>JABCZL010000048.1 GCA_013289685.1 Acidobacteriota bacterium | reverse complement strand
TCAGGCTCAACCAGGCGCGTGTAACTTGTTTTCCGCCGAATCCTTCCGTGGTCTCCGCTAGTTTCGAATCGTCCATATTCGCCAGCGCGTCGGAACAGAAATCGAAGGAGGCCTTGAGCGCGACGATCAGCTTGTCTTTCGAGTCCGTGTCTTTCGCCTCCTCGACCTTGGGAGCAGGGACGGCGGCCGCCTTGCCGCACAGCAGATTATTCGTTTCGGCCATGTGGACAACGAGATGGCCGAAGGTCATCTGGTCGGCGCTGGGCTTGTAACTGAATTTTTCGGCGGGCATGGCTTCGACGGCTGCGAGGGTGTTTTTCTGCCGGCCGGGCAGAATGTCTCTCAGGGCGGCACTTACCGGGTTCTTTGATTGCGCGTACGTTGTTTGCGCAATCGCTGACGCGGCGAGGAACAGCAAGGCAGGGATCACGAAAGTTTTCTTCATTTTGTCCTCATTTCAGTTTGGATTTCAGCTTGCATTTACAAAGAGAATGCTTTGCCACTGTTATGTCAGACGGGGGGGTATATAGCCTTCGGCAACAATCAGTCCGTACCGCAAATCCTGCAATAACGTGGTCATCACACCCTTGAGTAGCCAACGTTGAATCGCAATATTCAGAGTCCGAAGCCTATGTCCTCAACTCTCGCGCAAGGCGACGATCGGGTCCACTTTCGTCGCGCGGCGTGCTGGGAGATAGCTAGCCAGCGCGGCCACTGCAAGTAAAACCAGAGGCACGATCAGAAACACAGCCGGATCGTGGGGTCGCACCCCATAGAGCAAACTTGCCATCATGGACGCAGTGGATGCAGAAAAGACCAATCCGGCAACGATGCCCACGCCAGCAAGCGCGACCCCCTTGCGTAAGAACATTCTCAGAATGTCGTCCCGCCGCGCGCCCAGGGCCATGCGGATACCGATCTCGCGCGATCTTTGGCCGACCATATAAGCCAACAAGCCGTAAATTCCGATGGAGGCCAGAAGCACCGCCAGTCCAGCAAATCCGCCCACCAGATCGGCAGAAAAACGGCGTGAAGCCAGTGACCGATCAAGGACGTCGTTCATCGAAGAAACATTAAATACCGGCAAGCCGGGATCAATGCCCTGGATTTCATGCCGAATCTGTGGTTCGAGCAGGGTCGCGGGCAGAGACGTCCGCAACACCACGCTCAGTTCCTTGCTGGAGTCTTGACAGGTCGAAACATAGATGTGGGGAACGCCATCGACGTCGAGACCGTCACTCTTGATATCCTTAACAACACCCACGACGGTCGTCCACGGTTTGGCAGGGTTTCGTGTGAACCGCACTCGGCGGCCCAGCGGATCGCGGGTTGGCCAATACTTATGAGCGGTGCTTTCATCAATGATGGCCACCAGCGGTTTGCCGTCTACATCGCCCTCGGTGAATGAGCGACCGCGTAGAAGCGTCGACTGCAACACCTTAAAATAATCGGGGCTTATCCGAATTCTCTCGGCGTGCAGATCCTGCGAGGACTCGACCGGTCTATCTTCAATCGCGAAGCCTTCATTCGCTAAGCCACCGACCGCGTTGGGGTTGACATTGGTGGTCGGTAGAGCTGAGGTGATTGCGGCGAGTTCCACTCCCGGAATTGCCTTCATGCGCCGTAGCAACTCACGATCAAAGGTGGCTCTGGGAAGATTATCGAGATACGGATCCGCCTCCGGTTCGTTGGGATTCGGAAGCTGTATGTTTGCCGCGACAACTTGAGTTGGATTAAAGCCTGGATTTTCCTGCAACAGATCCCGCAGCGTACGCAGCAGCAAGCCGGCTCCGACCATCAGTATGACGGCGAACGCCAGTTCAGAGACGATTAGAACATCCCGCAATCGGCCGGTCTTAGTGCCGTAGCCGGACCCTCGACCGCCTTCACGAATGGCCGAGGAGAGAGCGACTTTTGCCGAATGAAGCGCTGGAGCAAGTCCAAACACTAAGCCGGTGAGAATGGAAATCAGCAGAGCGAACGCCAGCACCGCCCAGTCGATTCGCACTTCGTTGAACCGGGGAACGTTCGATGGCACGAAGCGCAGGATGAAACGTAAAGTACCAACCGCGGTTGCGATTCCAGTGGCACCGCCGATGAGCGACAGCAGCATGGACTCGGTCAGCATCTGGCGCACCATGCGGCCGCGGCTCGCCCCCAGCGCTAACCGCACCGCCATCTCTTGTTGTCGCCCCGAAGCGCGCGCCAAGAGGAGATTGGCAATGTTCAACGATACGATGAAAACGATGAGGATTACCGCACCCAGTAACACCAGCAGCATGGGCCGGACATTGCCCACCAAAGTTTCTTGCAAGGGTTGAATCTCAATTGTCCATTGCGCCTGCGGCGGGTAATCGGTGGGAAAGTCTTGGCGCAATTGGGCAGCCATGGCAGTGAGCCGCGCCTGAGCTTGCGCCAGTGTCAGGCCAGGCTTAAGTCGTCCGATTCCATTTACCAAAACCCGGTTACCACGGATCGGCGGGGGAAAGGGATCTCCGCTGAATCCGCCGGCGCCAAACACTTCCGCGTCGCCGGAAGTCGTCGGTCCAGGATGGCGAAATCCGCGTGGCAGAACCCCAATAATTGTAAGGGGATCATTGTCGATCCGGATGCTACGGCCGAGAACGTTCGGATCGGCGCCATAGGCACGGCGCCACAGGCCATCGCTGATCACGGCCTCTGGAGCGAAACCAGGCACGAAGTCCTGCGGACCATACAACCGTCCAATTTGCGGGATCACACCCAGCATGGAAAAGTAGCTAAAACTGGTATTGACCCCCTCGACGCGCTCGGGCTGTTTGGCGCCGGTCAAATTCTCGCTACCCTCGAAGATCGGGGTCACATCTTCAAATACACCCGCTCGCGTCTGCAGGTCATCCAGCTCGGGCTTGGAAAACCTTACGTCCCGCAATCCTACGCCGGGCTCGTTAAAGAAGATTCGTACCAAACGGTCGGGATCGCGGTAGGGCAGAGGACGCAGCAACACGGCATTCACGATGCTGAAAATGGCCGCGTTGGCTCCCACGCCCAGAGCTAGAGAAAGCACCGCTACGATCGTAAAACCCGGACTCTTCAAAAGCAGCCGCAGGCCGTACCGCACGTCCTGAAATAACGTGGTCATCAGAAACCCCTCGATCGGGCTAAGATGCATAGCCCGAACCCCAACTGTTTCTTGTAGGCCTGCCGGCCACAGCGTCATCCCAACGCCAATACGTTCTTGGCGAGGCTCCTGCTCACGGAACATATGCCGCGAAAAACCAGTGTTTGCAGGAAAAGTGACATGCGGCGTCCGAAATGAGACAAGCGGTCAGAGTGGCCGTCAAATACTGTTGCCACGGATCCGTTCACAGGGCAAAACCGGATTTCAAAGTGTGGCAGCGGTATCCAGCACAAACGTCTGGGCGGTTGGCGGCCAAAAACTTTGTACCTTCCGTTTCAAACGCTTCGTTACATTGGGATGGCAGCACGTGGAGTCTTGAGCTCCTCACCTTTCTCCCAAATCAACCTAGACAAAGGCCCCTTCTGCAGCTGCGATAGACGTGGGGTTGGCGCGTTTGCCAGCAACTGCCCGATTGCCGGTTCGCAAACCTGGACCGCCGGACCTCTGAAATTGCTTTGCCGAGAGAACCTGGCGCTCTCGACGGCCCTGTCCTCAGTGATGTCTCCTTCGAAGGTTCAGCTATAATCCGTGCCGGAGGGTGGACACACCCATTGCTGCAGGCCACACCAGATATGGGACGGACGAGATGGATTTTGATCCTGTGTGCGTGGACGATTGTAGGACTGTTGTTTGTCGTGCGCAGGATCGTGCTGGTGAAGGTACAGGGTATCCACGTCAGCTGGGTGACCGTGGGTGCGCTCGAACTTGTCTACTGGTACGTATGGGCGGCGTGCACACCGCTTGTGATTGGCCTGGCCAAACGGTTCCCGTTGACGGGGCCGAGGTTTGTATCTCATATAGCGATCCACACACTCGCGTCGCTCATGATGGCTCCCCTGGCATCTGTCACCGAATACTTTCTGAGCCGTGGACTTATGCGGTCCGTTTTTCGCATAACTGATCCTGGCGTGCTGCGCCTTCTGCCGCCGTTCGCAGTCAGTGTTCTATCTATGAGCTTTACTGGCATGCTTGCGTACTGGTTAGTTGTAGGATTGTATCAGTCGATCCACTTTCACCAGGCCGCGATGGAGCGCCAGACTATAGCGGCGCAACTGGAGACGCAGCTCTCCCATGCCGAACTTCAGAACCTTAAGAGCCAGTTGCATCCGCACTTTTTGTTCAACAGTCTTCACACCATTGGAATCCTGATGCAGGAAAACGTCGATGCTGCGAGCCATCTGCTAGTCTGCCTCGGCGACTTGCTGCGCATGGCCCTCGAACGGCGGGAGAACGAGATCACCTTGCAGAGCGAGCTCGAGTTCGTCGGCAAGTATCTGGAGATCGAACAGACACGCTTTCATGATCGCTTGAAAGTTCACATGGACGTGCCACCTGACCTTCTCGCAGTCTATGTACCGAGCCTGGCGCTTCAGCCACTGGTTGAGAATGCCATCAAGCACGGCATCAGCGTCGATTCCGCCGCAGGCCGGCTGGAGATCGCTGCCAAACGCCACAACGGCAGAGTTTGGCTCTGCGTCCGCGATGATGGCCCGGGTCCGGCACCGGGATCGCACCTGCGATTCGGCGTCGGACTCACCAACGTCCAGTCACGCTTGAAACAGCTCTACGGGGACGAGTCGTCGCTGGAACTTACCGGGGGCAACGGTCGAGGCTGTGAGGCCATCATCACCATTCCACTGAGGAGTTCGCATGAAGACTCGAGTCCTCATCGTCGATGACGAACCGATTGCCCGCCGCGGTATGCGTCGCTATCTGGCCGAACACAACGGCATTGAAGTTGTAGGCGAGGCGGCGAACGGAATAAGTGCGGTGGAGCAGATCAATGAACTTCATCCCGACATCGTTTTTCTCGATGTGCTGATGCCTGATCTGGATGGTTTTGGAGTCATCGAAAATGTGGAGCCATCGACCGGCCCCGCTCCCGTATATATCTTCGTCACGGCTCACGATGCGCACGCCATTCGTGCAT
>JABCZL010000047.1 GCA_013289685.1 Acidobacteriota bacterium | reverse complement strand
CTCCACCAGGTCTGCAAAAAGCTCCATATCCCGCTCACGTAAGCCTCGCGCAATCTTTGCCGTTTCGGTTTCGGCTATCGTATTCAATGTCATGTGAAGAGCCGACATACATCCTGTATACGATCCAACCCCGGCGGATTACTCAACTTTTGACCGAAAAATCACGCTAAGATTTGCCTCTGACCGATATCGGATCAATTGACGGCAAGGGCCTGACGTGTGCAACTCGTGATTGGCAGACCCCGAATAGGATAGATAGTTGTCGAAACCAGGCGATCACAACTCACGATTCCGGTCTGGCCGGTCTGGGTTCCGGCGGAGTCACGGGCAACCCTTCCGTAACCAGATAAGGGAAGGGTTGCCGACTATCCGACCAGAACTCCGTTTAAGCTCTGAATAGTTAGCTGTTTCCACCGTCCTTCTCAGGTGTTGGCCGAAACTGAGTTATTCATGATTCAGAGAGGCAAGCAGGTCCACTTCTGTGTCTGTGCGGGCTTGCGACCGTCTTGCTCGGGCCGGATTAGGATGGCCAATCGGGGAACACTGCTTCGACCGCGCCACCGAACCAATACTTATAAAAGCCCTCGTCGCATGGGTTCATATGATCGCCGTATTTGCCCACGAAGTGGCGGCCCCAGTGCGGCCTGCGGCCGTCGGCGTCGCAAAACGCATACTCATCGGACAGCCCCCAGGTGCTGAAGACGCGGCCTGACTTCTTCATTAGGCCAGGGTCGGCAGCCAGGGCTACGACCGCCCGTCCTGCGTAGAGCGGTGTTTCGGAACAGATGTAATTCGGATCTTTCTTCACTGCGTCTTGCCAAGTCGCTTCGCTCACGCCAAAACGCTCCAACATCACTTCTGAGCGCAGAAAACCGGGTGTGAGGGCGACGGCCGCGACATTCTTCTTGCGCAGCTCGTACGCCACCGCAAAAGCCAGCCGGATCACCGTGGTCTTGATCAGATCGAAGAACAAATGCCCTCGGTACGAATAGGTGTCGCCGTCGCCGATCTCCACGATCAATCCGGTTCGGCCCGAGTTTTTGGCCGTTTCGATCAGCAGCGGCGCCGCGCAGTGACTCGTGATGATATGCGTATGAATCGCATTGCGGAACATGGCGAACCCGCGCTCCAGGTCGGCTTGCCAGAAGGTCTTGCCAAATTCGTGCTCCGCGCTTTCTGAAATGTCGTTTACCAGCACGTGCAGCTTTCCTTGCTCGGCCCGGATTTCGGCCACCAATTTCTCGACCTGACTGACGTCCAGGTGGTCTACGACGACTGCAATGCCCTTGCCGCCTCGCGCGGTCACGAGCTCGGCAGTTTCCTCAATCGTTTCCGGCCGGCCCGTGTAATACGCGGCCGGCAAGGCCTTTGTCCGCTGCTGACCGGACGGCGGCCTGATGCCGGAAGCCAGCGCCGCGCGCGAGCTGCGCCCGGTGCAGTACACCGTCGCGCCGGCTTCGCCCAACGCCAGAGCGATGCCGCGTCCTACTCCTCGAGTAGCGCCGGCCACGAGCACCACGCAATTCCGCAACTCTGGGGGCTGATAAGCGGAAGTCTCGGCCATGGCAGCACCTCGCAAGGAGACTGGGCGAATTATTGAATCGCCGTTCATTAATGTCAAGTGGAAAGTAAACAGCCATTCAGTTATTCTATTCAGCGGCCTAGCGTGTCGCGTGGCTGAAAAAAGAGCGGAGCGCACACCGCCCTCGTATTACGAGGGTGGTCTTCTCGTTCGATTTCTCTGAATCGGGAAGAACCAGGAGACTACGTCGCCTCGACCTCGCCAAACTTCGGACGAAGCCATCCTAATGGCCACCATGCGCGTGATGCAGCGCCTCAGCCCTGTGGACCTTACCCTGGCGGACGTCGCCAAGGAAGCGGGTGTCGTGCCGGCGACGCTGATCCAGCGTTTCGGCACCAAGCGGGGCCTGTTGCTGGCCGCCTGCCGCACTGCTCCCGGTGGTGTTCCGGAACAATTCGGCGCCGCGCGCGCCAAATATGGCTCGCCGCTAAAAACGCTCATCGAACTCTATGCCGAGTGCGGCGGTTTCGCTTCGACGCCTGAAGCCATGGCCAATGGCCTAGCCTACCTGCAGGTCGACCTCATCGATCCCGAGTTTCATGCCATCACCCTGGCACAATTCACCGCCATCCGCGACGAAACCAAGAAACTCCTCGATGATGCCGTGGCGTCCGACGAACTCAAGCCCTGCGACACCGGCGATTTGGCCCGGCTGATCCAGCAGGTCAACGGCGGCGCCATGCTCGACTGGGCCGTCTACCGCAAAGGATCCCTGGCTGCTTGGCTCCGCCGTTCTCTCAAAGGTCTGCTGGCACCCTACCGGCTTGGAGTGGAGGCAGACTTGCCCAAGGCCCGAACTGGACGAATGCAAAACAACCGAAGGTAGTATGTCAGTTTCCGGGAGGGTGAATTTACCGGGAGCTGACTCCGCCGGCTCAAAGCGACAATCGGCAAAACATCTCGTACTGTCGCACTCTGGACTAGCTCGGCGCAGCGCGGCCGGTTCCTCCCGTATCACGGGCAACTCTGACATAACGCGATTAGGTAAGAGTTGCCGACAATACAGCCGCAATGTTCTTCTACGTGCATCGAGGTTTTTGTGCGCCTCTCACTGCCGAAACACAGGACCTCGTTATATAAGGGCTGATACACTGCACGAGCTAGAGGAGGACTCATGGATCCTTCTGCTCTGGCTCAGTCCGCGCCAGACCGTTACCCCCGAGTTGCTGGCTCAATCCACACGATTTTAGTGCTGGCCGCGCTGAGCGGTTGGACGATAGCGCATAAGATTCTTGTAGATCAACTGAGTGCAACGGCTAATCCGAACCGCGTGCTCTTTTATGTAATCACGCTTCTCTTTGAATGGCTCTTGTTCGTTGTGGTGGTAGCGGGCGTTCGGCGTAATGGCGCGTCTGTCCTCATCGTTCTCGGAGAACATTGGCATTCCGTCCGCCAGGTGCTGCGGGATATTGCAATTGCCGCTGGGTTCTGGATCGTTGCGGCGATGCTCCTTTGGATATTTGGCTGGCTCCTCCGCATCGCCGCTCTGGGTAGCAATGTGTCCATGCTCCCGCATCGAGGCATTGAACTGACACTATGGATAGCGCTCTCAGTTACCGCCGGTATTTGCGAGGAAACGATCTTTCGAGGTTACCTACAACGGCAGTTCATGGCCCTGACTAAGAGCGCGCCCGCCGGCATTGTCTTTTCTGCCGCGGCATTCGGCGCGGCGCACGCGTACCAGGGCTTCCGGATGGTGATTCTAATTTGCCTGTATGGAGCAATGTTCGGAATTCTGGCCTATTGGCGCGGAAGCGTTCGCCCTGGAATGATAGCTCACGCGTGGAACGATTCATTGAACGGAGTGCTTGCCGGTTTAATGAGGCATTAGGTCTGTTTGCTGCCGGTGATGTGAAGTGAGTCAGCGGGGCGGTCCGTTTTGTCGGCTTGGGATTGCGCCCTGGATCAGGAGCAACCCTTCCGAAATCCGTTACGGGAAGGTTGCCGACGATAAGGGAGTTGTGGGGAACCTTCGGGTACTGCGAGCTTAATTTCTGACCTCAATTTCCTGTCCAGTCGCTTTGCCCAATGCACGCAGGTAAGCGTCCATCGTGCGCGTATGACCGAGAATAAAACGCGACACGAACCGGAAGACCGGATTGTAGACTTGGCCGTCTTCCGTGATCTGGACGATGGTCAATCCGTTGTTGGCCTGGAGCGAATAAGTCCATGCGCCGGAGTAGGGCAGGTTCTCGCTGGCGATGCGGCGCTTTACTGATCTGGGAGGCATGCGATCCAGCAGTTCATAGGTAATGGTTTCACCGTTGTGCGTGGTTTCGCGCATCAACTCTCGACCGTCGACGGATGGAACAGCTTCGCAGCGCAGTACGTCTGGGCGCCAATCTTGCGGACCAGCGATCAGGGAAAAAAGATGTTCAGGCGTGGCCCGGTAAGAAGCGTTGCGCGACACAACATGCCGTTTGGGCAGCAACGAACCGATCACGATCACGGAAACGACCAGCAGGACTACACCCGCGACCACCATCAACAGGATTCTCACCGGTCACGTCCTCTCTTTCGTTGGCGAAGCAAGATCCTGGCGTATTTCGCTATGCACTCGAGGCCTTGCAGTGCAGTTTCTAATTCTGCGGGCCGCATCGTGCGAAACATCTCTCTTACCAGTTCTGGCTCAAGAACTGTGTTTTGTTCCTTCACCCGCACTCCAGCTGGCGTCAAGGTCAAGCCGAGGCATCGCGCGTCGTTGTTGTCTCGCCTGCTTGTGATGTACCCGGCGCGCACCAGTCGTGCCACAGTTATGCTCATCGTTGACCGGCCCACGCCCATGTGCTCTGCCAGCTTCGATAGAGTCGTCGGACGCGTGGCATGCAGATGATCTAGAACGCTGGCTTGGTGTTCAGTGATGGCTTTTCCAGCTTCGTCCTCGCGCACATGTTGACGATGGCAGGCGAGAAAGATAGCCGGATAGGCATCCAAGAGACGTCTGATCCGCGAGTCCAACATAGGCGCGAGATTGTGACAAATGGTTTGACGTGTCAAACAAAATATTCTGTCTCATTCTGCCGAGGCCTCCACTGACGATATGCTTGTCAGCGAGACGAGATTGTGTCGGGGTGACGGGCAAGCGTGAAGTAATCCCAAGGTAAGGTTTGCCGACAATTCTGAAGTTGGCAAGACCACTCAAGGCAAGGGCGTTAGCCAGGCAGGTAGATTACTTCGATTGCTGTGTCACTCGACCGCTGGACTGGCCTGCTCCTTCCATCGTTGTTCGTTCACGCCCTTCACGATGAGCCATAACATCAGCGATAGTTCCGCGAGGAAGCCGAGGACCTTAAGGTAGGTGGACAGATGGTTTGCGAGCGGAGTCAGAAAGATCAGCCAACCCAAACCGGCAAACGCTATCAGCACGCCCAGAATTCGAGGCAGGAAGGTCGACCTGAAAATGAGGTAGCCGAGGAGGAGGCAATAGGGACCGAAAAATACCAGGGAGCTGATCTTGTAGGGAGCGAGATTAAAGAGGCCAAGAACATCATTGGCGCATCCCACGAGGCTGAAGATCGCCGCGAGCAAAGAGAGGGTTCTGTTCACCGGCCTAAACAGGTAATAGAAGAGCAGCGTCACCGCGATGTAAAACGCGTCCGCGATGAGGTTGACGGCGTCAAATAGCACAAGCCGGCCCCGGCCAACGAAGACCTCGGAGGATACTGCCGTCAGAAAGTAAAGCAAATAAACGACACCAGTAATCCTGGCCCTAGGACTTGGCGATGTATCTGCAATCCGTTCCATCATTTCATAGCCTCCAGGAGGGACCGCTTCAAGCTATGTTGTATCACCGATACGTCGGAAACGCCGCTAACGACTGGTAACCCAGGTTGTAGGAAGCGTCTCGGTCGATCCTGGGCGGATTACGGGCAA
>JABCZL010000046.1 GCA_013289685.1 Acidobacteriota bacterium | reverse complement strand
TTGAGGCGGGGCTGTTTGATCCGGTTGCGCTCCGGGCTGAAGACACTCTGGTATTGGCAAATCTTCTGCAACGCGGCGAGCTTCCTTTGTTCGTCGCGAACGCCACCGTTCAACACGCTATTCCGCTGTCTTTCATGCGGTGTCTCGTCAAAGATCTGCGGTCGGCATACCTGGCAGCTAAAACATACGACATCATCGCGGCCAAGGGTGTGAGAATTCGAATGAGCCATCGAGAGCGCCTGAGAATGCTTTCGTCCATGTGGAAGATCGCCGGACAAGATTCCATTGGAAGATCGGCATGGTTTGTCCTGGTAGCGCGGCACACGGTACAACGAATTGTCTCTTTCGGCTGTGGATTTCTGGGTATCCGGCCGAAGTCTCCCAGTTCCACAAACTCCGCCTGAGTGGGGACGGATGGCAGCCGAAACGCTCTACCTTGTATAATCGTTCGTAGATTTTGGATAGTTGGACAGTGATCTAGCTATCTCCTCCCCTGGTTTCGCCAATTTGTGATCACCATCAGTCATTCGGGCTGCAAAGTGCAGGTATGCTTATGAGGTTGGGCACGCGAGGAATAGCTGCTTTAACGCTGTGCCTCCTTGCGGTCGTATTGACGTCTTGTTCGCGCCCCAACGCGGCCAAAGTGTCCAATTCCTGGGACCCGAAAGCAGCAGCAGCTTACCTCGATTACAGGGCAGGCTGGTGGATGGAATGGTCAGGGTCTGCTCGCGATCACGGGACCTTCTGTATATCGTGCCATACGGCCCTGCCATATGCGCTTTCGCGGCCTGCCTTGCGTCCGGCGCTTGCTGAACAGAGTTCCACACCTGCCGAGCGCAGGCTGATCGACAATGTCACCAAGCGCGTCCGGCTTTGGAAGGACGTCGAACCGTACTATAGCGACCGAGGATATGACGGCAAGGCTGCAGAGTCGCGCGGAACCGAATCGGTGCTCAACGCGCTGATCCTCGCCAGCAGAGACGCGCAGAGCAGGCGACTGAGCGACGACACGCGCGCTGCATTCGACCACATGTGGGCGCAGCAACTGACCTCGGGAGACAGCCCGGGCGCATGGCTTTGGCTTCAGTTCGACCAAGAGCCCTGGGAAGCGAACGATTCTCCTTACTATGGCGCCGCCCTGGCCGCGATGGCTGTGGGTACAGCTCCAGAAGGTTATGGATCGATGCCAGAAATCCAGAATAACCTGCACCTGTTGCGTGATTATCTGAACCGGAAACGCGAAGCTCAGTCCACGCTCAATCGGGTTTTCCTCCTTTGGGCTTCCACCAAACTGCCCGGACTGCTACAGCCTGAGCAGCAAAAAGTCATCATCAACGAAGTCCTCAGCCGGCAACAGTCAGATGGCGGCTGGAGGCTGGCATCCCTTACATGGAGGTGGAATGGTTGGAGTCTTCGCGGGCTGGTGAACATGTGGATCCGGGAAGACGGGACCCCGATGGATGGTAAGAGTGACGGCGTCGCCACTGGCCTGATCAGTCTCGTGCTGCAAGAAGCGGGCGTCTCCCGCAATAATGCTCAACTGCAGCGCGGCGTCTTCTGGCTTCTGAGCAACCAGAATGCGGCGGAAGGTTTCTGGCCAGCCTCGTCTGTAAACAAGCGCCGACATATATCTTCCGATACTGGGCGCTTCATGAGCGACGCCGCGACTGCTTACGCCGTACTGGCGTTGACGGAGAACCAACGTGCACCGGATCGTGTAGCATCCGCATCCAATCGCCGACACTAAACCCCCTGCGTAAATTCCACGAGACAGTATGAGAGACTGCCGACAATTCTACATCGATGGGAAATGGGTCAATCCCATCCAGCCGCGCGATTTCTTCGTCATCAATCCTGCCAATGAACAAGCTGTAGCGGCGATCTCTCTCGGCGGTAGCGCCGATGTTGACAACGCGGTTGCCGCGGCCAAAAGAGCCTTCGATTCATACTCCGAAACGGCGCTCGATGACCGCGTGAAAATCCTGCGTCGCATCACGGAGATTTATCGGCAAAGAATGGAAGAGATGGCGGAGGCCATTTCGCTTGAAATGGGGTCTCCCATTGGATTGTCCCGCGCGGCGCAGGCTCCAGCTGGGCTCGCTCATCTGACTGAGATAGTGAATGTATTAGGGCGTTTCAGCTTCGAAGAGCTCAGGGGCTCGACGCTGATGCGAAAAGAAGCTATAGGCGTGTGCGGCCTCATTACTCCCTGGAACTGGCCAATGAACCAGATCGCCTGCAAGGTGGCTCCTGCCCTTGCTGCCGGGTGCACCATGGTTCTGAAGCCCAGTGAACTGGCGCCGCTTTCCGCCTACCTCTTCGCCCAAATCCTCCATGACGCCGGCCTTCCTCCGGGTGTTTTTAACCTGGTGAATGGTGATGGACCTACGGTCGGTGCAGCCATTTCTTCGCACCCCGATATAGCAATGGTCTCGTTCACCGGTTCGACGCGAGCGGGAGTCTGCGTAGCCTCAGCGGCCGCTCCAACCGTCAAGCGGGTCACGCAAGAACTTGGAGGCAAGTCAGCCAACATCATCCTTGATGATGCCGATCTTACGAATGCAGTAAAGGAGGGGGTGCAGGCCTGCTTTCGCAACAGTGGCCAGTCCTGCAACGCGCCCACTCGCATGCTGGTTCCCCGTTCCAAGATGACCGAGGCGGTCAAGCTAGCCGCGAAGGTGGCGGATGCGACCATGGTAGGCGACCCGTTGAAAGAAGGGATTCACGTCGGGCCGCTGGTCAGCAAGACTCAGCTGGAGAAAGTGCAGCGCTTGATCAGCAAGGGTATCGGGGAGGGTGCGACATTGGCCGCGGGAGGGCTCGGCCGTCCGGACGGTATTACCAAAGGATACTTTGTGAAGCCGACGATATTCGCGGATGTTCGAAACGACATGACCATCGCACGCGAGGAGATCTTCGGCCCTGTTCTTTGCATTATTCCTTATGACACCGAGGACGACGCGGTCCGGATTGCGAACGATACTCCCTACGGGCTGTCAGGTTTCGTGACATCGGGGAGCCTCGAACGCGCACGCCGCGTGGCCAAGCGAATTCGAGCTGGCAATGTACACATCAATGGCGCACGAGTCGACTTTGGGGGTTGCTTTGGCGGCTATAAACAATCAGGCAACGGCCGGGAATGGGGCGAGGCCGGGTTGGGGGAATTTCTCGAACTGAAGGCCATCTTCGGTGACTCACCCCTGCAGAAATAAGGAGGCAGGAAGTCTCTCGTGCACAACTCATAGCCGCACGAACCAAAGGCTTGCGAAAACTGTGAGACCAACGGTTATTGACTCGCCAACTCGGGGTGGCGTAATTTAGGCAGAGCCAGAGACTGAAGCGAATCTGCCTCCTTAGAATGGGTTTCAGTGCTCATCCTCCCCCTGTTGTGCTGCTTGCATTTGCGTTCTGGCTCACAAACTCAAAGAACGTGCCAAGAAAATGCGGTCGGAGGAACTTAATTGACCATCGGAGACGGCTGGACTAAGACTTGGACCTATTTCAAGGGCGATTGGCACGAAGGCAACATCGGAATCATGGGTCCGCGGACGCATGCCGCGTGGCTCTGCTCGGTTGTCTTTGATGGAGCTCGGTCGTTCGAAGGGGTCACGCCTGACCTCGAGCTTCATTGCGCAAGGGTTAATGACTCTGCAAGAAAGCTCTTCCTCAAGCCTACGGTCTCGACTGAAACCTGGGTCAAGCTTGCACGAGAGGGAATATTACGTTTCGATAAGGAAGTGGCGCTCTACATCCGGCCGATGTATTGGGCGGAAAAAGAAGGACCATGGGTCCAGGCACACGATCCTGAGTCCACGCAGTGGTGCCTTTCGATCTACGAGGCACCCATGCGAGCACCGAAAGGATTTTCCATAACGCTGTCTCCCTATCGTCGGCCCACGCTGGAGACGATGCCGGTTGATGCCAAGGCAGGCTGTCTTTATCCCAACAATTCGAGGTCGCTTTTTGAGGCGCAGTCGCGTGGCTTCGACAATGCGATCGTCTGCGACATGCTGGGCAATGTCGCCGAACTCGCCACTGCCAACGTCTTTATGGCGAAGGACGGGGTAGTGTTTACTCCGCTCCCCAACGGAACATTCCTGGCGGGCATTACTCGCCAACGGGTCATAGGACTGCTGCGCAATCGCGGTGTAACTGTGGTTGAGAAGACACTCGGCTACCCGGAATTCGAGAAGGCCGATGAAATCTTCTCTACGGGAAATTATTCCAAGGTCGTTCCGGTGACTCGGATCGGCGACCGTTCGCTGCCCTTCGGCCCCTTGTACAGCAAGGCCCGAGAACTCTATTGGGAGTTTGCACATTCATGAGGCGCGGATCGCTCAGACGACGTGACCGGGGTGAAAAGTGAACCCGATGCCGACTTCGACCCTGGTCGAGATGCTCACTGCGATTTGGGAGCGGGTGTTGCAGCGCTCGTCTGTCAATATCGAAGATAACTTTTTCGATCTTGGAGGAGACTCCTCGTTAGCCCTTCAACTGTTCAATGAAATTGCAATTGCCTGCGGTCGAGAACTTCAGCCGGTGACAATCTACCTTGCACCCACGGTCGCCGCTCTTGCCGCCGTGTTGGAGCAGCCAACTGACTTGCGCCTTCCACCTTTGGTATTGCTGAAGGAGGGTCCTGAGGAACCCCCACTTTTTATCACCCATGGTTTAGGGGGAAGTGTCATCGACTTTTTTCAGGTTGTAAAACACATCCGGACATCGCATCCGATTCAAGGAATGCAAGCGAAGGGAATCGATGGGACGGAAGAGCCGTTTGACCGTATTGAAGATATGGCTCAGTTCTATCTCGATGCGATCCGGCAGGTACAACCCAGCGGACCCTACCTTCTGGCTGGTTATTCGCTGGGTGGCCTGGTTACTTTTGAAATGGCACAGCGGTTGACGGCCGCTGGCGAGAAGGTCGCGTTGCTGGCGATGCTCGACTCCTACCCCGACATTCGGTATTTGTCGCTCGCGCAGCGGGCCTTCCTCCTAACGCGTTTAGCAACGCGGCGCGCAACTACCACTATGAAATTGCCTATGTCCGAGGCTCTTTCTCTCATCATTCAGCCTTCCCGTCGCCGTGCGGGTACGCCGAGACTATCCTACAAACCGCCGATCAATGTACCGCTCTCTCCAGCCATGCAACGGGCTCGGGAGTGTGCCTATTCCGCCTTGACCTCTTATCAGCCCCGATATTATCCGGGCAAGATCAAATTCGTAAGAGCTGAGACCCCCACCGACTTCCCTGCTGATCCGAGTGCAGTTTGGGCTCACTTGGCGGCTGAGTTTGAGGTGGAAACTGTACCCGGTGATCACCTGGGAATCATGACCACCCACTTCGAGAGTCTGGCCTCCGTGATTTCCCGTTACGTGGGAGAAGCTCTCCGTTAGATCAATCGATTCTTACCGTGACTCAGCAGCTCGAACGAGGGTTTTCACATAATTACTGGAAGACTTTTCAGGCCCCTGAATCCAAATGTAGAGGCCCACTCCGGTCGGGGGCCAGCGAGCTTCATCTCCGGAAAGCGCTGCACCAGATTAAGGATCGCAACCTGTCCCTCTAACCGCGCGAGTTGGGCTCCAATGCAAAAGTGCAGACCCGCACTGAACGCCAAATGCTGGTTGTTCAGCCTATTCAGATCTAGCTGATTGGGCTCTTTAAATTGCTTTGGATCCCGGTTCGCCGCACCGAGCATGCATAGGACCGTCCATCCCTTGCGTATCTGCTGTCCGCAAACCTCGATATCTTCATCTTCCTTGAGCACGCGAGCCGTAAATTGTACGGGACTCTCGTAACGCAGAAGTTCCTCCACAGCGGAGCGGATTATTTCGGGTCTTTCTCGCAGCTCCGCTGCTTCCCGGGGGTGCTGCAGGAGCGTGTACATTCCGTTGCCGATCAGATTCCGCGTCGTTTCGTG
>JABCZL010000045.1 GCA_013289685.1 Acidobacteriota bacterium | reverse complement strand
ACAAGGCAACCGAGTGGCACAACGGCAAGGCTACGACTGTCACGGTGACGGTGAAAGGCGATACCAAGCTCGATTTCTCCCCTGCGAACTAAAGGAGAGCTCGGTCTGCGACCAGGGTTTTCGCGAGGTTTTCTAGGAATCCCCGGCCCTTCAGCGCTTAATATTTCGCGCCGGGGACCTGATCGCGATATCTTGCCACGGATGCATCGCGATCAGATCGGCGTCTCTCACATGATTATGGGCTTGCGCCACTAGCGGTTCCCCGTGGAGGGCGTTCATTTCCACCCATAAAGCGTGCTAGCCGGCGATGGCAAGAATTTAAAGACTACCCACCAAGGACCTCTGTACCTCCGGCGCTGCCAACCCGCGCCCATCCCGCCGGCGACGTTCTTCCTCCCCGAACCAAATCGCGTGTTCTTTGTACTCTTTGCAAAATATTGGGAGGAACGGTTGTAGCGGACAGCTGTGTAATGCCCGCCAGGCAGGGGCTTCCAGAGTGCTGGGTTAGGAGACGAAAGGCCACATTGACTTCAATGACTTCTACGTTTAAATTCTTGCGGCGATTGTTTTAATCCATTCGCTTACGTCTCATCTATGGCGGCAACGTGCTGGAGTTCCCCGTCCGAACCCGCCTCTAGAGGACCCAACCCAGGAGAGGACACAATCATGAAGATGTGGAACAAGTTTGGAATTTCACTGCTCGCTTTGCTGGCTCTTGCCGGTATTGCCGGCGCACAGAAGTGGCAACCTGTCAACAAGGTACCCAACATCCAAGCCGGCGAGGTGGCGCTGCTCACAGACGGCCGGGTCCTGGTACATGACGATACTAATAACGGCACGGGCAACTGGTGGACGCTAACTCCCGACATCAACGGCAATTACGTCACCGGAACGTGGAAGCAGGTGGCCTCCATGCCCTCCGGCTACGCCCCGCTCTACTTCGGCTCCCTGGTATTGCCTGATGGCCGATTCATCGTTGAGGGCGGCGAATACAACTTCGGCAATTCCGCTTGGACCAATCTTGGTGCGATTTACGATCCGGTGAAGAACAAATGGACATCAGTTAACCCTCCTTCGGGCTGGTCTAACATCGGTGACGCCCAAGCCATTCTGTTGGCCAACGGTACCTACATGCAGGCCGATTGCTGCGAGGGAGTGAACCAAGCCTACTTCAATCCCAAGACCTTAAAATGGACGAACATCACCAACACCGGCAAAGTTGATCGATTCGATGAAGAAGGATGGGGCCTGTTGCCCAACGGCGACGTTCTCACCGTGGATGCCATCGACGCTCCCAACTCCGAAGTCTACAACCCAACGACGAAGAAATGGACCAGCGCGGGAAGCACGATTGTCCGCCTGGAAGATCCCAGCTCTCAAGAAGTGGGACCGTTCGTATTACGCCCCGACGGTACTGTGTTTGCGGCTGGAGCGGCGCCTGCTGGCACTCCAGGGCACACGGCAACCTACACTACGAGCACCAAGAAATGGAAGGCAGGTCCGGATTTCCCCAAGGTTAACGGCGCAGCTTTGGCCTGTGACGATGCTCCTTCGGCGGTGGAAATTAACGGCAACGTAATCGTAATGACGGCCCCGCCTGTTTTTGGCACAGGTGCTGTTTTCTTTGAGTGGAACGGGACCAAGCTGACGAAGCTTCCTGAACCGCCCAACGGGCCCACCGACGGTGCTTACTACGGACACTTCCTGGAACTGCCGAGCGGGCAGTTATTGTTTACTGACTTCAGCAGCGATGTTGAAATCTTCACTCCCAAAGGAACGTACAAGAAGGCCTGGGCTCCAACCATCACGTCCGTGCCCAGCACGATCACGCACGGAAAGAGCTATGTGCTCAAGGGAACGCAGCTCAGCGGCTTGACCAATGGAGCCGCCTACGGTGATGATTTCCAGGATTCCACCAACTATGCTCTAGTGCGTATCACTAACACTGCTTCCAAGCATGTCGTCTACGCCAAGACTAGCAATCCGAGCACGTTTGCCGTTCAAACTGGCAGCAAGGAAGAATCGACTAACTTCGCCGTGCCAGCCGGCATTGAAACTGGCGCCAGCACTTTGGAAGTGGTCACGAACGGCATCCCGTCGGCCCCGACTTCAGTGACAGTAAATTAGTATGCAAAGCGGTCAAAAAAACTGATCCACTCGACCCGTTCCGGTCTGTACTGACGGTTCGGGCGAGTGGGTTTTTTAGTATCAGTAAGAGTCGCAAATGCCCTTTGGGCATGAAGGAACAGTCTATGAGGATCGCGTCCAGATTGTGCTCATCATGTTTGACCATAATCCTAATAGGAATTTGTGCCAGTGGCGCTGCACTCGGCGCCAGCCAACCTCATTACGTCATCACCAATGATGATGTGCCACCGAGCCTCACCACCAGCGTCAGTTTTTTCAGCGTGGCAGCGAACGGCATACTGACCCTGAAAACAAAAGTATTAACCGGCGAGGGCGGTATTGCAGGCGGCTACTTTGCGGCCAACCGGGTGAACGTGCTCGAAAGCGGAAATGCGGAATGCGTCTATGCTTCCGTGGCCCAGTCAGGCGAGATCGAGGGAATCGGTATCAGGACGCTGAAAGTTGATGGGCACGCGATGGGCTCCGGCAACGATACCGGCGCCGCCAACGGTGTCGGTTTGGCAATGAACTCCCAGTATTTGTATGGCAGCTTCACTGACCACAGCACTATCGGAACGTTTCAAGTGCTGCCGGGATGCAAAATTAAGTTTGTCAGCGACATTGCGGTTAGCGGCCTGCAAGGCGGCACGATCGATGGAATGGTTATCCATGGAAACATAATGGTCGTGACCTATGGCGATGGCTCTATCGAATCCTTCGACATTTCCGGGGGCGTGCCGGTTTCCAACCACGATGAACAGAATTCTACCGGTTCGCGCGGGGGCAATACTTATCCGAGCGGCGTCGATATTACTCAGGATGGACACTACGCGATTTTCGGAGATACCTCGCCATTCACCGTGGTGGAAGTTTCGGATATCTCGTCAGGCAAGTTGACGCCGACGGTGGTCTATCGTTTAGGGAATAAAATTAATTCCAGTAACGTGCTGCTAAGCCCGGATGAAACCCTCCTCTATATAAGCAACAATCAATCCGGCACCGTCACTGCCGCTTTTTTTTACAAGACTACCGGCAAGCTTTCAAAAGGTTGTGTCTCCCGGTCCCTCAAGGGCTACGTAACGAACTGGTCCTATGTCGCGTCTTTGGCCTTGCAACAAACCACGGGGACGGGAGGAGTTGTATATGTCGCGGAATACGGAGCTCCGTCGTCTATCGCAGAGATTAACGTGAAATCAAGCGGGGGGAAGTGCAGTTTGACAGAGTCGGCAAAATCGCCCGTCTCTGACCCAAACAGCCCGGGATTGTTGTCGATTGGAGCTTTTCCGCCCCGGCCTTTTTGATGACGCGCGTAAAAGACAAAGTTTTTACAATTCCGCAGTTGACTTCGGTGGTGTTACAGACTACCGTTTTGCGGCGAATTGTTAGTTATGCTTTACCCCTGTAGCGCCGCCGGGACGGCGGCGCTACAAAGATCATCTGTGGCGGCGATGTTTGTGTACTCCCGCATCCCTCCCGCCCCTGAGGAAACCATCGCGAGAGGAAAAATATGAACACATTAAGAATGCTTGGAATCACATTGGCCGCTTGCCTGACCTTCACTTCTATTTCCACCGCACAAAAATGGCAGAGCCTGAAGCATCCACCGACATTCCAAACCGATACCGCTGTGCTGCTGACCGACGGACGAGCCATGGTCCATGAATACAACAGCCCAAACTGGTGGGCGCTAACCCCTGATTCAACCGGCAGCTATATTAATGGCACATGGAAGCAACTGGGATCGATGCCATCCGATTATGCGCCGCTGTACTTCGCCTCCCAGGTGCTGCCCGATGGTCGGGTGCTGGTGGAAGGCGGAGAGTACAACTTTCTCAGTCAGGACGAAACGAATCTTGGCGCGATCTACAATCCGCTTTTTGATACGTGGGAGAACGTTAGCCCGCCAGCCAACTGGAGCGAAATCGGCGATTCGCCTTCGGTCGTTCTGCCCAACGGTACTCTCCTGCTGGGCCAAAATTTCACCACAACGAGCGCTGAGTTCAACGCCAAGACTTTGAAGTGGACCATCAAAGGCTCGGGCAAATCGGACGACTACGCCGAGGAAGGTATGGAATTGTTGCCCAATGGGAAAGTCCTGCTGGTCGACACGCAGAATACTCCAAACTCGGAAATCTTCAATCCAAAGACGAGCACCTGGACCAGCGGCGGCAGCACGATCGTAAGCCTGTCGATAAGCGCTGGCGAAGAAACCGGACCGGCTTTGCTGCGTCCTGAAGGCTCGGTGTTTGCGATGGGAGCCAACAGCAGTGGCGCCGGACACACCGCGATTTATAACACTGCCACCGGCAAATGGGCAGTTGGCCCGGATTTCCCCAATGGAGACGATATGGCCGACGCTCCCGCCGCCGTCCTGCCTGATGGAAACATTCTCTGCGAGACCAGCCCGGGCGTCTTCGCTTCCCCGGTTTCCTTTTATGAATTCAATGGAACTAAGTTCATTAACGCTCCTTTGCCAAAACAGACCGGTAACATCAATACTTCGTATTTGGGACGATTACTGGTGCTTCCAACCGGCCAGATCCTCTACACCCTGGCGGATGGCGCCACTATCGACGCAGAGATCTACACCGCCAAGGGCACATACCAGAAAGCGTGGGCGCCTGTCATCAAGACTGCCCCGAGCACCATTAGCCCTGGTCTCACCTACAAAATCACGGGCACTCAGTTTAATGGCCTGACCCACGGCGCGGCTTACGGTGACGACGCGCAGATGAACAGCAGCTACGCGCTGGTGCGCATCACCAATAACTCGACCAAACACGTCTTCTATGCTCGCACCCACGATCCCAGTACCATGGCCGTCGCCACGGGAACGAAAATTGTGTCGACCAGCTTCGATGTTCCAAAAGGTATCCAGACTGGCGCCAGCAGCTTAGTGGTTGTCGCCAATGGTATCCCGTCTGCTCCGGTAAGCGTGACCGTGCAGTAGGGAAATAACCGCCGTTGATTTACAATGCCACTTCTCTGGTTCTGGTCTGCCCAGAATCCGGGAAGTGGCTTTTCGTTCTTTCTCAATTTCTTTTGGTTCGCGCGTCCTCAGATTAATTTGAGGAGGGAAGCGGGTGAGAATCCCGCGCTGCCGCGCAACTGTAAGCGAGGAAATTCGCAACCGGTCACTGGGTAATTCCGGGAAGGCCGGCTGCATCCGTCGGACAGCGAGAGCTGTCCTTACTCGCAAAGCCAGGAGACTGGCGCGAACCGTCCACACCAACCCCTTTCGCGAAACAAAGGAGGAGTGCATGCGGTTCTTTCGTATTCTCACATCTGTGATCTGTCTCCTGGCGGCAGCTTCGGCCGCCGAAATCAAAATTAAAGTTGTGGATCCCCAATCGGCGGCGGTTGCCGGAGCGCAGGTCGTCTTGACTTTCAAGGACAGCGCGACACCGGTGGCGGTCGCGATTACCTCGTCGGAAGGTTTCGCCATATTTCAGAATGTTGCCTCCGTTTCGTATCACGTGCAGGCCTTGGCCCCCGGTTTTGCGCCAGCTGCAACCGACCTCTCGCCCGATAATGAAATTGCCACGATAAAGCTCAGGCTGGCTGCGGCCGCAGAAACCGTGGTTGTAACTGCGACTCGTACCCTGGTGCCGACAGAAGCCGCTGGGGCCGCCGTCGAAACCCTGAATAGCGCGCAACTGCAAACCATTCAGCCGATTGCCTCCGACGATGCGTTGCGCTTTCTACCCGGAGCAGTCATCAACACGGCCGGACAGCGAGGTGGCCTGGCGTCTCTCTTCGTGCGCGGTGGCGACTCCACTTACAACAAAGTGATCGTCGACGGGGTAACCGTAAATGAGCCGGGAGGAGCGTTTGATTTTGGCACACTTCCCCTGACGGAAGCTGATCGCATGGAATTCGTGCGCGGCGCGCAAAGCACGCTGTACGGCTCCGATGCGATGACTAGCGTAGTGCAGGTTTGGACGCGCCAGGGAACGGCGCAGACTCCAGAGCTGCGTTTCGGGGCGGACGGCGGCAACCTCGGAACCGCGAATGGCTACGCATCTCTCGCCGGCGCGCACGGCCGTTTCGATTACAACCTCTTCGCCGACCAATTCAACACCAACGGCCAAGGCGTGAACGATGCGTATTCCGACTCCCTGCAGGGCGGGAATCTCGGCGTGGC
>JABCZL010000044.1 GCA_013289685.1 Acidobacteriota bacterium | reverse complement strand
GCGGGGCACAGGTTCTGCTGTCGCATAAGTTTGATCACGACTTCCAAGGCGGATGGCGGGCCACGCCGGTGTTGCAGATCGACGGCCATATGTATGCGGCGCTAACATTCGGCGAGGCGGGAATCATCGCCGGCAAGGCAAACAGCAAGGAAGATCGAATCAACCAGGCGCAGCAATCCATCTCGCAGGCGGGTCAGGCCGCGGCCCTCTTCGGTGACAACAAGAAACCGGGAGGGACATCGGCAGCGGCGCCACAGGATGGGTTCACCTCCGAAACGCTGGAGGTCGAGTTCACGGACCCTGCGAAGCATTCCGAGGTGGTGCGGCGAGAGCTGATCGACCGCATCGGAGCGGTCGCCCGAGCCAACAACATGGCCGCAACCGCGCCCCTGACTCCGATCACCGTCACGAACGGCATCCCTCTTCAACTGTCAGGCATCTACGCCTTGGCCTTCGCAACGGGACCGCTGAATCCAGCAATGCCGGCCCGCTGCCTCTCATCGGCTGCCGCGGTAATCGAAGACCTGCAAGCCCTCAACGGTGCGCGCCCAGTGCAGAACGGATCGCTTTCGCGTGAAGATCAGCAGCGTCTTGTGCGCATGCTGGACCAGTATCCGACGCTGCTCGAGGGGACGGCCGAGAGCGTACTCGTTCTTTCGCAGCGTCTGGCGCGGAGCCTGCGCACCGGTGACGACTCGGCGCTGTTCTACGAGTCGACGCCCCGGTTGGCCATCGCCAGCTTTGACTTGACGTCCGGGCTGACGCTGGACCTGCGCCGCAACCCGGTGCGAGCCGTGGGCCGTAAGGCATCCGCGTCGGATCTCATACGGGCGAACCTGGCACGAAGCGTGGCCGATGCCGCCATTGAAGGCGATGTGCTATTGCCTGGAGCGCCCGGACGAATCGCCGCGATCGACGTCTTTGACCGGGCACGAACGCAAGGCATTCGACTCGTCGCGGTTCGCGGAGGCGCGCCCCTGACCAGCGTGCAAACGTCCGACTTGGCCCGCGCTCGAATGGCAAGTGCGGAAGCTGGCAGCTTGCTGGTTGCCCCCGAGCGCACGCCCTCACCGCCCTCGTCTCACTCTGCCTGGTGGAAGCTCGACCCCACAACTGGTGAGGCCATCAGCACGCTGGATACTGGACTCAACGGTTTTCAGGACAGTGAGGAAGAGGCCTTCCTCCTAACCAAGGCGATCTCGCCGAAGGCCTACGAGGTGTTTGGTGGCGTGCCCTATTACGCTGATTCTCTTGCGAGTGGGATATCGCCGTTGTCATACGAGACCGGCGCCCCTTGGTCGCTATGCCAGGAAGTGTTCACGGCTGTTGTCGACGCTATGGTGGAATTGGGAACTGACATCGACCTCGACGCCATGACGATGTAGACGTTGCTTGAGGTCAAGGGCTGCTATCCGTATCTACGAAATACTCGTGAAGGCGGCTTGGAGGAATCAATGGCCGAGGTTTGTACACAATGCGGCGCGGCACTGCCGGAATCCGACGCGTTCTGCACCAAGTGCGGCGCGCCCAGAAGCAATGCAAGCATGACCAGCCCAGTGCCGCGGTTTTGCACGAAATGCGGGATGGAACTGGTGGGCGGGGTAAAGTTCTGTAACAAATGCGGCACGCCGGTCGCGGTAGGCGCGACGACTTCGCCAGCCGCGTCCGGTTCCGCCTCAGTCGCGGCTGCTGTTCCGCCGTCAACAAGTGCAATGCCCAATCGGGATGCTGCGTCGCGATCTTCCACCGCAGCGCCAGTTACACCAGTCCCTGTCATTGTCACGCCCGCATTTTACCCGCAGGCCGCGCCTGTCCCTGCGCGAAGACCGTCGGGCATTTCGAAAGTCGCCATCATTGTCGTAGCGATCTTGTTGGTGTTCGTCGTGGGCGGTATTGCGGGTGTCACTTATGTAGTCCATCGCGCGAGACAGAAGGCGGCCCAACTCGAGGCACAGGCTGAGGCCGAAAAAGCTCGTTTGGCCAGCCTTATCTCAGACGCAACGAGCCCACAGAACAGAAAGAATTCCGCGGCAGCGAGCGATGTGGCGAAAGCTCTGGCCGGTTTGGCTGCCGCAGCACAAAACGGAAGCGATCCCGCAGCCGCAGAACGTTTGAAAAACCAGCTGGCTCAGCTCGCGGCTGCGGCGCAGGACCCGAAAACTCAAGCGGCCTTGCAGGCCCTCAACCAAAAACTAGCCAGACTTTCGGCGACAGGACAAAATCCAAGCAATGCCTCAGGGGAGGACATAAACAAGGATCTTGCCGCAATCGCCGCGGCAGCAAGCACGCCCGGGCAAGGAAACGCTGCTAGATCAACTGGAACTCCTGGGACGGCTGCTGCTGCATCGACTCCTTCTTCCGCGCCAGGCTCTGTTCCAAACGCGGGCTCTGGGGCGACCAATGTTGGTATACCAACAGCGGACACCGCGCTCAATCCTCCGCCCGTTCCGAGCGGACCTCCAATGGTGCCCGTAGCTGCAACTGGAAACCAGGCACACGACTGGGCCCTGGCATACGAACGTACCGTGGGGGGTCCGGACGCGGATCTCGTCGTCCGAACAGGCGACATCAACAATCTGGGATTCGGCTGGCCGCCCGGATTCGATCCGTTCTCCGGGCAATCGACTCCGGTTCACCCCGGCCCCAACATTTATCGCATACCACCCAACGCGCCGCCGGGAACGGATCGAATCATGTTGGGCACTGGTCTCACGCCCGTCCACATGATCGTTCAGCATACGGCAGGAAAGCCAGATCAAATCACGATCGATGGCCTAACCAAGACGGTCGGTGGCGACGGCTATAGTTGGTCGCTCGGATCTTGCTTCATGTTAGCGGACCGGGTTCTGTCTAAAACGGGCGACCAAGTCCTGAATGGCATGCAACTGCCTTCGGGCGTGTCTATGGATGTCCTTCAGGTGGTCCCCGATGACGCAGCGAAATGCACGCGCGATCGGCAGTTGACCATGCCAGCACCGATTGTCCTGATCGTGGGAGCATTGCCAACGAAGATTAACGAAGTGGTGTTTCAAATCTTTGCCGATGATTTTCAGTCGCCGGTTTATGGCTCTCACTTCCAAGTCAGCTTGAACGGTACGCGCATTCCTACTTTCGAGTACGCCATCAATGCGCTCAACCAGTCGGGACCGATCGGCAAGCTGGTGAGCCTGAAGTTATTGCCGGAATATTGGCCTTTGCTGAAATCCGGGACGGTGAAGCTCTCGATCGACGACCCGACAAGTCATGTGCAGGATGGCTTCGCTGTCGATTTCGTACGCATTTTGGTAAATCCGCACGACTTCAAATACCAGGTCTCGGTAAGTGCCACGGTCACCGACGCCGGCAGCAACAAACCCATTGTTGGCGCGATGGTCACGGCTGGACTCTCATCGGCGCTTACCGACGGACAGGGAAAATGCGCACTGAAAGATATTCCAGCAGGACTCGTCGTCGCAACGGCAAACGCCCCCGGATACGACGAGAATTCAGTTCCGGTGGACTTGCCTGCGGGACAGAGTGGAAATGCGGAGATACAACTGCATCCCCATCAAGAGAGTACCGCAGCCCTCGAACAATCCATAGCGCAAACCGGAACGGCGACTATCTACGGCATTCACTTTGACACGGGCTCATCGAAGCTGCGTGCCGATAGCATGCCCGCGTTGAACGCGGTGCTCGGGCTCATCAATGGACGACCCGGCTCCAAGTGGATCATGGCTGGCCACACGGACAATCAGGGGTCGGATGCACTCAATATTCCATTGTCCAAAGCTCGCGCAGCATCGGTGGTTTCCTGGCTGACCGCTCATGGCATTACTTCGGATCGACTTGAGTCCCAGGGATTCGGCTCGATGCGGCCAGTCGCAGATAACGCGACTGCTGCTAACGGGCGAGCGCTGAATCGGCGCGTGGAAGTTTCGCTGGGGAAGTGAGGAATAGAAGACCAAGAAGAGCCGAAGTTGGAGCGATCAAGGCGCCGAGCACAAGGACGGCCGTTACGGTCGTCCGCCAGACTCAAGTTTTCGAGGCATATCACGGTCTTCAGTTACTGCTCTTGCGATCCCAACCGTCGCAACACGATTTGCGGTCCCCGTTCTTGGCCTGTAACGAGCTAAACCGGAAGTAACTGTTGTAACCGGGATTTAATGCCAAACATCAGGGGACTAACCTTTCGGCAATCCATATCGAAGACCCGGCTGGCAGACTACACTTCGAGGTTGAACCGCGCTGGAAAAAAATCTGTGTGAATTAGAGTCCTCTACTGAAGTGAAGGAGCCCTGACTATCCAAGCCTGTCATGAGTCATTTTCAATTGTAGGGAAAGCAGAAACTAAAGACATCGAGTTTCATTATCATGCCGTCGATGCGCCTTTTTCCCATCTGGGCTGGGGCTCGTCAGAATCTTCGATCGATGTTGGCGGGATTTTTCTCGTGTTTCTCATCCACTCGGCTGCTCTTTGTTCGGCTTCGAGCAGTTGCTGCATGGTCATGCTCTTGTTGACGTGGTCTTTGGCGCGCGTGATTTGTTCACTGGCAATCAAGAACCACATGTAAGCGAATACCAAGTCCTTGGGACTCGCTCGCCGAGCGGAGTACAGTTGCGCTAACGCAAGTTGCGCGGTGGGTAAACCCTGTTCCGCAGCTTTTCGACAGATAGCCAGGGTTGCTTCGTCGTGGCGACCGCCGGTCGCCGGGTTACCAAGTAGAGTGGGCAGCAGAGATTGCGCGGGACTGGCCTGGCTTAGCGTCATAAACAACAACTCAACCCGGCTGGAGACCCCTAACTTGTCGAAGACGCGAAACAGGTAATTCTTGATGGTGTGCTGGCTCAGGCCGAGACGCTCGGCGATTTCGCGGTTGCTGAGGCCCTCGGCAAGACTGCTAACGACCTGCATCTCGCGCTTTGACAACAGATCCAAGCCGTTGGCGTCGACGGCGCGGACCGTGGGTGAAGACGCGAGCGCCTCGACCGCGAATGACATTTGCAGGCTGTTAGCCCAGATTTGACCCTCATGAACGCTACGAACGCACTTGCAGAGAGACTCGACAGACTCGTGGCGACTGAAGATTCCTCTTGCGCCGGCACGGAATGCCTGCAAAATAAAGTCACGCTTAGACGAGTCCATCAAGACTACTGCCCGGATTTGCGGTTGGGACGCTCGTAATTCCCGTAATACCTCAAAAGCGCGATGTGCTTCCGCGTCCAAGTGGGAGCTGATCACCAAAACATCGACCTTCTGGGCGGCAGCGGTTGCGATCACACTGGCAGAATCGGAGCCCTCACTGATTACCTCTAATTCGTGATCCTTTTTTAGCGCGTCTGCCAGGAGTTGAGTGTGAATCCGCGAATTATCAGCAACCAGGACACGAATTCTGTCCCCCCGTGCACGTTGTGACTCCATAAATGACTCCACCGATAATTTTAAAAATTGGGGACCCGGAATCAAAATTGAGCAAAAGACGGTAACCGAACAAGTCGTCCTGGGTAGGGGATATCCCAAGGTGGGAAACTGTTCAATTCGGGGGAGGTCCGAACTTGCACAAGGTGCCTTCGTCCGTGGGCCTAAAACGCAAACCCGACGGGACGTGCAACCGAGTGAAATATAGCGTAGTTTGGACCGCGACGCAAGCGAATGTCGCAGACATTTGCACAGGTTGCATTGTGGTTCATTACGTTTGGGTTCGCAGGCCGGTATTCGCGAGAAAAGGTGGTTACCGACGGAACTATTAAGGCGCGTGACTATCCCACTCTAGTATATAGATGTCTTTCGTAATCAATAACATCCGCAAACGTCCTTGGTATTTTGTTCGCACGAAGTAACTGGCAGCGCGATCAAAGGCTCGCGTCCAGCGGGGCATACTCGTCCCTATCAAAAGAGAACTTCTTCTCTAGGGCAATTTGCTCTTGATGACAGGAACTTGCACCCTGCTGCTTATGAGAAGTCCGTCGCGGAGAGCGCGTACCACTTGCAGCACGCTGCATACGACTGTAGTCTGCATTCACTTTCGAGCAACAAACTCTTAACCGAGTCCTATCCCCCTTTGCTCGTAAACAACACTTCGCGTACCAATGGGCCGTTTCAGAGTAATTGAGGGCGGGCACCGCGAGCAGGAAATCTACTGCAATCGGTTCGGGTGTTCTGATCTGAACGGCGCATTTAGAGATTGTAGATAGACGCAATAGAGATTCTCCCCCAAAGATCTAAAGTTGTTTCCCCTGGGTCCCCCTGAACGTTTTAGGTCTTCCATCTTTATGGCTGTTTCTACCGCAAAAGTCACGTTTGTGACTCAGAGGGCGAAGCTATGAGTACCGGCAACCAGTCGTGGGAGCTTCCGAACATCGCGCCGATGGCTGAACTGAATACGGAAAATTGGTACGCGGTGCACACTCG
>JABCZL010000043.1 GCA_013289685.1 Acidobacteriota bacterium | reverse complement strand
GTAAGAGCCCGTTTGTGTTTTCGTTCGAGCCGCGTTGCCAGGGACTCTGCGGATCACAGAAGTAGACTTTCACATCCGTGGCCACCGTAAAGTCCTTGTGTTTGGCCATCTCCAGTCCCCGGTCCCACGTCAGCGAGCGCCGCAGGGTGGCGGGAAGTTTACGAACGTGTTTACTCAATGCCTCCACCACTTCCGCCGTATCTCTGCCGGGCACCTTGATCAGCATGACAAAGCGCGAATGGCGTTCCACCAAGGTCGCGATGTGACTGTTCCCTGAGCCGCGCAGGAGATCGCCCTCCCAGTGACCCGGAATGGCGCGGTCCTCCACTTCAGCGGGCCTTTCGCGGATCGAGATGGCCTCCGGGATTTGACCGCGCCCGTCTTTAAAGATACGAGAGTGCTGCGACCGGCGTATGCGGCGCTTGGATCGCAGGTGCTCCAGCAGCTCCTTTTTCAGCGCTCCACGGGCTTGAATGAACAGGCTTCGGTAAATGGTTTCGTGGGACACACGCATGCTCTCATCATCGGGATACTGGGTTTTCAGCCAGCCGGAAATCTGCTTCGGCGACCAGTCCAGAATCAGTTTACTCGCAACGATGTTCCGCAACTTCAGGTTGATGGAAAGCAGGCAGCGCTTGGGCCGCAAGGCCGACTGCCAGGCTTCGCCGTCCGCTTGACTGGCTCGATACGCAGGGCGGCCACCATGATGTGCGACCTCCCGGCTCACGGTCGATACCGCTCGCTCTAAACATTTGGCAATCTCATGGATCGACGAACCGGAAGCCAGCCCGCGTGAGATTTCCTCGCGCTCACGCAGCGTGAGCGCGAGGAGCGCACGCCGCCGAACGGCCGGAGCAATCCCACCGTGACGCGACACCAGACAACGAATGGAGGAATGTTCTTTGCCAAAAGCGCGCCCGATCTCATGCAGCGTCTGCCCGGCCTTCCAACGACGCCACACGTCGAGTTTCTGCTCCGCCGAAAGCCCAAACCGTCTCCCTTGTTTCATAAACACCACCTTTGAGAACAGCTTTATACCAGATGGTGTTGCATCGACCGCCTGAACCGGCACGACCTACCAGGCACTACTGGGGTCCAGCGGATTGCCGCAAACTGCTAAGTGAGGCAAGGAGTCCGACGCTGAAAACGAGAATCACGCCTTCGATAGTTGCCATGAACGCTGGTTGCTGCTCTTAAGTGGTTGGTATGCCGTGCCGCGAGTTCCAGCCACACGGTCGGACGAGGACGTCGCCGCGGAGCTGCTGGAGGCGAAAGGAATTTACCTGCACCCAGGCCATTTCTATGAAATCACATCGAACGGTTGTTTCATGGTGAGCCTTATCACCCCTGAGCAAAGTTTCTCCGAGACCAGCCGGCAGCCTTTAGGGTTTTTCTAGCATCGATGGATAACCAAGAAAATTCGTGGCTCGAAGTAAGGATGGCAGAGTTACAAGCGGGTACCAGGACGGATGGGCACAGTGGAAGGATTGCGACTTCTAAAATCCGTATGTTCTACGGTGTGCAGTATAAACTAGATATAAAGAGGTAGACTTGGATTCGCTGGCGCACCTGTCCTTTATTCTAAATTGATGATAGGACAGACATTTATAATTGCTAGCCTGTCTATGAATTAGAACTCAATCTGGAATTTAGATTGCATCCTTATACTCCATCCGGGTCATTCCATCCGTGCAAGTTTGACAGCAGGTTCCTAAGACATCTTGGAATATAGGGGGGCTTCCATGAGCAAGCGACTTCACGTTCGTTCTACGTTGTTCAGCTTGGTGGCGCTAGTGCTTGGACTGTTCGTAGCCGGCCAAGTCAGCGCTCAGATTATTAGCGGCGATTTGGTAGGAACCGTTCTTGATAAGTCGGGGGCCGTCGTGCCGGGCGCTTCCGTTGAGGCGGCTAGCGTGGCGACGGGGGTCAAGTACACGACAAAAGCCAATGAAGCAGGCGAATATCGCATCAACAACCTGCCGGTGGGCACGTACAACGTCTCCGCGTCAGCGGCGAATTTTGCAACGACGGTGATTAATGGCTTTGCTGTCGAGCTGAATAAGACGATTACCCTTCAGATCACCCTGGAGGTCAGGGGAGCTATTACAACCGTCGAGGTTTCCGGGATCACGCCGGCGCTGGATACGACGACGGCGCAACTGTCGAGCACATTTGAAGACCAGCAACTCGCGGACTTGCCATCGGCTAGCCGGGGGAACGGCAGCGGTGTGTTGAATCTTTCTCTCTTGGGCTCCGGCGTGGCCTCCAGTGGTGGCGTCGGCGTTGGTACGGGGCCATCGATTGGTGGTCAGCGCCCGCGCAACAACAACTTCACGATTGAAGGGGTCGACAACAACAACAAGAGCGTGACAGGCCCGCTCGTCTTTGTCCCTAATGACGCGGTTGCGGAATTCTCCCTGCTGGAAAATCAGTTTTCGCCCGAATTCGGACACTCTTCGGGCGGGCAGTTCAACACCATCGTCAAGAGTGGAACCAATTCGTACCACGGCCTGGCTTACGTGTATAACGACAACCGCAACTACAATGCACTCGACACCTTACAAAGGCTAGCCGGTTTCACCTCCGTCCCGCGGTATGACTTCAACCGGTTTGGCGGCCAGTTCGGCGGCCCCATCTTCAAGAACAAACTCTTCTTTTTCGGTAACTTTGAATATGACCCGTTGGGACAGATTGGCGTATCAGGCTCCGTGTGTGCCCCCACTGCAGCGGGATTCGCTACGATTAATTCCACGACCGGATTATCAGCCACTAACGTTGCCCAGTTTGAGAAATATGTGCAGCCGGGGACGTTACCGAATCCGGGCTGCAAGCCAATGACGTGGGTCGGGGGCACGACGATCCCAACCCTAGGGCTCTCGGTGGTCCCGCCAAGCTACACGAATAGCAAATACCTCACCACCAGCATGGATTACGATCTCTCCGCGAAAGATCAAATTCGCGGCCGCTACATCTACAACAGCGTTGTAGGGATCAGCACCGCGGCTAACCTGCCGGTGTTTTACACCCCATTGCCCGAGAAATTCCATCTCGTGGCGCTCAATGAGTACCACACCTTTAGCGCGAATCTGACGAACGAATTCCGGGTGGGCTTCAACCGTTTCGCCCAGTTGGTTCCCGCGGGCAATTTCTCCTACCCGGGCTTGGACAGCTTTCCGAACCTGGTATTCAGAGACCTCAATAGCCTCCAGCTCGGTCCCAATCCCAATGCTCCTCAGAGCACGATCCAGAACACGTATTCGGCATCGGAAGCGATTACCTGGACGAAGAATACACACACGCTAAAGTTTGGTTTTGAAGGGCGGAAACTGATCGCACCCGAAACCTTTACCCAACGTTCGCGCGGCGACTATGAATATACCCAGACTCTGACGTTCCTGGAGGACCAGGCCCCCAACGTTCTCGCAGAACGCAGCAACGGCAACCCGGTCTTCTACGGGGATCAGGTAGCGCTCTATTGGTTTGCCAATGACAACTGGCGCATCCGGCCAAACCTCTCCCTTAATCTTGGCCTGCGCTATGAATATACAACCACGCCTTTCGGCAGCAGGTCGCAGGCACTAAACTCGGCAGCCAGCGTTCCGGGACTCATCACCTTCGCCGCTCCGCAGCCCGCGACGAACAACTGGGGGCCGCGTGTCGGTTTCGCCTATTCACCCGGAACGAGTGGTAAAACATCCATTCGCGGCGGCGTCGGAGAAGCCTTTGACGTCATCTTCGACAACCTCGGCTTGCTGACTTTGCCTCCACAGCTCAGTTCCACGATTGATTGCGCCCCTGTTGGAAATTACAATTGCGCAACGCCGTTCCTGGGCAACGGTGGCATTCTCCCCGGTGCCGGTGGCATTAGGACATTCCCCACACTTGCCGCCCAGCGTGCCGCTACTTCGGCCTATTTGCCTCCGAATACGTTGGATCCGAAATCCATCGACTGGACACTCGGCGTACAGCACACCTTTGCCAAGGACTATACCCTCGAGGTTCGCTACCTCGGGACGCGCGGCATCCACCTGCCGACGCAGATTCAGCTGAACAAGCAGCCTGTGGTGACGCCGTCGTTTTTCTTGCCCACGTACACCACAGCGCCCTCGCAAGCGACTCTCAATGGCCTGACCACAACTCTAGCCGCCATCCAGAATGCAGCCGCTCCTGTTTCCAAGGGTGGTCTTGGTGAGGAAATCGTACCGGCATACGCCGCGGCGGGATTCAATGCGAGTACCATCACGGGCTATGTGCCTTGGTCTTCCTCGACATACCATGGCTTGGCCACACAGCTGAACAAACGCTTGAGCAACGGGCTGCAATTTGTGGCAGCGTACACCTACAGCCATCTGATCGACGACGCCACCGCGGAGGTGTTTAGCACCGTGTTGTCGCCGCGCCGGGCGCAAAATGGTTTGGACCTGCGCGATGACTATGCCAACTCGATCCTCGATCACCGCCACCGATTCACTCTCGCGGTGATTTATGATGTGCCTTACTTCAAGCAGGGCAACGCGTTTGTGAAAAACATCCTTGGAAACTGGGAAATCGCCCCGATCTACACATACCAGTCAGGCCAATGGGTAGACCCGCAGAGCGGGATAGACTCGAACCAAAATGGCGACTCCGCCGGGGACCGCACGGTTTTCAACCCTGGCGGCGTGCCGGGAACCGGGAGCGGCGTGGCACCGTTGTGCAATAGCAACCTGCCCACCGGCATCAACCCTTCCACCGGCAAAACGTGGTCCTGCGGAGATGCGAACGCGGCTCCATTCGTTGTCGCTTACGGGGCCCTCAATCCGAAGGCACAGTACATCCAAGCCGGAATCGGAGCTCTTGCGAATTCGGGCCGTAACACCTTGCAACTGCCTCCGATTAATGACATCGACTTGTCTGTCTTGAAGAGAATCACCATCACCGAACGTTTTAGAGTCGAATTCGGCGTCCAGGCGTTCAACACCCTCAACCATCCACAATGGGTTGGAGGACGCATAAACGACGTCGCACCAGTCGGATATACCGGCTCTCAGATTAACGTATTGCTACCGCAGAGTGCCGACTTCAACCAGCCGCAAACACAGTTTTTGAGCAACGCTCGGACGATGCAGCTGTCGTTTAAGTTTTTCTTCTAAACGCACAGTTAGTCTCTCGTCCAAACTCACGGGCGAGAATTTCGGGAGGGTACCCTGGCTTGCCAGGGTACCCTTTTCTCTTGGTATAAGAGAATCTTTGGGTTTCATAATCCTGGTAGATCGCCTGTTGAGGGATCGTGTTTATGAGCGAAGAGAGGCGAACGAGACTTTCTGCGATGCAGAGGACCGAGATCTGGAGCCGACGGAAGGCGGGATAATCGCTCTTGCATAGTAATTTTTCCACCACTCCGCAAATCCGTCCGCTCGCCTGCCAGGGAATTAGAGGGCGTAACCAGCAGCGGAACCCTTGCCTGCACGCCCGCGCAAGCCAACTCAGACTGACAGTAATTTCGTTCAGCATTCAATCACGTCCCACAAGCCGATGTACCGGACTCTAATGCTGCGGAATCTATTTGAAAAGGGAGGACACCATGACCCAATTGAGTGCTACGCAACGAGCCAGCGAGCTGAACAATCTCGACCACATGTTACAACGTAACAAAGAATTTGCCGCTCGGCAGTCTGCTGAGGGCACGCTTATGCCTTCGCTTCCGAGGGCGCTGCCAAATGTAAAGGCGATCATCATCGGTTGCGCTGATATGCGTGTAGATCCTGCTGACATACTTGGAATCGGACCGGGCGAGGCCGTCGTGATGCGTAACATCGGCGGTCGAATCACGCCGGGATTGTTGGAAGAGTTGGGACTACTCGGGCGAATCGGTGAGGTTGCCGGAGAGATTCCTGGAGGCGGCGGTGAGTTTCACATCATCGTACTTCAGCACACCGATTGCGGCATCACTCGCCTTGTCGGCGACCCCACAAAGCTGGCGCACTATTTTCAAATACAGGAAGGCGAACTCAAGACAAAAGCGGTCACCGATCCTCGGACGGCAGTCGCCTTCGACGTTGCCGCGCTCCGGGCGATTCCCGCATTGCCGGCCTCTTGGCTTATATCAGGCCTCGTCTACGACGTGGCGACCGGGCTTGTTGAGACCGTAGTACCGCCAGCGCCGATTCATACTGAGCAAAACTCCTGATTCAAGCCCTTATATTAACTGGTCTGGCCGAACAGCAGATGAGCTTGCGTCGGCAGCTGTATTCCTCGCTTCCGACGAGAGCAGTTTCATCACTGGCATCGACCTGCCAGTTGATGGCGGCACCGTTTCCAGATAATCCGCAGCACAGGATAGAAGTCCCGACTTACGCGCCTTCACCAACTAACGGGCGTGCTCTTTCGCAATTCCAATAGAAGAAGGGAGGTTGGTCATGAAAGTAGGATTTATAGGTGCCGGCAACGTAACGAGGACGTTTGGCCGTCACTTGATCACCGCTGGTCATACCGTAGTTGTCTCCAATTCCAGAGGTCCGGAAACACTGGCTGATTTTGTCGCTGATCTTGGTCCAGGCGCCATCGCCGGAATGAAACAACAGGCTGCCGAGTGCGACGTCGTCATTCTTGCCACACATTGGGTCAGTGTAGCTGACGCTCTCAAGGGTATTGATTGGCGAGGCCGCATCCTGATCGACGCGACGAACGCACATCTGGAACCGCCAGACATTAGTCTGGCGGGCGTGACCAGATCGCGCGCCGCATTGAAGGGACGCACCTCTAGCGAGATCGTTGCAGAGACGGCAGTTGGCGCACGGCTTGTAAAATCGATCTGCAACATGCCGATGGCCTGGATACAGGACTTCTCGCCCAACAAACCCCGTACCGTCATCTTTACATCCGGCGATGACATCGAAGCCAAGCAGCTAGTGATCGAGTTGGTCAACAGCAC
>JABCZL010000042.1 GCA_013289685.1 Acidobacteriota bacterium | reverse complement strand
AAGCAAATTCCTACTCAAGGATGCGGTTGAGAGCGCCGGCGATCTACTGCTCGGTTCTGACGTCATGGAGCGTGAAAAGGGCTGGAATCTGCTCTGCAAGTTTTTCGACAACATGGGCCCGATTCCGCACCACATGCATCAGAGTGACAAGTTCGCCAAGTTGGTCGGACACAAGGGCAAACCCGAAGCCTACTATTTCCCTCCGCAATACAACCAGATCAGCAACAACTTTCCCCACACCTACATGGGCTTGGAGCCCGGAACCACAAAAGAAGACATTCACCGCTGCCTGGAGAACTGGAACCGCGGGGACAACGGAATCATCTTCCACGCCCGCGCTTACCGTCTCGAGCCGGGCAGTGGATGGCAAGTTGACCCAGGCATTCTGCATGCTCCCGGGTCGCTGGTTACGTATGAGCCCCAGGTCAACAGCGATGTGTTCGCGATGTTCCAGTCGGAGGTCGAGGGACGCATCGTGGATTGGAGCCTGCTGACCAAGGACGTGCTGCCCGAGCACCATCACGATCTCGACTATCTGATCAGCATGTTGGACTGGGACGCCAACGTGAACCCGCAGTTCGCCAAGAGCAACCAGCGGCACCCGGTGCCGGTTCGTCCGATCAAGGAGACTGAAGCAGCGGGATACCGCGAACTGTGGATCACCTACGGCGGCGGATACTACTCCGCGAAGGAACTCACCGTCCTGCCTGGCCGCACCGTCACGATCAAAGATGCCGCTGCCTACGGGTTGATTCTTACCCAGGGATACGGCAAGCTCGGCGGAACTCTGGTTTCCACGCCGTCCATGATCCGATTCGGTCAACTGACAGAGGATGAACTGTTCGTGACAGCCGCCGCAGCGAAGGAAGGTGTGCGCATCGAAAACCCGAGCAGCACCGATCCGCTGGTGATGCTGAAACACTTTGGTCCCGACAATCCGGACGCCGAACCGTTGCGCAAAGACCGCTGAAAAGGGCATCCGCTATGAGCACCTCTAAACATAAGTCCCCAGCCCTTCACAACGCGATGTGGCCGGGCATTGTCGGGAAAGGCCCTGACTCCGAGCCTTTCATTGACCTCGACACCATGCTGAGCCTCACCGCTGCGGCCGAAGTAGATGGGACAAAGTTCGACGGCGTGGACCTGTTCCTGTCGCTCCCTCACACGGACATCGATTCAACGGACGACGATCTCAAGCTACTCGCGGAAAAACTGGCTGCGCACAACCTCGTAGCCGGCTCGCTGGTAGCGCCGGTGTGGCCTCCGGTCGGCGGAGGGTCCGCCATGGGATCCGAGGAAGAACGCAGCGCCTTTCTCACCCAGGTTCGTAAAGCCTGCGCCATCGGCAAGAAGCTTCGAGACCTCGGCGTTCGTAAGTACGGAGTTGTACGCATTGACTCCGCCGTCGGCCCCGCATCCTGGGCCGAAAATCCATCCGCAAACACTAAGCGCATTGCAGACACATTTCGCGAGGCGTGCACCGTTGCCGAGGGATACGGCGAGCGGCTCGCCGCCGAAGGCGAAATCTGCTGGGGCGGAATGCACGGTTGGAAGCACATGGTGGAGATTCTGGAACAGGTCGGACGCCCCAAGACGCTTGGCTTTCAGGCCGACATGGCGCACACCATGCTCTATACGCTGGGCTACAACTCTCCCGAGAGCAGAGTCCTTCCCGCAGACTATGACTGGTCGGATCGCGGCGTTCTGGTCGAAGCGCTTCGTCAAGTCGCCCAGGCATTGCGTCCTTGGACGATAGACTTCCACGTCGCGCAAAACGACGGCACGGTCAAGGGCTCGGGCTCGCACGATAAGACCGGACGCCACTGCCCGCCCGACGATCCCAATGGCAAGATGGATATCGTCACAATTGCCGGCCTGTGGATGCGCAAAGACGATGGAACTCCGACTCAAGCCTACAAACATATCTGCTGGGACGGCTGTATGTTCCCCAACGCCATGATGACCTCGCCCGAGACATGGGTGAAGATTCTGGCGACTCTGATTCGCGTGCGCGATGCGCACGGGTGGGACTAACACGCGGAGGCTATAGCTGTGTCGAAGAAGGCCGTGTCGAAGAGGAAACACTTGAATGTCGGGATCGTCGGCTACGGATTCATGGGGCGCACCCATTCGAATGCGTACCTGCAGGCCCCCCGTTTTTTCGATGTGGCCTACCGTCCGGTGTTGAAAGCAGTCTGTGCGCGCAACGCGGACCGGGTAAATGGATTTGCTGAGAACTGGGGCTATCAATCGGTAGAGACCGACTGGCGCGCTCTGGTTGCGCGTAAAGATATTGACCTCATTGATATCGCCAGTCCTAATGACACTCACGCCGAGATCGCGATTGCCGCGGCCAAGGCCGGCAAAATGGTCCTCTGCGAGAAACCCCTCGGCCGAACCGCGGAAGAAGCCAAAGCCATGGTGGACGCGGTAGAGAAAGCCAAAGTCCCGAACATGGTCTGGTACAACTACCGGCGCGTTCCTGCCGTGGTGCTGCTGAAAAAGCTTCTCGACGAAGATCGTTTCGGGCGCATCTTTCACTATCGTTCCCAGTTCTTGCAGGATTGGACCATCTCGCAGGATCTGCCTCAGGGCGGCGAGGGTCTGTGGCGATTGGACAGCGCGGTGGCGGGAAGCGGTGTCACCGGAGACCTGTTGGCCCACAACATTGATATGGCGCTGTGGCTGAACGGCCCCATCACAGAGGTCTCCGCAATGACCGAGACGTTCGTCAAGCAGAGAAAGCATAACCTCACCGGCCAGGTCGAGCCGGTGAAGATTGACGATGCCAGCGCCTTTCTATGCCGCTTTCAAAACGGATCGCTGGCGCTGTTCGAAGCCACCCGCTACGCTCGTGGCCATAAAGCGCTCTTCACCCTGGAGATCAACGGTGAGCGCGCCTCCGCTGCGTGGGACCTACACGACCTGCACCGGCTCAATTACTTCGACCATCGCGATGAGGGGCAACTCCGCGGCTGGAAGAGCGTTCACATCACGGACGGCGACCATCCGTACATGAAGAACTGGTGGGTTCCGGGACTTCAGATCGGATATGAACACACCTTCATTCATCAGGTAGCCGATTTCCTGGTCGCGTTGGATGGCAATCGCACCGCGGCTCCGACTTTCCGCGATGGATTGGCCACCGACTACGTAACCGACGCCGTACTGAAATCAGCAAAGACCAAGAAATGGGAAGCAGTACCAGCCGCCTGAGAGTCAGCCGCGGCGCGCTTCAAGGAGGCGATATGCCGTTTGGACTTCGTGGTCAGAACCGGCCCGTGCGGACAGGTTCTTTGCTCTCAGTTGCTCTGGCTGCATCGCTTTTACTCTGCCTATTCTCCTCGCGGGCCATCGCACAGCAACCGGCCGCGAAGCCCCGTCGCCCGGCGTTCCACGGCTTTGTGCAGCCCGAGCCGATCAACTTTGACGATCATGACGGCTGGACGCAGATCTTCGACGGCAAGACCCTCAAAGACTGGGATGGCGACACGGACATCTGGCACGTCGAAGACGGCGCGCTCGTTGGAGTTTCGACCCCCGAGCATCCTTCCGGCACTACAAACATCATCTGGCGCGGAGGCGAGCCTGCAAACTTCGAATTAAAACTGGAGATGAAACTCGAAGGAAGCGGCGCCAACGGCGGCCTGCAATATCGCAGCTATCATGTTGAGCCGAACCTTGGTCCGCTGCCCGCGAACTTTACTCCCGAGCAACAAGAACAGTGGAAGGAACAGCAGGAGCTTGATCGCAAGCGCGCCAAGTGGAATCTTGGCGGCTACCAGGCGGACTTCGACTACAAAAACAAATATACCGGCCAACTCTACGAGCAAAGTTCGCCTCGTGGAATCATCGCCTGGCGCGGCCAGGTGGTTGCCACCGAATCGGGAAAGAAGCCAACTCTACTCGCTAACCTGGGCACCTCGGACGAACTCAAATCGGTTATCAAACCCGGCGAGTGGAATCAGGTAGAGGTCATCGTGGATGGCAATACTCTGATCAACATCATCAACGGGCATATTCTGTCTGTCCTGGTTGATACGGATCCCGAATTCAGCCGGACCAAAGGTTTGATCGCCGTTGAAATCGAGGGCTCCGGCAATGTCAAAATCTCACACCGCAACATCTGGTTGAAGAAGCTTCCGTAGCTGCGGCCGATATGGTAGGAATCGCGATCTTGACCAACGCCATCTTTAAGGGCCGTCGGGCCGCCCATCTCGAAAACGACTTCTTACGTGTGACGGTCCTCGAGGAGGGCGGCCACATCGCCGAGGTCCTCGATAAGCGCGCCGGCGTCAGTCCCCTCTGGATCCCGCATTGGACGTCGCTCGAGCCCTCCGACTTCTCACCCGACCAACACAGCAACTTCGGAACAGGCGCCGATGCCAAGCTCCTGGCAGGCATCATGGGCCACAATTTGTGCCTCGACTTGTTTGGAGGGCCCTCGCCCGAAGAAGCTGTCGCGGGCTTCACTGTTCACGGCGAAGCCTCGCTGGATCGGTACGACATCACAGGATCTTCCGACCAACTGCTTCAGCGGCTGACGCTTCCCATGGCTCAACTCAAGTTCGAGCGGTCCGTTCAACTGCACGGGCAGTGCGTCAGGATTCGCGAAGTCGTGGAGAATCTCAGCGCGATGGACCGTCCCCTCGCCTGGACGCAGCACGTCACGCTGAGCCCGCCCTTTCTCGATCCCGCGACAACGCAGTTCCGCGCCTCTATGACCCGTTCGGTCGCCTCGCAAGCGGATCCAGGCTTCAACGCTTACCTGACTCCCGGGAAAGAGTTTTCATGGCCAATCGCTCCTCGCCGAGATGGTGGGGAGTCGGACCTACGTCAGATGCACAAGACCGCTCCCGCCAGCGGCTATACGGCCCATCTCGCTGACCCACAGCGCGACCATGCGTACTTCGTCGCTTTCTCGCCACAATTCCGTCAGGCCTTCGGCTACGTCTGGAAGCGCGCGGATTTCCCCTGGCTGGGTATCTGGGAAGAAAACTGCAGCCGCCAGGCTCCTCCTTGGGACGGCAAGGCCGTAACCCGCGGGATGGAGTTCGGTGTGTCGCCCTTTCCTGAAACCAGGCGAGAGATGGTGGATCGCAACCGGCTACTGGATGCCGCTGCTTACAAATGGATCGCGTCCCGCGGACGGCTCGACGCTGAGTACTGGATCAGCAGTCAGATTACGGATGTGATTCCGGAATCGCTCACTTGGCCTGAGGTTTCGTGACTCCGGCTCCGAAAACAAGTTGATCTTTCTTGGCGTCAATCTTCTTCGCATCCACGTTGGGAACCGCCTTCATGTCTTCGAGAGACTTGAATCCCTTGACCTTATCGCGGTAAGCGACGATCGCCTTCGCATCCTCCAGGCTGATTCCCAGAAGGTCCGAAATTTGCTTGTCTGTAGCCATGTTTACGAAAACTTTCTTCACGGCAGATGGAGGGAAATTTGCCGTCAGATAGTCGGCGATATCGGTGAAATCTTCATCCGAGCCCTCGGCCCCCTGCCGCGCCATCTTGGTAATGGTGTTCTCCCAACCCCTCCGGTCTTGTCCGGAGGCCAGAATGATGTTCGGAGAATGGCACCTAACACACAGCCGAAGCACGGCCTCTCGCCCCTCGCCGGGAGGAAATTCGGGGTGTGCGTCAGCAGCAGCGCTCGAGTCCGCAGTTTGAGCCGCTGAAACGGGCGTCTGCGTGGACATTGCGATCGCAATGATACCCACGCAAGCAGAGAGAAGAATCAACGAGTACAGACCGCGAAAGATGACCGTTTTATTTGGCCCAGGCTTCACCTGTTCTCCTGAATCAGTATGACGTAATCTGCCTTCTCAGCAAAAGATCTCAGCGAAGACCCGGAGGGGCGACTGCCAATAGCCCGGCGCTTCTGCGCTGGGAAAGTGGAAGATCCGCACAAGTCCGTAGGGACGATTGCAAACAATCCCACGCCTGCATTCTCAACCGGCCTTGCGCTGTGAACCACGCGATCCTCGAACTCACTCCGACTAAACAGGCACTCGCGTCAACTTGGTAATCCTGCCGACGTGATTCCAATCGGACACGTAAATATTCGCCTCGTGGTCTATATAGCACCCATGCGCTGCACTGAAAACGCCTGTGGAAATATTGTCGGGACTGAGCTGGTAATTCGCCCACTGACTCTGCTGCGGGTTGTCGCCGATAAACGCGACCGGCACATTGTTCTTGTCGAGGATCGTAACCCTACCCTGCAACTCCGAGACGATGGCGTAGTCCCCATGAAAACTAACCTGGCACGGACGCCGCAAATGCTGCGTGACGTGGCCAACGAACTTGCCGTCAAAGTCAAAGTGGCTGAGGCGAAAGTTTTCGCGATCGCAGACCAGCAGCAGCGGCTGATCGTAGCGCTTGTCCACGGCTAGTCCGTGACTGCAATCGCACTTCCCGTCCTCGGTGCCCTTCCCTGAGAAGCTGGATTGGTAGTTTCCGTGTTTATCGAACCGGAAGATGCGGGAGTCTCCGTAGCCGTTCGCGATATAGATCGAGCCGTCAGGTCCGGGCACAACGGCTGTCACTCTCCACTCATTTGCCTGTTTGAATCCCGCTGCGCCAGGCGCGGTGATTTTCTGCACTACCGTGCCGTCCGTCTTCATCTTCAGGACCAGCCAGTTCTCCGCCGGAGTTCCCTTCTGCACGGTGGCGTAAAAGAATTCCTCGCCACCTTCGGCGCTCCAGTGCAGTGAGTGGACCTCGGGATATTCCATGGCAATGGTCTTTACGAGACGTCCGCCAGGTTCGTACACGAGAACGCCAGTTTCACTCTGGGTGCTCACATACACATTGCCGGCCTTGTCGCTGGAGATCGCTCCGTGGGTTCCGCCGAACTGCTTGCCTGTCGGAAGCTTTCCCCACTGCGGCACAACGTCATAGGTCCAGGCGCCGTTCCCCGTCCGATACTGGGATCCGCAAGCGCTGTCGTCGCGGCTCTCGCCTCGAACACGCGAAATCCCGCCCGCAAACGCGACAAGCGCAGAGACCGCGGCAGCACTGCCGAAGGCGCGCCGATTCAATTTGGTGAGCTTCGAGGTCTTGCGATCGGGTTCCATAATGTGTTCTCCCAAAAACAAACCAGGGGCAAGCT
>JABCZL010000041.1 GCA_013289685.1 Acidobacteriota bacterium | reverse complement strand
GCCCGCCTACCGCATTCTCAATCACTTTCACCCGTTGGAACTCTTTCTGACTCACTGTCACCATCCTTCTAGGGTGACAAAGTCTGGTTGCAGTTAAGGGGTGACATTATCTTGGAGCATCTACACGAGAGCCGTCTCTCGTTGACTAGCGGGCGCCGCGTCTCTAAGATGAAGCGGCTATATCCAACCGTCTTCTAATGATTGGCCGGACCATCTCGCACTACCGCATCCTCGAGAAACTTGGTGGTGGCGGCATGGGTGTGGTCTACAAGGCAGAAGACATAACCCTCCACCGATTCGTGGCGTTGAAGTTTCTGCCCGATGACGTTGCCAAAGACGCTCTAGCTTTGGCCCGGTTTCAGCGGGAGGCACAGGCGGCTTCGGCGCTCAACCATCCCAATATCTGCACCATTCATGAGATCGGGCAACAAGACGGCCATCCCTTCCTGGTCATGGAGTTTCTCGACGGCATAACACTGAAGCACCGCATCAGCGGCAAGCCTATAGAGACCGAAGTGTTGCTTAGCCTGGCGATTGAGATCGCCGACGCGCTCGACGCCGCCCACGCCGAGGGGATCGTCCACCGCGACATCAAGCCCGCAAACATCTTTCTTACCAAGCGCGGCCACGCCAAGATTCTCGACTTTGGATTGGCGAAAGTGACGCCAGGGAGCGGAAGGCCGCTAGAGACGCCCGGAGCAACGGCCCAGGAAACAGCGATGACCGAGGCGCACCTTACCAGTCCCGGTTCCACGCTAGGCACGGTCGCTTACATGTCGCCAGAACAGGTGCGTGCGAAAGAACTAGATGGTCGGAGCGATCTGTTTTCTTTCGGAGCGGTCCTGTACGAAATGGCTACAGGCACGCTTCCCTTCCGGGGAGAAAGCTCGGGAGTAATCTCCCGCGAAATTCTGGATCGAGATCCGGTTCCGGCATTGCGGCTGAACCCTGACCTTCCAACGAAACTCGACGACATCATTGGCAAGGCGCTGGAGAAGGATCGCGAACTGCGTTACCAGCACGCCGCGGACATACGAGCCGACCTGAAGCGGCTGAAACGGGAAACAGATTCACGGCACGGCGCACCCGCTAGTTCGGGGTCCGTGGCGGCCGTACAGGAAAGTGGTCAGGTCGCGCAACAGACTTCGCCCGCTTCCGCCATGGATCTGCGCACGGATTCGCAACGATCGGTTTCTCAACACTCCGCGCCTTCCAGCGGATCGGCGACTTCCAGCACCGCTTTGCCGGCGGCAACTGCGATGCGCAAGTACGGATTCGCCGCGCTGGCCGTTGTGTTCATTGCCTTGGCGGCTGGAATCTGGTATTGGCGCTCAAGGGCCGGCACGTCGCAAGTCGAATCCATTGCCGTAATTCCATTCGACGCCGTAGACGGCAACGCCGATACCGGTCTAATCAGTGACGGCCTCACGGAATCGTTAATCGACAGCCTCGCCCACGTGCCCCAATTGAAAGTGAAATCGCGCAACTCCGTTTTCCGCTATAAGGGCAAAGAAGTTGACGTCCAGAAAGTCGGAAAAGAATTGACCGTCGATGCCTTACTCACGGGCAGGGTAGTGCAACGCGGGGACACGGTTCAGGTCAGCGCCGAACTCACCAGCGTGCAGGACAACACAGCAATCTGGGGCGAGCAATATGAGCGCAAGGATTCCGACATCATCTCCTTACAGCAGCAAATTGCGGGCGACATTGCGGACAAGCTGCGGTCGAAACTGACCGGCGCGGAAAAGCAACAGGTCACTCGGCAAGGCACGCAGAACCCAGAGGCTTATCAGCTCTACGTGAAAGGCCGCTACTACTGGACCAAGCGTACCAACGCCGACGTTAAGACGGCAATTGCTTACTTCAATCAAGCCATCGATAAGGACCCCAATTATGCCTTGGCCTATTCAGGTCTGGCAGATGCCTATGGTGTGCTAACCAGTTATGGTGGCGACCCCAATGACGTCGTTCCCAAGTCGAATGCCGCGGCGGAAAAGGCTTTGGAACTCGATCCCACGCTGGCGCACCCGCATGCCGACCTGGGCGCCAACAGAATGCAATTCAACTGGGATTTTTCCGGCGGCGAGGCCGAATTCCGAAAGGCTTTTGAGCTCGATCCCAGCGATGCCACCGCCCATCAGTGGTTCTCCGAATCCCTTTGCTGGATGGGTGGCAGAGCGCAAGAGGCGATCGAGGAAGGCAACCGCGCCCATCAACTCGATCCGCTCTCGCCGATCATAAGTGCTCAACAGGCTCAGGCCTACACCTACGCCCGCCAATTTGACAAAGCGATCGAGATCTTTAAGAAAGTCATTGCGGACAACCCAACCTTTGGCAGAGGGCACAGTGAGCTGGCATACGCATATTGGGGCGCCCACAAGTATCCCGAGGCCGTCCAGGAATGGAAGACCGGCTCTCAATTAGAGGACGATAAGAACTCGATGGAATTTGCAGCCGCTATGGATACGGGCTTCCGCGCCGGCGGATGGCCGGTTGCCCTGCGCAAGGCCATCGAAGTTTCGTTGGCGCAGCGCAACTCTAAGGCGGAATACGCATCTCCGTACGGCATCGCCCAGCTGTATGCCGACTTGGGCGACAAGAATCATGCCTTTGAATGGCTCAACACCGCATACCAGGAACACGACATGAGCCTGCTCTCCCTCCGGACCGACTTCACCATGGATTCCCTGCGTTCCGACCCGCGTTACGCCGAACTGGTCCGCAAAATCGGCTTCCCGCAATAGGCTACAGTGGCTGTCCTTTTTTCCCGTAACTCCACTTTCGCATTCGTGATTGCAGAAATCGGGGTATATGCAGAAGGAAGCAATTTCCAAAGGCAGGAATCCTCGAAGCCCAGGTTGCGATGATCAGTCCGTGGATCAGAAAGATTAAGGACACGCTCACGCGTACCTGTTGGAGGCTGCGTTGCTGCATCAATCGGATTCCATCCGATCCGGGCGCCGATTTGTTGAGCTGTACTGTGAACTTGATTGGCGACAGCGGCCATAACTCGGGACAGGAATGTCGAATCGGCTTTCGACTCTTGATGCAGTCTTTTCGACTGTTTCAAACAGTACAGAGTTAATTCCTAAGCGAGCTGCCACCTCGACGTTTTCGGCGCGATCATCCAGGTACAAGATGTCTTGCGGGGCCGCTTTGAGTAGTTCGAGACAATTTCGATAGATCGCCAGCTCCGGCTTTATGGACCCGTAGTCGCAGGAATAGATCAGGTATTCAAATGTAGAGAGGCTCGGAAAGGATTTGGTCACATGGCGACTGAGTTCGAGCGGCATGTTTGAGAGAAGGGTTAAGGAGAAGCCTTCATGGTGCAACAGCTTTGCCCATTGCACAGCGCCTTGATTTGGTCGAGTGATACTTTCGCTATCGAGCTTGATTAGCGTTGCTATCTGATCTCTGCTCAAACCCAGTTCTTGCTGGCCAACAACCGCTGTCCAGTAGGCAGGTCCATCGATATCACCCCGGTCGTAGGGCGGCCGTAGCTTCCAGTAAAGTTCCGCGAATCGCTCATGGGGAATGCCGCACACGAGCGCCATACCTTTCATATCCTCCGGCGTTTGCTCGAGGCAAAGAACGTTTCCGTAATCGAAGACGACTGCCCGAACCGAACGCTGTTGCGACAGACCTTGTATGGCACTAGGTTTGGCAGTATCATGCATAAATCGGATAATACACGTATATACACGTATATACGTGCATAACCAATTGTATTCGTGCAAAGTGGGCAGAATGAAACCAGAAGCGGAAGCAGGCCAAATCGCCCTCAAGGAAGAGCGCCACCAGTACATCCTGGAGCTGCTTGGCAGCGAGCGCCGAGTCCTCGCCGCGGACCTTAGCAGTCGATACAGGGTCTCCGAAGACACGATTCGTCGAGATCTGCGCGAATTGGCGAGTTCGGGAAAGATCCAACGGGTACACGGCGGCGCCCTGCCACGCCGTGCCGAGGCCGTTCCTTTCGTGTCTCGCCAACAAATCGACATGGAGAGCAAGATCGGAATTGCTCGAGCGGCGGCTGACATGATCCGCGATGGTCAGGTCGTGCTGATTGATGGAGGTACCACTAATTTAAGAATTGCTTCCTACCTTTCAAGAGAGTGTTCAGCAACGATTGTTACCAACAGCCCACCGCTTGCGCTGGCGTTGGCGGATCATCCGAAGTTGAGCGTGCTGATGCTCGGAGGGAATTTTCTTAAAGAGGCGCGGGTCACGACAGGCATCGAGACCATTCGTCGAGTCGAATCCATTCGCGCTGATCTATGTTTTCTCGGAATGTGCAGTTTGCACCCGGAGGTCGGAATAACCGTCGGCGACCAAGAAGAAGCGTACGTGAAGCAAGCGATGATAGGGGCTTCAACGGAAGTGGTTGGCCTGATTTCACTTGGGAAAATGGGGACATCTCTGCCTTACCTGGTTGGTCCCGCTTCCCGACTGACACGTTTGATCACCGATGCATCAGACGAAGATGTCCTGAATCCCTACCGCTCCCTAGGCATAGAAGTCACGAGTACGTAAACCGAAGCGGTTGGGCGCTCGATCGTTCCGCTTGTTCCTGGCATCTTCGGACAATGCGCGCCCTAGCAGGAAGTCTTCTCTTCATGAAGTCCTTCGTACACGCGATTGCATTCCGTCTTCACTCGGGGAAATTTTTCATGTATGAATTCCTCTACGCAAAGGAACACGCAATAGCGCGAACCTTTCATAAGGCTTTCCGACTGATAAAGAAGTATTTGCTGTTGGGACTGCTGGTGGCGAGCGCGCTCAAAGCACAACAAAGTTCACCATCTGCGCAGGTCTGGGCTGGCGTCGTACGCACGGCTGCCGGCGAACCTGTGGCCGGAGCGAAGGTAACGGTCTTCACACCCGGAGCCAAAAAGAACCTAACCGCAGTTACAGGAACCGACGGAAGGTTCGCGATTGCGGACCTTCGACTCGGGCCAAATCGCGTGAGCGTGCAAATGCCCGGGCGAGGTCCGACAGGGCAAGTGGTAGTGAATATTACTAGCGTAACAATTGTGCTGACGGTGTCCGATCAAAATGTCCTGTCGTTTGCAGCCAATCCGCAAACTTCTGCAGGAGTCTCGAATGGGAACCCGAGCACAACTTCGAACGCAGCCAGCGGAACAAGCGGGGAGAAACTCTCCAGCCAAAAGGTAAATGAATTGCCGTTGAATGGACGCGACTTCAGCACGCTGTTGTTGTTAGCAGCCGGCACGATGACCGACGTGAACGGGCAGACGAATTTCACCCAGCAGTTCGCCATCAACGGACAACGCGGCGTTGAGGCCGTGTTCGCGATGGACGGTGCGGATGTCAGCGATCCAGAGATGGGCGGGAGCACGTTCACGAATTTCAACGTAGATGCGATTCAGGAGTTGCAGTCAAGCTCAGGCTGGATGCCGGCGGACATCGGGCGCGGCGCGGCAGGTTTCACCAACATCGTGACACGGTCCGGGGAAAGCGGTTTTCACGGGTCATTCTTCGAGTTTTTGAGAAACTCTGCCCTCGATGCGCGGAATTATTTCGATCACCCGTCGATTGCGGACCCGGGCCGTATCCCTCCGTTCCGGCGAAACGAGTTCGGATTTACGAACGGCGGGCCAGTCGTGTTGCCGAACGTGTATGACGGACGCGACCGGACGTTCTATTTTGTGCAGTATCAGGGATTCAGGCAGGTGCTGGGAACGACGCAGGTTTTGGCTGTGCCAACGGCAGCCGAGCGAGCGGGTCGGGACATGGTGACGTACCCGGACGGCAGCACGGACACGCTGCAGGTACCGGTGAATCCAGCAATTGAGACAGTGCTGGCGCGCTATCCACTCCCTAACAACCCAACCGGCGCGTATGGTGCGCGAACCTATGCTGCACCTTCAAACGTAACCACGGGTGCGGATCAGTTTTCCATCCGCATCGATCAGAAAGTTGGCGCAAAAGGACAATTGTTTGGTCGATTCAATTACGACAATCTAACGGGACCGACCACAAATCCGGATCAGACACTGATTGATCCAAGCTTCGGTGTGCAGTATGTGGATCGGCAGCGGAACGGGGTCATCACTTACACGCGCACCGTGTCTCCGCACTTTCTCTGGTCGACATCGTTGAGTTTTACGCGGACGACGCCTTCGTTTGTGACGCCGAACCACACCGATCCGGCTTTGAAGTTCATCGATGGCCTCTACGAGGCGTTCAATGGAGCGGCGGGCTCGGTGATGTCGGCGTTCGGAAATTTGTTCCAGGGACAATTGAATTTTGCGTGGACGAACCCGCGGCACGCGGTGAAGTGGGGTGCGGAAGCACGCCTTAACCGGGACACGACATACTTCGGTACAAGTCCCAACGGCGAGTACGATTTTGGTGGTGGAACAGTTTATTCGCCCGTTTTCATTCCTTCTGCGAGTGGACAGCACGACGTTCAGCCAGGCCAGCCTCTGCCAGACACCTTGAGCAGTCTGTTGCTAGGGTATCCGTACGGATACACGATCGCGGTGGCACCGCCCTACGCATCGAATGGCGCGCACATCGGGCCGGCGGCAATCAACCGGGATGACGTGAACGCCTACGTCGAGGACACATGGAAAATCAATCCGCAATGGACGCTCGATTATGGGCTGCGATATGAGCTCTACACGCCGATTTCAGAGCGTGCAAATCGGACATCGAGTTTTCTGAATTCGTTCCCACCCGCGGGCGTTGGCCAGGAATACTTGATCAATCCGCAGCCTACTTATCAAACCGATTGGAACGGTTGGGGGCCGCGTGTTCAAGTGGACTGGAATGCGCCGCAGGCAGTGCATGTGCACATGGGCGGGGCGATCACAGTAATTCCGCCGAACATCTGGCAGGACAATCTTCTGACAGGGTCAACGCCCTACGTTGTTTATCCCCGCGTCAATGCGGCGCAAAACGGGGAGATTGCCTACGGATTCCAAATTACACCGAACGAATTGCCGCCCGTCTATAACACCGCTGGCGTGAACGTGCTGGCCAACGGCGATCCGAAAAAAGTCCCGGCGAATACGGTGATGGACGTAAATCGATATCAGCAGGATTTGGCGGCGCTGGCGCCGAGTCATCAGCTCTCGCTCCTGAGTCTCGCCGGGATCGACCGGCGCTTCGGCAATGGCTACCTGCAGACTTGGACGCTGGGGCTGGAACGGGCTTTCGGCGGCCTCACGGCCGATGTCGCGTATGTCGGAACATCGGCGTTCCGACTTCCCAGAATGTCATATCCGAACGCGTATCCCGGAGCGGACTCGGAATTTGCTCGGTTTACAAACTTCGACAGCAGCGGAGCGGTGACGGGAGGTTTCGGATTCGAGTCCGTGATGACAGCAACGTCGCACTCGTCGTACAACGCCTTGCAGACCTCGTTGTCGGGAAATGTTGGGCACGGCGGTCCGTCAGTGCAAGCAGGCTACACATGGGGCAAATCACTGGATGATGTCAGCGGCATTATCGGAGGAACAGGATCCACCGGGGCTGTGACGTTGTTCAGTCCGCAAAACCCGTTCGATACACGAGCGGAAAGAGGGCCGTCAAGCTTTGATGTGACGCACGCCTTCACGTTGAGTGCGGCGCAGGATTTGCATTTCGAGCATTTGGGACTTCAGTCGGATCGGACGCATCTGTTGACGAAGGGCTGGGAGTTGCTGAGCATCTCGACGATTACCAGTGGTTCGCCGTTTGCGGTTTATTCGGGGATCCAGCAAACCGGTGCGGGAACGATTGGTGCGGACCGGCCGGACCAGATTGGGATACCGGACCTCTCGAGCGCCGGCAGTTCCACGCGACCGCGCGATGACTATTTTGGGCGGGGGGCGCACAATGCGAGCTTCTTTTCTATTCCCACCGGGATCGCAGGCGGGACTGGACCAAACTCCGGGCGCTTTGGAACGCTCGGCCGTAATACATTTCGCGGACCGGCATATTATGATTTCGATTTTGCGCTCATCAAGACGACTCCGATTGGCCATCGAGAAAGCGGTTTGGAGCGAGTGGACCTGCAATTCCGCGCAGAGTTATTTAACCTGTTCAACATCGTCAACATGGGGCTACCAGCGAACATCATCGAGGGTACAGGGTTCGGCATGATCAGCAAGACCGCGGGAACCTCCCGGCAAATTCAG
>JABCZL010000040.1 GCA_013289685.1 Acidobacteriota bacterium | reverse complement strand
CTTCAATCGCTAAGCCTTCAATCGCTAAGCCACCGACCGCGTTGGGGTTGCTATTGGTGGTCGGTAGAGATGAGGTGATTGCGGCGAGTTCCACTCCCGGAATTGCCTTCATGCGCCGCAGCAACTCACGATCAAAGGTGGTCGTACCAGGAATACCGAGATACGGATCCATCTTCGGATCGTTGGGAACTCCTAGCCACGTGTTTGCCGTGACAACTTGAGTTGGATTAAAGCCTGGATTTTCCTGCAACAGATCCCGCATCGTACGCAGCAGCAAGCCGGCTCCCACCATCAGTATGACGGCAAATGCCAGTTCCGAGACGATTAGAACATCCCGCAATCGGCCGGTCGTGGTGCTGTAGCCGGAACCGCGACCGCCTTCACGAATGGCCGAGGAGAGAGCGACTCTTGCCGAATGAAGCGCTGGAGCAAGTCCAAACACTAAGCCGGTAAGAATGGAAATCAGCAGAGCGAACGCCAGCACCACCCAGTCGATTCGTACTTCGTTGAGCCGGGGAACGTTCGATGGCACAAAGCGCAGGATGAAGACTAAAGTACCCACTGCGGTTGCGATTCCCGCGGCACCGCCGATGAGCGACAGCAGCATGGACTCGGTCAGCATCTGGCGCACCATGCGGCCCCGGCTCGCCCCTAGCGCTAACCGCACCGCCATCTCTTGTTGTCGCCCCGAAGCGCGCGCCAAGAGGAGATTGGCAATGTTCAACGATACGATGAAAACGATCAGGATTACCGCACCCAGTAACACCAGCAGCATGGGCCGGACATTGCCCACCAAAGTTTCTTGCAATGGTTGAATCTCAATTGTCCATTGCGCCTGCGGCGGGTAATCGGTGGGAAAGTCGTGGCGCAATTCGTGGGCCATGGCAGTGAGCCGCGCCTGGGCTTGCGCCAGTGTCAGGCCAGGCTTAAGTCGTCCGATTCCATTTATTAACACCCGGTTACCACGTATTGGCGGGGGAAAGGGATCTGCGCTGAATCCGCCGGCGCCAAACACTTCCGCGTCGCCGGAAGTCGTCGGTCCAGGATGGCGAAATCCGCGTGGCAGAACCCCAATAATTGTGAAGGGATCATTGTCGATCCGGATGGTACGGCCGAGAACATTCGGATCGGCGCCATAGGCACGGCGCCACAGGCCATCGCTGATCACGGCCTGTGGCGCGAAACCAGGCACGAAGTCCTGCGGACCATACAACCGTCCAATTTGCGGGATCACACCCAGCATGGAAAAATAGCTGAAACTGCTATTGACCCCCTCGACGCGCTCGGGCGGTCCGGCGCCGGTCAAATTCTCGCTACCCTCAAAGATCGGGGTCACATCTTCAAATACACCCGCTCGCGTCTGCAGGTCATCCAGTTCGGGCTTGGAAAACTCAACGTCCCGCAATCCTACGCCGGGCTCGTTAAAGAAGATTCTTACCAAACGGTCGGGATCGCGGTAGGGCAGAGAATGCAGCAACACGGCACTCACGATGCTGAAAATGGCCGTGTTGGCTCCCACGCCCAGAGCCAGAGTCAGAACCGCCACTACGGTAAAACCGGGACTCTTCCAAAGTAGCCGCAGTCCGTGCCGCACGTCCTGAAATAACGTGGTCATCAGAAACCCCTCGATCGGGCTGAGATGCTTAGCCCGAACCCCAACTGTTTCAACTCTCCCGCAAGGCGACGATCGGGTCCACCCTGGCCGCGCGCCGCGCCGGTATGTAGCTCGCCAAAAGTACAACCACCATGAGGATCAACGGCACAGCTATAAACACCGCCGGATCAATAGGCCGAACTCCGTACAGCAAACTGGAAATCAGAGGGGCCATGATTCCCGACAAGAGCAGACCGATCCCCATTCCGATGCCGGCCAGACCCGCGCCCCGACTCACAATCATTTTGCCAATGGTCGAGGGCCTGGCTCCCAGCGCCATGCGCACTCCAATCTCGTGCGCCCGCTGACCTACCATGTAGGCCAACAGCCCGTAGATTCCTACCGACGCCAATAGAAGCGCCACCACGGCAAATACCCCCACCAACTCCGCGGAGAAGCGGCGCGAAGCCAGAGAACCGTCGATGACCTCATTCATCGTACGCACGTTGAATACCGGCAGATCTGGATCGACTGCCTGTATCTCACGGCGTATGAACGGCTCCAGGCTGGTGGCGGACAAAGAGGTCCGGACCGTAACGCTTAATGACAAAGACCTGGGTCCTGGAAACTGGTAGATCGGTCGGTAGATGTGGGGAGCTCCGGATTGGTCGAGGCCATCACTCTTGATGTCCTTGATCACGCCAACCAGGGTGCACCACAGCGGGTTGGCCGCGCCCCTAAAGCTCCTCATGCTCAAACGGCGGCCAATGGGATCGCGGTCCGGCCAGTAGGTCCGAGCTGTGCTTTCATCGACGATTGCCACCGACTGTTTGCCGGTAGCATCGTCTTCCGTGAAGTAACGTCCGCGAACTAACGAAGCCTGTAACACCTTGAAATACTCGGGAGTCACACTGGTGATTTCAGAAAACAGACCTTTGCCAGATTCGTCCGGACGGTCCTCAATATTGACGGCGCGTCGCCGCGACAAATGGGTGACCGGTAAATCAGTGGTCATGGAAGCGAGATCAACTCCGGGGATAGCGCGCACGCGGCGCAAAGCCTCCCGCACAAAAGCAGTCAAAAGTTCAGGCTTGGCGTAGCGATCCATATCAGGATTGTTGGGCACCGGAAGGTTGAGATTGGCAGCAACAATTCTTGCCGGATTGAAACCGGGATTTTCCTGAAGCAGTCCCCAAAACGTGCGCAACAGCAGACCCGCTCCCACCATCAACACCACGGCCAGGGCTGATTCTGAGGCGATCAGCAGACCACGCAACCGGTTGGTTTTACCACTGGTGCCCAAGCCTCGGGCTCCTTCCCGAATGGCTACTGCAATTTCGGCCTTCGAAGATTGAAGGGCCGGAACCAAACCAAACCCGAGCCCGGCGAGAAGGGAAACTAACAGGGCGAAGCCGAGCACCGTCCAGTCCACTTGCACCTCGGCCAGGCGGGGAATTCGGGCGGGCAGAAACTGTACAAAATGCAACGCCACCATCGCCGTAAGCACCCCGCCAACGCCGGAGGCCAGAGACAGAATCACCGACTCGGTGAGCAACTGCCGAATCATGCGCGAGCGGCTTGCGCCCATGGCCAGCCGCACGGCCATCTCCCGTTGCCTTACCGAAGCCCGGGCTAGGAGGAGGTTCGCGATGTTGACTGAGGCCAGCAGAATAATCAGCACCACCGCGCCCATCAGCACCAACAACATGGGCCGGACATTGCCCACCAGCGACTCCTGCAACGGCTCCGCCTCAATCGACCAGCCCGACCCCGCCGGATAGTCGGTGGCGTATTCCGCCCGCAGCTGGGACGCGAACGCGTCCAACCTGGATTGCGCCTGCTCCCGGCTGATTCCAGGCTTCAAAAGCCCGATCGCTCCGGGCGCCACCCGCAGGCTGCGATCAGGTTTCGGGTAGGGATCGGCCATGAATCCCGCAGTCACCCATATTTCGACATCTGTGACCGTGGTGCCCGGATGGTGGAATCCCGGGGGAAGAACGCCGACAACCGTGTAGGGATCATTATCGAGCTGCAACTTTCGCCCCAGAATTCCGGGATTTCTGCCGAACCCGCTGGCCCACAGACTATCGCTGATCACGGCCGCTTCGGCAAAACCGAGCGCAAAGTCCTGCGGACCAAACAACCGTCCAATTTGCGGGGTGGCACCGAGCATGGAAAAATAGTTAGGACTCACAACCGCTATTTGGTGACGTTGCGGACGCTCTGCGCCGGTCAAATTTGCGTCGCCTGCGTTTATGGCGGACACTTGCTCAAAGACGCCTGCCCTTAATCTGAGATCGTCCAGTTCTGGAACGGAAAACCCAATATCCTGCGCCCCCACTCCCCGATTGTTGGCCACGATCTTCACCAGACGGTCGGGATGGGCGAAAGGAAGAGCACGCAACAAAACTGAGTTCACGATGCTGAAAATCGCCGTATTCGCACCGACGCCCAAAGCTAGAGAAAGAACCGCAACGATGGTAAAACCGGGACTCTTCCAAAGTAGCCGCAGTCCGTACCGCACGTCCTGAAATAACGTGGTCATCAGAACCCCCCGATCGGGCTAAGATGCATAGCCCGAACCGCAACTGTTTTCAAAACCGATTTATGAGATGGCCTCCAGCTGAATCGGGACCGGCGGAGGACATCATTTGAAAACTCCATTACCAGTTCGCGATCGGCGGAATCTCCAGCCACCGTTGCTGGCCCAGTGGCTCGGAGGACAGGAGTGTCCATTGGTTTTCGTTCAATTTTCTCCAGCCATCCCGTGCAACCAGCACGATGTACCCTTTGCTCGTTTTGCCATCCTTGTCCTTGGTCTCGACCTCTCCTTTCTCAAATATGAGTACCGACCAGTCGTTGCCTCTGGGTTCGACCGTGAGCACGCTGGCGTCAAATCGCGTTATCTTGAGTGAAGCCATGCTATTGATAAACTCCTGCCGTGTATGTTTTTGGTCGGGAGTTTGGACGTAGAAATCCGGAGCCAGCATCCTCTCGATCGTGTTCATGTCCAGCGCCACACGCGCTTTAGCCCACTCGGCGTAACCGACTTGAATCGCATTTCGCGCTTCTGCCGAACTGACGGCAGGAGCACTTTGCGTCCCGGCTGCGGCCGTTACGATTACCGCCAGTAACGTGGAGACCAGAATGCGCCCCCCCAGATTCATGTAAGTTGCCAATCTCGATTTCATTCGCTTCTTCTCCTCTTGTAGGCCCTGTCGGCCACGGCGTCATCCCAACGCCAATACGTTCTTGGCGATGCTCCTGCTCACGGAACATATGCCGCGAAAAACCAGTGTTTGCAGGAAAAGTGACATGCGGTGTCCGAAATGAGACAAGCGGTCAGAGTTGGCCGTCAAATACTGTTGCCACGGATCCGTTCACAGGGCAAAACCGGAATTCAAGGGTGGCAGCGGTATCCAGCACAACGTCTGGGCCGTTGGCGGCCAAAGACTTTGGACCTTCCGTTTCAAACGCTTCGTTACAGTGGGATGGCAGCACGTGGAGTCTTGAGCTCCTTACCTTTCTCCCTAATCAACCTAGACAAAGGCCCTTCTTCAGCTGCGATGGACGTGGAGTTGGCGCGTTTGCCAGCAACTGCCCGATTGCCGGTTCGCAAAGCTGGACCGGTGGACCGGTGAAATTGCTTTGCCAAGAGAACTTGGCGCTCTCGACGGCACTGTCCTCAGTGCTGTCTCCTTCGAAGGTTCAGCTATAATCCGTGCCGGAGGGTCGACACACCCATTGCTGCAGGCCACACCAGATATGGGACGGACGAGATGGATTTTGATCCTGTGTGCGTGGACGATTGTAGGACTGTTGTTCGCCGTGCGCAGGATCGTGCTGGTGAAAGTACAGGGTATCCACGTCAGCTGGGCGAGCGTGGGTGCGCTCGAACTTGTCTACTGGTACGTATGGGCGGCCTACACACCGCTTGTGATTGGTCTGGCCAAACGGTTCCCGTTGACGGGGCCGAGGTTTGTACCTCATATAGCGCTCCACACAATCACGTCGCTCATGATGGCTCCCCTGGCATCTGTCACCGAATACTTTCTGAGCCGTGGACTTCTGGGGTCAGTTTTTCGCATAACCGATCCTGGCGTGCTGCGCCTTCTCCCGCCATTCGCAGTCAGTGTTCTATCTATGAGCTTTACTGGCATGCTTACGTACTGGTTAGTTATGGGATTGTATCAGTCGATCCACTTTTACCAGGCCGCTATGGAGCGCCAGACTATAGCGGCGCAACTGGAGACGCAGCTCTCCCATGCCGAACTTGAGAACCTTAAGAGCCAGTTACATCCGCACTTTTTGTTCAACAGTCTTCACACCATTGGAATCCTGATGCAGGAAGACGTCGATGCTGCGAGCCATCTGCTAGTCTGCCTCGGCGACTTGCTGCGCATGGCCCTCGAACGGCGGGAGAACGAGATCACCTTGCAGAGCGAGCTCGAGTTCGTCGGCAAGTATCTGGAGATCGAACAGACACGCTTTCATGATCGCTTGAAAGTTCACATGGACGTGCCACCTGACCTTCTCGCAGTCTATGTACCGAGCCTGGCGCTTCAGCCACTGGTTGAGAATGCCATCAAGCACGGCATCAGCGTCGATTCCGCCGCAGGCCGGCTAGAGATCGCTGCCAAACGCCACAACGGCAGAGTTTGGCTCTGTGTCCGCGATGATGGCCCGGGTCCGGCACCGGGATCGCGCTTACGATTCGGCGTCGGACTCACCAACGTCCAGTCACGATTGAAACAGCTCTACGGGGACGAGTCGTCGCTGGAACTTACAGGGGGCAACGGTCGAGGCTGTGAGGCCATCATCACCATTCCACTGAGGAGTTCGCATGAAGACACGAGTCCTCATCGTCGATGACGAACCGATCGCCCGCCGCGGTATCCGTCGCTATCTGGCCGAACACAACGGCATTGAAGTTGTAGGGGAGGCGGCGAACGGAATAAGAGCGGTGGAGCAGATCAATGAACTTCATCCCGACATCGTTTTTCTCGATGTGCTGATGCCCGATCTGGATGGCTTTGGGGTTATCGAAAATGTGGAGCCATCGACCGGCCCCGCTCCCGTATATATCTTCGTCACGGCTCACGATGCGCACGCCATTCGTGCATTCGAAGTGCACGCTGTTGACTATCTCTTGAAACCGTATGATAAGGAGCGATTTACCAAGGCCCTGGTTCACGCACTCCAGGTCCTCGAACAGTCCAGGAAAGCAAATCGAGGTCTCGAACCACTGCTCCAATCCCTCCGTAGTCTCCGCCCGTTGGAACGCTTTGTGGTAAAGGACAAGAAGCGGATTTTCTTTGTTCCCGTTTCCCACGTTTTGTGGATCGAAGCCACGGGAAACTATGCCTGCATACACACCGCCAGCGCCAGTCACCTGTTGCGGGAAACCCTGGCACACCTGGAAGAGAAGCTGGCGCCACACCACTTCATCCGAGTGCGGAAATCGGCCATCGTGAACAGTGCCCGCATTAGCGAGATTCGTCCGATGTTCGATGGGGTATACGACATCATACTGGCAGAAGGAACGGTGGTCACGTCGAGTCGCAGATATGCTCACAAGTTACGAGCTCTGCTGGAATCCTAGTCTTGACACCTGGGATGTAAAGTGGCGCGTCGGCGTGGAATGCCAGCGGCGAAATGAATTCGGTACTTGCCTCGATCCCGATTTGGCGGGCGTGGGCTTTTTGTCTTCAATCGTGGGCCTGTGGCGCAGCTGGGAGCGCGCTTCCATGGCATGGAAGAGGTCGTCGGTTCCTCGTCCATGAACAGGCCATAGAAGAAAACCTCTACACGTCCTTCACGCTCTTTTATTCCCATTTTCAACGCCACAACCGACTGAGTGCGCTCGCCGAGGCGTTGGCAGCCAAACGGCTACCACTACATACGCCCACCCAAGATGCGGTCGATCTGCCGAAGATGGTTCAAGTCGTGCGCCGCTTCCAAGCGGACGAACTCCTCGACCGTTTGCCGTCCGCGTACCTCGTGGACCCCATAGCACTCCACCCACCGTGCGCGCGGGACCGACTCCAACAGTCGCAGGTTGCTCTCGCGCAGCGCCCGAAAGACCCCTGCCGAAAGGCTTGCATCTTGCTGCGCGTAACCCAAGCGCTCCGCCCATTCGGCCTGATCCCACCACGTTAAGGCCACGCCCGGATTCGCCAGCATGTTTCGCAATCGCCACCCCATCGCCAGCTCCGCGTCCGCCAAGTGCGCTACGATCTCGGCGATTGACCACTTTTCAGGCGCAGGACGCCAGATCAACTCCTCGGGCGCGACATCGCGCAGTCGACGCTCGAGCTGGGATGGAGTGGCTTGTTGTACACCGATGGGCTCCTCATCGCCAAGATAGCTCAGGACTCGGTTTCGGTAGGCTTCGAACGTCTCTGCCATTGGTCCTCCCGGTAGACTGCGTATGCGGCCGAACATCTCGTGGAGTCGTGTGCATGTCACAGTTCGCATTCACTTTCTGATACAAATGTCTCCACAACCATCTCGATCTCAACGCAGCAACCAAACGGAATCTGCGACACGCCCAAGGCGCTGCGCGCATGGGCTCCTCGCTCTTCAAAGACTTCGATGAACAATTCGGAAGCCCCATTGGCGACCATGTGGGCCTCCGTAAAATGCGGCTCACTGTTGACGAAGACCAATAGTTTCACAATCCGTCGAACGTCATTCAGATCGCCGATGGCGGCCTGAAGAGTGGCAAGTAATTCGATGGCGACGCTGCGTGCCGCTTGTTTCCCCTCGGCGGTGGTAATCTCCTCGCCTAGCTTGCCGCACAAAAGCTTTCCATTCTTCTTTGCGAGCCGCCCCGACAAATGAATCAGATTGCCGGTCCGGACAAACGGAACGAAAGCAGCAACGTAGCCATCCACCACAGGGGGTGGAACGCCAGGCAAAGTAATCTGCAGATTCTTCAATCGTTCATAGACCGACGTCATTTAAGCGCTATGCCTTCTATTAGATATCGAGTTAAGTTCGGATGCTCAATGAAACGACCTTCAAGTCGAGCGCAGCTCCGTGAAAATCAATCCACGGCGGCGCGGCAGCGGACTTGTTCGGAGGTTAGGCCATAGAGTGGCGGCGTGGCGACGCCGAGCGATGACAAGTAAATGTAAACTTGCCCACGATGATGTATCTCGTGTTCGACCATCAAGCGCAGCCACTTCCACGTAGTGATGGGCGCATCATCGGGTGTTTTGCATCTCTTCTGTAGATCTTCATCGGTGAGTCGTCCGAAAATTTCCATCGATTCCGCGTGCAAGCGTTCGACAAACGCCATCACATTGTCGTAACCGTCCGCCAGCTCTTTTCCGTGCGTCGTGTAACGAGCCGGACGCCCTTGCACGTTTT
>JABCZL010000039.1 GCA_013289685.1 Acidobacteriota bacterium | reverse complement strand
CTCAGGTCTGAACGCTGAGGTTTGTTAGCTATCCGGAATTTAATTAAGAATTACTCCTGAAAAGTCGGCTTCGAGGAGATGGCCATTGATCCCCGCCAAGCCCGTTTCCGTCTTGCGGACAACACGCCGTGGTCAATGAGTGTAGCGGTTGGCGACTGCTTGCCTTCGGCACGAGCGTGTAATCTTATCTCGGTTTTCCGCATCTCCCTGTTTTCGCTGCCACCGTGTCAGCTCCCACGGTTATACTCTTCGCGGGACGCGGACCACACTCCAGTAGCAGTGCAGAAGGACGGAAAGGAGCAAATTATGAGCACCCGAGTAGCCAACGAAGTTTCGCGACGTCAGTTTTTGATTTCGAGTGGGGTCGCGGTTGCGGCGGCGTGTCTCACTCCACCCCGACTCTTTGCGCAGAAAGGCCTGGTTGAAATCGCTCTAAAGGAATCCGCCACAGCCAAGGTCACGGTGCAGGAGCTTCGGCGCAATATCAGCGTCCTGCTTGGCCCCGGTGGAAACATCGCCGTTCTTACTGGTCAGGACGGAAAGCTTCTCGTCGATGCCGAAGTCGTCAGCGCGCGGCCGAACGTTACGGCGGCCCTCGCCAGCATCAATGCGGACCCCATCAAGCAACTCATCAACACGCACTGGCACTTCGATCACACCGGCGGCAACGATTGGTTGCACCAGGCGGGCGCAAGCATTTTGGCTCACGAGAATACCCGCAAACGTCTTTCGGTGGCCACGCGCGTGGAAGGCTGGGTTTACACGTTTCCGGCCGCGCCCGCCGGAGCCATCCCCACAGCTGTTTTTCAGGACGAGCACACTGTTCACTTCAACGGTTCGACCCTCGCCCTCAAACACTACGCCCCAGCTCATACCGATTCGGACATCTCAGTACACTTTACCGAGGCTGACGTTCTGCACACCGGAGACACGTTCTGGAATCGCGAGTATCCTTTTATCGACTACTCGACCGGAGGCAGCATCGATGGTCAGATTCGTGCAGCGGAAGCGAACCTTGCGAAGGCGAGCGCAACTACGGTCGTGATTCCAGGCCACGGCGCAGTCGGGGGGAAATCCGACCTAACGCTGTTTCGCGATGTGCTAATCGAGGCGCGTGAGAAAGTTGCCAGGCTCAAGAAGCAGGGCAGGACTGTGGAAGAGGTGATCTCAGCCAAACCCACCGCCCCCTATGATGCGGAGTGGGGACAGGGCTTTCAGAGTCCCAAGTCGTTTTTGGGATGGGTGTATCAGGGTGTCTGAATGCAGTATCGGCTAGCGTTGTGCCCGTCAACGCGGAGCAATCGCGATAACGTCGAGAAATAAGTGCCGTTAACAGGCCTGCTGCATTGGCCGGTCAGGACATCCGGCCTTCACATCAGAGTGAAGGCCGGATTAACCCTATGCGGCCGCTTGCTTTGGTTTCTTGAGGAATTCAAGCAGGTCGGCGTTAATCGTGTCGGCCTGGGTCGTGGGCATACCGTGCGGAAAGTCCTTGTAGGTTTTCAATGTGCTATTCCTCAGCAACTTTGCCGACAGCGGTCCAGCGGCGACATAAGGCACGATTTGATCGTCCTCGCTATGCATGACCAGGACTGGCACAGTGATCTTCTTTAGGTCTTCGGTGAAGTCCGTCTGGGAGAAGGCGACAATGCCGTCATAGTGCGCCTTGGCGCCTCCCATCATGCCTTGGCGCCACCAATTCCAGATAATTCCCTGAGAGGGTTTCGCACCGGGCCGGTTGTAACCATAGAACGGTCCAGCCGGCACATCGTAATAGAACTGGGCTCGGTTGGCGGCGAGTTGCGCCTGCAATCCGTCAAATACTTGCTTGGGCTGACCGGTCGGATTGGCCGCCGTCTTCAGCATCAGCGGCGGCACTGCGCTGATGATGGCCGCTGTCGCCACCCGGCTCTCGCCATGGCGGGCCAGGTAGTGCACCACTTCGCCGCCGCCAGTCGAATGGCCGACATGAATCGCATCCTTGAGGTCGAGATGTGCGGTCAGCGCCGCCAGGTCGTCGGCATAGTGATCCATGTCATGGCCGTCCCAGGTTTGGCTGGAACGCCCGTGTCCCCGCCGGTCGTGAGCAATCACGCGATAGCCGCGTTTGCCGAAGAACAGCATCTGCGTGTCCCAATCATCGGCGGACAATGGCCAGCCGTGGCTAAATACCATGGGCTGACCCTTGCCCCAATCCTTGTAATAGATCTCCGTTCCATCTTTCGTCGTAATCGTAGGCATGGGAATTCTCCTTGTGTGTTTAAGTCGGCCAGAAGTGTGGACTTTGCCGGTCTGCAAGCATTTCGAGCGTCAGCATTGTCCGAGCCTCAGCAAAAGGCCTAGATCACAGATCTCCTTTCGAACTGAATCGGATGCGACGCGAGGCAATACAGCAGAACAATATACGCCAGTTTTCGTCCAATGAGTGCTGCGATGTCGGCTTGTCGGAATTCGAAGCTATTTCCGCCTTGCCGGCCCTCGCTTGAGGGCGGGGTGACGAGCAATCCGGAAGTTGTTCCGGGCCAGAAGTCCTCTTCGGGGCCGTTGCCACGTATCAGGTGACTTCCAGTCCGAGGTTGTCGCTCACGGCTTGGCCGAGTTTCTGCTTGCAGCCGAGATACCTCTCGGTTGTTTGAACCGATGCATGTCCAAGTAGAAACTGAATTTGCTCAAGTTCTCCGCCTGCGAGATGGCAGAGCCGGGCACAGGTGCGACGCAAGTCGTGAGGAGCCAGATTTTTGATGTCAGCACGTTTGGCAGCCGCTTTCACCACGTGCCAAATGGCCTTCGGCGTGATTCGCATCGCCCCAGATATTATCTAGTCGACTTACTCGACAAAAGATGGCCCCGCCGTTGATGCGAGCCGCCGCAATCCACTCATCGACGGCGCGTTTGGCCCAGAGTGGAACAGGAACGGTCCGAATGTGCTTTCCTTTGCCAACCAGGTCGGCTATCACGCAGCGCTCCTCGCGGATTTGAAAGTCTTCCGTTCCGAGTCCAACAAGTTCGGCCCGTCGCAGTCCACATCCGATGAGCAGCGCCAGGATCGCCCGATCACGTTTGCCTCGGAGGCTGCCTGACGGTTCGCCGAGCAGGGTTCTGGATTGATCGACGGTCAACCAGTTCCCAATCCGTACCCTAGACGCTTTGCGCCTTTGACACGATGGATTCCTGCGGCCAGGTCAGGGCTCAGAAGGCCGGTATCGGAGGCTTCATAAGCCAGGCGCCTGACGGCGGCCAATCGTACATTGATCGTGGAGGGCGCGAGGTTCTTCTTTTCGAGAAAGAACCGGTACCGGAGGACGACCGTCCTATTAAATGCCAGACGTGGTTCGGAACAGTACCACCCGATAAATTCGTCGATGGCGTGACCGTATGATTCTTGCGAACTGGCCGCGCCGAGCGAGTGAAGAACCGCATTCTTCGACTGCTCCAAATCGGCTAGTCGAAGCATACTTCTTGTCTTGGAGCGTTTCGATGTCTTCCGATGCGCCATACTGGCGGCCCCCTAGCCGCGCGCTCAGTATGGTCTTTCGAACTTATGGGATCGAAGCCCGTTTCGGGATAGCATCCGGTTTGCGGACCCCACACCCAGAATTATTGCCATCCGCGTGCAACGTGCTGCACAGGCTATAATTGCGCGCACGCATGGCTCTGACTTCTGGCACAAAACTCGGCCCCTACGAAATCGAATCGCCGCTCGGTGCGGGCGGTATGGGAGAGGTTTACCGTGCGACGGATACTCGTCTCGATCGCACGGTAGCGATCAAAGTTCTGGCTTCGCATCTTTCTTCTTCGCCGGAGCTGAAACAGCGCATGGAGCGGGAGGCCCGGGCCATTTCCTCGCTGAACCATCCGCACATCTGCCAGCTCTATGACATCGGTTCGCAGAATGGAACCGATTATCTGGTGATGGAGTTTCTGGAGGGTGAGACTCTGGCCGAACGGCTGCGCAAAGGCGCGATGCTGCTGGCCGATGTCTTGAAGATCGGAATCGCCGTCGCCGAAGCTTTGGCAGTCGCGCACCGCTGCGGCATTGTGCACCGTGATCTGAAGCCGGGGAACGTCATGCTGACCGTGGGCGGCGCCAAGCTGATGGATTTTGGCCTGGCGAAACCGCTGGGAGCGCCGGCCTCTTCTTCCGGCTCTGGATCGGGGACGGCGCCACCTTCCTTTACGGCAGTGGCAACGTTGAGTGGGCCGAGTCCGCTGACGCCGTTGACTACTGCGGGAAGCGTGATTGGCACGATTCAATACATGTCGCCGGAGCAGATTGAAGGAAAAGAAGCTGATGCGCGTTCCGATATTTTTGCCTTTGGGGCAGTGTTGTATGAGATGGTCGCGGGGAAGCGGCCATTTTCAGGAAAGAGCCAAATCTCGCTGGCATCCGCAATCCTGGAGAGCGATCCGGAATCGGTGAGGAAGCTCAAGCCGCAAACGCCGGCGGCTTTCGAGCACGTGGTTACGACGTGTCTGCAGAAAGCCCCTGAAGATCGTTATTTGGCGGCGCACGACATTAAGCTTGAACTGAAGTTTATTGCGGGCGACAAGTCTTCCTCAGTGGCTGTCGCTGATGCCGTGGCAGCGCCTGCGTCGGTTTCAAACAAGAGGGAGCGCATTGGCTGGGCTGCGGCTTTGGTAGCCGCGATTGTTCTGACGGCGGCTGCCATGTTCTTCTATCGGCCGGATCAGTCTGCGCGCTCGATCCGCGCCGTCATTGATCCTCCTGAGAAAACCACATTCAACCTGACTGGTGATTCTGCAGGCCCACCGGTCCTTTCGCCTGACGGTACCTACCTCGCGTTTGCGACCACCGGCGCCGACGGCAAGACCGCACTCTGGGTCCGTCTCACCAACGCGGTGGAAGCTCGCGAACTGCCCGGCACCGACAGCGCAACTTTCCCCTTCTGGTCGCCTGACAGCCGTTCCCTGGGATTTTTTGCCGACGGTAAGCTTAAGACGGTCGACCTTGAAGGTGGCTCGACACAGATAATTTGCGACGCACCGCTCGGTCGCGGCGGTGCTTGGGGATCGGGTGGAGTGATCCTGTTCTCTCCAGCTCCCACAGCGCCTCTCATGCGGGTGAGCGCCAGCGGGGGCACTCCGGTTCCGATTACGAAACTTGACGCCGCTCTGCACACCTCGCATCGCTGGCCGTCTTTCCTTCCCGACGGTAAGCGTTTCCTCTACATCGCGCTTCACCATGATGCTTCCAAGTCGGGGAACAATAGGCTCTACTACGCATCCCTCGACGGACGGGAAAATCGTCCGCTGTTTCGCTCTCAAACCAATGCCGTTTATGCCAGTGGTTTTCTTTTTTTCGGGCGTGGCGACCAATTGATGGCGCAGCCCTTCGACCCCGCCTCTGGAACGCTGAGTGGCGAACCCCAGAATGTGGCCAAGGGAGTGATGAACGACGCCAGCACTTGGCATATGGACGCCTCAGCTTCCGACGATGGGCTCCTGGTTTTCGGCAGCGGCGCCTCAGGCGACCTGGAGTTGGTCTGGATGGATCGCAGCGGGAAGATCAGCACCATTGCCAACAAGCTGCCTGACTTGCAGAGCGCTGTCCTTTCCCCGCAAGGAGACCGCGTCGCTCTCCAGATGAACGCCGGCCAGACCGATATCTGGGTGCTGGATCTGACGCGCGGAGTGCGCACCAGAGTCACCTTTGGTCCGGTGGGGAATGTTTCGCCCATCTGGTCGCCCGACGGCAAATGGATCGCCTACTCCTCTGCTCAAAACGGTCACTTTGCCATCTGCCGCAAGCCCTCCGACGGCAGCGGCGCGGAAGAATGTTTGCTCACTGTTGACCAGCAGCCCGGCCTCCACGATTGGTCGCGCGACGGCAAGTATGTGCTGTATTCGCTGCCGCTCCCTGGTGGCCCCTTAAGGGAGATATTGGCCCTGCCGCTGCAAGGAGAGCACAAGCCGTCGGTGGTAGTGGAGCGGGGTACGAATGGAAAACTTTCTCCAGATGGCCGCTGGCTCGCCTACCACTCGGCCGAATCGGGCAGGTCGGAAATTTACGTGATGCCCTTTGGCGGCGGACAGGGCAAGTGGCAGGTTTCGGCTAACGGGGGCGCCGGGCCGCGGTGGAGCAAGGACGGCAAAGAACTCTTCTACATGGACCTGACTTACAATCTTTTCGCGGTCCCGGTAACGGGTAGCGGCGGCGCACTACAGTTCGGGGCTGCTGAGAGGCTCGTCACCAACTGGTCCGCTCCACAGGTTTTCTACGACGTTGCGCCCGACGGCAAGAAATTCCTTCTCGACCGGGTTGAGCAACAGGTGAGCCAATCCGTCACCGTGGTCACGGACTTCAGGGCAGCGCTGAAGAAGTAAGTGGCACGGCCAGCCAAGCTGATCCGGCCCGGAGCGGCGGAACCTGGTCTTCGTCTGGTTGACGGGCTAACCGGAAGTTGTCCCGGGCCAGAAGTCGGCTTCGGGGAAGCGAGGTCCCGTCGGTTGTTCTCATCTCCCCCAGCCCGTTTCTGGATAGCTTCCGGCTGGCCGACTTGTGTGAATCGATTCAAGAAACTCCTGGATCACGGGCAAGCGGGAAGTCCCCCCAAATGAAGGGTTGCGGACATTCCGGAAGTTCGCCCGATTAGTCCACACAAGCGCGTTTATTGGGACCAGTCCGGCGGGCATTAGAAACCACAACACAATGGCGGATTTTGAGTTCCACAGTGGGTTCTGAACCGTTAGGAAAATTCTCTACTCCACTATATTTTTCAACGGGCTACCAGACGTCATTGTTGCGCGGATTTGACTCAAGATGAACCGTTCTGAACATGGAACTACTACAGTTTTACTGCACTGTTTGAGCGTTGGAGACCAAGCTGACTTCGATCCTTTATACCTTGAAAGAAGCCGATCCCACTCACAGCATCAATGAGCGTTATCGCGATATTTCGACAGCTATCTGTCTGAAATGTTTTGCGGGAGTGCGTACGATTCCAAGTAGCCGCAATTCGGGCATCGGAACGTTGTGACCGGAATGACGTGCTCTTTCTCCACCTTGAGACCTGTCCAGAAACTCGGCTGAGGTTCCCCCGGAGACCAGTTTTGTCGGTCAACTCCACGGTGTGTGTAATCCGCCACCCAGCCGGACTCCATGTGCGCGTGACATCTTATGCACTCTACCGTTCCTTTCATATTCATCTCCCCGAGGAAGGCAGCTAACAGAGTAATCCCAGCGTGAGAATTATAGCCAGAGTTCGTATGGCCTCTCTGTCGCAATCAGGCCATAGCGCTCAAAACCCCATCAGTGAGCGTTATCGCGATTTTGCAACAACCACGCTTGTTGTGAGCCGGTGTCGCGTTCTAGACTGCTTGTATGTGGCGGTATCACCCGCGCATCTCCGCCTCCGTTTGACTGGACTTCTCGGTGATGTAGATTGCTGCAAAATGACGACCCAGAATCACATTGAGCGCCTGTCTACGCAGTTGCCTAACCTGCGTTTCGGATTTGGACTAGCGATTGTTTTGTTTGTGTTGGAGATTGTCTGGGGCGTGCAGCAGGAACTTGCAAGGGGAACGCCGGAAGCGCACTCAGCGGGTGGTTATACTGCCGCCTTGACCCTTGCCGGCGCGTTTGTTTCCACGGCCTACGTGCTGCATTGCGTGTCCGCCTATCACTATGTTGTCAACAACGTCGACGGATGGTCTCATCCAATCTCCCCAAAACGCGCCGTCCGATTCCATTTCATCCCAGTGTTTAATCTTTACTGGGATTTCAAGTGGCCAAGAGAAATAGCTCGGTTTGTAAACTGGAGAACGCAAAGCAATAGGATGTCTGGAATAATGGTCGGAGCGCTCGTTCTGATCGGGTTTCTGATTGGTGGATTCTTCGATGTAAGTATTGGCCTCGCGGTGATAGTATCTGCGTTCGCGTATATCTCTCGATGCCTGCGCGATGCCTTTGCGGCATCACCTGTCACTCCAGAACTACAGGCTCTTAATGCGGTGCAGGCAAGGACGATAGGGCAAGGACTGTCGTTAAGAGGCCATAGCACTCAAAACCCCTCGATGAGCGATATGGCGATATTTCAACAGCTATTCCTTCAATACGTTCTGCCATAAAGCACTCTCAGAAACGCTTATCGAACCCTTCGTGAACCCTCGGCTGACGGATTGAGGAACTGGAGTGACGCGAAATCACTAGCTTCGACGAGAGTCCTGAACGGCGGACACTAGCGCCTGCTTGCGTAGGCGAAAGGATCGTTTGTCTCCGGCACGCTAAGACTCATGATCCATTCGAAGTTTGCCCGAGGCGGCCGCCGATGATCACGATTCTTTTCATTCATGGCCTCAATTTGTGATTCAATTCCTGAGTCCTCATTGAAATCGGGTTTTTTCACGTAACGCGATTCCCGAGGGGCACATGCGACTCGACCATGGCTCGGATATCGCGGTTCTCCAAAATCAGGCCTTGGCGCTCGTGCGTCTGTCGTAGCACAAGATCCACCATGGCGCGGGCCAGATCATCGGCGCGAATGACCTGGTTCGGGAACAGCACCCGGAATACCGGATAGACCGTGCGCAGCAGCCGGTAGCTGATGTTCGGTTCGTTCCGCGGCTCGACGGGGTAGATATACGCAGGCCGGAAAAGGTAAACATGCGGGAAACCCGCCGCTAGCACTGCGTTCTCAGCCTCTCCCTTGTAGCGCGCGAACGCAAGCCGGCTTCGTCCTGTCGGGTCGGCGCCGTTTCCGCTTAGGAATGAGAACGCCGCACCGGGGCTACTACCGCGGAGAACACGTGAGAACTCGACGGTATAGTCCACGGTTATTCTGTGGAGTTCCGCGTCCGACACAGAGCCAGTGTAGGTCCCCAGGCAATAGACCACCGCATCCTGGTTCGAGAGTGCGTCTGCGAGCGGGGAACAGTCTGCGAAGTTCTGATGCAGAACTTCTTTCAGCTTCGGATGTGAAATGCCAAGTTTCTTGCGGCCAATCGACGTAACATTTTTCACGTCTGAGTTGTCGAGCCCGTAGCGAAGAGCGTAGCCGCCGACCATTCCAGTCGCGCCCACAACGACAAGACTTTTTTGGCCGACCGTTGGATTGGTCATCGACGCATCTAAAGACGCCTGGTTTGTAGTTGTCATAAATTTCGCGGTTCTCGACCCGGCGCAGTTACTCCCAAGATTCGTTTCTGAACCTGCCTACCAAAACCGCCACCGTAGTCGCTATGTAGAGAACCCCCGTCACCCCTTCCAGTGCCGTTAGTATGCGGGCCATTCCGCTGAGCGGCACGATATCGCCATATTCGACGGTAGAGAGCGTTATCAGGCTGAAATAAAGCAGCTCGGTCTGACGGTCGGCGGAGCGACTTATCTGGATTGAACCTTGAGAGAAAGCGTCTATCGCCAGATAAATCGCCGCCCACAGCAACCCAAGCAATAAATAGATGTTGACAGCAGTGTAGAGCTCCGCCTGAGCGACCGTACGAGAATTCCTGAGATATGAGAAAAGACCTGTGGCCGTGAGCCCGAAGAAGGCAGCGAGAAATACCCATCGAATTCCGGTCAGGGTCGGGCTTGGGAACGTGTTGCCCGCCAGCACAAAGACCGCATTGCCCAATGCCAACAGAAGCGATGGCCACATCCACCTTTTGATCTGCGACAACCGGACAATGGATAAGACAATTGGTATGAAGGTGACGGCCACGAGCACCAGCCGCCTCCAATTATCCTGGTTCAACACCGGAGTCAACAGAATCGCCAGTAACAAGGACAGGAGGAGCAACAAGTCCGGTCGAGATTGAACTTTCGCATTCAATGAGAATCCCTCAACAACGCGCTCTCACGTCAGCCTCGCCATTGCCGCTCACACCTTTTATTTGTAGAGCCAAGGCTTATAGGCAATCTCGATGTTGTATCCGTCCGGGTCGCCGATGTTTGCCGCGAAGTAGTCGGCGCGCCATTCGGGCCGAAGGCTCGGTTCCTTGTTTGAAGTAG
>JABCZL010000038.1 GCA_013289685.1 Acidobacteriota bacterium | reverse complement strand
GCCGTTCGTCGCCAACCCCGGAAATCCGACTAATCCTTTTACTACGCTTAATAGCGGGACATTTGGTCAGGTCACTCAATCCTACGATCCTAGGATCATGCAGTTTGCCCTGAAATACGTCTTTTAGGGCCCTAGAGCCAAGCACAGCAAGTAACCACCACCTCACAGCATGGGCCAGCCTGCCGACCTCCCGGCCAAGCAAACATGTGCCGAGGTGTGGGAGAGAAGACGCCGTAGGCTGCGACAGCTATGCCAGCGGCGATCGTGTCGAGCCACAGGGGCACGGCTTTGCAGGACTGCTTGGCTCATGACTGCATATACGACGGCATGCTGATGACGATTATGCGCCCCGTGCCTTTTGCATAGAGAAGCACTTTCAGAGCAGTCGCACGCTGATTGTGCAGAAAATAATAGTACCAACGCCACTCCACTAGCTCCGGAACAAGTACGGCGATCGGGTGGTCTGGGTGCTCGTGCTCCATCTCCAGCACGTATCGAAAAATCGGAGTTGTGACCGACCGATACGGAGAGTGCAGGATCACCAATTCGGGCGGCTTGAAACCAGCTTCCCGCGCGGGTTTTTCGACGAAATCCCCCCACACACGCATTAACTCATCAGTAAACGGTGTTCCATCTTGGCCCTTGGGAGTGATGTGTACTACGACCAAGTCTCGCGAGAGCGTGTAGGCAAATCGCAGCGCTTTCTCTGAAACTTTGTCCCAACGCTGCAGCGGCAATATCACGATCGGGCGCGGAATATCTTTTAGATCGGCTGGACCGTTGCTCTCCGCTTCACGCTCGATTCTCTCGTAATGATGGTGAACTGCGGACATTAACCAAACCAGCCCAGGGATAGCCAATACGGTAATCCATGCGCCTTCGGTAAACTTCGTCACAATCACTACGCATGTAGTGCAGCCGGTAGCCAGCGCTCCCACCCCATTGATCAGCATACTGCTGAATGCCCCACGGCCTCCGGTTCGTCGCCAATGCATGGCCATGCCGGCTTGCGAAAGCGTGAATGCCATAAATGCGCCGATCGCGAAAAGTGGAATCAGACGATCGGTCACTCCTTCGAAGACAATAAGCAGAGATGCGGCCAGAAGTGCTAATACGTAGACGCCGAACGAAAACACAAGTCGGCGACCACGGATCGTGAACGGATCCGGCAACCATTGGTCTTCCGCGATGGCACGACAAAGACGGGGAAAATCGGCGAAGGAAGTATTCGCGGAAAGAGCCAGCACTGTGAGGACTGCAGCCATGGTGATGAAGTAAAAGACGCCTCGGCCAGTCACCGCCAGGGTGAGTTGCGACAGGACACTCTGATATCCGGGCTGCCCCGGTGGAGTTGCAGCGATGTCGTAGGCACGACAAAGATACGCAATTCCGGCCAGCAGGAAAATCAGGGTTGCGATGATGACCGTCAAGGTTGCGTGAGCATTCTTGACTTTGGGATCGCGAAAGGCTTGCACGCCGTTGCTCACTGCTTCCACACCCGTCATCGCAGTGCAGCCACTGGAGAACGCTCTCACCAGCAGCCACGCACTGACTGCAGCGACCGCCGGCCCCGGCCTTAGGATCGGCGCGACCGGCACCGGATGCCCCCCACCACTCCAGGTTTTAAAGAGTCCCACGACAATCACGGCGCCGAGCGAGCCCACGAACACATAAGTCGGAAGCATGAATGCCAATCCAACCTCGCGAATGCCACGCAAATTCACCAAAGTGAGCACCAGCAGAATGGCAAGGCAAAGGCGCAGAGTCTGTGGCTGGAGCGCGGGAATGGCCGACACCATTGCACCCACGCCTGCGGAAATTCCCACGGCAACGTTGAGAATGTAGTCGATCATCAGCGCGGCACCGGCGAACAAACCGACGCGTTGGCCAAGATTCGCTGAGGCCACGCTGTACGATCCGCCACCGGTCGGGTAAGCAGCAATCGTCTGCCGATACGAGAAGTAAACAATACTCAGCAGAACGATGATCATGAGGCTGATGGGAATGGTGTAGGCGACTCCAGCGAGGCCCAGTGGGATCAGAATGGTCAGCGCGGCTTCAGGGCCGTATGCAGCGGAACTTAGCGCGTCCAGCCCGAACACGGGAACGCCGACCGAAGATCGGATTTGTTCCTTGACATCCTCGTCGGAAGAAAGCGGGCGGCCAAGCAGGAAATCAAGAACCGATTTCTTCTTTGGCGGGGTGGCGGTCTTTTCGATGATTCGCAAGACGTTGTCTCAGTTCGGGGACTGTGATGATCGTCCTTCAAGCCGGTCTGCCATCCCCTACAGCGTTAACGCGAAGCCTTCGTCGAACTGCCGCTGTTGGGTCACCAGAGCAGCTGTCGGCCGTACCTGAGCAATGCCGGAGGCCTCTTCTCCAATCCCGACTGCACTGAAATGTCATCCCATGGGGAGTTCCAGGGATGCATTAGACGGGAGTCCTTGGTGGACATCGGCATATTGCTTCGCCCTTCAAGGCCTCGCCTGCATCGATCTCTCGCCCAGGTAATCAATGACCAATTTCGGAGCGATAAGGCCGAAGCTGATCGCCAGGATGATTGCGATTGCGGCCATGCCATCGGCGATTGTCGCGCTTAAGAGCTCCCACGTCGTATGCGAGCCGTTGGCAAGTTGCACAAGGCCACTCGTCATCCTGAATAAGTAGACGCCTGGAATCATGGACACAACGGAGGCGAAGCCAATGGCCGCAAATGGCATGTGCCAACGGCGCGCGACGGGCGTGAGGATCAGCCCGACGAGGAAGCAAGCAACCATGGCGCCGAGTGCTGCGCCAGAGCCAAGTACAGATAGTGACCACCACCTCAGAGCATGGGCCAACATGCCGACTGCCACCGGCCAAGCCAGCATGTGCGGCGGCGTGGAGAAGAAGACGCTGTAGGCGAAAACAGCGACGCCGGCGGCCATCGTGTCGAGCCACAGGGGCACAGCTCTGCCGGCCTGATCGACCGGTAACGAGACGCCGAGAAGGGCGAGTCCAAGTAGCAGTCCGGTCGAAATCGCCATAACTACCAGCCCCGCATAGATCAAGCGTGCGGCGCCGAGATCGATACGCCCCCTGACGACGTCCAACGCGCCATTGAGCATATGCGGCCCCGGCACCAGGACCATGCATGGGCAGACCGCGACAAGGCGAAGTGTCGAGCTCAAGTCGTACCGAACCGCCAGCGCCCCGATTACGCCCGCGAGCAACGCAGCGCAAAATGGTTGCAGGAAAACGTTGGCGCTGTACCGCGCTAAACCTCGGCGCAGAATGGCACCGGCCCCCGCGCTCACGAATATGAGCGCCGCCGCGGGAAGGTGTTGGACACCGAAGACCACCGCTAACGCCGCGGCACCCGCCGCCGCCGCGAGCGTGAACAGCCACGTCGGCGCCAGAGGCGCTTGTGAGGCCGTGCGGATCGCCTCCTTTGCGGCGGCGGGCGCAAGTCGACCGGCGGCCAGGTCGTCGATTGTGCGCATCGCGGAAGCCACGCGATTCATGGCCACGCCGGTGGGATCGGCCGCGACTGCGGTGATCACTCTGGTGCCGCTGGCGCCGTCTTGGGCCTTAAGTTGCAGTTCTTCCCAGCGCGGCATGATCTCAGCGCGCAGTCCGAGAGTGTGTCCCAAGCGCTCGGCTGAAGCCAGGACCTGGTCAGTAGATTGACCGTTGACGTATTGAACCCGGGCCACAGCGAGAACCAGGTCGGCGCGGCCCTCCAAGGTCATGGTGTCGCTATTTAGATACTGATCCATCAAGCAGCTTCATGTGCAGGATCCGGTACGAAACGAGTATCGGCGCCTTCCTTGAAGACCACGTAAGCCCGTATCCAGGGCTCGTCGTTGATCAAACGCCACTTGTGGCCGGACCCGGTGTGATCCACTGCCAGCAGGACTTCACCGGGATGGATCGTGAAGGTCTCGCCGCCTACGGTTGTAAATTCGAGTATGCCAGCCAATGTGATGACGTATTGAGGGATCGGATCATTGTGCCAGTCAAACGACGAATGCGCTGGCGTTTCCTTGAAAAGGATCGACACCGCTTCGACCAATTTACCTCCGTCCACACTGCCACTTACCACGTGGGAATTTCCGTCAGAACCGGTGTAGAGACGATAAGCTCGAATCATTGTGTAACCTCCTCCATGCTGTTGATGTTCAATAACTCCGCAGTCTCGGCCCGCACCTGTTGGCAAAGGGCAACATCGTCGGCGAGAGATTGACCGTACGAAGGAATGATTTCCTTCAGTTTGCCCAACCATCGCCCGGCCTTCAATTTGTCTGCGAAGCAGCGCTCAATGACTTGAAGCATGATCGACGCTGCCGTGGAAGCACCAGGGGAAGCGCCCAGCATCGCGACGATGGAACGGTCGGCGGCCATGACCAGCTGCGTTCCAAATTGCAGGATGCCGCCGTGGGTGGGATCCTTTTTGATGATCTGCACGCGTTGTCCTGCTACTTCGACCTTCCAATCCTCCTGCATGGCGTAGGGAAGGAATTCCTGGAGTGCAGCGAACCGCGCGTCCGCGGACTCGAGGACCTGCCCTATCAGATATTCTGTGAGAGCCACGTTATCCCTGCCGACAGCCAACAGCGGCAGTAGGTTTTCAGGGTCGATGGAGCCGAAGAGATCGAGATAGGATCCATGCTTGAGAAACTTCGTCGAAAAGCCTGCATAAGGACCGAAGAGCACAGAGACCTTTCCTTCAACGTGGCGTCGATCAAGATGAGGTACTGACATGGGAGGCGACCCAGTCGCAGCCTTGCCATAAACCTTCGCATCGTGGCGAGCGGCAACTGCAGGATTGTCGCAGCGAAGCCAGATGCCACTCACCGGAAAGCCAGCATAGCCATCCCCTTCGGGAATCTTAGATTTTTGCAACAGTGGCAGCGATCCGCCGCCAGCGCCGATGAAAACGAATTTGGTTCGAACATCCCGCTGCTCGCCGGTTTTTTCATCCCGGATCTGCACATTCCATAGATCCCCATCCCGGCGCAGATCTTGCACTCGACTGAAAAAGTGAATGCAGAATCCATCCTGATCACGTAAGGAATCGAGGAGATCTTTTGTGAGGGCGCCATAATCCACATCAGTACCGGTTGGCATTCGCGTCGCCGCAACTTGCTCGCTTGGATTGCGCCCTTCCATGATCAGCGGGAACCATTCCTCGATCTGCTTCTTATCATCGGAATGTTCCATCCCGTGATAGAGGGGATGAGCAGTGAGCGCCTCGAAGCGCTTCTTGAGAAACGCGACATTCTCCGATCCCCGCACAAAACTGCAGTGGGGCACGGGATGAATAAAGGACTGAGGGTCTTTGATCGCCTCCTTTTTCACCAAATAGGCCCAGAGTTGACGGGAAAGATCGAACTCGGTGTTAACCTCCAGAGCCTTGGAAATGTCGATGCTGCCGTCACTTTTCTCTGGAGTGTAGTTCAACTCACAGAGTGCGGCATGGCCGGTGCCGGCGTTGTTCCATGCATTCGAGCTTTCCTGCGCCTCGCTGCCCAGGACTTCGTAAATCTCTATTTTCAGGCTGGGATCAAGTTCTTTCAGGATCACTGCCAGCGTAGCGCTCATGATGCCTGCGCCAATAAGAACGATATCGGGATGGTTTGTAGAGGTAACAGTTGCCATACTAGTTCTCCTTCTGTCCGCCGTTGTAATTGCCCCAAAATTGCTGTTTACACGGGCCAATGATGCGTCAGCCACAGGATGATTGGGACCGTAACTGCTAAAGAGAGTGTCGAAAACAGCAGCATGGATGCCGTTTCAGATTCGGAGGACTTATATCGCGCGGCGAAGAGCACAACAACGGTGGCCAAGGGGAAGCTACAGCAAATCAACGCCTCGCGCGCGAAAGGACTGTTGACGTGAAGCAAACGCAGGAGACCGAGCAGCACCACATTCTGTACAGTGAGGCGCCCGAGTGTACCGAGAAATACAACACGGGAAAACTGAAACGCGTGAGCCGCTAGAACCAGGCCTACAGCAAAGACAGCAACACCGGAAGTCGTCGAACCTATCAACTGAAAGCATGCGGCGATCACTCGCGGCAGGGGTACTTTGGCGAGGACGATTGCAATTCCCAGAATTGGCGCCCAGAGCAGCGGTGACTTCAAACCTGACGCCAATCCGGTCAGGACAGGACTCGACGTCGAATGGTCCTTGGCGATCCCGCGATGCTTCGCCGCATCTACCTCTAATAAAACGACAGTTGCAGGCACCACGAGATTAATAGATAAGGCGACGAGTCCCACTGCCCCAGTTGCGGTAGGACCCAGGATCGGCTGAAGAACGGCTAAACCAAAGACCGGGGTGGCGGATGTCGACAGCATCATGGCGTAAAGGATCGCCGGTGTTCCGCGCACGCTTTGTATCAATCCCAATATGGCCCAAGCAACGAAAAAAAGGCCGACATGAGCCAGAATTAGCGCCAGAACGAGACGGCCTTGCTGCAGAAGCAGATTCCTGGGTATCTCGGTCATGCCTACAAATAGAGACGCGGGCAATGCGAAGGAAACCGCAAGTTTACTCAGTCCCGCAGCTTGGTGGGCATCGAAGGCGTTTCGCTTGCCCGCAATGTAACCGAGCGCTAGGACGAAGAATACCGGCAGTAGCGCTCCTACAAGTCCGCCGAGGTTCATGAACGATCTCCTTTCCTAGTGTGCTGCCACTGCAAATGACTCCGAATGCTTTCTAGAACTCCACCTTTGTTCTGAAGCCGAAAACAACCGCCCGCTGCACGCCCCCTCCCACGTTCGCGTAATACTGAATCACGGGTTGCAGAAGGAGCATCGGCCCGACATCCAGCAGCGTGTTGAACTCAACCCCCTGCTCCGTCTTCCATGCAGGTATGCCGGGCGGAAGGAACTGCGAGCTCAAGCTGTTTCGCACATAACCCAGAGACATGGTGTTGTGAATATGTAGAGGCAGCGGCTCGTTGAACCGCACTCCCGTTGTGAGTAGCCTGTTGTTGCGATTGATGGCTGCCGGACTCCAGTCGTAGGCGAACGTAGCGTCCAAACCTTTTGCCGCTTTCGGGTCCACGCGCCAAAGAGCCTGGCTTGCCATCCAATACAAAAGATAGTTGCCCGACCGCGGCGTCGCACTCGTCGGCGAGGTGAACTTTGCGGGATTGTAGGAGGCGCCGAACTGATAGAGGCCGGAATATCCCTTTCGGCCCTCGACGTTGTCGAAGGCACGCATGGATGACGCCTTCCTGCCCGGGGTGAATCCAATCTCCGAGGTGCTCACTGGAGTTCCATTGAACTGCGGAACCAGGCCTGTCGGGTTTTGCGAAAAGGGCGAGCGCACCGCAGCCGCCACCATCGATTTCACGTAAAGATTGCTGATCGGTGCAACGCGGACTTCCAGGGCCGGCGTCGAGGGAGGGTCGAAAGATTCGAGGGTCGTAAATAGATTTCCCAACGCATAGCCCATCGGCTCGAAGATGAAAGATGCCGCGTAGTGCTGAGCCCCGTAGAAATCCTGCCCTGCAAACTGGCCTATGCGTGCTGTGATGCGTTCATCCAGCCATCGCTTCTCGATCCACCATGAATCGAGGCGACAAGTATTCGCGCTCGACATCCCACTCGGGCTGGTCAGTAGCCCAAGATATGCTCCGAGATTGCCGCCGCCCTGCCAGAGCGCCGTGGCGTGGAAATATAGATCGTGCCATCCGGTCAACTCCCCAAAGTCGATGTTCACCGTTCCGCGGAATCTGTTCCAACTTGAAAATCGCTCTTTCTGCTCGCTCTTGAGGTTCCAGAGGGAATCACTGACGTACTGAAAATCGAATTTCACTCCGCGCTCTTCCAGTCGCGTTCGCTCGCCGCCCCACTCTCCGAAGAGGTGTCCGTGCGGCGCCTGACCGGTTTCGTGACTATCCGGGCCGGGCAGTGGTTCCTCTTGCCCGGCCTGCGAAAAAGCTGTGGCAGCGAAGCCATACCAGGCGGCCCACAGCAGACAAACGAGTTTGCATGCTAACCTTGGCATAATCTGGCATCGACGTTCTTCAACCCGCGTAATACAACCCGTACCTGGCCTATGGCAGCGACCACCGAAGACGCGCTCCATTGCCCTGTCTACAGGACGCTCCCTTCATGGACTTCTTCAAACAACTTCAAGTTGTCCCGATAGTCGACGTGCACTCCAATGAGCACCGGGCCTGGTGTATCGAAGGCCTTGCGTAGCGTTGGTGCAATTTCATCCGGATGCTGAATTCGAAGGCCGGTAGCGCCAAAAGCTTCGGCGTACTTCACGTAATCGACCGGGCCGAAATCAACTCCCGAAGTGCGGTGATACTTGATTTGCTCCTGCTCACCCACCATGTCGTAGTGGCCATCGATCCAGATCATGTGTACAAGATGAGAATTCAGACGAACTGCGGTCTCCAGCTCATTTGCAGAGAATAAGAAGCCGCCATCGCCGGAGATCGAGAGCACCTTCTCCTGCGGACGGACGATCGTGGCAGCAATGGCCCAGGGCAGCGCCACACCGAGCGTCTGCTGACCATTGGTGACTAGAAACTGGCGTGCGCGAAAGCTGAAGAGATAGCGGCACAAATACAGACTGAAGCTTCCCATGTCCGAGCACACAGTTACATCCGGCGTCAGTATTTTCTGCAGCTCGCTGATCAGTCGTAAAGGATGAATCGGGACGCCAGACTTTGCCGCCGCCTCAGCCATCAGCCGTTTTCGATCCTGAGCGATCAACTGCAGCAATTCGGCAGATTCGGCAGCAAGTGGCGAACGATGAAGGAGCGGCGACAGCGCCTCGAGTGTCTCTTCAATATCCCCAATCAACTCGACAGCCGGAGAATAGTCATTCTCGATGTTGGCTGGAGTTGCGTCGATGTGAATGATCGGCCGTTTGTTGTCCTTATTCCATAGAGACGGCCAATACTCAACCGCGTCATAGCCGATGGTAATGACGACATCGCCTGAGTCCAACAAAGTATCCGCCGGCTGATTGGCGATCTGCCCAACGCGTCCACCGAAGTAGGGGAAGTCCTGTTGGGTAAGAGCCCCTGCGGCCTGGAACGTCCCAACCACCGGCAGAGTAGTGGTTCTCAGTAGATTGCGAATTGCCTCAGCAAATTTTGGTTTGCTTGCCATCAATCCCAGAAAGATCACGGGAGCTTTTGCGGAGTTGATGCGGCGGGCAGCCTCAGTAATAGATCCTTTGGCCGCGGGGCCCTGGTCGACGAAGTTTGAGAGCCGGATAGGTCTGCACTGCGCCCCACCTTTCATAATGTCCATCGGAAGGCTCACAAACGCCGAGCCAGGACGGTCGGCTTCGGCTGCCCGAAACGCGGCGGACAGCACCTCTGCTGTAGCCGCCGGCGAGTCAATCTCTGCTGCATACTTTGTTACTGGCCGGCAGACGCCCACTGAATCCAGCGTCTGGTGAAGAGACTTCAGGCGATCGGCAACTGCCACAGCGCCTCCCAGAGCAACAACAGGGTCGCCTTCGGTATTCGCGGTGACAAGGCCGGTAGCGAGATTGGAGACCCCAGGGCCTGAGGTAACAAGCGCAACGCCTGCCTTACCGGTCATGCGCCCGATCCCGCCGGCGATAAACGCCGCATTCTGTTCGTGGCGGCAGACCACAGTTTTTATGGTGGAGTCGCGAAGTGTGTCGAACACTTTGTCTATCTTGGCTCCGGGAACGCCGAAGACGTGCCTTACGCCGTGGGCCTCCAGGGTCTCTACGACTACGTCGGCCCCGGTCTTTTTCTCCAGAGCCGTTTCGGTTCTCGGATTTGCGATTTGTTGAGCAGTAACCATTCTTTTGATCCCTCTACGGTTGCCTACTCCGCCTTTGCAAGATCGGAGGCTGGGTCCTCGTCGAAATTGGTCGTCAAGAAAGATCCTGATTCCGGCAGCCGAACGTCGTACTGGGATACAACCTGAACGCGTGCGTGAAGGTGTTGCGCAGTGCAGTTCAGAACGTGGCCGCCTTTTCTGCGGTCGTTCGAAATAAAGTGAAAATGGTATCCCGGCACGCTGAACGAACTCGAATACCGAGGTGACCAAAGGCAGACGAGGGTGCCCTCGACATTGTGGAAGTGGAACTCCAGTTGCGTTTTGGCAGCGTCTAGAAGCCGAGATCCTTGTGGAAGCGGATGCACTGCACGTGCGTGCACCGCTTCAAAAACACCATCCACACGTATGGCGTAAAAGAGATTCTCCGAAATTCGATGTGGATCGCATGCCAGTTCAATGTCTTTCAAGCATTCGACCTTATCGATTTGAAAAACTGCGTCTTCGCGAAAGTGCGTGACAGAGGCGAAGGGGACGAGAAACTCATCCGAGCGCTGCCGCACGTTTCCGGAGGCTTGATATATCTCGCCGTCGAGAATGATCATCTCGCCATCGAGCCCATCAAAAGTACCGAGGCCAAAGTCGCCTTCCTTCAGAAGTGTCCGAGAAGAAAGCGAGCCCGAGTACACACCCTCGACCAGAGCAGTTGAAGTCGAAATCTGGTACATGCGGCGCGGCGAAGAGAGCAGGTACTCACTCAGCGCCGCGCCTACCAGGTTGTCGAGCGAAGTCTTGCGTTCTAGGGAAAGGTCTCGCGCCACGGCTTCAAGGAGCGACGATATTTTCACTGCCAGGTTTGCCATATGTACAACTCCGTCCGGGGTCTTCGCGTTCGAGGTTTTCGCGACGTAATCGGCGGACTGATGGCCGAGGCTGAGAGTCGCGAGCCATTGCATTATCCCTTTCTGTTCATTCTCTGTTCATTGAGTTGCTGCCACATATGGCTTGACCATCTTCGCCGGATCGACGACCCGGTCGAACTCGGCTTCCGTTACAAATCCCAGCTTCAGTGCGGCTTGCTTGAGAGTAAGGTCGTTATCCAGCGCGTAATGCGCAATCTTCGACGATTTGTCATAGCCAATAACGGGGGAGAGCGCGGTCACCAGCATCAGGGAACGGTCCACATATTCCTTGATCTTCTTCAAATTCGGCTTCGTCCCTTCGATCAAGAATTTCCGGAAGTTGGTGCATCCGTCGGTCATGATCGTGATGGAGTGAGTCACATTGAAGATGATGAGAGGCTTGTAGACGTTCATTTCCAGGTAGCCCCCCGCGCCGCCGAAGCCCACTGCGACGTCGCTGGCCATCACCTGAACGGCGATCATGGTCAGCGCCTCGGCCTGAGTCGGGTTCACTTTGCCCGGCATGATCGATGAACCAGGCTCGTTTGCCGGGATCACCAACTCGGCGAAGCCCGCGCGCGGCCCGCAGGACATCAACCGAATGTCATTGGCGATTTTGTACAGCGAGACCGCGAGGGTGCGAAGTGTGCCCGAGAGCTGTACCAGCGCGTCATGGGCGCCCTGCACCGTGAATTTGTTCGACGCGCTCACAAAAGGCAGGCTCGTCAGCTTCGCAATTTCGGCAGCGGCCGCCTCGCCGAAATCCGGAGCTGCATTGATGCCCGTTCCCACTGCCGTTCCGCCAAGCGCCAAGCGATACACACCGTGCAGTGCATCTTCTATACGCTCAAGGTTGTCGCTGAGCATTCCCGAGTAACCCGACCATTCCTCGCCGAGCGTGATCGGCGTGGCATCCTGCATGTGCGTGCGACCGATCTTCACAACGTCTTTCCACTCCTCAACCTTTGCTGCGATTGAATCTCGCAGAGCCTTCACCGCGGGTATCAGTCGTTCTTTCACGTTGACTGCTGCCGCTATGTTCATCGCGGTGGGAAACGAATCGTTGGAGGACTGCGACATGTTGACGTGATCGTTGGGATGAACTGGCGTTTTACTCCCGAGCGGTGTGCCTGCGAGTTGGCAACAGCGGTTGGAAATCACCTCATTCACGTTCATGTTGAATTGCGTGCCGCTGCCAGTCATCCAGACATGCAGAGGAAACATATCCCCATGTTGGCCCGCGAGGATCTCGTCGCACGTCTGAATAACTAGTCTGTGCCGCTGGTCGTCGAGCCGCCCGCCTACGTGGTTTGCATTCGCAGCGGCTTTCTTCAGAGTTGCGTAAGCCGCGATCATCTCGCGCGGGATCAGATCCTGTCCTATGCTGAAATGTTCAAGCGACCGTTGGGTTTGTGCCCCCCACAGCTTGGCGCTCGGCACATCGACTTCACCGAGGCTGTCGGTCTCTTTCCGTATGCCCA
>JABCZL010000037.1 GCA_013289685.1 Acidobacteriota bacterium | reverse complement strand
TTTGGTCGATCGTTAGAGAGGGAGCGGCGAACTGCGGCCTGACAGGGCTCGCTCCACACGATCTCCGTAGAACGTGTGCCCGCCTCTGTCATCAGGCAGGAGGTGAGCTCGAACAGATCCAGTTTCTCCTCGGACACGTTTCCATCGAAACCACTGAACGCTACCTGGGCTCCAAGCAGCGCCTTCAAAAAGCGGTAAACGATGCCATCGGACTTGAACCCGGAGCCTCATGATCCTGAGGTCATCACTACCGAACGGCCGACATACCGGTATTTATCTGACGTCGATGAGCGCATTGGCTATTTCGCATCATTCCAAGATTGGACTAAGCAGTTAGGGAGCGCTTCCAGAGCATTTCGCCCCAGAATATGGAAACCAGATAGATGGCGAAGGCAACGGCCAAGACCCAAAGTCCTGACCTCGCTGCTCCAATCCCAGCAAATCCACCCAAGAGTACCTGTGCTACCCCGAAACGGGGATCCCCTCCGACGAAACGCCATCTACGCTGGTTCGCCCGCTGTCTCAGCGAAGGGTATCGTCCGACTGCGAGAGCGACCAAGCCAAAGGAAACACCTGTTCGTAGACTTAGGAGTGAAACCATGACGGCGAGCGGGATCAGGAACGTCATGTCCTGCGTGACCAATAGCTTCCAACCTGCTATCGGCAGGAGGCGATAGCGCAGCAACGCTCGCCCTTCATCCAGGCGCTGCATGCGTTGCGCAACCGTGCTCATTGCTATACCCACAACTAACGACAGCACAGGAAATGCTGTGGGCTCTGGTGCCCGCCCAAACAGCCGATACAACGTTCCGATAACAGCGATGAGCACCGCGACCCAGAAGTCGAGGGTTCCTTGCAATTCTCGCCACATCTCTTGCGCGATTCCGCCGACCTCGAAGCGCGCCCTTGAGAGGCCGAGGCTTGCAGGAATTCGTAGTATGAAGGGGAGACGGCTAACGGCGAAAACCGTCGTATGGACGATAAGTGCCAGGAGAACGAAGAATAAAGCTGCGGCTAAGCCCATCCAGAACAGGTAGCCAAAAAACAACACGACAAATAATGGATTCAACGCAAAACTTACGGAGCTGAGCAAGAGTCGCTCTCTACCTGTCAGTGGCCACGTAGCCACCCGCTCAGGAGGCAATCGATGCTGCGTATCCACTGAAAAGGTAACCAGCAGAGGCGCAAGCAGGACAATCTGAAAGAAGAACGTACTCCAGAATTTCACCCTCAGCGTCCCCCCGCTTGCAGTAAGAATAAGGAGGATGCAGAACAGGAAGTTATTGGTACGCACGGAAGAAACGCTGCCTAGTTCCTTCAACATCAGTTTTTTCAACAGGGACAGAAGGGCTAGAATCTGAGCCAATCCGGCACCTCCGGCTGGGCCTTGCCAGCGATGCTGAAGTACACCTCCTCAACTCCTGCTTCTGTGGGTGACGGGTTGAAATCTGATACAACTCGACCTTCATAAAGAATGACGACGCGGGTGGCTAACTTTTGCACGACCGACAGGATGTGAGAGGTGAGCAGGATCGTAACGCCATTGCGGGAGAGCTGGCTAAACAGCATTTGAATGGCAGCGGAAGATGCGGGATCGATACCCTCAAACGGCTCATCCAGCAGTACAAACCTCGGCTTGTGCAGGAGGGCCATAGCCAGGGCGGTCTTCTTCCGCATGCCGAACGAGCAATTGCGTGCAACGGTGTGGCGTCCTTGGGTAAGATCGAGCAGCCCCAGCAAATCCGCTGCTCGAGCTGCTGTTTCGCTCATCGTGAGTCCATAAATTGGTCCAACTGCCATCAGGTTCTCGATGACCGTCAAAGACTCGAACAGCCCGAGCCCCTCGGGGAGTACACCCAGATTCCGCCGAATCCTGACTCCATGATCCCGGAAACTCAGTCCGCCGATGAACACGGAACCGCTGTCTGGCTCCTCTAATCCTGAGAGCAGGCGTAGCAGCGTGGACTTGCCAACGCCGTTGGCCCCTAAGAGGGCACAAATGCCAGGCTCTACAACGAGGTCTATGCCTTGAAGAACCGGTTTAGAGGCATAGCTCTTCGTCGCAGCTCTGCAGTCAATCACTCTGTTGTTCCCCACTAATGGCCCTGTATTCACTCCGCTCTCAACGCCTCCATCGGCTCTGTCTTCCCTGCGCGTATCGCCGGCCTGAGGGTAGCCACCAGCAGGGGCGCCAGCAGGACCAGCAGGGATGCAAGGTAAAGCCGCAGATCATCCGGTTGCACCCCGTACAACTGACTGCGTAATAGCCTGTTCGCCGCCAGCGAGACCACAGTACCGGTCGCCAGGCCTATCGCTGCCGGGACCATCACCCGCCGCACGAAAAGTCGTGTAATGTCACTCCGCGTCGCTCCGAGTGCCATCCGGACGCCAATCTCCTGCGTGCGCTGCGCAGCAAAATGCGATACCACTCCATAAATTCCAACGCAGGCCAGCAGCAATGCGATCCCGGCAAATGACGCAACCACCGCTGCGTTCAGCCGTGGTTGCTCCACAGCATCGCTTAGTAGCTGATCCATCGTCTCGATCTCGCCTACCGACTGCCGCGGGTCTGCCTGGTATACCTGCTCACGGATCGACTTTGCGAGTTGCTCCGGCGGCACCTTCGTCCGCACCATAAAGTAGCGATGCCACCCGCCATTGGTGTTCGCAGGCCAGTAGACGGCTGGTCCAGGCTCCGCCGCGATCGCTCCTGATATCCCTCGCACATCGGCAACCACCCCCACAATCTCGTGCGCCTGGCCATCCACGAGCAGATGATGTCCGATTGGATTTCCCTGCGGCATTAACTCACGCACCAATGCTTCGTTCACGAGTACCGGTGGCACTGTCGAGACCTGGTCCGCTGCGGTAAACGCTCTCCCTGTCAGCAATGGCGTCCCGATCGCCACCAGCAGATTCCCGGCGATATTCCGGATTTCCGCGCTGATTGCCGGCTGATTGGCAACTTGCGGCAGCCAGTCCGCGTTGAAGCTGCCGTGCACATGAAAATCGGTCACTGGCGGCGAACTGATCTGCCCCACAGCCTCTACTCCTGGGAGATTTTCAATTCGTTGTTGTACGTCGTTGTAGAAATTGCCTACCGCTTCCGGCGTCGTGTCCCACGGCAACAATACCCGAACCGTCAGCAGGTGTTCCGGCTCAAATCCCAGTGGCTGCTTCATCAAGTTCCACAGCGACTCCCCCAGAAGCGACGCACCAACCAGCAGCACAAGAGACAGACCTACCTGCACCCCCACCAGGACGCTGCGCAACCAGTTGCCGGATGATCCTCCGAGGCGTGTCTCACCCCGCTTGAGCGCCGAATGCAACTGCACCTTCCGTGTTTCCAGCACCGGAATCACTCCGAACGCGGTTCCAGTTGCCACCGAAATCAGCAGAGCGACTCCAATAACAATCCCGTCCAGGTGAATCGTGCCCGGCCGCCCCAGAATTCCCGGCAGGCTGGCAGCGGCGATGCGAGTCAGCACGAATGCCAAGAGGATTCCCGTAACGCCGCCTGCCAACGCAAGGAGTACACTCTCCACAAAAATCTGAAAAGCCACGCGCCGTCCCGAGGCACCCAGCGCCCGCCTCAGAGCGACCTCCCTCTGCCGAGTCGTCGCCCGAGACAAGAGCAGGTTGGCCACATTGATGCAAGCGATCAGCAGCAGCAGCGCCGACGCGATCAGCAAGACCACCAGTGCCGACTGTACCTGACCGTACCAGTCCTCGCGCAGCGTCTCGCTCGTGAACCGCCACGCGCCGTCGCTCGACGGATACTCCTTCCTGAGTTGCTCCCCGATCCGATCCAGATCGGCCTGAGCCTGCGCCAGGGTCACGCCGAACCGCAATCTCCCAAATACATTGTTGTCCCGCAATCCGTCGCCCCGATAATTGCCCCAGTCATTCGTATTAAACTGCGCCGCGTGCCAGAGGTCCGCGCCTCCCGGCGCAGAAAAACCTTGCGGCATCACGCCCACAATCGTCGCCGTCTGCTGATCCAGCTTCACCTGTTGTCCGATTATGTTCGGGTCGCCTCCGAAAAGCCGCTGCCATCCGGGATAGCTCAACACCACGGTTCGCGGGGCATGGGGCACGTCGTCTCTCGCATTGAATACCCGCCCGAGCATCGGCGCTGTGTCGAAGACATCCCAGAATCCTGCATTCGCTCCCGCTCCCTTCACATAGTTAGGCAACTTCTTTCCCGCAATGAGGGTGCTCTCGTCGAAGTAAAAGATTGCCAGACTGGAGAAGCTCCGGTTTCGCGCTTCAATGTCATAGAATCGCGGACCCGTCATCAGCCCCCCAGCAGACTGTCCGGCAATCCGTGTGTCGTGAATTGCGACAATTCTCTCCGACTGTGGATAAGGCAAGCTCCTGAGCAGCGTCGAATACACCACCGTGAACATCGTTGTCGTCGCCGCAATCCCTAGTGCCATCGTCAACACTACGACGAGCGTGAACCCCGGCGAACGCCTCATCTGCCGCAGCGAAAATCGCGTGTCCTGCACCAGGCATTCCAGCAAGGGCAATCCCTCCTCTGCGTGGTACTGCTCTCGGATCGCTTCCGTGGCGCCAAGCTTCATCCGCGCCCGCCGCCGCGCCTCTTCCTCGCTCATTCCGGCCTGTATATTGGCTTCCGCCTCCCGCGCCACGTGGTCTTCCAACTCTTCACGCAGCCTCTGATCGCCGCGCTGGCCAGTGACAAGATTGCGCAGACGGATCAGGAATCTATTGAGAGTCTTCATGCCAGATCCTCGGCTTTCACTTCAAAGAACCGTGCGATGATCGCCGCGGTTTGCTCCCAATCGCGCTTCTCGGCTTCGAGGAGCTTATGCCCCGCACGCGTCAGACGATAAAAACGGGCGCGCCGATTGTTCTCAGAAGTTCCCCAGTCCGACTCAACCGCGCCCTCCTGTTCCAGCCTCAGCAGTACCGGGTAGAGAGTGCCCTGGTTAACGAAGAGCTTGTCGCCGCTGATCTGCTCGATCCGCCTAGCAATGCCGTACCCGTGCTGGGGTCCGAGCACGTTAAGCGTTTTCAGCACCATCAGGGCCAGCGTCCCCGATTGCACGTCCTTCTTGGTCTTCGTGAACATTTGACATCACCACATTTCACATTTTGGCTACCAACAGGAGAATGGCACATTCCCATTGGGAAAACAACAGAAGTTGAGTTCAGGCCGACTCGCTCATCCAGCGCGTGGCGATTCGCGTATCGCAAGCGTACGATTTCTTACGTTTGGTGTGGTGACCCCAAAATAGATCCTGAGAAACGCGCAGATGGTCAGGAGACGCTGGAGTGGTTGACGCTGTTGCCACGGCCAAAGGAGGCCGTTGCAATGGCGCGAAAGGCAAAAGCGAAGCGGAAGCGAGCTCCAAAAACCATCTTAAAGCTTCCGGATCTTGAGCAGTCCAAATTGGCTGTGCTCAACAGCCTCACCTCACCCAGTTCTCAGCGCTCCTACGACCACGCGATTCGCGAGTTCATTGACTGGTATTGCTCGGAGCCACGACTGGCTTTCAACAAAACGGTTGTAACGCGATATCGAATTTCGCTGGAGCAGCGTCATTACGCTCCGTCAACAATCAACCTGCGATTGGCAGCAGTACGTCGACTCGCATACGAAGCCTCCGATTGTGGCCTACTAAGTCCCGATCTGGCCGCCGGCATTCGCAGGGTGAAGGGCGCCCGCCGGCTCGGCGTTCGAATCGGCAACTGGCTGACCGCCGAAGAGGGCAAGCGACTGATCGGCGCATTTGGCGCATCGACTCCAAAGGAACTGAGGAACCAAGCCATGATCGCTCTCCTCATCGGCTGCGGCCTGAGAAGGGCGGAAGCTGCAGCCTTGAAGCTGGAAGATGTTCAACTCCGAGAAGGACACTGGGTGATCGCAGATTTAAACGGAAAAGGCGGTCACATCCGCACGGTCCCGATGCCCGACTGGGTGAAGAGAACAACCGATGAGTGGACAGTGTCCGCTGGACTCACTTCAGGCCCACTTTTCAGGGCCATCAACAAAGCAGGCCGGACGTGGGGAAATGGATTTACGCCAAAGGTGATTTGGTCGATCGTTAGAGAGGGAGCTGCGAGCCGCGGCCTGACAGGGCTCGCTCCACACGATCTGCGTAGAACGTGTGCTCGCCTCTGTCATCAGGCAGGAGGTGAGCTCGAACAGATCCAGTTTCTCCTCGGACACGTTTCCATCGAAACCACTGAACGCTACCTGGGCTGCAAGCAGCGCCTTCAAAATGCGGTAAACGATGCCATCGGACTTGAACCCGGAGCCTCATGAGCCTGAGGTCATCACTACCGAACGGCCGACTTCCCGTTACCTAGCCGTCCAACTTCGCTGCAGAGTAGGTGGAGGTGCCCGCGATCATTCGAAACGAATTCGACGGCCGCGATTCGCTCGCAGCCGCCGATTCGCCATCACCGGATGACTTCCACTGTGAGACCATTTTTAGCCCGCTTTCTCCTCTTCGTCGCGTCTTCGGGCGGCGGCTCCTTGAGGGTCGGTGAGGATATCGACCCACTTCGGGTGAGGCGAGGCCTCGGCCTTGTAGTTGTCGTGCCAGTTCCACCACTTGTACGGAGCGCTCTGGGGGTAACCCTCCGGCGAATCCTCCCAAGTCTCCTGACGGCCCAGCGGTGTGATGTCGAGGTAGCTCCAGATAGTCCCCATCGCCTCGTCGGCGCGGTTGTTGATGAAGTATGTGCGGAACACCCGCTCGCCATCGCGGAAGAGCACATTGTGGCCGTGCCATTCGGCGACGCCGAAGTCCTTGTCGAAGCCGTTGGTGAATGTGTACCAAGGTATCTCCCAGCCCATCCGCTCCTTCAGGCGCGCGATGTCGGCCTGCGGCGCGGGTGACACGTAGACCAGGGTGGTGTCGCGGGCGTTCAGATGCGCCAGGTGCGAGACCTGATCAGCGCCCAGGGAGCAGCCACGGCAGGCGTGCTCGGGCCAACCGAATACCCCGGGCTCGAAGAAGGCGCGATAAATGATTAACTGGCGACGGCCCTCGAACAAGTCGAGCAGGCTTACCCTGCCGTTGGGTCCATCGAACTCGTACTTCTTGTCCACTACCATCCAAGGCATCCGCCGGCGTTCGGCGGCCAGCGCGTCACGGGAGCGGGTCAAGGCCTTCTCCTTCACGAGGAGTTGCTGCCGTGCAGTCTCCCACTCCTGTTGCGACACGATCGGAGGTGTCTTCATCGCTTTCTCGTTGTTCGTCGACATTATCATTTCTCCTCGTTGATCAGATTCTTGTCCAGATTCCCGACGATCTCTTCCGCTCCGTTCTTCTTGCGAGAAACTTTCACAGCCAACGCTGCAATCCCGCCGGTGGAAACCACCCCGGCAACGACCAATCCTACGGTTGCAAAACAGAATGGACACATCATGCACCTCTTCGGTGGCCAACTTGACCGTTAAGCCGCCTCTATTGTGATGACGGGCGACGAGAATCGATTTCGACAGAGGAATACAGGAAAAATAAGCTCTGCATTTGGTGCAGCAGGAACTGTCTCACGGCCGGAGTTCCTGCTGTGACTCTTATTCGTTGAACGTACATCCGCGATTAATCTTTCAGGGCGGGCTGCCCTTTACCGGTCGTGATCAGGTCGCGCAAACTGTTGTCGATATAAAAGCCCCATGCGCCTGAACAGTCACCGTAGCATTCGAAAGCAGGAACCAAGCCGACGTGCGTAAAGCGGAGTTCGGTTTTGCCGTCCTTCCTGGTGATCTCAAAGACAACCTCGGTGCCATTCCACTCGGTCTTGTTTTTGACAAAGTTAAGTCGGGCTTCCGACACATGCCATACAACTTTCTTGCCCGGAACGAATTCGATGATCTTCTGAGTGCTGCGGTGAAGATCTTTGTGGTGGAACTTAAACTCAGCACCAAGTTTGTCAGTACTGCCGTCAATTTCTTCTGACCACCACCCTCGAACGTTGTTAATGGCGTCAAAGACTTCTTTGGGGGACTGATCGACCGAAAAGGTCGTGGTGAAATCCTTCTTCTTCATGATCCGTTCCTCCATCCTCTCTTTCGGTTGCGACATCCGTGATGTTATTAAAGAGCTGCCGCTCTCTCTGGCACGAAACCTGCGTACTGGCGCTCGAACGCCTTGGCTACGCCAGTGCGCCAGCCCTCGGCGATGGACTGTGAAGCTGGATCGGGGAAAATATCCTCTTCACCATTCTCCAATCCATCGAAAATACCCGCCGCAACCGATTCAGGCGAGGCCTTCGGTATCTCGAAGCCTCGGGTCATGTCGGTGTCAACGGGACCCAGAAAGACGCCGTGGACCGCCACACCCTGGCCTGCCAGCAGCGCTCTCATCGATTGCGTCATGTTGAACGCGGCCGCCTTCGAAATGGCGTAGGCGGGCGTGAGCGGTAAGGGTGCGAGCGCCATCAGAGAAAGGTTGTTGACGATGGCTCCTTTGGAGCGCCGCAGCAGCGGCAGGAAAGTGCGCGTCACGTTGAACGGTCCGAAGAGGTTGACGGCCAGGCTCTGCTCGATAGCGGCGGAATTGCTCAGATCGTCGTAGGGAGCGATGCCGGCGTTGTTGATGAGAATATCGAGGGACTCGACTCTTTCGACAGCTCCCTGAATCTGCGCCGCGCTGGTCACATCCAATGCCAGGGCCGTGACGCGCCCATCCAAATGGAACAAGGGCTGCCGCGTGCCGGCATAGACTCGCTTCGCGCCTCTCTTCAATGCTTCCTCGACCAGCGCCTGCCCTATACCCCGATTGGCCCCAGTCACCAAAACTGATTTGTCTTTGATTGTCATATGATCTCCTAATCATTCGTCTCTAGCGGGCAAAGCCTGATCGCTAAGCCGCTTTCATATGGGTGACGTGCAAGGAGAGTTGATTTCGACAGAGCAAGCAAGAAAAAGTTAAACCCACCTTTGGGGCAGGAACTTGCCGCGGCGTATCCCGTTCTCGGCGTTTGAACAAGCCACAAAGGGGAAATCAGCCTCGCTTTTGGAGCAGAAACTGTCTCACTGCGGGGTCCTCGGTTAAGCCGATCGCCCGGTCGAAGGCATCCATGGCCTCAGGTGTTTTCCCTAGCCGCTGCAACAGGTGAGCGCGAACCGCCCAGTACGGCTGATAGGCGGAGATATCGTCCGGGTCAATCCCATCTAACGTTGCCAGCCCTGCTTCGGCTCCCTTCGCTTCGGCTACGGCGGCGGCGTATCCAGTTCGCGTGCCGAGCGTCGGCGATATCCGGATTAGCTGTCCGTAGAACAGCATGATCGCAGTCCACTCAGTCCGGCCGCTGCGCGCCCGCTCAGCATGAATCGACTGAATCGCAGCCTCGAGTTGGAACCGGCCGATGGGGCGGCGCTTCGACGCCTCGGCGAGATGGCGTTCCGCCTCCTCGATTAATGGTCGAGACCACTGTTGTGCATCCTGTTCCGAAAGAGGGACGAACTGGCCGTCCGGCCCTCGCCGCGCTCCTCTGCGGGCTTCGCAGTGGAGCATGAGAGCCAGCAAACCGTGAACCTCGGCCTCCTTTGGCATCAACTGCAAAAGCACTCGCGCAAGCCAGATCGCCTCCTCGGCCAGATCGCGTCCGCGCTGGTCGACACCGGCCATGTCATCCCAACCGATTCCGAAAGCCGCATAGATAGCCTCGAGGACGGCGTCGAGCCGCTGTGGCAGTTCGCGGTCTTGGGGGACTTCGAATTGAATGCCGGCGTCGCGGATTTTCGTCTTGGCCCGCACCAGCCGCTGCCCCATCGTGGTGGGTGAAACCAAGAAGGCATGGGCAATGCGCACGGCGTCCAGGCCGAGAACAGTCTGGAGCATGAGCGGCGTGTGCATCGCCGGATCGATTGCCGGATGGGCGCACACAAACAGCAGTTTCAATCGTTCATCTGGAAATTCTGTTGACAAAGTCATGTTGGGCTCCTTGGACTCCTCTCTGAGGAGCGCGAGCGTGGGTTCGTTGGCCTCGGCTACTTGCCGATGACGCACTAGATCGATAAAAGAGCGGCGCGCCGCCGTCAGCAGCCACGCCTCTGGATTAAGTGGCACACCGTCTCGCGGCCAAGTTTCGAGTGCTGCTAACAACGCATTACTGAGGGCATCCTCCGCGCTCCCCACGTCGTGCGTGTTTGAGGCAAGGTAAGCCACTAGCCGACCGTAGGACTCGCGAGCCACACGTTCGATCGTTCGGTGAGTGCTCTCCGGTTCGCTTCCACTCATCCCGTGACCCGGCGAAGGTATTCAGGCGAAACGGGTCGGACCTCCACAACACCGATGGCTGCGGCTGGGCATCGCGCTGCCCATTCGAGCGCCGCATCAAGCGAGGGAAGTTCCAGGATTGTGAATCCACCCAGTTGCTCCTTGGTATCAGCGAAGGGGCCATCCTGTACACGCCGCTTTCCGTCCTTCAGTCGTACCGTGGTCCCGGTCTCCGGGGGTTGCAGTGGGCTTCCACCGACGAAGATGTCGGCCTCGACGAGCGCTTTGTGGTAGGCTCGCCACGCCCCGAGGTAGGGATCATTTTCGTCCGCATTCCGTGCCGCAAAAGCTTCTGGCGGTTCGAAGATTAGCAAAGCGAATTGCATCACCTTTTCTCCTTGAGAACAATTGTGAGCGCCCGTGCGCTCCTGAATGTTTGACGGATGACACGCGGCCCATTCGACAGATTTCAGGAAATTCCGAGAAATTTCGAGCGGGCAGAGACCAATTGTCGCATCTACTCCAAGCTGCGTCCTCCTGATGCCACACGAGCTGCAGTGAACAATCGTGCGGCAGCAATAAGCAGGAGCAGCCCTGCCAGCCAGGGGAACCAAGTGCCATGTCGATCGAAGACCGTCTGGTCGTGACGCAACGGTACGTCCACCAGCAGCGACGCGAACGCTCCACTGTTGGTCCTTACCTCGCCGAGGATGCGGCCCCGATCGTCCGTCACCGTGAGGAATCCATCCTTCGCTGCGTGCGCGATCGCATATCCACCCTCGACGCCGCGCATGATGGCGATGTGCCCGTGCCAAGTACGGTCGACGTTGAAGTCCCAGGCCGGATCGAGAAGCAGGTCAACCCCGGCGCGTCCATAATCGAGCGCTGGGCGAATGAAGTCCATGTCTTTACAGATCGCAACACCGATCGGGACTGCCGGTTCCGACAACAGCGCGAGCGAGGTCCCCGGTGTCAGCTTCGATTCAAAGAGCGGCAGCATATGCTGCTTGTCGTACGTGGCGATGGGCTGACCCGCCGTAAAGATGCGCGCCTCGTTGAAAGAATCTCGTGCGACGACATGCACCACGCCGATGACGAGAGTCGCGCCTGTGCGGTCGGCTACAGACTGCAGAATGGGATCCACTATCTTCGTGTCCCGGTCGAGCAGCAGGCCCGTCTTCTCGGGCATCAGAACGATCTTCGCCCCATGGCGGGCGAGCCTCTCAGCCTGCTCGGCATAACTCTTAATAAGCTCCTGCATTTCGGGGGCTTCGTCGGCGAATACCACTGTGTCCGTATCCAGCAGCCCCACCTTGATGCTCTGCTGCGAGTTCGGTGCTGCCAGCCGGATTGCACCGAACAGGACTGCCCCGGCGAGAACAGTTAGCGCCGATCCCACGACGGGCGCTGCCTCCAAGAGCCTCCTGCCCCGGAGATACAGTCCGCTGGCAACTGCCGAAGGAAACAACAACAGCAGGAATGTGATGCCCCACGGGCCAGTAAGAGAAGCGACTTGCAGGATGGGCAGAAAGCGCTCTTGCGTATAGGCCAGGCTGCCGGCTGTGCCGTTCGCTGGCGCAAAGCTGGCCAGATATTCGCAGACAGTCCAGAACGCGGGCAGCGCGATCAAAGCGCTGAAGACTGCCCCACGATGGAGGAGACCACGGAACAGGAGGACACCCGCGGCGAAGAGCAGCGAGGCGATCGAAAATGGAATCAACCACGCCGTCACAGGGGCCTGCAGCACGAAATGTAGGTAGTACAGCATGGTGAGACTGCCCAGAAGCATGGAGAGTGCCGCGGCTCCGGCCGCGACGCGCCACGAGGTGGTCTCTGCAGCCAACAGCAGAACTGGGATCGGCGCGACCCACATGAAGGGCCAGAACGGGTTCATGCCATTCCCAGCGAGCAACAGCGCGGCCGTGGAAAGAACAGCGAGGGTCGCAAGGAGTGTAGGACGTTTATCGACGAAGGCCATCGAGGTATCTCCTGAAGGAACGCTGGTGAAGCGAACGGAACTCTTCTTCGCTCTGGGCCACACGACCACCCAGATAGAGCACGATGAGTCCATGCGAAAGCGCGCTGAGCTCGAAGGCAATCTCTATCGGATCGTCAGGTCGCAATTCGCCGGCGCGCATCGCTTGCTCAAGAATGGTTACGGTCGGATTGAACGTAGGCGAGCGCCCTGCTTTGAAGTCCTTGGGATAGACCCGCGCCCCCTCGCGAGGCACAAGAAACATAAGCTCGTAGAGGTTGGGGAACTGCAGCGCGGCGTCCAGAAAGACGTCCCCGACCTGCGTCAGCCTGTGCTCCACGCCGCCCTTGAGCCGAAGTGTCTGCACCCGGGTCGCGAGCTCAAGGAAGCCCTCGTCGGCAACCGCATTCAGCAGGCTGGCGCGGTCCGCATAGTGGCGATAGATGGCCATGGGGGTAATGCCGACCCGTTCCGCGACGGGGCGCATCGAGACTGCCGCAACGCCTTCTCGGTCAAGAAGTTCTCGCGCGGCCACCAGGATAGAGGTGGCTGTGCTTGTCTTTGGTGGAGCAGACTTGGCAGATCGGCTCATAGGTCTACGGCGTATACTTCATCATGTATACACCGTAGACTCGATGCTTGCAAGCGGGATCCTTTGGTGCAAAAGTGAGTAAGCTACGCTTCACCGTGTGGTCAGCCCTAGTGCTTCCCAACCCCGACTCCTCCTAAGTCGGCTTGTAGGAAGTTTCACCACATCGGTACCGATAAACGTTAGGGCCCTATCGGGACTGCCCCGAAAGAAGAAGTGTGGGGGTGCGCGGGCGTGTGGTCGGGGCAGTTTCGATAGGGTCGTTTGAACTGAGCCGCTGGCGTTTGCGGCGGACGC
>JABCZL010000036.1 GCA_013289685.1 Acidobacteriota bacterium | reverse complement strand
ACAATGGCCCAATGCTCTTCGCGCTGCTGGAGATGATCCAATGTCAAGGCCACAGCTTCATGCCTCCTCAAGCCACACGCGAGTAGCAATGCGAGCAAGGCCCGGTCACGTTTTCCTTTCAGTCGCTGGCGATCAGGGGCTTGCCAACGTGCCTTGGCTTGCTCTGCCGTTAACCAGTTTCCGAGGCGAATGCCCAGCTTCTTCAGCCCTTTGACGCGACGAATACCGGCAGTAAAATCGGCGCTGAGAAGACCGCAGTCGGCAGCTTCGTATGCGAGGCGACGCACGGCGCCAAGACGTAGGTTGATTGTGCCCGGCGCGAGTTGACGGGATTCGAGATGAGAGCGATACCGCAAGACCACGATCCTGTTGAACGCCAAGCGCGGTTCTGAACAATACCAGTCAACGAATTCATCGATGGCGTGACGATAACCCCGTTGGGCGTCCAGGCTGGTGAGGCTATTCGAGACTGCCGCTTTGGCGTGCTCGACGTCTGGCAGGCGCAGGACAGATTTTGTGGTGGTGCGTTTTCTTCGTGAGTAGGGTTTCCGCTTCATGACCGATGGCCTCCATGCCACCGATCAATGATCGGCTGATGTCTCGGCGGTATGGTCAGAGTTGCCCGTCATCCGACCACAATCACGGATTGGACCCTGCAGAATCTTCGGTAAACACAGCGCGGCTTTGCGGCACCTTCCTGCGCATCCACAGCGCAGCGGCGAACACGGGAAAGATTTTCAGGGCCACTGATGCGCGGCAATTGAGGCGAGTCGGATCTTTACTCGTACCGCAAGCAATCGATGGGGTCGAGATTGGCCGCCACGTTTGCCGGATAATAGCCGAAGAACAGGCCCACGCCGACGGAGATCCCGAAACCAATCGACACCCACAGATAAGACAGCGTTGCGGGAATCGAAGGCGCGAGAGCACGCACCAATGTGGATATGCCGGACCCGATTAAGATGCCGATTGTGCCGCCGACCAGCGTGAGGATCACGGCTTCCAGCAGGAACTGCAAACGTATGTCCGCTCGGCGAGCGCCGATAGCCTTGCGTACGCCAATCTCCTGGGTGCGCTCGGTCACGGAAATAAGCATGATATTCATAACGCCGATGCCTCCGACCAACAAACCTATCGAGCTGATCACGGTCGTGAGGATCACGAGTGCTCCGGTAAGTTGATTCCACAGATTACTCAGAAAATCCGGCGAGCTGAGCTCAAAATCATTACCCTTATCTGCGGGGACACGGCGCAAGCGGCGCATCGCCTGAATGACCTCGCCCTGCGCCAGTTCGATGTTCACATTCTTGGGGACTGTGAATAGCATCACCAACTCTTTGGCCTCCGGGTACTGCTTCTTGAAGTTGCTCAGTGGGATGATGGCGAAGATGTCCACTCCGGGACCGAGGAACAAGCCTTGGTCGTGCTCGAAAACGCCGATGACCTCGTACGCGCCACCGTTGATGCGCACCGTCTTCCCAACAGCGTCCGTGGTGGGGAAGAGCGATTCGCTAATGGCCGCGCCCAGCACCACGACGGGACGCCCGTGCTGCTGATCGAAGGCGCTGATGAAGCGGCCTCGCTCGATCGCAAACAACGGAATTGCGTCCGTGTACTCGGGTTCGGCGCCGCGCACGATGACTTTCTCTACGCTATGGTTCCCGCTGGTAATCAGATTGCTATCCCCAAAGAAAAAGCCGCGCGTGCCAACGGTGGTCACGATCTGCACGTCGGGAGCGGCTTGGCGGATGAAGTCGGCATAGTTGTATTCAAGATATCTGCGGGTGCGGATACGTTCCGGCATGTGTGCAGGGTCCATCCCCGGCGGAAATCGTGTGAGAAAGTAGGTGCGCGAGCCGAGGGATTCCACTTTGTTCTGCACGAACTTGTTCAGACCCTGAATGATTGCCGCCATGGAGATCACCGAGGACACCCCGATGACGATGCCGAGCACGGTCAACGCGGAGCGCACCTTGGACGAGCGCAGTGTCTCCATTGCTGCGAGAAAATTCTCCTGGGCCTGAGCGAGCGTCATAATTGCCATCAGTCAGACCTCAGGGCGACGACCGGATCCAGCCGTGATGCCCGGAAAGCTGGATAGATTCCGAAGAATAGTCCAACCGCGGAGCTAAGGAACACTCCCAACACCGCCACCCAGGTCCGCACGGAAGCAGGGAACGGTGTATACGTGCGCAAGGCCAACGCGACCAGGAATCCTAGCGTGATCCCGGCGAGGCCCCCGGCAATGCATTGCATGACGCTCTCCACCATGAACTGGCCCAGAATGTCTTTCTTGGTCGCGCCCACAGCGCGCCGGACGCCAATCTCCCTCCGCCGAAGGGTTACGCTCACCAGCATGACGTTCATGATCACGATGCCCCCGATGACCACCGAAATGGCGCTCACCATAATGAACACGGCGAAAAACGCCGAGCTGATGCTGCGCCACAAGGCCATGTAACTCTCCTTGGTGCCGATGAAAAAATCATCGTCCATATTGCCCGCGAGATGGCGCCGCGACCGCAGAATCAGATGTGCCTGATCCTGCGCCTTTTCAAAGTTATGAGTGCTCGTCTTGACGTTGATTGTGACGCTAGAACGTATCCCCTGAATACGAAGGAAAACAGGGAGTGGGATCATGACGAAGTTGTCCTGGTCCTGGCCGAGAACGCTGCCAATTTTCTCCATAGCCCCTACCACCATGAATTCATCGTTGCCAATACGAATGGATCTGCCGAGGGGGTCCATTCCAAGAAATAGCTCCCGCACGAGCGTATTGCCGATCAAGCAGATGTTGCTCCTGTGTTCGGCCTCTGATGGAGTGAAGTACCGGCCGAGTTCGACCGTTCGCGAGTCAATGTCTGCCATGTTTGCCGTTTCGCCGTAGAGACTTACGTCCTGCAGCTCTTTGTCGCCAGATCGTGCCCGAACGCTGGTGCTGGCGCTGGCGCCAACTTCTTCGCAAGCGCTGCATCCTTCCGCAATGGCGGACATGTCTTCGAGTTCAATTTTCTTGTACTTCAGCGCTTTGATGATGATGTTGAAGTCCGTCACCGCGAATGGCGTGCGCGCGATCTGGAACACGTTTGTGCCCAGGTTGGCGATCTTCTGCTCAACGTACAGGTTAGCGCCCTGCACGATGGTCATGACCGTGATGAGCGTGGCCACACCCATCGTCAATCCCAACATGGTGAGCGAAGCGCGCAGCTTGTGACCGCGCAGGGCACTGAAGCACTGGGCAAGATTGTCGCTGACAGCGAGCATGGCGGTAGAGAAGATTTCTCCAGTTACCTTATCAAATCCTGCGGAAAGGGATCGTTAACTCGCCGAAGATGTGGAAACCATTCTAAGAAAATACGAAGGAAGAGGGCGGGAAGTTACATTGTCCGATGAGCAGCGCTCACTTGCCCCTAGAACGGGCTGTCGGTGGAACTGCCCTCGCCGTGACCGAGATTGCACTGAAAGTTCTTGTCCGTAATCAATTGGCCGCGATGAGCGCGGAACCGTTCGGTGAAGGCTTTTTACTGACTGAAGCAGAAAAACCTCCTTTTAAAGAGGTACAACGTGTTGAAAGATCACAGGTGCCCCAGAAAAATGGGGCAGAAAAAGGAGACATTTCCATGTCTTACTTATATGTTAAGTGGAATAGCTTTCGGTGTGGTTCGCTCGCCGACGGTTCCGTCATTAGAGCATGGGTTTGTCTTCGCTGGCCACTCCCGTAACGGTGGCTGCGACGCCGCAGTGGAGGGAGTGGCCGGTGCCGGAGTCTTAGGCGACTTGTCGTCCTTACGGCATCCTGGCGATACCGCCACTGCCGCAGTCTGCATTACCTCCGTCATGCGCGAGCAACCCCAGTTTGGGTCGCCGGGGCAATCCGCAGCTCTATCCATCGAACAGACGCGTTGGTCAGACGCTTACTGTCAATCTGCGGAAAGCGACTCTCTTTCGGTGCCCGTGAGTATCTTCGGATCCTTCTCGACCGCTTACATTTTGACGTCTTGAATGAATAGAAATCCGGAATTCCCGGGAGCGACTGCGTCTCCCCTAAGCTTTCGCTGGCGTGTCACGTCAAGATGGAGCATCTCGCGGTTAATCGTTAACGCAGAAAAACTTGTAAGTGTTCTGGATTTGTTGTTTCCGCAGGGCAGGTATGATTTGGTGGGCGTATTCGGCGAATTTCGTCTCTGCCGCCAATTGCACAACTTGTTCGAAATAACTGATGGCCTTGAGGCGCGCCTGCTCCGCGCCTTCGGTGTACCGCTTTGGGTCGACATAGTCTGCCATGGGACTGTCAGCCGTTTCGTTGCTCAGTGACCACCACGTGGCATACGCTTGGCCGACAAGAAGTAGGATCGCCGCTCGATGCGCACTCGTCGGCCGTTGCTGTAGAAAGGATTCCCCCCGGCGAATAATTTCCCGGAATTGCTCGTGGCCTTTGGCGCAAGTCTTGCTGGTATCCCAGCCCAATTCGAGAAGAACAACGAAGGCCCTCTCTCCCCAGTCGGTCTCGGGGTATTGTTGCCAGACCCGCCAAAGAAGATCGCGTTGATAATAAAATCCTCCGCCCAGTTCAGAATATTCCAGTGTCAGTTTGTGCTGGGCAAACTGGCTGCGAAGCTGATTGCACCGCTCCTTATTCTCTGAGGGACACCAAATCTCATTCGCTACAAGATCAGCCGCCAAGAGAATTGCAGGCCGTTGATCAGCCTGTCCGTTCTCGATCGCATCGAGAAGTTGATACACAAAACGTTCGCGACCAGAGTCCGGGCTCTGGGCCATTGGCTCTCCCAAAAACTTCGGGAGCTCGGGGAAGGCTGGAGCCAGGTCGTGGACGAGCGCCTTTCTTAGATCCTCCTGGAATTCCTGCATGGGATCCAATGAGATTTCAAATCTGGACCTGGAAGGTATCTGCTCTGGCAACGAGCGCGACTTGCCCGGCGTCCCGGTCACGAGCGCCATGGCAGCTTGCGGATCGCCCACAATTCTTGTGACCGGCCGAGTTGCCCGCAGAGCCTGTGCGGAAGGCGGTGGCACCTCCCGCAGCCGGAAATAACGGTAGAACCACCCGGCGGTGCTGAGGGTTGTCGTCAAGAATAGGAAGACGACAATGACGAAGACGATCTTCCAAGGATTCCTGTGCGCGAGCAGTTGCATTGTTAGATCCTGTACCGCACCGGTCTTTAGTTCGTCAGGTTGTAAATCAAGCCGAAGGGATCCTTGACGTAGCATCTCGGAAAGCCCGGCTCATCCTTGATGATTTCACAACCGTTCTTTACCAGCCGGACCTTGGTTTCTTCGACGTTGTCAACCGGGGAGTTCGTCTGGAGCAAATCGTCGGGACCCAATCGACTCCACCGCTGGCTTTCGCTCGCCTCTGTCAACGAGGCCGGCTCGCCCAGCTATTTCTGTCTGCTCACGGTAAGTTCCATGTATTTCTTCGCAGGTTCGTTACCGATTGTGAGTTCGGTAAGTTCCGTCCAATCGCCTTTCTCGGTGATCCGCATCACGGAGGTAGTCCGAATTTCCCCGAGGGCGAAGCCCCACGTAATACCCTTGCCATTGTCCAGCACTTTCAGCTCGGTCTCCAGAAAACGACCGTCGTTAAACGCGCGCATTCGATAGGTTCCGCTCTCGTCGTCGTAGCAAACGATCCCGAGCGCCTGGAGAATCGGCACGCCATCGGCCTTGGTGCGCCCGACTCCCTCGATCAAAAGGATCAGCCCGTCGAGCTTGTATTGCGCTTCCTCAGTCTGCTTCAATGAAACCGGATCACCTGGTCCGCGTAGGAGGCGCGACTCCCCAGTCCACTTTCCAACCATGAACTCCAGTTTCTTCATCGCTGCGCGTTGTGCCTCGATGTTCGGTATGCGGGGTTGCTGAGCCATGCAGGGAACCAACGACACGAAACAGAAGAGGGAGACCACAGCCCTCACAAGCATGTTGAACGGTCTAACGTACTCCTGCGGACTATATCCGTATCTTGTGCTCATTCTCTTTACCTCGCAGCGATTGAATCAAGTGTGCATGGCGCGCTAGGATCGGCATTCTCCCGCGGCGCTGGCCTGCTCCTTCCATCGTTGGGGGTTCACACCCATCACGATGAGCCATAGCTCCAGTGGTATTTCCCCGAGGGCGGAGGCGGCGGCGAGGTAGGGAATGAACAGATGGTATGCGAGCGGCGGGTACAGATAGGTCACAAAACCCAAACCATCGATCGCCAACAGCACCCCAAGAATTCGAGGCAGGAAGGTGGACCTGAAAATGAGGTAGCCGGTCAGGACGCACCATAATCCGAAGAAGACTAGGTTGATGTTGAAGGCGTATTGATTCAATTTGAGAAACATGAGCGCCAGGGCCTGCAACTGTTCCGGCGTAAATGCGCTCAAGGAGCTACCGCCTTGCAGGATGAGCAGAGGGGCGAGGTAAAAGAGGTTGGTGATGGCCTGAATAGCGCAACACACGAGAATGACGAACGCTGCGAGTAAAGAAACGCTCCGGTTTACAGGTTTAAGCAACTCATACATGAGAAGCGCCCAAACGACATGGCACGCAGCCCCGATGAGCAAGGATACAAAGCCCAACCAATATAATCGCTCGTGTCCCAGGATATTGGCCGCTGTAGCCGCGGCGTTGCCATCGACAACAAGCCTGCCGAGAATGAACACCCCAGGAGACCCTGCCGTAATGGCTTCGAGCAGTTGAAAGACGCCGGCCATCCTGGCCTTGAAACGCGGCGACGCTTCCCCCAACCGGCCGGTCAATGCAGTTGTGCTCATACTCTTTCTCCTTATTCGAGCGATTGAATCAAGCGTGCAGGGTGCGCTTGAGTGCGAGCCTACACAACGGCTGCGGATGCGCGCTCTGATGACGGCTTTGCCGGAGCCAGCACGATTAGGAATATACCGATGATGACAAGCACAGCCACGCCCCACAGGTCTCCGCGATAGCCCCCCTTCGAGAATGAAGTCACCGCCATAACAGCAGCGTGAGCGAAAGACGACCATGCTGTGAAGGCGATCAGGCTGCGATTTGCCGAAGGGTTAGGCACGGCGATCAGCAGGAAAATGCCGAGCGCGACATAGAGGCTAAGCATCATGTCGAAGGTATACATCGCCTGATTCTGGTGCCGTAAAGAGTCCGCCACGGGAAAAACGCCAGCCGAAAAAGCCAATCCCACCAATACCAACACAACCTTCAGCGCCCGTTCTCGACTCATAGTGCCCTCCTGCTAAACACGGCAAACGATTCTTCCTTCCCTTAGTTACTTTGGCGTCCTTGCCTTGGCGCGCTGCGATTCCCTTTTTATCACTGCGTTTGCCCGGGTCCAGAGAAGTATTGCCCCAGACGCGAGCGAAGCGGTGAGGGTCAGAAGAAGCAATGACAACAGGAACCAGCTTCGGTGATCCATCGCGTCCTGCATTTGTCCCCAATTGCCGGCGACCAATAAGAGGAGTATCACAGCACCGATGAGGCCGGCGAACCCGCGCATCATCACCAAAGGGCGCTCAATGCGCTCCTTCTGCCAAGCTTTCCGGACGATCTGTGCGCGGAACCAGATCAGGCCAGGGCTGGGAAGCTGCGGCCGATGTTCCGTGGCCATTTGTTTGAGAATGGCATCGAGGTCAGAGTCATTCATGGTGAGGAACCCCCAATCCTGCTTTTTCGAATAAATCGCGGGCTTTGGCGCGGGCGCGGAAGAGAATCACTCTAATGCTCTTCTCTTTCATTCGGAGAATGGCGGCCATTTCCCGATGGCTGAGCTGCTCGACATGAGCGAGCCAGAGAATTGCACGGTCCACCGCGCTTAGCTTTTCGAAGACGGAAGACACGTCCAGAGGCATGTCCAAGTTTTGGTGAACGGCTTCTGAGAAATTTTCCGTTTGCCAATACTTTCGTTCACGTTTTTGTTTGCGCCAGCGATCGCGCAGAAGGTTAGTTGCGGTGCGATAGAGGTAGGCCTTACGCACCTGCTCTTCCATGTCCGGCGCGTTGATCAAGCGAACGTAGGCTTCTTGCAGCACTTCGTCGGCGGTGGCAGGATCGCGGCTCAACCGGCAAAGGTAGCCGTGAAGAAGGCGCGAGGTGCGCAGATAGAAAGCCTCGAACTCGGGCTGGCTACTCCGCTCGCCGGTACGCGATTCAGCCATTGTCAGGTGGCGCAGCCGCGTCACGTCTGCGACCAAAGGTGTTACTCCTTTGCTTCTCGCTGGAATTTTCTGGCCAGCCAAAATGAAATTGCCGCGGAGATCAGGAAGCCGATTCCCAAACAGCTGAGTACAATGCCGATCCGCAGAGGCAAGAGCGATGCATTGCCGAAATTCGCGAACGCAAAACCCATGCCCGTAAACAGCAGCACCACACCGGTGCGCACGGAATTCAGAATGGCGCTTTTCGAGCTGGTGGCCGTGTCTGCGAAGCTCATCACGTATTTTTGCCCGGCAGGCGATTGCACGAAATCGGCAAAATCCTTGGCGGAAGCAAATTTGTCCAGCACGTGTTGCTGCATGGCGTTCCGCTGTTTGCGGCGAAGTGCGACCGTGATCAGATACAGGACATATCCAAAGAATGCCCACATTGTCAGCATCATGAGCCATTCTCGTGCTTGGCTTTGAAGCATCGGATCCATGTGATCTCCTCCAGCTCTAATACGATGGAGCGCGGATAGAGGTTAACAGGCGAGAAGTTTGGCACAGAGAGTCTTTGGGGTGTGCGCCAAGCCAAGTGCCCAAACCAGGCGCCTTTGCTCGTGTGGGAGACTCTGCCCTCGCATGCATAAGCTGGCCTTAAATCGCCATCAGGACTCACAATCCTGGGATACAGGTCACTTATTGGATTGTTGGCAAGCCGGAAGTAATGGCTAGATCGGGACTCCCGTAGTCACTTCGGATTGGCCCGTGAGAACCAAGTCGCCCAACGATTCGGCTGCACAAAACCGAATTGAATGGTTTGTCGGTAAACAGGAAGTAATGGGGCAAATCGGGTTTGCTGGGAGTACGTCAGGATGCCCCGTGACTCGCCCGAGAAAATGCCGTGAGCCTTGGTTCGATAGCCGAGCGCGGTCGGACCCAGCGGCGGATCAGCGCGTGCCGACAATGTGGGATGGCCACCTGGGAAACGACCGTTAGCTATTTACGTTGGAACAACTGAGCAGTTATGCGTGCGCCGCGGCGGGGGCGGGCAGGGTGAACTGAAAAGTTGCGCCGCCGCCGGGGACACCCGTGGCCCACAAGTGACCGCCATGCGACTCGATGATTGATCGGCTAATGGGAAGCCCCATGCCAGTCCCGTTGTCTTTGGTCGTAAAGAATGCTTTGAAGATTTTATCCGCCTGCTCCGGGCGCAATCCCACACCGTTGTCGCTGACCGAGACCTGCACCTGACCGTGTTCGACTTGCGACGTGATAGTGAGCTCACCTGCGCGGGTGGTTTCCTTCATGGCATCGATGCCGTTGAGCATGAGGTTCATGAAAACTTGTTGCAGCTGCACACGGTCTGCCATGACTTTGGGAAGATCATCAGCCAGCTCGATTCGGATTGAAATTGAGTAGCGGTTTGCTTCGCTGCGCAGTAGCACAATCATTTCTCGTATGAGTTCATTTACATCAACCAACTCCCGCTGCAGAGCTTCCTTTTTGAATAGCGAGCTGATTCTGCTCATGATATCAGCCGCGCGAGTAACATCTTTGACTATTCTTGCCGCGGCTTCGCGCCCCTCTACGAGGTCGGGCTCGTCACGACCCAGCCAACGCAAACAAGTTTTGGCGTTTGTTATGGCTGCGGAAATTGGCTGCCTGATTTCGTGCGCCAACGATGCCGTCAACTCGCCCATCGTCGTCACCCGGCTTAAGTGCGCAAGATCAGCCTGAAGCTGGCGCAATCTCTCGCGCTCTTGCTCGGCCCGCTTGCGCTCGGTGATGTCCATTACCGTACCGACAAATTCAACGAGATTGCCGGATGGACTGAAAACGGGATGGCCTACTGTGTGGATGTCCCGGATCCCGCCGCCGGGATGAACGATTCGGTAATCGAACTCGAACTCCCTCTTTTCACGGCTTGCGTCTTCGAGCTGTTCCAAAGTCCTGGCTTGATCATCCGGATGAATACGCTGAAAAAACATTTCGAATCGCGGCTGCCCACCATGCGGGTCAAACCCCAGCACGCGGTGGCATTCCTCGGACCAGTACCTGATCTCTGCGGGAGCCCCTGCCCAACTGCCGGTGTGGCTGAGCCTCTGCGCTTCCGTCAGATAACTCTCGCTGCGGCGCAAGGCTTCTTCTGCCTGCTTGCGTTCGGTGACATCCATGGCGGTGCCGACAAATTCTGCGAGTTCGCCTGACGCGCTCAAGATAGGGTGACCAGTGGTGTGGAGGTATTTGATGGTTCCGTCCGGAAGAAGAATGCGGTAGTCCACCTGGAAGTCGGTTTTCTCGATTTCGGCTTTTTGAAAAAGTTCGACAACCCGCATGCGATCTTCAGGATGGAACTTACTAAAGAAGAATCCCGTGTTAGACGGGTCCTCATCAGGCCTGATGTCGTGGATCCGATAAATTTCCGGAGAGACTGTGACCATCCCTGATGCGAGCTCATGTCGCCAACTGCCGGTGTGGCTTAGTTTCTGCGCCTCGAGCAAAGATTCTTCACTGCGGCGCAGTTTTTTCTCCACGTGCTTGCTCTCCGTGGTATCCATCACCGCTCCAACAAACTCAAGCTCCCCTGACTCATCTCCTTGCGCACGAGCTACAACATGGACGTGTTTGACCGCACCATCTGCCATCACTAAGCGAAATTCATGCTCAAAGTCCTTTCCATCCTGCGACGCGCGCTCGATTGTTTGTGTCACCGAAGGCACGTCTTCCGGATGTACTCGTCGGAGAATAAGCTCAACGGTGGGTTTCGTTGATCGGTCATATTGGAAGATTCGAAAAGTTTCCTCTGACCAACGGATCTCACCAGTCGTAACGCACCAGCCGAAGCTGCCGGTTTTGCTTAGTCGCTGCGCTTCGGCCAAGAAGGCCTCGCTCTGCTGTAGGTTCGCGTAGAGATCTTGCAGGCGGCTGGCAGTGTCGTTGAAGACCTGCCCGAGGTGAGCGAGTTCATCTTTCCCGGTTACAGACACTTGATGCTGAAACTCCCCGCGCGCCAATGCCCTGGAGCCTTGCACCAATCGAGCCAGCGGTTGCGTGATGCTGCGGGTAATGGCCAGGCCGAGGGTGGCGGCGATCAGCAACGTAAAGGCGGCGGTCAGCGGCACAACCCAAAAAACAAGACGTCGCACGCGCCTAATGTTCAGCACGGTTTCAGCCTGCTGTTCGGTGGCCTCGTGCTCGACTTTCTCGACGAGCTCCGAGGTCAGCGATTCCAATGGCCGTACCTGGTTCGCCAGGCGCAGATGCACAGCGCGCCAGTCGCCGGATGCGGCCAATGTGGTGATAGCCTCAAGCTCCGATGGCAGCGCGCTCTGAATGACGTGTAAGGTAGGCAGGACGGTCGGATCTCGCCGAGGGTCCACGGGTGGAAGACTGAGGGCTTTCGTTGCGCGAAGGATGTCCCCTAGAACCGCGGCACGAAGAGGTCCAGCTTCAATCAGCAATCGATCGGCATCTTCGGCGTCGGCGAGCCCCTCCAGCTGATCATGAAACGCTAGCAAACTACTATGGACGCGTAAAACCGCAACCAGCTTCTGGTCGATATCGTTCAGGCGCATTGCCTGTGAACGGACCACGTAGAATTGCCAAAGAATAATGGCATCCGCGGCTAACATCGACATGATGATGAAGACGAAGCCGAGTATCAGACGAGGGCCAATGGCAAGGCGGCCGGAATGAACGGTTTTCGCTTCAGCGCGTTCGACCCAACGTGTTGCAGTGTGAAGCTCCATCGGTTGGTCCTATCGAGCTATCGCTGGGCTCGAATTCACGCCATGTCTTTCACCCTTGGTCTCACCGTTTTACGCGCGAAACGGAAGTCCGAGAGGTTATTGGATCGGGACAGGATTCTATTCCGGGTGAATTGATTTCTCCAGGGGCGGTCCCTTCTTGAAACCGGTGATGCGAACCAATTCGTTCTCCAGGGCTGCGGCAGCGTCGGGAGCACTCTTTTCGCCAGTCAGCACGGAGTGCACTGCCTGGATATAAGCGTCGCTGACTTCCTGGTATTTATTGCCAGCGACGTTCGAAGGACGCGAAACCATGCCAGTGCGAAACGCTTGATTCAAAAGTTTAAAACGGGGATTTGCTTCGAGCACTTTAGGCAGGTTGTAGAGTTCCGGTGACGTGGGGGGCTGAGAAACCATGCGGGCGCGCTTCTCCTGCACGTCTTTGCGAGTGAGATAGCGGATCAATTCTACTGCTTCACGCGGATGAGGCGAGAATCGGGAAACTGCCAAGCCCCATCCTCCCAAGGTACCAGCCGTGCCTGTCTGACCACCGGGCAGCATGGCTATATCGAAATTATTTCGAATTGGCGAACCGGGGGCCTGGCTGTTGAAGTACGCTGACGGCCAATGCCGCATGAATGCCGCGTCGCCGGCGACCCAAACGTTTAGCGAGTCCCACTCTCGGTATCCGGCTACACCTGGGGGTGAGATGGAACCAACCCAGTGCGCCGCCCTTTGCCAGGCCCTGATGGCCTGCGGATTATTCACGCTGATGGTCTTGTTCTGCTCAATGATCCGGCCACCGTCTTCGGCTGCCTGCCATTCCAAGGCGTTGCAGGTCAACCCCTCGTCAGCCGCCCCTTGCCACACAAAGCCCCAAAACTGTTTCTTACCCTTGGCTCGCTCACCGGCCTGAATTCGCGCCGCCATACTCTGCAGCTCGTCCCACGTCTTGGGTGGGCCTGGATAGCCATATTGACGCAGGAGATCGGCGCGGTAGTACAGAAGTCCGATGTCGGCACGATACGCGACGGCCACCAGCTTGTTATCCACGATGTAGCCGGAGGCTATGGCCGGAAATTGGAGAGAGACGTCGTTCGCGAAATATGGCTTTAAATCCACGAAATATTCGGAGAGCATTCCAGGCCAGATTACGTCGATGCCGTAAACGTCAGGACCTGACGCGCCGGTCCCGAGCAGTTCTCGCCACAAAACCAACCTTTGCCGCGCGGAATCGGGAGACGGAAGGAGACTGACGCGAATTCCTGTTTCCTGAGTGAATTGTTGCAACTCCTGCTGGCGGGCCTCACTGAACCTCTTGTCCGACCATTCCTCCAGAAGAGTTAGCGTGACCGGTTCATGAATAGATGGCTTCGCGCAACCCTGCAGAAACAGTGAGAGCAACACAATGCAAATGGGGCGTACCATCTTGCGATACAGCGTAAAGAACACGAATTTCCTGTGCGACAGACTCTAGGAGGTAAGCCACATATCCGTTGCTTCCCGGTGGAGCACAGCCTAGCACGGACTACCGATTAATGGACGAGGGCCCCGGGAAGCCAGAACTTAACTACGGTGCACCGTCTTCCCGGGCAGACTTGCGCCCATTCCAGAGGGCTTTGTTGCACAGTCAAAAAGCTAGGCGATTTTCTTCCAAAAGGTGGATTCGCGCGAAGCTAACAGGGTGTCCTTGCGGGCGTTCCAGCGCAAAAAATGCGGGGTTTGTGTG
>JABCZL010000035.1 GCA_013289685.1 Acidobacteriota bacterium | reverse complement strand
AGAAACTGGATCTGTTCGAGCTCACCTCCTGCCTGATGACAGAGGCGGGCACACGTTCTACGGAGATCGTGTGGAGCGAGCCCTGTCAGGCCGCAGTTCGCCGCTCCCTCTCTAACGATCGACCAAATCACCTTTGGCGTGAACCCACTTCCCCACATCCGACCCGCTTTGTTGATGGCCCTGAAAAGTGAGCCTGAAGTCAGTCCAGCGGACACTGTCCATTCGTCGATTGCTCTCTTCACCCAGTCGGGCATCGGGACCGTGCGGATGTGACCGCCTTTTCCGTTTAAATCTGCGATCACCCAGTGTCCTTCTCGGAGTTGAACATCTTCCAGCTTCAAGGCTGCAGCTTCCGCCCTTCTCAGGCCGCAGCCGATGAGGAGAGCGATCATGGCTTGGTTCCTCAGTTCCTTTGGAGTCGATGCGCCAAATGCGCCGATCAGTCGCTTGCCCTCTTCGGCGGTCAGCCAGTTGCCGATTCGAACGCCGAGCCGGCGAGCGCCCTTCACCCTGCGAATTCCGGCGGCCAGATCGGGACTCAGTAAGCCACAATCGGAGGCTTCGTAGGCGAGCCGACGTACTGCTGCCAATCGCAGGTTGATTGTCGACGGAGCGTAATGCCGCTGCTCCAATGAAATTCGATATCGCGTCACGACGGTTTTGTTAAATGCCAGCCGTGGCTCCGAGCAATACCAGTCAATGAACTCGCGAATCGCATGATCGTACGAACGCTGAGAGCTTGGCGAGGTGAGACTGTTGAGCACAGCCGATTTCGACTGTTCAAGATCGGGGAGCTTCAAGATGGCTTTGGGGGTCCGCTTCCGTTTCGCTTTTGCCTTTCGCGCCATTGCAACGGCCTCCTTCAAGCCGTGGCAACAGCGTTAACCACTCCTGTGTCTCCTGACCATCTGCGCGTTTATCAGTATCGATCCCGGTAACTTCCCAGAAGCCGACTTCTGGGGAGTCAGCGAGATTTCATTTGTCCGATTACAGACTTGTGGCCCGGCATAAACTTCCGGGTTGCCCGTCATCCAGGAGGAAGCGTAAGAACAAAATCGGATGATTGCTTCCGCGATTCATCCGCACCCTGCTATTCGCTCCGGAGTGCTTCCACCGGGTTAAGCGCCGCCGCCCGCCTTGCGGGAATCATCGCCGCCGTGAGAACCGCTATCGCGAGGAGGATTGTAGCCACACTGAGCATAAGCGGGTCCCAAGGTTTGATCCCGAATAACTGACTGGCGATGAGCTTGCCGACACCAACGGCCAACGGGAGGCCGATGGCAAGCCCGATGCCTGCTTGGAAGAGCGCTCCGCGCAGCACCATGCCGATAACCTGACCGCGGTCAGCCCCGAGCGCCATGCGCACTCCGATCTCACTGGTGCGCTGTTCGACCACATAGGCCGTCACGCCGTAAAGGCCCACGGCGGCGAGCATCAGTCCGAGAGCGCCGAACAGCAAGGTCAGGTTCGCAATCATATTCTGCTGCGCAAAATCACTGTCGAAGACATGTCCGTATGAATCGACAGTGTAAAGCACCAGGGCGGGATCAATCTGCCCCAGTATCTTCCGCACCTGCGTCTCAAGGTCGGTGGGATTATCCGGTCCCCAGATGATTACATTGTTGAGGAAGTGCGAAGAAAGCTCTCCGGCTACTCCCTGAGGCTCGTTGTAACGAGCCGTCTGTGCTTCGGCCACAAAGAACATCGGTCGGTCCGGCTCTCTCAACTCCCACGGAAGGTACCGCATATTTGCGGCTACCCCAACTACTTCGTACATTCGGGCGTACTGCTGTTGATCGGGACCGAAATGTCGGCCGATCGGGTTCTCGCCTTTAAAGAATTTCCGTCCGAATGCCTCATTGATGACGGCCACGGACCTTGTGGTCGCGGTGTCCTGATCGGTGATCGCCCGGCCCATCACCATGCGGTTGCCGATGGTTTCAAAGAACCCTGGCGTCACTCGCACCCAAGTTGCGTCATAGTCATCCTTTGCGCTTGGTTCGGGCTTGCCTTCGACACGGATATCTTTGCTCCAGTTATTGCCGCTCATGGGCGCATACATCGCGGCGCTCACGCGGCGCACGCCGGGGATAGCCTGCAGGCGCTCCTCGATCAAGTCATAAAGTGGGTTCAACCGCTCGGCCTTGTAGTTCGCGAGGCTGGGATCGATCGAGGCAATGTATCTGCCTCTGGTTTCGAAGCCAAAGTCCTGGTTCCTCATGTTGCGCAGGCTCTGGCCGAGCATCGCCGCGGCGGCCAGCAACACGAGGGAGATCGCCGCCTGGGCGATCACCAGCGCCTTCTGTGGCCAGTGCGCTTTACTGCTTGTCGAGCCGCGCGCTCCGCGTAAGGCCTCGACCGGCTCAGCGTGGGAGCTCATCCACGCGGGAGCGATGCCAAAAAGGACCCCCGTCAGCACTGAAACCCCCAATGCGAATAACAGCACTTGCCAGGACGGCGCCGACTGAATGGGCACGAAGTTGTCGGCGCTGCCAATCTTGAAAGCCATCTGGATTATGAGTCGTGTGCCAGCGTATGCGACGCCGATACCCACCGCCCCGCCGATAACTGAAAGCGTGACGCTCTCGACCAGCGCCTTGCGCACCAGGCGGGCGCGAGGCGCGCCGAGGGCGACCCGGATCGACGTTTGCTGTCGGTTCTTGAGGCCGCGGGCAAGCAACAGATTCGCGATATTGGCGCAAGCCAGCAGCAGCACGCAGCTTCCCGCGGACAGCAGAATCGTCATGCCATCCCGGTAGCTCTCGCGCAACTCGTCCACGCCCGCGCCGCCTGGAGTCAAATACAGCTTCTGCTGTTGCACTACTTCTTTATCCTGAGGACCCATATCAGCCAGATGGCTTGCCTGCCAAGCGTGCAGCTCGACCCGTAGCCGCGCCTCCAGCTTCTTCGGATCGGTCCCTGGCCGCACCCGTCCAATGATGTCCAGCCAGTGTTGGTCGGGCATTTTTAGCTGCGCTCTCGGACCGTCGAGCAGCAGTTCGGTCGTCACCGGTATCCAGATGTCCGGCATGGCCCATCCGGTCAGCTTCGCTCCGTAAAAACCGGGTGCGGCGACCCCGACGATAGTGAACGGATAGCCGTTGATCTGATACGTCGCGCCCACGACCGACGGCTCACTATTGTATTTATCTTTCCAGACGTGGTAGCTCATCACGGCCACGGGCGCGGCTCCTTCGCGATCGTCATTCGGCTCAAGGACACGACCGATCCATGGACCCACGCCGAAGGTATGGAAGAAATTGCCGGAGACGTACTCGCCGTTACGAGTCTCGGCCTGCTGACCGCTGCCGTCGCGGCGCACGGCCAGCGCGGCGCTGCCGGCCTGCATCGCCGCCAGATCGGAAAACTCGGGTGTGTTGTCACGGAACTGCTGGTAAAGATCCCAGGAGAAGATCGAGAACTCCTCGTCCTGCGTGTAGCCGCCATAACCGCAGCAGTGAATCTTGTCGCCGATACGCCATAACTCCTGCGGTTTCGCCACCGGAAGCGACCGCAGCATGACCTGCTCAATGAGCGAAAAGATGGCGGTCGTCGCACCGATGCCAAGAGCGAGCGTTAGTACGGCTGTCATCGTGAACCCGGGCGATCTCCGCAATTGCCGCAAAGCCAACGTGAAGTCGGTAAACATTCCGCTCCTCCTTCTTCGATCGAAGAGGACTCAGAGCACGTTGTGAACCGTTCCAGGGGAACGGCCAACCCTATGGTTTCAAAATCGTTACGGCGAAATAGAGCGTCGCCGAAATGTCCGGACGCGGCCGAGTCTGTTCACTATTGGACACGTCTTGCCTTCCCACAAGGGTGATCGGCTCGTGACTGGGGATGCGGGCCGAGTACTGCGAACGCCCTGGGACTCGGGCGGAGCTAATTGCAGCGTTCCGGAAGCCGGGTAGGTCGTTTCCCGCACCTAGCCGAAAGCGAACTCGATTAAGAATACGTCCCGATGGCTTGCTTCGATACGTAACCATAACGGGCTTGTGTTGACCAATCCGATCAACTCCCCGTTTGTCGGCAAACCTTACCTTACAAGATTAGGGAAGAATAGCCCGTCAACCACCCTTCCTTGCGGTTGCGTCCGCATAAATCCGCTGAAGCAGAAGAATCCATGCGGTGTCCGCTAATGGATCGCAGGGCATCTGGAAATCCACCTTCCGATGGCGGAGGTCCGCTGTGAAGATCGACATAATGCGATCCAGAGTCAGATTGCCGGGGTTCGGTTGCCTGTCCCCAATTGCTGCCTTCCAGAGAATGGAAAAGCGAATCGCGTGGTATGGGTAGGTGGCGCGGACTTCACCATTTTCGAGAATTGACCAGTGGCCATCGCCGTTCGAACGAATCTGCGCCGCGGCCGACATGCGGGGTGTCGCCGCATGTGGATCGCCGATGGGTCCGATGCGGTGGTACATCCGGTCAGTGTCCGCGCAGAGAGCGACATTTCCGAAGGGCGGCTGCTCGCTCAGCATTGCCCCATCGAGCCCCTCCGGCCAGTAATCGAAACTGCCGCCAGAGCCTTCATAAAACCAGGAGAGGATGCTGGCGCGAACGACTCGCCATGGCTCGAACAGCCCGGAAAAACCCATCACTCTCAGAAACGGCAAAGGATAGCCGACGCGTGTTGCGCCGTAGAAGGATGGGTTGTCGATGTGAGTTGTGCCAGCCGGCATAGGTCCATTAATGTTGACGGCAACGAACTCAGGACAGACGAGGGGAGTGCCGTAGGCGGATCTGGCGGCTTCAAGAAAACTCTTGTTGCGCAGGATCGCTTCGGCGCCTTCGACGACGGGCTTACCGTCCACGGCCCAATCTCCGCGGAACCACGGAAGAACGGGATGCACGGATTCAGCTTGCGTTTCGTCTTTAAGGCCTTCAGGAGCGTAGGCTGCAACTGCACGATAGGGAGCCTGTCGCTCAAACATCTCGCGAATCTGCTCGCGGTCCTCGAACGCGGGCTGAATGCGAATAAGCTTAGGAATGAGTGTCATGATCCCTCCTACATTGGTTCAGAAATGGTTTTGAAGGTCACCCCGGCTGCCGCGGACGCATACTCAGAAGCGAATATGGGTCGCTTAGGCAAGAGCCAGGAAAGGCACGCCGAAATAAGGAAGGAAACTCCCGCACAGATCAGACCATAGTGGAGGGTACCGGTCCGCTGTCGAATAACGCCCATCGCGTAAGGCCCGACGAATCCGCCGAAGTTAGCAACGGATGTCACGAGCGCAATCCCCGCGGCCGCCGAGAAGCCGGTCAGGAATTCGCCGGGCATCGAAAAGAAAACGGGCAGAAAGCTGTACGCCCCGATGGCCACGGCTGAAAAGAGAATGACAGAAAGGAATGGCGAGTGAGGCATTCCAAGCAACAGCATGGCAGTTCCAGACAAGGTGGCTGCCGTCGCCATGTGATATCGCCGCTCCAGCCCGTGGTCAGAATGGCGAGACACCAGGATCATCGCGATCAGGCCAAGGAAATTGGGGATCATTACCAGCATTCCAACCACGGTATTGGACTGGCCGCCTACGACCGACTTCACCATTTGCGGCAGCCAGAAGCTGAAGGTGTAACTGGCGAAGCCGTGGCTGAAGCCGATACATGCGAGATGCCAGACTCTGGGATGAAGCAGCGTTCGTGCGACTGAACTCGTTCGCACCCCCGGCTTGTGCCGGTCCTCCTGCTCCAGTTGGTCTGCGATCCACGCCTTCTCGTGGGTGGTGAGAAATCTCGCTTCTGCGGGTCTGCTCGGCAGCAAGACGTAGGTCAGAGACACGCACGCTACCGCGGGCAATCCTTCCAGAATGAAAAGCCACCGCCAACTGCTGAGCCCGAACCAATGCACATGATCGAGGATGAGACCTGAAATCGGACCACCGAGCACGCTCGCCAAAGGTATACCCATGAGGATCAGGGCGATTGCCTGTGCTTTCTCTCGTTGGCGAAACCAGTAGCCCAGGTACAAAACGATGCCGGGAAAATATCCCGCTTCTGCGAGCCCCAGCGCGAAGCGGGCGATATAGAGTTGACTGCTGGACTCCACAAACCCGGTCAGAGTTGCAATCGTTCCCCATGTGATCAGGATGCGGGCAATCCAAACGCGTGCCCCGATCTTGTGAAGCATTAGGTTGCTTGGAATCTCGAACAGGAAATATCCCCAGAAGAAGATTCCCGCCGCGAAGCCGAACTGCTGGCTGGTGATCGCCAGTTCCCGGTTCATGGTGAGCGCCGCAAAACCCAGGTTGATTCGGTCGATGAAGGCTACAACATAAAGTGCAAATAGGAACGGCAGCAGCCGGATCCTGAGTTTGCGGATCGTCGCCGCCTCGATCCTCGCAGCTTCGATCGGGTTCGAACCAGTGTTGGCGCTGCTCACCATACGAGTTTCCTTTCCCACACCGTCCCGCGAACACCTGCAGCTTAACCCCGATGGCAGAAATGACAATAGCTTGCACCTGACCAAAATGTTGACAGGCAAATCATTGAAAGCAAGAATGTTCGACAGCCATGAACGTGCGTTTCGGAGCATTCGAGGTCGATCTGGAAGGCCGGCGACTGTTGAAGAGGGGAATGCCAATCACCCTCCGGGAACAGTCGTTCCAGGTGCTCGCTGCTCTCATGGAACGGCCCGGCGAGATCGTGACCCGCGAAGAACTGCGCCAGCGGCTCTGGTCGTCGGACACGTTTGTTGACTTCGAAGTGGCCCTGAATTCCGCGGTCAGCCGATTGCGTGACGCGCTGGGAGATTCCGCCAATGCGCCCAGGGTTATCGAGACCATCCCGAAGCGGGGTTACCGATTTGTGGTCCCAATAGCCAAGCGGCCTGCCGTGGCTGTGATGCCATTCGCGAACCAAACGGCAGATGCCAAAGATGACTACTTCAGCGACGGATTGGCTGACGAGTTGATCCTCGTGCTATCGCGGATCGACGACCTGAGGGTGACCGCGCGCAGCGTGGCATTCCGCTTCAAGGGGCAGCGCTGGGATGCCCGACAAGTTGGCCGCGAGCTGGGCGTAGAAGCTGTGTTGGAAGGATCGGTATGGAGGTCCGGAGACCGCATTCGCATCACTGTCAATCTGGTCGGAGTGAAAGATGGATTCAATCTGTGGGCACAGCGCTTCGACGGCAATTTGGGAGACTTATTCGGAATCCAAGATGAAGTCTGCGCGGCCGTAGCGGAGGCGCTGCACGTTCGCCTGGCGGTTCAGGTTCGAGAGAAACGCCCAAGCGACATGAGAGCGTACGTGCAGTACTTGAAGGGAGCCCACCTCCTGAAGAAGCGACGGCCCGCCGATGTACGCCGCGCTTTCGAGTACTTTCAGGAGGCGATCCGGCTGGACCCCGATTTTGCCGAGCCTTATTACGGTGCGGCAATGTTTTACAACGTGAGCGCGGCATATGGAGCGCTGCCTCCCAGAAGTGCGCTTCCCGAGGCGGAAGACTTGTTGGCGAAGGGGCTAGCGCTAGACGAAAACTCAACGAGGCTCCACAGCACCTTGGGAATGCTACGAGTTTTTCAGTGGCGATGGGCCGAGTCCGAACAGGCGTACAAGCGAGCGATCAGCCTGGAACCTGCGAATGCATTTCCCCACATGGCGTACCCCATTCTCTGCAGTTTCCTCGGTCGGCATGAGGAAGCATTGTTGCATGCCATCAAAGCGGTCGAACTCGAGCCACTAGACTTGATGACGAATTTCCGTCTGCTGCAGGCCAACTATTATTCGCGGCGCTACAACGAGGCGGTCCGAACCGGCCGTATCGCCATCGAACTGACGCCAGACTCGCCCTACACCTGTTTCTATCTGGCCTTGTCTTTGGCAGAGCTGGGCCTAAAAGACGACGCTTGGGGCATAGCCAACAAAGGCCGCAAGCTCAACGATGGGCTGCCATTGGGCGAGGGCTACTTTGGCTATATTGCCGGAATGCTGGGACACACAGCCGAGGCCCGCAGCGTGGTCCGGGAACTGGAGGCCCGTCGCGCAGGAGGATACGGGCCAGCGCTGCCAATTGCCTGGACCTATCTCGGGTTGGGCGAAACAGCGGCCAGTTTCCAATGGCTAGAGACGGCGTTGGCGGAACGCGACCCGTTCTTGGGATCGGCAATGGTATTCCCCGCATATGACGCGATCCGCAATCAACCTCAATTCCACCGTCTAGCTGAGCAGCTCAAACTCCCAACCTAGCGGAGCCTCCACTCAGCGCGATGCGAGGCACGCCTACTCCTGGATTGTCGGCAAACCGGAAGTAATCCGTGACGGCCACGACTGAGGGAATCTCCTCAATTGGCGAAACATCCCCATTACGCTCAACACCCCTCAATTAGCGACTTGGCCTGATAACAACAGCTACGTACCACGCTCTCGGGCGGTGAGTACAATGGGACAGTCAAAGTTCAATGACCGACCCATTCAGAACGGCGAAGCTCGCTAGAAAAAACCGAACGAAGTGGTGGCGTCAGCACATCGCTTTGGCCTACATCATTTTGACTTCTGCATTCGCTCTAGTTTTCCTTACTGTGCGCCTCATAGACCGGAAGCTGCCAGAATGGTTGACAGCCCTCGGTGTCAGTCCCTCAGGAGTGAATCTGATAATTGGAACGGCATGGTGCGGGCTGGGCCTGTGGGGCATTCGAACGAAGGGGAATGGAGGCAGGTCTGACCATCGTGTATGTCCTCTGCATGGTGGGAGGAGTTCTTACGCTGGCCAAATCTCTCCAGCTTTTTTGAAACCCTTCCATAGTCGTTGGTTGTGGCAAAGCTGCGGTTAGTTGTTGCAAAATCGCCAATTTCACTCATTGACCCCGAGCGGCGTTAGGGTTCGTCCTTGCTTGATCAACAATGTCCAAAATATCGTCGTCGTAGCTTCTTGACTCGTCGAAACGGCGGGCATCCGAAACGTTCAGTTCGATAGGCGCGATGTCATGGTTGTGACCATTCTCATGCCTCTGTGCCTGTGCGCAGGGTGGGTAGCTGTTTCTAAGATTCTGAGAAAGAGCCTAGTCTCAGTTGCTCCGCAATTCCTCTTGGGCATTTGGGTGACAGGTGGCCTGCTGATGTCGCTCGGTTGGATGCTGAGCACTCCGAGCCCTCTCCACTCACTTGCAGTATCCAGCGTTCTTGGGATAATTCCTATCTACACCTTCATGGCGGCGGCGTACGACGGCTCGTTGGCTGCTCTGCTATTAGTTTCCATCGTTCTGCTCTTGGCTTGGATATTGCCGATGGGCTTTGCGAAGCCAGAACGAAAGGCTCATTGATCCGGCTACCGAATCGGTCAAAGCCAACTGTCGTAATATCCCCATTAGGCTCAAAATCCCCCGGCTGGGGTTCTGAGTGTAACGGCCTGGTTTCGACAGTTGACTTCCGGTTTGCCCGTGACTCGGCCGGAATCGCGAGAATGGAGGCCGGATCTCCGCTGATCCGGCCCTGTCCGCCAAGCTCAAATGGGCGTAGCCAACTTGGGCCGCGCCGTGACCTGTCACAGTGTTGGAATTGCCAGATAAGCGTGTATGTAACCCGTGTTCGGGTCGAGTGCGATACCGTCGATTTCACCGCCGGAATTGATCTTGCAGGCGGTCTCCAAAAAGAGAGGAGTGCTTCCGGCGACGAGACTGTTGAGATCGACGAGTTTTCCGTTTTGGCGCACGAACGCGCGAACGACACTAAAGTCCGCGTTCGCCGAAGCACCGACGATCTGCCCGTGGTCGTTAATGCCGATCGCGATACTCCAGTAGTCGCCGAGGACTGTACCCAGGTCTTTCATCTTCCTCGTTTCCGGGGTCCATAAGAACCCGTGAGATGTCGAGTCGCCGGACACATCCGAGCCGCCGACCACTTCACCACGATTATTGATCTCTTCGGCAAAATTGTTGAGCACTCCGCCCAGAGTGCCGAGGTCGGTGGCTATTCCGTATTGCCAAAGCAGAGCATGAACGGGTTGGAAGTTATAGAGAAAAATCGGATTGAACCCAGCGCAGCCTCCCGAAGCGCCGACCACCTGGCCCCAGTCGTTGATCGAAGACGCCACGCCTTCCGCGTCGCTCCCCGTCGGAAGTGGCAGGGTCCAGTCTTCGAACCAGATAACAGGCTTGAACTGATAGATCTGTGGCGAAGGGCAACCCGGATCCTTCTTCCTGTTTTCCGCGTAGCCCACGATCGCGCCCCAGCTGTTGATCTGATTGGCGACCCCGTTAACGCCTCCGAGCGTTTTGAGCGGAACCATCTTGTCTTCCCGCCAGATGAACGGGACACACGGCGTTGGCGAAGAGGAATAGCCCAGAAATTGAAAACCGCAGAAGTCCTCCGTCGTCGAAACATCCCCCGTGGTATCTTCTGCCTCTCCAACTGCATGGCCTCCTTCGTTCACGCCAAACGCCATGCTGTTGCCGCCCAGGCCGGTGTCTCCGATGTCGACCATCTCTCCGCCGTGCCATAGAACGGCATGCAGGGCCGCACCTACGTCGGCTCCTCCGCTCACCCAACCGCTGTTCGAGATTACGAACGGCTGTCCAGGCTGGTTGGGATTGGTTCCAACAACACCGAGATCCTGGATCGTATAGCGAGTAGGATTTGGTTTCTGTTCCTGCGTCGCTGATTTTTCTTGTGCGACCAGCCCTACTGGCATCGCGAGGACGGCCAATAAGCTAGCAACACAAATGGAATGCAGTGACTGAGATTTCATATCGTCCTCCTGATTCAGAACTTGCCTCTGGAATGCCTTGTATCCAGTAAGACGAGAAATCGAGGTCAAAACCGTCACGGAGTGAATCAGGAGTTCGTGAATATAGACTGCGGGAGACGAGAGAATCGTGAGTTCTGGCCAATACCGGGTGTAAAGTATTGAAACTGTGGAGGCTCAGGTGGCTGTTTCTCCGACTCACGAGGTCACCCAGCTGCTCAAGGCTTGGACTGCCGGGGACGAGAAGGCTCTGGAAAGACTCACACCTCTTGTCTATGAGCAATTGCATCGAGTAGCGCAATACTATATGGCGGGGCAACGACCAGGGCATACTCTCCAAACGACCGCACTCGTTAACGAGGTGTACCTGCGGCTCGTAGACTGTGGACAAGTAAATTGGCAGGATCGGGCGCATTTTTTTGCTGTGTCGGCCCAGTTGATGCGGCGCATTCTGATCGACTTTGCCCGTTCCCGCGGTTACCAGAAGAGGGGCGGAGGCTTGCCCCACGTGTCCTTGGACGATGCTCCGTCAGTGTGCAACCAGCCCGATGCGAATATTGTTGCCCTAGATGATGCCTTGAAGGCGTTGGCCGAAATAGATGACAGAAAAAGCAGGGTTGTAGAGCTTAGATTCTTTGGCGGGCTGAGCGTTGAAGAAACCGCCGAGGTCTTGGGGGTTTCGGCAGAGACGGTGGGAAGAGACTGGAAATTGGCAAAGATGTGGTTGCTGCACGAGTTGAGCGGCGGGAACTGAGATATGGAGCCTGAACTTTGGCGTCGCGTCGAAGAGCTGTGCCAGCGTGCTATGGCGCTCGACCCGAGCCGCCGCGCTGAATTCCTCGAACGCTCCTGTGGTGGCGATAGAGAACTTCAGCGTAAGGTGGAGGCCTTGCTAGCGCAGGAAGCACGGGCTGAGCATTTCATTGAGTCGCCAGCTCTGGAAGCGATGGGCAAACTCGTTGCCCGCGAGGCAGGGACAATGCAAGGGCAGTCGAAACTGATTGGCGGTGTAGTGTCCCATTACCGCATTGTTGAGAAGTTGGGCGGCGGCGGGATGGGCGTGGTGTACAAGGCTGAGGACACAGAACTTCGCCGCTTTGTTGGGCTGAAATTCCTACCCGAAGTTCTCGCGCAAGACGCGCAAGCGTTGGAGCGCTTTCGCCGCGAGGCTCGTGCTGCTTCGGCCTTGAATCATCCCAATATCTGCACGATTCACGAGATTGGCAAGCACGAAGGCCATTCGTTCATCGTCATGGAGTTTCTGGATGGCCTAACACTGAAACACAAGATCGCGGGCCGTCCAATGGAGACCGAGCTGATTCTTTCTCTGGCCATCGAGATTGCCGACGCGCTGGATGCTGCTCATGCCGCGGGGATCGTGCATCGTGACATAAAACCAGCGAATATCTTTGTCACGAAGCGAGGGCACGCGAAGATTCTCGATTTTGGACTGGCCAAAGTGACACCCGTCCTGAGAGACGTTGGGGAAGCGGGGGTGACGGCGCAATCGACGGTGACGCTGGAAGAGCACCTGACCAGTCCCGGCACTGCGGTGGGAACGGTTGCGTACATGTCGCCAGAGCAATCGCTGGGCAAAGATCTGGATGCTCGTACCGATCTGTTTTCGTTTGGTGTTGTGCTTTACGAAATGGCGACGGGAACGCTCCCGTTTCAGGGCGAGACGTCGGCAGCCATCTTCAATTCAATTCTTAACAAGACTCCGGTGCCCCCCGCAAGGATCAATAGCGAAATTCCCCCGAAACTCGAAGACCTAGTCAATCGTGCCTTGGAGAAGGACCGTGACCTCCGCTATCAGAGCGCCTCGGATATGCGATCGGAACTGAAGCGGTTGAAGCGGGACACAGATTCCAGCCGTCCAGGTGTCGCGAGTCCTGACAGCACTTCCGCCCCAGCGAAGCCTTGGCCATCCTCCCCGTCATCAAGTGCTGCGATCTTGTTGGGTGAAGCAAGAAAACACAAAAAACTGCTCGCGCTAGCATTCTTCGGAGTTGTGCTGTTCACCGCGGTTCTCGCGACTTATTTATACGTGCGAGCCACGCGACCTGCGGCGAAGAGTGATAGCAGCAAATGGGAGCAACTGACGTTCTTTACGGACGCGGCGGTGTACCCAGAATTGTCACCGGACGGGCGATTGCTTACCTTCATCCGGGGCAACGGAACCTTTCTGGGGTCCGGGGACGTGTATGTGAAGCTGCTGCCGTCAGGTGAGCCGGTGCAACTGACGCATGACAAGTTTGAGAAGTTGAGTCCGGCGTTTTCACCAGACGGAGCCAGGATCGTGTATGGGACGGTGGACCCGTGGGATACGTGGGAAGTGCCAGTACTGGGAGGAGGTCCGCGGCTGATTCTGCGCAACGCGTCGTCACTCACGTGGATTGAGGGCGGGAAACGGCTTCTGTTTTCGGAGATCAAGGGCGGGTTGCACATGGGAGTCGTGACGACGGATGAGGGGCGAGGACAGAGCCGGGACGTGTATCTGCCTGTCGGGGACCGAAGCATGGCACACCACTCCTACCTGTCGCCGGACGCGAAGTGGGTGTTGGTAGCTAGTCAGATGGACGAGACGGCGAGCCGCGTGCAATGCCGCGTTGTGCCATTTGATGGCAGCGGCACCGAGCAGTTGGTTGGGCCCGCAGGTGCGACGTGTACGACAGGAGCCTGGTCGCCGGATGGCAACTGGATTTACTTGAGCACGAACCAGGGCGGCGGTCGGTATCACATCTGGAGACAACGTATCCCTGGTGGAGAGCCGGAGCAGGTGACATCCGGGCCAACGGAGGAGGAAGGGATCGCGATGGCGCGGGATGGCAAGTCGTTTCTAACCTCGGTAGGGACACAGTATTCGACGATCTGGATTCACGATGCAAAGGGGGAGCACCAGATGTCGTCCGAGGGAGATGCGTTCTCGACGACATTCTCAAGGGACGGAACGAAGCTGTTTTACTTGAAGAGGGCTGGGCAGAACGACGCAGCAGAATTATGGAGCACAGAGCTAACGACCGGGAAAAGCGACCGGGTCGTACCTGGATATGGGATAGACCCAACTTTTGAGGACTACTATGCGAGCTACGATGTTACAGAGGACGGAAATTGGGTGGCCTTCTTGAAGAGGGACGAAAAGGGAATTTCCAATATCTGGATAACATCAACCGATCACCGCACTTCGCCTCAGCAACTACCGTCCGTGGAGAACGAGGACTCACCGATGTTTCTGCCGAATGGTGACCTGGTCTACCGGGCGAGCGAGGGTGGAAGAAATTACATTTACACCCGGCATCGGGACGGATCGGCCAGGAAAAAGTTGCTTGAGGTAGCGATTCTGGATTTGACCGCAGTGTCTCCAGATGGACGATGGATAGCGGTCCTCCTGAAGGACGATGCGGATAAGGATCACCCGTATCGAACGCTGGCGTATCCAACTGGAGGGGGAAGGCCGGTAACACTGTGCGCGTTGTGTTATCTATGGTGGAGCATCGATGGGAAATACTTGGCCGTGCAATTCCTACCGTCACCTCATTCCCTGGAAACTTACTTGTTGCCGGTGAGCGCCGAACGCGGACTGCCGGATCTGCCGCCGGAAGGACTGAGCGGTCCTGAAGATGCAAGGAAAGCGAATCGAGTCACCGTACTGCCAAAAGGAGCGGATTCGGCATTCGGGCCGGAGAAATACTCATACACAATCACGAACATTCGGAGAAATATTTACCGGATCCCGATTTCGTGAAACTGGTTGGCGGCGATTAGCTACACATACTCAAAGATGCAAGAGCTGCACTTTTGGAGACACTCGATTGACGATCATGGCGATAAACTTGAAAAATGGGCAAATCGGGTTATGACGGGTCAGAAGTCACCTTGTCGGAAGCCTTACCTCACGCCCTGGTGTTGACCTTCGGTTCCGGGCGGTTTGTGGGCAAACCGGAAGTAATTCAAGCTGCCAGCAATCGTCTCAACTGGCGATAAATCCCCATCTCTAACAATGTCGGCGGTGTCAAGCACTTTTGGAGCACACCACTGCATGCACTCGTTGAAGAGCGCCATTTCGCTCTCGTAGGTGGTTTGCGCGTTCCAACCTGGGC
>JABCZL010000034.1 GCA_013289685.1 Acidobacteriota bacterium | reverse complement strand
TGTCAATTCCGGGATTGGCGGCCGACTCGCTGAACTTGATGACATCGCGGCGATCGGCGTTGTTGGCCCAGACGATGTGGATCTGGTTGCCATCGACCCGGTAGCGTCCGATGAACAGTTTGTTGCTGGGATCGTTGCGGTACGCGGTCATGTCGAAATTGTCCATATTGACCCGCGGAATATTGTTGATGACCCAGCCATCGGCAGTGAAGTAGTACTGACGGCTGCCCATGTGCGAATGGTCTAGGCCGAAACCCACGTAGACACCCGCTAACGCACCAGCGGACGGTTTGTGCCCGGATCCGTTTACCTGGGCTGCGCTGTGTGGTGTGCTCGAGGGCAGCGAGCTTAGGATGACCGCGACCAGGATTCCCAATAAGGCCGTTGCTTTTTGCATTTGCGTTGCTCCGTGGAATCGAAAGCGGATATTGGTCGGGATTATGCTCCAAGCACGTTGGAAGAGTCATCTGAAATTTGAATTTGAGTGTAATGGCGAGTTTGCAACAACTACGGCAGTTTGATTAAAGCTGAGGCTTTTCGCTTCGCATGAATGGCCAAGCGCAGCCTGAGGTCCCCGCAGAATTCAGAGGCTGTGCCACGGCTGCCTACTGAGCTGTTCTAATTCCGCGAGGGCATTGTCGATCTCTTTCAGGCGGCGCGCAATCGCTCGCCTCCGCCCGATCAGTTTCCGCATCTTGTTCCTGAGCCGCCTCTTAGCAACCTTCATGTCGTACCTCCAAGCAAGCACCGCCAGGCAAGAAGTGTGAATTCCACCCGGGAACGGCTCGTACAGAGCCGCATCGTGATCGCCGCCATCGTTGAAGACTCGACGGCCTCGGCGAGGGCTAGACCCGAACCTGCCCCAGCCGCCAGCGTCCACAATCTACGGCTCCGCTGGGTTGTCGTGCAATGGTCTGAAGGTGATGGCGTCCGCCTAAAGGTGCCATTTGCCTGCTCACCGCCTTGCATTCAAGCCGCACCGAATTGAGCCTAATGAGAGTAAAGCGAGCAATGAAAACGCCCAGCTCATCTCGTGAGTCTGGGCATCTCTAAGTCAGCTTCTTCTCCCGTCAAGCGGTCTTCTTTGCGGCTCTCACTTTCGCCCACCGAGCCCGTTGCGCCGTAGCAATCCTCCTGCGGGCGCTGGCGGGCATTGTTCGTTTCTGGAGCATTGTGACGGGGTTTGCAGTTTCGCCCTTGGCCTTCACTTTCGCCCATCGTGCTCTTTGGGCAGCCGCGATTCTGGCCCTTCCAGCGGCAGACATCCGTCCCCGAGGTGCTGCCCCTTTCCCGTATGCCGTTCCGAAAGCTGAGAGCGCGGCACCAATCGCCTTCATTTCCTTGGTCAACCGATCATGCTCCTTCTTCAACATGTGCACCACTCCACTTAGGTTCGTCATTTGAATCCCCCTCGCGCGGATTCTACAGGAGGCGCTGGCAATGAGTGTAATCGAGAGTGGGTGTTGAAAAAGTCACTTTGATTAGCGGGATGAGATCAGCAGAAGCATGTTAGAAGAAAGCATTTCCCATGCTTTGTTTGATTCTCATCGTCGGAGGCCTGCTGATCATGATGGGGCAACACGACCGCTCCGAAGCTCTGTTCTACTACTTCCGCCTGGAAGATCAGGTTCCTGAGACTCATCTGCTGCGGCTGATCGAAAAGCACATCAGCTTTGCCTTTGTGCGGGAAAAGCTGAAGGCGAGTTACAGCGAGACCGGCCGTCCGTCGATTGATCCCGAACTTCTGCTGCGCATCCTGTTGATCGGTTACTTATATGGCATCACCAGTGAACGGAAGCTGGTGGAGGAGCTGCGCATGCATCTGGCATGGCGCTGGTTCACGGGACTGGGTTTCGATCAGGAGATTCCGCATCACTCCACGTTCTCGAAAAACCGGCATGGACGGTTTCAGGAATCGAAACTGTTCGAAGAGCTGTTTGAGCAGATCGTGCGGCAGTGTGTGGAAGTGGGATCAGTGCAGGGCAAGCACCTGTCCGTGGATGGCAGCTTCGTGGAGACGAATGCGGCCAAGGAAAGCCGCATTCCGCGCGAGCAGTTAGCGGAAGCGGCTCAGGTCCATCACACCGTGCGCCAGTATCTCAAGGAAGTAGAAGAGCAGAATCCGGTCGAGGAACCAGTGCATGAACAAGAACAAGTATCGACCACCGATCCCGATTCGACCTACGCCACCAAGGGCGGTACACCGGCACGACTGGGATACTACGACAACTATCTGGTGGACAATGACAGTTGCGTGATCGTGGGGGTGCAAGCGACGGCAGCACGCATGAGCCAGGAAACGGTGGCCGCGCAGGACATGCTCACTCGCTTCAAGCAATGGCAAGGACGAGAGCCGGAATCGGTAGCGGCCGACACGACCTACGGGAACGGGGAGTTCTTGCACTGGTTGGCGGATCGGAGCATCACTCCTTATATGCGAACCCGCGACAGCATCCACAGAAAGAACAGTCCGTTCTACGGTCCCGAGCGGTTCACCTATCAACCTGAAAGCAACAGCTATCGCTGTCCTGCGGGGCAGCCACTGAACTATGGTGGCCGCAACCAGCGGAACCGCACCTATGCCTACATCGGGACCCGCAAACGTTGCGGTGCGTGTGCGCTAAAAACTCAATGCACTAGCGGAGCGTTTCGCTTTCTTGCCATCCACATGGACGAACCCGCACGGCAACGCGCACGGGACTTGGTGAACACGCCAGAGTTTGCCAAGGCACAGCGGCAAAGAAAGAAAGTGGAAGCCTTGTTCGCGGAACTCAAGAATCAGATCGGATTGCGTCGCGTGCGCCTGCGCCGACTGAAGTTCGTGCGGGAGCAGTTCTTCCTGGCAGCGGTGGCCCAGAACATCAAGCGACTCGTGCGGTTCCTCAGCCAACCGACAACGCCTACTATGGACGCTGCCACTTAGCTGAGGTGAGAGCAAAACCTCGATGGCAGCCATAATCGCGGCCCAGAGTACATTCCGATCACGGACTTTTTCAACACCCACGAGATTTAACGCCAATTGACCGGGGAGATTAGTGGATGGATCGGCACTGCTGAGGAAGTTTCTTCCCGAAGCTTCGCTCGTAAGCAAAGTCGTCAGTCAGATAAAAGTGGCTCCAGAATGCTCATGCATAGCACCACGTTCGGGATAAACAACTCGAAAGGGAAGGCGGGTGCCACATCCGAGGCACTGGCAAGTGCTGGCGAGGCTGGTGGGCATCAATGGTGGGAGGTGAATTGGAGGTTACGCTCCCGTCAGTGGTCGTATGTCCAGAGTTATGAGTGTTCCTGTCCGAGTAACCGGCGCGGATGGAATCAATCGCGGGAAGTCTCAGCGCTCTACAGATTGCTGCATCTATACGCGTTCGCGTCGCGTCAGTTTCCATATCAGGGAGAGGTAGCAGCACCGCTCCTTCCTGATCCTGTCGGCTTCAGCATGCCATGCATCCCGAGCCAGCGTACAAAGGCATCGAACCAACCGGTGCTCGTAGTTTCCTTCGGGTACATCCCGAAGCCATGGCCACCCTGTTCATAAAGATGGAATTCGACGGGGCGCTTCGCGGCCTTCCAGCTATCGATGAGCCCGTAGCCGCTGTTCCCGAAAAAAGGGTCGTCGGCAGCCAGGGCAATGAACAGTGGCGGCGCCTCGGCTGGCACCGTGACCGACGCGAGAGGACCGTAGATGTTGCCGATGAAGGCGGGCTTCGCATCCTCGCCGGCAAGTGTAGTTGCCATTGTCAGCATCGCGCCGGCGGAAAAGCCAATCATCCCGATCCGGTTGGGATCGACATGCCACTCGGCAGACCGCTTCCGGATAAGGGCAAATGCGGCGCGGGCGTCGGCGATCTGAGGGGCAAGACCAGCGATCGCCTTTCCAGGTTCGGGGCGCGGCGGCCGCGCTGTACCCGAAAACATTTCCCGCATGGATTTTTCGAACGCTGGCATGTCGGCCGGTGTCTGGTTCAAGCGATACTTGAGGACAAACGCGGCGACACCCTTTTCCGCCAGTGCGCGGGCGACGTTCCAGCCTTCATTTTCCATGGACAAGGTGAAGAAACCGCCGCCGGGCGCGACGACAACGGCGGCGCCGCTTGCCTTGGCGGGATCCGGAAGAAAGGGTGTCAGCGTCGCAATCGTCACGTTGCGGGCGAACTGACTGCCGTACTGGCTATGCCAGACCTCCGGGTTCGTCGCACCGGGCAGCGGACCGTTGCAGAGTTCGATCGCGTTGGGCTGCGAAGGCGTGGCGATGGGTGTCATCCGGTCGTTTTGCGCATGTGCTGGCAAGGCAAGCCCAGCAACCAACACAAGCCCAGCGACTGCCAGACGAAAATGGGTTGACCCCGCGAAAGCTCGCTTCGTCCAGAGATTCGACATCTTTCTCACGTCAGTTTTCCTCCAGTTGTGTAGTGAGTCAGAATCAAGCCATTTTGCCCTACAGATCGAGAAGTGTCACGTATCAACTAAATCCGAAATGGATAAGGGCACTCCATACTCGGTTTCGGTTCAGCGTGTACCGCGTCCCGAAAGGGTAACGGTTCATTGCTCCGCTCGGCAGTCTCCAGCAAATCCTCGATGATCTCAAAACTTCTTGAGCGGCGAAGCCATCGGGTACGTCGGCGAAAGCACAAGCTTGTGCTCGTCGTTCGCCTTTTCATCCATTTTGAGTGCAATGGGGATTTTTTCGCCATTTCAGGCCAGTCTGGTGGGCTATAATCTTGCCGAGGTGTTTGCTGCTGCCTCAAGAGGGAGCGCAAGCAGGGAGGTAGGGCATGTTTCAGGACGTGCTAAAAGTGTTTCGGGGCGTGCTGAAAGGACTGCTGGTTTTTGGTCTCGGCCTCACAGCAACCACCTACATGGGATTTGTTCTTTTCCGCCTGTGGGACTGGTTCGTCGCACCAGCTTTCCACCTACCGAGAATTTCCGCCTAGCTTATTTCCACGCCGAACGAGTTCGGCCCCCAATTCCAGGAAAGCCGATGAACGGACCGTTACACTCAGAATCCCTGTTCCGGGCATTTTGAGTGCTATGGGGATTTATCGCCAATCATCACACTAACCGTCGTTCGACCGATCGCGATTTACCGTCAAGGCTCGCTCATGAAGAATCCCGATTTTCTCAGCCAGCCTTACCAAATCGGCGAACGAATCGGCACCCATCTTTCGCATCAGCTGACTGCGATGGACTTTAACGGTACTCTCACTCGTTCCGATTTCGCCGGCGATCTGTTTGTTGAGCAAGCCGGAAACCACCAGGGGCAGCACTTCTCGCTCCCGCGGCGTCAGCGATTCCAGGCGCTTTCGGAGGATTGCAATTTCCGATTCTTCCTGGCGTTTGGTGCGGTCCCGCTCCAAAGCGACGTGAATTGCATCCAGCAAGTCCTGATCGCGAAACGGTTTGGTGAGGAACTCGACCGCTCCTGCTTTCATGGCGCGCACGGTCATAGGGATGTCGCCGTGAGCAGTGATAAAGATAATCGGAATGTGAATGTTGGCTTCGGCCAATTGTCGCTGGAAATCCAGCCCACTAATCTTCGGCAACCTGATGTCGAGCACGAGACAACTGGGCGCATCCGAACGCCAGCCCTGAAGGAACTCTTGCGCCGACCCGAACGCCTCGACTTGCAACCCAACCGATCCAATCAGGCGTGTGATCGCGCGACGAACCGAAGGATCGTCATCAACCACAAAAACGATGGGTACCGCTTCTGTCATGAAACTCTGTCAATCCTGGGCCGGCAGGGTGAATTCGAAAAGCGCACCATTGGACCCTGCTTCGACCCGCAAACGTCCACCGTGGGATTCAACAATGGAACGGGCAATCGCCAACCCCATTCCGATTCCCTCGGGCTTGGTGGTAAAGAATGGTTCGAAAATGCGGTCTGCCTGCGCCGGATCAATTCCTGGTCCGGAGTCTTGCACTTGGATTAATACGCCGTCGGAGTGGCTTTCCGATTTGATGAGAATTTGCCGTGGCCGATCCGTGGGTTTACGGATGGCCTCGATGGCGTTCATGATCAAGTTGATCAAGACCTGCTGCAGTTGCACGCGGTCGCCCAGCACCCGCCGATCAGCGGCCAAGTCGGTCAACAGGGAAATACGGCTTCGGCCTGCTTCACTCCGCACAAGAGTGCCAGCTTGTTGGATAACTTCATTGATATCCAGCTCAACTCTGTCAGCGGCCCGCCTCGTGAACAGTGCCCGGATGCGAGAGATAACTTCGCTGGCCCGGGTTCCGTCGTTCACGATTTCTGCGATCGCCTCCCGCAACTCTCGGAAACTTGGCGCAGCCCCATCGAGCTGTCGCAAGCAAAAATTGCCGTTGGTGACGACCGCGGTAAGGGGCTGATTGATCTCGTGAGCAATTGATGCAGCCAACTCTCCCATTGCTTGGACGCGAGTGACCCGGGCAAGCTTGTCCTGCGCCTCCTGCAAAGCCTCCTCAGCACGCCGTTGAACTTCGGTACTCGCCCGCCGGTCCACGGACGATGTGGTGACGGCGGCCACAATCACGATCAAGGTCACGATGGCAATTCCACTGTTGGCAAGCGGGGAGATGTTCAGGGCGAAGGAAAGGTCTGGCGGTGCGGACGGGATGAAACTTGCGGCCGCCATGCCGGTGTAATGCATCGCGGAGACGGCAGCTCCCATCACGCTAGCGCTGCCGAGCCTCCGCGGAACCGTCCATCTAGTTTCCTCCCGCAGACCGAATGCCATAAGCAGCGCAATTAAAGAAAACAAGACTGCCAGCAATATGGAAAAAACCACGAGAAAGGGGGAATACTGGGTGATGGCAGGCAATCTCATTGCGGCCATGTGGACGTAGTGCAGTCCGGCGATGCCCGCACCCATGAATATGCTGCCGGTGAAGGCTTCAGCCGGCCCCATTTTCTGGCGGCTGGCCACATATAGCGCGACCGCGGACGCGAGGATCGCCAGCAAAAGTGAGGCCAGAACCGTCGGCCAGTGATACGCGACGGGTACGGGCAAGTGGAAGGCCAGCATCCCTTTGAGATGCATTGCCCAGATGCCGATGCCCATCGCCATGACGCCACCGCTCAACCAAGCCAGACGAACCCGGCCGCTTGTGGCGGTTACGCGTCCGGTAAGGTCGAGTGCGGCATACGACGCGGCGATGGCTATCAAAACTGAGCGAGCCACCTCGCCGTAATCGTAGAAACCGGGGAGCGCCGCGTTTCCAGAGATCGTCACGAGAGATCTCCTTCGCAGGTTCGGGGAGACTCCAAACCTCTCTCTAGCTGGAATCAATTGAAGGGCCGGAGATGCAAGATCTGAACTTACACTTCTGCAAATGAAAGACTGCACTTTAGCAACACTCATACATCTGACGCGCCCGAACGACATCGGTTCGTAAGTGCTTCAACTCCCTCTAAGCCAATCGCAGAACGAGCGGTGCATGGCCGCGTATAGTTCGACGTGTCCGCACTCTTCACAAACACCGACTGAGACTGCCCCTGAGTAAACGGGGTGCTCTGGAGCCCTCCGGTCGGGAAAAGTCCAACGCCATCACACCTCTCACCCGATTGGGATGCTGACAGCTTTCCGGAACCATTCCCCTCATCACAACTCGGCCATCCCGAACTTGAAGTCAGTTTTTGTACCACCCAGTTGAGCAGGGAATCCAAATCAACCGGATGAGAAAACGAACCATTATAGACAGCGCTGCCAATGTACACCCAAACTGAATGGCTGGAAGCAAAATTTGCGGGGGTTCGCGTCGCAAGAATGCCTAAACCTTCGTAAAGCCCATCGCTACCAACGCACAATAGACTCGAAACGGGCCTGATGTTACTTTCGCGACTGAAGCCAGCGGGAGGCGAGACGCCCAAGACGCTCGGCAAGAGGTCGCCCTGCTGGAAGGCGCAAGGAAAAAGATCCCTGGAAGACGAAATCCGCTCCGGAACCGATTTTCGACGAGATCATGGGCGAGAGCGCAAAGCTTGAGCGGGCGCTGAGACAGACCATGATCGTGGCTTCGACAACACATGCCTGGGAGCATTCTTGAAGATTTGACTCGAAATGACTGGACTCTGATTGAGTCTAGGGCCAAGCGGATAAGCGTTGAGCTAGGTCAGGAAATCATCCAGGAAGGCGCTCGGATCGACCAGCTTTATGTTCTCCGTCGCGGGTCGGCTTCGGTGGAGATCGAAGGAACGACCTCTCGTGCCGTGATTGCAACGCTTAGCGTGGGCGATGTCTGTGGCGAAATGGCGTTTCTCGGAGACAGTAGGGCGACCGCAGCAGTTGTTGCCAAGGACGAAGTTGAAGTGGACGCGATCTGGGCAGACGACCTACGTCAACTCGTAGCCGCGTTTCCCGGGTTTGGCGCGAGGTTCTACCGCTCACTCGCAGTCATACTTGCCGAACGGTTGCGTCAGACATCGAAGGAGCTGCTGAGAGAGATGACCAACAAGAGATAGCGACCTACGGTATGTTCTGTCTCGATGATAGGGAGACCCGAACTCGCTCGTTTCGTAGCGAGCGCAGAAGATGGGAGGAGAGGTCTTAGTTGGCAGACTCTTTGAAAGATGATCCCACACCAGAGCGCAAAGACGCGCATGACGCGCTTCGCGCTTCTGAGGCTAGATACCGTCGACTGTTTGAGACAGCCCAGGATGGAATACTGATTCTCGATGCGCACTCGGGATTGATAATCGATGTAAACCCTTTCTTGATTCGTTTATTAGACTATCCCCGAGAAGACTTCCTTGGCAAAACACTTTGGGACATCGGCCCATTCAAGCAAATTCAGGAATCGCAGGCAGCGTTTCGAGAACTGCAGGACAAGGAGTATATCCGATATGAGAATCTGCCACTTGAGACCCGAAGTGGGGGGCGCGTCAACGTCGAGTTCGTCAGCAACGTCTACGGAGTAAATGGCAAGCGCGTAATTCAGTGCAATATTCGTGACATTACTGCGCGTAAGCTGGCGGAAGAAAGCGTCGCCGCCCAATCCAGGGAATTGGCCAGACAGGCCGAGGAACTCGGTCGCTCGCGGCAGTCCCTGGAAGACAAGACACGGATGCTCCAACGCGTGCTGGACAGTATGTCCGAGGGGTTGGTCGTCGCAGATGAGCAAGGGAAAGTCGTTATCTGGAACCCGGCAGCGGACAAGCTGCTCGGCCTGGGTGCAGCGAACATAGATATTCAGGAATGGAGCCACCACTACAGGTTGTACTTGCCTGACACGGTGACACCTTTTCCGTCTGATCAACTCCCATTGACCCGTGCCATTTACGGAGAGGCCAGCACAGCAGTGATGTTTGTGCGCAATCCCGCGTTTGCCGAGGGTATTTTCGTAGAAGCCTATGCCAGCCCTTTGAAGGACAAGCGCGGCATAGTGAATGGCGGAGTGGTCGCTTTCCGGGACGTCACCGAGAGCAAGCGGGCTGAGGCAACGCTGCGGGAATACGAGAGAGTGGTGGAAGGCTTGGAGGAGATGATCCTGGTGGTAGACCGACAATACCGCTACGTGATCGCCAATCGCGCGTTTCTGAACTTTCGCGGCATGTCTGTCGAGCAAGTTATCGGACAGTTCGCGGCTGAGGTGGTCGGTCAAGACGTTTTTGCAGCTCAGGTCAAAGAGAAGATGGACGACTGCTTCGGTGGCAATGTGGTGCAATACGAAATGACTTACAACTTTCCGAACTTGGGTAAAAGAGACTTGTCAGTGTCGTACTTCCCCATCGAGGGTCCTGCGGGTGTCGATCGAATCGCCTGCGTGTTGCGGGACATCACGGAGCGGAGAGTGTCGGAGGAGGCCTTACGCAAATCGGAAGAAAGGTTCAGCAAGGCCTTTTGCAACAATCCGCTGGCAATCACGATCTCAACGGAAGCGGACGGGCGCTATCTGGATGTAAACGACGCTTTCCTCAAGCTGCTCGGGTACAAGCGCCGGGATGTAATTGGTCACACTGCCGCAGAGCTGCGCTTTTGGGACGAGCCTTCGGACCGCATGGAGATGCTGCGGCAGCTAAGGGATGACACGCAGGTGGCAAAACACCAAACCCGATACAGGACCTCGAAGGGAGAAATTCGAGAAGCAGAGGTGTGGGCAGAGTCGATCGAACTGGACGGGCAACCCTGCGTACTGGCGATCACTCGCGATGTCACTGAGACCCGGCGACTGGAAGCGCAGTTCCGCCAGGCCCAGAAGATGGAAGCGGTAGGGCGTTTGGCGGCGGGCGTTGCGCATGATTTTAACAACGTAATGAGCATTGTTATGGGCTACAGCGACCTCTTGCTAGGTCTGATTGCGCCAGAGAATCCGATGAGCCGTTACGTGTCGGAAACCAAGAAAGCCGCAAAGCGGGCGGCATTGCTCACACAGCAACTCCTGGCCTTCAGCCGCAAGCAGGTTGTCTTTCCCAAACTCCTGGACCTAAACGACGTTGTTCATAACGCAACTAGTACGTTGCTGCGACTGGTCGGGGAGGACATTGAAATTGAGTTCCGACCGACCACCCCGCTCGGCAGCATCCAGGCCGACCCGGGCCAGATGGAACAAGTCCTAATGAATCTGGTGGTCAATGCGCGAGACGCGATGCCCAACGGAGGGAAGATCATCATTGAGACAGGGGAAGCTGAACTGGACGAGGACTACGTTTCCCGGCACCCGGGTGCCCATACCGGACAGCACATTGTCCTGATGGTAAGCGACACGGGATGCGGCATGGATGAAAACATCAAATCGCAAATCTTCGAGCCTTTCTTTACCACCAAGGCGATTGGGCAAGGAACGGGTCTCGGACTCTCGACCGTGTACGGAATTGTGAAACAGAGCGAAGGCTATATCCTCGTGTACAGTGAAACCGGCAAGGGCACAACCTTCAAGATTTATTTTCCGAAATTGCGCGAGAAGGCTGAAGCACTTGTGTTGTCCCATGAAGTAGCCGAGCCTCCGCGAGGAGCAGAAACGATATTGGTGGTTGAGGATGATAAGACCCTGCGCGAAATTACGGTCAAGCTCCTGCAAGATGGCGGCTACCGAGTGGTCGAAGCAAAAGATGCGGGAGACGCGCTAAGAATCATAGCGGCTTCTCAACCAGAAATCGATTTGCTCTTGACGGACGTTATTATGCCCGATAAAAGCGGAGCCGAGCTGGCGAGACAGGCCAAGGAAAGCCATCCCAAGCTTCGTTCGCTGTTCATGTCGGGATACACTGGCGATCTCGTTGGGCGACAAGGAGTGTTGATAGAAGAGGCTTTTTTCCTGGAGAAGCCTTTCACCAGGAGATCGTTGCTCGTGAAGGTTTACGCGGCCCTTCACAGCGAGTCCGCAAGGCAGCAATAACATCTGCCACCCTTTCACGGTTTAGCGTCTCCCGAGCAAGATTAACAGGCGTTCTCCGCACACCGTCAGCGCACGGTGCCCCTCCCGCCCGGCCTGGCCCCGCCCGCCCGCGCCCCGCCCGGCCCCCCTGTTTACCAGTGTGTTACTACGGAGGACGGATGAGTTAACAGGGGGCGGGTACAGGGGGCCGGTCGTGCGCTGTGGGGCGGAGGGCGAGGCGGGTGCGTAGGAGTGGGAAGTAACAGCTGATACGATGTGAAAAAAGTGGGGGTTTCGGCGCGTCGTTGGCGAAACATCCCCGTTACACTCATTGGTCCTTGACCCAAGTTTCATGTGTTGCCCTGAATTCTGCTATACTCCGCCGACTTAAGCTGCCTTTTCCGGAGGAATGGAGTGGTGGGGGCTCTGCCCAGTGCTGCTGTGCCCACTTCGGTTCAGCTGGGCGATCACACACGCCGTCACATTGCGGCGCGCTTGCTTCCTTTTCTCTTCGTCCTCTATGTGGCGAACTATATCGATCGCACGAACCTAGCCTACGCCGCGCTGGGCATGAGTCGCGATCTGGGGTTCACCGATCGGATCATCGGTCTGGGTATCGGAATTTTCTTTGTGACTTACGTCGCGGGCCAGACACCTGGCGCACTGCTGGTCGAACGCTGGAGCGCCCACCGCGTGATCGGTACCAGCATGGTTGCGTGGGGACTGTTGACGATGCTGACAGCAGAAGTACGGACACCCGGCCAGCTCTACCTGGTCCGTTTCGCGCTAGGCGCAGCGGAAGCCGCCTTCTTCCCGGGCGTGATCGTCTATCTGAGCCATTGGTTCATTCGCGAGGACCGCGCCAAGGCCACCAGTAACTTCATGGCGGCCATTCCTCTGTCGTTTGTGGTCGGCTCTCCCCTCGCCGGCTGGATTCTCGGCCATATCTGGTTTGGCCGTGCCGGTTGGCGTTGGCTTTTCGTGTTGGAAGGAATACCGGCGATTCTGCTGGGCGCAGTTTCGTTTTTCTTCCTGACGGATTGGCCACACCAGGCAACCTGGCTGGCTCCGGCGCAGCGCGATTGGATTCAGCACAGCCTGCGCGAAGAAGCCCCCTCTTCCTCGCCAAACACTTCTGTCTGGCACGCTCTGACGTCGTGCACGATTCTGGTGCTCGCCACCGCCACCTTCATCAACTATCTGGCGATGTACAGTTTTGCTTTCTGGATCCCGACCATGCTGAAAAGTTTCTCGGGACTGTCCGACGTCCGCGTCGGTGTTCTGGGCGCGATCCCTTACCTTGTGACCTTCGTCGCGATGCAGGTCAACGGCTGGCATTCGGACCGCAGCGGCGAAAGACATTGGCACTCCGCGATACCCATATTCCTCGCAGTCATCGGAGCGCTCGGCCTGATCAGCCAACCCCGTTCCCTTTTCGTTCTGGTTGCATTTTTCACGTTGGGTGCGAACATTTATTCCTATCTCCCAACCTTCTTTGCGATCCCAACCGAAACCTTGAGCCAGTCGGGCGCAGCGGCCGCGGTGGGGATGATCAACTCCTTCGGCAGTGTCGCAGGATTTGCCGGGCCTTATGCGTTCGGCTATCTGCACGCCCAAACCGGATCTTTTTCGTATGGACTTGCGGGAATGGCCGTGGCTGCTCTGGCCGGAGGGATGATGATTCTTTTCGCACCCAGAAGTACGAATGTCCCGTAGCCTCGACGGGGAGAGCTGCTTGCAGGGGGATTTGAGTGTAACGGCCTTCCATGAGAAGGCCATTACACTCAGAACCGCTCGTCGGAATTGCCAAGTCCCTCGGGTGTCTGTTCACTGGATACGCTCGTGTGTAAAGCGGTCCCGTCCCGCCCAATAGGGACATCGCGGACAAGAAGTCCCTTCCGGGTAATCGGTGCCTTCTTCATGTGGGCAGCCGATAATCGCGTCGGTCACTACGGTGGAGCGCGGTGCGTGAGTCTTGAAGAAGGTCAAAATTTCTTCACCGATGGCAGAGTCATCGCGTACGTCCGTTTGACCATCGGTGAACCAGCGCTTGAGAAAATCAGGTTCGTCACTCTCGGTCAGGAAGACGCTGACGACGATTTTGGTGGCCGGTTCGTCGTTCGGCCCGTAGAAGGCCACAGTGGCAACGGGGTAGCCTCGAAATCCAGGGCGGGATTTTTTATCCAGCCACGATCGGGTAGGCCGTGTCTTGTTGCCGAATCCCTTCCCCTTCTTCACCAGTGCAATATACGCCGCGTTCCCGCACATTGGCGAAAAACCGCAATGTCGCTTCAAAAACGTCAAAGCGCGCATACCAGTGGCGCTAGCCCAGCGCGGACTTCTTTTCGATTGCGATTGGATTGAATAGACAGATTGATCTTGACAAGGTGTTTTGATCGAGAGCAAAATCCGCCTGCTTGTCCGTTTTGTGTTCGACGAGATCCCAGGTCCCTCGGCCCCACGAACTCTCTCAAACAGTTGGTCGATCATCAGACCATTTTGTAAGCCTTCCGCTAACCCCAACTAAGGAGGAAACTATGCTCTGCAAACTTTACAAGCTCTCGGCCGCAGTCGGCTTCCTGATCTTGGGGATCACTCCCGGCGTGGTAGCTCAGGAGGTTTCCCACAGAGTCAGTATTGAATCTTCCCAACTCAATGCGCGTAAGATCGGCGAGGCGTCACTCGCGACCTCAAGTCATTCCTTCGTCGAGGCCCGGGCGCCAAGAGCGCTCACTGCGGCTGGAACAAAGTCACCGTTCGCAAAGATGCATTCTCAGGCGCACCACTGGGGCAGAATCATGGCCCAAAAAAAACCCGGTTTCGGAGCCTTGGAGCAGGCGAGTGTGCCTTCAGTCAAGGCTCTGCCGATCATCGGGCCGGATAATGGGTTCGGCGGCTTCGCGGGACTCACCGGCGCGGAGCAGGCCTCAGTCTCGGGATTCGACTTAGAGCCGCCCGACCAAGGAATGTGTACGGACGGAAATGTGTTGCTGGAGGCGATCAATACTGCAGCCTCGGTCTACGACGCGACCACGCACAAGGAGCTAGCCGGGCCCGTCTATTTGAACGACTTTTTTGGGGTGGCCGCGACCGACTTCACCAGCGACCCGAGGTGCTACTACGATCCCTCCACGCAACGCTGGTTTGTGACGATGACGGACTTGGGCCCCCCTTCCGGCATACCCACCGACATTCTGCTCGCGGTGAGCCAAAGCAGCGACCCGACGGGCTCGTATAGCCTGTATGAAATCGACACCACAAGCGACGGGTTTATAGGTGCGTGCCCGTGTTTTGGTGACCAACCAACAATTGGGTCAGATAATAACGGCTTCTACATCTCCACCAATGCGTTTGGGGCGACGAGCTTTGGCGGAGCGCAGATTTACGCGCTCTCGAAATTCGCACTGGTGCTCGGGATCACGCCATTCGGCGTGCACATAACGCCGCTGCCTTCGCCAGGCGGAGTCCCCTTCCCCTTCAGCTTGCAACCCTCGATCTCGCCGGGCGGCAACGGGGCTTCCGACAATGGCGGTACGGAGTACTTCGTTAGTACGTATGACGACTTCTCCCTTGCGAACAACAAGGTCTCCGTCTGGGCCATGACGGATACTGACACTCTCAACGCCGAGGTGGGTATACCCGGCTTCACGACTCTGGCAGTCAACACGGAAAGTTTTACGTTACCGGTGTTTGCATCGCAGAAACCTGGGCCCATTCCGTTGGGCAAAAGCATGGGACAGCCCGAGGGGACGCTCGACCCCGATGATGAGCGCATGCAACAGGTGGTGTTTGCGGATGGCCACCTGTGGTCGTCGGTAGGCACCGCCCTGCAGGTGGGCGCAAATACCCTGGATGGAGCTGCCTATTTCGTAATCAAGCCTTCGTGGCCGAACGGGGTATTGAAGGCGTCGGTGACGCGACAAGGATATGTGGCCACCCCGAACAACAACCTGCTCTATCCGGCGATCGGCGTCTCGGAAAATGGGAACGGAGCGATGGTGTTCACGCTGACTGGTCCCGACTACTTCCCCAGCGCAGCGTACATTCCGATCACGCTGAGCGGCGGAGTTGCGGCGGACATCCGGCTGGCGGCCGCAGGCAGCAATCCGGACGATGGGTTCACCTGCTATCCCTCGGGCGGCGGCCCGCCGGGACGATGGGGGGACTATTCGGCTGCGGTGGCGGTTGGGACCGACAAGGTCTGGATCGCAACGGAATATATCTCGAAGAAGAAACGCGACAAGTTCACCAATTGGGGCACATTCATTGGGGAGCTGCCGCTTCCATAAGGACGGCAGGTGTTCGAGTGGGGGCGGCGATGGCACCGCTCCGCTCCCTGTCGCCTTTCATGTTGGGCTTAGGGCTGGGGTGGGTTCGACGAAGAAGTTCATCACGGTGCCGTCGGATTGGCGAGGCGCTCTGAAAGATGCACGTAGGCAGGGCTACATTGCGCCGAGAAAGCCTTAGCACTCACTCGCCGTCTCAATCGACACGGACTCTATAGGCGGCGGTGCCTGGGGTTCTTGTGGAGTGAAGCAGGGACAACCTTCGAGAACCTTGGTCTGACGGAGAAATCTGAGCCGAGCACGTGAAACATGCAAGCAAGGAGCAGATCAGCAAATTGCGAGTCGGTTTCATACTCGACAGGATAACTGTTGCCATCAGATGGGATGAGAAGGCCGGTCTCCGGACGGGATGCGGTGTACGCTCCCAAGTTATCGACGTGCTCGAAGCACAGATAAAAAGGAGACCGGCAATGAAGAAGGTTAGCACCGTAGCGGCAAAGCCGAGCAAGAAAATCTCGCAGCAGAAGTTAACCGTTGGATTGGACTTGGGAGATCGCAACAGCTGGTACTGTGTGCTGGATGAAT
>JABCZL010000033.1 GCA_013289685.1 Acidobacteriota bacterium | reverse complement strand
AGGCGTCCTCCCGGCCCGCGGTCACATCGAGATGGAGGATTAGAACGAGAGCGGACCCAGGAACAAACGATTAGCGGGACGCACTTTTACCCGCAATGGTGAGTTTTTCAGCAGACTGTTTAGCCCCTGAAGATGCGACCTCGGGGCTGAAGCCCGATACATTGTTTGCGCTTTTCGCGGCCCTGGAAGGGCCGCTCTTCCACGGTTGTGTCGGGGGCATCGCTGTAAGGTACCTGATTTGTCTGAGCTACCTGGATTGTTCCTGCAGCATGCGGACCATGTCTGCCGGCTCCGGGCGCTCCGTGTAATCTTCATTCGCCGACGCGTACAGAACCGTGCCGTCGCGGTCGAGAATGTAGGTCGCCGGAATCGGCAACTCCCAACTGTCGTCGCCATTGGTGAACGGCAGGTTGACGAAGGCGCGCCGGTAGATCGCTTCCTGCGGCGGCGGCACATGATACGTGAGCCCAAATTGCCCCGCGACTTTGTTGCCCGCATCGGAGAGCAGCGGAAAGCGCAGCTTGTGCTGATCGTGCATGAAGAATGACTGCTTCACAGTTTGCGGCGAGATGGCAACGAGCGCAGCTCCGGCCTGCTCAATCTGCGGCAGGACTAGGTTCATGGCTTCCATCTGACCGACACAGAACGGACACCACCGTCCGCGGATGAAGCAGAGAACGAGGCGTCCCTTGGCCAGCAAATCAGAAGATGAAACAACTTTCCCGTCGAGGTCGGGAAGTTCGAACGCGGGCGCCTTCGCGCCGACTGGCAGAATATCCGCGGCGAGATGTCGTGACTTCAACTCAGCAATAGCCTGGGCGTGAATGGCCTGAGTCTCAGCAGGAACGTACTTCACGATGAGTTCTTTGCGCTCAGCAAATATCTCGCGCAGCGGTCGGGCGTCAGTGTCCGGACCGGATTCCTCTAGAGAACGCCATTTCATAATCGTGATGCAACGACGCTGATAGGGATCCTTCGACTACGTTGCCGTTCGCTTTGCTCGCGGCAACTTCGCTCAGGATGACAGGTGGTTAGGGGTAGTTCTGGCAACTGACCACTGGCTGCTGGCAACTGTTCCCCTACATTCCCGGCAGTTTCATCCCCGCCAGCCGCCGCGCGAAGCTGGGCTTGCCCATCTGCTTGAACATCTTCTTCATCTGGGCGTACTGGCGAAGCAGATTGTTCACTTCCTGCACGGTCGTGCCCGAGCCGCGGGCAATGCGTTTGCGGCGGTTGCCATTGATGACTTCATGATGGTTGCGCTCGTGCGCGGTCATCGAGTTGATGATGGCCTCGACGCGGTTGATCTGTTTCTCGTCCACGCTGTCGGCGGCTTTCTGCAGCCCCGAGAACGGGCCGATCGAGGGCAGCATGCCCATCAGGCTCTTCATCGATCCCATTTTCTTTACTTGCCGCAACTGGTCGCGAAAGTCTTCCAGCGAGAAGCCGTCGCCGGTCAGAGCCTTGGTGGCTATCTCCTGCGCCTTTTTCTTGTCGATCTGCGATTCGGCGCGCTCGATCAGCGAGAGAATGTCGCCCATGCCGAGAATGCGCGAGACGATGCGGTCGGGATGGAAGGGCTCCAGCGCGTCGTATCTTTCGCCCACGCCGATGAACTTGATGGGCTGGCCGGTGACCTGGCGAATCGACAGCGCCGCGCCACCGCGAGCGTCGCCGTCCATCTTGGTTAATACAACCCCTGTCAGCGACAACTTCTTGTGGAACTCTTCAGCCGAGCGCACGGCGTCCTGTCCGGTCATGGCGTCGGCCACGAACAGAATCTCCGACGGATTCAGCAGCTTTTTCAGCGACTGCATCTCGTCCATGAGCTGGTCGTCGATGTGCAACCGGCCCGCGGTATCGACGATCAGAACGTCGCAGCCGGAAACGATGGCCTCGCGGCGAGCTTCTTTTGCCAGTCGCTCAACAGTTGCGGTGTTAGCTTCTCCGACTTGACCTTCGTAAATCTGAGCCTTCACCGCTTGCGCGACCACCTTCAGCTGCTCGCGCGCCGCAGGACGGTATACGTCGACTGAGACCAGCAGCGGACGATGTCCTCCAGTCTTGAACCAGTTCGCCAGCTTGCCCGAAGTGGTGGTCTTGCCGGAACCCTGTAGCCCGGCCATCAGCACCACCGTGGGTGGCTGCGAGGCGAACTTCATGCGCGCCGTGTCTTTGCCGAGGATCTCGACCAGTTCGTCGCGCACGATCTTGATGACCTGCTCGCCCGGGGAGAGCGCGGTCAGCACGTCCTGTCCGACGGCCTTGGCGCGAATCTGGTCGATGAGCTGCTTGACAACCTTGAAGTTGACGTCGGCCTCAAGCAGTGCCAGGCGAATTTCGCGCAGCGCCTCGTCAATGTTTTCCTCGGTGAGCTTGGCTTGCCCGCGGAGGCTCTTGAAGGCGCGCTGTAGTTTTTCCTGAAGATTCTCGAACATACGATGTTTGCTATTTTATCAGCAGCAGTCAGTCCACTCCTCATATCGTGTCATCCTGAGCGAAATTGGCGTCCGCAGAAAGCGGGCGCCAATGCAGTCGAAGGACCTCGTGCTCGCTGGCAGAGGCAACTGCTTATGTGGGATTTCTGGCAACGATTGGAAGGGATCTAAGGAGATGCTTCTCGGCGGGAAACTCCTTTCTGCGTCCTTGTTGCGGTCGAGTAACGCGGGGTCCTTCGACTCCGTGACTGCTTCGCTTCGCGAACCAGCCACTCCGCTCAGGATGACAATCCCTTGCGGAGCGCCTACGTAGCGAACACTTCTTTCGCCGCGATCACCGTGTTGCAGTGGATGGTCACCGTGTCCTCGATATTCCGGGCGTAGCCGCCGGCGTAGGTCACCATCACGGGGATGTCACGGGCGCGGGCCACGCGGAAGACGAGTTCGTCGCGCTTCTTCAGTCCGTCGATGGTGAGCGAGAGGCCGCCGAGCTGGTCTTCTTTATAGGGGTCGGCGCCCGCGACGTAGCACAGCATGTCCGGCTCGAACTGGCGCAGCCCGGAGCTGAGCGCGTTGTCGAGCCACGCCAGGTAGTCGTCGTCGCCGGTACCGTCGGGCAGGTCGATGTCAATCGACGACGGCGGCTTATACATCGGATAGTTGTTGTGCTGGTGCAGCGAAATCGTGAAAACATCGCCGGCGTGGGCACCGCGCATCTTGCCTCCTCGGGGTACGCCTTCCTGCTGCTCGACGGTCGACGCTGAGGACGACGGCAGCAGGGCGCTCGCGGTGCGGGTCCCGGCAAAAATAGCGGCCGTGCCGTTGCCCTGATGCACGTCGCAGTCCAGCGTCATCGCGGTGCGAATCTTGTCGTCGCGCTGCATGCGGCGGATGGCCACGGCCACGTCGTGGATCATGCAGAATCCCTCGCCATGATCGGGGAAGGCATGATGAAATCCGCCTCCCAGACTGATGCTGACTTTATCGATCAGGCACTGGCGCGCGGCCAGGATCGACCCGCCCGCCGCCAGCCAGAATGCTTCCACCTGGTCGCGCGAGTAGGGAATCTCCATTTCCATTTCTTCGCGCGGGCTGAGCGTGCCGGTCTTCAACTTCTGGACGTACTCGGGCTTGTGGACCAGCAGAATATCCTGGTCGGTCGCAGCCTGGGGTTCGAGGAAGTCTGTCGCATCGGCGACGCCGCCGGCAATCAGGCGGTCGCGAACGCGGCGATACTTTTGGGCAGGGAAGACGTGGCTCCCGATCGGCAGGTAATAAGCGTCGCTGTAGACGAGCTTGAAGGGGAGCATGGTGACCCTAGATCATACCTCCGGCCTGTCATCCTGAGCGAAGCGGCCGTTCGCGAAGCGAACGGCCGCGCAGTCGAAGGACCCCGTGCCCGCGGGCAGTGCCAGGAGCGTAGGCAGGAGTTTCTGGTGGGGACGGTGGTGTCGTGAGAACTCCTTTCGAGGTCCAACTCGGTACACGGCGGACACGGGGTCCTTCGACTGCGCCGCTGCTTCGCTTCGCGAACCAGCGACTCCGCTCAGGATGACAATTTGGAGAGAGATGCAGAAACGGAAGACTACTTTTTCTTCCCCACCTGCATCGTGGGCACCACCATCGACCTTCGCACCGGCACAATCGCGCCCTTCGCCGGATCAGCGGCGGCGTTGGCGCGGGTCAGCACTTCCTGCTGGATGTACTGCACGAACTCCTGGATCTGGCGCTGCATCTCCTCCATGCGCTCGCGCATTTGCAGGATGATGGCCATGCCGCTGATGTTCACGCCCAGGTCGCGGGCCAGCGACAGGATGAACTCCAACCGCTGCAAATCTTCGTCGGTGTAGAGGCGAGTGTTGCCTTCGGTGCGCGAAGGTTTGAGCAGCCCCTCGCGTTCGTAAAGACGAAGGGTCTGGGGATGGATGCCATACATCTCAGCCACCGCTGAAATCATGTACGCGCCCTTCGATTTTCGCTTGGTCATCGCTGGGTCGGGGATTCCCGAGGCTTACGAATCCACTGTACAACAAAACAAAGCGGCCACGGATCAACACAGATTTCCACGGATCAAGAAAGCCATATCCGTGTCGATCCGTGTGAATCCGTGGCTAGAATTTACGCTGCCGGCTGCGCTTTCTGCTCCCGCGGCGCCGTCCATCCTGCCGGCTTCAGCGCATGATTGATGAAGTAGACCACGAAGCCCGCCGCGATCAGGATCATCCCGAAGGCGAACGAACTCATATTCCAGATCTGTTCATGCTCGCTGCGGACCACTGAAAAGCCCAGCAGCAGCATGGGCGGAATGCCGATGGCGATCGCTCCAAACAAGCCGCCCGGCACGCGGAAGGGACGCTTCAGGTCCGGCTCGCGGAAACGCAAGACCGCCAGCGCCACGAATTCCAGGAACAAGCTGGCGCCATATAAGAGGATGTCGAGCGTGACCAGCCGGGCAAAGCCCAGGCCGAGACACATCGCCCATCCCGCGGCCAGCGCGAGAATCGCGACCCACGGGGCCCGCGATTTCTTCTGGAGCTTACCGAAGATGCCGGGAAGCATGCCATCTTGCGCCATGGCCAACGGCAGTCGCGAATAGCTCATCACCAGCGCGTTGAACATGCCAAAGGCGCTCATCAAGCCGCCCAGCACGACGCCGATACGAAGTAGCGGGCCGCCGACCAGTCCGGCAATATCCGCCCATGAACCGGTCTCCCAGGCGGTGGACTTCAGGCCGGTCATCCACATCGCGGCGAACGGCAGGATGTAGCTCACGGCGACAATGCAGACTGCGACCAGCATCGCCCGAGGATAAGTTCGCTGCGGCTTCTCCACTTCCGTGGCGATGGTTGAGGCGTTGTCCCATCCCATGTAGTTCCACATGCAGATGAGCAGACCGCCGAGAATGTCGACAGTCGAGGTGGTCGGCTTGGTCACAGCATTCACCAGCGCGTGCACCTTGAAGGGCGCCAGCACCACGATTGCCACGAACGGCGCCGACAAGGCGAGAAACAGCCACAGCGAAGTGAGCGATACCACCTTCACTCCGGCAATGTTCAGCAGGGCGCACGCGATCACGACAAACAGCGCTACCCACCATCCGCGGTTGCCTTCCTGAAACCAGGGAAACATGCGGGTCAGGTAGGCCACGAACAGGGTGGGATAAATCGCCATGTCGAAAATCGACGCTACCAGCGAGAGCCAGGCTTCCTGAAATCCCCAGAAGTTGCCCATGGCGCGGCGCACCCAGGCATAGTAGCCGCCTTCGAAAGGCAGCGCGCTCGACAGCTCGCCGATCATGAAAGCCGTGGGCAGGCTCCAGAGCAGCGGCGTGAGCAGCAGAATCAGGATCGCTCGTCCGTAGCCGGCGCCATGCACGATGTCTTCGGTGCCATAGGTTCCGCCCGACACCATAAAGAAGGTGGCGGCGACCAGGGGCCAAAGCGTGAGGCGGACGAATTTTTTCCGGTTGGGGACGGCGGTGAGTTGCTGGGGATTTTCGGGTTGTCGACGCGGAGCGCTAGCTGTTGCCAATTTCTATGTCTTCCTCCTGAAGCGACTCACTCTCACCACCGCGTCTCCCCTGACATGCCTTGCTTCTCGCGGCTCCCGGGTTACTGCGATTCCCAGGCATTTCGGCGAAGTTAGTTCGCAAGTGTGAGATTACGGCAATTTTCCACAGATGCAAGTTTTTTTTCGATAATTTTGCAAATTTTTGTAAGCGGGCGGTGTGGTACGGAGGTAACGAGAATGCCGACTACCGAGAGGCTTAGCGAACCGGCTGCGCGGCGGGCGAAGCTTCACCCGCACCGAAGAAGAAATGCCGATTCACAACGATTTTGTCATCCTGAGGCCCGCGCTCTTTGCGGACCGAAGGATCTACGCAATTTGTGGGCAGCACCTTGCTGCAGGCTCCAGTTGCATGGATCCTTCACGGCAAAGAGCGCCGCTCAGGATGAGAACGCGATGGTAAGTCATGAAACCGGACGGTCTAGACCTTACTCCACAACTCCGCACGCGGGTCTTCCGGATTCAGCTTGGCCAGTTCTCGGAGGAGTTCTTTCGTGCGCTCGTCGCGCGGCATGGGGACGGTTACCGTGATCTCAACGATCTCATCCCCGCGCACCCCTTCTTTCGTGGCCGACGGCACGCCCTTTTCCCGCAGCCGCAGCTTCTGCCCTGACTGCGTCCCGGGAGGAATCTTCAGCAGCGCCCGCCCGTCAATCGTTGGCACTTCGATCTTCGCCCCCAGCGCGGCTTCGGTGGAACTCACTGGCACGGTCATGTAGATGTCGTCCCCGTCGCGGCGGAAGATCGGATGCGGCTCGGTTCGAATGATCGCGTACAAGTCGCCGGGCACACCGCCGTGCGCCCCGGCGTTGCCTTTGCCCGGCACACGAATACGCTGCCCGTCGCGTGTCCCGGCCTTGATGCGCACTTCCAGCGGCTCGGTTTTGGTCACCGTGCCTTCGCCGTGGCAGGTGGGGCAGGTGGTCAGATTCTTGCCTGTCCCATGGCAGCGCGGACACTGCACGTTGAACTTCATCCGGCCACCGGTCTGCGTGATCTGCCCGGTGCCGTTGCACTCCGGACATTTCCCGGGAGCCTCGAGCGAACCCTGCCCGTGGCACGTGGAACAAACATCCTGCCGCGAGATATTCAGGCGCATTACCCCTCCACGGATCGCCGTCCAGAAAGGAACGTTGACCTGATATTCAAGGTCGGTCCCGGGTTCGGGTCCCGTGTCGGCTGGCGCGGCGCCTTGCCCGCCGCCGAAAATCGATCCGAAGATGTCGCGGAAGCTGCCGCTCCCGCCACTCGCCCCGCTGCGGTTTCTGCTGGCTCCACGGGCGGCATTGTCGACCAGGTCCGAAAAATCGAACCCGCCGAAATCGAAGTGCACTCCCTGGCCACCATCCTGCGTACCGCCGCCGGGAAAGCCGCCAGGAAATCCACCGGCTCCTCCGGCTTCGCCGCCGGCCCGCGCGTAAGCCTCTGCCGTCGCGGGATCGATATTGTCGGAGTAGAACCCGACCTGGTCGTAGATTTTGCGTTTCTTGGGATCGCTGAGAACGTCGTTGGCTTCCGAGAGCGCTTTAAACTTCTCCTCCGCCGACTTATCCCCAGGATTGACGTCAGGATGGTACTTGCGCGCCAGCTTGCGAAACGCCTTGCGGATGTCCTCCGCCGAAGCGCTCTTCTTCACGCCGAGAATTTCGTAGTAGTCCTTCTTGGGAGTGGTGGCCATGGAGCGCAATCTGAATTCGTATCACGACGACGCGAGCTTAATTCACAATCTTCCGTCTATCTTTGTCCTCTACGACGATCTTCAAATCCTCGAGTTCCGCCTCGTCCACGTAGACAGGGACGTCCCGCGGTCCCGTGGCACCCTGGACAAAAACCAGCCACCGCGCTTCATCCTCGGCAACACTCAAAAAATACGTTTCCCCATTGACCTGAAAATCCACTTCGATCTCCTCCATACTTCATCTACTTGTCATCTTGAGCGAAGTGGACGTTCGCACTGCGAACGTCCACGCAGTCGAAAGATCCCTACCTTCATCCGGACCGCCAGTGTCCGAACAAGGGTAGGGGTCCTTCGACTCCGTGGATGCTTCGCATTCGCGAAGCATCCTCTCCGCTCAGGATGACAGACCAGGGGCGCCTCACGGCGCCCCGCCGAAAGCTGCCCCTTACTTCTTGTCTTCCACGTCCACGTATTCCGCGTCGATCACCCCTTCGTCTTTCTTAGCCTGACCGTTGCCGCCTGGTTCGCCGCCCGCGGTCGCGCCCGGGGTTGGACCGCCCGGAGCCGGCTGCGCCGCTTTGTACATCTGTTCGGCCAGCTTGTGCGACGCCGCGGTCAGTTTTTCGCGGGCTTTATCCATGGTCACCTTGTCGTTCGACTCCAGCGCCTTCTTGGCATCGGCCACGGCGTTTTCAACATCTCCGCGATCCGAGCCGGAGATCTTGTCACCCTGCTCGCGCAGCATCTTCTCGATGTTGTAGACCATGCTGTCGAGCTGGTTCTTGGCTTCGATCGACTCGCGTGCCGTCTTGTCCTCAGCCGCGTGCGCGTCGGCTTCCTTGGCCATGCGCTCGACTTCGTCCTTCGACAAGCCGGAAGACGACGTGATCGTGATCTTCTGGTCCTTCTGCGTGGCCATATCTTTCGCGGTCACGTTCAGGATGCCGTTGGCGTCAATGTCGAACGTCACTTCAATCTGCGGCACTCCCCGCGGAGCCGGCGGAATCCCGGTCAAGTGGAACTTGCCCAGAGTCCGGTTCTGCGCCGCCATGGGCCGTTCGCCCTGTAGTACGTGCACCTCAACCGAGGTCTGGCTGTCGGCTGCGGTCGAGAACGTCTCCGTCTTTTTCGTCGGAATCGTCGTGTTGCGCGGGATCATCGGCGTCGCCACTCCACCCAGCGTCTCAATCGAGAGCGACAGCGGAGTCACGTCGAGCAGCAGCAGATCCTTCACTTCGCCGCCCAGCACGCCACCCTGAATCGCCGCACCGATCGCCACCACTTCGTCGGGATTCACTCCCTTGTGGCCTTCCTTGCCGAACAATTCCTTCACCAGCGCCTGAATGCGCGGCATGCGCGTCTGGCCGCCGACCAGCACCACTTCGTTGATCTTGCTGGTCTCGACGCCCGCGTCCTTCAAGCACTGTTTGCACGGACCCACCGAACGCTGAATGATGTCTTCCACCATCCCCTCGAGTTTGGCGCGCGTCAACTTCTGCACCAGGTGCTTCGGACCGCTGGCATCCGCCGTAATAAACGGCAGATTGATTTCGGTCTCCATCGTGGTCGAAAGCTCAATCTTCGCCCGCTCGGCCGCGTCGCGCAGACGCTGCAGGGCCATTTCATTTCCTTTGCCTTTGAGATCTAAGCCTTCGTTCTTCTTGAATTCGTCGATGAGCCAGTCGACGATCCTCTGGTCGAGGTTGTCGCCGCCCAGGTGCGTGTCGCCGTTAGTGGCCTTCACTTCAATCACGCCCTCGCCGACTTCCAGCACGGAAATGTCAAAAGTTCCGCCTCCGAAGTCGTACACAGCGATCATCTCGTCCTTGGTCTTGTCGAGCCCGTAGGCCAGCGCGGCCGCGGTCGGCTCGTTGATGATGCGCTTCACTTCGAGGCCTGCAATCTGCCCGGCATCTTTGGTGGCCTGCCGCTGGGCGTCATTGAAATAAGCGGGCACGGTGATGACCGCCTCGGTCACTTTCTCGCCGAGATAGTCTTCGGCCGCCTTCTTCAGCTTTTGCAGGATCATCGCCGACACCTGCGGGGGCGTGTACTCCTTGCCCTGCGCCAGCACCGCGACGTGGTCGCCCGACTGCACCACCTTGTAAGGCACCATCTTGATCTCTTCGGTGACTTCGTCGTAGCGGCGTCCCATAAACCGCTTGATCGAATACACGGTGTTCTCCGGGTTGGTGATAGCCTGCCGCTTCGCGACCTGCCCCACGAGCCGTTCCCCGGTCTTGGTAAATCCGACCACCGAGGGCGTAGTGCGCCCTCCTTCTTCATTGGCGATCACCTTGGGCTCTCCGCCCTCCATGACGGCCACGCAGGAATTGGTAGTTCCCAGGTCAATTCCGATAATCTTTCCCATACAATGCTCCTCCTAAACTCCAGTAAGTGCTTTAGAATCATTGCACTTATGATTGCGCTCAAGGCCATGCTAAGACCTGAGTGGATCGTTGTCAAGGTTTAGATGCGAGGGAGATGAAGAAGTTGCGGCGAATCTGGGAGGTACTGGTCCTTGCCTGCGCCCGTGCTGTGACGGGCAATCCCGCCCGTCCGGCCCGAGCAACTCTCAGCACGCCACTCCTGTGCCGCGGTACTCCGCGGTCCCATCCCTAGGGGATTTTCCAGGTTTATCACACCCCATCCCCAACCCTGTCATCCTGAGCGACGCGACTAACTTCGCGAATGCGAAGCAGCCGCGCAGTCGAAGGACCCCGTGCCCGCCGGCAGTGCCACGAACTCCGAAAGGAGTTTCCACCACAGCCCCCAACTACTTGGGGAGAACTCCCTGAGACGCCATCGCCAGCCCCATCTTGCTAGGGGTCCTTCGACTGCGTTGGCGCTCGCTTCGCGAACGCCAACTCCGCTCAGGATGACAGAGTTGGGCGCCGGCCCGCCTTTTGGCAGAAATGACCGGGGTATAATCGCATGCCGCAGCGGTCGGATAGAGGAGTCCATGGTCTTTGCCAAGCGTCTTCGCGAAGGGGTGGTTCGCGGCGACATCACTTGTAGCGTCAGGATTTGGACGGGGCCCCATGTCACGGAAGGCCGCCGCTATCGCATGGGAGACGGCGAGATAGAAATCGAGTCGGTCACACCGATCGGGTTTCCTGACATTACTCCGGAACTGGCGCGGGAATCCGGCTTCCTGGGAGTGCTGGATCTACTCAAGATTGCAAAGCACGGTAAGGGCACTAACATATATCTGATTCGATTTCACTACATACCGCCTCGTAGGAAACGCAGCGGCGGCTCGAACAGAAAATAGAAAGAGGCCGCTGCAACCCTCTTTCTCTCCGACTACAATCATCCCGCTATGTCCAATCCACTCACTCGACGCGAATTCCTGGTCGCCAGCGCCGCAACCGGCATCGCAATATCCACATCGGGCAAGCTCATCGCCGCCGCAACTGCCGCACCCGAGCGCAAGTTCTACGCCATTCTGAGCCTGGGGCGGTTGGGCCTTCACGCGAGCTTTCCTGAGTCCGTGGAACTGGCCGCAAAGCACGGCTTCGAAGGATTGGATCCTGACGCCGGCTATCTCGCTTCGCTAGATGACGCCGCCCTGCACCGTCTCCTCAACGATCTGCAAAAAAGAAATCTGAAGTTCGGAGCGGCCGGCCTGCCAGTTGAATTCCGCAAGGATCCCGACACCTTCAATTCTGATCTGAAAAAACTTCCCGCCACCGCGGCGGTTCTGCAGCGGGCAGGCATTTGGCGGGTCAGCACCTGGATACTCCCGTGCAGCGACGACCTCACTTATTTGCAAAATTTCCGTCAGCATGCCGAGCGCCTGCGGCTGTGCGCGCAGGTTCTCGCCGATCAGGGCCAGATGCTTGGGCTGGAATATGTCTCCCCACGCACGCTCTGGCGTAGCCAGAAACACCCATTCATTCATACACTCAGCGAAATGAAAGAGCTGGTGGTCGCCATCGGTACCGATAACCTCGGCATCCAGCTCGACAGCTGGCACTGGTTCAATGCGCAGGAAACTCAGCACGATCTGCTAACTCTCCGCGGGCAGGATGTGATCACCGTGGATCTGAACGACGCCCCCGCCGGCCTCACGCTCGATCAGTACCGTGACAACAGCCGGGAACTGCCCGCCGCAACCGGAGTCATCCCGGTGAAACAGTTTCTCGACGCGCTGCTCCAGATCGGCTACGACGGTCCCATCCAGGCTGAACCATTCAACGCAGCTCTACGCGCGCTGCCGTTGGAACAGGCCTGCGCCGCGGCTTCCGATGCCATGAAAAAAGCGTTCCGCCTGATGTGAGGAGACCGGATGAAGAGAGAAGGCGCACACATTGGTTGACAACTCCTATTCCGTCTCCACCGTCCACAAAGGCGCCCCGCCCAGCGAGTGGTAGAAACCCCATGCTGCCAGCGCCACCACGCTAAGCAGCCCCAGGATCGACGTCGACATGTACCACGCCGAGAGGTCGGAGGAGACCGGTATGTTCGCCATCAGATTGATGGTGGAGATGGCGCAAGCCAGAGGTATCAGGCCGAAGCGCAACACGATCAGCACGGCGATGGCATAGACGAGAATCTGCGCGGGCAGTTCCACCGCCATGTAAGTACTGCCCAGGGAGCGCGGCAGCGCGAAGATCGCGACGAATGCAATGGCCGCAATCCACTCCTTGCGCAGAATCACTCTCAGCCCAAACAGCGCAAGGAAGAAGACCAGCGTGGTTTGGATCGACTGGGGCCATTGATGCAACCACACGCCCAACGCCTCGCGTCCTCCCATCAGGACATCAGTCCCGCCCAGCCCGGGCGCAGCCCCCATCCGCATCATGGGGATGTAGCGAATCTGAAAAACCAAGATCCACACCACCCCCAGAATCACGCCGAAGAGAATGTCCCGGCCCACCAGCGGGTCGCGCAATTGGCCTGACAGCAGCCGGCTCCAGGAGATGATGGTCTGCGGCCAGTGACGCCTGATCCAGGGTTCCACTGCGAGGTACAGCACCCAGGTCACGCCCGAGACGAACAGCCCAGTGCTGACCGCGATGACCAGTAGGCCGAGGGAGCTTCCCACGGCAGAAAAATGGGCGCGGCACAGCAACAAGCCCATCTCCAGCGCGAACATCACCACAGCCAGGCGGAACGCTCCCTCCCGGTCGGCGCGTCCCTGGCGGTAGTTTCTCCGCGCGAGAAAAATTGCCCCACCCAGCAGAGAACCGAGCAGGAGCAGCCCACCGATTTGGCTGACCCGCTGGCCGATGGTTTTTTTCTCGGTGTTCGCCGTGCGATCCGTCTTGGTCCATTCGCCGATGAGCGAGAAGAACACGGGCTTGCCCTGAAACGCCGCCGCCTCCACGCGCAGTGGACGCGCTGTTCCGGGCCAGGTTCCGGTCCATGCCATACGCGAGTCGGACTCGGCCAGCGACGTCCACACGGGTTGTGTTGCCTGAAACTTGGATGGATCCAGCCCGGCCGCGCCGAAAAGTATGTTCCAGTCGAAGGGCGTCGCGGGCGTGCTGGCGTTGCCTTTGTCGTCTTGTTTTTGTGGCGGGATTGCCTGGAAATAGGTCAATCGCCCCTGCGGATCGAGATTCAAATTGATCATGCCCGAGAGCACGGTGGGCGGATCGGTTCTGGTCACAATTCCCGGCGTCAGCAACTGGTCCCGAAAATCACTCGCCACCAGGGGATCGGGGCTTTGCCGGTACCAGAACTGCAGCAGCGCAGGCCGCGCGGCGAACACCGCATCCCAGTGCGGGGGCTTGTCGTTTTTCTCCACGTAGTCCTGGAAATCGCCGTCGTAGTCGAGGCTGTAAGCGCTGTCGGCCGGGCGTCCCACATAGCCCAGGTGGGCGATGATTTCGCGGGATTTCTGGGCCAGAACCTCTGGCGTCAACTCCAGCCCCATCTTGTCGAGCGCGTTGTAGTGAATACCGAAATAGACGGAGAAGGCCAGCCCGAGCAGCGCGCCGGCAAGGCAAATCACGGCGGTTCGTGGACGTAGCCCTGCCGACTCTCCCGCCGCCGCTACCATCTGCGGTGAAGGCGTCTCTCCTGCCGCCAGAGCCGCGGCCAGCGGATCGCCGCCCGGCAATGCGGCCGCCACCGCCAGAGCTGTGGCCGGACGCGCCGCCGGGTCCGTCTCCAGGCAGCGCAGAATTACCTTCTCCACAATCGGATCCAGATCCTTCACCACCGACGACGGCCGGCTCGGGGTTCGGTCCGCTCCGGCGTGCGCCAGCTTCGCCGATTCCGCGAACGCCCGCTTGCCCGTGAACACCTCATACAGCACCAGGCCCAGGGCATAAATGTCGCTGCGCGTGCTGACTTCTTTTCCCGCCAATTGTTCAGGCGACATATAGGCGGGAGTGCCGCTGCGGATCTCGTTGCCGCGAATATCGTCGGCCAAGCCCGCCAGACCGAAATCCGTGATCACGACTTGCCCGCGCCCATCCAGCATGATGTTGGCGGGTTTCAAATCTCGATGCAGGACTCCCTTGGTATGCGCCGCCGCCAGCCCCGCGCAAAGCTGTCGGGCGATCTCCACCGCCTTGTCGGGAGGCAGCCTTCCGATGCGTCGCAGCAGGGAAGCCAGGTCTTCGCCATCCACATATTCCATGGTGAAAAACGTCTGGCCGTCCACTTCGCCCACGTCGTACACGCGGCAGACATTGGGGTGGGATACCCGGCGCGCAATCCGCACTTCGTTTCGAAAGCGTTCGAGCAAGCCCTCGTCAGCTCCGGCCGCGTCGGGAAGAAACTTCAACGCCACCGCCTGCCCGAGCGTCAGATCATCCGCCCGGTAGACTTCGCCCATGCCGCCCTTGCCTAGCAAGGCAATGACCCGATAGCGCGACGCCACCAGCCGCCCGGGAAGAAACCGTCCCTCGCACAGCAAATATTCCGCGACACTGGAACTCCGCGAGGAGGGTGGCCGCGAAGACGGCGGCCGCGGGGGCAGAGGAGACGGGGAAGTCGGCGGCAGTGAGATCGTGGCCACGTCGTCGGTATTCGAAGCGGGCCTTCCGCAAGAGGAGCAGAAGCGAACGCTGTCCGATAATTCAATCCCGCAGCTTAAACACTTGGCCATGCAAAATTTCCCGCTACAGTCTACCCCAGACGTCGGAGTTCGGGCGTCGGACCTCGGACGTCAGACGTCAGACTTCGGACGTCCGACCTCTGACCGACCGTCGAACTCTGGATTCACGCTGGGTCCGAAGTCTGAGGTCCGACGTCTGACGTCCAAGGTCCGACGTCCGAACTCCGACGCCGCTTTTGTTACCATTCCATACCGATGACTTCACGCTTGGGGCTCAGGCTGCGGGATCCTCTATTTCTTTTGTGCCTCACGGCGGGCCTGCTCGCCTTCGTCGTGCAATCCGGCGAATTGGGAACCGCCGACACCACCTACCGTCTGCAGACCACGCACTGGCTCTGGACCTCGCAGCCGCAGGTATTTGCCTCCGACTATCCCGAGTTCGGCCTGCACGGCCGCGGTGGCCATATCTACAGTTGGTACGGCATTGGACAATCGCTGCTCATGCTGCCCGCCGACCTGGTGGCCACCTGGGTCGCGCACCGGCACATCTTTTCCGAATATCAGGACGATCCAGGCGTGCGCAGCATCATCGTCACCTATAGTACGAACATTCTGCTGAATGTGCTGACGGCTCTGCTCGCGTTCCGCCTGCTTCGCCAGTTGCGCTTTAACCTGACCGAAGCCGTTGTCGGAGTTCTGGCGCTGCTGTTCTGCACCACGCACCTGCACTACACCCAGAACATGCAGGAAAACAACTACATTATGCTGCTCACGCTGACTGGATTCTCCTTCCAGTTCGAGTGGCTGCGCACCGGTAACCTACGCCCGCTCGTTCTGGGGTCGGCTGCGCTGGGTCTGAACCTGCTGACTCGTGTGACCACTGCCCTCGACCTGATCGCAGCCGGCGTCTTCCTGCTGGCCGTGCTCTGGTTCGAGCAAACTCGCGGACGGGCCTTGTGGCCGCGCCTGGTGATTTACTGCAAGATCACGGTCCCGATCTACGCCTTCTTCGCGATCATCGAGCGCCTCTACAATTTCTACCGTTTCGGATCTTTCACCCAAACCTACATCCCGATCTTCGCGCGAGAGCAGCGCCTGCAGGATCCAACTCTGCCCGCCAACTTTCCCTGGAGCACACCCTTTCACGAAGGTGTTCTTGGCGCGCTTTTCAAGCCAGAGAAGTCGATCTTCCTGTTCGATCCACTTCTCGTGGTCGCTCTCGTGCTGCTGGCGGTTTTGTGGAGGCGGCTCGGCACCGAGGTCCGCGCCTATGCCGTGACTTCGCTGCTGCTCCTGGTCGGCTACATCAGCTTCTACGCGCGCTACACCTACTGGGCGGGCGACTTTTCCTGGGGAGACCGTTACGTTGCAACCGCAGTCGAAATGGTTGCGCTCCTCGCCGTGCCGCTGCTCGTGCGTTATCGTGCGAACCTGAGCCCGTGGATCTGGCGCGGCAGCATCGTTATCATCGCCGCCAGCCTCGTCATCCAGATCGCCTCGCTGGCCTTCTGGCTGCCGCTCGAGATCTATCAGATGGAGACCCTCGGCCATCCCACCTTCGTGATCGCGCTGCGCTTCAAAAACATCGCCGCCTTCGCGCTCGGCAAGATGGACGCCTGGGGTCTGAACACCGAAGCCATGTCGCAGGACCCCTGGGATTACGTCCACATCACCACATGGAATTTTCTGCCATTTCTGCTGCGCCGCGTCGGGGCGGCTCCGGCATCGGTAGTCAAGACTGCCTTCGCAGTATGGGGTATTGCTCTTGCAGCACTGGCCGGGGTGCTGACGCGATTGCGCTCCGTGCTCGCAACGGGAGCGGCGGAACCTAACCAGGGTTAGGCGGCAACGATTGAAGGGGTTAGGGAACAACTACAAATGCATGCACGACCGTGGAAGAGCGGCCCTTCTAGGGCCGCGTGAGGAGTGTGAAATCAGTGTGGGCTTTCAGCCCCTGTGGTCGCTTTTTCGCTGATAGGCGCGTTCTTCCGCAACCTCTGAGGGGGTGCCCACTGATAGCGCACGCTCTTCCTTCTCGCAGCGTTTTACAACCGAGCCCCTGACGGCGCTCGTAAATGCCGCCTCAGCGTTTCTTCTTCGTGGTGGGTTTCGGCTTCAGGGTCTTAACGTAGGCATAGCTCACCGCCAGGTGTTTCTGTAGCGCCTTCGTATTTTTCAGCAGTGTGTCCGGAACGGTCACGTATTCCCGCATCACCGCTCCGTAGGCTTCGTAGAGGGTCGTGTCGTACTTCTTCAGAAACTTTTCCCGTTCGTCTTCCGGAAGCCGGAGAGCCATCACGCCCCGGGGTCCGAGCAGAAGAGAAAACATGTGGCCATTCAGCGAAGTGTAAGGATTCGCCGCGCCCTTGCGCTCGATCTCTGGATGGGTGGCGATCAGCTTATCGTACAGAGCTAATTTATCAGCGGGGATGTCGGGTTTCTTGGGCGTGCCCATCGTGCTTTCTTCGCATCAGCAAATCGGAAGGACCTTATTCGGCGGTACCCCGTTTAAACCGGAGGCTCGCCATGCTGTCGGCAGAGACGTTGCAAGCAACGTCTCTACGGTGAGAAACCGGGCCCTACTCCACCGTCACCGATTTCGCCAGATTCCGCGGCTGATCCACGTCGCAGCCGCGCCGTACCGCAATGTGATACGCCAGCAACTGCAGCGGCACGATTTCCAGAATCGGCAGCAACTCTTCGGGCGCCGCCGGGACGTACAGAACGTGGTCCGCCGCTTCTTTGATTTCTTCGTCCCCTTCGGTGGCCAGGGCGATTACGACTCCCGACCGCGCTTTCACTTCTTTCAGATTCGAAATCGTCTTCTCGTAACGGAGCATCGACCCCGGATTGTTCGAGTCCCGCGTCGCAATCACCACCACCGGCAGGTTCTCATCAATCAGCGCGTTGGGCCCGTGCTTCATCTCGCCGGCCGGATATCCCTCGGCATGAATGTAGGAAATTTCTTTCAGCTTGAGCGCACCTTCGAGAGCGATCGGATAATGAATCCCGCGTCCCAGAAATAGAAAGTCGTGCACCTTCTGGTACTGCTTCGCCAGATCATCGCAAGCCTGATCGTGCGTGAGGATGCTTTCGAGCTTGGCCGGAATGCGCGTCAGTTCCAGCATCGCCGCCCGCGCCTGTTCAGCAGTCATTACACCGCGCGTCTGCGCCAGGTACATGGCGAAGACATACAGCGCCGTCAGTTGTCCCGTAAATGCTTTGGTCGAAGCCACGCCAATCTCTGGCCCGGCGTGCGTGTAAATCGTGCCCGCAGCCTCGCGCGTGATCATTGATCCCACCACGTTGCAGATCGCCAGCGTTTTCGATCCCCTGGCTTTGGCTTCGCGCTGCGCGGCGATCGTGTCCGCGGTCTCGCCCGACTGAGAAATCACCAGCGTGATCGTCTTTGGGTCCACGATCGGATTCCGGTATCTCCACTCACTGGCATAGTCCACTTCCACCGGGACGCGCGCCAGCGTTTCGATCATGAACTTGCCGGCCTGCCCGGCATGCCAGCTGGTTCCGCAGGCGATGATGTTGATCTTCTCCGCGGCTCGGAACTCCGCCTCGCTGATCTCCATCTGATCGAGAAAAATGTGTCCGGTATCCTGCGAGACTCGGCCCAGCGCAGTGTCGCGAACCGCGCGCGGCTGCTCGTAAATCTCTTTGAGCATGAAGTGCTTGAAGCCGCCCTTCTCCGCCAGAATCGGATCCCAGGTCACATGCTGAATCTGCCGTCGAACCGGCCTGCCGTCAAAATCGGACAAATGCACGCCGTCCGGCGTGACCACGGCCATATCCCCGTCCGCCAGAAAGAAAATGTCACGCGTGTGATGCAGAATAGCGGGCACATCCGAGGCCACGAAATACTCGTCGTTCCCCAACCCGATCACCGCCGGCGGCCCGTTGCGCGCCGCAACAATCTTGTTGGGATCGTCGGTCGAAATCACGGCCATCGCGAAAACGCCGGTCAGCTGCTTCACCGTCTGCCGCAGCGCGTCCTCCAGGGGAACATGGCTGCCGTTTCCCGAGCTCTTCGAATATTTCTCCACCAGGTGGGCAATGACTTCGGTATCAGTCTCGGTGGTGAACTTGTGGCCTTCCTCGATCAGCTTCTTTTTCAAGCTGAGATAGTTCTCCACGATTCCGTTGTGCACCACCACGATCTTGCCGGTGCAGTCGCGGTGGGGATGCGCGTTCTCTTCCGTAGGACGGCCGTGCGTGGCCCAGCGCGTGTGCCCAATTCCATAAGTGCCGGTCAGCGGTTTCAGGCGGATGGATTCTTCCAGATTGCGCAGCTTGCCCTCGGCACGCCGCAACTGCAGCCCGTCCCCGTCGCCCGCGACAGCAATTCCCGCGGAATCGTAGCCGCGATACTCCAGCCTCCGCAGCCCCTCAATGATGATCGGAACTACACTCTTCTTGCCGACATAGCCAACAATGCCACACATTGGGAAACCTCAAAGGATTCCCCGGCTTTTCCTACTCGGCCAGGGAGAAAGAGAAACGGAATTCTTCAATGACGGGATTGGTGAGCACTTCGCGAGCTATGCGCTCGACCTCGGCCTGCGCCTCTTCGCGCGAGAGTCCTCCGTCCAGCGTCAGCTCAAAATACTTTCCTTGGCGCACACTCTCCAAGCCCTTGTAGCCCATCTTCTTGAGCGCGCCCTGAATGGTTTTACCCTGGGGGTCGAGGACGCTCTTCTTCAGAGAAACATAAACGTAGGCTGTCATAAAACAATCATTATAAATGACAGAAGTTGGACCTCGGACCTCAGACCTCGGACCTCAGACTTCAGACCTCGGCTTCGAGGTCGGCGCGGGTCAAGTCTGACGGCTGAGGTCCGACGGCCGACGCCTGGCTTTTCACTTCCCCAGCTTTTCGTCCAGATCGGCGAGCGCGTCTTCGAGCAGCTTGCGGTGCCTGGGATTCTGGCTGGCTTCCAGCTGCTGGAGCACTTGTTGGCGCGCCAGTCGAAGGCTCTCTTTCTCGCGCCAGCGTGCCGCTTCGTCAACGCTCATCGGCGGACGCAGATTGGCCGACTTGTCGGTCGCTTCCGCCTGCTGCGCTTCCACCGACTTGCTTTCCCATCCTCTCGCCACGGGCTCATTATAGTGGGCAGCGGCTGCCTCTCCCTCCAGTTCCGAGAACTAAGTCTCATCAGAAAAACCGAACGACCGGTCGGCTGGATAAACGATTTTCTCGTGGCTCGGGGCGACTTTCCTGAAAACCTCCCCCAACACAAAAAAGTGCTCATCCCCTTGACTCTGTGGTTATAATGCCGCGTACTCGGGTTGTCATGCAGTCCGCCTTTTGAGGGGGAGGCGGCAAATGGGGAGTAGTATCTGTGTTCCTCTCAAGCGCGCCACGCTTGAAGTATGCCGTGCCGCGACCCCCCACCCCCCAAGGTGTGGATGAAGTTCTATCTCTCTCCGATTTCCAATTTTGTGCCCTGCCGAATCCTGAAAAACTGAAATCCATCGCTGGATTGGTCGCCGCGCATCGGCTGCACCGGAATCCAGGCGAGCATTTTCGATTGCGGGCGACGACTCACCGCACCTTCTCGCGGCTGGAGGCTTGCCGTCATGCCCAATGATCCAGCCTCCTCCGGCGCGGGCGATCTGATCCCTTTCGCGCATCCCGAAGCGCTCTCCGAGCCCGAGAAGCTGCTGGCGTCCTACTTTACTTCGTCCACCGTAGGCCTGTGCATCCTGGATTCCAATCTTCGCTATCTTGCTGTCAACGACACTCTGGCGGAAATCAACGCCATTCCTGCGTCCGCTCACCTGGGCAAGACCGTCCGCGAGGTCTTGGGGGACTTTAACGACGTACTTGAGCCCGGGTTTCAGCGCGTGCTTTCCCACCGCGAGCCGGTCCACTTCGAGATTACCGGAACCCTTCCCACCCGAACCGACGCCAGCCACTTTATCGTGCACTACCTCCCGATTCTGGATGGCACCGGAGCGGTTACGCGGGTCGCCGCGGTTGTGGTCGAGGCGACTGCCCAGAAAAAGTTGGAGCAATCGCTCAAAGTTGTCGGCGGAAAGCTGCGCAAGGAAATGAACCGGCTGCAGATGCTGCTCGATGTCAGCAGCATCATGGCGTCGAACTGGAATCTGCGGCAGGTTTTTCCCCAAATCTCGGCCCGCATCCGCCGCGTCCTGCGCCACGAGTATGCCGGTTTCGAATATCAGGATCCCAATACCGGGCTCCTCGTCCGCCAGGCGGAAGATTTTCCCCTGGGCAAAGGGCTGCTTTCGCCCAAGCCCATCAGTCCGCACAACAGTCCCGGAGGCCGCGCCTTGCGGGAGCGCACCCCTCTGATTTTCTCGAGAGACCAGCTGCTGGGATTCGAGGCTGACATTACAAAATCCTTTCTCGCCGAAGGCTTTCGCTCCCTGTGTTGCGTCCCGCTTTTCCGCCCGAAGGGAGCACTGGGAGTTCTTGTGCTGGGCAGCACGCGGGCCGACGCCTTTCATCCGCAGGACTTGACTCTCTTGAATCAAGTTGCCGCCCAGTTCGCCGTGGCGCTCGAAAACCATCGCGCTGCCACCGAAATCGAAGGCCTCAAAAACCGTCTTGAAGAAGAGAAGAGGTACCTGGAAGGGGAACCGCGCTCCGAGGGCCGCTTCGCCGAAATTATTGGCGACAGTCTAGCGCTCCGTAAAGTCCTTGAGCAGGTGGCCACCGTCGCGCTCAGCGAAGCCACCGTCTTGATTCTGGGGGAGACCGGTACGGGCAAGGAACTCATTGCCCGCGCCCTGCATCGCTTGAGTCGACGCAAGGATGGCAGCTTCATCAAGCTCAACTGCGCCGCCATCCCCACCGGCTTGCTGGAAAGCGAACTCTTCGGCCACGAGAAAGGAGCCTTTACCGGCGCGGTCAGCCAGAAAGTCGGACGCATGGAACTGGCCGATGGCGGAACCCTGTTCCTCGACGAAGTCGGCGAAATCCCGCTCGATCTACAGCCCAAGCTGCTGCGCGTTCTTCAAGACCAGGAGTTCGAACGGCTGGGCAGCAACCGCACCATTAAAGTGAACGTACGGCTGGTCGCGGCCACCAATCGGGATTTGGCCAAGGGCATGGCCGAGCACGAATTTCGTACTGACCTTTTCTACCGTCTTAGCGTGTTTCCCATCCGCATGCCCCCCTTGCGCGAGCGCCCGGAAGATATCCCCCTGCTCGTCCGCTACTTCGTGCACAAGTTCGCCCGGCGCATGGACCGCCATATCGAAACCATTCCCAAGGAAACCATGGAGACCCTGACCGCTTGGTCTTGGCCGGGCAACATTCGCGAACTTGAGAATCTCATGGAACGGTCCGTCATTCTGAGCGACGGGAACTTCCTGTATGTACCCTTGTCGGAAATGGGGACCGAAAGTCGAAGCACGGTCTCATCGTCCCCAGATCACACGCTCGATAACGCCGAGCGCGAGCACATCCTCCGCATCCTCCGCGAAACCGGTGGCGTGCTCTCCGGACCGGACGGCGCCGCCCATCGGCTCGGAGTCAAGCGCACCACTCTGCAATCTAAAATGCAGCGCTTGAAAATAACGCGCCGCGATTACATGGGCTCCTGACCAGAACTTCTTGACCAAGGCGCTGGGTGCCCCATGTCTCGCGCGTTTTGCGAGACAGCCTGCCCTGAGCGAAGTCGAAGGGTGGGGATCTTCCGACCCGGCGCGAGGAACAGGCCCGATTTGACGACTAATCGGCAGATTGCCGATTTTTCAACATCTTTCCCACAACCGACCGCGGCCTTTCTATTTTGGAACTTGTTCCAAACACGGAAGTTCTCCGCTTCCGGACTTCCTCATATTTTCGGAACGCCACGTGCATAGAGCTTGACTTACTCTGCCTCTGGCCGGGCGTGATTTCTGATTCCCGGCCTCGCAGAGCGGGCCCCAGCTCTCCCCCAGAAAAAACATTTTCCGGCGCGCGTCGGCCGGACTTGTGGAGTCATAGGATTGTTACTGACTAACAAGTATCAACGGGTCGACGCCAGCTCCGCAGCTCAGCTTCTTGAGACGCCTGCGCCCAAACCTTATCTGGTAGGCGATCACTCCGACCTCACCACTGGTTGGAGCACATCGCTGAGTACATGGTCGAGCACATCGCCGGCCGACCTGCCGATGGTTGACAGAAATCAGAACCTCGGTCTTCAGCCCACCCCCCAGACTCACCCTGACGAGATCGATCCGCTCTACCTGTTTGCCTGTCACCTGGAGTGGCAGCAGCAGGAAGAACCGAGCGCGGCGTGGGAGCTGATTGCCGCCGCCAAGAGCTCTAACGGTGATACTCGTGCCCATGCCCGCGCCTTGCTCGCCAGTTCTCACCAGTTGGGTGGACTCGGCGCCGGGTCCGGCAGCGCTACCCGGCAAAAACGATCCTCAGCCAAGGAGACAAACATGAACGTGCCCTATGGGCTCGACATTATCGACAATTGCAGCGAGTGCGCCATTACTAACGCGGGCTTCTTTTGTGGATTCTCCGATTCCGCGCTGCAGTCGCTGAGTCAGGTCAGCCACATCAGCGTCCTCCCCGCTGGCGCCATCCTGTTTGTCGAAGGGCAGAGTCCTCGCGGTCTGTTCATTCTCTGCTCGGGCAAGGTGAACCTTTCCACCACCTCGCGCGAAGGCAAGATCCTCATCCTTAAAACCGCGGCCGCTGGGGAAGCTCTCGGCCTCAGCGCGGCGATCTCCGGCACGGGTTATGAATCGACCGCCGAGACCGCCACTCCCTGCCAGGTGAATTATGTGGATCGCAACCACTTCCTCGAACTGATGCAGTCTCAGAGCGAGGTCGGCATGCACACCGCGCAGTCTCTGAGCCGCGATTTTCAATCCGCCTATCGCGACATTCACGACCTTGTTCTGACCCGTTCCTCC
>JABCZL010000032.1 GCA_013289685.1 Acidobacteriota bacterium | reverse complement strand
TGGCAGGCACCCGCTGTTCCAGACTGACATAGCTGAACACCCCATCCTGTTGCTGATCGTCTCCGCGCATGCCTGCTTTCTTACCCTATTTTCCTGTGCAAGGCATATGAGTTTTTCAGCACTCTGTAAAGCCCACAACCCTCCGACCTTTTACGCGGCGCTAAAGCGCCGCTCTTCCACATACGCTCTCGCGACGGGCCTCGGGTTTGCCACACTTTCGATACACTAACTACTCATGCACTACATCTATGGCATCAACTCCGTAACCGAGGCGCTGAAGGCGCGCGGACGCGCGTTTGAGTGGGTCGGCATGGCCAAGGAGCGCCACGACATCCGCCTGCAACGCCTGATTGAAGACTGCCGACGGCTCGGCGTGAACGTTCGTTTTCTGGAGCGCACCGAGCTCGATAAGCTGGCCGGCAACGCCGCGCACCAGGGCGTGGTGGCCGTCACCTCGGCCAAGCAATACAACGATCTCGAGGATGTCATCGCCGCCAAGCGCGCGGACTATTCGCTGCTGGTGGTGCTCGATGGCGTAGAGGATCCGCACAATTTAGGCGCGATCCTGCGCACGGCCGATGCCGCCGGCGCCAACGGCATCGTGATTCCGGAACGGCGGTCGGCCAGCGTTACCGGCACGGTCACGAAGGTGTCGGCGGGCGCGAGCGAGCACATGCCCATCGCCAAGGTGACGAACATCGCCCGCACCATCGAAGAACTGAAAGAGCACAACGTGTGGACGGTGGGGCTCGACGAGCGCAGCAAACAAACTTACGACGCCCTCGATTACAACATGGACTGCGCGCTGGTTCTGGGCGGAGAAGGCAAGGGACTGCACGATCTGGTGAAGAGGAAGTGCGATTTTCTGGTCTCGATTCCGATGTTGGGCAAAGTGCCGTCGCTGAATGTTTCTGTGGCTGCGGCGGTGGTGCTGTATGAGATCGTGCGCCAGCGCCGCGCGAGAAAATCTTCCTCGGACGCGAAATGAAGTACTCCAAAAAGTCTGTTTACAAGTGCCTGGGGTTTCTCTGTGTCCTCTGTGCCTCTGTGGTCAATTGTTTTTCTCTCGACCGCGAGGCGTTCAGCGTCACCAATTACGATCTCAACCTTCAGGTCGAGCCTGAACAACATCGCCTCGGCGTTCGCGGAAAGATCACTCTGCGGAATGACTCGCCGACTCCCCAGAAGATCGCGGTGCTACAGATTTCGTCGTCGCTCGATTGGCGATCGATCAAGGCCGGCGACAAGGTTGTGCAGTTCGTCACGCAACCCTACACTTCCGACATCGACCACACCGGCAGCCTTTCGGAAGCCATCGTGACTCTGCCGCAGGCGGTCCCACCCAATGGGACCATCGAAATGGAAATTGCATACGAAGGAGTGGTCCTGCTCGATGCCACACGTCTGACGCGTATTGGCACGCCGGAGGAAGCGGCGAACAGAACGGACTGGGACCAGATCGGCGAAGCCTCCACGGCGGTGCGAGGCGCTGGCTACGTAGCGTGGTATCCGATTGCAACTGAGGTGGCGAATCTTTCGGAAGGCAATAGTTTGTTTGAGGTTTTGGCCCGATGGAAGAACCGGGAAGCTGGTTCGAAGATCCGCTTGCAGATCGCGTTGACGGGGAATTATGACGCGCCTCCACAGATACTATTCAGTGGAGTCAGCTGCCCTGCGATTGACTTCGAGTCGACGAGCGCTCCAAACCAGCTCGTCGCCGCCGATTGTGCCTACCAACCGCTGCGATTGGACGTCCCAACTCTTGTGATTGCGGACTATAAAGTCCTGAAGCGGTCCGCGATCGAAGTGCTCTACCTGCGCGGTAACGACGTAGCGGCCACCATTTTCGCCGACGCTGCCGAGAAGATTGTCCCCTTCATAACCGACTGGTTTGGGCCGATAAGGGAGAAGGCAAGAACCGTCGACCTTCCCGATCCCAAGGCCGCTCCTTTCGAGAGCGGCGCGCTTTTGCTCACGCCCCTTGCCGGCGACGACCCCAAACTCGCCGGACTGGCCGCCGCCCATCAACTCACGCACGCCGCGTTCGTGTCGTTCCGTCCGTGGACTGAAGAAGGCCTCGCCCACTTCGCGCAGGCTCTCTACCTCGAACGCGAGAAAGGACGCCAGGCCGCGCTCGATTACATGGGACTGCACCGGTCTGCGCTCAGCGAAATTGAAGCGCCCGCCACCGCGCCAAAGTCCGAAGATGAGGCCAACCGCTCGCTGGTGAATACGACCAGCGAGGAACTATATCGCAGCAAGGCGATGTGCGTCTGGTGGATGCTGCGCGACGTGGTCGGCGATGCCGCGCTCAAGAAGGCAATCGCCGCCTACCGTCCCGAGGAGGATAAAGAACCTTCGTACATGCCGCGGCTGATCCAGGCACAAACCCAGCGCGACCTGGAGTGGTTCTTCGATGACTGGGTCTACCGCGACCGCGGGCTGCCGGACTTCAAAGTGGAATCCGCTTTCTCGCGCAAGACCATGACCGGCTCGTTTATGCTCACCATCACGCTCGACAATCTGGGTACCGCCGGAGCCGAGGTTCCCGTTATCGTCAAGTTTGCCGGCGGAGAGATCATGCGGCGGCTTGAGGTTCGGGCGAAGAGTAAGGCGGTGACTCGCGTGGAAGTTACGGGCGCTCCTCAGGAAATTATTGTCAACGACGGCAGTGTGCCGGAGAGCGACACGACGAACAACGTGTTCAAAATCGAGGCGACGGAAAAATAAATCAGCGCGGTTCGGGAGGAACGATTGGCCTATATCCAATTTCTTGGCGCTGCAGGGACCGTGACTGGTTCGAAGCACCTGATCAACACCGGCGACGCGTCGGGCAAGAGCGGCTTCCAGGTCCTTATCGATTGCGGGCTCTTTCAGGGTCCGAAGGAATGGCGCGAGCGCAACTGGCGCGACACGCCCGTCCCGGCGAAGGAGATCGACGCGATCATTCTGACCCACGCCCATCTCGATCACTGCGGCTGGATTCCGCGCCTGGTGAAAGAAGGATTCCGCGGGCCGATCTACGCCACGCCGCCGACCATCGATCTGTGCGGCATCATTCTTCCCGACTCCGGCCACCTGCAGGAAGAAGACGCCCGCTTCTACAATAAGACGAATAAATCGAAGCACCATCCTGCCCTGCCGCTTTACACCTTCGAAGAGGCGCAGAACTCGCTGCACTATTTCAAGCCGGCTCGCGTGGGCGAGGACGTTCCACTCTCGCCGGAACTCTCGTTCCGTTTCGTTCCCGCGGCGCACATTCTGGGGTCGTGTATGGCCGAGGTGTCTCTCAATGCAAATGGTCAGACGCGCAGGCTGCTGTTCACCGGCGACATTGGACGTGTGCGCGATCACAAAGTCACGCCGGGAAAGGTTGTGCACTCCGGCCCGGCCGAGGGCGAGACCGCGGACCTGGTCGTGATGGAATCAACCTACGGCAACCGGAGTCATCCTAAAGAAGATCCGATGCCGGAACTGGCAGCGCTGATCACGGCGACCGCCCAACGCGGCGGCAGCGTCGTCGTTCCGGCGTTTGCCATCGAACGCACCCAGAAATTCGTTTTCATCCTCAAGCATCTGATCGAGTCGGGACTGATGCCACGCCTGCCCGTGTTCTGCGACAGTCCCATGGCCATCAAAGCAGTCGAGATTTTTCTGAAGCACGACGAAGAGTACAGCGACGAGACTCGCGACCTGATCCAGAAGTATGGCTCCCCGCTGCAATGGCCGGGCTTCACCTTCGCATCGACCCCGGAAGAATCAAAACGAATCAACGCGGCGGTCATGCCCTCAGTCATCATCTCCTCGAGCGGAATGGTGACGGGCGGGCGCATCTTGCATCATCTGGCGCAACGGCTGCCCGATCCACGAAATCTCGTGCTCTTCATCGGGTTTCAGGCGCCCGGAACGCGCGGATTTCAGATCAAGAGCAAAGCCGACGAAGTAAAGATTTACGGGGACTATGTTCCCATTCGCGCCCAGATCGCGGCGCTGGAGCAGTTCAGCGATCACGCTGATCCGCCGGAACTGCTGCAGTGGCTGCACACGTTTCGCAACCAGCCGGCCACGACTTATCTGGTTCACGGGGAGCCCGACGCTTCGGGGCAGTTGCGCGATCTGATGAAGAAAGAGTTGGGATGGAATGTGGAGATTGCGCAATATCTGGGGAAGGTGGAAGTGCGGTGAGGCACCCGTCGCGTCCGAGGTACAACAGCACAGATCCTTCGCTTTGCTCAGGATGACAAGACTTATGAACTGGCTGAGGTGAAGCTCGCCAGTGCGTCCAGCTTGGCTGCGGCCGCTCCCGAATCAATCGATCGAGCCGCCAGCGGAACGGCTTCGCCAATGTGATCCGCTCGACCCGCGGCCACTAGCGCGGCGGCGGCGTTGAGCAGAACTACGTCACGCCGGGGCGACTTCTCTCCGCTCATAATCGCGCGAATGATAACAGCATTCTCAGCGGCGTCGCCTCCAGAAATATCATGCAGCTTGGCGCGAGTCATGCCGAACTCTTCTGGCTCGATTTCATAAGATCGGACCGAGCCGTCGCGGGCCTCGGCCACGCGCGTGGTTCCGGTGATCGTGATTTCGTCGAGGCCGTCGAGCCCGTGCACCACGAGCGCCCGGTGCAGGCCCAGCATGCTCAACGCTTCCGCCAATTTCTCGACGAGATCGAGCGAATACACTCCCACCACCTGCCCCGACGCTCGCGCCGGATTGGTCAGCGGACCGAGCAGATTGAACATGGTCCGCATGCGCAGTTCGCGGCGCACCCCCTGCACCTGCTTCATGGCAGGATGCAAGTTTGGGGCATACAGAAAACAGATGCCAACTTCGCGCAGGCATTGGGCGGCGCGCTCGGGCGAAAGCTGGATGTTGATGCCGAGGGCTTCGACCACATCAGCCGAGCCGCACTTCGAGCTGATGCTGCGATTGCCGTGTTTGGCCACGCGCACGCCCGCTCCCGCTGTTACGAGCGCCGTCGCAGTGGAGATGTTGAACGTGCCGCTGGCGTCGCCGCCGGTCCCGCTGGTGTCCACTAAAGATTCTTCGGCGAGCGCGTCGCGGCCCGTGCCGCTGACGTCCAGCGCCTCTGCGCCGCGAATCGGCAGTGGCGCGGCCGCCGCACGGATCGCCTCGGCGAAGCCTACAATCTCCTCGACCGTCTCGCCTTTCATACGCAGCGCGACGAGCAGCGCCGCGATCTGCGCGTCCGTGCATTTGCCCGCCAGCACTTCCGACATCACTTCGCGAGCCTCGGCGCGATCGAGGGATTGGCTGTGATTTGCGATGCGATGAACGGCGTCGAGGATCATAGGGTCAGGCCGAAGCAGTCAGGCGAGATTGTACGGCATGACGGGACTTCACCGCGATGGCAGGGCGCCACTACTTCGCGACCGCTAGACTATGCAGCCGGGCTGAGAAGTATTCGCGCCATTGTTCGGGCAGCGCCGCGGTCTCAACAGCCTTGCGGAGTAGATCCTGATTGTATCTATCGTGGGCCAAGACGCGGTTCATTTCGGAAATTGTAATTCCGTCCTCGTTGCGCTTAAGCAACTGGAACTCGTCGTCCGCCGCTACCGAACCTTCCTGCTCGACCGAAAAATAAAAACCGCTTCGTCCGCTGGCCAGGAAGCTCTCCAGCATGTCATCGCGTTGAAATTTGGCGGCGAGTTTGTAGCAGGGTGTGCGCGGCTGGCGGACCATCACGATCGCGGAGCCGACTTGAAACCGGTCACCAACGTGAAGCTCATCTTCCGCAAGGCCGGTCGTTGTGAAGTTCTCTCCAAACATTCCCCACGGCAGGTTGACACCCGGCAGCTCTTGCTTCCAGAACGGATAATGTTCCGACGGATAGCCGTATACGGCTTTGTAAAGGCCTCCGTGGACGGTGAGATCGGCCTGCCGGTCTCCGTCGAGATTCAGCGTGCGCAACTGCACTGCGCCCGAGACAGGTTCTTTGAAGATGCCGGTGTTGATGGTCTCACCCTGGTACATCATGAGCCGCGGGCGCGCGACGTTGAGGGATAAAAGCTTCATGGTGATTGTGCTCATCTGCGTCTTCGTTGGATGTGAAGGCGGCGCGAAAGGTCGCAAATCGCTGTCGAGCTTCGCCAGCGGGCGACGTTTGCCCTAATTCCCCGCCCTTCTATAGAATTAAAAGTTTGCTGCCCGCAGCGCGTCGCCGCAAGCAGGGTCCTTCCGATTTTTAACTGACGTTCTTGACGGACGTTCTTAACGGATGTTCTTAACTACGAGCGCCTTATGAAAATCCATGAGTATCAGGCAAAAGCAATTCTCAAGAAGTACGGTGTAACTGTGCCGCGTGGGGCCATGGCCGCCTCGCAGGATGAGGCCGAGGCTGCGGCCAAGGATTTATTCAGCGCGGGCGCGACCGGAGTGGTGGTCAAGGCGCAAATTCACGCCGGAGGGCGCGGCAAGGGCGGCGGCGTAAAGATCGCCAAGTCGGTGAACGAAGCCGGCGATCTCGCCTCCAAAATGCTCGGCATGAAGTTGGTCACGCACCAGACCGGGCCTGAGGGCCGCATCGTGCGCCGTCTTCTGATCGAAGAAACTCTGCCCATTGAGAAAGAACTCTACCTGGGAATTCTGGTCGACCGCGCCGAGGGCAAGCCGGTGTTCATGGCCTCGGCTGCGGGAGGAATGGAGATCGAGCAGGTCGCCGCAGAAAATCCCGACGCGATTCTGAAGCAGCACATCGATCCCGGCATGGGCCTGGAGGCATTTCAAGCGCGGAAAATCGCTTTCACACTAGGCCTGAGTGCGAAGCAGATCACTCCTGCGGTGCAGTTCCTCTCCAGTCTTTACAAGGCTTTTCTCGACACCGATGCCTCGCTGCTCGAGATCAATCCTTTTATCACCACCACGGATGGCCGCCTGTTCGCGCTCGACGCGAAGATCACTTTCGACGACAACGCGTTGTTCCGCCACTCCGATCTGCGGGAGTTGCGCGACATTACCGAAGAAGATCCGCTGGAAGTCGAGGCTTCGAAATACAGCCTCAACTACATAAAACTCGACGGCAGCGTGGGCTGCATGGTGAACGGCGCCGGGCTGGCCATGGCGACCATGGACATCATCAAGTACGCCGGCGGGATGCCCGCGAACTTCCTCGACGTGGGCGGCGGCGCAAGCTCTGAACAGGTCGCACATGCGTTCGAGATCCTGCTCAGCGACAAGAGCGTGAAGGCAGTGCTGATCAATATTTTCGGCGGAATCCTGCGGGTCGACACGCTGGCCACCGGCGTGGTCGAAGCCGCGCGCAAAACGAACATCAAACTGCCGATCGTGCTGCGGCTGGAAGGAACCAACGTCGATGAGGGCAAAAAGATCCTGATGAACTCAGGATTCAATTTCGTCGTCAGCGACACCATGAAAGACGCAGCCGACAAAGTGGTCGCAGCAGCCCGAGGCACCGCGGGCGTAACCGAATGGCGCTAGGAGAGATTGCCGGCGAGTCACGATCTCTCATGCAGCTGCCGTATGCAGCGCCGTGGAAGAGCGGCCCTTCAGGGCCGCGTAACGAGCGGGTGGGATTAATCTGGGCTTTAGCCCAGTGGTTTTAGAAGCGAGGAATCATGGCAATCTTAGTCAATAAAAGTACGCGCGTCATCGTGCAGGGACTCACCGGCCGTGAAGGCACGTTTCACGCGAAAGCCAGCCAAGCCTACGGCACGCAAATCGTCGGAGGCGTCACGCCCGGCAAGGGCGGCACCACGCACGAGGGCTGGCCGATTTTCAACACGGTACGCGAGGCCGCCGACAAAACAGGCGCCAATGCGACGGTGATTTTCGTGCCTCCGCCGTTCGCCGCCGACGCTATCATGGAAGCAGCCGACGCGGAAATCGACCTGATCGTTTGCATCACCGAAGGCATTCCAACGCTCGACATGGTGAAGGCCTGGGAATTTCTGCAGGACCGGCGCTCGCGTCTGATCGGGCCGAACTGCCCCGGAATCATCGCGCCAGGCAAATGCAAAATCGGCATCATGCCGGCTTCGATTCACAAAGAAGGATCGATCGGCATCGTCTCGCGCTCGGGCACGCTCACCTATGAAGCGGTGCATCAGCTCACGCAACGCGGCATTGGACAGTCCACCGCGATTGGCATCGGCGGCGATCCCATTATCGGCACGAATTTTATCGACGCTCTCGACTTGTTCAATCGCGATCCGGAGACCGAGGCCGTGATCATGATCGGCGAAATCGGCGGCAACGCGGAAGAACTGGCGGCGGAGTTCGTCAAGACTCACATGAAGAAACCAGTGGTGGGCTTCATCGCCGGACAAACCGCGCCCCCGGGACGTCGTATGGGACATGCCGGAGCGATCATTTCCGGCGGCAAAGGCACCGCCGCGGAAAAGATCACAGCGCTGGAAGCGTGCGGGATTCGCGTGGCGAAGTCTCCGGCAGCAATCGGCGAGACGCTGGCGGCTGCGATCGGAGTCAATGTTTAGGAGCATGGGCGGTTGAGCTAACCCGTAGTGGATCGGAGTATTGGAGCACTGCGATGGGGGAGCACCGTGGAAGAGCGGCCCTTCAAGGGCCGCGTAAGGGAATGAGTGATGATCCGGCTTTAGCCCCTGTGGTCGTCTGATTCGCCGGAAATTGCACGATCGCCCGATAACCTCGAGACAGACTAATTAAGGACCAACGACCGAATCTATGAAAACTCTGCAACGCACATTCACCATCGTCAAGCCCGATGCCGTCCGCAAAAATGCGGTCGGCGACATCATTGAACAGTTCGAGAAAAACGGCTTCCGCATCCTGGCCATGAAGATGCTGGAAATCTCCAAACATCAGGCGGAGCAGTTTTACGCCGTGCACGCCGCGCGCCCGTTCTTCAACACGCTTACCGACTTCATGTCGAGCGGGCCGATCGTGGTGCTGGCGCTGGAAAAAGAAAACGCCATCGCCGACCTGCGCAAACTGATGGGCGCCACCAACCCGGCCCAGGCCGAGGAAGGCACGATCCGCAAGAAGTGGGCCACCAACATCGAGCACAACGCGATTCACGGTTCGGACGCGGAAGATACGGCGCGGTTTGAACTGAGCTTCTTTTTTGCGGGATACGAATTAGCAAAGTAGCGCCGCCGTCCCGGCGGCTGTCGCGAGGGCATCTTGCCCTCGCACTCGTGGAGCCCATAATGCCCATGGTTCAAATCACGATGCTGCAAGGCCGCACCGCCGATCAGAAGCGCAAGATCGCGAAGCGGATCACCGACGCGCTGGTGGAAGAAGCCGGAGCGCGCCGCGAAGGAATCATCGTCGCGTTTAACGAAGTTTCAAAGGAAAGCTACGCCTCGGGCGGCGAGCTGATGATCGACAAGGCAAAGTAACGCGTCAAAAGTGATTTTTCCGCTGAGGCGCAAATGCCTGCTAGAAACGCGGGCGCGGGCGACGCCGCACAACTCAACCCAGCGGCTCAAACAAATGCCCTTCCACGCGGTCGGCGACCTTGGGGAGATCCTTCTTAGCGTGCTGCAGGAAGTGCGGAGCGGAGCGGTGGGCTTCGAGCGCGGCATCGTCTTTGTACTGTTCGTAGATGAAGAAGCGGCGCGCCTCCGTCTTGTGCCGATGCACCTGGTACATGGCACAGCCCGGCTCCTTGCGGGATTGTTCGGTTAGCTTTTCAAACAGTGCGGCACATTCGGCTTCATGCCCAACTTTCGCCATCCAGGTCACCGCCAACACCACCATCGTTTCGCTCCTTCCCCGCTCACAGGTCGGCTGGGGAGGACATTCTAGGCTTTCTTCGCGGCCGTCTTCAACTCCGAAACGAACTCGTCCACAAGAATTGTGTGGTCGCGGTCCGGGCCGGTTGAGATCATGCCGACTTTCGCGCCCGCTTCCTTCTCGACGAACGCCAGATAGTCGCGCGCCGCTTTGGGCAACTTCTCGTAATCGGTAATGCCCTCGGTCGAAGTCCGCCAGCCCGACCGCTTCTGATAAACGCACTCGATCTTGTCATAGCCGCTGGCCTGCGCGGGCACGTCGGACGTGGCTTTCCCGTCGATCTTGTATCCAACGCACACCGGAATCTCGGCCAGCTCATCGAGCACATCCAGCTTGGTAATTACCAGCCAGTTTGTGCCGTTGATCATGCCCGAGTACCGCAGCAGCGGCAGGTCGAGCCATCCCGTACGCCGAGGACGCCCCGTGACCGCGCCATACTCGTTGCCGCGTTTGCGCAGATTGTCGCCGGCGTCGCCCTTGTCTTCGCTGGGAAATGGTCCCTCGCCCACGCGCGTGCAGTAAGCCTTGCTGATTCCAATCACAGAATTGATGGCATTGGGAGCGACGCCGGTCCCAATCACCGCGCCGCCGGAAGTCGCGCTGGAGGACGTCACGAACGGATAAGTCCCGTGGTCGATGTCGAGCATCGTACCCTGCGCGCCCTCAAACAGAATCGCTTCGCCCTGGTTCAGCGCCTGGTTCAGCAGGACCGCCGTGTCACAAACGAACGGCGCAATCTTCTCGGCCGCCTGCGCGTACTCGGTGTACATCTTGTCGGCGTCGAGCGGCTCGGTGTTGAACAGCGCATGCGCAATCATGTTTTTCTCGCGCACCGCATTCTCGATGTGCTTCTTGAGCAGTTGCAGATCGAGTAGGTCCGCAACACGAAGCCCGCGCCGCCCCATCTTGTCTTCATACGCCGGACCGATGCCGCGCGAGGTGGTGCCAATCTTCACTCGTCCCGGCGCATTCTCCGCCGCCAGTTCAATCATGCGGTGGTACGGCAGGATCACATGGGCGCGGTTGGAAACGAAAAGATTCCCGTCGATCTTCACGCCATTTTCGCGCAGGGCGCCCGCCTCCTTCAGAAACGCGATCGGATCGAGCACCACGCCGTTGCCGATCACGCTGCGGCAGCCGGCGCGCAGCACGCCGCATGGGACAAGTTGCAGAACAAATTTCTTGCCGTTAATGATGACGGTGTGGCCGGCGTTGTGTCCGCCGGCATAGCGGGCCACCACCGAGAAGTTCTCCGACAATACGTCGACAATCTTCCCCTTGCCCTCATCGCCCCACTGGGCGCCTACGATCACCGCAGTCTTGCCTTTTTTCAATGCCAGCTCCGTCAGGGAAATTTCAAGCAGGCAGATGTCTGCGCTGCGCCCAGGGGTCGCACACTCCTTGCCCGCAGGGATGCCGTCCACACAAAAATTACTGGGATAAGAGCGGAGAAGACGTGTACGCATTATCTTATCGCGCCCACGCGGCGAATAGCAACGCGGGAAGGCTTTACCACGAAGGACACGAAGGATCACGAAGGAAACCCGGAACGAGAATCCTTCGTGATCCTTCGTGATCCTTCGTGGTTTGTGCTTTTCTCTTTCAGCATCGAATCGCACAGCGGTTTTATTCAGGTAAGATGACAGCCAGGAATCTGTTTCGTCGAGGAGGCTCTCGTGAAAAAGGTATTCCACTTCGACGCCCCACGCGAGAAGTATCACTGCGACGCCGCCATCCTGTGGTGTTTCGACAACCGCTTTGAGCTGGGATTTCGAAAGTACCTGAAGCGCATCGGCGTCGTGAATTCCGATCCCATCAAGATCGCCGGTGGCGCCAAGTGCATGGCCTCGCCGGAACATGAATCGGACCGTGAATTCGTGCTCGAGCAGATCCGCAAATCCATGCGGCTGCACGGCACGCGGCGCGTCATCCTGATGCTGCACTCCGATTGCGGCGCTTACGGCGGGCTGGCCGCAGGGTTCGGCGGAGACGCGGCCGCCGAGGCCGAACATCACGAGCGCGAACTGCAGCGCGCCGCCGCCAACCTGAGAGCCGCAATCCCCGGCATCGGGGTGCAGGGATATTTCGTCGACTTCGACGGGATCTGGGACGCTGAGATTGGCGTTGCCGAGGAGACTCCCGCGCCCGCGGTAGCCTGATGCCAAAATTCGAGAAACATGTCTTCGTCTGCGGAAACCAGCGCCCGGCGGGCCATCCGCGCGGCTGCTGCGACCCCCTGGCGGAGGCCAGACTGCAAAAGCTCTTCAAACAAAAGCTGGCCGAGCACGGACTGAAGGGGAAAGTGCGCGCCAATCAATCCGGCTGCCTCGACCAGTGCGAACATGGCCCCAACATCGTCGTCTACCCGGACGCCGTCTGGTACGGGCACGTCACCGAGGCCGACGTCGACGAGATCATCGAATCCCACATCATCGGCGGCCAGCCCGTGGAACGGCTCCGCCTCGCCGACTCCTGCCTGAATACGGCGACCTGCGAGCACCGCAAGCCAAAAGCATAGAATTCGGCCGCCCCCAGAGCTTGCCCGTTCGCCAGCTTTCTGCTTGACGCCTTTTCCTGCGCCCGTTATTCTACGTTGGCTTGTTCGACCCCCCGAGAACGGCTGTAACCCGCCAGCAGCAAGGCTTTTGAAGCCAAACGACGGTTCCGATTGAGGCCAAAATATGTCAGGAAGAAATAGGAAGAATCACCGCCGTGGCAACACGGCCGTGCGCGCCGTCGCCTTCGTTGTTTTCATGAGTGCCAGCTCCCTTCTTGCTACCGCCCAAACCGCCATCACGACCTATCACTATGACAACAACCGCACAGGATGGAACAAGAGCGAGACCGCACTGACCCCTGCCAATGTTGGGAAAACCACGTTCGGTCTGCTGCAGAACGTGACCCTCGACGATCAGGTGGACGCGCAGCCGCTGGTCGTGCCGGGGGTGATGATCACGGCCGGGAGTTCTCAGGGCCTGCATGACGTGGTTTATGTGGCGTCGGAAAACAACACGGTGTATGCCATCGACGTTCACAGCGGGACAGTGCTGTTGAGCCCCAATCTCGGGACGCCGGTTGGGCGTCCTTTGGGATGCGGCAACAACGGTCCCAACGTCGGCATCAACTCGACGCCTGTGATCGACCTCTCCAGCAATACTTTGTACGTAATCGCCTACACCCAGGATTCGACTGGCCCGGCCTACCGTCTTCACGCACTTGATTTGGGCAGCTTGACCGATAAGGTGACACCACAGTTAGTGACCGCATCGCACGCGCTCACCGATGGATCGACATTCAACTTCAACGCCAAGTACCAGCGGCAGCGCCCGGGGCTATTGCTGGCAAACGGCAGCATTTATGCGGGATTCGGCAGTTTCTGCGATTTCAGTGCGAATCTTTCCCGCGGATGGCTGCTGGGTTGGACCGCAGGATCGTTGGCCCCGTTTCCTTCCAACCAGATGAACGATCTGCAGGTCACCGACCCGGACAACTTCTTCTTGTCGTCCATCTGGATGTCGGGTTACGGTCCGGCCACCGATGACGCCGGCAACATCCTGTTCGTGACCGGTAACTCGGATTATTCGGGCACCACCTACGATGGCGTGACGAACATTCAGGAGAGCGTAGTCAAGGTTTCGTCGACATTGACCAGCGTGCTCGATCTCTTCACTCCACAAAATCAGGCGGCCCTGGATCAATCGGACGCCGATTTCGGTTCGGGCGGAGTGCTCGTCCTGCCCGATCAGGCAGGTTCCACACCGCATCTGGCGGTAGCCGCTGGCAAAGACGGCAATATGTATTTCATGAACGAAGACCACCTCGGTGGCTACTCTCCCACCACCAATAATGTGCTGGGAACGTACTCGATCGGTGGTTGCTGGTGCGGCCAATCGTATTTCGTGGATCCCTCGGACGGTATGGGACGAGTGGTAAGCAGCGGTGGCGGATCCGTAGGCGTTTGGCAAGTGGCGACATCGCCCCAGGTGACGTTGACCAACGTGACGAACTCTCCGGGCTTAAGTACGATTCAGGATCCCGGATTTTTTACGTCGGTTTCATCCAACGGCACGGCCAGTCCAATTATCTGGGCGCTCTCTCGCCCGACAGGCAGCACCGGATCCCCTATCTCTCTTTATGCCTTCAACCCGGAGTCGGGCGGAAGCACCATGACGACCTTATTCCAGGCAACGGCGGGCGCATGGCCAAATACGGGCGGCAATGCCAATCTCGTTCCGGTCGTGGCCAACGGCCTGGTCTTCGTGGCCAGCAACAAGCAACTACAAATCTTTGGACTCACCGGGGGAAACTCGGGTTCAACGACCACCACGTTGAGTTCGTCGTTGAATCCATCCGTGCAAGGTAAGTTAGTAACTTTCACGGCGACGGTCTCGCTTCAGTCGGGTACCGGCACGCCGACGGGCAACGTAACCTTCAAGAACGGCACGGCAACCCTGGCGACCAAAACGCTTAGCGGCGTCACTGCGACCTACGCGACCAGTACCCTGCCCCTGGGCTCAAACAGCATCACCGCTGTGTATGGAGGCGGTTCCGGCTTCAGCGGCAGCACGTCCGCGCCGGTCAATCAACTCGTGCTGGCCACAACCACCACCACGCTCGCCTCGTCGTCCAATCCGTCCACCTACGGTCAGACAGTGACCTTCAATGCCACGGTTACTTCCAGCATTGGCGCAGTACCAGATGGAGAAATCGTCAATTTCACGCAAGGCTCGACTGTACTCGGAACCGCGCCGTTGAGAGGCGGAATTGCGACATTTTCCGATCCGACGCTTCCCGTTGGCGCCAGGTACATCCGAGCGGTCTACGCAGGCGACGCCAAATTCGCCACCAGCACATCGAAAGCGTTAGATCAGGTCACCAGCAAAGCGACCACCACCACCACTGTGCTTTCTGCGCAGAATCCATCCAGCTTCGGACAGTCGGTGACCTTCACAGCAATCGTAGCTCCGCAGTTCAGCGGCACTCCCACCGGCTCCGTTACGTTTTACAACGGGACGGTGTCCATAAAATGGGCGCCGCTCGTCGGCGGCATGGCCAGCTTTACCACGACCAAGTTAGCTGCTGGCATTGCGTCCATTACAGCGGTCTACAGTCCAACCGGTTCGTTTCTCACCAGCACCTCCGCCCCGCTGAGCCAGGTAGTGAACCAGGCCAGCACCACGACCACGCTGGCATCTTCGCTGAATCCTTCGAGCGCCGGACAGTCAGTAACTTTTACCGCCACGATCGTCCCGCAGTTCGGTGGCACCGTGAACGGGACGGTAACTTTTCAGGACGGCGCCACAACTCTGGGTACGGTAAATGTCGGCGGAGGTGAGGCTAAATTTACCACCAAGCCGCTGAGTTCAGGAACGCACAACATCACCGCAACCTACAACGGCACAGCGAGCTTTAGCACCAGTTCCGCTTTGCTAACGCAGACGGTGAATTAAGTGCGGCGACCAGCAGAACCTGCTTCAGGAATCAAGCTCCTTTAGAATGGACGTCGGCGCATCTGCCCAGCGCATGATTGCGCGCGGCATTCTCCGCACAGGCAGCAATGCCGCAGTGCGGAGTTCCATTGGAGCCTGCCTGATGACTTTATTGCAAGACCGAGGCCGGAGGGTCAAGGGGAGCTCCAGCCCGTCTCTGGTTGTATTCGCTCGTCAGCAATCTGCGGCCCGGCCAGCCAATCGTCTCCGTTTTGTCCTGCTGTTCGCGGCTCTGTTGGCTGCCGGAGGCGCCGGGGCTCGGGCGCAGAACACAGGCCATCCCGCCGATTCTCCCCTTGTGCGGCAACTCCATCAGGCGCTCAGCCTCGATGAGCACGGCGACCGGCAGGGGGCTATGAACCTGGTCCTTCATTTACTAGAGCAGCATCCGGATTTTGAGCCCGCAATCAAGCTGAGGGGCGTGTTACTGGAGGAGGCAGGCCGCAACTCCGAGGCGGCCGCCGCCTTTGAACAGGCTCTGAAGCTCGCGCCCAACGACGCAGATGTCTTGCTGGAAGCAGGCAAGTACAAACTGACCGCGGGCCAGAAGGAAGAAGCCATCAAGCTGCTCGAACACTGCCTCCGGATTCTTCCCGGGGACGGAGACGCACACTATTATCTTGCCCAGGCCTACCACCTGAATGGGCAGGAGGACCTGGCACTGCGCGCCATCCGGCTGAGCCTGAAGGCCGAGCCCGACAATCCGGCGGTATGGCAGAAGTACGGAGAACTGCTGTGCGTCACGGAAGATTGCGATGCGGGACTCAAGTGGCTGCTCAAAGCACAGCGCTCGGATGCCACGCTGCCCAAAATCGACTATGACATTGCTTTGACCGATTCCAAATTAATGGATCTTGCCGCCGCCGCACAGTACGCCGCGCGTGCGGTAGAATCCCAGCCCAACGATGTGCCCGCCCTGCAACTGCTGGCCAGCGTAGATGTGAAGCTCGCCAAATGGCAAGAGGCCAAGCAGGCATTTCAGCGCATCCTCACATTCAAGACCGGCGATGTGGATTCGTTGTTCGGGCTTGGGCAATGCGAACTGGAATTGAAGAACTATCCGGCCGCCGTCGATCAATTGCAATTGGTGTTGCGCCTGGCCCCCACCCGACTATTGGCGCATTACTATCTGTCACGGGCGTTTGCCGGGATGGGACGTACGGAGGACGCGAAGCACGAGGCGGCTCTGCATCAGCTGATGATGGAACAGATGACGTTCGTCCGTTCCGTGGAGAGCGAAGGCAGCGAAAGCCCTATCCAGCCTCAGGCCTATCAATTGCTGGCCGGGCATCACGAAGAGGATGCGCTGCAGCTGTATCGCAACCGCTTCAAGGGGACTGCCGCCACTCTCGCGGATGCGTACGTGTTTGTCGGAAAACTCTATCTCACCATGGGAAAGAAAGACGATGGCCTGCGCTGTCTTCATCACGCTCTGGAAATTCAGCCCACCGTTCGTGGCGCCCACACCTATGAGGGAATCCTCGCGCTAAAAGTGGGCGATCTCACCACGGCCGAGAATGAGTTTAAGGCCGAACTCGCGAACGACCCGAGCTATCAGACGGCGATCGCCGAGATGGGCGAGGTCCGCTACCACCAGGGGCGCTGGTCCGAGGCGGCGGAGCAACTGGCGAAGTCCCGAACCATGACTCCGGAGTTGCTTTACATGCTTTGCGATTCCTACTTCCGAATAGGCAAAGTGTCGGATGCCGGCCTGACTGCCGAAACCGCAGCGGCGTACGGAAGAAACAATTCTCAACTGATGAAAGATCTTGCCGACCTTCTGGTCCACAACGGGCAAACGGATCTCGCGCAGCGTTTGTCGTCCAATCTCCCCCCGCAGCCGGCGCCGCAGCAAAAGTAGCGCCGCCGTCTCGGCGGCTGTCCGGCGGGCGTCCTCGCCCGCCGCGCCGAGGGCAAGATGCCGGCGCTACACGTTGGCACTGCGCCGAAGCGTCTCGCGCGGTCAGGATGGCATAAAGTCAATCGCCGCTCTCCGTCACCGTGAGAATCTGATCCGCCTTCACATCTTTCAAAACCTGCTTGATGCCGCTCGGCCAGGTCAGCGTGATGGATTCGATGACGTTCGCCGAGCCCAGCCCGAAGTGCACGCGCTTGTCGCTCGAGGAGTTGTAGCCCATCGCGGTGGTCGCCTGGTTGTACTGGGTGCCCAGAGAAGTTGTGACCTTGACCTTGGTTCCCAGACCGTCGCGATTGGATTTCAAGCCGACCAATTTCAGAATGATCCAGTGGTTTCGTACCCTGGCGTTCGCGCCGCCGGTACGGTTCATCCAGATCTCCGGCGCGCCGTTCAGAACCGACACAACGGCATCGATCCTGCCGTCGTTGTTCAGGTCGCCGAAGGCCGCGCCGCGGTGCGCAGCCGGAACCTGGAACGACGGTCCCGCCTTGGCACTCACATCCTCGAAGCTCAGCCCGCCCTTATTGCGAAACACTCGATTGGGAAGCGGAAAGGGCCGGTGCGCCAGTTCCATGGCGTTGTCCAGGATGTCTGCGTTCGCGGTGAAAAGATCTTTGTTCCCGTCGTTGTCGAAATCGAAAACTCCCACTCCCCAGGCGGTGGAGCGACTAGTCAGTGCGCTCAGTCCCGCCGTGGCGGTGACGTCCTGAAATTGACCATCCCCTAAATTCTTATAGAGAGGAAAGCCCTCCCCGAACATCGCAGTCTCAAAAATGTCCGGCCTGCCATCGTTGTCGATATCCCGGAAATCCGCGCCCATGCCGGCGATGGCTTTCCCGAACGCGTTGTACGCCACGCCCGCGAGCAACGCGACATTGGTGAAGGTTCCATCTCCGTTGTTGTGCAGAAGATAATTTTCGAACGTATCGTTGGAAACGAAGATATCGGTGAATCCATCGTCGTCATAGTCAGCGAATGCCAGACCCATCCCCTTGCCGACATATTTGGAAATGTTGGATTGTTCGGAAACGTCGGTAAAGGTGCCGTCGCCATTGTTGCGATAGAGGATGTTCGGCGTCCCCAGAAAATCGACGGGTGAGCAGTACGCTGGGAGTCCTTGCTGCACGCAGTGCGCCGCTGTCTTGATGCTGTAATTCAGGTAGTTCACTACAAAAAGGTCGAGCAGCCCATCGTTGTTGTAATCGAACCATCCTGCCGCCACCGACCATGCCTTGCCGAGCTTGGGGACCATGCCGACGACCCCCGCCTTCTCGGTCACGTCGGTGAACGTGCCGTCGCCATTGTTATGGAAAAGCTGGTTGCGGTTGACGCCGGTCACGTAAAGATCGACAAATCCATCATTGTCGTAATCGCCCGCGGCCACTCCCATCGAATAGCCGATGCCCTGCAATCCGGCTTTCTCGGTGACATCGGTGAAAGTGCCGTCGCCGTTGTTGCGGAAAAGCCGGTTCCAGAAACTGGGATCGCTTTTTTCCAGCGATGGAATAGCCGCACCGTTGGTAAAAAAGATGTCAAGCAGGCCGTCGTTGTTGTAGTCGAAAACCGCGACTCCGCCCACCATGGTTTCAAACGTGTAGCGCTGCGGACTGACGCTGTTCCTGAGCTTGAACTTGATCTTCGACTGTTCGATCGCGTTCTCGAACTGAATCGCCGCCGCTGCCGGAACCGTGGTCTTTGCAGCATCCTTCGCGGGGGCGGATCTGTGGGGCTGCGCTGACTGGCGAGGTGCAGGGCCTGGGACCGACGTAACTGACGTTTGAGCGGGGAGGCTGTCAGCGCAACCCAGCAGATAAAGCATCAGCTCGACAGCCAGAACGATTCCGGTTCTTCTACGCCACATGGTTTTCAAGCGTGCCAATCCCGTCGATACCGATCCGAATGGCGTCGCCGTGCGCCAGCGTGAAGTCATTTCCCGGAACAACGCCGGTCCCGGTCATCAAAAATACTCCTTGAGGAAAAGTGTTGTCGCGGAACAGGAACTTGGCCAACTCCTTCGGCTCGCGTTTGAGTTCCGCCAGCGTGGTGCTCCCCGTGAAAATGGTCTTGCCTTGCCGCGCGATTTCTAACCGAATGGTGGTCGTCTTGTCCAGCGGTTCGGTTGACAACAGCACGCACGGACCAAGCGCGCAACTGCCGTCGTATACCTTCGCCTGCGGCAGATACAGTGGGTTCTCGCCCTCGATATCGCGAGAGCTCATGTCGTTGCCGATGGTGTACCCCACAATTTCGCCGGCTGGATTCATCAGCAGAGTCAGCTCCGGCTCGGGCACCGACCACTTCGCATCGGATCGAATGCGCACCGCTGCCCCCGGTCCCACCACGCGCCGACCCGTCGCTTTGAAAAAAAGTTCCGGCCGTTCGGCGGCGTAGACTCGGTCGTAGAAGCTGCCTCCGCCCGCATCCTTGCTCTCGTCGATGCGCGCATTGCGGCTGCGATAGTAGGTTACCCCGGCCGCCCACACCTCCTGGCTGACCACCGGCGCGAGAACGCTGGCCGGATCGAAGCTCGACGCGGCCGCCTTGCCGATGGCGGCGCGAACTCGTGCATACAAATCAGAACTGCTGATCAGATCGTCCCAATCTGCTTCGGCGACAGGAAAGTACTTCTCGTTTTCTTCCACGAACACGCCGCTCGATGTGCGATAAAGCTTCATCCGGGCCCTCTGTAATTCCCGACCGTATTAATTTCCAATCGCGCTTCCACTCAACAGTGGCAGGATCGCGGCATCAATGGCGTCATCCGTGAGATCCGTGAGCTTTACGTTACGGTGCAGGCTCCAATGCTCGACCTGCTCGGCCGTCTTTCCCGGCGGCAGCTTGGTCAGCGGTCCGAGTGTTTCCATCTCCAGGAACTCGTTGTTGGTAAAAGTCTCAAACGAGCACCCGAAATCCGGATACGTCTCTCCCGGAATTGCGTTCGCGCGCTTGATGAAGACCTCACCATTCAAGATGTACGCACCCCAGGTGTTCGGATTGAACATTCCCAGCTTCTGCGCCTCGGAGTTATTCGGACCCTGCCTCAATGCCAGATATTTCTTCGTGAACACCCAGCGTTTGTCCGACAAGTTCGTGTACGCCCACATCACCAGCGGGTTGGTGGCTTCCAGGTTCGCCGGATGATGTCCGCGCGGTGGAAAGCCCGTAATCGCAACCCCTCCCGGCGCCATCATGGTCAACGCCCAAACCGAATACTCGAGCGAGAAAAGAGAACGGTTCGTGATGCGGTGAAGCACGGTCACCTCGGTTCCCGAAGGCGCCATCCTCACTTCAATCTCTTTCTGAAGATTGGTCAGTGGCTCCACGGGAGCTCTCGCAATCAGCCCGTTTGCGGTCGTCGTAATTTCCACCGGCACGTTGTCTGGAGCCCAGGTCGCAACCGGGTCTTCGGGAGCTTTCCAAACCCGGTCACCTCCACGCAGCTGGTGCTTTTCCTCTCGAGTTCCTCCCAGTTGCTCGGCAAACTCTTTGAAAAGATTCTGCCCACCCACAAATCCAAAACGCATGATTCTCGGTCCAACATCGCCGGTGACCACCAGTTCCACTTGCCCGTTGCTCACCCGGTAGGAATTGCGCCAACCCTTATATTCGACTTTTTCTACTTTGACCTGCGCGCCAGCCTGCGCAGCGACCATCAGGCTGAGGGCAAGCGACAGAATCAGCTTCGACATGCGCGACTCCCTCTCGACATCAATGCGGAATTCAAGCATTGGATGAAAGCATTGAAGATAGCCCGACTTTGGGCGGCGACGCAATCCCGACCAGTTCACCGCGATGCCCCCACACCGCTCGTGGGGTCGCTCGGTTTGCGAGTTGATTTTGAATTTGAGATGGTAGGCGCGGCAGGAATCGAACCTGCAACCGTCGGATTAGAAATCCGATGCTCTATCCGTTTGAGCTACGCGCCCGCATGGAAATAAAATCGTCCAACTCTCTCATAATACATCAGTTAACAGGTGCTGTGCGACCAGCGCCGCCAGCGGAAATTCTGCTATCTTGCACCGTCTCCGGTGCAGCTATGCCCAAATCGTGCCCAAACGACTTTTCGGCCAGCGCCGCGGATTTCTCCTGGGCTGCGGCTTCTGCATTGTCGCGCTGCTGCCCGGCTTCCAGCTGGGCCATCGCCCGCTTTATGTCGGACTGCGAAATGATCGCGTAACGCTCGAAGACGCTCCTTGTTTTCCAGCCGCCGATCTCCATGATGAGGCCTTCGGCGACACCGTTGTTTCGGAGATTGCGCGCCGCGGACCTCCGCAGATCGTGAAAGAGCAGAGCCGGGACCTTGGCCTCTTCGCAGACCTTCGTCCAGGTCTTCCGGAAATCGCATACGCGCGATCCGTCTTCCCTGGTGAACACTGCATCGTCCGGCTTCTTGTCGTGGCAGCACTGAGTCAGCAGCGTCTTGAGCGGCAACGTCATCGTCGCTTCTCGGCCCTCGCGGTTCTTCGTTGTCCCGGGCTCCAGTCGGATCGTGCCGGCCGACAGGTTGACCTGAGAAACTTTCAAGGTGAGTAGCTCTGACTTTCGCCATCCGAACGTGTAAGCGGTTTCGAACATCGCGCGGAGCCACAACCCGACCTTTGCCGTCGCCGTCGCCAGCGCGTCGTGCTGCTTTGATTCCAGGAAACCGGTGCGCCGGTTATCCTCCCGCAGCATCTCGAACCAAGGAACGTTGCTGACCTTGTTCGCTCGCCACCCAAGCCTGAAAAGCCGTTTCAGTGCAGCCAGCTCCCGATTGATGGTCGCGTTTGCGGCGCCTTCCTCCTGGCGGTGGTCGACATACTTTGCCACGAGCGCGCTGTTGACTCCGATGGCTCGCAGCTCCCCAAAGAACGGCTTGAGATGCTTCTCCCAGCGGGCCTCCAGGTCGCCGATCGATCTCAGTCCGTTGATTCGATAGTTCCGGATCAGGTCCTCAGCGAGTTCTTCGACTAGGATCTTCTTGATTTTCAGCGGCACGAACATGTCAGTTCTGGCCTCGGCGAGGCGCTGTCCCAGCAGCTTCTCGGCCGTCTTCACTTTGTCGGACTCGCTGGACTCGCGGTGCGGCTTGCCGTTTCGGAAGAACTTGATCCAATAGACACTGCTGCCTTTCGGCCTGTAGATGCTTCCCGTACCTCTCGGTCGTTTCGTGGCTTGTTCCATGGTTTCTCCTTCGCTCGCGAGGCGAGGCTTCGCCTGCGGGCGCGTTCTGAGTTGCGTTGTGGTGGAGTCGCTCTGCACAGCGACGAAGGATGGTAATCTTTTCTGCAGCCATTGTTGCCTTTCATCCAGGCGACGGTGGTCAGCGTCGTGTCGGTGCTTCTACATCGGCACGGCGCGTCTGAATTAAAGCACGATCCGTTCCGTTCCGCAACAAACTTCGGGCAGGCTTCGGGCACTAGACCCACGAGACCCGCGTCATTCTTGCTCAAAACTGCGGCGCACTCGATCTAGACTCCGGCGCGCTGACGCCCAATTCGTCCACCCGGTGGACAGATTCGAAGCGAAAAGGCTGACCAGAGGCCAGCCCCTCGCCGAACGAAGCGACAGTCGAGTCGGTACCAAGCCGCTCCTGTTTCCCTTCGCTCTATCGCAGAGTCTGGGGACTCTGCGCATCCCGGTGGTCTCGCAGCGCCGGCTCACTCCTGCCCGGATCAGCTTCCGGGCGGCGGCGCCCTTCGGCTGCAACCTGCCGCTGATCTTTCAGTAAGTCTTTCCGAACGTGCATCACGCCATCGTCGACCGCGCGACACACTCGGCATTTACAACCGGCCGGCCATTCCCTGCGGATATGGAAAAGGACCGGATAGTACGAAACGAAAGCTCGCGCCGGTTTGCTCATCTGCGTTTTCTTTTCCCGAGGGCGGGCAGCCTTGGAATCGACCGACCGACCCCAAGGACGTGCCCGTGTTGCCTCTCGGTGGGGCTGCATCATTGCTGCATCGCCTCCGGAGAAGAGGACGCGGCCTCCGACAGATAACGCAGCCCCGTTCGTCGCTGGAAAAACAGTGGATATGCTGAAAACCAGCGGCGAAACTCTGTTTACCCGGCAGCGCGTACTTTCTCTCTGCGCTTCGCCGGAATGATCTTCATCCGCGCGAACACTTCTGACCGCGCGAACACAAACTGATGCTGGAAATTGGCATGGATCAGCGCCGCCGCTTGCAGTCGCTCACCCACGTCGGTGTTCATCGCAAATAACTGTCGCTTGTGCTCCGCATCGAGCTGCAGCTGGCCGCCCATCCCGCCATCCAACATCACCATGAGATTGAAAGCCGCTTCGCAGCACCGCGTCCAGTTCGACAGGATCTCCTCAATCAGCGCATCCTTCTCGACCTCGCACCTTTTCACAAGCGCGTCCTGGCGCTCTTGATCACGCTGGCTGGCGAGCGCACTCGCCTCGCGCGTCATCGGCACCAGCTCCGACTGCAGACTCGAGATGCGCAAGCGCAGGCCTTCCTGTTGACGCTCGATCGCGATCTTCTCTTGCTCAAGCGCGTCGAGCTGCGCGGGCGCGCCGGCGTCGTGCTCACTGCATCGAACCTTCAGCTGCGACGACAGCGCCGCGATCCGGCTCAGCTGGGACTCCAGGCGTTCGGCCTCCGTCGCCATCGCGTTCAGCCGGCCCTGATGGAGTGTAATCGCCGTCTGCAGTTCCTCGAGTTCGTCGCGGTCCGGCTCCACTGCCTTGACTATCTCAAGCGGTGCCATGTCTTTCGCCTTTCTCTGAAAAAAGTTGGCCCATCGCATTTCTCGTGCTCCTCTTACGCTGCTTTTTTGTACGCGCGCTCCGCGCGCATGCGATCCAGTTCTTTCTGACTACACATCGCGAGAAACTTCGCCAGCTCTGGATCCGCCTCCGCCCACGCTTGCTCTTCCTCATTCAGGATCCCGGGCACGAAATCTTCCAGCGCGGCCTGAACTTCAAGCGCCGAGGCGCGCGACTTGAGCGCTGCCTTCGTCGCCTCGCGCTTCCCGCGCGCAGCTTTCGCTGCATCCTCTCGCAACGTTTGCTGGCTCACTTGGAACACTCGCCCCTGGTTCATGAAGTGCCCTCCGCCTTCGAAGATGGTCGACGACTTTTTACTTCTCGCGGTCGCCGCCGTACACCGCGTCGGAGATCCGATGGCCACCTTGCTCACGGATAGTAAACACGCCCCGAGCGGTCGCCGTGCGCGCGTCGCCTGTGCCGCCATCTACAGCTTTCTTCACAACTGCAGCGTCGCTCTCTGCCTCCGCGGCTTTTGTGGCCTCATCGTCCGCCTTCAAAACTTGCAGGCACTGCTCGACGGCGGCGCGCAGAGTCGCCAAATCTTTTTCCCATGCTTTTCGCTCGGTCGCGGTCAGTTTTGCCATGGTGCCTCCCCCTCAGAATTTAACGTGCGCCGTGCCGTTCCCTCTCTGCGCGTCGGACTGTCAATCCTCCGCGCCGCCCGAAAGCCGTGCTGTGCGTGCCTTTCAACCCCGCCGTGCCCAAAATAAGCCCGTGCTCAGAGCGCGACCTGCAAATATTCCAACGTGAGCACCAGTGACGAATCGCCCGCTGAAAAATTTTGCGGCGCCGCAAGGCCGGCCCAGGCAAACGTGCCCAGGAAGATCGGGGCATTTTCGATTTCGTTCCTCGGAAATTGCCAGCCGCCGATGGTCCACGCCTGGACAGCAGAGGCCTGCGCCGTGGTCAGCAGCGGCGTCATGTCGATCGTGGAACCTAGTCCTCCGACCGTAGATACGGGCGCGCCGATAGACAGATTTGCTGCAGCCGGAGGCGACGATTCGAGAACGCCGCTGGGATTGGAAATCGTGATCGTGTTCGCCGTGTTCGCCGTCACCGTCCAGCCGCCAGGCGCGCTTGCGTTGTTGGCAGCATTCGAGCAACCGCCAGGACTGGCCGGCAGCCCGATCAACGAGTTCGCTGCCAAGTTCGAACTCGAGATCGTATACGTCGTGGCGCCGCCGACTGCCGCTGCAACGCTAACAATCTTGAAGCCTAAAAAGGGCGCGTTCGTTGCCGGTACGACGAATGGCCCGCCTGGCCCAACCGGCGACGCTCCACCAGCGATTCCAAAACGGGAGGGGCCGCCGTAGAAAAACGCGGCCAGGCTACCGGGGGCCGCAACGAACGGCGTTGAGCCGAATGTCAGCGAGGCCACGACCGTGCGAATCAAAGTCGCATAGCCCACGCCGGGATTGCCAATGACCGTGAGCGGAGCGGTGGGCAACGCACGCAGCTGCGCCGGAGAGAGCGAGATCTGCAAGCTATTCAATAGCCCGCCAAGAGCGTACGCGTTTCGAACTTGACTCATGTCATCGCCTCCGGTTTCTCGCGTCCTGCCGTCGTGCAGTGCATCGCGCGACCCGTTCTAGCGCGCGACCTTCCCCGGAAATCCGACCGGATGATTAAGCTCTTCGTCGAGCAGGGAGCTGTAGCCCGGCGATTCTGCCCCGCCGTGAGGTCCTGGATCCGCGTTGCCGGGCGTGGGGTCGGTTTCGCCACCTTCGGGCGGAGTTGCGCTCGTTGGTACCGGTTCCGGCTTTTCTGTCGTCTCCTCGATCGGCGGCTGATCGCATGCGACGCTCTGCGCGTCGTCAGGATTCGCGGGGAGCGGCCCGTCCGGCGCGAAACCGTTTTGTTCCGCTGGCGGCGAATCGTGAGGCTCGGGCTGCAACGTCATGCCATCGGCAGCCTTGCCGTGCTGGTCGACCAGGCCGCCAGTTTTGACGTTCGGCGTATTGCCTGCGCGCCGTATGTCCGCACGCTGATGCCCGACGCTACCTGCGCTTCCGCGTTCTCCCATCTTCTGCGGCATCGGCATTCGATAATCGTTGCTCATTGCAATCCTCCTCGAAAAAGTCCTACTGCAGAACCACCCGCTCTAGTTCAAACGTCGCGCGCACCCGCTTTCCGTTGACGTCTTCTAGCGTGAACTCGAAAATGTTCTCAGCGATTGTTTCAACGTCACTCCAAGCAAGCTCAGCCATTCCGTGCGCATCTGCGACTGTCGCTAGGTCGCGCTCAATCTGCTCGACCAGCAGCGCCCGGAATCGCTCCGGCGTCGCCGCCTCGATCGTTGAGCGAAGGGGGAGCATTGGCTTACGCTCCTGCCGGCTCGGGTTTCACGTACCCCAACGCGCCCCGCACGTCAGCCGGCAGACCGTCAAGCTGTGCCACGCTCGGTTCCACGTCGCCGGCATATGCAGCGGCGAGAGTGTCGAAACTGCCTTGCAGCGCTCGCCATCGCGCGTCGAGCGCCAGGCGCGCTTCCTCCGCTTCTTTCGCGGCCTTCGTCTGTGCGGCGAACTGCGCGCTGGCAGCGCCCAGCAATGCGCGGACTTTCTCAAGGTGATCCGTCGTGACTCGCATGCAAGCCTCCTAGTCGATTGTCTCTTTGTGCGTATCCACCCATTTATCCAAATCGCCGATGTCAACCAACCAGGGCGCATTCGGTCCCACTCTCACGACCGGGACCTGACCGCTTTGAATGACCCGTCGCAGTTGCCAAGTCGAGAGGCTCAAATACACCGCGCCCTCCTTCAGCCGCAGCAACCGCTTTTTCGCGTTGGGCTGCACCTTGGGCACGATTCAGGCACGCCCCTTTCGAAAGCCGCGCCCCGCAAGCCTCTTCAGCCGCGCGGAGGTTTTCAATTCCGCTGCGCTTACAAACGTTCCTCCGGATCCGCCCACCGCTGCACAGTCATCTCGGGAATCAGCGGAACCTGCTCGACCGGCCGCGCGATCCGGTAAAAACCGTGTCTCGTCTTGCCGTGCTGCTCGACTTTGTTTTCGACGCTCAGCCCGCTCCGCCGCAAAGCTGCGATCGCTCGACAATATTGCAACGCGATCGCCGACAGTTCCACCGCCGAAACCCAATCGCCGCGCTCGCGCAGTAGCGCCTCGATTTTTTCTTCCTGGCTCTGGTCGCGATACACGGTGCCCATGGTCGTTTCTCATCGCCGTGCCGTTCCGTGCCTTTCCGCTTGCGCTGTCATCGCCATCCTCTACGCCGATCTCTGCGGTACCAAATTTATTTTCTGCCGGTAACAAGCAATTGCCGCGAATCGCCGCTGTTTATGCACCTTTTAGCGTGTGCGGCAACTTGCTACCGGTATCAACCGGTACTAAACCTTCGGAAACCTCGAATAGATGAACTTCCGGGCGTCGTTCCGTATTTTCGGGTGCGTGCGGTCGTCCCACACCTCGCGCCACAGCCTTTTTCCTGTTTTGCGGGCATAGCGATCCCGCAGCTTTATTCCCTGATCGTCCAAACCGAACGCGATTGCCCGCCCGAGCCCCCGCCGCCGCCGCCCTTTGATCTCCGAATGCCGCGCCAGAAATGCCACGACATGATCGCGAACCGGATCGAGTTTCCGTGGCCGTCGACTAGAGCAGCGCCGCGCTGCAGCCACATCCGCCTCCAGGTCGAGCAGCTTGAGCACTTC
>JABCZL010000031.1 GCA_013289685.1 Acidobacteriota bacterium | reverse complement strand
AGCCCAAGCGAAGATCGCGCGCAGCACCCCGCAAGGGAAGCAGCGAGAGCAGGTCGAGCAAGGGTCAAACGCGAGCTACTGGCCGAGACGAATGGACCCCACACCACCTCGGAACTCTTATTTTTTGGAAGCTGTCAGCTATCAGCCCTCACCTAACCAGCCCAAGCCTAAGTCCCAAACTCTTGTCATGCTGAGCGGAGCAGTGAGGAGAGCGAAGCGATCCTCGCCGCGAAGTCGAAGCATCCCTACGTGCAAGAATCAACTTCGCCTGAAAACCACACAGCCTCCGCCGCGGCAACCAATCACTTCCCCGAATTCCCCGGCCCGCCCACCGCATAAATCCGCGGAATCCGCTCTTCCAGCCCCGGCAGCGCCGGAAACGCCGCATGCGGTTCCGTCTGGTACCAGTACGCCACCGAATAATAATTATCCGACCGGTGATTGGCGTGCCCATGCTCAATCGTCGCCCGCAACGATTTCGTGAACGGAATCGGCGAATCCAGATGGAAGCGGTACAGCGACCACCGCCCGCCCGCGACCTCCTGCCCCACCACCGGCGCTCCGAACAATTCATACGCAAACGGATGCCCGCCAAAATCCCACGCTCCCAGAAAATAATCTTCCGACCCCGTCCCGTTGATCGACGGCAGCGCCTCGCCATCGACGAAAAACATGTCATCGCCCTCGCCCCACCACCCATCCTGATTCTCCAGCACTGACATGGTCACGCCCGCAAAATGCCCACGCCCGGCCGCTTCCATCCACACGTAATTGCCCTCGCCATTCAGATTCTTCTTGCCCTCAACCAGCGCATCGCCATTCGAGTGCCACTGATTGGTCCACCCATGGGCCGGCGCGGCCTGACGATATTGCGCGTGAAAATAAAGCAAATCCGAGGCCAGCGGCTTATTGTAAGCCCGATAGTCGATGTTGAAATAAAACGCGTCAGTCCTGTGCGATCCCTCGTTCGTCACCGTGATGCGCGCATGCTTCTGAAAAGGCATCGGAAAAAAACTGTTCAAAGCCTTGTCCGCCCCTACCGATAACGGCAGCGACTCATACAGGTGATAGTCCCCCAACCCCAGACCGAAGAAATCACCAATGGGCGTCTCCACACTCGGCGCAGTTTCCCCATCCCAATACATGCGCAGCACCAGCGCCTTCAGATGATGCGGATCGTCGCTGGCAATCGTGACCCACACATGGCTAATCACCCCCGGCCCCGCCTCGTCCAGCAACGTGAGAGTCTCCCCCGCCGCGATCTGCCGCGCGTCCGCATTCCCCCCGCTCCGGTCATAGCTCGAAACGCGATGCTGCACGTAATCCTTCGCCTCAGGCATCGTCGAGAGCCAGGCGGAAGGATCCTGCGAGAAAACGGGAAGCGCCAGAAAGCAAAAAGCGATTAGAGCGATACGCCGTTTCATGTGGAGCTCCTCGTGGAAGGGCCCGGCTTCAGCCGTGCCGTTAAGATCCCGCAACTGATCTGGGCTTTCAGCCCCTGAGGCTCTTGTCTTGCGTTCCGAACCCTAGCCTAGACAAAAGAAGTCAAGATCTCCTGAGCGAAGGCCGCACAGCTAGCCCGGTCTGGAACCGCCGCTGCAGTTCGCTCAGGATATTCATCATAGGTGCGATCGTCGAGCATTCTGCCATTCTTTGCCTTCCTCACGCCGCCCCACTGTTTGAAGAAAAATGGGACGTGGTATTTGCGGCATTGATCGCGCACCGAAATCACCCACTCCCTCCGCATCGGGCGAGCCCCGGGCCCGCTCTCTCCGCCAACAATCGCCCAGCTGATGCCGGAGAGATCAAATTCGCCGAGACCTTCGAGCAGCGGTTCGATTGAAAGGAAGCGAACCCGCGCCGGGGCATTTTGCAGATGGCCGATCCGGGGCAGACCATACTTCTTGTCTTCGACGCTGACTCCCCACCAGATGTGTTCCTGCTCGGCAGCAAAACGCAGCGGCCCGCTCAACAGCTCTCTCAGCCTTTCCGCGCGCTTGGTGAGCACCTGAAACGTATGCCATTTGGCCGTCACCATTACGCGGCAGACGGCTTCGATGTAGCTCTCGGGAACGCCTTCCTGAAACAGATCGCTCATCGAATTCACAAACACAAGCTTCGGCGACCGCCAGGAGAAAGGCTCCGTCAACTTTTCAGGAACGAGGCGCAAGTCAAACCCTTGCTCGTACGGATGTCCCTTAACCCCGCGAAACCGCTCCGCAAACGTCTCGGCATAGCAGTGCTTGCACCCGGGACTGATCTTCGTGCACCCGCGCACGGGGTTCCATGTCGCGTCGGTCCATTCGATGTGTGAGTTGAGCGACATTTGCTAAGCCCTCCGCCCAAATTTATCGAAAATGTATTTCACAATGTTTTCCGCCGTCCCGTTCTGCGAGGCGAAGAACAAGTAATAGACAATCGACCCCTTCGTGTTGTACATGGGCAGAGGTTCAGGTACTCGCTTGAATCCCGCAACCTTCTTGAGTCGTTGTCTGAATCCGTCGGCAAAGCGCGAATTCGAGACCTTCTCATCCACATCGCCAAACAGCGTTTGCGTCTTTTCGTAAGCTACGTTCCTCCACGAACCGTCGCCCCAGTAAGCATTCATACGCGCGATATGGGTCGGAGACACGCTGTCTGGATTATGGTGCAGCACGTTAATGTTGATGTCATATATCGGAAAGTTAATGAACACATCCAGCGACCTCATAGTTCCTGCAGTCTGAATTACGTTCCAATCTAAATGCAGGCCGTACGGATCCAGAATGCAAAGCCCGCGTCGGTAGTCCTCAAATCGAACTTGTGGGAACACCTCCTCCAATAAGACTTTGTTGCAATTTCCGTGATGTACGCGCACATCTGATCGATCCCCGATTAGCTCCCGAAGTCCTTGGACCCTGTCACCGTCCAGGTCAACGAGGTGGTAATCGCGAAAAGGCGGGTCGACGAGCAGTGCGTTCAATGGGCTACCTGGAACCATTTCGTTCGATGTCCGGGACAAATGAACGCCGGCTCCGGCAAACGCATCAATATATACATGCCAAAACGATGGGTCCGTCTGGCTCGATAGAATCTTGGAATACTCCGCTGCATAGCGTCTGAGGATCTCCAGCTTGATCTCAGACCAGGGCCCGATTTCATCAATCTTCGGACCAGTCATTTGTAATTTCGTTTTCTGTTCGCTGCGTCGTGAAACCCTAGTCTGTCACATTAGAGGGCGCTTTTCAATATCAAACGAAGCCTACAGCGGAATATTCCCATGCTTCTTCGGCGGATTCTTATCCCGCTTGGTCTCCAGCATGGCCAGCGCCTGGATCAACTTCTTCCGCGTTTCCCGCGGCTGAATCACCGCATCCACAAAGCCGCGGTCGGCGGCTACGTAGGGGTTGGCGAAGCGATCGCGGAATTCATCGATCTTCTCGCGTCGAAGTTGTTCCCGATTGGCCGCCGCATCGAGTTCCCGTTTGTACACAATGTCGACCGCGCCCTCCGGCCCCATCACCGCAATCTCCGCCGTCGGCCACGCATAATTCACATCCGTGCGAATATGCTTCGATGCCATCACACAATAAGCCCCGCCATACGCCTTGCGCGTGATGACCGTAATCTTCGGGACCGTCGCCTCAGCGAACGCGTACAGCAGCTTCGCCCCATGCTTGATAATTCCGCCATATTCCTGCGCCGTCCCCGGCAAAAATCCCGGCACGTCTTCAAAAGTGACCAGCGGAATGTTGAAGCAATCGCAAAACCGCACAAACCGCGCCCCCTTCACCGACGCATTAATATCCAGTGTTCCCGCCAGCACCGACGGCTGGTTTGCGACGATTCCCACCGACCGTCCGTCAAGCCGCGCGAACCCCACGACGATGTTCTTCGCGTAATGTTCCTGTACTTCGAAAAAGTAAGCATCGTCAACCACCGCATGAATCACATCTTTAATGTCATACGGCTGGTTCGACTGTGCCGGGACCATCTGGTCGAGCGCCGTGTCCGCCCGGTCGGCGGGATCGGTGCAGACTTTCCGCGGCGGCTCATCCAGATTGTTTGACGGCAAGAAACTCAACAGCTCCCGCACCATCGACAAACATTCCGCGTCATCATGCGCCAGAAAATGCGCCACGCCCGAAGTTTCGTTGTGGGTCATCGCGCCACCCAGCTGATCCTTAGTGACTTCCTCGTGCGTCACCGTCTTGATGACATCCGGCCCGGTGATGAACATATACGAAGTCTTGTCCACCATCAGCACGAAGTCAGTGATGGCCGGCGAATACACGGCCCCTCCCGCGCACGGCCCCATGATCGCGGAAATCTGCGGCACCACGCCGCTGTACAGCGTGTTGCGCAAAAAAATGTCCGCGTATCCCGCCAGCGACATCACGCCTTCCTGAATCCGCGCTCCGCCGGAGTCGTTCAGCCCAATCACCGGCGCCCCCATCTTCGCCGCCAGGTCCATGATCTTCACGATCTTCGCCGCGTTGGTTTCCGAGAGCGACCCGCCAAACACGGTGAAGTCCTGCGCAAAAACGTACACCAGCCGCCCCTCGATGCGGCCATAACCCGTGATGAATCCGTCGCCGTAAATTTTCTGCTCGGTCATGCCAAAGTCATTACACCGGTGCGTGACCAGCTTGTCGGTCTCCTCGAATGTGCACTCGTCGAGCAGAAACTCGACGCGCTCGCGCGCCGACATCTTCCCCTCTTTGTGCTGCCGTTCTCGGCGCTTCGCCCCGCCGCCATCCTCGGCCAGCTGGTTCCGCTTCTTGAGTTCGGCAACTTTTTCGTCAAGATTCATGGGCATGGATTATAGCCTCTGCCTAGGTTGTGGACACGTCAGGCAGATCACAGAAGCAGCTCCATAAGGGCCCTGTTCTTGGATTGCGGCCTATTTCGCAGAGGCTGCTGCTGGTGTTGTGGTAATGATCTTCACGTCGTCCATCAGAGCGCTCATGGCCAGATCGTAGTTCCGCTCCCGGTTCTTGGCCATGCCCGCGGGCTCGGCGTACTTGGTAAAGGTCCACAATGCGACGTGGGTCCTGGGATCCAGCACTATCAATTTGAATTGAGATACCGCAAGCAGCCCTTCGTACTGGTCGATGAATCCGATCTCAAACACCAGGTCCGCATCGGCGGGAGCCGGCACCAGTTCGTATCGCCCCCAACCCTTCATCGCCGCGTAGAATTGGTTATACGCTCGATTCGGTCCGCCAGTGTACTTGGCGTCCTTGGGCAGGCGAAAGACGGTTTCCTCTCCGGCATTGGAAACGAAAACCTTCTTTGCGCTTCCAATCTGCCCGGGGATCGGAGCCGCGGGTATCTCCTGAAGCTGCTGCGTCCACACAGAGACGGCGAGTACTACCACGACCGCCAACGATTCCAGAACTCTCGACATGGTGTGCCTCCTTGTGCCTCTCGCTGTTGTGTTCTCTTTATTGTACGAGCCGGGTGCCCCATTTCTCGCGCTCTCTTTGCGCGAGAAGTGGGTCTTTGCCTTTTGCCTCATACGCTCCGACCACAGTCGACACCGATGTTTGCGTTACACTTCCCTCGTGTCCTCCCTCTCCGATCAGATGGGCTTCAGCTTCCGTCCGCCCGAACGCCCCGTCTGGAAGGTTCGCGATCTGGTCGCCTCGGTGCGTGGGCACATCGAGCGCGAGTACTCCGACGCCTGGGTGGAAGGCGAGATCTCCAATTTCCGCGCGCCAGATTCCGGTCATCTTTACTTCACCCTCAAAGACGGCAACGCCCAGATTCGCGTGGTCATGTTTCGTTCGTCGGCGCGCCTGCTGCGCTTCCGCCCCGCCGACGGCCTGCAGGTCGTCGTCCGCGGCCGAGTCACCGTCTACGAAGACCGCGGCGAGCTACAAATCTCCGCCGAATACATTGAGCCCAAGGGCGCCGGTTCTCTACAGTTAGCCTTCGAACAACTCAAGGCCAAGCTTGAGGCCGAAGGACTGTTTGCGACCGAGCGCAAGAAACCAATCCCGACCCTACCGTCGCGCATCGGCCTGGTAACATCGGCGCAGGCCGCCGCACTTCGCGACATTCTGAACGTACTCCAGCGCCGCCACCACTCGGTGAATGTCCTCATCTATCCCGCTCAGGTGCAGGGCGACGCGGCTTCGCACGAGGTCGCCGCAGGCGTACGCTATTTCAACCAGCACGACAATGTGGATGTCATCGTCGTCGCGCGCGGCGGCGGCTCCGCCGAAGATTTGGCTGCGTTCAACGACGAAGCCCTGGCCCGCACCGTCGCTGCGTCTGAGATCCCTTTGATCTCCGCCGTGGGCCACGAGACCGATTTCACGATCGTAGATTTCGTCGCCGACCTCCGCGCTCCCACTCCTTCCGCGGCAGCGGAACTCGTCATCCGCTCGCGTCAGGAGGTCGAAGATCATGCCACCGCGTTGCACGAGCGCCTCAGCCGTGCCATGCGCTACCGCCTCCTGATGGGCCGCCAGGCCCTGACCGAACTCGCCCAGCACGGCGCCTTCGCCCGCATGATGGAACTCATCCGCCAACGCCAGCAAAAGCTCGACGATCTAACCCACCGCATGGAACTCGCCGAGCGCCAGGTGCTGGAGCAGATGCGCCGCCGCTGGGAAACGATCTCGGCAGCCGTGCGGCATTACGATCTACGCCTTGTCCTTTCCGGCATGCGCAAGCAACTGGAGAGCGGAACCGCCGCCCTGGTCGCCGTCATGCGCAACGTCCTGCTGGGCTACCGGGTCCGCAGCGAGCGCTTCCAGACTGCGCTGGAGTCGCTCTCCCCCCTCGCCATTCTGGAGCGTGGCTACGCCCTGGTCTTTGATTCCGAGGGCAAGCTGCTCAAAGACGCGCACCGCGTGAAAATCGGCGACGAAATTTCCGCCCGCCTCGCCCACGGCGAAATCCAAGCCGCCGTGACAAAGAAAGAGGAATGATCGAGCCAGTGCAGGGGCGAGCCCCCCAGGGCTCCCTGCCCACCAACCCCCTGCATTACAATGGGCATTCGGAAATCAGAACTGCCGCAGGAGCGACTCCACGGATGCCAGTCATCACGTCATGGACGCAAGCCGCGTGGATCGCGCTCGACATTCTCCTCGTTGCCCTGATCATCTACCAGGTGCTGATCATCATCCGCGGCACGCGCGCCGCTCCCATGCTCGTGGGCCTGGTGGTCGTCTCCGTGCTGTTCTACCTGGCCCGCATCGGCGAACTCACAACGCTCAACTGGGTTGTGGGCCACGTCCTGCCCTACCTGGTGTTTGCGCTCATCGTTGTTTTCCAATCCGAGATCCGGCATGTGCTCGCCGACTTGGGCCGGCGATTGACTTTTCTGGGCGGGTCTTCGCGGGAGAGCGATTCCTACGACGACATCGTGCTGGCCGCGAATCTTTTTTCCCAGCACCAGACCGGAGCGCTGATCGTGATCGAACGTGAAATCGGATTGCGCACCCATATCGAAAGCGGAGTTCCCCTCGACGCCCGCCTTTCCTACGATCTGCTGGCTACGATCTTCCGCCCCAGCGCTCCACTGCACGATGGCGCCGTGATCGTCCAAAAAGACCGCATCGCCGCCGCCGCCTGCTTCTTGCCGCTGTCCATGAATCCTCTGCTCTCCACCCAACTCGGCACGCGCCATCGTGCCGGCATCGGCATCACCGAAGAAACCGACGCGATTGCCGTCGTCTGTTCCGAAGAGACCGGCGCCATCAGCCTCGCCATCGGCGGCAAAATCGAGCGTGACCTGACCGTCGAGCAGCTGCGCGAGCGCCTCGGCAGCGAACTGCGCCGATACATGGCTCCTGTGACGCTGCCCACTCCCATCGCGCGCGGAGACGATGAATCGGACGAGTTGCTGGACTCTCCTCTCCGCGATCCCGCATCGCAGCGGAAATCCGAATCCGGCGCAGAATCGGAGCCGCAGCGATGATCGGATTCTTCCAGCGCTACGTGCTTCACAACTTCGGACTGAAAGTATTGTCCTTGCTGCTGGCGACGGGTCTCTGGTTCCTGATTTCTCCCGACGAGCAACCGGCGGAAGTGGCTGTGCGCGCCCCCATCGTTTTTCAGCATGTCCCGTCGCAACTCGAAATCAGTTCCGAAGCGATTCCCGAGGCGCAGATCCGTGTGCGCGGCCCGGAGCGCGTCATCCGGCAATTGCAGGCCAACGAGATCCACGCCGAAATCGAACTGGCCGACGTCAAGCCCGGCGACCGCACCTTTGATCTGACCTCGCAGCAGGTGCGCCATCCGCGCGACGTCACTGTCGTGCAGGTCGTACCCAGCCAGTTGCATCTCGCCTTCGATACCCGCATGACCCGCGAGGTCGAGATTCATCCGCGAGTGACCGGCGATTTTGCCGACAACGAAGTCACATGCAAGACCGATCCGCCCCGCGTCACCATCACCGGCCCCCGCCATCATGTGGAGAAGATCGATTCGGCCACAACCGATCCCATCGACGCCACCGGAACCCGTGGCAGCGGCGTCTTCACAACCAACGTCTACGTGGCCGACCCCCTGGTGCAAGTCGTGCAGACCACATCGATTCGCGTAACCGTCCTCGTTCAGAAAGCGGGAAGCACTTCCGCACATTGAATCACCGTGGAAGAGCGGCCCTTTCAGGGCCGCGTAAGTTGCGTGGAATTCGCCGGGCTTTAGCCCCTGAGGGACGTTGTTTCGTCCGGGCGGCATCTTTGTTTCCCGCGAATCCACTTCTTCGACCCGCCCTCATTTATCATCTTTCTTCCTCATCTTTTGAAACTTTCCTATGAGCCAGCAAAGGCAGTTGTTCGGTACCGACGGCATTCGTGGCGTCGCGGGAGAATTTCCTCTCACCAAGCAGAGCACCTATCTGATTGGCCGCGCCCTGGGCCATGACCTGATGCGCTCCACCACAAACGCTCAAGCCGTGATTGGCCAGGACACACGCCAGTCGAGCGCCTGGATTGCCGACCGCGTCGCTGAAGGTCTCGCTGCCGTCGGCGTGGACGTGTACAGCGCCGGCGTGATCACCACTCCGGGCGTCGCGTACCTTGCCCGTTCGCGCGGGCTCGCCGCAGGCGTGGTCATTTCCGCGTCCCACAATCCCTGGACCGATAACGGCATCAAGGTCTTCTCCGGCGATGGCTTCAAGCTGACCGACGAGCGCGAACTCGCCATTGAAAAAGAAATCTTCGCTCTCTTGCAGAATCCGGCCGCAGCCGACGACACTGCGCTCAAGGTGCCGAAGCCCTCTCTCCCCGGAGAGGCCAATCTGCGTCATGCCTACGTCCAATCTCTGGCGGCAGGCGTGTCGTCCGATCTGAGCAAGCTGCGGGTCCTGGTGGATTGTGCCAACGGTGCGGCCACGGCCGAAGCGCCGGAACTGTTCCGCAACCTCGGCATTCAGGCGACCTTCATCCACATTTCGCCGGACGGAAAAAATATCAACGAAGGCTGCGGCGCGCTGCACCCGGAGACGCTGGGAAAAATCGTCGCAGAATCGCGCGGCCAATTCGACCTGGGCGTCACCTTTGACGGCGACGCCGATCGCGCCCTGTTCTGCGATGCTTTTGGCCGCGTGGTCAACGGCGATGGCGTGCTGCTGGCCGCCGCCCGCGACCTGCACGCCCAGGGAAAGTTGAAGGCCGATACCGTGGTCGCCACCACCATGTCGAACATGGGCCTGGAAATCGCGCTGAAGAATTCCGGCATTCGCATGCTCCGCGCCAACGTCGGCGACAAATATGTGCTCGAAGAAATGCTCAAGACCGGCGCCACTCTCGGCGGCGAGCAGTCCGGCCACGTCATCTTCCGCGACGGTGACGCGACCACCGGCGACGGCCTGCTCACTGCCCTGCGCCTCATGAATATTATCGTGCGCAGTGGCAAACCCTTGGCGGATCTGGTCGGCGATTTAAAAGTATTTCCGCAGAAAATCCAAAACGTCCGCGTCCGCGAGAAAATTCCCTTCGCCCAGATTCCCGCAGTGCAGTCAGCAATCGACGCCGCCGAGCGCGAACTCAACGGCAACGGGAGAGTAGTCGTCCGCTACTCCGGAACCGAATCGTTGGCCCGAGTCATGGTCGAAGCCGAATCAAAAGAAAAGATGGAAGCCCTGACATCCCGCATCGCCGCCGAAATCCAAAAAGCCCTAGGCGCCTAGCGAGTAGCAAAGAGGGGTTTATGTGCGGACAGCCGGGTGCCCCATTTCTCGCGTCCTTTTGCGAGAAGTGGGGTCTTTTCTTGAGCCGCTCCAGCAATCAACAACTGCGGAATAGGGTTCTCTCAAGACTACCTCCGCTTCTTGCGCTTCCCCCCCGCCCGCACCGGCTCTTCCTCCAACACCGCAAACTGAATCTTTTTCTCCACCGGATCAATCCGGTCCACCAGCACCCGAATCTTCTGCCCCAAACTGTAAATCTTCCGCGACCGCTGCCCGATAATCTCCCGCGTATTCTCGTGATAGGTATACCGGTCATCGGTCAAGGTATTCAGCGGCACAAGTCCCTCCACGAACAAATCGGTAAGCTCCACAAAAAATCCAAACTTGGTCACGCTGGTGATGAGCCCATCAAAATCCTCGCCCACGCGGTCCTGCATGAACTTAACTTTCTTCCCCTCCATCAACTCCCGCTCCGCATCTGCCGCCCGCCGCTCCGCCCGGCTCGACTCCTCCGCGATCTCATGCAACTCCTCAATCCCAATCGGCCCGCCCAACGCCTCATGTGGGGCGGACGCTCCTGTCCGCTTTTCCTCGGAAGGGCCACGCCGTTTCGACCAGGGCGATGCCTTCTCCTCAAACCGACGGGGGAGTTTACTTTGGTTTTGACTCTGATTCTGTCTCAGCACATTCTTCAACACCCGATGCACAATCAAATCCGGATACCTCCGGATCGGCGAAGTAAAGTGCGTGTACGAGGTCGCCGCCAGCGCAAAGTGTCCCAGATTCTCCTCCGAGTACCGCGCCTGCTTCAGCGACCGCAGCATCAGATAACTTAGAATCCGCTCCTCCGGCTTCCCCGCAATCTTCTCGGTCAGCTTCTGATACATGCGCGGCGTGATGTGCACTTCCTTCGGCACCTCAATCTCGCGCGCCCGCTTGCCTGTCCCATAACCCGCCCGCCGATCGGTCTTCGTCTGCACCCGATGAATCGGCAGCGCGCCCACTCCAAGAGAATACCCAAACGTCGCCGCAATCACTTCAAAGTCATACACGCGTTTCGCGTCCGGCTTCTCGTGGATGCGATACAGCGACGCGACATGCCTCGACTCCAGATCGTGCGCCACGCACTCGTTCGCCGAGAGCATGAATTCCTCGATCAGCCGGTTGGCAATGTTGCGCTCCGACCGAGCAATGCTCTTCATCATCCCCAACTCGTCAAACTCGATCACCGGCTCCGGCAAATCGAAGTCAATCGATCCCCGCCGCTCCCGCTTGCGATTCAGAATCAGCGCCAGGTCGCGCATCAGCTCAAACGTCGCCACCAGCGGCGCATAGCGCTTGCGCATCCCCGCATCGCCTTCCAGCACTGCGTTCACCGCCGTATACGTCATCCGCTCCACCGACCGGATCACGCCCTCACTCAACTCATAATTCATAATCTCGCCGCGATGGTCCATCTCCATCACGCACGATAGCACCAGTCGCTCCACCTGCGGCCGCAGACTGCAAATGTCGGTCGACAACTCAAGCGGCAGCATCGGCACGGCGCGGTCCGGAAAATAAACGCTAGTCCCTCGCAACCGAGCTTCCTGATCCAGCGCCGAGCCCGGCGTTACATACTGCGCCACATCGGCAATGTGCACCTGCAATTCAAAATTGCCGTTCGCCAGCATGCGCACATAGACGGCGTCGTCAAAGTCACGCGCCGTCTCGCCGTCGATGGTCACAATCGGCAGCCCGCGAAAATCGCGCCGCCGCTCCAGTTCCGCCGTCGGAATTACTGCCGATGTATCCTGCGCCTGCTCCAGCGCCGCCGCAGGAAAATGATGCGGCAGATGATACTTGCGAATCGTGATCTCCACGTCGACTCCGAAATCATCCTCGCGCCCCAGAATCTCAATCACCCGTCCCCGCGGATTCTGCGTCGGCGAAGGCCAGTCGGTGATCTCCACATCAACCACCAGCCCCTCAAGATCGTTGAACTCCGTCCGCCGCGCGACCTCATCGCCCAGCACGCGATCCACAGATGGTTTACGTAGCGCCGGCGTCCCGCCGGCTGTCGCGGGGGCGCCCCGCCCACGCTTCTGCGAGGCTACTGCTGCCCCCGGTCTTTCCTCCCCCGCCGGAATCACAATCTCCTGCGTAATCTTCGAATCGATCGGCCGCACATACCCACCACGGCTCCCGTAATGAAAAATCCCAACCACCGTCGGATGCGCCCGCATCACCGGCCGCACAATGCGCCCCTCGGCGCGCCCATCCGGCCGCACGTTCGCGATGTCGACCAGCACTAGGTCCCCGTGCATGGCATTGCCGATGAGATGCGGCGCGATGAAGATATCGCCCGTGAGCCGCGCCTTGAGCGCCGGCGAAAGCGACTTGGAATCCGGAATCACAAACCCGAATCCGTCGCGGTGCATGGTGAGCCGCCCGGCAACCAGATTCTTGTCGGCAGCGGCCGCCGGCAAAGCGTATCGATCAGAATCGACAGAAAGAAGCGTCCCGCGCGCCACCATCTTCTGCAGCAGCGAGTCAAGCTCGCGGCGCTCGTCCCCGTGCAGCCCCAGTTCGCGCACCAGCTGCTTGAACCCCGCCGCCCGCTTAGGCTGCCGCGCAATGTGTTTCAGGATTGTCGAATCAGAGAGCATAAGAAGCTGTCAGCGATCAGCCCCTTCGCCCTTCGGCTCAGGGCAGGCTAAGAACAGCTCCCAGCATAAATCATTGAAGAATGATTCCTGATGCTTTGTCATTCTGAGCGAGGATTTTGCTTCGCGATAGCGAAGCAAAACCGCCGTCGAAGGATCTATGCAGTCCCCGGCCAGTTCCACAGATCCCTTCGACTTCGCTCAGGGCAGGCTCTTCGGCCCGCAAGGAACGCGGTCCTCAGGATGACAAGCCTGTGACGGGCCGGCGTCTCCTACCACGTATCCCCGCCCGCACGCGGCGGCCATGCTCCCAGCGTCCGCCTGATCATCGCGATCTGCCCCACGTGATAGCTGTTATGCGCCACCATCTGCCACAGCACCGCTTCGAGGGTTCCAGCAACGACTTTGTCGCCCTCATGCACGCTCTCGATCTCGCGCTGCAATTCCTGCGCAGATGATTTAGCCAGGTTGGCATACGCGCCCAGCAATACCGTCATCCGCGTCCGCACCCGATCCCACTCCGCCGCATCTACGGACGAAGCCGCCGGAAAGCTCTGCGAGTTGTGTTCCGGATAGGCAGGCTTCTCCCCGCGAATCCGCCGCAGCTCATAGTCCATCCAATAATTCATGTGAAAGACGAGTTGCCCAATCGAATGCGGAAACCCCGCAACCCGCCGCGCCGCCAGCTCCGCAGAAATATCTTCCACGCACGCGATGGGATCGGCATTCGCGCCCTTGCCGCGAAGCAGTTCGGTCAGTGCTCGCTGGGACATGGGAGATGGAATGAAGACAACCCTGTCAGAAGAAAGCCCTGTCATCCTGAGCGAAGCGAAGGACCTATGCACTTTTGCACTTTCTCGCCCGCAGCAAATGGATAGGTTCTTCGCTTCGCTCAGAATGACACATCGCTCAGCCCATCAATAATCCGCGTTCATCCGCGTAAATCCGCGGCGAAGAAGTGCGCGCTACCGCTCCCCAAAGTATTTCTCCTCCAGAATCCTCCGATGATGCACTTCATGCCCCGCAATAATATAAGCCAGCGCCCGCACGCTCACTTCATTCTTGTTCGCCACGCCGCGCCGCACCCACGCCGCCTCCTCCAGATTCCGCAGCAGCGTCAGCGTCGCCCGCCGCACCGCAATGTAGTCCTCAATCATTTCCGCCAGCGGAGCCCGCGCAAACGGACCATTCCTCACATAGTCGTCCTGCTCGAATCCCGCCATCGGCGTCTGATCGGCGCGCGCAATCCGCAGCGCGCGATACGCAAATATCCGCTCCGTGTCGCACACGTGCCCCAGCACTTCCTTCGCGCTCCATTTCTCGGGCGCGTAGCGGAAATTTCCCTCACTCTCGTCGCGCCCCGAGAGCAGCAGCATCGTCTGCCGCCGCTGCGCGTCAAGCGTCCCCAGAATGTCGGTCCCTGCGACCAACGAAATGTAGCGGTCATAATAAGGCGCATATTCGCCCGGCTCAGGCCGCGTGATCGTAAACGTTGCTGGATTAATCAAGGCTGGTTCTAACATGCTTTGCTCCCATCGGAAGAAATTCCAGGCTCACATTATTGAACACTTAGACGCCCCACCCCAGATTCCGTCTTCGATAAATCTTCGATCTAGAAGGATAACGTCCCGCCCCTGTGGAAGGTACGGCCCCGGCAGTTTTTTCCGGGAATCGTTACACGTACCGGGCAGAAAGTATCCAGCCGAACCCCTGCGCGCCCGCCCCCCCCAACCTGCCTGCCGATGTATCACCCCAGTTACTCTCGATTGAAAATAAAGGATTTTCCACAGTGCTCACTTTGAGACGCGGGAGTACAATCAGCTTTGGTCACGAAAGTGCGGCCAGTGACCCCTAATCCCAACTAGGAAAGGACTTTTTACCCCATGTGGAAGCCGACCAATCAGCCTCAAACTCCTGCACAGCCTGCCGTGCCGGAGCGCCCCACTACGTCTATGCCCAGCGCCCCCGCGATGTCCGCTGAGCCCGTCGCCCCCCGGCCGGTAACCACCACCACCGCCGACCAGGCCACCATCGGCAAGTCGCTCGTCATTAAAGGCGAAGTGACCGGCTCGGAGTCGCTTTACATCGACGGCCGAGTAGAGGGTTCCATCAATCTGGCCGGCAACCGCGTCACCATCGGTCGCAATGGAGTGGTCGCCGCCAACATCAATGCTCGTGAGATCGTCGTGCTCGGCAAAGTCCGCGGCAACCTCACCGCCAGCGATCGCGTCGACATTCGCAGCGACGGATCGCTCACCGGCGACGTCATCGCCGCCCGCATCTCCATCGAAGACGGCGCCTTCTTCAAAGGCGGCATCGACATCCGCAAAGGCGGACAGCCCCAGCAACAAAAGCCCAACGGCGAAGACAAGTCGGCCCCGGCCCCCGAGCCCGCCGCCGTCGGCGCCCGAGCGTAAAGTTTCACGCGAGAAAATCTTGGCCGATCTCAAGCACGGGCGTCCGCAAGGACGCCCGTTTTGCTTTCAGAAAACGTAGCGCCGGCATCGTGCCGGCTGTCGCGGGGGCGTCCCGCCCGCGCGTGCCCCTGCCTTGAAAGGGCGCAGGCTTCAAGCCGCGCCGCTCGCAGCCAATAAATACGCGGGCTTTTTAGCCCCTGAGGGCCCTAGGGTGCCTTCCCCACATACTTGTGGGTGGATGTTCAGGTTACACGGCCATGAGCCTGTGGCGAACTATCCAAACTTGTGGTGAGTGTAACGGGGATGTTACGTCAATTGACGCGGCCCACCCACCAACCAGTTGAGGCTCGTGGACGAATTGCTTCACTTCCAGAACACAATTGTCTTGAGGGATAATGACGAGACCCTGGGAGGTGTTGGTGCGAATCGCTTTTGGATTCATCGCATTGCGGATGGCTCTTTCGCTGCCGCAATATTCGCTGCAGCTCGCGGCTGCGGGAGCTGTCGGGCAGGCATGTTCAGCTCCGACTTACCTGGGAATCTGCAATCCATACGTCCCCGGGACGTTCATCAAGGTAAGCGAGAAAGGCGCAATACCCGTGCTCGGCACTTGGTATAGGGGTCCGGCCGAGAGGGCGGGAATCTGCCCAGGCGACAAAATCGTGGCAGTAAACGGAATCGGTGCAGATGTGGGCTGGGCAACACTTCAGCACGAATTGATTTCGTCCGCACCAACGCCGGTGCGTTTGAAAATCCAGCGCAGTCCACAAACATTTGAGGTTACCGTACCTCGCGTCCGTGAAACCGCCTTGGCGGCATTAAGTGGTATGAAATTCATTCACCCGGCATCAACTCCGCCAGAAGCATCAGTCGGTGTCGCAGATTACGTCACTGAAGAAGATGTGCGATCGGTGATAACATTTCGCAAACGTCCAATAGTGCAACTGGTGCCTGATCGAAGGGAGCCGAGTCCTACTACCTACATAACCGGCTTTGGCGCACTTTGGGATGAACAACGACATGAAGCTGTAACCGACTATATCGATCCCCCGTCACCGGCCTTTGCTGCGGGCCTGCACCCCGGAAGCGAAATCCTCGCCATTAACGGTAGAGCTGTGAGTAGCCTGACTCGCGATCAAGTGGCGAAGTTACTGTCCCCCACCAGTACGAAACCGATTTCCTTGAGGATAGAACGTGAGCGTCAGCAGCAAACCGTCACTATCGTACCCGTCCGGTACAAGGACGTGTTGGCGAGTATCGGGCGAAAGCTGACGAGGTTCGGTCCAGCACCACTGACCTGCCCTGATTGATGTAGGGATCAGAACGCGTAACTTCTTGAACTCCGGAAGCTAAGGCGTATGCTCTCATTTAGGCGTTGGGCATAATGCTCCGAGTTTGCTGAAGGCCGCGTCAACTGTTGAGAACAGGCCCATTTCGCTCAGAATCCTTATTCCACCAACATGCAATCCCCATAAGAATAAAATCGATACCGCCCCCGCACCGCGTGCTCATACGCCCGCATCACATTCTCTTTCCCGCCCAGCGCGCACACCAGCATCAGCAGCGTCGACTGCGGCAAATGAAAATTCGTCAGCAGCGCCCCCACCACCTGAAACTTATACCCGGGATAAATAAACAGATTGGCCTCGCCCGTCCCCGCCCGCACTTCGCCGGTACCCTGCTGCGCCGCATGCTCTAAAGTCCGCACGGTAGTAGTGCCCACAGCAACAACGCGTCGCCCTTCCCTCCGCGCCCGCTCGATCTTCTCCGCGGCCTCGCCCGAAATCGAATAAGCCTCCGCATGCAGCCGATGTTCTTCCACCCGCTCCGTCCGCACCGGCTGAAAAGTTCCCAGTCCCACATGCAGCGTGATTTCGGCAGTCTCAATCCCGCGCTCCCGCATGCGTCCCAAAATCTCCGCCGTGAAGTGCAGCCCCGCCGTCGGAGCCGCCACCGACCCGCGCTCCCGCGCATACACCGTCTGGTATCGCTCGCGATCTCCCGCAGAATCCCCGCGAGAAATATAAGGCGGCAGCGGCACATGCCCAATCTTCTCTAGCAGCCCGAAGAAGTCGAGCTCACGATGCTCATGTGGGGACAGCCGCCCCTTCGACAGGCTCAGGGCAGGCTCTCGGCTGTCCGGGAGGGCGAAGCCCTCCTTTGCCGCCGCAAATCGAATCCTCCGCTCCCCAAAACTCCCCCGCCCAACCACCTCCGCCTGCAAGTCGTCCTGCTCCCCAAAGAACAGCCGCTCCCCCACCCCAATCTTCCGCCCCGGCCGCACCAGACACTCCCACTCATTCGGCTCCCGCTGTACTTGCCGCGTAAGCAACACTTCAATCCGCCCCGCGACAACCGGGTGCCCCATTTCTCGCGTTCTTTGCGAGAAAGCCTGCCCTGAGCCTGTCGAAGGGTGGGGATTTAGCGCCCCGCCCCGCCGTCCATAAAGCCGCGCTGGAAAAACGCGCGTGTTGTTGAACACCACCAGATCGCCTGGCCTCAGCAACTCCGGAAACTCGCGAAACTGCCGGTCTTCCAAAGCGCCCGTCCCAGACTCCACATGCAGCAGCCGCGAACCCGCTCGGTCCGCCAGCGGCTCCTGCGCAATCAACTCCTCCGGAAGTTCGTAATGGAAATCGGAGACCAGCATCCCCTCCGATTATAGGGATCCACGACGCTCTGGCTTGCAGCGACTTTTTGTCGAAATTTGGATTGTCTCCGTCCTCCGCCTGCTGGTACTATGCGAAGGTCGAGCTGCGGCCTGCTTTTTGTCATCTCCCCAAGGGTCACCATGCCTACGGAACGCAAACATAGGGAAGAAATCGTTCATTACGGACGCATGCTCCACGAGCACGGCTACGTCGCCGCCATGGACGGCAATCTTTCCGTCCGGCTCGATCACGACCGCATCCTCGTCACCCCGACCGCCGTCAGCAAAGGCGCCATGAAGGCGCCCGACATGGTCATCGTCGACCTCGACGGCCAGCAGGTCACCGGACGCCGCAACGTGACCAGCGAAATCGGCATGCACCTGCTCATCTATCGCATGCGCCCCGATGTCCAGGCCATCGTACACGCCCATCCCCCAACGGCCACTGGATTCGCCGCCGCCGGCATCCCCCTGACCGAGCCCCTGGTGTGCGAAGTGGTCATGGGCCTGGGATGCATTCCCCTGGCCCGCTATGGCACGCCCGGCACGTCGGAACTGGCCCAGACGCTCGAGCCCTACGTCCCTACCTACGACGCCATCCTCATGTCGAACCACGGCGTCGTGACCTACGGCGACACCCTCGAACACGCCTACATGAAGATGGAGACCGTCGAGCATTTTGCTCAGATCGCCCTGGTCACGCATCTGCTCGGCCGCCAGCAGCCCCTGAAGGAAATAGAAATCGAAAAACTTCTACTAGCCCGCACCAGGTACTTCGGCGCAAAAATCGCCGCCGCCATGCCGCTCCCGCGCGCCCCGCAAAAAGTCAGCTAGCGTACCCGAAAAGCCCCCCATCGTTCCGCTGTGTTTGTTCCTCTGTGTTCCTCCGTGCCCTCTGTGGTAAAGATTTTTTCCTTTTCTTGCTACTCGCCGCCAATCCGAACCCTCACCCCCGCCCGAAAATTCACCGGCAGCGCCGGATACCCCACCACCTCGTTATACCGCCGGTCCAGCGCATTCTCCACGTTGGCATACAACGTCACTCGCGGCCGCACCGCATACCATCCCCCCAGATCGACCCGCACATACCCTGCCGCGTGATTAATCCCAAACCCGTCGAAATCCGAATCCGCGCGGCGCCCCACAAAACTTCCACCCACATTCGTACCCCAGCGAGTCCCCAGGTACGACAGCATCGTCGTTGCCGAATGTTTCGGCCTGCGCAGCAGCGGCTGCCCAGGGTTGTAGACCGCATCAAACGGCACGGGGTTATCCAGATACTGCGACGAAGTGTACGTATAAGCCGTGCTCAACAGCAGCCGCGGACGAATCTTCGCCTCGACCGTAATCTCCGCGCCCTGAGCAAATGCCTGATTCACATTGACGTATTCGCCGACGAACGTCACCGGATTCACGGTCACGTAGTTGATCTGGTCATGGAACAGGTTATTGAAGTAAGTAGCGTTGAACGAAACTCTCCCGCGCCAGAGGTCCTGCAGCACCCCGGCTTCGAACGACCGCGAACGCTCCGGCTTGAGCCCAAGGTTGGGTTGCGTATACGGAGGTCCGGCGAACGTCTCCTCCAGCCGCGGTTCTTTGAATCCGGTCGCGTAAGAGAATCGCAGCCGCGTGCCCGAAAAAACTTCTCCGCCTCGCAAAGCCTGCAGCATAAGAGCGACCCGCGGCACTCCCGTATTGCCAAACGCGCTGTCATGCACGAACCTGCCGCCGCCGATTGCCGTCAGCCTGCCCAGCGTGATCTGCTGCTGCACATAGACATCGTTGTTCAGCCGCTGGCCATGCGTCTGGCCAAAGTTCACGTCGCCCACGAACCCGTTCTCATTTTCCACCCGATAGCCAAACGTCGTGTGCGCCCACGCTCGCTCCGAATAATCGCCCTGATATTCGAACCCTCCACGATTGATGTGGTCGACTTCGTTGGAAGCAAAATCAATCGAGCAGGGTACAGGCGGCCCGGTGACTGCGCAGTTCTGAGTGTTCACTCGTTGAGGGTCCCCCGGGTCCAACTCGTAGTAGCGATACAGATAGTCGAATCCGGTGAAGCGGTGCTGCCATCCTGAGGGCGCCTCCAAGGTCAGCTCTACGCTGCCCAGCAGGTTGTTCAATTGCGACCACGCGCTGGGATTCGGTTGCAGCGGTTGAAAGGGCTCCGAGAATCCATCCGCCGGGACCAGAGGCACGTAACCGTTGAACCACCATTCCCCAGGCACGCCCGTATGGCTGTTGGCATGACGAAATCGCGCGCGCAGGGAAGTCTTGTCGCTGAGCGCCGCCCCCACGTTCGCTCCCTCCAACGAATCCGAGTAAGCGTCGTTCACGCCCGATCCGTTGGTGTTGAATTGATCGCCGAAGACGTTGTAGTCGAATCGCCCGCGCGCCCCTGCCAGCGATGCGTGCCCGCTCGCCGTTTCGAAATTCCCGCCGTCCGCCCCAAACCGCAGTTCCGGCACTCGCGTGCTGCCCGCCCGCGTCCACACCTGTACCACGCTGGTCATCGCATCCGATCCATACAGCGTGCTCTGCGCCCCGCGAACGAATTCCATCCGGTCGCCCTGCGCCAGAGACAACGTGCCGAAGTCAAACGTCCCGCCCGGTTCGTTTACCGTGACTCCGTCGACGATCACCTTGTTGTAATTCGATTCCCCTCCGCGCACGAACAGCGACGCCAACCCTCCATGCTGTCCCGCGGTGTTGACCACGGCCCCCGGCAGAAAACGCACCGCATCGTTCCCCGCGACCGGCCGCATGGTCGTCAGTTGCTCGCCGCTAAGCGTGCTAACGTCTGCTCCTGCTGCCTCTCCCAGCACAAGCGTCCGCGTCGCGGTCACCACCACGGTCTCCGAAGCAGTCGCCAGCCGCAGATTCACCGTGATCTCCGCCTGCGATGAAACCTCCAACGTTTCCGCGGCAAACCCCGGCGCCAGAACCTGAATCTGAAACGCTCCCCTCTCCGGCATGCGAAACACCGCAACGCCTTCCGCCGACGTGCTCTGCGTCGCCAGCACTTTGCCGTCATCCCCGCTAATCCTGCTAATCAATGACACCTGCGCCCCATCCACCGCCGCAGATTGCGGGTCCACCACTTTGACTTTGAGATCGGCCGCCGCAGCAGCCAGGGAAAAACCGAGAACCAGAAGAACGCCAACGAACACGCGCATACTTTCCTCCTTTGCACGCGAAAGAGGTTGCAGTAGACGGATCGCGCCGGTCTCCTGGCTTTGCGAGTAAGGATGATGATGTTTCCATCCAGTAACGCCCTCGGCCTTCCCGGGACCTTGTCCCAGTGGCCGGTGGCAGTTTCCTCGCTTACAGTTGCGCGGCAGCGCGGGATTTTCACCCGCTTCCCTGTCTTCGCCGAGCGGCAAAGACGCGCGTTCCGAACGTCATTCCAAAGATCAGAAACAACCTTCGCCAAGAATCTAACGGCTCATCCTCGCCGAAGTCAAATGCAGAGAAATCGATTGCGGATCTCTAAGCGAAACCAACGTCCCGTAGGGACGACCTACAATAGCCCGCCAGTTCTACTGGCGGGTAAGCCCAAACAACCCCAATCGCGTCCCGGAGGGACGCCTGAAACGCTGACACCGGCGCAGGTGTTTACGACCACACCCCGCTCACTTCCTCGATCTCCCCACCACATACATCACAATCGTTAACAGCACGCTCACCACCACCGAGGTCGCCAGCGGAAAATAAAATGTCGTGTTCTTCCCCCGGTACACAATATCTCCGGGCAGCCGCCCCAAAGGAAGGTTCGCCCGCCCTAGCACAGTCAGCAAAACTCCCGCCACCACCAGTACCAACCCCAGCCCAATCAGAAACTTGCCGATATCCGCCATATCGCCCCACCCCAAATCAAACCTGGCCGACCCGGTCTCCCGGATAGAACCTGCCCTACTGTGCCATCCCATTTTCCCCGTTTTCCTGTACGCTGTATCAGCCACGGTCGTCCCCCTGATCCAGCCCCAGGAGGCCTGCACCATGCCGTTCCATCTGTCCCCCGCTTTCCGCCCTCATCGCCGAAGTTTACCAGCGCTCCTGCTGGTTGCCCTCGTGTGCGCGCTCCCGTTGCATTCCCAGGACGTGCTGACCTACCACAACAACCCCGCCCGCACCGGACTCTACAATCGAGAGACCACTCTCACCCTTACCAACGTGAACTCCGCCACTTTTGGCAAACTCTTCACCGTCCCCGCCGACGGACTGGTCGACGCCGAACCGCTCTACCTCTCCGCCGTCTCCATCTCCGGCGTCCCGCACAATCTGTTGATCGTCGCCTCTGAGCACGGCACCGTCTACGCCTACGACGCCGACACTAGCGCGGAACTCTGGCACGTCACCACTCTCAAGTCCGGCGAAACCACTTCCGACAATCGGGGATGCGGCCAAGTCTCACCCGAAATCGGAATCACCTCAACCCCCGTCATCACCCGCCCCAAGACCGGAAACCCGATCATCTACGTCGTCGCCATGTCGAAGGATAAATCCGGCAACTACCACCAGCGCCTCCACGCCCTCGACGCCACCACCGGTGCCGAACTGTTCCTCGGCCCCGTCGACATCGAGGCCAAATATCCCGGCACCGGCGACAACAGTTCCGGCGGCTTCGTGATCTTCGACCCCGCTCAATATAAAGAGCGCTCCGGACTGCTCATGATTGGCAACACGATCTATCTCGCCTGGGCCTCGCACTGCGATTTCCGCCCCTACACCGGGTGGATCATGGCCTACAACGCCACAACCCTGGCGCAGACCTCCGTGCTCAACGTAACTCCCAACGGCAACGAAGGCGCCATCTGGGGAGCCGGGGCCGGCATGGCCTCCGACGGCAGCGGCAACATCTTCCTCCTCGACGCCAACGGATTCTTCGATTCCACTCTGAATTCCTCCGGCTTCCCCGAAAACGGCGACTACGGCAACGCCTTCCTCCGTCTGACCACGAACAAGGGACTCGCTGTCGCCGACTATTTCGAGATGGACAACGAGATCCAGGAAAACGGCACCGATACCGACCTCGGCTCCGGCGGAACCCTGCTGGTCAGCCAAAAAGATTCCGCTGGCAAGATCTGGCAACTCGCCGTCGGCGCCGGCAAAGACACCAACCTCTACGTCGTCGACCGCACCAACCTGGGGAAATTCAATACCAATAGCAACAACATTTACCAGGAACTCAGCCGCGTCCTGCCCGGCGGAATCTGGTCCATGCCCGCGGCCTCCAACGGCAATATCTACTACGGCCCCGTAGGTTCGCCCATCCTGGCTTTTCAGTTCAAGAATGCCAGGCTGCTGGCCAGCCCAGTTGCGAGAACTCCAAACGCTTTCGGCTATCCCGGCGCTACTCCCAGCGTCTCCTCCAACCTGGGTAATAGCCCCATTGTCTGGGCCGTGGAAAATACGAATCCCGCGGTTCTCCACGCCTACAACGCAAAAAATCTGCAGGAGATCTACAACTCCAACCAGGCCGCCGGCAGCCGCGATCACTTCGGCGCCGGCAACAAGTTCATCACTCCCATGATCGCCAACGGCAAAGTCTTCGCCGCCACCACCACCGGCGTCGGCGTCTTCGGCCTGCTCCCCGCCAGGTAAGGATAAAGTGGGTGGGGGTTTTGACTTCCGTGATCGTTCAAAAGGCAATTCGTCTTTGCATCGCAAAGTACTTGACACTCTCCCCCAGCCACGTTACTCTATCCCCATGTTCGACCCGCGGCCCCATCGCCTCCGGCGCTTTCGTCGCTCCGCCGAGCACAACTCGGCCGCGCCGTCGCGCACCGCCCCCGAAGTCTTCGAAGACCTCCGCTTCATCCGCGACACCATGGAGCGCTCCGCCGCCTTCACCGCCGTCTCCGGCTGGGGACAAGTTCTTCTCGGCTTCACCGCCCTCGCCGCTGCCTGGCTCGCCGCACAACAGATCTCCCCGTTCGCCTGGCTCCGCGTCTGGCTCGCCGAAGGCCTTCTTGCCGTCGCGATCGGATTGCTCGCCTGCACCTGGAAAGCGAACCGCCGCGGCCTGCCTTTATTTTCCGGCCCCGCCCGCAAAGTCGCTCTCGGGCTTGCTCCGCCACTTGTCGCCGGAGCCTTCCTCACATTTCTCTTATTCCGCGCCGGCCTGCAATCGGCCCTGCCCGCCACCTGGCTCCTGCTCTACGGCGCCGGCATCATGACTGGAGGCGCGTTCTCCGTGCAGATCGTCCCCGTCATGGGCCTCTCTTTCATGCTCCTCGGCGGCCTCACCGTCCTCGGCCCCGTCGCCTGGGGTAACTGGTTTCTCGCCGCAGGTTTCGGCGGACTCCACATCCTCTTCGGATTCCTCATCGCCCGGAGGCACGGTGGCTAGACCCCTCCCATCCCGCAAGCACGTCAAGAGCGAGCCCGCGTCGCGTGAGCACGCCCGCGAACATGCGCGCGAAAAAATTCGCGACCAGGCTCGTGAGCAGGCCCGCGAACATTCGCCCCGCGCCCCCGAACTCCCCGAACTCGATCGCCTGATTCACGAGCGCATCCGCCTCGGCATCGTCAGCGCCCTCGCCACCAACGATTCGCTCAGCTTCAACGACCTCAAGCGCGTGCTCAAAACCACCGACGGCAACCTCAGCGTCCACGCCCGCAAGCTCGAAGAAGCCCAGTACATTTCCTGCGTGAAGTTTTTCGAAGGACGCGTCCCCCGCACCGAATATCGCCTGACCGCAGCCGGCCGCCGCGCCCTCGCCGAATACCTCGATCAGATGGAGGAATGGATCCGCGTCACCCGTGAAGAATAGAAGCCGAAGACGCGAACCTAGAAGGGAAAGGCAGGGCGTAATAAGGGCGTAATAAATGAGGTTGCGGAAGAACGAAGAACAATGACGCCCTGCACCACCGTGGAAGAGCGGCCCTTCCAGGGCCGCGTAAAGCATGGGAATCACAGTGGGCTTTAGCCCCTGAGGTACCTTGATCAATCGATTCCGCAAATTTGCGCTGCTGATTACAGGCTACCTGCTGCTATTGGCCAAAAAGAACTTGACCTGAGCCCCTTTTTTTGGCTTCGTGCTTTGCATGACAAAGATAACTATATTATGAAGTCAAAAACGATCATGAAGAACGAAACGAACGCCGCCCGCTTCTGGGAACGCGGCCGCATCCTCTACAACGCCATCCTCACCGTCGTCGTGCTGCTCTGGCTCGTCCTCAGCTGGCCCCACTTCCGCCCAGCCCTCACCCTCGGATCATTCGAGGCCTTCTTTATCCTCGGACTCCTCGCCAACCTCTGCTACAGCGCCGCCTATCTCGCTGAAATTTTCATCCAACTGCTCGCGTCTGGCCCTTCCCGCCGCCGCGCCCGCATCGCCCTCTTTGTCCTGGGCACGCTCTTCGCCCTCGTGCTCGAAAATTATTGGATCGCCGACGAAATCTATCCATACGCTAACAATCCTCCTCCCAATCTTTTTGCCGGAACTGCCACCATGCCGACCGCCTTCGCCACCAACATGAATTTCCCCGCCCCGCTCGCCGTCGTCGGATTCCTCGCCGCCATCGGCGGCCTCATCCTTGCCGTCGCGTCAGCCCTGATCTTCTGGTTCGCCCGCAAGCCGAGATTCGCCCGCAGCGCCGCCCTCACGGCCGGAGTCTGCGCCGTCGTTTATTTCGCCCTCTTGTTCGGATTCTCCGCCGGCAGCCACGAAACCGTGCTCGCCCACGGCCAGGAAAAATATTTCTGCGAGATCGACTGCCACCTCGCCTACTCCGTCCTCGACGCCAAGCTCCACCCCAACGACCACTTCGTCATCACCCTCCGCACCCGCTTCGACGAAACCACCACGTCCCCCAACCGCCCCAAAGACGCGCCCCTGACGCCTTCGCCCCGCGAAGTCCGCTTAATCGACAGCGCCGGCCGCACCTACGCCCCCGTCGCCACCGCCGGCACTCCACTCCTAACCCCGCTCAAGCCCGCCGACTCCTATACCACGCAACTCGAATTCAAGCTCCCCCAAGACGCCACCGGCCTCCGCCTTCTGATCAACACGATCCCGCAGTGGCCCGACCGCGTAGTAATCGGCGACGAGAACAGCTGGTTCCACAAGAAAACCTACTTCGCCCTCTAAGCGCGCGTGCGGTTTGACCATGTGGAGCAGACTATGTGGAGCGGACACTCCTGTCCGCTGCCCTTGCCGTTGCTGTTGCTGTTGCTCTTGCTCTTGATGTTGATTTATGTAGCGACAGCCGCCCTCGGCTGTCCTTCGAGCGCAGCTCGACCAGGTGTTGACCTTTGCCTTTCCGAACGAAGTGAAAGCCCGCTTCTCGCTCGAGTCACGCATCTCTCGATCTCATCAGCTCCGCCCCCGATGCTACAATCCCCGCCATGAAGCGCTGCCTCCTACTCTTGTTCGTGACCGCCTTCCTCCCCGCCCAATCCGCCCCGGAAGTCGAAATCACCGCCGAGCCCCACCACCACCTCGTCTTCACCAACGCCCAAGTCCGCGTCTTCAACGTCGACGTCCCCCCGCACTCCGAAACTCTCCTGCACCGCCATCGCCACGACTACATCTACGTCACGCTCGGCGACTCCGAAGTCGTCAACGCCGTCCAAGGCAAAGATCCCGTCACCGTGAAGCTGAAAGACGGCCAAACCGGATTCCTCTCCGGCGGCTACGCCCACATCGCCCGCAATCTCTCCACCCAGACCTTCCGCAACGTGACCGTCGAGATCCTGCAGGACGAAAAGCTGCGCCACGCGCCCGCCCACTGGGATCCAGCCCATCCCGAAGACGACCGCGGCCTCGACATCCTCGAGGGCGGCACCAAAGAAATCCTCTTCGTCAAAGACGGCATCCGCGCCTCCGAATTCGAATTGCAACCTAACGCCGCGATCCCCTCGCGCCCACACGCCGGCCCGCTGCTGCTGATCGCCATCAACGATCTCGACCTCTTCACCACTGACCCCCGCACCCACGGTCCCTCCGAACCCTCCCCAACCCCACGCCACTTCCGCTCAGGAGATTCCCTCTGGCTCCCCCACGGCTTCGGACGCCCCCTCACCAACGCCGGCCCCGCCGTCGCCAAATTCGTAACCCTGGAATTTCACTAAAGAACAAAAAGGGCCGTTTCATGTGGGAGCCACATGTCGGCCAGCCGCGAAGCGGCGCAAGAATGCAGCCCACGGCGCCAGCCGTGGGTCGGGAAAATCAGAGGACATCAAGCCCCGCAGGGGCGAAAGAAACAACACCTCAACCCGCGAATCCCTCGCGTAGAAGCTACCTCGCCGCCGCAATCACCGGGCAAACCGGCGCCGTCTCGCCACTGACCAGCGCCGCCCGCCACTCACCCAACGTCGCCAGCAACTCCCCCACCCGAATCCCGCCAAACTCCGCCGGACACCCCGCCAGATTCCTCCGTGCCCGTTCCACCAGCGAACAAGCTCCCACCACATTCCCCGTCGAATGATGATGCAACGCCACCGCCGCCTGAATCAGCCCCTGCAGAAACCGCTTCTCCATCCCGTGCGACTCCCGCCACACGTCCTCCCAAACCTCATGCGCGTCATAAAACTCCCGCGCATTAAAGTGCCGAATGCCGCGATGGTACCCCTCCGAGCTCGCCAGAGTCATGGATCGATTCTACGTTCAGAATGAACGAGTGAACGAATGTGGCGTGGGCGCCCCCGCCCGCGCTCTCTCTCGGTAGCTTGCTCGAAAGTGGACCCCTACCCCTCCCCCCTCCCCAGTCGGTCTATTGCAATCATCGAGTTAGCGGAAAATCGAGAAGAAGTCCAACGGGGTCAATACCTTGCGGGTAAAATATTTGAAACATTGGACTTAGCGGCATCGCTGTACCACTATTTCTTCTTCCTCAGGGGCTAAAGTATTGATTGTTAATGGCTTACGAGACGGAGGTAGGGCTGGGCTCCCGCAAAATCTTGAGCCGCTTGGACTTACAAGTAAAATATTGCAGAACAATGACTTACGCCACGCCATGGATTCTCTGCTCTCTGCCTCTCCGCTTGGCGATGATGGACCATTGCATCTGTGGAAGGCAAGGTCAGATGTCACATTGATTGTCGAATTCGCTGTGGAAAACCCGGAGGCAGAACCCTGGAAGGGCACGACTTCAGTCGTGCCGCCAAGCAGCACCAATGCCCCCGGCTTCACAGTCTGCTGAAAAACTCACCATTGCGGGTAAAAGTGCGTCCCGCTAATCGTTTGTTCCTGGGTCCGCTCTCGTTCTAATCCTCCATCTCGATGTGACCGCGGGCCGGGAGGACGCCTCG
>JABCZL010000030.1 GCA_013289685.1 Acidobacteriota bacterium | reverse complement strand
AGCAGCGCTGGCATCGGTGAATCCAAAGCCACTCTTGCACGAGCGGCGAGGTAGCTTTGCGCCGATTCCGCGGACATCGCATCCAACGTGCGCGGCTGCAATGCCGGCCGCCCCGGAGCACCGGCTTCAAACACCGGCAGCGTCGAAGTCACGGCGACGTGATGTGATACGAGATTGCGGATCATTTCCTGCACCTGCGCCCCGTTCACGTCCTGTTTGGCCCAACTGCTGCTGCCACCACTCGCGGGGCACGCGTCCGGCTTCTTGTCGGTCACGAATTCAGTGTCCGTAAATACTGGTCCGTGCTCCAAATCATCGATTCCGAGAGCTACCGCTTCCGGCCAGGTCACGGAACAGAGATGACCTGTCAGTTTCAGCTTGTGCGCATGTGCCTGCTGGATCGCCACACTCAGCTCTTCGCGCGTGATGTTCATGTAGGCTTTGTAGGATGTCATGCCTTCCGCCGCCCAGTAGTCCACCATGCGCTTCGCATCGTCCGGTCCGGTAAGTTCATGCATCTGCGCAAATCGGGTCGGCGCACCTTCCAGGTACGGTGCCGTGGCGTCAATGCTGGGTCCCGGCATCAGGTTCGCGTCAATCCGACTCTTGACTTTCAAGTCGGTGTAAGGCTCCAGGCTCCCCGTCGTACGCATTGTGGTGACGCCAGCCGCCAGATAGAGTCGCGGTGCCGTGTAAGGGATCTCCGCAATGAATAAGCCTGGCTCGCCAATCTTTCCGCTGACAACTTGCAAGGAATAGGAATCGGTGTAGTAGAGATGGTTGTGCATTCCAACGATGCCGGGGATGACGGTATAGCCAGAACGGTCAATTCGTTGCGCGCCCTGAGGGATTTGGGCGGACGCCTCCGGACCGATGAATTGTATCTTTCCGTTCGCGATCACGACTGTCTGGTCCTCCTTGGCCGGCGTACCCGTGCCATCGATAACTCGGACATGGTCGAGCACAAAGAGCGGTGAATCAATGCCTATAAAGTCCGCAACGCCGCTTGGCTTCTGTGTTTGCGCAACAGTGATTGCGGCGACGAGCGATGCCGCAACTAGGAACAACAGACGCATCTCTATACACCTCGCAAGACCGGCCTACGAGAATCGGCGGGAAGCCAGAATTGTACCTCAGTGGTCTCTAAGGGCGTGACGCGCTGTTACTGGGTGTGGAGCGCAATTCAGCGGCGACCCTTGAGTGGGTGAATCTTGGTTCTTCCCGAATCACGGGCTAACCGGAGGTTGCGTTGTCACGCTGTCACGCCGAGTCCGACGACTTTGTCCCGAAGTCGGCTTGGAGGAGATCGCCTTGGTCTCCTCCAAGCCCGTTTCCGGATAGGGTTGGAGAATTGCTTCACTAGTCTCTCCTGGATACAACGGATACAAGATCAAAGAGTGATGGGAGAGCGCTCCTGGGCGCGTGCGCGGAACTGCCGAGATCCAAACTCTAACTATTAATTTAATAGTTGACAATGGGAGATGGCTTGCAATATAAATTCTAACTATTAATTATTTAATTGTTCGTCCTAGGGAGGCAGCGTTGGCGCGGAAAAAATCACCGAACTTGACGGAAGGTGAACTGCGGCTAATGAACGTAGTGTGGAAGGAGGGGCGAGCGACGGTCGGGGACGTGGTGGCAGGATTGCCGGCCAATCCGCCGCTTGCCTACAGCACCGTGCTAACCACGCTGCGCATTCTCGAGGCCAAGGGCTACCTGCGCCACACGAAAAAAGGACGCGCCTTCATCTACGAACCAGTGATTGCGCATGAAGAAGCCAGCCGTACCGCACTGGGTCATCTGGTGAACCACTTTTTCGGCGGCTCGCGCGAACTGCTGGTCGTGAATCTGCTGAAAGAAGAAACCATAGGCCGCGCCGAATTACGGCGCATTAAGAAGATGATCGCGGAGAGTGAGCAAGGAGCGCAGAAATGACACATACCAATTTCGCCATGACGACCCTTCTGAACGGAATCCTTCAGGGCGCAATTCTAGCGGTGGTGATGTGGATGCTTCTGAAACTGCTTCCGCGATTGAACTCGACGACCCGCTTCACGGCTCTATGGCTAACCTTGCTTGCTGTCGTGGCTCTGCCTACCGGGCTGGTATCGTCCGGATTTCCTACATCTACAGGGGCTCAACCGCATTCGCTTCCGATCGCAACAACGAGCACGCCTGTGGCTACTACTATCGCTCCGGTCGAAATTCGGTACCCGGAATTGAACGTCGCCCCGAACCCCGAGTCACATCCTGCATCAAACCGCGAATCCGCATCTCAACGAGGTTTCGAATCCGCGCTGCGAAACACGGGCTCCTGGACTTCATCGGCAGTGATGGAGGCGGTTGCGCACCCACTGATCCGCATTCGCTCTGGAAAGGTTCCTGCCGCAATCGAGATTCTGTGGGCTCTCCTGTCCCTGGTGATGCTGGCGAGGTTGGCAGGTGGATACCGGGAGCTGCTCAGATTGAAATCAGGCGCGACGCCAGCTCCGGACCGCTGGGAGTTGCGGTTACGGCGTCGTTGTGCACTCCACGGCGTTCGGCGGCAAACGCGGCTGCTCATCTCGAGGCAGGTTGCGAGCCCTATGTCACTCGGATTCCTCGATCCGGCGATCGTGATCCCATGGGCACTTCTCGACACGCTTTCGAATGCAGAATTCGACTACATCGTGATGCACGAACTCGCCCACCTGCAGCGTCGAGATGATTGGACCAACCTGGTGCAGAGATTGATTGAAGCTGCGCTGCCGATTCAGCCGGCGGTTTACTGGCTCGGTCATCGGATGTCACTCGAGCGTGAGATAGCATGCGATGACTGGGTGATCGCGGCAACGGGAACCGCGAAGCGATACACCGCTTCGTTGACAAGGGTGGCGGAACTCTCGCAATTTGGGCGCGCAGGCATCCTGGCCGCAGGCGCGGCGGGAAGCCGGTCACAGCTTCTCCAGCGCGTTCATCACATGCTGGACAGAACCCGGAACGCGGCCCCGAAGGTTGTCGTTGGTCCGCTGGTAGGGGCGATTGCCGCGGTTGTCGGATTGATCTATTTGGGCGCGCGGGCTCCGCAAATGGTTGTGTTCGCGCAGAATCCGGCACACGAAAACAGCCAGCCGGAGCTTGTCGTGGCAAAAACGCGAGCAACGCTGCCTGCACTGCAGGCAACGGTGGCGCCAATCGCGGCGCTGAATTCCCGTGCACCGTTGGCGTCTCATGCATCGTTGGCTGCGATCGCAGTGCTTACTCCATCCGCATCCCCGGCAACGCAGGCCGCTTCCCCGCTGGCACCACCAGCGCCTCTCGCCCCACTCGCGCCCAGTTCTCCCACGTCGCCGCTGGCACCCCTGGCGCCCGCGGCCTCGCAGCAACGTGGCGAGACGCATATGGAATTCAAAACCCAGAACGGGTGGACGTCATTGACAGCGAAGATCGACGGCACAATCGAATTCACTGATGACGATCACGACGTTAAGTCATTACCCCCGAATGGGAATTTCAGCCTGGAAGAAGGGAGTTGGTTTTCCGGACGTACGTATGATGTGAAAGCGGATGCTGCTGGAAATCTTACAAAGACCTACGTGGTGGGCCGGACTTCGAAACCTTTGGACGACGAGGGGCGTGCGTGGCTAGGACGCTTGCTCCCGCAGGTGATTCGCGATACTGGGATTGGAGCAGAAACCCGCGTCGCGCGAATACTACGGCAAGGTGGTCCGCCGGCTGTGATGGCCGAGATTGGATTGATCCACAGCGATGGATCGAAGCGAATTTATTTGGAGCAACTCTTCTCGCAAGCGACACTGAATGCGGAGCAGCGCAAAGACTCCGCCAAACTGATTCGAGGAATCTCGTCGGATGGGGATAAGGCGCAGGTGTTGATTACTGTGGATGATAAGTATTTCGCTGGCGACCTTCGTCCGTACCTTTTTGATGCAGCCGAAAGCATTCATTCCGATGGCGACAAACGAAGGGTGCTTTCCGACATCGTTAAGAAGGATGCCGGAAACACTGAGTCGCTCATACGCGCGGCACGGGCCGTAAGGCATATTTCCTCAGACGGCGACAAGGCAGAAGTGCTGGTCGAGATCGCGGATCCATATCGTGCGAGCGATGAGCTTCACATGGTGTATTTCGAGGCGGTGAATTCAATTTCGTCGGATGGGGATCACGCGCGCGTTCTCTCGAAATTGCTGCAGGCGCATGGCGACGATAGCGACACACTGGCTCGCGTCTTGCGCTCGGCTGAACAAATCTCCTCGGACGGCGACAAGGCTCGCGTGCTTAAAGAAGCCGTCTCCAGTTACCGCGATGACCAGGCGATGCGCAAGGCATTCTTTGACGCGGCGAATTCGATTTCGAGCGATGGCGACCACCAGCAGGTGCTTGTGACGCTCGTCCACCGGCAGGGAATTGTGACAGACGACCTTAGAGGAATCGCGAATTCAGCGCAGCGAATTTCGTCGGACGGGGATAAGGCGCGTGTTCTGGTGGACCTCGCTGGGGCGAATATTGAACCGGTCCGCGATGCTTTCTTTGCTGCTGCGGATAGCATCCATTCGGATGGAGATCGCTCCCGCGTTCTGACGGCGCTGCTCGACAAGCCGGGGACTTCGAGCGCGATGGCGATCGCGGCGATTCAGTCGGCCACCGGCATTTCGTCGGATGGGGACAAGGCGCGTGTGCTACTGGACGCGGCTAACCGCTATTCCAAAGATGCCGCAGTCAATGCAGCTCTGCGCAAAGCTGTCGAAAGCTTGCATTCGTCTGGCGAATATCGCGCGGTGATGTCCGAAATCGAGCGCCATCGCGGAAGCATCTAGGACAGATAACTGGAGTTGCACACTGATTTGGCGACCGACCTTTCCTGTGTCGTGAATATCCGGTTGTTTTTTGTGTGTGTTTGTTCACTCATTGCGGACCAACGGGAAATCCTGCCCGTGCGAGAAGTCGTTCTTCGAGGACACCGCTATTGATTTCCTAAAAGCCCGTTTCTGTACCACTGAGACAAAGCGCTGAAGCAGGGGTAGGGATCGATTCACGTCCAAGAAGCCGGGCTCCCGTGCCGTCACTTCCTCTTTTCCGGCAAACCGCAAGCATAGGTTTGGCCGATATCCACCACTGCCTGGCCGAAATCAACCAATGCGAGTCAATCAAAAGAACGGAACTCTTCCCTATACCCAGGGTTCAATCTACTAACAGGAATTCTGGGAGCATCATGAAAACCAAACTATCGAAAAGGCTTTTTGCTGGGGTGTTGACGAGCGCAATGGCGCTCGGGGCTGGAACTTCCTTGGGGGCGCAGGACCAGTCGATGGACAAGCCCTCAGCGTCTGTGAGCAATCAGGTTGATCAAGGGCCTCGGCCAGAGCAGACCGCGCCGCAATACAATGCGCCGGACCAGAGCGCGCCTCAAGATGTCGCGCCTCGATCGCCGCAAGATCAAGATGCATACCAAGACCAGGCGCCCCCGCCTCCAGCGGGGCCGAATCAACGGCAGTACTCATCGTTGCCTCCGGAGCAATTGAACAAGCTGGTAGCTCCGATTGCGTTGTATCCCGATGCGCTCGTGGCGCAGATACTGGCCGCGTCAGCGTATCCAACGCAGATTGTAGAGGCGGACCGGATGGCACGGGAGAACCCGGGGCTGAAGGGACAGGATCTGGCCGAGGAAGTGGACCGGCAGGATTGGGATCCGAGCGTGAAGTCCCTGGTGGAGTTTCCTACAGTGCTGGCGAACTTGGACAAGGATTTGTCATGGACCTCTGAGCTGGGCGAAGCCTATCAGAACCAGCCCGATGACGTGATGCAGGCGATCCAGTACCTGCGTCACAAGGCTCACGACGCGGGCAATCTGCGGAGTACGCCGCAAGAGCGCGTGTACGGGCAGGGGCCGAATGTAGACATCCAGCCGGCTGATCCGAATGTGGTGTATGTGCCCGCTTACAACCCGGCGTATGTGTACGGATACCCCGTAGGCCTGTGGCCTGGATTTTATCCGTGGTGGGGATTTGGCGGCCCGGCCATTTCGTTCGGCTTTGGCTTCCCGATCTCGCCGTTCTTCGGCTTCGGTTGGGGATGGCATGGATGGGGTATCGGCTGGGGCTTCCACGGTGGAATCTTCTTCGGCGGCCATCCTTATGCCTTCCGCAGCGGAGCGTTTTATAACCACGCCGCGTTTGTGCACGGAAATTATCGAGGATTCTCTTCCGCGCGTGGCGGATTCGGAGCGCACGGGTTTGCGGGTCGCGATGGGCACGGATTTGGCTCAGCCGCAGGTCGCGGATATGCGGGCGCATCTCGAGGCTACGCGGGGGCGTCCCACGGCTTCGCCGGCAGCAATCGCGGGGTAGCCGGTAACCGGGGCACGGATGGTAACCGAGCCTACGCAGGCAACCGGGGATTCTCCGGCGGCGAACGAGCTTTCGCTGGACGCGCATCAAGCGCGCCACGCGCTGGCGGTTTCAGCGGCAGCCGCGGCGGTCAGTCGCGCGGATTCTCTTCGCATGGAAGCTCCGGCGGTTCGCACGGTGGCGGACACTTTAGCGGCGGACATGCCAGCGGTGGACATAGCGGCGGCGGAGGTCACAGTGGCGGCGGACACGGCGGCAGGCGGTAAGCGTCCCATATAGTGGTCACCCTTCCACCCCAAACCGAAAGCCGCGCTCTCACGAGCGGGGCTTTCTTGCTCGGACACTCTGGGTGGCGGCCTTCTATTTGTTCTGTCATTACTAGCCGTTTGCAGCCGCAACGCGGCGAGTACGTATCGAGGAACCAAGTCTACGACCCGGGACGGAAAGGTTCACCGCAACGGCGGCAATGGATCCATTTCCGGGTGGGAGTACTACGAGAAAACGAAATCCGTTGATGGAAAGACCAGGAAGGCTGCTTTCGCAAGGGATCCTGAGGATGTGGAACCGACTTTTTCACACCGGACCGATCGGTCCCCAGAAGTCAGCTTCGAGGACATCGCGTTGATCTCCCCTAAGCCCGTTTCTGGATAGTTTCCGGTTTGCCGACCATCCACGAACTGGCTTGGTGATCACGACAAACGTGTTGCCGACGGAACGTGCAGTCAGGATCGCGTGTTCCTCCGCAAATATGCGCCCCAGCGTCTGCCACCAAGGCAAGGGAGGCTGCGGCGTGGCTGAAAATCGCAGTCATCATCGCCCCTGCCACAGCCATGCGATCCTCGCTCACACTGTGGGTATAACACTGCAGGGTCACCGGTCAACTTAGCATTACTTGTGGCGAAGCAAAGTCTGTACGGTTTTGGGTCAGTGATGGACCGTTACTTTCAAAGGGATATCTAGGGTGTTTAGCACGAAGATGGCCTACGATGTTGCTCTCAGAATAGTAGAGGCACGAAGTCGAGATCAGAAAGGAAATTCCAGCGCTATGACAGAGCAAGTGGGAGCTTCCTGTAGCTCGCCAGCAGCGATCTGCTACTGGTTCATCGTCTCGCTGATAGCGTGGGGAGGGCTGAGCCTCATAGGAATCTATTGGCGTCTTCTCCATGCGTCGTCAACGGCTGCGTGCTTTTTCGCCATGGCCATTGGCTGCCTCGCCCAACTGGCATGGAAATCGCTCTTTTCAGTGTGCTATCACTGGCCCACTATTTCTAATCGGTGGCGTTATGTCTCTGCTATCAGGAGGGCAGGAGAATCAAGGGCGAGATTCAGGCTACAAAACAACAACACCTGCAATCGTAAGTAGCGCTTGCCGGAAAATCCCGCCGCCACCATATTCCTGCTGCTCTGCCTGCGGCCCGTTATGCGAACACTTTCAACTCTCAGGCGATAAGTCACTTCCCTTGAAACTCGAATACTTCCTCTTCGGCGACCAGGAAGATCGGTGCGCCGCCGGAAGAAATTGCCACTGCATTCGCGAGCGTCTGTTTGCCGCCGTCCGATGCGGCGCAAGCTTGCAGAGCCTCCATGGAGGGGAAATGGATCTCTGCAATGCGATGGAAGGGTGGTGTCCCTTGTGGGGAACCAACGATTTTGCTCGCCACAGTTTTTGTCTTGCCGCCAAGCTTCTCGACGGCCATGGGCACATGTTCGTTCTTATATACCCGCTCGAAGGATTCGATGTCTTTGGGACATGGATAGACTACGATCAACTTAACGTTACCCATTTCACACTCCTTGAAGTCAAATGTCTGTATCCGTAGAAATACAGCAGTTTCGAAGATTGCTTTTCAATTTATAAACAACCCTGTGAGTTGCGATCGTGAAATCGCAACTCACAGGAAAATGTTAGAACGCCGCGATTCCGTTGAAGCCGCTGAGCGGAGAGACACCGCTGGCGAACCCAACATTAAGTAGCGTCCCATCTTTCTGAACCGCAAAAATGCCGATGGCACCAGCCACTGAGTTCAAGGTGTAGATAAACTTGCCATCGGAGCTGACCGTGATATCGAGGTTGGTTGATCCCTCGGGGTTGGTTCCGACAATCGTTCCTGACAATGGAGTCAATGCTCCAGTGTTCGCGATGGCGAACCCAGAGATGGTGGATGAGCCTGCGTTGGAGGTATAAACGAAGCTACCATCTGGGGTGACCACATTCCAGCAGTTCGCCGCTCCTAGCGTCGGAACACTGGTGCTGATAGGAGATAGCGTGCCGTTGGTGCCGATTTCGTAGGATGAAATCGCCGAGCCGTTGGGCACTCCAGAAGGACCGGTCTCGGAGATGAGAGCGGCCCCGTTCGGAGCGAAACTCACTGAGAATGCGCCAGGGCCTGCACTCGGGTTCACCACGATCGGAGACAATGTGCTATCTCCCTGGACACTGAACACGTCAATGTCGTTGGTCAAACGTTCAACCACCACCAGAAACCTGCCGTCTGGACTGAATGCCAAACCTCCCGCACCCGAATTATTCGTGGAAAGAAATTGAGTGGAATTGGGAATTTGCTTAAGCTTGCCATGATCCAGTCTGAAGCCAACGACGCTGCTGCTGCCGCCTACGTTGCTGACGTACACAAGATTTCCGTGCTGCGCCACTGCATTCGGTTCGCTGCCTCCGGAGATCACTTTGTCCACCAGCCATAGCTGGGAGCCGTGAACGCTAAACACAGAGACACTGCCGCTGCCTGCATTCACTGCGAACAGCAGCGAATGATCCTGGCTGAGTGTTAACGACCCTTGAGATTCCAAGGGATCGTTGTTACCACCGCTCCCTCGGCCGCCGGTTGCGAACCTGCCGGCTTCCTGCAACGTGCCGCTAGAAGCACGACGGTATGCGATCACTTCGTTCTTGTCGACGGCGTTGGTCATAACAAACACAGCGCCAGTGTTGTCTGAATCTCCAGTTTGTGCGTTGCTGAGCCCCGGCGAAGCCAGACCAATAGCTAGTCCGGCCATGAATAGCGTGCGAAGTACCCTACGCATTACGTTAACTCCCATGGTTTTGAGTCGCACGCAGCCTGATCGATAAGGCAACTGAACACACACAGTCCTGTGCCCAATGGTTCAAGCGGTGCGTGTGAATGAGAGCGATTCGCCCGAGAAAAAGTTACAGAGTTTGCGAATTTCTTGAGCGGAGGGCAATTGCGTACACTTTGACGGATACTACAACGATAAGGTTTCTGACTTTGTCACCGATCTGGCTTGAGGGGTGCTCGTGAAGGAGAGGGTGGCGCGGTGGGGTCCAGAGCCCGCCCGGTGAAATTGTCCTTACGCAGAACGGTCGGTTTGTAACTTTTTGCTGATTCGTAAATCTCATATAATCTCGGGCTCTTATCGTCTGCAATGGAGAGCGGTTATGTACTCACGGACTGACAGCCGCAAGTTCAAAACCATCAGCCGGCGTGAGTTGTTGAAACTCACACCGGTGATAGCGCTGGGCGCTTTTGCTATCCCGCAATTGCAGAAGCCACTCCTCAAAGGCGGTCTTGGCTTCAGCGATTGGACCTCGGCAAGGCTCTTCCGCTCCGGCCATTTGGCGCCCACATTTGCTGACTCAGAGCTGACCCCTCTCGATAAGTTCCCGATTAACGACTACGACATCGATGACCCGCAAGTGGATTTCGACAAGTGGACTCTTACGGTGACGGGCGCGGTACAAAAGCCGGGAGAGTACACTCTCGCGCAGATTCAGGCTTTGCCCAGGTTCACGCAAAACACACGGCACGTTTGCGTCGAGGGATGGGACGTGATTGGCCGGTTCGGCGGCGCGCGCCTCTCGGACTTCCTCAAGATGATCGGCGCTGATCCGACCGCCCGCTTCGTGACCGTCGAGTGCGCGGATGACTATTACGAGTCGCTCGACATGGCGACCGCCGCGCATCCGCAGTCTTTGCTCTGTTACGAAATGTACGGCCAGTCGCTGACCCGCGAACACGGCGCTCCGCTGCGTCTGAGCGTTCCCACGAAGATTGGCTACAAGCAGGCAAAGTATCTCACCGATCTCAAGGTGAGCCACGTGTTAGAGAAAGCCGGGTACTGGGAAGACCAAGGCTACTCTGAATTCTATGGTCTTTAGCCCGGAGCGATGACTATGGCAACTCGCGCGATTGCAATCGAAAACGTGAAGACAGGAGAAGTAACAGAAGCGGTGTATGAACACCCATTTGTGGTTCGCCTTTGCCACTGGGTGAACGCCGTCTCGCTGTTCGTGCTGGCCGGAAGCGGTGTGCAGATCTTCCGCGCCTTTCCTAGCTTCGGAGCAAAAATCCCACAAAAGGATCTCCTCAACTGGCCCAAAGCTTTCGCGCTCGGCGGATGGCTGGGAGGCGCGCTCCAGTGGCACCTCACCTTTATGTGGATCTACATCGGGACCGGACTGCTGTACATCGGCTACCAGATCTTCAGCGGAAACTACAAGCAGGTGCTCTTCGTACGACGTGATCTCCCTTGCGTGTGGCCGATGGTGCGCCACTACTTCCTTTTCGGCCCCAAGCCGCCCGCCAGAGAAGCCTATAACGCGCTACAGAAGCACGCATACACCTCTGCGATCGGACTGGGCGCATTGTCGGTACTGACCGGTCTCGCTATATGGAAACCAGTCCAGTTCTCGTGGCTGGCATGGATCATGGGAGGCTTTCACTGGGCCCGGTTATGGCATTTCCTGATCATGTGGGCGATGCTGGCGTTCGTGTTCGGGCATCTGGTGATGGTGGTGCTCCATGGCTGGAATAACTTCGTCTCCATGTTCACAGGATGGAAAAAGGACCCGGAATACCGATCAGAATAGTGACGGTCTGTAACTGCAGTGAAGCTAACAGTGAGGAACGATGCCGGAAGAAGTGACTTCGCTGGAACCTCCAGCGAAACCATTCAACGAAGAGATGCTGATCCAGCGTATCCGGAACGGCGAGCACGATCTCTTCTATGAGTTGATCCGGCCTTACGAAAGGCGCGTGTACTCTGCGGCCTTTGCCATCTTACGGAATGAGGCGGATGCCGAAGACGTGGCCCAGGAGGCGATGCTGAAAGCCTTTAAGCACATCCGGCAGTTCCGTGCGGAGGCGCGGTTCAGCACCTGGCTGACCCAGATCACCATTAACGAGGCGCGTATGTGGAGGAGGAAAGAACACGCCAACATTATGGAGCCGATCGTTGACCGTCAGGACGAGGAAGGCAACTATACTCCCCGCGATTTTGCCGACTGGCGCGAAATCCCTTTGGAGACCCTGGAACGCAAGGAAGTCCGGCAGAAGCTGGCCGAAGCGTTGGCCTCGCTCGGAGAGAAGTACCGCGAAACATTTGTCCTGCGCGACATGCAGCACTTGAGCATCGAAGAGACCGCCAAGGCTCTCGGGATCTCAACGGCATCGGTCAAGACGCGCTTGCTGCGGGCGCGGCTGATGCTGCGCGATCTGCTGGCTACGGGGTTCGGCGGTAGCTGGAGCAGTAAGCTGTTTCTTGCTAAGGGGACGAAGCCATGGTAGTCAGCTGCGAAGAAGTGTGGCGGGAGATCTCGAATTACCTTGAAGGTGAAGTCGATGCAAGCCTGCGCACCGCCATGGAAGACCATCTCCGTGGCTGCAAGCACTGCACAGCTGTGCTTGACGGTACGCGTAATGTGGTTCAGCTGTATGGCGACGAAAGGATGTTTGAAGTGCCGCTGGGGTTCAGCCACCGTTTGCATCGGAGGCTGGAAGAAAATATGCCTGGTAACCGCCGAAGCTTTCTTGGATGGATGGTCGCCGCCGCCGCGGCAGTCCTGGTCGCCGGCAGTTTCGAGGTGGCTAGATCTTCGGTCTTTAGCCGTCCAGAACTGCGTTCAGAACATGCACAGCCCGGTGCTCGCGTGCCCCCGGATATGTTGGTGATCGTTTCGGGGGATGGAAAAACTTTTCACGCAGCTGGATGTCCCTTCATCCACGACAAAGCCCACATTCGGACAATCCAGGCTCGGGAAGCGCTGCGACAGGGATATGCCCCTTGCGTCCGCTGCATGAAAAAGTATCTGACCGCCTGATCTCAGCTTGTGCTGATAGCAATCGGCAGGCCTTCGCTCGAGAAGACGAGTGCATTAAGAGCGGGCGAAGGGTGTTCTGAATTGGGCCGAGGGGAAGGCTCAAGGTAGTCGGTGATAACGCCCGCACCAGCTACCCTGAACTCGAACCGGAAGAACGCAGGCGGGTGCTAGTTCTGCTTCATGCTGTCGTCGTGCTTCATGCTGTCGTCGTGCTTCATGCTGTCGTCTTTCTTCATGTCGTCCTTCTTCATGCTGTCGCCCTGTTTCATACTGCCGTCCTTCTTCGCCTTCTTCTTGGACTTCTTGTCCTTTTTCATGTCGTCTTTCTTCATGCTGTCGCCCTGTTTCATACTGTCGTCCTGTTTCATGGTGTCTTGCTTCATGGCATCGCCAGACTGTGCAAAAGCCGAAAGCGACACTGCCAGAAGACACATTGCCATCAACCTGCGAATCATCTTGTTCATGAACTTTTCTCCTATTCACGTTCGAATTGACGCCCAGGAACCTGGGCGCATACATGGGATGTGAAGCACCATGGAAAGTTACAGGATCCTTCCTCCAAATTGTGCCTTTCGGAAGAAAGAGTCTTACCATGGGCCAAAAGTCGGCTTCTGGGTCACCACCTGTCAGGTGAATTCCAATCCGAGGTTGTCGTTTACGGCTTGGCTGAGTTTCTGCTTACAGCCAAGATAGCGTTCAGTTGTTTGAACGGATGCATGCCCCAACAATAACTGAATCTGCTCAAGTTCTCCGCCCGCTAAATGGCATAACCGTGCGCAGGTGCGACGCAAGTCATGGGGAGCAAGATTCTTGATATCGGCACGTCTGGCGGCCGCTTTCACCACGTGCCAGATGGCCTTGGGCGTGATGCTGTCGCCCCAAATCTTATCCAGTCGACTCACTCGGCGGAAGATCGCTCCAGTGTTGATGCCAGCCGCCGTGGTCCACTCATCGACGGCGCGTTTCGCCCACCTTGGAACGGGAACAGTGCGGATGTGTTTTCCTTTGCCAATCAGGTCAGCGATTACGCAGTGCTCCTCACGGATCTGGAAATCTTCCGTTTCGAGTCCAACCACCTCGGCCCGTCGCAGGCCACATCCAATGAGAAGTGCCAGAATCGCACGATCACGTTTGCCGCGGAGACTGCTTGACGGTCGTTCACCGAGCAAGGTCTTGGACTGGTCAACGGTCAACCAGTTGCCGATCCTTACTCCCAGAGGCTTTGCGCCTTTGACGCGGCGGATTCCTGCGGCTAGGTCAGGACTCAGAAGGCCAGTATCGGAGGCTTCATAGGCGAGACGCCTCACAGCGGCTAAGCGCACATTGATCGTTGAGGGCGCTAGGTTCTTCTGTTCGAGAAAGAACCGGTAGCGAAGGACGACAGTTCGGTTAAAGGCCAGACGCGGTTCGGAACAATACCATCCGATGAATTCGTCGATGGCATGGCCGTATGATTCTTGCGAACTGGCTGCGCCGAGTGAGTGAAGAACCGCATTCTTCGAGTGCTCCAAATCGGCTAGCCTAAGCGTTGCTTTTGCCTTGGAGCGTTTCGATGTCTTCCGATGAGCCATACTGGCTGCCTCCCACGCCGCGATCAGTATGGTCATTCAGTTGGAGGCTGATGGGCTCGAAGCCCGTTTCAGGATCGTTTCCGGTTTGCCGACAAACCACCCAGAACACACAATCCCCAGAAGCCGGTTCGATGAGCGAACCGGCCTGAAAGCGATATTCGAAAATCAACGTTCACTTCTTTCTTGACGAAGCGGTGGTCGAACGTCTACCATCATCGCCATCGGGGGTAGATTGTCTTCCATGGCGAATCCAAAACAACAGCGTGCCGGTCTTCTTCAAGGCACGTTAGACATGCTCATCCTGCGGACTCTTCTCTATGGGCATGCTCATGGCCACGAGATCGGCAAGCACATTCAGCGGACCACGAATGACTTTCTGCAGATGCAGCACGGGTCGCTTTATCCTGCCTTGCATCGTCTGGAGAAGCGGGGATGGGTTGTCTCCAAATGGGAGACAGCTCCGGATCGCAATCGGGAATTCAAGTATTACCGGCTTACGGATAAGGGCCGAAAGCAACTTGTGGTCGAAGAATCGCAATGGAAGCAGATGGCGGAAGCGGTCGCACGCATAATGTGGCCCGCGGCCGAGGAGAATTAAGAGGAGAGCTGAGATGACCTGGTGGCAGATCAGGAAACGGGATGCCGACGTGGAGCGGGAGCTCCAGTCGGACCTTGAACTGGAAGAAGAAGAGCAGCGGGAACACGGCGTGCCACCAGAAGAGGCCCGCTATGCCGCCCTGCGCTCCTTCGGCAATCCCACGCTGATTAGCGAGCAAACTCGCGCTGTCTGGGGTTGGAACGGGCTGCAGAGTCTTCTACGCGATCTGAGGATCAGCGTTCGCACCCTGTCCCGGTCGCCGGGGTTTTCCATCATCGCCGTTCTCGTTATGGCGTTGTGCATCGGGGCCACCACATCGTTATTCACCGTGGTGCGTTCGGTCCTTCTTAGACCGCTTCCGTTTCGTGATCCGAACGGACTGGTGATGATTTATGAACATTTTCGCGACCCTGGCATGAATGCGCAGCAGTTCAACTACAACCCCGTGGCTCCGGCCGACTACTACGACTGGCGCGGCCAGACCCACGGCTTTGAAGACATGGCCGCAGTGCGCTATTGGCAATTCACCCTGACCGGGGAGCGCGGAGAGTTGCCGGAACTGGTGAGCGCCCGGGGCGGGACCTCAAACCTGTTCCCTCTCCTGGGGGTGAATGCGGCCGTCGGACGCACGTTCACCGAGAACGAAGATCGTCTCGACGGAAATGCCGTCCTGCTTACATGGAGTCTCTTCGTGCGGCGGTTCGGGGGCACTGCATCGATCGTCGGCAGGCAAATCCATCTCGACGGGAAGCCCTACACGGTCATCGGTGTGCTCCCGGAGTGGTTCACCTTTCCCGACGCGAAGGTTCAGGTATGGGTTCCGTATTTGTCGGGGTTGCCACCGGCAATTCTGCAGCATCATGATTTTCACTTTAGCCGTGTGGTAGCCCGCTTGCAGCCGGACGTCAGTCTGGCAAACGCCCTGAGCCAAGTGGAAGCGGTGCAGTACCGGCTGCATTTGGAGAACCTGAATGCGCCCGTGGCCGAAGATGTGGCATCGCGGACTCTCATCCAGGATCTCGCACGGGATGTGAAGAAGCCATTGATCATCCTGCTGTGCGCCGTCATGTGCATGCTCCTGATCGGATGTCTTAACGTGGCCAACCTAACAGTGGCACGGTCGGCGGCGCGACAGAAAGAGATTGCCGTCCGGAGTGCACTGGGGGCACGGAAGATGCTTCTGATCCGGGAACAGTTGGTGGAGAGCCTGCTGGTCTCGCTCGCGGGCGGCATCACCGGAGTACTGTTATCGCTTGCGGCAACGAAGTGGCTGGTTACCACCTGGACCGATCTCCCCAGCGCCCTGAGTGTCCACGCTGACGGCGTGGTAGTTGCCTTTGCCTGTGCGCTCTTCATTTCAGCGGCCCTGTTGGCGGGCCTGCTGGCAGCGATCTCATCGACCGGCAAACAAGGCATGGCGGCGCTGCAGGCCTCATCACGGAGCGTGGCTGGCAGTCAGACGCGCACTGCGTTACGCAAGACGCTGCTTACGGTGGAGATCGCGATGACGGTGGTCCTGCTAATAGGCGCCGGCCTTCTGCTCAAGAGTTTCTGGCGACTGCGGACCACGGATGTGGGTTGCACGACCGACCGCGTGCTCACCATGGGCTACAGCCTGCCCGCCAAGAAATACGACAGTCCTGAGAAAATGAACGCGTTCAGCGAAACCCTGCTGGAGCAGGTACGTGCCTTGCCCGGTGTCCGCGCCGGGGCGTTGGGGTCGATGGTCCCAGGAGCAGGATCCGGGGGCGACGATTCGTTCACGATTCCCGAACATCCACCGACCGCGCCCGGCACTCCGCTGCCCGATGCTCTCATCCGCTGGGTCGACCCGGGATACTTCAGCGCATTGCAGATACCACTGCTGAGTGGGCGCGTCTTTACCAGCGATGACCGCGCGGGCCGGCCGAAGACAATCATCATCAGCCGACAGTTGGCGGAGCAGTATTTCCCGGGCGAAGACCCGCTTGGTAAGCATCTGCGTCTGGCTGCGGAGGAAAAGGGGGATTACCAGGTAGTTGGGGTTGTCGCCGACACCCTGTATCAGGTAGGTCAGCCGGCCAGGGCGACCATGTACTTCCCCGTGCTGAACGGTGGAAACTACATGGGATTGACTCTTGCGGTGAGAACGGCGTCCGATCCGCTCGCGATTTCCATACCGATCCAGAAACAAATTGCGGAGTTCGATCCGGAGTTGCCGGTCTCTGACGTACTCACCATCCAGCAAATTATTGAACGGTCCTTGGGCAACGCCAGCCTGAGTGCGAGCCTCGTGCTCGGCTTCGCAGTACTGTCCTTGATATTGGCGTCCGTGGGCCTGTACGGAGTCCTTTCTTACCTCACGGCGCAGCGCTCGGGAGAGATAGGCATCCGCATGGCTCTCGGTGCGCAACGTCAGGAGGTCTTACGCTTAATGTTGAGCAATGGCCTACGGCCCGCGCTCTATGGACTGACGCTTGGCCTCGCCGTCAGCATCGGGGCCGTACGCCTAATCCAGTCGATGCTCTACGGAACCCGGCCGCTCGATCCGGCGATCTTTGCGGCTGTGGCTGCGACCCTGCTGGTGGTGGCGGTGCTGGCCTGCCTGGTTCCGGCGTGGAGGGCATCGCGGATCGATCCGTTGCAGGCATTGCGAACGGAATAGGCTAATACGAGGGCGATTACGAGGGCGATCCGGCAGAAGCCATACCTGAAGCGACGCTGTTGCACATTTTTACGGGTTCGTGGGCGAGTGACGGCAACCCGAAGTTATGCCAGGATGGACTCTCAACAACGTTGTCCCGAAGTCGGCTTGTGGGAGATTGCCGTTGATGTCCCCCAAGCCCGTTTCTGGACAGCCTCAGGTTGGCCACAACCACCCCAAACCTCCCGAAAACAAGAGCCATTGACAATCTACCCATAGTCTCTCTATGCTATTTAAAATGGCTAAAAAGCCCGACCTGCTGCCCGGTACTCTCGACATGCTGATCCTCAAAACGCTGACTCGCGCACCGCTGCACGGATACGGCATCGCGCTCTCGATCAAGCGCCTCTCCGACGATGTGTTGACTGTGGAAGAAGGTTCGCTCTACCCGGCGCTTCAGCGGTTGCTGCTACAGGGCTGGGTGAAGGCGGAGTGGAAGATGACGGAGACGAACCGGCGAGCGCGCTTTTATACGCTCAGATCGGCGGGGCGCAAGCAGTTGGGCGTCGAATTGACCCAGTTTGAGCAGATGATTGCAGCGATTGGGCGAGTCCTTAGCGATGCGCAGGTGGCGTAGATGAATTCGATCGCTAAGTTCGTAAGGAAACTCTCGATTTTCCTTGGCGGCGAGCGGTTTGCTAACGAACTGGACGAGGAAATGGCATTTCATCGTGCGCAAGTGGAGGAGGAATTGATCGCTGGCGGGATGACGCCGGATGCTGCGCATTACGCGGCGATGCAGCAATTCGGTAATTCCACGAAATTGCGCGAGCAAAGCCATGAAGTGGTGGTGTTTCGGGTGGAGACGGTGATGCAGGACATGCGCTTTGGGTTGCGGCAATGGGCGAGAAATCCAGGATTTGCGTTGATGGCGATCCTAATTCTGGCGCTGGGCATGGGCGTGAGCGTGGCCATTTTTGGCTTTGTCGATGCGGCTTTGGTGCAACCTCTTCCGTACGCGAGTCCCGAGCGGTTGATGTCGGTGAACGAAAGCAATGCTGAATCGCCGCGCTGGCCGCTGTCGTATCCGGATTTTCTTGACTGGCAGCGGCTGAACAAATCCTTCCGTTCGCTAGATGTCTACAGCGGGACTGGCTTTCTTCTACGCACTCCGTCCGGAGCAGAACCGGTCCCGGCGGAGCGCGTGAGCGGCGGCTTCTTTCAGACCCTCGGCGTGAGTCCGATACTCGGGCGTGACTTCAATCCGGCCGAGGACCGGATCGGCGGGCCCAACGTCGCGCTCGTGAGTTATGGCGCATGGCTCCGTCGTTTCGGGGGACGTCGCGATTTGGTTGGGCAGACCGTGGACCTCGACACTCAGGTCTACACGCTTATTGGCGTCCTGCCACGTACGTTCTACTTTACGCGGGCCGGCGACGCTGAATTCTGGGTTCCCCTGAATGTGCTGAGCTTTCACGAGCAGCAGAGGACCTTTTACAACTTTTGGGGCGTGGGGCGGCTGCACGCTGGCGTCACCGCGCAGGTGGCGCTGAGGGAAATGAATGCCATCTCGAAGCAGCTGCAATTGCAATATCCGACGCCCGACCACTACGAAGGGGCGAGTGTCGTTCCACTCTCGGAAGTCATCGTGGGCGAGGTGCGCCCGGTATTGCTGACGCTGCTCTGCGGGGCCGGACTGCTGTTGTTGATCGCATGCGTCAATGTGGCCAAACAGGAGAGCGGCAAGGCGCTTCTCCAGACGCACAGGAACGTCCACTCGCTCGATTTTGATGGGTGGGCCAGAGTTGAGCAAGGTATGCCCGAACGATAGATGGTACCCATGCAGGTCGCGCACCCCGTAGTCACGGATTCCATACGGCCTGTCGTCAATCAGTTCCACAACTTCGACGCCCTTGGAGCGGTGAAATTCGTACAATGCGTCTGCATCTCCAACCGTGAACGAGACAAAGCAGCCCTTCGGGTCGGGCGTACCTTTTCGCAGGAATATCTGCGCGTTGTCGAGCTTAACGCCCGCAAATGTCGGCGGATCGCCCCATGTAAAGGCTGCCACGAAACCTAACTTCTTCGTGTAGAACTCGACTGCAGTGGCTATATCGTTCACAGCCAAGCCAGCGTGGACTTGGTCGCATTCAACGAAGGGAAGGGCTGAGTGGGCCATGGCATTCCTCCTTGCTGGACCCTCACTATTGTAACCAGGGCGATAGCGCTCATTGAGGGGTTTTGAGTGCAATGGGGATTTATCAACAACCATCCTTTAATCTATCGCCAACGCCATCGCTTTCGTTGACTTGCCTGTTTCACAGACGTAGGATTCTGCTCCAGTGATCGGCCAGACCATTTCGCGCTAGCGCACCTTCGAGAAGCTCGGCGGTGGTGGGGTGGGCGTCGTCTACAAAGCCGAGGACTGTTAAACTCGGCCGCTTTGTCGCCCTCAAATTCCTGCTCGATGAAGTGGCCAAGGATCCGTAGGCTCTCAGCCGATCCGCAGGGCAGCGCAGGCACTCGGAGTTGCAAAGCCTTGCTTCGAGAGCAACGAAGGAGAACATGGGGAAAAAGGTTTTGGGGCTTTGCTGGTTTCTGTTGGGACTCTTGCTGGTCCCGTGCGTAGCGCTGGCTCAGGACGCGGCCACCCTCACGGGTACGATTCGTGACAAAACGGGGGCCCTACTTCCCCAAGCCGATGTCATCATTCGCAACACTGCTACGGACGACGTTCGTGAAGTCCACAGTAACTCCGCCGGTGAGTATGTAGCCGCCGCGTTACCGCCAGGACGCTACAACATCACCGTATCTGCCCCTGGATTCCGTAAATATCAGGCTGAAGGCGTAACCCTTCGCGTGGCCCAGAATGCCCGCATCGACATTACCATGCAAGTTGGCGACACTCATGAGGAAGTCACCGTGAAAGGAGAAGGCCTGGCCCAGGTGAATACGGAGTCCAACGAATTGGGCGGCACGATTACCGGCAAGGAGGTTCTCCAATTGCAATTGAATGGTCGCAACTTTACCCAGTTGATATCCCTCGTGCCCGGCGTGAGCAATCAGACGGGGCAAGATGAAGGCGAGGTGGGTGCCGCGGCCAATGTCAACTACAGTGTGAACGGCGGCCGCACAGAATACAACAACTGGGAAGTGGATGGCGGCGACATGATGGATAACGGCAGCAACTTTTCGCTGAACGTCTATCCCAGCGTCGAGGCCATCGGTGAAGTCAAGGTGTTGACTTCAAACTACGGAGCGCAATACGGCCGTAACGGTTCGGGCACGGTCGAGGTGGAAACCAAATCGGGTACGAACGCATTCCACGGCTCAGTGTGGGAGTTCTTGCGGAACGAGGCGTTCAACGCCCATAACTATTTCGACCAGCCAGGGACGCCCGTCGCCGGTTACCACAAACACGATTTCGGCTACAGCGTGGGAGGCCCGATCTGGAAGAACCATACCTTCTTTTTCTGGTTGCAGAACTGGCGCCGCGAAGTAACTCCGTACAACTTCTTCAACTACGTTCCGTCGATGGCGAACCGCCAGGGAGACTTCAGTGACCAGTGTGCCCCAATTACTCCCAATCCAACCGACTGCCCCGTAGATCCGAATACCGGGAACCCGTTTCCCAACAACACAATTCCTTTCATTGATCCCAATGCGCAGATCCTGCTGCCTATGATTCCCGAACCCAACACCGTCAATAGCGGACAGGCCACGTTCGCCGAGGCGGTCGGTCAACCGATGCAGTGGCTCGAAAACCTGGTCCGGATCGATCACGATTTCAATCCGAGATTACGGGCGACGTTCCGCGTGATTCACGATTCCTGGAACTTTAGCAGTGGCACCGAAAGCTTCGAAAGCACCAACTTCCCCACAATCCGATCGCATTTCGTCGGTCCAGGTGTGGAGATGGTTGCGAGGATTGTGGGCACGATTTCGCCGACCTTGCTTAACGAATTTGCCGCAAGCTATACCACGGATCACCTAACGATAACCCCCAATAACCCAGGGGTTTGGACGCGAGGCAGTAATTTCACGATGCCTGGGTTATTTCCCAATAATAACGGCAAGCTGCCAGACATCTGCCTGAGTACATCAGGGGACTACGGGGGCGGATTCTGCGAAGGCCCCTATTCGCTTCCCTGGTCGAATTCGAACCCGACCTTCACCTATCGCGATAATGTCACCAAGAGTCTGGGCAAGCACAAACTGGAATTCGGCGGCTACTTCGTCAACGCGCAAAAGAACGAATACTCGTTCTCCGACCAGGGCGGCGATCTGACGTTCGACAGTACCGTGCCAGTCTCGACTGGCAATGCCTTTGCCGACCTGCTGATGGGTAACATTGCGAACTTCCAGCAGGCGAATGCTCAGCCGAAATATCACACCAACTACAAGATGTTTGAGCCCTATTTTCAGGACGACTACCACATCAGCAAGAATCTAACCTTGAATCTGGGCCTGCGCATCAGTTTGTTCGGCACCTTCTGGGAGAAGAACCATCAGGTATTTAATTGGGATCCACTATCTTATAACCGTGCCCTGGCCCCCAAGATTGACGTGACGGGCAATGTAACCGGGCAAGAGGGAGCGCTCATTCTCACCCCTTCGACAACCGCGTTTGACGGCATGGTGCAGTGCGGTGTGGGAGTGGTGCCGCGGGGATGTTTAAATGGACATCTGTTTAATCCGGCGCCGCGTGTGGGATTTTCGTGGGATCCGCTGGGTAGCGGCAGGATGGCTGTCCGCGGCGGCTACGGAATTTTCTTCGAGCACACCAATGGGCAGGAGGCCAACGCGGAGAGTCTCGAGGCCTCGCCTCCGCTCGTCCAGGAACCGACCCAATACAACATCGTGGGCTACAACAACGTGGGTGGGCAAGGATTGCTGTTCCCACTATCGACCGTCACAATTCCGGACACGGAGCAATGGCCTTATGTTCAGCAGTGGCATTTGGACTTGCAGCGCGATCTCATCAAGAACACTGTGGCCACGCTGGCATATGTCGGCGCCAAGGGAACGCATCTTACTTTGACCCACGAAGAAGATTCTTTGCATGAGATACCAGCCTCTGAAAACCCATTTCAGCCTGGACAACCGATTACTTCGGATATTTGCAACTCGCAGGGCGGCGGGGTCCTCACGCCCACATTCAGAGTGAATGGACATAGGATTACAGGGCAGCCTGCCATCAACCTCGACATCGCCTGCGGAAACGATCCGAATCCGTTTCGGCCGTTTTACAGCCTGGACTCACTGCAACGCGTGGAGCCCGAAGCTAACTCGAACTATAACGCCCTGCAATTTTCACTGCGCAAGACCGACGGTCCACTTACCCTCGACGTAGCCTACACCTACAGTCACTCGCTGGATGATTCGTCTGACAATTTGGATGGGAACTTCGTAAATTCCTATGACATCCACAGCAACTACTCCAGCTCTAATTTCGATCAACGCCATATTCTGACCGTGGCCTGGGTTTACGAAGAGCCCTACTTCGCCGGCAAAGGACTCACCCACACTTTCCTCGGTGGATGGGAGTTTGCCGGCATCATGACACACCAGAGCGGCGATCCTTTTTCCGTGGTGGACGGCATCTACGGCGATAACGCCGGGGTCGCGGACGGGATTACCTATAATGGCTCGTACGCCGACCGCATTGGTGACCCTCACGCAACTCCGGACCCGAGCTGTACCATACCAGCCACCAAAGGCCACCCACTTCTCAACTGTGTCGCTTATCAGCAGCCGCAAGGCTTGACCTTCGGCGACTCAGGCCGGAACAGTCTGAACCTGCCCCGTCGCACCAACTTCGATACGTCGGTGTACAAGGTCTTCAAACCAACAGACAAAGTCCAGCTCCAGTTCCGCGCGGAAGCCTTCAATGTTTTCAACCACACTCAGTGGAACGGCGTGAACAGCTACGTAGGCACACAGAACTTCCTTTACCCGACCGGAGCTCACATGCCTCGGGTTCTCCAGTTTGCACTTCGGATTACATTCTGATTGCCTGAGCTGTGACTGGGTTTGTCGGCCTTTGGAGCCGGCCAGGAGATGTCACATGATTTTGGGCAGTGACGACCTCGATCGCTGTTGAAACCAGATGGGATGAGAAGGCCGGTCTCCGGACGGGATGCGGTGTACGCTCCCAAGTTATCGACGTGCTCGAAGCACAGATAAAAAGGAGACCGGCAATGAAGAAGGTTAGCACCAGGGCAGCAGTGCAGAGCAGGAATATTTCTCAGCAGAAACTGACCATCGGATTGGATCTGGGAGATCGCAACAGTTGGTACTGCGTGGTGGATGAATCCGGCCAGATACAACTGGAGCAGCGAGTCGGTACGAATGCGAAGGCGTTGCAGGAAGTCTTCGCCGCAATGCCGGGCAGTCGGATCGCACTGGAAATCGGGACGCATTCACCCTGGATCAGTCGCTTGCTCCGCGAGTTGGGACATGAAGTGATCGTGGCGAATGCGCGCAAGGTGCGACTGATCGGGGAGAGCCGCAAGAAAGACGATCGGCTGGATGCGCAGACGCTGGCGCGGCTGGCCCGGATCGATCCGGAGTTGTTGTATCCGGTGAAGCACCGCACCGCACAGGCGCAAGCGGACCTGACGCTGATTCGAGCGCGCGCTGGGCTGGTGCGAGCGCGCACGGGATTGGTCAACACGGCTCGCGGGCTGGCCAAGTCTTACGGCGAGCGACTGCGGGGCTGCAATGTGCGCAATATGGATCCGGCGAAAGCGGAAGGCCTAAGTCCGGAACTGCAAGCTGCACTGGAACCGCTGTTGAACGCAATCGAGTCGCTGAGCGAGCGCATCGTGGAATACAACGAGCGCATCGAGCAGTTGGCGCAGCAGAGTTATCCGCAGGTGGCGCTGCTGAAGCAGATCAAGGGCGTGGGCACGCTGATCGCGCTGACGTATATGCTGACGCTGGAAGATCCGCATCGCTTTGGTAAGAGCCGCGATGTGGGCTGCTATCTGGGATTGCAGCCAGGGCGCAGGAACTCGGGACAGAGCGAGCCGCAGCTGCACATCAGCAAGGAAGGCGATCCGTATCTGCGCACGCTGCTGGTGCAAGGCGCCCAGCACATTTTGGGTCCGTTCGGGATGGACTGCGATCTCAGGCGCTGGGGCCTGAAACTGGCCGAACGTGGCGGAAATAGCGGGAAGAAGCGAGCCATCGTGGCGACCGCAAGAAAGCTGGCAGTGCTGCTGCATCATCTGTGGGTGAGCGGAGAACTGTACGAACCGCTCCACAACAGCAGCAGAGCGACAGTGGCGGCAGCCGCATAGAACAAAAAGGCAAAACAAAGTCAAAATCGTTCCAGGAAGCGAAAAATCAAAAAGCCCAAAGCCGAGTTCCGGTGACTGCGTTAATGGCCTGGCCCAGGTTCCACTCTGCGAGAGCAGAACCACAGGGCGCCAAAACAGATAGCAGCACCGGCTGAACCGAGAACGCCCAACATGCACCGAGCGAAACGAATCGCTCCTTGAGAGTGCGGATGGAAGCATGGCGACAGTGGCCACTCGGCGGGAGAAACAAACTTTGTTGAACGAAAAAACGAAACAACCCACTTGACTGCGACCGGCCTTCTCATGGAAGGCCGTTACACTCAGAATCCCGGTTCCCGCCATTCTGAGTGCTATCGGGATTTTTCACCACGTTAGCTCGAATCGTCCCTTATCTTTGCATCAGGGCGCCTGTGAACGCTCCCTTTTCGTGCCCGAATACTTCGCCTCCAGCAGTCCCGTGGGAATAGCGGCGCAGTTCATGCGCACAAAGGCGCGGTCGCGCCGGAAGCTGAGGTTGTGGATAGCGCGTGCGATCAACTCCTTGCCGGTTCCTGTCTCACCGTGAAGTAGTACAGTGGAATCGGTAGCGGCAACGCTCGAGACTTGTTGCAACACTTTCTTTAGGGCTGTGCTCTTGCCGACAATGCCTTCGAAGCAGTAGTCAGAGTTAATGCCCAATCTTCGCGGTGGCTATGGGCCTCGACGAGGCTCCCCACCGTGTTCGGGATTTCGTAACAAACTCACTTCTCCACAATCACCAGCCGAGGCCTGGTGGCGGGGGGATTGATGTAGATCAATTTCGTAGGGGAGACGATATAGGCCACCGAGGGATTCACATTGTTCGAGATATCCAGCGTGCCCCGCCCCGGCGGAACCGAAGTGGACAAGAATGAGTACTGGGCGTTACTCGTCGGATTGTTGGCGAGTAGTCCGCCCGGAGTCGAGTCGTCCTCGGTCCCAGAGACATTCTGCATGCCGTCGAAGATGGCCGACCCCACAGCAATCAATCGGGTGGCTGCCGCCGTGCCGTCCGTGCCATAGCTGTAAGTTCCCGAGAGCGACGTGTTGTTGAAAGGACCGCCAGTCTGCGGTTCGAAGGTCCCAAGAGTAGACGCAGTATCGGTTCCCACCACGAAGCCGCGGTTGGGCCCGGAGAGATAAAACACTGGAGCTTGGGAGAGTCCGGAGATTGCCACTCTGCCATTCGAGCTCACGACGTAGGTGAGGGCAGAGGACTCCATCGCTGTATACACACCGCCGTGGTTGAGGTCGAGCACCTGGGTTGCGTTCCCGGCACCGTCAGGAGTGAGCAAGCCGACAGAAGCGCTCACAACCTGGCCGGCGTTATCGAAGCCCGCCAACGCCATTACAGCCGGGGCGTTGAGCGCTGTATTGTTGAAGCTGCCGGAGGACTGCAATTCATACTGTCCACACTGCGTCGGATGCGAAGCGTCGAGGGGATCGGTTGCCATCGCAATGAACTGCGATGCGGAGACCACGTACAAGGCGAAGTTCTGCCCGACGGCCGTGCTTATGGTTCCCCGACCGCTTGCGGACACACCGTAACTTCCACTGATGCCGGTCATGTTCGAGACGACGACCCCGGCGTCATCGGAGTCCAGGTCGCAATTGCTGAATGAGCCGGCATTCGCGGTGCAAACGCCGGCCGCGACATACCTTCCGCCAGAGGGGTTCTCGCCAGATAAGCCGAAGACGTAGTTCCCCTGGAGTGCGGAGGTCGTGAAGGATGCCGGGTCTTGTTGCAGGAGCACTCCCTCGGCGCGCGTTCCGTTTCCCGTCGTGTCATCGAACTCAATGAGCCGACCCGAGGCCGCGACCCCTGCCGTGAAGGAAGCCAGTGCAAAGCGGTAAATGTTCATCGCGTTCTGTGAATTCACCAAGCCCAGACAACCGCGGTTATCAGAACCAACGGTGTAAAGACCCTGGCCAGAGGGAATTGTCAGTCCGGCTTGCGGCCCGGCACTCTTGCTGTTGAAGTCCTCGAGCCCGCCCGTGATGTTTCCCTTGCCGTCGGCCGCGATGCTGCCTGCCAACACAAATCCGCCCGCCGAGCCTCCGCCGTGCAGCAGAAAGGCATACTGTCCCTTCAGCGTTCCTTCGTTGCCAGTGGGACAGGCCACCGAAAGAGAATGGTTGACCGTGAGTACGACGGAAGCGGACTTTGAGGTCTCGGCCACTGCGGTTGCTGTCACCGTGACCATGAAAGCTGCCGGGGCGAAGTCCGGAGTGGTGTAGGTCTCCCCGTTCATGGTGTTGCTCAAGGTCCCGCAAGCGTTCGGACACATTGACCCGGAGATGGACCAAGTGACGGCAGAGTTTCCGCCCGAATGCATCACATTCGCTGAGAGCCCGGTTGAGTCACCGGCTTGTAACGTGGTCTTGCCGACATTGACGCTGATCGTGAGATTCCCTCCTCCTGCTCCGCTCAGCAGCTTTCCGCAGCCCGCCAGGGCGAAAGTGAATAGGAACAGCACCAGGCAGACGGCAACGAGTCTGACGGACCGGATCATAGAGCCTCCCAACACACGCTTTTCGGCGACGCCGGAGTCCGGCCCAATCGATTCGTGGCACTCCGGCCGGAGCGGACCTCCCACGCGTTTTTCGCGCTTGTGGCGGATTGTGACGGGCGGTCCGGCAAATACACAAGCATCTTGGGGTAAAGTTACGGTAAACTGGCTGGCCATGGCGCTCAAAACCCCTCAATGAGCGATATGGGGATGTTACGCCAACCATCCGCATCCCTGCGGATATCCGTGGTATTCAGACCATAGCGCATCGTAGAATTCATGCCTGACTCAACACTCAGAACCTGACGAAGCACTCGTGAAGGCGTCTTTGACGTGCCCGAATAGCATGGCTATTGCGCGCTGAAAGCGGCACAAAGGAAGGGAAGCAATGCAGAAACGCCAACTAGGAAGGAGCAATCTTGAAGTGTCGGCCCTGGGACTGGGCTGCATGAGGTTGAGTCCTGGTCACGGCACAGTGGCAGGGACTCGGCAGGAAATGCTTGCGCTCATTCGCGCAGCGGTCGAACGCCGCGTCACTTTCTTCGATACCGCGGAAGTCTACGGTCCGTTCGTGAATGAAGAGCTTGTGGGCGAGGCTCTCGCCCCCATGCGAGACCAGGTGGTGATCGCGACCAAGTTCGGGTTCCAGATTGACTCCGAGAAAGATCCGCATCCGGTCGGTTTGAACAGTCGGCCGGAATACATCAAAGAGACGGTCGAGGGCTCGTTGAGAAGGCTCAAGGTCGACGCTATCGATCTGTTCTATCAGCATCGCGTCGATCCGAACGTGCCCATTGAAGACGTGGCGGGAACGGTGAAGGACCTGATTCACGAAGGCAACGTGAAACACTTCGGATTATCTGAAGCGGGGGCACAGCCCATCCGCCGCGCACATGCAATTCAGCCAGTGGCCGCACTTCAAAGTGAATACTCGCTCTGGTGGAAGCGCCCTGAAGAAGAACTCATTCCCACGCTCGAAGAGCTCGGCATCGGCCTGGTTCCGTTCAGTCCGCTGGGCAAGGGATTCTCACGGGGACGATTACAGAAAACACGCAGTTTGACCAAGAGGACAATCGCGGCAGTTTCCCCCGCTTCTCGCCTGAATCCCGCAAGGCGAATCGCGCTCTGGTGGATCTGATTGCTGCATTCGCCTCGAAGAAGAATACGACATCCGCTCAGATCGCGCTCGCCTGGCTCCTTGCACAGAAATCCTGGATCGTTCCGATTCCTGGCACCACCAAACTGGAGCGCCTGAAGAGAACATCGGAGCGCTTGCCATCGAACTTACTGAGGAGGATCTCCTGGAACTCGACGCCGCCACCGCGAAGATCACAGTGCAAGGCGCCTGGTACTCCGAAGAAACTGGAGCGAATGACGTATCGCTGAAAGCACGCAAAAGCGTGAACCAGTGCACTCTGTTTTTCACAAGACAGGAAGCCGGTTACCCTCCCCCCGCGATTGGTTCGATGAGTGTAACGGGGATTTTGCGCCAACAATCGGATTTCCGTGCTTTAGTTCACAACTGTCCACCCTATGCCGCCGCCGCAGAGGCTCGCTCGACTGGCTCCTTTGCCGGAGCGAGTGCGATGAGGGTTACGCCGATGGTAAGGAACACAGCAGACCCGATCAGTTCTCTGCGTGAGATCATGTTCAGCAACGCTTGCAAGGACATTATTCCTGCGTGCGCAAAGCTCGACCACGCCGCAAAAGCGATCAGGCTGCGGTGCGCGGATGGATTGCGCGATGCTATTAGCAAGAAGATGCCGAGCGTCACGTAAAGGCTCATCATCATCGCCAGTGCGGGATCTTGTTTCGCCATCAGAACTAGCGGGTACAGGCCAGCCGCGAACAGCAAGCCCACGACCACAAGCACGATTTTCAGCGCCCGTTCTCGACGCATTGTGCCCTCCCTCTTGTCGCTGTTACAAATGATACCCTCTGGAGAGTGATTTACACGTTTTGACCGCATGGTGAGTGCTATGAGGATGTTTCGCCAATTGACCAATCGTCTCTCCCTGAAGTATCAACGTGCCGATGTCGAGCGTGCCAAGCCTTTCTGTTTGGTTTGTCGGGAGCTTCGCCGGTTGGACTCAAGGAAAACGCCAACACTCTTCGCTGGCATGGGTTCCGCAAACAAATATCCCTGGACTGACCCACAACCGGCCGATGCCAACAGTTGGCGTTGACGGGTTGTTTCCACCCCTTCAGCAACCACTTTGAGATCTAAACTGCGCGCGAGTCCGACGATTGTCTTAACGATGGCGTAGTTTTCGGCATCCATTGTCTTGACGAACGATTGATCGATTTTAAGGCTGTCGACTCGAAAGCGACGGAGATAGCTCAGAGAGGAATATCCGGTGCCAAAATCGTCGATACTCAGCTTCACTCCTAGAGTCCGTAGCTGCGACATCGTTTGTAAGGTCGCTGCAACGTCGTTCATGGCCAAGCTCTCGGTGAACTCGATGGTTATGCACTGCGGATCAATCGCACTCTCCTGAAGTGCATCTTTGACGTGTCCAATAAAACCGGTGTGAGAGAAATGCTTTGAACTGATGTTGATGCTGACATATAACGGCGGGTCAGCAGGATAGCGCTGTCGCCAACTCGCCGCCTCTAAACACGCCTGGCTTAAAACCCAAACACTAATGGGAACAATCAGGCCGCACTGTTCTGCGATCGGGACGAAAGTGCTTGGTGGTATCGAATCGGATCCCGAGGGCTGCCACCGCAAGAGTGCCTCGAAGCCCTCTACCGCCCCTGTATCTACCGTGACGATTGGTTGATAGTGAAGTGTTAGTTCTTCATTCTCAAGAGCAGATCTCAGCTTGGCTTCGAGAAGAAGTCGACTCATGACTTGCTCGTGCATCACGCGGTCAAAGAGCTCACTGCAGGCCTTGCCTTGGCTTTTCGCACGATACATAGCGATATCGGCATTCTGAAGCACCGTCTCCGCAGATGTCTCTGGTGATGTCAGCGCGATGCCAATGGACGTGCTCTTGAAGACCTCAATTCCCTCTAGTAGGAAAGGTCGCGTAAATGAAGACTGGATTCTCTCGGCTATACGGATGGCATCGCTCGGGTCCGTAACGTCCTCCACCAGAACCGTAAACTCATCTCCACCCATCCTGGCTATTATGCCGTCGCTGCGCATGCAGGCCCGAAGTCTATGGCTCACTTCTTTGATTAGAGTATCCCCGGTTGCGTGGCCATAGCAGTCATTGACGACCTTGAAGTCGTCGATATCAATGAAAAGTACGGCAGCGGCCTGTTGTGGATGCCTTTTTATCCGATCCACGACGCTTTGCAAACGTCCCAAGAAGAAGGCGCGGTTCGGAAGGCCGGTGAGCACGTCGTGGGTAGCGTTAAAAAGTAATTTTTCCTGACCCTGTTTCCGTTCGGTTATATCTCGAGCGTTGTAGACGATGCCGCCGATATTCTTGTGCTGTATCAAGTTTCGAACAACACACTCGAAATAGAGCCACCTTCCGTCTGCATGTGGTAGCCGGAACTCGACGATCGGGTTCTGTCCATGCGCTACCGATAGGGGCCCCGAGATCTTGGTCTTCGCGAAATCGTCCTGATGTACTAGGTCGATCATGTTCGTTCCCACAAGGCGATCTTCATGCACCGCAAGAACTATATGAACGGAAGGACTAGCGTACTTGATTTGGCCGGAAGCATCGGCGATAAGAATAATGTCGGTTGACTGCTCGGTGAGAGCGCGGAAGCGCTCTTCGCTCTCCCGGAGGGCGTTGCGTTCTGTTTCTTGCAACTGGCCGACGTGCTCCTGTTTCTGGAGCCGGAGAAAAAATATCAGGATGGCAGTCGCTGCCAATATTGCGGCCGCCAGCAATTCGTTTCTAGCTCTCAGCGCAACAACTTGGACCCATTTGTCCTCGGCTTCAATGGCGATCTGCAGTCGGTGCTGCATCAAGTCAAACTGGGGGCTGCCTGCCTGGAAATCGACCTGCTTTGCCTCGTCAAAGTCCCCAAGTTGCATAAGGATCCATTGCCGGCCGGCCGACGTACGGTAGTTGTCTAACACAGGCCAGACTGTCTCCAGGTCAGAGGTCTGATAAGCATGCGCGCGTGCCGCCAGTACTGCTTTAGGCAGTGCCTGTCTTGCCGCCCGCATTTCGGCTTCCGCTTTGGGTGTCAGGTTTTGCTGGTGCAAGGCTGTCAACGTAAGAGTGTGGATCTCTCGCGTAACAGCTGCAATTTGATCGAGAATTAATTGGGCAGAGAGGGCTTCGTCTACCTGATTCCGATGGAACCACGAGAGAGAAGCCAAGACGGCGATGACCGTCGCGAGAAAACCAAGTACAAAGGTCAATTTAGGACGAGCTACTAGACTCCCGCATCGCAGGTTGATGGTGCTCTGGGCAGCCCGGATCATTTTGACCATGAGAAAACCGATCAGAAGCCCGTCGCAAACGCGTGTGTGCAGAATGCTTGTGGGGAGGAACTGCCTGATCCGCCGAACAATAAGCGCCATATACTGCGCTCAAGATTACGCCCAATTTTGGCACGTCCAGATGAGCATGCCAAATTACGAGCAGGTTACGAAAGTGTTGATCTGGGACTGCGCTCTACGGTTGTCGATGGCGCGATGCTAGGCACCACAAGGTACAGGATTTTGAGCAGGATAAGGCGATGGCGAACCGCAGCAACACCTCACCAAGTAGCCAACAAGAATTTGAGAATGTTGTCCTTCCGCCCCTGAAGTCGGAACTTGAACTGTTGCAAAAACAGGAGCAACAGGCTCGGACGGAGCAGGCACAGGCGGAACAACACCTTCGAAATGAGCATGTAGAACTTGAGGATACGCTAGCACCACGATTTGAAAATGCCGCCAAGCGTACTGATCATGCGATTGACCAAGGATTGCAGGCGCGGAGCAATTTTCTAGCTGGCACTCATCGATGAATTTGCGGAGCGTCTACGTCCTTGTCACCCTTGCCCTTGGAAAACACCGGGCTGTCGATGGTTCCGCCGATCCGAAAGGGAAACTGCAACTTACCGTCTACCAACGAAGCTCCGGATAGCCGGGCAACGGTGTTCGTGAAGAAACTCTCCTTAGTTGTGATCTCCGCCAACCCGCGATAGTTCAACTCGTCAGAGCCTGACACGCTGACACTACCCGAACCGTCTACGTCAACCCCGTAGCCATCGATGTCGATGAGCCTGCTCGAAATCCGCTCATCGGCTAGCTCCAGATCGGTGGTTATCAAGTTAAACGAGGAAGGATCGTTCTTGGCGGGGCCAAGGTCGTTAAAGTGCGCGAGTTTCATCAAATTCGCGTTCAGCTTGAGACTAGGCACCTGACCGT
>JABCZL010000029.1 GCA_013289685.1 Acidobacteriota bacterium | reverse complement strand
CGCTCCTCGAGAGTGCGGATGGAAGCATGGCGACAGTGGCCACTCGGCGGAAGAACAACGATGTTTCACGAACCGCAAAAATCGACTTGACTCCGACCGGCCTTCTCATGGAAGGCCATAGCACTCAGAACCGTTATCCGAGCGATGTATGGTCGCTACGGCCCGACAATTATGTCTGAGATCAGCGCCTCAGTGCGAGGTCCTTTTGGTCTTGCGGTCTCCAACCCTCAATCGCTCCGTTGATCGTCTCCTCAGCGACTGCTCTAATTGCGTGCATAAGAACTCCCGTCGAAAAGACCACGTTCTTACAAACGCTTGACACAACTCTGACACACCTCAGCACCAGCGGACATATCGTGTCATGGTTGCGAAAGAGTCTCTGGCGGGAGGAAAATCCGTCATGGAGGCTATACTCCTCCACACATAGAGGTGGTCCCCATGCAGAGATCGGATGTTTCGCTGCAGCGGGAGTTCATTTGGCCGCCTTCGAGGGAGTTTCCTATGGGCCGAACCGCATTCTGGTGTGTCTCAGTACTCCTGTTTTGCGCCAGCGCTCTGTTGCTGAATCTGAATGCAAGCGCAGGCAGCACGCGTCGCGACACGATCCCCCAGGGATTAATTCAGCACGTCGTCATCATCGTCCAGGAAAACCGCACTCCCGACAATTTGTTTCATGGGCTACCCAATGCCGACATCGCCGACCAGGGCGTGAACTCGCGTGGGGAAACGATCACTCTTGTGCCGATTTCGCTGGTGAACAGTTACGACCTCGGCCACCGTCACTCTGATTTCGTCCGGATGTACGACAACGGAAAGATGGATGGCGCGGACAAAGTTACAGCCTGCAAAGCGGGCACGTCCGGATGCCCAACCAACCCACAGTTCCAGTATGTGAAGCCTTCGGACGTAGATCCCTACTTCCAACTGGCACGGCAATATACCTTCGGCGACCGCATGTTCCAAACCAACGAAGGGCCGAGTTTCCCCGCACATCAGTTCCTTCTTGCGGGCACGTCGGCGCCCACCGCGACCAGCGACTTGTTTGCGGCCGAGAATACCAATCTGGGCACGGGCTGCGCTGCCCCATCCACCGCTTGGGTCTGGCTGATCGATCCCGGCGGCAAGGAAGCGTCAACCATGTATCCCTGCTTCGAGCATTCCACGCTGCCGGACCTGCTCGACAGGGCGGGGATCAGCTGGAAGTACTACACCCCGTCTCCAGGCTCGATCTGGACTGCGCCCAACGCAATCCAGCATCTTTGTGGCCCGGTTGGTTCCGAGTGCGCGGGGCCCCTGTGGGTCAAGCATGTGGTGCAGGACAACCGTCAGATCCTGACCGACATCAGCGCGGGCCAACTTCCGGCTGTGAGCTGGGTGATCCCCACAGGTCAAGCCTCCGACCACGCCAGCATCAACGATGGAAGTGGCCCATCCTGGGTCGCCTCGGTGGTGAACGCTATCGGTGCCAGTGCCTACTGGTCACATACGGTGGTGATCATCACTTGGGACGACTGGGGTGGCTGGTATGACCACGTCCCTCCTCCCCAAGTCATCAACGATGGTAGCAGCTGGGGATCAGGCTACGTCTACGGCTTCCGGGTGCCTCTGATTGTGGTTTCGCCCTACGCGAGGAGAGGCTACGTCTCGCACGTGCAGCACGACTTTGGGAGCATTTTGAAATTCACTGAAGAGATCTACGGACTGCCATCCTTGGGATACGCCGACGAACGTGCCGACGATCTTTCGGACTGCTTCGATTTCCGCCATCTCCTGCCCCGGTTTCAGACCATCGCCGCTCCCCTGAGCGCAGAACATTTTCTAGACGACCGCAGGCCGCCGACAGACCCGGACGACGATTGATCGGGCGAGATGAGATAACCTGGCACCAGTAGTTACGTGCGACGGGATATCTTGCACCCGATCCGCGAGCGACCGTAGCGGACGCCGAGAATCGCGATCTGCGCCAACTCCTGTGGCATCGTCACCGCCTGGTGCAGATGCGTACCCGGGTGAAGAATCAACTGCATGTGGTGGCGCTCAACGAGGGCCTGCGGCGCAAGAAAGCATTATGGCGGCCGGCAGGACGCAGTGAACTGGAGTCGTTAGTGCTGGCTCGGTGGGCGAGCCGACGACGCCCGGACCTGCTCGACGTACTCGACCAACTGACGCCGAAGATCCAGGAACTGACGCGGGCGTTGGAAAGAGGAAGTGGAGAAGCGCCCGGTGACGCGGCGACTGATGACGCATCCTGGGGTGGGTCCGGATATCGTGCCGTTTCGTGTGCGAATGATCAGCCCCGAGCGCTCGATACCCTTGAACGCCCGCGCAGCTGCGGGATCGCTCAGGTGCAGCATCTGAGATATCTCAGCCTCCAGCAGTTCATCATGTTCATCAAGCAGCGCAATAATCCGCGCCTCGATGAAGGTGAAGTTGCGGCGCAACGGGCGCAACCCAGCTCCCCATTCGCCGAAGAGAAGATCGGGTATAACGCTTCCAACTGTCGGTTCCCTAAGCTGAAAGACGCGATCACGAGCATCCGCGATGTGCTGAGGCATCAGTTCCGAAACGCTGGCAAACATGTCGCGCTCGAACCTGAACGGCCCACTAGACGAACGAGTCCGCGAATCCGTCGGTACTGGCAAAAAGTGCATGTGTGGGATCACTCTATCACGACTATGAGGGCTGGCCCACCCTCGCACCACCCACGACCTCGGCTGCCCCATGCTTCGCGATTGTCGAAGCATAGACGCAGCCCTCTCGGCGCTCGGAAGTGTCAGCTCGAACGGCACATCACGCACGATGTCCGCAGCCGGCCGCAGGAAGATCAGCCTGGCGCAGAAGGCGCGATGGGCGAAAGTGAAGGGTCACGCGCCGAAGCCGAGGAGGACGATCTCAGCGGCGGGGCGCCGGAGAATAGCGGCGGCGCAGCGGGCAAGGTGGGCGAAGTTCAGGCGCGCTGCGTAAAAACACAAGAGGCTCGAGGAGCTTCGTCATACTGGATTCAGCATATGGACCGTACTAGATTCGCCGTATGGACCGACTCGGCAGCGCCGACTAGCCTCGATAGTTAGAATGCGTGGGTGGTCATGGGTTAGCGTCGGTAGTAGCCCCACCGAAATTGATCCTCACGACCGCCCTTCTCAGGGCGCGACCTAACTATATGGCCCATAAGCAATCTCCTGTGGCAATCTTTCCTGCCGAATGGAACTTTGACAACCTGGCGCAGGAACTTGAGCGAACCCTCTGGAACCTCAAGGAAACCGACGACCGAAACCTGCAGCGAAAACTGCTACTGCAGATGAGGCTCTTGTTAACTGAGGCCGACCTTCTTCTCGAATGGCTCGACCAATCTCATACATAGTCTCGTGTACGAACGGGCAGGACGCCCGATGGTCTACCCGCCCTCGCACGTATGGTGCCGGTGGCACGGTGCGCCTAGTGTGGATGGGGGACACACTTATGAACATCGAACTTGCGTCCCAGGTACTCCTCGGCTCCCCTCGCGTCACGCATGAGGGTGGTTGGAGTGAAGAACTTGCGCTCACACCTGGCGCATGAAGCCAGCGCCGGAACTTTGCCCTCATACCGGAGGAGGACGAAGCGGCGATCAGTTTGCCAGGCTGGCGTGCGGATCGGGGAAACGCATGAGTGAGCGTCAAACTGCTTCGCGATCTCGTCGAATTTTATTCCGTCTGGGAAGGTATAGGCTAGTTGGCAATCTCTGCACTGCAGGAAGCGGCCCTCGGGGGACACTATGATACCGATGCGGTGAGGAGGAAGCGGCGGAGAACTTCTGCTAGCTGACATTGCATGTTCCAACTCTCCAAGTACACACGGCCATCATACGCTCGATGTGATCGACCGGGCCGAACTGCAAAGATGAGACTCGAACTGCAGCACGACTGTGACGTATTGCGCTCCGTCCGGGAAGCTGAGGGTCAGGTGGCAATCTCTACACTGCAGGAAGCGGCCCTCGGGGGACATTATGATAGCGATGCGGTGGGGAGGAGGCGGCGGAGAATTGTTGGCCGACATGACATGATCCATGTGCGTGACACCTTCCGCACAGATGTTCGGCCCACGTCTGTGCCAAGTTGTAGTTGATCGAAGGGGCGTTACGAGATTATCGGCGAGGCGCAGCCGCCTGTCTCTGGCACCTGCGTGCGCGAACCCATCACGTTCGGGCCATTCCGCTGACTACTGGCAGTCTCCTAACGTTGATCTGCTGGCGGGTGGGGCAACTTCCAACGGAGCGGTGACGTTCACTGGTCTGCGCCCCCGCCGCCAGTCCACGTACGGAGGGCGACATAGGTGCCAAACGTCCCCGACCCTTCTGTCCCAGGTGGGCCAATCTGCAGCATCTGCGGCCAACCCGTGAAGCTTGAGACTAGCAAGACGGACGAATTCGGGCACGCTGTCCACGAGGAGTGCTACATTCTCAAGGTCGCATTGCATCGCGCCACTGAGCCGTAGACGTCGGCAGGAACCTTTCCTACGTCTTCTGCCCATGCACGACAAATTCGCCGCTGTTACGCCATTTCCCACGTGTAATCAGGATATTCGCGCTTCGCTCCGTGCATCGCTTCACGGGCATTGTTCTGGGTCATCGACGTTGCCTGCTGGGGACTGCGGGCAAAACGAAACCTGAAAGACGCGCCCTTGGCTGCTTCCTCAGTCTGCAACCATACGTCCATCCAGAGATTATCCCACCATCGTCAATGGGCTATTTCCGCGATCCGCGTACGGCGCGAAGACTGCCGCTAGGGATGCAACGACGCTAACAACTTCGTACCGCAGCGGATCACGCCAAATGGCACCCGCATGCCGGATACATCACTTTCAGGCCATTTCGCAGCGGCTTGGTCTGCCTTAGCGTTTTACCCGCTGGCGGCAGGGCAATTCAGAGAGCGGTGACAAAAGCTCAAGGTTCACTGGTCCACGCCCTCGCCGTCAGTCCAACCCTCGTGAGGTTTGGGCTCAAACACTTTATTATGTGGTTGCCGACGAAAATCAAATGCATGGATAAGGGTGCTTGCAGACAATGACTCCAGAGTCGGCCGCAACCCGCGTTTGGGCGGGTCTCGATTCTGTCCGGGTCTCCCCCCGCGTCCGGCGACAAGCTCCCGCTGCTCGGGTAATTACGATGAGCATTCTCTAAATTAGGCAGCTTTCCTACAATCAAATAAATTGCCCAGCTTCGCAAAGCGATGAGCGAAAGCCACGTGGGACATCTGTCCCGGTTCCTCCTTATCCTCTCCCGAATTGCTGTCGTCAATGACTGAGAAGTGGACGTAATCGTAAGTGTCAACATCCTCTACTTTGACCCGCAAGCCCGTTGGATCTCGGCAGATATCACCTCGGACAAGTTGAGAATCTGGCATCATTGCAACCTCCAGTCCAGTTTGTCGAGAATGCAGGAACAAAAGCTTCTCACGGCCAACTATCACTTGCGGAAAGAGGCGGGACCCTTGGTGATTATTGGATTCCCAGGGCACGGCGCGCTTGACCGAGCAAGACGGAAATGTGCTCAGACTTTGAGACGAATGCCCATACACCGACGGAACGAGCCTCTCTCTCGCTGGACGAATCACTGTACCCGCTGAACATGATGATTGGCACTTCTGGCATCACCCGTTTCAGAATGCGGGTTGCATCGAAGCCGTTCATCACCGGCATCGCGAGGTCCAGCAGAATCAAGTCAGGGTGCAATTGCCGAGCTTTCTCAACTGCCTCGCTTCCGTTTTCCGCCTCTCCGCAAACATCGAAGTCCTCTTCCCGATCGAAGAGCTCACACAGGGCTTTCCGCATGAATAGACTGTCGTCCGCTATCAGAACGGTGTGAATCATACGCAGCCTCCAGGGCCCTTGGCAGGCTGCTGGCCGCGCCGCAACGTACAGGCCCGACGGACGGCACGAGGAAGGGTTACCTCAACCTTACGGATTTGATCCGGCGAAGTAACTACGGTCGATACCGTACAAAAGCCGGTGAAAGATCGACGATGGACGCCAAGGACAGAAGCCGATCACAATGTCGTCGCGTCTTCGCGGTTCGCCTCAGGTCAGAGCGACCGGCTGCTGACTTCTTGGACCGCAGGCACAGCCGTGACACGTACCACGGGTAGAATGGCAGTCACTCGTGTTCCGCGGCCTTGTGACTGGACTTGCAGAGTGCCACCTAACTGACGCAAGCGTTCTCGCATTCCGCGAAGCCCGACGCCACCTTTGGCCGGCGACCCGAACGCGGATTCCTTTTCAGGTGGGATTCCTTTGCCTGCATCTTCGATCTCAATTCTTAAGCAAGCGCCGTCTTGAATAATGCGAATTCCAGCTGTGGGACTCCCGGCATGACGATGAATATTGGTGAGGCACTCCTGCACAACCCGGAAGATTGAAAGCTCCACCTCTTTGGATAGACCCGCAAAACTCCGCGGGATGTCGAGCTTTACGTCGATTTTACTGCGCTCGGAGAATCCCTCGACATACAACTGAAGCGCAGATGCAAGACCCGCTTCATCCAGCAACGGAGGATGCAGCAGATGGGAAATGGTGCGAATCTCCTTACTGACCTCCTCAACCATCGCAGCGTTTTCCGACAGGCATTTGGCCCCGTCAGGGGTTAGCTTCTGGGACTCCGCCTGAATTAAGACAGTGTTAATGGTGATGGCAGCCAGAAGTTGCCCAACACTGTCGTGCAACTCGCGCGCGAGAAGTCTCCTCTCTTCGTCCCGCAAAGTAGTCATGCGGGCATTAAGGATTTCCAATTGCCGTGTCTTGCGATGCAACTCGGCAAACACCTTCACTTTTGCCCGAAGCAACTCTGGAACAACAGGAACGGAAACGTAATCTACAGCTCCGTGTTGATATCCCTTCAGCCGATCGAGATCAGTCATGTGAATCCCGGAGATGAAGACAATAGGTGTGTTTTGAAAGCGCGGATGATCGTGAATCATCTGCGCTGTTTCGAAACCATCCATTCCAGGCATGCTCACGTCCATGAGCACGACCGCTATGTCGGTTTTCAGGAGGTGTTCCAGGGCCTCCATTCCCGAATGAGCCTTGATCAGGTTCTCGTTTAGTTCACCGAGCATGGCTTCATAGGTGAGCAGCTTGCCTGGCTGGTCGTCGACGATCAGGATGTTGATCTTTTCATCCATGGCGCGCCTGCGTTCTGGAATTGTTAAAAATCCGAGGGGAACCCCGGCGCCTGGGCAGTATCCGAAAATACTCTACACTACCTACGGCCTGGGCGGCGATGGAATACAGTGAGCCCTGTATGCCATTGCTCAGGACGGAACCCGCGAGCCTCGGACAGCAAACTCTACCCTATCTCCTCCCCCATTCCCAAATCGAACGGACTTCCCCAAGTAGCTGTCGCAGGACGACTTTTGGGTCGGGAACTGATTTGGCGGCACAATTGCTCCCCAGTGTGGAGCTGTGGAGCTATCTTTTTTGCCCGTTGATCAAGCGGTCGGAGGTATCGCTTACTGAAATCAGTTCGCGAGAATAGTGAAGTGGGGTACCCAGTTTGGAGGTAACACCTTGCGAGGCGCAACCAAAGAACGTTGGAGAGAACTTTGCGAGCGGGCCATTTTCGAGCAAGACCCAGAAAGATTCGTAGCCATCATCGAAGAGCTACTTCAGGTATTGGAGGAGCGCGAAGAAGCGGCAGCCGACGCCACTGGGTTAAGCGGGTGCCACCCAGCGAAAAGCCTACCAACATAGTTGTCCAGTAGCTTAAGTGCCCGTATCTCTCGAGCCGGTTTTCTGCGCCATGTTTTCCTGCTCTTGTTTATTCACCGGGGAAGTGTCGTTTCGGGCGCGCCGTTCTACAAGGAAGGGATAAGCGCCAAAGCGCTCTCTCAGGCGTTCGATGTGCAGGTGCAATGCGTCCCGAAGTTCGACGAGTATCGGCCTGATGTCCTCGTCGCCTTTCTTGGCAAGAAGTTCCGAGCACAGTCGACGAATTCTATCTTCCATGCGAAGCATTGCGTGCCGGTACCAGACGGTCCAGCGGCGCCATATGAGGCTAGTCGGGCTTTCCCCAGTCTCGCAATACAGCGAATTCGGTAGACTGCAATTGCGGTCGGAATATGATGCCCCGTTGCCTTTGCGGCCTGTGCTGACGTTCCCGAAACCGCGGCGAATAGCAGAAACCCGTCCCAGGCGGCTCAAGTCGAGTTGAAGGGTTTCGTCTACACGCGTGAGTTGAACAGTTGTACTGTAGATTCAAATGCTGGCTCCACGATCGAACTTTAAAGCGTCTACCTTATTTCTATTCCGCAGTTGATTCGCTAGCTTCCACTAAGCTTTGCAGGTTCTGGGGGAGGACTTGTAAAGGCAGGGGAGCGCGACCTCAGACGCAGGCCAGCGTAGAGATGGATTCTCTCCCTTTTTGGTCAGAACCTTCAGAGGCGGTACTCCGGTCCGACCAAGCGCCGTACCAAGAGTTCAAAAGTCGCGCCCCTTGTCGTGTTTTGCGCGACAAAAAGCGGAGCAAGCAACCAACCAACAGGTAAATCCAACTCCAACTCCTACCGAACTACTTCACGAATTGCCGTTCCCATGGCGACGGAGTTTCAGTTTGTCGCGACAATTCTCGTACGGCAAGTTCCTCAGGGTGCCTACTTGGTTCATTCGATTGGCGGCCTAACTCTGTTCTTGCCAGTATTGTTGGTGCATAAACGGGTCCAAGAATCTCCGCCAAAGATCTCAACCTTGCAGCATTTGAGGGCTTCGACTGCGCGGAACGGGCTGCGCTTCCTGTGGTGGAAGACTATTCTTTCGTTGCTTTTCACAGTCACCGTTTTTCCCGCGGCCTGGCCTCAGCAACAGGACGCTCCCCGCGCTTCGAACGCGCAGAACGTGCTCCAGTTTCTGGATCAGACGATCGTCTGGTATCGTCACATCGCGCTGGAGCGGCAGGCCGCGAGCACGCCCAATGATGTATTCTTCGCCAACGATAACGCACAGATCAGCGATGAAATTGTCCGCCTTTCCTTCGAGTTTGCCCGCGCCGAAGAGGGAAGGGGGAACCGCGGGAGCAATGGCCAGTCTCAGACGACTCCCTCGCGTTACCAGGCACTGAGCCAGATGTACCTAAAGCTGGACGCTCAGGCGCGTCAGGCCGAACAGAATCTCGACTCACTCCGAAAGCAGTTGGAGACGGCCACAGGTCGCAAACGGCAGGACCTAGAATCGTCGGCTGCGGAACTGCAGAGCGAAGTGCAGCTCTTTGACACCCGGCGGGATGTGCTCCACACCATGATGGAATTCGTGGGCTCCACGACGGAGGGCATTGGGGCGACGGGATTGGCCGCCCAGATTGACGCTCTAAGCCACTCTGTTCCCTCCGCGTTGACAAGACCCTCCGGCAGCAACGCTGCCAGCCGCGACAATCCTTCTTCCGCAGCGGTTCTGGCGGCCGGCAAACCGGCTTCCCCAGGCATTTGGGGCCTCATCACTGATCTTTTGTCCGTGTCCCAAGAGATGCACACTCTCGACCAGGGAACTCAATTGACAAGCGCACTCGCGCAAAGCTCCAAGCAGCTGCAAACACCGCTCGTCAACGATCTGAAACAGATGGCCCATCAGGGCGACACCATCGCTGCACAGCCCGACCCCAACAATCTCACGCTGCTGACGCAGAACAAAACTGAGCTCGACAATCTCACTGCGCAATTCAAACTCGAGTCTGCATCTTTTGTTCCTCTGGGCAAGCAGGCCATCCTGCTTGATCTGTATTCGCGCAACCTGACCAGCTGGCGAAGTGCGGTCAAAAGTCAGTACTCGACGGATCTGAAGAATCTGCTGCTCAGGCTCTTAGGTTTAGCCGTTGTCCTGGGCATGGTGTTGGGTGTGGCCGAAATCTGGCGCCGAATGATCTTCCGTTATGTGCACGACACGCGGCGCAGGTACCAGATGCTTCTCTTGCGCAAGATCGGGCTGTGGCTCGCCATCGTGCTGGTCATCGCATTCAGCTTTGCCACCGAACTCGGCTCCGTAGCGACCTTTGCGGGTCTGCTCACGGCGGGAGTCGCTGTTGCCTTACAGAATGTGATTCTGTCGGTGGCGGGCTATTTCTTTCTCATCGGGAAGTACGGCGTACGGGTGGGAGATCGCGTGCAAATCTCCGGTGTGACGGGAGAGGTGGTGGAGATTGGACTGGTGCGGCTGCACGTGATGGAACTCGGCGGTAGCGGAAGAGATGTTCAGCCTACCGGCCGCGTGGTGGCATTCTCGAATGCGTTTGTCTTTCAGCCCACGGTGGGGATGTTCAAACAAATTCCGGGCACCAGTTTTGTCTGGCACGAAATGACCCTGACTCTGGCTTCCGACGGCAATTACCGCGGAGTTGAGACACGCATGGTCGAGGCGGTGGACGCGGCTTTCGCGGACTACCAGGTCAACCTGGAGCGCCAAAGAATGCAGATGGAGATGAACCTCGGGTCAGTCAGCGTGGCCCCCTTGCGCCCAAGGGTCGGCTTCCGGCTCACGCCTTCAGGACTTGAAGTGATTGTTAGCTTCCCCGCGGAGATGCAAAATGCCAGCGAAATTGACGACCGCGTGACGAGAGAGATCCTCCGTGAGATCGAACGTGACCCGAAATTAAAAATGGTAGGATCAGACATTCCCACCATTCGAGAAGTAGCAGAGTTACCGCAGCCGAAAGCTAGCTGAGAGCTGCACTCACGGCACAAGCGACGAGCCAGAGAAATCATCAATTGTCGCGTTTCGCCTCATTCCAGTCGACGGGCTGGTGCCACCATCCCAACGTGGCCTTCGGCGGGCAACGGTTTCTTTGGCATCGCTTCTGTGATTAGGGTGCGAAATACGCCCGCGATGAGCACGTCTGAGGCTCACCGACTATGCCCAAGCCTTCCGAGGGGGCTCTCCATTCTTGAAAAACATACATACTTGCATGATGCCTCGGGTCGTTTGTGTGCTCAGCGAGAATCCAGCCGAATGCTGCACACATTTTCGACATAAAAATCCCCCATTGCCGATTTACCTGCTTCGACACAGAGGGTTGAGCAATGCTGTCGCGAGTCCACTTCCCGCCCATCTGATTCGATGACGAGGTCGACGCGGTAGAGTCCGGGCCGGATTGGCAACACGGGGCATTCGAAGGTGATCTCGCCCCGGCCGGGCTCAACGGTCAGGCCGAAGTGGGAGGATTCGTTTGTAAGCTGTGCACAAAGGTATCCGCTGGGCCAGTAGACGGAAATCCGAAATATAGCGTTGGGAACAGTGGTCGTGGCGCGATATCTAAGATGGGCAATCATAGGATAGCCGGTTCGAACCGCATCGAGCGGATCGGGGGCGGAAAAGGCAACGCTAAGGCACTCCGCCGCCTTCCCAGTATCCAGCTGCGATTCGGGGGGTGTCTCGTGATCGCCGAAAGTCATTTTCTGGTACGTGTCCACAACCACGCGCGGAGGGCCATCCATAATCATGCGTCCGCGATCCAACAGTATGGCCCGGTCACACAGGCGATAGATGGAAGCGAGATCATGAGAGACAAAGACGATTGTCCCCCCATTTTTCCTCAGCGCAGAGACGCGATCGAGGCATTTCGCCTGAAACGCCACGTCGCCCACTGCGAGCACCTCGTCGAGCAGCACAATCTCGGGTTCAAGATGAGCGGCCACGGAAAACCCAAGGCGGACATACATCCCGGAAGAATAACGTTTCACCGGTTCATCAATGTATTTTTCCACGCCCGAGAAGTCGACGATGCTGTCCATTTTTCGTGCGATTTCTAATCGTCGCATGCCCAGCATTGCTCCGTGAAGGTAGACATTTTCCCGGCCGGTGAGTTCGGGATGAAACCCTGACCCAACTTCGATGAGGGCGGCAAGCCTGCCGCGAATGGTGATTTGGCCGCGGGTTGGAGCGGTAATGCTGGAGAGAAGCTTCAATATCGTCGTCTTGCCGGCGCCGTTGTGTCCAACAATGCCGAGGGCCTCGCCTTCCTTCACCTCGAAACTGACGTCCTGGAGCGCCCACATTTCTATGGGACGCCTCACAAAACCTCTGTACCAACGCTTGGGCAAATTGCCCTTTGAACGAAGCTTATACTTCTTGTAAACCCGATCCAGCGCAAGATCAATCATTGCGTTTCTCAAACGACATCGGCCATCGTTGCCTCGGCCGACTTGAAAAAGGCATAGGCAAGCGTCAAGCCGACGATCATCTCCACCCCGGCTTCGGTCAGTATGCGAGCGTCGGGAGCGTGTCCATAGAGCACTGCCCCACGGAAACTGTCGATCGCTACGGCTACGGGATCTAGCCTGTAGAGGTTGCGGTAGCGCGGTGGTACGGCTTGCAGCGAGTAGACCACTGGAGTCGCAAACATCCACACCTGCAAAACAAACGGCAGGCCGAGGCCGACATCACGAAACCGAACGTGAACCGCCGCCAAAAACAGGGCCATCGCGGCAGCGAAGGCGCCGAGAACGACGAGAATCGGGATCGCGTAGAGCAAATTCCAAGTGGGAGCAACGCGGTAATGCGCCAGCAAACCGGCAAGAATGATCGAAGCAATTAGGAAGTCGGTCACGCCTGCTGCCAAGTATGACAAGGGAATAATTTCTCGCGGAAAATACATCTTTGTCAGCAGAGCGGGGTAAGCCACGATCCCATGAACTGCGTTCGTTATCGAGCTAGAAAAGAAGAGCCAGGGAAGGAGCCCGGAGAATACGAATATCGTGTAAGGAGCTCCGCCAGTGTTGACCTTGGTGACGTGCGCAAAGACGAAGGTGTAAATGCCCATTAGGGCTAACGGTTGCAATGCCGCCCAAGCCCATCCAAGAAAAGACTGCTTATAACGAACATTGAGCCGGAACAAACTCAGCGCCCACAGAAGGTCAGAGTACTGAATCAACGCGCGCAACCCGGAGAAAATCGCTCCGAAGGAGAAAGCGGGGGGGCCGATGATCCTGATCCGAGGCGAACTGCATTCCGCCCGCCATTCCGCCAGCCCGGGCGGTTGACTCGAGACAAAGCGCTCGAGATCGCGCACGACCGCAGTCTTCGTGATGGGCGCGTCTTCTGGCGTCATGTCTTACCGACTCCTTCGTTCAGAATAGGGCCGGTGAACTCGGAGCGAGAGCATTCTTCCAATCGCACGTTAGTTGCGTTCCAGGTACTGCCAAGGTTGTTGCCTTAGCTTTAGATTGCTCCTCTATCTCATGCAAACGCTCCGAGATCCTTTGGGCTACAACTCCTACATGAGGCTGGCGAAGGATTTCGAAGTGTCCACAACGCACTTCGCAGATCTCGACACCGCTGGTGGATCGCGCACCCCAACCCATTTCCGGGTCGCGCACATAGTAAAAAGGCTGTCTGGGTCGCTTAAAGAGAATCACAGGCGCGCGAAATTGGGGCGGGCGGAAGCTCTCGTCGGGCCAGTACGCTTGAGCCCATCCGGTCTTGTCGGAACCCTTGTGCCCGGCCAATCGTTTGAATACTCGTTGCAATGTGCTGAGTTTCTGACGGAGAGGCAGATGAGCAAACATGCGAAGGCGCTCTCGGTAGTAATCGACCGCCCAGAGCATCCGAACTTGAGAATTTTCGAGAACCCAAGTATCGAGGATTGCGAAAAGCGCGACCTCCTCGCCGAGAGACTCCAACTGGACAATCATCGCTTGTGCGATCCTGACGCCATCGCACATGCCTCCAAGGCAGTATGGACCATGGGGTTGGACGGTTCGAATCGCGCCCACGTACTGCTCGGCCAATGTGTGGAGTTCCTCCCGCTCAAAAGGGCGTCCCCAGATCCCAGGCCCGGGGCTCTGAAGCTTGTACGTGGACCGTTGGCTCCCTAGATGACGTGCGAGCAGTGCATAGCCGAGGGAATCCACTCCGGGAGCTGCAACGGCGAAGAAAGGAATTCCACTACCGCCCTGACCGAGTTGCATAATGACGGGATCGGCTTCGGCGACCGCATGGTCGCGTAAGAGGTTTGCCAGAGTCTCAATCGTGGGCGCCCGAAAGATTGAGGAGACTGGGATGGTGCGCCCGGTTGCGTTTTGGATTTGCGCCGTGAGATGCACGGCCAGTAAGGAGTGTCCACCGACATCGAAAAAGTTTTCGTGTATGCCAATCTTTTGCAAGCCGAGCACGTCTTTCCAGATCCCGACGAGCAGCGCCTGTTCCACATCGGCAGCGGGTGGAGGTTCCTCTGGTCTGTCAGGTAAACCAATCTGGCCTCGGCGCTTCAGTCTGCCTCGGCCGTTCCTTCGCGGTTTCGCTTCAGTCAACGTGGGCTGCGAAGCGCCGAGTAATGGGAGACTGTCAATACGAACCTCGAGGTCCATGGTGATCCGCTGAAGGAGTTCGAGGTAGTCGTCCACCATTCGAGCGATACGCTCAAGCTTGAACAGAGAGGTGTTGAAATCGATTTGCAACCACCACTTCCCATCGCTATCTTCGATGAAGGTTGCGCAAAGATCCAGAATGGACGTGCTACCGTTCACCACATAGGGGTAAGCGACCATGTTGCCAAAATGATGCGATCGGATGGCTGACTTGATGACCGAAAACATGATCTGAAAGACGGGGTTGCAGTTTAGGTTTCGTTCCGGCCGAAGCTCCTCGACAATTTTTTCGAAGGGGATGTCCGGGTTTGCCAGCGCACCCAGGGTTGTCTCGCGCACTCGTGCCAGCAAGTCGACGAAGCGTGGATTGCCAGACAGATCATCGCGCAGCACAAGGGTCTCCACGAAGAATCCGATCAAAGCCTCCGTCTCGACCAGAGTCCGGCCCGCCACCGGCACGCCCACCAGCACGTCTGGCTCTCCGCTGTAGCGATACAGCAAGACCTTGAAGACCGCCAGCAAGAACATGAAGGGCGTGACCTTGTGTTGTTTCGCCAAAGACGTTACTCGAGCGATGATTTCGCCAGGCACAGCGAAGTCGTGGCTCGCACCTTGCAGGGTCTGTTCGGCGGGACGAGGATTGTCCTGCGGTAACTCCAAAACTGTCGGCGCGCCCTCAAGAGCGTCTTTCCAATAGAGCAGTTGCTTGTGGGCAACTTCGGTTTCCAGCAAGTGTCCTTGCCATTCCGAGTAATCTCCGTATTGGATCGTGAGCTCGGGCAGGGCAGGTGTTTTCCCATCCGAGAGCGCCTCATAAAGGTCCGCCAGTTCCCTCGTAAAGACTTGCATCGACCAGGCGTCAGTGATGGTGTGATGCATGGTGCAGAAGAAGACGTGTTCCTCAGGAGCAATGCGAAGGATGTGTGATCGAAACAGCGGCCCTTTGTCCAGGTCAAAAGGCGTTGCCACCTCGCGCTTAGCGAACTCGTACGCTGGCGGGTACGGTTCTGCCACATCCGCAAAATCCGTCATCGGCAAGCTAACGCGGTAATCCTGGATAACCCGCTGCAGCAACTCACCGCGTTCCAGGGCGAAGCTTGTGCGCAAGGTCTCGTGGCGATTTACTATTTCCTGGAGACTATCCTCAAAAGCCTCAACATTGAGCGGTCCATAGAGCCAAAGACCGACATGGACGTTGTAAGCCGCGGTTGGGGCCTGCAACTGATTCAAGAACCACAATCGTCGTTGTGAAAGAGAGGCCGGGTAGACCTCGAACTTCTCTGTCCGCGAAGGGATCGCCAAAGGCTGCACTCGGGAATGAACGGACATCGGCGCGCAAATCGGTAGCGTCTAAGACTGCCTCGGTCAGATCGGGTTCGCAATACAGGGAATTTGGTAGGTTCGGCGCATAAATCGAGTTTGTAATACAGGGAATCTGGGGGGTCGGTACACAAATCACCCGATTGGCCTTCAAACACTTCTCCAACAATATGATGGGGTTCTTTGCGCGCCCAGATGAGCCTTGGAACTTTTCCAGCTTCGTTCGCACAACGGCGCTTGTGGTTTCTCGACCAGCTTGAGCCGGGCACTGCCGCCTACAACCTGCCTCGCGCCTTCCGGATCATCGGTCCGCTTGATTTCGAGATACTGAGACGGGCCTTAGATAACGTCGTCCGGCGGCATGCTTCGCTGCGTACTGTGTTTGATTCCGTTCGGGGCCAGCCCAGGCAAGTCGTTTTGTCGGACTTGAATGTTGACCTTCCACTAGTCGACTTAACCAACATTGCGGGAATCGATCCGGACACGGAGGCTCTCCGCATTGTGGGTGAGGAGGGCAGGAAACCGTTTGACCTCAGGGAAGGTCCGCTCCTGCGCAGCCTTGTAATTCGCCTTGGTCCAGAGCGACATATCGTCCTGCTGGTGATGCATCACATCATCACCGATGGCTGGTCGATCTCCATTTTGTTTCGCGAAGTGACCACTTGCTATGCGGCGCTTGTCAGAGGCGAAGAGCCTGATTTGCCCGAACTTCCCATGCAATATGTGGAGTACGCAGAGTGGCAATACGAGTGCATGAATGGCGATGTGCTAACCCGGCAAGTTGAACACTGGAAAACAAAGCTAGCTGGGGCCCAATGTGTGCTTGACCTTCCCCTCGATCACCCGCGCCCGACCATCGCTGGCTGGCATGGAGGAACGGAAGAGATCAGCTTGGATGGCGTTTTTCTAGCAGAGCTAAAAGCATTTGCGCACGCCGAAAGCGCTACGCCGTTCATGGTCGCAATGGCCGCATTTCAGGCTCTGCTCTGGCGCTACACCAATCAAGAAAGCATTCTGGTTGGAACGCCGGTTGCAGCGCGCAGCGAAGTTGAGTTTGAGAACATGATCGGCCTGTTCGTGAACACGCTGGTCTTCCGATCTGATTTTGCCAGCAGTTTGACGTTTCGAGAATTGATTCGCCAAGTCCGGGCGTTTGCGCTCGACGCCTATACGCACCAGGACGTCCCGTTCGAAAAGCTGGTTGAGGTGTTGGTGCCACACCGCTCTCTTGACACACATCCGTTGTTCCAGGTCATGTTCACCTTCCAGAATATTCCAAAGCAGGTCTTCGAGATTCCTGGTCTGAGCATCAAGGAGATCGCTTTTGAGGCAGGCATCGCGAAGTTCGATCTATCGGTGGAAGTCTGGGAGGATCGCGAGTTTCATTGCCAGTTCGAGTACCGCACCGACTTATTCGAGCAATCCACGATGCGGAGGATGTTGGGACACTTCGAGACTTTGTTGCACGCAGTTTTTGATAACCCCGATTTGCGCCTCGCGGAATTGCCAATGATGAATGCCCAGGAGCGAGCGCAGGTTCTGGTTGAGTGGAATCGCACTGCCGCAGACTATTCTCGGGACCTGACCATCCATGGAGCGTTCGAGCAACAGGTAAGCCGTACACCGGATGTTACGGCTTTGCTGTCCGAAGGAAACCGATGGCCCTACAGGCACATCAATGACAATGCGAACCGCCTGGCGCATTTACTCGCCAAAAAGGGCATAGGAGCAGGCTGCCTGGTCGGAATCCTCCTTGACCGGTCAGTAGAAATGGTCGTGGCGCTGCTGGCTGTCCTCAAGACCGGAGCAGCCTATGTTCCGCTAGACCGTGGCTACCCTATGGAACGCATCAAGTCGATGCTCGCCGATGCTGCTGCGTCAGGTGTGATCACTGTTTCCGCTCTCAAGGACCGCTTGCCGGGCGATGCCCGGAACGTCATCGAACTCGACAACGACGAGGAACTGAAGCGGGAATCGTCGACTCCTCTTCCCGACTCAGTTTCGAGCGAGCAAACCGCCTATGTGATTTACACAAGTGGCTCAACCGGCGGACCGAAGGGAGTCGAGGGAACCCACAGGGCTAGCATGAATCGTTTTACCTGGATGTGGAGGACGTATCCCTTTGCATCGGGTGAGGTGTGTTGCCAGAAAACCAACTTAGCTTTCGTCGACTCAATCTGGGAGATATTTGGTCCTCTGTTGGCCGGGATTCCCAGCGTGATTATCCCGCAAGAGGCCGTGCTTGACCCGGAGTTGCTTCTGCGAGTGTTGGCCCGTGAACGCGTGACTCGCATCGTTCTGGTTCCGTCACAGCTGCGGGCCCTCCTGGACCATGCCCCGAACCTGCAACAGCGAGTACCCGAGCTGAAATTATGGTCATGCAGTGGCGAAGTGTTGCCGGGCAATTTGGCGCGTCGCTTCCGGGCCGCGTTTTCAGGGGCGAAGATGCTGAACATCTATGGCGCGTCCGAGGTGGCTGCGGATGCCACATGCCATGAGGTGGCCGAGCGGGACTCCACCTCCGTGCCGATTGGGAAACCCATCAGCAATACCCAGGTCTATCTGGTCGATGAGGGCTCGAATGCCGTGCCCATTAGAATTCGCGGTGAGATCTACATTGGCGGGGAAGGGCTGGCGCGAGGGTATCTGAACCGGCCGGAATTGACCGCAGAGCGCTTCGTTCGAAACTGGATGGCGCCGCCGCAATCGGCGCGCTTGTATCGCACGGGGGATCTAGGGCGCTGGCGTGGGGATGGCGAAATCGAATATCTAGGACGGGTTGACACGCAGATCAAGCTGCGCGGGGTGCGCATCGAACTGGGCGAAATCGAGTCTGTGCTTGCAACCCACCCTGCGGTCCGGGAAGCGGTGGCGGTGGTAGGCGGAGAAGCCGAGCAGCAGAGGCTGGCGGCATACCTGGTGATGAAAGACAGGGCCACAGTGCCGGAGGCAGCAGAATTGCGCCGCTATCTGCGCACCAAGCTGCCGGAACACATGGTGCCAGCCGGTTATTGGCAGATCGAGACGGTGCCGTTATTGCCCAGCGGGAAGGTGAATCGGGCGCTGGTTGGGCGCGGAGCAACGGCGCTGGTGGACTCGCATGACTGGGTTGGGCCGCGCACCGAAACCGAAGTGCAGCTGGCGGACATCTGGCAAGAGCTATTAAAGGTCGAGAGGGTGGGAGTAGACGAGAGCTTTTTCGAGTTGGGAGGACATTCGCTGCTAGTGCTGCAGATGACGGCGCGCATCCGGCGGACCATGGACGTGGAGTTGCCGGTACGCAGCGTGTTTGAATCGCCGACGATTGCCGGTCTGGCTCAGGAAGTAGTGAAAGCCCGAACCCTGGGCCTGAAAGCTCATACCCCGGTGCTGCGACGTCGCCAACGCACTCCGACAGATCCAAACCGCGAGGAGTTGCTGAAGAAGCTCGACACTCTAACCCCGGCTGAACTGCAGAGCGCGTTGCAGCGTCTGCTTGAGGGAAAGGAATCTGCTGGGGAAGGAGCGGCTGACGCGGCTGACTGATAGGCATCGATGTGCCATGAATTTCGACTTAAATTCCCAAGCGCGGCACGAACTCGGATCCCGCCTGATCGATGTGGTGGACAGTTACTTCGGCTCGCTACCCGACCGTCCAGTTCAGGTTGCGGCGGAACAGCGCTCTTATCCCCGACGCTTGAGTCGGATCCCAGAGACTGGCGACGACGCCGTTAAGGTCTTCGACGAGTTATGCCGCGAACTGATCGATAGGGGATTCCACATCCCGAGTGCGCATTATCTCGGAATGATGAATCCCACGCCAACGTACATGGCGTTCCTTGCTGAATCGCTGGTGGCAGCGTTGAACCCCCAGCTCGCAACTGTTGCGAGATCGCAACTGGCTTCGGGAATCGAAGCCGAAACGGTAGGCTGGATCGGAGAGTTGGTGGGATGGCCAGGTGGATTCAGCGGAACCTTCACGACCGGCGGCAATGAAGCCAATTTCAGCGCTCTAGCTCTCGCGCTATCTCGCCGCTTTCCCGGAGTCGTTGAAAACGGTGTTGCCGCGTGTGCGGCTCAGCCGGTTCTTTATGCGTCGGTGGAAGGGCATCATTCGTTGGATAAGTCGACAGGCCTGCTTGGGCTCGGCCGCAAGGCTTTGCGCCGTATCGCTGTCAATGATTCCTTGCAACTGAATGTCGAGGAACTCGAAGCTGCGATCAATCGAGATTTGGCGGCCGGCAACGCGCCTTTTTGCGTAGTCGCCACTGCAGGCACTACCAGCTCTGGTGCGATTGACCAGTTAGCTCTTATCTCGGAGATTTGCCGGCGCCATGACATATGGTTCCATGTCGATGGCGCCTACGGCGCAGCAGTGCTGTTCTCCGACCGACATCGCCATCTGGTAGACGGAATTGAGCAGGCAGATTCCATCACTAGCGATCCTCACAAATGGCTGGCCATGCCGTTTTCAGCCGGACTTATACTTACCCGCCATCCCGAGTTGTTAGAGCCGACATTCTCAGTGCCGTGCCCATATTTGCAGAAAACCGCTAAGAGCACGTTGCCTGACAATCTAACCATCAGCGCTCAGTGGTCGCGCCGCATGAACTCGCTGAAGTTGTGGCTCACTCTCAAGGTTCACGGGCGACAAGCCTACCAGGAACTGGTGGACCGCCAGATAGAACTGGCGCGCTGCTTCGCCCAATGGGTGACGGCATCGGACAACTTCGAACTGGCGGCACCACAGGTGTTGCCGATTCTGAATCTGCGGCTCCGTGCGCCTGGGATCAGCGTTCAGGAGAGGGGCGTCTTGCATGGGGCGATCATCGACGAAGTCAACCGCGATGGGCAGAGATGGATTTCTGGAGCAACTGTAAATGGCGAGAGCGTGATCCGTACGATGATCATCAGCTACTTAACCGGCGAGCGTCACCTGGAAGGCTTACAGGAGGCCCTACAAGCAGCCGCCCTGAAAATCAGCGCAGGGGCAACGGTGCGCGCTTGAACGGGAACGGAATATACGCGAAAGGACTGACTGGTTCCCCAACCATGTGTGTGCATAGTTTGATCGAAGCCCAAGCCAGGGCAACGCCAGATGCCGTCGCGGTTGTAGAAGAGGGCAAGCAACTCACCTACCGGGACCTAGACGACCGCGCCAATGAATTGGCCTCGCTGCTTCGGTCCTTGGGTGTCGGGAAAGAAGCGCCGGTGGCTCTATGCCTGCAGCGCTCTGCGGCGTTTGCGATCGGCGCTCTCGGAATTTTGAAAGCGGGAGCAGCCTACCTGCCACTAGATCCGGCTGATCCGGCGAACCGGCTGACAATGCTTTTGGAGGATGCTCAATGTCGTTTTGTAGTGACTCAGCCGAGTGTTTCCGAACCGTTACCGGCAGGGGACTGGGAAAAGATTGTTCTCGACAAAGACGGTGCTTTGCCCGGCCCAGGTTCTGGACTCCCGGAAATACCCGACGTCAAATCTAACGACTTGGCATACGTGATTTTTACATCAGGCTCGACGGGGCGGCCAAAGGGCGTCCAAATCACGCATGCAAATCTGCTTAATCTCATACGCTGGCATCTTCGAGCGTTTCAGGTCACCGCCGCTGATAAGACCACAATGCAGGCCAGTCCCGGATTCGATGCTGCGGTTTGGGAACTTTGGCCGTGTCTGGCTGCGGGAGCAACCATCCACATAGTTGACGATGCCATACGCACAACGCCTGAGCGGTTGCGCAACTGGATGGTTGAAACCGGGATCACTATAAGTTTTCTTCCAACCGCGCTGGCCGAGGCGATGATCGTTTTGCCGTGGCCGCCAGACACCTCCCTCCGTTTCTTGCTGACGGGGGCTGATGTTCTGCGCCGCTATCCTCCGCCGGATCTTCCGTTTGCGCTGGTGAACAATTACGGCCCCACGGAGTGCACCGTGGTCGCGACTTCTGGAATCGTTCCGCTTGATGCAAAGCCGGACGGACTTCCTACAATCGGACGGGCGATCGAAAAAGTTCGAATCTACATTGTTGACGAACAGATGAGGCGAGTCCCGGAAGGCATGCCCGGTGAGCTATTGATTGGTGGAGCCGTTGTCGGAAGAGGATATATCAATCTCCCCGAACTGACGGCACAAAGGTTTCTCCCGGATCCGTTCGCTACCGCAGAACCATCTCGCCTCTACCGTACCGGAGATTTGGCGCGTTTGCTTCCCGACGGCCAGATCATGTTCCTCGGTCGAACTGATGATCAGGTCAAGATCAGGGGCTATCGAATCGAACCTGGTGAAATCAGTGCAGTGCTGAATCGACACTCCGGTGTTGAGACGACCTGTGTTACAGCCCGTGCGGAGGAAGGCGGAGAGACACGTCTAATTGCCTATATTGTGATGAAGCCCGGTGCCGATCTGCGCGCCAGCGAACTGCGAAACGTCGTGGCAAGTCATCTTCCCGAGTACATGGTGCCGTCGAGATTTGTCAAAATCGCCCGTCTGCCATTGACGACGCATGGAAAGGTAGATCGGGCCGCTCTGCCAGCGCCTACGCCTGAGAACGTTCTTGCCGACGACGGGTTCGACCCGCCGCAATCAGAAGTGGAACACTGGCTAGCCGCACTTCTGACGAACCTCTTGGGAGTGGACCGCATTGGCAGGGACGACAATTTTTTCCGCCTCGGTGGCCACTCCCTGATGGGAGCACAGTTAATTGCCAAAATCCAGGAAAGGTTCGGGGTGGAACTTTCGCTGCGGAGTTTGTTTGATCATCCGAGCGTACATGGCATTGCGTCGGAAATTGACAATCTGATCCGGTCTCAGCTGAACGCCATGAGTGACGAAGAGGCACGGCGCGTCCTCGACGAGTTATCCGGCGGGGTTCCAATATGACCACCACAGCATCGCCGATTCCTACCCGGACGGTCGACCCCCGCGACCTCAGCTTGTACCATCTCCTCGATCCTAGCGTGCTGGCGAACCCCTATCCCCTTTATCACCAGTTGCGGAGCGAAGACCCAGTGCACTGGGATCCTTTTTTGCATGCTTGGGTCGTCACTCGCTACGCCGATGTGGTCCACGTGCTCCATCACTTTTCCGCTCAGCGTACCCCCACGCCGGAGCAACTGACCGCGCTGAACCTGTCGGCGCTGAATCCCATAGCAGCGGTGATGGTGCGGCAGATGCTTTTTCTCGATCCCCCTGACCATACCCGCCTGCGGGCTCTTGCTTCCGCTGCTTTCACCTCGCGGAGAGTTGAGCGGCTCAGGTCCCATATTCGAGACGTGATGGACGGTTTGCTGGATGCGGCGGTTCAAGCGGGCCGCATGGACGTGATCTGCGATTTCGCAAGCCCGGCCCCAGCCATCGTGACCGCCGAACTCCTCGGAGTGCCGGTCGAGGACCATGCTCAACTAAAAGAATGGTCGCAGGATTTTGCCGAGATGCTGGGCAATTTTCAGCATAATCCCGACCGCTTCCCTCGAGTCCTGCGCAGCGTCGAAGGGCTGTGCGACTATTTTCGAACGGCCATGCGGGAACAGAGAGCACATCCGTGTGAAGGCTTGATCCAGGCGATGATGACCGCTGAAGTTGAGGGCAGTCGTCTCGCGGAAGAGGAAATCATCGCCAACCTGATTGTGACCATGGTCGGAGGCCAGGAAACGACGACGAACTTAATCGGCAACGGAGTGCTCTCGCTGTTGCGAAACCCGAGTGAACTGAAGCGACTGTGTCCAGACCCGTCGTTGATTCCTTCCGCGGTCGAAGAACTACTACGCTACGAGAGTCCTAGCCAGCACACGGCGCGGCTTGCCCCGGCCGACGTCGAGTTAGGAAACAAGCTGATTCGCAAGCGAGACGCGGTCATTGCGGTAATGGGCGCCGCCAATCATGATCCAGAGCGGTTTCCAGACCCCGATCGCCTCGACATCACCCGCACGGATAACCGGCACCTTGCCTTCGGCTGGGCTGCTCACTTCTGCTTCGGCGCCGCGCTCGCCAGGTTGGAGGGGCAGATCGCGTTCGAGAGAATTTTGGCCCGGCTTCCGCATCTCACACTCGACGCTAGCGTTCCTCTTGAGTGGCGCCAGAATCTCGGTCTGCGCGGACTTACTGCTCTCCACGTGATGTTCGATGTGGATGAGGCGAGAAAGAAACCTGCGATCGAGTCTGGGGGGAGAGATGGCTCCTGAGTACTCCGAGGCGAAGCAGAAGTTGCTCGAGAAGTATCTCCGGGGCGAATTAGGAGTCCGTCCGGAGACCAGGCAGATTCCGCGACGTAGGTCCGGAGAGCGTATCCCTCTTTCCCATGCTCAGGAGCAAGTGTGGCTTCATTCACAGCTGGCGCCGGATCTTCCTCTCTACAACGAACCCGTCACCATTCACTATTCTGGAACTCTGAACGTCAAAGCACTGGAACAGAGCTTCAATGAGATTCTTCGCCGGCACGAAGCCTGGCGGACCGCCTTCAAAGTTGTCGATGGAGAGCCCGTTCAGGAAGTGCAGGAAAATCTGTCTATTTCACTTCCCGTTATTGATCTCAGCGAGTTTCCGCGCGAGCAAAGAGACGCCGCTGCCCGGTGCATTGCTACCGCCGATGCGCAAGCACCCATCGATCTTGGGCAGGTACCACTTTTTCGAGCAAAGCTGATCCGTCTCGACACTAATGAGCATCGGCTTTACCTCACACTGAGCCATATCATTTTTGATGGCGTCGCAATCTATCGCGTCTTTCTCCCCGAGTTGTCGACGCTATACAAAGCATTTTCAGCCGGTGATCCTAATCCGTTGCCGGAACTTCAAATTCAATTTCCGGACTATGCATGCTGGGAACGCCGAACTGTCACACGGGAATCTCTTGCCAAAGAGATTGAGTACTGGCGCGAACAACTCGGCGGGACTCTGCCCGAAGTATATTTACCGACCGACCACAGCAACTCACATCCGCGGACATTTCGCGGCTCGATGTATCCATTCAAATTGCGATCTACTCTCACTGCGTCATTGAGGGAGTTCTGTCGAAGGGAAGGGGGCTCCACATTTCACGTATTGTTGGCCGGCTTTGCGGCGCTGCTACAACGCTATTCGGGCGAGGAGCGGATTCCGATTGGAACCGTCACTGCCGGCCGCAATCGCCCTGAGACAGAGCATCTTCTGGGATACTTCCTCAACACGGTGGTAGTTCCCGCGGACGTTTCCAGGAACCCAAGTTTTCGCGAGTTGGTCCATCGCGCCCGTAACTGGAGCCTTGCCGCTCTCGATCACGACCGCACGCCATTTGAATATCTTGTCCGAGAACTGAAAATTCAAAGAGAGCCCAGCCGAAATCCGCTGTTCCAGGCGCTCTTTTCGCTAGAGCCGCCGATGCCTGACATCGATCCCAGTTGGCGGCTCACACAGATGGATGTGGACACTGGTGCAACAAAGTATGACCTCTATCTGGAGTTGGACGAGCGAACCGACCAACTGTTGGCCCGGTTCCACTACAGCACCGACCTATTTGAGCGTGAGACAGTCGCTCGCATGGCGATCCATTGGAAGACGCTGATACGGGGAGGAATAGAGAATCCGGAACAGAGACTATCCGAACTGCCGCTGGTGAGTTCCCGTGAAAATCGCTTCCTAAGAACATGGAACGATACCGTCCGGACGTATCCAAAGTCATGTATTCACCAGTTGTTTGAGCTACAAGCTCGGTGCGTTCCGGAGACTACTGCCGTCGTCTCGCACGGCCAATGTCTTTCTTATCGAGACCTGAACGACCGCGCGAACCAGTTGGCTAGGCTTCTTCTAAAACGAGGCGTCGCGCCAGACGCACCCGTGGGACTGTGCGTCGACCGCGGACCGAGTATGGTGATCGCTTTACTCGGCATTCTGAAGGCCGGAGGCGCATACGTTCCGCTCGATCCGAAGTTGCCGGACGAACGCCTGGCCTTTCTGCTGGCTGACTCGAAACCTGTGGCGTTGGTGGCGGACCAAAGCTCGCTCCGTCCTTTGTTCGGCCCATATACCATTGTTTTGGATCCAGACTGGAAATTCATCGAGAATGAAAGCAGGGCTGATCCCTCCACTTGCGTTACACCGCAGAACTTGGCCTACGTGATGTACACGTCCGGTTCCACTGGAAGACCGAAGGGTGTGGCGATCGAACATCGAAGTGTTGTCAACCTGCTTCGCTCTATGCAGTGTAAACCAGGCCTAAATCATGAAGATGTGTTGCTCGCCGTAACAACTCTCTCCTTCGATATTGCCGGGCTGGAAATCTTCTTGCCTCTGGTCTCGGGAGCGCGGCTGGTAATCGCCGACTCAGCAGACGTCATTGACGGAAACCGGCTCAAAGACCTTTTGAAAGACAGTAAAGTAACCGCCATGCAGGCAACGCCCGCAACCTGGCGCTTGCTCATCGAGGCCGGATGGCACGGCGATCCTGATTTGAAGATTCTTTGTGGAGGTGAGGCGCTATCGCCGGAATTAGCCACACAACTGACCTCTCGCGGCCGCTCCGTTTGGAACCTCTATGGCCCGACCGAGACTACAATCTGGTCCTCCTTCTGCAAAATCAGTGGGCAGGAGGAAGCTATTCCCATAGGTCGGCCCATTGCAAACACTTCCATCTACATTGTTGACGGTCATCGAAGCCAGGTACCTGTGAACGTTATCGGCGAAATCTATATCGGGGGAGAGGGGCTGGCGCGTGGCTATCTCAACCGGCCCGAACTGACCGCGGAACGCTTCGTGGAGAACTGGTTGGTTCCTGGGCGAGGTTCTCGTCTCTATCGCACCGGAGATCTTGGCCGCTATTGGAGCAACGGCGAGATCGAATATGTGGGACGAGTAGACACCCAGATCAAGCTGCGGGGAGTGCGCATCGAGTTGGGAGAAATCGAGTCTGTGCTGGCCAGCCATCCCGCGGTGCGGGAAGCAGTAGTGGCTGTAAGCGGAGAAGCCGAGCAGCAGAAGTTGACGGCCTATCTGGTGGGCCGAGCCGGAACGGCGGTGCCGGAGGCGGGAGAATTGCGCCGCTTTTTGCGGATCAAGCTGCCCGAGCACATGGCCCCCGCCAGTTATTGGCAGATCGAAAAGCTGCCGCTGTTGCCCAGTGGAAAGGTAAATCGGGCTGCGCTGGACGACTGCGGGGGAAGACGGCTGGTCGATGGGCAAGACTGGGTGGGCCCACACAACGAAAGCGAAGCCCAGTTGGTTGAGATCTGGCGCGAATTGTTGAAAGTGGAAGCGGTCGGACGGGAACAGAACTTTTTCGAACTCGGAGGACATTCGCTGCTGGTACTGCAGATGACTGCGCGCATCCGGCGGACAATGGAAGTGGAGTTGCCGGTGCGCAGCGTTTTTGAATCGCCCACGATTGCCGGCCTGGCTCAGGAAGTCGAGAAAGCCCGAGCCGCGGGCTTGAAACCTCATACCCCCACCCTCCCAGGCCGCCAACGCCCCACCGCGGATCCAGATCAGGAAGCGCTTCTCACTCAATTGGACCGTCTGTCTGTAGAGGAGGCCACCAGTATCGTGAAGGCGATCCTGAATGGAAGACAGACCTATGGGCTTCCATCCTGATTCCACCGCTCGCGAAGCTTAGAACGATCATTGCGGTCATATAGCAGATGCTCACCCAAGCCGTCTAGAACCTCCCGGGGTCTCATGTACTTCCGCGTCTCGTCCCATGTACTAGTGTGACTTCCACTTTCGGCATATCTGGGGGAAAATCGCGGGACAGCAGAAGTCTGTCTAGTTCGAGTCCGATAAACCCTAATAAACTGTTCGGGCCACCGCTGATAAAAAAGCGCCTCGCCGTCATGCGTTCTAAAGGGAGTCTCGTAATGAATTCATACCTCCGCCCTGCAGTGACTAGAACCGGCCACATGTTAGTCCTGGCGTCAACGGCCCTTATTTTGATCGGCTTCAGCGGTTGTGGCACCTCCGGCTCGACGCTCGGAGCGCCCGCTAGTACTCCGGTGGCGTTGAATCTTGGCTCTACTCCCCCCATCCTACTTTTCACCGGGACGGGCACATCTGCATCTGATGTTTCTGCTGTCAAAACCATCCTCGGCGCAAACAACCTCACTTACGCGACCGCGAATTCCTCCCAACTGAATGGGATGAGCGAGACACAGCTAAAAGGTTACAAGCTGTTGATCGTCCCGGGCGGGAACTCGATTACGATTGGCCATAACCTTTCCTCGACTACTACGACCAACATCCACAACGCTGTCACGAACGACGGCTTGCACTACCTGGGAATCTGCGCCGGCGGATTCTTTGGCGGCTACTCGATTTACAATGGGCTGAATCTGACGTCGGGAGTCTGGTTCAATTTTTATGCCGACTACTACAACGGGATCCACAAGGCAGCGGTTGAGATTTCTAGTCCCGACGCCGGTGCGCTGGATCAATACTGGCAGGACGGCCCCCAATTCACGGGATGGGGCAGCATTGTAGGCAAGTACCCGGATGGCACTCCGGCCATCGTCGAGGGGACGTCCGGGAAAGGCTGGGTCATCCTTTCGGGAATACACCCGGAGGCACCCGCGAACTGGAGAACCGGAATGAAGTTCACCACCTCCGTGGCCGTGGACAATGCCTACGCAGGAACCCTGATCCTCGCGGCTCTGAGTGGAACGTCCCTACCACATTACTAATATGACTGCCTGAAGGCTGGGTGCAGAAGACCACATTCGGTTGAGCTATACCGCCCGCGTCAGGTGGTCCAACTGCCATTCGTCGTATTCGCGGTCTCCCGCGGCGGTGACCTTCGCGTCCATCGCCGAGAGTGAATGAGCAAAGAATACGACGGGGATACAGTTTCAATCATTGTCGGATACCTTGCGGACCGTATTGTAGGCGTACAAGTCGAGTCATAAAATCCGCGCGTGCGTGTGCTGAAACAGATCGCGTGGTTTTGGCCTTACGTCTTGATCGCCATCTCGTTGATCGGTTTTACATACATCGCTTTAGAGGGCCACTTTTGATTGGCTTGCCTGGAGCCCTCTTTGGGCTGCCGGGTTGTAGGCTACCGTAGCGGTCGTATGCGTTCCGATTCGAATTCGACCCAGGCGAACAACTCCTCCTCCCCGGCGTCGATTGGTCGGCTCACAGATGTATCCTAATTCCACACTTTCTCAACTGCTAGAGATCGCGGGCGGTCGAGACTTTCGCTCGAACTGGCTATTCCCGCTGAGGGAACCGTGGCCCGACCCCCGCTGCGAATGGAAGAGACAAGTGGAAACGACCGGCGGTACCGGATGTTGTCGAATCGACGCAGATACGCGCGCGTTCCGATACAGGCGCTGGTGATTTGCATGGTAGATTCCCGAACGATGCGCGGAGTGAGTCGGAATCTCAGCGAAAGCGGAATGCAGGTTGAAGTCAGTGGCTTAAAGCCGAAAGAAGTTGTGCAGCTGTCATTTAGGTTACCCGTTTCTGGTATAGCGGTTGACGCGGTCGGAGCTGTGATCTGGGGAGACGAGAGGCGCCACGGAATTCAGTTCACTCATATTGGTGCGCAGAGTCGGCAGTCGATTCTCGAATACACCGCAAAACGCGAGTGACGTTCACCCAGTCCAACGACCGCTGAGCTTACAGCGTAAACGTCCGGTAAGGACCGTTTAGACCTCTTCCGGGTGATCCCCCGTTTCGGGGATTGCGAGATCAAGCTCCATTGACGTGCGTGGCGCGGCGACGATTTTCGAGCGGTGGGCTGTAACGGGAAGATGCTGTGGAAGAAGCAGTGGAGGTCAATTCCAGCGATAGGTTTCTACGCTGGCAGGGAGGCCCTCGACGGCTACTGTCGCGCGGTAGCCGTTTTTCGGGCTGAGATCTGCCAAGAACCAGTGGGCCACCTCAGTGTCGCCCCGGATCTCCTCGAGCTCGGGACTGCGCTCGGGGTGGGTAGAAACGGTGAAATCCGACAACGGGAAAGAGAGCCCGTCACCCGTCGCTTTGAGAAAGGCTTCCTTGCGGGTCCAGCACGCGAAGAATGCCTGCAACTGGAGGTTCTGCGGTAAAGCCTGAAGACTTGCGCGCTCGCGAGCGGAGAAAAACCGTTCGGAAAGCATAGCAATGTCGACGTCAGCGCGTATGTTTTCGATGTCGATGCCAAGCCGGTGATCCGCGCTCACCGCGATGAGCGCGAGGTCCGCGGAGTGGGAAACATTAAACCGCAGCCGTCGCAGATTTTGCTTCGCAGCCAGTTCCGGCTTACCGCTGGTCTGATATTCCAAGCGTATTTCGAGGGCGGGTATTCCTAGGTACCGGCCCAGAAGGAACCGCAGCGCGGTGCGGCATCGGACAAAATGTAGACGATCCCGCTCGAAGTGAAAACGGTTAGCGCGCGCCAATTCATCGGGAGAGAGAACGTTGTTTGCCTGAGCTGGTGACGCCGGTTGGTCAAGCCGTACTCTCCAGACATCGACGCGGTCGCTGGAACACGCCGGGGTCGACGGGCCCTCGGACCGCCACCGCGATTTGTCAGGGCGTGGCTTCATCTGCCGCAACTGCGCGATATTCAATCATACTGCTCGGTTCATCGTAACCATCAGCTCGCCAGACCTGGCGTCGAAATCGAACTCCGCGTCGTACTACACGCATTGACAATACCACGCCTGACCAAGGCAGCCACGGCGCTCTCTGCCTTCTGTTTTACACGCTGGGTTCTGGCGGGACGCGGGCGACGAGATTCCATGGAAGCAGTTCCTCGATGCGGTTGATGGGATGGTCGGCGATGTGGGTCAGCACTTCGCGCAGATAGGCTTCGGGATCGAGGCCATTGAGTTTCGCCGAACCGATCAGGCTGTAGATGATTGCTGCGCGCTCGCCGCCCGCATCCGATCCCGCGAACAAGTAATTCTTGCGCCCCAGGGCCACGCCGCGCAAAGAGCGTTCGGCGGCGTTATTGTCGATCTCGATGTGTCCATCTTCTATATAACGCGTGAGCGCGTCCCACCGCGAGTGGGCATAACGAATCGCCGCCGTCGTCTCTGACTTCCGCGACAGCTTCGACAGGATCGCCTCGAACCACCGTCGGGGAAGTCGGCGGACCTGCGCTCCACCGGCAGAGGCCCCGGCAAACTCTCGCTCACCCGAACCGGCAGCAACTTCATAACCGGCTTGCGCTCCCCAAGTCTTCCTGCCTGGTAGAGCCGACGCCACCCAAATACCTGGTTCGCGTTGATGCCATGTGCCCGCGCGCCTCGCGCCACGGACGCGCCTTCCCCTAACGTCTCTTCGACAATCCGCCGCTTCTCCGCGATACTGCGCCGCTGCCGCGCGGTCGCGCCCAACGTCTTACTCTTATCCGCTGTCACAACTGGAACTTGCCCGGAAGTGTCCATCTCCGCTCCAAGTGGACACCTATCCGAAGTGTCCACTTCCGAAGAATGACTTCCTACTGCATATCTGTCCACCCGGTTACAACCGGACGCTTACCTTACAGCCGCGGCGCACCATTTTCGATTCGAGGAACTCCGCTCACAAGGGGCAAACATGCGCAAGAAGAACCGAAGGAAATTCATGGCATACCCTAAGAAATCACGCAGCCTTCGTTGCTTGATCATTAATCGACGTTCTGAGGAGAGCGATCGGCAGTCTTAAGCGAATGCTCGAAACGCCCACGAATGGAGCGAAGCCAGTTCGAGAGAAGGTACCAGAGCCGTTGCGCAGACCGTAGACTGTCAGGGCTAGGCACAAATCTCAACAGGTTGGCGAAAGGCGGTTCTCCGTATTGTTCCGTTCGTGCTTTCCACCACTTGCGCAGTTCCCCATAGGCCATCCCAGCACCCACTAGAAACATCATCGATGCAATCAGGCCGAGATATCGCTCGGTTGTGGTATATGCCGTTGCGCTTTCACTGACAGACGTGCTCGGGCTGACAGGTTCTACTTCCAACGCGGATGGCGGTTCTACCAACAGGATGCGCGGTTCTTCCGGTTGGCCTGAAGCCTGCACCCCGAGCCAGTGCGTTCCGCGCGATGCAAAGACTTTATCCGGGAGTCCCCCCAGGGCGCTTTCACCAAGCAAGACCGTGTAGTGTCCTTGAGCATCTGGGAGCACGTTCTGTGTCTCCTGCCAGCACGCCTGCCCTCCATTGGGTTCGTCGTATATCGTGAACCGCAAAGCAACCGTGTCAACGACGAACCCCACACGTTGCGCACGTGTTATCGTGCCCGAGAATTTGATTAGACGTTGGACATTGATATTCTCGCTGAATCGCGGAGGTGATCCCTGCGCGGAACAAAGCGAAACAGCTCCAATGACGAGGCAGACGAGAGTGGAGTTCACGTTCAGTTACCGCCCGTTTCGGACACATGAACTGCTTTATCAGACGGGAGTATGGTCGTGATCCTTCGTCATTTGAATACGGTGTTTTGGGTAGAAGTCCGCAGACTTTCATTTAATTTCCGCGGCGATGACAGGTTCAGGGGCCTCCACGAAATCACCGTTGGAAACCGATGAACGCCGGTCGAAAGGGCGAGCGCCGATTTGAAAATGGCAGGTACTGCGGCGATCAAGTCCCACAATGCAAAAGCGCATCATTGATGCCACCGCGACGATTCCTGGGGGTGGGTCTGTGGGACGGCTAAACACCGTGCCTTTTCGTTATGAGTGCAATGGCGATTTTGCAACAGCTGACAGCTTTAGAACGTCTGCTCCGCTAGTGCGGCGGAGCCTGACCTGCGCAAGGTCTATCCAAGCCAAGCGGCAACTGAATTTATTCAACGCCAGGAACCTTCGCCGGCTAAGGCTCGACCTGATAATGTTCTTCATACAGCATGAGTAATACGACGGTTTCGGCGCCGGGAACCCCGGTGCCGTGTCCGAGGCCGAACCATTCGAATGCCGGCGCTTTCTCGATCGCTTT
>JABCZL010000028.1 GCA_013289685.1 Acidobacteriota bacterium | reverse complement strand
AATAAGATCACCTCGAAAAAAGACCTGCTCCCACTACTGGAGCAAATCACAGGGACTGGCAGTCCCCTGCTCATTATTGCGGAGGATGTTGAGGGCGAGGCGCTGGCTGCGCTGGTCGTGAACAAGATCCGCGGCCCGCTGCAAGTCGTGGCCGTCAGCACGCCCGGCGTCGGGGAGCGACGCAAGAGCCTGTTGCAGGACATCGCCCTCCTCACTGGTGGCCGCGCCATCACCGCAGACCTTGAGATTCCGCTCCAAAACATACGGATTGCCGACCTCGGTCGTGCGAGAAGAATCACCATCGACAAGAACAACACAGTGGTAGAAGGGGTTGCCAGATAGGGCCATTCTGCTGAACCGAGCAATCGTGAAACGAACCGCACCAATTCGGACCATTTGTTTATGTTTCTTTCTATCGGCCGCTTGCCGCACCTGGGGCCAAGAAGGTCTTTCCATTGACTGGCCGCAGGAATTGCGGTCTGTCGGCTCCCCCTCCACCGAAGTGCAGCAACAAGAGATACGAATATGGAAATCGCTCCCTGATGCTCCGTCGTCGGTGCAGCGTTCAACTCAAGCACTGAAATCTCACATGCTCGTCAATGAGGCAAGCGCGGGCCGTCTGCGCGAAACCGGACTGATACGCATTACTCCCGAACTACAGCGCCGCAGCTTCGTGGAGGACTATCAAGGGTCCCTTCTTCAGCAAAAGCCCAGCCCTCTTCTCGATAAGTACCTTTATCCATCCGTGCTCGGAGTGGGGCGCCGTTATCAACCTTCAACCAGCGGCAGCCTGATGGGCCGGACCTCCTACGCTGCCTCGCGCATTTTCGTCACGCGTGATGGCTCAGGAAAGGCAAGCCTGAACACTCCCTATTTTCTCGGATTGCTGGCATCGGTCGCCGTCCACTCAACCTCTCATCGGAACTTAGCGAGATCCACTTTGACGACATTCAACAGCTTTGGTTCGACGGTCGGCGGCGATGCGGGAATCAATGTCTTCCATGAGTTTGAACCGGGTATCCGGCAAATCCTAAAAGGCCACACCCCGAAGTTCGTGTCCAGGGTCGAAGATCGCTTTCGAAAATAAGACTTACCCCTCTCGGAAAAACACCGACTTCAAATGCACTGAGCAAGGCAACCCAGGTCCCCCTGACACCATCGAAACCGCGTCTTGTGGACGAAAAGATTGGTTGCCCTATGTTCAGGCTGAGAAACGGTGTCGTGGTTTGCTGTTTGAGCTCGATCGCCCTTGTACTTTGCGGTTGTGGTGGAGGGGCGAGCGGAGTGATTCCGCCCGGTTCCGTTCAACTCACGGTGCAAGCCGCAGGTGCGGGTGGAGGGACGATCAGCAGCGATCCCGCGGGCATCGCGTGCGGCGCGACGTGCAGCGCTGCCTTTGCAAGCGGGACTCAGGTGACCCTCACTGAAACTGCCGCCGCGAAGTCAAATTTCGCCGGGTGGACTGGAAGCTGCAGCGGCAACAACCCATCCTGCACACTGACGCTCAGTGCGAGCCAGCAAGTCACTGCAACCTTCAACACTACCCAAAACCTTTCTGCGCTCAATCACATCATTTTCCTGGCGCAGGAGAACCGCTCGTTCGATCATTACTTTGGCGCATTGCGAGAATACTGGGCCCACAACGGCTATCCTGACCAGTCGTTCGATGGCCTGCCACAGTTCAATCCTAGTTCAGGCGCGGCTCCGCTCAAGGGGCCGGCCCCAGCCATTCCGGGTTGCGACCCCAGTTCTCCTCCGCCGAGCGATTGCGTCTTCGATACGAATCACCCAATTACTTCGTTTCACCTTATTACCCAGTGCATTGAGAACCCGAGCCCTTCCTGGAATGAGAGTCATGTGGATTGGGATTACAACGATGCGGTTGGGCTGCTGCCTGCTGCTTTGAACGGATTCGTGTGGACTGCCGGGCACGACGCCAGAGCCCTGGTGCCGCCGTTCAACGACACCGATGGCATCCGCGCGATGGGGTACTACGATGGCAACGACCTTAACTACTACTATTTTATGGCTTCGACGTTCGCCACCTCGGACCGGTGGTTTCACCCGGTAATGACGCGCACTCCACCAAACCGCGCGGATTTGATCGCAGGTACATCCCGCGGATACGCCTATCCGATCGGTACGGACAGCGCGGACACAGAGCTTATGATGGCAACGACCATCTTTCAGGAACTCCAAACGGCGGGAGTCAGTTGGAAGATCTATGTGGACCCTCAGGGCAGTCCTTGTTCTGGCCCTCCCTATGATTCTGCCTGCCTTCTTTCCTTGAGCTCCGTACAGGATTTTCAATGGGGCCAGACGATCCCGTCCCAGTATCCTCACAACCTCGCTCCAATGTCTCAGTACTTCACCGACTTGCAGAACGGAACCTTACCCCAGGTCGCCCTGATTGAGCCGGCCTCAGACGCCGGCCTCGATGAGCATCCAACAAATTCCGATTCGGCGCCGAGTAATGTCCAGCAGGGGGCGAAGTATGTCTCCTCGCTCATCAACGGACTGATGACGAGCACTTCGTGGAAAGACTCGGCCTTTATTCTCACCTTCGATGAATTCGGAGGTCTCTACGACCACGTCTCACCGCAGCCGGCCGTCAGTCCCGATGGCATCAAGCCAGTGGATTTGCTTCCATTGGATGTTTGCACGCAGACGACCGGGCCGACTTGCGACTTCGTTTACACCGGTTACCGCGTGCCTCTGATCGTGGTCTCGCCGTACACAAAGAAGAACTACGTCTCGCACAGCGTGGCCGATCTGACTGCGATTCTGAAGCTCATTGAGACTCGCTTTAACGTGCCGGCCCTAACCAAGCGTGACGCCGCCCAAATCGACATGACTGAGTTCTTTGATTTCGTCAATCCGCCTTGGATGACTCCACCGAGCCCTCCCGCACAAGTCACCAGCGGTGCCTGCTATGTGAATCAGTTGCCTTAAATGCACAACTCTAACGCCGGCTTCAGCATCTATGACCCGACACTTTGGTGGCTTCAGGAGGGGGCGTGAAAAACAATTGTCAGCGGCTGGTGAATTGCTCATTCAGTTTTATGCAAGCCGCGGTTAGATCGTTGACCTACGTAGCGATGATTGTGGTGGCGGCGCTCGCCACGAAATCCGCGGAAGCGCAGACCTACAAAGTCCTCTACATATTTAACGGCGGCGCGGATGGAGGCGGTCCCACCAGTCAATTGATTCAAATCGGCACGAACCTGTATGGAACTACTGCGACTGGCGGTGCTGCGGGCGATGGCGTGGTTTTCAAGGTGGCTGCGAATGGCCAGGAAACTCTCTTAAAAAGTTTTTCGGGTTCGGACGGGAGCGGCCCCGCCGGGTTAGTGCGCGACGCCGCGGGAAATCTTTACGGCTTGACGCAACTCGGAGGGACGGCCGCGTGCTCCGGCATAGTCGAATACAACGGATGCGGAGTCATTTTTGAAATCACGGCGGCAGGCGAATTCTCGGTGTTGTACTCGTTTGCCGGCGTGGGTGGCGCGAACCCCGCAGGGAAGCTTCTCCGAGATGCCAAGGGCAACCTCTACGGAGCTACCTATGGAGGCGGCAAGAATCCGAGCTGCCCTGGACAACAATATCAGCAGGGCTGCGGTACTGTTTTCGAGTTGACGCCGTCCGGCAGTACCTGGAACGAAACGGTCCTCTACAATTTTGCCGGAGGAACCGACGGCTTTTCCCCCAATGGCGGCCTTATCTTTTCCGGGGCAAAACTCGTTGGAACCACCGACAGCGGAAATGGCCTGCCGTGCAATCCAATTTGCGGAACTGTTTTCGTTCTGACTCCCGGTAAGAATGGTTGGACGGAGACGATTCTCCACGCTTTTACCGGCGGGTCAGACGGAGCAATGCCGGACGACGGGTTGATTGGGGATTCGCTGGGCAATAAGTACGGAACCGCTCGATTTGGATTCGCTTTCGGCTATGGCGCGATCTTCAAAATTGATCCTCAAGGCAACAAAACAACTCTGTATAGCTTCAACGGTTCAGACGGTGCATACCCAGCTGCCGGCTTAGTCCGCGATAGCAGCGGCAATCTTTTTGGTACTGCGACTGAGGGTGGCTCCTCCAAGGTGGGCACGGTGTTCGAGCTCGACGCGGCGAACAGGCTCACTGTGCTACACAACTTCATCGGAGGAATTAGCGATGGAGCCTATCCCTACGGAACGCTCCTCTTAGCCGGAGAAACCCTTTACGGCACGACGGTTGGGGGCGGACCTCAGAACTGGGGGACGGTCTTTGAGCTCGGCACAAAAGCAGCCGTGCAGTACGACGTGTCGCTATTCCCCTGGATAGGATCGAACGGCACGCCGCAGGGACAAGTGACGGTCAACAGCCAAGGCGTGACCACGATTCAGTTGACACAGGGTACTCCAAACACGACGTATACCGTCCAGTTCTGCTCTGCGCCAGCGCAGCTCTACCCGAACTGTGACACAGTTGGCTCGGTCACGTCGAACGCGACCGGAGGCGTAAATAGCACATTCACTTTTCCCGCAGGCAGCTGGGCCGGAGACTTCGGCCTGGTCGTGAATGGAACAACGGAATACTCCACCAGTCTCACCCAGGGGATTCCATCAACCTATTACACAACTTTGCAACTCGACAGCACCGTCAACGGAAAGGGAACGTGGACCCAGATCAGCACTCCACCCCCGCAGGACCCGCTCCAATCCGGTTCTGTCAGTCTGACCGCCGGAGGGCTCATCAAGATTCAACTCACGGGCGCCAAACCGAATACGCCCTACACTGCCTCGCAGTGTCCGATCTATCGGGGATCGGATTGCTACGGCATGGGCAATAACATCACAACCAACCAGAATGGGGACGTAACCTACAGTGCACCGCTGGGAACCAATATTTCCGAAGACATTTTCTATGTGGATAACAACAACACCGGCTTTGGATTCATCGGGGGATTCCGGATTCCATAGAAGGGCTGATTTTATCCGGCGGTCGCGGCAGCAGCCTTAGGCACCTATGAACTTTAAAACGAACCAAAGCGACGAAGAACATTTTCGTGGGTCCGCGACTGGATGTTCGCCGTGTCGCTGCGCGCTGCTTGTCGGCGTGTCTCTCTTCCTTACTCTTGTGACCGCTGAGGTTGGGGGCCAAACCACCTCTTCGAGTCCGCCTCCGCCAATTGCAACGGGCGTCGCGCAACCGGTCCCAATGACCGATACCGCGCCTCAAAGCGATGGAGCGCCGACGCAGCAGCCGCCGGACGGCCAGAAGCCCGCAGATAATCAGAGCGAGGTGTTCGTGTTCAAGACGCAAGTGCGGGAAGTGATCCTGCACGCGACCGTCGTAGACGAGCAGCGGCGTCTGGTAACCAATCTTGATCGACCAGCGTTCACGGCCTTCGAAAACGGAGTGCCCCAGGCGACCACCTCCTTTCACCGGGAAGACGTTCCGGTGGCGCTGGGCATCGTAGTCGACAACTCCGGTTCAATGCGCGAAAACCGGGACAAAGTGAATCAGGCGGTGCTCAACCTGATTCGAGCCGGCAATCCGCAAGATCAAACTTTTGTGGTCAACTTCAGTGGGGATTCCTATCTGGATCAGGATTTCACGTCCGATGTCGACTTGCTCCAGCAAGCGCTGCAGAAAATCTCCACGCAGGGCAGCACGGCGCTCTATGACGCCATCGTAGCTTCCGCGGTCCATTTGAAAAACAATTCCCGCGTGGAGCGAAAGGTCCTGCTGGTGATCACGGATGGCCGGGACAACGCTAGCCAGGAAACATTACAGGAGGCTATGCGCCGCTTGCAGCAGGAGAATGGGCCCACGCTGTATGCGATCGGACTGCTCGGGGATGAACTGCAGAAGTCGGACACTGGAGCCCTTCAGAGTCTGGCCGAGGTCACGGGTGGGGTTGCTTTTTTCCCAAAACGCCTCGACGAGGTTGACGACATCACTCGGACTGTGGCGCGTGACATTCACAGTCAGTACACCATCGGTTACAAGCCAACCAACCATAATAAGGATGGCGGATACCGCGCTATCGAGGTGAGAGCTCAGTCGCCAGGCCGTCGCAAGCTGACCGTTCGCACTCGGAGTGGGTACTACGCGGGAGAGGCCGTCCACTGAGTGTTAGCCTCACGCGATGCATGTCGTTTCTAGCCAGTTCAGCAACCCGAACTCACTCCGTTGTACCGCCTGCCAGCAATCATTTCCCGACAACCCATCGATTCGTAGATTCTACTCATTGAACTGAGCCGTATTGATCAGACTCCAGAGCGCCAAGAGTAGAAAGTAATGTCAGCGGGGTTCTACTGATGTGGATCTCTCGCTAAGGAGACCGACATGCACCGTGGATACCGATTTCTCAGCTCACTTCTGCTGACCGCTGTGTTTGCTGCGCCGCTTGCCATGATGGCGGCTGCCCGCCCACAAGATGATAAGGACCGGAAGGAAGAAAACCGGCAAGGCGAAAACCACAAGCGCTACTACGACAAGCACCATAAGGATTATCACACCTGGGACGGCAATGAAGACCGCGCGTACCAGCGATACCAGGCCGAACGCCACGAGACGCATGCCTTTGTTGAGTTGAACAGCCGACAGCAGACCGTCTACTGGGACTGGCGCCACAGTAATCCAGACAGCAGATAACAAATCTGAGTGTGCATTTTAAAAGCGTTGATGTGTGGACGCCGGGGAGTGCAGGCGTCCACTAGCCGAGGATTAGGACCATGACATACACGATGACTAAACCATGCCCAATCTGCAAACAGCAATTGACGAAACAAAAGCCTACGGAAAGCGTGCCATGCACCTGCGGTCACCACATTTGGCAGGGGTAGAAGCGTGAGTGGCGTCTAAACCGTTACCAACGGCTCGCATAATTGGTTCGGACACTTAGTTAGACTGCCGCAGACCATCGGCTACCAGATTCCCTTGTCGCTTCCCGTGATCTTCTGCCCCACAGCGGCTGCCGTGGCCAGGCATGGCAACAGGCTGAGTCGGACGCTGTTCTTTAACTCCCGATTCAGCAGCAAGGTCGTCAGTTGCGAGCCATACAGCTTAGCGGATTGCGGCATAATTGGAATACGCAAAAAACCTCGGCAGAAAAGAAGTTCGTCGCCTCCGAACCGCGCTGAGACTCTAACGAATCCCGGGAGATCCAGACCCTCACCTCGGTAGTGTTGCAGGTAGTCCGACACGATCGCAAGATAACTCGCCACGCCCTTCCAGATCCCTGCAACCTTGGACGCAAAGCGCAGATCCTCGTAATCGATGGAACCCGTTTCCGACAGAATGGCCGTGTCCACGATGTCGCACAATCGGAAATAGAAATGGCGATACATCCGTTGCAGAGTAGAGATCATCAGGCGGTCCGCGGCGCTTGGCACGCGAAACATGCGATCTCCAAAAGCAGCAAACCCGGCACGCCTGGCCAACGACGTGGCAATTCCAACTTGTTCTCCGGTTTGACCCAGGCGGCCCATGTGAATCTCAACCGCCTCGGGTAGCCCAGGTATGACGAAGTTCCACTTGCCCGCCAGCCGATCTCCCCAACTCCGCGGCGCAAGTTGTGCTTCGAAACTCCGCGTCATAAGTTGGAGCACATCCGCCTGGTCTGCATTCGTGTATAGATCCAGGTCGCTGCCGAGATCGGGCCAGTGATCGAGCGACTTGATCACGGTTATGTCATATCCCTCCGCCTGGAAGGCAGCGCAAATTTCCTGCAAGAACGACATTGCGTTCTCGATCCGCGCACCCTCAGCCGCGAGCGCAGTTGCCGCCCACTCTGCGCGGCTGTCGTCCCCTGCTCGACGCATGATCTGGCAAAAGGCCTCGAACCCGCGCATTACCACGTGGTGCGAGCTAGCCAGCGCCAGCATGTCTTCAAGTTCTTCCTGGTTGATTTCTGCGATGCCGCAATCCAAATCCGCGGCCGACCTCAGAAGCGGTGCATCGCACGGCTGCAACAGAAGCCGGGAAAGGATGGTGAGAGACTTGTTCGAAGCGAAGGGAGAGGATGTCCTATTCATAGTTTGGCCAAATTGCATAAGTGTCATTTGGGCGGATGCGGGATGGGTGGTTTGGCGACAGGTGGCGCGGCAACTGGTGTCTGTTGCAACGCCGGGGATTCCTCCACGGGAGTGTTGTCGCGGTGCTTCAATTCGATCGGGCCGGATTGCCTTCGTCTGGCCTGGTTTTCCAGAACGATTTCGTCGGCAATCTTCTGGTCGCTATCGGTGGCAACCGCGGAAAGGTGCTTCCCTTGGGCGGAACGTCGCGTCGCAAGGCCAACGCGGTCGTTGACATGTTCGGATTTTCGCGCTCTTGCGTAGAAGAACTGCGCGGTCTCGAGGTCGCCATCCCTCTCCGCCAGATAGCCTATGTTGTTGAGTGAAAATGCGCTGTTTGGATCAAGAGAGTAAGACTGGAGGAAGTCTTGCTTCGCAGCCAGCCAATCATTTCGATTCGTCGCGGAAACTCCGCGCACGGCGAGCAGGGCAGCCCGTGCCGGGTCGGTGGCTGTCTTTTGTATGCGCTCTCTCAATTTTCTCGCGTTATCGGCTGCCATCTCGCTGACCGGCTTACCTCTCCAGGCGCGGTTCAACGTAACGATGACTGGCTCCGAAGAATGCGAATCAGCCGCCGCCATATAATCGGTCAGCGCCTGGTCGTAATCTCCGCGCGACTCCTTGGCAACACCCAGATTGTTCAAGGTGAATATGTTTCGCGGATCCAGCACCAGTGCTTTCTGCAGAAGGAGATCAGCCTCGGGAGCCCGGCTCTCTGACAAAAGCCGCATGGCCTCGACATTCATTCGATTGGCCTGCATGGGGACGTCGTTTAGGCCGGCGAACGCTTCCCGCATTGGCTTTCCTTCCAGGCGCGTCGTATTCGCACGGTCGATCACTGCATCACTCGCCTGTTCCGACGCCAGGCTATAGAACTTTTGTGCGCGGTCGAGTTGTCCCTGCAGTTCGGAAATGTAGCCTAAGTTGTTCAACGTGAAAGGGTCGCTGGGATCGAACAAATACGCCTTGAAGAAGATCCCTTCGGCCTTTTCATACTGGTGCTTCCGGAGGGCCTCGACCCCGTCACGATTGAGGCGCTGCACCAGGGTAAGTTCGCTTCGCTTCGGGAGAGTGAGTTTGAGGTCACCGGCCCAGCCGTTCGCGGGTCCCAGGCCCACGATCACGACAGCAATTGCGAGGAAGCTTATTCGTCCACCCAACATGTTTGGTCCCTTATGAGCGTGAATTGGATGCTCTGGGTGGAAATGCGTTGTCTGCCAACACGCAACATTTTTGCTGCTAATTTTGCTGCTAATTAAGGTGCGTTGAGGCCACTGCTCTTCATTTCACACCATCAAAGAGACGTTGAAAATCCAGGCAGCAGGTAGGGTGTTCGAAATGGGTCGTTTTCTAGCCGTAGCCATTCTTAGCGGCGTGGCGCTTGCCCAGTCATCGTCGTCCGCGGGTTCGCAGTTAGCGCAAGATCAGGGTGCTCAGCCCGTGTCCAGACGGGAAAGTACGTTGAGTGGTCCCGCGGGGCTGCCGCCCATGCCCCGGGGAAAGAGCACCGTGATAGGAGGCGCGATTGGTGCGGTGGATCGCATTCGCGACCAGTTCACGCTGAATGTGTTCGGTGGGCGGGCCTTGAAGGTTCTCTTCGACCAACGCACACCAGTCTATCGTGACGGACTAAAAAGCGCGCTGAGTGATCTGCGCGCTGGCGACCATGTCTCGGTCGAGACTGTGCTGGATGGAACCGCAGTGTTTGCGCGCAGCATCCACCTGTTGTCGGGAACTCCGGAAGGCGAGTGCCAGGGTCAGGTGATGAGCTACGATCCGACTGATCGTGAATTGACCGTTCGTGACTCCCTGTCTCGCCAGCCGGTCCAACTGCGCGTGCCCGCCGGCACTGCCATGATTCGCCAAGGTCAGGCAGCCTCGGACTCTGCGGATGTCGGCTCCGCGGACCTGGCCACGGGAACTCTAGTCTCAGTCAGATTCCAATCCGACAATAAGGGTCACGGGGTGGCCAGCCAGATCGCGATCCTGGCGACTTCAGGAACTGCATTCGTGTTCGTTGGCAATGTCGCATTCCTGGACTTGCAGTCCGGGTTGCTGGTGCTGGTCGATCCGCGTGACGATAAACGCTATGATGTATTCTTCGATTCCGCTCGGTTTCCAATGAGCCGCGAGGTCCACGAAGGAGCGGATGTCACATTGACAGCAGACTTCGAAGGATCTCGCTATGTGGCCAGGGCGCTCACGATCAACGCGCCTTCTGAAAGCAAGTAGATTAAATTGCAGTCGAGAGGGCCGAGCTAGCGACCACGCTGAGGCGAGATGGCTCGAGCTCGTCGATGTTAGACGTCGAGCGCCTCGCCCCCGGCCAAAACCTGCAACAAAGCCCGCAACCTTCCCTTTGAACTACGTCCTACCCAGCCCCTCGCTGGCCGGAACCTCGGAGTGGCTGCTCTCGATCCTCATAAGGACACTGCCCTTCCGTGTGGATTCCGAGGCATTTCCCATTGACGCTACCGGGAACCCTGTATTACTGTTTGGGCAACATTCCTGAATCTCTGGACGATTGAGATTGATCAGCGGAAGTACAGGGGCAACGTCCCGTTCGCGTCGGGCCTAGTCCGTTCGTTTCATCAACCATTTCAGAACTTGCGATTCCGCAAGCACGCGTTCCAACTAAAGATGCCGGAGGCCTGCGAATGAAGACTTCCTACTACACTGTCTGCATTTTGTTGATGCTGGCAACATCTGCCTCGGCAAATGTCAGTGTGAGCACTCCAAGCAATGGCGCTCAAGTGGGCTCGCCCGTGCAATATGCGGCGACCTCGACCACGAGCACTTGCGCGAAGGGTGTGGCGTCCATGGGCGTTTATGTGGATAACGAACTCGTCTACGTCGTGAACGGAGCAAGCCTGAGCGCGAGTTTGCCGGTCAGCGCGGGTAAGCACAACACCGTAGTGGAAGAGTGGGACTATTGTGGCGGGGCAACTTTTACGTCGCTTGCGATCACCGTCAACAGCCAGACTGGCGTTTGGGTGGCTACGCCCACAAACAACGGCCAGGTGGGTTCGCCGACGAATTATGTGGCGACAGCGAGCACGACGACCTGTTCGAAAGGCGTAGCTTCCATGGGGATTTACGTGAACAACAAGCTGGTTTACGTGGTGGGTGGAGCGAGCCTAAACACCAGTTTGAACTTGAGTGCAGGAACCTACAGCACCGTAGTGGAGGAGTGGGACTATTGTGGTGGAGCGGCGTACACTCCCGTTGCGATCACGGTGCGAGGTGGAAATGTACTCTCCAACCTGCAGGCCAGCGGCGGATGGAAGAGTTGGGGTGAGTTGCCTCCAAATTATGACATCTGTTCGGCGCCGTGTCCGGGCGTTACCTGGTCCATGACGCAAGGCATCAAATCACCCGCCGTGAGCGGAAACTCGACGCAATTCAATATCGGTGGCACCAAGCCTTATTCAGACGTTCTGTGGAGCATTCCTGTCATCGGCCAGGGTTCGACGCAGGGCTTGCCTGACTCCGGTCACAGGCTCCTTCCGACACTGCACAGCTTCACCTATGACGCCTATTTTTACCCGACGAACCTCGGGGTGACGCAAGTCCTCGAGTTTGACATCAACATGTACTTCAACGGGCTCGGATTGATTTGGGGCAATCAGTGCCGCGTCGTGGGCGGCAACGAATGGGATATCTGGGACAACGTCAATGCGAAATGGGTCCCAACCGGCGTTGCGTGTAATCCTGTGAACAACTCCTGGAACCACGTGATAATTCAAGCGCAGCGCGAATCCGACAATTCGCTGCTGTTCCAGTCGATAACGCTGAATGGAGTGACCAGCAACATTAACCAACGCTATGCGCCGGGCTCAGCTCCGAGCGGCTGGTGGGGCATTACGGTCAACTACCAGATGGATGGAAACTACAAACAATCGGCAAACACTACGTTTCTGGATAAGTTCAGCTTCACGTACCAGTGAAAGACGATCGCGCTGCGCAGTGATACTCCGGTGTCACTTTGAAGCAGCCGGTGAGGTATGAGCGAAGGTTGCGGACGGTTGCACGCCATCGGGAAATAGTTTCGCCAATACCTGGTGCAGCACTTGCCGCTCAACATCCTGCACTGCCTGGGGAGCTATGATCGTAATCCCGCCCACCAGTTCACTCAGAGCCAGATAAGACGCACGGCTGCGGTGGAGGAAATCGAGCGGGTACTCAGGTTTTCGTGCGCAGGCTTGAACAGGATCCGCATCCAACAAAAAGCCGATGTCTGGTTGCGGAACGAGCATCAGCAGTAGCCGAGCATAGAGTCGCGCAATTCCATTGCGCAATGACAAGTTCGCGAGCTCGTCGTAGAGATATCTGTCAAAGATGACGACGTCGGCATTCGCTCTGAGGGTTTTTGCTACGACGATGCGGAGCGAGATGGCATCCACAAAGTAAAGACCGAATCGCACCGCTGTCATATACCAGGACTGGACATTCTTGTCTCTTCGGTTTACCGGGTTTGCCGGGGTTCCCACACCCTTGTCTCCCTTAAACAGCGTGTGGCCGGTCATTTCCCGGATGCGCGTTAGCCTCGCAACGTCGGTCCAGAAGGTTACTAACAAAACGCGAAGGCCCGCATCATTGAGCCGGGCACGAAGGGCTTCGATTTGGGTGCTCTTGCCCGCGCCGTCAATGCCAGAGAAACTTACTAATCTAGGGGGGCGACTTTCATTGGGGTTTTGAATCATGTCCGGCGGTTGTGTCTTTCCTGTCGTTGTGTCAGCGACTGCCCGGTGGTCGGCTAGGACTAGCGCTGGACAATGCCACAACAATTCCAACGGCGGCGCCCGCACCCACAATGGCAGCAACTTTGATCAGGATGGAGCGCGCTCGCTTCTGTTTCGCCGGCGCAATAGCGGCTCCTGCTGGTCTGGAAGCCGCAACACCGGTTGTCTTTACGGACGGTGCCACAGCCGTGCCCAGGGGGTCCTGTGCGCTGGTTTGCTGCGTCGGGGAGAGCTGTTGACCGCTGGACATTCGGTCTTGCGCACGTATAGCGCCTGGACTGTTGGGAAGGGCGTCAGGCTGGGCTTCGGGCTGGGCTTGAGGCTGGGATGGTTCTGGGATGGCCGTGTTCGCGCCACTGTCGGAGTTTCGAGAAGGGGGCTGGACAGAAGATGCGCCCGCGGCCTGCTGACTCGGGTTCGCCTCTTGCTGCGGGTAGGGCGCCGCAGCCGCAAGTGGTGCGATTAATAAGAGTAAGAGGCAGCCAGCGATTTGTCGCCGCAGCCAACTGCCTGAGGTCCTCGTGGCTATCTGAGAAACGGCTATCTGAGAAGCCGAGATCTGAGAAACCGGGCGCCTGTCGCGCGAGTCCGACTGACCATCTTCAAAGCTGTTGGGCGGCGCTTCGGAGGCGACGGTTGCATACTCGTACTCACGATCCGCCGGGAACGGCTGTATCCGCACTCGGTGGAAGCTGTTCACCGCGTCAGCAGTGCTGTCAAAAGCCTCGAAGAGACGGTCCACCCTCGTAAGCGCCAGAATCGCCGCTGCTCCGGGAGGGATTGCCGCAAGTTTGACGTCGCCATTCCGCTTCATGGCCTCCTCCAGGCAACGTAACAACACCTGGATTCCAGCGCTGTCGAGTTGCTTCACTTTGGAGCAGTCGAGCACCACCCGTGGCCGGTCTACATTCAAGCAAGACTCTACGTCGCGAAAAAAACCTCGCCCTTGTTTAACGCTTAACCTCTCCGGTACTTGTTTCACCGCTACCAGTCTTCCACTCGTCATAGTCTGAGCCCAGGTTCCAGCCATGGTCTTCTTTCCGCGTTTGCGACGAAAGAAAGTTGGTCCAATAGACACTCTAGAATGGCAACACTGCGGGGTCTATCCTGTCTTGTCAGTAGAGCGCAGACGGGTTTGCGCTAGAAATTAAATGCGCGTTTCGGTCAAAACGAGCTTTACAAAAGCCGCGCGAGTTCAGCCGCGGGATCGTGCACAACGTGGGTTAACAGGTTTGTCCCATAGCGGAAGAGGGTCGCCACATTCGTTCGGTACCAACAACACTCCGTCATCCTCGGCGACAGTCCGCACAAGAACCGAAACCTCAGCACGGTCTCTGGCGACTTCAGGATTGCCGCCACCAGCCGGTGATTTCCATCCAGGACGGTGAATGGTTCACTTTCGTTCAGACCGATGAGAAGCACAGCGCCTGGGTCGACATCCTGGCGGAGCCCATCGCGTAGCGCGGCAATCTTCGAAAGGAATGCCGCTTCGGACACACTATGGCTGCGAAACATGCGCAGGCGTTCCGCAATTCTCGTGATGTTGAAATCTCCCCGCGCGAGCTTCCGCCACTGCGCTCGAGGGAAGACTCGAATCTGGGCCAGGTCTGCCGTCCGAATTTCGACCTCAAACCATTCCGTTCCCGCAGGCAGTTCTCGCCACAACGCAAAGTGCCGAATAAATAACAGGGCTCGCCTCCTGGCATTTTCGCGGGGATCGTCGAGGTGTGGTGTTGTCACCAATCCATGCAGAGTTTCGTGGTACTCCTCGAATGCGGAATCGGTGAAATCGGTCTTTAGAAACTCCGCGATGACTTCGTCCTCTGAGACCCGCCGAATCAGCCTGATCGCATGAGCGGCCGGTATTGGCAGCGCCTGTTTTACGCCGGTCAAAGAGTTCAGGACGAAGGGTACTGCGACCACATTAAGCAGAACCACCATCAGCACAAGCTGTATCCAAATGACTTGCTGCAGAGACGAATGGAACCGGCAAATGCCCGCGACGACAACGCCACTGAAGGCCAATTGCACCCAGCTGGTATTGGCGATCTTGTATGACATCTCGTACGCAATGACCACAACGCTCAGCGAGTAGACGACGGTCGTGGCAGCGTACAACGCCAATAGATAGGGAAGGCCGTATTTCCCGAGAATTGCGAACTGAGGACCGAAGAACGCTGTCCAAATCCCGGCAGGCGCCAGACGCAGGCCGAGGGCTAGTGACGATCCGATGCCGAGCACGAGCAGGAGTGAGGTGAGAAGGACCCTGTGACCTTTTCTCTCCTCAACGCGGGTGCCCGCGACCAGCGGAAACATGGTATTCACGACCGCTGAGGAAAAAGCAAAAATCACTCGACCCACCAACGCCACGGCAGCGTACAGCCCGGCCTCGGTCGAAGGAAAGAAGTGTTTCACTAACACGATGTCGCAATTGTTAATGAGCGCCTGGCCGGCAAAGAAAACGATTGCCTGCAATGCTTCGCGAAACGCATCCGGGATGTGCAGTTCGTGGGGAACTGCGGCCGCGAGTTTCGGCGCCGCGGCAAGATAGGCCACCGCTATGGCGGCGGCGTTGGCGGCAATCACTCCTTGCACGCCTAAGCCCAGAGTGATGAGAACAAGAGATCCGCCGAGTCGAACCAGTCCCTCGAGGACAAGATTTGTGGCGAGACGGTGGAAACCGTAGGCGCCCTGGATGTAGCCTCGCCGGCTTCCCAGGGGAACGTAGAAAGCTACGCCTATCGCGAGCAGGACCACGAGAATCGGACTCGGCAAATTGAGGTAGTCTGCGATTGCCCTCTGAAACACGAGCAACAACAACGCGACGGCAATGCCGCACGCCCATGCGCTCTTGTGGAATCCCCGATAGACCGCGCTTTTGCCCTCCAGAGAACTCTGTTGCGCAACGACTTTCGCGGAAACAATCTGAAAGGAAAGGGTAACGGCCGATATGAGGATGAGGAGGGTGTAAACCGCCGTAGCATGACCGAAAGCTGTGGGACCCAGGAATCGTGCTACTGCAATGTTGTAGGCGAAGTTGATCGCAGTGGCGAGCCCCGAAGCCGAGAGCAATACGAATGTTCCCGACAAAACGCGGGCTTGGAGAGTCTTCGACTTCGAGATCGGACTATGCACGTTCAAGTAACAGGATTCTCCACGCGCGGCAGCACTTCTGATGCTGGAACCAGCAATCAGGCTGCTTGCGGACGGGCGGATACACCTTAGAATTGCAGGCCGCGCTACAACCCAAGGTGCCGCTGCCGCCTCTAAGGTTCGAATCCTATGATGAATCGTTACTGGGCAATCTGCCCATTGTTGTTCCTCTTACTGCCGCAGGGCTTAGCCCAGGAACTACGCCGGAGTCCGCCGCCCGCGGAGGCTTCACCGCGAGTTCTGGCAGTCTATGAGCCCTGGTTTGGTCATCCTCGGCACATCGCGGTGGGCTATTCCTCGCAAGATCCGGCTGTGATCCGGCGACAGATTGACCAGGCTAAGGCACTGGGAATTTCGGGGTTCGTGGTGGACTGGTATGGGTATCGCGAGCCTTTTATCGATCGCAGCTACGCCCTAATCCAGACCATTGCCGCCGAAAAAAACTTCCAGGTGTCGATGATGTACGACGAAACCGAAGAGGAAGAGGCGGAGGCGACAGACGATGCTTTTGCAGCGTTTAACAAGTTCAATGAAACCTATCTTTCGCAGAATGCACCGGGCCGCCAGGCCTATCTCACCTTCAACGGACGCCCCGTGATCTTCATTTTCCCGAAAGGAGGGCACACCAACTGGAATCGTGTGCGAGCCGCAACTGACAAATGGACTCATCCTCCCTTGCTTATCTACGAGGATCAAGCGAGCCCAATCACGGCTGCGTTCGACGGTTTCTATGCATGGATAAACCCCGGGAAAAAAGGTTGGGCGGCCGATGGCAGCAACTGGGGAGAGGATTACTTGAGCGACTTCTATCGCAAGATGCAGTCAAAATATCCCGACAAGATTGCCGTGGGAGCCGCCTGGACTGGTTTCGATGACAGCCAGGCGTCATGGGGCCTCAATCGCCACATTTCTCAGCGTTGCGGCGCAACCTTTGCCGATACGATGAAGTTGTGGCGGCAGTATTACCCCGCTGATCGTCCGTTGCCGTTTCTGCTGGTTGAAACCTGGAACGACTACGAAGAGGGCTCGGCGATCGAGCGCGGGTTGGCGAAGTGCGAACCAGGCTCGCAACCGCGGCCCGGACAATAACTGCTAAGCCACCCGAAATGGTTTTTTTCGATCTCCTTCCCGGCGGCCCATGTTTACCCGAGAGGAGTCCGACTGCGAAGCCTCGTAGACTTTGTTGATGATCGAGAGAGGCCGGCTGCGCACCTCGTCATACACCCGTCCAAGATATTCGCCAAGCACGCCCACGCAGAGGAGCAGGAATCCACCCACCAGAAAGACAGCAGCGGCCACACCGTAGCCCAAAGGATTCACGGCGCTCTTCGAAAAAATCGTGCACACTCCCAGAATGGCAGCCAACGAGATCGCAAATCCCGCCAACCCGAAACTAAGGCGGAGGGGCTTGTAACTGAAACTCGTAATTGCGTCCATGGCGTACTTGATCCGGCTCATGAACGTGAGCTTGCCCTCGCCCCCCGCCCGTTCCTGCCGGTCGTAGAGAACGACGGCGGTCTTGTAGCCCACCCAGGCACGCAACCCAGGCAGGTATCGACTGCCTTCCCGCAAGGCGTTGATCGAATCCACCGCTTGCCGGTCAAGAAGTCCGAAAATCCCCGCATTGAGCGGGATGGGAAAGTCCGAGAGTGCACCCATCAAGCGATAGAAGATCGGAAACAGCTGGGCGAGAACCTTGCGCTTTTCTTGCCGGCTCCTTCTCACAGCGGTTACGACTTGTGCCCCACCCCGCCAGGCAGCCACCAATTCCGGCACAACTTCTGGCGGGTCCTGGAAATCGCCGTCCATTACGACAACCGCATCGCCACGCGCGGTCTGCAGACCCGCCGAAATCGCACCCATGTGCCCCCAGTTGCGAGACAGCTCGACCACCACTACGTGCGCATCCTCGGCATGCAGTTCTGTTAACCGCGTCAGGGACGAGTCCGTGGAGCCATCATTGACATAGACAACCTCCCAGGCTTCGTCCTTCATGGCGTCGGTCAACGCCGCATGAAATAGATCGACGATTTCTTCTTCATTGAAAATTGGTACGACAATAGAGATCATCTAACCGCTCCTTGAGTTCGCCCCAAAAAACCACTAGCGCTCGACTCGTACGATGGAAGAGTTTGATATAGGCGCATAATTAATAGGTGCGCATCATTCGGGCTCGGCCTGGAAGACGCGTACTTTCCACCGCACTTCAGTGGGGGTCAAGACCGCAACGTAATGCGCTCGAACCTCCTGCGTGGTCACCACCGCTTCGCCATCCAGGATTTGCACGCTGTAGTCAACCCTGTCTACCAATTGAATCGACAGCCCTTCCGGCGAGTAAAACACCAATTGAATATCGTGCGCAGTGTCTCGATAGCGGGTATGAATTCCCAGCTTTGCTTGGTCCCGAATCGTGCCCGCCAACTTCTCTTTGGCTGCGCCGATGAAGTCCGGATCGAGCAGGTTGGCCCGATTCTGCTCCAACGCAGCGCTCATGCTGCGCCAGGCTTGCAGATAATCACGAACGACGGCGGTCTCAGTTTGCTTTTCCAGAGGCCGTGGCCCGACCGAATCCGTGGGTTCAACGTGCACTGCCGGTTGGTCGAATCCCAGCGCGAGTATCGCGGCCAAGAGCAAGCCCACGATGTAGAGAAGCTTTTTCATCGCTCTTTCCCCCGGCGAATTTCATTTCCTATGAAAACGCCAGTCGCGACGGAGATTTTTGCTCCGCCATAGGCCGGCATATCAGTCCGGGCGACGCCACGTTTGAGAGGCACATCTACCGTGGATTCACCGCCGTCATAGGTTTCGGTGAACGTGACAATCGTTCCATCCGCCAGCAAGTTCCCGTTACAGTCACGCACCGGCTCCGTTTCCACGGCCAGCCTCTGACCCGACGGCCGAGCGCTCATTCTTAAGTGACAGGGATCGCCCGGAACTTGCTGTACCACGCGCGTGCTGGCAATGTCGCCAACTCGAGCTACAAACTGTGCGACACCTTCTTTGGCTGCGGAATCCATCTTTGTCCAGGCAACGCCATTGCGCGTGAGCGCCGTTTTCATCTGGACGGCACCAGGAACACCCAAAAGTTGAAACGATACTTGTGTCGGCGCCGAGACCAGGTTCTGAAAGGCATCAAACACATACGCAACACCACTGATGCCATCACGCACATCAACCGGAAGGCGAGAAGGCTTGGCTAGAAAGCTCAAGGCCGCCGGTTGATGAGCAGCTATGACGTCGAACGCACCGCTTTCCGTAGAGGAGCCTCCCACAAGAACGGCCAGGTAATGGCCGGCGTTGTGGATCTCCTTAGGAGCAAACCATGTCGCTTTTCCTAATTGCACGTCGCGTCTCAATACCTGCGCCGGTCCCACAATATATAGGACTGCTTTGCCGCTGCCGGTGGTTTGAATCGAAAACGCGTTGCCCGCTTCGACATTCTTCGGCAAATTCAGATCGCCGGTTTGCGCCAAGGCGAGGGGTATGACGGCGATGACGACGACCAGCCCACCCAGAAATGCGATTCTGGATTTCATTGGAACCGGCCCGAACTATAGGTGGTGGCGATTGCGCGCTCAGTGCTGACTTTGATGGCGATGTCCGCCGGAAGGGATATGGCAAACGAAACGGGGACCTGGGGCAAGAGTGCGCGGTCGACATATTGATCCGCGACCCAGACCAGTTGGCCGCTCTTGTCATAGAACGTCCCCAGGACGTGCGCCACATTGACGACCTGACCGCTTTGATTGACGAGTTTCCCGCTCAGTGAGGCTCCGGGCGCTGGATTCAGGCGCTGATCTTCGATCCCGATCACCGGGTCCGCCGAGGCCGCGATGAGCGTTGCCGACGGCTCCATGTGAACGCTGTCGACATCGGACAAAGCTATGTCGTGAAACGCAATGAGAAACGGAGTGACCTGCTTAGGCAAGAGAACGTGAGAAATCTTGTCGAAGCTGTCTTCGCTCGCGAGCGCGGACCCGTTCTTCGCCAGTAGCGTCGCTTTGACCGTCACAAAGGCGGGTACCACATCTTCGTTTAGAAGTTCGCCCATGATGACCACTCCCCCGCTGCGGTCCACGGGATGCATGTCCACGATACGCACGTGCGGCGCTTCTACGTCTTGAGATCCCCAGTCATCCTCCGGGCCGCGGTAGATCACATCCCAGCGCAGGTAGTTGACCGGAATCACTTGCGGCGGTACTCGAGGTTCTTTCACGATCGGCCACAACACCGCCCAGCGATCCCCGTTTTTCACGACTCGCAGGGTGCGCGTGTCCAGGAAGGCTCCTACTACGGTCGACCAACGCAACTTGAGCTGAACCTGTGCTTCATCGGCGGACGCGTGAAGCGGCCGCAGGTCAAAGCTGTCCAGAGTCGCGTAGGTGCGCAGGCTGGGGTAAGTTCCGGTCAAGTCGTGGACGAATTCTGACTCTGTGAATTCGCTTTTGTTGGCAAGACTGGAATATGCTTTTTCCCAAGCCTGCCCGCCGATTTCGTTCGCCAGAGTGTCGACCGCCGCTTGCGCCGACGAGGCAGAACTCAGCAGATGGGTACCGGAACCAGCCAGGGCGACTGCGGATGGAACGGGCCAGACTGTACCCACGACAATGAGCGCTACCGTCGCGACGGCGATGACGATGGCGATCAGGCGTCCAGTCTTCATGATGCCACCCTCCCCAGGACAAGGTTCTCGTGAGCCACGGAAGGTTCGACGGCTCGTCGTCTGTGCCATCGTCTTTCCGGAATGAGCACAACCAACATCGCCAGAATGCTGCTACCGATCGGGAGGATGCCCCACATCAGCCCTTGCCAACGCGGAGGAATTTGCGGCGCATTGACGGGTATCGCAGGTGCTACGTCCTCCCTGCTCCATACGGTGATGGTCTTATCTTCAAGGTCATCCACTCTGCGCCAGCCGGCGAAGACCAGAAGAGGCTCGTAGTAAGGGTCCTTCACGAATACCCACTTCAAGCCGTAGCGGTCGGCGTGATGAAGTATGGCGCTCAACGCGTCGAGGCCTCCTTTGCCGAAGTATTTCGAGCTCGTGAGCGCCCCCCCGCCGAACTGAGTCAGTTCCGGCAGCATGCGGCCGGAATTCCATTCGCCATCCACACTGCTGGCGTCTGTCAAAACCGCCAGTCGCGAAATCTTGTTGCCGAATCCCAGCGTGACGTAGCGGTAGCGGTCGTGCCCGTCGCGGTTGAGCCAGGAGGCTACGGTGTTCACCTGGAAATCTGCGGCGTCCGCCGGACGATAGGTCGCCCACGCCACTGCCAGAGCACAGCTCAGAGCTGCCGCCATGGTTAAGCCGGCTACGGCTCGCATTTGAAATCGATCGATGAGTTCCGTGGCCAGAAGCCCCACAAAGGGCAGTGCGAGCAAAGTTGCCCAATAGCTGAAGCGCTCCATGGTCAGCACGTCGAAGGCTCGCCCCAACACCATCCGGCCCACAGGCGTGGTCCCTCCCAGTCCGACCAGGAATGCCAGCCAGAAACCCAGGAGCAACGGGCGGAGTCGAGGAACTGAAGAGCCTCGCAACAAGATGAACGGCAGCGCCAGAATCAAAGCTCCGTAAGGCACCACGAAGTAGTTCAGGCCCCACTGCGGACTCAGCAAGTAATTCGCGCGACTGGGGTGTGGGATCGGAGTCTGAGTAACGGGATAGTGAATCAGCGCAATCCAGAACGGCAGAAGTACCAGTGCGACGGCGGCGCCGACAATCACAACAATGCTGCCAGTGCGAAGAAGGAACGCAGGAACTGAGATTCGGCCGCCTTCCTGGCGGTCCGTATTTTTGCGATCCGTGTTTGTGTGATCAAAGATCACCAGCGCCAGTACTGGCAGTGCGAACAAGACGGACCCAAACAACAGCGTCGCATGATGGGCCGCCGCGGCAGCCACGAAGAGCGTTCCACCTTTGAGAAACGATCGCCACTTGCCGTGCCTGACCCACTGGGAGAGATACGGCAGCGCGTTCAAATAAAGCGGCGCAGCAAATGTGGTAGACAACTGCCCCGCGGAATAGACCAGAAAGCACTCCGAGCCTAGAAAGACGCTGGCTAGCGCGGCGAACGCAGCCGCCCGCCGGTCAACCCAAAGCAACGAAAACCGGTAAACGCCTAATGCGAGAAATAAGATGGCGACGAACTGAATCGTCATATATGCCATGTCCAGGCCAATCAGCCGGGACACCAACGCCAGCCACTGCTGCGGCAAAGGAGGATAGGTGGTTTGCGAAAAACCCGCATACCACTTGGGGTTCCAGGGATCGAACCAATTGTGCAGGTAATGAGATGCAAAGAAGATGTGAAAATTCGCGTCGTACGACTTCAGCGGCAACTTCATGAGCAGCAGCGGCAAGTGAACCACAAGAGCCGCCAGAAAGATCATGCTCAACGGTATTGGCTCTGCTGATGGCGCGACGGACTGAGTTCGTTGCACAGCTCCCTTTCGGTTGGCTGGTCTTGGATTCGGGGCCGTCAATTCGGGTTGTATCGCCGGGCCTTGCCTTTCGTCCACGGGGAGGACAAAAGTCACCTCGGCCCAGCCAACGCAGCAAGCCTTTCCTGAATCGAAGAGCTGCAATCAACCGAATCGGGTGGTCACACTTTGAGTTCCGCGCTGAGATACCTGAAGACCGTGCATGTGTCTCTGCTCGTCCTCGCGTTTGCCTGCTCGCTCCGAGCGCAGACCTATAAGGTGAGTTCTGGTTCTTCAGAAACATCTCAAGTCGATCCTGCTCAACCGTCGCCTCCCAATAAATCGCTAGGCTGGGGATCGAATATTCAAAACGCGCGTCTTGCCGGAGCTGCGGAGTTAGCCCTGAAAAACGGCAACTATGCGTCAGCGGTTGAGTATGCACGGCGTGCTGCACAGGCGACACCCCACGAAGCCCACCTCTGGTTCCTCCTCGGATACGCGGCGCGACTCAACGGAAAATCGCAGCTCTCGGCGGATGCCTATAGTCGAGGGCTTCGGCTGAATCCGTCGGCGCTGGACGGAATTTCAGGACTCGCGCAGACCTACAGCACGATGGGGCGGGCCGCGGAGGCCGAGGGTCTTCTGAAGCAGGTTCTAGCGGCGGACCCAAAACGAGTCAACGACGCAGTCTTGCTGGGAGAGATTCTTCTGCGATCCGGAGAGTACGCCGCCGCACTCGATGTGCTGGGGCGAGCGGAACAAATGCAGCCGGGCGCGCGGTCGGAACTGCTGCTGGCTCTGGCATACGAACATCAGAAGCAGCTTGACCTGGCAAGCCGTTACCTTGAGTTGGCCAAGCGGCATGCCCCGGACAACCCCGATGTTCAACGGTCCCTGGCGGGCTACTATCGGGAAATTGGAAATTATCCGGCGGCCATCTCGGCTTTAATTTCGCTCCAGAGCTCGAAGCCCGAGGTCCGCGCCGAGCTCGCTTATACCTATCAGCTCGACGGGAAACAAGAAGAAGCCGCGAGACTCTACGCGCAGGCTGCCAATACCGCGCCGCACGATTTGGGTCTGCAGCTTTCTGCGGCGCAAGCCGAAGTAGCTGCCGGTGCTGTTGAAGCCGCGAAGCCTTTTCTTCAGCGGGCCTCGGTTCTCGATGCGGAACACTACCGGTTACACGCCATCCGCGCGGAAATTGCCCGAGCCCAGGAGCACCCTGAAGACGCGGTCCGAGAATATAACGCTGCTCTGGCTCACTTACCGCAAAGCCCCGCCGAGGGACCTCTGTACGGCATTCAGCTGCAGATGAATCTGGCACAACTGGATCAGAGTTTAGGAGATGCAACCGCCGCTCACGATCATCTCCAAATTGCGCAAGGGCAAATCAGTGGGTTGGACGACAGCAGCGCGAGCCGGCCGCAATTCCTGCGCCTTAGAGCTTCTATCAAAATGAACGCCGGCGATCTCGATGGCGCAAGCAGCGACATCAAGGAGGCGCTCGCGATCAATGCCCAGGATCCCAACAGCCTGCAGCTCGACGGAGATCTGCTGGCAAGACTCGGCCGCACCGATGAGGCAATCGTCGTCTACAACAGAATCCTCGCAATCGATCCAGTGAACCGCTCCGCTCTTATCTCCATGGGCTACACCTCGCGCAATGCCGGAAACGACGAGGACGCCGAGAAATATTTCCAACGATTGGCGGCAGCCTATCCAACTCTGTACGTACCCTATCTTGCGCTGGGCGACATGTACGCGGCGCGCCGAGATTTTTCAAAAGCTGAAGCAGCCTACAGCAAGGGTTATGAGCTGGCTCCGAGCAATAGTCTGATCGTCGCCGGAGGTATGAACGCTGCCATCGAAACGCAGCACTTGCCCAAGGCGGCCGAGTGGTTGCGCCGCGCCACCAACGAAATGCAGCAGGAACCTCACCTCATGCGAGAAAAAGAGAGGTACCTGAGGTTCATGGGCGAGTATCAGCAATCTGCGGAAGTTGGCCGGGAAGCGATCAAGAAACTCCCCTCGGACAGAGATGTGGTGGTCTATCTCGGGTACGATCTGCTCTACCTCCAACAATACGACGATCTTCTGCAATTAACTTCGCGGTACGACGCCGTGCTCCCCAAAGAGCCCAACATTCCACTGCTGGCCGGTTACGCGCACAAACACGCCGGACAACTGGATCAGGCGCAAAACGACTTCAACCATGCTCTGGAACGCGATCCGGAGATTGTGACGGCATACGTGAACCGCGGATACGTGTTGCACGACCTCCACCAACCGGAGGCTGCCGTCTCGGATTTCGAATCAGCTCTCAAGCGCGAGCCCAAGAATGGCGAAGCACATCTGGGTCTTGCTTATGCCAGCCTCGATCTGCATCGCCCTCGAATAGCCCTGCAACAAGTGCAACTGGCAGAAGTGGAAATGGGCGACTCCATGCCCATCCATCTGATTCGGGCAACCGCCTACGGGCAAAACGGAATGTTGGTGAAATCCGCCGGCGAGTATCGCGCCGCGCTGAAGTATTCGCCAAATGACGGAGACCTTCATCTCGCGTTGGGTGACACGTTGTATGGGCAGCGGCAGTACCACGAAGCGATCGAGGAGCTGCAGATTGCGCGCCACCTTTCTCCCGACAACGACGTCATCTACGCCCAGCTTGCACGTACCTACGCCCAACTGCAGGATCGAGAGCAAACACTGCACTATGTGCAACGGGCAGATGAGACAGCTCTCGCTGCAAAAGACCAGGAGCTTGGGGAAAGTCGAGTACTCGTTTCCACGGGACAGGCTTTGAGCCTGCTGGCAGACCATAACGGAGCCATGGAGCGCTTCGAAAAGGCGCTCGCAATGTCGAAAAGCGATCGTATCAGCGTCCGTTTGGCAATCGCCCAACTGATGGCCAGCGAGGGGCATCCGATGGATGCTCAGCGGCAGATTGCACTAGCTCTGATGGAGGGCCAGACAGAAGAAGCGCTACCGGCTACCGGCGAGCAGTTGATGGAGGCAGCCGACGTTTTCCTCAGCATGCATGATTACCAACTGGCGCAAACCTACCTGAAACAAGCACTGGCAGCAGGCGCGCCCGAGGCCTCCGTACGGATTGGCATGGCCAATACCTATCTGGCGCTGGGCGACACCCCCAGGGCGCAGGATCAGCTCTCCCTGATCAGCAGTTCAACCGATAGCGAACTTGGCTATCAATATCTGCTGGCCAAAGCCAACGTGCTTCGTCAGGAACACCAGAACGCCCAGGCGCTCACCGCCTTTGCCCAGGCCGCCAACGCCGCAGGCGAACATCAAACGGCGGAGCAGGATCTGCTCCAGGCCGGAGCGAATGAAGGACTGAGGATCAACTCTAAAGTAAGTTTCCTGTCAGATTTTTCCGTGTCGCCCATCTTCGAAGATACGACGGTTTATGTTCTGGACTCAAAGCTCGATGTCCCCAATCCGGCAGGCGGCGCGGGACAGCTTCCGCCGCCCCGTTCCTCTCTCCAGACGCAATGGACCGGCGCCTATCATCTCCACCTCGGCAATTTGCCCGACGCGAGCGGATTCTTTCAGATGCGGAATGCTCGCGGCCAAATTTCGTCGCCCGGTGCCGACACGATCGTCAATCGTAATACCACCGATTACTCGTTTAACTTCGGGCTGAGCCCCACCCTGCATCTGGGCACAAATGTTTTGACTTTCAACACTGGCATTCAGGAAACGGTTCGCCGGGATTCCGTGTCTCCAGTGCAAATGAATCAGAATCTGTTTCGACAGTTTCTGTATATGTCCACCAGTGCATTCTTCAATATGGTCTCGGTCAGCGGCTATGCCATTCGTGAGGCTGGACCCTTTACCAAAAGCACCCAGCATTCGCGGCAACTGGCTGGCGCGCTCAATTTTCGCGTCGGGCGGCCTTGGGGAAAGACTGCTCTGGTGACCGGCTGGGGAGCCAGCGACCAGCAGTTTGCTCCCGTCTTCAGCGAGGATTACTACACCTCCGCTTACCTCGGCCTGGAATGCCGGGTTTCCCAGCGGCTCAAGTTCACGGCGGTCGCAGAAGATCTGCGGGCATGGCGTGTATTTGGAGGCAAGTGGGCGATTGCGCAGGCTCTCCGTCCGGCCGGAAGCGTTCAGTTTGCCCCAACGCGCAACTGGAGCGTGCAGGCCTCGGCCGCCTACTCCCGGAATATCGGTAACCACGTTTACGACGCGGTCCAGGGCGGGTTCGCGATCTCATATGCGACGCCCGTGCACCGAGCGTTTAAGGACGATGGCCGGGAAGTCGAACTGCAGTATCCGATTCGATTTTCGGCGGGCATGCAGCAGGAGACTTTCTTCAACTTTGCGGGTGGGCAGAATCGGCAATTGCGACCTTACGTGAGTATCAGCTTGTTTTGAGATTGGATCCGATGAAAATCTGTTTAGTTGCGACCTTCCCTCCCAGCGCACGCCAGCTGAATGAGTACGCGTTTTACATTGCGGGGGAACTACAGCGCAATCCAGACATCAGTTTGACCATTCTCGCGGACGAACTGACCGACTATGAATTCGCCACCGACGAGAACGGAAAAACGTTGAACGGTCCGCAACCGGCTGAACTGCCGGGCTTCGACGTGATCCGCTGCTGGAAGTTCAACAGCATGGGAACTCCGGTGCGTTTGTTAAACACGATCAGAAAGTTGAAGCCGGATGTGGTGTGGTTCAATCTCGTATTCTCGAGCTTTGGCACTCCGGAATTCCCGCTGGCAGCCTTTGCGGGACTGTCGACGCCCGCTCTGACTCGAGCTCTTGGCTATTACACCCATGTCACGCTGCACCACATCATCGAGCATGTCGATTTTTCCAGCGCTGGAGTGCGCCAGGTAAGAATGTTCCGTTTGGCCTCTGAGGTGGCAACCAGAACCTTGCTGAGAGCGAATTCTGTCTCCGTCTTGCTGTCGGGGTATCGCCGCACTTTGGTGGAGAAGTACTCCGCTCAAAACGTTCTTCTGGGCACGCATGGAACGTTCGCGCCCTGTGCCACTCCCCCAGACTTTACGAAGAGGGCTAATCCCGAACATCGCATTCTGGCGATCGGTCATTGGGGCACCTACAAACGGCTGGAGACTCTGATGGACGCCTTTCCCGCGGTCTTGCGGAAAGTGCCCCACGCCAAGCTGATCATTGCAGGGGCAAATCATCACACGAAGCCGAGGTATTGGGAGTCGATGCGCGAGTCGCTCAGTCCCGGCTCCGGCATCGAGTTCCGCGGATATGTTCCGGAAGAGGCGATTCCCGAACTTTTTCAGACCTCCACGGTTGTGGTGATGCCCTACGACTCCGCAACCGGGTCCAGTGGCCCTGCCCACCAGGCTTGTGAGTACGGAGTTCCCATTGTGTGCGCCGATCTCGCCGATTTTCGCGACATGGCTGCGGACGAGGATATGGCGATCAAGTTCTACAAAGTTGGGGATGCGGTGGATCTCGCCGACAAACTGCTTGAAGTATTGCAGTCTCCGGATCAACAACGTCGAATGGCGGAGCGCAACTTTTCAGCCGCCATGCAGATGACCATGAGCAGCGTCGTCCGCAACTATCTTCGCTGGTTTGAACTCAAGAGGTGCAAAAAGGCCATAGGTGCCACCTCGTTGTTCCCAGCTTGGCGCACTCTTTGGCTGCGCTATGGATTTCCGCGTTGGGTCGCGCCTTCTGTAGTCCTGACCTTGGGCCCAGGACTCGTAGCCAATGGAGATGAGATCGAGAATAGCGACGAAGCGTCCGATCAAACGGCGGATCCACGAACTCTTACCAGCTAGTTGCCGACTCCCGGTCCAAATACTCTTCAATGGTGACACCGGAAGCTGCACTGTCCAGCTGATGTTGCACTCCGATTACGGGAGACCACGCCGGGGTCGGAATCGTGGAGTATGAAAGCTCTCCCAGGTACGCCGTGACTCCGTCGATGGACAGAGTTCCGAATCGCAAACTAGTGTTTTTGTCAGTCGCGGGCGAAAACCATAGAGGGATCTCCTGAAATCCGCTGTTGGTCACTCGTTGTACAAAGTAGGTGGCGTGGTGCCAGGTTCCATGGGAAAACTGACAGGGCGCCAAACCTGCATTCACCCAGGTCAGAACCCCTTTGTTCGGAAGCCAGAGCTGCCACTCATTCGTAGAATAGTTGCACTGCGATCCGAACATGAATTCATGCACGCCGTCCCGCATGCGCACAGCCTGAAAAAAATCGAACTCCAACGCTTGCACGGCACTGGCTTGCGTAGAGGTTGGAACATAAAACCAGAAGTCCCATAGAAAATTGGTGTGGCCGGATTGCGGATTCTGGGGGTTTTTCCAGAAGAACAGGCTGTCGTCATAGGAGCAGCGGCTCCTCACGATGAAGTGTTGGCCGTTTCCATCAAAATCGGGGGAGTTCGCGGTGTTCGGGTCAGAGGTCTGGTCGAATGTTCCCAGGCTTCCGTCGTTGCATTGGCCGCCAACGCCGCGATTATTGTCCACCGTCCAGGAGAACGATGCCGGCTTGTCGATATTCGCCATGCGAGTGGCGATGATTGGTGGAGTGGGGGTAACGACACCCGTTATATCAATCGAATACGTCGGAGTGCTTAGGTGATTCCCGCTGGAATCCCAGGCCGTGATGGCTACCGAATGAATGCCACCCGGCGGAAGAACCACCCACGCATCCAAAGACGGACTGAAATTGCGAAAGACATTGTTTCCATCGACGTAGACCACGTAGCCGGTGATGTTCAAGTCGCTGTCGGCCGTCGCCGCAAAATGGACCGGCGTGGTGACGCTGGTGGTCGTAGACGAGGACAGCATAGGTGATTGCACGGACACTGCGGCCACCGTCGCGCGAGCACTCCCACTCGCACAAATGAACAGAACGCATGCCAGAAGAGGCGTCAAACAGTTAGTGTTTGAGGGCCCCCGGCGCATCGAGTGTCCACCATGAATAGTGGGGATGCAGCAGTACTCGCGGCGCTGCTGATCTTCTGAAATCTCCTGCGGTTGCTCAGCCATAACCATGCCACCCCAGGTTTAGCAATACAGGAAGGTAGGTAGGAGGCGAAAGAAAATCCCGTGCAGAAAAATCGGAAGTAACCAAACAGACCCAGAACGGGAGGACGTGCCCCCGCTATAGTCCTCGGGCATCACGCAAATATGGAGGCTGGGTTGCGTTTCGGCTGGGAGAGTTTGTGAGGCAAGTCGATGGGCGAATGGGCAATGGCCGCCCCTGCGTCAAGCCTGGTCCATATCTTGACCCGTTCTGCGACCTCGTGCCGGTAACGTTTACTGTCTTTGGCTGATCACAGAGTTTGTTCTCGCAATGGACTCACGAACGGCGCTGGCAGGATTGCGACGTTGTGGCCGATCCGCAGACCCCAATTCCCAGCCTTTGCCTGTGCGCGTTTCTTGCCGACCGCATGTCCATTGCGAACTGCCAACGCTTCCGGCGAAGGTGCCAACAACTCGCGAAATCGCAGTCTCGCCTTGTACAGCTGGGATTTCGAATTGCCCACAGTGCAAGTGAGCATCTCTGCGATTTCCTGGTGCTCATAGCCCTCTACTTCGTGCAGCAAGAAAATTGTCCTATACCCGGGGGGAAGCTGTTCCATCGCGCGGGCCAATGTGATCCGGTCGACGCAGCCTGCCAGAGCCCGGTCTCTGGTCCCGTATTCGCGGCGCAATTTCCCTCCGTCGCTGTTGATGTCAGGCTCATCCAGCGAAACGTGACACAGCATTCTTTTCCGAAAATGCATCAATACCGTGTTGACCGCAATGCGGTGCAGCCAGGTCGAAAAAGCTGAGTCTCCACGAAACTTCCTGATCTTGCGGAACGCCTGCAAGAATGCGTCCTGTGTCAGATCCTCCGCCTCCGCGCCATTGCTGGTCATGCGTAAACATACGGAGTAGATGCGCGACTTATGCGCTTGAAAAAGACTGCCGAAGGCATCGGGATCCCCTTCTTGCGCGCGCTTGATCAAATCAGAAGCCGAAGGAACTGTTCTTGTAGTCGCGGAGTCGATTTTCACCGGGAGTCCTCTTTTCAAGTGCTACATCCGAACTTGGTTCATGACGAAGCAAAATGAGTTCAATCCTAATTACTTTTCAGCGTAGAGTCGGAATCAAGAATGGTCTATCCTGTGCAGTCGGTACGGGATTCCAGTTGTTGCTGTATCAAATAAAGTCAGGAAAGCGACCCGAGTAGTGGGACGCTTGCGGACAAATACACACTCGGCACGATAGACCACGCTGGCATGACTCATTTATTCCTTAGAACAGCCCCAACGCGAGGGGCGGAAGGTAGGCGTTGGCTCGAACCTCCCGTTTGTCACCAGCGCTTGCCTCCTTCCGCAATGTGATCGTAGGGATCGCCGGGTTGTTCCCACCTCACACAATCTGCACGAATATGTTTCCAATCCTCCGTGGCTTGCAAGCGCTACCTGAGCAATTGTGCTCAGACGCATCACATTAGAACTTGATACCGTAGCTTGAGTATTAGGGGAGGTTCTATGGGCGCATACCGCATTTTGGTGGCTGACGATCATCCAGTATTTCGGTTCGGTTTGTCTTCGCTGCTTCGGTCTCACGAAGGTTGGGAGGTCTGTGGCGAAGCTGCTGACGGACGGGATGCGGTGGAACAATGCAGGCAATTGAAACCGGATCTTTTGATTCTGGACATTTGCCTTCCCATACTGAACGGTCTCGACACGGCACGTCAGATCCTGAAGCACAACCCCGCGCAGGCAATCCTGATCCTCACGGCGGTGGACTCCGAACAAGTGATCCGGGACTGCCTGGAAGCGGGGGTTCGCGGTTGGGTCTTTAAATCCGACGGGACTCAGGATCTTACGACCGCGGTGGAGGCCATGCAGCGGCGCAAAAGCATCTTCAGTTCGCGAGTGTCTGATCTGATCATGGATGGATACAAGCGGCATCGCGTTGATCCAGACGCTGCCAAGATGCCGAAATTGTCGCCGCGAGAGCGCGAGGTTGTGCAACTCGTGAGCGAGGGCAAGGCTTCCAAGGAAGTCGCCACGATCTTAAATGTGACCTTGGCAACGGCAGAAACGCATCGCAGCAATATCCTGCGCAAACTCAAGCTCCATTCGATCGCTGAGTTGGTGCTGTATGCGGTGAGAAACGAAATCGTGCATGTGCACCGTGCCCCTGTGCTGCGCTTCCCCGGCCCGGAAGAGCAACGAGAGCGACCGCGTGCAACCTCCGACTACGCTGCGCTTCCTAAAGCAGTGAATGGCGGAGCGGACATTGGCCGCCAGAGCCTTAACTGAGAACTATCGTTTGTTTTCGATTCGGTCTGGAAGGTCCGTCCTCTTCCAATCTGTTGAACAATACCCCTCACGCGTTCGTCTCTCTTCCTTCCGGGAGCGGATTAGGTCCCTGGCAACTTGTGCTGCAAAGCGCAGATATTCAGAAGATTGCGAGCAGCAGATTAAAGCTCGGGGTTGAAACGGTCACGCAAACTGCTGGCGGGTGTAGGACGGACGAATCGTATCCGCCATCTCGGCATCCGTTTGAAGCTCCCCTGGCGGCTGGATATTGACCAGCGGTCAGTTGTTGCAATCGACCCCACCAAGGTGTGCCGCGGAATGTGCCGTACGCTTCGAGCCGGTACGCTCCAATACGGGCTTTTTCGCTACTTCGACAAAGTGCTTCCGTGCGGGCTAGGTTGTGGGTAAGTGATTGATTTCACATAGTGATCGTTGCTGGTGAACCTGCTGAGGTGCAACAACTCTTAATCAGTTGGCCTATTTCCCGACGAATGTGTGACTTCGGATCTATCGCGGCCGACGATCTTCAGCAAAGAGTCTCGTCGCGACCCTTTGATGGAGGAGAACCCAGGTCTCTCCACCAGTCATGCAGATTAGGTTCTTTGACGGCGTTTGCCAGATATCTCACGTGAGGAGCAGGAGCGATCTTAGCCTCGGATCGAGGGCGACCAATAAACCACGCACCTGGCCGAAGCCCGGCGGATTTTGAGTTCCACAGTGGGTTCTGAACGGTTAGGAAAATTCTCTACTCTACTTGATTTTTCGACCGCTTACCAGCACGTCGATTCGTCCGATCATGATCCGATCTGCCGCGTTTTGAACATGAAACTACTACAGTTTTACTACAGTCTGCCGATCCACCTTTCACACATCGCGAACGACCCAACACGGTTCTCAACAGAACGGACGGGGCGCGACCCTGATTCTTGCCAGCCCGCCAGATTTTCAAGCCGCTCCAAGAAGTTCCGCGACGCCTGAACCGAAACACCCCAAAAAACCTAATTTGGTTGACGCGCTGCGTAACAGCTCTTTGTCGCTCCTCCCCAGTGAAGAAAACCCTCCACTGGAGCGGACGGTAAGTAATTTTGACCGGCGTGAGCCATTTGCCCGTGTCTTTGCGCATTTATAGATGTACAGCTATGACGAGGGCGAGGTTGTGGTGAAGGACGCGCCGCTAAATTAATTCTCAAGACAGTCGCGAGCGCGTCGGAACCCGCCGGTTTTGAAGTCACCTAGTGTGTGTTCTGATCGGTTACGAAAATTCTTTACTCTACCTGATTCTTCAACCGTTCACCAGAAATACGTTCTGACGCGTTCTGATCAATTTTGACCGGTTCTGAACATAGAGCTTCGAGTATATTCATCCAGAGCGTAGTGGCAGGAGTGCCTCTCGTCAAAGCCGCGTTCACATCTCAGTTAAAGCGGATATTTATGTTGAAATTCAGTGGAGCTAGAGCACAGCCTCGGAGTCGGGGATGGATACTCACACAATGCGCCACAGCTACAGATCGTGGCTTGACGCTGTGGGAACCCCGATAGCCGTGCAGCAGAAGCTAATGCGACATGCGGACATCCGCACGACGATGAATATCTACGGCGACGTGGTGACGAACCAAGAGTCAGAGGCACACAGCAAGATCGTGGGTTTGGCTCTGCCACGCGCTTAATGGATCGCGCTACGGATCACAGCTCAGCCAAGTGGTTGAAAATATGGCGGAGAGAGTGGGATTCGATTCTTGTATTGAATCCAAAGCTACTTGGCACTGATTTCAATCGACTTGCTTAGAGCACCTAGCGATTTTGCCATCGTTGATGGCGGAATAAATATACGCCTCTCTGTAGCTTTCTTGTAGCTTCTTTGTAGCTTTCTTAGCTCTCTGGAGGAGAGGAATGTCTTCGAATCCACTGGAGGAGAGGGGATCATTCTAACCCACCGCTCCACCGCTCATAAGCTACACTTTAGCTACACTTCGGTGCCCCAGAGCGACTCTGAAACGTCTCGGCCGGACGAACGAACTGTGCCTGCACCAGTGGAGTGAAACCCAATGCCTCTCGTGCAGTCGATGGTCGGCGAACTCGCTCTGGTATGCGCCTTCTGAGAAGTAGGAGACGGTCAAGTGAAAGTGGTTCTCTTCGGAGCGACGGGAATGGTCGGGCAGGGCGCCTTGCGAGAGTGTCTGCTCGACCCTGATGTCGAGAGCGTCCTCGCGGTTGTCCGCAACGCCAGCCTGCCGGAGCATGACAAACTGCGCGAAGTCGTACACCAAGATGTTTCTGATCTCGCGGCGATTGAAGACAGGCTCTCAGGCTACGACGCATGTTTCTTCTGCCTCGGCGTCTCGTCAGTAGGGATGAAGGAGGAGGCGTATCAGCGCGTGACATACGATCTGACGGTCTCGGTGGCTAAAACCTTAGCCAAGCTGAATCCGACAATGACCTTCATCTACGTATCTGGGGCAGGAACCGACAGTACCGAGCGCGGGCGAAGCATGTGGGCGCGGGTAAAGGGCAGAACGGAAAACGCGCTATTGCAGATGCCGTTCAAGGCTGTGTTCCTGTTTCGCCCTGCGTACATTCAGCCCCTTCATGGAATTCGCACCAAGACCAGGTGGTACGGGGCGGCTTACGCTTTGATGAGACCCCTCTATCCGTTATGGAAGATGCTTTTCCCGAACTACGTGACAACGACTGAATGCCTCGGTCGCGCCATGTTGAGCGTAACGAAGCGCGGTTTTCCCAGACCTGTCCTTGAGAATCGCGACATCAACCGGATGTGTGGATGAATTTGTGCGGACGATTATCCTGCTAAACAGGTGCTTCTCCAGCTCAGTTGATCTGTTCCAACATGTTTGTCCGCTTCCCCTGTTTCATAGGCTGCTACAGCCTTTTTGACCACGCTAGGGTGGTACTCGGCGGCGCCGGTCGGTCAGCGTAAGCCCATTAGTGTGCGGTAAACAGCCCATACACCCATACGGCAATAGCGCAGGTGAGTAATATGGCGTCAATCGTGGTCACGGTGGTGGAAGCGCGGTTTGGCTGCCCCTTGACCATATGGAGAAGGAAACCTCCCGATTGAGCCAGGATGCCCGACACAAGCGTCGCGCACCCCGCATGCTTGAGGGCTGGGGACAAGGACGTCTTGTTGAATGTGTAGTACAGCAGCACCTGGGCATTCTACGCGCTCTAGACCTCGGCAAAACCACCGTCGACAAACGATTCGATTCCCGTTACGAAGTTGCTATCGTCCGATGTCGGGGTCGCATCGCTTTCCCGGCTGATTCATCTAAGCAACCATGGATAAGGGGTTAGCTGTTTCAGTACTTGATCTTGTGAGCATGCGAGCCAGTGAGTCCGCAGGCAGCGCGATTGCCCGATCGGTGAACCTGGCGCAGCACGTGGAGCAGTGGGGATACCAGCGCTATTGGCTGGCAGAACATCACTCCATTCCTGGACTGGCGTGCTCGGCGACGCCCGTGCTGATTGGGCATGTGGCGGCAGCGACCAAGACGATTCGAGTGGGCAGTGGTGGAGTGATGCTGCCAAACCACGCACCTCTGGTGGTGGCGGAACAGTTCGGGACGCTGGAGGCGCTGTACCCAGGTCGAATTGATTTAGGGCTGGGACGGGCTCCGGGCGGCGACTTTCAAACGATGCGGGCTTTGCGAAGAGATTTGCAGCAGAGTGGCGACGATTTTCCCGCACTCCTCGCCGAATTGCAGACCTACCTGGGCCCGGAGCGGCCAGGGCAAGTGGTGAAAGCGATTCCCGGACAGGGGAGCAATGTGCCGATCACGTTGCTCGGGTCGAGCGGCTTCAGCGCACAACTGGCGGGGATGCAGGGACTCCCGTTCGCATTCGCGGCGCACTTTGCTCCCGAGCACTTATACGAGCAGCTCAGCTATACCGCGAAGAATTCCGGCCAAGCGAAGTACTGCGGAAGCCCTACTTCATGGTAGCGGTACAGGTGATTGCGGCGGAGACGGATGCGGCGGCCCCGACGGCTGTTCACCACGCCGCAACAGCGGTTTCTGCGGCTAATTCGAAACCAGCCAGTCGAACTGTTGCCCCCAGTCGATTCCATGAAGCCGCTATGGCAGGACCATGAGCGTGCGGCCGTGGAGAGCAAGCTGCGCGCGGCGATTGTGGGATCGGATGCGACGGTGAAGGCAGGGCTGGAGAAGTTGGTGGAAGATACGGCCGCCGACGAGGTGATCGTTGTAACTGACGCCTATGAGCATGCGGACAGGATTGAGTCGTATCGACGAGTGGCCGACGTTGCCACGATGATTGAGGTGAAGCCAACCGTAGTCGTGGAAGCCTGAAGTCCTGGTGAACGCCGGTCGCTCTGCAATGCCGTCTCACTGGCGAGTCATCTACTTAAAACTTGGTTTCGGCGGCGCGCACACTGACTCAAACCAGCGACTGATGTATACCTCGGCGTGAGCTTCGCCGCAGTAATGCCGCACTCCGGTCGCGTTGGCGGCTTCAGAATTCCACCGATGCACGGTGAGATCGGAATCTCCACATCGAATCACGAACCAGTGGACAGGATTTGTGGTCACCAGTCCACAGACTTCACACCTGAATTCCTGCAGCGTCGTCATGAGTTTCAGTCGCGTGTATCAGTGGTTAGTCGCGCTCACTTCGCGATCGAGGCTGATCGCAGATTTGGTGTCAGAATCGTCAGTTCGCCGACTTGTTCCCTCTTCACGGTGCCACGCAGGTGAGCGTGATCCATCATCCAAATCTCGGGAATGATTTCGCCGACCAGCTGTCCATGACAGAATAGCCGTACCACCGAACTCTCAGAAACCACAATACCCACCGCCTTGGTGACAGCACTCATGTTCGCGGCGGCAATGTGACGGCTGCCGAGTCCCAGCGGGACATCCACTTGTGCAGCCACGGCATCGAGATAGCGGCACGCGGAAAGGACAATTCCTTCGCGACTGACCACGAACCCGCCGTCCAGCTGTGCCAATTCCTTGATCGTTCCGCGTAGATTGAGATTGGTGAGATGGAGTGAAGACTCAGGATGCCCCGATAACGGATCCAGAATCAACGGTCTAGATCTCGCGAGCACGGCAATCTCGTCCCCGAGTGTAAAAAGCGTGCCTACGCGTCTTCCCTCTCGCCCCTCGCGCGCAATTTCGACTGCGAGGCCAATCAGGGACTCTAGGACGTCAGGATCATATTCCGTTACCTGGCAGAGAATGCTCTCAAACATCCATCAAACTCCTCGCTTCGGCTAGACGACGACTGTAGCGTAAATGCACTCTGCTTTGGATGAAACCCATACCAAGAAGATGCAGGCATCCTTCTGCTGAATCGTTGCCAGTGGTTCTTGCGACAACTTCCGAGGGTACTAGCTTGGAGAATGGCACACATAAGGTTTCTCTCCATCTATGCTCTCGGTATCGGTATCGATTTCGAATCGTAATCGGAAACTGACCTACTCCCGCGAGTCCCTCTGTGCATCGTTGGCTGCTTGGCTGGTGCTTTTTCGCATATGAACGACAACCCCACCCTCTTCGAAGCGCACTTCATCCATCAACGCTTTCATCAGGTAAATCCCACGACCATGAACGGATCCGGTATTCTCGGGAGCAGTCGGATCCGCTATCTTATTAGCGTCAAATCCTCGTCCCTCGTCTTTTACCGCGATTGAGATTTCACTAGGTCCACAGCGCCAGCGAACATGGACGCGCTTTCCGGGGTTCTCATGATTTCCGTGAACGATTGCGTTTGCGAGGGCTTCGCGCAAGGCAATCTCAACGTCGCTCTCGCTCTCAGGAACACAGCCGCACTTCCTGATCAAGAGCATGAGCTTATCCACGAAGGGAGAAATCGCAGCCACCTTGCTTGGCAAAGAGCGCTGCAGTTCGATGCGAGGGCCACCTTGACGGGCTGTATTCATTCGTAAACCCACGTGGAGACTTGTTCTTTTTCAAGCGTACGTCGGGAATGTAGCTCCGAACATGGGCCGCTTGCTTATTGACTGTTCCTCCGTCGCTTCATCCTGAATGACGTCCCAATGCTCGATCAGGATTCCGCGTTGCATGCGGACGATATCCGCGGCAATCCAATTCACAGGAGCACCGAAACCGCTAAATCGCCCATGCACGATCACTAGGTCTCCCTCAGCCACGATCGATCCCGGTTCGTACTTCAACGTGGGCGGAAGGCTCTTGATGAGATTGAACAGACCATCGCGGCCGGGTGCGATATGAGCGCTGTGCTGGATGTAGTCTGGCGACCAGAATCGTTCCGCGGCTGCATAGTCGCGCTTGTTGAAGAGTGTGTCGAACGCTTCCAGGACGAGGGCCTTGTTTTGTTCGGGCGTAGTCTTCGGCATGTTGATTCCTTTCATGCTTAGGAGATCACTTCGATTGCATCGACCCGTGAGGGATAAAACGCCAGGTGTTCTTTAATCTGGGCGACTGCCTCGTAAGGTTTTTCGTATGTCCAAACGGCGTATTCCGATTTCGATCCGCCGATGGGAATGCTGTAGTAGGTACAATCACCCTTGTACGGACAATAGGTGTAATGCGTGGTCCGAACGAGCAACGACATGTCCGCATCCTTGCGCGGCAAGTAGTAAACAGGTGGATATCCTTTCTCCTCCAGCCTAAGCGCTTGCGCCGATTCCGCGACGATCTTTCCGGCGACCGTTACACGCACCTTGCCCTCAGCCGGAGAAATCGTAATGGGATGGTCCGGCCCAGGAATTCTGATCTCCTTACCTTTGGTCGTCTTTGTCTCCATTGAGCTCCTCACTTTGTCAGCTAAAGCTTCGAGCCGCCATCGACCGGAATGCTCGCACCTGTGATCCAGCGCGCCCCATCGGACGCCACAAAAGCGACTACGTCGGCGACGTCTTCAGGTTTGCCAATTCGCTTCAATGCCTGCATCCCCAGCGTGACTTCGCGGCCCGCTTCTGTCTTCGTAAAATTCGACATATCCGTGTCGATTACTCCCGGTGCGACGGCATTTACGCGTATGCCACTTGGCCCGAGAATGGCCGCCCAGTGTTTGACCAGAGTCTCAATTGCTCCTTTGGTAGAGGCGTAAGCAAGAATTGAAGGGTTTTCCAAACCGGGCTTGCCCACCACCGTACGAGCTACAGCGGAAGAGATAAGAACGATGTTTGAGCCCTCACCAAGGATTGGCAAGAGTTGCTGCACCAGGAAGAATGGGCTTCGGACGTTCGTCGCAAAGAGGTTGTCAAAGTCCTCTACCGTGTAATCGGCGATGCGTGCCGCCTTGCTGATTCCGGCGTTGAGCACAAGCACATCCAATCGATCACCGACGATTGAGCGCACCTGTTTTGCTAGCAGCGCAGCACCGCTCGGAGTTCCCAGATCCGCCGAGATCGCATTTGCGCGTCCGCCTTGCGCTTGGATCTCGGAGACGAGAGATTCCGCTTCCTGCGCGGAGCGGCCATAGTGAACAAGGACGTGTGCCCCGGCCCTAGCAAGTGCCGCTGCCGTCGCGCGGCCGATGCCGCGTGACGCCCCAGTCACCAGTGCTGTTTTGTCTTGAAGCGTAGTCATTTTGCATTCCCTCTCATTCAGTTCGTCAACGGCATGCGGTGCAATAAAATGCAGCCGAACTTTGGCGAGTGGCTTCCAGCGCGATGTCTGTCAGAAAGTCCATCTGATCAGCGGTAATCGAAGCTGTCCCACTGGCAATCCAGGAGTCGTAGTCACCGGTGTAGCCTACTCGCTCTTGAAAGGCCCGAATCCTCTGCTCGATCGCTGCGACTTCGTGGTATGACAGACCTCGCATGACCTGGACTCGATCCCGAACAGCCTGGGCTTGCGCCGTTCCTCGGGCTTCCGCGCCCGCGTAAAACCTCGCGGGCGTTGTGCCCTCGTCCGCGACGCCAATGTAGTTTTCGATGAGTTTGGTGGCAACTTCCTGGCTGTGTAACAGTGACGAGCGAATATTGCCTTGTCCGGTCACGACATTACCCACTCCGAATACATGATCGGATTCGCCGTATTGGGGCAGAGTTTCATGGTTGAAATCGTAATATTCGCCCCTCATGGCGACGCCAGGAATCTTCTCAGGCACGGACCCGATCGAAGAAATTACCATTGGCGCTCGTAGTTGGTACTCCGAGCCGGCCACGGGTTCTGCTTTTCGCCCTTCCACTTTGGTCTCCGCAACTTTCAATCCCACTAGCCGCCCGTCCTCTACAAGGAGTCCCGTTGCTACCCTGCGATCCTGAACACGAAACAAGTATTTTTCCTGCGCCAAGCGCAGCATCTTCTGACGGATCGCTTCTGTCTTAGCAATCTGATCGGGCGTGGCATTTTCTGGAGGCTGAGCCAGCGGCATGTCTTGTCCCCGGCGGCGATAGATCAGAAGGCATCCTTTAATGCCAAGGTCCTCAGGAGTAATGCCGTGCATCTTGCAGACGGCTGGGACACCTTTCTTTTCGAGCTCATACACATTAGTCTGAACACCGCGTGCTCGAAGAACACGCTCATAGTTTTCGAGCTGCAGAATCTTCGCGACATCAATCGACGCAAGCCCACCGCCTACGACCAAGGCCTCGTCAGGAGCCTGGTAGTGCGGCCCTGTGTAGTCTTCTTCATTCTTGTGGTTGTACCAATAGATGAACGGATTCTGGTAAACCAAACCCTTGTCGACGAATTCTTCCGCTCCGGGTATTCCCAGTTCTCTGTCCCGCCAGGCTCCGTTTGCCAGGATGACCGCGGAAAAGCCCCAGTTGTGGCAAAGATCCTGAAAGTCCAGGTCGCGGCCAAGCCGAGTGCAGGGAAGTAAGAAAACACCAGGCTTCCTTAGGCGAGCATCGATGCGGCTGTACTCTTGTTTGCGTTGCTCCAGATGCCAGCGCGGCAGTCCATCCTCAATCTTGCCATAAGGCTTTTTGTTCTGTTCAATGACAACCACGTGAATCCCATTGTCCGCCAATATTTCTGCGGCGACGGAGCCGGCGATCGCTCCTCCAACAATAGCGACAAAGTGATACGGTCTGTGTGTCATCGTCATTCTCGATAGTCTCTTCGAAGCTTTCGCTGATGTCAGCCTTGGACGACACCCGAATTCATTCGCAGCCGGCAACGCACGCGGGACCGCTAGGGGACGATCCGCAGATCGCGAAGTCTGGTGAGCTGCCGCCTAAAGCTCTGGTGCGTGTCGATGTAATCCGCAAAGCCCGCCTGGCGAATCTTAATTGTGCTCAAGATTGTTTCTTCCCGGAAGTTGAGCATCCAGTCCACGAACGCCCAATTTGCAATCTGGTCGTAGGGCGTGGCATGCAGGCCATAGCGGGCAACCATTGCATCCCACAAAAGAGCCTTCTCGCTCATCTCGGAAACAGTAGACATCGCAAGCGGCTCGGCGATTCGCAGATCGTAGAAAGCGGCGAGTTCATTCCACAGTTGCCTCCAGCGATAGACATCTCCGTTCGATACGTTGAAGATTTCATTGCGTGCTTTATCTTCACCTAGAGCCCACAAAGTCGCGCGGCCGAACAATTCTGCGTCAGTTGTCTCCTGGAGGGTGTTCCATCCCTCCTTGGTGCCAGGAAAGCGTAAGGGCAACCCGAGTTCGCGAGTCATCGCAGCGTAGGTCGCGAGACTGGTAACCAGGTTCA
>JABCZL010000027.1 GCA_013289685.1 Acidobacteriota bacterium | reverse complement strand
TCGACCAGCCTCGCTGGCCCGCAATGGACGCGGAATCCACTCCGGCGTTTCTGGATTTCAAGCTGGTTTTTCAGGTGAGCGACGAACCGGTCAAGTATGAAGACCCAATGAGGCAGTACCGATTCGTGGGACGCACGGCTTCTGCGCAACTGGAAGCCAGTGTTCGAGTGCCGTCGATCGATTTCACTTTCAGGACGGATCCGCTTGAGAGTTCGAAGTGCGATTTCGCGGTTATGGGTACGGAGATGAATGGGAAGTATTACGAAACGACAGGCCGATAAATCTTCGACGCCTTGATTATGCTCACTGTCGTTCGTCGAGACATCTGAAAACTTAGCGCGACCGGTGTTCAATCGTGACCAGCCCACTTGGTCTGCAGACTCGGCGGCTGCTTTAAGGTCTGCATCACCACGCAGTACTGCTCCGTTTTCTCCTGCAATGCGCGCAGTTGTTCCGGTGTTGCCTTGGGCGCAACAACATCAAAATGAAGATGAATACTCTCAAAGCCTACCGGGACGTCTTTTGATATGCCGAGGGTACCGCGCAGATCCAAGTCTCCCTCCACCGTTACCACAATGCGTTCGGTCGGTATGCCCATTGCCGCGGCCACCATCTGACAGGTGATCTGCGCGCAAGCTGCCAAAGCTCCAAGCAAAAGGTCACCGGAACACGCGCCGGCACCGGCGCCTCCAACTCCGCTGTGGGCTTCGGCTTGGTAGATGGCACGTCCGATATCGACGGAGCACGCTATCGGAGCATCCGTCTGCCCGCCTTTGGCACGGATTGTGATTTTCGAGGTATTTGGGTCATTGCGGTATTGCTCTTTCAGGGGCTTCTGAAGCGATCGAATATCCATGGCAACCTCGTTCCTTTATTCTTGGCCCAGCTGACCCAAACGGCCTCCGGCCATGCCGCCTTGAAGCCGCTCCACGTCGATGTTAGCATCAGTGGGCATCGGAGGGGCCATGCCCAAATTTGTCATCGAGCGGGAAATCCCAGGAGCCGGAAATCTAACTGAAGCCCAATTACGGGAGGTCTCCCAAAAATCGGTCCAAGTTCTAAAAGGATTGGGCCCCGAGATCCAGTGGCTCCATAGCTATGTAACCGGCGACAAGGTGTACTGCGTTTACCTCGCCCCGGACGAAGCTATCATCCAGGAGCACGCCAAGCGCGTAGGCATTCCTGCCAACCGCATCTCTGCAGTGCGGCGACTTCTCGACCCGACAATGGCTGGGTAAGCGCAGATCGAATACGTTCGCGATCAGCGCCAGCTCTTGCCCACCACCACTAGGGAGATGAAGTCTCGGGCATCAGCATCTCTTCAATCGCTTTCTCGACCGGCAAAGCCCAACCTTCTAACCACGCATTGTTACCTACCATGTCGGTCAACGTCTTTCGCGCCGCTTGCAGACTTGCTTCCAGTTTGGCTTGTTCCGCGGGTGTGAGCGGAGCGCCAATGTTTTGGCGCAACGCAGCCGCGGCGCCCGCCAGCCGCAGCGAACGCTCTGCTTCGCGTTGAGCGGCCGCTGAGCATGCGGAACACTCCAACAGACGCGCAATTCCGCGTTTGTGGTCCAGTTCCTGAAAGAGTTTTATGCTTTCGGCGTACAGAGAGTGCGCGGCAGAATAATTTCCCTGCTCTCTCGCCAAGCTCCCAAGATCAGCAAGAGTTCCAGCAATGCCCCACCGGTCACCGAGCTCCCGGAAGATTCCCAGGCCTTGTTCATATAATTTCCGCGCGGCGGCGGTATCGCCACGATCGCGTGCGACATCACCCTGGTAGTTTAGCGACCAAGCGACGCCTGTTCGATCTCCTAGCCCCTGGAAAATCGAAAGACACTCCACGTGCAGGGCGCGGGCACGGTCATAGTCTCGCTGTACCTTGAGAACGTTGGCCAGGTTACTAAGAGCACGGGCGACGGCCTTCTGGTCGCCTAATTCTCTCCATAGCACAAGGCCTTCTTCGAATAGAGTACGCGCAATGGCTACATCGCCTCGGTCGCAAGCTAAGACACCCAGCGCGTTTAGAGAGACGGCGACACCCATTTTGTCCCCCAACTGACGAGCAATGTCTTCACTTTCGCTGAGCAGCGCATCCGCAGAGGCGTAATCCCCCTGCCCGCCGGCGAGCACGCCAGCGGCAAAAAGCGCGCGTGCCCGCGCCTTGGTGGGAGCTGCCGCTCCCGCAAGCTTCAGCAGTTTACGCAAGCTGTCCCTGCCTTCGGCCAGATACTCTCGAATCTCCCAAAAACGAAACAGCGCTGTTCCGAGACGCAGGCCCCACTCCGCATCTCCGGTTTCTGTTAGCCAGTCAAGGCCGGCACGAAAATTGTCGTGTTCGAGCGCGAAGCGTTCCTGCCATTCCACCGCTTGCGCACCGCTCTCCTCCGTGGCATCCTCCTCCGCCAACACCAGGCAGTAGGCGGCATGGGCGCGCTTCGTCAAGGGCTGTTCTCCGCTTGCCTCTAACTTTTCCAGGGCGTACTCGCGAATCGTGTCCAGCATCACGAACCGCGATTCCCCTTTCGCGGGCTCGACTTGCTGCGCCAGGCTTTTGTCCACCATGGATGCCATACCGTCGAGCAAGTCCAAATCGAGATCGGCTTTCGCGTCGCAAACGGCTTCCACCCCTTCCAGATTGCATCCGCCCACGAAGACCGATAGTCTTCGAAAAAGCTTCTGCTCGGCAGCGCTCAGCAGATCGTAGCTCCAATCGATCGCAGCACGAAGCGTCTGTTGCCGCTGCGGCAGGTCCCGCGCACCTCCGGTCAACAGTTGCAACCGGCTTGCCAGGCGCGTCAACATCAAAGAGGGCGAAAGGACTTTGACCCGGGCAGCAGCGAGCTCAATCGCTAGAGGGAGACCATCGAGTCGGGTGCAAATCTCGGCTACGATGAGTGCGTTTTCTTGATTAAGTTCAAAGTCTGGCTTGGCGGCGACGGCCCGTTGTCCGAACAGCGCGACCGCCGGGCACCGGGACAGGACCTCCACTGAGAGCTTGGACTGGGAATCCGGCAGCGCCAGCGGTGGCACCGGAAATTCATGTTCTCCGTACACGTGCAGCGCTCCACGGCTGGTTACCAGGATTTTAAGATTGGGACCACTCGCCAGGAGATCGGCCACGGTAGGCGCGGCCTGAACCAGATGCTCGAAATTGTCCAGAAGGAGCAGCCTGGGGGGGCACGATGAGTCCTGCAAATTTCTCTTGAGTATTTCGAGCGCCGACTGACCTCCCGCCTCCCGGATTCCCAACGTTTGAACGATCATTGAAGCGATCAAGCCCGGATCGTTTAGAGAGGAAAGAGGAACGAAATAAACGCCGCCTGGAAAGCGCTCGCCAAGTCCGTTCGCCACCTGCAACGCAAGCCGCGTTTTGCCGATCCCGCCCGGACCCGTGACCGTGACCAGGCGCACATTCTGACGCAGCAGCAGTTCTTTGAGGGAGGCTGTCTCCTTCTCCCGCCCCACGAACCCGGTTCGCTGCACCGGAAGATTCGCGGACCTGGTCTCGACCTGCTTAACTGGCTTCTCCGAGAAGCGGTCGCGTATGGCTGCAAGTTCGCGCGCCAGATATCGGGTAAAGATGTTACCTGCCGGGCGGGAGCTGGGCATTACGGGTGCGGCATTGGCAACAGCCGAGGGCGCTTTTTCCGTTTCGCCCTTGAGTCGCTTTAAGTCCGAGCAAATATCGGCGGCATGCTGGAAGCGCTTCTCGCGTTTTTTTTCCAGCGTCCTCGCGATAATTGTTTCAAGAGCAGCCGGTAACGACGAATTTACCTTGCTGGCGGGGGCTGGCTTTGCATTCAGAATTGCATCCATCAGCAGTATACGATTCTTGCCAACAAAGGGTTTCCGGCCCGCGGCCATTTCGTAAAGCACTACACCCAAGGAGAACAGATCGCTGCGCGCGTCAATCTCTTCTCCGCGCACCTGTTCAGGAGACATATAAGAAGTTGTGCCCGGAATAACGCCGTCCAGGGTAAGCGACTCCTCGTCGGATTGGTCTTCCGCGACTTGAGGAGCGCACACCTTGGCCAACCCGAAGTCCAGGATCTTCATCTGCCTGTGGCCGACGATGAACATGTTCCCCGGTTTGATGTCCCGGTGAATAATGCCCTTGGCATGGGCCGCTGCGAGGGCGTCAGATGTTTGAATCCCAAAATCCAGGATCTCGTCGGTTGAAATCGGCCCTGCTTGGATTCGCTGTCTTAGGCTCACCCCTTCCAGCAACTCCATGACGATCACCGGTTGATGATCATGCTCTTCCACTTCGTAGATCGTGCAGATGTTAGGGTGATTCAAGGAAGAGGCGGCGCGGGCTTCGCGTTCAAACCGCCGGAGCGCTCTCTCGTCACAGACGAGCTTCTCTGGCAGGAATTTCAAAGCGACCCGGCGTCCCAGGCGGATATCCTCCGCTTCGTACACCACGCCCATGCCACCGCTGCCCAGTTGGCGAAGGACCTTGTAATGCGCAACCGTTTGGCCGACGAGGGTGCAGGCCTCGGGCGCTTCCTTATTTGTGACGTTCTGTGTCCCACCGTCCAGCGCGGGTTTTTCCAAGAAATCGCCCAATTCCCCGTGAGAGCGCAATAGGGACTTGACTTCCTCGGCCAGTTGATCGTCGCCACCGCAAGCCTGGCGCACGAAAGCCTCTTGCTGTTCCGCTGGCAAACGCACTGCCGCCTGAAGTAAATCATCCACGCGTTTCCAGCGCCCAGTATCCATTACGATCCTCGATTCATCTCACGATGGAGCCAGGCTCGCGCGGTGCTCCAGTCGCGAGATACGGTGACCGCGGATACGTCGAGCACTTCGGCCGTCTCCGCGAAGGTCAAGCCCCCGAAAAAACGCAACTCGACCACTTTCGCTTTCCGTGGATCCAGTGCGGCCAGACCTTTCAGAGCGTCGTCGAGAACCACCACGTCAATGCCTTTAGCACGTGAGAGCTGGGATGCGTCTTCCAGGGGCAATGCACCCTGACCTGCGCCCCGCTTCCCGGCACCGTGACGCCGGGCGTAGTCGACCAGAATCTGCCGTATCAGCTGCGCAGCGATGGCAAAGAAATGGGTGCGGCTTTCCCATTGCGGAGGATTCATCCGAACCAGGCGTAGATACGCCTCGTTTACCAGTTCTGCGCTTTGCAGGGTATGGTCTTCGCGCTCTCTACGCAGTTGAAAATGTGCGATCCGGCGTAATTCCTTGTAAACCACGGGGAGCAAGGCATCGAGGCTTTCGCGATCGCCGCCGTGCCAACCACGCAAAAGCTGCGTAACCTCGTCACTGGACAGCTGCCCCACCAATACGCCTCCAGACCGGCAGTTCCGCGCTAGCGTAGCCAGCCCGGCTCCGAATGTCAACCTCAGGTCACGGAGGTCCAGCCGAGCCAGCGATGCTGCGTCGCGGCGAAAATTTACTCAGTCCATGATCAGATTTGCGCCCGCGTTGCGCTGTTAGAGATAGAGCACAAAACGTCCCGATGGGATGTTCAAACTTCCGCTCATGGAGAAAAAAGAAATGCGACCTCTAACGAACCAGTTCCTCGCGAAACTTATCTTCCCTGTGCTGACGCTCAGTCTTCTGACCGCCGGCTCGACGCAACTCTTTGCCCAAGACCATGCCCAAATGCACCACATGGTGATGCCAAGCGACGCGAGTGACGAGCCGCGACCGTCGCTGCCTCCGGCGCAGTTCGTCGCCCTCGACGAATGCGATCCGGCTACCTTCAACGCCGTCTTGGGTCCCGATTTTTGCAAGAACGTTGCACTTGCAGCCTTCGGCTACGCCACAACGCTGTCGGATTTGGTGACGGGAGCCGGGTCCGGCCATCCAAGCCGGAACTGGGACTTCGAACCCGATTCGGTCACCGTTCCCCGGGGAACCGTGATTAAGGTGACGGATCAGGGTGGCGAGCCCCATACATTCACCGAAGTCCAAGAGTTTGGCGGAGGGTTCCTCCCTCCACTGAATGGGCCGGGCGAAACCTCAGTACCGGAATGCGTCGGCGGCTTTTCTGCGGTAGACGTGGCGAAGACACGGATCATTCAGGGCAGCACCATCGAGATTCCAAATCTCCACAAAGGGGTACATCGGTTCCAATGCTGTATCCATCCCTGGATGCGCGTAACCGTCAACGTGCGGTAGGCAGAGGATGTTGGGGCGAACGACCGAGTTTACCGGACAGCTCGGTCGTCCGCCGAACGTTGCAAAACGCCAAGGAGGTGTCCCGTGAAGTCTTGCAGCAAGACCGGGAACTGATGAAGGAGAAACAGGCACAGCAGATCCAACCTGCCGCTCTGCCTCACGGGAGCCCGAAATGAGCCGAGGGACAGCAGAACGCTTAGTTCGGGGACAGGTGTCTGTCGCCGAACCGTGCAACAGGAAACGTTAACTCGGATTTGGAGGCTGACATGGCGACGTTATCAGTTGCTGAGGAGACCAAAAGTTCGACAGCGGTTCGCGTAATTTACGCGGTGCTCTCGTATGCCCTCGGTCTTTTGATGTTGCTTTATGGGATGAGCAAGATCATGGCGCTACAGTTCCAGGTCTTCCCATCGACGTACGTCAAACCCCTCGCTGAAGTGAGTGACTTTTTCGCAATTGCAGCCTTTTTCGGACGGTTTCATTGGTTGGAGGTTCTGCTAGGCCTTGTCGAATCCATTCCGTCAATATTGTTACTGTTCCGGCGAACCCGCTCGCTTGGGGCGATTCTGCTACTGGGGCCAATTTCGTTCGTTGCGATCACGGACTACGCCTACCTGTCATCTTCTTATTATTGGGATGTCCGGGCGGTAATCACGGGCATGCTCATTGCAGACGTCGGTCTATTGCTGCTCGATCAGAAAACGCGCAAATGGATTCGAGACCTGTTCCTTTTGAACTCTGCGCCGGAATACAGGAGGTGGCAACTTGAACTCGCATCCAACTGTATTTTGGTGCTTGCAATTTTCGTCGCCACATATTTGCTGGGACATAGCGTAAAAGCCAATTCCGGTGAAATCCTTGGTTTCCCGCAGATCAATGGACGGGGCACCTGGGATGTCACGACATTCGAAATCGACCACAAGCCCGTCGACCTGCCAAGAGGCGAGGCCGCCCCGCAAATTTACTTTAACTTCGATGGCTCCTGCCGGATGAACAACCTTAAAGCAGAAATAAAACAGAAGTGTACGGCTGAAATTAACGGTCGCCAACACACGATAAAGCTGACTGAACTACCTGTCGGTGGTTTGAATGCACCTCTACAGGCGAAGTTCCAGCTAGACGGCTTAAAACTCAGCATCCACGGCCACTCAGATTCGCACGAGGTCTCCTTATCGTTGAATCGTCACGGCTGGTGAGCTTGTTATCCCCCGCTGCGTCGCAAAAGCCTCAGTTGGCATAACGCCTGTCAGCAAATGATTCTGCGTCGTGGGGAACTTTTTTCTCGACCGATGATCAGATTTGCCGCGCGATTGCGCTGTTAGAGATAGAGCACAAGTTTCCGAAGGAGGACAATCCGATGCGGCGTTTCCAACTTGCGGCGTCATTTTTGCTGGCGGTTCTTGGCAGCCACTCCCTTATGGCGGCTACCACTTATTACGTTGGCGGTTGTAAGACGGCGACTTTCACGACTATCCAGAACGCCGTGGACACCGTTCCCACCGGTTCCACCATCGATGTGTGCCCCGGAACCTACGCCGAGCAGGTCACTATTTCCAGGAGTTTGACTCTGCAGGGCATCACTCTTAACACCGAGTACGGCAACATGGCGCAGGCGATCATTGCCATGCCCAGTACTGGCCTGACCACAACATCAAGCCTCACCCAAGGCACGATTGCAGCCCAGGTTCAGGTCACAGCGGGTCCGGTGAACATCACCGGGATTACGGTGGACGGGACGGCCTCGAGTTCCAACTGCCCAACTGTGGGGCAATACGGAATCTTCTACGGCAGCGGTTCCTCGGGCACAGTGAATGCAATGGAGATTCGCAACCAGAACTGCTACAGCAGCGCCGGCAACGGGATCCTGGCCGAGAACGGGGCGGGGGCGAGTGAGACGATCACAATCGAAAACAACAACATCCACGGCTATGGCTTATTCGGGATTATGGCCGATAACGAATATTCGCCCCCCACGCTGACGGCTGTCATTAAGAGCAACAGTGTGACAGGTCCTCTGGGCATATTCTTTTCCTATACGACCAGGGCTGAAGTATCGGACAACAATGTTACGGTCTTGTCCCAAGGAATTTGGGCTGGTTCTGCCTACGGCTCAGTAACGAATAATTTTATCAACGTTACAGGGACGGGAACGGGGAATTCGGGAATCGAACTTGGGGCAGGCGCGCTTATTTCGGGCAACATAGTGAATACCGTGAATGGGGCGAATGGGATTTACCTTGAGGCGCCGGGCACGATCTCCGGCAACTCGGTGAATAATGCAACCAATGGGATAACCCTTGACGTTGGCTCAGCAGGGGCTAGAGTCACGGCCAACCGCATCTCCAATAGCCTTATGAATGGAATTGACGTGAAAATAGCTGGGACGACCATTGAGAGCAACATCATCAGCAAATCGGGTGTGGCGGGAATCGAGCTGAACTGTAACGGAGGCTTGAACGGCGGGGGTACAGTGACCGGTAACACCATCAATGGCGCTCCCATAGGAATTGACACAGTCCCGCCGCAACTTAAGGGGACGAACAAGATTTACAACGCGCCAACGGCAACCACCGTGGGATGCATATGAGCTTGTCCAGATGGGGAGGCCGCGCGCCGCGAACAATCGAAGGTGTTCAGTCTCCTCCTCTGCTTGAAAACTGATTCAAAACAGAGAAAGGACAGGATAAAGACATGCCGAAATACGTTATCGAGCGCGACGTTCCGGGAATTGGAAATGCTACGGACGAGGAAGTCCAGGCCATATCGCAGAAATCCTGCAGTGTTCTCAATCAACTCGGACCGACGATCCAGTGGTTGCACAGCTACGTAACCGCGGACAAGATTTATTGCGTCTATATCGCCCCGAACGAAAAGATGATTCGAGAACACGCACAACAAGGAGGCTTCCCGGCGAACCGTGTCTCGGAAGTCAAGTCAGTGATCGACCCGACAACCGCCGAGTAGCCGTTCTCTGTTTCTTCCAGGGCCTCGCGCCCGGCGGTTGCGTGCGCTGCGAGCAGTCTGTCATCACCGCCTCCGAAGCTGCAAATCCGGGTTCGACTCCCGGCCCGCCCACCATGTGCTAGGTAGAGCGTCGCTGACTCATTTACCAAAAACTTCGCTCTGTTACTTCCGGTTTGCGCGTCACGCGCCGGCAAGCGCCCAGCGCCAAGGTTAATTTGGCATTATCCCTGCTCTCTCCTCTTCGTTCGCTTGCCTATTATGATTAACTATGGTTAACTATGTAGAATAATCACCAGTTAATCAAGCTAGAAATGAGCTGTGGGGAGTCCGTGAGGGAAAACAAAATGAGTCTAGAGACATGACGCACCTTCTTCGGCTGGTGCTCATTCTCGCGGTTGTAGCGTTGCTTTCTCCCCCTCAAGCACTGGGACAAGGCGAAACCACGAGCGCCATTGTTGGCCAAGTTCGGGATACAACCAACGCCGTTGTGCCCGGGGCCACGGTGACGCTTGCCAATCCTGAGACTGGACTGAGGCGTAGCGCCAAGACCGATGAGGCAGGCCGGTTCAATTTCCCACAGTTGAAGCCGGGAACTTACTCGGTCAAAGTGGAAGCGCAAGGCTTCGAGCCACGGCAAAATGACAATGTTGTTTCGGGCCTCGGCCAAAAGCAAACAGTGGATTTCACCCTTAAGGTGGCCCGATCAAATGAGGCGGTTGAGGTAAGCAGCCAGGCTCCACTCATCAACCCGGAAGATGCCAACACATCCACGACCCTAAATGCGACAGCTCTGGAGAATCTGCCAAATCCGGGCGGTGATTTAACCTATCCTCTGCAGTTTGCCCCTGGAGCGCTCATCAATACGGCGGGCAGCGGCAACGACTTCGTCGGCGGTACGAACGGGTATGGCAACGTGGAATTCAACGGGCTGCCCGCCCTCTCGAACGGCTACATCGTTGACGGGTTGGAAACGAACGATCCGCTCACCAATCTCAACAGCGGACTGTCAACCAACCTTGTCCTTGGACTGAATTCGATTTCTGATGTGACGGTCAACACCCTTTCCTATTCCGTGGACCAAGGGAGGTATGGAGCATCTCAAGTTAATTACGTGACAAAGTCCGGCACGAATCAGTTCCACGGAAATCTCTACGCACTGTGGAATGGTTCGCTACTGAATGCAGCGGACTACTTTACCAATGCGACTCCGGGGAATCACAAGCCCGGATCGACCGTGAATCATTTCGGGGGCAGTGTGGGCGGGCCGATCGCGCACGACAAACTGTTCTTCTTCTTCGACAGCGAGTGGGTGCGGATCGCACTGCCCATCGTGACACCGACGATCGTTCCCAGTCCGTTGTTCCGACAATACGTCCTGCAGCAACTCTCTGGGGGTCAAACAACCGGCTGCGGGTCCAACCCGAACGAGAATTGTTTGTTCTATCAACAAATGTTCGAGCTCTATGGAAATGCCAGCGGCACACCCACCACGATACTTGGCTGCCCGCTTGGCGCCGCCGGGGACGGTTGCGCCAACCGGCAGAGCGTCTCGCACTCCAGCGACGACCACGAACAGGTGCAGACCGTCCGCTTCGACTACAACATCAACCAGAAAGATACGACTTGGTTTCGTTTTCAGGCTGATACCGGTGTACAAGCCGCCTTCACGGATCCAATTAACTCTTTGTTTGACGCAGTATCTCCTCAGCCTCTCTATTCTTTTGCGGCAGGACACACGCACGTCTTCTCACAGAACCTGGTGAACTACTTCAATCCGGCGTTCTCCTGGTACGAAAGCTTGTTTGGGCCAAGCAACTTTCAGAAGACACTTTCGGCTTTCCCAATCGTGTTGCAGGGCACCGGGGCGAACGCCTTCACGCCCGTTGGAGGCCTTGACAACACTTGGGTGCAAGGCAGGCGCGCATCCCGCTTCTTCGTCAATGACAACCTCGCCTGGAGCCGCGGCGCGCACGAACTGCGGTTCGGTACGAACACCCGCATTCTCCGCCTGAACGACTATGACTTCGGCGCAGGCACAGTTCCCACCGTGACCTACGCGAACTTGCAGCAATTTATCAATGGAATCGCAAACACCGCGTCGAAGACTTTTCCTTCGAGCGCCAATGAGCCCTTCAACTTTCTCAATCTCGATCTCTACGCGCAAGACACCTGGAAAGTAACCCGCACACTGACCTGGACGTTCGGCCTACGCGACACCTTCAACTCCAATCCGCGGAACCCGCATGAGCAAGACGCTCGTCTTCGCGGTTCGTTCAGTTCCATCTCCCATGATGTCAGTCAACCGCTGAACGCTGCCATCCAGACGCATCTCGGCAATCTGTTCTCGTCTACACCGCTGGCGATCCTGCAGCCGAGGACCGCGCTTGCGTGGCAGTTTGAGCCGAAGTCGGTTCTTCGCACTGGCTTCGGGATTTTCAGCGACATCTTGCCGGGCACTGTTGCCGACCTGGTGGGCACGAATCCTCCGTACGATAAGACGTTTCAGGGAGGAGTGCTTGGCAGCGTGGGCGGCACGGCAATCGCGCCCGGAGCGACGAACAGCGCGGTGAATGCAACCATTGCCGCGAATCAGGTTTTTACAGCGGGATTTCCCCAGGGCCAGCTCTCGTGTCCACAGGCAAATCCCGGAAGTTGCCTTCCGCCGGTTGCGATCACAGCGATCCCAGATGGCAAACTCCACGCACCGTACTTCATGGAGTGGAGCCTGGGGATAGAACATCAGTTCGGAACCACGGGGAGTTTGGAAGCGCAGTACGTTGGCACGCGCGCGGTGAACCAACCCTATCTAACTCAGGTGAATGGTTACCAGACTGTGAAAACGGCGAGCGGGACACCTTGCCAGGGGTGTTTTGCTCCGTTCCCCACGCAGCCGACCGATTCCAGATTCGGCGCTGTGACCCAGTTCTCCACCGGCGCAAACAGTCACTACAACGGGCTTCAACTGACCGCGATGAAGAGGCTCGGCCACGGTCTGCAAGGACAGGTCAACTACACTTGGAGCCGTTGCATGGATACAGTGTCGAACGGAGGATTCCTCCAGTTCTCTGCGGGTGGGATTCTTTCCCCACTGCCGGGAGAGTTGGCCCGCGATTACGGTCCTTGCGACTACGACATCCGACACAATCTCAATGCGCAGTATGTGTATCAGTTGCCGATACAAGTTCGGAATCACCTATTGGCGCACGCGCTGAACGGCTGGCAGATTTCGGGAACCATGTTTTGGCATAGCGGGATCCCGTTCTCGGTCGTGAGCACTCCCTATTCAGCGAACGGCGACGGAATTGTGCAGGGTAGTGGACCGCAGTTCGCAAGTGTCGTTCCGGGCGTTTCGCGATACCAGCACCATTCGATTCCGGGCGTAACGCAACCGGGCACGATCCAGTGGTTAAATCCGGACGCCTTTGTATCGACCGTTGATCCGAGTACAGGGCAGTGCACCGGCGGCGACGACGCACAGCATTGCCAATTCGGAAATCTTGGTCGCAATGCCCTGCGCGGTCCCAACTTCTTCTGGAATGACTTCTATCTTACAAAGTGGTTTCCAGTAACCGAGCGTGTGAGGCTCAGGGTAGAAGCGCAGTTCTTTAATGTCTTCAACCATCCGAATTTTGCACTTCCAAGCATGGTGCTGGCGGGCATTCCGGGAAAGCCTTCCACGCAGACTGGCTTTGGAGCGCTCGCGTACACGACTTCTCCGCCGACGGGCCTGCTCGGTGTTGGTTTAGGTGGTGATAGCAGTCCACGAATGATCGCTTTTCAGGCGCGGCTGGAGTTCTGAGCGAGTGCGGTGGGGGGATCCGGCGATGCTGGACCAACGGTCGGCAATCCGGAAGTTAGGTGCATGGAGTGAAGCTAGACGTCGACGACATGGCCCATTTGCGTTGACCGGAATGCGGAGGCTACGATTGTGGCTGGTCACAGATGAGTAATTAAGAACCCCATGCCTGACAAGCCACCAACCCCCGACGAAAAGCTACAACAGGAATTCAACCGCTGGGCCGCCGCCGGTGAAGGCGAGAAAATGGAGCGCCATCATCTCGACATCACCGAGAAAACGATTCGCCGGATGAACCTGCGTCCCGGGGAGCGCGCGCTCGATCTCGGCTGCGGTTCCGGATGGGCTACGCGCCTGCTGGCGCGCCTGGTCGGCGAAGGTCCCGAGGGATTCGGGCAGGTCGTCGGTCTCGATGTTTCCGACGAAATGGTCCGCCAGGCCCGGGAAGCCTCGAAGGACTTCGACAACATTCTCTACGTCTGGGGATCGGCGCAGCAGATTCCTTGGGAAGAAAACTTTTTCGACAAAGTGTTGTCGGTAGAGTCGTTCTACTACTATCCCGACCAGGACCGCGCTCTGATGGAACTATTCCGCGTGTTGGCTCCGCGGGGCAGGCTGTTTATTCTGATTAACCTCTACAAAGACAATCAATACTCTCTGCAGTGGGTCGATAAGCTGAAGGTCCCGGTCCACGTGCGCTCTAGCGCCGAGTACATCGAGCTCTTCAAAAAGCACGCGTTCGAAGATGTGCAGGCGGTCCGCATCCCCGACGACACGCCTACTCCCGACGATTACAAAACCAAGTCGTTCAACAGTCTCGCCGATCTGCGAGCCTTCAAGCGCGAAGGCGCTCTACTGATCATGGCTTCGAAGCCCGACCTGCGCACTCCGCTTCCGGGATACACCATCTACTAGTGGCGCGGCTGTTCCCCAAGCAACGTCGCCAGCTTTGTCACGGCCACACAGCTAGATGCTGTCATCATCGTCGTCCTTGTCGCTGTGACTCAGGTCCTTCACCGGGCTGAGCGCCCGGCCATCCTGCGCATGATGAATCTCAATCCTGCCATTCACATCTTCCAGCTTGATCCGCGTCCCGCCCGTGCCCAGTTCCCCGCGCAGATCGTGACCGACAAACTGGTGATGATTCACATGCAGCCCAAAATCGTTATTGATTCCGCCAGACACCGTGCTGGCTTCGATCTCCGCCTTCGAATCTGAGGGGATGGTCAGCTCCACCGACCCGTTCACCGAACTCAACTCCACCGAATGTCCCGCCAGTTCATCAAACCGCGCGTCCAGGTGTCCATTGATCGTCGACAGGTGGGCGCGCCCGGCCAGATTGTGCGCCTCTAGCCGTCCGTTAATGCAGGAGGCGTTCACTTCTCCCCGCACTCCGGCTACGCTGAGAGCGCCGTTGATCAACTTGATTTCATCCAGTCGCGCGCCCCTCGGCACGGTCAACGTGTACTCAACGCCAGCCGGGTTATTGTGCGAGCCCCAATTCCAAGTATTATTGTGGTCGGGATACTTGGTCCGAATCGAAATCGAATCGTTCCTGGGGTCGATTTCGATCTTCGCCTCGTCCAGTCGCTCTTTGGAGTCGGCGTACTTCACCGCATCCACCTTCACCTCGTTCCGGTCCCAACTGGAGATGTGAACGTCGCCGTTGATGTTATCGAGTTCAACCCGGCCGCCCGCGGTCAGGGCATAGGTCTGGTGGAACTCCTCGGTCAGCGCGCCGCGATGGTCTGAGGCATTCGCCCCCAGAACCAGGACGAACAGGCCACAAACGGTTCCCAGGACAGCTCCCAACCACGTGGCAGATCGGCGATGGCGGTTCATGATTCCCTCCGTTGCAATGGGTTAGACGGGGCCGCTCAGAATTCGTGAGACAGTGCCCCGAAAAACACTTGTTCCCACACCATTAGGATACGAAAGTTACCTCCGTGATGTTCCGCTCGGCATGGAGCTGAAAGACAATGCCTGAAAGAGCATAACTGGGGTTGCTTTTGCTGTATCGAGGCAGAAAAACCGCGTGCCCGCGCTGGCAGGGAAGAGGCCTGTCCGGCCTCGTCGTGTTTTGCCTGCTCCTGGCCCAAGCATTGATCGCCCCAGCAAAGATCTCGGCACAGACCTCCGACAACGAGAAGCCCGTCCCAATCCTGACGGGCAATGCCGGGGCGTTCGACTTCCTCACCGCCGGGCATAATCTGATTGATTCGCAGTTCAATCCCGTCCTTCTCGTGCCGCTCGGAGATCGTTGGCTGGTGGAGTCCCGGGTTGCATTCGAGGGCATGTTCCAACGCCCGCCGGGGGGCGGACCCTACGGCGGCCCAGTCACCAAGCACATCGATTATGCCCAGCTGGATTACATCGCCAGCCCTTACGTCACCGTGACCGGTGGCCGGTTCTTGACTCCTTTCGGAATTTTCAACGAACGACTGTATCCCTGTTGGATCCGCGCCCTGCAACCGGATCCCCTGATTCTTCCCATCAACACAGTCGATAGTGACGGCGTAATGTTCCGCGGCGGTTTCCCTGTTGGTGCCAGCGCCAACATGAATTATGCCGCTTATGTTTCCGTCGCCAGCACCAGTATCGGCAGCGTGGATTCCGAGCGCCATGTTGGCGGACGTATGGGCTTCTTCTTTCCCGACCCGCGCCTTGAGGTCGGCGGTTCATGGCAGAGAACGCTGCAGGATGCCCGCAAGAACGCTTTCGGCTTCCACATGGGTTGGCAGCCGGCGAAGGCTCCGTTGAACCTGCGCGCCGAATTCGCCCGCTCCTTCGAAGGCAGCGGATACTGGGTCGAGGGCGCATACCGGCTCAGCCAGGCGCATTTCTGGCAGAAGGCAATGCGGCGCACCGAAGTCGTGGCCCGCCTGCAGCAGTTCTACACTGGCGAGATCAGCCCCGATGGTGCAGCGGCTCTCGGCCTGCCCGGTGCGAATACCCGCGAGGCCGATTTTGGAGTGAACTACTTCTTGCGCGATGGCCTGAAAGGCATTGCCAGCTATGGCCGCCAGTTCAGTTCGGCCGGGAACGCCAACCAGTGGAGTTTTGGATTCGCTTACCGGTTCGCCGTTCCCCTCGGCCGAGTGGGGCCGCAATCATGAAACTGAATCTCAACCCGAAGACTTCGATCACCGTTCTTTTGTGTGCTCTGACGCTCGCGTCGGCGCTTTTCGCGGGATCGCCTGTGAGTCGAAAAGATGCTTCGTCCGCCGCGCCGGTTGAGCACGTGACCGACGCCGACAGCATGCGGGTCGCGGGGGAGCAGCGCTTTCGCGCCAACTGCGGCCGCTGTCACGCCGCTCCGCAAAAGTTTCCGCCCCGGATGATGGCGACCATTCTGCGCCACATGCGAGTCCGGGCCACCATCACCGCCGAAGACCGGCGCCTGATCCTTTTCTACATGACCCAGTAATCAAGAAGATAACCTCATTCAACCTATGACAACGCGATCGACAATCCGTCGTATCTTTGTGGGGATTGCAGCGGCGAGCGTTTTTCTGGCCACGGTGCCGCGCACCAGCGCGCAAGCCCGCGTCATCGAGGTGACGGCCGACAGCGACAGCCGCTACAAGATCGCCGGACAACATACTCCGGAGATCACTGTGAAGGCGGGTGAGCAGATCCTCTTGCGGGTGACGGCTCACAGAGGAAAGACGTGGAATCGCGACGGTTCGATCCATGGCTTCACCCTGCTGCGAGCCAAGGACCGGACCAAAGTGGACGGGTGGGACCTACTCTTCAAGCCCGGGGCGCAGGAATTTCTCCTAACCGTCCCCAAAGAACCGGGCGCGTACGAAGTGGTCTGCACGGTGATTTGCAGCGAAGACCATGAAGGCATGCACATGAAGTTTACGGTGCTGCCATGAGACGATCGGAGCAGGCAAAATCTATGAATTCACGCAGATTTGGAAAGTTGATTCTTCGTACGGCCGCAGTGCTGGCGCTGGCCGGCGCCGCCTACGGTCAGACCTCTCACGCGTATCGCGGCGAAGTTTCCGACAGCCAGTGCGCTCTCAACGTCCACTCGCTTACGCGCTCTCACCAGGAGATGCTGAAGTCGAAGTCCATGGGCGGCACCTCGAACACGTGCTCGGTGTATTGCATCGAGCATCTCGGCGGCTACCTGGTGCTGTCCGCCGGAAATGACGTATACCGCCTCGACCGCTCCGACCTGGTGCATGGTTTCGAAGGACAGAAGGTGATCATCACCGGCGTTCTCGACCCCAAGCTCAAGCAGATTCACGTTCTGAAGATTGAACTGGACGAGAAGCAGTAGATTTCTTTCCCGCCTCGGTCAGCAGGAACACAGCCAGCATCGCCATCTCCGGCTCAATGGGATGCCGGTAGCGCGGGAGGCAGTACACAAAGTAGTACACCGCCGGACACAGCAGAAACATCCAGAACAGCAGCCACGCGCCCGGTACGCGCAGGCGCAGCGCCCGGCCCAATCCCCAGAACATCAGAACCGAAGACGCCAGAAAGAGGGAGTTCTTCGCCTCGCCCATCCACCAGTGCTCCGCGTCCTTCGGCGGAGCGGCCCAGAAGTAAACGAATCGCCGCACGCACAGCTTGGCAAAGCGTCCATAGTCGGCTCGGATGAAGTCCAGCGCCTGCTGCTTGCGCATGGCGATGTAGGGCAGTTCGCCCATCGCCTGAAACTGCCGCATCGCGTAGGGATCGTGCGGCGGATCCAGATACAGCATCAGCGTTCCATCGGCGCCGGGGCCGTTCCCCAGGCGAAGCTCCTGACCAAAATTGTCGCGGATAAAAATAAACTTCCCGAAGGTCTGATAGTTGCGAACCAGCCACGGTGTGATGCAAGCAAAGAAAACGGCCGACGCCAGCACAACTCCGGCCAACGACGGCTTGCCGCGCCGCGCGCGCCGGTACCAAGCCCACAATCCCGCCGCCGGCAGAAATGAGAGCAAGGAAGTGCTGCTCAATGCGGTTATGCCCCAGAGCAAGCCGAACTGGAACCACGGCATCCAGCCGTCGCGATCTTCCATGGTGAGAGCCAGCCAGAAGATCGTCGTCAGCAGCAGCGTGCCCAGGCAAGTTTCCCAGACCGCCTTAGTGCTCCAGAACATTACGTTGGGAAGCAACGCCCAGGCCCATGCCGAGCCCACCGCAACCTTCTCCGAAAAAATCCGGCGCGCGATCAGAAAAATCGGAACGCAGGTCAGCGCCGAGAAAACGCTGTTCAGCGTGAGCAGCACGAATGCCGATGCCTTGGAATAAACCCCGAAAACGAGAAACACTCCCGCGGTCAAACCCGGGTATAGCGGAGGTTCCCACGCCGTGGGCCCGGTCGCGGGGCCAAAGGGATTGCTAAACCCGTGTCCGGAAGCCAGCGACGCGCCAATGCTTCCCATCTCCCATCCGAAGCCAAAATTGTAGTCCGCGTGCTTGAACTTGTAGGTGTGGCCGATGATGATCCAGCCCACGCGTAGAAGGAGCGCGATCGCTACGATCCATCGCGGCGAATTCCGGACGCGCGCCCATGCCTCAGAGAGCGAACCGGTTGCTGTGGAGCGGTGCGCGACCGCCGCGGTTCGGGATTCCATGTGGTCTATTTGTAGCTGATGATGCGAGGCCTCGCAAATCGCCTATGAGAAAAATGAGAAATCGGGGAGTTAGGTCCGACAGGCTCACCGTGCGGGATGGCGCCGATGGCGCATGCTCTCCACGATCAGACCGAGCAACGCATAAGTCGCGGCATTGGCCACCAGCGACCAATTCAAAGAAATGCCGAAATTGAAATGAAAACCAACGAACACAATCGGGCAGGTGAGTTTGACGAGAAGCATCATGGGGTCGGTCGAGGTCAGTGCTGGAGCCGTGGCTGCAAAGGCATACACTGCCCAGCCCACCGCAATCAAAAAGCCCGCACTCGCCCACATCGCAATTCGGTATTTCATGGCGATACTCCCGGTTTGCTCTCCGGTTTCAAATGGTCTCACCAATTCCTGTAAACTCCAAATCGGGCTTAAGTTGCGATCTCCCCACGCCGATCCGGTAAAATGGAAGTTTTCACCGAGCCCCTTGTTCACTTCTGATCTCATCCTGACCGCGAAGCTGGCCGCACGGGCCGCCCCGAAAGGCATTGGGCCCTACATCCGCCAGCATTTTCTGGATAACACCTTTCGCGGCCTCTACCGCGCCAACGCGTTTGACGTGGCCTTGCTCATCCCATATTTCATCGTGCTGATTCTGTTGGCGGGTTATGGAGTGCACCGCTACGTACTGGTGTACCTGTATTACAAGCACCGCAAAAACGGCACAACAGCCCCGGCCGCGTGTTTCGACGACCTGCCGAGAGTCACGGTGCAGTTGCCCATTTTCAACGAGCAGTACGTCGTAGAGCGTCTGCTGGAGTCAATCTGCAAGCTGCAATATCCCCGCGAGAAGCTCGACATTCAGGTGCTCGACGATTCGACCGACGAGACTGTCGAAGTCGCTCGCGGGCTGGTCGAGCGCTACGCGGCGCTAGGCAATCCCATCACCTACCATCACCGCAGCAATCGCGAGGGCTACAAAGCGGGCGCTCTCGCCGAAGGACTGAAGATCGCTAAGGGCGAGTTCGTCGCCATCTTCGACGCCGACTTCACTCCGCCCGAAGATTTTCTGATGCGCACCATCCATCACTTCACCGATCCCAAGGTCGGGATGGTGCAGACCCGCTGGACGCATCTCAACCGCCACTATTCCTTTCTGACCGAAGTGGAAGCCATTCTGCTCGACGGACACTTCGTGCTCGAGCACTCCGGCCGCGCCCGCACGGGACTGTTTTTCAATTTCAACGGCACCGCCGGAATGTGGCGGCGGATCGCGATCGACGAAGCCGGAGGCTGGCAGCACGACACGCTGACCGAAGACACCGACCTCTCCTATCGCGCCCAGCTCAAAGGATGGAAATTTATCTACCTGCAGGATGTCGAATGTCCTGCTGAGCTGCCGGTGGAGATGACGGCCTTCAAGACGCAGCAGGCGCGCTGGGCCAAGGGACTGATTCAGACGGGAAAGAAGATTCTTCCGCGAGTGCTGAGGAGCGATGCTCCACTGCACACCAAGATCGAAGCCTGGTATCACCTGACCGCGAATATCAGCTATCCGCTGATGATCATGCTTTCGGTGCTCCTGCTTCCCGCCATGATCATTCGCTTCTATCAGGGCTGGTTTCAGATGCTCTACATCGACCTGCCGCTGTTCATGGCGTCGACGTTCTCGATTTCGAGCTTCTACCTGGTTTCACAGCGCGAACTATTCCCGCGAAGTTGGCCGCGGGCCTTGCTATACCTGCCAATTCTGATGGCGCTCGGCATCGGTCTGACCATCACCAACACCAAAGCTGTCATCGAGGCGCTCATCGGCAAGGAAAGCGCCTTCGCGCGAACCCCCAAGTACCGAGTGATTTCGAAGCAGGATAAAATTGGCGCCACCAAATACCGCAAGCGCCTGGGATGGGTCCCGTGGCTCGAACTGCTGATCGGCGCCTATTTTGCGGCCACCGTCTACTACGCCATCGACAACGAAAACTACATCACAGTCCCGTTCCTGCTGCTGTTCGTGGTGGGCTACTGGTATACCGGCCTGATGTCGCTGCTACAAGGCCGCTTCGGCGGCGCGTCCCTCCGCGCGACCACCCACACCAAGCCGTTCCCGGTGGGAGTCTAGCCAGAGCCGAGAACTTAGTTACTCGAGACTGCCGTGCCGGGCTGCAGGGCAATCTGCTGCTCATCACCCGTCCGGATGATCTGAAAAAAATTCTGCATCGGAGTGTAGTACTTGGTCTCCATGCTGAGGATATTGATGTCGACCTTCCGCGTCAGATGCAGCGTTCCTTTGTTGTCTTCGGCAGAACAGGCATAGCCGACGACGTGGAGATCCTGATTTTGTGGTTTGGGAAGGCCGGTGACCTGCCAGCCCGGAGGGATTTCGATGGTTATGTCATCCAGTTTCTGTGCGAGATACTCGAAGTAAATAGGATAGGTTCGCGTGGTGTGATCGAAGACATGCTTCTCCGAGCCGCCGAAAATGCCAACCGGAAATAGAACATGGCGTGGGCTTATCGAGGCCCATCCCGGTATCTTCACCGTGAATTCGGCGACCAGCGGAGAATCCGAACTGGTCCAATCCGGCTGCTTGGTCAGCCCCACATTGCTGCCGACGGGTATGTATCCCTGAACCTCGTCTTCGAGAGACTTCTTGCGGGCCGTGTCGTCTTCATTTCTCTGGTCCACCCGCCGGCTCTGTGCCTCGAACCCCGTGAACGTAACCACCAGGTGGCCTTCCATATCCCCTGTAGGCAACAACTTGAAATCCGCTTTACGCTGGATCTGCGAGGCGGAACTGTCTGGCAGGCTGGTCTGCACCCACGATTCCCCGTCCTTGTCGAGCCGCAATCCCGGAACGCCCGTTTCGTCCCAGCGCAGCATTCCATATAGCGTGAAGGCCGCCCCTGGATCGAAATAGAGATCCTTGCCATTCAATCTAACGAGAACCAGGTTCGAATCGAGCTTGTCGCTTTGCATGCTCTGGGGATTGAAGAGGAAGTTGCGGCGGTCCGCAACCACTACTCCGTAGGCCTCGAATCCAGCGGCTCGCACCAAGGCCAGGTAGAGCCAGGTCAGCTCCCAGCCTCTGCCCGAGCCGTGTTTCCAGACGTCTTCGACACTCTCGTTGGAGACTGACTTCTCCCGCTGCTTCTCTTCTTCCGTTTTCTGGACCTCATAAGTAGTGTTGTGCAACTGCTGCACCTGCGCGTAAATCTTGTGAAGCTTTACCTCCGGCGGGTCGGCGGGTGAAACAATCTGCGAAACTGCCTGCTCCATTGCGCCGCGCCTGCCTAGGAACTTCTCAACCGCGCTGTAACGCTCCTTGCCCTCCTTCTTCCAGAACTTGTTTGCATCCGCCTCAAACTCCCTACTGTAAATAAAATCCACGCGGGCCTTAAACTCATCTGCCGGTGGCATGAAGTCTTCGGGCTCGAATGCGGCGATGTTGGCAACCTCCAGCCGCACCGTGCCATCCGGACCCTTCTTTGGTGACGGGACGCCCGAAGGCAAGTGCTCGTTCCACCGAAGGCTCCCATACTCGAAGGGCCTCAGAGAAAACTTTGCCTGCTTGGTGAAAAGTTCGTGGCTCAGAATCCAGTTGGAAAAGAAAATCCGGCCTTTAAAAAAGTTCTTTGTGTAGTAGTACTCAATGATGCTGCCCACCTGAACGTCCGGCATGGCGAAGGTCTTGGCCACGTACTTAAGCCCTTTTGCCTTGATGATAGTTTTTTCAAAGATCTGCCCCTTGAAATCGACAATGGAGCCGTCAGGTCGTATCGTGCGGGCGCTGATGCCACCCACTGTCCCCTCTTCGTTCCAAAGCGGAATCTCGACTTGCCCGTACTTAGTCCCAGCTTCCGTTAGAATCTTGATGCGGAAATAGTCCTCTTCGAACCGGTCCTCGCTCATCACGCCTGCACTTGTGCTGCGGCATGCTATACCACAGTCGTCCCGGTACACCTCGCGGTACAGAATGATCGCTGGGGCTCCCGGAACTTGCGGTTCGCTCGTCATCTTCAGTTCTTCGGGCGACACGGGTTGGAATTTGACGCTAGCTTGCGCGGCAGTGACGAGCATCTGAACTGCCACGAGCAGAGATAGGTGAATCGACACCCTTCGGCGGAGAGGCACGATGAGTACTCCTTCATACTCTGCAGAGTCGCGCGAGTGATTGCTAAGCGTGCCGTATAGCCTTCCCGCAGACTCGTTGCAGTGAGTGACCGCATAATGTACATCCGAGTAGCTCGGAAGACAATATGCAGGGTCACACTTGTTATATCTCGACTTACTGGAGTGATCTCGGCTCTTCCCGACAAAGCCTCCGCTGCCTTCTGGCCTTCGCTCGACTGCTCGTTTACAATCCACACGCTGAAGATTCTCATCCGGCAAGAATGTGTCGCTGGATCGGAATCTTCGAAGGAGGATGCGATGCCCCGCTCGCGTACGATTCTCCACTCGGCCTCTGTCGCCATCCTGCTGGGACTGACCCTCAGTTGCGGAGGCGCCCATGACTCCGACGAATTCTTTGTCCTGGTTTCGGCAAACTTGCAGCTTCCTTACTGGAAGGCCGCCGGCTCAGGATTCTCCAACGCCGCGACGCAAATGAAAGTGCGCTACGATTTCGCCGGGCCGCAGACCTTCGATCCCAAGGCCGAGCGCGACGCGCTCGATCAGGCGGTGCAGAAGAAAGCCACCGGAATTTTGTTGGACGTGACCGACGCGGCGCTGCTCAAGGACAGCATTGATAAAGCCGTCGCAGCCGGCATTCCCGTGGTCACCATCGACTCGGATGCGCCGTCGAGCAAACGGCTGTTCTTCATCGGCACCAACAACTATCAGGCCGGCGTGACCGGCGGACAGCGCCTGGCGCAGGAACTCCATGGCAAAGGCAATGTCGTGGTCTTTACCATGCCCGACCAGCCCAACCTGCAGGACCGCTTGCGCGGATACAAAGACGCTCTCGCCAAAACCCCCGAGATCAAGATCACTCGCGTAGTCGATATCCAGGGCGATCCGCGAATTGCCTTCGATACCACGACCCAGATCGTCGGCAAAGAGCGCGATAAGGTCGATGGCTTTGTTTGTCTGGAAGCCCAATCGGGCAAAGAAGTGGCGGGCGTGCTTAATAGCTATCACGTGACCGGGAAAGTTGTCATCGCCATGGACACCGATGCCGAGACTCTGGACGGGATCCAGAAAGGCCTGATCGCCGCCACCATCGCACAGAAGCCGTACACCATGGCCTTCGTCGGAATGCAGATGCTCGACAATCTGTATCATCACAAGCCGCCGTCGCTGGACACGGATTGGTCGAAGGACAGCTTCGCCCCGATTCCGAGCTTCGTGGATACTGGTTCGGGGCTGATCGACAAGAGCAACGTGCAGTCGTTCATTCAAGCCGGCAAAAATCTGGCTGCGCCGAAGTGAAGCCCGGTCACTCATCTGAAAAATTAGTTAAGTGAGGATGATTCATGCGGAAGCTGCTGCTTTCTTGTCTTAGCCTGGCGTTTGCCTGTTCCCTGGGCAATGCTCTCGATCGACAACCCAACGCCGACTACCATGCGCGCCGCGAAGCGCTCGCCAAGAAGGCGGGAGGCGTGGTGGTTCTGTTTGCGCCGCTCGAGGCCGGAGACGCCGTTTACGGCTTCCGTCAGGACGACAACTTCTACTATCTCTCTGGTTTGACCGACCCGGGCGCGGCCGTGCTCATCGCACCTGCAGTGGAAGGTAAGGACGACGTTCCCGCTCGCGCCTATACCGAGATTTTATTTCTTCCGCCGCACAACGTTCGTCTGGAGAAATCTACAGGCCCGAAACTGGGCGCCGAGAATCCCGACGCTCCCAAGATCACCGGATTCGACCATGTCGAGGAAATGGGGAAGCTGCCGGACGAAGTTTCGAAGGTGCTGGCCAACGGACGCCCGGTGATCTTTACCGATGTCGGGTCCCAGGGAGGAACGTCGCCCAGCGCCGAGCCTTTGAGTTTCTTGAAGCGCACCAATGCATTCGTGTTTTTTCAGGATGTGAAGCCCATGCTGTCTTCGCTGCGAACTGTGAAAGACGCGGGCGAAGCCGCTCTGATCCGCAAAGCCGTAGACGCCGCGGTGGCCGCGCACTTCGCAGCCATGAAAGCCGTGAAGCCCAACGTCACCGAATTTGAAATCTCTGGACTGATGCAATATGAGTGGACTCGGCGCGGCTGCGAGCGTCCTGCCTACTCGCCCATCGTGGGCTCCGGCCACAATTCTACGGTGCTGCATTACTCCGAAAACAGCAACACGATGAAGGCCGGCGATGTGGTGGTGATTGACGCCGCCGGGGAATACTCGATGTATGCCGCCGACATCACGCGCACTCTGCCAGTGAACGGTCATTTCACCGCGCGGCAGCGCGAGATCTATGACATCGTGCTGGGCGCGCAGGAAGCGGCGATGGCCGCGTTCCAGTCGGGCAAGTCGATGCTGTTCGGAGACTCCGACGCCTCGCTCAACAAAGTGGCGAAGGAATACATCAAGGCTCATGGCAAGGATCTTCATGGCCAGCCGCTCGATCAGTATTTCATCCACGGCTTGGGGCACTACATCGGATTGAACGTGCACGATCCGGGCGACTACAAAGTTCCGCTCGGACCAAGCATGGCCTTCACCATCGAGCCCGGAATCTACATCCCGGAAGAAAATATCGGCGTACGCATTGAAGACGACTACTACGTCGATGCCGATGGCAAGCTGATCAAGCTGAGCGCGGCGCTGCCATCCAAGGCGGCGGACGTGGAGAAGGCGATGGCAGGGAAGTGAGAGACAGCATTGAGTAATTGGGGAATTTAGTAAGTGTGTAATTGAACTTCGGCTCGCAGGTTTTCAATTCTCCGATTACTCAATTCCCCAATTACTCAATCCCTACGAAATATATTCCCGAATGTACTCATCTTTGGAGTGCGTCACCTGGCGAACATCGCCGTCGAAAATAACTTTGCCATCGCGCAGAATCAGAAAACTCATGGGCACATTGCAATACTGTCCACGCGGCAACACTCGCACCTGATTAGTTTGCGGATCGAACTCATGCGTGGCCAGAGTGAAAGCGTCTTGCAACCGGTGTGTGACCAGCAGGGAACTGGTGCGGTACACGTCGCGTTGTTTCATGATCAATTCCACAATGGTGTTGGAAGTTACCGGATCGAGGCCGCCGGTGGGCGAATCGTAAAGCAGCAGCTCCGGCTGCGTGATAATCGCGCGCGCGATGGCCACGCGCCGCCGCATGCCTCCCGAAAGTTCCGAGGGAAACAGATCAAGCGTGTGTTCCAACTCCACGAAGCGCAGCGACTCGCGCACCCGCCGGTCTATCTCCTCGTCGTAGATGCCGTGCTCGCCCATCAGCCGGTAGGCAACGTTCTCGCGCACCGTGAGCGAGTCGAACAGCGCGCTCTCCTGAAACACCATGCCCAGCTTGCCGCGCATGGGGAAGAGATCCTGCTCGCGCATTTGGGTGACTTCGTTGCCCAGCACGGTAATCCTTCCCGAGTCCGGCGGTAGCAGCCCGAGCGCGAGCTTCAGAATCGTGCTCTTACCCGATCCCGCAACGCCGAACAGGGCCTTGGTCTCTCCGAACGGGAGCTGGAACGATACCCCGCGCAAGACTTCGTTTTCTTCAAACGCCAGATGCACATCTTCGAACACGATCGCAGACCCAGCCGGCCTCTCGGTGGTGGGAACACAATCGACGGGCAGAGTAGGCGTAGACATGTGGTTCCGTTAGGTCTTATTTCGCGGTCTTACTTAAACGACAGCACCGTGATCAACAGCTTCGTGACAAAGAAATCCGTAACCAGGATAAACACCGACGCAGCCACTACCGCCTGCGTCGTCGCGCGGCCCACGCCTTGCGTGCCGCCGCGCGCCGTCATGCCGTAGTAGCAGCCGACTGTCGCGATGATGAAGCCGAACAGAGTCGGCTTTAGCAGTCCCATGAAAACGTCCTGCAGCACCAGCACCTGCCACGCATTCGCCCAGTACTGGCGCGCATCGAGACTGAGGAACAGCTTGGCCACCATCAGTCCGCCCGCGAGTCCCACCAGATCGGAAATGATGCTGAGAAAGAACAGCATGAACACGGTCGCGGTGACGCGCGGGGTCACCAGCTTCTTCATGGGATCGGTCCCCAGCGCGCGCATGGCGTCGATCTGCTCGGTCACAACCATCGATCCCAGTTCGCTGGCCATGCCCGAAGAATTGCGCCCCGCAACCATCAGCCCAGTGAGCACCGGACCCAGTTCGCGCACCATAGATGTGGAAACCAGTTGCCCGATCAGCGTGATCGAACCGAAGCGCTGCAGCGTGTTGGCCGTCTGCAGCGCCAGCACGCCGCCGGTGAAGAAACCAGTCAGCACCACGATGGGCAGCGAGCCCACGCCAATCAGATCGGCCTGCTGCACCATGTCCGCAAAATACAACGGCTTGCGAAACAGGTTGCCCACCGACTGCGCGGCCAGCAGGGTGTATTCCTGAACCGACTGGACCTTCTGCTTGGCAAACTCCGTAGGCGATCTGAGTTCCATGTGATTCGGGCCGGCCCTTCGCTGGTGCCGAGCACTGGCTTGACCGAAACTATAACAGAGAAAACCGGTTAGCGATCAGCCGCTAGTTGTCATCTGGGGCGGCCTCTGTTGCGCTCCTGTCAACATGTGAATGGCCACCCTTCCGCGAATATCGTATGTGCCGCCGAGTGGAAAACCCGGTACATGGGTTAGCGCATCATAGCTAACGCCTCTCGCCAGGATGCCTCCTATGGGCCGAAGTGCAGGGGTGTGGCTCGCGGTATTGCTGCTGTTTGCCGGCGCGGTCTTGCTGAGCATGAATGCCTGCGGTGCGGGCGGCAGCGCTATAAGCCAGGGAAAAATCAATCACATAATCATCGTCGTCCAGGAGAACCGCACTCCAGACAACTTGTTCCAGGGGTTGCCCAATGCCGACATCGCGACCACAGGCGTGAACTCGCTTGGACAGACGATTCCCCTGGCACCCATTTCTTTAGCCAATAGCTATGACCTCGGCCACCGTCACTCCGATTTCGTGCTGATGTACGACAACGGGAAAATGGACGGTGCCGATAAGGTTACGGCTTGCGATCCCCACACGGCAGGTTGCCCTCCCAACCCACAGTTCCAATACGTGCAGTCCTCGGACGTGGCTCCCTACTTCCAACTCGCGCAGCAATATACCTTTGGCGACCGCATGTTCCAGACGAATCAGGGACCCAGTTTCCCGGCGCACCAGTTCATTCTTTCAGGTACGTCCGCGCCCACCGCGACCAGCAACCTGTTTGCCGCCGAGAATACCAACCTGGGTACTGGCTGCGCTGCCCCGTCCACAGCCTGGGTCTGGATGATCGATCCCAGCGGCGTGGAATCGTCGACCATGTATCCCTGCTTCGACCATCCCACTCTGACCGACCTGCTCGACACCGCGGGGATCAGCTGGAAGTACTACACGCCGTCCCCCAACTCAATATGGACGGCTCCCAACGCGATTCGACATATTTGTGGCCCGGTTGGTTCCGAGTGTCAGGGGTCCGGCTGGGTCAAGAATGTGGTCCTGCAGAACACTCAGATTCTTACCGACATTAGCGGCGGCCAACTCCCGGCCGTAAGCTGGGTGATCCCGACCGGGCAAGCCTCGGACCACGCTTCAATCAACGACGGAAGCGGCCCTTCATGGGTCGCCTCGATTGTGAATGCTATTGGTACCAGTCCCTACTGGTCCGATACCGCAATCATCATCACTTGGGACGACTGGGGCGGATGGTACGACCACGTTCCGCCGCCCCGCGTCATCAATGACGGCACCAGTTGGGGATCGGGCTACGTTTACGGCTTCCGGGTACCCCTGATCGTCGTTTCTTCCCACGCCAAGGCGGCGTATGTTTCTCACGCGCAGCACGACTTCGGCAGCATTCTGAAATTCGTCGAAGTGACCTATGGGCTGCCTTCCTTGGGCTACGCCGACGCAGCGGCGGACGATCTTTCCGACTGCTTCGATTTCAGCCAGGCTCCGCTTCAGTTTCGGAACATTCCGGCGCCCCTAAGCGCACAAGATTTTCTAACCGACCGTAGACCTCCGGCAGATCCGGATGATGATTAACTAACTAGGCAGGCTTGTAAGCTGTGACGGAGGAGTCCGGGGCTGAGGTCTGAGGTCTGAGGTCTCCTCTTATCCCCGCCCCTTCTTCTTAATTTCAATATTCAGCCGCCGAATCTTCTGATTCAGCGTCGACAGCGGCACGTGGAACCGCTCGGCCGCCTCAGTCTGGTTCCAGTTGCAGCGTTCCAGCATGTCGGTGATGACCCGCCGCTCCACGTCCTCCACAATCTCGAATAACGACGCGTCGGACGGCGGGTCGTGCAGGGTGAGTGAGGAGCCGCGCCCCATCATCGAGTCCGGCAGCAGGTCCATACTGATCTCCGGCCCGGAAGAAAGCACAACGGCGCGCTCGATGACATTTTCAAGTTCACGCACATTGCCCGGCCAGGAATAGGCCATCAGCGGCCGTAGAGCCTCCGGAGTAATGTGCGGCGCGGGACGGCCATTCTCTTCCGCATACTTCTTCAAGAAAAATTCCACCAGCAGAGGTATATCTTCCTTGCGCTGGCGCAGCGGCGGCAGTTCCACCGTAATGACATTCAGCCGATAGAACAGATCTTCTCGGAACCGGCCTTCACGCACCATCTGCCGCAAGTCAATGTTGGTGGCGGCGATGATCCGCACGTCCACCTGAATCTCCTGAATCCCGCCCAGGTGCATGAACCGCCGGTCCTGCAGAACGCGCAGAATCTTGGCTTGCGTCTCCAGACCCATGGTTGCGATTTCGTCCAGGAACAGCGTGCCTTTGTCCGCGACCTCAAACAAGCCCTTCTTCGAAGCGATGGCGCTGGTGAACGCTCCCTTGACGTGGCCGAAGAGCGTCGATTCCAGCAGGTCGGTCGGCATCGAACCGGTGTTGACCGGAACGAACGGTTTGTCGCGGCGCGGAGAGTTGAGGTGCACTGCCTTCGCAATCACTTCCTTGCCAGTGCCGCTTTCTCCCTGCAACAGCACGGTTGATCGGCTGTTCGCCACCTGCGCGACCAGATCAAAAATCTTCAGCATGGGCTCACTTTTGCCCACGATGTTTTCGAAGTTGTAGCGCTGCTTGAGCGCGCGCTTCAGTTGAACATTTTCTTCTTCCGCCCGGCGCCATCCCACCGCGGCGCGTACATCGGCGAGAAGTTTCTCGTTGTCCCACGGCTTCTGCACAAAATTCGCTGCGCCCGACTGCATGGCGCGGACCGCATTTTCTACCGTGCCGTATGCCGTAATCATGATCACCGGCAGGCGCGAATCGTGCGAGCGAATCTCCGAGAGGATCTCCATCCCGTTGCGGCCGGGCAGAGTCAGATCCAGCAGCACCAGATCAAACGGACGATCCCCCATTTGCGCGAGGCCGTCCTCGCCGGAGACCGCGGTCTCGACTTCGAATCCCTCCATTTCGAGCAGCGTCTGCAGCGATTCGCGTATCTCGGCCTCATCGTCAATGATGAGCACCGAACCGGCCGGCGACGGACTGCCGTTCGTTCCGCCATTCAAGGTGCCGCGCGAGATGACTGCTGCCTCAGACATGCACTGCCTTCCTGCTCATCGGAAAGTCCAGGGCGAATGTCGTCCCGGAACCCGGATCGCTTTCCACTCGAATCTTGCCCGCGTGTTCCTGAATAATGCCGTAGGTAACGGAGAGTCCTAGCCCGGTGCCGCGGTTCTGCCCCTCTTTGGGCACGGTCTTCGTCGTGAAGAATGGATCGTAAATGCGCTGGATGTGTTCCGGAGCAATCCCCGATCCGGTATCGGACACCCGCACGCTGACCATGTCGCCATTGCTGGTGGCGACCTTGAGCCGGCCGCCGCCCGGCATCGCGTCCTTGGCGTTGAGAAACAGGTTCAGGAAGACCTGCTGCAGTCTCCCCGGATTTCCCTGGATCGGAGAAATCCCCGCGGTCAGCTCGGGTTGCACCTGGATCTTGGCGGTCTTGAACTGGTGCTCCAGCAGCGCGAGCGTGTCGGTAATCACTTTGTTGATGTCGATGTCGGCGAACTCCGTCCCGCTGGTGCGCGAGAAGTTCAGCAGGTTATTGACGATTTCCGACGCGCGGAAAGTTTGCCGCGTGATCTTTTCCAGCAGTCCCGACTTCTGGGGATCGCCCTGCAGTTGCTTGGCCAGCATCTGGGTATAAGACGAAATCACTGCGAGAGGCGTGTTCACTTCGTGCGCCACCCCTGCGGCCAGCAGCCCGATCGACGACAGCTTGTCGGCCTGCGAAAGCTGGCCTTCTAGTTCCACGCGTTCGGTGATGTCGTCCATGATGACGAGACGCCCGATGACCTGGAACTTGCGCGTCACCAGCGGCGCGATGGCCACGTTCACGGTCCGCGTTTCGCCCGCCGGTGTCTGCAGCCGGAACTTGTAGAGGTTGTTGATGCCCCCGTTCTGCCGCACCCGGTAGAACTCTTCGACGAATTCCGGCGGGAAGATGCTGCGCACCGGCTGCGTCAAAGTCTGCCAGCGCGGCATCGCGTACATCACCTCCATCTGTGCGTTCCAGCTCTCGATGCGGTCTTCCATGTCGAGCGCCATAATGCCCACGTTGATCGACTCGACGATGTTCTCGTTGAAATCCTTCAGCCGCTCGTACTCTGCCACCTTCTGCTGCAGCGAAGCGTAGAGGCGCCCGTTCTGGATCGCGATGCCGAGGTATCCCCCCAGCGTCTCCAGCAACTCAATGTCTTCGCTCGACAGGTAATCGCCTTTGGCGGTTTTTCCTAGCCCAAGCACCGCCACAGTCTTCTGCTGTGCGCGGCAAGGAATGTAGTAGTTCAGATCCAGCCGGGCGATAGCATCCTGCGATCCTAGCGTCTCGCGCGGCACCTGATGCGTGTTCTCAAAGAACATGTGCCCGGCGGGCTCCGGACGAGGCGCAGTCAGGAAGGTCAGGTCAAGCTTTCCCATGGGATTCATGCCCATCGACTTGGAGACGACGAATTGCTCGGTTTCCTCGGCGGCGCGCAAGAAAATCGCGATCCGGTCGACCGCCAGGGTGCGCGACAGCCGATCGAGAACAGAAGAGAGCAACGCATTCAAATCGGTTTCCGATCCAAGCTCCCGGCCAAATTCCAGCAGCGTTCGGCGATAGTCATAGACCGTGCGGTAGAAGAACTGGTCAACGCGGTCCTGGATCCACTTGCGGACTGGATCAAACAGCAGTGCCGTGACCACCACGGCCAGGATCAGCCCCACCGGTCCTGTGCCAGGCTGCCGCCTTTGCACCAGAGTCGCCACGCCTGCGACCAGCGCGAAGTACATCCCCACCACCGCCGTGACCGCCATGGTATAGACCACGACGCGCTTCGAGATCAGGTCAACGTCCATCAGACGATAACGGAAGATGGCGTAGCCGAAGGTCAGCGGCAGCAATCCCAGCGACAGCACCGACAACTTCATGCCCGTGCCCGGCAGCGAACCCATCAGGTAGGGGACTACGTAGAACAGGGTGTAGGGAATGATCGCCAGAATCGTGCCGCGCGTTACCCACTTCAATTGCTGGCGCAGGATCGTCGTGCTGGCGAGACGGTAGCTGTCCCAAAGGACCGCAGCCGCAGCCACGAACAGCACCGCGCCATACGCCATTTCCTGGCGGTCCATGTCCCACCGCAAGTGCCCGCTCGCCTGCGCCAGCCGTAAAGCGATGATGTGCCTTCCCAGAAGCAGGGCACCGGGCAAGTACGCCAGAGCCAGCAGCCATGGACGCTGCCGCACGAATTGCCGCTTCTCGGGAAACGTCAGTACAAAGTGCAGGAACAACGCCGGCTGCAGGACCCATGCGACAATGTTGCTCCAGTAAATCGTCCAGTCAAAGTCGTTGAGTTTGCCGGTGTACTTGAACGAGTAGGCGATGAACGATACCAGGCAGAAAATGTAGAAGTGCGTGGAGCCGGGCGCGGTCCAGCGTCGCAGCAGCACGTACACGCCGATTCCCAGGTAAATCATGGCAATCAGCCGGAGCCAATTATTCAGGGAGCGGTCGGCGGGAACCAGGATGACATGAGACTCTAGCGTGACCGACTGACGGACGAGCGAGTAGGTTGCCTTCGCCCAGACGCCGGTGTTGTAGAGTTGGCGAACCAACCCCGGAGTGTTCTTGATTTCCTGGCCATTGACCGAGATCAACTGGTCGTCGGCCTTGATGCCAGCCTTCGCACCTGGTCCGCTGGGATCGACGCGGTCGGCGACCAGGCGGCCGTCATGCTCCACCCACCATACGCCGTCGTCGGGGACCGCAGAATCGTGTTCCTTCTGCAAATTGAACCCCGCAAAGACCACGGCAGCCACGGTCAGCAGAAACAACAGGACCGCAACAAAGCGAGCTTGGCTTTCCCGATTCATGGGCTTCGGTGCTGGCTCCGAACCTTTAGGGGGCTGTCGAGGCGTGGAACGAACATCCCACCCGTCTTCAATGAGCAACTTCGCTGCCACGTCGAGCCCCATTCCGGGACGGCTAAATCCCGTAGATAAAACCACTTCCGAAATTATAGATGCATTTTCGAACGGTAAGTATGTCTTTCTGGAGGTTTCTGTGGAATTTAGTATCCGCTTTCCCTTGAGTTTCTTGAGCTTACGAAGGCCAACTTCGTTTGACGGATTCGAGATCCTGCCGAAAATACGGGCGTCTCGAACCGTCTACCGGATGTTGGAGACAGCCCCGGGAGAGAAGAGAATGGATCGACGGTGTCATCCTGAGCGTAGCCGCACTTCAGGCGGAGCGAAGGATCTCGGCCGTACAAACATCTCGTAAGACCCTCCTCTCCATTACTGTACTTGGAGAATCCCCTCCAACACGCCGAGCTTACCGTCGACCGGACCCGTCTTCAGCTTGCTGATGTCCAGTCCCAGAATCTTTGCAATCAGCGGATACACATTCACATTCTCAAACGGCGGGAGCACAACTCCATGGCGAATATCAGGCCCGGCTGCAACGAAGAGCGCCTTCATTTCCGGCATGCGGGTTGCATCGAATCCGTGCGCGCCCACCGGATGCTCCGGAGCATCCGGGTCGGCGTCGGCGTTGAGGAAATAAGGGCCATTCGGGACAACCACCGGATCCCCCTCGCGCGGGTTGCTGTCAAAGTGCAGATACCCTGGCACTTCCGCGCGGCGGTAAACCGCAAACTTCCCACTCCTTCCCCGCATCGCCTCATAAGCTTTCTGTGCATCGCCGTCGGACTTCGGATAAAGCCCCAGGCCCACGATGGGAGAGAACCGCGACGCATCCAGCCCGTACTTACGAAGATGCACCGGCTCGCCTTCCACCTTCACCATCCCGTGGTCGGCGAGCACGATCAAATCCACGGGCAGCTTGATCTCTTTGAGGCCATCCATCAGCTTCCCAATTTCTCCATCGAGCTCGTGCACTGCGTCGGCGACCTGCGGACTGTCCGGCCCAAAGCGGTGTCCCGCGCTGTCCGTGTCCGAGAAATAAAGCGTGATCATGTGAGGCCGCTGTTCCGGCGGCAGCCGCAACCACGCCAGAACCTGCTCGACTCGCTTGGGGTTGGGAAATCTTCCGTCGAATTTCAAATAGTAGGTCGGCCGCACGCCCTGAATGTCCGCCTCCGAACCGACCCAGAAAAAAGAAGCTGACCGCATCCCCTGTTGCTCGGCCAGCACCCAGAGCGGAGTGCCGCCATACCACGTCCCGTCCCCGACCGTCTTGCTGTCGCGATAGCTGTAAGTCTCCTTCCGCGCCGGATCATAAAAACTGTTGGCCACGATCCCATGATGCTCCGGGTACAATCCGGTGACGATCGAGTAATGGTTGGGAAATGTAATCGAAGGATACGAGGGCAGCATTCCCTCAGGCGCGCTTGCTCCGTCGGCCGCAAGCTCCAGCAAATGCTCGGCGTGATACTTCTTCGCGTAGTCATAGCGGAAGGCGTCCAGCGAAACCAGAATGACGTAAGGTTTCGAGAGCTGCTCGGACGCGTTCGGCCCATGATCGACAGTAATGACCGGAGCGATGCCCTGCGCACGCCAAGCCACCGCGAACAAGCACACTGCAAGCGTCAGAAAGAAGATGCGATTTGCGAAGCTCTTCAACGAGTGGTGCATAGACGTTCCTGGATCGAATTAGAATCGCGCTCTGGTGTTCATCGCAGAGCGTTACCCGGCCTTTCGGTCGTCTTTCTTGGGAACTTCCAGCTTGGGAACTTCCAAAATTGGCTCGTCGTCCCACTCAAACGACAACGCCCGTGCGCTGGTCTCAATCGGCTCCAGCTCTGGAATGTCTTCCGCTACCGATGCACCGAGTTCCGTAAATTTGCGCGCCGAAACCAGTACGCGGTTTTCCAGCGACCCCACGGCCTGGTTGTAGGCTTCCACGGCGCGGTCAAGATTCGTGCCGACACCAGTGATGTGCCCCGCGAGTTTCCGCAGCCGGTCGTGCAGTTCCTTGCCCAAAGCGCTGATCTGTTGTGCGTTGCGCGCCAGCTTCTCCTGGTTCCATCCGTAGGCAACGGCCTTCAACAGCGCAATCAAGGTAGTGGGCGAAGCCGGAATGACCCGCTGCATCACGCCCTGTTCAATGAGCGTAGGATCCTGCTCCAGCGCCGCGCTGAAAAACGTCTCCCCCGGCAGAAACATCACCACGAACTCCGGCGTGGCCTCGAACTGCTCCCAATATTTCTTGCCGCTCAGAGTCTCCATGTGATCGCGAACCTGTCGTGCGTGGTTCGCTAGGCAATTCCTGCGCGTATCTTCATCCTTAGCCTCCACTGCCAAGAGAAACGCGTCCAGAGGCGTCTTCGCGTCGACCACAACGTTCTTCCCACCGGGCAACTTCACCACCAGATCGGGGCGAAAGCGGCCAGCTTCACTGGTGATCGTCTCCTGCTCGGCGAAATCGCAATAGGGCAGCATCCCCGCGATCTCAACCACCCGCCGCAGTTGAATTTCCCCCCAGCGCCCGCGCACATTCGGCGTGCGCAACGCACGCACCAGGTTCCCAGTCTCCGATTGCAACTCTTTTTGTGTGCTGATGAGCGATTGAACCTGCGCTTTCAGATCGCCATAGGCCGCGCCGCGCGCGATTTCCATCTGCTGGATCTGCGCGTCCACTTTGCTGAGCGACTCGCGCACCGGCGTGACCAGATCGGCAACCGCTTTCTGCCGCGCGTCGAGATCGCCTTTGGCCTCGCTCTGAAATCGCTTCAGCGTTTCCTGCGCGATCTGCAGGAACGAGGAATTATTATTTTTCAGCGCGTCAGCCGCGAGTGCCTTGAACGCATTTTGCAAATCCGCGGCAGCGCGATCCCCGGCTTTGGTCAGCAATTCGACCTTTTCGTTGCTGGTCTTTCGTTCCGATTCCAGCGCCGATTCCAGCCTGGCGCGGCTCTCCACCAAGCCCCGCTGATCCGCCAAAAGCCGCGCCAGATCGGCCTTTACGGCCGCTAATTCCTTTTCCGTCAACGACAAACGAGCCTGCAGCGCAGCCGTGCGCGAACGCAGTGCCAGCCATGCCACCAGGCCGCCAAACAACAGGCCAATGCCCCCACTGATCCCTAGTTCCATGGTCACAGGTAACTTCTCGACCTCACGCCCAGCCCCTAGCCTAGCACCAGCCACAAAGTTTGTGCCTGAACGGCTTGCGCCGGAAACGATTCGACCGGAAATGATTTGACCGGAAACGGTTCGAGCGGAAACTGGATGCATAGAGCTCCCACACTATTAGCGGCATTCCTCCTGATAACGGGCGCCGCGACCGTACAACCCGCAACCGCCGGCCAGCCGCCCCAGAAAGCCACGCTGAAACCCGCGGCCGCGAAAGCTCCGGACATTCCGTTTCATGATTACGAGTTTCAAACCGAAGACCGGCTGCTCGCTCTAGCCAACCAGTCGCGAAAGCAAGCAGGCGCGCTTGCCCTCACGCTCGATACTGGACTTTCTCAAGCCGCTCGCACCCACGCGCTGGCTATGCTTGAAGCCCGGCAGCTTTCCCATCAATTTAACGGCGAGCCCTCCCTCCCTCTGCGTCTTGCAGCCACGACTACACTCCAACTCGATCAAGAGGCAGAAAACGTGGCCCTCGATTACGACGCCGAGCACGCGAACCAACACCTTATGCTCTCACCTCCGCACCGCGCCAACCTGCTCAACCCGGCCTACAACGTAGTCGGTCTGGGCGTGGTTCGCAGCGGAGACCGGTTGTACATTGTGCAGGACTTCGGTCACGCCCTCCCCAACTATTCCTCAGCCCAGATCAAGGAGCGCATCGCGGCGGCCGTGAACCAGACGCGCCACCAGAACTCCGAGGCTGAACTGCAGCGCCACGACCGGCTCACCGCGGACGACGCTGCCTGCTCCATGGCGCAAGCCGACAAACTCGGAACCCTCCCCGTTCGCAAGCTCGCGGAACGCTCCACCGTTCTCACCTACACCAGCCTGCATCCTGAAACCTTGCCCAGCAGCGCAACCCACGCCATCGACAGCCGCACGCTGCACCGCTTCTCCATCGGCGCCTGTTACAGCCGCACCGGCACCTATCCCACCGGAGTGTATTGGATTGTGCTCTCGCTGGAATGAGCCATTATCCGCGTGGGACTGTTTTGCAAAGAACTGTAAATCCTGTGGATTTTTTCCTCCGAATGAGCCAAGCTAGACTCACGTCGCCAGTTCGGTCAGGTTGCCAGTTTTGGCCCGATTGACGCGCGGTCCCTGGTGTTCCTCCCACACTGGCAGTTTCGCTACAATCCCTACACGCGATTTGTCCGGAGATTTGCGCCATGCTTCGCAGCCGTACCTGTTTCTCGACGATCACGCAATGACGATCACGCAATGACGATCACGCAATGATGATCAACGCAACGACGATCAACCTACGCACGATCAACCCGATCACGGCCAACACGCTGATACTGGCGACGGCCCTGCTGATGTGTCCCGTGGCCGCGACCGCCCAGCGCCACGGGGGCGGTGGCACCAGCCTGGCAGGATCAGGCAACCTCTCCGGCTACAGTCGCCCCACCGGCGTCGTCGAAACCGACAGTCTCAAAGACTTTCACCAGGTCCTGGCCCTGCAGGGAACCAGCCAGCAGGTCGCGGAGTTTCAAAGGCTCATTAAAATTACCCAAGCAGCGCAGTCCGCGCTGCAATCGTTTCAGCAACAGTTGCATGAAGAAAAGGGAACAACGGGATCTCCTCGTCGAGATGCCCTTGACCAGGCACTGGAAAATGCCCGCAGCGAGACCAGAAAATTCCAGGAGAGCTTCTCGCCCGCGCAAAAGTCGGGACTGAAAGATCTCGCCAAAAGGCTGGCCAAAGCGGATTCCGATCTCGATCTGCAACAGAAAAGGCTGGATCAAAGTTTGGAGGCCCACACCGCCAGCCCCGAACTGGCATCGCTCTCCGAGGCTCTTGAAAAAGCCCTGACCGATTTCTACAACCAGCAACTCGCGATCGGAAGGGAAATGAGCATCACGCTGTCCAGCGGGCAGGATCTGGCCTTCACTCTTCCGCGCGTGAAAAGCACCGTCAGCATTGGCCATCGAACGGTCCCGGTCGCGATTTCGGGCATGCTTTCGCAGATCGCGGCTCAGGGCGGCCAACGCACCTTCAAGCTCGAACTGGTCGCCGATCTGTCGGACCTGCAACAGAACATCAGCGAAATCCTGCGCACCCAACTCGACACGGCTCAAACTTGCGGGCAGCGGGTCGCCATTCGTCAGGCGTCGCTCACGCCCGCGACCCCGGCGAGCACGCTGAAAATCTGGCTGCACTATGAGCGCTGGATGTGCACGCGGACCCTGGGCCAGCAAACGTCGCCGCAGCAAACCTCCAGCGAACTAGCCGAAGGTGACGGAATCGTTGAAATCAAGCTGACCGCTGCCGTTGAAAACCCGAACACACTAAAGCTGACCGCCGCGCTCGGGCGCATCGACGCCACCGTCATGCTGGCTGAATCGCTGCGCTCCGGATCGCTGGGCGAAGATTTGCGCGATCAGGTAGTCCAAGCGGTTCAATCGGCGGCGCGAGCCGCATCCGATTTCAAGGTCACCCTGCCGCCCGCCGTCCAGAACTCTGCTGTAATCCAAAGCGCCAAATTCCAGGACGTAGGCGCGGGTGGTTTGACCATAGTGCTCGACGGCCGCATCGAAATCTCCGACGAACAGGCCGAGCAGTTGGCCAGCCAGCTCAATCAGGCCCTGTCGGCGCACGGCACTCCGCCTGAAACACCGCAGCTGACCAAGCGTCCGGAATAACCCGAGAACTGAGAACTACCCCAGTCCCTGTGCTACTCTTGCCCCTGCCCCTCGTCTGCGGTTCCACTCATGGGATCCACGGCACAAGCCCGCCTGCCCCAGACTCACCCGAACGGCATCCGCTTCGGCACGGCCGGATGGTCTTATAAAGACTGGCAGGGCGTTTTCTATCCGCCCGGAATGCAGCACCGCAAACTGCATCCCCTGGAATATCTGGCGCGGTTTTTCGATACCACCGAGATCAACACGTCGTTCTATGGGCCGATCAAGCCCGAACTGGCCACGCTCTGGTGCCGCCGGGTCGCGGCCGTGAATCCCAGCTTCCTCTTCACTGCCAAGCTCTACCGTGCCTTCACCCACTCGCCCATCGCAGTGGTCGGCCCTACCTCCGCCGCGACCATCCGGCCCACCGACGAAGACGAAGTCCGCACTCGCGAAGGCCTCGACGTCCTCGCCCACCACGGACGCCTCGGCGCACTGCTCATTCAATTCCCCTTATCCTTCAAGAACACTTCGCTGAACCGTGAATATCTCGACCGCCTGCTGCGCCAGTTCATCGAATACCCGCGCGTGGTCGAGGTGCGCGACTCCAGCTGGAACAATGCTGAAACGCTGGCGGCTTTCACCCACCAGAATGTCGGCTTCTGCAACATCGATCAGCCCCTGCTGGGCCGCTCACTCGCGCCCACCGAGCACGTCACCGCTTCCATCGCGTATGTGCGCCTGCACGGACGCAACTACGCGGAGTGGTTCGATTCCGACAACCGCAACGACCGCTACAACTATCTCTACAACGAAACGGAACTCGCCGGCTGGAAGGAACGCATCGAAAACGTCGCCGCGAAAGCCCAGACCACCTACGTCATCACCAACAACCACTTCGAAAGCAAAGCCGGCGTGAATGCTTTGGAATTAAAGACAATGGTGTCGGGAAAGCGAACCCTAGCCCCGCCCACGCTGCTCCAGAAATATCCCGAACTGCGAAGATTCGCCGACCCGGCCGAAGACTCCGACGCCCCGCCCCGTTTAGCCCTAACCTGAACGCGTAATGGTTATGTCCAAAACCACTCAAGTGGATATTGCTTCCTACCATTGCCCGGAGAAGTCTAGACGTACCGGGTCGGTGTAGTCCTCTTCGGGGCGTGTCTATGTCGCGTATTCGCCATTGTGTGGAATGTCCGAGGTGTCTCACTCGCTATCTCATTGGCTTCAGTCCTTATCGCAATGGATCTCACCTGGTTGCCACGTTGAATGGCTCTGCGGAGGAATACGCGCTCTATTGTTGCTGCAGAGGATTGCCCGTCGTCACCCCGTGGCGGTGGAGAGAAACGAAAGCCTGTGAGGTCTCACATGAGGCTTACGATCGTGGCTACGGAACACCCGCGGAAATCGTGCCGGTAATCAGCCAGTCCCCTTCGAGAATTGCATCGCCTCACCCTTGTGGAGTACACTCCCCCCGTCCGTAGGAGGCGTTTATGGCGCAGATTTCCTCTAACCTCGTCCGGCGGGCTTCCACGTTGTCCATCTTCTGGGGCGTCTTGCTGATCGGCTTGGGAATGTTAGCCGTGGCATCGCCCATGGTCGCCGCCGTCGCCGTCAATGTGCTCATCGCCTGGCTGATCGTGTTCGCCGGTGTGGTCCACCTCGTGGTCGCTTTTCATACTCGCGAAGCGGGCAGCATCATCTGGAGACTCCTGGTCGGGCTCGCCTACCTGTGTTTCGGCGGGTATCTGATTGCCCGTCCGGTGGCGGGTGTGGCGTCGCTCACCTTGTTGCTGGCATCGCTGTTTCTGCTCGAGGGAATCTTTAACATCGTCCTGTTCTTCCGCGCTCCCTCGACCCTGCGATCCAGCTGGATGCTTCTCGACGGTATCGTGACCCTGCTGCTGGGGTTATTGATCTACCTGCAGTGGCCGTCGAGTTCCGCCTGGGCGATCGGCACCCTGGTGGGCGTAAGCCTCATCTTCAGCGGGGTTACGCGCGTGATGGTGTCTTTGGCCGTGCGCCGGGCCGCGTCGTCGTCAGCCGCGTCGCCGCCGACTTCGTTAGCGGCTTAAGAGCTTCGCGGCTTACGCTTCGCTAATCGTACTCGCTGGGAGAGCTGTGCCCAGCGGAGAACGACGAGCTCAGAGGAGCAGAGAACATGGGCGGTCTGATTCCGTTGCGTGACGCGACCCGGCGCCCGGTGCGCACACCGGTGTACACCGCCCTCATCATCATCGTGAATGTCATCGTTTTTCTGCTTGAGTTGAGTCGCGGGGATGCGTTCGTCACGCAGTGGTCGGCGATTCCCGCGCAAATCATGTCGGGTCACCACTGGATCACCATTCTGACCGCGATGTTTATGCATGGCAGCTGGTCGCACATCATCGGCAACATGGTATTCCTGTGGGCCTTCGGCCCCGAAATCGAAGATGCCATGGGCCGGGGCCGCTATCTCGCTTTCTATCTGCTGGGAGGACTGGTGGCGATGCTGGCCCAGGTCGCAGCCGATCCTCATTCCACCGTCCCCAACCTGGGCGCCAGTGGGGCCATTGCCGCGGTGATGGGCGCGTTTATCGTGACCTATCCGCGCGATCGCATTAAGTCGCTGCTGATCATTTTCATCTTTGTGAAGGTCACCTTCATCCCGGCGGCGCTTTTGATTGGATTCTGGTTCCTGACTCAACTCGTGCATGCCGGCGCAGTGGCGAAGGTGCAGACCGGTGGCGTGGCGTACCTGGCGCACGTCGGAGGCTTCATCTTCGGAGCCGTCACCGCCCGCTGGTTCGAACAGTCGCGTCCCGCCCTGCAGGAAGCCGAGTGACTTGGATGCGCAATACTCCAACGGTTGGATCCCCTTAACTATTTTTTTTGTCGAGGAGGATAAATTACTGATTCTGCTGTAGTTGTCCTGTTCAGATCTCCTCCGGCGGCCGCAAAATATTGGCGGCAAATGACTTATCTGCAAAATATTCCGGAGTAAGGAGTTAGCGGCCCCTTCCGAGCGACCGACTCTTCCGTCCATTGCTGCCGGGTCGTTGCTGATGCGACTGCGCACGATTCCATTGTGAGCTTTCTGCAGCCTCGGTCAAGGTTGTTCGTCACACGGGAAGGATTTATTTCTGTGGAAGCCTGTGGAAAAAGATGGGGAAGTTCTCGCTGGGTGGCCCGTAGGAAAAAAGCGAACAATTGGAAAACCCAGCAACGCACTCTTAGGACCAAGCCTTGCCTTTACGTTTCGGGGCACTCGCCTCCTGTTTCGCCTTGCACTCGGGATGAACCAGATTTCCATTCCGGTCAAATGAGGAGCCTTTAATTGTGACAGGCTTACTGCACAACGGGCAGATGAAGGGGCTTGGCTTTGAGTTCATCATCATTCGGCATATCGACTGAATGCGCTTTGGGCTTTAGCTCAGCGTGAAGTCTTAACACTAAGGGTGTACGCTCTTCGGCTAAGCGGCAGATCGCTGCACGATAGGGAAGCTTTATCGCAAGCACCGAGATGCGGTCACGAGTAGGATTGAGTTCCGAAATGAGGGGGTCTGCCGCCTCCTCCTGAACTGCGCAACGCAGTGTTAGGACGCTGCCTTCTCGCCGGGTGGCCCGGCCTTAGGAAAAACTGGGGCACATCCCGCCTGTCCTCAGTTTTCCCAAAAGCTGCGAGTTGCGAGCTGCCAGGCGCCGGATGCCGGTGCGGCTCCACTTACTAGTCGAACGCGGTGGCGGGAAATCGACAGGGCTCTTTATTTCTTCCGCTCTTAGAACTGTGCTTTGCGCCTAGTTATCTCAATATCCGGATCGGCTCCTGACGAGTCTTTGCGGAAAGGAGTGCGAGGATCAGTGGCAATGTGCGAGGACTCTTGAACCATCCGCTTCCCATCCCGTCCCACTCCTGTTCATCTGGCCAGTACTGCTTCTTCAGCTGTGAACGCCGATTTGGTCATGCATTCGACAAAAACTGCGGCCCTCGCACACCGGAAACTAGGATACTGGCCACAGGATACAGGAGACCTATCAACGCTTATTCATATAGATTTAACCTTATATATCAACTAGTTACACACTACCAGGCTAGCGTGTCCGCCTATTATAGCCGACTTAATTCACCTCTGCTGACATCCGATTGCGTGATCGGTGTCCCATTTTCCCTTTATTTGCCGGATCGCACTGGTCTACTTGCGAAAAATAGGCGACTCCACATCATTGTAAAATATGGATTTGCTGATGTATTATTCAGTTGTCTTGGCCACTGCCATCCGTAGCGGCAGGGCCAGAGAAATGGGGCCGCGAGTATGCGCATACTAGCGGCCCTGTTAAGGAGATTACCACAATGCCACTGACCGCGGGAGCGAATCGGCGTTCACAGTTGAAGAAGCAGTATTGGCCAGATGAACAAGAGTGGGACGGGATGGGAAGCGGATGGTTCAAGAGTCCTCGCACATTGCCGCTGATCCTGGCGCTCTTGTCTGCAAAGGAGTTGACTGCTGGCAGAGATATTTCTCGCGTGTATTTGGAACTCTTGGCGCGCCATATGGACGGTGGCGTGATCGAAGTCGGCAACGAATCCGAACATGCCTACGCTGCCGGATACACGGGCGGCCGCGCAGTTCGCACTTGGTACGAACGCATGCAGTTGCTGGAAGACCTCGGCTTCATCAAGTCGAGACGTATTGGCAGCCAGCGCTACAAACTCGTGCTGATTGTTGACCCCATTGCTGCTGTCACCGGACTGCGGAAGGAGGGACGTGTTCCAGACGAGTGGTGGGAGGCGTACCGCCTAAGACTCTTGGAAACTAAGGAAGCAGATGTTGACTACTTGGGCCAGCTGGCAAGCGTCTCGGCCGCAGCCGACGCGCCAAAAAGGGCTGCACTACCTGTGCAAGGCTCTACGGACGTGCAGCTAGCTCTGCGTAAGCAGCGATGATGAATGGCATTTGGAAAACTGCGGCGGACTGGGCGTTTGCCCCGGTTTTGTCCGGCTGGCTTTTCTTTTTGCTGCGCGGGCGTAAAATTGATTTACTTCCACGGCGACATTTGTACAGGAGTGATTAGTGGCCGACAACTACCCGTATCATGTCAACACTGCCAACGTGAAGAAGTTCCTAGAGCACATCCAAAGTGCGGGCGTCCCACCCAAGGTCACGTTCCAATACATAACCTCGGTTGGTTTCAAGAGCAAGAACGACCGGGCGGTTCTGACTGTGCTGAAGTTCATCAACTTTGTCGATAACTCCGGTGTCCCCACCAAGCTCTGGCAAGCCTATCGCGTTAAGAGCCAGTCACCGAAGGTGCTCGCTGGCGCACTCAAGACGGCTTACAAAACTCTCTTCGACACGTATCCTGATGCCAATCGCAAAGACAACGAGGCGCTCCGAAATTTCTTTAGCAGCCATACTTCTGTCGCGGAAAACACCGTGACGTTGATGGTACGCACCTTCAAAACGATGGCCGACATGGGTAACTTCGATTCTCCCGCTGACGCGCCAGAAGCGGAAGGCCACGTTGAAGAGCCGGCGCTGGAGGTGGAGGAAAAAGGCGGAGGTGGCGCGGGCGTTGTGAAACGCAAGGTGGTCACTCCTACTCCAAACGGGATGACGGTGAACATCAACATCCAGCTTCAGATTCCAGCCACGGATAAGGCTGACGTTTACGACAGTTTCTTCGCGGCCATGAAGAAGCATCTACTGTCGTGAATGAACTAAGACTTCTGCTGGCGAAGGTCAAAGGCTTCGAGAAGGAAGCGCACGCGATGCTCGCGACGCACGAGACCTCCCGCTCCCGTGTGGTTATCCTTGAGGAGTCCTACGACAAACTGACCAAGCTTACATTGAAGCAGGACGAGCTTTTCCGACAGGCATTACGCTGTGTAGAGCATCAACTGTTCCGCGCGGCTCACGTGCTTGCGTGGGCCGGCTTCATGGATTTGTTGGAGGAAAAGCTTGCTTCTGATGGCCTAGTAAAGATCAGAACTGCTTACCCAGCGTGGGCTGCTAACGCTGGAAGCATCGAGGAACTAAGGGAGGCCGTCGTTGAATTTCAGCTTATACAAGCAGCTAAGAAATTGGGACTGTGTTCAAACACGGAGATGAAGGCTCTGCACGGGATGCTGAACAAACGGAATGAATGCGCCCATCCTAACGACTTCTTTCCCGATATGAACATCACGCTGGGCTACATCTCGGAACTGCTAACGCGGGTCGCAACCTTACAAGCCAAGACGCTATAGCTTTGTAGGGTGAATGCGGGGACAGACGGGACGTATCCTGATTATCTGTTGGAAAACTGGGGCTGAAGCCCAAGGTGTTGGCGAGAATGTCGCGGCGCTGAAGCGCCGCTCTTCCACTGGACATTGGTGACTAGCCACTAACCACTTGCTAAAACCGGCGACAGGCGGGAGGTACCCTAAATTATATGTTGGAAACCTGGGGCTGAACAGTCTGCTGAAAAACTCACCATTGCGGGTAAAAGTGCGTCCCGCTAATCGTTTGTTCCTGGGTCCGCTCTCGTTCTAATCCTCCATCTCGATGTGACCGCGGGCCGGGAGGACGCCT
>JABCZL010000026.1 GCA_013289685.1 Acidobacteriota bacterium | reverse complement strand
CAACCGGAAAAACTTAAGAAGCTGTCAAAGAACGATCTTGTTGTACTCCTTCTATTTTTTCCGTCAACGAAAAATACGTGTTTGTAAGTACTTGTATTTTCAATCGAGTGCACGCCGTGCACAGGCCAGTGACCGGAAATAGTGCAGCCGCGCAATGTTTTTTTCGCGGAGGCCGCGTCAGACGCGGCTTTCCGCAGCATTCATCGGGCGAAGGCACAGTTGGCATCGACGCAAGCGATTGTTTCTGGACTGTGAAAATCGCGCACTTCCCGCGCCCCGCAAGGAGTTTCGAGATTCCGCCGAGAAAGCGACTCTGGGAGACCCGCACTCCGCGCATGACTTTTTGTGCAGCCCAGGTTACCCTTACTGCTCCAGATTTCACCTAAAGGCCGCGTGTGAACACTCCCGTCATCGCTTCCAAGAAACGTTCGGTTCTGTCGCGCCTCATTTTCCAGGTCGAGTTGGTGCTCGTGGCCGTCGCGTTCGTGGTTTATGCCCTTTTGGTTTCGATCAACCAGCCCGCTTCGCTGTGGGTCATAATGGCGGCGACCCTCACGGTAGGCAACCTCGTAGTTCCTCTCTCTTTCGGCAGCCGCCGCTTGTACGTGGGGCGGCCGCTCCCGTGGAACTGGGTCGCATTTTTCCCCATCCAAATCATTTTCGGCTTGATCTGCGCCGTGAGCTCGATACTGTTCCTACAGCTCACCAAAATCGATCCCGAGCCATTTTGGTCTCTCTTCTCCAAAATCGGTTATTTCTGCATCGTCGTCGTGGTAATCGTCAACGTTATTGCGTACGGGGTCGAAGAACTCCAACGAAAGCTGAAACAACGCAACCAAGTGCTGGAGCAGACCGTCGAGAAAGGAACGATCGCCCTGCAGCAGCAGGAGGAAGAACTCAAGCGAGCGCGCGAAATCCAGCAGATGCTGCTGCCGAGCAAGCTCCCGCAGCTTCCGGGGGCGCAGATTTCCGGAGCGTGGCAACCCGCACGCGAAGTCAGTGGAGATTACTTCGACGTGATCCAGCTGGACGAAAGGCGGATTGGAATTTGTGTAGGCGATGTGGCCGGCAAGGGAATCACGGCCGCGCTGCTGATGGCCAATCTTCAGGCATCCTTTCGTGCGTTTGCGACCGCGGATGCGACGCCCCAGGTCGTGTGCACCAAGCTGAACAAGTTTCTTTGTGCGAACATCGCTTCTGGAAAGTTCGTTACCTTCTTTTATGCCGTCCTCGACGCCGAGAAGCGCACGCTGGTCTACGAGAATGCCGGTCACTGTCCTGGGCTATTAATTCGAGAAAATGGCGCCGTCGAATCGCTGCGCGGCGGCGGGGCCGTGCTCGGCGCGCTCCCGGATTGGGTCTATCAGGATTATGCTGTGCAACTTCAGGCGGGCGACAAGCTGCTGCTCTGGACCGACGGCATCACGGAGGCGGAGAACGCCCAACTGGAAGAATTCGGTGAGGAGCGCCTCCTTGAGGCCGCCCGCATCGAAGTTACAACCGCGCTGGATACGCAACGAGCCATCATGCAGCGCGTGACTGCGTTTTGCGGCGCCAACTTTCGCGATGACGCAACACTCCTGGTGTTGAGAGTTTCTTAGGTGAGAATTGGATAACCGACGTCGATAAGGGTTATGGCGATTTCAGCATGAACCGTGACACTCTTCACTTGGTCGAGGAGGTCACATTGCGGATGAACGAGTAAGGACTTTGCGCTTCCGGATCGCCTGGCCACCCTTTGCCGGATGAATTCGCTAGTCTTGAGAGTCTGTCGATGTCGGTCGGACGGATGGAGTTTGTCACCTCACAACGGGACGTGTTCAGGATCTTTGCCCCGATTGCCTTCAGATAATCAGGCACCGCGGCCGCCTCAATCAGAACCTTTCCCGATCCCACCCAGTGGCGGTCTTCGCCATTCTTCTTCACACCGGAAACCCAGAATGAATCACCTGTTTCCATATCAACGTAATTGCCGCCAGATTCTCCGCGTCGTTGCCCCTTAAGCTTCATCAACCCTCGGCCATTGAAGTACAGCGTCCGACCGGTCTTCGATGAAGTCACGTAGCCAATCCAAGCGGGACCGTTATCGGAATGGCCGGTCTTAAGCTCGATGTACCTTAGGAGTTTCACGGTTCCAAGTGTGCCACGCCAACTGGAACCCGATCAACTGTTGACAATCAGCGCTCACAGACAGGGCAGTCGATCGACAGCCCTGATCTTTCTTCGGGACGGCCCCCTGCCCCGCACCGACGTTCTTCCTTTATCTTCGTTTCTTTCTTGGCCTTCAAACAGAATCCCCCCAGAGAGCAGATTTCGCTTGACAATAATCGCATGCTTATATAAGTTCACACTTACTAATAGATTCCGATGCCGAACCTAAACGCCTCCTTCGCCGCCCTCGCCGATCCGACTCGCCGCGCCATCCTCGCGCGTCTCGCCTTGGGCGAAGCGACGGTGATGGAGTTGGCCAAGCCCTTCGAAATGACGCAGCCCGCGATCTCGCAGCACTTGAAAGTGCTCGAAGAAGCGGGACTCATCGTCCAGCGCGTCGACGGCACCAAGCGCCCTCGTCGCTTGGCGAAGGCCGGCATTGACGCGATGGACCAATGGCTTGCCATGTTGCGCAAAGCTCTAGAGAAGAACTACGAGCGGCTCGATGCAGTTCTGGCCGCCATGGAACCAAACACAAAGGGGAAGAAACGATGACTACTATGACTAAGATGACGCTGCAAACCGAAGGCGATAACCATATCGTGGTGACCCGCCACTTCGCTGCGCCACCCGAGGCCGTTTACCGCGCGCACACCGATCCGAAGATAATTCAGAAATGGCTGCTTGGCCCCGAGGGCTGGACCATGCCCGTCTGCGTAAGCGACGCGCGGCCCGGCGGCAAGTTCCGCTATGAGTGGGCGCACCCCAAGCAGGGCAGCTTCCACATAACCGGCGAGTTCGTCGAACTCGATCCGCCTAGAAGGATCGTTCATGTCGAGCGCATGCACCTGCCCGATCCCACGCCTGACAACCACGTTGAAACCAGATTCGAGCCCGATGGCACCGGCACATTGCTGACGATACGCATGACCCTGCCCGATGCCGAAACTCGGAAAACAATGCTGGCGACCGGCATGGAACACGGCATGGAAGCGAGCTACATCCGCTTGGAAACAATCATCTAGGCCGTCTGCCAAAGGAGAAGTTCGCGAAGCGAGCGATCAGGCCGGCCTCGCTTCGCGACGCCTCTCGAAACGCTTCTCGAAACCGCTTGAAGATTCTATGGCGGCCTACGCTTCCACTTTTTTCTTACGGTCCTCTGTATGGGCTCGCCCTTTGCCCTTTGGACCGCGCCCCGTCCCCGCGATGTCGGCGATCGTGGTGTTCTCCAGTATCTTCGCGGCCGCATCCCGCACCGCCAGAAACACTTCATACAGCGCCCGGTGATCGGAGTCCTTCGCAATCAAACCCCGCAACTGCTCCGCGTCTCCCATCGGCGCCAGCGGACCATCCACCAGCCGGATAATATCGCTCAACGGAATCTCCGCCGGATCGCGCCGCAACTGGTAGCCGCCCCGCGCCCCCCGCACGCTGTCCACGATGCGCGCGTTCTTCAATTCAAGCAGGATGAGTTCCAGGAACTTCTCCGGCAGATCGCTCTCCGCGGCGATTTCCCGGATCTTGATCGCGCCCTGATCGTGCCGCCGGGCCAGCGTCATCATCGCCTGCAACGCATACAGCCCTTTTTGCGAGATCTTCAAATTGCCAGCCCTTCCGCCCCGCACGATTGTCCACTATTCTGATCGCCTTGCCTAGCAACTTTGAGGCAATCGCGCTCACCAACCCTCAATCGCTCACCAACTCCCGATTACGCCGGTAACTTCTCCCGCCGTTTCTCTGTGCTATACTGTCGTTGACGCTTTTTCCACGGTTTGCTCGTGACGCGGTGGTCCCTCGTTGGATCAGATTCATCTCCGCCTTTCCTGCCCGCCGTAAGTTCCAGCGTAAATTCAAACAATGTGAGCGGCGTGGAAGCTCCACGTGTATTCGTGGATCGACGTGATATGACGTGCAAGCCCCTCCAGAAAGAAACACTCTAGAATGACCACATTTACCGAACTGCCCTTGTCTGCGGCTTTGCAGCAGAAGCTCGCGGCAGCGCAATTCATCACCTTAACGCCCATCCAGGAGCGCGCGATCCAGCCTGCTCTTGAAGGAAAAGATGTCATCGGCACCGCCCAGACCGGCACTGGCAAGACCCTCGCATTTCTGATCCCGGTGATCGAGATGCTTCGCAAGGAACCGACCGCCAACGCCACGGCGCTGGTCCTGTTGCCCACGCGCGAACTGGCAATGCAAGTCCACGAAGTGTATGAGAGCCTCCGCTCCAAGAACATGCCCAAAGCCGCGCTCGTCATCGGCGGCGTTTCTGAAAAAGGTCAGATTCAGGGCCTGCGCGCCGGCTCATCGCTCATCATCGCGACTCCCGGACGCTTGCTGGATCTCACCGACCGCCGCTTCGCCGACCTGCGACACATCAAACTGCTGGTCCTCGACGAAGCCGACCGCATGCTCGACATGGGCTTCCTCCCGGCCATCCGCCGCATTCTCGCGCTGTTGCCGAAGAGCCGCCAGACATTGTGTTTCTCCGCGACCCTCGAAGCGTCCGTTGCGGGACTCGTGCACGAATACATGCGCGATCCCGTGCGGGTTGCGCTCGGCTCAGTACTGAAACCAGCCGAGAGCGTGGAACTGAAAGCCTACGAAGTCCGCCCCGGCGAAAAGCTCGACGTGCTCCGCCAGCTCCTCTACGCCGAAAAAGGACAGACTCTCATCTTCACCCGCACCAAGCGCGGAGCCCAGCGCCTCGCCCAGGAGTTGGCTCGCGACGGCTTCACCGCCACCATGATTCACGGCGATCGCTCGCAGTCGCAGCGCAACGGCGCCCTCAGCGGATTTCAGGAAGGCCGGTTCCAGGTGCTGGTCGCCACTGACATCGCCTCCCGCGGTCTGCATTGCGACGATGTCGCCCACGTCATCAACTACGACCTGCCCAAGATGGCCGAAGACTTTATCCACCGTGTTGGCCGCACCGGCCGCGCGGGATTAACCGGCCGCGCCACCACCCTGGCTGCCGGCGTTGAAGTCGTGGAACTCCGCAACATCGAGCGCACCCTGAAACTGCGTATCGAACGCATGCAGATGGACCCGTGCGGCGCAGCCCAGCCCAAGCGTTTCGTCCAGAACACGCTGGCTTCGCGTACCCTGACAGCCCTGCCCGGCGAAGTCTTTGTCTAAAGGGCCAAAGATAGTGTTTGAAAGGGCGCGGCTTTCAGCCGTGCCGTAGATCGCCCCAATTTCTTAACAGGAAAGCGGATGAGGGGAAAGTGGGTGCCCCATTTCTCGCGTACTTTGCGAGAAGTGGGGCTTTCTCCACCTGGAAAAAGCACTCAACCGCCTCCAGATGTTCATCAGCTTAGATTCGTTCCCCAACCTCCCGCCTACAACCGCAACAAGGTCGGTGAGTGCTATGGGATTTTTCGCCATTTCAGGCCAGTCTGGCGGGCTATAATCTTGCCGAGGTGTTTGCTGCCGCCTCAAGAGGGAGCGCAAGCAGAGAGGTAGGGCATGTTTCAGGACGTGCTAAAAGTGTTTCGGGGCGTGCTGAAAGGACTGCTGTTTTTTGGTCTCGGCCTCACAGCAACCACCTACATGGGATTTGTTCTTTTCCGCCTGTGGGACTGGTTCGTCGCACCAGCTTTCCACCTACCGAGAATTTCCGCCTAGCTTATTTCCGCGCCGAACGAGTTCGGCCCCCCGATTCCAGGAAAGCCCGATGAACGGACCGTTACACGCAGAATCCCTGTTTCGGGCATTTTGAGTGATATGCGATGTTACGTTAACGGGGATACCAAAGTAACTTTGTGAACGGGCATTTCATCGACGAGCCGACAGGGCGGTGGTACTGTTGGCCCCGCATAAACAACGAGGTGGTATGGATACAAGCAGGCTGGTCGTCGGTCAGGTCGTTTACATGTTCTGCGGTGCAACAGCGTACGGCTTCGCAAAAGGCGAGGTAGTCAAGATTACACCGGCGGGCGTGGAGGTAAAGAGTGCGGAGCTCTGGGGGCAGGGGCATATGGAGATAGGATCAGACAGGCGAATCAAGATTGCGGCCTCAGTCGTGGATACAGAGCGCTGGGGGCGGGAGTCTCAGCCCTTGGAGGAGGTAGGAATAGTGCGCTTCGACAACAATGGCATAGAGCTTGAGGCCGACCGACGCAAGAGGCACGGTTTTGAGCCAGGACCCGGATTCAGCCAGGACCGTTTTATGCAATCTGTCTGGTATGGCGCTCCTGAGTGTGGGCCTTGGACACTGGACGACATACCCTTTGCGGAGCGTGCGGCGAAGATTGAAGAAACGGCCGCGTTGTCTGAGTATTACGGACGGATACAAAAAAGTAGGGTGGTCGGTAAGGAAGTTTGGATGGTGAGCGGACGTTACAGCATAAAAGGTAAGGTGGTCAAGGTTACAATTGCGGAAACGGAAATGCGAGAAGGCAAGTTGGTCATCACCGAAGCCGCGGGCGTGGAAGTGCAGGAGTTGACATGCGGAGAACTAAGACGCTTTTACTATAACGGCACACAGTATGCCGGCAGTCATCACCCTGAGTTCGGCCCGTGGCAGATGGACGACAGGCCCTTTGAGGAGCGCACGGCTTTGGAGGACAAGGTAATCCGCCAAGTGGCGGGGTGGAGATAATCAAAAACCTAGTGGTTGGACAAAAAGCCTGGTTGCAAAGCCGTCCCCAGCTAAAAGAGGGCATGGTAATAGGAATTTTGACGACCGCATAGAGGCAGAGCCCCCCCAAATGCGGAGTCGGTGTCTCCTCATGCCGGATGTACTCTACAACATCGCAAATGTTGAAACCACCCTTAGAGCTCATTGACCCACTCCAGCCCAAAAAGAAAATCGCCGGAGCTGGGCTCCGGCGATTCGCGTTTTGGATTTTACCGCCCGGTCTTACTGCCCGGGATAAACGTCTCTCCCGGCCCCGGTTCGTCCTCCGACCCAATGCGGAACAACGCCGCCTGTGCCTCGGCAAGCTCCCGCAATTCCTGCATCTCGTCGACGACGGCGCCTTCCGGCTTGTCCTGCTTGCGCTGCACCCGGCGCTCGGCCTTGTCGCGCTGTTTCTGTTGTCGCGTCTGTTCCTTCTGGCGTTTAGTAAAAGTTGATCGTCCTCGTGGCATTCACAATTCCTCCTTGGTCTTTATTGCTTGCGGTTCTGGCCCGCACTTCCACACGTCCGGCCGGCTTCAGGAAGCAAGAAAACTTACCAGCGCGGTTCGCGCGGCTGCCGTGCGTGCCCCTGATAGTCGTCGCGACCGCGTCCGCCGCCACCACCGCCACCACCAAATTTCTTTCCACCACCAGCGCCGCCGCCCCTGGGACGGTCCGTCTTCGGTTGCGCCTCGTTAATCTTCAGCGCGCGTCCGCCCAGTTCGGTTCCGTTCAGCGCTGCGATTGCCTTATCCGCTTCTGCGGGATTAGTCATTTCCACGAACCCGAAACCCCGGGCTCGGCCGGTCTCCCGGTCGGTCACGATGCTGACTTTTTCCACCGCACCGTGAGCCTCGAAAACGGTTCGCAACTCCGACTCGGTGGTGCTGTGGGGCAAATTTCCTACATAAAGATTCTTCATTGCAGTTCCTCTCTCAGTAAATCATCTAAAGTCCGGGACTGGGCCGCACGCTTTACTTCCCTGGTTTCCAAATCGCGTGGCGGCACCGGCCTGTCCTGTGTCGCCCTGGTGCGCGCATGGGACAACGAGCGCACCGCGGAAATTCGCCGCGAAGCCTCTAAAATCCCCCAGCGTTGCGACACTCCTCCAGGAAGATCCGCCGCCAGCGCGGTCTTAACGTCCGCCCACGAAGCCTGATCTCTGCCCGTCTGAACCACAGGAACTCGATCAGCGTTCGGCAAATCGGCCAGATAACCCGGCCCCCCCACCAGAAACGAAATCTGCTGTGGCGGCGTGGCGTTACGCATGTCATCGCAAAACTTGTCCCGGTGCCCCAATGCGCTTTCCACGTCGATCAGCACCAGACCGTAAAGATCGGCCCGCCACCAGGATCGCGCCTCTCCGATGTCGGCCGCGCAATCCACGTGCATACCAAGTTTTCGCATCGACTCGGCGCGCAAGTCGCGCTTGCTCGCCGACGTATCCACCAGAAGAACACGTTTATTTTTCAGCTTACTGGGCAGTGCCGAAAGCGGCAGCCCAAGCAGCGGTGTACTCATGCCACCACCGGCTTCTTGTCGGAACGCGGCACGGCCGCTTTCGCCTGCGCGATCGCATTCTGCAGCAGCTTGCGGTTTCGCATCCGCTTCGCGGCGTTCTGCTTCCGTACTCGGTTAAACCTCGATTTGTCGCCGTTCACTCTGGACATGGTGCGCTCCTGTCATGCGGGCAGGTTGGTGAAAACATTTATTCTGCTGGGTCTATCGTGGGACTGCTGGCGAACGTGGCCGTAACCAGCCTCAGCGGTTCGTCACTGTACACTTCTTTGGATTGAGCAGCCGCGTCCTGCCCCGGCCCAAAGTAAATTGTTCAGGGACGCACCCTGGTTCAAAGAGCCTGGTTCAAAAAAAGCCTGGTTCAAAAAGCCTGCTGCAGAAAAACGCCTCTCGATCTCTCAATCGCGAAGGCGCAAATCGGGCGATGGGTCTTCGAGGTTAAGTATTTCAAGTATACCCTGTTTACCTTCATCCTGCCCGCCGTATATCGCTCACCGGCCACCGATGAAAACACCCATGGAGAGACAGCCGCCCTCGGCTAGCTTGCCCTGAGTGAAGCCGAAGGGGTCGAGCGAAGCTCGGCTGGGGGTTAGTCGGACAAGACTGCCACGGGCATACCCACTTGCCAATCTCCTCCCACCCACGTACTATAAAGAAGTACGTTAGTCCGAGTCGGACGTGAGCAGTTCTCGCCTCAACAGCCAGTAACCTCTCGCATTACTCCGAATCTCTCCAGCGTAAAATCGATTCACAAACAAAGGAACACCTAACACCATGGCAGAACAAGGAACAGTAAAGTGGTTTAACGACGCCAAAGGCTACGGCTTCATCAGCCGCCAGTCCGGCGAAGACGTTTTTGTGCATTTCTCGGCGATTCAAGCGGGCGGCTTTCGCAGCCTGCAAGAGGGCCAAACCGTGCAGTTCGACGTGACCAAGGGCCCCAAGGGCTGGCAAGCTGAGAACGTCCAGCCGCTGTAAACCATCCCCTTATTGCAAAAAGGCGATCTCTAACCGGAGATCGCCTTTTTCACGTTTACGAGATTGCCTTCCATTCATTGTCATCCCGACATTGTCATCATCCCGACATTGTCATCCCGACCGAAGCCGGAGCGCCAGCGACGGCGTAGTGGAGGGACCTTGGGTTGTCTCAGAGCGCAAATTGTTGATTGCTGATTTTTGATTGCTGATTGAAAAACACCCGCCGCGCAGGGGGTTCAATCAACCATCAGCGATCAGCAATCAACAATTTCTTTTAAGCTTGGTGCCATCGAAGGGACTCGAACCCCCACACCCTTGCGAGTACATGGACCTGAACCATGCGCGTCTGCCAATTCCGCCACGATGGCAAGTGGACTTGCGTTGCAGCGGCGACCCTAGGCCGCCGTATCAGGAAGACCAACTCTTCTATTCTACAGAGCGACCGCCAACTGTCAAACCGCGAGGTCGAGAACGCCAATCACCACGGCATAAACCAGCGCAATGATGTTCCAAAATTCGTCGCTCTTCTTACTATCGGTGGCGGTCGCCAGATCAGAGAAGTTTTCCCGAAAACGATAATAGAGCGCCGCCAGGCCAATCCCGAGCAGCACAACGGGTACGAGAATTGTCATCTCTCCACCTCGCCGGGTTCCTTTGTGATCCTTCGTGTCCTTGGTGGTTGATGCCTTTGAACTCCAGAAGCCGATCGCCGGAAGCCCGAAGCCGTTTTACTCCAGCTTCGCACTCATCGTAATCTTCGCGTTCAGCACCTTCGACACCGGACATCCCTTCTCCGCGGCCTCCGCATACTTCTGAAACGTCGCCGCATCCGCGCCCGGCACTTTGCCCACCACATCAATGTGGCTCGCCGTAATCGTCCATCCTGAATCCAGCTTATCCATCGTCAGCGTCACGTTCGTCGAAATGCTTTCCGGCGTCAGAGGAGGGTTCGCCCCGCCCAGTTGCGCCGACAGCGCCATCGAAAAACATCCCGCATGCGCCGCCGCAATCAGTTCCTCGGGATTGGTCCCCGGCCCATTCTCAAATCGCGAGGTGAACGAATACTGCGAATTGTTCAGCACTCCGCCCGGCGCCGACATCACGCCCTTCCCATCCTTCAACCCGCCCTTCCAAACCGCACTAGCCTTCCGTTGCATGATCTTCTCCTAGTTATGATTTCCCCAACTCGCCCCTAATTGTAGTCGGAACCACGCAGACCTGTCAGGACGTGCGAAGTTTTTTAGGAAGGGCACAGCTCCAGAGGCTGCGGAAAAACTTGTCTTGAAAAGGGCACGGCTTCAAGGCGTGCCGTAAATCCGGTTTTTGACTTTACTAACAGCTGAAGGCTGACAGCTGATAGCTGCCTTTCAATAAAAATCCGAACAGCTCAAATAAAACCCGCACAGCGGACACTTCAACTTGCACCGGCTCTCCCGCAACTTCGTCGAGCAGTTCGGACAATACTGCCCTGGATCGCACTGAATCGGATTGCACTGAATTGGATCGGCCGTCTTCGCTCCCGCCCCATGCCCACGATCAGTCGCCGCAGGCGTTGCCGTTGGTTCCTGGCTCATGCTCTCCGACCGTACCTCCGCGCTCCCGCCCCCGCAAGTGCAGATCTCGATTCCGCAGCGGATGAAACTTGCGGCCCATCCGCCTCAACCCTACGCCGCCCGATCACTAACCGCCAGCGGACTGCCGCTCCAGCAGTCGGCCATGAGCCGCCATGCTCCCAGTCTCCGCCACACCTTCACATATTTCCCGCGTTCCGGCACCGTCGTTCCGTCCGCCTTCCGCACCACCAGCGAGAAGCGTCCGACCTCCATCGCGATGTCGCCGGAGTGCTCCACTCGCGTGGTTTCCATACGCAGATCGCTGTAACCCGCCTCACCCAGCTGGCGCAGCAGCCGCTCCACCGGCTTTTGACCGTAGGCGGGCTCCTGGCGCGGGGCCATCAACTCACCGTCGCTGGCGAACAAGCCCGCCGCGTGGTCGTAATTCCCTGTATTAAAAGAGGTTGTGAAATCCTGGGTTAGATCGCGAAGTTGGGACTCCACGTCCCGAAAGGGACGAGAGTCCGCAGAGGGACTCAGATAAGGCCGGTACATCTACTACCTCCTGGGGGAAGGCACTCGACTGACTCTGCCCGCAGCCGAGTCAATCGAAAAAGCTCGCTCATTCTAGCGCAAATCCAACTTATGGAAAAAGAAAAGTTTTCCTCTCCCACGAATTCAAAAATTGGATGCAGAAAAACGTTGATGCGGAAAATCTTTAAGGTGGTTATCTCTCGAACGGAGCCGAGCGGCTGGGCAGGCGCAAAAAGCCGGAGTCCGTGCTGACGACCTTCGAAATCTCGGTCTTCAGCCCGGGGTTCTCGCGTTCCGCAATCTGCCGCTTCACGCGTTCCATCAATACCACCAGTTTTTTCGACTCGTGGTCTCTCTCTGCCTGCTTACACATCTTCTGGAAATCCTGCGGTGCGTAGCTGACACGGTTCGTCATGGGGGGTATTTCCTCGTGTGAGGAGAAGGCATAGCCTAACCTATCGCCCGCCTCTTGCCAAGCCCCCTCTCACTCCGGCGGGACATGCTGCGAATTCCCGCGGAAGGGGTTACTTCTTTCACAACAGATCAACCGCCGCACCCTTACCCCGCTCGCGTCAAATCGCGGTACTCATCCCCGTTCTCATCCGCCAGCAAAACCCACAACGAGTACACTCCCAGCGCGGTCCCGAACGGCGGATGGAACAGCGCCAGCGCCCCCAGGATGATCCCCGCCATCCGCGCCCATGGGGCTCTCTGCATCAGCCCCAGTCCCACGCACATTCCCCCCGCGGCCAGAATCACGAAAGTGCCACCCGCAACATAAAGCATCAGCTGGAACAATTCCGGCCAGGGCTCGCGCTCGTGCATCACCAAATGCAGGCCCTGCCCAAAGACCATCATGCCCACCGCCGGGATCACAAACAGCCCTCCGATCACCATCCACAGAATTCCCAGCGTATGCAGATGCCGCTCCAGCCGCGATCGCGCCACTCCGCCGACCGGGTCTCCAAGCCTCCGCCCGCATTTGGGACACACCACAAAGCCAGCCTGCGTCTCGGTCCCGCACCGGTTGCAGAACATAACCCCTCCCGTCCCCTCTCTCAGATACGCAGAGCACCCCCTCCCGGTTTCGAAAAAAGCGCCCTTCCCCGCCCCCTTTGGCTTTACCCCCTAGAGACAGGTGACCTTAGTGACGTTGAGCTGGTGACCCGTTTCCACGAAAATCACAGCGAGGCCGATTTCCGCCTTGCGGGAGAAAGCGTGTGCTTCGCCGAAAAGCCCTAAACGTCTTCCTATTTCTCGCAGCCAGCGTCTCGCTGGCAGCCGCGCGCGATCTCGCGCTCGTCTCCAACAAGACCAACTCCCTGTCCACCATCACCCTGCCGGACTTCGTGAAAGTCTGCAAAGGCCAGACCAACCACTGGCCTGACGGCAAGTCGGTCACGTTCATCATGCGCAATCCGTCCACGCCGGAAATGAAGCTGTTTCTGGAAAAGATTTATGAGCTCCCGGAGGCACAGGTGAAGGACGTCATCGCCACCGCCAATCACGGACGCATGGGTCATCCGGCAATCATGATCGTCGATTCCGATGAAGACCTGGTCAACAAGGTCGCATCCCTCCCCGGCGCGGTTGGCGTCGTGGACGTGTACGCCATCAACAGCAGCGTCGCAGTCGTCAAACTCGCCGGCAAACTGCCGCTCGAGCCCGGCTACGTGCTGCACGGGAATTAGCACGCCGATTTTTACGAGTCGATCGAGTTAGGTCTGTATGAGTAGGTCCGTGTGAGTAAGTCTGTATGAGTGGGTCGTATGAGTAAAGACGAGAAAGCTCAAGCCGCTGCCGCCGGAGCCGCCGACACCGGAAGCGGCACTCGCGTGCCCGCCAGCGCGCCGGCCGGCAAAGTTGCCTTCACCCGCCGCTTTCCCCGTTTCGTCATAGATGTCCGCCTGCAAGTCAAGATGTTTCAAGCGGGAGAATTCCGCTCCTGCTGGGGACGCTCCACCGAAATGGGTCAGGACGGCATCGGCGCAACTTTAACCGGCAGCCTCGAACCCGGCGAGATCGTCACTCTCGAAATTCCTCTGCCCCTCACGCCCTATCCCATCAAAGTCCGCGCTATCGTGCGTTATCGTCAAGGCCTGCGCTACGGCTTCGAATTCCTCACCCTCAACGACGGCCAGCGCGACACCATCCTCCGCGTCTGCCAGTACCTAGCCACCAAATCCTAGCAAAAGGTTATGTGGGGATGGGCAGGTTATGTGGGGACGGGCGCCTTCACGAGCCTGCCCTGAGCGAAGCCGAAGGGTCCATGCCGAGCGCAGCTCGGCTGCCGATCCAGCGCCCGCGCCCCCACCTCCGTCAGACAATTTCGCTCAACCTGGGAACAATTCTCGCACCGCCGCCGTAGATAAGCTCATCACCGAGAGATCCCATGCCAGCCCTGCGCCAAGACCTCACCTTCGCCTTCCGTCGCTTTTCCAAATCCCCCGGCTTCGTGCTCGCCGTCGTCCTCTCCATCGGACTCGGCATCGCCGCCAACTCCACCATCTTCTCCATGGTGAGCCGTTTCGTCTTCCGTCCGGCGCCCGTCGGCGATCCCGCCACGCTTCTAGCCCTCCACACCACTCACGACGGCGACGAGTGCTGCAACAATTTCTCATGGCCCACTTACACTGACGTGCGCGACCAGGCCAAATCCTTCTCCGGCGTCGCTGCCTACTATGAACTTCTGCCCGCCTCCATCGGCGGAAACGGCGAACCGGAGCGAGTCTGGGGACAATCGGTCACCGCGAACTTCTTCCACGTCGCCCAACTTCGGCTGCCTCTCGGCCGCGGTTTCCTCGACCGCGAGGAAAAACTTCCCGTCATCGTACTCAGTCACCGGTTGTGGCGGCGCCGCTTCAACGCCGACCCTGGCGTCCTCGGCAAATCGGTCAGTCTTTCCGGACATCCATTCACTATCGTCGGCGTCGCTCCGCCGGGCTTCCGCGGCCTCGACCTGGTTCTCGACCCTGAATTCTGGATTCCTCTCGGCAACGTCGAGCAACTCGCGACCAACATCCCGAGCCGGGACGCCCGTGACTACCACTGGGTCGCCGTCGTCGCGCGCCTCAATCCTGGCGTCACTCGAACACAAGCTGCCGCCGAGCTCGGCGTCCTGGCCCGGCGTTTCGCCAAGAGCTATCCCGACACCGACAAGGGCGGCGGATTCCTGTTTGAACAGGCCGGCTCGCTTCTCCCGGGGCGCGAGAGGTCCAGGATCCTGCTGTTCTTCGCCGCGCTTTCCGTCGTCGTATTGCTCGTCCTCGGCATCGCCTGCGCCAATGTCGCGAATCTGTTGCTCGCGCAAGCCGCTACCCGCCAGCGCGAAATGGCGGTTCGCATCGCCCTCGGTGCCACGCGAGCTCAACTCCTGCGCCAGATGCTCGTCGAAAGCATTCTGCTCGCCCTCGGCGGAGGCGTCCTCGGCACTGCTCTTTCCCTGTGGGCTACCTCAGCGCTCTCGACATTCCACGTCCCTGCCCCGGTGCCTCTCGACCTCAGCGTCACCGTGGACTGGCGCGTCCTGCTCTACACTTTCGCTCTCAGCGTCGGCGCCGGACTGCTCTTCGGACTCATCCCCGCCTGGATCGCCTCGCGCCCCATCTTGATCAACGCTCTTCGCGGAGAAGACGCGCTCGCCCGCCCCGGCCGCCGCCTGACCCTGCGCAATGTCCTGGTCGTCGCCCAGATCGCGATGTCGCTCGTCCTGCTCTGTGCCACTGGACTCTTCCTGCGCAGCCTCGGCAACGCTGCCAGCATCGACATCGGCTTCCGCTCCTCCGGCGTGCTTATGATGTCGGTCGATCCCCGCGTCCACGGCTACACCCCTGAAGCCACGACTCAGTTCCTCACCCAATTGCGTGACAACGTGGCGGCCATCCCCGGCGTACTCTCGGTCGCGGCCACCGACTGCGCTCCGCTCTCCGGCGGCAACCGCAGCGACAGCTTCTCCGCCGCGGGCCAGCCCCAACCCAGCGGCCCCGACCTTTCCGTCGATCTCTTCATGGCGACTCCCGGCTACTTCGAAACCCTTGGAATCGCGCGCATCGCCGGCCGCGATTTCGCCAATGAATCCGCCAGCGGTCCCAAAGTCGCCATCGTCAACCAATTCTTCGTCGAGCACTTCTTTGGCGAGCAAAATCCCATCGGCCAGCACGTCACCGGAGCCGGCGTCACTTACCAGATCATCGGCGTCGTCCAAAACATCAAGTCCAGAACTCTCGGCGAAGACCTTCGCCCCGTCCTCTTTCGTTCTCTCGCACAAAGTACCGGCAGCGATCCCTCATTCCTCGGCTACACTCTGCTGGTCCGCTCCGCCGGAAAACCGGCCGCCATCGCCAACGCCGTCCGACACGAAATCCACGCGCTCGATCCGTCCATGGCCGTGTACAACCCCGAAACTATCGAAGAACATCTCCGCAGCGCGCTCTTTCTCCCTCGGCTCGCCGGCACTCTGTTCGGCATCTTCGGTTTAACCGGACTCGTGCTGGCCACCGTCGGACTCTACGGCGTCATGAGCTACTCCGTCAGCCGCCGCACCCGCGAAATTGGCATCCGCCTTGCCTTAGGCGCGCAACTCGGCACCGTTCAACGCCTAGTAATCCGCCAAGGCATGCTGCTCACCGTAATCGCCATCGCGCTTGGACTGCCAGTCGCCCTCGCGGTGGCGAAATTTTCCAGCAGCTTCCTCTACGGCATCCACCCCCACGACCTCGTGACCTTCACCATGCTGCCCCTCTTCCTTGCCGCAGTAGCCCTCTTCGCTTGCTGGATCCCCGCCCGACGCGCGGCCAGGATCAATCCCCAGACCGCCCTCCGCAGCGAGTAGCGTGGTTGTGAGGGTCCGGGTTGAGCTTGTGTGGGGACGAGCTCCCTCGCGAGCCTGCCCTGAGCGAAGCGGCCCAGGAAAGCTCGGCTGCCCTGCCCTCATTCCGACATCTCCCTCCGACTCCGAATCTGATAGATCAGATACCCCACGATCGCAACATTAACCACGAATACGCCAGCTTTGACCCAACCCGGATGCCGGTATATTTCATAAATCTCCACCGGTATAAGCGAGCTCGTGATAATCACGGTCAGCCACTCCCCCCAAGGCTTGCGCAGCCACAGACCAGTCCCCTCGGCCAAGAACAGCGCCGCATACAGAAAGCTGCCCAATCCCAATCTCTTAATCTGTTCCGGACGCAGAAGCTCCGCTTTCATCAGCACCGCATCCACAAACCGGTTCCCCGGATCGATCCTCAACGCTTCCGTTATATGTTCGAGGATCTCCCTCACATCTTTGTGCAATAACCTAAAAGCTCCCACTCCAAGCGCAATCAACATTGCGGATTTAAGAAACTTGAACACCGCAATCACCCGCAAAACCTTGTCAGAGGTCTTCATACAAGATTCCTTAACCGCGCGACTTCGGAATTCGTGAACTCCCGCATTCTCTCAAACCTTCCAACAAATGCGGGTGCCCCATTTCTCGCGCGTCTTTTGCGCGAGAAGTGGGTCTTTTCGACAGAGCGCAGCCGAAGGGTGGGGGTTTGTTCTGGTCCAACAAACTGACTCCCCAACGCATCCCACCGTAAAATACCCCTGACCCGCATGCGTGCTCTCCTCCTCACGTTCGCACTTCTGTCCACTGCGGCGGCCCAATCCGCGCCAGCCCCCACCATCGCTGTCACCGACGAGAACGGAGTCGCCGTCTCCTCCGCCCGCGTCACCCTGCAATCGCCTTCGCAGCCCGCCGTCCACTGCCAGACCGACTTCACCGGACGCTGCCCCTTCCCTGTGCTCCCCGCCGGACCGTATCAGCTCCGCGTCGAAAAAGAAGGTTTCTACGCGCTCGTCGAGCCCAGCGTGCAACTCACACCCGGCTCTACCGTCGACGTCGCCATCTCGCACCAGCGGGAAGTCCGCGAAGTCGTCGACGTCCACGAATCTCCTCCCGCCATCGATCCCGCTCAAGTCTCCGCTCAGGAAACCATCAGCGGCCTCGACGTTATCAACATCGTCTTTCCCACGACCCACGACTATCGCAACGCCCTCAATTTCATTCCTGGAGTGGTGCAGGACCAAGCCGGCCAGCCGCACGTCGCCGGCGCACAAACCTACCAGACCGTCACCCTGCTTGACGGCTTCAACGTCACCCAACCTGCCAACGGACTACTCCTGGTCCGCGTCAGCACTGACGCGTTCCGTTCCATTCAGGTCGAACCCGCGCGTGAGCCCGCCGAGAATGGCAAAGGATCCGGCGGCCTGCTCAGCCTCAACACCGGCATCGGCGACGATCACTTCCGCTACTCTGCCACCGACTTTATCCCCTCAGTGCAGAACAAGCATGGATGGCGTTTCGACCAGTTCCTTCCGCGCCTCACCTTCTCCGGCCCCATCGAAAAAGGAAAAATGTGGTTCTACAACGCCTTCGACGGCGAATACGACAACATCATCTACACCGAACTTCCGGTCGGTCAGGACAACGATCACGTCCTGCGCTTCGGCAATCTCACCAAAATTCAGACCAACCTCACCAGCCGCAACATCCTCACCACCAGTTTCCTCGTGAATCACTTGAATGATCAGTACGCCTTCCTGTCGCCCCAAAGCCCGCAACTCTCGAATCCGAAAGATGTCGAATCCGCCTACGTTGCCAGCGCCAAAGATCAGCACTACTTCGCCGGAGGCCAGCTCCTCGAAACCGGATTCGCCTTCGATCAATACAACGAGCAGCTCACTCCCTACGGATCGCTCCCCTACTACGTAAATCCCAACACCGCCGGCGGAAGTTTCTACCTCGCCGACCAAACCCACGCCCGCCGCTGGCAAGCTCTCACGAACTTATTTCTTCCCCCGCGCCATTGGCACGGTCGCCACGACTTCAAAGTCGGAGTCGATCTCGACCGCATTTCCTACGACGCCGAATTTGCCCGTCAGCCGGTTTCGTTCCTCAGCGGCAACAACACTCAGCCTTCAACCTCGCCTGACCTATGCCTCACCGCGATCCAGAGCTCCACCTTCCCCTGCACTCGGTATTCCACTTTCGGCGCCGCGCCGTTGCACTACCAATACAACGCCGAAGTCAGCGCCTACGCCGAAGACCGCTGGCTCCTCACCGATCGCCTGCTCATCGAACCCGGCATCCGCCTCGACTGGGACGAAATCGTCCGCCACGCCGTAATCTCTCCCCGCCTCGCCGGAACCTACGTCCTCGACAGCTCCGGCAACACAAAAATTTCCGCCGGCATCGGCCTCGTTTACGACGCCACGCCCATCTTCCTCATCGCCCGCCCCTACGCCGGCACGCGCCAGGACACATTCTTCTCCGTTCCCAACTCCACCTGCACCCCGCCCAACTGCGTCGTAACCACTGGCCCCGTCACCACCACCTTCGCCGTCAACTCCAGCACGCTGCAAGTCCCGCGCTTCCTCAACTGGAGCCTCGGCTTCGAACAGAAACTTCCCGCCGCGATTTATCTCAAAGCCGAGTTCCTGGAAAAGCGCGGCTCCCGCGGCTTCGTCTACGACGCCCCCAGCGACAGCACCAACTACTTCCTCCAAAACACGCGCGACGATCACTACACCGCATTCCAACTCACCCTCCGCCACAACTTCCGCGAAAATTACACGCTCATGGGCGCCTACACTCGCTCCAGCGCCCGCTCCAATCAAGCCCTCGACTTCAACGTCGACAACCCCATCCTCAGCCCGCAACAGCCCGGCCCCTTTCCCTGGGACACGCCCAACCGCTTCCTCTCCTGGGGATACCTGCCCTTCTTCAAGTTGCCCGTAATCCATCAACTCGAAATCGCCTACTCGCTGGAGGCCCGTACCGGATTCCCCTTCAGCCTCCTCAACGACCAGCAACAACTGATCAGCTCTCCGGGCGCCGAGCGCTTCCCCAATTACTTCTCTGTCAACCTGCAGCTCGAAAAACGCTTTCACCTCTTCGGATACTACCTCGCCCTCCGCGGCGGCTTCGACAACATTACCGGCCGCTGCAATCCTTTCGTGGTCAACAGCGTCATCGACCCTTCCCACCCGCAGCCAACCTTCAGCGCCTGCGAAGGCCGCGCCTTCACCTCCAGAATTCGCCTCCTAGGCCGTAAGTAAAGCTTGCAGACAGTGTTGTCATGCTGAGCGAAGCGGTGAGGAGAGCGCAGCGATCCTCACCGCGCAGTCGAAGCATCCCGACCTTCACTGAGCACCTCCCGTTCCTCCCCATCCCTCGCCCCGCGATATAATCATCCCCAACACTTGCATCGAAACTCCGCGTCCCGTCATCTCAACCCTTTGGAGGACCTATCATGGCTCACGAATTACCCGCACTCCCTTACGCCTATGACGCGCTCGAACCCATCATCGACAAGCAGACCATGACTCTGCACCACGACATGCACCACGGCGCCTACGTGAAAAATCTGAACGCCGCCATCGAGAAGCATCCCAACCTCGCCGGCAAGACCGCCGAAGATCTGATCCGCGACCTCAACGCCGTCCCCGACGACATCCGCGCCGCCGTCCGCAACAACGCCGGAGGCCACGTCAACCACACCATGTTCTGGAACATCATGAAGCCCAAAGGCGGAGGCGATCCCTCCGGCCCCATCGCCGACGTGATCCAGAAAACTTTCGGCAACTTCAAAGATTTTCAAACCAAATTCAACGACGCCGGCGTCAAGCAATTCGGCAGCGGATGGGTTTGGCTGGCCGGCAAGACCACCGGCGAAGTGCAAATCATCAGCACGCCGAATCAGGACAATCCAATTTCGCAAGGCCTCTACCCCATCCTCGGCAACGACGTCTGGGAGCACGCCTACTACCTGAAATACAACAACCGCCGTCCCGAATATCTCGCCGCCTGGTGGAACGTCATCAACTGGGACGAGATCAACAAACGCTACGCCACCTTCAAATCCGGCAAAGCAGCCCACCAACCCGAACTAGCCCACCGTTAAAGATGAAGTAGAAATGAAATGGGTGCCCCACCCTTGTCGCGCACTTCGCGACAGGGTGGGGATTTTGACTTTTCGTAACGCATAACAAAACTGCGCGATTCCCCGGAACCTTGCTGATCCAACCCCCGTACAATCCCTCAGACCATGTCCCTGTCCCGCCGCGCCCGTTACGGACTCCTCGCCATCCTCCTCTACCTGACCCTCTGCACCATCGGCGGCATCAACCTCGCCGACGCCACTCTCCATCCCGCCCGCCGCCCGCTCACCGAAGACGACCTCACCGCCATGCGCGACTCCGCCCACGCCCGAGGCCGACCTCACCGACACCTCCATCACCACGCCCGACCACATCACCCTCCGCGCCTGGACCATCCATCCCCACCACCCCAACGGAGACGCCGTCCTTCTCCTCCACGGCCTCGGCGACAACCGCCTCGGCATGACCGGATATGCCCAACTCCTCCTCGCCCACGGATTCACCGTGCTCCTGCCCGACGCCCGCGCCCACGGTTCGAGCGACGGCCCCCTTGCCACCTACGGCCTGATCGAGCGCAACGACATTCACCAGTGGATCGATTTTCTACAAACCCAAGCTCATCCTCGCTGCATCTTCGCCCTCGGCGAATCCATGGGCGCCGCGCAACTCCTCCAGTCGCTCGACACCCACCCAAACGTCTGTGCCGTAATCGCCGAATCTTCCTTCGCCAATTTTCGCGAGATCGCCTACGACCGCATGGGACAGCCTTTCCACCTCGGCCCGTGGGTCGGACGCACCATCCTCCGCCCGCTCGTTGAAGTCGCCTTTCTCCGTGCGCACATGAAGTATCACCTCAGCATGCAAAATATTTCCCCAGAAGATTCCGTTGCAGCTACAACAATTCCAGTTCTCCTGATTCACGGCCAAGTCGACAGCAACATTCCCGTGCGCCACTCGCAAATCATTCACGAACGTGCCCCCAGCACAGAATTGTGGGAGGTTCCAAACGCCGACCACTGCGGCGCCATAAGCACCGCCCCACAAGAATTGGAGCGCCGTATCCTGCAGTGGTTCCAGCCACGAAACACCTAGCCGAGGACGCATTCGTCCGGGCGTTAACAGTAGCGCCGGCGTCCCGCCGGCTGTCGCGAGGGCATCTTGCCCTCGCACTCCAGATTCACGATCAAACTCGTCCGGTCATATGCGAAAGCCTCACCCTAAACCCTTTCGCTCGTAATACTGGCAACTGACAACCGGCAGCTGGCAACTGCCCTTTCTGCATTTCCTGTGCACGCCCTGTGGACATTCCGCCATCCCATCGCGCCAAATTTCCGCGCCCCAGCCCCGCCCCAATGAAAACCGCGCCATCCACTGCCGCAAAGACCCGTCCCTAACCCATCACTTCATCCCTTCCTCTCCACCAAAAATCCTGCGCACCTTTTCCTCAATTGCACCAAAAATACTGAATTGACCCGCGACCTTTTCGCTCGTACAGTCACCTTCGCCTTCACAAGAAATTAAAGTCGTCGAGCCGGGTAACGCCGGTTGGCGATCGCATTCGGAATTTCACTCGAAAGATTCGTAATCGGGTCGCGCGCCACATGAAATCAGAACAATGGAAGACATACCGCACACGTTTTCTGGTCAAAGCCAAGCAACTCAGTTCCAGTCTCAGCTTCGTCGACCATCTCGGCCGCCAGCACTGCGGACGCAAAGGCGACTACCTCGTCGAATCCTCCGACGGCGTGCTCAGCATCGCCCCGCGCCGCATCTTCGAGGACATCTACGTTTCCATGTCCCTGCGCCAGCAACCGGGTGCCACCGATCCAGGCATCAGCCAGAGCACAGCCAGCGCGCTAATGCTCGACCGCTTGAACTTAGAACCCCAGCAGGTAGAAGAGGTGAATGTCCCCAAGCCAGTCGCCTCCGAACGAGGTGCCCAAGGCCAGATGACCGCTCACGACCAAGCCGATCGCGTTCGCCGTAAGCTCCCGCAGCCCTGCCGCGTCCGCCCCAGCTCAGGCCTGCGCCTGATGTAAAACACGTAGCCCCGGACGCATTCGTCCGGGAGGCATTTTTCGCGAACCTCAGAATGAGGTGAAGAAGTGCGGAGGGAAGCCCGCGAACGCAACGTGAGGTCCCGGAGGGACGATTGAAACTTGCGCTCTCAATCTCTACGGAGCCACGGCAACCCCAGCCCCTGCCGTGAGATAGGGTCCAAAGAAGGGGAGCCTTGCCCACTCTCAACAAAACACACCCGCCCCCGGATTTCCACAATGTGGAAATCCGGGCCCTAACCCGGCATCAAGCCCGTCATTGCTAGGGATACAACCTGTAGTGTTTCCCTCTTGACAGGCACAATCTGCGGGAGTAACTTTGCAATCCCAAGCACCAAAATTCCGGCTCACGGGAATGGGACGGAATTCCCAAGGCAGTAAGAGCAGTGACGCAGACAGCGGTCCGGCGCCCAGCCAGAGGTGACTCGGCGCCCTCCGCGGCAGAAAAGGCTCAGGCGCCGGGCTTCCAGATCCGTAAGCCCCGGCGCCCGAAACCTTAAACCTGGCGATGTGCGACTTTCAGGTTTTCCGGAAGCCGGAAGCCGAAAGCCGAAAATGAAGTGCGGTGGCCGTTCCCCGACCCTCCCCCGGGGCGCGACACAATTGAAAATGCGGTAAAGCAGTCAATCTGTAACCTGCCCAGCCGGCAGACAAGGGAATCCCTTTCTCCGGCGCGGCACGAGGACCCAGGAGCCCGCACATGGAAGGTTTAACTCGTTTAGTTTCAGAATCTTTGGCGCGCCACGGATTCGATCGCCCCCTCGACTACCGCCGCCTTCAATGGTCGCGTTGGTTCCGCTGTGAGTCCCATCACAGCCTCCTGTTCGTCCCCAGCAAACCCGGCGTCTTCGCCGTCGCCGAGGAAATCACGGACCTAGGCAGCACCAATGCCCCTGTGGGGACGGACGCATTCGTCCGTCCCGCGAGCGAAGCGAGCGCCCCCGTGGAAGAGCGGCGCTTTAGCGCCGCGTCAGGCGCCCTCTCTATTGCGGCTTTAGCCGCTGGGGCAATCTCCCGGGACACCCAAAACCAGAAGACAGACGCCCCAGCTCTCCGCCGCATGCTCGCCGTCACCCAATTCTTCGAAGACGACGACATGGCCTTCGTCCTCGACCGTATGCTCTCGCGGCAGAATCCCATGAGCGCTCGCCTGGCCTCCGGCCGCTACTTCGTCCGCTTCGTCGTCATCGATGACCCGACCCAGCGTCGCAGCATCTGCAGCGCCCTCAATCAATGGATGGTCTCCGCCGCCGAAAAAGCGACTGGCATCGGCTCCCACTTCGCCACGTCCCTGGAGCTGACCCCCGCAACCGAATACGTCCCTAAACCGGACGACCGCCAACAATCCCTCTTCGCCGGCGCCACCGATACCCATGTGGGGCGGACACTTCTGTCCGCCAATGCCGACACCACCAGCACGCATGTGGCGACGGCCGCCCCGGAAGCCTGCCCTGAGCCAGGTCGAAGGGTCCCGCTAAGCGAAGCGAGCGGCTCGGGAATGCCCCCAGCCTCATCCCATTCGACGGCCCCGCATCTAGACTCCGGAGCCGCCACCAACATTCACTGTCCCTCCCCACTACCCTCCGGCTTTTAAGCCGAAGGCTACCGTGGAAGAGCGGCGCTTCAGCGCCGCGTTTTCAGCGCTGCGATCAAACGTTCTTTGCAGTTTTCGTATCAGGTTTCGTATCAGGGCACGGCTTCAGCCGTGCCGTAAGCCAGATCATTTTGGAACATCGATTCTCCCGCCCGCCAGCCCGGGCGCCAGAATCGGCGCAACACCGCATAGAATCTAATTATTGGAGAGCCCAATGGCAGAGCTGAAAACCGTAACTGTTACCGAGACCACCGCCGCCCCGTCCACGCCGACCTCTGCAAAGAAGAAGCCCTCCGGCCTCTCCTTCCGCCGCTTCTTCACCAAGCCCGGCGTGTCTCCCTACAATGAGGTCGAATGGGATCTCCGCCTCGCTCAGATCACCGACTCCCAGGGCGGGATCATCTTCGAGCAGAAGGACGTCGAAGTCCCCAAAGACTGGTCCATGACCGCCACCAACATCGTGGCCTCGAAATACTTGCACGGCAAGATCGGCACTCCCGAGCGCGAAACCGGAGTCCGCCAGCTAGTAGCCCGCGTCGCCGAAACTATTCGCGACTGGGGCATGGCGCAAGGCTACTTCCGCACCGCCGACGACGGCGCCACCTTCCACGACGAGCTCGTCCACATCCTCGTTCGCCAGTACGCCGCCTTCAACAGCCCCGTCTGGTTCAACGTGGGATGCGACCGCATCGAGCCCAACTCCGACGGCCGCAGCTGGCACTGGAACCCGCAAACCCAGCAAGTCGAATTCGGTGTCACCGGATACTCCAAGCCCCAATGCTCCGCCTGCTTCATCAACTCCGTAAAAGATTCGCTGGATTCGATCCTGACGCTCGCGAAGACCGAAGGCATGTTGTTCAAGTGGGGATCAGGCACCGGCACAAACTTGTCTCCCCTGCGCGGATCCTCCGAAACTCTCTCCGGCGGCGGCACCGCCAGCGGCCCGCTCAGCTTCATGAAAGGATTCGACGCCTTCGCCGGCGTAATCAAGTCCGGCGGCAAGACCCGCCGCGCCGCCAAGATGGTCATCCTCAACGTCGACCATCCCGACATCATCGAATTCATCGAGTGCAAACAGAAAGAGGAAGCCAAGGCCCACGCCCTGGTCGCCCAGGGATACGACGGCTCCCATCCCGACTCCGACGCCTACTCGAGCATCTTCTTCCAGAACGCCAACAACTCCGTCCGCGTCACCGACGACTTCATGTACGCCGTAGTCCGCGACACCGACTTCTCCACGCGCACGGTCCAGGACGGCTCGGTTGTCAAAACGTTCAAAGCCAAAGAACTCCTCCGCAAAATTTCCGAAGCCACCTGGCACTGCGGCGATCCCGGTATGCAATACGACACCACGGTGAACCGCTGGCACACCAGCAAGAACACGGCGCGCATTAACGCTAGCAACCCCTGCAGCGAATACATGTTCTTAGACGATTCCGCTTGCAACCTGGCCAGCCTGAACCTGCTGAAGTTCGCCCCGAACGGCACCTTCGACGTAGAAGCCTACCGCCACGCGGTAGATGTGTTAATCACCGCCCAGGAAATCCTGGTCGACAACGCCGGCTACCCGACCGAGTCGATCACGAAAAACTCGCATGACTACCGACCGCTAGGCCTGGGATATGCGAATCTAGGCGCTCTGCTGATGGCCGCCGGCCTCCCGTATGACAGCGACGCCGGCCGCGACTACGCCTCCTGCGTCACCGCCATTATGTGCGGCGAAGCCTATCTCCAAAGCAGCCGCATCGCCGAACAATGCGCGCCATTAGTGCCTGCGACAGAACCAACAAAAAAGAATCTAGCCGAGACAAATCTGGGCTCCAACGCCATGCCCGGCGGCGCCTGCCCCGGCTGGTACATCAACCGCGAGCCCTTCCTCGACGTAATCCGCATGCACCGCGCCAGCGTGAATGGAATAAACAAGTCGAATGTCCCAAGCTCCATCTACGAGTCCAGCAAACAATGCTGGGACGAAGCCCTGGCCCACGGCGAAAAGCACGGCTACAGAAATTCCCAGGTCACAGTCCTGGCCCCCACCGGCACCATCGGCTTCATGATGGACTGCGACACCACCGGCATCGAGCCCGACCTCGCCCTGATCAAATATAAAAAGCTGGTCGGCGGCGGCATGATCAAAATCGTCAACAACACCGTCCCCACCGCCCTATTCAAGCTGGGCTACAACCACGATCAGGCTGACGCCATCGTCAGCTACATCGACGCCACCGGGACTATCGAAGGCGCGCCGCATATTAAAGACGACCACCTCGCGGTGTTTGACTGCTCCTTCAAGCCCGCCAAAGGCACCCGCTCGATTGCGTATATGGGGCATCTGAGAATGATGGCCGCCGCCCAGCCCTTCATCTCCGGCGCCATATCGAAGACCGTCAATCTTCCCGAGAACGCCACCGTCGACGACATCAGCGAAGCCTACCTGCAGGCCTGGAAGCTGGGCCTGAAAGCAGTCGCCGTCTATCGCGATGGCTGCAAGAAGTCGCAACCGCTCAGCGCCGCGGGAACCAAGACCGCGAACTCCACCAAGGACGACGCCCGCCTCGCCGCCGCGCAGCACGTTCACGTTGACGAAGAAGACATGAACGCGCCTCCCCGCGCCGTGCGCCACAAGCTGCAGGAAGAGCGCGCCTCCATCACCCACAAATTCAAAGTTGGAGACCACGAGGGCTACATCACTGTCGGCCTGTATCCCAACGGCGAGCCCGGCGAACTCTTCATCACCATGGCGAAAGAAGGATCGACCGTCAGCGGCCTGATGGACAGCTTCGCGCTGGCCGTCTCCATCGCGCTGCAGCACGGCGTCCCGCTGAAACTGTTCTGCGAAAAGTTCGCGCATACGCGTTTTGAACCCAGTGGATGGTCCGGCAACCCCGAAATCGGATACGCCAAGAGCATCATGGACTACATCTTCCGCTGGCTCCAGTTGCGTTTCCTAACCGGCCAGCAACAGCTGCTGTTCGACAACCTCAGACTGCGCCCCGCGGGAGTTGCGCCGAACCCAGAGGGCATCGGAGACGTAAATGGCACGCCGGAGGCTTCCGGGCCGAAGTCCGAAGTCCGAGGTCCGAGGTCCGCCCCCGTCCACGCCGCCGACGCGCTCTCCGGCCTGGTCGACCTCGGCGACGCCCCCAGCTGCAGCTTCTGCGGCAGCATCATGACCAGAAACGGCAGCTGCTACCGATGCATGTCCTGCGGCAGCACCAGCGGCTGCTCATAAGGTTTGAAGGTTTTGTGGAAGGGCACGGCTTCAGCCGTGCCGTAAAACGAGAAACAATCCTCACCGGCTTTAGCAGCTGAGGCCAACAAGTCGTAGCGGTCGATTAGACGTCCGCTGCGATGGGAGCACGGCAAACGCCGTGCCCCGGTCTGTTTGAGCTAGGGGTAGCAGCGATCCCGCCGATGCGAGTTTCGGAGTTGCGCGGGAGGGCTCAGAGCCAGTTGTGCGATCCGACTGCTGCCCATCCTTCGCAAAGAGCATGCGAAGGATGGGGCACCCAGAGCTCGGTTGTGCCGGCGAGACCCGAAGCCTGGTGGGGCACACCGGACGTTCATTGCGGTCCGCGGCCCAAGGCAGACAACACCATCTCAAAAAGTTCGTTGGGGCGATTCGTGCAACCGATGGCACCGTGCTGTCTGGACTCTTCCTGGTGCTCGGGAGATCTGGAACCGGCATAGATGATAAACGGCGTGCGATTTCCGCTGGCCCGCAGCGTATCCAGCAGGGTGTAGCCCGCGCGAGGATCGGGTGGCCGGCCCATATCGGAGATTATGAGGTCAAACGTCTGCCGATTGATCTGGTCGAGAGCATCCTCCGTTGAGGTCGAGAGTACGAAACTGATGCCGACGGCCTCCAAGGCTTGGCGCACGTGCACGTTGTTGTCCGGCCTGTCGTCAACCCACAACACAGTCGATCTCTCGGCACGCCGGATCACGCTTGGCGTAATCGCATCGGTTACGACTTGCGCGGCCAGTCGTGTTTCCTGCAACGTTGCCTGCGGTGAGGTTGCGGAGTCGGGGCGCGAAGCACTGGCAGCGGCAAGGCTCGCCGCCGCCTGGGCTCTGACCTTGGCGGTTGCTTCGATTCCCGCAGCCTTGAAAGAAAACTTCCCTAAGTTGGAGACAAAATCGGCGATCGCAGAACGATAACGTAGAAGCATGAAGACAAAGATCGCCGGCCACAGGACAACTCCCAACAGGTGGGTAAGTGCCTCGACCACTTTTACAAAACCGTCGGTGCTCATGGCTTGGATCCGGGAAGCGGGGCCTGGACGCTTGGAGAGCGCTGACAAAGAGGGTGCTCCAGTCCTGCTGGAATTGCAAGGGTGGTGAGCACCGGGTGAATCGCCCCGCCGGAATCCGCCGCAGGTGCCGTCCCTACGGGACTCGGTTCTATTTTCTCTCGCCTCTCACGGGGCGCTGAAGCGCCGCTCTTCCACCAATTCGATCCAGGCAATACATTCGCCACGAGCGATGCCGCCAATGACACCGTGGAAGAGCGGCCCTTTAGGGCCGCGTTTAGGGCGGAGAAGAAGAACCGGCCTTCAGGCCCCGTGTACCGTTTTGGAATTCTCCACAGCGATTTGTGACATCTCTCACAGACAACGCTCGCCCATACCAGCGACCATCGCCGAATGGACTCCGACCGCGTCTTCTTCATCGCCACCGTCACCGCGCAACGCCATCCGATCTTCCGGCGGGAGACAACGGCCCGCCTCCTGATCGAAACCCTCGCGCACTATCGTGATGAGGGAAAATTTCTGCTGCAGAAATTCTTCATCATGCCCGATCACGTCCATGCGCTGCTGACGCCTGCGCCGGAGATTTCTTTGGAGCGGGCCATGCAGTTCATCAAAGGAGGGTTCTCGTACCGTCTGAAATCGCGGCCACCGGTATGGCAGGCGAGTTTCACGAATCATCGCATTCGCGACTTTGCGGATTACGAACATCATCGCGAGTACATCCGAATGAATCCCGTGCGGGCGCGCTTGGCGGAGCGGGCGGAGGATTATCCGTATTCGTCCGCGGCCGGACCGATCCGGATGGACCCGGTACCACAGGGGCTAAAGCCCTGTTCTTTGGTGGAGGCCGCTATCGCGGCCCTATAAGGGCCGCGCTTCCACGGGATGATCGAGCGATGCTTCGTTTGCGAGCAGGAAGGGACAGAGGAGCGCCTCAGCCCCCGCTTTAATCCGCGACGTTCAAACCCAAGATCCGCAGAGCCTCCAGAAAGGTCAAATCGTCGCTGGCAAACGCCTGTGCAGTCGCACGGCTGAGTCGGAAGGGCTCGAACAAAGCCCAGTTCTCCAGATCGTGGCCGTAGCGGGAGCGGTAATAGATGCCGTCAAAATTGCGCTGCCGAACTTCCAGGGACGCCAGTTGCGTGATTCGCCGAGGTGCGCGGCTCTGCAACACGGACGCGTCCAGGTCGCTCAAGCCGAGCCGCAGGCATTCCCCTGCGAGCCAGCGGCGCAAGAGTGCAATCCATTCGGCCGCGTAGATATCGGCGTAGTTGCCCTCGACGGATGCTGACCCGAGCAAGCGCTCGGAACACCATTCGTGGGGCACGCAGCCTAGGGGAAAGAAATCGTTCTCTCCGTCAATCTCATTCAGCTCCGCCAACAATGAAAGGTCTGGACGAAAGCGTGCCAGGGTTTCAAGGAAGCAGGACAGTTTCTGGCTGGCCGCATACAGCACGCGGTAATAGCCCTCGGGATCGTCGAAGCGGTTGCCGAATGTGCCGTCTGGATTTGCCCGCGACCAATCTGGAGGTTCCCACGGATCAGGCCGGCGGGCGATGCGAAAGATTGTCTGGGGAGGGGTCTTGCCTTCGAGCACTGGACTTCTTAGCCTCCAGCGATGAAAGCGCGCACGGCGGCCATCACTTCAGGGCCAACAATATTCAAGTCACCCTCGCGCAGCAGGCGCAGCGGGATGCGGTCACCCAACTCCGGATTCACTCCCGTCAGCCAGGCCTGAACGATGCGCTGGGAATCATGCTCGCCCAGGGTGCGCACCACCTGAAAGGTCAGCCGCAGGCGATCCTCGGCCTCACCATACGGACTGTTTCCTTTCTTCCATCCATCCACCGTGCGGACGTCTTTGACGCCCGCGACGTAGGCGGTCAGCTTGCGGCCGATCAAGGCTGTGAGGCGGGAGACCAGTTCTGGGAACGATAGTGAAATCGCCTCGCGGTGGGCTTCCAACCCGGGACGCGGAAGTGTTGTCGCTACTACCAAGACTTTCCTCCCTTAACTCTGCCCCTATGATGCACGAATTACGCATAAATTGCAAGCAAATTGTAGCATAAATGCGTTACACCTACGCATCTTTTGTCTCTTCCGGACGCCTCCGGATACAGCGTTCCATAGAATATCGCGAATCTCCTATTTTACGTATCCCTAAGCAAGCAAACCACTTCCGGCATTTTGTACGTACATTTATGTACAGAAAAGTGTTCCTGCAGGAACACTTCTCCACTTTTGCTAACGCTTGCGCGAAGCCTTCCCTGCACCCTCGCGCGGCCTGGCCGGTGTCTGGGGCCTTCCTTCGTGAACCTTCGTGCCCTTCGTGGTTGAGGCTCCTTTCCTCCCGAACACGCGGACGAAAATCTTGTCCACATTTTTCAGCTGGCGCGGCAGGTCGAAGGCGTGTTCGATCTGCTGGCGCGGAACTTTGCTCGTGATCTCTTTGTCGGCCAGGACTAGCTGGTGGAAGTCCAGATTCTCTTTCCAGGCGCGCATGGCGTGCGCTTGCACCAAGCGATAGGCGTCCTCGCGGCTCACACCGTGCTCGACCAGGTCGAGCAGAAGCTGTCCGCTGAAGATGAGGCCGCGCGTGCTTTCGAGGTTGGCGCGCATGCGCTCGGGATAGACGAAGAGCGTGTCGATCAGGTTTGTGGTTTTGTTCAGGAGATAGTCGACGAGCGTGGTCGAGTCCGGCAGGATGACTCGCTCGGCTGACGAATGCGAGATGTCGCGCTCGTGCCAAAGGGCTACGTTCTCGAATCCCGCTTGGGCGTTGCCGCGGACCACGCGCGCCAGGCCGCTGATCTGCTCAGCAGTTACGGGATTGCGCTTGTGCGGCATGGCCGACGATCCCTTTTGTTTTTCGCTGAAGAACTCCTCGGCCTCGCGGACTTCGGTGCGCTGCAGGTGGCGGACCTCAGTGGCGATCTTGTCTAAGGTAGACGCGATCACGGCGAGCGTGCCGAGATAGTGGGCGTGGCGGTCGCGCTGGATGACCTGCGAAGAAACTGCCGCGGCTTTCAATCCCAAGCGGGCGCAGATTTTTTCTTCAAGTTCGGGCGTGAGGTGGGCGAAGATTCCGACTGCGCCGGAAAATTTTCCGACTCGCATGTCTTCGGCGGCGGCGATGAAGCGGGCGATGTTGCGCTGGGTTTCGGAATACCAGTTGGCGATTTTGAATCCGAAGGTGATGGGCTCGGCGTGGATGCCGTGGGTACGGCCGACCATGGGCGTGTCTTTGAATTCCCAGGCGCGGCGCTCTAGGACTTCGGCGAGGCGTTGCAGGTCCTGCGCGATGACTTGCGAAGCCTGGCGAATGAGCAGGGCCTGAGCGGTGTCGACGACGTCGTTGGACGTGAGGCCGTAGTGGAACCAGCGGGCGTCGGGGCCGACAATTTCGGCGACGGCGGTGGTGAAGGCGATGACGTCGTGGCGAACTTCGGCTTCGATTTCGTGGATGCGCTCGACGCGGAAGTCGGCGCGTTCGCGGATGGCGTGGGCGGCGTCTTTGGGAACGAGTCCGGCTTCGGCGAGGGTTTCGGTGGCGGCGACTTCGACGGCCAGCCAGGTGCGGAAGCGGTTTTCGTCGCTCCAGATGCGGGCCATCTCGGGGCGGGTGTAGCGCGGGATCACAGGCTCTCCTGTCGCGGCGGTGAAATTGTGGACTAAGGATTCTAAATGGGGCGGCTCGAAACAGGCTAGGGTGGGGACGGGCGAAGGGCGTCAACCACGAAGGACACTAAGGTTCACGAAGGGAACCCTGAACGTCCCCACCCTTCGACTGCGGTCAGGGCAGGCTTTCTCGCGCAAAGAGCCCGCGGGAAATGGAGCACCCGGGACGGTTCTATTGCAGTGAGATCAAAAATCCCACCCTCTCGCGGAAAAGCGCGAGAAGGGTGGGGCGTCTCTACTTTTCCCATATATCGTTTAACGATATAATGAAACTGGACTATCGCGGGACGATACAATTGGCGGCATGAGGAAGCTTACCCTGTCGGATTACCAGGCTCTGGCCGAGTTCCGGTACCAGATTCGGAGGTTCTTGCACTTCAGCGAGCGCGCCGTGCAGGCGGCGGGGCTGGAGCGGGGGCAGTACCAGCTCATGCTGGCCATCAAGGGGATGCCGGAGGGAGTGAGGCCTCGGATTCGGGAACTGGCCGACCGGATGCAGATTCAGCACCACAGCACGGTCGAACTGATTAACCGGCTGGAGAGTGGAGGGTACGTGCGGCGGGAACGGGCGCAGGACGACCGGCGAGAAGTGCTGCTGGCGCTGACGCCGAAGGGCGAGCGGGTGCTGGAGGAGTTGGCGCTGCATCATCACGAGGAGTTGCGGAGCGCGGCGCCGGATCTGGTGGGAGCGCTGCGGCGGCTGATGCCGGAGAAGGAGTCGGCGAAGTCGCGGGGCCGGAGACCCTCAGCGGCTAAAGCCGGCGGGATCATTGCGGGCCTTACGCGGCCCTAAAGGGCCGCTCTTCCACGTTGTTTCCCGAGTATTGGCCGTAGTTTTGAGTCGCAGATAGAAGATGACGAACAACACTTCCTCAAAATCAACGTTAGCTCTTTCACAGCCGGCGCAGTTTCGTATTGTGCTGGTTTCGTTTCTCGCGGCTGCCATTGGGCTCGTGGCTGGGCTGGTGGCTTACGCCCTTTACAAGCTGATTGGGCTGTTTACCAATCTGTTCTTCTTCCATGAGTGGTCTACGACTTTCAGGAGCGTGGGATCGCATCATCTTGGGGCGTGGGTGATTCTGGTTCCGGTGGTGGGCGGGCTGATCGTGGGGGTGATGGCGAAGTATGGGTCGTCGAAGATCAAGGGGCATGGGATTCCGGAGGCGATGGAGGCCGTGTTGACCAACCGCAGCCGCATCGAGCCGAAGGTGGCGATTTTGAAGCCGATTTCCGCGGCGATTGCGATTGGGACGGGCGGGCCGTTTGGCGCGGAAGGCCCGATCATTCAAACCGGCGGAGCGATCGGATCGCTGGTGGGGCAGGTGTTGCATACGACCGCTGTCGAGCGGAAGGTACTGCTGGCGTGCGGCGCGGCGGCGGGAATGTCGGCAACTTTCAACACTCCGATTGCGGGAGTGATCCTGGCGATTGAGTTGTTGCTGTTTGAATTCAAGTCGCGGTCGTTTATTCCGCTGGTGATTGCGAGCACGCTGGCCACTGCGGTGCACATGCAACTTCTGGGTGCGGGACCGATGTTTCAGGTAGGCGCAATGGACTTCGGGATTCCGCGTGCGCTGCCCTTTTACCTGCTGCTGGGGCCGATCTGCGGGCTGGCTGCAGTGGGGCTGAGCAAGACGCTGTATTGGGTAGAGGATTTGTTCGAGAAGCTGCCCATCGACGAGCTATGGTGGCCGGCGACAGGGGCGGTGGCGCTGGGGGTGATCGGGTTTTTCGTGCCGCGCGTGTTCGGCGTGGGATACGACACGATCGGGGATATTCTCAACGGGCACTTGGTGTGGAAGATCCTGTTGGTGGTGATGATCGCGAAATTTGCGGCGCTGGTGATTTCTTTGGGATCGGGAACGTCGGGCGGATTGCTGGCTCCGACGTTCATGTGGAGTGCGGCGATGGGCGGACTGTTTGCGATGGTCGCGAACTGGGCATTTCCTGGAGCTCATCTTTCTCCGGGAGCGTTTGCGCTAGTGGCGATGGGCGCGGTGTTTGGGGCGGCGTCGCGGGCGGCGTTTTCGTTCATCATCTTTGCGTTCGAGATTACGCGGGATTACAACTCCGTCCTGCCGCTGATGCTGGTGGCGGTGATTGCGGACGGGGTAGCGATGCTGTTCATGCCCACGAGTTCGATCATGACCGAAAAGCTGGCGCGGCGCGGTCTGCGAGTGCATCAGGATTACGAAGCGGACGCGCTGACGCAGGCTACGGTCGGTGAGATGATGGAGAAGGACGTGCCGTTCATTTCCGTCAATACCAAGGTCGGCGAATTGGCGGAGAGGATTGCGCGAAACGATCCGGCGGTGGTCCGGCGCCAGGCCTTGATGATTGTGGATGATGCGGGAAAGATGGTGGGAATCATTACGCGGGGAGATGTGTTGCGCGCGCTGGACAAGGATTCTTCGGGAGCGATGACGGTGCAGGAGGCGGGCAAGACTCATCTGGTGGTGACGTATCCGGATGAGCTGGTTTCGGAGGCGGCGGCGAAACTGTTGCGCTTCGACATTGGACGCTTACCGGTGGTGGATCGCGCCGATGAGCGCAAAGTCGTGGGGTACCTGGGACGGGCGGCGATTCTGGCGGCGCGCCTGCGGCGGTTCCACGACGAACATGTTCGCGAGCCGGGATGGCTCACTCCCTCGGAGTAAGATTCGGACGTCCGAATCCAGCGCCTAAAGAGGTTGCGGAAAAAAAACGCGGCCCTATCAATAAACGTCGACCACAGGGGCTGAAGCCACGCTGATTCCACATACCTTACCGCGGCCCTGGAAGGGCCGCTCTTCCACGGTGGTGCACGCGTTTGTAGTTCTTCCAAACTGTAGAGGCGAGCCGCACTTCTAGAGGCGCACTTCCGGCATGCCTTGAAGGCATGCCCTGATACGAATGGTGCTTGCGGTACGGGCTGTTAAGATCTTCACGGAAACGCAACGATGAATGACGAATTGGCGATACGCGGGAGTTGGTGGAGAACGCCGCTGTTGCAGCGCGTAGCCAGGCTGCGGGCGCGGGAGGATCAGGTATTTCTGGTGCTTGCGCTGGTTATCGGGGCGGTGACGGGGCTCACGGTGGTGGCATTCATCGTGGTGACGGAACGGCTGGGGATGCGGCTGTATCCGGCTGGGGGCGCGGCTTGGCGGCGCGTGCTATTTCCCGTGGCCGGATCGGTGGGCATCGGCTACCTGTTGTACCGCTACTTTCCCAATGCCCGCGGCAGCGGCGTGCCGCAGACCAAAGCTGCGCTGTTTGCGCGCGAGGGGTTCATCAGTCTGCGTACCGTGTTGGGGAAATTCTTTTGCACATCGGCGACGCTGGCCAGCGGAATCCCGCTGGGACGCGAAGGGCCTTCGGTGCAAGTGGGAGGCGGGATTGCGTCGGTGTTGGGGCGGTCTCTGGGTTTAAGTCCCGAGAAGGTAAAGGCTCTGATTCCGGTCGGAGCAGCGGCGGCGATCGCGGCTGCGTTTAATACTCCGTTGGCGGCCGTGCTGTTTTCGCTGGAAGAAATAATGGGAGACCTGCACGCGCCAGTGCTGGGCTCGGTGGTATTGGCGTCCGCCACATCGTGGGTCGTGCTGCGGCTTCTGCTGGGCAACAATCCGCTGTTTAAGGTTCCGCAATACCAACTGGTGCACCCCATTGAATTTGCGGTCTACGCGGTGCTGGGCGTGGCCGGAGGTCTGGTGTCGGTAACCTTCACGAAGCTTTTGCTGGACATGCGGGCGCGCTTTCTGCGCATGCCGAAGAAGACAGTCTGGTTCCAACCGGTGGCTGGCGGATTGCTGGTGGGGTTGATGGGATGGTTCGTGCCGCAGGTGCTGGGCGTGGGATATGGATATGTGGGCGAAGCCTTGAATGGACGGATGGCGCTCAACCTGATGCTTGTGCTGGTGGTGCTGAAGCTCATTACCGTGACCACCAGCTACTCTTCGGGGAACGCAGGCGGCATTTTCGGGCCCGCGCTGTTCATCGGCGCAATGTTGGGAGGCAGCGTGGGAACGATTGCCCATCGACTGCTGCCGGCTTACACGGCTACGCCGGGGGCGTACGCTCTGGTGGGGATGGGCGCGGTTTTCGCGGGGATCGTGCGCGCTCCCATGACTTCGGTGGTAATGATCTTCGAAATGACGCAGGACTATGCCGTCATTGTGCCGCTGATGATTGCGAATCTGGTGAGCCTGTTCCTGGCGTCGCGCCTGCAGCGGGAGCCTATCTATGAAGCGCTCGCGGTGCAGGATGGCATCCACCTTCCTTCGTCGGAGGCTCGGCAAAGGCAGGGGTTGCGTCAGGTAGCTCGTGTCATGCGTCCAGCGAGCGAGGTGCTCGCCAGCGAGATCACGGTGGGCGAGGCTTTGCGGCAGGTCCGCGCCAGCGGGTTGCGAAGCTGGGTGGTTGTCGAAGAGCAAGGCGGAGATCAGCGCGGCGGAAGCAGGCGAGGCGTGATCGGCGTGGTCAAATTGTCGACGCTCGAACAGGAAGCAGGTGAAGATTCTTCCAGGAAGGTGGGGGAACTTGTCCAGGAGCACACCTTTCCGCACGTTCATTCCGACCAGGGTCTGGACCTGGCGCTCGAGCGCATGGGAGCGAACCAGATCGAAGTCCTTCCCGTCGTAAGCCGGGCTGACGTGCACCGGTTGGAAGGTATAGTGACTCTGCGCGACGTGCTCGACGCCTATGGAGTGGGGCCGGACGAGCGCGGCTAGGGGATGGTTGACGTCCCTGCCATTCCCCATTAACGGCGGTAGCGTCCAGACGGCGGCGCCGCAGGATTACACGCCAATCCAATTGGAGAGAATGAGCGCCAGCGTGCCGGCGGCGACGACGATCCAGAGGGCGAGTCCCTGGAGAAGGGGACGAGCGCCTACGGTCTTGAGTGTTTCCTTGTTTAAACCCGTGCCGATCAGGAACAGAGTTACGGTGAGGCCGATTTTGCCCAGATGATTCAGAACGCCGAAGGTTGAGTTGAATGACGGAAGCAAGGAGTTCAGCAGCGCGGCGAGGCAGAACAGCAGAATGAACCAGGGCCACTGGATGCGCGCTTTGCTCTTCAGGGTGACGGCGGTGACCAGGGAGAGAGGAACGATCCACAGAGCGCGCGCCAGCTTGATGGTGGTTCCGACAGCGAGAGCGGTGGCGCCGTATTTTGCGGTCGCGCCTACAACGGAGCTGGTGTCGTGAATGGCCAGCGCGGACCAAAGACCAAATTGATTCTGCGTCATGTGGAACGCGTATCCGATTAAGGGAAACAGAAACAGCGCGATCGAGTTGAGGATGAAGACCGTGCCCAGGGAGACGGCCATTTCTTCCTCGCTGGCGTCGGCGATGGGGCCGACGGCTGCGATGGCGCTGCCGCCGCAGATGGCGGTGCCGGCGCTGATTAAGAATGCGGATTTCTTTCCGACGTGGAGCAGGTAGCCGAAGCCGAGACCTGTGAGCATGACTGCCGTGATGCTGCCGGCGGTGTAGAGGAAGCCGGAGCGTCCGGCATGAAGAACTTGTTGCAGGTTCATGCCAAAGCCGAGGGCAACGACGGAGGCCTGCAATAGAAATTTGGCCAGGCGTTTGCTTTCGAGGTGAAAGGGATGGGCCGCAGTGAATCCGTAGATCAGGCCGCCCAGAAGGGCGAGGGGCGGGGAAATCAGGCCGGTGGCGGCGACGATCAGGGCCAGAATGAAGATGGTCTTGCTCACGGTAGAGAGTGTGGCAGGGGAGAAGAGGCGCGTCCAAGCAGTAGTTCTGATGGGCGATTAGCTGAGCTTATCGGCGGGACTTGGCGGAACGCGGGCGTTTTCGGGCAGGATCGGCGAGAAGGCGGGCGCGCTCGATCGCAAAAGTGCGAAACGCAGCCGCCGGGCCTTGCGGCTCGGGGCCGGTGCGCGAGATGAGGGAAAAATGGCGCGCGATTTTCAGGCCGGGCACGTCCACGACTTTCAGCGCGCCCAGTTCGAGTTCTTTAGAGATGGCCCAGCGCGAGACGAAGCCGACGCCGAGACCGACTTCCACGGCGGACTTGATGGCTTCGGTGGAGTCGAGGTCCATCACATGTTTGAAAGACTTGAGCTTGAGTCCGGCGTGCTCGAGAGCGAGCTCGACGACGCGGCGCGAGCCGGAACCCTGTTCGCGCATCAGAAGATTTGAGCCGAGGAGCTGGTCGTGGGACATGCGATCGGAAGCGAACGCCCGCGGCATGATTAGGACCAGCTCGTCTTGCATGAAGGGTTCGGTGTGAATGCCGCGGTCGCGGGCTGGTCCTTCGATCAGGCCGAGGGAGAGCTTGTTGTCGAGGAGAAGATGCACGATCTCGTCGGTATTGCCGCTGTGGAGGGAGAACTGGACGCGCGGATGCTCGTCGAGGAAGGCTCCCAGCAAACGCGGCAGGACATACTGCGCAATCGTGGTCGACACGCCGAGGGACAGCTCGCCGGAGACCTTGCCATCTTCCGACCCAAGTTCCTGTTCGGCTTGAGAAACCAGGGCCGCGATCTTTTTCGCGTAGACGAGAAGGAGCGATCCTTGGGGAGTGAGGGAGACGCGATTGGCGGCGCGATCGAAGAGGCGGATGCCGAGATCGTCTTCGAGCGCCTTGATCTGGAGTGTGACGGCGGGCTGGGTCAGGAACAGGTGCTCGGCTGCCTTGCGAAAGTTCAGATGTTCGGCGACGGTGCGGAAGACCTTGAGGCGGAAGTTTTCCAGTTGGGCCACGGGATGATTATCCACTGAAATGGGGAGGTGCGGGAGGTTGAGATGGTGGCTTCGCTGAAAACTGCGGTCACTGGGTCAGTGAGTGCATGGGGATGTTACAACAGCCAGTCACCAGTAGTTCTGCGCATCCGAGAATTTGCCAGCAACAACCATCTTGCGAAGCTGATCCATGTTGCTTGCGGCGTGAAACCCCGCGCCACCCCACACGAACTGCAACTGATTGTGCGGGTCAACTTTGAACACCAGAACGCAATAGCCGTGTGCGAGACCGCCTCGCTCGTAATGAACAAACCATTCATCGCCCTGTACTCCCGCGAAAATGAGGCGCCTGCGGGGCAACCCTCGGTTGCGCCCATCATCTGTGCCCTGAAACTTCTGTCCGGGATCGGCTAGTGCAAACGAGGGTTCAGCGGTAATTGTTGCAAACGCTTGCCTCACTGTAGCCGGCATAGCTTCCGTTTTCGTCACGTCGGTGAACGGGCCGTCGAGAATGTGTTCCCTCTCGGCTGGCGACAACCGCGTGTGGAACTGCTGTGCGCTTAGCCCAATGGAAAAGAAAGATAGGGCTACCACAGATAGGATGATCCGGTGCGGGTTCATTATGCATTGATTCTAACTGACTAAAACAGGCGGTTGCACTCATAACCGCAATTGGGCGCTGAAAGCACTGTCCGCGTGGTGTGCGCGTTTCTAGCTGGTGCGGCCGCCGAGCTGCCGTTCTTTTTTAGCGCGTGCACGGTTCAGCTGCTCGATTGCTGATGCCATGCTGTTACGAGCATCCTTCGCATAGTCTTTCAAAAGATCGTCCGTCTGGAGCGGTAGAACTTCACCAAGACACTCTTCCAATCGTCCCACCAGCCAGTCAATCAGTTGTATGGAACGGTCACCTTGATGGACCGTGGGAACATCATCAGGAAATGCCATTCGCTGTCCTCCCCTGCAACGATAGCACCCAAGGGCTATCTTTTGCGCAAAGACAGCGCTAAAGAGTCGCAGGCGTTCCCGCGTTGAGTGTCGCCCGATGGTAATCTTTGATTGCCACCTCGCCTTAAATTCCTCCGATACCGTCCAAGTTTCTTTGTTTCGTTGTGCAGGTGCCCATGAATAGCAGGGACGACCAGGGTCCGGAGCGCGATGTGCGCGAAAGGATCGTGAACCGGTTGCAGTCGATCGGGAAAGGACCAAGGAAGCAGATCCCAGCCGAGGAACTGCAGAAACTCAAGAGCGCAGCCAGCCGCCTCGATCAGATGTTGAAAGCTGCGGCGAACGCCGATCAGCAAGCATTAAAAAGCGCGGCGAAGCTCGACCTGTTGCTGTCCGACATCCGCGCGGGAAAAGACGTCACCCGCAACCTCAAGCGCAGAGAAAATTCTGGAACCGACAAGAACGAGCAAGCTTGAAGGCAGATTGCATTTATTAGCGGAGTCTCGGAGAATCGGGCAAGAAGTTCATCGAAGCGGGCAGGCAGGCAAACGGCCGGCAGACTATTCTCATTTTTCATTGAGACCAGAGGAGGCTGACCCAGCGAAGGCACGTCGAAGGAGAAATAATGCAGAAGCGCAAACTTGGAAAAAGCAATCTGGAAGTATCGGCCATCGGGCTCGGCTGCATGGGCATGAGCTTCGGCTATGGCCCGGCAGGAGACAAGCAGGAGATGATCTCGGTCATCCGGGCGGCGGTGGAGCGCGGCGTCACGTTCTTCGATACTGCGGAAGTCTACGGCCCGTTCACCAACGAGGAACTCGTGGGTGAAGCCCTGGCCCCCTTGCGCGAGCAAGTGGTGATCGCCACCAAGTTCGGGTTCAAACTGGATCCGAATACCGGCAAACAGGCGGGGCTGGATAGCCGGCCAGAGCAGATCAAGCGAGTCGCCGAGGCGTCGCTCAAACGGCTCAGAACGGATGTCATCGACCTGTTCTACCAGCACCGCGTCGACTCGAGCGTGCCGATCGAAGAGACTGCGGGCGCGGTGAAGGAGCTGATTCAGCAAGGCAAGGTGAAGCACTTCGGACTTTCTGAAGCGGGGGTGCAGACGATCCGTCGCGCCCATAAAGTCCAGCCCGTCACTGCACTGCAGAGCGAATATTCGCTGTTCTGGCGAGAACCGGAAGCGGAAGTGATACCGACGCTGGAGGAACTCGGGATCGGATTCGTTCCATTTAGCCCGCTGGGTAAAGGCTTCCTCACGGGCAAGATCAGCGACGATACGAAATTTGACAAGGGCGATTTTCGCAACATCGTCCCGCGCTTTACGCCGGAGAATCGGAAAGCGAATCAGGCGTTGGTGGATCTGCTGGGCAGATTCGCGGGGCAGAAGAAGGTGACGCCGGCTCAGATCGCACTCGCGTGGCTGCTGGCGCAGAAACCGTGGATCGTGCCGATCCCGGGCACGACCAAGCTGCACCGGCTGGAGGAAAACATCGCAGCCGCGAACGTCCAACTGTCGCCCGAAGATCTCAGGGAGCTGGGGATCGCAGCCTCGAAGATCCCGATACAGGGGGCGCGGTATCCCGAAGAGCTGCAGAAATTGGTGGGCCGCTGACTTTACGGACCAGGAGCGCGGAGGGATCCGATTCCGGAGAGGAAGTCTAAAGCCAGGGTGAGAGAGCGACGTGCAAATTGGAATTTTGGGTTCAGGATTGGTGGGCGGTAAACCGGGAACGTTTTTTGCGCGAGCGAGACATGAAGTTGGCATGGAGGTGTCATGAGTAACAAAAAAGTCTGGTTTATCACTGGAGCCAGCCGTGGCATGGGCGTCGATTTTGCCCGGGCCGCGCTGGCGGCTGGCCATGCAGTTGTGGCCTCTGGGCGGGACAAGGACCGTGTGTCCAAGGCCTTGGGACAATCGGGCTTGGGACAATCGTCCTTGGGACAATCGTCCTTGAGACAGTCAAGCGACCTGCTGGCCGTCAAGCTGGACGTGACTAGCCGCGCCGATGCCGAGGCGGCGGTGCGGGCCGCTGTCGACCGGTTCGGCCGCATCGACGTGCTGGTCAACAACGCTGCCAGCTTTTATGCGGGCTACTTCGAGGAGCTGACGCCGGAGCAAATGGAGCGGCAGTTGGCGGCGAGCCTTATGGGCCCGATGAACGTTACCCGCTCTGTCCTGCCGGTGATGCGCAAGCAGCGCTCGGGGCACATAATCTCGATCTCCTCGTCAGCGGGCTTGGTCGGTTTCGAGTTTTGTACCGCCTACGCTGCGTCGAAGTTTGGCTTGGAAGGATGGATGGAGTCGCTGCACGCCGAGGTCGCGCCGTTCGGCATTACCACTACCATCGTCAACCCAGGGTTCTTCCGCACGGAGCTGCTCACGGAGCAATCGACGAACTACGCCGAGCCGTCCATTAGGGACTACGACGAGCGCCGAGCGAAGCAACTCGAGTTTTGGAAGGCCCAGAATGGCAAACAATCGGGCGACCCGGCGAAGCTCGCGCGAGCGCTCATCACCATCGCTCGCCAGGAGCCACCGCCGCGCCGCTTTATCGCAGGCGCCGATGCTATTGCCACCGCGGAGCAGAAGGTCGCCGATCTAAGGGCACAGATCGACTCTAATCGAGACCTCTCGACGTCGCTCGATTTCGACCGAGCGCCGGCCGCATGAGCGATATAACGGCGATGCGACGTGGGGCTACGCACCACGGCCATGACGCCTTTCGCCTTTCAGGAAAAGCTCGACTGTAAGGTTGGCGACTGGATGGAACAGGTCAGCGAAGACCAATACTGGGGCGGGGAATGAAGGAGGTTGGGATGAGCACACCAACGCGGAACGATTCTCTAAAGGACCGTCTTGCCCGATATCGCGAACTCAACATCACGGTGACCGGAAGAAAGTCTGGACGTGCGATCTCAATCCCGGTCTGGTTCGTATGGGACGAAGACCAGCTTTACCTGCTGCCGGTGACGGGGTCGGATACACAGTGGTACAAGAATGTGCTCGAGAAGCCGGTGATTCGGATTGATGCGCGGGGCGAAGAGGCTGAAGTCAAGGCTGCTTCTGTCACGGACGCCACACAGGTTGCGGCCGTGGTCGAGAAGTTTCGCGAGAAGTACGGGGCCAGTGACGTAAAGAAGTACTATGCAAAGTTTGACGTTGCGATTGTGGCCCAGATAGGTTGACGTGCGTCATCGCGAGCGGCGAGTTAAGATGTCCGCTACAAGTCAGTGGGAGGGGGGTCTTTATGGTCACGCTGAATGTGAATGGAGTGCGGCGCGAGGTGAAGGCGCCGGACGACACTCCGCTACTCTACGTTTTGCGCAACGATCTTGAACTGATCGGTCCGCAGTTCGGCTGTGGGCTGGCCCAGTGTGGAGCCTGCGCCGTTCTGGTCGACGGGAAGGAAACGCGGTCCTGCGTTGTCCCGGTCGCGAGCGTGGCCAACCAGGAAATCACCACGCTTGAGGGTCTGCCCGCGAGATGGGCCAAGCAAAAAGGCCTTTCGGCAGACGAAGCCAAGAGCACGCTCCACCCGGTGCAGCAGGCGTGGATCGAGGAACAGACGCCGCAGTGCGGGTTTTGCCAGAACGGGATGATGATCAAGGCCACCGAGCTGCTCGAAAGCAATGCCCATCCGACTCTGGCGCAGATCAAAGAAGCCTTCACCACATCGGGAGTGTCGCCCAATCTGTGCCGCTGCGGAACTTACGTGGCGATCATTGACGCCGTACAACATGCCGCCACGATCATGGCGAAGGGGAGGTAAGCGATGGCCACCATGGGTGGAACAATCAAGCGCGAAAAACCAGGGAACGTTTTCGTACCGACGCTGTCGCGGCGTCAATTTATCAAAGCCGGCGGCATCCTCGTCGTGGGATTCAGCTTGGCTGGCCCGGAACTTCTGAAGGGCGACAGCGCGAAGGCCACGACGCTGAAGAACACGCTCGATCCCACGCTGCCCGGTTCCTGGATCGAGATTCACCCGGACAACACGATTCTGATTCGCACCGGGAAGAGCGACTTCGGCCAGGGCTCGACCTTTACCGCGTACCGGCAAATTGTGGCCGAAGAATTGAGCGTGCCCTTCGAAGCGATTACCACGGTCGTGTCGGGCGATACCGATCGCACGCCGGACGGCAGCGGCGCCTTCGATTTTCTCGGGCATGGAACGCCGAATATCCGGAAGGCGGCCGCTTACACGCATCAGGCTCTGCTCGATCTCGCGTCAGGGCGGCTCGGAGTGGCCAAGGACAAGCTTTCGGTCAAGGACGGCATCGTCTCGGGAGGCGGCAAGAGCATTTCGTACGGCGACCTGGTCAAGAACCAGCAGTTGACGCTCACGATTCCCGTCAAGGGGGACCTCACCAGCATCATGGGATTGACCGTCGAGGGGAATCCTCCGATGAAGCCGGTCAGCGAGTACACGATCATTGGCAAATCGTTCAAGAATTCGGTCATCCGATCTAAAGTGGCTGCGAAGGAGACCTGGGCGACCGATGTTCGCCTGCCGGGCATGTTGCACGCGCGCGTGGTGCATCCGAAGACGCTGGGGTCGACGCTTGTGTCTGCGGGTGCCGTGGACAAAACCAAGTTTCCGAATTCGCAGGTCATCGTGAAGGGCAATCTGGTTGGAGTGGTTGCGCCCACGGAGTGGGAAGCGATCCAGGCGGCCGAGCAAGTCGCGGGCGCCACGAAGTGGACAGAGTGGAAGGGGCTGCCCGGCAATGCAAAACTCTACCAGCACCTGCGGGAAGAAGCGGATTGGACCACTGCGCCGGTCACGAAGGGCGATGGCAACAAAGGGGACGCGGGCCCCGTGCTGGCGTCGGCGCACAAGAAGCTTTCCGCAACATATCAATTGTCTTACATGAAGCACGCACCGATTGGCCCGACCATGGCTGTTGCCGACGTTAAGCCGGATGGCACGGTGCACATCCATACGCATAACCAGAACCTGCAGGCGCTGCGCGGCGAAATTGCGACGATGCTCCGCACCACGCCCGATCATGTGGTGGTGCATTCGTATCCCGGCCCTGGGCATTACGGAAGATCGAACGGCGGAAACGCGGGCGCGGAAGACGAGGCCGTGCTGTTGTCACAGGCCGTGGGCAAACCGGTGCGCGTGCAGTGGATGCGCGCCGACGATATGCAGTGGTCCACTCAAGCGTCGGTTTCCTACTCCGATGTTCAGCTTGCCCTCGATGAGAAAGGCAAAATGGCCGCGTATCAAATCGACCACTACATGCCTGCCATGCAGGACGACCGGCCGATTGGCGCGGTCATCGCGGGACTGCCCACTATGCCTGCGCCCCAGGTTAAATCTGATTCGGTCACCTCCACGGTCAACGGCATTGAAGATCCGTGGATTTACGCTCCGGTTCCCAACGTGATGGAGCAGGGCCACGGCACATTCCAGGTCGGACAGAAAGCTTCGCCGCTCGCCGTCGGTCTGCGCGATCACAGCATGCGCACGCCGGGACAGTTCCAGCAGAACTATCCGCGCGAACTGGCGATCAGCGAGGCAGCGGCGCTCGCGGGCGCGGACGCGATCCAGTTCAGAATCGACCACACGAGCGAAGAGCGGGCCATCGGTGTGTTGAAAGCGGTGCGGGACGCGTCCGGTTGGGACGCGCGGCCCTCACCGCGCCCTGATGCTGTATCCACCGGGTCTATGCCCGTGCGGGGTCGCGGAGTTTCGCTGATGTTGCGCAGTGGAACCTACTGGGCCTGCGTTTGCCAGATTGCGGTCACTCCCAGTACGGGTGCGATCGCGGTGGAGAAGTACGCGATTGCGGTCGATCCCGGCATTGTGGTGAATCCGGTGCAATTGAAGCGAAATGTCGAAGGCGGTGCGGTCATGGGAATCAGCCATGCGCTTTTCGAAGAGGTCATGTTTGACGAGAGCGGAATCACCACGGAAGACTGGATTTCTTATCCCATTCCGACCATGGCGGACATCCCGGAGATCAAAGTTGTGCTGCTGCACAATCCGAAGGTCGGCAGTTACGGTGGAGGTTCGGAAGCGGCGAATGCGCTCGCGGCGCCGGCGATCGCGGCGGCGCTGCACGACGCAACGGGAAAAATCATGCGCCGGCTTCCGATGAAACCGGCTTACGTGCAGGCGGTTTTGAAGACTTAAGGAGCGGCATACCAGGACATGACTTCAGACCAAAGCGTGCTTGAGGCTCTGCTCGACTCCTGGGACCGGAACAATCGCATCCTCGTCAACCTGCTCCGCGGGTTGCCCGAGGGTGGGTTGGAGGCCAGGGCGTTGGAAGGCAGTCCGTCAATCGCGGAGATGTTCACGCATATTCACTTCGTGCGGCTGGTATTTATCTCCGAGGATGCGCCCGAGTTCTCCAAAGAGCTACCCGAAAAAGAGTGGGTCGCCGAGCGTGACCCGGATCGTATTGTTCACATGTTGAACGAGAGCGCCAAGACGGTGCTGGATGCGGTAAAGGGCAGGTTGGAGGCGAGGCGTGACATGGACGTCCACTACGACCACCCGATCCTGCTGCTCCAGCACATGATCTGGCACGAAGGTTACCATCAAGGTCAGATGAAACTAGCCCTGAAGGTGTCGGGCCGTCCGTTGAGCGATGAAACGGCCGGCCCGCTTACATGGGACGTCTGGATGCGGAAGAAATCGAAGTTGAAGCCGTCCGATTCCTGACCGACTTGTTGTCAAGCGTACTACCGGTTGCTTCCCAGGTCGCCGTGCAACTCGGGATGCGGTTCCTGTTCGACTTGATCGAGCTTTTTCTTCTGGCCATCGTTCAGAATTGCTCGGATCTTTTTGTCGGCGGCGTAGTGTGAGTCTTTGAGTTTGCTCATGCGCTCCTCGTGGGACATGCTCTCGTCCTGAACGAACTTCACCGTGGAGTTGTGCAAGTCCTGCAGGATGGGTTTAATTTTCTGCTGCTGGTCGCTGGTGAGATCAAGCTTCGCGGTCAGAAACTTCAGCTGCCCTTCGGCAGTGGGCACGCCGTGATCGCCAGTGGACGCATCTTTGCTTGAGGCGCTGGTGCTTGGCTGTTGCGCAATCGTGGTGAGGGCGAACATCAACATGGTCCCGATTGCAAGTAGGCGAATGCGATTCATCGTGTTCCTCCTTTACCCTATGATTGGGCAATGTAGCGGTGGACGGCCGCGCCGTCGAGGACCATTTTGAGTTGTTGAACAAAGAGGCGGCAGATGTCCAGGAACGTGCAGTCCAAGTTGCAGGAACCTTACGAGCTGAGAAAACATGGAGTCATGCAGCGGCGCAAGATCGATGAGCGCGTCCGGCGTACGCACGAGCGGCTGGGCAGCGCACTGGTGGCGTTGATTCAGGAAAAATCCATCGATGACGTGACGGTGCAGGAAGTGCTGGACCGCGCCTCGGTAGGGCGTTCTACTTTTTATCTGCACTTCCGCGACAAAGACGACCTGCTTCTCAGCCAACTGGAGAAGTTTTTGGAAATAATGAGCACGACACTCAGCGTTCGCAAAGAGAAGTCGCAGCGAGTGGTGCCGGTGGCGGAGATGTTTGCGCACATCGGCAGCCAGAACAAGATGTATCGTGCGTTGGCCGACTGTGGCCGTCTCAACGATTTCTTCGATCTTGCGCAAGGCTACTTTGCTCGCGGGATCGAGCGGCGGCTTGTGGAGTCTGAACGGCTTCCGAAACTTGCGCAGCGTGAATTGGCGGCTCGCGCGTCGGCATTAGCCGGGAGCCTGCTTTCGCTGCTGCGATGGTGGCTGGATCGGGGTGCGAAAGAAACACCCCGCGCCATGGACGAGTTGTTCCACCGGATGGTGTGGAGCGGGCTCCAATGATCGCAGAAGCCACGATCAATTCGCGGGAGTCATCACGACGTTCGTGGTTGCACGGAACTTGTGCCAATTCGTGAATCTGATGATATTCAGTGCGCAATTGTCACTGTTGCCGTACAGCTCACAGATCAGGAGTTCGGAATTTGCAGGCAGAACCATGCTGGTACCATCTCCCAGAAGGACATTCGAGTACTCGATTTCGGTTTTCATCCTGGTAATCAGATCATACGGCTTGTAGGTGGTTTGACGTTGCAGCCGAAGCAAGGAAGATGTACGTGCATCGATCCAGATCCTGCCTTCATATTCAGGAAACCAGATCTTGTCGCCGGACTCCAGAAAGTAGAGCCGGTTGTTTCGCGCCGCCACTTTGAAGTCGAACACCAAGGCAGGAATCGAGTGTAGCTTGGTCTGTTTCGAGTAATGAAATTGCGCCTTGCTGGATGGCGCAAAGATACCTACGAGCATGGTCGCAAACTCACCGTGCGACCAACTTCCTGAGAGCTCGGGTGCGGTGACAGCCACCGGTCGTCCGTCTATGCGAACATCGCTGTAATACTCCTGCCCATCCCGATAAGTCACGTTGACTGTGACGACGTCTGCGTGTTGCACAACATCTGTCCCGATTCCCCTCCGGAGGCTCGGGCCAACGGATCCTGGGCCTGCCATCCAGTGCCGCTTGGTCTCGCGGTCACAGATTACATTCGACAACTTCTTTCGCAGGTTGAGGACATACTCACAAACTGCACCTAATGATGACGAGTGTGCCTCTTTCGCGGCGAGGTCCGAGCAGTAACTGGGAGTATCGACCGCTTCTAATTCTTTCGCTGCCGCAAGGGCTAGGGTTGCAAGTTCGTTCGAAGAGAGAGCGACGCTGTTCGCTGGGGCCGGGACATTCGCGCTGGCAGCCGCTGCTGGCCCAGGCTCAGGTGGCGCAGGCTCAGGTGGCGCAGCCAAGGCAACTAAGGCCGCCAGCGGAATCTCCAGCGTACCTGCCTGGCTGGATCCCTGATCGTAGACGCCGGAGCGCAGGTACACATCCGCCGCGGGCAGGTCGATCTCCAGGCTATACGAGAGGCCGCTTGCCTGGAGTGCAGCGTAGCGATCCGGTCGCACAGTCAACTGAAGCATTCGGACCAACCAGTTCAGCGGCTTGCCGTCGCGGTCGCAACCGAGAAGCGTCACTTCGAGGTTGCCGTGGCGCACTCCGTCGGGAGCGGGTTCGAGCGTCAAGTGGTCCGCCGGGACCGCGAAATTCACGACGTAGCGCGTGACCGGCCCTTTCAGATTTTCATTGCTCCCCGCGCGTGCAGCGCCCGGCGCCGGCTGTGGGTTTGCGGGCAGCACGCGCATGGTATAGACGATCGCGGTCGAATCCGGCGTGCCATGATCCATCAGCGGCCGCAGCGGATCGCCTTTGGGGTTCGCTTTGTCGGGCTGAGCAAGAGTCTCGTCCTTGGCGTAGTATCCCCTGCGGTAGGCGAGGTGATAGCTTCCTCCACTGACCTTTACCTCGATGCGGCGCAGCCTTCCGTCCATGTTCTTGTTGGCCGGGGCGTAGGTGATCGTGTAGTAGTGGGTCCCGTGGTTTAGCACGCGGTCCAAGGCCTGGTTCAGTCCGTTGGTGCTGTAGAGCGCCTCTCCACCAGTATCTTTCGCCAACTCGTCCATAGCGGCGAAAGCGGCGGTGCGGTCCGCGCTCCCAGCATTCAGATCGCCGACCTGATACTGGGTCATCTGTTGAGCGTTGGCGACCTTGGGCGACTGCGGGCTGCTGAAGTCGTAATGACGGTCGACGGCGACGCCTTGCGCGCCGATCGGATAAATCGCGACTTGCGCCGCAGTCAGCAGATTGGCGGTTCGCGCCACTTCATCCTGATATTGCCGCGCGGGATCGGCTGCCCCTATACCGAAGTCGGGAAGGATGGAGAGCGGAAAAGAACCGGAGAACCAGATCACGTTCTTGCGGCCGGGAATTCCTTGCAAGTAGCGGGCTAGCTGCTGCATCGCTTCCAGCGTAGTCTGAACGCGCACATCGGTCCGAAACGACACCGTCTCTCGTTGAAACTGTTGGAGTGCAGCGGCGGACGCCTGTATCTGCGCCGATCCGCCCGGTCCGGCCCCTGCCGCCATTTCTCGCATCTGGGCGGCCAGTCGATTGTCGGCATCCGCTTCGCTACTCGTCTGGAGTAGTGCCGACAACTGCGGATTGCCCGCGGAGTTCTTGCCGTTTACCGCCGCCATCAGAAGTGCAGGATCGGAGGTGAATCCCTGCACGAAGCGCAGTCGCTCCCCTAAGGTAAAGATGGCGAGCCGCGTTCCGGGACGGATTCCCTTGACGTACTTGATCATCTGCGCGTGCACGTAGCTCTGATCCTGCATCTGGGTGTTGAGCGCGTCGAGCAGCAGAATGTTGGCCGCGTCCCCGGCCTTGACGAGCGGCAGGTTGGAGAATGTATTGGGCGGCAACTTGGCCTGGAGCGCCGACATATCGGGCAACCCCGCGTGCTCCTCGAACGAGGCTAAGGTCTGAGGGTGACCATCCTCGAGAACCTGGAATTGTTCCTGCGCTAAACCGGTGATCGGTTGATCACTACTGTTCGTGACCACCACGTCCACCAGAACCCTCCGCACATTGGCGCGGAAGGTCGTTTGTGGAGTGGAATCAGGATTGGCAGTCTGGCCATAGACGGGAAGACCTGAAAGCAGAACCAGCCCAAGCAGGCAACCGCGGATCGGGAACATGCGGGGCTCCCCTTAGAGCACAGTAAAGCCTACATGAATGCGGGCAGGGCTGGTGTATAGAAATGTATCGGCAAGATACGGCATGATTGACGAAACCGGCATTAACAGCTGCTTGCGCCTTTTATTCGCCAAACAGGCTAAAGGAAGGCGCAAACTGGTGCTATAGAAACTTTTCACCAATCATCGCGGAAGAAACAGAACAGGTGGCCCATCCTTGCGCTCTGTGTAGGGTGGGACACCACCGAAGTCCGGGCCCTGGGGTCATCAGGCCCTCACACTCAAAAACCGCGCCCAGGAGGAAAGATGAGTGGAATCGGGATCTACCTTCATTCGCTGACCCTCCGGCAAGGAAGGGAAGCTGTCGGAGGGCTTCATTACGCTGGCACCACGATTTGAAAATGCCGCCAAGCGTACTGATCATGCGATTGACCAAGGATTGGAGGCGCGGAGCAAGTTTCTGGCTGGCACTCATCGATGATTTTGCGGAGCGTCTACGTCCTTGTCACCCTTGCCCTTGGAAAACACCGGGCTATCGATGGTTCCGCCGATCCGAAAGGGAAACTGCAACTTACCGTCTACTAACGTAGCTCCGGATATCCGGGCAACGGTGTTCGTGAAGAAACTCTCCTTAGTTGTGATCTCCGCCAACCCGCGATAATTCAACTCGTCAGAGCCTGACACGCTGACACTACCCGAGCCGTCTACGTCAACCCCGTAGCCATCGATGTCGATGAGCCTGCTCGAAATCCGCTCGTCGGCTAGCTCCAGATCGGTGGTTATCAAGTTAAACGAGGAAGGATCGTTCTTGGCGGGGCCAAGGTCGTTAAAGTGCGCGAGTTTCATCAAATTCGCGTTCAGCTTGAGACTAGGCACCTGACCGT
>JABCZL010000025.1 GCA_013289685.1 Acidobacteriota bacterium | reverse complement strand
CGAGGCGTCCTCCCGGCCCGCGGTCACATCGAGATGGAGGATTAGAACGAGAGCGGACCCAGGAACAAACGATTAGCGGGACGCACTTTTACCCGCAATGGTGAGTTTTTCAGCAGACTGTAAAGCCGCAGCTCATTTTGTGGCTCTAACGGTGCGGCTGGAAGCCGCGCCCTTTCAAAACCAAGCTAAGACGAAAGTTTTCCGAGTTCCACTGACTGACATGTCTTCTCCGATCGCGACTCCCCAGCCCGACGCGCCGAACCCGCGCCCCAAGCGCTTGTACACCTCGCTCTGGGTACAGGTGAGCGTCGCCATCGGGGCCGCGATTTTGTTCGGCTACCTCAGTCCCGCACACGCAATCGCCATGAAGCCGCTGGGCGACGCCTTCATCCGGATGATCACCATGATCATTACGGTGATGATTTTCTGCACCGTCGTGACCGGCATTGCCGGCATGCAGGACCTGCGCAAGGTCGGCCGCGTCGGAGGCAAAGCTCTTCTCTATTTTGAGATCGTGTCGACGCTAGCGCTGGTGATCGGATTTATTGTCGGCAATGTCGTGCATCCCGGAAGCGGCTTCAACGTGAACCCAACCACCCTCGACACCCACGCTGTCGCCGACTATGCGGGCCAAGCCAAGGCGCAGACCGTGACCGACTTCCTGATGCACATTATCCCGACGACCATTGTCGACGCCTTCGCCAAGGGCGACATCCTGGAAGTGGTGTTCGTTTCGATCCTGTTCGGATTCGCCATGTCGGCGGCGGGCGCGCACGCCAAGCCTCTGGTCACCCTGCTGGAGTCGCTCACCAAGGTCGTATTCCGTATGGTCAACATCGTCATGAAACTTGCGCCCATCGGCGCATTTGGGGCGATGGCTTTCACCATCGGCAAGTACGGATTGGCGTCGCTGGGCCCGCTGCTGCGGCTGATCGCTTCGTTCTGGGTGACTTCGATTCTGTTCGTCTTCATCGTGTTTGGCGGGATCGCGTGGGTCGCGGGATTCAGCCTGGTGAGATTTTTGCTGCGCATCAAAGAAGAAATTCTGCTGGTGCTGGCCACCAGTTCGTCCGAGACGGCAATTCCCACGCTGATGGAAAAGCTGGAAGGCCTGGGCTGCTCGCGGTCGCTGGTCGGCCTGATCGTGCCCACCGGCTACACCTTCAACACCGACGGCAGCGCGCTATATATGACGATTGCAGCGCTGTTCGTCGCGCAAGCTACCAACACGCACCTGACCTTGCTGCAGCAGATGACGATCTTCTCCGTCGCGATGCTGACCTCGAAGGGCGCAAGCGGAGTGCAGGGAGCCTCGTTCATCGCGCTGGTCGGAACTCTGAGCGTGATTCCCGCGATTCCGGTGGCTGGGATGGCGCTCATCCTCGGCATCGACCGCTTCATGAGCATGTTCCGCGCCCTGGTCAACATGATCGGCAACGGCGTCGCCACGCTGGTGGTCGCTCGCTGGGAAAATGAACTTGGGCGGGAGACTCTGCAGCGGAACCTGGCCTGAGATTTCTCCCAATTCGCAGGGTGAGGTGCGGAATGTCCAGGATAGGTATCGCAATCGCCTGTTGCCAACTGGTATTGAGAAAACGGTGTCTGTGCCGTACATTCGGCTTCGAGGGATCAAGCCATGTCAGGGTTTAGAGAAGTCATAAGAAAGCCAGTATTCATTTTTGTCGTCATCCTCCCAATTATTCTTGTTGCAGAGTTCGTGATCCTCGAAGGTGTCGTTGGGATTAGTGTTCCTTCGGATCGCGGTTCTGCAGTCTCTAGTTACGAGATTCGAGAGAAGGGAAAAGATCTGCATTTCATCACGCGGAACAAGCGATTCAGCATTGTCGACCTCTGGACTAGGCATGGGTCTGTGCGCGAGGCCCTGGTATTGCGTGAATCATTCGTGATTGATCGGGAAGATGGAATCGAGGGCGATAGCTCGACGGTTAAGGTAGAAGCGCTCGAAGGTAAAGCGGTTAAGTGGAGCTTTGAAGAAGCTGGTGAGCGTGGACAGACGCTCGGTCAGGTTTATGAAGTGACGAAGGTCGGCTGTTGTGATGCGGCGAACACGTACTCTTACTTCTCACTGCGAGATGGAAAGAAGCTTCATACCACTCACGTGGAGTTGAATCGAGATGAGTTCTCCGCTCTTGAGAAAGCTCTTTACGAGTAAGGCCGTTACATCGCCTCATCGCCCACAATTTGTGACTCAAGGCGTTTATCATGAGTTCCAGTAGGGAGCCCGACCTATGCCAGAAAAAATTGCCCTTGTCACCGGAGCCAGCGGCGGCCTCGGAACGCACGTCACGAAAACCCTGCTGGATGCCGGTTTCGCCGTCGTTGGACTCTCGCCTAAAATCCGGCAATCGGACTTCGACCACCCGAAGTTCACGGCGCTCCCTGCCGCGCTCGACAGTCTCGACGCCGCGAAGAAGGCAACCGACTCGGTCATCGCCCGCTTCGGAAAAATCGACGTCCTGGCCCATCTTGTCGGCGGCTTTGCCGGAGGCCAAACCGTGGCCGACACCGACGACGCCACTTTCCAGCGCATGTTCGATATGAACGTCAACAGCGCGTTCCACATCCTGCGAGCGGTCATCCCGCACATGCGCAACGCGGGAGCGGGACGCATCATGGCCATCGGCAGCCGCGCCGCCGAAGCTCCCGGCGCGACCGTTGGCGCCTACAGCGCGTCGAAAGCGGCGCTGGTGTCGCTGATCCGCACGGTCGCCCTCGAAAACAAAGACGCCGGCATCACCGCCAACGTCATTTTGCCCGGCACGATGGACACTCCCGCCAACCGCAAAGACATGCCGGGAGCGGACACGTCGCAGTGGGTGCAGCCCGCGTCGGTCGCGAGCCTGATCGTGTGGCTCGCCGGGGATGCAGGAAGGGACGTGACTGGGGCGACGATTCCGGTCTATGGCGCAGGACTGTAGCGGGCTGTTGAAACCGTCGCTTACGACGGGGCGACCATAGGGGCTGAAGCCCTAGATGAGGTGGGTTCCTTACGCGGCCCTAAAGGAAGGGCCGCTCTTCCACGCTTGCGCTGGCGTTGCGAAGATGTGCTGATTCCCGAAAGGGTACGTAACCCTTTCGTAACCCTCCTGGGTGCACAATTTTTGTTGCACTTTAATACTAGTGAAATATCTTTCATGTAACCTTGTCTTAAGTTCTCAGGAGGGCGCTCATGGGGTCAGCCCGCGTTGCGAAGTCCTTGCCGCTGCAGGTGGCTGCGATCTGTTATCGCAGACGCGGCACGGCCATTGAGTTCCTTCTGGTTAATACCAACGGAGGCAACAAGTGGACTTTCCCTAAGGGGTCCACCGACGCCCGCCTGTCGCACAGCCAGGCCGCCGAGCGCGAGGCCGCAGAAGAAGCCGGCGCGCTGGGCACGATTGAGCCGCGACACTTCCATCTTTACATTCACTCCAAGGGCGTGTTCTGGCAGCCCGGCGGCGTGCAGGAATTCGTGGTCAAAGCCTTCCTGATGGAGATCCACCAGATGCGCCGCCCCGACGAAGGCAATCGTCATCCCACGTGGTTCACTCCGGAAGAAGCCAAGCGCCGCCTGGCCAAAGGCCGCGAGGTCAAATATCTTCACGAACTCGAAGCCGTGATCGACCGCGCGCTCGAACGCATCCAGTTCCACCACGAGCTCTGGGGAGCCTATCCCGGCCCCCGCAACGCCCGCCCTGCCGCTGCCTCCAAAGATCCCATCGCGAACGTAGTCTGGCCGTAAGGCTGTTTTTTCTATTTAACGTCCGTGTCCTCCGCGTCCTCTGTGGTTAAGTTTTTGTTCGTCTGCTAACTGGGCGCTGGCAACTGGTTTTATGAGACGATAACTCCAGCCACGCTCTCAACGAAATATGATTCAGCTTTCCGGCGCCGGAAAACGTTTCGGCCACAAACTCCTCTTCGAAAACGCAGATTGGCTCATCACGCCTCGCGACCGCATCGGCCTGGTCGGCGGCAACGGTACGGGCAAGTCCACGCTTATGAAGGTCCTCGCCGGCATGGACACGTTCGACTACGGCTCGCTCGTCGTCGCCAAGGGAACTTCTGCCGGATATCTTCCCCAGGACGGCCTCACGCTTTCGGGCCGCAGCGTTTTCGCCGAGTGCATGTCGGTGTTCGACGATCTGCGCGCCATGGAAACGGAACTGGAATCGCTGACTCACAGCATGGCGGAACTCGACCACACCAGCGCGGAATACTCCGCCGTAGCCGATCGCTACCACCGCGTGGAGCATGAATTCCGCACCCGCGACGGCTACTCGATCGAGTCGGAAGTGGGCAGAGTCCTGATGGGGTTGGGGTTTAGTAAGGAAGACTGGCCGCGCCTGACCGACGAATTTTCCGGCGGCTGGAAGATGCGGCTCGCGCTGGCCAAGCTTCTTCTGCAGCAACCCAACCTCTTATTACTCGACGAACCGACCAACCATCTCGACCTCGAAGCCCGTAACTGGCTGGAAGAATATCTGCAGAATTATCCGCATGCGTTCGTGCTGATCTCGCACGATCGCTATTTTCTCGATGTCACGGTCAACAAGATCGCCGAAATCTGGAACAAGCGGTTCTGGTTCTACACCGGCAACTACGACAAATTCCTCGCGCAGAAGACGCAGCGCAACGAGCAATTGCAGGCCGCCTACCGCAACCAGCGCGACCGCATCGAGCAACTGGAAGTCTTCATCAACCGCTTCCGCTACCAGGCGACCAAGGCCAAGCAGGTGCAGAGCCGCATCAAGGAACTGGAAAAGATCGAGCGCATCGAGATTCCTCCGGAAGAAAAGACGATCCACTTTTCGTTCCCGCAGCCGAAGCCCAGCGGCCGGATCGTGGCCGAGTTCCTAAACGTGGCTAAGACCTATCCGGGGAAAAACGGGAGCGTAGACAAAGAAGTTTTCCGCAACGTAGACTTCATGATCGAGCGGGGAGATCGCATCGCCCTGGTCGGCGTGAACGGCGCAGGTAAATCGACGCTGATCAAACTGCTTGCCGGAACCGAAAAAGTTACGCGCGGCGAATACAGTCTTGGCCACAACGTTGCAGCTGATTATTTCGCGCAGGACCAATATAAAGAGCTCGATCCCGACGCCCGCATTCTCGACGATCTCGGAGATGCATCGCCCGGCCGCGGCGAGACCGAACTGCGCAGCCTGCTCGGCTGTTTTCTTTTTTCGGAAGACGATGTCTTTAAGAAGATCGGCGTGCTTTCGGGCGGCGAGCGCGGACGTTATGCCCTGCTGCGGCTGCTCCTGCATCCCGCAAACTTTCTACTGCTCGACGAGCCGACGAACCACCTCGACCTGCGCGCCAAAGATGTCCTGCTCGATGCGCTGGTGAAATACACAGGCACCGTCGTCTTCGTTTCGCACGACCGCTATTTCATCGACAAGCTGGCGACGCGCGTCTTCGAAGTCGGCGGCGGCAAGGTCGAAGTCTTCCCCGGCAACTACGAAGACTATCTCTGGCGCAAGCAGGGGGGCCAGCACGTGGCACCCACGCTGGATGATGTTCCCGGAACGAAGGCTCCTCGAAACGAGCCAGCCCCGAAGCCCTCCAAAGTTGCCACACCCGTGAACGGAGATGGTGAAACCGCCGAAGCCAGGAAGCGCCTGAACCCAATCAAGCGCAAGCAAATGGAAGACCGCGTCCACGAGCTGGAAGAAAAAATCAGCCGCGCCGAGGACACCATTGCGCGCCTGGAAACGGAGTTACAGAACTTCGTCAGCGCCGACGAAAGCCAGCGCCAATCCCAGGAACTCGAACAACACAAGGCCAGCCATGCCACGCTGATCAAGGAATGGGAAGACATGTCGGGAGCCCTGCAGGGCTCCGACTAAGTTCAGCCCGTCGACAAACTCGCGTGGAGCTGTCCCGGAGGGACCAACGACAATAGCCCCGCCAGTTCCACTGGCGGGTAACGTCCAGCGGTTGTGAATCCCGTGCCGTAGGCACGATTGAAAACCATCCCGAATAACAACTCGAGTTTCAACCGTCCCTCCAGGACGAGTTCTATCATGACCTTGCCTCCCGGCGTTGAAAACGCCGGGCTATTTTCAGATCTCCCTGCGGGACAAACTGCCCCGCAGCCGTACACCATCTTCCGTAATCTCTCACCTCCACTTACCCCTGTGCGATAGTCAGGGTGGCCAAGTGGCCAGCAGCCGCAGGCCACAAATTTCAAGACCAACCGCATGGAATCGGCGCCACGGGCCCAAGGGCGAGGCGCCGCGCGGGAACCCAAGGAAGGTCGCATGCTTCAGTCGTCGGAGAACTCGTTCAACAAGGCCGGCTCGCCGGCTGTCAACCCTAACGCTTACAACCCGGTCAAGACCGTGACCGCTCCCGTGGATCAGGCCACCATCGGCCGCACTTTGGTCATCAAGGGCGAAATCAGCGGCTCCGAAGCTCTCTACATCGACGGCCGCATCGAAGGCAAGATCACCATGCCCGAGAGCCGCGTCACCATCGGCCGCAACGGCAAGGTCGACGCCAGCATCCAGGCCAAAGAAGTTGTGGTCATGGGCAAGGTGAACGGCAACATCGAGTGCAGTGACCGCGTCGATATCCGCGCCGAAGGCTCGGTCGCGGGCGACATCTCCACCGTGCGCATCAGCGTCGAAGACGGCGCTTCGCTCAAGGGTCGAATTCAGGTCCGCAACGAAGGCAAGCAGAACTCGCAGCCGAATCAGTCCAAGCCAGCCGAGGCTCCCAAGGCCCTGGCTGCCTCGGCCAGCGCGTAGTTGGCCGGACGAACGTCTGGGGAAAAATGAGGGGGCACGCTCGCGCGTGCCCCTTGTTGTTTCTATGTAGCGCCGCCGTCCCGGCGGCTGTCCGGTGGGCGTCCTCGCCCGCCGCGCCGATGGCTAGAGAAACCCTCGACATCCTCAGGACAAGCTCTCGGCTAGCCACAGCTAGGGCGAGACGCCCCTTCGGCAAGCTCAGGGCAGGCTCTCGCGACAGCCGGCAAGGTGCCAGCGCTAGAAGTGCGGGTTACTTCTTCTCCGCCGGCCGCAAATCCAGCGCCGCCGAATTCATGCAATACCGCAGGCCCGTGGGCGCCGGACCATCCTCAAACACATGTCCCAGATGAGCATCGCACTTGGCGCAGCGAACTTCGGTTCGCACCATCCCGTACTGCGTATCCCGATGCTCGACCACACCGCCGCCCTCGGCGGGCTTGGTAAAACTCGGCCAGCCCGTCCCCGAATTAAACTTCGTCTGCGAATCGAATAGCGGTGAGCCGCAACACACGCAGTGATACATCCCCGGTTCTTTCGTATTCCAGTATTTCCCGGTGAACGCACACTCGGTGCCAGCCTCGCGGGTTACGTGGTACTGCTCGTCGGTAAGCTGCTTCTTCCACTCGGCTTCAGTCTTCGTGATCTTTTCTGCCGTATCTTCAGTCATGAATCAACTCCATTTTCAATAATTTATTTCGACAGAGATTAGATGTTTCAGGCGGTCAAAAGTAACACCTACCCAACTCATCCGCCCGTGCTCTCGGTTTTGGATAAATGGAGTAGAGCCGTAAGCGCCAGAACAGTTTTGTCAACCGTATTTGTCGTAGTCCGCGCATCGCTTTCGTCCGTCTCGATCAGGAACGGGCACATCCCGTTCGATGACTCAATCTGGACTTGAAACGGACTTTCGCAATGACTGAAGAACCACAACCCATCATCATCGGCACCAGGGTGTCGCACTTTGAGTTGACTCACTTCCACCCCGGGATACAGTTCGCGGAAGCGCTGGATGATTTTTTCGATGTCACGCATGGGTATCAACCCGAAGATCTGATCCTACTTCCCCACTTCTTCCCCCACTTTCCGATACTTCCCCCGAAAAAACAGCAGCGGCTCTCCCTCCCGCACCACCACGTCCTCGACCTCGGCGATAAAGATGGTGTGGTCCCCGGCCACTTCTGCCGAGTGCAAGCGGCACTCCAGGAACGCCAGCGACCCGTGCAGCATCGGAGTCCCACGCTCGGTCCGGTCGAAGCGCGCCCCGGCCTCGGTTTCTGCGTGCTCATGGTCACGCTCGGCGCGCGCGTAATACTCCGAGAGCGCCCGCTGGCCTTCGCTCAAGACGTTAATCCCGAATCGTTTCTTGGCGTGCAGATGGGAGTGCGTACGCGTGCTGTGATCCACGCACACCAGCACCAGCATGGGATCGAGCGACACCGAGGCGAACGCGTTGGCGGTCATGCCGTGGACTTCACCATCGAGGTCCACGGTGATGATCGTCACCCCGGTGGCGAAACATCCCATCGCTTTGCGAAATTCGGTAGGGTTCAAGCTCATATCGTAGAGGCGTTGCTGGCGACGTCTCTCACACCGTGGTTCGTGTGCCGGCGGCAGAGACGTAGCAAGCTACGTCTCTACGATCGGGTTCGGCACGCAACCGCCTACATTACCATGCCCGGCCGTTGTATCATTCGATTCAACGTGGCCGTCACCTCCATCGCTCCCGCCGTACCTATTTCCCGAGACGACGCCGTACGCCTGATTTGCTGCACCGACGACGATCTCCCCGAACTGCTGGCCGGCGCCCGCGCCGCCAAAGAGCGCTTCAAGCCAGGAGTCATCACCTACTCGCGCAAAGTCTTCCTGCCCCTGACCAACCTCTGCCGCGACTACTGCGGATACTGTACTTTCCGCCGCGACCCCGGCGACCATGGCGCTCACACCATGACCCCGGACGAAGTTTTAGCAGTCGCCCGCGCCGGCGAAAAACTGGGGTGCACCGAAGCCCTCTTCAGCCTGGGCGACAAACCCGAACTGCTTTTCCCCGAAATGCGCGAGACCCTGCGCCACCTCGGCTACAACTCCACGCTGCACTATCTCGAAGCCATGTGCGAACTCGTACTGCGCGAGACCACTCTGCTGCCCCACCCCAATCCCGGCCTGCTCAGCGCCGAATGGATCGCCCGCCTGGCCGCGGTCTCCCCCAGCATGGGCCTGATGCTCGAAACCACGAACGCAGCTCTACTGGCCTCAGGCGCGGCTCACGACAATGCTCCCGACAAAGTCCCGGCCAAACGCCTGCGCACCATCGCAGACGCCGGCAAACAGAATGTCCCCTTTACCACGGGCCTGCTGATCGGCATTGGCGAGTCGCTCGAGGACCGAGTCGACACGCTGCTCGCGATCCGCGATATGAATGATCGCTACGGCCACATCCAGGAAGTGATCGTGCAGAACTTCCGCGTGAAGCCCGCGATCCCCATGGCAAACTGGCCCGAACCCACTCGCGGCGAGATGCTCCGCGCCGTGGCGGTAGCTCGCTTGTTACTCCCTAAGGTCAACATTCAGGCTCCGCCCAACCTCTCCGCACCTTACTATGACTATGATGATTTAGTGGACGCCGGCATCAACGATTGGGGAGGAGTGTCGCCGCTGACCCCTGACTTCATCAATCCGGAAAAGCCCTGGCCGCACCTGGAGCAGCTGCGCCTGCGCACCGAGGCCAAGGGATTCGCCTTGCGCCAGCGCCTGCCGGTGTACCCGGAATTTCTTCCGGCGCTGACGGCGCGGCCCGGTCTTTTATCAGAAAAGCTACGTGTTGCCGCCGATGCTCACGGCCTGGCGCAAGTGACGAGGGCTGCGTGATGGAGCCGAAAACTTAATGGAGCCGAAAGAATGATCTGCGTCCTCAGCGGCGGCACCGGCGGCGCCAAGTTCGTCGACGGCCTCCGCCAGGTCATGCCCGCCGAAGACATCACCCTGGTCGTCAACACCGGCGATGACCTGCTCTGGTGGGGTCTCTACGTTTCGCCCGACATCGATTCGATCACCTATGTGCTCTCCGGCATGCTCAGCCGCGAGCGCGGATGGGGCGTGAAGGGCGACACCTTTCTTTGCCTGCAGGCCATGGGACAGCTCGGGGAACCCACGTGGTTCCACACCGGCGACCGCGACCTCGCCATGCACCTGCTGCGTTCACGTCTGCTGGCCGAGGGCAAAACGCTCTCTGACGCAACGACTGTTATCTCCGAGAAACTCGGCGTCAAAGCACGCGTTCTTCCCATGAGCGACTCGCGCGTCGAAACCCGCATCGATACGCCCGCTGGCGAACTAAGCTTTGAGGAATATTTCGTGCAGCGCTGGTATCAGGACCCAGTAAACTCCGTGCGTTTCGCCGGAGCCTCCGATGCGGAACCCGCGCCCGGCGTCATCGAAGCTATCGCCTCCGCCGACGCCGTTTTGATTGCCCCGAGCAATCCCATCACCAGCATCGGTCCGATTCTGGCCGTGCCTGGCATTCGGGAAGCTCTGCAGCGCGCGCATGGAAAAGTTGCCGCCGTCAGCCCCATCGTGGGCAATGCCCCGGTCGCCGGTCCCGCGGGAATTCTAATGGCGGCACAGGGCCTGCCCTGCTCGATCGCAGGCGTGGCCCAGGCCTACGAAGATTTTCTCGACGTGCTGATCTGCGACACGCGCGACGCCCGCAACGCCGAGGCGCTCCGCAAGAACGGATTGCGCGTGCAGTGCACCCAAACCATCATGCGCAGCCCCGAAGACAAAGCTGCCCTCGCGCGAGAAGTACTATCCGTCGTTGCGACCGGGCCGCGGGCAAGTCATCCAACCCCCCAGGGCGTGGCCTTCCGACGTTTGGATCAGCAGCCGTGATTCTCGTTCCCGTCAAGAACCTGTCTTCGGCCAAGCAGCGCCTGGCGGGCGTTCTCGATCAGCCTTCCCGCACTGCGCTGGCCCAGGCCATGCTGCACGACGTGCTCACCACCCTGCACAACTGGAAGGCCCGTCCGGCGGTCGCAGTGGTTACTAGCGATCCCTACGCAGTGAAGATCGGCGCGGAATATGGATTCGAAATCATCCCCGATCCCGATAATCCCGGAGAAACCGGGGCCATTGAGATGGCGACCCGCATCTGCGTCGAGCGAGGCGTCGCCAGCACGCTGGTGATCCCCGCCGACATTCCTCTGATTCAGTCGTGGGAGCTTGAAGAAATTCTGAAGCACGCGCCCGCCGAGGGCAGCGTACTGGTCCCCGCCGCCGACGGACGCGGCACCAACGCCGCCTTCCGCAGTCCGGCTAACTTATTCCCGCTCCGCTTCGGCAACGACAGCTTCAAACCGCACAACGCCGCCGCGCTAGCGACCGGCAAGCCGTGCGTCATTCTCAAACTGCCCGGCATCGCGGTGGACGTTGACAATCCCGAAGACCTGCAACAGTTGATTTCGCTCCCCGGCGAAACCCGGGCCCAGCGCCTGGTTCGAGAATATCCCCGGGTAGGGACGGACGCTTCGTCCGTTCAGCTCCGCAGCGGCGCCGGTTCGTAGAGACGTTGCTTGCAACGTCTCTGTCTCCGGCAGATGAAATGACAGGGTGCTAGAGGCTTGGTTTGGGGTGGGCGCTGCGACTTCCAGCGCTGCAACAAATATCCTAAGATGAGTGTGAGTTTCGCCCAATCGCAGCGCGGAAAGCGCTGCGCCACCCAATGTCGGGTATTGCTCATTACCTCCTATGCCAAGCGCCGACTCATCGCGAAAGGCCAAGGCCAGCCGCACGAGTCCCGAACTTCGCCTGATCCCGATCCCACTCACCGACGAAATCCACCCCGGCGATTCCCTCGCCGACAAACTGCTCGCTGCCCTGCGCCAATGCCGCCTCCACCTTCAATCCGGCGACATTCTCATCGTCAAACACAAAATCGTCTCCAAATCTGAAGGCCGCCTGGTCGATCTCGCCACAATTAACCCCTCGGCCGAATCCATCGCCTGGGCGAAACAATACTCCCTCGATGCCCGCGTCATCGAATTAGCGCTGCGCGAGAGCCGAGCCGTCCTACGCCGCAAGAACGGCGTCCTCATCACCGAGACGCACCACGGATTCCTCTGCGCCAACAGCGGTGTCGACGTCTCCAACGTCAACGGAGGCGCGCACGCGCTGCTGCTCCCCGAAGATTCAGACCGCTCTGCCGCCAACCTCCGCCGCGCCTTGAAACGCCGCATCGGACTCGCCATCCCCGTCATCATTACAGACAGTTTTGGCCGTCCCTGGCGCGAAGGCCTGACCGAGTTCGCCATCGGCATTGCGGGAATGAAGCCTCTGCGCGACGACCGCGGCCGACGCGACTCCCACGGCTACAAACTCAAAGCCAGCGTCGAAGCAGTCGCCGATGAACTGGCCTGCGCCGCCGGACTGGTCTGCGGCAAACTCAACCGCGCCCCCGCCTGCATCGTCCGCGGATTCCGATACGAACCCGGCGCAGGCGGGGTCGGGGAGCTGCTCCGCCCTGCATCCGCCGACCTATTCCGGTAGACTTCTTCCGGTAAACTTCCGCTACACTGTAGAGGCGTTGCTGGCAACGTCTTGCCGTCGCGGGCACGTCAGCACGTGGCGAGAAGAGACGTAGCAAGCTACGTCTCTACGGAGAGGGTGATGCACGAACTCACGACTTCTCAGCTGGAAGCTTTCCCTTCGCTCGAATGGTCTGACCTCGCCCCGCGCCTGACTCCGGCATCGCGCGCTTCTCTGGAAAAAATCCTCGAGACGCAGAACGGCGCCGACCTGTCGCTGGATGAGTCCTACGCACTGGCCAACTCCGAAGGCGATGACCTGCTTGGCCTGCTCGTCGCCGCCAACCTGCTGCGCGCCGAACTCGCGGGCAACATCGTCACTTACGTGGTGAACCGCAATATCAATTTCACCAACATCTGTTTCGTGGGATGCAAGTTCTGCGCCTTCAGCCGCGGCCCGCGCGAATCCGACACCTACTTCCACACTCTCGACGACATGGCTCGCAAGGCCATCGAAGCCTGGCAACTCGGCGCCACCGAAGTCTGCATCCAGGGCGGCCTGCCGCGCGATCTTCCCAAATTCCATTACCGCGACATTCTTCGCGCGGTGAAGAACGCCGTTCCGCGCATGCACATCCACGCGTTCTCGCCGATGGAAATTGTCTACGGCGTCGAACTCACCGGTATGCCGCTGGCCGACTATCTTTCCATGCTGCGCGATAACGGCCTCGGCACTCTGCCCGGCACCGCCGCTGAAATTCTCGACGATCAGATCCGCCACATTCTTTCGGCCAACAAACTTTCGACCGCGCAATGGGTCGAAGTCATCCGCACCGCGCACCGTTGCGGCATCCGCACCACGTCGACGCTCATGTACGGCCACACCGAAACTCCCGCGCACTGGGTCCGCCAGATGCGACTGCTGCGCGACATTCAATCCGAGACCGGAGGCTTCACCGAGTTCGTTCCGCTCGGCTTCGTCCATCAAAACACGCTGCTCTTCCATCAAGGACTGGCTCGCACCGGTCCCACGCTCGCGGAGCATCTCAAAGTTCACGCGCTGGCGCGCCTGCTGCTTGCCGGTTCCATCAACAATATCCAAGTTTCCTGGGTGAAGCTGAATCGCCGTCTCTCGCAACTCTGCCTGCACGCAGGCGCCAACGACTACGGCGGCACGTTGATGGAGGAAAACATTTCGCGCGAAGCCGGAGCAACCGCCGGCCAATACACCAGCCCAGAAGATTTTCAGTCGCTGATCCTGGAGATGGGCCGCATCCCTGCCGAGCGCAACACCACCTACTCTCGCATCAAGATCAAAGTCCCGCTGAATGAAGCTGAATGCATCGCCGAGCAGGCGATGGAGGCCGAGTTCGCATGACGACGACTGCGAATCGCTCAGGCACTCGCCCGATCGCAGTCATCGGAGGCACCGGTCCGGCCGGCATGGGACTTGCCCTGCGCTGGGCCCGCGCGGGAGAGGCCGTCATCATCGGTTCCCGCAACGAAGAACGCGCCCAGCAGACCGCCGCAGCCATTCAGCACCGGGCCGGCCCTGATGCCAATGTATCCGGCATGGAAAACAGCGTCGCTTGCGCCGCCGCCGACATCCTGATGCTGACCGTCCCCTTTGAAGCGCAAGCCGCGCTGCTCAAACAACTCAAACCCGCCATGACCGAGGGCAGCATCCTGATCGACGCCACGGTTCCGCTGGCCGCCAGCGTCGGCGGACGCGCCTCCCGAACTCTGGGCGTCTGGCAGGGCTCCGCCGCGCAGCAGGCCGCCGAACTCGTGCCCAGAGAAGTCAGCGTGGTCGCCGCCTTCCACAATCTATCCGCCGAAATGCTCAATGGCGACGCCCCACTCGACTGCGACGTCATCGTCTGCAGCAACGATTCCGACGCCGCCCAACTCACCCGCGAACTGGCGGCCAAGATTCCCGGAGTCCGCCCCATCGACGGTGGACCGCTCCAAAACGCGCGCATCGTGGAGCAGATCACCGCCCTGCTCATCGGCATGAACATTCGCTTCAAAGGCCACGCCGGAATCCGCATCACCGGCCTGCCCCCCACCGCATACCGCTGATACCCAGGAGTTTTTTTCGTTGAGCCAGAACAAACACCTCGACGCCGCTTGGCAATATCACAGCGGCACCAAGCATTCTCTGCTCAGCGTGCGGACGAGTCCGCATTTTCTGGACTGGGAAAACAAGCCGCTCTTGTTCAAGATTTATCCCACGCTCGAAGTCATGCGTCTTCCCAGAGATTTCCGCGAGACTGGCCGGGCCGCGCTTGACGCCATCGCGACTTCCGGGCGACAAGCGTCAGCCGAAGCGATTCCCAATCTCGAGACGCTGGCGAAACTGCTCTTCTTCTCCGCCGGAGTGGTCCGCAGTAAGAAACACGAGCAAGGTGAAACCTTTTTTCGCGCTGCAGCGTGCACTGGCGCACTCTACGAAATCGAACTCTACGTCGTCTGTGCCGATCTTCCAGGTGAGAGCCTTCCCGGCGGCAACTCTGCTGGTCTTGCGGCTGGCGTCTACCATTTCGGCGTCGCCGAATTCGGTTTGCGCCAACTGCGGGCGGGCGACTTCCGGCAGACGCTGGTCGAGGCCACGGGCAGCGACCCATCGATCGCCCACGCTCCGGTAACCATCATTTGTACGGGCACGTATTGGCGCAACGCCTGGAAATACCGCTCGCGCACCTATCGCCACTTCGGCTGGGATAATGGCACCATCCTTGCCAATCTTCTGGCGATGGCCGAAGCCTCGAATCTTCCAGCAAACATTCTGACCGGGTTCGTCGACTCACAGATCAACGAGTTGCTCAGCCTCGACACCAAACGAGAGGTGGCATTCTCTTTGGTTTCGATCGGGCATCAGCAATCGACCCCGTCCAGCCCACCGCAGATTCCCCCTCTCAACCTTCCGATCGTTCCGTATTCGAAAGAAGAGGTCGACTATCCCGCCATGCGCAAAATGCACGAGGCCTCTTCGCTTGATTCCGCCGGCGAGCTTGCCGCCGTGCGCGGCAAGACGCCAGCGCATGACTTCCCTTCGCCCAAGGGAACAATCACATCACTGCAACTGCCCAGCGACTCCATTCCTCAAGACTCCATCGAAAAGGTGATCTCGCGCCGCGGTTCGACCCGCCAGTTCTCGCGCGAATCGATCACCCTGCCGCAGCTTTCTCTCCTGCTCGATCGCGCCACGCGTGGAATTCCTGCCGACTTTCTCGAACCGCTCGGGAGCCACCTGAACGATCTTCACCTCAACGATCTCTACTTGATCGTGAACAACGTGGACGGCCTGGCCGCCGGAGCCTACTTCTATCACTGGGACAGCAAGTCGCTCGAACTGCTGAAGGCCGGCGACTTCCGCGATAAGGCCGGCTTCCTGGGACTCGAACAACAGCTCCCCGCCGATGCCGCCGTCGACGTGTTCTTCCTCGCCGACTTGAAGAAGATTCTGGAGCGCTACGGGAACCGCGGATACCGTGCCGCGCAGCTGGAAGCCGGCATCCTGGGAGGCAAACTGTACCTCGCCGCGTATGCACAGAGCCTTGGCGCCAGCGGCCTGACTTTTTACGACGATGACGTAGTCAACTTCTTCTCGCCCCACGCTCGCGGCAAGAGCGCAATCTTCCTGGTCGCCCTCGGCCGCAGCGCACTTCGCAAATAGGTTATTGCAAGATGTCATACCGAACCATCGTTTCAACTTCTTCATCATTTCCCGCAGAAGCTCAAAGTGCTATGCTTCCGCTCATGAACAACGACAACCGTTCATTCGGCGATGTCGGTGGAACCTCCGGCGGGCTCGGCATGTTTCTTCTCGGTTTTGCCATGGCGTGCATTGGAGGCTTCCTCATCACCAATCAAGTGACCGTGGTGAGTTCCTACTGGAATTTCTGGGGAGGCAGCAGTTTCGGCGTCACACTTCTGCCCATGCTGTTCGGCGTCGGCATTCTGTTCTGGAACGGCAAGAGCACCATCGGATGGCTGCTGACCGTTGCCGGAGCCCTGTTCATTTTCGCGGGCATCATCGCGAACATGCACATCTACTTTCGCGGATCCAGCCTCTTCAACACCATGGTGATGCTAATTCTGCTGGTGGGCGGACTGGTTTTGATTGCGCGTTCGCTCCGGCCGCATAGCCCGAAGCCAAGTCAATAGCCCCCGGCTATCGGCTTCTGCAAAATTGCTTTGCGAAGTGCAATATTCCGCGCCAATCCTGACGTTGACATCACCCTCCCCAAGCCATAGCATCCAGTGTTGACCGTCGCGGGACCTCCCGCGGAATGGCAGCCGTTGGTAGACCAGGTACCCACTCCACGCGAAGCTACAACGAGACGATCATTTTCAGTAACATACGAGGAAACACCGATCAGGAGCCGGGTCGCCGGGGAACTGGCCAGCGGGAGTGTACGTAGCAATAGACATGGAGCGGACGTTATGAGCAACAAATTCATCGACGGCCTGAAGCACGTCATTATCGAAGACGACGATCCCAAGCCGGGGGACGCGCAAAAAACAGCGCCGGCGCATCCTCAGCCTCACACCGAAGCAGCACCCGTGGCCGCACCAGTCGCGGTTTCTGCCGATACTCCCGCGTATCGCCCGGTGACGGCGCAGCCCATGAGTGAAGAGACCGAGCACGTCTACCAGAGGATTCTGACGAAAACGAATTTCGAAGCGACCCAGGTCTGCGCCACCATCCACAAATATCTGGATCCGCTTTCAGCGATCCCGTCGCTCGATGAGCGTACCAAGTTCAAGACCGCGGTGATTCAGGCGAAAGCACAGGAGGGGCTCTCCCAGGAAAAAATTCTCGCTACCTTCGACGGCCTGAAAGTCGCCTTGCAGACCGAGCAGGAGTCGTTTGCCAATTCGGCCGCCGCCACCAAGCAGAGAGAGATTGACGATCGGCAGAAGAAAGTGCAGGACGTCACCGACGCGATCGCGCAAAAGCAGAAAGAGATTGCACAGCTCCAGCAGCGGCTGTCGGAAGTCACGACCGAACTGGTGGGAGCGCAGGGCAAGATTCAGCGCGCCGAGTCGCAGTTTGCGATCGCTGTCCAGCGTCGCGCTCTTGAGATCGATCAGGAGAAGGCCAAGTACGTCAGCCTTCTCCAGGGATAAGAATCGAAGAAGAGATTTGAGATTAAGGAAAAAGCCCCATGAGCATCACGCCTTCAACTCCCACGAATCTCGGTGATGAACTGAAATCTTTCTGGTCGCGCCCCGAGGGCAAGACCGGAATGATCTTCATCGTGTTGGCGGCGGCCGCGGCCGTCTATGGCTGGGCCCAGATCGTGCCCTTCATCGTTTCGATGCTGGCCGACACCCTGCACATGCTTTATCTGGCGGGCATGATAGCCGCGGTGCTGTTTGTGGTTTTCAGCAGCCGCACGCATCTCCTATTCCGCCTGCTCATGCGCTGGATTACCGGGCTGATCATCAACATCGATCCCATTGGCATCCTGAAAGATCACCTGTCGCAGATGCGCAAGCGCCGTGACGTGATGTCGCAGCAAATATCTAACGTCAGCGGACAGATCCAGTACCTGAAGAACGTCATCGACAAGAACCAAGCCCTGGCCAACGAGAACATGCGCTTGGCGGCCCATGCCAAGAAACTCGCCACCAGTACCGCGGACCAGAACGAGCAACTCCGCATGGCCCTGCAGATGAAGGCCAAGGCCAATCAGGCCGGACGCCTGCAGAAGTCGAATATGAGTTACCAGCAGCTCCTGGCCAAGCTGCAAAACATCTATGACCTGCTCAGCAAGTGGGCGGTCCATATCGACTTCTACATCGAAGACACCGACAACGAAGTCAAGCAGGCGGAAATCGAGTACAAGACGATCAACGCCGCCTATCGCGCTTACCGCACGGCACTCGCCGTCATCAAGGGCACAGGCGACGAAAAAGAACTCTACAACCAGACCATGGAGCACCTCGCCGAAGAGGCCGGACGCAAACTCGGCGAGATGGAAGACTTCCAGCGCCTGGCGCAGAACTTCATGGACACGATCGATCTCGAGAACGGCGCGGTCGAGACCGAAGCGCTCGAGAAACTCGATGCCTACGAGCAGAAACTGCTGACGTCGGGCGCAACCGACACTGCTTTCCTGCTGCCGGGCGCGACCGCGGCGCCGGTCCCGGTTCCGGCTGGAAAGAGCAGCGATGCTCCGCCTGCCGCGAAAAGTGCAGGCGATTATGGAGACATGTTCAAGTAAACAGTTTGAGTGACCAGGATTTCTGAGTAAGAGCTGTACACGGGGAGGAAACGCAAGGCATGGCACACATCAAGACTGGCCCGAAAATCATTCTGATCATTCTGCTCGTCGTGGGTTTTGTGTTTGGACTCCGCAAGGCCGCGGAACTTGGCTGGATTCCCACTCCCGGCGTGATGAAGGCGCTGGTCCCCGAGAAGGCGGCGCTGCCGGATGTAAAAGAAGCGCTGGTGCAGAACGTGGAACCGGTGGCGCTTCCCACTGCGGCCGCCGCCAGCATTCCCGCGACGCTCATTCGCGGTGAAATCTGGGAATGGAACGCACAGATCAACATGATCTACGCCAACGGCGGCGCGAACACGACCAAAGGCTCGCTGATGGAGAAGCACGGGGTCAACCTGACGCTCGTCCGTCAGGATGACACAGGCAAAATGCAGGAAGACCTGATTGCCTGCGCCCGCGAGATCTCCAGCGGATCATCCCAATGTTCCAACGGCGCGAATTTCGTGGTCATCATGGGTGACGGTTCGGGACAGTTTCTCGCCGCCGTCAACCCGCAGCTCAAGAAACTGGGGAACGAGTTCCAGGCCAAAGTGATTGGCGCTACCGGCTACAGCCGCGGCGAAGACTCGCTCATGGCCCCGCCCGAAGTGAAGAGCGATCCCCAGAAGGCGAAAGGCCTGTTGGTTGAGGGTGTGCTGCGCGACGGCGACTGGAACATCGCCCAGAAGTGGGAAGGCGACAACAACATCAAAAACAACCCCGACGAGAAGACTTACGATGAGGACGCGGTCAACTGGCTCAACGCCTCCGACTACAACGTAGCCGCTGCCGACTATGTCGCTGGAAAGTGCGATGACCGCAAAGTCGTGAAAGACGGACATCTCACCGGAGAAACCAAGCACGTCTGCGTCAACGCGGTGGTGACCTGGACTCCGGGCGACGTTACGATCGCTAAAGGTAAGGGCGGGCTAATCAAGGTCGTTAGTTCCAAGCAGTATCGCTCGCAGATGCCGGCTGTGATTCTCGGCCCCAAGAACTTCTTCGAACGTAATCGCGCCGAGATTGAAGGCATGCTGGCGGCCACTTTCGAGGCCGGCGACCAGGTCAAGGCCTTCGATCAGGTGCTGCACAAAGCTTCCGCCATCAGCGCCAAGGTTTACAACGACCAGGATGAAGCCTACTGGTACAAGTACTACAAAGGCGTAACCGAGAATGACGCGCAAAACCTGAAAGTTGATCTCGGCGGCTCGACCGTCAACAACCTCGCTGACAACCTGATTTTGTTCGGCCTCGAGCCGGGCTCCAACGACAACTTCCGCTCGACCTACACCGTGTTTGCCAAGATCGCCACTCAGCAGTATCCCGCGCTGTTCAAAGACACGCCCATTCCCGACGTGAAAGACATTGAAGATAAGTCTTACATCACCGGAGCACAAGCTCGCATGAGCAGCGGTGGCGCTGAGGGCGAAGCTCCTCAATATGCCGCCAATGAGTCCGGCCCGGTGGTTTCGAAGCGGTCCTACTCCATCAACTTCGATACCGGCAAGGCAACGTTCACCACTGAAGGTGTGCGGACCATGTCGGAACTGAAAGACTCGCTCGCCATCACCGGCCTGTTCATTCAGGTCGATGGCTACACCGACAACACCGGCAGTGAGGGAGTGAATCAGGCGCTATCCGATGCCCGCGCGGCCGCGGTGAAAGATTGGCTGCAGAAGCATGCGCCGCGCAACTTCCCCGACAACCGCTTCAAGATCGTGGGACACGGTTCGCAGAATCCGGTGGCCACCAACGACACGGCCGCCGGCAAGGCCGCGAACCGCCGCGTGGAAATCACGTTGTCCGGCAGCTAACCAGCGCGTTGGAGTTTGTCATTCCGAGGAGCGCAGCGACGAGGAAACTGCTGTCCGCCGGCAGCAGGCGAAAAGCAGGTTTCTCGCTTCGCTCGAAATGACAAATAGACGGCTCGAAATGACAAGGATGCGGCTATAGGCTCAAAGTGACAGCGGCACACACAGATGAATCAGGCCATTGAGGTTTTATCGCCCAATCGGGTGATCTCCAAACAAACCGTACGCTGGCTGGTCGGACTGCAGTTGGTGATGCTGTTTTTCATCTGGGTCTTCTCGCCCACAGTTTTTCTCCCCAAGCCCAAGGAAGTTTGGCAGGCGCTCGGGGAAATGTGGATGGAAGGCCTGGGCGGAGAGCTGATCACCAGCTTCTACCTGAACCTGCAGGCCATCGCTCTGGCGACACTGCTCTCGCTGCTGATGGCCTACCTCACGGTCATCCCCTTCTTTCGGCCGATCGTCACGCTGCTCAGCAAATTGCGTTTTCTCTCCATGGTGGGCCTGACGTTCTTCTTCACGTTAATGGCCAGCACAGGACATGCGCTCAAACTATATCTGTTGGTCTTCTCTGTATCGGTTTTCTTTGTCACCGGCATGGCCGAAGTCGTCGCTAGCATTCCCAAGGAAAGGTTCGATCTGGCGCGCACCCTCCGCATGGGTGAATGGCGCGTGGTCTACGAAGTGGTCGTGATTGGTCAAGCGGACAAGGCCTTCGAAGTCCTGCGCCAGAATGCCGCCATGGGATGGATGATGCTGACCATGGTCGAGGGCATCTCGCGCTCCGAAGGTGGAGTGGGCGCCATGCTTCTGAACCAGAACAAACATTTCCATCTGAGCGCGGTGTTTGCGATTCAGTTAACCATCCTGCTGCTTGGCCTGGGACAGGACTACGCGATCGGACTTCTGCGCAACGTTTTCTGTCCTTATGCGGATCTGACTCTGGAGCGGAAGTAAGACGACACCATGCCCACGTACACCTACGGAAAAACGCTGCTGAAAGTGGAGGACGTCTCCCTCGAATACGACGGCCGTCCCATCCTCAAACATGTCAGCGCTGAGATCAAAGACATCATTTGTTCCGATCACGTCCAGGGCCAGGTTGTGGGATTCCTCGGCCCCAGCGGCATCGGCAAAACACAGCTATTCCGCATCATCGCCGGACTCAACAAGCCGACCTCGGGCCGCGTCACCATTAACGGACAAGATCGCCCGGTGCAGGCTGGCGAAGTGGGAGTCGTCGCCCAGGACTATCCTCTGTTCGAACATCGCACGGTGATGTCGAACCTGCTGCTCGCGGCCAACCAGAAAGAAAAGGACGACAAAACCGCGCGCGAAAAAGTGATTCAGTACCTGACCGAGTTCGATCTGGTCGACAAGGCACGCCTGTACCCGGTTCAGCTATCCGGAGGACAGCGCCAGCGCTGCGCCATCATCCAGCAAATTCTCTGCTCCGACCACTTCCTGCTGATGGACGAACCCTTCAGTGGTCTCGACCTGCTCATGCTGGAAAAGACCAGCGCCCTGATCCAACAGGTCGCCAACATGGATGAACTCAACACCATCATCGTGGTCACGCACGACATTACAGCCGCGGCGGCCGTCGCCGATCATCTCTGGCTCATGGGACGCGATCACGACGCCAAGGGCAATCCGCTGCCCGGCTCGCACATCGTCGAGACCTACGACTTGGTCGAACGTGATCTCTGCTGGCATCCGCAGATCATCACCCAGCCGAAATTCATGGAGTTCGTCCGCGAAGTGAAAGATCGCTTCCGCAGTCTGTAGCGGGGTCAGCGAGTGTAATAGCATTTTCCGCCATCGGGCGCATTGTCGCAGCCCGAGCCACGGAAAGAGGTCAGAGGACCTCACCACCCGACGACACGTCAGCCAGTAGCCTTGAACTTCGCGACGATCGCCGTGATGTCGTCGTGTTGTTCCTGAAAACTGAATCGCCGAACACCATCCACGATTGCGGTCAACAAAGCCTGGCACGGCAGGTCACGATGTTCCTGAAGCGACTCAACCAGGCACCGCTCGCCAAATTCATCTCCTTGCTCGTTACTGGCTTCGGTGATTCCGTCGGTGTAAAGCGCAAGCACGTCCCCGGGAAAAAGCTCATGCTCTTGTATCGAGCATTTCCAGTCTCTAAACAGTCCAAGCAGTGTGCTGGTGGAATCGAGCCGGTCCACCTTGCCGTCGCTTCTTAGCAAGAGCCCTGACAAATGGCCGCAATTGACGTAGCGCAGTCGCCCTGCCGCTTCGTCGTAATCGGCAAACAATAGCGAGGCATAGGCACTGTCGCCGGTATTGTCATAGAACAGGCGATTCACAGAGCGGAGCAACGCCTCGGGCTGATCGAAGGCCAGCGCCGACTGGCTCCGCAGGCTGGCCTGCAAATTCGCCATCAGCAGGGCGGCGGCGATCCCTTTGCCGGAAACATCGCCGATGATCCACCCCAGCCGCTGCGGCCCGAGATTCAGGAAATCGAAATAATCCCCTCCCACCTGGCGCGCCTGCACGCAGATTCCCGCGTACTCGACCGTTTTCAACTCCGGCTGAATCTGCGGAAACAACCGTGCCTGCACCTGCCGAGCTATTTCCAGTTCCTGAGCGGTGCGTCGTTCGGATTCGAGTTTCTCGGCCTGCGCCCGCCGGCGCGACTCCAGGGTTTGCTTCACCTCGTCGAAGCCTTCCAGGCCAAACGCATTCCCGTCCGGATCCTCGAAACGCGCATAGGTGCCGCCCCACCCCGGCGTCTCCGGAGTAGTTACGAAACGAACACCACGTTCGCTCCATTCTTTGTACTTGGCGTTGACATCTTCGGTCATGAACAGGACCCAGCGGTAGCCGCCAATCAGCTTGTATTCCGGCGCGTCGGGCTTTGGTTCAACCAGCGCGAGATTCGCGCTGCCGTCGGGAGGCGCCACCTCGATCCAGCGTTCGCCGGTGGGAAGGCGTTGTTCGGTGAGGAGTTCGAAGCCCAATTGTTGCAGGTAGAACCGCTTACTCACTTCCAGATCACGGACGAAAACGACGATGTCCTGGATCGACAGGTAGGGCTCTTCGCGACCCGGGCGAAGCACGGTCCGGTTCGCCCACGCGAGAAAGGTGTCGCTGGCCATCGGCGTGATTATAGCGGGCCCGATAAGCGTTTTCGCTCATTGACCTCCGAGGTCGGCCACCGCTGTCTCGGCGCTACTCCTCCACCACCGGGGCCGACATCTCTTCCGACGGCTCCCCACCCGCCATGGCCTGCGCGATGATCAACTGGCGCGCTTCCACACGAATCTTCGGCAGCTGGACGCTGAACCACCACGCTCCCATCACTGAAGCCAGACCACCAATCGCCACCGTGAGCGGCGCGCCCAGCCGGTCCGAGAGCGCGCCACCCAACAACGCTCCCAGCGGAGCCATCCCCATGAACATCATCGAGTACAGCGCCATGGTTCGCCCGCGTAGCGCATCCGGCACCATTACCTGGATCAGCGTATTCGACGATGCCATCTGCAGCATGATGAAATAGCCCACCGGCATCAGCAGTAGCACCGACAACCAAAACGACGTCGAAAATGAGAACAGCATCAGGCTCACGCCAAACCCCGCGCAGCATACCGAGACCCACGTTCCCAGGCCCTTGACTCCCGACCGCACGGCCAGCGTCAGCGCGCCCAGGAGCGCTCCCACGCCTGCCGCGCCCATCAGGATTCCCAGTCGCACTGCTCCCAGATCGTGCGATCCGATCAGCGACGCGAATTCCTGCCCGCCGTGATGCAGTATCTTGTCGGCAAAAATCGGCATCAGCACCACGTAAGGCATCCCAGTCACACTCACCAGTCCCAGCAGGATCATCAGCGCTCGAATCGGCGCGGTGCGGTTTACAAATTGAAAGCCTTCGAGGATGTGCTCCCAGGGTGACGTGTCTGCCGAAACCCGCGCTGGGGCGTGCACATTCATCAACATGAGCCCGGCGATCACCGCGATGTAACTCACGCCGTTGGCGAAAAAGCACCAGCCTTCACCCAACCGGGCCACCAGAACGCCCGCCACCGCCGGCCCAATGACGCGCGCCCCATTGAACATGGAAGAATTCAGCGCGATCGCGTTCATCAAGTCTTCCTTGCCCACCATGTCCACCAGGAACGACTGGCGCCCAGGGATATCAAACGCGTTCACCACCCCCAACAATGCGGCCAGCACGAAGATGAGCCAGACCCGGTGGTCAATGGCGTGAGTCAGCGTGACTGCCGCCAGGACGAACGCCAGCAGCATCGATGCAACCTGCGTCCCGATCACCACATGCTTCCGGTTGTTGCGATCCGCCACAATGCCGCCCAGCGGCGCAAACAGGAACACAGGAATCTGGCTGGCAAATCCAACCGCCCCCAGCTTCAGGCCCGACCCCGTCAGCCGGTACACCAGCCACGACTGCGCCACGGTCTGCATCCAGGTGCCGATCAGAGAAATCAATTGTCCGCTGAAAAAAAGCTGGAAGTTGCGATGCCGCAGCGCGCGTCCGGCGGCCTGCCAGCGCAGCGTGCGGCTCTCGGCCGCCTGGCCGCCGCTGGCAGATGCATTCTCTTGGATGGTAACTTTCGACTCAGCCACGATCAGTTCTAGTCACGATCAGTTCTTTGGATGACGGCGCAACATCTCGCGCACCACTATATCGCGAGCGCGAGCGCGCTCCAGCGGAATCCGCCCAGCCTCGGCTGAGTTTTCCACAGGCCGATTTCGCTCTAACGACCCGGTCGGCCCACCCGTAAGCTCCAAGTCCCAGTTTATGAAGGGTTTGTAATTTTCCCAAATCTGGAAGACTTTAGCCGACTTAACCAACTTGGCGCTTCTCTTATCGTCCGCCGTGAGCTAAAGTAGCGCCTGCGCTTTCGGCTTACTCGGCAAAGGGAGTCACGCGACGATGACCACTCCTCCGGTTGGGATTGAACGCCGTGTCGGACAGCGGTTCCCTTATCTACTCCCGCTCTCGCTGCGCCAGCCCGGAACCTCCGTGGAAGGCGTCGGATTCACCCAGGACCTCAGTTCGCGCGGAGTTTTTTTCTTCACCAACGCTCCGCTCGCCGAAGGCTCCGAGATCGAACTCACGCTCCGCATGCCCTCGGAGATCACCCTGGGTGAGAGTATGCCCGTTCGTTGCCGAGGCCACGTTTTGCGGGTCGAGCGGCCGGCCCCAAGCGCTCCTGATTCTTCGGGAACGCCTCACCCGGAAACCAAAATCGGCGTTGCCGTCCGCTTCGAGGGCTACGAGTACCTCCCCGAGTGCTCCGAAGCTTCTTTCCCGCGCGTCTCCGCCCTCCATCCCCACCACGAGCACGAGGAAGCCCGGCCTCTGTCCCACTCTTCTGCGCGCCCTGTCTTGGGCTAGGCTGGATTCGTCCCAGGGTGCTGCGCTCCATGTCCTCCCGAATACGCTTCTCACACAAACTCGAGCAAAACATCTTTTCAACTCCCTCATCATGGCTTACAATGTCCCGTAACAGGGGCGACGCCTCGGGCTAATCTACGTTGTGAAATTCCCCCACACACGTTGATCAAGATGTGAGCTGTACAAGCGAAGGTACGGTCGTGCGTTACCTAGGTCACTTGGCGGAGAGTACGTTCTCTTTCTAACATGCAGACACCGAGAGAAATCAGCGAGAGCCGCACCATGCATGGGATCGCCGTCGCCCTCTTGACCGAGGACCAGGACCACCTATCCGCTCTGCAAAGTCGTCTGGAAGCGACGCGTCTGGGACAACCGGTTTTCAGCCATGTCGGTTTTCCCGCCGGACCCACCGACGCCATCCTCCGCCAGTTGCAGGATTCGCGCGCCGAAGTCGTGATCGTCGACATTCCCGCACAGGACGCCCAGCGCGCCGTCCGCACCATCGAACTGATTCGCGCCACCACTCAGCAGATTGCCATCTTCGCCAACGGCGACATGACGAATCCTGCCAGCATCGTGGCCAGCATGCGCGCCGGCGCTGGCGAGTATCTGGATCGCTCCGCCGCCGGGTCCGAACCCTTGACCGAAGCTCTCACCCGCTTCAGTTCCTCCCGCACTCGCAGTTTGGGCGGCGCAGGCAAGGCCCGGGTGTTCACTTTCCTCAGCGCCAAGGGAGGCGCGGGTTGCACCACCGCTGCGGTCAATACCGCGGTCGCCCTGCAGCAGTCTCACAGCAATGTCGTTCTCGTCGATTTTGCGCCCATCGGCCACGCTTCGCTTCATCTCAACCTGCGGCCGCAATTCGGCGTGCTCGACGCCCTGCAGAATCTTCATCGCCTCGACAGTTCTCTGCTCGATGGCCTCATGACTCCGACCAAGGAGGGATTGCATCTTCTGGCCGGACCGCAGCAGCCGTATCCCACCGAGCCGACGCCGGGCGAACTAGCCCGCCTGTTCGATCTGCTGGTGAATCACTACCGCTTCGTCATCGTCGATGCCTCCAGCCGTCTTGATCCCACGACGCGCTTGCTATCCGATCTCTCTAACGCTGTCCTCGTGGTTGCGCAGACCGATGTAGTTTCGCTGTGGAGCGCTGGACGCATTCACGCCTTCCTCGAAGAAGGCACCGGCCGCGACCGTCTGCGCATGGTTTTGAATCGCTATAAGAAGATTCCAGGATTCAGCGAGGAAGACGTTCAGCACGTTACGAACTGCAAGGTTTTGTGGAAGGTTCCCAACGCTTTCCATGCCGTCTCACCTTCCATCGACCACGGCACGCCCATAGTCCTGCAGGAGGGCCCGGAAATCAGCCGCTCCTACCGCGCTCTGGCAGCCACTCTGGCCGAAGCGTCTTCCGATTCCGAAGGCAGCCCCGACCTGGTCTACGGCTCCGAAGGCGCCCGCAAGAAAGCTCCGGGCCGCCTGAGCCTTTCCCCTCTCCGCGCTGGACAATAACCAGATTTGGGAAGGGCACGGCTTCAGCCGCGCCGCTAGCCGTGCCACTAAGAACGAAGAAATGTGCGGACTCTTACTTTCTCTCCACAGCCGCCGGAGCGCCATCCTGTGGAAACATCTTGAACACAACTTCCCGCGAGTGCGACGTCACTTTTTTGTTTACGTCGCTCGCACTCTCGGTGAGCGTGCCCTTCAGCAGGAAATAAGCCTCGTCCCCCGGATTCTTTCCCTCACCGCGCTCCACTGTCCCCTTGAAGTCGAACAACACTCCGTGGACGATTTCGGTCGTAAAGCTCAACTGATTGCCCTCCAGCTTGCCGCTCTTGAAGAATTGATCCAGAAACGCTCCCTTGTCGCTCTCCCCATCGCCGAATCGCGAAACGAATCCCGTGACGTGTCCCGTATCCTCGACCGTCACCTGGACGAATTCTCCTTCCTTCAGAAACGTGTACATCCCGGAATAGGCACGCTCGTTCTTCTCGCTTGGCTGTGAACCCGCAGCCGGAGGCCCTGTCTTCGCCCCCGCATCTCCCGTGGGTTTCGCCTCCTGGGCGCGCAGTTCCGCCGTCACACTCGCCCCACCCAACCCAAACGCCAACGCAACCAAAGAAATGAAATAGATTCTCTTCATGACACCGCCCTGGACTCAATCGTACTCCCGCGACCCCGTCCCACCCAACTGCCACGGTGAAGAGCCTGCCCTCCAAAGTTACGGACCGGCTCCCGAGGCTGCCGCGGGTGGCGCAAATGATGAAGCAGTCTGTGAATTTCATGTTCACTCGTCACAGACACGCGTCGCATTCCTATGAAATGCTCCTCGCACATTGTCATCCCGAGCGGAGCAAAACGATGAGCGAAGCGAGTCGTTTTGCGCAGTCGAGGGACCTAAGTGTTCAGCCGGGCGCACCCGATGCGCGACGAGTACATCTATTACGTCTACATGATGCAAAGCGCCTCACGCCGCGCCCTGTACATCGGCATGACCAACAACCTGCGCAAGCGCGTGTGGGAGCACAGGAACCACATCCGTGAAGGCTTCACGGACGATTACAATTGCACCCGTCTCGTATATTGGGAAAGCTTCGACGATGTAGCCAACGCAATCGATCGCTAAAAACAACTAAAGCGCTGGCGTCGCGAAAAGAAAATGTGGTTGATCGAACAAAAGAACCCCGGTTGGAAGGATCTGGCGGCCGACTGGTACGAAACGCAAGGTCCCTCGACTGCGGTGCTCGTTCACTCCGTGAACGATCATCCTCGCTCGGGATGACAAAATTGTATACGCCGTCGAAGACTCAGGGACCTACTCCACATTGTCATCCCGAGCGAAGCAAAACGACGGGCGAAGCGACTCGTTTTGCGCAGTCGAGGGACCTTGTGTTCCATGCCAGCACTCTATTTCTTAGTCGCCTTCGCATCGAAAAACGTCATCCAATTGGTGCCATCGATCGATATTTCAAACTTCAAACTGTAACTCGCCGGCGTCAACACCTTGATGGTCATCTTCTGCTTGACCTCCTGCCCGTCGTAATTCTGCGTGCTCGTCCACGTCCAGGTATCGCCACTGACCGTGCCCTTGGAGGTCTCGCGCCGCCCCTGGCTGTTGAACTCGTCATAGGTATACATATTCTGGTCCGTATCGTATCCCATGAACGAAGTCGCTTTCCCGTCGCCGCCCACTTCTGGTGGCATCTTGAAATCCGAGTGCCCCTCGACGAAGAAACTTCCCGGCATCCACTCCGACGTGTCGGTCGAGCTGAACTTTCCTCCCGCACCCCACGGACCTTGCGCAATCGTCCCCTCCACACTCCAGGTTCCCACGAAGTAGTCAAGTTTCTTCACTTCCGGGCCGGGCTTGGGCGCCATCTGCGCCCAGGAAGAGACCGCAAACAGAACCAGGATCGAAACCAGAATTCCCTTCAAATTCATTGGTAGTGCTCCTTAGATTCGAACGTCTTGATTTCCGAAGAATCGTACTTCGCCCAGATTCCCTCGCCCAGTGCGATTCGTCAGCCGCGGACCATGACAATTGTCACGCCGGCGCGATCACTTCGCCTTAGTCGCCTTCCCGTCCATCACCAGCGTCCACTTCGTTCCATCCTGTGAGATTTCGGAGGTGAAGCTGTAGGACGTGGGCGAAGTAATCTTCATCGTGAACCGGCCTTTGATGACCGTCCCACCCATCTTTTCATCACCGGTCCAGACCCAGGTGTCACCGTCAGCGGAACCCTTCGAGTCCATGAATTCTCCAAAGCTGTTGAACTCGCGATAGGTGTACGCCTTGTCGTCGCCGGAATATCCCATCACAGAAATCCCCGACCCGTTCCCCATCGCGCTCTTAAAGTCCGCATGGCACACCAGGAAGAATGCGCCTTCCATCCACTCACACCTCTCGGTTTCCGTCACCTTGCCGCCCGGACCCATCTCGCCGGGCTTCATGTCGCCTTCCACCGTCCACGTACCGGCAAACATCTCGAGCTTCTTGTGTTCCGGACCGGGCTTCGGCATCTCTGTCTGGGCCAGCGCCGCGGTCGCCAACATCAGCCCCGCCGCAAAAATCACTCTTGTTTTTTTCATCGCGTGCCTCGTGTCTTCTGGTTGCTCATTGATTCCGATTTACTGATAGAAGCGCACTTTCTGACAGCGGCGCGATATTAGTCTCACGCCAGAGTGCCCGTCAACCATGCTTTCTTACAGTGGATTTTCAATCAACCATCAGAAATCAACAATCAACAATTGTGTGTGTCTACCAGTCTCCCCAATGCGACGCCGTCATCTGCTGAAACTTCATTTTCCACGCGTCCCCCTGCTTCACCCAAACCGTGCTGAAATGCTGGTACCGCGGAGGAGGCCCCTGATCCTCCGCCGCCGGGACCCGCAGCACCACATCGTAGGTCACAATCGCGACGCCCTCGCCGGCCATCACCACCTTCATGTCGTAGGGCAGCAAATCCGTGCCGGCTTCTACCTGGTCAAGCATCTCCTGTCGGCTATTCAACTGCCCGTCGAACCCGACAAAAGAAAAGTCGTCGGTGAGCGTGCGCTTAAAAAAGGCCTTGTCGCCCTTCTTCGCCGCCTCCACATAACTCTTCTCGGCAGCCATCAGCGTCTGTTCCAACGGACTCGGCGCCTTCGCCGGCGCGTTCACATTCTGCGCACTGACGCTACCAGCCAGACATAAAACCGCCACCAGACAAATCTTCATCAATCCCCCCGTCTCGCCACGATAGTCAACTTTCAATCGACCTGCTCTGCGACCCCCGGCAATCCGTCGATACTCTGCCGGTTCTTCTCCTGCCGGTAGATCTTCAGACCCTCGATCCCCCGCTTACGGCACCAGGCCGGAAGATCCGGCCGCTCCCCTTCATACTGGAGCAACGGGACGCCATACCCGCAGGAATCGCTGATCCGCGTGACTTCGACAACCATGATCGCACGCGCCCCTTCATAGACGGGGAAATGAGCTTGCAGAGTCGCAAACTCCGCCTCCTGTGGTTCGACGGCCCGGCCCCGCCCATGTAAGCGCAAAATCTTCGGCGCGCCCTGAAAAGCGCAAAACATCAGCACAATCCGCCCGTTTTCCCGCAGGTGAGCCAGGGTCTCCACGCCACTCCCAAAAATGTCGAGATACGCGACCGTCCTCGGCCCCAGAATGCGGAATGTGTCCAGCCCCTTCGGCGACACATTCACGTGCCCCTGCGCATCCAGCGGCGCCGTCGCCACAAAAAACACCGATTGCGCCTGAATGAAATTCCTGAGCGTTTCGTTAATCTCCGAATAAGCTTTCGCCACAGCTACCCTCACCGGGTGCCCCATTTCTCGCGCGTTCTTGCCGCGAGAAGTGGGGGTTTTGACTCGCACACCCACTCAGCAATGAACCGATCTACCCTTGAATCCTCCCCGCCAACTCCGCCCGCGGAACCGACACCTGCTCGCCCGTCGCCAGATTCTTCAGCGCAAACGCATCCGCCTTCACTTCATTCTCACCGACAATGAGAATGTACTTCGCCCCAGCCTTCGTCGCCGCCTCAAACGATTTCTTCAGCCGGAACCCGTCGTCTCCTAATTCGACCACCAGATCATGACGCCGCAATTCCCGCGCCACCCGCGCCGCCTCGCCATTCATCCCGGCCATCGGAGCCACATACACATCAGGCTTGCGCAACACGCCCTCGGCCGTTTCCTTCAACGACATCACCAGCCGGTCTTCCCCAATCGCAAATCCAATTCCCGGAGCCGCCGGACCGCCCAGCGCCTCCGACAGCCCGTCATACCGCCCGCCGCCCAGGATCGCATTCTGCGCCCCCAGCGCCCCATGCGTGAACTCAAACGCCGTCCGCGTGTAGTAGTCGAGCCCGCGCACCAAGCGGTCATTCAAAGTGAATCGAACGCCCACCTTGGTCAGGATTTCCTGCACCGCATCAAAGTGCTTGCGGGAATCTTCACCGAGAAATTGCGTGATGCGCGGCAGAGTTTCGATGATCGGCTGATCCTCCGGGACCTTGCAGTCAAAAACGCGCAGCGGATTGGTTACCGCGCGCCGTTGGCAGTCGTCGCACATCTTTTCCTTGACCGGCTCCAAAGCCTTGCGCAACGCGTCGTTGAACGCTGCGCGGTCGGCAGGCGTGCCGACCGAATTCAACTCCAGATTCCAATCCGTAATGCCGAGCCGGTCGAGCAGCGTCGCCAGCATCTCCAGCACTTCCGCGTCCCGCGCCGGAGACTCACTCCCCGCCGACGCCGGCCCGATTACCTCCGCCCCAATCTGATAAAACTGCCGGTACCGCCCCTTCTGCGGCCGCTCCCGCCGAAACTGCGGGCCGATGTAGTACAGCTTGTTCAGCCCGTTCTTCTGAAGATCGTGTTGAATGTAAGCGCGCACGACGCCGGCTGTATTCTCCGGACGCAACGTCAGCGACTGCCCGTTCTCGCTTGCCGCTCGCGACCGATCCTCCCACGTGAACATTTCTTTCGAAACGATGTCCGTGTCTTCGCCCACTCCGCGCGCAAACAGCGCCGTCTCCTCGAAAATCGGCGTGCGAATTTCCTGGAAGTTGTAGGCGCGGAACACATCCCGCACCGCCGCCTCCACAAAATTCCACAGCGCCGTCTCCGGCGGCAGCAAATCCCGCGTCCCTCGCACCGCTTTAATCATGTTCCCTTTCTACTCTGTCATCCTGAGCGGAGCGAGCTCGAATGAGCTCGCGCAGTCGAAGGACCCCGCGCCCCTCGACATCGCCGCAACCCCATCAGGGAGTTCTCTCCGTAAACCTCAACGCCATCGAGAGCACCGTGAGAAGGCCTTTCCGCACTCTGCGAACACACCGGCCAACTCGGGGTCCTTCGACTGCGCAAGCCGGTTCGCTTCGCTCACCGTCCTGCTCCGCTCAGGATGACAATTCTCGGTACTCGGTACTAGGTACTGATCTCCCGCAAATACTCATCCTTATATCCCAGATAATTCCTCGCATACCGCATGATTGCCTCCTGATCCGCCGCCTCCAGCTTCCGCCGGAACTTCCCCGGAGACCCCATCCACAACGAGCCCGGTTCCACCACCGTACCCTCCGGAATCAGCGTCCCCGCCGCGATAATCGATCCCGCTCCAATCCTCGCACCATTCAAGATGATCGTCCCCATCCCGATCAAACAGCGGTCCTCAATCGCGCATCCATGCAGCGTCACCGAATGCCCCACCGTGACGTACTCCCCGAGATACACGCCCCACTGCTGCTTCATCCCGTGCAGCACGCTGTTGTCCTGCACATTGGTGTGAGCCCCAATGCGTATCTCATGTACGTCCCCGCGTACCACCGCATTCATCCACACCGACGCATGCTCGCCCAGCACCACGTCACCAATAATCTGCGCCGAATCGTCCACATAACAGGTCGCCGGAATCGTCGGCCGCACACCTTTATAAGATCGAATCATAGTTTTCGGAAGGAACTTGAAAATACCACGAGACCCCAGTCAAGCGTAAGAGCGGCTGAAATCTCGCGGTGGCGCAATCTGACATTAGAGACTGTCTGTTTCTGTGGCGTCATCCTGACCGGAGCCGTTTTTCAGGCGAAGGGAAGGATCTCACGTGCAGACCGGCATCACCCTCCCAAGAATATGAGCGCAATTGTTTTCCTCCGTGCCCCTTAGTGCCCTCTGTGGTTAAAGCCCTCCGCCATTCCCCTTCCGGGAACGATCCCAAAATAGTTGGGCTCATATCACAGACCTCCCCTCCCCTCCCATGCTATACAGAACTTGGGTTTCCCGATTGCCCACAGAGAACTTTCCGGCCGCGCGTACCAAAGACGCGCCTTCCGGCAATTCTTCGAGGACTTTCCCCGCTGCGCGTCCGGTTAACGCGCGTCGGGTGGTCCCTCCGAGTAGATCTCACGAGATAACCATCTCGCACTCAGGGGCGACCTTATGTCTTCGACGCACATTCTCTTTTTCTCCGCTCTCATCCTATTCTTCATCATGCAGCTAGCGGCCCCGCTCTCGGCTCAAGACGCCGCCACCGGAGCGATCCGCGGCACAGTGCTGGACGCCACCGGCAGCCGCATCCCACAAGCCTCGATAGTCGTAGTCAATACCGGGACCGGCACACGCCACACCGCGACCAGCGATGCCGAAGGCACCTTCACCCTCGAACTGCCGCCTGGCGACTACTCCGCTCGCGTCGTTGCCCAAGGCATGTCTCCCCAGGTCACGCCCCAATTGCACGTCGATGTCGGCGCCGCGGCCGTCTTCGAATTCCGTCTCACGATCGCCAGCGCCCACGAAAATGTCACCGTCTCCGGTGCGCCCGCGCTGGTCGAAACCCAGCCTAGCGCAGTCTCCACGCTTCTCGATGAACGCGCCCTCAACGATTTCCCCCTGAACGGCCGCCGTTTCTCCGACCTCGCCCTCCTCTCCCCTGGCGTCACGCAGGATCCGCGCAGTCTCACCTCCGCCACCAACGGCGATCTCTCGTTCGGCGGCATTCGCGGATTCCAGAACACCACCCTGGTCGACGGCCTCGACTTCAACAACGCCTTCTTCGCCCAGCCTCGCGGACGCGATCGCGCTCCCTATGTGGTTTCTACCGAGGTCGTGCAGGAATTCCGCGTGTCCACCAATTCCTACGGCGCCGAACAAGGACGCTCCGGCGGCGCCGTCGTCAACGTCGTCACCAAGTCCGGCTCCAATCACTTGCACGGCACGGCCTTCTATCACCTGCGCGACAGTTCTTTCGGTGCGGCCGATCCTTTCTTGGCGTTCAAGCCGCACAACCGCCAGCAGCAGTTCGGAGGCACCATTGGCGGCCCGCTCAAGCGCAACAAGATTTTCTTTTTCGCCGGCTTCGACCAGCATGTCTTCCACTCCCCCAACGTCGTCGAGTTCCTCGACGGCACTTCAAAAGTCGTGCCCGTTGCCGGTACTGGGCCTTACACACCCGGAGACTACGAAGCCAACGATCATGACCTGGTCTTCGCCGCCGCCGCGCAACTCACTTCACTCGCCGGAGAATATCCCGCCGGGCAAATCGGCAACACTTCCTATACCAAGCTCGACATCAATCTCACTTCACGCCACCAGCTCGCGCTGAAGATCAACACCACGCGCTACTGGGGAGCCAACAACGTGTTTCTCGACCCCGCCAGCCCCGTCACGTACGACTCCATCAGCAACAACGGGCAGGAACTCGTCTCCACCGAAACCGCTTCGCTCTCGCTGACCTCCGCTTTTTCTCCGCGCTGGATCAGTCATCTCCGCGCCCAGTTCTCGCGCGATCTACAGCAGTCCTACAGCAATACCAGCGACGTGCTGGTTAAGATTCCAACGATCCTCGATGGCATGGGACGTTCCAACCTGCTTCCCCGTCAGACCCGCGAGCATCGCCTCCACCTCGCGGAAACCGTGAGTCACGATGGCTCCCGCAACACCTGGAAGTTCGGCGGCGACGCCCTGCTCACCTGGATCTACGATTTCTTCCCCAGCCAGCAAAGCGGCGAATACCTTTTCTATCCCATCAAGGTCGATCCTTTTACCTTTGCGCCGATGGAAGCTGGCCTCCCGATTTCGCCACTGCGCGCCTACGCTCACCAAGTCCCGCACTACTACCTGCAAAACTTCGGCAGCGCCACGTCGCATCCCAACACCAACGAATACGCTGCTTTCGCACAAGACACCGTGCGCGTTACCGACCACCTCGCTGTAAATCTCGGCGTCCGCTGGGACCTGCAAACCTTCAGCACCGCTGGACTGCTCTCCAACCCGCTCTTCCCGCCCTCCGGCAAAGTTCCGTTCCAGCCTTACAACTTCGCTCCCCGCGCCGGACTCGCCTACTCCTTCGGCAACAAACGTCCGCTCGTCGTGCGCGCCGGATACGGCATCTTCTTCGCCCGCATTCCGCAGATTTACAACTCGGTGATCCAGACCGAAAACGGGATCACCGACGCCAGCCTCTTCCTGAACAACACGAACTACTACGACCGCCAGGTTTTCCCCACCTATCCCAATCCCCTGGTCGCCTGCCCGCTCAACTCCGCGGCCTGCGCGCTGCCCGCGGGATTCACCCAGGGCGTCACCAACCATGTCTCCGCCTTCGCCCCCAACTTTGTCACTCCTCGCGTGCAGCAAGCGAACCTGACCTTGGAAAAGGAGGTGGCCGATCACACCACTGTGGAATTGTCATTGCTCAATGTTCGCGGGGAACACCTGATCCGCGCGCTCGATGTAAACCTGCCACAGCCCACCGCTCTCACCTATCCCATCTTCGATTCGACTGGTTCGATCTTCCAGGGCGGCTACTACACCGTCGATTCCTTCGCCACCTGGCAGTTCACTCGCTCGCTGACCTGCCCGTTTCCGCCCTGCATCAACCCGCTTGGACGCCCCATCGCTCAACTCGGCGCCATTGACGAATTCCAAAGCGCCGCCTCCAGTTATTACGACGGAGCCACGGTTTCCATCAATCGCCGCGTGGCCCGCGGATCCTACCTGCGCATCTCCTTCACATACGCCCGCGCCATCGATGACGGCCAGGACGCCCTCGTCGCTGGACAACCCGCCACGGTTCAGAATTCCTACGCCCCCAGCACCGAGCGCGGACCCAGCGTCACCGACCAGCGCGATCGCCTGGTCGCCGCCTTCTCGGTCGAACCTCACCCTTTTCATCGCGGTCACGAACTCGCCGGCCACTTGTTTAACGATTGGAAGATTTCCTCGGTCATCAACTACGGCAGCGGGCGCCCCTTCAGCGCCACCGTCGCCGGCGATCCCAATCAGGACGGCAACGACCTTAACGACCGGCTCCCCGGCTACAGCCGCAATGGCTTCACCGGACCTGACTACGCTACCGCCGACTTGCGCCTCACGCGGACCGTGCGCTTCAATGAGCGCTACAAAATCAACCTTGTCGCCGAATCCTTCAACCTCTTCAACCGCGACAACCAGCGCGTCACCATCACCTCCAATGGACTGGTGAACTCCGCCACCACATTCGTCTCCAACTCCGTCACCGCCAACATCGCCCCCTACCCTGGCTACTACACGTTGCCCACCAACTTCATGAAACCCACGGCCGCCTACGCCCCAAGACAAATCCAGGTATCCCTGAAATTCATTTTCTGAGAGTTGGGGACTTGATGACTTGTAGCGGGATGTTGAGGAAACTTTGTCATTCCGACCGGAGCCAGCCCTTCCCGCAAGGGAAGGGCTGGCGGAGTGGAGGAACCTGCTGTTCGCCTGGGGAGCGTCCGGACATTGTCATCTCGAAGATATCTTGAAGATATTGTCATCTCGACCGCAGTGGAGAGACCTTGCGCCGGGCGGCCATCCGCCCCCCCCAAACCGTCTCAAAATGATCCTCATTCCCGATCTCGACCGCCACCGTTCAAAATCTCCACGCTCCCTCTTGACTTGCGGTCAATTCCTTGTAATAACTATTCGGTCCATCCGGACGGGTTTGGGGGTGTGTCAGTTTGGCAGAAGTACGACTTCAAGAGGGTGAATCCCTCGAGAACGCTCTGCGCCGTTTCAAGCGCAAGGTGCAGCAGGAAGACATTATCAAGGAGGTCAAGCGCCACTCCTTCTACCTGAAGCCCGGCGAGAAAAAGCGCGTCAAGGCTGCTTTAGCTCGCAAGCGAGCTCGTAAGAAAACGCGCAAAGAACAGGACTAACGCAATAGAGTTAACGCAGTAAGGGGCCGCTCCTTCCCGGGGCGGCTCCGCTCGATCTGGCCCCCACCACGTTGAGCTGCAAGCAGGGATTTTTCATACTCATCATCTCCGGCATCTAAAGCACGAAAAGTTGTGCCCGCGCCCCTCCTGGGTGCGTGGCGGGCCGAGTCCAAGGGGCGGTAAGAGGGGGAGCAGTACACAACCTGTGTTTTCGGTGAACCACCGCAGTTCTTTCCCCGCGGGTGGGCGCGCGGAAACGGGCTGAAGGGAGCCATCCTCAATGGAATTTCAGGACAAGGTGCTGAAGTGTATCGACTGTGGGAGTGATTTTATTTTCACTGCCGGGGAACAGCTTTTCTTTCACGACAAGCAATTTAAGAACGAGCCCAAGCGTTGCAAGGCTTGCAAGACCAAGCGGGTCTCCGTCCTCGGCGCTCCCCCCGCGCCCGGTCAGAACCGCTATACCAAGGTCGAGACCCAGGCCACCTGCTCGGGATGCGGAAAACAAACCACCGTCCCTTTCCGCCCCACGCAAGGCCGTCCCGTCTTTTGCCGCGAATGCTTCATGTCGCGGAGGACTGCGGCTTCGGCCTGATCCCCGTCGGTGAAGCGGACGGGTGCGTTACCATAGGAACGTGCCCGGATACTATGTAGAGAATTTCGGCTGCCGTGTCACTCAGGCTGACGGCGCCGCCCTCGAACGCCAGTTCGAAGAGCGCGGGCTGGCACGCGCGTCTACTCCCGCGCAAGCTTCCGTGGTCGTCATGAATACCTGCACGGTGACGGCGAGTGCGGATCAGGATGCGCGAGCCGCGATCCGCCGCGTGCGCCGACAAAATCCCGAAGCAAAAATTGTGGTGACCGGCTGCTACGCCCAGCGTGCCCCCGAAGAGATCGCGGCGCTCCCCGGCGTCAGCCTCGTCATCGGCAATTCGCATAAGCATCGACTCGCAGAGATCGTCGGCGCCCAGACTCGGATCTTAGACCTCGGACCTCAGACGTCAGACCCGGCATTCGTTCCTTTGGCGATGCTCGGCACGGTTTCCCGGATCTCTGATCAGCGAGCTGAGAACGAGCACTCGCGTTGGATTGTGAAGTCCGAGGTCCGAGATCCGGCGTCGCATCCCCGACCGCATTCTGGACCATCGACCAACGACCAACGACCGATCTTCGTCTCCGACATTTTCGCCCACACCGAACTCCTGGCCGCGCCCGTCTTCGACGCCTCCAATGAACGCACCCGCCCCAATCTCAAAGTCCAGGACGGCTGCGACAACCGCTGCTCGTTCTGCGTAATCCCCTACGTGCGCGGCCAAAGCCGCTCGCTCGAAATCGATCAAGTCCTGCGTGAGGTCAACGGTCTGGTTGACTCCGGCTATCGCGAAGTCGTGATCAGCGGCATCAATCTGGGCAGATGGGGGCGGGATCTTGCCGGCTCTCGGCTTCCGGCTGCCGGCTTTCGGACTTCACTCGCCAATTCAGAGCATGGGTTCCGGAAGCCGAGAGCCGAAAGCCGGGAGCCCGATCTGCCGTCCCTCATTCGCGCCATCCTCGCCGAAACCGCTCTCGAGAAACTCCGCATCTCTTCCGTCGAACCCATGGACTGGACCGACGACCTGATCTCTCTGGTCGCATCCTCGCCGCGGATCGCCAAGCACGCGCATGTGCCCCTGCAATCGGGCAGTGACGCGGTGTTGCGCCGCATGCATCGCAAGTATCGTCCCTGGCACTATCGCGAAAAGATCGAGAAGATTCGCGCGGCCATGCCCACCGCGGCGATCGGCGCCGACGTCATGGTCGGATTCCCTGGCGAAACCGATGCGGAGTTCGAATGCACGCGTCGCATGATCGAAGACCTGTCGTTCACCTACCTCCACGTCTTCACCTACTCGGCCCGCCCCGGCACTCCCGCCGCGAAGATGCCGAATCAAGTCCCGGTCCATGAAGCCCGCGAGCGCAACCGCATCCTGCGCGAGCTGGCAACCGAGAAGAAGTTGGCGTTCATGCGCGGATTCATCGGCAAAGGCGTGGATGCGATCACGCTGAGTGTCGTGGGCAGCGACGACGCCGGCGAATTCACCGAAGCGCTTACCGACAATTATCTGAAGCTGCGGCTGCGGGGACGGCACGAGGCGAATCGGTGGATGCGGGCGCGGGTTTCAAGTGCCGCGGATGGGGTTCTCGTGGGACGCGACGCCATCTGCTGAGAAAATTAGTGAACGTCCTGCCTGTCCTTATCCCCGTCCAGTTTTCGCAACTTCCAGCCCCGGTTTTCCCATTAAGTTTTTCACGCCGATACGCCCATTTTGGCAGTACTTCGTTTCTTGGATGGCGAGAACTCTGCCACCAGTAGTTTCTTAAGGGCCGCACTTAGGGCTGGAGACCGCCCAGCATCATCGTTTCCGCCATGGCGCCTGTACAATCTGCGAACTCGCTTAAAGCGTAGAACCAAAGAATCTTCTGTGACCGCGTCTACGTTCATGGCAGCGATCGCTGCAGGTGGGCAATAAGCGTTCTTTATTGCATCGCATGCCATGTATTTAGCCAAGTAGAACCGGATGTTTCTTCGGTCTTCCGCATCTAGCTTCAATCTCGGCTGGCCAAGAAAAGTATCTACACGCCGCACAAGCCGCACGCAATTCAGGTACACGCTTATGTCGAATGGTGGGTGAGAGACAATCTCGGCGTCGGTCATAATGTGCGTGTCGTCGTAATCGTCGTGGCCAAACAAGGCCCACCGCTTTCCCTCATCCTGTATGTAATCCTGCGGTCTGCCGCGGGCATCATCTTGCCGATTCGTCATTACCGCAACCACGGCCCGAATTAAGTCTTGAGCGGTTACGATCTTTGCGATTGGCTTCCGCTGGTCACGATAAAACCCTTTACGGCGCTCGTAATATAGCGGTTCCCCCGTGAATGCCTTGAACGCCGTTTCGATCTGCTTATGTATCCTGAACGTGGTAAAAAGAGACTCCGCTGGCATCGGATTCTGATTATTCGTTGCTCTGATAATCTTGTCACGCACATCTTCATCCGAGTTTTGGATAACCCGGACTAGGATCCGACGCGCATCATTCACAGGCGGAATATTGTCACTGTTTCCGTAATAGGCCAGAATCTGGCGCGAGGTCTGCAAACCGTTCACAATTTGCGGATCGGTAATCTCTAATATCCGGTATGCCTTCGGTTGAACCTTAGACGAAAGTACCGTGACGCCATTGTTGAGCAACCAAAACTCGGGGTTCTTTTGCGGGTGTGAAAGCGTCTCATATATCGAGCGGTTCACACCTGTTTCCCTGTAAAAGCCGCGGACGTTGTCGTCGAACATCCGCTCATTTCGATTGCCCGAGGCGTCTTGTAAGAACCCTCGAAACTCAGAGAGCCCGACGAGGCCGATATATCCCTCTTGGCTATCGACCCACTCCACGAAGCGTAGGTCTTTAGTGATCGGCTGTCGCAATTGCATCTGCGAATACAGCCGCGCAGCATTTATGAAGTGAAATGGATTGATTGTCGCTGCACCAAAATGACGCCTAGCAGTGGCTAGAACCTTCGAGGCTGATTCCTGGGTTCTCGATCACGTCTGCCCGAGTGACATAGTAATAATCAAGAGTGGTTTGCGGCATAGACAATTGCAGATACTTCGACTTGAAGGTACGCATCATGTCCAAGAGAGTCTTGTGGTAGTCTCGGCCATAATGATCTGGCGTCTTGCCTAAATCGAGTAAATCGTCCGTAAAGGTGTCGAACTTATCGACGGATGTCGGCGCGAATCCCTTGCTTGTTTTCGATTGGATGAACACTAGATGCACAGTCTGCTGCGATTGAGCTGGCAGAACGGTATCGTCTGTGACGAGTTGTCCGTTGACGAGAAAGTAGAATGAATCGACGCCCCCGTCATCGGATTTCCCGATAATTCCAGAGAGGACATCTTTGTCGGATAGTAGGATGTGAGGCTTAAGGAATTGCTCCGCGCAAAAAAACTCGAACGGCGAAATCTTCGGATCAAGACCCTTAGCTCTGTCGACAACCCACTTTTCATATTCAATGTTCAACGCCAGTACGTCGTTAGGGGCCATGCTATCCTCCTGCCCTACGGGGCCATCGTACACCCCAAAGGCGGGCGCCCCGCCCTTCGGTTTTTGGTTGCGTTCCCCATAAAACGAACTGTGGGCGCGATGCCGCAGATACCATCTGTTCGTTGCGTTGTGCGAACGTTCCCGTTCCCACCCTTCGCAAAGTGCGCGAAGGATGGGGCACCCACGGGGTTGCTCGTGCCTGCGAAGTCAAAGGCCTGGGCCTCGTCGCACGGTTCATTGATGGTCGGGAGCGGGATGGGCCGCGTCCATGCACATTATCCGTATCCGTTCCGCCGGAATGCCGGAGGTCGGCGAGAGAAGCGTACCTCAGGGGCTAAAGCCCGCGCTCTCTCCACACGCGGTACGCGGCCCTTGAAGGGCCGCTCTTCCACGGCGATGCATGCTTCTGGCGATTTTTCTTTCGCCCCGCTGGGGCTAGCTCCATTTTTCTGGTCGCTCACCCACGACTTGCGTCGTGGGCTGTATCCTTTCGCCGCTTTGCGGCTTGTCCAGCGGCGGGTTGAGATTCTGCGTTACATCCTTCTGTGAGGAGGTGCCAGGCTTCTTTGTAGGCTTCGTATTTCTGGGGGTGGCGGCGGGGGGCGAGGAGGAAGTTGCTGCGGAGGATGGTGATGATTTTGGCGGGGAGGATGTACCAGACGTCCTCGGGGATGACGTAGACGGCGAAGAAGTCGACCTGGCGGCGGGTGTAGTACTGGTAGCCGGACTTGATGGTGACGATGTATCCGTTGAACTGGCGGGCGATGGTGGACTTGACCTGGACGCGGAGAAAATGTCCGTGGCGTTCGACGGCGCAGTCGTAGCGGGAGGAGTCTCCCCAGGGCTTGGAGACGTTGAAGCGGCGCTCGGTGACGCGGGACATGAAAACGAGTTCGGTCCACTCGCCACGATGTTTAGGGTCTTTGATGATGATGCAGCGGCGGTGGTGGAATGGGAGGATTTGTTTGGGGCTGCGATCACTAGCTTTGTGGTGGCTCCGCGGTTTCTTACTAACCGCTGTGATCATCGTTTTCGTACTGCCCATGGATTCGGCCCCAAAAACGCAAGAGGCGCAAGCCCGGAGGCTGCGCCTTTGGTTCCCTTCGGAAATTTTAGTCTATATATCTATTTTATCAATTTGGACGGGGTGAAGTGGACATTTTGGGAGAAATCTATTTGCTTTGCAGGCATGGGGATAGGTCGAATCGAGTCCATTCAGCCTATTGACAAGATCTTGAGTTTTCAGCGTTTTTTGGAGAACAGCCCAAAGAGCCAGACGCATTCAGCTGATCATCGCCTGTGGGGGCGAGACGTCCCGGCGCTACTTCGAGGCGGTTCGTCTCATGAAGCCGCCTGCAGTTGCGCGGCGATTTTTTCCAGCAGAGCCGACGCAGCTTCTCCGGCTTCGAGCGTCGAGAACTCACTTCCCAGTTCGATAACCGGCACCCGAGCGCAGCAATCGCGGAATGATTTCTCCGTGGCGGGCGAAGCCGATATGTCCGCGCCCACCAGCAGCAAATCGAAACGGCTGGCCCGCATCAGGATCAGGCCATCGCGCAGGTTGTTGCTGGTGTGAACGTCGTATCCGGCGCGGTGCAGCAGTTCGCGAACGTAGGTGACGACGTCGGCGTTGCGATCGATGCACAGGACGCTTCGTCCCATGGACACGGGCTGTTCGGCCTGGATGGGCTTGCAGTAGAACGCGGCCACGGCGCTGTCTTCCGATTCGTGGGAGTCGAACAACTTCGACAGATGCGAGAGTTGCAGAACTTTGCGGACATGCTCGGGAACGTCGCAGAGTTTCAGATCACCGTGGACCTGGCGCGTGCTGGTCAGGGTGCGCACCATGGTTCCCAATCCGCTGCTGTCGATAAACACCACTTCCCCGAGATGCAGCACGATCGAGCGCCGGTCACGCAGCACATGGGCCACATGAGCGCGGAGGGCCTCGACTTCACCGCCCGCAACCAGTCTGCCTTTGCAGCGCACGATGGTCACTCGCCCCACATCGCGGGTTTCCAGGGTTAGTCTCAATTGGGCTCCAGTCCGATAGCTTAGTGCGCGACCGCCTTCAGCACCACCGTGTTGCGCTCGTCGCCCGTGATGGCGCGGTCGAAGCGCTTGAGTTCGTCCGCCCGATCGACGGCCACGCTGAGTTCCTTGACCTCAAAAGTCCGCGTGTAGCGTATCACGCCCCCGCTCACTTCGGTCTTGGAATGGTAGCTGGCGAAGCCGAAGTCGGCATCCACGGGAGGCGGTATGTCATCCACTTCGTAGCCGGCGGGGATGGCGATTTCAAAGGTGTCGACGTCGCGCGCGGGGTCCTCGAACTCGAAGGGAAACTTGCGCGGCTCTTTGCTCTCGAACAAGTTGAAGGCCTTGTTCCCCAGCACGCGCGGCCGCACCAGCAGCAATCCGCCGGCGTTCTTGGCGTAGTGATCGGATTCGAAGGTGTAGTCGAAGCCGAAGGGCTGGTCGGTGTGATGCAAGTTGCTCACGCTGGCGTGCGTGATGTGGAAACTGGACAGAGAATTGGCGAGCAGAGTTTCGATGGGCTTGACGCGATCCGCGTCGTTCGTAACTTTCATCAGGGCATAACGCTCGGACGAGGCACGCCCGCCGAGGCGCACTTCCTTGACGTTGCCTTTGAGCGTGCCCCCTGCGTCCAGAGTCAGCTTGGCGGTGCGCTCGATGCTGTTCATGGCGGATGGTTGCTGAGGCAACTTCACGAGTTCGCCGCCACCCGAAGTCACAAGCAAACCATAGTTGGCCTGTAGATAACCGGGTAGTTGGCCGAACGGGATCAGCTCGTTCGTGGGATCGAAGAAAAGAATCCTGCCCAGCTTGGGGTGCTGCATGGTTGCGACGAGCGATGGATCGATCATGCCGTCGGGCAACTGGATGGCAGTAATCACGTGGTTAAAACCATTGTGCGCCGGCATATCACCGGTCACTGCGCCGCGACGATCATTGATCACGACGTGGTACGACTGCACTCCGATTTCCTGAAGCATCGACCGCACCAGGGTCGCTTTATCCTTGCAGTCGCCAAAGCGATGGGAGAAAACCTCAGCCGCAGGATGCGGCTGCATCCCGCCGATACCCAACTCGATCGCAACGTACCGAATATCACGCTGTACGAACTCTGCTATTGTCTGCATCTTCTGCAACGGGGTGGTTGCCGACGCCGTCAGCTTGCCGACTTGCTGTTTAATCTCGGGTGACGCATCGACCCGCTCGCCGACCAGATTGAAGTACCATTTCCCCATATCGTCCCAGGCGGCGAACCCGTTCGCAGCTTTTCCCCCGGGAGGGAAGAAGGTTACGATCATTTGGCCCGCAATCCCCTGATAAGGCGGCATCGCGGGTTCGTGGCGGATCTCTCTTACATCAGAGACCGTCCATTGCCACAGATTGTTTCCGGCTTGGGACGCTTTCACCTCGGGATGGTTCAACCAGAAGTCGCGGAACTCCCAACCCGATGGCAACTGCAGGGAATAATGCGTCTCGCGTACCGGATCGGCCTCCTGGAAATACCACATGTCCTGCAGGAAGAACGGCCGCTCTTCCACCTCATATTCGTAGCCGACGATGTTGCCAGGGTCAGGCGCGGGAATTGTGAGCAAACGGACTTTGACGTCATCGACCAATTCCCCACCGCCGCTGAGAGAACGGTCTACGGCCTCTTTATCCTTGACTTCGTAGTCTTTGCCCTGGGCGGGGATGCACCAGCCGTGCAAGCTTTTGATCTTGCGGGAAGGGTTGAAGTAAACGTAGACAGTGCCACGTTCGCGGCCGTTGGGGCGCAGGATTTTGTAGGCCTCGCGCACCGTGGTTTTGATCTTATCGGTCGAGAGGACCGTCACGTTGGTCTCGGAGTAGAGCAGGACCGCATCCGTTTTCTCATCATGGGCAGGCAGCGCCGCATTCACCTGGGCATGCATCCACGCGGGAGCGTCGCCCGCAGTGGCTTGCGGCATGCCGGCAAGAAGGGCGATCGAAGCACCAAGAACAATCAGCAGTACCCGCCGGCTAATTGCTGGCGGACGCTGCGGCGGGTTGCAGGATAATTTGCTCATCATCTCCGGTCCTCACCGTCTGAAAAAAATTACGCAATGCGGGATAGTACTTGGGCTCCAGCAAAAGGAAGTCCCAGCTGAGTTTCCGCGTCAGGTGCAGCGCGCTGCCATCCTTGTCGACCTTCAAGTGATAAGTTACGACGTGCCCCTCCTGCGTCTGGGGTGCGGGCACGCTGCTCACCTGCCAGCCTGCGGGGAGCTCGATGGTCACGTCATCGTCCTTTTCGTGAGGGAAGTCAACATAGATGGGATGAACGCGGTTGGTGTGTTCAAAAATGTGCTTTTCGACGGCAGTGAAGAGGGCTGCCGCGATCACCGTACGCTTTCCTGCATTGGTCGCCCAATCCTGAATGCTGACGTGATATTCGGCGACCAGCGGCGTTTCCGAATGGCTCCAATCCGGCTGATTGGTAAGTTCCACTTCAATCGTGGTCGACGGAATCTGAAGCCTGATCCGATCTTCCAGAGACTTCTTGCGGGCTACCTCGTCAGCGTTCCGTTCCTCCAGCCTCCGGTACATCGCTTCCAGCCCGGTATAGGTAACCGTGAGTTTTCCTTCGAGGTTGCCCGCTTCGGTGAGCCTCAGCTTGGCGACGTGTTCAATGCGGGACTCCGAACTCGACGGAAGCGCGGTATTTAGCCACGTGCCACCTTCCTTGTCGAGACATAGTCCCGGTACTCCAGTCTCAGGCCAGGTCAGCATGCCAAAAGGTGTAAAGGCTGCGCCAGGATCGAAATAGAGATCCTTGCCGTTGAGCTTGACCAGCACAACGTTGGCGTTCAGTTTCCGGTTTTCCATGCTTTTCGGACTGAAGAAGTACTCACTCCGGCTTGAGGCCCAGACCCCGTAAGCTTCGAAACCGGCCGCGCGTGCCAGCGCCAGATAGAGCCACGTTAGTTGCTGGCCGTCACCGTAACCTCGTTTCCAGAGGGCCTCAACGTTTTCGACCGGCTTTTCTTTTTCGCGCTTTTCCTCCTGAGCAGTTTTCTGGAGTTCGTAGCTGGTGTTGCGGATTTGCTGAACCCGGTCATAGATCTTCCGCAATTTCACTTCCGGCGGGTCGCTGGGGGATACAATCTGCGCAACCGCCGCCTCCATGGCTTTACGCTTGCCGATAAAGCTCTCCAAAGCGCCGCCGCGTTTCTTGGCGACATGCCGCCAGAACTGATCGGGGTCAGTTTCCCGATATTCATCCTCGTAGATGAAATCCACCCGCGCTCTCAGTTGGGTGGGAGGGGGCATAAAGTCCTCGACCTGAAAGGCGGGAATATTCTCGGCCTCCATGCGGACGATGTGGTCGGGCCCCTGTTGTGGCGCCGCGCCAGGAGGAAGCCCTTGCCAGGTCCAGCGCAAGGTCATGGGGGTGTAGTCGGTCGTGTACGGCTTCAGGGAGAACTTAGCACGTCGCGTGAATAACGGATGACTCAGAGTCCAGTGGGAGTCGTAAATGTAGTGCTCCCGCAGGTCGTACGTGTAGCGGTACTCAATGATGCTGCCGACCTGCACTTCGGGCAGGGTGAAAGTCTTCGCCAGATACTTCAGGCCCTGGGCTTTTTCGATTACCTTTTCAAACACTTTGCCATCGAAGTCGGCAGAAGAGCCGTCGGGCCTGATGGTGCGCGCATGAATATTCACCACATCCTCGTCGACCTTGAAGAACTCAATCTCGACGTTGCCCTGCTCACGGCCCTCTTCGGTCAGAATCTTGATGCGCACGTAATTGTCTTCGTGCGAAGTGCGTCCGTTATCGTCGCGGTCGACCTCGCGATACAAAATAATGGCGGGCGCGCCGGGAGCTTTCGGCTCGCTGGTCATCTTCAGATCTTCGGGAGAGAGCGGCGGAAAACCTTGCGCCCGGCAGGTCACGGGCAACAAAACTGCCACGGCAAAAAGCATTAAGGCAAACCAGTTGAAGCGCACGAATGACGCAGAACGATCAGGCATGGGGCCTCCCCAAACACAACTACGCTGCCGCGTGGAACCCGAGGGCCAGAGGGGGAAAGCAGAGGCCGCAGAAGATGATCCACGACACAGGACATGCACGCTGGCCGAGCAAACCAGCGTCTGGTTCGCGAGAGTACAGCGCCTCGTTCCCCGTGTCAAGAGAATGCTCAGATTCCCGAGCTGGCGTGATCTCCATCACGTCGAACCCGCGGCAAGGCGATATACCGTTTCGGTCCATTCGCCCCATCGGTGGGCCTTTTTCGTCCGGCATTTTTTTTCGTGGGAGCTATAATTGCCGCTCCCATGCCCCTGGCCGCTGGCACACGACTCAGTCAATACGAGATTCTCGCGCCAATCGGCGCCGGCAGCATGGGCGAGGTGTACCGGGCGCGCGATTCCCGGTTGGACCGCGACGTCGCCATCAAAGTTCTACCCGACCTCGTCTCGTCGGAGCCGGATCGGTTGCAGCGCTTCGAGACGGAAGCCAAAGCAGCGGCGGCGCTGAATCATCCCAACATCCTTGCGGTCTATCAGATGGGAACCTACGCAGGTGTGCCCTATCTGGTGTCAGAACTGCTGGAAGGAATGACGCTGACCGAAAGCATCCGGCGCGGGCCCCTGCCGTTGCGCAGGGCGATCGACTACGGCGTGCAGATCGCGCACGGCCTGGCGGCGGCACACGAAAAAGGCATCGTCCACCGCGACCTCAAGCCCGACAACCTCTTCGTCACCAAAGACGGGCGTATCAAGATTCTGGACTTCGGGCTGGCCAAGGTCATCCAGCCTAAAGAATCGCTGACTGGCGCGGCGCCTACTCTCACCATTCCCGGCGTGGCCATGGGCACCATGGGCTACATGTCTCCGGAGCAGGTGCGAGGACTCGCGACCGACCATCGCACCGACATCTTCGCCTTTGGAGCCATCCTGTACGAGATGGTGATGGGGAAGCGGTCGTTTGAGAGACCGACCTCGGCCGATACGATCAGCGCGATTCTGAACGAGGAGCCGCCACCCATCTCCGACCTTGCACCAGAGACCCCGATCGCGTTGCAGAAAGTGGTGCTGCGCTGTTTGGAGAAGAATGCGGAGCAACGGTTTCAGTCTGCGTCGGACCTGGCCTTTGCTCTCGAAGCGCTCTCGGATTCGGTCACCGCCACGCCGACGGGCGCGCATGCGATCAAGAAAGACGGACCGAAGAAAGACGGATCGAAGAAAGACCAACCGCAAGAATCCCTGCCCAGTCATTCCCCAACAGCACTCACCGCGGCTGCACTGGTGGTTGCGCTCATCGCAGTTGTGCTGGCGTATTTCTGGATGCGGCCCGCCCCTGTTCCCCAGGTCGCGAATTACGTCCAGCTGACCCATGACGGCCAGCCGAAATCGCTGATTGGAACCGACGGATCGAGGCTCTACCTAGGCGTAGGCCTGGGAACCTCGGGAAGCTTCGCGTTTCATGGCATTGCCGAGATGTCCGCGTCAGGAGGCGACCCACGACGGATGTCGATTATGCCTTCTCCCGACATGGTTCCGGTGGACCTGTCGCCAGATGGCACGGAGCTTCTGGTCGTGGACGGGCGCGGCGCGCCCCCCAGGGGACCAGTCTGGAGTCTGCCTATTCTTGGCGGCTCTCCGCGCAGGTTCGCGGATATTGAGGCCGAAACCGCCGCCTGGTCTCCCGACGGCAAGATGCTCGCCTACAGCAATCTGAGCGATCTGTTCGTGGCCAAGGCGGACGGGACGGAATCGCGCAAACTGCTCACGGCGAAGGGTGACATCAAGAATGTCACGTGGTCGCCCGACAGCACGCACCTGCGATTCGACAGTTCGGAGAGCGCCGGAACCATCGGCCAGCAACTTGCCTGGGAGGTGTCGGTGACTGGGGAAGGCTTGCATCAATTGCTCGCTGGCTGGCACGAGCCGCCGGACGAATGCTGTGGCAAGTGGACCGCCGACGGAAAGTATTTCGTTTTTCAATCGCAGAGTCAGATCTGGGCGTTTCCCTCGAAAAGCGGCTTCCTTCAGTCCGAGCCGAAGCCGATTGCGTTAACTGCCAGCCCGCTGTCATTGTCCTATCCGTTTCCCAGCAAAGATGGCAAGAAGCTGTTCATGATCGGCCAGACGTACCGGGGCGAGTTGATGCGCTACGACTCCAAGGCCAGCCAGTTCTCGTCTTTTCTGGGCGGCATTTCAGCTGAGTATGTGGCGTTCTCCAAGGATGGCCAGTGGGTGAGCTACGTTTCCTATCGCGAGGGCACGCTGTGGCGCAGCAAGTTGGACGGAAGCGAGCGCTTGCAGTTGACCTATCCGCCCATGTATCCGTTGCTGCCGCGATGGTCTCCCGATGGCAGGAGAATCATCTTCTTCGAGTTCGCGCGCAGTGCGGACAAGCCGGCGAGGATTTATGAAGTGTCCGCCGAGGGTGGTAGTCCGCGGCAGCTGATGCCGGACGATCCGCGGCAACAACTGGACCCGAACTGGTCGCCGGATGGGACGAAGATCATCTTCAGTAATGAATCGAATGACGTGTCCTCGGCGATTCACGTGCTGGACGTGGACAGCCGCAAAGTCTCCAATCTGCCCGAGTCGCAAGGGCTCTACTCGCCCCGCTGGTCGCCCGACGGCCGGTACGTTTCCGCGTTCTCGGCCGACTCGAAGAGGCTTCTGCTGTTCGATTTCCAGACCAGGAAATGGACCGAGCTCGCCAATGGTTCATTGGGCTGGCTGAACTGGTCGCATGACGGACAGTACGTTTATGTCCTCGATACCCGGGGCAGGAATGCGGTGGTGAGAATTCGAATCAGCGACCATAAGACGGAGCAAGTGGTCGACCTCAAGAATTTCGCATCCACCGGCCGGTACGGCGGCTGCCTGGCTCTGGCGCCCGACGATTCACCCCTGCTGCTGCGCGATACAGGGACCCAGGATGTTTATTCGGTGAGTTGGGAAGCACCCTGAACCGCCGCGGGAAACGCGAACCGGTTCCGTCAGAATGCCGCTTTGTTCAAGACCCTTGTTTCGGAGCCATGCCCGGATCAATTAGGACCGTTCTTCCCTATGCGATTGTCTTTCAAAGTAGAAAGCCACGCTAAGCGCCAAAATGAGGGCCGCCATACCAAACAGGATCGGCCCAGCAACGTGGTCGGGCTCCAGAACGATGACTTTTCTTGCCATCGCAATCAGGGCGACTTCGATGACCAGCCGAACATGAATGACATCTTTCTTGACATACGCCTTCAAGGTCTCGAGTAACTCGACGCCGATAAGGATTAGCAAGAAAAATGAGAAGATATCGAGGAGGCCTTGCACCGGGATGAGAAACCGGGGAGGCTTCCAGATCTCTTGTGCAATCAGGAAACCAAGATGCACAGTGGAAAGGGTTACAACCAGGATCAGCAGCACCCCCAGTACGACGGCGATAAGCTTTTGCGCCTTGGTCAAAAGGGTTTCCATGTCGATTCCATCCCATGAGGCAGGCTGTGAGCGACGATGATATTTGCATGGCTTGCAGAAAACTTCAACTGGTGAGGTCGAAATTCCTCCGATGCCGACTTCCGGCGGGCATGGTGAATTCCCTGCCTTAAGTGCCGAAGCGTTCTGCGGCGCGGGCTTTGGCTTTAGCGGCTTCTTCCTCGCGGTTCTTGGGCGGGGCGGTGGTCTCAAGGGAGCGCAGTAGGCGAATGGAGATTGCGGCGACTTCGTCGATGGCCGCGAGGAATGACGCTTCGTTGGCCTTGGATGGCTTGTTGAAGCCGCTGATCTTGCGGACGAATTGAACGGACGCCGCGCGAACTTCGTCGTCGGTAACCGGCGGATCAAAGTTGAAGAGCGTTTTGATGTTTCTGCACATGGAGTTAGGACCTCGCCGTATCGGAATCCTCTGTAGAGACGTAGCTCGCCACGTCTCTACGGAGGGGGTTTCTTCCGTTTATTCTCGCGCAACTGGGCGCATCCGTGGAATCCCTCATGCTATAATTCTTTATTCTCAGTCGCTTAGAACACGGAGGACTGTATCGATAAACGTTTTATCCGCACGAACGATCGTATCCGGGCGCGCGAAATCCGCGTGATTGACGACGAAGGGCAGCAGCTTGGCATCATGCCGCCTTACGAAGCCATCAAAAAAGCCCGCGAAAAAAATCTGGACCTGGTTGAGATTTCGCCCACCGCGCAGCCTCCCGTGTGCCGCATCATGGACTACGGGAAGTATCTCTACCAGCAGGAAAAGAAAGAGCGCGAAGCCAAGAAGCACCAGAAGACGATCACCGTAAAAGAGGTCAAGTTCCGCATCAATGTGGACGACCACGATTACGAGACCAAGAAGAATCACGTCCTGCGGTTTCTGGATGACGGCGACAAGGTCAAGGCGACCATCTTTTTCCGCGGCCGCGAGATGACCCGCACCGGGCTGGGACGCCAGATTCTGGAGCGGCTGATCAAAGACGTGGAACCGCACAGCATCGTCGAGTTCCGTCCACGGCAGGAAGGCAACACCCTGCACGCGATTCTGGCGCCGAAGAAGTCGGAGAAGGAACGAGAGAAAGAGAAGCAGCGGGAAGAAAAGCACAAGGCTGCGGTGCAAAGTGCGCCCAGCCCGAGCGCTCCTCCGGCACAGGTCGCCAAGCCCGCGTCTTAGGAAAAGCAGGTTCCTCGCTGCGCTCGGAATGACAGATCTGTTTTTTGAATCACAAGATCTCGCCTGAGCGGTCATCTGACATCCTGCGAGAACGAACTGAAAAAATTGACAGCTGATGGCTGAAAGCTGACGGCTGTTTTTTGAGGACTCTATGCCGAAATTGAAAACCCACAAAGGCGCTGCCAAGCGCTTCAAATTAACCGCGACGGGGAAGGTGAAGCGGGGCCGTTCGCACCTGCGTCACATCCTGACGTCGAAGAGCAAGAAACGCAAACGGAATCTGGGATCGCCGGCGCTGGTCAGCGACGGCGATCTGCGCAAAGTGAAGCGCATGATTCCGTACCAATAAAAATTGTTAGTGGCTAGTGATTAGTGGTCAGTCCCTGCGAAGAAGGTTCTGCTGACCACTAACAACTAGCCACTAACCACTGCGGACGCAGTCCGCCGGGCGTGTGAAGAGGCCAGATTCCCTTACCTCCAGCCGCCAGTACGTAGAAACTAAAAAGGAGAACCACCATGCCTCGTGTAAAACGCGGAACCAAACGCCGCGCCAAGCGCAAAAAGATATTAGAGCGCGCCAGCGGATATTTCCTCACCAAGTCGAAACTGTACCGCTCGGCGAAAGAAGCGGTCGAGCGCGGCCTGAAATTTGCCTACTCCGGACGGAAGCAGCGCAAGCGCCAGTACCGCTCGCTGTGGATCGTACGCATCGGCGCCGCCGCCAAGCTGAACGGGATGAGCTACAACCAGTTCATCCACGGCCTCAAGGTTGCCGGCATCGAACTGGACCGCAAGATTCTGGCGGACTTGGCGGTGAAAGATCCGGCAGGCTTTACCAGCCTGGCGACGCAAGCCAAGGGCGCGATCAGCGGCGCAGCGTAGGGCGGCTTCCGGAGCACCTGACTTCTTGTCCAACTAATCGTCATTGCCTTGTCATTCTGAGCGAAGCGAAGAACCTATGCATTCCGCCGGAAGTTGCATAGGTCCTTCGCGCAAACTGCGCGCTCAGGATGACAGGGCATTGCAGACACGGTAGAGCAAGTGATCGTGGCCTACACCGTTCCCAAACTAACGGACTATTCGGCGGCAGCGCTGGAGAAGGCTGTCGGCGAGTGCATTGGTGCGTGCGGGGCGGAAGCGGCTGAGGTTCACAACGATGCGGAGCTCAAGTCGTTTCGCGACCGCTGGGTGGCGCGCAAGAACGGAATCCTCACACAAATTAATGATCTGTGGCTGAAGGGTGCGCCCAAGGACGCGAAGAAGGTCGCCGGCTTCCACGTGAACGCGCTGAAGATGCGGATCACGGAACTGGTAGACGACGCGAAAGAGAATCTAGCCCGTCGACAGTTTGCGGGGACCGTGAACCAAGATAACCAGGGCATAGATAGGCTCTTTCGATCTGATCAGACGCACGCCGCGTATCAAACCGAATCCGTGACCGAACCAGTTTGGGATAGGCCCGACGATGAAGAGCTTGATCGCCGACTTAGGGATCGTCGCCAGGAATCCGAGCGCGTCGACATCTCTCTCCCTGGCGTGCGCCGCCCCATCGGCGCCGAGCATCCCGTCATGAAGACCTGGCGCGAGATCGTTTCCGTCTTTCAGAAGCTCGGCTACTCCGTCGCCGAAGGCCCCGTCGTCGAGACGGATTACTACAACTTCGAAGCGCTGAATTTTCCGCCGAACCATCCCGCGCGCGATACACAGGATACGCTGTTCATCGCCGGCCAGCAGTCGAAGCCGCAGCGCGAGCGCTTGCTGCTGCGCACGCACACATCTCCGGTACAGATTCGCACCATGGAGAAGATGCGGCCGCCGATTCGCATCGTCATTCCCGGCACAGTCCATCGCAACGATCCGCCGGACGCGAGCCACTCGCCCATGTTTCATCAGATCGAAGGGCTCGCCGTCGACACCAACATCACCTTCGGGGATTTGAAGGGCACTCTCGATCACGCCATGAAAGCGCTGTTCGGCTCGTCGGTGAAGACGCATTTCCGGCCGTCGTTCTTCCCCTTCACCGAGCCCAGCGCGGAGTTGTACGTGACTTGCTTCATCTGCGGCGGCAGCGGGAAGCGCGGCGCAGACGGGTGCCGTCCCTGCAAGCAGACCGGATGGATCGAAGTGCTGGGTTGCGGCATGGTTGATCCCAACGTGTTTGAGTTCGTGAAGGACAACGGATACGACCCGAAGAAAGTTTCGGGATTCGCGTTCGGCATGGGCGTGGACCGTCTGGCGCTGCTGAAATATGGCGTGGATGATCTGCAATACTTCTTTCAGGGGGACGTGCGGTTTTTGCAGCAGTTTGGGTAAGTAATGACTCTCGAAGAACTCGCCAACACGTTGCCGAGTGGATTCCACGACTCTGCGCTCAAAACTTTTGCGATCGACTACGAGCGCAGAACGATCCGTCTGAACATGTCGCTGAAGGTGGGTGATCCGGATGGTCCTCGCGAGCAAAGGGACGACGTTCGCGATGCGCAGCTTGAGATATCCGGCGTTCTGTTTTTCGCTATCGATCCTTCAAGTTCAGCCGCTGGCTACGACTTCGAATCGCCTCGCGAGCTGTGGATTGTGGACAGCTACGAGACGCGGTCGATTCCAGAATTTACGAAGACGATTGAAAGGAAATTACTGGACGCGGTTCCTGCCGACGCGTTTGTTCAGAGTTTCTTTGTAAGCGAGTGGAACTCGTACATCCACATCGCTGCGAGGAACTGCTCCATGGAATGGAATGGTGCTGCGCGACACTACGAAGGCCCACGCCAGGCATTCTATCCGGGTGAAACAATCGACCTAAAATGAAACTTTCTCCACAATGGATTCGCGACTTCGTCGATCTCACGGTCGACGACCACCGTCTCGCTGAAGACTTGACCAACGTTGGGATTTCGGTTGAGGGGATCAGCGGAACCGGCGCCGACACCGTGTTCGAGATGGAGATTGGGACCAATCGTCCTGACGCGATGAATCATTACGGCGTGGCGCGGGAGGCCGCGGCGATTTATGATCTGCCGCTGAAAGCGCTCAAGCCGAAGCTGCCCTCAGCGGCTAAAGCCGCGACTTCGAATGGACCTGACGCGGCCCTAAAGGGCCGCTCTTCCACGGCTACGGTGGATACGATGCCCTTCCCTATCACCGTCGAAGAGCCTGCGCTTTGTCCGCGATTCTCGGCGCGTGTGATTCGCGCGACTCGCATCGGGCCTTCGCCCGAAGAAGTTGCGCACCGGCTTCAACTGCTCGACCAGCGGCCG
>JABCZL010000024.1 GCA_013289685.1 Acidobacteriota bacterium | reverse complement strand
TTGTTGGTGGTGTTTGTTTGTGTTGTTGTTGGTGTTGTTGTTGGTGTGTTGTTGTTGGTGTTGTTGTTGGTGTTGTTGTTGCGTTGTTCTGTTGACCAGCAGGCTTTTTATAAAACACCGGGTGCCCCATCCTTGTGTCTGCGTTCTTTGCACACACAGGGTGGGGACTCTGACTCTCGAGAGTTAACGATCCCCTACGATGCGCAAAATCAAAGCACGTGGATCCGAATCCACAGAACACCGGGTGCCCCATTTCTCGCGTCCTTTGCGAGAAGTGGGGATTTTGCTTCTGATCCGCAACGGTGAGACAGCTCGCGATGCGCAAAGTCAAAGCGCGCGAATCTGAATCCAGAAACGCAAACACATCCCCGATTCACCCGATCGTCCACCAGGTTACTTAGCCCACCCCAGACCATCCGCGAATTTCCCCGCGGTAATCACCTTCTGCACGTTCCATTCCGCCAGATCAATCGCCGCCACCTTACCGCTCGCCGCGCACGAGACATACGCAATCTTGCCGTCAGGACGAATCAGGATCTCCTGCGGCATATTTGGAACGTCAACGCGACGCACCACCTGCATGCTTCCCAGGTCCACTACCGCCACCTGGTTCGTAGACGGGACCGCGACCAGCAGCCACCGGCCATCCGGCGTCGCGGCCGTGCCATAACCCGTACCCGGCAGCGCCACCCATGTCTTCACCTTCTGCGTCGCCGTATCGATCACCGCCAGCTGCGGCTTGGTTTGATCCGCTGTAAATACAAATTTGTCATCTGCCGAGATTGCAATCCGTTGCACCGTCCCCGACACCGGAATGATCGCAACCGTCTTCCGCCCCACCAGATCGAGCACCGAGACCGTGCCCGGTCCAACGTTGGAGGTATAACCGCGCCGCCCGTCGTGCGACAAAACCACCATGTGCGACTCGTCCTGTCCGGTCGGAACCGCGCCTACGATTTTCCGGGTTCGCGGATCGATCACGGTCACGCTCTTGTCCAACTCGGTCGTCACATAAAGCAACCCACTCGCCGGATCCAGCACTGCACAATGCGGCCGCACCCCGTGACCAAAATCGATGTCGCCCACAATCTGCCGCGATGCCAGATCGATCACCAACATCTCGTGACCATCGATACCCGGTTTTCCCACTCCCGTACTTCCATAAATGGGGACAAACGCAGTGTGTCCATCCGCGGAGGCAACGATTTCGTGCCCATGAACCCCCGTAGTCTTCTCCGGGATCGTCGCAACCTCCCGCCCACTCACCGGATCGACAATGCTCACATCGGTGTCGCCCTGATTAACCACCAGCAACGTCTGCGCGCTGACGCTCACCGCAACCAATCCCACGCAGAGAAAACCACAAAGCAGCAACAGAAGTTTGAAACCAAGCTTTCGCATAGATCGAAAGTATAACGCCTTCAGCGCCCAGCCCGGGGAAGAACAGCGATTCCGTGCCGTGAAAGAGAGGCGATTCCGTACCGTTGAATCGCGCCGCCGCGGCACCGTGGAAGAGCCGCGCTGCAGAGCCGGGAAAGAGCCGCGCTGCGGTACGTGGAAGAGCGGCGCTTCAGCGCCGCGTAAACCGTCCACAAACGAACCCGGGCTTCAGCCCGGTGGTCCGCATCTACACGGTCGATACAAAGAAAACGGGCCGCCCAAAGGCGGCCCGTATGGTTCCAAGCCAAAAGCCAAAAGCGTCCTAATCCCCCGCCACCGGCTCCGCAATCTCCGACTTCTCCGCCGCCGCGTTCCCGTTCGCCTTGGTCAGCGCCCCCAGCGGAATGAATCCGTTCTCGGCCACCACCGGCTTCTCTTTCAGCACAACCTCGCGATACATCGCCGCCATGCGTGCGTTGTAAGCCTCATCGTTGATCTGCGGACCACGCGCCTCGGCTTTCGCATCGGCAGTCTGCTTTTGCTTCAAGTCCCGCGCCCGCACCTTTTCTTCGCGTGCGTTCTTCGCGATGCCCTTGCTGTCCAGATCATGCTGCAGTTCGGTCGTGACCAGATCGTCGCGCAGCAGCAGCGAGTGCGACTTATCTTCCATGTCGACTTTCTTGCCGCCCGCAAAAATCTCATGCCGTCCGTGCTCCTCATACCACTTCGTGAGCGTGGCCGTCATGTGCATCTTCTCGATGATGTTCCGCCATCCCACACCCGTGTTGTAAGCGCAGAACGAAATCTCGCCTTCCTGCGTCGCGTAAGGAATAATGCACTGCTCCGTCCGCCGGAAATCGTAATTGAACAGGTCCTGGAACCACATCCCCGCGATGAACAGGAAGTTCCACCGGTCCTGCCGCCGCTTCATCACATCCTCCACCGTGCGGTCTGGACCAACCTTCCCGTAATTCTTTCCCGTAGCGTTGAAGTTCTTGTCGAACTTCCTCAACAGGTCCATCAGCTTGAAGTGTGTCGGCGCCTGGAACGGATCGTAATTCTTCATCAGGCACAGCGCCATTCCAACCACGGTCAGGAATTTCCCGCGCGCCGCATCGTTCACCTTCGCAATATCCTTCGCGAGCTGATCCCCTTTCAAGAACGCCGTAACCGGCACAGCCTCCTTGGTTTCCTTATCAATCATCACCGCCATCCCAGTCCCGCAGTTAGGGTGGCAACCGCAACTTAATTGGCCCCAATCGTTTTTCACGTCGTTGACGTGCATCAGGTCGGCCCAGTCGCTGAACGTTCCCATGAACGAAATCGGGAACCAATCGCGTGTCGGCTCGCCCAGGCCAGTCTGATTTTTTACGTCGTGCGCCAAATGCGACAGCGTATAGCGCTGCGCGGCGCGGCGATCGTCGGTGACGGCTTCGTCGCGTCCGGTGAAGCTGACCGGCTGGAAGCTTAGGAAGCTAATCGTCTTCGGATTATCCAGCGCGAACTTGATGATTCTTCCGACCTGCTCGTTGTTGATCCCGTTCACGATCGTGACCACTGGAACGATTTCCACTCCAGCCTTGTGCAGGTTCTCGATCGCCTTCAACTTCACGTCAAACAAATTGCCGACCAACCGATGCGCGTTCGCCGCGTTCCCAATGCCGTCAAACTGCAGGTAGGCGTAGCGCATCCCGGCTTCGACCGCCTGCTGGCAGAATTCAAAGCTCTTCGCGAACTCAATGCCGTTGGTCGCGGCCTGCACGGAGTTGTATCCAACCTTGCGCGCATAACGCACCGCATCCAAAAAGTACGGCGACAACGTCGGCTCGCCGCCGGAGAACTGCACACTCATCTGCCGCCGCGGCTTGATGGTGATGGCGTTGTCGAGCATCGTCTTAATTTCTTCCCAGGTCAGCTCGTGCACAAATCCCACCTGGTTCGCATCCATGAAGCAGGGATCGCACATCATGTTGCAGCGGTTCGTCAGATCGATGGTCAGCACCGACCCGCGCCCATATTTCACAGTAGACGACCCGTGATGATGCAGCTTCTCGTCGTTATGCGCCGTAATGTCGCGCCCGGGGAACACTTCCTCCAGATGCTGCGAGAACGCGGTGTCGATCGACATCACGTCTTCGAAGTGCCCGTGGGTCGGGCAGTCCTTCACCATCAGAATCTTGCCATCGCGCTCGACGATCTGGGCCTTGATCTCGCCCACCTTCTCGTTCATCAGCACTTCATGCGGCAGGTGCCCGTCGAGAATCTGCTGCCGGATTTCCGGCACGCACTTCGGGCACAGCGAATCGGTCGTCCGCGGCCAGCCCAGCGGAGGCTTCGACTTCTCGTACGACTTGAGCAGCGGCTTTTCCGACCACTTCGGCGTGGGCGACGGATTCGGCTTGATCCGGTTCAAACGCTCGAATACCGCCCAAGTTCCCTTGGCGGCGATGACGGCTGCTTTCTCAACATACTTGATCGGCTTGCGCATGTATTAAATAGCTCCTGGCTGCTAGCTTTTAGCCATTGGCTCATGGCCGCTGGCTTCCTATTTTCTTGTCATTCCGAACCGGGCGCTAAGCCCGGTGAGGAACCTGCTTCTGTTCCATTTGGATTACTGCCAACCCACAGTGGTTACAGCTATCCCACAACCTGCGAGCTCACCTCTGTTTTTGCCTCGCCTTGGATGAACCTGGAAGACCACCCAAAAACGATCACCCAAAAACGACCACCCAAAGAAGCTGACCCAAACCTAGCTGACCCAAACCTATGGTTCTCCCCGGGAATGGCCTTTAGTCCTACCGACATGGCCCCTGTTTCAACACTTTTCCCTGGGTATTTATCTACGCCTATCCTATTGGACCGACAGGGTCTGCCGCATCCATATCCCAACGAACGGTGCAAATTCAGGGTTTAGCGGTTCTGTGAAGGATTAAACGGAGCTAACCTATTGAAAGTAAAGGAGCACCGTGTGGGGCGGACACTCCTGTCCGCCGCCTTTGACTTCGTTCGGCCCGCCAGTTGCCAATGTCTAAAACGCTCTCTTGTCATCCTGAGGCCCGCGCTCTTTGCGGGCCGAAGGATCTATGGACTCGCCGACAGTGCGGTGCTGATGTGGGTCGGACACTCCTGTCCGACGCCTTTGACTCTCCTTCCACACGCGTCGCTCACAGGGATAACATAGATCCAACCGCCCATGGCAGATACGAAGGCGCAAGATTTGCCGGCTGTGAATCGCGCTGAACTGAAAGCACTGAGGCCCGCCGGCGCCAAGCCTCGGCCGGGCGCGCCAAGCAAAATTACCGAGTCCGAGGCCCGCGCGGCCCTCCAACGATCTGGCTACTTGATCGAATGCCGTGTCGAGTCACTTCTAAGAAAACGGGGATGGTACGTAGAGGCAAACTCAGCCTATGAGGACAGCGACACCCAAAAATCAAGAGAACTCGACATTTACGCCATCATGACGCATCCCGTCGGAACCGGACCACAAGATCGACTATTCTCGTCCGTTCTGGTTGAGTGCATCAATAATCCCCAGCCCATCGCGTTTATTACGAAGAACCCATACGTGCGCCAGTGGGCAGTCGATGACATCAAGGGAGTATTCGACCCTGAGGAAGTCATTATCGAGGGTTCAGACAAGCCAGTGAACATGGGAGACCTATTGAAAATTGCCGCGTATCACCATTACTGTCGCGGGCGCATAGCAAGCCAGTTCTGCTCGTTCAATTACAAATCTGACAAGAATGAATGGATGGCATGGCACGACGAGGTCCACTTCAACGCATTTAGCGCACTGGTGAAGGCCCTCGAATATCGCTTCACGCAGTTCGAGTTGGTGGCCGGGATCTACATTAATTGGGAGTTCATAAACCCGGTCGTGGTCGTCCAAGGAGATATTCTAGACGTGAGGTGTGCAGGAGGAACTGTAGGTTTCAGGAGGGCGGACCACATCAAGTTTCGTCGGACTTTGATCTGGAAGGGCAAGGAGCGCAGCTACATGATCGACGTCGTGACCGAGCGCGCGTTCCCGAGGTTTGTGTCGATGCTTGAGGGAGAGTTGAAGCGCACGGCGGCTAGAGTTAAGCGGAACGCAGAGGTGATCAAGGCCACCTTGCGCACAAACCAAGCCAGAACACGAAAGAACAAGCTTAAGAAGCGTCGGTAGAGTCGATACCCCGAAGCCACGCCTGCGCGCTCCTGGAAAAACGCGGTTTTCCACAACCCGCCCATGTTCATCCAACCTTGACCGAGAAATCTCAATCCCAAATACTCCCCTAATGAGCCAGCAACAAGTCCGGACAACGACCGCGGGTGCCCGATCCTTTGTCGCGTTTTCTGCGACAGAGCCTGCCCTGAGCGCAGCCGAAGGGTGGGGCTTCGACTCCCTAACTCCCACGCGCTCAAGATTTTGCCCGCAACTTGTTGCAGCCCATAGACAAAATCTCAATTTCCCGCTAACCCGAAGATTCCAATAGACCCGAGGGGGAGGGGGGAGTAGGACAAAACCAATGCCGGATTATCCAAATCGTTGTCAGCATCTCAAAATCAACGGCACCCAGTGCGGATCACCCGCCCTGCGCCGCAACCGTTTCTGTTTTTTCCACAAACGCTTTCAGGACGAGCGCATCAAACTCAGCACCGACCGCGCCCGCCGCGGCGTTCCTACCTTCGAACTCCCCGTCCTCGAAGACGCCAACTCCATTCAGATCGCCCTCATGCAGGTCATTCGCTTGCTCGTCGCCCAGCAAATCGACCACAAAACCGCCAGCCTCCTGCTCTACGCTCTCCAAACCGCCAGTAGCAACCTGCGCATGACCCGATTCGAACCTCAGCGCCACGAAGTCGTCCTCGACCCCCGCTCCGTCGGCGACACTCCGCTCGATTCCAACCTGTGGGACGACGAAGACTTCGAAGACGAGGAAAACGAACCCGAACCCGAAACCGCTGCCGACCGCGCCCTCGCAGCCCTCGAGACCGAGCGCAAGAAAAAAGCAGAGGACGAAAAGTGGAGGCGCTGGGCCGAAATGCAGTATCCCGATCCTCGCAAGGCGACCGCTTCCGCCGCAGTCACCGCCACCGGAAGCGCCCGAGTGACGGAAGAAGTCAACCCCAAAGTCACTCCCGAGGAAAATTCCTCGATTCCCCCAAAGAAGCCCGCAGCCGGACTCGATCCCGCAAAAGTCCGCCAGGAAATCAGCGACATGATCCGGAAGGAGTTCCTGCCCGGCTACAAGCCACCCGGAGGTTCAAAGTCGACCGGCTAGAGAAAAAGAAAATGACCTCTGACCCGGTTTGAGCTGAGAGCTGATAGCCGATAGCTGAGAACTGAGAACTGACAGCCGACACCTGCCTGGCAGGCCGCTGAAAAACTCGATTCACGACCCGGTTTTGAAAGGGCGCGGCTTTAAGCCGCGCCTTAAGCGCAGCAATCAACCGCGGCTTTGCAGTTTGCTGAAAAACTCGGATTTGTCGGTGGCACCGTGGAAGAGCGGCCCTTTAGGGCCGCGTAAGCCGTTGAAAATTAACCTGGGCTTCAGCCCCCGTCGTCGTTTTTTTCCACCGACCGAGTTTTTCAGCATACTTTTTAGCCGCTGAGGTTACATGCGGTCGGCAAGAAGAGTTTTTCAGCTTCCCTCAGAACCTCACGCCGACGCCTCCGGTGATCAGGTTGCTCTTCCAGTTGTACAGGTTGTTGGGATTGCCGATGTCGTTGGGATTGAACTTGAAGTAGCGGGTTTCGTAGGTGCCCTTGACATACCACCACTTGCCAAAGTCGTAGCCCACGCTTCCCCGCAGCATGTAGCCATGATCGAAGCCGGGATTGGGCAATGCCACCGTGGCCAACGAAGACGCTTTGAAATGGGGAGTGAATTCGGGTTCGCCCTTGATCGAGATGAAAGCCCGCTTCCCGGGACCGAATTTGTATTTGAGGGTCACGGGCAACTCGAACAATTGCATTCTGCTGCGATTAAAGATCTCGCCACTCACGTTGGCTGGCGGCGTATAAATCCTGCGAACCTCGCCGTCGACTTCGACGGAGAAATTATGGACGCCGAAGACCACGCCACCGAACGCCGCGAGTTCTTTCGCATGCTGGTTGGTATCGAAAGGAGCGCGCACTTCGCCTCCCCCCACGATGGCGGGACGTCCGGTCTTGGCGTTGGCCTTGAATATCGCCACTTGGCCGTTAATGTCGAGCACAGCGCCCGTGACGGACGGCAAGGCGCCAAATTGGTCGGATACTTGGCCGACATTCAGGTCGAGGGTCCCTCGTTGACAGTAGGCTGGGACCGTGGCCAAAAGAAACAGCAGGAATAATCCGATGCGGACTGCGATGCGGACTTCTTTGCGGACGTCTTTGCGGACATGGTCCGCCTTACAGGGCTTCATCAATACGTTTCCTCCCTCAGTGGGCAGTGTACACTCCCGCGAATCCCGTGGGACAGCGAGCGGACGGATTCCCGGAGTCTGGCGGTCGATTTGGTGCTGCTTGCTCAGATGCGGATTATCGGATGCAGACTGTCTGATGCGGAATGCGAGAGGCGGATTAGTCGGCGAAAATTTTGCATCGCCTGTGAGTTTCGGGCGCTGCAACGCGGACGGGAGCGTCCGCGCCGCAGGCCCAGCAGTTGCGGATAATTATGAGCCTTGCTTTTCGAACACGATCTCGGCCTTCCTGGTGGCCAGCTTTTCCTTGCGGTAGGCGCGGGCAACGTCTCCCAGGGGCGCAGGCTCCGGCAAAGGAGAGCCGAACTCCCACAGCGGGCGCTCTCCGTGACCGTAGGTATAGGTTTCGTTCCCACCACCCACGAGGGGATGCTCACTTGCCATAGCGGTGTGATCGGCATGCTCCGGATGGCCGGTTATCTGAAGAACTTGCGGCTGGTTGGAGAGAATACCGACTCCGGTCTGTCCGAAGGCGGCGGCGGTGCAGAGAATGAACAGCACAAAAAGAGTGATTTTCATAAGTATTTTGTCCGCAACTACGAAGATGGGTGCAACCTCCATACCAACCTAAAAGGCTTAGTATTCTTTTACTTGCAGGGAGTCACGCGGGGCTCGCGCAAGACTTTGCATATTTAGGGAAGCGGGTTCCTGGGGCAAAAGCCGCGCCGGACGCGGGAAGTGGCCGGACGGACGAACTCCGGACGAACTCCGGACCTCGGGGCGGGAACGCAAGCGGGAACGCAAAGAAGATTCCGGCATTGCGCTGCCTGCTTTTGCCGGTGTATGTTTCGGCTGACTGGAGAGGGAGCGAAGCGCATGGGCAGTCATGATCGAAAAGCGCAGAGGGTGCGCGCACGGGCTGGATTCGCAGCGGCTTTGGTGGTGCTGAGCGTGCTGGTGGCGGGCGCGCGGGCGCAGACCGACTGCGCCGAGGGCAACGGAATCCTCGACATGACGCCGCCGAAGAACATGACAGCGGAGGAACTCATCCAGAAATTTGCGGCGGAAGAGACCAAAGTAAAAGAGGCGCGCACCCACTACACCTATACCCAGGACGTGATGGTGCAGACGCTCGACGGCCAGAGAGTCGACGGGCAGTTTCACGAGATCGCCACTGTGTCGTACGACAGCAAGGGGAAGCGCGCCGAGAACGTGACCTTTGCCGAGCAGTCCACTTTGCGCGGGATATCGTTGAGCCAGCAAGATATGGAGGACATTCACGTATTCATGCAGTGGATGCTGACTACCGAAGAAGTGGCGCAATACAAACTGACCTACGCGGGGCAACAGCACGTGGACGACCTGGACACCTACGTTTTCCACGTCGAGGCGAAGAAAGAAGAGAAGGGCAAACGCTATTTTCAGGGGCGGGTGTGGGTCGACAATCGTGACTTCCAGATCGTGAAGCTGTGCGGCAAGAGCGTGCCGGATGTGATCCAAAAGAAGAAGGGCCAGTCCATGGATATCCGGCCGATGTTTGTGGCCTACCGGAAGTTCGTGGACGGAATGTGGTTTCCGGCGTACGCCAAAGTGGACGACACGCTGCATTTCCAGGTGCAGGCGGTTCACGTGCGCGAGATCGTAAAGCTCACCGGCTACAAACGGGCGGGAGCGGCAGCCGCCGCGGCAAAACCGTAGCCCGACGGGGGCTCGCCGGGGAAATCAAAGCGGCACTTGAACCGGAATTTAACCTGTGGTGTACTCTTTTTCATGGCAGAAGAAAAGAACCGCAACAAAGACATCGTTCTGTGGATCATCACGGTCGCGCTCGTGGCGCTGGCAATCTTCTGGTACATGAAGCCGAAATAGCTTACCGCGAGCCGTGATGGGCCACGGAGCGTAGGCGGTTCCCCGCTCGAACAAGGGACGCGATTTTTCGCGACAGCTTTTCATTTGCCCCTGCCGTCGAGCTTCGCTCGCTTCCCCACATTGTTGTACTCGCATCCGTACACCATGAACTGAGGCGCACGATCTCTCCTCCACTCTCCTCTGCGTCAACTCTAGGGGATTCGGGGTTTCATCGGGTAAGATACTCCGGCTTGCGAAAAGACGTTGCGAGCAGGGGCTTAAGCCCCACTTGTTGGGGGCTCTTAACGGCACTGCTGAAGCCGTGCCCTTCCACATTCACGATGAATCGCGAATTTCACAAGGCTTACAGCCAGGAACTGCACCGGGACATGGAGGCGCTGGTTTACGGGCATGCGGGAATGCCGCTGCTGGTCTTCCCGACCTCGATGGGGAAGTTCTTCGAGTATGAAGACCGCGGGATGATTGGCGTGCTGGCCCCGAAGATCGAGCGCGGCGAACTGCAGGTATTCTGCCCGGACAGTGTGGATACGGAGAGCTGGTACAACAAGGGCGTGCATCCGCGGGTGCGGGTGCTGCGGCATTTGCAGTACGAGCGCTACATCCTGCATGAATTCTTGCCGTTTATCCGGTGGAAGAATCCAGCGTGGCAGCTGGCGGTCACCGGGTGCAGCTTTGGCGGGTATCAGACGGTGAATTTTTCTTTGAAGCATCCGGACGTGGTCACGCATTGCGTGAGCATGAGCGGGGCATTCGATATCCACCAGTTTCTGGATGGGTATTACGACAATGATTGCTACTTCAATAATCCTCCGGACTTTTTGCCGAACATGACGGATGACTGGTTTCTGAGCCGCTATCGGCAGATGAAGATTGTTCTGGGTTCGGCGGATTGGGATATGTGTCTGGATCAGAACGTGAAGCTCTCGGCGATTTTGAACGGCAAGGCGATTCCGCACTGGCTGGACGTGTGGGGGGATAACTCGAAGCATGACTGGCCGCTATGGCAGAGGATGGCGGCGAAGTATTTTTAGGGCTTCGTGGAAGGGCACGGCTTCAGCCGTGCCGAAAGGCGGCCTCTATCAACCAGGCTTTAGCCGCTGCGGACAACTGCATCGGGAGAACGCCTGGCTGCATTCGAGCATACGTGAAGAGCGCAGGGGTCCTTCGACTGCGTAAGTGCTTCACTTCGTGACGCACTTACTTCGCTCAGGATGACACAAAACTTAGGAGAGTGTCGTGAAGAAGATTGGGATTTTGTTTGGGATGGAGAACACGTTTCCGCCGGCTTTGGTCGAGAAGATTAACTCGCTGGGCATCGACGGCGTCGAGGCGGAGTTTGTGAAGATTGGCGGAATCCGCATGGATGAGCCGAAGAAGTATGCCGTCATCATTGACCGGATTTCGCAGGACATCGAGTTCTATCGGGCTTATTTGAAGAATGCGGCTTTGCACGGAACGATTGTGGTGAACAATCCGTTCTGGTGGACGGCGGACGACAAGTTCTTCAACTACGCGCTGGCGCACAAGATGGGTGTGGCGATTCCGCCGACCGTGATTCTGCCGCACAACAAGCATCCCGAGGGCACGACGGACCAGTCGATGCGGAATTTGATCTTCCCCCTCAACTGGCAGGAGTTGTTTGATTACGTCGGCTTCCCTGCTTTTCTGAAGCCCTATTCCGGCGGTGGGTGGAAACATGTGTATCACGTGCATAATCCCGAGGAATTCTTTCAGCATTACAACCAGACGGGCCGGCTGTGCATGACGCTGCAGCATGGCGTGGAGTTTGACGAGTATTACCGGTGCTACGTGGTGGGGCAGGAGAAAGTGCACATCATGAAGTACGATCCGAAGGCGCCGCATCATGAGCGCTATGTGAAGGGGAATCCGCCGCCGTCGACCGAGGCTTTAAGGGTTCGAATAGAAAAAGATGCGTTGTCGCTGTGCCGCGCGCTGGGGTACGACTTGAATACGGTGGAGTTTGCGGTGGAGGATGGAGTGCCGTATGCGATCGACTTTCTGAATCCGGCGCCGGACGCGGAGATTACCTCCGTGGGGCAGGAGAATTTTGACTGGATCGTGAATGCGGTGGCGGAGATGGCGGTGAAGATGGCGCTGAGCGGCGAGAGTCCGGTGAAGGAGTTGCGGTGGGCGGGTTTTTTGGCGGGGGCTCAGAAGCCGGAGAAGAAGGGCGAGCCGGAATGGGTGGCGGCGCGCAAGAGGAAGCCCGAAAAGTAAGAGCTAATCGACGCGGACAAGGGCTTCGGCGATTGTCGGGTGGCGCAGTTAGCCAGAAGGACCCGGTTGTCATCCTGAGGACCGCGGTTTTCGCGGGCCGAAGGATCTGTGCAATGCGTCGACTGCTCGTGCGGTACAGGCAAGTTACATAGGTCCTTCGCTTCGCTCAGGATGACAAACTTATGCGAAAAGGAAAAACTGCGAAGAGCGTGGACAAATATCTGGCGGGCATTCCCGAACCCGCCCGCGGCACGTTGAAACACATTCGTGCGGTGATTCGGTCCGTTGTGCCGAAAGGGACGACCGAGGTGATCAGCTACGGGATGCCGATGTTCAAGTTCAACGGGATGCTCGTGGGGTATGCGGCGTTCAAGAACCATTGCAGTTTGTTTCCGACGGGATCGAGAGTGCTCGACCAGTTCGAGAAAGAACTGAAGGGCTTCCGTACTTCCAAGGGGACGATTCAGTTCCCTTCGGACAAGCCGTTGGCCGACGCGCTGGTGAAGAAGATTGTCAGAGCGCGGGTTAAAGAGAATCGAGAGTGGGACTGAGGGGCGCGTTGATGGAAGATCAGATTGGCCGAAGGCGATTCCGATGGGGCACGGCGCTCGCCTGGGGTCCTTGGGTTCCAACGTTGATCGGCCTCGGATATGCGTTTCGGGGCGTGGGGAATTCAAAGGCTACAGGGCTTGCTGCCGTGGCGGCCGGTCTCGCTGAGATATTTGTAATCTGGGGCGTGGGCGCGATGTTCATCGGTCAAGTCTTGGCAATCGTCCTCCTGATGCGGACATTCTCGAGTCAGCGCTGGATGCGTACCATCTTTTCCCTTCTGTCCATCGCAATGAGTACGCTGATGCTCGTGCTGGTCGGGCTTTTCCTGTGGGCTGCGTGGTATGAAAGTCATGTCCGGTACATTGGGGTTCATTAGTTATACTGATATAGCTTCGTCCCGCATAAATGGGGCGCAGTGGTGCTGTCGGCGAACAGCAGGTTCCTCGACTGCGCTCGGAATGACACGGCTTACAAGCTCGGAATGACAACACGTTTAGCGGGAATCGCAAGAGATAAACATGCTGCCTACTTTCACCATCGGAATTGAAGAGGAGTATCAGACCGTGGACCCGGAGACGCGGGATCTGCGGTCGCACGTGCAGGCCGAAATCCTGGAGAAGGGTCGAATGATTCTTCAGGAGCGGGTGAAGGCCGAGATGCACCAGTCGGTGGTGGAGGTGGGAACGTCGGTGTGCCAGAACATCAAGGACGCGAAGGCCGAGGTCAAAAAGCTACGCAGCAATATGGTGCGACTGGCCAAGGAGAATGGGCTGCGGCTGGCGTCGGCGGCGACGCATCCGTTTTCTGACTGGCGCACACAGGAGATTCATCCCGACCAGCGCTACAAAAATATTGTTGAGGACCTGCAGCTGGTGGCGCGAGCCAATCTGATTTTTGGATTGCACGTGCACATCGGGATTGAGGATCGCGAGACGGCGATCCACATGATGAATCATGCGCGCTATTTTCTGCCGCACATTCTGGCGCTGTCGACCAATTCGCCGTTCTGGCTGGGCATGAATACCGGGTTGAAGTCATATCGCGGAAAGGTTTTCGACAAATTTCCGCGAACCAATATTCCGGATTATTTTCCCAGCTGGGGCGAGTACGAGAATTTTATCAAGTTGCTGATCAAGACCAACTGCATCGACAACGCGAAAAAGATCTGGTGGGATATCCGGCCGCATCCATTCTTTAATACGATCGAGTTTCGGGTGTGCGACATTCCGATGCGGGCCGATGAGACGATCGCGCTGGCGGCCTTGATTCAGGCCACCGTGGCCAAGCTGTACAAACTCTACACGGCGAATCAGGGGTTCCGGCTCTACCGGCGCGCGCTGATCATGGAGAACAAGTGGCGGGCGGCGCGCTACGGGCTCGACGGCAAGATGATCGATTTCGGCAAGCAGACGGAAGTGCCGGCGCGGGATTTGATTCACGAGTATCTGGAGTTCGTGGACGACGTTGTCGATGAACTCGACTCGCGCGAAGAATTGAATTACATCCACCGGATTCTGGAAAAAGGCAGCGGGGCCGACCGGCAGCTGCGCGTGTTCGAAGAGACCGGGGACTTGAAAAAAGTTGTCGATTACATCATTGAGGAGACGGCGGCGGGACTGGACGAAGAGCCGGCTGCCATACGAAAAGTAGGGTAATGAGTATTCCTGTGGAACGAGTCAATCCTTTAGACCAAGCCAAAATCCCCACTTCTCGCACAGAACGCGAGAAATGGGGCACCCAACGCGAGTTTTCTACCCGACATCTGAGTCAACTTCCGTTTGATCCTGAGTACACACCCGGCGCGTTCAACGCGGTGAATGTCTGCCTGCGCGTGCAGGCTGGCGAACAGGTTTGCGTGATCACCGACGAGGCCACGATCGAGATTGCGGCGTCCATCGTGCGCGAACTGGAGAAACTGGGCGCGCCTTATCATGCCTGGGTGCTGGAGGAGTTGGCGGAGCGTCCGCTGAAGGATTTGCCGCGACCGATTCTGGATGATTTGGAAAACAGCCAGGTCTCGATTTTCGCGGTGCAAGCGCAGACCAACGAACTGCGGTCGCGCATTCAGATGACCGACGTGGTGAACCGCCGCAAGATTCGGCACGCGCACATGGTGAACATCAACCGGCAGATCATGCTGGAAGGCATGCGGGCGGATTTCCAGAAGGTCGACCGGCTCAGCGCGAAGGTGATCGCGATGGTGCGCAAGGCGTCAAAGGTCCGGGCCAAGACGGCGGCCGGAACGGATCTGACGGCGGACTTGAATTCCAACTACAAATGGCTGAAGACCAGCGGCATTATCACGCCGGAAAAGTGGGGCAACCTGCCGGGCGGAGAAATTTTTACGACGCCGGGCGAAGTAAATGGGACGTTTGTGATTGACGGCGTGGTGGGGGATTATTTGTGCGCGAAGTTTGGCAACCTGCAGGAGCATCCGCTGACGGTGCGGATGAAGGGAAACCGGCTGACAGAGGCACACTCGGAGAATCGCGAACTGGAAAATGATTTCTGGAAATATACGCACACCGACGAGAACAGCGATCGCGTGGGCGAGTTCGCCATCGGGACCAACATTGACTTGAAGGAAGTGATTGGGCAGATTCTGCAGGATGAGAAGTATCCCGGAGTACATATTGCGTTTGGGAATCCATATGGGGCGCACACCGGCGCGGAATGGAATTCGACCACGCATATTGATGTGGTGGGACGGAAGTTTAATATCTGGGTGGACGACGAGCAGATCATGCGGGATGGGAAGTTTTTGGTGGAGGCTTAGGGGCGAGCGCCTCAGAAACTCCTTTCCGGGCCGCCGGTAATACGAGCTGACACGGGGTCCTTCGACTTCGCAGGCGTGCCTTAGGCACGCCTGCTTCGCTCAGGATGACAGATCGTTGATGATAGATCGTTGATGACAGATCGTTGAGATTATGATCCCTTCCTTGCGTCAGCAGTTCAACGACCGTTTCACTCCCGAAAAATATCGGGCGTTTTTGGGGCGCGTCGATGAGGTTTGCGGGACGCATGTGCAGTTTCGGTTGTCGGAGACTCCGTGCTTCTTTCCCAAGACGCTCCTTGACCGGATGGCCGCGGATGGCCAGGCGTTGATTCGGCAGTTGGTCGATAATCCGGCTTATCTTTCGAAATCCGACCAGGCGGTGCCGGCGGAGTTTAAGGTTCCGAACGAGCCGAATCATCCCATGTTTGTGCAGGTGGATTTTGGGCTGGTGCGGGATGCTGCGGGCGAGTTGCAGCCGAAGCTGGTGGAGTTGCAGGCCTTCCCTTCTCTCTACGCGTATCAGGGGCCGCTGGCGGAGGCGTACGTTGACGTCTACGGGCTGGATGCGGCTTCCGGCTTTCGGCTTTCGGCTTCCGGGAGCCGAGCGCCGGACACCGGGAGCCTGAAATATCTTTTGAGCGGGCTGGAGACTGCTTCTTATCGCGAGCTTTTGCGGCGGGCGATTGTCGGGACGCATGATCCGGAGAATGTAATTTTGATGGAGATTGATCCTTCGCAGCAGAAGACGCTGCCGGATTTTTTGCTGACCGAGAAGATGCTTGGAGTACGGGCCGTCGATATTGTCGACATCAGGAAGGATGGGACGCGTCTTTATTATGAGCGCGGCGGGAAGCGCATTCCGATTCATCGAATCTATAACCGGGCCATCGTCGATGAACTCGAGCGGAAAAACGTAAAACTTAATTTTGACTGGCGCGACGATCTGGATGTGGAGTGGGCGGGGCATCCCAACTGGTACTTTCGCATCAGCAAATTTTCGATTCCTTACTTGAAGCATGCGTCGGTGCCGAAGACCTGGTTTCTGGACCGGTTGGAGGACGTTCCCGAGGATCTGGAGAATTATGCGCTGAAGCCGCTGTATTCGTTTGCGGGGTTGGGAGTGGTGATTGCTCCGAAGAAGGAGGATATTGCGGCGATTCCGGCGGAGAAGCGTCCGTATTACATTTTGCAGGAGCGTATGCATTTTGAGCCGGTGATTGCGACTCCGTTTGGCGGGACTAAGGCGGAGGTGCGGGTGATGTACATCTGGCTCGACGAACTGACGCCGGTGCTGACGATCATCCGCATGGGGCGGGGGCTGATGATGGGCGTGGATCACAACAAGAATATGGAGTGGGTGGGGGCGTCGGCGGGATTTTATTTGGATTGACCGGAAAATCCCCACCCTTCGGCTTCGCTCTGTCGAAAATCCCCACTTCTCGCGAAAAGGGCGCGCGAGAAATGGGGCACCCGGAAAATCCCCACGTCTCGCAAAGGACGCGAGACATGGGGCACCCGCTCGAATCGCGCTCCGAGATGATGGGGACGGCTATTTCAGCTTTACGAAGAGCAGCACGAAGATTGCCCAGACTCCGACGGTGAGCGGGAACTGCACCAGGGCGGCATCGCGTAGCGGGGTTCCCCGGGGCAGCGCGAAGGTCAGCGCCGCCATGACTACCGCAGTCAGCACTCCGACGGCAAACCTGCTTTTCGAGTTCATTTCTGTTCTCCCCCTCCTGGCCGGTCGGGCCAGCGTCTACCGAACTGCTGGCGAATCGAGCAGCGATTGTACACCTATTCGCGGGGTTGGCAAGGAGGGCGCGCTTTGAGCCGTCGCCCAAAAATCTTTACCACGAAGGACACGAAGTATCACTAAGGAAACCCGGCAAACGAAATCCTTCGCGGTACTTCGTGTCCTCTGTGGTTGCGCGATCTCGGTTTTTACGCTGGCGCTGTCTCTAGACGGCGGTTGAGCAGAATTCCTCCCATCACCAGCGCGACAATCAAGGCAGCCAAGAAGAGCATCCAGCCCCAGTATTGCGAGGGATGGCGGAGCGCGCGGACGAAGTGGCGTCCGTAGTGATCGGCAACGATGGCGATGGCGGAATAACGGACGGCGCGGGAAATGGCAACGATGGCGAGAAACCTTCCCAACGGATAATCGGAGGCTCCGGCCGCCGCGAAAAACATGCTGGTCGGGCTTGGAATGGGGATGGCAGTGGAGGCTATGAGGGTTCCCGTTCCCCACTTCTTAAACAGCTTCAGAAATTTCGAGAGCTTGCCTTTCTTGAATCGGCTGTCGAGGTAAGCCGAACCGGCCTGGCGGGCCAATCGGAAGGTGAGATAGGCGCCGATCACCGATCCGGCGGTGGCCATGGCGGCATACTCATACCAGGGATTGCGATGACTGGCAGATAACACGGCGGTGAGAATGTCGGGGCCGCCGAAGGTTGGAATCGGGGAACTGTCGAGGATCGCGAGGAAGAAGAGGCCCAGAGCACCCAGGTGGCGCAGGGTCGTGGCAAAACTCTGCGTGCTCCGTCGTCTGGGGGCTGGAGCCAGCAGGGTCAGCAGGTTCGGCATCATCGCCAATAGTAGCAAGGGGATCGGTGGGGCTCAATGCGAAGACCTTTGCCACGAAGGCCACGAAGTCGCACGAAGGAAACCTCTAGAAAGATAGGCTGGGTGCTACTCTGTGTGCTGCGAGCGATCTTCTATTAGCTATTAGCCGATGTCAGCCGACTTTTTTGACGATGGTGGTCTCGAGGATTTTTCCGTTGGGGCGTTTGACGAGCATTTTGTCGCCGTGGAACCGGACGGTCACCGAGGCGCCGGTGCCGAACTCGCCGGGATGGTAGCCGTCCGACAATGCTGCGATGTACTCTCCGAAGTATTCGGTGCCGTTGACTTTGACGATGATGGCGGTCCGGCGGACTGGGGGTTCGGCGGATTCGCGCAGGATTTCCCGTTCGGCCTGGGCCCAGTTTTCCAGATCGCGGCCGGGGAGTCTTCCGTTGCGGACGTAGATTTCTTCGGCGCGGCGGCGAATGGCCTCGCGCTGGTCGGGCCGAGGCCAGGGATTTGCGGTTTCCATAAAAAATGAGCTCCTGCGATGAATCCGGGATTTGCCCTTCCTTATGATATTTGCGTAAACCGCGTTTGGGTGAGAAAGCATCTCACGGAAGGACGTGGGTCGGCGCCGGAGTGGGAATTGAGGCTGTACCCGTTCCAAAACGAGGTTGTGAGCGGCCCTGGCGAGATTCCCTCAGCGGCTGAAGCCGGTGCAAAGTGTGGGTAGCTTTACGCGGCCCTGGAAGGGCCGCTCTTCCACGGTGGTGCAGACGTTCGCGGTGACGCAGGCGCTCACGGTGGGGGAGCGTTGACGGTCGTGCATGCGTTCGCCGTGGTGCAGGCGTTCACGGTCGCGCATGCGTTCACCGTGGTGAATGCGTTTCACAGTCGTGCAGGCGCTCACGATGGTGGATGCGTTTGTAGTCTCCCAGCAACTTCTGGAAGTCTCCCGCTACTCGCGTCGTCTCCGTAGGCCTTGGGAAATAAGGGAGTTGACCGGATTCCGCTGGGGGCCTAACATTACCGCGAGTCGGGGTCGCGCTTCTCATGATCGGCCAGCAGGTCTCCCATTACCGCATCCTCGGCAAGCTCGGGGGCGGGGGTATGGGCGTGGTCTATGAGGCCGAGGACCTAAAGCTGGGACGGCACGTCGCGCTGAAGTTTATCCCGGATAATCTCGCTCACGATCCCAAATCGCTGGAGCGGTTCACGCGCGAGGCCCGGGCCGCATCGCAACTCAACCATCCTAATATCTGCACCATCCACGGCATTGAGGACAACAACGGGCATCCTTTCATTGTCATGGAGAAGCTCGACGGGGAGAGCCTGAAGCAGCACATCTCGGGGAATGCGATGGCGTTGGAGGAAGTGCTGGACGTAGGAGTGCAGGTGGCGGAAGCGCTGGTGGCATCGCACGCCAAGGGGATTGTGCATCGCGACATCAAGCCGGCCAACATTTTTCTGACGCCGAGCGGGCAGGTCAAGGTGCTCGATTTCGGGCTGGCGAAACTGGTGCACATGGGAACCGAAAGCGACGCCGGGAATGACAATTCCCTCACGGCTGTAGGAGTGATTCCCGGGACGGCGGTGTATATGTCGCCGGAGCAGGCGCGCAGCGAGACCATCGACGCGCGCACCGACCTGTTTTCGTTTGGCGTGGTGCTGTATGAAATGTCCACGGGGAAAAAGCCGTTCACGGGAAACAACTCGCTGGTCACGCTGGATGCGGTGCTGCACGCCAAGCCGACGCCCCCGCGGGATTTGAATCCTAAGATTCCGATCGAGCTGGAAGGCATCATCGGCAAGGCGATGGAGAAGGACCGCAAACACCGCTACCAGAGCGCGGCGGAGATGCGTTCGGATCTGGCGCAGCTGAAGCGCGAAACCGAGTCGGGAACCGTCAAGAGTGGAAGCGCGACCACGAAACTGCGAGTAGCGTCGAAAACTTTTGGCCGGAATTCGCGCCTGCAAACCTATCTGCTGTTGGGGATGGGAGGACTGCTGCTGGCGGTGTTGGCGTCGGTGAGTGCGTGGTGGTACAACCACCGCGAAGTAGCGAACGCGGAGCAGCGCAATTCGATTGCGGTGCTGCCGCTGCAGAACCTGAATAGTGACATCAATACCGAGTATTTAAGGTTCGCGCTGGCCGACGAGCTGTCGAGCGTGCTGACTTATTCGCGGTCACTGGAAGTGCGGCCTTCGTCGATCACACGCCGGTACGTAGCGCTGGATCTCGATCCGAAAAAAGTGGGCAAGGAACTGCGCGTGGGGCGGCTGCTGCAGGGGCACTTCATGAAGCAGGGAGACCAGCTGACGGTGACGCTGGAGGCGATCGACGTGCCGACCGACCGGGTGCTGTGGCAGGGGACGGCGACGGCGAAAGCGGAGGATCTGATCGGGCTGCAGGAGCAACTGACAACGCAAGTGCAGCGCGGGTTGTTGCCGATTCTGGGAGGAGGAGGCGGAACGGCGGAGGCGGCGGCGTCGCGTCCCAAAAACCAGGAGGCCTACGACTTCTATTTGCGCAGTGTAGCCCAGAGCCACGATCCCAAGCCCAACAAGGAAGCGATCAAATTACTGGATTGGGCGGTGGGGATTGATCCGAACTACGCGCCCGCGTGGGAAGCTCTGGGGCAGAGATACAATTTCGACTCGTCGTATGGCGGGGGCGGCGAGGATTCGTTCCAGAAGTCGAACCGAGATTATGAGAAGGCCCTGGCGCTGGATCCGAATCGAGTGATGGCGGCGAGCAACCTGATTACGAACCGGGTGGAACGGGGCGAGCTGCCGCGAGCCTACGATGCGGCCACGGATCTGGTGCGGCGGCAACCGCGGAGCGCGGACGCGCACTTCGCGCTGAGCTACGTGCTGCGCTATGCCGGAATGCTCGAAGAGTCGACGCAGGAGTGCAATGCGGCGCGGAGACTCGATCCAGGGAATTTCGCATTCCGCTCGTGCGCGTGGTCGTTCCTGGAGATGGGCAAGACCGACGGGGCCATGGACTTTGTGCATCTGGATGCCGGCACCGAATGGGCGGCGTGGGTGACTCCGTATGTGTATCTGGCAGAGGGGAATGTAGGCGAGGCGCGGGTCGCGGCCCGGAGTATGGGCAAAGCTCCGACCTATCACCGCGATCTGATGGAGGCGTGCACGGCGGCTCAGAAGCCGGCTGATCTGGCGAAGACGATGCGCGAAGCCGAATCGGCGGTCATGATGGAACCGGACGCCGAACTCTGGTATCACGTGGGGGCTCTGGCGGCTTATTGCGGGCAGAATGAGGCGGCGTTGCGATTGCTGAAGGCCGCGGTGCAACAGAATTATTGCGCACACTCGGCGCTGCTGGACGATCCGCTGCTGAAGGACTTGCGCAAGGAGACGGCGTTCAACGAAGTGCTGACGGCGGGGAGCAACTGCCAGGCGACTTTGAAGGAAGGGCGGCAGTAAGGCAGCTGCCGGTTGCCAGGAGCCAGTTGCCAGCAGCCAATTCTCGTACTTAGTTCTCAGTTCTCAGAAAAACCTTTTCCCTTTATGCGGAAACTTACACGGCGGGCGCTGCTGAAGTCTTCCGTTGTGGGGGCGGCGGCGGTTGGCCTTCCGTCGTTTGCGGCGGGGGTTGATACTGCCGCAACGGCGCGCCAGGGGCGCATTCATCAGTCGGTCTGCCGGTGGTGTTATTCGCACATTCCTGTCGATCAATTGGCGGAGTACGCAGCGAAGATCGGGCTGCGGGGCGTCGATTTGCTGCAGCCGGAGGAGTATGAAATCCCGCGGCGATACGGGCTGGTGTGCACGATGGGATACGCGGGCGGCGGAGACATCGGGAAAGCTCTGAACCGGGTGGAGAACCATGGCGCGATCGAACAGGCGTTTCGGACGAACATTCCGCGGGCGGCCAAGGCTGGCGTGCCAAACGTTATCACTTTTTCAGGGAACCGCGGTGGCATGTCGGATGACGAGGGTGCGCGCAACACCATCGCCGGACTGAATCGCGTCAAGAAGATTGCGGAAGATCACGGCGTGACCATCTGCATGGAACTGCTCAACAGCAAGCGCGATCATCACGATTACATGTGCGACCACACGGCGTGGGGAGTGCGCGTGATGCAGGAAGTGAACTCGCCCAACGTGAAACTGCTCTACGACATTTATCACATGCAGATTATGGAGGGTGATCTAATCGATACGATCCGGCGGAATATGCAGTGGATTGCGCATTTCCACACCGGCGGAGTTCCGGGGCGGCATGAGCTGGATGGGACGCAGGAAATTCAGTGGGACGGGGTGATGCGGGCGATTGCCGACGCGGGGTTTCGCGGGTATGTGGCGCATGAATTTGTGCCGGCGGGGGATCCGCTGGAATCGCTGCGCAAGGCGGCGGAGTTGTGTGACGTGTAGAGAACCGGGGCGGATTCCCGCAAGCGATTTACTACCGCGAGTTTGGAGCGTCCGTACTATAATGCGGCGGGTTTGAATCGTCCTAGTTATCGCTGGTGCTACTTGGGCTGGTAGAACGCGGTCTTTTCTTCAACGACTTGATCAGGAGCATCCCATGAAGATTCGCACGACAGTGATTTGCTTTGTTCTGCCGCTTGCATTTCTGAGTGGCTGCAAAAAGAGCAGCACGCCCGAGACTTCCGAGGCTAAGCCTGCGGCGAGCAGCCCAGCGCCTGCGGCCCCGGCGCAGGCGGCAAGCGCTCCCGCGGCTGCGCCGGGCGGTGCGGATGCGGGTGCATCCACGGAAGCGGCTGCCAAGATGGCTGCTGCCGATTGGGCGATGAAGCAGGATGAGATCAAGAACGATCCCAACGGAGAGTGGGCATTTCAGGTCACCGCGTCCTCCGTTTACAACGACGCCCAGGGCACAGCGGCCTATTCGGCCAATCAGGCGGCCGGGGCTCCCAATGTCGACGCTTACGGAGATAACGGAGCGGCCTGGGCGCCGAAGACTCCGGATGGCGGCATCGAATGGCTGGACCTGAAATATCCCAAACCGGTGTACGCCACCGAGGTGCGGGTGCGCGAATCGTGCGGCTCGGGAGCTGTGATCAAGGTCGAGGTGTTCGACGAGAAGGGTGGAGCACACTCCGTGTGGCAGGGCAACGATCCTACGAAGGAATTGAACTATCTGATGGTGAAATTTCCCAAGACGGCGTTCAAGACGGATCGCGTCAAGGTTACGCTCGCGACCAATGTGGTGCCTGGGTGGAACGAGATTGATGCCGTTCAACTCGTGGGGACGGATCAATAGTAGTCGAGCGGAGAGCGGCTCCTTCCGAAAGGTCGGGGTCCCGACCCGGCAAAGAAATTTGCGTCAAAGCAGGGGTAGGCCCCATCCTTGTAGGGTGAGACATTCCGGAACCCTCAGCTTGCGGCGGCCCGACCGGGGCCGCGCTCCCTTTCTTTTTCAACGCTCGCGTTTTTTCGGCGTGAAGTTCGTTTCCCTTCTCGCGATTTTTTTTCTTTTGTCACAAACGCCCACCCTTTCGCAGAGTGCGCGAAAGGATGGGCCACCCACGAATTCTTCTGCGTTGCAATCTCTCGATGTGGATCCGCCGGGACTTTTGTATCAAGGAACTCCGGCGGAGATTCCGCAGGATCAGGGGATGGCGGGGCTGCGGCTGGAGTTGTTGCGGCTGGGGACAACGGCGCGGCTGATGCAGGTGGTGGCGCATCCGGACGATGAAGATGGCGGGATGCTGACGCTGGAGGCGCGCGGGCGCGGCGTGAGCACGCTGCTGATGACGTTGAATCGCGGCGAAGGTGGACAGAATAAGATTGGCAGCAATTTGTCGGATGTGCTGGGCGTGCTGCGCGCCGAGGAGCTGCTGGCGTCGGATCAGTATTACGGGGTACAGGAGCGGTTCTCGCGGCTGGCGGATTTTGGATTTTCGAAATCGCCCGAGGAGACGTTTCAGAAGTGGGGCGGGCACGATACGGCGCTGGCGGATATGGTGCGGGTGATTCGAACGTTTCGTCCGGATGTGCTGGTGGCGCGGTTTTCAGGGACGGAGCGGGATGGGCACGGGCATCACCAGGCGTCGAGCATTCTGGCGCGGGAGGCGTTCCGCGCGGCGGCCGATCCCAAGCGGTTTCCTGAGCAGATTGCGGCGGGGCTGGAGCCGTGGCAGGCGAAGAAGTTTTACATCGGGAATGTGTGCGGGTTTGGGGCGATGACGTGTCCGGATGAGCAGTGGACTTTGAAGTTGAATACGGGCGAGAAGAGCGCGGATCTGGGCATGGGGTATGTGCAGTTCGCGATGCAGGGACTGCGGCATCAGATGTCGCAGGGGGCGGCGAATTGGACGATTGATCCGGGGGATCGGTTTACGTTTTACCGGCTGGTGGATTCGATAATTCCGTCGACGCTGGGGAAGGATGGGCACGAGAAGAGTTTTTTTGATGGGATCGATACGACGTTGCCGGGACTGGTCAACAGATTGTTTATCGCTGGCGTAATGGACCCGCGAATCCTGGAAGGATTGAGGAAGATTGCGGCCAGCGTTGCCGAGGCAACGAGGGCCAAGGACGGTGCGGCCGCGGCGGCGCCGCTGATGATGGCACTTCGGGAAATTGATGGAGTGCTCACAATCTTGCGACCTGGTGGCATGAAATGGGCAGGGAACGTAATTGACGTTCTTGAAGAGAAGCACCGACAGGCAGAGACCGCGCTGAATCTGGCTCTGGGCGTGAGCCTTTCAGCAGATGTGTCTTCCGATGGTGGTCCTGAGATTCACCCGGCGAAAGAGGCGGACGCGCTGACCACGGTGTCTCCGGGGCAGGAATTTCTGGTGGCGGTGACTTTGCACAACGGATCGAAACTTCCGCTGGTGATCGACCACATCAAGCTGGAAGTTCCGGCGGGATGGAATACGATCAGCGGGAAGACGCGACCGGAGACGGTAAGGGCGGGAGAAGATTTGCACGCGGATTTCCGGCTGCGCGTGCCGAAGGACACGGCTTACACGCGGCCATACTGGCACCGGGATGATCCCGAGACTGAGGCCGTGAATCACATCGATGATGAGAAATATGCGACGCTTCCCTTCCCGCCTCCGGCACTGCGGGCGCGAGTCGAGTATGCGATCAGCGGCGCGGGAACGGCGGCAACGAGGAACGGCATTACCAGTGTGGTGGTGACACCGTTCGTGGATGAGGCCGGGAAGCAGCGCGCGCGGCCGCTGGCGATTGTGCCGGCATTTTCTGTCATGCTGGAGCCGGGGACACAGGTGATTTCTACGCACAATGGGTCGACCTCAACCGTTGCGGTGGGCGTGACCAGCAATCTGACGCGCGACGTGAGCGGCGTGCTGCGGCTGGAGTTGCCTTCGGGCTGGCGTTCGGAGCCGGAGCAGTTCGCCGTGAATCTGAAAAAGCGTGGAGAGAAGCAGGACTTCCAGTTCAAGGTTTTCACCAGCGGCTTGCATGAAGGGCGGGCGACCGTGCGTGCCGTGCTGGAATCGGAGAGCGAGAAATACAGCGAAGGCTACACGCTGGTCACGCGCGAAGATCTCGGCAGCTTCTATTACTACCAACCGGCGCGGCAGCGCGTGAGCATCGTCGACGTGCAGGCGCCGCATGATCTGAAGGTCGGTTACATCATGGGTGCAGGCGATGACATCCCAACCGTGCTGAAGCAGGTGGGGATGGACGTCACGCTGATCCCGGCTGAGAAGATCGGGAGCGAAGATCTCAGCAGATACGGAACTATCGTACTGGGGATTCGCGCTTACGATACGCAGAAAGATGTGGTGACGAACAACAAGAAGCTGCTCGATTTCGTTTCTGCAGGCGGGACGCTGGTGGTGCAGTACAACGCCGGCACTGCCGACTTCAATGCGGGCAAGTTCACTCCTTATCCTGCGGAGCTGAGCCGGGCGCGGGTTTCGGTGGAGGAAGCGCCGGTTGATATTCTCGCTCCCGACGACTCTGTGTTTCACTCTCCCAACACGATCACGGCGCATGATTTCGATGGGTGGGTGCAGGAGCGTGGGCTGTACTTCATGGACAAGTGGGACGATCATTTCACACCGCTGCTGTCGTGCCATGATCCGGGAGAAGCGGCTCAGAAGGGCGGGCTGCTGCGGGCGCAGTATGGCAAGGGGATTTATATTTATGCCGCTTACGCGTTTTTCCGGCAACTGCCGGCGGGCGTGCCGGGCGCGGTGCGGCTGTATGTAAATTTGCTGAGTCAAAAGCAGTAGCCAGTTGCCGGTATCCAGTTGCCAGTACAACGCCGAGGAAAATTGCCCAGGCGTTTGATCCAACCAACGCATGGGCTCTCCGACAAAACCGGAATCGGGTTCGCCCGGACTCATCCGCGGGATGGGGCTGTTGTCGGCGACCTCGCTGAACATGATCGACATGATCGGCGTGGGGCCGTTCATCACCATGCCGCTGGTGGTGAGCGCCATGGGCGGGCCGCAGGCGCTGCTGGGGTGGATTGCGGGCGCGCTGCTGGCTGTGTGCGACGGGCTGGTATCGGCAGAGTTGGGCGCGGCGCTGCCGGCTTCGGGCGGATCGTATCGCTATTTGCGCGAGATGTATGGGCCGCAGAAATGGGGACGGCTGATTTCGTTCCTGTTCATCTGGCAAGTTTCTTTTTCTGCACCGCTCTCGATTGCGACGGGATGCATCGGGCTGGCGGGATATGCGGCCTATTACTGGCCGGAACTCGATGTGGTGTATGCACATCATGATGCTGCGCTGCATATTCCGTGGGTTGGAACTCTGCAGGCGAATTGGATTGTCACGCCGGGAACAGCGGTTGCCGTTCTGATTTGTTTCTTTACTGTGCTGCTGCTTTATCGCAACATCACGGCCATCGGACGGCTGTCGAAAATATTGTGGTTTGGCGTGATGGGAACGATTGGCTGGATCATCTTCGCCGGGCTGACGCACTTCAACGCGGCGCGGGCTTTCGATTTTCCTCCGGGCGCGTTCACCATTTCCCACAAATTCCTGACCGGGCTGGGCGGCGCGATGCTGATCGCGACCTACGATTATTGGGGATATTACAACGTGAGTTTTCTGGGGGACGAGATTAAAGACCCGGAAAAGAATATTCCTCGGGCGTTGTTGCTTTCTATTCTGCTCGTGGCCTGTCTATATCTCATGATGAACGTGTGCGTCCTCGCCGTGGTGCCCTGGCGGGAGATGATGCAGGCGGGACAGAACAACACCGGCCTGTATGTGGTGTCGCTGTTCATGCAGAGGGTGTATGGGGCGTGGGCGGCGCGATTGGTGACGGGACTGGTGATTGTCACGGCATTCGCCTCGGTGTTTTCGCTGATGCTGGGCTATTCGCGGGTGCCGTATGCGGCGGCGAAAGACGGGAACTATTTCAAGGCCTTTGCCAAGGTGCATCCAGTGCACCGTTTTCCGCATATTTCGCTGCTGGCGCTGGGAGTGGTGGCGGCGGCATTCTGCTTTCTGCGGTTGAAGGATGCGATCGCGGCGCTGGTGGTGATCCGGCTGATTCTTCAGTTCCTGGTGCAGGCGGTGGGAGTGATTGTGCTGCGGTTTACGCGACCCGAGATGCGGCGGCCGTTTCGGATGTGGCTGTATCCGTTACCGGCGTTACTGGCAACCGCGGGGTTCCTCTTCATATTGTTTAAGCGGGAAAACGCAGCAAGAGAGCTGCGGTATGCGGCGGTTATTCTGCTGACGGGCGTCATCATTTATTTGATACGCGCCTGGAAGGATTCGGAGTGGCCGTTTGCGGGGCTAAAAGCAAAGGCTTAACCACAGAGGACACGGGGAACACAGAGGAACGGCAAGAGCTTGAAACCATTAAGGGCACCCTTCGACTTCGCTCAGGGCAGGCTCCGATTCACGAAGGATTTCTATTTTGGCTGATCAGATTTCAGTTCCGGTGCAGGGCACGGGGATGCGGCGTGCGGATGCGGCGTGGGCGCCGTTGGGGGAGCCGATTTTTCGATCGCTGTGGATCGCGGCGGTCATTTCTTATACCGGAACCTGGATGCAAAACGTGGGTGCGGGATGGTTCATGACGCAGCTCACGACGTCGCCGCTGATGGTGAGCCTGGTGCAGGCCGCGGCCGCCGTTCCTGTATTTCTTGTGGTGCTGCCCGCGGGGGCGCTGGCCGACATGGTCGACCGGCGGCGTCTTCTCTTGTTCACTCAGGGCTGGATGGTTGCGGCGGCGGCGGCGCTGGGCGTGTTGACGCTGCTGCATGCGGTGAATCCGTGGGTGCTGCTGTTGTTCACGTTTCTGCTGGGGCTGGGCGCGGTGATGAATGATCCGGCGTGGCAGGCGATTACGCCGGATGTGGTTTCACCGGCGCGGCATGCTTCCGCGGTGGCGCTGAATTCCGCGGGATTCAACGTGGCGCGCGCTGTGGGTCCGGCGCTGGGCGGAATGGTGGTGGCGGCGGCGGGATCGGGATGGTCGTTTCTGCTGAATGCGGCATCGTTCTTTGGCGTGATTTTCTTTTTGTGCAAGTGGAAACAGTCTGCGCGTGAGCCGTTGCCGAAACAGCGGGTGTGGGATGCGATTGCCGAGGGCTTTCGCTATGTGCGCGGAGCACCCGAGGTGCGCTCGGTTCTGATTCGCACTGGGGCGTTCAGCTTGGGCGCGGCTTCCCTGCTGGCGCTGCTTCCGGTGGTCTGCCAGCCGCATGGAGCGCAGGGATACGGATTCCTGCTGACGTGTTTCGGGCTGGGCGCGCTCGGGGGAGCGGCACTCTTGCCTCGGTTTCGCCTGCGGTATTCGGTGGACGGACTGGTCCTGGGCGCGACGGTGGTGTTCGCCGCCATGACGTTCCTGGCCGGGCAGGTGCATCTGTTCGAGTGGCTGTGTCTGGTATTATTCACCGCGGGCGCGGCCTGGATCGGCATTCTGGCGTGCTTTAATGTGGTCGCGCAAACCATGTGTCCGTCGTGGATGCGGGCGCGGGCGCTCTCCATGTACCTGCTGGTGTTGCAGGGAGGCATGGCCGTGGGGAGCGCGGTTTGGGGATGGCTGGCGGCGCGCCAGAGCGTTCCGGTGGCGCTGGCATGGTCAGCGTTGGCGATGGTCGTGGGACTGACCAGCATCCGACGACATCGTTTAACGGCGACGGAGTTGAAGATGGCTCCGGCGGTGGTGCGCGATTGATAAGTGAGGAAAATCGAGATTCATAAATGGAGGAAAATAATGGGGAAATTAATATGGGGAAAATCATAATGAAGAAGCGAATGGGATGGGTGGTCTGCGGTTTGCTGGTGGTGACGATGACCGCGATGGCGGAGGGGACCAAGCCGAAGGAAGAGCATCGCACGGTCACCGAGGTTTTGGACCGGACGGTCCTAAATCTAGAGGAAGAGTTCGTCCCGGCCGCGGAGGCTATGCCGGAAGATAAGTTTGGATTCGCTCCCACTGACGGCGAGTTCAAGGGGGTGCGCACCTTTGGCCAGCAGATCAAGCATGTGGCGGCGGTGAACTACGAACTGGGAGCCGCGCTTCTGGAAACGAAGGCGCCGGTGGATATCGGCGATGAGTCCGGGCCGGCGTCGATTACGAGCAAGGCGGACATTCTCAAATTCCTGAAGGAATCCTTTATATACGTCCACAAGGCGATCGCGACCATCAATGAAAAGAATCTCGTGGCTACGGTGAAGAGCCCGTTTGGAGAAGGATCGGTAACGCGCCTGAGTCTGGCCACTTCGGTGGCCTGGCACGGCTTCGACCACTACGGCCAGATGGTGGAATATTTGCGCATGAACGGGATTGTGCCGCCGGCCAGCCGGTAGTCGCACCGGCCTAGAACAGCAGCGAACGAATCAGACGCGGCGGCGGGACTCGGTCTTAATAGTTCGGACCATGCGGCTGCAATACTCTTCAAACGTGATGCTGGGATTCCTGGCGAAGCGGTCGGGATAGGAATTAAGAGCCTGCAGGAAGGTCTGAATCTCTCTGCGCACTTGCTGGTTGCCGGATACCGGATTGTCTCCTACCGAAGTCTGTTGCATTTTGGCCTTCATTTCAGCCCACCCTGCCGAACGAATCGAACGGAGCGCGCATTGAGATGCCGGAATACGCCGCTTCTGTTGGTCCGTAAAAATACTCTGGGCAGAAGTTAGTTTCGCTGGGGGGGAAGGCTCAAAATACCGAAGTGCGGGAAACACGTAAATGGCACTTTCGGGCTATATGGGTGTTTGGTCTCGGCTCAGGATTTCGACAACGAGGAACGTGCTCCGCGCAGGGTGATCGAGGTGGGAAGCAGTTCGGCGGCAAGGCGGTTTTGCGCGAGATGCGCGGCGACCAGACGGCGAGCTTTTTGCAGCGACTCGCGCGGATCGAGAAAAATCAGCACCGACGGACCTGCTCCGCTGAGGACCGCGCCCAGAATGCCTTCCTTGCCTTTCAATTTCTGCAGACTGGGCAGCAACGGGCACAGCGCCGCGCGATACGGCTGGTGCAGGCGGTCTTCGAGGGATACGGAAAGAAGGTCGGGGCGTCCTTGGGTGAAAGCGGCGAGCAGAAGCATGGAATTCTGCACGTTGGCGACGGCGTCGGCGCGCGAGTACTGGGCGGGGAGCACGCGACGGGCTTCCTCAGTCGCGAGGCTCTGCTCGGGAACGGCGAGCAGCAATGGCCACGTCCGTTTCGGGTGGACGCAAACCACCTGAGCTTCGGAGATGTCGTTCGGCCCAGACCCGGTTGGCCCAGACTCGGTTGACCCAGACTCGGTTGACCCAGCCATGCGAGCCACGGTGAGGCCGCCCATCCAGCAGGCGGAGACGTTGTCGGGATGGTGCTCCCGGCGCGAGGCTTCACCGACGATATGGGCATCGGTCCAGCGCAGACGGCCAAAGTGTACGGCGAGCGCGATGCCTGCCAGCCGGGCGGCGGCCGACGAACCACATCCTTTGCCGATGGGAATTTCGTTGGCAATGCGCAAAGACAGAGGCGTGATCGACTGACCTGCCGCTGCGAGCACTTCGCGGTACGTGTTCAGGATGAGATGGTTTTTGAGCATTCCGCAGATCTCGCGGTCGCGGCCGGTGGCGCTGATGGAAAATTCTTTCGCGGCGCGGGCGTCGATCTTGATGTAGAAATCCATGGCGAGCGCGGCAGCGTCGAAGGCTGGTCCGAGATTGGCGGACGTGGCCGGCAGTGCCAGACGAAGCTGGGAGGGTTTCGGATTTGAGGTCTTGGTGGGCATGTTCTGTATCGTCAATCGTAGCGCCGGCATCTTGCCGGCTGTCGCGAGGGCGTCTCGCCCTCGCAGTGGCGGCGAGACGCCGCCACGACAACCGCCGGGACGGCGGCGCTACATAACTGCGCGCTACTTTTCAGATTGCTGCAGCGTTCGCATCACCGCATCCAGAGTCGCATCCAAAACGATGGGGGGACGGCGCAGCGGGTTCAATCCGGCGCTCGCACTTTTGTCGACGGTTCCCTTGAACAAGTCGCCGCGATGGAATTCCATGGTGTAGTCGGGATCCTTCAGCAGGTTCCCGGTCAGCACAAGCACCACGGTTTCCTCCGGTTTCACGAAACCTTGTTTTACCAGTTTCTTCAATCCCGCGAGCGTCACTGCGGATGCAGGTTCGCATCCGATGCCTTCGGAGCCGATTTCGGCCTTGGCTTGAGCGATCTCGACCTCAGAGACTTGTTCGCAGGCTCCGCCTGTGGCTTCGAGAACGTGAGCAGCTTTTTTCCACGATGCGGGATTGCCGATGCGGATGGCGGTGGCGCGGGTTTCGGCCTGCACACTGATCAGGCGTTTCCCGGCGGCTTCGCGCAGGGTTCGCACCAGGGCATTCGCGCCTTCGGCCTGAATCACGGACAACTTGGGCAAACGCGAAATCAGGCCCAGGGCGTGCATCTCCAGCAATGCCTTGCCGATCGCAGAACTATTTCCCAGGTTGCCGCCGGGGACGATGATGTGGTCGGGGGGCTGCCAGTCGAGTTGCTCGAGCAGTTCGAGCGCGAGCGTTTTCTGGCCCTCGAGACGAAAGGGATTAATCGAATTCAACTGGTAGACCGGCGCACGCAGAACAAGTTCCTGCAGCAACCGCAGACAACCATCGAAGTCGGTGCGCAGCTGGCAGGTGACGGCGCCGTAGTCGAGAGACTGAGAGAGTTTACTCCAGGAAATTTTTCCTTCCGGAACGAGCACCAGGCTGCGCATGCCTCCGCGAGCGGCGTAGGCGGCCAGGGACGCAGACGTGTTCCCGGTCGAAGCGCAGGCGACCCAGCGAAATCCGGCGAGACGCGCGAACGTTGCAGCTACGGTCATGCCGGCATCTTTGAACGAGCCGGTGGGATTCAGTCCCTGATGTTTTGCGAACAGGCGCGGCACTCCGGTGATGCGGGCGCACTGGGGAAGTTCGTATAGAGGAGTGTTGCCCTCGCGCAGCGTGATGGCTTGATCTTCCCTCTCGAGCGCAGGCAGCAGCTCGCGGAAGCGCCAGACGCCGCTGAGATCGATGGCAGAACGCGAGAGCCGGCGCTGGCCCCACGTAGATTTCAAATCTTGAGCCGTGCGCCCAGATTCTTTCCAGTGCGGGTAAGTGATCTCGAGGAGGTCGCCGCAGTGCGAGCAGCGGAAATTCTGGCTCGCTGACTCACTGACATCGCCGCAAGCAATGCAACGGAAACGGAATTTCGTTTGACGCACGCCCGGCGCTGAAGTGGAGAGAGGAGGCATGGGTCCGATTTATTTCTTTCCCCGAAGATATTGGTCGGTCTTATTGATCCAATCGGCGCGCGGCGGGTTGAACACGTCGAGGTCGACGGTATCTTCGAGGGCTTCGGCTTTGTGCGGCATGTTCGAGGGGATGCAGAGAGTCTCGCCCGCGTTCACGACGATTTCTTTGCCGTCGATCCAGAACTTGAGCGCGCCTTCGAGCACGTAGGTGAGTTGCTCGTTGTGGTGGCTATGCTGGGGGACGATACAGCCTTTTTTTAACAGCACGCGCGCCAGCATGATTTCCTGGCCGACCACGAACTGGCGCTGCAGCAGCGGGTTGAGATCTTCGAGCGGAATGGCGTGCCAGGGAATGTATTGCAGGACAGCGGATGCGCGCTTGGGGACGGCGCGTTTGGCGCGGGCGTGGAGTTTTGTTTTAGAACGCGGAGTAGATTTTGATTTTGATTTCGTTTTCGCCATGATTTATATACGTCGTTTGCAGTCTTGTGCCGTCCTTCCGGGACTTAGTTCTAATTCCGACGGCCCAACGGCGCGGCTTGAAGCCGCGCCCTTTCAAGACAAAGACGCGAAGCGAGTTTACTCAACGCTTAGCGCACTCGTCCTTCGTACAACTTCACCGCCGTGTCGTGCAGGTAGGCGTGGGCTAACTCCAGTGCCCGAGTCTCGGTGATCTCGTTTTCCGAAACCATCTCGGCCAGAGCCGCCGCCAGCGCGGTGCGGGACGACTGCACGCCCAACCAGTAGCTCTCTTCCGCCCCCAACACTTGATTGTAAGGGAAACAGTCGGTGCCGAAAGTGATCTTGTCGGGAAAAGTTTCCAGCCACATCTTAAGCGTCTCTTTGAACGCCGCAGGATACTGGGCAAGCTCGCCAAACGAAGAATCGAGGTAGACATTCTTCATTGCGGCGAGCCAAATGGCTTCGCGCTCCAGCGGATAGCCGCCGTGGATCATCACGAAGATCGTGGAAGCATAGCGCGGATCGCGCAACACGCTTTCCAGATTCATGATGTTGCTCTGCGACAGGTTGAAATAATCTCCGATGCCGACGGCGGTGTGAATGTGCACCGGCAAGTGCAGGCGTCCACCTTCGAGGACGAGATAGCGGAAGACGTAATCCTGGAACGTTCGGTAGTCCCGTTCGCTGGGAATTCCGCCCGTGACGTAGCGCTGATAAATGTCTTCGGCCTGGGCTCGCGTAGGATCGCTGAACGTCATCGGCCGGAAATAGGCGACCTCAAACTTCATCGCGATGCCGCCGCGTTTCGAATTGTCCTCCAGAGTCTGGCTGATGAATTTCAAATAGTCGGCAAACGTAGACGGAAGCTTGCCGACACCTTTCTGCTGCATCCAGCGGTGCAGCATTTTTTCCTGCAGCGGAATGAAGACGCCCTGGTCGGGATCGCGCGCCGTCTCGCGCTCGTTGTTGAAAGGCCACATAAAAGAATCCGCGAAAAAGACCCAGGGAAAGCGCTTGGGATCGAGGTAGTCGGGCATCATGGCGCGGTTCGCCACGGAGCTCTCGGTGTTGAGCTTATCGAGAATCGAGTTGAAATACGTGGTGCCGGCGAGTTGCTTCTTGAGTTCGGTCTTCTTGTCGAGCAGCCACTTCGCGTGCTCGGGAGAGAAGTCGGCGTAGGGGTAGCCAAACAGTGCTTTAGCTGCGGCGGCGAGCTCGGGATTGTCGTCGCGCGTGCGGAACGGTGCGCTGGCGTTGGGAGGCGCGGCCATCGCGTCGACGTCGGGATCGTCGAAATAACCGGGGTGCGCGTGGTGGTCGAAGGCGGGAATCTTTTCGATCTGTGGCAGCAGGCGCTGGTAGATCTGCTGGACGTCGGGGCCGGGGAAGGGGCGGGCTTGTGCGGCGCAGAAAATGGATGGGGCGATAAGCGCCGCGAACAGCAGTTGTCGAATTCTGGATCGCATGGAGCATCCCTCAGGGGCTAAACAGTATGCTGAAAACCTCACTTGGTCGAAGAAGAGCGGCGACGGGGGCTGAAGCCCAGATTAATTTTTAATGCCTTACGCGGCCCTGAAGGGCCGCTCTTCCACGGTAGCACCGACAAATCCGAGTTTTTCAGCAAACTGTAAAGCCGGTTTTCATTTTGCGCCTATTGGCACGGCTGAAGCCGTGCCCTGATACGAATCCAGCTCTCACAATCCTTTATACATGCCGCCGTCGACCAGAACGGTCTGGCCGGTGACGTAGGACGCGCGTTCCGAGGCCAGCCAGACGATGGTCTCGGCCAGTTCGCGGGGCTCGCCCAGGCGTTTCAGCGGAGCGTCGGCGGCCCAGGCATCGAAAATTTCCTGCTCGCTTTTTCCGGTGGCGGCGGAGCGGGCTTTGGCCAACTCCTTCAGACGATCGGTGGCCGTGAAGCCGGGGCCCACGTTGTTGACGAGGATTCCGTCTTTGCCGAACTCGTTGGCCAAGCTCTTCACCAGCCCGACCACCGCCGCGCGGACGGCATTCGAAAGCACGAGGTCGGCAACCGGTTGCTTAGTCGTGATCGACGTGATGGTAATGATGCGGCCCCAGTGGTTCCGCTGCATGTGGGGGATGACTTCGCGAGCGAAGTAGACGGTGCTCAGGAAGTTCAACTCGATGGCGCGCTGCCAGTCGTCGAGGGTGGCCGCGAGAAATCCTTTGGCGGGCGGGCCTCCGGCGTTGGTGACGCAAATATCGACGCTGCCGAATTTGGCGGCGACCGCGGCGACGAACCGGGCGACCGCGGCCGAGTCGGCAACGTCGAGAGCTTCGGCGAAGACTTCTGTATTGTGCTGCTTTCTGATTTTGTCGGCGGAGGCTTGCAGCGTCTGCGGATTGCGCGCGCACATGACGACGCGGCAACCTTCGGCGGCGAAGGCTTCGGCGGTGGCGAGGCCGAGTCCTTGACTGGAGGCGGCTACCAGAGCGACGCGGTTTTTCAGACCGAGGTCCATCGAGGTCGCATTATAAACGGGCTTGAGTATCGAGTGGCATCTGCGAAAGGCGACAACCACTAAGGACACGAAGGTACACGAAGGAAAACCGGATGGCACTTCGCGCTTTCGCTTGCCCTTGTCGAATCTTCGCAATTACTCTGGAGGACATGAGGTCGCTATGAAACGGAATACTCGTCGTCCTGAAACCGCCGCGGTACACGGCGCGGCGGACATGGAAAAGAAGAACGGACCGGTCGGCACGCCGATCTATCAGACGTCCACATTCGAGGTCACCGACAACGACGAGCAGCAGCGCGTGACCACGACCGACCGCTACTACACGCGGTGGGGGAATCCGACGAACACGGCGGCCGAGCAGGCGGTCGCGGCCATCGAAGGCGTGGAGGCGGCGCACACGTTTGCTTCCGGCATGGGGGCGATCACTACCACGATCCTGGCGTTGCTGAAGGCGGGAGATCACATTGTCGCGCAGCGCGATGTTTATGGCGGGGTGATGAAGTTCTTCTCCGAGTGGCTGCCGAGAATGGGAATTGAGACCTCGTTCGTCGACACCAACAATTTTGAGCAAGCCGCGCGGGCGATTCGGCCGAACACGCGGATGCTGTATCTGGAGTCGCCGACCAATCCTTCGTTGCGCGTGGTCGACCTGAAGAAGGCCGCGGCGCTGGCCCGGCAGCGAGGGCTTATTAGTATGATCGACAGCACCTTCGGCACGCCCATCAACCAGCATCCGGCGGAGTACGGCATCGATCTGGTGATGCATTCGGGCACAAAGTATTTGAGCGGCCACGCCGATTTAACCTGTGGCGTGGTGTGCGGGCGTCAGGAATTGATGGATCAGATTTGGGAGACGCGCACGACGCTGGGCAACTGCATGGACCCGCATGCCGCGTGGATGCTGATCCGCGGGCTGAAAACGCTGGCGGTGCGGGTGGCGCGACAGAACGAAAATGCGCTACGCGTCGCGGAGTTTTTGGGGCAACATGAAAAAGTGCGGCGCGTGCATTATCCGTTTTTGAAGAGCCATCCGCAGCACGCCATTGCACGTGAGCAGATGAGCGGCGGCGGCGGCATGATTACGTTTGAAGTTGAGGGCACGGGCGAGGACGCGCGGCGGGTGAGCGAGGCGATGCGGCTGTTCACGCTGGCCACGAGTCTGGGAGGCGTGGAATCGCTGGTGTCGATCCCGGTGCTGACTTCGCATGCGATGATCTCCGCCGAGCAGCGGGCCGAGATGGGCGTGACCGAGCAGATGGTGCGGCTGTCGGTGGGAATCGAGAGCTGCGAGGATCTGATTGCGGATTTGGAGCGGGCGCTGGAGGCGGTGGGGGCGCGGGCTACGGTGGGGAGTAGGGTATAGCTTTTGGCTTTTGGCTTTTGGCTCTTGGCTCTTGGCTTTTGGCTCTTGGCTTTGAGCCTATCGCTTTCGGCGAAACACTCTCGGCTTGCCGCCGCGCTTCGCGCTGGCGGGACGGCCTAGAGCCTGCCCTGAGCGAAGTCGAAGGGCGGCCGTCGCTACATGAGCATCGCAAAAGGAACCCGGCCTCTGCGAGGCCGGGTTTTCTCATCTCCGTAATTTCGATTAGAAGGTGAACCGCGCGCCGAACTGGAACTGGCGCGGGGTGTTGATTGTGTTTGTGATCGTTCCGAAATTAGCAGGGTTAACAGTATTCCCGGCTGCTATCGCGTTCTCTACCGAATTAACGCTTGGTATGTTTGGATTTCCAAGCTGTGCCTTGTTGAACAGGTTGTAGGAGGAGATGTCGAAGCGCAGCGCTTTGGTTTCTCCGAACTTGAACGTCTTGTAGATGGAGACATCCAGATTCCGCGCACCCTCGGTGCGAACGTGGTCAAGATACGCTGGGGCATTTCCGGGAATGAAATGATTTGGGGCACCGCCGTTCTCCGTTCCGGGTTTCGCGAAACAGGTATAGCTGACCCAGACAGTTGCGTTATGGGGAGTTGCCGGATTGCAAGTGAGGTCGGAGCGCTGACTGAAGAATGAAGGGCTTCCCCCCGCCGCCGGTGAATTAATCGGGATACCGGTGCCGAGATAGAGGATGAAGTTCGTCGTCCAGCCGCCGAGAATAGCGTCCGAGACGCCATGCAGATTTACTTGCTGGCCCTTGCCGACCGGCAGATCATAGGATGCCTGCCCGGTGAATGAATACTTGACGTCCTGGGGGCTGATCGAATGCTCTAAATACAGATCCCTCCAGTCCTGAGCTTTGCCGTTGTGAGAGCCTACAAAACCCAGGGGAGGATTCCCGTCGTCGGTCATAATTTTTCCCCAGGTAAAAGTGGCGAGCGTGGTGAAATGTCCGGTTAGTCTCTTCTGCACCTTAGTTTGCAGCGAGCTGTACTCAGAGTCACCGCCTGGGTAGCCATTCACGCCGACTCCATTGCCACTGCCATAGCTGCCATTGCCGAATTGTGGGTACTGCTGGAGTGTCGCCCACAGCGGAACCGTGGCTTGGCCGCTGAAGTTGGGGTTAAGGCTCACCGGCCCAGCGTTGGGCATCATTACGCAGGCCGGGTTCGTCTGAATGCACAGCGAATTTCCGTACTTCGCGATCGTGGCCAGATCGAGCACGTTCTGGTCGGCACTGCCCAGCGGCAAGAAGAGTCCGCGGCTACCGACGTAACCGACACTCACGACCACCTGATGGGGCAACTCATACTCCAGGCCGAAGTTGAAATTGTAAGTGGCGACCGTGCGCTGGGAGTGGAGGACGGTGCTCAAGGTGATCCCCAAGTTATTCGCGAGTCCGGGCGGCGCTGTGGTGAAAACCGGGTTGATTCCTCCCGGGGTGCCAGACGGATTGGGAAAGGGATTGCTTAACGAATAGGCGCCAGTGAAGACGTCCGGTGTCGCGGGGGCGTTACAAGGCGCGTTGCCGGTGTTAAAGAACGTATTACCATCCCCGTTCGCGTTAAAGCAGGTGGAGCTCCATTGTGTGCTGGATGAGAATCCATCGGTGTTATTCCCGGCACTGGCGACATTGTGCAAGGTAGGACCGTAGTAGATGCCCGCGCCGCCGCGCACGACGAAGTGGGTGATGGGTTGCCAGGCAAAAGCGAGGCGCGGGCCAAAGTCGTGCATATTGGTCGTAAACGGCGAGCGATTGCTACCGTTGACATAGACTTCGGCGCCGGTATAGGAAACACCGTTTAAGGTATTGGTGGCGTTGGGACTAAAGTATTCGAGGCGGTTGAAACGCTCGTTACGCCCTCCAAAGATGTCCCAGCGCAGGCCGGCGGTGATGGTCAGCGCCTTGGAAGCATGGAAGGTATCCTCCACGAAGGCAGCATAATAAGGGTTGGACTCGGCAACGAAGACGTCCTTGGTGAAATTGGGGTTAATGTTCTGTTCGTTGCCAGGGGTGGAGCCCATGCCGATGAGTGCGGAAGCGTAGTCGCTGCCGCCTCCGCCATTGTTGACGGACTGATTCGTGGCGGTGACATCGAAGGCGTAAAAACCCGCGGGCGAAGGCGGCTGGCCAACGTTGAGATAGCGCTTCATCCATTCGAAACCGAACGAGAGTTCATGCTTGCCGCGCACTTTGTTGAGGGTGGCGCTGACGTCGCTGTTCTCGCTGGCATAAAAGAACAGATTGTAATTGGCCGTGCCGCCCACTCCTTCCGCTCCGCTCGACGAGGCTACATCGTAGAAGGCGACGATAGGGAGCTGTTTGACGACTTGCTCCGCGGCCAACGAGGCGGGAAAGCCCAGCTTCGTAATGTCGGTGCTGCTGTAGGATGGCTGCCCTTGCTGAGCCTCGTGGTGGCGGGTAAAGGAGTACCGCAAATTCAGCACGGTAGAGGAATTAAGCGTCAGGTCGTCGCCTAGCAGGACGTTTCGCCCGTTGGTCAGGTTCTGGGCGTAGTTGGGGTCCCAGCCGGGCGACGGGAATACATTGGCTTGGGCGAAGAACAAGTGGTCATAGGAGAATCGAGTGAAGATGCGCTGCCTGTCGCTCTTGTTCCAATCTACCCGGATGTCGAACCTGTGTGCCTTAAACGGGTCCAGGCCCGGCAGGCCGAAATTTTGGACGTCGCTGGTTGCCTGTTCACACGTGGTGGGATCAGGGAGATTGCACTTTGGCATGTTCGCCAAGAAAAGCAAGCCAATGGGATTCGGGTTGAGGATTATGTTGCCGGGAAATGGCTGCCGGGTGCCGTCAGGATTATCGGGCTTGGTGGGATCGTAGATTGTCTGACCTGTTATCTTCGAAAAGTCTCCGGTCCTTTCGGCGCTGGTGGGGACGGAAAAATAGTCTACGCCTTCGAACTGGGTCTGCTGTGTGTCCTCGTAATCCGCAAAAAAGAAAATCTTGTCTTTCTTGATCGGTCCGCCGATCGCGCCGCCCTCCTGGTAACGGTGGAAGGAAGGCGGAGTGTTCTTTTGGCCGCTGCTCAACTGAGTTTGCTTGTTGAAAAAGTCGTTCGCCGACAGGACGTCGGGCCGGAACACCCCGAACGCGTCACCATGGAACTTATTGGTGCCGGACTTGCTCACCAGGCTGATCACGCCACCTCCGCCGCTCAGGTAGGTCGCCGGTGTATTTTGGGTCTCAACGCGAACCTCTTGAACGCCATCCTCAGGAATATTCATCGCCGGGATGATGGCAGCGGAGTTGTTTTCCGCAACTCCGATGGGTGCGCCATCGAGCATGTAGTAGATGGACCCGACCAGAGAGCCGTTTACAGTGTCGGCCGAGACATCGACTCCAGGGCGGCCGAGTGAAATGTTCTGAACGGACTGCATCGAATCGCTCGAGTTGGGCGAACCATTGACCGGAATCACGCCCGCGCTTAACTGGATGAGATCGTACACGTTGCGGTACAGCAACGGGACGCGGTCAATGGCTTCGGACGGGATCAGTGTGCCGACGGTGGAGTTGCTGGGCTCAACCAGTTCGACTCCTTCGGTGACGGTGACGGTCTCGCTGGCGGCACCGACTTGCAGCGTGATGTTGACCTCGGTGACTTGATCGACGTTGACCGTGATTTTGTCCTGGGCCAAGCTCTTAAAGCCCGTCTGGGTGACGGTGACCTTATAGACGCCGGGGTTGAGGGAAATGAACGTGTAGAGCCCCGCCGAGCTCGTGACTGTGTGCTCCGACAATCCGGTTGCGGGGTTCAGCAGGACTACCTTAGCGCCTTGAATGAGAGCGCCGCCGGGATCGGTGACCAGGCCGCTGATGCTGCCTCGGCCGGCCTGGGCCAGCGCGATGGAACCCGCGCAGAGGAAAAGAATACATACCGAAAGAAAATTCCGCAGTGTCTTGGCCATTGCGTTTCCCCTATTCATGAACAGTCTCCCCAATCCAAAGTCGCAACGCGACATTCTATCGCTCCGGCGTTGCCATGCATCGTGCCTGTCGTGGTACCGGTTCGGCTCGTCGTTTTCGGACGGACATTTTCGGACGGACATTTTCGGACGGACATTTTCGGACGGACAGCTCCGCCAGGTGCTTGGCGAAACCCCTCCGGCTGGTTATTAAATCGTATGAATAGTGCGTTTATGGCGCATCAACTGTCAAGGAAAAAGCGCGATCTGTGAGCGGGATCACACCCTTTTCCGACAAAATCGTTCTTGTTCCAGCAAAACGAAATGGCCGCGGAGGTCGGGATGCCAGCGATCGGGCTATAGCACGCTGCGCGTCGACTCACGCGCCACCAACTCCGGCGCCACCTTGCGGTGGGTGGCGCTGATTTCGCGTTTTTCCAGCACGCCGTTGATGCCGTCGACTACGATGCCCACGGCGGACGCTCCCATCGCTTCCATGGGCTGGCGGACGGTGGTGAGCGAGGGCGTGTAAAGTGCCGAAGTGGCGACGTCGTCGAAACCGATCACCGAGCATTGCTCGGGCACGCGCACGCCTGCCCGGGTGAGAGCCCGGATCGCGCCAAAGGCGCTCATATCATCGAAGGCCAGCAAGGCGGTGAAAGGACGCTTCTGGCGAATCAGTTCTTCGGTCAGCTTATGTCCCGATTCGAAGCTCGACATGGGATCGCGCGATTCGGGCAGGTCCATGATGAGCCGGGAATCGAGTTCCAGACCGCATTCCTTGGCGCAGTTTCGCACGCCGCGCCAGCGCGGAGAGCTATCGGTCAGCGATTTGGGGCCGCGGATGAAGGCGATCTTGCGGTGCCCGAGAGAGTGCAAGTGTTCGAGCGCCATGTGGCCACCGACCTCGTTGTCGACGATGACCGAACTGATTGAGTCCGTTTTCAATTCGCAGCCAATCATCGCGGTGGGAATGCTGCTCTTCTCCAGATCGCCCAGCAGGTTGATATCGAGGAACAGCCAGTTGGCGAGCACGATTAGAGCTTCAATGCGCCGGTCGAGCAGCATCTCGAGGTAGCGCTCAAAGCGGCTGCGCTCGTTGTGCACGTCGGTCAGAATGGGCAGATAGGATGACTGGTACAGAGTGTTTTCGATGCCGCGCAGCACCAGCGTGCAGTAAGGGTCGGTCATGTCGAAGACCATGACGCCGACGGTGTGGCTGCGTTTGCTGCGCAGCGAGCGGGCAAACTGGTTGGGGCGATATCCCAGCTTCTGCGCGGCGCGCTCAATGCGCTTCTTGGTGACGGCAGGGATGTAGCGGGCTAGTGGCGCATTGTTGAGCACGATCGACACCGTGGTCGAGGAAAATCCGCTTTCCTTCGCCACATCACGAATGGTCACCATCTCAACCTTTGCGAGTGCCGCTTGAATTCCAAGCGTACACTGGCGGACACTACAGCAGAGAGTCATGCCAGTGTCAAGCGCGCGAATCACAGCGGTTAGTCGGTGCTTAGTTCCGACTCGTTGGTGCCACTGTGGAAGAGCGGCCCTTCCAGGGCCGCGTTTGCAGAAGGAAATGGATGCGGGCTCTAGCCCCGCGTGGTCGTTTTTTGTAGCGCCTGCAAAACCAACCACAGGGCTTGAGGCCCGATTTTATTGTGCATCCTTGACGCGGCGCTGAAGCGCCACTCTTCCACCCGACCGGTAGAGGCTCGCAGTGGTACACTTTGCGGTGTAGAAGGTTCCTGGCAAGGTCTTACTTCCGCTCCCACGCAAGTACAACCGCAGTTTGCCGTTCTGGCAGGAGGTACGCATCATGAAACGCATCCTGAAAATTTTGGCCGTCGTCGTAGGTCTGCTCATTGTGATCGCCATCGCCATTCCGTTCTTCATCGACGCGAATACCTTCCGGCCGAAACTTGAGTCGGAACTCACCAGCGCGCTGGGACGGCCGGTCAAGGTAGGGAATCTTTCGCTCTCACTGTTGTCGGGGAGCGTCTCTGCGGACGACATTTCCATCGCGGACGATCCGGCGTTCAGTAAGTCGCCGTTCGTGCAGGCCAAGGAGCTCAAGGTGGGCGTGGAGGTGATCCCGCTGATTTTTTCGAAGACGCTGAATGTGACCGAGTTGACGCTGAACCAGCCCGAGATCGGCCTGGTGAAATCGGAGAACGGCCAGAAGTGGAACTTCTCCAGCCTGGGCGGAAATAATCCGTCCGCGTCGAAACCCGCGGCCTCCCCGGCTCCTTCCTCGGGCGGAAATCCGAATTTGTCGGTGGCGAAACTGAACGTGAATAACGGGCGCCTCACGGTGTTACGAGAGGGATCATCCGAGAAGCCTCGTGTCTACGACAAAGTTAATATCGAAGTTACTAACTTCTCCTTCACTTCCTCGTTTCCCTTCAGCATGACGGCGCAACTGCCGGCCGACGGAACCCTGAAACTCGAAGGCAAGGCCGGACCAATCGACGCCAACAATGCCGCCGAGACTCCGCTCGAAGCCAAGGTTACGGTGCAGAAACTGAATTTGTTAGCGTCGGGCTTCATCGATCCCGCGGCGGGGATCTCAGGCATCGCGGACTATGACGGATCGGTTACGTCCGACGGACATGAAGCGAAAACCGAAGGTAAGCTGACAGCCACGAATTTACAGGTCGTAAAGAAGGGATCGCCGGCAGGCAGACCCGTGGAGGTGACCTATACGGTGATGCATAATCTGGCCAAGGAAACCGGCAGCATTCCGCGCTGTGAAATTGCCATGGGCAAGGCCGTCGCGCACATGACCGGCACCTACGACGCCCATGGCAAGGTGACTGTGATCGATTTGAAGCTGAAGGGAGAGGGCATGCCCGTCGACGACCTGGAGGCCATGCTTCCCGCCCTGGGCGTCATATTACCTCCCAAGGCAACACTGAAGGGAGGCACGCTCAACACCGACATGGCGATCAACGGTCCGGTTGACAAGTTAGTTACGGTGGGGACGGTCAAAATGGAAAACTCCACGCTCGCCAATTTCGACCTGGGCTCGAAACTCTCCTCCATTTCCGCGCTGGCGGGAAAGAAAACGGGCAACGACACGACCATTCAGAATTTCAGTTCCGACGTGCGCGTGGCTCCCGAGGGCACGAAGGCCGACAACATCAATCTCAACGTGCCGTCCATTGGCGTGGTCACCGGCGGCGGCACGGTGAGTCCGGCCAACGAACTTGCGTTCAAAATGAACGCCGCCGTGAGTGGAATGGGGATTCCGTTTTCCGTGGCGGGCACGACTTCCGACCCGAAGTTCGTGCCGGACGTGAAGGGAATGGCGACCGGCTTGTTGAAAGGGTTGACCAGCGGCAAGGGCAACCAGAATCCTGCCAGCAGCGTGATGGGGCTGTTCAACAAGAAAAAACCGCAGTAAGGCCGTAAGAGGGGAAAGTTGTTTCCCACTCTGCCCATACTGTTGCGCATCGCCATGGTGTTCGAGTTCGGCCTGGACTACTTCTTCAGCGATGAAAGCAAGCGGCGGGTGGAAAGAATCGTGCTTAGGCGCGGCAATTCGGGCTGGCCGCGCCCCTTGGTGGTACCTGAATTGCTATCTACCCCTCGTTGACAAGGCCTGTTGACCATTCCATACTCGCGGCTAAGTGCAAAACTTTGCACCCTCGCTGCCTCACGGACTGAGGCGCGTTCTTGGGGATTTGTTTGTCCCCACAGGCCGAGTTAAAGACCAAGTCGATTTTTCACAGAACTGTTGTTCACGGTTTCATCCTTAGGAGGATCGTCGTGTCGAACCCATCTGCCTCAAGAAAGTTCATGCCTGCTGGTTGGATTGTCGGACTAGCCGTATTGGCAACTCTCGGAATCGCGGTCTCAGCAGGTTTTTGCGCCCATCGTGGAAGCTCCACCGCCGGCCGGGTTGCAGCAGCGACTGGGCAGGCGCCAGCGTTCAGCGCGCAAGAACGCGGCCGGGTGCGCGAGAGTCTGGGCACGCTTCCGCTGGCGTTTGAAGCGAACCAGGGGCAGACCGATCCGCGGGTGAAGTACATGGCGCGGGGCAATGGATACACGGTATTCCTCACCGCCAACGACACAGTCTTCGCGCTGCAATCTGGCTCACAGTCAGCGGCCCGGAGCACCGGCAAGCACGGATTCGCGCAAGAGAAAACGACACCGGCACCGCGGACGAAAAACGTGGCCTCCGCGATTCGCATGCACCTGGTGGGCGGGAATGCGCGGCCCGAGATCGCCGCGGGCAGCCAACTGCCGGGCGTGACCAACTACTACATCGGCAGCGACCGCAGCCAGTGGCAGGAGGGCGTGAAGCAATTCGCGGGAGTCTCCTACCGGGGTGTTTATCCCGGAGTCGACATGGCGTTTCATGGCGAGCAGCGGCAGTTGGAATTTGATTTCATCGTCGCCGCCGGCGCCAGTCCGGCAGCGATTCATCTTGGATTCTCTGGCGCACACAAAATCGCAACCGATGTATCCGGCAATCTCCTGCTCTCGTCGGCAGCGGGTGACGTCGTAATGCACAAGCCGGTCGCGTATCAGGAGATCAATGGCAAGCGGCAAAACGTCGCCGCCGAATTCGTGCGGGAGAGCGACAACCGGGTGGCTTTTGCGCTTGGATCGTATGATCGCAGCCGGGAGTTGGTGATCGATCCCGCGCTGAGCTACGCCACGTATGTTGGAGGCGTGGGTGAAGACGAGGCTTTCGCCATCGCGGTTGATGGTTCGGGAAACGCTTACCTCACCGGAGAGACGAACTCTCTATCGTTCAATGGGAAAGCGGCAGGACCAACCCTTAATGTCTTTGTCACGAAGCTGAATTCCACGGGTAAGGCCTTTCTCTACACGGACATTTTTGCAGCCACTGGGGGCGGTGGAAACTGCTCAGCCTCGGGAACAGGGACTTGTGTCGGCAACGCGATCGCAGTCGACAGCCAAGGGAATGCCTACGTCGCGGGCAGTGCTACGGCTGGGTTTCCGACGGTCTCGGCGTTTCAGTCAACCTTTGGCGGGGGTACCAACGATGCCTTCGTACTGAAACTGAATTCCTCGGGAACTCTCGTGTATTCGACATACCTTGGCGGCAGCGGCGATGATACCGCCAACGCTGTTGCGGTCGACGGTTCTGGAAACGCCTATGTCGCCGGAGAGACTCACTCGTCGAATTTCCCTCTAAAGTCAGCCTTCCAATCGACACAGAGCGGTGACGACGCGTTCGTCACCAAGCTCGCCAGCACCGGCAAGAGCCTCGACTATTCCACCTATCTCGGAGGATCGAGCGGCAACTTGGCAACAGGGATTGCTTTGGATAGCTCCAGTAATGCCTATGTCGCGGGCATCACTGTCTCGACGGACTTTCCGACAACAACCGGCGTTGTCCAAACTAGATTCGGCGGCGGTTCAGAGGATGGCTTTGTGACCGAAGTCAAGGCCGACGGCTCCGCATGGGTTTATTCGACATACCTCGGCGGAAGCGGAGCCGATGATGCTCTCGGCGTCGCTGTGGACGCCGCAGGCGAAGCCTACGTCACGGGAGTTACGAACTCGTCGAACTTCCCTACCGCCGATGCGGCGCAACCAGCGCTCGGCGGCAATTCGGCTGCGAACGTGTTTGTCTCCAAGTTGAATGCCGGGGCAACAGCTCTCGTATTCTCGACATATTATGGCGGGACTCTAGACGATGTTGGAACCGGCATAGCCCTGGACTCCTTCGCTGACGCATATGTTACCGGGAAAACCACATCGTCCGGCTATCCGGTCAGCAACGCGTTTCAGGGTTCTCTGATCGGCACTTCCGACGCGTTTGTGACTGAGTTCAGTAACACAGGATTTGTCGTGTACTCCAGTTTCCTGGGCGGCGTTGGTACTCAAAATGAACTGCCAGGGGCAGGCCCACAAGCCGGGATCGGCACCATCGCCGTAGACTCATCGAGCAATGCGTATGTCGCCGGAGCCACTGCGAGCACCGGCTTCCCAGCTACCGGTGGAGTTGCTCAGGGCAATTACGGTGGTGGTCAAAACGACGGGTTCGTAGCTAAGGTTGTAGCGGCCCCCGCTGACTTCTCGGTTGCGGTATCGCCCACGACTACCTCGACCACGAGTGGATCGACGACCTCGGGGATTACGGTAACCGTGTCATCGGTAAACTCCAGCTACGGCCAGGCGGTTGGCTTGTCGTGCGGGAGCATGCCGGCCCATGCGACGTGTCACTTCACTTCCACCTCGGTGACTCCGGCCGCCAGCGCGGTGACCTCAACTCTGACCATCTCCACGGCGGCTCTGCCAGGAGCAGCGGCTTCACTGGCTCCGAGCAAGAATGGTGATACGCGGATTTTCTATGCCGTGTTCCTGCCGATTGGCGGCATCGCGCTGTTGGGCGCAGGAAATAACTCACGCCGGAAGCGGCTCTTTGGATTCCTGCTCCTCGGCATAATCTTGATGGGACTGCTGATGCTGCCGGCTTGCGGTGGAAGCAGTGGCGGCGGGGGCGGCGGAACGAACACTCCTCCCGGATCGTACAGCATCACCGTATCTGGACAAGGCGGGGGAGCAACGCATTCTGCGACCTTAAAGCTCACTGTCAACTAGCTCACACGGAACCACCACGGCCGTCTTCCACGCGGGAGGCGGCCTTTTCTTCTTCCGGCGTGAACTCCGCCATCGGCTGGCCGCGGCATGATGGTAGTATGGAAGATTCCGCGGGGAACATTCCGGAGATCTGAGCGGCGTGGTTTCTGGGGAAATGTCTGCGGTAAAATGAGACGCCGATTTTTTGTGTTACCCGGCGAGCGCCCGTCGTGGCTGTTGGCAATGCGCAGTTCGTCGGCGGAAGCGGGCAGCCTTTGGGTTGTCCTATGAATCGAAGCTATCGGAGCTACTTGAACCGAAACCTGCTCATGGTGAATTCCGAGTTGATGCAATCTGAACCGCAGCCGTGCGAGTGGTCGCCCCTCAAGTTCGTCTTCATCGTTCTAAGCCGGCGTGCCGGCTTTGCGGTCCTCTGCCTATTGGCCGCTTGTCTAGCCTTGCCGTCCGCGGCGTTCGCGCAGGGGAGCTTCACCTTGCAGGCCGGGTCGTTTTCGCCCGATGCGGTGACGGCGGGCGGTACTTCGGCTTCGAACATTACGGTGGGAGCGATTAACGGCTTCAGCGGCACGGTCAACCTGACCTGCGCGGTGTCGCCGGCGACCTTGACCGATCCTCCCGTTTGCCTGGTGAGTCCCGCGACGGTGACGGCCCCGGGCACCGCTTCGGCCACGATTACGACCAAGAGCGACACGGCGGAAGTGCCATACTCCATCACGATTACCGGCACCGCCCCCGGACAGACCACAACTACGCCACCGCAGGACGTGACGGTGCTGGCGGTTGCGCCGCAGTTCACGGTCACCATTCAGAGGGCGGTCCAGCCGGGCAGCGTGCCCGCAGGCAACGGCGCCGTGGGCATCGTCAGCATCAATCCGATCAACGGGTACATAAGCCCGGGGGCTGGGGTCACGCTGTCCTGCAACTCGATCACCCCCTTGGTGACGTATCCTCCCTATTGCTCGTTCGACAAGAATCCTGTGACGGTGAACGGGGCGGCGGCCACTTCAAGCCTCACGATCAACACCTTCGGCCCGATCATCATCACGAAGGGTGTTGCTCCTCCCCGGATCTTCTACGCGCTGTGGATTCCTTTCCCCATGCTGGCGCTGGTGGGACTGGGCGCTGCGGTGGGAGGAAAGCGATCGCGGAAGGTGTGGGGCTTGCTGGCTCTTTTTGTGGTGAGCGGCACACTTTTGCTGATGCCGGCATGCGGCAACACCACTACTACGACGACCACACACAACGGAATCACTCCCGACAACACCTATACCTTCACCGTGATCGGAGTCGACGCTAATGGCGTGGTCTCGAGCAACACGGGTTCCGGCAACAACACGAACCCTTCAGTCACCCTGACGGTAACCGCACCGACGAATTGAGTCATGCGCCCGCACAGGCATCGCGCGCCGCGTGGGCTGGGCGTTTTCAGACTAGGCCTCAGCCTGGTCGTACCTGGACCGGTCTTACGTGGACTGCTGCTGGCAGTGCTGGCCATGGCTTCCCTGCTGTTGCCCGATGCGGCACGCGCCATCCCGCGCAAGGAAAAACCCAAAATTCCCGCCGTGCGCTGGGACGAGGAGCATCCCGGCTGCACCTTCTCGCGCAGCGACGACGGGCACTACCGCTACGGGATGTGGTACGAAGACGTTGGAATCACGATGAGCGTCGATTCCCAGGAACTGGAAAAAGTTCATCGACGCCACGAACCTTTCTTCGGAGTGCTGCTCAGCGTTCGCTACCGGGGCCAGGGGACGGTGGATGTCGGCGTCGAAAATATTTCTCTCGAGTTCGTGAAGCACTTCCAGGTGGTCCAGACCTCGCTCGATCCCGACGGCTTCGCCGAAAAAGTGCAGAACGACGCCGACGAGTTGGATCACCAGACCGCGCGCGAAGTGGAAAAGCATCCCGAAAAGAAAGAAGAAAAAGAGGCCTACGTGAAGGCGTTCCTGAAAGACTCGGCGGAGCTGCAGGAGTTCGTCGGCAAAAACAGTTTGCGTCCGACTCAGCTGGGGGCGGCCAATCCCGAAGCCCATGGGTGGGTGCTGTTCAGCACCAGCAGCAAATGGATCGGGGGATGGAAGAAGCAGGAAGAATTCATTCTGCGCGTTCCGCTCGATGGAAAGATATTTGAATTTCCCTTCAAGCTTCCGCCGAAGCCGGGAGAAGTGATGCTGCGGAAGCGGGAGTGAAACGGCTTCCGGCTTTCGGCGTTCGGCTTTCGGAAGGCGGGCCGCGGAAACGATAGACGATATTGACTAGATACGGGGCTTCGGGCTTCCGAAAGCCGAATAGCGGAAGCCGGAAGCCGCTCTTACGACGCTGTTTTGCGTGCCTCGCGCTCCAGTTCGGCGGCGTGGTCCATGAGCACATCGCGGAGCGAAACCAGTCCTTTTAAATCCTTGCCGTCGACGATGGGCAGATGGCGGAACCCGAACTCCCGCATGATGAACAGGCACTCCTCGATGGTCTCGTCGGCATGGACAGCGCGCGGGTTCGCGGTCATGACTTCCGATACGGCGGTGGTTCCGGGAGTGCGGCCCACGGCCACGACGCGGTTCATGATGTCGCGCTCGGAGAGAATCCCGGCAAGATCTCCATTGCGCAGCACGGGTACGGCGCCGATATTGTGTTCCATCATGAAACGCGCAGCCTCCAGCACGGTGCGAGTGGCTTCGACGGAGTACACTTTGCGGTCTTTCACCAGATCACGGAGGGTCTTCATGGGTCACTCCTAAATTAGGTCACTCCTTCGGCGGGGCGAAACCTGCGCGCATCCGGCAGGGCAGCACGACCGGCCTTTACGGTGGGCAATACTCTATCACAGGCGGAGGATGCTGGGGCAGGCGGCGGAGCTCATTTTCCGGAGTGCCGAGCTGGGGGTACCAGGAGCGTCCAAGCGCAGGAGCAAGCGCCTTTAACCGCTGAGATCGCGAAGAAAGGCCGCAGAGATCGCAGAGGTTCGGCGCGCCGGTTTTCTCTGCGTCCTCTGCGGCAGTTCTCGGCGATTTCTGCGGTCAAATGCTTTGAATGGCAACGGCGCGGACCGAGTCCGCGCCGTTTCATTTCTGGTTTGTGAATTGCGTTACTGCAGGTGATTCAGCCGGGGCGGAGCCGCATCGGCGGCGGTGCTGTCGGTGCGCGGAGTCATCGAGACCACGATATACTCGCGCTCCTTGCTGTCGAGATCTTCCACGCGCAACAGCATCTTGTCTTTCTGCAGACGGAATTGCGCCTGCTCGCCCACGGGCAGAAGCACGGGATGTTTCTCGTCGCGCGGACGGATGCGGTAGATCACGCGTTCGGCCTGCAGGACGTATTCCTGGCAAAGCACCTCTTGCGTCTTCTTGTTGCCGGAGTCGGTGCCGAGCACTTCCCCGGTAAGGCTCTGGGCGTCTTTTTCCGACGTGCCGCACTTCACCGAATCCATCTGCAAAAGCTTGCCCGTCTGATAAGGCTTGGGATCTTTGGCATAGGCCGCCGAAGCCAGCCCCAGAACAACACACAGCATCCACTTGGAACGCATAGCACACCCCCAGAAAAGTTGAACCCCAATGGAAATTGAGACCGAGGCGGCGCCTCAGTTAATGAGTATTTTTCTATGGCCGGAGGAGAGAGGGCAGGTCACGACAGTAATAGACCGGAAGTTACCTCCCGGAGCGGAGGAGAACCGGAGTTTGTGGCGGCTGTCCCTGCATACTTAACGCTCCGTCACTTCTTCCAGGGTCTGAAAAAATGCCGGGTAGGAAATAGCGGCTGATTCCGCGCCGCGGATCAGCGTTTCGCCCTGGGCTCGCAAGGCCGCGACCGCGAAGGCCATGGCGATGCGGTGATCGCCGAAGGAGTCTAGCTCGGCGCCGTGGAGAGTCTGTCCCCCGGGAATCTTCAATCCGTCTTCGCGTTCTTCCACCTGCGCGCCCATGAGGCGCAGGTTCGTGGCGAGGGCGGCGATGCGGTCCGATTCCTTGACGCGCAGTTCCTTGGCGTCGCGGACCTCAATTCCCTGCTCCGTGTAGGGAGCGATTGCGGCCAGCACGGGAATTTCGTCGATCAGTGCGGCCGAGTCGGGGCCGGCGATGGTGGCTTGCGTGAGGCGGCCGCCCTCGACCTGCAGCGATCCGACCAGCTCACCGTGAATCTCGTCGAGTTGCGTGACCGAGATGCGCAGGCCGAGTTGCATCAGGATGTCGAGCAGGCGAGCGCGCGTGGGATTCATCAGCAAACTCGGGATCGTCAGTTGCGACCCCGGGAACAAAGCTGCGGCGCACAGAAAAAATGCCGCGCTCGACAGGTCGCCGGGGATGCGGGCTTCGATGCCGCGCAGGCGCTGGCCGCCGCGAATGCGCACTTCATGTCCCATTACAGCGCCTTGCCCACAAGCCTTGCGCTCGAGCTTCGCCCCGAAGGCGCGCAGCGCGACCTCGCCGTGATCGCGGGTGCGCAGCGGCTCTTCGATGCGAGTCTCGCCGTCGGCGAATAATCCCGCGAATAGCAGGCACGATTTCACCTGGGCGCTGGCCACGGGCATGGCGTAGTCGATAGCTTTCAGCGCGGCTCCGGTGATGCGGAGCGGCGGCTTCCCGTCGTGCGATTCGATCTGCGCTCCCATGGCGGAGAGTGGAGTGATGACGCGTGCCATGGGACGGCGGGAGAGCGACTCATCGCCGACCATCGCGCTGGTGAATCTCTGTCCGGCCACAATGCCGCTCAACATGCGCATGGTGGAACCGGAGTTGCCGCAATCGAGCGGAGTTTTAGGGGCCGTGAGCGACAGGCCACGTCCCTGCACTTCGATGATCCCGTCTTTGTGGTTGCGCTCCCAGGCCACACCGAGCGAGCGCATGCAACCGAGGGTGCTGGCGCAGTCGGCGCCGGTCGAATAATTCTCCAAGCGCGACGGGCCTTCGGCAATGCCCGCCAGCATGGCATAGCGGTGGGAGATGGATTTGTCTCCGGGCAACCGCACACTGCCGCGCAGGTTGCGCGCCGGACGCACGATGACTGGGGCCTCAGTTTTCATTCTGGGTTCAATATTATCGGATCAAAGGCCACGTAGGCCCGGACGCATTCGTCCGGGTGGGGGCTTGACTCAGGCGGGCGGACGAATGCGTCCGCCGCTACGTGAGCGCTTTGGCTTCGGCCGCGGCTTCTTTCAGAATGTTCGCCGGGACTTCCTTAAGTCGGACATCGAATTCAAACATGGGCGTTTCGGTGCCGCGTCCCCAGCGCGCGACTTCCCAGTGAAGGCGGACAAACTTCACGTCCGGGTGCGAGGTCAGGTCAAGCAAAAGAGGAGACTCACCGCAGTAAAATTTCTGGGGGAAGGCCGTGATGGATTTTGCGCCCCAGGTCGCTCCGTCGGGAGAACCGTAGAAGCTGATGTCGAGAGACTCCTGCTCGATGATCTTCGTGATCTCGAGGGTCACCAGAAACACCCGGCTGGTGGCGTCGCTAAGATCTACCGCGGGCCCGTCGCCCTTGCAGGTTGCGACGATTTTTCCCTTCACTAAAGAAGCGTCAATCATGGCGATGAGATTGTAGCAAAACGGCAGGCTTCGGTTCGCAGTTCTCAGTCTCAGCAAGTGAAAAGAGCGGATCGAAATACGCTTACGGAGGTGACAGGGGCAAAGATCACAGATATATTGATGGCCAATGATGGCCACCGCACACCCGCTGGCTCAAACCGAATCGAGCTCAGGCGAAATCTCGAAGCCGCCCTCCGAGCGGCTCATGAGCGTCGACCTCTACCGCGGCCTGGCCGTTGCCGGGATGATTCTCGTCGATAACCCGGGCAGCGACGATCTCGCTTATTGGCCCATCAAACACGCGGAGTGGAATGGGTGGACACCGGCCGATTTCATCTTTCCGTCGTTTATTTTTCTGGTGGGCGTGTCCATGGCGTTCTCGTTCGCGGCCCGCCTGCGGCGGGGCGAGTCGCGGCGGAAAATTCTGAATCACGTTCTCATCCGCACGGTCATCCTGATTGCCATTGGCCTGCTCGTGAACGTGTCTCCGCTGATTGGATTGGACGTGCACACCTGGCGCATTTACGGAGTCACGCAGCGCATTGCGCTCTGCTACCTGGTCGCCGCGATTCTTGTGCTGTGGACCAACCGCCGCACGCAGGCGGTCGCTCTGGGAGCATGTCTGGTTGGCTATTGGGCCCTGATGCGTTTCGTGCCCGTGCCTGGCTTGGGTGTTCCGGGACACGGCATTCCCTTCATGGATCCCGAGCGCAATATCGTTGCCTGGTTGGACCGCAAGCTGTTCATGGGACGTCTGTACAACGGCGTGCGTGATCCCGAGGGACTGCTCAGCACCATTCCCGCGATCGGAACGATCCTGATGGGAGTGCTAACCGGACATTGGTTGCGATCGGACAAAACTCCCGGCACAAAAGCGTTTCGGATGCTCTGCGTCGGCCTCCCGGTTCTGGCCGCGGGTCTCGTCTGGAATCGCTGGTTCCCCATCAACAAGAATCTATGGACCAGCTCGTTCGTGCTGCTGACAGGCGGGTTCGCGCTGATCTTTCTCGCTTTTCTGTATTGGGCGGTGGAGATCAAGAAGTGGCGCGGCGTTTGGACGATGCCGATCCTCGTGTTTGGAATGAACGCAATTGCCGGGTTCGTGGCGGATTCTCTGGTTTATGGCCCCGGCTACTCCTTCAACGTGAAAAATTCGGCCGGAGGTACGATGAGCTGGCATGAAGCCGCACAAGCCTGGCTGATGTCGCTGGGCGCCAACGCGGCCAACGCCTCGCTGATCTACTCCGTGGGGGCCGTGTTGTTTTGCTGGACGTTGCTGTGGTTGTTGTGGCGAAAACGAATCTTCCTGAAGATATGACGCACTGCCTGCTCCTTATTCCGAAGGATGTGCGGCGGTGTACTCGCTGCAGCACGGCTTCTGCACGGGTTTGAATTCCATCAGCTCGACGCGAACCAAGTCGGGATCGTACAGGTTGAGCTGCCACTTGCCGTCTTTGCCCAATTGAGCGTTTTCGTCGCCGTGCGGCTTCCAGCCGTGCGATTCCAGGGTCGCCTGCGCCTTCTTGATGTCGGCGACGCCGAGCGAAATGTGATTCATCACGCCGGTCAGCTGCAGGTCGGCGTGCTCGGGCTGGTTCACCATGAATTCGATCCAGTCGGTGCCGTCGGGAACCTGCATCGAGATCCACTCGGTCACGTCGTCCTTCATTCCTCCATGCCAGTAGGGGCGGAAGCCGAGGATTTCGCGGTAGAAATGGTCCGCGGCCTCGCGATGGTAGACCAGAAATCCGGCATGAATCATGTGGCGCGACACTCCGGTAGCCGCCGTCGGCGCAGCCGCCCTCTGAAGGCGCTGCACGAACTCGATCCGGTGTCCGTCGGGGTCGGCGATGGTAAAGCTCAACGCGTGGTCGGCGCGTTTGTAAAAACTCGAGGCGTTCAATCCCTTTTCGGTCACGTAGCGGCGAAAACCGACGACGTCGTCGGTGGCAAAGGCCACGTGATCCATGCGGTCGGTGGCCTTGGGATCAGGCGCAGGGCTGAAGCCGACCCACTGCGCGCCCACCACGTACCGCAACTTGCCGCCGGGTTCGACGGGAGCGGCGGAGGCCAGGCCGAGGACATCGCCGTAGAGTTTTTTCACGCCGTCGGGAGCGGTGGTATAGAACGCGACGTGGTCGATGCCGAGGATATGCGGGCGCGGCGCGGAGGATTGAGCGTGGACGAGAATCTGCAGCAAGGTGACAGCCAGCACGAGGTTAAGTTTTTTCATGGCGCCAAGATTCTAGATCATCGCGGCCCTCAGGGGCTAAAGCCTGGATCTATTCTGTTTGATTTACGCGGCGCTCAAAGCGCCGCTCTTCCACGGGACTGCATGCGCACGGGATTATCCGCGCGGGAAATGGCGAGATCGACTTAGATCCTAGAGGCTATCCAGAAACTGGCGGAGAAGATTGGCGGCGTCTTGCGGCTGCTCCCAGGGGGAGTAGTGTCCGGCTTTTGGAATCACCCGCAGTTGGCTGTTGGCGATATGGCTCCGCATCAACTCGGCTTCGTTCACGCCGGTCATGAGGTCTTCGTCTCCGGTCACGAGGAGAGTAGGAACGTTGATCGTCTTCAAAGTCTCGATGGAGTCGGGACGGGCGGCCATCCCGCGCTGCACTTGCGCGACGTTTTCCGGGGACATTTTGCGCATCATGCGCAGAGCGCCCTCGACCAGGTCGGGGCGCGTCTCGCGGGTGGTCTTACCTATCAGCTTCGGAATCATGGACTCGAAAAACGGTTCGGTGCCGCGCTCGAGAACGTCATTGGCGGCTTGCAGGCGCCCGGCGCGGGCTTCGGGACCATCGGCGGGAGCTTTGGTGTTGCATAACGCGAGCGCCGCCACGCGGCCGCGATGTTTGCGCCAGAACTCGAAGAGCACGTAGCCGCCGATCGACACGCCGACTAGCGGAGCGCGGCCGACGTTGGCGTCGTCCATGACGCGGGCGATGTCGGCGGCGTGTTTCTCCATGGTGGCGGGGCCTTCGCCGACAGCGGATTCGCCGTGCCCGCGCAGATCGGGCAGGATCACGCGATAACGAGTGGACAGAGCCTCGGCCACGGGCAGCCAGAATTCATGATGGGCGGGGAAAGGATGAAGCAGCACGACGGGGGTGCCTGCGCCGAGCGCCCAGTAAGCAATTTCGGCGTCGCTGCTTTTGATGCGCCGGGAGGGCATGCGCTCCATCTGAGAATTAGATCACACATCTCATGCAGGACCGGACGCATTCGTCCGGGTGAGAGTCGAACGCGGGGCGCGTCGGCGCGGGCGGACGAATGCGTCCGCCGCCACGTGGGCCGAGGCGGCTACGAGTTCGTCACTTGTTGCTGCGCCACCGGCGCGGGAAGCAGCAGCGGCTCTTCCGGCATCACGATCCACGCAATGAAGTACGGAATGAAACCGACGCAGGTCATGATCGCGGTGACCAGCCACACGATCCGCACCACGGTGACGTCGATGTCGAAGTACTCGGCGAAGCCGAGGCATACGCCCGCGACCTTGCGCCCCAGGCGCGGGCGCACCAGCCTGGTCCGGGCCAGCGAAGCGCCGACGCGAACGCCGCAGTAGGCGCACACGGCCGCATCGTCCTGAATGACTTTTCCGCAGTAGTTGCAGTACATACGTAGCCTCCCCTGCTCGATGATACGCAATTGGGGGAGGAAAGTTCCATCGGGCCTTCGATGTCGGCCCGCTCTCACAGTTCAAGGGTAATGACTTCCAGCAACTCGGCGGCATTGACGATCCTTGTACCTGTTTGCAGGGTCTGCGGGAAGTGCCGTTTGTTACCAGTCACGAGGAAGTCGGCTTTGCCCGCGACAGCACAAGCGATGAATTTATCGTCATCCGGATCGGGTGAGATATGAGTCACGGGAACTTGGTCGAGAAGGTTGCCCCGGCGGCGGAGCATGTCTAGCAGTGCGTCCACTTCCTTTGCTGGAAATCCAAACCGCGGCCGGAGCAGAACATCGCAGTATTCCTAGAGAATCTCAGGTGAAAAATATGGCGTGACCAGCCCTTGGTTGATCGCCATGATCAACAAAGCTTCATTGCCCGCGGAGGAAATCATGGCCGACACGAGAACGTTCGTGTCGATGACGGCGCGAATCACTTCCGTTTCTCACGCCGGTATGCCGAAATTTCGGCTTCGATGTCGTGCGCGGAAAGCTTATCCAAGCCTCTTTTCTTGGCTCCGCTCCAGGCTTTCTCCAGCCAATCCGGAGGAGGCGCCGCGGTGCGAATAAAATCCTGCACGCTCATAATGACCACGGCCGGCTCACCGCGCCGTTCGACGACGAAACGCTCGTTGTTCTCGACGGCACGATCCATGATCTGGCCGAATTGAGTGCGGGCGAGGTGGGCGTCGACGCGGCGATTCATGAGTGAACTCCATCCATCGATGAATTGATGCATTGATCATAGCACACGCCGCGCGGCGCTTGGCGGGACCGCCGAGGTGGCTGTCCCTACATGCAACTACTCCCGGTAGGCTTCTTTGATGTAGCGGCGGGCCTGGTCGGCGGGGCCGGTGTTGGCGTTCCCGGCCAGAACGGTTTGATATTTCTTCATGGCCAGATCGCGTTTCTGCAGCAGGTCGTACATTTCTCCGGCGGCCAGGTTGGCTTTTTGCAGGATGTCGGGATCGGGGTTGGGAGCTTCGTTGACCAGATCATAGGCAGTGGCCGCGCCGGCCAGATCTTTCTTGCTGCGCAATAATTCTCCCAGACCCCAGGCGGCGAGTTCGTAATGCAGGGTGCCGTACTTGCCTTCGCGGCCGTTCTGCCAGACTTTTCGATACGCGGCCTCGGCCTCGTCCAGACGTCCCGCTGCGCGCTGCAGGTTGGCGACTTCGGTAAGGAACAGATGGTTCTTGGGATACTTCACAGACAGTTCGTTCATGTAGCCGATCGCCTCGTCATACTGATGCTCGCGGCGCAGAAACAGGGACAGCACGATTTTGGCGTCGACCGAGTTCTCGCCGTCGCTCTTGGCGACTTCGCGCAGATACTCGAGGCCTTTGTCGGCCGATCCGCTCAAGCCGGCTAAAGCGGCGGCTACCTTCACACTCCAGGGCAGGCGCCCGATCACGTAGTTGTGGGTGCCGACGACCAACTTGGCGTCGATGTACGCAGGGTCCATTTCGAGGACGTGTTCATGGTCGTGGCGCGCCCCGACGGCGTTGCGCAGGGCCGAAAACCACGCCCGTTCGACCAGGCCCGTGTAAACCGAAAACTGCGCGCGGGTGACTCCTCGGCAGTAAAGCGCGTCCTCATCCGTCGGATTCGCCTTCAGTTCATGATCTTCCAAAGCTTCCGCGCGCCGGACCAGTTGCTTGATGCGCTCTTTCACTTTCGGGTCAGTGGGGCGGGGCGCGCGGCCAATGAAGCTGTCGTTGCTGTAGTCTCCCGTATTCATGCCGCCAGTTTCGTAGAGGTTGCGCATCAACACCACGGTCAGCAGGTGGTTGAGCGCAAAGGGATCGTTGGGACGCTTCTCGACGATCTTCTCGAACTCCTGGGTCGAGCGGTCGTATTCCATGTTGTAGAAATGATCGAAAGCGGCGTCGGTCTGGGGATCGTGCGGTGCGCCGTGGGCGGCGGCGGGGACGGGCTGCGACTGACTTAGGGCGGGAAGGCAAGACGCGAGCAGGAGGCAGAGAAGGATCAAGGGCACATCGGCGCTGGGCGTACGCTTCGGGAGATTGAGATGTGCGGTCACGGATCGAGTTGCCTCCTAAAGTTTAAACGAAATTGGGCTTCGTCCACAGATTCGAGCCTCCAAAGCAAAGTCGAGCTGCGCTCGACCCTTCGACTTCGCTCAGGGCAAGCTAGCCGAGGGCGGCTGTCCCCACATTGCGTCTGTGCGCTGGGAACCAAGAACGTCATCTATGTGCCCTCCCAGCCACCTGTGCGAGGTGCTTTGGCGACCCTATAATCTGCCCAGCTACAGACTGATCCAGGATGCGGGAAGACTCATTTGAACCGTCTGCGCCCGATCCTCCGAATGGAGCTCGGGGGCGAAGCGGCGCTGCAGTTTGGATGCTGATTCAGAGCTGTGGAGATTCAGGCTTCCTGATCGTGATCATTGAGCTTCCCACACCTGGACGGATGTCGATGTTCGGTCTGACGTGGATGTTGGGCGTTATGTGCGTTCATGGGCTTTCGTAACCGGCGCATCTTTACTCGCTGGCGCGCGTAATTATTGCTTGCGTCGTCGTCGAGCGAGTGTTGGGAAAAAATGCAAGTATTTGTCGCTGGAGGACTTAGCGTCGGGCTAGCTTTGGCGGTTGGAATGCCAAGAAGGGCTTAAGGTTTTCGCCGTAGGAATCTCAATTATGTCGGAAGTAGCGCAACAAACGCAGCAGGAATTTTGGCGGCCGCCCTCCCCGATGGTCGCGGACGGCATGGTCGTGCGGGAGTCCCTCCCCGTCATCCCGGCGATGGCCGAAGCCTGCCCGCGTTGTAATACGGAGTTTCTGCTGGGGTCGCGCTTTTGCCACACCTGCGGCGGCCGGCGTCCCGAGGCACTCAGTCCTGCCGCCAAGGTGGATGCGGAGGTAATCGCCGGACTCTGGGAACAGGGAGTGGCCCGCGTATATGGGTTTGTCGTGGGTGTAGCGTCGGGCGAAAGTTGGAGCAAGATCAAGTTTCCTTCCTGGCTGCGCTATCTTCACTTCCACGAGATCCAGAGCTGGGTCGGCCTATCGACGGGATCGCTCATCGCGTTCGTGATTGGCTTGGGCTGCGTGGCGGGAGCCTTGCTGGTGGGACTGCTCACGGCCAAGACTCTGGTGGATTGGCAGGCCATTCAGTTCTACCGGGCGGAGTGGCTGCTGGCGGCGACGGCCGCGTTTGTGGCGGGAATCCTGCTGAAGAAACCTTCTAAAAGCGATCGAGAATAGACCACGGCTAAAGCCCGGATTGATTTGTTCCCCTTTCGCGGCGCTGAAGCGCCGCTCTTCCACGTTTTTCAGCGCTGCTCTTCCACGTTGCACGATTCCTGGCTACGATTCGCTGCTGCCTGATCCGGCGGCGCGCCTTTGTTCGCTCATTCGGTACAGATGGTGGACTGGCCCGGTTCCCCGGCCCAGGGGATGTCCGTTGGAGATGGCGGCGGTGACGTAGGTCTTGGCCAGGAGGGCGGCCTCGGCGAGGCCACGATCCATGGCTAGGTGGCAGGCCATGGCTGTGGCGAAGGCGCATCCGGTGCCGTGCGTCGAGTTCGACCGCTGGCGCTCGGCCTTGAAGACTTCCTGCTCGATTTGCTGCTCAGCGCCGCGCTGGGTGGTAAAGCTGAGCAGGTCGATGGCTTTCTCGAGATGGCCTCCGGTAATGACTACGGCGGAGGCGCCCAACTCGTGCAATTTGGCGGAGGCGGCTCGCATTTCGTCCAAATCCTGGACCTTGAGCCCGGTGATGACGGCGGCTTCGTCAACATTGGGCGTCACCACGTCTGCCAGGGGGATCAGCCTTTCGATCATCAGTCGCGTTCCGGCGGCGTCCAAAAGGTCTGCTCCGGAGGAGGCCTTGAGCACGGGATCGAGCACAATATTCGGCAGCCGGGCCTTCTGCGGGCGACTCCCAGGGCGGTTGCCGGGCTGGCCGGCCGGACGGCGAGATAGGAAGTCGGCCACGGCCTTGACCACCTTCCCCGATCCCAGCATGCCGATGTGGACGGCGGCTATGTCGAGGTCCGCAGCCAGCTCTTCCAGAGTGTCGGAAACAAGCGCGGCGTCGAGGGTCTCAACCCGCTTTACGCCGGAGGTGGACTGCACCGTCATGGCGGTGATGCAAGCCACCCCGTAGCAGGCGTGGGCGGCAATGGTTTTGATGTCGGCGGTGACGCCGGCTCCGGAGGAGGGATCGAACCCCGCAACGGTGAGTATGATGGGTGGCTTGTCGGGCATGACCTTCCGTTTCAGCGAGTCCGAGATCGACTCGGTTCAGGACCCAGCATCTCATATCGGTCACCTCCCGGAAGTTACTTTTGGAGGCGGCGCTCAGAAAAAAATCCTCGGGGCTGACTTCGAAGTCAACGTTGTAAGTACCTGATTTCATGCATGTTGCCGACTTTAAGGCTGTAAGTTGTTGATTCCAGTGAAGTTGTAAATTCTACCTTGCCACTGGCCTTTAGTTATTTACCTTTTGGTAAATGCGTAACCTTCCTGAAATAAAGGGCCTTGCCCGCATCTACCTAAATTACCAATGGGTTACGTGAGACATCGATAACTAGGAGGTCATCGGCCGAGGCCCCTAATCGCCTTGACAGGGGTTTGGCAGGCCGATAGCATCTACAAACTGCAGCGTAACACCAGCCAAATGGCCAAGGCACTTTTGAGTATGCGAGGAGAACTGAATGCGAAGATTTATAGCTCATGGACTGGCGATCGCTTCTCTGATCGTCGGCCTGGGAGCGGCTCAGGGACCGAACATCTCGGAGGCGACAGCGGCTCCAGTTAGTTCCGTTCAAGCAAAACCCGAAGTCCGCCAACAGGTCGACAAGACCAAACCGTATCAAGTTGGGACAGCGTCCTGGTACGGCAAGATATTTCACGGCAAACCCACGGCCAGCGGCGAGCCGTACGATATGTACGACATGACCGCCGCTCACCTGAAGCTTCCCATGGGAAGCTACGTGAAGGTGACCAACCTGCGTAATGGCCGGGCCGTTGTGGTCCGGGTGAATGACCGCGGGCCCATCGTTCCGGGTCGGATTATCGACCTGTCGTACGGTGCTGCCCAGGCGCTGCAATTCAAGGCGCGTGGTCTGCAGCGGGTGCGTCTGGATCTGGTCAATCCTGCCGACCAGAAACTGGCTCATCACGCCATTCAAACCCTCCAAACCGTCGCCATGAACCGTCCCCCTCTGGCGAAACTCCCGTAAAAACTCTAAACTGGCTGGGATGCCAGCAATTTTGCCCAGTATCCCACTCAGTGGCATAGACTACCGGCGGCTTGAACCGCGCCAGCGGCTCATTGTCGCACTGGACGTTTCCACCGCCGCCGCGGCACAGAAGATTGTGGCGGCGGTGGGAGACTCCGCGCTGACCTATAAAGTCGGCATGCAGCTCTATACCGCCGAAGGGCCGCAGGTGGTGCGGGATCTGGTGGCTTCGGGGCGGCGGGTATTTCTCGATCTGAAATACCACGACATTCCGAACACCGTGGGCGCGGCAGTAAGCGAGGCGGCGAAGCTGGGCGTGAGCATGCTGACCGTACATGCGGCGGGCAGCGGCAAGATGCTGCGCGCGGCGGTGGATGTGGCGAAGGCGCGGCCCGAGCTGATGGTGCTCGCCGTTACGGTGCTCACGAGCATGGACGGGAACGACCTGGAAAACATCGGCATGCAAGGGAGCGTTGCCGACAGCGTGGTGCGGCTGGCCACGATCGCGCTGGCCAACGGATGCCAGGGCGTGGTCACGTCTCCCCGCGAAGCTGCTACGCTGCGCGCGGAACTGGGGGACAGGTTCGCGATCGTGACGCCGGGTGTGCGTCCGGCCGGCGGGCACGTGGGCGATCAGGTGCGGGTCGCTACTCCGGCGGAAGCCATCGCCTCGGGAGCCAGCCATATTGTGGTGGGGCGGCCGATTACGGAAGCGGCCGATCCGGCAGCGGAGGCGAGGGCGATTCTGGGGGAGATGGGCGGGTAGGGCTTCTCCTGAGGTGTTTTCGCGGTATTACCATTGGTGGTATGATAGTAGCATGAAAGAGAAGACCTCTATCACACTCTCGAAAGAGCTGCTGACCGGGATCGATCGGGACACTGGATCAAAGCAATCCCGCTCGGCTTACATTGAATCGGTGATGCGCGAGCACTTCAGACAAAAGGCCCGCCGGCAGCGGGATGCGCGAGATCTGGAAATCATCAACCGTAACGCAGAACAGCTAAACCGTGACGCGTTGGACGCCCTGGAGTATCAGGCTCCACTCGGAGACTCCCCGGAAGAATAGCATTCGCTGGAAAAATGCCATGAGGCGCGGCGAGATTTATCGTGTGCACAAACCCGAAGGCGATCCCAAGCGTTACCGCAGCTTCGTTGTGGTAAGCAGGCAACTGCTCATCGATTCGGCCTACGCCACCGTAATTTGCGCTCCAGTGTTCACAAACGGTAGCGGGCTCTCGACCCAAGTTGCGATCGGGCCCAGTGAGGGGTTGAAACATGAGAGTTGGATTGTCTGCGACAATCTCAGAAGTTTGCCCAAAACAGACCTAACGCAGTTCGTGGGGTCGCTCTCTTACGCGAAGCTTGCCGAACTGGATGAAGCTCTGCGGGTGGCGCTCGCGCTGGATTAGAAGTTAGCGGAACCTCAGGGGGCTGAACAGTCTGCTGAAAAACTCACCATTGCGGGTAAAAGTGCGTCCCGCTAATCGTTTGTTCCTGGGTCCGCTCTCGTTCTAATCCTCCATCTCGATGTGACCGCGGGCCGGGAGGACGCCT
>JABCZL010000023.1 GCA_013289685.1 Acidobacteriota bacterium | reverse complement strand
GTTCACCTTTGCCACGAAGGAACTAGCGGGAAGCTGGTCCGTGCGTCAACTGGCTGAAGCGTCCGGGTTGAGCAAAAGCAATGTTGCGAATGTTCGACAGCAGTTGGTCGAGCGCGGAGTACTGCGAGAATCGGGGCACGGCTTTGATATCAGCGACAAATCGCGATTACAGGACGAGCTGTTGAGAGGATATGAGTTCGCTCTGCGTCCGAAACTTCTAATCGGGCGTTTCCGGTCCTCCGACAGAGACCTAGACGACATGCTCGCCAGCGTCCGAAAACCCTTTGCAGATCTATCAATCCGGTGGTCGGTAACTGGTGGGCCGGCTGCTCAGGCTCTCCAGAAGTTTTATCGAGGATTAGAACTGCCAATCTTCGTCGACTCGTTCCCTGACCATCTTCGTCGTCAGTTGCGGATCATTCCTGACAAGGCAGGGCCACTCATTTTTCTGCGTTCCTTCGGTACCATCCCGTTTTGGCGAGAAACCGAGCCGTTCCCTCTCGCACATCCGTGGTTGATCTATGCCGAGCTGATGTATTCTTCCGATCCAAGAGCGCACGAAGCGGCGGAAGAACTCAAACGCGAGTTCCTCTCCTGAGCGATGCCCGAACTTACCGACAACCAAATCGCTGACCTCCGAGTCCTGCAAAAACATTGTGGGGCACTCGGAGCAGAATCTGTAATCATCGGGGCCATTGCGTACCAGATACATTTTCCAGCGGAGTCCCGGCATACCGGAGACATCGATTTCGCCGTCGCCTTGGACCTTGACGAATTCGCAGAGTTGGAACGCCGACTTCTTGCAGACGGCTGGGTCCGTTTCGCAAACCGTGAGCACCGATGGCGGAGCGCCCAGGCAACGATCCTGGACCTGATCCCAGCTGGACCCAAGCTTCGGGAAGCCAAGCAGATCACGTGGCCCATTAGTCAGTTCAAGATGAGCCTGGTGGGATTCGACCACGTATTCGCGACCACTCAGCCGGTTCAGCTTGCGCCAGATCTGACGCTGAAGGTGATCTCATCTACCGCACTGATGCTCCTGAAAATTGTCGCATTCATGGACGATCCGCAGCGGCGAGTCAAGGACCTAGATGACATACGGGGCCTGCTTTTGCAATATGAAGCCGACAGCGAGCGGATATTCTCGGACGTAGTGATAGATGCTGCGCTCCAAGACTTTGGATTGGCTCCTGCCTTTCTGATGGGTCTTGATCTGCGTGCGCTTTGCGCGGACGACGAAGTACAGATTGTCCACACGTTTCTCGAAGCGATGAATGAAGCCAATCCAGCGTGGATGGCGTTCGTCCGTGCCAGAGGCGTCGGGGACCATGTCGAGGAAGACGCTCGTGCCCAGATCGAAACCTTCAGACAAGGTTTTGAGCGGAAGGCGTGAAGGGCGCCAGAACGCTCGGGTCGATCAAATCGGTCTGGACGCAAAACGGGGGACTAACGAGGGACTGGGGACTAATTGGGGACTAGGGACTAAACGAGGGACTGAAGTGCGTTTCTTGCGCGTACTTACAGGTGCTTAGGTGTCATCCGTGCGCTTGTAAGTTGTTTGGTATCAATTTCCCTTTGAACTCATAACCCAAAGGTCGGTGGTTCAAATCCACCCCCCGCAACCAAAACCTCCTTTTGGTTTCAATGGGTTGAGCCAATCTCACAAACTAGCTCGGTGACTCTAAACCCTGATTCCCAGCCGAATTTAGGAAATTGTTTAACCCAGATTTACCCACTACCCGTGAAGGGTACGGCGGGCGTGATTCGCCTGGCTCGCTCCATTCCACGGTTGAGCTTAGCCTTTCCTTTTCTCGTGAGGTTGCGACTCCGCCATCACGACGCGGAGACTACTCTTGACGCGCTGCTTATACGGTCTTCGCTGCCTCGGCACTGGCTAGCCGTTGAAGAAGCACCTGCCAACTGCCGCAAGCGGGCACACGTGCGGCAGACATCCGTTTTCCTCGTTTCCATTTTTCAGGCCCGCGCTCCTCCGGGGTGAACTCAATGCGGATCTGCTGCGCAATGTCCTCCGCCACACTCTTTTGTACCGCCAAGGTGTCCTGCAGATTGCCCTCATAGCTCTTGGCCCACAAGTGCTTGCCAGCATATTCACTGAGTCTGCTAACCGGGTCGAAGAAATCGGTCGAAGATCTGCCGACCCGGCCTTGCTCCAGTCAGACGATGGGAATATTTCGTCAAAGCCTGAGTTCTATTCACTAAGAGCCCCTGAATCTGGCAATCGGTTGAGCGAGGAGCAAATGTGTTGAACCCTTTTGATCCAAAGTCTGTATTCCTGGCAAAGCACGCGCAACACGTCGTGTTGATTCACTTCCCGATCGCTCTGCTGATTGCTGCAGTGGCCTTCGACGTAATAGCGCAGTGGACCAAGCGACATGGCTTGGCGGACGCTGCTTGCTACAACCTGCTCGTGGCAGCAATTTCGACTGTGCCGGTTCTTGCCACGGGCCTTCTCGCATGGCAGTTCCAACTCGAGGGACAGAAGCTCAAAGGCGTTTTACTGCTGCACCTGGTTCTGGCGTGCGTGTCGAGTGTGATGATCTGGCTGATCTGGTCGATACATTTTCGGGCGCGGCGACATGATGCATCCTTACCGAGCTATCGCCTGGCCATCGAATTCCTGACCGTCGGCGTGGTTGTTCTAACGGCACACCTGGGTGGCTTTCTGAGCGGTGTAAACGGGCCCGGTTAGTCTACCTGCCTCATCTCCTCCGGTTACCGGCATCCCAAATTGGTTTGGAATAAAAGCGGATTGCGCCAGTTATCAAGTCAGAACGCTACAAGCAACGGAGGGCAAATGGCAGACAAGGAGCAAGATCTCATTGATCAGAACTTACAAGATCTCAAAAACGATGGCATCGACCGTCGCGGATTTCTAAGGTGCATGGCATGGGCAGGCACCGGCCTGGTTTGGACCCTGAGTGGTGGCGTTCCCGTATCTCGCGCGTTCGCCAAAGGCCCCCATAAAGGCCACGAGAAGAGCGCGGACTTCAGCTTCGTCCAGATCAGCGACAGTCACATCGGTTTTAGCAAGCCAGCCAACCCGGATGTCACGGCCACGCTGCAAGTCGCGATCGACAGGATCAATGCGTTGCCCCACACGCCTGACTTCATCATTCACACCGGCGATCTAAGTCAGCTCTCCAAACCCAGTGAATTCGACACGCTCGATCAGGCACTAAAAGGGGCATCCGCGAAACAGATCTACTACGTGCCGGGCGAGCATGACATGCTGACCGACAACGGCGAGCAATATCTTCAGCGCTATGGCAAAGGCACGAAGGGCGCGGGTTGGTACAGCTTCGATCAGAAGGGAGTTCATTTCGTCGGCCTGGTGAATGTCGTCAACTTGAAAGCCGGAGGCCTCGGATCGCTCGGTCACGAGCAACTGGAGTGGCTCGAGGACGATCTCAAAGACCGCTCCGCCAGCACGCCCATTGTGCTTTTTGCTCACATACCTCTGTGGACTATCTACCCCGACTGGGGTTGGGGCACCGACGACAGCGAGCAGGCCTTGTCTTGCGTCAAACGTTTTGGCTCGGTGACCGTGCTGAACGGCCACATTCACCAGGTGATGCAGAAGGTCGAAGGCAAGCTTTCGTTTCACACGGCAATGTCCACTGCCTTCCCGCAGCCTGCTCCGGGAACGGCTCCCTCAGCTGGGCCCATGAAAGTGCCGGCCGACCAGTTACAGAAGGTGTTGGGTATCACCGACGTGAACTACCTGGTCAGGGGCAAGAGCCTCGCCGTTGTCGACTCCGCCCTCGATGGCTCGTCACCATCCACGTCCGGAAAGAACGCCGGCTAGAACCTGGCGGCCCAGAAGTTGTTACCGCCGGAATAAAAGATCTGAAACCGAGTTATTTCTAGTGAGACCGATTTACGAGGAGAGACGATGAGGCGGATCACAACCAGTCAGTTTGTTGATTTCACATGGAGCGCCGTGGCGCTTGTCGTAATCGTCGCAGCTATGACGATTGGCGGGGCATCGGCTTCGTCGGGTTCAGAGCATGGAGGCGCCTCGGGGATGGTGCAAGCCCCCTCAGCCGATACGTCACCGGACTTAGCAGTTGAAGTCAAGATCGACAATTTTGCGTTCACGCCCGGCGTAATCACCGTGAAATCAGGTACAAGGGTGACCTGGATCAACCGCGACGACATTCCCCACACGGTTGACAGCACGCAAGGCAAGTTCAAATCCGCAGCGATGGACACAGACGATAAGTTTGACTTCCGCTTCACTGAGCCGGGCGAATACCCGTACTACTGCCGGATGCATCCGAAGATGACCGGAAAAATCGTCGTGCAGCCCTGACAATTCTACAGAGCCACAACATGGAGATCTTTATGCAACGTTTTTATCGCTCAGCCCTGCTGCTCAATCATCGGATTGTCGGTGATCGCCGAGCAGACCGGTGCCGCCGCAGGAATTCGAATTATCGTTGCCGGCTTTGGCTAAGGCCGCCTCCCAAGGTCACCGGCAACTCCGGGCGGATCGTGACAACATTGCAGCTAAGAGCTCTTTGCTCCGAGCCTCCGTGGTGGAACGTTCTGATTCAGCCGGAAGAAGTTACCGGGATCATACTGCGACTTGATCGCTACCATGCGGTCCCATCGTTCGTGATAAGCCTCAGGCACGCGATCCTGTTCATCACCGCTCATGAAGTTTACGTAAACCCCCGGCTTCATCGCGGGCCGAAGTTTGTTGAAGACCCCGCGAATCCAATCAACATTCCCGGCATCCGCGGATGGCTCCGACCAGCTCGCCAGCAAATTCAGGATGAACGGAGAGTTGCGATCCCCGAATGCGGTCTCGTCCACTCCCATCCGCGCCGCAGCGCCGCCCAGATAGGCCACTTCAACCTGGGTTTCCGATGACGGAATCGTGGCGACTGCCTCCACCAGGCGATCAATCACGCTGTCGTCGAGATAAGTAAAATAACCCGACTTGGTGTAATAGCGCCGGCCGGACGGAAAATCGGAATCCGCCATGGTTTGCAAGTTCAGGAACGACACAATCTTGCTGCTCACAGAATCCGGGCTGCAAAGGGAAAGCGCGCGCTGCAGATACTGACGCCCGGCTTCGGGATCCCCCGTCCAAATCAAGGAACTGCTGGCCACAGGCCGCCCGCGGAGTTCACCGGGCACCTTATTTGCATGCGCAGCGAGGCGAAGATCAATATTCCACTTCAAGTCGATCGGCGCCTCCGCCATAAAGTCTCTCCACGTTTCGAGGAGCCCACGAATGCCGGACTCGGGAGTTAAGCCCTCAGCAAGCACCACGGACGTAAGCGGATGAAGCTTCACCTCGAATTCTGTTACCACTCCGAAGTTACCGCCGCCTCCGCGGAGAGCCCAAAATAAATCCGGGTTCTCCTTCGAGTTGCAGCGCACCACCGAACTATCTGCAGTTACGAGAGTGAACCCTTCGACGTTGTCGCATGACAATCCGAATCGCCGGGTGAGCCATCCGGTGCCTCCACCCAGGATCAATCCGGAAGCTCCGGTATGAGAGACGACGCCGGAGGGAAAAACAAGCCCTGCTTTCTGCGTAGCGCCGTCAATCGATCCCAACAAACACCCTCCGGCAATGGTGGCTCGGCGTTTCGTGGGATCGACCGTGACCTGCCGCATTCTGGTGAGGTCGATCACCAGGCCGCCGTCGCATGTGCTGAAACCCGCGAGGCTATGCCCTCCACAGCGGACAGCCGTAACAATTCCCGTCTCCGCAGCGGCCCGGACCGCATGCTGAATGTCGCTTACATCCGCGCAGCGCGCGATCAGGGCTGGTGTCCGAGCAACCATCCCGTTCCAAATGATGCGCGCGTCTTCGTACCCGCTTTGGCCGGGGCGCAGCAGGTCCCCTTTGAATCGTCGGTGGAGCGAAGAATAAACCTCTTCGCTGGCTTCGGACATTTCGCGCTCTCCTTATAGAGTGTGCTTGTAAACCACGAAAGAGTCGTTCGCCTAAGCGGTTCTGCGGCCCCGTCTACGAAGGTACCAGAGCGAGATCAAGGCCAGGAAAACAGAAAATGCTGGAACCGACCATTGCAATCCGTCAACCCAGAAAGTTGTTATGGAAATTGCAATCAGTAACAGAATCCCCACGACGGTAAAAAACGGGTGCGCCCAGAGCCGCATGGGCAGACTCGCCAGCCGCTCGTTCGTGATGGTTTTGCGAAAACGAAGATGCGTGTTGAGAATCACCAGCCACACGAAAAGCATTCCGGCAACCGCTGTCCCATAAAGCATGAGGAACGCATTCTTCGGGGCAAAGATGGCCAGCAGAATCGCTGCGACAATCCCCGCAGTGGAAGCCAGCAGCGCCTTGTGCGGCACTCCGTTGCGGCTCACTTTGCCCATCCACGCGGGCGCATAGCCTCCCTGCCCCAGAGAGAAAAGCATTCGAGTTGACAGATAAAGGTTGGTATTCACACTCGACAGTGCCGCCGTGAGCACAACGAAATTCATGATCGCAGCCGCGAACGGTATATGCGCCGCGGCAAATGCCGTGACAAAAGGACTGCCGGACATCCCGGACGAGCCTGCGGTTTGATTCCATGGAACCATCGTCACCATAATCGCAATCGCCAGCACATAGAACAAAATGAGCCGCCAAACAATGCTTCGCATAGCGCGGGGAATCGTTACCTCCGGATGCTCGGCCTCTCCGGCCGTGACCGCGATAATCTCCACTCCCATGTAACTGGTGACGGTGATGGTGAGCGAAAGCCAGACTCCTTTCCATCCCGCAGGAAAAAAGCCTCCATGCTGGGTTAAGTTGCCCAGGCCAATCGCGCCGCGCGAGCCAATCCCAAGAATTAAAGATATTCCGACAATGATGAAGGCGACGATGGCCGCCACCTTGATGGTTGCGAACCAATATTCAAACTCACCCAGGCGGCTCACCTGCATGGAGTTGAGTGCCACCAGCGCGGCCGAAACCAACACGACCCAAATCCACTGCGGAACATGCGGGAACCAAAAAGAAATATAGATGCCGGCGGCGGTGACTTCAGCGCCGATAGCGATGATCTGTGCAACTCCGTAAGTCGCTCGAACCGAGAAACCCGCCCAGGGATTGAGATACTTCTCGGCGTAAACTCCGAACGCGCCGGCTACCGGATGGACCACCGCCATCTCCGCCAGCGCATACGACATGATCAGAGCGATGCCTGCTCCCAGAAGATAGGAAAGAATCACGGCGGGTCCAGCGAGGCGAATGGTGACACTGCTTCCCAAAAACAAACCCACACCGATGGCGCCGCCAATCGCCATCATAGTGAGCTGCCGCTGCCCTAGCCGCCGGTGCAGACCTTCCACCTCCGGCATCGTACCTTGTCGATCAGTCATAGCTGCCAACGCTGGCAGGGTCAGGGTCAAGAACCATCAGGTCGAGATTCTTTTTGAGAACTTCCACGACCGCCTTCACGTCGTCCAGTGTGTTGTACACGTGGAACGATATCCGCAGCCCGTCGTACCGGTTCGATGCAACAATGTTGCTTTCGGCGAGCTTCTGCACCAGTAAGCTTGAATCCTTGGCCTGCAGTACGACCAGCGGACCGGCGCTATCAGCGGGCGTCTTAGCGCGAATGCCCAGGTCGTGGGCGCAGCTCAACATTGATTGTGCGAGTTTTTTGACATGGTTCGCGACATTCTCCATCCCGATTTCTTGCAGCAGTTGGAATCCGGGCAGAGCCGCATACACATTGGGCACGGATGGAGAACCTGACTCGAATCTTCGCGCCGTGGAATTTAACTCGAACAGTTTGGGATCGTAGGCGAACGGATTGGCTTGCCCAAACCATCCAGTGACTGTAGGAGCCAACGATGAAATGAGCTCTTTGCGCACGTACATAAAAGCGAGGCCGGGAGGACCGAGCAGGTATTTGAGCGTCCCGGTTGCAAAAAAGTCCAGATCCATGGCTTTCACGTCAATCGGCCGCGTTCCGGAATCCTGGTAATCATCGAGCATCACGAGAGCCCCAGCACTGTGCGCGATCTTCGTGATCGCCTCCACGTCGGACCGAAATCCATTCTTGAAACAAACGCGCGTGATGGGCACGATGAGCGTATTGCGGTCGACCATTGTTTCGTAATTGACCGTCGGAATAAGGTTGCCCTCCGCCTTTACGAACTGCACCTCGGCACCTCGAACCCGTTGCCCCAGCCAGACATGCCCCATCGTAGGAAACTCGAACTCGCCCATCACAACTTTCTTCCGCTCCCGGAAATTCAAAGCGCTGGCGATGCCATTGATGCCTGCGGACACGCTGGTCACAATGGCAACTTCATCCGGGCTGGCCTTGATGAATTGCGCAAAAGCGGTTCGCGCCGCCTCATACCGATTCACCCACAGCTCCCACGGCGAGCCTTGCTCATGCCAACTCGCCATGAATTCCTCCAGGCCCGCCTGCACCGCATCCGATAGCGGTCCCTGGGAACAACTGTTGAGATAGATTTTGTGTTTGAAGATTTTGAAGCGAGAACGAATCTGCCGGATTTGTGCGTCGGTCAGCATGACTCTTTCATCTCAGCCAGTACTCTTCCGAACCTGCGCACCTCGTGGACTGTATTGTAGTGGACCAGGGATGCTCTAACTGCGCCACTCTCTGGGGCGAGCCCGAGTCGCTTCATCAGCCGCGGCGAGTACATGTGGCCGTCGCGCGCGCCGATATTCTGTTTCGCGAGTTCTTCCGTGACTCTTGCCGGCGGCACGTTCGGCAAATTGAAGCTAAGCGTGGGTACTCGCTGACCGATTCGCTCTTCTTCCGCCATGCCGTAGATGACCGCGCCGCAATCCTTGAGCACCCGCAGCATTTCCACCGAAAGCGATTCTTCGTAGTCCCGGATTGCCTCGAACGCGCGTTGCAACGCGGAACGCCGAGACTCTGACTTCGCCGCATCATTCCCGGTCAAGCCTCGGCCTAGTGTTTCCAGGTAGCCTACCGCAGCGTCCATTCCAGCCACATTTTCGTAGACAAAGGTGCCCGCCTCAATTTTTCCGGGTGGCTCGTCGGGGATGAAATCCTCCCGGAAGGTCGGGAGCTTTTCCAGCAGTTCGCGCCGTCCCCACAGAAACCCCATGTGGGGACCGAAAATCTTATAGCCCGAACACACCAGATAATCGCAATCGAAGGCCTGCACATCAATCAGCCCGTGGGGGCCGTAATGCACGGCATCGAGAAAGATTTCGGCCCCGGACGCATGTGCGACTCGTGCCGCCGCCGCGACGTCCACAATCGAGCCGATAGCATTCGAGGCCAGCGTGCACGCCACCAGGCGCGTCTTCGAAGACACTAAGGGGACCAGGTCGTCCGCATGCAGATTCCCATCGTCCCTCACCTTCCACCAGGAGACTTTCGCTCCGCTCCGTTCCAGCGCGAGCCAGGTGGCGACATTAGCCTCGTGGTCCATGTCGGTCACTACAATCTCGTTCCGCTCATCGAGCGTCTGCCCGATCGCCAGACTCACCAAACGAATAAAGGAAGTGGCGTTCATGCCAAACGCGATTTCGCTCACGTCGCGAGCGTTCACCAGATCAGCCACGCTGTGCCGCGCACGCAGCACCATGTCGTCCACGTCGCGGCTCTTCGCGTAGCGTCCCCCTCGCTGCACATTGCACTCGAGGAGATGATGATTCACCGCATCCAGCACGACCTGCGGAACCTGCGCACCCGCTGCATTATCAAAAAACACAAAGCCCGGAGGACGACTCAGCGCGGGAAAAGCAGCACGAACCGTTTCGATAGGAAAAATCGCACTCGATGCGGCGGGAATGTCTGCGTTGAGAACACCTCGGGATTCGGCCTCCAAATCTCGCTCCTGGTTACCGCTGAAAAGTCAGGCAGTCTTGCAAAATGACCAGCGCCAAACCTATACTCCGCTGCGACAACTCGTCAACCTGAAAGCAAACACTTGCCCGTATCCGCCTCCAATTCCAAGCTGATCTACGACGCCCTGAAGGAATGCGACATCCGCCTCGTCTCAGCCCTGCCGGAAACCTGGTTGGTGCATCTCATCCGGCTGGCGGAAGAAGACCCAGAGATGATTCTGGTGCGCCTGGCGAAGGAGGAAGAAGCAGTCGGCATCTCGGCAGGCGCACACTTTGCCGGAGTCAAGTCGGCCATGCTGATGCAGAACCATGGCTTCCTGGCATCCATTAACGGCATCGTCTCTTTCGCACATCTATACAAAATTCCTCTTTTGATGCTCATCAGCTACCGCGGTTCTTTGGGAGAACGCGACCCGTGGCAGACGCAAGGCGGCAATGTTACGGAGCCGGTCTTGCAAGCCTTGCGTATCCCTTACTTTTTTCTCGACGCGTCGGACACCGTCAGAAAGCGAATTCGGCAGGCGCAGACTCTCGCCGAAAGCAGTCTGCAGCCGGTCGCCCTTCTGCTGACGCGCGACCTGATGTGGGAGGAATGATGCTTCGCGTCGACTGTCTTCGGTCAGTGTATTCGGAACTGGAAAACTGTCTGGTCGTCACGATCATGGGAGCAGTCGCGGCGGAACTTCAATCACTCGGTCATCGTCCGAATTTCTTTTATCTGCAACACGCGATGGGCCTGGCGTCTTCCACGGGATTGGGCCTGGCTCTGTGCCTGCCCGAACAGAGAGTGATTGTCTTCGATGGCGATGGCTCGCTCTTGATGAACCTTGGCAGCCTTAGCACAATGGCACGTTATCGCCCCAGGAAACTGCTGCACGTCGTTTTCGACAACGAAAGTTTGCTTTCGGTCGGCGGATTCCCCACAGCGACCAGCACGGGCACAGACCTGGAGGGCATCGCCCGCTCCTCCGGCATTCCCCGAGTGACCACAGTCCGGACTGTGGAGAGTTTCAAGGCGGCCGTGACCGGTGCCATGCAGGGCAGCGATCTGACTTCAATCATCGCCAAGGTTGAAGCCAAGGGCCCCGCGGCCTACGTCACCGACCTGTCGTTGCTTGAGAATCGTTTTCAATTCCGCCGGCACATCCAATCGCTCAAAACGCGCTAAAGGCAGGTTCGGGCGCGCTCAAGCGGACGTTGAGTGTCGGACGAAACACGAGGAGCCCAATGTCTCTCGTCTTAATTACGCTGCTCGAGGAACTTGCCGCCGGCCGGCTGCGTGTCGTGGATCTGACCCAGCCCTTAACACCGCAGACTCCTTTGTTGCCGCTGCCATCGCAGTGGAACAACACGCCCGCATTCAAAATCTGGGAGCTGTCGCGGTACGACGACCGCGGTCCCGCCTGGTACTGGAATGGGTTCGAAACCGGCGAACACACTGGCACCCATTTCGACGCGCCCGTCCACTGGATCTCGGGGAAAGACCTACCGGACAATACCGTCGATCGCATCCCGCCGAAAAAATTCATCGGACCTGCCTGCGTGATCGACATGAGTGCGGACGCGGCGAGAAATCCAAACTACTTGTTGACGCCCGAGCATCTCCGCCAATGGGAGCAGGAGCACGGCCGCATTCCGGCGGGCGCGTGGGTTCTCTTGCGTACGGACTGGTCGAAACGGACCGACCCCAAGGATTACATCAACCTGAAGGAGAATGGACCTCACACGCCCGGATTCGCCAAAGAAAGTTCCGCGTTTCTAGCCGAGGAGCGCGATGTGCTCGGTGTCGGCGTGGAAACTGTCGGAACCGATGCCGGCCAGGCCGCCACTTTTGATCCGCCCTTCCCGAACCACTATCTGATGCACGGCAGCGGCAAGTTTGGGTTGGCCAGTCTGTCCAACCTTGATCAACTTCCTCCCACCGGCGCAATCGTCATCGCCGCGCCACTGAAAATCGTCGGCGGCTCCGGCAGTCCTCTGCGGGTTATCGCCATCACACCCTGAAAAAGAAATGGCTCCTCAGGTTACCTGAAACGTAGTTTCAACGAGATGCAGGTCCGCGGATGACACCTAAGACCACGAAAGGCAGCGTTAAGCAAGCTGAGAGAGCGCAGGTAGAGCGCACATTTTGAAGCCCGGATCCCTAGGTTTCCTGCCTACAACGCGAACCACATTGGAAACCGTACGGGACGGGGTCATTGAGCGTAATGAAGATTTTCCTTTCGGGAACTGACAAGCCGGTCGGATATGCGATAGTGACTCGGTTTATTTGTGAGACGGAAAGCCTCCAATGAAGACGATGCCAGCTAAGAACCACACTGCCACTATCCACCAAAACGTCTTCGGCTCTTTGGCTCGGCTGACCAAACCTTGACCGCGTGTAACAGTTTTCCCGGTGCACATCGAAATCCCGGCCACGATCAAGAAAAGAAACCCCAACAAGTGTAATGGCTCGGTGACGAAGTGTGAAATACGATCTATATTCATGCCGAATGCGGGCGCGTCATCCTCCGGGTTTTCCCTTCTCTTAATACTACATGCGGTCGCAAACGTGGGTCGCAACGCCCCCCACAATCCGGGCAGAAGTTCCTCTTCGGGTTATCGCCATCACACCTGAAAAAGAAATGGCTCCTCAGGTAGGATTCGAACCTACAACCCTCCGGTTAACAGCCGGATGCTCTACCATTGAGCTACTGAGGAGTGTGGTGGATCGCGCTTGGGGCGCGATCTTTTTTGCTGACGCTTTATCATAGCATTCCCGCTGGATGTCTGAAAACTGTGCTGCAATCGACTTCCGACGCCGGCTGGCTTCTCGATCTGTTCCTGTCTTCTATTCTGATAACCTTGGTTTTTGAGGTGTTTATGGCGGGAGGGGTGCGTTTGGCGTTTACTTTTTCTTGTGTTTTGCTGGCTGCGGCGGCGTATGCGGGCGATGATTCCAAGTCTTCTTCTACTTCTGGTCCTCCTCAAGCTGAGGTGAAGCCGGTCATCGATATGTTTCATGGCACCAAGGTGCTCGACAACTATCGGTGGCTCGAGGACGGCAAGAGTCCGGCAACGCAGGAGTGGGTGGAGGAGGAGATGTCCTACACCCGTGGGATGCTGGACCGGCTCGCGGGGCGCGACGCGATCCACAAACGTCTGACTGAGCTGCTCTCGATCGGCAGCGTCACTCCGCCAATCATTGCGGGCAGGCATTATTTCTATACCAGGCGCGAAGGGATGCAGAATCAGCCCATCCTATATGTGCGTGATGGGTTGAACGGAGAAGACCGCGCCCTGGTCGACGCCAACCAACTCGCCGCCGACGGCACCATCGCGCTCGACTGGTTCCAGCCCAGCGAAAACGGAAAGTATGTTGCCTACGGCACTTCGCCCAGCGGATCGGAAATGAGCACGCTGCACATCATCGAAACCAAGACCCGCACGGTTCTTCCCGACACCATCGAGCGCACGCGGGCGGCGTCGATCGCGTGGACGCTCGACAATTCCGGTTTCTATTACACACGCTATCCGAAGAAAGGCGACGTGCCCGACGGGCAGGAGATGTACAACCGGCACGTTTATTATCACCAGCTCGGCGACGATCCCGCGCTCGATGACAAGCTAATTTTTGGCGAAGGCCGCGATGCGGAAGACTGGCCGAGCGTGAGCCTGTCGAACGATGGGCGCTGGCTGCTCATCAATGTTCAGCAGGGCTGGACTAAGTCCGAACTTTTTCTGATGGACCTGAAAGCCGGCACTCCGCCCACGCGCATCACCACCGGCAAGAATTTCCTCTACGGCGGCGAGGTCTACGACAACAAACTCTACATCACGACGGACGAAGACGCCCCGCGCTACCGTGTCTTCGTCGCCGACGCCGGAAATTATGATCGCGAAGCCTGGAAGGAACTGATCCCCCAGGCCGACGCTGTGTTACAGGGTGCAGCAGTGTTCGGTGGCAAACTCTTCGCGCAGTATGAGCAGAACGCGTCATCGCAGCTCAAGCTTTTCGATCTCGACGGCAAAAAGATCAGCGACATCAATCTTCCGGCAACCGGCACCATCTTCGGAACCGGCGGCCGCTGGGATCGCGACGAGGCGTTTTTCGGATTCCACTCTTTCACCGTGCCTCCGAGCATCTATCGTCTTGATCTGAAGCCAGTGGACGCGGTGACCGCCGGGAAGAATCCCGTTGCGAGCGACGTGATTGCGAATCCGACTGTCTGGACCAAGGTCGACGCCCCTTCGATCGATCCCTCTGCCTACGAGGTCAATCAGGAGTGGTTCAAGTCGAAGGACGGCACGCGCGTGCCCATGTTCATCGTGCATAAGAAAGGTCTGACGAAGAACGGGAAGAATCCCACGCTGCTGACGGCCTACGGCGGCTTCAACGTGAGCCAGACGCCCGAGTTCAAGCGCGCCCCGTATCTCTGGCTGGAGCACGGCGGCATCTACGCCGTAGCGAACCTGCGCGGAGGCGCCGAGTTCGGCGAAGACTGGCATCGCGCGGGCATGCTCGAACGGAAACAGAATGTGTTTGATGATATGACGGCCGCCGCCGAGCACCTCATCGCAGAAAAATATACCGACAAGAATCACCTCGCCATCCAGGGCGGCTCCAACGGTGGCCTGCTGATGGGCGCCATGATCACGCAGCGTCCCGACCTGTTCCGCGCCGTCGTCTGCCAGGTCCCGCTGCTCGACATGCTGCACTACCAGGATTTTCAGATCGCCAAATTGTGGATCCCGGAATACGGCAGCTCCGAAAATCCCGACCAGTTCAAGTGGCTCTACGCCTACTCGCCCTATCACCACGTGAAGCCGGGCACGGAGTATCCCGCCGTCCTGTTTATGACCGCGGATACCGATACCCGCGTCGACCCCATGCACGCAAAAAAAATGGCGGCGCTGATGCAGGCCGAAGCTCGAAATGGATCGAGCAGGACGCGTCCGATCTTATTAAGAATCGAAAGCAAAGCCGGCCACGGCGCCGGCAAACCAGTGACCAAGCAGATCGAAGAATTTACGGATGTGTATTCGTTCTTGTTTTGGCAGCTGGGGGTGAAGGAATAGAGGTGGGGAATAGAGGCGGGGTAAGGGAATAGAGGTTTCGTGGAAGGGCACGGCTTTGGCCGTGCCGTCAGAAGCCCCAAATAGTTGCGGGCTTCAGCCCCTGAGGTTCCCACCCTTTCGCAAAGATCGCGAAAGTATGGGGCGCCCGCCCCCAAAAGGACCAATAGGACGGAAATCGTGGATGACAGAATTTTTCTGAACGCCGCTGGCCACTATCCAAACGTGAAGAATTAACCTAATCAGATAGGCACGAGAAAGGATCTGAAACGCGCCGGTCTCTTGCTCAAGGACAGTCTTCGAGTGAAGTTTTAGCGGACAGGAGTGTCCGCTCCACATTTTATTTTTTCACTTCGGCTGGAGTCTACGCGATTCGGGCGGCCGATCTCCCAGTGATGTCCGAAGGGATCTACGACGCGGCCCAATCGCCAGCCGTGTTCCTCGACCACGGCATAGACCTGCGACGCGCCGGCCGCCAGGGCGCGGGCGAACACAGCATCGGGATCGGCCACCGTTAAGATCAGGCGAACCGAACTACCGCCGATGGTCTGAGGACTGAAGTTGCCATTTTCGGGAGACTCGTCACTCAACCAAAACTCTGCGCCTTCCACTGAAAGCCGAGCCACCACGCTATCGCCGTCACCCATGCGAAACACTTCGGTCGCTCCGAAAGCGGACTTGTAGAAATCCACGGCTCGCGCGCCATGGCGCACGGAAAGCCAGGGAGCGATGGTGGTCGGAAGGGCGGTACGGATTGTCACAAGACTCTCCTCACGGGCAAATAGCGGAGACTGACTCGTCCTAGAAACAATATCAGCCGGGCAGCGAACCTGTCATGGTAAAATCCCCAGACCTAAGGCTGGACGCTGCTTTGCCCGGGCTATCCCAGCCCTGACCCTCTCCCGGAGGTACCCTTCATGTCTCGTTCCCTTGCAGGTCCACGTCTGGCTTCCTTCTTATTGGGTCTGATGGCGGCGGTTTCCCAGTTTGCCCTCGCGCAAGACGCGCTGCCCAACCATCTCACCAAGCGCGTTGTGGGGGACTATGGATATTGGAGCCGGTATCAGACTCCGGCGTATGGTGCCGCGCAGATTCCCTACCACATGCTGACTCACATTAATCACGATGGAGTGTCGTTCGATGCGAGTGGCACCTTGTCCGTGCCCTCCGGACAGGGAAACGAATTCCTTGAGCCCGATCTCAACAACCGAGCCCATGATGCGGGCGTGAAAGTCATGCTCCTGCTGGGTGGAGATTTTACGGGGCTCGAAGCCAGCGGCGAAGTGCAGACGCTGGTCGATAACATCGCGGCCTTCGAAAAAGAGAACCACTACGACGGCGTCGACATTGACTGGGAGTATCCAGAAACCACGGGCGACCGCAAATTTCTCGTGGATCTGATGGAGAAGTTCCGCAAGTCAGACCCAAGTTATGTCTTGTCGATCGACGCGGCCCCGTGGGGCGGCTACGGATACGACCTGAAGCACCTGCAACTGTCTCTCAACTACGTCAACATTATGATGTATGACTGCGCAGGTCCGTGGACGGCGCATGGGCAGCTGAATTCGCCCATCTTCTGGGACTGGCACAATCCTGCGCCCTACGAATGCCAACCCGGGGGCAGCGTGCATGACACGGCGAACATTTTTCTGAAGCAGATGCCGGGCGCAAAGCTGAATATGGGGACGCCGTTTTACGGCTACCACTACCACAACATCAACCAGCTTTTTGGGTTGTGTCCGAACTCGGCGTGGACCCAGGATGGCGAATGCGATTGGGCGGTTACCAGTGGAAACTACGGTCCGGACTTCAAGCCACTGATCAACCAGCACGGATGGGAGACTTTTTACGATCCGGTTGCCTTCGTGCCCTACATGCTGCGGACCGACGGCAAGGACGGTTACATTACCTACGATGACGCGTTCTCGACGTACTACCGCGTCTGGTACTCCGATTGGGATCGCGGACTGGGCGGGACGTTTATGTGGTCGCTCGACGCCGACTACGACGGCCACTCGCAGGACTTGATGGTGGCGATGTATAACGCTTCGCTGACCGGAAAGAAGTAAGGAGACGGCGGCGATGAACGGGCAGACACGAAGAGATTTCTCTGTACACTTGGCGGCAGTGTTGCCTGCGATGGGGATGGCAGGACACGTTTTTGGCCTCGCAAGTCCCCAGGCAGATCGGAACGGGATATCGCACACTTGCGAGAGCATCCATCAAGAGGTTGTTTTCAAAGCCCTGCGGAAGCGCGTCTACGAAGCGCTGACGCAGTCGAAACGGTTCGCGCAGGTGACCGATTTCGTCATGAAAGGCGCTTCGGCGGAGATCAGCGCGGACGAGGGTGGTGCGTTCTCGCTTTTTGGTGGAGTGATTCTGGGCCGACACATTGAACTCGTTCCGTACGAACGGATCGTGCAGGCGTGGCGGGAGAAGGATTGGCCGGCGGGGTTGTACTCGGTCGTGAGGTTCCAATTGAACGAACAGGGAGCCGAGACGAAACTGATTTTCGATCACACGGGATTCCCGGACGGTGCGGCCGCGCACCTTGCGCCGGGATGGTGGTCGCATTACTGGGAGCCGCTGCAGAAGTATCTGGGGTGACGCGGCACACGTCGCTGCTCGTACAGGTACCTCGGGGGCTGAAGCCTTCGAATCCAAGACCCACTCTAGAAAATCGATTCTCTAGCCAATATGTAAAGGCGGGAGCCGCTCTGCGTTGAATAGGTTTGACCCGTCGTACCCAACGTGTTATAAATGCCCGTTTTGCGCTGGTGCGCCGGGACCGGAGTCTTATGCTCTGGTCAGGTTTTTGCGGTGTAGCTCTTAAATCAAATTTCAGCGCAGACTCCGACGCGGCCAAGCTCCAACACTCTTAATTGCAGTGGAAGCGTGTTCGGAATTCCGGAAACAAATGTCTCCAGCCCGAATGGCGGATCACGGTTGATGCAACCGTAGTGCGCGAGGCCGGATGCTGCTTTCGGAGGCGGAGTCGAAACACGTTTATACATTCCTTAAAATCGTCATCCTTCGGAGGACTTATTATGCGCACATGGATCGCCACAGCTGCGTTCTTCACACGCCGCGTGGCAACGAAACTCTCGGCGACGGCCGCGCTGCTCTGCGTTGGCTTGGTCACGACCGGCACGGCCGCCGCTTTGGCTCAACCGGCTGGCGAAGGCGGCGAAGCTTCCCTGAAACTCCCAGACCTGTCGCAAGTCAGCTTCTTCAATGGCGGTATCGATGGCCACAAACTGCTGCTGATCGGCATCGCGGCCTGCCTGTTCGGGCTGGGCTTTGGCATGACGATCTACATGCGGCTCAAAAACCTGCCCGTGCACCGGGCCATGCGCGAAATTTCGGAACTTATCTACGAGACCTGCAAGACTTACCTGGTGACGCAGGGAAAATTCATTCTGTTTCTGTGGGCTTTCATCGCGGTCATCATCGCCGCTTACTTCGGCTGGCTGTCGCCGGTTCCCGGAAAGTCTGTGGGCCTGACACTGCCGATTATTCTTGCGTTCAGTCTGGTGGGAATCGCGGGGAGCTATGGCGTGGCGTGGTTCGGGATTCGGGTAAACACCTTCGCCAACTCGCGGACGGCGTTCGCTTCCCTGCCGGGCAAGCCGTATCCGGTTTACCAGATTCCGCTCGAGGCCGGCATGAGCATCGGGATGATGCTGATCAGCGTGGAACTGCTGATCATGCTGTTCATTCTGCTGTTTATTCCGGGCGACTATGCAGGGCCGTGCTTCATCGGGTTCGCGATTGGCGAGTCGCTGGGCGCGGCGGCGCTGCGCATTGCGGGCGGCATCTTCACCAAGATCGCCGACATCGGTTCGGACCTGATGAAGATTGTGTTCAAGATTAAAGAAGACGACGCGCGTAATCCGGGCGTGATTGCCGATTGCACGGGCGACAACGCGGGCGACTCGGTTGGACCGTCGGCCGACGGCTTTGAGACCTACGGCGTGACCGGCGTGGCGCTCATCACGTTCATTCTTCTGGGCGTGAAAGATCCCAGCGTGCAGGTGCAGTTGCTGGTGTGGATCTTTGTGATGCGCGTAATGATGCTGTTTTCGAGCGCGCTGTCGTACTTCCTGAATGGCGCGATTGCCAAGGCGAAGTATGGCTCGGCGAACGAGATGAACTTCGAAGCTCCGCTGACCTCGCTGGTGTGGATGACTTCGATTATCTCCATCGGCATCACCTATCTGATTTCGTATTTCGTCATTCCGCAACTCGGCGCCGACAGCACGCAGTGGTGGAAGCTGGCCACGATTATTTCGTGTGGCACGCTGGCCGGGGCGCTGATCCCGGAACTGGTGAAGGTCTTCACCTCAACCGAGTCGCGGCACGTGAAGGAAGTTGTCGTATCGGCGCAGGAAGGCGGCGCGTCGCTCGGAATTCTCTCGGGATTCGTAGCGGGCAATTTTTCCGGCTACTATCTCGGGCTGGCGATGATGATGCTGATGGCGGTCGCGTACTACATGAGCACGATGGGCCTCGCGATGGCGGCAGGAATGCTGGCTCCGGCGGTGTTCGCATTCGGGCTGGTGGCGTTCGGATTCCTGGGCATGGGGCCGGTGACGATCGCGGTGGATTCTTATGGTCCCGTGACAGACAATGCGCAGTCGGTGTACGAACTTTCGCTGATTGAGGCCGTGCCGAACGTAAAGGCTGAGATTAAGAAAGACTTCAACATGGATGTGGATTTCGAGCGTGCCAAACACTTGCTCGAAGCCAACGACGGCGCGGGGAACACGTTCAAGGCTACGGCGAAACCAGTGCTGATCGGCACGGCCGTGGTCGGCGCGACGACCATGATTTTTTCCATCATCATGGCACTGACGCATGGGCTTACCGACGCCGACGGCGTGGCCAAGCTGTCGCTGCTCAACGCGCCGTTTTTCCTGGGACTGATCACCGGCGGTGCGATGATTTACTGGTTCACGGGTGCTTCCACACAGGCGGTAACGACCGGCGCTTACCGGGCGGTTGAGTTCATCAAAGCCAACATCAACCTCGAAGGCGTGGAGAAAGCTTCTATCGCCGACAGCAAGAAGGTCGTCGAGATTTGCACGAAGTATGCGCAGAAGGGAATGTTGAACATTTTCATCGCGGTGTTCTTCGGGACTCTGGCTTTTGCTTTTGTCGATCCGTTTTACTTTGTAGGCTACCTGATTTCGATTGCGATCTTCGGTCTGTACCAGGCCATCTTTATGGCGAACGCGGGCGCGGCCTGGGACAACGCCAAGAAGATTGTGGAAGTCGAGATGAAGCAGAAGGGCACGCCGCTGCACGATGCTACCGTGATTGGCGACACGGTCGGCGATCCGTTCAAGGACACGTCGTCGGTGGCGCTGAATCCGGTGATCAAATTCACGACGCTATTCGGGTTGCTGGCGGTGGAATTGGCGGTGAAACTGGCAGCCGATCAGGGGACGACTCTCACGCGAGTGCTGGCAGCGGCGTTCTTCGTAGTGTCGTTTACGTTCGTGTACCGGTCGTTCTACGGAATGCGGATCAAGCAAGGCGCGGAGTAGGAGAATTCGCGGTAAAGATCAACGCAGTAAAGCTCAACGCCATCCGGAGGAATCCGGATGGCGTTTTTGTTGGCCCTCTGTAGAGACGTTGCTTGCAACGTCTCTCTCGCCATCGTCCGAAATCGCGGCCAGAGACGTAGCCAGCTACGTCTCTACAACGCACGGCCTAGCGCCAATTCAGTTCGCGGCGATCCCGATTCACGTCGCGATACTCGCGGCGCAGTTCGCGGCGCTCGTGGCGCGCGGCAGCGTAGTTTCCGCGGTACAGGTCGCGGCGCAACTCGCGCCGATCGTGTGCGATTTTGGCCTCATCGTGCCGGATGTCGCGGCGCAATCCTCGATCACCATCCCAGGCGAGAGCCGGCGCCACACTCATTGCCACCAGCAAGAGAATCCCAGCTATTGCGCGTTTCATATCTTTTTCCTCCGACCGCAATCCGCGGTTTTACGAGATAGAAACACCGGGCGGGAAGAGGAGTTTCGGTGTGGAACTAGCGCGATGGGTTCTGCGGGCAGGCAACCCTTCCAAAGGAACCGACATCGGTGGGAGTAATTTCCCGCAGATCACCGGGTGCCCCATTTCTCGCGCGTCCTTTGCGCGAGACGTTGGGATCTTCGACAGAGCGAAGTCGAAGGGCGGCCGTCGCCACATGGCCTAGTTCGGGCCTTTCATTTTTTCTCTGACGCTGTGGGCCAGTTTCTCGATCTCTTCTGCTCTTTTGATGACGTCGAGCGAAAGGACGTTCTCATCCGATTTATCCACAAACTGCTTCAGTTCCACCGAGAGCTTCAGCAGCCTGTCGGTGTCGTTTTTCAGCGCGGCCACGCGATCTTTGGCAGCCTTCTTCTCCAGGTCGTGTGCGATGCGGTTGCGAGCGTCATCGGCATCGCCGTTGGGCGGGTTGACATCTGACCGGACGGGAGGAGCGGGCTGGCGCGGGATCGGGTTCTGCGCAACGCCGGGAAAAGACAAGAGGCACAGGAATATTGTCCATACGAAGGTGGATCGCACGGAAACCTCGCAGAGAGCCGGACTCGCACTGCTCTGCGAAAATTATACGTCGGGGGAAAAGAAATTCACCACAGAAGACACGGGGGATTCTAGGGGAGTTACTTGGGGCGGACGCGAGCTGCCCTTGGCGGAGTCGGCCGGGTGCCCCATTTTTCGCGCGTCCTTTGCGCGAGAAAGCCTGCCCTGAGCGAAGCCGAAGGGTGGGGATTCTCGACAGCGGAGTGGGCACCTGGCGCCGGCCCCGGACGAATGCGTCCGGGGCCGCGTGTTTACAGCGAACTCATGTTCGCCAGGAACTCGGCGTTTGCCTTGGTTTTGTTCAGGCGTTCGACCAGCAATTCCATCGCTTCGACGGGCGATAGCGGGTTCAGCACTTTGCGCAGGACCCAGATACGCTGCAGGTCTTCCTTCGGGATCAGCAACTCTTCCTTGCGTGTGCCGGAGCGCTGGATGTCGATGGCTGGGAAGACGCGCTTGTCGACCAGTTTGCGCTCGAGAATGATTTCCGAATTGCCGGTGCCCTTGAACTCTTCGAAGATCACGTCGTCCATGCGCGAACCGGTGTCGATCAGCGCGGTCGCAATGATCGTCAGCGAGCCGCCTTCTTCAATATTGCGGGCGGAGCCGAAGAAACGCTTCGGACGCTGCAACGCGTTAGAGTCGACGCCGCCGGAGAGCACTTTGCCCGAAGGCGGAACAATCGTGTTGTACGCGCGCGCGAGCCGCGTGATGGAGTCAAGCAGGATCACGACGTCGCGCTTGTGCTCGACTAATCGCTTCGCTTTTTCGATCACCATTTCGGCGACCTGCACGTGACGCGCGGCGGGCTCGTCGAAGGTCGAGGAAATCACCTCGCCTTTCACCGAACGCTGCATGTCCGTGACCTCTTCCGGCCGCTCGTCGATCAGCAGCACCATCAGCACAACTTCAGGATGATTCGCGGTAATCGAGTTGGCGACGTTCTGCAGCAGCATGGTCTTGCCGGCGCGCGGCGGAGAAACGATCAGGCCGCGCTGTCCCTTGCCGAGGGGCGTGAGCAAATCCATGACGCGGGCGCTGGCGTTCTCGCGGGTGGTCTCAAGTTTGAGGCGCTCCTGCGGATACAGCGGCGTCAGGTTATCGAACAGGATCTTGTTGCGGGCTTCATCGGGCGACTCGAAGTTGACGGCTTCAATCTTCACCAGCGCGAAATATTTTTCGCCCTCGTGCGGAGGCCGCACCTGGCCGCTGATGGTGTCGCCGGTCTTGAGGTCGAATTTACGAATTTGTGAGGGCGACACGTAGATGTCGTCGGGGCCCGGAAGGTAGTTGTAATCGGGAGAGCGCAGGAAGCCGTAGCCATCGGGCAGGATTTCGAGGACGCCTTCGGCGAAGATGTGGCCTTCTTTTTCGCTCTGCGCCTGCAGGATCTTGAAGATCAAGTCCTGCTTGCGCATACCGCTGGCACCGGGCAGATCCAAGGTCCTTGCGATCTTGGTCAACTCGGTGATGTTCTTTTCTTTCAGTTCAGCAATGGTCATGATTCACCTGAACCCGTGCACTAGACGTACTGGTTAGTGTCTACGGGAGATTTTCAAAAGGAGGGGACGCAGGGAAGACGCAAATTACCACCAGGCAGGAAGGCGGGGCTGGGTTAAGCAGCCCGCCGTTGTGCCTCAGCAAAATTCTCTGGTTCCGACAAAATTTCTTGCCGCTCCGCGCCAGCGATCCGGTCCAATACGCCGTTCATCGTTTCCTGGATTCTGGTACTGGGCCGGTGGAACTTCCGCGTGGCCTTGGAGGCAAGCTGACAAAGCATATACCGGTTGCGTAGAGTCTGTAAAGCATCAAACACACGATCAGAGCGCATGTTCTATCGATCTCCTTACTTTATGATTGTGGCCTTCCGCATTCGTCCTTTGCCGAGGAGGGTGACCGGAACCCCAGACTGCTTGTCTAAGTCACTGATTCCTAGTAGGTTGTAAAGGAGTTAGCGTAAAACTCACTTTTATTGAATAGATGCGTGACCCGACCCCGAAGATGCTCGATTTTCTGGGCTTGGCTCCGTAGGCGCAGAGACTCAAAAACGGCCCGGAAGCTTTCGGATGTCCTAGAACTGATTAATGTAGCTGCAAGAGGGGGAGAGGTCAAGTATTTATTTGAAGGCAGACTGTAAAACCTCGTAAAGCGGGAAAGTGGGCCTGGTTCGTTGATCTTTCGGTCCAGTAAGATATTCCAAATAAATAAGTTAGCGAGCCTCTAAGCGGCCTTGCAAGGGATCATAGTTTTGCCATCTTCTGGATTTCTGCTGGGGGTACTTGACAAGGTATTGTCATTGCGGTAAGTTCTGTATTAACAGAAGTAACAGAAACAAACTCCAGCGACCCATATTCAACGACCCATATTCAAGGTGCAGTCAGAGGCTCCCATGAAGATGACATTCGCCGACTTGTGGCATCCTAGCGGAACCATCAATCGCGGGGCGTACGCACTGGTTGGGGTTCTGGGGTTCGCGATCAAGCACAACCTGGATCGCGTGGTCGCAGGCTACGGGTTTCATCGTACATGGGGACTGTTTAACTACTGGGTGCCGGTGCACGACGTGGCGCGAATTACCGAGCTGCGCGGCAGTGAAGCCACGTTTCTCGGAACCATGGTCGCGCTGTCTCTGCCGTTCATCTGGGTGGGCGTGGCGCTGACCATGAAGCGGCTGCGCAGCGCGGGATTGCCGACACAACTGGTGGCCTTGTTTTTTCTCCCCGTCTTGAATCTGTTCTTCTTTCTGGTGCTCTGCCTGTTGCCGGAACGCGATCTTTCGGCCGCAGAGGTGAAAACGGCGGGTAAGAAGCAGTCGTACCTGGCGCGCATCTTCCCAGAGAGCGCGATGGGAAGCGCCGCCCTCTCGTTGCTGATTACCGTGCCGGCCGGACTCGGGATTGCCCTTCTGGGAGTACAAGTGCTCGGGAATTATGGATGGGGGGTGTTCGTGGCACTTCCCTTCACCATGGGATTCGCGGCTGCGCTGGTGTACGGAATTCGGCAGCCGCGCAGCCTGGGCGGTTGCATGGGAGTGGGGAGCTTGGCTGTCGCATTGCTGGGCACGGCGCTGTTGGCATTGGCGTTCGAGGGCGTGGTGTGCCTGATCATGGCGATTCCGATCGCACTGCCGCTGGCCGCTTTTGGAGGAGCTTGCGCGTATGGGGTGCAGCGGCGACGTTGGTTTCAGACGGAGGCTCCGGTGGTGCTTTCGGCGCTGCTGCTTTTTGTGCCGGGCAGCGAGTGGGCGGAGCACCTGACGGCGAGGCCGGCACCAATTTTTGCGGTGCGAACGGCACTCGACATCCAGGCCCCGCCGGAAAAAGTCTGGCAGGAAGTGGTTGCATTTTCTGAGATTCCTCCGCCGACGGAGTGGATGTTTCGTGCGGGCATCGCCTATCCCATCCGCGCGCAAATGCTGGGCAGTGGTCAGGGAGCGGAACGGCATTGCGTGTTTTCTACCGGAGCGTTTGTCGAGCCCATCGAAGTCTGGGACGAGCCCCGGCTGCTAAAGTTTTCGGTAACCTCGAACCCGCCGCCAATGGAGGAATGGACTCCTTATTCCCATCTCGAACCGCCGCACCTCCACGGGTTCCTGGTGTCGGAAGGCGGACAATTCCTGCTCACGCCGCTGCCCAACGGGGGCACGCATCTGGAGGGCACAACCTGGTATCGGCATGGGCTCTGGCCGTCTGCCTATTGGCAGCTGTGGTCGGACGCCATCATCCACAAGATTCATTTGCGCGTGCTGCGGCACATTCGGGATGACGCCGAGGGCACGGCGCGGTGAAAGTTCCGCACGCGCCGTTAGCACCCGCCCTGTCCACGTACCTCAGGTTAAGCAGCCATACTCGCGTGTGATTGAAATCACAGACCCGCAAAACGGGCGCCGCCGCCGCCGCACCTGCCGACGGAATCGCTGAGGTGGCGCAACCGCTATCTGCGGTGCGGGAACCTGCGACCGCGGGAAGAAGGCTAACGCGGAGTTTGTTCAACTCGATGGTTTTCATTGCGGCAGGCCGGCGCGGCGAATGAGATCCTCAAAGCGTTGGTCCCCGCGCAACGGATCGTAGATCGAATCTACTTTGAGGGAGATGCAGTCCGCGGATCGCTCCTGAAGGGCCTTGTCCAGCAAGATCAGCGCTTCCTTATTTTCACGCAATCCGATGTGGACGATGGCTTCCGCCCACGGTCCAACGTAAGCTCTACCGCCAGATAATCGAAGTTCACGCAGCGCTGAACGGGCACGGTCAGGTTGACCGGCGAGCCCGTAGCCATACGCTAGCAGCGCCAAACGGCGAGGCGTGTCATCAATCCGTTTTGCGGCCTCCAGGTCGGCAATGGCAGCGGCAAACTTCCGTTGGCGCAAGAGGGTCAGGCCACGTTCGTTGTAAGCCTCCGAGAATCCCGGGTCCATCTCCAGGACCTGGGTGAGTTGCTGGTAGGCCTCATCGTAGCGCTGTTCGAAACGCAAAACCTGCCCCCAGTCAGTGGCGATAATTCTGGAGACAGGATCAATGGCAAGGGCTTGTTTCATCTCTGAATTCGCTTCTTCGAACCGCCCCATCAAAACGAGAAAACCGTCACCATACCAGTGGTGTGCCGTAGCATAGTTTGGATCGAGCGAGACGGCGAGCTTGTACTCGCGTTCGGCCTCCTTGAAGTTCCATTCATGAAACATAAGAAGCGCCAAAGCCGTATGCGCTTCGGCAAGAGAAGGATCAAGCTCAAGCGCCCGGTGCGCCGCAGCCTTTCCCTTCTCGATATTGTCGACGATGGTTGCGCGCGAACCGGCGAGCAGCACATAGGATTGCGCCAGTCCGGCATAGGGAGGTGCGTAGCCAGGATCCGCTTCGACAGCACGGTTGTAATACTCAACTGCCTTCTCAAGGCCTGCTCCGTCGCGCCGATTCCAGAAGTAGCGGCCTTTGAGATACGCCTCATAAGCCTCCGGACGGACCGATCGGCGGTTTTGTGAGTCGTGCTGCTGGGCTGTGAACTTGAGGCGGATTTCCTCGGCGATGGCATTGGCGACCTGAGACTGCAGGCCAAGGATGTCCCGCAGATCCCCCTCATAGCTTCGCGCCCACAGATGCTTATCGGTGGAGGCCTCGATCAATTGGGCGGTAATCCGCACCCGCGAACCGGCCCGCAAAGCCGAGCCTTCCACGACGGCATCCACTTTGAGTTCGCGCGCGATCTCGGGCAAGGGCTTGCGAGTCCCTTTGTACCGGTTAGCCGAGGTTCGCGAGATTACACGCAGGGAAGGGAGTTGGCCCAAGGTGGTGATCAGTTCGTCGGTCATGCCGTCGGCGAAATAGTCCTGCGAAGGATCGCCGGAAAGGTTTTCCAGCGGAAGAACGGCGAGCGAGTGAATGGCTGTTGCCGAGCCGATGCTGGATGAGCTTTGGCGCAGGTGCGCCTGCCATCCGACCAAGGCTCCAAAGATCAGCAGAATAAAGACAGCTACGGCAGCTTTGGTCCCCTGCCGAACCGCAGGCGGCCGCTGGGCGCCTGCTTCCACTCCAGGAGGAGCTTGAGGCGACGAGCCTCTATCTTCCTGTGTAACTGTAGCCATGAACCGGTAACCGCGCCTGGGAATAGTTTCGATGAAGGTGGGATTCTGGGCGGAGTCGCCGAGCGCATAACGAAGCTTCTTTAGGGCAGTATCGAGCCCTTCGCCGAAATCAACTGTGATTCCCGGCCAGAGTTCTTGGCGCAACTCTTCCCGGGTAACCACTTCTCCGGGACGCTCCAGCAGCAAGACGAGGATGCGGAACGGCTTTTCCTGGAGAGCCACCCTGCGGCCGTTACGGTAGAGTTCTCCGGAAGAAAGGTCGGCCTCGAACAGACCAAACACGAAGCGGGATCGTCCGATAGAAGGAGTCCCCACAGTTACCTCTTCCCCAAGAATTGGCCAAGATTGTATCACTGTTTTTCACTTTGGAGAGTTCAGGTGAGCCTGCGACTGCATGAAGGAACAGGGGTTTTGAGTTCAGCTGAAATTCGGCAAGAGTTCGGTTGATCCCGCTGTATGGCATCAGGCAAAGTTGCGGCATTTGGTGCGTCGACGCCGGGACCCCGAATCTCCGGCCGCCGCCCGTTCGATCAACCTGATAGCGCAATACGGCCACCCAACGTGAGGTAATTGCGAGGTTATCTACACTAGCAGGACAGGGCTCGATCCACCTGGAGAACCTATGAAGACGATCGTGCGTTCGGTCATTTTCGGTTCGTGCATCCTCGCGATTACCCTTTTTTCGAGGTGCGGGAGCTCGCAGCCGCCAGTTCCGCCCACGATCACTCCGCCTTCGCTGCCCAACGGTACGTTCGGTGTGCCCTACAGCCAGCCACTCGAGGCAAGCGGCGGTGTTGCGCCGTATCAGTGGGCGTTGAGCGCTGGGACATTACCGGACAAGCTTCAACTGGTCTCTAGCCCCACCGGCGAGACGATCTCAGGGACGCCGGACGCGGTGGCGCAGGGAGTTGCATTTTCCATCAAAGTCACGGATTCCGCCAACCAATCGGCGACGGAGCCGTACACCATCTCCATCGTCCCCGAGCCGGACACGCTCAGTTTTGTGCCGGCTGCAGGCCTGACTTTCGCTGCGCAGCTGGTTGGAACGCCAAGCGCGTCACAGACGGCGACCCTTAGCAATAGCGGGAGTACATCCGTCGTGATCTTCAGCGTTAAACCCGGCGGAGATTTCGGCGATAGCACGACATGTGGTTCGAGCCTGGCGGCCGGATCGTCCTGCAGCATCACCGTGACCTACACCCCCAGCCAGCCCGGGCCGGGCAACAGCTACATCACCGTCCTCGACGGCACGGCCGGCAGTCCCCATTACCTGCCTCTGAGTGGAACCGGGGTGATCTCCGGAGCCAATGCCACCTTGTCGGCGACCAGCTTGAATTTCGGCAACCAGGGCGTTGGCACGACCGGCGGACCCGACTCCATCACGCTAAGCAATTACGGCACGACAACGCTCAACGTCGCGAGTATCGTTCTAGCGGGCTCGGGCTTTGGCGAGACCGACAATTGCAACGGTGCGCCCGTCGCACCCGGAGCAAACTGCATGCTCAATGTCACCTTCACTCCCGGGACCACGGGCAATTTTACGGGTACACTCACCTTGACTGACGATGCCCTTGACAGCCCGCAAACTGTATCTCTCAGCGGGACCGGTGCAGTTGGCCATGGGCATGGATACTGCATTGTCAGCGGCAATACGCTTACCGGATCCTGTCACCATAGCCGAACGGACGTGAAGAATTGCTCAAACACTCTCGAGCCCGCGGATTGTCCCGTCGGAGCGACGGCGATACATAAGAACCTTATTGTGGGCGACTGCGTGTACGTGCACACCATGACTTGGATCGATACCGGAAGATTGTGCCCCTGATAGCACTGAAGCCCGAGGTCTATCGCCGCTTAACGCGGCGCTGAAACGTCGCTCTCCGACACTCGTCGAAACCCGTGCCCTGATCTGTCCAATTCTCCTCTGTCCGCTAGCGTGGCCAGAGCCAGCCGAACGTGCCTCCGGTCAGCAGGGCGTAGACGAGTCCGTCGATCACTTCCTTGATGACGAAGCTCCAGGTCTGTCCCTTCCATATGCCGTCGCTGATATGTCCCAGGCCATAGGCGAGGAATGCGGCGGTGCCGACGACGCGAAAGACGCGAAGATAATATGCTCCCGGCGCGACCGTGTGAGCCGCGAGATAGGCGACGAAGAAGCCGACGATCAGGCAATATCCCAACCACAACCCCAGAAATTTTGGCATGACGGGCGGACCGCTGGGAAAAATGGTCATCATTCCGACGGGCCCCTGCTTGTATTTCTCCATCACTTCGGGCGACTTCATGGTGTTGTGGTCGGCGAAGGGGAAGATGTAGAGTCCGCGCTTCAGGCCGGCGGCGCGCAGAGCGGGGAGGACTTTGTCTTCATCGGGGATTTTCTGGTAATCCCCTTTGTGATAAGGCAGCACCATGTGCATGATGGAACTTGCGACGAATACGATGACCGCCGAGAGCACGATCGGAAACCAGAGAGCGGAGAGCGGAACCATGCGGAGCCTCCTTGCAGGAACGGTTGACTGCCGGGCGTCTTCGGGAGGCTATTCTTGTGGGGGGCGGTGGTCAAGGGTAAATCCTGATGAGGCTAAATCCTGGCGAGCGCGTGCCGACGTCGACAGCGCGGGCGGGACGCCCCCGCGACAGCCGCCGGGACGGCGGCGCTACGCGATGCGGGCGCGCGTTGCTGCATCTAAGATAGGACCATGACTGCCGAAGGCAATCCCGCCCGGGTTCAAGTGATTCACCCCGAAACCCGGCCGCACGATTCCGCTCAACTCAATTCATGGCTGGAGCAACTGGTGTCGCGGAAGGGCAGCGACCTCCTGCTGGTTCCGCACGCGTACGCGTCGGTGCGCGTGGAGGGCGCTCTCGTCACCATTGGCGACAAACCGCTGACTGGCGATGAAATCGAGGCGGCAGTGTTGCCTGCGCTGGCAGCGCATGCGCGGGAACAGTATCAGCACCACCACATCGCGGATTCGTCCTATCGCGTCGAGGGGCTCGGGCGGTTCCGCATCAATCTGCATCACGAGCGGGGACGCGCAGCGGCGACGGTGCGCGCTCTGCCTTCAAGGATATCGACGCTCGACGAACTTCGTCTGCCGGCAGGAATTGCTGGTCTGGCGAAGCTGCGGCGCGGGCTGGTGATTATCGGTGGGGCAACGGGATCGGGAAAGACCACGACCCTGGCCGCGCTGGTGAACGAAATCAATCAACGCGAGGCGCGCCACATTGTGACCATTGAAGATCCGATCGAATACGAGCATAGCCACAATATGAGCGTGATCGAACAGGTGGAAATCGGCATCGATGCGCCTGACTTCCCGACCGCGCTGCGGGCGGCGCTGCGGCAGGCGCCGGATGTGATTGTGGTGGGCGAGATGCGCGATCCGGAGACGGCGCGGATTGCTTTGTCGGCCGCCGAGACCGGGCATCTGGTGTTCACCACTCTGCATACGACTGACGCGGCGTCGACGGTCTCGCGCATTGCGGACTCTTTTCCGCAGGAGCGGCAACATTCAGTCCGCGCGGAAATGGCAATGGCGCTGGCCGCCATGCTGACCCAGACGCTCATCCCGCGGCGGAATGGCGGGCGCGTGCCAGCCGCGGAACTGCTGATGGTCGGCTACGGGGCGCGGCAGCATATCCGCAAGAACGCGCTGCAACACTTGCACCAGGAGATCACCATCACCCGCAAGCAAGGGTCGTTCACGCTGGAGGAATCGTTGGCGCAGTTGGTGTTTCAGAATGACCTGATCCGCGAAGAGGCGATGACCCGGGCGATCCATCCCGAGGATCTGGATGTGATGCTGAAGGCGAAGGGATTCTAACGAAAAAGGTGGGAGGTCAAAAGCCCCACTTCTCGCAAAGAACGCGAGAAATGGGGCACCCGGGATGCGGGAACACGAGATATCAGGTTCGCCTTCCCTTCGATAGACCTTAAGAACTCTCACTCCGCAACCGCGAAATGTGGCAATATTTATTGGTCGAGAGGTGCCCCATGTACGCTGTTCGCCTATTTCTCTGGACGGTAACTATGGCATATGCCGGATTCCTTTTGACCGGCCAGGGGCTGCGAACTTTCAACAACCTCTCCATTACGGAAGCCTGCCTCGGAGCTTTAACTGGATTTCTGCTTGCCATCATGTTCATTCTCCGCGAGAAACGGCGACGACGACCCGCCTTCGTTACATATTCCACTGCACAAATCTTCCCAAACTGGGGCAGATCCGACGAAAACCGCGACTCAGATCCCGAGCGGCCGAGATGAAAGCTGATCGCGCTGGAACAACCTGCCACAGCCGAAGAACAAAAACTACAATCACGGATGGCTTAATGCCGAGGCGCACGGGTGACGGTGCAACCCTGTGCGCCCTGGGTTTGAAAACTCCCTCACGCCCAATACGTGCGGTCTAAGCTGCGGTACTGAATCGCCTCGGCGATGTGTTTGGGCTCAAGGTTGGTGGAATTTTCCAGGTCAGCGACAGTGCGGGCGACTTTCAGGATGCGATCGTGGGCGCGGGCGCTGAGTCCCTGCTGGGTCATAGCGCGTTCGAGCAGGCGTTCGCAGTCGGCCGACAGTTCGCAGAATGTCCGGATGTGGCGGGAGTGCATCTGAGCGTTGCAGTAAAGTTTTTCGCGGAGCACTGAGGCAGCGAAGCGTGCGAGCTGCTTCTGGCGGGCGCGGATGACGCGCTCCCGAATCGTAGCCGAATTCTCCGGTTCGTGGGTGGAGCGCATTTCTTTGTAGTTCACGGCGGGGACGTCGATGTGAATATCGATGCGATCCATCAGCGGGCCGGAAATCTTTGACACGTAGCGCTGGATCATTGGCGTGGTGCACTGGCAATCGCGGGTGCGGTCGTTGTGAAAGCCGCACGGGCACGGGTTCATGGCGGCGGCCAGCATGAAGCGCGCCGGGAAAGTGAGCGACATGGAAGCGCGGGCGATGCTCACCGTCCCGTCTTCTAGTGGCTGACGAAGAACTTCGAGCACGTTGCGCGGGAACTCGGGGAGTTCATCGAGAAAGAGCAAGCCGTTGTGGGCGAGTGAAACTTCGCCAGGGCGTGGAATTGCGCCACCGCCGATCAGTCCAGCGTCGGAGATAGTGTGATGCGGCGAACGGTAGGGACGCGTGCCGACCAGGCCGACGCCTTGGTCGAGGACTCCGGCGACGCTGTGAATCTTGGTGGTCTCCAGCGCTTCTTCGAAAGTGAACGGTGGCAGGATCGTCGGCATGCGCTTGGCGAGCATGGTCTTGCCCGAGCCGGGCGGACCGATCATCAGGATGTTGTGGCCTCCGGCGCAGGCGATTTCGATGGCGCGCTTGGCGGTCTGCTGGCCGCGGACGTCCTTGAAATCGACGAAGAATTGCTGGGATTCGCGCAGCAGCGAATCGCCGTCGGCTTTGATGGGAACGATCCCGTTGCCTGAGTTCACAAAGTGAATCACATCGAGCAGCGAGCGCACGGGATAGACGTCAACACCGGAGACCATGGCCGCCTCTTTGGCGTTGGCCTCAGGGACAACCATGCGGGCAATTTTCTTCCCGCGGGCTTCGATGGCAATTGGCAACGCGCCACGAACGCCGCGAACCCCGCCGTCGAGCGAGAGCTCTCCTACAAACAGGCAATCGGGCATTTCCTTTTTGGTGAGCCCGCCGTAGGCTCCGACGATGCCGAGGGCCATGGGCAGGTCGAATCCGGAGCCTTCTTTCTTGATGTCGGCCGGAGCCAGGTTGATGGTGATGTGAGTGGGAGGGATGTCGTAGCCGCAGTTTTTGAGCGCGGCGCGGACCCGGTCCCGGCTCTCGCGGACGGCGGCGTCAGGCAGGCCAACGGTATGAAAGTGGTCCTGATCGCACTTGATGCCGGAGCAGTCAACCTCCACCTGAATAATGTTGGCGTCGATGCCGTAAACTGCGGCGCTGAGAGTCTTGTAGAGCATAGGTCGACTGGTACTTCCCGAGTTCTCGCAAAGAACGCGAGAAATGGGGCACCCGGGCACACGAAGTCCTGATATGCCAGATACCTACCTTAGAGATAGGAAGGCAGTGTTGGCTGTGACGGATGTCACCAATGAGCTGTGGAAAACGCTCGATCGCAACGCTAGAAACGCTGCGCCGCCCAAAATCCGACTTTTATCACGTACTAACGTCACCAACCCAGGGTTGTTTCGTCAAAGCGTATAGAATTAGGATGACTTCTAGTTAAGTCAGTCGTTTCCTCATGAGCCCGGACCCCGCAAATGCCTCAAACCCGCCTCGCCTTCCCGGAAATCTGGACCGGGAGGAATCCCAATTATGGCGATGGCTCTTGGGATTCATGGTCTTGCTGGCCGTGGCGCTGGCCGGGCTGCTGTATGAGCGGCTGGAGAACATCCCGTTTCAACTTCGCGCCATTCCCTTTGGGATCCTGGCGCTTTCGATCCTGTTCGCCGTATACGCCTATGGGCGCCGGCGCGAGGTCAGCGACCTTAAAGGACTGCTGCGGGGGCTGCAGGAGCACGTGGGCGCGGCGCCTTCAGAAGAACAACTCGATCAGCTCAGCCAGGTCATCATGCGCTCGCAACGCAACTTCAAGGAGTTGATCGACTCCTTTGATGATCCCGCGTGCGCGGTATCGCTCGACGGCACCATGCGGACGGTCAACAAGCGCATCACCGAGGTGACTGGACTGCCTTACTCCGAACTAGTGGGGCGCAAGATCTACGACCTGCTTGAGGAGCCTACCCAGGAAGATGTAGAGCGCGGTCTGGGGAACTTTCTGCAGAGGAAGCGCTGGGCGGGGACGGTGCGAGTCCGGCTCAAGAACAATTCGAGGCCTCTGTATTTTGAATGTGCCCTGAACGGCATCATCAAAGGCGATGAGGTGGTGGGCGCGAGCATGCTGGGGCGCGACGTCACCGAGCAGCGAGAGAAGGAACTGCGGTTCACCGAATTGTTTGAGACCTTGCAGGAGGGCGTGTATTTCAGCACGCCCGAGGGGCGTTTGCTCGACGCCAATCCGGCCCTGGTCAGCATGCTGGGATACATGGAGAAGCGTGACCTTCTGGCGGCGGAACCAGCGGCGTTGAATATCGATCCCGGACAACCGGTGCTGGGGCGAGCGGTCGACGACCGCGGAGGCTTGCGTACGCGCGAGATCAAGCTGCGGCGCAAGGATGGAACGGCCGCGGTTTTTCTGGATTCCTCGCGGGCGGTGTGGGACACCTCGGGGAACATCATCCGCTACCAGGGAACGCTGGTGGACATCACCGAAAAGCGGAAGATGGAACAGCAACTGGCACAGCAGGAGGAGTTCCGGGCCCGGTTGCTGGAGAGCTTCCCGGATTTGATTCTGGTGGTAGATCTCGAGGAACGCTATACGTTCGTCAGTTCGCGAGCCCGCGATCTGCTGGGCTACGAGCCGAAAGAAATGCTGGGCAAAAAGATTTCAGAACTGGAAGACCATTCGCCGGAACTGGCTTCGCTGTACAACGAGCTTGTGTCGGGCAAAGAGCTCTTCGCGGCGGCCGAGTACGGGGCACGACATCGCGATGGAAGTTGGCGGACGATGCGCGCCGCGGGCAGCCGGCTGGTCGATGCTGAGGCGAAGACCAGCGGAGTCATTATCTCGGTGCGCGACATTACGGTGGAACGAAAGCTGGAACAGCAGGTGGTGCAGAGCGAGCGCCTGGCGGCGATGGGCGCCATGATTGGCGGCGTCGCCCACGAATTGAACAATCCTTTGACCGCCATCATGGGCGTGAGCGAACTGCTGCAGGATACCGAGACCAACGAAGCGTCGCGCAAGCAGCTGGCAATGCTGCAGCAGCAGGCGCGCAGGGCGGCGGAGATCGTACAGAACCTGACGTATTTTTCGCGTCCACCCGCTCCGGGCAAGAGCCGGATCAATCTGGTGGAAGTGGTCGAGCGCACGCTGAACCTGCACGCGTACTCGCTGCGCAAGAACAACGTAACGGTCGACTTTCTGAAAGAGCCCGGAGTGCCGTATGCTTTGGGCGACCCCCACCAGTTGATGCAGGTGTTTCTGAACCTTATTGTGAACGCCGAGCAGGCAATCCGCGAGGTGCGGGATAAGGGAACGCTGCGGATTCGGCTGGGCAAAGGCGACAATTCTGTGTGGGTGAGCTTTCACGATGACGGGCCGGGCATCGCAAAGGAAAATCTGGCGAGCATTTTCGATCCGTTCTACACCACGAAACGGCCGGGGCGCGGCACAGGGCTAGGCCTGAGCATCTGCAAGTCGGTGATGAAGGAACACAACGGCAGCGTGGAAGCGGCGAACTCCCCCGAGGGGGGAGCGGTGTTCACGGTTACGTTGCCGGTGTCGGCGGTGGGGTAGTAGGCCGGATACTTGAGGAATTTGTCTGCGTCTTTGGTCCACCGGAGGCGATACAAATCCGGGTGCCCCATTTCTCGCGCGTTCTTTGCGCGAGAAGTGGGGATTTCCAACAGAGCGGATGCGAAGGTCGGCTGTCTCCACATCACGTGTCTCCCGCCTAACTTTGATCAGCGCTCGACTGCCATCGCGACAGCATTCCCCCCGCCCAAACAAAGCGCAGCGATCCCCCGCTTCACATCTCGCCGAATCATCTCATAAATAAGCGTGACCAGCACCCGCGCGCCGCTCGCACCGATCGGATGCCCGATGGCGACCGCTCCGCCGTTCACGTTGACCTTGTCGGGATTCAGGCCCAACTCGCGCATCACACCCAGAGCCTGCACCGAGAAGGCCTCGTTGAGTTCGTAGAGATCGACGTCTTCGTTCTTCCAGCCCGTCTTCTCCCAGATCGTGCGGACAGCGCCGACCGGAGCCATCATCACCCACTTGGGTTCGACGCCACTGGTCGCCTGCGCAACGATGCGGACCATAGGCTTCGCGCCAAGTCCCGCCGCGCGCTTCGCACTGGTAACGACCAACGCAGCAGCACCGTCGTTCACGCCGGGCGCGTTGCCGGCTGTGACGGTGCCGTCTTTCTTGAAAGCGGGCTTCAGGGAGCGCAACACTTCGATGGTGGTGTCTTCGCGAGGACTTTCGTCCTTGTCGAAAATGATGGGTGGCGCGCCTTTCTTCTTCGCGGGAATCTCGACGGGAACGATCTGCGACTTGAAGCGGCACTCCTTGATCGCGGACAAAGCCTTGCGGTGCGAGTTCAGCGCAAACTGATCCTGCTCCTCGCGCGTGATGCCATATTTCTCGGCAACGTTCTCGCCGGTGATGCCCATGTGGTAGTCGTTGTAAATATCCCACAGGCCGTCGTGCACCATCGAATCGACGATCTGCGCATTGCCGAGGCGATAGCCCTTGCGCGCTTGCGGCAGAAGATACGGCGCGTTGGTCATGGATTCCATGCCGCCGGCGACGACGATGGAACTGTTTCCGGTCTGGATCGCTTGCGCTGCGAGAGCGACAGATTTCAATCCTGAGCCGCACACCTTGTTGATTGTCATGGCACCTGTCGCAGGAGAGAGTCCGCCGAAGATTGTGGCCTGGCGCGCCGGATTCTGGCCGAGTCCCGCGGAGACGACGTTGCCCATGATGCACTCGTCAATCTCCGCAATCTCGACACCAGCGCGTTTGACGGCCTCGCGCACAGCGATGGCGCCGAGTTGTGGAGCACTGAAATCGGAGAGGCTGCCCTGAAATTTTCCGACGGCCGTGCGGCAACCGGAAATGATGACTACATCGTCAAAAGAGGCCATGGATCAAGCTCCCACGAAGATTTCGCGAGCTTCATTATAGATGCCGGAGCGGGCGAATGCGTCGCTTTCACAGCGAATGCTTCGAACCTGCGCGGTTGCGTGGATGATGCGGCGTTCACGTCGCCGCTTTCGAGTGCGACGCTGGTTCATCGAGTGCGGGTGAGATGGAAATCGCGTGCGGCGTTATGCACTCCGCGAAATTCTTGTTGACTTTTGCTTCAGAAACTCTCTCGAGATGACTTTGGTGTCACGACATACGCCGATCGATCATCATTTTTTTCTTGACTTCACTTTTTATTAACTCTATACATCAACTAGTTGCAGTAAAAGACCGCTGCGACATTTTCCATGAAAAATGGAAGGGAGAATAGGAACAATGGCAACCAAGAAAAAGGCAAAGAAGAAAAAGAAGCACTAAGAAAGTTCAGTACGAAGTAAACAGGGGACGCTGAAGAGCGTCCCCTAAGTTTTTTGGTGCAAGGAATTGTTCCGCACGATGCGGCTAGTTCAGCCGCTTGACGCCGCTCTCCACCCGATGTGGAATCCGCTTCTCTTTCACCGGACAGAGACTCCGATACGCGCAGAAATTGCAGTGCATCCCAGGCTTCGCGTCGAAGATGCCGTCGCCGATTCCCTGCGCCGCGGCCTCGACCCGGGCCCGGGCGATGAGCAACTGTGCCTCGTTGCGCGTGGTCATGACGGGAACGTTCTCTTCCAGATTGTGAAAAATCAGCGCACCCACGTTGTATCCCCACTTCTCCTTTGCGGCCATCGCGTACAGCGACAACTGCAGGCTCTCATCGGCGTCTTCCTGATCGCGAGCCTTGCCTGTCTTGTAGTCGACGATGGCCACGCTGCCGTCGGGACGACGGTCGATGCGATCGATGCGGCCAACCACCGACGTCGTTCCCACGCGAATTTCAAAAGACTGTTCGGTGTGCAGAACCTGAACGGGCGGAAGGGTTCGAGCCGCGGCCAGAAAGTCTCGCAGCTGAGTGATCCCCTGCTCTTCGTAGAGTTCGTGCTGGTAGGCTTCCTGAATCTTGGCCTCGGCCAGGTCGAGACGGAACAAGTCGACGAGTTCGTCGTCGGTCTTGGGGCGTCCGAGGTTCACGGAATCAAAATAAGTCTTGAGCACGCGATGGATGGAGGCGCCGTACTGCATCGCAGCCGCGGGCTTTTCCGACAAGCGCCAGTCGCGTTTGAGCTTGAATTGCAATCCACAACGCTCATAGGTATCGACCGCGGATGCGCTGAGCCGGGTATGCAGCCCCGCAAGCACCGGCATCTCGAACCACACGTTCGTCTGCGACTCGGCGGGATAGGCCAGAGACGCTTCGGCGAACATGTCGAGAGTTTGCTGCGTGCCGCGCGCCGGGACCGCACTCAGCCAGCGGGAGAGACTCTTGTTCTCGATGAGCTCGCGCATGTAGCCAGCGGGAGTCTTGTTGATTTTGCCGGTGCCCTCTTTCGCATAGATGTGCAGTGAATCGCGGGCTCGGGTCATGGCGACGTAGAACAGGCGCCGCTCTTCCTCGCCGTGCAGCGTCTTGTCGTCGGCCGCGGTGATCGAATCCGGGTCGCGCAATTCGTGGGGGAAGGCGACCAGCGTTTCTTTGTACGAACAAGGGAACGTTGGCGGATTGGCGCGGAGAATGCAAACGTGGGGGAATTCCAGCCCCTTTACGCCGTGCACGGTCATGAGGCGGACGGCGTTTTCGTTTTCGCTTGCTTCCATCGGAATCACGCCGCCAGCCTCACGGAAAAGTCCGAGATAGTCGACCAGTTCTTCCAATTCGGTCGTCCGGTTAACCTTTTTCTTTTCCCACTCATCCACGAAGTGCAGGGCAGCCTGAAGAATGGGCGAGGAGGCGTCGAGCACAAACTGTTTGACGATGATGTCGAGCGCCGTCCGGGCCTTCGCATCCCTGCGGCGGATTTCTTCCCGAGCGCGCTGCACGGCGGCGACAACGTCGGTGCCGCCGTCGACCTGGCCGAGTGCGGCCGAAAGAGGGACGACCTGGGCTTCTCGATTATCCCGGGCAACGGCGCGCATGACCTGGCGAAGCTGTTCGGGATTCACCTGAAAGCGCGGCAGAGCGGCAACTCGAAACAGGCTGACGTCGTCACCGGTCGAAGCGATTGCGTTCAGGCAGGCAAACAGGTCGCGCGCTTCGGGAGTATCGGAGATGTCCATGCTCTCAATGACGAACGGGATGCCGGCCTCGCCTAATTCATGGACCACGTCGTCACGGTTGTAGTGCGACCGGTAGAGGATGCCGAAGTCGGACCATTTGCATTTGGACTTCTTTTGCGTGTCGCGCAGAAAAGCGACCACGTCGGGGCCCTCGGCGTCTCTGGTGGTGAGAACCACTACCGCTACCGGCGGACTGGGAAGCTGCGTGCCCGCCTGGGTGGCTTCCTCCTCGCGGGCGGATTGGAGCGGCATGCGGTGGTACGCAACTTTGCCGTCGGGGCGCTTGGCGAATACGGGAGGATTCTTGTCGATCAGGGCGAAGGCGCTGCGGAGAATCGGCGTGGTGGAACGGCGATTCTTTTCGAGGACAACGCGCTTCGCGTTGGGGAAGTGGCGATCGAACAGCTCGAAAGCCGCGCTGGATGCTCCTCGAAAGCGATAAATGGACTGGTCGGGATCGCCCACCGCAAAAATGTTGCCTTCCGATCCGGCGAGGCGGGCGAGAAGCTGAATCTGGGCGAAGTTGGCATCCTGAAATTCGTCGGCGAGGATGTACCGCGCGCGGGCACGAGCGTCGGCCAGAACATTTTCGTCACTGTGCAGCAAGGCGTGGGCGCGCGTGATCATGTGGCTGAAAGTTCCTAGATTCTCCTCGCGAAGCCAGCGTTCCATGGTGGTGAAGATGCGGGCAATCTCGCGGCAGCGGCCGATTACTTCGGCGTCATCCAGAACCGTCTTCGACTTCATCACGCGCGGGATAGGAACCTCCCTGCGCTCCAGGCGTTCGACATAATGCGCGTATGTTTCGGGCGTCACCCGCTCGTCGTGGCAGCGGCTGACGAAGTCCAGCAGGTCGTTCAGAAATTGCGGGATATTGGCCGCGCGAATGTAGTACTCGAGGCGCAGTTCGCGAATGCGGCGGCGCAAGTAGATCCAGAGATCCTTATCGTCGAGGACGCCAAAATCTTTGTGAGCACGCTTGAGCATGTCGAGGCAGTAGTCATGGAAGGTGGCGGCGTTCACTGCCCTGCTGCCAATCAACTTGCCCACGCGGTCGCGCATCTCCCTAGCCGCATTGACGGTGTAGGTTAGGGCGAGGATCTCGTGAGGTTGCGCGTGGCCTTCGCCGACCAGGCGTTCGATGCGGTGGGTCAGAACAGAAGTCTTCCCGGTGCCGGCGCCTGCGACCACCAGCATCGGGCCGTGCACGTGATCGATGGCCTCGCGCTGGCGATCGTCTGGAGTGAACGGAGCGGGACGGGAGTTAGACTTCACGGGCGACATCCGTCGTCAGGATATCATTACGCGGCCTGAGAACACTGCCCGGCTACGCCCGGTGGACAGCCGAGGGCCTGCCCTGAGCTTGCCGAAGGGCGTCTGTCCCCACATGGTTCGGCCGTCAGCTTAACTCAATTCGGAGACTACCACTGCGGCAGCGGCGATGGCGGCGGTTTCGGCGCGCAAGATCGTGGTGCCCAGAGACGCGGAGATCCATCCTGCTTTCTGGAAGAGTTGCAATTCGTCGTCGGCCCAGCCGCCCTCGGGGCCGATCGCTAGAAGAATCTCGCCTTCGGCTGAATCAAGCACGTCGCGGAGCGAGGTCTGCTTTTCTGACTCTGCCAGCACGATACGCAGGCGGCCGGGAAGCGCCGTCGCCGTCGGGAGTTTCATTGCGTCCGTGATTTCGGGCGGGGCGGCGCGACGCGATTGCTCGGACGCCTGGAGCGCGATCCTCCGCCAGCGCCCGGCGCGTTTCGCCGCGGCCGAGGCCAGGTGGGCGTCCGTGCGGCGGGCGATGACGGGCACGATTCGCGTAGCTCCCAGCTCGGTGCATTTCTCGATCGCCCATTCCATGCGGTCGAATTTGAAGATCGCCAGCAGGAGCGTGACATTGGGGATCGCGGCCGCTAGGACTTCATCGCCTAGCTCGAATTCGACTCGACCATCTTCGATGGTCACGATGCGTCCGCGCCGCAAGACCGCGCCGGTCGCGATATCGAATTCTTGCCCGACTCGAGCGCGCAGGACACGCACGAGATGATCGGCATGATCGCCGGTGAGGGCAGCGTGGTTGCCCGAGAACTCGTCGGCGATCCATCGGCGTCGGGTCATGAAAGAAGTGGGGCCTCAGCGCTTGAACACAGTCCGCGAAACTGCGCCTTTGGGTGGCGCAGCGCTTCCAGCGCTGCGATAAAATAGCGCTCTCGCAGAAGAGGCGCTAGCCTCGAGAAGTCGGAGTCACGCTCTTCCCCAACTGCGGCGGGCAATGTCTTCACCCTAACCGAACATGTCTTTCATCTTGCCGAGCAGCGAGCGCAGCATGGGCTGGTTGTCGACCTTCGAGAGCGCGTCGAGTTCCTGCAGCAGCTCTTTCTGGCGCTTGCTGAGCTTAGTCGGCACCTGAACGCGGACCTCAACATATAAATCGCCCTTGCCGTGTCCGTTCAGCACCGGCACACCTTTGTTGCGGATGCGGAACGTGGCGCCGGGCTGAGTCCCATCAGGAATCTTCAGTGTGTGCTCGCCTTCCATGGTTGGCACTTTAATCTCCGCACCCATGGCAGCTTGCGCCACCGAGATCGGGACCACGCAGTGCAGGTCGTTGCCTTCGCGCGCGAAGAAGGGATGCTCCTTCACATGCAGCACCACGTACAAATCTCCTGCGGGGCCGCCGAACGCGCCAACTTCTCCTGCGCCGGAAAAACGAATTCGTGTTCCGTCCTCGACGCCCGCTGGAACTTTCGCGTCCACGGTGCGCTGGCGCAGAATGCGCCCGTCGCCTTTGCACTTCGAGCAGGGATCGGTAATGACGCTGCCTGTCCCCTGACATGCGGGACACGTGCGGGCGATGCTGAAGAATCCCTGCTGGTAGCGAACTTGGCCACGGCCAGCGCAGGATCTGCAGGTGGTGGGACCCTTTCCAGCCGCAGCGCCGGAACCATGACAGTCCTCGCAAGCCTCGTGGCGGCGAACCGTGACGCTCGACTCGGTGCCGAAGAATGCTTCTTCGAACTCGAGCGTCAGGTCTTCGCGGAGATCGGCGCCGCGCTGAACCCGGCTGCGACGGCGTCCGCCAGCACCGCCACCGAACATGTCGCCGAAACCGAAGAACTCGCCGAAGATGTCGCCGAAGTCCTGAAACACGGTGGGATCGAAGCCGGAAGGCTGCCCGGAACCGCCACCCAGTCCGGCGTGTCCATAGCGATCGTAGACAGCGCGCTTGTCGGTGTCGGCGAGCACGGCGTAGGCCTCGCTGACTTCCTTGAACTTATCTTCCGCATCGGGATTATTGGGATTGCGGTCAGGATGGAACTGCAGCGCGAGCTTGCGATAAGCGCTCTTGAGTTCGATCTCAGTGACTGTGCGGCTCACGCCCAGCACTTCGTAGTAGTCACGTTTTGCGTTCGTCGTCAGAAATGACCTTTCTTCAAGAAACAAAATCTGGACAAGCTGGGGCGGGATGTTGAGGTGCCCGGCACGGTCCTAGTCTTCATGGATTCTTGGCGACCTTGACCATGGCAGGCCGCAGGAGGCGGTCTTTCAGCTTGTAGCCGCGCTGCAGTTCCTCGAGCACTTCATGGTCAGCCGCGTCGGAGGTTTCCACCATCTCGATCGCTTCGTGCACATGGGGATCGAATGGCTCTCCCTTGGCAGGAATGGCGCGCACTCCCAGCTTGGCCAGCGCGTCCTGCAACTGCTTGTAGATCAGTTCGACGCCACTGCGGAAGTCGCCAGGCCCCGACTTGACTTGCAGCGCGCGCTCGAAGCTGTCGATGACCGGGAGCAGCGACTTGACCGCGTCGGCGGCAGCATAGTCGCGAAACTCCTGCTGCTCTTTCGCGGCGCGGCGGCGGGCGTTTTCGAATTCCGCCTGCGCGCGAGCCAGGCGGTCGAGCAAGGAATCGCGCTCGGCCTTTAGCTTTTGCAATTCTGCTGCAGGACCAGAGACTTCCCCGGCTGCGGCTCCGCTGCTGGCCGATTCCGAAGGCCGCTCATCGCCGTCCGCGGGAGGAAGTTCGTGTTCCAGATCAAGCCCTGCGTTTTCTGCTTCTGATTTTCCGTTTGATTTCCCCATAACTGCGTGCATTACTCCGATTCATTCAGGATCTTGTCAAATAATCGCGCGATGTACGAGACCGCGGTGATGGTGTGTTGATAATCCATGCGTGTCGGTCCAATCACCGCCAGCGAACCCATAACTTCGTTGCCAGCGTGCGCGGGAGCTCCGATCAAAACAAAATTCTGCATCGACGGCAGCGCCTCGTCGAGTCCAATGACGACGCGGACTGCCTCCTGCTTCACGTCGAGATAAGCTCCAAGCAACTGGACGACTTTTTCTTTTTCTTCCAGTGTTTTGAGCATTTCCTGCAGGCGTTCGCGGTCATGATCGGCCGTGACCAGGTTCGCCGCGCCTTCAACGAAGACGACTTGCGAGCCCTGTTCAGCCGCCAGCGCGCCCTGCTTGTAGAGTTGCTCAATCGAGTTCATCAGGCGGTCGTATTCGCCGCGCTCCTGCTCCAGGCGGCGAGCCAGTTCCGCCCGAAGTGACTCCATGGTCCAGCCGCGGAAATTTTCGTTGATGTAGCGGGCGGCCAGGTCCAGTTCGGACTGCGACAAATCAAGGCGCAGCACGCGATCACGCACCAGGCCGGATCGGGTCACCAGCACGGCCAGGACTTTCTGGTCGCCGAGACGCGAGAAATAAACATGCTCCAGCGCGTTCTTCGGACCGCTCGTGGCCACGGTCACGCCGACGTTGCGTGAAATCAGCGAGAGCACATGCGACGTCCGCTCCATGAACTCCTGCACGTCGGTGATGCCGGCCAGCGAATCGGAAATCATGCTCTCTTCCTGCGGCGCCAGATGGGCGGTCCCAGAAATCTGTTCGACGTAATAGCGATACGCCTCGGTCGTTGGCACGCGCCCCGCGGAAGCATGCGGCTGCTCCAGGAACCCGGCGTCCGACAAGTCGGCCATTACATTGCGGATCGACGCCGGACTCAGCCCCTCGCGGTTCGACCGGGCCAGCGTCCGCGACCCGACCGGTTCGCCCGTCGAGATAAAAGTCTCCACCAGCGCAGTCAGAATTTCGCGTTCGCGATTCCCGATATTGGGGTCAGCAGGCATCTACAGTCGTCTCAGTCGTCTCAATGCAAGCGGCGCCAGCCGCAAACCGCTTCCGATTCATTCTACCTAACTATTTTAGATGCAGAAGGTTGGCTTTTGGACCAAAGTTGAGGGTTCTGTCCGGATTCCAGGAACAGCGTGGGAAGGCAGTCAAGCAGGAGCACGCCAAAAGCCTTTAACCGCTGAGATCGCGGAGAAGGCCGCAGAGACTGCAAAGGTAGAGCCCCGCCAGGCTTTTCTCTGCGTTCTCCGCGGCCCTTCCTCCGCGATCTCAGCGGTCAAAAGCTTTTGGTCCCGATGACCGTACAGCTATGATGGACCGACGCTCATGAAATCAAAACCGCACATCGCAGTCATCGGCGCCGGAGCCTTCGGCGGCTGGACCGCGCTGCACCTTCTGGAGCGCGGAGCACGCGTCACGCTGCTCGACTCCTGGGGCCCGGGCAACTCTCGAGCGTCCTCCGGCGGAGAGACGCGGGTGATGCGCGGCGCTTATGGGCCCGACCAGCCTTATACGGAGATGGCGGCGCGCGCGCTCAAGCTCTGGGCAAAGTACGAGCGGCGATGGAAGCGGCAGTTTCTGCACCGCTGTGGCGTGCTGTGGATGGCTTCCGGGGGCGACGATGTGTTCGAGCGCGGCTCGCTCAAAGCCCTGCGCGCGGCGAAGATCAAATTTCAGGAATTATCGGCGGCGCAGATGAAAAGGCACTGGCCGCAGATTAATTTCGACGGTATTCAGTGGGCGATCCATGAGCCGGAGTGCGGGTATCTAGACGCGCGCGCGAGTTGCCAGGCGGTTGTCGAGGCTTTCGTGGCGGCCGGAGGCAAGTACCGGCAGGCCGCCGTGCTGAGCGATGAACTGGAGAGTGCGCCTCTACGTTCCCTGACGGTGTCCGACGGCTCGCGGCTCAAAGCCGACCACTATGTTTTCGCCTGCGGGCCGTGGCTTGGCAAGCTGTTCCCGCAAGCGATCGGCAATCTAGTGCAGCCCACCAAGCAGGACATTTTCTTTTTTGGCACGCCGTCGGGGGACGATCGTTTCAGCGACGCGCATCTGCCGGTGTGGGGCGACCACCTGGGACGCTTTCGTTACGGCATTCCCGGCAACGACCGGCGCGGATTCAAGATCGCCGACGATACGCGCGGGCCGGCCTTCGATCCGACGAACGGCGAACGCGTGATCAATCAGGAAACGCTGAAAGACATTCGCGAATACGTCGGCTTCCGCTTCCCTGCCCTGAAAAACGCGCCGCTGCTCGAGACTCGCGTCTGCCAGTACGAGCAGACTCCCGACGGTCACTTCATCATCGGTCGGCATCCAGCGATGGAGAATGTGTGGCTCGTTGGCGGAGGCTCCGGCCACGGCTTCAAGCACGGCCCAGCAGTCGGAGAAATGATGGCGGAGTTGATCTTGAAGGACCACCAGCCGGAAGCGATTTTTCAGCTGGCGCGATTTCAACCCTAAAACTTTGTCATCCTGAGCGGCGGTTTTTGCCGCGAAGGATCTATGCAACTTTGCAGCCCGTTGCATAGGTCCTTCAGCGGGCAAAATGCGCCCGCTTCAGGATGACAAAACAGTTACGGCTGTGGTCGAGAAATTACTGAATCTGAATCACGCTAGCCGGCGCGCTAGCCTTAATCTCATCCACGCGCGTCACGACATTCTGCGCGAACGCATAGATCGATTTGGCGTGCGGCGAGTTCTCGCCTTCCAGCACGACCGGCGTTCCACCGTCGCCGGACTTGCGCACCTCGGGATCAAGCGCGATATTCCCCAGGAACGGCACCCCAAACTGCGCCGCCATTTTTTCGGCGCCGCCGCGGGAGAAGATGTCCACTTCGTGCTGGCAGTGCGGACAGGTGAAATAACTCATGTTCTCGACCACGCCGACCACATCTACTTTCATCTGGCGGAACATTTCAATGGCCTTGCGCGCGTCCTGCAGCGAAACATCCGAGGGAGTCGAAACCACAACCGCGCCCGTCAGCGGCACGGTCTGCACCAGCGAGAGCGCGATGTCGCCCGTGCCCGGCGGCAGATCGACGATGAGATAGTCGAGTTGTCCCCACTCCACCAGTCCCAGAAACTGGCGGACAATCTGGTGCAGCATGGGACCGCGCCAGATGATGGGCTTGTCGCCAGGATTGAGGAATCCGACAGAAATTACTTTCAGTCCGAAAGCTTGAATCGGCTCAATGCGGTTCTCGCCCACCATGCGCGGCTGGCTGTTGACCCCCAGCATGAGCGGGACGTTCGGCCCGTACACGTCCGCATCGAGCAGCCCGACCTTGTGTCCCATCTTGACCAGCGCCACGGCCAGGTTCACCGACAGCGTGGTCTTGCCCACGCCGCCCTTTCCCGACCCGACGGCGATAATGGCGTCCACCCCCGGCAGCGGCTGCGGCCCCTGCGGCGCCGGCCCTCCATGCTGATGCGGCATATGTGCGTTCAAAGAATCACACTCCCGATAGGAATTGCGAGATAACGAATGAGGCAAAACTCTAAGGTCGATTATACAGCGGTAGCTGTAGAGAGCGGACTTAGGACAATCGTCGAAGATCGCCACGGATTTCACGGATCAACAGGGATCAAAATCAGCTTTCTCAGGATTAATCCGTGTGAATCCGCGAAATCCGATGGGCCCGTTTTCAGTACCCTTCTCCCTCGATCCGCACCTTACCTTTGAACATCCGGAACAGCACTGTGAAGTAGCCGAGAGCCAGGATCAAGGCGAGGATCCACCAAATGAGTCCGACGGTCAGGCCGTGCTGGCCGGCGGCTGTGTTGTCGATGGTCAGGCTGCGGGCGGGATCGGTGCTGGCGGGCAGCACCACGGGATAGAGCGCGAATGCCGCGCCGACGAGCATGCCTACGATGTAGAGGGCGGAGGCGACGAAGGCAAGCTTCTCCTTCGCCGGGCCCTCGCCCTTGCGGATCGCGTAGATCATGACGGCAAGGCTGCCGTATACGATTGCAGGAATCAAAAAGCCGATGACGTGCTGCTTGTAGTTGTCGAGCACGGTGGGACGGATATAGATGGTCGCGATCAGTCCGATGACGGTCAGGAACAGTTGCACCGGCCATGCCCAGAGCGCCACGGCTCGGGCGCGGCGGTTCAAATCGCCTTCCGTTTTCACGGCGATGTACAGCGATCCATGCACAGTCAGCGTGACCAGCGCAATAACGCCGGTGAGGACGGTATACCAGTCGAGGATGCCGTTGTTCGTGCCGGCAATGCCCTGGTTCACCCGGAAGTTGGTCCAGAGCGGCTCGAAGAAGTAACCGTCAGCTGCGAGAGGCACGCCGCGGACGACATTGCCCAGGGCCGCGCCGAAGAAGATCGTCAGCAGCAGGCTGGAGAGGCAGAAGACCACGTCGAAGAATCCGCGCCAGACGGGATTCTCCATGTGGGCGCGCAGTTCGATGCCGATGCCGCGCAGCATCAGCAGCCAGAGCACGATCATAAGCGGCAGGTAGAAGCCGCTGAAACTCGAGGCGTAGAGCAGCGGGAAAGCGAAGTAGAGCGTGCCTCCGGCAGCGAGCAGCCAGACTTCGTTGCCGTCCCAGACGGGGCCAATGGCGCGCATGATGGTCTGGCGCTCCTGGGGCGTGCGGGCGGCGCCAAGGTAGATCACGCCGGCGCCGAGGTCGAAACCGTCGAGCACCACGTACGCTGCCACCATGACAGCGACGATCATGAACCAAAGTGTTGCCATCGTTTGTCCTCAGCTTGCCAAACTCCTGGAGTGTTGTCATTTCGAGCGAAGCGAGAAACCTGCTTTCCGTTGACACACGCAGAACACTAGGTTTATCGTCGCTATCGCTCCTCGGAATGACAATCGAGGAGAGTGTGTCCATCATCCGTGGCACGCCTGAACTGCGCGTGCCTACTAGTGGGCCGATCCTCCCTCCGCTTCCGGCCCCTGCTCAATTTCGCGCCGGACCAGGAACAGGAACAGGATTCCCAGAACCATGTACATGCCCATAAATCCCAGCAGCGTGAACATGCCATTGCCGGCTGAAACCGTTTTCGAATAGCCGTCGGCGGTGCGCATCAGCGAATAGACCAGCCAGGGCTGCCGTCCGATTTCCGCCGTGATCCATCCCGCGGTATTCGCAATGTAGGGGAACGGCAGGGCCAGCAGCAGAATCCACAGCATCCAGTGGCTGGAGAATAGCTTGCCGCGCCACAACAGGAACGCAGCCACCACGGAAATAGCGATGAACAGCGTGCCCAGCCCGACCATGATGTGGTAACTGAAGTAGAGCAGCGCGATGTTCGACGGCCACTCGTCTTCCGGGAAAGCATTCAAGCCCTTCACCTGCGCCGTCCATGCCCGGTAGGTCAGAAAACTGAGCGCGTTGGGAATGACCAGCGGATTGTCGATCTTCTTTTCGTCCACATTGGGTTGGCCGATAAGCACCAGCGGCGCTCCGGGCTGGCTTTCAAACAGGGCTTCCATGGCGGCGAGCGTGACTGGCTGATTCTCGGCGAGCATACGCCCCTGACCGTCGCCGGTGGGAAATAGCTGCAAGACGCTGAAGATCAGACCAGCCAGGACTCCCACTCGCACAAAGATGCGTCCGTGCGCTACAAACTTGCCCCACAGCAGATAGAACGCTCCCACGGACGCCATGACGAACGATCCGGTGATTACGGCTCCGCTCATGTTGTGCGCGTACTGCCACCACGCCCACGGATTCAGAACCAGCGCCCAGAAGCTGGAGAGCTGCACTGATCCATCGGCGGCTCTGGCGTAGCCGACAGGATGCTGCATCCAGGCATCGGTCACGATGATGAAAAATCCCGAGAGCCATGATCCAAGACACACCGCGACTGCCGACCACCAGTGCGCGCGCGGGCTGAGCCGCTTCTCTCCGTACAAGAACAAGCCGAGGAAGGCAGACTCGAGGAAGAAGGCGAACATGCCTTCCATGGCCAGCGTCTGGCCGATAACGCCTCCGGCAAAACGCGAGAAGTGCGACCAGTTCGTGCCGAACTGAAATTCCATGGGAATGCCGGTCACCACGCCCAGCACGAAGTTGATGCCGAAGATTCGTGCCCAGAAGCGCGCCGCCTGGTGATAGGTCTCATCGTTGCGGCGCAGTCCCAGTGTTTTGAGCACGACGATGAGGGGCGCAAGGCCCATGGTGAGTTGCGGGAAGAGGTAGTGAAAGGTAATGGTAAATGCGAAGTGAAGGCGATGAACTATGAGCGCATTATCCATGAGAACCTCAGCTCGCCACTAAGGTAAATGTTCTTACGCGAATTATTATGTGACGCGAATCACTGCCTGCGTTAAGTAATCAACGATTCTTGCGCCGCCGTTCCAATTCCGACCGCCGGATCTCGCGGCGCCTTCCGGCATCATCGTACCGCTGCTGCTGCTCCTCGGTCTCGGGAATTACGGGCGGGATTCTGAGACGCTTGCCGGCGCTATCGATGGCCACGAAAGTCAGGTGGGCGGAAGCGACGTGATGCGCGGTGTCGGCAATGTAGTTTTCGACAAAGACCTTTACGCCTACCTCCATCGAAGTTTGGAATACGCGGTTGACCGATGATCGCAGAATGACCAGATCTCCCACCCGCACAGGTACCAGAAAGTCGATGTGATCGACGGATGCGGTCACCACAAAGTTGCGCGAGTGGCGGTGCGCGGCCATTGCGCCGGCCAGGTCGATCCAGTGCATCAGGCGCCCGCCGAGCAGGGCGCCCAGCGGATTGGCATCGTTCGGCAGCACGATTTCGGCCATCTCGGATTGCGAATCTCGCACCGGGCGGGGAGTGAGCACATCGTCTGGCATGCGTGGTCTTCCTTTCGTGGTGGCGGGGTTTCTTAAAACTTATTTCTCAGGCTTTTCTCTTCAGGTACGACTCCAAATAACATTCCGCCATCTTCTGGATACGGGCATCGTCGTGCTGCATCCGCCAGGTGCCTTGCGATAGATCAAACTCCAGATCGCCGTGCTCCACCGGCCGGTTATTTCGTTCGCAGACATAACGGAGAACCAGGACGCGGGCCGGAGCCGCCGCGGCATTTCGAGGCTCGGGGCGCAGACCCATGTGCGGAGCAATGACGGCGAAGCGAACCGCATCCCAAAGGCGCTCGGGGGGCGACCAGGCACAACCGCTGGCATACCCAAGATTGCAGAACGCTTCCAGCACGTCTTGCGACGGAACCTGACCTTCGTGCCCGGGAGCTGTGCAATGCCCGCACCATCCGCTGCCGAGCGGGAGCCGGGCGGGATGCGGCCACGTGCCGTTTTCCAGTCTCGAAACCGGCATAAAGTACGGGCAGGCCAATTTTCGCAGCCTCAGACTTAGAAATTGTTGGGACTCTCAATTGTAATCAGTAGGAGGGAGGTCTGGCCAGTGTTCCCCGGGCCTCGGCTGCGCCAGAGCGCGCCGGTTGTAGTAATCTCGTTGTCGAGTCATCGCCGGCAGCTATTTCCCTAAAACTATAAAACTATGGACCGCATCGCCACGCTCAACGAAATCCTGACCGAAAATCCTAAAGACGCCTTCGCCCGTTACGGGCTTGCCATGGAGTACTCCAAGCAGGGCGACTTTGACCGGGCCCTGGCGGAATTCTCGATTCTGCTGGAGAGCCATCCCGAATACACCGCAGGATATTTCATGGCGGCGCAAACGCTGGTGCGGGCTGAGCGCGCGGAAGAGGCGAAGAAGATGCTGCAGGATGGAATCGCCTCGGCCCGGCGCACCGGGAATCTGCACGCACAGTCGGAAATGGAAGCGATGCTGGCGGAACTGGGATAGTCAGCTCGCCGATTTGACTCTACTTCGCCATCCTGGCCATCGCCCACTCCACCACCGCCGGGAATAGCTGATAAAGCTTCACAGGCACGTGCATCGGCCAGGGCACGATCACTTCCCGCTTCTGCTTCAAATATCCCCGCAGCGTGGCGCGCGCGACGCGTTCGGCGGTGATGCCGCGCACCGAGGCGGGGCGGACCTTCTTCAGTTCGCTTCCCCGCACCGCATTTTCGCTGAACGCGGTGCGCACATAGCCGGGACAAACCGTAAGCACGTGAATGCCGTCTTTTTTCAGTTCGACGCCCGCGGCCTTGCCGATGGCATTGAGCGCGAACTTGGTCGCGCTGTACGAAGCGTGAAACGGCAGCGGGATGTGTCCGGCAACGCTGGAGATGTTTATAATCGCGCCGCCGCCCTGCTGTCGCATAACCGGGATGACCGCCTGCATGGCCGACATCGCTCCGAAGAAGTTGGTATCAAATAAATCGTGGCAGGCCTGCATGTCGGTTTGCGCGACGGAATCAAGCAGACCATGGCCGGCGTTGTTGATCCAGACATCGGCGCGCTTGAAGTGATGCAGCGTCAGGGCAAGGACGCGGTCGATCTCTTCGGAGTTGCGGACGTCACAGGAAAGAGCGGCGGTGCGTTCGGGACAACCAATGCGCACGCGGGCGGCTTCGGCTCGGGCCGCATCGCGCGACAACAGGACCACGCTCGCTCCTTCCTCCGCAAAAACCTTGGCAATCGCCTCGCCGATGCCCATTGAAGCGCCCGTGACCACGACTACTTTCCCGACAAGTTCCATGCTCGGGTTGTATTCTCCGCCACGCGGCAAGTCAAGATGCGTGGCCGCTTCGATGTCGTACAATCGGAAGGCCCGCTCGGTTCCCGCGTCCGATGTGGAGATTCCTTGGCCCTGCTTCCCTTGTTCCCGCTCGACGTCGTACTGCTTCCGGGCGCTCCCCTGCCCCTGCACATTTTCGAGCCGCGATACAAAGAGATGATTGGTGAGTGTCGGGCAAACAATGCGCCGTTCGGCGTCGTGCGCGCACTGGAAGAGGGCGTCGCGGAAATTGGGTGCACCGCTGAAATCGTTAGTGTCACCAAGGAGTATCCCGATGGGCGACTCGATGTGATTGCAGAAGGCCGCAAGCGCTTTGAAGTGCTCGAACTCAACCGGAAGCGTTCCTTTCTGCAAGCGGAAATACTGTTCATAGCTGACGAGGCGGGCGCTGCCACTCCAGAAGACAAGACTCGGGCAATTCGAGCGCATTTCGAGATTCTGTCGCTGGCTGGAGCCGTGCAGGATCTTTCTGCGGCCGAGCAGAGCACGCTTTCCTTTTATCTCGCGGGCTCTTTGCCGCTCGATCTCGACTTCAAACAGAAACTGCTGGCGATGCGGTCGGAAGGCCAGCGCATCCAAGCGGTGGTGACGTACCTGGAAGGCATTCTTCCCAATCTGCGCCGCGCCGCGCGGGCACGCCACAAGGCCGGGGGCAACGGGCACGCGCGGTGATCGGTTTTTTTGGTGTCAGGCCTCGCTTGGCGCATGCAAAACGCTCACCGGCAGTGGCGCGTATAATCGGGAAAGTTTGTTTGTGGGGGTTCCTTTCATGAGTCTTCCGCGCACACTGGGTGAACTGCGCCGCAGTATTTTTTCCGAAGAGCGTTTGCGCACGCGCCACGTAAAGGACGAACTGCGCGAGAACCTGACGGCGCGCCTGCGCACGAACGGCGACGCTCCGGTGTTCGCGGGCATCGTCGGCTACGACGATACGGTGGTGCCGCAGATCATCAACGCGATCCTTTCCCGTCATAATTTCATTTTGCTCGGACTGCGCGGCCAGGCGAAGAGCCGCATCCTGCGCGCATTGACCACGCTGCTCGACCCGCACATGCCGTATCTGGCGGGCTGCGAAGTTCACGACAATCCCTACGCTCCGATCTGCCGACGATGCCGCGAGGAAGTTGCGCGGTTAGCGGATGAGTCGCCAATCGCATACCTCTCGCCCGATGACCGCTACGTGGAGAAACTGGCTACGCCCGACGTCACGATTGCCGATCTGATTGGAGACATCGATCCCATCAAGGCGGCGCGCGGTGGACACGAACTATCCAGCGAGCTGACGGTTCACTATGGCCTGTTGCCCCGCGCCAATCGCGGCATCTTCGCCATCAACGAATTGCCCGACCTAGCGGGAAAGATTCAGGTGGGGTTGTTCAACATCATGCAGGAAGGCGACGTGCAGATTAAGGGATATCCCATCCGCCTGCCGCTCGACGTGGCGCTGGTGTTCAGCGCGAATCCGGAGGACTACACGGCGCGCGGCAAGATCATCACGCCGCTGAAAGACCGCATCGGCTCGGAAATTCGCACGCACTATCCGGCGACCGTGGAAGAAGGAATCGCAATCACCGCGCAGGAGGCGTGGACCAAGCGCAACGGCCACAACCAGCTTTTGTTCACCCTGCACCTGCCGAATTATGTTCAGGAAGTGATTGAACGCGTCGCCTTCGCCGCCCGCGAAGACAAGAAGATCGACAAACGCTCCGGCGTGAGCCAGCGGCTGCCGATTTCAGCCATGGAGAACGTGGTGTCGAACGCTGAGCGCCGAGCGATTCGCAACGACGAGAAAGTTGTCGTGCCCCGCATCAGCGACGTCTACGCGGCCCTGCCGGCGATTACCGGCAAGCTGGAATTGGAATACGAAGGCGAAATGAAAGGCGCGGACCACGTGGGACGCGAGTTGATTCGTGCCGCCATCGCGAAGACTTACGACGAGTATTACACCGGCGCCAACGTGCAGCAGATTGTGCAGTGGTTCGACCTGGGCGGCGAAATTCAGTTGTCGGATTCAGTCCCCGCTGAGGAAGCGCTGGAGAAATTGAAGGGCATCCAGGGCCTGGTCGACAAACTCGGCCCGCTGAGCGTCACGCAGAAAGACAGCCCGGAGCAGCAGGTGTCGGCGGCGGAGTTCATCCTCGAAGGCCTGCACGCGCATAAGCGCATCGGCAGAAGCGAAGAGCGCGTGTTCAAAGCCGGCGAGAAGAAGCCTGAGCCTGTGCGGGAGAAATCGTTCGAGCCGGACGAAAAGCCGTACCGGCCGAGACGGCAGTTTAATTAGGAGCTTCTAGCTGCTAGCTTTTGGCCAAGACGCCTTGTCCTGATGGAATCTGCCTAGCTAGTCGCTAGAAGCTAGCAGCTAGAAGCTGTTTTATGAAACGCATCCGCTACTCCAAATACGTGCCCGACCCCGCGGGCGAGATGAGCATGGAGGATTTGCTCAGCGCGCTCTCCGATTACCTGCTACAGAGCGGGTTTCAGGAGTCCATGTGGTACGAACTGCCCGAAGGCGAGCAGACGCTGGACGAACTCAAGCGGGCCATCGAGCAGGCCTTGATGAACGGGGAGATGTTCGACGAGAACCTGCGGGAACAGATCGAGCAGATGGTTGCGGACGGCCAGCTCGACGAACTGATCGAGAAACTCATCGAGCGCATGCAGCAGGAAGACTACATCTCCATCGACGACCCGCACGACCCGTCGAAACGATCGAGCGTCGGCGGACAGACTGGCGAAGCGCAGCAGGCAAAGTTCGAGATTACCGACAAGAGTCTGGACTTCCTCGGCTTCAAGTCTCTGCGCAACCTGCTGGGGTCGCTCGGCAAGGCAAGTTTTGGACGCCATGACACGCGCGATCTCGCAACCGGCATCGAAACCAGCGGGTCGGCCAAGACCTATGAGTTTGGCGACACGCTCAATCTCGACATCACGGCAACGCTGTCGAGCGCTATCCAGCGCGAAGGGCTTACGGTCCCGCTCAGCATCGAATACTCGGATTTGAAGGTGCACCAGTGCGAGTACCAGTCGTCGTGCGCCACGGTGCTGATGCTGGATTGTTCGCACTCAATGATTCTCTACGGCGAAGACCGCTTCACTCCGGCGAAGAAAGTTGCGATGGCGCTGTCGCATTTGATCCGCACGCAGTATCCGGGGGACTCGCTTTCGCTCGTGCTGTTTCACGATTCGGCGGAGGAGATTCCGTTGTCGCAACTCGCGCGGGTGAAGGTCGGGCCTTATTACACGAACACGCGCGAGGGACTGCGGTTGGCCCAGAGAATCCTGCAGCGGCAAAGAAAAGACATGAAGCAGATCGTCATGATCACCGACGGCAAGCCCTCGGCACTAACACTGGAAGACGGACGCATTTACAAGAACGCCTTCGGTCTCGACCCGCTGGTCGTGAGCCAGACGCTGGAAGAAGTTTCAAAGTGCAAGCGCGCGGGAGTGCTGATCAACACGTTCATGCTGGCGTCGGATTACGGGTTGGTACAGTTCGTGCAGAAAGTCACCGAGATGTGCCGCGGCAAAGCCTACTTCACCACGCCCTACACGCTGGGGCAGTATCTGCTGATGGATTACATGTCGCGCAAGACCAAAACCATTCATTGATTCGAGCGCGGGCGTATCGTGGAAGAGCGGCGCTTCAGCGCCGCGTAAGAAGGCAACCTGACGCGGGTTTCAGCCCCTGAGGGCCTGAAAGCATCTTTTTCACAAACCCCTCGCCCCTTGAGTCCTATCCTGACCTCGCCCGCTCTCCCAAAACCTCGCCCACTGCTGATACTCTTTTGTAAGACATGGCGAACTGCATTCGATGTGGGCGGCAACTGCCGCCGCTGACGTTTGGCAAGAAGATCTGTCAGTGGTGCGTGCAGCACGAGGCGGCGCAGCGCGGCGAAGAAGGCGATGACGCGATTCAGCCAGTTATGGCTGCGCCGTGGGTGAAACGTGAGGCCAGTATTACGCTCACGCGCGTGCTGTTTGGAGCGAATCTGGCGGTATTTCTCGCGATGGTATTCCGGACGAGCAATCCCCTTGCCTACATCAATCCGCTGCAGGAGTTTTCCGGCCAATTCACCGTAGACTGGGGCGCCAACTGGGGTCCACGCACGCTTTCGGGAGAACCGTGGCGGTTATTCTCCTACATGTTCCTGCATGGAAGTCTCATGCATATCGCCTTCAACATGTGGTGCTTGTGGGACCTTGGCGCGCTTTGCGAGTCCCTTTACGGGCGGTGGACTTTCGCCGTCGTTTATATCCTGACCGGCATTGCCGGGGGCGCAGCCAGCGTGGCCTGGAGTCCTGACGTACCAAGCGTGGGTGCGTCCGGAGCGATCTTCGGACTAGCGGGAGCGCTCATCGCGTCGTTCTACCTAGGCGAATTCTCGCTGCCGAAAGTTGCGATCAGCGGGACGCTCCGCAGCCTTGTCGTCTTCGTAGGATTTAACGTGCTGTTCGGGAGCATGTTTCCGGGCATCGACAATGCATGCCACGCCGGCGGACTGGTCAGCGGACTGATCGTTGGGGCACTGATTGCTCGCGTTGCACCCGAGCAGGGTCGGCCACTCCGGCGCGCTGGCGTTCTGCTCTTCATGGTCTTGATCGTCGGCGGCAGTGCGCTCGGCGTGCAACGCTGGCGCGCGTCCGGAATCCATTTCGGCTCTGCGATGGACACGCAGCGAAGCGTCGATCGGATGATCGCTGAGCTGCAAAAGAAAGTGCAGCAGAACCCGCAGGATGCGTCGGCACACTACTCGCTCGCGCATGCCTACTTCAATAAGGGACAATTCCCCGAGGGCGAGACCGAGTTGCAACGGGTGCTCGATCTGCAACCGCAAAACGCGCGAGCCCGGATGGACCTTGGGGCTGCCTATCTGAGCCAGGAGCAACCCAAAGAGGCGCAGGAGCAATTCACCAGACTGGTGGCGCAGGAACCGAACAACGCCAATGCCCATGTCGGCCTGGGCATGGCGCTCGCGGATCAGAGCAATCATGAGGCTGCGATCAACGAATACCAAACCGCGTTGCGCCTCGAACCGCGGACGAGGGATGTCTACTACAGGATGGGCATCTCCCAGGCGCAGATGAAACAATACGACGAGGCCATCGCTTCTTATCTGAAAGAGCGCGACCGCAGCGGGGATGACGCTGAGTTGGAGGATGCGCTCGCCGACGCATACCAGGCCAAAGGAATGCAGCAGCAAGCGCAGGACGCGCGGAGCAAGGCCCAGCAGTTAGAGGATGGGCGCAGGGATTAGCCCGGGCTTAATCTCTCGTGGCCGATGTACGGGACTCTCTGCCCTTTCGTTATTTCCCCTACCGCACGCCACGCCTGATTGATTGCCTCGTCTGTGTAGGCATACGCGCCGGCGTCAGAGTTCGCGATGGCGATGCGGCCGAACGGCTTGCGCGCCTTTTCGCACGGTGTTTCGCCACCTTCCAGCACAAACTTGTCCCACAGGCTGCTGTATTCGTAGGCATAGCCGTGGGGCCAGCGGTTGGCCGTGATTGCGAGAATGTCGCGAGCAGGATCGAAGCCGCCCGGCCCAAGCGTTCGCGCCAGTTGCTCGCGAATCTTGCGCTCGATGGTTTCAAAGGTCGTGGCGTAGAGTTCCATGCGGCCGGCGATGTGTTGATCTCGCTGCGAAAGGCCGGCGCGGCACGGCGCCTTGCTCATGTGCACCACGAGCGGATCCTCCGGTGGGTGCGGGCAGCGATACTCTCCGACGCTCACCGGCAAGTCCATATCGACGTGGGTATGGTAGCCGCCGGGCGCGTAGATTGAATTCGCACCCAGCTTCTGAAATGCAGTCGAGTTCCGCAGCAGTACATTGCTGTACAGCAGCGGAACTTTTTGCGCATAAGCGAGCGCTTCCTTCTGCGCGTCCGGCAACTCATCGCAGAGGTAGGGAATCATCGCGTTCCAGCAAGCCAGGATGCAGTGTCCGGCCTTGACGGTATACACCTTGCCGCCGCGAGCGTAGGCAATCTCAACTTCGTTGGCCCGCGCCGGATCACCCGCGTGCTTCACCCGCACGGCTGTGCTGTTCAAGCGAATGCGCAGCGGCGACGTCGCCTCATCCAGCATCGCGTAGTTGGCCTTTGCGGTCACCACGTCCGTCACGGAGTTCCCCGGCACGGCTTGCGGAATCAGCTTGCGCACCAGCAAGCGCGCGATGCTGGCATTGCCGTCGGGAAAGTGGAAGAAGTAGGTGCGCTCATTGTGCAGGCCCGACGCATCGAGACCCATCCCGCTGAAACCTGGATATCCCGTCTCCGCCCCGTCCAGCGCGGCAACGGCGTCAATGCCCACACCAAATTCCGAGAACGAAACATTCTGATAGAGGCGAATCACATCCGCGTGCACGCCTACCACGTCCGTCAGGAACTTGGCGTAACTGATGCGCGCCAGGCGAGCTTTCTTCTGCTCGGCGTTAAGGTCCGGAAAATAATCTTTCTTCTCCCGGCACAAACGGGACACGTCCTTGCGCGCCTGCTCGGCAATCGGCGCCTCGGATAAAAAGTGAGTCCAGGCCTCGGGGCCAGCCACTGCGAGATCGTATGTCTCGCCGCCCGGAAATGGGCAAGGATCGTCGACCAGCTTGTCGCTGCCGAAAGTTTCTTTGTCGAAGAAAATCTTGGGAGCCCGCCCCTGGGCACCGTACAGATCTCGTTCCAGATATTTTCGGAAGCTGCTCACCTCGATTCCCAATTCCTCGATCAAGCCTTTCGCCACTGCGCTGTAGGGTTCCGGGCTTTCGATCGAGTAAGAGCCGCCGTAGCCGATCAACGTCGGGTTGCCCACGCGGAATTCGTTGCGCTTGGCGTGTCCGCCAAAGTCGTCGTGGTTCTCGAGGATGAGGATGCGCGCTTTTCCACCGGTTGCCTTGCGGTAGAAGTGAGCGGCCGCGAGGCCGCTGATGCCCCCGCCAACGACGATCAGGTCGTAAGTCTCGCCGGTGTCTTCGGGCTTGCCCGCCGAATCCCAGAACGTTCCGTCACGCAGGCTGTGGGCCGCGTCAAATGAGCCGGGATGGCTGCCGCGCATGCCGGTGAGTGCAGGCGGGTAGTAGCTGGGAGAGTTCTCGGGACCGACGGCGGCCTGGCCTTCGGCAAGACCGAACAGGTTCCACGGCATCATGGCCGCGCCTGCCGTCACCGCGACGCCGTCGAGGAAGTCACGACGCGTGATCTTGCGATGCATTCCCAGTTCCCGGTCGCGCCAATCGTGCACGAGCTTCTCCCCAGTGAAATCTACGACTGGCCGTCCGCTTTTTTCACGGCTAGTTCCGCGCCCTGGAAGCCGATGCGGCTATGCGTTCCATCGCAGAAGGGCTTGTTGACCGATCCGCCGCAGCGGCAGAGCGAGAATGCAGGTTTGCCGGTGAGATCGTACGGGGTACCGTTGACGTCGACCAATTCGACCGAGCCTTCGGGAGCTTCGACCCGGTACGGGCCATTGGGTCGGACTGTGATTTTTATCTGAGCCATGAATCGATCCTCCAACCTTACGGGTTTCTAGTAAGCATACGAAGATATCACTAAGCGGGCGCGCCTGTCTTCCGGCACGCAGGTATTCGGCGTAAGATGGATGGCAACTCCAAAGTAATCACCGAACCTCGCAGGAAGCAAGCCCCGGAGTAAAAGCAATGAAAGCAAAATGTTTGCTCGCCGCAGTTTTTGTTCTGCTGCTGCTCGCCGCCAGTTGTGGCGGAAGCTCACCCATGAATCCTCCGCCTGTCGCGTCTTGTACGCCTTCCTCCAAACCGGAATTCGTGTACGTCTTAAATGATTCGTCCAATACGGTGTCGATGTACACCGCTGATTCCTGCACAGGCGACTTGTCGCCGACCACTCCGGCCACGGTCGCGACCGGGGCCAACTCCTTCGGGGCCGAAGGTCTGGCCGTGGATCCTTTGGGCAGGTTCGCTTATGTCGCGAATCTTATGTCAAACGCGACCGACCTCGCCACCATCTCGATGTTCACCATCAACCCCAGTACCGGGGTCTTGACGCCGACCACTCCAGCCACGGTTCCTACTGGATTTTATCCGCAGGGGATCGCGATCGATCCTTCCGGTAAATTCGTCTTCACGGCGAATAGCGACGACAACACGGTGTCCATGTTCACAATCGACGCAAGTACAGGGGTCTTGACGCCAACCAACCCACCTGCGGTCGCAGCCGGATTAAGCCCCGGATTCGTAACTGTGGATCCATCGGGCAGGTTCGCCTACGTGTCGAACGGAGACGACGGCACGATATCGATGTATAACATCAATCTCAATACTGGAGTGCTGACGCCGATGACCCCGGCGACAGTGCCGGGCGGCGGCTTTGCGGTCACGATCGATCCCGCTGGCAAGTTCGCTTACGTACCCTATCCGGATTTAAATCGTGTATTCCAGTTCACCATCGATTCCGTGACCGGAGTTTTGACCCCGAATACGCCCGGCTCAGTGACTGCAGGAAACAATCCCGCGTGGGTCGCGGTCGATCCTTCTAGCAAGTTCGCTTATGTGACGAATCGCCTGGATAATACGGTTTCAATGTTCACCATCGAGCCGAGCACGGGCAATTTGACTCCGAACACTCCGGCTTCCATTGATGCGGGAACGCAGCCCTGGCCGATTGTCGTCGATCCATCCGGCAAGTTTGTCTACGTGGGAAATGAAGACAGCGCGACGGTCTCGACCTACCGCCTGAATAACGACGGCACCTTGACCTCCACAGGGAGCGCCGCAACTCTAGACGGCGCGTTCTCGGTGGGAGTGACCAAAACCAAGTAGTCGGGCCCAAGAAGCCGTGGGCGGCGGTTCTCAGGCGGCCATCGACCTGGCCGAAATCAGACTCCGATACAACTGCAGGCAGTCGTCGATCATGCGCTTGGTGGTGAAGCGCTCGCGGGCGCGGGTGTAGGCCAACTCGGCATAGGCGCGGCGCATGGAGCGGTCCGCATTGAGCATGCTGATATTTTCGGCCAGGCTCGCGGCATCATTGGTGCGGAAGTAAAGAGCCGCGTCCCCCCAGATCTCGCGAAAGCTCGGAATATCATTGGCCACGATGGCGCATCGCGAGAACGCCGCTTCGAGCGCAGGCATGCCGAGCGGCTCGTAGCGCGCGGTGGCAGCGTAGATGGAGGCGCGACTGTAAAGCGCCCGCAACTGCGCTTCAGTCTGGGGACCGCGGATCGCCACCGACGTCTGCTCGGTGGCAAGCTTCACGTCCGCACGAATCGGATTGCGCGGCCGCGGCACCGTATGTTCGGCGCCGACGATGCAGACCGGGACTGAATGCGGCTGCTGGGTCAGAAGAAAAACCTGCTTGCTCGCGTCCACCAAGCGGCCAACCGCCAGCACGCAATCGTCTTTACTGACATAGGGATTGAAGAAAATGGGATTTCGTCCGGGATAGATCACTTCTCCACGCCGCGGACGCCCATAACATGCGGAAATGCGATCGAGCATCCAGGCCGAAGGCGCCACCACCGCATCCGCGCCAGCTAGGCCGCGCCGAACGGTGCCGCGATACCAGATCAGCGAGCGCTCCGGCCGCGGGGCGTGATTGTGAACTGCATAGTTCCATGTGACCAGATCGCCGTGCGCCATCACGATGCGCGGCACGTCGACCGGCAGATTCCCGTAGCAGAACTGGTTCAGATGCAAAATGTCGGGCCGCAGTTCGCGCACCAGCGCGGCCAGGAACGCCGACGACTCGGGCAGATCCTCTTCTGCTTCCTGCATCCACTCCAGGTGAAACGCCGTGGGCCGGTAGTCGAGGCCGTGGAGGTGATCCATCCACGAGGTCTGGTCGGGAAGCGGAATCTCGCCAAAGCTGATCAGCGTCACGCGCACGCCGCGCGTGACCAGGCCAGTCACCAGCTCGCGGGTATAGGTCCACGATCCGGAGAGCGAGGATCCCGAGAGCGAGTCGGCGGTGACGAGGACGTGCACAGAACCTCCGGCGAGATTGCGGGATGCCGTGTGGGATACGGGATTCCGCTTACCGAGTGCGACCATTCTAGAGGGAACCAGCCCTGGCGGAAAGCGATTTCAGCGGGCTGCAAAATCTTGCACAGCGGTTGCAGCGAGCCCTCAACATCCGACTCGCCCGCGGCACACGGAAGATGACGAGATTCAGGATCAAGCGCCCCGGTTTGGAGCGTGCGTTCGAAACTCAGCCCTTTTGCTCAATTGCCCGCTTCAGCGTAGCGAGTTGATCACGAAACCTGGCCCGGTTGGAGCGCAGCACCCATGGCAGCGCCAACCACATCAAGCCATGCAGATGAAGATCGCAGGTAAAGATAACGGTGGTTCCGGATTGATCGGGTTCAAGGATGTACTCGAACACGCCGGTGACGCCGGAGCGTGTGTTGCGCTGGCCAACCCGGTGCGGCGGTTCGTAGCACCACACTTCCGACTCCCCTTGCACTGTCTTCCCCAGGACGTCCATCGTCATCAAGAGCTTTGAGCCCTGCTGCACCGGGCCGCCGCCAACCACTTCTATGCGGCGCACCATGTTGCGCCAGCGCGAGGCGGTGCTGAAGTCCATCATGAAATCGAAAACTTCTTGCGGCGGCCGCTCGATGCGTTGGACATAGCGAAATGCACGCATTAGTCCTTGTCCTCCAGTTCGAAAATGTCGTCCACTTTTTTTTCGAATACTCGTGCGATCTTCATGGCCAGGGGAAGACCGGGATCGTACCTGCGGGTCTCAATCGCGTTGATCGCTTGGCGCGTAACCCCGACACGCATGCCCAGCTCCGCCTGGGACCAGTTTTGCTCCGCCCTTAGTACCCGTAGCCGGTTCTTCATCGCCTGTAATACCATTGCGCACCGATGAGCGCGAGCCACCAAGCGCAGAGCATCACCACCCAAATGGTCCTCAGCCGGATGTAGTCAACGAAGCCCGCCCGCTGCAACAGGTCGGTGGTAAAGATGAAAAGTCCCGTGACCGCAAAGGCAATTGCAAAAGCGATCAGATGGATGCGGCGGGTGAACTCATCGTGCAAGCCAATCAGCTTTGCCGTCGCGAGTTGCCAGACTACGAAGCCGATGACTCCGATCACCACCGCTGCTGCTCGGTATCTGGCGCTGGCCGGATAGTGATGGAGCATCCCTGACGCAATCGCGTAAGAAATCGCCCACACCGCCAGGGCTCCAAACATGAGGGCCAGGATACGGAGACCGGAATCGCGTTTGTCGTCTTGAGGCATTCGGATGACCCCTATAGACGACATAATGTAATGTATAGATTACTTTTTGTAAAGTATAGATTACATCACGGAAGACAGTTTTTCTTCAGGGATCCGTTCTCGGGCTAGTCGCCGGACGGCCGCCCAAGCGCGACCGCCAAGCACAAACGGACCAAAATGCGAGATTCTGGACCTTAGAGGAGCAAAGAGGAGTAACGAAACTGGATCAGTTCACCTGCAGCCGAAGTCGTAGTTCCCGCGCGAGGTTGTCGATGGTGCGGATCTTTTCTGCCGCGGGATGGGGAACGTCGGGCACCGACATGGCGAGTTCACAGGACAAGAGCATGGCGGTGAGGGTTTCCCGCATTTCACTGTGCATCTGTTCGGCAACCGCACGGCGAGCGACACCTTCCTCACGCTGGCGGCGATGCAGGGCGGCGCGCACCTCGCGCACCAGGCGCTCCATTCCAGTGACACCGAAGTTCACGTAGACCGGGAAGGCGGTGCCCATATGTTCGATCATCTGATCGCTTTCCTCGGGGTCGGTTTCGAGCAGGAACTGATCGATCACTGCGGCGGAATAGGTTTGTTCGCGCAGGCGGGTGGCTGCCGCCTGCACAGTCGAGGCCCAATGCGTTTCCTGTCCCGTGGCAACGCATAAGGACTCGGCGCACTGTGGACCACTGGCTGACGACGTAATGAGTAGAATCATGCCCTTTCCTATAGCATTTCTGCCGCCAGACTGCGCTTGATGAAAACACAACGCTTAGCAATGCGAGCGGTAGAGCGGCTTCCCTTTGCGGTACTCTCCGCCCGGAACACGTTCAAGATCGGGCGCTCAAGACTGAAACTCATGAGCCGCGTAATCCTTGAGCTTGCGATAAAGGGTCGTTTTGCCGATGCCTAATAGCCGGGCCGCTTGCAGCTTGTCGCCGTTCAGTTCTGTGATCGCGTTTAGAATTGTGTTCTTCTCCAGTTCTGCTATGGGAATGATCTTGCCGTGCCCGTTGCCATTTCCACTCCCACTCGACGGGTCCGGCAGAGGTAAATTAGCCACCTCGCGAGGCAGGTCTGTGGTGTGAATCAGAGGACCGCTGGTAAAAGCGTAGGTGCGTTCCAGACAATTTTCCAACTCGCGCACGTTTCCCGGCCAGTCATAGGCCAGCATGGCCTTGAGGGCATCGTCGCTTAGCATTTTTTCCAGCCCGGAAGTTCGTGTCATACGGTCGAGGAAGTACCCGATCAACAGCGGAATGTCTTGCCGGCGCTCGCGCAGCGCGGGGATGCGCAGGCTGAGCACGTTGAGACGAAAATACAGGTCGCGGCGAAACTCACCCTGGGCCACGGCTTGATCCAGATCGCGGTTGGTGGCCGCCAGGATGCGCACATTGATCGCCACGCGGCGCGTGCTGCCGACGGGACGAATCTCCTTTTCCTGAATCGCCCGCAGCATTTTCGCTTGCAGATCGACCGGAAGCTCTCCTACTTCGTCGAGGAAAATAGTCCCTCCTTCGGCGATGGCCATGAGCCCGTCCTTGGACTGGTTGGCCCCGGTGAACGCGCCTTTCACGTAGCCAAAAAGTTCGCTCTCAATCAGCGTGGGTACCAGCGATCCGCAGTCGACGGGGATGAACGCCTTGTCGCGAAAAGGACCGGAATAATGAATGGAACGCGCGACCATCTCTTTGCCGGTGCCGCTTTCGCCCAGGATCAATACTGGGTGCACACTGTTGGCAGCCTTGGCGATGATGCGGTAGAGCTTCTCCATTTCAGGAGCACGGCCCACGATGCCGCCGAATCCCTGTTTCGACTTCACCTTCTCGCGCAGCAGGCGATTCTCCGACTTCAGCCTCAAGTGGCTGGCCACGCGCTCCAGCAGCATCTTCTGTTCGTCGACGCTGAATGGTTTGGTGACGTAGTCATAGGCGCCATTCTTCATAGCCTGCACTGCCGATTGCACAGTGCCGTAGCCGGTCACGACAATGACCACGGCCTCGGGGCGGCGTTCCTTGATGCGCCGTAGCGCATCCAGCCCACCGGCGCCGGGCAAGCGCAGGTCGAGCAGCACCGAGTCGAAGGGCTGGGTTTCGAGCAGACGATAGGCGTGCTCAGCGGAATCGGCCACATACGCCGTGTATCCCAGCGACTGCGCCACTTCACGGCACGCTTCGCGGATCGAGCGCTCATCATCCACGATCAGAAGGTTAAGAAAATTGGCGGGTTCGATTTGCGGAGTGGCAGGCATCGGGCTCAAAACTGGTGACGTCATGGCGTTCATTCCTCTTCTTTTATCGTTTGGGAGTAAGTTCTCCCGGGTTGCTTCCGGGTTTGAAAATCGAGGGCGTCGGGGGAGTTCAGAACGGATTGCGGGACTAGCGGCAGAAGCACGCTCACGCGGGTACCGCGCGCCGGCGCGCTCTCCACATGAATCAGGCCGCCGTTGCTGCTCACGATGTCATTCACCGTGGCCAATCCAAGGCCCGTGCCCGTCCCGGCCTTGGTAGTGAAGAAAGCTTCGAACAGATGAGCGCGGGTAGCCGCATCCATGCCGCTCCCGTTGTCGGCCACTACGAATAGAGCGCAAGGGAGCGAGGCGGTGCTGCCAGCTCCCGAAGCCGGTTCCGTGAGCACCTGCACTTTGCAATTGCTGGTCTCGACAGTGATCTGGCCGCCGCCGGGCATGGCGTCGCGCGCGTTGAGCACCAGGTTGAGCAGAATCTGCTGAGATTGAGTGGGGTCCATCTTGACCAGGCCGAGATTGGAATCGAGTTGGAATTTCAACTCGATGTTCTCCCCGATCAGGCGAACCAGAAGGTTCCGCATGCCTTCGGCGATCTCGTTGAGCGAAAGCAGGCGCGCCTCGGAGTTCGTGGGCCGGGCCACTGCGAGCAACTGCCGGACCAGCCCCGTAGCCTGCAGGCCGGCGTTGCGGATTTCCAGCGCGTACTTGCGCACCCGATGGCAGGGCTCAAGGTGAGCCATGAGCAGGTCGCAGTACAACAGCACCCCTGTCAGAAGATTGTTGAAATCATGAGCCACGCCACCGGCCAAGCGGCCCACCGCTTCCAGTTTCTCGGCCTGCCGGAGGCGCAGCTCGGCTTCGCGGTTGCGGGGAACGTCTTCTGCCAGGGCGAGCACCGCGTCGGAATTACCATTCGTACCGGGCACGCGCCACGCGGTCCAACGAACCCGCCGGTGGTTCGCGTCCGTTGCCTCGGAATCGATTTGAAAGCTCTCGCGGCGCCGCTCAAACAGCTCCCCCAGCAACTGTTCGGCCTCGGCGCGATCTTGCGGGTGCAGCAGATCGGCAAAACGCAGAGATCGCGCGATCCTAGGCCTGTCGCCGAGCATCCGCTGCAAAGCCGGGTTCAGCGCGGTGATCGTTCCCTCCCGCCGGCATTGCACCACGCCGAGTGGGGCGTTCTCAAAAAGCGGAAGCAGTTCGGTTTTCGAATCCTGGGTTTTCGAATCCTGGGTTTTCGAATCGTGGGTCTTCGAATCGTGGGTCTTCGAATCCTGCGGAGTCCACGGAATTTCAGCAGCAGCGCTCATACACCTACTCTGCGCGGGAAGATCCCTAAAAGGAACCGCTTACCGCGCCGCCCAAGACCTTGGTTTTCCTGAAATGGGAATCTGGATCGGGTTGCGTCCAGATCAAGATCAAATCCCTTTTCGACCCCAACTATAGGGAACCAGCCCTGTGCCTGCTAAGGGCAGATGTCACTAAAACGAGAAATTTTTTTGTGGAAAACTCGTCCCAAATGGGGATGGAGGGTGGTTAATGATCGGCTGGCGTCCGTTGGCTGGCGGCAACATAAGCGGGTTCAGTCAGGCGGAAGGTGAGGCGGCGGCCTTTTTCGAGGCGAATTTGCGCCATTTCAGCTTGGCCGGCCTGCGTATCGCCAGAATTCCCACGCACGAAAAGACTGGACGTCTGAATCGGTAGATCTGCACCGGCGAGATGGATCGAATCGAGCGCCAGACGGACATAACCACGATTCCGCCTGACATTGGAAGCTTGGGCGGACTCCACCCGACCCGTAACCGTAGCGCCGCGTGGAACCAGCTTGTTGCCCTCGATCACCACGGGTTCATCGACGACGGCCTCGAACCGGGAATTCGCGCCGGGATTGTCGGCCGAGATCGGGTCCTGCAATCGAACGGTTAGCAGAGTACCGGCTGGCAGGTTCTGGGAATCATGAAAAGGAAGACCGGTTTCAGGCTGAGCTGGTGCGGTCTCAGGGGGGCGAACGGGCGTTGTCCCGTCGCCATCATGGAAAGGAACCTGATGCGGGTCGGCGTGAGTGGAAGTATCGCCGGTTTGCGGTCCGGCGGGACGAGCACAGCCCGGCCCCCAAAGCAGGGACAGCGACAACAGCAACATCGTCAGACCCTGGGGTCTGCGGAACCGACTCATCAGAATCATCCTCGCCCGCGTTTTCTTCGACAAGGAACTGGCAACCCGATTACCAGACACAGTCTCATCAAATCAACCACTTGGCGATAGCACTTTAGTGGAGGGTCATGTAGATTCTTCCGCGCGGGGAGTTTGTTGCCAACTTTGCTGGAGACCGCACCGAGGACCCGTTTTCTGGGTCAAAAAAAATGGGTCCAGAAAAAATGGGTCCAGAAAAAAGCGGAGGGCATTGAACCGCCCTCCGCGTCGCGTCTTTTGGCTCTCGATCGCTTAATTACGGCTTAGTCGCCGGCTTAGTGGCCGGCTTCTTCACCGGCCTCTTTGCCGCCGGCTTAGCGGTTGTCTTCCTGGCAGCTTCGCGGCCGCCGATCAGAGTCAGAGCATCAGTCGAGTTGAAGGGGAACACGCGAGCCGAGGATTGGCCAGTCGTGCTCAAGGTAACGTCAACCCGGCGATTGCTCGCCATCCTGACTACATCGATGTTCTTGAGGATGCGCGCCCGCTCTTCTGTGCTTAGGTCGGAGTTGGCCGCCACAGACTCCTTCACTTGATCGGTAGTCAGGTTTTGATCCACGCCAAACGCCTTGACGTCGATGTTCGCTGCGGGAACTCCGTGTTCGATCAGGAAGTTCTTGACACTGTCAACACGACGCTGAGAGAGCGCCATATTGTACGCCGGAGCACCACGGTGATCCGCGTGTCCTCCGAGAATCAAGTGGGCGTCCGGCTTGTTTTCGAGATACTTGTTGAAGTCGGCAGCCAGCGCGATCAGAGTTTGCTGCTGCGTGGCCAGAAGACCGCCTTTCGGATCGTTCGGCCTGGGATGGTCAACCACAAAGTAAATGCTGTGCAGAGAGAGCCGCGCTTCCAGGGCCTTATCGACTGGCGGTGGCGGCGGGTTCTCGAGCGTGACTTGCGTTGAGGCTTGTCCTGTGAGACCACGCGAGTCGGTGCAGGTCGCTGTGACCGTCACCGGACCAGCGGGTGCTCCAGCCGTGCTCAGAGTTGCCGAGTTTCCACTGCCCGAGACGGTACCGGCAGTGGACGTCCAGTTGGCGACCGAGACCGGAACGCTGTCCGGGCTGGTGCAAGTGGCCGACAAGTTGACGCTTCCACCGGTGACCAGATCCGTCGGACTGGCCGACAGCGACATGGTCGGAGGATTCTTCGGTGGCAACGCCTTGACCGTGTAGTTCGCCGTGCAACTCGCTTCATTGTTCTTATTGGCTTTCGGATCGGTCACATGCGCTGTAACCGCATAGCTGCCCGGAGCCGCGCCCGTAGTATCAATAGTGGCAGTCGTGTCTTTTCCCGTCACCTGGCCGCCATTGGTGCTCCAGCTGTAGGCCACGGTGTGCTTGGGATTGAAATTGCTAGCCGTGGCGGTGGCCGTGATGGGCTCGCCCACCAGCACCTCAGTCGGCTGCACTGAGCAGGCAGCGGCTGGAACGGGCGCCGGCGCCCCACCCCAGTTCAGCACAATGCCGGTGCGCAATCTTTCGCCCTCAAACGAAGGACGCCGCAGAGACGGAAATTCCGGGGAGGCGAAGGCTGCGAAGTTGTGCTGCGCCCAGACGTAGTCGGCCTCGAACACACGCCAGGAAATCATCTTGGTGAGAGTAAGATCCATCCCGCCGCCCAGAATCACACCAATACCGTTGTGGGTGGCGAACCCGGCGTCGTACGTCGCCCGGTTCAGTGTCGCCAAAGCATGTAAGAAAAATGCTGTCGTTTCCTGGCGTACCATAAATCTTGGCCCGGCTCCGACAGTCCACTCCGAAGATGCCGAACTCGTGTCCCGGTTGTACCCTGCGTCGCCCTCCAGGCCCCAGTGCGGATCGAAATTGTAGGTCACGGAGCCGCCAATTCCCTTCGCCATACCTGGAAGCTTGAACGGCATAGGATTGTTGGGATCGCCCACCGTCGGAACCGTGCCGCCAGGATTCAGGTACTGATACCCGGCAAAGATGTCCACCTTCGGCGGAGCATCGCTCTGCGCGAACGCAGAACTGGAAATCAAAACACTTGCGATAAATGCGCACGCACCAGACACTACTAAACGGCGAGCGCGTGTAGTCCGGCTCAATGTCATGGAGTCCTCCAAGAGAATGTGACTGCTCGCCGAGTGCCTGAGCATTCGGCGTCCTAGGAAATGAAATATGGCAAACTGGTAGAAGACGGGGACCTGACCTGGGAACGAAAGATTCTACCGCACCACTTACTTAAAGCGAAAGTGTAGACTCTGGGTATTGCCCGTCCTAGGCCGAACCTGGCAGGGCGGCTTTCGTCTCAAATTGAAATTCCGTGCGCGCGGATCGCTGCCCGCGGCCTATCCAGACCTTGCCGCGCAGGAAGGTGGCCGCGTATCGTGGGGATTCAATCCGATCGCGGGTCCGCTTCAGAAGTGCACTGAACAGAGCGCATCAGCGAGCGAACCGAGCAAGAACAAGCCGATGAGTCACGAAAAAATATTGATTGTCGAGGACGAGGAAAACGAACGGTCCGGGCTGGCCGAACTCGTCTCTTCGTGGGGATTTCGCGTCGAGACGGCCCGCGACGGCGCCGAGGGACTGGACAAGGCGACGCAGTGGTCCCCCTCGATTGTGATCACCGATCTCAAGATGCCGCGCATGGGCGGGCTCGAACTGCTCGGTCAGCTCGCCGAACAGGCCACGACGATCGCCGTCATCCTGGTCACCGCCCAGGGGACCATCGACAGCGCGGTACAGGCCATGCGCATGGGCGCTTACGATTACCTCACCAAACCTATCGACACCAATCGTCTGCGGACCATGCTGGGCAACGCCGCCGCCCTGCTGGGCACGCGCGCCGAGCTTGAGGCGACGCGGCGCCGGCTGCGGGATGCGGGATCTCTCGGGCGCCTCAACGGTGCGTCGCGCAAGATGCAGGAGATCTTCCGCCTCATCGAGATGGTCGCGCCCAGTACTGCCTCGGTGCTGATCACCGGCGCCAGCGGTACGGGCAAGGAACTGGTGGCGCGCACCATCCATGAACTCAGTCCGCGGAAGGATCGGCCTTTTGTCGCGATCAACTGCGCCGCTATTCCCGAGACCCTGATGGAAAGCGAAATCTTTGGTCACGAAAAGGGTTCGTTCACCGGCGCGTTGGAACGACGTACCGGCTGCTTCGAGCTCGCCGAAGGCGGAACGCTTCTGCTGGATGAGATCGGTGAAATGCCGGTCGGAACGCAAGCCAAGTTGCTGCGCGTTCTGGAAGACCGCAAACTGCGGCGCCTGGGCAGCAAGGTCGAAACGTCGGTCGACGTGCGCGTGCTCGCGGCCACGAACAAGGTTCCGGACGAAGCTGTAGCCCGCGGCGAGTTGCGCAGCGATCTTTATTACCGCCTCAACGTATTCAACATCCACATGCCTCCGCTGCGCGAGCACAAAGAGGACATTGCCAGCCTGGTGCAACTGTTGCTGGCCGAGATGAGCAGCAAGCACGGCCGTAAAGTCGCTGCCGTGAGTGAGGCGGTGCTGAACCAGTTCAACAACTATGCCTGGCCAGGCAACGTACGGGAGTTGCGCAACACGCTGGAGCGAGCGGTGATCGTTTGCGACGCTGGCGTGGTCGAGACCAAGCATCTGCCGCCCGGGTTTGGGCAGGCTCCGCTGCGCACCGCGGCGAACGATCCCGATGCGGTTCGCCTGGGCGTGGGCACAACGGTGGAAGAAGCGGAAAAAATGCTGATTCTGAAAACTCTGGAAGCGACCAGCAACAACAAGACGCGGGCCGCTGAGATTCTCGGGATCAGCCTGAAAACGCTGCACAACAAATTGAAGGAATACGGCAGCGCCGGCGCAGAGGCGGTCCCCGGCAAGGAGGAAGTTCCCAGTAGCTGAAACCCTCTCCGCGGTTATTGAGCAAGCTTGTTGAGCGAGCCACTTCCCTTCATGCTGCGACGAAAAACCATCATCGTGCTGGTCATCACTCTTATGGTGACGGCGATGGTAACCGCATTTTCGTACCTGTACATCTCTCAGATCCTTCGCCTGCGCATCGCCAACGCCAACGAAACTGCAACCAGCCTGACCCACCAGTTGGCGTATGCCGTGTCCAACGCCGTGCCTGATTTCAGCAGCACATCCGTCGATACCAGCAACGGGACCGCCGTACGCCGCGCACTCACCGATTACGTGCAAACCGACGTTGCTCTGAACAACCTGCTGCAGTCCGATCCCGGAGACTGGAGATTCATCTACGATGTGACTATCGTCGACGTCAATGGCAAGGCCTTGCTGCATAACAATGTCGGCATGGTGGGCAAGGTGATTCCGCCGCGCCCGGCGTTCCAGAAAGTTGTAGGCGCCAGCTTCCTCGAACAGCTTCGCCTGGTCTTCAGCCCTGCTACGGTCTATGACGTGAGCTATCCGCTGGAATTGAATGGCGAGCCTTTCGGCACAATCCGCATCGGAGTGCAAACCATTTTTCTGAAGAGCGAGGTGCAGGCCCGGCTGATGCGGGCAGGATATATTTCCGTCGCGTTGATCTTTGCATCGTTGTTTCTGGCCGCGGGAATCTCCAACTTGGCTTTGGGTCCGCTGAAGAGAATCAGCCTGAATCTCGATAGCGTGAGCGCGGGGCAACCAGAGGCGCTTTCCGGCGACGAGTCCGGGCACGACGAGTACGGTCTCGTCACCCTGAAAATTGCCAACCTGGGCCGCCAGATTCGCGACAGCCGGGAAATTTTCTCGGCCCTCAAGGACAACGTCGATCAACTGATGACCAACCTGCAGGATGGCCTGATGCTGTTCTCTCGCGACTCGCGCGTGGTGCTGGTGAGCGCGCCGGTGGAAGGTTTTCTGGGACGGCCTCGCGTGGAACTTTTGGGTCACACAGTGCAGGAGGTTTTCGACCGCGATTCCGTTCTCGGCGCGGCGCTGCTCGAGGCGTTTGAGCGCCGGCGTCCACTGTCACAGCGGGAGTTTGAAGCGGCGGGAGGAAAGCGCGTTCAGGTCTCGCTCGATTTTGTGCAGGAAAAAAATTCGCAGATTGGCGCTCTTCTGATCATGCGCGACACGGAATCGGTGCGGCGCATTGGTGATGAGATTGAGATGTCCCGCCGCCTCTCCGCCAGCGGACGCCTTACCCGCGGCGTGGCCCACGAGGTGAAGAATCCGATCAACGCCATCGTGCTCCACTTGCAACTGCTGCGCAACAAACTCGCCAACCAGGAACCCGATACGCGGCGTCACATGGATATTATCGACAGCGAAATCCGGCGCCTTGATCGCGTGGTACAGACGCTGGTGGATTTTACCCGGCCACGAGATCTTCGCCTGGAGGAAGTCGACCTGCGCCGCCTGATGGAAGACGTGGCCCAGCTAGCCGCTCCAGATGCCGAGCAGCACGGCGTCACCATCGAGCGGCACATGCCGGAGCAGCGGCTGTCCATCAAAGTTGACGTCGACCTGATGAAGCAGGCCATTCTCAACGTCGTGCTCAATGGAGTTCAGGCCATGCCCCAGGGAGGTCTGCTCACCATCTCCGCTCGGCGCGACAACAACGCCGTTGTCGCCGAGGTTCGCGACCAGGGCGGCGGAATTCCCCAGGATATGCACGACAAGATTTTCGAACTCTATTTCACTACTAAGAAAGACGGTAGCGGCATCGGCCTGGCGCAAACTTATCAGGTGCTGCAGTGGCACTATGGCTCCGTGGACTTCGAATCTGTCGAGGGCGCGGGAACGATCTTCCGCTTTCATATTCCGGCCGTCGGAGCGGTCGTGGAGACTGGTCCCGAGTATGCCGCCGATGCTACGGCATCACAACGCGGTGATTGATTCGTTCGCTGCGTTGGCGAAACAAGATTCGAGTTGCCTCTCGCGGCTCGCGTCCGAAGGGGTAGAATCAGGTTGCTTGGGATCACTTGGGGCTCGGGAATGACTCTGGCGGCAATGCTTTTGGTCAGCTTGTTCTGCGCATCTTCGGCGCTGCCGGAGGTGAGGCCTCAGAGTGCCCAGCAGACGGCCCCTGTGACCAAGCCTGAGACTGCGACGACGCAGGATCAGGGGACCGCACCGACGACCCAAAATCCGACGACCCAGAATCCACCGGCTACGGCACCGCCCGCGGCGACCACTCCGGCGAAGAAGCCCTCCGGCAAGACCCAGCCCACGACCACCAAGCGGCCCGTGCACCACAACAAGAAGAGAGTCATTCCGGTCAACTGCAACAGCACGCCTGCGACCGCGGGCCAGACAGCTTCTGGTTCAAATTCTGGGTCGAACCAGGCGCAAACAGATCCCGCTGCCACAGCGACTCCTGCAGCGCCCGGAACCTCAAGTGCTCCCACGAACTGTCCTCCCCCCAAAGTAATCGTGCGGCAGGGAGGAACCTCAGAACCGAGCATTCAGTTGGCCGGAGGCGCGGCCGGCCAGACGTCCCACGAACGAGACACTGCCAACCAAATGCTGGGGACCACGGAAGCGAACCTCAAGAAGGTAGCTGGACGCCAGCTCAGCCCTAACGAGCAAGACATGGTCAATCAGGCGCGCCAGTTCATGGAGCAATCGAAGGCCGCCGTTGCGGCCGGTGATCTGGAACGCGCCCGCACTCTGGCGTGGAAGGCACAACTACTCTCCGAGGAACTGATCAAACCGGAAAAGTAAACCAAGAACTTAACCACAGAGTGCGATCCTCTGTGCCCCACTGTGTCCCCTGTGGTCAAAGATTTCCCGGCCAGAGTGACCGAACCTACTTCCCTTTGGCCCGCGCGGCATTCACTTTCGCCAGCAAGTCCTGCGACATCGCCTGCCATGGACTCTGCATCTTCACGGCCTCGGTGAGCACCTCGCGCGCCTCGGTGAGCTTATTCAATTTGCCGTAAGCGAAACCCAGACCGTACAGGGCCCGTGCATATTGCGCTTCATCCTGTCCTTTGAGCAGAGACGCGGCCGACTTTAGTTCGGGAATGGCGGCCATGGTCTTTTCCTGTTTGAGGTAGACGAATCCCAGCGTGTTGTGACCCACTCCCGCGTAGATTTTCCGCGCCTTGTCGGCGTCAGGAGCATCCGCCTTCGCCGCCTCGATCAACTTCTGTGAATAGCCGATCGCCTTGGCGGCGCTGCCTGCCTTATTATCGTCGCCGTAGAAATTCGCCAGCAGCAGCAAGGCCGGCTGCGAATTCGGATTGGCGGCTAGAGTTTTCTCGGCGTACGCCACCAGGCGGGCGTTGTCCTTCAACTGGCTCAGTGCATCGAGGGCGTAGTTCGATATCTGGTCCTGAAACTTCGAGTCTGGAAACGCCGCGGTGAATCTCTCGATGTCAGCCATGCGGCTCTTGGGGTCGGTTTCGCTGGTGATCGCGTTGAAACCGGAAGTCTCCAAAAAATCGCAGCTGTTCTGCGCAGCGGTCTTCTCGTCGGCCACTTTCCGGGCAAAGTCCTCGTCGCTCATGCCCTCGGGCTTCGGCTGCTTGGCGATCGATTGGCAGATCTCGCCGCCTTTGGCAGCGTAATCCATCAGCTTGGCGTTGTTCTTGACCTGCTGCGCCACGCTGCCCTGCGACACCAGGATGTCGAGATTGTGGGGAGATCCGGCCAGCGCCTTGTCGCCATAGTCGAGCGCCTTTTGCAGGTCGCCCGTCGCCTGGTAGGCCTGCGAAATCTGCCAGTTCCCATAGGCCGCGGCTGCGGGGTTCGAGGAGAATTTCTGCACGAATTCTTCATACATGGCGAGCTTCTTTTGCGGGTCTTGCTCGCTGGAGATGGCTTGCAGCGCGTGATCTTCATCCGTGCCCGCCGCGATCACGATGCGATCGACCTGGGCGCTTGCCCCAGGGATCAGATAACCGAAAGAAAGGAAAAGCACGGCCAACCGAATCGAACCGCTGCAGCGTCTCATAGCCCGCCTCCGTTCTGTGCGAAGATGTTCGCGAGAATCCGGGACATCAAACTTCGAGCAGCAGGCGAATCCTAGCGCCGAACGCGGCCGCACGCAAGGGCCAAGGGCATCAACCACGAAGGGCACGAAGGTTTACGAAGGACCCCCAAGACATTCGGCATTTCCTTCGTGAACCTTCGTAGCCTTCGTGGTTGATGCCTTTTTCCTCCCTCGGCTAAAGTAGAAAGATGCGTGGCATCCTCGGCCAGCGTCCGTTGCGCTTCGTCTTTGCGGCCAACTTAGTTTCCATGTTGGGCAGCGGGATGAATTCGGCCGCCGTCGCCTGGTACATCCTGCAGGCCACCCACTCCGAGCAAGCCCTGGGAATGCTGGTTGTTCTGCAGACCATTCCCGCCATGCTCATGCTGCCCTTCACCGGCGTCATTATTGACCGCGAAGATCGCCGGCGGCTGGTGATGTGGCTCGACGCCGTACGCGCCGTGATCATCGTGACCGTGGCCATCCTCGCGTTCCGGCATCGCGTGCAAGTCTGGCAGCTCTACTTGATGAATACGCTGGTCGCCGCCGGCTTCTGGATGTTTTGGCCGACCATTACCGCGCTCATTCAGGAATTGACGCCCGAGGACCGGTTCGTGCACTCGAATACGTTCCTGCTGGCGGGGGTGCAGGGCGGATGGCTCATCGCCGGTTCGATGGTCGGCTTTATGTACAACCACATCGGCCTGGGCGGAGTGCTGCTGGTCGACGTTTCGACCTACGTGGTCTCGTTGCTCTGCTACTTCGCGGTGCGCAAAGGACGCCACGTCGTGCTGCGCCCGCAGGAATTGCGGGCGGATCTGCAGGCTGCAGAAAGCCAGCTGCAGCGCTTCTGGCGCGACATGCGCGAGGGGCTGCACTTCCTGCGCGATCACCGCGCGGCTGTGATGCTCGGCATCAGCTGGGCTCTGTTTCTCGGCGCCATGATGACGGGAGGCGTAGTCACTCCTTCGCTGAGTGAGCGCATCTTTCATGCCGGCCCCGTGGGCTACGGCTGGCTCAGTGCGGGGTGGGGCACCGGAGCCTTCATCAGCACGTTGTATGCCCCGCAGGCGATTGCCCGCCTGGGTGGCCGCCGCGCGGTTGCGTTCTCCATGGCATTGCTTTCGGTGGCGATGATTTGTGCGCCCGTCTCCCGGTTTCTGATTCTGGCCATGACCGCCTACTTCGTCATGGGCTCGGCGCGAGGCGTAGGTGGCGTCGCCATGAACACCAGCCTGATGGAGATGGTCCCAAAACATTTAATGGGACGAGTGCAGAACACTTATTATTTTGCCGGAACCTTCCTGCAAATCGCGCTGGCCATCAGCGTCGGCGCAGTCGCGCACAAAGTGAGCCTGGTGGGTGGATTCGCGATCCTCGCCATCGTGTACGGCCTGTCGTTCGTAGCATCAAGCTGGCCGGTGGAAACTCCAGTCGCAGAACAGATCGCCGCCGAGTGAGCGTTGTTGTACGCAGGGTGCCCCATCCTAGCCGCGCTCTTTGCGGCTAGGGTGGGGATTTTGATCGAAGATGAGCACGAGAGCATCCACCTCTCCGTGGCCAACCACCGCCTCCGGCTGTTATCCTTTCCCATTCCTAAGGAGCCACAATGTCAGGAGCAACAATGTCCGCTGACTTGCAAGGCCGCAACGCCGTGGTTTTCGGAGTCGCCAACAAACGCTCGATCGCGTGGTCCATTGCTCAGGGATTGCACGCCGCCGGCATGAAACTGGCCATCACCTACCAGAATGAACGCCTGGAGCAGGAAGCGCGGGACCTCATCCTCTCGCTGCCCGGAGCCGAAGCCTACATGTGCGACGTCTCCAAGAATGAGGAAATCGACCGCCTCTTTGCAACGCTCAAGGAACGCCACGGCAAGCTGCACACGCTGGTGCACTCCGTCGCCTACGCCCCGGCCGACGAATTGAAAGGCGACTTCATCAACACCACCCGCGAAGGCTTTCGTGTGGCCATGGATGTAAGCGTGTATTCGCTGGTCGCGGTGGCGCGCGCCGCCGCTCCGCTCATGGAAGACGGTGGTTCGATCATGACTATGACTTACTATGCATCGGAGAAGGTCGTCCCCCGCTACAACGTGATGGCCGTGGCCAAGGCGGGCCTGGAATGCTCGGTACGCTATCTGGCCTACGAACTGGGCAAACAAAAAATTCGGGTGAACGCCATTTCTGCCGGCCCGATCAAGACCCTGGCCGCGCGCGGCATCGCCGGCTTCGGCGAAATGCTCAAAGGCCACGAAGAACGCGCCCCGCTGGGCCGCCGCGTGGAAGTCGAAGAAGTCGGAAGCACCGGAGTCTTCCTCGCCTCGGATGCAAGTTCCGGCATCACCGGCGAAGTAATCTACGTGGACTGCGGATTCAACATTATGGGGTTTTGAGAGCAGTTCTCGGTTCTCGGTTCTCAGTTCTCAGTTGCACCAACCCGGCGTAGCCGTCTTTCAGGCGGAGCGAGGAATCTTGCGCGCAGCGAATCCCCTCCCGCCCCCTCCCAAAGTTTTCCACAGAACATTATTTTCCAATTGTGACGGACAACCTTTACTGAGGATTTCAGTTCGTGCAATCTGGCGAATGTAGGGCCCGGATGCAACGACGCGCCAGTCCTAGGAAACTCGCGACCCCCGCAACCTCCCCACGTGAGTGAGGGACAGCCAGGGACATCCGAAAGCCAGGGTGCAGACAGCAAACCCGAATTGCTCGGGATCTGGCACCCGCTGTGGGAGTGATCACTCCTGACGTTTTTTGGCAGTGGCAAGTCAAGGCGGTGACAAGCGAAGTTGGCAAATGGACAGCAGCCGCGGAGCGGCGAAAGAATGCAGCCCACCCCGTAAGGGGTGGGTAAGAAGCGAGTGAGGAACAAGCCCCGAAGGGGCGAAAGAAAACACAGACAGCCTTCAAAGAACCCGGCAAGAACTCGGCGTCACCCGCCGAGGCCCTCCCTTAAGCTCCTCGGGGATAACCAGCCGTGGGATAATAATGCCCATGCGCGCCCGAAGCCTTGCCTTCACGTTCTTCGCCGCCGCCATCCTGTTTTCGATGATTCGGGAATGGAGTGCCCCGTCCGCCTGCCCTCGAATCGGAATCGACCGGACACACCTCTTCAGACGCGGTCAATAAGCGCTATGGAGATTTTGCAACAGTTACGATACCGTCACGCATGTAACGCCGGACACTTCCTTCCACTGGCCGTGAACTTTTTCCAACAAATGGAACTGGGAGCGGCCACATAAGCCACCGCAGATACTACCCGTGTAGACGATTGCTTGAGTCTTTTTCTTATTGAAACCGACTGCCGACAGGAAGACATATCCTCCCGACTGCGGGTAACGGATGTAATAATCATCCCAGCTATCTAGGCCATGCCCTCTGAAGAGTGCAAGGGTCTCCTTGTTCACAATCTCATAGGGCTTTTCGATTTGGAAGTGCCGCTTCAAAAGCCACGTCTTTGTTCGAGAGCGTTCGTAGTCCGAGATCGCATCTTTGAACTGCTTCACTACTTCAGGGCTCAAACACGCTCCGACGACTGCGGCGTTGGATGCCGTTTCCTCTTGGATAATCAGCGTGCCCTTTGCGAAACCATACGACTCTTCCTGAGGAAGCAGCAGGCTATAAATCTGGTACGCATCACGCTCCTCGTAGGGCTGCGGTGCGGAAGGCCCCTGAGGCATCAGGGTGACAATACCGAGCACCTGAACAATCAGGGCGAAAGAAAGCGTTCGCATTAATATACCTCGGGTTCCGATATCTCCCTACTGATTAGACACCAGAATAGTCCCCGTTTTCCCGGTCAACGGATGAAATCAGATGGGATGAGAAGGCCGGTCTCCGGACGGGATGCGGTGTACGCTCCCAAGTTATCGACGTGCTCGAAGCACAGATAAAAGGAGACCGGCAATGAAAAAGGTTAGCACCAGAGCAGCAGCGC
>JABCZL010000022.1 GCA_013289685.1 Acidobacteriota bacterium | reverse complement strand
GCGCTGCTGCTCTGGTGCTAACCTTTTTCATTGCCGGTCTCCTTTTATCTGTGCTTCGAGCACGTCGATAACTTGGGAGCGTACACCGCATCCCGTCCGGAGACCGGCCTTCTCATCCCATCTGATTACAGCAACGATTACAACAACGATTTGTTTGCGCCGACGTAGCGACGGTACTTGAGTAATGTTCTTGCTCAGTGAGCACGCGGTTATCCTTTGCGTATGACCTCGATACGACTCGGCATGTTTTTAACGCTGGCCGCACTCGCAGCAGGTCAGAGTTCCTCTTCGTCCAAGGTCATCGGCTCCGGCGCTCCCGAGCCCAAACTTCCAGTCGTCGAGCGCGACGCCTGTCCGCGAGAGGTCGTCTTTCATGTGAAGCTCGAAAAAGACGTGCGAATGTATTCTTCATGGCAAGAAAAGCACGCGTTAGTGGGCTCACTAAAAGCCGGGGACAAAGTGACCGTGCTCGCGGGTATAAACATAATCCGTGAGCCCGACAGAGCCCTGGTCACACAGCCCCTCGTGCACGCCTTGGTCACACAACTCCTCGTGCAAGCGCCGCCGTCGCTCAAGCCGGGCGATGTGATCCTTCGCTACGGCCTCAACAAATACGACTACTGGAATTTTTGGGGCAAGGGAGCCTGGTTCACCGAGTACATAGATCAGGTTGTGGAGAAGCGTGCTTCCTGCGACTTTCCGGATGAACGCGCATGCTACCTTAAGATCATCGAGTATGGCACCAAGGAGTGGTGGTTGCAGGTGAAGACGCGCAGCGGTCGAACCGGCTGGGTGTTGGCCACCAAATATACGGATGTCAAGGATTTGGGCTATACGGCCTTTGACGGTGTGTGCGCAGATCCTGAGGCTGATGGGGACTGACAGCGTTGAATTCTAATTCTGCTAGCTGGTGATAAATCGCCTTTACACTCATTGTCATGGGAACAAGCCGAGTCACGTTTGGAGATAGAGTGCGAATCCGCTCCACAGAAGCCACAGAAAGCCTCGGGATCGCGGGGCAGGCGGGGACTGTATACGGACGCACCACTCCCTCGGTTACTGGTGTGGAGGTGATTGGGGAGTCTTCCGAGGACCTCGCCATTTCGGTCGCTCTAGATGGGCAGACCGCGCAGTTGTGGTTTGCCGAGGAACTTCTAGAGTTTGTGGACCACGCGGCAGGCACTACCGTCGAGATTGCCGGGCGAAAACTGATTCGTGATGAACGCGGGGACTGGCGTGAAGTGAAGCCGAACTGACAACTGTTGCAAAATCCCCATTACGCTCATCGACCTTTCAGAGAGCGGTACAGGCCGTTCCAGTACTTCACCAGTTCTGCGTGCTGGTCGTGATTCACCCAGATGACGTTAGCCTGCGACTGCGGGTCGCCCCCGAATACGATAGGTTTGACGTACCACTTGATTTTTCCCTGAAAGCGATCATCGGGCTTGAGCATTGCAGTAGCTGGCGGGAGAGCGTAAGCCGAGAGATGCTCTGCAACGGCTGGGACGGTTGGGGCGCAATGCGTAGCGCCATTGGAGTCCTGCAGAATGAAATCATCCCACCCGCGCAGGCCTATCACTTTGTAACCGGGAAGGAATTGCGGGACAGCATAGCGATCCGAAACAGTGGCAATCTCGGTGTCATTGAATAGTATGAGATGGTCGTCACCGTACCAGCCTTCGATCACAGGAAATCTCCGAGCGGGCCAGTATACCCGCAACGCTAAGGAAGTGGCCGAGTTCTCAACTGTTGAAACATCCCCATAGCGCTCATTAACCAGCGGACAAAACGTATAATTGCACGAAGCAGATTGGAGAGCAGATGAAGGTCGAGATCATTCACTGCCCAACATGACAGAACAACAAGGCCAAGGTCACGAGTCTCGTGACCCTAATCAAGAAGCGCCTGGATATTGAAGCCGTCCTTAAGCCTGGGGAGACAGGTCAGTTCGAGGTTATCGCTGATGGTGAGAGGATAGCCGAGCGCGGGGGAAACTGGTTTACGCGGAGCTTTGGTGCTGGCTATCCCGATCTCGATAGCTTGGTCGATCAACTCGAGAAGCGCCGTGCGAGTGGGGCGGCGCGGTAGGCGGCAGGTCTCTGGGTGTGGCCATATCTGAAGGCCGGGTGCCCCATTTCTCGCGCGTTCTTTGCGCGAGAAAGCCTGCCCTGAGCCAAGCCGAAGGGTGGGGATTTTCGACAGAGAGCAGTCGGGGGATGGATGCTTTGAGGCGGCGACCCTGCGCGCTCTCGGTTTTCCACAGGTCTGCACAGAAATAAACCATCCGCGTGTGACGAACGACCTTGACCGAGGATATGGAAAGCGGACAATGGAATCGTGCCACCCAGCAGGAGCCAATCCGAAGCGCGAGCCGTAAGCCGAGTCTCCGCCGCTAACCCCTTATTCCGCAATATTTTACTCGGAAGTCCTTTCAATCCAAGATTTTACTCGGAGCGGAACCGATCCACGTGCACAACCTCAACAGAATCAGCATTTTGCCGCGAGCGCGTAAAAAAAATGCGACGTCTCAGCCCCGATGAACGTAGGGACCGCCGCCCTCGGCTAGCTTGCCGAAGCCGAAGCGCCGCGCCCAGCGCGGCCCTTGAAACCCGGCTGCCTGCATCGGCCCTGCTAGAATTTCATCTACTCAATCTGCATGCTGCCCAAGAGTCTGCGCCCGCTCCTGCCGTATGTGAAACGCTACCGTTGGGGCTACGCCGCGGGCACGCTCTGCGTTTTCCTGACCAACGGCATCTGGATCCTGTTCCCGCTAGTGCTTGGCAAAGCCGCCGACGATCTGCATGCCGGCGTAACCCGCCACAAACTTCTTATCTATACCGGATTGCTGCTCGCCATCGCCACCACCAAGGGGATCTTCCAGTTCCTCACGCGCTGGATCGTAATCGGCGTGTCCCGCGACATCGAGTTCGATCTGCGCAACGATCTTTTTCAGAAGCTCGAAAGCCTGTCGTACTCCTACTACCAGCGCCATCGCACCGGCGACATTATGGCGCGCGCCACCAACGACCTGAGTGCGGTTCGCAACCTCTTAGGTCCGGCAATCATGTACACGGCCAACACCATCGTCCTGATGACGGGCGCGCTGGCGTTCATGCTTTCCATCAGCCCCAGGCTGACGCTCTATACGTTTCTGCCGTTGCCGGCGGCCAGCATCCTGATCCAATACTTCGGCCGCCGCATTCACGACCGCTTCGAACGCATTCAGGCAATGTTCTCCGACATCTCCGCGCGCGCCCAGGAGAACTTTTCGGGAGCCCGCCTGATCCGTGCCTACGTGCAGGAAGAGGCCGAGATTCGCGCCTTCGAAGCCGAGAACCAGGAATACATTCGCCGCAGCCTGAAGCTGGTGCGCCTGATGGGCATGCTCTGGCCCACGCTCGAATTGATAATGGGCTGCGCCGTGGTACTGGTTTTATGGCTGGGCGGACGCGAAGTGCTGGGCGGACGCATCAGCGTCGGGCAATTCGTTTCCTTCAGTACTTACATGATGCAACTGACCTGGCCCGTCATTGCGCTAGGCTATGTGATCAACCTGTTCCAGCGCGGCACGGCGTCTCTGGTGCGCCTTAACGAGATCATGCAGGAGCAACCGGAAATCAAAGATGCTCCGCGGGCGCAAGACCTCGACCGCGACCTCGAGATTGCGGGCGCAATCGAGTTTCGCGGACTGAACTTCAGCTACGAAGGCAAGCAGGTTCTGCACGACCTGAACCTGCGGGTCCCTGCAGGCAGCAGCCTCGCCATCGTCGGCCCGACAGGCTCAGGCAAGACGACTTTGGTCAGCCTGATCCCACGTATCTACGACGCCGAAGCGGGCATGGTCATGATCGACGGCCGTCCGATTCGCGAGTATTCCCTGGCATCGCTGCGCAAGAACATCGGCTTCGTCCCCCAGGAAACGTTCCTGTTCAGCGACCGAATTCGCGAGAACATCGCCCTCGGCGTAGAGTCCGCCACCGACCAGCAGATACACGAAGCGGCCGACGCCGCCAACATAGCCACGGACATCGAGAGCTTCCCCGAGGGCTACGACACCATGGTGGGTGAGCGCGGCATCACGCTCTCCGGCGGCCAGAAGCAGCGCACGGCGATTGCCCGCGCCCTGATTCGCAACCCGAAGATTCTGATCCTCGACGACGCGCTCTCCAGCGTCGACACCCACACCGAAGACAAGATCCTCAACCACCTGCGCGACGTGATGCAGGGCCGCACCACCATCTTCATTTCGCACCGCGTATCGACCGTCCGCAACGCCGACCGCATCGCCGTGCTGCACGGCGGACGCATCGTCGAACTCGGCACCCACGACGAACTCCTGGCCTTGAACGGCTACTACAGCGACCTGTATAACAAGCAACTGCTGGAAGAAGAACTAGCCGAAGTCTGACATTCTATTGACACTCTGAGCTTCGGGCCTTCTACACTCAGTGAGGCTCCGCCTTTGCGTAGCGCCGCCGTCTCGGCGGCTGTCGCGAAGGCATCTTGCCTTCGCACGCGCGGACGAGACTTCCCCGCGACAGCCGCCGGGACGGCGGCGCTACCTATGCAGCGCATCAGCACGCCGGAAATCCTCGACTCGGAAGACTGCCCTCCCGGCGAGGTGGAAGCTTCGCTGCGCGACATATCTCGCATCAATCGCTGGTTCGGAGGCGTTGCGACAACCCGTAAAATGATCGAGCGCGTCGCCGCGGCGACTGGGCGCAAGCATTTCTCTGTACTGGAAGTCGCCGCGGGATTCGGCGAGGTGCCGAAGGTTGCGGGCCAGCAACTGGCGCGCCAGGGGATCACGCTGGACGTGACTCACCTCGACAGGGTGCGCTCCCACCTGTTGCCGGGAAACCACGCGGTTGTAGGGGACGCGCTCGCGCTTCCCTTCCCGGACGGCAGTTTCGACCTGGTCAGCAGCAGCCTGTTCGCGCATCACCTGGAGCCCGCCGAACTGGCGCGCTTTGCCAGCGAGGCGTTGCGCGTAAGCCGCTGCGCGGTCCTGATCAACGATCTGATCCGCCATCCCCTGCATCTCGCGCTGGTGTACGCGGGCTTCCCGCTGATGCGGAGCTACGTGTCGCGGTCTGACGGAGTCGCGTCGGTGCGACGAGCCTATGTTCCCGAGGAGATGCGGCAGGCGCTTTCAACCAGCGCGCATCCCGCGGCCCGCGTCGAGATCTCACGCCACTTTCTATTTCGTATGGGAGTGATTGTGTGGAAGACAGGGGTAACGACCAACAGCGCAGTTACTTCTTTAAGGCCTCCCCGTCTCTCAACAAGCTCGTGATTCCTTCGTCGACCATCTTATTCCGCTGTGCGGCGGGCCAAGCCGAGTTCCACAGCAAATAGCCGCCGGGTGCCGTGAGCGTTTTCTGCTGGAAGGCGACGGCACCGAGAACCGTTGTCTGCCATGCCCGGTACTCAAGATTGTAGGCCGTAACTGCGGGGGCGTCCGCGCTGGAACCGCGCAGGTCGGCGAGGTGTGTGCCAACATGTTCGATGGCGCGAGCGAGAGCGTCGCCTTTGAGTCTGTCCATATCGAATGTGCAGTTGAGCACGAGGCCGTCCGGTGAATTGTTGGCGCTCTTGGCGCCGTCGTTCCTTGGTACTTCATTAGGAGCCCCAAATCCCACTTGCACTCCGTTGTCATCGCCCTCTTTCCCGTATGCAGCTGCAGCCCTCTCCACGTCCTTTCCGGCCTGGCTGTCCGACCCGAAAACTCGTGCCGCTTGGTGGGCTGCGGCAACCGGATCTCCCCCGCCGGAGTCGTGTGTCGAGTCATCTTTCGTAGCAGTACTCACTCTTGAATAGTCGATTTCGTGGGAGGAGACATCCGCAACACTCTGCAGCACCAAACGTGCTCTGTAGAGATTGAGATTTCCGAACCCGTTCGCACTGACAAATTTCCCGGAGCTGTCACGAGCGATGCCAGCATCCTTAACACCGTCAAGCCGCCCCACCAGGGTCGCTGTGACCGTATAGCGAGTGCATCCCAGGCACATGCCCCCCGCTTTGTAGGGTGTGGACAAGAGCGAGTCGAATTGCTTGAAATCCTTATTCTTGTCTAGCTTCACTGCCGGGCGACTTGGAATGGTTACGGCGGCAGGATTGTTCTTTGCAAGTTGAAGCTGTAAAAATGCGGCCGGACCCGCTTTCCCTTTGGTGCCGTCCGGATATGCCACCCAAATCGCGTTGATGGCCTGAGCGCATGATGGGTCCTTCACTGCAAATTCTTCGAAACCACTGCTGACCGTACCCTTCACGCGGACGATCTTCCCGTCAAAGGATTGCGGGTTAGCCAAAATGTCGCATGTGGTCGCGTCAACAACCTGCGCGCGCAGAGGACCCGAAATCGCAGAACAGAAGAAGAGAACGGGAAGAAGAAACTGTTTCATCCGAATCACCTCGAGGTCGGACGGATCATACCTCAAGGTTTGTGGCCGGGCAACAGCGCCCAAGGTGTTGGTGGAGCTACGGTATCGTCAACGCACGACGAGCACTTCTCTGACGTTGTCTCTGGCAAGGAAGAACTTAATCGAGGCGAAGTCCCTGAACAGGGTCTCGATGTGGCGGTTGTTGAAGACGCGTTGCAGGCGGAAGCCGTCGGTGATGGCGGTGTGGATGGCGCCGGTGGGTCCGCGGCGCGATTCCCGCTTGAGCACGATGCGCTGCATCTCGAGCGTGTCTTTGCCGACGATGTGGAAGCGGTAGCAGGGAGAATCCGGCCCGGCATCTTTGGTGTGGAAGAACGCGAGCAGCATGCCCCCGGGCTTCAGCACCGACCACAGCCGTCCCATCACCGGACGCACCAGACTTTCGTCCAGGTAGTCGGGCAGATTCCAGCACAGCACGACATCGAACTGCGCCGCGGGATAGACGAGGTTGTCGGCCAGGAACCGGCGACTGTCGAGGATTGCGGTCCCCTGCTCGTCTTTGGTGACCAAGTGCGGCTCGGTGGAGGCGACGAGCAGATCTTCGCTATAGATTTTGTGGCTGCGCTCGGTGAAGAAGCGGATGTTAGACGCCGACGTGGAACCGAGATCAAGAACGCACAGCGGAGTATCGGCTTCCCAGACGCGGGAAAGCTCGGCGAGGCCGCTCGAACGGCGAGTCAGTTTTTGGGCGACTTGTGGAGTTGCCGCCTCTGCCCCGCCCGCTGAGCCACGAAAAAGCTTCATGAAATTCTGGGTGACTGATGCCATTCGACCTTACGAGTCGCCTCGCCCAACGCGACTGTTACCCCATGCCTTTAGATAAACCTCTCAACCAGCACTTTAACCCACCGTCTCGGCGCGCGGAAGTTACTTTCCTGCTGCCTTGTCCGCCTTGCCCTGAATGTCGACCTTGCCCTTCAGGTAGGCGCCTTCCTCAATGGAAATCCGCTGCGTGGAAATGTCGCCGGTGACCACGGCGGACTTGCGTAAATCGACCCGGTCGCTGGCCATCACGTTGCCCTCAAGTTTGCCCTGCACCACAATTCCCTTAGCCTCCACCGTGGCCTTCACCGAGCCGTTAGGACCGACGGTCAGGCTGTTGTTCTTGAGAGCGATGCTGCCTTCGACATGACCATCAACGTAAAGGTCTTCGCTGCCCGACAATTCGCCTTTGATGACTACCGACTTGCCAATCTGCGCCAAATCTGCCGACAACGGAGCACTCATGGATGTTCTCCTTAAGGAAGCGGGATACTGCAGTACCAGGATTACTGGGAAGGCAGGTACCGGAACGGCCGCGTCGCTTCTCTCGACTATACCCAACTACGAGAGCATGCGGCAAGCGAAGCGGTTCCAAGGCGATGGCTCGATTTGACACCGAGGTGAAAAACCATCAACCACAAAGGACACGAAGGTGCACGAAGGGAACCCTTGCCATGAGTTCTTCGTGATCCTTCGTGTCTGATGGTTTTTCCGCTCGACTCGGAATCGAGATCGGCGAACACTGCAACCCTGCGAGTAACTTGCTACTCTAAAGACGGGATGCATCGCGCAGAGCAAAGGCGTCGTGCCGGGCGTCGGCTGCGAGCCGGGGCGCTGGCGGCTTTGCTGGCGGCCGCGGCGTCGCTTCCGGCCCTGGACTCGAAAGCACCGGAGATGCCGGCCGGCGAACTGGTGCGGCTAGCGGTAGCGAACGAAGTCGCGGCGGAGGACCACCCCAAGGCTCTGCACCTGTTCCGCTCGCACAAACAGACCCCAAAAGGCTCGCAGACGCGGCTCTATGTGGAAACCACGGACGCGCTGGCCGCGATGCTCATCGCCATCAACGATCAACCGCTGACCGCACAGCAACAACAAGCTGAAACGGATCATCTAGCGTGGCTGATGAGTGCTCCCGACCAGCTGCGTAAGAAACATGCGCGCGAAAAGGACGATGAAGAACGGATGATGCGAATCCTGAAAGCATTGCCGGACGCTTTTCGCTACGAGTACGCCGGTCCGGGAAACGACGCGGCAGGAAGGGCCGATGCCGGAAGTCAGATCGTGAAGCTGACGTTCACACCTAATCCGGCATATTCGCCACCATCCCGCGTCGAGCAGGTGCTGGCGGGGATGCAAGGTTATGTGCTGATCGACGCCCGAGCCCGGCGCATGCTGAGAATCGATGGCACCCTGTTCCGCGAAGTCACGTTCGGATGGGGAATCATCGGCCACCTCAACAAGGGCGGACATTTCCTGGTCCAGCAGGCGGACCTCGGCTTAGGCGACGGGGCCTGGGGCATCACTGAGATTAGCTTCAGCGTCACCGGCAAGATCCTGCTATTCAAGAGCCTGAATATGGCGTCGGACGAGGTGTTGAGCGACTTCCGGAACGTGCCGGAGAAATTGACGTTTGCTCAGGGCGTGGAAATGTTGAAGACCGAACGGGAAAAACTGGCCCACAACAACCACGCGACCGAACCTTCAGAAACAAAGAATGCCTCGCAGTGATTCAATGGGATGCGCATAGGCTGAAGCGCTTCCTCATTGTTCAGGACCCTTCGACGGTCGTCCGGTGCGGGTAGCGAGTAGGTTTTCCAGCGCGGTTATCAGCATTCCGAGGTCGTCTCTTTTCGGTATCAGCGCGTCTGCCAGTTCATGGGCGCGGGGCAGCGCCGCCGTTTCTTCTGCCAGCAGGATTGTGGGCACCTGCGATCGACAACGCTTGATCGCGGTGGCGACGAGCGCAACTTCAGCATGATTGCGGTCCAGATCCAGCACCACGGCGTCCACTCGCCTACGGGTAGCCAGCTTAACGGCTTCAGCCGCGTCGCTCACGTTCAGCACGCGGTAGCCCATCTGGTTGAGATTCCAGGCGCGCAAAAGCAGGACCACGCGATCGGCACCGAAGTGAAGAATGGTGCCGCGCTTTTTCTCGGATGTGTCGGATCTTGACATAGTCGATTCCCTCTTCGCGGGCAAACGTCGGTTGGCCACCGCCCTGGTAAGGTCACTTTTCGGTTAAATAATACGCGTGGAGAAGGGCGAGACTGTTCAGAATTGTACAGGCCGAGCAATTATTTGCAGGCGAAAGGTTCCATTTTGAAACTCCCGGCGGGTTTCCCGAGGCTGCTCACGCGACGGCGACGACAATGAGGATGACGTTCTATTACTGTTTCCGGACTTCAGGCGCGCAGCGTCTCTTTTCGTATCGTCAGCTTATCAATTAAATCTTGTTTGACGCGGTAGCCCGTGCCCGGCTGGTCGCTGATGGCGATCATCCCCTGCCCGGAGACTTCCACTTCCGGGTCGATGATGTCTTCCTTCCAATAGCGTTTGGAAGCGGAGACATCGCCCGGCAGACGGAAATTTTCCAGTGTGGAGAGGGCGATGTTGTGGGCGCGGCCGATGCCGGTTTCGAGCATGCCGCCGCACCAGACGGGAATGTTGTGGGCGTGGCACAGGTCATGGATCTTCAAGGCTTCGGAGAATCCTCCGACGCGGCCCACCTTGACGTTGATGATGCGGCAGGCGCTGGTTTCGACAGCGAAGGCGGCGCTGCGCACGCTGACAATCGATTCGTCGAGACAAATCGAAGTCCGCAGTTCTTTCTGTAGCCGGGAGTGGTAATAAATGTCGTCGTTCCACAGCGGCTGCTCGATCATCAGCAGGTTGAACTGGTCGAACTTGCGCAGGTGTTCGACCTGATCGAGCGTGTAGGCGGAATTGGCGTCGCAACTCAAAGTGATGTCGGCCCAGCGCGAGCGGATGCGTTCGAGCACGTTGATGTCCCAGCCGGGCTTGACTTTGACTTTGATCCGGCGGTAGCCGGCGGAGAGTTCGATCTGGATTTTTTCCAGGAGTTGCTCGATGGAATCCTGAATGCCGATCGAAACGCCGCAGGGAATCTCGCGGCGCGTGCCGCCCAGCAGCTTCCACAGGGGCAATTGCTTCTGCGTGGCTTCCGCGTCCCAGAGAGCGTTTTCGAGTGCGGCTTTGGCCATTTGGTGGGCCCGGACCTTGGCGAACAGCGCCGGGCATTCGCGGGCGGAGTCGATGCGCTGCCCGAGCAGCGCGGGGATCAGATACTGCGTCAGAGTTGGCCAGGCGCTCTCGATCCACTCGCTGCTGTAGAAGGGATCTTCGCCGACCACACTTTCGCCCCATCCGTCGGCACCTTCGCTGTGGACGGTGACCAGGAGAATGCGGCGGCTGTAGGTGCGGCCAAAGCTCGTCTCGAAAAAGTGCACGAGCGGCATGTGAATTTCGCGGAGCGTGATGGCTTCAATTTTCATATTTCAGGAGCAAGCTTATTTCACCACAGAGGCACAGAGACGCCGAGAAAAACGGATCTTGAAAGAAAAAAAGTCCTGTCTTTGGCTTTCCACTTGGCTTTTCTCGGTGCCTCTGTGTCTCTGTGGTGAATCAGTCTCTTGAATCAAATCTCCGATGCGTACGACCATTTTTCGTCCCAACGTCCGAGCAGGAATTTGCCATTGCTGGCGGCGTCGCGTTCGTAACCCAGAACCGCCAGTCCGCGGGAAAACGCGCGCAAAAACTGTTCGCGATTGCGCTCCTGGACATGCTGGGCTTTGCCGCGAGTTTCGGGCGCCGCTTTCCAGTCGTAGATCTGCGCTGGAACTTCGATGCTAGATTCGCCGACGATGGCCGGATTTTTTCCCGTGGCCAACAGGGTTTCGACGCGCTTCGACTTCAGCCACCACTCGGCGATCAGGCGGTCGCTGGGCAGGCCTCCCTGCAGCGGCGACGACGTGATGCCGTATTGATTGATGTTATAACGGCGGGCGATAGCGCCGAGCTTTTCGAGATTGAGATAGGCGTTCTTGATTTCGAGGGGATCGAAGGTCCACTCGATCAGTTCGATGCCGCGGGCGATCGCGTCTTCGCGCTGCAGCAACTTCAGGCGGCGGCCCAGTCCGCTGTTGCGATGATCTTTTCTTACGGCGAGCATATGCGAATGCAGGTAGACGTGGCCGGTGCGCGTTCCCGGCACGGAGAGCGCGAAGCCAACCATTACATCTTTGTCGAAGGCGCCCATCACCTGGCCGCCGACTTTATCGGCGACGACGAACATGCGCAGCGGCACCAGCTCGGCGTCGCTGAAGTTCCAGACATCTTTCTGCAGCGCGACACAGGCTCGGAATTCCTCGATGCTATGGCAGCGGCGCAGGACGATCGAGTCGGTGGTCACGCCGACTTCTCCTCGGCTTTGGCTTGCTGCCAGAGCGATTCCAGCTCTTCCATCGAGGCATGATCGGCGGAGCGGCCGGACTCGTGGAGACGGGCCTCCATCCACTGAAAGCGGCGCTTGAACTTGCGGTTGGTCTTGCGCAGAGCGGATTCGGGATCGAGCGAGAGGTAGCGCGCAATGTTGACGAGCACGAAAAACAGGTCGCCCACTTCGTCCTCAAGGCGGGCTTGCAGGTCTTCGGGAACGGGCGTTCGTCCGGACCCGGCCATGCCGCGACCCTGGGGACGCGGGCCCGGAGCTGGGAATTCTTTGAGTTCGTCGCGCAGTTCGGTGGTCTCTTCGGTCAGCTTGTCGAACAGGCCTTCGACATTGGGCCAGTCGAACCCAGCCTGCGCGGCCCGGGAGCTGAGCTTGAAGGCCTCGAGCAGCGACGGCATGGCGGAGGAGACTCCGGCAAGAATGGAGTGCTTTTTTGCAGCGGCTGCATCTCCTTCTCCGTCGCTGGTATGCCGTCTTTGTCTCTCTTCCACCTTGAGCGCCTCCCAGTTGCGTTTGACCTCGGCGGAAGTGTCAGCTTTCACGTCGCCAAAGACGTGGGGATGGCGATGGACGAGCTTGGTGGAGAGGCGGTCGAGGACGTCATCAATCGAGAAAGAAGATTGCTCCTTCGCCATTTCGGCGTAGAAAAGAACCTGCAGGAGCAGGTCGCCGAGTTCGCCGGCGAGTTCGGGCCAGTCGCGATTGTCGATCGCTTCCAGGACCTCGTAGGTTTCTTCGAGCGTGTAGGGCTTGATGGAATCGAACGTCTGTTCGCGGTCCCAGGGGCAGCCGCCGGGGGCGCGGAGGCGCTCCATGATGGCGACTGCGCGCTCGAAACGTTCTCCTGTGCTGGACATGCGGCAACCAATGTAAATGACCGTGGAGGCAGGAGGCAATGCGCGGGAGCGCGTAGCGCCGGCGTCTCGCCGGCTCTCGCGAGAGAAGCTTGCCCATGCACGCGAGAGCCGAGTCGAACTCGAAATGCGCGGGCAGGACGCCCCCCGACCGCCGCCGGGACGGCGGCGCCAGGTTACTTCCGGCACCACTTCTCGTGGAAGTGAGTTGGAATCGGCACCGGTTTGCGGTGGACTATCGTCACCTTTAACTTGTTGCCAGGGTTGGCGCACAATGAAAGCAGCTGGGCGTGTCGTTGCTCGGGCGCGACCGTCCCACAACATGCGACAATCTTGCATCTGATTTAAATACATGAGTTTAGCAATCAAGCCTCGACCGCCATTGGAAGGGCAGCACTTCCAGGTGGTGATTATCGGGGGCGGCATTAACGGCGTGGCCGTAGCGCGGGAGTGCGCCCGCGCCGGCAAGCGGACGCTGCTGGTCGAGCAAAACGATTTTGCCTCGGGCGTGACCAGCCGCTCGACCCGCATCATTCACGGCGGCCTGCGCTACCTGGAACATGGAGAACTCGGCCTGGTGCGCGAGTCGGTGCGGGAGCGCGAGCGGTTGCTGCGCGAGCGATCGCATCTGGTGCATCCGGTGCACTTTCTGTTTCTGCTGAACGAACAGAGTCAACGCAGCGCCATGAAAGTTCGCGCCGGGTTGTGGCTCTACCAGCGGTTTGCGGGAAGAAAATCCGCCGACCTGACCGAGATGGAATTGAAACGGGTGGAGCGCGCGCTGGACGCTGGCCACCGTTGGTCGATCTTCAACTATGAAGATGCGCAGTGCGAGTTTCCCGAACGCTTGGTGGCGGAGTGGATGATGGAAGGGGCCGAGGCGGGAGCCGTCGTTCGCAATCATTGTGAAGTGCTGGCGGTGGACGTGGCGCAGGGCCGGGCGCGGGGAGTGCTGTTGCGCGACCGCATTTCTGGAAAAGATGAGCGCGTCGATGCTAACTGGATCCTGAACTGTACCGGCCCCTGGGCCGACCGCATCTGCCAAAGATCGGCAGTGCGCACCAGCAAGCCCATGCTGGGCGGGGTGCGGGGATCACATATTGTTCTGCCGAGTTTCCCGGGGGCCCCGAGCGCGGCGCTCTACACCGAGGCCGCGGACGGCCGTCCAGTTTTCATTTTGCCGTGGAACGAGCAGGTACTGGTAGGCACCACCGAAGTCGCGGACACGGGCGATCCGGGTAAGACTGCGCCCTCCAACGAGGAGATCGACTACCTGTTGCGCACCGTAGCCAAGTTATTCCCCAAGGCAAAGATTTCGGCTCACGACATCAAATATGCGTTTGCCGGAGTGCGTCCTCTGCCGAACTCGCCGGGGAATAAGGCGTCGGCGGTGACGCGGCGTCATTTCCTGCATGACCACACAGCGGACGGTGCGTCGCGGCTGATCTCGGTGATTGGCGGCAAGTTGACTACGGCGGCTTCGCTGGCGCGCGAGTGTGCGCGTAAGATTGGCATCGCCGTAAAAGAACCGACCCTGCTCGCGATGGGGCCAGGCGGTTCGCTCGACCCCATGCTGGATCAGGAAGTTATCGAGATCGCGCGGGCCGGGTCAGTCAGCGAAGAAACCGCCCGCGGCATCATGGAATGGCACGGCGATCGTGCCATGGACATCGCCCGGATGGCGCTGGTGAGTGCGGAACTGCGGGCGCCGGTGTGCCCGCACTCGTCGCACATTGTGGCCGAAGTGGTGGAGGCTTACCGTAAAGAGTTTGCGGTCACGCTGGGCGACGTGCTGTTGCGCCGGGTTCCGGTGGCGCTGGGCGCGTGCTGGTCGGAATCCTGCAGCCGCGAGGCCGCGCTGCGCATTGGCGCAGTGATGGGTTGGAACGACCAGGCACTGGGATCGAATCTGGAATCGTTCGAAATGGAGCGGACCGCGTTTATGAAACGGCCGTCGCGCGGAGCTGCCTCGCTGGAAGCTGCGGCGGACTAGACAGCGCGTTGAACTTCCTGAGCCACATCAAGCGCGAGACTCGCCGCTGGGCATGTCCCCGCCTGCGCTACGTCACTGCCTTCTTCTCGAACTGCCGCAGACCGACCACAAGCAGCAGCACGTCAAAGAAAAACAGAGCACCGATCACCGCTGGGATGGGTAAGTGCTGGAACTGGGGGACCAGCGAGGCGCGCAGTCCTTCGCTGGCATAGACCAGCGGGTTGATGAGCACGGCTTTTTGCAGGATGGGGAACTTATTCAGGGCGCTCCAGGGGAAGTAAGTGCAGCCGAAGAAAATCATCGGGGTCATGACCATGCTGAACATCAGCCCAATATGCTGCTGATTGATGCTGCATCCCAACGCCAGCCCACCGCATGCGGAAAAGCCCGCGACCAGAAGAATGATCACGGCGAAGGTCAGCGGCGTGCCAATGCTGATCTCAACTCCGGGCCGAAGCACGAGCCACGCCAGCGGGATCACCACCAGCCCAGCCACCAGCGCCTGCAGCATTCCGGCGATGATCTTCTCGATCGCGATCCAGCCAACACTGATGGGGGCGAGCAGGCGGTCTTCGATTTCGCGCGTCCATTGAAACTCGGCGATGAGCGGCATGGCCACCGCCCAGACTCCGGTGAAGGTCATGCTGATCGCGATGATGCCGGGGAGCAGAATGCTTTTGTACTCGCCACGGATATATCCGCTGCCCACCATCACCTTGCCGAAAATGAAAACAAACAGCAAAGGCTGCAGGAAGGTCTGCATAAGGAGTTGCATCGCGTTACGCCGCGCAACGTGAGCGTCGCGGCCCAGCATCGCAAAGAAAGTTTTCCAGTTCAATCGCGCAGGCTCCTTCCGGTGTGGTGCAGAAAAAGGTTTTCCAGACTGGGCTCGGAGATGTGAACGTCCGACAATTCTGCGCCCGCACTCGCCGCCACAGTCGCGATTTCGGGAATGAGCGAGCCGCCGCGGTCGGAATATACATCGACTCCGGTGCTATCAGCGGCGCGTACTTCGCGCACTCCCGCCAGCGACTGCAAACGCTGCAGCAGGTCCGCCGTCTGGTTGCCAAAGCGCAGGCGCAGCACGAAGCCTCCGGGAATCGACGCCTTCAACTCCGCCGGTGTGCCCAGGGCAATCGCATGGCCGTGGTCAATGATGGCGAGGCGCTGGCACAGCGCGTCGGCCTCTTCCATATTGTGCGTAGTCAGCAGGACTGTCTTTCCGGCCTGGTGGTATTCGCGAATAATATCCCACAACAGAATCCGAGTTTGCGGGTCGAGCCCGGCGCTGGGCTCGTCAAGAAACAGCACCTGTGGATCGTGCATCATGGCGCGCGCAATGGAGAGCCGTTGCATCATGCCGCCGGAAAAGCCGCGCACCATCTGGTTGCCGCGCTCGGTCAGCTTGAACTTTTCGAGCAAGGCGTCGGCACGTTCGTTTCTGAGCTTGGAGCTGATTCCGAAGTAGGCCCCGTGGAACACCAGAATCTCGCGGGCGGTCAATGAAAAATCCAGGTTAGGACGCTGCGGCACAACCCCGATCAAACGTTTGACTTCAGCCTGTTGCTTCCACACGTCGTGGTCGCCGATCCAGGCCTGGCCCGAGGTTGGCCGCACCCGGGTGGTCAGGACTCCGACTGTGGTCGATTTGCCCGCGCCGTTTGGGCCTAGAAGACCGAAAATCTCGCCGGGAAGAATCTCGAGCGAAAGTCCGTCGAGGGCGGGGATCTGGGCTTTCGGCTGTTTCGATCCCTTGGCATCGCCGCGCGCAATGAAACCTCCGCCGGCCCCCGCGGGTGGAGCGGAGTTGTAGACCTTGCGCAGATCCTGAGTGCGGACGCCGACGGCCATACAGAGTAATCCCCGGTGACGGGCTGAAAGTTACGGAAGTATATCGCAGTGCGAGGGCAAGATGCCCTCGCGACAGCCGGCAGGATGCCGGCGCTACCGTTACTGGTTACTAAAGATTGGCCAAGACCTTGCGTCATCTGGGAATGGAGGCCGGGCGAAACTACACTGTCGCGTGTGTGTCGGGATTTCCCGGCACAGGGGCGTAGTCGATGTTGATTCCCATCAAGCACGAGAATATGGAAGCCCGGCGCTGGCCGGTGATCACTCTCGCATTGATCGCCATCAATGTAGCGGTCTTTCTGTTCACCATGTCGGCCATCGACGATGAATCGCCGCAGTTGGGCGAAATCAAGTCTCACATCCTGATTCTGGCTGCCCTGCATCCCGAGCTGAAGATGCAACCGGAGGCGCAACAGATCGTCGACGGATTCAAGAGGAGCCATCCCGACCAGTGGGCGCACGTGCAGAGTCCGTATCGCGACATCATCAACGCCTACGACGCCAAGATCAAGCTGATGGAAGATACGTCGAAGCTGCAGGGCGAGATGGACTCGCTCACCACCCAATTTGTGAGCCTGCAGAAGGTGTCGATTGTAGAACAGTACGCCTTCGTGCCGGCACAGCCCACCGCCATCAGCTATCTGACGGCGAATTTCCTGCACGGCGGCTGGCTGCACTTGATTGGCAACATGTGGTTCCTGTGGCTGGCAGGATTTGTGCTGGAAGACGTGTGGGGCCGCTGGCTGTACTCGGTGTTTTATCTGATCGCGGGCGCGGCTGCGCTGCAGTTTTACGCGTGGTCCAATCCGGGGAGCATTACTCCGACGCTAGGCGCTTCTGGAGCGGTGGCGGCATTGATGGGGGCGTTCCTGGTGCGCTTCCCCAAGATGAAGATTGAGATGGCGTGGCTGTTCTTGTTTCGCCTGTATCGTTTCAAAGCCGCCGCGTACTGGCTGCTGCCGCTGTGGCTGTTCGGTGAAATCTTCTACGGAAGCCTCTTCGGATCTTCGAGCGGCGTAGCGCATTGGGCGCACGTTGGCGGATTCCTGTTTGGCGCGGTGGCCGCCGTGGCGATCCAGCATTCGGGGATCGAACACAAAACCAACAAAGCGATCGAAGAAAAGCTCGGCTGGACCAACGATCAAGAACTCGAACAGGCCAGCAGCATGATGGAGCACGGACAACTCGCCGAGGCGCTGCCGCTGTTGACGAACTATGTCGCGGTGAAGCCGAACTCGCTCGACGCCTGGAACATGCTGAAGCAGATTCACACCCGGCAAAACAACACCAAGGATTATCTGGACGCGACGGTCAAGACCTGCGCATTGCATCTGCGGGCACACCAGGTCGAGGCGGCTTTCCAGGACTACGCGGAGTTTGTCGATGGCGGTGGCAAGATGCCGGCCGCAACCTGGCTGGAACTCTGCAAGGGCGCGGAGGAATTGCAGGAGTTTGATCGAGCTTTGTCTGAGTATCAGAATCTGGCCCAGGCCTATCCCGGCGAGCGCCAGGCGCTGACCGCGCAACTCAGTGCCGCGAGACTTTGCCTGAAGCGTCTGAATCGCCCGCAGGATGCGCTGGCGCTTTACCAGACTGCGGCGGCGTCTCCCATTCCACATCTCGACTGGGATCAGCATATCCAGGCCGGCATTAAGGAAGCGAAGGCCGCGATGTCTACGGGAAACGCAGCCGCCGCTGGGGCCCAGTAAGAACTCCGTTCAACTCAAAATACAAAGCAGGCCCGACTGAAATGTCGGGCCTGTTCCGTTCGCGGCCTGCTCGGCAGAGAGGTCACGCTACTGCATGTGGTGATGACTCGGCGCGTGTGAACTGAAGAAGAGAAAGAAATTCGAAGGCGCTTGCACGGCGTCGCCTGCCTTGAGCGCCGATTCAATCGCCGCGAAAGAAGTGAGGCCGCTGCTGGCGTCCTCCGTGGGCCAATCGCTCTCCTTCAACACCAGCACGGGAATCACCTGCCACCAGACTGCCGGAAAGTTAACGTCCGGATTGATCAGAACATGACTGTGATTCGGAGTGGGAACGAAAATGTTGGCGGTCGGCGGGCCGCTGATGATTTTCAACTCGGAGAGCACGGGAGCAAGGTCAAGCCTGGAGGCGTGCATGGTACAAGTCCCAGGAGCCGCGCCCGGCTCCGGGCACTGGGTATAGACCGCCGGTTTTGCTTTGAAGGCCTCCGGCAGAGCGCCAAACAGGCTGATCAAAGCGCTGCCCAGCTTGCGGCCGCAGAGGGTGCCCGGCACTACCTTGGAGCACGAGATGGCGTCGTCCGGCTTCTGATCGTTGTCCGTCGAGAACATCGGGACCAGCACGTAAATGGGCTCGGTGGTGATCGCGGGATTCCCCTTCTGTCCTGGCGGATTGATCGTGGGCTGGGTGCCGACCTGGCAGATCGGAATCTGCATTTCGCCCGGATCCTGCGCGGCCGGAATGCCATTGAAGTTGAGATCGCTGTTGGGTTGGTCGACGCAATCGAAATTCTGGGTGTACGTAAAGGTAAGGACTTCTCCGATTCCATACCCCAAAGTCTGATTGGGCTTAGTTTGTGCGGATGCGGCGGTGGCGATTACGGCAACGACGGCCAACAGCAGCGGCCGGCAGATTGAGATTTTCATGCTTCCTCCACAGGCGGGTTGGGAACCGCTCTGGGTGAAGTACGGGAGCAGGATGGAATCGGATTGCGGCGCGGAAAAGTTTTTTGGGGGCGATGCTGGAACTCACCTCCACAAATCTCCGGCGAAGCCCTCTGCGGAGTCTCGATCTCACGCCCAACAAAACATACTGGTAGAATCTGTGCGAAATGGGCTCGCCGTTACGAAGACTGTGTTGCAAAAGCAGAAAGGAATTTGCTGCCATGAAAAACCTGCTCAAGGGCCTCTTGTGTCTGGTGCTCGCCCTCTCCTCGCTCGCCGCGCAGAATACTCAAGACAAAAAAACTTCTTCCGCCGGCTTGCCGCCGCTGATCGACCGTGAGCTGATCTTCGGCAATCCCGAGATCGCGGCGGCACAACTTTCCCCCGACGGAAAGTATCTGGCGTTTCAAAAGCCCTGGAAAGACACGCGCAACATCTACGTCAAGGGCGTGGACGAACCCTTCAGCGCGGCGCGGCTGCTCACTGCGGAAATCAAGCGTCCGATCCCCGGCTATTTCTGGAGCCGCGATAGCAAATTTATTCTGTACGTGAAAGACAACGACGGCGATGAAAATTACAACGTCTATGCCGTCGACCCGGCGGCCAAGGCGACCGCAGGGGCGGATGCTCCCGCTTCCCGCGATCTGACCGGGCTCAAGGGCATCCGCGTGATGTTGGTGGATGTGCCCAAGAATGATCCGGACGCGATCTATATCGGTTTGAACGACCGCGACAAGGCCTGGCACGACCTATACAAACTGAAACTGTCCACCGGCGAAAAGACATTGGTGCGCAAGAACACCGAGCGCATCACCGGCTGGGACTTCGATCTTCAGGGCAACCTGCGTCTGGCCGCCCGGTCCGCCGAGAACGGCGACACGGAAATTCTGCGCGTCGATTCCGACAAGTTCACCAAGATTTATTCCTGCAACGTTTTTGAGTCTTGCAACACCGTTCGTTTCCAGAAAGACGGCAAGCGGGCCTACATGGAAACCAACAAAGGCGCCGACATGGACCTGAGCGCCCTGGTGCTGTTCGATCCGGAAACTGGGAAGACAGAGATGGTGGAATCCGATCCGCTCAAGAAGGTGGATTTCGGCGGAGCCGTTTTCTCGGAAGCGACCGACCAACTGGCGATGACCACCTACACGGACGATCGTCAGCGCCGCTATTTCAGGGACAAGAGCTTTGAGGCGGATTTCAAGTGGCTCGGCATCAAGCTGCCCGGCAAGGAAATCAGCCGCGGTTCCTCCACACTGGACGAGCGGGTCTGGCTGGTCAGCGCCTCGAGTGATACCGAGCCGGGTGAGACCTACCTGTTCGACCGCAAGGCCCACAAACTCGCGCTGCAGTATAAAGTCCGGGAGAAACTGCCCCGCGAATCGCTCGCGGAAATGACGCCGGTGCATTACAAATCGTCGGACGGGCTCGACATCCCAGCCTATCTGACTCTGCCCAAAGGCATCCCCGGCAAGAACCTGCCCACCATCATGTTTCCGCACGGTGGGCCCTGGGGCCGCGACAACTGGGGCTACAACGGGTACGCCCAGTTCTTTGCCAACCGCGGTTACGCCGTGCTCAGCATGAACTTCCGCGGCTCTACCGGATACGGCAAGAAGTTCCTCGATGCCGGCAACAAGGAATGGGGCCGCAAGATGCAGGACGACGTCACCTGGGGCGTGAAGTACCTGGTCGACGCGGGCATTGCCGATCCAAAGCGCGTGGGCATCTTCGGCGGCTCCTACGGCGGATACGCAACGCTGGCGGGCGTGACCTTCACTCCCGATCTATACGCCGCGGCGGTGGAACTGTTTGGTCCGTCGAACCTGATCACGCTCATGGGATCGATTCCGCCCTACTGGGAATCCATTCGCACCATGTTCTACCAGCGCATCGGCGATCCCACCACGCCGGAAGGGAAAGCGCTGCTGGTCGAGCGCTCTCCGCTCACCTCCGCCGGCAAAATCAAGACGCCGCTGATGATTGCGCAGGGCGCCAACGATCCCAGGGTGAACCACGCCGAGTCGGAACAGATTGTGATCGCGCTGCGTGACCGCGGCTTCCCCGTGGAATACCTGCTGATTCCCGACGAAGGCCACGGCTTTGCTCGTCCGGTAAACAACATGGCCTCGGTGATGGCCACCGAGAAATTCTTCGCCGGATATCTGGGTGGGCGCTTCCAGGACGGCGGAACGCCCGAAGTGGTGGCACGCTTGAAGGAGGTCACGGTCGATCCCAAAACCGTCGTCCTGGCCAAGAAAGTGGACGCGGGTTCGGTCGGCGTCCCCAAGCTCGCCATGGACCTGCAACCGGGCGCGTACAAATATCAAGCGAAGATCGAGATGGGAGCCCAGAAAATATCACTCAGCGTCGCGACCACCATCGCAGAGGACGCTGGCGCGTGGACCGCAACCGACGTGATGGACACACCCCAGGGCGCCGTGACCGTCGTATCCATTCTGGAGAAGGGGACGTTGATCTCGCGCAAGCTCAACCTGAAACAGGGACCGGTGGCGATCGACCTGAACTTCGCCGGCGACAAGGCGGTCGGCAACATGAACATGAATGGACAGGACAAGCCCATCTCAGTCGATCTGGGTGGACCGCTGTTCGCAGACGCGGCCGGCGCAAAACAGTCCATCTCGTGCCTGCCGCTGGCCGAGGGCTACACCACAACGTTCCGGAACTTTGATGTCGAAAAACAAAAAGTGAAGCTGATGCAGCTGAAGGTTTCCGGCGTCGACAAAGTAACCGTACCGGCCGGCACTTTTGATGCCTTCGTCGTGGATATCACTTCGGCTGATGGCGGCGACGACAAGGAAACGGTCTGGGTCGCCCGGGATTCGCACAAAGCGGTCAAGGAATCCGCAGTGCTGGCGTCGATGGGCGGCGCGGTCTTGACCCAGGAACTCCTACCGTAAGGCCGGCTCGTTGTTTGGAATGAAGCACCCGCCGCGCGGTGGGTGCTTTTCTTTTGTCAGGAGAAAACGGCATTCCGAGGGCCGCCGTAGACCGAGCACCCCCGTCGAGGAGCGTGATCGCTAGTGGTGGATCGCCTGAATGCGGAACGAATATCCGATTCCGATGAAATGATCCACCGCGGCCGACGACAGTCCCACACCGACATGGAAGTCCAGCTGATGCCGCTTGGCGATCTTCAAGGCGGTTCCAAAATGCAGCAAGTGCCGCGGCCCACCCATTTCCGGAAAGTCGCCCGCGTACTCGACAAACGCATCCCAGGGCGCAGTCAATTGGCGATCGAACAGGAACGTGCCCTCGCCAGTCACATTTCGCGAGCGCCCGTGGGTTGGCCAGTACACGGAAAACATTCCGGCCGCGGTCCAGTTGGCGGACAGGGCGCGCGACCACGGCACCTGCAATCCCGGATCGTAGCCGCCGCTGGAAATGCCGTCGGCGCCGGTCGGGAAACTGAGGAACAGGACCGCGGACACGTCGAATCCCCCAGGCGTGGGACCGAGCTGCTGTTTTAGTCCGATGGCAAGGTCGCCGAATCCCGAGCCGGAGCTGCCAGTGTTCAGGTTGCGAAAGTAGTCTGGAAGCGTCAAACGCAGCTCGGTCCGCTTGGCAACGCCAAATCGCACCAGTGTCTCTGGACCGTCCAACACACTCTGCCCTTGATAGCGAGTTTCAAGAAACCCATTTTCCGCCTGCAGGCTGCCAGCCGGGACGACGACACTGGAATCCGTCACTGCCGGCCGGTCCGTTGAAATTGGTCCCGCATCCACACTGGCGGGTTGATTCTGCCCATGTAGTGGCGCCACTCCGGCGAAGAAAAGTAACAGCAGCGCAGTGGTTATCCGAGCAAACATTTTCCGACTGGATAAGGCGTGTTGTCGCTGCGACACAGTAACACGCCGCCATCCCCAAGCTGAAGCGTCCCTTGCTGGGATCACATCTGAGCGGCCAGCGTACGACAAAGAAGGCTTGTATCGTCGGAGATGATGCCGTCGACGCCATACTCTGCGAAGCGCTTCATGTCCGCGGGATCGTTCACCGTCCAGACCAGAATTTTCTTTCCCGCTCCTTTTATTTTTCGGACAAGATCGGACTCGACCAGTTCCTGCTGTGGAATCACATACTCGACCGGAAGCTCGTTCCAGAGGCGGAGTTGGGTCTTGGACTCACAAATCAGGCCGAGTGGAATCGTTGCATCCAGCGCATTCACGGACTTCAGCGCTCCGGGCTGGAAGGATGAAACCACGAATCCCCGGCGCGGCTTGTGCCGGAGGAACAGATCGAGCGTGATTCTCTCCAGGCCCTTCACCTTCAACTCAATGTCCAGAAACGAATCGCGGTAGCGCTGAAGAACATCGCGCAGCCGAGGCAGCTGTGAAACCTGCTTCGCGGTTGCGCGGGAAATCTCAAATCCGGCGGCCTTCGGGTCATGACAGACCACCGCCTCTTCATCGGCCGTGCGGCGCACATCGAATTCGAAACCATCGCAGCCGTCGGCCAACGCCTGGTCGAACGAGGCGATCGTGTTTTCCGGAATCGACTTGAGGGCGCGGGCGCCCCTGTGGCCAAGAAGGAGAGGACGGCTCATATTCGGGCAAGTCAGGCTGCAAATCAGCGGGTGCGAATCAGTCTAGATCAAAATCCCGAATCGGCTTGCCGGTGTCGGGAGTCTCTTTCGCCTTCTTAATCGCCTCCTGAAACTTTTTCTCCAGGAGCGATGAGGCGTTCTTCTGGGCTTCGACCGACTGCTGGAAGATCGACTCGCGGCGGCTGTCGTGCTCCCGCATGGATTTGACCGCAGCCTCCATGTCGCTGAAGGTCTTGGGCTTTACCGCCGCGGTGTGGGCGATGACGGCGCGAGTCTCCACGTCGATCTTCAGCAACGCGCTGCAGCACGGGCAGGTCACTTCGAAATTAGGGGGCTGCTTCGCCATGTAATCGAATCATACCGCAAAAGGGAGCTTACGAAGTAGCGCCGCGATCCCGGCAGTTGTGGGGGTTGCTTCAGGCTGCGAGGGCAGGGATGCCCTCGCGACAGCCGGCAAGATGCCGGCGCTACTCGCCAGATTTGAGCATGATGAATGTACGTACAAACGTTCCTGCAGGAACACTGTGGAAAACTTTCGCCCTGCGTTTTCAGTGCTTTAGCTTGATGGGGAAGACGTGGAACAGGGTGAGCATTTCCCAGCCCAACAGGAAGACCGACAGCAGCACCACCATCACGGCCATCAGTTCCCCAAAGCTCAGGCCGCGGCGGGTCGGCTCCAGGCGCCGCGCCGCCAGACTGAGAATATTCAAGGTAGCGAAGCCGAATACCACCGCCCAGAGAATGTTGTAAACGTCCTCGCGCGACCCGCGGTAAAGCGCCGCCACGGCCACACCGAAGAGCACGGCCGCGCCCGCCCGCGCCGCCGGATACAGCGTGAGTGCAGCCCGCGTGGTGCGGGTGAAGCCAGCGACCAACGACACTGCAGCAGGTATCGCCATAGCTTGAAAAGGGGCCCGAACACCGACGGTCAGGCCGAGCCTGAGTATTGGATATTACATCTTTTCCCAGTGCGGTTCACGGCTCTGGCCAAGCGGAGCAACCTTCTGGTCAAGAGGCGCACTGGATGACGGTGCCTTGGGTAATATGGAGCGTTGGTTAATAGGAGCGTTAGTTAACATAAATCATGGCCAAATGCCGTTTCATTTTCTTCGACGTGGGCAATACTCTGCTGTTTCCCAATCGCGGCCGCATACTGGCGCCGCTGCCGGTGGATCGTCAGCCGGCGCTCGCGACCTGGCAGGCTTTGGAACGGCGCACGAAACAGGAATTTGATCAGGGCATGATCGCGGGCAAAGTCGATCACAGCTTCTGGTGGACGTTTTACACGCACCTGCTGCAGCAACTGGGTGCTCTGGACGTTGCTTCGCACGGCGTGCGCGATGCACTGGTCGAGAACACGCAGAACTCAGCCAACTGGGACCAGATCGTGCCGGGCACGCGCGATGCGCTGGAACGTCTTCGGCAAGAATACGCGATTGCGGTGATCTCGAACGCCGACGGCAAGATCGACGCCGTGCTGCGGCGCTGCGGGATTGTGGACTGCTTTGCCAGCATCACCGATTCCGGCAATGTTGGGCACGAGAAGCCGCATCCGGCGATCTTCGAAGCAGCGCTGCGCGACATGAAGGCCGACGCCGCCGAGAGCCTGTACGTGGGCGACGTGTACTCCATTGACTACGTCGGTGCGCGCAACGCGGGAATGCAAGCGGTGCTGTTCGACGTGGCGGGAGCGTACCGCGAGCGTGAATATCCGCGGGTGGAATCGCTCGCGGGACTGGAAGACTGGCTTAAGCAATAACTTAAGAAACCGAGGGGGTGAGAAGTAATGTTCGATTCCACGCGTTTCCTTCTTTTTCTGACGGCGGCCGTGCTGCTGGCGATCGCGCCTGGCCCTGGAATGCTATATGTGCTTGCCCGCAGTCTTGCCGGCGGAAAGCGCGAGGGAGTGCTGTCGGCGTTCGGCACGTTTCTGGGCGGGATGGTGCATGTGTTCGCGGCGGCGCTGGGCGTCTCGATTGTGCTGGCTAAGTCGGCGATGGCGTTCGCTGCGGTGAAATATGTTGGCGCGGCTTATCTATGCTTTCTGGGCGTGCGGATGATTCTCGACGCACGGAAGAACTCCGATGTCGCTGCTGATTTCAACGGGCCTGCGCGCAATCCTTTCTGGCAAGGTGTGGCAACGGAAGTTTTCAATCCCAAGACCGCCTTGTTCTTTCTCTCGTTCATTCCGCAGTTCGTAAACCGCGGCGGCGGACACTCCTTCCTGCAGTTCGTTGCGCTGGGAACAATGTCGGTGGTGATGAACACAACGGCGGATTTGATTGTGATCGCGCTGGCTGGCCCGCTGGGAGAACGCATTCGATCGTCGTCAACCTTCCGCCGGCGGCAAAGAACGGTGACGGGTGCGATCATGATTGGCCTGGGGACCTATCTGGCAACCAGCGAGGGCAAGTAGCGCGAAAGAGCGATGATTCATTACTGTGGGGTTATGGTTATGAAACATTCCACTGCGATCCTTCGCTTTTGCTGCTGCCTTGCTTTGGTGTCTTCATCGCTTGCTCAAGGTGTGTCAGGAATGCCAAGAACCGAAGGCGACAGCCTTGCCGGAAACAAGGTAGTGTTGCCGGACGCCGCAGCGGGCAAGGTGGCCGTTCTCATCTTCGGATTTTCTAAGGCTTCCAAGGTCCAGACGAGCGCCTGGGCCGACAAGATTCGAGCGGATTTCGGAACACGACCGACATTTGAGATTTATCAACTTCCAGTGCTGGAAGACGTTCCGCGGCTTGTCCGGGGTATGGTAATTTCTGGAATGCGAAAGGGCGTGCCGGAAAACAACCGCGATCACTTTGTTCCCATCCTTCAAGGCGAAGTGGCGCTCAAGAGGTTGGTTGGCTACAAGGAGCCGGACGACGCGTACCTGGTAATCCTTGGACGCGCCAGCAATATCGTCCAACAAATGCACGGCGCGCCGAATGACGCGAATTACGCTCAAGTGAAATTAGCGATCGAAATGTTGCTCAAGCAGAAGTGACGTTCGCGGCGGTCGGCGTAGCGGTTACAACTCTAGAATCTGGTGGTCGTGGCAGTCGGGCTGGATGGCGTCGTGAAGCTGGTGCAGGAATTCGCGGCCGTAGCGTGCCAGGAAGTAGACGCCGCCGATGGCGCGCTCCTGCAGTCCTTTATCGGGATAGAGCGCCTGACTCAGACTTTCAGCATGGCGCGTCACGAGTTCGCTTTTTTGCGCTTCTGCTCGAGCCGCCTGGGATTGGAGACGTTCGAGTTGATATTCAATTTTCGAGCGGGCCGTCTCCGCGGCATCGACCAGAGTGCGGTCGAGCTTCACCAACTTCTCTTTGACGCTCAACAAGTGTGAATCCAGCGATTTCCTTGCGGCGTCGAAGGCGGCTTGCAGATCTTCTGGTAATCCGCGCTCCGCGAGTTGACGGCGCAACGCCTCGGGCCCCGCAAACACATCCGGCACTGTAATTCCATGGCGCTCGATCAGGCGCTGGGTCTTCGGTTCGACGACGGTGGCCGAAAAACGCGGGACAATGGGCGTCGCGCGGCCGAGAAGCGCTTCGAACACCGCTCCGGCCTGCGCGAAGTAGGCGGTCTCGGCTGCGCCTCCGGTGTAGGCCAGCGTGGGCAAAAGATAGTCCTCGACGATGGGGCGCAGCAGAACGTTTGGGCTGAATAGTTCTGGACTCGCACTGATCCGGGCGAGCAGATCGGCTTGCGAAAGCTTCTCTGCCGTGGCGTCGGAGCCGGTCAGAAATTCTACAGTGCCGCCATGCTCGCGCCGATGAATCGGCGTGCGGGCACCTTGCTGCAAGGTGAAGAGCAGCACCGACGACGAAGTGACTTTTACTTGCTGGTGGTAGCCGGCCGCCTCCAGTGCTTCACCTCGCGCCAGGAGCGTGGCGGTGAGTTCAGCGGAGCGCTCGACGGCTGCGCGATAAATCGGCTCGGCGACGCGGTCAAGTTCCGGGTCGGAGGCGTCGAGCAGAATCACTCCCCAGTCCGCAAAGATACGGGCAAAGAGCCGGGCGAAGGCTGTGCCCAGAGTCTCGCCGGGGCGGTAAGTGTCGCGCAGAAACTGCGCGGCCTCGGAATCGCCGAGCAGGTTGGCGGCCTGCTCGACAATAGGTATGATCTCGTCGCCCAGGCGCACAGCGCTGACGGGTGCGCCGGGAACGTCATGACTCGGCGTAGTGAGTACCTGCAGAGCGCCGTCCGGGCTGGGGATGGAAACGTGATTCACCTCGGCCAGATCATGATCGTAAGTGGCTAGCCAGAAAACCGGGACAGCGTCGATTCCCGCCTCGGTGGCCTCTTCTGCGAGTTTGACCGCAGTGAGAGCTTTGTAGATAGCGAACATCGGGCCGCCGAAAAGTCCGACTTGCTGTCCGGTGACGACCGCTGCTGCGCCTTTGCGAAGACGATCGAGATTGGCCAGCGTTTTCGGCGAGGCGTCCCAGGATTTGTTCTGGCGTTCAAGGATGGCGGCGACGCGCTCGCGGCGGGAGGAATCGTAGGAGATCTTGGCCGCTTCTTCTTTCAGCCACTCGTTGAAATTAGGCGACCTCGGATAGAACGGCTGGATATTAGGTTGGTAGGTCAGGAAGTCGGCGAACAGGCGCGTGGTGTGCGGGATTTGGGAGAACGGTAGACACTGCGCCTTCACTTAAGAGTTCTCCTGACAACAGTGGTCTGTTGATTGTTGCATGGATGCTGTTTGACGCGTGAGATCATGTCAGGTCAACGCCGCTCGTCAACGCCAAGTCTTCGCTGAACAGACTCCGTGCAACGGAAACTCGCGCCGTACTAGAGATGCCTGAAAACGCCGCAAGATGCAAGTTATGATAACGCCTGCGGGAGAATCGTCTCACCCAGCTGCGCTCAGCGGCTAAAGCCGCGATCTCTGTAGGCGCCGAGTGGCGCGGCTTTAAGCCGCGCCCTTTCAAAGCGAGACCAACCCGGAGTTTTTCCGCGAATCTCAGGGAGGCATTGCCCTGCCCAGATCGGATTGCGAGAAGTATGTCAACGATGGATCCGCTGAATATTGTATTGCCGCTGACGCTGGAGGGGTCCGTGGTTCGTCTCGAACCGGTTCGCCGGGAGCACGCCGAGCTCTTATGGGAAATTGCGAAGGATGATCTGGAGGACATTTTTCGCTGGATTCCCTACTCCATGAAAACGCCGCAAGATTTTCAGCGGCTTATCGACAGGGCGTTCGAGGAGCAGGAACGGGGAGAGTCAGTGGTGTTTGCCACGGTCGAACGCGCGAGCGGGCGGGTGATCGGCAGCACGCGCTTTATGAACATTGATCGCATCAACCGGCGGGTGGAGATCGGGTCGACCTGGATCGCGCCAGCATGGCAACGCACGGCGGTCAATACGGAGGCGAAATTCCTGATGTTCCGGCACGCGTTTGAAGTGTGGGGATGCATGCGGGTGGAACTCAAGACGGACACGCTGAACCAGAAGTCGCGCAACGCGATTCTGCGCATCAGCGCGAAAGAAGAAGGCACGCTGCGCCGGCATCTGTTGACATGGAGTGGACGCGTGCGCGATACGGTTTACTTCAGCATCCTCGATAGCGAGTGGCCAGAGGTGAAGACGAGACTGGAAGGCCGGCTACCGCGGGACGCCAAGTCAAAGTGACTGGAGCCGCCACTATTCCGTCGCGGCACTGCCCATGTCAGTCAGCACAAGCCGCAGATTCCCTGGGTTTGTAGCGTAGGCAAGGGCGGTAGTGATGTCGATGACACCGGCTCGCACGAGTTTTTCGATCTCGCCGTCGAAGTGCTGCATTCCATCGGTGTCGCCATCGGTCATCGCTTCGAGAAGCGTCTTGCCATCCTGCTCGCCCTTTTCGATGTACTCGCGGGTGCGGAGCGTTGATTTCAGAATCTCCACGATCGCGACACGTCCATTGCCGTCTTTCCGCGGTATGAGCCGCTGAGAAATAATCGCCCGGAAACTCTTTCCCAAGCGGTTGCGAATGGTGTCTTGTTCCCCCATGGGAAAAGCCCCGATGATTCGCTCCACAGTTTTGGAAGCGTCAATGGTGTGCAGAGTGGAAAGAACCAGATGGCCCGTCTCCGCCGCCTCCAGTGCGATTTCAATGGTTTCTTTGTCGCGCATTTCGCCTACGAGAATAACTTTGGGAGCTTGTCTCAATGCGGCCCGCAGAGCGAGCGCAAAACTGGGAGTGTCACTGTGGAGTTCGCGCTGGTGAACGATCGAGCACTTGTGCCGATGCATGAACTCAATGGGATCTTCAATGGTCAAAATGTGATAGGCGTGGCTTTCATTAATCCGATCCAGCACTGCGGCCAGGGTGGAGGACTTCCCCGATCCCGTAGGACCGGTTACTAGAACGATGCCATTCTGGAGGTCGGCGATTTCCGAGAGTTGCGGAGGCAGTTTCAGGTCCGCGAGCGTAGGAATGACCTGAGGGATTACACGCATCACAATGGCGTGGCTTCCGCGCTGTTGAAATATGTTGACGCGAAACCGGCAGCGGCCCGGCAGACGATAAGAAATGTCACATGATCCCAGGTTCTGTAGTGAGTCGGTGGCCTGTTTGTTGTCCTCAATCAGTTCATAGGCGATGCGGCGCGTGTCCTCCGGAGTTAACGGCGGCATGCCAGAGATTTTGACCGGAGTTAATTTGCCGGAGAGTTCCACCATGGGAAAGCTGCCCGGCGACAGGATCAGGTCGCTCACCCTGCTGGATACAGCCAGCATGGCCAGCAATACGGCCGGGGTCGGAATCGGCTTGGCTGCAAACACGACGGGAGTCGGGGCTTTCTTAGCCGCAGTTTCCACGCTGGATCCGTTTCTAAGTCTGAGCGCGATTTATGGTCTTAGTCGTCCTAAGGGCGTCGTTGTGTTCCTGTGATTTTCAGTGGGAAGGCGAGGCGCTGTTCAGGCCAGTCCGACCCCGCGATTTGTTCGATTGATCACATCAGCCCGAGCATGACTGACGAACGGGGAACCGGCAAGATAACGAAGGGCTCTTGTTATTATTTTTTATTCACTTAAGAAGAGCGTTGCGCCTCCTGTCCTTGCAAGGAAACGGTCATGAAGAGAAGTGGAATCCCGCAGCGAAAGAGCCGAAACGCGCCATTAGGCATCTAACCATAATGTCTAGGACAGGGTACGTTCGGGGTTTGACTTCCCCCGTCGCAGCCCCTAGTCTGGAAGAGGCTCTTCGGGCGTAGCCCCAGAGCCTGATGCGTTGTTAGTTCTTTGAATGGCCATCCCACCAGTGGGGGCGTCACGGCTTCGACGGAGATGCTTGCGGCCAAGAGGCATGCCGGGGTGCACACACCCGTAATCGTGGGCAAAATGATAATTGCCAATCAACAGATGGCATACGCAGCCTAACTAGTTTAGGCAGCCGTCCGAGGAGGCTTCGCCCGTGGGCCTCCGAAGGACGTCACACAGCGGGCTGCTCTTCTCGTCTACGTCTGGGGCGGGAGGCTAAGATCACAGGCTAGCGGGACGCGTTTCTTGTCGGTTCTGAGCGCGGACCGCGAACGTCCTGGGGTAATGCCCAGGGCATGAACTCGACTAAGCATGTAGTTCTCTTGACCAGTAACATTTTCGGACGCGGGTTCGACTCCCGCCGCCTCCACCACTATACGCAACTGATACCAAAGCACCGCAGAAAGAGTTCGTCCTTTCGCTGCGCGTTTATTCCGTCAACGCATTCGGCATATCCGCGATGGTTTGTACGCCGGCCACTCGCGACAGCTGCGAGAGGCGGGACTTCTACCTTCTTTACATCCGTGAGCAATCTGAATGTTCTCTTGCACACTCCACTGGTGTAACCCCCACTAGCCATGGCGCCAAAAACGGCATAGGATGTTTGATCATTCTTTCGAACCAGGCCGCTCCTCGCAAAGGGGCACGGCATTTACACGTAACGAGGTTCTCCCATGGGGCCGAATACAAGCCCGCCTTCAGGTGAGGTCAAACTGCTGCCCGCGGCAAACGGGCTGGCGCTGGTGCGCGTGACGATCGGCGCGATGTTGGTGTGGGTCTTTTTCGAGAATTTGGGGAAAGGCCTCTACACCCCGGCGGGTTACGCGGGTCTGATCAATTATTACATCAAGGCGAGCCACTCCCCGGCTGCCTGGAAGGCGGTGATGGGCCTGGCGGCAAGCCATGCCGCGATGGCGGCTCCTATGCAGGCCATGACCGAGATTTCTCTCGGTATCCTGCTCGTCATCGGTCTGCTTACCCGGCCAGCCGCATTTGTGGCGTTTCTATATCTCGGCAGCCTTTGGATTTCGGAGTGGGGCACTGCGTGGATCTGGGAACTGCTGGTTCCGGTGCTGGCATCGCTCGGGGTCGCGATCGGAAGCGCCGGCCGGAAATGGGGCGTTGACGCGTGGCTCGCGCAACGGTGGCCATCTTCTCTCTTCTGGTAATCGCTGTGGTGATTGTGCCAGGTTCAATTGGATAAGGTTCAATTGAATGAGGTTCAATTGAATAAGGCCCACTTGAATCACGATCAGGTGCGCGTATCCGTCATCATCCCTACCCACAATGAAGCGTTGGCGATTGAGCGCGTTTTAGCGGATCTGCCGTCCGATCTCACGACAGAGGTCATCGTTGTCGATAGCAACTCGAATGACGGGACGCCCGAGATCGCCGCAAGAATGGGAGTCCGCGTGGTTCAGGAACCGCGCCGGGGCTATGGGCGAGCGTGCCTCACGGGGCTGGCCGCGGCAAATTTCCCTGACGTGGTTGTGTTCCTGGATGGCGACTACAGCGATCGTCCCTCGGAACTGCCGATTCTCTTAGCGCCAATCATTGACGGACCTGCGGAAGGGCGCGCGGACATCACGCTCGGTTCCCGCCTGCAGGAGCGGCGGTCTGCTGGGGCGCTGCCGTGGCATCAGGTGTTTGGGAATCGTCTCGCCGCGGGCCTGATCCGGATTCTTTATGGACTCGACATCACCGATCTCGGCCCGTTTCGCGCTGCCCGCGCCGATGTGCTGCGCGCGCTCGCGCTCGAAGAGACCACCTATGGCTGGGCAGTTGAGATGATTCTCAAAGGCGCCTTGGCTGGATACCGCGTGGTAGAAGTCCCGGTGAGCTATTACCCGCGCATCGGAAAATCGAAGATCAGCGGTACGCTGAAGGGCACGGTTGGCGCCGCCTGGTTCATCCTGAGCTTGATCGTGCGCTATTACTTCCGGCACCGAACAAGCGGAACGCCACGCCCGGATTGAGTCCAGGCACAGCAAGCGGCGCTCTCCGTGGTGGTATCGGTCATAAACTTCTCCGGGCAAGACATTTAGTTGAGGCGGCTCATCCGATCTGAGGCGCGGCCACGGCGGCGGTGAGCACCCGAGCCTCCCTGGGCTGAGGACGCACCAGCCAATAAAGTGCGACGACGTGCGTGATCATCAGGATGGGAACGTAGATGACTGGGATTGCGTATGCTGCTCCTATCTGCCCTGCCACAGCAGGAAGCCCGACCCGGACGGCGTGGTAATAGTCGAGGACCAGGTCCGCCGTCCCCACAAGGTTGAAGGCGACCACGAACAGCCAAAATAGCGGGCGTACTCTTACCGTCAGAAGCGCCAGCATGGCCAGCACTCCCGTGGCCAGGTCCCAGTAGGCGGCGAACGTGGCAAAGCTCGCCGGCAGATTAGGCCCGACGACGCCTGGAAGGATGAAGACCAGCCCGAAGAAGCGGAAGCTGTGCAGAGTAGCGATGGCGCGTTGAGCTTCGAAACGGTTTATCGACTTGAGCCAAGGCAGGATGTACACACTGAAGCAGAGCAGCCACGCGACATAGCCTAAAACGAGGTGCACTTGAAAGATGGTTTGCGTTGACATTTTTCCCTCCTGTGTGCATAGGATTATATGCATAATCCTATAGATTCAGAATTTCTTTGCCGCCAGGCTCAGCGGCGGATAATTGAACCGCAAGATGATCGCCGGCATCCTATAATCAGTCATGCGTTATCGGCCCCAGCACAAAGTCGAGGTCCATCGGAAGATTCTGAAGGACGCCGCTCGGCGTGTTCGCGCTGAAGGCATCGCGGGCGCCGCGGTTTCATCTGTTATGCGAGACTCGGGGCTGACCAACGGAGGTTTTTACAAGCACTTCGGCAGCAAGGATGACCTGCTTACGGAGTCGCTAAGCGAGGCATTCCGGGAAATCGCCGACCGCCTGGCTCAAATCGCCCAAAAGTCCAAACCTGGGACGGCGTGGAAGGCGGTTGTGAAGGCCTACCTGAGTCCGGAACACTGCAATCATGCCGAGTCCGGGTGCCCGTTGGCGGCACTTGCGCCCGAGTTGGCGCGGGCGGGCCATGCAATGAAGGCCCCGATCCGCAGGGAAATGATCAAATACAAGAGGCGAATGCTTCTCCTGATGCCGGGCCGAAGGGCTGCTGACAAAGAACGCGCATTCTCGGCGATCTTTTCCACGATGATTGGGGCGGTTGCAATCGCCCGAATCCTGCCTGACCAGGCGGCACGAGCGAGAGTGCTCGCGAGCGCACGTGACTTTCTCTTGCGCAGCTTCTAAAAATCCGTGAGATTATTACTCAGCTGTGAAGGTGCTTATATCCTTTGGCAACTCTCACGCGGATCAGTGACTAGAAACGCGCTTTGGATTGATCGACCGCCTCCCAAGAGCCATCTGCTATGGAATCCTCCAGCGAGATTAAAGCCCACTCGCCCAACCAGGGTCGAACGCTCGTTGTTATGGCAAAGGCGCCCAGGCCGGGCGCGGTCAAAACCCGCCTGGCGGCCAGCCTTTCTCCTGCGGCTGTCACTGCTTTCTATTGCTGTCTTCTGAAAGACACGCTGGCACTGGCGCGGTCATTGCAGGATGTGGAGGTTGCCATCATGTGCCCGGAGACCGACGTAAACGAGCTGGAGCAATTGGCTGGCAGTGACGCGAGTGTGGTTGCCCAGAAAGGTGAAGGTCTTGCCGCTGGCCTTACGTCGGTGTTTGCGCACTTCACAGAAAACCGTTGGCGGCGCATCATTGCCTTCAACAGCGACAGCCCACACCTGCCGCGTGCTGTTCTGGAAGACGCGTTCGAAACGCTGACCGCGCATGATGTAGTCGTTGGACCAACCCACGACGGAGGCTACTATCTCGTCGGGGCAAAGGCTTCTTATCCTACGCTTTTCGCAGGCGACGGAATGGGCACCAGCAGTGCGCTGGAGCGACTCCTCTCGCGGGCACGAACACTTGAGCTCTCCGTAGGTTTCGCAGATCCTTTTTACGATATTGATGTAGCTGACGACTTGACTCGGTTGGCAGAGGAGCTGCGTATGGCTCCGGCGAGGGCGCCCCGCACGGCGGCGTGGCTAAGAGAGTGGGAGCTTGCGGCCGCGCAATCACGGACGGGCACGGGAGAACTGTAATAGTGAAGGTCATCTCCGAGTGGAGAGTGTATTCACTCGGCGCCGCGTTGTGCGGGGCGCTGACGATCTGCTCACGCAACTTCGGCGATAGGGGTGGACCGTACTTCATGGCCTCGCTGACGGTTGCGGGAATCGCGTACCTCTTAGCGATCCGTGAATTTTTCGCCACGCCGACATTTTCCCGACGCATCGTCGTTATTGGGCTCGTCCTGGCTGCTGTGTGGCACGTTGAATTCCTTCGGCTGCCGGCGGGCGCCGATGACGATATCCATCGCTATGTTTGGGATGGCCGCCTGCAGATGCTCGGCTACAACCCTTATCTTGTCATTCCCAGCGATCCTGCGTTCGCCGCGTTGCACACATCCGAGACCCGCACGCTGAACAATCCAGATCTGCCCAGCCCATATCCAGCAGGAGCGCAGCTTTTTTTTCGCGCGGTCACCGCGATTCACGAGTCCACCTTTACATTCAAAGTGGCATTTGTGGTTTGCGAGTTGGCAATTGTTTTCGTGCTGCTCGATGTCTTGCGTTCTACGCGGCAGGCAGCACACCTGGTTCTGGTGTTCGCCTGGAATCCGTTGTTGGCCATTGAGGTGGCGGGAAGCGGCCACATTGATATTGTTGGCGCCCTATTGTTACTGGTGTCCGCCGCTGCGCTGGTGCGCCGATGGCGGGCCACTGCGGCCGTTGCACTTGGGCTCGCTATAGCAGTGAAATTTCTGCCGGTCGTACTTTTGCCTCTTTACTGGAAGCGGATTCGCATTCGTGACGCCGTGCTGGGCGCAGCGGTGGTCGCACTCCTGTATATCCCATTTCTTAATCACGGCCGCATTCCGATCGGCTCGCTAAGTACGTATGTGCAGAATTTCCGCTTTAATGGTCCCGTATTCGCGGCATTCGATCGAGTGGCGCCTCCGCAGTTGCTAGTTGGGTTGGCGGTGCTGGTTGGATTAGTGACTGCAAACTGGCTGAGAAGCACAACGCCAGAGGGCGCGCCGGACAAAGGAATCTTAACCACAGAGAACACAGGGTTTCACGGAGGAGGTGCCACAGTGTCGCCTCTGTGTGACTCTGTGCCCTCTGTCGTTCGAGGTTTTGAATTTGCCTGGCCCATGGCAGCATCTCTTGTGTGCGCCCCCGTCGTATTCCCATGGTATCTTCTCTGGCTGCTGCCATTTGTGACATCGGCCTCGACGCTGCTGATCGTCATTTGGACTGTGAGCATTATCCCCACCTACGTCCAATGGCACTTGCGCTCGCTGGGGCGTCCGTGGGGGGCTCTTCCTGGCTGGGTAATGCTATTGGAATACGGATGCGTGGCGATAGCTGCCGCGATTTTTGCTTTGCGCAGGATAGCGCGGCCGGCGGTGCAGGGCGTAACCAACGACGTCGTGTGAGGTTTCACCGAGGCGACACATCGGCAAAGGTGCCTTTCTTGATTCTGGACTGGAGCTAAAGTTTCGTGCGCGGATGTGTCGACGCGAGTCCGATTCGAGGTCATGCGGCCGACGGAATATTCCACGTATTCGGTCGAGTGGAGGCCTACGGCGGCCCAGGATCGCCGATTGTCGGGCGATTGGAGCCGGAGAGATCGCAGTCGCACAGCGTCGCTCTCTGTTACACTTTCGCGCATGAGCCCTTCCACACGAAGACAATTTGTTGGGCGGTGCGCGGGTGCAGCCGCCGGGGCCTGGCTTTTGCCCGGGTTCGCGCAGGCGTCCAGTTCTGGACCGTCGGTTCAGTTCCCTTCTGATCCACGGGAGCGAGTCGCGGTGGCGGCGTATCCCTTTCGCGAGTTCATTGTGGGATGGAAGGGCGACACAGCCAACAAGATTCCTCAGGCACAAAAGATGGAGTTGAAGGATTTTGCGGCGCACGTCGCCGCGAAATTCAACGTACACAAGATCGAACCGTGGAGCCCGATCTTTCCTTCGACCGATCCGAAATATCTCGAGCAATTCCGGGCCGCGGTCGAGAAGGCTCACTCCGCTATCGTGGACATCGCAGTGGACGCCGGTCACAGCCAGTATGCGGCGGACGCGGCCGAGCGAGAGAAGTCTTTGATCGGAAGCAAACACTGGATTGATGTCGGCGCGGCACTCGGTTCGCCCAGCATTCGCACCCACATTGACGACGCCAAAGATTCCAAACCGGATGTTGGAAGGGCGGCCGACACGCTCGCACGCGTGGCCGAGTATGCGGCCAAGATGAATGTTGTGGTCCATCTGGAGAACGACAATCCCGTCAGCGAAGATCCGTTTTTCATCGTGCAGGTCATTGAGAAGGTCAATAGCCCGTGGCTGCGGGCGCTGCCGGATTTTGGTAACTCGCTGGCCGCCCACGACGAAGAATTCCAGAACCGAGCGATGGAGGCGATGTTCGCGCACGCCTACGGGATCTGCCATGTTAAAGACGGCGAGGTGGATGATCAGGGCAAGGCTTCGCACGTAGATCTGGCGAAGACGTTTGCGATTCTGAAAAAGCATGGGTACAAGGGCTATTGTTCGATCGAGTACGACGCGCCGGGCGATCCTTATAAACCGACCGCGGAGTTGGTGGAACAGACGGTGAAGTTCCTTTCGTAAGCCTGCCCGCTTTTCCTGTTGGTATCGAGGAATCGGTCCGTTGTTTGAAACTTGGCTTCTGCATCCGCGAAGGAACGAGAAACCGATCGTGACTGAGCCGCGAGAAATTTACCTGAGGGGCTCGCCACCCGCCTCTGTTCCTACCAGGCTGCGCGAACTCGCAGTTCTCTTCCTGAAACTCGGCGCCATCAGCTTTGGCGGCCCCGCGGCGCACATTGCGCTGATGGAGACGGAGGTCGTTCGCAAGCGGCAGTGGCTGACGCGGCAGCAGTTTCTCGATCTGCTGGGCGCGGCTAATCTGATCCCTGGCCCGACTTCCACCGAGATGGCAATCAGCGTGGGCTTCGTGCGCGCGGGCTGGATGGGTCTGTGCTTGGCCGGAGCGAGCTTCATTCTGCCCGCGGCCCTGATCACAGGAGCATTTGCGTGGGCCTACGTGCGGTTCGGAGCTTTGACGCAGGCTGCGTCACTGCTCGGAGGAATCAAGGCCGCGGTAATTGCGGTCATCGCGATCGCGATCTGGCGCCTGGCGAAGACCGCAGTCAAGGGTGTGGGACTAGCCGCGTTGGGTGGGGTGGCACTCGCGGGATTTCTTCTGGGTGTGAATCCGATTGCGATTCTGTTTGGCGGCGGTTTGGTGGGCATGCTGGCGATGAGGGCTATGAGCATTCGTGGCGCTGGAGCTTTGGCGGTTCTTCCTGTACTCCCGCAGCGAGGACTTGGTATAGGCACGGCCGGGACAACCTGGGCCACATGGTTGCGGTCGTTCGGCGCGGTCGCTGTCACGTCGGCCGCCGCAGGCGCCATCGCATCCCGGCCTTCCGTTTACCGGATCGGCTTGTTCTTCCTCAAAGTTGGCGCGGTACTTTATGGCGGCGGATACGTGCTGCTAGCTTTCCTAGAGCAAGGACTGGTGCAGCAACATGCGTGGCTGACTCATCAGCAATTGCTTGACGCGGTCGCGATCGGACAATTCACGCCGGGGCCGGTGCTCTCGACTGCGACGTTTATCGGCTACCTTCTGGGAGGCGCGCCGGGAGCGGCGGTGGCGACCGTGGCAATTTTTCTGCCGTCATTTTTTTACGTCGCGCTGCTGGCGCCGGTGTTGTTCCGACTGAGGCAGTCCGCGTGGATGGCGGCGTTTCTGGATTCGGTGAACGTATGCGCGGTGGCGCTGATGGGTGGCGTTACGTTCAGACTCGCGGCGGATGCGTTGAGGGGATGGCAAGCTTGGGGGATCGCGCTCGTATCGCTCGCGGTGTTGCTGCGATGGAAGGTGAGTCCGGCGTGGGTGGTGCTGAGTGGGGGTGTCGCGGGGCTATTGTTGGCTGCTTTCCGCTGAGGGTGATAGTCTCCAACACAACTTCTAAATCTATTGCAGAGGTAAAAAACAATGATGATACGCAGAGTCGTGGTGGGAGTAATGCTGCTTATCTTTTGTATCGCAGCTGAGGGCGCCGACCGGAAGTACATCGTGACGGCGCGACCGGCGGACACCAAAGGGTTGCCGTTTAGCGACGGAGTGCTCGTGGGAAACACTCTGTATGTTGCCGGACACATTGGGTTGGACACGAAGACGGGAACACCGCCAGCGAGCGCGGAAGATGAGGCCCGACTGGCGATGGACGAGATCAAACAAACCGTCGAGGCCGCCGGGATGACGATGGACGATCTGGTCTCGGTACAGATCTTTTGCACCGACCTGAAGCTCTACGAGACGTTCAATGGAGTTTACAAAACCTATTTCCACGGAGACTATCCGGCGCGGTCGTTCATCGGAACGGACAAACTGCTGCGGGGTGGGAGATATGAAGTCTTAGGGATCGCAGTGAAGAGATCGCAATAAACCAAGATTTGCAAACCTGTGATTCGTTTTTTCTTCGCCTGTGGCGCTCTTTGTGGTAAATCTATAGGCCATGCGAAAGGCTGTGAATCATCTGAAGAAATCCGATCCTGTCTTGCGCGCCATTATTGAGCGCGTGGGGCCGTGCCGCATGGAATATGGAGTACCGGAGTTTTCCAGTGTTGCCGAGGCAATTGTCTACCAGCAGTTGAACGGCAAGGCAGCGGTAACGATTTTCAACCGCTTTGCTGCGCTCGCGGGCGATCCGCTCACTCCGGAAGGCATTCTCAAACTGAGCGATGAGCAATTGCGCAGCGTCGGGTTGTCGAAGCAGAAGTCGGCCTATCTGAAAGATCTGTCGGCAAAAACGGCGGCCGGACTGCTCGACTTTGCGCGGCTGCCAGAACTGTCGGACGAGGAAGTCATTCAGCACCTGACACAGGTGAAGGGCGTGGGGGTGTGGACCGCGCACATGTTTCTGATGTTCTCGTTGCGGCGTCCGAATGTGTTGCCCACCGGCGATTACGGCGTGCAGATGGCCATCAAGAAACATTACAAGAAGCGCAAGCTGCCCAAGCCGAAAGATATGGAGAAGATTGCGCGGGCGTGGGAACCGTACCGCAGCGTGGCTTGCTGGTACATGTGGCGGAGTTTGGATATCAAGACAGTTTAACCACAGAGGGCGCTAGAGGGCGCTGAGGTTCACGGGAAACGCCCTAATATCTTGCAACATCCTTCCTTGCCTCTGTGAACCTCTGTGGCCTCTGTGGTTAAATGGTGTTCGATGGCTGACCTGAAGATCCGAGTTCTGGTGGCGAAGCCCGGGCTCGACGGGCACGATCGCGGCGCGAAGGTGATTGCCCGCGCACTGCGCGATGCGGGCATGGAAGTGATCTACACCGGCCTGCGGCAGACGCCGGAGATGATCGTCACCGCGGCGCTGCAGGAAGATGTACAGGTGATCGGGCTGTCGATTCTTTCCGGCGCGCACAACGCCATCGTGCCGCGCGTGATGGACCTGCTCAAACAGAACAAGATGGACGATGTGGTCGTGGTGGTGGGCGGCATAATCCCCAACCAGGATATCGAGGGGCTGAAGAAAATAGGCGTGGCCGCGATTTTCCAGCCGGGCACGGCGATGGACGACATCGTCCAGTTCATTCGCGCGCACGTGAAGGGACCCGGCGTGCCGGCGGCCGGCTGATGGCCGGGATTAGCGCGTCCCGCGTCCGGGACATCCTCTCCAAAACGGTCGGCCCGGTGCCGTGGTATTGGAAAACCTTCCCTGCTTTCCGCTCGCTGGCGGGGCAGCGTTTCGTCTGGGCTCATCACGGGGATCAAGGCCCCATTGCCCACCTCGTGACCCTCGGCCTTGAGCAGGAACTGGACAAGGGACGCCTCGCACTCAACACTTACTGCCGTCCGTTTCTGGTGCCGCCGCATTTTATCGGCATCTGGTGCCCAGAGGGACGCAACATTCGCCTCGCCTGCTTCGATCCCGACCAGCTGAAGGCTTTCGATCTGGCGGAGGTCGCGGGCTGGTTCAAACCCTCTGCCGACCGCATTTACTCGGCGACGGCGCCCATTGCGGATTTCGAAGTGCCGCTCACGTTGGGCCCGGGCATGCACAAGATCGAGGTTCCGCGAGAACTGGCCACCTTGGACGAGTTGATCGTCCCCACCAGCTACAAGGCGATGTCGAACGATGATCCGGCATTTGCGCTTTTTGTTTTCTACCCCCAGGCTGGACTGGTGGAAGTTCTACCGCAGAAGTGGTTCACTGCCGCGCAATACCGCGTGGGGCAGCAATGGATCACGCGCACCGCTCGCGATCTGGAATCGCACCGCATCGTCGGGGAATGCTATGGGGTGGGAACGTTTCTGCTGGAGGAAGACGGCTGCCGGCTGGCGGAATGGGTGGAAAAGACTGGCTAGCGGGAAAATCTCAGCGGAGCAGATAGCCCGGGGCGCCGGGCAACAATCCATCGATCTTGATCACTTTCACTCCCGGCTTCAGGTCGCCGACATACACCAGGCTGATGGCCCCGGGCAGGGCCCTGACGGCCTCCAGCACCATGCCGATTGAGGGAGCAGCGAAGGGTTCGGTGTCGGCCTCGCCGCGAACCACCAGGGCTGTCCAGTGTTGCTTGTAGTCGGTTTCCGACAGGTTGAGGAACTGCAGCAGAGCGGTTCGTTCGCGGTTGCCCGGGGAGCGTACGATGAGTTTGACGCCCATGCCGCCCGGCCAGGAACGTTTCTCTCCGTTAAACAGTTTGCGCAGCTCGCCCAGGCTGACGTTAGCGATTGGATTCCCAGGATTGACGACGACCGCCAAGTCTTTCTGTGCCGCGGCTGTCGGTATGAACGCCAGGCTAGCCAGGAAGGTGACCAACAGAAACGAGATGGATCGTCCATTCATGCCGTGTCAAAAGGTAAAAGCAACCTGCAGGTGCAAGCCGTTCAGGTCGGGCAACGCCTGACGCTGCGTGTGATCTAACTGTGCCTTGAACGCGACGTAGTCGTTGAAGTCGTAACGAGCGCCGAAAGAGGGGCCGGCCCGCAAGCCTACGTCGTTGAAAATCGTGTTCCGTCGGGATGCGTTGATGTACTGGTAGCGGACAAAGGGACGCACACGCCCCCATCGCCGGGAGATCTGCGAGTAGAAAGCCGGCATGTTGGAGACAGTACCGGTCGCCAACTGGGTTTCGCGGATGAGGAAGACCTCGTTCAGAGATTCAATCCCGTGGGCGATGTAGACGACATAGGAGTTAAGAATGGTTTGACCGAAGCGGTCAGCCAGGGAAACCTCAGAATCGCTGATCTTGTCGTGAAAGAACGAGCCCCCGAGTTGCAGGCCTGGAGCCCAGTCAGGGCGGGCAAACCAACCGACGAGCACGTGATTGCCGTCGTTCTCATCGTTGAAAGTGCCGGCGCCGTTGAGGTCGGGCCGGATGGTGTCGCTGGTGCCATACTCAGCGATGTAGTTCAAGCCGAGTCTTCCTGAGGGGATGGCACCGGTGAGGGAAACGCCCACCGCCTGGGTGGGGAGCAACCCGCCGTTGCTGGCATATTCCATAATGAGGGGGCGATCGGCGGTGGTTTGCAACCAGGCCGCGCTGCGGAAGGCGGAATTGTAATATCCGATGTCGGTCTGGTAGCGGCCAAAAGAGATTTTCAGGTGCTCATTCATTTCGTATTTCAGCAGGGCCTGGCGCAGGTCAAGCTTGTAGCTCTGCGCGTCGCCTTCTTCAAAGCTGATGTCGGCGAGTACGCTGGTCCGTTCGGTCAACCGGGAGTGGAGGAACAGATCGAAGTCTCCGGTGTAAAAGTTTGCCGCCGAACCGGGCACAAAGCCATAGGTACCCAGTTCCGGCTGCCGCTGATCGAGGGCCTGGTAGTCGAGTTCTCCGAAACCACGCCACTGAATGCCATGCAGATCGTGCATCGCGGCAGCAAGTTCTGGGGAGGATTCAGCCGGTGTGGCCTCAGCTGTGGGTTGGGGCGGCTGGGGAGCAACGGTTGCGGATGCGGCGACAGCGGACGGGGCAGTCGGGCGATCCGCCTCGAGTTTCTTCACCTTCTCCCGCAGATCGCTGGTTTCTTGCTGTAGCGCTTTCACTTGCTCCACCAGAAGTGCAACCGTTCTCTGATCGACGGGAGCGGAGTCCTGGGCCCAGAGTGAGGCAGCCAGAGCTAGAAACGCGACCGCCGTGTTAGAAACCCGTAACATATAGCCTTTTTCCTTTGGGGCAAGATTCTCGCTGCTACGCCGAACGGACCTTGACTCTCCGCCTAAGTTGACTTTCGGCAAAACCGGCTGCGAGCATCGGGTTACTTAGGTTCCGGGCGACCGAGGGGGCCTTCGTGTTCGGCGCCTCAGTTTCAGGAAGCGGTCCTTCATGGTTTCTCGATTCTTTTCGCTGCAGGACAAAGAGCGAGTCTTTCTCCTGCGACTTGAGTCCACGGATGGGACCAACCGCCTTACGCGCGAGTGCGTGCGTTCGCTCACGGATGCGGTCGCCGAGCTAGCCCTCGAAAAGCGGCCGATCGTGTTCGCCGGGAACGACCGATTCTTTTCCGCGGGCGCGGAGTTGGAAGAGGTTTCTGCTCTCGACGGCCCGGCAGCCTTTGAATTCTCCAAGATCGGACAGTCCTTGATGGATGCAATCGACTGCTTCCCTGCCCCGGTCTATGCCGCTGTTTCGGGATACTGCATGGGCGGCGGGCTTGACCTGGCGCTGGCCTGCCGCCATCGGATCGCGTCCCCAAATGCTGTGTTCGGACATCGCGGGGCGGCCTTGGGGATGATCACGGGCTGGGGAGGCACCCAGCGGTTGCCCCGCCTGATTGGCAAGGGACGCGCCTTGGAGATGTTTGTGGCGGCCGAGAAAATCATGGCCCAACAGGCGCTGCGGATTGGGCTGGTGGACGCGATCGCCGGCGATCCAGTGGCCGAGGCGGTGACCCGGATCGGAGAGGCATCACAAGGTCTCGTTTCGTAGAGTGTCTTACCAAATGAATTCAATGATGCCGCATTGCGCGGCTCTGCCCGCGTGGTATACCGTAATCAGTCCGCATCTTCATTTCTCAACCCATGGCTGAGCGTAACGAATATCCCACCACGAACGCGACCGCACCGGATAACGTGCTGACGACGAAGATCGATCCTACTTCCGCGCGCTTTGAAGCCAACATGCGTTTTCTGGCGGACCTGATGTCGCAAGTCCGCAATGAGGAAGAAAAGATTTCCGAAGGCGGGGGCGCAAAGGCCATCGAGAGCCAGCACGCCAAGGGACGACTGACGGCGCGCGAGCGCATCGAACTGCTGGCCGATCCTGAGACGTTTTTCGAACTTGGTCTCTACACCGCGCACGGTATGTACGAGGAATGGGGCGGCGCACCGGCCGCGGGCGTGATCACAGGAATGGCGCGGGTTGAGACTCGGATGGTGATGATTATCGCCAACGACGCCACCGTGAAGGCCGGCGCATTTTTCCCGATGACGGCGAAAAAGGTTATTCGCGCGCAGAACATCGCCCTCGAGAACCGCATTCCAACGATCTACCTGGTCGATTCGGCCGGAGTCTTTCTGCCGCTGCAGGAAGATGTGTTTCCCGACACCGACGATTTCGGCCGCGTGTTTCGCAACAATGCCGTCATGTCGGCGACGGGCATTCCGCAGATCGCCGCTATCATGGGCATGTGCGTGGCGGGCGGCGGCTATCTGCCGGTGATGTGCGATCACGTGCTGATGACCGATGGCAGCGGATTGTTTCTCGCGGGGCCGGCGCTGGTGCAAGCCGCGATTGGACAAAGAGTTTCTGCCGACGAACTGGGGGGGGCGGCGATGCACTCGGCCATCAGCGGTACGGTCGACTTCCGCGAGCCCAACGACCAGGCTTGCATCGCGCGCATCCGCTCGATCGTGTCGAAGTGGGGCTACCGGCGGCTTTCTCCGTGGGACCGGAAAAGGCCGGTCGAGCCAGCGCTGACCGCGGAAGAGATTTATGGAATTTACGATTCCTCACCCGCGCGCCCTTATGACATGAAGGAAGTGCTGGCGCGGGTGCTTGATGGCAGCCGGTTCGACGAATATAAGCCGGAGTATGGCAAGACTCTCATCTGTGGTTACGGCCGCATTGGGGGCTTCGCGGTGGGAATTGTGGCCAATCAGAAACTGCACGCGCAGCAGACCGATCATGAGGGCCACAAGCGAATCGAGTTCGGCGGCGTGATCTACACGGAGTCGGCAGAGAAAGCTGCGCGCTTCATCATGGACTGCAATCAGAACCTGATTCCGTTGATCTTCTTCCATGACGTGAACGGGTTCATGGTAGGACGCGACGCGGAGTGGAGCGGCATCATCAAGGCAGGCGCGAAGATGGTGAACGCGGTTTCGAATTCCGTGGTGCCGAAGATTACGGTAATCGTGGGCGGATCGTTCGGCGCCGGGCATTATGCGATGTGCGGGAAAGCGTACGATCCACGCTTCGTGTTTGCCTGGCCGACAGCGCGTTACGCAGTGATGAGCGGCGATTCAGCCGCGGGCACGCTGGTCGAGATTAAAGTCAAGCAACTGGAACGTGGCGGCAAGAAGCTGAGCGAGGAAGAGAGAAAAGAATTATATGAGTCGGTAAAGCGCACTTACGACGAGCAGACAGATCCGCGCTACGGCGCAGCGCGGCTGTGGATCGATAAGATTATCGATCCCATTGAAACCCGCGACGCGATCACGCAGGCGCTGGAAGCAGCGGCGCTGAACCCGGATGTGGCGGAGTTCAAGGTGGGAGTGCTACAGACGTGAGTCAACTTCTAATTGCCACGGATGAACACGGATCAAGAACTAACCGGGAAGAATTTCTGATCCGTGAGAATCCGTGTTGATCCGTGGCAGAAATTCCTATGGCTGATGCCGTCAAACTGATCGAATGTCCACGCGATGCCTGGCAGGGGCTGAAGGAGTTGATTCCTGTCGAGTTGAAGGTGGACTACCTGAAGGCTCTGATCAGCGTTGGGTTCAAGCATATTGATGCGGTTTCGTTCGTGTCCCCCAAGGCCGTGCCGCAGATGGCGGACTCAGAAGAGGTGCTGAAAGAACTCGATCCGCCGGATGATGTCGAGATCATCGGCATCGTGGTCAACGAAAAGGGCGCCGAGCGAGCGATCAAGACCCAGGCGGTATCGACACTAGGCTTCCCCTATTCGATTTCGGAGACGTTCCTGCGGAAGAACCAGAACCAGTCGCCCGAAAATGCGCTCGAAGAGCTGGAGAAAATTCAGAACAAGGCCGACGCCGCGGGGCTCGACGTCGTGGTTTATATTTCGATGGCGTTCGGAAACCCCTACGGTGACTTCTGGAATCCTGAAGAAGTGGTCGAAGCGATAGCGCTGATGGAAGTGGACAACTTGAAAATGATCTCGCTGGCAGACACGGTGGGAATGGCGAGCCCGCAGCAAATCAGCGAAGTGGTGGGCGCGGTCATGGCGAAATACGACTATCTCGAGATTGGCGTCCACTTGCACAGCCGACCCGAGCAGGCCGCGGAAAAGATTCTGTCGGCGTACGATGCGGGCTGCCGCCGGTTTGACTCGGCCCTGGGAGGCCTGGGCGGCTGTCCCTTTGCCCAGGACGCTTTGGTTGCTAACATCCCGACAGAGAAAGTGCTCGAAGTACTCAAGCAGCGGGGAGCTGAGCTGCCGAATCTGAAGCCGTTGGATTCGCTACTCAAAGCAACGGCGGGAATCGGGGCTAGGTTTTCCAGTTCTCAGGCAGCGGATTAGTTACCACGGCCTTGCATGGATTATCACGGATAGGACTAGGAATCTAGATGTTGATCCGTGGGAATCTGTGAAATCCGTGGCGGGCTTCAGAATATGAACTACAAGACCGTGCAACTCGCATACGACAGCGGCGTGGCCACGATCACGCTGAACCGTCCAGAGAAACGGAACGCCATCAGCTTCGAACTGATTGATGACCTACTGCTTGCACTGGATGAGGTGGCGAAATCGGATGCGATCGTATTGATCGTGACTGGGGCGGGCAAAGCTTTTTGTTCTGGAATGGATCTGGACAATCTGAAGGCGCTGTTGGGCCGTTCGCCAGAACAAAACCTCCAGGATTCGCAGACCATGGTCCAGTTGTTCCGGTCCCTGTATGAGTTCCCGAAGGTGACGATCGCCGCAGTGAACGGCGCCGCGATCGCGGGTGGAACCGGGTTGGCGCTGCTGTGTGACTTTACGCTGGCCGCTCCAGACGCGAAGTTTGGCTATACCGAAGTGCGCATCGGTTTTGTGCCCGCGATTGTTTCGACGTTTCTGTTGCGGCAAGTCGGCGAAAAGCAGGCTCGCGATCTCTTGCTGACGGGAAGGATTTTCGGCGCGGAGGAAGCGGCACGCATGGGGCTGGTCAGCGAGATCGTGCCCGCCGAGAGTCTGATGACGCGAGCTCGCGAGTTGGCTGCCCTGCTGATGGAGAACAGTTCGGCGTCGCTACGCGCAACCAAACAACTGCTCACCGATCATGCTCGCGCCGAACTTGAAGCCCAGATCGACGCCGCCGTGCGCGAGAATGCTGCGATTCGTACCACCGCTGATTTTCGCGAAGGCATTTCGTCGTTTCTCGAGAAGCGCAAACCGGTGTGGACAGGGAGATGAGTTCACGGCGCCATCCTGCATTCCATGAAACGCGGCTGCGCGTGCGCTACGCCGAGACCGACCAGATGGGCGTCGTCTACCATTCCAATCATTTAATCTGGTTCGAGGTAGGCCGGGTGGAATTGCTGCGGGAAATGGGATTTTCCTACCGCGACATGGAACGCAAGGAAGGACGCTTCATCGCCGTGGCCGAAGTGCAATGCCGCTACCGTGCTCCGGTTTACTATGACGAGGAAGTCGTGGTGCGAACCCGGCTGAAGAAGGTCCGCGAGTCGGTGGTCATATTCACTTACGAACTCGTGCGGGCAAACGACCGGACGCTGCTGGCCGAGGGCGAGACGACGCACATCGTCACCGATTCAACCATGAAGGTTGCAGCATTGCCGGAAACATATTTGACGGCGTTTCGCGCAGCGCTGGCAAAGTAAAGCCCGCATATTCTTAGCTGGCACCAGCGCTGGCGCATTTAACGGGGACCCATTTTGAACGCACTCCACATCAACGGAAACGATCTGACGCTGGAAGCGGTCGGCGAAGTCGCGAGTATTGAAACCCGCCGCGCTGCCCTGCTCTCCCCTGACGCGCGACACGCGGTCAACCAGGCGCGCGCCGTCGTCGATGAGATTGTGGCCAGCAACAAGGTCGCTTACGCCATCACGACCGGCGTGGGCAAACTGAGCGACGTGCGCATTGCCGGCGACCAGATTCGTGAGTTGCAGGTCAACCTGGTCCGCTCCCACGCGGTCGGAGTGGGCGAACCTCTGGCCGTCGCGGAAACGCGTGCCATGATGCTGCTGCGGGCGAATTCGCTGGCCAAGGGACACTCCGGCGTGCGGGCCGTCGTCATCGACACGCTGTGCGAGATGCTCAACCGCGGCGTCACGCCGGTTGTTCCGTCGCAAGGCAGTGTGGGTGCGAGCGGCGATCTGGCGCCGTTGGCACATCTGGCGCTGGCTTTGATCGGCGAGGGCGAGTGCGTCGATGAACGAACCTTGCGCGTTCCCAGCGCGGAGGCATTAAAGCGGGCGCAGGTAAAGCCGTTGGTGCTTGAATCCAAGGAATCTATTTCGCTCATCAACGGCACGCAGGCCATGCTGGCTGTAGGAACTTTGGCGCTGCTGGCGGCCGAAACGCTGGTCGACACGGCCGACGTGCTCGGTGGGCTGTGCTGCGACGCGCTCAAAGGAACTGACGCGGCATTTGATGAGCGCATCCACAAGGCGCGTCCCCACACCGGACAAATGAAGACCGCGGCCAACTTGCGGCGCATGCTGGAAGGCAGCCAGATCCGCGAGTCGCATCGAGATTGCGGCCGCGTGCAGGACGCCTACTCGCTGCGCTGCATTCCGCAAGTTCACGGCGCCGTACGCGATACGCTGGCCCACTGCCGCGGGGTTTTCGAGACGGAGGCGAATTCCGCCGTCGATAACCCCTTGGTCTTCCTCACCGATCGGAAGAATGCTGAGGGCGACGTTATCTCCGGCGGAAACTTTCATGGCGAACCGCTGGCGTTCGCCTTGGATTTTTTGGCTATCGCGCTCAGCGCTTTGGCGGGCATCAGCGAGCGACGGATTGAAAGGCTGGTGAATCCCGCGCTGAGCGAGGGTTTGCCGCCATTTCTGGCTCCGGGCGCGGGTCTGAACTCCGGTTTCATGATGCCGCAGGTCACGGCGGCCGCACTGGTCAGCGAGAACAAGGTGTTGGCGCATCCGGCGTCGGTCGACTCGATCACGACGTCAGGCAATAAGGAGGACTACGTCTCCATGGGCATGACGGCCGCGACCAAACTGAAGCGCGTCGTCGACAACACACGAAACGTACTGGCCATCGAGGCCATGACAGTCGCTCAGGCGCTGGACTTCCTGGCTCCACTCAAGACGTCGAAGCGCGGCCAGGCGGCTCATGCCGCGATCCGGTCGGTCTGTCCCACCATGGAAAAGGACCGCGTGATGTACGCCGACTTCGCGCGCATAGCGGCGCTGATTGCGGGCGGAAAAGTGGCAGCAGTTCTGCGGTAGAATTTGCGATCAGACTTGCAGCCGGAATTCGAAATGAAAACCCTTACGGAGTATTTGAAGTTTCATACCAAAACGCATCGGGCCTACGTACACATCACGCCACAGGTGGAGCAGATCGTGAGCAAGAGTGCCGTGCAGGAAGGCATGGTGCTGGTTTCGGCTATGCACATTACCGCGGGCGTGTACATTAACGATAATGAAAGCGGCCTGATCGAGGACATCGACCAGTGGCTGGAACATCTGGCGCCGTTCCGCAAGGGCTACAAGCATCATGAGACGGGTGAGGACAACGGCGACTCTCACCTGAAAGCGTTGCTGATTCATCATGAAGTGATCGTGCCAATTACCGCTGGCAAGCTGGACTTGGGCACGTGGCAGCGCATTTTCTATGCCGAGTTCGACGGGCAGCGAGACAAACGTGTAATTGTGAAAGTCATGGGAGAGTGACGATATGTCGGAAGAACTGAACGAATTGCAGGAACACGCTGAACATGCGAAACACGATCCCACGCTGGCGCCGATCTCGGTGACCATGGCGGTGCTGGCCGTGCTGGTGGCCGTGGTGACCCTGCTGGGGCACCGCGCGCACACGGAGGAGGTTGTACTTCAGGCCAAGTCCTCCGATCAGTGGGCGTACTACCAGGCAAAGAATATCCGACGGCATGAGGATGAGATTTTCGTCGATCTGACTTCCGTTCAGCCAGCGTCGGACGCTGCCGCTCTGGCCAAGACGCGTGAGAAATATTCAGGGGAAGCGTCGCGCTATAAAGATGAACAAAAGGCAATTGAGGACAAAGCCCGCGAGATGGAAGCGGAGGTTGCCACCGAGAGGGGGCGGGCCGATCGATTTGATCTGGCCGAAGTGTTCCTGGAAGTGGGATTGGTGATCACGTCAATCACGCTGCTCTCCGGACGAAGAATTTTCTGGGCCCTTGGCATTTTGCTCGGAGTTGTTGGAATCGTGATGGCCGCTACCGGATTCCTGGTGCACTGAGCCCCGCGTCCGGCATCTCGCTTCGTATTTACGATCGGCTAAACTTTCCTGCGCTCTGAAATGGAGGAGGCGGCCAAGGTTTCTTCATTGCCCCTTGACTTCACAGCCATGAAAGGGCCAATTGCCAGCACATCCATGCGGGTGCGCTGGAAGCAGTCGATCGCCTCTTCGGGAGTGCAGACGATGGGCTCGTTTTCATTAAAGCTGGTGTTCAGGATGACGGGAATCCCGGTCTTGCGATGGAAGGCTAAGATCAGGTCGTAGTACATCGGATTCTCTTCGCGGGTCACGCTCTGCAGGCGTCCAGTATCGTCGACGTGGTTGACCGCACATAATTCCCTGCGCTTTTCCGGCCGAATTTTGTACACGTGCAACATGAATGGCGAAGGATGATCATGCTCGAAGTACTCATGCTGGTGGTCGGCCATGATCGAAGGCGCAAAAGGCCGGAACCACTCGCGGTGCTTGATGCGCGCGTTGAGAACATCCTTCATATTGGGCAGGCCGGGGTGCGCGACGATCGACCGATTGCCGAGCGCGCGCGGCCCCCACTCCATGCGTCCCTGAAACCAGCCGATCACGTTGCCGGCGGCGATCTCGTCTGCCACTGCGTCGAGCAAAGCAGCGTTTTCCAATTTGCGATATTGCAGCCCGGCGCTCTGCAGTGCCGATTGAATGCGCGACTCGGAAAATTCCGGACCCAGGTAAGAGTTCTTCATTTCATAGCGGCGCGGCTGTTTGAGCACCGAATGATATGTGTGCAGGGCGGCCCCAATCGCCAGGCCTTCGTCGCCTGCGGCGGGCTGAATGTAAGTCCGGCGAAACGGCGTGTGATCGAAGACCTTGCCGTTGGCCACACTGTTGAGCGCGCATCCACCTGCCATGGCCAAATCCTCGAGAGGGACGCGGCTGTGGAGCTGATTCAACAGATGGAAGACGATTTCTTCAAAACGATGCTGCAGGGCGAACGCCAGGTCCATGTCCCGTTGGGTAATCTCGGTGTGCGGGCGACGCGGCTCGCCAAACAACTTCTCCATGCGATCGGAGAAATGGCGTGCCAGCTTAACCGTTCCGTCGGGTAAGACCTGCATTCCCTGATTGCTGCCAAGCGGCTTGAAGAAGCTGAGGTCGAGCTGAAGCCCACCGTTCTTCGGCGCCACAATCTTCCTGATCTCGTCGCAGTACGTTTCCTTCCCATAGGGAGCAAGGCCCATGACTTTGCCTTCATCGCCGTACGTACTATAGCCAATGAATTCGCAAATCATGGTATAGACACTTCCGAGCGAGTGCGGCAGAAAGACGCGGTCGAGAACTTCGATCTCGCTGCCTTCGCAACGGGCCATCATGGTGGAAACGAAATCGCCGGAACCGTCATAGCTGAAGCCCGCAGCCTTCTCCCACGGCGAGCAGTAGTAAGCGCTCGCAATGTGCGCGATGTGATGTTCGAGGTGGTGCTCTTGAAAATGAAACTTCGCCGGATCGACGTCCAGTGCTTTCGCCAGCAGCGAGCGCACGTCGCGCATAGCTTCTTTGCGCCGGCGAAGACGAATGAAGTTCAGAATCTTGGCCGGGTTCGCCAGCGCGTATTGAACTTTCTTCGCGAGGTTCGCGTCGCTGTCCTGGCCGACGGCTACGTGGTCGACGGCAGAGATCTTCGCGCCGACGGCATCCAAGCACGCTTTGACGGCCAGCGAGGGGAATCCGCCAAAGTGCTTATGACGGTTCAGACGCTCCTCAGCAATCGCAAACTTCACTTCGCCGTCGAGCACGATCGCCGCTGAGGCGTCGGCATGAAACATGTTGAGGCCCAAAATGAGCATGAACTACGTTTGTCTCCTAATGACGTTGCACGCCTGATTGGATCATTCGGTCAAGCTGGCGGTCCGGCTTGAATTGGCGCTGAATATTCTCTGAGTCAATTCGAGGAATGCAGCGGAGTCCACTGCGAGCCGCTTTCCGGTGGCCGCCGACTCATCAATGCGGAGCGTAGCCAGGGTCGAGCACACCAGTTCTTCGAACCGGATCGGCGCCTCGTTCTGCCGCAGGACGGACTGCGAAAAAGCGTTCCACTCGCCGCGATGTCCTTTGTCCTGACGCCAGCGCGAATGAATCGTCTCTTTGCGGCCCCCGCGCACCAGTTCCAGACGGCGAAAATCCTCCAGGAACGCGGTGCTGCCTCCGCCGAATACTTCGATGCGCTCCTTCGAAAATGCCCGGTCGCCAATGGCGAGATAGCTGATCGTTCCCTCGGAGCCGTTGTGAAAACGCAACGAGACCAACACATTGTCACCACTGTAACGGCCGGAGTTGCCGAGGGGGCGCGCCTCGACTTCAACGATGGGCGATGACGCGAGGAACATCAGCAGATCGACGAAGTGACAGACCTCGCCGAGAATGCGGCCGCCTCCCTGCTCGGGATCGTTGACCCAATGGTCGGCGGGAAGGTACCCGGCGTTGATTCGATAATGCAGCGCCAATGGCTCGGTGATGGGCGCGAGAAATGATTTCATCCTCGCGGTCATGGGCGCGAATCGGCGATTAAAGCCCACCATTAGCGCCGGCCGTTGGGCAGAAGGAATCCCGAGATAGCCGCCAACAATCGAGCGCAATTCGTCTTCGGACAGGCAAAGCGGCTTCTCGCAGAAAACATGCTTCCCTGCAGCGAGCGCCGCCATCACCTGCTTGGCGTGCAGGTGATGGCGCGTGGCGATGACTACGGCGTTGACGCCGGGGTCGTGAATAAGCTGGCCTTCATCGGTGGTGCAATGGCCGAAGCCAAACTTGCGCTGGACGTGTTGCGCGTGCGATCCAGTAGCTGCGCACACCGCAACCAGCACCGTATTGGATGACGCCTTCACCGCAGGAACAAGCGTGCCAGCCGCAAACACTCCGGCGCCGAGCAGTCCGACCGAAACACCCGCCGCCTCTGCTGGCCGCGGTGAGACCGTTGCTGGCTCAGGGACGACCGCGAGCGCAGGCAACTCGGCTTCGCCACCCGAGTATTCAATCACCACTCCCAGGAATGGCTCCCGTGACTTGCCGGTGATCAAATCGTAGGCGCTCTGAGCGTGCTCGATCGAGAAGCGATGCGTGATCAGCGCGCCGGCGTCGACTTTCTTCTCGGCAAGGAACTGCACAAACGCTTCCATGTTGCGGGTTTCGGTCCAGCGCACGTATCCGATGGGATAGTCGCGCCCTTTTTGCTCGTAGGCTACATCGTAACGGCCAGGTCCGTAGGAACGCGAAATGCGAAAGTCGAGTTCCTTCTCATAGTAGGCCTTGCGCTCAATGTCCATGCCGACGGTGCCCACAGCCACTACCACCGCGCGATCGCGCGCGACGGCGCCGGCCAGATTGACGGGATCGCTGCTCGAGGTCTCGGCGGTGATCAGGACACAGTCGACGCCCGCGCCACGCGACGTTTCCACGCAAAGGTCGCGAAAAGCCGCGGCTGAATTGGCCACGCCATCCGCACCCATCTGCCGGGCAAGATCGGCGCGCGACGGATCAATGTCCATTCCCAAAACATGGCATCCCGCCGCCTTCAGCAGTTGCACCGTGAGCTGGCCCAGCAGACCCAGACCGATCACCGCGACCGTGTCGCCCAGTTTCGCCTCGCTATTCCGAATGCCATGAAGAGCAACCGCGCCGAGGGTTGCGAAAGCAGCCTGATCGAATGGAAGCTCATCGCCGACGTTCGGGCGCAAGGGAATGCGCGCCACCAGCAACCGCGGCACACACGCGACCTCAGCATGCACAGCAAATCCAGCGCCCGCACAAGCGACGCGATCGCCGGGCCGAAGGTCGACGACACCTCCACCCACCGCGATAACGGTTCCGGCGCTACTGTAGCCGGGGCTTTGTGGCTGGTCGAGGCGGCTCCGTACCGCCTGAATCGCCGAGAAGATTCCGTCACGCTGCACTTTGCTGATGACTTCCCGCACCAGATCGGGCCGGGACTGTGCCTTTTGCAGCAGACTCTTCCGGGCAAACTCAGCCGAGGCACGCTCGGTTCCGGCCGACACCACCGAGGCCGCGATGCGAACCAGCACGCAGCCGGGCAGAAGCTGTGGCGCCGGGACTTCTTCCACCAGGATCTCGCCGGTGCGCGCGTGTTGGAGGACTTGTTTCAGCGATTCACCTGCTCAGCAACCGGAGCATCCGTCTTTGATTTTAACTGCGGAGATTTTAGCTGCGAAAGAACCGCCCGGAACTTTCCGTTTGGTTGCCTTTCAATTTCTTCTACGTACTCAAATCGAACCGCGAGCCGTGGACTGATCCATCGCTGAATTTCGCGGCTGATCTCAGCTTCATCCCCGGCGTTATAGCCGGGACGGCGTACCAACCGAACCGTGATCTCCCCCAGCTGCTCCTGAACGATCTGCACTTCTTTTACGTTCATGGCATCCTTGAACACATAATCAAATCGCATGATGCGCGTGCCCTCAGGCGTGATCACATAATCGTCCTCACGCCCCTCAATCCGCAGCAAGGCCCTCGAACTGCGCCCACACGGGCAGGAGCTCCCCGCTTCCTGCCAGACTCCAGTATCGCCCACCTCGTAACGTATCAGCGGAAAAGCGTCGTTGGCAAAACCAGTACACAGAATCGAGCGCGCGGGGTTGCCAGGCTGGAGCTCAACTCCTTCCATGATCCCAAACTCGAAGTCTTCATGGTAGACGAACTCCGGACAGTGCGACGCATTCCCACAGCTTTCGGAGCAACCATACTGATCGCTCAGAATCGCGCCGGTAAATTTCTGAATGTCTCTGCGCTGAAAGTCGAGCATGTTCTCGGCTCCCGTGAAAACGGCACGGGGAGGTGAATTAAGAACCAACCCAGCCTCGCTGGCATGCAGCGCCAGCATATGGATGATGGACGGATATCCAGAATAGAACTCGAAGCGTTGTGAGTTCAGAAACTCGATCACGCTGCCAATCTTTTCTGCCGTGAGGTGATGCATGGTCAGCAATGCCTGATGTAGCGGCCGGTTCCAGCGCCAGTAAGGCGGCGTGCGCTGGTCCAGTGGAACAACTTTCTTACCTGTGAAATTTGCGTGCCATGCTCCGGGCTCAATGCCGAAACGCATGCGGTGACGCCACCACACCGCCCATTGGAACGCGATCGCTGCTTTCGTAACGTAAAAATGCAGAGCCTTTCCGGTCGTTCCACTGGTGTGGCGAAATACCAGATCGCGCCTGGGGACATTTTGAGCAACCAGCCGGTCGCAATTCTGCCGCACGTCCTCCTTGGTCAGCACTGGAAGCTTCGGCAAATCTCCGCGACTACGAATGTCTTCCGGTGACAATCTCAAACTCTTCCAGCGTTCGCGATAGTACGGAACATTTTCATAGGCGTGACGAACGAGATGACGGATCTTTTGATTTTGATAGGCTTCAATCTCGGCGGCACTCCATCGCTCCGAATCCATTAATTCGCGCAGGCGCTGCTCGAAGACATTTCCAAATCGCGTGCGCGCTTCTTTTTTCCCGTAGTACCAGCAAGCAGCGTTCTGCAGGAAGACCGGCAGGCGGGGATAAATCTGCTCGACGAGAACGGATTCACTCATGGCTGCGGGACCGCCTCGCCGGCTTTGAGCACAGAAGTTTCGAACTCGGCAGACTGTTCGATGTGCCCCTTCCATCCGAAGTGCGGCGCAAAATGAAACGTGTCCCGGCTTGCCACTTCGACCAGAGGCCGGTTCCATGCAGCATGGTTACTGCGCAGCACGATGTCGCGCCAGCCGTGGTCCGAGAGAGGAAGATTCCGGCACTGAAAAGCTCGCGACACGATTGGAATCCTCTCTGGATCGAAACCCGCGAGGTAAGCGCACGCCGCATCCACGCTGGGCGGGTGCACGCCAAACAACAGCACTCCCGCTGAAACTGGATCGGGATTCAGCGGTCCTCGTCCCTCGCCGGCCAGGATTCCATCGACGAGAACATAGTGCCGCTTGCGATTCTGCTGTTGTGTATCGCGCAAAGAACCATCGGCATTGCCATAAGACACAATTTTGTTCAGGTCGAGGCACATCCGCCAAATGGTGTCGTTGCCAAACCAGTTCCCGCTGCGCACGGTGCTTTCGGTGTCGCCGAAGACCGGCTTCCCAACGCTACGCGCAACCTGATGGACCCACGGCCCAACCACCGGGATCCGGTGCGACAGACCGCGAATGGCGGCCGCCATCTTGCGCTCGGTGCGGTGCTTCAAGTCCGGATTGGGATGCTCATCCCCCCCGAGCCTCGGCGCACCTTCGGTGTGATGCGGCAGCCAGTTCTTGTCAGCATTCACTCCCACCAGATTCTTGAGACTCGCTGTGATGCCCGCTTTCTTGTGTGTCTTCCATTTCGGCAGGCTGAACACAACGTCGCACTGGATAGCACAACCGGCAACCAGATATTCGTGCCGTCCTTCGCTGTGATGACGGTTGACGACGCCGGCATCATAGTCCGCGCCGTAGTAGTGTCCGGCGCCACGATGGTCTGCGAATTCGCTGGCCTGGCCCAAATCGAAGGCGACCGATCCGTAAGGATTGGGAGCAAGCTTGCGCCGCTCCACCACGACATCGCCGCGCGTGGTCCACTCTTCCTGACGCAGATCAATGACTTCAAAGCAGAAGCCGAGAGCTCGGTAGAAATCGCGGATCGCGTCCAGGCCGAGAAGACACGACATTTCCGAGAAGGACGCATCCGTCTGCGGCGCGTCGGCCAGAATGATTTTGCCTGTGGGGCCAACCGCCTTCCAAACGTAGTCTGCGACGGCTCGGATCACGCTGCCGTGTGTGATGACGTAACGCCAGCCCTCGGGATCGCGGGGATGGCGTTGATGGACCATGTTCGGCTTCAGCAAAACGGTCTCACCCGGATGGATCAATTCCTGAAGTGGATTCCATTCGGGCGTGCCGAAGTGAGCAGGATCCAGGCCCGCAGTGTGGAAGCAGCCGCGCACACTTTCGTAGGCAGGGTTCGGCTCTGATGAGGTATCGCCAAAGGTATATTCCGGGTAACACTGAGAAGGCGAGAACGGCGGCAGGCGGGAATACTCTCCGCCTACGCCACGCCATGCCACGACCGTATTTTCTAGCAATCCGCTCATTCAGTCGTTCTCGCGCGCCCTTCGCAACTCGTAGATCTTCGACTTCACGTGAAACACTTGTACCGCTTGAAATCCGCAATAAATCAGGCCGGGCACACCGTCCAGAAATCCCAGGCTAAACAGATACTTGAACAAAAAGAACCATAGCGGCGCGCCCGGAATGCCGAGGAACCTGGTCTTGAGCCAGCGGCGGCGCTGCGCCTGGGTACCGAAAATTGACGGCGCGAGTTGGCCGTTCGCTTCGCTCTCCAGCCACACCTTCGCCTCCCAGTTGGAGTACTCATCGTGTTTCCGAATGTAGCGGGATAGCGACTCAACATTGCGGTGAGCCAGCGGATTCCGCAGCCTGGCTGTTTCACCTTCAACTACAACGTGTTCATGAATCTCCATGTCAGCCATGGAGGAGTCCTGATCTTTCAGGCGGCATTCGTAACCGCCTTTGCCCCGGCGAAACAGTGACAACTTCCAGAACCCCGCTCCCCCGTGGCGAAGCAGCCGGCCGAGAAAGTACATCCGCAGAGAAACATAGTAGCCATTGATGCTTGGATCTTTGACGGCCCCGCGAACTTCCTCTTCCAGTTCGGGCGTAAGTGCTTCGTCGGCATCGACCAGGAAGATCCAATCAAACTCGAGCGGCAGATTCTCGATGGCCCATTGACGTTTCTTGGGCCATCCACCCTGGTAGTGGAACTGCACAAGTTTGGCGCCGAAGGTGCGCGCGATTTCGGGAGTGGCGTCGGTGCTCTGGGAATCGATGACATAGACCTCGCCAACATTGCGCAGCGCCTCCAGGCAGCGCGGGAGATTCTTCTCCTCGTTGCGCGCAGCCACGATCACGCTGACCGGCAGCTTTCCGGTTGGCGTGACAGGCTGCGATTTGGCGATTTCTTCGACTTTCTGCATGGGGAAGCGATTTACAGGTGCAGTTCGCACCAGCGTTGCAGGACGTACAAGGACCACGGACGCGACCATGAAGTCTCGCCGCCCAGAAAACCCTTCCAGACTCGGTCCACATGAGCGGAGTCCAGCAGTCCTCCCAGTGGGCCTTCGCTGATCCGTTTTTTCCCCAGCACCGGCTCGATCTCCGCTCGAAGCTCCTGCCGCATCCAGCGCTCAAAGGGCAGAGTAAAGCCGCGCTTCGGACGATGCACGATTTCGTCGGGTAGCGATCCCGCCAGTGCTCCAACCAGAAGTTTCTTCGGGGTACCATTCAGCTTCCACCCGCCCGGAAGAGCCAGGACGGCTTTGGCCAACTGGTGATCGATCAGGGGAACTCGGACCTCCAGACCCTGCGACATGCTCATAAAATCTGCGTCGCGCAACAGTGTATTTAGCATATAACAGCGCGACTCGAGATAGGAAACGCGATTGACCGCATCGAGCGGAAGGGCGCGCTGCAGTCGATCCCGTTGCGATTGTGCAGCGCGATCAGCCGCAGACCCATCGGCCTGGCTGAACAGAAGATCGCACTGGGTGGGCGTAAACAGCATCCGGCTGAGGAAGTAAGGATGCAGGACCCGGCCATTGTCGCGCGCCAGGGACGCCAGCTTGCGATTCTGGTCATTGGCTGGCGAAAGTGCGGCAAATGCCGAGGCGACTGGACTGCGAACCACGCTCGGCACCTGTCTCCAGAACTGAGCGAAGCGCTCCATGCGCGGGACGGTGCGGAACGAGGAATACCCGGCAAAAACTTCGTCCCCGCCCAGCCCCGATAGGGCGACTTTCAGGCCTGCGCGCCGCGCTTCCCGCGAAACGAAGTAGGTGTTGATTCCGTCCATGGTCGGCAGGTCCATCGCGCGCAAGGCGTCAGGAATCGCGGTCAGGACATCCGTCTGAGAAACATTGATCTCGTGATGATCGGTGCGAAACCTGGCGGCGATCGCCCGCGAGTGCTGCGCTTCGGAGAAATCTGCCTCGCGGAAGACGATGGAAAACGTGCTCGGGGTGACGCCCCCACGGCTGAGAATGCTGACCAGCGCGCTCGAGTCAATGCCCCCGGAAAGAAACACTCCCACCGGCACGTCGCTGACTAGCTGCAAGCGAACGGCTTCTTCGAGCATCGGCTGCAAGCGGTCTGGGGTTTGGTCCTCATTCTCGGCAAGCAACGAAGCTGGAGTTCGTACCGCTGTTCCCGGTTCGTCCACCAAATCCCAATACGCGGACTCGCGCAGGGTTCCGCCTTCCCAGGTCAGAGTGTGGCCCGCGGGAAGCGCACGAACTCCCTCCACCAACGTGAGCGGGTCATAGGCCGACCCGAAAGTGAGGTAGTTCAACAGACCTGCCGGGTCGATGTGGCGCGGCACGAGACCAGTGCCAAGCAATGTTCGGACTTCGGAAGCAAAAAGAAAATACGAACTGGCCTCTGCATAGTAGAGCGGCTTGATCCCCATGGGATCGCGGGCAATGAACAGGCGGTGGCGGCGAGCGTCCCAGATCGCGAAAGCAAACATGCCGCGGAATTTCGCCAGGCACTCCTCGCCCCAACGCGCGTAAGCCTTCAGGACAACTTCGGTGTCGGAGTGGCTGACGAAAATTGTGCCGCCTTTTTCGAGTTCGGCCCGGACGTCGCGGAAGTTGTAGATCTCGCCGTTGTAGACGATCCAGTTGCCGGTTTCGGCGTCGTGCATGGGTTGGTGGGCCAGCGGAGAGAGGTCGAGAATCGCCAGACGCCGGTTTCCCAAGCCGATTTCAACCGGGTCAGGAACGGAATCGCGCAGAAGAATCGTGCCTGAATCATCAGGCCCGCGGTGCGCGAGCGACTGCGTGCCGCTCTCGAGCACACCGTCGGGGATCCGCGCGTTGCGCGCGACAATGCCAAAAATTCCGCACATAGGGTCACTGCCGCATTGGCAGGGATAATATTACGTGAATGGGAACGCTCTAGTGTGTACGCAGCCCAATCGCAAGAACTTCTCAGCAAGCCATCTGTTAACATCATAACCGCATAATTTCGATGATCCCTGCTCATGAACTTGTCTCCGGCGGTGGGCGCCCTCGCAGGCTTCAGTGTCGCGGGCTGCTGCTCTCAGAACTCGCCCGGCAAAATGGAATGGCCCTGGATGGCAGAGACGGCGAGGTCTCCCGCTTCACGACTTTGGACGGCTTATCCAACATCGATGGCGGCATCGCCATCACTTACCTAACATCGGCTCGTTTTGCAGGCTTGTTACGAAGTGGCAGCGATCTTGCCGTGGTGACCCGGGCCGATTTGCGCAGTTGCCTGCCGGAAGGCAATACCGCACTCATCGTCGAGGGCGATCCGCATGACCTTTTCTACACGGCGTTCGCGGCGGCGGCCGAGAACGGCAACTTCGAACGCCTGCAGCCCTTCGTCAGTCCTACTGCCCGCGTCCACGAGAAGGCGGTGATCGCGGACAATGTCCACATTGAAGCTGGCGCTGTAATTGGCGCCTGTGCCGTGATTCTGCCCAACACCTTTGTCGGAGCAGAGGTATGTATCAAGCCTAACGCCACAGTAGGGGGTGATGGCTTCGAGAATGCCGTCATCCGCGGCCGGCGTACGATTGTCCCGCATGCGGGGGGAGTGTGGCTAAGCGCAGGCGTGCAAGTTGGGTCTTCCACCTGCATCGACCGGGGACTCTTCGGTGATTTCTCGTTTGTCGGAGTGCATACGACCATCGACAATCTCGTCCATTTCGCCCACTCTGCACACACCGGACAGAACTGCTCTATCGTCGCTTGTTCGGAGATTTCAGGGGGAGCAGCCCTAGGCGACGGCGTGTGGCTCGGGCCAAACGTTTCTGTCAACCAAAGTCTCACGATCGGAGACCACTGCTATGTCGGCACCGGGGCAGTGGTAACGCGGAACCTGCCGCCCCACTCCCTCGCCTATGGCTCGCCTGCGAAAGTCGCCGCGCAGGTTTGCGTTTGCCGGTCGAAACTTCAGTTCGAATCTGATCTCGCCACCTGCGGCAAATGTGGAGAGCGCTACCGGTTAGACCCTGCAGGCCAGGTGCATCATGCTTGACGCCAGACGCTTGTGGGGCCGGGTTGCGACGGAACCTGTGTTCGTCCTGACCGCCGACCAGGACTGGTCGCCGGAGTGGGCCAATACGATTTTCCTCGAACGCCTTGGCAAATGGGGTCAGCCTGCACACATATTTCGGACCAGTCCATCCGCAACACTCGATGACGCCGTCAAGAAAGGCATCATCGAACAAGGCTGGCATCCCAACTTCATGGGCGGCTCGTCGCACGGCGCTAGCGTGGAAGAGGTCGTCCAATATTGCCAGCGCGTTTTCCCCGGGGCACGTACAGTACGCAACCACTGCTTCGCAGAGGATTCTTTTCGTATGCGCGCGCTCGCAAAGGCAGGCATTGTGGCGGACTCCCAGAATCCGACCGCTTGCCAGGGTTACCTGTTACCGATGATCCACCCTTCAGGGATTTTGCGCCTGCCGGTCTATTTCGAAGACGATACGGCTTTTGACGCCACCGACAGGTCATTCGCCGTCGATGTGTTCCGAAGGTCGTTGTTTACTCCGGGACTGAAAATTCTGAATTTCCATCCCACCTTTGTGGGATGCAATACTCCATCCCTCGCCCACTACAATTCTGTCCGCGCCAAGGTGTTTGATACGGCGGAACCACCCGACGGCGTTCGCTGGGACGGGCGTGGGACTGCGAACATGTTGGACGAGTTGATGGGTGAAATTCTCGGGGGGGGGCACAATTTTTGCTCATTGCACAGTGTAGTGGATGAGATTTGGCGATCCGTCAGGCAGTCACCCGACCTATTGCCCAAGGGTTCGTTGCTCCGTCTCGACGGATGACAGCGTTATGTGCCCAGCGCCTGCATCATTGCACCTTCTCTACCGCGATCCGTAGTGCATAACTGCCTGCACCCGCCGCACAACCTGTGTACGCGGTCGAATAAGTAATCGCCGCATTCCCTGCCGACCAAACAGAGATCGTGCCGCCACCAAAATTCGAGGTGCCACCCAACGACAAACTGTTACCGCCGGAAATGCCTGCTCCCGAAAGCGGCACGCGGAAAGTTCTGGCACTGGTTTCATCCTTCCACCCCAATGTCAGCGAAGCCGCCGCATTCCCCGGGGACGAACACGCGGCGGTCGAGTCCAGGTAATAATTGACCCGGTACTGGCCCGGTCCGCACGCGGAAGATACGCACAAATTCGTAGCCGCAATGGCTGCCTTCTGGCCAGTCAAAGAAACCGCCCACCGCGCTCCGCCACCGCCCGCAGCCGATCCGGCGCCGCCAGCGTCCCCGGCGCAGCCCACGCATTTTCCGGTGACCGTGAGATTTCCATTGATGGTCACCGGCACATTGAAGGTCTTGGCCGCGGCAGTCAGCTTCTCTTGCGGGCTGCCGTCGGGAAATTTTCCTACGTATTCGCGAACCTCTTTCTGGGCCCGGCTGTAGAGAGTATCGATGTTGCCCTCGTAGCCCAGATCGAGATCGTTTGCATCCGCGGCCGGACGATGATTCCCGCTCGTCCAGGTCTTGCCCCAGTTACTGTCGCCCAGGGTAATCAGCGGGGTGAAACCAATATCGAGACCGTGGTGTCCGAAGTTCAATCTTCCCTTCAGGCCATTCTCCCGGGTCCCCACGCCGTTGGCGGCTTTCAAAATCGTCGCTCCGGGTATTTCTCCTGCGCCGTTGGTGTGCACTGCCTCCAGGTTGGCCGCAGCCGGAGGAACCGCTCCCGACATGATCAGACTATGGGCTTCTCCGGTCACGGCTCCCGAGGCAATCGTGCTAACGATCGCACCGATGCCCAGAACATCGGCTTGCAGCGGTGGCGCGAAACTGTGGTACGAGGCGGCCGACATGTCCGCCCCAGATGAAATCACAACCGCTCCGGGCCAGAAGTCTAACCTCGGCATATAGATATTCGCCGAGAGATTTTCCCCCGCAATGCTGTAAGACGCGAGCTTTCCTCCATTGTCGGTGAACTGACAGACTAGCGTCGCACACGAACTCTGCTGAACTGTAGCCACAAGATAGTCCCCCGTGCCTTCGGGGAAGGGTGGAGTGTTTTTCATATCCCAGTCGATCTTAAGAATCTTGTAGCCCGCCGCTCCCACGATCCTGGGGAAGGTTCCCGTTATACTGCCCGAACCATTCGTGAAAGCGTATCCGGCGGGTAGCGGGACGCCATCGCCGAACTGGGCGTGAACCGGGACCACCCAGTAGAGCCAGTCGCGAGAACCCGCACGTGCACCCCAGTTCGGGAACACAGCGGAAGCGCCGTTGTTGGCCAATCCACTCACCTTGACGTGAACACCCTCGGCCAGAATCGCCGCGTTCCCCACGTTTCCCAGTGGGCTAGAGTTTTTGCAATCGGCAGCCTCGTAGTACACGTTGTCCGAGATAAACCCTCCGTATCCGCCACGCTGGTTGCTGACGCGAACCCCAAAAACCGACCAGCCCTGAATCACGCTGTCGGAAATCTTCAGGCCGTTCCCCGAAAGCCAGTCCACCCCCTTGCCCTGACATTGCAGGGAAAGATTGAGGTGCTTCAGCCACCCGACGGCCGCCCAGAGCTGGAAGGGGCCGGGAGCCGTAACGAACGCGCCGCAATACGATGGATTACAGGTTACGCCCCCGCCCAAAGTGGAATCCAATCCGTCGAGCAAGAACGCCTGATCGTCGTCGACCTGCACGTAGGAACCGAAACTCGCACCGCTTGGCGGGCGGCGAGCACTGACGTTGAAGATGCGCGTCTGCTGCCCGTTCACTTCGATAAATGGCTTCGTTCCGCCGACCATCATGGGCCGGCCACGAGGACTGTTTAGAGTGACGTTGACGGCCAAGCCGGGGTTGGCGTGGTCGCCGACCAGGAGACACGGGTCGTTCGGTGTGTAGCAATTCAAGATGGAACCTGCGAAATCGATCGTCTGGCTGACGGCTCGAATAGAAATGGGAGCGAAGACATCGTATTCGCCGGGAGGAATCACGACTCTGCCCGACTGCGAAATCCCGGTTGGGTTGGTGGGAGTAAAGCGCGCCGCAATGGAAGCTTCCTCAATACCGCCTGAAGCGCTGCTCACCACGTAGCCGGAAGGATGAGCATTTGCAGTCGTAAACTCCAGCGTCCCCGGCCGGCCATCCCCTTTGCACGTTCCGCCGGTGACCCGGACAGCTTCAGGAGTTCCCCTGCCAGCAATATATATGTAATACCAGGGTTCAGTTGCGAACACGCCGGGCGGACACGGGTCGAGCGTGACCGAATTCTTGCCCGGCGAACCGAGAACCGATACAGGACTTTGTCGCCAGTTGAGATCCGTCGCAGACCGAACAATGTTCGCCGCCAAGGGCCCTGCATCGGAGGCGGCTGCGTAAGGCGCGTGATGAACCGAGATGCAGACCACCAACACCAGCGCCAGAATTCCAGCCGAGGCGCCCAAAGCCCTCCCCGCGGATCCCCATGAACGTGAAGAAGATCGCCATGGAGGAAACCTCCATAAACGAAACAGGCTGCCGGGAAAACGGTCGGGATTCAACATGTGCCTCCTTCGTCTTGCGTCTGGGTTGTTGGGGCTTGCGGAGTTTCACGGTTACTCTACGGCGCGGGCCTCGATTTCGCCAAACGACAGGGCGGAATTGGCGGCCAGCGTGCCAGTTAGCCCCATTTGAGCGGCAGTGGTCGTGGGCAATGTTTGACGGCACTCCGCATGGTTGCTATGATCCAAGTGCGGGGTGGAGCAGTCTGGTAGCTCGTTGGGCTCATAACCCAAAGGTCGGTGGTTCAAATCCACCCCCCGCAACCACTTACGGATTTGGGGGACTACCGGCGTAGTCCCCAATTCCAAAATCACTGAATCGTGGCTGTTTCGGGCCTCAAATTCTTCAGGGAAACTTCCTTCGCCCTATCCTTCAGTTGCTTTTTGATCGCGGGTGGCAAAACAAGGTCTGCTACCCGGCTATTGGCTCGGCGCTTGGTCTTCTCAAATGCTGAGCCGTAGGTATTCATGGTCGTCTTGATGTCGGCGTGCCGCATGAGGCGCTGCTGCACCCCGAGTGGCGTGCCTATATCATCAATCAGCGTTCGATAGGTGTGCCGAAAGCTGTGCCAGCCTACTCCTTGCAATCCGATCTTTTCGCCAGCCGGTCGCAAGTAGTCTTTCTGAATGGCATCGCCGTGGACTGGGCGTTTCGTATCCGCATTAGCGAATAGCCAAGCCTCCGGCGTTTCGACACATCGCTTCTGCCAATCCTCCAGAACGGACACCAGCTTGGAATCCAGAAACACTTCGTCCTCTGAAGCTCCGGTTTTTCCGCCGTTCCAGACGTAGCGGCCCACAATGGATCGGGTCAACGTCAGTATCCGCCCCTTCAAATCAAAGTCCGGCCACTGCAATGCCCTGATCTCACTGATGCGCAAGCCCAGGCACATAGCAATCATGACCATCACTTGAATGTGGTACGGAAGCTCTGCGAGAAGAGCCTGATATTGCTCGACTGTAAGCACAACTTTCTTGCGAACCCGTTTCGTCACGCCCTTGATTTCGACTAACTGCATCGGGTTTCTCTGAGTCTCCAAAATTTCCCATTTCATCGCGTACTCAAAAATGCGATGCAGGAGACCCTTTATGTTGGACTTCGTTTTGGGGGAATGCTTCAGCTCCTTCAACCACTGTTCCACCTTGAGGGGCTTTTTCACTTCGGCCACAGGAGCCTCGCCCCATTGCGGCAAAATGTGCACCTTCAAAATGGATACGTAGGACTTCTTGGTTGAATACCGTTCTGGCATTGCTTCATGCATGTATCGCCTTACCAATGCTCCGAACGATTGACTGGAAGACTGGTCCATCCGTTGGTATCGAAACTCTCTCGACCCTTGCCAGGCATGATCTTCCGTTGGCCATCCTTCCGCATCTCCCGCTAACATTACGCTGCGCTTTCGCGTAATGCCCATCTCGTCCGTTTCGTAAAAGCGCCAAACCCACACATCCGGGCCTCGCGCTTTCTTCTTGCGGACAATCGTGCCCACGTCTTGCTGTGTGCGTTTCAAGAAGCTTTCCTCCTTAAAGCGCGCACGGATGACGATTCTGACTGTACACGACAACGCATGTGGGAAACCAGCTCAGAAATTCGAAAGCGCCAGCGCTTGCGAAGTCCGTTTCCTATCGGGTGTGCGGGGAGCTCTCCTTCCCGTGCCATCTTCTTTACCGTCACGGGGCTGATCCTGAGAAAGACTGCTGCTTCTTCAGGCGTTACGAATGGTTCGTTGTCTTCTGCTGCGTTCACGGTGCTACTCCATTTCAACCCGTTCTCACATTCCGAGCGCCTCACCCTGAACATGGGCCTGCGAATGTGTCGTGCCTGCATGGTCTTGGCCGGTGTGGATGGCCGTGCTGTGTGAAACATCGCGACTCAAGTGCTGCGCGAGTTCCGATTTGTCGTTGGTGTAAATCTGGGCATCGTAGCGTCCACGTGAGACAGCGACATACGCCATGCGGCTATTTACCAGGTGCGAGCTTTCTTCGGTGTCGGCGTGGATCAGTACACGGTCGGCGGTCTGGCCCTGGCTGCTGTGGCTCGTAACGGCGTAGCCATAGTCGAGATGAGGGTGGTTTTTCAGTTGGAATTCCACCACTCTTCCTGAATCGGTGCGCACGGCAATCTCGCCGCGTTCATCGATTCGTACAATCGTTCCCAACTCGCGGCTGGCAACGTGCAACTCTTTTGAGGGAGCGGTGAACTGGATACGGTCGCCTTCGGCGAAATTACGCTCTGCTTCCCGGTAGACCGAAACTCCCTGCAGGCGGCGCGGGTCGTAGCTCACATGCTGGCCGTCCTGGCGTTCAACAGTGAGCAGGTTCTGTTTGGCGTCCGTGTCTGTGACCGTGGCATACTGGCCGGCAGTTACTCCCACCACTCTGCTGCCTCGCGAATAACGCAACACATCGCCGGGCAAGTATTGTTCCGCCCATGCACGGTCTGCGCCGGTCAGTTCCTGACGGGTCTCCAGCACACGGACGGACTGCTCGTGAGGCTGGACCTGGCCGCGCTCTTGTAGTTCGTCATGAATTATGCCGTTCAGTTCACGGCGGGATTGGTTGTCTGGGGAAACCACCAGCGTGCCTTGGGGAAAACAGGCATACTCCTGGGCGATTGCCTGGAATCGTTCTTCCCGGTTTTCGATTTGTTGTACCCGCCCTTGGCGGTCCAGGTTTTCGACGGCGACGTGAATTTCGCCTCGGGCAAGCTGCTCAACTGCTTCCTTGAGCGCCGGGTCCTTCTGGCGGATGATCTCGTCCAGATGCGCGGTTCGCATTCCGGCTTCCTGTAACTGGTAATAAGGGCGTCCGGCTTCGACAGCTTCGTGCTGTCGCACGTCACCCACAAGCAACACTCGGTCTAGTTCTCCCAGCCGCTGTAGGAAGTCATTGATCTGCCGAGTACTGGCGAGACTCGATTCATCCAGCACGTACAGATGTTTTTCTCCGGTATCAACCTGCGTTCCACGGGCAAGGTGGTGCTGTAATGTGTTCGAGAGGATTCCGGCTTCTCCAAGTTTGTGCGCGGCTCGCGAGGTAGGTGCAAAACCCTCGACGCTGTAGCCCTCGCGTTCGGCGGCGTCACGAATGGCTGTCAAAGAAGTGGTTTTGCCTGCCCCGGCTACGCCCTCAAGCGCCGTGATCTGATCGCGACTGCTGAGAACCTCCTGTACCGCCCGATGCTGGCTGCTGCTGAGATGCGTGTAGTCGTGCTCAATCTCCCTTCGGGTGCCGTCATCGGCGAGAACCGGATATTGTTCCTGGGTGCTACGCATGAGGCGTATATTGCCGTGCTCCAGCGCGATCATCTCGTCCGTGGTAAAGCTCCGTCTAATGCCGTGAGCTTCCTTCTGAATTAGGTCGCCGTTCTCCACCGCTTGATCGAATTGCTGCTGAATTCTCGAAAACGGAGCCTCGCCCATCGCACGTTTCAGTGCATCCCGCATCAGCTCACGTTCGTCCGAGACGGCTTCGCGCTCGAAGTTCCTTTCAACCGAGTACCGGACGGCTTCGCGGGCTGTTGCGTTCGTTTGCTCCTCGCTCCTGGCTGCGATCTCATAAGCGCGGGACTGAGCCTCACGCACGATTCGCTCTGGCTGGTTACCGTACTCTTTCGCCATCTCGTCATGGCGGCGCTGCATTTCTTCGTGCGTGATGTTCAATTTGGCTTCGCGGGTGCGGTGGGCGGCAATCTGTGCCGATTCAGCTCCGCTCAGTCCTCCTTCCGTCAAGTGGTCTTTGATTTGTTGGCGACGCGGGCTGCTGGCCTCAAGATATTCTTGCGAGTAGCCCCGAATTTCAGGCGCGCCATGGACGCTCTGCTCAATTTCGTAACCAAGGGTCACAAGGCGAAGTGCCAACTCCGAACGGTATATTGCGGTGGCGTACTGCTGTGAGCGGTACAGTTCTCTCGGTTGCAGGGCACGCATTTCGCCGGTTTCCCGCTCGGTCATGTTGAAGAACACAACATGCGTGTGGAGTTGCGGCGCGGCGTAGCCCTCGACCGGGCGGCTCGAATCGTGCTCAAATTTCGCGGCAATCCATTTGCCGGTTGTCTCTGCTGGATGATTGCCGCCAATGCGGGCCTGCACATATTTTTCGAGTTCATCAAGAGCAACATTGACGCTCTCCCGGTGCGCTGCCCGCACTCGCTCATCGCCACCCACCAGTGCGGTTAAACTGACGCTCTTGGGCGCGGAGAATGTCGCATCCCACCCAGCGCGGTGCTCCATTGTCTTTACTTCTTCACCGCGGTCGGTGACGTACTCCATCGCCGCCCGGTGCTGCACCAGCTGCGCACCCGTGAGTGGATGCTGGCCATCTGCGAGTCGCGCAAAGTGCTCTTCGTTGACCTCACCTTTAAGGTCCCACTGTTCGGCCAATTTGCCGTGCCACTCGCCGCGCACACGGTCGCCTTCTGAGTAATAGTTGTCCCGCGCATTGGCAAACTCTTCCTTGTGGTACGCCTGCGCCTGGCCAGATGACAGCGGCTTGGAAATGGTCAGCATCGTTTTACTCCAAGAAGGGCAGGTCATCGTTCGCCGCCCGCGTCGGTCGTGGTTTCGCTTGCTGCTGACGCTGTGGCGGGATCGGCGGTGGCAAGCTGCGCGTCAGAACGCAGACATCGCCATTCCGAGACGCGGTTGCGGTCTGCGCGCTCGCTTCCTTTGGCAGCTGTGCCGGGAGTTTTCGCTCAACCAGCGCCTCGTGGCGCTTTGGTAGCTCGATGTAAGGGAAGCTCAGCGGAACTACTAGGTTGCCACTTTTCAAATAGGCGCGCAGATCGGGAAGGCCCTGGATTTCTGATGCCATCACCAACGGCTCGGTCGTCCGCTCAAGCTGGTAGTTGCGGGAATCCCGCCTGTTCCTGGGGAAGTGCCCTTCCATGCGGCTTTCACGCAATCGCTCGATTTCCACTTCGCCGATGGTCTGGCTGATCCACTTTGAGGAGTTGGCCTCATCCGTGCGCAAAAAGACTTTCGTCGCAGGTTGGGAGAGCATCGCTTCCGCCTTGCGACCGTAAAGATCTTCAAGCTGGCTGCGGCCTTGGAAGCCGAGCACGACCGGGTTTCTGGCCTTCCTGCTCTCGGTAATCGCTGTGTGTAACTGCGGCAACGCATGTAAGCTCTGGAGCTCGTCCAGAATGAACCAGACGGGGCGCGCACCGGGCTTGCCCTGGTTCATGGTGCGCAGCACCAGCATGTCGAGCCACATGCTGATGAGGGGCCGCTGTCTCTCGCGGAACTCCGGCGGGCTGGTGATGAACAACCACCCGTCCCGCTGCCGCGCCCATTCCACCGCCGTCCAGTTCGCCTTAGCTTCTTCTCTTCGGGGCAACAGCTTCAGTGCATTGCTCACGCTGTTGAGAGTTGCGATCATACCGCCACGCTGCGGTCCCGCATCGGGATAGATTGCTGCCGCGTGCTCGGTGCCCTTGAGTCTCTTTGCCAGCTCGCGCTCATCTCGCAGAATGGCGAGTAGCTCCTGCGGTGTCCGCTTCGGTTGCTCGATCAGCAGGTGGGCGAAGATCTGGCGCGGCACCATCACGAAAAACGGATTGGTGCGGGGATCGTCTTTGAAGAGCGCCGCTGCCAACCCTTCGGCTTCTGCTTCATGCTGCACTTCATCGCACGGTGACCAATAGGGCATACGTGCATCTACCGCGTTCAAGATCACATCGCCACGGCTGGGCTCGTAAAACTGCGGTGTGTATTCGAGCGCCGGATCGTACACAATCGCGGTTTCTCCCCGCCCTTCCACCTGCATGAGGATCTGGCGGATAAGCGACGATTTGCCTGCGCCGGTATCGCCGATCATCATGAAATGCGAACTCTCCCGCTCGCGCGGAATCCGCACCAGTTTCCCGTCACGCTGCAGCAGGAATTCACCCACTGTGCGCGGCTCTTTTGTGATGAAACCTATGCCATCGGATTGCTGGCTACGGTTGAACTGCGCCGCCGTGGCGAACTCTGGGCCTTTGGTCCGGCGCCCATACTTGAGCACGCGCCGCCGCTGCCAGTCTTTGGGTACAGCAAAGATCGACAGCCAGCCGAAAACTGCTAGACCGGTAACGAGCGGCCAATGCAGGAAGTCGCCCCAAGTTTGGTCTTGGTAAATCCAGTGTTGAGCGTAGTCGCTGAGTTCCTTATTCTTGTATTTTTGCGCTGGTTCCAGCGCCAGATGCAGGTCCTGCCGTGCCGCTTCCTTCGATAGGATCAGCGGAATAGTCGCCCCGCGCGGCAGGGGACCTTCCCACGGTGCGACATCCGTCTCAACCGCTAATCGGTGACGCCCCTGTCGGTCTTCCACTTCGAGGAGACGGTAATTAATCGGGGGAAAACCGAGGCTTGTCGCCAGCTGCGTCTTGAGATAGTTCGGGAGCCAATAGCGCTGTAGCGGCGTCCATTGCACCCTGGCCTGATAGATCGCCATTCCAAAGAGTGCTAGCACTCCGACAGCAAAGGCGCTGATCGTCCACACTGGCTTGTGGCTCGGCCAGTAATACGTCTCGTCGCGTCCCCATTTCCTGTTCACGGCTTTACTTCCTTCCCGCCCCAAGTCAGTCGATCTCGAATTCCAGCGCATCCCACCGGCCTTGAATCCGGTTCAAATGGCGGCGCTGTTGGCTGAGTTTTCCGGGCTGGGCCGGTTGCTATTTTGTCCACTCAGCCGCTCCTGCGCTTTACCCTGCTTCTCGCGGTCCACTCGCTCAATGAGCTTCCTCAGTTCTTCGGTGGTCAGTTCCCGTCGCTGTCCAAGAATCTGCACGCTGTTCAGGTACAGCATGCGCAAAGCTAGTATTTCGGCCAGGATGATCTCTTGGCTGGAATTCACTTGCGCCAGCAAAACCGTGCGCGCCCATTCGCCCATGCTCTGACCTGCGGCTGTCGCCAGTTCCAGCAGGCGGACATACTCCTCCTCAGTCACTTTGGCAGTGAGCGATTTCGTGCGGAATGACTGTCCGGTTGTCACAGGTCACCGTATTCCATCGTTAGTTCGTCCCATGTGGCCTGGAGTTCTGGCATCTCCCAAGCCCGGCGGAAGAGTTTTCGTACTGCGTTCCACTCCTCTTGGGAAAAGCCAAAGGTGATGCCGTTTGCATGAGCGCGAAACGAGAACTGGGTCTCTCCCTCCCGGTCCCACGTGTATCCAAAGAAGTATTCTCCGTTCCAGTGTCGGGACTTCGCCGTCAATCCGTTCAACATCGCGCGAAACTCCTGAATCATCGGATAGGAACTCATGGGGTACACGGGACCGTGTGGGCCGGGAAAGCTAAACGACAGGAGTACATCGTTGCCGTCGCCGCGCACGAAGGACAGCACAAAGTTAGATTCGAAAACGTTCGGGATTGCAGGCTGGACGACAGAATCACTGGAGTTGACCTTGCCACGGATCGGCTTTTTGTAGAGAAAGTAATGACCGCGCGCGGCCATCCGCCAAAGCCCCTCCCAGTAGGGACGAAGGGCGCGGTTCACGGCATCGGCGTCGTTAACTTCATCGCCGTCGAGAAACACATACAGATTGCGCCCAGCAAGGATGGGTCTCCACTTCATGGCCGGGTCAGCAAGCTGTCGTACTGTTTCGGCAACGGTCTGCCGCACCGCCTCGGGGCTGGCGGGCTGCGTTCTCTCCCCTGGTCGGAATTCGCTTGGAAGCTTAGTGAGGTAATACTCGTCCTTGCCTGGGTTGGGTTTTTTCCTCAACTTATAAACCGCCTGAAATGCTTCTAGAAAGGCAATGCAGGACTCACGGGAAACCGGGGTATTGCAGATGGCATCTGCGCCTTGCTGGACGTAGTACGCGAGGACCGTCCACTCAGCCAATGAGAGCGGCTGCTCGGCTTCGCATTTCTTACGAATTCGCAAGAGGCATTCGGTTGGCTCCCGTATCAGCTCGGTTACTTCGAGCCGGTCAGCAGGCGACGATTCCAGCAGTTGCTTGGCAATCTCGGATGTCGATACGTCCTCGCCTTTCCGCAATGAGGTGACTTTTCGGATATGATCTAGGCGCTTGCGCAGGCCCTCGCTGATTCGAAGGGAGAGAGTCTGAGTTTGGGGCTGATCTGGCATCGCTCCTCCATGCCATACATCAGATTAATTGTATGACATACATCGAATAGTCGTACTTTTATGGATGCGTGTCAAGGGGTTTCGAGCTGGGGAAGCGTTGGCGCGGGAGTTTTCTTTGAGAGTCTCAGGTTGCCCCACAGCAACCTGGAATCGCCATCTGCTTTGTTTTGAGTGGTAACCGTGCAGCAACCCGAGTTGCCGCACAGCACCCTCGCAGGGGTGGCGTGTCATTCTTCAGCCGCTGCGAAGCAGCGTTCCCAACTGGACCTCAGAACATCGGTTTTGAAGTAAGGAACTGAATGATCATCAGTCACTGGAACCCGCCATGAGGGTCAGCCGCGTTTGATCCGACTTTTTCAAGAAGCGAGTGGGAAAGGCCACCGGCGCGGGACTGATGAGGTTTCTCCGCACCGCGCCCAAGGTCGCGCCCGAGGCGGAGGATAGGGTTCGATCGGAAAAGAGTTAAGGGCGGGTTGGATGGTTCGAGGCTCGGTTCGTCAGGCGCTACGCCACTCTTCGAGTTGCTTTCTGACCTTCGCGGCGTTGGGGTCTTCGATCTGCTCTCGGATCTTTAGCGAGGCTTTGGCGTGTTCGATGGCCTTCTTGCGTTCGCCGAGTTTGTCCAGCGTCAGGCTCATGTTCCCCAGCGTGTTCCCTTCGCTCCGCCGGTCGCCGATTTCGCGGGCGATGGCTAGCGCCTGTTTGTAGTACTCGATGGCGAGTGGGGAATTGCCTAATTCTGCATACGCATAGCCCAGATTGCCGAGATCCCTGCCCTCGCCCCAGCGGTCGCCGATTTCGCGATTGATCGCCAGGGCCTTCTCGTGGTACCCGATGGCGCGCTTGTGTTTGCCCAACGAACGATGCGCGATGCCGAGGTTTCCTAGGGCCTGCCCTTCGGCTTGTCGGTCGCCCATCGTGCGGGCGATAGCCAGGCGCTGCTCGTGGCACTTGATCGCCTGGTCGTATTTGCCCAAGTCGGCGTATGTGGTACCTAAGTTGCCAAGCGCGTTACCTACGCCGCGACGGTCTGGAATCTTTCGCGCAATCACGAGAGCCTGCTTGTAATACTCGATGGCGCGGGGGAAGTCGCCCAATGAATAGTATGCGATACCTAGGCCGTTCAAGGACACGCCTTCGCCCGAGCGGTCGCCGACCTCGCGGGCGATGACCAAGTGTTGCTTATGACACTTGATGGCAGGACGGTAAAGGCCCAACGAGTAGCTTGCGTTGCCGAGGTTGCAGAGGTGACGGCCCTCTGCTGCGCGGTCCCTTAGTTGGCGGGCGGCAGTGAGCCCTGCCGTATTCCAGCGAACCTGTTCGCTGGGATGCTGACGCATGTGAAGGATGTAAGCGCCCGAATCGGGATAGCCGCTGCACAGTTTCGCAGCGTTGCCGCCCTCTGGCGAATGGGTCTCGGCCCACGCCTGCCCGGTTTGGATGTTTCCCCACTCGAGGTCAAAGAGGGCAAGACCATTTACTATTGAGTCGCGACCCTTCCGATAGAAATCGTCAACTCTCGACAGTACCGCTCCGTAGTGCCGGGCATGCATTCGGGAGGCGATATCGGATTCGGCGCGTGTCAGGCGTTGGCGGGCAAAATCGCGCATGAGGTCGTGCAGACGGTAGCGCCTGGCGGGTTCCTTCCATTCGAGCATGGAGTATTGCATGAGGCGGCTGAGCGTTTCTTTGGCCCCGTCGATTTCTATCTCCCAGACGGCAGCGGCGGCGGCGGTATCGAATGTGTCGGGAAAGACTGCCAACATGCGCCAGCGCTTTTGCTCTTCGTCTTCGAGCAGGTTGTAGCTCAGAGTGATAGAGGCTCCCACACCTTTGTCGCCGCCCAAGAGCTTCAGGCGATTCTTCTCGCCCGCGAGCATCTGCCGATAGTCTGCCGGAGTGACGATGTTAAAGCTCTCGACGATGTAGGTTGCCGCCAGACAGAGGGCAAGAGGCAAGCGACCGCACAACGCGGCTATGGCTTCGGCTTCACCATCGATTCGAGGGGCGATGCGAAGCAGAAGCTTCTTTGCATCTGCGGGGGAAAGTGTGTCGAGATTCTTTGGTGTAACACCGCGCAAGTGGAAGCGGAAGCGGGACGTGACCAACAAGGTGCAGCCGTCAGGGGGGATGAGAGATTGAACCTGGGCGGCGTCTTTGGCGTTGTCCATTAGGAGCAGGGCGCGCTTGTCCTGGAGGACAAAACGGAATAGAGTACAGAGTTCTTCTTCGTCTTCGGGCAGCTTGGCTTTGGGATGGAAGGTGCGGAGGACGTGCGACATGGCCTCGGCGGCGCTGAGAGGTTTGTCGCTGGTGCCTTTGAGGTCGAGATAGATTTGCGCATCGGGAAAGTTGGGCGCGAGCTCGGCGGCCAGTTTGAGAGCGAGGGCAGTCTTGCCGACCCCGCCTTGGCCCTGGAGTCCCGAGATGTGGACGCAGCCTTTTTCGATGGCGGCACGGAGCCTGCGGAGTTCGTCTTTGCGTCCGGTGAAGTCGGCGGGCGGGGGCGGAACTTGGAAGCGGGGAGCGAGTACCGCTGGCTCGAGAGTTAGCTTGTCGAGGGGGAACTGTGTGGACAGAAAGTTAGTTAGGTGGTTTCTGGTGCGCTCCTCGAACTCCCCTCTCTTCTTGTAATCCCACCAGAGACCCTCGCGTGGGAACTCTTTCTTGAATTGCAGCACGAGTCCCCATTGGTCGGTGTCGTCTCTCGACTGTGGTGTGTATGGCTTCTGGGAAAAGTAAACCATGATTTGTGGCTTGCGGTTTTTCTTCCAAGCTTCGTAGGCGAGGCGGAACTCATGCTCGGTGCCGGACTTGGCATCAGTAACTGGCGTACCGAAGCGCCTCCAGAAAATGCCCATTAGGATGTCGCAATCTTCGATCTTCAGGATAGGGTCGATGAGTCCCTGCGGCCCTTCGAGATGGAAGCCGGGATAGGAGTCGGTTTCCCAGCGGTGGACTTCGAGGTGCAGTCCGCGAGGGTGGGCGATGTTGCGATTTACTTCTTCGACAACGCGGGGGATGCTTTCGCGTTCGGGTTTGACGTCTCCGGGGGAGGCGATGACGACCCGCAGTACGCGGAGGTGGTCCATGGGCGAGGGTGACTCCTCTAGTGAACGTTTCGGGCCCGCGCGGGGAAGTTGCGAAATGGAGAGTATAGCAGCGAAGGGCGAGGGAGCGGCGGGAACCCGGACTAGCAGGGTCAGCGGCAGCAAGCGATCAAAAGCTCAGTTTAACTCCCTTGTTACGAAATCAGAACTGAAATAAGAGCGGTGGTCGACACAAGGCAGAGGCGCCAGCTGAAGACTTATGGTATTTTGCTTGGCGCGGGTATTTACGCTCGCATGGCGTGCCGACAAGTGGTCGATTAACATTGTGCTCTCCGAATACGCTCTAGTGGAACATGGATTCTGTTTCTGCGAAGGTATATCGTGATGCTTCGGGAGCGTCGGCTGCTTCGTCACAGCCTACTTTGTGCAAATGAATGCCTCAGAGCCATTCGTCGATGTCGCGGCTCTATCGATGTTCCTTGAGTCGATTGGGTCGCACAATGTTGACCTGATCTTCACGCCTCAGAGCAAGCTGAAGCAGGGCGGGTTGCTGCTGTATCACTACACAGATTTGATGGGCCTGGTCGGAATCCTGAATAAGCACGACCTCTGGCTTACGCATTCACGATATTCGAATGATGCCGAGGAGATAGTGCATGGCGCCAATGTGGCTAGGAAAGTGATTAATACCGCGGTCACAGCTCAGAAGTACGACACACAATATCTTTACGAGCTCAGCCAACGCACCAGCCAGCAAGAAGGAGTGTACATATCGTGTTTCTGTGAGAAAGACAACCTGCTTAGTCAGTGGCGTGGATACGGCGCCAATGGTTCTGGAGTCAGCCTTCAATTCGCACCTAAAGAGTTCGCCGATGTAACAGGCCCGGACAATGTACACGGGCTTCTGCGTTTTTGGAAAGTCTTTTACAATCCGCTCACCCAAACCGATATTATCGAGCGGGCCGTCGAACATTACGCGCCCAATAATGCTAACAACCCGCTTACCGCAGGGCAGACCCCCGCTGACTTGGCTCGGAAAGCCGCAGATGCAATCCGGTTCTTCATACCAACTTTCAAGAATGCAGATTTCCAAGAGGAAGACGAGTGGCGTCTCATCTTCACGCCCGCGCCCGGTATACCAGTGCGACCACGATTTCGCGTGAGCGGCAACATGCTGGTCCCCTACTATAGTTTGCGCGACTTGATTAGCCCAGGCTCACTTCCTCTGCTGCCTCTGCGCCAGGTTTGCATTGGCCCCAGCGTGCACAAGCAGCTCAATGCGGAGAGCGTCAAGGCTCTTATCGACGGAGCCGGATATACGGCGGTGCCGGTTATAGTTTCAAACACTTCATATCGGGCATAGCTTCTTGGGCTGTATATGTTGCAGTGTGCCGGTCGCCGTAGATTAGAACCGGCTTGGTTGGATCTCGCAGTGTGATCGGGTCGCACCAGGTGCTTAAATTTGCCAGTCGAGTCGGCATTGCGGTGCTTTGGTGCGCCATGGTACGGGGTTTTCGCGAAATTCTTAGTCGGGGGGGTTCGATGCTGGCACACACCATAGTTCTCGCAGTTGGGTTGTTGGTTTCCGTCATAGGTTTCGTGCTGGTCTTTGAGATCAAAGAGGGGCCTGGTCCGTCCAACATAACCGGGGCAAGTAAACGTAGACTGGCGGCGCTCTGGATCCTCTGTGGCCTGGATCTGATCTTTCTTGCAGTCTTGCACTTCGTTAAGCACGGATTCACCTGGAACGCCGAATTAGCCCCGATCGTTATCGGCATCGCTTTAAGTGCCGCTGGCTTGGCTGAACTGAAACAGATCGTGGCCGCAGCCGCCGACGCCGGCGTGGCGAAGCTGTCGAAGCCCGCGCGCTGGGGGATGCTTGTTTTGTTTCTCGCTGCTTCCACCTGCTTCATTTACCTTCTGGTTCTACTACCAGACCAGCAATTGCGGGAACCACAAAAGATCATCGGCGCTACATTTCTGATTCTCGTCGTCTCCGTTGCAGTGGCGTGGTTGGTCTATTTCTTTATCAAAGACAAGCCTGATTCTCTCGCAAATGACAGCGATCCGATGCCGATCATTACGCGCCGTGTGCTTGCGTTCTATCTCCTCTTCATCGGAATTGTGCTAGTTGCTCTTCTGTGGCGCGTCGGCTCCATCGATTTCTCCGAGGTCGGGCTGGACATCAAGACTGAGGCACTCGGGCAATCTGCGCAGACTGGAGCGGCTCCGTCGACACAATCGGGTGCTGCAGCCGCAACAGAGCCTAATCCTTTGCAGTCGGGTACCACGGCCACAACAACACCAAATCCTCCCGTACTGCACAAGTTATTTACCCAGGCAACCTTGACCGCCGCACCTGTTCTGTACGTCACCGCCTACGGAGATCACTTCACTGCTGACTCAAAGATTCGATTCAATCAGCAAGAGCAGCCGACCGTGTTTATCGATTCGAGCCGGATACAGGCTCAGCTGGACCAAGCTGTGATAAACAGTGTGGACCCGATGTTGGTGGATATCATCACGAACAAACAAGTGACGAGCGCAATCGCAATGACGGTTACAAAGGCGCACGTGAAACAGAACTTGTTTGGTTGGCCTTTCGAACTAACCCGTGAGCTTCAACTACTTTTGCTGGCGATTTTGGCGGGCGGATTGGGGAGCTTCATACACTCGCTTAAGTCCTTTGGCGACTTCGTTGGCAACCGTACGCTCACTGCAAGTTGGTTCTGGTGGTATGTCACGCGCCCTTTCCTTGGAGCCGCTCTGGCCGTGGTCTTTTACGCAGTCCTACGCGGCGGTTTCATGGCGGGCACTCCAGCGGACGCTAAAGCCGTCAATCAATTTGGGGTCATCGCCGTTGGTGCACTAGTAGGAATGTTCGCGGACAAGGCATCGGACAAGCTCGCCGATATTTTTGACACGCTCTTCAAAGGCGCCGACAATCGCACAGGAAAGCTTGCCGCGCCAATCATCGATAGACTCGAACCTGCGACGGTTTCTCACGCGGCAACCCCTCCTGTCACCCTCAGGATCATCGGCGACCGCCTTGGCACCGTGACTCAGGTGAAGTTTGGAAACAGTGTACATGAACACGGAGCAGTAACTCAGAAGGAGATTACGATTTCCCTAACGGCGCAAGATATTGCCACTACGGGCACGACCAAGGTGTCAGTTGTTGGCGACAGTGGTGAATCGCCAACAAAAGACCTGCAGATTACTTAACGTGCCAAGGTCGCGATAGTGGAATCATGATCGATCAACAGCGGCACAGGAGGGGATCTGTGCCTATAATAGGCAGCCAGTTTGTACGGGTGAATAATGCAGCGCGACCTTTTTGATCGCCTTAAGGACGAATATCGAGATCCGACGAACCAGTTTGTGGCAATCATTGGCACTGGCTTGTCAATCGCCGCAACTGACAACCAGGAGGTGGCATCCTGGGCTGGACTAATCCGCAGTGGCGTGGCGTTCTGCACAGAGCATCAGCTCGTGACAGAGGAATGGAAAAGAATCCGCTTGATGCAACTGGGCAGCGGGGATATTTCGGAGATGCTGACTGCTTCTGAGCACATAACAGAAAAGCTTGGTGGACGAACGGGTCGAGACTACCGCGATTGGCTCCGAGAGACAGTCGGGGAACTAGAGAACGGGATCGTTAAGCATGAGTTAGCAAATGCCGTCGCCGGCCTGAATGCTACGTTCTTGACCACCAACTATGACGGCATCTTAGAAAAAGTGACTGGTCTCCCAGCTATCACTTGGCAGGATCGGTTCGAACTAGATGACGAATTGCGTGGCAAAAGCGGACGTCGCATCGTTCATATACATGGTCATTGGAAGCAGCCCGACTCGGTGATCCTTGGTATTCGGTCCTATGATGAAATACTGCGTGACACGACAGCGCAGCAAACGCTCAAAGGCTTTTTCGGCACACGCACATTGATGTTTATTGGCACGGCAGTAGGCGGGGGACTCAGCGATCCAAACTTTGATGTTTTTCGCAAATGGATCGCGTCGAACTACTCGCATGCAGCCCTTCATTATGTTTTCGTGCGCGAAATCGAGGTAGAAAATGCCCGCAAGCAGCTGCCTCTGCAAGGTCGCATTCTTCCGATCGCGTACCAAGAACATTCTGATCTTCCTAACCTACTTGAAGAACTCTCAGCTGTCAGACCGTCACCTATTTCAACCCGCGTGGTTCAACAAGAGACGGCGATCGAGAGATACCTTCACCATGTACGGAGCTTCTGCCGCCGTCTACCCAACGAGGATACGCAACGAAACAAGTTTGGGAAAACTCTAGATGAACTCTACATTCCTGCAAAGTTGCGCACACCGCGTTCAGTCAACGCGCAGGACGACAAACTCTGTAAGGCGGCAGGGCCTCCGATTGGCGTAGCCGAAGCGTTCGAATGGGCTAGTGCCGGAGGACATCGCCATGTAGCAATCGAAGGCGAAGCTGGTATAGGCAAATCAACCCTTTTGCGGCACTTGGCGGCTCTGGCGTGGGACAATCCCGACGCCATTGGTCTTCCAAAGCGTCACCTGCCTTTGCTCATTCGAGCCAAAGGTCTGCCCGGTGACATGCGCTTCCCTGAGGCGCGATTGCAGGCCGCTAGTGAGACTGTTGGGGCCAAATTGCCGGATGGCTTTCTGGTCGATTGGTCGAGAGAAGCCCAGTCGCCTTGGTTGATTCTGTTCGATGCGTTGGACGAAGTCCCGGAGACACCCATTGACGACCCGCGCTCGAAAGTCATCAACTTCATCTTCGAATTGGTGCTTGAAGAATCATCGGATGCCCCTCGATGTGTCATATCGTCACGACCTGGTTGCGATCCCAGTTTTGGCGACCTTTTCGACAGATGCATTCGCTTCGAAATGTTGCCGCTAAGTGCTTCTGCGCAAGGCGAACTCTGTCAGAAACTAGTTGGAAGTGAAACATCTGAGTTTTCTCGACAGTTTAATTCCCTTCGCTTTGGGAATGCTGGCAATACTCCCCTCCTCACAACGCTTGCTGCGCAACTCTATCTGGAGACGCGACGCCTTCCGGGAAGCCGCGCACAACTCTACAGACAGTACATCTCCTCATGCATCAACGTCGATCAAAGGGCGGCTCTGTTCAATGAAGTGGACGCCCGCCTCTGGAAATACGGCGACCGTGTGCTGCCAATCCTTGAAAACCTTGCATTGCGTCTTGTTAGTGGTACTGCTCGCCCGCAAAAGAACTCAGCAATCGACGCTGTGGCAGCCGAGATCACTGATTTACTAGGAGAAACAGCGGCTCATGCAAAGTTGATTGCAGAACATTTGATGGGTACATTGACTAGGAGGACGGGTCTGTTCCGTGATGTAGGTGACGAAATTGAGTGGAGTCACCAAACGATAAGAGACTACTTAGCGGCGTGCGCTCTCAGAAAAGCTCCTCTTGAGGTCATTAAGAAAGCGGTCGGGAAGTGGGGACAAGACAACTGGGCTGATACGATTGTTTTTCTGTTCACCATAAACGATTCGAAGGCCGCCGAGCGAGGCTTCCCGATATCGGAGTTACTGGACCAGATCCTTGCCGAGGAGCGCGACGATCTTCGTGCATACATGTTCGTTGCACGCCTCATTGCTGAAGGTGCCGCCGCATCGGCTGAACTGAAGGAGCGTGTTATCAAAGCAGTTAAGTCAGTAGCTGTCAATGGGGGCAAAAACGAGCACTGCCGTAGCGTCTATGCGGAGTGGTCGAAAACAGGCAGGTCGCCCACTGACCTTCTCCGTCGCATGCTGCCGGATTCTTTGGCAGAGCTGTCGCTCCTCGAAATAGTTACGGCCGACACCGGAATCTGGCAGAAGGAAAATGCGATTCGAGCCTGCGTTGAAGCAGGAATAGTGGAACCCTTGCGGAACCTGTTGCAGCTCCCAGGGCTTGACGACAGGGTGAAGAAAATCCTGCGTTCGGCCGTTTCCGATCGCAGTCATCGACGCGGGAAACGAGAAGCAAATGCCTAACTGTGTAGGTTGCCCTCGAAGCATGCTTTGTCAATTGGGCTCTATCCAAAACATGGTACCGGAAAAGCAGCGCGCCGAGGCAGCTCTTACCACGCATAAACATCTCGGTGCGGTCCTATACTGTACGCAGGTCGCTCCGTGTCTTTACGCCCACGCAAATGTAAAATGGGATCCTGAAGCGGAGTATAATTTCAAGTTTTGTGGCCCCCTCGATCAGATATTGGCACGGCGACTTCTGAACAACATAATTCGCGACAAGAAAATAGAAGCCATCATTTCCGAAGACGCATCCCTCCTCGCACTTCTCCGAAACCATTTTGTTCCTCAGGCGTATGGACGGCTTCTTCATCAGATTACTCCCGCGTGCGATACCAACTGCAAGGTGGAAACGCTGACGTCACAGTCCATTTGGAAAAGACTCTGGGGAAGTCATTCAGTTTAGGATCGCCACACCGTCGCACTTAGCATCATGGGGGGCGACATCCGCCAGCGCACCTATCTCTAGGGGTGGGAAGGGAAAGCGTTTGCTCTCCGCCCGTGGAAAGAAGTAATGGCGTTGAGCTGATCTAGGTTGCACTCTTGTCCGGCGCAGCATTCCGCTCTTTATTCTTCTGTTTGGCCGCAAACCCCTGCGCTACCGCCCTCTGCGCCTTCTCGGGATCGATGCGGTAATGCCGTGCCGTCTTCAGCAGCGAGGCAGTGTCGCCGTAAGCGCCATTCCCGTAAGCCGATTCGAGCAAGCCGACTTCCAACATCAGCCGGGACAATGCGCGCTCGTCGTAGTGGGAGATGTGCTTTTGCAGAAGCTCCAAAAGAGATGCATCGATGCATCGGATTTCTCGCTTTCCAGTTTGTGGCGCTTTGCGAGTAGTGGGATGCGGTTGGACGGCACATAACCGAGGACATGCTGTGCAACCATGAGCAAGTCGGCTTTCTTCATCGGGACCGAAACCCGCTCCAACATGGCCGCTAGTATGCGGTGCCGTGCGGTGATTGCGATCTTCTCTTTCTCGATTCGCTTCCGCTCCTGCGCTCGGCCACGCTGCAATTGTTGGAGTGAGGCTCGGTCTCTCCGTGGTGAACTCGGCGGCGCGGGTCAGCGCAAACCTTCACGATCTGGCCGCGAGTACCGCCGGCTCGGGGGCAATGCCCGGGGCAATGCCCCCGAGGATCACTGCAGCGGTTTGCTGGACGGCTTCCAAGCTCTCGCGCAGGAGACTGGCGTCTCCGTGCCAAAGCTGGATGTAGTCCTGGGATGCCGTTCCGTTCTGAAGTCCGACCGATTGGCAAACCACGAAGGCCACGGCTTCGGCCTCGGTCTCGCGGACTTGTTTGGTGGTCAGGGTGCGGCGGTCGCCACGGTGCAACATTTCGTGAGCGATCTCATGCACGAGGGTGGAAAACTCCTCGGCTGGCTGCATCCCAGCAAGCAGCGTGATCTTCCCGCCATGCGAAAGACCCTTCGCGGGAGCAATTCTCTCGGAGAAACTGATCTCGACGCTTTGCGCTTCCACGAACTTGAACAGACGCTCGCGGTATCCGCTCACGTCTCCGTTGACTTCGGTCAGTGTTGGCAGTTCTTTGCCTTCGGTCTGGCTGACATCGAAAACGTAGACGGCCCGGAATCCGTACAGCGTCCGCTGACCGTCCGTGGTTGCGTCTTCACTCGGCTCGTCAGTTGCTACATCCTTCGTGCTACGTTTTCCGACCATCGGGGCCAGAATGAAAATGCCTTTTTGTCCCCGTTTAACGAAGCGGCCAAGCGAGTTCCATGTCCGAAGTCCGGCAACGTTGGTAGCATCGGGCTTCTGGCGTGCGATGAGCATGATGTTGCCGAAGCTGTAGGTGTGAAACTTCGCCATTGCTCCGAGGTATGCGGTGAGGACTTCACTGTGACCGGACTCCAATGCTGCAACGA
>JABCZL010000021.1 GCA_013289685.1 Acidobacteriota bacterium | reverse complement strand
ACCAACACCAACAACAACACCAACACCAACAACAACACCAACACCAACAACAACACCAACACCAACAACAACACCAACACACCAACAACAACACCAACAACAACTGCAAGGGCGGCGGACAGGAGTGTCCGCCCCACATGGGGGGAGAATCTACAAATTTGTGACAGGGGGATGACAATCTACAAAGTGCATGCGGCCTAGATTGGGATGGCTGGTCAGAGCGACTGTGATTTGCGTGCGGAGTAGCAGCACCGACACTGCCCCTGCCTTTGACATGGCATCACAAAGGAGATTGCACATGCAGCGTCGCATGATTCCGCTCACACTTGCCATGGGATTCGCATTGATGTTCGCTTCGAGCGCGGCCCTGGCGCAGTATCAACTCACAAATCTATCATCTAATCAGGTCAAGGCGGCACATCACGACGATCCGTTGCTGGTGAATGCCTGGGGGCTGGTGCATGCTCCTGGCTCGCCGTGGTGGGTCAGTGACAACAAGTCCGGGTGGTCGACCTTGTACGATAGCCAGGGAAATCTGAATCCGGGACTGAAGGTATTGATTCCGACGGCGGGAGACGGTCCGGACTCGCCGAAGGGGCTGAATGGCCCGGGCTCGCCTACCGGGATTGTGTGGAACGGTACGTCGGAATTCCAACTCGGGGGATGGCCCACGTTCTTTTTGTTTGCAACCCTGGACGGAACCATCAGCGGCTGGGCGCCGCAGGCGAACTTCAACCAGGCGATCATCGGGGTGGACACTACGGCCAATAAGAATCCGCATCCCGCGATGTACACCGGACTGGCGATCACGAACAATGCTTCGGGGAACCGCTTGTACGCGGTCGACATGGCGAACAGCAAAGTGGATGTGTACGACGGGACGTTCACTCCGGTGAAACTGGCGGCGGGGGCGTTCACCGATCCGTCGATTCCGGCGGACTTTACGCCGTTCGGAATCCGAGACATCAATGGAGTGGTGTACGTGACGTTCGCGAGCACCACGGGGGGCAGTGGCGGTTTCGTCGTACAGTTCACGGAGGACGGTACGCCGGTGACTCCGGGGAAGCCGTTGATCCACGGGGCACCACTGAACCAGCCTTGGGGAGTTACGCTGGCGCCCAGGAATTTTGGAGCGTTGAGCAACACGGTGCTGGTTTCGAACAACACCAACAACGGGACGATCAACGCCTTCGACATTGGAAACGGGAATTTCGTAGGCACGGTGAAGGACGTAAACGGCAAAGCGATCGTGATTGATCAGCTGTGGGCTATCGGATTTGGCGACGGGGCCGGGAAGAATGGGGGAATCAACCAGTTGTTTTTTACGGCGGGGCCTAGTAATAATCTCGCGGGGACGTTCGGGAGGATTACGGTCGCTCCTTGAGGGGGATGAGGTGAGGGAGGCGAGCTGCGCTCGGCCTGTCCGGGTCTGAGACCCGGACCCACACGATCCGAATCTAAAGAAACAAAGAGGCCGCCCGCTTGGGGCGGCCTTTCTATTTCTAGTGGCCCGGCGCTATTGCGGGGAAGTCGGGGGATCGGTTGGAGTCCTGACGGCGGCTTTCTGGGTGCTGCTTTTGGCGTTGAGAGGCTTGTCGGCATAGTCCTTGTTGTTCTTGTGCGGTTCATAGCTGGAACTGGTTTCTGCGGATTCCGAGTGGTCGAGGGGTTTCATGGCGACGACCTGGTAGCGGCGCTTTTTATGGTCGCCGTCGGGAATGCGCATCCACATCACATCCTTGGAAATTTTGAACTCGCCTTCCTTGCCGACCGGCAGAATCACGGGATGCTTATGATCGAACGGTCGAATGTGGTATTCCATTTCGTCGGTGCGCAGCAGGTACTGAGGGCAGAGTTTTTCGTCGGAATCGACATGAGTGGCGCCGATGGAGCCGAAGATGCTGCCCACGCCGGTCAGACCGCGCTCTTTGGCGCCACAGGGGACGGCTTCCATTTTCTCAATCATGACGCGATCGCTATGTTTCTTGTCCCGCCCGAATGCTGGAACGGAAAGAATTAACGCGAACGTTGTAACCAGTAGCGTTGGAGTCTTCATAATAAGTGCCTCCCTTGCGAAGATTGAATGAATATCCGCGGCGAGGGGGAGGGGTAGACAACTCCTCCCTTCCGCGCGCGGAGGCATGCAACCGCTTTATTTCATTTTCGGTTCGGCCAAAGGTTTGGGCACAGCCTTGGTCGAGTCGAATTGTTGCGCCGACTTCAGGAACGATTGCGGGTTCTCGGTCAATTCGTCGCGCACCTGTGGGTTGGCTCGGAGATAGGTGCGCAATTCGGGATGGTTCTCCAGGTACTCCTCGTTGTTTGCGAGCGACGGGTTCTTGGAGAGTTCGGCCGAGATATTGCCATGGGCCTGCAGGAACTCATGGAAGGTGGAAAGCTCGCCGCGAGTCACATCGTTGTCGCCGCGCCAGCCGGAGTCTTCGTGGCGGTCGTAGCGTTGTTCCTGCCGCATGAATGCGGTCGGATTTTCTTTGTACTCTTCACGCACCCCGGGGTGGCTGGCCAGGAATTCCTGCAAGGCAGGATGAGACTGGACGAACTGCTTGTCGTCGACCAGCGCGGGATTTTTGCGCAACTGTTCCGCGATCTCGGGATGACTGTCCATGAAGCGATCCATGTTGGCCAACTCACCGCGGGTGACGTCGGACCTGTCCTCCCGGCGGTCGTAGCGTTGTTCCTGCCGTATGAAGCCGCTCGGATTTTCTTTGTATTCTTCGCGCACTCCGGGGTGGCTAGCCAGGAATTCCTGCAAGGCAGGATGAGACTGGACGAACTGCTTGTTGTCGACCAGCGACGGGTCTTTGCGCAACTGTTCCGCGATCTCGGGATGACTGTCCATGAAACGATCCATGTTGGTCAACTCACCGCGGGTGACGCCGTTATCGGAATCGCGGCGATCGCGGTCGCGGTCACCATCGCGATCCTCGCGCCGGTCATAGCGCTGTTCCTGATGCATCACAGCGTTCGGATTCTGAGCGAGATCTTCCCTCACTTCGGGATGATCCTGCAGGTAGCGTTGGAGATCGGGGTGACCTTCGACGAACTCCCGGTTGTTCACCGAAGAGGGATCCTTGCGAATCTGTTCGGCGAGTTCCGGATGGTTGTCGAGAAATTGATCGAACGCGGCGAGTTGCTGACGCGTCAGATCGGCGTCCCGGTCGGGCGGAGCAGTGGTTTGAGACTGGGCCGACGCAGGCGCTGCCGAAAGCAATGCACCCAGCGCCAAGGTTGCAAGCGAATATTGAATTGCCGGAAGAAAGCGTTTCATAGGCAAGAAGGCCTCCTCAATCGAAATGTCTGCGTGCGAGCGGGCAAGGAATGAAAATGCACGGAGGTGGCCATTGCAGCGCGAGGTGAAGGAAGGTTACTCTTTTCAGACGCTTACGGCCCGGCACTGGCAAAACCCCGAGAAACCCGTCGGGGATGGAATTTTCACACCAGCGGAAAAATCGTCCTACAGGGTCCTCCGGTGGAGGGATAGGGTGATTGGGGTAGCGAACAGAGTGGAATTTTTGGTATCGGCTTCGAGTTTCGGACGATCCGAGATCCCTCACTCCGCCTGAAAAACGGCTGCGTTCGGGATGCCGCCTTCATGCGTTCACCGCTGCTTGCAAACCGACCCACTGAGCAGGGGGTGAAATCCTGGGCTTCCTTGACAATGGGGGGCGAGTCGCCTAGCATCGCTGGCCAGGCGTGAAACGTTGCCGCGAGGCACAGGTTTGTGTCGGTCAGTGAAGCGCAACTCACAGCAGTCAAATCACCCTGGGACCAGGTGAAGCGGCATGAAGTTGCTGTCGAGAGTAGTGTGGGCGGAAGGCATGTATCTGGCGCCACAGCATTTTCAGGCGCAGAACCGCTACTTCGAGGAAGCCGTCCACTTTGCCACGGCCAGCCTGTGGAGGGACGCGTATGGACTCGCGGCCTGCCAGCTGGACGCGGATGCGCTGCGCAATGGGACGGTGAGCCTGTTGAACGCGCGCGGCATGTTTCAGGACGGCCTGCCTTTCGATATTCCTGAGTGTGATCCTCGACCCGACCCGCGCAACATTGTCGAACAATTTCTGCCTGCGACCGACAGCCTGACCGTGGGCCTGGCGGTGCCACGCTGGGTGCAGGGGCAGCAGAACTGCGATCTGGATCCGATTCCGTCGGGAAGCGCGCGTTACACCAGCACGGTGGAAATGGTGCACGACGAGAACACCGGGCTGGATGCGAAGCCGGTACAGTTGGGACGGAAAAATATCCGGCTGGTGGTTCTGCCCGTCGAAGATCCGAATGTGTTGACCATCCCGATTGCGCGAGTGATGCGGGATCAGACCGGTCACTTCGTTTACGATCCCACGCACGTTGCGCCGTGCCTGAGCCTGAGTTGCAGTGAACGGCTGTCGTTGATGCTGCAGCGGCTGGTGGAAATTCTGGAAGAGAAGAGCGCGGTGGTCACGCAGGAGCGGCAGCAGACCGGCGGGGCATTTCAGACCGGGATGTCGGCGCGGCAGGTGGCGCAGTTCTGGTTTCTGCATGCCATCAATTCGAGCCTGACGCCGTTACGGCACATTCTGCTGGCGAAGCACCGGCATCCGGAAGAAATGTTTCGCGAAATGTCGCGGCTGGCGGGGGCGCTGTGCACGTTCAGTCTGGACAGCAGTCCGCGGTCGCTGCCGGCTTATAACCACTACGATCCGGGGCCGGGATTCACATTCCTTGAGGATCATATTATCCGGCACCTCGAGATTATCGTTCCGTCGCAGGCGGTGGTGATTCCGCTCAAGATGGCGGCGCGTTATTTTTACGAAGGGGACATCCGGGACCAGAGGTGCCTGGGACGTTCGCGCTGGATATTGGGGCTGCGCTCGCCGGTAGGGGAAGCGGACGTGATTTCAAAAACATTGCAGTTGGTGAAGGTGTGCTCCGGGCAATTTGTGGCTGAGTTGGTGAAACGGGCGCTGCCGGGGCTGACACTCAACCATATGCAGGTGCCGCCGACCGCGATCTCCGCGAAAGTGGACAGCCAGTATTTTATGGTGACGAGGAGCGGGCCGTGCTGGGAGCACATTATGCGGACCAAGAACGTGGGCGTGTATGTGCCGGGGGAATTGCCGTCGCCGGAAGTTGAACTGATCGTGTTGCTCGAGAGCTGATTATGGGATCGACACCAATACAACCGCTGGGGAGTTATCGAGGATCGAGTCCGGCCATGGACCGGCGCGGGTGGAACGTTGCGCTGGGGTTTCAGGAAGTGTTCACGGCCGTGGTGCGGCTGCGCTATAACCGGCAGGCAGTGCAGGACGCGGAGGCGTTTCGGGCGCAAATGCGGCAGGCGCTGCGCGTCGCCGAACAGGACGCACGCAGCCGGGGATGCAGTCCGGAGGATGTGAAGCAGGTAGTGTTTGCGGTGGTGGCGTTTCTGGATGAATCGGTGTTGAGTTCAGGGAATCCGGTGTTCGCGAACTGGCCGCGGTTGCCGTTGCAGGCGGAGTTGTTCGGTCATCAACTGGCGGGAGAAATTTTCTTTCAGGAATTGCAGAAAGCATTAACTCGCAACGACTCGCAGGAAGTGGCCGATCTGCTGGAGGTGTATTACCTGTGCCTGCTGCTGGGTTTTAAGGGGCGGTACGCGGCGGGCGGAGACTTGCGGGGGATCATGTCGTCGATTCAGGAGAAGATCCGGCGGGTGCGGGGGCCGGCGGGGCCGCTGTCTCCGCGGGGGGCGATTCCGGCGGATGCGGTGCGGGTGGTGAATTCGGATCGCTGGAGCCGGCGGCTGGGAAAGATTGCGATCGTCACGGTGGCGCTGGCGGTGGTGGCGTTTGTGGCTTTCAAGATCATGCTGATGTCGGGCGCGTCGTCGCTGTCGGCGCTGGTGGCGGGACTACTGAAATAGGGGGATGGGATGCTGTACCTGATCACCACTATATTGCTGTTGGTTTATCTGGTGCTGGTGTGGCTTATCGTCCATTTTCTGCCGTTACACGGCTCGGAAGTGTGGATTCTGCGCGGCGTGCTGGCTCTGCTGGGAATCATCGGTGGGGCGGTCGCGTATTTTTATGTGTACAAGGTGAATAAGGCAAAGCTGGCGGCCGCCGGGGAAGATGAATCGCAGGCCGGCGCCACCGACGACCTGGATGCGCTGGTGCGGGAAGCGGTGCGGCGACTGAAGCACTCGACATTGGGTCGCGGGACGAATTTGGGCAGTTTGCCGCTGGTGTTTGTTCTGGGGGATGCGGGTGCGACGAAGACCACGGTGCTGATTCATTCGGCACTCGATCCAGAGTTGCTGGCAGGGCAGGTATATCGCGACAACGAGGTGCTGCCCACCGGGACGGCGAATATCTGGTATACGCGACAGGCGATTTTTGTGGATCCCGCGGGCGGGATGATGGGGCAGGCGGACCGGTGGAGACGGCTGGTCAAACTGCTGCAGCCGGGACGATTTTCTGCGGCCATCGGAAAACGCGCGCAAGCGCCGCGGGCGGCGGTGGTGTGCTTCGATTGCGAAACTTTTCTGCAGTCGGGGGCGAGTGAAACCGCGGTATCGGCGGCGAGAAGATTGTCGGTGCGACTGCAGGAAGTGTCGCAGTTGTTGGGGATCAGCTTTCCGGTCTATGTGTTGTTCACCAAGGTGGACCGGATTTCGTTCTTCAACGATTTCGTGCGGGGGATGAGCAAGGACGAAGCCTCTGAAGTGCTGGGATCGACTTTGCCGCTGCGCTCGCTGAGCGCGGGGGTTTATGCGGACGAAGAGACCAAGCGCCTGACGAAGGCGTTTGACGAAATTTTCTACTCGCTGGCGGAACGGCGGATTCTGCTGCTTCCTCGCGAACACGAAGGCGACAAGCTGCCGGGCATTTACGAGTTTCCGCGGGAATTGCGGAAGCTACGCACGCTGCTGGTGCAGTTTCTGGTGGACCTGGCGCGACCGAGCCATTTGGGCACGAATCCTTTTCTGCGCGGCTTTTACTTTACCGGGGTGCGACCGGTGGTGATGGAAGACGTGGTGGCCGCGCCATCGATTGTGGAAGCGCCAGAATCCAACAACATGGATCAAGGTGCGACACAGATCTTCCGCGGCGTGGGTTCGCAGGTGCAGGCGGCGCCCGCGGTGGCGATGCGCAGCGGAGGATCGCGGCGAGTGCCGCAGTGGGTTTTCCTGACGAGTTTGTTCAATGATGTCCTGGTAAAAGATCGGGTGGCGCTGGCGACCAGTGGATCGAGTTCGCGGGTGAATCTGCTGCGCCGCATCGCGCTAGGAACCGCGGTTCTGATTGGATTGATCTGCCTGACGGGGTTCACGGTTTCATATTTCAGAAATCGGTCGCTGGAGACGCGAGTGCAGGAGGCGGTCACCGACTTGACCACGTTGGATACGCGGGCCAACCAGGTGGCGGGTCTGGGAGACCTGACGAAGCTGGACAATCTGCGCAGCGAACTCGTCGATCTCTCGGACTATGAACAGAATGGAGCGCCGTGGAGCCTGCGCTGGGGATTGTATGAGGGCGACCAGATCTATCCGGATGCGAAGCGAGTGTATTTCGAGCGCTTCCGGCGACTGCTGTTTGCGGAAACGCAGAAGCGGATCACGGATAATCTGGGAGCGTTAGATGGGAAGTCTGCGGCGAACGCGCCCAACGACAGCTACGGCAAGAGCTACGACGAACTGAAAGCGTACCTGGAGACGACCGACCCGGTCGATAACAAGTACGCCACGAAGGAATTTCTGACTCCGGTGCTGATGAGTCACTGGGTGGCGGACCGCGACCGCGACATCGACCAACCGCGGAAAAACCTGGCCGCGTTGCAGTTCGATTTTTTCGCCACTGAGTTGGCGAAGCAGAATCCGTTTTCGACGGGCAACTCCGATCTGCTGATCAAGCAGGCGCGAGCTTATCTGAAGCAGTTTACCGGGACCGATCGGTACTATGCGCAACTGTTGTCGAAGGCGACGCAGAAGGATGTCAGCTTTAACGAACAGTTCCCGGATTCGACCGGCGTGATCGCGAGCAGCCACAAAGTCAAGGGAGCGTTCACGCGGAGCGGTTACCAGTTTGTGCAGGATTACCTTAGAGATCCGAAGGCTTACATGAGCGGTGAAGAATGGGTTTTGGGCCGGACTCCACAGGACCAGGACCAGGATGCGATACGGAAGAATCTGACGGACCGTTACAATTCGGATTTTGTGACCGAGTGGAATACGGTGTTGAAGACTTCGTCGGTGGCGGCATATCAGAACAACGCCGACGCAGACAGGAAGCTGGAAAAACTTACGGGACCAACCTCACCGCTGCTGCTGCTGCTGTATTTCATTTCGCATAACACAGATGTGGCGCCGGCTGACGCGAAGGCGCATTTTGGGCCGGTGGCAGCGGTCGAACCGCCCGGTCCGCCGGATAAGCCACCGGATCACTATATTGTTCCTGCCAACACGGCCTATATCGGAGCCTTAGGCAAGCTTCAGTCGGATATTCATGTTCTGGCGCAGAGTCAGGGCGCACCCGATCCGGCCCAGCTTGCGCAAGCAGGGAGTTCTGCAGATGCGGCGACCCAGGCGGTGACTACGGTGATCGCGGGGGTGCCGGTGGATCAGCAGTTTGGGAATCAGGATCAGGTGCGGCGATTGCTGCAAGAGCCAATCAAGAACGTGGAAGAACTGTTGAAGCGGGGACCGGTCGACATCGCCAACGGGTCGGCTAAGGGGTTCTGCGCGGCGTTCGCGGGAGTTGCGAATAAATATCCTTTCAATCCCACGGCTTCTCAGGATGCTTCGGTGGATCAGCTTTACACGATTTTCGGGCCGAACAGCGATGCGCTGAAAAAGCTGAAAGACGATGTGAAGTCGTTCGTGCTTCCGGTGGGAAACAAATACGCGGCGAACCCGCAGGCAACGGTGCACCCCTCGCCGTCATTTCTGTACTTCTTGAATCATGTTGCGACCCTGAGTGAAACGCTTTATCCGACAGGATCGCAGCCTCCGAAATTTTCTTACACTCTGAAACAACTGGCCAGCAACCTGGAGGGGGTGGAAGTGAAGATCGGGAGCGAAGAACTAAAGGGAGAGAACGCGCAGAAAACATTCGTCTGGACGGGCGCGCCTGAGGATGTCCTGGTCACGACCAAGAGCGGAGATGAACTGGACTCAATTAAGGGTGACCCCTGGGCGGCGTTCAAATTCGTTGCGAGGGCGCATCAAATGGGGGGCGGCAAGCTGGAATGGGTCAACGAAAACAACGGAAAGCCCATCATTCTGTCGAATGGAAAGGTGAAGTCGTATGACTATCAACTGCAGGTTTCCGGCAGCGCGAACCCATTCTTCGATCTGCAGGGCATGAGGTGCATCCCGCAGGTGACAGCGGCAGGGAAATAGCCGGCTGATGCCGATGGCTTACAGGTTTTCAGAAGGCTTTGGGCACGCCGAAAATGTTCTAAGGAAGCGCTTATCGAGCATCGTAAGAGAAGACACAAGGTCCCTCGACTTCGCAGAATTGCCGAAAAGCGTGCAATTCTGTTCCGCTCGGGATGACAAAGTAGCAGCTTAATCAGAAGTTCCCTAAGTGGAGGTTTTCTGGCCGGCCGGGGCGGAGAGGCGTCCGAGGAATCGATCTTTCCACGAAGGGTGAACGGCGCGGATCAGCAGGCAGGTGATGTTGTCGTCGCTGCCGCCGGTTTTGGCCGCTTCAATCAGGTCGGTGCAGGCCTGCTCGAGAGAATCGTGGCCGGCGGCCTCGGCCATCTTTTCTTCCTTGACGTAGCGCGACATTCCGTCGCTGCATAGTAACAGCACATCGCCAGAAATGAATTCATGATCGGCCAGGTCGGGCTCGACGCTGTCGTCGGTGCCGAGAGCGCGAACGATCACGTTCTGCATTTTGGATTCTGCCGCTTCTTCCAGGGTCATGAGGCCGCGCCGGACTTGCTCCATTACCAGGGAATGATCGTTGGTCAGTTGAACGATGTCTTTTTTGCGGATGAGGTAAACCCGGCTATCGCCGACATTGGCCACGGAGAAGAGGTTGCCCTCAACGGCGACGGCGACGATGGTGGAACCCATGCCCGCCTGAGTGGGATTGAGGGCGCCGGCATCATGGATCGACTGATTGGCCAGTTGAATGGCCGTGGCCAGGCTGACGGCGCGTTGCGAGACGCCCTCGAAGCGGGATCCGCCGACGGGCGCGCTGGTGTGGGACTGGTCGAAATACTCGAGAACGGTGTCGACCGCGATCTTGCTGGCCATTTCTCCGGCTTGCTGTCCGCCCATGCCGTCGCAGACGACAAAAATGTTGTTGCGTAAGTCGTAGCCGAAATTGTCCTCGTTGTTTTTGCGGACGAGGCCGATGTCGGTGAGGCCGGCGGCTTGAATCAATAAAGTCATAGTGTGCTGCAAGCGCTAAATCCTATCGCACCCCACGCTTTGGGTAAACAAGCAGAAGAACCGAGCGTGGAGTTTTTTGTCTAACCGAGGCCTAGCTTGTTTTTCTTGGCTTTTCTGAAGAGAGCCTGCCACTCATTCTGCAAGGTGATGCTGGCGAACTCGGTGAGGGATTGTGCGGCCTTGAGAGTCTGGGCTGCCTGCTTGCGATCTCCGGCTTCCATCGCGGCCTGAGCCTGCGCGATCGCTGAAGACAGTTGGCGATCGGCCATGGACTTGCGGCGCGCGGTGAAGACGGGGACGATGCGCGCCAGCAGCACGGATTCCGGCGTGGCATCGGAGGGCTGCAGTCCAGCGCCGATATCGCGATCGAGGGCAGCATAGGCTTTTCCGACGGCGCGCAGGGCTGCCGACTCACTGTCGTTGGCGGCGCGCAGCCGCCTCAGGGCCGACTGAACCGGTTCGGACTCCAGTACGTGCGGGGGTTGCGATTCGAGGAACTTGACTGCCTCGGCGTATTGTTCCTGGGTGGTGAGGGCCTCGACAGTTTGCAGAGCGGCGTCGATGTCACGCTGGAAGGATTGCAAGTGGCTGCGCGCATCTTCCAGAAGGAAGACGAGGGAAGCCGCGGAGGGATCTTCGCTGACGGGGGTGAGCAGGTCGACGACCGCGCGGTACGATCCCTGGGTCATTAATTCCTGAGCCTGCTGGAGCAGTCCGCGGAGTTGACTGGTCTTGAGGTTATGATCGGCTTCCTGGCGCGCGAACTCCATGAGTTCGGCGATTTCGGGGGAATAGATGCCTTCCTTCTGGCAGGTTTCTAGAAGGCGGAGGGCTTCGAGGTAGCGGCCGCTGCTGAGCGCTTCGTGAGCGCGCGTCATGTACTCGGCTCGGGATTGTTCCTGGCTGCGCTCTGAGATTTGACCGGCGATGCCGGCCTGGAGAGCCAGCAGGCGCTCGTTTCCGGGAGCGTGTTGCAGTTCGTCGCGGACTAACTGCAAGGCCTCGGCGGGAGAGGTTTCCATCAAGTCACGGCAGCGCAGGGCGACTTGATCGACGCGGCGGCGGACGTCGGCTTCGCGCAGTCTCCGCGCCAGATGCCCTTTAAACTTCATCAGAACGGGCTCGGTGGGCATTCGTTCCAGAGCTTGGTCGACCAGTTGTGCGGCGCGGGTCAGTTCCTCGAAAGTGGAGGCGAGGGAGACTTCATTTTGCAGTTGATCGAGGATGCGGCGGCGTTGCTCCTGCTCGCGGCCGGTCTTGGCGGCGGCCTGCAGGGCGATGAGATCCGGGTTCGAGGGATCGACGCGTTCGACCTCGGCGAGCGCTTCCATGGCGGCGGTGAAGTGGCGGGCGCCGATCTCTTTGCGGGCATTCTCCAGAAGTTGTTTTGCTTTGGCCTGACGAGCGGCTTCCTCGATCAGGCGGGCCAGAGCTGTGTGAGCGGCGCGCACCCGGGAATCGTCGCGATCGACTTCGAGTGCCTTGGCGATGACGGCCTCGGCTCCGTAGAGATCACCGTGCTCGCGAGCGGTGTCGGCCTGGCGCAGGTATCCCTCCACGAGTTCGCGGCGGCGTTTTTTCTGGCGGACGGTTTCGAGAAGCTCCGACAATTCTGAATTCGCGGTATCGAGACCGCAGGCCTCCTGCAAGTCGGCAATGGCCTCGTCGTAGCGTTTGTCGGCGGCGGCTTCCTCCGCTTGCTGACGTAACTGGCGGACTTGTTCGGCGCGCTGGCGCAAGGTGAGACTTTGTTGAACCTGCGTAATCAGCTGGCGAGCGCGGGTGTGCTGGCTATCCACTTTCAACAGCTGCAAGAGAATTTCGCGGGCCGTGGTGAATTGTTCTTCCTGCACCAGGCGCTCGGCGCGATCGATCCATTCGGCGACCTGTTCTTTCTTGAGTTCGTGGGCGATGGAAGAAACTTCGGCGGCCATCTCGTCGGCAGTGGCATAGCGGTCGTTCGGATTTTTGGCCAGAGCGCGATCGAGAATGGTGTCCAGAGCCGGAGGATAATCCTGGAGGTACTGGCGCAAGGAAGGATGTTTCTCGGCCAGGATTTTTTGCACGATGCTGTAGTCGCCGGTGAACGGGAGTTGCCCGGTGAGCAACTGGAACATCATGACGCCGACGGAAAAGATGTCGGAACGGCCGTCGAAGGGCTCGTTTTTCAGGCGCTCGGGCGCCATGTACTGCAGGGTGCCGATGACGTGGCCGGTGCGGGTGAGGTGGCCGTCGGTTTTCTCCTGACGCGCAATTCCGAAATCGAGCAACTTCACAACGCCGTCGGTCTGAACGATGACGTTGGCAGGTTTGACGTCGCGGTGAATCACGTCATTGCGGTGAGCGTATCCGAGCGCATAGCAAACCTGCTCGATGATTTTGAGCTTGAAGGCTAGCGGCTGCGATTGGCCGGACTGGATAAGTTTGTCGAGGGGATCGCCCGACAGATATTCCATCACGATGTAGGGGAAGCCGTCCTGCTCGCCGAGGTCGTAAACGATGACAATGTTGGGATGCTTGAGAGCGCCGGTTTTGGCGGCCTCGCGATAGAAACGCTGAAGCATTTCCTGATCGCCGGTAAAGCCCTCGGTGACGGTCTTGATGGCGACTTCGCGATTCAGCTGGCGGTCGAAGGCGCGATAGACCATACCCATGCCACCGCGACCGAGAAGATCGATCACTTCGTACTTACCGATGCGTTTGATAACGGGAGCGGTCACAGGATTCAAGTTACGGAGAAGGCTGGGGGGAAGTCACCTTCTCAATGGCGCTATTACGACGAAACAGTTTGCTGAAAAACTCGGTTGGCCGACGAAAAACGACGAGGGCTAAAGCCCAAATTGATTTTCAACGGCTTACGCGGCCCTAAAGGGCCGCTCTTCCACGGTAGCACCGACGAATCCGAGCTTTTGAGCAAACCCAAAGCTGGCATAGAGTGTACTACTGCCAAACTGGCTGGACCAGCCAGAATTGAACCTTCCCGAAATTGGAACGGCCGGAAGGTGATCTTACTAAGTTGATCTTGCCCGGTTAGACGGAGCTGCCGGGCCAGATCATGTTGAATTGCTCGCGCAGGTACTTTTTGGCCTCCTCACGCTCGGCCGTGGGGGTGTCCGGGGTCGAGTTGAGGTAGAGGATGTAGGCCTCGGCCGTGCCATCGGCGTCGCCGTCCATAACTTTTTTGCGCGCCACAGCCAGAATTTTGCTGGGGAGTGATTCGACCTTCTCTTTTACGTCTTTGATCAGGGCGATGCGGTCCGCGATTTCGACATCGGTGAGGAACTGGGCTTCATCGGGCGGCGAGCCGCTCTGACGGATGCCCTTGGTGTCCTGCGGACTCACGTTCTCCAGCACGATGAACTGCTTTTGGGCGTCTTTTTTGACCGAGGGGGTGGTCGCGATGGTGTTGCCGTTGTTGTCGATGATGCGGAATCCAACGTCAACGGCTGCGCTCAAGTCGATGGTCTTGCGGGTATAGCTGTAAGGCTTAACCACGTCGCTGAGAACCGTTCTGGGAATGGCATCGAGCTTGCGATGCGCTTCCTCGACTTTCTTCTGCGCATCTTCGACAGCCGCATTGGCGTCTGAGATTTCTTTCTTCTTGCCGTGCGCCTGAGCGCCTTCGAGAACTTTTTGCTGTTTCTGCAGTTCCAGGTTGGCGACCTCGTAGTCGCGGTTTGACCGGTTCCACTCGTCGTTGGCTACTTCTCTCTCGGTGGCGCGGAACTCTGAGTCGATGGAGTCGACGGTCACTTTTGTGACCGGCCGGTGTTCCAGCACGTCACCGATCAGCTGGAAGTTTGGATCCACAGGCGTGGGATCGGCGGCGCGGATGATGCGGACGGGCAGCGCGGTGGTTTCGAGACCGGTGGCAATGGCGTCGGAAAGCTGATCGGCGAAACCGGCACTGTCGCGCCGCGAGGTCTGGTCGCGGAACACGACTTTGATGGAGAGAGTGGAACGGATGTTGTGGATGGCAGAATTTTTGGTGCGCTCGTCGCGTACATCGTCGCGGTTGGATTGGTATTGCTGGGCTTCGGTCAGGTAAAGCCAGGCAACGCCGACTCCCGATCCCAGCGGCTTTCCGAGGTATTTTTTTCCTTGCGCGACGTAGTAGTCGCTGAGCGTTTGAGACATCAGCTCGAGGCGGAGCTTGAGATTCTGGTCGTCAGGCTGCAGGGAGCTGGCGCGGCGCAGATAGTCATACGCCTTCTGGACGCCGATCTCGTCGGCTTTGCCCTGAATGGGGACGTGAGCGTCTTTCAGTTTCTTGGCCTCGTCCGACGCGCTCTTTACGTAGTTCGCTTCGAGGAGCTGCATCTGGCTCGTGACGAGAGCGCGCTGGGCGTCGGGGAGATCGGCGAGAACCTCGTAGGCCTCGATGTAATGTTTGTCCTGCTCGTAGGCGGCGCTTTGCTGAATCGCGGCGTCGGCGGCAGAGCGGTTGGTGGTGGAAACGAATTGTGCATACGCTTGCTTGAGCGCGGTGCCGGATTCCGGGGTGGGCTTGATGTCCGAAGCTCTTTGATACTCCTGCACGGCGTCATGCCATTTCTGGCTGGAGGCGTCCGCCTTGCCGCGTTCGAAGTGGTACTTGTAGGTCGCATCGACGATGGCAGCGATGCGCGGTTCTTCGTCGGTGAAGGAGCGGAAATCGGCGACGGCGGCGAGGGCGTCATCGTAGTGTTGCGAGGCGATCATCGATTCCGCATTGCGCAAGGCGGTGTCGACCTTCTTGCTCTCATCCGCGACGGAGCCCTGTAAAACCAGGCCGTGATCGAAATGGGGATCGACCTCTAACGTGTGGCCTGCCAACGAGCGGGCAGCGGCGAGATGGGTATATCCGGCGGTGCGTCCGCTCAGCGCCTGTTGGTAGGCTTGCAGTTCGGCGCGGCCCTTGTTGGCAACGAGTATCAACTCTGCGCGAACGCTGGCGCGAAGTTTGGTAGCGTCGTCGTTGGAGGGGATGAGTTCGCGCACTTGATCGGCCCGCAACAGGGCTGTTCTGAGATCAGAATAGGAGGGAGCGTTGGTGGAGGCGGAGCTGTGATAGGCGGCGAGTCCGTCTGCGCCCTCTTTTAGCAGGATGGTCGCAAGGGCCTGCTTGGCGTCACTGGTGTGCGCGGTTTTGGGGTAGCGGCCCAGGTAGTCCTGCCACTGGGCGACGGAATGAGCGCGGACGGCGCGAAGATATTCTCCGAGTTCAGTGTCGGGCGCAGCGACGAAGACGAGCTTTACTCCCGGCTTGAAGGCAGGAACATCGGTGGTGCCCGCCGGGGACGAACTCAGAACTTTCCCGGTCAAGACAGCTCGATCCGCGATTTGCGCGAGGGTGAGCGACTCATCTTTGTCGAATTTCAAGTTCGAAGGAACCACGCACTCGGCGGCGCCGCCCCGGGTAAGATTCATGGTTCCTTGGGCGTCCCTTTCCAGCGACGTGACCGAGGAATTGAGTGGAATCTTCACGAGCTTGCCGTAGTTGGATTTGTTGATCTGGGTTGCGCCACCGCAGGAACGTACTTCTGCTTTGCCATTGATCAGGAGTTCGCTGACCTGAGCGAAAGCGGCGCCGTTGGGTCCGTCAAAGAGCTCGATGGCGAGAAGGGGGGCATCCTTGGAGCGGACGGCGGGAGCAAAGAGAACGACCAATAGCAGGGCTAAGGAAGCCCGCGTTAGATAAGAGGGCAGACACAATTCTGCATGAAATTTAGAACGTCGTGGCATAAACTCCCCGGGGTAACGGCAACCGCCATAAATTCGCCTGCGTCTTAGGTGTCCCGTATCATACTCACTGTTTGCGCGAAGTCAAGCCTGCTGGGGTGGTGGGTGCGGGGCACAAAAGTGCCACGAGGCGGCAGCGTAAATGTTTGCCTGGGGTGTGGTTTTGGCGTAACCTACAACCCGAGTTCGAAGCGGGGTGAACGCGAAAAATGGCGCAGTACGAGCAGAAAACCGACAGCCGGGAATTCGAGGTGGCCAACTCTGGCCAGCAGCCGGCTACGTGGCGTGGAGATCTGGCGGGAGATTCCGCAGACATCGCGATTCGGCTTTGGGGCGTGGAACGGGCGGAACGTGGGGCACCGCTGACGTGGAAGGCCGACAGCGTTCTGATCTACATGATCGCGGATTTGGTGGGCGCGAGCCACGGCCGGATTACCGAGGAATCGTCCGCAGCCATGGCGGCGCATTTTGAGAGTTCCAGGCAAGCGCTGGTGGCAGCGAAGCGGATTCAAACTTCGATTCTGGAGTTTCTGGACTGCCGGCCCGGGGAACATTTTGGCGGAGCGATTGTGATCTACCGGCCGCGGACGGCGGACCCTGCAGGTTTCAGCATTGAGATGGCGCAGCTGGCGCTGGGTCAGGCGAAGCCGGGTCAAATCCTGCTGGCGGAGAGTGTGTGTCTGCGGGTTCGCGATCTGCCGGGCATAGAGTTGGCCACGGTTCCCGCGGTAAGAGGCGCGACCGGAAACGTGGACACCGGGTTGACGGAGTTGGTTTGGACAACAGCGGAGCGAGTAGCCCGCTTGCGGGAGTCCGTGGGGGATTGGACTGAGCCACGCAGGGGTGACAGTCTGGGGGTGGGAGCGACCTTGATTGTCGATTCTCCGTTTGCGCGCGGAGGGATGAATGATGTGGCGCCGCCGGTGGAGAGTGCCGGAGACTTTGCGGCCAAGGGTAGTGCCGATGCCTGGAATCGAACGGAGCAGGCTCCGAATACTGCACAGCGCCGAGCGGCGAGTTCCGGAGAATTCCAGGAGCGCGCGGGAAGTTCTCTCGCCGAAGGGCTTGAGTTTGAAGAGCGCCCGCTGTTCACGCGCACCAGGATTCTGCTGGGCGTGGTGGCGCTGGTTCTGGTGGGGGCGGTGATCGCGGTGCTGTTCCATCCGACGACGGTGGCGAAGCGTGCGATTCCGATTCCACCGCCGGCTGCGGTGGAGACTACGGGTGGGGCGGGGACTGGGTCTGAGGTTGGGACGTCAGCTGGAACATCGGTTGGAACTCCGACTGGGACTTCGACTGGAGCTCCGGCTGAACCCGAGACCAAGAAGGCGGAGGAACCGGTAACTCCTCCACCACCGGTCAAGAAGACAGTGGTTGTTTCTCAGAAAACGCCTCCCAAAACGACGGCCAAGAATAAAAAAGACGCTGTCGAGGCGCAGGCGGAAGTGGACGCCTCCCTGAGTGAATTCGGGGGGCTTACGCAGAAGGACATTCCGCGGCTGCTCGACAACGCCAAAAGAGATGCGGGAGACGGGAACTACGAGAAAGCGCGGAGAGAGTATCAGGCGATTCTGAAGTTGCAGGCGAACAATCCGGACGCCAAGGAAGGGTTGCGCAAGCTCAGCATCATCCAGGGGGATAAGGACCAGTAGGGATCCTGAGGTGTTATGGCGAAACCATTCGACTTCGGTGGGGTCAACCTGACGGGGGGCGGAGATAGTTCGGGCGCGCACCCGACTTCCGAAACTCCATTCTGTATCGCGATTCTGGGGGACTTCAGCGGGCGCGCCAACCGTGGGATCTCCGACGCCAAGACGATCGGCAAGCGGCGCGCGGTGCTGGTGGACCGAGACAACTTCGACGAAGTGCTGTCCCGCATGGGGCCGGAAATTCAGCTGCCCATGGAGGGGAGTGCCGGGTTGCAGCTGCGGTTTTCCGAGCTTGAGGATTTCCATCCCGACCGTATTTTTCAGAGCCTCGAAATCTTTGGCAAGCTGAGGAAGATGCGCGGCCGTCTGCAAGATTCTTCAACGTTTCAGGAAGCGGCGGAGGAATTGGGGCTGCGTTCCGGCGGTGCGTTGCCGGAACCGAAAAAATCGGACACGTCGCCGGTAGTTGCGCCCAGCGCCGTGAAGTTGGCTTCGGGAAGCCTGCTGGACGAAATGATCGAGCAGAGCGAGGTGCGCGGGGTCACGGAGCGGCCGCGACGTTCGTCCGGGGATATCGGCGAGTTCGCGCGGAGAGTGGTTGCCCAGCATTTGGTGAGCACACCGGATCCGCGGCAGCCGGAGATTCTTGCGGTGGTCGACCGCGCCATCGGCGGACTGATGCGGGCGGTGCTGCACAATCCGGATTTGCAGGCGCTGGAGGCGTTGTGGAGGGCCACGTTTCTTCTGGTGCGGCAGCTCGAAACCGGGTCGCAACTCAAGCTTTATCTGATCGATATCTCGAAGCAGGAATTGGCGGCGGATCTTCTCTCAGTGAACAACAGCTCCGCGAAAGACTTGCGGGACTCGGGAGTCTACCGGCTGCTGGTGGAGCAGAGCGTTGAGACGCCCGGGGCGGAGCCTTGGACAGTGATCGTGGGGAACTACCGGTTCGGAGCGGGGGAAGAGGACGCGGCGCTGCTATCGCGGATGGCGCAGATCGCGAGCCGGGCGCGCGCTGCATTCCTGGCCGAGGCAGGCCCGAGTCTGCTGGGTTGTTCGTCTCCTTCTTTGGCGTCTGCACCGCAACCGCGGGAGTGGAAAGCGCCGGCAGCCAAGGGCTGGGTAGAACTGCGGCACCGGGCGGAAGCGGGGGCGGTTGGACTGGCGCTTCCGCGATTTTTGCTGCGGTTGCCGTACGGGAAGAAAACGTCTCCGCTGGAAGCGTTCGATTTCGAGGAGTTCTCGGGGACGCCCGTTCACGAGGATTACCTGTGGGGGAATCCGGCGTTTGCGGTGGCGCTGCTGCTTGGGCAATCTTTCGGTGAGGCGGGCTGGGAGATGCGTCCCGGGACAGTGGCGGAGATGGACAAGCTTCCGCTGCATGTCTACCAGAGCGACGGCGAGGCTGTGCCGAAACCGTGCGCCGAGGTGATGCTCACCGAGGAAGCGGTCGAACGGATGGTGGAGGGAGGGTTGATTCCGCTGGTTTCGTTCAAGGGGCGGGATGTGGTCCGGGTGGCGAGGTTCCAGTCGATAGCCGAGCCGCTGCGTGCGCTTGCCGGGCGGTGGGTGCCGTAGGGTCACAACGCCTCGTTTCGATTTAGACTCCTTCGATTCAGCCTTTTCTATTTAGACTCTGCCGATTTGGCTTCTTCGAGATTTGCGGGTAACCCTTCCCGTCTCAGGCTTGTTTTCTCCCCTTTTTGCAGGCGCTTTGCCCTGAAACAACCGGGAAACGAGGGTTGTGTGTAACGTTTTTCCGGTCCCAAACACTATCCATTCGTGAGGCAGGCGGCTTGGTTAAAGATCTTTCCCGGAAAAGTGCTTTTCAGGCAGAAAAAATGGGCTTGGTGCTTGACTGCGGTTGGGGCTTGTGATAAACCGTTGCACCACGACTCGTTCGGTCGCTGGCGAGCTATCTGCAACCTGCACGATAGGCCCGCTGATCGGACAGCCCCCCGTCGAGCGCGAAACCGGAATTATCAGCTTCTTGAAAACGCACTTCCTCGAAAAACCGGAAGAAGGTAGGGAGAAAATATGGCAAAACCGAGCACGCAACACAAGTTGGACCGGGTGCGGCCGCCCCGGGTTCAGATCACTTATGACGTGGAGACTGGCGGCGCGATCGAAATCAAGGAACTGCCGTTCGTGGTCGGCGTCCTTGGAGACTTCACAGGACAACCCGAACAACCGCTTCCCAAACTGAAAGAGCGACGCTTTGTCGAGGTAACGCCCGACAACTTCGATTCGGTGCTGGAGAGCATGAAACCGCACCTTTCATTCGCGGTGGAGAACAAGCTGAGCGAAGATTCTGGCGCCGGCCAACTGCGAGTGGATTTGAAGTTCAAGAGCCTGGAAGACTTCGAGCCGGAGCAGGTAGCGCGGCAGGTGAAGCCGCTGAAGGAACTGCTGGATCTGCGGACGCGGCTGAATGATTTGAAGGGCACGCTGCAGACCAACGACAAGCTGGACGAGGCCTTGCTCGATGCGGTGAGCAAGACGGAAAAACTCGACAAATTGAAGTCCGAAGTCGGGAAGGGGGAGCCCAATGCCTGAGACACAGAAAGTAGCTGGCAGTTCGGCCGTAGTGGAACAGGCCGCGGAGTCGAGCCTTCTCGACCAGATTGTAGAAACGGGACGATTCAGCGATCCGAGCGCGCGCGAGCGGGGCAAAGGGCTGATCAAGGAATTCGTTGCCCAGGTGCTGGAAGGTTCGATGGCGCTGGGGCGGGACGCGGACCAGATGATTTCGGCGCGGGTGGCGCAGATCGATCATCTGATTTCGCTGCAGTTGAACGAGGTTCTGCATCATCCTCAGTTCCAGAAGCTGGAATCAACCTGGCGCGGACTGAAGTATCTGCTGGATCAGTCGGAGACGGGCACCCAGTTGAAGATTCGGGTTCTGAATGCTTCGAAGAAGGACCTGCTGCGCGATTTGCAGCGGGCTCCGGAATTCGATCAGAGCGCGCTGTTCAAGAAGGTGTACGAGGAAGAGTACGGCATCTTCGGCGGCGAGCCGTTCGGCGCGCTGGTGGGCGACTATGAATTCAGCAAGCATCCCGAAGACCTGGAATTGCTGGAGAAGGTCTCGCAGGTCGCGGCATCGGCGCACGCACCGTTCCTTTCGGCCGCGTCGTCGGAATTGCTGAACATGGATAGTTTCACCAACCTGGACCAGCCTCGCGATATCGGCAAGATATTTGACAGCACCGAGTATGCGAAGTGGAAGGGATTCCGCGAGAGCGAGGACTCGAAGTATGTTTGCCTGACGTGTCCGCGCATCCTCATGCGTCTGCCGTATGGCAGGGATACGGCTCCGGTGGACGGCTTCAATTTCGAAGAGGGAGTGGACGGAACGGATCACTCCAAGTACCTCTGGGGCAATGCAGCCTTTGCGCTGGCGTCGAAAATGACGCAGGCGTTCGCCACCTACGGGTGGTGCGTGGCGATTCGCGGCGTGGAGGGCGGCGGCCTGGTCGATGGGCTTCCTTCCCATACTTTCCGCACCGACGAGGGCGACGTGGCGCTGAAGTGCCCAACCGAAATCGCCATCACCGACCGGCGCGAAAAAGAGCTGGCGGATCAGGGACTGGTATCGCTGGTTCACTGCAAGGGCACCGACAAGGCTGCGTTCTTCAGCATCCAGTCGTGCAACAAGCCCAAGCTGTATGACAGCGACGCGGCCAACGCGAATGCGCGGCTGTCGGCGCAGTTGCCATACATGATGGCGACCTGCCGATTCGCGCATTACCTGAAAGCGATGATGCGCGACAAGATCGGCGGATTTATGTCGCGTGAAGATGCATGGAGGTTCTTGAATCGCTGGATTTCCAAGTACGTCACGCAAGACGACAAGGCAAGTCCGGCGCAAAAAGCCAAGTTCCCCCTGCGCGAGGCGAATGTGGAAGTGGAAGAAATAAAAGGTAAACCTGGCTGCTATCGTGCGGTTGCGTACCTGCGTCCGCACTTCCAGCTGGACGAAATCAGCGTGTCGCTGCGGTTGGTGGCGGAGTTGCCGGCTGCTGCAAAGTAAGACCTTAAGGCTGCAAACAAGGATTCCCAGGAATTCTTGAAATCTGAAAACGAAAAAGGACGGAGGAACAGAAATGCCAAGTGATTATTATCTGCAGATTGGGTCGAGCACGAGCGCGCCGGGAGGCGTGACCGGCGAATCGCAGAACCCAAATTTTCTACAGCAAATTGAGCTGGACAGCTTTTCGTTCGGCGCTTCCAACCCGGCGGACGTGGGCGGGCAAGGACTGTCGGCTGGCAAGTGTTCTTTGTCAGACTTCAGCTTTACCTGCGCACTGGATTCTTCCAGCTGGCAGATCGTGAAAGATCTGTATGCCGGAACGCACCTTGACACCTGCACCTTCAGTGGAAACAAGGCTGGAGGCGGTGGCAGCACCTACATGTATATCCAGGTGGTTATGACCAACTGCTACATCACCAGCCAGAGTACGGGTGGCGGGTCGCAGGGGGTGCCGTCCCAGAGTGTGAGCATCGCGTACGCGCAGATCGAGTACCAATACTACACTCAGGACACGACCAAAGGTACGACCACGTCTGCAGGTACGGCCACCTATAGCATCACGACGGGCGTCAATAGCTAGCTTGTTGTGGTTCTAGGATTGTGGAGCAACGGGAGGGCTTTCGGCGAGTGTGAAGCTTGCCGCAGCGCCTCCCGTTGCTTCGCTTGTTCGGAGCTGCGACCAAGGGGAAGGTTTTCGTCGATCTGAAAGTGGGGCTTGCATGAACCCGAAAGAGCTATATCAAGCTGGACGGCTGGGCGATGCGATCAAGGCTTTGAGCGCGGAGTTGCGAGATCACCCGACGGATACGCGCCGCCGAACATTTCTGTTTGAACTCCTGTGTTTTGCCGGTGAGTTCGAACGCGCGGACAAGCAATTGGAGGTGCTGGCTCAGGCGGGCCCGGAGAGCGAAATCGGTGTGCTGCTCTATCGCAGCGCGCTGTATGCCGAGCGCCAGCGCCAGGATCTGTTTGAACGCGGCGAATTCCCGACTTCCCAGAATGAGGAAGGTGATGAAGCGGGCCGCGGTGGAACCGCGAATGGAAAAGGATTTAGTTTCTTTTCGGATGCCGACCCGCGGACCGGCGCCAAGCTTGAACTTTTCGCGGCGGGTAATTATTTGCTGCTTCCGTTGGAGCACGTCGCTGCGATCGAAATTCCGCCACCAAAGAAACTGCGAGATTTGATCTGGACTCCGGCTGCGGTTCGCACAACGCCCGCCTTTAAAGGTACTGAACTGGGTGAGGTCTTGCTGCCAGTTCTTGCTCCCTTCTCGTGGCGTCATCCTGACGAAATGGTGCGCCTGGGCCGCATGACGGTTTGGGAACAGCGTGACGGTTCCGAATACCAAGTTCCGTTTGGACAGAAAGTGTGGCTCGTGGACGAGGAGGAAATTCCGTTCCTCGAGTTACGGGCGCTCGAATTCAATCCCGCCTCCGTGGCCGCCTGATCAACATGCCCCTGCCCGACGACTTGCTGAACCCAATTGAAGGCGCCAATCCAAGTGGGTCCAATCTCCGCTACGATCCGGTTTACGACAAGATAAAAGAGGCACGGCGTGAAGAAGCGCAGCCGCCTCCGGGGATGACGGAGACGGATCGCAAGGTCTCGGACAACGTCCAGGTGATTAAGTTAACCACGGACCTTCTCACCAACAAAACCAAAGATCTTCAGCTTGCAGCCTGGCTTACAGAGGCGTTGCTTAAGCACAGGGGATATGGTGGTCTGCGAGAGGGGCTGGCGGTATGTTTGGGTCTGATTGACAAGTTCTGGGACACACTCTATCCGGAGGTGGAGGACGGCGATACGGAGTCGCGCGGAGCACCTCTCGGTTTTGTTGGAACCAAGCTGGAAGTTCCGCTGAAGTTGGTGCCGGTGGTCGAGAAACTGAAGTACAACCGTCTCGACTACCAGCAGTCCCGTGAAGTGGGCTATGAGGATCAGGCGAAAACCGACGAGGCCAAGAAGAAACGCGCCCAATTTATCAAAGATGGGAAGATTATTCCGGAAGCGTTCGACAAGGCTTTTGAAGATACTCCGAAAAAGTTCTATGCGCAGGCCGAGCAGGATCTTGACGCTTGCTTGAGCACGGTCGCGCAACTGAACAAGACCTGCGACGAGAAGTTTGGAAAAGACGGACCCTCTTTTGGAACGTTGAGGACGTCACTGGAGGCGTCCCGGCACGTCATTCACGGTTTTCTTCAGAAGAAGCGTGAGAAGGAACCTGATCCGGTGGAAGTGGTCCCGGCCGCCGAGGCTGCGGGCGGCGAGGGAGAAGGTGCGGCGGGGGAAGGTGGGGGCCCGGTACGGACGGGCGTTCTGATTTCTCTGGACGGTTCGTCCGAACCTCCAGACCGCATCGATGCGATTCGGAAAGTGGCAGAGGCGGCGGCCTATCTGCGGCGGAGGGAACCGACCAGCCCGGCATCTTACTTGATGTTGCGCGGATTGCGGTGGGGAGAGTTGCGCGCGGCGATTGACCTGGCAGATCCTACGCGGCTGGAAGCTCCACCCACGGAACTGCGCCGGCACCTGAAAAAGCTGCTGCTCGACAAAAGGTACGAAGAGTTGCTGGAAGCGGCCGAGAGCGCCATGGCGCTGCCCTGCAGCCGCGCCTGGCTCGATCTGCAGCGCTTTGTGGTGGAAGCCTGCGATGGCCTGGGCGGCGGATACGAAGCGATTGCGCGGGCGATCCGTTCGGAACTGAAGGCGTTGATCGCCGATATTCCGCAACTGCTGGACGCCGCGCTGATGGACGAGACGCCGGCGGCGAATGCCGAGACGCGCGCCTGGCTGGTTACGTTGAGCCAGGCACCCTCCGAGCCAGCAGCCGCGGTTCCTGCCGCGGACGCGCCGTTGCTGCGGGCATCGACCAGTTCCAACGGTCTGGGCTCGCGATGGCCGGGACAGCCGACCGACGCGTATGCCTCGGCGCTGCAAGCCTTGCGCGAAGGCCAGGAGCGGAAGGCGTTTGAAATCCTGCAGCAGGACATTGGCCGCAGGCGCTCGGGACGGGAGCGGTTCCGCAGGCGGATGCAATTGGTAGAGATCTGCGCGACCACCAACAAGGCAAACGTGGCGCAGCCCATCCTGGACGATCTGGCGGCGGCGATCGAGAATCACAAACTCGACGAGTGGGAGGATCCGGGTGTAGTAGCGGGCGCGCTGGCCACCATCATGAAGATGAGCGTCAGGATTCAAGCCGACAAGGCTCAGCAGCAAAAGCTATTCGAGCGCATCTGTCGGCTGGATCCGGCGCAGGCGTTCGGAGACGGGAAGTAAGCCATGGCCAGGCGAGAAGCGAGCGGACCGGTCACGCTCTCGGTGCTGGACCGGCTGATCGATCGGGATCCGAAGACCCACTCGGAGGTTCCTTTCACGCGGGCGCAATCGTTGCGCGAGTTGAGGCAGGGCTTGAAACGCGATCTGGAGTGGCTCCTCAATACCAGAAAGACGATCGAGCCCGCTCCGGAGTCGGCGCGGGAGACGGTGCGGTCGGTCTACCATTTCGGATTTGATGATCTGTCTTCGAAGGCGGTGTTGTCGGGGCGCGACCAGGCCGATCTGGTGCGAGACATGGAGTTGGCGATCGCCATCTTCGAGCCCCGGTTGAAGCGCGCCAAGGTGCGCATGGAGCCGGTGGAAGGCGCGTACCGGATGCTGAAGTTCGCAATCGAAGGACTGTTGTGCATGGACCCAGCGCCGGAGCCGGTACGTTTCGACACGGTGCTGGAACTGGGCAAGGGCGAGTACGAAATCAAGGGAGCCGATCTTGCGCAATGAGCTGAGAAACTATTACGAGAGCGAGCTCACCTTCCTGCGCCAGATTGGAGCGGAGTTCGCGGACAAGTATCCCAAGATCGCCTCGCGCCTGGTGCTGGAGCCCGATCGCTGTGAAGATCCACACGCGGAACGGATGTTGGAAGCTTTTGCGCTGCTGGCGGCGCGGGTTCACCTGCGCATTGACGACGACTTTCCGCAGATCACCGAAGCGCTTCTCAATATCCTGTATCCGCACTACCTGCGGCCGGTGCCGTCGATGTCGGTGGCGCAGTTTCATACCGACGCAGAGCAGGGCAAACTGACCAGCAGCCTGCAAATTCCGAAAGGGACGGTTCTTTATTCACGTCCGGTGGAAGGGGTGCCATGCAAGTTCCGGACGTCCTACGACGTGACTTTGTGGCCATTCAAGGTGGCCCAGGCGCAATGGATGACGCCCGATCGGGTTCGCCCGGCGCTGCGCGCCACCGAAGCCGCGGTGCTGCGAGTGGAACTGGAATGCTTCCCGGATGTTTCTTTTGAGAAGCTCGATCTGGAAACGCTGTCGTTTTATCTGAATGGTGAAACCTCAGTCGTCCACGGGGTGTACGAGCTGTTGTGCCGCAACTGCGTGCGCATTCTGGTGCGGGATCCGGCAAACCCGAAAACGCCGATGCGCGAGATTCCAGTGCGGAATCTGCAGCCCATGGGTTTCGGAGAAACGGAAGACGTGCTGCCGTACCCCAGACGTTCTTTTGTCGGGTACCGGCTGTTACAGGAGTACTTTGCGTTTCCTGAGAAGTTCTTCTTCATGAATCTGAAAGGGCTTTCGGAGTTGAAGCGAGCCGGACTCACGTCGAAGGCCGAGATTCTGTTCATGATCTCGCCGTTTGAACAGGACGGGCGGCATCAGCGGCTGGAAGTCGCGGTGAATGCGAAGACGCTGCGTTTGGGATGCACGCCCATCATCAACCTCTTTGCCCAGACCGCCGAACCGATTCTGGTGGATCAGACGCGCTACCAGTATCCGATTGTGCCGGATGCGCGGCGGCGGATGACGATGGAAATCTATTCCGTCGACGAGGTGGTGAGTACCGACGCCGAAACTCACGAAACGGTCACGTATAACCCTCTCTACTCGGAGCGGCACGCGGTGCAGGGCACGACGCCGGCGTACTGGTACGTAACGCGCTCGGCCTCCACGCGTAAGGGCGACGAAGGAACGGATGTGTTTCTTTCGCTGGTCGATCTCTCGTCTCGTCCGATGGAACTCGACTACGACACGGTGACGGTGCGGACTACGTGTACCAATCGCGATCTGGTGACGCGCTTGCCCTTCGGCAGCGAGAATGGCGATTTCGAAATGACGGGAGGGGCGGCGATCAAGCGCATTGTGGCGCTGCACAAGCCTTCCCGGACGCTGCGACCGCCGCTGGACGGCAAGACCCTGTGGTGCCTGATTTCGCAACTGTCACTGAATTATCTTTCCATCGTGACGGAGGGCAAGGAAGCGCTGCAGAAGATTCTCGAGCTGTACGATTTTTCCGACTCGCCGGACACCAAGAAACAGATTGGCGGAATCAGTTCGGTCAATGCGCGGCGGCATTTCACGCGGGTGATCTCGGAACACGGGATCGGTTTTGCGAGAGGCACGCGGGTGGAGATTGAATTCGATGAGGAACAATTCAGCGGGGGCGGCGCTTACCTGTTTGCCAGCGTGCTGGAAAAGTTTCTGGGTCTGTATGTGTCGATGAACAGCTTCAGCCAAATGGTGGCTCGAAGCCGGCAGCGAAAGGAGCCGTTAGAAGAGTGGGCACCGAGAGCGGGACAATCAGTGCTGATCTAGCCGCTTGTGAAGTCGCCGAGAAGCTCCGTCGCGAGCCATTCTCCTTTGACTTCTTTCAGGCGGTGCGTCTTCTGGAACGGTTTTATCCGGAGCGGAAGTCGGTGGGTCAGTTTGCGCACCCGGAGACGGAAGTCGCGCGTTTTGGAGTTCACGCCTCGCTGGCGTTTCCCGCCAGCCAGATTCAAAAAATGGATTGGCCGGAAGAGAAGCCGGCGCAGATGACCGTGAACTTCATGGGGCTGACGGGTCCGGAGGGAATTCTACCCAACCCTTACACCACGCTGATTATCGAGCGGTTGCGGGACGGGGACACAACGCTGCGAGAATTTCTGGATCTGTTCAATCACCGGATGATCTCGCTGTTTTATCGCGCCTGGAGAAAATACCGCTTTGATGTGGCATGTGAAGAGGGCGAGCGGGATCTGTTTTCGCGGCATCTGCTCAGCCTGGTGGGATTGGGTACGGACGGCTTGCGCGACCGGCAGGCGTTGTCAGACGATACCCTGATTTACTATGCGGGCCTGCTGGCGCAGCGGCCGCGCTCGGCGCAGGCGTTGCAGCAGATTCTGGCCGACTACTTCGAGGTGCCGGTCAAGATCGAGCAATTTGCCGGAGGGTGGTACCGGCTGGATCGCGAAACTCAGTGCCGCCTGGAGGAAGGGAACAGTGAGAGCGAGGAACTGGGATTCGGCGCCGTGGTGGGCGACGAGGTGTGGAACCAGCAGTCGAAAGTGCGCATCGTTCTGGGTCCGCTGACGCTGGAGCGCTACGTGGATTTTTTGCCCTACGGCCAATCGTGGGAACCGTTGGGGGTGTGGGTGCGTTTTTTTTCGAATGATGAATGGGATTTCGAGGTCAAGCTGATTCTCGAACAAGAGCAGGTTCCGGCTTGTACCTTGGGTGCGGAAGGAGCATCTGGCCCGCAGTTAGGCTGGGTGTCGTGGGTGAAGTCGGTGCCGTTCGGGAGGAATCCGGACGATACCGTTCTGGGTATAAATGCAGCAGAAGGGGGAAGCCATGAATCTGAAGTCTCTGATCGGCAAGCTTAACGATTCGACTCGGAGTGCGCTGGAGGCGGCGGCAGGACTGTGCCTGGCGCGCACGCACTATGACATCGAGGTGGAGCACTATCTGACGAAGTTGCTCGACTCGACCGACAACGACGTGGCCGCGATTTACAAACACTTCGAGATCGACACTTCAAGGCTTTCCGGGGAACTGTCACGGGCTCTCGACAAGCTGAAAACCGGCAACGCGCGAACGCCGGCACTAAGCCCGACGCTCATGAGGATGCTGATCGAGGGCTGGACCCTGGGCTCGATCGACTACAACGCCGGGCAGGTTCGTACGGGCTTCACCATTCTGGCGCTGGTGACGAATGACGAACTGGTTCGCCTGATGCGCGACGTCAGCCGGGAATTCCAGAAAATTCAGGCCGATGCGCTGCGCAAAGATTTCCTCTCGATTGTCGGCAACTCGAGCGAGCAGGCGCAGGCCGCGGTAGCAGCCGCCGCAGCGGCGCCGGGCGCGCCTGCCGGGGCGCCACGTCCGGGCGGAAAAACTCCGAACCTCGACCAATTCACGGTCAATCTCACGGAGAAGGCCAAGACGGGCAAAGTCGATCCGGTGCTGGGACGCGATTTTGAAATTCGCCAGGTAGTCGACATTCTGATGAGACGGCGACAGAACAATCCGATTCTGACCGGCGAGGCAGGAGTTGGGAAGACGGCCGTGGTCGAGGGCTTCGCGTTGCGCGTAGCGCAGGGCGACGTGCCTCCGCCGTTGCGCAACGTCACGGTGCGAACGCTGGATCTCGCGCTTTTGCAGGCGGGCGCGGGAATCAAAGGTGAATTTGAAAATCGTTTGAAGGGCCTGATCGAAGAAGTGAAGGCGTCGCCAACGCCGATCATTCTATTCATCGACGAAGCGCACACCATGATTGGGGCCGGCGGACAGGCGGGGCAGGGCGATGCGGCGAACCTTCTGAAGCCCGCCCTGGCGCGCGGCGAGTTGCGCACCATTGCGGCCACGACTTGGTCGGAATACAAAAAGTATTTCGAAAAGGATCCGGCACTGGCGCGGCGCTTCCAGGTGGTGAAGGTGGAAGAGCCCATTGAAACGCAGTGCATGACCATGCTGCGTGGAATTGTGCCGTCGCTGGAGAAGCATCATAAGGTTCGCATTCTGGATGAGGGCTTGACGGCGGCGGTTCATCTTTCGCACCGCTATCTTGCCGGGCGGCAGTTGCCCGACAAAGCGGTGAGCGTGCTGGACACGGCGTGCGCGCGGCTGGCACTGGGGCAAAGCGCGACTCCGCCCGCGATTGAAGACAGCGTCCGGCAGATCGACGATCTGGCGGTGCAGCAACGGATTCTGGAACGCGAAACGGTGGTGGGCACGGACCATCGCGAAAGGCTGCAGGACATTGCGACCAAGAGCGCGGAAATCGAATCCCGTCTGGCGGGATTGCGGACACGTTTCGAAAAGGAACGCGACCTGGTGACGACGATCCGGGACCTGCGTTCGCAACTCGAGAGTGCGGCGGGCTCGCAGGGCGGCAATGGCGCAGTGGCGCGCACTGAAATACCGGGTGTGGCTAGCGATGCCGGCGCAGGTGCTCCGGCGGCGACGGCCGCGACAGCCGCGACAGCTACAGCGGCGGCAGCGTCGTCGGGTACGGCGACGGCAGTTGAAGAAGCCCCGAAGCCTGTAGATGTGGCCGCGGTGCGGACTCAGCTGGCGCAGGCCGAGTCGGAACTGGCGGCGCTGCAGGGGGAGACGCCGATGATCCGCGTCGCGGTCGACGCGCAGATTATCGGGGAGGTGATCTCGGCGTGGACGGGGATTCCGGTGGGGAAGATGATGAAGAACGAAATCTCCACGGTCCTTTCTCTGCCGTCATTCCTGGGACAGCGCGTGATCGGGCAGTTGCACGCACTGGAAATCATCAGCCAGCGCATCTCGACGGCGCGGGCGCGTTTGGATGATCCGAACAAGCCAGTCGGCGTTTTCATGCTGGTGGGGCCGAGCGGCGTGGGCAAGACGGAAACCGCGCTGGCGCTGTCGGACCTGCTTTTCGGCGGTGAACACAACCTGATCACCATCAACATGTCGGAGTTCCAGGAAGCGCACACTGTTTCCACTTTGAAAGGTTCGCCTCCGGGTTATGTCGGTTACGGCGAAGGCGGTGTGCTGACCGAGGCAGTCCGGCGCCGGCCTTATGCGGTGGTGCTGCTCGACGAAGTCGAGAAGGCACATCCGGATGTGCTGGAGTTGTTCTACCAGGTCTTCGACAAGGGAAGAATGGAAGACGGCGAAGGCCGCGAGATCGACTTCAAGAACACCATCATCATTCTCACGACCAATGCGGGCACCGACACCATGGCGAAACTGTGTGCGGACCCGGAGACGATGCCGGGGCCCGATGGGCTGGTGAAGGCGCTCAAACCGGAGCTCAACAAGATTTTCAAACCGGCATTTCTGGGGCGCATGGTGGTGATTCCTTACATGCCGATTCGCGACGAGAATCTGAGGCAGATTATCCGGCTGAAGCTGGGCAAGATTCAGCGCCGCATCCAGGAGAATCACAAGATCGAGTTGACATACGATCCGGCCCTGGTGCAGGAGGTGGCGAATCGCTGCACCGAGGTGGAGAGCGGGGCGCGCAACGTGGATAACATTCTGACCAACACGCTGCTGCCCGATATTTCGCGGCAGTTGTTGGGACGGATGGCGTCGAATGAACCAATGGAGCGAATTCACGTGGGGATTGGCGCCGACGGGGCATTCGAATATCGATAGGGAAGTGGGTGGCCGCGCAGGTTAGGGGAATTCAGTACGTTAGAGAAAACACAAGGTCCCTCGACTGCGCAGAATTGCGGAAAAACCGCAATTCTGCTCCGCTCGGGATGACAGAACAGTAGTTAAGGTGCGCGGTTCGTGCACGGCAAGGGAAGGACAGGTTCGTGGCAGACGAAAACTACACTCAAGATCACCGGGTGCTGGTGCTGGACACCCCGCTGGGGAAAGATGTGCTCCTGTTGCAGGAGCTCAGAGGTTACGAGGGAATCTCGCGTTTGTTCAGCTACGAACTGGAAGTGCTGGCCTACGATAACAACTCGATTTCCTTCGAGGATATCGTCGGGCAGAAGGTCAGCATAACCATTCATCTTCCGGACGGAACGCCGCGCTATATCAGTGGGTACGTGAGCCGGTTTACGCAGGGGGATACCGACGACCGGTTGTTTACCCATTACTTTTTGCAGGTGGTGCCGTGGCTGTGGTTTCTGACGCGCCAGCAGGATTGCCGGATTTTCCAGAACCTGGCGGTGAACGACATCATCAGCCAGGTCTTCAATCTGTTCGACTTCAAGGATTTCCGGCTCAGCCTGAAGAACACGTATCCGCAGCTCGAATACTGCGTGCAGTACCGCGAGACGTCGTTCAACTTCGTCTCACGCCTGATGGAAGAGTTCGGCATCTTCTACTATTTCGATCATTCGACGCAGGGAAAACACACGATGGTGCTGGCCGACCAGTCGAGCACCCTTGCAGCGTGTGTCGGTTCCCCGTTCAGCCACAGCTTGCAGGTGGGGGGGCTCACCGATCCCGAGACCATCAGCGGCTGGAACGTGGGGCAGGAAGTGCAAACCGGAAAGTACACGGTCACGGATTACAATTTCACGACGCCCTCGACCAGCTTGCTGGCCAATGATCCGACGGTGGTGAGTCTCTCGGCCAGCCAGCCTCTGGAATTGTTTGACTATCCTGGATTGCATACCACCAAAGATCAGGGCGACACCGTGGCCAAGGTGCGCATGCAGGAAGAGGAAGCGGCCTACATGGTAGTGGCGGGATCAGGAAACTGCCGCGGCCTGGCGTCCGGTTACTCGTTTGAATTGAAGAACCATTATCGCGGCGACCAGAACACGAACTATGTGGTGACCGAGGTGCGTCACCTGGCGTCGGCGGGAGAGTCGTATACGACCGTGGCCGGGGAAGAGGCAGAGACTTACTCGAACCAGTTCCGATGCATCCCTGCGTCGGTTCCTTACCGCCCACCGCGCATCACGCCGAAACCTTTTGTGCAGGGTCCGCAGCCCGCGCTGGTGGTGGGAAAGGCGGGCGAAGAAATCTGGGTGGACAAGTACGGCCGGGTCATCGTGCAGTTTTATTGGGACCGGCTGGGGGCGAGGAACGAGAACAGTTCCTGCTGGATTCGCACTTCGCAACCCTGGGCTGGGCAAAACTGGGGGGCGATGTGGATTCCGCGCATCGGGCAGGAAGTGCTGGTGAGTTTTCTGGAAGGGGATCCCGACAGGCCGGTGATCACGGGCCGCGTGTATAACGCGGACCAGATGCCTCCGTACACACTGCCCGATTATCAGACGCGCAGCACGTTCATGTCGCGCAGTTCCAAAGGCGGCGGGACCTCGAACTACAACGAGCTTCGGTTTGAAGATCTGAAGGGGCAGGAACAGATCTTTATGAATGCGGAAATGGACATGGATCTGCGCGTGGAAAAAGACTCGCGGGAATTCATCGGCGCCAACCGGCATCTGATCGTGACCACGAACCAGGTGGAGCAAATCCAGACGGATAAGCACTTGCATGTGCAGGGAAAACATTTTGAGAAGGTTGACTCTGACATGTCGCTGAACGTTGGCGGCAACCAGATGGAGAGTGTGACGGGCAACAAGTCGCTCAACGTTACTGGCGATCAGAAAGAGAGCGTCACCGGCAACGTGTCGCTCAGTGTCACAGGGAACCAGAGCGAGAGCGTGACGGGCAATGTGTCACTCTCGGTCACTGGGGGAAAAGATGACTCCATCACGATGGGGTACATGATGTCCGCGATGAGTATTCATCTCAGTGCGGAGACCGGCATCGTGATTGAATGTCCCCTGGGAATCACGCTGAGTTCGGGAGCCAATTCTATTGATATCGGGCCCGCGGGCGTGTATGTCACGGGAGTCCCGTTTGTAAACCTCAACAGCGGCAGTTCTCCTGCCAGCACCTCGGACCCGAGCTCAGGATCGCCCGACAGTCCCGACGCGCCTACCGATCCGAATGATCCGGACACGGCAGACGATGGGAGCAAGGGAACCAAGCTGAACTAGTGGTTGCAAACAAATGGAGCTACGCCTGGCCCTTGTGTAATCACAACGTCGCTCTGCTGTGAGCCAAAAAGGAGGTTCCCTCTCAGATGTGCATAATCCATTCTGTCGGCGTTCACGGCACAAACCAGTTTACCGATGTCAAGATGGTGCAGGCACTGCTCAATGAGAACCTGGAGCGCCTCGACTCAACCGAGCCTTTGGAAGTAGACGGGCACATCGGGAAGGGTACGAACGATCGCATCGGTGAGTTTCAAAGTCAGGTCATGAAGATGGCAAAACCTGACAAGAAAGTGGACGTTGGTGGACATACTCTCGACGAATTGCGTGCCGGTCTGACCGCGGATCTGACGCAAAACAAAATGAAGGGCATCATGCCCAGAGCGACCGACGCTTTGCTGGACCGCTACTATGTCTTGATCGTCGATACAATGCACGACTACGAAATTAATACGCCACTCCGCATCGCTCATTTTCTAGCTCAGGTCGGAGTGGAATGCGGGGATTTGCGCTGGATGCAGGAGTTGGACTCGGGCGCATATCTGAATGGCAACGACGATTTAGGGAATACCGAAGACGGAGACGGACCTCGCTTCAAGGGAAGGGGCTTGCTCCAGTTGACGGGGAGGTCGAACTATACGGCCTACGGAGAATACTGCGACCGCGACTTTCTCAGCGACACGACAAGCGTTCTCATCGCCACCGATGCGAGTTTCGCGGTCGACTCGGCAGGCTGGTACTGGACTACGTTGAAGAAGGTTAACCCCTTGGCCGACGCCGATAACGTACATGCGGTTACACACAAAGTGAATGGCGGGTATAACGACCTTGAGGAACGAAAAGCCCATTTGCGGCGCGCGAAATGTCTGTTGGTGCTTTAGACTTCTCGTAATTGCGGTGCTGGGTGTCACGGCCGCCACCGGGCAAGTCACTCCGCCCTCCCACGTCAAAGACTGTCATCCGTGCACCTTCTCGCCAGGAGCAGGTCTTCCGCCTTATTCGTTCACCTTCGAACTGAAGACGAATGGTGGCGAGCGCGCGGTCGAGGCAATCAAAGTCGCCGGCCCTGAATTCGAGGCACCGCAAACCCTGCCGGTGAGTGGAATGGAACCTATCGGACAAGACGAGACATTCTTCTTTGGCGGGGTGGATATTAATTTCGACGGTTATCTGGATCTCATGCTGGTTATCGATCAAGGTGGCGCAAATTCGCAAGCTGCCTACTGGCTCTTTGATCCTGAAACCAAGACATTCAAACCGCTGGGCACCTACCCGATGTTTACTGTCGACAAGGAAAAACAGCAACTGACGACGTACTCTCGTGGCGGCTACGCAGGATTGTCGTATGACTCCCGCACCTATCGGTTTCTACACAACAAGCTGACGCTAGTGGGGGAAGAGAAACAACGGCCAACACTGGACCCCGAGGTTTTCCTCAAGGTCATCCGGGAACGCGTCGGGGACACCATGAAAACGGTCAAATCGGAAAAGGTCCACGTGCCGAAGTAGCCAGCGCGACCCTTGAAACTCGGTCCGCTGAAGGAGCAGCTTCTATGGCATTGATTATCGACATCAAAGGCAAATACTCAGGTTTGCTGCCCAACGTCGTCAGTCAGATTTACAGATTTCGTGGGTTCGACAGCGACACTCTGACGGCGCAATTCCAGGACGGAACCACGAAGAACGCAGATGTAAACCGGCAACTGAACGAGGCCTGGGGGTTTGTAAATCAACGAGCCAATATCGTCGGTGGCAAGTGCAATGCTTATTTCCAGACGCTTACCCGCCACAAGACCCTGAAACAGGTTCTGCAGGAAGACGACATAGTGATTCACTGCCTGGAACCCAAGTCTGGTTACTCCTACGCTGATCTGCCGCATGCCGACACGGCGGGACGGGACATTGGGATCGACCCCACGATCCTGTTTGAGACGAGCCATGTGCTGGGTTGTACTTTGATCCACGAACTGGCGCATGTGGCGGGAGCAACGACGGACAATTCCAAGGAAAATCCACACGCCGGCGACGCGGAAGAAGCATTACATCACTGCTTGTGCACGTCGCAGTTTCATCTCGGCACGTTGGGGAGCATTCAGAAGGTCGCAGAGAACGGCTCGCGATTGGTCTGAGCCGAGTCCAGCGCCGAGCGCGTGGGCGCGTCTACGGCACCATCACCGTGAATTCTCCCGCGTCGACGAAGGTGATAACGCCGGCCCACATGCACATCAGTGTTGAAGTGCTGTCGAGGGTGGGCATTTCGGCGAGCAGCACGGTCGGGGCTCCGGGGACCCAGGGGGCCATCGTCATAGGAATGCAGGGCATCGGAGTCAGCACGCCCATGGCTGCTGCAGTGGCGGCGGCGACCATGGGATTCGCGGGCGACATGCACATGCCGAACGTCATGATGTTGACCATGGGAATGAAGTCCATGATGTTGGCGTCCGGCATTTCGTCGGTCATCACCATGTTGGTGGGCAGCACCACGAGGGAACTGGGCGCGATCCCCATGGTGCACATCATCATCGCTCCCATACAGACTTGCATCGCCATAGGAGACCCCCCCGCGCCAATTGGCTGCAGGGCATTCTAGCAAAGCCGGGAGCGAATGCAACCGCGCGATGCTTCGCGGAGCGGATGGGTGCGATAATTTTTTTCTTCTTATGGTGGATTATCAGCCGCTTGCCGAGCAGTGCCAACTCTCCAGGGTTTGCACGAAAAAGGTCCTGATTTAAAAGGGTTTAAGAACAATCCACTTAGCCAACGGTCTATGCACTGAGGTTTGGCAATCCAAAGTGGAATCCCCCCCGTTAACCCCTGAAGAACCTTAGTAACCTTGCCGTTAGCTGGAGCATCTTACACTATTAGTAGTTAGATACGTAGGAGTGAACCTTCTAAGGGGTAGTATGGCGAAATCCAAGTTGAGTTCGGGGATGTGGCGGATTGATCCGGCGAAGTGGTCGCGCGTGATTGATCGCAGCGGGCAGCAGGTAGCGTCGGTGGAATCGGATGTGGATACCACTGCGAATGCGAGCCTGATTGCGTCCGCGCCGGATATGTTCGAGTTGCTGGAAGTTCTGGAGAACGACGCTTCTGTTTCCAAAAGCCTGCAGGAAGAAATTCAATTGGTTCTTCGGCGGGCCCGCGGTGATTTTGGTTTGGCGGTTTTTTCCCGCAACGTAGCAAAGAACATGCGCGCCAGAACCCAGGAATGGCTGACGTTCATGGAAAGTCTGTGGAAGTCCGATCGCGACGAGAGAGAGTAGCGCCTAGCAGTTTGCTGAAAAACTCGGTTCAGCGGCCTCAGGGGCTTGAAGCCCGGATTAATTTTCAACGTCTTACGCGGCCAGGGCCGCTCTTCCACGGTAGCACCGACAAAAGCGAGTTTTTCGGCAAACTTCCAGGCAGTCCTCGATTCGAAATCCTGCGCAGCATAAAAGACTGCTTTTTCCCACCTGTCGTCGTTTCTTGCCGATTTGCCCTTTGCTTCCTGGCTCAGGAATTGTTATTGTGGGCAGCCGTGCCGAGAATGGGCTGAGAGACATCTCCAGTCCGACTGGGCGCGCGGCGCGATGCTATGAAGCAGCTAAAACCAGTTCTCTGGACCAAAGGCACGTTCCTGACGCCGCAGCATCTGCAGTTGCAGGACCGCTTCATCGAGGACGCGCTCAATTTTCGTCTGCAGGCGCTTAAGTTTTGTCCGTGGGGTTTTCGGGAACTGGCAATCAATGCGGAACTGCTGACCGATGGGCAGTTTGCGGTGTCGCGCGCTACGGGGATTTTTCCGGATGGCCTGATGTTCGAGGTTCCGGAGGCGGACGCGCCGCCGCCGTCGAAGTCGCTGGAAGAATTCTTCGATCCGGGGACGAAGAGCCTCGACATTTACCTGGCGATTCCGGATTACCGGCAACGCGGCCTGAATGTTTCCACCGGAAAAGAAGGCGGCACACGATACCTGGCGGAAGTGGCGGCCTTTCGCGACGAGAATACGGGAGCGAGCGAGAAGCCGATTCAGGTAGCGCGAAAAAATATGCGGCTGCTGGCGGAATCGGAAAACCGCGAAGGGTCGTCGGTGCTGCGCATCGCCAATGTGGAACGGACGCCGGCGGGCACGTTTCAACTGAATCCGCGGTTCATTCCGCCGCTCATCGAGATCGGCGCGAGCGAATATCTGGTGGGTCTGTTGCGCGGCATGGTGGAACTGCTGTCCGCGCGCAGCACGCAGCTGTCGGCGGGGCGGCGGCAGAAGAATCAGAGCCTGGCGGATTTCACCGCATCGGACATTGCCAACTTCTGGCTGCTGTATACGGTGAACTCGAACTTTCCGGCCTTCTCCCATCTCTACGAGAGCAAGATGGGACACCCTGAAGAGTTGTATGGGACGATGGTTTCACTGGCGGGATCGCTGACGACGTTTTCGCAGAAACTGCGGCCGCGCGATCTGCCGCTCTACGTGCATGATTCCCTGGGGCCGGTCTTTTCAGAGCTCGACGAGAAGCTGCGATCGCTGCTGGAAACGGTTGTGCCGACCAATCTTGTGTCACTGCCGTTGAAATTGGTGCAGGACTCGATTTATGGGACGGCCATCGACCAGGACAAATATCTGGTCAATACGCGCATGTACCTGGCGGTGAGCGCGGAGACCACGGAAGAGACCATCATTCAAAAAGTGCCGCAGTTGGTAAAGGCTTGTTCGGCAACGCACATTGAACACCTGGTGCGGCAGGCTTTGCCGGGAATTCAGTTGCGTCATCTGAGCAGTCCTCCGAGCGCGATTCCGGTGAAGTTGAAGTATCAGTATTTTGCGTTAAACCAGTCGGGGCCGGCTTGGGAAGCGGTCAACCGCGCGCGCAACTTTGCGGCGTACGTTCCGGGGGAGCTTCCGAATCCGACGCTGGAGTTGCTGATTCTGCTTCCGCAGGCGGGGTGAGGAGATTTAGTAGCCCCTCAATCTGAAGGCATTTACCACTAAGGACACGAAGGAGGCAACTGCAATCAAGGCCTTCGTGATACTTCGTGTCTTTTGTTGTAAATGATTTGCTTTTTCCTGCGATGTGCGTGCGGTCAGGGTCTCAGCCAAAAATAGAGCACCAGCAGAACGGCAATAAAGAATAGAACTGTGAGAGTCAGGATCAGCGGCCAGTAGGAGACTGGCGGCGGCTCTGGAACATCCACCTTGGGAGCCTTCGGAGCTTTGGGTGCTTTGGGCGCTGTCATTTTTGGCGCGGGCGGCGGCGCTGGCGTCTTGGGAGCCGCGGGCATGGGCGGCATGGCAAACGCGGGCGGGGCCATCGATGGGGCCGGCGATTCCTTGGATTCGCCTGCGGGATCGGCTGAGGGATTCATGCTCTTTACCGAAATAATCTCCGTGTAGGGACTCGGACCGCTGGGGGGCGGCGGCGCAACGGGAGCCGGTTCGCTGACCGGGCGAGAAAATGCATTCGTGGCACCTTCAGCGGCTGCCCCGGAGGGTGCTGCTACGGGGAGCTTCGGCATGGGCGGACTCGGAGGCGTCGGAACCGGAAAAATCGGCGGGGCGGGCGCGACATAGGACATTGGTGGTGGCGGGGAGAAGGGCTCTTTGGCGGGCTCGGGAAAGATGGGCCCGGAATCGACCTTAGGCCGCGGCAGGCCCATGGAAGGCGGGGTTGTACTGGAGGTCCGCGAGGGAGACTCTGGGGTGAACCATCCGGTGAATCCCGTGCCGGCAGGCTCGTTTCCCGCGATTCCTTTGCTCGGAGGCGGTTCTTCTTGCTGCGGCTGCGATTTCACCGAGCCGAACATGGCGGTGAAGTCGCCCACGTTTTTTTTCGGAGGCTCCTGGGGCAGAGGTGGCGAGGAAGATAAAGCAGGAACATCCGACGGACGGTCTCCGCGAAATGGGCCCTGGAAAAAACTCGTGAACTCGCCTGGTTTAGGGCCGGCTGACGAGGGGGCAGGATCGGGAGGAAAATTCTTGGCTGCTAAATCGGGACGAAAGGGGCCAGATGGCCGATTGATATCAGGCGTCGATCTTGGCGGGACTGTGAATTGCGGAGGTTCTGGCTCCTTTTCCGGACTCCAGAGAGGCGCCGCGCGGAGGGGGTCCGGCGCTGGGGTGAGATTCGGAGCAGGCGGTTCGGCTGGTTTCGAAGCAACCCCGGGCACGGCGGATCGGGATTGCGATTCAAAAGTCCGGAGTAATTGTGTGACTGGACCGGGAACATGTGGAGGTTCGGTCGGTGCCAGGTCCGCAGGTGGGGGCGGAGTTGGAGGAGCTGGCGTTGGCGGAGCCGGCACTGTGACGGGCGCTGGAGTCTCACGGGTATCCCGCGGTTGAGATTCGTACTGTTGCACCCAACGACGGAGTGCGGTTTCCTCCGGCAACTTGGTGACCAGGTAGGCGTAGAGCGTTCCACTGTACCGGCCGGTTTCCAGCACGAGCCCGGCGGGTTCTGGGGCGAGACGGCGGAAGGACTCAAGAACCCATTGCACGGTGGGCTGGTTGGGCTTCTGGGGGTCACAGTGCAAAATATGCACCAGTACGCGCTCACCTCTGATTTTGTCGTTGGCGACAAACGTTTCTACCCCACCGGTGGTGAGTGACTCCTGAAGGTCGTATTTTTCTCCGAATTTCATTTCCTGATGGTGGTTTCCTTCACAATCGACCGAGGATTTTCGTGTTCGCGCTGATTGCTTTCGGGACACGCTCGCCCGACGCAGGATTATAACTCCAGTCGCGCAGGCCACCGCGAAGAAAGCTGAGAGGCGTATCCGCCAGTGAACCATGGCGGGATGCGGCGTAAACATGGGAATCGGACGTGGGTGCAGCCGGTTCCGTGAGAGTTGGGTCTCGGTCTGCAAGGGTGCGAAAAGAGTGTGCGCGAGAGCCTGTGCCGTCCCGGGACTTGTTCTGTTTTCCCACTTTACCCAGGGCTACGCCCCTTCGGCTTCGCTCTGTCGAAAATCCCCACCCTTCGGCTTCGCTCAGGGCAGGCTTTCTCGCGCAAAGAACGCGCGAGAAATGGGGCACCCGTGCCGCGACAGGCACGGGAACGCGGCCGGTGCAGACCGGGATTTTGCTTGACTTGCACAGGGGCCGGGATCAAAATTGCCATCACTCCGACGCCGCAGGGAATCCGTGTCCAGGGCGTTCAGGGGGAGACCGACGACGATCGGGATTTCCTCATCTAGTCTATGAATTACCGCATCCTACTGCTTGCGAAGGGCCAATGTGCAGTGGCCATGGGCTGGGGTATGCGTCGGCAGAGTTGACTAATTTCGATAGGCTGAAACGTTTCGGTTGGTGACGTCACAATTAAAAGAGGAATTGATAGCCAGGAGTGTGCGATGAACTTTGTCCCGCGTCGTGAAACGATTCTGCAGGCCTCCGTGGTGCTTGTGCTGTTGCTCGCCGGAGCCGTGGTCGATGTGTCCGCAGATCAGAAGAAGGCGCCCCCAGCGCCAAAAGCACCAGCACCGCATGTGAGTGCGCCGCATAATGCTCCGGCAGCGCATCCTTCGACCAGCCACTCCACAACGGGAACTCACCCGTCCACCGCGGGCAGGCCTGGAACTGCAACGGGACACGCGGGCGTTGGCAAGACTGGAACGGGTACAGCCGGCAAGACCGGGACCGGAAATGTGGGCAAAGGCGGCAACGTGGGGAGAACGGGTCCGAACTCTGGCATGGGAAAGCCGGGCGGCACCAACGGGGGGAAAGGTGGAACTGGCGGCGTGGCGAAGACGACGAGCCGACCGCTTCCGGGGAAGCAGGTGTCACTGCATGGCGGCGGGACGGCGAGCATCCGACCCAATGGACAGATCCGTTCCATCAATCGAAATGGCATGCACATTGAGCACGGGCTCAACGGAAGCCGCCGGATCGAGAGCACGCACAACGGTGCGCACATTGTAACCACGGGCAAGCATTCGGGCTACGTGCAGAGGCCCTATGTCACGCGCGGCGGGCGCACCTACGTTTCGCGGACGGTGGTGGTGAATAACAGGAGCTATACCACCGTGTACCGCTCGTACTCCTATGGGGGATACTGCTGCTACTACGGTTACACGCCTGCGTACTACTACGGGCCTGCGTATTACGGGTGGGCCTATAATCCATGGCCCGCGCCGGTTTATTACGGGTGGGGCTGGGGCGGAGCGCCGTGGTACGGATACTACGGCGGATATTTTGCGCCGTATCCTACCTATCCTTCGGCAGCGTTCTGGCTGACGGATTATTTGCTCTCTGCCAGTCTGCAGGCGGCGTATCAGGCCCACGTGGCGGCGGCGGCTGCCGCAGCCGGGGACAACGCTTCGGGTCAGCCTGCCGACCAGGGTAACGGGGGCGGCGATGCTCCGGCGGCAAGTTCGGGCGCGGTGACTCTGACGCCTGAAGTCAAAGCAGCGATTGCGGAAGAAGTGAAGGCGCAGCTCGCCGCAGAACAGGCGGCAGCAGCGCAACCGGCGGCCACAAGTGCCGGGAGTGCACAGGGGCAGGGTTCGGCGACCACTACGCAGGCCAGCGGGGAAGTACCGCCCGCACTGGATCCGGCGAGACGAACGTTCGTGGTGGACACCGATCTGGCCGTGGCGGCCGATGGGCAGGAATGCCAGCTGTCCTCGGGAGACGTAATCACACGCATTACGGATACGCCCGATAACGACCGGAAAGTGACGGTGAGTGTCTCCAGCAGCAAGAAGACGGATTGCGCGCCGGGGAAACAAGTGGCTGTTGGGGTGGATGATTTGCAGGAAATGCACAATCATTTCCAGGAGCAACTGGACAACGGGATGAAGGAGTTGTCGTCGAAACAGGGAACCGGCGGGCTGCCGAAGGCTCCCGATACCAAGACGACCGCGTCGGATGTACCGCCGCCACCGCCGGACGCGAGCGCGGCGAAGGCTCTGGAAGATCAGCAGGCCGCAGCGGACCAGACGGAGGCGCAGGTCGCGAAGGAAGCATTCAGTCAGGGGTCGTGACGCGGTTGCATCCAGGGCGAGTAACGTTGCGACCGGCCACTACCGTGAATCCAAACCTTTCAGGCGGGACGATGCCCGTTAACGTGACATGGAGGGTTCCCTGACGAAAGAGAAAGACCACGTATGGCAAAAATCATCCGATTGCCTTTGCTGCGGTTTTCGGTTCTTGCCGCCACGTTGGTTTCTGCGTTAGGTTCTGGGGCACAGTCAACAGGTCGCGCTGTGTCCAAGGGACAACTCGAAGAGACGATAGTGAGCATACAAACGGGAGGAACTTTAACAATCAGAACGAACGCCGCCAAGCGTCTTTCTGATTTGACACGTAGTATTGATCCCGAAGAGATCGACGATGCAACGTTAAAAGAATTAGTTTCCCTCCTGAGTACCAATGAAGACTCCGTTCGGTTCTTTGTGGCAGCCTCTTTGGGACACCTGGGGCCTCGTGCCAAGGTTGCCGTTCCAGTTCTTCTGAAGCTATTGCCTGAGGTGGATTGCCTTCACGGAGACCTAACATCTGCACCGGCCATCCGGATGGCTTTAAAACGAATGGGTGAGACGCCCCCACCGCGGCCCACGTGTCTGGCTGCGTCAAATTGATGATGGCCGAATAACGAGATACACTTGGCGGCAGCGAATGGCTATAAGGATATTGCGGAGCTGCTGTTGGTCAACAAAGCGGAAGTCAACTCAAAGGACAATGCCGGCAGGAAGGGTGCGGAAGGACGCGCAGCGGTTTAGGTGCAGGCTACTGGCGATTCTTGAGCAGTAGCTCTTCCGTTTGTTTCGCGCGGGTGGCGCGATCTTTTAGATCCTGTGCGGTTTTGTTGGTGGGATCCGCTGCTGCCGCTTTGGAGAAGCATTGGATCGCGTCGTCATACTTGCCATCATCCAAATATTTATTCCCATCGCTGATGAGGGACTCGGGGGTTTCAGTGACCGGAACTTTCACCGGAGTCAGCGGAGCCACCACGACGCGATTGATCACGTTGGCTACGCCAGGAACCTTCGCGGCTGCGTCCACGGCTAACTGGAGATCGTCTGGGCTGGTCACGGCGCCATCGAGCGTCACTTCCCGTTTGTCGGACACGGACACTCTGAGCGCGGCCTGGCGAAGAGTGAGCGACGGCGCGGAACTCAACTGGTCATAGACGGCTTTCTCAATTTGAGTTCGGCGAAGAGTCTGGAATTTCAGATATCCAACGCCCGCGACCAATCCGGCCGCCAAAAGCAAAACAACCAGGATGAGAAAGTGCTTGAGCCGGAACTTTCGAGGCTGGAGAAGCACATGCTGCTCCGCGCTCTTCACGAGCACGGAGCTTGCCGGCGATGCAGTGGCGATGCGGGCTGAAGGCGGTGGCGCCGCAACCGTCGGACTCACAGACGGAATCGGCGCGGGCGCTGTAGTCCTGACAGTCGGCGCCACCGAAGGTTGAGTTTTCGGAGGGGTCGGTGAAACCTTCGAGGCCGGAGCCGTACGTGGGGCCGCGACGGTCGAGACCGGTGCTTTCACGACTTGGCTGGGCGGCGGCTGGCTGGGCGGCGGCTGACTTATGACGCCGGCCGGGTTCGTCACCTGCTGGCTTATGGGCTGATCGCTGGCGACTTGATCCAGTGCCGCAATCAGTTCTTCGGCAGTCTGATATCGCTGGTCTCGCGACTTGTCGATGGCTTTCAGAATCACTTGTGAGAGCGACTCCGGAATGTGCAACTCGGGGGCAAGTTCGTGCGGTGGCCGCACGGTTCCCTGGATGTGCTGCAGCATCAGGGAATACGGGGTGTCGCCGTCAAAGGGCAACTGCGCGGTGACCATTTGATAGAGCACCACACCGAGGGAATAAATATCCGTGCGGCCGTCGATTTCTCCCGCGGCCTTTTTTCCCATGAACTGCTCGGGAGACATATAAAGAGGAGTGCCCACCACCATGCCCGTCATGGTCATGCCTGGGTTGGCGTCTCCCGCGGCTTCGCGGAGTTTGGCGATGCCGAAATCGAGGACCTTGGCGGTTTCCTGACCCTGCTCGTCGGTGGTGAGGATGATGTTGCCGGGCTTGATATCGCGATGCACGACCCCGAGCTTGTGAGCGACGCCCAGGGCGCGCGCCACTTGCGTTGCAACGCGAACCGCGCGCGGAACGCGCAATGGGCCCTGCTCCTGGAGGATCTCGCCGATGTTCTTGCCCTCCACCAATTCCATGACGATGAAGGGACGGCCGTCCTCGGTGTAGTCGAAGTCGTCGACTCGGACGGCGTTGGGATGGCGGAGTTTGCGGGTGACTACGGCTTCGGTCTGAAAGCGCTGCAGGAAATTCTGATCTCCGGCGATGGCTTCGTTGACGATCTTGATGGCGCACACCTCGTTGAAGGTGAGGTGCCGGCCACGGTAGACGACGCCCATGCCGCCAATGCCGATGCGATCCAGAATCTGGTACTTATTGCGAATGATCATCCCGGGCTGAAGCTCGTGAACGCTTTGCAGACCAGTCTGATCCCCCGGACAGACGCTGTATTCGCCGGGATACGTCTTGTTACATGCAGGGCAGTATTTCATCGCTCATGCCAGGTAGCGCCCGACCCGCGGGAAGGCGCCGGCCCAAGAATGGCATAGAGTAGCACGAAACCTGGGGCCGGGCGGAGTGCCGTGGGGGAGGCCTCGGGGGGCGTTGCGAAGGGAGATGCAGAGGGGTGGGGACTTGAGGCTTCCGATTGACTTCGGGCCTAAGCGGAACTAACATCGGCTTCCAGCGGCGTTAGGGCCGGCTATTCGCAGAACCGATTTTCGCGGAATTTGCCATGAATCTTGATCGGCCTCTGGTTCGGGGAGTTCTGGTCTGCAAAATGCTGGTATGCGTCGTCGCGGCGGGTGCGCTGGTCGCTGCGGTACCGGCGCCAGCTCAAAGTGTCGAGAGCCTCAAAACGCAGGCCAAAGAAGGAAATGCCGAGGCCCAGTATGAACTGGCCAAGGCGTATATCAGCGGGCAGGGCATAGCCAAGGACGTGAAGCAAGGAATGGAGTGGCTGGAGAAGTCCGCCGTGCTGGAACATGCGGGGGCGCAAGACGCGTTGTGGGTCATGTACCGGAAAGGTTTCACCCCATACCTTGCAAAGGACCCCAAGCGGGCACTGGAATGGCTGCGAAAATCTGCGGACCATAACTATGCCACCGCCGAGTACGAACTGGCGCTTTTGTATATGGATGGGGATGGGGAGACCGGCATCTCCCGGAACCGGAAAGAAGCTGCGAAATGGTTTCGCAAAGCGGCCCGGCAACCGGGGTCGGACAAGTCGCGAGCCAGCCTGGAAGACATGCTGCACAAGGGGTGGATCAGCAAGCAGGAGGCAAATTGGCACGTTCCCGAACCGGTAGCGACGGTGACGTCGACGGTTACGTCGCCCGTTCCTGCGAAAGAGCCGGCAAAAAACAAGGCGGTGCCGTCTTCACCCTTCTCTCTCGCTGAGGTTGAAACTGGGCTCAAGGGCTGGATTACAAACAACCGGATGGCGATTCTCGTTCAAACGTATGGCGTGAATTTCAGTCTGAACGGGGACACGCGAAACCGTCTGCTGGCCGACGGAGCAGACCCGAATTTGCTGCAAGTGATTTCCAATTCCAAACGGTAGGCTGACGGTTGGAATGGAGTAGTACCTGATGAGTTGGCCACCGGCGGTTGGCCTTGCGATGCTGTCTACCGCTTGCTTCGAAATTAGCGTCCCTCCCCCGTGCTGGTCGTCGAAAGAATGCTGAAAATGAGCCCATTTGCGCCGAGAGCATTCGTTGGCGGGTTCATGCCTTTCCGTGGTAGCGTTTTTTGCGACGAGTGATGTGTCTATGCCGCCGGCGAGTCTGGTCGCCTACAGCCAATGGTTCCGCCCAAAGTCAACAAGATCGGCAAGTACGAAGTGATCGAAGTGATCGGTCACGGGGGGATGGGACAGGTCTATAAGGCGGTCGATCCGACGATCGGACGGATGGTCGCGATCAAGAAAGTCACTTCGGTATTCTCCGATGATCCCCTGCTGTTGAAGCGCTTCTACCGCGAGGCGCACTCCACCGGAGCACTCCAGCACCCCAACATCGTAACGGTCTATGACCTCGGCGATCAGGACGGGATCCCGTATCTGGTCATGGAGTATCTGGAGGGCGACAGTCTCGAGAAGATCATCAAGGAAAAACGCCCCTTCACCCTGACAGAGAAGTTAAGCATCATGATCCAGGCCTGTGAGGGACTGGGCTACGCACACCAGCGGCAGGTCATTCATCGCGACGTGAAACCGGGCAACGTGGTGGTGCTGAAGGACGGGGTGGTGAAGATTGTCGACTTCGGCATCGCTCAGCTGGGGAATGAGCGGTTCACGCGAACTGGACAGGTGATCGGGAGCCTGTACTACATGTCTCCCGAACAGATTCAGGGTTTGGACGTCGATGCCCGCTCTGACATCTATTCCACGGGCGTACTGCTGTTTGAGTTTATCGCCGGAGTTCTGCCGTTTCAGGGGAAGGATCCAACCTCAACGCTGGCGAAGATTTTGCAGGAGCCGCCTCCGTTGCTGTCGAACTTCGTACAGCCCTGCCCGCCGGAACTCGACACGATCATCCAGCGGGCGCTGGCGAAAGACCGCAACGACCGCTTCACGGCGATGGAGGACTTCGTCTTCGAACTGCAATCGGTACAGGAGAAGCTGGGCCGCGACGTGATTGCCAAATGTCTCCGCGTCGCCGAAGTGAGCATGGAGACGCGGGACTGGACGAAGGCTCGGGAACAACTCAAGCAGGTTCTGAAACTGGACAAACAGCACCGGCGCGCCAATGAGTTGCTGCGCGAAGTGCAGAGCCAGATTCAGAAACAGCAAATCGCCGAGCAGGTCGGGCTGCTGCGGTCGCAAGCCGAGGAGGCGCTCTCTGCCCGGCGGTGGGACGATGCCCTGACCTTGCTCGACCAGGCGGTCCGGCTGGACGGCACCAACTCGCAGCTGATCGAGTTCCGGAATTCGGTGCGGCGCTCGAGCACTCTGCTGACCGACGCTTTGCGCCGGGCGGAGATGGCGCACAGCGGAGGAGACCTGGATACGGCCAAGCGCGCCGTGGAAGAAGCGCTCAGTGTCGACCCGTCAGACACGACCGCCAAGGCGCTCAACGCGATTCTGTCCAAGGAAATTGGCGAGCGGGCCAAGCGGAAGAAGCTCGACGACCTTCTGGGGGAAGCGCGCAAAGAGATCACTCTGCGCCACTACACATCGGCTCTGGAACTCTTGCGCCAGGCCGAAGCGGTCGACAGTACGGTTGCGGAAGTTCACCAACTGGTGCGCACTGCGACGGCCGGCCGGGAACACGAACTGCGGCGACGCGCGCTGGAAGAAACTTGCAGCGAGATTGAAGACCTGCTGAACCGTGACGAATACGCGGCTGCCTGTGACAAGGCCGACGCCGCACTGCAGCGGTTTCCCGACGAGCTGGGCCTGCTGAAATTGAGAAGTTTCGCAGAGAAACAGCGGGATGCCTGGACCCGGCGTTTGTTCATTGAAGGCCAGATGACGACCGCCCGGCAATTGCTGGAGTCGGGTAAATTAATCCGCGCGCAAGGCGTGTTGAATGATGCGTTGGAGCGCTATCCCGATGACTCGGGCCTGATCTCGCTGCTGTCGATGGTTACGGAAACGATCTCGCGGCAGGATGCGCAGCGAAGAGAAGCCGAGCGCCAGGCGGCGGAAACGCGGCGCTACATCGGCATGCAGATCTCGGCTTCGACTGAACTGCAGCGGTCGGGGCAAACCGCACTGGCACTGAAGAGGCTGCGGGATGCGCTGCAGCACTACCCCAGCAGCCAGGAATTGCAGGCTCAAGTCGTCGTACTCGAAGACTTGTTGGAGCGAGAGCAGGAGCAGCGGGATCGCGCCGAGCAAGAGGCACGCCGCAAGCGGGCAGAGATCGAGAAGGAGCTCGCGAATTCGCAGCAGTTGCTGGGGTCGCGGCAAACCGGCCAGGCGCTGGTGCTTCTGGAGCAAGCGCTTCGCCGCTTTCCCGACAGCCAGGAACTGATGTCGCAACTGGAGTTTGCCCAGCGGCGCCTGGCGGTGGAGATCGCGGAGCGAGAGCGCGCCGAGCAGGAGGCCAGGCGTCAGCGGGCAGAGATCGACCGGGAGCGCGCGAAGGTTCAGCAGTTGCTGGATGCCAGGCAGGCGAGCCGGGCCCTGGCTGAACTGGAACAGGCGCTGCGCGAGTATCCCGACAGTGAAGAACTGAAGTCGCAACTGCAAGTTGCCCGGCAACACTTCGCGATCGAACAAGCGGAACGAGAGCGGTTCGAGCAGGAAACACGGCGGCAGCAGGCTGAAGTCGAGAAAGAGATCGCGGCTGCGCGGCAACTGTTGGACTCCAATCAAGTTGGCCGCGCGCTGGCAAGCCTGGAGCAGGCGCTGCGCCGTTATCCCGAGAGCGAAAAGCTGAAGTCGGAACGGAGCGTGGTGCAGGGCTACGTGGCGGCCGAACAGGCGCGGCGGGAACAGGCCGAGCAGGAGGCGCGGCGCAGACAGGCGTGGATCGACAGCGAAATCACAAGCACCCGGCAGCTGCTGAATTCCAATCAGGCTGGGCGCGCGGTGGAAGCGCTGGAGCAAGGACTCCGCCAGTTTCCGGGAAGTGAAGAGCTGAAGTCGCAACTGGAAATTGCCCGGCAGCGTTTGGCGATCCAACAGGAAGAGCAGGAGCGAGCGGCACGGCAGGAAAGGCTGAAACAAGAAGACATTGAGCGGGAGGTCGCCCGGGCCACGCAACTGTTGGAGAGCAAGCAGACGAATCTAGCGATGATGGGCCTGGAGAAGGCGGTCCGCAAATACCCGGACAGCCCAAAGCTCAAAGCGCAGTTCGAACTGGCCCAACAACGCATTGCGGAGGAAGAGGCTGAGAGGCGAAGGATCCAGGCGGAACTGCGCCGGCAAACAGAAATCGATGAGGCAATCGCCACCGCGCTGCACCTGTTGAATTCCAAGCAGACGGCTCGGGCGGTCTCCACGTTGGAGGAGGCGGTTCGCAGATATCCGGACAGCGTCGAGATCAAGGCACAGTTGGACCTCGCCAAACGGCGTTTGGCGGAGGAAGAAGCCGAAAAGCAAAGGCTCCAGGCGGAGCAGTTCAAGCGAGCTGAGATCGAGAAGAGTATCGCCGCTGCGCAACAGCTGTTGAATTCCAATCAGGCAGCGCAGGCGATTTCCGGCTTGGAGCAAGCGCTTCGCAGATTTCCGGACAGCACCGAGATCAAGACTCAGCTGGACCTGGCCAAACGGCATTTCGCGGAAGAAGCTGAAAGGCAAAGGATCGAAGCGGAGCGGCTCAAGCGAGCGGAAATCGAGAAGGCAATCGGCGCGGCGCAGCAGCTATTGAATTCCAACCAGGCAGTTCAAGCGGTTGCCAGTTTGGAGCAGGCGCTTCGCAGATTCCCCGAGAGCATCGAGATCAAGACTCAGCTGGATCTCGCCAAACGACGCCTCACCGAGGAACAGGCCGAACGGCAGAGGGTGGAAGCGGAGCGGCGCCGGCGAAGCGAAATCGAGAAGGCAATCGCCTCGGCGCAGCAACTGTTGAATTCTGCACAAACCAGCCGGGCGATTTCCACTCTGCAGCAGACGCTGCGAAATTATCCGGACAGTGACGAGCTCATAACAAAACTGCAAGATGCGCAGCGGCAACTGGCAGTGGAACAGGCGGAACGGGAAAAAGCTGAGCAGGAGGCCCGCCGCCTGCAAGCGGAAATCAGCAAGGAGATTGGAGCGTCCCGCCTGCTTTTGGATTCCGGGCAGACGGCGCAAGCGGTGGCGAGCCTGGAACAGGCAGTCGAAAAGTTTCCGCAGAGTCAAGAACTCAAAGTGCAGTTGGATGCGGCGAGCCAACGCCTGGTCCGCGAGAAGGAAGAGAAGGCTCGCGCCGAGGAAGCGGCTGCCCGGAGGCGCAGAGAGATCGAGAACCGGATTACGGCGGCTCGCAAGTGGATGGAGTCCAACCGAGCGCAAGATGCCGTGGAAGCGATCCAAAATTCTGCGCGTGAATTTCCGGAGAGCGCGGAGTTGCAATCTCTGCTGGCTGCGGCCCAGCAGCGGCTGAAACAGGAGCGCGAAGAGCAGGCCAAAGCGGCGCGCGAAGCGCAGATTCGCCGAGAGCGAATCGCGGCTGAGGTGGAGAGTGCCAAGCGCCTTCTGAAGGCGAACCAGACCGAGAAGGCCTGCGAAGTTTTGGAAAAAGCGGTTCAGCTGTATCCGGAGAGCGAAGAGTTGCGCTCCCAGCTCTCAGCCGGTAAAGGAAAGTTGGCGCAGGAGAAGGCCGAGCGGGAAGAAGCTGAAAAACGGCGCGCCCGGCTGGAATCCGAGACGAGTCGAGCTCAGTCGTTGCTCGATAGTGGGAAGCCAGATGAAGCGGTCCAGGCGGTGGAAGCCGCGCTCAAGAGCCTGGGCAAGAATCCGCAGTTGCAGTCCCTGCTCGAAGCCGCCAAAGTTGCGGTGAAGCAGAAAAAGGCGGAAGAGAAAAGACGGCTCGAACAACAAAAGCAGGCCGATGAACTCAAACGCCTGCGCGAGCGCGACCTTGGGGAACTTGCGAAACTGGCGGATGCGATTGGCGGTGCGAACCTCGCTGTGCTTGAAAAGCGGATGCGGCAAGCGCAAGCGGTGGCAGGGAAGCACGCGGACGATCGCGAGTTTCAGGAAAGCTTCACGGGCGTCAGGGGAACGCTGCAGTCGGCCATCGATGGTCTGCGTGAACAGGAAGTGGAGCGGGCTCAAACCCGCATGGCGACTCGAGTCTTCGCGCCCGTCGAGGAACCTCGTGCTCAAGCTCCGGTGGCTGACGAGCCGGCGCAGCGTCAGGCTCAGAGAGTTCCACAACTCGAACCTGGAAAGAAGCGGCCACCGCTAGCGAGTAAATGGATCATTGCGGCGGCCGCCTTCGCCGCGTTAATTATGGGGGTGATCGTGGTGAAGGTGGTTTCCACCCCGAAGTCTTATGTGGTTCATATCGAAATTCGACCGGCTGGGGCGAAGGTGCGGGTTGGAAACCAGACCTGCACGACTCCTAACTGCCAGCTGAGCTTGCCAGCGGGAAGTTATCAGCTGAACGCGGAGCTGCAAGGGTATCAGTCGTACTCACAACCGCTGGTGGTTAATCCAAAAGGAGCAGAGGTAAGTTATGACCTGGTTCCGATTCCTGGCGGCAGCTTTCTCCTCGTAAAAACGGGGGTCGACGGAGCCGATGTGCTGATCAATGGCAAGAAATCGGAGCAAACTACGACGGGTGGCATTTTGCGTTTGCCTCTTGACCCCGCGGAGTACAACATCGAAGTCCGGAAGAGCGGATACTTGCCGGTCAAACCAAAGCGGGCTCGAGTCAACAAAGACGAGGAGACGACGGTTGCTTTTGAACTCAAGCTCTCACCGACCATGGCGGCGCTCACGATCCGCGATGCGAAGCCGAACGCCCAGGTATTCGCGGACGGACATTACTTGGGATTGACGGCGAGTGACGGAAGCTTCTCACATGAATTGGACCCGGGCCCCCACCAAGTTCTGCTGTCCTTGGATGGACACAAGTCGTCGGCGGTTAGCAGTAAGTTTACCGCGGGCAACACGGGCAACATCGACGGCAAGGAATTCAAATTCACCGACGTTTCGCCTCCGCTTCACTCCGTGATGGTCACGGTTCGGAACCTTCCTGCTGACGCCTTCGTGACGGTCGATGGTCACGACAGGCACCAGGCCGACAATTCTGGAGTCGCCAAGTTTGAAGTTCCGGCGGGCAGTCATACTCTGGAACTTTCGAAGGACAACTTCAAACCCCGGACGTTGTCGCAGTCGTTTACGGGTCAGACGACGCTCGATGGTTTGATGGAGGCGGCGACGAGCGCTGAGGATACGGAGTGGGCGAGCCTAGGTTCCAGCAGCGACATGTCGGCGCTGCAGGGATTCCTGAACAAGTATGCGGGAGGCAAGTATGTGCAGCCGGCGGAAACGAAACTCGAGAAGCTTGTCAATGAAAGTCAGAACGAGAGCGAGCTAGAGGGCTTTGCCAAGAAATTTCCGAATACTACGGCGGGAGGACTGGCGGAGAAAAAAGTTGAGCGCTTCCGTCTGGACGCCGCGCGCAAGCTCACTGAGGAGCAGGACCGGCGGGACATTCAGAGTCTGATGAATAACTACAAGGCGGCATACGAGCACCGCGATTTGAATGCTCTGGTGGCGCTGTATCCGACATTGTCGGCTGAGCATCAGAAGGCGACGCAAACGAAATTCAAGAATGCCAGCTCCGTGACGATGGAACTGAGTACCGATCAACTCAAGATAGATGGCGAGCAGGCCACTATCAAGGTGAGCCAGGCCCTGAAGTGGGTGCAAAAGGATGGGAGTGGGAGCAGCGACATTCCTCCACCTCTCACTTTCACGCTGACGAAAAAAGGCGGGCATTGGTTGATCCAGAAGGGCCTGTAATCAAGCCAACGCCCGCCATCCCCCTACGACAAGTCGTTCGCGCTTTCTTTCAAGAACATCTCATTCACGTAGTCCTCATTTCCCGGATTCCACGGCGAGCACGATGCTGTTTGAGTCGAAGTTCACTGCGAAATGTTCGTTCGAGTTGATGACAGTGCCGTTCACGGGCGAGAAAGTGCCAGTGATCCCCGACGGCGCGTTGAGCATGGTGAAGGTCTGTCCTAATTGTGGTTTGAACTTGTTGATCACGGCTAGGTTCAAAGTTCCGGCAAGCTTGACAGCGTCGGTCACGGTGAGTTCGCTGTACTGAGTGCCGGCGCTGGTCCCGCCGATCTGGACGTCCATGACGCCGGTGGCGAGCTGGGTATATTTGTTGGCGATGGAGACCGAGGCTGACGTTTTCTTGCTGTCTCCGATGATGAAGGCTGCCACCGCGCCGGAGGCGTTGCCTACCGAGACATCTCCGTTAAAATTTCCCGAAGCTTGCAGCGTGCCGCCGGTGATGTCGGTCAGGCCTCCTGCCGGAACGGTCAGGGTTCCGTCTAGGGTGGTGGTGCCGGCGGTCTGGTTGTAATTCGTGCTGGTGCCGCCGACGGTGAAGGTGCTGCCTCTTGAAATGATGAGGTTGCCCTGGTTGCTGAATGTCCCGCGGGTTTCGAAGCTCTCGTCACCGGACAGTTCAAACGTGCCTTTATTGTCGGCAAAATTCAACAGGCCATTGGAGCCGTTCTGGTTGAGGATCTGGCCGTTTCCCGACAAGGTCAGCTTGGCAGCGTTGGTGACCAGGTTGGCATTGGGAAATTCGAACGTCCCGTCGAGGATATAGGTGCCGCCGGCTAGAGTATTGGTCTTGGTGTTGTAGTTGGAGAAATTTCCGATGATCTCAATCATCCCGCTGGCCGAGTTCTCTACCAGCGTGCCAAGATTCCTGAAGGTGTTATTCGGTCCTACGTCGAAGATGAGCGGATAGCCTCCGTTGTTGGTGACGGTGGTATGCGCGCCGATGGTGATATTGAATGTGCCATCCCCAATCGTGCCGCCGGCGGTGAGCGCAGGAACATTGATGGTCAGGGCGTTCTTCTTTCCTGCGGCCCCGGCGACTTTGTTGTTGGGACTGTTCGAGGTGGTCATCTGCCCTGTGCCACTGACAGTGACGGACTCTTCGATGATCAGGCTGGCGGTGAATTCAAGAGAGGCAGAGTCGAGGAAGATCTCGCCGGGCGAAAGTATGATCACCCCGCCTTCCAGGACCAGCACGCCGTTGTCATCAATCTCGATAATGATCTGAATGGTGTCCGGGGAGATCAGCCCGTCCAGGACGGCATTGACCGCCAACACCACTCCGTCGGCAGCACCAGTGAAATTGACGCCGGAAAGGACCACTCCTCCGGTCAAGGTCACTCCGGAGGAGCTGCCAGCCACGATCTTACCGCCCTGCACCGAGCCCCCGTTGATGGTCACCAGCCCAGTCGCACCGTTGACGATTCCATTCGTGTTATTCAGGCTGTGCACCGCGATGGTAATGGGACCGTTGATTGTGCTCTGGTTGATCAGATCAGTGACGGTGATAGTTGCTTCGCCTCCATCGATGACATGCGGGCTGAGGTTCGTCAGGGTGCCGGCGCCGGCAATCGAGGCATTCTGGCTTCCCACGCTTAGCTGCCCGGTTCCTCCGATTGAGACTGCCCCGGGAATAAAGAGCACAGCCGGTTGTTCGCCGGGAGGGCTGGTGACCACGATCGTCCCGTTGTTGGTGATGTCACCCGCCAGGATTGTCCCGTTGGTATGGGTCATATCGCTGGCTACGGAGTACTGCCCGACTATCGTCACGCCGTTAAGGGTCGGAGTGCCACCTGGAGGTGTAGTAGGGGTCGTAAGAGGAGTGACGGAGGCCTGGCTTCTACTTGCGGAAGCTCTTCCCTTAAGAGCGGCGCCGCCCGGGACGGCGATCGGAACCGCAGTGGCGTCGCCCAGGGTGCCTCCAATGATGGTGCAGCCATTCAGCAGGACTTGTCCGGGCCCTCCGCTGATGGTGCCTCCGCCGTTTTGGACTGTGTTGTTGAGGAACACGACCGTGGTGAAACCTAAGCCCGAGATCAGTCCGGAATTGGTCACTGCTCCGGTGAGAAATAGCGGATTTGTTGGCGTTCCCCCGGTAATTTGTCCGTTCGGACCTTGGTTCTGCAGCGCCACGGAAATCGTGCCCACGCCCTGAATGAGCTGCTGACTGATGAGGGTCCCACCTCCCGAAATGGCCGCCACGCTGGCGCCCATGAACACGTTGCCGGTGCCGGAAAGGGTTACGGTGTTGGAAATGTTCAGCCTCCCCGAGCTTCCCCCACCGTTGTTGTCAATCTGCAGCTGGCCATCGTTGGCGACGCTTGTGCCCGTAACGGTGAGTTGGCTTCCGTTGGTGATGTTGAGAGTTTCATTTTGGGCGATTTGCAGATTCACGATGGTGGCGCTGACGTCCATGGTGGGCGGCGGCGGGCCAATCAGGTGCGGGATGACGACGTTGAAGTTGCCATTGGGGCCGCCCGGCTTGGTGTTGGGGTTCCAGTTGCCGCCATCGCTCCAAAGTCCTTTGGGATCGGTCGGGGCCCAGGTTTCCTGGGTGGGGCCCTGGGCTGAGGCTGGGGCTCGCAGAGTGACCAACAAGCACAGGAGGACGAGAACGGGCCAGAAGCCGATTTTAGCCGTCCTCCGGCTGGTGGAAATCGATCCCGCGCATGGGGAAGAGCATGATCCGGTTCGGCAGAAATCGGCTTGCCTGCTCGACAGCATTGCCGTGAGCCACGTGAATTTTGGTGAGTTCATAGGGGTTCTCCTTGAGAATCAAAGATTTGTCTGGTTTTTCCGGCGAAGGTTGCGAATCAGGCCCAACCACTTCCAAGGTTGAGCCGCACCCTCGGCCCTTCGACGAGCAGAATCTCCCAGAATCGGGTGTGGGGTACTTAGGGTTCTCTGAAGAAGTTCTGAAGAAACTGTGAAGGGCGTTGCCAGCCGGAAACCCGATCGAATGGCGTGCGTGTGGGTAGGGTCCCTGCAACTCTAAATGAAGTTAGCCAGCCAGCGTTGACAGCGCAGGAGGGAGGCGAGGCACGCATTCTCGACATCCCCAGGGGATTTTCATCAAGAACAGGGCTCGGAGGTTCCACTTACGTAAAAACGAAGTCCCGGCACCGAGGCCGGGACTCCATTATTCGGATTACCGTCCTCGTGACTAGGAGGCGCGGCGCTGCCGGTCGGGATTTTCGTTCTCTTCTTCTTCGTTCTGGCCCTGGCCGCCCTTCTTCTGCTGTCCGGGCTGTCCGCTCTGGCCAGGATATTGGCCCGAGTGTCCGGGCTGGTTGCCGTGCTGTCCGCTTTGCTGACCAGTCTGTCCACCCTGTTGTTTGTTTTTTTCCATATCGTCTGCCATGAAATAGTCCTCCCTTATGGTGCGCGGCCTGGCGCACTTTGTGATTTGAGTCGACTGCCTTCATTAGTTGCCGCAAAACCTACGAAGGGTTGGGACGAAACGAAACTCAACGTGTAGTCGCGGGGAAATAGTGGTTGCGTTCTAAGGCAGTGTTGAAACTTGAACCGCAGGGGCCTCTGGCAGGGTGAGAGCTTTTAGCCGTTGCAGTTGACCTTCGGTTTTCTCCCACGCCCCTGCATTTCGTTTGCTCGCGATCGGCGCGCTCGGATCAGCATAGAAAGCCAGAATATTCTGGCGAAGGTCGGGCGTAACCTGATCAAAATTGTGCTGCGCTAACTGATCCAGCAGGTAAGCATAGGCTTTGTCGGCCAGAGCGTATTCCCCGGCATGCGTCATTCGTCCCGTATCGAAGTCGGTGTTGGCGAGACGGAGCGTCCTCGTTCTGGTTTCAGAAAGAAGAGTTCTGTAATTATCGAGTGTGTGGTCGACACTGGCGATATAGAGATCTTCGGTTTGTTGTGTCGGGATTTTGAAGTCGACGGCCTTGAACGGCCCCACCTTCGGAACGAGCCTAAGAAAGAACGCGAGAACTCGAGTGCCGAATCCAGGACGCCGGTAGCCCTTGCCCCATTCCCGCTGATAGTCTGTCCGCGACAGATAGTAGCGAAATTTGCGGGCATTGAAGTTTGGGGTCTCAGCCACCAGTTCTTTTTTTCCCGCCAGCAGGGCCACCCTCGTCATCTCGGGAAGAATGGTGCTGATCGCGCGGCGAAAAGTTCCAATTGCCAGGTCTTCGTCAGAAATCACGTCGCTCAGCGGTATGCCGTACGTGTCCTGAAAAGCCCGTTCCAGCACGGGTTTAGATATTTCAAATCCGATAAAGTCGTGATACCGATCGGAGGTGTAGCGATTCTTTGCGACCTGGGTTACATCGAAGCCAAACTCCGTGCGAATGTGCGCCTTGGGATTTTCGGCATAGGTTATTTCGTTGCCGAACTTCCTCTTTAATTTCGGAAACTCAAAGGCCACCGCCTGATTCACGGTGGGATGTCCAATGTTGTCGGCGGAGTAGTGCGCCAAGGCGCCAAGAGCGAAAGCGTATTCGTTCAGGTCGGTGGCGTCGTTGATGAGATTGACGATGAAGTCTCCGCTGCGCACGTAATGGGTGAGATCGCTAAAGTACTTGTTGCCGAATGGGTAGTAGCCCATGTCCTGTATCAGAGATCCGCCGTAGGCAAAGGCGTGGGCTTTTTTCAGATCTTCCGTGGTGGCCGCTGGGAATCGTGTGATGAGAAGCGGCTGAATGTCATCCTTCCAGAGGATGTCGACGACCTCTTCATGCGTGAGTAGCGAATAAGCGCCGCAAACCTGCGCCAGACCAATTACTAACCCGAGGCTTAGCACGGCTTGCGAAAGATGGAGGAATCTTCTCATACCCGTGGCCCTATCCAGTCGGTGAACCTAGCTGTTGCGAATGGTGCAACTGCGATGTAGCCGGGTGCCACGTATCTTTAGTTGCGCAAACAAGTTCAAGGTTTGGCAGGAAGAACGAATTCGACATCGCGCCAGAGTACAGTCCGACTGAACCGTAGATACCGGATGCCGGGTAGTGACACGTCAAATGCTCGCGGGTACGCTGTGGTTGTCGCGCTGCATTCTGGCGGTCTGGTTAGGCCGTGACAGTCATCGCGGAAGCGGAGGAGAAAGAAGATGAGCATCTGGGCAATATTGTTCGTGGTTTTGGTGATCGCATGGCTTGGCGGCTTCACGGTGTTTCATGTTGCCGGAGGACTGATACATCTGCTGCTAGTATTCGCGGTGATCTCATTGATCCTGCACTTTGTGATGGGGAGGCGAACCGCCTAGGACGGGCTTCTCTCAGTTGGCTGAGAGGCCGAAACCTGCTTCGGGATGAGCCAGGTCATGAGGCGGTTTGGCGGTCCAAGTGAGAGTTCGACACTGGTGGAAGAGGAAGTCTGGCGCTCACCGAGGTGCCGCCGCTGTCGGACTGAATGTCCAGTTGTCCCCCGAACTGTCTCAGACGCTCTCGCATGCCGCGAAAGCCTACCCCAGTTCGACCAGAACGCATCTCCATCTGTTTGTCCAAAGGGATGCCCTTGCCCGCGTCTTTGACCTCCACAACAATCGTGTGATGTTCCTCGCGAATTGCGATGGTCGCAGAATCGCTGCCGGAGTGACGATGGATATTGGTGAGACATTCCTGGACCAGACGGAAGATCGTGATTTCCATCTCAGCGGAGAGGCGATGCAGGTCAGCCGGAACCTCCATGTCGACTTTGATCTGGCTCCGCTCGGAGAAACCGTCCACATACCAGCGGACAGCCGATGCCAGGCCGGCAACATCGAGCAGAGGCGGATGCAGCAGATGCGAAATGGTGCGAATTTCCTTCCTGATCTGCTCTACGATTCCCGCGTTTTCGGAGACTGCCCTGGCTACGCCAGGGTCCAGTCGTTCCGACTGGGATTGCACGCGTGCCATGTTCATGCTCAAGGCTGCCAGCAACTGCCCGACACTGTCGTGCAATTCGCGGGCAATCTGCCTGCGTTCTTCATCCCGCAGCTGCTGCAAGTGGCCGGACAGTTCGCGCAAACTTTCGTTGGCTAGTCTCAGCTCTGCGGTTCGTTGCAGAACCTTGCCCTCGAGTTCTGCGTGGGCGTTTCGCAGTTGGTCTTCGGCCCAGTGGCTGCGGGCAAGGGAACGGCGCGCGGACTTCCCGAACACAGCGATAAACCCGGAGAAGACTACAAAGCCCAGCATCCCGGCGATAGAAGTCCTGGGATCAGCCAGCGCAAAGGAACCGGCTGGCGGCAAGAACCAGTACCAGATGCCGATCAGGTCCACCAGAATGGTGAGGACGGACGGGCCGATTCCGCAATACCACGCCGAAAAAACCACGGCTGCCCACGCGGTGTGGTAGGGATTCTGATATCCCAACACTGGGGCAAGCAGGCTGCGCATGAGGAGAGCAGCGATAGCAGCCAGCAGGGCAGCGCCATAACGGCGGATGGTCTCGGCGGTTGAGGTTCGTCGCATCTCCATCTAAATCCACCTTCCGGACTCGAACAAGACGAAAACGCTTGTGACACATCGATTACTATGCTGGACGAATTTCTTTCAACGCGGTCCCTAGTTTTCTGCCGGTTCGCTTTTCAATCCTGGCCTTTAGCCATGCTAACTTTTTCGGGTCGGTGATGACTTTGATCTGTGGATATTCCTTGCCGTGCTTTCGCTTCATGATTCCCGCTTTCTTGGCCCGCTGTTCGAGCATAGGCCTTCCACTAAACAACGGCAGGAATATTCAGTGTCTCTCAATACAAACGCGAACGTAGCAGACGCGGACCCCTTAACGCCAGTTTTCAATAGTATAATTATCGCAATCGTATCGCTGAAGTATATTTGACTTGACGCAGATTATTACCATTTGCTACTTTGCTTGTCAATGGAGGTGGGCGACCGATGGCTGGACCCGGAAAGCCGAATGCTCCTAAATACCGGCAGGTAGAACTTTCCGCCCTCAGAAGAGGCCGACGCGGCAAGCACCACGATCTAGTGGGAAGGATTCTGCAGGAACTTGAGACCGTGCGACCTGGGTCGGCGCTAGAGATCCCCCTCGCGGGTGCGGAGATTGGGCTGGCGAACCTTCGCTCCGCCGTGCACCGGGGCGCCGCCGCAAAAGGACTGGAAATCGAGACGCTGGCGGACGAAACGAACTTTTACGTCTTTAAGAAGAAAATCGGCTCATAAGGCCTAGGCTGAAGGGAAAGATCCTGCGGGGTGATTCTCCAGCGCGCTCCGTTTTAAGAGCCTGCAAAGTTGAATACTTGCAGAAATAAAAAAGGGCCAGCAAAACTGCCGGCCCAAAAGAAACGGCGCGCAGAGATTAATTCTGCGAGCTGTTTTTCTTCATGGTGTCTCCGGCCATCTTCAGGGACACGACGTCGACCGTGCTCTTGTCGGCGGAAACGTTAGCTTTCAGCGTGACGTGGTGGCCCTCGTGGCCTTTGACGGCATCCGGGTTGCTGATGGTGTAGCTCTTGCCGTCGCTGTCGCTCACGAACGTCTTACCGTCATCGCTGATTTTGCCGGTGATGTGGGCGGCTTTCGCCGAGGGAGCGGATTTCATGTTGTCTTGCTGCGGGGTGTCTTGAGCCATCAGGCTAAGAGCCGTCAGCAGGCTAAGCGCGAAGACAATTGTCATCAGTTTTCTCATTTTGGTCTCCTTTGCGCGAAACTAGCTCTGGCCCGGCGCCGTCAACCGCGCATCTCTCCAGCCCGGGGGTGGGTAGTCGTGAGGGTCCGAATGCCGATAAACGACGCTAACCCATGACTACCCAAATCCGTTCGTAACACTCGCCAAGTTAAACCGACAGTGCCGTAGCGGCAATACGGTGAATGCCGTAGTGGGCTGTTCACACAGACGGTTCTGGCAACCGGCTACAGGATGTACTGTATGGACGCGATTGGACGCTCTGCAGAATGATTCATCCTGTCTGGTTTCCCCCTTTAAAATCCTGCAGGGAGCGGGAGAAATCTCCAACTGTTCTGCATGCCTTGAGGGCGGAATGAGCATATCAACCAACCCAGCGAACCTGCCTTTGCAAATGAATACGGATCACCACGCGCACGTTGTCCAGTTCTACAGTGAAGACAGGTTTCTTCTCGACGACTTGAGTCATTTCATCGGAGCGGCTCTGGCGGCGGGCAGTTCGGCCGTGGTGATTGCCACGAAGGGTCACCAAGACAATCTTTCGGACCGGCTGAGGAGTCAAGGGCTCGATCTTGCCAAAGCCGTTGCGAGCGGGAGATACGTGGTTTTGGATGCCGCCGAGACCCTCGCCGGACTGATGGTGGACGGGGTGCCCGACATCGCGCGATTTTCGGAGGTTATCGGTGGAGTGATTGCGCGCGCCGCGTCGGCCGCTCAGGATGAGAATCATCGGGTCGTGGCATTCGGAGAGATGGTGGCCCTGCTATGGGCGGAAGGTCGGCCGGAGGCTGCGCTGCAAGTCGAAAAGATCTGGAACCAGTTGGCTAGAGCGTACTCGTTTTCGCTACGCTGCGCATATCCGATGCAGGGATTCTGCCGGGAGGAGCATGCGGATTCTCTGCAGCAGATTTGTGACGAACACTCGGGTGTAGTCCCGGAAGAGAGTTACAGCGAGCTCACGTCCGAAGAAGAACGCATGCGCAGTGTGGTTCGCTTGCAGCAGAAGATGCAGGTCCTTCTGAGCGAGGTTGAATCGCGGAGAAAGGAAGAGCAGTTCCGTTTGTTCGTCGAAGCTGTACCGGATTATGCGATCTTCATGCTGGACTCCGAGGGCCGCGTCACTACCTGGAACGCCGGAGCGCAGCGAATCAAGGGATACACAGCGACAGAGATCCTCGGCCAACATTTTTCCTGTTTCTATCCGGCAGAACAGGTCTTATCCGGCGAGCCGCAGAAGGTGCTGGACCTGGCCATCAAAGCGGGTCACGCTGAGGAGGAAGGATGGCATCGGCGCAAGGACGGCACAACATTTTGGGCGACTGGGACGATCGTGGCGATTCGCGATCAGACGGGCAAACTTGTCGGCTTTGGCAGCGTAACCCATGATCTTACCGAACGCCGGCGCGCGGAGATCGCCCTGCGCCGGAGCGAAGATCGGTTCCGCTTGATGGCCGAAGCGGTCCAGGATTATGCGATCTTCATGCTTGATCCCGAGGGCCATGTCAGCACCTGGAATACCGGAGCAGAGCGGATCAAGGGCTACAAGGCGGCGGAGATCATTGGCCGCCACTTTGCCTGCTTTTTCCCCGAGGAGGACATTCGCGCAGGCAAGCCCGCTCAGGAGCTCAAGACTGCGGTACAGCACGGACGATTCGAGGATGAAAGCTTGCGGCGGCGCAAGGACGGCTCGACATTCTGGGCGAATGTGATCATCAGTCCGGTTCGAGATGAGACGAACAAGGTGATCGGTTTTGTGAAAGTAACTCGGGATATCACAGACGGAGTGCAGAAGGACAAATCGCTACGCGATCTGACCGCACACCTATTGCGAATGCAAGATGAAGAGCGGAAGAGAATCGGACGGGATCTTCATGACACGCTGGGTCAATGTGTGACCGCGATGAAAATAAGCCTGGATACTCTGGCGTCGGGTTTAGAGCCGAAGGACGCCGCAATCAGGCAACAGGTAAACCAGTGCGTCGAACTGGCAGAAGAGTGCGTCAAGGAGGTTCGCACCCTTTCCTACCTGCTGTATCCGCCGATGCTGGAGGAGATGGGATTGAAGTCGGCGATTCCCTGGTATCTTGAGGGTTTCACGGCGCGCAGCGGTATCCAGGCTACCTTCGATGTTCCCACTGATTGTGGGCGGTTTTCGCGCGACACCGAATTGGCGCTCTTTCGTGTGCTCCAGGAAAGCCTGACCAACGTGCACCGCCATTCTGGCAGCCAAACGGCTCACGTCAAGCTGTTATGCAACGGCAGAATGGCCATCCTCGAAATCAGAGACGAAGGGAATGGTGTTCCGGCGACGATTCTGGCGGGGTCGGGTGAGTGCTGGCAGCGGGCCGTCGGGGTGGGACTCCGTGGCATGAAAGAGCGCTTAGCACAGCTTGGAGGCACGCTAGAGATATCCTCAACCGAACACGGCTTGACGGTGACCGCCATCGTCCCGGCGCCGGAAACATCGCAGGGCTTACAGATTTCCGCCTAGTCGCGTCGAAGGCGCTTCGGTATTCCCGCATCGTCAATCCTGTAGCCTTGGCTTTCCGCCAACCCTTCCGTAGGAGTTCTATCTCTAAGCAAGACGACGAGGGCTCCCCAACGCCGCGGACGACCCGTAGGTCTGTCCGGGCAAGTTGCGCCGATCCATCCCGCAGCCCGCAGCGGCAAAGCAGAATCGGGTAAACGAAGGATGATCGGGCAGGAGAAGAAAATGAATATTCGCACTGTGCGTACGGTATTGTTCGCTTTCGTAGTGCTGGTGATGTCTTCGGCTTCGTTCGGGCAAGTCCGCATCTCGGTTTCGTTTGGTCCGCCCGCGCTGCCCGTCTATGAGCAGCCTGTTTGTCCGGGCGACGGGTATATCTGGACGCCCGGTTACTGGGCCTGGAGCGACGACGACGGCGATTACTTCTGGGTACCCGGCACCTGGGTATTGGCACCGGAAGTCGGCTTTCTCTGGACCCCACCGTATTGGGGGTGGGCTGACGGTGCGTTTGTTTTCTATGACGGCTATTGGGGTCCGCACGTCGGCTTTTATGGCGGCATCAACTATGGCTTCGGATATTTCGGAGAAGGGTTCGAAGGTGGGCGCTGGGACAACGACCACTTTTTCTACAATCGCTCGGTGACGAACGTGAATGTCACCAACATTCACAATGTGTACAACACCACGGTCGTCGTCCACAACGAAAGCCGTGTGAGCTTCAACGGCGGGAATGGCGGGGTCAGTGCCCGCCCAACCGCTCAAGATGAAGCTGCGGCTCGGGACCGGCACCTTCCCCCTGCAGCCGTTCAAACCCAGCATATGCAGGCTGCCCACGGTAATCCTGAACTTCGGGCTTCGGCGAATCATGGCAAGCCGCCGGTCGCTGCCACCGCCAAACCGGGTGAGTTCAGTGGCCGCGAAGCTGTGCCTGCGCGAGAAGCCGGAGCGCCCTATAACCCTCCTGCCAATCGGGGAACGGCTCGGCCAGCAGCTGAAAACGGAGGCCGCCCCGCCACCGCGGTCCATCCCAATGACCTTCCGCCGATGGAACGCCCGGCTGCGCCAAATACGGGGAATGCAAAGGCGGACCAGAAGTATCAGCAACAGCAGCAAAAGCTTCAGCAGAAGCAGGACCAGGAACGGCAGAAGCTCCAACAGCAGCAGGAGCAGGAGCATCAACAGCTAGCGAAACAAAACGCGAGTGAAGCGAAGAAGCAGCAGACTGAACAGAAGCATCAGCAGCAGACGCAGCAATTGCAGCAACGGCATGTGCAACAGCAACAGCGTCTGCAGCAGAGACAGGCGCCGCCCAGCAGGCCACCGGCGGCGCCTCCGAAGGGAAAACAATAGTCCTTCATTTTGCCAAACGTGCGGGTGGGACATCTGCTAACCGGCGACGTCCCGCCCGTAGACGTACGTCGCATCCTGTCGATTTTAGAATCCGAGGTGGTTCGGTTCGTCGCGCTTCCTATCGGGGTCGATGAATCGCGGCAAGCTATCGCAGCGGGATGTTTCCGGTTCTCTGGCCTTGCGGGGACGCTAAACTGCGGGTTGACTTTGGAGAGATCTTGCGCTTTGGTCTTTATCGTCCGAATTGTCCCCGGTAATTCGTCGCCGCTTCTTATCACGCTCATCCAATGCTCGGGTCAACTGGGCGATTAGATCCATCAGCTTCTCGGGGTCGAGCTCGCTCGCCGCTGCCTTACAGAGTTCCCGCCAGTCCTTGTCGCGATCCTTATTACTGCGATCCTTATCCACTGGGCGTCTCCGTTGAATCGAGATATTGGGCGCATGCCATTGGAACTGATTGCAGGCTAGGTTCCAGACTCGGAAGTCGAATCGTTGGAACGACCTGGAGGGAATTGCAATTATTCCGACGAGGCAATTTGCCCGGTGTCCGCGTAATTTCGTTATGCAGTGTCTTGCCGGGTGAAGCCGCATTGCGTATCCTTGAAGTCCGACCTGAGCAGGATTCGCAGCAATAGGTTGAAGGCTCTTCCCATCACCTGACGCGCCAAAGATTGACGCTGGGTCTGCAGGTCACTGCGCGCCCAACGCGAACCAATGGCAACATCGGCCCCGGTTTCAAGTCAGATCTCACTTTTGTGCTTCAATGTTTCTCCGCGGCCCATGAGACAGCATTCCTTCGATCTGCGGGTGCATGCGGTGCACTGGGCGCTTGCGCTTGGCGCGTTTCTTGCCTTTAGAGACTGAAGTGGCTCAATAGGTTGCGCCGGAAAGCCGCTGGCCTGGTCAGCTCAAATTTCGACTGTACCCACGACGTCCCGGGCCGCTTGGCCTACAGGAAATACCTTAGAGCGTGTGATCCCGCGGTCATGGTACGAAATACATGTTGATAATCCTGAGGCAGAGGGGCTGTTTTTGTCTTTGTTCCCGCCCCCCTGTAGTGTTAACGTTTTCTCCCTTTCAACCTGGTCAGAGATGCAGTCCACAATTGCTCCTTTTTTCGGGAGAGGCCATGAAAAGATCCACGCTGAACGAGGTCGCGCCCAGTAGTAGTGAGAACCTTCCGCCCAGTATGGCGAAGGGGAACGGGAAATCAAAAGTCGCAGAAGGGGCCCTGGACTTGACCGTAATACTGACCAGCCTGCAATCGATGCGCGATGGCGACTTCACCGTTCGACTTCCGGGTACATGGGTCGGTCTGGCGGGGAAAGTTGCCGATACGTTTAACGAGATAGTCGCCGCCAACCAGCACATGGCGCAGGAACTGAAGCGCGTAGGCCAGGTCGTCGGCAAACAAGGCAAGACGCGAGAGCGTACCCGGTTTCACGAGTCCAGAGGAGCTTGGGGCGAGATGGAGGTTTCGGTCAATACTCTGGTGGAAGATCTGCTCCGACCCACTGCCGAAGTTACACGCGCCATCGCGGCCGTTGCGCAAGGCGATCTTACACAGACGGTGCGGCTCGATGTGGATGGCCGACCGCTGGAAGGTGAGTTCCTGCGTTCCGCCAATCTCGTCAATACAATGATTCAGCAGCTCGGCGTATTTACGGCGGAAGTCACACGCGTAGCGCGCGAAGTGGGAACCGAAGGCAAGTTGGGCGGCCAGGCGCAAGTGCCGGACGTGGCTGGTACATGGAAAGATCTCACGGACAACGTCAACCTCATGGCCAGCAACTTGACGGGGCAGGTACGCAACATTGCGGAAGTTGCGACGGCCGTGGCCAGCGGCGACCTATCCCGAAAGATTACGGTCGACGTGCGCGGCGAGATTTTGCAACTCAAAGAAGCCATCAACACGATGGTGGACCAGCTGCGGTCGTTCGCCTCGGAAGTGACGCGGGTGGCCCGCGAAGTCGGTACAGACGGCAAACTGGGCGGGCAGGCCGTTGTGCCCGGCGTCGCCGGCACCTGGAAAGATCTTACCGACTCCGTAAACGCCATGGCAGGCAACCTGACAGCTCAAGTCCGAAACATCGCAGAAGTCACCACGGCGGTGGCCCGCGGCGATTTGTCGCGCAAAATCACGGTCGATGTGAAGGGTGAGATTCTCGAACTCAAAGACACCATCAACACGATGGTGGATCAGCTGAACGCTTTTGCCGGTGAGGTTACGCGCGTAGCTCGTGAAGTGGGTACGGAAGGCAAACTCGGTGGGCAGGCGCAGGTGCCAGGTGTCGGTGGCACTTGGAAGGATCTTACCGACAATGTGAACTTCATGGCCAGCAACCTGACGGGGCAGGTACGCAACATTGCAGAAGTCGCAACGGCCATTGCCAGCGGCGACTTGTCCCGCAAAATTACCGTGGATGTGCGTGGCGAAATCCTGCAGCTGAAAGAGACTCTCAACACGATGGTCGATCAGCTGAATCGTTTCGCTGGCGAAGTGACTCGAGTGGCCCGCGAGGTCGGCACTGAGGGCAGGTTGGGCGGCCAGGCGAATGTGCCCGGCGTCGCCGGAACATGGAAAGATCTTACGGATTCGGTGAACTCAATGGCCGGCAACCTGACTGGGCAAGTGCGAAACATTGCCGAGGTTACGACCGCCGTTGCCAGGGGCGATTTGTCGCGAAAGATCACGGTTGACGTGAAAGGCGAAATTCTTGAACTGAAGAATACCATCAATACGATGGTGGATCAGCTCAACGCGTTTGCCGGCGAAGTAACGCGTGTGGCCCGTGAAGTCGGCACGGAGGGTAAACTGGGCGGCCAAGCGCAAGTTCCTGGCGTAGCTGGTACCTGGAAGGATCTCACGGACAACGTAAACTTCATGGCCAGCAACCTGACCGGCCAAGTGCGCAACATTGCCGAGGTGGCGACGGCGGTGGCGCGCGGCGATTTGTCGCGAAAGATCACAGTCGACGTGAAGGGCGAAATTCTTGAGCTCAAAGACACGATCAACACGATGGTGGATCAGTTGCGATCTTTCGCATCGGAAGTGACGCGCGTGGCACGCGAGGTCGGAACTGACGGCAAACTGGGGGGACAAGCTCTCGTGCCCGGAGTCGGAGGAACGTGGAAGGATCTTACTGACTCAGTGAACTCCATGGCCAGCAACTTGACTGGTCAGGTACGCAACATCGCCGAAGTATCGACGGCAATCGCTAGCGGTGACCTTTCTAAAAAAATCACAGTGAACGTGAGCGGCGAAATTCTGCTGCTCAAGGAAACCATCAATACGATGGTGGACCAGCTGAATGCATTCGCCGCCGAAGTAACACGTGTGGCCCGCGAAGTTGGCTCCGAAGGCAAGCTTGGCGGGCAGGCTCAAGTGCCGGGCGTAGCCGGAACGTGGAAAGATCTCACCGATTCCGTGAACTCAATGGCCGGCAACCTCACTGGCCAGGTGCGTAACATCGCGGAGGTGACGACCGCTGTGGCAAGAGGTGATTTATCGCGCAAGATCACGGTCGACGTGAAAGGTGAAATTCTTGAACTGAAGAACACCATCAATACGATGGTGGACCAGCTCAATGCATTCGCCGCTGAAGTCACGCGCGTGGCGCGCGAAGTCGGGACCGACGGCAAGCTGGGGGGGCAGGCCCAAGTGCCGGGCGTGGGTGGGACTTGGAAAGACCTTACCGACAGTTTCAACGTCATGGCAGTCAACCTGACAGAACAGGTGCGGGGTATCGTGAAGGTGGTTACGGCCGTCGCGAATGGCGATCTCACGCAAAAACTGACGGTGAACGCCAAGGGCGAAATCGCGGCTCTGGCCGAAACTATCAACAATATGACTGGTACTCTGGCCACGTTTGCGGATCAGGTTACGACCGTTGCCCGCGAAGTGGGAGTGGAGGGTCGCCTCGGCGGTCAGGCCAACGTGCCGGGCGCCGCAGGCACGTGGAAGGATCTAACCGGCAACGTCAACCTTCTAGCCGACAACTTGACGAACCAGGTGCGCGCGATCGCGGAGGTCGCGACCGCCGTGACCAAAGGCGACTTAACCCGGTCCATCCAAGTGGAAGCCAGCGGTGAAGTGGCGGAGTTGAAGGACAACATCAATACGATGATTGACAACCTCCGGCTCACAACGGACCGCAACACGGAACAGGACTGGCTCAAAACCAATCTGGCGCGCTTTACCGGAATGTTGCAGGGCCAGCGCGATTTGGCGACGGTCGGTCGAATGCTGCTGTCGGAACTTGCACCGCTGGTGAACGCGCAGCAGGGCGTGATCTACCAGATGGAAAGCGAAGAATCGGCGGGCATGGTGTTGCTGTCGGCGTTTGCCGACGACGGCGAGAACGGGCACCTGCGCCGGTTGAAGATCGGCGAGGGACTGGTTGGGCAGGTTGCGGCGGAGAAGCGTCGCATGTTGATTTCAGATTTGCCGGAAAGAACTGTTCCCATTCGTTCTGGATTGTTTGAGTCGGTTCCGCGAAATGTGATTGTCCTCCCCGTCCTCTTCGAAGACCGGGTCAAGGCAGTGATTGAGCTGGCGTCATTGAACGCTTTCACTGCGTCTCACCTGGCATTTCTCGAACAACTCACCGCCAGCATCGGCATCGTGCTGAACAGTATTGAAGCGACAATGCAGACCGAAGGGCTGCTCAAGCAGTCCCAGCAACTGGCGGCCGAACTCCAGACACAGCAAAAGGAACTGCAACAGACCAACGAACAGCTGGCACAAAAAGCGCAACAGCTAGCCGAACAGAACGTGGAAGTGGAGCGCAAGAACCAGGAAATCGAGCAAGCCCGCCGTGCTCTGGAAGAGAAGGCAAAGGAACTCGCGCTCACTTCCAAGTACAAGTCAGAATTCCTGGCTAACATGTCGCACGAGTTGCGGACACCGCTGAACAGCATCCTGGTGCTGGGCCAGCAACTCAGCGAGAACCCCGACCACAACCTAACGCCGAAGCAGGTGGAGTTCGCGCGGACGATTCACGGCGCGGGCACCGACTTGCTAAACCTGATCAGCGATATTCTCGATCTTTCCAAGATCGAGTCAGGCACGGTGTCGGTCGAGGCGCAGGAGGTATTTTTTGCCAACCTGCTGGAGATGGTGGCCCGGCCTTTCCGGCACGAAGCCGAGAACCGCCGACTGGCTTTCGAGGTACAGGCCGATCCGCAACTCACGCGCAGTCTGGTCACAGACTCGAAGCGATTGCAACAGGTTCTGAAGAATCTGCTGTCGAACGCATTCAAGTTCACCGAGCATGGTTCGGTGCGCCTGGCCGTGTCGGTTGCCACAAAGGGATGGAGTGAAGATCATCCAATTCTCAGCGGCGCCGCCTCGGTCGTTGCGTTCGAGGTCACCGATTCGGGCATCGGGATTGCTCTCGATAAGCAGCGAATTATCTTCGAGGCCTTCCAACAAGCAGATGCCAGCACCAGCCGCAAATACGGCGGAACGGGTTTGGGCTTGGCCATCAGCCGTGAACTCGCCAGCTTGTTAGGCGGGGAGATCCAGCTTCGCAGTACACCCGGACTTGGCAGCACGTTCACTCTTTATCTGCCACTCACGTATGTGGGGCCGTCCGTATCGAAGCTGACGGAGTCAGAGTGGAGGGGATCGTCGCCTGCGATGCCGCTTCAGTTGTCGAGCAGGGATGCTTCGGAGCATCCGATCGCGCAAATTGCGGACGATCGCGATAATCTCCAGCCCGAGGACGCCGTGTTGCTTATTGTGGAGGACGATCCGCACTATGCCCGCGTGCTCTGTGATTTGTCGCGCGATAAGGGGTTTAAGGTTCTTGTCGCTTTGCGGGGAGCTGAGGCCCTAGCACTGGCTCGCGAGTTCCATCCCACGGCAGTGTCTCTGGACGTGTTCTTGCCGGACATGCTAGGTTGGACGGTTCTCAACCATCTGAAACAGGATTCCGCCACTCGGCATATTCCAGTACAAATGCTGACGCTGGACGAAGACCGGCATCATGGTCTGGCTCGCGGGGCCTTTGCATTCGTCACCAAGCCGACGAGCCCGGATGAACTGGATTCGGCACTGGGCCGTATCAAGGACTATGCCGCACCGCGCCGTAAGCGGTTGCTAATTGTCGAAGATAATCCGGCGGAGCAAATGAGCATCCGCGAGTTACTGGGTCACGACGACATCGACGTCTCTTGTGTCTCCACCGGCGGGGAGGCGTTGGACCTGGTAACTCGAGAAGCTTTCGATTGCGTCGTACTCGACTTGCGATTGCCAGACATGACTGGCTTCGACATTCTTGAGCGCATGCGGGATATTCCTGAGGTAAGCGACTTGCCGGTTGTTGTTTTCACCGGGAAGGAGTTGTCTCCCGAGGAAGACGCCCGTCTGCACACGCTGGCCCGCAGCGTCGTGGTCAAAGGGGTGGAGTCGCCGGAACGGTTACTGGATGAGACCGCGCTCTTTCTCCATCGGGTCGTGGCGGACCTTCCGCAAGAGAAGCAGAAAATGCTCGACCGGCTGCATCGATCCGATGAAGCGCTGGTGGGGAAGAAAGTGTTGGTGGTGGACGACGACATACGCAACATCTTTGCTCTCAGCAGCGTTTTGGAACGCCGCGGAATGGCAGTATTGACCGCGGGAACCGGTCGCGAAGCGATCTCGCTGCTCGAATCGACCCCCGATGTCGCAATCGTACTAATGGACATCATGATGCCGGAAATGGATGGATACGGGACCATGCAGGTGATTCGACAGAATCCTTCGTTCTGTAGATTACCGATCATTGCACTGACGGCCAAAGCCATGAAGGGCGATCGCGAAAAATGCCTGGAAGCGGGCGCATCGGAGTATTTAGCGAAGCCTGTCAATACGGAGCAACTGCTCTCGGCACTCCGGATGTGGCTGCACAGGTGAACGCCGGGTTGGGCAGTCGGATGAGTCGACGTGAAGGCCAGGCAGCGTTATTGAGAGAATCATGAACGTTCGCGAAAAAGTGAATATTCTCATGGTCGATGATCAGCAGGGCAAGCTGCTGAGCTATGAAGCCATCCTGGCCGAGTTGGGAGAGAACCTGATCAAGGCGACATCTGCCAAGGAAGCTCTCGAGAAATTGCTGAAGAATGACGTCGCCGTAGTATTGATGGATGTAAGCATGCCGGAGATCGACGGCTTTGAACTCGCCGAGATCATCCGCCAGCATCCGCGCTTTCAGAAAACGGCAATCATTTTCGTTTCCGCAGTGCATTTGACGGACCTCGACCGACTGAAGGGATATCAGCATGGGGCGGTGGATTATCTTTCTGTCCCGATTGTCCCGGAAGTCTTGCGGGCAAAGGTGAAAGTGTTCGCTGAACTGCACCGAAGGAAACTGCAACTTGAACGGCTGAACAATGAACTCGAAGAGCGCGTTGCGGATCGAACTCTGGAGTTGGAGCAGAAAGCGCTGGCGCTGCAGCAACTCAACAGCGACCTTGCCCAGAAAAACCAGGAGTTGGACGCGATCGTGCATACCGCGCCCGATATCATCTTTAGCCGGCAACCGGATGGCGCCAGGGACTACATCAGCAGCAGATTTTATGAGTACACCGGGGCGCCGCCAGGGTCGGCCGTTGGCCTGGGCTGGTTGGAGTATGTGCATCCCGAGGACAAAGAACGGACTCTGTCCCACTGGATGCGATGTGTGCAGTCCGGTGAAGGCTATGAGTCGGAATACCGTCTGCGCGGCGCCGAGCGACAATATCGCTGGTTTCGCGCTCGGGCTCTTCCGCTTCGTGATTCGCAAGGGAGCATCGTCAAGTGGTATGGGACCTGTTCTGATATCCATGACAGCAAGCTGCTGGAACAATCGATTCGCGACAGTGCGATCGAATTGGAACACATGGTGGATGTCAGGACGGCTGAACTCAGGCGCCTTTCCAGCCGCCTGATGACCATGCAGGACGAGGAGCGTCGGCGGATAGCTCGAGAAATTCATGATGGCCTCGGACAAGAACTGGCGGCGGCGAAGATGATCCTGGATGGAATTCTTTCCAAGGATTCCTCGCCTTCCATGCGGCAAGCGAGCGCTGATGCGAGCCAATTAGTGGACCGCGCTATCCAGCAAGTGCGGACGATCTCCCATCTTCTGCATCCTCCTCTCCTCGACGAGGTTGGCCTGGTTTCTGCCCTTCATTGGTACCTGGAGGGGCTTTCGGAACGCAGCGGAATCGGAATTCATCTGGCGGTGGATCCTCCGGATCTCGGCCGGCTCAGGTCGGAGCTGGAGACCGCCATATTCCGCATCATCCAGGAGGCCCTGACCAACATGTTCCGGCACTCCGGAGCACGCAATGGGCAAGTGAGTCTCACGGAAGGTGAAGGCCGCATCATGGTGACCGTGCGCGACGATGGCAAAGGAATCGAGGAACAGGTGATTCAGTTGCGACCGGATAGCGTTGGAGTCGGCATCGGCGGAATGAGGCAACGTGTCTCGGAACTTGGAGGAAGTCTGCGATTGGCGAATGCCAATCCCGGTACGATCGTCGAGGTAGTCATCCCTTCCCAGCGGCACGAGCCGGTCCCAGCGCCTGTTACTGCTTGAACTGGGCGCAAATAGCATCCTGGTACACCTACACACTTTCCACTGATTCCGGGAAGGAGTGTCTTTCTCTACCCTGGAGTTGGCAGGATGCGGGCGGCCATGTCCTTTCAGGAGTGACTGCACACGGTGGCCCGAGTCGGGCCTTTGCAGTTTGACCGGCTTGGAAGCCGTCCTTGGCCGCCGCGCACCGTACTCCTTCTGATCCTTTCATCTCCTTCCTTTACCAGAAATCTTTGGGATATCGCACGTCACGTTAACTGTCGTCGATGATGGGAAAGGCATTCCCCAGGAGGTTCTAGCCAGGTTCCGCGGTGGGGCAGCTCCCGGGATTGGTTTGGGGGGAATGAGGGAAAGACTGGCGGAGTTCGGGGGACAAATCCGAGTGGAGACATCCAGCAGAGGATCGGTCGTGGAGGCGGTGATCCCGACCGGCGCGTGTGCGGAAAACAAGGAAGCCTCGGCGGATGTGATAGGAGTGTGACTCAGAACATGGGCTCGAGCGTCACACCCCTTGGGACGGGGTCTTCGCTCTGAAGACCCCGCCATGCTCTGAAGACCCCGCCGCTCTGTTGTGCGGTTCAGTTCATCGACCTGCGACCGCTTCCGAGATGCACTACCAACGAGATCAAGAAAAGCACCAGGAAAACAACAAACAGCAGCTTGGCGATGCCGGCCGCCGCAACGGCTACTCCGGTAAAACCCAGCACTCCAGCGATCAGCGCCACTACCAGGAACATTAACGCCAGTAAAGCATAATTAGTCTCCGAGTTGATTTCTGTCTTCGCCGATATTAAGCGCCGCAATATTTTCGAAATATCCTCATCGGACTGTATTTGGTGAGGTCCATCCGGGTAGGTTCGTGTGCAGTTTCATTTTCTATTGAGATCTTTGGAGGGAGCAGGTGCCGGTCCATCCCAGAGGACCGGCACCCGCTTGGGGGCGTTGTGTCGAGTAGAGATTGCAGGCTAATTCTCCGCTCCGGAACTCACAATACTGTGGAACCTGTAGGGCTGCGCGGAGAGAGCCTCACCGAATTGCGGCACTACAGTTACCGACGAATTCCTCAGGAAAGTTCTCACGCTGTTTACTGGCTCCGCTGGATAGAACCAACTCCGCCCTGGGACTAGCTTTGTTCTCGCACGACAACTAGCAGGTGCTCACGTGGAGCACAGAAGAGGACGAGGACAAACATGAGAAGAATTTCTTCAGTATTTCCCAAATGTCTCCTGGTGCTGAGCATTTGTTCAATCTTGGTCGGCGTGGGCTGGTCTGCCGACAAAGACAAAAATGAGTCAGACATCGCCAAGCGAATCGATGCGTCGGCCAAGGTCCTGAACGAGATCATGGCGACTCCGGACAAGGCAATTCCTGACAAGGTCATGCGCGACGCAAAGTGTATCGCCGTGATCCCGTCTATGGTGAAGATCGCCGTCGGGTTTGGTGGAAATCATGGCAAGGGCGTCGCCACCTGTCGAACTGAGTCTGGCTGGAGCGCTCCAGCTCCCATCACTATCACCGGGGGAAGTTGGGGTCTGCAGCTGGGAGGCCAGGCCGTGGACCTCGTCATGGTCGTGACCAACGATCAAGGTATGCAGCACCTACTCTCCAGCAAATTCAAACTCGGTGCAGACGCATCTGCGGCAGCGGGGCCAGTAGGGCGTGATGCAGCCGCGGATACTGACATCAAGATGAGGGCGGAGGTACTGACCTATTCTCGAGCTCGCGGTCTTTTTGCCGGAATCGATCTGAGCGGTGCGGCGCTCACTCAGGACAAGGATGAAACACGGTTGTTGTATGGAAGTTCCATGCCTTTTTCGGACATCCTGAGCGGGAAGGTGCAGGCGACAGCGGTCAGCGAGCCGTTCCTTTCGGCGGTCAGGAGATACTCGGTTCAGAGTAGAGAATCAGGCAGGAATGATGCGGCTGGCGCAACAGCACCTGCGTCCAACTGAGCGGTTTTAGCTTCCCGAAGCTCAAATGCCGGCTCGGCTCTTACCGGGCCGGAAGATTGCGCGGGGTCGAAAACGAACTCTAACCTTAGGAGGTTTTATGTCCGTCATTCTTCTCGTGCTGCTCATCGTGCTGTTGCTAGGCGCATTGCCCACTTGGCCCCACAGCCGGTCTTGGGGGTATTACCCGAGCGGAGGGCTAGGCTTGGTCGTCGTGATTGTCCTCGTCCTGCCGAATACACCGAAGATGCGCGCCGCGCCAAGAAACAAGGAACGTGTGTGCTTTGGCTAATCGTGGACGCGGCAGGACGTCCGCGCGATATCAAGGTGGTTCGGGGCTTAGGCCTGGGACTCGACGCGAAAGCGCTGGACGCGGTTCGGCAGTGGCGCTTTCAACCTGCGCTCAAAGATGGTAAGCCCGTGGATGTGCAGATCAGCGTGGAAGTGGAATTCCACCTTTATTGATGCTCGGATGTATTGATTCTCCGATGCCAATCGGTTTGTTTCCTGCCAACGAAAGCATTTCTGCAAGTTCATTCCCGGACGATTAGATCCGCGCCAGTCGCGGATCTATCCGCCTTAGGACCCCGGCGGGGAGTCTTACAGCGTCTCCTGCAAGGGTTTACAGCTGTGACCCGATACAAGGATTTCGATCCTTTTTCTACTCTCGAATCCATGCTCGCGGAGTTGGCGAGCGAACTGCGGTAGTGAAGGAGATCAAACGTGGCGACTTGTGCGATTTCTGCGACAGAAGCGAACGTCATTCCCGCGACCAGCACGAAGGGTCGCGATGATTCCCAGATCAACCTGGTAAAGCGCGCGCAGTCTGGCGACGAGCAAGCCTTTGCAATTCTGTTTCAGCAACACAAGAACCGCGTCTATTCGGTATGCCTGCTCATGACCAAGGATGTTGCCGAGGCAGAAGACTTAACCCAGGAGGCTTTCCTGCAGGTGTTTCGTACGGTCGGTTCGTTTCGAGGAGATGCTGCCTTCTCGACCTGGCTCTATCGCGTCGCGGTGAACACTGTCCTGATGAAGCTTCGCCGGCGCAAGTCTCCGCCCACGGTTTCCCTGGACGAGCCGGTAAATCCCGAGTCTCCTTCTCTGCACCGCGATTTCGGCAAGAGTGATCCGGAACTCACTGGCGTGGTCGATCGCATTGCTTTGCGTCGTGCTCTGGAGGAACTGCCGGAGGGCTGCCGGACGATTTTTTCTTTGCACGAGGTCGAAGGATATCAACACCGTGAGATCGCTGAATTGCTCGACTGCTCCATCGGAAACTCCAAGTCACAATTACACAAAGCGAAGCTCAAAATGCGCGCCTTGCTGTTTCCAAAGGCGAAAATACGACGGCACTCGGCGAGGCCCCAGTCCTCTAGTCAGGGGACGGAAATGCTCAGCCTGGCCAAAGTGCCGGCGAGATAGACACGTACCCAAGTCGCCCATGGAAACGTAGAACCCAGGACAAGGTGGAGTCAGAGTGCTAAGCGCAATCGTAATCGTCGGACCGGAGAGTCACGAGGAAGAAAGCTGCAGCGAGAACTCCGCCATAGCCTCGCTCACGCAGGGCACTCCTCTGGTGTGCGTGGAAGTTCTAGGCCGGTCGGTAGTCGCCCGGCTGATCGAAAAGCTGGGACGCGCCGGCGTTCACACGATTTCGGTCTGCGGCAACGTTTTCTGACGTGCTCGGGTGCGCCGGCGTAGATTCCGCTTTCAAACTCGAGATCCATACGGCGGTGGAAGTACGGACTCACCTGACGCAACAGCTACGAGCCGATAAAGAGGGTGGTGCCGAAGTGATTTTGCTGGTTCGCGCCGCCGCATACATGGATTTGGATCTGAAGGACCCCAGACGGCAGTAATTGGGGCGAACAATACCTGGACGATTTCTACAAGAATATGAGAAACAAACACCGCGATAAGATCGCGGTGGGTGCAGCATGGCCGGGATTCGATGATTCCGCAGCAAAATGGGGTCTGAATCGCCACATGCAGAGCCGCTGCGGGCAAACGTTGGATGACACTCTCCAGCTCTACAACCGGTACTTCGACGCCGCCAATCCGCTCCCGTTTGTGATGATTGAAACCTGGAACGATTACGAAGAAGGCACAGCAATTGAGCGAGTCGGTTCTGCAAGATGCGGCCAGAATGCCCAGTCCGGTACTGGTTCCAGCTGAGTCCAGCTGCGGAGCGCCAACCCCACGCGCGCTTTCTCACATCCAAGTGTGGCTGTCTCACAACATTGAATGGAGTTCCATCCCATGGACTATGCTCGCGCGTCGACCAGAAGCCTCCGACTGCTGTCTGAGCTCCTGTTGGCTCCGGCCTGCTCCTCGCCGGCCAGTGTCCATGCGCCAGTGATCGAAACCTGCCCTCAGCAAATCACGGAAATTGTGTCCGCGCTCGACGGACGAGATCGGCAGGATCTCGAAGCTCTGGCGATGACAAACCATGTCATCATTCGCTCCTTTGCGCCGCTGCAGAAGATCTTCGAGGCCGAGGGAAATGAACAGGGCGTGGAATGGACCTTCACTGCGATTCAGAGGGAAACAGGGCGCATCAACCGTGCTCTAGGGTTTCTGCAGCAGATCTGTGCTGTGCTGGAAGAATGCGGCTGTCCAGTCACGGTCATCAAGTCTCTGGATCATTGGCCAGACCTTGGCAGTGACTTGGATCTGTACACGGACGCCGATGCAGGCAGGGTGGTCGAGGCCATGGGCACGCGTTTGAATGCAACGCTCGCGGAACGAAGCTGGGGAGATCGTCTGGCAAACAAGTGGAACTTCATCGTGCCCGGATTGTCGGAACTCGTCGAAGTTCACGCTGGGCGCTTGGGACAGACCGGAGAGCAAATCGCTGTCACGCGTTCCGTGTCAGCGCGTGCTCGCATGATCGAGTTGCGCGGGCATCCTTTTCGCGTGCCTGCGCCGGAAGACCGCATCGTCATCAGCACGCTCCAACGGATGTACCGGCACTTTTACATCCGCCTGTGCGACATCATCGATAACGCGGGACTCCTGGACCAACACCTGGTTGACTTTGGATATCTCCGCTCGCTGGGCTCAACGGCGGGTGTGTGGGAGGGGATCGCGACGTGTCTGAAGATCATCTCGGAATACGTGCAGGCATACCGGGGAACTGGAGTTCCCCTGGACACGGCGGTCACTGAGTCGGCGAAGTTCGGCTTGGAACAGGTTTGCTTCCGTCGCGATTTCCTTCGAGTCTCGATCCTTCCTCGCTCCATTCATCTTTATGCTTCCGAGCTCATGAATTTCTTGCGCCAGGGTGATCTCCGAAACAGTCTCCGGCTGAGCCTCTTGCCCGGACTGGCCACTGCGGCGGCACTCGAACAAAAGATAACTGGCAGCGACAAGGGGATTTGGTAGAAGGGATCGTCGCATTAGTGAGTTAGTGGCCTACAGGTTTCACCGGATTGCTGCTGCGATGTGCCGCCATTACGGTTATTAGAGTCACAACTGGAGAAGATGTCGTGCCAGGGAAAAAGCATTTGCGTGGTGTTGGGGCAAAAGAACAACGCGAATATGAGCACATCCAAAGAGAGTGCTGAGCGGTCAGGCCGCTATGGCAGCAGGGCAAAAGAGGTCGCGGCCCGGACAGTCATGAAGCAGCACAAAGCCAAGGGGCATGGCCGGGGACGGTAGGTCAGGCAGTCTCGATTGAGAGCGCTTTCTTGCGAAACCTGCCTGCTCTGGATCAATGCAATCGCACCCGTACGGGGCGCGGGGAGAGTTGACGTGGTTCGCATTCTGCTGGTCGACGACAATCCCTCGGTCCGGCACTACCTGCGAGCTGTTCTCGAGCAGCAGACCTCGTGGCAAGTTTGCGGCGAAGCACGAACCGGTGCGGAGGCACTGCACAAAGTTCTGGAGGCTCCTCCTGACCTGATTCTCCTGGACTATCAGATGCCAGATCTGAACGGTGTTGATGTCGCCAAACAGATTTATGCGCTCTTTCCCAAGATTCCGATCCTGATGGTAACGCTTCACCTTTCAAAACAACTGTCCGACGCTGCTCGTTTAGCAGGAGTACGCGGGGCATGCGCAAAGCAAGATATCGGGTCGGTGGTTGAGGCGGTCGAGATACTCTTGCGCGATCAAACGTACTTCCCAGCGGTCTCGGCTGGGTAAGGCGCGTGACGCAAGCTGTGGGTGACTTTAAGAGCCGAGCGGAATACAGGATTCCCTGTATTGGAGCCAAGTTGCTCGATCGCTAGTCTCGACAGGTGCTCCTTAAGGTTAGCTGCGGCGCTAGATACGTGTGTTCCAGGTGAATGGAGCCGGTCGGGCATATCCCACGGGCTGAGGTAGAATGTGGCGAATCGTTTGGTCGGTCTTCCCCTAGAGGAACGGAACTGCATGACCATTCGCATACTGTTGGTGGATGACCATCCGGTTGTGAGGCAAGGGTTGAAGACTCTATTGGAAGGACGCTCTGGCTGGGAAGTGATCGGAGAAGCATCCGACGGGGCCGAGGCCCTGGAAAAAGCGAAAGACTTAAATCCCGACGTCCTGGTGCTCGATGTAACCATGCCGAAAATGAATGGACTGGAAGCGTGCCGCTTGCTGCGCAGGCAGGCCCCCCAACTCGAGATTCTGTTTGTCACCCAGCACGATTCTCCGCAAATGATGCGCGAAGCCTTGGACGCCGGTGCTCGGGGATACGTCGTAAAATCTAATGCTGCCCGCGACTTGTTGGCGGCAGTTGAAGCGGTGAGCCAACATCGCGTCTTTACGGCGCTCAATGGGCGGGATGCTGCGAGGTTGCGTTAACGGGGTTGTGTTAAAGGTCCGACACAAATTTAGAAACTGCGGTCCACCTTTTGATCTGTGGGGGTGAATCATGAAGTTGAGAATCTTGTTGGCTGATGACCACGAAATTGTGCGCCGCGGATTGCGCGCCCTGCTCGAAAAACATGAAGGCTGGGAAGTCTGCGGCGAGGCAAGCGATGGCCGCGACGCGCTGGAGAAGGCTCTGCAGTTGAATCCAGATGTCGTCATTGTCGATATTGGGATGCCCAATCTGAATGGCCTGGATACGACGCGCCAGCTCCTGCAGCAGGATCCTCATTTCAAGGTCATCGTCCTCACGATTACCGATTCTGACCAGGTGATTCGCGAAGCGCTGGATGCCGGGGCTCGGGGATTTGTCTTAAAGTCGGATGCTGCGCGCGACCTGGTGTCTGCCGTCGAAGCGCTCCAGAATAAGCGAATGTTTTTTACCCCGCGGGTGAACGACCTGGTGCTGGCTGGCTTTCTGGAAAAGGGACATACCGTTTCCAGAAACGAAGCCCCTAAATTGCCAACGTTGACGGCGCGGGAGCGCGAGATCACTCAGTTGCTGGCGGAAGGCAACAGCTCGAAGGAAGTCGCCAGTCTGCTGAACCTGAGTACAAAGACGGTGGAAACGCACCGCAGTAATATCATGCGGAAGCTGAGTTTTCACTCCATTCGCGATCTGGTCGTATATGCGATTAAGAACAACCTGATCCAGATTGAGTTGCCGCCGCCACCTCCGAAAAGCCCTGCCGGTCCGACGGCGGCGTAGTGGATCATAGTTAATTTGCAAAGACCTGCTAGCGAACGGCCTCACCGGGGTAGTAACCGCTTCGTGTGCGCACGACCAGACGGCTGCGGCCTGACCCTTTCGCTTCCACTCGTATGGCCTGGTATCCCTTCTGTGCGGCGGAGTTCCCGGGTTCGAATGTCAGTGTATATTGGCTGCGGATGTCGCGCGCCACCGTTCGCGTGATCGCGTCCACTTCAGATTCTGAGGGAAGTACGCCACTCCACCGGTACTCGCGGCCAAATTCTGCAGCGCATCCCGCCCCGTTCGCGTCAACCCTGCGTCGGTTAGTCCAATGGCGTATAACGTCTCACCTTTGTTCGGCTGCATTTTCCGGATCGCTTCTTGCAGCGTCTCCTGGCTCATGTTGTCTTGTCCATCGGTTACTATCAGAAGCACTTTCTTGTTGAGGCGCGGATTGTTTTGCAGATGGACCGCGGATGCAACCACCGCGTCGTAAAGGGCCGTGCTGCCTCGAGTCGACACCTGATGCAAAGCAGTCTGAAGCAGACTGACATCAGAAGTGAAGTCTTGATCCAGATAAGGAGTCTGACTGAAGTTGACCACAAAAATCTCATCCTGTGGATTGCTGATGCGGATGAGGTTGAGCACTGCCTGATTGACCTTCTCCCGTTTGTCCCGCATTGATCCCGAGTTATCAATCACGATACCCATCGCCACGGGAACATCCTCGCGGCGGAAAGAAGTAATCGGTTCTGGCACACCATTTACATAGATGGAGAAAGCACTTCGGTCAAGCCCGGTAACGAGCCGCCCAGTTTCGTCGACCACCGTGGCATGCAACACCACTTCTTGCACTCGCTTCCTGAAGACAAACCTGCCTGAATCATCGGCGCCGTCCTGTGGGGCGGTCGATGGCTGCTGATGTTGTGCGGCGGGCTGCGAATCCGGGGAACTGGATGGTTCCTGGACCGAGGGAGGAGGTGCTGGAGTCCGGGGAGGACCGGAATCGGGATTCTGTCCAGCGACTGAAGGAGACATTGACGGGGTGGGTTGGGCGGGCGGGGTATTTTGCGCGAGGGCTATCGCATACAAAGTTGCAGCAGTCGCAACAGTTCTCAATACTCCTGAAAGAAACCTGCAAGAAAGAAACCTGCAAGACGCGCCATAACGCATTGCGCAACCTCCGTGCAGCTTTTTGATGCCAGTCTGCCGAAAACCGCACAAGTGTTTTCCTATGGCGTTGCGAGAAACCTGCGGAAAACGAGAGTGAATGTTGCTCATCTTCTGCCTACAGGAAACACCGTAGGGCTCGACGGAATTGTTGGCTTTGCTCAGCTCAAACAGTCGGGTGACTCTGGATGTGTTGGAAAAACTTACACGCGCGAGCGATGCGCCGACCCGGCGGAAGTGATTTAGTTACAACAACGTACGAGTTTGGCAAGAATTGTGCTTTACCTCCACCCATTATGAGCGTCTCTCGGAGGATTCGGGGGACGACACTACGCCTGTCTCGAAAAGGTTCAAGAGTCGGAAAGATTCAACTGCCTGGAGGTAAAGAATGCTCCGAATCCTGGTTGCCGATGATCACGAGGTGGCAAGGCGAGGCATCCGATCTCTGCTTGAGAGTCATCCCGGCTGGGAAGTCTGTGGGGAGGCAAAAGATGGGCGCGAGACTGTCGAACTTGCCAGCAGAATGAATCCTGATGTCATTTTGCTCGACATCGGCATGCCAAACCTAAACGGCCTGGAGGCTGCTCGCCAAATTCTGGCGGCATCCCCCGAGATTGCCATCCTGATTCTCACGATGCACGATTCTGATCAAGTCGTGCGAGAAGTTCTTCGTGCCGGCGCTCGCGGATTCGTGCTCAAGTCCGATGCTGGACGCGATCTGGTTGCTGCGGTCGAGGCCCTGCAACTGCAGAGGACATTTTTTACGACGCGAGTGAGTCAGATGGTGTTGGAAGGATTCCTCGAACACGACCATCGACCTGATGGAAGCAGCCGAAACGAGGACGACTCGAACGACGTTCTCACTGGACGAGAGCGCGAAGTTATTCAATTGCTGGCCGAAGGCAAGACCAGCAAGGAGGTCGCCGTCACTCTCAATCTCAGCGTCAAAACAGCGGAAACTCATCGCACCAACCTCATGCGCAAACTTGGTCTTCACTCCGTTGCCGACCTGACTCGGTATGCGGTACGCAATGGGATTGTCCAGGTGTTTTGAGGGTTGCCGTAGCCCTCCTGCGTACAACCGCAGCCTCAGCGACCCGCCCTCATCCGCTGTGGCTGTCGCATTCCGTAGAGGACGACCACCGCACTAATTACGGACTTCACCGGATTCACCCACCCCCTGGATCCTGCGTAACCTAACGACAGCAACCCCAATTGCGGTTGCTGTCTACCGGAAAGGGATGATCTGAGATGCTTTGGACTATCGTTGCCCTGCTGTTAATTCTGTGGCTGCTGGGAATGGTCAGTTCCTATACCCTGGGCGGCTTTATCCACATATTGCTGGTCGTCGCAGTGATCGTGGTGCTCGTGCGCATTATTCAGGGTCGAAATCCAGTAGCGTAACTGAGGGGCCGCGAAGAAATACGCAATGTTCAACATAGCTCGGGAAGCCGCAAGCTGCGCTTGCGCGAGGACCGTCGCCGGAATCGCAAACATGATTCGCAAGGAGAAGAACACGCAAACATGATTCGCAAGGAGAAGAACACCATGAACAAGGACCGAATTGAAGGGAAAGCGAAGGACATAGCGGGACGCATCGAACGTCAGGCTGGAGAGTGGACTGGTGACACGAACGCTCAAGTCAAAGGTGCAGCAAAACAAATCGAAGGCAAGGTGCAGAACGCTTTGGGTCAAGCGAAAGATGCGACAAAGAAGGCTGCCGACCGCGCCAAAGCCTCAAAACCTCCGCAGCCTGTTCCAGTCGATGTTGACTCCGAGGAGTCAGCTGACGAAAAACGTCGCTCTCGCCGCTAGGCACTGGAGGCGTAGGGTCTCGAGTGCTGACTTGAGGTCGACTCCAGTTAAAACCAGTGCGGTTTGCCGCACTCTCCCGACGCAGGGTGTCCCGGCTATTCGTAGCTGGTCCACCCTGCATATTTTTTTGTTTTGGAACGAGCATGAACCGTCCGAGATTGAGGACATCGCTGTATTCCCGTCTCCTTAGCAGTGTTATCAAATGTTGCGCAGAGGAGGTTTGATCATGGTCAGGACGCTCGGCTTGTTCTTACTGGTCTTCGCGCTGCTCAGCCTGGTCGTTCATCTGGAGGGCATGGGCCGTCTGTTCGGAGCAGGAGCTCTTTCTCTTTTGGTGATCGATCTGCTGGTCGCAAAATTCGCCAGGAGCCCTCGTCCTCGACGAATGCGAGGAGAGTCTCTCCTCTAGCACTTGCGTTGTGGCCTGGGTGCACCTGGGTGCACTCGTCCCGACTGGGCGCGAGCCTTCTCGACGTTAAGCGAAACCGACCAGCCGCCGTTCCCCCACCTGGAGGGGGAGACCCCGCATATATGGCTGCCCTTGACTACAGGGAACACTTGATGGACCCGGCGCGATCAGGGGCGGTAAAAGTGCTATAGACGGTGTAGAAGCTTCGCTTGCTGCGCGCTACCAGACCGGGGAAAAGATGCGTCTTCAATGACAATTGTGGCAATCGAATTGCGCATCGGTACACAGTCGGCTTCGTCTTTTGAGAGGTGTACATATGAATCGAATGACGAATTGCTTTGCAGGTTTTCTGCTGACGATCGCGCCCCTTGCGCTTGCACAAGAGCCTAAGCTCACTCCACAATATCCCGAGGATGCCTTCGCGTCGCAACAGCTCATTGCCTGGTCGCGTCTGCAGAAGCCACAACCCGCGCCGCAGCCGCTCCCACCGCGGGACACGCCTATCCCACAACCGGACCAGCAGAGCCAGCAAACGAAACCGCCGGCGGATCCTCAGAATCAGCGGTCTGCGAATCAGTCATTCACGGGAAAGATCGTGAAAGACGGTGCCAGGTACGTGCTGAGGGCAACGAACAGCAGCGCGTACCAATTGGACGCCCAGGACCTGAAGCAGCAGGATCTGAAGCAGTACGAGAATCAAGATGTGAAAGTCATCGGGAACCTCGATAGTGCCAGCAACACGATCCGCGTTGTTAAGATCGAGTTACTCGCGTAGGCGGAAGATCGAGCTACTCTCGGTAGGCCGATCTGAATACCGAATTTCGAGAGCGGTGGCCCGCGGTCCCGTTGACAGTGTCGCGGGTAAGCTGCTTCTGAGATAACGGCGCAATCGACGTTTGACGCCCACGTTCCCGTTTCGTGACCTCGTTCGTTTGGCAATGGGTTCACCAATCTCAAAGCAAAGCTAGCGTCTTAAAGCAAAGCTGCGTCTTACAAAATCAACGGAAATAATAATGTAGGCCAAACAGAAAAAGGCCCGCTGTGATAGTCACAGCGGGCACGGGTCGAGATGCCGTTTTACGGTGTTGGCTAACTGCTACCGACTCTCCGATGGAGTGATATCAACTACGTGGAGAGTGTTCGTGCTGGCGTCCACGGTCGCCATTACCTTCACGTTCTTGCCTACGAATTGCTTCGCCTTGTCCAGATCGTCAAGCTTGTAAGCAGTCTGGGTAGCAGTTTCCTGCAGAACCAGTTGGTCGCCCGACTTCGCGATTTTGCCTTCAAAGTTGCGAGCGGACTGCTGCGGGTTGGTCGTGTCGGTTTGCTGTTGCTGCGGCATCGAGCCCGGCTGGCTCGGCGTGGACGGTGTCTGCTGGGCCGCCAGATTGATTCCAAGCCCGGACAGTCCGAGCAGCGCAACGATTGAGAGAAGCCGCTTCATAATTTTCCTACCTCCGAAATGTAAAATTTGTGAGTCGACAAAGTATTTGTGCTCTCACATCGCACATCGCTGCAACCGGACTGCCAATGTCCTGCAGACGCGCAAACCCCGTGAGTTATCAGTGTTGTGGGAGGGCGATTGCCACAAACCGGGCGTGCAATGACTCCTCACCCACTCGAAAGTTTGTCCTAATGGAATTTGGTGCCACTTCTACTGTGAATACTCGACGACAACAGGCCCCCTAGGTCGCGCTCACTCTCCTGCCGCTTCTACACGATTTACCCTAGTGCGTCCTCAGCGAAAAGTTTGTAGGGTGTATCAGCGCCTCACAGTGGTGCTGTGAAGGGCGGTCAACCTTCCTCGCGATCCAGTTTGGAGATCAAAAACAATGAGCGTGAATGGACCCGCTGCCTACGGGATGTATCCTCGCAATGTTGCTCTGCCGGAGGTCGTCTGCGCACTGAATCGCGCAGGATTCGACAACGAAGAAATCTGCATGGTCCTTTCCCCCGCTCACCCGGTCGCGACGGTGGTGCGCGATGCCAAGATACTTGACGATAAGCCCGAAGAGAGCGCAACCAGCGCCCGAATGATCGGCTGGTTTTCAGAGTTCGGCGCGGTTGTGATTCCGACGGTCGGGTTCTTCATTCGTTCGCAGGCATTTTTCCACGCTCTGGTGGTTGAGCAGAATTTTCCTGCCCTGTCTCGAGGATCGCGAACCTTGCTGGCTCTCGGTTTCTCTGAGGGCGAAGCGAAAAGACTAGGCCACCAGTTGTGCGACGTGGGAGCGATGGTCTACGTGTCATGCCACGAAAATGGCGAAGCCGACTCCGCCATTGAACTATTGCGTCGTGCGGGAGCGAGAGAAGCGGCGAGCCTGGGAATAGCGAAGTCTGCGGGGGCTGCGGCCTAGATTCTCCTCCTTCCGAATCGGGGGGCGAGTCTACAGGCCTAATGAGCTGGCGTCCCTCTCGTGCTCGGTAATTTCTTCATTGTTAGCAGGTCCGCCCGCGTTTCCGAGTTGGGGCTCTTGAGCCCTTCCAATCACTAACTTAGATCGCCCCTGCCAACTCAGTCGCACCACTGGCACGCCAGTTGCATCTCCTGCGATAGCCAACTCTTCGAGGTGGTGAAGCATCCATAGCTGCCTCGTTGGGCAGGAGGATAGGCTGACCATGAAAACAAATCGGGTCTGGATTGAGATTGTCTTGCTCGGAACAGGGATCGCGTGTGCTCTTGCACTTTTGTTTGCAACTGTAGGGGCTGCTGCCGGCGTCGCCGTAGGTGAAGTCTCAGTCGCGCAACAGGCACCCGCAACCACGAACCAGACCTATGAAGGCATGGTGACTTGCTCCCGCTGCGGCGCTAAGCATTCTGCCGTCCTCGGTCAAACAGCCACAAATTGCGTTCGGGCCTGTGTGCACGGTGGTGCGAACTTTATGCTTGTAGATGCCGATGTGACATACCTCCTGGATGGTGACCTGAATGTCTTGAAGAAGCTGGCTGGGGAACGTGTCCGCGTAGTGGGCGCGCTGCAAGGAAAGACAATCAAGATCTCCTCGCTAGCCTCGGAAATGCCCACGGCCACACCGAGTTGGTAGGACAAGCTCGAGACCATTGCCAGCGGGAAAGCTTGAAATGAAGAAAAAAACGATTCTTGTCGACAGCATAGAACCGCTGTCGTGACTGCTTTAATTTCCGCTCGGTGCGCAACCTTCGTCGCGAAAGGCAGAGAGACGGTGTCCCGCTCTCCGTCCTTCCGCAGATCAACTCGACTATGCTCACTCAAAACAAAACTCGTCCTGAATACGATCTTCCTACGGCGGTCACATTTTTATTCGCGGGATTGGCGCTCGGCTGGATTCTGACCCTTCTCTTCTCGCCGCTGCCAGAGGACTCAGCACGCCGCCGGTCGGCGTCGAAGCCCATGCCGATCGCGGATGAGGTCCTGTTCGAATAGCCGCCAGAGGATCCCAGAAGTACAGGCAACGAATCGGCGATACAGGATTCTACGTATTGTGCTTCGTTTCGGAATCCTGATTAATTGACGGAGCTTTTGGAGCCTGCACAAACCTGAGGTTGGTCGCCAGTCATGGACAGCAAAATCGATCTTGAACTCCCTGCCACCGTTTCCGCTATGCGACAAGATCTAAGACATTCCCAGCGATCTGTGTTCAGGCGCGTGATCGCGTTGTGGCCTTTCCTGTTCATCGCGATTTCGGTGACAGGCCTGGCCTACCTCGCCCTGACCGCTGCTCGCTAGGACGGCCGAGCCTCGCCACTCAGCGCAGTTCCGCTACTGCTGGCATCTGAACGCTATGAAAACGGATCGAAATCATTTCGCCCGAGAACCCTGACGTGCCAGTGCGCGAACCCGACCCGGAAGATCCCGGACAGATTTAACCCAATGATCGCAGGCAATCCAAAAGTGGGACGTGCAATGGCAGCCGTCGCAATCGTTCTCCGGTTTTTGATACTGCTGATCACAGCCCTTGTTACATGGTCGAAAAGGATGGATCCGGAAAAGGACCACCCTTGCATCCCTCCACCTTAGTCGTAAGCGAGTGCTGAGGGAAGGATTGTCTTGAGCGCTCTCGTCTTGAAATAGCTCACCTAGGAGAAGTCGGGGAGATCTTCCATAACGGCGCGAGCGCTTTGGCTGCATCGGATAAAGCGCGCTTTTCTTCGACGTGCGACCCGGAAGCGTTTATTCCGGCGCGCTGAACGATGGGGGTGCGGTACTTCGAGATCTCGCCCGTGAGGCTCGCTTGATACATATCGCGAACGGCGCGCTCGAAGGCACGTTTCAGAGTCTTGGCAGCTGGGAGAGTGTGTTCTGCGCTTTTGTTCGGCATGGAAGAGCTCAACTTTCTTGGTTTTCAGCAATGTAAGACCAATGCCTGCGCGCAGCAATACAGCGTTGCCCTCAACCGGGCACCTGCCGTTCCTAGAAATGGGCAAGATGTCATTTAGGTGGCTTAGCGGCAGTCTTCGAAGTATGAATAGCATCGCCCAAAGGTCAGGCCGCCGAAACGGGCAATCTGGCTTGCGGTTCGATGGAACCCATCGATGGGTTCACTCGCCGTACAGAAGATTGCTAAGGTGCGGTTGCTTCAGCGAGGACGCAGTTGCGGAGCGCGCGCAAAGCATACAACGCGTCGTCCAGGACGACATCTTCTTCAATGTGGTCCGTGGTGATCACAAACAATTCCTTGATTCGGACAAGGATGGCGTTCTCCGCCTCTGCAATCCGCCGCGGAAGTTTGTTCCGGTCCGTTTCAAACAGCGCCGCTTGATACAAGACATGCCAAGCCAGGCTGGAATCGGGCGTCGCACGGTCAATCACTATGAATTGGCAGTACGCGCCGTTCTCGGCACCTGGGTGGTGGGGAATCACCATCAACTACCAAATGGATGGCGATTACGAGCAAACGCCCTACACCGTTTACCTCGACAAGCTGAACTTCACTTACCAGTGATGAACTTGTGACGAGTCGGCCTCGAAACCGCTCGGCGTGGTACCGTGTTGGAACAGAAAGAATCCACTTTTCACCGCTGGAACGCGAGGGGTTCACTTGCACAGAGGGAAGATATAGACTTTGGCGTGGACGAGATTCGTCTCACCCGCGCGATTGTCTGTCAACATATCGGCCCACTGAAGACAGCAGCCTCACAGAAGCCCGTTCCGATGGATGCTGGCCTGGCGGCGCTGCTACTGGACTGGCGTAAGAAGTGTCTTTACAATCAAGAGACGGATTATGTCTTCGCGTCCGCTGAGAAACACGGCAAGCAGCCGCTGTGGCCTAGATCAGCAATGTCAAAACACATTCGGCCTGCTGCAAAGAAGGCTGGGATTGTGAAGCATGTTCGCTGGCACGTTTTCAGACACTTGTTTGCAACACTCCTGAAAGGGAATGGTGAGGACGTGAAGACGGTACAGGAGTCACTGCGGCACGCGGACAGCAAAGTAACGCTGGACACGTATACGCCGGGTCTCATGCCAGTAAAGAGGGAAGCACAACGCAAGGTTATTGCGATGATTGGACCCACGTGGACCCACGCATCTCAGATAACAGCTGCAAGTGCTTGATTGCAAAGGTGGGGCGCGTAGCTCAGTTGGTAGAGCAATGCCCTTTTAAGGCATGGGTCGCAGGTTCGAGTCCTGCCGCGCTCACCAAAGTTTTCAATGACTTGCAAACCTTGGGTTGATGTTGATTAAGCGAGTCAATGTTTATTAAGGAAAATCGGCCTCGAAAACGGCCTTAATTGACTCTTCCCGTCGCAGCTTCGACCCTCCGAATTGCCTCCTCCATCCGCTCCATACCCGCGGTCACCTGATGGTCGAGCGGCTTGATGTACGCCTTCCGTGTCGTGGTCACGTCGCTGTGACGCAGAATGCGCTGGATCGTCAGATCGAGCACACCGAGATCGTTGAGGTTTGTCGCCAGGCCGCGCCTGAAAGCGTGCCAGCCGTGCCACGCCGGGAGGTCGGAACGTCGGTACTCGTGATCCGACTCTTCCCCGTGTTCCTTCCTGATCTCGCCGCACTCTGCACACGCATTGAGAACCGGGTCAATCTGGCGAGTGAAGACGTTGTGCAGGTCCAACGGAGTGCCGATCTCCGTCGCGAACATAACGCCGGTTGCCGGGAGTTCACCTGTTGTCGGATTACCGAGCCGCAGCCGGTACAGGTCGAGCAGTTCGCGCACTGACGCAATCAAGGGCACGCTGGCTGCGCGCGCCTTCGTCTTCGTGTTCCCGCGTTTGCCGGCGACGACCGACGAGACAACTGCGATCTCGCCTTTCGTTGCGTCGTAATTCTCCCAGCACAGGCCCTGAATTTCGCTTTTCGAGAGTCCGCAGTATCCAGCGAGTGCCACAATCACCTTCGTGGTCTCGTCCGTGATTGCTCCCAACATCTGCCGGATCTCCTGCAGCGTGTAAGCGTATGTCTCCCCTGAAGGCAGGCCCTCCGGAGGAGTCACTTCTCGAATGGGATTGTGCCCGGGACGCAGGCCTTGACCGATCGCACGCTTAAAGATTCCTGAAAGGATACTCCTCAGCTTGTGCAGGGTCGCTTTCTTCATCGTCGGGTGCAGACGGCCGATCTCGTGGAGCATCCGCTCCGCTTGCGCCGTGGTGTAGTCGCGCACCAGCTGGTTCACCAGGTAGGGTTTCAGCAAGATCTTCCAATAAAATTTGTAGCCGGTGACCGTGGATGACGAGCGGTGCTCTTCAATGAAGGGCAGCCAATTCGACTCGACGAACTGCCCGATCGTGCTGCACATTTCAGGGCGAGCAGCACTGGCATTGACCGTCTTCATGAACTCAGCCTGAAGTTCCTTGACGTACTTGGGCGGACGTCGGAGTCGGTTGTGCTCCTCCTGGATCGGGGTTAATTTGTGGCAGAGACCTTGCTTGCGAATGCGGACGCCATCCTCGATTCGCCAGTCAGCGTAACGGCATACCCAATAACCGCCGATTGGCACGGTGGTGCCTGTTTGCTCTCGCTTGCGTTGCATGTGTGATTCCTCCGTTTTTGGCCGCCAACAGAGGAAATCTGGGGGAAAAAATCAGGTAGGATTTGATCAGCCATGTTGCCTCCGTTTAGGCAGTCTGGTTAGCGTCGGCTCGGTGTTGAAGCACCGGGTCGACGCGCTTGCACTATAGCACGGGTCCGGCAGCGTCTCGCACCTAAATCATCATTCGTTCGACATCGCCTCCGTAACAGCTTTCTTTTCTTCGCGTTCTCTCCGACTCATGCCCGCGGCCGGCGTGGCTTACCTGCCCCAAATCCGTCCACCGGGTGGACAGATTCGGAAGGCGGAAGCCCGATCAACTTCCGGGCAATGGAGTCGGCCGCCGACGCCCTTCCGCTGCGAGCGGACGCGGGTCTTTCAGAAAATCCTTTCGCACGTGCATCACCCCGTCGTCGACGGCTCGACAAACTCGGCAGACGCAGCCACGCGGCCATGCGGTCTTGATATGTGCCAAGATCGGGTAGTACGAAACGAAAGCTCGCGCCGGTTTGCTCATCCGTTTTCCCGAGGGCGGGCAAGCCTTGAAGCCAACCCCCAAGGACCTGCCCGTGTTGCCTCTCGGTGGGGCTGCATCAGCGCTGCGTCGCCTCCGGAGAAGAGGCGTGGCCTCTGACAGATTAACGCAGCCCCGATTCGCCGCTGGATAGACAGTGGATATGCTGAAAAACCAGCGACGAAACTCTGTTTACCCGGCTGCGCGCACTTTCTCTCTGCGCTTCGCCGGGATGACGCGCATCCGATGAAACACTTCGCCGCGCGCGAACTGAAATTGTGTTTGCTCATTCACATGCACAAGTGCGGCACCTTGCAAGCGCTCACCCACGTCGGAGTTCATCGCAAATAACTGGCGCTTGTGCTCCGCATCGAGCTGCAGCTGGCCGCCCATCCCGCCATCCAACATCACCATGAGATCGAAAGCCGCTTCGCAGCACCGCGTCCAGTTCGACAGGATCTCCTCAATCAGTGCATCCTTCTCGACCTCGCACTCTTTCACAAGAGCATCCTGGCGCGCGAGATCACGCTGGCTGGCGAGCGCACTCGCTTCGCGCGTCATCGGCACCAGTTCCGACTGCAGACTCACGATCCTGAGACGCAAGCCTTCGCGCCTTCGAGCAATTTCCTGCTGCTCTCGTTCGAGGCAGTCGAGCTGGTCGGCGGCGCCGGCGTCATGCTCGCTGATTCTGATTTTCAACGCGTTGGCCAGCACGCCAATTCGGCTCATCTGGGAATCCAGATGCGCAGCCTCTTCTTCCATCATGTTCAGCCGGCCCTGGTGGAGCGTAATCGCCGTCTGCAATTCCTCGAGTTCGTCGCGGTCCGGCTCCACTGGCTTTACTATCTCGATCGGTGTCATCGGTCTCTTTCTCCTGAAGATGTCAAACGTGAATTTCATCGCTATGCCGCGCGCCGTTTGTACGCGCGCTCTGCCCGCATGCGATCCAGTTCTTTCTGACTGCACATGGCGAGAAACTTCGCCAACTCTGGATCGGTCAGCGCCCACTCTTGCTCTTCCTCGTTGAGGACCCCAGGCACGAAATCTTCCAGCGCGGCCTGCACTTCGAGACTCGCGAGCCTCGACTTGAGGGCTGCCTTCGTCGAGGCGCGGTTCGCACGCGCGGCTTTCGCTGCATCCTCTCGCAACGTTTGCTGGCTCACTTGAAATACTCGTCCCTGGTTCATGGAGTGCCCTCCGCCTTCGAAGATGGTCGTCGAACTTTACTTCTCTCGGTCGCCGCCGTACACCGCGTCGGAGATCCGATGGCCACCTTGCTCACGGATAGCAAACACGCCCCGAGCGGTCGCCGTGCGCGCGTCGCCCGTCCCGCCATCTACAATCTTTCTCACGGTTGCAACGTCGCTCTCTGCCTCCGCGGCTTTTGCGGCTTCATCGTCCGCTTTCAAAACTTGCTGACACTGCTCTACGGCGGCGCGCAGAGTGGCCAAATCTTTTTCCCATGCTTGACGCTCGGCCTTGCTCAGTTTTGCCATGGTGCCTCCTCGGAAATTAACGTGCCGTCCCGTGCCTTACGTCCTCGAACTCTGCTCGCCGGCAGCATGGGTCTGACCATTCGGCCTCCAAACCCGCGCCACTCAAGGCTTTTCAGACCGCGCCCGCCGACATGTTGATCTCATGTCGATTAACAGCGCTCACAACTGCACCTGCAGATATTCCAGAGTGAGCGTCAGATTGCTGTCGCCCGCTGAAAAATTCTGCGGCGCCGCAAGCCCGGCCCAGGCAAACGTGCCCAGGAAGATCGGGGCATTTTCGATTTCGTTTCTGGGAAATTGCCAGCCGCCGATCGTCCACGCCTGGACAGCAGAGGCCTGCGCCGATGTAAGCAATGGCGTCAAGTCGATCGTGGAACCTAGTCCTCCGACCGTAGATACGGGCGCGCCGATCGACATATTTGCTGCAGCCGGAGGCGACGATTCGAGAACGCCGCTGGGATTGGAAATCGTGATCGTGCTCGCGGTATTCGCCGTCACCGTCCAGCCGCCAGGCGCGCTTGCGTTGTTGGCTGCGTTCGTGCAACCGCCAGGACTGGCCGGCAACCCGACCAGCGCGTTCACTGCTAAGTTCGAACTCGAAATGGTGTACGTCGTGACGCCGCCGACCGCCGCTGCAACGCTAACAATCTTGAAGGCTACATAGGGCCCGTCCGTGTTCGGTACGACGAATGGCCCGCCTGGCCCTTGTGGTGAGGCACCGCCAAGGATTCCAAAACGAGAGGGGCCACCATAAAAAAATGCGGCGAGACTCCCGGGGGCCGCAACGAACGGCGTTGAGCCGAATGTCAGCGAGGCCACGACCGTGCGAATCAAAGTCGCATAGCCCACGCCGGGATTGCCAATGACCGTGAGCGGAGCGGTGGGCAACGCACGCAGCTGCGCCGGAGAGAGCGAGACTTGCAAGCTGCAGAGCAGTCCGTTCAGCGTGTAAGCGTTTTTTTGCTGCATGATGATGGTCTCCCTGACTTTCTCTTCGTCCTGCGTCACGCTGTGCGCCGCTCTCTACGTCCTAGTGCATTCAGTCGGACGGATAGCCGACAGGCGTCGCCGATGGAATCAAACTCGGATATCGAGCCTCTTCCAGGCCTCCCGTCGGAGCGTTCTCGCCTTCGATGATCGGATCGCTCTCGCCGCCACTGCTCGGCTTCGCGGTCGTCTCCGGCACTTCTGCGGGTTCTGTCTCGGCCGCAATAGGCGGGGCCGTGGTCTGCTGCGACTGAGCGTCTTCCGGGTCCGCCGGCAACGTTTCACCTTGGAAGCCATTTTGTTCGCTCGGCAAAGTCGGCGAGTTCGTCGGGCCCGGCTGCAGCGTCATGCCGTCGACACTCTTGCCATGCTGGTCGACGATGCCCGTCTTGATGCTGGGCGCATTTCCGCGGCGCCTTGTGTCGGCAACCTGGTGGCCGATCGTGCTTGTCGTCCTGCGGCTCTGATCCAATTTCTGCGGCATCGGAGCCGAATAATCCTGTGACATAACCTTCCCTCCTTGGTTGATCACTGCACGACCACCGGCGTCAGCTCAATGCTGGCGCGGACCTGTTTGCCGGTTACATCCTCGAGCGTGAACTCGAACAAATTCTCAGCGATTACTTCGACGTCCGACCAAGCAAGTTCACCCATCCCGTGCGCATCTGCGACTTGCGCCAAGGCCAGTTCGCACTGCTCGACCAGCAACGCCCGGAATTGTTCCGGTGTCGACGCGGCGACTGTTTGGCGGATGGTGAGCATGTGATTTACGCTGCGGGTTTTGGTTTCACGTACCCCAGCGCGCTCTGCACGTCAGCCGGCAATCCGATAAGCTGTGCCTCGCTCGGTTCCACGTCGCCGGCATATGCAGCGGCGAGAGTGTCGAAACTGCCTTGCAGCGCTCGCCATCGCGCGTCGAGCGCCAGGCGCGCTTCCTCCGCTTCTTTCGCGGCCTTCGACTGCACGGCGAGCTGCTCGCTGGCCGCGCCCAGCAATGCGCGGACTTTCTCAAGGTGATCGGTCGTGATTTGCATTTGAACCTCCCTATTTCTTGCCGGACGCGCGCCGGCTCAGCCATTCGTTCAGCTCGCGCGAGCCCCAAGCAAATCGCACGTATTTTCCAAATCGCAAGCACGGGACTGGATCCGTCGCCCGACTGCGCGTGTTTTCCAAGAGCCACGTCGGCGGCACGTTCAAGCGCTGCCCCAGTCCTCGCGCGTCGAGGTACTCGATCGCAGGCTGCTCGTTTGTCGGTCGCCGAATTTCTGCAACAGCTCCTGCCACGTGTCCTCCTGATCCATGCCCCATCGAAGCGTTGGTCGTCTCAAATGCCGTGCCCAGCAAGGCGTTCAACGAGTACTGTGAGCCCGGTGACGATTAAGCCGCGCTACAAACGCTCTTCCGGATCGTGCCACCGTTGCGCGCCCAGCTCGGGAATCAGTGGTGGCTGCGTGACCGGCCGCGCGATCCGGTAAAATCCGTGTCTCGTTTTGCCGTGTTGCTCGACTTTGTTGTCGATTTTCACACCGCGCTTTCGCAGGCACGGCGATCCCGCGGCAATATTGCAACGCGATCGCCGACAGTTCCACCGCCGAAACCCAATCGCCGCGCTCGCGCAGTAGCGCCTCGATTTTTTCTTCCTGGCTCTGGTCGCGATACACGGTGCCCATGGTCGT
>JABCZL010000020.1 GCA_013289685.1 Acidobacteriota bacterium | reverse complement strand
TGGGACCTGCGCAGCGATAGCGTCAAACTTGAGGAGCACATCGGCCATCAAGTAAGCGCGACCGGCACAGTCACCCATGAAACGAAAGCTGAAGAAAAGAAAGAAGGCCAGGTGGAAAAAGCGGCCAGCAAAGAAGCCTACGGCGATTTGAACGTCACCGAGGTGAAGATGGTCAGCGAGATTTGCCCGAAGTAGTGATTGTGTAAGACCGTTCATTGGCCTGCCCCTAAAGGGCCGGCCTTTTTGGCGTGCGGCAGACCGCCATCTTCCGCATGACAGTACACCGCGAACGGGGGAATCAACAAGTCGGGTTTGCGTCGGCAAGAAAAGAGGCCGGACCAAGGTTGAGTCCAGCCGGAGTGTGAACCGGTCGTGAGGGTCGAATGACGTACAGTCGCTAACCCATGACCGTGTTACGTTCATTGAAACTAGGAGCAGAATACCCGCTGCGGGGTTCTAGTAGCTGGTCAAAATTGCACACTTTCCGGGGGAAATGTCTCCCGACTCACGAAAGTGGATTTGTGTTTGATGAGTGAAATGGGGATTTTTCGCCAATCACTTGCCGCCTACGATTTTCCGCCCGTGGTTCCGTTTGCGTTTGATCGGAACATTTTTTTGGGTTTTCCTAGCCTTTGCCTATCGTGCTCTCTGAGCAGCTGCGATTCGTGCGCGACCTGCAGCGGAAGGCTCCGAGCGCTCAGACCGGCCACATATATATGCGATTTCGCAATCAGAGGCGATGAGGACTGGATGATTGGTGATGTTTTTGCAGAGTACAGGCGGTCTCGTCGGACCTTGCGGCGCTGCAACGTTCGTTAGGAGACGTGGCCGGACTTAAGCGCCTCGAGTGTGTCGGTGTCCGGCTGGCCGTCGGGGTCCGGGCGCTTCATGATCCGATACTGGAACATCTTGAGAGCCCATTCGGTCTTCGGTCCCATGACACCGTCTTCTTTGCCGCAGTCGAAGCCCAAGTTGTTCAAGCGCTGCTGGACACCGTAGACGACAGGATCCTGCGTATCTTCATCCATCACCGGATCGAGGTGACCGACATGGAGGTTCCACCGGATCTTCTGACGCTTCAGGTAAAGGGTGGCCTTTTCCATCGTGACGGGGATCTTCTCGTGCAGCCAGCCGGCCGGGGAGGTATCGCCTTCCCGTGTCTCATTCCCGAATTTCAGGATGTAGGGTTCCTTGGCGAGGGCATGACCATGATGGTCTTTTATCTGAACCTTGAGGTCGAGTGTTCGCGGCACAAGCTGGAAGGTGTGCCGTTTGCCGGTGGCGCCCGGCTCCTTCTTGGGGTCCTTGTCGGGGATGTAGATCTGGTCGCCGGCGAAGATCACGTTCGGGTTGGTCCGCTTGGCGCGAAAATCGGCGTTCTTGCCGTGCTGATAGATGGTCTCCCATTTGCGGAAGCCAAATTGGGCGGCGATCTTTGCTAAATGGTCTCCGCGCTTGACGGTGTATTGGAAACCCATGGTGTCAACTCAACAGAGCAGGAACGCGCTTCTGGAAGCGCTCGATCTCGTCGATGGTGCGATGCTTCGTGGGTTTGGTCTCGGTGACCCATTGAACTCCGAATTCGCGCCCGTTGGCCTTGTGCAATTCCTTCAGTAGTTCCTCCATGATGTTGGCGGGGCCATACAGCAGATAAATCCCGACGTCAATGACGACCACGACTGCGGCGGTGATGGCGAGCGCCAGCCCGAGCGGCGGCAGGGCTGCGCCAACTGCCGCTCCCACTCCCGCACCGGCGCCCACGGCGCCCACGAAGGCGGCGCCTCCCGCAATCACACCAATGGTCGTTCCTGTTACCAGCACGACGCCCTTCATCTTCTGAAGCGTCGCAATGGTCTGCCGGCCTTCCGCAGCTGCCTCGACGGCGGGGCTATCCTCGTCCATGAACAGGATCTGCGCGCCGTCGTGGTAATTGATCACCACCTCCAGAACCGCGGCGCCGCCTTTCACCACCAGCTTTCGGGCTACGAGCGTCCCGAGCTCCTCGGCCACCGGGGAGTGACGGAGGGCAGAGAGGAGTTCGGGGGTGCCATCGGCCACTTCGAACACATCGTGTCCGACCTTGACAAGCGCCATACCGATTTCGCCATTGGAGTCCTTCTTGAACTCTTCGATCAGCTTCTGGCTGTTGACCACGAGGCCGATCCACTGCCCGGCGGCCACAAGGCACTTGGGCCAGAGCTTGACATGCTCGAGATGGGCGTGGTGTTCATACTTCTTGAGTTTGAGCAATTTGTCGAGATCGACGTCACGGGTCTTGATCACTTTTTGCACGAGGCGTCGGTCCAAAGCGACGTCGTCGACTTCGTCTTCCAGGAACTGCAACTCGAAGACAGTCTTCTCGCCACTGGTGGTGACGGCGCTGATGGTGATTTTGGGGACTTTGACTTCCGCGCCTTTGATAAGCTTCCTGATGTTCTGCCGCGTCAGCTTGAGCTTCTGAAACTGCTGGTCCGGGAGTTCCTGAAGGTCTTGATAGCGGCCAATCCGCTTTTCCCAATCGGCAAAGCGCCCGATGAACAACGTGATCTCATGCTCTTTGTTCGCGAGATTGTTCGCGAGTTTCTGGAGGGTCTCAAGCTTTTCGTAGTGGTGTTCGATGGTTTCGGTGACCTTCTTGAGAAGCGTTCCGAACCATTCGGCAAACTCCTTGAGCATGGATTCGTACTTGAGGTCGTGTTCGGCATCGGTGCTCCAGTCATAGCCCGTCTGGTCGGAAATCGTCAGGTACCGGTGGATCAATTCGCCGCGTCGGTCTGGATCATCGGGGTACCAGAAGCCCATCTGCGCGATGAGCGCCGACTTAGTGACATACTTTCCCAGGTATTCCCGAACCTGCGCCAGAATCTCGCCAGTCATCCTCTTTAAGTCTTCTTCGGTTTCTTCGATGGTGTCGAACCAGTGGTTTTCTTCGTATTCAAGGCCGAAGCGATAGAAGTCGAAGATAGCCATCGCAGCGTCTTCACCGATCGTGTGCCACATATCGGGATAGTTGACCGGTTTGGTGTGGTCCACAGGGTGGATGGCCTTGGGTTCGATGCGGAGGATGTCGTCGGCGGCCTGCCACCATCCGTCGCTCTGCGTCGCCCAGTTGAAGTCGATGGCGGTGCGGAACAGGTCGCGCGAGACCCCGCCATTGCGCGCGCAGGAGTAGGCGTAGTTGCGGTATTCCAGCCACCAGGCGTACTTGAAGGGATACGTGCCCATGTAAAAGGTCTGCGTCGCTTCGTCGAGGCTCGGATCGCGCTCGCCGGATCTCGATTTCTCTACTAGATCCCTGGCCTGCGCGAAGGTCGCGAAATCGGAGGCGTAGCGCTGTGGAAGCGAAAGCGTGTGATAGTACAAGAGTTCGGCGAGGTATAGGGCGTAAATGGCTTTGGACCCGACCATCCAGTAGCCCACGTATTCCGAAGTGTCCCTGGCAGGCAGCATCGGGTCCGACGCGTGCAGCCACATGTCTACGACCTGAGCGGGGAAGAAGCCGGTATATTGCTTTCCAGCGGGGTAGCCCACGAGGACTTCGCGGATGAGGGCGAGCCGGGCTGGTCCACCGACTAGGGGTTCGAGCAGGTCGAAGGGGTCGTCGCGGAGGTCCTCGTTCCAGCGATTGGAAAAAGTGAAGCCATCTTGGACGGTGCGCAATTCGAAGAAGTCCGCGACCGCCTGGTCGGTGTCGGCCTGCAGCTTGCCGAGCACGTTCGTGAAGCCCTCGCGAGCTTGCGTCCAGAAGCAGAGCACCTCCTCCATGTAGTTGAAGAGCATGGGATCGTTCGAGGTGCGGCTCAGCGCGGAATCGTCGGCGTCGACGAGGTCGCAGATGTAGACCAGTTCGCCGTTGCCGTCGGTCCGCGCGAAGACTCCGTGTTCGAGGCTCTCCCGCATGATGGTGTCGCAGTAATCGATCCGGAGCAGGATGACGTAGGCGTTCGTGACGATTTCGATCTTCAGACGTTCGGCCGCGAGCTCGAACCAGGTCTTCTTGTCTTTGGACTCGGCAGCACCCTGATTGAACTCCGGAAGCGAATCGAGCACGACACGGCAGAGGCGGATACGGTGCAGTTGAAAAATGTTTTCGTCGGGGGCTACCGATCGCTCATCCTTCATGTTTTCCCCGCGGGTTCAGCATTCCGCCCAGTGGGCGCCGTCGAGGTCCGGGTCGATGGGGTAGTAGCCGGCGGAGCCGTTGTTGTCGAGGTGCCCGGACGAATCTATTCTCCCTTTTGCTTAGTTGCTACTTACGATGCCAGTCTTTGCCGTCGTAATCGGGGAAGTTTATTGAGCACGCACCGGGAATGATGCCGTCGTAACGAGCCACGCCTTGAGAGTCGAGAGTACCATTATGGACTGAGCCATCCGGCAATTCTATGCTGTATCGGGCACCCCCAACCGGGTTCCCCTGGTCATCGAGAAGCTCGATTTCTACCCAAGTCGCGTTTTGGGGACACGGTACGATGGTGAGCTGGTTCGTCCCGCCCATCGCCTTCATCTGATCACTTCTGATGGTCAGCACTGCAGAAATCCTACGACTCCAAACCTGCTGGGTGGGGTGTAGCGAGCGCTGCACCGAGCGGGATCAGCACGCCACAAAACGCGAGCTTTCAGCCCCAACAAGCAGCGGCAGTCTATCTGAAATCGGTGGTAAGTCAATAGAAAAATGGCAAGAAAAATGGCACTTATCTCAGCTGTACTCTGCAAAAACGTCATGATGAAGTGAAGGCCATCGTAAGACGAGGGGCGTTGCTTGAATCGTTTGGGCATGTCAACTTCACCCGTACCGTCGCGCAGAATGCCAACACTCACTTCCACGCACTCGTTGCAGATGTGCACGGTGCACGCCGGATTAGGACCGCTGATAATCCGTCCGACTTCGTTGACGGTTCTGTTGCAGAAGGAGCAACGTGAGGCTGTCATGTCGCACTCTCGGTGACATTGTCCGCTCCAGATGGTCAAATGTCGAAACCAGGCCATATCACAAGCGTGCGCTTTTCTTTCGCCTTTTTCGGTGTCAATGAGCGATATGGGGATTTATCAACAACCATCCTTTTGAACTATCGCCAACTCGATCGCTTTCATTGACTTGCCTGTTTCACAGACGTAGGATTCTGCTCCACTGATCGGCCAGACCATTTCGCGCTAGCGCATCTTCGAGAAGCTCGGCGGTGGTGGGATGGGCGTCGTCTACAGGTCTTAACGATCTATTGCTCCAGCTTCACGAGAGCCCTGCGAGAGCTACGCCTGTCCGCTGCAACCCTCATCTTGCCCTCAATCTAATTGGTATCTGATTACTCACTCATTTATCGGATTCAAATTATTTCCGAGCGATCCCAGCCCAGTAGACCTCAAATCCACTGTTGCGATACTTGTTTGCCATAGCCGGTTTCAGCGCAATCAGGTTCATGGAGGCTTCCGCCACAGCCGCCATCATCTCCGAAATCATCTCAATCGGAACGTCCACCCGTAGAATGTGCTGATCAATCGCGTCGCGAATCATATTTTGCATTTCCACGAAGGGTGCGCCCCCTGCTTCGATCGACTCTTTCGAAAGCATCTCCGAAACCTGCAGTTGGGCCAGGACCTTGCGCTGCTCAGGGTTGGTCACCCCCCAATTCACGTAGCGATCCCACACATGTCGCAGCCTGGTGCGAACATTCTTCTTACGCGGAAAACCGGACATCATCGCGTCTGCCAGTTCTAACTTGATCGACCGGTACAGGGCATTGATCAAATCACCCTTGGTCTCGAAGTATGTAAACAGAGTTCCCTCGGCGACGCCGGCCCGTTTTGATATCTCCGACGTTGGGGCAGCGCTAAGACCTCGCTCCGCAAATACGCGGGTCGCGGCGTCTAGGATCGCATTTCGTTTGTCCTCGCTCTTAGGGCGCGCCACTGAGATTCTATTACTGAGTGCATACTCAAGAATACATGGGAAAATATGCTGATGGCAAGCCGAGGCGGCAGGCGAAACAGAATTAAGGACGCCCAGGTCCCGGATGGTCAGCAACTCTTGCTTTACCGGACTAGGAAAGCTCTTGGCGAAGCAGTCATCGTCGGCACCGAGGGAAGCAGAGGATGAGCCTGGCGCTTCCATGCTGGAACCTGAGAACGCACCGAAGACTTCGAATTTGGCGAAGCCAAGTGTAATGCTGACCGAAGAGTGCTCGTCTGCATCTGGATCGGTCACTGAGGCCATGAGGGAAAAACTGCTTAATCGACAGCGAATCTCCGGACTCTGTGGTCTCATTGAGTGATCTTTGATTTTGGTTCCTTGCCGGCTGGGGATAACGGGATCCTGACGTCAGACGACCGCTCTTCTTACACTTGGTCAGAGGACGCGTTTTATCGAAGAAGGCGCCGACCCCAGGACACTCAGCAGTCCTGGCGGCGCGCCCCAGAAGACTTTCGCAGGAAAGCAGACACACCGGCGACGCTTGGTTCGAACTTTAGCGCTGTCAATATTATCTTTGAGATATTCTGTGTTTTACATATTATGCTGTATAGTAAATAGTTGGAGACAGCACCGAAACCTGAGCTGCGAGCGCACCTGGTAACAGTACCCCGCAACTTTCCGTGAGCACATTGCCGTTTTGCAAAACGAAGCCACCAAGTCCAGCAGCATCAATCTCTTCTGCTGACCGAGCACCCCAGCTAGCCGGGACCAGTGGGCCCGCAGGAAGCCGCCGTCCATTCAGAACGAATATCGCGCGACTGCGATTGAACTTCGGCGGCATGGGTTGAGGTCATGTCATCCCCTTGGATCTTTTGCGGACAATCAGGGCCAGTGCTAGTCAAATTATGCGCAGGCGATGAGGTACCTGGGAACCGTCAAAACTGCCTATTTGTTTTGGGATTTCTTGGGTGATCGAGCCAGGCACTACGCTCTTCAGTACAGGGATGGAGATTCCTCGAAGAGCATCTACCCTACCCCGTGGGGGGTATGTGGGCGACGCGGGGCGGAAATGGCGAGCGGGTCGGAGAGGACGTGCGGAGCTGGTTCCTTTTGAGAGAGTAACAATCTTGCTTCTTCGATGATCAACCTGCTCACCAACGTAGTTGATACACCTCAACCACAGCACCTGGGCCGAACAGTTATTCATTGCGAAAGCCGCTTGTAGCTCGCGGTCGCAGGCCATCAACGAACCGAGGGTCGACAACCAAGAACACTTCGGGCGACGAAACTTGCTTTCGCAAGCACCCTCCAATTCGAACCAGAAAAAGAATCAAGGCCGCGCCCTTGAGCGCGGCCTTTGATGTGGAAAAAAGCACCTTTCGGCGCACCTTCCCGTTGGTTAGAAGCGAACGCGCAGGCCGAGCTCGATGTTGCGCGCCTCCGCTTGGCCACCGATCGCACCAAAGCTGAATGGGTCGCCGAGCCACGGGAACCCATCCAGCATCTGGTTATGGTTTAGAACGTTCGCGAAGACGCCCTGGAATTCCAGGCCAACGCCCTCTGTGACCCGGATATTCTTCTTGATGCTGAAGTCCATATTCCAGTAGGGCAGGCCGTTGATGATGCCATAGCCTCCGTCCCGGTTATCGACGCCCAGAATCGGATTGCGCCAGTTCGCGTACTCGGCAGCCCCATTCTTGAACTCATTCACGGGGTAGCCGTCCCCAGGTGCCTGGCCGTTACAGGCGGCAAGACCGCTGGTGTTTCCGGCCGCGATCCCGCAGGCGTAGGCATGACTGTGGGCTGAAACCGGGCCGATGGGCACCGCATTCTCCGAGTCGTAGTCAGCGCAGGTGACGCCATCACATGCGCCAAAGGACTGATAATTGGCATAGGTCGTAACCGCCTGGAACGGAAGGCCGGAGCCCGCCGTGAAGACGGTAGCGAACGTCCAGCCGCCCAACGCGCGTCCCAGGAATCCCGACTGCCCTTTGAAGAAGGGCGGCTGGTACACCAGGAACATGTTGTAGATGAATTTGCGGTCAAAGGCCTGCCGCCCGTACATTTCCTTGAGATTGAAGGAATCGAGCGCAGTCAGCTCGCTGGAGGATTGCGCCTGGGCTCCCGTGCCCAGAGCCTTCGACCAGGTGAAGTTGGCTTGCATGGTTAATCCGCGCCAATCGGCCATCTTGAGGGAAACGTAAGCCGCATTGTAGTTCCCGAAGCCGACGCTGGCGTTTTCGAAGATCCCGGATGAGTATTGGCCGCCGCAGCCGTAGCCGTTTGTGCCCGGCCCGCAGTTGGCGGCGATGGGCGTGCTCATCATGCTGCGCGAGAAGTTGAACGCACCGTTATCCAGATCACTCCAAATGCCCCATACTTGGGCATTGTTGAGGTTCGTGGTGCCGGTAGCGCCTTCATTCAAGACAACTGCCTGGGTGCAGTTCGTCGGGGTGACCATGGTCCCTCCCCCAATATTGACAGGGGTGGTGCAGTAGGTATTGTTCAGCGCGGCTTCGAAGAAGGGTTGGGGCGTGACGGCGCCTAGTTGAGGTCCGACTCCTTTGGTGGGTAAAGCCGAGCCGCCGCAACCGCCGCCACCCAGCCCGGTGACGCCGCCGCAGTATTGCAACACCACGTTCTTATAGGCGTCGGCAAAGGTCTGCTTGGTCCCGCCTGCCGGCCCCATCGTCATCATGTAGGGAACGCCGTTGAGTTGGATGGGCTCGAACTCGTTGGTGATTCTGCGCCCGATGTAGCCCAGCTCCATTGTCATCCTGCGGTTTAGCTGGCGCTGGATGCTTAGATTGAACGAGTCAATCACGTTAGGCCGGAAATTCGGATCCAAGCCTTCCGGCGCGGACGAGGCGGGGTTGTTGAACCCCGGATAAACCGGCTGGGGCAGCGTCGGACTCGCCAACGAGCTCAGCGGGACGGTCGGGCCTCCCGTAGCAGACGCGTTTGCTCCAACACGAAAGGCGTTGGACCAGGTGCCCGAGCCCGACGGGGCGCAGGCCCAAGCGCCGGCCTGGACGACGTTTGAGTTACATGCGATGGGTTGCTCGAGGCCAAGGCCCAGCAACGGAACCAGCACTTGGGCCACGCCATTAGTGCGGCCGTAGCTGCGGCCGTAACCGCCGCGAACGACCGTGCGATCGTGCCCGAAGATCTTGCCACCAAGCGAATCGCCGTCAAACCGCGGATTCCATGCCACCGCTACGCGCGGGCTGAATTCGCCGTAGAACGGGTTGTAGGGATACTTCCGGCCGCCCCCGGTATTACCCACCAGGGCGAAGCCGAGTTCGGGATTGTAGACCTGGCCCTGCAGCGCGGCGCGACGTTTCGACTCCAGGTAGTCGACCGTGCTGACCGGCTCACCCGATGCATCTACGACCACCGCCTGTTTTCCTTGCGCTTCGACGGGCGGCATCTCCAGTGCCCAGCCCAAACCATAGGTCAAGGTGAGGGTTGGTTTCATGTGCCAGGTGTCGCTGAAGTAGACGTTGTAGTAGGGAATGACGCTCTGATCGAACGCGTTGGACAGGGGAGGATTCAAGTTCAGATTTGCACCGGAACGGGTGAAAACCTGCGATGCAATGGAAACTACGCCCAGCACTGCCGCGGAAAGGGCTGGGCAGTTCTTGACGGTGGTTGTCTGTTCCAGGCTGTTCGTTCCTGCGCAAGGCTGAAATCCTGAGTTGTTGAGTTTCGATCCCGAGGGGCCGTTGCCCAGTGAATACACTGGATAGGCGTTGATCGTGCCGCCGCTGTCATTGCGTTGATGCCAGTCCCAATTGTGCTGGTAAGTACCGCCGAACTGGAACAGATGGTTGCCTTTCAGCATGGAAATGTCGTCGCGGAACATCTGATCGTGCCCATCCCAGAAGCGGGCGCGGATATTCTGATTGTTCGAGTTAAACGGGGCGAGATCCTGGGTCTGCGACTGGCCCGCCATGATTTCGAGAGCGCCCCCCAGCCCGGCGATCTGGGGCGGAGCTCCGCTCCGTGACCAGGCCCACCAGTTCCGCAGCCAGCTGTAGTGAAAGTCGTTGGTGGTGTTGTTGGTAATGTTGGTGGTCAGCCCCGCAACCAGGTACCAGTCTTGTATCGGATCGCCGGAGACTGAAGCGGGCGTGCCCTTCGTGTCGCCGGGAAAGAAGCCCCCAATATCAACTTGCTCAGTCCCGACAACCTTCATGTTGTAATAGCGATAACTGGCCATGAAATGCTGTTTCGAAGAAAAATCGTGGTCAATGCGGCCCACGGCGAACTTGCTGCTGATCGGAGTTTTCAGGGTGCCCGCAAACCCCTGAATGTTTTGATTGTCGCACAAGCTCTGGCTGCAGTTGGCAACGTTTGAAGCGGGCTCGTACTTGCTCCAGATCTGCGAAACCAAAGGATTGACGCCCAAGTTAAGCGGATCGCAGGGGCCGTTGCATCCGTAACCAGCCGGGTACGTTGTGCCTTTGTAGAGGACCGGAACATTAGACAGGTTGTAATCGACTACGCCTAAACTGCCGGGGGCGTCATCCAGCAATAGTCCAGCCTGCAAGGCCGGCGAGGGAACGTTGCGATTGATGGTCTGCGACTGCGGATACTTGAAGCCTTCGTAGTTGAAGAAGAAGAAAGTCTTGCCCCCGAGCACCTCCTTCGGAATGAGTGGCCCTCCGATGGCGCCGCCAAACCGGCTGTAATGGTACGAGGGAAGTCCGACATGGCTGTCCAGGTAGTTCAGCCAATTATTCTGCCAGGTGTTACTGGACCAGTTGTTGTCCTTGTAATATTCGTAAGCGGTGCCGTGGAAGGCATTGCCGCCGCGCTTGGTCACGACCTTGATTTCGGCGCCCGCCGAACTGTTGAAATCGGCAGTCTGGCCGGCCGTATTCACCTTGAACTCCTCGACGCTGTCTGCCGGAGTGGGCACCACGCCCGAGGGCGCGGCGTACGTCAGCTGAGTGCCAACATTGCCGGTTGGGTCGCCGATCACGAGTCCGGTTTGCATCGACGTGTATACGCCGCCGCTGCCATCCATATCATTCGTGTTGTTGCCGCCATCCAGCGAAAAATAGCTTTGGTCGTTCACCGCGCCCGCAACGTCGCCACCCGTGCTCACGCCCGGTTGCAACTCGATGAAGGTGTTGACGTCGCGGCCGATGCTGGGCAGGTTGTCGATCGCGATCGCCGTAACCGTGTTGCCCACGGTGGCGTTCATGGTCTGCAGCTCGGCGCCGGTGGCTTGCACCTCCACCACCACATTCGCGCCGCCCACCTCCAGGGTTAAATTCAGAGTGAGCGAGGCTCCGACTTTTACCTCCTGCTTCGCAACCTTTGTCGTTGAAAATCCGGCCTTGGTCACCGCCATGTTGTAGATGCCCGGGTTCACGTCCACAAAGGTGTAGCGTCCCGCACCGTTCGTGCTCGTGCTTCGAGCAACATTGGTTGCGGTGTCGGTCAGTGTCACCGTGGCGCCCGCCACGACTGCGCTCGACTGGTCCGTTACCGCGCCCAGAACAGTGCCGGTCGATGTCGATTGTGCCCAGGCGGGAGCGCTGCTCAGCCACAGCACGGCCGAACAGAGAATGAGAACTGCGAACAGAGAAGAGGAAATCTGATGACGGATGCGCATAGCAACCCTCCTAGAACGAAGAGTGATTCCCCGGGAAGACGAACGCGGAGAATTCTGTCCCTGCTACTGCCTTTTGCTGAGAGGCCCTTGGGGCATCGCGAGATCGGCACTGACAGAAACCTGAGAGACTACTCGCGAAGCTCCCGAAATCCGCTAATAGGTCGGGAACACTACCACTATTGAATAGACAAAAACAAGTGTTAATTGTATGGATTGATGATTTCGATTGGATTCTTTGTAACTCATTGATAAAACTTGATATACTACAGAAGCGTTCTCGCGGATCTCTCGTTGTCTCTCAGATTGTTATGAAATGTTATGTCTCTTGACCGCGAGATGTGATAGGATTGGCGATCAATTTTGCTGGGTTCTTCTTCGCCCCGGTGCTAGCCGGGGCTTTTCTCTGCCCAGACGATGGATAATGGCGGCTGGTCTTCTGGCCCCGCACCGAATCCCTGACCCGTCTTGAACACCGGGGCGTGAACGTCGTGCCGTGTAAAACTTATTTCTTATTCTGTCTCGGCGGTGGAGGCACGCGGGACCGAGAGTGCGCAGTCGGAGGTGACGAGCGAGACGGTGCCGTAAGAACTCGTTTCGCAAAACGCAAGCGTCAGGAAGGCTGCCCGCTCAGTTCTGGTTTGCCTCGATGCGTGCGTGGTAGCCTTTGCGAGCGCGAACTTGCAGGCGCTTGCCGTTTTTTTCCGCAATCACGCTGATCGCGCGATACCTTCCATTGGGCAGGAAATCCGCGGGCTTGTAGGCGACAAAGTAACGGCTGCGAATCAAATCATGCAGCTTGTCGAAGGAGTGAGCCAAAGTGAGGATATCGCCGGGAAACAGAGACTCGCCTCCGCTGCGCTCTGCCAATACCTGTAAGACCTTGTCGGCATCCGTCTTATCGCCTGGATCTTCTCGCGTGCTGACTGTGTAGACGGTCACGCCCGCGCGCTCAGCGGCCTGGATGCTCTGTTTCAGACTACTGTGGCTGGAATTATCTTCGCCGTCGCTGAGTATCACGAGTACCTTTGCCGCCCGCTCGTCGTCGGGATAAGCGGCAAGTTTCCGGCAGGCGAATGAGACCGCGTCAAAAAGCGCTGTGCCTCCTTGATTTTCGAGCTTCTCAATTCCCTTTTTCAGTTCGGCGGAGTCGCCGGTGAAGTCCTGGGTGACGGTCGTTTCCTGAGAAAATCCGGCGATAAACCCGAGATCAGAGGCGCCGCTCAGCATTTTCTCGACGAACTTAGCGGCGGCACGCTTTTCAAACGAGAAGCGGTCGTGCACCGAGCCGCTGGTATCGATGAGCAGAGCCAGCCGCAGAGGGAGCTTCGACTGCGGGGCAAACTGCACTAGCCTTTCTGGAGGCTTGTTGTCATCCAGGATTCGAATGTCGGACCATTGCAAGTCGTTCACCATGTGACCATGACTACTCACGGAGAAAAAGATGGTCACCTGGTCGACATTCGTGCGGATCGTCCAGGCACCGGTGCGGACGGGAAGACCCGGGTTCCCATTGGAGGCTACCGCGCTGTTCTCGGTCTCCATGGCCCGATTTTCCTCAGCTGGCGTGCCACAATCGGCGCAGGTTCCGGCATCGGATTCGTCTCCCAAGGCGGCTAGCTGCGCCTTCAACCTGTCACTAGTGGGGAAGGTCTCCGGGCGGAGAGAAGCAACCAGGGTTGTCGCCGTTGAGGAACTTGCACCCGCTGCCCGAACCGCCTTGTTATGGCTAAGAGCAGCCAGATTCTGACGAGCCACCGGAGCATAGGCGTTGGTTGGGTCCTCGCTCAGCAAGAGGTTCAGTTCGTGCTCCATGCTTTCGAAATCGTTAAGCGACATGGATGCCGAGGCAGCGACGTAGTGCACATTCGCCATCCCTTTGTGGTCGAGCGCGTGGACACGCCGGGAGGTTTCCAGCACCTGTTGGTATTGATGCGCGCCGTTTTGCGCGTACGCCAGGCTGCAGAGGATTCTGGCATCCTTGGGACGGAGGAACGCGGCTTTCTCCAGTTGAGGTTGCGCGGTCGCAAAATCGTTCAGCGACAATGCCACCAGGCCAAGATTCAGGAACGATTGCGGAAACTTTGCGTCCAGCTTCGCAGCGCTTTCAAACTCGCTCCTGGCGCGAGGGGTGTCCTCCTGGTCGACGTAGGCAAGGCCAAGACCAATGTGGGCGGAAACGAACTTGGGATAGACATCGACCGCCCGTTGCAGATGTTTGATGGCTTCTTTGGAGTGCTGCGCTTTCATCAACGAAGTACCCAGGTTGTACTCCTGCACAGCCCGGTTGGGAGCTTCCAGGTCGAGAGCGGATACCACACCAGATTCGATCAGTTCCTTATCCTGTGCCTCCTGCTGGGCGCTCTTTCTGGCGTCGCGGTTGATCTGATCCAGATACATCTGATTGAAGTCCATTTGGGAGAACGCATCCGGGCCTGCATTGAACAGGGGGACCTGGGCGAGTACCAAGGTCCCGGCACAGAGGCAAAAAGCGACAACCCAAGCGAGTCGGTTCTTCGTAACCCTGGAGAACAGGTGGTGAGGCGCTGCCAGCACGAAAGTGGCTCCTGCCAGGACGCAGTGTTTTCACATCTAACTTGTCGATGACGGCCCGCGGAGAGGATTGCGAGCGGGTCTTCGGCGTCGCCCCAGAACGTCCCGGGCGCTACTATAACACGATTCTTTGCCTGCGCGATTGTTGAAAAAAACTCCGCGACACCTCACGCCTGTCAAGTCCGGCGCACCTTTGCCCGCCCTTGACGTTGTGACACGCCGACGCCACAGGGCAGTACCTCGGTTTTCAGGGCGACTATTGCCAACGCTGGGATCAGTGCCTGATTTCAGCCGTAATCTCTTCCTAGTCATCGGGCGGCAAAGGCACTCCCCAGATGTTTCGCGGCTTCTCCAGTTCGATACCGCATCGCAGTACAGCCGATTCTCAGGATCGACGTATACAACCCGAGCCGCAGATTGTTTATCGGTTAAGTGGACGTGAATCGAGATCTTGGTATCGGCGCTCAATCTAATTGCGGCGGCGATCAACGCTCCGCGCAGGTTAACGATGATGGTCACCACCTCACACCACAAACTCCCGGTGCCTTCTTCGATTGCGATTACCACTTTTAAGAGGGACGCGAGTACTACGTCTTGAATGGCGAAACTTCGTGGAGGGCACGGGGGGAAGGATACGCAGCGGACAGCCAATAAAAGCACGGACGGCTAACTGACGATATCAGCCATTTCGCTCATCGAAGGGTTTTGAGCGTAAGCGAGATATTTCGCCGCTTGACCTCAAAGCGACCTTGACACGAGGCGGTACAATTTCGCCGATGGTCCGCGCCAGTACAGGTGTTACGCTCATTTTTCTCTTCGCGTGCTCGTTGTGCGCGCAAGAATCGCCATGCACGAAGCGCAGCATTCCTGTTGGGATTCTCGACTCGCACGGCGAGGTACCACACGATCTTAGCGTTAACAGCTTCACCGCTGAATTGCATCGCAAGCCATTGGAGATAACGGCTGCAACGCTGTTTTCGGGGCCGAAGCGGGTCGCAATCCTGGTGGACGCCAGTGGAAGCATGAAGAACGGGGTCTACTCTAGCGGGAAGGCGAAGCTTGCCTATTGGGTCATGGCAGACGCGGTGAAGCGTCTACCCGCTAACGTTTCAATTGCTATGCTGGGTTTTAATGAGAAAGTAGACCGAAAGCTGGATTTTTCTACTTCTCGCGAGCAGCTAACATCGGAATTGACGGAACGCGAAAAATCGCCGGACTCTTCAGTGCGAGGCAAGACCGCTCTTTGGGACGCTATCGAATACGTTCTCAATCAACTTCCAAATGCGGCTCCCGGTGACACGATTTACGCGATTACGGATGGCGAGGACAATCGGAGCCAGATAAGAGCTGCCAAATTGGAGAATCGATTGCAAAGGGCTGGTGTGCGCTTGCATGTGTTCCTCTTGCGAGATTTCTTATGGACCGGAGATCCCTTTCCCGGCAGCGACGACACGATGATGATCGCACGAGCTACTGGCGGCGCAGTAATTGAGCTGCACCCGAGAATCCATGGAACGGGTACTTCCGGCACGACGGAGAACTTCGCCCTCAGCCCTGAGCGACAACAGGTACTGAGCGATGAGTTGACATTGCTATATCGACAGATTGCAAGTCCGTACTTACTAGACATGGAACTGCCTGCACTTCTGAAAAGGTCACGTAGCTGGACACTGAACGTTGCAGACGAACAACGGCGGAAGTCTATAAATCTGTTCTATCCACGTCAGATCGCCCCGTGCGAGACGCGGAACCAACACTGAAGCGGCAAAGCCCGAAAATTGAATCCAACATCGATACTCAGCCAGACTCTTGTTACCAGGCCTTAGCGCAACTTTGCGCGTCTTGATCGCCAGACAGGCGAGGAAAGCGCACAACTTGTGCTCAGGCGATGTAACGCCAACAATATAATTTGTTTCGCAGGTGACGGGCGATGCGCCAGCTAGTCCTGTTCTGAAGATGCTCTTTAAGGCGGGTTGCGAGATATTACTTCAACAATCCGAGATCATCGCTCCCCAAGGTCGTTCGCCCGGCGTAGGTTGTGTGGGGCAAGCTCGGAGAACTGTGCAATCTTGAACAGCCAAGCCTTCCTTTGACTCCCTAAGCTTGAGTTGAAGAACGACGGCCGCGTCCCTTTTCGGATGGGAGAGGTTCCGGGGCCGAGCGCGAGATAGGCGTTTCTAAAGCAACTTAATTGCTGGGCATCGCACCTTAAGGGATCGAAAGGATCGGATCACAATGACATGGAATAGGCTTCTGAAGTCGCTTCTAAAAACCACTGTTTATATTCTGGATCAGACCGCCGAGCAGGCTGACCGCGTAGCAGATCGCACGTCTGAAATCAGGGATCAGGCCAAGCGCGTGCTGGATAACGCTGCGAGCGCAATTCAGCCTCAGCGGGAAGATCATACCTTCCGTAACCTTGTCAGCTTTGCCGCAGGTGTGGGACTCGGCGTCGGGGCCGGCATGTTGCTTGCGCCCGCGAGCGGCGTGGAACTGCGGAGTTCGATCAGCGGCAGGGTAAAGGACATCAGTGACAAGGTGAAAGGACGGGTATCAACCCAAAAATCTGCAACGGGAACAGAATAGCGCCTGCGGCAGAGCGGGCCAGATATTAGTCCCGGTGGCCCGACCGTCAGGTGCCTGAGCGTCCTGGTAGTGGTGCTCTGGTGTTTCGGTGCGTTCCCATGGCTCCTCATTGTTTTCTCTCGTTAGCTTGTCTAATTGTTCCCGATTCCCCTTGTTGACCTGGCAAACAGCCCAAGCTGGGACTGCCATCTCCGGCTTGAACCGCAGCGAACCGGAAAACAACTGCCGCAACTCCCGGCAAAAAGCCACGCGCCGCCAAAGGCGGCGACGAAAGCGCAAGGTGGGGGTGATTCCCACAAAGAGAACGAAATGAGAAAAACAAGAAAAAAAGTCAATGAGAAGATCGGTCAAATCGTCGCAGAAAGCAGCAACGAGGATGCTGGTCAATTATTCAAAGCGTTGTCAAAAGTTGGAGGGAACAATTTTCGCAGAGCAATGAGACGGGTTCATCGAATCATTAAGAAACAAGCCAAGCGGCGTAAATAAAATCCGTTCATTCGGGCTCAATTTGCTTTAAGGCTCAACGCCAGGTGCTGCTACCATCGCCGCATGTTCAATTTCGGAAAACCGAAAACAGCTGGCGACTGGATCGTTCACATTGCAGGGGCGATCGTTGCGATATTACTTGTGTGGTGGATGCTGCGGATGTACGTACTGTGAATGCCTAATATCGGTAACAGTCGCTAACCGGCCAGATCACAAGATTGCGCCGTCTGTTCGCTGCCGACCGGGGACTTTGAGTGAAATGGCGATGTTAGGCCGACAACGTTCAGGCTACGGTTAATAGTCGATTCGTTGATAGTGGTGTAGTTTCAATTCCCAGGAGTAGCCAAGCCGTCTGGCCTGTGGGAAACTTGGGGCATGAAGAAACCGGAATTGACCGACGCGGGTTGGCTTGGACCACGGGACGAGATGGATCGCGCCAGTCATCGCTTCGCCAGATGTTCTGAGTGCCGTGAGATCATCTGTGTCGAAAAGGCGGTGACTGACACGCAGAATACGCGATCAGAAACCATTGAAATGCTCGATAAAGCGTTTCGCGTACACGTCAAACTGAAGCACCCTAGCTAGCTGGCAGCCAGTCTGGATCGCCAGATCGTTCATCGCCATCTCCAGCGTCGTAATGGCCGCGCTGATTTCTGGATGCTCTCCGATCTTTATCTTGCAGCGCCTTTAGAATCCGCGGGGACAGCTTGTTTTAATGCAGGCATTTCGCCCACACATCCCCGCAAAACCAGGTTCCAGCGCGGAAACCATTCCTGCCCACGGCCTCAGACCGTGCCCATCGGCGAGGCCTCGTGCCGGACGAGCTCAGAAGGTGAACTTGGCGCCTAGCTGGATCTGCCGTGCGCCGGTCGTGCCATCGTTTTGTCCCGCCTGCGAAAATGAATAGCCGAAGTTGGAGTCCGCTGTGTTGTTGGACGGCTTGGTAAATTGCACGCGGTTGAAAACGTTGTAGAACTCGAAGCGCAACTGGAGTTTGACGCGCTCCGTCAGTGTCATCGCTTTCGAAAGAGACATATCCCAGTTGTTCACACCCGGGCCGTACCAGTTGTTGCGGTCGACATTCGCAGGAATTCCCCACGGGATAGGCGCGTTCACACCATCCTCTAGATTGAACGCGGAGGAATTGAAGCCGGTGAAGACACCACCCGAAGAATTGATTCGTCCCGAAGCAGGCAGAGTTTTCAACATGGATGGATTAATCACTGTAGCCCGGTCACCGATTCCGGTGTGCAGGGTATCGAACGGCCCGAAGATGTCATACGGCAGGCCTGTCTGGAAGGAAGCGATGCCGCTAATCTGCCACCCCTCAAGGATGCGGCCGGCAAAGCCATTGCTCAGGAAACTCTTCCCCCGGCCGATATTGGGCTGGTAGATAAAGTTGACCACCGCCCGGTGGCGCGTATCGAACCCGGAATTACCAAACTCCCGACCCAGGGCAAACGAATCCACGGGATAGTTGCCGTTGTTGGTGGTCTGCACCAGCGGGTCAGAAGAATCATCCATGGCGTGCGACCAGGTATATGCCAATCCCGCCTGCAGACCGTGGAAATCTCGCAAATTCACTTGGGACTGCAAACCGTCATACCAGGAGTGCCCCGAGGTCTGGTCCGTAAAGGTGTGAAGGAAGGCATTGTTGTTGACGGCGTCGAACGGCAATGCCCCAATTTCGCCGCCGTAGTAGAGGGTGTTGTACTGTAGCGTCGACGGAGCAACTCCATCGGCCAATAACGCGGAAACGAGGGACGGCTGCGGCGGGTTCCCGTCCAACACCCGCAGAATGCGCGTGCCATGGTTCCCCACGTAGTTGACTTCGACCGTGAGGCGTGAATTCATTTGATGTTGGATGCCAAGATTCCAGGACACCGAGGTGGGAGGTTTCATGTTGGTCGCGAAGAGATCGGGAAAAGTCAGTCCTCCGACGAGGGTGACGGGGTTGAGGATGGTTACCACTGGCGAAGCCGTGAGCTGCCCCGGTGCAACTTGATTCTGTAATTGCGCGGTTGCGAGCGGTTGTCCGCCGGCGAACGCCTGGAAGAAGGCCTGATTGAACAGACTTGGCTGGAAAGGTGGGTTGCCACGGGCATCGCTCACCAGGTTGCCGTAAACACGGTCGCTGAATGCCCCAATACCGCCGCGAATCGACGTCTTGCCTCGCTTCAACGGATCCCAGGCAAAGCCCACCCGCGGCTCGAAGTTGTGGTAATAACTCTGGTACAACTGGTGACCCGTTCCCGGGCCCACCGGGGTAAAGGTGAACCCGTTCCCGCCACCGGCGAGCGCCGGCGCCAGGCCGCTGGGGTCCTGGAACAAGTTCGATAAGTTGCCGTGTGCTTCAAACGGCACACCGTAGTACTCCCAGCGCAGACCATAGGTGAGCGTGAGGTTGGAGCGCACTTTCCATTGATCTTGCGCGAACAGACCCAGCTCCCGCTGGCGGAAGTCTAACTCATCGTTCACCAGGCGGCTCCCGCTCTTTGTAAAGAACTGGGTCTGCGACTGCGCATTCACCAGCCCGAGAAGTCCGCTGGTCAGGTCCTCGAGCGCATTCGAGTCGACGTTCGGGTTCAAGTTCTGCAGCAAGGGGTATCCGAACGTGCTACCCGAGCTAAACGTGTTGAAGGAAAAGGCTGCGCGAGAGGAAAAATCGGTAAAGTTATTGGAGTATACATTGCGGAACTCGGCACCAAACTTCATGGTATGCGTGCCCGTCACTTTGGTGAGAGTGTCCCAGTACTGGTAAGTGCCGGTCTTGCGGCCCTGGTCATTGGCATCACCCAGGCCCTGGCAACCGAATCCCGAAAGACCCGGCAGGCTAAAGTCGGCGCCACGGCCAACCTGGTCGGTGTATCCGAAGCTGTCAAACAGACTGGTTCCGTTGCAACCAAAGAAAAGGTTAGTGCGGTTGGTGCTGGCGCGCAGTTCGTTGACCAGGGTTGGGCTCGGATTGGACGTGAGCGATAATGCCAGACTCTGGGTGCGCTGGAACGAGTAGACCGCCCCCAGTCCGCCCGGCAGAAAGTCGGAATGGAATGGGTTAGGATCGTGGAACCAGTTGTAGACGTAACGCGCCGACAGACTGTTATTCTTCAGGATCTTCTGGTCGATCTTCAGGGTCGCATCTTCGTCCTTTTCCCGTGACTCGCTGGGAAAGAAAAGCTGCCCCGTGATTCCGTCTCGGTTCACGGCGGTCGGAGCGGGATAGAGCGCCAAAATGCTCTGCATGACTGGATCAAGACCCACACCCACTCCGCCGAAGGTGGATGGATTCGCAGTTCCGTTGTTGCCGAGTAGATTGCTCGGGTCGGTTATGTCCAGTGACTGGGTGGCCAAAGAATTGGGATCTGGATTGGTATAGGTGAAGACGCCGGTCTTAAGAGCCGCAGTGGGAACCGTAGAAGTGTTGGTTCGGTTTGTGATGAAGCGGGCGCCCTGGTAGTTGACGAAGAAGAATGTCTTGTCCTTGATAATCGGGCCGCCCAACGATGCGCCGTAGAGATTGCGGTTGTACGGGTCCTGGGGCGCGACCGACCCATCGGGGAGGATCTGGTGGTTGAAATAATCGCGAGCGCCCAGGGCGTTCCAGCGTCCAAAGTAAAAGGCATCGCCGTGCAGGTCATTTGACCCGGGCCGCGTGAGTACGTCGATGATGGCGCCGTTATTTCGGCCGTATTCCGGTGCGAAGCTATTGGTGATGACTCGGAATTCTTCGGTCGAGTCCGGGTTCTGCGAGGTGATGCCGCCCAGTCCGCCCGGAGCTTCTGTGTCATTGTTGTCGGCGCCATCCAACATGAAGTTATTGTTGCGCTCGCGCCCTCCGTTGGCGGAGACCCCGCCCATCCCGTCGGATTGAGTCACGCCCGGACTCAGCAAAACCAATTGGTAGGGATCACGCAAAATCAAGGGTAACTCTGTCATCTGCTTATGTTGCACCACGCTGCTGAGCTGAGCGTCGGTCGTGTCCACCGGGACTGCGGTGCCCTCCACCGTAACCTGCTCTTTGTTGGAGCCAACCTCCAGCTTGGCGTTGAGCGTCACTGTCTGGTCCACCGTCAAAGTCAATGCGGCATACCGCACCGGGCCAAAGCCCGATTTCTCGATGGTCAGGTCGTAGGGCCCGGCCACCAGGTCGGTGAGGCTGTAAACCCCTGAGCTGCCGGTGTCAGTGCTGCGGGCGATGTTCGTCGCTGTGTTGGTAGCGGTGACTGTCGCGAGAGGGACGATCGCTCCGGATGCGTCGGTGACGGTTCCATTGATTGAAGCGGTTTGCGCCCCTGAGGTGCAGACCAGCACTAAAATCAAGCTCACTGCTGCGGCAGCCAAAAACACGGATCTTCGGAGCGTCATTTTTCCCTCTTCTTCCTCTTTATTCCCTTTCAATTCGCACCCATTGGCGTTCGGAGTCCGGCTACCTAGCGACCAAACTCTCTGACCACGATCAAACCAGCGATAAAATCGCCTTGTATCAATAACGCGCGCTATTTCGGACCATTGTCACCTGCGAAAATCCTATGTACCCAGTCGAGGGAAGCGATTACTTATCGCCAAAATTGAGGACCACGTCCTCTTCAGTCTGAGCAGGGCCTGGAGCGTACCGCCAGACCTTCACTGCCTTTACCGCATTTTCGACGAGTATGGGGTTTCCCCCACGCACTTCAACCGCCAACACGGACCCGTCCGGAAGCACGATCGCGGTTAAGCGGACCTTCCCTTCAATTCCCAGGTTTTTCAGTGTGGGCGGATAGATTGGCTTGACTTCGGAAATCACTTTACGAGGTTTAGCTTTCTGGGCCATTGAACAGGGGGCGAAGCCGGCTCCCAGGCACAGGACCAGCGCCAAAGTCGCGGACGCGAAAATCCGACGGATACTTCCCGCGGGTGGAGAGCCACAATGTCGTTGGTTGCGCAAGACAGCCCCTAGTCGACTCTTCAAACAGGGTTTAGCCCACCCGCAAACGGTATGTTATTTAAGGTTCACCCACAAGGTTACCGATGTACTCGCCGCAGGGGAGGAAAGCCCTTCAGCCTCAGGCGGTGCGGGAAATGGGTCAATGAGCGCAGTGGCGATTGTTACAACACTGATCCAGCCGGTGCCACTGGCCATGTCTTGCGGTGCCTAATGATCCGTTGCACTCCGAACAGAATCAATGGTGTCCGACGAGTGTGGGACGTTTCAGTTTTTCTCGCTGACGGTCCAGAACGGTTCTTTCGTCGCCACGAACTCAACCGGCACCGTCTTCACGAATGCCTTCAACCAACGCGCGCACTCCTCCATCCCGCCCTGCTCGCTCGGGACATGTCCAATGACGATCAACGCCTTATTGCGCCCCTGTGTCACCGCGTCGGCCGCATATTCCACCGTCTCCCATTCGCGCGTTTCCCCAACCAGCAACACTTGCACGTCGTCCCGCTCCAGCGCTTGCGTCTCTCTCTGGAACCCCGCCGCCCCTGGACTAAACCCCACCTTGCTGACCTTCATCTCCGGCTCGCCCACGACACGCACCACCGGCGAGGCCAGCTTGTGCGCCACCTCCTCTGCCAATTTCTTTACCGTGGTCTCGGGCATAACAAACAGATATTGATTCTCAGGTTTCTGGAATTTCTCCCATCCAAGTGAACGCACCATCCCTGCCTCAATTCCATCCGGCTTGCGCATGTGCCAGTGATCGTGAAACCGCCATACCACCATTCCGTGTTTTTCAATGAACGCCCGTTTCTCCGCCCACACCGGATCGCTTTCCGACATACCTTCGGGCGTATCCAGATGGGCGTAGAAAGTCGGCTCATGCGTGATCACGAAATTCAATCCCTGTGCCGACGCACGTTGCAGAACATCCATCGTCGCCATCATGGTCACCGCAATTCCCGTCACTGCTGTATCGGGGTTTCCCGCTTTGAACGTATCTACCGTCTCTTTTTTCCATTCCACCCCAACCTGCTTCTGTATCTCCGCAACCACCTCTCGCGCGGTGATTCGCCGTTCCTGCGCTGTATCTCCGCCAACCGTGCCGAGCAGGATCGTCATTAAGATCCAAGAACGAACTATCATCGTGTTCACTGTTCGCGGCCTCCTTACTTCAACCCTTCAGACTCTCGCTGCCTAAGACTCAGAGCCTAGTCTGTTGACGACGAGATCGGCAACTCGGAGGCACCGAATCCAAAGAGTGATCGATGACACGACTATGCCAACCTTGTTTCTAGCCACCGCCCGCACGCGGCCAACGCGCTATCGCGGTCGGGGCAAAATCGCACGCAGCTTGACGGCGCGGGATCTCAAACGACATGCCCTCCCGAGTAAAGACAGGGCGAGAAACCGGTTTACAATAGCGGCATTTCGGGGCCTATGAGGTAAAGCGATGAGGTGAAGTGATGAGGACACTGGGGAGAATTACGCCCAAGAGGCTCAGCGGAATACTGACCGTGGTCTTAATCACATCTGGCTGTACCTTGGGCCAAACCAGTTCAGCTCCGGTAGACCCAGGCGTGCGCGGAGGCGCAGCCGGTGCAGGTGGCCCGCTGCAGGGTCTTACAGCGGATGAGACTACGTTCTTCCTGGACGGGCAGGCAAGGTTCGCGGAAATCGAGGTTGTCAACAAGGGCTCGAACAACGGCCTGGGCCCGCGCTTCAACTCCAATCAGTGTTTCTCCTGCCACTCGCAGCCCAGTATGGGCGGAACCAGCCCGGCGAAAAACCCCCTGCCCGAAGTTGCCATCCTGGGTGGGTCCAAGAACAAGGTGCCGTGGTTCATCGCGTCAAACGGTCCCATCCGTGAAGCACGATTTAAGAAAAGCAACGGCACCGCCGATGGCGGTGTGCATGACCTCTTCGTGATCACAGGGCGAGCGGACGCTCCCGGATGCAATATTTCCCAATTCGATTTTCTGCCCGCGGGAAATCCGCTTACGGGCCAAGGCGGGAATCAAAACATTATTTTCAGAATTCCGACTCCTGTCTTTGGCGCAGGGCTGATTGAAGGAATTCCCGACTCGGCGATCCTTGCGAATATGCGGGCCAACGCATCGGCAAAATCCGAGCTCGGCATTCACGGACACGCGAACGCGCATCTCAGCGGAAACGTGAATCTCAGTGCGAACGATGGGACCATTACTCGGTTCGGGTGGAAGGCGCAGAACAAATCCCTTCTCATGTTCGCGGGCGAGGCCTACAACGTCGAGATGGGAATCTCGAACCAGCTATTCCCGCAAGAGCGCGATGAAACACCCGGCTGTATCTTCACCCCCACTCCCAACGACACTCTTAACTTCACAACCACTCCTTCAACGACCGGCAGTTCAAGCGGCATTTCGAACCCCGCGGTCATCTCGGACATCGAAGCGTTTGCCAACTTCATGCGGATGCTCGCTCCACCCACGCCCGCTCCCGCCACACCGTCCAGCGAAAAGGGACGCGACTTGTTTGCGAAGGTAGGGTGCGTGCACTGCCATACACCGTCGTTTACCACAGGAGCAATGATTGCGAGCGGCTCCGCGACCAGTCCGAGTGCTGCGCTTTCCAATCAAACTGCGAATCTTTTCTCCGACCTGCTCGTACACCACATGGGCGAAGGCCTGGCCGACGGCATTACGCAAGGCGGTGCCGGGCCAGACGAGTTCCGAACTGCTCCTCTCTGGGGCGTCGGACAGCGCGTCTTCTTTCTCCATGATGGACGTACGTCCAATCTGGTTGAGGCCATCAGGGCTCACCAGAGCCATGGCAGCGAGGCCAATAAAGTCATCGAACACTTCAATAAGCTGACGGTTCAGGAGCAACAGGAAATCATCGACTTTCTACGCTCACTCTAGCCCGCAATTCTAGAAATCGCGCCTTACCAACCAAGGACGCCTCCGTCCTACATTTTTCGCAACCAGTTCGCCACTGTCTTGGGATCAAGCCGCACACAAGTTCCCACCCGGAACGATGGAATACGTCAGGCTGCGGCGTGCTTGAAGATCGTCACCCTAGAAACGGCCAGCGCTTCGCGAGTTCAACAGCCGTGAGGACGTGGCCGAACTGCTCAATGCGATCAGGCGAAGAAAAAGAAGAGGTGGCATCGGACATCTAGTACTCCGGGATGACTGAGAGCTATTCGTGAGGTTCGGAGTAACGCCGAGGAGGCAGAAGAACCACCGATCCACTGACGGCGATCGAGAATGTCTGCGCGGCGGCTTTGCCGTCAAGGCCCTCAGCCGTGAACCGCACTGTATAATTTCCGGCTGCAGTGTAGGCATGAGTGAGGATTGCGCCGTCGGCGACGATTCCATCCCCGAAATCCCAATGATAGGCGAGTGCCGGAACTCCGTCTTTAGACGCTATGCTGGAGAATGCAATTTCTTCTCCAACCTTCGCTTGAGTTGAGATCTGGAAGGCAAGCGAAGGCGCGGCCATCGGGATCGAAGTATCAATAATCTTAATCAGCCTGACCGAGTGTGCAGGTTGATCGTCCAGGCGGAGCGTTTCGTGGTCCATCGCCAACGGTTGATCCTGCGCGAGCGAATCAAATGATTTGTAAAAACGCCCAGTCGGAAGCTTTAGGTCGGCAAACGTGAAAGTGTGGGAACTCGCCCGCTCCGTCCAGTTAAAAACCGTCAAAATGGACTGCCGCTGGTCTTCGTGCAGCAGAAAGACACTCGGCTGCTCATCCTGATCTGTATAAGTCAGGAGGTCCAGAGGCAAAGCAGCACGGCCAAGTTTTGCCATAGCCAGCAAATCAGAATTCTCGACCAATCCGAGCCTTTCCGGATCGCTCCCCAGGGTTGGGAGGTCGTCGCCAATTTCGAACATTCCTCCAGAAACCGCTGCCAGCGCTATCGACACCTGAGCCTCATTCAATGTAACCGGAGCTTGAATCGTCCGCTCTTCCAGGAGTTGCCGGGAAACCGTGAACGCGTCCGGGTCCGTTATGAAAAAGTTTCGATGCATGTAATAGCGCGCCGCGATGCCAGGCGCAGCTTCCTTGCTGCGGAGAAACGCATGACCCGTATCCTGGGATATACGGCCTTCATCCACCAGGCCAACCGGATTCAACATCGGGCTCCCATCTTTATCGAGGAGCACGTCATCGCCGACTGCTTTGCGAATAATCTCGAGCCCGATTCGCTGCGCTTCTAGGGCCGTTGTGTTCGGGCGATGGTAGTAACCCTCGATCGCCGTATTGTCCATGAAGTCGAGCTTAATGTAGCGCGCGCCCCATTCCCGAACCAGGGTGCGGTATGTCTGTCGAAGATATTCCTGGGCATCCGGATGAGTGACGTCTAAGACGAAAAGGCGTTCGCCCTTCACCTCTTCAGCGTCTCCGATTGAAATCGGATCGCCATGTGCGTTGCGCAACAGCCAATCTTTATGGTGCTCGTAAATCCAGGCCCGCTCGCCCACCTCAAAGGGAGCCGTCCAAACGCCTACCTTCAATCCCAATCGGCAAATGCGGTGAGTAAGATCCAACATGCCACTAGGAAATTGAGAGGCATTGGGCGTGGCATATTCACCCCGAGAGTACCCGTAGCCCAGGTCGAAATGAAAATAGTCGTAGCCCAATCCCCTCAGGTGCTCGGCCAGCCATTGAGCGTTCGTCAGCGCAGTGCCTCGTGTGATCTTCGTGTAAAAGGCTGTCCAACTCCACCATCCGAGCATGTTGTCTGCGCTGACCCGACTGTGATGCAGTTCTCGAATCACGGCGCCATAGTGATCAAGTAGCGAGTAATAGTCTTTTCCGGTAGCAAACATCACGCGCTCGGAAGCGACCGACTCGCCCGCGGGAAGTGGAACGCTCAATTCGATCAGGTTTTCCGCCGGCCCCTCTCGCAGGCCGGACTCAGGATCGGTGGCCTGTATCTCAGTAGTTCCGGTTGACTCGACCGTGTATGAAGCGATGCTCGGACCGTCCGATGAGGAGGATTGTGATTGCAAATGAGATTGCATATGAATGATGGTGAGGAAGCGGTTGGAAGTAAGAGCCCCAAAAAACAGGCTCTCCCGGCTCTCCCGATTGTAGATAAGTTGGCTGCCTACGGCCCGGTGCATTCCATTGGGAGCTTTTCCTAAATCGTAAATCTGCAACGGCGGCCAGTCCTCGCTGAAGCTGTCGGAAAGAACCCGATCGTTCTTCGGCGCGCCACCGAGATCGATAACTGCGTTTCCGATGGCCTCGACGCATCGGATACTTTGTATCGTTGCGGACTTGCCGGTATGATTTTGAACTTCAGCCGCGATCACGCCGAAAGTTTTCCCATCATAGATTTGCAATGTATACGCGAGCTCCGGAATGTTCGGGAGTCCTGAGTACACGACCGTTATCTTCTTGCCGTGCCCGAGAGCATCCTCAAAAGTCGATTGAGATATCTCGTGTTTCGGATAGTCCGTCGATTTAACCCACTTGTGATCGATCTCTGCCGCCACTCTTGCGTGAACGACGCTGTGTCCGCCGGTTCCTGTTTGGATTTCATAGGTACCGTCGCTCGGTTGGACGACCACGGATAAGCCATCGTTATGAGCAACGACCTGGGAAGTCCCAGCCTGGCCCGAAGCCCCCAAACTGCCTTCCGTCAGGGTCAGCACGCACGCTATCAATAGGCCTGCGACCTCGAACACACGGATTTTGCCGGCCAATTCTTTGGGGAGGTTAAGACCACGACAATTAAGTCCCATCATGCATCCTCCTGGTTTGCGTTGAACGGCCATGTGTCTTTCGCCTTCGCCCAGATGAAGAAAACCAGCACGCCTGTTAGTAGCGTCAATAACCCGATCTTGATGTACACCCAGCCCGAAGTCAGAAAAACATACGCCCATCCAAAGAAAGCAATGACAATGGGGACGGGATAGAACCACATCTTGTACGGCCGCGCGCTGCCCGGAAGCTTTCGCCGCAGGAGGGGAATGGCAAACAGTTGTCCGAGAAACTGCACCAGAATTCTGGTGGTTATTAAGGCGCTGACCAGTTGATCAAGCTTGAGGAATGCGGCCGCAATCGATACACCGCCCAGAACCAGCAGGGAAACTTGGGGATAGTTTTTCGTGGGATGCAGTCGCGCAAACGGGCGGAAGAAATAGCCGTCGATGGCGGCCGCATAAGGGATTCGCGAATAACCCAGAAGAAGCGCAAACACGGCCCCAAAGGCCGACCAGAGAACAAAAATTGTTACGCCGATTGCGGCGCCCCTGCCGTACAGGTGCTCCATGAAATCAGAAACGATGAAGTTCGAATGAATTCCTTCCCGCCACGGCACTACTCCGATCAGGGCCAGATGCAGCGCCAGGTATCCCACACAGCAGACTGCAAGCGAATACAGAATCGAGCGCGGCACTACGTAGGATGGATTCTGCACCTCGTCACCGATGTAGCACACATCGTAATATCCCAGATAGTTGTATACGGCGATCAGAGTAGCGCTGCCCAGTCCGAGCACGAAGCCACGATTAAAGGCCATCGCTCCCGGAGGAAAGTCGAACGCCCTGTGTGCATTGAAGTGGGAAAAACCCGCGACGATGATGGTCACCATCGCAAGAGCCGTGCCCACCCAAAGAGTGATGGTGACTTTGCGCAGGAATGTCATCTGCCGGCATAAGAGGAACAAAGCCGCGAGGCCTGCGGCCACCGCCACGTATTGCTGGCCTCGACCGTTCAACCCCGGCCAGAGATATGTGGCATAGTTTCCGAATCCAATCATCCCAGACGCGATTTCCAAGGGCCCACTCAGAACGAATTGCCAGATGAAAAGAAAGGCCATCAGGCGACCCCACGTTTGATGGCCGTACGCCTCGCGAAGAAAATGGTAGCTGCCTCCGGAGCCGGGCAACGCCGCCCCCAGTTCGCTCCATATAAGACCGTCGGAAATTACGATGAGAGCGCCCGTCACCCAGCCCAGCATGGATTGCGGGCCGCCCATGGAAGCCATCATGAGTGGAATCGTGATGAAAGGCCCGATCCCAACCATGTTGGAAATGTTCAGGGCCGTAGCATGGAGTAGACCGAAGGCGCGCGTCAGGTGGGGGGACGTTTCGGTCTTCATTGCCATAGGCGGGCAAGTTGGTGCACTTCAATCTCGGGTGGCAGAAATCCCCCTACAATTGCGCGAATCTACCTAGCGCTTGCTCGTTTGTCAATCGGATTGTTTGTTTCTGATCGATTGTGCCTATGCGAGCACGCTTTTTTCGATACAAAGCATTCACATCTCAAATACAATTGCTGCCGCCGAGCCAGGAAGCTGCACCACAGTTGTCGCAGCCGGGAGAGAGCAAACTATCCATGCTCGCAGAAGAGCGTCGATTTCGCATTCGAGAGATACTTTCCGGCCAACGCACCATTACGGCGTCCGACCTCTGTGCCGCATTGGGGGTTACCGCGGCGACCGTAAGGCGAGACTTGGCCGCTTTGGAGCAGGATGGCGTATTAGTCCGTTCTCATGGGGGAGCGGTTTCACGCATGTCCAGCACCAGCTTCCAACCTTCTTATGAGACGTTATCGCATAGCCATAGCAGTGAAAAGCAAGCGATTGCGCGCGAGGCTGAACGTTTGGTGCTTGACGGAGAAACGGTCTTTCTTGAGGGAAGCACCACGGTGTATGAGCTTGCCCGCCGCTTGAATCAGCGTAATCGGCTGACCGTGGTGACCAATTCTCCCACGATTGTTTGCCAGTTGCAAAGAAGCGCGGGCGTGACTGTCCTGTGCACTGGGGGCGATCTTCAAAAGGACACGTTCTATTTTTCCGGCGAATGGGCGCAGCGTGCGCTCTCCGAAATCCGACTGGACAAAGCGATTTTGGGGGTCAGCGCAATCGATCTTTCGTATGGAGTCTCAACCGCAAACCATGCTGAGGCACAAATCAAGAAGATGATCACGAGAGCGGCGAAGACCAGGATCGCGGTGGCGGATCACAGCAAATTTGGCACGCAGAGCTTTGCCTATGTCGGCCCAGTGGCTGACATCGACCTCCTCGTAACCGACTCCGGCACCGATCCAAAGTACATCAAGGGGCTACGTGAAGCGGGCGTCGAGGTTGTTGTCGCAGAGGTGCCAGAAACGCGTAAGGAGCGAAACAAACGAACATAATAGAACAAATAAGTTGACAATCGCTCAAGTGCTGGATAATTTGAAATCCGTCCTTCGATTGGAGCCAGGACGTGAGGGAACTGTGAGCGATTGCGGCAAGAAGATTCGGTTGAGTCGGGTGCTGGGAGGCTCGCAACGCCGAGCCTTGGTAGTGGCTTTCGATCATGCATTGGTACTGGGACCGATTCCTGGAACGGAAGACCCCTTAGGAAAGATTCGCCAATTCGTCCAGGCCGAAGTCGATGCGCTGCTGCTGAACCTTGGGCTCATTCGTCAATTCGCAAACGCGACAACCCTCGGCCCACTCCCTGCGATCATTGCCCGTCTGGATTGGACTACGGTTTGGTCTGCGCTGGGGCAAGGCGGAAGCGGTGCGTTGCACAGCGCGCTTCTGGCTCGGCCCGAGGAGGCGTTACGACACGGCGCAGACGCGGTTCTGACCTATCTCGTCGTCGGCACTGGTGATGCCGAGTTCGAGATGAAGGAGATCACTCGCAACGCCGAAATCGCTCGTGAATGCGAACAAGTTGGAATCCCGCTGATTGTTGAATCTCTGGCACGGGGGAAGGGTGTGGAGAATCCGGGCGATCCCAAGTGGCTGAACCTGCACACTCGTATGGCAGCCGAGCTGGGCGCGGATTGCGTTAAGACGGATTACAGCGGGGATATACCATCAATGCGTTCGGTAGTGGAGAAATGTCCGATACCAATCCTGGTGCTCGGTGGAAGCCGTCATGCGTCGGACAAACATGCGCTCGACGTGGTCCGGGATGTTGCGGCCTCCGGAGCGGCTGGCGTCTTCTTTGGCCGCAATGTATTCCAAGCCGACAACATAAGCAGATTTCTTGAACAAGCGCGCGCTGCGCTTGACAGAGCTCCAACGGCGGAATTGCAAGCGGTTACGAAATGACGATCACGAGATGACGACCGGCTCCCATGCGCAGGCGCCTTGGACGCCGGGTGATTTGGCCGAGCAGCGGATTGAAACGTTTCCGCATTAAGGCAAGCAGGAATCGAAAAAACATCATGAGCCTGCTCGCCATCGATATCGGTTCGAGTAGATGCAAAGCGGTGGTGTTTGCGGCGACGGGTGCGATCCTTACGAGGCACGCTTGCGCATACACACCGGATTTCCCCGCTCCCTCGCAGGCAGAGATCAATGCCGAGCGTTTTTGGCAGGCGGTGTGCCAGTGTTCGCAAGCGGTATCCAAGAGTCTTCCCGATCCTGTCCGAGCGCTATGCCTAAGTTCGCACGGCGAAACCTTCGTGCCGGTCAATGGACGCAACCAGGCCATCGCTCCAGCAATTCTCAACCAGGACAATCGCGCCACGGAAGAAACGGTGTGGCTCGAAAGAACATTGGGAAGAAAGCGACTTTTCGAGATCACCGGCCTGGTAGCTCATCCCATGTATCCGGTTCCGAAGATTCTTTGGCTGCGTAAGCACCGGCCGGACGTTTTGGCCTCCTCGGTTCGTTTCCTCACTGTGATTGGTTATGTTCTTCTGCGTCTGGGACTACCGCCCTATATCGATTATTCCCTGGCTTCCCGCTATCTGGCATTTGATATTCGGAAATGCAGCTGGTCCGAAGACATTCTCACCGCCTTAGAAATAAGTGCCGAATGCCTGCCCATTCCTGTGCCTGCAGGAACGATTGCTGGAAAATTGGACGCCGCCGCGTCGAGTCAACTCGGCCTCTCGCCCGGGACGATGGTGGTGATGGGAGGGCACGATCAACCCAGCGGAGCATTGGGAGTTGGCGCCATCGGTGCGGGCCGCGTCGCCGATTCGATGGGCACTTACGAATGTCTGTTGGGTGCTTCCGAGCGACCCAGCTTAACGGATGCGGCGCTGGCGGCTTCCCTCAACTCTTACTGTCACGTGGTTCCAGACCAGTTCGTCACGCTGGCGTACTTTCCCTCGGGAATCATGATGAAGTGGTTCCATGGTCTGTTGTACGGAGAAGCGCACGGAGAAGGGTCCGGTGAAAGCGCGATCGCCGAGGGCGGGGAACTATCGGACGTGGAGTCCCTGCACTACGCGGCACTGGAACGAGACGCACCCGCGGGTCCAACGGGTCTGTGCATTACGCCCAATCTGATCGGTACTTGCAATCCTGACTTCAACCCGCACGCACGCGGAATCATCTCCGGCTTGGGACCGAACACAACCCGGAGCCAGATTTACAAAGGTATCCTCGAAGGGCTCGCTTGTGAACTGTCACAGATGACCCACATCCTGGCAAGCGCTGTGGGAGATTTTCGTGACATTTACGTCACCGGCGGAGGCTCGCGGTCGGCGCTGGGTCTTCAGTTGCGAGCTGCTTTATCGGGCCGGATGCTGCATGTCATGCAGTGTCCGGAGGCAGTGTGTCTGGGCGGAGCCATACTCGCCGGCGTGGCATCTGGAGAATACGCCAGCCTGCAGGAAGCTGTGGAACTCGTGGTCCGCGATGTTTCGGTGGTATTACCCGACGAGGCGATGGCGGCGTCGTACGTACAACAAGCCAAGGAATACCACCATTTGCGCTCGGCGTACACTGCGAGGCAGACACTTAAGGTTCGAGAAGCCAATTTGGAGGAACGGTGATACAAGCAACAATCGGATTCATAGTTTTTGGAGTTCACAAAGATGGCCTGAAAGACCCCATGGGCACTCCGTTCATAGATGACGCATTGCTTCAGCGCGCCAGGAGTGCGCTGGTTGCGGCGGGCCTGAAAGTGATTGAGCATGGCGTGGTTGTCGCCAGCAAGGAAGAAGCTCGGGCGGCGTTCAGGAAAATGAAATGTGACGATGCCATCGATGCCGTCGTCCTATTTTCCGGGACCTGGGTGTGGGCAGCGCATATGGTCGGTGCTATTCGTGATTACTGCACTAGCGGCAAAGGCTTGCTCCTATGGACGCATCCCGGCTCTCAGGGATGGCGGCCGGTTGGCGGATTGGTGCTGCATGGAGGTTTGCTCGAAATCGGCGTCCCGCACAAATTTGTATACGGAAGCGTGGAGGAACAGGACACCGTAAACAAGATCGTCAGCTATGCCCGAGCTTCTCATCTGAAGAACTTCTTAAACATGTCTACCATTGGCGCATTTGGTGGGCGTGGGATGGGACAAACCTGTGGCGCTGCCGATCCTTCGCAATGGATGAGAATGTTCGGCATCGATATCGATTCCCGGGACAGTACTGAATTGAAGAAAACCGCTGAAGGGATCTCCGCCAGCGAACTGGATGAACTTCAGCCAAGACTGAAGCAGTTGTTTGGCAAGGAACCAGATCGAAACGCCATGACTGAGCGCTCGATGCGGCTCTATCTTGCTCTGAGAAAAGTTGTTGCGAAAGAAAAATTCGATTTCTACACGATTCAATCCTTTCCCGGTCTCGCTGGAGATTACTCTGCAACTTGCTTTGCCCAGAGCATGATGCTTGAGGATGGAGTTGGCACTTCTACGCTGGGCGACTTCAACACTGCGTTAACCGTTCTCCTGCTCACCAAATTGAGCAAGGAGAGAGTGTATTACGGCGATTTGCAGCATATTGACAGGAAGACCAAGGAAATCAAAATCATCGGCGATGGAGCTTGCCCGCCTTCATTGGCGAGCAAGCTGGGTCCGGCCGGTTTCTCTGAGCACGGCATCCCTACGGAAGGCGAAGCCGGTGGACTCTCTGTAAAGCTGATCTGCAAAGTGGGAGAAGGAGTGTTAGCCCGACTCGGCAGAGTGAACGGCGAGTTTCAGATGGTGATTACGCGAGCCAGCATTTTCGAGCCCGCGCCTGATCAGATCGAAAGGCGGCTCAACGAATGTGGCATCCCATTCTGGCCTCACGGGTTCGTAACTGCCCATTGTGACATCGACATTCTGCTGCAGCATTGGACCAACGAATATGCGTGCCTCGGCTATGGCGAAGAACTGTATCCAGCATTAGTCGATTTTTGTGAGATTACAGGAATCAACGCAATCCTTCCCTGAATCTCCGGATGCCCTCGTCGTGCGCTGGCGAAACGGCCGCAGTACTTCTCAAGATCAATCGAAAATTCGATGATCAGCAGGTGGATCAGCCAAGCGTACTTCCCGCACTGCGGATTTCGAAGGCTGCGTCCCGGGATTAGGGACGAATTGCCACCACGGGGATGCACTTCCGAAGCAGGAAATCGATCATGAGCAAACAAAATGATTGACAAGCGGGCACACGATCGGTAATCGTTGCCTGCAAAGCCGAAAAACGAAAGACCAGCAAAGAAAAAGAAATGAAACGCAAGCCCGTTCGGCTATCAGGAGGCGGTGGACTATGAAAAGAAGCGGTCGGAACCTATTGCCATTTGTCCTTGCTGTCCTCGTAGTCAGCGTGGCGTTGCCGCCGATGGCGGTTGGGCAGAAGGACAGCGGGGCAATCGCAGGAGTTGTCCGTGATTCCGCCGGAGCCGTAATTCCGGGCGCCAGGGTGAGCGTCAAGGATGTTGATCGTGGAACTGAAGTCGTGGTCACAACCAGCTCGCAAGGAGAGTACGTCGCGAGTCCGCTCAAAATCGGAAGCTACAGCGTCACCGCCGAGAAAGAAGGCTTCAAGAAAACGGTCGTAGGACCGATCGTAGTGAATATCCAGGAGCACCCGGAGGTTGACATTACGCTGCAGGTGGGCAGCATCCACGAGGTCATGACCATCACATCCGAGGGAATCCAACTGCAGACCGAAACTTCCGAACTCGGGCAGGTGGTGGGCGGCCAGGAAGCCACGACTCTTCCCCTGAACGGCCGAAACTTTGCACAGTTGGCGCTGTTGAGCGCGGGAGTAGCGCCCGCTGAACCCGGTTCGCGAACTAACGGCAATTATGGATTCAGCGCGGATGGAGCGCGCTCGACGCAGAACAACTTTCTGCTGGACGGAGTCGATAACAACTCAAACCTGGCTGATCTGCTCAATGAGACCTCTTTCGTCATCCAGCCTTCGGTGGATGCCATTGCCGAGTTTAAAGTGCAATCCAACTCTTACAGCGCAGAGTTCGGGCGAGGAAACGGAGCGATCCTGAACGCAGTGATCAAGTCGGGAACCAACGACTTCCACGGCGACCTATACGAGTTCATCAGGAACGAGAAACTCGATGCGCGCAACGCGTTTGATACTAGCCGTCAACCTTACAAGCAGAATCAGTTCGGTGCCACGTTGGGCGGACCGATCATTAAGAACCGCACCTTCTTTTTCGGCGACTACGAGGGATTGCGGATCCGCCAGGCCACGCCTTTTTTGGAGTTCATTCCCACACCGGCGCAGATTAGCGGAGATTTCTCGAGTTCCCTCGACACTTCTACTGTGACGGGTACCGATTGCAATGGGAATCCCACCTATGCCGGCGAAATATTCAATACCCGTCTTACCCAGGCATCGGCTTCAAGTCCCACCGGTTTTTGCGGCATCCCCATCGGCGGCTATAGCGCCGGCACCGGCTTCCCGACCAATATATTTCCTGCAGTGGATCCCCTGGCCGCCCGCCTGTCCGCGTACTGGCCAACTCCAAACGCCAATACTAACGGCGCCAACTTTCTTGCCGATCCGCACCGCCAGGAAACCCGCAACAATTTCGACGTCCGCATCGATCACACAATCAGCGACCGGGACAATGTCTTTGGGCGATTCAGTTACGAGAACCAACCCAGTTTCATTCCTCCGCCTTTCAATAATCTGCTGGATGGGGGAGGGTTCTTCGATGGGAATGAGGACGATTCCTACCGTAGCGTGGCATTAAGCGAAACTCACGTCTTCCGATCCACTTTGATCAATGAATTTCGACTCGGGTACAACCGAATCAATGCCCACCGATTTCAGCTCAACTCCAACCAGAACATTAGTTCTCAACTGAACTTTCCCAACGTCCCTGATGGTCCGAACAACGGTGGCTTGCCGAATATCACTTTCGGCGATGGCACCGCTGGAATCGGAAGCTCCACCTACCTGCCTTCGATTGAGAAACAGAACAGCTATGTTCTCACTGACAACTTGACTTGGATTCGGGGACACCACTCGCTGAAGTTTGGCACCGAAGTGCGTATCGAACAGTTCACCATTTTCCAGCCTGCCGAACCGCGCGGTGCCCTGTCCTTCGGCAACGGATTCACTGACAACCCGGCGGCGCCGGGAACCGGCGGCAGTTCCTTCGCGACCATGTTGCTGGGCGTTGCCGGCGGTGGCGGGATTACAAGCCTGCATAACATTGACTATCGCCGGCAAATCTACGCGGGTTTCGTTGAGGACGACTGGAAGGCCAGCGACCGCCTGACCGTTAATCTGGGCCTGCGCTATGAAGTGTTCAGCACCGTTAAGGAGCATAACAACCAGGAGGGAACCTTCGTTTTCAACTCCCTCTCTATGCTTGTTCCCAGCGGACAGAATGAACCACTACCGCAGACGCTCGGAGCCAGCATACCCATCGTGCACGGCACCCGCGGACTGATTAGTCCTGACCTAAACAATTTCGCGCCGCGTATCGGCTTCGCTTTCCGAGCCACCGACAAGCTCGTCATCCGCAGCGGCTACGGGATTTTCTATGGCGGGCAGGAGAATGGGCCTTACTCCAATCCCAGTCCGGGGTTCAATCCTCCGTTCTTCTCCGCCGAATCATTTTCGACGCCCTGCGGAAATCTGGCCGCAAATCCGGCCTTCCCCGCCGGGAATGCGCTGAATTGCTCGGTTGCTTCCCTGAATATCGGTGGGTCGAACACGTTGGCCAATGGATTCCCCGCGACCGCGCTTTCCAACCCCAACGCACCGGAACTGTATTCCGTCGATCCCCATCTGCGGACTCCCTACAATCAGCAGTGGCATTTTGGCGTGCAATATCAAATGCCGGCCGATACGTTACTGGATGTTTCCTACGCCGGCTCGCATGGCCTGAAACTCTTTGGCTTCTATAACGGCAACGAGGCGCCTCCCGCGACCCTTCCGCAGTTCGCAACCCTGTGCGCGACCAATTTCACCGTGCTGGGTTGCCCGACCGCTCCCAGGCGACCGGCTCATGCGGTGGCTCCGAACGCTCCTGCCGGCTCCACCTGCGCCTTGCTTCCCACCGATGACTGCGATCCAGTGTTTGATGTCAACATCGCAACCTTTCGCGCCAACGACATCTCCAACTACAACTCTCTTCAGGTTCGCTTCGAGAAGCGCCCCACGCACGGCCTGCAATTTCAGGCGGCCTATACCTGGAGCCACGCCCTTGATGACGCTTCCAGCGCCAGCTTGGGATCGCAGAATGCGGGCGACTTCCGTCTCCAAACCGATCCCCGTCTGGAGTACGGCAACTCGGACATCGATGTGCGTCAGCGCTTCGTTTTGAGCTACGCCTACGAATTACCCTTTGGAAAAAACAAGGCTTTCGGAGGAAATGCTTCGGGCGTTTGGAACCAGATCATCGGCAATTGGCAGGTTGCTGGCATCGCCATCGCAACCACGGGAAACTGGTATACACCCACCGACATTTCCACCAACCTCTCCACGTCGGATGGTGGCGGCGAGGTTGCCAGCGCATCCAGGCCCAACGTGGTCGGCAATCCCAACGGACACCCATGTCTGCCGGGAACGCTGTTTAACACCTGCGCCTTTGCGACGAACACCGTGGTCGGCTCGTTCGGCAACGCTGGGCGAAACATTATTCAGGGGCCTGGCACCCAGAACTGGGATATTTCTTTGTTTAAGATTTTCCCCATCAGTGAACAAAAGCGCGTCGAGTTCCGGGCAGAGTTCTTCAATGCCTTCAATCACTACGATCCGGAGTTCGACAACCCGAGCAGCTTTAACACAAATATTGCTACCCAGCACGGGTCGAGTGCCTTCGGCTTTGCCCAGGCGGCCCACGATCCGCGGTTCATTCAGTTTGCGTTGAAGTTTTATTTCTGACCGCAGCTGGCCAACGGAGTCAAGCCCTGAGTCGACACTTGACTCCGTTCGCCGTTGGATAGCGGATCCCCCAGCGTACAGGCGCGAAAGGGGCGATCCAAGCGGTTCTGCCGTGATGGAAAGCTTGCGATGATCGGATTTTCGCGAACTATCGCTCAAGTCATATTAGGTTTCTCGATCGCCCTGTCCGCCACGGCTCAAGCGCCCACTGCGGCGGGTGCTGCGACAAAACCCGTCGATGACGAAGGAGCCCTTCGCGCGTTCGCGGCGATCCGTCCCATAGATGTTCACGTCCATGTCTTCAAGACCGATCCCACGTTTCAGAAAATGCTCGAACGGCTGAACCTGAAACTGCTGAATATCCTCGTGATGGACGACACGAACCCCAAGCGCAAGCAGTTGCAGCTGCAGATCGATGATGCACGAGCGCTGGTGCAGTCGAGCCGTGGCCACATAGCCTTGTGTACAACCTTTGATCCGTACAAGTTTGGTAGTGCCTCATTCAGCGCCGACGCCATCAACCAGATCGACCGCGACTTCCAACAGGGAGCCTTAGCGGTCAAGATCTGGAAGAACATCGGAATGGAAATCAAGGACAGTCGCGGCCAATATGTCATGGCCGATGATCCGAGGTTCGACCCGATTTACAAAGACATCGCCGCCCATGGCAAAACGCTGATGACACATCAGGCCGAACCCGATGTGGCTTGGGGGCCACCGGATGCGTCCGATCCGTCCTGGTCCTACTACCGGGACAATCCGCAGTGGTACGTTGCCAACCGATCCGGGTTCCCGTCGAAGCAGAGGATTCTTGAAGCGCGTGATCATGTGCTCGCGAACAATCCCAAACTGCGCATGGTGGGAGTCCATTTGGGCAGCATGGAGCGGGATCTCGACAACATCGCCAGCCACTTGGACAGGTATCCGAATTTTGCGATCGACACAGCGGCGAGAATGGAATACCTCATGCTCATGCCGCCGGAAAAGGTGAGCGCATTTCTTATCAAGTATCAAGATCGCGTCCTGTACGGCACCGATCTTGATTTACACGCGGACGCCAACCTCGGGGATGCGTTGACCGAATGGCAAGCCCGGTACGCACGTGACTGGAAATTCCTGGCGACCGGCGAGATCCTTACCGTGGAAGGCAAGCGGGTGCGTGGATTGAACCTGCCACAGTCGGTCCTTGAGAAAATATTTCGCAGCAACGCCATCCGCTGGATTCAGGGGTTGTGACAATTCAACTGAGGGACAGGCCTGATTTCAGGATCTCCTACTGGCCGGTCCCAGACAGCGATACTTTCTGCGGGCTTCCTCCGCCGTTGTCATTCACTTCCAAGGTTGCGCTGCGAGCGCCCGTCATTGTTGGAGTAAATTTCACCGTAATCGTGCAGCTGTTGCCAGCCGCGATCGTGGCGCCGCAATTATCGGTCTGCGTGTAATCGCGGGCTGCCCCGCCCACGATCGTAATTCCCGGGGCTGTGATGCTTACGGCCGCTGTGCTAAAGTTCGTGACCGTGACTGGGAGGGAACTGGTTTGACCCAACGTCACGGTCCCAAACTTCAGACTGGTAGGCGCCAATTTTATGGCCAGTCCCGTTCCGCTGAGTTGTACGGTTTGCGATCCCGCGGGAGCATTATCGGTGATGACCAGGCTGGCGGTGCGCGTGCCGCCAATGGACGGCTTGAAGGTGACCGTGATGGTGCAGTGGCCACCGGATTCCAAACTAGATCCACAGGCAGAATTGAAGTTGAAGTCTCCGGGGTCCGTTCCTCCGAGTGCGATGGTGCTGATGGCGAGCGATTTGCTCAAGTCGTTGGTCACGAGGATCGTCTGCGAGTTGGACGTGCCGGCTTGCCGTGCCCCGTAGTTGATGCTGAGCGGTGAGACGCTGACTGGCAGCACGCGGTTGAGAAGCAGGGTGAGTTCGTTATAGCCAAACCACGCATTGAGTACCGCAACGTCGGGCGCTCCGTCGCGGTCGAAGTCTCCCACGGCGATTCCTAAGACACTGGCACCTATGAGGAACGGACCGCTGGGAGTGACTGAGAATCCTCCCGCACCGTCACCCAGCAGCACCACCAGACCCAGGTCCGCTTCCTGACAATCGGGAAAGTATCCGCAACCCAGGTGGACGTGCGTTGCGTTCAGTGTAACCAGCAGATCAAGCTTGCCATCGTCATTCACGTCAGCAGTAGCGATGTCGCTCGGGCTGGTCCCACCGCCGAATCCGGTGGGGATATAGGTAACGATCTTCGGACCTGAAAATGTGCCGTCGCCGTTCCCCAGGAAAATCGCTACCTCGCCATTGTTGGCGCCACTGGCGACCGCCAAGTCGAGTTTTCCGTCTTTGTTGAAATCTCCGGTTACGAGGGCCTGCGGATAGCTCAAACTCGGAGTGGCAATTGGCGAGTGGAACGTGCCGTCGCCGTTTCCCAACAGCACCTCTACCGTCGATCCAGGGTAATTAGCCAGGGCCACGTCGAGCTTGCCGTCTTTGTTAAAGTCGCCGATGGCAATGTAGGAAGCGGTCCCGGTGGCGCCCGCGGTGGTGATCGCCTTCTCGAATGTGCCGTTCCCTTTGCCGAGAAGCACATTCAAGCTTCCATCCGGACTCGAGATGACAATATCGGGTTTCCCGTCGCCGTTGATATCGGCAACCGCCACTACGCCTGGTCCCGAAGTATTTCCCGTCGGATAAAACACCGGAGCACTAAACTTTCCGTTGCCCTTGCCCAGAAGAACAGCCACCTGATTCGTTCCGGCAAAGCCCGAGGTGGAAGCGACGAGGTCGGTATTTCCGTCATGATTGAGATCGGCGGCCGTCACGTAGATAGCGCCAACGCCTCCGGTCAAGCTGACATTCGACCGAGGTCCCAAGACGCCATGGGAGCTGCCCAGCGAGATGTCGATTCCATTTCCAGTGGCATAGGCCACATCAAGGTTACCGTCGTTGTTAAAATCCGCCGAAGTGATTCCGTATGCATAGTTTGTAGACGAAAAGCCAGAGTCGTACCCCGTCCGCAGTGTGCCGTCGCCATTGCCCAAAACTAAAGTGCCCTGCGCGCCAGAGGTATTGCCCACAGCGACGTCCAATTTGCCGTCTCGGTTGAAGTCGGCCAACACCACCGACTGCGAGGCCCAATCGGTCACGTATCCAACCGCTGTCTGGAATGTGCCGTCTCCCTTGCCCAGCAGTACGTAAAGGGCTGAGTCATATTGATCTGAGACGACTAAGTCCAGCTTCTTGTCACCGTTCAGATCGCCAATTGCGACGGAGTTGCCCCACGGTACGAAGTACGACACGCCTGGCTGAAATGTGCCCGAGCCGCTACCCAGGAAGACAGTTGCCCCGTCCCAGGAAGCGATCACGACATCCAGATTGCCGTCGCCCTTCAGGTCCCCAACGGCGATGCCCGACGCCCCACTGAACCCGCCCGCGTAGAAAGTTGGAGCCTGGAAGGCTCCGTGTCCGTCGCCGAGCAGAATGCTGATACCTGCGACCGAATCGACGGTTACTAAGTCGAGATGGCCGTCTTTATTGAAATCAGCCACGGCGAGGTCGACGGGGGCCGTGCTAGTTCCTGTCGGATAGCTGACCTGGGGCTTGAACGTACCATCGCCATTGCCCAGCAAGACCGAGACCGTATTGTCATCGCGGTTGGTGGCCACGATGTCGAGCTTGCCAATCCCTCGCAGATCGGCCAGCGCGAATCCGTGATAGTTTCCATATACGCTGTTTCCGGTGGCATAGCTCCCGGCCAGGGAAAATCCGCCCTTGCCATTGCCTAGATAGACGTAGACGATCGACGGAGTGGCGGCTGTGCGCACCAACACGTCCTGATTTCCGTCGTGATCAACGTCGCCCACAGCGACGTATTCCGGCGCAGCACTTCCTGTGGGAAGGTAAATTACGTTGCCGGGTTGGAAGGTTCCGTCCCCGTTGCCCAGCATCACGCTGAACGCCGGGCCCCCGCCATCAGCACTGACCAGATCGAGTTTGCCGTCGTTGTTAAAGTCGCCGTATGCCAGCCAGGTGATGGTCAGATCCTCCCGGTAGTCCTCGCCAACAAAGAAAAGCTGCCCCGTCGTGAACTTAGCCGGCTTTTGGGCCGCCCAGGAGAGAATGGAAGATACGGCCACGAGCAGAAGCGTCAATACCAGTGTCTCACCCAGCGCGCCCCAGGACCGCCGGCGTGGCGATCCAAGCGATCCTTGCAAGCGACCTTTACGCGCAGAGGCATCAACAGCATTGGATGTCATGGCGTCACCTTCAGCGATTTCTGGCAGATTGGTCATAGTCGCGGGGCCTATTCTGCCCAACGGTGAGGCCTCAAACAAGCATTTTGGGGTAAAGTTACGGTAAACTGGCATGGATTCTGGGGCTTCTAGCCAGCGCTCACCAAAGAGTTTTGAATATCGATTAATCTCTCGGAGCATGGGATGGAACCATCGCTCACCCAAAGTCCGGCCGGGCCAAAGATCCAGCAAGGGCGCGAGGATATCTTCGCCGAGCCCGACGTAGGGAAGGAACTGGAGAAGATTCTCTCCAGCGCCATCTTCCGCGACGCGGACAGCCTCAGACGTTTTCTGCGCTATACGGTAGAACACACCTTGCATGGCGAAGGCGGCCAACTAAAGGAATATCGGTTAGGGGTTGAGGTATTCGACCGAGACTCGTCCTTCGATCCGCGACTGGATCCCGTTGTGCGCATGGCAGCTCGCCGGCTTCGTTCTAAGCTAAAGGACTACTACGAAACCGAGGGCGTTCAGGACCCGATCTGCATTACTGTACCCAAGGGAAGCTATGCAGCGGCTTTTAGCCAGAGGGGCGCGAAGGAACTTCCCCTCGCCGTTGTTGAGCCGTCCCCACCCACCAGGTACCGCCAGCTTGCCGGGATTGGTCTGGTGTTGTTGTTCGTGGCAATTGTCGGCACTCTGATTTATTGGTTTCGCGCTCACCAATCGCGAGCTGCGGCTCCGGCTCAGCACCCCTCTCTTGCTGTGCTTCCTCTGCTGAATTTGACTGGGAACCCCGACAACGAATACCTCTGTGACGGAGTTACCGACGAACTTACCAGCGCATTGAGCAAGTTGCCTGGGGTGCGTGTGGTGGCTCGTACGTCGGCGTTTAAGTTCAAGAACAAACCTGAGGATGTTCGTTCCATCGGGGAACAGTTGAATGTTGCTTCCGTACTGGAAGGAAGCCTGCAAAAAAGTGGAGATCGACTCAGGATCACCGTTCAGCTGATTCGGGCAGCAGATGGATACCATGTCTGGTCGCAAACCTACGACCGCAAGAGCAGCGATGCGTTTGCTGTCGAAGATGAGATTACACAAACGATTGCGGCCACCTTGCGCGTCCGTTTGGTGCAGATCGGGCAGCCGGTTGAAGAACCGCGCCGAATTGATGCCGAAGCTCGTGAACTTAACTTGCGTGGTCGCTACTGGCTGAACCGGAGAACTCCACCTGAGCTGTGGAAGGCAATCGGGTATTTCAACCAGGCGCTGGAGAAGGATCCAGCTTTTGCGCAGGCATACTTGGGATTGGCTGAAGCTTACTCGACACTTGGAGCCAATGATCAGGCCTCCCCACGTGAAGTTCTGCCCAAAGCCCGTGCCGCCGCGCAGCAGGCCTTGCGTTGGGACGAGTCCTCGGGTGAAGCGCACGCCCTCTTCGCGTGGATTACCTTCCTGGACGGCTGGAATTCTGGGCTCGCTGAGCAAGAGTTCCAGCGCGCTCTCCAACTCTCTCCAAACTACTCCGCGGCCCATCAGTGGTATGGATTAACCCTGATGCTGGAGCAGCGGTTCGATGAATCGGTTCGGGAATTCAACCTGGCGCAAGATCTGGACCCGCTCTCACTCATTTTGAGCACCGATAAGGGAGTGGTCTACTACTATTCCGGTCAGCAGGATAAAGCGATCGAAGTGGCCCACCAGATTCTCGCTCACGACCCGGATTTCGCCGATGCCCACCTTTTGCTAGGGATGGCTCAGGAAAGACAGAGGCAATTCAAGATAGCGGTCCAGGAAATTAGTAGGTATCTGGAAGTCTCCGGCCAGGATCCCGATGCTTTGATGAAATTGGGCGTGGCCTATGCCCACTCGGGGGACAGGGCAGGCGCGATGCGGATGATCGCAGAGATGCGGAAGCCAACCGCGAGCAAGTATGTGCCTTTCTATTACGTTGCCGATATCTACGCTGCGTTGGGTGACAAAGAAGCAGCTTTCGAATGGCTTAATCGAGCGCTCGATCAGCACTCGAATTCATGTCTCTTGCTCGCCATCGACCCAGCGTTCCTGGGGTTCCGCTCCGATCCCAGATTCCGGCAGGCCACGCGAAAAATTGGCCTTCCTCCCCAGGCAATTCCCTCGTCGTCCCGCACGGGCGGCGGCTCATCGACTACGAGTTCGCTTCTGGATAGCTTCCGGTCGGCCGACACTCGTCCAAAATTGGATTCGTTATAGTTGGTTCCTTCTAGCCTGAGATAGCCTCCAAGGTATACGATTCTTGCTGTCTTCCTAGATGGTGACTGAGTAAACGGCCTTATTGCTAGCGAAGCCAAGAGCTGAGATGACAAATTCCACATCTGTGTGTGCCCTAAACCGTTTCCAGAGGAGATGGGTATCCGTTTCAGCCAGGGTGATGAGATTGCAGTTACAGCCGGACGATGCAGACGATGCAGAAGACGGGATCGTCGCACCAGAACTGGTCAAGGGCACGGACAAGCGTCTGCTCCGCGACAACTGGGGCAACCGAGTGTGGAACGCACGAACCGACAAGCCAATGCATGGAAGCAGGACGTCATGAAACTCTCCGACACGATCGGAATGGTGTTGAAAAGCAAAGACGAGAACAGGGTGCTATCGGTAGCACCTGATCAGTCCGTCTATGAAGCGATTGAGAAGATGGCCGAGCACGGGATTGGCGCCTTGCTGGTCATTTCCGACAACAGATTGGTCGGGATCCTGTCGGAGCGTGACTATGCACGCAAAGTTATCCTCCTGGGCCGTTCTTCAAAAGAGACGCTCGTCCGCCAGATCATGACCAGCCCGGTTGTATTCGTGAGTCCGCAGCACACCGTGGACGAGTGCATGGCCATTATGACCAAGCACCATTTTCGCCATCTGCCGGTCCTTCACAATGACACAGTGATCGGAGTGGTTTCAATCGGCGATTTGGTCAAGTGGACTATCTCCGGTCAGGCACAGACCATTCAGGAGTTGGAAGGCTACATTACGGGAGCGTATCCCCGGTAGGAGATTGCTATCAAGAAGACCTTGGCTGTTGGCATCGGCGGCGCCGCCGGTCGGGGCGTCGCTACACCGGGCGACATCTTCGCGAAGATTTTCAGTCGCCGGGGCTTCGGAATGAAGACTGCTCAGCCTTGCAGCCTTCTGCGTGAAGCAGAAATCAGGCTCTTAATCGAGCGTCAGAGCCCCCATGCCGCGCTCCTCCGCAGAGTACTTATCCCGTTCGACCTCAAGCAGATTTTTTCGTAGGCAGGCAAAACTCGATCACTCTCCCCCGTTGCTGCGGAGGAACCCACTTCACACGCTTCGCGAATTTGGTCGGTATGTAAAACTCAATTATTTTTGCCACGGCAGTTTCGCCCACACAGTCATTGTGTCAATCGGAGCGAGACCGTTTCACCCACTGAGAAACTATGATTCTCGCAGTACAAGGGGCTTAGCTCCCAAACGCACCTCGCGCTGTCTCTTTTTCCCTCACAGCAACTCCTATCCCAAAGACCAACGCAGGGCACCTGGTTCCGGCGCGTCTGCAGCGCAAGCATCGAGCGCACCGCACCGTGACTCGGCGAAACCGAATGCACGGAAGCGCAACAGTTAGTGCAGACAGTGATATTGTCACGTTAACGATTCTGGACAGAGTCGGACAACAGGGCATTCACCCGATCTAACCGCTGGGCGACAACCGCGGGTGGAACGCAGTCATTCCCCTCCGGGCTGATGATCTTTGGTCTCGGAACCTGGCTCCAGACTTTCAGGCTTTGCTGGTAATAATTGCGTGAGTTTTCCCAATGTTCGATTTTCGCCGACTTGCTCTGCGTGGTCTCCTCGGCCAGGATGTTTTCATCGTCGGCGAGTCCGCTGTAAGCGTCGGCGGTTCGATAGAGGGCTTCTTCGTCCGGGTGACTGGCGGTTGCATCAGGTTCCGCAAAACGCAACGCCTTGCGATGCAACTCCTCGGCCTCTCTGGGACGATGGAGGAGGGCGAGGGTCCAGCCCATTCCGTTATAAGCTGCAGCTAGACAGTGTCGATTCCCAGCGTCGCTCGGATCTGACCGTTGTATTTCCGAGAAAGTGGCCAGGGATTGCTCGTAGAAGTGGAGAGCCTTCGCAAGCTCTCCCATCCTCTGAAAGTCAGAGGCTGCCGCCTCGAAGCGGAAGGCTTGCATGTGGGGGAACTCCCTGCCCCTCGGGTGATTCTTTACCAGGTCAGCGTCGATGCGCATGGCATTGGCAATCGCCGAATTCGCTGCGCTGACATCCTGTGCCCTGGACAGTGCGTCGCCCAGATCTGAGTATGCAGCCGCAAGCAGGAGTCGGGCCATGGTGTTCAGGGGGTCAGCCGTGCTGAGTTGATTGGCGATCTCGACCGTACGCTGGGCCTCCACAGTAGCGCCTTGCAGGTCGCCGCGCGCCAGCTTGATGGGTCCCATGCGATAGTGGCTGTCGTATAACGCCATCAGTACCTTCGCAGTTGGTGATGGCGTCACCAAGGTTTCAAGTATCTTCTCCGCTCTGACGTAGTCTTGTGATGCTTCGTCCTCTTGGCCGGTGGCGTACAGCAAATCTCCCATAAAACCGAGCGAGGCTGCCAAGTCGCGCTGGGAGTCTGGATTATTCGGCTGCAAGGCACAAAGTTGTTCCGTCAATTCCAATTCTCGGCGACGAGGTTGGAGCGCGGCCGTGACGTTCCCCAGATGCGACAGGCCAAAAGCACCAGACAGAAGACCGGCCTGTTGTGCATAGTTACGAGCCAACACCCGAAGGATGTCCGGGTGACCAGGGTGTTGAGCCAGAGCCTGCTCCAGCATCTGGGCAGCATGCTGCAGAGTTTCGAGACCGGTCGATTGCGGAGTATCAATCTTCAGCGATGCGCTGACAGTGAGACGAGTGGTCTCAGCGAACTCCACCAGGTCATCGAGGGTGGCGCTACGCGAAGCCAGCAGCGCTTGCCGGATCGTCAAAGCTTTTTTGTAGCTGGCCACAGCGCCGACGGGATCTCCAAGATTGGAGGAGTCGACTTCGCCGATTCGTCTATATCCGGCGGCCAGTTCGCGCTGCAGGGAAGGATCGCGCTGTGCGTCTTGCGCAAGGCTGTCGAGATACTTTACCGCCTTGGCCACAATCAATTTGCGAGCCGGGGTTGAGCCGGGAAGGTCCCGAATCGCATCATGCACGTCAAAAATCAGCGAACTGGCAAGGCTACGCAAATCGTCGAAGCGGCGTTGCGCAATTCGCGCCTCGCGCACGGTGACAGCAACTCCGATCGCGAGAGTCAGCACCACGATGGCGGTCGCAGCAACTCCAACTTTATGGCGAGCGACAAACTTCGTCATTCGATATCGGGCTGTATCTTTGCGGGCAATGACGGGCAAATTCTCTAAGTGCCGGCGGATATCCTCTTGGAACTGTTCGACGGAGCCATAGCGCCGTGGAGGTTCCTTGCGCAAGGCCATGAGGAGGATGTTATCCAGGTCGCCGCTCAGTCTTTTGCTCAGTTTGTCGGCGGACCCTTCAATGACCTGAGGCAAGGCGGTGCCGGTTTCGTTAGGGTCCGATTTTTTGCTTTTCCGCACCACCACGCTCGGCTTGACAGGCTCGACTTGGCAAACGGCTTGAGCCATTTCCTCGGGAGTGCTCTCGGGTCGCCGGTGGGGATGGCGACCGGTGAGCAGTTCGTAAAGGACGACACCCAGGGAGTAAACATCGCTGGCCGTGGTGATGGCTTCGCCCCGCACCTGCTCCGGGCTGGCATAGCCCGGGGTCAGGGCTCGGAACATGGTCAAAGTGGGTTCGAACTGGCCAGAGACGACATCGGTGTCGAGGATCTTGGCGATGCCGAAATCCAGCAACTTCGGTACACCTTCTGAGGTGACAAGAATGTTGCTGGGCTTGATATCCCGATGGATGATCAGATGCTGATGTGCGTACTGGACCGCCGAACACACCTGCAGGAAGAGCTTCAAGCGCTGCGTAGTCGACAGACGGTTGCTTTCGCAGTACTGGTCAATGGGATCGCCCTCGATTAACTCCATGGCGAAGTACGGCGCACCGTCTTCTGCAGTTCCGCCATCGAGGAGACGCGCGATGTTGGGATGATTGAGGTTGGCTAGAATCTGCCGTTCGTTCTTGAAGCGGCTGACCACGAACCTAGAGTCGTGGCCGGCCCGCACCAGCTTGATCGCGACCTGTTGGCGGTATTGATCGTCGGCGCGGAAAGCGCGGTACACCTCGCCCATGCCGCCAACACCAATCTCTTCGACCAGATGATAAGGACCGATCCGGTGCCCGATTCGCGCCTTTGCATCTGAATCATGCGAAGAGGCCACTTCCATCAACGGGACGTTGAGGAATGCGGACTCCGATACTTGGTCCGCCGCGAGCAGGCTCTCAACCTCCAGGCGCAGCAGAGGATCCCCTTCGCAGGCTCGATCCAGATAGGCAGATCGTTCGCCCGGGTCCGCGTCCAGAATCGACGCGAGAACTCCTTTGACCTGCTGCCAGCGTTCCGGTGTCATGCTTCGGCGGGGCTGCTCATGTTCTGGAAGAGCCATAACCTTGCTGTCGCCCATTCTTGTTTCACCGTGGCTGGAGAAATCTCACTTGTGAAGTTTCATCAGTCGAAAGGCAAGCAAAGAAACGCAACTCCACCAGCCGGCGTTGCCGCTCATCGAGTGCAGCCGGGCTGTTGAGCTTCGTGAACCCGCGCCGTGCTTGGCAGAGTATGCTCTTCGCGCCCTGCGAGACAATGCGGCCAGGCGCCGGAATTCGTCGTAGACGAGCGGCAACAGTTGCTCCATCGAACGAGTAGCTAACCTGACTGGAGTCGGTTGCCAAAGCAACTTCCTTGGGGGGAGGATCGTGGGCGGAAAGTTACTCTGCCCCAAACGGAAAGTCAACATCTTCTTGGTAGACCTACCTGATCGTCACACAACCGGAGCATCCGTGCTAGGAACCGTGATAAAACGCGAACTCGAACCCATAATCATCGGTTACATCATCTCATGGAAAGTTCGTCACCTTGGGTGTTACGCGAGGGCGCATCGCGGTCGCACCCCCAGCGTCGTCAATCACATGGCTGATTTCGCCGTGATTGCCCAGCGCAACGGTGATCATATTGTGGAACCGAATCCCCGGGCTCCTCGGCGTCTCGATTGCGCGGGTCAGCGTCACATTCGGATAAATGAAGACGCTGTAGATGCCTAGCCCCCAAGCCTGGTGACTCGTGACTCCATCCGCCACCTTGTAGGAGGCCCAGCCATTCACCCCGGGCGCACTCGTATAGCTCGCCTGGTCGGGAGGATCGTAAGGAATCTCGGACTGATAAAAATAAGTCCTCCCCCCATTGCCATTCCACAGAACCTGGAATTTCTGGTGATGCTCTACAAAGAGGCCGTAGATCGTGACGTCATTTCCATTCACCACGAGCCCGTTCTCGCTGGTGTTCAGATCCCAGCCCACTCCGTCGCCGTGGTCCGCTCTCCAGATCCACGTATGGTCCACCAGTGTGTCGTTGCTGTTGATCCTCAAATTTACCTTGGCCCGGCCTACTCCCGCGCCACCCACACGAAAGAAAACGTCGTGCAGCGCGATTGGGTCCTTCGCATGGCGCTCCCGGCTTCCCTCCGGTCCCACCTCCAGCAGCACCGGAGACTCACTCGGGCCCGCATCAAAGAGCAGCCCAGCAATCTCGATTCCGTCCGCATCGGCTGTCATCATCGCCGCCGTGCCCTTCACCGGACGCAGCGTCGCAAAACCCAGACCCAGCACCACCGTATGCGGGCGCGTCACGTGAATCGGAGCCGCCAGTTCGTAAATCCCGGGCGTCAGAATCAGGTTTTTGCCCCGGGCAAGCTGAGCGTTGATCGTCTCCGCTGTATCCACATCCGGGCGCGCGATATAAAACTGCGTAATTGGAATCGTCTCTCCCGCCGTTTCTCCACTGCGCCACGTAATTCCGACGCTGTCGCTGTGCAGTTCCGGAACCCGCACGCTGAACTCACCCGCAGCGTTCACCTGCAGGAAAGGCTTCTCGCGGACCACTGGCGTATAGGCTACCTTCGTGTACGGCGGCTTAGGCCATGCCCCCTCCGGCGGAGTCGCCACGCCGACGAACACCATGTTCCAGTTCGAGCCCGTCCAACTCTTCCAATCGCAATTGCGTGAGATCCATTGCTGCTGGCTTCCGGAATCGACATTTCCGTCTACCAGTGAATCCGACATCCAACCACCGCTGGCCCAACCGTGATGTTGGTGGAGCACCAGGTCGCCGCGTATGTGCATCCGCCGCAGCGAGACCGCCTGCGAGACCGCCCACTGCATCGAGCCGCCCGCCGGATCAACCGAGAGCCCTTCCGCAGCTCTCCAGAAAGTCGTCGTTGCATTGTTGTGCTCATGATTCGCATCCGCATGCATGTTGCCTTTAATCTTCGTTGCATCGGGCGACGCGCCTAGCCCTATCACTTCGGTGTAGAAGCCCACGGGCAGGTTCACCGAATAGCTTCCGGGCAGGAACAGTAGCGCATTCCGTTGCGCGCTGAACTCGTTGTGCTCCTGCACCGCGTATACAGCATCGATCTGCTTCTGGATTGCCTGCGATGGCATCGACGGATCGAAGAATAGAACATTGGGTCCGAACTCCGGCTTTGCGTTCTTCGCCGCAAGCGTTGGCAGAGCCGCTGCCACCAACCCCGCCGCGACGACCAACCGTCTTACCAGCTGAAGTCCACGCATGCCAAACATGAGTACCCACCTCCAAAGCCATTATTGCTTAAAAGTCCATTGAGCCGGTGGCAGAGTGAGCGGGCATCCAGGAGAAATCTACCACGACGGAACTGCACCAGCCTTGTCATCCTGAGCGGCGTCTTTCTGCCGCGAAGGATCTGTGCAACTGGCCTGGAGTGCATAGGTTCCTTCGACAGGCTGAGGGCAACTTCTTCGCTTCGCTCCGGATGACAAAGCCGATGAGTTTACTTGATTTGTAATCGCTTCAACTGCGCGGAGGAAAGCTTCGATACGAATCGTCTTCAATCTCGGCGACGGCAGCGCCGCTGCGTCCTGTTGGGCCGCGACGCACAGGAGCCATCACATAGGCGTACGGATCTCCGGGAGGTGCGGTCGGCTTCTTGCCCAGCAGGCGCTTCACGAAATCGAGCAAGAGCTTGAGTCGCGAGGGTTTCTGACCAGCATCTTGCATGAGCACTCCTATTCAAACAGCGAGTCCACAAATTCCTTCGGGTCGAACGGCAGCAAGTCGCCTGCCTTCTCACCCACGCCGACATACCTTACGGGAAGCCCGAGTTCGCGCGAGATCGCGACTACGACCCCACCCTTCGCCGTGCCATCGAGCTTGGTGAGGACGATTCCGGTCACCCCCGCGGACTCGGTGAACATGCGCGCCTGCTGCAAGCCATTCTGCCCCGTGGTCGCATCCATCACAAGCAGAGTTTCGTGCGGAGCTCCGGGAATAATACGCTGTGCCGTGCGCCGCATCTTTTCGAGTTCCGACATCAGGCTCGACTTCGTGTGCAAACGGCCGGCGGTGTCGACGACCACGTAGTCTGCCTTGCGCGCCACGGCAGCTTGCAACGCGTCGAACAACACGGCCGAGGGATCGCCTCCGGGTTTGGTCTTGATGACCTCTGTGCCGGTGCGCTGTCCCCAGATTTCGAGTTGCTCGATGGCGGCCGCGCGGAAGGTGTCGGCAGCGCAGAGCAGCACGTTCTTTCCTTGCGAGCGGAATACTTGAGACAGCTTGCCGATCGTCGTGGTCTTGCCCGTTCCGTTCACCCCGACCACCAGAATCACTTCCGGAGCGCCTTCGACTCGGCTGACCGGCCGCGTGTTGGCCGCGTTCAGAATCGCCAGCAACTCTTCTTTCAGCAGGCGCTTGAGTTCCTGCACGTCTTTGATTTGCTTGCGGTCGGCCTTCTCGCGCAGCTTTCCCAGGACTTCCTGCGTAGTAGTGTTGCCGAGATCGGCGGCGATGAGCGTGGCTTCGAGATCGTCGAGCGTGTTGCGGTCGATTTCCTTGCCGAAGGAGACGACCTCTTCGATGCGTTCGGCGAGGTTTTCGCGGGTGCGCGTGACCGCCTGCTTCATGCGGTCAAAGAAGCCGGTTTTCTTTTCTTCCTCGAGGCTGCCAAACAGGGTCTGAATCATAGAAGGCCTGAAGCTTGATTATACGGGCAAGAGGCGCAGGCGAGGTGCCCCGCTACAGCCGGGCGAGACGCGCCGTCACACAGTTGAGAGATGCTCAATCCTCGAGCGCCTTCCCGAAAATCGGCTGGCTCCCCAGCGAGACGTAAAAGCCATAGAGAACCAAAGCCACTGGGATGAGCAGCCCGATCACGGCGCGGCCGGCGTACCACTGCGAGAAGTCCAACGGTGGAGAAGCTGCAAGGCAATTAAAGACGACGGTGAAGCAGGCGATCGCGATCAGACCGAACCGCACGAGAACGATCAGGAACATCGCCGCATACACTATTGTCAGGACAACGTCGACTAGGTTGGGCGAGGCATCTTGCCCTACAAGCAGTAATCCCGTGAGCAGCACTGCCAGCCACTTTTTCCGCAACACACCTGTCGCAATCGTCAATAACGCGAGCCGCTCCATCGCCCCGTACCCTGATTGGGACAGCCGAAACACTGCGCCACCTACCGACGCCCAAGCGCCCGCGCCGAATGGGCTGAAGACGGGGAAGGCTTCGGAGATGCCGACGCGGGCGTTGACCCCCAGAAGTAAGGCGGTCGAAATTGCCCCTGCCAGCACACCAAACAGGATATCGCGCCCCACCAGTGGATCGCGTAGGCGACCGCTTAGAAGCCGCTGCCAGGAAACCATCAGCGTAGGCCAATATCGCCGGGCATACGGCTCGACTGCCACATATCCGATTCCCAGAACCACTGAGAAGAAGAGCGGAATCGCCAGAAGTACGAATTGAAAAAGGATGTAATCGGTTCGCGGGATGTAGTGGTAATTCGAGAGCGCGTAGATCACGTACGTAGCGGCCGCGAAGGCCATCAAGCGGAGCGCACCGCGGCTGTCGCCACGTCCCTGGCGAAGATTCCGTCGTGCGAAAAGCGCCCCCAGCACCGCCACCCCGATCAGGAGAGCAGCCGTTACCAGGCTCGACACCGTGGTGCCCGGTCCAAACTGAGTGGGAGCGCCACGCCGCGGTGTGTCCCAGGGAGCAATCACCTGGAAATAAACTGGCACACCATGGAACGCTGCAGCACTGACGTGCAAGGGCAGATCCGGGTGCCCGGGCAAGCGACCTTCCCAGTCCGCGCGGCTGTCGAAGGCATCGGGCGGAGCCCACTTGGGGCTTGCCGGAGCGAAACGAGCCTTATCCAGTCCGGCCGCAGAAAACAGCAGGCTCCAATCCGGCGACTGACTCGTTCCTCCGGGGTCAACCTGGGGCGGAACCGCGCGCAGGAATAACAGATTGCCTTGCATGTCGAAGCGGGTCGTCACCATGGCCGCAGACTCATGAGGAGGGTCGGATGCGGTGACATTGGGAGGACCGCCGAATGCTACCGCAGGCATCATCCACTGCGGGCTTTGCCGGTACCAAAAATCTACTGTCGACGGCCAGACCTGCCCCGCCGTGCGCTTCCAGTCTTTGCTATCAGGGTGAGCGGAGGCATATTGGAGATAGTCCTGGTCGGTTCCAATCCAGTATGCTCGATCCACTGCGGACGTATAGCCCAAGCTCATTGCTAACTCCTGCGCACGATCGGCCAACACCTCGGGCGATTTCGGCATGGGAGCTAGACCCCAATCCGTATCATGCGGTGCGATGAAGATTGAAGTGGCAAGGATCACGACGATCGAAGCCACCAGACACGCCCAGGCGAGAGCAGGCCGCAGCGCGCCCTGTGGCCCAGCGGCCGCTACCATGTCAGGTGATGGAGTTTCACCGGCGGCGAGCGCTGCCGCTAGCGGATCGCCTCCAGGGAGCGCTCCAGCGACGCTCAGCGCAGAGCGCGGGCGCTGCGCGGGATCGTGGTCGAGGCACCGCAAAATCGCCCGCTCAACTGCGGGGTCGAAGTTCTTGACGACGCTGGAGGGTGGTGTGGGATTGGTTTCGGTTTGCTTGCGGTAGAGCTCAGCCAGGCTGGTGGCCTCGAATGCTTTTTTCCCGGTAAACAGTTCGTAGAGAACCAGGCCTAGCGCGTACAGGTCGCTTTGCACCGAGGGCGCGGCGCCTCTGAACAATTCCGGGGCGACATATCCCGGAGTGCCTGCGGGACTCGCTTTGGTATCGGCGTCGTCGGAAGCGATGGCCAGGCCGAAGTCGGTGATGCGGGCGCGGCCTTTGCCATCGATCATGACGTTCGAGGGCTTGAGATCACGATGCAGCACTCCACTGCGATGCGCGGCGCCGAGGCCCGAACACAGCTGCTGCGCGATCTCGACCGCTTTGTCGTCGGGCAGGCGCCCGATGCGGCGCAACAACGATGCGAGATCTTCGCCATCAACAAACTCCATCGAGAGGAAGAGTTGGCCGTTGCTGTCTCCGACGTCGTACACGCGGCAGACGTTGGGATGGGAGACCTGGCGCGCCATGCGGACTTCGGCATAAAACCCTTCGCGCCAGCTCTGGCTCTTTCCATGCTGCGTAGGCAGAAACTTGAGCGCGACGCGCTGGCCGAGTTTGAGGTCATCGGCACCGTAGACTTCGCCCATGCCGCCGCGGCCGAGCAGCGACACCACGCGGTAGCGGTCGGCGATCATGCTGCCGGGAGTGAATCCGCGGGCGGGAGAGGAGTCGTGAGATGGGGCGACGGCGATGGTGGGAGCCTCCGAGGCGGCGGACGAGATGGACATTGTGGGAGAGGCGTTGAGTGCGGCGCCGCACCGTGGGCAGACTTCCGCCGAGTGGGTAGCTTGAGTTCCGCAGGCCGGGCAGCGAGTCACGATGGCACTCCGTGAGCGAACGTTAGGCCCGACGATTTTGCACTGATCGGCGTCCGGTGTAAAGGGAGGCGAGAGTCCTTAACCAAGAAGGCCACGAGGTTCACAAACGAAACACCTAATCAGTAGGCTCTTCGTGGACCTTCGCGCCTTTGGGGTTCATGATTTTCGTTTTAGCCGGGTTGCAGATGTGACGGAGGCAAGAAACACCTTCTCGTGCGAAGATAGATTCTGGAACGAGTCCGCACGGAACCCATGCCAACGCCGACACTTCGCAGAATCTTCAAGGCATTTCACTATCGCGACTTCCGCCTCATGTGGATCGGCGCCTGCACGTCCAGCATCGGCACCTGGATGCAGATCGTGGCGCAGGGCTGGCTCATCTACCGGCTGAGCCATTCCGCCCGCCTGCTGGGGCTGGATCAGTTTCTGGCGGGGCTTCCCATCTTTTTGTTTACGATCATCGGCGGCGTGGTGGCGGACCGCACCGAGCGCCGGAAGATTCTGCTGGTGTCGCAGTGGCTGCAGATGGCGAGCGCGGGGACGCTGACAGTTCTGGTGGCCATGGGGCTGACCCATGTGTGGCCGATCCTATGTCTGTCATTCGTGTCGGGACTGGCGCAGGCGTTTGGCGGCCCTGCGTATTCGGCGCTGATTCCGACTCTGGTCGACAAGGAGGACATGCCGAACGCAATTGCGCTGAACTCGATCCAGTTCAATCTGGCGGTTACGGTGGGGCCGGCGCTGGCCGGGATCACGCTGGCGAAGCTGGGAGAAAAGTGGTGCTTCGGACTAAATGCACTTTCGTTTCTGGCACCGATCATTTCGCTGTCGATGATCTCATCGCGATTCGTGCCGGAAAATACGAAGCAGTCGATGTACAAAAGCCTGACGCAGGGGATCAAGTTCATCTGGCACCAGGGCTCGATGGTGGGACTGATCGTGCTGGCGTTCCTAATGACATTCCTGGCCATGCCGATGCGGACGTACATACCCGTGTTCGTGAAAGATATTTTTCATCGCGGGCCAGAGACCTACGGGAATTTGCTGTCGCTGATGGGAGTGGGATCGATTTGTGGATCGCTGGCGATCGCGGGGCTGGGCAACATGCGCAGCAAGGGACGGTTCGCGCTGCTGATGCTGATCTGCCTGGGCGCGGGGATTGCGGTTTTCTCCCTGTCGAAGTCTTTGCCCGTCAGCTATGCCACGCTGGTGGTGGTGGGAGCCTCGATGATGGCGGTGTTTGCCACGATGACGTCGCTCGTACAATTGATCATCACCAATGAAATGCGCGGACGGGTAATGAGCGTGTACAACTTCGCTTTCCGCGGGGGCATGCCGATGGGCAACTTGCTGTCGGGATGGCTCGTTCCAATGTTCACCGCACCGATCGTGTTGGGTGTGAACGGGCTGGTGCTGGTTCTAGTGGCGGCGTATTTTCTGCTGGTGCAGCGACGAGTGGCCGCGCTGTGAAGGTTTCGTAGCGCCGGCGTCCCGCCGGCTGTCGTGGCGGCGTCCTCGCCGCCACACTCAAACTCCAGCAAGCTGTCCAGAGCATCTCATAAATGTTCACTAACGCCGTGGTTTTTCAGCTGGCCTTTCAGCCCTCCAGAAATTTTTTACGGCAGGCAGTGCTTGCCCCGTCAACCGCATTACACGCGGGTTCTTTCCAGGGTTGCGGTTGCGGCGGTGGCGGACGGGGTTGCCGTAGCCGCGGCGACTGCGACCACGGGTGCCTCCGCGGGTGAGGGTGCGATCGGGCGCTTGATGGTGAAGCGCTGGATTTTGATTTCGCCGCGGGCATAGACCGCGAGGAGAGCCTCCACCGCTTTGGGATCGAGGCGCTTGCCGGCCAGGTTCCGGATAATCTGCAACGCCTGCTCGGGCGTATGCGCCTGCTGGTACGGACGATTGGTAGTCAGCGCGTCGAAAGTGTCACCCACGGCGATTACACGCGCCAGAAGCGGAATCTGATCGCCCTGCAGTCCGTAGGGATATCCGCGGCCGTCGAGTGCCTCGTGGTGCAACTCAATGCCGGGGAGCATTTCCGCCAACTGCGTAACCGGACGCAGAATGTTGGCGCCTTTGGTGGTGTGCGTCTTCATGACTTCGAATTCTTCTTCGGTTAGCGCGCCGGGCTTTTTGAGAATGTGATCTTCGATCCCGATCTTGCCCACGTCGTGCAACTGGGCGGAGATGCGCAGCGTCTCCAGAAAAGACTCGGGCAGGTTCATTTCCTTGGCGACGAGCAGGGAATAGCGCGTGACCCGGTCGGAATGGCCGCGGGTGTAAGGGTCCTTTTCGTCGACCGCTCCAGCGAGCATCTGGATGGAGCCCATGAACAGCTCCCGATTTTCTTCGGCGGCGCGCTTCAGGTCTTCGACGAAATGTTCGAGTTCGTCAGACATAGTATTGAAAGTGTGGGCGAGTTCACCTATCTCGGTGCGGCTCCAAAGGTTGACCCGCTGCGAGAAGTCGCCGCGAGCGAGGGCGCGGCTGGACTGGGTGAGCACCTGCAGCGGATTGGTGATGCGGCGCGCGGCAAAAATGCTGACGCCGATGCTCAACAGCACCGCCAGCAGGGCCAGCAGGCGGGCGGTGCGCTGCATTTCGATAACTCCGCGATAGGCCTCGTCGCGCGGCTTCTGCACCACGACCGCCCAGTTCAGCGACATCACCGGGCTGAAGGTGCCCAGCATAGCGACGTGATCGGAGCCGCTATCAACCGTGAATTCACGGGTTTCGGCGAATTGCGCCTTGTTGCCGCCATCGACGAAGTTGCGCACAATGTCGAGGTTCTTCATGTCCTGTCCGGTGGCAAACACGGGCGTGGCAGCAGCGACCAGGCGGCCCTGTGCATCGACCACGTAAGGAGTGAGGCCGCCCCCGGCGACTTCCTGCAGGCGCCGGATCAGGAATTGCAGGTCGACTACGGTTGCGATCATTCCCAGAAAACGCTGCCCGTATTTCACCGGATAACTGACCAGGAACACGGTGCGCGCGGACTTGCCTTCGCCGACGACCAGGGCCTGGCCGTTGTATTCACGGCCATCGCGGGCGGCCGAGTAGGCGCGCTCAAGTTCGCGGTTGAGGAAAGCGTCGGGCGCGATGCGTCCGGCGGAAATGCCTTTGGCATCAGAGTTCAGTAGAGTGGCGTAGGCGACTTCATCGGACGATGATACAAAATTTTCCAGCAGAGCCCGCAGTTCGGGAGCCTGAATGTTGCCCTCGCCCAGGTCTCCGCCACTGGCTACCTGAATGGCCGACGTCAAGTTGGCCAGCATCATGTGCAGCGAGCGTTCGTGTTGTGCCAGATCATCCGCCAGCGAGCGCGTCACCGTGTTCTGCAGCAGCATCTCGTTGGTCTTCAGGCGGTCGCGGTTAATGGCCTCGACCTGCGCCGAGTAGAAATACATCGGGACGATACTGATCACCAGAAGCACACCGAGGATTACATACAGAATCGGGATGCGTGCGTGATTCGGAGCGCTGGTGGACAAGTCTCTCCCTTCACTTCTCGCAGACGCCGAAGGCGAAGTGGCGGCGGCTTTCAAAGGTATCCTTAAAATTCTAATAGGGAACCGGGCAGGTGCGACGAAAAAGCTGGAGGGGTTGGCATTACCAAAGTACCTTCCGAAAGCGGCCTCTGGCGCGGGTTTGGCAAGAAGAAGGAGAAAAGTAGCGCCGCCGTCTCGGCGGCTGTCGTGGGGGCGTCCCCGCCCGCACCGCGCAGGCTACTTGAGAAGCTTCTTCAAATCCTTCCAATGGATCAGGATTATGTGGTTTTCTTCCAGCACCTGTTTGAATTCGGGGCTGCTTACAACGTCGTAGTCGCGTTGGCGCCAGGCGGCGCCGTAGTCGGGGTGGTCGGCCATGACGGCCTGCAGTTCGGCATCGTCGTGGCCGAGGTGAACAATGATTTCGGTGAGGCCGGGTTTCAGGTTCTTGATGGCGTTGTAGTAGAAAGTCTTCCAGTTGGCGGCGCCGACCTGCGGACCGGCGATCACCACCGAATCGAGAACGACGTCTTTCTCGGAGAGCACGGACAGAAGTTCTTTGGGGGCGTCCGGAGTTCGAACTGCGAGGAACGGCAGTTTGTACTCGTGGGCGACTTTCACATAGACGGCGAACAGATCGGGCCGCGCGAAAAGCGTTCCCATGTGACTGTCGAGGTGAGTGGGATGGATTCCCACGGCCATCGCGTGTTCGATCTGGGCGCGAATTTCGCGCTCTGCTTCCTCGGCTTTCAAGCTGCGAACGGCGGGTTCGACTTCGGGCCAGAGATATCCCGAGGGATCGAGCAGGCTCGGGACGGTGTCCTTGGACGCAACCGGCCCCCAGCGGTAGGTTTTCCATTCGGCGGTGAGGGTCAGGTGCAGGCCGAGGTCGGCGTCGGGATGGGCTTTCGCGTAGTCAGCAACCTCGGTGAGCCAGGGGCAGGGAACCATGATGCTGGCGGAGGTGACGGCATGCCGGTCGAGCGCGTCGAAGCTGGCGGCGTCTTCGGAGTGGGCGACGGCGAGGTCATCCGCGTGGATGATCAGCAGTTTCGAATCGGCTGGGTAGCCGAGGCGCTCAGCGATCGTCTTGGTTTGTGCGAAGCAGAGTGGCGTGATCAGGAGGATTGCGAACGCGAGATTGAATTTGCGCATAGGAGGCTCCAAGGATTGAAAGCGAAAATCTTCAACCACTAAGGACTCTAAGGTACACGAAGGGAACTTACTACGCTCCCGTCTCGCTTTTGCCGGTGCGCGACATTAATACCTGGGTCGCTTCCCGGGGAGATTTCCCCTGATGCAGGATGGCGTGCATCTGCTCGGTGATGGGCATTTCCACGTTGCGGGCGTGAGCGAGTCCGACGGCGGCCGAGGTGGTGAAGACACCTTCAGCGACCATGCCGTGCATTCCGGCGATGATCTCGGGCAGGGTGCGGCCACGGCCGAGTTCGACGCCGACGCTGCGATTGCGCGACAGGCCGCCGGTGCAGGTAAGGACGAGGTCGCCGAGTCCGGCGAGGCCGGCCATGGTCTCGGTGCGGCCTCCGCAGGCAACGACGAGGCGCGTCATCTCCGCCAGGCCGCGGGTGATCAGGGCTGCGACCGAGTTGTGGCCGAGGCCGAGACCGTCGCAGATTCCGGCGGCGATAGCGACAATATTCTTTAAGGCTCCGCCCAACTCCACGCCGATGACATCGTTGTTGGTGTAGACGCGGAAACTGGGGTCGCTGAATTCCTGCTGAACGGTACGCAGCAGCGTGGCGTCACTTGAGGCGATGGTGATTGCCGTGGGATCGCCGCGCGCGACTTCCTGGGCGAAGGAAGGTCCGCTGAGCGCGCCCACGGCGGGAGAGGTTCCGTTATCGCGCTTCAGCACTTCGGTGATCACCTCGGTCATGCGCTTTAGCGAGCCTTCTTCGAGACCCTTGGTAGCGCTGACGATCAGCGTTTGCGGCTGGATCAGCGGCCGCATGCGCTCGAACAAGGCGCGGCAATGTTGCGAAGGCATGACGCTGACGACGATGTGCGCGCCCCTAAGAGTCGCAGCCAGATCGGTGCTGGCGGTGACGGAATCCGGAATGCGGCGGCCGGGAAGGAATTTCTCGTTGACCCGCTGGTGCGTGATGCACTCGCAGACATCGGCCTCGTGAGCCCACAGGCGGACGCGGTGCGTGCCTTTGCGTCCGAGCACGATGGCGATTCCGGTGCCCCACGCCCCTCCACCGATGACGGCGATCTCACTCATGCGCGCCCCCTGATGCGGACCATCTTATGTCGACCTCGCGCCAAAGCGGTTTTCTGTTCCCGCCAACAGACGGCGAATGTTGGCGTGGTGCTTCGCGACGATGAGCAGCGATGCCAATGCCATCAGCAGGAGAGCTAAGTAACTGCTGCCGTATTCGCGCAGAGCGAGAGCCAGAAGGGGGAAAGCCACGACTGCGGCGCTTGATCCCAGAGAAACGTAACGGAAGACAAGCACGAGGAGGATAAACAATCCGGCGGACACGAGTACGGCTTTGGGTGCGATGATGACGAACGCGCCGAGGGCGGTGGCCACGCCTTTGCCTCCGCGAAACTTCAGCCACACCGGAAACATGTGGCCAACGACTGCGAAGAGCGCGGCGGTAGCGGCCGAGACCGCGAGGTCGGGCGGCGAAGGCGGCAGCAACAGGCGCCATGGAATCTGGGATGCGGGATCCATGAACGGCAGACTCACGATAATTCCGACAATCACTGCAGAGGATCCTTTCAGCGCGTCCAGCAGAAGCGTCATCACGCCAAGCGCGGGGGACTTGCGGGAGACGTTGGTGGCTCCGATGTTGCCGCTGCCGCTGAGTCGCACGTCTTCGCCGCGGAAGATGCGGACGAGGAGGTAGCCGAAGGGGATGGAGCCCAGCAGGTAGCTTGCGGCGGCGATGAAAACGAATCTCGGCATGGATTGAATGTTCGTGCGCTCACCGCGGCGCGGGCGGGACGCCCCCGCGACAGCCGGCGAGACGCCGGCGCTACTGTAACGCGAATCCCGCTAGCTTCGTGTACTTCGATCCTTTCGGGGAGAGTTGGCTTTGGTACAAAAAGAACTGGCGGGCTGTCATGGTACCAAAATCCGGGGTGGACAGGGCGGTCAGTTTTCCCTGCAGGCGGTGGAAGTTGTGATTCGGGGCGTCCGTTTTGCTGCGGTGCGGCGAACCGGAAGAGCCTGCGCCGCGCGCCAGCGTCAGGTGTGGACTGAAGGATCGGTCTTCTTTTGGAATTCCTAGGGACGCCATCTTGGCATCGACCGCCGCCGCCAGGGCTGCGAGCTCCGGGCCAGCCTCGACGCCGATCCAGAATACGCGGGCCGATTTCGCGGTAGGGAAGAATCCGTAGCCGCGGAAGTGAATGTCGGCCGCCGAGGATACGACGGTTGCTAGTGCCTGCTTGATCTGGTCGACCGCAGGCTCCGGTGGCTCGCCAATGAACTTCAAGGTGACGTGCATGGATTCCGGCTTCGCCCAGCGCGCGTCGGGCGCAAACCCACTCACTCCTTCCACGAAGCGGGCGATGCGCTCGCGGATGGCGTCGTCGATGTCGAGAGCGATGAAGAGGCGCATGGAACAGCTAATAGCTCCTAGCTGCTAGCTTCTAGCAAGTCAACCCCTGGGCAGCCAACAGCTAGAAGCTAGTAGCTAGGAGCTTACTTCACATCAGTTTCTTTCTCACCATGTCCATCGCCATGGTGGATGCGAAGCGGCGGATGCGTTTGCGGTCGCCGGGAAAATTGCGCTGGACGACTTCGGTTCCAGTGGTGGTGGCTACGGCGTGAAACACCAGGCCCACGGGCTTTTCCGGTGTTCCTCCAGTGGGTCCCGCCACGCCGGTGATACCCACGCCCAGCGTCGACTCACAGCGGTAGCGGATGCCTTCGGCCAGGGCGGCCGCCACTTCGCGGCTGACTGCCCCGTGGCGCTCGATCATTTCCGCGGGCACTCCGGCGAGTTCGGTTTTCAGCGCGTTGGAGTAAACGACCGCGCCGCCGAGAAAGTATCGCGAGCTGCCGCCGATCGACGTGATGCGCTCGGCGAGCAGGCCTCCGGTGCAGGACTCCGCTACGGCGACGGTCGCGTCGCGCATCTGCAGCCAGTAGCCGACGATCTGCTCCAGAGATTCTCCGTTGCGCGAGTAGACCGCGTCGTCCAGTTCGTCTTCAACCACGCCCGCAACTTCGTCGACGCGGCGCTGGGCGGCATCCACGGTGGCCGCGATGTTTTTGAAGTGCAGCTCGATTTCTCCGGCCCCGGCCAGGATGGTGGTCTCGACGTCGGTATAGCGTTTGTAGATGGGAGCGACGCGCGCATCGACCGCCGATTCGCCGAGCATCGCGATCTTCAGCGTCCGCACTGCGAGAAATGCCGGAGGGACTTTGGCGCGCAGGCGCTCGCGCACCTCGGCCTCGAACAGCGCCTTCATTTCGTGGGGAGGGCCGGGGAGCAGCACAATGGTGTGCTCGCGCCCGTCGAACTCTCCGCTAAGCCACTGCCCCGGAGCGGTGCCGTTTGGATTCGGAAGGACACTGGCGCCTTCGAGAACGTCGGCCTGCTTGGCGTTGTTGGCGGACATCTTCCAGCCGCGCTCGGCAAAGCGTTTCTCCAGACGAGCCAGGATTTCGGGATCGCGTCGCAGACTCAGGCCGAGCGCTTCGGCCACAGCCTCACGAGTCAGATCGTCTTCGGTGGGGCCAAGGCCGCCGCTGAAGATCAGGATGTCAGAGCGAAACAAGCCGTGCTGTGCCGCGGCGACCAGGCGCCGCCGGTCGTCGCCGACGATGCTCTTGAAAATTACGTCGACGCCCAGCAGGTTGAGCTGCTCGGTGAGGTAGAGCGAGTTGGTGTCCATGCGGAAGGGCGTAAGCATCTCGGAACCCACCGCAATGATTTCAGCGTTCACGCGTTAGAAGTTTAAATGAAAACGGAGGAGCGAGAGCGGAGGTGTTTGGTGACGCACGCAGGAAGCAGGTTCCTCACTTCGTTCGGAATGACAAACAAGAGGGGAGAATGACAAGACGAGAGGCGGAATTAAACAAAAACAGAAGGCGGAATTAGACAAAACCGAACGGAGATTATTCCGGGATGAGCGGCAGGCCCTGAATGTCCCACGAAAGATGATGCACGGCGCCGGGGCTGCCGGAGGCCGTTCCGCCGGGGTTCGTGGTGGCGAGAATGACGGAGCGTCCGGGAGCAAACGCGAGACCGACCAAACCCTGGCCCGCGACTTCAAGATTGGCCAGGCCGTCGGGCGCAATCTTCACGATGCCGCGCGTGCCGGAGAGCGACGCCGCGACGTAGAGATTGCCGTCCACGTCGAAAGCCAGTCCCTGTGGCCTTCCCAGACCCTTGTAGAAAGTGCTCACCGTTCCGTTGGGATCGACTTTGTATACGCGGTCGGTGGGCCCGGTCACAAACAAATCGCCTTCCGGACTGAATGCCAGGTGGTAGGCGGAAACGCTGAGCTCGAGGGTGGCGAAAACAAAGACCTGCTGGTCGCGCCCGATCTTGAAGATAGTGCCGTTGCGGTCGCCGACGTAGAGACTCTGCTCGCGATCGAACGCAATCCCGGTGGCCACTCCCATGCCCTCCGCGTAGGTGGTCATGGTTCCGTTGGGAGCGACTCGGTACACCGCGCCGTCCAAGCGCGATGAGACGTACATTTGTCCCTCGCGGTCGAAGGCGATGGAGGTAGGGTTCATCATTTCGACCACGAAGGGCTTGATGTTGTAATTGGTGTCGATCTTGTAGACCGCGACCGGAACTTTCTGGCCGCGCGAGCCGGAAAACGTCACGTAAATGTTGCCTTCGGGGTCGAGCGCTGGGTTGGTCACGGGGTGAAGATTTTCGGCGATGGGCACGGCAACCTTGACCGTCTGGGGGTTACTGACGTGGCCGTCGGTGGCCACCACGACTGGACCTGAGGTTGCGCCTTCGGGGACGCGCGTGACCAGAAAACCGTCGGAGCTGACAACGATCGATCCTTCGAACTCGCCGAATTTTACTTTCGGACGGTGAAGTTCATGCGGGCGCAAGCCCGAACCGATGATCCGGAGCTCGCCTCCAGTCAGCGCGAGCGAGGGCGTTACCATTTCAATGCGCGGTCCGCCGTTGAGGTTTTTTCTGCCGAGGATGCGATCCGAAAATCCCATGGGGTAAGACAGCGCGTATACCGAGTACGGACAGGATTCCTGTTACTCGATACTAACTTAGTAGCCCAAAGTGCAGCACGAGATGCATTGCCAGGAATGCGAAGATTCCTGCCGCCACATCATCGAGCACGATCCCGGTGCCTTCTGGAAGTCTCTCCAGTTGGCGTACCGGAGGCGGCTTGACGATGTCGAAGGCTCTGAAAAGTATAAGACCGGCGAGGAAAGTTTTCCACGCCAGGGGGACGGCGATCAGCGCGATCAGTTGTCCGGCAACCTCGTCGATCACGACAAACTGCGGATCCTTCAAGGCTGAGGCCCGCGCGACGCGAGTGGCGGCGGGGATACCGATGAGCGTGACCAGCGCGGCCAAGGCGACGGCGCCTGGCGTCCGCAGCGCGGGCGATAACTGATGCGCGACTGCGGCCCAGATCAGGACCGTGGCGGCCGATGCCCACGTGCCAGGTGCGGGGTGCAGGCGGCCTACTCCGAAGAACGTTGCGACCAGCGTCGCCCATAGCGCCGCGCGCGGGCGGGACGCCCCCGCGACAGCCGGCGGGACGCCGGCGCTACGGTCGGAGGCGGCACCGATGGCGGGTTCTGGTGGGCTGGACATATTTACGAGCCGCTGGGTTTTGTAGCGCCGCCGTCCTCGGCGGCTGTCGTGGGGGCCTCTCGCCCGCACACCCAAACCCATTTCCAATCTTTCAGGTTCGCTTTTATCGGATTGTCCGCCACATACTGAACTGCACGTTCGAATTCGCTTTCGTTTCGGATCAGGTGGTCATAGTACTCTCTTTGCCAGAACGTGCCGTGCAACCCGAGGATCGCGTTCGCCCGTTTTGCGGTAAATGATTTCCACGAATGAATCACTTTTGCGAGTTCCTGGCCGGGAAGGAGCCGGACGACTACGTGCACATGATTGGGCATGACGCACCAGGCAAAGAGGCGGTAGCGCTGGTCGTCGAAATGCCGCAAGGTGTTGGCTACCTCTTCCGCGATGGTGGGATTCTTCAAGCGACATGCGCCTGCGCCGCTATCGAGATATTTTTCGACGATCGGGGAGGATAGACGCTGGATCTTCCGGCGCTCGTCGGGGCTGAGATCGCGGTGGAGTTGCTTTGCCGTCTTGACAATGGCATCGCGTTCCGATTCGATGCGATCGAGAACGGATTTAGGCAGGGAATCAGCTAGCCGGAAGGTGATGAAGTAGGTCGCGGATTCTTTTTCCCAGTGGGGGAGGCGGCCACGGTCGCGGATCGTGACCTCGCCGAAGCGCGGGCGGGACGCCCCCGCGACAGCCGGCGGGACGCCGGCGCTACGGTCCGGCGGCGTGGCGCTGCTGTCCGCAAGGCTGAGATCGAGCTTCACGATTCGTCCTTTTGATCCTGCTCTTCGGGATTGCGATCTCGGATTGCTTCCTCAGCGTCGGTTACGGGAGACGAGATCACGTAGCCACCGCTGGCCCACTTGCCCAGATCGATGAGGCGGCAGCGACCGCTGCAGAAAGGGAAGTCCGGGTCGGTGCTTTTGACGGACTCCTTGCAGATGGGACAGCGGAGTTTGACGGTGCGCTTGCGTGGCATACGACTCGTATTGTAGAGCGAAGATCTATCGAGGAACTAAGTGCAGGAACCGGCAGCTACAAAATTCTGGCTACCAGGTCGTAATCGTGCGCTGCGGTGACCTGGCAGCGATAGAACTGGCCGGGCTGAGGGTCCTGGTCCTCGGGAAAGTCGTTCACGAAGACTTTGCCGTCGATCTCGGGAGCGTGCATGGGAGTGCGGCCTTCGAGCAGCAACTCGGTTTCTTCCGACTCGCCTTCCAGCAAAAGATCGAACTCCTGTCCGACCAGAGCTTTCTTCTTCTTCTTGCTGATTTGACGCTGGATTCCCATCAGGTGCATGCGGCGCCGCTCGATTTCTCGCGGGGAAAGTTTCTTGTCGAGAGCATAGGCGGCTGCGCCGTCCTGATCGGAATAGGCGAACGCGCCCATCCAGTCAAACTGGGCCTCGCGCACGAAATCGCAGAGTTCTTCGAATTCTTTTTCGGTCTCTCCCGGAAAGCCGACGATGAACGAAGTGCGGAGGGTCAGGTCCGGGACCGTGCGGCGCATTTTGGCAATCGAACGCAGGAAGACCTCGGCCCCGCCGCCGCGCTTCATGCGTTTCAGCACCGAGGCCGAGGCGTGCTGCAGAGGAACGTCCATGTAGGAACAGATTTTTTCGTGCTGCGCGATCGTGTCCAGAAGTTTCCCGGTGATCTTGTTGGGATAGGCGTACAGAAAACGCACCCAGCGCAGATCTTTAATGCCGGCGAGTTTCTCCAACAATAACGCCAGGCCGTCCTTGAGGCCGAAGTCTTCGCCGTAGCAGGTCGTGTCCTGGCCGATCAGGGTAATCTCGCGCACGCCGGACTGTGCGAGGCGTTCGGCTTCGGCGATCACGGACTCGAAGCGGCGCGAGCGGAACTGGCCCCGCAGTTGGGGAATAATGCAGAACGTGCAGGGATGGTCACAGCCCTCGGCGATCTTGATGTACGCCATGTGCCGCGGCGTGGCCAAAATGCGGGGCGTGGCGTCGTCGTACAGATAGTTGGGCAGGTCGCCGACAGCGCCGGTCCATGATTCGCCAGCCCCCGATTCGCGAGCCCATGCCTCGCGCGAGAAGCGGCCCTGCGCAGCGCGGGCGTCACCTTCGGGCCGCGAGGGCAGGACCACGAACGGCGAACTACTTGCGCTGCTGTCCGCCAACGGCGCGGGCGCCAAGCCGGTTGCGGCGAGAATCTTTTCCAACTCGCCGGTTCCCACAACTGCGTCTACTTCGGGAATGTCTCTGCGAATCTGGTCGCGGAAGCGCTCGACCAGGCATCCGGCGACCACGAGTTTCTTAGCTTTGCCGCCGGTCTTGTGGGCGGCCATCTCGAGGATCGTGTTGACCGACTCCTGCTGCGCGCTTTCGATAAATGAACAGGTGTTCACCACGATCACGTCGGCGTCTTCGGCGCGGCGGGTGAGTTCGGCTCCCGCCCGCGCCAGCAGGCCCATCATGACTTCGCTATCCACCAGGTTCTTAGGGCAGCCTAGGCTGACGAATCCCACCTTCTGCGCCCGCACGGGCGGGCGTTCGGGCTGCGGATTCACAGCAGATTTTTCATTCCCGATATCCGTGCCGAGATCAGGTTTGAGATCAGGGGAACCGCTAACAATGAGGTCACTCACAGGCATGCAATCTTTCTATTCTAGCATCCCGCAGAGCGGCATCGAGCAGCGCAGGTTCTTGCGCCAGAGAATCCGGAGGCATCAGAAAAGATATACACAAGGGTCCAAAACAGCCGGGGTCGTGCTAGGCTAGGTCTTACCGCCGTAACATTTTATGAACCACCTCGCAGGAGGGGAAATGTTTGTCAAACGTCTTTGGATTGCGGTCCTGATGGTCGTGACCATGCTAGCGGCGTCGGCGGTTGCGCAGGATGAAAAGAACGAAGTCGGCGGCAGCTTTGGGGGCACCTTCATCAGCAACCAGGGAATCAAGAGCGGGGCCGCCGCGAATACGATCATCGCCTCCGGTAAGGGCATCAGTTTCGACGTTGAGTACGCCCGCCGGTTTATCGTCACTCCGATCTTCGCGGTTTCCGGCGAAGCCGTGGTGATGGTCAATCATGACGAAGACATCAATGGCGGAGCCTATCTGCATGCGGTCGTGCCTCCTCAGTACAGCGAATTATTCGTGACGCCCGGGGCCCGGCTTAATCTATTTCCAACGACGGCGGTCTCGCCGTGGGTGAGCTTTGGAGTTGGTTTCGGCCACATCAGTCAGAACTCAATGCTGATCTACGGAGGCACCAACCCAGGCAAGTCCACGACCTCGGCGGCAGTCCAGGGTGGGGTCGGATTGGACGTCAAAGTCTGGAAGAGGCTGAGCATCCGCGGCGAGGCTCGCGACTTCTGGTCCGGGGCACCGGACTTTCCGCTGGCCCCTACGGGAAAAACGCGGCAGCATAACTATTTTGTGGGTGGTGGGGTGTTCTGGCGGTTCTAGCCTTGCCCTGCTGCGCGACCTTCGGAGATGTGCCTAGCGGCTCCGCGCGGCGGACTCGACCTCTTCATACAATTCCGGCAAACGCTGAGCGTCGTCGACGGAATTTCCGAAGCGTGCGGATTCGTACACGGCAGTAAATCGCGCGACCGGCTCGCGGAGCCGGCTATCCTCGATTCTCTTCACGAACTCCTGGGGTGTCTGCGCCGCAGGTTTTGCCATTCCACGCCGCGCCAAAGCGCGAGCCATCCGTCGATACCACATGGCCGCGGCCTGTTCCGGCGACCGCTCCGGATGCGCATGCAACCATTTTTCGTGCAGTAGGCGGGCGATTCGGCCCAAACTTCCAAGGAGCAGAAGAACCACTGCGATGGCCCCGCCGAGGACGGCCCAGCGGCCGGGCGAATGTTCCACACGATCCTGGCTGCGCCGCGCCCACTTCAGCATGGCCTCATAGTGGATCTGCGCCCATTTCCGGGCGCCGTCCCACATGCCGCGAGTGCCGCTGAACGCGGCCTGACCGAGCGCGAACTGGTGCGAAGTGTCGTAGCTAACCACCCAGTCGCGCCAGAATGAGGCCATGGCGTCGACGTAGAGCGCGAGCCGGTTCCAGCCCTGCGGCGTTCCGCTGGCGCCCGCCGGAGTGGGATCGAAGGTCTGCCAGCCGTAGCCGGGAAAGTACGCTTCCACCCAGGCATGCGCGTCTTTGGCGCGCACCACGTAATTTCCCGTGAGGTCGTTGAACTCGTCGGTGCGGAATCCGTTGACCACGCGCGAGGGGATGCCCAGCGTGCGCAACATGACGGCCATCGACGAAGCGAAGTATTCGCAGTGCCCCTGTTTGCGCTCGAAAAGAAAATTGGCGATGGGATCTTTTACTGCCGTCTGCGGCAACTCCAGGGTGTAGCCAAAGCGCGTCCGCAGATAGTTCTCGATGGCGGCGGCTTTATCGAAATCGCTGCTGGATGAATTTGTGATCTGGGCGGCGAGTCGTGAAACTCGCGGATCGAGCTCAGGCAGACGCAGATAAGTCGCGACGACCTGGACGGGGTAGTTGCGTCCCGCGGTGCGCAATTCCGCCGGCGCGGGGGTTGCGATGTCGGAGTCCGCCTCGTAGCGGCTGATTGCGTGCTGGGAATCGAAGTTGTAGACCGCGCCGCCGGGATCGGCGCCCAGCATGCGGTAATCTCCACTGATACTGCGAGCCCAGGGCGCCAGGAAAAAGACGTTGGTGCCGATCGGTTCCATGAGCACGCGGTAGTGGATCAGGTGCTCGCGGGCCGGACTCGAGGCGGCATCAGACGGCAGGACCGCGTTGGTTCGCGGCACCTTAAACGTGTTGTTCGACTGGCGCTGCAAGGGGAACTGTTCTCTGCGATTGGACCAGGTATGGCCGTCGAATCTCGCCAGCGTCACGCCGCGCCAATGCAGGTCGGAGCGGCCGACCGAGTCGCCGTCAATCTGGATGTGCATGACGACTGCACTGGACTGCTGGATCTGGCCAATCTGCCCCAATTGGACACGATCACTGAAGCCGGACGAGAGGTCAGTGCCGAACGAATAGGCGCCCATGTATCCCGCCGACATGCGTGGCATCACGAAGAACACAACTCCGCCGCCGATGAGAATCATCAGCATCAACGCCGGGGCGACCCGCGCCAGCGCGAAGGCCAGGTGGCGATGTTCCTGAGGATCGTTGGAATGCCGAGCCTGAATGTTGGCCGCGAGCCCGGAACTCCGCATTTCCATCAGCACAAACGTTCCCACGGCCATCATCATGAACACGGCGAAGGAGAACAGGAAGACGCTGTCAACGGTGAGCACAGCCGCCGCCAGAACCATCAGGAAGGCGAGGATCGCGAGGGTGACATGGTCGCGCTCGCGGCGCAGCGAAAACATCCGCACCACGACCGCGAACAATGCCAGGTGCACGGTGGCCGGCAGGAAGTTGCGGGAAAAAATAAAGTAGTCCGCCGCGAAAAAGAAAAAATAGGCGACCGCCAGCGGCGTGGTCCAGCGCTCGGAAATCACGAACTGGCGTCGCTTCGCCAGCAGAAAGCCGCGGACCGCCAGCGCGCCTCCCACCAGAATGGTCGAAGGGAGGTCGAGACCGCCGGTGCCGGCCAGCGTTGCAAAACCAGTCAGAACAAGCAGATACAGGGCCAGTTCGAAGTAATGGTCGATGGCCTGGCTGAGAGAGATTACGTCGGGTTGTGATGACTGGAGCGCCATTTCGGGTTGGGCAGAAGGAATTCTAAGCGCACTCCTGCGCGAACTTGCTCAGCTGTGACCTAAGACTACCAGCCTAGACTCCCATTGTTCGACAACCGTCACCAGAAGGGAAGGCTTTGACGGAAGATTCTTGCACCGAAAGTCACATGCCGTTTGGCGAGAGTTGTCGCGGAGGTCGGTGCGCGTGCAGGAAGCGCTCGCGACAGCCAGCTGCGAGCCGGCGCCTGCTATAGCTACGATTTGCTGAATGCTAGAATGATTCAGGTCAGGCATCGGTCTTACGCGACGTACTCCCGCCAACCCCGCCAGGTCCGGAAGGAAGCAACGGTAACGGGCTCTTGCGTGTGCAGTGAGTCCCCGGTGCCTGGCTTATTTTCTTTCCACAGCCGGTGCCCTTCTGTCCCGCTGATTACCAAGATTGACCCGCTCTTTACAACTCTTTGCGCAAGAAACGCCTTTTCGCGCATCAAGTAAATAGGCCAGGTTCAATCCCGTCCTTCGCAAGGAGAGAAATGAAGAGTCGCGGCACTTCCCCCAAACTCGCTCCCCATATCACGATCAGCGTATCCGGAAAACTGGTTCAGGGGCATTTGCCGTACCTCGACCAATTAGTTCGTTCTGCGGGCGAGTGCCGCCTGTGGGCCGTGCTGAACCTGGCGCATCTGGAGGAACTGGATCGCGCTGCTCTCCTCTACCTGATCGACGGCGAAAATCGCGACTTCAGCCTCGACTCTTGCCCGAGCTTCATCCGCGAGCGGATGGACCATGAGAAGGACGGCGCCGCCGCTTAAGGGGCCTGAGGAAAGAGGTTGGTTACACATCCTTCTCTGGTCCGTCTAGAATCTGGTTGCAGAATCTGGACCGACTCGGGGGGTGCTGTGATCATCTTTCGCCGGGGTTGTGCGCTACTGGGTGTGCTGACCTTCGTGGTCGCTGCCGCTGCGCAGACCGCCAAGGTGAACTCTGTGCTGGATATGGCGGATTTTGCCCGCGATTGGCAGATTTCCAGGCAAGTTCACCATCGACGTAGCCAACGCCATGCCCGCCGAGCTCTACGATTTCAGGCCGAATCCGGAGGAAATGACTTTTGGCGAGCAGATGCTTCACATTGCGCTGTCGAACGTATTCCGGTTTAACCAGATCACCGGGATCAAGCCACCGTTCGCGCTCGATCTGTCGAAACCGCCCGCGGCCGACAAACAGAACGTGTTGAAGGTGCTCGATCAATCGTTCGACTACGTGCTCGACGCGCTGCCAAAGATCACTCCAGAGCAACTTCAACGCACCTGGCACATTCCTTCGTGGAAGGGCCGTAACGATCCCGATGGCCGTGCCATGATCATGAATATGTTCGTTCATACCGCTCACCATCGTGCCCAGTGCGAGGTTTACCTGCGCGCCAAGGGCATCAAGCCGCCGGACTATACGTTCTGATGCAAATTTGCCAACCTCGCCCGGCGAGACGGCCGTCGCCACCATGGTGGATTGCGTTAGACATTCTGCTCTTAATTGTTGAGAATACTCAGTTTTCATCTTTTAGGAGCCCTCATTGACCAAACCGATCCGCGCCAAAATCAGCGCACTCGGCACCTATCTGCCGCCTCGAGTTCTCACCAACGCCGATCTGGAAAAAATGGTCGACACCACCAACGAATGGATCATGGAGCGGGTCGGCATCCGCGAGCGCCACATCGTCGACAAAGGTGTGGCCGCCAGCGATCTGGCGGTCGCGGCCGTGAAGAATTTGTTGGAGTCGCATCCCTTCGACTTGCAGGAAGTGGACCTGATCGTAGTGGGCACGGTGACGCCGGACATGATGTATCCGTCCACTGCCTGCCTGGTTCAGCATAAGTTGGGCATCGCGAATACCTGGGGCTTCGACGTGTCCGCCGGATGCTCGGGGTTCCTGTATGCGTTGAACACGGGCGTGAAATTCGTGGAGTCAGGGCAATACAAGAAAGTGCTGGTGATCGGCTCGGACGTGAATTCGTCGATGACCGACTACACCGATCGCGCGGTCTGCATCATTTTCGGCGACGGTGCGGGCGCGGTTCTGCTCGAACCGTCGGAGGATGGCGAACTCGGGATCGTCGATCATGTGGCCCAGATCGAGGGCATGGGCGGACAATATCTCTTCATGCCGGGCGGCGGAAGTCTGAACCCGGCAACGCACGAGACGGTCGACAAGAAAATGCATTGCATTCATCAGGATGGCAAGAGCGTCTTCAAGTATGCGGTGAAGAAGATGGCGGAGATGACCGAACGCATCCTGGACAAGAACCAACTGACGGGGAAGGACATCGATTGCTTCATCGCGCACCAGGCGAACCGGCGCATCATCACCGCGACTGCGGAGCGACTGGGGATGCCGATGGAGAAGGTTATCATCAACATCGACCGCTATGGCAATACCACGGCGGGGACGATTCCCATCGCCATGCAGACGGCCTTGGAAGAAGGCAGATTGAAAAAAGGAGACCGCGTGCTGGTCGCGACGGTGGGCGCGGGGTTTACTTCGGGGGCGACGCTGCTGAAGTGGGCGTTCTAAGGCGCAGAAGGGTTGTCATCCTGAGCAACGCGAAGGACCTATGCAGTCCGCCGGCGCCAGAAAATTGCATGGGTCCTTCGCGTTGCTCAGGATGGATAACTCCGGCGATGGCCGCTGGTATTTCTGACCACATTTGGAGCTATGAGGAAATCGCGGCGCTGGCAATCTGAATGTGTGCGAGGTGAAGCATGAGCAAGTCAGATCGCAGCCGTGTTATCCGTCTTGTCGAGGCTCAAGCGAGTATCCCAGCGGGCGAGCACGCAGTCATCGTCTTTCGGCGTGGCCCTCTGGATATAGCCCTTTCCCTTCCCCTGCGCCCCACCCGGCAGACGCCCCACGCTCAGGATGAGATTTATTTCATCGTTCGGGGTCGAGGAGTGCTCACCCATGATGGCAGGCGGGACCCCTTCAACTCCGGCGACCTCCTCTTCGTAGCTGCCAGAACCGAACATCAATTCGAGGACATTTCCGAGGATTTTGCCATGTGGCGCGTGTTTTACGGCCCTGATGGTGGCGAGGTCCCAAAATAGACGAGGTCGCCCGGAGAGTCAAACAGAGACCCTACCCGCCGTTAGACATTCTTCTTCCAATCCTTCAAAATACTTGAGCCCGCATCCTCAGGAGTTCCTGTTGACGAAACCGATTCGCGCCAAAATCAGCGCCCTGGGCACCTACGTGCCGCCCCGCGTGCTCACCAACGCCGACCTGGAAAAAATGGTCGATACTAACGATGAGTGGATCATGGCCCGCGTCGGCATTCGCGAACGCCACATTGCGGAGAAAGGCGTGGCGACCAGCGATCTCGCCGTCGAAGCCGCTAAGAAGGCGTTGGCTCAGCGCGGCCTGGCTCCCACCGATATCGACGTCATCATTGTCGGCACCGTTACCCCCGACATGTTCTTTCCCGCTACCGCCTGTCTGGTGCAAGACAAGCTGGGCGCCAAGGGCGCCTGGGGATTCGATATTTCGGCGGCCTGCTCGGCATTTCTCTATTCGGTACAGGTTGGAGCGCAGTTCATTGGCAGCGGTTCGCACAAGCGCGTGCTGGTGATCGGCGCGGACGTAATGTCATCAATCATCGACTACGCTGACCGCGCCACCTGCGTGATCTTCGGGGACGGAGCGGGCGCGGCGATCCTGGAGCCGGCCGAAGATGACTCTGTCGGGCTGATCGACTACATTCACGAAGTGGACGGTTCCGGCTCCCAGTTTCTGTATATGCCCGGCGGCGGCAGCCTGAACCCGACCAGCAAAGAGACCATCGCGAAGAGAATGCACTACGTGCATCAGGACGGCCAGCAGGTCTTCAAGTTCGCCGTCCGCAAACAGACCGAGCTGTGCCAGAAGCTGCTCGAACGCAACGGGCTGAAGGGCTCCGATATTGATGCCTTTATTCCCCATCAGGCCAACCTGCGCATCATCAATGCCACGGCCGACCGGCTGGGCCTGCGCCCTAAGGCGATCGTGGTCAACATTGAGCGCTATGGCAATACCACGGCCGGAACGATCCCGCTGGCCATGAATACGGCGATCGAGCAAGGCAAACTGAAGAAGGGAAGTCTGGTGATGCTGGCCTCGGTCGGGGCTGGCTTTACCGTGGGCGCGACGTTGCTGCGCTGGGCATTCTGAGATTCTATTCGCAGAGACGTTGCTTGCGACGTCTTGCCGGAGCGACCAGCAAGGACGTTGCCAGCAACGTCTCTACGACAAAGCTGCCCATGACTTTCGTCACTTCTCCGGCGCGCATTTCGATAGCACGGCTGCTGCCCCCGCTGCTATCGTTTTGACACGTTCGCCCCACGTAGGGATGCCGGCGAGCGTGTACGGGTATGAATCGCATCACAATCTGCTGCTGTCTTGTGCTGGCCCTGGGCTCGGTCCGAGTGGCCGCCCAGCAGGCCGATCCCCGCGAGAGCAAACTGCTGGTTCTGGAGCGCCTGTGGAATGAGGCCCAGGTGCACCGCGATTCGTCTGCTCTCGACGCTTTGGTTTCGAGCCGGTTTGTGAACACCGAATGGGACGGCGAAATCAGCGACAAGCAGAGGTTTCTTGCCGACATCAAAGATCCCCGTTTCAAACCCACCATCGCCAACATTCAAGACGTGAAGATGAACTTCTTTGGCGACACTGCGGTGGTCACGGGCGTCTATCACACGCAGGGCACATATCAGGGCAAGCCGTATGACCACGTCGGACGCTTCACCGACACCTGGGTTCTGGACCTCGGCAAGTGGCAATGCGTAGCCAGCCACACCAGCCTCCTGAAGAAGTAAGTCACTCACCTCAACACCACACCTGTGTTAAGAGAGACCGCTCTGCAAGAGCTGCGTCTGCGGTTATAAGCTCATAAATTCTTTTTATGCGGTAATTCCGCGTCCAGAGCGGGTTCGCGGTGATCTAATCGGGCTTGCGAGTCTTTTGATCTAGCGCAGGAATCATCCCCATGGACGCCGCTTCCCAACCTCGTGCCTGGAAGGTGCTGCTCGCCTTCGCCATCATCTATTTCGTCTGGGGATCGACCTTCCTCGCGATCCGCGTAGGCGTGCGGGAAGTTCCGCCGTTTCTATTGGCGGGAATGCGCTTTCTTGTGGCAGGAATTGTTTTGTATGGCTGGATGCGCGCGCGGGGGACGCCTTCGCCGAGCGCCCGTGAGTGGGGCTCGGCGTCGTTTCTAGCGCTCCTGATTTTTGTGTTCGACTACGGGTTGGTGTTCTGGGCGGAGCGGCGCGTACCGTCGGGAATCGCGGCGGTAATGATGGCGACAATCCCGGCGTTCATGGCGCTGGCGGAGATCGTTTTCCTCCGAACTCAGCGCCTGACGCCGCGATTGGGGATTGCGCTGCTAGTGGGGATGGCGGGCGTGGTGGTTCTGGTCGGACACACGATGGGTTTGGGCGAAGCTCCGGTGGACACGGCGGGCGCCTGCGCCTTGATCTTCGCGGCCATCAGTTGGTCGGTGGCTGCGTCCCTCAGCCGAAGAATGCCCCTGCCAGCCGCCAAGGCTATGAGCTCCGGAGCGCAGATGCTCGCAGGAGGCGTGCTGCTTACGCTGACGGCGGCGCTGCTGGGAGAATTTCGCGGCTTCCACGTGCAGGCGGTTTCGCGGGGAGCCTGGCTCGCGCTGGCGTATCTGATCGTGGCGGGATCGATCGTCGGCTTCACGGCCTATGTCTGGCTGCTTCATCACGAATCGCCGACCAAGGTGGGCACGTATGCGTATGTGAATCCGGTAGTCGCGGTGCTGGTGGGATATTTTCTGGGCGGAGAGGCAATCGGCCGGCGCACGATCGTAGGGACGCTGCTGGTGCTGGTGAGCGTGGTCGTGATTACGACTACGCCGGCGAAGAAGAGCGAACTTGAGCCTCTTATAAGCGAGACAGACTAAGGGTGTCTTCCGATGACGCGTCAAAGGATGCTATCGGGCGGCCTACGGCCGCGTCATCTTCTCCGGCTTGACCAGCTGATCAAATTCCTCGCCGGTCAGGTATCCCAGCTTCAACGCCGCCTCGCGCAGGCTGGAGTGTTCCACGTGCGCGGTATGCGCGATCTGGGCGGCTTTGTCGTATCCCACTTTCGGCGCGAGCGCTGTCACCAGCATCAGCGAGTTCTTCACGTACCAGTCCACCTTGGCGCGGTCGACTTGAATGCCTTTCAGCATGTACTCGACGTAGCCGTGACAGGCGTCGGTGATGAGCGTCACCGAGTGCAGGAAGTTGTAGATGATGACGGGCTTGAACACATTGAGTTCGAAGTTGCCCTGCGATCCGGCGAATCCCACGGCGGCGGTCGCGCCGTGCACCTGCACACAGACCATGGTCATGGCCTCGCACTGGGTAGGATTGACCTTGCCCGGCATGATGGACGATCCCGGTTCATTCTCCGGAATGGAGATCTCGCCCAGGCCACAACGCGGCCCGGAAGCCAGCCATCGAATGTCGTTCGAGATCTTCATCAGCGAAGCGGCCAGTGTTTCCATCGCGCCCTGCGCAAATACGATTTCATCGTGCGCCGAAAGCGCGGCGAACTTGTTGCCGTGCGAGAGGAAGGGAAGACCTGTGAGTTCCGCAATCTTTTTCGCTGCGCGTTCGGCGAATTCGGGATGCGTGTTCAGGCCGGTGCCCACAGCACTTCCCCCGATGGCGAGATCGTAGAGTCCTTCGAGCGCCTGTTCCAGGCGATGAATGTCGCGCTCCAGCAGGCTGGCCCAGCCGCCGAATTCCTGTCCGACGGTCAGAGGGACAGCGTCCTGCAGGTGGGTCCGGCCAATCTTGACCACGTTGTGAAATTCTTTTGCCTTGGCCTCAATGGCTTCACGCACGGACTGGATCGCAGGAATGAGCGCGTTCTTCACCCGGTCGGCCGCAGCGATGTGCATCGCCGCCGGAAACGTGTCGTTCGACGACTGTGACATGTTGACGTCATCGTTAGGATGGATCGGCTTTTTCGATCCCATCTCGCCGCCGGCAATCTCAATGGCGCGATTGGAGATGACCTCATTCACGTTCATGTTGGTCTGCGTGCCGCTGCCCGTCTGCCAGATGCGCAGCGGGAACTGGTCATTGAGCTTGCCCGAAATCACTTCGTCGGCGGCTTGCACAATGAGTTTGGCTTTGTCGGCGGGAAGCTTGCCCAGATCCTGATTCACCAGCGCACACGCTTTTTTCAGTAAGCCGAAAGCGCGGATCAACTCCGGCGGCATGGTGTCGCGGCCGATGTTGAAGTGCAGCAGCGAACGCTGGGTCTGCGCGCCCCAGTAAACATTTGCCGGGACTTCGATCTTCCCCATGCTGTCAGATTCGACACGGGTCTTTACTTGGGCGTGGGTAGCGGGTTCAGTGAGAGTAGACATGACAGCTCCTGATGCGAGCGGAGGGATGAATGCAACCGGAAATTATAGCGCGTGCAGGCCGAACGAACCGTGAGCAGGCTTCCTCCAATACGGACCGCGAGAAGGTCCTTCTTCCTCCATGCTAAAATCATCCGTTTCCGTGTTGCTCTCGAACCCTCGTTGCCTCGACCGGTTCTGCCCTGAGTCGCATGCCTGATTTCCTTGCCGCTGAAGAACTCGATGCTTTGCCCAAGACCAAGGCGAAGCCTCACCGTGAAATGAACACGGATGTTCTGGTCATTGGGGCCGGCCCTACGGGGCTCGCCTGCGCCATCGAAGCGCAGAAGATCGGCCTGAAGGTCGTCATCCTCGACAAGGGATGCCTGGTGAACTCGCTGTACCACTATCCAGCAGGCATGACTTTTTTCACCACGCCGGAGTTGCTCGAGATCGGCGACATCCCGTTCACCACGGCCCAGCAGAAGCCCACGCGCGAAGAGGCGCTCGAATACTACCGGAAAGTTGCGGAACATTATCATTTGGATCTCCGTCAGTACGAGTGGGTCAAGACCGTGATGGGCGAGGACGGAAACTTCAGCATCACCGCGACCGACCGCGCCGGACGGCCGCATGACTACCACACGAAGAAAGTGATCGTTTCGACCGGCTATTACGATCTGGCGAATCAGCTCGGCATTCCCGGCGAAGATCTTCCCAAGGTCTCGCACTACTACGGCGAGCCGCATCCTTATTACGACACCGATGTGCTGGTGATCGGCGGCAAGAATTCCGCTGCGATTGCGGCGCTCGATCTGTGGCGCCACGGCGCGCGCGTGACGCTAGTCCATCGCGAGGAGCGGCTGCACCACCATGTCAAGTACTGGATCAAGCCCGACCTGGAAAACCGCATCAAGAACGGAGAGATCGAGGCCCACTTCAACAGTTCGGTGCAGGAGATTGGCATTGACCATGTCTTGATCAACACGCCGCGCGGCCCCATGCGTCTGAAGAATGACTTCGTGCTCGCGCTGATCGGTTACCATCCGGACTACGATTTTCTGCGCAGCATGGGAATCGAACTGTCGGAGCAGCAGTGCCGCCCGGTGTGCGATCCAGTCTCGCTCGAAAGCAACGTCCCGGGAATCTATGTAGCGGGCGTTATTGTCGCGGGCTCGCGCACCAATGAAATCTTTATCGAGAACGGGCGTTTCCACGGTAAACAGATCGCCGCAGACCTGAAGAAAAACCTGAGTCCCGGTTCACGGCAGAGCGGGCTCGCTTCCCAACAATAAGTCTGCACTCGCGATAAGACATAACCTCGGGCAGGTTCACGCCGATCGCGTTCGCGCCCGGTTTACACTGGAATCCCGCATGGAACCCCAGCCAGAGCGCGCAGTCTCCTCCATTTCGCTCGGCTCATACACTCGCCTGCTGCGCGGCAACCGCAATTTCCGGCGGCTCTGGATGGCGCAGATCGTAAGTGAGATCGGAGACTGGTTCTACACGCTTTCCATATACACCTTGCTCCTGCAGTTGACCGGACACGCCGGCTCGGTCGCTCTGGCCCTGGTCTTGCAGGTTTTGCCGCAGACGTTTGTGGGGCCGACGGCGGGAGTGGTCAACGACCGGTTGCGCCGCAAGCACGTCATGATCGCCGCCGACATCATCCGCTTCGTGGTGGTGCTGGCGATGTTGTTCGTGCGGTCGCGCTCCATGGTGTGGCTGGTCTATCCCTTGCTGCTGGCGGAAACGACCATGACCGCCTTCTTCGAACCGGCCCGCAGTTCGGTGATTCCCAACATCGCCGCCGAGAGCGAAGTGCTGGTCGCCAACACTCTATCGTCGGCGACCTGGTCGGTGAACCTGTTGATTGGAGCGTCGGTCGGCGGAGTGGTGGCCGCGTTCTTCGGGCGCGACGCCGTGTTTATCCTCAACGCGCTCTCGTTTCTTACGTCGGCGTTTCTGATCGGGGGGATGCGCTTCGCCGAGCCACATGCTGAAGCCGCAGCGCCGCTGCGCCCGCGCGATCTGGTTGACTTCTCTCCCGTGTTGGAGGGGATTCGCTACATTCGCAGCCATCCGACGTTGTTGCCCGCAGTTTTTGCCAAGGCCGGAGAACTCATGGTCGGACCAAGCTGGGTGATCTTCACGGTAATGGGAGCCCGCGAGTTTGCCGTGCATGGGCGCGGCATCGATGCCGCCGGCGGCGCCATGCTCGGCATGAGCATCCTGCTCGGAGGGCGGGGTCTGGGAGCGATGGTGGGTCCACTGGTAGCGGCGCGCTGGGCAGGGGAAAGCGACAGCCGTCTTCGGCTCGGAATTTTGTTTGGCTACCTGACGATTGCGTGCGGCTACGGAGTGCTGGGCCTGAGCCGCAGTGTGTGGATGGCTGCCGCCTGCGCCATGCTGGCGCATGCCGGAGGCTCGACGGTCTGGGTGTTCTCGACCACGCTGTTGCAACTCAACACCGAAGACCGTTTCCGCGGACGAGTGTTCGCCGCGGACCTGGGCCTGGGCAGCCTTACGTTCGCCGTGACCGCGTATCTGGCGGGCCGCTTTCTAGATGCTGGAATCTCGGCACGAACGGTCGCTACCAGTACAGGTGCGCTGATGCTGGTTCCGGCTACGATCCTGGCGTGTGCACTCCATCTGGGCCGGTCGAGCCAAGCCCGTGCGGCGTCGTGACTGCCGTCAGTGCGGTCTTACCGCTACACTGCGGGTGTAGCGTGCTTATTTCCTGATTCCATCACGGCTGCAGCCGGTCGATCTTCGCCGCCATGATGAAGTCGCTCTCCGTCAGGCCGTCAATCTTGTGGGTCCACAGCGTGATGCCGGCTTTGCCCCACGCCAGCAGAATGTCGGGATGATGTCCCTGCTCCTCGGCCAGCGCGCCCACGCGATTGACGAACTCCAGCGCCTGCTTGAAGTCGGGAAACTTGAACTCGCGGTGCAGCTCGTGTTCGTCGTAGACCATCCACTTGGGCACGCTCTGCCGCAGCTTTTCCAGTTCCTTCCCCTTGAGCGGCGGAACTCCTCCGCGGCACGGCACGCATTGCTTGTCGGCAAGCTGTTCGGTCATGATGTTCCTCCCTGATAAAAGCGTCCGCCTGAGCCGGGAATGGGCTTTCAGCCGGCCTGAGCCGGCAGCGCTGCCGCCGGTGCCGCTGCAGCCGGTTTGAAGTAGCGCTTTAGCCACAGCAGGTACCCGAAGAACAATAGCATCGAGATCAGGCCCCACCACAGGAGAACGTGGCCGCGAAACATTGGACTGGAGTTGAGCATCTGCAACTGCGCATCGGACATGCCCATCTTCGAGTAGGCCTGCATCATGTCGGCTCTGGTGAAGGTGAGCACCATGGACACGATGCGGACCGGTGCGGCGAGGATTGCAATCCACCAGCCGGTGGATTGCAGACGAAAGAGTGCGATGGCGAGGTAGCCATCGAGAGCTGCCGAAGCGACCAGACACGCGATTGCCGGGATCCCGGTGAGATAGCGCCCGAAGAAGGGAAACAGCGGGGTCGTGACTCCCGTCAGCAACATGTATACCGCCCCCGTGAAAAGTGCGACACTGGCGCCGAGTACGGGCAGAGGCGTGCGGTCGGTCCAGCGCTCGACGGGATCGCGATGGCGGCAGGTCTCGGCTACATCCTTGCGGCTATAGAAAACCACAAACGCGATCGGCACCAGAACAAGAAAAAACGCAACAACAACGATGATGAGCGTGAGCACGACGGCCATGATGCCTGTCGACATATCCGCCGACGGGCCGTCGGCGGCGTTCTTCTGAACCTGAGCGAGCGCGCCTTTCACCGTTACCGGGAGCACCGCCGTCAGCAGGACGGTGACGAGCACGCCCATGATCAACCAGTACCATGAGGTGACTAGCGTGAGGGCACGCGCCCAGCGCTTCATTTGCACCGATCCGATGCCCAGCCCAAACAGCGTCGCTGCGATGAAGACATAGCTGGCGACCGCGGAGACGAACTGTCCGGGGCGCATCGCCCCGCCTGGGGCGATCCGGGACATGAATGCGCCCAGCGCCACGAGGGGCACCATCAGCGCGGCCAGCAATCCCAGAATGATCTGGACTATGCCGAAAATCATAAGGCCGGTGCCGCGGTCACGGTATGCGGGCACATCCGCGAGCGGTGGAACTGTAACTGCTTCAGCCGACGGTGAAATAGGAGCATGCGCGGGCGTTTCGGGTGCTAGTGCTGGAACTGGTGGCAGTGTGGGTTCCACGAAACCTCCCAGAACGAATGAATAATCTTAACAGGCCGTCAGCCCGGGTGAGAGCCGATGAGCGAGAGTTCATAGGCCGAGCGCGATGCGCAAGCCCGTATAATCCGTTGTGTACAATGTTGCTCCACTCTCTTCGCGGTTGTGGCATTTAAGGCGGCAATGACGCCAGTACAAGTCGTTGTGGACGCCCGGCGCTTAGCGTGCTCCTTAGCGGAGCAATGATGGCGAAACACGCAAACCGAAAGGATCGAACGTGGTCGTACTAGTTATCGGTGGTGCGGGATACATTGGCAGTCATGCCGCCCGGGCGCTGAAGAACGCGGGGCATGAGGTGATCGTCTTCGATAATCTCAGCACCGGGTATGAATTCCTGGCAGCTAGATTTGAACTGATCAAGGGCGATGTGCTGGACTCCGCCGCCCTGGGGCGAGTGCTGCCGCGGGCCGATGCCATCATGCACTTCGCCGCGCATGCCTATGTCGGCGAGTCGGTGACGAATCCCAAAAAATATTTTCATAACAACGTTGAAGGCGGGCTCTCTCTGCTGAATGCGGCGCTCGATGCGGGAGTGAAGAAGATTATTTTTTCTTCGACCTGCGCCGTCTATGGCGAGCCGGCGAAGGTTCCGATCGAGGAGAATACGCCCCGCCAGCCGGTGAATCCCTATGGCGTGTCGAAGCTGTTCTTTGAGAATGCACTGGAAGCGTATGACCGGGCCTACGGTTTCCGCTATGCCAGCCTGCGCTATTTCAATGCCGCCGGGGCGGACGAGAGCGGTGAGATCGGCGAATTGCACGAACCCGAGACGCATTTGATTCCACTCGCGCTGCGCGCGGCCTCGGGACTTGGTCCCGAGTTGCAGGTGTTTGGGTCGGATTATCCGACGCCCGATGGAACTTGCGTTCGCGACTATATCCACGTGAACGATCTGGCGAGCGCGCATCTGAAAGCGCTGAATCACCTGGCAGCGGGGAAAGAAAGTTTTGCGGTCAACGTCGGAACCGGAACCGGAGCTTCGGTGCAGGAAGTGATCTCCGCAGTTGAAGAAGTGACCGGCAAGCGCGTGCCGCATAAGATAGTGCCGCGACGGCCGGGAGATCCTCCGAAGCTGGTCGCGAATCCTACAAAAGCGCAGGCGCTCCTGCAATGGAAGGCGACGCGCGGGTTGCGCGAAGTGGTAGCGACCGCCTGGAATTGGATGGAGCGGCAGCGAAAGTTTACGGCAAAATAAAACTTTCAACGCGGATGACACAGTGGAGTTGTGGATTCGTCCCCTCAGTGTCTCTCTGTGTCCTCTGGTTAAGATTTGTGGATTCGAGTTCTGAGGAAAATTATGGGAAATGATTTGACTGGGAAGAAAGTGGCGTTCCTGGGCGCAGGCAAGATGGGCGGCATTATTCTGCAGGCCTTGCTGAAGAAAGGCTTGCTCTCGGCGAAGTCCACGTGCGCCACCGTGGCCCATGAAGAACGCGCCAAGGCTCTGGCGGCGAAGCTGAAGGTGAAGGTCGGGACCAACAACGTAGAAGCCGTCAAGGGCGCCGACATTATTGTGATTGGCGTGAAGCCGCAGGTGGTTGAGGAAGTGGTGCGCGAGATCAGTGGTCACTTGACCTCGAAACAGGTGATCGTATCGGTGGCGGCGTCGGTGCCGACCTCCATGATCGAAAAAAATCTGCCGCCGAATATTCCCGTGATACGCGCCATGCCCAATACGCCGTGCCAGTTGGGAGCGGGCATGACCGCGATCTGCAAAGGCAGTCACGCCAGCGCGGAAGATGTGGCCATGACCTGCCGCATGTTCGATGTGGTGGGGCGCACGGTCGTGGTCGACGAGAAACACATGGACGCCGTGACGGCACTTTCGGCCAGCGGCCCGGCGTACATCTACATCATCCTCGAATCGCTGGCCGAGGGCGGAGTAAAGCTGGGACTGCCGCGGGATATCGCGACGTTGCTGGCGGCGCAGACCACAATGGGCGCGGCGCGGGTGGTGCTCGAAACCGGCGACCATCCGGCGCTGCTTAAGGACGCAGTGACCACCCCCGCGGGCTGCACCATTGACGCCATCATGGAACTCGAAGAAGGGAAGCTGCGCGTCACGCTGATCAAAGCCGTGGTGAAAGCTGCTCAGCGCGCCAAGGAACTGGCCTACGGATAATTACGATGGAGCGCTCAATCGACGGGGGCCGCAGGTGCCGGCTTGAACACAAGCTCTCCGTGACTGAAGCAGCTGGAACTTTTTCTTCCGGTCACGAATTTCAGAGTTCCCGACTCGTCAGCGCAGAACGTCTTCTGGCCTGCGTCTGCGTCCGTGGGCACAGCGCTGACCCGAAACTTCGACGCGGGCGTTCCAACACAGCCGGTGAGCGCGAAACGATAACCATCGGATTCCGCATTCGCGGCCTCAGCAGGGTAGGAAGGCGCGCCTTCTTCGGCGGGAGCCTGCGGAAATAGAGTAGCCATAGTGCAGACGTAGCCGTGGTCGGGATGCCCGGCCGCGTAGTTCGTCTCGGCGCTGGCAATATTGCTGACGCGGTTCCGCGCCGCGGTCTCATTCGCTTCGTTCTGTTCCTTGCGCAATTCTTTCAGATAGTCGGGATCGGTGAGCGGAACGTGCGCTGCCGCCGTGATTTCATTGAGCCGCCAGATTTCGTTCTCTTGCTTAAACGTGAATATCAGCCGGGGCACGACTGGCAGAGTTTGCAGTTGTCCGTCTTTGTAATAGTGAATCGAGAGTTCGATCTCGTCTTCTTCCCCCAGCAGACTGTCGTGTTCCACCGCTACTTCGATTCTCTCGTGGCCCTCGTTCTGGGTGTTGACGAGGAGCGTGGGTCCCTCATCAAAGGTCTCGATGTGTTCGCCTTGAGCGACCATTTCGCGGCCAATGGTGGAGATACGGAGAACCACGGAGGTGTCCGGAGTCTCGCCTTTGTGAATCAACGCCTCGCGCGCGGCTTCAGGGAGATGCTTCTCGAAATCTTTGTCGCCCTTGCCCAGGAACATTTCGATCAGCGCCTGGCGGGCAGACTGAGGCGGAGGCGGCGTGGATGTCTGGGACGTACTCTGAGCGGCGGTCTGGGCCGCCAGCGAAATGCTGCCCGCTGCACTCAATAGCGAGACCAACCAGATCTGCCGCATGTAGGCCCTCCGGGGTGTGCCAAGACTCTAGCCACAAGGCATTTTACAGTTCTAGAGACTCCAAAATCGCTGGCGAAGTTCCTTCTGGGTTAGAACGCGCCGAGGCGGAATTCTTGCCATGGCTCCTCTTCCGGCCGGGGTTCTGTGGTTAAATTCTCGGAACCATGAAGCTGCTGATTGTTGTGTATCACGAGCTTGATTTGTGGAACGTGCCGGCGTGGTTTATAGAACGCTTGTCGCAAGAATTTCCGCAACTGCAGATCACACAGCGCACCAGCTACGACGGCATCGAGCAAGACATCTGCGACACGGAAATCATGTTCACGATCTCGCTGCGGCCTGAGCAATTTGCTGCGGCGCGGGGCCTGCGCTGGATCCACGCACCCTCGGCGGCCGTGCATCACCTTCTTTTCCCAGAATTGGTGAACAGCGATGTGGTGGTCACGAACTCACGCGAAGTGCACGGCCCTGTGGTCGCGGAACATGTGCTGGCTCTGGTCTTTGCGCTGGCGAAAAAGATTCCGCAGGCCGCGGTGTTTCAGCAGAAGCATATCTGGGGCCAGGAGGAGATCTGGAACCACGGGGCACATCCGCGGGAAATTGCGGGCGCCACCGTGGGTTTGATTGGTGTCGGCAGTATCGGAAGCCGGGTTGCGCAGATGGCGTCGGCTCTGGGCATGCGCGTGATCGCGGTGCGGGAGCACGTGGAAAAGGGCAGGCCCGAGGGAGTGGAGGCGGTCTTCCCTCCGTCGGCACTCGACGAAGTTCTCAAGCAATCGGATTACGTCGTGCTGGCCGCGCCTCTGATCGCCGCAACAAACGGGCTGATCAATGCTGACCGCCTTGCCATGATGAAGCCCGAAGCTTGCCTGATCAATGTCGGTCGTGGGGCTCAGGTGGACGAGGCGGCGCTGGTCGAGGTTTTGCGTACGCGGCGCATTGCCGGCGTGGCGCTCGATGTCTTTGAGAGAGAGCCGCTACCGGCGGATTCCCCGCTGTGGGGCGTCGAGAACCTCCTGATTACGCCGCACACCGCGGGCCTTACGGAGAAACTCTGGCACCGGCATTACGACTTGTTCTCAGACAATCTTCGCCGTTACCTGGCGCGCCAGCCCTTGCGCTTTGTCGTGGACAAGCAGAAGGGATATTGAGCGCGCCCGGCTTCGTGCTACAGTTTTCGGGTCGGCATTTTATCGCCGCAGATTTGCTTCGACAATTTACTAGAAACGAATCCGATGGAACCGCGGCTCATTCTCATTCATCAGTTGCTCAAATTGGGCGTGGCCACGGCTGTGTCCACCATCCTGGTGCGCTCCAAGGAATTCAAGTCGCTGCTGTTTCGCGACGAACGCACATTCCGGCAGAAACTGTATCTGGTGCTCTGGTTTGGATTGCCGATCATGGTGGGAGTCTGGATCCGAATTTCTGTCCCCAGTTTCCTGGCCGGGGATTTGAGTTTCGAGACCGCGCTGCTGCTGGGTGTGATCGGCGGGCGCTGGGCAGGAACTCTGGGCGGTGTGCTGATGGGTGCGCCCGCGCTGCTGCTGCATGGCGATTGGGCCGCCATCCCGTTTGACGCGCTTTCTGGTTTTCTCGCGGGCCAATTGCGCACCATGGCTGCTGACAAGGACGACATCTGGTCGTTCTCGCCCTTCATCGATCAAGGTATTTTTCGCATCATCCGGCGCAATCTCCGAAGTCCCCGCCTGTTCGACTGGCAGATCGTGTTTTTCTGGACCGTGATCGGCTTGCGTTTCGTGCAAACGGAATTGGTGCAACATTTTCGGCACCCCATGTTCAGCATCGAGAGTCCCGACAACTACTGGGTCTATAGCGCAATCTACGCCACGAGTGTGACGGCGATCGGCATCGAGCTGAAGATTTTCAACAGCGTGCGCCTCCAGATCAAGCTGGAAGAACAGGAGCGCTTGCTGCTGCACGCGCGCATGGAGGCGCTGCAAAACCAGATCAATCCGCACTTTTTGTTCAACACTTTGAACTCGATCTCATCGCTGGTGCGCTTCGACCCGGACATGGCGCGGGATGTAATCTTCAAGCTGGCGACGATTTTGCGCCGTCTGCTCAACAGCAGTGAGGCATTCGCGCCGCTGCGCGAAGAATTCGAATTTATCGACAACTATCTCGACATTGAGGTTGTACGCTTCGGGCGCGACAAGTTGCGTGTGGTCAAGGAACTCGACCCTGCTTCGCTCGACGTGGTCGTTCCCAGCATGCTGCTGCAGCCGCTGGTCGAAAACTCCATCAAGCACGGGCTGGGGCCGAAGGTGGAAGGCGGCAGCATCTACCTGCGCAGCCGCGTGACCGATTCGCGTCTCATCATCGAAGTCGAGGACGACGGCGTGGGTATGGGCGCGGCTCAACTGGAAGAGAGCAGCAGTTGGTCGGGGATGGGCATCGGCATGGCGAACATCTCCGAGCGCCTGCAAGTGCTCTACGGCGACACGGCTCGCATGACCATCGACAGTCACGAAGGGAAGGGAACGCTGATCCGCATCCGTTTGCCTCTGGTTGAGGCGGCGAGTTCTGTGCCCGAGGGCTTCTACGCCGAGCGTTCCACCACGCGCCGGTAAAAATCCTCGTATTGCTTCACAATCTTGGTGGAGCAGAAACGTTCCATGGCGACCGACCGTGCCTGCTTGCCCATCTCCCGCAGACGATCTTCGTTGCTGAGCAGTTCGATGGCGTAACGCGCCATGGTCTCCACATCGCCGACGTCGGCCAGATAACCGGTCTTGCCGTGGTCGATGACTTCAGGTACACCGCCGGCGCGCGTGGAAATGGGAACCACCTCGCATGCCATCGCTTCCAGCGCGGCGAGGCCGAACGATTCCAGTTCACTCGGAATCAGCATGATGTCGGCGATCGCCAGCTTCTCCTCGATCTGATCCTGCTTGCCGAGAAACAGCACATCATTATGAATGCCCTTCTGCACGGCCAGCCACTCGGCGACGGAACGGTCTGGGCCGTCACCGATCAGCAACAGCTTGGAAGGCATTTTCTTGTGCACCCGGTCAAAAATCTCGATCACGTCCGTCAGACGCTTAACCGGACGGAAATTCGAAAGATGCACCAGCACGCGCTCACCGTTGGGAGCGTACTCGGAGCGCACTTGCGCGAAGGTCTCGGGGTTGCGGCGGTACACGTCCGTATTGACCGAGTTGTAAATCACTTCAATGCTGTTCTTCACGTCGAACACGCGCTGCGTGCGGTCGCGCAGGTAATTCGAAATCGCGGTGACGCCGTCGCTCTGCTGGATCGAGTAGCGGGTGATCGGCAAGTAGGAACGATCGAGGCCAACCAGCGTGATATCGGTACCGTGCAAAGTGGTGACGAATGGCAGACGTCGCCCGCGAGGTCCGTCAGCCAGCATCTGCCGCGCCAGCATCGCGCTCACCGAATGCGGGATAGCGTAGTGCACGTGTAACAGGTCGAGATCATAAAGTTGTGCGACCTCCGCCATGCGCGTCGCCAGAGCCAGGTCGTACGGGGGATAGTCGAACAGCGGGTAACGGGTGACCTCCACTTCGTGAAAATGGATGTTCGGTTGCTCGCCCCGCAGTCGGATGGGCTGTGCGTAGGAAATGAAATGGATTTCGTGTCCGCGCTGCGCCAGTTCCAGGCCCAGTTCCGTGGCCACAACGCCGCTACCGCCGTACGTCGGATAACAGGTGATGCCGATCTTCATGTGCGAGGGGCCGCTTTCTCGTTCCTGTCATTCGATGGTTGGAACGCGCAGTGGTTGCAGATTTTACACGAGTGGAGGGCAGCCGATGGTCACAGCAGGGGCGTTTTTCGGCCGTTATTTCTGTTGGCCTTCTGCATTGGCGAATGACATCCCGGGGTCGAGTTTGTCGAGGTGAGCCTGAAATCGTTTCTTGGATTCCTCGGGCAAGCCCGTAAACTCAATGCCCATCCCAACGCCGGGGTCGCGGGTGCGCACCACCGCGCTGGGCGTCAGACGCTCCTCTTCGATCCACAAGTCGACCCGAAGCGCGGTCGCGACGGGCAGCGGCATGACGGTCTCAACATAACAGCCGTTCCCGCTGATGTCGGTGGCATTCACGCGCAACGGAGTATTGACCCGTTCGTCGCGCAGTTCCAGGGGGTAGGAAATCTTATGGCGCAAAAACTTTCTGCGATTGTCATGGTGCGGCTGGGTCCGCTCTTCCGCCTGCATGTCTGTGGGTAAGGCCGCGGTCCACGGGCAATCCTGGTCGAGCACAAGCTGTACACCGACCTGGGTTTTCTTCAGCGCTCCCGCATCCACCACCCAGACCACCTTGCAGCGTGCTTTCTTGGTTTCGTACTGCACCCCGATGACGTCGCCCACCTTCAACTCAGCCTCGATGCCGTAGATACATGCGCCGGTCGCGCTGACGTTTTGCGCCATTGCATGTTGGAAGAAAGGCTGGTTATTGGAGCCCATGCCCCACACCCGGACCTTCAAGTCCAGAGTCGCACGCGGAGCTGACCCTTGGGCGGGCATGAGCGAAAAAACCTCCAGCGTTAGCAAAACCTAACAAACAGGGTGATCTGCAATCAATCATACTACTTGAAGCTAAGTTAGCAGGTTACCAGAGTACTCGACTCCCTTCGGTCGGCTGTGCTACGGGATTCCCGGAGCTTTCGGAATGCGAATGAATCTGGACCGCTCAGCCGTGGCCGCGCGTCGGCGCCAGCTCGCGATACGAGATCAGCTCAATCCCTTGCTTGGCAAGCACCTCGCGGGCAGCGGGGAGGGTCAGAACGCCAAGTTCGGTCTCCCGCGACTCGCGCAGGCGGGTCTTGCCCGCCTGCAGATCCGCGTCGTTGTAGCCGGGATGGCAAACGAATTCCCATGTGCCTTCGGGGATGCTGCGGGCAATCGCATAAAACAGCGTCTCGTCGAGCGCTCCAGTGACTACGATACCCAGCGTACCGTCGGGCGTGGTGAATCCCTCCCGATCCACGGCCGCGCGGAACTTGCCGGCGAAGCCGCCCAGAATCCGGACCTCAGCGTAGCGGGTCCACAGACCGGGGCGCGCCAGCAGATGGCTGGATCGCAGGGGCAGGCGAGGTCCAAACGGATTGCGCACCGCGCGAACCCCGCAATCCGCCGCCGCGCCTAACAGCGGCCGCAGAATCTTGGGAAACAAGTGGGTGTGTTTGTGAGTGTCGATGTGAGAGACGGCGATGCCGGCGGATTGAAGCTTCCGAATCTGCGCGCTGGCTTCGGCGGCGATTTCCTCAGCGTCCATGCGGCCGGCGATGGCGCGCGCGGCGAACGCCACCATGCCGTCGCGGAAGAGTGCTGTAGAAGTGAGAGAGGGAAGTCGTTCCGCGCCCAGAACCGGCTCGCCGTCGGTAAGCACAACATGGCAGCCGATGCTTAGCTTCGGGACCGTCCCGGCCAGTCGTACGGCCTCGGCAAAAGCCGGACCGTTCGCCATGAGCGTCGCAGAAGTTACGACGCCGCGCGAGTGAGCCTCCAGGATGGCCCGGTTCACGCCCGAAGTGTAGCCAAAATCGTCCGCATTGACGATCAAACGCCGCACCCGGCCAGTCTAGCAGGCACGGGAGCGCGGAGGACACGGGCATGGTTGCCGTGGAAGGTTGGCGCGGAAGAAAGTTGATGCAGGTCGCGAGCGCGCGTCGCTTGCGTTGACCGCTTTTTCGCGGCTCGCGTATAGTCGGTATGACGCGGTTTTGCGCCGCGTTCCCCTTCCATCGAGTTCCGACCGGCGCGCCTTTCCGGTCGCGCGAACGTCCAGGGGGCGGTTAGCTCAGCTGGTTAGAGCGCCTGCCTTACAAGCAGGAGGTCGCAGGTTCGAGTCCTGCACTGCCCACCAACTATCTATGCCGCTGATATTGTGACGGTCAGTGTCACGCGCGCGCCTTGTCGATCATCTCCCTCCAGCTGCCTTTAGATTTAAGGATCAGCTCAACGGCTTCGCGCACCGCGCCATGCCCGGCAAGGGCCTTGGTCGTGTAATGCGCAGCTTCTTTTACTTCGGGGACGGCATCGCCGACCGCGACCGCCAGACCTACCCGCCGCATTAGAGGAATATCCGGCAGGTCATCCCCGATATAAGCGACGGCGGAATCGGAGACCCCGGCCTTCCGCAGAATCTCTTCGTAGGCCGGCATCTTCAGCGGTTGTTTCATGTAGATAAACTCCATCTTCATTTCGTGGGCGCGGCGCAGCAGGGCGGCACTCTCGCGTCCCGTGATGCAGCCGGTGCGCAAGCCCGCGGTCTGGGCCAGGGTCAGGCCCTGGCCATCGTGCGCGTCAAAGGTCTTGATTTCGAGCGCGGTGCCGTCGGTCTGCGAGAGCAGGGTAACGCTCCCGTCGGTCATCGTGCCATCCACATCCATCAGCAGCAGTTCGATCCGTGCCGCGCGCTTTTTGAGTGCCGGAGAAATTGCAAAAGAACGGGCCAAAGAAGCCTCCAGAAGAGAATGTTAGAGAGAGTCTAAGGGAAATCCCAATGCTCCGAAACTCAAGACCCCAGAAAATACTTGCCCAGAAAATATTTGCATACTTACCGGTTCATGTGAGCATCTACTCAGAAATCGAGGAGGTAATCATGAGCACTGTCACCGCACCGCAAGCAACCGCTACCGCAACCTGGAGCATCGATCCGGTTCACTCCACCGCCCAATTCAAGGTCAAGCATATGATGATCTCGAATGTGAAGGGCGAGTTCACCGCCATCACCGGCAAGTTGGAATTGAACGACGCCGACATTACCAAATCGCGAGTCGAAGCCTCTATCGATGCCGCGACTATTAACACCCGCGAGCCGCAGCGCGACGCCCACCTGAAGAGCGCGGATTTCCTGGACGTCGAGAAATTCGCGACTTTGACTTTCAAATCGACTCGCGTCTCGAAGGTGACCGTTGACGAACTGGCGGTAGAAGGCGATCTCTCGATCCATGGCGTTACGCGTAACGTTGTATTCGCGGTCGAGGGGCCAAGCGCTCCCATCAAGGATCCGTGGGGCAACACTCGACTCGGGATCTCCGCCACAACCCGGATCAACCGCAAAGATTTTGGCTTAGTCTGGAACTCGACGCTCGAGACCGGCGGCATTCTGGTCGGTGACGAGGTGACCATCACCGTCGATGTCGAATTCGTAAAGGGGTAACGCCGTTGTAGGGTCGTTGCGGTGGCCACCGACCGAAGCTGCGGGCGTCGTGTGGTCCGACGGGAGATCTCTTCGACGGTCGCAAACGGATCAGCACTGATCCGGTGTGTTAAGATTACTTTGCGTGAACGGTAGAAGTTCGGAAGCGTTGCGCCGGGAACGCCGGCAATCTGCATCGCAAACCGAACTACCGGAGCTCTTCGCGTAGCGCTCAAAAGCCTTGTCCAACAGAGCTTTCGGCGCAGTTGTTGATCTGGCGAGTGGGGACGTAGTTCAGTTGGTTAGAACGCTGCCCTCGCGTTTTTTCTTTCTCTATCTTCTCAAATTTAAACCACTTATTGCAGAGTGCTGAAACCGCACTGTCACCAAGTCGATTTCAGTTCCCGTCATTATATTAGGATCAGAGCAAAACGTTCAGCACCTTCAATCCAACTCAATCGGGGGCAAGCCGGAGATCAAGACGTTGCTTGGGGGCCAGCGATCCGATTTGTGTAGTGGTCGGTCGAATAATCACTACGGCCGATACTCAGCCGCCGCATCTTGTTCTGAAGAGTTGTTCTCTTGAGTCCGAGGCGCTCAGCCGCGCCACCTTTTCCGGCTATTCTGCCGGACGCGTCGCTCAAAGCATCGATAATCACGCGCCGCTCAGCTTCCCGGAACGATGATGCGACCGGTACTACCTTTCGCCCAGCAGAATCGTTCGCCTCTAGATTCGGCACATTCAATTCGTTCCCTTGCGTTAGAATCACACAACGCTCCATGAAATTTGCCAGCTCACGAACATTACCTTTCCAGGGGGCATTCGTGAGAGCGTCCATGGCATTTCGGGAGATGAATCTGATGCCCTTACCCATCCGCCGCGCAAACTTTGCGACGAAATGATTCACGAGCGAAGGAATGTCTTCGCGGCGTTCCCGCAAAGGCGGGATCTCGATTGGGAAAACGTTGAACCGGTAAAAAAGATCCTCGCGGAACTCTTGCTCGCGGATCATGGCTGTAAGGTCACGATGCGTAGCGGCAATCATCCGCACGTTGACCTGGATTGTCCTTGCGCTTCCCAAACGCTCGAACTCCTGCTCTTGGATAGCACGCAATAGTTTCGGCTGCAGCTCCAAGCTGATGTCACCGATCTCATCCAGAAACAACGAGCCTCCATCCGCCAGCTCGAATCGCCCCTTTCTTTGCAGCAGGGCGCCGGTAAATGCTCCCTTCTCATGGCCAAAAAGTTCGCTTTCCAACAGTCCCGAAGGAATGGCCGCGCAGTTCATGCGAACGAGGGCGCGCCCGCGCCGAGAGCTGAGCCTGTGGATCGCCCGCGCAATCAACTCCTTTCCCGTTCCTGTTTCTCCATGGAGGAGGACTGTGGAGTCGGTGGGGGCTACGATTGCCACCTGGTCAAGCACTTTCTGGAGGGCTGGGCTCCTGCCGACGATATCCTCGAAGCAGTGCTCAGAGCTAAGTTCTGTTTCCAGATGCAGTTGCTGATCTGCGAGATCGCTGATGTTGGGAAAACCCGCTCCGGCGGGACTCCCGAGGTCGGTGAAAGCAACAGTCGCGCCCATAGTCTCCTCCGATACCTTTGCACTTCGACTGGTTTGCGAACGGTTAAGCTGATCTTTTCGTCTGCGGGCAAAACTCGATGATTTTTCCGACTAGCTCAGCCGCAGGCCTCAACGGTCTCCAAAAGTTCTTCGGTACGTAAAACTCAATCACCCTTGCCATAACAATCTCCTGTAGCCTCTTGAATCTCGGTGCGCGGGGTTGTCGTTCGTTCGCTTTGGTCGGTCGCTATCAGGGCGGATGCAATATTCGTTGCAGCCATGATTAGGACTTCCTGTAGCGTGAAACCGCGAGTCGTGATCTTCCACATAAGCGCCTCTCGACCTTTGCACCTGTTGTCGTGATGACATAGCCATTGTGAGGCGAGTCCGGTTTGTGCGAAGCCCCAGATCGGGGCAAAACGCAAACTCTTGAGGTGACGAGTGTCACCCTCTTCTGAGGCAAGAAATTTGGTAGTGGGGAATCTCTTAACGAGAGTTAGAGTTCGTCTTGCGCGGTGGAGTTTCGATGCGCTTCCATCCAAAAAGACGAGCGTCGATGGAAAATAAACCCGGGCCTAACATCGCGAGCGCGGCGCCAGCGGTTCCTAACAAAAGCCAGACCCATTTATCTCCCGGCAGCATAATCATCTTCCAGACTTCAATCAGTGCTACGAGGGTTCCCACGATGGGTGTCCATAACCCTGCAATGAGAAGGATGCCTGCTGCGAGTGAGAGAACGGCGACAATCGTGACGTTCAAGGGAGGATCAATCCACAGCCTGGAAGCCGCCCGCACAACCAGTGCGGAGCCAATCACCAAGCGCATGAAAAGCAAACCTGTGCCAGGCCAACCGCCAGCGAATGTGGAATATAGACGTCGCACGTTGTACACACCAATCTTCTGACATTGCGAGGGCCGGTCGAAACCCCCGAAAGGGTTGGAATTGTCACTCTTTAGGTTCCCACGGCTTGTGTGTGAGAGGAGTCTGCGGATACGAAAATTAGAGCTCGATAATCCCTCTCTTCAACCCGATCATTGCGGCGTGCGTTCGATCATTGGCGCCTAATTTAGAAAGAATGCATTTCACTCGGCTTTTGACGGTTTCCTCCGTGATCGAAAGCTGATCTGCGATCTGCTTGTTGGCGTTCCCGGCTGCAATCAGTCGCAACACAAGGATTTCTGCCGGGGTCAGGGCGTCATCGGTTGCGTGTTCGGCAATTTCGTATGAGGCCTCTGGCGATAGGCTCTTCTTCCCAGCATGGACCGCACGGATCGCGTCCAGCAACTCCTTATGTAACATGTTCTTGAGCAGATAGGCGTGGGCACCTGCTTTGAGCGCCCGCAGAATTTGCACATCGCCTACATAGGTCGTCAACACAATAACCTTCGCATCTGGAAACTCACTGCGAATCGCAATGAGGGCATCAATGCCGTTCATCTCTGGCATTTGCAAATCCATCAGCGTGACATCGGGACGGTGCGCCCGGAATTGCTGAATAGCCTCGCGACCGTTGGAAGCTTCGCCCACTAAGGTGATATCCGACTGAATAGCGAGCAAGCCCGCGATGCCTTGCCGTACGACCGGATGGTCGTCGACCGTGAGAATTCGAATTTGAGAACTACCGGCGCTCATGACTCTATGCCTTCATCTTTCCGGCAAATTTTTGCAACAACCAGGAACGTTTGCGATCTGTCGTGTAGGCGGCGCTGGCAGGAACGCGCAGTTCCACTTCCGTTCCCTCATTGACCTCGCTCCACACCGCCAGCTTCCCTTTGATAAGTGTGGCTCGTTCGCGCATCCCGCGCAAACCATAGTGTCCCTCGAGACCGTGGCTGGAGAGAACCGCCGCATCCATGCCCTTTCCGTCGTCCCGCACGCGCAATCGAAATTCATCGTCATAGCGGATTTCAACTTCTACCTGCTTCGCTTGGGCGTGATGGAAGGCGTTGCGCAGCGCTTCAGCAGCGATTTTGTAGATCTCGTCACGGAGGATGGGGTGGAGGTCCCTCGCCTGGCCCTCAACCGATACGCGGAAAGTTGCAGGGCGATGATTGCTTGAATCGTTTTCGAGTTCCTCTCCGAGGGTGCTTATAGCCAGCGCCAGATCATTGCGCTCGACTGTGGAGACGCGCAGTCCTTGCACTGCATCCCGCCCTTCCGTGATCGCCCCGGCGGCCTGCTCGATCGCGCTGTCCAGTTTCTCCTTTGCCTCTATCGGGCGCTCTGGCAACAGCAGGGAAACCGTTTGGAACCGGAGCAGCAATCCGTGGAAGCCCTGCAGCAGAGTGTCGTGCAGATCTCTGGCGATTCGTGTTCTCTCGCCGATTCGCGCCTCCAGCGTCATCTCAAAGTCGTGATGCAATTGCCGCACTCGCCACTGGTAAGCGGCCCAGAGTAGCCCTGCGAACGCAATTACACAGAGCGTGCGGAACCAAATAGTCTGGTAGTAGGCTGGGGCGACTGAGAACTCCAGCGTGTCGCCCTGCTCGTTCCAGACTCCGCTGTTGTTGCTCGCGATCACACGAAAGCGGTACGGGCCCGGAGCGAGGTTGGAATACTGCACCTGGCGATCGTTGACAACCTCCCTCCAGTCGCGGTCCTGGCCCTCCAGCTTGTACTTGAAATGAGCCTTCTCCGGCGCAACCAGGCTAAGACCGGTGTAGTCGAACTGGAGATCGCGAATCCGCGCTGGCAGACGCACGCTCGAAACTGCCGCACCCGGAACATTCTGCCAATAAGTCTTGTTGTCGGCGACAATTTTCTCAATGTGTACCGGCGGCGGGAGTTTGTTGTCAGCAAGATGACGGGGATCAACGACTTGAATTCCTTCACCCGGCATGATCCACAGTCTGCCATCGGTGGACTTTGTGACAGGAGGACCGAAGGAGGCAGGCGAAACCGAGCGTAAGGTAACGCCGTCGGCGGCATCCCAAACTGTCGGTTGAACCCTGCGGCTCGGATCAGCGATCCACGCGTCCAGTTCGCTCCGTGCTATCCGTACCAGACCGCAGGCCGTGTACAGCCATAACGAACGATCGTCGTCCTCAATCGACCAGTGAATTGCGTCGCAAGGCAAACCATTCTTTGTGGTGAGTGTAGCGATGCGGCTGTCTTTGATCCGGCTAAGGCCGCCCTCTTCCGTTGCGGCCCACAGAGCCCCGTCGGGATCAAGTCGAAGACCGGGGACATGGCCTTTACCCAGTCCATCCGCGGTGGTATACGAAGCCCGGACCTGGCCATCCTTGAAATACAACACGCCCCCGTCGGTCCAGAACGAAAGCCAAAGTCCGCCCAGGTCGTCGGAGACTATCATCTTAGCTTGTTGGCGACGTCCGAGTGCTGACCAGGGGAAATGTTGGACCAAACGTCCATCGAGCATGTGCGAGAGACCCTGACCCCCTGAAAGCCAGAGGTTACCTGCCTTGTCCCCCGTGATGGAATGTACTTCTTGGCTGGGTACGCCGTTTACGGCGACAAACTTGCCGTCCGTGAAATAAGCCAGCCCGTGCTGAGTGAACACCCAGATTCGGCCACGATCATCTTGGAACAGAGACTCTATGAAATCATCTGGCAGTCCATTTGCCTTGCGGAAAATTGTAGCTTGTCCGTTTTTCCACCGAGTCAACCCGTCGTGAGCGGCCACCCAAATGCTCCCATCTGTGGCCGCGAGCACAGACGTCGTGTAGTCGCTGGACAAACCTTGTTTGGCAGAAATCGTGGTGACGGGAAGCGCTCGAAACCGGTCCAGTCCCTGCGAGCTGGCGAACCAAACATTGCCTTCACGATCCTCGAAGAGACTGCAGGTAATGTCGCCTGAAAGCCCGTCGGATTTCCTAAATACGTCTGTCCTGCCGTTATGTATGTGGATAAGCCCCCGTTGATGGGTTCCAATCCAGAGCCCCCCATCACGGTCCCGCAGCAGCTTGTTCGAATCGACCTCGCGGTCCGGAAGCAGCGCATCCCGATTCATCGAGCTGTGAACAGGATATGATTCGAGTTTGTCTGCAATCGGCCGCTTGAGTCCTGCGCCGCTGATGCCAATTAATATCCGGTCGTCGTCGGACTTTACCAGGTCCCCAACCCTCATCCCTGACGTCGCATAACGCTTCGGTGAGCCGGGCTTCCATCGCCAAAGCCCAGATTCGGTGCCAACCCAAAGAGCGCCTGAGCTGTCCTCACCCAAGCTCCAAACGAACGAGCCGAGAGCGCCATCCTCCCCGTAGCATTGCGCGCGCCCGCTTTGGATTGCGCACAGCCGGCCTGTGGGATTAGCCCATGAGTCGAACATTATGCCGGCCCACACCGTTCCCTCGCGATCTTCCAGCAGGGACGTCACGAATCGTTCGCCAACCTCCGGGTACTGGGTCAGCTTGTTGCCATTCCAGCTTACAAGGCCGGCAAAGGTGCCAATCCAGAGCGTGCCGTCGCGCGTGACGAGCAGACTGTAGGGCCTGTCAGGGAGATGCTGACCCGCAGGTGGTTGCCAAGGGAGAGCGTGAAGTCCATCGAAGCGGAACAAGCCGAATTCACTGCCGAGCCACAGATACCCATCGGGAGTTTGGGCTATCGCGAAGGTCGCGCCCACGGAGAACCCGTCCCGTGCTGTCCACGCCGTATGCCCGTACTGGCTCACCTCCAGCGATGGGTCGAGTGCCCGAGCGGGACACGTCCCGAGCAAGAGCATGAGGCTTCCGATTGCGATGAACGCTAGCGCGGATTTCATTTGCGGCCTCGCGCCCCGTAGCCAGAGGACCGAGCAAACACACGGGGAAGTGTTGACGAACAAAGAGCACGCCACTCCTTCGCCGACCTAATGTAACACTCAGGGCTGTGCCTGTCAGTCTCCCCCAGGCTCCAAGCGACAAAAACTGGCTGATGCCAACAGCTTGATGTGCCCTCAATGTCCGCACAGCGGATCGTTCGACGTTTTGGAATCGAGCAACTTTCGCCACCCTGTTTCTAACTTTCCGCAACACACGTATCGCTGCACATCTTGCCTGCTGAACGGTTCCCAACTTTCTGATGGATCGTTTGTGTGCCAGCGTTCGCAAAGTCGCTCGCGCTACTCAAGAAACGGGGGCATGGGCTGAAAGCTGACTTGGTGAGCGTGCCAACGAGGATGATCACTTTAGTTGCGAAGTAGAGATTCTTCGCATGTTCTGCTCATTCACGACGAGCCTTCGATCTTCAGGGTTAGAACATGCCCGAGCCACCGCCGCAGTCTCCGCCACCGGAATTGGCCTTGCAACCTCGGTCGCTGCTTTTCACCAAGCCTTAATATCCGTGTCAGTAGGTAGGCCTGGATGAGCTCCGGCTGACCAGTTCTTCTGCAAGGGTTCGAATCTGGCAATCATGATCGTCCCTCGCCGCAAGCAGTTCTTTATATTCGACCAGGCTCTGTTTGCTGCACCACTCCACATGGCAGGCAAACAAGTACAACGCATCGCGGGTTTCGTTTCTCTCCGATACCTCAGACAGACTGGTTCTGTTGCAGCAGACTGACTCAGCCGGAGGGCTTTTCTGATTCGGCGTACTGTTTGGCATTTTCCTCACCTCTACCCCTGGGCTATTTTGTTTCCGAGCACGATGCTGACTCTGTTAACCACCGCATTGACAAACAAGGCCGGCTTAGCTGCGGCACAAAAGAAGTGCACAGGAAAGCTAACGTGCAGAAGCCCTTGGCTTGAGCAACACGAGGCAGATACCGTCCCAGGTTTTCTTGTTCGTACTTGGCGGAGGTACTCCGCGGAGCGGAACGATTCCGACGTCGCGAGAATCGAGCCCAAAGCGCGCCTGCAGGTAGTGACGGACAAGAGTCGCGCGCACGCGAGAAGTAGCGAACTGGGCTCCCGTATCGCCGGTTGAAGAATAGCCCTCGACAATGATGGCGCGTCCAAAAGCCCCATCCCCAAACTCAGCCATGGCCTCGTCAATCTTCGCTTTTCCCTCTGGGGATAATTCTTCGCTTCCATCTGGCCGGTTATCGAAAAGTTCTGGCTGGTCGAGCCAAGCACGAGTATTGGTCGCAGCAGGCAAGCTTCTGTTGCTTCGGTACTCATCTGCTTTGAGATTTGCCAACGAGTAATATCCACGACGCTTAAAGAAGCCTCTAAACAGAAACCCATGCTTCAAGGCCTCGGTGTCTTCCACCATGTTGCTGCTGGCCAGATTCACATTTGAGAGCGACTGCCTGACATTATTTGCGGCGTCGACGCCGTGCGAATCGGGACCCAGAGCGCTAGTCAGACTTTGACGAAGTTGCAATGCGCTCGCGTCAACATTCTGGGCAGCACTCTGCGCGCTCGCTATTGTCTGATCGACTTTTTCTCCGAGATTTCGCGACTCAAAGTCGCTGACTAGACGATCTGCCCGCATGGAGGCGTCGGAAACTGAGGCTGTGGCTTGCTGCACATTCGCGAGCGTCTCCCGCACGCTTCGCGCGGTATTCTCGTCTCGGAGCAATACTCCAATCGCACCCTTTCCTTGCTTGATACCGACGACCAAATCGTTCGCGTTATTGATTGTCGTCGTGGCTGCATCGAGAGTTCCGGTCAACTTCGTGGAAACCTCTTTCATGGTTCCGCTGACATCGTTGAGGAGACCGGCACTTCTCTCCAGTAATTCGCTCATTTCCAGTGCTTCCTTACTGCGAAGAGTGGAGTTGGGAGCCGCCTGGGGAAGGTTCGCGCTGCCCGGATGAATCTGGAGAAGTTTATCGCCTACAATGCCCTCGGACGCCACGCTGACCAGCGAGTCCGGCCTGATCAAACCGTGAACCCGCTCGACAACACTCAATGTGAGCCGAAAGTGGGCCGCCGGAGAATCGGGGAGCTGAATGTCCGTAACTTCACCGGCATCGAAGCCCCCAACTCGTACCTTGGAGCCCTTCATGATGCCATCGATATTCGCGAACTCGGTATAAAACTCAACGTGCTTGGCAAACGTCTTGCGCTGATTTCCAACCAAAAAGATGACGAGTGCAAAGAGGGCGATGCCCGCCAAGACGAAAGCTCCGGTAATAATGTTTCGATTCCGCATTATTGTCCCCCTACTAGTGTGCGAACTGTTTTGCTCTCATGGTTCTCCAGACATTGAAGGGTATCGAATGCAACTAGTCTTGCCTTATCCAGGACTGCAAACCGATCGCCAACCCGTCTGGCGCCATGAACGTCATGCGTCACAATCACAATAGTTGTTCGTCGCTTGGCTTTCTGTTCGAGTAACAGGTCGTCGATTTCCGATGCGGTAATGCGGTCAAGACCGCTGCTCGGTTCATCGACGAGCAGAATCTCCGGCTCGAGGACGAGAGCACGCGCCAGCCCAGCGCGCTTCTTCATTCCCCCCGAGAGTTCTCCCGGCATCTTGTACCTGTCTGCTGCCAAGCCAACTTCGGCGAGAGCACGAAGCACGGCATGTTCAATTTCTGATTTGGACTTGTCCGTAAGCCGACGAAGCGGCAAAGCAAGATTCTCTTCTAAGGTTGCTGAATCGAACAGGGCAGCGCTTTGAAAGAGAAAACCCATCTTCCGCCGTAACCGCGAAAGGTCATCGCCTTCAAGCGACGAGATATTGTCCTGACCAATTAGCACTTTGCCAATATCCGGCCTCAGCAATCCGATGAGCAGTTTTAGGGTTACGCTTTTTCCGGTTCCGCTGCGGCCCAGAAGACAAACCGTTTCGCCCTGCATCACCGAGAAAGAAACCTCCTGCAAAACTTGTTTGCTTCCAAAGGACTTCGAGACCCCGTCGAATACGATGGCCGTTGGCTGGGACTCGGTCATAGTGCGCTCCCAGGAAAAAAGAGGAAGATGATCTTGACGAGGACTACATCTGCCACGATGACCAACAGCGAGGACAGAACGACGCTGTTCGTTGCTGCTCGTCCCACCCCTTCGGCTCCTTCATCAGTCGTGTAGCCGTAGTAGCAGGAGACTGTTCCTATCAAGAAGCCAAAGACGGTCGTTTTCAGAGTAGGGGGGACGAAGTTAGACCACGCGAAGCCATTGAATGCGCGCTCAATAAACAGTTGCGCCGACAAATGAGACAAAGCATGCTCTGCCAGGAATCCACCCAGAAGTGCGGTCAGATCCATGAAAGTGGTTAGCAATGGCAGAACTAAAACGCACGCGACCACTCGCGGCACTACGAGAAACTTGAAAGAATCGACGGAGAGTACCTCGATGGCATCGATCTGTTCGGACGCGCGCAAGTTGGCGAGTACAGCACCAATGCCTGCACCAACTCGGCCGGCCACAAGAAGGGCAGCCACGAGAGGACCAATTTCAATAAAGAAAGAGAGTGATTGCACCTTTGGGATCATGGCCGCCGCGCCAAACGTAACCAGCGTGCTGTGCGTGTGGAGTGTCATGACCACTCCCAGGGCTAACCCCGATGCCGCAACAAGAGGTAAGGAACGAGCTCCGATTTCACCAACCTGCATCCAGGTCTGTTCGAACTCGTAGGGGGAACGCCAGGCGCTCGTAATCACTCGGGCCGCGAAGCTTGCGATCACGCCGATAAATTCGAGAAATGTCTTCAAGCGACCCCCGTCCGCAATAGTGCAGATCACATGCCAATCGCGGGCTTACACATGGGCTGTTTGTATCTTGTCTCCTCACCCTTATGTAATGTCTGAAGGAAACCGCAACGAAATCGTTTGTCATCCGATCTGAGCTGCCATTTGCCTTCAGGTGAATAGCCCCAGGGCGGTCATGTCCACCCGGACACTGCCCAGATACGGGCAGATAGAGCTTGGAGAGCGAATACTCCTCTTCTCCAAGTCGTACATCGAGAGCACATGCGCTGTTGGTTAATGCAGAGACACCAATGCTATTAGTGTCCGAGCGGACGGGTATTGCCGTTAGGGCCAGCCGAAAGGGCACCCGAGCCCTGCTTGGGCACCAGCGGAAGGTGGAGGCGCTCGCACACATCCAGCGAGTATGCCGTTTCGGCTAGAAATTGTGCTCCAAACCGCTTCAGAAATGACAGCACTTCTTCCCCGAGCGCGTCGACAAACATCAACTCCGTAATATCAACTACCAATCTCATTTCGGTGTTGCTTCGGGTGACGAGCGTACGGACTTGTTCAGCTCGCTCGCCGGTTAGTCGGCCTTCGAGTTTGATGGTCAGAATGTCGACTGTTTGGATCGTTATGACACGTAGCATTTGTGAGCTCCCAGTGGGTTCGTTCCCGTCCTCGAAGGCGGGACAATGGGAGTTGCAGTTACCGTGCCGGGAGTTCTCTTTCTAACTGATTGAGAATAGAGGGCGTTCCAGAATGAGCAGGAAAAAAATGTGGGGCAATAGCCCGCATGCGGTCAGGCCCGGTAATCGGCGCGAGTGATGCTTAGCCTGTTCATCTTGTTCTGAAGTGTGGTTCTCTTTAGACCGAGGCGCTCTGCTGCGCCGCCTTTACCTGCAATCTTTCCGGATGCACTTTTCAACGCATCGAGAATGGTCTGCCGCTCGACTTGCTCGAATGTGGAGACAGCAGAAGCCATCGGACGTTCAGCAGATCTCCTCAGCTCGGTCCGAGGCACGTTCAATTCGTCCCCCTGCGTGAGAATCACGCAGCGCTCAATGAAGTTCTCCAGCTCGCGAATATTACCCGGCCAGTCGGAAGCGACTAACGCCTCCATGGCTCGTTTCGGGATTGACCGAATACGTCTCTGCATCGTGCGGGACAACCGTGACACAAAGAAATGCACCAGGAGCGGAATGTCCTCGCGTCTCTCACGAAGCGGCGGGATTTCGATTGGAAATACATTCAGCCTGTAAAAAAGGTCTTCGCGAAACTGATTGTTGCGGATCATGCCTTCCAGATTGCGATGCGTGGCCGCAATTAAGCGAACATCCACCTGAAGCGTCTTTGTGCTTCCAAGGCGTTCGAACTCCCGCTCCTGCAAAGCGCGCAAGAGCTTGGGCTGCAAGTCCATCGTAATATCACCGATTTCATCGAGGAACAGAGTGCCGTGATCAGCCAATTCGAAGCGGCCGCGCTTCTGGATCAGAGCTCCGGTGAAGGCGCCCTTTTCATGACCGAACAATTCGCTCTCCACCAGTCCCGAAGGAATGGCCGCACAGTTCAGGCGGACGAATGTTCGCTCACGGCGCGGGCTGCGATTATGAATGGCCCGGGCGACCAGTTCCTTGCCCGTACCAGTTTCGCCGTGCAGCAGCACAGTTGAACTGGTGGGCGCCACGATGGCTACTTGATCCAGCACCTTGCGGATGGCGGCACTCTTGCCAACGATATCCTCAAAGTTGTACTCGGATTCTATTTCTGCTTCGAGATAGAGCCGCTCATCTTCCAAGCGGGCTGCGGATGCGTTCAGGCGCCCATAGGCAAGCGCATTATCCAGCGCGAGCGATATCTGGATAGCAATCTGTGACAGGAGATCCAGGTCTTTTTGTCCAAACGCATCGGCCTTGCGGCTGCCCACCGCTAGTAAACCGATCGGACCGCCTCCTGTGGTGAGCGCAACCAGAGCCAACGATGAGATCGACTCTGCTTTCAAAGAGCTTGCGAACGATGCCGGCAAGCTCCCGAAATCAACTGTCGTCAAGATGTCCGCCCGCCGTGCACGGAGCTTTTCAAAATCCTCTGCGGATAAGTCGGCCGATGCAGTTTCCGATATCGCGCCCTTGCTGATGGGAAACTCCAGACCGACTCCGCGGAGCTCGCTCGAGTCTTTATCGAGGATCCAGAAGGCGGTGAAGTCACTCACGAAATACGAACGGATCGATGCACTCGCGGAGCGAAGCACGTCATTTATGCCTAGCTTGGCAACATGGTTGTTGATTTCGAGCACCAGGCGAAGGCGGTCGCGCTCGCTCGCGAGTTCACGCTGGTACTGCTCTGCGCGATCTTTCGCAAAAGCACATTCGAGCGCAACCGCTACGTGCGACGCCAGAGAACCAAGAAGTTCGACATCCTCCTGAGCGAATTGCTGGCCCGGCAACTTTGGTGTCGACAGAATGCCGAACTGTTTCTGAAATGTAGAGACGGGGAAAAGATATGTGCTCCGCCCTACAACCTCGGGTGCAAACGGAGCCAGATCAGGATGCTTCAACATTTCTTGCGCCAGGTCAGGGATGAAGACCGGATTCTGTTCATCAAGCACTCTCGCCACGGCACCAACGCGTGATAGCTTGGCCCCGACGTTAATCGCCGGCGCGTCGTCATCTCGATCAAACTCGAAGCTAGACAGGGTTTGTCCATCACCACTCAACAGATACAGTTCCACTCCATGCAACTTGGACGTGCTTGCCAGAACGCCACGCAGGCTATGCAGAACAGCTTTGACGGTGGGCTGATCGGCCACTGCACTGAATGCACCCAGTAGAGTTCGATATCGATCATCGGTCATTGTCATGGCTCTGGAGCTCTCCTGCAATTCACTGGCCGGCCAATAAATTCACACCCTTCGTCGCGAGCGTAGTCGATTCTAATGGACGGATGACCGAATACTGCCACGGCCGCAGGCAGCGCGGTTGAGGGTCAAGTATCCACCGATTCAGTCCTGCGTGCAATAAAGACAGCGTCTTGCCATGCGTCGATGTGCTATGGAAAACCTCCAAACATCGTCAACCTAGGGAGACTCCAACCGTCACTGGCGCACCGCCAGCACACCGCGATTTGACCTGCCTGAGTGCATGTCGCGACGACAAGCGCTGACTCAGTGGACGGTCCGACTGCCCATCCCGCGGCACTACCGGTGCTCGTGCCCGCTGCCCAAAAAGCACTGCCCATATAAGGGCAGTGGCATTGCGATTCCGCCGACAGGTTGCGTGGCCCGCAATGAAATCTACCACTTAGCCCTGGCATCACTTTGGCGCGCCGATTGCCTTTGTCATTCACGTCACAACTGGATGTGATCGAAATTGCATCCGGTCGCGAGCGGGATCAGTGAGGTGGCAATTCGGTCCACCATCACAGGTCCACCTAAGAATTCGTAATCAATCGGGGCGTCGACACAACGCATCCGGGCTAGGAGAAGCCATGCGAGGATTCACAAAATTTGCGCTGCAAGTAGTGCCAACTGTTCTGGTGTTGTGGCTCGTTTTTCTTGGTGGGCAGTGCATTGCCCAGGAAGTAGACGTACCGACTGGACACGGAAATGGCTCGGTAGTTGCGCCCACGGGCTGGGCAGAGTTGATTGCTCCCGTGCAACAGCGGATCGACCTTAAGTTCTATGGGTTTTACATCGGCGAATTGAAAGCACCGTCAGGACAGTTTGACGCCACTTTTCGCGCGACAAAGTTTCTGTCAATCACTCCCAGCTATCTGTATTACTCGGTCCCTGCAGACGGGCTCAATGAACTCGCGAATCATTCGGGAGGATTTACGAACACTTACCAGGAGCACCAATTTCGGATCGACGGGACGGTCATGTTCTCGGTCCACAAGTTGGAAATCTCGGAGCGCAACATGTATGTCAGAAGGTTTCTTCCCACATACGTGTACGGCGGAAAGTCTCTTCCAGAAAAAGAGATCAACCGCTATCGCAATCGGATTGCAATCGCGTATCCCCTCGGAGTTCGGGGCCACATCTGGAAACCTTTCGCGTCCTACGAAGCCTTTTACGACCAGGGAAGCGGTTGGACGAAAAACCGGGCCTGGACTGGCGTCACGGTGCCCATCGAAAAGCATGTGTCGTTTCAGCCCTCCTACATGTGGGAAAACACAAACGGAATCAAAGACGTCCGCTACTTAATGTTTGGCCTGATCTTCAAAATGCCATCGAGAAACTGATTTCAATTCAACACTCAAAAGGAGAAATGTATGTCAAAAGTGCTACAACGACGAACTGCACTGCTCGCCCTGTTCGCCAGCCTGGTTCTCTGCACCGCCGCGCTGGCTCAGATGCCAATCAACCCCTGGAAGAAGGCCGCACCATTCCCGTATCCGGATGAAGAACTTTATGGTGTTGCCCTCAACGGCAAAATGTACGTGATCGGCGGCTGGGATGAAGGTAAGGCTGCGGGTCTCAACTACGAGTACGACCCGGCTACCGACAAGTGGACTGAGAAAAAAGGGATGCCGCAGTTGGCCCACCATGCCGCCTTAGCCGCTGCCAACGGAAAGATTTATGTGATCGGCGGTTTCGTGCCTCCAAAGGACACCCAGATCCCGACCGGCGGCGCGTGGGAACCCATCGCCGATACGTGGGAGTACGATCCGGCGGCCGACTCATGGAAGTCGCTGGCACCGGTACCGACGAAACGCGGCGCTGCCGTAGCGGTTGAAGTCGCCGGCAAGATTTACGTCATCGGCGGCGCAACGGTAGCAAGTTCCAAGGATCCATACTTCACATTCTTCGGTCCATCTCTGGTTCTCACCACGAACGAGGTTTTTGACCCTGCCACGAACAAGTGGGAGAGCCGCAGGCCGATGTCGGTGGCGCGGAATCACGCGTACGCCGCCTCGGTGAATGGCAAGATCTACGTCATCGGCGGCCGCACTGGCCACGCCTTCATCCTGTCCGCTACCAACACGGATGTGGTGGAGGAGTACAGCCCCGTCAGTGACATGTGGAGTGCTCCGAAAGAACGGATGCCGACGCCTCGCAGCGGCGGCGCCTGCGACACCGATGGCCGCAGGATCTACGTAGCTGGTGGCGAGGTGACTACGAAAGAGCTCGTCGGAGCGTTCCGCGCCGTCGAGGCGTACCAGCCGGCCACCAATTCATGGATCTCACTGCCACCAATGTCAATGCCGCGGCATGGTATCGCCGGCGCGGTGATCGGCAACGAATTTCATCTCGTCAGCGGCATGATTCAGTCCGCAGGTGCGTTGTCGTTCCAGGACCCGCGGCTCGAAGTCCACACCGGACAACATGATGTCCTGGAGCTGAATTTCTTCTTTCCGCCTCCTGCGACGGGTGCGAAGAAGGACGAAGCACCGCCTTCCACAGGTGCAAAAACGGTGGGTAAGGCTTCTCCTTCGGCTGCTGGATACAACGTAAGCGCGACTCCTTCTTCCGCTCATGTGAAGAACGTAAGCGCGATTTCGACCGAGGGCACGAACAGTGTAGGCACGGCTTCTTCCGGAAGGAAGAAGCCGTACATTCGCTATAACGTGAACAGTCCTGAAGGTCAGGTGATGCTCGCGAAATATGCGAAGGCGGTCGAGATCATGAAGACCTTGCCGGACTCCGATCAGCATTCATGGACTTGGTGGTGGTATACCCACTGGGTCAAGGGCTACCCGGCTGCGCTGTGGGATCTCTCCATGAAGAAGAAAGCAGAGGTCATCGCCACTCTCCCGAAGGAGGCCCAAGCCGATGCCGATGCCGTGTGGGACGGCTGCGAAGCCCACGCTACCAACCCTTCCGACCCAGAGCAGTATCAACAGTGGTTTTTCCTCCCCTGGCATCGACTGATGCTTATTCAGTTCGAGGGGGTCATTCGCGAGGTTCTGCACGACGAGGACTTTACGCTTCCCTATTGGAACCCAATCACCGGCAACGAAGCTGATTTGGTCGTGCCAGCCGTGTTCCGGGACCCAGGCAGCCCGCTGTATGACGGTACGCGCTGGTTCTGGGTCAATGGGGGCGGACGCATTGATACACCGTTCAAGGACTGGATCAATCTGGACGCCCTTAACGAGAAGTTTTACATCGATGGGCCCAACGGCAACCTCGGGTTCAATCCCAGACTGGACATAAATCCTCACTTCTTCACTCATATTGGCCTCGGGGGCGACATGGCCGATTTCTCCACCGTCGGCGCTGACCCGATGTTCTATCTGCATCACGCCAACATCGACCGCCTCTGGGAAAGCT
>JABCZL010000019.1 GCA_013289685.1 Acidobacteriota bacterium | reverse complement strand
CGAAGAAAACCGCTCCTCGAGAGTGCGGATGGAAGCATGGCGACAGTGGCCACTCGGCGGAAGAACAACGATGTTTCACGAACCGCAAAAATCGACTTGACTCCGACCGGCCTTCTCATGGAAGGCCTTAGCACAAGCTTGCGCCTTTTGTTCGCCAAAAAAGCGAAAGGAAAGCGCAAACTTGTGTAGGGCGATTTTTCACCAATTGACAGCGTAGTGGGCGCATATCCTCGGTCAAGTTTGTTCGTCACACGCGGACGGTTTATTTCTGTGCAGACCTGTGGAAAACGGCAGGCGGTTCTCTGCGCCAGAGAGGCGATATTTCGCCAACCACCAAAAAGCCCACAGGCCGAGCTGTGGGCACGGTTGGGTCGACCTATTCGTTACGTTGAGAAAAACACCTGTGAGTTCGCTGTGCCGGCTGCACGAATTGCAGGGTTTCCAAGGACAATGGGGGCCGGTTTTGCGGAGATCGGTTTCATTTTCGAAAGTTTAACGAGCAGTTCTTCCACCTTCCGCTGCTCATGCGGCTGGGGCAGGCTGGTCCGTGTCATGACCCCATTCTCTCACGCCGTGAGGCAGAGGGGAAGGACTCACACTGCAGGTTTGCAAGGCATTCTCTGTGGAAATATTGAAACATTCCGAATACCTGCGGGGGTAGTCAATGCGTGTAATCGAGTTTCGCCAATCACTTCGCCCTCAAAACGCAGCTCAACGCTGAAGGCAGTACAACGTGTCGGATTGCCGTCGATGGCGAACGCCACCGAGATCGAATCGTGGTGGGGCTGAATCTGCGACAGCGAGATGGGTGTATGATTTCTCGCGTTTTTGAAGTCAAAGAGGAGATTCCGGTTAACCCGGTTCCCTTGTATGCATAGCAATGCAGGTCGTGGTGTCTCCTCTCCGAGAAACGTCGCTTCCAATCCGGCGGAGCTTTCCAGCGCAGTCGATAAGAATTGGTACAACGAGTTCTATAGCGCCCAGCAGAAGGTATCGCTGGCGGTGCCTCCGGAAGTGGTGCGGCGCTACAACGAATTGCGGCACCCGCGGCTGTTTTTTCTGGAGCGCTGGTTTGAAATTTTGGGAGATGTGAGCGGCAAGCGGATTCTCTATCTCGCCTGTGGCCTCGATAGTTCTGCAATACTGCTGGCGATGAAGGGCGCGGAAATGTGGGTGCTCGATATCGCCAGCGAGGCAGTGCGCGTGCAGATGCAGATGGCCGAGGCCAACGGCGTGGGAGATCTTGTGCATCCCGTGGTGGCGACGTGCGAGCAGATTCCATTTCCCGATCGTTGGTTCGATCGCGTGGTGGGACGTGGAATCTGGCATCACCTGCAGAGCGATCTGGAAACCCCGAGTGGCGAGATAACGCGTGTGCTGGCGCCGGGAGGGTTTGGCGTGTTCAGCGAACCGATCGCGCAAAGTCCGCTGCTGAGCTGGTTGCGCAAGCATGTGCCGGTTGCGGGGCCAGCGAGCGTTTCGCCGCGGTGTTATCCGCTGACTCCGAAATCGATGAGCACATTGCAGCGCGAGTTTCGGGTAGAGGCTGAGTTCTTTCAATGTTTCGGAAGGGTGACACGGCTCATCCTGCGGGATACGCCACTGAAGGAGTCAGCGTGGAGGCGATTTGTCATCTTCGCGCTGCACCACATGGATCGCGTGTTGCTGTCTCTGCCCAATACGCAGTATCTAGCGGGAGCGGTGGTGTTGAAGTTGTCGGGAAAGGAACCGGCGGGAGCGGGAGCTTAGGAGCCGCAGGGCGTTTCGTCGTGGCATCGATTGTCTACGGTTCTTTTATCTACGGTTCTTTGATTCAAGCAAATGAGTCATCCTTGGGTCTGCTTGTCCGATAGTAACGGAAAGAACTGTCCTTCGACCTTCTCCCCGGGCGGGATGACCGGCACACCGTGCAGCAGCGGTTCATTGCTCGCTGAGCGCACGCCATCCTTCATGACGTTGATGACGGTCGCGCGGCGCGAGCGGTCAGAATGGTTGGCAAACGATCCATGCACCAGCCGCGGATGATGGAATGAAGCCTCGCCTTTCTTCAATTCCACCGTTACTGGATGCTCGAACTCGCGGCGCTGTTGGTTGTCCAGAACTGCGCTGATGGCATCCATGTCACCGGCGAGTCCCGTGATGGGTAGATCTGGCCAGCGATGACTCTTTGGAATGTATAGCAAGCACCCGTTTTCACGGGTCGAATCGTCAAGGCCAATCCAGCAGGTGAGATGAGCCAGAGGTTGAGTTCGCGTCCAATAAGAATAGTCCTGATGCCAGGCCACGACTCCGCCATGATGGGCCGGCTTGCAGAAGAGTTGATCGTGCCAGAACCGAACCGCTCCGCCAAGAAGTTGCGCGGCCGGAATTGTGAACGCAGGATGCCACAGGAGATCGTGAAAACCCGGCGCTATCCGCCATGCGCCCAGGGCATGGAACAACACGTGATTCGGATCGCCGGACTCGTTCGAGTTGTACTCGTAAAATAAATCCCGCTCTTCGGCTCGCGCGTCCAACAGTCCAGCCAATTCGCCCCTGAGCACATCTACCTGTTCGTCCGACAGAATGCGGATTCCTTTCAAGTATCCGTACTCATGAAAAAACTGTATTTGCTCGTTGCTGAGTGCGTACTCTGCGGCGGCGCGCTGAATCGTGGGCAGGAAAAGCGGATGCACGGGATGATGATGAACTGAAAGGTCCTGGGTCATGGTTTCGCCACGCGCGATACGCATCCGTCATTCTGCTGGCGTGGTTGGTGAGAAGGGATCTGGTGCGCCCGGAGAGATTCGAACTCCCGACCTGTTGCTCCGGAGGCAACCGCTCTATCCAGCTGAGCTACGGGCGCGCACGGATACGTACAGTCTACATGGGCAGGGGAAGTACCTTCAACGGGAACGTTGCTGCCAAGGCGACGCAAGATGCTTACATTCGCGAGTGCAGGTCGCGAAGCAGCATCCACGGCTTCAATTCGTCGGGGAATCCGCTCTAATAGCGGTCGCGCCGCCCGCCACCGCCGCCGCCCCGGGCGCCACGATCCCCACGGTCGCGTCCGCCGCCGCCGCCTCCGCCGCCGGTGCGCTCGGTCTTGGGCCGCGCTTCGTTGACGTTGATCGTGCGTCCGCCGACCGAAGATCCATTCAAAGCTGTGATTGCTTTATCTCCGTCTTCGTTGCTGGCCATCTCCACGAAGCCGAAACCGCGGGAGCGTCCCGTGTCGCGGTCGGTCATGATGCTCACTCGGTCAACTTGTCCGAAAGGCTCAAACAGTTGGCGCAGTTCGTCTTCGGCGGTATTGAAGCTCAAGTTCCCCACAAAAATATTCTTCACGCGTCTGCCTCTGCATTGAGCTGTCGGAAGTGCGAGCAATTCGGCGGACTTGGCAGGTCGGGAGGGCCGTTCCTGAAAATCGATACCGGAGCTGGCGAACAGTCGAATGCGGCGAGCAGTATAGCAGGTTTTCCGGACCCGGCTTGTTAAATCAATCTTAAAGGTGAGAGCGCCGCCCGCGGACAAGCTAGCATTCGTCCACCTTCCAGTATCCCTCGGCGTGGAATCCCATCTGCAGCAGCCGGTTCTTGGGATCGTGCCTCTTCCCGCAGCCTGGGCACACCAGGTAGCGGCCCCAGGCCGTGCCTTGATGATCGTAGTTCTCCGCCACCGCAAAGGTCGTTCCGCAACTGCATGGGGCCAGAAACATGCGCAGTGCGGGCTTGTCCTTGGTGCTCTTCTCGGGTTTTCGTTGCGGTTTCACGGCTCTTTTTTATGAGTCTTCTTTATCTTTATCAGTCTTCGACAGTGGCGAACGATTTCTTCTTGCGTTGATTCGACTGTAGCGTCTTCTTGCGCAGCCGCAGCGATTTGGGTGTGATTTCCACGAACTCATCGTCGGCGATGAATTCGATGGCCTGCTCCAGATTCAGCGGCCGGAACGGCACCAGACGAATCGCTTCATCGGCGGTCGAGGCGCGCATGTTCGTCAGTTTCTTTTCGCGCACGGCATTCACGTCGAGATCGGTGTCCTTGGCGTTCTCTCCGATGATCATGCCTTCGTACAGTTCAATTCCAGGACCCACGAAAAGCTCTCCGCGTTCCTGCAATCCCCACAGCGCGTAGGCTGTTGAGACGCCGCCGCGATCGGCGATCAGCGCACCTGTGAGCCGGTGAGGAATTTCACCCTGCCATTCGGTGTAGCCGTCGAACAGCGCGTTCATCACGATAGTGCCGCGCGTGTCGGTCAGCAGTTGCCCGCGCAGGCCGATCAGGCCGCGGCTGGGGACGCGGAACTCGATGCGCACGCGTCCGTAGCCGTGATTGTGCATGTTGGTGACTTCACCCTTGCGCGATCCGAGTTGCTCCATTACCACGCCGACGAAATCTTCCGGCACGTCGACGGTGAGATGTTCGACCGGCTCCATCAGCTTGCCGTCGATGCGCTTGGTGACGATCTCCGGCTTGCCCACCATGAGTTCGTAACCTTCGCGCCGCATCATTTCGATCAGGATGGAAAGCTGCAGTTCGCCGCGGCCGAGCACTTTGAATGAATCGGTGGTGCCGGTGTCCTCAACGCGCAAGGAAACGTTGGTCAGCAATTCTTTTTCGAGGCGTTCGCGCAGATTTCGGGACGTGACGTACTGGCCGTCTTTTCCAGCGAAGGGCGAAGTGTTCACCGTGAACAGCATGGCGATGGTGGGCTCATCGATGGCGATATGCGGCAGAGGGGAAGGATTCTCGGCGTCCGTGATGGTCTCGCCGATCGTGATCCCTTCGACTCCCGCGACAGCGATGATGTCTCCCAATTCCGTTTGGGTGATGTCGGTCCGCTTCAGGCCCGAGAATGAAAACAGTTTCGTGATCTTCGTTTTATGCAGCGTTCCATCGAGCCGGGCGATGCCGACTTCCTCGCCCGTGTACATGGTGCCATTGAACACGCGCGCGATTGCCAGCCGCCCCAGATAGTCACTGTAATCCAGGTTCGCCACCAGGATTTGCAGCGGACCTGCGGGGTCGCCCTTGGGATGAGGAATGGTTTTGATGATCGCGTCGAACAGCGGACGCAAGTCTTCGCCGCCGCCCTTGATGTCGGTAGTCGCCGTGCCAATCTTGGCGTTCGTGTAGAGCACCGGGAAATCAATCTGCTCTTCTTTGGCGTCGAGATCGATAAACAGATCGTAGATTTCGTTCAGTACTTCCTGCGGGCGCGCGTCGGAGCGGTCGATTTTATTGATGACCACGATGGGCGGCAGATGAGCTTCCAATGCCTTGCTCAGCACGTAGCGCGTCTGGGGGAGCGGGCCTTCGCTCGCATCCACCAGCAGCATGACGCCGTCGACCATTTTGAGCGCGCGTTCGACTTCGCCGCCGAAGTCGCTGTGGCCGGGCGTGTCGACGATGTTGATTTTCACGTCGTGATAAAAAATGGCGGTGTTCTTGGCGAGGATGGTGATGCCGCGCTCGCGCTCCAGTTCGTTCGAGTCCATGACGCGTTCGACGTGGTGCTCGTTGGAGCGAAAGGTGCCGCTTTGTTGCAGCATGGCGTCAACCAGGGTGGTCTTGCCGTGGTCGACGTGGGCGATAATGGCGATGTTGCGAATGCCTGAACTCAAAAAGGATCCTTCCAGAAATATGGTGTACTACCACTTTACTATGCGGGGAGAGAAATCACCACGAAAGACGCGGTTACTTAAAGGCTTGTCATCTTGAGGATCGCGTTTTTCGCGGGCCGAAGGATCTATGGAATCGCCGGGGGCGCCGATGCTGCCCGCAGAGTGCGTAGGTCCTTCGGCCCGCAAAGAACGCGGTCCTCAGGATGACAAGGTGCTGGTGGAGGAGTCTTCGACCAGTTCGCCGCCAATGTCGACGCCACCTTCCGCGCGGACGCGCAACCGGTACCAGATCACGATCGTCACCAGAGAGAACACAAAGATGATGGTCGAGACGGCGTTGATCTCCGGCGTGATGCCGCGGCGCAGGCGGCCCCAGATTTCCAGCGGCAGCGTGTTGTCGCGGCCGATGAGGAAGAAGCTGACCGCGATTTCGTCCATCGAGAGGGTGAAGATCAGCAGCGCCGCGCCGATGATCGGCAACTTCAAATTCGGGACCGTGATTCGCCAGAAGGTCTGCCAGTAGTTTGCGCCCAGGTCGAGTGATGCTTCTTCCTGAGCGCGATCCAGCTTCTGCAGGCCCGCGAAAACTTCGGTCGTCGCCACTGAGATTAGAGCGGTGCCGTGGCCCAGCATGATCGTCATCAGGCTGAGCTTCGTGCCCATCACGTTGAACAGCATGAGCAGCGAAAGGCCGGTGATAATGCCGGGCAGGATCAGCGGCAGCAGCACCAGTCGGCGGAACAGCGCCTTGCCGGGGAATTGTGCCCGGTCGAGAGCCAGCGCCGCCGGGATGCCGAGCATTAGCGAGATCGCCATCGCCGCAAATGCCACCTGCACGCTGTTCAGCACCGAATCCCAGATCGGCCCGTCTGCGAACAGGATGCGGTACCAGTCGAACGTGAGGTGATGCGGGGGAAATCCTCCCACGCCCTGGCCATTGAACGAATAGAGGATGAGGACCGCAATCGGCAGATACAGAAACGAAAACACCGCCAGAGCATGGACGAGCAGCCAGCGAGAGCACGGAGTATTACTGGTGGAGGAGTTCACGAGAAGCTCCATTTCTTTTCGAGGCGCTCGGAAAGAAACAGCAGGCTGACCACGATCACCAGCATGCCCAGCGAAATCGCTGCGCCCAGTGGCCAGTTGTAGGCCGCGCCAAACAAGCTGACCACGATGTTTGAAATCATGATGCCGCTCGGTCCGCCCAGCAGCAGTGGGGCCAGGAAGTCGCCGAGGCTCAAAACGAAAGCGAACGTCGCTCCGGCAACTACGCCGGGAATCGATAGCGGGAAAATGACCTTCCAGAAAGTCTGCACAGGATTCGCGCCCAGATCATGCGAGGCCTCGACCAGGTTGCGGGGAATGTGCTCCAGCGCGGCATAAATCGGCAGAAACGTGAACGGCGTATAGATGTGCGTCAAAGTGAGTACCACGGCGAATGGACTGTAGAGCAGAAAATCGAGCGGATGCCTGGTCAGGTGGACATATTGCAGCAGCGTATTGAGCACACCGTCGGAACCGAGAATGGTCTTCCACGCATACGCCCGCACCAGATAGCTGACCCACAGCGGAATAATCACCATCTGATACAGCAGGTCTTTTCGCCTGCCCGCGTAGAACGACAGAAAATACGCCAGCGGATATCCCAGCAGCAGAGAAAAGACCATCACTCGCGCCGCGATCCACATGGAGCGAAGCAGCGTCTGCCAGTAGACCGTTTTCTGCAACAGCTCTTTATAGTTCTCGAGATTCCACGAATGCACGATGGCTTGGGCCGGCGACACCGACCAGAAGCTGTAGCAGAACATCAGCAGATACGGCACCAGCAGAAACACCGTGACCCACAGCAGCGGCGGGACCGTCACTACGGTTTTGTAGGCACGCGAGAACATCAGATCCTTTCGGGCGACTCACGCACTTGCACCGCGTCGGCAGCGGAGAACTCGAGCTCAACTTCACTTTGCACAACACCTCCGCTCGCTGTCCGCACGACCAGCAGAAGCCTGTCCGCACATTCCACGCGAATTAATTCCGTGGCCCCGTGAAATGCCTGGTGCATTACGCGGCCGCGAATGCGCACGACGCCGGTGCCCGAAGCTCCAGGACCGGCAAGTCGCACATGCTCCGGCCGCAAAGAAAGCAGCACCGGCCCTTCCGGAAGGGGAGCCGGCCACGCCAGCGCCGCGCAGCGCACGATTCCGCCTTGCACTTCGCCCTTCAGCAGATTCGTGTGGCCGATGAACTGCGCTACATAAGCCGTGGCCGGGCGGCTGTAAATCTCGCGTGGTGTTGCCACCTGCTCCAGTTCGCCTGAACGCAGCAGCGCGATGCGGTCCGACATCACCATCGCCTCTTCCTGATCGTGCGTCACGAATACAAACGCGATGCCCACTTCGCGCTGCAGTGATTTCAGCTCCACTTGCATCTGCCTGCGCAGGTTTGCATCCAGCGCCGAGAGTGGCTCGTCCAGCAACAGCAAGCGCGGGCGGTTCACCAGAGCGCGAGCCAAGGCGACCCGCTGCTGCTGTCCTCCGCTGATCTTCGACGGTTTTGCCTTGGCATGCGCGGTCATCTTTACTTTGTCGAGCGCCTCGGCGACTCGTTGCGCAATCTCTGCCGCCGGCCGCTTGGCCACGCGCAACCCGTACCCGACATTTTCCTCGACGGTGAGGTGCGGGAACAAAGCATAGGATTGAAACACCGTGTTGACGCGCCGCCGGTACGGCGGCTGGTGATCGAGTCTCTCGGGGCCCATCCACAGCTCACCTGAAGTCGCGGTTTCGAATCCGGCAACAATCCGCAGCAGGGTGGTTTTTCCCGAACCACTCTCCCCCAGAATGGTCAGAAATTCGCCCTCTGCAATTTCCAGCGAAACATTCCGCAGCACTGCGTTGCGGCCGAAGCTCTTGGCCACGTGCTGGATGCTCAGCAGGGCTGGTTTCGCGGCGGACTGCGCGCTCGCCGAAACCGCGATGGTGGGAGGGATGGGAGATGCCATGAGTTGTCGGTCGCTACTGTGCAGCCTTCACGTCGTTCCAAATCTCGGTATACTTCGCGCGGCGCGGCACATTCTGCCAGAAATTCAGCCGCTTCTGGTAACTCTCCACGTCGTCCAGATGCAGCGTCTTCACCTCGTCCGGCGTCATGAAGTGCCCGGCTTGCGGATTCGCCGGAACATAATGCGTCTTGTCGGTGACAAGTTTCTGCGTTTGAGCCTCGATCATGTACTCCAGAAACTTGTGTGCCAGTTCCTTGTTTTCACTGCCCGCCGTGATCATGAGGTGATCGATCCAGCCCGTGGTGTTCTCCTTGGGAATTGTCTCGCCCACGGGGAAACCGGCCTTCTTCAGATCGGCCGTGTTGAGCGGCCAGCCCATCGCAATCACGATTTCGTGGCTCTCAAACAGATTCGTCAACTCCCCGCCCGTGGCCCACATCTTGCGGATGTTCGGCTTCAACTCTAGAAGCTTCTTCTTGACTGCTTCCAGTTCTTCGTCACTTAAGTTATAGAGTCGCGACGGATCGGATTTGTCGTAGCCAAGAACCTGCGCCGTCATGTATACGGTCGACAGATCATCCCACACCGAAACCTTCCCTTTGTATTTGGGATCCCATAGGACGTTCCAGGAGTCCGGCGGCTGCGCGAAAGCCGTAGTGTCGTAAATGATCGGATCCGGTCCCCACATGAAGGGCACGCCATACACCTGGCTGTTGGCGTGGACCAGGGGCAGGGAAGTGAGCTGCAGAGAAAGTTGGCTGTAGCTCGGAAGTTTCGCCAAGTCGAGCGGCGCCGCCAATCCTGCGGTTGCGATGGAGGAGGCCACATCGCTCGAGGGTGAAATCACATCGTAATTCCCTGCGCTGCCGCCGCGCAGCTTGGCCATCAGTTCATCGCTCGATCCCATATACGACGCCGAGACTTTGCACTGGTTCTGCTCTTCGAACGCTTTAATGAACGAGGGATCGGCGTAACCTTCCCACACAAGAAGGTTGAGCGTGGGCGTTTTCTTTGAGCAAGATCCCACACCCATTAAAACTGCCAGCATGGGCAGCAAACGTAGCCATCTCCCAGGGCGTTCCCAGTTCATGGTTCCTCCTAGATGGTTCCCGCTAAAACGTTGGCGGCGTATTTATCCACAAAACCAAGGTTTCCTTGCGGCCCGGATTCTTCCAGCGATGGGGCGTCGCGCTTTCAAAATAAAAACTGTCCCCCGGCTTCAGACGATATTGCTCACCTTCGACCATGATCTCCAGATCTCCGCGCAAGACGTAGAGGAACTCTTCGCCTTCGTGGGTATAAGGATCGCCGCTGCCGGCTTCGGGCGCGATGCGAAACAGATGCGGTTCCATGACGGTGTTGCCCCACGCCAGCAGTTCCATGCGGACGCCAGTTCCGATTTCAAGGATTTTACGTTCGGAGGGCCGCACCTGGCGCTTGCTGGCTTCCGAGGCGTCAAAAAAATCCAGAATGTTCGTTTTATAGAAGCGCGCCAGTTTGCGCAGCGTTCCCACCGATCCGCTCATTTGAGAACGCTCGAGCGCGCTGAGAAATCCCACCGAGATGCCGACGGCCTGCGCCACCTGCGCCAGCGAAAGCCGCCGCCGCGAGCGCAATTGGCGCAGATGCCCTCCGATGGCTCCGGCATTACCGTCCGCTACCGGACGCACCTTGCCCTCGCGCTTGAGCAGTTGCACAATCGCAGCCGCATTCAGCCCGCGCACCTTGCGCAAAAACCGGGCGCGCTTCAGCAGTTTCACGTCATCCGCGGTATAGAGCCGGTATTTGCTCTCGGTGCGCCGCGGACGCGCCAGTCCAAGGCTTTCCCACGAGCGGATGACCGAGGGCGACATCCCCACTTTCCGGGCCACGGCTCCGATCTTGAAGTAAGGTTCGGCCATGCTGGTTGCTTATGGCGGCGCGGGTCTTGCCAGAAGTCAGGATTAGAAATTTCAATGGGCAGGACGCGTTTTTTTGTCCTTGACAGGCACCGCCCCCGTTCTCTAACCTTGCGGGATTATAGCAAGGTTGTAGCGGGATACAAGCTGTTCGTTATCAAACAAAAATTCCAACCATTCCAGAAGTCTGGAGGCACCATGCCGTCATTGCGAGCCTACTGGTGTGCAGTTTGTCTGGCCGTCTCCATATATCTGTTGATTCCCCTGCTCCTGATCGCACAAAGCACTGGCGGCCGCATCCTGGGCCGCGTCAGTGATCCCACCGGGGCCGTTCTGGCCGACGTGAAGGTGACCCTTACCAACGAAGCTACCGGGGTTAGCGCCGTTACCACCAGCAATGGAAACGGCGATTATGTCTACCCGCAGGTCGTGGTAGGCAGCTATCGCATGGAGTTCGACCTGAAAGGGTTCAAAAAGAACGTACAGCGCGGCGTGAATGTCGATCTCAACCAGGTCGTGACGGTGAACTCTGTGTTGCAGATCGGCCAGGCGCAGGAGACGGTCGATGTCACGTCGGAAGCGCCCATGGTCGATACGACCAGTACACAACTCGGCGCGGTTATGGATTCGGCGCAGGTGTCAGGGTTGCCGCTCAACTCCCGCGACACCTATCAGCTTCTTCAACTGCAGCCCGGTGTGCAGGGTGTCGGCGGCTCCGACCTTTTCTACGGGAGCAATAGCGCGGGCGCGGTGTCGGTCAATGGCGGCCGCGGACGATCCAACAACTTCAGTGTGAATGGAGGCGACGGCAACGACTTATTCGTGAACGGGCCCGCCATTCAGCCGTCGCCCGACAGCATCTCCGAATTCCGCGTGCTCTCCAATACCTTCGATGCCGAGTACGGCCGCAATTCAGGGGCGGTCATCAACGTAGTGACCAAGTCTGGAACGAATCAGTGGCACGGCAGCGTTTACGAATTCTTCCGCAACAAAGTGCTCGACTCGAAGGGCTTTCTGGATCCAGCCATCCCGGATAACAAGCAAAACCAATTTGGCGGAACTTTCGGTGGGGCCATTAAGAAGGACCGCACGTTCTTTTTTGCCTCCTATGAAGGACGCCGAGTGGTGCAAGGGATCGTGGGGGATCCGACCGTGGTTCCAACCGCGGCCGAGCGCGGGGGAGACTTTTCTGCGTCACCATTTGGAGGTACGCTCACGGACAATGCCGTGGCTGAGATTCTGCAACAGCGTCCCGGTTGCCTAGGTGGGATTCTCGCCGCGAATGGCGATATCACACCAACACCGGGAATGGCGTGGGGCGGGCCCGGTGGCGTATTCCCGAACAGTGTTATCCCAACCGCATGTTTCGATCCGGTTGCATTCAATCTGTTGACCCAGTATGTGCCATTGCCGAACGCGCCGAACTTCATTTTTCAATCGATTCCGAACTCCCAGCAGCACGGGAATCAGTTCACCGTCAAGATCGATCATCATATCAACGAGCGCCAAAACCTGAGTGTGTACTATTACTTCAACGATTCGTATGAGGCCGATCCGTTTACCAAGTTCCAGGCGGAGTTCACCAATCTCTTGCCCGGTTTCGGCGACGTCAACAAAACCCGATCCCAGCAAGTGAATATCAGCCATACCTGGACCATCAGCAACTCGGTGGTCAATGAAGCCCGGATTACTTACTTCCGTGAGGGGCAGGGCACGTTCTTGGCTCCTCAGAACCACCATCTGGTGACGAATTCGTGCAATCCTTCGGTTTCTTACCAAGGTAACAACATATGCTTTACGGGCAACACCGACACCCCGGGCGTCATCATTCCAAATCCCAAGATTGGTATTACGCCGGGACTAGGGCCGCAGCATGAAGGCGTGCCGGACATCAGCGTTGCGGGTGGTTTCTCGATCGGGAATGACTTCGAAGGCGAATTGCCGCAGATCGGCAACACTTATCAGTTTTCGGACAACTTCACGAAGGTTAAGGGCGACCACACCATGAAGTTTGGAGTGGACATTCGCAATCAGCGATTCTTCCAGACCTTGTACTTCTCGCCGCAGGGAGACTACACATACGCTGGCGGTGGATTAAACGACTTCGCTGCGGTGCGGGTTAATGCCAATCCAAACCTTAACGGCACTACCAATCTGTTTCCCAACTACCTCATGGGACTACCCGATACGGATCTGATGGGTTCCACAAACTCAGAGGACGTACGCGGAAATGCCTTCTATTTGTTCGCGCAGGACAGTTGGAAACTAAAGCCGAACTTAACTCTCAATTACGGCTTGCGCTGGGAATACAACCAACCGTTCTACGATGCCGGGGGACGCTATCAGACGTTCCGTCCAGGGCAGACCAGCAGCGTTTATAACTGCAGCGTCACTCCAGTAGGAAACTGCCCGGTGGGCCTGGTGGTGCCGGGAGATCCTGGAGTCCCCAAGGGTTTGACGAGTTCGTACTACAAGTCCTTTGCTCCACGGATTGGAGTTGCCTGGGATCCGCGAAAGGATGGCAAGATGACCATTCGCGGGGGATTTGGACTTTTCTACAATCCGATCGAGCAATTGGTGTTGGAACAGTTCCAGGCGGAGCCGCCGTTCGGCGGGAGTACGACGATCACGGAAGGCTTCTTCAACACGCCGTTCGTCTTGCAAAGCTGCGCCACACCTGGCGGCGGTTCTTGCCAGGGCACCGGGGCCAGTGGCGGACCTGGAGTGCTGCCGAATCCCTTTGGCTCTATTCTCAATCCTCCCCGTGGCACACCGTTTGACTGGTCGATCTTCCGTCCAATCCTGATGTTTGGAGAGTTACAGCCCCACCTTCGATCGCAGTATACCGAGCAGTACAACTTTGGCATCGAGCGCGAACTGTTCAAGAATACGGTCCTATCTGTCGGCTACGTGGGATCGCAGGGACATCGGTTGCTGGCGACCCACGATCTGAGCCCAGGACTGCCGCAGCCTTGTCTGGACATCCAGACGCTGGCGGCAGCGTACCCTGGCAATGCGGTTAACCCAGGTATCGGGAGTTGTGGCCCGTTCTCCGCCGATTCCACGTTTTCCATTCCGACCCAGAGCTATGATTCGAACGGGAACCTGCAGAATGTGGTTATTCCCGCGGGTGGCCTGCACCTTCCCTATGGGCTCAACGGTCCGTCGGTGATTCCCGCCGGGACTCTGGTAAGTAGTGTGGCGCCGAATGGGCTGACCTTGGTAGGGCTCCGGCCGTACTCATCGCCGACCTGCGATCCGTTGACGAGTAACGGATGTCCTGCGGATGGAACTCCGGTTTTCAGCAGTATCTTCGCGCAGGACACGATTGCGAACTCGGCCTACAATTCGCTGCAGGCGTCGCTGGAGCGGAGGTTGTCCAATGGCTTGCAGTTTGAGATTGCGTATACCTACAGCAAGTCCATTGACGATGCATCCAGTTTTGAAAACGCACTCAAGCCGATCTGCAACGGCGTGCTGAACAGCTTTGGCTGCAACCGGGGTTATTCGTTGTTCGACGCTCGTCACCGCCTTGTGCTCAGTTACCTGTGGGAACTGCCGGTGCCGAAGTATGCAGGGGCGAAAGGGATGGCCCTGGATGGCTGGGCGGTTTCGGGGATTACCAGCTTCCAATCGGGTTTCCCAATTCGCATGCTGACCATTGATGATCAGGAACTCGAAAATGACACCAGCGGGTTCGAAGCGCCAGGAAGACCACAGGAGAATGGTCCTGTCCATTTCGTGAATCCGAGATCCAACAGCAGCTATTACTTTTGCCCAGGGGGTGCAGGTGCGACCGGCTGCAACATCTCAGACCCCGTTCAGGGAACTTTGGGCGGTCCCCGCGCGATCTGTTGCGGGCCGGGCATCAATAATTTCGATATGTCGGTACAGAAGGCCCTCCCATTTACCGAAAGAGTTCATGGCGAGTTCCGCGCGGAGTTTTTCAACATATTCAATCACACACAATTCCTGAATCCTGACGGCAACTTCAGCGACGGTCTCGATTTCGGTCGAGTGAGTCATACGCGGGAGCCGCGGCAGATTCAGTTTGCGTTCAAGCTGTCGTTCTAGAATGTAGATACAATCTCTGGGCGGCCTTCGCGCCGCCCAGAACCAAATCTAATGGCCGATCTGGCCTGAGCTTTCCCGGAGTAATTCGATGTATCCCGATCTGCAGAAAGAACTCGCCACTTTCGAGCGGCGCACGCCCAAATCCGCCGAGGCCCACAAGAAGAATCTCAAACGCATCCCTCTCGGTGTAGCCAGCAACTATCGCGCCTACGATCCCTGGCCGATCTTTGTGAAGGAGGCCAGTGGGAGCAAGTTCCGCGACCTCGATGGCAACGAATACATCGACCACAACCTGACCTTCGGTGCGCTGATGGCCGGACACTGCCATCCCGCCGTCATGAAGGCGGTCGAGAAGCGCCTTTCCACCGGCACCATGTTCGGCATGCCGCACGACATGGAGTGGGAACTCGCCGAAGAAATCTGCACCCGCTTTCCGGTCGAGATGTGCCGCTTTGGAAACAGCGGGACAGAAGTTACGATGCACGCCATTCGTCTCGCGCGCGCCGCCACTGGGCGGGACAAGATCGTGAAGTTCGAAGGCGCCTACCATGGACTCCATGACAGTGCTTTGGTCAGCGTGAAGCCGCACGCGCCCGAGTACGGCGACATCCATGCACCGACTTCGGTCACCGGTGGCCTGGGCGTGCCGAAATCGGCCATCGCCAACGTGCTCATCTCAACCTTTAATGATCTCGCTACCGTGGAGCGTCGTTTTAAAGAAAATCCCGGTGAGATTGCTGCGATCATTCTCGAGCCGATTCTCATGAACGTGGGCCTCTGCATGCCGCAACCTGGTTTCCTGAAAGGCCTGCGCGAGATCTGTGACAAACACGGCGCGCTGCTGATCTTCGACGAAGTCAAGACCGGCGCGAAGCTCGGTTGGGGCGGCGCCAGCGAATACTTCGGCGTTCATCCCGACATGATCTGCCTGGCCAAGTCGATTGGCGGGGGCTTGCCCCTCGCCGCATTCGGTACCAGCAAGTCAGTGATGGATTTGATCTCACAGCACAAGGTCTTTCACGGCGGAACCTACAATACGAACCCGGTTTCGATGGCGGCGGGCCTGGCGACCTTCCGCGAAGTCCTGACCCGCGAGAACTATGCCAAAGTCGACAAACTGGGCAAGAAGTTGGCGGACGGCTACCGCGCCACCATCGCGAAAGTTGGTCTGCAGGCCTACATTGCGCAGGCCGGAGCCAATGGCGCGCTGATGCTCTACCCGAAGGAAATTCGCAACTACCGCGACTGGGAAGCGGTCGACGTCGATTTGTGGCGCCACTACTGGTTCGGCATGGTCAACCGCGGCGTGATGGCGCAGCCTTACTGGTGGGACGAGCAATGGACGATCTCGGTGCAGCACACCGAGGCCGACATCGACAAGCACCTGGCGGCGTTCAACGACATCGCCGCCTCGCTGGCGAAAGCGCAGCAGGAGCGAGCCGCACCGGTCGCAGTGGCGCACTAGATTCGCGTAGGGGCGGACGCATTCGTCCGCCCCTGCTTGCATTGCTCAGCGTGGCCGGGTGTGGCCGCAGAACAAGCGCAACAGCAGGTTCCTCACCGCGCCTATCGGCCCGGTTCGGAATGACAAGGGTTTTTTCTACGGACCTCCTGATATGTCCACGACGACTCAATCCACTATCAGCCAACCCGAGGCCCGGCCCCACCTGATCCGCGCCCTCGGACGCCGCGATCTGGTGTTGCTCTTCGTCGTCGCCGTTTTCAATCTCAATGTAGTTCCCTCTATCGCCGCTAACGGTGGCGTCACGATCTGGCTCTGGATCATCTCTCTTCTTTTATTTTTCTGGCCGCAAGGCATCGCGGTCATCGAACTCGCCCACCGCTATCCCGGAGAAGGCGGCGTCTACCTTTGGGCCAAAGAAGTCTTCGGCGATTTTCACGGATTCCTCTCGGGCTGGTGCTACTGGACCAACAACATGCTCTACGTGCCGACGGTCATGCTCTATTTTGTCGGCGTGTCGGTTTTTGCCATGGGCTCCGGGCACGCCGCCCTGGCCGACAACAAAAATTTCGCGATGGGCGCTTCTCTGTTGTTGCTTGCGGTTCTGACGATCTTCAATATCGTGGGGCTGGGAGTCGGGAAGTGGCTCAACAATCTCGGGGCGATTGGCACGTTCATCGCCGCAGCCGTTCTCATCGGGTTAGGATTCACTGTGTGGTCGCGCTTTGGGACCACGGTTACATCCGCAGATTTCCGCATCCCGCCGGACCCGCGATTCGTCCTCAATTCGTTCGGGGTGATCTGCTTCGGGCTTGTCGGCCTTGAGCTTGCGTCGGTGATGGGCGATGAGATTCAGGAACCCCAGAAGACATTACCCGGCGCGGTGGCGTGGGGCGGTGTGGTCTCCGGTGCGCTCTACATCGGCGCAACCCTGACCCTGCTCGTTGCCGTGGGCAAGAACGACATCAGCGTGCTGCAAGGAATTGTGCAGGCAGTGAGCCACATGGCGAACAAAGTCGGCGTGGCATGGATCATCACGCCTTTCGCGCTGATGCTGAGTCTGTCGATAGCAGGCATCGGCTCGGCATGGATGGGCGGGTCGGCGCGCATTCCGTTTGTAGCTGGCCTCGATTCCTATATGCCGTCGTGGTTAGGGAAAGTGCATCCGAAGTACGCGACACCGTACGCTGCGCTGATCGTGCAGGCAGTGGTTTCGCTGGTATTGATCATCGTTAATTTTTATGCGTCAGGAGGCGTGCAGGAAGCTTTTCAGACGATGCTGTCGCTCGCGGTCGTCTTGCAGCTGGTCCCGTTCCTTTATGTGTTTGCAGCGCTTTTGAAGTTTGCCGGCAGGCAAAATCGGGGGGATGGGCGCTACGGCCGCGCGACTTTGATGTTCGCCGGAGCGTGCGGCTTCTTAACTACGCTTCTGGGAATCACGCTGGCGTTCTTTCCAGCCAAGCAGATCACCTCCGTATGGAAATACGAAATGAAGATGTTCGGCTTCACGCTGTTCTTTCTGCTGTTAGCCGTGTTTTTCTTCTTTGTTTACGGCCGCCTGAAGGCGCCCAAGGAAGTGCCCGCTGCAGTTGCGGTTGATTGAAGGAGTGAAGCGACAATGAGATTTTTGCCACAGCCGCCGAAGGGGGGCATGTGAAAGCCGAGGACGGAAGTCCTGGGTAAGCGTTAGAGAAAAGAATTGAGTCCCGGAGGGACGGCACCAATTTCCGCGTACTTGACGCCGAACGTGCCCCCTCGGAGCGAACAGGAGGCCAGGATGCCCAGCGGAGTTCAGACCGACGTGAAAACCTATCAGATGTTCATCAACGGCGAGTGGGTCGCGAGCAAGTCTGCGAAGACCTTCCCCGTCTACGATCCTTCGACCGAAGAAGTGATTGCCCAGGTCCCCGATGCCTCGGCCGACGACGTGAACCGCGCCGTCGCGGCTGCCAAGGCCGCTTTTGAGGAAGGCCCGTGGGCGGCCACCACTGCGCAGGAGCGAGGCCGCGTGCTTTTCCGCCTGGCCGATAAAGTCCGGCAGAACCTGCCCGCGCTTGCCGAACTCGAATGCCGCAACACCGGCAAGCCCATCGTCGAGGCCGAATACGATCTCAACGACGTTGCCACCTGTTTCGAATATTACGGCGGACTCGCAACGAAAGTTGTTGGCTACGTGAATCCGGTCCCTGACAACGCGATGAGCCTCACGCTCAAAGAACCGGTCGGTGTTGCGGGACAAATCATTCCGTGGAACTATCCGTTGCTGATGGCGGCGTGGAAGCTGGCGCCCGCGCTGGCCGCCGGCTGCACCTGTGTGCTGAAGCCGGCCGAGCAGACTCCGCTGACGGCGCTTGAACTGGCGAAGCATTTCGCCGATTGCGGACTGCCGCCCGGCGTCGTCAATGTCATCACCGGCTTCGGGGAGTCCTGCGGCGCCCCGCTCGTGCAGCATCCCGAGGTTAACAAGATCGCTTTCACCGGCAGTGCCGCGGTCGGCAAGATTATCGTGAAACAGGCCGCCGACACGGTGAAACGCGTCACGCTTGAACTCGGCGGCAAGTCTCCGAACATTTTCTTTGCCGATGCCGATTTCGAAGCGGCTATCGACGGCGCCCTCTTCGGCGTCTTCATCAATCAAGGTGAAGTGTGTTCGGCCGGTAGCCGCATTCTGGTGCAGAAGACAATCTATAAAAGGTTTGTCGAGGCAATGACTGAGAAAGCGAAGAAGATCAAGCTTGGTCCGCCGCTCGAACGCGAAACCAAGATGGGGCCGCTGGTCAGCAAGGAGCAATACGACCGGGTCAACTCATATCTCGAAATCGGAAAGAAGGAAGCCAAGCTCGCATCCGGGGGTGGACGCCCCGAAAAGTTCGCCAAGGGCTATTACGTGCAGCCGACGATTTTCTACGACGTGAAGAACAGCGATCGCATCGCGCGCGAAGAGATCTTCGGCCCGGTCGCGGCCGTGATTCCGTTCGAGGACGAAAAGGACGCGCTCACTATCGCCAACGATTCTCCTTATGGTTTGGCGGCCGCGGTGTGGACGCGCGACATTTTCAAGGCCCTGCGCGCGGTGAAAGCGCTGCGGGCGGGAATTGTCTGGGTCAATCACATGCAGCCCACCTACGTGGAAGCGCCGTGGGGAGGCTACAAGCAGTCCGGGTTCGGACGCGAGCTTGGCCCCTGGGGCATCGAGGAATATCTCGAGACCAAGCAGGTGTATATCAATCTGAACGAAGCGCCGATCGGCTGGTACTGAGGAGCAGGAGTTAGTGGCTAGTGATTAGTGGTTAGTAGAGCCCGCGATGAATCACTAACCACTAATCACTAGCGATTGACAAGAACTGGAATTTACGATGTCCACCATTCAACTCCGCACAGAAATTCCCGGGCCGAAGTCCAAGGCCCTGTCCGAGCGCCGCGCGAAAGCCGTGCCCCGCGGGCTTTCTCACGGTACGCCCATCTATGTTGCCAAAGCCGAAGGCGCCTGGCTCGAAGATGTCGACGGCAACCGCTACATTGATTTCGCTGGCGGCATCGGCTGCCTCAATGTGGGGCATCGGCAGGAAGCTGTCGTCGACGCGGTGAAGGACCAACTCGACCGCTTCGTGCACACCTGCGTGCAGGTCACGCCTTACGAGAGTTACGTCCGCCTCGCCGAGCGCATGAATGAAGTCACACCGGGCAAGTTCGCGAAGAAAACAATCTTCGTGAACAGCGGCGCCGAGGCGGTCGAGAATGCGGTCAAGATTGCCCGCGCCTACACCAAGCGTCCCGGCATCATCGCCTTTGAAGATGCCTTTCACGGCCGCACCATGATGACTCTGGCTTTGACCAGCAAGACGCATCCTTATAAAGCTGGATTCGCGCCGTTTCCGGGCGAAGTTTATCGGGTGCCGTTCGCTTATTGCTATCGGTGTTCGTACTCGATGACGTATCCGACGTGCGATCTGTACTGCGCGCGTCATCTTGAAGACACGTTCAAGCGGGTCGTGGCCAACGAGGAAGTGGCCGCCGTGATCGCCGAGCCGGTGCTCGGAGAAGGCGGCTTCATCGCGCCGCCGCCGGACTACTTTCAGGTCTTGATTGATCTCTGCCACAAGCATGGCATCCTGTTCATCGCCGACGAAGTGCAGTCCGGGTTCGGACGCACGGGCGCGCTGTTCGCGAGCGAACGCTACGGCATCGAACCGGATCTGCTCGTGACGGCGAAATCGCTGGGCGGAGGTTTGCCGCTGGCCGCGGTTACCGGCCGCGCTGAGATCATGGACGCTCCCGGACCGGGCGGCCTCGGAGGAACGTTTGCCGGCAACCCGCTGTCGTGTGCGGCAGCGCTGGCGGTGCTTGACTTGTTCGAACGCGGGAATCTCCTCGAGCGTGCTAACGCACTCGCCGACCGTTTCCAGACCCGCGCTCGCGCGTGGCAGTGCCGCTGGCCTATCATCGGCCAGGTGCGCGGCCTCGGTGGCATGCAGGCCATTGAACTGGTGCAGTCGGAAGAAACGAAAGCTCCGGCCGCCGACGAAACCAAGAAGATCACGCAGTACTGCTACGAGCATGGCCTGATCACGATTACCGCCGGTTCGTATTCCAACGTGATCCGCATCCTCGTGCCGCTGGTTGCCAGCAATGAGCAGATCGACGAAGGGCTAGGTGTGCTGGAGTCCGCGCTGGCGGCAGTGTGCGACAAGAAGGGCACGGTCGCGCAGTTGGTGTGAAACGGTTGCCAGCAGGCAGTTCCCAGTTGCCAGTAAATGCCGCTATATACTGATGGCAGACAACTGACTCTTCGCGATAGCAGAGGCATTACCATGAGCGTTGCAGCACCTCCCGCCATCAAGCTGACGAACTTCATCAACGGCCAATGGACCGATTCGCACGCTTCGGAGTGGCGCGACGTGGTCAATCCCGCGACCGGGGAAATCCTGGCCAGCGTGCCGCTCGCCGACGCCGCTGAGGTCAATACCGCCGTGGAAGCGGCTGCCGCGGCTTTTCCCGAATGGCGGCGCACTCCGCCGGAAGACCGCATCCAGCCGCTGTTCAAGCTCAAGATGCTGCTCGAGGAGCACATCGGCGACATCGCCCGCATCATCACGATGGAGAACGGCAAGACCTTCACCGAGGCCAAAGCCGAGATGCGCCGGGCAATTGAAAACGTTGAGGTGGCTTGCGGCATCCCGATGATGATGCAGGGCTACAACCTGGAAGATGTGGCGCGCGGTATCGACGAGATGATGATCCGCCAGCCGCTTGGCGTGACCGCGGCGATCGTGCCGTTTAATTTTCCCGGCATGATCGCGTTCTGGTATTTACCTTACGCGATTGCCACGGGGAACACGTTCATTCTCAAGCCGAGCGAGCGTGTGCCGCTCACCATGCGCTACGTGTATGAGTTGCTGGAAAAGACCGGGCTGCCCAAGGGCGTCGTCAGTCTCGTGAACGGCGGCAAGGCCGTCGTCGACGCGCTGATCGATCATCCGAAAGTCCGCGCTATCAGCTTCGTAGGCTCGACTCCGGTGGCGCGCTACATCTACGCGCGCTCGGGCGAGCAAGGGAAGCGCTGCCAATGCCAGGGAGGCGCGAAGAATCACGTCGTTGTGCTGCCTGATGCTGACATGCCGATGGCGACGCAGATCATCAGCGACAGCGCATTCGGGTGTGCTGGACAACGCTGTCTTGCTGTTTCTGTTGCGGTCACAATTGGCGAAGCGCAGAAGACGTTCCGCGACTCGATCGCCGACGCTGCCTCGAAACTCCGCGTCGGTAATGGGCTCGAGGACGGCGTGCAGATGGGTCCAGTGATTACTGCTCAGAGCAAGGAGCGCGTCGAATCGCTGATCGGTCTTGGTGAGAAGCAGGGCGCGAAGATCCTGCTGGATGGCCGCGGTTCGAAGATTCCGAAATACGAGTCCGGCAACTTCGTGAAGCCCACGATTCTAGACGACGTTCCGCCGACGAGCGACCTCGCGGATACCGAGATCTTCGGTCCCGTGCTCAGCCTGGTGCACGCCGATAACATGGACGCAGCTCTGGCCTTCCTGGAACGCAGTGCATACGGCAACCAGGCGTCGCTGTTTACATCGAGCGGATCGGCGGCGCGCCGCTTCCGCTATGAAGCGCCGGCCGGCAATATCGGCATCAACATCGGCGTCGCTGCGCCCATGGCGTACTTTCCGTTCAGCGGATGGAAGAACAGCTTCTTCGGCGATCTCCACGGCCAGGGGCGCGATGCCATCGAGTTCTACACCGACAAGAAAGTCGTCGTCGAACGCTGGGCCAAGGAGCACAGCCGTAAATTCTAGCCACGGATTTCACGGATTAACACGGGTACGAAAACTTCGTGATCCGTAAATCCGAGAGAATCCGTGGCAAGAGTGAAACGCGTCAAAGCGAAACTCAGCAAGAGCGAAGCTCGCTCGAATTACTAAATCATAGAAGAGAGACTTTTCATTTATGTCAAATATTGCAGCGATTCATGCACGAGAGGTTCTGGATTCACGCGGCAATCCTACGGTGGAAACGGAAGTGTTTCTGGGCGACGGATCGATGGGGCGGGCGATTGTTCCGAGCGGTGCGTCCACGGGCGAGCACGAGGCGGTCGAGTTGCGCGACGAGGATACAAACCGGTTCCTGGGCAAGGGCGTGCTCAAGGCAGTCGAGAACGTCAATGGCGAGATTGCGGAAGCCCTGGCGAACTGGGATGCGTTCGATCAGCGCGGGCTCGATGGCCGGATGATCGATTTGGACGGCACCGAGAACAAAGGGCGGCTGGGGGCGAACGCGCTGCTGGCGGTTTCGATGGCGGCGGCGCGCGCGTCGGCTGTGTCGCTGGACATTCCGCTCTATCGCTATCTCGGCGGAGCTGGGGCGAATACGCTGCCTACGCCGATGATGAACATCCTGAACGGCGGGGCGCACGCCGATAACAACGTCGACTTCCAGGAGTTCATGGTGATGCCGGTGGGCGCGCCCTCGTTTTCTGAGGCGCTGCGCTGGGGCGTGGAGGTTTTTCACACGCTGAAAGGCGTACTGAAGAAGCGCGGTTATAACACCGCTGTCGGCGATGAGGGCGGATTTGCTCCGTCGGTGAAGTCGAACGTGGAAGCCATCGAAGTCGTGCTGGAGGCGATCGCGAAGGCCGGTTACAAGCCGGGAGAGGAAATTGCGATTGCGCTCGACCCGGCGGCCAGCGAGTTTTTTCAGGATGGAAAGTATGTCTTCAAGAAGTCGGACAAGTCGGCCAAGAGTTCCGACGAGATGGTCGCGTTCTGGGCGAAGTGGGTGAAGGATTATCCCATCGTCTCGCTGGAAGATGGGCTGGCCGAGAATGATTGGGATGGATGGGGGAAACTGACCAAAGAACTCGGCGGAAAGATTCAATTGGTGGGCGACGACCTGTTCGTGACTAACGTGCAATTCCTGCAGGAGGGAATTGACAAGGGCGTGGCGAATTCGATTCTGGTGAAGGTCAATCAGATCGGCACAGTGAGTGAGACGCTGGATGCCATCGATTTGGCGCGGCGCAACGGGTATACGTCGGTGATTTCGCACCGCTCGGGCGAGACCGAAGATACATTTATCGCAGACCTGGCCGTCGCCACGGGAGCCGGACAAATCAAGACCGGTTCGGCGTCGCGCACCGACCGCATCGCCAAGTACAACCAGTTGCTGCGGATTGAAGAAGAGTTGGCCGGGACGTCGCGATTTTTGGGATTGAAGGCGCTGAATTACAAGGGCTAAGAGATTCAATCCGATTGACGGCTGGTTGAATCTAATCTGCATGCGCTTTCGAAGAGGAATTGTTGGATTTATCGCGGTTATTCAGTCCGTTCTGTTCTTGACCCACTGGGTGCTGTATGAAACTTGGACGTTTTCGCTGACGGACAGGGTTCCCGGTGCGTTTTGGACCAAACTGGTTCTTGGCGTGCTCTCGGTGAGCTTTGTGTCGGCATCGCTGTGCGCATTTTTCTATACGAATCCTGCATTGCGCGCGTTCTACCGGGCGGCCGCGGTCTGGGTGGGCATGCTGACATTTTTTCTCGCTGCCGCGGTTTGCTCGTGGGCGGTACTTGGAGTGGCGATGCTGGCCGGACTGCATTTGAATTTTCATCTCCTGGTGGAGTGGATGTTCGCCGCCGCCCTCGTCACGGGAGTCGCCGGAGTCGTCAATGCAAGCTGGATGCGGATCACCCGGACGACCGTGCGGCTCGCGAACCTGCCGTCGGCGTGGCGCGGTCGCAAGGCTGCGCTCATCAGTGACGTGCACCTGGGCCACGTCCGCAATGGCAACTTCCTCCGGCGAATGGTCGCGAAAATTTTGCACGAGGGGCCGGACGCGATTTTTATCGCTGGCGATTTATATGACGGTACCGCCATCGACGCGGCGCGCGCCGCCGAACCTCTGAACCTGCTGACCGCGCCCCACGGCGTTTATTTTGTGGCCGGCAATCATGAACAATTTGGGGACGACCGCAAGTATCTGGAGGCGGTGCAAGCGGCGGGCGTTCGCGTGCTGAATAACGAGAAAGTGGAAGCCGACGGCCTGCAGATTGTAGGAGTGCCTTACCGGAACGCGACGCGCGGGGAGCATCTGGCATCCGTTTTGAAAAGCGTTCGCCTGGATCGGGAGCGTGCCAGCATTTTGTTGGTGCATGCGCCGGATCATCCGGCGGTGGCCGAGGCGGCTGGTGTTTCTCTGCAGCTCTCGGGACATACGCATCTCGGGCAGTTCGTCCCCTGGAGTTGGTTGGCGCGTAAGATATATCGACAGTTCGTTTACGGCCTAAGCCGGATTGGCAAGATGCAGGTTTTTACATCGAGCGGTGCCGGAACGTGGGGTCCTCCACTGCGGCTGGGATCGAATCCGGAAATTGTGGTTCTGCAGTTTGAGTAAGTGCGGGTGCAGATGGAAGGCCGTATCGGGGACTTGACTTAGCTAAGGACTTAGTCTAGTTTACTGAAATGGAAGTGAATATTCACGAGGCTAAGACTCATCTTTCCAAGCTCTTAGAACGAGTCGCGCTAGGCGAGGAGGTCATTATCGCCAAGGCAGGGAAGCCAGTGGCGAAACTGGTGCCACTAGACGATCAGTCCAAACGCCGGCGCGTACTGGGTTCGGCGAAAGGTGAGTTTACAGTGCCGGATGATTTCAATGATCCTTTACCCAAGGAGATCGAGGATCTCTTCTGGGAATGAAGGCACTTCTCGATACTCACGCATTCTTATGGGCGATTTCGGACGACGCAAGGCTCTCTCGCCGGGCGCAGAAGACATTTACCGGTCCCAACGAACTGTTGTTGAGTGTGGCCAGCCTGTGGGAGATGCTGATCAAGGTGAAAACCGGCAAGCTAGTTCTGCCGGAGCCGTCGGGTCCGTACCTGGTCAAGAAGCTGGGCGAAAACAGGATCGAAGTGCTGCCGATTAAGCTGGATCACGTCTTGCGGATTGAGACCTTGCCGGTGCATCACCGTGACCCGTTCGACCGAATTCTGGTCGCGCAGAGCCTAGAGGAGAAGCTTCCGCTGATCACGGCGGACCTTGTGTTTGAACGATATCCCGTCGAGTTAATCTGGTAGCGGTAAGCAGTTTCTTACGGGTGGTTCAAGGTTCCACGAAAATCTTGTAACAGCGGAGTGTCTATGAGACTGACATCATGGTTATGCGCGCCTCTTATTGTTGCCTTGTCTCTGTGCGCCGGAGCGCAGACAACGGTCTCAGTTGCTCCGGACGCGGCTTCGAAGGAGGATGTCAAGAAGCTGTTTGACGTCATGGCCAGCCGCCAGCAGATGGCGCAGATGATGCAGCAGTTGTTCGGGCAGATGCGGACGATGAACCGGGCGGAGCTGAGGAAGAGGCATCCCGACGTCACGGATGCAGATCTGGCCAGCATGGACCGGCGGTCGGAGGAATTCATCAAGAACTTTCCCCTGGATGCCATGCTGAACGACATGATCCCGATCTACCAGCGGCATTTCACCAAGTCGGAGATCGATGCGTTGACCGAGTTCTATTCCTCTCCGGTCGGACAGAAGTTGCTTCACGAGACGCCGGCGGTGACGGCGGAGACGATGCGGGCGGTCTATCCGAAAATCGAGGAGGCGGTCGACGCTGCGCTCAAGCGAGCTGAGGAGAAGGATTCCCCGCAGAAGTGAGGGGAAGACCCTTGCTTCGTGCTGAAAGAGATTCGAGTGGACATAGCGATGTCGAATTGAAAGGCATGGACATCGAAGTCATCAAGCGGGTGCGAAGCAAGCTACTGACCGTGAGTGAGTGGAGAGGTGAAGCCGGGCGGAATATAATGCAAGCATGAGCGACAGTGAGATTATCTTTTCGGTGCACGACTCCCCTGAGGGAGGCTACGAAGCCCGCGCTCTGGGTCATGCCATTTTTACCCAAGCAGAAACCATGGACGAATTGAAGACCATGGTGCGCGATGCCGTCCGATGCCACTTCGACGATAAGACTGCTCCTTCCGTCATTCGGCTTCACATTGTTAAGGACGAGGTCATTACTGCTTGAGACTGCCTCGTGATCTGTCTGGTCGCGAACTGGCGAAACTGCTGCGTCGTTATGGTTACGAAGTAGTCCGTCAGACCGGCAGCCTCATCCTCCTGACATCGCACGCTTCGCGGAACGCCCCATCACGTCACTATCCCTGCACACGATCCAATCAAGGTCGGGACTTTGGCGGGAATTCTGTCTGAAATTGCGACCTACGTAGAGATCGATCGCGCCAAACTTCATAAGGAACTCTTCGAAAAATGAATCGTCCTAAACCGCTGATACTTACCATTCTCGACGGCTGGGGGTATCGAGCCGAAACCAAGGCCAACGCCATCGCTCTGGCGCGCAAGCCCACCTACGACCGGCTGCTGCGCGAGTATCCCAACACGCTGATTCATACCAGCGGGCCGTTCGTGGGGCTGCCCGAAGGGCAGATGGGCAACAGCGAGGTGGGGCACCTGAACATTGGCGCGGGACGCATCGTGCACATGGACATCACGCGCATCGATCTGATGATCCAGAACGGGGAACTGTTCTCGCATCCCGTGCTGCTCGACGCCATGAAGCAGGCTCGCACTGGCGAGCGCCGTCTGCATCTGTTCGGGTTGATTTCCGACGGGGGGGTGCACTCGCAACAGGCGCATCTCTACGCGCTGTTGAAGATGGCGAAGCAGAATGGGCTGGAACGCGTGTTCGTGCACGCGTTCATGGACGGGCGCGACACGCTGCCCACCAACGGCGCGGGATACCTGGAACAACTGCAGCAGAGGATGCGCGAGTACAACTGCGGCAAGATCGCGACTGTGAACGGACGCTACTACGCGATGGACCGCGACCGGCGATGGGAGCGGATTGCCAAGGCCTACAACGCGATGGTGTTCGCCGACGCGGAAGGCGGCAAGCAGGCCGATCCGGTGCAGGGAATGAAGGACTCCTACAACAAAGGAGTCACTGACGAATTCGTGATTCCCTTCGTCTGTACCGACGATCGCGGCCAGGCGCTGGCTACGATCCGGGATGAAGATTCGTGCATCTGTTTCAACTTCCGCGCTGACAGGGTTCGCCAGATCACGCGCGCCCTGACTCGCAACAGCGGGCTGAACGAGAAGGGCGGCAGCGATCTGCCGGGCGCGGCCGATCTGGATGCGACCATTCCGCGCGACCGCGTGCCGAAAGACCTGCGCTACGTCTGCATGACCCGCTACGACAAGAATTTCAGCCTGCCGGTGGTGATTCCACCGGAGTCGATGGCGAACATTCTGGCCAACGTGATGGGCGGGATGAATATGCGCAACCTGCGCGTGGCCGAGACGGAGAAATATGCTCACGTTACATATTTTTTCAATGGCGGCGTGGAGCAGCCGTTCCCCGGCGAAGAGCGCGTGATGGTGCAATCGCCCAAAGTCGCGACTTACGATCTGAAGCCGGAGATGAGCGCGGCGGGCATTGCCGATGCGGTCGTGAAAGCCACGGAAGATGGAACGTTCGATGTGATGATCGTGAACTTTGCCAATGCCGACATGGTTGGGCACTCGGGCAAGATTGAACCTACGGTGAAGGCGGTCGAGGTCGTGGACGCCTGTCTTGGCCGCATTGAGGCCGCGATCCGGACCAAAGGCGGTGCGATGTTGATCACCGCCGACCACGGGAACGCTGAGATGATGATCGATCCGGCAACGGGCGGTCCGCACACGGCGCACACGACCAACCCGGTGCCGTTTATTGTGGTCTCGGAAAATGCAAAGCAGTTCACGCTGAAGCCGAACGGCTCGCTGCGCGATATTTCACCGACTATTCTCGGAATGCTGGGGGTTGACGAGCCGAAAGAGATGACGGGGGCGGACCTGCGGGTTCCGGTGAAGGGTTGAAGAGAGCGCGTGAGAACCAGTGCTGTCCCGGTGGGGCTCTTCCGCATTCTCACTGATACTCCGAACTTAGGGGCCAAATCATATCCCCTCCGCCCGCGGCCCACCCTGCATTTCAGTCGATGAGCCGTCCGACGCGACCTTCAGCAGATGCATCGTCCCCGGTGTTGCCAGGCTAACGCCTGGGGCCAATGGCCAAATTAGAAATGCTGCCTACTCACTGCCGCAAGGTTTGTTGTTTTGAATGTGTCGCAACACTTCTCTGGCGTCGGCTCTTACAGGATAGAACTGATTATTGTCCCCGCCGTCGAGTGGTTTACCCCCCAGTTTCTGCGGGTCGGTCCTTGCGATTTCTTCTAACAGTGGCACGAAGTTTTGTCGATCGTCCAGGCAGTCAATTTCCTGAACTGCAATCCTTCGCGTAGCCCCCGATGGAGCCTTAACGTATGCGAGGATGAGCTCTCGTATTTGAGCCTGAGAGGTGGGATCGCCCCGTTTGGCAAGCAGTGCGAAACTCATCTGAAGCGCTGAGGCTTGCGCCAGCAAGTCAGAAACGGAGTTCGGATCTGGCTGGCGCTTGAGCTGCTTAAGTACTGGCGCGAGCGCCTTATCCCCATGCTGGAATATGGCCTGCTGGGCCATTCCGCCGGTGGCCATCGCGCCCACCAGTGCAGGGATCGCCCGTTTGTCGTTCAGAGAGGAAACAACGTTCACAACCTCTGCGTAATGCTCCATATCGTCTTCTGTATACGTTCCGGGTGCGGCGCCTTGAAAGTCGACATTGTCGGCTTTCAGCAACTGGATTAGACCGAGCTTGATCCTGTCGGCTTGCTCGGGATGTTGCTTGAAGAGACTAGTCAGAGCCGCCGCGCGGTCAGGCTCCGTGGCTCGCTTCTGCCCTTCACTTATCAGAGCCATCATGTCGTTAAAAGCTGCCTCACGCGTGTGCAGGTCATTCTTACTCATGCGATCCAGGGCGGCTGAGACCTTAGAATCGAGCGAGGCGGCCTGCTGCGCTGTTACTTGCATAGACAGCATCAACGCTGAACATAAGCACAAGACGAATCGCATTTTATTCTCCTAAGTCCTGAACCCGGATCGTTAGACACGCGGTTTCTAGTGTGCATACTCGTTGCGGTCTTTATATCGCCTCGTCGCTTTGTTCACCTCCGTGCCCGGAATTCAGTTCTCGCGCGGCTCCGAAGGCCTTTAACCGCGGAGAGCGCTAAGAAAGGCCGCGGAGGTCGCTGAGAAAAGCGATTCAACGAATCGCCTATATGCTGCGTTTTTTTGGGACGGACAAACTAGTTCGCCAGCAACGCCGGAGCCGTGGCCAGCAGCCCAGCTGCCAACTCCAGGTCGTGCAGGTCTTCGCGGCTGAAATCCTTGGCATATTTCGGATCAAGTCCCTTGCGGGAAATCTGAATCACGCCCACCACGACGGAATCCTGGCCCATGATCGGCACCGACATGAGCTTCTGAATGGGCGAGGGCGCGGGCGGTTCGTTCGAACCGTTCGTATCCGCTTTGATGGTCTCAAAGATGCTAGCGTGCTTCACTCGGGCGAAATTGTTAAAAATCTCGGCTTTCTTGCTCAGTGCCGTGTGGGCCGCCACCGCTTTACTGGACAGCGGAATCGCCCCTGTGGTCCGCAGGTGTTCGGGAAACATAAAGCGCAGCAGTCCGCCCTCCAGCCGCAAGAGCGCGACTTCGTTGTACTGCACCTGAAAAATCTTGGCCAGGACCATGCACAGGTCCATCGCCGTCACTCCTTGGCCCAGCACAGATCCCAAGGGGAGTAGATGCTCGGGAAGGACCACTTCTTCCATCATCCCGGGATGATCGTTATTTTGGGTCATAAGTACCTGCAGTCTCTGTTTCGACGGAGGCAACATAAACTCTATCGCACTTTGCGCGCCATAAGGTACTTCCCAAAGTAATGGGCAGCGTGAGCATAAGTCCTGTGTTTTCAGTGGAAAGGCAAACCAAAGGCTGTGTGACGGACAGTCTTACCTAATCGGTAACTCGCCGCAAACCTGCAATCGCTGACAGTTTTTGTCAGTTGCACCAGAGTTGAGGCCCGCAAAGACTCCGGGCGCCAGCCGTTCCTTCCTGACCACGAACTCATTTACACTTTCGCCTATGAGTAATCCGACGCAACCCGCCTTGAAGTTAACCAACGATTCCGACTATCGCGAGAATTATGCCAACAGCGTGCAGATGCGCGTGAACATCTGGGACTTTTTCCTGGTCTTCGGCACACTACAGCAACAGACAGAGACCCATGTGGAGATCAAGAACTTCCAGGGGATCTATCTGAGCCCGCAGCAGGCCAAAGCATTGCTGGGACTGCTGCAGCAGAACGTGGTTGGCTACGAGAGCGCCTTTGGAGAGATCAAGCTTGACCCGCGCATGGGGCCGCAAGGGCCGGTGCACTAGGTGTGTCGCGTTGTCGTAGAGACGTAGCTTGCTACGACTTCGCCGGCAGCATTCCGGACGATGGTGAGAGAAACGTTACCAGCAACGTCTCTTCGGGCCTCGAGGATAGAGCAGTGTTTCCACGGATAGAATGACTTCTCCCAAGCGATCTTCCCGCCTGCATCCAGCCGTGGTGTTCGCGAGCATTTTTGTGGGGATATTTCTCCTGCACCTTCCGCTCCTGCAGCTTCCATACTTCTGGGACGAAGCGGGATACTACATTCCCGCTGCGCGTGACCTGCTAGGTGGGAGCCTGATTCCGCATACGACCGTATCGAACGCGCATCCGCCGCTGGTGCTGGCCTGGATTGCCTTGTGGTGGAAATTCGTGGGCTACGCACCCGTGGTCACACGATCGGCGATGCTGGTGGTTGCGGCCTTCGCGCTGCTGGGAGTGTTTCGCCTGGCCGAGCGAGTGGCGAATACGCAGGTGGCGATCGCATCTACGCTGTGCACGGCGCTGTATCCGGTCTTCTTTGCACAAAGCTCGCTGGCCCAGGTGGACCTGGCCGCGGCGGGGCTGATCTTCTGGGGGCTGTGCGCTTATTTGGAGGAACGTCCGGTCGCCGTGGCAATCTGGTTTTCGCTGGCCGCCCTTGCCAAAGAGACGGCGATTCTGGCACCGGCAGGCTTGGTCTGCTGGGAGCTGTTTCGTCTGATCGCACCGCAGCGTTTCATGCCGCAAAGCTGGAAGAACTTTGTGGCGACAGCCGTCACGGGCGGTCCGGCCGAGCAAAGCTCGACGGCCGCTTCGCGCATTCTTCCGCTCTTAATCCCGATGCTGCCGCTGGCCCTGTGGTACGCCTATCATTACGCGCGCACCGGATATGTGTTTGGCAATCCTGAGTTCTTTCGCTACAACGTTGCCACCACACTCAATCCTTTGCGGTTCGTGCTGGCCCTCGGGCTGCGCCTGTGGCAGGTCTTCGGCTACATGCATTTGTGGGTGCTGACGGGCGGCATGCTGCTCGTGATGATGTGGCCTCCGGTGAAGGACGATGGCATCGAGCGCTCGCGCATCCCGATCTCAGTGCAGATGGTTTTTCTCGTGGTCGTGAAGGTGTACGTCGTCGCCATGGCATTGATCGGCGGGGCGGTGCTGGCGCGCTACATGCTGCCGGCGGTGCCGCTGGTGATTATTGTTGGAATCTCCACGCTGCGCAGGCGGGTACGCTACTGGCCCGCGGCTGTCGCCGTGGTTGCGCTTGGCTTCGTTGCCGCGTGGTTCTGGAATCCGCCTTACGGATTCTCGCCGGAGGACAATCTTGCCTATCGCGATTACATCGTTCTGCACCAGGACGGGGAGCGGTTTCTCGAAGCGCGCTATCCCATGGCGCATGCGCTCACGGCCTGGCCAGCCTCGGACGAACTGACCCAGCCGTGGCTCGGTTACACGACGCGTCCGGTGCGGGTCGCGCGCATCGAGGATTTTTCCCTGGAGCAAGTGCTTTCGGCCGCGGAGTTCCGCTCGCACTTCGAGGTCGCGCTGGTGTTTTCGACGAAATATGAGCCTGTCCATCCGCTGCTGGATCGCTGGGCGAAATGGAATGATCTGAAGCGCCGGTTCTTCGGCTTCCACCGCGACTTGCCGCCGGAGGCCGCGGCCCGGATTCTTGGTGGACGGGTCGTGTTCAAAGAAGAGCGCGAAGGGCAGTGGATCGCGGTGATCGAGATGGAGCCAATGCAGAGTGTGGAGGACGCGGGAGCCGTGGATTCCGGCTCCGGCTTGCAAGCGCGCTCCTCCCCGCCTATTTCCCGACCGCGCTCAGCACCGCATCGTTAATCGCATAGACCGTACCGTCGGCGCCGATCACGGTAGGCGTATAGGCTTCTCCGATGCCGCCAGAGAGCTTGATCACCTCGGACAACTTATTCGTTGTGAGGTCCCAACGATAGAGCTTGCCGTCTTCACTGTTGACGATCACTGACTTGGTGAACGGATCGACGGCCGCGGTATTGATGCACCATTCGCGCACGGCTCCGGGGAAAGTCGGGAAGTTTGGATCGCGGGTGCGGCCGAGTTGGGTGATCACCGCCCGCATGACCTTCGTGGTGGGGATGACAGGATCGTCCTGGCTGGCGTTGGGATCGAGAATGGCAACGCGATTATGCCCGTCGCCGGTATTGACCGAGGCATAGTTGTTGTATTTCGTCATGACCAGATACTTCGACTGGCCGTGATAGCTGGCCACCAGCGAGGCATCGACAATCGAGGCGGTGTCGTCCCATCCGAAACTTCCGGGAATCTTCTGCTGCGAAAGGTCCGAGTTGAAATGCAGCAGCCAGCCGCGGTCGTTGTGATCGGGGAAGGGATTCTCGAGAACGCCGTAATACACATCGCCATCGGGACCGACGGTGGGAGTCGCACTGCTTTCATCGGTCATGAGCGCGTCCAGGCCGGAGGCGGGATCGGTGAGGCGCACCCGGTTGATGACCGCCAGCGTGCGACTGTTCAATGCCAGCAGGTAGCCGAATCCGAAATCGCCGCTGCTGACGGCGACGTAGACGATGCTGCCATCGCTCGACACAGCAGGGGCGCAACTCATCGATACTTCCGTGATTGACGGATCCCCGCTGAGGTCCGTAACCGTGACCCAGGTTCCGGTGCCGTCGGGGGTAATACGAGCCAGGCCGCTCTGCAATCCGATCGGCGTGGGGCCCACGGCCAGGAAGCCGAAGAATACATTTCCCTTGGCGTCCGTCGTTAGCGGAGTGTTGATGAGCACATTCTGCTGGTAGGCCTGCGGGTCCGCCAGATAGTTTGCCGCCCCGTAGAAATACAGCCGGCTTACCTTGCCCTTGGCGAAGTTGGGACTTTTTCGCACGAGCACGCGGCCGGCGTTATCCGGAATCAGGAGCCGGTCGCCGTCGAGCGTCGGACCAAGACCGGGCAGAAAAGCCGCGGTGGGCGCGGTGTATCCCGTACTCTGCTTCCAGAGCAACGCGCCGGTGGCGCCGTTATGCGCCTCGATTCGGAATTTGTCCGGGCCGGTCTTGACCGGCACGATCACGGTGTTCGCCGCAGTCACCAGGGGAGAGCCGTAGTGGATGAAGATTTCTCCGGTCGGAGGCGCCAGGTCGACCGGTACTTGCCAATGAATCTTGCCGAACGGTTGCGCGGCCACAGACGAAACGCCGGTGTGCTGCGCGTCGTGCGAATGGCTCGCCCACAGGCCGGTTTGGGCGGCGGAGTGCTGAACCGTGAACAGGCAAACCAACACGAGCGTAATCAGGACGCGCCTGAATGCTGCTGGAAGTGGCAGGTGCGACATCGAGTCCTCCTGAGACGAAGCGACAGACTACCAGAGCCTGAAAACATGGTTGTTATGAAGGTGTAAAAATCGCGTCAATAAACGACTCCTCAACGAGTGTGAGGTGTTGTTTGTTGCATGAGATGGCAAGAGTGGGTTTTGATCACCAGCCACACTTCGCGGCCAGGGGCGAGTTGCAGCGAATCGCGGGCCGCCAGGGTGAGGTGGACTTCCATCTCGATCCTGCACTTTACGCGGGCGGTGACGATCACGTCACGCTGTTCGAGTGATGCGATGCGGCCCGGAATCACATTCCGCGCGCTCAACCCCACCGGCGGAGCTGTTGCCAGCAGGATGTCGCCGGCGCGGATTCCCACGCGCAGCGCCGAACCCACGCCCCCGCGTACCAGCGGAGTTTCGAGCAGCACCGGGCCGCCGTCTGCGGCAATGCGGCAGGACGTTATTTTGCACGTCATGGTGCCGCGGGCCGGATGTACGGATTCCACGATAGCATCGAAAATGTTTTCGAAGCCCACCAGTTGCGCGACAGTTTCTTGCAGTGGCGCCGTAATGACCTCGTGCGGCGTACCCTGGGCCACGATGCGTCCGGCGTCGAGGACGATCACGCGCTCACCCAGGGCAAAGACTTCGTCGCGGCTGTGGGTGACGTAAAGAATCGGAATGCGGTGAGCCTGGTTCCAACTGCGCAAGTCGTCAATGATTTTTGTTTTTGTCGCTGCGTCCAGCGCGGCCAGCGGCTCGTCGAGCAGCAGCACCGAGGGGTCGGTCACCAGGGTTCGCGCCAGCGCGGTGCGCTGACTTTCTCCTCCGGAAATCTCGCGCGGATAGCGCTGCGCCAGAGCTTCAATGCGGAATGCCTGCAGAATTGCGGACGCTTGCGCGGCACGCTCGGCCTGCGGCAAATGGGCGAGGCCGTATTGGACGTTCTGTTCCACCGTCAAATGGGGGAAGAGCGCGAGGTTCTGAAAGACGTATCCTATGCGCCGTTTGGCGACTGGGAGATCGGTTCGCTCGGAGACGTTGAACAAGGTGCGATCGCCGACAGAGATGCGTCCTGAGTCCGGAGTGGCCAAGCCAGCCACGCAATCGAGCAGCGTAGTTTTGCCTGCGCCGGACGGGCCAAACAGGATGGTGAATCCCGGCCCGGCCTGGAACTCAACTTCAAGAACGAACTCCTGGGATTGCGCGGCGAAGCGCTTACGGAAGCACGCATCGAGCAGCGGGACGTTGGGTTTCTGGCTAGGCCGTTCCGCTTGCGGGGGCTGGGATGATGCGGTCAAGCCGTCAGCCGAGTCGATCGCGCGAGGTTCATTCATCGCAGTTCATTCTAGGGCTTACCAGCGTGGATAGAAACTCCTCGACATGCCACAGTCGGCCCACACACGATAGGGGTCCTTCGACGGCGTGGCTGCTTCGCTTCGCGAACCAGCCACTTCGCTCAGGATGACAACGCCTATTTCACGGGACCGATCACCCACGCCTTGCGGTTCAGGCCATAAACGATGGCCAGCACGGCGAAGCTGAACGCCAGCAACAGCAGCGCAGTCTGATTGGCGGCGGCGTAGTCAGAGGCCTGCACACGGTCGAAAATATCGATGGAAACTGTCCGTGTGACCCCGGGAATGTTTCCGCCCACCATGAGCACGACGCCGAATTCTCCCATGGTGTGAGCGAAGCTGAGAGCTGCGCCGGTAATCAGTCCCGGGACGGAGAGGGGCGCGATCACGCGAAAAAAAGTCCGCAGCGGGGAAGCGCCCAGCGTCGCCGAGGCCGCGATCAGTTTGCGATCGACGCCGGCGAACGAGGCTGCGAACGGCTGCACCGCAAACGGCAGACTGTAAAGAATCGAACCAATCACCAGGCCGCTGAAAGTGAATGCCAGGGTGTGGCCGGTGAGCGAGATCCACCAGCGTCCCAACGGACTGCGCGGGCCGAGCGCGACCAGTACGTAGAATCCGAGGACGGTCGGGGGGAGCACGATGGGCAGCGCTACCACCGCCTCCACCAGAAACTTCCAGCGCCAGCGGGAGAAGGCGATCCAATAGGCGATAGGCAGACCGAGGACCAGCAGTACGGCCGATACCGTGACCGCCAGTTGCAGCGTCAGCCAGAATGCTTGCCAGTCGATTGCCATAAGCGTTTGCGGTTCGGTGAACCTCGCCTAGTCCTCAATTCCAGCATCCGCGGGCGAGACGCCCCCGGGACAGCCGGCGGGACGCCGGCGCTACGAAAAACTCTTAGTTCTGCGGCAGCGTGAAGCCGTACTTCCGAAGCAGTTCCGCTACTTCTTTCGTCTTGAGGTATTCCAGAAACTCCGCCGCTTCCTTCTTGTGCGGGGAGTGCGACAGCACGATGACGCCCTGCGCCAGCGGAGGGTAGGCGTCCAACGGAACCTCCCAATATTTCCCCTTGCCGCGCATGCCCGGGGCGATGGCATGTGCCAGCGCTACGAACCCGGCTTGCGCGTTGCCTGATTCCACGAACTGCGCCGCCTGCGAGACGTTCTCGCCCAACACCAGGCGATCCGCAACCTGATCGTACACCCCGGTGTGCTTCAAAGCCGCCACCGCGGCCCGTCCATAGGGCGCATGCTGCGGATTCGCGATGGCAATTTTCTTGACCGACGGATCGAGCAGAACGTTCATGCCTTTATGTTCAACGTCGAGCGGAGAATCCGCCGGAACCCAGAGCACCAGCTTTCCGACCGCATACTGATACAAGCTGGCCGCCCCCGCATCTTGCGAGGCAATCAACTGGCGCGGATAATCCATATCCGCTGAGAAGAATAGATCAAACGGAGCGCCATTCTGAATCTGCTGGGTGAGTGCCCCGGAGGCTCCGAACGAGAGTTTCACTTTCACGCCAGTCTTCTTCTCATAGTTGCCGCCGATCTCTTTCAGCGCCGTGCTCAAATCGGCTGCCGCAGCCACGACCAGCTGCGGGGAGTCTTTGCTTTCCTGCGCCCACCCTGAGGCCGCCAGAAGAAGGCACGCTGCCAAACAAATCGTTCCTGACATTCTGAGCGAGGCGAAGGATCTGTGTGGTTGAACGCCCGAGTGCATCGGTCCCTTCAACAGGCTCAGGGCAGCCTTTCCGCTTCGCTCGAGATGACAGCACATAGCTGATGTCTCCAGTCCACTCGGCGCCAAGGATTCTGCATCGAAACTGGCATCGAAAAGCAGATTGTACAGGCCCGACCCATCTGGTGGCGCCAGCCGATGGAAACCGGTTTTTCCCAAAGTGGGTCGTCGGCGGCCTTCCGTGCCGTTTTTGCATTGCTTCGCCCGCGTCGGCTTTCGATACTGGCAGGTGAGCGTAATCATGCCAAGCTGTCGTTCTGTTTTTTCATGGCGAGTGCTAGTACTCATTCTGATTTGTTTTGGCGCCGTTTCGATCGCACAAGCACAAGGCGCCAAGCAGACCGTTCCTGAAACCGTCATCCCCGATTCCGCCGCTGACCACGTCAAGGAGCGCAACGAATGGTTCTTCCGCGGCCGTCTGGTCCACGGGAAACCCTCCGCTGAACTTCGTCGCCGGGCGTATCAGGCCAAGCTGCAGTTGCGCGTGCAACATTCCGCAGCGCTCGCCGCCGCAGATGCCAATGGGCAGACCTCGCTCTCGTTCGGATCATGGGCACCGTTAGGCCCTATGCCGCTGGCCTCTGACGCCACTGGCAATGGCACGCAGGATTATCGCCAGGTTTCAGGGCGAGCCACCGCCGTTGTCATCGATCCCGCCGACCCGACCGGCAACACTGTTTACATTGGCGGCGCGCAAAGCGGAGTCTGGAAGTCGGCCAACGCGGCCAACAATACTGCCAACAGCGTTACGTGGACTGCCGTCACCGACGATCAAGCGACGCTTGCGATTGGAGCCATCGCCATTCAGCCCGGCAACGTCGACCCTGCATCGACCCTAATTCTGGCCGCCACGGGAGAAGCGGATAATTCCGGCGACTCCTATTTCGGCCTGGGCATTCTGCGCTCCACTAACGCCGGCGCGACGTGGACTTTGATTCCCACAGCCAACAGTGGCGCGCTGTCGTTCAGCGGCCTGGGCGGGACACGCATGGCGTTCAGCACGGCCAGCGGACAGACGAACACGGTGGTTGCCGCCATGGCCACCACCTCCGAAGGCATGATCGACGGCGCCGTCACGGCCAACACTGCACGCGGTCTTTATACTTCGCTCGATGCCGGGCAGACGTGGGGCTACAATGCGCTGCTCGATTCCGGCACCGCAACCGATGCTACTTCCGCAACGTCGGTCGTTTACAGCGCCAGCGCTGGGCTGTTCTTTGCCGCGGTCCGTTACCATGGCTTCTACTCTTCACCCGACGGCGTCACCTGGACCCGTCTCGCGGTCCAGCCCGCTGGCGGATTGCTCAGCACCGCGGCGTGCCCGCCTCTGTCGACCTCGAATAGCTACGCGTGTCCCATCTACCGCGCGGAAATTACAGCCGTCCCAGGGCGCAACGAGATGTACGCCTGGTTCATTTCCCTGTCCCCGAGCGGCAGCCCCGTCGACGGCGGTATTTGGCTCAGTTCCAATGGAGGCGCGTCGTGGACTTCAGTCTCCGACGCTGCGATTGCAAATTGCGGCGACTTCGATGGCTGCGGTGTGCAACAGGGTTCCTACAATCTGGAACTGCTGGCCGTTCCGAACGCAGACGCGACGGACCTGTTCGCCGGCGCGATCAACCTGTACAAGTGCCACATTACTTCGCAGAATCCCACGTGCGCGGCGTCCCCGTTCCTGAACCTCACCCACGTTTACGGATGCGACCCGATTGGCGCGCCCGCCCACGTGCATCCCGATCAGCACGCGCTGGCGTATGCGCAGCCCAGCGCGGGCAGCGACTCCGGCGACATGCTGATGTACTTTGCCAACGACGGCGGCATTTACCGCGCGCTCAACCAGGTTGCTGGGCTCAACAGCGGCGCGTGTTCGGGGACGAATCAGTTTGACGATCTCAACCAGAATCTGGGATCGATGACACAATTCGTCGCCTTCTCGCAGCATCCCACCGACCCGAAGACGTTGCTCGGCGGTGCACAGGACAACGGCTCGCCGGCGACCGCCGCAGCAACGACGACCCAGGCTTGGGGGAATGTTCTGGGCGGCGACGGAGGCTACAACGCCATCGATCCGCGTGCGGCAACGAATTGGTATGCGTCCAACCCTGACGTTCCTCCCGGAGGCCTCGGCGTGCAACTCTGCGTCAGCGGCGTGAACTGCACCGACAGCGGCTTCAATTTTGTGGTCAGCAGCAGCGACGTCGGCGGCGACGACGGCGCCTTCTACTTTCCTTACATTCTCGATCCGCAATCGTCGGCGGGGATGCTGCTCGGCACCTGCCGGGTTTGGCGCGGGCCGCGCACGGGCGGAACTGTTGTGGCGCTCAGCCCGAACTTCGACACGCTGGGAACGGGCACCTGTTCAGGAAGTGAAGTCAACCAGGTCCGTGCCCTGGCTGCGGGAGGCCCGACCGACAACGCCGGTTCCAGCGTCCTTTACGCGACCACCAGCGGACTCGGGCCGCTGGACGGAGTTCTATCCTCACCCGCAGGCGGTCACGTCTGGGTTACGACCAACGCGTCGGCCGGAGTTTCTGCGTTCGCAGATGTCACCAACAACGGTCCCCAGGGCAACATCAACCCAAATCAATTTCCCGTATCGAGCGTTGCGACTGACTCGTCCGATTCCACGGGCAAGACCGCCTACGTGACCGTGATGGGATTTACCGGAGGCACCGGCCATGTGTGGAAAACGATTAATGCGGGCGTTGCGTGGACCGACTTCACCGGCAATCTTCCGGATTCGCCGGTGAACGCGGTGGTGGTTTATCCAGGCATGTCTCAGGTTTATGTCGCCACCGACGTGGGCGTTTTCGGCAGTTCGACATCGGCGGCGAGTTGGACGGAGCTTGGGCCGAACGCCATCACGAACCGGACCGGGTTTCTGCCCAACGTTGCAGTCACCGCGCTGGGCGTGTTCAATTCTGGCGGCCAGCAGCTGCTGCGGGCGTCTACGTATGGGCGTGGCATGTGGGAGTTCAATCTTGTCATCACGCCAGACTTCCAGCTTGCTGTCTCCAACTCGCCGCTGACCGTGTTTCTGGGACAGACCGCGGTGTTCAACGGCACCGCCAGCGCACTCGACGGATATGCCAGCGTGGTGACATTGAGTTGTACCGCCGGTTCGACGGCCCCGCCGAGCACGTGTACCCCAGCCCCAGCGACGCTGACTCCTGCAAACAATACAGCTTTTACGGTTACCGCTAGCGACGTGAGCGGCGACTACAGCTTCAACGTGCAGGCAATCGGATCGGATACGCAACATGTAACGCACCTGGCCCCTGTGATTCTGCACGTCGTCAGCTTCGGGATGACGACACCGTCTCCCACGAATGTAACCGTGCCGCGAGGGACAGCGTCCGCTCCGGTAAGTTTCCAGGTCACGGCCGCGGGATCGTTTAATCAGAGTGTCACTGTTTCCTGCAGTTCTGGCATTGCTAACGCAACCTGTGCGTTCACGCCGGGCGCCACCGTGAACCCTACGTCGACAGTTCCGGTAAACATGACGGCCAGCGTATCTGTGCCCCTGGGAACTGCGATAGGCAGTTACCTCGTGACACTCCAGGCCACGACGGCTGGAGCCCCGGCAACGCTGACGACCTCATTCACATTGAACGTCACTTCCAATCCAGATTTCATTCTGGGGCCGATCACTTTCCCCGAGATAAATGCTGGAAGCACGGGTGCCAGTGCGCCAATCTCAATCACATCGCAGGACGGATTCGGTGGCACGGTTACTCTGAGTTGCCCAGCGACCTATGGCGCCGGCAGCTGCAGCATCAGCCCCACTTCTGTGAGTTCATTCCCGGCTGCGGCGACTCTCACCATCAACGGCGCCAGCTTTGTTGCGGGAAGCTATTCGCTCTTGATTACCGGAACGTCAGGTTCCGTTGTCCATTCGGTCGCGGTTCCATTCAGTGTCGGCGACTACTCGATCTCCGGGACGCAGGCGCTATCCCTCGCGCCAGGCCGGCAGGGGACGGCAAACCTCACGCTAACCTCGTCTTTCTCTTACAGCGGGCAGATCAATGCCACCTGCAATGCGGGCGCTCTCTCCGGCGCGATGTGCGTACTCTCGCCCGTGAACCCCATCACTGTATTGAGCGGAGGGACGGCCGCCTTCACCGCGACCATCAACGTTCCTACCAATGCTGCCCCTGGTTCGTCCAACATCAACATCACTACCCAGGACACTACCGGAACGCCCAGCCATTCCTTCACCGTAGCGCTAACTGTGGCGCAGGATTTTATCGTTGCCTCGTCGACTGCCAGCCAGACGGTGAACGCGGGCCAGACGACCGGTGCCTATCAACTGACGGTTCAGCCAGTGGGCGCGTCGTTCAGCGGTGCCGTGACGCTTTCTTGCTCGGGGTTGCCGGCGCTGGCGCAATGCGTGTTTAATCCCTCGACGCCGGTGATTCCCGGAGGCTCTGCCGCGGATGTTGTCATGAGCATCTCGACCACTGCGCCAACGGCGAGCTTCCATGCGTCTGCGAGCCATCCTGCGACCGTCTACGCGATGTGGCTGCTTTTGCCTGGGCTAGTGATTGGGTTGGTGGTTAGAGGCAGCGCCAAGACGCGCAGGCCACGAGTAGTCGGCTCGACGGCGATCTTGTTTCTCCTGATGCTGTCGCTGTTATTTGCGCTGCTCTCGTGTGGCGGCGTCAGCACCGGAGGCGGTGGAACCTGCTCGTCAGTGCCGAGCATTCCGGCAGGACTGGCGGCCTCTTCCACGACCAGCACCGGGACGACGCTGGCCTGGACGGCTTCCACCATGAGCTCCGGATGCAGCGCCACGTACACGGTCTACAAGAACGCCGCTCTGCTCACCACGACGACGAGTCCAACCAACAACGTAAGCGGATTGTCGGCTGGAACAACGTACAGCTTTTCAGTGGCGGCGAGCGACTCCTTCGGATCGTCCGCGCAGAGCCCGGCGATCAATGTGACTACGCTCTCCAGCGGAACCTTGCCCGGCACCTACCACATCACCGTGACCGGTACCTCTCCAGGAACTACTGCCGACGCCGGACAAAGCGTGCAAGTGATTCTCATCGTAAACTAGGCGGTGGACCAGGACGTGGCGCGCGGAATCGTGCTGCGGCTGATACGCGGCTTGCGCGGCACTGCTCTCCAAAACTCAATGACCGATTCTCGCTACAACGTGATCATCATCGGCGGTGGGGTGGTGGGGCTCGGGGTCGCGCTCGAAATCACGCGCCGCTTTCCGCACCTGCGATTGCTGCTCCTGGAGAAGGAAGACCGCGTGGCCCGCCACCAGAGCGGACACAACAGCGGGGTGATTCACTCCGGGGTTTACTACAAGCCGGGCTCCATGAAGGCGCGTCTGTGCGTCACCGGAGCCGCGGCCATGGTTGAGTTCTGCCGCCAGCAGGGAATTGCCCACGAAGTTTGCGGCAAAGTCATCGTCGCCACCCACGCTGACGAACTTCTGCGGCTGGAAGCATTGCGCAAGCGCGGAGAAGCCAACGGTCTTACTGGCCTCCGCATGATCGGACCCGAGGAACTGCGAGAGATTGAGCCGCACGCCACCGGCCTGCAGGCTCTGGTCGTGCCCTCGACGGGAATCACCGACTACGCCCAGGTATGCGAGAAGTACGCGGAGTTGATCGCCGCAAGCGGCGGCACGGTCCTCACTTCCGCGGCCGCCACCGGCATCCGGCGGGCGGCGAGCGAAATCGTGGTCGAAACCTCGAAGGGCGCGTTCTCCACCACATCGCTCATCAACTGTGCCGGACTGTTCAGCGATCGCATCAGCCGAATGGCGGGCGACGATCCCGGCGTGATGATTGTTCCGTTCCGCGGCGAGTACTACGACCTTATACCGGAGCGTGCTTCATTGGTGCGGGCGCTGATCTATCCTGTGCCCGATCCGCGCTTTCCATTTCTCGGCGTGCACTTCACCCGGCGCATCACCGGTCGCGTGGATGCCGGCCCCAACGCCGTGCTCGCGCTGGCGCGCGAGGGCTACCGTCACCGCGATATCAGCATTCGCGACATTGCTTCCTCGCTTGCCTTTCCCGGCTTCTGGCGGATGGCCCGGCAGCACTGGCGCAATGGCCTCGATGAATGGCATCGCTCGCTGTCGAAGCCGGCCTTCGTGCGAGCGCTGCAGCGCTTGCTCCCGGAAGTGGGCGAGAAGGATTTGGTTCCCGGCGGCTCTGGTGTGCGCGCCCAGGCTCTTAAGCCCGACGGTGCGCTGGTCGACGATTTTCAGTTCGTGCCGTCGGGCAAGGTGCTGCATGTGCTTAACGTCCCATCGCCGGCGGCCACGGCCTCGCTCAGCATCGGCAAGGCCATTGTGGATATGGCGGCAGAGAGTCTGGGGCTCTCGTAAACGCCCGTTTTAATCAACTGGCTCGCTTAGAAAGTCAGCCGCAGCGACATCTGGATCTGCCGCGGGCTCCCAATGGTCTTGTTCGTAATGCCCAAGCCGCTCGTGGTCGGACAGAAATAGATAGTGTTGATGTTGAAGTTGGAATTGCACGGCGTGGTCGCCCCGGGTTGGCCGACAACGGGGAAGCCGTTGAAGTTGATGTTCTGGCTCACGTCGTCGATAGGGATGTCGAAGCTCGCCGTGTTGGTGACGTTGAAGATGTCCAGGGTGTAGCGCAGCGTGAAACGCTCGGTGAATTGCGTGGCTTTTGAGATCGAAATGTCGGCGCGTCTCTGCCAGGCTTGCCGGAAGATATTGCGCTGGCCATGAGCGATGAAGTTGGTCTCGTAAGGATCGTTGCTTGGAATCGCGCCGTTCAAGTCGCCGGGATTCAGCAGTGGCAAGCCGAAACAGCTGGCATCGAGGGCGAATGTTTTTGTGACGCCGGGAACCGAATGCGCTCCCGAAGCCCCGGTGACCGCCTGCTTGGGACTGCAACCGGAGAGCGGTACGACTGGATTCGTAATGCCATCGTTCACGCCGTAGAAGATGCTGCCCACCGCGCCCGAGTAATCGACAACGCTATACGGTTGTCCGCTTTGAATGACGGTCAACCCGGAAATCACCCACCCGTCGGCCAGCATGCCCTTGAGTGACGTGGCCGTGAAAAACTTCGGCAGTTCATACGTGTAGGTGAAGTTGAAGACGTGTTTGCGATCGAAGTCAGACAGTCCGTAGCCGGATCGCAGATCCAGCGGATTGTTGCCGTTGTAGAAAAGCCCCATGGCGCTCTGTTCGTCGGTTGCGTGGGAGTAGGTGTAGGACGCCCCGACCTGCAGACCGTGACTCATGCGTTTTTCCAGATGCGCCTGCAGCGCATGATACGCGGAGATGCCCGCTGCCGTGTAAGACTCGGACTCGGCGGAATAACCGATGTAGGGAACGCGCAGGTCGACGTTTCCGCCTTCGAAAGTCAACTGGTACGGCTGGCCGTTGGGAAGTGGGATTCCGGTGAAGCTGTTGGGCGCGGTGAGAATCGAATAACCGTAGGTGTAATCCTGCTCACCCACGGGACTCCCCACCAGCATGGGGTGGGTCGGCGAGGCAATCTGCGCCTGGTTGAAGGGCAATGGAACCACTTCATGGCGTCCCAGGTTTCCGACGTATCCAATTTCCAGCACCAGATCATTGCGCGGCTGCCATTGAATGTCGAGCGTCTGGTTCATGGTGTACGGCAGTTTGTTGGCGCGGTTGTAGTCGGCAAACGAGAACAGCGGGGCGCCGAATGAGATGTCCGAAGCGTTAGGCAGTTGCAGAAGCCTCGGGTCGCCGCTGGGTGGCGGCCCGAGAGTCGCGCCCCACGGACTTTCGAAGTTGCTGCAAACCGTATAACCGAAGGTGCTGCAAGAGGTCTGGTTCACCCACGGGGGCGTCTGATTGACTCCGAATGGTCCGCCAGCGATCACGCCCGACGCAAAGCCGGGCGAGAGGTAGGTGAAGAGTTCGCCGCGGTCGTAGTACAGGCCCCAGCCCCCGCGGACCACGACCTTGTCGTTGAACGTCCGCGGGCTCCAGGCGAAGCCCAGACGCGGTGCCAGTCCCCATTGCCGTCCCGTTAAAGTCGAATCGCTGACTCCCTTGGTGGGAAAGTCCGGATTATTTCCGGCGACAATGAAGCCGTTCGATTTGATGATGTCGTCTGGTATGTCGTAGTTGTAGCTCGCTGGATCAAAGTTGAAAATGCGGCCGTTCTTTTCCTTCAAGCCTCCGTGATAGTCGAACCGGAGACCGACGCTGAAGCTGAGGTTGGGACGAATTTGAAACTTGTCCTGCAGGAACATGCCGGTTTCGTTCGAGCGGTAGTAGCGGTTGGCGTCGCCTTGCAAGAAGGTAGTGGTGATGAATCCGTTGGCTGAATAGGTGATCGGCGACCCGGTGACGAAACTATCGAAATTTGTGAAGCCGATCATGCCGGCGTTTGTTCTTTCGTCGCGCGCATTGAGCTGGGTGTAGGAATAGCTCCCGCCAAAAGTGATCGTGTGTTTGCCGTGGTTCCAGATCGCACTGGCGGAAGGCATCCAGCGGTTTTGAAAAATTCCGGTGAACGCGCCCTGGGAAGCCGCGGTCGAGCCGATCGTGGTTCCGGCGTTGAAGACGGAGTATTTGTTCGCAGGGGAGAAGTTTCCCAGATCGTCCACGATTGTGATTCCCGGAAAAACGCTGGAGCCAAAGTTATTGATGCCCACCGATCCCGGGGAGAATGGCTGGGCAATCGTGCTGTAAACCTTCTCGCGAATGAATCCGAAGACTTCCGACACACTGAAGTTCGGCCGGATCGATTGGGTATTGGTGATGGAAGCAACCTGGCTCCCTGCGTCCAGGTGCTGCGGAAAACCTTCGACCGCAGAGTAGCCGAAAGGCGCGAGCGTGGGATCGTGCTGGTAATAATACTTCAGCGACAAAGTGTCCTTTGACGTTGGCTGGTAGTCGAGATCTGCGACAGCCTGATCCGTTATGAAATAGGCGGGCTGCGTGAGGAAAACATTTTCCGGGAAGTTCAAGGTAGGCGTGAAACCTGGATTCGCCGACGGGAATAGAAACTGGCCGTTGGGCAGTTTGGTATTCAACAACGCATAAGAGACCGGATCGATGTTGAGGATCGTTCCGGGGGGCGCGTTCGGATCATTCTGTGCGACCACAGGATTCACAGTTGTCCCCCAGTTGTTCAAGGCAACGCTCGCTAATGCTCCCGCGCTGCGATCGTCCGTAAGCCCGAAGGGCACTGCCGTGCGCGAGGTTCCAATCTCCAGGTCAGAAGCGTGAGTGTGCTGGTAGGCGACATAGCCGAAAAGTTTGTCTTTAATCAGCGCGCCTCCCAAGGTTCCGCCAGCGGTGTAACGGTGCAACTGAGGCACATCCTGGTTCGCAGGGATGTTGCCGTCTTGCTTGTAGAAATACGGAGCCGCATTCAGCGCGTCGGTTCCCCGGCGAATATACGCCGTGCCGTGAATGGAATTCGTGCCTGAGGCAGTGCTCAGGTCGATGTGCGCGCCACTCGTCGATCCCTGTTGCGCGTCGTACATGGATGTATTGACGCGGAATTCCTGAACCGTTTCCGGCGCCGGCGTTGGCAAGGCCTGCCCAATGGCCAGATAGGGCGATGCTGTGCTCTGAATTACTTCGGCAGTGGTGCTGCCGGCCCCAGAGACGCCGGTGTTGTTCACAATCCGAGCCGAAGCGACGGAACTGGTGCTCTTGCCGTTGAACAGATTGCTGGCGTCGACGCCGTTGAGAAGAAAAGTGTTGCTGGTGTCGCGTTGGCCATTGGCCCAGAGGGGTTGGTTGCCCAGGCCCTGGTTGACGCCGGTACCGCCTGGCAGTTCCGCATTCACCCCCGGAGAAAGAATCGCCAGCCCCGTGAAACTGCCGGTCGGCAGCGGGATATTGTCGATCTGCTCCTTCTCCAGAATGTATCCGTTGGTGGTGTCGACCGCGTTCATGGCGGGCGCGGCCTCGACGTCGATGGTGGTTCCTACCTGGCCGACTTTCAAGGAAACGTTCAAAGTCGCAGTTCGATTGGCCTGCACCAGGATGGACGGCAGTCTCTCGGTTTGAAATCCATCATGCGAGACGGTCACAGTGTAGGTGCCGATGGGCAGGTTCACAAAATCGTAGGCGCCATTGCCGTTCGTCTTCTGGGTGCGCGTCAGCTTGGTCTGATCCCCGACGATCGTCACCGTAGTGTCCGGCAGGACGCTGCCGCTCTTGTCGGATACAGTGCCGGTGATGCCGCCCAGAGTCTGCTGCGCCTGAGCGCACAGAGAGAACTGCAGAATGACCGCCCCTAAGAAAATGCCGAGCTTGAATTTCGCAGCCATCATCCTCATTTTCATTTTCATTGTCATGTGAACCTCGTTTCTGGGTAGAAACACAAGTCCCGAGCAGCCGTCCATGACCGCAACTACCTTCTGACTTTCTACCTGACTTTCTACGACGTGGTCGGGGAGCTGGTTGGCTCCGCACTTAGATCCGCAACCGCAAGGCTGGAAAACTCTGCCGCCAAATGTACGCGAAGTTGTACGAAAGCGAAAGGCAAAGGACCAATGAAAATTCTTTTGGCCGAAATCAGTAATTTTTATGGCTCGGATAGCTCCACGTGCTCCGCAGGCCCCGCCTGCTTGCTTGTCGCCTTGCTTCGAGCGCGAACCGCAAACCACCCCAGTCCCGCAACCAAGTATGCGAGATAGATGTAGGGCAGCTTGCCGTAAGGGCCTTCGGGCACCGGATAAAGATTGCCGACCAGCGCGAGCAGCATGGCCGCCCCAGCCAACCACGGCAGAACCTGCGCGCCGGCATGGAATGCGTCATGCTGCCGCAAATAGCGCGGCAGGGCCAGGCACACCAGCGCGTACGTCACGATGAAGCCGTAGGTCGCGAGCGCGCCCAACCAGCCATACACATCCAGTCCACTGGCGCCGCGATATGCCAGCGCCGCCACCGGCAGCACCGCCACGATGCCGGTGATGACCACGGCCCGGCTCGGAGTATGGTTGCGGGCATGAGTCGTCCGCAGCGAGTCATGCGCCAGCCCATCGTGCGCCATCCGCAACAGCACGCGCGCCGCGGCCGTTATGCAGGCGAGAGTGCCGGCAAACATACTTACCAGCGCGCCGATGTCGATCAGGATCCCGAGCACCGGAACGCCGCCTACCCGGGCGATGACGTGCATTTGATCCGGAGTCGTGCCGAGGTCTTGACCTACAAGGTGGAAGCCCAGCACTTCCGCGTACGCGCACACCGTGAAGAAAGCGCCCGCCAGAATGGCGCTCTGAATCACCGCGCGGGGAATCGTCTTCAGCGGATTGCGCGCCTCCGCGCCCAGCGTGGTGGCACTTTCAAATCCCACAAAACTAAACAGCGCCAATACCAGGCCGAGGCGGAGTCCGCTCCCGGTCATGCCATGAAGATGGAGTTGATCGCCATCCAGGTGCCAGCCGTGGCGATAGAGCACGAGCGCAACCACGATCACAATCACAGAAACGGATGCGGCTTCAATCGCCAGCATGAGCCGGGCGGAAATCTTCACGTCGCGATAAGCAATCCAGATCGAAACTCCCGTGACCAGCAGCGACAGAAACACTGCGAACATTACGGAGAAAACGTGACCCGTGGCATCGTGCAACAACAAGATCGCGTAGTGATAAAACCCGCCAATCACGCTCGATCCCGTGGCGACGTAGGCCAGCAACAAGCTCCACGCGACGGTCGCGGAGAGCCATGGGGGCAGCGTCATTGATGCGTAGGTATAGAGCGAACCAGGAGATGCCGAAAGACGGGCATAGCGAGCGATGCACAGTCCCACCAGAAATATTGCCGCGGTGGCGAGCACGTAGGCGAGCCACGTGCCGTTGCCGGCGAGCGCGCAGACTAGCGGAATCGTCGCTGCGGGCGTAGTGGTGGGCGCCATGGTCGAGACCGACTGCGCCAGAGTTTCCATCGGCGAAAGAATTCCGCGCCGCAAGCCGTAGTCTGCGCTTTGGTTCGCGCTTTGAGAAGGCGCCGGCGTTGATGGCTCCATTAAGTAGGCTGCTCCTTACCATTGCCCTGTGCGATTGGGGTGGGATTGTAACACTGCGAGGGCAGGCCCATCGCGGAGCGGGCCTCAGGTTTGTTGCAGCGCTTCCGCACGCGCCGCGAGTTGAGGTTTAAAGCCAGCGCTCCAAACTCAACCAGAAGAAAAATCGATCCGTGGCAGGCGAAAACAAGTTCGTCCGGTTCCGAGCGTCGTGCTAGTGTGAGGTTCTGGGCCGCTCGAATTCATATTGAAAACGGCATCCGCAGTTTCGGCGGCGGCTTGTGAGGTCGATGTGAGAGTTTGTCCCAACACCCAATGCGTCGCGTTTGGCCGCATCGTCTACTCGGTAGCGACGCGGTGTCCGTTGTGCAGGTGGGATTTGAAGACCGCTCTATCAGCGAGTGAAACCGTGCCTCCTCCGAAGACGGACAGGCATCCTCCGTCGACGCGCTGATCGCTCGAATCGCGCTACTTCCCGATATCCTCATTCCACAGGTCGGCATGTGCGCCGATGAACTCGCGCATCATGCGAATGCACTCCTCATCGTCGAGCACCACGACTCTCGCACCGTGCTGCCGGAAGAGATCCTCAGCGCCCAGAAAGTTTCGATTCTCACCAATCACGATACAGGGAATACGAAACAGCAATGCGGTGCCCGTGCACATGATGCAGGGGCTCAAAGTGCTGACCAGCGTCAACTCCGCCCAATCCCGTCGGCGGCCTGCGTTGCGGAGGCATACGGTTTCGGCATGCGCCGTTGGATCGCCGCTCTGTACTCGCAGGTTATGTCCGCGAGCCACAATCTGCCCTTGCTTATCGGCAAGAACCGATCCGATCGGCAAGCCACCTTCGCGCAGTCCCTTGCGTGCCTCTTCCAACGCCTCTTGCAGTAATTCGAGATCGTTCATGATCCTCCGAAGGAGTCGCTAGCCGGGCCCTGGCGCAAACGGTAGCGTTGCAATTTTCCGGTCGCCGTTTTCGGGAGCTCGAGAAAGAACTCGATGCGGTGCGGCCGCTTGAAGACGGGCAGGCGCTGCAGAACGAAACGCTGCAATTCCGATGCAACTTCGGGACTTCCGCGTTTGCCGTCGCGCAACACAACGCAAGCTACTGTTTTTACCAGACCGTCGTCATCTTTTCGTCCGACGACTGCGGCTTCCTGAACTTCCTGATGTTCGAGAAGCTGGTTCTCGATCTCAATCGGGCTAACCCAGGCGCCGCTGACTTTCAGCATGTCATCGGAGCGTCCCGCATACCAGAAGTATCCGTCGGCGTCTTCATAGTAGCGGTCGCCGGTGCGCATCCAGTGGCCGGCGATCGTGTCTTTCGTTTTTTCGTGCTGGTTCCAATAGCAGGAGCAGGCGGCATCGGTTTTGATGATCAGATCTCCCATTTCGCCGCGCTCGACCGGCTGATTATTTTCGTCTACGATGCGTGCTTCAAATCCAGGAATGACGGTGCCGCTGGAGCCAGGTTTTACCGCGCCCGGCCGGTTCGCGATGAACATGTGCAGCGCTTCCGTCGACCCGATCGCATCGAGAATCTCCACGCCAAAGCGCTCTTTGAAGCGGTGAAAGATGGCCGCTGGGAGGCATTCTCCCGCCGACACCGCGTGGCGGACCGAAGAAAAATCGGGATCACGTCCCGCCTCCGGCACGTGTGCCAGCAACTTCGCGTAGTTGGAAGGCACCGAGAAAAACAGCGTCGGACGAAAGCGTTCTACTACATCGAAAACGTTTTCCGGCCGGGGAGGCCCGGGCAGCAGGATGCTGGTTGCTCCCACGGCCAGCGAAAAATAGAGTCCGTTGCCCAGCCCATAGGCGAAAAACAGTTTGGCCACGCTGAAGAAACGGTCGCTCTCCGTGGCCTTCAGAATCGCCTTGGCATAACGTTCGGCGCACACCACCATGTCATGCTGCAGATGCACACATGCCTTCGGCCTGCCCGTACTTCCCGAAGAATAAAGCCAGAAGGCGGCGTCATCTTTGCTGGTGCGCGCCGCGCCGAGAGTAGCAGAGCTGTCGTGAATCCAGTCCTCGAACGATAGCGTGTCAGCCGCGTCTGCGCCTCCAACGACGATGAACGTTTCCACATAATCGAGTTTCTTTGGCGGAATAGCCTGCAGGTGTGGGAAGAGAGAATTGCTGACGATCACCACTCGCGCTCGTGAGTTGTTGAGCAAGAATTCGTAATCGGCGGACTTCAGCAGCGTGTTCACGGGGACGGCCGCAGCTCCGATTTTGATGGCCCCGAAAAAGCTGGCGGCAAATTCCGGCGTGTCCAGCAAGAGCAGGAAGACGCGTTCCTCCGGCCGCACGCCCAACTTCTTGAGGGCGTTTCCAACCCGATTCACCAACTCAAACAGCTGGCGGTAGGTGACGCGCCGGTCGTCGCATTCTATTGCGATCTTGTCGCCGCGTCCTTCGGCGATGTGGCGGTCCACGAAATAGGACGCCGCGTTGAATTCCTCGGGAAGCGGAAAGGGCGACGTGGTCATGGCAGCAAGCGTCAACAGTTTAGCGCAGACGGTACACTTCAGTGTCGTGATCCAAGCTTTGCATCTGCCTTGCCCTGCGCCGCCGACCTGCGTATTGTTACGGAGTGAAATTTCCGCGATCCAGTGGCATCCTGCTGCACGTCACTTCTTTGCCCGGACGCTTCGGCATCGGTGATCTCGGGCCCTCCGCCTACGAGTTCGCCGACTTCCTTTCCGCCGCCGGACAGAAATTGTGGCAGGTGTTGCCGCTGAATCCCACGGGATACGGAGATTCTCCCTACCAGTGCTTCTCCGCGTTTGCCGGTAATCCGATGCTGCTCAGCCTCGAGCGCTTGCGCGAGCAAGGCTTGCTCCAGGAATCAGACTTGGCCCATTCACCGGCGTTTCCTGAAGAGTCAGTCGACTACGGTCCGGTGATCGCGTTCCGAACGGGCGCTCTACGCCGCGCGGCCAAGGTTTTCTTCGCCGACGGCTCTCACGCCGACCGCGCGGCCTTCGATCGTTTTTGTGAAAGCTCCAGTGCGTGGCTCGACGATTACGCGCTTTTCATGGCCTGCAAAGATGTTCACCAGGGAGCGATGTGGACCTCATGGGATCCGCAAATTCGCCGGCGGGACGCGCAGGCCGTGAGCGACTGGCGCATGAAACTGACGCCCGAACTGCAAGCTTACAAGTATTGGCAGTTCGAATTCTTCCAGCAGTGGGAACGCCTCAAGAGCTATTGCGAGCAGCGAGGCATACGTTTGATGGGCGACATCCCAATCTATGTGGCGCACGACAGCGCCGACGTCTGGGCTCATCCCGACCTGTTCCATCTCGACGATCAGGGCCGCCCCACGGTGGTTTCCGGCGTGCCGCCGGATTATTTCAGCGCCACCGGACAGCTTTGGGGGAATCCGATTTATCGTTGGGAGTTGCTCGCCGCCAACGGGTACCAATGGTGGATCGAGCGCTTTCGGGCTTCGCTCGCGCTTTTCGATATGGTGCGGCTCGATCATTTCCGCGGCTTCGAATCGTACTGGGAAGTTCCGGCCAACGAGACGACCGCCATGCACGGGCGCTGGGTAAAAGGCCCAGGAGAAAGTCTTCTGTCGGCGCTGCAGAACGCGTTCGGCGATCTGCCGATCGTGGCGGAGAATCTCGGCGTGATCACTCCGCCGGTGGAGAAGTTGCGAAAGCAGTTCGGTCTGCCGGGCATGAGTCTTTTGCAATTCGCGTTCGGCGCGGATCCGCAAGGGCCGTCGTTTCGCCCGCATAATTACAGTCGCGACCTGGTCGCTTACACCGGCGGTCACGACAATGACACGACCGCGGGCTGGTGGTCGAGTTCGGGTGCGGGCGACAGCACGCGCACTCCGGAGGATGTCCGCAAAGAGCACGCCTTCGCGCGCGCGTATCTCAATTTCAATGACGATTCTGAGATCAACTGGGTGATGATCCGCGCGGTGCTGGCGTCGGTGGCTGACGTGGCCATTGTTCCCTTGCAGGATGTGCTTGGCCTTGGCACCGAGGGGCGCATGAATCTTCCCGGGAAGGTGAGCGGAAACTGGAAGTGGCGTTTTCGCCCCGGAGCGTTGAACGCTGAGTTGAGTGCGAGACTTCGAAACTTGGTTACGCTGTATGATCGCTAAGAGTCGTCGTTAAGATGTTCGTCAGTACAAAAACATATGGACAAGCCGCCACGAACCTTCTGGCAAATTTGGAACATGAGCTTCGGCTTCCTCGGCATCCAGTTTGGCTGGGGATTGCAACTGGCGAACATGAGCTCCATCTACGAATACCTGGGCGCAAACGCCGATAAGATCCCGATTCTCTGGCTCGCCGCGCCGCTGACCGGATTGATCGTGCAACCGATCATCGGCCAGGCCAGCGACCATACGTGGGGACCGCTGGGTCGCCGCCGCCCATATTTCCTGGTCGGCGCAATTCTCAGTTCGATGGCGCTCGTCCTGATGCCGCGCAGTTCCGCGCTCTGGATGGCGGCCGGTTTGCTTTGGGTTCTCGACGCCAGCATCAACATCAGCATGGAACCGTTTCGTGCATTCGTGGCCGACCTGCTGCCGGAATCTCAGCGCAATCGGGGTTTTGCCATGCAGAGCCTTTTCATTGGCCTGGGCGCGGCAATTGCATCAGGGCTGCCTTACCTGTTGACTAACATTTTTCATGTCACGGAAACGCACCTGGCGGGAACAATTCCTCTCACTGTCCGCCTTTCATTTTATATTGGCGCCGCGACATTTCTGGGGGCAGTGCTTTGGACGGTTCTCACGACGAAAGAGTATCCGCCAGACAATTTGGCAGAGTTTCAGAAACAGAAGACCGAGCGCAAGGGTCTCGGCGCAGGGGCACGTGAAATCTTGAGATCAATCCGCGAAATGCCCCGCACGATGCGGCAGCTCGCCTGGGTGCAAATCTGCACCTGGCTGGGATTGTTCTGCATGTGGCTTTATTTTCCGGTGGCCGTGGCCCGCAATGTGTTCGGCGCCGCCGACACGACTGCGCCACAATATTCCGCTGGCGTGGAGTGGGCAGGCGTCTGTTTCGGAATGTACTCGCTGGTGTGTTTCGCATTTTCATTCCTGCTGCCCGCACTAGCCCGTCAGTTCGGGCGTAAAGCCACGCACAGCTTGTGCCTGATTTGCGGCGGATTGGGATTGCTTTCCGTGGTCGCGATTCACAACAAGTATCTGCTGCTGTTCTCCATGGTAGGAGTTGGCATTGCGTGGGCCAGCACGCTCTCCATGCCGTACTCCATTCTTGCCGGATCGCTGCCCAGCGGAAAGACCGGGGTCTATATGGGGATCTTCAACTTCTTCATCGTGATTCCGGAGATCACGGCCTCACTTGGATTCGGCTGGGTGATGGGCCATCTGCTGAATAACAACCGCATTGTCGCAGTGGTGGCGGGAGGTATCTTTTTTATCCTGGCGGCGATGCTCACATTTCGAGTGGAAGACCTGTACGACCTACAAGATTCGAGCAGTTCGCTGCCGGGCGACGCCGTCGCGGTCAAATCCTGAATGTAGAAACTCACCGCGCCCGCACGCTCACCAGTTCCGTTTCGACCGGCACACCACGAGCGATCTTGACCCGCACCAGCGCCTCGAAGGGTTTGATCGGTCCGGCGCCCGAGCCGGGGATCTCATGCAGCAGTTTTTCCACCGACTCCTGGCGGCAAACAAACTCCACGACGCCTTGCGTACCGAACGTAGTCGTGCCAGCCAGAATCATCACGTAGTGGCCCGATCCGATTCCCGGCACCATTCCCACGACCGAATAATCCTCTGTCAGCGGGGCAGCCGAAGGACTGGCAAGATAGCTGCCGGCCTCTCCCGGCTTCGGATGTTTGTTGACGATGGAAAGATCGCCCTGGCGCGGACCCGAAGTCACCCTTTGAAAAATGAACTCCTGCGTGCCGGGAATGTCGAGCAGCGAAAGATTCTCTGACGGAGAGCCGACAAAAATCAGGTTGTTATTCTTCACGTCGTCGAGCGTGAACAAACTGCCGCGCTTGACCAGAATCCTCCGGCCCAGCGTGCCGAACGCGTCATCGAGTGCGTGGATGGCCAACACCTCTCCCACGCCCGTGTAATGGTCGTAGACCGTGCTCTTGGCATCCTGAAGCGAATTGTAGTAACGCATGCCGGTTTCCGGCCGTCCCACGAAGGCCGCATTGCTGAAAATCACCCAGGGTTCTTCGACTCCGGAGGTGAAAGGCCTCCAGAGCGAAGCCAGAGGACCAGTGTGCGACACACTCGCCAGGGCAATCCCCGAGTCCGGACGTTTCCGGTCCCACAACAGTCCGCCCAAAACCACCAGCGAGACGATCAGGCTCACCATGAGCAGGAAGAAAGCCGCCCGCCAACGTGCTGGGAAGGTCTCGACCACAACGCTCGGCGTCGGAGCGTCGCGCAGCGGGACGGCCGCAGGCTGCGGGTGTGGCTCAGTCCGTCGCGCTTCGAAGACGAGGTGATAACTGCCTTTTGGAATCCTGACCAGGATCGGGTCGGCCGCTCCCTCCCCGGCGTAATACTCCGCCAGCTTCATCCGGAGACGCCCGGCTTGTACTCGAATGGTGGAGTCCGATTGGGGATCAAAATCCGCATGCCGTCCATACACTTCGGTAGCAATTTGATATTCCTTCAGCGGCGCGTCGGGATGGTCGATCGCCTGTTTTGCGAGATACTGCAACAGCCTGCAGAGGGATTCGGACCCTCGCAGACTATGACTTTTAATAATGTGATCTATTTGTTGGAAGAATTCTTCCGGCCCAGCGGCGAAAGTGTTTGTCACAGCCATTTAACACCGACGTAACGTGGGATCGTATCCTAATGCAACAACGGCATTTTACTCCGGTAACCGTATAGAAACCTAGTGAAACGTCCGCCGGTAATCCTAATGCACTACAACTTGCAATTCTCAGGCGGGCGTGGAGAAATTCCTGCGTCTCCCACGCCCCCGAACCGGAGGAACCTTTGAAGACCAAATTGTTTCTGTCGCTCGTTGTTGTGCTGTGCCTGGCCGGCTTGACGATGGCCCAGACCGATACAGCCCGACTCTACGGAACGATCACTGATCCTACCGGCGCCGTCATCCCGAACGCCACCGTTACCGTGACCGACACCGCAACCGGACGGACCGTAACCGCGAAGACGGGCGGTGCGGGTGACTATGTCGTCAACGGGCTGCCCGTCGGAAAGTACCATGTTGAGGTCAAGCAGGACGGATTTAAGACGGAAACTGCCGATGTTGCCCTCGATGTTTCTCAAGTCCAAGAGATCAGCCTGAAGCTGCAAACCGGCTCCGCCTCGGTCACCGTGGACGTGACTAACACCGTTCCCCTCGTCGATACGGCCACTTCCAGCGCGGGCGAAGTGATCCAGGGACGCGAGGTAGTGGACCTTCCGCTCAACGGCCGCAATTTTACCTCGCTCGCCCTGCTGACCCCTGGCGTCAGCCGCGGCAATTACTCGGATAACGCCGCCGGCGTCGCGTTTGGGAGGCCGGCAGCCGAGACCTGGCGCAACTACGAATCCGGGGGCGGCGCACTGGCCGTCAATGGTCTGCGGCCTCAGGCCAATAACTACATAATGGACGGCATCGACAATAACGATTCCATGGTCAACACCCTGGTCATCATCCCGGCAATCGAAGATATTGAAGAATTCAAAACGACGACGAGTGTCTCCCCGGCAGAGTTTGGCCGCGCTGGTGGCGGCGTCGTCCAGGTTGCCACCAAGTCCGGGACCAACCAAATTCACGGTGTGGGCTATTGGTTTAACCGTTCCAAGATCGCTGCTGCGGATGTCTTCCAAGTTACTCCGCAGACTACACCCCCGACCGTTTTCCCCGCTCCCGAACTGAGCCGCAATCAGTTTGGCGCCTCGCTGGGTGGACCAATCTGGAAGAACAAGGTGTTCGCTTTCCTCGACTATCAGGGCTGGCGTCAGAATCTACCGGCAGGCGTTGACAACACCCGAGTACCGACGGCGCTTATGCGCCAGGGCAATTTCAGTGAACTGTACAGCCCGACCGGAACGGGAACGGCAACCAGTCTGCCCTATTCCGGGCTGCCGGGTTGCGCCGCCGCCATGGCCGCCCAGCCCAACGCGTTCCTTTCTGCTGGATACGGATACATCTTCAATCCCCAGACCTGTCTGCCCTTCGGTTGGGACACGGTCAACGACGTAGCAGGCCCGAGCATCAATATCATTCCGTCTGCCAACCAGATTCAGCCCGGGATCAGCTATCTGAACTTGTTTCCACTTCCGAATAACCCGACTGCGAACGTCGCGACCAACGACCTTAACTTCAGCCAAGTAGAACAGAACGTCATCAATATGAACGATTACGACGGGCGCCTGGACTTTGTGCCCACTTCCAAGGACACTGTCTTCGGCCGTTACAGCCTGGGCACCGATTTCCTGAATGGCACGCAAGTTCTGAAGGACTCGTCTCACAACCTGCCCTCCGGCGGCGGCACCAACCCCTCCCATCCGCGCCAGGTCGCTGTGGGTTGGACCCATGTTCTTAGCCCAACGATCATCAACGAGTTCCACTACGGCTACATTCGCGATCTTCTCGGATACCAGCAGCCCAACGCCAGCGTTCCGACGGCGGCCAACATCGGCATTCAAAATGCCAACACTTCTCCGCTGCTCGGCGGCATGCCTATCATTGGCGGCTGGTATGGGAACCTAAGTTATATCGGTGACGGCGGCCCCTATCTCATTATTGAGCCTACCCAGCAGTTCAGCGATTCGGTGAGCTGGATCAAGGGAAAGCACACCTTCAAGTTTGGCGCCAACATCATTCATCGCGATGTGAATTGGGACCAGGGGAACAACGCCAAAGGCTACTTCTGGATCGACGACGGCAACTTCGGCGCATATCCCGCAAAAACCTCGGGCCATGGCACCTTCACCGGTTATGAGAGCTCTGAGTTGGTTGCGGGCTTCTCGGGCGCCTATACGGTCGGAGGATTCTCCGGGTACTACGAGACACGGAGCTGGGAGAACGGCTTCTTTGGCCAGGACGACTGGCGCGTCAGCCACAAGCTGACCCTAAACCTTGGCCTGCGATACGACCTCTTCACCTGGCCGAGCGAAGCCAGCAACCACCAGTCCAACTTCAATCCCGCGACGGGGGAGCTGATTGAGGCCGGCGCAGCCCCTGGTTACAACGCCTCTCTGGTGGATACACCGAAGCACAATTTCGGTCCGCGCATCGGGTTCGCCTACGATCTGTTTGGCACTGGCAAAACCGTGATCCGTGGCGGCTATGGCCTGTTCTACTACCTGGACCGTGGCGGCGTTGCCAATCAACTCTCCAACAACCCCGACTTCAACGGTTCCCAAACCTTCTACTCCTGCCCGGTGGTGACGGGACAGGTAAGCTGCGGGACGGGCTATCGCTTCACTTTTGCCGGAGCCGGGGCCGCCGGAAGCACCGATCCGACTCAGGCTACCGGAGCCCTGCCGCCTAAAGTCGGTATCAAGCCGAATGCCGTGAACAACACTGATAACGTGATTTATTACCCTAAGAACAGTCCGAACTCGCACATCCAGGAATGGAACATACAACTCGAGCAAGCCTTGGATAGCAAGACATCCTTCGACTTGGCCTACGTTGGGACAAACATGGGGAACCTCTCGACCCCCTTCAACGCGAATCAGACGGCTCTAGGCTCGAATCCATCCACCAGCTGGTTCCCAGCTGGAGGTGCCATCAACCCGAACGGCGTGGGCGCCATCAACGAATACGCGATGATCGGCAGCGGAAACTACAACAGCTTACAGGCCAAGTTGACTCGCCGGATGAGCGCAGGACTCAACGTCACCGCGGCCTATACCTGGTCGCACACACTGGATAACTCCGCGTCTGCGCTGGGAGGCGCCGGGGGTATTGTGGTGGGCGCGAACGGTACGCCATTGCTGCAGTATCAACAGGGCAACTCGAGCAACGATCAGCGTCAATTGTTCGCTGGCAGCGTGATCTATGAGCTACCGTTTGGACGCGGAAAGATGTTCGGCAACGGCGCGTCCAGGGCGGTCGACTACGTGATTGGCGGCTGGCAGTTGAATAACATCATTATTCTGGCCACCGGAACGCCGATTGACATCACAGGCTCGAGCGGCCCGAACGGCCGCCCCGATTACCACGGGGGATGCACCACAGGCGTGTCCGATTTTGTCTGGATCAAATGTGCGCCGGGAGCGTTCACGAATCCTGCAGGGCTCGTCGGCACTCTTCCAAAAAACGCTTTTCCAGGACCAGGAACCCACACCTGGGATATGTCGCTCGTCAAGAGCTTTACTATCGTCGAACGAGTGAAGACGGAGTTGCGTGCCCAGGTTTATAACCTGACCAATACACCCCAGTTCAACCCGCCGGACAACAACTACAACAACGGCGATTTCGGAATTCTGACGACGCCTCGGCTATCGCCCACCAACCGGGAGCTCGAACTCGCGGTGCGCGTGACCTTCTAACCTACGGTCGGGAGACGCTTGAGAACCAAGTTCGCAAGCGTCTCTTGATCCGCGTGAGCCGTGCAGCAGGTTACGCTCGCGGCTGTTCTATCGGAATTGTTTTGTCCGCGTTGCTGGGTGGGGTCTGCCTGAATCCGGGCCGGCGGTTACCGCCATGAAAAACAAACGTGCCATTGCGCTGTCGCTGATCCTGCTATGTCTGCTCACGCTGCCGGCATGGCCGCAGTCGGACGCCGGCGCCGGGCAAGGCCCAGTAGTTCAGAAGATCGAGCCGCCCAACTGGTGGGTAAATTACACTCCCTCGCTCACGCTGCTGCTCACCGGCGAAAATCTGAGCGGAGCGCGGGTGGAAAGCCCGACGAAGGGTCTGACTTCGCTCGGCGTGGAAGCTTCAGCCAACGGGCACTATCTCTTCGTCCACCTCGAACTCAGTCCCGATGTGGCTTCGGGAACTGTTCCTTTGCGTCTGATCACTGCGGGGGGATCGACGACGGTGTCGTTGCCGCTGCTGGCGCGGGCGGACTCCCATGGCCGTTTCGAAGGCATTTCTCGCGACGACGTCATCTACCTGATCATGCCCGATCGCTTCGCCGACGGCGATCCGTCGAATGATCGGCCTAGCAACGACGGGCCTAACAACGATCGGCCTACCGGTTCGAGCGCCGCCGCGAAATATGACCGCAACAATCCCATGGCATATCACGGCGGCGATCTGCGCGGCATTCGCGAGCATCTGGGATACCTGCACGATCTCGGTGTGACGGCGCTGTGGCTCACTCCGGTCTGGAAGAATACCGACTCCGACTACCACGGTTACCATGTCGTCGATTTCTACGCCCTCGACGACCACATGGGCTCCATGGCGGAATACCAGGCGCTGGTGGCCGAGGCTCACCGGCTGGGCATAAAGGTGCTGATCGATTACGTCGTCAATCACACCGGCCCTCATCATCCCTGGGCCAACGATCCACCGACGCCCACCTGGTTTCATGGCACGCCGGCGCATCATCTGGAACCCGCGTATTCGTTCAACGGGCTGGTCGATCCGCACGCTTCGCCGCGCGAATATCTCAACACGCTCGACGGCTGGTTTGCCGGGAGATTGCCCGATCTGAATCCGGACGATCCCGCGCTCGCGCTCTATCTGGCGCAGAATGCGATGTGGTGGACCGAGATCGCGCAACTGGACGGCTTTCGTCTGGACACCTTCCCCTATTCCACGCGCCAGTTCTGGAGCGGATGGCACGAGCGGCTGCATCAGGTCTATCCAAAAATCAACGACATCGGCGAAGTGGCGGATGGCGATTCGGCCATCACCGCATTCTTTGAAGGCGGACGAAAACAGTTCGATGGCATCGACACGGGCCTCGCTACGGTCTTCGATTTTCCGCTCTACTACGGCGTGCGCGACGTGGTCATCGGGGGCGCATCGATGAAGAAGGTCGTCGACGTTCTGCGGCACGACGAACTCTATCCGCATCCGGATATGCTGGTCACATTTATCGGCAACCACGACCAGACGCGCTTTGTCAGTGAAAAGGGCAGTGACCCTGCCAAACTGAAAGCCGCATTGTCACTGCTGCTGACCTTGCGCGGGATTCCACAGATTTATTCTGGAGATGAAATCGCCATGCCGGGCGGCAATGATCCCGACAACCGGCGTGATTTTCCGGGAGGTTTCCCGGGCGACCCGCGCAACGCCTTCACCGCCAGCGGCCGCACCGCCGAGCAGCAAGATGTATTCGCCTACGTGCAGTCGCTGCTGGCACTGCGCAAGAGCCACCCCGCGCTGCGCACCGGAAAGCAGTGGCACATCGGATGGGACGACACCTACTACGCTTTCCTGCGTGAACTGCCGGAAGACAACCTGCTGGTGGTGTACAACAACGCTCCAAAGACGGTTGAACTGAATATTCCCGTCGATAACACGCCGCTGGAAACTGCCCACCAGTTCCAGACAGTTTTTGGGAGCAGCGCCGCGGAGCTGGTCGGCGGCAAAGTGCGCGTCTCTCTGCCGGCCCAGACCTTAGGCGTGTTCAGCGTGCGGTAGCGAGGAGCTTTGGTGCGAAAGGGGGGACTCGAACCCCCACGGTTTTACCCGCCAGATCCTAAGTCTGGTTGTTAATTTCAGTTGCCTCTTTAGAATCAATGCGATATGCTGAACCAGCGGCATAACTGTAGGCACACTGTAGGCAGGGATTTTTGAGAGGCACAATGAGCCTGTACAAGCGTGGTGGCATCTGGTGGTCACGGATTGTTCGTAATGGCGAACGCATAGATCGCAGCACCAAACAGAAAACCAAAGTGGGCGCACAGAGTGTCGAAGCCCGTTGGCTGACTGCCATCAATGATACAGGCGAACTTTCCACAGTCAAGCAGGTGCGCCAAGAGCGCCCACTATCCCTCAACACATTCAAAGACCGATTCTTTGCGTACCTCGCAAACAACGTCAAATCTCCACGCACAGTTGAGTTTTACAAACAGGCTTATCAACAATTGCTGTGGCCGGGAGTAGAGATCGGCACAGCGTATTTGTCCAGCATCACTCCTGCCGTTATCGAAGAATGGATTCAGCGCCGAAGCAAAGAAGTCGGCCCTGCAAGGATCAACGCATCGCTACGCACGCTGCGTCGAGCCTTGCGAATGGCTGAGGATTGGAAGTTGATTAGGAAGGCACCGAAGATCAAGCTGCTACCGGGGGAACGCCAGCGCGAGTTCGTCATTAAAGAGGAACTGCTCACGAAGATGCTGGCCCACGAGGACTGCACGTCATTTCTCCGCAACGCCTTACCGTTCCTGATTGACACTGGTCTGCGGATCAGCGAAGCGTGTGCCTTGACGTGGGAGCACGTTGGCTTGGAGCCGAAGTCGGGCGCAACGCTGGGTTGGGTTTACATTGAGAAGGGCAAGAGCAAGTACGCGAAGCGCCACGTCCCCCTCACGGCCAGAGCACGCGGCATTCTGGAGAACATCAAGGAAAAGTCAAAGTCTAGGTACGTGTTTCCTGCCAAGAATAATAATGATGAACAGTTGTCACGCCACTGGGCGAGTGAACAGTTCAGGGTGCTGCGTGACGCCATGAAACTGCCAGACGACTGCGTAGCGCATAGCACGCGCCACACGTTTTGCACGCGGCTTGGAGAGAGCGGGGTGGGTGCCTTTGAAATCCAGAGGCTCGCTGGGCACAGCAGCATCGTGATTTCTCAGAAATACGTACACCCGACGCCCGCGTTGCTGGAAAATGCGATTGGAAAGATGGGGCAGGCCAATGTTTAGATGGTGCGGGGTACAGGACTTGAACCTGCACAGCCTTTCGGCTAATGGCTCCTAAGGCCATCGCGTCTGCCAGTTCCGCCAACCCCGCATGTTTGAAAGTTTAACATTCCACACGTCTGGAGTATAAACACGGAACGGAGGGAGTTCAGGATGACGAATGAGCAGGTAACGGAACTCTTCGGAAGATTCAATAAGGCAAGTACATGGCCTACTAGAAATCCACGGGTGTTTATCTTTCATCGTGAAGGCGGGGAAGAATATACCCGCGATCTCTATGAAGACGATGGAAAAGCTCGTTATCTTCGAGTGCCATTAGAGGAGGTATACGAATACGTTGAACCAAATGGCGAAGCAGACTCGCAGAACATTTACTATCGGTTGAAGAGTCGAGATCGAAGATGAATTCAAACAGCCCAGCAGCCAAGCCGGACACCACGCAGATCAACTACGTGCAGCCTGTCGAAGATTCCGTGCGATCCGCCGTGCAGTAGAAGGCAGGTCGGGGTGATAGCCTACAATCAAATTCATGGCTCAGGAATGTGGAATTGCCTTCGATAAAGACGGCACCCGGATTTGCAAGTTGCATAAAGTTCCTCTTGTCCAGCAAACCATCAAGCCTATAGAACCAAACCCATACGGTCATCCAGACCCGGTTATGGCAGCTTGGCACTGCCCAGAGTCAGGCAAATCGCTCATCGAAACGAATCTTTGAACGGGAGCGTCATTTGCTTTTGGGGCACTGGAGTGTCAGAATTGCGCCACCTTCCCCCCGGATAGTTGTCCACACAGAGAAAAACATTATGTACTGCCAGAATTGCGGCTCCCTTGTTGGTGACAACGTCCGCTTTTGCCAGTCGTGCGGGAAGTCGCAAACACCAGTTCCATCGCCAGTTGTTCCCTCGTCGAATGTAGCCCAAGTCCCACGTCAGTATGCCCCACCAAAGAAACAGTCCAAGATTTTGTGGTTAGTCGTGGGCGGTATAGTTCTGCTCGTCGCCATTGTGGGAATCATTGGCAAGTCACCAACAGACAATTCGACTTCAGCAACCCAGCAAAGCTCCGCACCAAATGCCACTCCACAGCCGGAGGGCGATGAACACAAGCAACAGGAACATGTCATCGTCAAACCGCCGACTTACCGAGTCTACAAATCTACGCCGGAAGCAGCGACTGCCTACCTCGTTCCGGTGAGCACCACAGATGAGGAGTTGAGGAATCTGCTCTGGTTTTTCCGTAAGAAGGTGCGAACGGGTAGATTTAGTGATATGGGAATCACGAAGCCCACAACGATTAAATGGGGAAACCACAACTATAGTGAGGGAATGCTGCTCGTCTACAGGGGTGCGAAGTGTGCCAATGAATCGTTTGTCAGCGAGGCGGAACTAGAAAAGGGCGGTCTTGGAGCTTGTGGATATGGTGAACACTACGATGCTTATTATCAATGGGGTATCGACAACGATCCTGCGAAGGATTCTGGTGCCATCGGAAGCACGGAGATTTTCAATTCCCAAGACGATTGGCACCCATCCTCGGAAGTTTCCCTTGAGGTTGACAACAAAGTGAAGGAAACATGGGGGGCAAGGCAACAGGAATGGGAGCCTAGACAACGTTTTGCCGTTCAACTCTCGAACGAATTCCTCAGAAAAGGAATAGCTGTCGATGTTTCGGCTAATAGCGAGGAACCGAAGGAGTTGGATTTTCGGTCAAAACTGTTCAGTAATGCCACTTTCTTCAAGACTTTTACGGACACCTCTGTACCGAAGATGCGTCCTGACCTGTGTAAGGCGGGGTTTCAAAACATTCGTATTTTACCCGAAGGCGAGTCTGATGCTGGACAGAGCTACCCGTTGCACTGCTGACAGTAGTGAACTGTTACTGAAATGTCTGGGCGGGATACGGCGCTCAGGTCAAAGCGTGGAAGACAGGTAGGCTGATATGGAAAAAGATTACACTTGCGTACAATGCGGAAGGATATTTTCAGTAAGAGATTCTACCTCAGTCGAGCGCCCGAAGGTGACGGAAGGCAGCGTAAGCGTGACGTGCCCGTTTTGTGAGAGATCGAATCCCATTACTTGGCCGCAAGGCGGAAATTCATCGTCGTTCCAAAATAGCCACTATAGCCGCTCAATCCGCACTTTCAATTTTTCGAGCCGCTGAAGCATTGCCTTCTTTGCGTGAGGCATTCCCACCCTGCGCCCATGCGCTATTGCCATTTTTTCCGGCGTGCTCACTGTGCCGTTCTGGGAGCGCACCTGCCCCATCGTGGTATGTTCTTCAAAGGTCGCCTGATCATGCTGGTGTCGCCGCAAAATCGCCATGATTTTTGTTCCTCCCAAAGCTAATCGTACACCTGCGCTGGCGGTTTGAACCTTAAATGGATTCGCCACAAACATCGCAGCGGTAGAGCACAGCCTCACCAGCGATCTCCGATCCTCCCGCAAAGATTTCAGCGTGAATCAGCCCGGCGCACTTCGCCACCTGATCACGGTGCGGTTGCGGAAACCGCTGCGCTTCAGGACTCTCACAACCGGCACAATTCCTGTCACCAACTGAATGCTCCTTGCCACCTTCCTGAATTTTCATCGCAGCCTCCTACTGATCCATTGGATGCGGAACGGAAGCCTTCAGCACGGATTGTCTCACCGCTTGTTGAGCATTTTCAACCGGCTGGAGCAGTTCCACCGCGCAGATCAACTACGTGCAGCCTGTGGAAGACTCCGTGCGATCCGCAGTGGACAAGTTGGCCGCGACGTTGCTGGGTTAACTCTTGTCAGCATCATCGCTCGCGCAATGGGATGCTTGAATCATTCTGGCTAGTTCTTCTCTGATCGCTAGAAGACGAAGCCTTCTCACTGCCTGCTTATCGGATTCTGCCAGAGTGTGCCGTCCTTGCGTGCGGTACGTTTGGTTTTGGTCCTGAAGCACAGTGATCTCATTTCGTAATTCTGAAACCCGCCGCTGAGTGAACGCATCCACTCCCCACCTTACCACAAAGGTTTTAATCTTCCCGTCACATCCGCTTGATACACTGTGCTCCGCTGCGTCTGAAGTTTTGCTGTTGATCTGGGAAGGTCAGCCGCCTCATGGGTGCCAAGCGCACTGGGGCAGAACTCAACGCAGCTACGAAAAAAGACCACTCTGAATCTGTGGAGGTTCGCCGGGAGCCGAGCAATCTGCATCGTCGTTCGCAACGTTGTTAACCCTTGGGTTCACTGGATAGCAACGCATATGCCGAGCATCGTACGGCTTCAGGAGATCAGACGCAGCATCCATATTTGTCATCGCTGGGTCTAGCCACAGATCGTAACTGCTCGGATCAAGAATTACTGGCATCCGGTCGTGAATTCCTGATGTCACTGCGTTGGGAGTTGTAGTCAGAATCGAGCAGGACTTGACCCATGTTCCGCTGGGGTCTTTCCAGCGATCCCACAGCCCTGCGAAAGCGAATAACTTACCATCCACGATCTCAAAGCAGTACGGTTGTTTGGTCTTGCCGATCCGCTGGTCGAGTAGGGGACCAACCTTGCGTCTGGTCCCCCCTCTAAGAACCGTGCGTGAGAGTTTCCAACTCACACGGCTCAAGTTTCCGGGAACGCTCAAATGATGAACGCGGACGGTGCGGAGCGAACGCGCGGCGTCTGGAGAGATACGGTGCCCAACTGGGATCATAAGGATTTAGGCCGGACCGAACCTTAATATACCTTACGATTTTCACCGAAGCCGCATGAAACAAGCGGAGACGAAGAGGTGAACCCTGCGTATCCGTCGTGTCACCGAAGAACCACCAATCGCGTGTTTTCACACGGTCGAAATACTTCTGCTTGATCCAGCGAGCCCCTTTGCGGGGATGACGGGCTTGCGCCCAGTGCCATAGCATCCTGAATATCGCAGCATCGACTCGGGCGAAGATGCGCTTGGAGACGACATGCCGATGGTAGTTGGTCCATCCCCGTATGATCGGATTGAGCCGATTAATAAGAAGATGGGCAGCTCTACCCAAGTGCTCTCGAACGGCCTCTTTTACCTTGGCGAGAACAGATACAACACTTTTCCGAGCGGGCTTGATAAACAGTTTCCCGTGTGGATAGCGTCGAACGTTCTGCCCAAGGAAGTCGAAACCCTCTTCGATGTGCGTGATTAAAGTCTTTTCTGGAGAAAGGACCAGACCACGTTCAGTTAGGAAGGATTCGACCAGCGGCTTGACTGTCATTCTCAGCAACTCCTCGGAGTGGCCGGTAATGATGAAGTCATCCGCATAACGGATCAAGTGCACCTGCGCTGTCCGACCACGCTCGGAGCCTTTGCCGCGTACCGGGAAAACTTCTCGGAGGCGGCGTTCGAGGCCGTCGAGCGCGATGTTGGACAGAACTGGCGATATGATTCCGCCCTGCGGCGTGCCAGAGATCGTATCGTAGAACACTTGTTTTTCGAGGTAGCCCGACTTTAGCCACTTGTGGAGGATCGCTTTGTTCATGGGAACATTGTCGAGCAGCCACTGATGGCTGATGTTGTCGAAGCAGCCTTTGATGTCGGCTTCTAGCACCCAGCTTGGGTTTTTGTGACAGAGCGAAGTGAAGCACTGTTCGATCGCGTCAGCACAACTTCTCCCCTGCCGGAAGCCATAGGAATTCTGATCCGCAGTCGTCTCGGCGACCGGGTCGAGCGCCAGCAGATACAGGGCTTGCATGGCTCGATCCCGCATCGTTGGGATTCCTAACGGTCGGAGTTTCCCATTGGCCTTCGGGATGTAAATCCGCCGCAGAGGCATGGGGCGGTAACCCCGTACCGTCAGCGAAATCACACCTTGAAGCTTCTTGCGTGGTGTGTCCCAGAGTTCGCCATCCACTCCGGGCGTTTTTCTGCCGTCGTTCACTGTTACTCGGCGAACGGCGAGTAGCTTGCCGCTGGCCGAGTGCGTAAGAAGATGTTGCAAGGCTTTCACCTTGCTCCATTTCTTTTGCTGCACCGCCTTCACGATACGCGCCTGGAGTCGGCGAACATTATCCTCGATGGTCCGCCAATCAACAGCGTCCCATGCCGAAATCGTGTTTAGGATTGCACCAGCTTGCGCCGTCATCTGCCGATCCTATTAGGCCGATTCGCCAAGTTCTCTCGTGATCGGAAACCAAGAGGAAGTCTGCCCGCTTGCGCGTCGGATAATATCGCAATCCGTATTCCGGCCATTACAGCCAGACATTCGCTTTCTCCTCTATCCTCTACCCGCATCACCATTGCATGACCTTGCGGCCGAGCTACCCCCGAGGGGAGTAATACGGGCTTACCATGTTCTGCATGCATGACTGAATGGTTTAGGTCCCTTTACTTATACCGGCGACTTTGATTGCCCACGACGGGTGAGAATGGAGCACCCGTTCCAGTCGCAGCTACGGAGCCTGACAGCATCTTTGACCCCTTCTTTCTTGACGATACTTACAAAGGTTCGCATTTGCTGACCATGCCACTCACCCTAGTCCCGATCCGCCTCGATGCTGGCAGAAATACCGGCCCCTCGCGGTTTCGGTACCCGTTTTTAAGACGGGGGGATACATTGTCCGAGGGCTTTTAGACGATTCGTTCCCGAAACGCCATACCTCGTAGAGTACTGCCAATGGGATGGCAGGTCCGGTCTGGTGGTGCTCGCCGGACAATCACACATGCAACTTCATGTCGCACCCATTCGTAGAAGCCATCTGCCGGAATGAGGCATCGTCTAGATTTCATTGCATCACGAAATGCAGGCGTCGTCGCCGCTGTTTCCGATCTTGCGTTAATCATTCTCGCAGCGCCGGACATGTCCTTAGCCCAAGACGGAATGAGACCCCAGCGAACGTGCGAAATTTTCCGCACGGGTTCCTTTGGGTTCTGCCGGATGATTGGCACACGCTGCGTCGGTGCGATGTTGTAGCGCGGACTCCAGTCTGCTTCACCGGACACACTATCGAAGTGCTCCTCGATGATCTGCTTCCGTCTCGACAATCTGTAGCGTCCGCACATGTGGTAATGCCTGATAGGCAAGGTGGCTGCTCTGCTCGTCACGAGTGCCCTCCCTCGTTTTCCCCAAATCGAAGTTTCATCCGAGAATTAAGGGCAGCACTTTTTTCAAAGCCGGAACGAATTCCGCATTGATAACGTAGTAGGCGGTTCCTATACCTCCTCGCTCTTGTTGACGCAGTACAAGCTGATTCTTGATCGCAATATCCATTTGTTTGTGCTGAACCTCAATCGGGATTTCGGGAAGAAACGGTCTCAGAGCCTCGCTCTTACTGACTCTCAACAGATAATTTAAGAGCACCTGCCCCTCGTGCGTCATTTCGTAACCGACGATTTGATGAACGTGTTTTTGTAGTTCGACATTCCAAGCGTCCCTATTCACATCGGAAATCTCCAGCTGCAACCTACATTTCAGATTGTCGAAATTGATTTCGATGCGACTGAGCGGCAAAGAAACGGGAGGTTCGTAGTCATACCTCTTGAGAGTCGCGTAGAACTGGTTGCAGTCTGCGAGAACTGTGTTATTAGGCCAAGGAATCTCGGAATCTCCGGTTCGGGTGAGAGCAGTAATGTTTTTTCCCTTCCAACTCAGAATCAATGCCGCCTTGCTATTCCGCTGAGCTATGAGTTCTGCGAACTGTTCGTCAGAGGCGGGGTCGCTCTGAGAACCCCTGCGGACATAAGACAGGCCCGCAAAGTGGGGCCGGAACTCGCTACCGGGAATGATGACCGCCAAAGCCTGTAGACCGTTCTCCGATATGATCTTCGGGACGTACGGAATTCTCGGATAAACCTGCTGCATTTTAAAGTTGAATTTCTTCTGAGCCTCATCCAGATTTCTTTGTGGCGATTCAATCTCACCGTTGTCCTTCACGCCTATATACAGCACTGCGGGAACGCCAATCGGAGAGGAGTTCGCAAAAGCAACCGCCGTTTTCTTCCAATCTTTCTCGTCGCCAACGACCTTCCTCTCTACAAAGTGATCCTCGTAGTTTTTCATCCGAGAGAGAAGGTCTGATTCATTCAAATCCACAATCATGCAGGTACGCCCTTTCTGGAAAGAAAAACGTAGCACAGCGCCATAGCGAATACAAGGCGAAAGAGTGTAAAATTCCTCCCGCGATGGCGCGGCGTCCTGATAAGCGAGAAGCTGAGATGTTGAGCAAGGAACACCTTGCGGAACTTCGGCACAATCTCGCGCACCTCAGTTTGCCAGCCGTGCGGGACTTCTACGAGAAGGCATATCAAGATTGCCGCCTCATCTATGGCAATCTTCCAAGCCCACGCCAGATGCAAACCCTTGTTCAGGTGTGGAAACAGTTGTGGAAGTGGCGTTGATCGCGTGGTTCCGAACATTTCTGTTTCTTCGTCCAACCATCGCTTCTGACGTGAAAGAAGCATGAAGGTGGACGTTCGGACGCATGACTCCACGCAGCACTGCGCCTTGCCAACTACAGGAATAGGCTATTGCGGCACGCCGTATTTGCAAACTTGATGATGCTCTCAGACCGAAAATACATATACTCATCTCATCAGCCGAGGCGGGCCTCCAACTTTTCAAATGAAATCAATTAAACAGATGATCGAACAGCATCGGCCTAGTTTGAAGATCATTGGACCCAGCATAGTAAACGGTGTTCTAGTGGGAACCTTCCTTGCGCTGCTCCTTCCAACCATCTCGTCGTTTGGGTTTCTTCTTCTAGTTAAGATTGCTTCATATCGCAAGACCCATCTCGCCAGCAATCCGTGGGCAGATTCCGTGGTCAAGCCAGATCACCTCTTCGCACTGGTGCTCGTGACGGTCCTTTCCCTAGCGTTCATCTACCGTTCTTCCCTGACTTCCTTGCTGAGGAGATGCTATTCGGCCACGGTGTACGACGCTTCCATTCTTTGGGCTGCGTGTACTTTGTTTATATGGCGCGAGCCGCACATGCAAGCACGAGTGCTGTTTGGTTTGACAGGTTTGTTGCTTACCTCGGCCATTGCACACCTACGACTGCCCTTCTTGGCAGACTCCGATTCGTTCATCAAGATAGATCGCCCAATCAGAACACTTTCGGAAGACAAGCTGGACCGCAAGCCACTCATCCTTTCTCTGGTGAACCAACTAGTCTCTGACGGCGCTCCTGTCGTGGCATTGATCGGTGCATACGGGGACGGGAAAACGTCGATTCTGTATCTGCTGGAACACGAACTCAAGAGTCATAACACGATAGTCGTGCGGTTCAAGTCTTCTTTGCCGGGAGACGACCTAACACTTGTATCTACACTTTTCAACAGCATTGGCAAGCAGTTGCGGAGTCGGTTCTTCGTTCATCGCCTGCGTGATGAATTGGGAAGATTTGCGCGACGGATTTCCGGGCTGGTTCCAAAGGTACCATCGGTTTTGAAAGACGTGTTCTCTGAGCCGTCACAGCAAGATGAACTTCAGGAATTGACTGATAGACTGGGCACACTTCCTCTTCGACGGGTTGTTGTCTTGTTGGACGACATGGATCGAATGCAGGGAAGTGAATTGAGAATGCTCCTGAAGATAATCAGAGCAACAGAAGACTATCCACAACTTTCTTTCGTATGTGCCTTCAACAAGAAGGCTTTGGTGAATGCGCTCGTTCGTCATCAGGTAATCGACCGCCTTACACTAAACTTCACCGCTACAGGTGAAACGGCGCCTTCAGGCACTGCTATCGGCCAGATTGCGGCGGATGATACTCGCGCAGGTTACGAATACTTGGAGAAGTTTTTTCCGGTTCAGGTCCCAGTGCCCAAACTTGATGAGGGGCAGATAGGGACGGAGTTCGATGCCAGATTCAATCAGTTTGCTGAACGCAACGGATTGTCGCTACTGCCCGAAGACACCGCTGAGTTCAATAAGGAATTTTCACAACGTTTCTGGAAGCCACATTTCTTGCCTTCGCTCACCAATCTCCGCAAGATAAATTCCTACTTCAACGCTCTGAATACGTCGTTCTCACTAGTGAAGAAAGAAGTGAATTTGATCGATTTCATGTCCATCGAACTCTTGCGTCAGGTCGAGCCAGAAATCTATGAGCAGGTGTTTAGGAACCGATCACTCTTTTACTACCCGGAATGGGACATCCTCCGGTGGGATGAAAGAAACATCGCTTTGGATGACGGCAAAGAGAAGAAGATTGTGGACGCAGCATTCGATCAAGTGTTTCGGAACCTGCATGATCAAGAACGCCGCTTCGTTCTCTCTTTTCTGGGAGAGATGTTTCCTAAAGTCAGCGCCTATGTTGGAGACCGCAGCTTATCACGCGGTGCAAAGCCGAGCGAAGTGGACGCTGACAAGAACAAGCGTATTTATCACCCTGACCACTTCACGACCTATTTCAGCCTACATGTACAAGAAGGCTATCTGAGCAGTCAGGAACTAGGAGCCTTGATTGCAAACGCTAATGAGACGTTGACAGCGGTTGAAGCGCAGACGCTCTTCGTCAATTATTTACAATCGTTGAAAGGACTGAAGAAGTATCGGTTCTTTGAAAAGATGGTGCGGCTGAATGACAAGCTGGGGGCGACGCAGGCCAAGGCTCTGGCGATTGCGGTTGCGCTTCAGGCTAATACCCTCGCACATGACGATTTCGACATGGGAGAGTTCGGCACTGCGATTCGATTGATTGTGCATCTTGCGAGACGCTTCAAGGACAGCGCCGAGATCACTGACGTGCTAAGGGGTATCATCGAGCACTCCACCAGTGATGCTCTCGTGCAGAGGATTTTCCATTTTGCCACGGAGAAGACGCAGGAGGCGTTTGAGAATCCTGCATTCGTGGATGTTCCTGCTCTCAAGGCAGCTCTGGCTGCGCGAATGAAGTCAAAATATTTTATTGGTAGCGATCAGCCAATCTATAGTCCGTCGCGGACATGGAGAGAATGGCAAATCCTGATTTATTGGGCGCGAGTGAGCGATGAGGAACGCCAGAATGTTAGGAACTATTTGGCGTATGAGTTTGAGAAATGGCCTGCTGGTATCGGAAAGCACATTCTTTGGCTCGCTCCCAGCACTGATAATCTTTCTGGGGAGAAGATTGTGAACGACCTTTTCCCGTTGTCACAACTTGCCGAGTTGGCGCAGAATTACGGCTCACAAAGTTATTCCAGTGAGTCGGAGAGGAGCGCGGTGATGAACGTGATCAAGAGGTATGGCGGTTCGACGGACACAACGCCGAAGTTGTGATGCTCATTGTCATAGGCTATGCCCCGATCATGGCTGGTAGCCCACACACAGTCGTTTGACCTCGAATCCCACGGACTTCGTGTATGTTCATTTCAATCCTCAGCGTCCTGACACGATTGTCTATGTGGGGCGCGGCTCAGCTGGTCGAGCATGGTCGTTCGCAGACCGATCACATGACCATCTGGTCTGGTTGCGAGAATGGCAGGCTCTGGGGTACACCGCCGATCAATGGGTGCGGGTTTTGCACAGGGGTTTGACTCCCCAGCAGGCTGAGAGAAAAGAGACAGAGGCGATTGCATTCCATAAGAAGCAGGGGCATCAGTTATTCAACGACCAGTTGAACAAGGGAGGAAAGAGACACCACCGTAGCCGCTTTTTCCCAGACGGCCCTCGGCGGGATACGAAAGGAAGACGCTAGAGGTGTACGGACTCGCATCTTCGTCGCCGGACGCGCACGAATAGATATAATGCTGTGCTCCCCCTAGGTACCCGTGAAACCTTCAGAACAAAACTCCGAGTGGCTCACTCGGAAGCGTCTTATCGACCCGAAGCTGAAAGCAGCGGGATGGGACATCGTTCCGTTCTGTCTCGGCATGTCGCGTAATTCCCACCGAAACTGTGCTATCACCGAATTTGAGACTCTCAACGGGCCTGCCGATTATGCACTCTGCGTGGACGGTACGGTCTTGGGCATCGTTGAAGCCAAGAAGTTGACCCTCGGCCCACAGAGCGTTCTGACTCAGGCCGAAAGATACTCCAAAGGTGTGACGGACAGCCCTTTGAACTATCGAGGGTATCGAGTTCCGTTTCTATACTCGACCAACGGTGAGGTGATCTGGCATCACGACATCCGGCACGAATTATCCCGATCTCACATCGTCACCCAGTTCCACACTCCTGAAGCATTGACAGAGAGCTTACAGAAGGAGTTCGACGCTTGCTGCCAAACGCTGTCTCAAATGCCGAACGATCACCCAAGGCCGCATCAGTTTCAGCGTGACGCAAACGCTGCCATCGAGAAGGCGATCTCCGAGCGCAAAAGGCAAATGCTGGTGGCTATGGCGACGGGGACTGGAAAGACCTTCACGATGGTTAATGAAGTCTATCGGCTGATGAAGTCGAAAGTGGCCAGACGCATTCTGTTTTTGGTGGACCGTCGGGCGCTGGCGGCACAGGCTGTACTGGCATTCGCTTCGTTTGAGCCGGAGCCGGGGCTGAAGTTCGACAAAATCTACGAGGTGTACAGCCAGCGGTTCCAGACCGGGGATTTCGATGAGGAACAGAAATACGACCCGAAGGTTTTGCCAAGTGCTTATCTGACAAACCCGAACGCAAGTCATGCTTTCGTTTATGTCAGCACGATTCAGCGTATGACGATCAACTTGTTTGGTCGGGATGCAATTTTCGCTGCCGGAGATGAGGAACTCGATGATGACGCGACGAAGCTGGATATTCCGATCCACGCCTTCGATCTGGTCATTGCCGACGAGTGCCACCGAGGCTACACGTCCGCTGAAGCGTCCATCTGGCGCAAGACGCTCGACCACTTCGACGCCATCAAGATAGGTCTGACAGCTACTCCTGCCGCTCACACAACAGCATATTTCAAAGACATCGTTTATCGGTACGAGTATGAAAGGGCCGTTCGTGAGAACCACCTCGTGGATTACGACGTGGTTGCGGTCAAGTCGAATGTCCGGGTCAATGGAATCTTCCTAAAGGAAGGCGAACAGGTCAGTCTTGTTAACCCGGAGTCGGGAGCGCAGCAACTTGATCTGCTAGAAGATGAGCGTCAGTTTGACAGCACAAAGATCGAGCGCGAGATCACATCGCCCGATTCCAATAAGAAGATTCTCGAAGAAGTAAAGAAGTGGGCTGAAGATCACGAAAGAGAATACGGTCGATTCCCCAAGACTCTGATCTTCGCTGCGAATGACCTACCTCACACGTCGCACGCCGATCAGCTTGTGGAGATTGGACGCGATGTCTTCGGACGCGGAGATTCCTTTGTGCAGAAGATTACGGGCCGAGTGGATAGGCCGCTTCAGTGGATACGTCAATTCCGCAATCGTCCAGCACCGAGCGTTGTTGTCACGGTGGATTTGCTTACCACCGGAGTGGACATCCCCGATCTTGAAGGCATCGTCTTCCTGCGGCCTGTGAAGAGCCGAATCCTTTTCGAGCAGATGCTAGGCCGGGGAACGCGCAAGGGCTACCAGTTTCCTGACAAATCGCACTTCGTGGTCTTTGACTGCTTTGACGGGACGCTCTTGGAATACTTCAAGACAGCAACTGCCATCACAGCCGAGCCGCCTGAGCGCGAGACTCGAACCATTGCCGAGATCGTTGAGGACATTTGGAACAACCGAGACCGCGACTACAACATCCGCCGACTTGTTAAGCGGCTCCAGCGGATTGAGAAGGAGATGTCGGGTGAAGGTCGGGAACTGTTTGCAGCCTACATCCCTCAAGGTGACATGGCCCGATACGCCAGTGATCTTCCACGCAAACTGACGGCTGACTTCACTGGCAACATGGCCCTTCTCCGCGACAAGACCTTTCAAGACCTGCTGGTCAACTATCCCCGGCGACAACGAACCTTTTTGATCGCCCACGACACGCTCGACACAGTTGATTCTTCGTGGCTCGTCCGTGGAGCCGATGGCAAAGAGTATAAACCGCAAGATTACCTGACGACCTTCGCTGAGTTCGTCCTACAGAATCCCGCTCAAGTAGAGGCCATTCAGATACTTCTCGGTCGCCCTCGGGATTGGAGTACCAAGGCTCTTGCCGAACTCCGGCAGAAGTTAGCCGCGACTCCGCAGAGGTTTACGCTTGACCATCTGAGGAAGGCCCACGAACTTCACTATCACAAAGCACTGATCGACATCATCTCGATGGTGAAACACGCGGCCAACGAGGAGCAGCCGCTCTACACGGCATCAGAACGAGTACAGTTGGCTATAGCGAAGATGGGCACTGGCAAGGCTTACACACCTGAACAGATTCTGTGGCTCAACCGAATTGAAGGACATCTGGTCGAGAACCTGACCATTGATCAAGACGATTTCGATGCGCTCCCCGTATTCACGCTCGCCGGGGGTTGGATTCGAGCTAATCGAGTGTTTGAAGGGAAACTACCTGAAGTGATCTCTCAACTGAATGAGGCCATTGCAACATGAGCGATGTTGTCCAGACCCTTTGGGGTTTCTGCCACACCCTACGTCACGATGGAATCGACTACGGCGACTACATCGAGCAGTTGACGTACCTGCTCTTTTTCAAGATGGCCGATGAGCGCAACATCGAGTTGCCCAAAGGCTGCGACTGGCCAACGCTCATCAGCAAGTCTGGCACGGACCTCCGCGACGACTATATCGACATTCTTCGCACACTGGGTAAACAGCGTGGCTTACTGGGTGACATCTTCGCCGGGGCGCAATCGCGCTTTAACAATCCGGTAAACCTGAAGAAGCTGCTGGGTGTGATTGACGAGACGGAATGGACAGCTCTCGGCATCGACATTAAGGCTGCGGCCTTCGAGGGACTGCTGGAGAAAGCCGCCAGTGAGGGCAAGAAGGGCGCGGGGCAATACTTCACACCACGTCTGCTGATAAAGGCCATCGTGCGCTGTATGAAGCCCGATCCTCGCACCAACAAAGAGTTCACGATCTGTGATCCAGCCTGCGGGACAGGCGGGTTCATTGTTTCTTCTTACGAGTGGTTGATCGAGCAGACCAAGGGTGCTCTGGAGCGTGATCTGGCGAAGCGTGTGAAGTCTAAGACCTACTTCGGCAATGAATTGGTGGAGCGGCCTCGTCGCCTGACATTGATGAATCTTTATCTGCATGGTCTGGAGCCACACATCGCGCTTGGGGATACGATCTACACGATTCCGTCTGGCGACCGTTTTGATGTGGTGATGACCAATCCGCCTTTCGGAACTAAGGGAGCGAATCAGGCACCCACCCGAGACGACTTCACCATCAGCACCAGCAACAAGCAACTCAACTTTATCCAGCATGTAATGACGATCCTGAAGCCGGAAGGCCGTGCTGCTGTTGTTGTGCCGGACAACTGTCTGTTTGCGGACCAGGCTGGTGAAGTCTTCAAGATTCTGACCGAAGATTGCAATCTCCACACAGTGCTTCGGCTTCCAAACGGAACCTTCACGCCCTATAGCCCCGGCACCAAGACGAACGTGATCTTCTTCACTAAAGGCCACAAGACGGAGACGATGTGGCTCTACGACGGACGCAGCAACGTGCCACACATCACCAAGAAGGATCGTCCACTCGTAGCGGAGCAGTTTGCGGAGTTTGAGAAATGCTACGGAGCCGATCCCTATGGTAGTGCGAAACGCAAATCAGGCGACTCGAAGGAAGATCGCTGGCGTAGCTTCTCCATTGATGAGGTCAAGAGCCGTGACTTCAAGATTGACAGTCTCAAGTGGCTGAAAGATGAGTCGATGGATGATCCCGATGGGATGGCCGAACCAGAAGAACTAGCGACTGGAGCGATTAGCGAACTGGAGGAAGCAGTCCAGCAGTTGAACTCCATAATCGAACTACTCGAAAACGGCGACCGAGCCGAGCCGATGACGGCAGCTAGGGGCCGAGAGTGAGTTCTGTTGAGAGGACCTGCATCGCTACTAGCGCGACAACGGAGTATGGCTTACCCGAAGGCTGGACACTTTCATCACTTGGTGAATGCGTAGACATCCTTGATTCCCGCCGAGTACCCGTCAACAGCGACGAACGTGCAAAACGGCTTGGCCGGACTCCCTATTATGGTGCTACAGGCCAAGTCGGTTGGATTGATGACTGCCTCTTCAATGAAGAACTGCTCCTACTGGGCGAAGACGGCGCACCATTCCTCGACAAGTCACTTCCCATCTCTTACATAATCAGTGGTAAGTCGTGGGTGAACAACCACGCCCACGTCTTGCGAGCCGTTGAAGGTTTAACCACCAATCATTACTTGAAGTTCTGGCTGGATGCGTTCGATTTTTCGGAATACGTGACGGGAAGTACACGCTTGAAACTCACGCAGACGGCTATGACACGGATGCCAGTGTCATTACCTCCAGTACATGAGCAATATCGCATTGTTAAGAAAGTTCAAGACCTACTAGGCCATGTGAGTGGCGCAAGTGATCACCTCTCCCGAGTCCCCGTGATCCTCAAACGCTTTCGCCAAGCTGTGCTTGCTGCGGCGTGCTCTGGGAAGTTCACGGAAAGCTGGCGCAGTCTCGCTGTGTCGCCAACTACGTCATCAGCGAGCGGAAGTTCTAAATATGCACAGATGGAACCCCTTTTCGATTTGCCCTCTTCATGGCGCTGGGTCTCGTTAGAATCCGTCTGTGACGACATTACTGTAGGCCATGTCGGGCCAATGGCTCAGGAATATCAGGAGGCTGGAATCCCTTTCCTGCGATCTCAAAATGTTCGGGAGTTTCGATTTGATCCGAGGGGGCTGAAATACGTTTCTCGGAAGTTTCATCAAAAGTTGAACAAATCTGCATTACGCCCCGGCGATGTCGCTGTCGTCCGTTCCGGTTACGCAGGAGTTGCATGTGTGATTCCCGATACTATTCCTGAAGCGAACTGCGCTGATCTCGTAATCATTAGGCCATCGACGACTCTTGATCCGCACTACGCCTGCATTTTCATCAACTCAGATGCGGGAAGAGCACACGTTAACGATGTAAAAGTCGGCATTGCCCAAAGTCATTTCAACGTTGGGGCCGCAAGGAACACGCCCCTACCGCTGCCAACTCTTGGGGAGCAACAAGAGATTGTCCGGCGCGTTGGCGCTCTTTTTGCGTTAGCTGACAACATAGCGAAGCGCACAGCTAACGCAACTCTTGTGGCTAACAAACTGACCCAATCCATTATCGCCAAAGCGTTCCGTGGTGAACTCGTCCCGACCGAAGATGAACTGGCTCGACGCGAAGGCCGGGAGTATGAACCTGCCTCGGTGTTGCTGGAGAGAATCAGGAAAGAGCGAGAGTCTCTTGCTTCGATCAAGCCTGAGCGCAAGGGAAAGAGGAAACAGGATGTATCCGTGCAACAAAATGCTTAAGCGCGACCGCTCGGAAAGTGAAGTGTACCAATGAGCCAGCTAGAGATTTTTCTTCCACCTGTGACGAACTGGCAGGACCTTCAGTCCCTTGTAAAAGAGATCGCTTCGGTCCGCTACAACACAGACAATGTGATGGTCTATGGCAGATTAGGCCAAAGCCAAGACGGTGTTGATGTGTACGCTGAAGACCAGTTGGGGAAGAAGATTGGTATTCAGTGCAAGGAAACCAAAAATGCCCTTACGTTGAAGGAAGTGAAGGACGACGCCAACAAAGCAATTTCATTTTCACAGAAACTCGACCTCTTTATCGTCACAACCACTGCACCAAGGGATGCGAAATTACAGGCCGCGATAATATCTCTCAACACGAGTAAGGCCTATCCATTCACGGTGCGTGTTGATTTTTGGGAAGACTTGATCAACGAAATTAACCGATTTGCAATGGTCCTGAACTCTTGCTACGAGAAATATCGGAGCGAATTTAGGCAAAACGATGAGGCTCATCATTTGGCCTGCCTGCGGATCGCTTTTGACCGTTCAGCGTTCAAAGACGACTTCCTGCACGAGGGAAGTTATAAGGACTTTGAGGAAGCGCTAGTTGCAACAAAACGACTCTTCCGCACAGGGTTTAGTGTGGACAGATGGTCAGGCAACACTGTCGTGCAGACCGTCCCGATAGACTTTCTGCCTGAAGGCCCGTATCGGAAGTTCGTATCTCGAATTGAGAGCAAGGTGGAGAAGATTTATAAGACCTATATTGCGGACAGGACCCGCATCTCGAATGATCTACGATACGCACAAAACAGAGCCGGGCATTATAACGAGCTGAGGGGGAATTTGCTGCATGACTTGAACAGGCAACTCGAAGAGGTCAAGTTGCAGCCAATCTTGTTTTCGTATGCGTAGGCGCAAATGCTGCGAGTGAGTTTCGCAACGAGATGATGGTGCTGGCTGGTCCGCTCGAAAGGAAACAAATGCGTAAGTTGAAGGTTCGGGCCTCCAAAAAGTCATTGCTAACGCTGGCGCGAAGCCGCCAGTGGGTGGACAAGATGGTTTACATTCTTGTGGCTAATAAATCCCACAAGTACAAGAATGGTCGGTCACGAATCCTATACATAGGAACGACGAAGAAAGGTGCTGATCGGCCAGCCGCCTCAGCAGTGAATAAAGCCAGCGAGGCTTTCTACGAGTTGCGCGGCGTAAGAACAATAGATGTTCACATCGTTACGTGCTCCCCACGCAAAGCGATGCAGACGTGGAAGCGCCTTGAATCAGCCCTGCTGGATGTTTTTCGTGACGAGTATTTTGAGTTGCCCAAATACAACAAAGTCAGACCCAAACCGAGGGAAGGGTTATTCAGCACAGCCGCGCTGGAGAAAATCATAGGCAAGTTTGACGTTGAATGAGCGGTATCCGCGCAAATCTGGAGGCAAATAGCAATGGTCGATTTGCAGAATCAGACCGCAACAACTACAAAAAACAAATTCTGGAAGGTCGCTCAGACGGTCTGGAATATTGTCGGAGCAGTGAGCATTCTGCTCGCGTTCATTGCGTTGAAGTCAGACGTACGTCTCGAAGCTAAATCGGTATCGAATGGTACTATGTCCAATCCCTTTGCCGCGTTCTTTTTCATTAAGAACGAGGGTAGTTTCGACATCTTCGATGTGCGCCCTACCTGTCTCACATCATACGCAACAGCAGATTACAAGATGGTCATAGTAGACGCACCTAATCCCGATCCGATTCCACGCCTGCGGTCCCATGCTAGTGCTCTGTTCGTTTGTAACTTCAGTGCGGCGGCATCGGGTCTGGCGGCAGAGCCATACAAGGTGAACAAGAGAGAATTTGTGGCAACCGTGAAAGTGTCGTATCGGCCCATGTTTTGGTTTCGAGTCACGCCAGAGGAATATACATTTTGGGCTAGACCAACAAAGGATGGTGATACCGATTGGCTCCCTAGCAACTGATAACTTTTTGAGCAGGCGGCGTGGAGGGATCTTCGACCAGTATCCAACGCTATCCAAGCGAAAGAGACATTCTGGGGAGAATTCTCAGAAAGAAGCGGTATAATGGCGCAGTTTATGGCGTTTGTGAAAAATCTCACCACACACGCTTTCGTGCTGATCCTCATGCTAGTGCTGGCCATAGGAGCAGTGCGATTTCTGGGTGTTTCTACAAATGTGATCCGAGCGGTCCCACTGTTGTACTTCTTTTATCTATCGGTTGTTTTTATCGTCCATGGTGTGCGTCAGAGTCGAGTGCGTAGGAGGAAGGATCGATGAGGCGCTCTTGTGTTGCGATAGCGTGTTACTGGATTTTGGTAACCATTGCTCTGGCTCAGGACATTAGCGCAAAGGACATAGGACTGCTTGCCAAGATTGAGAACACCCTAATCACATGGTTTGATCAAATATCAAAGAGCGCGGATCAGATTGCTGACAAGGAAGACAAGAGGAAGCTCAGCACGTCGCTAAGGCAGCTACAGGGGAGTGTCTATAGCGTCGAAGAACACGGGCGGGATTTAGTGACGACCCTTGAAAAGAAACCTCTGAACCAAGCTAATGCTATGAAGGAAGTCAGCGACACACGGAGCGCTCTGCTCGAACTGAAGAACGCGCTACATCGGTTCGGACTTGCTCTTCGTAATCTTAGCAATCAATATGGGTCCGGTGGAGATGACGCCGAAAAGATGATCGCAGAGGCCGTTGACAAACGTTCTATTTGGCTAAGCGATGTGGAGAGCGAGATCAAGAGCGGTCACATTTCAGACGAGACCGTAAAACAAGGAAGGTGGATACTGGAGCACCAGCGTACCGCCAGCTTAGCTATCGATCAGTTGTTAGGCAAGTTGGATAAGTAACCGCAGGACGACCTCGGTTCGCAACCAAACCAGCATTCCCACGTTACACTTCCCGCAGGTCGGCCACGTAGCTACTAAGGATTCGCATCAAGAGTCGCCTCGGATCACCACCGGATACTTCAGGGGACTTTGCCCCAAGCTCGTCCTCCGGGATCGGGCGTCCGTCCGGTACGTTCAGGACACCTTGCTGGGCTTCGATTCTACGAGGGCTCAGGCCGGGGACAGTGCTCAGGGCCTAGCCGGGGAGATCGCTTCAGCACGGCGCTTGGATTGAGCGCATTTGGGCATCCCAGAGCGAACGTTAGGCGAATATCCAAGGACTGGCTCAGGGTTCCCAGATCAACCGCAAACGTCAGACAGCGGAGCACAGTGCAGTGCCGGAATGTGACAAAGAGACTAGAGCCGTTTCGGGGCAGTGGGATGTCTCAGTGTTGCCGAAAGGACACTGCTATTTTTGATCTTTGCATACGGCTGGTTGTTCTATCCATTTGGGTCGCGCCTTGGGATTGATCTGGAGAATTTGGAGCGGAGGTCCAACATCAACGAGATGTTGGTCAATCTCCATTTGCACGAAGGCACGTACCGCAGTGAGGGGTTCAATATTCCAGTTAAATTTGGGAGCGTCGAGAGAAGGCACAAATACCCCGCCGCGATTCTGAGAGCACTCGCCCGGACAAGCGTGGCGTTCGTAGGAGATGAGTCCGTTATCAGCGAGCACAAACTTGATAGAGACCAGTTTTAGGACTTTTTTTTCTTCACCGAAGATTGTGATGCCGAGCAATGAACCTTGAGCAATTGCATGCTCTCGGAGCACGGGATCGGATTGCATAACGGCATTCAGCAGGGGCGTCAGCGAATTGACGATAGCCGTGGATCTGTCGTCAATATCACCACTATGCCGAAGAAGTTTTCCAACGACAAAGAAAACGTCTATCCCCTTAGTTGAGGCCATTCCATTCAAGGAAAGATGCCATTTGCCAGCGGTTCTGATTTTGCAAGTGTCGGGAAGACGCTTGCCGTTTTCATCGATGGCGCGACTGTCCGTAGCTATTACAATCTGCTCGTCGGTCCTCTCAATGGCAATCGATGTCCCATGACGAAAGGAGTTTTGCGAGAATGCACAAATCGAAAGCATAAGAAAGCCAATCAGCCACTTGGGTGAGGTGTTGGGCATTACGTTTCCCCTCTCTTTTCTGGAGTCCGTTTTCTGTTCAGGCTCCGCCTTCGGCCCTTCGACGCCTGCTCAAGCAACGGGCGGACTAGTATGCTCAGGGCCGTCTGCACGGTTACTGGTACTACGAACCATGCTCAAGATGGTTCGGGAGGTCGATAAGTGACGTTTAGTTAGCCCAGACTGTTCCCATTTGTGGATCGATCCTATGCGATTTGACGGGCAAGGAGCCTTGGCTCATCTCTTCCCTAAATCTGGAATGCAAGGATTTGATTCGGAAGATGGTTTATCGAACATGAACTTGCACCACTTTACGTCCCCATTTGTTAGTGGGTATGCGGGGCTGACCCATTGATATCGAACTCTCGTTTTTAAGGGTTGGCCACGCTTGACCGTATAGTGTGGGCCTAGTACAGGCTGTTCTACTTTGATGGCTTGATTCCAGATTCCCGCCACTTTCCTTAATTGCAAGGTCTCCCACCAAACACCGTTTCTGGCACTAGAGGTAATGAAGTAGTTCAGTTCTGTGTACGGCGATAAATCGTAAGGGAACAACGGAGAATAAACGTGCGCCGAAAGAGTGGGGATCGCCTCGTGTCGCTCCAGTTTATCTTGATACCCGTACATCTCGATGTGCAAATCATAAAGCGGGTAATTCCCTTCCATTACCACGCCGAACCCCTTGGCTTCGCCTGATATATCCACAACGCTAAAGGCATCGCCTCCCGTAATCTGATAGACGGCCTCTTTCGAATGTTGTGAAATGGAGTTGCTGCTATCAATCAGAGTGTGCAAATTCGACATCGTGGTTGAAAAATGCTCGCCGCTTTGGCGAATTGAACTCTCGATCCCTCGTCCGATGTTCGAGAAAGCTTCGCGCTGTTGAGCTATGAATTCTGACTGCTCGCGTGCCTGCTCGTTGCGTTCGTTCCTAATTGCTACCACTTCGATAACCAGCAGGCATGAAATGATGATCATCCATGTAGCTTTCTCCGTCCCTGTCGCTTTGGTTCGAGCGGCCATTAGTGCTGCCGCTCCTCCCATAATTGCAACACTAACTCCCGGCGCTGGCACTCGGTAGAAAAGGCAAGCACATAGTATCGTCACACAACCTGACAACACAATTCCGCACCATCGATTTTCCCAGATGGCCTCCAATTGTTCTTTAACCATTGGTCCACCGCCTTGACTGTCGGAAAAGCCAGTATAACGTGTGGGCGAAGAGAGGGCGGGGGGCGGCGCAGCGGATGTTCGCGGGACCGGGACATACACCTTTGACAGCGCAAGGCAGGCAGCAGTTGTTGGCTGGGTACTCTGGGCCATCCCACGGGAGATCGCTGCTCCTGCGACAAGAGAGACCGCAATTCTACGGTCGTGGTCACTGGACCGAGATCGGCTGAGTGCGGTTCGGAGCAAGGCTCGCACGGCAAACGTCTGGAAAAATTCTAGGGAGACGCAAAGCGGAAAGACGTGTGACTTCAGGTGAGAGCGCCACGGATTTTACCAAGGGAATTGGGCCGATGCAATAATTCTGAGGAGCATCGGAACTTTTCTGCTAGCATTTTTAACGGGACTGACCCTGCCGAAGTTTCTTGGTCCAGAGAATCCCAGCGAAGGATAAGCCTCTGAGCCAAGAACCCTGATTGCGACAGGGCGACAGGTTTCAGTCCCGTTTTCTATTCGACCGACGTACCGTGCGGAACGGAGCATCCCTCGCAACGGCTGCCCATCCAGTTCGACTCCGGCGTCGGTCTCATTGGCCGTGTTGCAACTTGCGGCCAATCTTGTTTCAAAACTTTGAAAACGGCATGCCTTGCAGGATAGTGGGAAAAATGTGTGGGAGTCGTGCAGGTGGTCTTACGTTATTGCCAATTTCTTCCACTTGCCGCTCTCATCACCCTACCACCGACTTTAAGGCGATGCTTACGGGTATCCAAAGTATGGATACACGTACATTCAATACTAGTGAATGGGATCGATCCCATCAAGCAAAATAGTTACCGGGTTGAGCCGATCTGCGGATCGCGGTAACATACCGGAATCTCTCAGGCAGATCGCTACGAATCAGCCCACGCGAAAGGCCGCACGGACGCTAGGCCGAATTGCAGAGGTATGCCCCGGCTTGCGAAAGCATTCTTTAAATCAGGGGTATGCCCCACCTCGATTTTCCCCAAGTGATTTCTTGGCTGAACGCATGGCGATCTGCGTAGTCAACACCGTGTTATTGCAGACGCAGTGCTCCCTGAGTTCGGAGGTTCACTGCTGGACGGATGGTCAGAGCGTGCGCGTGGCGTTGCGCTATGGGTTCCTGTTGTGGGCATCGTACTCAGTGTTCTCACTGCTCAGGAGTCTTCAATCGCCAACCGTCATCATACTTCTCGAACTTGGCAACGTCGTTCTGCGAGAATTCCTTTTCGCCTCTGGGCATGTACGAAAACTCATGCCCTAGCCCCATTTCTACGTCGTTCCCCTCGGGAATCGTCTTTAGCGCCAGCCCTAATGGAGTGAGCTTCCATTTAATGGCAATGTCTGCTTTAGCGTGAATTCCCTCTTGTTGTATGCCCGTGAGTTCAATCCCATCAAACGTGGCAATGGGCAGGCTAGACTGCCATTCATCACAATGTTGTTTTTGCTCATGCCCGTACGGCTCCCCCGCGACGGCCCGTTTCCCAGCCTCGGTAAGGTCTACCTGCCAACCGTTGCCGACGTTCTTCATGGTTACGATCCCCAGCTTAGCCAGTGCTTTGTATGCTGGACCATCTGTGGGATTGAAAGCTGGCTCATCAATGCAATAGCCCGACACCAATCCCGTGTTAATCAACAGTTCTTTAGGCTCGGGGATTCTCTTGACCGCTTTGTTGACTGCCCTCTGTGCTTCCCTACGACCTAAATTGTTTGAGCAACCAACCAGCATCAGGATAATCACGAAGAGCACAACTCGTTTCATTGGAATCTCCCTCTTGCGGCCACAAATACACCTCCATACATCTTTAGCCCACGCACGGCTGGAGTGTACACGCATAGATTCCGACTTGCCTAAGGGGATGGTCAGGCAGGATGGTGAAGCGTGGGTGCTGCTAGTGCTTGCTGTCTCTGTGCTCTACGCCACCGTGTTGAAGGGTTCGGCCCAGCAGGCCCAACAGGACGGCCTAGCTTGTCTCCTTTGCGTGTGAATCCCGGTTTGTCTGCATTGCGTACACCTGCCTTCACGCGCTCCTGCTGTGGCTGAGATGGAACGTTCACTGATTCAGCCACTGACCATCTTCGCCCCGCAGTATCCGCAGTAGTTCTTTGGGCCGACAGCTTTGTCATCCATGCGAAAGGAATGCCAATAAATCCTAAACGGCGCATGGCGGACGCCGCACGTAATGCAGTACCCATTCCAAGTGGCTCCAGTGCTGTAGTGCCAGCATGTGACGAACATCAGCGTGGGACATCGCGGAGGAATCGCTGAGTTATGCCCATTTGGACAACGCGGTTCGCCCACTTCGGGATCAACGGTCGCGGGGATCGATGTTTCGATTGTCTCCGCCAGTGGAGGGAGACAGATGATCTGCTTCATGGTTGATGTTCCTTTGCGATCTTCGTCGCCGCATCCAGCCTGCGTAGGCTGTGACCACCGTGGACGTGATGAATTCGTCTCGGTTGGGGAGTCGGCGCATGTCCGACTCGCTCTGGATGCTTGACTATTATGACACGGGAAGGGGGCGACAAGGGTACACTGAGGACCGCGGTATCAGTGAGCGGCCAATGGCATCCGAACTGGCTTCACCCGCCGCTGCGAGGCAGATTTCTGGTTCCCGCGGACAAACGATCCAGAAATCAGGTAGATATTTCCTTGAGTATCGTTCAACGCTAGTCCGTTGGTGCCCCATCGAATGAATCGACCGATGTACAAAATGGGATTTGCCGCGGTGGTGTAGAAGGGAATCTGGGCAATCAGAACGTAGTGCGCCATGTCAAACAAATCTATGGTGTAATTCGGGGACTCGATCTGCCATATGTATTGGACGGGCATGAATACCGTGTTCAGAGTTGAGTCAGGGGCCATGGGCCATCCACCTCCCACCTCGAAAATGCCGACAGGCATTCCGGTAGAAGGATCGATTGCATGAAATCCATCGTCTGAGTAGATGAGGCCGTTAGCTGCATCGTAATTAATCTTGCCCTCATTCCAGAATACCGAAGGATAGTCTTGGTCGAGCACGACTCCGGAAGAACTCACGCTCAACGTGTAGAAATCACCTCCACCCTCGGTACTCGCTGCATACAACTCGGTCACGTTGGCACCCCACTGGAGTGAGTCATAGAGATCTTGAGTCGGTCCCCAACCAAGCACGCTTGTCGGTCTGGGCGTGGAATCGTCGTAGATAGTAATTCCACCCGTCGCAGCGGGGTCCGTTACCGTACCCAATGAAACCGCTGTCGTATGGGGGGCACCGGGAGCAACTTGAAGGTCAAGTGCATAGTATAGGGACCCCGTGCCCGGCTCGGTACCTAGCGAATAGCTGATATCAGGAGTCAAGCTGGGCAGAACAAAGCGCTGTACTGAGCCAGTGCCGTCCATTCCGACATACAAAAACTGACTATCGTCAGAGATCGCGAGCTTATGTGGCTCGCTGCCTGGCTGACAGGTCCCTATCGCCGCAGTCGTGGGGTTGAGGACGCACACTTGGTCAGCGTGCGTGCTCGCAGTACTCGGGATCGATATGTACATGACCTGGTTAACTGCGTCCCACAACATGTCATTCGACACTTGATTGACGACCGTCGGCTGATAAAGGATCTGAAATTCGGCCACATTGGATATGCCTCCGCCAGGCCCTGCATTGGTTACGGTCACCTGAGCGTACCCAGGAGTTGCAACATCAGAGGCGCTGATTTGAACCTGTAGCTGTCCAGGGCTGTTTAGATAACTCGAACGGGGACTCCCATTCCACTCGACCACACTCGACGCATTGAAATATGCAAGCCCATTTACGTTCATGGTGAATCCGGCGCTGCCAGCCACAATGTAACCCGGAAAAAGCGACTGGATCACGGGAATCGAACCGGACGCCGGAACGATGCCGAAAATCAAGGCAGGCGAAGTGCCCCCTCCTGGACTAGGAGTTACTACATTTATCACGACTGTATTAGCAGCTGCCACGTCAGAGGCACTAACCTGCGCTTGCAGTTCGCTGCTCGACACAAATTCAGTTGGGAGCGGATTCCCGCCCCATTCAACTGTGGAGGGAGACACGAAGTTGCTTCCGGTAACTGTCAAGGTGAAAGCATTCACGCCTGCGGTGACAGTACTTGGGCTCAGCGCCGTCATTGACGGAGCAGGGTTAGGAACGGCAGAATTCGCTGAATAATCCCTCGACTTCAGCCTGCGTTTCGATCTGACATTCGCTATGACGTTCGAGGAGCGAATCGCCTTTCGAAGCAAGCTAGTCCTTCCGACCGGGCTCAGGTAGCGCTGCGGCGTTGTCACTCGCTTACCACCGTCTGTGACAAAAGGACTATTGAGGATGTAGACAAAACCCGCATCGTCATTGAATGCCAGCCCATTCACGCCCCAGCGGATGAAATGCTGAGGATTCCCCTGCACATTTGGCACAGTGACCTCAGCTGTTGCTGCGAATGTTGTCAGATTGAATGATTCAATCGTGAAGTTGGTTGTACCGGATTGGGCCTGCGTCTGCCCCAGGAAAAATGCGCTCTTGAGGGTTGAATCCGGCACCATTAACCCAGACGCCGGAAACTGCCCGACGTGCTGGCCATTCGCAGGATTGATTACGTACCCATCGTCGGTATACGCAAATCCAGTGCCGCTGTCATAATGCAACCTCACATAAAACGTTGAGAATTCGCTCGGGTAATCGTTGACAAGCGCCGTTCCCGTAGAGCCAACCGCCAAAGTGTAGAAATCGAAGCTGGAAATCTCGTTATTGATAGCGTACAGAGCCGTATCCGATCCCCACTGAAGGGAATCGTAATAACCGGCGGGAGGGCCAGCAGCTGTCGGCCGCTGAATAGCATTATCACGGATCGCTATCCCTCCCTGCGCGACCGGACTGACTACGAAGCTGCCGCGTGCGGCTGCACTTGTGTCATGGAGACCAGGTGCAACCTGGAGGTCGAGGGCAAAAGACGGGCCATATTCACCGGATGGACCTGATGTCCCCAGGGAATAGTTAATGTCCGTAAGAAGATTAGGAAGGGTAAAGCGCTGGACGGAAGACGATCCATCAAGCGCTACGTACAAGAATTGATCGTCGTCGGATATGGCAAGCAAATTGGGCTCGCTGCCTGCAAACTGCGACGATTGGATCAAGCCCGTGTTTGGATCTAGGGCTGCAACGGTGTTGCCGTAGGTCCCACCAAGGCTGGGCACAGAGATGTAAATCCGCTGATGCGTCGAGTCCCAAACCAAGTCATTTATTGACTGGCTGACAACCATCGGTCCATAGGCAACGGTAAACGTTACAGGTGCGGATGTTCCGCCACCAGGAGAAGGATTCACGATGGCCACATCGGCGAATCCGGAAGCAGAAACGTCGGGTCCGGGAATCTGGGCTTCGAGTTGGGTTTCGGAGAGATACGTCGTGGAAAGAGCCGTACTATTCCATTCGATCGTTGAAGCAGGAATGAAATTCGAGCCAGTTACAGTCAAGATGAATCCAAAGCTTCCGGCGTTTACCGAAGATGGATTGAGGGATTTGATGGAAGGTGCAGGATTCGAAGTTGCGTTGATCGTAAACTCCGCCGATCCCGAATTCCCACCACCGGGAGCTGGATTCGTAACACTCACTGAAGCCAACCCAGCGCTGGCGATGTCCGCCGCTGTGATCTGCGCTTGCAACTGAGTGCTTGAAGTGAATGTTGCAACTCGCGAGCTACCATTCCATTGCACAGTTGACGAGGATAGGAAATTATCTCCCGTAATCGTCAATGTGAAAGTCGCCACACCTGCTGTTACAGAATTCGGGCTTAGCGAAACAATGACTGGCACAGGATTCGAGGGGGGAGGTGGAGGAGGAGGGGGAGGCTGGCTACCTGAGCCAGAGCCGCCACCACATCCAGAGGATACTTGCAGGAGAGCAAGGCAGGCCAGCACCAGCAATCTTTGCCACCCAGCAGGCATTCTGGAGAGAACGCAATGATGGGGAGCCACCCGACGGCGCATGGGCACCAATTATAGAGCTTGGGTTGGTGTTGTAAACAAGGGATGACGTTTAACCTCGCTTCCTTGCAGTTCGTGGGCAGGCGGACAGCTAGGTAACACCCTCTAACCGGCCTCCCAAGCCACCAAAACTGTTTCCTTGGTGGTTTACCCCACGCCCATCGCCGCCCGACGCGTGCCGCATTCACGTCAAAGATCCAGAACAGGTTTCCACCGCTAAACAGCGTTGGATCTTTTGACGTAGAGGCGGCCTTCAACAGGGGGTCGCCTTTCTGTTTCTGGGCGGGTCGACGATGTTTTTGCGTCCGGCCGAGCGACAGGTGTCTTCGTCGATTCGGATATCAGCACCAAGAAAAGTCCCTCTGTATATCTTAAAGTTCCTCGTAAGTTGTTGATAACAGGTGATGGGAGGTTTTACCGACGTATCCGTGGCGAAGGGTAACCTAACAGGCTGCGGAAAAACCACGGCGACGACTTGAAATGCAGTCCAGGTTTCGCAATTTTCGTGACAAGGGGAAGGGTTCGGCACGATTGGGAACTACATTGAAGCCTTCTTGTGCGGTCGCTTCGATCACCCTTCGTTCCGTTGACGCAACGGGATCGAAGATTTCACGATTCCACAGACTGTAACTGACTCACCTTTCCTGTAACTGCCTGTGATATTCCTCACGCTGCTTTATGATTGACAAGACATGCAGTGTCTTTCTCCTTGACATAACAAGAGGAGGAGCATAGCTTCCAAGCTAATCTGACCTTGAGAAGGTTTTGAGGGGCCTCGAAGTTCCGCCTCAGGTTGCGGCTTCCCCTTGACTCGAAGGATCGCTCTCAGCACGTAAGTCCCCGATATTAGGGAGGGAAGATAGCTGTGCGATCTCATCTATTAAGGAGGAAGCTGTATGCTTCGATATGCTGCTATTGCCTTAGTTTCCATCGCTCTCGTCTGCCGTGCTACGTCACAGAATCCACCGACCAGCAATCCCCAAGCTCTCTCGTACGCTGCTCATTCGATCGCCACGATGGTTGGGAACCTCAGTATTAGCGACGTGACTCTGACCGGTAGCGTGACTTGGAATGGGTCGGACACCGGCACCGCCACTCTCCGTGCGCTCGGTATCGGTGAGAGCCGGATGGACCTCGCACTCACGAGCGGTGCCCGCACCGACATTCGAGACGCTCAGACAGGGGCGCAACTCGGCCAATGGCTTGCTCCCAACAATTCGTCGGGCAAGTTCGCCTCACAGAATTGTTGGACCGACGCAGTGTGGTTCTTCCCTGTCCTTGGTTCGTTGGCGGCAGGTCCGAACGTAGTGCTGTCCTACATTGGCCCAACGACTTGGAAAGGAGAAAGCGTCCAGCACATCCAATCCTACGTTTACCAATCCAATCCGGCCGCTTTGAACCCGAGCCCAAAACAACTCAGCACGATGGACTTCTACCTTGATAGCGCGACGCTGTTGCCGTCGGCAGTCACTTTCAATTCACATCCAGATGGCAACGCTGGTGCCAATCTTCTGGTGGAAGTTGATTTTTCTAACTATCAGGCTATCAGCGGCGTTCTAGTTCCAACGCACATCCAGAAGTACCAGCAAGGGAACTTGCTGGTCGATATCACTGTCTCCGGAGCTTCTTTCAATTCTGGCTTATCACTATCGACTTTTGTGATCAATTGAGCCCTCAAAGCGGAGCACCAAGGAGAACAAGAAACATGAAACTCTCTTCCAGACTTTCCCTTCTGATCGTAGTCTTGTGGTCCGGCGTTGCATCGGCTCAAACTCAAGCCACATTGCCTCCATTCAGCAGTTGGGGCGGTGGGCCATTCGATTTGGTGAACCTTGGGAATCTGGACGTTCACTTTACAATTCCGGTTTTGCACAAGGCAGGCCGGGGGATTCCGTTTACCTACGACATCAGTTACGACGGTCTGGTGTGGTCGCCTGTGACCAGTAGTGGGGTTACCCAGTGGCAACCAGCGACCGCATTTGGATGGAGCAATATCTCGAACGCCGGTGGGGGCGGATACATCAGCTACTCCGTTACAACTTCGGGAGGTTCCTGTCCGATCAATCCCCCTTATAAATACGGCACCTACACCCAGGTTGAGTACTCCGGATTCGTCTACCATGACCCGGCTGGTTTCAGTCATCAAATATCGGCCACCGCGTACTACATCACTACGACCGGGTGCACATCGCCGCCGAATGGACCCCAGCCAACGCAAGCCGAGGAATCGGTGGCAAGTGATGGGTCCGGTTACACCTTTTATGTTGGCCCTGCCACTGCCAATTCAATTTCGGGGTATGTCGTCACAAAATCCGGGACGACCATTAACCCGCCGTTCGTCAGCGGCCCACCTTCGGGAGGTTCGTGGAGTGCCACCGATGCGAACGGCAATATGATCACTGAGAGCGCCGGTGCCTGGACAGACACTCTCGGTACGCAGGTTCTTGCTCTTGCCGGCATAGCCCCGAGCAATACGACCCTCACCTACGTCGCTCCTTCAGGCGCGAATGCTTCCTACACCGTAAGCTATACGAACTACACCGTGCAGACTTGGTTTCAGATCAGCGGCATCACTGAATATGGCGCGCTTAGCAACCCGCTGGTGAAAACCGTCACGTTGCCAGACGGTAGCAGCCACAGTTTCACCTACGAGCCGACACCCTCCGCTGCCAACTGTACACCGAAGCCTGGGACCTCTTCCTGCGTTACCGGCAGAATTGCGTCAGTCACCTTGCCAACGGGGGGAACCATCGCGTACACGTACAGCGGCGGAGCCAATGGTTCGGGGATCTTTAGTGACGGGAGCACTGGCACCCTCACGCGCGCGCTAAGCCCGGGCGGGTCCTGGACGTATGCTCGAAGCCAGGTCTCTGGCTCTCACTGGCAGACGCTGATTATGGACCCGAGCACGCCTTCAAACCAGACGCAGATTGATTTTCAGGCAGGCTCGGCATCCTTCTACGAGACTCAGCGTTTGGTCTATCAGGGAAGTACGTCAGGCACACTGTTGAGCACCACGATTACGTGCTACAACGGTAACTCCACGAACTGCACCACAACCGCTATTTCTGGAGGAATTAATGAGCGAACAATCTTCAAATACTTTCCCAACTCCAGCGGGCAGGAATCAGAAACCGATATTGTCTACAACAGCTCAGGCTTAGTAGCGGGCATCTACGATTACGATTACGGTGCGGGGCACGTAGGCTCACTCCTCCGCTGGGTGAGCATCCTTTACGGCACCGCAAACTCCTCCGGAGGCTGTTCAAACTTGAGTGGAATCGTGGATCATCCGTGTGAAGTGGAGGTTCTAACCGCCCCTGGAAGTGTGACGTCTAACACTTATTACAGCTATGATGAGACGACCGCCACGGCCCCCACCGGCGCAACACCGCAACACACTTCGGTTTCCGGATCGCGCGGTAATCTGACAACGCTACGGACTGTAGTAAACAGCACGACATCTCTGTACCGCGTATTCACAAATTACGATACAGGCAACGTGAAGACTGCCACTGATGCGGGAACGACCAGCAGCGGTGGAGCAAATGTAACGACCTACAACTACCCGAATGCGACGTCGACCTGCGGAAATGCATTTCCTGCTAGCATCAGTGAGCCATTGAGTCTATCCGCCTCGTTTACGTGGGATTGCACCGGTGGCGCACAGACGTCCGTCACTGACGAAAACGGCAAAACGTCCACGGTCTATTACACGGGCACCAATTTCAGCAAGACCGCTGATCCAAACTTCTGGCGGCCCTATGCGACGACAGATCAGCTCAGTACCCCGACCACCTTCAGCTATACAGCGACCGCTCTCGAAAGCACAATGGCTTTCAATAGCAACCATTCCGTAGTGGATGGCCGAGTCAACGCGGATGGATTTGGGCGTCCGATTGTTTCGCAGACGGAGCAGGGCTACAACTCTACGAATTACGATTCAGTGGAGACCGACTACGATGTGACTGGCAGGCCTTCTAAGATGGCCATGCCGTACGTGGGCACAGCGGGCTCGCTGTGTTCAGGTACCTGCCAAGGCACGAGCACAGTTTACGATGGGCTCGGACGTCCCACGCTCGTGACCGACGGTGGCGGTGGGACCGTTTCGTATTTTTACACGGGCAACGATGTGCTCCAGACAGTCGGCCCGACCCAGAACTTCACCAAGCAGTTCGAATACGACGGCTTAGGCAGACTAAGCTCGGTTTGCGAAATAACGCCCGGAACCTCCCTTTGGCCGGGCGGCACCTGCGCTCAGACCAGTCCGCAGATAGGTTATTGGACAAAATATACATACGATTCTTCGAGCAATCTCGTGGGTGTCACACAGAATGCCCAAGCGTCAAGCAATCTCCAGACTCGTACATACGCTTACGATTACCTTGGCCGCCTCACCTCTGAAACCAACCCGGAGACGGGTAACAGCAGCAGTGGGTCTGACATCACGTATACCTACGACGCGGCGTGCGGGAGTTACGCCGCCTCTGCGGGCGATCTGGCCAAGCGCGTTGACAAAGCGGGAAATATCACTTGCTATGGGTACGATGGCCTTCACCGACTGAAAGACGCGGGCAACAGTGGTCCAACTTGCCGACACTTCAAGTATGATGCGCAAACGCCGCCCACAGGCGTTACGGTCACATACACCTTGGCAAGGCAGGCTGAGGCTTACACCGACAACTGCAGTGGTACTAAGATCACCGATGAGTGGTTCGGCTATGACGCCGATGGCCGTCTCACCGACTTTTACGAATCGACGCCACACTCCACTGGCTACTATCACACCTCTGCGTCCTACTGGGCGAATGGAGCGATCGATTCCTTGAGCGCCCTTACGGCCAGCAGCAGTGCGATATTTCCGACCATCTACTATGGAACCAGTACCGGGGCTGGACTCGATGGCGAGGGGCGAGTAACGAAAGTTTACGCTGCTTCGGGAACGAATCCTGTTACAAGCTCGACCTACGTCGTCAGCGGCACCACCGAGCCGATTGGTGCGCTCACCGCGGTCACGCTGGGGTCAGCCGATAGCGATAGCTTCACCTATGACCCCAATACCGGACGCCCTGCCACCTACACGTTCGCTGTGAACGGCGTGCACGACAAAGGCACGCTCACCTGGAATGCGAACGGAACGCTGGGCAAACTCGTCATCGCCGACAGTCTTACCAGCACAAGTGACAGCCAGACCTGCAGCTACTACTACGACGATCTCGCACGGCTGGGCGGCAAGGATGCCAATGGCTACAGCGTGGACTGCGGCACGAAATGGTCGCAGCTTTTCGCTTTCGACCCCTTCGGCAACATATCCAAGTCAGGCACAGGTGCGTTTTTGCCCACGTATTCGACGGCCACGAACCAGTTCACGGCGATTCCCGGCGTCAGTACGCCCTATTACGATAGCAATGGGAATTTGACAAAGGACAACCTCAATACTTACACCTGGGACCCGAACTGGGGCAACCCGGCTAGCGTCAATAGCACGAACTTGATTTATGATGCTTCAGGGCAGATGGTGGAGCAGCAGAATGGGTCGACCTACACGCAGATGCTCTACAGTCCAGCGGGCAAAACGGCGATCATGAACGGACAAACCTTGATCAAGGCGTTTGTTTCCCTGCCGGGCGGCGGGACGGCTATTTACAACCCGTCCAGCAGTAATCCGGTGTATTACCGCCACGCCGATTGGCTGGGCAGTTCGCGGCTGACTTCTACGGCGTCGCGGACGGTCTACTCCGACTCGGCTTATGCACCGTACGGCGAACAATACGCGCTCTACGGTACCCCCGACGCTTCATTCACCGACCAGAATACCGACACGACAAGCACCCTCTACGACTTCACGTTCCGCGAGCTAAGCCAGACTCAGGGACGATGGATTTCTCCCGATCCGACAGGACTGGCAGCCGTGAATCCCGGCAATCCACAAAGCTGGAACAGATACGCCTATGTTGTTAACAACCCTTTAAGGAATGTCGACCCGCTGGGCCTGGACTATTGTACGGACATAGAAGGGAATGTGATTAGTGACGAGGATGGCGGAGACAACAATATCAACTGCGCAGACGCTGGCGGGACATGGAATATCTCAAGCAACACTGAAGGGGATTCGAGCGACACTTTAGATCCTGTCGAAACCTATATCTCGACAATAAATGGAGTACTTTGGTTCAACGGACAGATTAAGTTTGAGACTTTCGGATGGGGGCCCAGCAGCGACGGGTGCTCAGTGTCCGTATCGTGTACCGGTGGGGGCAGGGTACCAACTTCTTTCTCGCATTGCACCGTTAATGTAGGGGCAAACGGGACCTATACTGCTTACGATGGAGGACCAACGGGGAGCGGCGTGTGGTCCACCTTGGCCGTGACATCGGGCCAAGGCTCACCCCCGGGCAACAGTACAGTCTTCTATAGCCCGGTGTCCTGCAACCAAGCAAAGTGTGTTGCAGGTGTCGCAGATTATATAAACGAAAGCCCGACATTGTACGTAAACGCTCCTCCGTTTTATCAAAACAGCAATACAGCGGCAAAGTGGATGACACAAACCTGCGGCATGAGTGTTAGTTTCCCTTCAGGAGCGGTGGGTGCTCATTGATTCGCTCCTATTAGCCGACCAGAGGAGATACCGATATTCCGCGTAAGGGAGTCAGCGTGGCGGCGGGAATGAACGAGTTATCAGCAGGAAAATACAAGGTCTCACTAGCGCTCTTGTGTGGGAGCGGGTTCACGTCCCTCGTGACTCTACTGCTCGACTCCCCCAACTCGCGGGTCTCGTGGGCGGCGTTTTCGCTTCTTGCTCCCGGTGGTGTAGCGCTCGCTGGTTTTTCTGTCTCACCGATAGCGATATTTCCTGTAAATATCCTGCTTTATTCAGTCTTGGCCTTAGTTATCGTTTTTGTCTGTTGCCGCAAGGCTAGGACAGCGTCCCTGCGTGTTGCGACGATCGCGCTCGCGGTCGGGGCATCCATCCTACTCTCCCTCGCGTGCGTTCCTGCCCTTAATCCCCTCTGGCCCCGTGGGATGACTGAGTTGGCAAGAAAGGAGGCAGAACTTCGAGACGTGTTTCCGGTGAGCATTGGGCTGGGCCAAGCCGAGGCTTCCATGCGTACGGAGGGAATCCAGTATTGGGAGCACACCTACGAAGCCACAGCAAATGTTCTATCGCGAGCGGACGCGAGGATCGATGCCGCAGCAGGAGATTTGGTTCTGTCGGCTCGTGTCCCAACGAATGCGTTTCGGTTTCCCTGCGGCTACGACATAGAATTGCTGCTGGTCTTTGGCCAAGATCAGAAGCTGAAGCAGCGGTACATTAATCGTATGCGCGTCTGTCCATAAAGGGCGTGGCTGAAGGTTCATTTTTTCTGCAAGGCTAGGATTTCCGCATTGGGTGTCGAATGTTTGCGAGGCTTGAGTGTCCGTGAGTGGGGGAAGAGATATCGGGGTGGGCGTGACTGGCTTTTCGCCCGGCCGCGGACGGCTGCGGGTGCCGAGGCTGTGATTCATCCATCAACACCGCGGGTGCGAACGATGGATTCGGCTGCGCTTCTTATCTTTGCCCTCGAGATCCCGTCACTTCTGTCCTCACAGTATCGTGCAAATAGCGTCGGCACCTCCGAGATTATCGGAATTGCCGTGTTGCCATACGTCGTTGTCCGGCTTATGGTCCGCAAGCCTGTGCAAACTGCGTGGCTCACCGGACTGCTGGGACTCGGCGCGAGTTTGTTGGCATGTTTTGGAATCCGTCAATTCGAGATCGATACGGAGCCTCTTGCGAACGTTGGACTGACGGATTTCGTCTCATTCCGCTCCCGCCTCATCCATCCAATTCGAGGATGGGTTCCAGGCGAATGTTTCACGGTCTTCCTGCTGACCCTGCCCTTCGCTTGCGCAGCCGCTGTCTATCTTTGGCGAAAAGGCTCAAAGGGAAAGGGGAAGACCGTCTCAGTTGTCCTCACACTGATGCCGGTGGCACTGCTTGCCGGCGCCCTGTCTTTGTCTTTATCGCGGGCGGTGTTTTGGAGCACGGTGCTTTTCTTCTCCACCGCTTGCGGACTCATGGCTGTTTACCAGATCGTCGCTCTCCGGACTTGCGCGCTCCTACTAGTCGGAGCGCTTGGTGGCCTGCTCGTTATCTTAGTCTGCGAAAGCGCTTTGTATCCGGACATCTTTAAAGCCTACGCTGGAAGCCATACATCGCAAGTTCGCAGCACGCAAGGGCGTCTGAACATTTGGAGTCGTTCCTTGGAACTCATGCGCGGACATCGATTGTGGGGAATCGGCTCCGCGAACACTGCGCTCTTCCTAACTTCTAGCGCCGACCAAGGAGAGACGACGGGATTCGCCAGCCGCGCCTTCAGCCTGCCCATTCAGGTCCTAGTGGAAAAGGGCATCATTGGCTTTGCGCTGTACGCAGCATTTCTGTTTCTGGTGGGGCTGGAGTTCCACCGTGGAATGCGTTCATCGCCATCGGCGACCAGTGGTCGCAATCCGCGAAGCCCAAGAGGAAACGAAGACCGGCTCCGGCTGCGAAATGAGAATGCGGGCAAGGCGATGCGGTGTTGTTTCGCGGCAGGCATTGTCGCAGTGCTATTCCGGGAACTGACCTATTCCTCCTTGCTCGAACATACTTTGACGCTGGCGATAGCATTTACCTTGGCCGCCCTGGTGTGCGCGGACGATCCTGTCTAACATGAGCATGAAGCCCGTCACAATCGCAGTTGCGGCAATCGTACTCATTCTTCAGTGGCCCATGCTCAACTACGAAAGGGCAGATGCGAAGCTCAGCGAATTCTATTCGCAAGTTGCCGGGGCGAAGTTTGGTGATGCCCGCGAGAGCATCGATGAGGCCATCCGTCTGTGGCCTTCCAACGCCCGATACTATACTTGGCGTGCCTACGGCACCAGCCAGTCACTGCCCTCGCAGTGCCCAAGACGCTCAAAAAGCGCAGAGTCAGCACTGAGCGCGTCGGACCAGCAAGCAACTCAGGAAGCTGTTGCAGATTATCGCCACGCGCTTGAATTGAACAGCCGCGACGCCGTGGCTCACCACAACCTGGGGTGGCTGGAGCACTTGCTTGGCGACGACTCAGCAGCCGCAAAGGACTGGCAGCAATCCACGGAAATCGACCCCGAGAATGCTGTCTTCCATCTCAGCTATGGCATGTTCCTGCAAGAGAGTGGGAATGCCGAAGGGGGCACCGCCCAATATGAAATGGCCATTGAGCTGTCCCCTTCAATTCTCGACTCGCCGTTCTTCACCCGGTATCGCATCCGATTTCCAGAAGCAGCAGATTCGGTCGTGGCACATTGCATCGCCCGGATCGAGTCCAGACTGCAGCAGGGCAGCGATCCAATTCTGGAAGCTAGGTTGGGCAAGCTGTACCTGTATTCCGGAAACCTTCAGCAATCCACACAATCGCTGGAGGCTGCCGCACTCCAACTACCAAATCTGCCGCTGGTATGGCTCAACCTTGGCGAAGTTCACAGGATGCAGGGCGATTCCGACCAAGCCGTGATCTGTTATAAGAGGGCGAGCACAATCGATGCTTCTCTCGCGCAGCCATATCTTCGAATGGGGGAGATCAGCCTTCGGAATGGACAGAAGAGCGACGCCGTTCGTGATCTGACCCGGGCAGTGCAGAAATGGCAGCATGTGAACCCGATTACCGCCGCGCACAACAACCGGTTGTATGTCGGCCCTCGGCAAACGATCGATGATCTGCTGCCTACGACGCTAGTCTGGTACGTCACGCCATGCGCGGCGTCAGGAGCTTGGCGGGGTCTTTCTGAGTTGTATCCACAGAGACTCGAATATGCGAAAAGAACTGCGACGTGCGATGAGCTACCCGCTCCCCATGCTGGTCTTGAGTGAGGATCGAGGCATGATGCAAAGCAGTCACAAAAGAGGCGCTGGGTTGTGGACGAAGTTCCGCACAGATACCTCCATTTCGGAAAGCCTCAAGAAAAGGCGTGGGGCGCTGCGGAATGCATTGGAGACCGTGGCGACAGTGCTTGCGGTGGCCATTTTAGTTCTTGCTAGGGTATCCCCGGAGAACGCTATCAATCCAGATGGCATCGTGATTCACCATTCAGCGTTCTCGGCTGAGGATATCGCCCAGTTTCCTGGGCCGATTGATGCATCGGTGATCGATGCCCTTCATGAGAGGCGAGGTTTTGGTGTCATATGTGACGGGCGAACATACCACATTGCATACCACTACGTGATACTGCCGGATGGAACGGTCCAGAGTGGCCGCCCCGAACATTGCGTTGGCGCACACACACTGGGTCGCAACAACGCTCTCGGCATATGCCTGGTTGGCAATTTCAGTACGCGCGCAAATCCCGATGGAAGGCTTGGGAGTGAACGGCCGACCAAAGCCCAGATTCGGAGCCTCGTCTCTCTAGTGACAGCACTTAAAGGGAAATACCTTATCCCGTGTGATCAGATCCAGCGCCACCAAGATCTGAATCCAAGAACTCTTTGCCCTGGCGACCGGCTCCCTTGGACAGAGATACAGACCCAAATAGGATGTGGAACCGCAGGAAAGTGAATGTCAAACACGCACCTGGTTTTCTTTGGCGAGAATCTGTGATGAAGATAAGAGCGCTTGCCCTATGCATTGGAATCTTGCTCGGCCTGAATGCTGGCCGAGATGCTTCTGAGCTGACTCCGATTTCCGCGCAGGTGGACCACGATGTTATTGCGCAAATCATGGCACAGTATCCGGTGGCCGTGAGTGTGTCACGAGATGGGTCACGAATCCTTTTGCGAACGGCTCTGTTGAATGCCGAGAAACTTTCCGTGATCGACCGTGAAACAGAGCACGCTGTCGATGAGATTGAGTCTCCAAATGTGCACCTGGCGTTGAGTTGGTCCATCAATCGAGATGAAATCGCGTACCTCTCAGCAGAAGGCAACACCGACAACTACCATCTTTTCCTGTGGAGGACTGGAGAGCATTCCGTGAAGCCGCTGAATGGTCCTTCAACAAATACAGCAATTCAATCCATTCGATGGAGTCCAGACGGAACGCGGCTGGCGTACCTAGTAGGGAATAACAGCGAGGCGACGATCTGGATTCTACCAGCACGCGAAGCGGCTGCTGCGCACCCACTTGTCGCTCATGTTGATCCTCTGAGTGACTTCGAGTGGTCCCCCAACGGACAGCAGATCGCCGCCGTTCTCAAGAACACTCCATTTGCGTTGCAGATATTCAACGTTGATGGCGGAAGTCTAGCAACTACAATTCCCGTTGGGAAAGGGCTGACGTCTGAAATAAGAGATCTATCGTGGGCTCCGTCAGGTCAGACATTGGTTTTAGCTGGGCGGATTGAGGGAGATTTCTTCGAGTTGGTAAAGGTCGATTTACCGGATCGCAAAGTTACGTCGTGCGCTTTTGGAGATCGCGATTTGCTGGCGCCACACTTCGCTTCGGACGGCCAAACCATAGTATATTCTGCATCGGCAGATTCTCAGGTCGTACTTTATACAACCCACTGTGGCCGTGCTACGCCTACCAGGATTTCATTTTCGTCGGGCACAACTCGTTTCATCAGACTTCTGCAGCAGCCAGATGGTTCCACGTCAAAAGTGGACTCAATTGCTATATTGCATAACAGCTTAGAAGGGCCTCCCGCTCTTTACAGAATTCCCCTCGATTCAGGCAAGCCCGAGTTGATTTACGCCGCCAAAGGCAGGTATCAACTGAAGTCGAAGGCTCCGGATATGGTTGCAATCCGTTCGACGGACGGGACTGTGATCCCAACTGTGTTGTGGCCACGCTCAAGACTAACTCTCGGCTCGGATGTGGTTGTAGTTGACGTACATGGTGGTCCTCACCTTCAACAATATCGTCGATGGGAGCTTCTCCCGAGGCTCCTCACAAGCGCAGGTGTGGACGTGCTTTCTCCCAATTATCGCGGCTCCGAAGGCTACGGACACCGCTTCGAACAAGCGGCTGACATTCGTGCTCAAACAGAAGACATTCTCGCCGTTTGCAAATATGCGAAGTCTCTGCACGGTGGACACTCCCGCGTAATTCTCATGGGAACCAGCTACGGCTCTTTCTTAGCGGCTTCCGCGACGGTGGCCGACCCGCAGGACATTAGTGGAGTGATCCTGCTTTCCGTGATCGCGCGAAGTGCACAGCGCCCTCCCCTGGCTCGATTAAGCTCCCCTCTGTTTTGCTTCTATGGAGAGAATGATCCGCAACCGCCAAGTAGGGCGCGTACAGTTGTTGAATCTTTTTTTGGGCCCAACATCTTCCGGATGCAAGAGAACCGATGGCGCACCTTCCCGAACGAAGGGCACGTTTTTCGGCTGACCAGTTCTTGGGCAGAGGTATACAGTTCAGTGCTCCTTATGCGTTCGAAGATTTCTCAGGGAAAACCCGAGAGAGCGGACCTGCCTTGATGTTCTCATCCATTCAGAGTGAGGATCTTAAGAATCCGGGTCTCCCGGTCAACGTATTTACAGCCCTACAATAGCTGCAATCGTAATCGCTTTCTCCATCATTGCCCGCCAATAGTGCGGAACGCTCACCAATCTTTGTACTTAGTCCCATCGAGCCCGGTGCCCTCCGATTTGGTGTAGACATCAAACACACTCTGCCCACCCCAAGAGTCCGAATCAGGATCGTCCCGCATTGACCGCAATCCCCATTCCTTGCTCTTCGTCATGGGATCGATGTGAACAGAACGCAGGAATCGCAGCTTCTTGCCGCCTTGCGCTTCGACGCCCTTCACCAATGTTTCCAGATCTGGCGGATAGCCACCGCTGTCGGCTTTGATCTGAAATGCGCCACGGTCGGCCGCGTCCTTGTATTTGTCGATAGCGTCGCGCATCTCCCACAAGGCCCGCCGCAGTTCCTTTTCCTTCTCGCGTTGAATAGTCAGGCGCGCGAGCGGCAGCGCCATCAGCGTCAGAATCGACAGGATGGTGGTCGCAATGATTAGTTCTAGGAGAGTAAAGCCAACTTCGGGCTTCCTGCCACGACCGCGTTGGTAGATGCGCACCCTCATCAGGTTTCATTTTATTTTATCGTGAACGGGTATCGCCGCGAGCTTGCGCTTTTGGGCCTGCAGGTTGACCGAGAAGCCACGCCGCGAGTCATCATGGATCACGCACTACACCAGCACCTGGTCCGCCCTCGACAGGCTCTTGCCCAGGTGAGTGTGTGAAGAACTGGCGGCCATGCTTAACGTCGATCATGCGGCACTTCTTCCTTCCTGCGGCGCTGTTCGCAATGCAAGAGCCTAACATCGGTTCTGCCTGGATCATGGTCAAACCGGAGCAACTGTTGTAACTAGATGGGATGAGTTCTGCATGGCGCACAGCGCCACAACGATCAATGAAAACGGAATCTGTTGGCAGTATGCTGTGGGGAGGAGTGTGGTCAGAGGTCTTCGACCTTACTGGCGCTTGAGAGCCCGTGGATGAGTTTGACCCAGGGACGCGCTTTGGCACAACGGACTGTTGCCTCCTCGTGAGGGGAGAGCACGCGAGGGAGATTCACCCTATCGGCGCGTCCTGGATCACACGTCAGTGGAGGTGTAGTCATGGACGTGCTGCGTCCGAGATGTTGCCGTTTGGACGTACATAAGAGAGACAAAATCTTCTCGCCTCCGGTCGAGGGAGAACCTTTTTCTTGACATCCCATTTTATAGAACTCATTGACCCTGTCCTGCGGCTACCCAAGTGCCGTGCAGGAATTGGCCGGAAAAATTCCAAGGGCAGACTTCGCAGGATGACGGGTGCTCGCCGAGCGGATCGCTGAAGAGTTTTCCAAAGGGAAATCGGATGAGCATGAAGTGCCACGGAAGGCCGCGCCTATCGGGGGAAAATTGTAGACCATCGTCCCCAGCCCCAAGAAGCCTCGCGGTTTAAGGGGGTACCTCCGGCCTCGATTTCCCAATAGGATTCGCCCGTTGCCTAGCCGTCTGTTCAGCGGATGTTCAGAGAGAACGTATGCTGTTCTCATCGGACTCGATTGGTTACGTTCCAGAACTTTCGGGCTATTCCAACGAATCACCAACACAGGTAGAATGAACCAGCATCAGGACAGCGCGAAAGCGCGACCAACCGGCGGGGACGCACGGTGGTTTGCCGAAGGGCGATGTGGCATAAACTGCAAACAGTCCCACGAGCCGCTTGATTATTTGGCGTTTTTCTTTTTTGGTCACCTGGTGCGTGTTGAACGAAAGGAACACGCATGAGTTCACCTACCGCAATTTCCTCCGCCACTACAGATGTTCTAGTTCGCAACGAGGGCACAGTGTTCTTGTTCTGCCCTCTCACTTCTCTTGGCAAAGAATGGATTGATGAGCACGTCCAGTCTGAAGCACTGTGGTTTGGGCACGCGTTGGTCGTCGAGCATCGTTATGCTTGGGGACTCGCCCAGGGCATGAAGGATGCGGGGCTGGTGCTGGCATGATCGCGGACATCAACAGAGGAAGGGTAACAACGACCCGCGTTGCTTTGTATGCGCGAGTTAGCACTCTGAACCACGGGCAGGATCCTGAAGTTCAGCTTCGGGAATTGCGCGAGTTCTGCGAAAGGCGAGGCTTTACGATTGCCCCACGAGTACGTCGATAGGGGCATCAGCGGCTCTCGTGAGAGGCGACCCCCAGCACTTTGCATGGGTCCTACTTCAGGGGTATGCCCCACTTCGATTCCTGCCAAACAAAGTGCTATGCGGTCCGTTCAGCAGCAACTCTGTACGTTACGCGTGGCGTAGAAGCGTAGCCTTCGCCACGCCAGTGGCTGCCGCTATTCGACTCCACGATAGACCCTGCGAGCGGAGCCGCTGCACCTTCGCCGTGGGGATGTTCACTGTGGGACGGCCCAAGCGTTTGCCTTTAGCGCGAGCGTTCCGCAGGCCTGCCCTGACACGTTCCTGAATCAGCGCACGCTCGAACTCGGCCATTGCGCCGATGACGTGGAACATGAGACGGCCTGAAGGTGTGGTCAGGTCGAGGTTGTCACGCAAAGAAACGAACTGCACCGACAACGCCTCGAACTCAGCGATAGCAGTCACCAGATGCTTGAGCGAGCGTGCAAAGCGATCCAGCTTCCAGACCAGCAGAATGTCGAATGTGCGGCTGTGCGCCCCTGCCATCAACAGGTCGAGTTGTGGCCTACGGTCCTTGGAGCCAGAGACGCCGCGATCCACGAATTCATCTGCGACGGTCCAACCACGGGCTTGGGCGAAGGCACGGAGTTCCCGCAGTTGCACTTCAGGGTCCTGATGCCCGTTGTGGGTGCTGACGCGAGCGTACAACGCAACGCGCTTCGTTGATGTGATCGGTCCACAAACCCCGGCGGCCGGCTGCTCCGTAGTAGTTGATTCGATGGGTGCTGAAGTGGCGATTTTCATAGGTCCAAATATATATGATTATGGACCGATAGGCAATGGCCCAATCGGGGGATAGCCACGAAGTGAGAAGGGTTTTGAGCGTAATCGAGATGTTACGACAGCGATCAGGAGAAGTGGCTTTTCTGGGTGCTCCGAGGCATAATTCGGGAGCCTCTTGTCATCTCTGCTACTGCCGGGTGCTAAGTAGGTCTTTGACCTCTTGAACAATTCGAGTGCTTTTTAGAAATGCCTCATGAGAGTAGGTGTTCGGGTATCGCTCCCAAAGAGCAAAAGCGGCTTCTTCTGGTGTTGCCGTGGGGTTCTCGAAGCACATGTAGTCTCTAACCGTGTCGATGCTAATTTCGCCTCGGGCTTGCTGTCGGGCCTCCAGTTCTTCGCGGGTAAACTTCGGCTCTATCATGAAATTTTCCTCTCTGGGAGTGAATGGTTCTTATCCGGGACAGACATAACTCGGAACAGGCTCTCCTCAATGTAAAGGGCTCTTTTGGCCTGCTTTGCTGCCTTCTCCAAGAATTCCCCGATTCTGTCTGAAGGGGTGTCTCCTTCACGGCAGAGTTCGATATAACCGAGAGCATTACAGAGAGCAGAGCGGAGATCGTAGAGCATTTCTTGCGGCGATTCCATGCTTGCCAGCCTCCTTTGGCGGCTTTAGACAGCACAGCTGGCCCGACTTCTGAGACGAAACTTGTATCGCGGTTTGCCTGTGATTTTCTAGAAGAGAACTCAGAAGGACATGACGAAGGTAATTAAGAAGGATCATTTTGAGTGTAATGGGGATATTTCAACAACTGTCATGCCCAGCCGCTGACCCGCTGGGTGCCGGAAGGACAAATTCCAGTTCTCCATCACGGGTATCCCAGTTTTCTTTCCACAGCATGAAAGAAAGCGAAGCACCAACTGTTATTCTGGGCTGAGAATGTCCAGAAAGTGTCTGTTCTGCCCAAATCCAGTTGATAGCGCGGAGCATCTTTGGTCGGACTGGATTCTAGAAGACCTTAAACCTGTCGAGCCCATACACATTAAGTTCGGAAAAACCTTCGCCAAATGGGTAGACGACCCTGAAGTGCGAATCAAGTGCGTGTGCCAAAAGTGCAATAACGGTTGGATGAGCGCCATTGAGAGTGAGAACAAGCCGCACATGCTTGCGATGCTGAATGACAAACCGACTGTCCTGCTGCCAACACAGCAAAAACTGCTAACACGGTGGGCAGTCCTGAAGTCAATGATCCTTGATGGTTCGTCCCCACAGCGACGCCCAATACCGTTTTACACCGAGTGTGAAAGAACTGGAATGAAGCCACCGTCACGCTCTCTTCCTGTCAATACACTTACCTGGATCGGACGTCTTGAGGTTAAGGCATTTCATGCTGGATTGACGAACACCTTTGGAGGGATAAATGGCATCCCTAAAGCATTTCAAGGTTGCGTCGTAACAATCATTGTTGGACATCTCGTGATTCAAGTTCTCACCATGCACGTCCTTCCGATGTTCGCCACCAATCGCATTCGTCCCGTAGACAAGCCGGGGGCATGGAACGTAGATCTGTTGGAAATCTGGCCTGTCTTTGGCGAGAAGTGTTGGCCTCCAAAAGTTTCGTTTGTGCTTAAGGGGAGCACGCCCCACCACATCGCCCACCTCATCAACAGGTGGAAGATTGGAGAAGACATCACCAAATGACACACTCGGGACAGGAAGCGGCCGATTTTGTGAGTGTAATGGCTATATTACGCCAGTTGACGAGTGGGCGACGCGCTCGACATGGGCAGAACAGCGGAGTTTTTCAGGTAGAGCAATGCAAAGCCGATGAACATGGTAGGCTCGACAACGGTGACCCCGGCGATGGAAGCAGTCGTTAAAGTCCATGGGAACCATGGAGGTAATCGAGCATCGCCTGGAATGAAAGATGCCATCCAGAATGGAAGCATGCCTGCGACGTAGCCGCCGATCAAGGACTTGGCTAGAAGAGCGGCAAGCGTGAGCCATTTCCCCTCAGTTAGCTCGTCGCTACGAAACATTGCCTGACCGACGGGATAATCATCCAAGAGGAGGGCAGGTATCGCGAGCCCAAACCGCGAGATCACGAGTAGAGCGAGACAACCCAGGCCATACGTCAGAGCAAAGATTGCAAACCGGCCGGTGTGAACGTGCCCCTGACGTAATATCCGGAGAACGCCGTCCAACAGCCACTCGCCAACTCCTGCCGTCGCGAGGATCATAAAAAAGAGCAGCAACGAAAGTCGCAGGAACGAGCCAAGCCGATGACCAATCGCCCCAAACGAGCCTGTAACCGATGGGGTGACCCCCGCCTTGATTTCGTCCACCGCGAAACAAATCGCCCCGAACGAGAACGAGAAAGCCATCCAACTGACAAGATATCCTGCGGAATTTGCCAGCCAGATTTCGATAAACTCAGTTCGGTGGCTCAGGATTTCCGAAATGGGGACCCGAAGAAGCTGGCGTGCAATCTCCCGTCCCTCATTAAGGCCCATTCGGACTGCGATGTATCCCACCACAACGGCGGGAGCGACGAGCTTAATGAAAAACCAGAACTGGCCACCGTAAACACGGAGCACCTCTTCCACAAATTCGCTGACTCCGCCAGGGTGTGACGGAGGTGATAACCCGCGAGTCCGCGCTTTTTCGACCTCGTCGGCATGCGCTTCCAAACTCTCTGTCAGACCGATTCTGCGTCTCGCCAATTCGCTTGTTAGGGCGGAGTGAGCTTCGGGCGTCAACTGTTCTGAACTCGCTGCCAACTGCAGAAGTTCTTCGTCGGTCTTGGTTTGGTACGATTTGGCGAGATCCTGAATTTGCATCGGCACGAATATTAGTTCAATTGGTTGGTCGAAACAACAGCCTAGATCGCGGTAGTCCGAGGCCAAACTGTCGCTAACAGGCCTTATCACAAGCTTGCGCCTTCCATTCGCCTTTTTTGCGGCATGATGAGTGAAATGGGGATTTTTCGCCAACTACGAGCAGCCTCAGTTGTACCAGCGCTCTCGCCATGTGCTGGGTAACTCATAGAAGACAAGGACGCCGGGTGTTGGGGCTATGGTGGTCGCACCACAGAAGTTTTGACTTACTACCCCGATGCGCAGTATTTCGGCAATGGAATAGGAGAGCGTCAACTGTGTGATGGGACCGTCTTTCCAGCGGCACTCGTGTCCGAAGTCCGGCGTTATCCTGAGTTGAGTGGCGCTGCTAGAAACTTTGATTTTGGTCTTCCCGTGGATACTCGTGTACGGATTGATGGACGGTTCCTTGTCGATCCAAATGTTAGGAGACTCCCGCCAGACTGGCATTCCGGTTTTCCCGTTGAGAACTTCGATGGTGATGGACACTGTAGTTGCTTCCTGCGCCGCGAGCGCAAGTGGGTAGTAACAGCACAGGACGGCGATAGCTAAGAAACGCTTCACAGGATCCATTATCGGTGAGCATTTGAATGGGGCGGAAATGACTGACGTAACCAGATGGGATGAGAAGGCCGGTCTCCGGACGGGATGCGGTGTACGCTCCCAAGTTATCGACGTGCTCGAAGCACAGATAAAGAGGAGACCGGCAATGAAGAAGGTTAGCACCGTAGCGGCAAAGCCGAGCAAGAAAATCTCGCAGCAGAAGTTAACCGTTGGATTGGACTTGGGAGATCGCAACAGCTGGTACTGTGTGCTGGATGAAT
>JABCZL010000018.1 GCA_013289685.1 Acidobacteriota bacterium | reverse complement strand
CGAAGAAAACCGCTCCTCGAGAGTGCGGATGGAAGCATGGCGACAGTGGCCACTCGGCGGAAGAACAACGATGTTTCACGAACCGCAAAAATCGACTTGACTCCGACCGGCCTTCTCATGGAAGGCCAGCCCACCTGCCCCGAACTCCCAGGCACGCGTGGGCAGGCTGAAAAACGCAGATGGCTGACTCACATGAGTGACCCAGATGCTCGCGGCGAGCGACAGTACCGTGACCGCGAGCAACCAGCCCGCCAGCCGCCCCCGCGATAGGGAGCGCCCCGAGGCAAGCACAATCAGCGCCGGCCATAACAGGTAAAACTGCTCCTCGACTGCCAGCGACCACGTATGGAGGAAGGGATTGATCGTGACCGCGCCGGCAAAGTAATTCACGGCCTCCCGCATGAACATGAAATTACTGATGTAGAGAGACGTGTAGGTGCCCCACATGGCATAGCGCGACAGCTCCAAAGGCGAGTACAGCAGGACCCCGGCTAAGATCACGCCGACCACCATTAAACCCGACGCCGGCAACAATCGCCGTACCCGGCGGGCGTAGAAGTTCCTGAAGCTGAATGCACCCGTCTTCTCGATCTCTTTGACAATAATGCCCGTAATGAGATACCCGGAGACAGCGAAGAACACATCCACTCCGATGTATCCTCCACGAAACCCAGGCACTGCGGTGTGAAACAGCACCACCAATAACACGGCGATGCCACGCAACCCCTCGATATCGGGTCGAAAACCGCCCCCAGAGCGGCGGGCGGCGGTGGCAGGGCTCTTCATTAGGCAGCAGGCCTCAAGTTAGCACGGTGATTTAGGGCTGAAATGCAGGAGATCGACGAAATTGACGCGATTAAGCTTAAACGATGCCGACACAGAAAAAAAGTTGCATTTTAGTACATGCCCAAAGTAATATGCACTTAGGGAACGCGACTGTAAAGCGTTTCCAGTTTTTGCAAGCCCTGTACCGCCCGGTTCCCTTACTTCCAAAATCGCTGTACAAGCTTTGGCGAAAAACTCGACGTGAGAGGTGGCCCTGTCCGCCTCCATCCCGGTTCGGAGAGTTCAACATGGCGTGGTACGCGTATTGTCTTACCGAGCATCAAACCCTACCCAATGGAACCCGCACTCGCCGCCCTTTCCTGTTAGAGGGCGTTCAAGGAGTGAACGGCGCTGCGGTTCTGAGCTATCCGAGTGGTGAATTCGCAGTGATTGTGAGCGAATATGACCACGCAGCAGGTGAACTGGACCAGAAGTCCGCGATCGAACACGCGCGGGTGGTCAGCAACTGCTTCCGCAACTCCACCGTCCTACCTTTCAAATTCGGCACCATTTTCGACAGTGATGACGCACTTCGGCAGGCGGTCCGGGTCAACCGGCGCGCCTTCGGCCTGAGCGTCGCCAAGCTGCGCGGAAAGTCCGAAATGCACATCAAACTGGTCGTCCGGGATGGCTCGCTGCGCGAGGCCATGATCGACATTGAACTGCCCGACACGGTCGGGGGCGACTACCTGTCCAAGCTGAAGGTGAAGGCATCGCGCGAGCGCGAACGCCAGACCAAGGCTCGGGCCTTGTCGGTCCAGGTGCACAAGCTGTTCAACCCGCTGGAGGAAGAAGTCAGCTGCAAGAAAGTCGCGCCAGAGGGCATGTTGATCGACATTGCCCACCTGATCGACGCCAAGAGCGTGGAAAAATACCAGAACCGCTACAACACAGCCGCCAAGCAGTTGAAGAACTGCGAAGTGACGATCAGCGGGCCGTGGCCTCCCTATCACTTTTTGCCAGGGAAGCTGCGCACCGTCGCGGGCAATAGCTAGAGAGTAAAAACTTTCCTTTCATCCTTGCCCATGGCTGGCCAGAACCCGCCATGGGCTTGGTGTTTGTGGGGTTTGGTAGCCGAATGCATTGAATATGCATTGTTCTGCACTTCCGATTTTCCTTCGATTTCCAACCCGACCCGCGCCGCAAGTTTCAATCACCAACTAAGTCCTTACTCGTCTTTCATTTATCCAGCGTCGCGGGCAGGATCACTGGGTTTCGAGTTTTGGCGCGGCAAGTGCTTCTGTCCAGGGTAATAAGAGGCCGCAAACTCAAGCAACATGACCTACACTCTCTTCGATTCTCCGCGTCACTACCCGAACCGTTCCGGCTGGCGGAACGGAGTCTTGCATCGCCTTTCCTGACAAGCCCACCAAATCCGTAGCCTCTGAAACGTGGCCCCAGCGATGGGGCCATTTTTTCGGCCCGGCGCAACTTCCTGGGATCCGCCGCGCCGTAGGATCGTAAGCATATGACCTTCACTAATGACAGTGGTATGATCTCGCGTGCCGAAAAGCTGAGTCGAAATTCGGCCAATTCCAAAATTGTTCCGCGAACGCGACGACCCCTGGGTATTGATCCTGTGCCCCGGGCCTTCTTGCGTTCCGAGAATGGAATCCTCCATGCCCGACCGTTCCAATCGAACTTCTGGTGTCGTGATTCTGTTGGCCACGATTGCCCTGCTCTTTGCTCTTCCTTTGCAGGCCGCGAACCCGGAGAACGCGCACGCCGGTTATTACCGCTATCCCGCGATTCACGGCGACACCATCATCTTCACAGCGGAGGGCGATCTCTGGTCGGTCGGCGTGAAAGGAGGCGCGGCGCGGCGGTTGACTTCCCATCCGGGAATGGAAATCTATCCCGCCATTTCGCCCGACGGACGCACCGTCGCGTTCAGCGCGCAATATGAAGGGCCCATGGATGTGTACACCATGCCGGTCGAGGGCGGCCTGCCGCAGCGCCGGACATGGGACGGCGATGCGGCGGTGGCGGGCTGGACTCCCGACGGGCGCGTACTGGTGCGCACCTATCGATACTCAACGCTGCCCGATCCTAAACTGGTCGCCATCGACGGCAACGGGCGCAGCGAGATCGTGCCTCTGGCGCAATCTGCCGAAGGCGCGTACACGCCGGACGGGAAAACGCTTTTCTTCACGCGCTACGAACGGCAGCCCAGCCAGACCAAGCGCTATCAGGGCGGTACCGCGGAAAACATCTGGCGCTACGACGCCGGGTCGGAGGCCGTGGTCCTGACCAGCGACTGGAAGGGCACCTCGCACAATCCGATGTTTTGGAATGGGCGGGTGTATTTTCTCTCGGACCGCGACGGCGTCATGAATATCTTTTCGATGGCCCCGGACGGTCATGATCTGCAACAGGTCACGCACCAGCGGGGTTGGGACATCCAGTCGGCGTCGATCTCCGATGGGCGCATCGTTTATCAGTGCGGGGCCGACCTCTGGCTGCTGGATTTGAATACACATGATTTGAATACGCATCAGGATGCGATCATCCCCATTACTCTGGTTTCTGATTTCGATCAACTGCGGGATCGCTGGGTGAAGAAACCGCTGGAGTATCTTACCGGCGCCCATCTGGCTCCCGACGGCAGCGCTGCCGTTTTCACGGCGCGCGGAGAAGTATTCACGCTGCCCGCCACGACAGGACGCATCGTCAAGGTCGCCGGCAAATCCGGAATCCGGTACCGCGAGGCGCGCTACATGCCCGACGGTAAGAGCATCCTCGCACTCTCGACGGAGACCGGGGAAACCGAGTTCTGGAAGTACCCGGCCAACGGCATTGGGGCACCGGAACAATGGACCAACGATGCCAAGATTCTGCGCTGGGAGGGCATCCCTTCGCCGGATGCGCGCTGGCTTGCGACACGCGACAAGGACCAGCAACTGTGGTTGTACGACACTACGACCAAACAGTCGAAGCGCATCGCGCAATCCCTGGTGGACGACTTCAGCGATCTCACCTGGTCGCCCGATAGCCAGTGGCTGGCGTACGTGGAAGCGGCGACCAATACTTTTACGCAGATCAAGCTGCTAAACGTGAAGACCGGAGCGATTCAGGCCATCACCTCGGACCACTACAACAGTGCCAGCCCGGCCTGGAGCCTGGACGGCAAGTGGCTCTATTTCCTCTCGGACCGGATGCTGAAGACGACCGTGCCCTCACCCTGGGGATCGCGCCAGCCCGACCCCAACTTCGATCGCTCGATCAAGATCTATGAGCTGGCGCTGACGACCGGTCTGCGTTCGCCATTTGCTCCAGTGGACGAACTTCATCCTGACGCCGCGAAGCCGGAGGATGCGAAAAAAGACGAGGCGAAGTCCGATGAAGAGAAAAAGGACGACGCCAAAAAGGAAGATGCCAAGAAGGACGCCGCGAAGAAGGAGGCCAGCAAAAAGGCCGAGGCCGACAAGGCGTCAGCTGAGAAAAAAACTCCTCCTCCGGTCGTGAACATTGACTTTACCGAACTCTCGTCGCGGCTGGCGGAAGTTCCCGTGCCGCCGGGGAATTACTCGTCGCTGCAAACTGCGGACAAGCGCTTGTGCTGGCTGCAACAGAACGAAGAAATGCCTCCGAAGCAGGCGCTGCAGTGCGTGGATATCGCCAACAAAGCCGACCCGCCGGAAACGGTGATGGGCGAAGTTAAGAAATATGAGATGTCGCTCGACCACAAGAAAATGCTGGTCAGCAAAGACGACGACTTTTTCATCTTTGGTTCGGACGTGAAGGCGTCCGGGCTGGCGGACCCTAAGGCGCTGGCCAAGGCCAAGATTGACATGTCGCGCTGGACCTTTGCGGTGGCGCCGCGGGCGGAGTTCCACGAACTCTATCTCGATGCGTGGCGGCTGGAACGAGACTATTTTTACGACCGCGGCATGCACGGGTGGGACTGGAAGGCCATACGGGATCGCTATCTTCCGCTGGTCGATCGCGTCTCGGACCGCGACGAACTGAACGACGTGATCGCGCAGATGGTGAGCGAGCTTTCCGCGCTGCACATTTTTGTGTGGGGCGGCGATTACCGGAAACCCTCGGATCAAGTAGAAATTGCCAGCCTGGGCGCCGTTCTGCGGCGGGATGAAGCGGCGGGTGGATTTGTGGTGCAGCACATCTACCAGCATGACCCGGACTTGCCGAACCAGGCGCCACCGCTGGCGCGGCCGGATTCGATGGTACGCGAGGGTGAGGTGATCCTGAGCATCGACGGAGAAGACTCGCTCAGCGCGCCGGATGAACGGGCGTTGCTCCGCGGAAAGGCGGGGCGTCAGGTGCTGCTGCGCGTGAAATCGGCTGCCGGACAAACTCGTGAGGTCGTGGTGACTCCGCTGCTGGAAAAAGATGAGTCCAACCTGCGCTACACCGAGTGGGAGTATTCCCGGCGCCAAAAAGTGGACGCAGACTCGCAGTCTCAAATGGGATATGTGCATCTCCGGGCCATGGGTTCCGACGACATCGAGCAGTGGGCGCGAGAGTTTTATCCGGTATTCGATCGTCCGGGCCTGATCATCGACGTGCGGCACAACGAGGGAGGAAACATCGACTCATGGGTGCTGGGGAAACTGCTGCGCAAGGCGTGGTTCTTCTGGCAGCCGCGTATCGGCAATCCCACTTCGAATATGCCATACGCTTTTCGCGGACACATCGTCGTGCTTTGCGACCGGCTGACTGCTTCGGATGGTGAAGCCTTTACCGAAGGAATCCGGCGCCTTGGATTGGGCAGGGTCATCGGCGTCCGGACCTGGGGAGGCGAGATATGGCTTTCCTTCAGCAATTTCCTGGCGGACTCTGGAATTGCTTCCGCCGCTGAGACTGGAGTCTATGGACCAGAAGGAAAATGGCTGATCGAGGGTCACGGCGTCGATCCCGACATGGAGGTGGATAATCTGCCGCACGCCACGTTTGCCGGCAGCGACGCGCAGCTGGATGCGGCAATCCAGTTCCTGCGCGAGGAGATCAAGAAGGACCCGCGACCGGTGCCAAAGGCTCCGCCGTATCCGAATAAGGCGTTTCAGTACGACAAGTAGTCGGCCCACTTTGGGGAAGAAGAAGAAGAAGGACATCAACCACAAAGGGCACGAAGTATCACGAAGGACTCCTTTGCCGGAAATGCGATTACCCGTGGACTATAATCGTGCGCACCTATGGCCTTAGCCTCTGGCACGAAACTCGGGCCTTACGAGATTCAATCGCCGCTCGGCGCCGGTGGAATGGGAGAGGTCTATCGCGCCCGCGACACGCGGCTGGGACGCGATGTCGCCATCAAGGTTCTTCCCGCGCACCTGTGTTCCAACCCTGATTTGCGACAGCGTCTGGACCGCGAGGCCAAGGCGATTTCGTCGCTGAATCATCCCCATATTTGCACGTTGTATGACGTCGGGTCGCAGGATGGCGTCGACTTTCTGGTCATGGAGCATCTGGAAGGCGAGACGCTCGCCGATCGCCTGCACCGTGGTGCAATGCCGCTGGCCGAGGCGCTGAAGACCGCGATCGAGATTGCCGACGCGTTGGCGAAAGCGCACGCGCGTGGCATCGTACATCGCGATCTGAAACCCGCTAACGTCATGCTGGCGAAAAATGGACCGAAGCTGATGGACTTTGGCCTGGCGAAACCCGCGCCTGGCCTGGGTTCGGCGTCGGGGGCCGGCCTGATGACTCCGACTACGCCGACCATGAGCGTGGCCGCGCTCAGCGGCTCGGCGTCGCCGTTGACGCAGAAGGGAACGGTGGTGGGCACGTTCCAGTACATGGCGCCGGAAGTTCTGCAAGGCGCAGAGGCCGATGCGCGGTCCGACATTTTCAGCTTCGGCTGCGTGCTCTATGAGATGTTCACCGGTCGCCGCGCCTTTGAAGGTAAGTCGCAATTCAGCGTGCTGGGCGCGATTCTCGACAAAGAGCCGGCGCGGATTTCGACCGTGCTGCCGAGTTCTCCACCGCGGCTCGATGAGACGGTGGGGCGTTGTCTGGCGAAGAATCCGGAGCAACGCTATGGCTGCATGCACGACGTCGAAATTCAGTTGCAGGCTTTGAGCGAAGCCGATCCGCAAGTTAGTCACGTCCCGCCATCGAAATCGGGCCAAGGCAGCTCGCGGCTGGCATGGATCGTCGCTGGCGTTGCAACGCTCGTGGCTCTGGGTGTTGCAGCCGCTTTCGTATTCCAGGCGCCAAAGCCGGCGGCCGTGGTGCGTTCCTCGATTCTTCCCCCAGCGGGCGCGACCTTTCTGCTGATGGCAGTGGAGTCGGGCCCGCCCGTGCTCTCGCCCGACGGAACGCGGTTGGTTTTCACTGCGCGCGATGAAAAAGGCAAGGTCATGATGTACGTCCGCGCCCTGAACTCGGCGACCGCGCGCACCTTGCCCGGAACCGACGAGGCCATGTATCCCTTCTGGTCGCCTGATAGCCGCGAGATCGGGTTCTTTGCGGGCAGCAAATTGCGCAGGATTGATTCCGCTGGTGGGCCTCCGCAGACCATCTGTGACGCCAGCAATGGCCGGGGCGGCGCATGGAGCAAAGAGGGTGTCATCCTATTCACCCCAACCACCAGCTCGAATCTGCTGCGCGTACCCGCGAGCGGAGGAACTCCTGAACCCGCCTCGAAGCTGGACAGTGCCAAAGGGGAGAACAGTCACCGCTGGCCGTTTTTTCTGCCCGATGGAAAACACTACCTTTACTGGGCGCGCACCTCTCTGGGCCTTCAAGGCAACACCTTGTATGTGGGAGAGTTGGGCTCGCTCGATGCGAAAGAACTGATGAAGAGCGAGACCATGGCGGAGTATGCCTCCGGCTACCTGCTGTTCTTGCGCGAGGCGACATTAATGGCCCGCCCGTTTGACCCGCGTACGCTGCAAGTGACGAGCGAAGCGGTTCCGGTTGCCGAACACATCGCCATCAATGGAGGCACCACCCGTCCTATATTTTCGGTCTCTGAGAATGGAAGCATGGTGTACGAATCCGGCGAGACCGCCGGAACCTGGAACCTGCAGTGGATGGCGCGAGATGGAAAGCAACTGGGTGCCGTGGCCGCGCCTGACCGATACTTCTTTCCCAGTCTTTCGCCCGACGGCACGCGTCTGGCGGTAAACCTTTTCAACGGCACGCAAGGCACCGAAGCGATCTGGATTTTCGACCTGGTCCGCGGAACCAGGACACGACTAACCTTCGGCGCCTCCAACCAGGTGGCCCCCGCATGGTCGTCTGACGGAAAGACAATTTTCTACCACTCCGGTTCGCAGGGCGGAATTCACCTTTATTCCAAGGCGGCTGACGGCAGCGGCGCAGACCAGATCGTGACTAGCACCAAGGATGCAGAGGAAGCGTTCCCGACTGCCTCGCCGGACGGGCGTTACTTAGTCTACGCCAGGCGCTCCGCGAACCCACCCAGCACAGACCTGTGGGCACTGCCCTTGTTTGGCGATCGTACGCCAATACCAATTGTCCAGACCGCGTTCGTGAAGACCGGCCCTGCGGTTTCACCCGATGGGAAGTGGCTGGCCTACAGCACCAATGAATCCGGACGGAGCGAGGTTTACATCACCGCATTTCCGGGAGGTGGCGCCAAGTGGCAGGTCTCAACCACTGGCGGCTGGGCAGCGCACTGGCGCAGGGACGACAAGGAGTTATTCTTCCTCGACTCCGCCGACAATATCGTCGCCGCCGACGTGAACCTCTCCGGCACGGCTCCGCAGTTGGGCGTGCCTCACACTCTGTTTCACGCAGGCGGCATCCAGCGGGCGAACGGACCATTCGACGTCACTGCAGATGGCAAGAAATTCCTGGTCAATGTCGGCGATCTGAAAGAAGGCAGCGATCCGCTGACGCTGGTGCTCAACTGGCCCGCGGAGTTGAAGAAGTAATCCCTGTCGACCCGTGCGTCTCGGTCGCAAGGCAGCTACTCTCGCGGGTTAACGCCTTGCTTGTTCCGCCATACCACCAGACAAATCACAACTACAGCGCACCACGCAAACACGGCGTACACGATCCAGTTACCCGCACTCTGTATCTGTTCCCGGTTGAGTTGGACGAGGTAAGCGCGATCCTTGACGACATTCTCATAATTCACGCATCCGTGCTGGGTATAGCTGACGCTCAGAAACCCCAGAACCGCCGCCGTGGTTATGGAGAGATGGAGGACCCGCTTCAACAGCGCACTGCTGGACTTCCCGGCGACCGCATCGGCAATTACCGCAAACGGTGTGCGCAGCAGGCGGTATGCCACTACCCCGAGACCCAGGGACACGAAGGCAAACAGGAAGTAGGAAACGATCAGGTAATGCTCATTCGTCATGATTCGCTCCTCAATGCTTTCGCCGCAAGGCCGCCATCAACACGGTAGCCAGCGTGACGTAGACGAGAAGAGCGATCATCAGGTTCTGGAAAACGTCCTGCATCCCGCTGGCAAAGGACCAGACATACTCCATGAATCTGGCACCGTCTTTGAGGTCGCCATGGCCGGCCCCAAACGCCGCGGCAAGGGCCACGAAGACAATGACAATGGCAAACGCAGATAGAAATCCGTAGCGGCTGGCAATCCGATGATCTCGTCCAGGAGACTGCGCAGGCTGGGAAGGAGGAGACGGCAGAGAAGGCCAGCAACCAGAATCGCGGTGACGAGCGAGGCGAGGAAAACAATGCTATGAGGACTCATCTTTACAGCCCTCCTAACTCTTTGCTGCGGCGCCATTATAGCCTTCTACAGGACATCGAGCTGTATCCACCGTACGGCCTCGTCAGATACACTGACCAACGACCATGACGAGAACCTTCTTCCGAACCATCCTCCTTTTTCCCGTTCTCCATGCCCTAATCTTTCTGACTCTGACCCCGACCGCGGCCCCGGCGCAGAATCAGTCCAAGCCCGCGCAGCAGGAGAACTTCCCTGCCCCGCTGCTTGAGGAACTGTCTGCGATCAAAGCGGCGGCGCTGTCTGACGACTACGCCTACCGGCAGGTCGCTCATTTGACCGAGAACATTGGCCCACGCCCCAGCGGATCTCTGCAGGCAAAGGCCGCCGTGGATTATGTTGCAGCGGAATTGCGCCAACTCGGTTTGGATGTCCACCTCGAAGAAGTCAAAGTGCCGCACTGGGTTCGCGGCGCGGAAACGGCGGAGCTGACCGAATACGCCGGTCAAGCTCCTGGCACTACGCAGAAGATCGTTCTCACCGCGCTCGGCGGAAGCACGTCGACTCCTGCTGAAGGCATTAACGCCGACGTGGTCGTCGTCAACAATTTCGACGAACTGAAAGCGCTCGGCCACGATAAGGTCGCCGGCAAGATCGTGCTGTTCAACGAAATCTTCGACAAACAGAAGGCCGCCGGCGGCATGGCCTTCATGGCCTACGGCGACGCCGTGCGATATCGCGCAGGCGGCCCTAAAGCGGCTGCTGATCTTGGCGCCGTCGCAACGTTAGTCCGCTCGGTCGGCAGCGCCGACTTCCGCCTGCCGCACACCGGGTTCAGCGTCCCCGCTGGAATCCCCGCTGGAGCCGTCACTGCAGAAGATGCCGACCTGATCGCTCATCTTTTCGCGCAAGGCAAAGTGCGTATGCGGCTTATTCTGACGCCCCAAAGGCTTCCGGATGCGACCAGCTACAACGTGATTGCAGACCTCAAGGGCAGCGAACATCCCGAGCAGGTGGTCGTGGTCTCGGGACATCTCGATTCCTGGGACCTTGGCACCGGCGCCATCGACGACGGAGCGGGAGTCGTGGTCGCGATGGAGGCGGCCGAGATTCTGCAGAAACTTCATTTGCATCCCAAGCGCACGCTTCGCGTCATCGCCTGGATGGACGAAGAAAGCGGCGGCTCCGGCAGCCAGGCGTACACCAAAGATCATTCCGCTGAGTTCGTGAACCACGTGGCCGCGATCGAAAGCGACGCGGGCGCAGCCCACCCGCTCGGCTTCGATGTGAAGATGACTCCGCACGCCGTCGAACTCTTGCGCCCCGCGCTGGAGATACTGCAAAGCTTTGGCGCCAATGCCGTACAACCCAGCAGCTATCCTCCGGGAGCCGACATTGCCGCCATGTCGGAATCGGGCGTGCCCGCGCTCGGCATTCTGCAGGACGGCCGCACCTATTTTCACTATCATCACTCCGCCGCCGACACGCTCGATAAGATTGTCCCTGCCGAGTTGCGCGAGAATGCAGCCGCCATGGCCGTCATGGCATACGCCCTGGCCAGCATGAAGGATCCACTGCCGCGGTAGACGGTGATTTAAAAGCCTTCGCGTACTTTGCGGCTCTCTTTGCGAACTTTGCGGTTCAAGGCTCTTGTGATTGGGCGGAAAAACAAGAGCTCTTAACCGCTGAGTGCGCGAAGAAAGGCCGCAAAGTACGCGAAGAAATTCAAAGTGGGCCACTCCTCGCGCTGGTGCCTGTTGACGCATCATAATTTGCGCGCTTATCATCTTCGTTTGGCCTTATGACTACGGACGCCTCCGGGAAGAGGCGTCCTAAGAGTTTGATGTGGCCGATTTCTTAGGAATGACCCAGATTAGGGTGGCCAAGATTAGGATGACCCAGAGTTGAAGTGACCTATGGATAAGAAGAAGTTGGAAGCCTTCAAGAAACGTTTAGAGACCCGGCAGCAGGAGTTGCGCCGCACCGTGAACCGCACCCAGGCCGACGGCCGCTCCGCCGACGAAGACACCGCCCAGGATATCGCCGACCGCGCCGCCAGTTCCTACACCAAGGAATTCCTGTTCAGCCAGAGCAACAACGAGCGCCAGCTTTTGCAGATGGTCGACAAGGCGCTGCTGCGCATCCGCGAAGGCAGCTTCGGCGAATGCATCCACTGCGGCAAAGAAATCAACGCCAAGCGTTTGGAAGCCGTGCCTTGGACGCGCCACTGCATCGAATGCCAGGAAAAACTGGAGCAGGGATTGCTGGAGGAAGCGCCGCGCTGAGAACTGATTCGCGGGATGCACGAACGCCGCCTAATCGGCGGCGTTTGTGTTTTGGCGGTCGCGAAAGACACACTCTGTCATCCTGAGCGAAGCGAAGGACCCATGCAGTTCCGGCAGTAGAGTACATAGATCCTTCGCTTCGCTCAGGATGACACTTCTGCAATTTAATTTCCTGCTTTCTTCGCTTCTTCTTCTGCGGCTTCGGCGCCTGGCATCAAGTTCCTCAGCGGAGCCTTGCGCTGCTCTTCCAGTTCGGGATGCGGCAGCGGCTTGCGAGGCATCGAGGGAGTCCCACTTCTCGCAAAGAACGCGAGAAATGGGGCACCCGGGCACCTCGCTCCGTTAGATTTGAATTCTCCGATTCCCAGTTTTGACGCGCTGTTTTCCCCCTGTTAAACTGGTTGTTTGTCATAGTCAGCCAGCCCACCGTTATCATCAGAAGGGAAGTCCGTGCGCGCAGAAACCCGCCATCAACTGAAGCAGGATGCTTTCAGCCGTGTCACCATCGACGCTGCCGAGCGAACGGCTCATTGGAGCGTCGAACATCGCTCGACCCTCCTCATCGCTACTGTGGCAGTTATCGTCGTTCTCGCCGCCGGGATCGGCGGATGGTATTACCTGAGCATGCAGGACGAGAAAGCCAGCTTGGACCTGTCCGTAGCCGTGCGCACCATGGACACGCAGCTGCGCTCGCCGGGCGCGCCGGAACAGCCTGACTTTCCCACTTTCACTTCCGCGAAGGAACGTGCCCAGGCTGCTCAGAAGCAGCTGCAGGCGATCGTCGACAAGTATCCGCACACCCGCACCGCCGATATGGCCCACTATTTTCTGGGAGTCACCGCGGCGACTTTGAATGACAACGCCGCCGCCGAGCGCAATTTCAAAGCGGTGGCGTCGACCGGCAATCGCGAGGTGGCAGCCGTGGCTAAGTCGGCCCTGGCCACGCTCTACGGCCAGACCAATCGCGTGAAGGAAGCCGTCGCGCTTTATCAGGAACTGATCAACAAGCCCACCGCGTCGGTCAGCAAAGTCACCGCGCAGTTAGAGTTGGCGGAACTTTATCACAGCTCCAACCAGCCGCTCGAGGCCAAGCGGGTCTACGAGCAGGTCAAGAAAGAGAATCCGGGCGGCGAAGCCGGACAGCTGGCCACGCAGAAATTGACAGAACTGAAATAACCGGCCCCTAAGCCGCTCGGTTCGGCGCCGGTTCATTACCTTCGTAAGACGATCCTGCCTTTTTGCCGTGAGTGTTCGACCTGACTCTAGGAAAATTCAGAGGAGTGCACTCTTGGTTTTCTGGGTGAGGCCCAATCATGTTCTGCCGGCGCTGGAGTCAATTCTTCACGATCTCTCTTTGCTTAGGGTTGCTGCCTACGCTTGCCTTCAGTCAGGAGGATTCCTCCCAGCAGAGCCTGGCCGACGTCGCCCGCAAGCTGCGGAAGGACACGACGGACGAGGTCCGCATGACCGATGCGGACACGAAAAAGCTCTTCGACTCCGTGGACAAAGTCTTCGCCTTCGCTGCGGAAGACAGCGGAATGCCCAAGCACGCCGCGATCAAGCGACGCCTGGTGAGCAAGGCCGATGTGGAGAAGTACGCCAGCGGCGCGCTGGCCAAGGAAGAGTTCACGAAGCGTTTTGCCCAGGAAGAACTGAGCATGAAGAAACTCGGTTTCCTGCCGCGCGAGTTCAACCTGAAGGAATTTCTGGTGAAGTCGACCGGGCAGGAGATTGCCGCCTATTACGATGACGAAACCAAGACGATCTCGATGCTGAACTGGGTTCCTCCCGACCGGCAGGAACCGATCCTGGCTCACGAACTCACTCATGCCTTGCAGGATCAGAACTACGATTTGCGGAAGTGGATGAGAGCGGCTCAGAAGGGGGCCGGAAACGGCTCGAAGAGCAACGAGACTGGCAACGACGACAGCGCGACCGCCCGCAAGGCCGTGGTCGAAGGCCAGGCCATGGTGGTGTACGTGGACTACGTCCTGGCACCCTTCAAACGGAACCTGGTGGATACGCCCGGTCTGATTTATTCGATGGAAGAGCCGGCGGTAAAGGCCGTCGCCGACTCGCAGATGCTGCACGATGCTCCGATGATCCTGCGCGAGTCGGGAGCATTTGCCTACAACGAAGGCCTGATCTTTGAAGGAGAGTTGCTCCACAAGGGCGGAAAGAACATGGCGTTTGCCGGGGCTTTCGCGCGCCCGCCGCGAAACTCGCACGAAGTGCTGCAGCCTGAGGCCTACATCAATCACGAAAAGCTGCCGGCAACCGGGGTACCGGATTTGCAGCAGTTACTCGGCGAAGACTACGACGTATACGACTCGGGAGGCATTGGCCAACTCGATGTGCGCGCGTACCTGAAACAGTACGGCGAACGAAAGGGTGCGGACGATGTTTCTGGGGCGTGGCAGGGCGGCGCGTACGTAACTTTCCATCGCAAGAACAAGACTGCGAGCGACGCGTCCACAACCACGGCCGACCTGGCCCTGATTTATGTTTCGCGATGGAAGACACCCCAGGCGGCGGAGCGTTTCGCTCGTTTCTACGCCGGTGCGGTCGCGCAACGCTATCACACTGCGACGGGGCAACCTGTATCCGCTTGCAGCGGGGCCAATTGCCCGGTTTCCTGCGCGCAAATACTCACCGAGGAAGGACCGGTGACGGTGGAGCACTGGGGAGACAACAGCGTAATCGTCTCGGAGAGCTTCGACGCCACTACAGCCGTGAAAGTGCGCAGCGCAGTGCGGGACGGAGCCGCGCACGCGGAGAATTTTCCGCAGGATGAGATTGGCCTGCGGCTCTACGAAATTCCCGCCTTCCAGAAGTTTGCCGAGGAGATCGGCGCACAGATCGCGCAGGCGATCACGTCGAGCCAGAGCCGCTAACAGTTCCGACTGCGGCTGTGTTGCCCGAATTTCTGTCCGTCTGCCATTTCCCTTTTCCGGCGGGTTGAGTAGTATGTTCTGCAGTTCCCAAACTCCACCACTGGACACACATGGCAGACCTCACACTCCGCGTCAACGGCAGTGATAAGAAAGTCAGCGTCTCTCCGGAAACTCCGCTGCTCTGGGTTCTCCGCGACACCCTCGAACTCACGGGCACAAAATTCGGATGCGGCGCGGGATTATGCGGCGCCTGCACGGTGCACGTCGATGGCAATCCGATTCGCTCCTGCTCGACTCCGGTTTCGCAAGTCGCGGGCAAGAGCATCACAACCATCGAAGGCCTCGGGGCTAACGGCCTGCATGTGCTGCTGCAGGCGTGGATCGTTGAAGAAGTCCCGCAATGCGGCTACTGTCAGACGGGACAGATCATGTCGGCCGCAGCCCTGCTGGCGAAGACACCGAATCCAACCGACGATCAGATCACGCAGGCGATGAACGGCAATCTCTGTCGCTGCGGAACTTACGAGCGGATTCGCAAAGCGATTCATCGCGCCGCCGGGAATGGAGGCGCCCGATGAGCCCCCTATCGCGCCGTGAATTCGTGGCCGCCGGAGTCGCGGCCGGCGCAGGCCTGGTGATCGGCTTCTACCTGCCGCACGGTTCTGCGTCGCACGAAGAAGCGTTCTCGCCTAACGCCTATCTGCGAATCACGCCCGACAACAAAGTCACGATCGTGGTCGCGCGCTCGGAGATGGGACAAGGCGTGCGAACCGCGCTGCCCATGATCCTTGCCGAGGAACTTGAGGCCGACTGGAACCAGATTGAAATCGAGCAGGCTGGAGCCAGCACGCTATACGGCGATCAGGGCACGGGAGGAAGCGCGAGTGTTCACAGCACGTGGGACCCGATGCGGAAAGCCGGCGCTGCTGCTCGCGAGATGTTGATCTCGGCCGCGGCTTTGACTTGGGGCGTTCCGCGGTCGAGTTGCACGGCCGAGAGCAGCCACATCAAGCACGCTGCTTCCAACCGGAGTGTGAGTTACGGGGAACTCGCCGGCAAGGCTGCGACGCTGCCGATTCCGACTGACGTGACGCTCAAGCAGAGCAAAGATTACAAGATCGTCGGGCAACGCCTGGCGCGTCTTGACACTCCTTCCAAGGTAAAAGGCGAAGCAATTTTCGGCATCGACTTCCGCATGCCGGGGATGAAATTCGCGTTGCTGTCGCGCTGTCCCACGATCGGCGGGAAGGTATCTGGATTCGACGACAAGGAGTCGAAGAAGATCTCCGGCGTGAGTTACGTGGGCAAAGTCGGCGACACAGCGGTCGCCGTGGTCGCCGACAGCGTGTGGGGGGCGATGGAAGGGCGGCGCGTGCTGAACGTCACCTGGGACGATGGCCCGAACAAAGATTTGAATACGGCTGCAGTCATGGCGTCGCTGAAGCAGGCCGTATCGAAAAAAGGTGTTAGCTTGTACTTGGCGGGCGATGCCGCGAAGGCTGCGGGACGGAAAATCTCTGCCGAATACACGTTGCCCTTCATGGCGCACGCGCCCATGGAGCCGGGGAACTGCACGGCGAACTATCAGGGCACAAAGTGCGAACTCTGGGCTCCGACGCAGGTTCCGCAGGATTGCCGCGACTCGGTGGCCACCGCTATCGGGCTCGATCCCGATCAAGTGAAAGTGAACGTCACGCTCATGGGCGGAGGCTTTGGCCGCCGCCTGGAACACGACTACGCGGTCGAAGCTGCACTGGTGTCGAAGGCGATCAATGCGCCAGTAAAAGTGATATGGACACGCGAAGATGACATGCGTTTTTCGACCTACCGTCCGGCGAGTTTGCATCAATTCAGCGCCACGCTCGATGGCTCCGGATTTCCGGTCGCGCTGACGCATCGAATCATCGCGCCGTCCATCAGCGGACAGAAAGGTCAGCCGACTCCGGGTGGAGTCGATCCCGATCTGCCTGACGAGGCGGGACCTGTATATGGATTACCCAATTACACGATTGAGTCGGTGATCGCCGAGACGCCGGTGCCGCTAGGCTGGATGCGGTCGGTTTACGCGCTGCAGGCAGCGTTTGCGCTGGAAAGTTTCATCGACGAACTTGCGGTCGCGGCGGGCAAAGACCCGCTGCAGTACCGGCTAAAGCTTCTGGCCAAGGATCAGGACTTGCAGTTCTTCACGACGACCTGGAAAACTGCCCGCATGCGCGGCGTGCTGCAATTGGCCGCGGAGAAAGCCGCGTGGGACAGGCCTCTGCCCGCCGGGAACTATCGCGGTGTCGCCTGCTTCGGCTGCTTTGCGTCGTACATGGCTGAGGTGGTTGAGATCACGATGGAAAAGGATCAGCCGCGCGTGCAGCGCGTGGTGGCCGTTGTGGACTGCGGGCAGGTCGTGAATCCCAGCATTCTAGAGCAGCAAATTCAGGGCGGGATTGTCTACGGACTGGCCAACGCCCTGCGCGCTAAGATCACCATAGAAAAGGGCCGCGTGGTGCAGGGTAACTTCGACGACTACGCTCCGCTGCGCATGGACGAAACGCCGGTGGTTGAAGTGTACGCGATTCCGAGCACCGAGGCTCCGACGGGAATTGGCGAGCCCTCAGTGCCGCCGATCGCTCCGGCGCTGTGCAATGCCATCTACGCGGCGACGAAGAAGCGGATTCGCGCGCTGCCGATTCTAAGTTCGTGATGGCGACCCGCAAGGTCTCTGCATGACTAGTCCTGTCATCCTGAGCGAAGCGAAGGACCTGTGTAGTTGGCGAGCGAGTGCATAGGTCCTTCGCTTCGCTCAGGATGACAAGGCTTAGAGTGTGACAATTCCCAAGGAGTCGTCGATGATCCGTAAGTGGATCGCTGCCTTTCTGCTTCTGTTTTCTTTTTCTTTCGCGTGGGCTCAGAGTGCTCCGACATCGACCGTTCCTGCCGCGCGCCTGGCGCGGATTCGCCACGGCATCAATTTGAGCGGGTGGTTCGCGCAGGTCTACGATCCCAAGGGATACACGAAAGAACATCTGCAGGCCTTTGAAACTTCGGCCGACATGGCGCTGATTAAGTCTGCGGGCTTTGATCATGTGCGACTCAGCGTGAACCCGCAGCCGCTAATGGACGCCGCCCGCCATCACGATAGTAAAGCGGAAGATCTCGGAGACCTCGACGCCGCCGTCAAAATGATTCTGGATGCCGGTCTCGCGGTTGAGATCGACATGCATCCCGACTCCGACTTCAAGACGCGACTGGCCAAGGAGGACGACTTCGTCGAACGCTTCGCCGATTTCTGGACGATGGTGGCGCGGCGCTATGCCTCATCCTCATGGGATCCGGACCGCGTGTTTTTCGAAATCCTGAATGAGCCAGAAATGCGCGACGCCTATCGTTGGTATGGAGTGGAGGCGAAGCTGGCGGCGGCGATCCGGCGGGGCGCGCCTTCGAATACCATCATCGCCACGGGTGCGCGCTGGGACGACGATGACGACCTTGTTTTTCTCGAGCCCTTGTCTGATACCAATGTCATCTACGTGTTCCACTTTTACGAGCCCCACATCTTCACCCATCAGGGCGCAACCTGGGGTGCGTATTACTGGCACTGGCTGAAGGGACTGCACTATCCGTCTTCGCCGGAGAATGCCGCACAGGTCGCGGCGCTCGTTCCCGAGGCGCGCGATCGCCTGCAGGTGATCCGCTACGGGCAGGATCACTGGGACGCGGCGCGCGTCGAAGCGGAAATCAATCAGGCTGCGGACTGGGCGAAGCAACGCGGCGTGCCCCTGATCTGCAACGAATTCGGAGTGTTCCGAGATCACTCCGACCCCCAAGACCGGGCGGCGTGGATCAAAGATGTACGGACCACTCTGGAACGCCACAACATTGGCTGGGCCATGTGGGATTACGACGGAAACTTCGGCGTGGCCACGAAGAAAGACGGCAAGGCCACGCTGGATGAGATCACGGCGAAGGCGCTGGGGTTGCCCTGATTATGAGTCATGACAATCGGAGAGCCGATCAAAATGCGCCCAGCCATTTGATCGGCAAGTGGGCGGCGAGAGCATTGGCCAGTCGCTCGTCAGCGGTGATGAGATCTGCCTTCGCGCGCAACGCCAGCGCTACGTAGACCGAGTCGTAGACCGTTCCGCCATGGGTTACAGCCAGCCGCAAGGCGTGAGGTACAAGATCAAAGGAAGGAATAGTGGGGATCTTGAGGTCGCTGATCGTCCGAAAGTTCCGTCCTGCCATTTCTGGATCAATCCTCTGCTTCAGCACGGCTCTCCAGAGGGCGTTCCCCACTTCCAGCCAAAACAGGTCGGGGACAAGGAACGACTCCCTTCCGGCCCGATAAGACGCCAGGATTTCTTCTGCCTGGGAAACGAACTCTTCATCCTGCGCCGGCAAGCACCACTTTACGGCAACGCTGGCGTCGACGACGATGGGGGTCACCGATCGCGGTCCTCACGAATCATTTCTTCGGCGGATGGGAAAGGGCCCGGGGTGAGGGGTGGCATTGCCCGAAGCTTGGCCAGATCGTCCCAGACCTTCTGACGCCGCTTGAGTTCCGCCGCTGTCGGAACAAAATGCTCCAACAGGGAAATCACTTCCGCCGCGATCGACGAGCGGTTGGAGCGGGCGCGTTTGCGGAGGGCTTTGTAAATTTCGTCGGGAACGTTTTCGACGTACAGGGTCGCCATAGGGAACTCCTAGGGATAGTCTAGCATATCCCAAGGGACATAAAGGGCGGCTTTTCTTGACACCTCCGCCCCTTCCCCTTTATCCTAAGTCTTGCTCCTTGCGGTACTTACGCCTCTTGGCGTGCTTCCGCGGGCCTGGGTTCGTTGACCAGACTGGGTTGTTGACGTTGGCGCGGAGGTTTCGCAAATGTTCCTGGACATCCATGAATTGGAACGCCATCCTCTGGATTTTGAGGAGGTGTTTCAGCCCGATGTCATCGACCTGGGAGGCGAAGCCCGGCAGCGCACGCCGCTGAAGGCGAGCGGGCACGCCGAGTTGGTCGAAGAGCATCACGGCAAGCATGAGGTAATCAAGGACATACGCCTGCGAGGGCAGTTGTCGGCAGGGCTGGAATTGCAATGCGCCCGCTGCCTTGAGGCGGTGCCGCAGGACATTTCCCGCGAGTTCGAATTGCTTTACCGGCCGCTCGGGGCCGACGCGGGACGCGATGAGCTTTCGGTGACCGACGCGGAAGCCGAGATCGGCTATTATCAGGGCGACGGCATTCTGCTGGAAGACGTTTTGCGCGAGCAGGTGCTGCTGGCGTTGCCGTTGAAAGTCACCTGCCGCGAAGACTGCAAGGGTTTGTGTGTGCAGTGCGGCAAGAATTTGAACGAAGAACAGTGTTCCTGCGTGACCGCGCTGGAAGATCCGCGGTGGACGGCGTTGCGGGAAATTCGCAGCAAGCTGGAACACTGAGAAGCAGCTGTCAGCTTTTTTTTGAGAGGAATTCAATACCATGCCTAATCCAAAACGGCGACACTCCCAGAAGCGCACTTCAACCCGGCGGGCCCACGACGCACTGAAGGGCCACAGCCTTTCCGAGTGCCCCAACTGCCACGAGAAAAAAATGCCGCATCGCGCCTGCCCTAAATGCGGTTACTATAAGGGGCGCGAAGTCCTCGACGTCAAAGAAGCCAGCTAACTGACAGACACCATGCCTAGCGTGATCGCGCTGGATGCGATGGGTTCGGACCGGGCTCCCAAGCCTGAGATTGAGGGCGCCATACTCGCAGCGCGCCAATACGGCGTGCGGGTGCTGCTCATCGGTCCGGAAACCGTGGTTAGAGCGGAACTGGATCGCCACTCGGCGGCGGCGCGCCTGCCCATTGAAGTTGTTCACGCCAGCGAATTCATCACCATGGAAGACAAAGTGGACGCGATTCGCGGCAAGCGCGATTCCTCGATGCGGGTCGGCTTGCGCATGGTGCGCGAGGGACAGGCCGCGGGCTTCGTCACCGCCGGCAACACCGGCGCGGCCATGGCCACGGCAAAAGTGGTGCTGGGCGCGGTTCCGGGCGTGGACCGTCCTGCACTGGCGGCGGTGTTTCCGACCGCGCCGGGAAATCCGGCGATGCTGCTCGACGTGGGCGCGAACGTGGACTGCACGCCACAGAATCTCGAACAGTTTGCCGTGATGGGCGACGTTTATTTTCGCGCGATGTTTCGAGATAGGTTCGGAGATATGTTCGGGAAGCGGCCTGGGTCGCCTGGACCGCGCGTTGGGCTGCTCTCCATTGGCGAAGAGGAAACCAAGGGAAACGACCTTACCCTCGAATCGTTCCAGTTGCTCAAGCAGCTTCCGCTGAATTTTGTCGGCAACGTGGAAGGGCGCGATCTGTACAACGGGAAGGTCGACGTCATCGTGGCTGATGGATTTGTGGGCAACGTGGCACTGAAGATTTCCGAAGGCGTGGCGAACCTGGTGCGCACGGCGCTGAAGGAATCGCTCAAAGCGACCATCACGCGGCAGGTGGGAGCACTGCTGTCGCGCAGCGCCTTCACCGACTTCAAGAAACGGCTTGACCATACCGAATACGGTGGCGCGCCGTTGCTGGGCGTGAAGGGCGCATGCATCATCACACACGGCTCGTCGAACGCGAATGCGATCAAGAATGCGGTGCGCGTGGCGGCGGAATTTTCCGAGCGCGGGATTAACGGGTCGATTGAGCGCGGCCTGGCCGCAGTACGGCCGGCGCCGGTTGGCACGGTATAACTTTTAGAACCTTGCTGTCATCCTGAGCGAAGCGAAGGATCTGTGCAAGTTGCTCGCGGCAGAGTTGCATAGATCCTTCGCGCAGAAAACGCGCTCAGGATGACAAGACTTCGTCATTAGCTTCGTGACTGAAAACATGATTGCATTGCTCTTCCCCGGCCAGGGCTCGCAAGCTGTTGGCATGGGCAAAGATTTAGCCGAGAAGTATCCGGCCGCCCGCCAGGCGTTTGAAGAAGCCGACGAGGCGCTCGGCTACAAGCTTTCCACCGTGTGCTTCGAGGGGCCGGAGGACCAGCTCCGCCTGACCGAGATCACGCAGCCGGCGATTCTGACCGTATCGATCGCTAATCTGCGAGTGTTGGAGACGCGCATGCCGAAGCCGAGCTACGTCGCGGGGCACAGTCTCGGTGAATATTCCGCGCACGTTGCGGCAGGGACGTTTCGTTTTGCCGACGCCGTGCGCACCGTACGCAATCGCGGCAAGTACATGCAGGAAGCCGTGCCCGTGGGGGTGGGGGCGATGGCCGCCATCCTGGGCATGGATCTTGAAAAAGTCACCGCCGTGTGCCACGATGCGGCGCAGGGCGAAGTCTGTGAACCGGCCAACATCAATTCGCCGGAGCAGATCGTCATCTCGGGCAACACGGCGGCGGTCGAACGCGCGGCCAAACTCGCGGACGAACGGGGCGCCAAGCGCGCCAAGCTATTGCCGGTGAGCGCACCCTTCCATTGTTCTCTGATGAAGCCCGCGCAAGACCGCCTGCAAGGCGATCTCGACGCCCTGAAGCTGCAAAAGCCTGTTTATCCCGTCGCCTGCAACGTGGAAGCCGAACTGGTGACGGACGATCTGCGCGCCCGCGACACGCTCGTCCGGCAGGTCACGGGATCGGTGAAGTGGGAGCAATGCATGCATCTACTGATTGGGAAAGGCGTGCAGACGTTCATCGAAGTGGGGCCGGGAAAAGTTCTGTGCGGGCTGATGCGGCAGATTGACCGCTCCCGAACCTGTTTCAGTGTCAGCGATGATGCGACGCTGACGAGGACTTTGGACGCCATCGCACAGCACACGTAGGTTGCGCGACCACTGGGGCTAAAGCCCTAGTCATTTCTGCACACCTCGCGCGGCCCCTGAAGGGCCGCTCTTCCACGGCAGTGCAAACGTCTCAGGGTGGTGCAAGCGTTTCACCTCAGTGCAAACATCTCACGGCACTGCAAACATTTCAGGGCAGCGCACACGTCTCATGTTCACGCGCATTTCGGCGGCACATATCGTCAACGCATATCGTTATCGGAAGATCAGTTCGCAGGGCGGGTAGCTGAGCGTGTGGTCCGATTTTTCCACCCACACCTGCGCATGTTCGGTGCGGTCGTTCACGATGACATCCACGACCACGCCACTGCCGCCGCCGGGGCACGCGCTGGCACCGTAGACTTTTTGAGTCTTGATGAGCCCCCACTGGCTGCCCGGTCCCCAGTCGCGATAGAACTCATTGAATGGATACTTCGGATGCTGCTGCGGATGCTGCTGCCATTGCGGATCCTGCATCCAGATGGCGTAGGCCGTTTTGTAATCCTGCGCCTGCAAGGCGGTGAAGAACTTCCCGACAAGGTGCTCTTCAGGCCAATAGCGATTCCACCAGACCACTCCGGCTACAATCAACACGATCGCGATGGCCGAAATGATTCGCTGCTTGCGTTTCCGCGCTTTTGACGGATCGTACTCTTGGGCATCCAGAAGGGTCATACCTCTCTAGCATAACGGACACAGCGGACAAGTCAAAAGTTCCCAGATTTGAGTAATCTGGTGATTTGGCGATTGGGTGATTGAGCGATTTGAAAACGGTTCTGCGGGTTCTCAATCACGAAATCACAAAATCACTCAATCACTCAATTTCCGCTACAGGGTTCGCTTGAACAACGGAATCGCAATCCCCAGCGTGACTACGGCGAAGATGGAGAGGAAGAGCATGTCTCCCCACACGGCGGAGAGAGTCGTTTCCTTGAGCAGCAGGCATTTGAAGCCGTCGACCGCGTAGGTGAACGGGTCGCACTTCGCGATGAAGCGCAGCCACGGCGGAAACGCCTGGATGGGATAGACCGAACCGCTGGGAAAGAACAGCAGCGTGTTGAGAATGCCGAACATGGCTCGGGGCACCAGCGGATCTTCGATGCGGACCATGAGCAGAAACATCATCGTGTTGAAGGCCAGCGAGGTCAGGACGATCATGATCAGCAGCCCGAATATGGTCACGGGATTGAAAATCGTACCGATGCCCGCCATCATAGAGCCGATGATGACGATGATCACTCCGGTCATGACGGCCTTGATCGCGCCGGCGAGGTTCAGCCCGAGCACGAGTTCCAGCTTCGTGATCGGCGTGACTAGATAGCCTTCATGCACGCCGCGTGCCTTGTCGTCGATGTAGAGCATGCCACCGCCGATCATGACCGACACAAACATGGCCAGCGCCAGCGACCCCGGCAGCAGGTATTTCATGTATTCGATGTAGGGATAGAGCTCGACGATATCGAGCGCGGTTTGCTGCAGAATGCGGGGCGAGACCGTGGGCTGGTTGAGCGAGTTGGTCAGGTCAGTGAGTTCCGCCTCCACGGCCGAACTCATGAAGTTGTCGCTGTTGTCGACGACCAGGGCGATGCGCGGATGGTTCTCCTCGTACACGCGACGCGAAAACTGCGGCGGGATGATGACCGCGCCTTCCAGCTTGCCGTTGCGCACGTCGTCCATGGCCTGCTTGTCACTGTCGTAATAAAGGGGAACAAAGGTGCGAATGTTGGCGCGGACAGAGTCGAAGGCCTCGCGGACGCGCAATGCCTGCGTGCCACCATCCTGGTCGACGATGGCGACGCGTGCGTCGTGAATCTTGCCGCCGAAGGCGTTGCCCAGAATGATCAACTGCACCAGGGGAAAGATCATGGACGCCAGCATCAGCGCCGGTGAGCGGAAGAACTTACGCATTTCGCGCTCGACAATGGCCATCATTCGATTCATAAGTCAGTCCTAAGTCCCGAGTCCTGAGTCACTGGTCGTTAGTCGTTGGTCGTTAGCAAAAACAAATTGTTACGTTGCAGGGCGAACGACCAACGACCAGCGACTAACGACGCCCTTACGGCTGCAGCCCCGGCCGCTGCGGCATGACGAACGCATAGGCTTTCTGCAGTTCGTCGCGCAGCTGTCTGCCGGTGTAATGCACGAAGACGTCGTCGAGCGTCGTATTCTGCACCGAGAGCGACTTCACCGGCACTCCCGACGTAACCGCCATCTCGACTAATTCTGTAGTGGTGCGCGAACCGTTGCCGGTCAAGACGCGAAACATGCCGGCGCCTTCGTGTTGCACCGACGTGACAGCATCGAGCGTGTGCAGGCGCTGCTCCCAGTCGGCGGGCGGATTTTCGAACTGCGCCTCGATCACGTTCGATCCCGGCACGCTGGCCTTGAGGGCCATGGGTGCGTCGAGCGCCACCAGCTTGCCGTGATCCACGATGGCAATGCGGTCGCACAGGCGGTCGGCTTCGTCCATGTAGTGGGTCGTGATCAGGATCGTCAGCTTCCGGTGTTCCTTGATGTTGCCCAGCATTTCCCACACGGCCACGCGCGAAACCGGATCCAGGCCGGTCGTGGGCTCATCGAGAAAAAATATGCTTGGATGGTGTACCAGGCCGCGCGCAATTTCGAGGCGCCGGCGCATTCCGCCGGAAAGCGTTTTCGTCGCCGCGTCGCGCCACTTCGTAAGGTCTACCAGCTCCAGAAGTTCGTCGATCGATTTCTTGCGCTCTTTCGCCGGCACGTCGTAGAGCTTGGCGTAAATGCTCATGTTCTCTTCGATGGTCAGGTCAAGGTCGCTAGTCAGGGCCTGCGGGATCACGCCAATCAGGCGGCGGGCCGCGTTTGGTTCCTTGGCAACGTCATGTCCGGCGATAAGTGCTCTGCCCGAAGTGATGGGGATGAGCGTGGTCATCATGCGGATCAGCGTTGACTTCCCTGCTCCATTCGGTCCGAGCAGGCCGAAAATTTCACCCTCTTTCACGCTGAACGAAACATCGTCGACTGCGGTAAAGTCTCCGTACTTCTTGACGATGTGCTCGACCTCGATGGCCGAGGGCGCCGTGGGATCGTAGACCGGCTTCTCCAGCGTGGTACCGGGACCACTCGCGGGCGCGGGGATCGCGTGATTCGTCTTGGCGTTGACGTCAGCCATCATCGTTGCTCCGCGGCGGCCGTGCTCTGGGTGTTGCTGCCCTTCAGTTGCTCGGGCGAAACCAGAACTTCGGCAGTCATGCCGGGCACGAATGCGCCTTTGGGATTTTCCATACGGACTTTCAGCACAATGGTTTTGATGTCGCGCTTGCGTCGGCTCACATCGCGCTGCGTGGCGAAATCCCCTTCCACGCCTTTGAAGAACACTTTGCCGTTCATGACGGTTCCACCGGGCAGGCGCACGCGCAGCACGTCGCCGTAGCCGATGTGGTCGGCGTAGGTTTCCGGGATCGCGGCACGCGCCCAGGTGTCGCTCAGATCGACGATGGTGACAATGGGAGCGCCGATATTCACGACTTCTCCCTGGCGCGCAGCCCGCACAGAAACCGTTCCGCTCACCGGCGCATAGACGTTGGTATAACCTAACCGGACTGCAGCCTGATTTTTCAGTGCTACCGCATTCTTAAGGTCGGCTTCGGTGGAGGCCACCGTGCTCTTCGCAGCATTCGCCTGATGGGTGCGGGCGATGGCGGAGTTCAGGTCGGCCTCGGCGGCCTTGACCAGTTCCTGCTGTGCCTGAACGGTCGCCTGCGCAGCTTGCAAATTTGTTTCTGCCTGCACACGTTCCTGATCGGAGGTGATTCCCGCCTTAGCCAGTTCGATGGCACGGCGACTGTCGCTTGCGGTGCGATCCAGCGCGGCTTTTGCCTGCAGTAGCTGCGCCTTCGCTGACGAAAGCTTGGCTTGCGCATTGGCCACGTCGCTCGATGTAGAGCCTGAAGTCGATTGTTCGGTGTCCTGCATCTCCGCCACTTTATGTTGCAGGCTGGTGATCGTCGCTGTGGACGCGGCTTCTTGTGCCGCGAGTTCGGAGGGGTCGAGCACTGCGATTAAGTCTCCAGCCTTCACCGGAGTGCCTTCGTCCACCAGCAACTTCTGGATACGGCCTTCGACCTGCGCACTCACGATTACCTGGTTGGCGTCAACCGTGCCGATCAGCACCAGATCGCGCGAGTGGTCGGTGGAGAAAAAGTAGTAGGTCGCGGCAATCACGAAGATGATTCCGAGAAGAATGAAGAAACGGTTACGCGCGCTCATGAGCGTGCTCCTTGCGTGGCGTGGCGTTGCGTTCGAGACGATCGCGTTCTTGCCGGTTGCGTTCTGGACGGAATAATGCAGCGGAAATGAAATCCAGCACGGCGGCGCGCCGCTCCGCGATCCGCTCCGGGGTCAGCGGATTGAATCCGACGATCCTCTGCATCATGGGAGCGCTGCTGAAATAGAAAACGATCATGGCGACCATCGAGGGTACGAAGTGCGCCGGGTTAACCGGACGAAATTCGCCGTCCGCGGTCCCTTTGCGGATCAGTTCGCTGACTCGGGCAAAGATCGGCTGAATGTAGTTCTTCACGACCTTGTCGATGTGCTGCGACTGGCCTTCGCGCGCTCTCATCATTTCGCGCTGCATCAGCCTGGGATAAAGCTGATTGGAGGCAATGAAGTCGAAATATGCGCCGACGTAAGCCATGATCTTCTCTCGCGGCGGCTGGTCGCCGTCGAGCACACTAAAAACGGTCGTCTTCAGGCCGGAGAATGCGGCGTCGAGCACGGCGCCGTAGAGCGTTTCTTTGTCCTTGAAGTAGTAGTACAGCAGTGCCTTGTTGACCCGGGCCTCGCGGGCGATAGCGTCGGTGCGGGCTCCGGCAATGCCGTGCTCGGCGAATTCCTTTGCGGCAGCCTGCAGGATGGCCGCACGGCTCTCCTCCGGCTGGCCGCGGGAACCCATGCGGCGGGGCAGGACGTGACGGTGATGGAGGAGGCGGGCCATGTTTATGGGATGCTGGTACTTAATTAACCAGTTAGTTAGATTATACACCCGGCGGGAAGATGTGCAACCTCTTTCTGGCGGAAGCAACTTCCGCCACCCACCGAAGGGGCGCTTTCAACCTGTGCAGAGTTCTCTTTTCGTTACCATTGAACGTTGGACAAGTCGTGTTCCAAATCTGAATAAGCTTGCTACACTGGCGCATGTCGCGAATGGCCATAGCGGGAATCGTTACCTTGCTGCTCCTGGCTCTCTTCTTGGCGTTAACCCGGTATCGGCTACGTTCGGCGGGTCCACAGAATTCCGCCTCAGCAACACCAACAGCGGCCCCCACCGACCTAAACGCGACACAGCAGAGCGAAGGATGCAAGCTTGGCACCTATATGGGCACAACTCGGCTGAGCCACCAGCCGTATTATGTCGCTGGCGAGGAAGATCTCCGGGGCGGCATGACTTGCACATTTCGCATCCATTCCAAGCTTCCACTGTTCACTTTCCACTTTGCCGGTCACGAGGACAATACCTTCGGCGACCTCGACATCACATCTGGAACCAGCAGCGAAGTTGTTCAGACTATCGAGAATTCGACAGATCCCAATTCAATCGAGCCAGCGGCTGCCAAGAGTGTACTGACCGCCGTGGATGCCAATTTCGATGGCTATCAGGATCTGCAAATATTGAGCAGTTGTGGGGGGACGGGAAATTGTTCGTACAATTTTTATTTATACGATCCGAAGACCAAGCAGTTTGTTCATAACGATTTTCTGAGCGGTCTCACGACCCCTTCGTTTGATCAGGCGAAGAAGCAAGTGATGACCGGCTCGAACCTCAGCGCTTACGATTCGGTAGGCGAAACCTATCGATACGAGACCGGTGATCGATACACGTTGATCCAAAAACAGGTTTCGACCTGGGATAGGAGTGGCCACACTGTCACCGTTCGCACCTATGAACTCCGGAATGGGCAAATGGAATTGGTTGACTCGACAACCGAGCCTGAATGACCCTCGAACCCGGTTCCACTCCAGTGTCTTCCTTGCGATGCCGCTTCTTAATTGCTAGAAAGGATCTTCCTCATGAAACCGCTGCCGCTCTTGCTCGCTGCCCTCTGTGCAGCCTGCTTCCTCTCCCCATCCGTGAATGCCCAGGCGCCGCCAAAGCCGGACCGCCAGGTCTCCATCACGATTGACGATCTTCCGGCCGGCATGGCTGATCGCATGCCCGCATCCGATATCACCGCGATGACTGCGAAACTGCTGGGCACGCTGCGCGATCAGAAGATCCCCGTGGTCGGCTTCGTCAACGAGAAGAAGCTCTACAAGACGGGAGAGGCCGACGAGCGCATTAAAGCTTTGCAGATGTGGCTCGACTACGGCTTTGAACTGGGGAACCACACTTTCAGTCATGCGTCGCTGAACCAGGTTGGGTTGAAGGCGTGGGAAGACGACGTAATTCAGGGCGAGAGCGTACTACGACTTTTGCTGACGCCGCGCAAGAAGAAACTGCGCTATTTCCGTCATCCGTATTTGGACACTGGGCGCGACCTGCTCACGCGGCGCGAAGCCGAAGAGTTCCTGGTGGAGCGCGGATACCGCATCGCTCCGATCACGCTCGACGGATGGGATTGGATGTTCGCCGGACTCTACGAAGATGCCAAGAAGCGCAACGACACAGCGCTGCAGCAGCAGATCGTGAAAGAGTATCTCGCTTACCACGATGCGGTGTTCGCCTATTCGGAGCTGCTCTCCGCGAAGGTCGTGGGCTACGAACCGAAGCAGATTCTGCTGCTGCACGCCAGCAACCTGGAGGCCGACCACATCGGCGAACTGCTCGATGTTCTACGCAAGCGGGGATATCGCTTCATCTCGCTGGAAGACGCGCTGGGAGATCCGGCCTACAGCCTGCCCGACACTTACGTCGGAGAGGAGGGCACGGGCTGGATCGATCACTGGGCAATTACGCAGGGCAAGATTCCGCAGGGCGCTCCGGTGTTTCCGCAGTGGGTGATGGAACGGACGAAGCAGTTGCACTTGTCGACCGGGACCGTCACGGCCCCGACTGATCCTTACTCACCGCAATAGCTGCGGCTAGTTCGCGCCGCCAGCGATCGAGGGGACCAGCAGAACTTCGTCGCCTTCCTGGAAGGCGTAGGTTTGTCCGCCGAGGAAGCGGATGTCTTCTTCGTTCACGTAGATATTGAGGAAGCGACGGATCTGTCCTTTGTCGTCGCGCAGGTGCGGCTTCAGGCCGGGAAACTTCTCGTCGAGGACGGAGAAGAGTTCGCCGAGGTTCGAGGCGGCGCAGGTGATCGAGCCGACGCCCTCGGTATGGCGGCGCAGTGCCGTCGGAATTTGCACCGTGATCGGCATGTTACGCTCCTACCGCTTCGGCTTCGGCAATCACGCCGGGGATGTCGGCCGGGGTCAGCACCTGCTGCAGGTAGCGTTCGAACTCCGCCAGCTTCGGAGCGATCGCCTGCTCGGTCGGGTAAACGCCGGCAAGCGCGTCGGTGGTCTTCAGGCCGTTGCCGGTGATGCACAGCACTGTCGTCTCTTCCGGGTTGATGCGATCCTGCCGATACAGTTTGCCAGCCGTCCCAACGGTGACGCCGCCGGCGGTTTCGGTGAAGACTCCTTCTGTTTCTGCGAGCAGCTTGATCGAATTGATGATTTCAGGATCGCTGATATCTTCGCTCCATCCTCCGCTGCCTTTGATCACCTTGATCGCATAATGTCCGTCGGCAGGATTGCCAATGGCCAGCGAGCGCGCGATGGTCGCGGGCTTCTGCGGCTCGATCTCTGAACTGCCGGTCTTGACCGCAGTTGAAATCGGAGAGCATCCCGTGGCCTGCGCTCCAAAGAACTTCACTTCCTTGGCTTCGACGAAACCAAGATTGATGAGCTCGTCGAACGCCTTCTTGATCTTGACGATCAGCGAGCCACCCGCCATGGGGCAGACCACGTTATCGGGCAGGCGCCAGCCGAGTTGCTCGGCGATTTCGAAGCCGACGGTCTTCGATCCTTCAGCATAGTAGGGGCGCAGGTTCACGTTGACGAAGCCCCAGCGATGCTCGTCGGCGATCTGCGAGCACAGGCGGTTGACTTGATCGTAGTTGCCGGCGATGCGGACGACTTTCGCGCCGAAGACGTTGGTGCCCAGAATCTTTGCGGGCTCCAGATCGGACGGAATGAAGATCCAGGCTTTCAGTCCTTCGCGGGCGGCGTGCGCTGCGACTGCGTTGGCGAGGTTTCCGGTCGAAGAGCACGACACGGTGTCGAACCCGAAGGCCTTCGCCTGCGATATCGCCACCGCGACCACGCGGTCTTTGAAGCTCAAGGTGGGCAGGCAGACGGCGTCGTTCTTAAGGTAGAGATTTCCCGCGGCGGCGGCGGTAGCTCCGCTCAACTGTTTCGCCAGGCGTGGAGCCTGAAACAGTGGAGTGAAGCCGACCGGCAGCCGCGGTTCATAGCCCTGGGGGAGGGGTAAAAGTTCGGAGTAGCGCCACATGTTCGGCGGCCGCTGGGAAATGCGCTCACGACTGATGGACGCCTTTAGCGCGTCGTAGTCGTAGGCCACTTCCAGGGGGGAGAAACAATCGTCGCAGATGGAGCGAGGCTGGTTTCCCCAGGCCCGTCCGCATTCCCGGCAGCGCAGTTCGTAGTGAGACATCGGGCTACTCGCTTTCTTATTCCGCAAACTCGGAATCAGTTGTCATCCTGAGCGAGACGTTTCTTGTCTCGCGAAGGACCAGGGCGATCCGCGCGAAGCGTCGCGTTCTTTGCGACGCCATAACCGCGCGCTTGGATCGCTTCCTTACTAGCGAATAGCTGAGGACGAGCCCTCGAAAAAGCGGCCTAAAAAGCAAAGGCCTCTTTTTCCGGGAAAAGGAAAAGAGGCGATCGGAAAGCCAATACAGCGCGCTTGCCGAATCCCATGTTCCCTGTTTCCAGGAGAGAGTTGGCACCAAGCACCCGGGATATATGATCCCGGATCGGTTGCCGTGGCGTCACAGGGCTCGTCCCTCAGCCACTCTGCATGAAATTCAGGCCCGCTCCGAAGAGCGGACTTGTTCTGTTGATGCTATAAAAAGCAACAGGCGGCGTCAAGGGGAAAAGTCCGCCATTCGGATTTGCACAGGAGGATCTCGGTAAGATCAGGCTGCGTCCTTGGGCTGGCGGTTGGCGGAAGGCGCGAGGGTTCTTGGCTGGATCGATGCCGCAACATTTTTTTCTTGCCGTCGCCTAAGATATTCATTCTTAACATGTTGCGAGTTGTTGATCGGGCTGGAGGTGGGTAAAATCTTGAGCCGAAAGAACTTGCGGGCAAAATATTCCGAGATAAGGACTTAGCGCCGGACAGCGAGCCCTTGCTGGGATCGATAGTCGGAAGATTGTTGGGCGAGCTCTCGCGCATGGAGCAAGCTTGCGCCTTCTGAAATCCTCAGTCAAGGTTGTTCGTCACAGGAACGGGAAATTTTGCTGTGGAAGGCTGTGGAAAAAGAGAATCGGTCCTGCCTGTCCTCCGTTTCCGTCGGGTTCCCCCCGTCCCTCAGTGAGACAATTGCGCCATGAAACACTTCTGGCTGATCGCTTTGTTCTCCCTGCTAGCTCCACCATTACCTGCGCAATCACGAGAGTATCCTGAGGATTCGGGAAATGCTTTCCTGCGTGTCTGCTCAATATTCGAAAAGGACACCAATAAAATTCCCACAACAGAGGCCGAAAACGTATTTCGATGTTTTAGGCTACATCGGTGGATTTATGAGTGGAGTGGTATACGAACAACGTTTCGCTGAAGCTGCTACCGGACGCAAAGTGCCTGCGGCGTTCTGCGTTTCAAATGGCGTTGAGGAAATTCAGACAATTCGGATCGTGCTGAAGTACATTCGTGACAACCCAGCAGATGCTCATCTCTCGACAGCGGGCCTTATTATCGATGCTCTGAGAAAGCCTTATCCCTGCCCGAGCCAGTAAGAGCACCACAAGAGCAGGAGCAGCTGTGCAACGCCCTGCGGAGATTTCGACCGATGTCAAAGCAACAACTGCCGTGGGTACTAGGAAACGGAACGTCAGCTGTGATTTTTCCATCTGGCGCGCGTCCGGCCCTTGAGCTTGCGCACAACTTCAGCTTCGTTCTGAACGCCTCGGGGCTGGCAGACCCAACGCCTAATGCCACTTTGACTGTGGCACCTGGTCATGAGTTCAGAAGAGCAAGCAGGGCAGAAGTAGTGGCTATCAAAGAAATGCTCACTACTTATGCGACGGCAACGACTTGGGAAGTGTGGCAGGGCGGCGAGAAGGTGGTAAAAGGCAATCGCACGGGTCGATCGCCACTTCCCGAAGATCAATGGCGTTATTTCGTCATCGAGTTTCAGGGACCCAACTCGACAATCATTGAGCTTGAGCGTGCGTTCAGTATCGCCTGCTTCGATCTGAAAATAGGCTTCACGCTCATGCCAGAGATTTTTCGCGGCAAGAAGACGCCCATGCTTATATTTCATCCCGCCAGATTGTTCTCTCAAGTGCAGTGCGCATATAACGAAATGTTGCCTTTCATAGAAGTGACCGCCGCTGTCGTAGACAATCTGATCCTGTTGCACAAACAAATTCAAACGTCCGATCAGAGGTTTGAAAGCCTGACACGGCTCACAGGGCAGGTATTGGGCCTTGATGCCTTGCCGTCCGATTCCCCTTTGCTCTTTCTAGGTTACTTTGCGATCTTGGAGTCTTTGATAACTCATCAGCCAAAAAAAACGGACACCATCGATTCGATCACACGACAGGTCAAACAGAAGGTGCTATTGCTTGACAATCGATGGGAGCCGCGCCTTGATTACAGTACATTCCCAGAAAGCAAACGAGACACTATTTGGTCCAAGATGTATGAGTACCGGAGCTGTCTCGCCCACGGGGCGAATCCAGACTTTAAGAAAGACTTGCATCTGCTGGGAGACCGAGACCGACCGCTGAAGCTCTTGAAACAAACTGTAAAAAGCGTCTTACGGCAAGCCGTTATCGAGCCGCAGCTTATCCTCGATCTCCGCAACTGCTAGGCGGGGAGCTGGCCCATGTTTGCACCACCACGAGCTGGGCTGCCCCCACGCTTCGCGGTTTTGAAGCGTGGGCACTACGGGTGATGTATCAGGCGCCCTTTCTGTCGTCCCTCCGGGACTTGGTTCCATCTTAATCTGACTTACCCAGGACTTACGTCCTGGGCTATCTTATGTCGCCCCTCCGGGGCTGGGGTCGAGTGGCTGTCCACACGCGCAACCTTCGCGGCCAGCGGGGTGTACAATTTCTCCCGCTCGCTCGGTCCAGAAATCTGGGCTGTGAAAAATGCTTCACTCTCTTCGAGGGACTGAATAATGAAGAAACTCTCCCGGTTGTTCGTCGTCGTGCTGATTAGCGGTGCAATCTGTGGCTACTCATTCGCACAACAAGCCGACACTCCCAAACCCGCTGCTCCGAAGAAGGCTGCGGCGGCTCCGGCTGCTGAAAAGCCCGCGGAGAGCGCCGTCAAGCCCGAGGCCGAGCCAAAGGTCTCGCCTCGCGAAGGTGCGGGCGACAGAGACAAAGACAAGGAGAAGGACAAGGAAGAGCATTACGACATGACCGAGGCGGCGCCGGTGGTGACGCATCACCAGATCACCGTCGACGGGAGGGTGCTGAAGTACACGGCCACGGCCGGACGGCTGCCCATCAAGCGCGGCGACGGCAGGATCGAAGCAGAAATGTTTTACGTCGCTTACACCCTCGACGGGCAGGACGCCGCGCGGCGGCCGCTCACGTTTGCGTTTAACGGCGGGCCGGGATCGTCCTCGATCTGGCTGCATATGGGAGCGCTGGGTCCGCGGAAGGTGGTGATGCAGCCGGATGGATTTATGCCGCCTGCGCCGTATCGCATGGAGGACAACGCTTCTACGCTGCTCGACAAGAGCGATCTGGTGCTGATCGACGCGATCGGCACGGGTTTCAGCCGCGCTGCGGATTCCGAGCTGTTCAAGAAATTCTGGGGCGTGAAGGGCGACATTGAAGCGTTCAGCGAATTCATACGGCTCTACATCACGCGCAACGAGCGCTGGTCGTCGCCGCTATTCCTATTCGGAGAAAGCTATGGCACGACGCGGTCTGCGGGCATTGCGGGGTATCTGGCCGACCGCGGGATTTCGTTTAACGGCATCACCCTGCTTTCGACGGTGCTGAATTTCGAAACGCTCGAAGATAATTTTACGAACGACCAGCCTTATGTTTTTCTGATTCCGACGTTCACCATGATCGCGGGCTATCACCACAAACTGGCGCCCGATCTGGCGCAGGATATGAATCGCGCGCGGCAGGAATCGGAACTGTGGGCATCGACGGAGTATGCGCGGGCGCTGGACAAGGGAGATTCGCTCACGCCGCCGGAACGGCAGAAAGTGATCGACCAGCTGGCGCGCTTTACGGGGCTGAGCAAGGAAGTGATCGACGAGGCCAATCTGCGCATCAACGTGCAGAAGTTCACGCACTATTTGCTGATTGACCAGAAATTGCGCGTGGGACGGCTGGACGCACGCTATACAGGACCCGATCCGAATGGGCTACTGGATACTCCGTTTTATGATCCGACGGGCGCGGCGACGGGGCCGCCGTTTACGTCGGTGTTCAACAACTATCTGCGCACGGAGTTGGGATACAAGGTGGACATGCCTTATAACGTTCGCGCGCCGCGCGGGCCCAACGACAACTGGGATTGGGGATCGGCGAGCCAGGGATTCCCGGACACAGCTTCGGCGATGCGCCAGGCGATCGTGAAGAATCCTTATCTGAAGATTCTGGTGATGGAGGGGTATTACGATCTGGCGACCCCGTATTTCGCGGCGAATTACACGGTGGACCATCTCAACCTGCCGCCGAAGTATCGCGACAATATTTCATTTGCGACGTACGAGTCGGGACACATGGTGTACTTGCCGGTGGAAGGCCTGAAGAAGATGAAGGCGGATCAGGCTGCGTTTATGGGGAAGGCGAATCCTTAACCACAGAGGACGCTGTGGACGCAGAGTTCAGGAGCATGATGAAAAAACCACATCTATGGCTAGCATTTTTCCTCCTCGTTTCGGGTGTCATCGCATTCGGGGATGATTCGTGCGAAAAGCTGGCCGGGGCGAAGATCCCCGGCGCGACCATTACGCTCGCGCAGACCGTCGCGGCTGGGACGTTTGCCGGCCCGCCCGCGCCTTTCGGCGGGGCGGACGTGTCCGCGCTGTATAAGAGACTGCCTGCATTCTGCCGCGTGGTGGCGGAGGCCAAGCCGACTGCGGACTCCGACATCAAGATTGAAGTGTGGCTGCCGGTCGCGGGATGGAATGGCAAGCTGCAGGGGCTTGCCAATGGCGGATTCGCGGGGCAAATCGACTATCCGGAACTGGGCACGGCCATGAGCAAGGGATACGCGGCAACGGGCACAGACACGGGCCACGCGGGATCGCCCATTGATGCGAGCTGGGCACTGGGGCATCCGGAGAAAGTGGTCGACTTCGGGCATCGCGGAATTCACGAGATGACGCGCGTCGCCAAGGAAGCGGTGCACGCGTTTTATGGGAAGGGTGCGCAACGCGCGTACTTTGCGGGATGCTCCGACGGCGGGCGCGAGGCGCTGATGGAGGCGCAGCGCTATCCCGCGGATTATGACGGCATTCTGGCGGGGGCTCCGGCGAACTACTGGACGGCGCTGCTCTCTACGGCAGCCACGGACACGCAGGCGCTGACGCTCGATCCAGGCAGTTTTATTCCTCGGGCGAAGATTTCCACGATCGCGGCGGCGGTCAACGCCGCATGCGACGAGCTGGACGGCGTGCGCGACGGAATCCTGAACGATCCCCGGCAGTGCCACTTCGATCCCGCGACCATCCAGTGCAAGGCGGGCGAAGACACCGACAAATGTCTGACCGCGCCACAGGCCGCCGCGCTGAAAGCGATTTATGCGGGTCCGCACGATGCGCACGGGCACGAAGTTTTCCCCGGCTTCTTGCCCGGCGCGGAAGATGGAGAGGGCGGCTGGGGAACCTGGATCACCGGTGCGGCTCCGGCCAAAAGCCTGATGGCATTTTTCGGGATCGGATACTTTTCGAACATGGTGTATGAAAAATCCGATTGGGATTACAAGACCTTCAGGCTCGAAGCTGCGCTGAAGTTGGCCGAGGAGAAAACTGCGAGTGCGCTCAACGCGACCGACGCCGACCTGAAGCCGTTTCAGGCACGCGGCGGGAAGCTGATTCTGTACCACGGGTGGAACGATCCCGCGATTCCGGCGCTCAACACGGTCAACTATTACCAGAGCGTCGTAGCCAAGATGGGAGAGCACGCGTCAGATTCGTTCGTGCGCCTGTACATGGTACCGGGCATGCAGCACTGCGGCGATGGCCCGGGGACGGACGCTTTCGGAGAATACGTGCAGTTGAGGTCCGACGATCCGCAGCACAGCATGCATGCGGCGCTGGAGCTGTGGGTGGAGAAGGGCGCGGCGCCGTCTGCAATGATCGCCTCGAAGTTCGCTGCCGATGATAAGCAGCACCCGACGATGACGCGGCCGCTGTGCGCGTATCCGCAGGCGGCGAAGTACAAGGGCAGCGGGGACACGAACGATGCCGCGAGCTTTGTGTGTGCCAAATAAAAGGCGTTAACCACGAAGGACGCCAAGGTTCACGAGGTAGAACGCATCCACTTGCAGTTTGGCGACTGGAGTTTCTTAGCGGCTGTACTGATTCTTCTTCTTGTCCTCGTGGCGCTCGATGCCGAGTTGAATCAAGCGGTCGATGAGATCGGCATACGCCAACCCGGAAGCCGCCCACAGCTTGGGGTACATGCTGATCGACGTGAATCCGGGCATGGTGTTGATCTCGTTGAGGAAAATCTTTCCAGTCTTCGGGTCCATCAGAAAATCCACGCGGGCCAGGCCGGAACAATCCACCGCCTGGAATGCGGCCACAGCCAAGTCCTGAACTTTTTTCGTTTCGGCTTTCGTGAGCTTTGCCGGGATGATGAGTTTCGAACCTTCGTCGACGTACTTCGCGGTGTAGTCGTAGAACTCTTTGCCGGGAATAATCTCTCCTGGCACTGACGCGATGGGCTCGTCGTTTCCCAGCACGGAGCACTCGATTTCGCGGGCTTTTTCTTTCTGGCCGCCGACGCCCTGCTCGATGACGATCTTGCGATCGAACTTCGCCGCTTCCCCGATCGCGGGTCCAAGCTCCTTGCGATTGTGCGCCTTGCTGATGCCTACTGACGATCCCAGATTTGCCGGCTTCACGAACACCGGGTAGGTCAGGTTGCTCTCGACCAGCTTCTGTACTTTCTTGGGATCTTTTTCCCAAGCACCGCGCAGGATGGTGACGTGCTTCACGATGGGGATTCCGGCGGCGATGAACAACGACTTCATGATGTCCTTGTCCATGCCCGCGGCGGAGCCGAGGACGCCCGCACCCACGTAGGGAATGTCGGCGAGTTCGAGCAGGCCCTGGATGGTGCCGTCCTCGCCGAAGGTGCCGTGGAGCACGGGAAAGATCACATCGACGTTGATGGCGCGGTCGCTGGCGCGACGCATCAGCCCGGCATCGGTCTGAAAGGGCACGAGTCCAGTGTGCCGGTGCACCGGCTCCGGCGGAACGACGACGGCTTCGCCGCGCGCCAGCACCACGGCCGGGGAAGTGGTTTCCGGATCGCCGGCGCGCAGGTTGCGGGGCTCGAGCACGAGTTTGCCGGTCAGAAGATCTTCGGCGTGCTGCGCCGTCAGCCAGCGTCCATCTTTGGTGATGCCGATGGGCACGACCTCGTACTTTTCTTTATCGATTGCGTTGAGTACCGAGGCGGCCGAAAGCAGGGAAACTTCGTGCTCTCCGCTGCGCCCGCCGAATAAAATGCCGACTCGAAGCTTTTCCATGACCTTCCAGTGTGGACGCGGAAGCACTAGGGCGTCAATTGTTCCTGATTACGGTTCGGATGCGAGGTTTCGAGCAGCGGCAGGCTATAGTTCAGGGTCAGACATGTACTTAGACCATCTCCTGAACTCACGTCTCCAAGGCGCGTCCATCGTAGATGCTGAGTTTGGCCACAACGCCCCTCTTTTACAGAATCTTCTTTCCGAAGGCCGAGAGTGCCAGTTCCACCGCCAGATCGGCGGTCTGATTGTGCTCGTCGATCACGGGATTTACTTCGACGATCTCGAAGCTCAGCATGCGGCCGTGGTCGGCGATGATCTCCATGGCGAGGTGCGCCTCACGGTAAGTCGCGCCGCCGCGGACGGGAGTGCCCACGCCGGGGGCGTCCTCGGGATCGACCCAGTCCATGTCGAGGGAGATGTGATAGCCGGCGGTGCCGCGAGCGGCCATGCGCAGGGCTTCTTCCATCACCGTGCGCATGCCGCGCTCGTCGATGTCGCGCATGGTGAACACGCCAATGCCCGCGCGCACCACATTTTCTTTTTCGACGGCGTCGATGTCGCGCACGCCCACCAGCACGCAGTTCTGCGGCTTCACTTTGGGCGAGAAGTCGAAGATGTTTCCCAGCTCCGACGGCCACAGGCCCAGCAGCGCGGCCAGCGGCATGCCATGCACGTTGCCACTGGGAGACGAGTCGGGGGTATTGATGTCGGTGTGCGCGTCGATCCAGATCAGGCCCACGTGCTGGTTCTGACGGCGGTAAAACTCGGCCACACCTGAGACCGTTCCGGCGGCCATCGAATGATCTCCGCCGAGCGCCAGCGGAACTTTGCCCGCCTCGAGCGTCTTGACCACCAGCTCGGCATGTTTGGTGCAGGTCGCGGTGATCTCCTTCAAATACTTGGCGTGAGGGTCGCCTTCTTTTTTCTGTTCCGGAATGGCGACGGCCACGTTGCCGGCGTCTTCTACTTCGTGGCCGAGCGCTTCGAGGCGCGCCTCAAGCCCGGCCACACGCACGGCGGATGGCCCCATGTCGACGCCGCGGCGGGACTGGCCAAGGTCAAGGGGCACGCCGATGACGCGGATTTTCTTGGGAGTGATGTTGGAGGAGGTGGAGGCTGTAGTCATCATCATAGGGTCAAGCGATCATTGAGCGATTTTGCGATTGCGCCATTGGTGATTGGGAAGAAACTATCGCGTTTCAAATCGCACAATGACTCAATCACACTATGGCTCAATTCCCCTCACGGATAAAGCCTGTAGAGCATTCTGGGAAATGGAATGGTCTCGCGCACATGCTCCAGGCCGCAGATCCAGGCCACGGCGCGTTCAATGCCCATGCCGAAGCCGCCGTGGGGAACGCTGCCGAACCTGCGCAGGTCGAGATACCACTTGAAGGCTTCTTCGGGCAAGTTGTGCTCGTGGATCCGCTGTAAGAGCAATTCGTACGAAGCCATGCGCTGCGAGCCGCCGATGATTTCGCCGTAACCCTCGGGAGCGAGCACGTCCACGCACAAGGCGAGGTCCGGACGCTGCGGGTCGGGCTCCATGTAAAACGCTTTCACTTTTGCAGGGTAACGGTGCACCATGACCGGCTTGTCGAACTGAGCTGAGAGATAGGTCTCGTCGGGCGAACCCAAGTCGCCGCCCCACTCGAATTTGGATTCCAGCTTGCCTTGGGCGTGGCCTTCCTGCAAGTTCTTCACGGCTTCGTCGTAGCTGATGCGCGGGAACGGGGCTTCGATTTTTTCCAGCTTGGAAATATCGCGGCCGATGGTTTGCAAATCGACGCGGCGTTTCTCGAGGCAGCGCTTCACAATGAAGGTGATGAGGCCCTCGGCCAGTTCCATCACGTCGTCGAGTTCGGCGTAAGCGACTTCCGGTTCGACCATCCAGAACTCGGTGAGATGGCGGCGCGTCTTCGATTTTTCCGCGCGAAATGTCGGGCCGAAGGAATAAACCTTTCCCAACGCCATCGCTGTCGCTTCGACGTAGAGCTGGCCTGACTGAGTGAGGAACGCCTGCTCGTCGAAGTAGTCGACCGGGAACAGCGTGCTCGTGCCTTCACAGGCTGCTGGAGTAATGATGGGAGGATCGGTCAGGGTGAAGCCGCGTTCGTCGAAGAAATCGCGCGCCGCTTTGATGATCTCGGCGCGCACGCGCAGAATCGCCGCCTGCCGCTGCGACCGCACCCAGAGATGGCGGTGCTCCATGAGGAAGTCGGTGCCGTGTTCTTTGGGAGTAATCGGGTAGGGCGTAGACTCGGGCACGCGCTGCACGACGTGCACGTTGGCCACATCAAGTTCGTAGCCGCCGTGGGCGCGCTTGTCGGCGCGGACTTTGCCTTCGACGATCACGCTCGACTCCTGGGTCAGTGTCTTGATTGCGTCGAACACTTCCGGCGGGACCGCGTTCTTGGGTACGACCCCTTGAATAATGCCGGAGCCGTCGCGAAATTGCGGGAACAATAACTTCCCGCTTTCGCGCAGGTTATAGAGCCAGCCGCGGACCGTGACTGACTGGCCCTCATGCTTGCCGATTTCTGCGATCGTTGTAACAGGTGAAGACATAATTCCTTTGAGTAGCGCCGGGACGCGCGGGCGGGACGCCCCCGCAACAGCCGCCGAGGACGGCGGCGCTACGATGCTGATTCCAGTTTCTCGAACGCCTCGCCCAGCTTCTCCAGGGGATTCACTTTCTCATCTTCCCCCAGTTCCAGCAGCAGGGGCGGGGTCTGCGGCGCCGAACGCAGGAGTTCCATGGCTTCTTTCCAGTCAATGGTTCCCTGCCCCGGCCACAGGTGCGAGTCTTTTAGTTTGTCGTTGTCGTGAATGTGGGTGGAGCAAATGTGAGTCCGCAAAATCTCAAATCCCTCGCGCACGGAACTCATCATGTGCGCGTGCCCGAAGTCGAAACACACGCCGACGTCGTCGAAGTGCGCGCCCCGGATCATCTCCACCAGGCGGTCGGGCGTCGAGAGTTCGTTGGGAATATTTTCCAACAGGATGCGCACGCCCAGCGGCTTGGCAAATGCCCGCAGGTGTTCGATGGAGGTCATGGCCGCTTCGAATTTTTTCTCGCTGAAATCTTCATTCGGCGCGCCCAGATGCTGCACCAGGAAACGGAAAGGAATCTGCTCGGCAATTTCTAGAGAGCGCTTGATCTCGTCCATGGCATCGACGCGCGCCGCGCGGTCGGTGGAGGCAATGTTCAACGGAGGCGCCCCGGCCCGGCCCCACTCGTAGTCGGCATAGAGCGGCGAGTGCACCGAGTTGAGCGGAACCCCGCTGCCGTGGAACCATTCCGCGATTTCCTTTACGTGTTGCTTGCGGTTGGCGTAATCGAGATGCTGACGCGCCGCAAAAATCTCGACCGCCTGCACCCCGCTGCGAGTCAGCCCATCCAGGATGCCGGGATGCAGCCGCTCTTTCACGAACAGATAAGTCGAAACTGCTCTCAGCATGCGCGTCCCTTAGAGAATTGTTGATTGATGATTGCTGATTGTTGATTTAAAACCAAGAACCCATTTGCCTTTGATTTTTAATCAACAACCAACCATCAAACAATTGCCCTTCTAGTATCCCACTGCTTTTCCGCTGTTCCGGCCATCGCTGGCGCCGAGACGCGCGCCGGTTTTGGCGTCAACGGCAATGCACTCCGCATCGCTCCAGTAGGGCGCCACATTCGTCCCGTAGCGGAGTCCGACTTCAATGTTGTATCCCATGTGGTGCAGCAAGCTCAGGGTATCGGGCGAAAACCATTGTTCCACATTGAGCACGTCGGGCATCCATTGATTGTGAAAGCGGGGAGCGTTCACCGCTTCCTGAATGTTCATGCCGTAGTCCACCACACCCATTAGAACATTGGCCACGGTGGTAATGATCTTGGAACTGCCCGGCGAACCCAGCACCATGACGGTCTTGCCGTCGTGCACCACAATGGTCGGCGTCATCGAAGACAACGGCCGCTTCCCTGGCCCAATCGCATTCATGTCGCCTTGAATCAAACCGTCGGAATTCGGCACGCCCGGCTTCGACGAAAAATCATCCATCTCGTCGTTCAGGAGGAAGCCCAGACCGTCCGCCGTAACCCGCGACCCGAACCAGTCATTGATGGTGGTGGTCACGGCAACCGCATTGCCGTCAGCGTCCATGACCGAGTAGTGCGTGGTGTGGTTGGACTCGTGCGGCGCCGCCGCGGGTGGATGAGCCGCCGCATATTGTTCCAACTCGCTGAACGCCGCCGGACGCTTCAAGTCTTTACTCGGAGTGGCGCGCGCCGGGTCGATCGTCTCCGCCCAGGCTTTCGCGTATCTTTTGTCAATGAGCTGGGCCACCGGGATCTTGGCGAAGTCTGGATCTCCCATGAACTCGGCGCGATCAAAAAACGCCCGCCGGAAGGCCTCCGCAGTGTAGTGAATCGACTGGGCCGATCGATCGCCCATCTTGCCGAGATCGTAGCCCTCCAGAATGTTAAGCGACTCAATCAGCACGGTTCCACCTGAGGAGGGCGGCGGCGCACTGATCACTTCATATCCGCGATAAGACCCGCGCACCGGCTCGCGTTCTTTCACCTCATAGTGCGCCAGATCGTCGGCGGTCATCAGGCCTCCGCCCTTCTGCATGGCCGCAGCCAGTTCCCGCGCCAGCGAACCGTGATAGAAATCGTCTGGCTTCTCGGCAATTCGATCGAGGGTCCGCGCCAGGTCGGGCTGGCGGAAAATCTCTCCCGGCTTGTAGTAGTCGCCGTTGCGCTGAAACACGCGGCGCGATTCGGGGAACTCTGCCAGATGACGATCGTGCAGATCCGCGGCCTCACCCCAACTCAGAGCGTAACCCTCGCGCGCCAGCCGGATGGCTGGAGCCATCACCTGCTTCAGCGTCAACTTACCGTATTTCTGCTCGGCGTAAACCAGGCCGGCCACCGACCCAGGGACGCCGATTGATTTGTAGCCAATCTCGGTGGCGCCCTCAATCACGTTGCCCTGCGCGTCCAGAAACATGTCACGCGTGGCGGCCGCGGGAGCCTTTTCGCGGTAGTCGAGAAAGTGCGTCTTGCCGTCAGCCATGCGGATGAGCATGAACCCGCCGCCGCCAATATTTCCTGCCGGAGGGTGTACGACAGCCAGAGCGAATCCGGTGGCAACCGCGGCGTCGACGGCATTGCCGCCAGCCTGCATGATCTCCACGCCAACCTGGGACGCCTGCTCGTGCACGCTCACCACCATGGCATGCTGCGCGTGCACCGGATAATTCGAGGCAGCGACGAAAGGCGCAGCGCCTACCATCAGAAGCGCCATCAGCAACAAAATCAATAATTTATGCGGAGATCGCATTCGGGGTTGAACGGCTCGGATTTGCAATTGACTCTTGAGGCTAGCCGACCTCCGGGAGCAGAGTCAAATCTGAGCGGACCGAAATGCCATAGTCAGTTTTCCAAGAATCAAGATTCGGATCTGCCCCTTGACCCCGTGACGGATCCCGAACCGGCCCCGGTTTTTTGCGATGCCAGCCAAATCTCGGCCTCGGCCATCTTTCGAAACACATGGACGGCACCAAAATGGTCACCCGCGCGGACCTCGAAGACTCGCATCATGCCGAACATGGCGTCTCGGCTGGCAACCACCGCACACGATCCGAATTGAACTTTGTTGCGAATGGAGAGCACGGCAGCGGCAACTGCCCCGATCTGGTGGCTTTCCGGGACCAAATCACCGTCGCTGACGTCCAACAAGACATCGAGGCGTCCTGTACAGGCTGGGTCCTCGTTCAGTTCTCGAAAGTGATCCATCACCTGCGCAAACGTCAGCGGCCGAGCGCAAACCGTGCGAATCAAACGTCTTGTGGCGTCGATGGTATAGGTCACGGGCATGACCCAACTCCCAGCGAATTCAAGATACCATGCGTTGCGAACTCGGTTGTCATACCGGAGACAGGCTCCCGAACCCGGCAGAATCCAATTCGCAGGAATCACGGGCAGCTAATGTTTCCTGGCGCGAGTTTTGCGTTTTCCCGCGGGAGTGCGTTTTCTCTTCCGCTTCGGCGGTTGCGCCTGCATTTTCGGTGCCTTCGCCGCGACCATCTCGTAGGACTGCCGGATGAACTCCCGCAACTCCTCCTGAGACAGCGCGTCCAGCCGGTCCAGGATCGCCCACTTGTAGCGTCCGACATACGGCGCCGGACGAATATTCTCCCGCTCCACGAGCTCGGCGAATGTCTGCGGAGTGCATTTGAAGCACAACTTCTGGGGGACGGCGGTGAGGGCCAGCGTGACAAAGATCTTCCCGCGAGTCTTGAAGCAGAGGTCGTCCCCCCATTGCAGATTCTCCGTCGCCCCCGGAAAGGCCAGACAGTATTTGCGAATCTCATCCACGTTCATCGCCGTTTCCTCTGGAAACTACTTTCTCACGAGTCGAGTGACAAAGGCTCACCGCTCACCGCGATCGGCACAGCGCGTCCAATCGTCAGGGATTTCGGTCTTCTGATATATCTTCCGGCCAAGCAAGGAGGTTGACGTCCATGGACATTCACGGCATTTGTCCGTTGATTCAGGTCTTCGACATGCCGGTCGCGATCCGTTTCTACCGCGACGTGCTGGGGTTTGCGGTTCACGCCACGTCTGAGCCGGGGGACAACTGCAATTGGGCCTGGCTCAAGTTGAATGGCGCAGAACTCATGCTCAACACCGCCTATGAAGCCGACCAGCGGCCGGCCGCACCGGATCCCCCGCGCGTCGCTGCCCACGACGACACTTGCCTGTTTTTCGGTTGCAAAGATCTTGACGCGGCATACCAGCACCTTTGCGCACATGGCGTCAATTTGAAAGAGCCGAAGGTTGCGCCTTACGGCATGAAGCAGTTGTGGTTCAAAGATCCCGACGGCTACGGCCTGTGCTTTCAGTGGCCCGCCACGCAGCAGACTCACGAGCAATGGGAAGCCGACTACGGGATTGAACCCAAGACGATTGCATAGTCTATGTGGAGCGGGCGCCACCGCCGTCAACCCGCTTCCATGAACTGCAGCAGCCGGTCCTTCACCTTCGGCCACTCCGCTGCGATGATCGAGTAGCGCACCGAATCTCGGGAAATGTAGTCCGCCGCCATGCGGTGGGCGCGGAGAATTCCTTCAAACTGGCCGCCGATACGTTCGAGCGCGGCCCGCGAGCGCTGGTTCCGCGCGTCCGTGTGAAAGCAGACGCGCAGCACCCGCCACACTTCGAAGGCATGCGTAAGCATGAGCAGCTTGGCCTCTGTGTTGGCCGCGGTCCGGATCGCCGAGCGAGTCAGCCAGGTGTAGCCGATCTCGCAAGCGTCGGGAACGCCGCGTCCGTGGGAAGGATGGCCTTGGGGCCACGACCACCGCTCGATATTCCAGAATCGCGTGGAGCCGAGGATGGTGCTGTCGCTGGCCCGCACGATCGCGAAGGGCACGGCGCTGCCTGCGTCTCTCCACGCCAGGGCGGTGCCGATGTAGCTCGCGGCGTCCGCCTTGCCGCGGGGGACGGGGCTCCATCGGTACAGTTCGGCGTCATCTCCGGCTGCGGCTGCCAGGCCGTCGACGTGGTGGTGATCCAGCGGTTCCAGGCGAATGTGTTTACCTTGCAGCGTTAAGTTTTCCGCAGACATCACTTCCACTATGCAACGAGATCATGCGCGATCGCAACGCCTCTACGCGGAGACCCAAATGCCTGGCAATGTTCAGCGCTCACCAGCAGTGGGCAAGTCTCCGATCGTGCTCGTCACACCTGCTGCCGCGCTTCGCCCAGCGCCACGCTCACGTCCATCTTCTTCTTGCTGCGGAAAATTGTGATCTTTACTGTGTCACCGGCGCGGTGATTGTTCATCATCTGCGAGAGGTCGTCTTCGTCCTGCACTTTTTGATCGTCGATGGCCACGATCAAATCGCCACCCAGCATAATGGCGGTATTCCCGAGGTAGGCCCGTTCCGTGCCGGCGTGCAGCCCCGCCGAATCGGCAGAGCCGCCGGGGGTGACCTGGATGATCAGCAATCCGTAGTCTGCGGGCAGGCCGATTTCATCCGCCAGCTCAGGGCTGATGGGAATGGTGCGCACGCCCAGCGCCGGACGCCGCACCCGGCCCAGCGTCATCAGATCGTTCAACACGGCCTTCGCGGTATTGATGGGAATGGCAAAACCAATGCCGGCGCTCTGGTTGGCGTTCGAAAGGATCATCGTGTTGATCCCGATGACCTCGCCATGCCAGTTCATCAGCGGGCCGCCGGAGTTGCCGGGATTGATCGCCGCATCGGTCTGAATGGCTTCGTCAATCGTGGCTCCATTGGGCTCGCGCACCGGGCGGATCGAGCTCACGATTCCGCGGGTCATCGTGCCCGCCAGCCCAAACGGATTCCCGATGGCGTATACCTTCTGCCCAACCTGCAGGTTGCGCGAATCGCCCAGCACCGCCGGAATCAGATCCGGGGCTTTGATCTGAATCACGGCCAGATCATGCGGCGGATCGGTGCCCACCACCGTCGCCTTGTATTTCTTGCGGTTGTGCAGCGTGACTTCCACCTGCCGCGCCTCGGCAATGACGTGGTAGTTGGTCAGGATGTGTCCATCTTTGTCGATCACAAATCCCGAGCCTTGTCCTTCCTGCGGCACCAGGCCGTAGAAGAAATCAAACGTCATGGCACGCGAAGTGACGTTCACCACCGACGGAATATTCTTTTTGTAGACGGAAATATTGTTCTGCTCTTCGCCGTCGAGCGATTCGCCGGGCGCCGCCTCGGTGATCTCCACTTGCGCTGGATGGCTCAGCCAGGTCGAGGGATGTAATCCGCCCACCTGCGAGTTCGAGCGCCAGGTGGTGAAGTAGAAAAAACCGCCGGCAATGGCCAGCGCTAAGATTAAGGGCCGTATGACTTTCATAATTCAACCACCATTCAAACCATCCCTAGGCAGGTACGATGTCGGGGAGTGGAAAGGTCCCTGAATTGATTTTAAACAATGACCCGCCCTTCGGCACGCTGCCGGGCGGAATGTTATGTGCGGACCGCGGCGGTCGGCTGTCGTTCAGATTTTGCCCGATGCTCGTCCGGCTGGCTGATTGGCGGCGTCAAAACCAGTCGAGCTGGCGCTCGACGGACGGCCGAGGGCGGCTGTCCCCACATAACCTTTACCTTACTATGCGACTATTTCTTATGCGACGCGCGGTTTGCGTTCCAGTTCCAGTTCTCGCAAGTAAAGAAACAACGGGAGGCCGAGCGAGACTCCGACCGTGAGCACGGCGACCAGCACGAGCCAGCGCTTTCGAATGCCCAGACGCGTACTCTCGATTCGGGTGAAGGCGAGCAGCGCTATGGCTGAGACGATGACGTCCATGCCGAAGAATGCGCCGATGCGGTTGGCGAAAAGTTCGCGCGCGAATAATGGAAGGTTTAGTCCGTGCTGCCACGCCCACGGAAGAAACTGCCAGTACGGAAGCAGCACTCCGGCCAGACAGAGCGCGAGGTACAACGTCTTGGGCTTCATGGCGAGATTCTAGCGCACGTGTAGCCCTGTCATCCCGAGCGAAGCGAAGGATCTATGTAACCTCGCTGGCAGCGATGCACCGCCGGCGAATTGCACAGGTCCTTCGCTTTGCTCAGGATGACAAATACGAACTAGCTTTTGGATTTTTCTGCTTCGACCCGCAGCTTCTCCCACACTTGATGGGTCTCCTCACGCGTTTGGTCGAGTGAGCCGGAGTTATCGATCACATAGTCGGCGGCTTTGATTTTCTCTTCGTCGGGAAGTTGCGCGGCCATGCGGCGGACGACCTCTTTGCGCGCGGCCTCGACGGCGATCTTCTGGCGGGCGGCAAATCGGGCGACGCGCTGCTCGGCGCCGCAGGTCACAACGATCAGGCGGTCGAAGTGGTTTGCCACGCCGGCCTCGAGCAGCAGCGCCGCCTCGACGATGGCCACGCCCTGCGGGTCCTGCAGGCTGATGGCGTGCATCCACTCATCCTGGCTGCGAATGACGACGGGATGCACGATGCGATTGAGTTCCTCGATGCGCGACGCGCGCTTGCCTTCGGCGTCGGTGTCCGGGCCGAACGCGACCTCGGCCAGCTTGGCGCGGTTGACGCTGCCGTCGGGGTTGAGAATCTCTCGGCCGAAATGGCGCACCACTTCGTTGTAGACGGCCTCGCCGGGCTGCATGAGCGAGTGCGCAATACGGTCCGCCTGCACCAGATGCGCGCCCAGTGCGACGAACATCTCTCCGACCACTGACTTGCCGGCGGCAATCCCACCGGTGAGGCCGACTTTCAGCATGCGAATCCCAAGAGGAGTCTCACCACAGAGGTCACAGAGGGCACGGAGGAATCCAAGATTTCTCTGCGTCTCCCGTGTCCTCTGTGGTTAGTCCTAAGCACGCGACAGCTCCGGGACGCGGCTTCCCCGCCGCATCTTCGCGGCCTTCACGGTGTTGAACATCAGCATGGCGATGGTCAGCGGGCCTACTCCTCCGGGCACCGGCGTGAGTGCCCCGGCAATCTCGGCGACTTCGGGATGCACGTCGCCGATCAGGGTCGACCCTTTCTTGCGGAAGTTCTCTTCCCTTTTGCTATTACCCGAGAAAAAGCGCTGGAACTCGGCCGGATCAGTGACCGTGTTCATGCCCACGTCGATCACGGTCGCGCCAGGTTTCACGAAATCCCGCGTGATCATCCCAGCGCGTCCAATCGCGGCCACCAGAATGTCGGCCCGCCGACACACTCTGGGCAGGTCATGCGTTTTCGAATGGCACACGGTCACAGTGGCGTTGGCGTTGAGCAGCAGCATGGCGGCGGGCTTGCCTACAATGTCGCTGCGTCCCACGACCACGGCTTCGCGGCCGGCGATCGGGATATTGCTGCGCTTCAGAATCTCGAGGACTCCCGCGGGCGTGCACGGCACCAGGCCCGGACGCTGCGTCGAAAGGAACCCGACGTTGACGGGATGGAATCCATCGACATCCTTAGCCGGATCGACGGCCATCAGAACCTTCTTCGCATCGACCTGGGCTGGAAGCGGCAATTGCACCAGGATCCCGTCAATATCGTCGCGGCGGTTGAGGTCTTCGATCACGGCCAGCAGTTCCGCCGTGGTGGCCGATTCAGGTGGCGTCAGCTGCTCACTGTAGAGACCGACTTCCTGACAGGCTTTGACCTTGCCGCGCACGTATATCTCGGATGCCGGGTTATGTCCGACGAGCACGACGGCCAGCCCGGGACGCACTCCCGCCGCTGCCATGGTTTTCACTTCCGCCGCGACTTCGCTGCGGATTTCTTGCGCGATCCTGGTTCCGTCGAGGATGGTAGCTGGCATGGGTTTGGGATTCCGGCGCTCGCCTTCCGGCTGCCGCTCTAAAATCTTACACTGCCGAGTAGGCGGAGTGCGGTTGTCGTACAATTCTCAGGTCATGATTCCCAAGGAGCTGCTCGAAATTCTCGTTTGTCCCGCCTGCAAGCAGGCGCTCGATTACCGCCCAACCCCCGAGAGTTTGAAGTGTACGAAGTGTCATCGGGTCTATGCAGTCAAGGACGATATCCCCATCATGCTGGTCGATGAGGCCACGGTCGAGCCTTAGCGCGGGGCGATTTAACGCTGGATTAAGACGCCAGTTGCCGTCCTTTAACACAATATTCACATTCCCGTAATACGATGTGCGGATGCCTCAGGAGCCTTTGCAGATCGAAGACGTCAGCGGGATACCAGCCGGCGAGCGGGTGTTGCGCCTGAACGGCCCCGTCCTCCTCTCCAATTTCTTTGCGTTTCAGTCCATGGTGCGGGGCAGCACTTCGCCCACCCTCATCCTCGACCTGACCCAGGTTCCCTACATTGATTCCGCCGGCATAGGTGCGCTGGTGGGCGCCTATGTCAACCATCAGAAAGACGGCCGACGCCTGGCGCTGGTGGGCGTCACTCAGCGGGTCCGCAACACCATGCAGGTGACGCACGTCGAACAGTTCTTCCAGTTTTACGACACCGTGGCGGCAGCTGAAACCGGGTCGGCCAAAGCGTCGTAAACGCGACACCAGCACCCAACCAACCTGCTAGCGAAGGCTCCAGGGCGACCGCTCGGGCCACCGGCTCATGGCGTCTTCAGCCCATGCCGTGGATTTGTCGGTATGGCAGGTAGTGCAGGGATTGGGGACTTTGTATTTGTCGGTCATGGCCGGGGAGATGAAGCGGAACGTATGGGCATGCACAAACGTGCCCGGAACGCCCTCCGTTTCGATCGCTGGCATATGGCAGGCGACGCACTGGCTTCCGGTGCTTTCCCCTTTGTGATGTGTGTGCTGCTCTAGCGTGACCGTGTGCGGACCATTCGCGGACGAGGGCCCGTGACAATCCAGGCAAATCTCGTTCGCGGGCTTTCTGAGCTGGGCATAGTTTTCCGTACCGTGCACGTCATGGCATGAAGCGCAAGTGATTCCGTGGCGGTACATGACGCTCTGCGCGAAATCGTTGCCCTGCATGCGATTCTTGTGAGCGGTGCAATCGGGAAAGAAATAGAACGTAGTTTCACCCAGCGTGCAGTCCTCGAGTTTCCAGTAATCCTGCAGTCTTAGACCGACGCGGTAGCCGACCGGCCAGTCGTAATACTTTCCCTCGATCGGGTTTTTCAAAGGCTGTCCCTGGGAGTGGCACTGGATGCACGTATCGTTGGCGGCCACATCGGCGGCCGAATTGGCAGCCACATCATCGAGGTGCGCCGGGTTGAGAATGTCGCCGCGCGTGGGATGGGCAACGTGCTCACTGCCCGGTCCATGGCAACGCTCACACCCCACATTCCATTCCGCCACCTGCTTGGTCTGGATGTTGTAATCGACGGAATGGCAGCCATCGCACAACGGGCCAGTGGGCCGTTGCATATTGTCGGCAGGGTACACGGTCGTCCACCAGTCTCCGCCCTTGGGGACCAGATACGGACGCCACACACGATTGCCAACGTCCCACTGTGCGGGTAGAGGGAAATAATCATCGCCGACCTTGGTGAAATAGCGTTGCTTCCACAGGCTGCCATAGACGAAGGCAACCTGATCGGCACCGAACTTAGCGACGGTGTTCGTGGCGAGGTTGGGGATGATGGCATCGGGATGCACTCGTGGATCCCGGACCACGTTCGCCATGGGCGTCTTCTTCCAGCGGGTATAAATCTCCGCGTGGCATTTCTCACAGGACTGCGAGCCGACATAGTGGGCCGAGGCCGCGTTCGCCATCTGTTGCGCCCGCTCTCCCGGAGCGAGCGGACGCAGGCTGCGGACGAAGACCACCAGCTTCCAACTGTTCGCGGACGATTCCATGTGCGGCCTGCTCCAGGCCGGCATTCCGGTCAGTTGGACTCCGTTCTCGACGATGTAGTGGATTTCGCCGTCGGTGAGATCCTGGGTTGCCGCTGCTCGCAGGTCGGGCACCCTGGGATAAAGATTCAGCCCCATGGGTGTCATCCCGCTGCCGTCAATTCCATGACATGCCGCGCACTGGGTCAGGAACGCTTCCCGGCCCTCCCGCGCGCTGTCCGAAGTTGCCCCCAAGGGATTTTTGGCGCGGCGTTCGTGGGCGGGGATGGCCAGATTTCGCATGGTTCGGGCCACCACGGATTCCCACGCCGAGGGCTCCGCGGTAGCGCGGAAGCCCCGCCGCACCAGCAGCACACCACACACGGCACCTGCCAGGACAACCACAAGAAGCAAGAGAAGGGCTTTTTTCAGGACTTTCATACCCATCCATTTGCCATTGAAGCTGGTGACGACCGCATCGATCTAGATCAGAGTTGCCCATTCTATCCGAGGACGTCTTCTGAACTGGCTCGGGCTTCGAGCTGTGCGACGATTTGGCGGAAGCGCCGCCGCCAAGACGCGGGTTTTTCTGGAACCCTTTCGCAAACTGGGACAGAGCGCCGTTCTTTGTTGGCGGACCGTCAGGGAACGACACATTGTGTCAGTTTTGAGATTACTGGATGGGTACGAAGGGCACTTCCGGAGGCGGGAGCCGATTTCCCGTCTGACCGCAACTTTCGATATCCACAGGGGTTAAATGAATCCAGATGGGCCTGGGGACCGTAATAGGAAAAGTAGGGCAATTTCGGCAGCAGAATTGCATGCAACTATCACAGCTGCCGATGAGTCTAATACGGCAAAGGCGTAACAGGTCGGAGTCGGAGGTGATGACGGCCATGACGAATAAAACTATGACGAACGGGAAGATGAACGACAAAGACAGATTCACCATGACCGAGCTGGCAGCTCTCAGGAACGATCTGCTCCAGGGTGGGATGATCGACTCCTACGAAGCCGCTGAACTGCTCCAGGTGTTTCTGATGGGCCGTGGCTATGGGGTTTCGCCCAAGGCAGCTTTGGACGCGGCAGGCCGCGTCGAGATGGCCGGATGCGCCATGCCAGTCCTGGTGCATGAGTTGGAAAACCTGGCAATGGTGATGTAAGTGTTTCATGCGGCGCGGGCCGGTGACCCCGCGGCGCATTGTGAGATCCGGCCCTTCCCAACTGCGTGAGAAAACAAGCTGTCGTGGGTTGGAAGTCGCGGAGATCGAAACAACATCCTGGGGATTTTGACATCCTGGATCGCCGATCGAAACAAGACCGAACGAACCAGTTCCACAGTAAAACAGCCGGGCCAACCAGCCCGGCTTTGTGGTCTCTAGGGCACCCATGCTGCCGCTTGAGCCGGCTCAGTTCCCACCAATGTAGAATGGCGGGATGAAACGCCGCGCTGTCGGTGGCTTCGTTTCCCTGCTGCTGCTCGCAATCTCAGCCTTAGGTCAGTCTGCTGCCATCCACCAACAGATTCAGCAGACGTACAATTTCCAGCCTCACCTGCTCAGCAGTACGGAAATCACAGCCAAGTCGGCCGTCCTCGATCAGTTCTGGACGAAGGCAAAAGCACAGCCGTCGCTGTATGTCCCCGCGCTTCGCCAGGAGCTTGGCGATTTCAACAACCCGCCATTCTTTCTTTACGACGGGAGCGCGTTGCTGCTGAGCCTCTCCGATACTCCGGCGGATCGCAAGGCCGCGCTGGCTGCCATGTCGCGCTCCGACCTGCGCGACGTGCAGCAGAAAGACTACTTCCTGCAGGTGCACCGCCTGGCGACCCTGAACGAGAACACGACGGCAGCCGCATTCCACATCCTCGAGCAGCCCAAGTTCAAAGTATTTATTCCACAACATGTCCTGACGCTCGGGCAGAACTACGTCCTCATTTATATGCTGCTGCCCGCCGATCCGGACTACTGGCTGCAACCTGCGCTGGATCGCCTGAAAACCGAGCATGATCCAACTGCGCAACAGAGCCTGCTGATGTTGCTCTGGTATGCCCAGACCGATGCCGCGGACCAGGCCATCTCCGAATTTGCGGGCGACGCCAGCAAGCCATCCGCATCCCAAACTTACGCCAAGCAGCTCGCGGGCAGCAAAAACAAGATTGGATCGAAGGAGCGATCCCAAGCCGCGAATTCAACCGAGGCAGCGTTGCGGCAGAAACGACGCGAACGGCTCAAGGCGGTCAGCGATGAAGCCCTGATCGACCTTGACGACTACACTCTGATGCTGATGTCCAAGCGCAAGTGAAATTGACGTCCGCGGCAGCTACTGTGCGGCCTGTAGTGGAAGGTTCATCCGGGCGAGCAGGTCGCGGTAGGCGGGTTCGTTGTCCAGGCTCTTGAATGCCGGGTCGGTATCGACAAAGAGCACCGCGCCGTCGCGCTGATCGTAGGCGGCCTGTAAGTATCGCAGCGCCTCACTCTTATTCCCCAGCAACACCTCGGTCAAAGCAACGGCAGTGGGCGAAACCGATTGCTGAGCATAGAGTTTCTCCTGAACCTTGAGCATGGCTTCGAACATGCCTTTCGATTTGCCCGCGGCGAAGCCCTTTTCGGCAGCGGTCGCGATGGCAAGCGCGGAATCGTCATGCACTAACTGAGCATCGTTCCGCAACTCAGCTACGAAGTTGGGGTAATCCCGCGTCCTTAAGTAGACGTAGCTCAAGTAAAGGTGAGGAGAGCGAAAGCTCGGCTCCCTCTTCTCCATCTGTTTCAGCAGGCTGCGCGCCTCGTCCATCCTGCCGGCTACTTCAAGGACGTTTCCTTTGTCGGCCAGGATCGCGCTCGAAGATGGGTCGAGCGCTTGCGCCCGGTCAATCTCCACCAGCGCCTCAGGATACCGGTGCAGAACCAGCAGCGCGTTGGCATACCAGTGATGCGGTACCGGGCTATTGGGATTGAGATCGATGGCCCGGCGAAACTCCCGCTCCCCCGTCGCCAGGTCCCACATCCCAAAGAACGACGCGAAAGCCAGCGAGGCGTGGGCTTCGGAAGACTGATCGTCCAGTTCTACGGCTTTTTTCGCCGCCGCCAGGGCCCGGGGATACGCCTCGCTCGAAGGCAGCAGCGTGTATTCCCGCATCAGGTTGTAGCAATCCGCCAACCCCACGTATGCCTGCGCGTAGTTGGGATCATGCACGACCGCCTGCATGAAATAGTCCAACGCCTTGTTCAAATCGTCGGGTGTGCGCTTGTTCCAGTAATACCTGCCCTTCAGGTAAAGCTGTTCGGCTTCGGGATCGTGGGTCGTCGTCGAGGCCAAGACCGCGCCGCCAGGTGAGGGTTGCACTGGAACCGAATGGCCCCCCGTCTTGGGACTACGGTTTGCCCGGGGAGGAAGAAGGACCACAGCCAGAGCGCCCACGCCCAGGATTGCGGCGACTGCCAGCCGGATCGTCTTCCGCCGGCGCCCCGCGGAATTCGCCCTGACTTGTTCGCCCGACGGGTGTTCGAGAGGTATGGAGGCAGCGACGCTTCCTCGCCCGCCGACGATCGTCAGTCCCGGGGACGGGGCCGGCAAACCTGCTGGCATCTCGTCACCTAAGGCGGCGCCATTCTTAGGCGCGGCCAGCCAGGCCGAGAGTTCCGCGGTATAGGCGTAGACCCGGCCTTTGGTTCCCGGCAGACGGTGAACCGGCAGGCCGAGTTTCTCCCAACGATTGACCGTGCGCTCGTCGCGGCCAAAAAAAGCCGCGATCTCTTTCCAGGAATCCAGGCGCTTGCCAGTAGATGGGTTGCTCGCTGACATTTTTCGCGGTCGTGCAGGGGCCGGGTGTGTCGGGTAAATACCTTACTAACTGAAGGGCTGACGCGCCCCAGTATAGGCGAGCAGGAACCAATCTGCTAGCCCACTTTCGGGCGGTCTTCACCGCCGGAACGTGCCAGATTAGGGCCTCAGTGGCCCTGGGATCAGCGATCTTCACTTCAAAGACGATTGGCACCCGCGGTTTGCGCCCCATGCCCGCATTTGTCGTGAAATGTCTGATTGTGTCCGGTAACTCCTGTTGCCATAGCGGAAGGTTTACCCCAATATTGGCAGGCCGAACGTGATCCGCCAGCCCATTCCAGGGGGTCGCCGCCGATCATGCCAGGCCCCTGGAACCTTGAAACCAATGACTGTTGAGGAGAATCCTCGATGATGCCTGCCTGTCTGAATTCCTCTCGCGAGCTCGCAGCGTTTGTGGCCGCTCTGATCGTAGTGATGCTCGCCGTGGCGGCTATTCCCGCCCAAGCTCAAACCTACACCGACTTGCACGACTTCAACGCCAGCGCCGGAGACCCGTACAACTTCCAACTGACGAAGCTAGCCCAGGGACGGGACGGCAACCTCTATGGCGAGTCCAACTCTGGAGGAACGGGGAACGGTGCGGTCGCGAAGATGACGCCAAGCGGAACCGTCTCTGTTCTGCTGAGCTTCGACGGAACGGACGGGGCGAACGCGCTTGGCGGCGTGACGCTCGGCAATGATGGCGATCTCTATGGCGAAACCTGGAACGGCGGCACTTCGAACCAAGGGATCACGTTCAAAGTCACGACGGCGGGAATCCAGACAGCGCTACACAATTTCACCAATACCGGAGATGGAATCAATCCGGCCAACGCGCTGGTACTGGGTACAGATGGGAATTTTTATGGCACCACGAATACGGCCCCAGACACGATCTATAAGGTCTCGTCGTCCGGAGTGTTCAAGACATTGCACACGCTGAACAACACGGACGGGGCTTCGGGCGGACAGCTCAGCCAAGGCAGCGATGGGAACTTTTACGGTGGAATGAATGCTGGCGGGGCGAACGGGTTCGGAACGCTGTTTAAGATGACGCCCAGCGGCAGCTTTACGGTCCTGCACAACTTTACGGGCGCGGATGGGAATATTGGGGCGCCGGGAATGGTTCAGGCGGCGAATGGGACATTTTACGGAGCGGCAGAGCAAGGCGGCGCCAGCAACGCAGGTGTGGTTTACAAGATCACCTCGTCGGGGACGTTCACGCTTCTGCACAGTTTGAATGGAGGAAGCGACGGCAAGCAGCCTAGCGTGCTTACGCTGGCCACGGACGGCAATTTCTATGGCGTCGCGGTGCAGGGCGGGAGCGCCAGCTGTGGGACCATCTTCAAACTCACTCCAGCGGGCGTATTCAGTGTCCTCTACAACTTTGACAACACGCATGGCTGCAACCCCGCGCAGTACGTTATGGAAAGCACAGACGGCTTGCTTTATGGAGTGACGACCAACGGCGGGGCCCACGGCAACGGCGTTTTCTTCAGCTTAAACGTGGGCTTGAAACCGTTCATCACCGTGTTCCCCACCTCCGGCAAGGCCGGCACACAGATCGGAATTATGGGGCAGGGATTCGACAGTTCGTCGGTCGTGAAGTTCGGTGGCGTGCCGGCTACCACGGTCACGCTCGCGGGAACCACTTACATCACCGCTACGGTGCCTGCGGGAGCGATCGACGGCTATGTGACCGTCACCACCGGGACGACCACGCTTACCAGCACCAAGACCTTTATCGTGCACAACTCGTGGAGCAACGGGGCTGCGATGCCGGTTGCGGTGGCTGGTGCTGCCACGGGATTGATCAGTGGCAAGATCTATCTGGTCAGTGGCATTACGACCTACGGCGGGGCGCCGGTCACTAATAATCAAGTTTATAGCCCTGCGACTAACAAGTGGACGACTGGGGCGTCGATCCCGACACCGGTATTTGCACCGGCCAGTGCTGTGTTGAGTGGCGTCTTGTACGTGATCGGCGGTTACGAAGGCGCCAGCGCGACTCCAAGCAATCTGGTTCAGGCCTATAGCCCAGCGACCAACACGTGGACCACGAAAACGGCGATGCCTACGGCTCGTGGAAGCACGGCGGCGGTGGTGGACGGCACCGCGATTTACGTAATCGGCGGGAACGGATCGACCGCGAGGCTGAATACAGTCGAGAAATTTGTTCCGTCGACCAACACCTGGACCGTTGAAGCACCATTGCTGACGGGAAAGTCGGAGCCGGCGGCAGGGCTGATGGGAACTACGATTGTGGCAGCGGACGGCTTCACCGCCTCGGGGGACACGGGCGACAACGAGGGCTATGTCGTCTCGACGAACACCTGGAGTTCGCTGACGGCAGACCCCACCCCGCGAAATGCGAGTTGTTACGGCGTGTTGTCTTCGCAACTGTATGTAGCGGGAGGGTTGATCTTCGGCGGCGCCGCCACGGCCACAAACTCGTCCTACAGCGCCTCCTCGAAGAAGTGGACGACTCAGGCTGCGATGCCGACGGCGGCGGTGTGGCAAGGGTCCGTCGTGGGCAACAGTCTGCTGTATTGCATCGGCGGTCAATCGAGTTTCACGGGAGCCACCATCAATAGCGTGCAGATCTACCAACCCTAGGTTTGTTCGACGGAACACCCTGGAGGGCGGAACAGAGGGCCGCCCTCCAGGGTGAAATCTGACTCGATACTTCCTCCCGAGTAAACCGTTGCGAGGCCCCGGGTCACTCGTGGCGCAAACTTTCGACCGGGTCGAGCTGCGACGCGCGGGTGGCCGGGACGGTGCCGAAAATGATCCCGACGATCGACGACACCACGATGGCGATGATGGCCGACAGGCCAGAGACCGGCACGCGGTAGTCGGTGAAGAAGCGCACCGACCACGGAATGGCAAGTCCGACCACGATACCGACGACGCCTCCGGCCAGCGAGATCAGAATGGCTTCCGCCAGAAACTGGAAGCGGATGGCGCGGTTGGTGGCGCCGATGGCTTTGCGAATCCCAATCTCGCGGATGCGCGAGGTCACCGTTGCCAGCATGATGTTCATGATGCCGATGCCGCTCACCAGTAACGTGACGAATGCGACCAGCATCAGGATCAGCGTCAGCGCATCGGCAATTTTTCCCGCCACGGTGAGAAGCTGGTTCAGGTTCTGCACACTGTAAACCGACTCAGGACGATGCCGCGATTGCAGCACGCGCTTGATGGCAGCGGTCGCCGGGACCACGTCCTGCGCCGTGGCCACCGAAATGTAAATTTCATTCACCATGGCTGTGGGCTTGAAGAAACGGCTGACCGTGTACGGGATCAGCATGGTGTCTTCCTGAATCTCGGACTGCCCGAAGGTGTCTACACTCTCCTTGAACACGCCCACAATCGTGAATGGAAGTCCACCGCTCAGCTTGATGATGTGGCCAACCGCCACCGGAGTCGACCCGTAGAGTTTCTGCGCCAGCTTTTCGGTGATGACGGCGACCTTATTGCGGCCGGAGGAATCTTCGTTATCGAAAAAGCGGCCAGCCAGAACCTTCAGGTTACGCACCCGGAGATACTCAGGGTCCACGCCGATGACAAGGATATCGCTCTGCTTGCCGCCGCCCACGTCGATGCGATCTCCCAAGTTCACCGTGGGCGAAGCTGCCACGACGCTCGAGACCTGCTCGCGCACCGCCTGCACATCTTCGGCCATGATGGGATCGGGCGTGGAATCGATGCGCTGCGCTCCGCCCTGGTAGTCGGCATAAATCATGTTGGTGCCAATGGATTGCAGCTGGCGCAGGATGTATTGCTTTCCCGTCAGGCCGATTGTCGCCACCAGGATCACCGAGGCCGTGGCCACGGCCATGGCCAGAGACGTGAGTATGAATTGCAATTTGTTGCTGCAGAAGGAATCGTAGGCGAAGCTCAGGACTTCGTTGAATCCAATCGTGAAGCGGCGCTGAGTGTCGAGAGATAAAGCGGTTGCGTTCGCCATCGCCAGTTAGATGTTAAACCCCACGCGCGCGAGGCTGCAATTGTAGCGCCGCCGGCCCGGCGGCTGTCCGGCGGTACGGCTCCGCGGGCGAGACGCCCCAGCGACAGCCGGCAGGATGCCGGCGCTACTCTGCAACCTTTCGCAACTTCCGCCCGGCCACGGCGACGGCCGTGAGGATCACAAGGAGCGGATCGACGGGACGAAAGTAGTAGGTCTCCGGATGCGTCAAGTAATAGACCAGCGGGAAGCAGGCCAGCACAATAGCAAAGCGGACGGCCAGAGACCAGTCCAGCCGCCGCACGCGACGCAGGCCCAGCAGCCCTAGAACCGAAAACGTGGTAGCGACCAGGATGTTGGGGGGATCCAGCGGCTCATCCTTCAGGTAAGCACGATCCAGACTCCAATACCCGGTCCATATATACAGCACGCGTCGCAGCGTCATGCGGACATACCAGCCGGGATGCGCGCGGATGTACTCGAGCGCCTGCTGCCGCTTGTGCGCCATGTAGGCGACTTCGCCGGACTTCTCGTATTCCTCCAGTTCGGCGTCATTGTGATTGGGATGCAGGGCGCTGTTCACCCAGCGCGCTGAATAACCGTTGTTGCCGATATACAGCTCGAGCCCGAGGCCGCTGCGCACAGGAATGAACTGACGGAAAATCTCGTAGTTGCGAACGATCCAAGGCGAAAGGACCGCGACGAACGCCAGCGACGAAGCCACGCCGGGCATCGCCCAACGGAGACCCTGCCGGTAGCGCCGGTAGCAGGTCCATGCACCCAGGAACGGCAGTACGGAAAGCGCAACCGGTTCGGTGAGGGCGGACACGCCGCAGAGCAGGCCAAAACTAATCCAGCTCAGAATGCGCCCGGAATTCTCGAGTTCCAGCGCCATGAGAAAAAGCCAGCAGAGCAGCAGCGTGAGCAGACATGTGGACCACGCCCAGTCGGCGCCGTAATAAACTCCATAGGGCGAAAACGCCCAGAGCCATCCCGCCCACTTCGCGACCCGATCGCCAAAACAGCGGCGTGACAGCAGAAAAACTGGAACGCACGTGAGCGCCGAGAACAGGCTGTTGATCGCCAGCGCGGTCACGACCGACGCGGGCGTGTTCGATCCAAACAGCCGGAAAATTCCTGCCAGCAGATATGCATAGACAGGAGAGAGAACAGCGGTCGGCCCGGTATCCGCAAACACGTTTCCGAAGCCGTGCCCCGCCACCAGCGAGCGGGCGACGCGACCGAAGGCCCAGTGTTCCACCACAAAAGGATCGAGCCAGTCGTGATACAGGAATGGAATAACCGCCAGGCGCACCACCAGCCCGGCAATCACCATTGGCCAATAGGCGGCCAGTCCACCTTTTGTGTCCTGCGTTTCGGTCATTTTGGATGGTCGCCCCGCCCGTTACCGACCTCGTTATCGACCTCGTTACCGAGAAAGACACCAGTTGCAGGTTGAAGTAAGGGTTGTTTTGTCTAGGGATTCGGGACCCGTTAGCGTATCATAAGGATCACCTGTAAATTCTCTCGCCGTCGGGAGTTTCTGAATGCGCTTTGGATCGTTCGGGCCGAAGCCCGAGATCTCGGTTGTTGTTCCTTGCTTCAATGAAGATGCGGTGCTGCCAGAAACTACACGGCGTCTGATCGTCAGCCTGGAAGTCATTGGCCGGCCATTCGAGATCATTTACGTCGATGACGGGAGCCGGGATAACACTGCCCGCCTCCTGACCGAGCTTCATGGGTCCGATCCGCGCATCCGCGTGGTTCGGCTCTCCAGAAATTTCGGCCATCAGGTGGCGATCAGCGCGGGGTTGGAGTACGCGCGAGGCGCAGCCGTCGTTCTGATCGACGCCGATCTCCAGGACCCTCCCGAGGTCATCTGCGAAATGGTGGATCTTTGGAAGCAAGGCTGCGATGTGGTGTACGGCACCCGTCAAAATCGCGAAGGCGAAACGGCTTTCAAAACTCTGACCGCGAAATTGTTCTACCGATTCATCAATCGCCTCTCGGACGTCGCGATCCCGCTGGACTCGGGGGATTTCCGGCTTCTGGATCGCAAGGTAGTGGACGCCCTGCTGTCGATGCCCGAGTGCGATCGTTTCATGCGCGGCATGGTGAGTTGGGTGGGATTCCGGCAAGAATCGGTGGCCTATGATCGCGCCCCCCGTCACGCCGGGGATTCGAAGTACACGCTGTGGCGGATGGCGCGCTTTGCGGTTGACGGCATTCTGTCGTTCTCGATCGCGCCGCTGCGGCTTGCGACTGCGATCGGTGTCGCCTCCTCCGCGCTGGCCTTGCTGGGAGCCGTGACTGCGGCCGGCTTTGGGCTAATCAACGGCCAATGGATGGCGCCCTGGGGATGGGTCGTGCTGGTCGTGCTGCTTCTCGGGGGCGCGCAGTTATTGTGCCTGGGAATCCTCGGGGAATATCTTGGACGAACCTACAGTGAGAACAAACGCCGCCCGCTTTATTTTGTGCGGGAAACTCTGGGCTTTGACGAGCCTCTTACACCCAGGGCGGAATCGTTGCTCGCCGAACTGGAACCCAAGGTTCGCGCTTCACTCCACCCGGCAGACTGAGACGCGTCGATTGCTGTAAGGACAAGTCATCCCTGCTACCGGCGGATTCGTCAGCACCACCCAGTCCACTCCGAACTGCGACTTGAGACGCTGGAAATCCGGCTTCTGAAAGTCGCGCCACCCGCGTTGCGCACCCATTTCGCGAAGCCAGCGCGGACCCAGGCTCGGCACGCGCACGACGATGCACGGGTCCTTCAGCGCGTCGGCCAACACGCTGCGCTCGGCCAGAGCGCGAAATCCGTGATAGTCCTCTCCTTGCATTTCCATGTATTGCGGATCGAGCGCGAACTCGCTGTTCACGGGCGTGTTCTGGCTGATCCAGCGGAACGCCTCCACCCAGTCGTTGCCTGAAGGCCGGCCCGGTAGTTCCAGATGGACGGTCCCAGGGTAGAGCTGGCGCTGCGCATAAAACATTCCGGCGCTGAGCGGCACAAACAGCAGCAACCAGCGCAGCACGTGCCGCTTGAGCAGGTAGCGCGCCAGCAATCCTCCCGACAACAACACGAACAGGAGATACACCAGATGCAGGAAGCGCATCGGCTCGAGCGAGCGAAAACGTTCCAGCGGAGGGGGCAGCATCAGAATCAGCGCGACCGCCAGCTGGAAGACGCCAAAGTACACCATGCGCTCGGCCATCCATGCCATGACCGTGGATCTCCGGCCGAGCGCGAGCGCACGAAACCACCACAGCAGCGCCAGCGGGCCGACTACACCCAACCATTCATACCAATGCCAGCGCGCCAGGAAATAAAAATCTCGAGTGGCCTCCGCCTGCCGCCATGCATCCGTCGCAGGCTCGAACATCCAGCCCAACGGGAGGAGCAGCGTGGCGAGCACGGCGGTATGCTGTTGCTCTATTTTTTTCGGATTCCAGGCCAAGAACACGCAGTAGGAAACGCCGAACGGCGTCATGTTGAGGTGAAGCGGAAAAGCCGCCAGCAGCAGCACGCCGGCCAGCACCCTCTTGCCGTCGATCACGGCGACGATCGCGGCCAAAATCAGAGCCGTGGCCAACGCGCGCGGATGCAGGTGCTGGTCGCTCAGACTGAGGCCTGTGCCCGCAACCGGAAGCGTGAGCAAGGCGGCCACCATGGCGACCGCGGCCCACTGCTCATATTCCTGGTCGAAACATCGCTGGGCGATTCGCAAACATCCCCAGAGCATCAGAAAAATCGCGGCACACTGCCAGAAGAAAAGTCCCCAGGCCAGCGGGATGTGAGTCCAGCGAATGGAGAGTGCGATCAGCTTGTCAAAGGCGGTGGCCTGAAACAGAACGCGGAAAAAATCTGCGTCGTGGGGAAACAAGGCTGGGTTCAGATTGTTTTTGATTGCCGCCAGGTAATACGCGTCGTCCTCCAGGCCGGGGTGGTAGCCCTGCACCAGCATGGCAAGCGCGGTCAACCCAAGCAGCCGCGCCATGTTCTTCATGTTGGTGAGCATGTGTTCTCCGGTGAAGAATTGTGTGCGCACAGGATGCTGGTCGTGGGCCACGGGGAATTAGGCCGGACGCGCTGTCTCGGAGCGAGCTGCGTAGTAGGTTTCGCCACCCGCTTCCAGTCTGCGCCCTTTGTCGCTGAAGCGCGGCAGATGAGCCAGGCCGATCCTCTGCAACGCAAATTGCAAGGTCGTAGCCAGCACCCCGAAACCGTACCTCACGCTGCGTCGAAAATTGATGGAGGAGGCCTCTTCGAAATACTTCGTGGGGCAGGAGACTTCTCCGATGCGGAAACCGAAGTGCACGCATTGCGCCAGCATCTGATTGTCGAAGACGAAGTCGTCGGAGTTCTCCAGCAGCGGCAGCTGGGTGAGCACCTTGCGGCCGAAGGCACGGTATCCGGTGTGGTACTCGGAAAGTTTCACGCCCAGAAACAGATTTTCGAAAGCGGTGAGCAGGCGGTTGGCAATGTATTTGTAAACCGGCATGCCGCCGAGCAGGGCGCGGCCTCCGATGATGCGCGAGCCCAGCACCACGTCGTACACATCGTAGGCCACCATGCTGGCCATCGCCGTGATCAGCAGTGGCGTGTACTGATAGTCGGGATGCAGCATGATGACTACGTCCGCGCCGGCGGTCAGAGCTTCGCGATAGCAGGTTTGCTGGTTGCGTCCGTAGCCGTAGTTGCGGTCATGTTGGAAGACCAACAGGCCGAGCTCGCGCGCGAGATCGACGGTACGGTCGCGGCTATGATCGTCGACCAGAATGCGAATGTCGGCGAGCTCGGGCAACTCTCCTACCGTGGCCTGGAGAGTCTTCTCCGCGTTGTAGGCGGGCATGACAACTGCGATACGTTTACCGTTGATCATTGGCAAAGACTGGCTGAGACGAAGACAGCTACGAACAGTTTACCTGAGATGGCAGGCAGCCAGTCGGGTCAATGGGCGCCATCGCCTGATACGTGGGCTCCCTTGTACGCTTTACAATCGGCGTTTCATTTGGCTGGCGAGGGCAGGTTGAAATTGGGTTTGGGCGGCGAGCAGATCGAATCGAACCACCGGCTGATGTATACCTCGGCGTGGGCTTCGCCGCAGTAATGCCGGGCGCCAACTGCGTTCGCGGCCTCTGAATTCCAGCGATGAACCGTGAGCTGCGAGTCCCCGCACTGTATAACGAACCAGTGGATGGGACGAGTGTCCACAATTCCGCAGATTTCACATCGGTATTCGCGCATCGTCGTCATTATTCATTGTCCCCGCTGCCGCTTCGCGGCAGTCAAACACCCGCGCTCGATAGACTATCTCCTGGACTGGCCGAAGATTTTACTGTTGCCAGCCTCCACCAAGCGCTTTATACAGCTGGACCAAGCTGCGATATTCATCTCCCCGTGCCGCTGCGAGCGTCAGTTCGGCGCCGTAAAGCGAGCGCTGTCCGTCGAGTACTTCGAGGTATGTCGTCGTGCCGCCCTTGTAGCGAAGCGTGGAAATGCGGACAGTTTCCTGGAGATCGGCCACCGAATCCTGCTGGCGTGTCCGGACCTGATGAAGCTTCTCGTAGCCGATGAGCGCGTCTGAGACTTCTCCAAAAGAGTGCTGGATCGCTTCCTTGTAAGTGATCAAAGCCTGTTGGTGTTGAGACTCTGCCAGATGCAAATTCCCTTTCAGCGCGCCTCCGGTAAAGATTGGCTGGCTCACCTGCGCGCCATAGGACCAGATGCCAAGCTGCGTTGTCATGAGGCTTGAGAAGGTGCTGCTGCGACCGAAAGAACCGCCTCCCGAGCCGGTCAGCGAGATTTGCGGAAAGAACTGCGCTTTGGCGACTCCGATGTCGGCGTTCGCAGCAACCAAGATCTGTTCCGCCTCTCGAATATCGGGCCGGCGCTCGATGATCGAAGATGGAAGGCCGGGCGGAACTTCAGGCGGGAGGGTTTGCTCGACGAGCGGAATCCCGCGTGCGATGTCTTGTGGGTAATTGCCGAGCAGGATGCTGATGGCATCTTCTTCCTGAGCAATTTGTCGCTCCAGGTCCGGGATCGCCGCATTGGCGGTATCCAGCACCTGTTGGGCTTGAAGCACATCCAACTTGGTGGCAACGCCGTGGTCGAGCCGCAGCTGGGTAAGTTTGACCGAATCGGTCTGGGTCTTGACCGTATCACGAGTGATCGCGAGTTGCAGATCGAGTTGCAGCAGCGTGAAATAGTCGCTCGCAAGATCGCTGACGAGGGTTAATGCGACAACCTGGCGCGCATCTTCGGTGGCCAGCAGTTGGGCACGGGCCGCTTCGTTGGCACGGCGCAAACGGCCGAAGAAATCCAACTGGAACGCGGCGTCGGCCGTCAAGGTCAGGAAGTTGTAATGGGACTGGATGACATGTTCTTTCCCGCCGCTGAAATCGGCATTGCCCGATACTTGGGGGAACAAGCTCGAACGAGTAATCGCAAGCTGCGAACGGGCAGCGTTGATGCGTTCCGTCGCGAGTTGCAAATCGTAGTTCTGCTTTAATGCGGTGCGAACCAGCTCCTGCAGCTTCGGATCCTGAAATACCTGCCACCACGGCAGATCAGCGTATGAGGCAGTCTGCGCCTGAACCTGAGGGTTGTCTGCCAGATCTCGAAAAGAATTCGGAGTCTGAACGGCTGGGCGATGATACTTTGGCCCGACCATGCAACCCGCCAGCATGCCCGAGAGCAGCGCCGCGCTAAGCAATTTCGCGATCTTCATAATTGCGCAAACTCCGTTTGATTTCCAAGTCGTTCAATTGACCTGCTTCAGTCTCCGGGCGCGGGTGAAGGCGCAGCGGGCAAAATGCCGGATGCAGGTTCCTTGCCAGCGCCCGACCATTTCTCGACCATATAAAAGATACCCGGTATGAAAAAGATCCCGATCGCGCTGGCAGCGAGCATCCCGCCGATCACGGCCGTCCCCATGATCCGCCGGGCTACCGAACCTGCCCCGCTTGCTGTCCAGAGTGGAACGCAGCCGAGGATAAACGCGAACGATGTCATCAGGATCGGTCGCAGCCGCAGCCTCGCGCCTTCGAGCGCGGCGTCGGCCAGCGGTTTTCCGTGTTCATACTGTTCCTTGGCAAACTCGACGATCAAAATCGCGTTCTTCGCCGCCAGGCCGATCAGCATGATTAAGCCGATCTGCGAAAAGATGTCGCTTTCAATCTGCACCAAGTAGGGCGGCAGGAAAACGCTGAGCAAAGTTCGGCGCAGCCACAGCACTGCAAACGCTCCAAAGACCGCCACCGGCGTGCTGAGCAGTACGCTGAAAGGCAGCGACCAGCTTTCATAAAGCGCCGCCAGAATCAGGAACACGAACAACAGCGACAGGCCAAAGATGGCCGCGGGTGGCACTCCCTGGCGCGCTTTCTGTTCCAGATACGAGATCCCGGAGTAGTCGAATCCCATTTCTCGCGGCATGGTTTGTTTGAAAACTTCCTCGAGGGCGGCGGTCGCCTGATCAGCGCTGTAGCCCGGCGCCGCGCTCCCGTTGATTTGTGCGCAACGGTACTCATTAAAGCGCTGTGTGAATTCGGGGCCGAGCTGCGATCTCACCGTGGCGAGCGTAGACAGCGGAACGTTCTCGCCCTTGTTGTTGCGGACATAGAATCGCCCAACGTTCTCCGCACTGGCACGATCCTCGCTCTCGGCTTCGATGTAGACCTGCCACTGGCGGCCAAAGCGGTTGAAGTAATTGATGAAATATCCGCCCATGAATGCCTGGATGGTGCGGTAGACGTCGGAAAGATTGACGCCCTGCTTCAACACTTTGTCACGATTGACGTCGACGAACTTCTGCGGAACGCTGGGCAGAAACGTCGTACTCAGGCTGGCGATTTCCGGCCGCTTTCGCGCCGCGTCGAGAAACGTGCTCAAGTTTTGCGACAGGAATTGGATGCTGCCGCCCGAGCGGTCTTCGAGGATGAAGGTGAATCCGCCTGCGGTGCCAACGCCCGGGATGGCCGGCGGCGAAAAACTGAATGCGATTCCAGCCGGCAATTTGGAAAGCTGCTGATTCAAATGCGCCTTGATCGATTGAAACTGCTCGGCTCGGGAGGTGCGCTCGTCCCACGGCTTCAGAGTGACGACAAAGAACGCGTTGTAACTGGTGCGAACAAAACTGAGCAAGCTGAAGCCGATGACGCTGGTCGTGTACTTCACACCCGGAGTGCTAGCCAGAATGTTCTCGATCTGTGTCGCTGCCTGCGAGGTTCGCTCCAACGATGCGTCATTGGGCAATTGCAGATTCACATAGACATAGCCCTGATCTTCATCGGGAAGAAAGCTCGACGGCACCCGATTGGCGAAGAATCCCGCCGCGAGGCAAAAGACCAGCAGCAGCACAACCACCACTGCCGTCTTCTTGAGCAGGACACCGCTCCAACCGACATAGCCCTCAGTGGCTCGTTCAAAAACCCGGTTAAACCAATCGAAGAATCTCCGCAGCAGGCCATGGCTCTCTTCGCGGGGTCGAAGAAGCAATGCGGCCAGGGCAGGGCTCAGCGTGAGCGCGTTGAACGCTGACAAAATCACCGAGATGGCGATCGTGACTGCGAATTGCTGATACAGCCTGCCAGTAATCCCGGGAATGAAGGCAGTGGGCACGAATACGGCGGAGAGAACCAGGGCTATTCCCACCACCGGACCGGACAGTTCCTCCATCGCTTTAAGCGCTGCATTCTTTGGAGTCATGCCCTCTTCGATATGCCGTTCCACGCCCTCGACGACAACGATAGCGTCATCGACGACCAGGCCGATTGCCAGCACCAGCCCGAAGAGAGATAGAGTATTGATGGAAAAACCGAACAGCGGGAAGAGCACGAACGTTCCCACCAGCGAAACCGGCACAGCCAGCAGTGGAATCAGCGTTGAGCGCCAGCTCTGGAGGAAAAGAAAAACAACGATGATGACAAGGACGAGCGCAATCAGGAGAGTCCAGATGATTTCCTTGATGCCTTGCGTCACGGCAAGCGTTGTGTCCTGAGAAACGGCGAAATCCATGTCCTCAGGGAAGCGCTCTTTCATCTGCGCCATCAGCTTCTTGACACCGTCAGCTGCGTCGACTGCGTTCGATCCGGGCAATTGGTAGGCAGCAATAATCGCGCCTGGCTTGCCGTTGAAACGTCCGGCAACACTGTAGTCTTGCGCACCCAGTTCGATGCGAGCGACATCGCGCACGCGCACCGTCGCACCGTCGGGCGTTTCGCGAACCACGATGTTTCCGAATTCTTCCGGCGACACCAGGCGTCCCTGAGCCAGCACCGAATACGTAAACTCTTGGCCCTTCGGAGCGGGTTCACCTCCGGCTTTGCCGGCCGGGTTCACGGTGTTTTGTGACTGAATGGCGGTGACGATCTCCGGAACGGTGATGCCAAGTTTCGCCAAGGTGTCCGGCTTTACCCAAAGGCGCATCGCGTATTGACCAGCGCCGAACACTTGAACGTTGCCAATGCCTGGTGAGCGAAGAATCGGGTCGGTGAGATTGATGTAGGCGTAGTTCGCGAGAAACCGTGCGTCATACGTTCCCTGCGGAGAATAAAGCGCAACCCACATCAAAGGAGCGGTGACCGATTTTCGCACCGTGACGCCGTAATTGGTAACGTCCGATGGAAGCTGAGAAGCGGCCTGGGTCTCCCGCGATTGCGTGAGAATGAAATCGGTATTCGGGTCGGTCTTTACGTCAAAGTCAACAATCAGGCTGGTGGTTGAGTTGCCGGTGGCGTTCAGCGAGTACATGTAGTTCTCGTTGTCGACTCCGTTCATCTGCTGCTCGATAGGAGTAGCCACGGCTTGCTCCAGCGTCTGCGCGTCGGCTCCCACGTACGTGGCAAGGACTTGAATCTCGGGGGGAGTGATGTTGGGAAACTGTGCGACGGGCAAGCTCAGCACGGTGAGCGCGCCAACCAACACCATGACGATGGAAATCACCATGGCGACGATGGGACGATTGATGAAGAATTTCGACATGGGTCATCCGTCCTATCGATTCGTCGATCCTTGGCTTGGCGAACCTTGGCTTGTCGAACCTTGGTTCTGCGTGAATGGCTTGGGATTCACGTGCACACCGGTGCGCATCCTCTGAACTCCTTCAACCACGACTCTGTCTCCGGGGTTGAGCCCGTTCGCGATGATCCATCGGTTATCAACCCGGTCGCCCACGGTGACAGTTCGAACGTCAACTTTGTTGTCGGCGCCAACGACAGCCACCTGGTAGCCGCCCTGCAGTTCCGACACTGCCCGTTGCGGAACCAGCAACGCCCCCGGCTGGGTTTGGGTTACGGCGCGGATTTTGGCATAGCCGCCGGGCCTCAAAATATTGTTTGGATTAGGAAAGAGTCCGGCGAGTCGAATCGCTCCGGTGGTCTCGTTCACCTGGCGGTCGGCAAAATAGAACTTTCCTTCGTGGGGATAGGTTGATCCGTCCGCTAAGATCAGTTGCAGCCGCAGTTCCTTGTCGGCCTGCAAGCGGCTCTCCTCGGTCGGAAAACGTCTCCGCCATGAAAGATATTGAGGCTCGCTCACGGTGAAATAGACCTTGATCGGATCCACTGTAGAAACGGAAGTGACCACCCCGCTATTGGGGCTGACCAGCGCGCCAACTTGCAGTTGCGCCTGGCCGGCCACGCCGTCGATGGGCGAAACGAGGCGGGTAAAGTCGAGATTGATTTTCGCGGTTTCAACCGCGGCTTCGTAGGTCTTGATCTGAGCCTTGGCGGTTTCTACGGTAGCGAGCGCGGCGAGATTGTTTTGAACCGCGTTGTCGAGATCTTGCTGGCTCGCTGCCTGTTGCTCCGCCAACGGCTTGTAGCGCTGGACGTCTAGTTCGGTCCGGCGCTGAACCGCTGCGGCGTTGGCCAGCGCGGCCTTCGCCTGAGCAAGCTGGCCTTGAGCCTGATCGAGCACCGCCTGAAAAGGCCGCGGATCGATCTGGAAAAGGAGCTGGCCCTGCTTAACCGACGCGCCCTCCTGATAGCCTTGCTTTAGCAGGTAGCCAGTAACCTGCGCCCTAACGTCAGCGTTGACGAGTCCGTCGAGAGTACCAATCCACTCCCGATAGATGGGAATATCTTCTTTCTGAACCTGCGTCACCTCGACATCCGGGGTGCTGGGCGGCGCACCCATGGCTTGCTTGGTCGGCCGAACGGCTCCAATGATCAGAGCGACAACGATCAAGCCAAGAACTCCGCCGATCAACAGATAGCGTTTCTGGACCTGGGTCATGGTGTCTCCCCCAATTCTGCTAGCGCCCGGTACTGCCAACCGCATGTGCCGGCTCTACGGTTCGAGGATACCCGGGTCGATTTCAAAAACAGCGTGTAAGGCAACCGCTGCCGCAACCAATTGAGCATATGGATGCATTTTCACCCTAGAGGTCGTATAAAAATCTACAACGGTATATCACACTTGATCTTCTTCAGGTGACAGACCCGCCGAGATCGATCACCCGCTCGCTGGTTCCCTCGATATTTTGACGCACCAGCGCGGTGTCTTTGAGTGGCAATGGCCGACGTTCTCGTGACGGTGCGAATCAATATTCGCAGATGCCGTTCATCGCGCTCGCGGAACGTTTCACGGTAAATAACATCCTCGACCGCATATCCTTTGAGATCGACCCTGAATTCGTACAGATGATCCGAGCGGCCGTCACCGATACAAAAAATCTGCCGGAGTTGCAGATCCGTCGGTCATGTTTGTTACCGCTGTGAAAGAACAGCCATACACCGCTTTAGAGAACTACGAGGCGGACTACCGCTAAGTCCTTGAAAATTCTCGGTAGCTGGGGCAAAACCGTACCATAATCCCTAGCGCGGCCCTGGCCGAGTGTCAGGCTTGCGGCGCCCGTGCGAGGGCGGAGTCTGGCTGCCATTGTCACCAAGTCGGCGAGATAGTAGCCTGACCCGATGTATGGGGCCCGCAGCACCGGGAACGTCGGTGCGATTTCGCGTGCTCATCGATGCTCATCGATGGACAGCCGCCGACCGCCGCTCACGGGGTCGACATAGACGAACAAGGCAACGGCACGGTTGCCGAGCCACGGATGTATCAGCTGATCCGTCAACCGATGCCCATCATTGATCGAGAAGTCGAGATCGAGTTTCTCGATTTCTGGTCTGGAGGCCTTTTCGTTCACATTCGGCTGACCAGAGGGATGTCCCGTTAAACCTATAGCGTCGGAATGCCCTAAGGAGATCAACCATGACAACCGCTACGACGGAGACCCGCCCTCCCTTGCCTCCATTCACCCGCGAAAGTGCGATTCAAAAGGTGCGCCTCGCCGAAGATGGTTGGAACACTCGCGATCCAGGGAAAGTAGCTCTGGCCTATACGATCGACTCGCGATGGAGAAACCGTTCGGAGTTCATCAATGGGAGAAACGAAATCATCGCATTTCTTTCTCGCAAGTGGGCGAAGGAATTGGATTACCGGCTCATCAAGGAACTTTGGGCATTTACAGAGAATCGCATCGCGGTACGCTTCGCCTACGAGTGGCACGACGACTCCGGTCACTGGTATCGGTCTTATGGCAATGAGAACTGGGAGTTCAATAGCGACGGCCTGATGGCGTCACGGTTTGCGTCCATCAACGACCTTCCCATCTCGGAATCAGATCGCAAATACCACTGGGCACTCGGGCGACGTCCCGAAGGCCATCCAGGATTGAGTGACCTGGGCCTCTAGTTCTCTCGCGCGAACGGTTACTTTGTTATTGAGACGTAACCCGGCCACGCGCACCCAACGGCTGGGATTTCACATGCGATCTGAGTTCACCCAACTTGCGCTCACCCCCTTTCTGGAGTTGGTGTGCGGCATTCACCATTGCTTCGTCATCGGCAAGAGTATTTAATATTTGGGCGAACTGAATCCTCCGACGGTCTGGCGCCATCCTAAGAGACAGGATGCTATGAACTCCAAAGCTGGGAAATTGCTTGTGGTGGAATCCGATGATGCTCTCAGGGAGCAAATCGTCGCCATCCTGCGCGATGCGGGATATGTAGTCTCGATCGACTACCAGCAAGGTATGAAAGCGGTGGTCGCCTTCGATCCCGACGTAGTGATCCTGGGTGCGAATCCGCCCCAACTCGATTGCTGTGACCTTCTCTCCGAAATCAAGGGTTCCGAGCAGACTCACCATATTCGTGTTGTGATGCTCTCGCCGGGAGGATCCGCCGAGCGTACGCGGGGGCTTGATCTTGGTGCCGACGATGTATTGTCACTACCCTTCGACTCACACGAATTCTTATCGCGGTTGCGTTCCCAACTGCGGGATAAATCCGTTGCGGACGGATTTCGCGAGCGCTTGCGCCTTGCTGAAGAGAATCGAAACGCTACCCAGCAGGTGGTGACCGCGGTCAACGAGGAACGACGGACGCTCCGGGTAGGCGGGCTGACAGCAATTGCCGTGCTTGTGGCCGCTGCAGTGGTCTCCTTCCTCGTGTACCGCCACAACCAACAACAGAATACCCGGGTCTACGCAGCGATCACACGATTGCAAACCGGCATGCTAACTGAACAACGATTGACGGAGAGTTCGCGCCGGGGTCTTGCGGCGAGCGAACACAGTCCATCCCTGGCTGGCGATCCTCAAAAAGTGCAACTTCAGAAAAGGAGCGAAGACCTGCGGTCGCAGATTGCAGCCAGCAAAGACGAGAACACATCTGCTTTGCAAAATCAGTTAACGGCAGTAGAAACCCGTCTGCAAAAGCTCGAGACCGAGGGCAAGGTGGCGCAGACGATCATCCAGTCTTACGAGCCCAGCGTCTGCCTGATCCACATTGTGCTTGCCTTCCGGGAGCACACCACCGGATTGAGATTGCACTACGCTGAGATGACCAGCACTGGCGCCCCGAAGACTGACGAACATGACAACCCGCTCTTGAGCCTCACTGGCAGCGGGCCGGAAGTACACTTGGATGCTTTTGGCACGGGATTTCTCGCCTCCACTACTGGACAAATCCTAACGAATCATCACGTGGCCGAACCGTGGTGGGAGAACGATGATTTAAAGGAAATGCTCGATCAAGGGATTGAGCCAGTAACCGTGGAGATGACAGCGTATTTCCCGGGCGTCCCGCATGGCATTGCCATCAACACTGAGAAGATTTCGTCCGCTGCTGACGTCGCTGTCCTAAGAGCAGATATTTCACAACTCGGAATCAAACAGATAGCCCTTGCCGATGGCCGCGGTTCGGCGGTCAGCGGCGGTCCCGTCGTGCTGCTTGGATATCCGACAGCTCTCGATGCAATTCTCGCTAGAACGGGAGCAGAGACCCTCCAATCGATCGCCACCGCATCCAAAGGTGACTCGAAGCAGGTGATGGAGGAACTGGCCCGTCGCCACCTGATCAGGCCCATCACCACTCAGGGGCACATTGGCGACGTACTGCCTGACAAGATCGTCTATGACGCTCAAACCACCTCGGGCGGCTCGGGTGGCCCGCTTTTCAATGACCAGGGCAAAGTTATAGGAATTAATTTTGCCATGGTGCGTGAGTTCGGCGGCTCGAACTTCGCCATTCCTGTTGGTTACGGGAAGTCGCTTCTGAAACCATAATCCCGCGCTGCCATAGCCCCACAGGCCCCGGGGTTCGTTGCGGGCGATTACGCATTCCCACCAGTGACGGCCACAAGCGGTGGCGCGCACACCGAGTCAAACCAGCGGCTGATGTACACCTCGGCATGAGCCTCACCGTTTCGTAGATCAGTGGTTTGTCCTTCACTTCGCGATCGAGGCCGGCCGCAGATTTGGTGTCAGAATCGTCAGTTCCCCGACGTGTTCCCTCTTCACGGTGCCACGCAGGTGGGCGTGATCCATCATCCAAACCTCGGGAATGATTTCGCCGACCAACCGACCGTGGCAGAAAAGCCGCACCACCGAACTCTCAGAGACGACAATTCCCACCGCTTTGGTAACTGCGCTCATGTTGGCGGCGGCAATGTGACGGCTGCCGAGTCCCAACGGCACATCCACTTGTTCGGCCACGGCATCGAGATAGCGGCACGCGGAGAGGACAATTCCTTCGCGACTTACAACGAACCCGCCATCCAGTTGCGCCAATTCCTTGATGGTTCCGCGTAAATTGGGATTGGTGAGATGCAGAGAAGACTCAGGATGCCCCGACAGCGGGTCCAAAATCAACGGTCTGGATCTCGCGAGCACAGCACTCTCATCGCCGAGGGTGAATAGCGTGCCAACCCGCCTTCCCTCCCGACCCTCGCGAGCAATTTCGACTGCGAGCTCAATCAGGGACTCAAGGACGTCAGGATCATATTCCGTTACTTGGCAAAGAATACTCTCAAACATCCATTGGACTCCTCGCTTCTGGTAGACGCCACGGACAGACGGCCCGGACGCACTCTTTGGATGAAATACTCACAAGGAGGATTCAGACAGGAATTGCGCCGCGAATGTTCGGGACTGGAGTTCTCGAATCAGGAACGCGAAGTTCGTGCGCCATTAAATGCACAGCCTGGTCGTGCTGTTCGTGCGGCTTAAAGGTCGTGAAATTCTCGCGAAGTGACCTTCACCCAGTCGATGTTCCAGTAATAATCACAGAGAAGAACGTGGGTCTCTCTGCCGTCCTGGAGATAATTCCAGCCAATCCCCCGCCTCTCGTCGAGCAGGATTTGTCAGGCAGGCGACTGTCTTTTTCAGGCGTTGCGATTCCCTGCTCCAACGTCCGACCCGCAGTTATCGCATCGGCGCGCAGGGATTTCTGGGAGAAGCGGAACCCTTAGTGCAAGATGAGATGTTGCTCCCTGATTGTGGATGGATGGTTGACAAATTTCTCCGCGGAGCATCTTTGTTCAACAACTGGTAATAAAAGACACGGGGATATGACGAAAGGCTTACTTCAACACGAATGAACCTAGCCTATCTCAAAGGTAATGAGTGTTGGGCAACTTTAATCAGAAGAACTGAACTTGCTGTCATTGGTAGCGCCGATTTTGCGCTCGGAAAGACGACTGACTGTCCATCCGGAGTCCCAGTTTTCCTGAGGTTCTTGGCGATCCGATAAGTCAGGTCCGGTGCAAAACTGGATCGAAGCTCTCCCGCAAGGCGGGTCCGGAGTAGATGTTGCCTGCCTTAGGGGAGGCGTTCTTAGAGATAGTGACCTCACCACGTCGAAATTGCAATCGCGCTGCAGCTGCAAGTCTTTTCACACGTTACTAGCTGATGAAATAGGAGTAGAATCCTCGACGTTCTTGAGATAGCGAGAAAGTGTGGTTCTTTTAACTCGATGACGCAAATTTATTTTCCAAATCGGCAGTCAGGTCCAGAGCCCCGTTTTCGTCTCATTTCTTCCCTGCTTCTGGTGCGAGAACAAGTCGCGAAGTTATGGGAGGCGAGCAACATGTTCTCTCCACTCCGATTGGCATCAGTGAGTACAGCAGCTCGACATCCGTTACTGTTACTGAAGGTCGCGCTGATGGTGTGCACAGCGGCAATAAGTTCCTCGGCATTCGCCCGTACGACCACAACAACCTCGCTTGCAGTAACTTCAAACGGCGTTGTGGTGACTTCTGTGAAGGCAGGCAGCCTTGTCACCCTGACCGCTACTGTCGAGGCAGGAACCACGGGAGTGAAACAGGGAGAGGTGAATTTCTGCGATGCAAAGGCAGCATATTGCACGGACATTCACATTCTCGCCACCGCGCAACTGACGAGTTCTGGCACGGCTACTTACAAGTTTCGCCCGGGGATCGGCAGCCACAAGTATAAGGCTGTGTTTGTCGGCACCAATGCGTATGCCGGCAGTGCATCGAGCGCCTCGCCGCTGACAGTGACCGGAACTGTAGGGCCATTTGCGACAGCCACCTCGATTGCGGAAACGGGGGCTTGGGGGAATTACACGCTGACTGGAACCGTGACGGAAGCGGGAGGAACAGTTGCGCCCACTGGGACTGTCTCCTTTCTTGATGCCAGCAACGGGAATTCGGTCCTGGCCGTCGGATCCTTGGGCACCGCTGTTGCCGGCGTCGGCTGGCCAAACCCAAAATCACTGCCGAACACACAGGGCACCTATTTCGTGTTGGTGGTGGACCTTAACGGAGACGGCATTCCCGACCTGGTGTTGGGTTCCAATCAGGTGTCGATCTACCTGGGCAAGTCGGATGGAACCTATACCAAAGCGGCCACCCCTTCCATTCAAGGACCTACAAGCTATCCAATTGTCAGCGCTGACTTCAATGGGGACGGAATTCCGGATTTGGCCGTACCTTTGTATGGTTCGAACGAGATAGCGATCCTGCTGGGTAAAGGGGATGGCACGTTTGCAAAGCCGGTTATGGCCTCGGTACCAGGCTCCAATGTCGGTGTCGAGCAGATCGTGGTCGCAGATTTCAATGGAGATGGAATTGCCGACCTGGCCGTTATCACCAACGCTGACATTCAGACCGTGGACATTCTCCTCGGCAATGGGGATGGGACTTTTACGGCAGAAACGACCAACCCGCCTATTTCCGGAAGTCCATTGAACTTCGCCACCGGCGATTTCAACGGAGACGGCAAGATGGATTTGGCCGTCACGCAGACCAACGGTACGATTGCCATTCTTCTGGGAAACGGGGATGGCACATTTGCGGCGTCGGGATCCGTGAATTCAGCAAGCAGCGGTTCACCCTCACCCATCGCCGTCGCTGACTTCAACGGTGATGGCAAGCTTGATATCGCTGTGCCGGCGGGCGACTATACCAGTACCAATGAATCGGTGAGCGTACTCACGGGAAATGGGGATGGGACATTCAATTCGCCATTTTCCAGTCCGGGCTCGACATCAACCATCGTTACCTGGATCCAGGTGGCGGATTTCAACCAGGATGGCAAAGCGGACGTGGTTCTGGCTGATTCGACCGGCAGTGCGACGGTTTTTTTGAACAATGGCAGCGGCTCACTCAGCGAGAGTTTTCCAGTGGTTTCGGGCCTCAATGTTCCTTACTATCTCGAAGTTGGCGTGGGTGACCTCAATGCGGATGGATACCCGGACATCGTAGCTGGCGGCTATTACAGCAGTAGCCAAGGGCTGTACCTGACCGAGCCAACGGAGACGGCGAGCGCAAGCGCCGGTGTTCAAGTCAATGGCGTAGGCCGACATCTGGCTCAGGCAAGTTTTCCCCCTGAGGGCAAATACAAATCCAGCGTTTCCAGTTCGATCCCATTGTGGGGTCTTCTGCCCGCTACGTCTACCACATTGAGTCTGACGTCGGGAGGGTCGCCGGTCACGAGCGTCGCTCCGGGAACCGTGGTGCTCCTTACCGCGCACGTGACAGTCGGCACTACCCCGGTAACTGCCGGGCAGGTCAACTTCTGCGATGCCTCCGCGCCACATTGCACCGATATACATATTATTGCTTCGTCCGCGCTGAACAACTCCGGAACCGCGACCTTCAAGTTAATACCCGGGCCAGGCGCGCACAAGTACCAGGCGCAGTTCGTCGAGGACGGCTTTGGCCTGGCGAGTGCATCGAACATTGCATCGCTGAATGTAGGTCCTGCACCCAGCCCCGTCTACAGCGATACGGCCGCCATCACATTGAATGGAACGCCGGGAAACTACAGCCTCACGGCCACCATCATTGGATACGGCGGCCCAGCCGCGCCCACCGGAAGCGTTTCGTTCGTCGATACAAGCTTCGGCAATAACGTGCTTGCGACCGCTGCGTTGGGAGCAGGCGCCCACGGGAATGGCTGGCTTATATCGCAGACGCCCGCCATGGGCGGCAATGCGCTGTCTGAGGTAACCGAAGATTTCAACGGAGATGGCATTCCGGATTTGGCGATACTCTGGAGCAACAACGCAATCGGTGGTCCGTTCTCCATTACGATTTTGTTCGGTAAAGGCGACGGCACATTTACAACAGGTCCTACAGTTCAACCGGCGGGTGTCCAATCTTACCCAACGATGATTGGCGGCGATTTCAACGGCGACGGCAAGGGTGACCTAGCTGTGCTGAGTTACAACGGGAACTCTATCAGCTACATCACAGTCCTACTGGGCAAGGGCGATGGAACATTCGAAACACCGAAAACACGTCCGGTTTATAGCCAACCTATAACGGGAGGCGATGTCATTCTAGGAACCTTGGCTGCCGCTGACTTCAATGGGGATGGCAAGTTGGATCTCGCGGTTGTCGGCGACTACGTCTCATCGGGAGGCGTGACGATTCTCCTTGGAAACGGGGACGGGACGTTCGCGGCGGCGGGTCCGAACCTTGATCTGACCGCGGATTTTGCTTTGATTGCAACCGGAGATTTCAACGGGGATGGCATTCCCGATTTTGTGACTCCGAATTACTTCGAATTCGGCGGCAGTCCAACCATTTTTCTTGGTAAAGGCGATGGGACATTTACATTCTCTAAGGTAACAACGTTCACCCTCGACTACTTCCCCACTTCGGTACTAGTCGCCGACTTCAATGGCGATGGCGTTCTCGATTTAGCTTTCTCTGACCTGAATGGCGTTGAGATCGCCCTCGGCAACGGAGATGGAACTTTCACAGAAACTTCGGCCAGCCCGATTCCGGTTCCGAGTGAACTTTATAGTCTTAAGGCGGGAGACTTCAACCACGACGGCAAGATCGATATTGCGGGAATCGATGAATACAATGATCGGATAGTTCTTCTCATCGGTGCAGGAGATGGCACGTTCACGGTGACAGCCGCTACTCCTGCCGTAAGCCAGAGTTTTCTCGGACCGTTTGCCATCGTCGCGGCCGACTTCAACGGTGATGGCCTGCCCGACCTGGCCATGTTGACCAAGAACGTCACTACAGCCTCGATCCTGCTGACGGTGCCGACCGAAACCGCGACGGCCACAGTGAACGGCATCGCGCCGCCCGCCGCTGGAACGCATTACGTGGATGCGACCTATGCGGGCGATAGCAACTACGGTTCACTTACTTCCGGCACGATACCGCTCACCGGTGGTCTGCCGCCGCCCGGGATCTCCCCGATCTCCCTGAGTTTTGGCAATGAGGTGGTCGGCACGACCAGCCCCGCAAGAACGGTGACGCTGAAAAACACAGGCACGGGCACGCTCGAGATCAGCAGCATCACGCCCAGCGGTGACTTCGCGATCTCCGCGAACACCTGTGGGGCCACGCTCGCTGGGAAGAAGAGCTGCAAGGTGAGCATTACCTTCACGCCGATGGCTTTGGGTAAGCTAACCGGGACGCTCACCTTTACCGATAACGCCGTTAATAGTCCGCAGACGGTACCCCTGGCGGGGACGGGCGTCAAACCTGCGACATTGGCGCCGGCCAGCGCTGTCTATGCGCAGCAGAATGTCGGCACTACCAGTGCGGCGAAAACCTTTACTTTGACGAACAACCAACCCGTAGATCTGACTGGAATCGCAATCTCGACGACAGGCCATTTTGCGGTTTCGGCGACGACGTGCGAGGCGAGCTTAATCGCCAAAGCGAACTGCACGATTAGCGTGACCTTCAGTCCGACGGTGACCGGAACGCAGACGGGTCAGTTGATCGTCCAGGACAGCGCCAGCAATAACCCGCAAACGTCGAATCTCACGGGAACGGGCAAGTAAATCGCCCCTAAGAGGCCGTTCTACCCCACCCGCTGTGGACGTACCCGCCCTTCGCGACGTACGCGAAGGACAGGGCACCCGCTGGTGTGGTGGCTTCTGCAGTTTGAAAGCCGGGCTGCCCGCCCCGCCCACCCTTAGGTTTTCGGAACGGACCCGCGTTGCGTTGCGTTCCGATCTCGCGCACGACAATCATCAAAACTCCAACTTCTTATTTCGCCTGCGCTAGCTTCGTAACAACCTCAGCAACTTTATCGAGTACCTGGTTCATGCCCTCCAGTTGACCGCTATTTGTTGCGCTCTCCATGGGTTCATTTCCAATGAAGGTGAGTTTCGTCTGGCCGTTTCCAAGATCCTCAAACAGAATCACGTCGTTCGCACCTTCTATAGCCTCATGTTCGATTCCCAATTGTGCAGGCTCAACCTTGTTTCCCTCCGAGTCCGAAAAGTACATGGAGGAAATGATCTTCTCGTGCGGAACAATCTCATGGTATTCACCGCCATGCCAGAACTCCTGTCCATCCGGCGTTCTCGTGCAGATGAGATATTTTCCTCCCACGCGAAAATCCATCTTGCAAACCGGCGAAGTAAAACCCTTCGGCCCCCACCACTGCATCACGTACTTCGGGTCTGTCCACGCCTTCCAGACCAACTCGCGTGGGGCATCAAAAATTCTTGTAACGACCATCCGCTCGATTTCGTTCACTGTGTTTTTTGTCATCTCTGGCCTCCTCTTTCTTTATTTGATCTTTCTTCATTTGATTTACAACCGCATCCAGTTTGTCGAAGCTCTCTTCCCAGAATCGGCGATAGCTAAACGCCCAGTCGCGGACTTTTTTAATCGCCTCTGGCCTCAGCGTGCACACACTCTCTCGTCCACGCTTAGTCTTGATCACAATCCGCGCCCGCACCAGGTAGGCGATATGTTTTGAAATCATCTGCTGCGAGAGTGCAAACGGTTCCGTCAATCCATGTACCGAGGCAGGCCCATGGGAGAGTCGTTCGATCATTGCCCGCCGGGTTGGATCAGACAAAGCCGCAAACGTTGTACCTAATTTATCCACAACCATATGGTAGTGGATTATCTGCCAATGTCAAGTGTGGATTTTGCGATCCCGGATTTCTGTTCACTGATCCCCAATGCGCCAAGTCTTAGCCGGCAATTTTCTGGCAGAGCTACACTGCGGCTACACTATTGAAGAGGCACGGTGCCGCAAGTGACTCTTCAAAATGATCTCTTTCTCAAACATCAATAAGCAGTATGGCAAGCAGTTGCTCTTCGTGGATGCTTCGTTTCAGTTGAATCCCGGCGAAAAAGTTGGGCTGGTCGGTCCCAATGGAGCGGGCAAGACGACGCTCTTCCGGATGGTGGTTGGCGAGGAGACTCCCGACGAGGGCGCGGTCTCAGTCCCCAGGAAGTTGACGATCGGCTACTTTCGCCAGGACGTCGAGGAAATGCAGGGCCGTTCGGTTCTGGATGAAGCAATCGCAGGCAGCGGACGCGTCGGCGATCTGCACCACGAACTCGAAGCCTTGCAGCGGGAAATGTCCGACCCTGAAAAGGCGGATGACATGGACCGCATCCTTGAACGCTTCGGTCACGTTCAGGAGGAGTACGAACATTTAGGCGGTTACGCGCTCGAATCGCAAGCCCGTGAAGTGCTGCACGGTCTGGGATTTAAAGACGATCAGATTGACGGCGACGTAGGCGCTCTCTCCGGCGGATGGAAAATGCGGGTTGCACTGGCACGCGTCCTGCTCGGAATGCCGGATGTATTGCTGATGGACGAACCGACGAATCACCTCGACATCGAATCCATCATCTGGCTGGAGCAGTTTCTCAAGTCGTTTCCCGGCGCGCTGCTCATGACTTCACACGACCGCGAGTTCATGAACCGTCTGGTCTCAAAGATTGCAGAGATTGACGGCGGCGAAATCATCACCTACTCGGGTGACTACGACTTCTACGAGCGCGAAAGGGCGGTGCGAGAGAACAATCAGCAGGCGGCGTTTGCCCGGCAGCAGTCCATGCTGGCCAAAGAGCAGCGCTTCATCGATCGTTTCAGGACACACGCGGCCAAAGCGGCCCAGGTGCAGAGCCGCATTAAGGCCTTGGACAAGATCGAGAAAATCGAACTACCAAAAAAACGGCAGGTCGTGAAATTCGACTTTCGCGTTCCCCCACGATCCGGCGAACAGGTGGCCGTCCTTGAGAATCTGCACAAGAGTTACGGCGCGCGTGTGATTTATGAAGGGTTCAATCTCACCATCCGCCGCGGAGAACGCTGGGCCGTCATGGGCAGAAACGGCGCGGGTAAGACTACGCTTCTTAAAATGATTGCTGGAGCCAGCGCTCCTGACGCCGGAAGCGTGCGGCTCGGCGCCAGCCTGCAGATGGGCTACTTCGCGCAACAATCTTTAGACACGCTCAATTCCGATCTCACCGTCGCCGAACAGTTGCAACAGGATTTTCCCCAGGACAGTATTGGGGCGTTGCGGAACCTGGCGGGAGCATTCCAGTTCTCCGGCGACGACGTGGATAAGAAGATCCGCGCACTCTCTGGCGGAGAAAAATCGCGGCTGGCAATCGCGCGCATGCTCTTCAATCCGCCGAACTTCCTGGTGCTCGACGAACCTACGAATCATCTGGATCTTGCGACCAAGGAGATGCTGGTGGACGCTCTGAAGGATTTTGAAGGCACCATGATCTTCGTATCGCATGACCGCATGTTCCTTCGCGGTCTCGGCTCACGTGTGCTGGAACTGGGCGGTGAGAGCGGCACCGACCGCCATCCTACTGTTTATCCTGGGTCGTACGTTGAGTACGTGCAGAAGCTTGGACATGAGGCGCCCGGGATCTATTCGTAGGACGCTCCCCTGTGTGCCAAGTGTTTCTGAAGGAACATATCGTCATGACGCATATGGGATGACGATTCTGTCATGGCACTTAAGTAAATGGAAACATAGGAGAAAGTGGAAACCGGATGGGTTTGTATCAGGGCACGGCTTCAGCTGTGCCGCACAGTGCACCGCATCCTCGAAGGTCGGGAAGGGTAAAGCCCGGGAAGGGCACGAGTTCCACTCGTGCCGAGCGTATTGCGCGACTGCGCTCCTGGATATCCTCGAAGAGCCGGCCCGCCTCAAGCCTGCTAACAACCGGTAGCTCCTAGCGCTCTCGAACCAGGAGCGTTGGAAACAGGGGCAGGCGCAATCGGCAAACCGTGGGAGTAATTTCCCAGAAGGCCGTTTCTGGATAGCTTCCGGTTTGCCCGACGATCTACGAACTGGCTTGTTTTGTAAACCCAAAGGCGCGGTAGGGATGTGCATTAACATGAGGACTAGTGGGTTGCTGGCCGTCATTCACGCGAAACCGCGGCGTGCATCCGAAGCCAGATCTTCAGTTATTGCAGCTTGGTGTACTCGGCTTTGGCTTGCCTGTAGACCGGAATGTCGGGGTCGGCATCCTTCCAGAGCGTCAGGAAATACTTGTAAGCGGCGAGGGCGCGGACACGGGCTGCATCGGCGTCCGCACCCTGCGAAGCTCTCGCTTGCAACGCATTCGCGCGCGCCACCCCGAGATGCGCCAGCGCTCCCGTCCAGCAGTTCCACGCGATGCCGCTATGGTCGAGAATCTTCTGAAATTCCACCGCCGCAGCCGTTCCCTGCCCGGCAGCCAGATACGCCTCACCGCGAATGTAGGTGTGGTACAGGCAGGAAACGTTATTCACAAAAGGGATGGAGGCGTATTCCATGGGCGGCAACGCCGAGTGGAGTTGATTGATGGCCGCATCGGCCTGTTTGCGGTTCAGCGACAATTGAGCCTGAATCGCCGGCAGCCATAGGTTTTGCGTCTGGGTGTGGAGCGGATATCTCTTGTTCAGATCCTGTGCCAACGACTGGGCTTTGACGTTGTCGCCAGTCATCGCATACGCCAGCGCCGCCTCGACCGTAACACCCTGGCTGGCAGGGGCGACTTTAAGTCCTGCCGCCGCGTCCTCGCCTGCTTGTGAAAAATTGCCAAAACCAGCTTCGCGCAACGCGGCATTCTCCCACCAGATCGCAGCATCTTCTTTGCTGTCGGCTTGCACAGCTTCATTGACCGACTGGCGGGTCAGCCCACGCGCCTTCGCGAGATGGCCGGTATAGGCTTCCGTATCGGACGCAAGAGAAGATCCGTTGTCTGCCACGTCCGGCCTTGACGCAAACCACTGTTGCTCTTCCTGCATACCCGATGAATCCGTTGCCAGAAAGGACATTAGATACAGGTCGGTGTGCACGATATAACTCTCCAGCTTTCTTGTGTGCGCCTCCTGAATCGTTTGTCGCGCTTCGGAAAACCGGTTCAAAGCAATCAGATAGGCGGCGAGATTTCCAAAAGAAGCGAGGCGGTCTGGCGCGATGCGCTGGCATTGGCGCGCCATCTCGATAGCTTCGTCATAGTGGCCCTGCAGACTGTAAATCGTCCCCAACCGGTTGTAAGCGTCGGCGTCACGAGGGTAGCTCTCGATCAGTGCCTCGCAAGTATGTGCTGCCTTATCTAGTTCACCGGTTGCGTTCGAATAAAACTCGGCCGTGATGAGGAGCTTCTCGCGCTCACTGGCATGCTCCCGCAATTCAAAAGCTTTGGTGATGTACTCACTTGCGCGCGCAATCTGGCCTAAAGCAGAGTAGGAGCCAGCGATGGCGCGATACCCCATGGCAAAATTAGGATCCAGTTGAATGGCGCGCTGGTAATCAAGCAAAGATGCTTCAGGTCCCCTCTCATTGCGGGTTCTTATGCCGAGGCTATAAGCCTTAAGAGCTTCGAGTGACGAGGTTGTGGCCTCCTGCAGGGGAACATCGAACTTCTTCACAGAGGCGAGCGACTCGCCCATCTCGCCGCGCAGATTGGCGGCTGCCGTGCCGACGGAATTCAATACTTTCTCTTTTCCCTCCGCTGTGACTTGCTTCTGCGCCAAAGTATCGCCGGTTTGGCAGCTTACGACTTTCAGCTCCAAAACATACTGGCTGCCCAAGTTTGCAATCGAGCCGGCAATGTAGGCATTGCTCGCCGATCGCTCGCACACTTCGCGCGCCACCTCGGCTGTGAGTTTCGTATCCGGCGGACGAGTCATCTGCTTCAGGGTGGACGTGATTTTGTTTTCAGGAAGCACGTTCAGGAATGGCGATTCGTTTAGCGCCACCGTCAAAGCTGTTTTCAGTGTGTCATCAAACACCGGATCGCCTGTGCTGTTGCTAAAATCAGCAACCACTATCGTGTCTTTCTCGGTGAGCCTCGAAACTTGGTGAAGGCGATAATAGAGCACTCCGGCAACCAGCGCCGCGACCACCAGCGAAGGCACCAGTACTTTCCAGAGATTTCTTTTTCCGGCTACCTGAATCTCAGCTCCTGCCGGTGCGTGCAATGCGGTCGAACCAGTCAAACTGGGGCCGGAACCGGATTCCCGCGCTGGTGGTGTAGCCGCCGCCTGCTGCCCGCTTTCCCGCGCCACCGCGATCTTCCCCGAACTGCCGGCCGCCGCGCGCCCGGTCTCGCTGTCCCGCTTTAGCCGCTGCAGCTCGGCCCGCATTTCCTTCGCGCTTTGAAAGCGCAGATCCGGGTCCTTTTCCAGGGCGCGGCTGATGATGTCTTCAAAACTGGGCGGAATCTCGCGATTGAACCGGATGGCTGGGGGCGGATCGCTGTCGAGGATGGCCTTAAAGATCAACGCCGAGGTGTCCCCGTGAAAGGGCAACACTCCAGTCGCCATTTCATACAGCACCGATCCGAAGGAGAACAGGTCTGTGCGCGTGTCCAGTTCCCTGCCCCTGGCTTGTTCGGGCGACATGTAGGCAACGGTTCCCAGTGTCGAGCCCGGACTAGTCAGATGTTCGTCGATACCCGCAGTAGCCAACGCTCGCTCTCCGGGCGCGCCAGCGAGAGTCGGCACCACCTTCGCCAGTCCGAAATCCAGAATTTTGGCGTGCCCGCGCTTGGTTACAAAGATGTTTGCCGGCTTTATGTCGCGGTGAACGATGCCTTCCGAGTGAGCCGCATCAAGCGCGTCGGCGATTTCGATAGCCAGCGACAAGATGAAATTCATCTCCAACGGGCGCCCGGCGATGCGGTGCTTCAGGGTCATTCCCTCCAGGAATTCCATCGCGATAAACGCATGGGTGTCCTGCTCGCCGATGTCGTAGATGGTGCAGATGTTGGGATGGTTTAGAGCCGACGCCGCTTGCGCTTCACGTTGAAAACGGGCGGCCGCCTGCGGGTCACGGGAGACATCTTCGGGCAGGAATTTCAGAGCGACGAAACGGTGCAGACGAACATCCTCAGCCTTGTAGACAACACCCATGCCGCCACCGCCGAGTTTCTCCAGAATGCGATAGTGGGCGATGATCTGGCCAAGCACGGTGCGCGAATCTTACGTGGATAGAGTGGGCAAGTCAATGAGACTAGAGGAGATGCAGTACTCGTTGAGATGTACGCAGCAACCCAATTTCACGGTGCGCCGTCATCGTCTATTGATACTGAGAGTCGGGTACTGAGTGTCCGGCCGCCAGCAGAAATCGTTGGGCTGTTCACTGTAGCTTCGAGTACTCGGCTTTGGCTTGTTGCTGGATCGGGATGTTGGGGTCGGCATCTTTCCACAGGATGAAGAAGTCGTTATAGGCCGCAAGCGCGCGCAGGCGGGCCGCATCGGAGTCGGCGCCGTGTAAAGCTTTCGCCGCGAGCGCATTTGCCCGCGCCACACCAAGCTGAGACAGGGCACCGGTCCAGCAATTCCAGACAATACCCTTGTGATCAAGAACCTTCTGGAATTCGGCGGCAGCGGCCGTGCCTTGTCCGGCAGCGAGGTACGCCTTGCCGCGAATGTAGGTCGGATAGAGGCAGGATCCGGAGGCGTTAGCGGAAAATGCGACTAGTCCAAACTCGAGCGGCGTGGACAGTATTTGCAACGCTTTCAGGGCCGAAGCGGGGTCGTTGTGATTCAGCGCCAATTGCGCCTGAATTGCTGGCAGCCACAGCGACTGGATCTGCGTGTCCAGTGGAAATCGTTGTGCTAAGTCGCGCGCCAAAGTCTCCGACTGCGCCCCATCGCCCGCCAAAGCGAATGCCAGGGCCGCTTCAGCTTGCGCGCCCTGGCTCGCGGGAGCAAGCTTGAGAGCCTCTGCTGCGGTCTTCCGTGCCTCAGTGGCGATGCCGAAGGCGGCCTCACGCTGTGCCGCAATCCCCTGCCATATCGCGCCCGCTTCTTTGCTGTCTGCCCGAATGGCGGAGTCCACCGCGCGCTTTGTCAGTTCCCGCGCCCTGCCCAGATGACCAGCGTAAGCCTCCGAGTCGGAGGCCAGGGCCAATCCGAAGTTCTCGTATTCGGGTTTTTGCGCAAACCATTTCTCTTGTTCGGCCATCGCGGCCGAGTCCGAGGAGAAAAACGCAAGCGCATACAAAGCCGCGGGAAAGATGTAGTTGTCTGGTTTGCGGGGCTGCATTTCGCGGATGAGTTGCCGCGCATCGGCAAATCTGTGCAGCGCAAGAAGGTAGTCAGTAAGGTTCTCGTCGAGAGTGACTTGCTCCGGTGCAATGCGGATACCTTCTCTTGTCACCTCAACCGCTTTTTCAAACAGACCCTGTTCGGCGTATACGATCCCAAGATTGTTGTAGGCCGCGATGTCCCGTGGATAGGTTGCAATCCTTTCCCGATAGGTTTCAGCTGACTTGTCCAGTTCACCGCTCACCGACGAATAGTAGTGGGCGGTGATCGAGAGCCTCTCGCGCTCGCTGGCGTGTTCCCGCAACTGAAACGCCTTGGTGAGATACTCGCTGGCTCGTGCCGGTTCGCCAAGGTTGAAATAGTGAATTCCAATGGCGCCATAGGCCATCGCAAAGTTCGGATCCAGTTCGATGGCGCGTTGATCAAAGGGAAGTGATTGGGCGGCACCGTTGTCCTGAGCAGCCTTCTGCCCAAGGCTGTACTCCCTGAGTGCTTCGAGCGAAGATGTGGTGGCTTGTTCGAGCGGAACATCAAACTTCTGTACGGTGGACAGCGATTCCCCCAGCTTACCCCGTAGCCTGGAGGCAGCTTCGCCGAGCGCCTCCAGCACTTTCGCTTTACCGGATGCCGTGACCTGCGCCTGCGCGAGCGTGAGGTTGGTATGGCAATTCACCGCCTTAAGATGCAGCTCATATTCGCTTCCCACGCCGACAATGGCTCCCACAATGTAGGCCTTACTGGCCGTGCGCTGGCAGATCTCACGAACCACTTCGGGTGTGAGCCTGGCGTCGCGCGGCCGCGTCATCAGGCTCAAGGTGTTGGCAACTTTGCCGTCGGAGAGCACATTCAAGAACGGCGACTGGCTGAGAGACACACTTAGCGCGGTCTTCAGCGTGTCGTCGAATACCGGGTCGCTGGTATTGTTGGTGAAATCGGCGAGAACAACGGCGTCTTTGTCGGTAAGTTGCTGGCCGCGATGGGACCAATAGTAGAAGCCGCCCGCAACGAGAGCGATCACTACGGCTGACCAAAGCACGAGCTGCCCGATTTTTCTTCTTTGAGGTACAGAGACCTCACCTGATCGCGCGGCGGTTGAGCCCGAAATCACCGCAGCCGGTGCGGAACCCGAAGGTGGCCTCGTCTGCCCGATTGCCTCTTGCGGCCCACTGCCCGCCGCGGAGGGCAAACCGCCGGAACTTCCCGGCGCCACGCGTCTGAACTCTGTGTCGCGCTTCAGACGCTGCAACTCAGCCCGCATCTCCTTAGCGCTTTGATAACGCAGGTCGCGGTCTTTCTCCAAGGCCTTATTAATAACGTCTTCCAGCTTTTGCGGAATGTCGCTATTAAAGAGCCTCGCAGGTGGCGGATCGGAATCGAGAATTGCTTTGAAAATGAGAGCCGAAGTTGCCCCTTGAAACGGCAATGCTCCTGTTGCCATCTCGTACAACACCGCGCCGAACGAAAACAGATCGGTGCGTTCGTCCAGTTCCTTCCCTTTCACTTGTTCCGGCGACATATAGGCGACTGTTCCGAGTGTTGCTCCGGGGCTGGTCAAGTGCTGTTCGTCGATTGTTTCAGCCAGCGCAATTTGGCTCCAAAAGACCGCTGAGGGCATGATCTTTGCCACTCCGAAATCGAGAATCTTGGCATGACCACGTTTGGTCACGAAGATGTTCGCGGGCTTGATATCGCGATGAATGATCCCCTGAGCATGCGCCGCGTCGAGAGCGTCGGCAATTTCGATCGCGAATGAGAGGAGCAAGCCCGTGTCCCTCGGAAGGTTGTCGATGCGATGCTTGAGCGTTACGCCGTCCAGGTACTCCATGACGATGAATGCTTGCCCGTTTTGCTCATCGATCTCGTAGATGGTGCAGATGTTCGGATGGTTGAGGGCCGAAGTCGCTTGTGCTTCACGCTTAAAACGGGCAAGAGCTTGGGCATCTTTGGCGACATCCTCGGGCAGGAATTTGATCGCTACAAAACGGCGCAGTTTGAGGTCTTCCGCCTTGTAAACCACACCCATACCGCCACCACCGAGTCTTTCGACAATGCGGTAATGCGAGATGGTCTGTTCGATCATGGAGGGGAAATCGAATAGATCATACTTCTGAATCGCCGGCAAATCGCGTGTTCAAGTAACGCAGGTCCCGGAAATTGACGGGCAAACACCGCCACCCTATGGTCAGCGCGATCAAAAAGGCTCTGCCGTTTCGAGCACTCATGCACTCCTCCTTGTCATGCCGCAGAGCGACGGCCAGGGCGGATTCTACATCAAGCCTCCGGCGGATTGCGCCCAGGTGACGTTTGGATATCAGACTGAAGGGCCGCCGCCGGCCGCCCATTCGATCGCGCGCAGAATGGCCTATGGCAAAATTCTCCCGGTTGTCGGATCATGGTCGGGTCACAATTGCGCTGGCGATTCCGATGGCCACGCTAGATCTTCCACGCCAGGTTCGCAGCATGCCAGGTTTGCAGCATGCCAGGTTTGCATCATGTTAGGTTTGCACCATGTCCCAGTCTCCAAACCCAGTCGCACCGCAGCAGGTGGCGCCTCTGCTTGCGTTGGCCGGTAAGCTGCTCAGAGCCGGGCGACCAGCCGATGCGATCGCGCCGTTGCGCGATGCAGCGCTGCTGGAGCCGTTCAATCCCACCATCCGGCACGATCTCGGCCTCGCCTACCTCGAGGTTGGCCGCATACCGGACGCCATCGCGGCATTGCAGTGGGCCGTGGCCAGCAACCCGCGCTACGCCGATGCACATTTTCGCCTGGGAATCGCCTTGGAGAAGCAGGGCAACATCGGCGGGGCAATCGTTGCGTACGACCGCGCCACTGAGCTGCGCCCATCCCTGACAGAGGCGTGGTTCCGCGCCGGCGCCCTGGTCTACGAACTGGGGCATCGCGACGAGGCGATCGGCTGTTTCCGCCGCGCGGCGGCGACCGGAGGCAAGTCCAGCTTCGGCCGCCTGGGCAAAGCACGGGCGCTGCTGGCCGAGGATCGCAATCAGGAAGCCGAACAGGTGCTGCGTCAGACCCTGGCGCTCGATCCGGGGAACGCCATGGCGCATGATCTGCTGGGTAATCTGCTCTCTGAGTTCGGCCGTTTCGACGAGGCCCGCGAGTGCTTCCAACGGGCGATCGCGATTGCGCCGCTGCTGGCGGGATGCTACTACGATCTGGTCCGGTGTCGCCCCGTTACGAGAGATGACGATGACGACGGTCTGTTGCAACGGATGGAAGCCGCCCTAGCCACGCCGGGGCTGGAAATGGCACAACTCCTGCGGATTCACCTCGCCATCGGTAAGGCGGCGGACGATCTTGGCGACTACGCCCTGGCCATGCAGCATTTCGACTCGGCAGACGCTGTCAGGCGCGGCTCTGCGTCGTTCGACTCGGCCGCGTTCTCCATCGAGACTGACCGCCTCATTGCCCGCTGTACACCCGAACTGATTGCGCGGGCGCCCGAGCTCGGCAGCTGCGATGCGACGCCGGTTCTGATCCTTGGCATGCCGCGGTCCGGCACAACTCTCGTCGAGCAGATCGTCTCCATGCATCCCGAGGTCGGGGCCGGCGACGAGTTGAATTTCTGGAACGAGCGCGGGGCGGCGTGGCACCGCTCGTATTCAGCCGGGAACGCCGCGGAGGGGAACCAGAAACCGTTCCTCGCCAAAGCGGCGGCAGACTATCTCGGCGTGCTGCACGGAATAGCACCCGCGGCGGCGCGAGTGACCGACAAGATGCCATTCAACTTCCTGTGGGCCGGGCTGATCCACCTGGCATTCCCGCGCGCCATCATCATCCATTGCCGCCGCGCTGCAGTCGACACGGCGCTGTCGATCCATCAAACTCATTTCCATCCGGGTCTGGCGTTTCCGACCGGAGGCGACGAACTGGTCACATATTTCCACAGCTACCGGCGGCTCACCGACCATTGGCGGAGCGTCCTGCCGGCGGATCGCTTCCTCGAGGTCGATTACGAGGAGCTGACCCGCGCGCCCGAACCAGTCATCCGCCGGATTATCGCAGCCTGCGGCCTGGCGTGGCACGACGCTTGCCTGCGCCCCGAATCCAATCCGCGGGCGGTGAGGACGCCCAGCAAGTGGCAGACCCGGCAGCCGATCTATCGCACCTCGGTCGCGCGCTGGCGACGCTACGAACCATGGCTGGGGCCCCTGCGCGCTCTCGTCGATGTTTAGAAAATCTGACGGGTAGCGACTGAACGCGGGTAACGCGCGCACGTGACTGGCTGAAAACACGGCACGGGGAAGATGAGTGTAATGGGGATGGTTCGCCAGTTACCGCCGCGTCAGCGTTCGTTTTGAGCATTGTCCCTTGAAGCGACCCCCCGAATCCACGGGCCATCTCCGTTTTTCTCTGGCTCGTGAGCAACACCGATGGCAGGCCGATGTGTGGCGGCCCGTCCGAGTGGGTCGCCGTGTCATGGCGACCCACGGGCGTTCACTGCTGGCTAATCGTGTACGCCAGCCAGGTGCATTTCGTGGAGGTGGTTCACGTCCTCCGCACTCAGATTCCCTTCCTTGGCTTCGATCGTCACCGACTTGATGTTTCCCGTGAACTTGAACGGCAGTTTGTAGGTTGGCGACACCGGCGTGCACCAGTCCTCGCCCACATCGAAGGTGTCGCCATACGAGAAGAGATACGGCACTGTGTGCGCGACGCGGCCTTCGGCTATTTTTCTGTCGTTGACGAACAGTGTGGCCATGCCGCCCTTGCCTAACCCACCACCATCGTAGGCGAAGTCCAGCTGAATCGTGCTCTTGCCTTTCGGCAGTGGATCGGGAGACGCGATCGTGTAACGCTCATACGCGAGCCAGTTGTAGATGAAGGTCGGCTTGCCATTCTGAACCAGGAGCGCGTAGCCGCCGGTCATCCCGCCGTTGGTCACGATCATGCCTTCGGCCTTGCCGTCCACGTTTTCGACCTCGGCGATGATGGAGAACGACCGGTTCTTGACGTCGATGACTCCTTCCTCCGGTAGCCGGATGGTGCCCGGGCCATAGCTCGCCTTATTGCCGGCGATAAGCTTTGGCCGCGTGCCAGTCTGATGCAGTTCAATACCATTGTTAGCCATCGGATAGACGTTGTATTTGCGTGCCTCCTCATCGAAGAGCGCCTGCAGTTCCTTGAGCTTTTCCGGATGCTTGGCAGCCAGATCGGTGGCAAGGCTGAAATCGCTCCTCCGATCGGAGAGCTCCCAGATGTCCTCGTCGAAAGGTACGATCGGCTTGGCTTGGATCACGCTTAGGCCGTCCAGGCCGTGGCGTGTGCCAGCCCACCAGCGGTCGCGGTAGATGGCACGCGAGCCGGTAAGCTCGAAGTGCTGAGTCGTGTGACGGTCCATCGCCTGTGCTTCGTCGAACGTGTAGGTCACGCTTACGCCTTCCATCGGTTTCTGGGCGACACCATTGACAACCTTCGGCGCGGGCACACCGGCGGCTTCCAGGATGGTCGGGACGATGTCAATGAGATGGGTGAACTGCCGGCGCATAGCGCCCTTGTCCTTGATGCGCGCCGGCCAGGAAACCGCAACTGCGGTGCTGCAACCGCCCCCCGAGGTCACCATTTTGCCATAGTTGTATGGACCACTTGTGGCGTAGGCCCAGGCTGCAGGAATGCCGCCGAAGGAGCTCGGGCCGCCGAATTCGTCCAGACGTTTCGCGACCTCGTCAATCGACTCCGGGACGCCGTTGATCCAAGTCAGCTTGTTCATCTCGCCGTGCATACCGCCTTCGGGAGTTGGGCCGTTGTCGCCAATGGCGTAGATGATTAGCGTGTTGTCCAAGTCACCCAATTGATTAATCGCTTCGATGACGCGCCCGATCTGGAAATCAATGTGCTCGACCGCGCCGCAGAAGACTTCCATCATGCGGCTGCCAACCTTCTTGTCGCTGGCGCCGAGGTTGTCCCAAGCTGGTAAGGGGTCGGGTCCCGGCGCAGGCTTCGTGCCGGGGGGCACAATCCCCATTTCCAGCTGCCGCGCCACGATGCGCTCGCGAAGCTTGTCATACCCGTCATCGAACTTGCCGCGGTATCTGTCGCTGAACTCCTTTGGCGAGGCGACCGGCGGCTTGGCCGAAGTCGGGGCGTAATACATGATCCACGGCTTGTCGGGATGGGTTGATTTTTGCCGCTTAATCCAGCCGATCGCCTCGTTGGCCATATCGTCGTCGAAGATATAGCCTTCTTCCGGCGTTCTAGGCGGCCTTACCGGAGTGTGGTTGCGCCAGAGCGGAGTGTAGTATTGGGTCGTTCCCGCTCCGAAAAAGCCATAAAAATGCTCGACTCCTCTGGTCGGCCACCGATCAAACGGGCCAGCGGGGGTGACTTCGTTGTCGGGGGTGTTGTCGGCCTTGCCGATCCAGGCGGTGCCGTAACCGTTCATGCGCAGTATTTCGAGCACGCTTGCTGCGCTGGGCGGAATCATGCAGTTATATCCCGGGAATCCGGCAGCACCCTCCGGGATGAAGCCAAAGCCCACGGAGTGGGCATTGCGCCCCGTGAGAAAAGCAGCCCGCGACGCGGCGCAAACGGCGGTCGTATGAAAATCGGTATAGCGCAATCCCTCCTTCGCGATCCGATCGAAAACCGGCGTATTCACCGGTCCGCCGAATGCGCTAGGCGTGCCGAAGCCGATGTCGTCACCAAGGATCATAAGAACATTGGGAGCACCTTCCGGGGCCTTAAGCGGCTGCGGCCAGTCCTGCGTTGAGTTCTTCATGGCGGTTTCAATCTTGCCCTTGAACGGGCTCTCGGGCGGTGGCAAGATAGTGCGATCCGGTTGGTTCTGAATGTCTCGGTCACTCATATGGAGGCTCCTAGTTCATTTGTAGAAATTTAGGATGGGTCGGCGTTCCCTCACGCTCGCACTTCCGCCTGAGCGAGACAACTGTCACAACTTACAGTCCGTGCGACCGCCTGTTTCGCACAGCGCGACTAGTCTTGGTCCGACAATTGCTTTGGGTTGATTTGAGAAGTAGATAACACTACCTTCGAAAGGCAGCGGGAGACGAACCGCAAGGGCATGCCCGCAGAGTTCGCTCTGAGTTTCGCTGGATCAGGGCGCCACCCTTGTGTGTATCTTCTATCCGTCTCCACTGAGGTCACGGGCACAACGGAAGTCAACCGTTGTAAGCAGACCGTTACACTTAGAACCCGTCCCTGGGGATCAAAGTGTTGCTAACCCGTCCACGAAAAAGACACTGCCTGAGGCGGGCCTGCGCGCGTCACAATCCGCGAGAAAAAATTCACCCCCCTTAAACGGAAGTTTCACCCGATCTTCATAAACCCGTAATAAGCCCGTAATGATTGGAAACTATTATTGCGGCTCATTTCCCCACCATGTCTTTCCAACCCCAACGTCGCACGGCCCATCCGGTTGCGCGCTAAAGAAATCCAAGGAGGAGAACGGAAATGTCTCGAAAAACGTCGCGAAATGCGTTTCGAAATAGGTCTCGAAATAAGTCGCGGATCAACCGCCTGCGTCCGCTGGCCGGCCTGCTGGCGGCGGGGCTGAGCCTTCCGGGGCTCGCCGCTGCGCAGTCCAAGCCGTACCCGACCTACGTGACCGGCCCGCAGCCGAACGGCTCCTGGGTCGTCAGCGATGGCCAGGTCCTCACCCCAGCTGGCACGCAAGTCGACCTCGGCATCCGGGTCCGCGCGAAAGCCATCGCGCTGAACCCCAATCTCAAAACTCACACCGCCGCCGTGCTCACCATGGGCGCGTCGGAAGCCGTCGAGGTGTTCGACACCAACACCGGCGTTGTGCTGCAGGACTACCTCGCGCTCGGACTGGATTCGAGCGGCAGCTATAGCGGCATAGCCTATTCGGCGGACGGCAAGTACCTGGTGTTCAGCCAGGACAGCAGCAATGTCACCATCGCCAACGTCACTGCAGAAGGCCTGCTGGAAGACAACGCCCAGATCAGCGTGCCGCCGAACAATGCCTTCATCAGCTGCTTTCCGAACAGCCCCATCGGGGATTATGGCAGACCCTGCGGCACCTTCTATAGCACGGGCACTTCCTATCCCGGCGGTGTCGCGCTCTCCAAGGATGGCAAGAGCGCTTACGCTCTGCTGAACCAGAACGATACGCTCACCAAGCTCAACCTGACCACGAAGAAGCAGGTTCACGAGATCCGCGTCGGCAACGCGCCGCACAGCATCGTGCTGAGCAGCGACGGCACGACAGCCTATGTCAGCAATGAGGGGGGCCGGGCCGCGACGGCGGAAGACTTCCAGATCTACTCCGCCGGCACGGAAATTGTCGCGGACCCGGTGGTTGGCTCCGCCATCACCGGTACCGTTTCTGTGGTTGATCTGACCACGATGAAGGTCACCGCTACCATCTCGACCGGTCTGCACCCGACTGGGATGGCGCTCTACGGACGGTCCCTGTTGGTCGCCAATACCTACAGCGACTCCATCTCAATTATCGACACGGCTACCAACACGGTGGCGCGGACCATCCCTCTTGGGCTGCCGATCGGAGTGCCCGGCGCAGGCCAACCGGCCTATGGCGCCGCGCCGAACTCGATCGCCGTCGATGGCAAGACAGGCGTTGCCTACGTCGCGCTTTACAATGCCAACGCGGTCGGGGTGGTCAGCCTCAGCAACGGCGCGACGAATCCCGTCATGGGCATGATTCCGGTAGCCTATGCGCCCAGCTCGGTCGTGCTCGACGAGGCCAATAACACGCTCATCGTTGCCAACGACAAGGGCATCGGGACGCGTTATTCGTTCGAGTGCGACCACGGCGTCTGCGACTACAACACCCACCAGGACAACGGCACCGTCAGCATCGTCCCGGTGCCGTCTAGCGGGACCCTGACGACAATGACGGCGCAGGTTTTCCAGAACAACCACTGGGATCTGGCGCAGAATATCAACTCTGCCGCCGGTGGCAGCCCGCATACCAAGCCGGTTGCAATCCCCGCCAAGATCGGCGACCCGTCGCTGATCAAGCACGTGTTCCTGATCATCCGTGAAAACCGCACCTATGATCAGATCCTGGGCGACGTGGCCGCCGGCGACGGCGACCGCTCGTTGGCAGTGTTCGGCGGCAAGGACACGCCGAACGCGCATGCGCTGGTGAAGCGCTTCCCTCTCTTCGACAATTTCTACGACCCGAGCCGCCAGTCGGCTGACGGTCACCAGTGGATCACCGAGGGCATGGCGCCCTACGCCGACGATATCCAGTCGCCCGATTGGAACCGCAGCTATCCCGGCGGGAACGCCGGCGATGCACTCGCCTATACGAGCAAGGGCTTCCTGTTCTCGGAAGCGGCGGCCGCCGGTCTGCCGGTGAAGATCTACGGCGAATACGTCGAGAACGATACCTTCCTACAGCCGAACGGGGCGACCAGCGAGCCCAGCTGGAGCGACTTTTACGCCGACTCGCAGTGCTTCGAGGGAGGGCCTGGTTGCGCCGCACCTGGAGTCGCGGGCGAGAAGACCCTATACTTCCAGAACACGGTCCAGGCAGAGTCCTCTGTCCCGGCCGTGTATCTACACCTCATCAAGAACTTCCCGCAGTTCGATCTGGGCATCCCCGACCAGTTCCGCGTCGATCTTTGGTTGCAGGACTTCAAGAAAGACGTCGCGGCTGGCACGGTGCCTGCGTTGAGCATCCTGTGGATCATGGATGATCACACTGGCGGCCCGCCGACCCCGGACGCCGAACAGGCCGATAACGACCTGGCGGTGGGGCGCATTATCGACTACATCAGCCACAGCAACGTGTGGTCCACATCGGCGATCTTTCTTGAGGAAGACGATGCGCAGAACGGCGTCGACCACGTCGACGGTCATCGCAGCCCTGGCTATATCGTCAGCCCATACGCCGTGCAGCACGGATCCACCGACCACACTTACTACACGCAGGTCAACATGACTCGGACGATCGAGCAAATCCTCGGTCTGCCGACCATGAACCAGTTCGACCTGGTGGCGTCGCCGATGAAGACGGCTTTCGTCCAGGGTGCGCCGCCCGCGAGTAACTTCGCGCCGTGGACGCACGTGCCGAACCAGGTCCCGCTGAACGACGGAGTTACAGCGGGCGCAGCCAACCCAGCGAGCAGCCCCAGGGTCAAGGCTCTGAGGGAGGCTTGGCTCCAGAAGAAGGCGCAGATCTTCGCCGGCAAACTGACCAGGCCTGACTCCGAGGACCCGGACACCGTTAACCATCTGAACTGGTACCTCTCCACCGGGTTTGTACGGCCCTATCCCGGTGAGAAGACGGTTCGCCCCCCGAGCGACTTCAACAACCCGGCACCCGCCGGCGAAGACTCGGACGACTAAAACACGTTCCGACTGCAACAGCCCTCTCCCCGATCACTGGGGAGAGGGTTCTTCGCAGAAGGCGAACTCCTTCAACCCACGGGATGCAGGTCAGTCCCAGCTGATAATCGAGTTTTGGTCGGGCTGGCTTCCCCAAGCTGGCCCGAGTCATCTCAAACGGTTATGGGTTAAACACTGATGGGTTAAACGGTTATGGGATTCCAGGATCCTCACCTAAACTGGCAAGTGACGCGGTACTGAAGCACAACTTGCGTACAGCCGGCGTAGCTTACGAAGGCACGGAGTTCGGCATTGGAAATCGTTGGAGGAACCACGTTGAGGGGACCCGTCACGCGATTCAGCTGGAAAATGACGCAGGCCCATCGTCTGGCTGTGTGCAGCCTCTTGGGGGTATTGGCGAGCTGCGTATTGCTGGCTGCTCAGAATGTGGTTTTGACGGGCGCGCTCAGCGGGCGAGTCACAGACCAGAGCGGGGCCGTGGTGCCGGGAGTATCGGTTGTTGTGCGTAACCTCGCGACCGGTGTGCAACAGTCTGCCGAGACCAACCATGCCGGACTTTACTGGTTTCCAGCGGTCATGCCAGGTTCCTATTCTGTTCGCGCCAATCCCAAGGGGTTTCGCGAGGTCGAGGCCCTGGTGCGGGTGCAGGTGGGGAACACCACTTCTGAGGACATCAAGCTTCAGGTGGGACCCAGCGCAGACACAATCAAAGTAATCGGGACGACGCCACTGCTGCGGCCGACGGAATCTTCCGCAACCACGGTGCTTGAGCGATCGATAATTGAGGAATTGCCGCTTAACGGACGCCGTTATACCGGCTTCGCAACGCTGACGCCGAATACCAGCTATGACGGCGATACCGGTCTGGTCAGTGTTGCCGGACAGCAGGGCGGCGAGGACTCGGGATACGCCAATGGAAATGGCTCCAATGCGTTCACTGTGGACGGAACCAACGCCACCAGCAACTTCTTCGCCGACATCATAGGCCGTTACCGCATCCCTTATCTATATGGCGAGGACGCGATCGAGGAGTTCCAGGTCTCGGTCAGCCCATACTCGGCCATCTATGGAGGTGGAGCGGGCTTCGTTAACGCCGTGACCCGTTCGGGAAGCAACGCGTTCCATGGCAGCGCGTTCTATTACAACCGGAACTCCGCGACGGGAGCCAACGACGCAATCGATAAGGCAAACGGCCTACCGAAACCGGAAGATGCTTTGCAGCAATTCGGCACCGGACTGGGCGGGCCGATCCGGCCCAACCATTTATGGTTCTTTGTGGATTATGAGCAGCAACTGCGGAACAATCCGATTCCTGTCATCAACCCCGCGTTGGCAACAACGCCAGCGACCTTAGCTACTTTCTTGAGCGCTAATTTTGGTATTCCAGCCGGTACGGTGCTGCCTCCGGCAAACGGGCCCTTGCCCGTACCGGGAAGTGACAGCGGGCCTGATCCCACCAATCCGGTTTACCTGCAGCAAGTGTCCAACACTTTGAACGCGCTAAACTCGAATCTCGGCACCAAAGCCAGAAAGCGCAACGATTTGGTGTTCACTCCCCGTCTGGACTATCAGCCAAGTTCCCGCGATGGCCTGTTCCTCAGTCTTAATGTGAACCGGTTCAACTCGCCCGGCGGCGTCATCACCGACCCTACTGTAGGTAACTATGGGACGCAGACTCTGGCCAACGCCTACGTGCATGCCTTCCAAGCCAGCCTGGGATGGACGCACACGTTCTCCTCCAGCCTGCTGAACGAATTCCACGCCGGCACCTCGCAAGACAACCAGATCTCGACCCCAACCGGTTCAGCTCCAAATACCCCTACCTTGATTCTGGATAGTCCCTCCGCCTTCATCCTGGGCAATGCTCCTTTCTCCGTGGGAAGGGTTTTTGAAAGGCAGTACTCCGTGGCCGACCGGATCGATTATGTGATCGGCAAGCACACCCTGCAATTCGGTTTCGATATGAGCCGCGCCTGGGACGCCGACAACAATGATGGTGGCGCCGACCCGAATGCCGCCGTCCAGTTCGGATCGTTCCTCGGCAGTTATGAATTTTCGAATCTGGAGGCTTTTGCGCTGGGGGAATACAACCTCTTCAGTCAATCCTCGGGGAGTCCGACTTTTTCTTTCTCCGTGCCCTACTATGGATTCTACGTGCAGGACTCGTTCCGGGCCTTGCCGAAGCTGACGCTGGAAATGGGCTTGCGTGAAGACTTCCAGGTTTACCCGCAGCCCGCGAAAAATCCGGCCTTCCCGCTCACCGGGCAGTATCCGAACCAGTTTCGCCGGCTGGCGCCGCGCTTCGGATTTGCCTGGCAACCTGAGTCGAAGACGGTAGTGCGGGGCGGATTCGGGCAGTTCTATACCAACATGAACGGCCTGAATTATCGCAACACCGTAGTGTCGAACGGACTACCGTCACAGCAGTCTTCGGCAAATGTCATTTACGGCGCAGGTCCGCCGAACCAACAGGTGCCGACGTTTCCCAATATCCTCCCGGCTGACTCCCCCCTGTTCGCAGCTTCTCCCGACATTTCCCTGGTTTCTCCGGGGTTCAGGGTGCCCTATGTTTTGCAGGCGAGCTTGCAGATTGAGCGCGAGATTTTCGAGGACACCACTCTAACCATTGGCACCATGTGGAATCACGGAGTGCATCTGCTTTCCGGCAGCGCCTACGACCTAAACCTGAATCCGTTGCGAGGCACGACGACTTACATCGTCTGTCCCCCGAACGCAACCACGGCCCCCTGCAGTGGGCCGACCGTCAGCCTGCCGAACATGGACAACGGGCTGCTCACCGAAGGCCGCATCAGCTCGAACTTCAACGAGATCAACGAACTGATCAGCCCCGGGCAAAACCACTACAATTCTTTTTTCCTCCAGCTGCAGCGTGTGTTGTCACAAGGGCTCTCTCTGCAATTTTCTTACACCTTCGCCAAAAGCATCATGCTGGATGGGATGGACTTCAACAATCAGTTCGACTTCAGCAACACCCATGCCGCTTCGCTGCTCGACCAGCGACATCGAATTAGCTTTGGAGGAGTCTACCGGCCCCGGCTGGAAAGACTGACCAGTTCCGATACCGGGCGCGCCCTGCTCACGGGCTGGAGGCTGAGCAGTGTTATGGAGTTCTCTTCCGGACGTCCCTACGCCGGTCTGCTGAGTCCCGCGTGCACCAGTTCGACCCTGTCATTCGCGAATTGTGACGGCGCCAATGGAAACCTGAACGACAGCGCCTTCAACGAAGGCACCGCGAACACCGCGGCGGGAATCAATGGCGGTGGGCCCACTCCGGGAGTCGCCCTGAATTCTTTCTACGGCCCGTGGCTGAAGAGGGTCGACGCAGGACTGGCCCGCAGTTTCTCGATCAAGGAAGGCAAGGAACTGCAATTTCAGGTGCAAGCGTTCAATCTGTTCAACCACGCCAACTATTACGTGCAGAACGGCAACGGGATCAACCAGTTGCAATACAACCCCATCGGCGCCAACTGTGGTGATGGCGCAACGCCGAATCAGACGTGCTACCTGGTGCCCAACTCAGGGCTGGGCAATTTCGGAGCCCTCCAGGAAATTAGCCCAAGCGGTCTTCCACGCGTGTTGCAGTTCGCCGCACGATTCACGTTCTAGGGGCGAGTGAATCTCCGCGAAGACTTTTTTTCGAGCATGCGAAAAGAACCATCGAAAGTGGTCCAATCGACGGTGAATTTGTAACTCACCCCGCAGCGGTCAGTTACTCCGCTCTCAGCGCTTCAACTGGATCGACTCCAGCGGCTCGGCGAGCCGGCAGATAGCTTGCCAGCGCAGCCGCGGTGGCCAGGATGAGCGGCACAGCGAGGAACGTCAGGGGATCGAGCGGGCTAATGCCGAAGAGCAGTGTTTTCATGAGTCGCATGAGTGCGGCTGCCGCTCCGAGGCCAATGACGACGCCAACTCCAGTCAACGCGAGGGCGGAGCGAACGAACATCCAGCGCAGCGCACCTTTCTGCGCCCCCAGCGCAAGTCGGATTCCTATTTCGCGAGTGCGCTGGGAGACGGCATACGAGATGACTCCGTAGATGCCGATCAGACTTAGGGCAAGCGCCATTGCGCCGGCAATCGCCAGCATGACGAGCGTGAATGACGTGCGTGCGAGCGACTGGCTGTAGATCTCCTGCATGGTGTTGACCGACGCCAGCGGCAGGCTCGCGTTCACTGACCAGACCGCTTGTTGCACCTGCTTGAGGAAGCCTTCGGTTCCGGCACGGTCGCTGCGAATCGCGAACGTGACGAAGCGTGGGGCATCAATGGTCGGCTTGGGCGTGTACGGATTGTTGAGCATCGCCGGCCAATAGACGATCGCGGGAGCTTTTTCGTCGACGCCATGCACGCGCACGTCTTCGACGACACCAATGGCCTCTTGCCAGGGCGAGTTCGAGAATTGGCGGAGACGCTTGCCAACGGCGGCCGAGGCCGAACCCCACGACTCGCGCGCAAAATTTTCCGACACGATCACCCTGGGCCGCAGGTCGTAGAGATCAGTCCATGTAAAGTCTCGACCTGCAACCAGACGAGTACCCATAGCATTGAAATACGCTGGCGAAACAAAGTTGAAGAGCCTGAGGGGAGGCTCCCCGCCTTCGTAAATCTTCCCTTCTACGCGAATCTCGTCCCAGTTGGGATCGGTGTTCTCCATGGGCACGGCGCCCGCGAACCCAACTGAAGTGACTCCCGGAATGGCGGCAAGCTGGTCGGCGATGTTGTTCTGAACGTGGGTGACCGTTTGCGGATCGGAGATCAGCAGATCGGGAATCCAAATGTGCATGGTCTGCACGTGTTGGGGATCGGCAAAGCCGGGCTCGACGTTGCGTAGCGCTGCGAACGTGCGAATCATAAGTACAGCGCTTACCAGGAGAATGAGCGCCATCGATACCTGCGCCATGACCAGCACACTGCGAGAACGCTGCCGCGCACGGCCTGCGCTGGCCGTCCGGGTTGCGCTTCCCATGGTCGCGGAGGCTTGTGTCCGGGCGTATCTTAACGCCGATATGGATCCGAACAACAATCCCGAAAGAACCGAGAGAGCGAGAGTGAAACCGAGCGTGCGCGCATCGAGAGAGATCTCACTCAGGCGCGGCAGATCGGCTGGGCCGATAGCCAGGAGAAGACGTAGGCCCGCAAAGGCCAACCCAACGGCAATCACGCCACCGAAGATCCCGAGCGAGACACTCTCGATCAGCAGTTCGCGTACGATGCGCATGCGGCTGGCGCCCAACGCGGCTCGAATGGAAAGCTCCTGATGGCGCGACTCCGCGCGAACCAGCAGGAGATTGGCGACGTTGGTGCACACAATCAGCATGACAAGCCCGACCGTCGCCATGACCACCCACAGCACACTACTTATGTTGCCGATGACCAGCTGCTTCAAAGAACGGAAGCCGGGGGTAATTCGCCATATCTCGTAATAATGTGGATTCGTGCCGGGGCCGTTCGAAAAGGAATCCATCCACACAGGAATCAGGCGGGCTATGTCGGCGTCGGCCTGGGCAAGTTGAATACCGGGTTTGAGACGGGCGATTCCGGAGTAGCCAAAGCCGGCCAGCTTTTGATTGGTGCGATCCAGCGCCAGCGGCACCAGGAGATCGAACTCGCGATCCACCAGCCGGAAACCGCGCGGCATGACGCCTACAATCTCCCGGCTCTGTGCGTCCACTTGAATGACGCGTCCAATCACATTGCGATCTCCACCAAAACGCCGCTGCCAATAGCCATAGCTCAACATGGCGGTCTTCCCGCCATGTGGATCCTGATCGGCTTGAGCAAGCCAGCGGCCCACCGCGGGGGGAACGTCGAGCGTCTGCAGCACGCCGTCGCTGATCATCTCGGTTCGTACCTGTTCCGGTTCAGCTACGCCCGTTACACTTGCGTTGCTTGGCGTCCAGATACCCATCGACTGGAAGGTTCGGTTATGTTCGCGGAAGGTGAAATACATCGACGCCGAAAGCTGAAGGCCGTTGGAAAAATTAGCCAGGCCTCCGGCGCCGGGAGCGTTCAGCCACAAGGAGACAAGGCGCTCTGAATCGGGGTAAGGCAGGGGCTTTAAAAGGACGCCGTTGACTACGCTGAACACCGTAGTGTTGGCGCCGATGCCGATGGCTAGCGTGAGCAGAACGGTCGCGGCAAAGCCCGGCGATTTTCGCAGACGGCGGAAGGCAAATTTCAGGTCGGCCAGAATGGAATCGAATACCGGCCACGTCCATACTTCACGGCTGCGCTCCTCGAGAAGAGTCACGTTGCCAAATTCGCGCCGCGCCGTCTGCTCGGCTTGCTTGCGGGCGATGCCGTCGACCATTAATTCCTCAGTTCGCTCCTCGATATGCTCTTGGATCGAGATGGAGATGTCTTCATAGCGGCGACGCCGGGAGAAAAACTGAGCGAACCATTGCATCGTAGGCCTCCTACACTTTGGCAACAGCGAGCACGCGCGTGATGCCGGCGAACATCTTTTCGACACTGATGACTTCTTTTTCGAGGTGGCGGATGCCCGCGTCGGTAAGCCGGTATATGCGCGTAGGGCGACCCTTAGCGGAGGTTCCGGTTTCCGCTTCGAGCCAGCCTTCCTTCAGCATCCGCTGGAGCGCGGGATAAAGAGAGCCTTCTTCCACCTGAAGCAGGTCGTCGGAAACCTGCTTGATGTGCTTCACCAGCGCATAGCCATGCATAGGTTTCAATCGCAGGGACTGGAGAATCATCAGTTCCAGCGCGCCGGGAAAAAGATCGCGATGGTCGGAGTTGTTTGCCATAGGGACGGATTCTACACCCAAAATACCTATTTTTAAAATAGGTATTTTTAAACGCCAGGCATCTGGAAGTCGGCGGCCGCCCTTATCGCGAGGTATCCTTTCGCCGTCGCCGCTCGCTCTCCTTTATGATTTCGCTTATATCCGCCGCTGGACGTATCTCGATTGTTCCACACTTCAACCTCACTCCCGGACATTGGGAAATGAGCTGAATGGCGTGATTCAGATCGCGCGCTTCCAGCACCTGAATTCCACCCAATTGCTCCTTCGTTTCCGCGCAGGGACCGTCTGTCACTGCAAATCATTCATGCCTCCTTAGTTTCTTGTGATTCCTTGTTTGCTGTGACCGAGAGCCATAGCTCATCGTTTGTTGTCAGATATCTGTTATCAGATAGTCGTTCGGGAGACCGAAAATCGACAGCTATTCCACTTTCTTAGCCTCAAGCCAGTTCGACACTTCCTGCGCAATCTAGAAAAGGTGAATCGCGGCGAACTTTGAGCAAAGAGCGAACCGATTTCTCCCTTCGAATCGGAACCTATGTATAATCCGCCGATGCAAGGAATACCGTGGAGCACAATCGCGCTCGGCTCGCTGTTGCTCATCTCGGCTCGCTCAATGGGAGGACGGGATGTGCAATCTCCGCAACCTGAAAAATCGAAGCCGCCTGTCAAAATGGAGCAGCGCGGGCGCATCCTCGGAATCGGCGGTGTCTTTTTCAAATCCGCTAATCGTGATCAGATGCGCGAATGGTATTCGACGCATCTTGGACTGGCTGACAAAGGCCAAGGCGCGATGCTTCCGTGGCGCGAACACGACGACCCGCAAAAGGAACACGTTACCGTTTGGACTGTTTTTCCCGTCACCACTAAGTATTTCGATCCCAGCCCCGCACCGTTCATGATCGACTACATCGTCGACGATATGGATGCTTTGCTCGACCGCTTAAAGCAAGAGGGAGTCAAGATCGACCCAAAACGAATGGATGAATCCTTCGGTCGCTTTGCCTGGATCTATGACTCGGATGGGAACAAGATTGAGCTCTGGCAGCCTCTGCCCGCAAAGCCCTAAGCTATAGTCGTCGCGCACACCGAAAATCGACGGCGGTGGTGGTGTACTTTTTATTTCAGTCCCCTTGGGCCAGTCCCGAGGACTCCCGCGGCTAGCCCGCTAAGGTAACTCGGCGAACAAAGCCATGTTCCCGCAGGAACACAACGTCATGACAGCTCTGGGTGTACGATGACGTCATGACAGTCAAGCCTAAGAAAGCAAAGCGGAAAAAGTTACGCCCGCGGCCGGAGAAAATTGGCGACCTCTACGCATCGGTTGAAGACGACTTGTTATTGCTGTTGGATCGGGAGACGGGCGCGGAGGCGCGCTGGAACCGGCCGCGAAAGCGGAGAATCTCGTTGCGCGTGGATGTTGAAGTGGTGGAGTGGTTCAAGTCCAAGGGTCCGGGCTATCAGACGCGAATCAACCGGATATTGAGAAGAGTCATGATGGAAGGGAAGAAGCGGATGGGCGAGAAGTAGAGGGATCGAGCACACTCTGGCAAGCCCGGCCTGATACGTCAGCGCCGCTCGCTGCCCGTGTAAGCCCGCAGAGTGTCCTAATCTCCGACAACAGATCCGCACGGAAAAAACTGGGGAACGTTCCGTCGGTCCCCGGTTTCCCTTCATGCTACCTATGCCCGACAGACCTCCGCCCTGGTGCCCTACCTCCTCTGATCGCCCGCGCCACCCGTCACATTCGTCTTATGTTCGCCACACTATTTTATTCTGACTCAGTATTACTATAGACGACGGGCTCCTCTAATCTTGTTTGATTTACGGCTTAGCGATTTCCGTTCCGTCCGACCACCGTTGCACGGGAATCACGAACTGCGTCAGGTGCTCCACGGGGTCGCTCATACCAATGACGGGGGAGCCCGGCAGATTTGCTCCCCAGATTGCGGGGTCGGTGTCCGAATAGAAAAACATGAGGTGGGGAGGCCAGTGGGGGGTGCTGTCGCCGCCGTAGCCTTGCTTCGACAGCATGTAGCACATCGCCCCGGATTCCATCGGCGGCAGTTCTTTTTTGGCGAGGGCAGCGGTGATGGACTCGGTCATCTGAGATGGCGTACGTCCCGCGAGTCCCCACTCGGTCTCTTTGGTGAAGCGCAGGAGATAGGAACGCGCGGCTGCCGCGTTAACACACATGGGAACGCGCACTTTCGGATTCCAAAAGTCAGCATCCGCAGCGGATGTCCACGAGCGTCCCACGATACACACGAAGCCGTTCGTGCCTTTGACCGCTGTTTCGAAACCATGACGTCCAAGGACCTGCACCTCTGCATCGTGTGCAATGGAGTCCGGTGCCGCACTGCGCGCGAGGGCGATTTCCGCGGCTCGGTCGGCCATGAGGTACTCGTCGACCGGAGCCATCTTCGCATACTGTGTGGTGGTAGACGGCGTTGTGCCGGCCTGCGCCACCGCCTGATATGCCGTCCCAGGCACGAGAAGCAGCGCAAAACTTTTGATTGCGATTGCGCTAATTTTCTTATGCATTGTTTTCCTCCTTAGAATGGGCCAAGTCTTCTTCCTGTAAAGGCGTGCGGGGGGAACTCTGGGACATGACACGCTCGGACATGACAATGACCTTAGCAAACCAGCTACCCCGAATCAATTTGGCAAAACGCACAAACGGCGGATCGATGCCGGCAGATCGAGGCAAAGTTCCCTGGTCGTGACTCTGGAATCTGGCCAACAGAACGATTCCGGGGTTGACTAAAAATGGGTTGACAAAAAATGGGTTGACTCAAAATCGCCAATGCACTCATTGAGCTTCGTACCAGCTCAACCCTACCGAGTTGCTCCCGAGTCACGAGCAACTCTTACCTAATCGATAAAGGAAGGGTTGTGGACCTTCCGTCAAGTGTTTTCCGTCGCTGCGCATAGCCAGTTCCCACAGAGGTTACAGAGGTCGTAAATGGTGAAGAGCAGGGAGAATCTCCCTGCTCTTCGGCGGTTCAGTTTCTTAGCCTCTCCGGTGGACACGAATCGTGACTGATGTCCGCCAGACGTTATCTCGATCCTTCGAGTAACGCTCCGAGTCGACCGAAACGCGATCGCACCTCACGTAGGTCAGGGACATTCGCTGTCGTTGGCAGGAGTGCGGTGTCGTTACTCTTGTCGTCAGCAACAGAAATATCGTGGCACTGCGAGTCGGTCTGATCTGTATAACACGGAGTCGCCAGGAACGCGTGGGTCTTGCCATTGATCGTGCCCCAGCCCACAATTTCTCCAGCATCGTTAATAGACCCGCCGAATTGCAGATACCAGCCTGAGTTCGATGGGATGAGAGTGTTGAGGTCGAACAACTGGTTGTCATGAAACAGAACGGCGCGCATGTTGAAAGTGGTCCCGTCTACTGTGAGTCCCACGGCGTCGCCTTTGTTGTTCAGGGTGTGACAACAGGGGATACCGGTCAAGAACGCACCCGGGAACGTGCCAAGGTCTTGTATTCCTTTCTCCCTGGTCCACAGGAAGGGATGAATGGTGCCGTCCGTGTAAAGCGACGCCCCTGCCACAACACCGGAATCATTGATGTCGGCCGGAATCGTGAAAACGTTCCCACTAAGGCTCCCCAGGTAAACGGGCGTGCCGTCTTTTTCCCACAGAACAGCATGGGGGGCGCGCGTGCCCGGAACAATAGGCGGCGCTTGCGTGTTCGAGCACAAGCCCGTTACTCCAACGGCTTGGCCATTCTCGTTGATTCCGAACGCGTATCCGACTGTGTCACCCTGCAGGGGGCGGAGTTCGCGGATCTTTCCATTGGGCTCCCAGACTACTGCCTCAAACCGAAGGGCTTGAAAAGGGGTTCCGGTTGAGCAAGTGGAATCCGCAGTGCCGTTCTCTGCAAGTCCGACGGTTTGGCCTTGATTGTTGGTCCAGTAGGCCTGGCCGTTATTGCCACCCTTGAGATTCGAAAGCGCTGTCATTGTCCCCCTTTTCCAAATGGCCGCAAGGCATTGACGATGAGTTCCGAAGGCGCAGAAGTCCTCACCGTTCGGATCTATTTCTCCAGTCTCGGAGAGGATCGGCGACACCCCCTTCGCGTTGGGCCCTCCAGCTTCGCTGCTGCAGTCGGGGCACCCGGAACCGCCCAAGGTGCCGAGGTTGATCATGTGGAGATCGTCGTCCCAAAGGAAAGCGGTTTGGGCGATGCCGCCGCTCTGGGTTGGGGTCGCAGCTGCGCCCGCGATCACACCGGCATTGTTAATGCCGTAGGCATAGCTATACATTCCGCCCAGAGTCCCGAGGTCCCTTACGGTGTAACGGGGGAGCGTTGGGTTTTGGGCTTGGGCAGTTAACCTTGGAGAAAGCGGTGGAAGGACCAGCAGCCCGACCCCTGATAGGAAAAACAGCAGTCTGGATTTCATAACATCTCCTTTATCCCGCCTGCGGCGGTTGATCGATTTTTGTATTCAGCACGCTGGCCAGGATGGAGTTTAGGCAAATCTGCTCGGAGCCGTCGGCACTCTGGGACCGATGCAGCGCGCCCGATTTGAGCCATTCCTCGACCGCGCGACGATCCAGGTTCGTGATGACGCCGACGCTCTGGATTGCGACCATTTCGCCTTCGGCGCCGCACAGGGGACACCAGGCGCGTGTCGAGTTCCGGCCTCGCACGATCATCAAGGAGTCAGTTTCGACGGTAATCTTTGTAGGTTTTGCCATGAATTCCATCTCCGATCCGGACCCGTGTGCTGAAACGAACGCAGCTTGCACGAAAGGCGGGTGAGAAGTCCTTGCAAAGCGTTTGAGCTTTTCTGATTATTTCTCGGGAAGCGAGGAACTCATTGAAAACAAAGCATATTCAGCGAGTCGCACGATTGGCATCGGTTCTCCATCGCAATTGAGAATCATGCTAAAATCCGCTTCGCGGTTTCGCTGGGAGCCACCGATGTCGGCGAATGAAAGCCCGAAGGTTAAGGAACTATACGAGTTTGGCCCCTTTCGCGTGGACCCGGAAAAGCAAGTCCTGCAACGTGAAGGGGAATTCATCCCGCTGCAGCCGAAGACGTTTCAAATCCTTCTCGTTCTGATCCGCCACAATCAGGAATTGGTCACCAAAGATGACCTGATGAAGGCAGTTTGGCCCGACACGTTCGTCGAGGAGGCCAACCTCAGTCGCAACGTCTTTATGCTGCGAAAGGCCTTGGGCGAGAGTCCTCCGGGGCAGCGCTACATCATTACCGTTCCCGGCCAGGGATACCGTTTTGCTGAGAATGTGCGCTTTTTGCCGGAACAACAATTAAGTATTCTTGCGGCTAAGCACGAGAAGGTAGAGATACAGCTTGCCGAGGCGAGACCTTGGCGGCGGATCGCGGTAGCTGCAATTGTTGTGCTTGCCGTGGCGACTGCGACATGGTGGCATTTCCGGCACCGAACCCTTCTCACGGAAAAAGACACCGTTGTGTTGGCCGACTTTGCCAATTCCACCGGCGACCCGGTGTTTGACGGAACGCTACGCCAAGGCATGGCGGTGCAACTGGAGCAGTCGCCGTTTCTGAGTCTCATTTCCGATCAACGAATCCGGCACACGCTGCGGTTGATGGGTCGATCCCCAGATGCAACCCTGACGGTCGACGTGGCCGGGCAGATCTGTGAACGCACTGGAAGCGCTGCCGTGCTGGAGGGTTCGATTGCAAAGCTGGGGAGTCAATATGTGATAGGGCTGCAGGCGAAGAGCTGTCGCAGCGGAGACCTCCTTGATGAGGAGCAGGCGCAGGCGGCAAGAAAAGAAGACGTGCTGAATGCGCTCAGCCAGATTGCCACGAGATTCAGAACTCGGGTTGGGGAGTCTCTATCCACGATTCGACAGCACGATACGCCACTCGCCGAGGCGACGACACCGTCGCTCGAGGCCTTGGAAGCGTACAGCGCGGCCTGGAGGGTTCACTTCGTCAGCGGGGCTATAGCTTCCTTGCCTCTTTTCAAGCGCGCAACCGAAGTCGATCCCAGGTTCGCAATGGCTCATGCCGCTCTGGGGCGCATTTACGCCGATCTGGATGAATCTGATCTCTCCGCAGAAAGCACCAGCCGGGCATGGCAGTTGCGCTCTGAGACGAGTGATCGGGAGAAATTCTTCATCACCGCCGGTTACGAGACTCTAGTTACCGGTAACATGGAACAGGCGCGACAGACGTTCGAAGCGTGGGCACGGACCTATCCGCGCGAAGCCTTGCCTCACTCTTTTCTGGGCGGCCATTGCAACAAGGCTGCGGGAAGGTTTGAAACGGCTGCCGCTGAAGCTAAGAAAGCGATCGAGCTCGACCCAGATTTTGCCTTTGGGTACTACGGCCTTGCAGTCAACCAAGCTTATCTCGGCCGCCTGGAAGAAGCCGAGAAAACTCTGGCACAAGCCGCACGACGCGGGCTGGAGGTCGATGAGTTCATCATGCTCGATTACGATATCGCCTTCCTCAAGAGCGACCCGGAAGCAATGGCGCGAGCTGCGGCCCGAGGTCGCCAAAGGTCTGGAGGCGAAAACTGGATTTCCGCTCACGAAGCGCTCACGCTTGCGTATTCGGGCCGCCTGCAGCAGGCGAGGATCGCGTCGCAGCGTGCGGTGGATCATGCTGAGCAGGCGGGCCAGGGGGAGCGGGCTGGCCTGTGGGAGGCTGGAGCAGCGCTACGCGAAGCGCTGTTCGGAATGACTCCCGAAGCCAGGAAGAGCGCGACCTCGGCGCTCACTCTTTCCCGGGACCGCGAAACGGAGTACGGTGCTGGTCTTGCGCTAGCCCTTTCCGGAGATGTTCGGCACGCTCAAGAACTCGCTGACGATATGGAAAAGCGTTTTCCCGAGGACACTGCAGTTCGGTTCAGCTATCTGCCGGTGCTTCGCGCTCGCTTGGCGCTCGATAATGGCAGCTCGGCGAGTGCGATCGAAGCGCTACACGCGGCTGTTCCTTATGAACTGGGCGCTCCAAGCAGCGCCGTCCATGCCCTATATGGGGCGCTTTATCCGATCTACGTGCGGGGCGAAACATATCTAGCGCAAGGCAGAGGCGGTGAAGCCGTTACCGAGTTCCAGAAAATTCTTGACCATCCGGGCGTTGTAGGCAGCGATCCCATCGGCGCGCTAGCGCATCTGCAACTCGCCAGAGCCCTGGCGTTGTCAGGAGACAAGTCCAAAGCCCAAGCCGCCTACCAGGATTTCCTGACCCTCTGGAAAACCGCCGACCCCAGCATCCCCATCCTGAAGCAAGCGAAAGCAGAATATGCGAAGCTGCAGTAGTTCCAGCGCGCAAGCTTCGCAAACGTAAATAACTACTCGACTATTTTGCGCCCGTAACCCTATGCAGGCTAAAGGAATGGCGGAGAGAGTGGGACTCGATTTCCACCACTTAGCGCAAGTCGTGGTGACGACTAGACATAAGCGATAATAGCTGGTGTTTATGCTGGTTTCAAGCACTTTTTCAACTTCGGGTGCGTTGCCTCCCACGACCTCCAATGACCTCCATTGACCCACGGGAAAGGTATCACTGGTATCACCCCCAATCTTCGAACGCGCGCAATTCGTGGCATCATGTGGAATGACTGCCCAACAAGCCTGGCGCGCGCAGCTCTGATACTGCCGATAGCAAGACTCTTGGAGAATATCGACTGCAGTTTATCCAGGAGAGTTCCAAACATTTCACACCCACCTCATCTTGCACATACGATCTTGTGCCGGTCCTTATAGGGACATGGGTCTCCGTCGCGTACTTCCGTCGAAAAGCTGCCGTGATGCCTCGGTCCGTCACAGTAGCAGTCGCTGGGGCTGGAGACGTATTTCATCGCGAGATCGGTATCCAGAATACCCATGAATGCGCTTTTGCCAATAATTCGGTATCACGTAATGTTCGCTCGCATCAATGACCTCCCCGCCTCCCAGGCCGTCACGCATGATAAGGATGCGGTGGGATCGATCCGCAGCCGTGCAATTGTGCAATCGTGGACAACAGCGGGCTGGCCAGTCGATCTTTGGCTACAAAAGCATCCACCGACTTCAAGACCTGTTCGGGAATGTCCCTTGCTGCGGATAGCATGATGATTGGTGCTTGCGGTATAAGCCGCCTCATTTCGATGGCAACCTCTTGCCCGTTATCTCGGGCATGAAATAGTCGACGATTACAACATCGATCGACTGGAGGGAAGCCAATTAAAGACAAATGGACCGGTGCGAGCAACGCACAGGCCCATTCCAATTTAATGTTCGGCAGTGCCTCACTGACAGGCGCAGCCGGTAATGACGTCCGTGTCCAGCGTGACTGCGCCATTTCTTGCCAGCGCCCTGCCTTCCAGATTGGCGCCGGTGGTAATGGTGATCGAAGTCAGCGCCAGTATGTTTCCCTTGAAGACAGAGTTCGTCCCCAGCGTCGCCGAGCTGCCGACCTGCCAGAAGACGTTGCAAGCCTTGGCCCCGTTGGCCAGAACGATATGGCTGCCGCTTCCCGTAGTCAGCGTGGATGCGATCTGGAAGATGAACACCGCGTTCGGATTGCCCTGAGCGTCGAGAGTGAGGTCTCCAGACTCTGCCAGCGACGAAGTGGATGTGTAGACTCCCGAGGTGAGAGTCTGCCCGACCAAATCTCCGGCCACCGCAGTGCCGCCAGATCGTCCGGCAGCGTCGACATACCCAGCCGTCAAGGTGGCCTGGGCGAGAGATGCCGCACCGTCCGCAATATGGATCGTCCCGCCCGCAGACCCCGGCGGAAATCCAGTGACCGCCGTACCCGGACTGACTCCAACATCGCCGGACACTACGGTGGATCCGGTGTTGGTGACGGTTGATCCAGCCAGGACCGAGAAAGCTCCTATGTTAGGACAGAGTGCTACCGGCTGAGTTCCACCGCTCTGGCACGGACCGGTAGTAAAGGTCTGTTGCAGCGGTGCAACCGGCACTCCGCCCATGTCCTTGGCTCCGGCAGTGATCATAATCGTGTACGTGGTGTTTGCTGCCAGGCTAGCCGCAGGCGTGAGCGTGGCTATCTGAGTGACCACGTCATAGGTCACGGTGGAGGTCACACCTACAATGAAAAATGTGCTGGGATTGATGGTGAGCGAATCCATCTGCTCGTCAAAGGTGGCCAAGATTTTCTGGTTCTGTGGCACGCAAGTGGCACCTGCGACCAGATTGACGGCAATCACGTACGGAGCAGAAGTGTCGCTGGTTGCGCGGGTGGTAAAGGAGAAAGTGTAGGGCGCGGCCAGTGGAGTTCCGCTCAAGTCCTTGGCCCCAACGGTAATGTTCGCGCTGTACTTAGTATCGACAGCGAAGTCAGGCGAGGGCGTGAATCCAGCAATTTTGTTAGTGGCGTCGTAGGTGACTGTGCCGGTAGCACCTGCGATCAAAAAAGTACTCGCGTTGATGCTTGCCGGATCCATGGATTGGTTGAAGACCACAGCAATCTCACGATTGGTGCCCACTCCGTCGCTCTGGGGCACCACCATCAATACTGTGGGAGAAGGGCCTATCGAAGCCGGTGGGGTGTGAACACCACTACAGGCAATGAGAAAAGCCACGACCGGAAAGGCGACTAAGCCTGTGGCGAACTGACGGATTGACATACGGGTCCTTTCACCGAACCTTGGCGAACTCGGGTGGAGACAGATTCGAGTAACGAGAGTCCTCACGCTTGTGATAGCGGATCGGGGACGAAACAGCTTGGGAGGAAAACGCGGAGGGCTCACCGGGAGATTGGCCTCGCGTTTGATTATCTTCGTCGCAATCTAAACGGTCTGGTCAGAATTGCTCACCGCGCGATTTTGTATCGTGATCAGATAGCCCAAGAAGTAAACTTGCGAGTCAGATATGCCCACCGCCTCACGCACCTTCATTTTGGCGGGCACTGTAATGCTGCATCTCCATCTTGTGAGCGATCTTGCTCAGATTTGTACCGGCCCGTCTGTCATTCTTGTTTCTCGGCGCGTATTCGACGGAGCATCCGGTGTATCTGATAGGTAGAGGAGTTGCAGTTGCGAGCACAAGCGTCTTTCGCGGCGGGAGAAGTCTGGGGTCACTACAACAACTCCCGTGCCAATGGATTGGTGGGATCAGGGATCGTGCACGTTGTATTGCTGGCCTTTGTGCTTGCGGGCGCCTCTGTTGGACATCAGGTTGTGCAGCAAGCCAGACAGAGAGAAGTCGTAGTCCTGGTTGCACCGTCTCCCGACTCATACATACTGAGAACCTCTAATAAGGTGGTCGGAGGCGGTGGTGGCGGGGGAGATCATGATCCCTTGCCGGCACCGAAGGGAAGACTCCCGAAATTCGCGATGGTGCAGATCACGCCGCCTCAGATCGTGCTTCGCAACCCGAAGCCAAAGTTGACAGCCGAGCCTACCGTCATTGTTCCGCCACAGGTACACCTGGCGGAGAATCACATGCCCAACCTTGGCATTCCTTCCGTTCCACCGATGCCGTCCGCTCCGCCTTCCAATGGATCCGGTTCTGGCGGCGGCATTGGATCCGGCTCCGGCGGCGGTGCAGGAGTCGGACACGGCGCAGGTGTTGGCGCCGGGAGCGGTGGTGGCATTGGTGGGGGCGTGTTTAGAGTAGGTGGCGGAATATCGGCGCCGCAACCAGTCTTGACGCCCGATCCTGAGTACACAGACGAGGCTCGCCGGACGAAAACGCAGGGCACATGTACGCTGTGGTTGATTGTTGACGCAGTTGGACGTCCGCGCGACATTCGAATCGTCCACGGACTTGGGTTCGGGTTGGATGCGAAGGCTATGGAGGCAGTGCAGCAGTGGCGCTTCGATCCTGCCTTGAAAGACGGAAAGCCAGTAAGCGTGCAAATTAGTATTGAAGTGGAATTTAAACTCTACTGAGCGCAAAGCCCGCAGCGTGCATAACGCAGAGCCCGAACCGCTAAGCTAAAACAGAAGAGGTGGCGCGGGCGGGCGGATGGGGGATTGACGTCGCTGAGTGCCCGGCTGCACCACCAGAGGAACAAACGACCATTGCGGCCGCACCGTTCCTTCACATCTTCAGGAAGCAAAATTACCGCAGTGCTATATTTGCCGACTGTTCAAAATTGCTCAGGTGCTGAAAATAAAGTTCTGTGCGCCACCGCTCTCTAATTTCTCCTTGTGGGCGGGTCCTTCTCCCAAACGAAAGGCCAGCACTGGTGTGCTGGCCCTGGGGAAAGGCTGATCCCATCGGTTATTTGCTGCACGTCTCGCTGACCATCTTGAGATCGGTTACACGCAAGTCGCCATATTCTTCCTTGCCTGCCGCCTTCTCCACTTGGCCTTCTTTCTTTTCTTCCGCTTTTTCCTCGGCTTTCGATTCGTGGTGAACCGACCCGGTCACCGTGACCTGATGACCCACGTGCTCGTCAAGCTTCACCGTGGTGCTGCTCAGATCCCAGGCCTTTCCGTCTTCTACCGTGATAGAAAAGACGGCGGCTTCCGTTCCTTTTTGCAAACAGCCCGTCAAGGTCTTCGTGGGCAGGGGCTTCGCCGCCGGTTTTTCCTGGGCGGCGGGTTCTTTAGGTTTGTTTTGGTTCGCGGGCTCTTGAGCCAAACAGACCAAGCTTGTCAGGAAAACGAACGACAGCGTAGTAAACATCAGCTTCTTCATATTTCTCCTTTTTTTCTTTGGCCAGAGCGGACGTGAGATTCGAACATGGGACCAAACGACGAGTTGATCGAGACCAACATCCTGAGACATCGAAAAGGGCGGGCGTGAGGGTCGAACGTTTCCAAACCTGGCCAACACTAACCCATGCCTGCCCTGAAAGGGCCGCCCGCCTTCGCAGGAGGCGACCCCATTTAGAGCAGCCTGCAGAGTACTGTTCCCACAAAAGTCTGGCTGCTCAAGATTGCTCACTTTTCCGGGATTGTTCGAAGACTCCACTTACACCGCGCCGCTTGTAATGCTGGCATTCAATCGACTCCCAAAATCAACCGAGTTGGCGGAGCGCACTTAGGAGTTTTTCTTGGAAATCGTTCTCTTGTGAGCATTACAGACCAGCCTAGCTTTATCCCGTTCCCCAAAATCGCAAGTGACCACATCCTCAGATAGGAATTCGCAGGCCTTGAATGCAAGCGGCCGTGCCAGTAAGAGTCTCGAGCCACCGGCAAAGCGCGGTGACCCTCCTGACAAGGAACGTGCCAAGAGGCCCCCGCTCCCCGGTGTCTGAAATTACGGCGGACATAAATGCCCGAGCGCAGCGAAAGGGCACCCGGTAATTCAGGAATCCATGGAAGAGAGTGCCGTAGGGCACCGCTGATGAGGTTCGGTACAAAATGACTGCGAAACTTGCTACCGTAAGCGAACGCATTTTGGCCAGTGCAGAGGAAGCCAGCGCCATTCGCGGCGGGAACACGATTCTGACCAACGCGACTGACCAACCACGCGTCGGCGGTATGCAATTCGACCGTGGATATCTCTCGCCCTACTTCATCACCGATCCCGAGCGCATGGAAGTTGCGTTAGAGAACGTCTACGTTCTCATCCATGAAAATAAGATCACCTCGAAAAAAGACCTGCTCCCACTACTGGAGCAAATCACAGGGACTGGCAGTCCCCTGCTCATTATTGCGGAGGATGTTGAGGGCGAGGCGCTGGCTGCGCTGGTCGTGAACAAGA
>JABCZL010000017.1 GCA_013289685.1 Acidobacteriota bacterium | reverse complement strand
TCACTAGCGGTACAACCAATCAGACCACCAGTGGAGGGCACGGTACTGGGCTAACGGTGAACATTACCCAAGCTGGGAACACCTGCAACGGCGGTCCGCGCATCATGCGGAACAACATTTTTCTAGGCTATACCGACCCGAACAACCCGATTGTTGCCGGACAGCAAATCGTCGCTTTTTGCTATTCGGCTTGCCTGGCCCCCGGTGGCTTTGGCACAACCGACGATTCGATGTGGACGACTCGAACGAAGAACGAGTTCTTCGGCTTCAATGCAGGCAGCGGGAATTGCACTTACGCTGGGGAGCTTTGCGCCTCTGATCCGCTGTTTGTCAACGAACCGTTGCAAAGCTTCTTACAGGAATCTTTACTGGATAATTTCAATTTCGCTATTACGTCCAGTAGTCCCGCGAAATATGCAGGAGTCGCCATCGGCGGATTGACGAACGACTACAACGGTCTGCCATACCACAGCCCTCCGAGTGACGGAGCCTTAGAGTTTGTCATGCCTAACACTGGCGACGACGGTCCGGTGATCACTTTCTGAGGCCCCTATGATTAAACGAATCTGCTACGCACTCGTGCTCGTCTACATCGCGGCGACGGCGCACGCGTCCGACATGGATCTTGCCATGCCGCGGCCTGACGTAGCTGATCCAGCGAACATCGAGCTGATGCTGAACGACGCACCGGTGCCCGACGTGGCGTTGCCAGATCCCGAGCCGCAAACGCTGACGTTCTGTGCGCTGAGTCAGAACTGTACGTGGACCGGAAATAATGCGTGGACTGGCAATGATACGGAATCTTCCCTCAACAACATCATCTCTGTGGATGGGGTGACGTACCCATTTACGAATGCAGGTGTGAACTCTGCTATCGCCGCTGCCTGCACTCAGAGTTTTAATCAGGGCGGAGAGGTCGATCTCCCCCCGACAACAATAAATGTGACCAATCTAGCGAGTCAGCTTTTGCTGTCCCCTTGCCCAATTCATCTTAAGGGTGTTGGGGGCGAAGCGACGATATTAAGCGTAGCTGGAGGCATCTCCAGCGCAATCCCGATATTTCGTCTGAAAACCACGGTCAGCAATCTAGCTTATGATTTGGAGAATATCGAATTTGCCTGCCTGTCATCGCCTACCGCTGGAGATGTCATGCTTTTCGACAATGGTGGTGGTGCAGGGTTGGGTCCATCTCAGGTCTACATACACCATGTCATTGTCGATACGGGATGCTTTGGCGGTTACGATGTTAATGAAACGACTGGCGGCTCATTCGCGGGATTTGTTTATCACGCGGAAGACAATTACTTCGAGAGCGGAGGGCTCAATAGCAATCTCAGCTTGGTGGATTCCCAACTCTGGGAACATAATCTTATTCGCAGCACAAGCACGACCAATCCCTGCTTTAACCATACCAGCCTAGTTGGCTCAGCCACTCAGACACTCATTCATAACAATCTTCAATGTAACTATGCTGGTGCCATCGTTCATCAAGCGAACCAGATAAAAATGGTTCTCAACCAGTTCGAGGTAACGGCTAGTTGTGGGGATGGCTCGGTAATTGACTTTAAAGGTGACGTGGGCGCGATAGATGCCTCTGAAGTTCTGAGCAACAACATCAATGCTCATACCTTCTGCACGAACAATATCAACTTTGGCGCGAACTCAACTAACTGGCATGTCCTTGGCAACAAGATCACGATGAATCCTACGGCTGGCTGCGGAATCAACATCGTTGCTGGGAGCACGGGTGGCACTATTGGACCGAATACGTGGGGCGGTGGTGGCACGTCTACGGCAGTGTGTGGAGATACGGCGGCAGCGAGAGTTCAGATTTATGCCAACTCGGGTCCAGGTGAGCCGAGCGCCAGAGCTATTGCTCCATCCGATACGGATAATGCAATCGATGCCCGCGCAAACTCTGGCACTCAGAGTGCCCCATTAGTTAGGATTGAAAACAACGCTGCTACAGAACTGTCTTACATCGACAATGTAGGCAACTTCGTCGCCGCAAACGGCACTCAGGCTGGTTGCACGAATACGGGACTAGGCTTCCTCGGTTCCGTAAATAGCGGTTTCAATTGGTTCGTGGCTTCCACACTGATCCAGGGGTGTGTAAGCAATACCAGCGTGTTTGCGCTAAACACGGCGGCATTGACTCTCGGAAGCGCCAAGGGATTCATGTGGGCCAGCACCACGAATCCGATAAGCGCTGGACCGGACACGGGGTTAGCGCGTCTTTCCGCTGGTGTCGTAAGCGCGGATACCAGTTCCACAGGAAACGGATTGGGAAGTTTTTCGGCTTCCGGTTATCTCCCACATAGTGCCGGTGGCACCGATTTAGGGACAACAGCTCTCCCGTTCGGCAATCTCTGGCTCGGCACGGCAGCCACGAACAACTTCAAAGTCGCTCCAGCTGCAACGACCGGTGCCAGAACGTGGAGCATACCGGATTGGGGCGCTAATGCTGCTACCACCCAAAATCAGCCGTTCATCATAGCGCTCACGAGCCAATATACAAACTCTACGACTACGTTCTCGAATGTGGCGGGCGGTAACACGGTCCAATTTCCTGTGGCAGCTAATCAGAATTATACGGCCACTTGTCACCTTTATTACCAGTCAGTAGCACTCGGTGGACTTAATATTGAGTTCACGGGACCGGCTTCGCCGACGGCGGTTGCTTATGGGCTAGCTGACCCGACAGCCCTTGGAACGACGGATAACTCGGTTGCCACGGCATTCGGTACGTCTCTTGGCAATGTGATCGTTACAGCGGCAACCAATTTCGATGCGATAGTGTCGTTCTCACTGATTAACGGCGCAAATGCAGGAACTGTCAACTTATTGGCGAAGGCTTCGACGGCCGTACAACTCCAAATCCAAGCGGGAAGTTTTTGTCTTGTTCAATGAACTTCAAAGGAGTCTACATGCACGCCTCACAATTGCTAGCCGCTAGCGATTGGAACATCCAGAACGGTCGCATCATCCGTCCGCGCGCTGTCTACTCGAAGATCACGAGCGACATCCTCACCGGCAAGATCCAGGAGAGAGTCATTGCTGACGCGCGCTACCGCGGACCGTGGGCCGAAGCGTCGCGGCAATACTACTCAGCGCAAATTGCTGATGCTCTATTCTCACCGATTGCTGCGGTTACGCCTGGGACTTCACTGACGGCGCTATTTTCCACGTCGCAGGCGAACAAGTTTTTGCCGCTGCCGTATGGGCAGAATGCTCCCTCTCCAGGGCAAGCTTTTCGGATCGTGTGTGGCGGTTTGCTCACGACACCAGCTTCTGGCACTTTGATCATCGGAATTTACCACGGCCCCACGACAGGCGGAACGCTTATAGCTTCATCGAACACATTCACGCCGACTCCCAGCATCACGGCTGGCTACTGGCGGGTTGAAGGAACCTTGGTTTATCGCACGATTTCTGAAATTGCGACGACTTCGACTTGTTGGTTCGGTGGCAGCGTTGATACTAGCGGACCGTCTGGCGGCACATTGGCCGATGTGAGTGCTCTGATATCGAGCAACGCTGCAGTCAACGTGGACACGACAGGGCTCACAGCCAACTCGTTCGGTGCACTCAACGTTGCCGTCACGCCATCAGTGACCGGATCGAGTTGGACTCCCGAATATGCGTTGATGATGTCCCTAAACTAAGGTGAGGATAAATGCCAGGACTTGGCGGCGGTGGAACTGTAGGCGCAGTCGGGCCGCTCAAGCCATTTGAGTTTCAGCAAGACCAACAAGGCATTCAACTCCCGGCCGTCGGTAACTGGGTACTTGGCGTTAGCGATATAGGCGATATAACGTCCACTTTCAGTCCTGCCACGAATACTTCCAACTTCCCGATCTTGAACGATTCCAGCGGCAACTCCTGGCAACTTAGCGCACCGTTGATTGTCACGCCGATTCTGAATGGCGGCTATCCGCTTTCCGTGACGCTTATCAGTCCATCTGGCTTTCTCTACAACCTGTTCGTGTTGACATCCGGCATGTTGCAGACGGTTAGGATTCCTGTTTTGCAGATGCGCGACGCTATTGTTTACTGACAAATGGCAGCCCTCACACTATTCCTACGCTCTACCGCCTCAGGCGTAGTCAGCAGCAATGCTAGCGTAAATCAGCTCAGCCTGACCGAAGGTGCGACCTCTGGCGGCACAGCGGACGGCACTGCGTTCGTTCCCGTCGCTTCAACAAACTACAATGTGGGCCCGGGAGCGAACGTAACCGGCACGCCTGGCGGCACGATCACTGGCACTGGCAAGGGATGGTTCTACGATACCCAACCGCTCGTAACGTTTCTGGCTGGCACGTGGACGGTAAATTTCGAACTGCTCCGGGCGTCAGGTGGTGCACACACAGGCCATGCGATCTGCGAAATCTATGTCGTCACGGCTACGACAACGACCGTGACAAAAGTCTCGCTGATCGGCACCGCGGATTCAGGGCTGATTACGTTGACCACTACGGCAACCCGTTTTGCGGCGACCTTTTCTGGCTCTTCCACCACGCTAGCAGCGAACCAATACCTTTACATCCAAGTCTTTTGGGAATGCACGACAACCGGCACGGGCACGTTTTCTAATCTGGTAGATGAAAGCGTAACGGCATCGGCAGCGGAGATCATCACGCCTGGAACCGGTTTGGCAGTAGATGTGATTGATAGCCAAGTTCCTGGCCGAGAGTCTCCACCGATTCCGTTTGGTCACTGGAAGCCTGAAATCGTAGGTTATTGACCATGCCGCGCCGCTGGCAATATCAAGAAAAAGTCCAGCCGGTCGTAACCCCGCCGAATACTGCCGAAACGGTTCACCCCGAAGCGTGGATGCAGCCGCCGACACCGCCGCAGAGAAATTGGGCTATCGCAGCAGCAGCATTTGTAATCGTTCTATCGACCGCTTCAGGAAGCCAGCGCAACTTCGACGTCAAGGATTATCCCGGTAATGGTAATTGGCGGCCTGAATATACTTCGATCGTTCCACGCAGTCCGCAGTGGAACTACTATGCAGCGCTCTCCGCTTCATCCGGCCAAGCGCCATCCGACGTAGAACAGGCATCAGAGCCAGAAGAACCGTTTCTCGACAAATTCGGTCAGCCACCGCCATCGCAATATTTGCGCCGTCGCAATTATGGCGTGTGTTCCGGAAGTGCATTCGTTCCGCCACCTCCAGTCTTTTTAGATCGATGGTGGCAGCCAACTTCCCAGCCAACATATAGACCTCAAGGATATCCGGCGGCACTATCCGCTTCGTCTGGCAATGAACGCAACTTTGGCGTTCTTGATTATCCGGGCAATGGGAGTTGGCGTCCGGAGTTCCCTGCGATTGTTCCGATCCAGCTTAAGCGCACTGCTGATTTAACCCAGACCGTTGCACCAATTACCGTACCAGCAGAGACGGTCACCATCGATAAATGGTTTGAGCCACCTTCGCAACCGCTCAAACAACCATATCCTTTTGATCTTTTTACTGTTCCAGGTCATCAACAGGCCTTTGCTTATATTCACGGCTACGAGGATCACTGGCATCCGAATTATCCCGCATCGATAGCGCGACCATATCCCGAAGCAGCCTATGCAGCTTCTGGATCCAGCGCACCAGTTTTCACTCCTGCCGCCGCTGAAACGATAACCATCGACAAGTGGTTTGAGCCAGTATCTCAGCCGACCTATCAGCCGCGTCGCAGTGAGCAAGGTCAGTCGGTTACTGATCCGAATCTGCTCACGCAAAAAGAGCAAGTCACCATCAGCAAGTTCAAACCGGCCTATCCCGACTGGCTGCCCCGGCCTTATCCGCTTGATCTGTTCACCGTCCCTGGTCATCAGCAGGCTTTTGCCTACATTCACGGCTACGAGGATCACTGGCATCCGAATTATCCGAGCTCACTACCGAGACCATATCCAGCAGCAACGTATATCGCTTCTGGTGCCACTGGGCCGTTTGTCTTTGCCGCAGCTGCGGAAGTCGTCACGCTCGACAAGTGGGGCCAGCCGTCATTGCAGCCGAGCTTGCGGCGACGTACCGGCGTTTGCTCGGGCAGTGTTTTCGTTGGTGGCGAGGTTATTTCTCTTGATAAGTGGTTTGAGCCGCCATCGCAGCCATTATTTGTTCCTTCTAGGATTGCGTCGTTTGCGCCAGAACCATCCATTGTTCAGGTCGTAGCCGCCGCTGAAACGATAACCATCGACAAGTGGTTTGAGCCAGTATCTCAGCCAACCTATCAGCCGCGTCGCAATGAGCCAGGCCAATCGGTCACCGATGCGAAATCCCTGACGCAGCAAGAAACGGTCAGCATTGACCGCTTCGGACCGACCTATCCGGTTTGGAATGCGCGCCCCTATCCGCGAGCTACTTACACGGCTAGCGGTGGCATATACATCACTCCGATCGAGCTGATACTTCTCGACAAATGGGGTCAGCCGGCGAGCCAGCCGACTTATCAGGTTAAACGATCAGCGGAACTTGGGCAGAGCGTAAATGATCCGAAACTCCTGACGCAAAAAGAAACTGTTTCGGTTGATAAGTTCAAATCCACATATCCAGACAGTTTCCCGCGTCCATTCAGCCCTGCATATCTGACATCTGGCTATAGCAGTCCATTCGTAGTGGCCGCAACGGTAGTTCCAGGATCAATCGATGCGTGGGGCCAACCATCCTCGCAATCGTTCTTACGCCGTCGCACTGGCGTCAGTTCAGGCAGCGCCTTTGTTGGCCCGTCGACGGCGGTAGTCGAAGTAATCACCATTGACAAGTGGTGGCATGAGCAGCCTGATCCAGTCCGGCCGCCCTACCCATACGATCTATTTACTGTCCCTGGACACCAACAGGCCTTCCTCACGCTGCACGGCGCCTATTCGCCGATGTATGCGGATTACCCAAGCCAATTCGCCAGGCCGTTTGCGATAGCAACATACGCGGCATCTGGCTCTGTCAATGTCGTCTCTACAGCCCAGGAAGCTGTTTCAACCGACAAGTTCAAAGCCAGCTACCCGGATAGCATCGCGAAGATCCCGTCGTTCGCTGCGCTTGCACCGGCATCCGTTTTGCCGGTATTAGTTTCCGAAACGATCACACCTGATAAGTGGCTGCCCGATTATCCAGTTTCGCTAGCTAGAGCGTTTTCACAAGCGACCTACGTTTCTGGATTGGCATGGAGTTCCGGAGAAGTTGTCAGTCTCGACAAGTGGTTTGAGCCTCCATCTCAGCCGACTTACCTGCCAAAGCGTGTCGCTGAATTAACTCAGATCGTCCGCGATCCTGGCCAGGCAGTGCTGATCACTGAAGTTCCGGCTGTATATCCAGATCGTTTGGTTCGTCCTGCATCGCAGCCAGCCTCCGGGGCAATCACAGCTATTTCGACCGCATCTGAAGCTGTCTTCGTTGAAAAGTTCCAAGCCGACTATGTGGACATCGCACCGCGTTTGGCGGCTCGTTGCGTTGTTCTCGGCCAGACGGTAATCGATCCAACTGTTCTGCTTAAGTCTGGCGAACTTGTCACGATAGATAAGTGGTGGCAGCCCGCAGCTCAGCCGACGTATTTAGCAAAGCGGTGTCCAGAACTTGGCCAGTCTGTAATTGATCCAAAGCTACTCACGCAGAAGGAAGCCGTTCACGTCGATGCGTGGATGGAACAGCCAGAATACCCGGCCGCTTACCTGTCGCTGCAAAAGAAGATCTATGCCGCCGAGGCAGCTTCCGGAATGGCGGCAATCGATGCGAAGCAGCTCACGCTGCAAGAAACAGTTCGCATCGATAAATTCAATCCTAATTATCCGGATCGTATTCCGCGGCTCTGGCCGGTAGCGACGTACACAAGTGGCGGCTTAATTGTCATCATTCCGCCGGAAGTCGTAACACTTGATAAGTGGTGGCAGCCGGCATCTGTCCCCACACGGCTGCCTGCAAGAACGCCAGATTTAACTCAGACCGTAATAGCTCCATCGGAGCTGTTCAGTCTGGACAAGTGGGCTCCTGACTATCAGGCATGGGTAAACCGTCCATTTAATTCAGCCGTTCAGCAAGCATCGGGCGGCATTTACATCCCTCAGCCGCCTATCGAAACGGTCACGCTAGATAAGTGGTGGAAACCAGCCTCGCAACCGACATATTTGCCGACGCGCTCGGCTGATCTCACTCAGACCGTAATACCGCCGCCAGAGAAGATTCTGCTCGACAAATGGTGGCAGCCTACTTCTCAACCAACGTATCTGCCAAAGCGTTCTGCGGAGCTGCAGCAATTCATCATTGATCCGAAGCCTGAAACGATCAGGATCGATAAGTGGGCGCCTGACTACCAAGCCTGGGTCAATCGGCCATTCAATTCCGCCGTCCCGGCTGCTTCTGGTCAAACGCTCGTCCTAACGGAGATCGTCAGCTTCGACAAGTGGTGGCAGCCGGCTTCGCAGCCGACATATTTGGCGAAGAGGACAGCAGAGCTTGGCCAGTCCGTAATCGACGCCGGAGCCCTGCTAAGGCCAGAAACCGTCAGCATCGATAAGTTCGGACCAGCCTACCAAAGCTGGATCAACCGAACCTTTGACATGGCCGTGCTGGCGAGCTCTGGCGCTGTATTTGTGGAGTTGCAACCGCCGAACATCGGGTTCATTTTTGCTTCTATTTCCGTGACGCCGCTGGTTTTGGGAACGCCTTCGGTTGCATCGCAGGTTGTGGGAACGCCTTCAGTGAACAGTGCGGTAATTGCAGCTAGCATAAAGGTGGCCAGTTAGGAGTAGAATCGTACCGTGAGAATATTGACAGCATTGTTGTTCTTAGCCTTCATTCCGGAAGCTCGCGCTTGGACGCAAACCCAGGTGCAACACATTGCAGCCGGTTGCACGGTTAGCCCTTGTGTAGTTTCTCTTTCAGCGACCGGAGCAAACCATCTTCTTGTGGTTGGATTCGAAGATAATGCTTTTACCGATGTGATGGGCGCACCACCTTCGGGCGCCTGCGCCCTTCCCTGGGTGCATGCTCCCAATGCTCCGGCGGCATATGCGCCAGCGGGAGACCTGAACGATATTTATTATTGCTTGCAATCCAACAGCGGCATCACGTCCTTCAGTCAGCCGGTTACTACTTTCACCGGAACCGCCGATGTGATCGTGTGGGAAGCCATATCGACGCTTCCGCGTTTTGCATTAGATTCAGGGGCGAACCCAGGAAACAAGGTTGCAAACGCTTCATGCACTTCGTGTTCAGGAGTGCCGCTGACACTCTCGGGGAATAGTGATTTCATCGTCGTGATGTCAGGAGGGGCTGGTGCCGTGAGCGGCTTAACAGGCGCGGGGTTTACTTACGACGGCACAACGTCTTTCGGAGATGGATTTGGACACAGCATGACTGTGGGATCACTCACAGCTCCTACGACGTGGATTGCATCCGCAGGTCTCAATGGTGCCTACGCTGTGGCATTTCAAGAAACAGGCGGCGATAGCGATGGCGGCGTGATCACCTTCTAAAAAAATGACCGTCAATCCACAGATTTTCTATCCGCTGAACTCAACGGTTATTTCTGTCACTGGTTTGCAGGATTTCTTGAGCGGTGCTTATTTGGACGCAGCGACAGTGGCAGCGACTCTGATGGATGAAAAAGGCAATGCAGATCCCGTGATTAACAGCCTGCCTTTGACCTACATTCCGGCATCGAACGGCAATTACCAGGGCATCGTTCCGAACACGTTTAATGCCACCGTTGGCAGCCGGTATCAGCTCAAAATCACCGCGCTTCAAGGCCTCGAGCAGGCTGTCTGGACATTTGACGCAGCAGTGCGGTTCCGCACTCAATGAAAAGTGCCCGTGAAGACATTTCCGTTGCACTCTTCAATCTGCTCAGCGGCTATGCGCCACTTGCTGCCCTCTGTTCCAACATTACGCGCGTGCCGCGGATTTGGACGTCGGTGAATGAATCCGAGAAACCCTTTCTCACGCTCTTCAAGGGCGGTCCGGCCACAGAAGAGTACATCCAGGGGCAACAGGCGCACATCGGCCTCACCAAGTACAGGATCCACTACAACCTTTGGCTTTACGTAACGTCCGATCCGACGGCACAAATCAACGGCGAAACCACGATCAACAATATCGCCGACCAAATCGATGCCGCCATGCAGCTCGGTTCGACGCCATCATCCTTCGGGGAGCGCCAGACATTAGGCGGCCTGGTCAACAATGCCTGGATCGACGGCGGCTCGGAATGGGGCCGTGAGTTCGAAGATAACAACATCGCGGTTTTTTGGCGTATCGCCGTAGAGTTGGGAATATAGTTTTGGTTGTTGCTCCTGCACGTTTTTTGGGCTAGCCTTGCGCCGTAGTTTAAGAGGGTAGCCATACGAGAATAGCTTTCGGCGCGGGACAACTTTTCGCATTGCCAGGGCCGTTCTTCGGCGGCGTTTTCAACGCATCCCCGATTTGGTTCGCTACCCTGCAGGACGTCGATATCACCATCGACGCCACCATCAAAGAACTCCGCGGCCAGTTCCAGTTTCCCGACGACACTGCGATCTCCGATAAGAAAATCACGTGGAAGGCAGGCTTCGGCCGGTTCTCGATCGACACGTGGAACAACCTGTATTTTGGTGACAATATCTCGGCCGGCTCGAACGCTTCCGGAACGGGGCCTGGCGGCGGCGTGCCGCAGGTGCAAGAAGCAACCACGCTCGTTAGCACTACGTACACGGTTAGCCACTCTGCTGTGTTCACGCAGGACATGGGCGTCCTCTACGCGTCCAACTTCCAGCTTTTCCAGAAAGTCACTGGAGCCCCCGCTGTTGGCCAGTACAACGTCAGCGCCGGTTTGTACACGTTCAATGTGTCCGACAACAACAAGGCCATCCTCGTCAGCTACCGCTATCAACTAGGGACCGGCCGCGTGCTCGTCGTTCAGAATCACATTCAAGGTTGGGGCCCGCAGTTTGAAATGCTTCTGTCGCAGCCGTATCAGGAACTGACTGCCGGCATCCCGAACTATTTGGATCTTTACGCCTGCAAGGCTGGCAAACTCACTGCTCCTCTCAAGCGCGCCGATTACACCATCTCCGATATCGAAGGCCAAGCGTTCGCAAATGCGGCCGGTTACGTCGGAGAATTTTACGAGGACTAGTACCTACTTTATAACCAGCGCTTTCTGTTAACTATCTTAGAAATGGTGTTGGTCTTCCTGCTGTAGCGTTTGGCTAGTTCCGTTTGCGGCACGCCTTGCGACCACAAGGTTCTTATCGTTTCCACATCATCCCTTGTCAGCTTCCGCTGATAGTGTGCATCTCCAGAGGGTTGGTTGTTTCGTCCTTTCGTCATCATGTCGTGCATGTTGTCGGTGTGAGTGCCAAGAAATAGATGCCCGAGCCGAACGCAGCGCGTGGTATCGCAGCGGTGCATCACTTCTTTTCCTGGTGGAATCTCGCCGTGTCGCCACGTCCAATGCAGCCGATGGACTACTTGCAAACCTTTGGACGTGCCAATCTGCCCGTACCCGGATTGATTCGCCGAGCCGGTCCAAATCCAGCACGGCCCCAACTCCGGGCATGACACCGGGATTGGTCCGTTTTTATTAACATGCTTCCAGAATCGTTCTTGGAGAGTATTATCGGTAGGACAGGCCATCGCGCCTCCTATTAGGTGCGGTGCTCTTCGGGTCTGCGTTCTAGGCGCAGGCCCTTTATATTTTAAGTCTCTTCGTTGACAAAGGTAATCGATTTCCCTATCATCGCGTCTGGATCATTCTTCTGTGTTGTCACTTCAAGACATCTTGAGTGCAATGCTCAAGTTTGATTCTCCCTTTAGGGTGCCGAGCTGATTCCTCGGCACCCACTTTAATCCGGAGACGCCCTCGCAGGAAGATTGAGCGGCTCCCGAGATCCGCCAGAGAAGTTCAGAAGTACCGTGGCCTCCCCGCGGGAATGCTCGCAGCCACAAAAATCCAAAACACAAGTTGAAGGTGAGCATGCGTATCCGTGATATCACGATGGACGGATTCACAGTAAAAATAGCCCCGTTCAGTTTTGACGCCGCCGAGGAATACCTGAAAACCAACCGCGAGTTGAAAGCGAAAAATCCGCCCCCAACCGAAGCAGACTGGACCGAGCGAGTGCTCCAAACGGTCTGCGCTTCCTTGAACAAGGCGGCCGGAAATACCAACGGCAATGCTCCGTGGGACGTTAAGCGGGTGCGTGCCGAACTCGACATGGTTTTCGTTTTCTACTTGCACGATGAGATCCTCAGAATGAGCGGCATTAAACTTGCCCAACCGGGGGAAGCGTTGGCGACATCGACGTAGCCCTGATTCGATGCCGCAACCGCATTGCTACCGCGCTAGGGCTATCGCCAGAAGATGTGGGCGCGATGGATTTTATGTTTGTGGGAAACTTGGTGGAGTATTGGAACGAGTATCCGCCCGTGCACGAACTCGTGCGAGCTTTCGTCGGATTCGAGTCTAAAAAACAGCCGTGGCGGGAACAGCGAGCGAAAGAAATGGGCGATGAAACATTTGTTTATCAGTTGCAAGGAACTGGCAGCTCAGCGCGCCCAGCGCGTCCATCACCATCCGCTGAAGATGTTCGCATGGCGCTGCAGTCCGTCACTGGCGCACGGCACTTGGATTGTGCGCCAGGCCATATTCAAGAAGCCGTGGCGCGCTCTAAGCGCGGCGAGCACATGAACATTCCTCCGCCACAATAAAGGACCGCATGGCAGACACACTGAAGATCGCGACAGAGTTTGACGTTGGACCAATCACAGCCGGCGCCAAATCAGCCTCAGAAGCTGTAAGTATTCTTGCCACGAAGTTCAAGGAAGTTGGCGAGGCGGCCAGGGTTGCTGGCGACGCATCGCAGGCTACGGCAGCACGCTATTTGGAGCAGGGCAGCAGCGCCACCGCCGCGGCCGCTTCTCTTGAAGCGCTCGGTTACAGCAGTAAAGAAGCTGCGACAGCCGTTGCTGCCGTTGGCTCAGCTGCCGGCGTTGCCGCTCCTCAACTGGAACGGGTAGCCAAGGCCGCAGTAGGTGCCGGCGTAGGATTCGAACAGACTGCGATTGCTGGCGCGAAAGCACGAGAGATCTTGGGAGCCGCAACCGACAGCGTCGGCGGCATGGAATATGCTTTCGCTCGCCTCGCGTCCCGAATGTCTGGATTGATTCCAATTATTAACGATCTTTTCCCTGCATTTCTGGTAGTCGGCTTCATCGAACTCCTCGTCGACATGATCTCCAAAATAGGAGACGCCGTTGACGCATTCGAAGGCTGGGATAAAGCAGCTCAAAAGGCCTACGAGGATTCGGTGAAAGCCAACCAAGAACAACTGGTCTGGATCACCAAGCTTGGAATCGAGCAGCGCAACCTGAATCAGATAGGTCTCACAGGATCGGAGAAGAGCACCGTTGCCGTCAAGGATGAAATAGCCGCAGCCAAGGACTACGCCAAGTTGCTCCAGGAGCAAACGGTTACTTTGCGCGATCTTCAAACGCAGCGTGACGGAATGAGCAAGGACATCGAGATTTTCGATCCTGAAACGCATGAACGCCTCGGTGTGGCGATGGACCAGCATGTTGGCGGTGTTCGCGCCGGCAGTAAGGCATGGGACGAACTCACGGCGAAAATGTCCGAAGCCCAAAAGGCCATTGATGAAACGGCCAAAAAAATACAGGAAATACAGTTAGTGGATATTCCGAAGGACGTGGCCACCGGTGTGGCTGACGCTGAGAAAGAAAGAGAAAAGCGCGCGAGGCAAGCCGTAGACCTGTTCCTGGAGCAAGATAAAGCAGCAACCAAGTATTGGCGTACGGTGGCCGATGGAATCGAAGCCGCGATTAAGCTTGAAGACGAGTTCGCAACAAGGAGCAAAGAAGAACAGGACGCTGAAAGCACCAAACGTTTCATAGCCGGGTCTGAAGCTCAACTCAAGGCGGCCGAGGAGACAAGGAAAACAAATGAGGAAATGGCTCTGGCTTCGATTGCCGAAGAGGAAAAAACGCTGGCGTCGACCAAAGCTATCGCAGCAGTAAAACTCGACATCGCACATGTCACAGGGCTCGCGAGACTGAATATCAATCAGGCCCTCGACATCCAGGAACTGGAGGGTCTCAAGAAGCTGGAAGATGACAAGCTGCGCATCATCATCGAAGGCCTGGAAAAACAAAGGAATCTTTTGACTGGCGCGGCATCCGGAAGTGCAGGCGAGACTGCGTTTTTGGCCGGCGCGACGCCAGAGACACGCGCCAAATACCAAGCATTCTTGAACGAGGAAGTTAAGGCCGTACAGGATAGCGCCAACAAGATCAAGTCCATCGACAATCAGATCGCACTAAGCCAACAGCAGGCAGCGCTGAAGGTGGAAGAGTTTTGGACCAAAGCGTTCACCGGAATCAACCAGGCTTTCGCCCGGGTCGCGAACGAGCTGATCACCAGCACCACGAAAGTCAGCACCATATTCATAAAAATGGGCAACACCATTCTGGCATCGGTTGCCAACGATATCTTGCAGATGGGCCTGAAATGGGCCGAGCATTTCATCATCGTGGATTTGTTGGAGAAAAGTTCACTGGCCAAAAGCATCGCTACGCTGGTAAGCGGTGGGGCAACCAAGGCGGCCATAAAGCTCACGACTGATGAGGCCCTGATTCAGATGGATGCCGGTCTCGCAGCGGCTGGCGCTTTCGCCTCTGTCATGACGGCGTTGCCATTCCCTCTAAACATATCGGCGGCTCCTGGCATCGCTGGCGCCGCTTTCGCTGAGACGGAAGCTGTGGGGCAGGCCCAGCGCGGCGCGCTCGTTCCCGAAAACATGGCCATCTTCGCACACGCGAAAGAAATGGTTCTGCCTGAATCACTTTCAACCGGACTCCAGCGCATTATTGCTGGCGGTGGTGTTACCAACACTTCGTCGAAGCGCCAGAACATCGGCGTGAATATCAACGCACGCAACAATAATCTATCCCATGACGACATCATTAGGGCCGTGCGGATGGGCATCCGCCGCGGGGAGCTGCCGAGCCTATGAGCAACAGTGTCTACCCCTCTGCGATCCACGGTTTGACGTTTACCGTTTTAAAGGAAATTGAGGAGTTTACTTTTGTACAGCCTTCAGCCAATCGGTACGAAGTGCGCGTGATCCAAACGAGCAATCCGATCTGGCACTGGCGGCTGATCTACGAATATTTATATGACAATTTTATTAGCCCGAACAATACCAAGCCGTTTTCTCCCTACACGGATCTCGCGACGCTGATGGGTTTCTTCATGGCGCGGAACGGACAGTTCGACGACTTCCTGTTCACCGATCCGGACGACAACACCGTCACCGCGCAGACCATGCAAATAGTCAACGATGGTTTGGGGACGTACTACACGCCGATCCAGCGCTGGATGGGCGGGCAGTTCTACGAGGACGTCACCGATCTTAATCCGTTGAGCGGATCCGGCCTTGTCGTGAAGGCGAATGGTGTCACGCAAACAGGTGGCGGCACAAACTACACATTTCTCGGGCCAGGCCTAGCAATACCTGGGTTTTCCTTCATGGGCATGTACATCAAGTGGACCAATCCCACGACGAACGGCGTTTGGCAGAGCGGTCACGCTTATCTGCTCAATAACACGATTCTGGATCCGGCGGGCCACATCCAGAAAGTCACGACAGCCGGTACGTCCGGAGCCTCGCAGCCAGCCTGGAACGATACCGGCGGCACTACTCCGGACGGCACCGGCTCACTAGTCTGGACAGATCAAGGCTACAACCCGGGTCCGGCAGGGCCGATCACGGCTTCTTTCAGTTTTTATTTCCGCGTGCGTTTCGAAACCGACAGCCAGGACTTCGAAAAATTCATGGATAATTTATGGACTATAGGAGGACAGAGCACAAAGAACGGAAAGGGAATGCTTGAACTGATGAGCTCTCGTGTGCCGACCGTATGAGGCAGGTCCTCAGCGGAGCTGGAGTTGATACCACTGCAACGGTTGCAGCCGCCCTGCTCGCCGGCCACACATTTCGGATGGCCCATCTCTACCTGATCGGCGAGCCAGAAGATCCGATGGCGTGGTGGCTGACCGATTACGAGTCGCCACTCAGTTGGCCGCTGTGGGGCACATTCCTTCCCGCAAACATCAGAAGAGGAACAGTAGGAACAAAGATCGGCCTTGAAGTTTCCTCGCTCGATCTCACCTGGTCGCCAAAGCTTGTGCCCTGGACGGTGAACACGCAGACCGCGGGACCCTACGAGCTCGCGAACATCGGTTTTTACGATAACTGGCGCGTGCGCGTCTGGAAGACGTTCATGCCTACGGCTGGCGATGCGAATACTTGGGGCGCGATGGAACTGTTTGGCGGCCGAATCGCCGATACAACTTTCAGGCGCGGAGACATCCAGTTCACGGTCAACTCGTTTCTCGATGTGGTCAACGAAAACGTTCCGACGCAGACCGTCGAAGTGACCAATGCGCTTGCGGCCTTCAAGGCATTCACGCCTCCGGCCGGCACCACAGCTGTTCCTCAGTTCACTATCGGCCCGCAGTCCACCACGAACGTCATCAACGCGGTGTGTGCATCGCCGATTGCGAATACCATTTTCCCGAACCATGTTTTCATAAACGGTTTTGTGCTGTTCCTGTTTGTCTCCGGATCAACTTTGGCGGGCATGTTCAGCACGATCCAAGATAATCAATCGGTGACGATTTCGAGCGTGAACTACAACCAGTTCCTATTGCTCAAGCCGATGCCGTGGATCCCTGGAACTAACGACAGGTTTGCGGCAAGCATTGCCTTCCCGCGACATTTACAGGACGGATCGTATTTTGGCTTCCCTTTCGTACCCGTTGCGACTAGTGCGCTCTGATGGGTAGCCAGATGGAATCGATGAGCGCATTGCGAGACCGCATCATTGCGGAGGCGTTGTCGTTTCGTGGAACTCCATATCACGCTGGTGCCATGGTCAAAGGAGCAGGGGTTGATTGCGCTTCCTTCATTTTATGCGTCCTCCAAAACTGCGGGCTAGTCAACGAAGAGGAACTCGGGGTTTATTCAGGTGACTGGTGGTGCCACACCACAACCGAGAAATACATGCTGCGCGTGCTGCGCCACGGCTACAAAGTTCTTGAGGGAGTTTCGTGGAGCACGCTTGAGGCGTCGCCAGGGAATATCGCCCTCATAAGGGGTCCAGAGAGCAAGGTCTACAATCACGGCGGCATCATCGTAAAGTGGCCAACAGTAATCCACGCGGCAGGCTACGGCGTAGAACAAGCTGATGCGAGCCTTCATTGGCTCTGGTCCGGCCACGAAGTAGCGATCTTTGACGTGGTAGCGCGCTGGTCGGATAGGATTGCCGGAGTCGAACGTGCAAGTATTTAAGAAGTCGAAGATCAAGCCTTGGGCTGCCGGCATCCTGCCACAGGCGGCTGTTTACGGCGCGGCCATTCCAGTGATCTACGGCATAACGAAAGTCTCGCCGTTGATGATCTGGGCCAACAATCTCCGCAAGAATCCCAATCAATCAAAGAAAGCCACGGCCAAGGGCGGGCAAGCGTACGTCGAAGATATCGATTTCCTGCTCGGCCACAATCCCATCACCACGGTCCTGAACTTCTGGATGAATGGCGCCAGGCAGTACGCTTTGGTTGCCAAGGTCAACACGCAGACAGGTCTATCGCCGTTCGGATCGAACGTCATCAGCTTTGTCGATTCCGATTTCTACGCGATCGTCGGCGTTTCGATCGTGGCTCCGTACAGTGTGACGTTCAATGATTACGGCTCGCAGTTAGGCTCGGCCACTTACAGCGGCAACTACGAGATCCCTTTCTGGAACGCGAATCATCAAGGACCTGATCCTGTTTGGCAGGCCACGCTGCGCCGTTCGCCGTTTATCTTCAGGTGGCTGCCTGGTCAAGGTCCAACGATCACTCTCGATTGGCTATCCGTTGCGGGCACTGCGAACTTCAGTTGGCCTGCTCCGTTCACCATCCATATTTATTACATGGCCAACACGCCAGGACACGCATCGCCGCTCGGCAGCTTCCCGGGCAACACGTTTGAGAGTTCTCTCGGCAATGGAAGCGAATACCTTTTCTCGCCGACCCAACAGATCATTTATCCCTACTTTGCCGGCGTCGGAATCCTGGGAGCTGACGTCGGAATGTCGCAGACTTTGCCGCTGTTCAACTACGAAGTGATGGGCGGCTTCCCGCTGATGATCAACGGCGCGGACACTCCGGCTGCTGGCGATGCCGATTTCATCGACATGATCGAGGACATCTTCAAGTCTGGGCCCACGCAGACTGCGATCGGCGGATCCTCCGGACTCGGCGAAATTCAGCACGGCCTGAGCTGCAACAACTTCCCCGGCATCGTGCAATCCAAGTCTTACTCGGAGATTTTCGGAAACGGCGGCAAGCTGTCTTTCGATTTGCCGAACACCAAGGGTAACTGGCTTATCGGCATCATCACCGTTGGCACTGCCGCGGATCTCGAGATCAGCGACGCGGCCGGCAATAGTTGGACCAAAGTTTTTCCAACAGGGACAAGCGCCGTTCACCAACAAGTCTTTTATGCGCAGGTGGCCGCGAACACGGCAGCGAACAACCTAGTCACCTTCGCCCCGATCAACTTCGCCGCGTGGAACATCGACATGGCGATTCTGGAAGTCGCCGGCCTGGACACGATCGATCAAATCATCACGGCATCCGGAACCGGACCTGCAACCACTGCGATAACCACTACGAATGCGGCGCAAAATCCAGAGTTTTTGTGCAACATAATCTTGGTCCCTCCCAGTTCGGCCGATACTGCTTTGAATACAAAGGCAGCGTCTCATTGGTTCAGGAATGTGACGAGCGCTCTTTATCTGTGGGTCGATGGGCGCTTAATCAGGTATCCAAACATCTTCCAGGTGAGTAACGACATCTCGCACAGCAGCACTTGGATCCAGGTGATCTTCGCTTTCAAGAACTCGACGCCGCCTTCATATCCGTCGCTTTTCCCTCTCGGCGACATCCTTGACGATCAGGTTGGCGGCACACTCGATGTCGCGCGCAAGCAGTGCCAGGCGAATGGTTTGTGGGGCTCGCTCGCCATGACGAGCCAGCGCAAGGCGTCGGATTGGCTCACCGATATCGGCAAGGCCGCGAATGTGGCGTTTGTCTGGTCCGGATTCAAGCTGAAGGTCATCCCCTGGTCGGAAGTAAGCAGCGTAGGAAACGGTGCGATCTACAATGCGCCAACAGGTCCTGGACCGATAGCCAATCTAACCATTGCGGATTTCATTTCTGGCGACGCTTCGCAGCCGCCCATCACCGTGGAACGCAAGGCCCAGGTAGATTCCTGGCCGCTACAAGCCATAACGCATCCGAATCGCGCAAACGACTATGACGCGGTCACGAGCTCGCAGCCGGAACAGTCCACGGTTGCGATTTACGGCATCCGCAAAGACACGCCAGTCCAGCTAGACATGGTGGTTCGCGAGCAAGTCTCGCAAATGCTGCTGGGCATTTTTGTTCGCAGGCTCACGCAAATCAGGAATACCTATAAGTTCAAACTGAATGCCAAATGGTCGCTGTTGGAGCCGATGGATTTAATCACGCTGCCAATAAACGCGCTGATGCCGTTCCCGGTGGAAGCACAAGCAAATGTGCCGACCGTTCCGGTGCGCATCACGAGCGTTCAGGAGAGCGACACTTTCGAGCTGGATTGCGAGGCTGAGCCGTTCATCTATGGCGTCCACGATCCGCGTGGCGGCAACCAGGGCACCGTTGAGTACACGCAGACGACGCCGAACCAGCCGAGCACGGCTATCCCTGCCGCAGTCAACACACCGATCTTCATCGAGCCTGTTTCGCGGCTCACGCAGAATCCCACCATGCCGCAGCTCTGGATTGCGGTGAGCGATAGCGACCCGAACTATGGTGGATGTTTTGTCTACGTCAGCACGGACGGCGCAAACTCCTACAACCAGATAGGCCCGCCGATCATAGGCAGCGCGATTACCGGCGTGCTGACTTCCAATTGGCCGGCGCATGCTGACGAAGACACAACCAACGATCTTGCACTCGATCTCACTGAATCGATCGGAGTGTTGGCCTCTTATCAGGTGGCCGACGAAGACGCTTTCACTTATCCGTGCTACGTCGCTGGCGGCAACGCAACGATCCCTTACGAGCTGATGACTTACGCTGTGGCGACGCTCACCGCAACCAGCAAGTACACGCTCAAGGCCACTGGCGGCGGCACGAACCATTTGCGACGAGCTGTCTTTGGCGCGCCTGCGGTTTCAAACGGCGTGCTCCACAGCACCCCCGGGCGTTTCTGTTTCCTTGGTCCTCTCAGCCTGGGCGAAGTGTCTCAAGGGATCCTCAAGCTGAACATGGATCCAAACTGGATTGGCAAGACATTGCATTTCAAATTTGTTCAGTTCAGCCAGAACCGTTTCGGCACGGCATCTTTAACGGCTGTTACCGACTACCCCTATACGCCCACTGGAACAGTTGGTAGCACTTCGTCGCAGAACGTTTTGCAGTACACGATCAGTCCAGCGTCGCCGCTGTCACAGACCACGGCGACCAATATCGCCATGGCGCAGACCACGGCAACTTTCCCGTCGAACCAGACCGTCTACAACGCCAGAAACTTCACGATTGCGGACCCTGGCGCCGGCAACACGCAGATTTACTACGTGACGATCTATGACCCTGGCTATGTCGGCGACACGCCCGGAGCGACGAACCTGACATCCTTCATCGGAACGACGCTCGCGAGCGTGAACTACCTGCAGCCGGGCTACATTTACATGGGCTCGGTTGTCGCGAACCATACTGCGACCAATAACACGGTCAATCCTGGCGGCCAACCGGCGCCGACGAGCAATGCCTTTGTTCAGCTGAGCATCAATCCGGCCAATCCAGGGAACTTCACTGTCGCCCACGGACTCGGGCATACGCCTATTGTCGTGGATATCGCCATGACCTCTGCTGGCGCGATTTGGCTTCAGAGTCCGACGCCATTCGACGCCACCAATCTCTACTTGGTAGCTTCCGACGCAGGTCTAACCGCGAGGGTATTCCTGTTATGAAAAAAGAACTTTGGCTTCTATTTCTGTTCTCGGCGGTGCTCGCGTTTTTGGGCATCGCTGCGTTGCATTCTCAGAATCCGCAGACGAGCGATGTTGCCAACACGCAACCAAGCTTTAGGGCGAACTCTTCGTGGACGAACGGAGTCGCGCCCGGCTACTGGCCGACTGCTGGCTCCGGATTGACGTTAAATATCAGTGCCGGCACGGCGATTTGCAACGGCACGAAACATACTTACGCCGGTAGCACCCTCACGATGGCGGCGAGCGTAACGAACTATGTCTACCTAGATACCACTGCGGCTTGTGCGCCGGCTTCGAACACGACTGGATTCATTTCCGGCACAACGCCGCTCATTCCTATAGCCGAAGTCGCGACAGGCGTTTCAACCATCACTACCATCACCGATGATCGTACGTTTTTTAGTTACGTCCCAGCGCCGACTGGAACTGCTGCCTTCAATCCCAATTCGGTCACGCTCTTCGATGATTTCGTGGGCGGGGCATACACAGCCTCCAGCAGTTCGAACGCAGCAATCATGGCGCTCGGCTGGACTGTTCAATCAAGCTGCGTTGGCGGTGGATGCGGTCTTCAACCGCAGCCGCAAAGCAGCGTTTTGGCAAACACCATTGGTATTCTCGGAATCAGCTCTGACAATGGCACTGCATACATTTATCTGCTGCTGGGCATAAATAGCACCGGCGGAAACCAGTTGAATCCTCAAGTCAACACGTTCAAAGAATACTGGCGCGTCCTCAATAATAACGGAGGGGCCAGCGGCACAAGCCGTCTAGGTCTAGTCGATAACCGCGGCGTCTCCAATCCAGCCAACGGCGTTTATTTTGAATCTGGCACAGGACAGAGCAACACCGACTGGTGGTGCGTTCAGCGCGCAACAAGCGTGAGCAACTCAGTCGATACCGGCATAAATGCTTCATCGAGCGGTGCCTATCACACAGTGGAGATCGATGCGACCGGCTCAAGTACGGTCACCTGGAAAATAGACGGCTCGGCGGTCTGCGGCAGCATCGGTGGAACGGATCTGCCGAATACCGGGTTGGATGTCGCCGCGCAAGCGCTCGGGAGCGGTGCTACAGCGGCCGATATGTGGCTCGATTACTTCCGTCTGGATTTGACTACCACTGGACGGTGACGCATCGGTCTTGTCTCTTTCAGGACTCGGGCACCTTGGTAAGTTTAGTCGTAGGCCGGACCACCCTTATGTGTTAAGGTTCCGGTACGGTTATTCCCCAAGGCCGCCCTTGCGGAAGGTCCCAAAGGAGGCCATGAAATGAACGGCACCAAGTCGATTTTCACCAGTGTGACCTTTTACGGTACGGTTCTGATGGCGCTTGGAGCGATATCGCCCAAGCTGTACGCGGCGCTAGGCATCACTGACCCAGGCGCGGCAGCCCAGATCCTTGTTACCCTTGTCGGATGGGGTATTGCAGTCTACGGCCGCCTGCGGGCCAAGAAGCTGGCTACGATTACTGGCAAGCCAGCTGTTACGTAACACTCGGACTTTCAAAGGAGGAAACGATGGGAACAACAATGACAAGAAGGAAGTTCGGGCAAGCCTGGGCAACTTTTCTGCTTGCGCTCTCGGTCGGTCCATCGCTGCTCGTGACCGGCTGCGGCACATCCTTCAGCACGATTCTCTCCTGGGTCGATACCGGCCTCGCGGCTTTTCAATCTGTTGTAGATTTGCTGGCCGGCCAGAGCGTGATCAATATCACGATCGGGTCCGCGATCGATCTCATCATCAAAGCCGTGAAAGCTGCGATTGCCGATATCGGTACGGCTGTCAGCAACTACAATGCTGCGCCAGCCGCGGCTAAGGCCACCCTGGTGGGCAAGATCTCTACGGCGCTGGTCGCTGCGCAAAACGAGATCTCGCAGTTCTGGAACGATCTGACCATCCCCGATGCGAAGGTTGCTTCGACTGTTGCCGGATTGCTCGGATTGATCGTGAGCACACTCGCTGGCTTCATGTCCTTGCTGCCTCCGGCACCAGCACCAGCGGCACTGAGGACCTTCCCGAAGACGCTTGCCGGCGCTGCGCCACAAAAACGCTCGCTGCCACAGTTCAAGGCTGCGTTCAACGGCATTCTGGACACGAACGGATACAGCCAGTACAAGCGGTTCTAGTGAAAAGGCTCACCCTCATCCTGCTCTCGCTGGTACTTTTTATGCCGGCGAGAGCATTTTCACAAAATAAGATGGCGCGCGCCGCGCATTCCAGCGGCAAGTTCTTAACAAGAAAAGTCAGCCAAGCGGGAGACGCGGTAACGAACGCAGTCTCCGACTGTTTTCGGAGCAAGCTGATGGCTGTAGAGTGTGCGATCATTGTTGGATCGAGCGTTTGGGACGCTAAATCTACTCTATCGTGCGCAAGCCATGTCACGCTGCCTTGTTACGGAGCAAACCTTTCGTTGTCGTCGCGGCCGTCTCTCGTGCAGGTTATTTCTGTCGGAATGTCGGAGGATCTTGCGTTGCTGGCATCCGCGGACGCTGTTCGTGGAACATCTCCCGTGTCTTCTGTTCTCGTGCTGGTAACTCCCGTCGCTCTCCACGTGGAAAGCATTATGGAGAACGATCGGGAAGTCAGAGACCTGCGGAATCAAGGAGTCCTTAAGTAAAATGCTCTCACCGAATGCCGAACAGATCGAAACAGCCGTGGACGGCCTGAAGTCGGTGACAACATTTATTCGCGAGTCCCAACAGAAAGAGCTCACGTCCGCAATGGGTGCGGACACGCTTGAAAAGATGGGATCCACATACCCGCTCACCCACGATTTCCGGCTCGGCTACGAACTTGGCCTGCAGACGGCGCGCATAGTCATCGCACAATCAGTTGCCTTGCGCTTGAAAGATGTAAATCCCGAAGAGGTGTTGTAAGTGAAGTGGCGCGGTACACATTTAATGGGTTGCAATCGTAAGGTGAGATGCCGCGCCGACCGCCATTATAGATGAGGTGACTAAAATGCCAGAACTTATTCTTTCTCCTGGTGGACGCCGTTACGGATACATTCGCAAGCCGCACAGCCATCGTGCATTCGGACTAGCATCGGTCCCGAATCTGAAACTCGTAGCACTGCCGCCAGTAGATGATCATCTCGGCCAGTGGATGCCTCCAGTCAAGGACCAGGGAAACCTGGGGGCCTGCACTGCGTTTGCCGGCACCGAAGATCGGGAAGCGATCGCACGGCAGTTTGAGAACGTCTCACCGATCCTGGCTCCGCTTTTTCTCTATTACATCGAACGCCAGATAGATGGCTCCGTCGATCAGGGCGATACCGGTTCGACAGGAGAGACTTCCTGCAAGGCGCAGATCCAGTTCGGTATTTGCGAAGAGACGGTCGATCCTTACGACACCTTTAACTTTAATCGCACGCCCACGGCTGCGCAGCTCGCCGCAGCGCTCAAGTGGAAGAATGGTGCCTATCACTCGATCTTCACGGTCGAGGACATCAAGACATGCATTATTTCCGGCTATCGCGTACGCATCGGCTTCAACGTTTACGATTCTTTCGAGAACGACATCAAGTCCAACGGCCTTATGCCGATGCCGGATCCGAACAAGGAGTCATTGCTCGGCGGACACGAAGTGCTTGGCTATGCCTACGATGACACTGTGAAGTGCCCGAACACGACCTACCCCGGCGCGATTTGGATCCGTAACTCTTGGAGTTCCTCGTGGGGCCGCGGTGGCGACTTCGCCATGCCGTACGAGGCTTTCGCATCGGCTGTGCTGTCGGCCGATGCTAAAATCCAGCACCTGGGCCCGCCGTGGGTGCCAAGGAGCTAGCATGAAAACGATTGCTCTCATCGTGCTCGCGGCCTTCGCCGCGAACGCACAACTGTCTGGCCCGACATCAAAGCCGGAGATCTATTACACTCCAGAGCAAACATGCAGAACTGGTTTCGTAAAAACTGATTGGCATGATCTTGGTTTTCCTTACTACATTCAATGTGTCCCAAGTCTGAATGAGACTGCGCAAGTCGCGAGCGAAGCCACTAAGGTAACCGGCGCTTTGCTTCCTGATCCTAAGCTCACGCCATGCGCGGTACAGATAGACAAATGCGTGAATCGCTCGCTACACGCTACTCTGCCGGCAGATCCTCAGGACAAACACAACCTTTGTTCGAAGTCTTTTACTACTCGCGATTATCGGCACACGAGCGCGGCAACAAAGAGAGCTGTTTGCGCGGAATACGGAGTGACGAACTGCCCGCACCAGAACACGATGGAGTTGGATCATGTCATCGCTCTCGAAGATGGCGGCGCGGATGTACAGGCTAATCTGTGGGTTCAAATGGCACCGCAATATCACTTCAAAGATAAACTAGAGACTGTTCTCCACGTTCTGGTGTGCAGTGGTAAAATATCGCTGTCCGAAGCGCAAAAAGAAATCAGTACAGACTGGGTAGCCAGCTACAAAAAACGGATCGGTCCGCTTCCTAGTAAATGATATTTCGTGCCTACGTCATCCGCTCCACTGCAACGCCGAAGGTTTACATCGGAATCACCAAACGCAACTTGGCTGACCGTTGGCAAGATCACAAAGAGGCATACCTCTCTGACAGGAGCGCCCGCATCTATGCTGCGATGCGCAAGTACGGGATAGCTACATTTAGTATCGAGGAACTTGCCAACGCGCAGACCGTCGCCGACATCTCCGAAGTGGAAAGGCTTCTGATTGTTCAGTTCGATTCTTTCAGGAACGGCTACAACTGCACAACAGGCGGCGCCTCTGGCTATCAGTTAGATGTTCCAGATAGCACCAGGGAAAAGATGCGGATCGCCCAGACTGGCAAGAAACAATCACCGGAGCTAATCGCAAAGAGAGTGCGGACGACGCAAGAAAGACATGGGAGCAATACGGCGCACATGAATATTCCTGAGATCATCGCCAAACGTATAGCTGCCACCAAGGCCAATCACGGCTATGATTGGGCTCCTGAACGTCACGCTAGAATGTCCAACCATTTCAAGGGCCGCGTTTTTACTCCCGAATGGAAGGCGAAGATTTCTGCAGCAAAGAAAGGCGTCAAGATGACGCCTGGCCTAAAGCGAAAGAAAGGCTATAAAATGCCGCCCCGCTCGCCAGAACATATAGCCAAACTGTCTTTCCGGAAGCGGAAGCGCATCGGACCTTTGATGCCACATGGCGCGTTTTTCAGTGCACATCGATCTTGTCGTGGTAGCAGCGCGGCAAGTGGTGCCCCCGATGGGATAAAACCCAACGGCGCCGGTTCTGGCCACTGTCCGTTAACAGTGGCCTTCCACGATAGGTGTCAACTGACACATATGAAAGTAGACCCGCCTCTTATCGGTCCTGATCCCGTGTGGGCATGCGTGCGAAGCGGCAAAGGGCATTGTTATTACGCGCTCGCCGGCATCCTTCTGCTCTCCGTAGTTGTGGCGCGCCGCTCGCCGCGTGCTGCGGCTCTTACGGCCGGACTTGCGTGCGGGTGCATAGCGGATCTCTGGGCGCACCTTTACCAGCACTGACATGGATTCGATTTCCACAGCGCGATTAGCTCCAGTGCATCCGGAACTCGCCAGGCGCGTGACCGGCCTGATCGATGAACTCGCGAACGATCCGGATCCCGTCAACATTCGCGTTACGCGCGGAATCGCTACAGTCGAGCAGCAGGACGCGCTGTGGCAGATCGGGCGCGATGCCGATGGCAACAAGATTGGCGCAACAGTCACGAATGCCAAGGGCACGCAAAGCAACCACGTGCTCGGTTTCGCAGTGGACGTCGTGCCGATGAATATCAACACCGGCCAGCCGGACTGGAATCTCAGCCACAAAGATTGGCAGCGTATCATCGCTCTCGCGCCGAAATACGGACTGCGCGACGGCCAGTGCTTTCACGATGCGCCGCATTTGGAGCTGATCGAGGTTCCTGAAGTGCCTACCGAGGAAATGCAGCAAACCTATCTTCAGGCCGGGGCTCCGTCCCTTTGGGCCGAAACGACAATCCCAACCGCGGTCTGGGATACTCCCGGTATTTCCGCTTAGGTTTTCCACAGCTCTTCTTCTTGACACCGAGTTCCACGATGGTGTACACAAGTGGAACATGAAGACCGAGACCGAGTCGGTTAAGATCGATTCCGCCACAGTTGAAGAGTGCCGCAAGATAGCCCGCGCTGAAGGGCGCACACTATCTGGCCTGATGAAGATTTTGCTAGAGCTAGGATTGGAAAAATGGAAAGGAAAAGTGCATGCCTGAACAGAGCACCAAGTTAGCGCCGAAGAATCCGGTCCTCGCGATGATCGAATCGCGCAAAGAGAACTTGATGGCCCGGCTGCCACAAGGAATGGACAAATCGAAGTTCTTCCTGGGAATCATGACCGCGATCAATCGCAGCAAAGCGAACGCGCAGCCAGGCAAGAGCTTGGCCGAATGCGATCCGAATAGCGTTCTGCTGGCAGCCTTCGAAGCGGCCGAAGTCGGCTGTCCCTTGAATCCGTCGCTCCAGCTTGGCTGGCTGATCCCTTACGGCAAGGAAGCGCAGTTCCAGCCGTCCTACCGGTTCTTCATCCAGAAGGCGTATGAAACGGGCGACGTGAGGGCGTTCTTTGCCGAAGTCACCTACGAAGGCGACAGACTGGACCGTCAATACGCTCCCAAGAAAAACCTGTTCCACGCGCCCGGGGACGATAATGAGCGCAATCGGGAGACAGCTTCCGGCGCCTACGCGCTGATCGAGTTCAACGATGGCCAGCTTGACTGGGAATACCTGACCGCCGAACAGGTTGACCGCCACAGAAAGCACTCGAAGCAGCCGAACAGCCTGATGTGGGGCACGTTTTGGGAAGAAGGCTGGCGCAAGACACCGATCCGCGTACTCGCCAAGCGCCTGCCGCTCAAGAGCCGCAAGCTGGAGGACCTGGTCGAGCTCGTGAATAAAGACGCCGAGGCTGACCTGGTTATCCCTCCGGATGATGTTGTCGAGATCCCGCCGCCACGCCGGACCGAGGCCGAACCGGAAGCAGAGAACAGGGAAGCCGATCGCCCAAAAGAGAAAGCGGAAGAGGCGACCACCCAAACGCAGAAGACTGGGCATGGCTCACCCGCTGAAGCCGAAAAGCCAAAAGCCAAAGAGAAGCCGGCGCAGGAGCAAGAAGCGGATCCACTTCTGAGCGCCGAAGAGCAGCAGGAGATTTGGAAGTTCGTATTCGGAAAGAGCATTTCGAAGTTGGACGTCAAGAAGATACTCAAGCAGGAGTTCAACGTTGAGGATCTTAAGGACGTTCGCCGGTCGCAGCGCAAGAAACTCGAAGAACTGATAAACGCCAAGTTCTGATGGCCTTTACATTTGAGCCTTCCACGCATTCTTATGCGCTGAATGGCATCGTTGTTCCCAGTTGCACTCGCTGCTTAGATCACGCAGGGTTGGTTTCCTATGACATGGTGCGGAGAGAAATACTTGAAAGAAAAAGCCGGATTGGGGTCCTCGTCCATCAGGCGACTCACTACTACGATGAAGGCCAGCTCGATTGGAACTCGGTCCATGAAAAGATCAGAGGCTACGTTGAGGGTTGGGCTAACTTTCGCGAGGTTACCGGCTTCGTGCCGCGCCGCATCGAGCAGTCGTTTTGCGCGACGATCAATGGAATGCCGGTTGGGCTGACGCCAGACAGGGAAGGATTGTTCCAAAAACGCGAGGCCATTGTTGATCTTAAGACTTCTTCGACGGAGCAAGACTGGTGGGCCATACAGCTTGCGGGATACGCTCTCGGGGTCCCGGACTTCTACGGCGTGGCTACCAGTCTTGAAAGTTCGCCGATTGCTTTATTCGTTCGCCGGCGCCGGATCGCCGTGCAGTTATTCGAAACCGGCAAGTATCGAAAGTTTGATTATTCCGAGCGTGAGGATGCGAACGTATTCATTTCGGCCCTGCACCTTACCCATTGGAAGCTGAAGCAGGGTAACAAGCTGCGAATGATTGAGGAGGCAGCATGAGCGAACCGGCAACCGTGACACCGTATGAACTGAAGATCTCGCCGCTCGATCAGAAGCAAGTGGCCGCGCTGCAAGAGGCAGCTCCAAAGATTCTGAAGCAGGCCCAGGAGCTAGAAATAGCCACGCTTGAGGACTACGAAGCCAGCGGCGCGTTCCTGGATGTGGTTGCCGAAAGGAAAAAGAAAGTCGACGAGTTTTTTGAGCAGACGGTTGCAGAAGCCAACCGTGTGCACAAGTTTCTGACCGGACTCCGCGCCATGCTCACGCTCCCTTATTCGAAGGCAGAGGAACTCATCAAGCAGCGGCGTCGCGACTGGCGCATGGAAGAAGAACGCAAGCGCCAGGCGATTGAAGATGAGGAACGCAAAAAGGCCAAGGCCCAACAAGAAGCTCAGGCGATAGAAGAAGCGAGCCAGCTTCAACAGATGGGCGAGACGGAAGCCGCGCAAGTCGTAATCGATCGCGCAGCGGCCGCGCCGCCGCCTCCGGTCATCGTTCCAAGCACCGTGCCGAAGCAGAAAGGCCATGCGATTAAGACAGTGTGGAAGTGGCGCGTGAAGAATCCGGCGTTGATCAAGCGCGAGTTCTTAGTTCTAGATGAATCGAAAGTTAACCCTATCGTTACAAGGCTCGGACCTGATGCCGCTGCTATTGTTGGTGGCATAGAAGTTTATCCCGAGGAAATCGAATCTGTCCGGCGACGATGAAAACAAATACCAAACTGCGTTCTCTGCGGACAGCTGCGCGCGATGGAGATAGGCGACAAGCCCACAATCGTATTCGCCGCCTAGTGAATGCAGGAATACTGCCGCATCCGCAATCGGTTCCGTGTTTCGACTGCGGACATACTGGCAGCGACAGGAAGCACCACTACGATCATTATTTAGGATATTCGGCTGCACACCAAACCGATGTTCAAGCTGTCTGTTTTCCGTGTCATTACAAGCGCAGCGTGGCTCGTGGCGAGAGTAAGTTTCCACAAGCATGGTTAAGTGTCGCGGCGAATATCACATCTTGTCCGCAAGGCCATCCGTACTCCGGCGACAATCTTTATACCTATCCAGATGGCAGGAGATGTTGCAAAGCATGTAGACGGGCTATCGATAATGAACGCAATCGAGTGAAGCGTTTAGCGAGAGGATCAAATGGATCTACCAAAGCCAAAAACATTCGGGCTGAAGCTTAGCGAGCTGCGCCCGTGCGACAGTTGTGGGGAGAAGCTGGTGCCGTTCTTTCACTACATCCAGATCCGGCACGCCATCTTCAATCCAAAGAACGCGAATGCCACGCTAGGTATTCTCCACGGTTGGGGCAGAACGCTGACAGATCCAGATGCCAAACGAGCGTTAGATATAGCTGAAACGCTCTCGCCAGGCGGCGATGCGGCCGTTGATGTCCTGGATGAGCCGGACGCCATGACCACGCTTTTCATTTGCAGCAACTGTTTCCTTAAGCCGCTTGATCTTGCGATGGTCGCGGAACGGCGCGGCCACGCTACGCAGGCGAAGTCATGAACAGCGAAACAGAACGAAAAGGTCTTCGCATCCAGCACGGTTTTGACAAAGGCTACTATACGTTACTACCTGACCATAAGCCGCATCCTGTGGTTTGGTGTATGTGCGGATGGACGGCGGCCGATATCTCGGACAGTTGGGAAGAGGTAGGCAAGAAACTTGACGAGCATATCGCGGGAGCATTGAAGAAGGAGGATATCGCTTATCACGACAGCCTCAAGGAACACAGCAAGGCAATGGCGGCGCGGCGATGACGCATATTCGCATCCCGCGTTGGATCGGCACCGCAGTTCATGGAGGTCGTCTTGAGTTGTCCGATGACGCCATCACTCAAGGATTTGCCATACTTGCGAAGCGCGGAAAGGGCAAGACGGTGTTGGCTGCCGATATGGAAGAGTTTTTCCTGGCCCGCGGCGAGTCGATAGTCGTTCTGGATCCGCCAGCAGCGCATTGGGGCATCCGCTTTGCCACGGACGATAGTGGACGTCCTAGCGGTCCATCAGGTTTTGATGTTCTGATCATCGGTGGTGAGCACGGCGACATTCCTATCGAGCAGACGGATGGCCGTGAAGCCGCTCGGATCATCGTCGACGGCCATATCTCCACAATCGTAGACATGAAGGCGCTTGGCTTCACAGCCCGCCAGAAATGGTGCGCTGATTTTGCCGACGAGATTTTCCGGATAAATAAAACGCCACGCCATATTTTCTTCGAGGAAGCACAGAACTTTTTGCCGCAGGTACTGAAGTTTGACGAGCAGAAAGCCGTACTCTATGCCATGAGCAGAATCATCGAGGAAGGCCGCAGTTCTGGCTTGGGCTTTACGATCATCTCCCAGCGTCCTGCCAAGATTAACAAGGATGCCCTGACGCAGATCGACAACCTTTTCGTTCTCGGAATGATGGGCCCACAGGATATCGATCAGGTCGAAGACTGGTTCAAGCATCATTTTGCCGACAAGGACGCATTGAAAGTCATGATCGACACGCTTCCACATCTCAAGCCTGGCGAGGCCTGGGGCTTGATGCCAGACAAGCTTGGGGCGCCGGTCAAGTTCACTGCCAGGATGCGTGCCACTTATCACGCTGGACGTACGCCAAAGCCTGGCGAATCACCAGTTAACGTTGCCAAGTTTAGTGTCACGGAAGCGGTCAAAAAGCTGAAAACTCTATTCGCGTCCAAGCAAACCGAGCGGCGTCAGGAAGTGTCGGATCTTAAACAGGCCAAGGCGCGTATCCGTGAATTGGAAGCAGAAGTTCGTAAGGCAAATGTACACCATAATGTACATCCGACACCGGCAATGTCCACTAAAGTGGACACCAAGGCGATCGAACGAGAGGTTAAGAAAGCCTCAGCTTTTTACGAGGTGCAGCTCAAAAAGGCTATCCACACCCTGGAGGCAGCCGTACGTTATGCCAAGCTGGCGACTGGATTCAGTATCCCGACTATTGAGTCCTACCATGTTTCTGTGGCGGCCAGCCATAATGCACCCGCGGTCCCTGTGCCACGCAGCGCACCTTTGCCTAGGAAGCCTGCCTCAGAACGTTCTGAGGCCCGGGAATCGCCTTCAATCGAGAATGGGGCTATCAATAGCTCTCAGAAGCGGATCCTTAAGGCCCTTGCCGAGCTTGAGGCGATCGGCCGGGAGCAGCCTACCCGCGAAACCGTTGGCTTCTGGTCTGTCTTAAAGCCCAATACTGGTACTTTCCGCAACTACATTGGAAGCCTCAAAACCGCTGGCCTTATTTTCTATCCAACGCCAGGGACGATCCAACTAACTCATTCCGGTAGGGAACTGGCCGGCAGCAGTGAAGCGCCAACGCAGGAAGAAGTCCTGGGGCGTGCCCGACAACTCCTAAACAGTTCTCAGCAGCGCATCTTGGACGCGCTATTCGAGCATCCCGAAGGCCTCAGTCGAGAAGAATTAGGAGAAAGGGTCGGACTCCAGCCAGATACCGGAACATTTCGAAACTACATCGGCGCAATGCGTACGGCTGGCTTGATCACCTATCCAAGTAGCGGAGACGTGAAGGCTGCCGAATGGCTATTTTTGTGAGGGACAATGGCTGAACTAAAGTGCCCAGACTGTGGTGGTTTTCGTGGCTTACCGCGGGTGCTGCACGACCGGGAAGAACCGTATGAATGCCAGAACCAGTTCCACAAAGAGCCGGAACCGATCATCCCGGATGATGATTCAGTGACCATTGCCCCGGTCGAAGCCATCCCTAAAAAATCAACCCATCCGATCTGCCCGTACTGCGGGACCGAAGGCCTCAAAGGAACGCAGACGGTGATGGGCAACCGATTCGTGATTATGGTGGTCCGGTGCATCAATGACGACTGCCGAAAGATCATCGGGATTTTCCCCATTGGAACGATCGATATACCGATGCCGACAAACTGAGGAGGAATAGACATGGCGGTTAGACAGGTGGGACTCGTGGGGCGTGACACAACGAAGAAACGTTCCACGCAAAAACTGGATCCGAACGCAGATTTTGAAGAACCGGTCCGTACCGAGCCGGAGCAGCTTTCCGCGGAGGAGCTCGAGGCAGAAAACGAAGAGAAGCGGGAGCCGACCCGCATCATAAACGGCTTCATGGCGATCAACTACGTCAAGCCGCACTTCGATATTGAGAAAGACAAGAGAAGCGTCGCGATGGAGTTTTCCGTGGAGCTGACTGAGGACCATCGCGATTTGTTGCCGGATAGCGTCGTGAGCGAATGGCGGCACATTGAAGAAGGGACCTGCCGGCTTAGTGAAGTGAGCGGCGTAGGCGCCCAAAGCTTTGATTTGAGACTGGCCCCGGATGGCGCGGAGACAGAGCTCCAGGACAGCGCTCCCATCGAAAAGATTCGTCTCCAGGTGATCGAAGACAAAGGCACTGGCGATGCCAAAGACATCATCCGGCTTTCCTTCCGCCTGGTGTGCGCCTTGAATCCGACTGTAGAACGGTTTGCTTGCCGCCATTATGGTTCGACGATCTGGTTGAAGATGGGCGATGTCCAGGGCACGCTGCCGCTTGAGACTTAAATGATCCACTTTGTTGTATACGGCCACGCTGAGGCGCAGGGATCCACGCGCGCCTTCATCCCTAAGGGTTGGAGCCGTCCTGTCATCACCACCGCCAGCAAGAAAATGAAGCCGTGGCGACAGCAGATTACCGGCACGGCTATCGATGTTCAGGGCATGCAGCTCTGGACTCGCGAACAAGGCGGCGTAAATCTGACGCTGGTATTCGTCATGGCTAGGCCGGCGAGCCTGCAAAAAAGATTCACAGTGCTGAATAAGAAGCCGGACGTCGACAAGCTGGCCAGGTGCGTGCTCGACGCGCTGGTCGGGATCGCCTACGAGGATGATGCGCAGGTTGCAGCCTTGCACGTCGTGAAAACGTACGGCACTCCGGAGCGGCTCGAGATCGGGATTGATTTCATCAGCCACGAAAGCAGGAAAACAGGATGAGCCAGCCGAAGTGCACGTCCATTTCTGGTCGCCACAAGTTCAGCCATGAGATCATCTTTGATCGCGACGGCAACCGCACGCAAAAGTGCATCCACTGCGGAAAGAAAAGGAAGGCTCCAGACAAATGATTCAACGGAATCAACAGTCCGGTCGCTTTGTGCGCACGCATGAAATGTGGACTCCTGATAAGTGGGACGATGGGTATATCGACTCCGACGGCCGCTTCAGAGTTTATCGACCAGATTATCCGCGGGCATACTCGGAAGGATATGCATTGCGTGCTCATGTCGTTTGGTGGTTAACCACAGGGAATATCCATCCAGACGGAACTGATCTGGATCACAGTAACGAAATAAAAACGGATGACTCGTTTGAGAATCTGCGCCTCCTAGATCACGCAGCCCACAGTCGAAGGCACAAGCCGAAATGTCCGGTGGCTAAGAGTTGCATTGTTTGCGGTAAACCATTCGAGATTCAAAGGCGAGAGTATAAACGACGGCGCACGTGGAGATTCTGTTCTCAAGAGTGCTTTCATAAAAATGGCAGGAGCAAGGAGCACCGTAAGAGCATTTCAGAAGGCCTCCGGCGTGCCTATGCGGAGGGTCGAAGATGAGAATATTGTGCACAGGAGCTGGCGGGTTCATCGGAAGCTGGCTGGTCAAACGTCTCAAAGCTGACGGCCACTACGTCATGGGCGCCGATCTGAAGCGTCCGGAGTTCGAGCCGGCATCGCCTGCCGATTTCTTCCATCTGCGCGATCTGCGGGAGTTTGCCAACTGCATGATGGTCACGCAGCAAATAGACACGGTCTACAATCTCGCAGCGGACATGGGCGGGATTGGTTTTATCACTTCTCACCTTGCGGACGTCGCCAGGAACAACGCCCTCATCAACCTGAACATGCTCGAGGCCTGCCGGCAAAACAACGTGAAGCGGTATCTTTTCACCTCATCGGCGTGTGTGTATCCACTCGGCAGACAGATGGTAACTGACGGCATGCCATTGAAAGAAACCGATGCGTGGCCAGCCGATCCCGAAGACGGATATGGGTGGGAGAAACTTTTCAGCGAACAAATGTGTGCTTACTATCGAAAGGATCACGGCCTAAACGTGCGGATCGTGCGCCTTCACAACGTTTACGGTCCCTTGGGAACCTTCACTGGCGGCCGCGAGAAAAGTCCCGCTGCGATCTGTCGCAAGGTTGCGCAAGCCAAAGACGGCGACGCGATTGAAGTTTGGGGCGACGGAAAGCAGACGCGTACATACTTGTATATACACGACTGCATCGAAGGCCTGGTGCGCATCATGCAGTCCGGTTATCAGCGTCCTCTCAACCTGGGGACGGCCGAGCTCGTAACGGTCGATGATCTCGTAAATCTAGTGGCAGGCATCGCGGCTAAGCGCCTCAAAATAGTGCACGACGAGTCAAAGCCGCAAGGCGTGAGAGGACGCAGCAGCGACAACTTGCGGTTACGCAGGACAGTAGCATGGGAGCCGAGTATCCGATTGATCGACGGTCTCAAAGAGACTTATGCTTGGATCGCAGCCCAGGTGGCTCGTGATCAAAATCCTGCTCCGGTTCGCTAATGGTTCAGATCTCTGGTATGAGACGGCCTTTCCCTATCTGCCACGCGTTTGCCGATACCATGACGATCAAAGCGGCGCGACGTTTTACTTCTATTGGGTAGATCAACTGCCGAGTGGCATGCACGTCTTCAAAGAGACGACGAAGGAAGAAGCTGCGGCGATGTTGAGTGGATCATGAAAATACAAACGTATCTGCTTAATCTGGCCATCGGCTTTGACGAGTTCGTGAACGTGATCTTCGCCGGCAATCTCGGCGAAACGATCAGCGCACGATCCGGTCGAGCCGCCCATGCCGGCAAGCTGTGGGGCAAGATCCTTGCCGGAGCTCTCGGCTTTTTCTTCCCGAATCACTGCCGGCATGCGGAGCTGCACGACCAGCAGCGAGCGCAGTACATCGCATGGCTCGAGTCGCAGTCCGATCCTATGCTGCGACACCTGGCCGCGGTGATGAAGGGCAATGCCAAATAACACCGGCTATGATGGCGAGCTATTCGGCAGCTTCCATCTTTCACGGAACGAAGAAAGAGATTACGCCAGGTGTTTCAGATGCGAGCCGGCCAGAATCCTGCGCTGGTATACGAGTGTCGGATGGGCCTCCTGCGGATTGAAACACCACTTACGTAAACGGCACGGTATTCGCGATGCTAAAATCCTCACCGGATTCGAACGGGAACGAATCGGCCGCGTCCTGCACGCCGCCGCACAAGACGCCATGAGCAGACACGGCAGAGCGATCATGCCACTCGGTAAGTTCCGCGGCGCACAAGTCTCCGTGCTACCCAATGATTACCTGCTATGGTTTTTCTCAAACTGCCCTATTGATAGGACTCAGTTCAACTGGCTGTTTGAGAGCGTAGGCGCCGAGCTACGACACCGCGGATTCAATACCGATGGCGTCCAGGTTGAGCCGACACAGACATTCAAGCTGCGGTGCACGAACTGCGGCCAGCTTTTTGATTCAGCCTATCAGCGTCCTCTGTGCCAGGCGTGCAAGACCATTGAAGAGAGCGGCTATCAGACCATTGGAACCCAGCGAAAAGAGCCCATTTTCGCGAGGCCCCGGCGAGCCATTTCTTTGGACTAGTTTGACTCAGCCAATGGTTAACCAGTACACTCCAGAGACATGGCCGGTTTGTCTGGTCCCAAGCCGCATTTCTCCGAGGCGCAGCGCGCACAAATACTCCATCTTTTATTCGTGGCGGATGTCACCGCCGAAGCAGTTGCCACACGATTCAGCGTTTCCGTATGCACCATTCGGCGCCTGCGGCGCACTTATCTTTTGTCGGAAGTCGAGCGATCGAAGAACGGAGATGTCAGAAATGGCAGCAAAAAACGGAAGTTCTGATGAGATGGCCGAGATCGCACTCGAACCAATCGAAGACTTGAAGCCGGACCGGAACAATCCCAACAAACACACGCCCCGCGGTAAGAAGATGCTCAAGACTTCGCTCAAGAAGTTTGGTGCCGGCCGTTCGATTTTGCTCGATGCCGATAACCGCGTGATCAGCGGTAACGCCACCCTTGAGCAGGCGAAGTCGTTGGGCTACAAACGCGTCATGGTTGTTGACTCCGATGGCGATACGCTCGTTGCCGTTCGCCGCAAAGACCTGAAGCTTGAGGGCGAGGATAAGAAGGCGCGTGAGCTCGCCCTGTTCGAGAACAGGACGCAGGAAGTCGATCTCGCCTGGGACAAGGAAGTGCTGGCCACTACGGATGTAGAGCTGAACGATCTATTCGAGCCGATTGAGTTGGACAATCTTTTGAACGAAGGCAAAGGCCGCAAACGAATCGACAAGATCGATCTCCAGCCGCCGCCGAAAATGATTTGGATCCTGCTCGGCGTTCCCTTCAATCGGTTCGACGTAATCCAGGCTCCCTTAGCCAAGATCGAAGCGGAAGCGGAGATCTCGGTCCAACAGTCGCGCAACGCTGAGGATGAGCCAGAAGTCCAGCAGCGATAGCAGGCCTTTTCGCCTAGTCAATAGCCGTACCTTTCTCGCCACTAGCCCCACCTTGCCCGACACAGTAAACGGTTATTCGTGCTTGACCTATCGTGCCGACTAAGCTATAATGCTGAACGCTAGTATAAGAACGACCCAAATGCTAGCAAGCGCAGTTAGAGAGAAAGGGGAAACAGAATGGCAATGTCGAGACGAACTGAGATGGAGCTGAACAAGGGCCGCGAGTTGCTCTGGCATTTTCTTGAAGGCGAAAAGTGCTTCTTCTGCAACAAGGGATTTCTTCCTACGGATATCGAACCGAAGTTCGGAAACGCCAGAGCGCCGATCTTCGACATGGATATCACCATCCATCACAAGAACGGTAACCACGACGACAATCGGAAAGCTAACCGCCGCGTAGCGCACCAATCCTGCCACAAGTCCTACCACGCGAAGCTGGTCTTCAAGAAGTGGCGCGCAGAGGTGGCAGCATGAGCCGACACTACTGGCAAGAGCCGAAGCCAATCCGCGTGATTCGGTCCTCCAAGCGCGCCGGTGTTCGGAGAATCGAAGTCACTTCGTCGAGCGACGCGCGCCGTCATTACACCGTCACTTGCAAGAATGGCAAGTGGGCCTGCTCCTGTTTGGGGTGGATCGTCCCGCGAAACGTGAAGCAGAAGAACGGCGAGATCATCCGGATGCGGAATCCTTGCCGACACATTAAAAAGTTCGCGCCGGAAGCGGTAGGCATCCCGGTCCGAAGGAAAAAACAGGTGGCAGCATGACGCGCCACGTGAAGCGTAGTCGTCGTTGGTCGAAGCGAGAGATCGCGGCGACGCCATCGGAGTTTCGCAGCAGTCTATCGACCGCGAGCAAAGACAGCACGCGGTTAGCCAAGCACGCCGGCAAGCGCCTCGCGCACCAGTTAGCCGGAACCAAGTTGCCGTGGCACCAGTGGCGCGTCAAAGACTTACACCCGATTCAAATCGAACAGTGGCGTCGTCGGTTCGGCGTCCCGAAGAATCGCACCAACGTCATGCTGATGGTGGCGTGGTCCGAACTGCGGAAGTTCCACATGCGCCATTCTCTCTTCGTTCCCAAGAAGCAGTCGGATGAGCCGCGGATTCACAAATCAGCGGCGTGGCGCAAAGCGGAAAAGAAGCGGAACCGGCGACGTGCGAGCATTTTCACGTGCGTCCACGACAAACCGTATTACCGCGTTTGCGTCGCGTGCAAGCGGAACAAGAACGAGGCCCGGGCACGCCTGGAACTGATACTTCAGAAGCATCTATTTCCAGACTTGCTGCGTTGGCTTAATACCAAGCCGCTGAACGCGGAGTTTTGGATCAAGCTGCGCCGCAAGTTGGGTCTCGTCCAAAAGAGCCGAGCCTATCAGCCAGCGCGGGTATCGTTCCGGCGATTCATGCGCCGTCGCCGCCGCTCACTCGACCGCATGTTGGAAAAGCCGATGCTGACACAATCTGGCACCGGCAAAACACTGGTAGCAGGGAGTGGAGTGCCAAACATCGCGTTTAACATCCCACCACTGCCGCAGCGATTGGTTGAGCATGAAGTGGCCTACAGCCAAACCCTGTGCGTGGCGATGAAAACTCCCACGCATACCATCGAGCAGCGCCGCGCAGTCCGGTGCAACCGGCCAGTTTCACGCGGCGTGTTCTGCGATGGATGCTTGCCAAAGCCAGAAAGGGAAGGTGCGCGATGAGCCATACAAGACGTAATGGGACGTACGGAATCTTGTTTGGATTTCTGTTCTTCATGGCTCTTTGTGGCGCGATCGAGGGCGTGTCTGATGCGTTGCTTAATCAATCGCTCGCTGGCGTCGTTCACCATCTGATCGATGGATTGACCGGCGTGGCGACATTTATTGCCGGTTGGCAAAGCCACAAACTCTGGTGCGCTGGCACTGAGGCGAAGAAGGCTGCCCTTCAAAGCCGTGACGAACTGTATCGTTGGGGTGGGCTATGACCGAATATCAGTTTTGGTCGTGGGTTTTTAACAGTGACGCGAAGGTTAAGTTCGCGCTCGCCGTAATCACGGCGTGCGTTTCCGCAGGGCTGATCCTGTCGGCCCTGCATCTGGTGCTCACGTTGTTCTTTCCGCAAGTCTTTCGCAAAAAGGAGAAAAGCTGATGGGAAACCAAACCACGGTGATTATTCGCAACGATGCCATCGGCGACATTCGCCGCAACCCAGTGGAGTTCGTTAACACGCTCGCGGAAATGATCGAGCATGGCAGAACTGGAGACTTTGCCGTGTTCAGTCACGGCAATCCCGCGCAGGTTATCGAAACTCATCACGCCGACTACACCGTGATCGTGGCGGCCGGCGGCAACACGGCGTACGTGATCGGAAGCGTATACAAGTGGCATTGGCCAAGCACGATCGAGATGGCGAGTGACGCTATCAAAGCCATCCGTGATTGGATAGTCCAAGAGGCCAAAAATGCGACAGCATAAGAGTATTCCGTGTCCCGCCTGCCACGGCCGCGGCACCGACGAATGTACACTGTGTAGTGGAAGCGGCCGCCACTTCACTACCATAAACCTAAAAGGCGTTGTCAACGTTGCGGCGATCGTGGCCTACGCGCTGGCGCTACTTGCCATCGTAGCCGCAGTTGCCATCTACTTACCGCTCTTGGGAGAGTGGTTGCACCGGTAGCTGCCGACCGCGAACGGCGCAAGGGAGAATCGACCATGAATGTGAATCCTGGCGCGATCATGACTCTGGCGTGGATGCTCCTCGGGTTGCTGTGGGTATGGAGCCAAGACCGGAAAGAGATGCGGAAGCAAATCCCTTACGGCAACATGCCGAGTCTGTTCAGCCTGAAACAAATCCGGATCATACTGTACGCAACGGGAATGATGATTTGTGCTCCGTTCGCGATCATCACTCCACCGATGGAAATCTACATCATGATTCGACGGGCACTCTTGGTCAGACAGCTCAAGAAGCTACGCCGCGACCTTACCCCGGGCGGGCGCTGGATGTACGCTCACATGCGGCGCTTTATGCTACAGGATAAGAGGGCCAAATAACGGCAGCGATTCGCCGCAAAGAAATCGCAAAACGAAAGGGAGAATCAAGATGCCAACTTTCCTTGAAACATTCAAAGCAGCACGCAAGGTTTCGACTCCGCTCATTTTTGTACGGACCGCCGATTATGCAGCGACCATCGCCAACATCGTGAACGACCGGACGCATGGCGAGTCGCCGATGATCCTGTGGGATATCGTCAACGGCGTTGTTGGCTGCAACGATCCGCGGGGCCGCAATGTCGCGAAGTCACTCATCACTGGATCCGGCGAAGATGCCAACCGTCTGGAAGATCCTCTCGACATGCTCAAGAAGATCGCGCCGAAGAACGCCATTCCAGCCGGCACGGTCGTCTTCATGGCCAACCTGAATCGCTATTTCCACGACAGCCGAGTGGTCCAAGCTGTCTGGAACTTGCGCGACAAGTTCAAAGAGGATACCCGCACGCTGGTCATGGTGGGTCCAGCGATTACTCTGCCGCCAGAACTCGCGCAAGATGTTTTGGTGCTGGACGAGCCGCTTCCCGATGCTGCGCAACTGGCAGGCATAGTGGGCGAAACCTATCTTGCGGCGAATCTGATCAAAGCCGAAGAGAAGCCAAAGGCCGAAGTCGTGGAGCGTGCGGTCGAAGCGCTTTCCGGCCTCGCTGCGTTTCCGGCAGAGCAAGTCTGCGCGATGAGCATCACCAAAGCTGGTCTCGATATCGAAGCGTTGTGGGAACGCAAACGACAACAGATCGAACAGACGCCAGGCCTGAGCATCTGGCGCGGAAAGGATTCGTTCAGCAGCGTGATCGGCCTTGGAAACTGCAAGGGATTCCATCTGCGCCGCGGACAGGGTCCTCTCAGACGCCGTGCCGTCGTATTCATCGATGAGATCGACAAGCACATGGCCAACTTCGGCGCCGTAGGCACAGGAGACACGACAACCGAAATGATTGGCGCACTCCTGACCGACATGGAAGAGACCGAAGCCGAAGGCAGCGCGTTCCTGGGCGTTGCCGGCTCTGGCAAGACGCTGCTTGCGAAAGCGATTGCCAACGAATGGCAAGTGCCGCTGATCTTCTTCGATCTCGCCGGGATGAAGGGCTCGCTTGTGGGGCAGTCCGGCGAGAACATCCGCACCGCGCTCAAGGTGGTGCATGCCGTCAGCCAGGGCCAGGTCTACTACATCGCGACGTGCAATCGTTTCGACAGCCTGCCTCCGGAGATGCGGCGCCGGTTCCGCTCGGGCACCTTCTTCTTCGATCTGCCGACCAAGCCTGAGAAGGAAGCGGCCTGGAACTTGTACGAAGCGAAGTGGAATGTGAAAGGCAAGCGCCCTGACGATACGGGCTGGACGCCTGCCGAAATCCGCAACTGCTGTTACAACGCGCATGTGCTGAGCACTTCGATCGAGGAAGCGGCGAAGTACATTGTGCCGGTGTCCATTTCTTCCCGCGACAAGCTGGATGATCTGCGCCGTCAAGCCGATCAGAAGTTCATTTCGGCGAGCTACTCCGGCCTGTACCACGTGCCGGAAGGGCTCGAGCCTGAACCGCAAGTCGAGATCGTCGGCGTGGTCGCTGCCGTGAAGGGACGTCGCAAGATCGATCCCTCTGGCAGCGGCGGAAGCACGCCGAAAGGCCAGGTGAACTGAACATGCCCAACAAACTCGAAGCAAACGGTGTGTGGATCGCGCGGTGGGAAGTCGAAAGCCGGAGCGAGCCTGACAAAAAACGCGTCGTCGCCATGAAAGTAGACGGCACCTGGGGATGCAGCTGTGGCGGCTGGATCTTCAACAAACAGCGGCCGCGTGCCGATTGTTGGCACATCGAGCAGGTTAAGCTGATGGAGCCTGTGGACAAAACCCGCACGACTCCATCACAAGAGCACGCATTCCAATCAGCCACGCGGCGGCGGCCTGGAGCACCGGCAGTCGCGCCGCCACCACAGCCGTACTTCGTTCTCCAAACGCGGCGTCTCATCCACCTGGATTGAACGATGATCCTACGAGTATGGCGACATCCTGACGGCACCGTAGAGTTTGCTGTCAGCAGAATCAGTGGGGGCGATGTCGAACCAGCCATCGCCCGCATCAACCCGGACAAGACTTGGCAGTGTGATTGTGGTGCACGCGGCACAGGGAGTTGCCAAGAGACTTCCTGGACGCCGGCATCACGAGACGCGCTAGGGACGCCTGCATGGGTTCCGCCACCATGCGAACACATTGCTCAAGCGTTCATCTTTCACAGACAAGGAGAAGGGAAAAAGGCGCAGCTCATAAAGGAAGTTAATCATCGTGCCGAAAGCAGGAAGCCGCAGGAACCGGAAATAGTTCTTAGGCCAAAAAGAAAAATCACACTCGAATAGGAGGCAACAGATGAGCCACACCAGTCAGATAGAACTTGAAGTCACCGATCTTGGCGCTCTTGAAGAAGCGGCAAAGAGCCTTGGATTGGAGTACATCAAGGGCCAGAAAACGTTCAGGCAGTTCGCCGGACAGAACGGCCGCTGCCAGCACGCGATTCGCGTCCCTAACAACAGTCAAGCGATGGAAATCGGCGTCTCTGAAACCGGTCGCCCGGGCCGCTTCCGCCTGGAGACTGATTTTTACAATCGAGGCTACGGTCTTCAAGACTTCGTTGGGCAGGATGCGATGAGACTGAAGCAAGCCTACACCACCGAATACACCAAGAGGCAGTGGAAGAAGAAAGGCTTCAAGGTTAAGACGACAACCGACGAGCAGGGCTACGTCACGGTCACTGCGACTCGTCCCCGCACGACTTAAGTTGCGAGGCAACAAAAGTTGCAATACACAATCACGCGAGTTGAGTTTGTCGCGGCACGTACCGTTGACGGTCGTTTCTACCCACCTGTCTACGTCAACGAGTTCGGCCAACGTAAATGGAAAGCCTTCGCCAACAGTAGCTGTTGGTGGACCGTCACCTTAAGCCCGGACGACCGCTGGGGGTGCGATTGTCCGAATGGCCAGATCAATGGAATGCAGTCCATATCGTCGAACCTGTGGTGCGACCACGTATGGGCTGTGTTTGAGTTCTATCAAGCCGCCGAACGTCTACGTCCTGCCACGGCAGCGGAAGTGGATCGCATCAGAAAAGGGCTCAGACAACAAGCGGAACTGCAACGCATCCGCGAGGATCAGGAAGTACCGACGCTGGAGTTGAATCCAAAACGCAAGATCAATCTTGAGGAGGATTGACATGGAAGAGACGGTGATCATCCGCATCGCGCCTGACGGCAACGCCAAAGTTACCGTGAAGGGCGTGAAGGGCCGGTCGTGCAAAGAACTAACTCGCGAGTTCGAAGAAGGACTCGGGAAGAAGGTGAGCGATGTTGAAACGTCGGAGATGTATGAAAAGCCAGAGCACGTTCAAGTTAAGAGTCGCGCCTAACGGCACGATCCTGGCGATCTACGACGACGCGCTATGGGACGTATTCCCGGACGCGTCGATGGAGATCACCAGAGCTAGCTTGGTTGAGCCAACGCCATCCGGCCGCTGGATAGCAGACATGTCGCCGGCGATCAAGCAGTTCAACCTGGACGTCGATAACCCCATCCTGGGCCCGTTCACAACCAGAGCCGCAGCGCTCAAAGCCGAACACGAGTGGCTCGAAAAGAGGCTGTTCGCATGATCGATCTAACAGAACTGGCAGGACAGCGAACGGAAGCGCGACGAATCATTCGCGCGTTTCTTGATCGCTACAACTTGGCTCCTCAAGAGTTTGTCATTCTTGGTGAGCCATCGAAGCGATTCGAGGATGCTTTGCGATTGGTCCTCAGCCTTTCCCTTGGCTCAGATGCTGAGACTCACCAGATCATGCTCACAGCCATGATTCAGGCGTCTGAGGCGATGGAGAGAATCAACGAACTGATCGAAGGCTATGTGGATGTCAAAGATGGCGATTACGGAGTCCCTGTAGCCAACGATGCAATGCGAGCGAAGCAGGAGATCGATTCGCTCATACCCAGGCTCGATGCCGCTATTCTGCGCGGACAGGGCCGGTAACAACATCGGCAGCCGGAGCCGACAATCCGGCAAAGGGAGAATCACAATGACAGCAGCAGCACGTACCGCCGCAGCAAAGAAGGCATGGGAAACGATCCGGGCTCGCAGGGCAAATCCGCTACCGCCAAAAAAGAAAATCAAACCGTTGCCGCCGTTGCCGGCGATCAAACTGCCGAAGAATCCGGAGTTTGTTTCGCCGAAAGACATCATGGCGAAATCAGTCGTCATGGTCCTCACGTTTCACGGCACCGGCAATCGCCGCAAAGTAGACACCGCGAACATCGATGTCAATGTCGAGAGAGACACCCGCGGCAGAGCAAAAGAGGCCCAAGTCGATAAGGAATGGTTGCACCTGACCAAGCGCCTGATCGAAGCCGAAGAGTTGGACGAGATCATGTCGCGGTACGGCAAAATGCGCCAGTACGTCGAACGCCTGGCTCTTCCATCGCAGATCAAGCGCGGCGTCTATATCATGCCGACCGCGTTTGTCGAGCAAGTCAACACCACACTCAAGGAAGGCATCGCGGCCTGCCAGCCTTTCATCAAGTCTTTGGGCAAGCGTTACGACGAGATCAAAGAAGAATCCGCCAAACGGCTTGGTCCTCTGTTCAACGACGACGACTTCATGACCAGGGACGAGCTGATGGCAGCGTTCCATGTCGATTGGCGATTCGTCTACGTCGATAGCGCACCGAACCTTGCCGGCATCAGTAAAGAGGTGGCCGACGAGGAACGCAGAAAGGCGCAAGAGAGTTGGGCTGAGCTGACCCAAGTTCACAGACAACTGCTCCGCGGGCACATGTCGGAGTTCGTCAATCACCTGGCAGACAGACTTGCGCCCAACGAAGAAGGCCGAATGAAAACATTCCAAGACGGCTCAATCACGAAGTTCCAGCAGTTCTTGGAGACCTTTGACCCGCGCAACATCGGCAACGATCTACAGATGAAGGTTCTGGTCGATCGGGCGAAAGACCTGATCGGCGGCCACAACGCTGTGACTCTGCGAACCAATGATGAACTGCGGGAACACGTAAGGCAGGGCTTTGAAAACATCAAAGCTGCGCTCGATACACTCGTGGTGCTGCAACCCAAGCGCAGGATCACGTTCGATTGACATAACGTAGTAGCTAACCTATAATAAGAGAGAGTGCAACCATGAAAAGAGTACCGCCTAATCAGCAACGCCGTTGGCGCGTGGTTCCGAAAGAAGAACTAGATGCTGGCTCGCACATAAGCGCTGAGGCGATCTCTAGAGAGGAGAAGTGGAAACGCAAAGCCAGCAAGCATGCGGTTAAGGTTAAGCAGAAGCAAGAAAGGGAGAATCATGAAGCTGCAAAAGCTGATCTACCTGCCGGAGGCCAGGGTTGAGTTCGACGCGGAAGAAGTAGACGCCCTTTTCGAAGCGGCGCGGGCGCATTACGATCCTCTGTGTCGCCGGCAGTCTGAAGAGGGCGGTTTGCTTTACGGAATGCGGAACCAAGTCGAGTATTATCCTCCGGCCGAAATGTGTTTGGACATTCACAAAGTCGATCTCTTGGCGAAGGTAGCAGAGCAGTTCGAGCTGGTCTTTCGCAAGGAGATCATCAATGGCACCATCAGTCCGGGAGTCGCTCGTATCCCATTTGAACTTCGGCAGCTTTTCGACAAGTTGAACACGGAGTATCGCAGACTTAATCCATAACCACATCAGGTCTGGAACCCACTGTCCAGGTGCGGCAAGGGCGCAGCCGAGAATGCGCCCAAAATAATAAAAGGGAGAATCGAAATGGCTCACAAAGTCTGGAAGGGACATCTTTCGTTTGGGCTACTGAATATCCCCGTCTATCTCAATGTCGCAGCCCGGGATAAGCGGGTCGAGCTGCACACGTTCCACACGGAGTGCAAAGGCGCAGTAAAATCTCCGAAATACTGCCCTGCCTGTTCCAAGATGTTGGAAGCATCCGAAATCTTCAGGGGCTACCAAACCGATGGCCGAATCGTCGAGATCACCGACGAAGAGATCGAAGGCATCACGCCGGCGAGCGGCAAAGTGCTGGAGATCACCGAATGCGTGAAGTGGTCGGACGTCGATTCGCTCTATCTCGCCGAATCGTTTTATCTGTTGCCGGAAGATGTCGGCATGAAAGCCTACGGCCTACTCGTCAAGACACTGACCGACACCGGCCGCGTGGCAATCGCGCAGCTTACCAAGTCAGGCCGCGAGAACATGATCCTCTTGCGGCCCCAAGGCAACGGTCTCATTCTTCACTACCTGTGGTATCAGACTGAGATAGCCAAGGTCGCAGAGTTCGATGATCTGCAGGCGGTCTCGCTCACAGCATCGGAGTTGAAGCTGGCGAGGCAGCTTGCGGAGAGCCTGGACTCTGAGTTCAATCCCGAAACTTTCGAAGATGGCTACTACCAACGGCTCAACACGTTGATCGCTTCCAAGATCGACAAGTCCATCGCGGCACCCACGCCGGTCAGCGCGGTAACAGCACAACCGGTGCAAGATCTCATGGCAGCGCTGTCTGCTTCCTTGGCCACGCCGAAGCCGCGCCGCACGATCAAGCTGGACACTCCCGCGGCGCCGGCGAAGCAGGCGAAGGCCAAGAAAGGCAAAGCGGCCTAATGTCCATCTGTCCAGCCTGCAACCAAGACATGCTCACGGCAGACGGGTGCATCAAGGTGCCCGTCGAGTTCCACAAAGACGACACCAAGAATATCGCCAGCCCCAATACTTACCCACTTGAGGATTGGCAATATGACGTAGCCAATGGTGATACACGCCTGGGCTACGTGGAATGGGTCGAGCACAAGACCGAGTCTGCGGGCGGGATCATTCTCCCGCCTCGCGGCCAGATTAGTTTCTTCCTGGATCCGATTCCTTACGGCCAAGAAAAACGATTCGACACGGCCGAGACGCGGTTCAGTCCGAGGGAGAATGTGCGCTGCCACGACTGCAACGTGCTGCCGGGGCAGTACCACCATGACGGTTGTGATTGGGCCGAATGCCCGAACTGCCGTCACCAACTGCTGATGTGCGGAGGTGAATGCGCATGATCTGCGAACCTTGCGGCGGCACCATCGAAGAAGGCCAGCAAGCGATCTATGGCCAGGACCGCGGCGACGGCATACTCGTATTCGGCTGGACGTGTTGCCACAAACCAGTCGGAGACGTTGCGGTCGTCCTTGGCTCACAACGCTGCGTAGAGCTTTGGCTCAGACGGTATCCGCAGTACCGGAATGCGCTGGAGAAGCTGATTGCCAGCCATCGAAAGCCAGAGCACTACCACGGGGAGAAGCCATGAGAGCGTGGCCGCGGTTCTGCGTTCGCTGTGCGGCTAGCCTCGCGCACATTCCATCCACGATGTCGAAGTTCAACACGGACACGATTTGTATAACGTGCGCCGAGGAAGAACGCGAGGCTCCTGGCTATCGTCATGCCGTTGAGATCGAGCGACTCGCTGTGCTCAACGGCAACAACAACTTCCAAGGTGTCGGATTGAGTCCGGAAGATGTTTCCTTCCTGGCTTTCAAACGAGCGGATAGAAAGGCGGTCCCACGATGAGAACAGAGTTCGGTGCCCCACGTACCAACTGTAGCTGCAAGATGTGCCGGCTCAACTGCAAAGTGATGCCCGGCTATCTGATTCCTGCCGACCTGGAGCGAATGATTCCAGCCGGCGCGGATCCTTTCCGTTGGGCCGAAGAGAACCTGCTGGCCTCTCCCGGCGCCCTGGTCATGAAGCGTGGCAAGTCGTTTCGCATTCCCACTCTAGTTCCTGCCACGAAACCGGATGGCTCCTGCATCCACTTAACAAAAGACGAACGGTGTGACATCCATGACGTTGCACCGTTCGGCTGTGCCTTTTTCGATTGCGGTCCTGAACCACCAGGCGTTGCCAACCAAGGGCTAGCGGCCGTCTATCAGGCTCACGCCAGCCAGAGTCTCTACTACCATCTCGTGGTTCACCTGAACTATAAAGGTCTCACGCAGAAAGCGCCGGAGAAACTGCGTGCGGTGATGAGGGCATCGTGAATCACCGTCCAGTGCTCAGCCAGAGGAACGCACTCAAGAGCCGCTGTCCACGAGGCCACAGCTACAACAAACGAAATACGCGCATCGATTCGCGTGGCTGGCGACGGTGCAAATCGTGCCAACGCATTTACAATCGGGAAGCGCAACGCAGGTTATATGTTCTTTGATTTCATCCAACAGCACTTCAAGCACCACGTGGCGAGCCTATACCGGCAGATTGATCTGAAGACTCTAGCGGACAAGCTGAAACCGGAAGTAGTTCACACCTGGTGCATTCAGAATGATCTGCCGCGAGCGGTGCACTACTTCCTGGAAGTCGATCAGGTGAGTGAACTGCGCGACCTGGAGCTGGATGAAACGGCATTTCCTCGCGTGCCGCATCCACTGACGTTCATCGAGTTCGATGGCCGTCTCCATTACGACTACGACCACGTGCTGAACGTCGTGGACAAGGAATCATTGAGGACCGGCCTCGCCTTTGCAGAACCGGTCCCGGGCGGTTCCGACTATCGCGGCGTGCTTCTGCGCGATCAGAGTAGCCGGCTACTGGCTGCCAGTGCTTCACGTGAAGCAACGGTCTCGGCTCCTTATACCTTGTCGGCGGATTGGTTCACAAAAGAAGGTTACACGTTCACAATCGTCATGGACACCAAAGACTGGCCGAAGACTCAGTTCGGCAGCGGTTATCGGCAAGAGAACGAGCCTCCTGGGTGGGCGGATAAAGAGATTGCGCAGACCAAGCGGCTCTACCACGCGTCGGTGAACCTGTGCCATTTCTTGATGAGCGAGAACGTGACGTTTGTAAAAATCAGACCGGAGCATCGGCAGAAGTACGGCGCGGAACTGAAGAGTCTGCCGAAATCCGACCGTCCCTACTACATCACGTCCATCCACGCACCGCGGTACCGTTATCTACAGCGGAGCGCACCGACCGGCCGGCACGTCTCTGTCAGATTCGACGTGCGGGCCCACTTTCGCCATCTGCGTTCGGATCGTTTCAGCCGTGACGAGAAGGGCGACATGCGCACCATTTGGATCGGGTCTCATCAGCGCGGCTTGACCGCCGATGTCTACAGGCCCAAACTGCGCGTCGGCCATATCGGCGCGCACCTATTAAACTACGACGACTTCGTTCGAGAACTGGAGGCAAACAAAAATGACAGAGCAAGGCGACAATCGCACGCCGCGTCTGGTGCCGGGAATGACGCCGCTACAAGTAACCATGAATCTTGACACCGATCCGTGGTCTGATTTGAAAGACAACGCATCACCTGACATGGCCATGATAGGACGCATCGGCGTGTTGCCGCACGGCATGACGAGCGGCAATGCAGCGGTTTGCGTGGCTATCCAAACCGCAGACGGTAAAACCATCATTGCCCAAACTTCATGGAAACTTCTCAACGCCGCGGTGAAAGCTTTTCGCGTCCGATACGGCGATCCGGAGATAGACGCTTTCAGAACACGGTAGTGCTCACCGGGAAGAGCGCAAAGGGAGAATCAAAAAATGGCAATCCAGTTCAAGTGGAAGTGTAGTTATTTGGACGAAGTAGAGTATGCAGTTTTCGGCGATACCTGCCTTCGCCGAATCGAAACCTATCGCGGCTCGCCCTCCACGCTTGAATACATGGCCAAGATTTATAACGGCACTGCTGACGGATTCGCGGCCGACATCCTGGCTCGCCAGAATGGCTGCGTCGTCCGGTGGCGCGATGGCTCCGCAGTCCACGGAATCAATGGGCACACACACGAATACCCGTACCACTGGATGCCCGACGAGTACGCGGCCTTCGTCGCCTACCTTAACGAACGCTACCAACATGACGTGGAGTGGACAAAAGCGTTTCGTGGAAGGCACTCGGACGTACTCGATATCGAAAAGATAGCCACGATGCCGGAGCTCTTGGTTCCGGTGCCGATGTATTACGACATGGAGCGGAGTACGTTCGTCAAAGAACCGTTCTATGCGGCCGGCGTTCTTGTTCCAGTCAAATGACCATACGCGAGTTCATCCGACAGCACCGCAAAGAACTGGATCAAGCCATCCTCGGCGCAATCTACCGATACGATGGCAACGGCGGTAAGGGCACGATACCTGACGGCGCCAGGGTTTCAAACGATGAGGAACGTCGCCAGTGGATTCTGAACGATGAGGGATTGTACAGGTGGGCGCGCAGTGAAGGAGTCCGAATCTGAGCGAGAGCTACTGCTGGTATCACGGCTTCCGCGATCTATGCAGTCACTTCGACCGAAGGAGAAAGAAAATGCTGAGACTTGGGACCCAATCAATCGACCTGGGACGTCTGACCGAAGATGAAACGGCCGAGTTATTCATGACGGCCGCCGAGTATCTGAGGGAAGAGAAACTTTTTGAGACTCTCAATCGGATACTCACCGACAAACAGAAACTGGAGATGGTGCAGTTCAACCCTAACGAGCTGGCGGGTCTTATGAAAGATGCCGCCAAAACTATTCCCGAGGCCAAGCTGTTCGAGGCACTCAACGAAATGCTGACCAAGGATCAGAAAGAGCAGTTGGGCGAGACCTGGTTCAACATCGATCGACGGTAGCCCGGACCGAGAACCGGACAAAGGGAGAATCAAGATGAGCATAAAGAGCGTGCGTTTGCAGTATTCGGATCTGGCTTTAGGCGGAAGTTCCCACAAAGAATATCGGCTCTTTCTCGAAAAGAAAGACGGCGGCTACGTCGTCAACTACGAGAATGGCCGCATCGGCGACACGCTGCATCCCGGCACTAGAACAGTTACGCCTCTTCCACTTGAGGAAGCGGAACAGAAATACAACAGCATCCTTGCCGGAAAGTTGAAAGATGGGTACTCGCTGGTTAAGAACGGCACAGTGGCAGAGGCACCATCTTCGCCGCTGCCGGTTGCTCCCATGACCAACAGGACGCCGTTTCCGGTTTCGAAGTTGGCCGAGATCAACGAAGAAGATGCCGGGACGTATGTGAAGTCCTTGGGCTATTACATGCAACCAAAGATCGATGGCCAGCGCCGACAACTGCGATACGCAAACGGCGTCTACACCGGCTACAACAAACTCGGCAACCCTGTGCCTGTCAGCCAGGCGCTGGCCGCGGATCTCGCCCTGCTCAAGCTGCAATCGTTTTTCCTCGATGGCGAGATTGTTGGCGACGACTACATCGCCTTCGATATCTTCATGGCGAACGGCAAGGAAGTCTCCGGAGCGCCTTACTCGCAGCGGCTTGAGCTATTGGAGCTACTGCCGAAGCGCAAGGCTCGTTCGCACTTCATCGTGATTCCGACATGGAAAACGGTTGTCGCGAAAAGGGAAGCGCTCAAATGCCTGAAAGAGGAACGAGCAGAAGGCGCGGCATTCAAGAATACTAACATGCCCTACCATGCCGGCGTGAGCACTCAGGATTTCAAGCTGAAGTTTCTAAAGTCTTGCACGTGTGAAGTTATTCGGATTGGCGACAAGGGCCACGACTCAGCAACGCTCGCCGTGCTCGATGACGGCAAGCTGCGCGAAGTCGGCAGAGCCAGCATGATCGGCAAGGATAAAGGGATCCAAGTTGGCAGCCTGGTTGAAGTCGTGTTTCTGAACTTCACCGGCTCCCGCTTGTATCAGCCTCGCATCGTGGCCCTTCGCGACGACCAATCCGAAGCTGATTCCATCGCCAAAGTCATGGCGGGGTTGAAGCAAGGCGTTTCCGTCTAAAGCCGTGGACACCGAGAAACGTAAGCGCAAGCTGGCCGAGGCCCAAGAGATGGTCAAGGCCACGCTCAAGCGCATTCGCCGTCTCAATACGTCGCTAAAGAACTGGGAACGCCGCGTCAAGATGCACGAAAAAGCGCTGGCTAACGAAGAGATCGAAGCACTGCGCCGAAGAGTCGCGGAACTGGAAGTGCGACCAAGGCGTCTCATTCACCTGGAGTAATACAAAATGACGCTAGACCTTAGTACCCGCGAAATGGAAATCATCAAGCTGTTATGTGAGGCCAAGGTCAACAAAGAGATAGCCGCTCATCTGAATATCTCAGAAAAAACAGTGGAAACTCACCGCACCAATATCTACCGCAAGGTAGGTGTAGATTCGATCGTCAAGCTAGTGTTATGGGCACTCGGCGATCCCCAGGTGAGCCTAAGCAGCATTTTGAACAGGAGTATGACTTCAACTTCAAGAAAGGGAGAATCAATCGCCAGTGAGCCAATCCAAAATCGCATTTCCGCAGTCTCTAACGGAGAAGTACCGCCCCCGCAGCTTGGCTTCGTTCGTCGGCTTGAATAAGCCGCGGAAGATTCTCGAAGCCTTCATCAAACGGCCATTCGAGTCCGCGTGGCTGTTTGTGGGCCCGAGTGGGTGCGGCAAAACAACGATGGCTATGGCCATTGCCGAAGAACTGAAAGCCGAAGTGCATTCGATTCCATCGAAAAGCTGCGACCTGGAGGCCGTGGAGAAGGTCGCCTACATGTGCCACTTCGCGGCTTTCAACTTCACAACAGGGCTGCCGGCGCCGTACCACGTCGTGATCTGCGACGAAGCGGATCAGATTACTTTGGCCGCTCAACACTCGCTGCTATCGAAGCTGGATTCGACAGCCATGCTTCCAAAGACGGTGTGGTTCTTCACGTGTAACTCCATCACCGCATTCGAGGGCCGGTTCCTTTCGCGATGTCGCGTCCTGGTGTTCGACAAGGACACTCTCGAAGGCGAGATCGAGGATTATCTGCGCAGGATTTACAAGAAAGAAGGTGGCCGTTATCCGTTGGACTTTGAAGCTATCGCCAAGGCGTCGAGCTATAACGTGCGCGACGCCCTCAACAAGATGGAAGTGGAACTTATGATCGGCACCGACCGCGATGATCTGCCGTCCGAGGATATCAAGATCGTCGAAAACCATACCCACTCCTGTCCGACGTGCAAGCAGCCGTGGAAGCATCCGGACCCCATGTGCGAGTTACCATTCCGGTCGATTTGTCAGCCATGCGGCGGCGTGAGAACGATCGGTCAGCACCGCGCACAAAAGGCGTGGAAAACAATCAGACGCAAGATCGCAGCCGAACTGAAAAATAGCAAGTAACGTTAGCGGCTACGGTATATAATGTGCTGAAGGAGCTAAAACGTGTCAGCCGAAAAAAGTAAATCAGAAATCATGAAGGAGTTCTTCAAGGAAGTAGGTGCCAAAGGGGGCCGGGCTCGCGCCAAAAAGTACGGCCCCAAACAAAGGTCGGAGTGGTCTCGCATGGCAGTAGGAAAATCCAATCGTGTCAAAAACGCCGTGCCCAAGAGTAAATGGCCCAAGATCGTCAAGGTGCTCCTGGAACGCCAGGGCACTCGCGATCAAGACGACTTCGCCAAGGAGATTGGCTGCAGTTCTTCCTACGTCAATAAAGTGCTCAAAGGCGCGATGTCTCCCGGCCCGAAGATTCTGAGATACCTTGCGCGCATCAAGATGCTCAAGGAACTCGGACTACAAAAGCCAAGCAAGGCCGCGTGAAGGAGAAGAACATGACGCTGCTCCCATCGCCAAAACTAAAACTCAAGACCGACAACCAGAGCCTGGATGACAAGACAGCCATCCGGCGCAAGGTGATCCGAGAGGGTGGACTTGAGCCGCTACGAGTGCTCGATCTCTACGCCGGTGAAGGGAAAATCTGGACCGAGCTCCGGCGTCAATCCAAGCTGAAGAACGCGCCGCCGCCCTTGAACGTGGAGAGCTACACACCAATCGATTCGGTAGCCAGGCAGCCCGGGCAGATCCGATTCAAGATAACGCCGCGGCTGATCGCGGCACTCGATGAAGATGGCGGGTTAAGCCGCTACAACGTGATCGACATCGACTGCTTTGGCGACCCATTTGCCATCTGGCAAGCTGTGCTATTTCGGATCCGGGTGCCAACCGCAGTGTTCCTGACCAGAGGCCGCGTGACCTACGGCGCCGGCAGGATGCCGATATCAAAGCTGGCCAAGACCGTGATGGGCATCCCTGAAGAGTGGGACGTTCCAGGAAAAGTGGAACTTATGGAATACGGCGATCGCGCACAACTGCTTCAGCACTGTCCAACGGCGAAGATAGCCAAAGGCTACCAGATCAAACTTCGCCGAGTGGATTACTATGGCTTGCTCGTCGCGCCAACGGAGGCACATGCTGTCGCTTAACTGCCCACTTGCACAAGCAATGCTACGACGGTTTTGGATAGGCGATGCGTGCATAACGAGCCTGGTAGTCTTCGAGCCGTTTGAGCACAATCCGCCTCCGCTTCGCTGGATCCGTTCCGGGTCGGCCGTGATGCGCGCTCAAAAGACCCCGACGTTGCTGTACTTTCCGATAAAGGGAGAATCAAAGTGAAACTTATTGACATATCGTGGCCGCCAAGCTAACATACGAACACGATGTCGTGCGATCCGCGACCGTGGACTAAATACTGTGACCGCTGCGGAAGGATACTATCTGCCAAGGGGCACGATTGTCCGGCGCTGCCGATCATCGACAGATTTTGGCAGAAGGTAAAGATTGGAAGTCCTGAAGAATGCTGGCCGTGGCAAGCGTCATTTTATCCTAATGGCTATGGGCAGTTTGAGCTACACCACGGCAAAACTATCGGCGCGCATGTTTTAGCTTTCATGCTCACCAAAGGTGACCCGGGACGAGGCTTTGTTCTTCACCACTGCGACAATAAGCCATGCTGCAATCCTGGTCACTTGTTTGCTGGAACCCAACAAGACAACATGGACGACATGCGCAACAAGGGAAGATCTGTAGCTGGCTTAAAACGTCCTGGGACCGGTCCTAAACATCATCCCGCATGGATTTCCGAAGCACTTAAAGCAAAGATTCGCAAAGCGAGCGGAACGCAACGAGACATAGCGGTGCGATTTGGCGTCGGAAAGAGCGCTGTGTCTTATATCAGGAGAGGAGAAAAACCTTGGGTGAGACCACAAAAATAAGTTGGGCTGGTAGAACGTGGAATCCCTGGATCGGCTGCCGCGACGTGAATGAGTGCTGCGACAACTGCTATGCCAGGGCGATGATTAACCGCACGCGCGGCAAGGGTGCATTCGATACCGTAGTCCGCTCAAAGACTTGGAACGACCCGATTCGCTGGCAGAAGGAAGCCGAACGAGAAGGGCGCTGCGATCTTGTGTTCACGTGCTCGCTTTCCGACTTCTTTATTCAGGATGCCGATGAGTGGCGTCCGGCGATCTGGAGCATCATTCGCCGCACTCCAAACATGATCTATCAAGTGCTGACGAAGCGGCCGAATCTGATAACGGCGCGACTGCCGGCCGACTGGGCCGGGGGCTCCAACTACAAGAACGTGTGGCTAGGAACAAGCATCGGCATGAAGAAACATCTGCGTGCTCTGGATGCTTTGCGCGAAGTTCCCGCCTACGTCCGATTCATTTCGGCCGAGCCGCTATTGGAAAATCTCATGCCAGAGTTTGAGCCAGCCCTCGTTGGCTACCACTGGTGCATCATCGGCGGCGAGTCTGGCAACAACACGAAAAACTTCCGGCCCATGGATCACACCTGGGTCCGCGAAATGTTCGCCGCGTGCACGCGCCGCAAAGTGGCCCGCTTCTTCAAGCAGAGCGCAAACGTCCGAACCGAGATGGGAGTCGAGCTGGACGGCAGATTGGTGCGCGAGTATCCGAAGCAGTACGACCAATATCGCGACGCAGTGCGATCGGCCACAAGTATGTTCGGCCGAAGAGTTTAGCCGCAGTGCCGACCGGCACAGCGGCTGAATAGGGCGGCGGTTGCCAGGACACAAGCGAATAAAAGGCCCGGGGTGACCGCCGCCAAATATCAAATCACAAATCAAAAAAAAGGAGATCGACAATGCAAATGGTAAGGCGATTCATCTTTCCGATTCTGGCAGTGCTGTTGTTCGTAACAAACCAGGCAAAGGCCCAGACGGTGTCGTTGTCTAACACTTTTGTGTTCAACGCCAACTCCCAAATCACTTCTTGGGATGGAAGCGATCCGGCAAATCCTCCGTACCCTTACGAAATGGGAGCCGTCAGCCTCAACTCCAGCTTCGGCAGCGGATACGGATCGGCCATCGACGTTCCGTTCCAGCTTGGTTATCTGAACAACGGCTATCTCTCGCCGTGCAACCCGATTGCCTTCGGACAGAAAGTATGGACTATCGGCAACGGCACCCACACAGGAGACACGTTCACAGTTTCGGGAAGCACAACCTGCCCTTACTTCACTGGCGAATGGGGAACTTACGAGAACAGCAACAATCGCCTGGATGGCTTCAGCGTGACAGCGACTTACGTTCGCACGTCGCATACGGCGTGCCGCTATGGTCGCTGCACCACGTACTACACCGATACGCTCCAAGGCGGAAGCGGAACGGTTACGGATAGCACGATCAACTGATTGATCTTTGTGACCGCCATATAGCCCTTGGAGCCCAGAGTCGAAATGTTGGTGGCGGCCACAATGGGCGGGGAGACTCTACGGACCTCCCCGCTTCAAATAACAAGGGAGAATCAAAAAATGACACCAGAGCACCTTGAAGTTTTGAAGGCGTCGTTTGGAGCCTTAGTGTTCGGGTCCTTCATCGTGATCTTTTTCGTCTGGCTAATGTGGGACGATCTCTGGCGATGACACGCCGACAGGTTTTGCTTTTGGCGATTGTGTTTTTCAGAGGGTGCGGCGATCCAGAGCTCATCCGAGAGTGGGAGCAAAAGCGCAGGCAGATTGATCCGACCGATCCCCCGATGCAACCAAAGCCGCTCAAGGAACAGCGGCCGAGCCAAACATGATCCACGTAACCGTTTGGGTGACGATGTCCGATATCGCCAACGGCAAACCAGGCGATCCTTGCGCGTGCCCGATTGCCCTGGCCATGAAGCGCGCCGGCCTGCCTTCTCCGGAAGTCTACGAAGATGAGATCGTCTGGCAAGACAACGGCGAGCACGTAGCTGAAACTTCTCCCACCGTCCGCGAGTTCATCCGGTACTACGACAGCGGCGGCACCACCATCCCAATCCATTTCCACTTGGAAGAACGCTGGCAAACGAACGCGCAGAAACGAGGTGTGGTGTGATTCACAAAGCTAAGAAAGGCGGAGAGCAGCTCTGGATTTACAGCATGGGCAAGCGGTTCCTGGTTCGCGCCATCACCGACACAGTGGATGAAGCGAACCACTTCATGGAACGCCATGACGAAACCGCGCTGATTGCCTGTTTCGGTCCGTTCAACATCATCGCCAACAAGTACGAGGGCGTGCAATGATCGCAAACTCACCGGAGTTCTATAAGGTCTATTGGGACGTCCAGAAGCTGCAAACGATCTACGAAAAGATCACCGCCGATCCTCGGTACACCGAGGGAGTGAAATACGGGAAGCCGCGAACCGGCCACGCCGAAGGCACAGTCGAGCTCCACATTATCGATCTTGAAAATAACCTGATGATGTTGCATCCGCTTCTCTCGGAAGTGGAGTATTGGAAGCTGCGCATCCTGGTCCACACGCACGACACCATGAAACTTTGGGCGAAGCGAGACTCACCGATCGCGGGGAATGAAAGCCACGCCACGCTCGCCAAGAGATTCTTGGCTGAGTTCCTTGACGAAACCCTGGTCGAGCCGGCGCAGAGAAATGACTTGCTCAATATGGTGCAGTACCACGATGAGAACTGGGCCATCTGGAAAGGGTTCGAGGAAAAGGGCCGCGTCAAGCAGAGCAGGCTGAATAACGTTCTGTCGATCAAGGATATGGACGTGTTTCTTTTTTTCACGATCATCGACGCCTACACTCCAAGCAAGGAATACAAGAAACTCCGCTGGTTTGTGGATATCGTGAACGAACATCGTCCGGTGCCGAGAGTTTACAAGGCGCTCGAAAGGTTCGGACTATGAGCCGCGAGAAGCGGTCCACGTTTAAGCAGCGCGTTGATTGGCTCGTCGGACACCGGTCAATCCTGTCCGAGATGGAGTACGAAATCATCAAGGCCATGAAAAAGGCCGGCTTGTTTGCGCCTACGACGTACTGGTGCGACATAAAACTAGGAAAGGAGATTCGGGCTGCGAAAGACCGGCTTTGGAAGCCGCGGCCGAGCAAGCCTTCACAACTATGAGTTGTCCAATCTGTGGACGAGCCTTTGGCGCGACCGATAATCACGATCATGTGGCGTGTGCCGACTGCCGCAACAAGGCATTCGTCGAAAAGGAATTGCTAGAACGTCAGATAGTGGAGACGCGGCGCAAAATCAAGATACTGGAGTTTATACTCGATGACAGAATCCGCTAGCAAATACGCAGAACTGGAAGCACTCTACGCAACCCTGCCGCAGGTCCAGTGTCAGCGGAAGTGTTTCGATTACTGCGGTCCTATCCTGATTCCGAAGATCGAAGCACAGCGGCTCGAGGACAAGCGCGGGTGGCTCGAGTTGGTAACGATATTTGAACCTAGTGAACGCCCACACCTTCCTGATCAGGAGTTCATACGGCAGCATTTTATCGGTCTTGCGCCCTCTAGTCGGGAGGACTTGCGCTGTGTTTTTCTTAGTGAGATGGGCTCCTGCATGGCATATGCGATAAGACCGCTAGTTTGCCGATGCTTTGGCTGCGTCGATAACGAATGGCTTCGTTGCCCCCATGGTTGTTTGCCGTCGCCGCGCTGGATAACCGAAGCAGAGTTCAAGGAACTGAATGAGAAGGTTGTAGCGATTCAAAGGAAATACGATGCCTAAGAAGAGATCGATAACTTTCCTGGACACGTCGCTATCCATTACGGCATGGGCGCGTAAGGTAGGGATCAAACCGGCTACTCTTTGGAAACGCATAGATGCTGGCTGGCCGTTAGAAAAGGCCCTTGCTGTAATCACTGACGTTAACAACGTCATTCCAGAAGAGGAATGGCGTCCGGTTCCCGGTTTCGCCGATCGCTACGAAGTTAGCAGCTTGGGCCGCGTCCGCGCTATATATGCATCGTTCAGGAACTCGCACAGGTTCGGGAGATTTCTAAAGCCGTGGCGTTCAAATCGCACGGGCCATTTGCGAGTCTCTCTTTGGACCGCAGACAGAAAGGAAACTAAGAAATACGTTCATGTCCTAGTTTTAACCGCGTTCGTCGGCCCGTGTCCGCCAGGGCTGGAATCTCTTCACGACGACAACAATGCAGGCAATAACAAGTTATCGAATCTGAAGTGGGGCACTCCAAAAGAGAACGCTGCTGATCAATTACGCCACGGCACTCGCGCGCGTGGCGTCAAGAACGGTCACGCCAAACTAACTGAAAATCAAGTTTTGCAAATTAGGCAATTAGCCGCATCTGGCCACAATCACCGACTCATTGCTGAACGATTTAGAGTTTCACGGTCTAGAATTTCCTACATCTTGCATCGCAAGAACTGGTCTCATCTGTAACTTCACAAAAAGGGAGAATCAAAAAAATGCTGGAGATTCAAAATATCGAACTAGTTTTATTACACGAAAGCACCAACCCCCGGACCACGTTCGACAAGGACAGCCTCAAAGAACTAACCGAATCGATCAAAGAGAAAGGCATCCTGGAGCCGTTGCTCGTTCGTTCCAATAATGACGGTTTCCTGATCGTCGCTGGCTCGCGCCGCTATCGCGGTGCCAAAGCTGCCGGCCTAAAGGAAGTGCCGTGTATTGTCAAAACGCTGACGGACTCGGAAGCTTTCGAGATTCAACTGATCGAGAACATGCATCGGGATGATCTCCATCCGCTCGACGAAGCAGAAACCTATCAGCGGCTCCAGAAAGACTTCGGTTACTCCATCGATCAACTGGCCACCAAGACCGGTAAGAGCGATCGGCACGTGCAGATACGCTTGAAGTTCTGCGCACTGATTGAGCCGGTCAAGAAGCTGTTCCGCGAACTGAAGATCAGCCAGGCGCACGCGCTCCAGGTCTGCAGGTTGCAACCGGAACAGCAGAAGGAATGTTTAGACTATCTCAAGCGCGGCGACAGCGCGCACAGCTTGGCCGATTCAATCGAGCGTCACTTCTTTCTGAACTTGGCCGAGGCGCCGTTCGATACCAAGGACGCGAAGTTGGAGCCTTCAGCCGGATCGTGCCTTGCGTGTCCGAAGCGGACCGGAGCGAACAAGTTGCTGTTCGCCGACATCAAGGGAAACGATACGTGCACCGATCCAACTTGCTACGACTCGAAGGTCGAGGCCCTGGTAGCGATTCAGGTCGCGAAGTTTCCGGATGCGATCAAACTCACGTTGGGCAGTTCCTATGGTGAGAAGCCGATAGCCACGACCGAGTGGACGCCGGCCAAAGATAAAAACTGCGCCAATCTCAAGCAAGGCATCATCGTTCAAAAGCTGGATTACTACGGCGATTGGGCGGGTGGCAGAACAGCCAAAGTCGGAGACGTGCTCACGGTCTGCGTCAATCCGAAATGCAAGACGCATCGCTACGTTTCAGACGGTGGCAGCAGCAACAGTGCCTGGCGCAAAGAGCAAAACGTCAAGATCAAATCACGCCGGCTGGAGCTGCGGCGCCGCGGGCTCATCTTCAAGGAACTTGCGTCGGACCCCATCAAGGTTAGCGAAAAGGATTATCGAGCGATCCTCGACTGGCAAATCCGAACTCTCAGCCACGATCACGCCAAAGCTGTTTGCGATGCCCTGGCCTGGGAGCCCACCAGCAGTAAGTACGGCGGCAAAGACTTCCAAGGAACCATTGAGAAGAATCTCGCCAAACTGAATGCCGATGGCGTCGAGCAATGGATGTGTTTGCTCATGCTGGCCGACAGCGAGCTCTGGTTCTCCACCAGCAGCACGCCAAAGGCTACACTGCTCGAAGCCAAGGCCAAGGCTGAAGATGTTTCGCTGGCCGAGATCGCGAAGCTGGCCAAAGAGAAACAGATCAAGCCAAAGGCCAAGGAAGCCAAGCCCAAAAAGTAGGTCCCATGAAACGAGAGCGCATGCGGTTCAGGGTAACGCCATACGTGTGTTCGCGAGGCCACGTGCAGCTCGTGGTCTCGCCGGACCAACCTTCGGTCAACTGCCAAGTCGGTGTCTGCCTGGAAGCCGATACCGACGCACAAATAGTGCAGGCGGGGCCACCTCAACCAGTGGAAGTCATCATGACGGTCCCGGCCGGCACCAAGATCATCGTGGGCAGCACATTTCTCAACACGTTTCTCAAGAGGACCAAATGAAAATAAAGGAGCGAAATGCCGAAAACAAAACCTGACGAGATTGATCTTTGGCTGAGCCAGTTACACAGTTTCGCGCTCGAACACCTGGACGTCTCACTTGGCCCTTGGAAGCGCAAGCGCGTGGTCGCAAGGGTGAGCCACTCCGCAGCGAGGGCGGCTTCTGCAGCCAGTTCCGATCCATTCGAGATGCTGGCCGGTCTGTACGCGGCCACGGTACTAACTGCCTACAAAATACAGCAGCTAGCCAAAGAGAAGCGCCGTGGCTAAACCAGGTCTGAACGATCCAACCATCGCCACATTGCTTCGGGTCCCCAACACACCTGAAGGCAACGCCTTCCTCAAGCAGCTTCGCGCTTACGCCGTCAAAGGTACGCGCATCCTGGCTCGCGGCCGCGGATCGCGAGTAAAGGCCGCGGCTGCCGCCAATGTTCACAGGAGACGTTTCAGCGACCGGCTGCCGGCGCAGTATGCCGAATACTTTGCGGTCTACATCGACAAGCCGGCACTGCGCAGGCTTGCCGATCTACGAACCCGCCAAGACCTTCAGCTTATGCAGAACAGGATCGACCAGCTGAGGGTCGAACTTATCGGCAGACTGCCGGTCATAGCAGGACCAGGAATGCCACCGGAGCCTGGCGCAAGGGCAAGAGTCAATGAACTGCAAGCCGAACTGGCACAGCTCAAGTCGCGGAGGGCGATCCGGCTGTGACGCTAAGGCCTTGACGCATGCGTTCCGATGGCGTATAGACGCATCATGCCACAACCAAAGACAAAGCACGACATGGCAACATTCACTTGGACTAGCAGGGATTTTATAACCCTATCAAAACCGTGCGTTTACACGATCTGGAAGGGCGATGAAGCCTTCTACGTTGGTGCGAGCGCAAACGGCCTCTGTAGGCCATTGTCGCGGTCCCATCCGTTAAATGTCCACTTGCCTGATTGCACTAGGGTGGCGGCAGAGTTCTTTGACAATGCACACGCGGCGTTCAAACACGAAGCGAAACTAATCAAGTCTTTGAATCCTAGCTTTAATGGCAAACGCAGAGAGATAAGGCGGACCAAAATGACCTTTGCCTCGGAACGTTGTGAAGGATGTCGCAAAGAGTTTGCGCCCAAAAAACCTTGGCAAAAATACTGTAGCGACACCTGTCGGAGACTCGCGTGGTTTGAGAAGAACTTTCAGAGAAAGACCGCGTGAAACCAGAAGAGACTCCCCATCTGCCACAGAATCCTGATGCGGAGCGCGCGATCCTCGGCGCGATTTTACTCGACAACGATACCCTGAGTACGGTCATCGAGAAGGTAAATGCTGAAGATTTTTTCGATGATCGCCACCGTAGAACCTTAACCCACATGATTCAGCTCGCGGCCGCCCGGGAGCCGATCGATCTCATAACACTAACTGAGCATCTTCAGCTCACCGGGGATCTTGAGGCTGCGGGAGGTCCAGCCTATTTATCGGCGCTGATCGATGGAGTTCCGCGGATCAGCAATGTTGCTCACTACGCTGCCATCGTTAAAGATGTCTCGATCAGGCGTGCCGCGGCTTTTGTTGCACAGTCGATATTGACCAATGCGCTCGAAGGCGATAGCGCATCGGCCCTGCTTGAACAAGCGCACGCAGCATTTACAGCGCTGTCTGACACCCAAGCCAGCAAAGGCCTCGTGGGGATCCGGAAGCTGATACCCGACTACAGCGACAAAATCGAGAAAATAATACACGAAGGGCGCCGTTTGACCGGCCTATCCACAGGTTACAACCAGCTGGACGCCCTTACGTCCGGACTCCAGCCTTCTGAGCTAATCATCCTGGCAGCCAGACCCTCGGTTGGAAAGAGCGCCCTCGCTCTCAATATCGCTGAGAACGTCTCGGTCGCTGGCGGCGGGCCCATCGCCATCTTCAGCCTGGAAATGTCGGCGGACTCGCTGATCACGAGGCTCCTGACTTCCCGCGCACGCATTAACTCGCACCTGCTGAGGACCGGCCACATTCGCCGCGAGGATTGGTCCGCGATCGCGCAAGTGATCGGCGAAATGATGGCCTGGAAGATCGAGATAGACGACTCTTCATCATCCTCGGTGATCGATATCGCCATCCGCGCAAGCCGCATGAAACGCGAACGAGGCTTGGCCCTGGCCATCATCGATTACCTGCAGCTGGTCTCTCCGGGCACTAAGCGCCCCGGACGCCGGCACGAAGAAGTCGCGGAAGTCGCGCGCAGCCTCAAAGCGCTGGCCAAGGATCTCGCCGTGCCTGTGCTCGCACTGAGCCAGATTGGCCGCGCTCCGGAGCGTGAAGATCGCCGGCCGCAGCTCTCCGATCTCAAAGAAAGCGGCGGGCTCGAGGAAGCGGCCGACACCGTGCTGTTTATTCACCGGCCCTACCTGTTCAAGAGCAAAGGCGAGATCTCCGCGGAACAGAAGGCGCAAACCGAAATGATTATCGCCAAGCAGCGCAGTGGGCCCGTCGATCTGGTGCCCTTTGTATTTCTCGATCACAGAACGAGATTCGAGGAGGCGGCAGCATCCAGTTTTAGTTGGGAAGAATAAAATCTCAAAGGGAGAATCAAAATGAGCGAAACCGTAAATGAACTGGTAGTGGCAAAGGAAGACACCAGGACTCGTTTGGCTAGGGCCTGCGTGGAACTTCACCGAGAGTTTGTGAGTTTTATCAACACGGTCAGCGATACCGACCAAAAGGCCCGGCTGGAAGAGCTGGACACAGTTTTGGAGTACGTCGCGCAACGGCCAGAAATGCGGCAGAACGAAGTCGTGTACCTGCTTAGGTGGCGGGTCAGCTTGTTGCGAAGCCCTGCAAACGGCAAGGCATTACTGCCATGAAACAGCCACCGAGACTTAGCTTATTCGACTGGTTGTTCTGGTCCGCCTTCTGGCTGGCTCTGATTGCTATACCGGCGCTGGCGCTCGCTCTTTATATATTTAACCAGGAACGATGGGCCGTCCTATGAAAGTCAGCCAATGGCTTCGCGAATACCAGCTTACCGGCCGAGTGCCTGGCACTTCTGAACTGGAACCTAATCCGCAGCTCGCCTTTTGGTGCGGGGTCCTCATGGGATGCTGCCGGCAAACTAGAACGGCGACTTCCATGGACGAGGCCAGAGCTATGGCCATCAAGCTGGCCGAGTTTATCGAGGAACAGGTATGACTCAAAAGGTGCTACGTAACGCCATTTTTATATTGCTTCTGTCTGTCGCCTGGCTGCTCTGCAAACTAGGCTCGTCTTTCTGGGTCGACGAATGGGGAAGCGGCTACAACTCGGTAATCCAAATGCAGCGGATCGAAACGATCATCTTCCTGTTCCTGCTGATTCCTATCCTCATGTGGAGATTCAGATGAGAACCTATAGCGTCATTCGTTCGATCAACCAAAAAGACTATCGCGGTACAAGAGTCGTGCGCTCCGGACTCGATTTGGAATCAGCGAGGAGACTCGTGGGCGAACTAGACGCCAATGAACACAAGGCCCACCCGGAACTCACGTCGTGGACTCGCGATATTTTCTATTGCGAACTGGAGAAACCTAAGGGCTCGCCATGACCCTGCGGGACGAGATCATGGAACTGGCTGCTGCGCACAAGGCCAGAAAGATGGCCGCTCACAGCAACCCTTCGCCCATTTCCAAACGTGTGCGGAACGAGCAGATCAAGCGGTCCACTTGCGACAGCAAAGAGTCTTACACATACCCTATGGCCAAACTTGTCGTCGAACGAATCCGCCGCAATCATCACTCACCCGTAGAGGCGTATCACTGCAAATGGTGCGGCTTCTGGCACGTCGGACGACCGTTAGAGAAAAAGAGAGAACACCAGACTGATTAAGGAAAGGCTAACGATGATAAGCAATACTCGTAAAATATCATCGAATTGGCGATCTGGATCTTGTCGAAAATGCGCAACTGAGGCAGCGTTTTGCAGAGCCCATGGAGTTCCACTAGGATATTACAAACAAAAGCTTGCCGAGCAAGATGGTCGTTGTTATCTATGTCGGCGCACGCCTGAAGAAGCCAATCCCAATAAGCCTGTCCTGTTTCTGGATCACGACCATAGTTGCTGCCCAGGCGAAAAGTCGTGCGCAAAATGCGCCCGTGCCTTGCTCTGCGTTCGCTGCAATACATTTGTTGGATGGATTGAGCGGAATCCGGAACTCGTTGGGTTAATTTTAGATTACGTCCGCAAGTTCCAAAGAGCTAAGGCTTAACCACTTCTGGAGAATTAACTGGAGGGGCGCAGCAGAGAAGCGGCTTGTGGCCGACCTGTCGCGTTAGCGGCTCACTGCCGGCTGCGCCCCAGAGGTATACGATGCCAAAGCCAGAGAACTGTTTGGTGATTTTGCGCACACAAACTTTTAAGAGTTACAGATCTTAAAGAAAAAGCTAACTGGGGGTAGGCACCAACCCCGTCGGTGGTGCTGGAAGTACCGGAGCTGGCGCAAGGTTCGATGGTAGTGAACTCGCTCCGGAGAGTACACTCGCTACAAAGTAACAATAGTTGCCTGGAGGCAGTGGTGCGTTGGGAAAGCCGAGATCGGTATAGGTTACAGCCGTAATCGGCGTCGCTCCGCTAATCACCACGAAACCAGATGCCAGTGCGGCGGCCACCGTCGAAGGCGGCACAGCTGGACAGACGGTGGATAGACCCGCGGTTCGGTAGACTTGATAGCCCAAGGTTGGGTTGAGTGCAGCGTCTGCCGAAGCCACCCAGTTCAAAACAACGTTATGGGCGCCAGCGGTTGTAATCTTCAGTTGAAGCTGAAGCGTTTCTTGCGCGTGAGCAGGAGTGCCCAGGCAAAACAGCAAGGCGAGCAGTGAGATGGTCGTCAATAATTTCTTCATGACCTGGAGAATGCCAGAATGCTACCCTAACTGCAACCATGAAGTTTTATTGCCCCCTGTGCGGCGTATCTCTTCGGGTCCAGTTGCCGGTTGATCCGAACTGGAAAGTCAGTTGTGAAAAATGCGGCAAAACCTTCCAGTGGAAGAACGAGTTCGTCAAACCTTACTGCTACGCGTGCGAATCCGAAGATGTCGTTGCCTGGATCCAAACCGACATAGGTTGTGTGTTCGGATGTTCCGAGCATGCCGCGAACGTGGCTGAGTTTTGGCTTCTCCCAATGATTAAGACATCGGCCGTTAAGGCCAGCGCACATGCCCGCGAATACGATGGCAGCCCGAGCAATAACGACGGTCCTCTGGCTGCTAAAGCCGCGAAGAAATCTGTCGGCAAATAAATCCTAACAAACAAAAGGAGATCAGAGATGTTCACGCTGATTCTATCGGCCGCGTTCACTGTGATCGTGTTGTTGTTCTGCCTGGCTTACATCAGACTCACGGAGCGTCAGGAACGACTCGACGCACCTGGTCGAGGACTAGCTCCAGTTCTGCCACTGCGTCCACCAGCGCCATCTCCAGAGCCCCAGGAAAATCAGTTGGCCCGGTAGTCAGGCTGCGAATCTCCAGGATACGGTGCACACAAGTTGTTGGTCACCACGATTATCCGCCTCACGATCCCACCCGTTCGTCGGTTCCGTCCCAAACAAACTCGGCCACTGGAAGATGCTTGTGGCAGCCGCAGCAAAACGTCGCGCCGTAGTAGGAAGGATCTCGCGCATAAGTTTGGGCAAGCGCATCGCCCATGGTTGTCTGCACGCCGCAGCCGCGGGCGATCTTATCGAGATCAGCTTGCGTCCAGAAACGTCCGGTGATGGATGACGTTTCGCTTGGCGGATACGCTTCGTATTGGACGTAGCCGTATTGCCCGTACCGTTCCTTCTCTTCTTCGGTGAGATCCCGCAGCGGATTGGCTGGAACAGCCAGCCCTACGTGTACGTAGCTGTGACGAACTGGCCGGACAAAACCTTTGGCGCGTTCTGATTCAGGAAGCACAGCATAGCGACTGTACTGCCCGTCCGGCCGCTTGGGCCCGTTATCGAATGGCATGCTTTTTTCTTTCTCAACCAGGCTCATTCTTCATCCTCCGGTGTGCGGCGCAAAACATCTGCAATACGGACAGGAGCGGCCGGCGCAAGATAGCGCGACTCCATATCGACCACGAACTGTTCGTCCTCCGAGTCTCGGCACTTCGGACACGTGCCATTCGCGTTCAGCGGACTATCGCACTCGGCGCAGTATGGAACCAGGCGGCTCATTATCGGAACACCTCCGTAAAATGGTTCAGAACATAAACGATTCCGCCGAGTGCTGCAACTATGGCCCAGAGCACCACGGCGATGCCTGTGGCGTTCATCACCAAGGAGTCACGCCTCGGGGCATAACCAGCCATGCTCATGATGAGGATCAGGAATGTCCAGATGAGCAGTAATCCCGCGAAGGCAAACCAGGATTCGATGGCGAGTTTCATGAAGCCAGCGGTGCGCACTTTTCCAGCCGCGGATATTTTCTGCAGTTGTGGCGTGCGAATGCGCTATCGCGCTCGCGGCGGAAGTTGTCTTTCATCTCTTCGAAGGTCCTGCCGACCGGCGGTCCCGGACTGGGAATGAATAACCACGCGCAGTCCGAACATCCCCACGTCTCACTGGTTTGAATCATCTTCCGCTTCATGGACGAAGCTTTGCACCTGCCCCAGGAAATGGAACCGCAAATCCGTTCGTGGTGTTTCCGCTGCCCTTCACAAACTGCACTGGCCCTGTCATCGCAGACGGCCAGTTGGATTTCTCGAAGTTGGTGCCACTGTTGTTCGTTGAATCGCTGTTGGTCACGGTGTAGTCGAGCGGCACGGTCGAGCTCATGAAGTACAGGCAGAAACAAATCCCGTCCTGGCCGTTGTCGTGGAACTTGTCGTGATCGAACACAACCTGCTTTGTGAACTGCCCCGGGTTCGGTGTGGCCTGGCCTGTGCCATTCGGTTCCGCGTCGCAGCCATCCATGATGCCGGCCGCTTTATTATGAGCTCCGGAAAAGTCGCTGTAGTCGATGAGAACATTCGTGAGCTGGTCGGTGACGCTGCACCCGTTTCTCACCGGATTTGTGGAGACAACTTTTGTCACGTGGACGTTGGTTGAACCTTTGCCGATGTAGATGGAATCGCCGCCGCACTGGTCAAACCTGAGTCCGGAGATCGAGATGTTCGATGAAGTCTCCATCCAGATGCACATGTTCACCGGAAATCCTGCGGCACCGAAGTTCTTGGCGTAGGTCAGAGGCATGCTGAGTTTGCCCGCGGTAGCAGAGCCGGAACCTGCGATGGTCACGCCGCTTAATCCCGAGAGCGCGAACAGATGAGCGAAGCCGGTATATGCGGTCAAATCTTGTACGGTCACACCGTCATCAATCCAGATGTCGGCGCCGGATGGCAGTGTCGAACTCGATAGCCTGAACACGCATCCAGTTGCGCCGCAGGCAAGCTCGATCGGCCCCTTCGCTGCGGCCCCGTAGATGATTGCCTGATCGTTGCCGCCGCTAGGTGTGAGCTTGGTTCGCGCCGGTCCTGGCGTCGACGAAGGGCAGGTCACCGTCGTCCCGGAAATAGTGGCCGTCGCCGCATTAGGACAGACCACTGTAATCGCGACGGTGCCCGGCGCCAGTGTCGTGGTTACCGTGGAACTTCCGGTGTAGGGCACTTGCACGGTTGTTTGTGCGCCGGCCGTTGCGGCCAGCAAGAGAATCACTGCCAGTAGTTCTTTCATGTTTCCTCGCTGTGCTGATGGCTAAGGATGCGAGCCGGTAAGCCGGCTGCCGTTCGATGACCACAACTATAAGCGCATGCGGAGCGCATAGGGCAAGAACTTGGCGCAGGCTGTTTTTGAGCGAGAAAGGGATGGCTAGATCGTGCAGCAAGGCTGCTTCGACAGACTTTGGGCATCCGGAGATTCGTACGTCTCTCAAGTGTTCCTCTGTTATCTAGGTCCTTTTGTACTGGATTCATCGGCGAAGATACCATCAAACTGGTAGGTGTCAATAGCCCGTTAGTTCGCGCGGTAGCGAACAACGTGAATCGCTTGTTGGCCGCCATTGCGCTCGGCGCTGCGGAATAGTTTCATGCGCAGCTCGGCTTCCAGTTCCCACCACCTGGCCATCCAGACGTGATAGCGCGGAACGCCTTTGGGTTCGTGTTTGGATCGATGCGTGCGCAAGACGAGCCAGGTACGCTCGCGGCGATTGCCAACATTGGACACGGCCGGACCTGGAGTGGGTCGAAGAGGCCAGAGTTTTTCCTTGAGCTTCTTCATCGATATGCACGATGGCGGGTCGCTCAAGCGCGGCGACCTGGTCTACACCACCAATCTCCGGTTCTGGCAATCTCTGAAAACTCGACACCGGAGACCGACGATTTGCCGTTGAAAAAGACCGCCTGCACGCCTGGCCTGGTACGCTTCCAGGTTTCAAACTGCGCACAGTTTCCGGCCACGACCAAAACTGGCTTAGGTTTGCTCAGAAGAATCCGACAAAGTGCATGAACGCCAGGAACAGGAACAGGATGATGAGCAGTTTGATCACCTGCATCCATCCACCGTCCACGCCCAGTTTGGGAAGGACGATCTCCATAATCTTCCACAGGATCACGGCAACCACGATGAATATGATTATCCCTATGAGGATGCCGAACAGGCCATTGATCCCAAAGAATCCATAGTGATCATGGCCCAATCTCACTGACCCCACCACTTGCGACAGCAACGTGAGCGGATTCATCGGATTCATTTTTGTGCCCTCCATTCTCTGTAGGATGACGAAAATCGAGCTGTTTGTCATCGGTAAACTTTTCCGCACTGTCCCAATGCTCCTCGGCAAAGCCAAGCTCTCGGGTGAGCTCGATAAATAAAATCCTCTCGCAGTAGTTTGGCAGCCCTAGTTTTGCGCGCAGCACGTGCAGATGGTACTGGACAGTGCCGTAGCTCAGATGCAAGCGGCTCGCGATCTCGTCATTCTCGCAGCCGCGGGCAACAAGCGTGAGGAGTTCGCATTGGCGCGCGGTGAAATGCACCGATTCGTTTACCCTTCCGTACATTCGTTACCCCTAAAAACGCGTCAAAAGGCTCATTTGGGGCCCAAAATGCGATCAGATTCCCTGTTATTGGCCTGATAATGCGATTTGTTACTATTAGCCCTTCAAAGTTCACTTCAGGCCCATCCACCGATCTGGCGACCGATTGAGCGGTGCCCTGTGTGCCACTAGCCACTCCCAACGATCCAGATTATCTTGGAGTTCGTTTTTGCGCTGTGCATCGTGACACGGACAATCGCATACCGCCATCGTCGTTGGATTCTGCCCTGAAGGTTCTTGGCCTTTCGCCCGAAATCTGCCGGCGCAGCGATGATGTTCATCACGGCTCGCCCACATTGAGTCCGTGCAAAAGACGGACCGTTGCTTAATCCAGATTGCGCCATACTGATTCATCGGCTCGCCCACCAGTGGTGCAACCAGGCCATGATCTTGAACCGGTGCGAACAAAACGGAACGCCGCAGCTCCAGTGCATCCGGATGATTCTGCGCTTGCCGGGATACCGTTTAACGCTCGGCCGGCTCGCTCTTTGGAGTCTGCGCATTTCGTGGTTCATTTCGGCCACGGCAAATAGCGGTTGACGCCAAACCACTGCACGAAGCGTCTGCCTCTGAAGGAAATCAGGCATAGTTCATTCAGCTCGATATTGTTTCTCGCGGCGATCTTCACGGCTCTGTTTTCAAGCATGGCCAGCTCGCTCAGTTCGCGATATCGGAAAACGTTCCAGAAGCCATCGGTCCAATCGCGTTTACCGACTTTCATTTACCCGGCCATCTCATCGAGCAGAGCTTTCAAGGCGCTCGACCAAGCGAGGAGATCTGTCTTTTTTACGGATACGAACTCTTCTTCAGACTGGAGCGTCAGTGTGGTGTCTGGCTGTGCTTCAATGCGAAGCGTCAGCGTTATATTCCCGGCACTGTCGGTTGTTGCGTCGAAGATGCTTAGCTTCGGATCAGACATGGCTGCCTCCTTGAGTTTATTTCCACCGTTTCCATGGCGGTCCATCTCCCCACCAGCCCAGGCCAAACAGGATCACCAAACCGATAAGGCTAAAACCGACTAGGAGCCAGGAGTTCATTGGCCAGCTCCTCCAATCGTGACGCCAAGGGCGAAGGCATGGCCCGCGATTCCCACTGTTGGAACAAACCATCTTAATCCGCGCACGACCTTATGCCTGGATCTGGCTAGTTCCGATATTGCCAGACTTTCAAGTGTCAGCTCCGCATAGCCGGCACCGATCATCCGCGGCCACGTTGGATAGTCACCCAACACGGCTCGAGCCACTGGATTATGTTCGTAAGGCGGTGGCACGCCATTCCGTCTTAACTGAGCATCAATCGATCTGGTCGTGGCGCCATCGGCCGCCATCACACTGGCCTGCACAATCAAAAGCGTACTCTCTGCGTGAAACCGCGGACAGGTCAGAAGAAACAAAAAAATGCAGGCGCTCATGACTCGCTCCGCAAGAACGCCAGAAACTCCTCTTCCGGATGCGTTGCGGAAATAATCGCCGGGATTACTTCAGGACACACTTTCTTCAAAGCTGAGGCCAGATCACGCAATGCTTCCCGGCGAGCTTCCCGCTCGAGCCTCGGTTAGCTCTGCCAGTCCTAGCTCATAAGTAGAGAGGTCGAGTCCGCACGCTCGTGCGGCAAGCTCGCTCCGTAGCGGAGAGCCGTCTTGGGAACAGAGGTAGCCGTACCTTCCTGATTCACACATAAGCATCTGCATCCGAAACCATTGTCCTTGAGCTTCCATTCGACACATTGCCAACTTGCCGCACTGACCGGGGTAAACAGCTACGAAGTCGGGCCTAGTCACCCTTGATCTCGGCTTTTATTGCCATCGCCATCGAACTGAGAGTGCTTAGTAACCTTTTTGCACTCTGGGCACACCAGATAGGGTTCTTGCGTATTGAATACGGTATCGCTTCCCCAATCCCGCCACATTCCGCAGCCTTCACAGACCCACACATACGTTGGTAGACGCTTCATCGGACCTAGTCACCCTTGGCCATCTCCCCTACCTCTGTCTCGTCCGTGGCTGCGCGTGCTTTGTTACGCGAAACAAGTGCATCCTGCAAAGCATCCTTGGCCAGCCGTCTCTTATCCCGCATCTTCTCGCGCAGATCCAAAGTTTTGCATTCCTTCGAGCAGAAGCGCTTCTTCCAGTCCGTCGAGCCGTTAGGCGTTAGTAATATGGTTCCACACCCCGCACGCGAACAGACGCGACCCATCTATGTAAGCTCTCCCCACATATGAACCGGCGCTACGAGTGCCACAATATGGCGCCCCTCTTTGGCAATTAAGACGCGCTCTTTCCAGTCCTTCCCAAGGGGGTTGCCGACAAAGAATCGCGGCTTTGTATATTTCGTCTCGATGAACTCGACGTACCACTTTTGGACTCGGCAGCTAGGTTCAAAGTCAATGCAGTCGAGTCCTGAACTTGACCTACCCCGCTTGCCGCGAAGTGCTGGGTGCAGCTTCTTTGGGATTAAGTCTAGGATGGCTTGGGTTACCTTCTTCTCGCCGTAAGTGTCCTTCGGAGCCATCCCTACGCAGATAATGTGGCCATCCGTGAAAGCCTCGCGCCCCTGGAACTTGGTGGTGTAAAAGCAAAGAATCGAAACTCATCCCTCGCTCCTCTCATACAGCCGCTCCAGCAACTCCACTTCGTACTCTGCCTCGGTCTTGGTACGCACGGTTGGCGGAGCTACTCCGTCACTGCCGCAGCGGGCGCAATAGCCGTGCTTGTTTAGCTGCGTCGGGAAGCGGCAATCCAAGCAGAACCAGTCGGTCACTTGAGTTCCCTCGCCGACCTGTGGGTATAGTCTCTGTGCGACCAGCCCATGCGCCGTGACTCCGAGTTAGCCTCTTTGTCGAATTCTCCGCTGCCCGTGAAGCACGGCCGGCACATGGGAGTGCCGTCCACGATGCGATAAGCCTCCCGCTCGCGGTTGGCGCGTTCCAGGCATGGGACACAGAGGGTCATTGACCAGCCTTCTTCCGTGGGTAGATGAACATTTCTTTCGCTACCACAACGACGGCATTACTGAATCCTCCGTCACCCCTGCCGTGAGCGTGAGCTTTTCTGTACCGCACACGAACTATGGCGAAGCGATCACCGCGAGCATGTATGCGCGAATACTTCAAGAACTTTTCAGCACACCGTTTGGATTTGTATATGTGAAACCCAACGTCTGGATCGTTTGTATCAGGGGCTTTTAGCCACTCCCCTTCGGCTGCCGAATACTCCATGTAAATGCCCGTGAGTGCTCGGCCCGATAATTCGTATACCTTCCAACCATATCCCGCAGCCTTTGGCCTACTGCTGAACACTTCATCGAGACACATCTCACAGGCTCCTCAGAAACATATAGGCCCGTACAAAGCCCCAGATCAGTGCGAAGTCAACGGCGACGGCGAAAACCTTGTAGTGTTCGCCGCAGATGTAGTGCGTCATCTCGTCGCACGACGCGCCGACCACTTCCCAAGGCCCGTGCCGGTGAAACCAGTTCATGCGACTTGGCTGAGCTTGATGCCGTCGCCGCGGATCTCGCAAACGATTTTGCCCTCGAACGACGTGAGGCTATGGCCGCTCTGTTCGCACACGTCCTGGCGCACTTTTTCACTGGAGGACTTTTCTTTCATGTTTTCTCCTTTGGTTCTGTAAATGCTTTTCCAGCATGCGCCAGAACTCCGAGATGGTCATGTTGACCCCGCCGAACTGCTTTGCTTTCGCCGGTCTGGTGATGATGATTCGCGTCTCCATGCCTTCTGTAACGCACAACGAAAAATATAGCGCGTCGGGATCATCTACTAGCGCATAAGTGTTACGCTTGGCCTCTTTCCTGGTTTTGCCAGGCAATGCTTTCCTCATGGCCGCAGACCATAGCACAAACTGAAGTGTGGGTAAACGCTTACTTGCGGAGATCGATCGCGCGCCGGCCGCCAATCGGCTGCACGTTGGGCTGCCCTGGTATCGGCCGCTGGAATCCGCAATGTCCGCAGCGGATTTGGCCGGCCACGTTATTTTGCAGCGTAATCTGATGGCACTGCGGACATTTTGGAGTTTTGCTGTTTGTGGCCACACTGGCCAAGGACGTCGCGGCAGTTGTTTTGGGCAGCATGTATTTCTCCATTCCACCCTGCTTGTACAGTTCGACCAGGCTGAGCGCACCGGGCCCTAACAGCTCCATGATCGCGAACACGCAGTTGTGAACAAGGATCCCGTTGGCGAAATATTCGTGTGCGTCCTCAACTTCCAAATTGTAAACCGGTGCGCTCCCTGCGTCGTGCTTCCCAAGCACATAGACGGGAGCAAAACTTCGGTCGTGGCCGATATTTGCTTTGCCAGAACGGATTGCCGCAAATGGGGCACAAGACCAAACACTGATATGTGTGGTTTTTTCTATAGGCTGTCTGCATGCAGGCTCGGCTGCAGAAGCGTTTATCTTTGAATCCTTTGATGGGCTCATTGCACGACAAACATTTCCCTTTTGGCTGCGGCTTGCGGCCACGCCAAGTGCGTTTACCGTGGTTGCGGTGCCAAGCGATTCCTTCCGGACTGGAGTGCCATTCCGATGCAAGCGGTCGAACGTCTGCCAAATGGCGTCGCCTCCGATCGCTGGATTTGCCCCGAAGCTTTGAGTTGTGCGCGGCCGGGGATAAGCATTCATAATTTGAAATCTCATTGTGGAGTGGGTCATCGTCGACGTGATGTACGTGATAGCCTTTCGGAATCGGCCCACGATGATATTCCCAGATGGCTTGGTGCAACATAACAGTTCGGCCATTCTTACTGCCTGTATAATAAACGCGTTGATTGCGGCGCTTGCTGTCCGGATATCTGTGGTACGGAATGCCTTGAAAATAGATGGTTTCGGGCCGCTCTTTAGTTTGCTGCGGCTGTCGCTTTGGCACGTCAGCATTGTATCACCACAAACCAATGCGTCCATAGCTGTGAATCCCTTGCCTATAGCCCAAATAGGGTGAGAGCTTGTTCCGGTAATCGAACGATCACTTAACTGGAGCGTTGTCACCGGCGCTCGCGCTGATGTGATTCCAGCTTTGAGGATTCGCTTCCAGCCTTGGCGCGTCCAAGCAAAGTCACCAACTCGAACGGCTTCGATGGGGATGTTCCCGCGCCTGGTCAACACCTTCGTGCCTTTTACAAAGCAAGCGTCCAGGCGATTAGGACTGCGCTCACCTGGCATTCCCGTGTAGCTCACGAGTTCATCTTCAAGTTCCGGAAACTCGCCAACCATGTGCGCGCGGTTATGCTCAAACAGCGAGCTCACCGGTTCGGCCCTAACGAGCTTACCGCGGCTCGAGACAATGTCTTTATACGGAATATTCTCATCCACGGTCTTCAAGGTCTCTTCCACCATGTCGCCGCCAAAGTTCCGTTCGGCCACGATCCGGTCAGCGCCGCATTTTTCATAAAGCCTGATCGATTGGCCCGCCCACGCTTTTGGCCGTGACGCAAACATCGATTCGTCAAACAGGATGTAATACTCACCGTCAAACGCTTCTCCTGCCGCCACAATCCCCACTTCCGTGGTTGTCGATCCCGAAGGGTCAATGGCCACCACGATCCTGCGATAACCGCCAGGAAATACCGGCGCATCCGGCGCCTCCGGATATTTCGCCCTCAGCGCTGGCGGTATCACAAACTTCCGTTCTTTGCGGTCCCATTCCGTTGGCGCGAGCACCCGGGAATCGTCCAACACTTTTCTGGTCCACAACGCATTCGGCACTTCGTCGGTATCCACGGCTTCAATCTCCTGGATGAACGCGAGCTTGCTCATATTGCGTTCGGCCCGATCGATTCCCTCTTTGGACAGAAACGGATTGGCCCTCGATGAAAAATGCAAACACAGCCATTCCGGATCGGCCGAGCACCGCTTGAACATCTTGGACGCATGCTGCTTGTCCACGGCTTTGCTGATCGACCGCGAACTTAAACTCGGCGGCGTGTAAATCAAGACCGCATCTCCGTCTTTGTCAATCATCATCGGCTGACCCACTTCGGTCCACGCCGTCTCATCCATCAGCTGGTATTCGTCCAAAACCAGTAGCGTGCACCAGTCACCTCTGAGCGTATCGGCATTCCACGCCGTCTTCCCCTTGATCCGGTTGTCGGTCCCCCGGAACTCAATCACGTGCTCGGTCTCGTTCTTGTATACCCTCCCGGCATTGATCAGTTCCCGCAGACTCCATAAAACTTCTTTCCACCACTTCTCCAGTTGGTCAACCACCGGCACCGCATACAAAACCCTTCCCCCTTTGGCAAAGTGATTCACGGTCAAAGTCGCCGCACTCGTGGTCTTCCCTCCACGTCTTCCCGCTCGCACCATCTTTCGTTTTCTCGCGGATTCCACCAACTCTTTCTGTTCTGGAAATCCATCTACATTCCTTACATGGATCGGACACGGATCGCCCTGCGCTTCCTTTACCAGATCATCGATTACGTTACTGGCCTCTTCAATCGTGGGCGCCGGAATCAATAACTCCATCCGGGTCTTCTTGCACCGATAGCAATACGCGGTCTCCATGTCGTCCGACGACCACGCATGAGAAACATGCTTGGTGCACTGGTAGTATATTCGCGGCGCTCCCCCTTTTACTTTCGGAGCTGCTACCACAAACGGCTTGGTCGGTTCTTGCCCTTCACTCATTCCGCGATCATTACACCACAAACCCGGAACACTGGCGAATCCCCCACTTGCGCGAAAACCCAAGACTCTGGTATTACTACACTTATACGAGACGGCGAAACTAAACGTGGCCAATAGAACCAACGGAGTCGCAAATACAAACAACTCAAGACCCTCCGGTCTCCAGTCGGCTGCTGCGCTGCGCCAGGCTTATGTTCGGCAGCTAAACGAGACCATCCCCCCACAACTGTTGCGCGTTTTGAAAAAGGCGAGCGCATTTTTTCATCCGCTGAATGAAAACTCTTTGATGGCCGACGCAGTTGCGCTTGGTCTGATTCGTGAAGCAGTAACGAAAGGTCATCCTGGTCCAGCGCGCGAGATGCGCGAAGCGACGGATGGCAAAGCAGCGCAGCGTGTTGAGATCGGGCCGGCGGATCGCAGGATCGAAATCGTTTTGGTCAAAGAGCCGTTGCCTCCGGAGATTGCAGCGAGAGCAGCAAAAACATTGGATGTCGCGGCAACACCCACCTCCGAATAGGCGAAGCCGTGGTACTGGTCTGTTGGCGATAATATAAACTTCAGCCCTAACTCACCTGGAATCAGTAAACGCTTACGGTCTATAAGATTCATTATGTAACCTTACTCGCGCAAAACCGGTCTCCGGAATCAAGGGTCATGGGCCGAGAGGCTTTCTGGTTTCATCGGGTCATTGGAAAACGAGGGTCATGGATTTTTTGGGGTCATAGGGAGAAGTTTGCCGGCGCAGTTTTTGAGTAGAATCGTTACGGGCGTTCCGATTGGATACAGGGCAACAAAGGATAAGAAAGTGGGATTATTGGAAACCGTGCGGTAATAACTACACGTGTTAACCTATTGCTAAACTTTCGCACGCATAGTGGCATACTGTACACTTTCGCCTTTTCTTTATTTATTTTTGTTTTTGTTGGTCTGCCCTATTGACAAATCGTACCAGCTAACCTAAAATCCGCACAGTTAGAGTCTAGGCACGATCAAAAGACACTAACGCAAGACAGAAAAGAGCACACTACAATGACGAATAAGAACAGCAAGACCACGCCAAAGACTGCCAAGCAATCCGCGAAACAATCCACAAAGACCACGCCAAAGACCGAAACAAAAAAGACCTTGACGCATGCAGAGCGTAGCGCCATTGCTCGCCTTGCAGCGTTCAAAGCGCATCTTCACAAGTCTTTCCAATCCGACCGTAGCGCCAAAGAACAAAAAGCGCAGCGTGCCAAGTTTACTTCCGCACAGCGTGCTTTTGACCGTACGCCACTAGCGCGCAAAGTAGCCTAGCCCACCTGAGCGAGCGAGCCTAAAAACTCGCTCGCTCTTTTTTTACCCGTGCCCTGTCTAGCACGTGCCAAAGACAGAGCACAGTTAAGAAAAGAGAAAACATGAAACCACGTCGCCAGCTACAGCAAGACAGTGAGACTGCCCTGCCCGTGCCACACTTTTCAGTCGGACACCTTGACGTTACTTTTTTTGTTGCGGATTCGCCGACCAATGCAGAGGTCGCGCAGTATGTACGCGCGGCGCTTAATGATCGGTCGGAACGCAACCCGGAGGCGGGCTCCGCGTCGCCGTCTATCCTGCTAGATGTATCGATGCTGTTAGCCTTAGTTTTCATGCCATCGATGCTACACTCGGCACCGTTCGCCAGTGTGACCGTGTTAACGTGTGCCGTTCTTTGGTTTCTCTATCGCATCGGGTTGCACCTGATCGGCGAACCTGGCCGCGAAGCATCATTCCTACACTCTGACCGGTCGCCGCTCACTGACCGCGAGTTACAAGCGTACGACCCTGGCAGTACATCGAACGTGTTAACAGACATCCGCCGCGAGGGACTGTAACGTGCCAGCTAAAACCACTGTCCTAGACCTACTCTTGACCATGCGTGAAACGATGCTCCGCGTACGAATCGAAACAGACTACGCGGACGCAACTGTTAAGCAATCCGCCATCGATATTGATGCGCGGCTCGGTCGCCTGATCGATCTACTAGCAGGGCGACGCGCTACAGAACAGGCCAGCACACGCATTGGTGCGCCGCGTGCGGTAAACTCCGCGAGCATCGCGAACCGGACAGCGCACTAACACCCACACTCACCAATGGGCCGCTTAGCAAGCGGCCCTATTTTTTTGTCTGGCTTTGCATTGGTGCGGTGTCGCATGGTGCGGTTCGGTTACTCATTACTTTGAGGGCCCGGTGCCTTGCCGGCCCGGTCTCCGGTCTCGCGCATTTTTTGCCATTTTTCGGGATATGAAAGGCGTGTGGGATTCAAAACTTTTTGCAGAGATTTTCGGTAGTTGTTTCTGGTCAGTAGCCGTCGAATCCGCCGGACTGCGCTTCTTTGTCTTGCTGGGCTGGAGTTGAAGTTACAGTTGGATGGCGTTCGTCGTAGAGCAAAGATTCATTTGGCAGGCGAATCCATTTTTTGCCGAAGAACATAGCGGTGACGTGTCCCCATTTACCGCCGATGAGTTTGCGATACCAAGTGAATCTTCTGAGGAAGAGTTTAGAAAGTAGCCTGTGGAAAACTCGATTCATTTCCGTTTCATTTCCGATTCGTTTCTCTTTTTTTTTACTGAAGGAAGGTCTCTTCTCCTGCCCGCCACCCCCGCCCGCCTCCTTGGAGTATAAGCTGGTTGTCAAGGGTCTCGCGGCTCACGGTGTTAAGAGGTGGTTCGGGTCTGAGAGATTTCCACATTTCCACAGATGGCTATTTGCGCACGCGGCCCGATTGTTACTTGACTGTGAATGTCACGGAGCGTACGTTAGGCGCGGCGATGGGGAGCGTTGAGGGTTTGGATTTTGTGCGCACGGTTTTCCGCCGCCCACAACTTCCCATTGCCCGCCCGCGACGCTTCCCAGCCAACCATTTAGGACTGGCCTGTGCAGCAACGGATTCGCACAATCAAGCCTGAGTTCTTTAGACATGAGGAAATGTATGAGCTGGAGCTTAAAACCAACCTGCCGCTACGCCTCGCCTTCGTCGGACTGCTGACCTGTTGCGATCGGGAAGGTCGATTCAACTGGCGCCCCCGGGCCCTTAAAGCCATGATCCTGCCCTACGATGACGTGGACTTTTCACGCGTGCTTGACGCGTGGGGCACGCGTGGTTTCGTGGTCCAATATCGCGTCGCTGACGAGGTTTTTGGGTATGTTCCGACCTTCAAGAAGCACCAGGTCATAAATAATCGTGAATCGCTCAGTGTTCTGCCTAAGCCACCAGAGAATCAACATGTTGACGCGTGGGGCACGCGTGAGGCACGCGAGGGCGACGCGTCAGGCACGCGTCCCGTACAGAAGGGAACAGAACAGAAGGGAACAGAACAGAACAGAACACAAGAAGCGTTGGGTGTGATTTCCGACCAAACCGAAGAGGAGTTCGAGCAGTTCTGGCAGGAGTACCCGCGCCATGAAGATCGCAAGAAGGCAAAAGCTGCCTGGCACCGGCTGAGCCATGCGGATCAAGTGGCGGCTCGAGCTGGAGTAGTGGCCCGAGAAGGCTGCGAACAATGGCAGGATAAGATGCACATCCCTCATGCGACCACCTACCTGAATGGGCGACGTTGGGAAGACGAGATCCCTCAAGGAGGGCGAAATGGAACTAACCGATCGGCTGCGGCAGTCCCTCGACCAATGGGCAAAGAATACCCGAAACCCAAGCGATTCGAAGTCTGAAGATTGTCCCGATTGCCAAGGTCTTGGCTACCGGCGTCCGAAGGATGCTCCGGCTCACCAGCAGGCGATGGAGATGTGCGATTGCGCTTTACGCCGGATCGCCGCGAAAGAGGTGGGACCCCTTCACGCCAAAGCAGAGCTCACAGCCTTTGCTCCTGAGATGCAAAAAGAGATTCTGGCTTGGTGCGATCACCCGGGCCATGGCCTGCTCCTCACCGGCGAGACCGGTGTTGGAAAAACCTATCTCGCGGCAGCTTTGGCGCGCAGCTTCATTATGGCGCGCCAGGTCGTCAAATTTTTCTCTTGCGCCGAGTTTTATCTGGATCTGCGCACAGCGATGGGAAGTGGACAAGAAGCGACGCAGTTGGAGTATTACAGCGTGCCAAACTTTGCCGTGTTCGACGATGTGGGCGCCGGAGGCTTGAGCGATTTCGAACGCCGGTCGTTGCTGTTGATTTTGGATCGGCGCCTGCGTTCCAAAAAGCCAACCATCGTGACGACTAACTGGTCGCTGGCTAAGATCGCCGAAATGATGGACGACCGGATCGCCGACCGGCTCTCGTTGTTCCACCAGATCGAAATGCATGGCAAGAGTCGAAGGGTGCGGCTGTGAGCTGGATCTATCCGCGCCGCTGGTGGAATGCCGTGGCTTACGACATCTGGCTGCGGCCGGCGTGGTTTGCCAATCAGTTCACCAAACACTTCGAGGCCAAGCAAACTTGCAGAAGACGCATGACTCAGCCCGGGCCTTGGGAGTACACGCTGAATACCGATCATTGGGAGACGACCACGTGGGGTTGGGTCGCGCACCTGGTTGGCTCGATCCAAAACCGGATCAAGCCTGGCAGCGGATTTACGCGCTGGCCGTGGCACTGGACCCCGCGGACCTGCAGTTTCTGCGGCGGTGTGCATCCGGAAGACGCGATCCGGCTTTTGCGCGAAGGGTGGGAAGTTGAGGCAACGAGCAAATCCTATAAGCGGTATCTGCAGCCGCCCGGGTATGCGAAATGGTGCCGGGAGATGTCGGGCACGATTGGCATCGGTCCGTTACCGCTTCCGAAGTTCCCGCCTCCGGTTCCGCCTGTGAAGGTTTATGTGGCGCACTTTAATGCCGATCAGTGCGACCGGTTCAACTCTGAGCTTCACGCAAAGCAAAGTGCATGAGAGGACTATCACTCACGCAGCCTTGGGCGACGGCGATCGCGCTTGGCTGGAAGCATTGGGAGACGCGCAGCTGGTTGACGCTTTACCGCGGGCCTGTCGCGATTCACGCATCGAAAGGTTTTCCAGTTTGGGCGAAAGAGTTTGCGCGGGAGGAAGGCCTCGTTCCCAAAGAGTTGCCGGTTGGCGCGATCGTCTGCGTGTGCGATCTTACCGACTGCCGGCCAACTGAAGCGGTGACTCTGGAGATCAGCGATGCGGAACGCAAGTGGGGCGACTATCACGAAGGCCGGTACGCGTTCAAGCTTGAAAATATCCGGCCGCTTGCCGAACCTTGTCCAGTCCTTGGGGCGCTACAGTTCTGGCCGGTAGACATGGAACTGTGGATCGCGATCCGCAACTGCATGCCAGGAAGGAAACTATGAGCGAACACAAAGCAAGGGAAGCGCAGCAAAAAACGGTTGAAGCGCACAATGCGGCGCTTCGCGGCACAGCCGAAAGTATCGGCAGTGCCGGCTACTTGTCGAGGCCGCCCACATTTATTCCCGAAGCCTTGCGCGTAGCCATCGCCAGGGCCTGCAAGACGCTCGAGGAGGATATGTGGGATAGGCTCAAGCGTCACGCGGACGTCGCCGATCTCAAAGTTGTGATCGACCGTGCGATTGAGGAGTGGGTTCGGAAGTGAAGCGTATCGACATCGAACGGATCGCGCGCAGTGTTGAGGCTGAGGAGTGCGGCCGCGCCTTTCCGCAAGATGACGAGTTTCCCGAAACGTTTCCGCAGCCGATCCGCTTGGTGGATCTTGCTGTGGATAACGGGTACGGCGAGGATGGCGAGCGTCGCGAAAAATATCGGTTGGGTGTGGAACTCGAGCTCGATCCTAAGCGCGTCAAGCGGCTGACCGCCCAGCTCAACACTGCCATGGAAGAGTACCAGGCCCACCAGGACAGGCTGGCAGAAGAAAAGGCCAAACTGGCCGAACAAGAGCGAGCTTATGAGCGGCAAGCTTTACTGGTAAAAGCGCAACAGCAGGACAAGGCAAAGAAAAGGGCGGCGGCCAAGATCCGTCGCCAGCGTTTATCCGATGCGGCTATGTTTGTCGAGTTGATGGACCTCACCTGGAGGCTGCTCGATTCTGGTGCGCAGCTAGTTCGTGTGAATCCCTATCGAGTGATCGTGCGAATCGGTTACACCTGGGATGCGTATCAGGCGAGCTTGATCGTGCGCAGGCTCGAACAAGAATACGGCGAGCCGCGCGTGTCCCGAGTATCGCAACTCGTGGCCACAGAAGCTTTGGAGTGGCTATGAGCAAAGAACAGTGTGTGGCCTGCCGCAGCAAAACGCATTCGACCGCGGATTGTCCGAAGCGCTGTTCGCACTGCCACAGGCCAGCCTATCGGCGGTGTCTGTTGTGCGGCGAGTTTCTGTGTATGGTCGGTTCTGAAGATCATCAGTGCGCCGCGAAGTGGCCGCCGCCCGGATCGGTTGCGGCACAACCTGTCGCACGGTGATTTTAATGTTTTATAGAATCTTGTAAAAAGCCGGTTACAATGCCGGCGAGGAGATAACCATGGACGCGCTTGCCTCTTCTGCCTTCACTGTCGCAAACGTGACAGAAATCTATCCTGGAGTGAGTGGAGGCAGCGCCATAAACAGCGGCCAATGGACAATCGACACGGCTGGCAGCAGCAGCAACGGCGTTATTATTCCAAACGGTGGGGAGCCGTATCGCATCTATCCGCAGCCGTGGACTCCCGAGCAGGTGCGCCACATGCTTGACCGCGGGATCATCACGCAAAACGAAGCGCGCGAGATGCTTGGGCTCTCGCCTTTGCCCGAAGGCGACGCAGCGAGAGCCCGCGCAAGGCTGGAGGATGTCCACACGCTCGTCAACTCTCAATATCTCGCGCTGGAAGAAGAGCGCCTAAGGCTGCTCGAACAGTACGAAGCCTTCGTGGAGAATGGTCGAGGATCATCGCGGTCGCGGTTGGGATCTAAACCGGAACGGCCATCGGACGGGCCGCTCATGCCGCTCGCTACCAAGCGCAGAATCTGTCTTGACGAATAATGTGGGCAGAGATCGACGAGCTGGAGAAGCGGGAACGCGAACTGATTGAAGAACTAACCGCGGTGCGCGCCAAAATGAAAGAGCTGATCGCCAAGCACTTGATCGAAGCCGCAAAGTTAACTCCAGCCGAGCAGGAAGTCATGCCTTTGTTGCAGCAGCGGTTCATGAATATCAACATCGCCGCGCGGCTGGGCATGAAGGAACGGACTGTGAAATATCACGTCTCCAATATCCTGCGGAAGACCGGGGTGCCGAACCGGCACTGTTTTTGAGAGACAGTGGTTATGGTTCTTTAGTAAACTTGAGGCGCGATGTATCAGGCGCTCACAATCTACTCGTTATTCAACACTTTCCTTTTGGCAGCCCTTCCCATTCAGGAACCGCCGGCGCCGTTTGTGTTTTCCGGATGGGGCGGAATCCTGTGGGGCGTGGGCCTGATCATTTCCGCAGCCTCGCCCATCATCCTCGCGATGATGAAGCGGTCCCAGGACAAGCACAACGAAAAGTCGGATCGCACCGCCGAAGCGCAGCGTCTCGCTACCGTGCAGGTTGCGCAGGTCGTTCAGAAATCAAACGAAGCGCAGCGCGTCGCCGTGCTCGAAGTCAAAGACACTCTTCTTGCGACCGGCAATGCAACCGACAAGCGCCTCGCCGAGCAGGGCAAAACTTTGGGCGATGTTCACACGCTCGTCAACTCCCAGAAGGGCGTGATGCTCACAGCTTTGTCGGTCGCGCTGGCCGGCAACGCCATTCTCGCGCGAGAGAAAGCGATGCGGGCCGAGGCTACCGAAGCAGATAAGTTGCAAGCGCTCGCAGCGGAAGAGGCTGCCGACAAGGCCGCTGCCGATTTGCGGAGCCATCAAGAACAGCAGGCCATCGTCGACGCGAGATCTGCCAGACCTCCAGAAGGTGGCTAATGGTCGAATCGGCTTGGCTGATCAAGATCATCGTGGTTGTGAACTGCGCGGGTGTCCTGATCTGGCTCACGAATGCGCTTGTGCCGATGAAGCGCCGCACGAAGAACATCCTGACGATGTCGAGAGATTAGAGAAAGAGCGCGATGGCAAGGCAGACGGAGGGAGAAAGTGACCTTGGAAGCGTTGAAAGCGCGATTCATTGTAGACAAACTGCCGGATCGGTCGCCTAGAATCGTTAGCCGACATAGAGGCGGCAGGAAGCCAGCACCACACACGGAATTCACCAATTGCACTCTTTCTTTTCCGAGAGAAGATGAGTTTGAATGCTCTGAGTGTAGGGCGATCTTCCAGTTCCGAATAATCACATCCTTGGATCATGCAGGAAAACGACCTAAATTCTGTCCTGTCTGCGGACTACGCAGAAGGGAACTGCGACCATAAGGCCGCGCCCAAGCCTGAGGGGAAGTGAGAAGGCAGGATGAATCGAAAGAGAGGTGATGCAATTTGACCGGAGGAACGATCCGTCCCGGCGGTAAGTTGTAACGGGGGAGCACCGAGCCGCGAACGAGTGCGGGATACCGAAAGGAGCTAGTGAATGGCTGAGCTAACTCGCAGGTTCAAATATTTCACGGATGGGGACTGGATCGTCCTTGAAGAATCGGAGAAATACTTAAACGTGGTGGGTGGCCCTAAAAACAGATGGGACCGAACACGCATAGCTGTTACGCGCGAAGAGATTGCCAAACTCGCAAAGGAGTTCCCACTCGCGGGGCAAAAGGAGTTAGCGAATGGCTGAACCCCTATACCCCAACGTTATTTTACCCTGAGGTGATTTATGTCTTTTGATGAAGCCCTACAGGTTGCCAGTCGGGACGAGCGTTTCATGGCAGCCCCTCGATACCGAAAGCAGAAGGCGGAGCGGGCGGCCAAGTGAGCTCTAAGTTAGTAACTTGCAATCGCTGTGGGCGTTCTTGGCTGCCGCGCGTGACAACACCGAAGCGATGTCGTTGGTGCAGGACTCCATACTGGAATAAACCACGACGCAAGCCATGATTCTTCTGGCTGTGGCATTGACATCTGCCTGATAAGCGTTTACTCTCCAGAGCACTTATGAGAGTTTAAAGCTAGGCCTGAATGCTATTCTACTGGCTCACTGTCGGCATCCGTAAGCTTCTTTGGTTGTTCCGTCCGCCCAGCCCTCGCGATATTGCTAACATCAATCCGAATGCGCCGTGTCCTGTGTGCGGAGCTCGCAGCGGCAGGTTGCGTTGCGTTGTGTTGGCAGGACCTGGACCTCAGTCGAAAGATATTCCCGAACGCAGTCTCACGGTTATGTGTCAGCACAGTTGCAAACGTTGCGGCGGGAGGTGGTTTGAACGCACAGTAGTTCGCGTCACTGCCGCAGATGTTCTTCCGTCGGTTGCCAGAAACAAAATCGAAAGTTCAGAAGACCGCGTGCGCCAGCTCGAACAAGCCACTTGACATTCACTAGGAACAATAGTAAACGCTTACTGCCGCGATGCCTTGCAAGAGGGTAGGCCGGACTAGGCGGCTCCAGCGGTCCGGCAACGGGCGGAGCACTGGAGCGAAACCCCCTTCGCGGCAACGTTCTTGCGACAAAATAAAATGGAACCCATGCGAATGTATTACTTCGGTCCCTACCGCACTGCTGGCCATCACTTCTACAAAGAGCGCGGCGGTCACGTTTCTTATGACGAACAAATCACGATTCCGTGGACTACGCGCGAGATCGATGGAAAGCTTCAGCCTCACGTTCCTGGCTGCAGAGGCTATTCCTACAAGGGGCATTCCAACTGCTACTGCGGCAACTCTCCAGAAGGTATTGCTTTGGTCCACCACAAGAACGGATGGACGGCGCTTTCATTTTGGGATCGCAGCGTCGACACACGCGGCGCAAGCAGCAGCACGTACGTAGCCGAGGGCGAGTTCGATTTCGATCAGATGGTCGCAATGGCTAAGGAACGATTCGCAGATCGTTGGGCCCAGATGAAGTTTGAAGTGAAGCTGGCGCAATGACTGAGGAAGCCGAGCGAGTACGGTGAGCGACGCCCTCTTCACGGCTTGGATCGAATGCGACGGCGGCTGCGGCTCGAAGGTCGAAGTGACGAGTTTGCACGAAAAGTCAAACGACAAGTACGTTGAGATATGCGTCGAGGCTCTTGGGTGGAAAGGAATCGGCAAAGGTAAAAAGAAAACGTTTTACTGTCCAGGCTGCATACGTCGCGCGCGCGTTATCGTGCGCGAAACAGGAGCTAAATAAATGCTAAACATCCGCTGTGACTACGATGACCACGGCTTTCAGTGTCGAGAGACATCGCCAACCGATAAGCTGAAAGGCTGGTTTGAAATCAGCCATCGCCGCAGGAGTGTGGATCCAACCAACGAAGTGCGCCACGTAATCGAGATCGTGGAGCTAGACGAAGGTTCGTCTACACATCAGGGAACGCTGCATGCTTGTGACGGCCATCATCTGAGATCTGTGGTAGAAGCCATCCTAAAAAAGCTGGATATCGGCAAGGAAGTCGAACCGCCAGAAGTCGCGCCGCCGCCGCTAACCAAACTGTGAATGGGTCTCTATAACTTCCAGCCTCGCTTTGTTCCGCTCATCCTTCGCGGAGAAAAGACGCACACGATCCGCGCGGTCCGCGTCCACCCCGATAAGCCAGGCGATACGCTTCACCTTTACACCGGCCTGCGAACCAAGAAGGCCAAGCTGCTCATGCGTGTGCCGTGTGTGAAGATCGAAGAGATTGAGATCAGGCACGTGCCCTACGACGGAACAAACGTGCTCGCTCGAGGATGCAAGGTCCCGTACATCTGGATCGATGGCGAGAAACTTTCCTGGGATGAAACGCAGGCGTTTGCGCGGCGCGACGGCTTCCGTGATTTTGCAGAGATGCTGGCCTTCTGGATGGAGCCTAAGAACCGTTTGCCCTTCAAAGGCCATGTCATTCACTGGAGGCTGGCGTGACGTGGTAAACTCGCGACTCAATGGCAAAGCGCGGCGATCTGGTTATCCGGCCGATCGGCCAAATGGTCGGTGCCATTCAGCGATACGGCCAGTCGCTTTACCAGCGGCCACCTGATCAGATTCGCGGCATCGAGCAGGATTCCTGGTATTCACCGCTTCAACCCATTAAGCCTCTCGGGCCTCCAGGCACCGAACCACGCGCCTACCAATACTGGGCCGGCCAGAACTTGTGGTGGACGCCGCGGCAGGATGCTGAGTATAGTGCAGCCGATTTAAAGGCTCTCGCCAAATATCCACTCGCAGCGGTCTGCATCGAGAACGTCAAAGACACCATAAGCCGCGTGCCCTGGGAAATTCAGATGCGCGCCAAGCCAGGCGAAACGCGCAGCGATGTGGCCATTCGCTCTAAAGGCGATGCAACACTTCTCCTGCTCAATCGGTTTTTCGAGTATCCCGACCGCGAGCACAACTGGCAGGACTGGCTGCGTCCGTTGCTCGATGATCTGCTGGTCATCGATGCTTCGTCGATCCTGCTCAGGAAAAACTTCCGTAACGAACTTGCCGAAATGGTGGTGCTGCGCGGCGAGATGATCGTGCGTTACATCGACGAGAACGGACTGACGCCGGTACCGCCGAATCCCGCCTATGCGCAAAACTGGTGGGGGATACCCCTTGTGAACCTCACAACAGACCAATTGGTTTACAAACCCAGGAATATCGCTCCCCGTAACACACTGGCTTCCCAATTGTATGGGCAGTGTTATCGCGACGGGACGGAAGTCTTGACTGAATCCGGATGGAAGTTGTTCCAGGATGTCGATATCAAGACAGAACGAATAGCTACGCGTAATCTTAAGACGAAAGCTTTCGAGTGGCAGCTCGCTACGGCCAAGCATTGCTATGACTATGTCGGAGATTTAATTAGATTCTCCTCTCGTTCTTTGGATCTCGAAGTAACACCACAGCACAGGATGGTCATTGATAAGTTGCCTTTTAGTCTCGGTGGTAACAAACACCGTTCTGGCGATGTCTTAGTATCTGCAGCCGAATTAGAGAAACACTGTACTTCTGCAACTGGGATTCCAGTAACGTCTATATGGCATGGCGTAGAAGTTAATTCGAAGCGCTTCCCTGCCATTGCGGAAGATCGGCATGTCTCCCGACTTCAACTCGACGCTCGCTGTCGCGAACTACGATCGCAAGGATTGTCTTATTCGCAGATCGGCGCAGTCGCCGGCGTTGCCTTGGCGACTGCCCATCAAGCGGTCGTCCGAAATCGGCAGCGACATATCCACGATGGCCGTGTGTTGGAGATGAGCGGCGATGATTATTGTGCGTTGATTGGCCTCTATCTTGCCGAAGGAAGTTGTGAAGGCAATTACGTCTACATCGCACAATCTAAAAACAACAAGCGAATCTCTGAAATGCGCGCCTTGCTGCACAAGATAAACAACGGTCCTGTTCTCTATAGTAACGATGCATTTATCATCGGATCCAAGTTTCTGGCGCGCCACCTGCGGCCCCTTGGCCATGCTGGCGACAAATACATTCCACAAGAAATCATGAATGCGACATCGCGCCAGTTGCAGATTTTTTGGCATCATTTCTGGTTAGGCGATGGAGATGCCAGCAGATCAAGAGCCTTCACTTCCAGTAAGCGTCTTGCTGATCAATTACAGGAATTAGCGCAGAAGATGGGAGTGTACGCCACCATTCGCAAGATAATTCTTCGCGACCGCACTATCATTGGCAGAAATGGAATGCGTCGCACAATTCTGGCTATTAACTCACGTGCGCACTATGTGGTTGCCGTTCATAAAAGAGGTAGCTATACCAAGAAATTCGAAACTCGTCGGCAGCCATACTCCGGAAAAGTTTACTGTCTAACTGTACCGAACAGCGTTGTCTATGTTCGCCGCAACGGCAAGGCATGTTTTGCAGGAAATTCCCCGACCGAACAAGTCGCCGAAGAAATCATGGTCGGCATTTCCAGACTGAAGTTCGTGCGCGCTTATTACGAGGAAGGATCGATCCCGGGCGTCGTGCAAGTCGTTCCTCGCGGCACTTCTCCTGAGCGCATCACCGAAGCCATGGACTGGATGAACTCGCAGCTCGCCGGCAACCTGGCGGCGCGCAATCAGTGGCGTCTGGTGCAAGGATTCAACGAGCCTGGCAAGGAAGATCAGATTATTTTCTCGAAGGAACCGTTGCTTGCCGGCGTGTACGACGAGAAGCATATCCGCCAGATTTGTTTTGCGTACGGCACAAGTCCACAGCGTTTGATCCGCATGATCCGCACCGAAGGCAGGGCTGCCGGCGATGCGTCGACGATTGAAGGCACGCTGCCCTGGGTGACCTGGCTCAAAGGCGTCATCGACTACATCATCCAGAAAAAGATGGGATTCATCGAGTACGAAATCGCGATGAATCCTTACGCGGAGCCGGATCCACTCAAGAACGCCGCGGCTATCACGATGTACGTCAAGAGCGGTGTGATGACGCCGAACGAAGCGCGCAAGCGCGTCGGCGAAGAGCTGCGGCCGGAACCGGAAGCGGATCGCCTGGGCATCGTTACCGGAACGGGATTCATGCCGATTGGCATTCCCTCTGTTCAGGCTGGCGTGCAGATTGACGATTCCGGCAGACCCAAGCCGCATCCAGTTACGCCGAATCCCGATGCTCCTGGAGCTGGCGGGCCCATGAATAACGGCAATGACGGCGACCACAATGCGGGAAGATCGGGAACGCCTGTGGCGCAGGAAGCCGGCGGAGGCCGCTCGACTGGCCGAAACGTTGGCGTCGACAACGGCAAAGAATCGCTCGATGGGCAGAAGACCAGTCACGAAGAGTTGGTGAAGACCATCCACGAAGTTATCGCCGACGATCAGATTGCCAAGCGCCATGGATCCCGTATCGATCCATCCATGCTCACGCCTGAAAGCCAGCAGGGGATTCATCAGATCGAGCATGTGCTTGGAAGCATTTTCACCAAGCAACTGACCATGGCGCGCGAGGAAACCAACCGCTTCTTCAAGCTGCGCAAGGCGGAGTCGATACGTGCGCGTCTGGCACGTTCCGAGAAGAGTGTGAGGCTCGAGGACCAAACGCTGGAGAAAGCTTTCCGCGAAGGCCTGGCCCCGCTGCAGAAAGCCGAAGCTGCGGTTGATTACACGTACAAGTCGCTTTTCTTGATGCGCCACGGCCGCACCGCTCTCGATCCGGTGCATCGCTCAGACGGCTGGCTTGACTTCCCGCTTTCCGATGACGGCCGCGTGAAGCTGATCACGGCCCAGCAATACTTGAGCGAAGTTCCTCTCCGGAAGATTTATTGCGCCACGCTCAAGCGCACCAAAGAGACGGCCGACATCGTATCCAGCGGATCGATCTACCATCCGCGGGTTGTCGAAGATGATCGCGCCAAGACCTGGAACCTGGGCGTGCTCGCCGGCAAGAAGAAGGCTCCGAACAAAGAAAAAGTAAAGCGGCTGATGAAGAATCCAGACGAAGCTCCGGAAGGCGGCGAGTCGAGGAATGTATTCATTGCCCGCCTGACTGCTTTTATGACCGACATCAAATCAGAAGGGCTGGCGAGCGGCGGGCCGACTCTCACGGTATTCTCGGGCTCATGTCTGCGAGAGCTGTCGATGGAAATGTTCGATGGCGATGATGGCGTGCTCGACCTTGACGAGGGCGGCATGCTCGTGCTGAACCCCGACGAAAACGCGCCGAGCGGCTGGAAGGCGACGCTGCTGTTCGGTCACAAGAGTCTCGAGGAACAGAATCTGTCGTAATGGCTAAATACGGCGCAGTTCAGTTCACCTTGTCTCCGGTTGATGCGCAACGCGTGCTCGATTTGCAAAAGGGCATCGAGGAAAGCGAGCTCGCGCCGAAGGGCCGTGAACTGACTCCGCACGTAACGGTGCGATGGGGTTTCCATCCTGAAGTCACTCCCGACCAGGTGAGCGCCATCACCAAAGGCACGGGCACAGTCGATGTAACGTTCGGAGATCTTCACGCTTTCCCCGAGAACGATGAAGGCGAGCCGCTGGTATTTTTGCTGGAGAGCGAAAAGCTAGTTAAGCTGCACGACGCCCTGGCCGCACTTCCGCACACCGACCCTCATCCCACTTTTCAGCCGCACCTGACGATCGGCTATTTCAAAAAAGGAATGGCGCAGAAACACGCCCAGGGCGAGAATCCTCTGAAAGGCCAGACCATCACGCTGCGTGATTTGCAGTTTCGAAGCAGGGAGAAAACTTTTACGGACCTGGAAAAGGGCTATCGCGAAACGTTTTTGCAGAAGCCGTATTCATCGGCGAGCGATGCGCCGGACTATGTCCGGCAATCCAAGCGCAAGCAATGGGTGGCCGTCTGGAACAGCGCGTACGAGCGTGCGAAGAAAGATGGCAAGTCCGACAAAGAGGCCGAGAGTTCTGCATTCGCGCAGGCCAATGGCGTCGCCGGCCCGAACAGTTCCAAGAAGTTTGCGAAGCTATTAGCCAAGGCAGATGCGGACGATGCCCAAGCATTCACGGATCGGCTCATCACCGTCTTAGAAGCTCAATGGCTGGCGCTGCCGTCGCAAGTGCGCTCGTCCTTGGAATCGGCAGCACTCTCCGGCGCCGGCCACGGCCTGTTGCAGATCGATGTCTCGAACTCCAAACTGATCGCTTCGGCCAATCGCAGCGCGCAAGAGTATGCGACCCATCGAGCCGCGGAAATGATCGGCAAGAAGTTCGACAACGAAGGCAACCTGGTCGAAAATCCGAATGCGCGTTGGGCCATCTCGCAAACTACCCGGGACAAGATCCGCCAGATCGTCGCCGACTCGTTCACGAAAGAAACTCCGATATCGGAAGTCGTCAATGACATACGCGAGGCACTTGCCGAGGAAACCGAAGGCGAAGGCATTTTCAGTTTGGGGCGCGCCAAGATGATTGCGCGCAGCGAGATCGCGATGGCGCAATCGGCCAGCAACTTCTCAACCTGGGAAAAGTCCGGCGTCGTAGAGAAAGTGAAGTGGCTCACGTCCAATCTCGACCCTTGCCCGGAATGCCTTATGAATCAGGATCAGGAAGTAGAGATCGGCAGTAAGTTCTTCTCCGGAGCAACCAAGCCGCCGCAGCATCCCCACTGCGCTTGCGTTTTGGCCGTGAGCAAAGTTTCTGAAGACGCTTGACAACGCCAATAGTAAACGCTTATTGTTGCGGCTCCAAAGCAACCGGGCACCCGTCCACTCCGGTCCGGCATCTGCTGCGACAGTCCGGACCGGAGGCTTAAAAAGGGAGAATCAAGTGAGCTGCGTAGGTGCTCATTTTTTCGTATTCGCCATCGCGAGCAACATCGTGCTTGGAATCTCGGCGCTGTACCTCTGGCTGCGCTACCCTCAAAAGTGCAAAGATCTAATCGCCTTCATAAGGGAGCTCGACCGATGAAAAAGAAAGCGCGTCCCGGGATCTGTCAGTTCTGTGGCTGCACCGATGATGCCGCCTGCTGGCCGCCATGCTGTTGGGCTAATCGCGCCAACACAGTCTGTTCCACGGCAAGCTGCGTTAAGAAAGCGAAGCAGGCAAAACTTAAGTTACTCAGCTATTTCAAATAAAAAGGAGAATCGCACATGGGTAGTGGACGATGGAACTCAGCAACATACACCACTTTGCGTTCAACTCGTACGGCGACCGCGCATTCGCTTGGCGTAGCGCCGATGTCAGTCGATTTCGCCTACAGCCAGGAAGCAGAGCTGACCAAGAAGATTCACCCCAACTTAGATCCTTTGCGGATCAACCGAAAGCCGGCAGGAATCCTTGAAAGCCGCGACAGCGCCGAGCATCCCGAATCGAATGCCGTCATGGTCTGCTTTGACGTGACCGGCTCGAACTACCATAACGCCGTCGCCGCCCAGCTAAAACTTCCAAACCTCATGGAACTCGCCCACAAGTATCTGAGCGATCCGCAGGTGGCCGTCGCCGCAAACGACGACTACAACGTCGTTGGCGCAAACTGCATTCAGATTTCCGATTACGAAAGCGATATCCGCATCGACGAACACATCCGCAACGTCTGGCTGGTCGGGAAAGGCGGCAGCAATAGCGGCGAGTCTTACGACCTGCTGATGTACTTGGCCGCGCGCAAGACAGCTCTCGATTGCTTTGAACGGCGCAACCGCAAGGGCTATTTCTTCATGTACGCGGACGAGCCGATCTTCGATCACGTGAGCGCTCCGCAAGTTCAAGCTGTTTTCGGTGACACAATCCCTGCGGACATTCCCATCGAGACGATGATCGAAGACTTGAAGCGAACCTACTACCCGTTTGTGTTCTGGCCTTCGAATAGTCCGCTCACGGACTCCCGCAGGCAGTACGTGCGTCTATTTGGCGAAGAATCTGTTTTCACTCTTCAGCATCCCGACCTGATCTGCGAACAGATTGGAGCCATCATCGGGCTGAACGAAGATCGTGTGACCCAGGACGGCCTCGCGGCCGATCTTGAATCGGTTGGCGTCGGCGAATCTGACCTTGCCAGGATTGCCGGTTCGGTTCGCACGTTCAGGCGCCGGATCACACTTCCATGAACTGTACGCAGTGCGGTGGACAGGCAATCACGCCGGAGATCTCGGCCGCGGTAGTTATTTCCGATGAAGACGCGCCGCAAACCGAGAAGCCATTCGTGCCAGTCCTGATCTTGCGTGGAAAGCCTGTCTGCCGCGTCTGCGCTCATAACGCCTCGCACCTGTGGCCGCTGGAAGAGAATCAAATACCGAGTCCTGTGATAGACGAAGACGGCAACGTCATTCCGTACGGAACTTATCCGAACATCGATTGGTCATAGGAGGCTTTATGAAGATCGTCGGCGCAGTGCTTCTGATTCTCGTTTTGATGTTTGGCTTGACTTGGGTTGTCGAGGGCAACGATTTCTTTCTCTACAAGTATTTCGGGCCACGGCGCGAGCAAGTCCGCCGCCAAGTTTTCGAGCAGACCAGATCGTTCAACCAGGGAATGATCCAGGAGCTAGAGAACATGCAGAGGGACTACATCAAGACACCGGACAAAGACGCGAAGGCCGCGCTTGCCTCGATCATCCTGCACCGCGCCTCCGGCTACAATCTCGATGACCCGGACGTGCCGGAAAGCCTGCGGACATTCATCGCCAAACTGAAGGAGTCCCAATGAAAACATTCGCCGTGCTGGTGGGCGTTCTTTTTCTTCTTGGCTGTGACGAGACGCCAAGTAGCGATCAGATTCAGCGTCAGCAGCAAGAGAGTTTACTGAAGGAAGGGTCCGCACAGATTGGAATGCCGGCCATCAAAAACTTCCGCGAGCGCAAACTGCTCAAGGATATTCTGGAACTGCGCGATCAGAATGGGCTCGTCACGTATGCGTACTTGTGGTCCGAAGTCACTGGCAAGAAAATCTTCCTGTGCACTTCGATAGGCTACGGAATCCCGTACGCAACGCAGTTCACCAATCCATCGAAGGTCGAGCACGATACCGAACACGGCTACGCCATCTTGCCGCAGGCTGATCCGAACGGACTGTTCTCGCCGGCAGCGGCTGAAGGCACGTGGGTCCTGTGCAAAGATCCCAACAGCGACAAAACGCTTCCGGTGTACGTTGAGCCGCGAGTGATCGTGAGTCCGTTCAAGTTGCCAGAATGAGAAAACTAAACGACATGTTTCATATCGAGGGCGAGCTGCTCATCAAGACTTCCAACGGCGAGCCGGTGCCAGAGGATGAGCCGCTATTCATACTGCGAGCACGCGACGCAGCGGCAGTCCCTACACTCCATGACTATGTAAAGCATTGCATGGCTTTGGGAACGCCGTCCGACAGGTTCTTCGATCTCGGTGGCGTAGTGATGGAGTTTATAAAATACGCACGCGCCCATCCGACCAAAGTTCCAGGATCGAGCCACGGCAAATGACAGACGAACAAAAGGCTGCGTACGTGATGGCCCAGGCAGCACTATTGAACGCGAAGATTGCCGCGATGGTGAACGCGAATACCTTCGAGCGCCCCGGCGACAAGAAATATACTGAGGCTGATTTCGATGCAGTCATTCAGGATTTTCAGGTACTCAATCACAACTACCTGATCGGCTTTTTCCACTCAACATGAAAAGAGCTCTTATCGATGACTTCTGGAGCCATGTTCGTATTGGCGGCGAGGATGAGTGTTGGCCTTGGCAGGCAGGCTGCGACAAAAAAGGTTACGGCGTTTTAAGAACCAAAGCGCCAGAGTTGAAGCTGATAAAAGCGCACAGGCACGCCTATGAGCTCGCGCATGGACAGATCAACGAAGAGTTGGACGTCCTGCACACTTGCGATAATCCTCCGTGCTGCAACGCCCGTCATTTGTACCAGGGCACGAACGATGACAACGTTCGGGACATGCACGAACGCGGAAGAAACAAAAATCCGCCGCACGACATTTATCCGCATCCACGATCCAAACTAAAGCCTGAACAGGTTAAAGAGATCTTTGCATCTACAGAGCCTTCATCCTTGTTAGCGAAGCGATATGGCGTCCACAGAAGCGCGATCAAAAAAATAAGACGCCGCGAGACGTGGGAGGAGATTACATGCGCGATGCCTTCGTAGTTGCGGGATTGGCATTTGGAGATGAAGGAAAGGGAGCTACTGTAGATTTTATTTGCCGCACTCGCGACGTGAAGTTAGTCGTCCGCTACAATGGCGGATGTCAGGCAGGCCATAACGTCGTCACTCCCGAAGGGCGGCACCACACGTTCTCGCAGTTCGGCAGCGGCTCTTTCATTCCGGGCGTTCGCACTCACCTTTCGCGATTCATGCTGGTCAATCCGCTGAACATGATGCGCGAGGCGAATGATCTGGCTCCGGACATTTGGGAGCGCACCACGGTCGATGCCAAGTGCGTGATCGTCACTCCGTTCCACTGCGCCGTGAATCGCATCCTGAGCCACGGGAAGCACAATACGTGCGGCATGGGCGTAGGCCAGGCGCGCGCCGACCATCTGCGCGAAGGCAACAAAGTGCTGTTCGCCGGCGACCTGCGCGATCAGGAAACCACCAAACAGAAGCTGCGATTCCTTCAGCAGCTCGCGAAGGCGCACGTGTGCAACTACGGCAGTTTCGCGAGAGTGGTGTGTATAGAAGATTTTTTGGAGATCGACAATCCTGATGCCGTGGACAAGCTGGCCGCGCTGTACGCTGGCTGGCCGGCCAAGATCGTTGATAGCTTTAAGCTGGACGAAAAAGAGAACGTCGTGTTCGAAGGCGCCCAGGGCGTGCTGCTCGATGAGAACTTCGGCGAAGTCGGCTATAACACGTGGACATGCACTACGTTCGATAATGCGTTCCATCTGCTCGAGGAAAGCAAATGGGAAGGCCGCGTCAAGAAAATCGGAGTCATGCGGACGTATCTGACTCGGCATGGCGATGGACCGCTCCCAACCGAAGATCCCAAACTGGATTCTTTGCCTGAGCCGCATAATGACGACAACGGCTTTCCAGGTAAGTTTCGTCGCGGCCGTTTAGATCTTAAACTGATCCGGCACGCAGTCGATATTTTGGAAGGTGTGGACGGAATCGCCTTGAATCACTGCGATCAGATCTCGGTGAAAGCTATTCCCAAAAGCCAAGACTTTGGACAGCCAGTCGTGATTCGCGGCCACGGACCAGCGGCCTATGACAGGGAGTGGATATATGCCTCGGCGGCCGCTCACTAGTTACCGGGAAGCGATGGAAACGATAATGCGCGTCCTTCCTAGTGCTATCGATTCAGCTTTTAGGGAAATGGGCGAGGATAAGGCCTGCGAAGCGATGGACAAACTTTGGCCCAAGGTCGAGGAGGCCATCGTCGGCGAACGCGCTTCGGTGGCAGCATCAGTTCTATTCCGAATGCTTGAAGCCGTGCTTATCGACGGTGAGAAAGTAGCAAAGGCTAAAGAACGAGTGAACTAGTGGCGCGCCGAATCGTTTTCGATGATGCAGAAATAACAACGCCACCGCTCCGTGCCAAAGTGGAGCTGATCGAGTGCAACTGCGATCCGGAATACAGACACCGTTGCACTGAATGCCACGGAGGCGGTGTTCTCCTGGCCTGCTTCGAGATGTCCTGCTACGAAGTTCAGCACGCTAAGGATTACGAGGCCCTCGTTTGGGAGCGCCTCAGCAGTTTTGGCATCCGACGAGGATCGGGCAAGGTGCATCTCCACTGGTCTCTTATCGTAGTGCGCATCACTTGGACTGCTTGATGATCGTTAAACGAGCCGCGCTGTCCTCATTGCAAGCCATCACGCCGGCCACCATCGCGCCGCGCCGAAGGATTTATTTTGATGATGTGCCGCCACCTGAGCCAGGCGAGGAGTTTGTCGAGATTCCGGATGAAGTGGAACTAGGCAGCGATCTGTACGCATCGAACGCAAAAAGCATTGCCGGACCTTTGTTCCTTTTCAGAATGCAGTTGTCTTATCAAATCTTCATGGAAGACTGCCTGGAAAGCTGTCGGATCATATATGGCGATCACTCGCTCGTGTCAATCGCCCTGAACCGCCGCTCAACTTACACTTGGGTCGCAGCTCCCAACGGAGAACTCTTCGTTAAGGCTGGCCATAGGATGGAGATTGAAGCAGCGGAGGACGCCAACACTTGCTGCTGGTATCGCCGGCCTGCCAACTGGAAGACTGTAGAAACTGAGCCTGTGCTGTTTTTCGGTGGCCGCCGCCTGATCGACCTAGAATAATCGCTTGACAAGTTTCCAGTAAACGCTTACTCTGGCGCCTCGCCTTTGGAGGTACATTCCAATGAGTTATCTGAGCAAAGCTGCGGCTGAAGTTGCAAGTCCACCGCAGTCGAAGCCTCTCAACGAGAGGCAGGTTCCCAACAGTGCGGGCGGCTATTCGTTCGCCGTCGATGACTGGAAGAGGCTTGACCGCTTCCTGATCCTGGGTAGCGAGGGAGGCTCCTATTACGCTAGTGAGCATAAGCTGACCGTTGAGAACATCGAAGCCGTGAAGCGTTGCGTTGCGGCTGACGGCCTTCGTGCGGTTGCGCGCATCGTAGAAATCAGCGATGCCGGCCGCGCACCGAAGAACGATCCGGCTCTTTTGGCGCTGGCTTATGCAGCGGCTAAGGGTGATGACAAGACTCGGTCCGCAGCTTTGCTGGCATTGCCAGACGTGGCACGTATCGGAACGCACTTGTTTCATTTCGTCGCATTCGTTCGCCAGTTCCGTGGATGGGGCCGCGGACTGCGTCGTGCCATTGAAAACTGGTACACGATGAAGTCTCCAGAGCAGGTTGCCGATCAGGTGACCAAATATCAGCAGCGTGATGGCTGGTCGCATCGCGATCTGATGCGCCTGCGCCACATTGCCTTCGCTGGACCTTATCAGTCCATCGCGAAGTGGGTGGTCAAGGGCGAACTGACCGAGGGCATCGCCAAGCGCATTGAAGGCCACGTGAAACTTCAGGCGACGAAGAACGCCAAGGAAGCTGCCTCGCTCATTCGCGAGTACGGCCTGGTGCGTGAAAGCGTGCCGACCGAGCTACTCACCGAAGCCGCCGTTTGGGAAGCGTTGCTTGAAAAGATGCCGATGACCGCGATGATTCGCAATCTCGGCAACATGAGCAAGGTTGGCCTGCTCAAGCCGATGTCGAACGCAAGCAGGAATGTCAGTCTGCGGCTCGATGATAAAGAAGCGATCCGCAAGGCTCGCGTCCATCCGATCCAGATTCTCATCGCAGCCAAGACTTATGAGGCTGGCCACGGATTGCGCGGCTCTGGCGAGTGGACGACCGTTCCGCAGATCGTTGATGCTCTGGACGGCGCGTTCTATTCGGCCTTCCAGAATATCGAGCCATCGGGCAAGCGTTTCTACCTGGGACTCGATATCTCTGGCTCGATGTGGGGTGGTGCTGTCGCTGGCATTCCTGGTTTCACGCCAGCCATCGGAGCCGGTGCTATGGCCATGGTCACAGTGAAGAGTGAAAAGAACTATTACGCGGCAGGATTCACCTGCACGCAGACCGGACGCTATGGCGGACGTTTCGATGACGGCATCAACGCCATGACGCCGATTGCGCTGTCGTCAAAACAGCGGCTCGATGATGTGCTGCGCGACATGCGAGCTCTCCAGGCACGCATGGGCGGCACCGATTGTGCGCTGCCGATGCTTGATGCGCTGGAGAAAAAGCTGGCCGTGGACACGTTCATCGTTTACACCGACAATGAAACGTGGGCCGGCAAGATTCATCCAACCCAGGCAGTCGAGATGTATCGGCAGAAGATGAGCATTCCGGCGAAACTTGTAGTATGCGGCATGGTGTCCAACTCATTCACCATCGCAGATCCGAACGATGCAGGAATGCTGGACGTGGTCGGATTCGATACAGCCACGCCTGCGATCATTGCCGATTTCGCAAAGGATTAGGTTCATGGCAGGGGCTGAAGTCAGTCGGTTACCTCTCGAAAAGGTGGGGCGAAAGCCTCATTCCGATTGGCACACCTTGTCTCTGCCAAAAGTTTCGCACGGGCTGAAGCTAATCGGTTATCTGGAGCAGCAGGTCGTGGGTTCGAGTCCCACCGCCCTTCCCAACTGTGAAGGGCGTAGCTCAGTTGGTAGAGCAGCCGCATGCCGAAAGGCATATCCGATTGCATCCCTTGTCCGTGCTTTATTTTCTGTCGTGGGCTGAAGTCGATTCGTTACCGTCTCCAAACAGCCGCAAGGCTGCAAAGTGGGCTTGACACCCCACAGCGGATTGGCACAACTTGTCTACGGCTAAGTTTACTTGCGGGCTGAAGTGGCAGCGTTACCTTCCAAATGTAACCCGCTGCCGCACAAACTTGTCTGCAAGATTTTTTCTTGACACTTGGACGATAAGCGTTTATTAAGCGGGAATGCCGAAATACAAACAACGAAGGTGCGCCTGCCCTTGCAAACGGCAGTTTACTCCCAGAGTTCGCACGCAGCTTTATTTCAGCGTCCAGTGCAAGAACAACCTGGCGCAGAAGCGTTTCAGGCAAGCGCACAAACAAGCATCCGCATCAGCGTCCTGAATGGGACATAGCCTGAATGGGACATAGCTGATGTTCCACTGTTGGTATGATCGCGACGGAGGCATTTATGAAAACTAAAAAACGCGCGAGCGTATCGAAGGCACCGGTGAAAGTTGCGAAGACACCGGTGAAGGTTGCGTTGCACAAGATTCTGCCTAAGCTACACAGGCCGATCAAGGAAGTGGCCGTGGCCGTTTTGGAGCCACTGTTGCCGCGCGTGCTCTGCGCAAAATGCCGGAGTGCGTCGCTCGCGATGAGCGATAGCGGTCCGCGCTCTGTTGTGATCCGCTGCAATCAGTGCGGTCATACGCCAGCGCATATTGTCTAAGAAATCCCTGGAGGCTGTCACCAATAGCTGAGGAGCGCTGCACGGTACAGGTGATTGGAAACCTTGGCGGGCCTCTGGGGACTAGTTTTGAGGACCCGTCGTCCAACGGATAGGACGCCCGTTTCCTAAATGGAAAACCAGAGTTCGATTCTCTGCGGGTCCACCATTACGTGGTAGGATGTGACAAATGACTTCATTGCTCACACATCAAGTTTCGGCGCTTGCTGAGTCCATGAAGGGGATGAAAACCAAGCACAGTCTGCCAGCGCCGATTTTCTATTCGCCGTCATGGTGCAGTGGATTAGCACGGTTCTCTTTCAAGGAACAGACGCCAGTTCGATTCTGGTTGACGGCACCATTTCGAATAAATAAACGAAGAACATCTTAAGTTTCGCCCGATTCGCCAAGCGGCAAAGGCACTCGGTCTACACCCGAGCATTCGGTGGTTCAAATCCATCATCGGGCACCAAGTTTAGGGCCTGTCGTTCAAATGGATAGGACATCCGGCTACGAACCGGAAGACTTGAGAGTTCGAGCCTCTCCAGGCCCACCAGTTCTGAACTGGCCAGCACCGGCTGTGCGGCGGAGTTTTATAAGCTCTGGAGAGCGCTAGATTGGCGCGACGGGTCGGATCGACACCGACGGCCAGTACCAAACTTAGGTCCCGTAGTTCAAGTGGAGAGAGCATGCGATTCCGAATCGCAAAATCGGCGTTCGAGTCGCCGCGGGACCACCAGATTATGAGTGATCCGATGAAGCCGTCGCCTGGGTTGCTTTGCAAGTTAGGATCGATTGCCGTCCACGCGGAAGAGTTGTCGTCGCCAGAGCACGCGCACGTTTTCGATAAGCTGGCTCTCGATACGTTGCTGAAAGATCCTGAAGTCAAGGAGTGGATGGCGCAGATGGCCAAGCTGGCTATGCTGCCAGTGAAGCGATGAGTTTCGGGTCGGTGGCAGAGGCAGGATAATGCACCCGCCTTTTAAGCGGCGACAACGTGGGTTCAAATCCCACCCGGCCCACCAGTTTTGCCGGGATAGCACAGCGGCAGTGCAGCCGATCCGTAATCGGCAGACCGTGGGTTCGAATCCCACTTCCGGCCCCAAGTTCGGTCCCGTGGTCCAACGAATAGGGCAGGTGCCTTCTAAGCACTACGATGCGCGTTTGAATCGCGCCGGGACCGCCAGTTTGGAGGCAGTGTGAAACGCAAGAAAGTTGTTCGCGTCGAGATCGAGTACGAAGATGGATCCGAAGAACGCGCCATCGGCGACGATGCCGAGAAAATCTGGCAGGCGATTGAAAGCGGATTTCTGATGAATCACATCCACGGCGTCAGTTACGATGGTCCGCATCTGAAGCCGGTGGAAAAAGTTTAGGCTGGCGTAGCTCAGCTTGGCAGAGCGCTCCATTTGTAATGGAGATGTCGCGGGTTCGAGGCCTGCCGCCAGCCCCAAGTTTTGGAGGGTGGTCTAACCGGCATGACGCCGCACTGTTAATGCGGACAGTGAGCGTTCGAATCGATCCGGGCGGACACCTTCTATCAAGCAGCTATTCTGGGGCGTCCCATGTTGGGGATGACGTTCGGTCTCAGTCTGCGATATATGGCTCGTTTTGCATCAAGACACTGAACGCACATGGAAATCGAACCTCTGGCGATGGGCTGTTTGTGGCAGCGGCCGCAAATCCCGCGCATGGTGTAGAAGCGATAGACGGACTGCTCTTGCGGTGATTCCTCCACGGGTGCATGCGACATATTCACCTGCTGAGTTTACAGTCACTTTTGACTAACTTCCTTCACTTTTACCGCCCGGAGATATTCAGCCAAACCGCCCAGGCCGCCATGGCCTGAACAAAGTAGTTGTTGCTGCTCGTTTTGTTGTGTATATCTCTTCCTCGATGGTTGGTTCCCACATTTTCGTAAGCCGCCACAATGGATAAAACTTTATTTGTCCCTTTTTCGAAAGTGGATGTGGTGAAGCGTGAAGTGTCTGGCATCGTCACCGCCGAACTGCCGGACAAAGATCGCGAAGTGTGCGACTACGAAAAATCAAAACCGTACTACAAGGCCTGGAGTGACGAGTTCAGAAAGGCTACCGATGGTGCATCCATTGGAAATCTTCGCGAGATGCATCAACTGAGCGCCGTAGGCAAGGCGATCGATCTCCAGTTCAACGACTCAGACAAAGAAATCATAATGACCTTCAAGGTAAGCGACGACCAGGCATGGAAGAAGGTCGAGGACCGCACTTACACCGGTTTCAGCCAGGGCGGCCGCAAAGTCGGCGATCAATATCCGGATCCCGTGCACAAGGGCTGCATGCGGTACGTTGCCAATCCGAGCGAAGTTTCGCTGGTAGACAATCCTTGTTTGCCTCAGGCTCATTTTGCCTTCATACGTGCGGATGGCGTCGTGGAAATGCGGAAGTTCCTCAAGACGGAAGCTTCCACCGACCCGGCCCGTATCGACGCTCTCGAAAAGGCTGTGTCGGCGCTGAAGGCCGGCAAGACGATCGAAGCGGACATAGCAGCCATGATCGACAAGCAGCCGTACGACACGGCGCAAGTAGTCGATCTTCAGAATGACGGACCTGTCGACGCGGCGAAGGACAAGGACAAGAGCAAGGCGGCGATGGTCAAGGAGACAAAGACCAAGCGCGTCGCCGGCAAAGATCTTCACGCAAGCGCATTCGCCTACGTTGGCGATCCAGAAAAAACGGAAACCTGGAAGTTGCCGGTTCATGACGCCGCCCATGCGCGCAATGCCCTGGCGCGCTTCAACCAGACCAAGGGTATTCCGTCGTCTGCCAAGGCAAAGGTAAAGGCCAAGATTGTTTCGGCCGCCAAAAAGTTTGGAATCGATGTAGCCAGCGAGAATGACAAGATCGCTGCCATCCGCGACACGCTTCGCAAGGGCATACGCATTTGCGTCAACGCGAACTTTGAAAAGATCCGAAGCCAGCATTTGCTGGATCTCGACAATGATCTCGGCAAGCTCGCGAAGGGCATGTACGAAGTTTCTTTTTTGGCCGAAAACCTGGATCGCTTCTGCCGGCTTTTGTACGCCGTGTGTAACGAGCAGGAATGGGAAGGCGACGAGGATTCGCAGCTTCCAGATATGCTGTCGGAAAACTTGATCGACATGGCAGCCACGCTCGTTGCAATGGTCAATGAAGAGACCAGTGAAATGGTCGACGAAGTGCGGATGCACGTGGCCTAAAAGTTCGCCGTCCTTGGGCGGCAGGAGGAAACATCATGTTTAAGTTGACCGATCCTAACGACCTTGAAAAGGCCGGCCGCTCGATGGCCAGCTTCCTCGCGAAGCAGGCAGAACAGCTGGAAAAGGACATCGCGTACTTCACGAGTGAAGCCGAACAAAGTGAAGCCATGTCCAAAGCGTTTGCCGCTCTTGCCAAGGACAACAAGGATGCGCACGACGCCAAGGACAATGATGACGACTCGAAGGCTGCGCACGGCAAAGCCGCCGAAAGTTTCAAAGCGTTGTCGGCTTCGCTCGAAGCAAGAGCGAAGTCTGAGCGCGCCCGCGCGGAAGTCGCGAAGGCCGATCTCGACTCTCTGAAGGGCGTCGTAGCCGAGTGGGGCGGCACGACCGCGGCCATTACGCACAAGGCAGCCGCCGGAGCTAACGCTGTCGCCGCCGCTGCTGGCGCTCCAGTGTCCAACATCGAACAGATGCTCGACGAAACCAAGATGGCGCTCGTTCAGAAGGCTCGGGAAATGATGAACAACGATCCGGACACCCTTAACTTCATCAAGGCCGCGATCGTTCAAGAAGTGCAGCGCGCTCTTGGCAATGACATCAGGCCCGACAGCGTCAAGAGTGTGATCCCGGCTGCGCCGGCAGCTTACGGTTCTGGCTTGACCGCTGTTACTCGCCCAGGCCAGCCGCCGATGCAGACAAAGCCGAATGTGTCGTTGCAGTTCGAGCACCTGATCAAGGTCGACGACGAAGGGTAACGATTTCTTTGCAGTCCAATAGGAGAACTTAAAATGCGAATCGATCAACCGCTTTATAAGGCCAATGTGGTGGAAGCTCGCGCCAACTTGGCCAAGCAAATGGCTCCAGGCTCTCCTTTGGACGAGCTGATGAAGAAAGCCATGCCCACAACCATGGGCGGGACTATCCCTCCAAAGGAATGGAAGCTGGACCATCCTTTGATCAAGGCGGTCGGTCGCCAACTCATCAAGGCCGGACTGACGACGGCGACGGGCTTCAACTTCTTCGACCTTCGCGGCCCCGCCTATTTCCTGTTCCCTTTGCTTACGCCGTTCATTCAATCGATCCCCCGCATGGGGCGCGTGAATGCCGGCGTCGGCACCGCGGCCCACTGGAAGGCAACGAGAAACCCGAACTCCACGTTCGTTTACGCCGGCTTGCTCGAAGGTCAGCGTAATGCGATCGCCACGCCGAACGAAGTGGACTACCTGGCGACGTATAAAGAGTTGGGCATGGACGCCGGTGAGACCTTCACGGCACAGTTCGCCGGCGAAGGCTACACCGATAACCTGGCGGACGAACATTTCCGTAACCTGGCTCGGTTGCGCCTCCAAGAGGAGATGATGACGTTGTGGGGTAACTCCGGAACCGCTGCCGGAAACCTCGGTTACGCACTTGGTCAGGCGCCCAACGTTACGGCCGCGCTCGCTGTTGGAACTGGCGTGCTCGGAACCGGCGCGAACGTCGTCGCGGCTGTTGTGGCCATCACTCCGTTCGGTATGAACCCTGGTGGTCAGGCTGGATACGCTGCGCCGCCATCGGTTGCCAACGGTCTAACGACCAACTATCTGCGCCAGAACGCAGACGGCACGACGACGAACGTAAGCTGCGGCTTGAGCGCGATTTCGAACGTGGCCGCGATCGTCACGACGAACTCCACCTTCCAGACGGTCGCCGTGTCGGTGCCTGCCGTGAAGGGTGCTGTTGGATACGCCTGGTTCTGGGGCGTCAACGTCGCCGCAGCCACCGGCAACATCAAGCTAGGCGCAATCACGGCTTGGCCTAGCTACACGATCAGCGCGGTCGCCACCGGCACGCAGCTCGGAAACGCCGCTGGCTTGAACGTGGACAACAGCTTCCAGGCTACCGACTTTGACGGCCTGGGAACCTACGCTTTCCAGAACGGATTCTGGACGGACATGAACGGCGGCTCGTTCACCGCAGCCGGCAACGGCCAGGTCAAAGAAATCGAAACCGACCTGCAGAATCTCTGGAACAACTATCAGGCGCAACCGGATGAGATCTGGGTTTCTGCCGATGTGCGCGCCTCACTTGAATCGGCCATCGTTTATTCTTCGACCGGCACCAACAGCTACATCTTCCCGTACACCCGCGATGAGCAGGGCGGACTGATGGGCGGGTTCATGGTGACCGCTTACAAGTCGAAGTACAGCATCAACCCTGAGGGCGGCGCGGCTATTCCGGTCCGGCTACACCCGATGTTCCCGCAGGGCACTTTGTTCTACAACATCAAGACGAATCCCTACCCGCACTCGCGCATCCCGGCTGTTGCGGCGTTCCTAACCCAAAGAGATTATTACGCGATTGAATGGCCGATTGTGACGAGACAGTGGACGTTTGGCACCTATGTCCAGGAAGTTCTCGCACACTATCTGCCATGGGTCAGCGCCATCCGTACCGGCATCGGACCGTTCGTACCGTGCTACATCGCCGCTGTGGTCTTCGGCGAGAGCTTCTTCACCGGTCCGCGCGTCAACTTGGTCCGCAAGTGGCTGGTCAACGATTGGCAGAAGACTGGTCCATTCGCGAAGCTGGTTATGGCTCTCTACAGCACTTACGGAGAGCGTGTTGCCAAGCGCGTGGAAAAGAGCCCATTGCTCAAGCGCGTATTCCGTAAAGTGTTCGACCGTGCATTGGCACGCGCCGAAGCGAAGTACGGCGCCGTAAAGGCGTAAACCAGGAGGCTTGTTGGCGGTCGTTCATCTCGGGCGGCCGCCTCAAGTAAGGTGTGAAAATCATGGCACCTCGCGTCCCAAATGCCGCGCAACTAACTCAGCTGGCCACCTTGCAGGCGACGCTTGCTGCAGCGATGGCCACGCTTAATACAAACGTCACCAACCACGTAGCCGCCCAGAACGCCGTATTGTTGGCTCAGCAAAACCTAAAAAACTACGAGTCGTATATTTACGGCGGCCAGAAGCCGGGGATCATTGACGAAGGTCTTGGCGCGACCTAATAATGCAATCAGTCTCCCAGTTCAGCATTGTCCGATCCGGTTATCCCTTCTCAGTTCAAAACACTGTCGGCATCGCATCCGGCGGTGCGATCAGCATCACCTATACGATTTCCGGCGCGCCTGGTTCGTTAACGATCCAAGTCGAGGGTTGCAAGAACTCTATTGGCGTCGTCGCGCTCCTGGATACTTACAACGGGACGTCGGGCACGACGCGATCGATCAGCCTTTCTGACACGTACGATTATTTTCAGATCACCGCAAACTGGACGGGTGGCAACAATGTCGGCGTTGCCGTGAGCATGACGATCGCCGGTCCTGGCTTAAGCCTGACAGCCGTGCAGCAGCAGTTTCCTATCAGTGGCAGTGGATCTCCGCAAGGCGTAGTTTCAGCTCCCCTGGGCACCATCTACACGAGCATTACTGGCGGTTCTAATGTTACGGCTTGGGTGAAAGAATCGGGTGGGAGTACAGCTAGCGGCTGGACAGCGAAGTAAGCGTTTATTGTTGCAATCGCCTTTCCTCTCCTCTAGAATCTGCCGGTGCCTCGCAGGATAGTCCTCGACGATTCGGAAATAAATCCTCCCGCTGAGTTGCGTAACGAGAGAGACGTGGAAGCGTTTAGACATTACCGCCTTTCGATGTCGGTTGGGGATGCTACCGCGCACGTGCTCAACGCATACGGAACCTACAGAAAGCCGATACGCAGACAGCGACAAACATGAGAGTTTGCTTATTTACGATAAGAAGCGTGCAGGCCTGCCATTACGGTCTCTTCGGATATCGAGAGACTTTGGAACGCATGGGTCACGAGGTTCTGAATTGTTCTTTGCCAGGTAATGCTGTTGCGAATGTTGAGTACGTGCGCCTCCATATGCCATCGATAGAGGGCCTAAACAAATGCGACTGCATTCTAGTAACTTACGCGGAATACGCAACTCCTTGGTTGGCGGCAATCTATGGATGGGAGGCCTGGTCGAAGATCAAAGTTCCGATCATCGCGCGCTTTGATGAATCGATGGACCGCGTCGATCTTGGGCTGCCAACCAGAATGCCGGAGCTGTTGAAGTGGGCCCACCATTATTCGTTTCCTGCTGCGCAAGACGCGAAGAAGTACGGCGGGCAATGGTTGCCGTTCGGAGCGGACACAACTATTTTCAAGCCGCATATCCAGACTCAAAAGTTGTGGGAACTCGGCTTTATCGGCACGATGTATGGGGACCGCAAGAAGTATCTCGACAGACTGATTCAGCACATGCCGCCCAACCTGGCGTTCCGATACGGCCCTGTGATCGTGCAGGATCTCTCAGGGATCCGCGAGCGCGATAGCACGGAGCTGCTCGCCGAGAACTACCGTTCTCTTAAATGTTTTTTCCTTTTGCCGCCACTATCGAGATTGCTAGTAGAGAAGTGTTGGGACGTAATGGGCTGCGGCACGTTTCTGATGGCACCACGGCTGTTTGGGGATGCTGCGGAAAACCTCTCCATCTTTGAAGACAGAAAGCATCTCGTTTATTACGACATCGGCTACTTTGCCGACAATGCAAAACAGATCGTCCATTATTTACAGAACGACGACGAGCGCGAGAAGATTGCCAAGGCCGGCTGTGAGCTGGTCCACAAGAAGTACACGCTCGAGGGCATGCTCGATCAAATGCTCGCCATGGTTTCGAAGGCAAGTGCAGCGCTTATCCAGTGACCTATCCTGAAGAACAAACAGCAATCTCGAAGATCCTGGCCGAACGCGACAGCCCTTGTCTCGTAGAGCTCGGCGCCCAGGATGGCAGCGATACGGAATGGATGATCGAAGCGTCGAGACGCCCCAAGGTTTTCTGCATCGAGGCCGATCCGCTCAACTTCGAGGACCTGACAGCCAAAATGCTTCCGATCGTGGCCGTCCATGGAGCGATTGCCGACCACACCGGGATCTGCGAGTTTTGGGGATCGCGTTCTAGCGGCGGAGGGTTCGGCTCTATTTACAGGCCGTTGGATGGTCTGAGCGTACCGCCAGATGAGTTTTCAGGAATCGGTCCTGTACCCTGCTATACGTTCGACGATTTTTGCAGCCGTCATAACATCGGCCAGATCGATCTTCTTTATGTCGATATCCACGGAGCGGAGCGCGACATGATCGATCACGGGCGCGCGGCGATCAGCCGAACCCGCTATCTTTTCATGGAAGTATTCAACCGCGCGGTCTATCAGAACATGGCGACGAGAGATCAGCTATTGGCCATGCTGCCAGGTTGGGTCCTAATGCAAGAGTTTCCTTGGAACCTACTTCTTAAGAATGGCGCCCATCAATGAAACTGTACGCACGGATGCCGGCGACCCGTAAGCGCGAACTGTACGACATGGTGATTGGCCGCGGCGTCGAACAGGAAGTCGGCGCACTGTTGTATGGCTTGGTCCGTGTGCTCAAGCCGAATGTTTGTGTAGAAACAGGGACGCTGGTTGGCGATTCGGCCGAGTGGATTGGCCGAGCTCTGCGCGACAACGGCTTTGGGCATTTGACGACCTGCGATATCGATCCAGAGAGGATCGAGCCAGCCATGAAGCGTCTCGAGGGATTACCTGTCTCCGTCATTGAGAAGTCAGGAATAGAGACGTTGAGCAGTTTTCGAATGATGGATTTTGTCCACATCGATTCCGGAGGCGTAGACTGCCGCATCAATGAAGTCATGAGCCTGGATCGACACAATATCTCCCCGGGTGGGATCGTGTGCTGGCATGACGCTATCTTTGGTTTTGACTTGATGTACGAATCGTTTGCGAGCGCCAGAGATTGGCCGCACTTACTGGTGCCGAGCGTAGTAGGATTGGCCGTATTCGCGCGGCCAGAATAAATGATCTCGATCATATTCCCGACACGCAATCGGCCCAATGAACTGCTTCGCCTGATCGAATCTTTCCGTTTGCACAGCAACGTGCAACCGGAAATCCTCTGCTACGTGGACTACGACGATCACTCCTACGATGGCCGGCTGTTTGATGCGCAGATCATTCGCGGACCGCAGCTCGTGCTTTCCGCGTACTGGGATACGCTTCTGCGGTTTGCCACCGGTGATCTGCTGATGGCTTCTGCAGACGATGTAATCTGCCGCACGCCTGGTTGGGACGGCATGGTGGAAGGAGCCTTCGCACAGTGTCCAGATAAAATCCTCATGGTTTTTGGCAATGACGGAGGTCCGGACGGCACGAAATATCCGACATCACCAATCGTTCACCGCCGCTGGATCGAGACTGTAGGCCGGTGGATCCCGCCGTACTTTTGCGCCGACTACATCGATACCTGGCTGTACGATGTGGCCAAAAGAATCAACCGCATTCAGTTCGTGCCTTTTACCGTCGAGCACATTCACCCTATCTGGAACAAGGCTCCGCTTGATGAGACCTACCGCCGCGGAAACGAGAGGCGCCAGGCGCAAGAGCCGTGGAAGGCCTTCGAGCTGACAGCCCGCGAGCGCGAGAGCGAAAGCGAAGCATTGCGAGCGGCGATGGATTCGAGCTGGAGGCCGTCGTGAGTTCTGACAATGAAATGCTGGCAGTCGGCGCGGTTCTAAGAGACTGCAAAGACCCTGTGATTGTCGATCTTGGCTCCTATCAAGGCGAGGACGCTAACTGGATGGCTAGCTACGTTCGAGATCGCCAATCAGAAATCATCATGGTCGAAGCTGACAAAGAAAACTTCGCAACCGTCGCCAACGTCGCCGGCCACATCGGGGCCACGGCGATCTGGGGAGCCATCAGCGACCATACCGGCATGTGTGACTTCTGGGCCTGCTACACGTCGGACGGCCGCGGCTCAGGATCAATACGTAAACCAACCGGCCATCTGCGTGAAAAACCCTGGTACGATTTCCGCTTACTCGGCGAGAAGATTCCTTGTTACGATTTGGACACCATCTTTGCCAAGGCCGGCTTGGATCACATCGATGTGCTGTGGGTCGATATTCAAGGTGCCGAGCGCGACATGATTAAGGGCGGCCAGGCAGCACTAAAACGCACGCGCTATTTGTTCATCGAGTCGGAGGAACGTGAGTTGTATGATGGTCAAGCTCTCCGTCCTGAGCTGCTCGCAATGCTGCCAGGGTGGACCGTCACTCACGTATTCGATTTCAATCTGTTTTTGCGCAACGATCGGTTTTGATGATATCCATTCTCATTCCCACCCGAGGCAGGGCCTTTCAACTGGAGCGCACCATCATCTCTATTCTTGCCACCGTAGCAAAGCCTGTAGAGGTGTTGGTTTATGCGGATGAGGATGACCCATCGACTGCGTTGTGCGCCGCGAATCTCTGCGTTTCTTATATCCAAATCGGCCCGAGGATTATTCTTTCGCAAACCTGGAACGAGCTCGCCAAACATGCCACAGGAGACGTGCTGCAACAGTCGAACGATGACGTGATCTATAGAACGCCAGGTTGGGACCTGATGGTAGAAGATGCATTCGCCGGCTGTCGAGACAAGATCATGATGGTGCACGGTAGGGACGGCAGCGACACAGGCCTTCCGAGCAGCAATGGAGAGTTTGGCGTCCACCCTTTCGTGCACAGACGCTGGATCGAAACGCTAGGCTATTTGACGCCGGGGATTTTCAGTTCCGATTACGGAGATACCTGGGTAAACTTTTGTGCGGAACAGCTAGGGCGCAGAAAGTATGTGCCGTTCGTAATCGAACACATGCATTACTGGTTCGGAAAGTCTGCTGAAGATCAGACGACCAAAGACCGATTAGCTCGCCATGACCGAGACAACGTCAGCCAGTTATGGCGCAACTCTCTTTCGCAACGCATGGATGATGTTAAAAAACTCAGGGAGGCGATGAATGGCTGAGCAAACACTGAAATCTGAGCAACCGAAATCTGAGCAAACGCCGAAACCTAAGCCGAAGCAAGAAGTGAAGCCAAAACCGGTCGAGATGAAGTGGTCGATTCTGGTTTTGCACGACCCTAGCCGCACGGAGCTGCTCGCGCGTTTGATGGACGTACTGCGTCCGCAAGTCGCCGGCATGGACGACGTGGAAATCATTGTGCGCCCCTTCGAGAAGGCATTGGATCTCGGCACAAACCGTCAAGCGATGATCGAGCAGGCCAAAGGCACTTACGTCTCGCAGGTAGACGATGACGATCTTGTGGCCGACAACTACGTGTCCACGATTTATCCGCTGCTGGACGGGATCGATTACATCGGGTTCCAGCTGCAGATGTTCATGGACGGCGAGAAACAAGTTCCTACGTTTCATTCCTTGCGCTACAAGGAATGGTCCGGAGATTCCAAGGGCTGGTATCGAGATATCTCGCACGTGAATCCGATCCGCAGGGATCTCGCATTGCTCGTGCCGATGCGCGGCGGGCCTGGCGAAGATGCGCGTTGGGCGGCCGAGCTCCGCAATAAGGGAGTCGTCAAGACCGAGCACTACGTGGATTCCGTGCTTTATTTATATCTCTTCAGGAGTAATAAGGCAGCTTATCAGGGACCATCTGGTTCAAGTCCTGGTCCCGGTCCGGAGCGAGTGCCTCTCCAGCAGGCGAAATGTCCAGAATGTAAAAGTACCGCTGTGACTATGGCCGGGGGCATGAGGCATTGTAATAGTTGTGGGCATCGATGGGCACCATGATACGAATATCGGCAGTATATCGGATACGCAATCTAGTTAATGGCAAGGTTTACGTAGGCTCGACGAACGACTGGCATCTCCGCGTTAAGCAGCATCTTTCTACTCTTCGCAGAGGCGTTCATTCGTCCGGCATTTTGCAAAGAGCCTACGCCAAATATGGCGAGGCGGCATTCGTGTTTGAAATTGTGGAAATCGTTGAGCCCTGTAACTTGCTGGAGCGTGAACAGCATTACCTAGATCAGCGACCAGCCTACAACATATCTCTAGTTGCGGGCCATACACGGCTAGGGCTTAAATCTTCGCCTGAACACTGTGCGAGGATGAGTTCCTCATTAAAGGGCAGGATTTCGCCAATGAAAGGCAAAACGTTTTCCGAAGAGCACAAGAAGAAAATAAGCGAGTCTGAGACAGGAGTGCCTAAATTATCCCTCAGAAGAGTGCCAAGGTCGGATGAAACGAGGCGAAAGATTGCTGCAGCCGCTGCGAATCGCTCCGAAGAAATGCGGGAGAGAATAAGCCGCAAGCTGAGACTGAATCACAATCCTATATCTAACTACAATTTATTGCCTGGCACGAAACATCTGCCATTCGCCTTACACATACGCTGGCATGTAAACCGCCATATAACCAAGGATAACTGCAACTTTTGCGAGGAGCTTCCCTCATGCCTGGCAATCGCTTAGCCCAAGAAACTACGCTGACGGTTTCAAAAGCTGCGCCGGCCGATCTGTGCGAATACGTAAATGTCCTGTGTTCGGCCGGCAATTGTGAGTTCATATGGATCGTGGAAGATGACGATGGCGATTCTATTGATCTTCCGAAGTTCTGCCCAATGTGTGGCCGGAGGGCAGCGGAATGATCGAACGCATAGCCGTTTGCGGTCTCGGGCGCGTGGGAAAGCCGCTACTCGACATGCTACGCTACGTCGGCTTCGAGGCTGTCGGTTACGACAACGATCTAACAAAGACAGTGGAGAGCGATGTAGACACGAGCGATCCTGCCAGGGCTGTTCAGCAGTCCCAAGCGGCAATCTTCATTGTTCAGACTCCGTCGAGATCGGACGGCTCTTTTTCCAACGAGTATTTGGAAGACGCCTTAACGCGGTTCGCCGCTTCGGCGGAAAACTCAGGAAAGCACGACTATCTCTACATCATCGGAAGCACGACCACTCCTGGCAGCTGCGATAAGTTCCGCGAGATCGTCGGGAATAATATCTGCTATAAGCCTGAGTTCATCCGTCTTGCGGAAGTGCGCAGAGATTTGCTGAATCCCGCAATCGTCCTAATCGGCTCAAAGTCCAAGCAGGCCGGCGATCAGTGCGAAGAGATTTACAGGCGCATCACTTCTGCTCCGGTCAAGCGCATGACCCTTATCGAGGCAGAGCTCGCCAAGATCACGCTGAACTGCGCGCTGACCATTAAGATTTCGCTCGCGAATCAACTACACCTGGTAGCGGAGAAGTTAGGCGCAGACTCCTCTGTCATCATGGATGCCGTGGGCTGCGATCCGCGCATCGGAAACGCCTACCTGAAACCGGGATCTCCCTACGGCGGGCCCTGTCTCCCGCGTGACAATCGCATGTTCAGGCACGTTGCGCAGTCTGTCGGTGTGGACGCATGCCTGTCCGCAGCTGCGGATCAGATCAATGAGTCCGACGGTATTCGGGAAAAGGGAGTTAGCTATGCCTGAAGACCTGCCTGAGTTTGGGCTCCTTGGATACCAGGAAATGCGGCTGGCAATCAACTTCTTCATGGTTAAAAAGTGGATCACGCCCGAGGTCGCCATTGAACTGACCGATCACGTAAACGAGTGCGAACAGCAAGGAAAAGATTTGCGTGAGCGTTCAAATCATTTGCCGTGACTCGGTCCCGTGCGATTAAGTCTCTTACATAACAAATAGAGCCGTTCACGTAAGGCCAGCGTGCGATGGGAAAGTTTGGTGCGTGCCCTAGATACCATAGGCGTTCCCCATCGGCTGGTGCAAATGCGATTGGTCCTTACTTTCTTGGCTGTAATCTTGTTGGTGGTTAGTTTCAGGACTGCAATAGCCTGCGGTTTTTTGATACGCAAAAATGGAAGAAGAGCGCGGATAACCGTAGCAGCACTTTTGGTGCAGACCTCATAGACGAAACAAGGGCGCTTCGTGGGAGAGTATTGCTTTTCCGGATAAGACCAGCCACCTAGAACCTTTTCGAATAGCTTGATCGCGTGCCGATCAGCCATGCGGATCGCAAAACGTTCTGAATATAATGGATTTGTGCAGCCAGGGTGATAGCGCGCCTTTTCTTTCTTGATTCCGATGTAGCCCTCACCGTCGGCAATTCCGGCCAGGTATGCAAGCATTTCATTTTTAGTCACAACATATTGATACCATATGCCGTGGTGTGAGTAAACAATTCGTCAAATAAGTGTATTTTTTGGCGTTAGTATGCTAATACAGCAGTGTGTCCGTAACAGGGAAAAGCCTCCATGTGTTAACTCCGATGTATGGAGGCCAACTGTCGATGAATTACCATAGCTCGTTTCTCCAGCTCGCACTTTTCTGCCGCGAACACCGGATCGATTTTTCGTGGGCTAACGTCTACAACGAATCGTTGATCCCGCGGGCCAGAAATACGCTGGCAGATACGTTCTTGAAGGATGCCTCGCACACTCATGCACTTTTCATCGATGCCGATATCGGATTCAACCATCTCGACATCATGGCTATGCTCGAGATGGACGTCGATATAGTCGGCGTCCCTTGCTCGAAGAAATCCATTCGTTGGGACCGCATCCAAACCGCCATCCTCAGGCGCGTTTTTCAGTGGGTGAAAGACAATCCCGCCATTTGCAAGGACGGCGTCGACGCCGATGGGTTGGCCAAAGAGTTTATGAACAGCGGCATGGGTATCGATCCGGCTGACTTTCCTCGCATCGGCGGTGACTTCGTTCTGCGGTACTTCGAAGGTATTGAGGTTATCCAGGTCCAGAAACCGGAACTGATGAAACAGATGGGAACCGGCTTGCTGATGATTAAGCGCGAAGTTTTTCAAAAGTTCACGAGGGCCTATCCGGACCGTTGGTATGAGGCGCCGCGCGGCGATCCAGGCTCGTTCCCCGGCAAGATTCACGACTTCTTCAAGGTGGGCGTCAATCCGGAAACGCGCCTTTTTGATTCGGAAGATTTTTGGTTTTGCCGTGATGCAATGGCTCTCGGTTACAAGATCTGGATGCTTCCCTCGGTGCGCACGACGCACATGGGTACTTATACGTTTGTAGGAGACATGCCGGCAGCGTTAGAATACGCAAGGGAACTGTAGAGGATACCGCCAATGGCTTTTCAGCTAAATCCAATGGGCCTGACCGGTCCGAACCCAACACCGGCTTACGTGCAGCCAGATTATCGCGTTCCATCTGTGAATGCCGCGGTGGCGAGCTCTGCAGTCGGCGCAGACGAGTTTGTCGGGACCTGGCCGATTGCGATCTACACGCAGCCTAACTATCCGACGACGCCGGTACCCAACCCTCCGTTCCCGTTGGGCAACTGGACACCGATCAAAACATTGTTCTGACATGCCGGATACCGTTACATCGCCGATCGATCTTATTACGGTCCAGGATATGCACGACTGGATCCCTGGCCTCAAGCAGTCCAATACCGACGAAGATGCCGTTCTTCAGTCGATCATAACTGCGTGGAGCGCTGAGTTTCTGAACCGTACAGGCATGGGCAGTCAAAACAACGACATCGCCGCATCGCCATTCACTTCCATTTCCAACTTTGACGAGTTCTATGACGGCATGGGTGGTACTCGCTTATTTGTGAAGAATAGACCCATCAAAACCGTAGCGCTTGTGAGCATCAACGGCATATCCATACCAGCCTCCAGCGGTGTTGCTGTTCAAGGCTACGTGATCGATGGAACGGCGAAAAGTATCGCCCTGAGAACTGGCATCCCGGGAACAGGCTCGCCGAGCCCGCTATTCTACCAGTGGCAAGCAGGTCCCTTTCGCGCTCTTGGCGGCCTTCGCTTTTGGACGGGAATCCAGAATATCGAAGTCCAGTATTCGGCTGGTTACACGGCGATTCCGGCAGACGTGGCGGAGGCTGCCAAGATCGTCGTCCATCAGAACTATAAAAGGCGAAATTTTGCTGACGAAGCCTCGCGTGCAGTGGCAGGCGGCGGTGGAAGCGTTAGGTATCGCGATTGGGATATCCCTCCTTCTGCAGACTGGGTCATTCAGAGATATACCCGTACCTTGTGATGGCTGACACGATCAAAATCACAATGCTGAACGACCAGGAGTTGATCGCTAAGCTGCGGGCCAAAGGTCCACGCATCATCGCGATTCTGACCGCCAAGATGAATGCGCTGATGATTCAGCTCGAGAGCTACATCAAGGCAAACAAACTCTCCGGCCAAGTTTTACAGCGCCGCGCCGGCATATTGTCTGGAAGCGTCCACGCTAATCCTGCGGCCCTCGAAGGAACCAATATCGTTGGCAGTGTCGAAGGTGCTGGCGGGCCTGCTTGGTATGGGCGCCTGTTTGAAGAAGGCGGCAGCCGCTTCTATACAATCATGGCAGTGAAGGCGCGAGCACTCGCTTTTATTGCAGGAGACGGTACGAAAGTATTCGTGCGGCCGCCTCACGCAGTTGTTCATCCGCCAGCGCCGCTAAGGCCGTTTATGGCACCTTCCTTAGAGGAAAAGACCGAGGACATCAAGGCCGGCCTGCAGCAATCCCTCCAAGATGGATTGAACGAATAAAATATTTAGTTGTTGCTGCGCGTTTTTTGGGCTAGCCTTGCGCTGGTTCCTGGAATGGTTTCTATCGACAGGCCTGCTCAGGCCAAAGCTACCGAGGCATACCACGCCTATTTCGCTGGCGATGCCGCTACCGCGGCGCAGCTTTACCGTGACGCCTACGAACTTGATCCGACGCCGGAACGCGCTTTCGATATCGGTATTGCGCTCAGCCACAGCGGCGGATTCGATGAAGCGCTCGAATGGTTGAGTGCGGCCTATCACGGCCGTCCGGAAAACAAAAAATATCGCGGCGCATACGGCGAAGCTCTTTTTCGCGATGGACAATGGCTGGAGGCATGGAAGCACTGGTCTCCGCTTGTTGAAAATCCATTCGAAGGCGGCGGCGAAGAGTGGAATGGTCAATCGCTTGAGGGGAAAGAAGTCCTGGTTGTACCTGCTGGCGGTTTTGGTGATGTATTCATGCTGGCTCGCTACATTCCCGAACTCGGATCGCGTTTTCATTGCACTGTCTCATTCGCTCCAACGGAAGATTTGGTTCCTGTTTTCTTACGTCAGCCATCGCTTCAGACAGTGAACATGACGCAGAAACGAAAGTGGGAAATCTGGCTCCACATGTTTCACTTCATGCAGCTCTTCCAGATGACGCCCGAAACAGTTGTTTGGAATGGACCATACATAGAGCCCATTAGCGTGCCGCGTTCGCGTGGGCTGCGCATCGGCATCAAACTCGGCGCCGGTGAAAAGGGTGACGTGTACAAATTCAGATCAGTGCCGGGTAAAATCGGCGAGCAATTCTTGAACGAGATCAGCGACTACGGCGTAGAGCTCGTAGCGTTGACGCTCAGCAACGAGGTGATTCGAGACTGGCGCGACACGATTGCGCTAGTTTCCGCCTGCGATCTGGTCTTAAGCGTCGATACTGCGGTCCTGCATTTGGCTGGTGCAATGGGCAAACCAGCATGGGCCATCCTCGGCGACTTTAATGACGCGAAGTGGGGCAAAGCAGGTTCGTCGACGCCATGGTATCCATCGATGCAGATTTTCCGCGGTGAAGGCAGTGGCTACGAATACAGCCTGGATCAGGTGACAGCGGCTCTGCGTGTTTGGCTGTTGCACCAAAAGGAGAACTAACTTGCGTAGATATAATCTGACCGGAACGATTGCGGTGATGGCTAGCTCGTACAAGTCAGCTCTCTCCATTGCTGCAACTGCTACATCTGTAGCTACGATATACGATTTCAGCGTTGGCACCTCAGGAACTCCTGCTGATAACAGCACTCAATGGGAAGCCATCAGGATGTCCGGCACAGTAGGAACGTCTACTGCTTCAACGCCGAATCCTCTGGAAGCCAACGATGGAGCGGCTACCTGCATCGGGGCCACCAACTATACTGCGGAACAAGGAACCCCTGGAACTATCCTCTTCGGTCCTCTGGACCTCAACATGAGAGCTACTTATCGCTGGGTAGCAGCTCCAGGCGGAGAACTGTATACACCTCCGACTGCGGCGAACACGATCAACCTGAGATCGCAATCGGCCGCGTATACTGGAATTTCAGATTGTCACGCACACTTCTGGGAATGAAGAAACCAAAGGACTTAGCGTCCTGTCATACCCAATAATCTAAACTTTGTGATAGACTGCATCGCGGAGGTGGCAATGGCCACACGATGCAGACCGGGTGAAACGGAAGAGGAAGCTCGCCGCAGACACGCTGCGCGGCAGAAGCTGTGGCGTGAGAATAATCGTGAGAAGTATCTTCAGGGCCGAAGAGCGTGGACTGAGAAAAACCGCGAACATCTCAGCGAATATGAGCGCCTTCGATCAGCCAAAAGGCGTGCTGAATCTCCAGAGTATCGGCAGAACGCCAATGTTCGTGCTGAACGATGGCGCGAGAAAGTTGGCGACGAATATCTTCGTCAACAAAACAATGAGCGCAATCAGGAACTCAAGTTGGAAATGTTTGAAGCCTACGGCCGCAAGTGCGCCTGCTGCGGTGATACGCATTTCAGATTTATGACGATCCATCACGTGAATGGCGATGGCGCTGTGCATCGTAAAACTCTCGGTAATCCAAGGCAATTCACAGGCCGCCGATTCTATAAATGGCTGAAAGACTCAGGTTTTCCGAAAGACAACTTCGAGATGCTTTGTGCGAATTGTCATCTGGCGAAGGAAAGCGGTGACGGCATCTGCCCTCACCAAATCGAGCGAGCTCAAGCGGCGAGTGGCTGATTCCAGTTTTCGCTGTTCCCAAATTATGATAGTCTCAAAATATGGGGCATCTCGACGACTTCACTCGCTGGCCCGCCCAGCGCTTCATTGAAACAGGCGTTGGCGAAGGTAAGACACTAGCTGCGGCTTCGAAGGTCTACGCCGAGTGCATTTCCATCGAACTCCACGAAGGACGCTATGAAGCTGCCTGTGAGCGCTTCAAAGAGTGCTTGAATGTCCGCATCTACCACGGCAATAGTCCCGACATCCTGCGCAAAGTAATCAACCCGACGATCTCCACGGTCTTCTGGCTCGACGCGCATTTCGTCAAAGGTGACATCGACTGGAAGAATGGCACTGCACCGAAAGGGTACGGGCTATGTCCACTGCTCGAGGAATTGCAAATCATCAAGGATCACAAGTGGGCGTCGAATCCCGTGATCCTGATCGATGATTGGAGCACTTTCCGGATATCTGATTTTGGCTGGCCTTCATTCGAGCAGCTTGATGCATTGATGGGCTTCAAACATCAACGATTCACCGATCTTCCGGGCGGTGATGTATTCGGCTACGTATTTCCGGTTCCACCGCAGATCGCACCACTGCGTCCACGCGCAGATGTTCTTGCAGATGTCAGGTTGTATCTGCCGCCTGTGCTGCGCGAAGAGTTTGATCGGATGAATACGTGAGCGCCACGTATCCAAACTGTCCGGATTGCGGAACGAAAGCCATCTGTCCCCAGTGCGGCGAAACTGCGACTTATCAAACGCCGGACAAAACATTTTGGGATTCCAACGCTCACTACTGGCAATGCACTTGCTATAAGCAAAGAAACGATGATGTTCTGGAGCGCGTGCCACGCTGATGCTTAAGCCATGCGGCTCAGACCTCGTTTCACTGTCGCCGACTCGGGTCGTAGCCCGACTAGGCCGCATGGCAGGAAGAGTATAGCCTGATGCTTAAACCTGGCGGCTACGGAATCATCGTTGAACGCGGCGATTACGTTCAGGATGCCATCGGGCGTTACGCATGCGTTTCATGCGGCGATGAAGTTCGCGCTTGCCATAGCGGAATTTAGGATTGAAGGCTTTACTTGGTCTGGACGGAACAAAATGCTTGCGCGGTTTAGAAAGGCCACGACGATTAAGATTCTTCAATTCGAGCGCAACCTTAGTCCTAATCTTCCATTGCTCCGGAGTAGGCCTATGTCCGCCAATCAGGGCTGTTGTGAGATAGAGCATTCCAAGCTTTGCTTGACGCCGCTTGATAATCAAATGCGGAACTATAACCTTCAAGAACCGCTTTTGAGTCGCGGTAGAAGTAAATCTCAAGCTCCATCCCGTTTTATGCCCGACTCGCTCATCGCGCCTTGTACGGCAGATGCTCCCACCGTATGTACGTTTCAGTCTCTCCAGGATAGGTTTGTACGTATTGGAAATCAGGACTACGATCTTAAGCGCCATGATGGGTGTTTTGCCATCAACGCGATAGCGCAATCGGGAATAACATACAGATACGCATCCCTCTCCATCAAACAAACCAGCAATATAGCGGGGATCGAGCATGTTTAAACCTCAAGGGTACGGCATTATAACCGATCCAGGTGATCCAACGGGGAAGACATATAAAATCCCCATAGAACATGATACATGCAGCTGTTCTCATTGCAATAAGATCGTGATCATCCCCCCGGGCTGGACGCCAGAGAATATGCCGAACCAGTGCAAGGGTTGCATGGGCTATCTGTGTCTTGGCTGTTGGGGGGCTCGCACACTCGGCGCGCCATGCGTGACTTGGCGGCAACAGATCGATCGCATGCTCGAAAGGAATTACGCGCTTAGATCGTATGGGATTGAACTTTGAGAAAACTTTTCTGGGTTCTCATTTGTGTGCTGATCTTCGCCGTGTGGCACAGGAGGCCCTAGCGTCGGGAAACTCTATCTCAGCGTGGTGCCGTGCAATGAAACGCTTACTTCTTACTCTCGTTACTCTCGGATTGCTGTTCATCGCGGGGCCATGCTGGGCGCAGATTGTAAGGGATGTCAGCAACGCGAATTTCGATAGCTCTGGCATTGGCGTCACTGTCACACCAGCATCGGCTATGAATCTGGCTAGCGTTACAGTAGGAGATACAATTGTCATTGGCGCGTCATGGACAAATATAGCAGCTACAGGAACCTTATCGGATACCAATGGAACTCCAGCAATTATCATTAATGCATTCGACACCATAAATGCTCTCAACGTATTTGAGGGTTGGTGTATAAAGAACGCCGCCAGTGGGACTCATGGATTACAGTTATCCTTTAATGCCAGCGTGACCTTCCCCGTCATTTGGGCAGTGGCATTCAAAAACACAGATACTACCAACCCTTGTTATTCATCTGGAAGTACAGGCGCTAATAGCTCAATGGCCCTAAGTACAGGTACTTTTTCTGCTAACTCTAACGATATGGTTGTTTCGTTTGGTGCTATCGCAGCTGGAGGTTCGTTTTCCACAGGAACGACCACTCTTACTTATACTATGGATTCGGCGTCTCCTGGATGTAACTGCGGAATGGAATATGCCATTCAACCAACTACAAGTGCTTCCGTACAGGCAACTTTTAACAATACCGTTGGTGCTAATTGGGGAGAGTGGGCTATCCCGATAAAGTCCGGCGTAAGCACGCCATCTGCGCCGGCCGGCGTCGCAATTCAGAGTATGGATTCTTTCGTGTGGTATTTACTCATTGCTGCTGTAGGTCTTGCGCACGGATTCATGCTGGCTGCAGTTAAACTTGCGCAAAAGGTGCGTGATGATGCATTTGAACATCCGGCAGTTTATGCTGCTTGCGATCTCATTGGCGTTGGGTTCGTGGACAGGCCTGTTCTTGTTGCCGAAACTTAATCCGTTTGTTTCGAGTGTGGTTTCAATGATTATGATTGCAATCAAGAAACCATTTGTGAAAAGACGCGCTCGGAAAGAGTTCCTCAAGAGCGTCCATGATGCCTTAGGGAAGCGCAGATTGGCTGTTCTCTTGGCGATATTGGTCATGGCCACATCTTGCTTTGCAACGACTTATTATGTCCGTAACGATGGCGGCACGCGCTATGACGCCGTGAATCAAACGTCGGGTCGCTGCAATGGTAAGACCGATGCCGCCGATACTGGGAGCGGGACGAATCAACCTTGTGCTTTCGGTGATGTGCGTTATTTGTGGGCGGATGGGAGCGACGCTGGCAGTTGGGCTATTTCGGGCGGAGATACCGTCATCATTCGTGGCGGCCCTTGGAGAACAGGGGCCACCAACGGAACTCTCACTGGGAAGT
>JABCZL010000016.1 GCA_013289685.1 Acidobacteriota bacterium | reverse complement strand
TTCTCTGCTCGGGCAAGGTGAACCTTTCCACGACCTCGCGCGAAGGCAAGATCCTGATCCTCAAAACCGCGTCCGCCGGGGAAGCTCTCGGCCTCAGCGCGGCGATCTCCGGCACGGGTTATGAATCGACTGCCGAGACTGCCACCCCCTGCCAGGTAAATTATGTGGACCGCAACCACTTCCTCGAACTGATGCAGTCTCAGAGCGAGGTCGGCATGCACACCGCGCAGTCTCTGAGCCGCGATTTTCAATCCGCCTATCGCGACATTCACGACCTTGTTCTGACCCGTTCCTCCGCGGGCAAGCTGGCCAGACTCTTGCTGTCGAACTCGCCGACGCAGGGAGTGGAAGCCGCCGAGACCCGCATCCATTCCGCCATGACCCATGAAGAGATGGCGCAGCGCATTGGCGCCTCCCGCGAAACCGTGACCCGGCTCTTGGGCGATCTGCGAAAGAAACAGTTGATCCGTCAGGATGGACCGACGCTGGTGATTCGCGACCGCACCGGGTTGCAGGCGCTTGCCGTCTAGACTTTCCCCCCGACCGGAGGACGGCTTCTGCATCCGAGCCGTCCTCCGGAGTTGCTCTGAACCCTGGCTCTGAAGGGAAACGCAGGCAGATGCCGGTCAATGCGCCAGGTAAAAATCGGATTCCAGATCGGAGTCCAGATCAGAGTCCAAACAATTCCCGCAGCCGCTTGGTCTGAGCCCGGCTGACTGGTATCTCGGTCTGCTTCTTATCGTCCATGCGCAGCTGGTACGAGCTCTTGAACCACGGGACGACTTCGCGGATGCGGTTGATGTTTACCAGGTAGGAGCGGTGCGCCCGCCAGAAAAGATTCGTGTCTAAGCTCGTCAGTAGTTCCTCCAGCGTCCGGCAGTTGGATTGCCCCTCCATCCCCGCCGCCCCCCCGGTCACCACCGTGATCACGCCATCTTCAATCCACGCGTAACAGATGTCTCGCTGGTCCACCAGAAACATGCGCCCAACCGTCTTCAGCAGAATCTTCGCCGCCGGCTGCTTTTGCGACTCGATCATGCGCACCAGCGTCTCGATCTTGTCCGCCGGCAGCCCATCCGCGTCCTGCTTGGCCCGCGCCTTCTGAATGGCCTGCGCCACCCGCTTCTTGTCGAACGGCTTCAGCAGATAATCGATCGCATTCACCTCGAACGCCTTCACCGCATACTCGTCAAACGCAGTGGCGAACACGATCTTGGGCAATGGAATTTTCTTATCAAGCAGCTTCTTGATCACCCCGAAGCCGTCGAGCCCGGGCATCTGCACGTCCAGAAAAACCAGATCGGGACTATGTTCCTTGATCAGGTTGACGGCTTCCAGTCCGTTCTTACCCTGCGCCACGACGTTCACATCGTCGGCATTCTTCAGCAGGTACGCGAGTTCGTCGCGGGCGAGTTGCTCATCGTCCACGATCACTGCGGATAAAGGCATCGACACTCCGGAAACCTAGAGAGGACCGCTGTGCTGAGTATAGTGGCCAAATTTACCGGTCGCAACGAAGCTTTATTCGGGACAGCCGCATCCGGGTGCCCCATTTCTCGCGCGTTCTTTGCGCGAGAAGTGGGGATTTTCGACAGACCGAAGCCGAAGTGTCGAGCGAAGCTCGACGGATCTCCCCCGTGCGCTTCTGTGTCCTCTGTGGTGAAAGGTTTTACTGCGGCCGCTGCATCCCGCCCATGCTGCCCATATCGAACTTGGTGTAGCCCGCGGGAATCTCGAACAAACTCGCCGGCTGCGACCCTTCCTGAATATTGCGCAGCTCGAAGCTTCCCGAGCCGCTATCCGCCTTGATCACGCACTTCAGCTTCGTGTCCACCCAGTAGTAAGCCTTGTCGCCCTTGGTGGAAACTCCTTCGTATTTCACCGTACTGCGTCCGTTCAGTGTATCGCCGCCGACCTTCGTGCAACTGCCCCAGTTCTTATCCGTTTTCGCTTGCTCGGCAATTTTCTTCCACTGCGGACAAGCATCGTTGACGTCGCTCACGTGCCAGAACTGCGTGATCACGGGGGATTTCATCATCATCGGCAACGAATCCATGTACATGTGCCGCTGCTCCATGAGCACGAGCCACTTGTTTTGCGCCTCATCGACGATCAGTGCGGTTGGCCCCATCCCCGGATTCTTCTCCTGGACTTCCCACCGCGCTTTGTCTTTCGTCGAATAAATCTTGCTAAGCCCGCCATTGCCTTGTTTGTTACTCACCACATCCGCAGAAAAATCCTGCGCCAGCGCCCGATGGCCGATCCCCAGGCACACGGCCAAACCCATCAGAACCATGATGCGTCGAATCACGATAGCCTCCTTACAGACCACAGACCACAGACCGCTTGCCGCAAAGTTCGCGTCGCGATCTGATCCTAGATGAAAAACTGGAAAAGCATAGCAGAAGTGACCCGGCCCTTCCCAGCGTCTTTCTCCGCGGCCTCAGTACCCGTTCCGGCCTTGCGGTTTGGAGAAATCCCGCGCGATCCATTTCGACAGGAACGTGCTGGCATGCTCGCGGAATCCCAGCCTGCCATAAAGATCGAGCGCCTTCTTATTTTGCCGCACCACTTCCAGATGCAGCGCATGAATGCCCGCCGCCCTCGCCGCCTCTTCCACAAATTCCATTGTCGCGCGGCCCCACCCGCGCCCGCGATATTCCTCCCGCAGATAAAACTCGTCGACGAACGCATCCTGCCCCAGCCACTCCAGGCTATAACCGAAGCAGAGCACGACGTAGCCCACAGCCGCGTCGCGATCCAGAATCAGCCACGCGCGTCCCAGATTCGGATCGCGCAGCAGCGCCGTCAACGCCACGCGTGCCTTCTCCCGGTCGAAGCCATGTCCGTCGAAGGCGTAATACACCTGCATGAATTCCAGAAGCGCATCAGCGTCCGACTCGCCGGCCAGACGAATTTGAGGCTCGTCACTCACGTGGAAGAGCGGCGCTTCAGCGCCGCGAAAAGATTCCCAAAAAGAGTTAGGGCTTCAGCCCCCGCGATGCTTCGAAAGGGTCACGGCCCCAAGCCAAAAGCCAAAAGCCAAGAGCCAAAAGCCAAAAGCCAAAAGCCAAGAGCTTCGCCTCACACCACGTTCTCCAGCGCCAGCGCCATCCCCATGCCGCCGCTCACGCACAGCGTGGCCACGCCCCGCTTCGTGTTGCGTTTCATCATCTCGTGCAGCAGCGTCACCGTGATGCGCGTCCCCGTACACCCAATGGGATGCCCGATCGCGATCGCTCCGCCATTCACGTTGAGCCGGTCGCGATTCATATTCAACGTTCGGTCGCAAGCCAGCACCTGCGCCGCAAATGCCTCGTTCAACTCGATCAGCCCAAACTCGTGCAGCCTCAAGTTGTACTTGTCTTCCAGCTTTCGCAGTGCAGGAACCGGCCCAATCCCCATCGTCCGCGGATCCACGCCAGCCGATGACACGGCCACAATCCGTCCCAGCGGCTTCAAATTGTTCTGCTTCACAAAATGTTCACTGGCCACGATGACCGCCGCCGCCCCGTCAGTGATCCCCGAAGAATTCCCCGCCGTAATGGTTCCAGTTTTCGAAAACACGGGAGCCAGTTTCCCCAGCTTCTCCATGCTCACATCCGTGAACGGATGTTCGTCGTTGGCAAACGTGACCGTGCCTTTTTTCCCTTCGATCGTCACCGGAACAATCTCCGCGTCAAACCGACCCGCCGCAATCGCCCGCGCCGCCCGCGCCTGCGACAGCAGCGCAAACTCATCCTGCTCCTCGCGCGTGATCTTGTACTGCTCGACCAGCACCTCGGCGGTCTCGCCCATCACCATCTTTGCCAGCGGACAGAAAAATCCATCGCGATACATCCCATCCACCATTTCCTGATTGCCCAGCCGGTATCCCCAGCGCGCCCCGTCGAGATAATAAGGAACCCGCGACATCGACTCCGTCCCGCCTGCCAGAATGCAGTTCGCATCGCCGAGCAGAATTGCCTGATACGCCAGCGCAATCGACTTCATCCCCGACGCGCAAGCCTTGTTCACCGTAAACGCCGCAACTTCCTGCGGCACGCCAGCACGCACCGAAATCTGCCGTGCTACATTCGGCCCGCCCCCAGCCTGCCGCGCGCAGCCGAAGATAGTCTCCTCGATCTGCGCCGGTTCGACCCCGGCCCGCTCCATGGCAGCCTTGGCCGCGACCACGCCCATGTCGGCCGCCGTCAGTGATGCCATCGTCCCGCCAAACTTCCCAATCGGCGTCCGCACGCCCGAAAGAATATAGATGCCGGGCAAAACCGCACCTCCAAACGTTTGAGTCTAGCAGGACGAAGCCCCGGGATGTGTTGTGCCGCCGGCCAGGGTTCTGTCGTTAAAAGCAACTTCGATGCATCCTTGGGTGCCGATCTACAATCTATGGCAATAGCACTCCGCTAACATCACGTCTAATTGTAGAGATCGCCAAAAATCGAATTCAAATCGCAAGGAGGAACGTCATGTCCTACATTGAAGTAGGGAAAGAGAATTCAACTTCCATCCATCTTTACTACGAAGACCACGGCTCCGGTCGGCCTGTGGTTCTGATCCACGGATATCCACTCAGCAGCGCGTCCTGGGAAAAACAGGTTCCCGCCCTTCTGCAAGCGGGCCACCGCGTCATCGCCTACGACCGCCGCGGATTCGGAAAGTCCAGCCAGCCCACCACCGGCTACAACTACGACACTTTTGCCGAAGATCTGCACGAGCTCGTCACCCATCTCAAGCTGCGCGATTTTACTCTCGTGGGCTTCTCCATGGGCGGCGGCGAAGTGGCGCGCTACATCGGTAAATACGGATCAAAAGGCGTGAGCAAGGCGGTCATCATCGGAGGCGTTCCCCCGTTTCTGTTGAAGACCGCAGACAATCCTGAAGGAGTCGATGGCAGCGTGTTCGAGGGCATCCAGAAAGCGGTGGCCGCCGATCGCTATGCGTTCTTCACCGAATTTTTCAAGAACTTCTACAATACCGACGTTAATCTTGGAAAGCGTGTGAGCGAGCAGGCCGTGCAGGCAAGCTGGAACGTCGCCGCCATCGCGTCGGCCACGGCCAGTCTGGCCTGCGTCCCCACCTGGCATGAGGATTTTCGCAACGATGTGGCTAAGATCGACGTTCCCACGCTGATCATTCACGGAGACGCCGACCGCATCGTTCCGTTCTCAGCCGCAGGGCAGCGCACCGCCAAGCTGATCAACGGTGCCGAACTGGTCGTGATTAAAGACGGCCCCCACAACGTAGCCTGGACGCACGCCGACGAAGTCAACAATGCGTTGGTGAATTTCCTTGCGAAGCCAGCCGCCAAAGGCCAGGCCTCGACCCCGAAGACGAAGGCGGTGGCGTAAGCAGGGCCGCTGTTCAACATCAGTCGTAATCGAAACTCTGTCATCGATACTCTGTCATCCTGAGCGAAGCGAAGGACCCATGCAATTCCGGCGGAACTGCATGGGTCCTTCGCGGCAAAGGACGCCGCTCAGGATGACAAGTTTCTTTCTGCTTGCCGGGTGGGGCATGAGTGGGGATGCCGTTCACCCCTTGCCATTCCACCTAACCTCCGGCATAATAAGAGTTTGCCTCGATCTCACCGGACTCTTCCGGAACAAGGATATAAGACCTGTGTTAATGATTCGTCTGGCGCGCCGTGGTGCGCGCAAACAACCGCACTATCGCATTGTGGTGATTGAGAAGGAGCGCGCCCGCAACGGCCGTCCGGTGGAAGTGGTCGGGACCTACAATCCCCGCACCAATCCCGCCAGCGTCGAGCTGAAGCGCGATCGCGTCGAGTACTGGGTGTCGAAGGGTGCCCAGATGTCGGATCGCGTGAACAAACTGTTCTCGAAGACTCCGGCCCCGGCCACCGCTGGCTCCGCCGCCTAACGTTTGCGGTCCCCAGTTCCCACCCTTTCGCAAAGAGCGCGAAAGGATGGGGCACCCTCATTCAACCGACACGCGAGAATTAAACGTTATGACTGAGCCCTCTGGAGATGTGCGCACGCTGGTTGAGCTGGTTGCGAAGTCGCTGGTCGACACGCCCGACGAAGTCTTCGTCGAGAAGTTCGACGACGACGTCATCGAACTGGAAGTCGCCGAAAGCGACGTGGGCAAGGTCATTGGACGCCAGGGACGCACCGCCCGCGCCCTGCGTGCCCTATTGAGCGCCGCCGGTCACCGAGCCCACAAGCGCTACACGCTCGAAATCATCGAGTAGGGGCCGAACGGCTTTGCAAGGATCAAGGATAAGGATCGGGCGGTTTTGAAAGGGCGCGGCTTGTAGCCGCGCCTCACGAGCAACAATTCCAAACGGTTTTAGCCGCTGAGGGCGACCGCCGGCATTGAGTCCTGAAATTAGCGGCGAGTTTGTGACGCTGGCCTGCATCGTAAAGACGCAAGGCCGGCACGGCGAGGTCGCTGCGGAAATGCACAGCGACGTCCCAGGACGCTTCGCCGCAGGCATGAAGCTGTTCGCTCTGCCGAAGTCGCAAGAGTCGAGGCTACAAGAGACGCGGCGCGAGCTGGAAGTCGAAGAGTTGTGGCCGCACAAGGGTCTGGTGGTTCTGAAGTTTCGCGGCGTCGATACAATGAATGACGCCGAGCTTCTGATCGGATCGGAATTGCAGGTCCCCAGCGCCGAGCGCGCGGGTCTGGAACCGGGGTGGAATTACGTCAGCGATCTGATCGGATGTGTGGTTCTCGATCACGCCCGCGAAATCGGCCGTATCGAAGACGTTCAGTTCGGAGCCGGCGAAGCCCCGTTGCTGATCGTCGCGAACAGCGCGGGAAAAAAGTTTGATGTGCCGTTCGCCGAAGCGTACCTGGAAGATGTCGACACCGCGCGACGGCAAGTGCGCATGAACCTTCCCGAAGGCTTGTTGGAAGTGAATGCCCCGGTGACGGCAGAAGAGAAGCAAGAACAGCAGTCCGAAAGAAAAAAGAGGCACTAGAGTTTCCTCTGTGTTCCTCAGTGTCCTCTGTGGTTAAAAGGTTTAAGGTGTTCGAGTCCGATGAAAGCCGATATCCTGACGATTTTCCCCGGCTTCTTCACTGGACCGCTGGATCACGGCATCACCCGCCGGGCCTGCGAAATGGGCCTGGCGAACATCGAAGTCCACGACTTGCGGCAGTTCACGCACGACCGGCACCGCACCGTGGATGACCGCCCGTTCGGCGGAGGCGAGGGCATGGTGCTCAAGCCGGAACCGATCTTTGATTGCTTAGAACCGCTCCAGCTTGCTCCGCGTGAGCAACGGTTAGCTGGCGCGGCGAAAGAGAGCGTGATTCTGCTTTCAGCGCAGGGTGAGCGTTTCACGCAGAACATCGCGGGCGAGTTGGCCAAGCTTGATCGCATCGTTCTGATCTGCGGCCGCTACGAGGGCGTGGACGAGCGCGTGGCCGATTTTATCGCCGACCGCGAGCTCTCGATCGGCGACTATGTGCTCAGCGGCGGCGAGTTGGGCGCGGCGGTGATCGTCGAAGCGGTCATGCGGTTGCTTCCCGGCGCAGTCGGCAACGAAGCGTCGACGCGGCAGGAATCGTTTTCACCGCATGTTGATTTGGAAGCGCCAGGCGCAGCCGATTCGACCTGCGGCTCCGGCGGATTGCTGGATTATCCGCACTACACGCGCCCCGCGGATTTTCGCGGGATGACGGTACCGGAAGTTTTGTTGAACGGCGACCACCAGCAGATTCGCAAGTGGCGCCGCGAGCAGGCATTAGAGAAGACGCTGCGCAACCGCCCCGACTTGCTTCAGGGCGTAAAGCTCAGCGACGAAGACGCAAAGATTTTGGCGAAGATCGAACGCAGCCAACGACTAACGACTAACGACTAACCACGAAGGATAAACGACAATGTCAAACTTAATCATCGAAAAGCTGCTGGCCAAATCGCAACGCACTGACATCCCCGCATTCCACCCCGGAGACACCGTTCGGGTCCACGTGAAGATCAAGGAAGGCGACAAGGAACGCGTGCAGGCCTTTGAGGGCGTGGTCATCAAGCGCGACAACGGACCGCAGGCCAGCTTTACCGTGCGCAAGATCAGCTTTGGCCAGGGCGTGGAGCGCATTTTCCCCATTCACTCCAAGGTGATCGACAAAGTCGAACTGCTGCGCTCGTCGAAAGTTCGCCGCGCCCGGCTGTTCTACCTCCGCGGTCTGAAAGGCAAAGCCGCCCGCCTGCGCGACGTGGAAAAAAGCTAGGTTTTGATTTGTGTGGGGCCAGGCCGAGCGAAAGCTCGGCTCGCGCGCTATAGCCGAGAACTACCCCGCCACCGCCAGCGGCTCCCGCACCACTTCCACCTCGGCGAACTCTTCGACGCGCTTGGTTCGGAGTTTGCTCAGCACATAGTTGAGCAGCGGGCGGTCGCCCCGGCGGATTTCCTGAAACTCCACGCCCATCCCCACTTTGTCGACCAGATATTTCACCTGCGCCTTCACCGCCACGCTGATGTCAAACATGTTCAGCATCAGCCGGAAGTCGCGTCCGGGCCGCAGAACTTCGGTGGCCGCGATGCGCGCGCCATATTCCGAAATCTGCTGCACTTGGCCTTCCGCGCGCTGCACGCCGACGATCACTTCCGCACCGCCGTCGACGTAGAACCGCGGACGCCGCCGCCGGTTGGCCTCCGCACCTCCAAACCCGCGCGCCGATCCGCGCCGCGGGCCATCGAGGATGATCGGCTGGTACTGCTCTTCCATGTGGCGCAGCTCTTCTTCCCACGGGGTTCTGCCTTCCACACATTGCACTGAGAACTGCCCGCGCAGCGGCGAATCCGGATGCCCTGCCCAGACCACCTGGCAGATCGCCTTGTTGCGCCCGCGCTCCACCATCACCAGCTCGCCGACGTTGACGTGGCGAGCGCTCAGCAACCGTGCGCCGTGCGGGTGGATGTCATAGGTGCAAGCCATCTCCGCTTGCCCGCGTCCTTCTTGCCCGACCAGACTCCAGCGCACAGGAAGCGCCAGATGCACGACCTTGCTGGTGAGCAGGCCGTCCGCTGTTGCCGGGTTGGATGTGCTTTCCATAGCTTCTCGTGTGGGGTGCGACTGAGGTGAAGTTACCAACAGACGTCCAACTGGGCAATGTACGTCCGTAATCCAGGTAATGGTTACTGGTTGGCGTTACCCGCGTGGAGAGGGCATGGCCCACGCGTGCCATGTTCACGGCAGTCCGATTCAAATTGTCATTCCGAGCGAAGCGAGGAATCTTTTTTGCCGGTTACAAACTCCGCTTGCAGGAATGCGTGCTCTCGGACGAAGATGGTGAGCAACTCCCATGGGCTCGCGATGAAGTCTTCTGTGATGACATCTGTGCCAACGCTCTCGGCCTCGGCCGCAAAGTTACGACTGCTGAAGAAGCTGCGCTGCACGCTGCGCTACGAGAAAAAGGCCTGGGCAGCGGGGGCGCGGCTGGTGGCAGGCGTGGATGAAGTGGGTCGCGGCTCGCTTTTTGGATGCGTCGTCGCTGCGGCTGTGATTCTGGATCCAGCGTACCGGGTGCGCGGGCTCCGCGATTCGAAACTGCTGGCGCCGGAGCGGCGCGAAGTGCTGGCAGAGCGGATCCGTGAGCACGCGGTCGCGTGGGCGGTCGCTGCGGTGGACGCAGCGCGCATCGATCAGATCAATATCTACCACGCGTCGCGAGCGGCCATGCGCGAGGCCGTGATGCGGCTTGCGCCTGCGGCGGATCATCTACTCGTCGACGCTCTGCGCCTCGACTGCGAGCAGCCGCAGGTTCCGATCATTCATGGCGACGCGCTTTCGGCGTCGATCGCGGCCGCGTCTATCCTGGCCAAGGTGGAGCGTGATCGCATGATGTGTGAATGGGACGCGGTGTTTCCAGCGTACGGGCTGGCCTCGCATAAGGGATACAGCACGCCCAAGCATCTGGCGGCGCTGCGCGAGTTTGGACCGACGCCGCTGCACCGCCAGTCGTTCGCGCCGGTGTGGCTGAATCCGGTGCCGCAGGAAGCGTTTGCATTTATGCAGGACGAGGACGTGCCGACGGACGAAAGTGCAGTGGGGTGAAGGGGTTAGCGGCAGAAGCAGGGAGATTTCCACAGTGTTCCTGCAGGAACACCGTTCTGACACTTGTGTACGTACAATCTTATAAGTAGAGTGGGCTATATGAAACATCGTAAACGAGTTACGAAGACCGTGAAAAGCGGACGACGGAGCGCCAAGGCTTCGACGGCACGAACGGGTCGGAAGACTGGGCAGCGTAAGGGGTTGACCCTGCATGCGTCGGTGGAATCGCCGAGACGGCCTCAGGTTTCCATGACCGAGGTGCTGGAGTTCTACAAGCCGATCAAGAAGCCGGTCACGCTGCGGCTGGACGCCGACGTACTGGCCTGGTTCAAGCGGGACGGACGCCGCTACCAGACGAGGATCAACGCGGCCCTGCGCCGGGTGATGGAGCGGGAGATGAGAGCCGGGAAGTGAGGATCTGGTCGATTCCAGGGGACTGAGTCAAAATCCCCACCCTTCGACTTCGCTCAGGGCAGGCACTGTCGCAAAGAACGCGACAAGCCTGGGCATCCGGCGAAAAGCAGGTTCCTCGCTACTCTCGCCGGTTTCACCGGCTGCGAGTGGCTCGGAATGACAAGGATTATTGGTTAAGGGTGGAGTTGAGTTGGGTTAGGAGTTTTGTGTTTTGGACCAGGGCGCGCTCTAGGATCTCTGCCTGCTGCTTTGCGGTGGGCCAGTCTTTCGCTTCGACGGCTTCGGTTAATCCCGGTAGTTCGAGGTGGGCGTAGGTGAATCTCGCGCCGTAGAGGATGTGTTTGAACCAGGGGCGGCCGGGGATGCCGTCGGGGTTGAGCCAGTTGCGTTCGACTTGCATCATGCCGTGATTGAGGGTCAGGGCGAGCTTGGGATTGATTGGTCCCGAAGCGAGTTTGCGGGTTAGAGAGTCATTCAGGGTTTTTCCGGCAGCTTCGAAATTGTCAATTGCATTCAGCAGGGGCTGGAGGTCCATCGGCTGCCGAGCTTCGCCCGGCCGGACAGCCGAGGGCGGCTGTCCCCACATGTTGTTCGCTTTCGCGAGTTCTTCGACGAATTGGCGGATGTTGCTGGCGTAGCTGGCGAAGTCGAAGGGGAGCAGGTCGGCGTTGGCGAGGCGGAGGGCGGTTACGCCCCAGAGTTGGCTCATGAGCGTGTGGTATTTGTAGCCGGGATCGCCGAAGTGGTTCATCCAGTAGAAGTCGTCGTAGGCGGAGTGGTAGACGCCGTAGTCTCCGTCGAACTGCAGGCCGAGCACTGGCATGCCGACGAAATTCAGGAAGACGGTGTGGTCGCTGCCGCTGCCGATGCGGGTGTCGGCTAAAGTTCCATCGCTCACGCCGGAGTCGTTCATCTGGCCGGACTGCTTGCCTTCTTCTTTCTCGCGGGCCGCGGCGGCTTTCCATGCGTCGTAGAGACTCTTGCCGGAGGGATCCTTCAGGCTGCGGCTGGTTTCGACAAGCATGGGCGCGAGTGAGGCGACGGCCTGGCCGTGGAAGTTTGGACCGGACGTGGCTTCGTCGACGTTGATGTAGGCGACGGCTTTGGCGCGGAGTTCGTCCGCGAATTGTTCTCCCCATTCGGTGGAACCGGTGAGGCCGACTTCTTCGCCGTCCCAGCTGCAGATGACGAGCGTGCGGCGGGGGCGCATGCCTTGCTTCTTTAGTTCGCCGAGAGCGCGCGTGAGTTCCATCATGCTGGCGGTGCCGCTGCTCGGGTCGACGCCGCCGAAGACCCACGCGTCACGGTGATTGCCGAGGAGGACCCATTCGTCGGGGAGTTCGGAGCCGCGGATGCGGCCTTCGACCACGTAGTAGGGCTGCAGGCCGTTGTCCATTTCGATTTTGAGATGGACTTTTTCTTTGTCGCCCCCGAGGTGATAGGGGAAGCCGAGTGCGCCTTGCCAGGAATCAGGCGCGGGCGGGCCGTCCAGGTTTTCGAGTAGTGGCTTGGCGTCGTGCCAGGAGAGCGGCATCGCCATAATTTTCGGGGCGGAGATTGCTTCTTCAATCGGGATGCGTTTTGCTCCTGGGACTGAGGCCCAGCCGGGCGTTTGCGGGTCGCCGGGGACCATGAAGTCGTAGGTGATGGCGCCGCGCTGGATTTTATATTCCGGGCCCCAGGGGCCGTCGGGATCGACTTTGCCTTTCTTGTAGCCGTCTTCCTGCGGATCGCTGTAGATGAGGATGGCGGCCGCGCCTTCGCGCTGCGCGATGAGGGCTTTGAATCCGCGATAGCTGTAGGGATTCGAGTAGCGGACGAGGACGATCTTGCCTTTGACGCTGATGCCGTTTTTGCGCAGCAGGTCGTAGTCTTCGGGATTGCCGCTGTGGGCGTAAACGACGGGCGCGGTGACGTCGCCGGAAATGGACATGCCGAGCCAGGCGCCGCTGATGGCGGGATTTTTCGAGTCGGGATCGGCGTCGAGGGGCGCTTCGCGCAAGGTGGCTTGATAGTGCGTGGGCGCGATCATCTCGAGTGAAGCGCTTTTGGGATTGGTGCCATAGACGTCGTAGCGGCGAATGATGACGTCTTCGAGGCCCTGCTTTTTCCACTCGTCACGAATGTATTCCGCAAGTTCGTTGTTGCGTTTCGATCCGGCGACGTGGGGTTCGGCGGTGAAGATGCGGTGCTGGCGGCGTTCTTCGTCGGGGGTGGGGATGGATTTAAATTTTTCTTCTACAGCGGTTTCGCGGGTGGCATGGGCGGGGGTGAAGCCGAGGATGGGAGTTTGGGCGCGGGCCGGCGTGTAGAGGAGGGACAGCAGGGCAAGAGTTGAGCAGCCGGCGACGCGGGAGATCTTCATAAGAATTCGTGTGGATTTTCGAGTGAAAGAGTACCACGGGGCTGAAGCCGGTTAACCGCTTTTCAGAACGCAACGCGGCGCTGAAGCGCCGCTCTTCCACTGGCGCTGCCTGCTGCTATGATTCCGCAGATGCACCGGCGCGGGAAATTCATCACGTTTGAAGGGCTCGACGGAACCGGCAAGAGCACGCAGATGCGGAAGCTGGCGGCGGTGGTGCGCGCGGCCGGACACAAGGTAGTCGAGACGCGCGAGCCGGGGGGCACCCCGACGGGGGAAAAGATCCGCAAGGTCCTGCTCGATTCCGGGACGGCGGGGCTTTCTCCGCTGGCCGAGATGGCGTTGATGTTCGCTTCGCGGGCGCAACATATCGCCGAGGTGATTGAGCCGGCGCTGGCGGCGGGCAGCGTCGTTTTATGTGACAGGTTCACGGATTCGACAGAGGCTTATCAGGGATGCGGGCGCAAGTTGGGGAGCGAGGCGGTGCGGGAGTTGCATCGGGTGCTGTGTGGGAATCTGCAGCCGGATTTGACGATTCTGCTGGATTCGGAGGCGGGTGCGAGTTTGAGCCGGGCGCGGCGCCGGAATAAGCGGGCGTCGAAGGTTGCGGTCCGCGGGCACAGCGACGAGAACCGGTTCGAGCAGGAGACGCGGGCTTTCTTTACGCGAGTGCATGAGGGATATCTGGCGCTCGCGGCGCGGGAGCATGGGCGGGTCGCGGTGGTGGATGCACGCGGGACGCCGGGGCAGACGCATGCGCGGATTGTGGAGATTGTGCGGAGGAAGTTGAAGCTGTAGTTTTCTTGGGCGGTGGTGGGAACTCCCTGACGGGCCGCTGGTTGTGCCGGCGGGCACGGGGTCCTTCGACTGCGTGGCGGCTGCGCTTCGCTTGTCGCCACTTCGCTCAGGATGACAATTTTATAGAGATGGCAATTTGTAAAGATCCCAATTTCTAGACTTTGATTTCTATGTTTTCTGATTTTCACGGCAATGCGGAAACCATTCATCGCCTGCGCGATATGCTGGTGCGCGAGCGCTTTCCGCATGCGGTGGTGCTTTCGGGCGGGCAGGGATCGGGGAAATACACGCTGGCGCTGATGCTGGCGCAGGTGCTGAACTGCCTTTCACCGACTACCACAGATGGGCTGCCGGATTTTTGTGGGAAGTGTGCGAACTGTGTTCGCATCGCGCAGGCGGGCGATCTGGATGCGCGGTTCGCTGAGGCGGTGGAGGCGCGGGAGAATCTGCGGGAGACGGACAAGAAAGAGACGCGGCTGTTTGTGCAGACGCATCCGGATGTGCTGATTATTCCGCCGGATCCGCCGCAGATGATGATCAAGGTGGACCAGGTGCGGCGGGTGATTGAGACGATTTATTACCGTCCGGCGGAGGGGCGGGAACGGGTTTACATCTTCACCGATTCGGCGTTTATGAAGGAGGCGGCGAATTCGCTGCTGAAGGTGCTGGAGGAGCCGCCCGAGTTCGCGACGATTTTTCTGCTGACGGAGAATCCTGGGGAATTGCTGCCGACGATCCGCTCACGGTCGATGGTGTTTCAGCTGGGGGCGTTGGCGGCGGAGGAGATTGAGCGATATCTGGCGGAGCATCGTCCGGAGTGGAAGGCGGCGGAGCGCGCGCTGGTGGCCCGGCTGTCGGAAGGGGCGGTGGGACGGGCGCGCGGGTTCGATCTGGCGGCGTATGTGGCGGCTCGTGGACATGCGCTGGCGATTTTGAACTCGGCGCTGCGGGGCGGGGAGCACAGCGAGTTGTTCAAGGTGACCGAGTCGTACCGGCCTGGAGCGGAGGGTCGGGAAAAGACGGAGCAGTTGATTCGGACGCTGTATTCGTTGTTGCGCGATCTGGCGTCGATTGAGGCGGGGGCGCCGGAGATGATTCGCAATACTGACATTGCGGGCGAGCTGAAGCGGCTGGCCGAGTCGGCGGATTTTGAGTGGATTACCGCGGCGTCGGACCGGCTGGCTGAAGTGGAGCGGGGGATGCGGCGGAATCTGTTGCGGTCGTTGTCGCTGGATGCGTTTGCGGCGGCGCTGGAGAAGGGGTGAAGTCAGAAGCTTGCTGAGCTTCGCTCCGCGGACAGCCGAGGGCGGCTGTCCCCACACGCACACTTGGGTAACCTGGCTAGGCCATTACCTTAGCCTCCTCCGCAGCTCGTCTAAGAATGTTCTAAGAGATATATTTTTCAAGCAGTTACCGATATTACTCCGATGGTTCTACTCCCTTTTGGGAGATTGCCCGCCTATCCCCTGCCGCCTATAATCGTCCTACTCTGGTTCAGGATTCTCCGTCAGGTTCCGGGTAGAACATGGGGAGGGTTTGGTCTGTCTGAACGCCCTTCAGCGAAAGTTCAGTGAAAGGGAAAGCCCGGATTATGCGAAAGCGCCTGCAACTCGCATTGATGCTGACGGCCACGACGGCAATCGCGACCTCCTTTTTTCTCTATCCAACTCCCGTGTGTGCGGCCGAGGGCGATGGCCGATCGAATGGGATCACCACGTCTGACGAGCATGGGCGCAGGGTTTATGTGAACGAGGATACGCCGGTGCAGAAACATGCAACGCCGGCTTCCCAGTCCAGGCGGTCGTCGCTGGTGTATTGGAGCGGTAAAGAGAATCGCTGGAAGCCGGTGCCTTCGGCGGGTACGGCGTCGATGCAGGCGGCACGGTCGGCTGCGGCGGAGGTTAGCCAGGGCTTCGCTCAGTACTACGGGCACGATTCGGTACAGTCGGCGAATGCCAAAATCGTGGCGGCCAATGCCCGGGGACATCAGGCTTCGCAGGAAGAGATTGATTCCTCGATCGTGATGGCTGCCGCGCGGCACAATGTGGATCCGAACCTGGTGCGGGCGGTGGTGAAAGTGGAATCGAACTTCAATTCCAACGCGGTTTCGAGCAAGGGCGCCATTGGCCTGATGCAGTTGATGCCCAAGACGGCACGGCAGTTGAAGGTGAAGAATCCGTTTGACCCGGATCAGAATGTGGATGCGGGAGTGCGGCATCTCAAATACCTGCTGGAGAGCTACAACGGCGACGTGAACTTGACTTTGGCGGCTTATAACGCGGGCGAGGGAGCGGTGCGGCGAAGTGCGGGCGTGCCGCATTATTCGGAAACTCAGAACTATGTGCGGAGAATTACCAACCTCTACTACGGGGGTTTCGATCTTTCTCCGTCCGGCGCCAGTCACGATCCCGTGCGGGTTCAACGGGATGCGCGGGGCGTGCTTTATATCAGCAACACGGATTAGGTTGGCGGCATCATTGTAGAGGATAATGGATCAAAATCCCCACCCTGTCGCACAGAACGCGACAAGGATGGGGCACCGGAATAAGTTATCTCTCAGGTACCTTAGGCAGTTCAACTGCAACGTTGGATCGAGACAGTAACGGACCGACGACTTGAAAATGAAATCGAGCCAGCGCGGGTTGCGCTGGGGAGCGCTGCTGTTGCTGGGGGCGCTTTCCGGAGCGCCGAACTACGCTTATGCCCGCGCGCATCACACCGAAGCTTGGGCTCGGGACCACTTTGCCGCCGCCGAGCGCATGCGGGAAGCGCTGAATGGACGTCCTCCAGCCGACCGCACGCGGCACGACTACCAGCGGGTAATCAACAACTACCGTAATGTCTATTTTGGGGCGCCTACCTCGGGGAAGGCCGATCCCAGCGTGGTCGCCGTGGCGGAGACGCTGGTCGAAATGGGGCGGCGCTTCGACGACGACAAGATTCTGCATGAGGCTATCGCCCAGTACAAGTTTCTGCGGCGGGAGTATCCCGGCAGTAAGTATCGTTGCGATGCGTTGTTTACGATCGGGGAAATTTACAAAGACGACCTGAACGATCCGGAGCAGGCTCGCAGCGTGTTTCAGGAGTTTCTGCACCGCTATCCGCATAACCGCCTGGTAGAAGATGCCCAGCAAGCGGTGGCCGAACTCGACCGCGAGGCCCAGGCTGAGAAGACGGCCGAGGCGCAGAAGAAGCGGGGCAAAGAGACTGCCGACAAGAGCAAGACGGCCAAGGCCGTCGATACTCGCGCTGACCTTACCCCCGAACCTAAGACTGACGCACAAGCCGGTTCCAAGGCCGACATTCGGGCCGACGTTAAGACCGACGCGAAGGCCGAGGAGGACGACCAGGAATCGGAGCCGCATCTCAAGCGGGTTCCGCGGGTGACCGGAATCCGGCACTGGTCCACGCCGGACTACACCCGCGTCGCCATCGACCTGGAGGGCGAAATCAAATTTGGGTCGCAGCGCATTGCGCATCCCGACCGCATTTTCTTCGACCTGCGCGACACCAAGCTGGCCTCAACCCTGGTGGGCAAGAGTTTCGATGTGGATGACGGGTTCCTGAAGAAGATTCGGGTGGCGCAGTTTCAGCCCGGCCGCACGCGGGTAGTGCTAGAAGTCGACAGTCTCTCGGACTACGAAGCCTTTCTGCTGCCCAATCCCTACCGGCTGATTATTGACATTCACGGGAAGGATGCTCAGGGCAAAGGTAAAGACAGCCAGATGGCGCGCGCGCGGGAGCTGAAGGATGCTGCGACTGCGACGGCCGACGTGGAAGCGCCACCGAGGGCGGGATCGAAATCGGATGGTCCGAAATCTGGCGGTCCAAAGTCTGACGGTCCAAGAGATGTTCCGAAATCTGAGTTGAAGGCTGACCTGAAGGCGCTGGCTGGGAAGCCGGTCAGCAAGAGCGAGCAGATTCACGACGATCAGAACGTCGCGTCGAACGATGCGTCGAACGACACCCCCGAAGGCTCGAAGTCCCGTTCATCGTCAGGATCATCGAAGCGGGCTGCTGGCGACGTCAAGACAACGCCGGGAATCGTGAAGAAAGTGATAGTCGAAGCGGATGACGACGACGATTCTGCTCCAGCGGAGGTCGTCAAGCTGGCGGCTCCGAAGGAGCAGTCGCATAAGGCGTCAGCCAGCACTTCCCACAAGACCAGTCCGGTTTCGGATTCTGACGCGGCTGGCCCGGACGAGAAGGCGGCCAGCGATTCCGCTCCCGCGAGCCCGGCGCGGGGCAAGACGTTGCCGCTGCCGCATCTCAGTTCCAGCAAAAAGACGACGGACCTGGATGCCGATGCCCGCGAGGCCCGGCCAACGGCGCGCGGCGACCGGTCGTTGATCCGGGCGCTGGGCCTGAAGATTGGCAGGATCGTGATTGATCCCGGCCACGGCGGGCACGATACCGGGACCATCGGCCCCGAGGGCCTGCAGGAAAAAGATCTGGTGCTCGAGGTCGGACGACGGCTGGGCAAGCTGCTGGAGACGCGCCTGGGCGCCGAAGTCGTCTATACGCGGAAGGACGACACGTTCATCCCGCTCGAAACTCGGACCGCCATCGCCAACCAGCAGCGCGCCGACCTGTTTATTTCGATCCACGCCAACTCCAGCCAGGATTCTGCGGCCCGCGGCGTCGAGACCTATTACCTGAACTTCACGTCTTCGCCGGAAGCGCTGGAAGTGGCGGCGCGGGAAAATGCGGTTTCGGAAAAATCCATTTACGAACTGCAGGATCTGGTGAAGAAGATCGCGCTGAAAGAAAAGATCGAAGAATCCCGCGAATTCGCCGGAGATGTGCAGGAGTCGCTGCACAGCGGCCTGGCGGCCAAGAGCCCCGGCATCCGCAACCGCGGGGTGAAGAAGGCGCCGTTCATCGTGCTGATCGGGGCCAACATGCCTTCGATCCTGGCGGAGATTTCGTTTGTCAGCAATCCTGCCGACGAACATCGCCTGGAGACCAGCGACTACCGCCAGCGGATTGCCGAGTCGCTGTATCGAGGCATCGCGAAGTATGTGGATGGATTGAGCGGAATAAAAGTGGCCAGCAAGCTCGACAAAGCTGCTGGCCAATAGTATTCAGACCCATCAGGAGAATTCCGGTTTACTGCAGCGAACTGCCCACCTGCGAAAAAATGTTGCTTGCGTTGGAGCCGATCAGGCGCACAGTGCCCACGACAATCACGAGGATTACCGCCAGCATGACGGAGTATTCGGCGATATCCTGACCTGCTTCATCGGACCAAAGATTGCGAAATGAATAGCTCATAAAGTGCTTCCTTTCCCCTATACCGCCGCTGAGGCCTGAGTCGCCGCTGATGAAAAAGCGGGCTCACGCTTGAATTCCGGAGAATTCAGCCCCCACGCTTCACTGTCCCGGGTCACAGCCTTCAGTCCCACCTGAAACTCGGATGTGCCTTTCATTTTCTTCGTCCACATCACGCGAAACTGTATCTTTCGCTGGCGATAGAACACGGTGATCTCGTCCCCCAAATTCAATTCGTGGCGGACCGAGCCCAAACGCGCTCCCTCAGGAGTTACGTCCAGCGTATGCACCAGGTCGTCAAAAGCTTTTCCGTTGCTGTCTTTGCCCTTCACTCTTACGGGAATCACTGCTTTGGTGCGATTCCCGCGCCGCTGATTCGTATCTACATCTGAAGACATTCCGTCACCCAGAGCTAGTTTGCCCCCAGAATCGTCGCGTGTGAATGGCCCCGACGGGTAGGGGCGCGGCCCAAAGGTAACCAGCCTCGTGGAGGTGACTCAAGGCGTGTGCGATCAAGCACTTACGAGGATTCGGAAACCTTTCTCCCTGGTCTGTGGTCTAATTAACAGCAGGAGTTCTGAAGTCCAGGGCCATTCCATGAGTTTTTTCCGTTCCGTTGGTATCGCTGTTTGTCTCGCATGCCTGTTGTTGGGCGCGGTGGCTGCGAAGAGTAAACCCGCAGCCCAGGCGCCGGCTCGTGCCGCGGAGCAAGCTCCTGCTCTGCTTCCGGAACAGTTTGAGGGATGGCAGATGCAAGGCGCTCCGCGAATCAGCACTGACGCGGCAGTGGCCGATCCGGCCAATGCCGCTGTGCTCAAGGAGTACGGATTCTCGGACCTGGCCTTCGCGACCTACACCCGGGAAGATGGCCGCACGCTGAAGATCCGCGCTGCGCGTTTCGCCGACGCCTCGGGCGCGTTCGGTGCATACACGTTTTATTTGCAGCCGGAGATGACGGCGGAGAGGACGAAGGAAGACAAGATCGGCGATCAGTCTGCGGTTCTGGGACAGCGTGTGCTCTTCTACCGTGGGCATGTGCTGGTGGACGCGCAGTTCAGCCAGGAATCTGCCATGTCGGGAGCACAGTTGCGCGTGTTGGCGGGGGCGCTTCCCCGTCCCAGCGGGAATTCCGCCAACCTCCCCACGTTTATCGAATTCATGCCGCACCGGGGCTACGTCGAGAACACGCAAAAGTATGTGATGGGCCCGGCAGCGCTGGCTGCGCAGGCGCCGGCGGTTTCCGCGGACCTGGTGGACTTCGATGCCAGTTCCGAAGTGACCCTGGCGCGTTATAACACATCGAGCGGGGAAGCGACGTTGATACTGATCTCGTATCCCACGCCGCAGCTCGCGGCCGGGCATCTGCTCCGCATCGATGCTGCGCATCACATGGCGCAGCCGCAGCCGGGTGTTGCGAGCGTCGAGAGCGCGGGAACGTTCTTCAGCAAGCGCACTGGACCCATTGTTGTCATCGCGAGTGGACCGGTTTCCGAGAGCGATGCGAAGGCTCTGCGCGACATGGTGAACTACGAAGCCAGGGTCACCTGGAATCAGGCGTCCGACAACGCGGAGGTTCGCGACCTGTACAAGCTGATTCTCAACATCGTCGTCCTCAGCGGGATTCTAGCGGGACTCGCTGTGGTCGCCGGCGTTGCGTTTGGTGGAATCCGCATTTTGATGAAGCGCTGGTATCCTGACCGGGTCTTTGACCGCCCGGAGCAGATGGAATTCATCTCGCTTCGTCTGACGGAAACGGTGGTCAAAGGAGCCTCCCAAGGGGGGACTGACGAGGGCCGCCCGGCACCCCAAAATCCTGCCTGACGCCCCTGAAACCCTAAGTAAGTGGCTTTAGATAGATCGGCTTAGGAAGTTTCCCAGGGGCTTTTGTCTCAAATTGCTACACTTGCCGCGGGTATTAATTGGTTCTGTAACATATTGAAAACAAAGACATTTATTTCCCAAAAATCCCTTGACACCCCCGTTTTTAGGCTCATAAGATTTGCGCAGAAAGTTTTGACGGATTTCAAAGCTCCGTTGGAACTATTCTCCCTTGAAGAAGAGGCTACCCAGTTGCCGGGTGGCCTCTTCGTTTTTGCATTTCATTTCGGGACGCGTGGAACTTGCGACGATCGTGAGGTGCGGAATACTGAACTGCGGCGCGTTTTCTACGTATCATCTTACGTATCATCTGTTGTAAGTATTTTGTGACGACGAAGAGACGGGGCAGCGAGTTTTTTGGGGAGGGCTTCCATGTTCTGCGATGGATGCGGCGGAGCGGTACAACCGGGGCAAGGGTTCTGCCCCAAGTGCGGCAAGCAAATTGTCGGTCCAGTCACGGTCATGCAGCCGGTCCCAAACCGCGTGCAGTCGCACGTGCACCTGCTCGGAATTTTGTGGCTGGCCATGTCGGCGTTGAACGCCGTGGGAGGCCTGATCTTGCTGATTCTCGGCAATGTTTTTTTCCCGCACCTGCGTGAGATGCCGGGGGGAGTGCCACCGGACGTGCCCGTCGGATTTCTGAGCGCTTTGATGACCACGCTTGGAATCATTGTGCTGGCCAAGGCGGCGTGCGGATTTATCACGGGCTGGGGATTGATGCAGCGCGAACCCTGGGCGCGTGTGGTTGCGCTGGTGCTGGCGTTTATTTCTCTGTTCAACATTCCGTTCGGGACCGCGATCGGTGTGTACACCATGTGGGTGCTGCTGCCCGGCCAGTCGCAGCAGGAATACGATGCCCTGGTGGGAGCGCGCGCGGCTTAGCGGTATAAGAGGCTGCGGAAAAACTCTTTTGCGAGGTCGAAATTTTCCTCAGCGGCTAAACAGTATGCTGCAAAACTCAGTTGGTCGAAGAAAAACGACGACGAGGGCTGAAGCCCAGATTAATTCTCAACGGCTTACGCGGCCCTAAAGGGCCGCTCTTCCACGGTAGCACCGACAAATCCGAGTTTTTCAACAAACTGTAAAGCCGTCATTCATTTCGCAAGACTTGCGGCGCGGCTGAAAAGCCGCGCGCTTTCAAAGCGAGCCTGAATCGGAGTTTTCCCCAACCTCATAAGGCGTGGGAGCGGAGTGTGGCGGAAAGTTTGCTGATGGGCGTTGCCTGATGTGCGTTGCACTCGCAACTGCGAGTGCGGTGAGAAAGCGTGGGCTGTTTCCAGTAGAGCGAAGGATTCTCGCAGGTCACTCCCGATGGAGGGAACGAACCCGCCTGATTCTGCTCCTATTCGGCGGCATCCCTAACAGCCCATGCTTTGAAGAAAAGTCGTTCAGATGGAATGCTAGCGCGATGGCCGCCAGACTCGAAGATCACTTAGGGAGTGGACCCGATGGTGGGGGCTTGTTGTTGATGAAAGCAGGATTTGCTGTGAAGAGGCGCAAGCGACCGAAGAGAACTGCGCGAGAGTCTTCGGCTCCGTTGATTGCGTGGTAAGCCACAAGGCAGCGGCATGGGATTGGCTATCAGCCGTTCCATTGTGGAGTCGCATGGGGGGCGGTTGTGGGCGACCTCTAACGATGGACGAGGGGCAACATTTCATTTCACCTTGCCTCCCCAGATGACCGAGGCATCGGGTCAAGTCAATGCAAGCTGGTGACTCTTGAATGAGGTCGCTGAATGTACGCATGATCATCGTATCGAGGCCGGGCAGGATGTAGCCGGCGATGCGGCTCACAGCAACCGCCTCCCGTGGGCAGACGATGTAATAGGCGAGGGTCATCATCCATCCGGTGGCGAAGCTGGCGGCGCGCGGAAAGACGGCAGAGGCGGCTGTCCCCACATTTGAACCACTCGGTTGGGCGCGCGGGATAGGGTTTTCGCGTGTTAGTATCGAAATCAGCCCCGGCATGACATCTCCACACCCGACATCATCCTTCAAATCTCGCAAACGCGTGCTGAGTGGCATGCGCCCGACTGGCAAGCTGCACCTGGGCAACTATGTGGGCGCGCTGCAGAACTGGGTCGGCATGCAGGAGAAGTATGAATGCTTTTTCGAGGTGGCGGATTGGCACGCGCTTACCACTGATTACGCCGATACTTCGCTGGTAAAGGAAAGCTCGATCGAAGCGGTGACCGATTGGCTGGCCGCCGGGCTCGATCCTGAGAAGTCGGTGATCTTTATTCAGTCGCACGTTCCGGCACATGCGGAGCTGCATCTGCTGTTTTCGATGATCACGCCGCTGGGCTGGCTGGAGCGTGTGCCTTCGTACAAGGAGCAGCAGGAAAACATCAAGGGCAAAGACTTAACCACCTATGGGTTTCTTGGTTATCCGTGCCTGCAGGCGGCGGATATTTTGATTTACAAGGCCGATGTGGTGCCCGTGGGTGAAGATCAAGTTGCGCACGTGGAGTTGACCCGGGAGATTGCAAGAAGGTTCAACGGATTCTACGGCGCGTCGAAACCAGTCTTCCCCGAGCCGCAGTCATTGCTCACGCCGGCCGCCAAGCTGCCCGGCACCGACGGTCGCAAGATGTCGAAGTCGTATGGAAACACGATCCTGCTGACCGATCCGGAGCCGGTGGTGCGGCAGAAGCTGAAGACGATGGTGACCGATCCAGCGCGGGTGCGGCGGACCGATCCGGGGAATCCCGATGTGTGCCCGGTGGGCGATCTGCACAAGATTTTCAGCGATGCGGCCACCATAGCCAAGGTGAATGAAGGCTGCCGGTCGGCGGGGATTGGGTGCATCGAGTGCAAGGGGTGGGCGGCGGATGGAATTGTAAAGCTGCTGAATCCGATGCAGGAGAAGCGCAAGAAATATGAGGAGAATCCGCGGCTCGCGTGGGATATTCTGGAAGCGGGCACCGAGCGGGCGCGCAAGGCTGCGGGCGAGACGATGGACGATGTCAGAGCGGCGATGGGGATGTCGTTGGAGTATGAGGGACCGAAGTAAAAGTCAACTTCCCCACCCTGTCGCAAAAACCGCGACAAGGGTGGGTCACCCGGACGTAGCACTGATTCTGCGATGACGGACAATTCAAAACTCAATGCGTTGAATGAGACGACCGCGGGGGCTGCACCACCGGTTATGGTTGCGAGCGCGCGCAGGGACGCTGCCAAGAAGGAAGAAAGCGACTTCCCTTTTGCCGTGGCCGTGACCGATGTTTACGAAGGGCCGCTCGATCTGCTGCTGGATTTGATTCGCAAGCAGGACATCGACATTTACGACATTCCCATCGCGAAGATTACCGCGCAGTATCTGGCGTATGTGGAGAAGATTCGCGAACTCGATGTGAACGTGGCGGCGGAATTTATTTACATGGCTGCGGTGCTGATTCACATCAAGTCGAAGATGCTGCTGCCGCGCGATCCGGATGCGACTGCGGAGGAACAGGAAGATCCGCGCGGTGAACTGGTCAACCGGCTTCTGGAGCATGAGAAATTCAAGTCGGCGGCGCAGATGCTTTTGCAGAAGCAGCAGATCGAAGATGCGGTGCTGTCGAATCCGTCGCTGAAGGAATTCATGGAGGCGGAGGGCGCGGAGCCGGAAATCGCCGCCGACGTCATCGACCTCGTCAAAACGTTTCAGCAGGTGCTGGAGCGTGTGCGCACCCGTCCGGTGCTCAACGTCGACGAGGAAACGGTTACCGTCGGCCAGATGATCGATTATCTGCGACGCCGGCTCGATCTGGAGGACCGGCCGATCCGGCTGAAACAGCTGCTCATGCGGGTTCCGTCGCGGCAGGCGCTGGTGTGCATGTTCCTGGCGCTGCTGGAAATGGTGCGGCTGCAGGCGATCCAGGTAAGGCAGGAGAAATTGTTCGGTGAGATCGCGGTGCGCAAGCACACGCACTTCGACGAAATTATGAACGAACAGTCGGCGGTACGCGACGACTGGAGATGAACCAGTCGCTAGTGGCTAGTGGTTAGTTATTCTGATTTACTGGCCACTAACCACTAGTCACTAACCACTTATTACTATGTCCCTAAAAGCTCAACTCGAAGCCATCATTTACGCGGCGGAAACGCCGATTACGCTGGAACAGGTGTCGCAGCTGGTGAAAGAGACCGTCATTGCGGACGGGGCGGCCGACGAGGCCGAGATGAAGTCGCGCGTTCGCTCGTGTCTTGAAGAACTTGTCGGCGAGTATGGTGGGCCGGATCACGGCATCGAGATCCGCCAGGTGGCGGGCGGATACCGCATGTCGACTAAGCCAGAGCAGCACGAGGTGGTGCGAGCCTTCGCGAAGAGTTTGAAGCCGCCGATCCGGCTATCGTTGCCGGCGCTGGAGACGCTGGCCGTGATCGCGTACAAGCAGCCGGCTACGGTTCCTGAGATCAACGATATTCGCGGCGTCGATTCCGGCGGGGTGATTGGGACCCTGCTCGATCGCAAGCTGATTACGACCGCGGGGCGCAAGCAGGTCATCGGGCGTCCAATTCTTTACAAGACGACCAAGGAATTCCTGATGCGCTTCGGGCTAAAGGATGTGAACGAACTGCCCAGCATGGAGGAGTTCGAGAAGCTGGTAGCGGAATCGTTTCAGTCGGAGTTGATTCCCGCGGAGAGCGCACCGGCGGAAGCCGAGAGCGCGCCTGCAGCGGACCCTGAGACGAACGAAAGCGTGTCGGAGAAAGCGGGCTAACGGGGCTGATTTTTTTGTGTCGTCCTTTTCGCCTCTCCTGTTCTGAGTTTTCTTATGCCGTTGGAACGCCTGCAAAAAATTATCGCTGCTGCCGGAGTCGCTTCCCGCCGAACGGCGGAGAAGCTTATTTCGTCGGGGGCCGTGCAGGTCAACGGGACCGTGGTGACGGAACTCGGGAGCAAGGCCGATCCGGAAACGGATCACGTACGCGTGAATGGAAAACTTCTTCATGGAGCGCAGCGGCACACCTACCTCCTGCTCAACAAACCCAAGGGTTATGTCACGACCATGAGCGATCCGCAGAAGCGGCCGACCGTGATGGATTTGATTCACGGCGTAAAGGGCCGCGTGTATCCCATCGGACGCCTGGACTACGCCAGCGAAGGATTGCTGCTGCTGACCAACGATGGAGATCTCGCGCACCGGCTGATGAAAGCGGCATCGCATGTCGCCAAGACTTATGTGGTGAAAGTTGCGGGAACGCCCAAGGAAGAAGCGATTGCCAAGTTGCGGGCTGGCGTCTCCATCGCCACCGACGATGGAAAACGCGTGAAGACCGGGCCGGCGTTGGTGCGCGTGGTGAAAGAAGCGGCGAACCCGTGGTACGAGATCACCCTGGTGGAGGGACGGAACCGGCAGATTCGCCGCATGTTTGAGACCGTTGGCCATCACGTGGAGAAGATCAAGCGAGTTCGCTACGGACCGCTCACGCTCGACGTTCCGCCGGGCAAGTTTCGATCGCTCACGTTGCGAGAAATAGAAAAATTGAAGTCTGCCAGCACAACTGGTGCGCCCAAGAAATCCCTGCAGTGATGCGCCGCGAGTATGAGCCGATTCTTTGATCTGGTTTCGAAGCCGGCGCGCGAGATGGCCGGATTCCTTCCGGCTCAGTCCGAGAGCGGAGCTTCCGCAAGTTCTCAGTCGCGGCTCATCAAGCTCGACTCCAACGAAAATCCTTTTGGCCCGTCGCCGCGCGCGGTACAAGCGATGCAGGCGGCGATAACCGCAGTGAATTCCTATCCCGACGATCATTGCGCTGACTTGCGCCGAAAACTGGCCGCACACCACGATATTCCAGACGAGCACGTTCTAGTAACCGCGGGATCGACCGGGATGCTGACCTTGCTTTGTCAGACGATGCTCGCGCCAGGATTGAACGCTGTGACCAGCGAGCTGTCGTTTATCGTTTATGGCATGGCGGTGCACGCCGCCGGAGCGCAGCTGATCGAGGCGCCCATGCGCGAGGATGGATTCCATCCGGCCGCGGTTCTGGATGCGATTAACGAGGATACGCGCCTCGTCTTCCTGGCGAATCCTAACAATCCGACCGGGACGATGATCGACGCCGCGGCGGTCGACAAGTTCATCGCCGAAGTTCCGGGGCATGTGGTGGTGGTTCTGGACGAGGCGTACTACGATTTCGCGACTCATTTCGCGGCGCTGCGGAAGGTTGAGTATTCGCGGGCAACGGACTACGTTCAGCATGATGCCAACGTTGTCGTGATGCGAACGTTTTCAAAGGCGCATGGGCTGGCGGGGCTGCGCGTGGGATACGGGTTGGGCCCGGCGGAGCTGCTGGCGTACTGCGCCCGCATGCGCGAGACATTTTCCGTGTCGTCGGTAGCGCAGGCCGCGGCCGTGGCGGCGCTTGACGATCTGCATCATGTGCAGCGAATCGTCGCAAATAACGCGGAGCAGGCACAGATTCTGAGCACGGGGTTGACGGATTTGGGATACCGGGTGGTTCCGACATCGGCGAATTTTCTTTACTGCGACGTGGGGGAAGACGCTTTCGGGTTCGCGGAGCGGCTACGCGGGGAGGGAGTCAGCGTGCGACCATTGGGTGGGTGGGGTGCGCCGAGTTGCATTCGCGTGAGCATTGGGACGCCGGAGCAGAATCAGGTTTTTCTAAATGCGGTGCGGAAGATCAAGACGACGTCGTAGATGTGCCTCAGGGGCTAAAGCCCTCTTCCAGAGAGGCTCTTCATCGCAGCGCTGAAAGCGCTGCGCCACCCAAAAGCAAATCCCAAAAGTGAATCTCAAAACCAACTCTCCAAAAGCAGATCGCCCAGTTACGACATCGGGATTCTGGCGGCGCCGTAGAGGCCGGCGTCGCTGCCCAGCAGGGCGCGGGTGATGATTGTTTTCTTACGTGTGTAGCCGGCGATCTGGGCGGACGCGCCTTCTTTCTTGCCCAGAGGATCTTCCGGGGCAGTGGCAGCGTAGACCAGTGAACGCTCACGCAGCTCCGCGAACATAAGCGGCGCAAAAGCGGTCCAGGCGCTGACCACTCCGCCGCCGATCACAAACATATCCAGGTTCAGGACGTTGACCAAATCAGCCATCAACATCCCCAGGGCAACTCCGAAACGATGGAAGATGCGTTGCGCGTCTTCGTTTCCCTGGATCGCGAGATTGTAAATGGACTTGGCGCTGAACTCGGCGTCGGAACTGGCGGCTTTCGCGAGCGCGGGCGCCTGGCCGGATTCAATCGCTTCGCGAGCCATCCGCACCACTCCGGTCGCCGAGGCGTAGCGCTCGGCGCACCCGTGGTTGCCGCAGCCGCAAGGGACGCCGTCGGGCTCGATGGTGATATGTCCAAACTCGCCGGCCATGCCATTCATGCCATAGAAAAGTTTCCCATTTAAAATGATCGCGCCGCCAATGCCGGTACCCAGAGTGAGCATTGCCATGTTGTCGACATCGCGGGCGGCGCCTAGCCACTTTTCGCCGAGCGCGGCGGCGTTGGCGTCGTTCTCGAGGAAGACGCGAGCGCCCAGGCGGCGTTCGATTTCGTCGCGCACGGGATAGTCGGCCCAGCCGGGAAGGTTGGCGGACTTGCGCATCATTCCGGTTTCCATCTCGATAATGCCGGGGACGGCGATCCCGGCTCCGATAAACCGGCCGCTGCCGCGATATTGATCGGTGAGGCGGTGAATGGCGTCACACATTTCGCCGATGACGTGGTCGCGGCCCAGCGCGACTTTTACGCCGAGTGTGATTTTTTCGAGAAGCTGGCCGTCGGTGCTCACAGCCGCAATGCGCAGGTTGGTGCCGCCGAGATCGACTCCGATGGAAAAATCAGGCATGGGCAGAAGGGTATCAGAAAATCAACAATTCACGTTTGGCACCCGGGGCAGTAGTGGCTGCTGCGGCCGGCGATTACTATGCGCTTAATTGGCGTCTTGCAGACGAGGCAGGGTTCGCCTTCGCGGCCGTAGACGCGATGCTGGAGCTGGAAGAATCCTTCTTCGCCGTCCGCATCCACATAGTCGGAGATCGACGAGCCGCCGAGGGCGATCGCTTCCTTCAGAACCTCTTTTACGGCGAGACGAAGTTTTCCCAGTTGGGCGCGGGTGATGGTCGAAGCGCGGCGGCGGGGGCGCAGGCCGGCGCGAAATAAAGATTCATCGGCGTAAATGTTGCCGACGCCGCGCAGGAGCTTCTGGTTGAGGAGCGCGCTTTTGATGGGAGTCTTGCGGCCGTGGAACAAGGCGAGGAAGCGGTCGAGATCGGCCTCGAGCGGCTCGATGCCGGTGGCGTCGAAGTCCCCAGCCTGCGCGACGCTCAAGCGGCCAAAGCGGCGAGGATCGACGAAGCGCAGTTCCCGGCCCGAAGACAAGCGGAGGATCGCGTGGGTATGTTTCACGACTTCCGTCTGCGGCTCGCAGATTCGCAGGCTGCCGGTCATGCCGAGATGCACGATCCACTGGGCGCTGTTGTTTGTGGGGCGGACACTCCTGTCCGCCTCTGCTTGCGGCGTTGATGAAGACTGCGTGGGGGCAGTTGTGTCTCCCCTTGGCTTCCGATCCGATCTCCGGCTTTTGGCGGACAGGAGTGTCCGCCCCACACTTTCTTTTTCTAGCTCGAAGACTATGTGCTTGCCCATTCTCCGGACGGCGGCGATGCGGCGGTGTTCCAGGGTTGCGACGATTGCGGATGCGGGAGATTTCAGCGGCTCTTTTTTCTGGCCCAGCCAGACGGATTCCACGACATCTCCAGTGACGCGTTTGGCTAGGCCGCGGGCGATGGTTTCGACTTCGGGGAGTTCGGGCATGAGGTTTGCTTTTCTGAAAGTCGAACCAACATAATGGCAGGCGAATTACACGTGAAACTCGTGCCGTCCCTACGGGACTCGGTTCCAATCTTTGTCGATTACCCAGGACTTACGTCCTGGGCTATCATATCCCGCCCCTCCGGGGCTGGAGCGCCGCGATTCGATGCAGCCCGTTCGCCCTGAGTGTAAATTCGGAGCACCCACTGAAACTATTCTCAGGTCGCAATTCGACTACTTAAGGAAGCAGCGATCTCATTTCTTCAGAAACGTTCCCTGCTCCAGTTCTTTGAATGCCTGCTGCAGTTGTTCCTGCGTGTTCATCACAATGGGACCATACCACGCGACCGGCTCCTCCAGCGGCTTGCCGGAGACCAAGAGAAAACGGATTCCATCTTCGCCAGCCTGCACGGCGACTTCATCGCCGCGATCGAAGACGACGAGCGAGCGGTTCTCGGCGTCGGCTGGGGGCTTGACGTCGGCCCAGCCTACTCCTTCGGTCGGGACGGCGAGCGGGCCGGAGGCGTTGCAGAATTTTCCGTCGCCGGCGAAGACGTACGCGAAGGCATGCCGCGTCGTCTCAACGGGAAGCGTTTTGCGTTTGCCCGGAGGCACCGACACGTCGAGATAGATGGGGTCGGCGGCAACTCCTTCGACGGGGCCTTTCTTGCCCCAGAAATTTCCGCAGACGATGCGCACATGCGTGCCATCGTCGTCGGTGACCTGCGGAATGTCTCCGGTCTTCACTTCCTGATAACGCGGGGCAGTCATCTTCAGCGCCGATGGAAGGTTCGCCCACAGTTGGAAGCCGTGCATGCGGCCCGTGGGATCGCCCTTGGGCATTTCCTGGTGAATGATGCCGCTGCCGGCGGTCATCCACTGCACGTCGCCGGCGGCGATGGCGCCGTGGTTGCCCATGCTGTCCCCGTGTTCCACGGTGCCGGCAAGGACGTAGGTGATGGTCTCGATGCCGCGGTGCGGGTGCCAGGGAAATCCGGCCAGGTAGTCCTCGGGAACGTCGTTGCGGAAGTCATCGAGGAGAAGGAACGGATCGAAGTCGTGAGTGTTGCCGAAACCGAAAGCGCGGCGCAGGTGCACTCCGGCGCCTTCGAGCGTCGGCTTGGACTTGATGAGGCGCTTGACGGGTCGAATGGACATGATGATCTCCGTGAAGAGAGTCGCGTGGAAATTTGATGCACTTAGGGGCGTGCAGGACGCAGAGACACGAATTGACTCGCCGATCAAACGCCCCTAGTATTCTCCACCGTATTCGTTTCGAAGGAGACGCCCATGCCAACCAGCATACCGAATTCCATCGCAGAAGACCGCTTCGCCAACCAATGCTTTTCCAACCGGAGAAACTTTCTAAAAGGGTCAGCCGCTCTTACCGCCGGCTTCTCTGCTTTTTTTGGTCCGCTCTCGCTGCCCGGGACTGCGGAGCCGAGCGACTCGAATCTGAATATGCTTGGACCGAGACCGGGATACGCTCCGCAGGTGGGAACGTTCGTCTCCCTGCTCACCTGGATGCGCGAGGCCAACGGAGTAATCTCTGCCACCAAGGGCCTGACGCAAGCCGACCTGGACTACCTCGTTGATCCCAGGGCCAATACCATCGGCGCGTTGATGCTGCATCTGGCGGCCACAGAGACGTACTACCAGCTCAATACTTTCGACGGCAAGAAGTGGGACAGTTGGCCCGATTCCGTGAAGCAACAGTGGGACGCAGCGATGAATCTAGGGGATGCCGGCCGGAAATCGATCAAGGGCCACGACCGGGACTACTACCTGAAGATTCTGCAAGAGACGCGTGCCAAGACGCTGGCAGAGTTCAGCAAGCGCGATGATGCGTGGCTTCTAGCCGCCGACAAAGACTGGCCCTGGGGACCGACCAACAATCTCTGTAAGTGGTTCCATGTCTGCGAGCACGAGGCGCATCACACGGGACAGATCGCGTTCCTGAGAAAGCGCCTGCCGGGCGCGAAGCCAGAGGCCGATTAGACAATCCTTCAGGCGCCTGCGTTTCGGCCAACTTTTGGGTATAGATCCTAATCCTTTAGAGGGACCACGGCGCCGCCGTCGCGGCAGAAGGTGGCGACTTTTTGCAGGTCACCGTTGGCGCGGGGCAGGGTCATGACAGGACCGTAGCAATACACGGCGTGGCCGGAGGCGGCGAAATACCAGCGTCCGCCCTTGGAGTGTTTGGCGATCTGGCTGGTCGGCTGGCGCAGGGGCTTTTGCGGGGCCAATGGGACAACCGGCAGACTGAACAACAAGGCTAGGGTCAGGACCTTCATGTTTGCTTACCTGGGCTTCCGAAGCTGGACTTCCGAAGCTGGGCTTCCGAAGCAGGGTTTCCGAAGCAGGTTTCCCTGGAACCGGGTTCCCAACTTCTTTCCGCTTACTGCTACCTACAGAACGAAAGTGCCGCAGTGTTCAGGTTCGTGAAGCTTGTTCTTCGTCGCGCTGCTTTGTAATCCTTAAATCGTGATCTGGGTCCGGACATCGTCCACCAGATCTGCGGCTGGTTTGGACGGCATTCGGAACTCCGGTTTTTCTTTGGCGGACTGGCTCTGCGCGCGATGCCGCGGTCCGGCCGGTTGCGATCCTGCCTGGGAAGACGGGGTCTGACTGGTTTGTGCCTGGGTTGACGGGTTCTGGGATGACGGGTGCTGGGTTGAAGGAATCTGGGTTGACGGAATCTGGGTCGACGGGTGCTGGGTGGATGACGGAATCTGGGCCTGGGTCCTGGCCGAGGTTGATGGGGCAATCTCCTGCGCAGCCTTCCTGGCCGCCGACAGTTCGGTACTGTCACGGAAGAGCTCGCGAATCAGGGCGCGCTGCGACTCGATGGTCCGACCCTGCTCAACGATCAGCATGGTCATCAGGCCGTAGGAGATCAGAAAAAGAACGACCAGCAGGGGCAACCAGCCATGCTTCTTGGGAGCAGCGGGAGCAGCTGGAACATTGATGTCAGCTACGATGGGTAAGGTGGTGGTCCCGAATAACGTCGTCAAGTGGCACCCTCGGTCTTCGCCCCGGACACGCAGGCACCTGGGGAATTGCACCCTGGGAGCCAACCGTCGAAATCTGGCTAAATGGTTGATACCAGAATGGTTATCAGTCCAGCGATGGGAATGGAGAGAGGTGGAATGTGCAACTCGATGCACATTATGAGCAAGCGCGATTGGGTTGCAGACGTGTGGGCCGCCAGGCGACTCGGAGCGCCCCGCAGAGGGCATCCTCCCATTTCAGGAACCTGACCTTCTTGGGAAAGATTTTGGTTACTGTGGTTACTTTCCCACGCAGTCCGTCATCGCTTACGATCATCGGTACCAAGAATTATTAGAAGTACAATTTCCCCTCAGGACCCCCTAATTTATGCGGACGCGGTACGCTCTGGTTCTTTTTCTAGTTTTTTCCTACTGCTTTGGACCTGCAGCCATGGCCCACAGCCAGCAATCTTCCACCGAAGTTAGACGTAAGGTCGTCCGAAGAGTGGACCCAACCTATCCCGAGGCGGCGAAGAGATTGAACCTCGGCGGCACAGTCAGGGTGTTAGCGGTCGTCGCGACGGACGGTAACGTGAAAGCGGTCGAGCCCGTGGGTGGCAGCCCTCTGCTCGTCCAAGCGGCCCAGGATGCTGTCGGACGATGGAAGTTTGTTCCCGCAGCGGCCGAATCCAAAGAACTCATCGAGCTGCATTTCCATTCGGAATAGGATTTCCGTTGCTGAAATCCTATTTGCCCAGCACCAGCTTGGCGATGGTCGCCAGCTGCATGTTCGACGTGCCTTCGTAGATCTTGCCGATCTTGGCGTCGCGCCAGTATTTCTCGACGGGATAGTCCTTGGTAAATCCGTACCCGCCGTAGATTTCAATGGCTAGCGAAGTCACGCGCTCGGCCACCTGCGAGGCGAACAGCTTGGTCATGGCAGCTTCCTTGACGAAGTTCACGCCCGCGTCCTTCATGCGGGCGCAGTTGTAGACCATGAGGCGCGCGGCCTCAATCTCGGTAGCCATCTGCGCGATCTGGAACTGGATGCCCTGGAACTCGGAAATAGCTTTGCCGAACTGCTTGCGCTCCACGGCATACTTGCAGGCGAACTCCCAAGCCCCGCGGGCCAGGCCAATCATTTGCGCGCCAATGCCGATGCGGCCTTCGTTCAGAGTCTCGATGGCAATCTTGTAGCCCTTGCCGGGCTCGCCCAGTACATTCTCCTTGGGCACCCGGCAGTCTTCCAGAATCAGTTCGCAGGTCGACGAAGCCCGGATGCCGAGCTTGTCTTCCTTCTTGCCGACGGTGAATCCGGGGAAGTCTTTTTCGATCAGGAAGGCCGTGATGCCTTTATATCCGGCGCTGGGATCGATCGTGGCGAAGAGCACGAACAATCCGGCTTCTTTGGCGTTGGTGATCCAAAGCTTGCGCCCGTTGAGCACATACTCGCTGCCCTTGAGGGCTGCACGTGTCTGCAAGGCGAACGCGTCAGAACCTGAACCGGCCTCGCTCAGGGCATAGGCGCCGACGGTCTCGGTGGCCATCTTGGGCAGAAAGCGCTTTTTCTGCTCTTCCGTGCCCCAGCGCAGCAGGGCGTTGTTGACCAGCGTGTTCTGCACGTCGACGATGACCCCGGAGGAAGCGTCCACCCGCGACAATTCCTCGACGGCCAGGATCGCCTCGAAGAACTTGGCCCCACCTCCGCCGTACTGCTCAGGGATTTCGATGCCCATCAGGCCGAGCTGGAAGAAGTCGTGGATCAGGTCTTTGTCGAAGACGCCCTTCTCGTCCATCTCTTTGACCAGAGGACGGATCTTCTCGTCGGCAAACTGGCGGATGTTGTCGCGGAAAAGAATCTCGTCTTCGGTGAGGGTAGTGAGAGGAGTGGGAACTGCGGCCTGCAGCGTGATATCAGGCATGGGAACACCTTCGTCGGTAAGATGGCAAACCGATGATTTTAACACTGTCGCCGCCGAAGGTTTGGAATGCGGGCTGCTCCATTTTCTGAGGCGTCATCCCGAACTCCGGCGCCTTCCAGCCGGAGGAGGGATCTCGCGGGAAGCGCATGTCTGCGCGCGAGATCCTTCACTCCGCCTGAAAAACAGCTCCGTTCAGGATGACGTCGACGCCGATTGGAAGTGTGAGAGTGCTAGCGAGGGCGAGAATGAACCAGCTTCAACCCGTCCGCCTGTAGGATGCGCTTGATCTGGCTACGGGCATGCACCGACCACGGGCCTGAAGTGTCGAGTTTGACATAGGCTTGCCAGTGTTTGAGCGCCTTGCGGGGTTCGCGGGTCTTTTCGTAGGCCAGCGCAAGGTTGTAATGCGCGTCCGCGTAGGTCGGAGCGAGCTGCAGAGCGGTCTTGTAGGTCTGGATCGCCTCCTGCACGCGCCCGGTCTCGTCGAGCACATTGCCGAGGTCGAAGTACGCGAGCGAGTAGCGCGGATCGGCTTCAATGGCCTGGCGGTAATGGCGTTCGGCGAGCGCGAAATCCTGGCGGTTGTAGTAAAGCGTGCCCAGATTGATGTGCGCGGCCGCGTGCGTGGGCTGGATTTCGAGCACCTGATGATACGCGGCGATGGCGTCGGGCTGCGTGTTGGGATCCTCTTCCATCGCGATGCCCCGCGCAAACCAGGACGTAACCTCGCCCTCGCGGGGACTGGACTCCGACCGGGGCACCGGCGTGGTGGTTACGACTCTCTCGCGCTCGGAAAAATCCATCAGAAACTGGCCCGCGATCGGCTCCAGAAGTTTGCCTTGATGCCGGAATGCCACGCGGTGCTTAGCCGTGGACAACGCACTCGCTTCGAGCAGCGGCTTCTCCACGCCAGAAGCCTGCTTGCGCATGGCGTCGAGCGACTGGCGAATGACCGCTGGCCGCACGCTCATGGCACAGAGATCGCGAACCTTTTTGATTTCCAGGAGATCGGAAAAAGAATAGGCTTCCGCAGACGTTACCAGGCCGTTCCGCTCCCAGTTGGCTAACTGGCGCGGGGTTACGTGAAGAATCCTCAGTAAATCGGCTCGACTGTACACGGTAATACCAACAACTTACTCTCGCCGCCATTATCTTCAACTTGCGGCTCCAAACGCAACAGCAAACGGTGCAAAAAACTGTGGAGAACCTGGTTAATTTACATGCAGCGAAAATGGTGCAACTGCCACCTGGCCCCAAAAGCCTTGTCATTCCGAGCCGCTCGGAGCCGGTGAAACCCGCCGAGAGCGGAGCGAGGAATCTGTCGGGTGCCCCATTTCTCGCGCGTTCTTTGCGCGAGAAGTGGGGATTTTCGACAGAGCGCAATCGAAGGGAATTTGCTGTCCGCCTACACCGCGACCACAGCCGCCTGATAGTCCTCGTAAGTACCCTTGAAGTCGGTAATCTTGTGGTCGCTTTCGAAATGCCAGATGCGGGTGGCGACTTCGTCGATGAGATCGTGATCGTGGGTCACTAGAAAAACCGTCCCGTGATAGCGCTGCAAAGAGATGTTCAGAGCATTGATCGATTCAAGATCAAGGTGGTTCGTAGGCTCGTCGAGCACCAGCACGTTCGGCTTTTGCAGCATTAGTTTGCAGAAGAGCAGGCGCGCCGCCTCGCCTCCAGAAAGCACGCTGGTGGATTTGGTGGCCTCGTCGCGCTGGAACAGCATCTGCCCCAGGATCCCGCGCAGTTCTTCGGTGACGGCCGCGCCATCCCACTGATGCAGCCACTCGATTGCGGTCGTGCCCCCCTCGATCAGGCTGCGGTGATCCTGCGCGAAGTAGCCAATGGAGGCCTCGTGCCCCCAGATGACTTTCCCGGAGTCTACGAAGGGGCCGTCATAACCGCTGGTCTTGCGCAGTTCGGCCTCCGGCGTCGTCGGAGAATTCGCCAGCAGGGCGTTCAGCAGAGTGGTCTTCCCGGCGCCGTTGCGGCCCATGAGCGCGATCCGCTCGCCGCGGGTGATGCTGGCGGTGAAGTCGCGAATAACCTGCTTGTCGCCGTACGCCTTTCCCAGGTGCTCGATTTCGAGGATGTGCTTGCCCGAAGGGCGCTTCTGCTCGAACTTGATGAACGGGCGTGCGATGTTGGATCGGGCTAGTTCGGTGACCTGCAGGCGCTCGACTTCCTTGCGCCGCGACTGCACCTGGCTTGACCGCGTTCCAGCCGCGAACCGCGCGATAAATTCGTTCAGCTGTGAGATCTTCTTTTCGCGCTGTGCATTCTGCGACTCGATCTGCGACCGCACCTGCGTCTTGGCCACGACCATGTCGTCGTAACTTCCGGTGTAAGTGATGATGGTTTCGTAATCGATGTCGGCGATATGAGTGCAGATGCTGTTCAGGAAGTGGCGATCGTGCGAAATGGCGATGACCACGCCGTCGTAGACGTTCAAGAATCCCTGCAGCCAGTGGATCGAATCCAGGTCGAGGTGGTTCGTAGGCTCGTCAAGCAGAAGAGCCTGGGGATGACCGAACAGAGCCTGCGCCAGTAGGACTCGGACTTTCTGCCCGCCCTGCAACTCGCCCATCTTGCGCGAATGCAGCTCGTCCGGAATGTCGAGACCCTGCAGCAGAATCGCGGCATCGCTCTCGGCGGTGTAGCCGTCTTCTTCGCCGACAATACCTTCGAGTTCGCCGAGCTTCATGCCGTCGGCGTCGGTGATCTCGGGCTTCTCGTAGATTGCATCGCGTTCCTGCATGGCCGCCCACAGGCGCTTGTTGCCCATGATGACGGTGTCGATCGCAGAATGGGCGTCGAACGCGAACTGATCCTGGCTCAACACACCGAGCTTGCGGGGGCGCACGACCGTCCCTTTTTGCGGCTCAAGCTCGCCGCTCAGCAGCTTCATAAACGTGGACTTGCCGGCGCCGTTGGGCCCGGTCAGGCCATAGCGCTTGCCCGGCGTAAACGCCGTGGAGACTTCATCGAACAGAATTTTGGCGCCGTAGCGCATGGACACATTGCTGACTGAAAGCATGGTTTCTTTGTAACTTCTTCAGGACCTGCGAGGAATTCCGCTTAAGACGGTGCGCAGCTGGAGTTAATAGAATACCATGCCGCACTGCGATTTATGCCGTCCAGGGGTCGACGACGGTCGCGGAGATGTCACTGAAGTGCGCCGTGTTGCGAGTGGCCAGGGTGGCGTGCCGTTAGAATCGTGGCGCAGATTCGCGGCACAAGGCCACCCTGTCATCCTGAGCGAAGCGAAGGATCTCTGTATTTGACCCACGCGAGTGCACATGTCTTTCGCTTCGCTCATTCCATCTTGTGCGGACCGGCCTGGCTTATTTGTGCTCGGCCGCGCTCGCTTCCACCAGCTGTTGCACCGGTGCAGCCACCATCAGCAGCAGGTCGGCCATCGGCTTTTTGGCTTGATCGATTAAGGCGAGTTGCTGCGTCTTCCACGAATCCGGCGCAGGCTGGCCCTTGTCGAGATAATCGAGCGCCTGCAGTCCGGCCGCGCCCAGCGCAGACAGATCCTGCGACATCGGCTCGTCTTCCTGCAACAGAAACGTCTGGTCGAGCAAAGGATGCAGGCGGGCATCGTTATCCCGCCAAGTGGTGAGCCACATGCGGATCTGCGCTTCGGCGGCCTGGTCTTTGTAGCCGCTCTGGACGAAGGTTTGCACCAGATCGCCGAAGTGGCGGGCCGGGTCGCTCTCGGGATAGACGGCGTCGATCATGCGGGTCAGGGGCGCGTGAAAATCAATGGGACCTTTCGCGTCGCTCCAACGGTTGTAGTCCTTGACCGGCTCGACGACATCCGCGAGATTGCGCAGCGCCGTTATATCGCCGGTCCCGGCCATGCGATGCAGCATGTGCGGGCGAGCGGAGCGGTGCGTCAGGCCCAGCCATTCGAGGTCGAGACTCACGGCATTCATCCGCGTGTACATCGAGGCGACATCTTTGATCTCCTGTGGAGACCACAACCGCTCTGCGATTACAGCGTTGCGCGGCCAGATGTGCGAATCGATGTTTTCGGGAGTGACCCACTCCGCCCACTGGCACGACTCGCCACCGAGAATTCGGCTCTTCTCTTCCGGAGTGAGCGTCGCAGCCGCGTCGGCCATGGGATCAACTGCATAGTGCCGCGCCGCCGGCCACATCAAGTCGAGATAGTATCCGAACGAGAGCAAGCCTCTGTAGCCCTGTTTCGCAGCCGCGGCCAGCGACTCTTGTCCGCGCCAAGACTGCACGATAATCGTCTTGGGCAAATCGGGATGCAGGATCTCGTCCCAGCCCACCATGATTTTGTGGTTCTTGGCCACGATCTTCTGCAGGCGCTGGTTGAAATAGGCCTGTAGATCCTGATTGTTTTTCATCCCGTGCGCGTGAATGAAGGCTTGAATCTGTGGGTTGGCGTCCCACTGCTTGCCGTCGACCTCGTCGCCTCCAATGTGGAAATACGCGTCGGGAAAGAGCTTGGCCATTTCCGCAACAAACTTCTCGAGGAACTTGTAGGTCGTCTCCCGCGTGGGATCCATGATCGGGTCGAGACCGTCGCCGTCCAGCGTATAGGGGCCGGGGCCGCTGGCCAGTTCGGGATATCCGGGGTACCAGGAGTGAGTGTGGCCGGGAATGTCGAACTCCGGCATCACGCGAATACCACGGTCATGCGCGTAAGCGATGAAATCGCGAATTTCCTCCTGCGTGTAAAACATGCCATCGGATCCCATTCCAGTGAGCTTGGGAAAAACTTTGCTCTCGACGCGGAATCCCTGGTCATCGGAAAGATGCCAGTGCAGCACGTTCATTTTGACCGCGGCCATTCCGTCAATGTTGCGCTTGAGCACGTCGATGGGAATAAAGTGGCGGCTCACGTCGATCAGCGTGCCACGCCAGGGAAAACGCGGTTGATCTTTGATGGTGACGGCGGGCACGGCGAATCCGGACGACGTGATCTGCGCGAGCTGAAGAAAAGTCTGCAGCCCACGCAGGATGCCGAGTGAAGTTGGTGCGGTGAGCTTCGCGCCGGAATCCGTGACGGTCAGTTCGTAAGATTCATCCTCGCCAAGCTTCTGCACGGCCTGGCGGCCGTGCTCGGCGTGGATCTGCAGCGTGGGGGGCTCGCCCGGCTTGGGGCGGAATGGGATTCCGGTCTGGCGCGAAAGTTGCGTCACGAACCGCTGGACCGCGCCGTCCAGCGAAGCATCGTGAGTTCCGACGACGCCCACGGAGAACGATTGAGTGATCGGCAATTGTCCCGCGCCGGTCTGAACGCTGGCGGGCATCGGCATCAGGTTGAGTTGCGGTTGGGGTTGGGCGGTAGCCAAAGACGCCAGAAGAAGAAATATGCCAACAATCGGTGAGGTTCGCATAGAAGTATAGGGCTCCCTTTCAGCCAATCTTTACAAGATCGCCAGGCCGGATGGAACGAAGTACCCGCAGAACGTCAGGGCCGTCTGGCAACAGATCCATCAGGCGGCTCGATGTAGCGCGGACCAAGACTATTGCGATAGCCCTTCCCTGAAGGTTTTGTTGGTACCCAAGGCCGCGGTCGAGCGTCAGGAAGACCTCGAAACCCGACTTCTCCGCCAGCGCCACAAGCTCCCCATTTTTCTTGCCGGCCAGTCCCTCTTCGGGCACGGTACGGCCATCATGGCCGGGCAGTAAGTTCCTGAATTTTCTGGGGACGCACTCGTCGAGTAGAAGCTTCATCCCAATTGGCCGACGACGAGCGACTTGGCGTGCTCCAGGGCTCGAACAGCGGCTTCGCGAGTCACGGTCGGAAAGTCTTCAAGAAACTCGTCCAGCGTTTGGCCGCCTTCCAGGTAGTCGAGCAAGGCTTGGAAAGGTACCCTCGTTCCTCGAAAAACTGGCGTGCCGCCGAGCACATCAGGGTCACGGGTGATCACATTGTTGGATGACACCATGGTTGCGGCTCTCCGCCCTGCTAAGTCTACTCCGAGGTTCCGACGAAAACCAACGCGATGTATCCAGCTTCTCTCAACCCGAGAATGTTAATGTCCGCCGCCCAATTCCCGCACAATCCCGCCCACAAATTGTTTCGCATCGCCAAACAGCATCAGCGTCCGGTCGAGATAGTACAGCGGGTTATCGATGCCGGCGAAGCCGGGGCTCATGCCGCGCTTGATGACCATGACGGTATGGGCCTTGTCCACGTCGAGGATCGGCATGCCGAAGATCGGGCTCGACTGATCGGTGCGGGCAGCGGGGTTGGTCACATCGTTGGCCCCGATGATGAGGGCGACGTCGGTCTGCGGGAAGTCGCCATTAATCTCGTCCATTTCGATAAGCCGGTCGTAGGGGATGTCAGCTTCGGCCAGCAGCACGTTCATATGGCCCGGCATGCGTCCGGCGACCGGGTGAATGGCGAAGCGGACTTCGACTCCCTTCTTGGTAAGCGCGTCATAAAGCTCGCGCACTTTATGCTGCGCTTGCGCGACGGCCATGCCGTATCCGGGCACGATCACCACCTTATTCGCCGCCAACAGAATCGCTGCGGCTTCTTCCGGAGTGGCGCTGCGCACGGGTTTGGCTTCCTGCCCCGGGGCGGCCGACGCCTGCACCTGTCCGAAGGCACCAAAAAGAACGTTGGTGAACGACCGGTTCATCGCCTTCGACATGATGATGGAGAGGATGAGACCAGACGACCCGTCGAGCGCACCGGCGATGATCAGAAGTTTGGAGTCGAGCACGAATCCCATCGCGGCCGCGGAAAGGCCGGCATAAGAGTTCAACAGCGAGATCACCGTAGGCATGTCAGCGCCACCAATCGGAATGACCAGCAGGACTCCAAAGATCAACGACACGCCAACGATGATGGGGAAGAAGATTTTCGCTTCGGGATGCAGCACGAGATAGACGGCGCTTCCCATCGCGACCAGGAATAAAAGAAGATTGACGAAGTTCTGTCCTTTATAAGTGATCGGCCGCTGCGGGAGAATTTCCTGCAGCTTTCCCGCAGCCATAAGACTACCGGTAAAGGTCAGACCTCCAAGGATGACTTCCATCGACAGCACCGACATCATGAACTTGGGAACGTTCGGAGTGCGCAGATAAAATTCTGCGGTGCCGACCAGGGTGACGCATAGTGCGCCAAAAGCGTGGCTGAGCGCGGTCCGCTGCGGGACGGCCGTCATCTGCACCATGCCCAGCGGAATGCCGATGCCCGAACCCAGCACCAGGGCGATGATGATCCATTTGTAGTCGACGATACCGTGATGCAGCAGCGTGCCGCCGATCGCCAGCACCATGCCGATTTCGCCGGCCAGAATGCCGTGGCGCGCCGTGGCGGGAGAACTCATCCACTTCAGCGAAAGAATGAACAGGGCGCTGGCGATGAGGTAGATGATTTCGATCAGGTACTGGCTTCCAGCAAACTCAGTCATGAGGGCGCTCAGTTACTTGTTCGTCGGACGGCTGGTCTTGAACATCCGGAGCATGCGGTCGGTGATGAGGAATCCGCCGACCACGTTGCTGGTGGCGGCCACAATGGCGATGACGCCCAGCACCGTCGCGAATGTGCTCTTCTTCTCACCGACCAGAACAATGGCGCCGACGACCGCGATGGCGTCGAGCGCGTTGGTCAGCGACATGAGCGGTGTGTGCAGCAGCGGCGAAACGTGGCGGATGACTTCAAATCCAATGAAGGCCGCAAGCATGAAAACAAAAAGTGCGTCGATCAGGTTGGAACCCATGTTGAACTCCTAAGTTCTTTGTTTTCGCGTTGTCATCCTGAGCGTAGAGGCTGCTCCGCGAAGCGGAGCAGCCTCGTAGCCGAAGGACCTCTGCAATTCCTGAAGCACCTCGATTACGGCAAGGCATTCTCACCGTGAACCAAACACCGTGAAAACTTTGACGCGGCACGAAACACCCGGCACTGACTAGGGATCCTTCGACTGCGCAAGAGTTCGCTTCGCGAACTCTTGCTCCGCTCAGGATGACAATTTTGTAAAGAACATTTTGTAAAGAACATTGCGACGCGGCGAAACTCGCGCCCTTTCAAAGCAAAACCATCCCGCATCGCGCGGAAATTCTATCCACCTGCTGCGACCAGCGCCGGCATCTTGAAGAATTCGCGCACCCGGGCATTCACCACTTCTCCGCCATTGGTGATCATGGTCTCGCGGACGATTTCATCCTGCAGATTCAGTTGCAGCTTGCCCTCTTTCACCATGTAGAGCAGGAACGTGGTGACGTTGCGGGCATACATCTGGCTGGCGTGGTACGGAACGCTAGTGGCCAGGTTGATGGCGCCAATGATCGTGACGCCACACAGTTTTACGGTTTGTCCGGTCTGCGTCAACTCGCAGTTGCCGCCACGTTCGGCCGCAAGGTCGACGATCACCGAACCCGGAGCCATCCCTTTAACCATGTCGGACGTGATCAGGATTGGAGATTTCTTGCCAGGAATAACCGCGGCGGTAATGACCACGTCACTTTCGGCGACCACGCGAGTCAGTAGTTCGCGCTGGCGGGCGTAGAAGGTTTCGTCCTGCGCCGTGCCGTAGCCGCGAGCATCCTGGGCGTTCTGGGCTTCAATGGGAAGTTCGACGAAGCGTCCGCCCAGGCTCTGTACTTGTTCCTTGGCGGCGGGGCGCATGTCGTAGGCGGAGGCCACTGCGCCGAGGCGGCGAGCCGTCGAGATGGCTTGCAGTCCGGCCACGCCCGCGCCGATGACAAACACACGCGCGGGCGTGATGGTGCCGGCGGCGGTGGTCATCATGGGAAAAATTCGCGGCGAAGTTTCGGCCGCCAGCAGGACGGCCTTGTAGCCGCAGCAGGTGGCCATCGAAGAGAGTGCGTCCATGCTCTGCGCGCGCGTGGTGCGGGGCATGAGCTCCACGGAGAAAGACGTAACGCCCGCCTGCGCGATCTGCTGGACAATGTCCGCGGAACCAAGGGGCCGCAGGAATCCGATGATGGCCTGTCCGCGGCGCATCAGCGGAAGGTCGGCTTTGCCGGTGACGTCGTTCGAGCCGTAGCACAGCACCTGCACCACAATGTCGGCCGCGCTGAACACGGCGGCGCGATCGGGCACGATCTTCGCGCCCTTCTCAACATAGATCGCATCCGGATAGCCGGCCTGCTCGCCGGCCCCGGCTTCCACAATAACCTCTAGCCCCGCCTTAACGAGGTTGGGAACGACGACCGGAACGACCGCAACCCGGCGTTCTCCGGGATAGCTTTCTTTCGGAACTCCAACGATCACGCGGCCTCACAAAAAGCGGACTGAAAACAGTAACAGATCGGAGAAGGAACTGGAAGCTCGTGCTGCAACGCCCTTAGGTTGCGTCCGCGGCGCCAATCTGGCCGAGGTGATGAACCAGATGCGTCAGATAATCTGTCGCTACGAACCGAAGCGTGACCGGCTCGTGCGGGCCGATGCGGCAAGGAGTCTCCAGCTTAGACGCAGGCAAGCGCGCCATGATATGCGCTAGGTAGCGATTGTAAGCCGCCCAGAGTGAGACCAGCAGCAGCCAATCCGCCTCTTGCGGCGCTTGGACCCGCATGTTTCCTTCTTGGTCGTACCCAGGAAATTCCAGAGACTCCTGCTGGGCCGCGCGGACGAATCGTTGGTGGTTGTTGGATGCGGAGTCGATCAGGTGAGCCATCACTTGCTTGCGCGACCAGCCGCCCGACAATACGGGCTTGGTGCTCTCCGGCGCGCTGATCTTGCGGAGTCTGGGCTCCGCCGCATCGATCACTGATATCAGCTTTTCGCTCAACTCTTTCATTGTTCTCCTCCGGTCCGCTACTGCGCGAAGCGATAATGCCACACTCGCGCCGCGCCGATCAGGTTGGTATCGTCTCCCAGAGACGCAAGAGTAAGTTGTGTCTTCTCAGCCGGGACGAAACGGCATCCACCGCGAATCACGGCTCGGATGCGGTCGAGAAAAAGCGCCGCACTCTTCATCACGCTTCCACTCAGTACGATGGCGTCGGGCGTAAACAAGTTAATGAGGTTGGCGAGGCCCAGACCCAGATAATAGGCCTCGTGTTCGACGGCCCGCAGCGCGACTTCGTCTCCTTCCTGGGCTAGCTCGCAGATTCTCTTGGCGGTAATGCCGGGCCGATGCAGATACGCGGCGGGCGCGTGGCTCTCAATCCACGCCACCATGGCCGGACCGGCAGCCAGCGATTCCCAGCAGCCGCGGAAACCGCATGAGCATTCCGGACCTGCGGGATCGATCACATGATGTCCAACCTCGGGATGAGCGCCGTCGACGCCGCGGTAAAGCTGGCCGTCGAGCACGATTCCCCCGCCTATCCCCGTTCCGACAGTCACATAGATCAGGCGCGAGCGATTCTGGCCCGCGCCCCATCCCGCTTCAGCCAGGGCAGCGGCGTCACCGTCGTTTTCCAGAGCGACGCGCACGTTGAAAATCTGCGCCAGATCTTGCACCGGATTTTTCCCGCGCCAGCCGGGCAGGAAATCGACGTCGCCAAACTCGCCGCGTATGGGATCGACGGGCCCCGTGGATCCGATGCCGATGCCCGAGAGCTCCGCGCCGGCAGTTGCCGCACTTTCCCGCAGCATGCGGGCGATGATTTCGATGCCGCTGGAGTAACGATCCGGGTCGGTGGGGGCCTCCATCCGCGAAAGCACTTTCCCGCCGTCGTCCACAATGCCAACCGCAATTTTCGTACCGCCGATGTCGACCGCCCCGATCATGAGAATTCCGGCGTGATCCCCTTCGCTTCTTCCAGCGTAAGCCGCCGCTTGTTCTTGTACGACAAATTCGCCATGTGCACCGCAATGGCCGACCGGTAGCCAATCTCCGGTGGAGCGTTCGGCGTGGCGCGGCTGCGGACGCAATCGATCCAATTCTCCATGTGGCTCTGGTCGCGAGTCTTGCCCCGCGTGGCGTCGCCGTTGGGACGGTTCGTTTTCTCGGGCCAGTACTGAATCGCCTCGTCGAGGTGGTGCTCGAGAGTGCCGTCGCTTCCCAGAATTCGGTCACCCAGTTCGTAGTGCTTGTTGCTGAAAGTGGACTGCCAGGTCACCACCATGTCGGGGAAATCGAGAGTCACCGCAATAGTGTCCGGCACTTCGCGGCCGTCTTTTTCCGAAAACACGCCGCCCGCCATATACGCCGCCGAGGGCAGCGGCAGGTCGAGCGCGCCCATGATCCACGCGACCTGGTGCACCATGTTCTCGGCGCAGTTGCCTCCGGCAAACTCCCAGAACAGGCGCCAGTTGATGAGTTTGTAAGGATCGAAGGGACGGTCGGGCCGGCCATTCAGAAACGCGCTCCAGTTAACGTTCTGCGCGGTGCAGTCAGACGGCACCGCCCGTACCCACTGGCCTTTGCCGTGGGGAGTGTTGCGGCTCATCCACGATTCGACATGGGTGACCTTGCCCACCCATCCGTCTTTGATCATTTGTTTTGCGTCGATCAAGGCGCCGGAACTTTGATACTGCAATCCGATCTGGATGACGCGGTTGGAATTCTTCGCGGCCGCCAGGCATTTGTCGGCCTCAGGAATCGACCAGGTCATGGTCTTCTCGGCGTACAGATCTTTCCCGGCCGCGAGTGTGTCCAGAAAGTGCCGGTTGTGGATGTGCAGCGGGCTGGCCACGATCACGGCGTCGATGTCCTTCATGTCGAGCAGGCGGCGGTGATCGTCGAAGGTCTGGATGCCGGGCACTTTACTTTTCGCCTGGTCGCGGCGGCGGCTGTAAACGTCCGCCATCGCCACGAGTTCCACGCCGTGAACCGCGCGAATCTGGCTCAGAAGATCGTTGCCACGATCCCCCACACCGATCATGCCGACCCGGATGCGGTCGTTCGCGCCCAGCACCATGGACGCTGGATAAGCCAGCACAGCTGCTCCGATCACCGCCTGCTTCAGAAATGTGCGTCTGTTTTGCTCGGTCATATTCGGTCGTCCACCTTACTGTGTTGGGGTCTTACAACGCATCCGCCTGTTGCAGAAGTTTCTTCATCCCCGCCCAACTCTTGCGCGAACTCTCTTCCTTCGAGCCGCTGCCTTCCCAGTGCGTCTCGAGACTCACTGCGAATCGATAGCCGTCCCGCTTGAGCGCCTTGAACTGCCCCGCCCAGTCAATCACTCCTCCGCCCATCGGCGCCCAGTCGCCTTTGCCAATCTTGACGAGATCCTTGCAGTGGCAATGGCCGATGCGCTCCTTAGGCAGAAGATTGTAGCCGTCGGGATACGGAATTTCCCCGCCGGCGGCGGCGTTGCCCGGATCCCAGTTCAGCATGAGCGACGGCGACTGCACCGCGCTCAAAACTTTGGCCGACTCGGCCGCGGTCGCCGTGTTGCACGCCATTTCATTTTCCAGCACCAGAATGATGCCCTTCTTCGCCGCCTTGGCGGCGGCGTCGCGAAGTTTCTCGTTTATAGCAGCGCGATAAGGAGCCTGATCCTCGAGTCGCCAAAAATCGAAGCAGCGCACCCGGTCGGTCTGAAACGCTTTCGCCAAATCCATGGCGCGCTCCAGAACTTCGTCCTGCTGCTCCAGAGTGAAGTTCGCACCGAAAGAACCGCTCTCCCGGAATTTTGATTTCGGCGCGCCCGGCCAGTCGACTTTAAACAGCGGGCTGGCGATGTCGGTCACCTTCAGCTGATATTTTTCAAGAATGCGGCGCGCTTCGGCGACTTCCTTCTCGTCGAGGTTGACGATGTTCTTCTTCCACATGCCGCGCAACTCGATCCAGCCCATACCAAAGTCCCGCGACACCACCTCGCAGGCGTGGCCGAAGTCCTGCGAAATTTCATCGTTGATCACGGAAACGCGGAATGGCTGGTTGCTGTCGGGCATCGGAGAAAACCGGGACGCAGCTTTCGCAGCCGTCACGGCAACCATTCCCGCGAGAAACTCGCGGCGGGCAAACTGCACGGACATGATCTGCTCCTGGAAGTGCCTGGGCACGGCAACGAAAGGCGCAAACAAATCTATCACCATCGAAACCTGGAGTGGTAGCCGGGGTGGGAGAACCAACTTAAGAGAAGAGGAAGATCCGGCCGGTGGCAAGGAAAGATCGAAGTGAGGCAAGAACCGGTTTCAGCGCAAAACAAAACGCCCCAGACTCAAATGAGTCGTGGGACGTCTGTTGATCAGCCCTCCCCCAAGTGCTGCTCAAGAACGACTTTAACGCTACTCCCAGCCCCAGTAAATGGCTCACCCGTGCCATATATGGCACGAAAGTGGTGGGTTCGCGGCACTACCCACAAGTGGCTGATGATAAAGGAATTATTCGTGGCGCAGGGCTTCGATTGGATCCAGCCGGGAGGCCCGGAAAGCCGGAATCATACCGCTGACCAACCCCACCGCGCCCAGAATGAGCGTCGATGCGATCAGCGTTCCCGGTGCGATGATCAGGCGAATATCGCCAGCTTCTGCGTTCTTGGCGAACGCGCTATATAAGGTCAGCCTTCCAACCGAAAGCGCCACCACGTAAGCCAGGATCACTCCCAGCACGCCGCCCACACAGGTAATAGTCAGCGCTTCGGCCAGGAACTGCATCAGGATGTACCGCCGGGGTGCGCCCAGCGCCTTCTGCACGCCGATCTCCCGCGTGCGCTGCGTCACCGAAACCAGCATGATATTCATCAGCCCAACGCCGCCAATTCCCAGGGTCAGCGTGCCGATGAAACCCATCAGAATCTTCAACCCGATCGTGATGATCTCGAACTGATGCACCTGCGTCATCAGGTTGAACACATCAATGGCCTGGTGGTCCGCCGAATTGAACTTGTGCTCCGTCGCCATGATGGTGCGGACCGTCTGTTCCAGGCTCTCGTACTCCGGAGTCTGGTAGGTGAACCAGATGGTGTCCAGGTAATGTGTGTTCTTCAGATCGCTCATGGTGCTGAAGGGCACGTATATGACGCGGTTGATATCGTCATTTCCCTCCTGCATTTTGCCTTTCAGGACACCGATGACTTCGAAGCTCAGACCGTCCAGCCGGATGTGCTCCCCCAGCGCGTTGCGTCCGGAAAACAGCTTTTCCTTGGCTTCGGCACCGATCACCGCGACCCGGGCACGCTGGATCTCATCTTCTGGGTTGTAGAAGCGTCCCTGCCCCATCTTGAGGGCGCGCACATCAAACACATTGGGATAATTGCCGGTGACCCCCCAGGTGAAGACCCGGGTATCGTATTGCACGCTGGCCTGCTTGCTGACTTCAGGCGTGATGTGGGTGATCTGCGGAAGGTTGGTGGTCAGGGTCTCCAAATCATCTTGCGTAAAGCGGACCAGGGCTCCTGCCTTTTTTCCACCCGCCTGCATGGAAGTGCGGCCCGGCACCACGATGACGAGTTTAGTGCCGAAATTAGCGAAGATGTTGGCGCAGGCCTGGCCAAAACCATCGCCATACGCCAGCAGCATGACTACGGTCGCAATGCCCCAAGCCATACCCAGCATGGTGAGCGCGGTGCGGCGGCGATTGTGCCGCATGGCACCGTAGGCTTCTTGGAGCAGGTCACGGAACAAGTATCACCTTTACCTTTCCAGCATTACTCTTAACTCTCGTCCAGAATTACTCTTGGCGGAGGGCTTCCACCGGCTGCAACATGGCCGCTTTGCGCGCAGGATAAAGACCGGCAAACACTCCCGCCAAAGTTAGGCTGCCAATCGCCAGCACGGCCGACATCGGCACCAATTTCGGCGGATCGAATCCTCCCGGCCCCTCGATCCCTCCCATCAGCCCCATGAAGCCGGCAGCCAGAAGCATGCCGATCATCCCGCTGCCCAGCGTGAGCAGCAGCCCTTCCAGAAAAAAATGGAAGAGAATGCTGCGATTGGTTGCGCCCAGCGCCTTGCGCAATCCGATCTCACGGGTGCGTTCGCTCACTGCGACCAGCATGATGTTAATGACCCCGATGGCGCCCAGCGCGAGTGTGACCATTCCCACCGTTCCCAGGAACATGTTCATGACGTCGAAAATCGTACCCACCATCTGTGATTCCTGGATCGAATCCCAGCCGTCAAAGGCGTTTTCATCACGGGCGTCAAATCCGTGATTGCGTGCAATGATCTTGTGCACATCGTCCTGGGCCAGTTTGTGCTCGGCGGTGCTGGTCGGCTGGTATTCAATGAAGGAAATAGAATTCTGGTGGTTCACTCCCTTCAGCGGGAAATTCGTAGCCATCACCGTGAACGGAATGTAGCCCCGCATATTCAGCCAGGTGTTGTCGCCGCGGCCAAGATGCGGAATGGTGCCAATCACTTCGAACCGGATGTCGTTCAGCAGGACGAATGCGCCCACCGCCGGGCGCCCGGGAAACAGCGTTTTTTGCAGTTCGTTGCCCAGCACGATTACATTGCGGCTCTGCGACTCGTCCATTTCATTGAGCCAGCGCCCCTCTTTGAGGGGAAGAAAACTGATCTGATTGAGTTGGGGCTCCACGCCCAGTATTTCGACTCCAGCCGTGGCAAACTCGCTCACCTGATGCAGATCGGAGCGCGAGAGCATTGGGGAAGCATTGCCGACGTGCGGGGCCTGCGTGCGGACGTCCACGTAATCCTGGTAAGTGAGCAAATAAGGGCGGGCGGAATTCATGCTGCCTTGCACGGCCGGAGCGCGCCCAGGAAAGAGAAACATGATGTTCCTGCCAAACTCGGCCAACTCGCGCTTGTTCCCCGAGCGGAAGCCTTCGCCCACACCCACCAGCAGCAGCAGCGATCCCACGCCCCAGGCGATCCCGAACATGGTCAGGAACGAGCGCAGCTTGTGCGCCCACAAGTTGCGGAAGATCTGTCCGAAGATGTCTAAAACGGTGCGCATAATCGAGATACCCTATCTTGTCGACCGTTACCCATTGGACGCCTTCAGTGGTATATCGGTTGGACGTGCGACGCTTCCGTCCGTTTTTTCTGGCCCCTTCGCTTCGCCGGTCTATACAGAAGACGGCCCAAACCCTCAGAAATTACAAGGAGTTTTCGTCCGGCAGGCAGGTCAAGAAAGCCCAGATAGCTTGATGTGCAGCAGGTTTCGGTGAACTGATCCGTAAGCTTCTGAAACGATGGAGCCGACGAGCGGACTTGAACCGCTGACCTGCCGATTACGAATCGGCTGCTCTACCAACTGAGCTACGTCGGCTTATACAGTGTTTATGCGGCTTAGGACGCTTTCGGCCCTTCGTCCTGTGTCACAAAAAGGTCACAAGACATTCAGCGTTTCTTCTTTCTGGGCTTCACGTTCTCGGTCACGAGAGACTCCAGTTTTCGCATAGCCTTGCGCCCCTGCTTGCGTGATTCCAGCATTATATAGTGCCTGCGCGTGACCGCGCTGTCAGCGTGCCGGAGAATCTTGGAAGCAATCTCTGGATCTACCCCCAGGTCGAACAAGATCGTTGCAAGCCCGCGCCGCCGCCAGCCGCCTGCTCTTTGCCCTGGGTCGCCGTGGTATGGTCGACTCCCGCGCGGGAACCATCCACCCCCAGCACCAGACGCCTTCGACCGCCGTTCTCTGCGTGAGCATCGCCGCCGCTGCTTGTATGCTGTTGGGAGACGCGATCCTCGTTCCGGTCACCAGGTCGGATCCGTAGGGCCGCGTCAGGAGTCCAACAGGTTTTAGGGCTTTAGCCCCTGAGGATACGAATGATGAACAGAAGCATCCCGACGACATTGCCAACCGCAATTCGCATTCTCGTCTTCCTTGCACTCCTGCTCCTCGCTTCGTTTTCGTTCACCCAAACGCCGGCTTTCGATCTCGTCATCACCAACGGCCGCATCATCGACGGCACCGGCTCTCCGTGGTATTCGGGGGACGTCGGCATCCGCGACGGAAAAATCGCAGCCATCGGCAATCTAGCCGCCGCTCCGCGGACCCGCACGATTGACGCTGGCGGAAAAGTCGTCGCCCCCGGCTTTATCGACATGCTGGGCCAATCGGAACTCACGATTCTTGTCGACCCGCGCCTGCCCTCGAAAATCTTCCAGGGCATCACCTCAGAAGTTACGGGCGAAGGCAATTCGATCGCGCCGCTCAACGACGCGATCCTCCAGTCCGACCGCAGCGGCTACGACCACTACAAAGTCACTCCCGACTGGCGCACGCTCCGTCAATATTTCGCGCGACTTGAAAAGCAGGGCATGGGCATCAACCTTGCAACCTACGTCGGCGCCACGCAAGTCCGCCGCATGGTGCTGGGCGACGATGACAAGCAGCCCACGCCCGAGCAACTCGAACAGATGAAAATGCTGGTGCGCGACGCGATGAAGGACGGCGCGGTCGGCCTGTCCACTTCGCTCGAATACGCACCCGCGCCCTACGCCAAGACGGACGAACTGATCGCCCTTGCCACTGAAGCCGCAAAATCCGGCGGCATCTACGCGACCCACATGCGTAATGAAAGCGACTCGGTACTCGAAGCCATCGACGAGGCCCTTCGCATCGGCCATGAGGCCCACATTCCCGTCGAGATCTGGCACATCAAGGTTGCGGGTAAGAACAATTGGGGACGCATGCCCGAAGTTGTCGCCAAGATCAGCGCTGCCCGCGCCGCTGGAGCCGATGTTACTGCCGACACCTATGCTTACACTGCGTGGTACAACGATTTCTCCGCGTTCATCCCGCCATGGGCGCACGATGGCGGCACTGCAAAATTGGTGGAGCGGCTGAAAGATCCCGCCACCCGCACGCGCATTCGCAAAGACATGCTCACTCCTTCCCGTGACTGGGACAACGAATGGCAGGAGATCCCGGGCCCCGACGCCATTATGATCGGCGCCGTCGAGAATCCATCCCTGCTGTCGCTGCAGGGCAAGCGTCTCTCAGAGATCGCCACGTTGTGGAACAAAGATCCCATGGACGCGCTCTTCGACTTTCTCATCCAGGATCCATCGACCGGAGTCGCCGTTTTCGGCATGTCGCAACCCGATGTGACGCTCGCGCTGCAAGAGCCGTGGGTCGCTATCGACAACGACTCCGAAGGCACGTCGCCCGAGGGAATTCTCGGCCAGGCGCATCCTCATCCCCGCGCCTACGGCACGTTCCCCCGCATCCTGTCAAAGTATGTGCGCGAAGAAAAAGTCCTGACCCTGGTCGACGCCATTCGCAAGTTCTCGGCGCTGCCCGCGCAGCGCATGCGCCTCACCGATCGGGGCATCCTCAAGGCGGGCATGTGGGCTGACGTTGTGATCTTCGATCCCGCGACCGTGCATGATCGCGCTACGTTCGACAATCCCAAGCAGCTTTCCGAAGGGATGGACTACGTGCTGGTCAACGGCGTGCCCGTGATCGATCAGGGCAAGATGACGGGCGCTCTCCCCGGCAAAGTGCTGCGCGGCCCGGGATACGTGCCCTAGAATCCCTCATCGTCGGCACAACGCTCTCATGGAGACTGTCTGGTACGCATACCTTTCGCGTACGGAATCTTCTTCAGCGTTGGCGAAGAAATCCGCGGCCTCCTGCTCCATGCGTTTGGGGCGGTCCGGTCGGAGGTTGTGCTTCGGCACCTTCTTGATAGGCTCGCCGGTAGATTTCTTAGGATGTCTCATTCGATTTATGTCATCACAATGCTTTAGCCCGCTACGCCAGAATTACGGTTTCAACCGCGCCTGGGTTTCAGGACCGATCAAAGGAATCACGCGCGGTTCCTCCAGTGTGCCGCTTATCGTGTAGCCCACGGCTGCGGCGCCACTGGGAACTTTTGCCAGCCTGAAATCCAGATCGCTCTTCAACGACGCAGTCCCGCTCACCAGAAACTTTCCTTCCGGAGAATTCAGGTGAGCATCCTTCATCTCGATCTTTCCCGCCTGCAATCGCGCCTCCCCCGCAAAGCGCGTAATTGTCAACGCCTCCGCATCCTCTGCAAGCGCCACGTGCGGCAACTTTCCGTCTCTCATCTCAAATTGCAGTGCACCTTCCGCCGATGTCCAGAACCCGGCGCTGCACGGTCCCGTTATTTCGTAGCTGGTATTAGCAGTGCCCGCGATCCCCCCGTTCTCCATCACGTCGGCAAGGCGCGCCAGCGAAATTCCCGTCAGGTTTCCGCTGCCCCTGCAAACCGCCGGCTTCACGCTGAAGTCCGCCTGCCATTGGCCGCCATGCTTGCCACCAAGAAAATCTGCGTTCAGGTCTGAAATCTCGAGTTTCCCACTGTCTAAGTTAACCTTCGCCGAAACCCGCGTTGCCGCCAGACCCTGCATCTGCAAATGGTCTGTAGTTACCTGCCCGGACGCGCGCACGCTCGCCAGGAACGACGGCCCGGCTTGCGGGCTCGATTCCAGAACGCGATACCACGGCCGCTCCTTCGGGCTCGGCCTCACCCACTCACTCAATCCGCCGAGCGTAATCTGATTCGCGTTCAGCACGAAGTGCACCTGACACGCCCCGGGAGTTCCGCAGCCGCGCGGCATCGTGAGCGAACCAGTCCACAGCGTGTCGGCTGCCTTGGCATTCAATTTCGCGACGCGGACTTCGCCTGGCGAAAGCTGCATGTCCGCCGACGCAATCTCGACCGGTCCTGCCGCTCCACGAATCGCGATGCGAACATTCCGCAGCTTCGCCATCCCAGTCATTTGCGGACCCGTGAATCCTGAGGTCGTGCCATTGCTACGCCCCGCCCACGTTCCCGCGATTTGCAGATCCACCTGGGCGCTGCCCTCCGTCGTGGACTGCAGCGCCGCCAGCCCAAACAATCGGGCAGCGCGCAGAGCCTTCGTAACTTCCGTTTCCCCCGCGACGGAAATGTTGTAGCCACCGCGGTTGACCCATCCTCGAACCGTCGGAGCCACCGCTCGCCCGATTGCGACAGGGAAGGGACCGAGCTCGACATGGGGACCGTCGGGCACCCGCATGGCCGGCGAGCTTTTGTAAACCGTGCGCGGGCGCCCCGCCGCATCGCCAGTCGTCATCAGGAAGGGAATCGTCTCCGGTCCAATCTCCGCCTTATTTGCGGCTGAAGCCAGGTGAAAGTCGGCGATCTCGCCCCGCCCTTCGAATTGGACTCTCGACCCAGCCGCTGCGTTTTCTTCGATTCGAACGCTTCCCCGCAGAGTTCCCGTGGCCACCAGATCCTCGGGTAGATTCGCTTTCGCCCGCTCCGCCAGCACCGCCGCCGCACTCGCAGGCACATTGTCAGCGGTCAGCGTGAGGCCATAACTGTGGCTTCCCGGAAGCCCCATGTTCCCCTTCAACGTGACGAAACCGCCTCCCACCGGAGCGCTGCAGACCAGCCCGTGAAATGCCTGATTGAGCGAACTGTACTCCGCGTCGCAGTGTCCCGCCAGCCGCAGCGCCCGGCCGCTCGTGATGTCGTAACGCCGGAAATCCTGAATCGACCCTGTACTTGTGATCTGCAGCTTCGCCGGAGTTCCCTTCAAAGCCGCATCGAGCAGAACCTCTCCCCGCCAGCCCTGATCGTTCCCCGTGAAGAATTTCGTGAACTGCCCGAGTTGGGCGCGGCTCCATTCCACGCTGAATTGCAGCGGTGTGTCACGCAGAGCTTCCGCGCGCTGCCACGTGCCGCTCACCTGCAGCAGGCCGGTGTCGTTCAAATTCAAGTCGGTGCGGAAGGGTTGCGCCTTCAATCGCACGCCCCAGCTATTGTCCGAATCCTGCCACAAGGAAAAATCCGCGTTGGTCAGCGCGTAGGGTTTTTTCTCCGGTCCGCTTTTGAAATTGATCCGCGCCGATGTGGCTTCAATGTAGGGAAATGCCGGCCGCGGCTCCGATTTCGCTTTTCCGGTCGGTGCCAGCGGGATGTGTGCCGTGCGCTCCAGCAGTGCTTCCAGATTCCAGCGCCCGCCCGCGCCGTGGACCAGATTCAGACTCGGCTCGGTCAGATCCAGGCGCGCGATTTCCAATCGCCCGCGCATCAGCGAAGTAAGACGCAGCGCCGCCGTTACTTCGCTCGCCCGCAGCATGGGCTCGGCTCCGAACGCGGGGTCGTCGTACACCACCAGATTTTCCAGATCGAATCCCGGCCGGGGCAGCAGCCGGAGATGAACGGAGCCAACGTCCACGGGTCGGCCAACTCCCGCGCTGATGGAAGATATAATCCGAGACTTCAAACGGGAGGCGCCGGGCCGCAGAAGAAACAGCGCCAGCACGATGAGTGCTGCCGCCGCCACGATTCGCCGTTTGGAGGAGAAGAGCTTCACCGCGCCCTTACTGGAGTTCGAGGGGCCTCATCGCACTATCCGGAGCGTCCGCTTCCATTCTGTCTTATCGAAAAAGTGCAGCACCACGTGGCCGAGAAACAGCATCCGATCGCTCCATGCCGTCTTCATGTACTGATCACTCGGTGTCTCAAACGACCAGTAGATGAACATCGGACGCCCGATGACATTGTCTTTGGGAATGAATCCCCAGTAGCGGCTGTCCAGGCTCACGCCGCGATGATCGCCCATAGCGAAGTAGTGATCGGGCGGCACCACGATATCGTCTCCTTGTATATAAGAAGGCAGATCAATCGCCCAGTTGGTCCACACATTAGGGTCATCGCCTGGGGGCACCGCCGGAAAATCATTGCGGTAAGAATCCGGCCTATCGTCGTCGTGGTCCACGTACGGCTCCTCGAGTGCAACGCCGTTGCGATATACCACCCCGTTACGTACGTGAATCTTATCTCCAGGAACGCCGATGATGCGCTTCACGACATAGAGTCCGGGGGTCTCCGGCGAGAGAAACACGACGATGTCCCGAAAGTGCACGTCACGATAGGGAAGAAGCCGACCCACCCACGAACTCTTGGGAGCGAACTGGATGCGGTTCACGAAAACGTGGTCGCCAATCAGCAGCGTCTTCTCCATCGAACTCGACGGAATCTCGAACGCCTGCACCACGAACGTGATGATGAACAGCCCCGTCACCAGCACTGCCGCCAGCGACGAGAGAAACTCGACCGTCGTTTCCTTCGGCTTCTCTTCCGCGTCGGCTGCCTTCGTCTTCTCCATCGCTGCAGGGTCCTTCCGCTTCTCTTTGTCCGCCGCGACGTTGTTCTCTACGGTTAGTTCTTTTTTCGCCACTGTAATATTCCCGTGTCGGCTCAAGACTTGCCGCTCGATCTGTACCGGAAGCTGTTCTCTACCGGATCTCCAGCTGCTTGGGATTCTACTTCCCGCAAAGGTTTTGGGAAGGGCACGGCTTCAGCCGTGCCGCTAACACCCAGAAGAAATGCAGGCTTCAGCCCCTGAGGGATTCGTTACTCAGGCCAACCCCTGAAACTCAGCCTACTCAGTGTACCAGCCGGAGCGTGCGGTTCCAGCGCGTGATCTGAAGGATGTGCGTGACCGCGTACGCCAGGTGATACAGCCAGCCCGTGACCGACGATGGCGAGCTGTGATCCCAGTCCCGCACCACCGACCAGTAGATCACCAGCGGCCTCCCGATAATATTCTCCCGCGGCACGAACCCCCAATAGCGGCTGTCCTGGCTGTTGTCGCGGTTGTCGCCCATCACGAAGTAATGCCCTTCCGGAATAATCAGCTGCCCGTCTTCCACCAGCTTCTTCATTTCCAGCCACCACTTTCCTTCCAGGCCAAAGGCTGGAATATCGGTGCGCGGAAAATTGTCGCGAAACAAGTTATTAGGTGGTTCCAGAAACCGTACATACGGTTCATCGAGTGGTTTGCCGTTGATCAGGACCTTTTTGCTCACCATCCGCAGCTTGTCTCCGGGCACGCCGATCACGCGCTTGACGAAGTGCTGCTGCGGATCCACGGGATAATGAAATACGATCACATCGCCGCGCGCGATCTTCTGATAGGGCATGAACCGATCAGCCAGCCCTTGTCCCCCATAGCACAGCTTGTTCACCAGCAGGTAGTCGCCGACCAGCAGCGTATTCTCCATCGATTCCGATGGAATCTGGAACGCCTGCACAATGAACGTGATCACGAAAATGGCAATCACCACCGTGCCCAGCAGCGATTGCAGGGAGCCGATCAGATCGGTGCCGAAGCTGGTTACGACGCGGACGCGGGGAGCACGAGCGGGTGCGTCGGGCGCGCGGACAGGAACGTCAGTCGGAGCGATGGGAGCCTCGGGCGAGGCGACAGGCGGCGCGACGGCGCCGTCGGACGAAGCGAGCGGGAGGCTTGACGATTCGAGGTTTAGCGAATCGAGGTTTGGCGAATCGAGGTTTGGCGAATCGAGATTTGGCGATTCCATGAACTCTACTTGTCCGCCGGGCCTGAGGCCCGCGCCCCTTTCGCCTCTGCTGCTTTCGGACGCGAAGCCAGGAACGTCAGCAGCTGCCGCGCCGCGTCCTGCTCGGCCGTCTTCTTGGTCGAACCCTGGGCGCGTCCCACAAACTCCGCGTCTTTCCCATTCTTCAGGTGCAATCGCGCCTCGACCGTAAACGTTTTGTGGTGCTCCGGACCAGCTTCTTCCACCAGCACATACGCGGGCTGCGGCAAACCCAGGCTCTGCGCCGCTTCCTGCAGTGCAGACTTGAAATCCGTCACCGGCAGCGTGCCCCCGCCGCGCTCCATCCGCTCCAGTTCCGGCGCAATCACGTTGCGCAGAACGAACTCCCGCGCCACCTCAAGCCCGCCGTCCAGATAAATCGCCGCCAGGATCGCCTCCAGCGCGTCCACCAACAGCGCCGTCTTGCCCCGCCCCCCGCTCTTTTCCTCGCCCCGCCCCAGGCGCAGATAGTGGCCCAGTTCCAGTTGCTGCGCCACCTGGATCAAATGCCGCTCACTGACTAGATGCGCCCGCAGCTTGGAAAGTTCGCCTTCCCGAAACTGCGGGAAGCGCTGAAACAATTCCTCGCTGGTCACCAGCGCCAGCACCGCATCGCCCAGGAATTCCAGCTGCTCGTTGTCGCTGACCTTGTACTTGCTTTCGCCCGCCTGTTGCGATTCTTGCTCGCGCGCCTGCGAACTGTGCGTGACCGCTTGCTCAATGACGGCGCGCCGCCGGAAATGGTAGCCCAGCCCCTCTTCCAGCGCCGTGATTTCCCGTTCCTTCATATGTCGGGACAGCCATTGGACAAACATCCACATGTGGGGACAGCCGCCCCCGGCTGTCCAGCGAGCGCAGCTCGCGGCTTCTTTCTGGCGATACCGACGAGCCGTCCGCCACCTAGTTCTTCGGAACCTAGTTCTTCGGAGGCGCGGTAGTCTGTCCCGGCGCCGTGCCCACGCTCAGTTTCGTCAGGCGGTCCTTCTCATCGCGCGCCGCTTTGCCCACACCGGAGTCTGGCCGATCTTTGGTGAGATCCACCGCCTGGTCGGCGTATTTCATCGCTTCCGGATACTTGTTCTGCATATCCAGCGCAACCGCCAGCCGGAACACCACTAGCGTATCCGGCTGCTCCGGCAACACGTCAATCGACTTTCGCAGATTCGTTTCAGCATCGGCCCAACTGCTGGCTTTGAACGAGATCGTGCCCAGTACCCCATACGCCACGGACCGCAAGAAATTCTTGAACGCAGCTAACTTTTCCGGAGGATAGCCCGTGCTGGGAACGTCGGTGTCTATCGTCACCAGCGCATGTTCTGCGTACTTCTTGGCTTCGGCGTTACGCTCATCTTTATCCAGATCCGTGTCGCGGGTGCGCTCCGCCAAGGCCTGAGAAACTCCGACCAGCGCTGCCGGATCATCGGGATCGATCGCCAGTATCTTCTTGCCCATATCGATCATTTTGTCGGCGTTGTTGGCCTGCTGATAACGCTGCATGGCCGCGGTGTACACCAAGGCACGCAGCTCGCTGTCTGGAAACTTCGCCGCGAAATCATCGGCAGCTTTTTCCAATGCCGCCGGATCCGTCTGCGCCGAGGCTGCCTTGTATGCCTCATACTCAGGCTGCGTCTTGGCTTGTGGAGGCCGCTTGCCCTGCGCCGCCGCCGCCGCCGCTTGTCCCGCGGGTTGCGTAGCTTGTCCCGCGGGTTGCGCGGGCTGCGAAGTCTGCCCCGCAGGCTTGTTGTTGCTCTGTCCGAAACTTCCCGCGCACATGCCCAGCACTGCGATTATGATCGCCGCTCGCTTCATGCTTTCTCCTCAACCCCAAACTCTTCTGATTTCAAATCCACCCGCGAAGCCCGCAACCGTAGCATTTTATCGCAGCGATACAGAACCTCAGCAGGTTTTACCGAAAGCTGACGGCTGAAAGCTGATAGCTCTTTACTGTGGTTTCGCCGGCGGCTCGTACGCCTGTTGCAGTCCGCGTTCCGCAGCCGCCTTTACTTCGGGCAACTCAGCTCCCGCGGTCAGCGCCGCGCGGTACTCGTCCATCGCTGCCTCGCGGTCCTCTTTCATGTCCAGAATTCTTCCCAGGTACACGTGCGACCAAGCCACGATCTTAGGATCTTTCGTCTGCTGAATCGCCTTCTGAAAATCCTCCAGGGCCACTTCCCGGTTCTTGCTCATGACTGCCGCCTGCGCCAGGATGAACTGCGCCCGCCCCGGATCCCCTATCTTCTTTTCCAGCGCCTGCTGGGCCAGTTCCTGCGCGCCCTTGGGATCGCCCGCCGCCAACCGCTTGTCGGCCGTCGACAGAATCCGCCGGTCCTCCATGCGCGATAACTGCACCAGTTCCGGAGCCGAGACCTGGACATACTGCAGTTCGTTCGCCGCCTTTTCTTGCGCCTTCAAATCGATGTTTTCGAGGATGTCAATATATGCGGTCCGCAGCCCAGCCGGATCCTTTTCGAACGCCAGCAGCGAAGTGTAGAAATACTTCGTCAGGATGTAGCCCTGTTTCACCGCATCATCCACCGCCTGCAGCCGCATGGCCTCGGCGGTCTGCTTGGTTCCGGTGGTTCGGATCTCGATCGCCCGCACCAGGCACTCGGTCACGAGCAACGTGATGTCGGTCTTGAAGCTCTCTTCCAGCGGCGCCCGCTTCACCGATTGCAGCAGCGGTTCGATCCGCTTGATCGCGCCGAAATGTTTATCGGCCAGAGGATCCAGCAAGTAGTGCAGGTAGGCATGCCGGATCTGCGGCATCTTCAGCGGATCCGTCGAACTCGGGTCCGGCGAAGGAAATACCACCACATCGTAGTCCGTGCCGTAATTCCGGGCATTGGCTTCATTCGGATCCCCCAGGAAGTCCAGGTAAACCGTGAACGTACGCCCCAGAAATCCCCCCGACTGCAGTTTCAGGTAGATATCGGTGTCGAACACCATCTTCCGCAGCGGTTCCTGATAGCGTGCCAACAGCGCGGCGTAGTTCGCCCGGTGCCGCTCCCAGATCGAGTGCAGTCCGGCCTTGTCGTAGAACGGCTCCAGCAGCTTTCCGAATCCCGCGATCGGCAACGCATCCGGAGGCAGTTCATCTTCCTTCACCTTGGGCAGAAAATGCGGCGGGCCCTGCATATAGAGCGCCAGCGACACGTATTGCGATAAATCATGCGCCGCATCTCTTCCCCGGTGCGCCACATACCAGTCGCACATCGCGCCCAGGGCGGCCTGCGCCTCTTCCGAATTCTTGACGTTTTTATCCAACTCGGCCCGGATGTTGAGCCGCTGCGCATCGGAAATAGTCAGCCCGACGTCGTACCCGCACCCATTCATCGCCGTCAGCACGGCGAATAAGGTCTCGCTGGTATCCAGCGTGATCGGATTATTGCTGTCCGCCAGACACAGCGGTGCCAGCAGCCCCAGACCGGCTGCAACGATCAAACTTCGAAGCCCACAACCCACAAGACGACTCAGGAAGAAACGACTCAGGAATCCCTCCCGCACGATGGCCGCCCGACGGCCACGATCACAATCGAAGATAGGCGGAGAACACCATTCAGTTTACGGTCTTAGAAGCAGAGGGTCAAACGCCCTCAGGGGGGTGCCGCATACATACGGCAACGACTTTGCCGTGACATCGGCGGTTAGAGCAACTGCTTGGGGATGTTACCCAGGCCGGCTTGAAAGGCCTTCCGGTTCGCGTCGTTCACAGGAAGATTCGGTGGTTTTCCTGCGATGCCGCCTTGGGGGTGCAGCTTGCTGTTGTCCAATCTGGTCACGTTGTGCATCGCCTCATGCGCCGCCACCTTCGCGTATCCGATAGCTTTGAACTGTCCCAAGGGCTTACCATTTTGATCGGTTGGAAATTTGTAGAACTCCGATCCCGTCTTGTCCTGCCTGGGGCGCGTAACGCCACCGTCTTCAGTACTGATCGGTGGACCGGGCATGTTAGCGGCGACGTACGAGTTGGCGATATTGTCGACGAAATGAAGGACCAGATCTTGCTCGCTGTCCTTCGGACGGATTGCTGTAGACCGTATATTGACGACCGCCGCTTCAGAGGGCGAAAACAATAGATCGCAGAGGATATCCTCCAGATGCGTCTGGATCAGCGGAATCAGTTGCGGGGAATCGGTATGATCCACGAGCGTAACAGTGATCACAGGCATTGAGCGCCTCCTACATGCAAAAGAAGAAAACTGGGTCCGGGGATCCTTTCAACCGCGGCCCGGAATTTGCATTTTGGAACCCGAGAGAAAAAAATCATACACCCCAGCTTGTCAGACGGAGATCGATAGACAATCGCCTTTTGGCGCGGATTCGGACGTCACCTCATCGCTTGCGGCGCGCTCAATCTCTCGCTTGCCCCGTGCGCCAACAGCTCGAAGCCTTTGGCCTTAGCGTCCTGCACCAGCCGTCCCAGCTCTGATGCCCCGGCTGCCGGACTACCGTACTTCATTTCGACTTCGCCCAGAACGAGCCGAAGTCTGAATTCGTATCCGGCATAGCCGCAGCGGTGCGCCTCGTCGACCGCAGCCTGCAGCAGTTTCGCCGCCTCCGACGCTGCGCCCGGATTGCTCGGCTTGCTCTGCGCAAGCTTCATATACCCGGAAGCGATGGCGATTTCAAAACGAAGGGGCCGGCTGGCGCTGCCGCGAGAAAGGGACAAAGCACGGTTCACCGCATTCTGCGCGTCGGCGACCTTGCCCTCCGCCAGCAAGCAGCGAGCCAGAATCGCCTGCCCATATGCCTCGTCAACCGTTGACTTCTCACTCTTAAACAGTTCGATCGCCCGGTTCGCCAAGGTCTCCGCGTCTGGTGGCTTGCCTTCATCCAAGGCCAGCTCGGCCAGGCCCAACTCACTGGTAGCGGCATTGTGTTTCTCGCCAATCGCATTTCGAATTGCGAGCGCTTCTTCTGCGTTCTTGCGGGCATTCCCCAGATCGCCTGCCGATTCGTAGATTTTGCCGAGTCCCTCCAAATCGTACGCCACGCCCCTTTGGTAGCCGATCTCTCGCTTGATCTTGAGTGCGTCTTCGTAGGTCTTCCTGGCCTGTTGCAGATCGCCTTCCTCGACAAGCAGGTTCGCCAGGTTGCCCAGCGCGATCCCCAGGGCCTTCTGGTCCCCGACCTCAGTAAAGACCTGAATCGACTCCTGCGTTAGTCTCTGTGCTTCCGCCAAATCACCTTGCACTTCGAGCACGTTCGCGATATTTCCCAGAGCGCCGGCGATGTTAATCTTCGATCCCACCTCGCGCTCGGTTTGCAGATATTGTTCGAACACCGCCTTCGCCTGGGGTAACTCACCCTGCTCGTAATGAATGGTTGCCACCGCATTCAGCGACTGGGCCACGCCTCTCTTGTCGCCAATCTGTTCGAAATCATGCAGAGCTTCGTTGGCAGTCTCGCGGGCTTTCGAGTAATCCCCCACGCCTTTGAGTACGCCAGCCGTCACCAGCAACGTCAAAGCTCCGCCCTGCCGGTCTCCCGCAACCCGGAACAACTCTTTTGCCTTTGTGAGAGCGCTGATGGCCTTGTCTGGTTGACCGAGAGCGTGGGACGCCCGGGCCTGTTGTACCAGCGCCCGCGCCACCAGCAACTGCTCTCCCAACGCTTCTCCCTTGGTGGCGGCAATCTCGGCGCTCTGCAATTCCTCTTTGAAGTTTCCTAGCGAGGCGGCCGCGTCCGCTTCCGCCAGGTCGATCTGCGGATCTTCACTGAACGGAGGCGGCAATTTCCGCAACTTCGCCGCCGTGGCTTGTGCATCCTTTCCCCGGCTGGCGGAAGTCTGCGCGTCCATGAGCCGAAGTCCGTATTCAAGATTATCGGGGAAGAAGCTGAACAGGAGTTGATAGGTTTCGACCGCTTTGTCCCACTCCCGGCTCATCTGGTGGTAGCGCCCTCCGATCAGAAGACGTTCTTCGCGGGAAAGATTCCCTGATAAGTCGAAGGCGCGTTTGGCTTCCACCCTGGCCTTCTCGTCATATCCGAGCGCCGACCACGCCGCCGCCAGGGCAGAATGCCCCAGGGCATAGTTCGGATCGATGGCCAACGCCTTGCTGAACAAAGTCTGGGCCGCCGGTGCGTCGAACTCCCGTAACTTCGCCAAGCCCAGCGAATAAAAACGGGCAGCCTCCGGAGTGGACGGAAGCGCGGCGCGGATTTCCCCCTCCTCCAGACTCGAGGCCTCCGACGCTCCCAGTTTCGCCCGCAATTGTCTGCCACTCCGGCTGATCAGCTGAAACAAGTCGGAAACCGTGCCCACTTCGGCAATCGACCCAATGGTGTCGCCGGCGGCCGTATCCTGAATCTGGATGTCGAGGCGGATCTGTCCATCCGATCCCGAGCCCATCTCCAGGTAGGACCCCGAGACGGTCACGTCGGCCCCCAGGCTCTTGCGCACCTGCGCCAGGCTGGTCCTGGACAAAATGTTGTTGTCGACGATCTTGAGATCCTTCTTCGCTCGCGCAATGTCTTCGCCCGACACCGCCCGCAGCCGCTCTCCGGCCGACAGCTCGGTATTCAGCATTTCCACCAGGGCGGTAGAAAGCCAATCCGCCTCGGGATTCCCCGCCAGGTTCTTGAACCCCAGCACGGCCACTGCGCGCCGCACTTCCACCGCGACCGACGGCGCCTGGGCCTGCGGTCGGTGGAACATTCGCAACGCAAGCAGTCCGATGGCGGCGAGCCCGACCATCGCAAGCCCTAAAAGAAAGAACGTGGAATGCATGCGAAAGAGAGAAAAAAGGGGCGCAGAGGCTGCTGGTGCGGGTGGTCTTTTTTCCGCTCCCAGGGAGGGTGCCCTTGGCGCGGAACCAACAATGGTTGAACCAGCGAACTCGCGCGTCTCCTGGCCCTCGCTCTGTTCCGATTCCACTTCCCGCACCGGAGCTACGAAGCGATACCCCAGCTTGGGTACGGTCTCGATGTATTGCCGTTGATCCGAGTTGTCCCCCAAGACCCTTCGCAGCAGCGAGATGTACTGCGTCAGATTGTTTTCCTCGACGAAGGTATCGGGCCAAACCGCCTTTAGAAGCTGTTCCTTTTCAACCAGATCGCCCCCGTGCTCCACCAGCACCATCAGAGTGTCAAAGGCTTTCGGGGGCAGGGGCAGCGGGGATCCACCGCGCGAGAGAACGTGATTCAGAGGGTCCAGGACGAATGGCCCGCATTCGTAAAAGCGCTTGGGCTGCTTCGACATACACCCCTTCAGAATCTCGCGGGATTTTCGGTCGCTCGATGCGACGAAATCCCCCACTGGTGATGGATCTTATGCTTCGAAAGGCCGATCTTGCACGGGGGAGGTTAGCGAAACCAGGACCAAGATTGGCGGTCGATTCTACGCTGGGCCCCACGCGATTGCAAACTTCACCACCACTCCAAAAACGGCGCTCAACCGTCCACTCCTGCGACTTGCTAATTTCAAATCTGCCAAGGACATAGGTGTCTTCAGAGTTTCTTCACCACTTATTAAGGCTGGCTTAACGACGAAAACGAGGTCGCAGGAGCATGGTGCTCTCGTAGTTACAAATCAGCGCCGGCGCTAAAAGCCGATTGGAGAAACTCAAATGCCAGGACGGATTCGCAAAAGCTTTCACGATTATTGGTATGGAAACCCGGAAGTACACCTCGGAGACGACGTGGACGACACCCCCGTAAACTGCTGGAACAAGAATGGAGGTCTCCGCAAGATCAGGGTTGACTTCCTTAACTCAGCCTTTGACCTCTACACCAACGCAATCACGAACGCGAGAAAGCATCCCACTCGCAGCAAAGAACTGGAGAAGGAGATGCACACCTGCGCCAACGCTGGCTATTGGATGTTCGGTGTGACCAGTCTCTATGACGCGTTCAAGCATCTCGAGAAGTACAACGCGTGGAGTGCCGAAGATACCTGGGGTTATCACGGGACTCTGGTCAAAAAGAGCGACACGTCCTTATATCCAACGGCGGCTGTGAGCTTCCTCGAAAAATTCGAGGAGATCAACAAGGATGCCGTGGAAGCCTGCTCCAAAGTCTCAGGTCAAATGGAAGAACTGCTGAAATACCAGGACAAAGGCAGGGACCTGACGAAGCAAGAGACGCGAACGGTCGCGGAAATTTTGGAGAAAATCAAGAAAGGGTCCGAGAATGCGGAAAAGATCCTCTGGCTTTCTGGCAGGGCACTGGACGCGCTTGAGGCGCAAAACTACAAGGGCAAGCTCGAAGCCTTCGTTCGGATCGTCGACAAGTGCCACAACTGCGCCGAGGCCTTCACCAAAGGGATAGGCAAGGTAATGAAGGGAGTGGACCTGGCGAATGAGGGGACTGAAGTTTACAACCTGTATCTGGAAAACAAAGAGGGCATGTCGGAAGAAGCCGCGGTCATGCTCACCTTGATTACCAGAGCAGTCAAGCTGGTTCCCATCTTTGGAGAAATGTATGCTGCCGCTCTGGAGGCGTTGCCGGCTGTCATGACCGTGGCTCAAGAACATGCCGACCAGATCAAACTCACGATGGTGCGGCTGGGATTTGAAACTTCGTTGTATTGACGACGCAACGGGGCAAGTAAACGCCTGCGCTGATGCGATGCTAGCCGCGTTCGCCGCCACACGCAGCGAGGGCTCAACGCAGGGGAGCAGCAGAACGGGGCAACTGCTCCCCTCGTGGCTCGGGAAGGGTAGCGAAATTACATCCACTTCAATCCCGTAGAACTCCACCTTCCCGCAGTGTAACGCTGGCCCGCCGAAATGCACTACCCAAGTAAGGCTAGGTCGTATGGGAGCTGCCAAGGCAAGTAAGGGTTCCCATGCGGCGGAGGTTGACATGTTTGCTCGCAAGGTTTCTGTGCGGTTGCTGCCGAACTCGCTCCAGCGATTCATCACTCTGATGGAGGGCGAAATCCTTCCCTGGCTGCGTCAGCAGGAGGGCTTTCTGGATCTGATTACCCTCGCTGCCCCCGACGGCAGTGAAGTTGCCACCATCAGCTTCTGGGATCAGGAAGGAAACGCCCAACTCTACAGCTTAAGTGGTTATCCGCAGGTGCTGCAGGTTCTCGAGGAGCTCTTGGACGGGATTCCCTACGTGAAGACGTTCGAAGTGGTCAGCTCGACCTGTCACACCGCTGCACTCGCACGGCAACTAGGAACAGAGAATCTGGACGCTGACAACGTGGTCGAAGAGAATGGCCCGCCACCTTCCGGCTATCAGTCATACGAAACGAGTCTGTGATCGGTGAGGTTCAAGCGGGTGCCCCATTTCTCGCGTTCTTTGCGAGAAGTGGGGCTGTTGGTGGGTTGCTGGATGTTGGAGCCGAGAGCCGAGAACCGATCCCTGCCCCTACCCGCGCACGCTGATCTTTGAAAACGACAACACTGCGCGGCTCGGCGTCGGACGCCCCATCGACAGCGCCGGACGGAAGGTCGTGAAAATCAGCATCCGTTTCACTTGCGGCAACACTTCTTTCGATTTTTCCGTGTCCGACAGAATCCGGTAATCCTGCACTCGTCCGTTCGCGTCCACGTAAGCTTCAATCACCAGCGAATCTGCGTCGATCGTGTCCAGAGTCATGCCGAACGCGCTCTGCTGCAACTCGGGCGCGGTATTGACCATCACCAGCGGCACATCGTTATCCGCACGCAGCGCCGACGGCGCCACGAAATACACCATCGCGATTCCGAAAATAATCAGTGCGCTTAGAAACCCCGCCGTGGCCGGAACCATGAACGCCTGCAACGCATTCTCCATCCGCACCATCAGGCCCTCAAACTGTCCCCGCTTGGCCTCAGCCGTTTCCCGCGAAATGGCCAGCCGTAGCTTCAGGCCCAGATCCGCAGGAACCTTCGGACGTCCCACGCTCACCAGCAACTGCTGGGTCCGCCGCAACGCCTGATATTCGTGATGACAGTTCCCGCAATCCGACAAATGTTCCTGCAGCGCGAGCATCTCCGCGCCCGTCACTGCTCCATCCAGATATGGCGAGAACAAGCGCCTCGCCTTGGGGCACTGCAGTTCTCTCATTGTCCCTGTGCCCTTCATGAAATCACCTCGACCCTTCTACCCCCTCCAGCAACCTGCGACCGTTTATCTTGCGAAGGCGCGGTCAGCCCCAACTCGTTTCCAACCTCGCGCACGTACGACGCCAGCCGTTGCCGCAGTGCGTCTCTGCCGCGCGTGAGCCGCGACTTCACCGTTCCCAGCGAAATCTCCAGTACCTCGGCAATTTCTTCATACGACATATCTTCCAGATCGCGCAAAATCAGCGTCGTCCGGTAAGGCTCGGGCACTTTCCGCAACTCTTCTTCCACCCGGTGCTGCACTTCGCGATGCGCCACGTTGTCAAACGGAGAATCCGCAGGATCGGTCAGCGCCACCTGCATCGCGTTTTCTCCGGGGCTCAGCCCGTCCGATTCCGCCGGCTCAATCGACGTCTCTTTCGCCTTATGCCGGAACCACCACCGCCTCCGGTTCGCCGCCTCATGCAACGCGATGCGGTAGATCCAGGTCTTCAAACTCGACCCGCCGTGAAAATGCTTCATCCCGCGAAACACTTTCAGGAACACATCCTGCGTCGTATCGGCCGCGTCCGCCGGATCATTCACGATCCGGTACACCAGCCCATACACCGGCTGCTGAAACTCGCCGATCAGCCAGGCGTACGCGGTCTCCGAGCCGGCCTTCAGTTCCGCGACGATCGCCGCCTCTTCCTGCGACCGTGCTCCGATTGCGCTTGCCAGATCACCCAAGGTGGTTGCTCCCGCCATAACGGCGTCCCCGCTTTACCTACAAGATGATTATAGGATTTTCCACCCTACCGCGCTCTTCAAAATTTGCTGCCTGGCTCAAACCCCTGAGTCCGGACTACCGCGAACGGAGCCGGAACTCTCACTCAACATAGACTCCGCGCAAGCGTCTAGAGTTCCCACCCTTAAGTGATTTATTTTCAGCTGATCAGAGATGGAAGCCAGAACGGGACGGCAGGGTGCGGTAGCTCGGGAACCGGCTCAGAGGAGTTCAGCTACAGAAAAGTAATATCCGGCAGGTTACTCGAGATTAGTGACGGCCGGAACGTGGGACGACGATTCGATGCTGGCTGCCGCTCTCACCTCGCCGCCGCCCCCGCCGGAACCTCCAGATTCAGTTTCTGCATGATCCTCGCCAGCGCGGCCAGCAACGTCTCACAGCCCTTATCCAGTCCCAACTCCGATTTTTCCAGAAACGCGCAGGCTCCATCCTGCTGCAGACGCACCGCATTTTTCTGCGACAGCCCAGTCAATACCACCACTGCGATCGCGGCCGTTGCCGGATCTTTTTTGAGCGCCTTCAACACTTCCGGCCCGGCCATTTTCGGCAGCAGCATGTCCAGCAGGATCACATCCGGCTTCTTTTGTCGCGCAACCTCCAGCGCCTGCTCTCCATCGATTGCCGTGCTAACGTCGTAGCCCGCCCGCGCCAGCGCCCGCTCCGTTGCCAGCCGCAGAAACTTGCTGTCGTCGACCAGCAGAATCTTCGTCATCTCCCCACTTCTTTCTTCGCTCCGTGTCGAATCTCACGTGCTTCCAGCTCGCCACACATCGAAATTCCTCGATTCGACAGCCTTCATGTTTTTCTATCGGCGGATTTCCGGAAAGGAGCAGCAGGAAGGAACTGGAGAGGAATAGAACAGATGAGATGTTTCTCAGATTTCAGCCGTGCCACCCCGGCGCTACACGCGGCTGGTCGCGTTCTTCGATCGCCAATGGTTCGATCGCGAATGATCGGGACTTTATTTCCGAGCTTTTCCGCCGCTCTTCGCGGAGAATCCGCCCGGCTCTTCGAGCAGCGTTTTCACCGCCGCCCGGCAAGCCCTGCGCAACTCCTCTTCATGTCCATCGGGAATCGATTTCGACAGCAGCAGCATCGTCGTCCCGTGCAGCAAGGCCCACAGAGCCAGCGCCAGCCGGGTATGATCCTCCGCGGAACCGCCCAGCTGCTTCGCCAGTTGCTCTTCCAGGAATTTGAAGTTGGGTCTCGATTCCCGGATCGGCCGCGGCTTCCCATGCCCCTTGGCCGGCGATAGTTCCCGCCCGTAGGTGTAAAACAACTCGTACTCGTGCGGATCTCGCATCGCCCAGTCCACGTACGTCTCCGCTATCTCTTCGATCGTCCCGCCGGCCTCGAAGTTTCTTCGCATGCGGCCCGCAGTATGCAGCAGCAGGCCGCGCACCAGGTCCTGGCGGTCCCTGAAGCGGCGATAGACCGCAGGCGTGTTTGTGCCAGCGGCCCGGGCCACCGCCCGCAGCGTGAGCGCCTTGTCGCCTCCGCGCTTCCACAGCACCTGGGCCGCCTTCAGAATGCGGTTCTCAAGATCGGGATCAGGCTGCCGGGGCATCGTTCTCTCCTCGTGACCCGGGTTGGTCGGGTCGAATATTACATTGACACCGTAGACATAACATTGTTATACCTTGTCATACAAGTCCTCCCCCCATAACTTCTCAGGGTCCTCATGTCAGGAAGGGCGGCCGCGGCGGCACACCTGCCCCGCGGCCGTTGGCATTTTTCCCGGCCGATTGCCCCTTTCGCCAGCCTGGGGGGGGTCCTATTATTTCGTTGACGGCGTGAACGTAATACTGTATAAATAACTGTTCTTTGGGCCCCTTCCTGTAGTTCTCATTTCCTCGATTTAGGAGCTTCGATGTATTCGTACCAGGATTCCGAAGACCGGGTCCCCGTTCTGCAAATGAATTCCGAACTGGAGCACGCTCAGCTCGAGCTCCTGAGCGCCCACTGCGCCACCCACCAGCTTCGTCTCCACTATTCCGCCGACTTCCTTGCCCGTTTCGCGCGTCGCGACATTCTGCACAAGTCCGCCGAGGCCGCCAGCGCCCTGCACGAGTTTTACTCGACCATCAAAAACAAAATCACGCCCTCCGATCCCGGACCCAGCCCCGAACCATCCCAACCCACGAACGTCCCCATCGCCCAGGCCATTCACTGCGTCAGCACTTACTTGCGCCAGCAGCGCGAGTACTACCTCCCGGCGGCCCTCCCGCTCAGCAATCAGCACAAGGCCCGCATGTGGCCCTACTTTTCACCAGCTCTGCTCGACCAGGTTCGCGTCGTCGAACTCCAGGGCCAGCGCGTTCCGCCGCCTCCCTTCTACGCCGAGGCACGCGCCTTGGGCTTTGACCAGTTGCCCGAGATCACCCACATGGAATCGCTGACTTTTCTCGATGTCGTGGTGTTCAACGAAACGATCACTGAGCGCTCCCTGTTCCACGCCCTGGTGCACTCCGTCCAGTTTCAGATGCTCGGCGTGGAGCGCTACACCGAGCTGTTCGTACAAAGCTTCATGAAGTCGAAAACCCACTTTACTGTGCCACTGGAAGCTCACGCATTCTCTCTCGTGTCGAAGTTCCTGCGCCCTTCCCCGGAGAGGTTCTCGGTCGAAGATCACGTCCGGCAATGGATCGGCGACGGCCGCTACTAGCGGCGACTCGTCCAAGTTGCTCCCCCTCACGGCTATGGGGCGTCGTAAGCCTCCCCACGTGACTTAAAGTTGGTTCCACCCCCACGCAGAAAAAAAGAAGGGGCGGCTAAGCACCGCCCCTCAAAACTCTCCAAATCCGCTCAGACGTCCTCCAACGTGTGCCGCGTGGACTAAAATCAAAGCAGGTGCCACCCATGACGGACGACTCCATCACCATCTCCCCGGGCCCGCAGTTTCGCGCCGCCATGCTGCTGGCCATCGTCGCCGACGCGCTTCAACTCGTCGTCTTCCCCCTATTCGTCGCAGGCGCCCTGTCTCCCGCGGACGACCTCCTCGATCTCGGCGTCGGTGCAGCAATGATTCATCTACTCGGCTGGCACTGGGAATTTCTGCCCTCGTTTTTCGCTAAACTCGTGCCCGGCGTCGATCTGGTTCCCTTCTGGACCATGGCCGTCGCCAGCGTCTGGCGCAAAGCCAAGCGCATGGCCGACGCCGCCAGTACGGAAAAGCAACCCGAGCAGCTCCCGCCGGTTCACTTGACAAAGAGCTAAAGCCACTCCAAGCGAATCCGCGCAATCGTGCCATGCAGCAAAGCCGCAGAGCGACGCAAGAATGCAGCCCGCGGCGCAAGCCGTGGGTCAGGCAAGGGGGGAAATAATCGAGTCCCGGAGGGGCGAAACAAAACGAGAATGGAACGGCCCGCAAGCACTCGTCGGGGACGCAGAGGATGACGTGAGTCCAGGAAATTCTGCACTCAAAGAATCATCTTCAGATTCCCACGGGACTCGACACACGGGCCACCAAAGTCAAAAGCCCCACCCTGTCGCAAAGAACGCGACAAGGATGGGGCACCCGCTTCTGACTAAACACTAATCACTAGCCACTAACAACTGGTTCTACGTGCCTTCGCTCCAGCCCGCCAGATACTCTTCCTGCTCGGGCGTGAGCTTGTCAATTTTGATGCTCATCGACTCCAGCTTCAGCTTGGCGACGCGCTTGTCTAACTCGTCCGGCACGCGGTAGACCGTCTTCTCCAGCTTCTTATGGTTCTTTACCATGTATTCGACGGAGAGGGCCTGGTCGGCGAAGCTCATATCCATGACCGACGCGGGATGACCTTCGGCGGCGGCCAGGTTGATGAGGCGGCCTTCGCCCAGCAGGTTGATCTTGCGTCCGTCTTTCAACGAATACTCTTCGACGAAGCCACGCGTGGTGCGCTTCGACGACGACATGTTTTCGAGAGCTGGGATGTCGATCTCGACGTTGAAGTGCCCGGAGTTGGAAATGATCGCGCCGTCTTTCATCAATGCGAAATGATCTTTCGTGAGCACGCTCTTGTTGCCGGTGACGGTGCAGAACACGTCGCCGAGCTTGGCCGCTTCGGCCATCGACATGACGCGGAAGCCGTCCATCACGGCCTCGAGCGCCTTCGTGGGATCGACTTCAGTGACAATGACTTCGGCGCCGCAGCCCCGGGCGCGGCTGGCCAGCCCACGGCCGCACCAGCCATAGCCTGCGACCACGAACTTCGATCCGGCTAACAGGAAATTTGTCGCGCGGATAATGCCGTCAATGGTGGACTGTCCGGTTCCGTACCGGTTGTCGAACAAGTGCTTGGTGTCGGCGTCGTTAACGGCGACGATCGGGAACTTCAATACGCCTTCCTTCGCCATAGCGCGCAGGCGAATGACGCCAGTCGTGGTCTCCTCGGTGCCGCCGATCACGTCGGTGAGCGCGTCGGTGCGCTTGGTGTGGAGAATGGTCACCAGGTCGGCGCCGTCGTCCATCGTAATGTGCGGCTTGTGGTCGATGGCCGCCAGGATATGGTTGTAGTAGGTGTCGTTGTCCTCACCCTTGATGGCGTAGACGGGAATGTTGTGGTCGCGGACCAGGCTGGCGGCCACGTCATCCTGGGTAGACAGCGGGTTTGAGGCGCAGAGCACGACTTCGGCTCCGCCATCGCGCAGGCAGATACCCAAGTTCGCGGTTTCGGCGGTGACGTGCAGGCACGCCGAAACGCGGATGCCTTTTAATGGCTGATTCTTAATGAACTCCTTGCGGATAATCTGCAGCACTTTCATGGACTGGTTCGCCCACTCAATGCGCTTCTTCCCCAAGTCGGCCAGTTCTACGTTCTTGATGTCGCAATTCACTGCTGCTGTTGACATGCTTCTCCTATGTGGCGCGCGTTAAGCGCAGAAAACTTAAGTTGATGACCTGTGAGTGATGACTGTCTCGAGCCCTGCTCTTTTTCGCAAGAATACACGAACTTGGTGGTCCGGTCAGGATATCCGATTGCGCTTTCGGCCATGAGCTTTCGGCCTACGCCCAAAATGGCACTTTGGTTCCTGCTAAAGAAAATCAATAACCACGAAGGTCACGAAGGTTCACGAAGGGTTTCCTTTGTGGTCCTTCGTGTCCTTAGTGGTTGAAGGTTTCGCCCCTACTTGCGAACGGCTACGGGCTCCCGCAAACCGGCATCGGCGGCGAGTTTCGCCGCTTTGTCGGTTGCCTCCCAGGTGAAATCGGCGTCACTGCGGCCGAAGTGACCGTAAGCCGCGGTCTTCTTGTAAATCGGACGGCGCAGGTTGAGCGAATCGATGATGCCCCGCGGCGTCAGCTTGAAGTGTGAGCGAATCAAGTCCGGGATAATCTCCGGATCCACCTTCGCGGTGCCAAAGGTCTCAACCAGCACGCTGACCGGATCGGCTACGCCGATGGCATACGCCAGTTGTACTTCGCAGCGCCCGGCGAGTCCGCCCGCGACCACGTTCTTCGCAATGTGGCGAGCCATGTAAGCCGCCGAGCGGTCGACCTTGGTCGGGTCCTTTCCGGAAAACGCCCCGCCACCGTGCCGTCCCATGCCGCCATAGGTGTCGACGATAATCTTGCGACCAGTCAGCCCAGTGTCGCCCATGGGCCCGCCAATGACGAAGCGTCCCGTGGGGTTGATGTGGTACTTCGTATCTTCGTCGAGCAGATGGGCAGGAATCACCGCCTGAATCACATGCTTCAGAATCCCAGCGCGCAACTCGTCGTTGGCGACATTCTCGGAGTGCTGCGTCGAAACCACGATCGCATCGACGCGCAGCACCTTGCCGTTCGCATCATATTCAACTGTTACTTGGGATTTGCCGTCGGGGCGAAGGAAGGGAAGAGTGCCGTTCTTGCGAACCTGCGAGAGCCGCATGGTCAGTTTATGTGCCAAAGAGATGGGAGTCGGCATCAACTCTTCGTTCTCGTTGACCGCATAGCCAAACATCATTCCCTGGTCGCCGGCGCCGCCGGTGTCTACACCCATGGCGATGTCGCCTGACTGTTTGTTGATGCTGGAGATAACGGCGCAGGTGTTGCAGTCGAAGCCGTAAACCGCGTTGTCGTAGCCGATGGCGCCGACCGTGCCGCGGACGACCTGTTGGAAATCGACGTAAGCTTTGGTGGTGATTTCTCCCGCGATCACGACCAGGCCGGTGGCGGTGAGCGTCTCGCAGGCGACACGGCTCATGGGGTCGTCGGTCAGGCAGGCGTCGAGGATGGCGTCGGAAATCTGGTCGGCGATCTTATCGGGATGGCCTTCGGTCACGGATTCAGAAGTGAATAAATAGCGATTCTTTGCTGCCAAGTTGTGTTTCTCCTTCGTGCACGTATTAGGTTCGACTGCGTAGTGCAGGAAAACTACGGACTTTGGATCGGGGGGAACCCGCGGAAATCCACGCGGCCGCGACGGAGCGAACGGCGAAAAGGAAGTCCTCGAAAAAGGCTATCAGACCCCTCCCGGACGCGCAACGGTTTTGACCCTAAATGTCTGAGGATGAATTCAATAGCGGAAATCAGGAGGTGGACGGAAGCAAGGGCCGGGTTAGCGGCGGATTCCCCCCGGGAAGCGAGGCATGGGGTACCCGCGATGCCAAGACGGCGCGGGTGGCGTCGACTTAGATTTTATTGCATGTCGTTGCCTCTGGAATTATTCTTCTCGCCAAGGGATCTGGGGCTGAGAGGGGAGAAAATGATTCGCAAGTTTCGCCAACTGTGGTGGCAAGAAGACGGACAAGACATCGCCGAATACGCCGTGATGCTGGCGGTCATTCTCGTGATCGTCGTGGGCACAGTGCGGCTGATCGGATCGAATGCGAACAACGTGTTTTCCAGCGTACCCAGTTCGCTGCAATAAGCGCCGCGCCAAGTCGGTCATCACGGATGTGATCGAGGCCCAGGGCTATGCCTCAAACATTGGCCCGTCTCGGCTTCCCTGTTCACCGGCGTTAGTACCGACCTCGCCGGCACAGGCTTGGCGGCAGAATGTCCGCTGCATTGTCTTAATCCCGCAAAATTCTGAACCGGAGTCCTCCGGCTAGTGGTTATCAGCCGGGGCCTGAGTTGCTGGCAGCACTCGCATGCCGGTGGCGTCGAAGACGAAGGTCTTGACTTCGGCTTCAGCACCCTCGGCGGGGATTTCCTTGCCGTTAAAGAGGAAAGTGACTCCGGCGGCATTGCCGATTCTGGCGACGATTTCGCGGGAGGCGCGGACCGAGGTGTGGGCGGGAGCGATCAGGGTTTCCTGGTTGACATTTTGGCCGTCGGCAAGGACGGAGATCCAGGAAGTTTCCGTGGCGCGGATGACCAGCGTGAGTGTGGTCGCGGATGGTTCGGACGGTTTCGGAATCGTCTTTCCGAAGGAACGAACGGTTACATCGTTATTGTCGTTCTTACTGTCACTCTCGCTGGCATTGGTGGCGGGCGCCATGGTAGGGGATGCGGCGGTTGCAGTGGTCGGCGCAGCCAAAGATTGCTGAGGCGGTTGGGAATTCGGTGCGGATGGACGCGGCCGCGCAGCACTGGCGGGCTGGGCAGCGGGTGGTTGATTCTTGGGCGCCTGAGCGGAGGCGAGGATGGGTGCGGGCGTGGAGGGAGTAGGCTGCACGGTCTTGGCTGACGATGAGCTGGCGGCCGCGGTATTCGTGCTGTGGGAGCGGCGCGTCCAAAAGACAATTCCCAGAATCACCACAGCGGCAGTGATTCCCAGGATTCTCCAGGGAATTTCGCGGGTCTCGGAGAAATCTTTTCGCCGCGGGCGTACGTCTTCCGCGCGAGGAAGTTGCAGTTCAGGGAGTTCCTCGACCGGTGTGGAGGGCTGGGACTTCACGGGTGGCTTGTTGAGCACAGGCCTCTTCAACTCAGGCTTGCCAGGCCCAACCAGGCGAGGCTTTTCCGGCGCAGCGACGGGTGGTGGCGCGGGGCGTTCCGGCTGCCAGACCTCGTGGGCGTCGATCTGTGCCTGCCGAAGGCAGGCAAGATAGTCGGTGACGGCGTCCTCGGCGTTTAACCCGAGGTGCTTGGCATAGGCGCGAATGAATCCTTTGTTGAACACGCCACCGGGGAGCTGATCGAAGTGTTCTTCTTCAATGGCCTGAAGCATGCGCGAACTGATCTTCGTGACGTTTGAGACGTCATCGTAAGAGAGTTCCTTTTTCTCGCGCGCCTTGCGAAATTTGTCGCCGAATTCGCCCACCGAGACCCCGTTTGGACGAGAGTTCCTTCGTCCCAGCCACGCAAACATCATAGGACAAGCGGCGTGGGGTTGCCACCGTCAAGAGTTCTAGAGGTGGGTAACCAAGGTGGTGATGGAGGATTCCGTGGGGTTTTCGACCTCCAACTAGCGGCGAAGAACGCGCTTAGTGTGGGGTTAGGGTTTCCTGCGCAGCACTACCGTGAATTGGTTTTTGCAGGTGGTAGCGGGATCGTCGAAGGCTTCGGCGGTGCGGTCGCCTTCGGAGGCTTCGAAGTAAAGGCCGTGCTTGACGCGGTCGGGGATGCCGGTGAAGCGGGCTTTGCCGTCAGCGTTGGTGCCGACTTCGAGGTCGAGCTTGTGCAGGTACATGAATCCGTAGGCGATGTGGACTTTAATTTTGGCGGCGTAAACCGGGGCTCCGTTCGCATCGTTGACGGTGAAGTCAGCCGAGCAGGTGCCGATTCCTCCATCGACCACAGGGACGGATTTTGGGTCAGGGGCTGGCGAAGTGGCAGTGCTCTGAGAGAAGGCTGGGATGGAGAGCGCGACGGCCAGGAGAATTAAGGGCAGGACGCGGGTGCTGAAGTTGCATTTCATCTGCATGCTCATTCTATAAGACTACTCCAACTGGTTTTTGTTGTGCTGGCGGGCTGAGGATTCTGAATCCCCACTTCTCGCAAAGAACGCGAGAAATGGGGCACCCAGACCACACGGGCTTCCGGTCGGGCCAGATCAAGCACAAGTCAAAAGCAGCGGGCAGGAGTGTCCGCTCCACAAATGCTTCATCCGGTTGGCTTTACGGGTACCTATTACCAACGTTCATTGCCCGTGTACGAAACTGACGCTTATAATTTTTTGAACGCCACCCTTCTACTGAGGACAACGGTATTCTCTGCATGCCTGAGGCCGGCACCCAATTGACTCGGCAGAACCAGGAACTGACGATCTTTCACGACGTGGCCAAGGCGCTGACGTCGTCGCTGGATCTCGACTCCATTCTGCAGACCATTATGGAAAAGATGGCGGAATATTTCCGTCCTGATACCTGGTCCTTGCTCATGGTGGACGAAGGGCGCGACGAACTCTACTTTGCCATCGCGGTCGGGGACAAGGCGGAGGCGCTCAAGAATGTCCGGCTGAAAATGGGCGAGGGCATTGCCGGCTGGGTGGCGAAACACGGAGAGGCGCGGGTGGTGCCGGATGTGAACTCGGATCCGATGTTTGCCAGCCGGGTGGATGATGCCACGAAGTGGGAGACGCGGTCGGTGATCTGCGTGCCGCTGCGCTCGAAGCTGCGCGTGCTGGGCGTGATCCAGTTGGTCAACGTCGACATGGAGCGCTTCAAGGATGCGGAATTATTCTTCCTGCAATCGCTGTGCGATTACGCCGCGATTGCTATCGAGAACGCGCGCTGGGTGGAGAAGATTCAGGAACTCACGATTACGGACGACTGCACTGGTCTATTCAACGCGCGCCATCTGTATAAAACGCTGGAGACCGAGGTCTACCGCTCGTCGCGATTTGGCTACGAATTCAGCATCCTCTTTATCGACCTCGATCACTTCAAGTCGGTCAACGACACACACGGACATTTGATCGGAAGCAAACTGCTGGCGGAGATCGGCTACCTGGTGAAGGCGCAGCTGCGGTTGATCGATTACGCGTTTCGTTACGGCGGCGACGAGTTTGTGGTGCTGCTGCCGCAGACGGGAAAAGATCAGGCACTGGTGGTGGCGAAACGGTTGCGCGACGGGCTGCGGGCCAGCGCCTTCTGCCGCGAAGAAGGCTTGAATTTGAATGTGCGCGCGTCAATCGGGCTGGCGACCTTTCCGCACGATGCGCGCACGGCGCATGATGTGATCCGGCAGGCCGATGGGATGATGTATGTGGTAAAGAATTCCTCGCGGGATAACATTGGGATTGCGCAGCGCGGGATGTTGAAGGAGTAGGCTTCTCGGCTTTCGCTTTCGGCTTCCGACCTCCGACCTCCGACCTCCGACTTCAGACCTCAGACTCGTACCTCAAACCTCTAGTTCGCCTTCGGGGAGGGCTCCGGTTTCGGCTCAGGGGCCGAGGGCTTCCAGGGATTGGCGTTGGCGGGGGCTTTTGGATTGATGCCGAAATCCCAGACGTAGAGGTTCATGCCCTCTTTGCCCTGCATGCCTTCCTGGCCGATCATTTCTACGAGAGCATACTCTCCGGACGCAAGAGGTTCACTGGGGGTAAGTTTCAGCCAGCCTCCGCTGACCCGCGTGACCGTGGTTTTGACCACGTGTTGTTCCTGGCTGATTTTGCCGGTGACCTGGCGCTTCACGTCGCCCACGATGCGCTTGCCGTTCTTAACTTCGGCCCGGACGATGCGGAAACGGCTTGCCGGAACGACGGCCGCTTGCGGTTGCTGCTGGCCTTGGGCGGCGTGAGTGGAATCTTTCGACAGGGCTAGATCGGGCTGATCGTCCATATTGATGTAGAGCGAAGGAACGTCAACGTGAGCCTGCACAGGGGCATGGGCGCCATCGAGCTCGATGGTTGCTTTGACGCCGGCGGGGTTGATGCCGCGGAAGATGTTCGCCTTGCTGTTGTGGCTCACGTCGCCGGCGGTTTGCTGAATTTCGTCGATCTGGGGCTCGCCCTGAAAACTGTCGAGCAGAAATATGCCGGAATTTTCGGGCAAGCGGAGTCCGGGAGCGACTTGCGGAAGTTGCGCCTCCTGAAGGTCCCGCTCGTGCTCAATTTCTTTGTCGAGTTGCACGGCCTCGGGGGCAGATTGTCCAGCGGCGCGGTCCCTCTCGTACTTCTCGGTGGCGGGCCAGTCGACCAGCGAGGTGGGGATTTCCTCCCAGTCATCGCGCTCGGCGCTGAAGTAGCGCACACGGTCGCCTTTGACTTCATATTTCGTGACCAGCTGGTAAGAGCCGTCTTTGAGGATGAGCCGGCCAGCGAGATCCTGTGCGGGAGAGAGCGCGGGAAGGGCGAGCAGAAGTATCAAGGCGCTCAGTAGCAGAACTCGCTGGGGGAAGGCGCACCGGGAACATCGTTGGAATCTCAGGAGCATGGACACTCAGGAACGCGTCATTTTTGATTATCGTCTCGATTATCGTCTGGAATCGGACGAAGAGTCGAATGGTTGTGATGCACCCGATGAACGGACGGATGGCTGTTATAGTATGCTGTTGCTCGCGAGCGCCAACGTCCCAAACCATGAAACGCACTATTCTCCGATCGACGTTTGTATCTTCCCTATTTTTTGTTGCGGTCGCTCTGGGTCAATCGGGTCCAGCGGCGTCGGGAGGCCCATCGGCGCAGGGCGCAGAGCCGGTTTCGTATGCTTCGGTGACGCAGTTGAACGGGATGCTGTCGCAGCTGGAGGCGACGTCGAAGAACACGCAGGCCGATCTGGTGGCCATGCGCATCGAACATTGGAAGACGAGCAACGCTTCGAAGAAGGAAACGCTCACGAAAGTGGATTCGATTCAGCGCAACCTGCAAAACACTCTGCCCAATGTGATTGCGCAGCTGCGTGGAGCGCCCGAGGATCTGTCTTCGACATTCAAACTTTACCGCAATCTTGAAGCCTTGTGCGATGTGGTCGGGAGCGTGGCGGAGGATACCGGCGCGTTCGGGACCAAGGACGAACTGCAGGTGATATCGAATGATCTGAACGGGTTCGATGGTACGCGCAAGCAACTGGCGCAGCGGATGGAGACTTTATCGGCGGCGAAGGAAGCGGAGATTGTCCGGCTGCGGACGGACCTGAAAACGGCGCAGGCGGCAGTTCCGGTGGCGCCGCCGAAGAAGATTGTGGTGGATGATAATGAGCCACCTAAGAAGCCGGCGGTGAAGAAGAAACCAGCGGCGAAGCCGGGGACCTCGACCACGGCCAAGCCAGCGGCGGGACAAGCGCAGACGCCGCCCGCGCAACCGCCGCCCGCGACCAAACCTCAGTAACGGAACACGAAAGTCAGAATCCCCACCCCTTCGACTTCGCTCAGGGCAGGCTCTAGCCGCAAAGAACGCGCCTAGGATGGACCACCCGAAACCTCTCCAACTGCCAGCGCCGCCTTCCACGCGAATCTGTTACTCTTTTCGCCACATCTACATTTCACATCATGACAGCACCCTCGATCTCAGCATTCGTTGTGAATTCCCACGGCAGCGTGGTGGCGACGGTGTTTGGCGTCGTCATCATTTGGGTGGTGCTGCTGGACGCTTTTGAGACGGTGGTTTTGCCGCGCCGAGTGCTGCGGCACTTCAGGCTCACGGCATATTTTTACCGGCGGACGTGGATTCCGTGGCGGGCGATTGCGCGCCGCATCAAAACCACTTCTCGGCAGCAGAATTTTCTGGGATATTTCGGGCCGCTGTCGCTGATCCTGCTGCTGGGATTCTGGGCGGCGGGGCTGATCTTCGGATTCGCCCTGATCCAGCACGGCATTGGCGGACATGAGCAACTCGGGAATGAACCGCTCACGTTTGGCCGCATCGTTTATCACAGCGGGGAAACCTTTTTTACTCTCGGCTACGGCGACATCGTGCCGACTTCGGGCCCGGCGCGGGCGCTTGCCGTCGTCGAAGCAGGGATGGGATTTGCGTTTCTGGGAGTGGTGATCGGCTACATTCCAGTGGTTTATACCTCGTTCTCGCGAAGGGAGATTCAGATCTCGATGCTGGATGCGCGGGCAGGATCGCCTCCGTCGGCGGCGGAATTGCTGGTGCGCCTGGCGGGGAGGTCGGAAGACCCGGGCGTGGATCAGAAAGTTCTCGATGAAGTGCTGCGGGAATGGGAACTCTGGGCGGGAGGGTTGCTGGAGAGCCAGATTTCGTATCCCGTGCTGTCGTTTTTTCGATCGCAGCACAGCAACCAGTCGTGGGTGGGCGCGCTGACCACCATGCTCGATGTGACTTCGCTGGTGCTGGCGGGAATTGAGGGCGTGCATCCGGGACAGGCGAAAATAACGTTTGCCATGGCGAGGCATGCGGCGGTCGATCTGGCGCAGGTGGTGAACGCGAGATACGATCCTGAAGCGCCGGACCGGTTGCCGGATGCGGATCTTGACGCATTACGCGGAGCGCTGGCGGCGGCTGGGCTACGCCTGCGGAGCGATGAGTATGGGCGCGATAAGCTCACCAGGTTGCGCTCGATGTATGAACCGTATGTGCATTCGACGGCGCGGAATCTGATGCTGACACTGCCTCCCTGGCGGTTCGAAAAGAAGGGCCGCGACAACTGGCAGGCGGGGCCGTGGGACAAATTGATTCAGTCGCGCGGACTCGCCGTGCTGGGACAAAAGCCCGCGACTCCGCCTCCTCCGGGGGAAGATCACTTCTGAGAGGCGCCTGAATATTGAGCGCAAAAAAGGATCGGCGATTTCGCTGACAGTCAGAAGAGACATTGCCAGGAACGGCCCTACGGCGCTGCGTGCTAACATCCTTACCGTCTGAATCCCAGAAAAATGAAACATACGGGCGAAAACGTGGTGCGCATCGAGGCTGAAGCTTTGCGGGCGCTGGCGGACCGGATTGGCGGGCCGATGGCCGACTCGTTTCAGCGCGCGGTGGACTTGCTGTTTGGTTGTGCGGGGCGGGTGGTGGTTACGGGCATGGGAAAAAGCGGGCTCATAGCGCGCAAGATCGCGGCTACGTTGAGTTCGACTGGCACTCCAGCGCTGTATCTCCATCCGGTGGAGGCGTTGCACGGGGATCTGGGAATGGTGGTGCGGGGGGATGTGGTCCTGGCGCTGTCGGCTTCGGGTGAGACAGAAGAGATTCTGGCGCTTCTGGCGACGATCAAGCGGCTGCGGGTGCCGTTGATCGCGATGACGGGGGACGAGATTTGCGGGAATCCCCATAAGTCAGAGTCAAAGTCAAAGTCAAAATCCAAGCCAAAGTCAAAAGCAGCGGACAGGAGTGTCCGCTCCACATTTTCGACTTTGGCAGCGGCCGCGGATGTGGCTCTCGATTGTTCGATCGCGCAGGAGGCCTGTGCGCTGGGTCTGGCACCGACGGCTTCGACCACTACCATGTTGGCCCTGGGAGACGCGCTTGCAGTGACTTTGAGCGAGCGGCGCGGGTTTAAGGAGGAAGACTTTGCCAACTTGCATCCCGGAGGCAAGCTGGGGAAGCGGCTGGCGAGGGTGGAGTCGTTGATGCATACCGGTGACGCGCTGCCGCGAGTTGCGCCGCAGACGAAGATGCCCGACGTGATTTATGAGATGTCGCGGAAGAAACTCGGCGTGACCGCGGTGGTAGAGGGCGACAGGCTCGTGGGGATCGTCAGCGACGGGGATTTGCGGAGGCTGCTGGAGCAGCGCGGGAAAGACGTGATGGATCTGACGGCAGGCGAGGCCATGACTCGCAGTCCGAAAACAATTTCCGCCGAGGAGTTTGCGGCGACCGCGCTGGCCTTGATGGAAGAGAAGAAGATTACATCGCTGATGGTCGTGGATAGAAGCGGGAAGCTGAAGGGGATTGTCCACCTGCACGATCTGTGGAGTACCGAACTGGTTTGAAGTGAGTAATTGTGTAATTTGGTAATTGTGTAATTGAAAACGGACTCGGAGGACCATTTTCAATTTCACAATTACTTAATTACCAAATTACTCAATAGAGGGATTTCCATGTATCACTACGATCCCAAGACCGCGCTGGAAGAATTAACTGAAGATGCCACCTTGCCGAACCCGGTGTATGTGCGGGACATGATTCTCCGCAAGCATCCGTCGACCGATAAGGCGCTGGAGCTGAACCGGCTGTTCCTCGAGTATCAGAAGTTTTTCGGTGAGGCGCAGAAGTTGGGGAAAGAGATTCTGCGGCAGCTGGCGGGCTAGGTTCGTATGCAAAATCCCACTTCTCGCGCAAACCGCGCGCGAGAAATGGGCACCCGCCTATGCCACCGGCTTCCTCAGACCGTCGGAACCGAAGAAGGTACGCGCAATCCTGGAAGTCTCTTCGAGAAAAGCAGGCACGTCGGAAGGGCTCACTTGTCTCCCACCGTGGTAGATGATGAGAGTCGATCCGGTTCCTTCTATGCACCAATTCGTTTGGAACTGCTCGAGGTAAGTCAGCAGGCTCGGATTGAAGAGTCTTCGAGTGCCGGCCTCGTCCGGGCTCTTCAAGAGGTAGCGTTTGGAAAACTCCGGGTTGGAATCGAAGTCGATGTCGCTGGGAACGATGGCATCGCCGATCCGGTCGAAGAAATTTTCGGGGCGCAGCGCAAACGGCGGCAATGGATGGTCCTGCGAAAAGACCGCCACGCTCTGGGTGATGGAGCTCTTTCCCGCGGGGTAAGTGTAATCAAAGAGGCTGATTTGGAGTCCACCTGAGGATCCGGTCATCGCGTTGCTGAATCTTCCCCGGGTGCGCTGAAGCAGTGAGACCTTGTGCTGGGACGAGAGGGACAGGCCGCTCCAGTTATTCCCGACGAATCGCAAGCCGATCTGCTGCGCGACTGCGGTCAGTTCCCGTGTTCTTTTTTTGGCATAGTGGACGCTGGCCGCGATGATGCCGGCCATTAGCGCAAGGAGGCCGGCAAAGAAAATGAAGGGAAGAACGTCGTGGCTACTCATCGCTGCATCCGATTTCCGAAGTGCGGGAATGGTAGCCGGGAACTCGCTGCGAAGCAACCTATTGGCCGCGTGAGAAGTCTCACGATCGCGTCGAGGTCATCGGCCAGCCAGAAAGTCGATCAGTTCTTCGCGGGTGAATCCCGCCTCCCTCAACAAAGACATCAGAGTTCCTTTCGGCAGGTCGCGATTGTGACTCGGAACCACCGCGCGGCGGCGGGCAGTGGGATCGTAGAAGATGAAGTGGCTGCCGGATGTGTGGTCAAGGACAAATCCGTTTTGCTCCAGGAAGCGGATGACTTGACGCGGCTTTATAGCAGCTTCGGCATTGTTTGTCTACTCGGACTAGACTGACATAAGCGGAGTAGATGGGCCAGTCAGAATCAAAACTAGAGCCCTTATTCAGAACGAGAGGGACTGGGCGTGTCAAGCGCAGATCGGATCGAGGGACATCCGCAAACTCTCAGCGGGAATACTCCAAGTCCAGAGAGGCGACCAGCGTATTGTCGTCGGTTGGAATGGGATCCTTGTGCTTGCGCAAGCTGGCGATGTAGCCGGAGATGGCGTCTTTGACCATTTCGCGCGCTTCTTCCACGGTGCGGCCGTAGGTTACGCAGCCCGGCAGGGCGGGAACGAGTGCGGTATAGCCACCCTCTGGCTCAGGCCTGAGCATGATGTTGTAACGATAGCGAGTTTTCGCCATAAACCTTCCAGCATTGTAACGCAGTATTACGTGAGCGCAGCTACGCTATCGTACAATAACCAATTCCACTTTTGAGTCGGCGGGTGACGGTGCTCCGAACTCGCGACTCGGTACGCGGTACTCACACTTATGCATCGATGGTCTGAAGCCTTTATTCCTACCCTGCGCGAGGCCCCGGCCGACGCCGAGGTCGCTTCGCACAAATTCCTGGTGCGGTCGGGGTATATCCGGCAGCTCGCGGCGGGAATTTATTCCTATCTCTTCCTGGGCAATCGGTCGTTCAACAAGATCGTGGCCATTGTGCGCGAGGAGATGGACCGGATCGGGCAGGAATTCTATTTGCCGGCGCTGCATCCGCGGGAGCTTTGGGAGGCGAGTGGGCGCTGGGGTCTCATGGGGGAGAACCTGTTTCGCCTGAAAGACCGCAAGGGCGCCGACCTATGCCTGGGCATGACGGAAGAGGAAGTCATGACTTCGATCGCCCTGAAAGATCTGCGCAGCTACAAGCAGCTCCCACAGATCTGGTATCAGATTGCGCCGAAGTTTCGCGACGAGCCGCGGCCCCGGTCGGGCCTGTTGCGGGTGCGCCAGTTCATGATGAAGGACGCGTATTCGTTCGATATCGACGCCGCGGGGCTCGATGTTTCTTACAAGAAGCATTACGACACTTACTGCCGCATCTTCGACCGCTGCGGGCTGAAGTACATGGTGGTCGAGGCCGATTCGGGGGCGATGGGCGGGAAGGAATCGCACGAGTTCATGGTGCGGACTCCGGCAGGGGAAGATCAGATTGTGAGCTGCGACGGATGCAATTACGCGGCGAACCTGGAGAAGGCGACTTCGAGGCTGGAGCCGTGGGGAGATCTTGCGCCCGAGGGCGATGGGAAGCCGCTGCTCGTGCACACGCCGGGGCAGAAGACGATTGAAGATGTCGCGAAGTTTCTGGGCGTGTCGCCGAAGAACAAGATCAAGACTCTGGCCTACATGGCGGAAGAGAAAGATGAAAAGACGGGCAAGACCAAGCTGCGCGGCGTTGTCGTGCTGATGCGCGGAGATCATCAGCTGAACGAGGCCAAGCTGAATGGCGCGGTGGGCGCGCCGACGCGGCCGATGGAGGAGAGCGAGATCAAGGCGCTGTTCAAGTCTCCGGCAGGATATTTGGGGCCGGTGGGAATTGAGTGGGCTCGCGATCGCAAGAAAGATGCCGACAAGCCGGTGCTGTTTGTCGACAAAGCGCTCGAAGGGCGCGTGAACCTGATCGCCGGCGCGAATCAGGAGGACTATCACATGAAGAATCTGACGCCGGGGAAAGATTTTCATCCCACGGCCTATGCCGATCTGCGTGCGGTGACGGCGGGCGAGGGCTGTCCGAATTGCAGCCTGTCGCTGCGGATTGATACGGCCGTAGAAATTGGGCACATTTTCAAGCTCGGCTATCGCTATTCGGAGTCCATGGGCGCACGGGTGCTCGACAAGAACGGCAAGGAAGTCATGCCGATCATGGGCTGCTATGGCATCGGCATCGAGCGCATTCTGACCGCAGCCGTGGAGCAGAGCAACGACGAGAACGGGTTCTGGCTGCCGGCGTCGATCGCGCCGTTTGAGGTGGTGGTGTCGCCGGTGAATGTGAAGGACGAAGCGGTGCGCGCGGCGGCGGAGGACATTGCGAAGCAACTGGAGGCAGCCGGGTTCGATGTGATCCTCGACGACCGGAACGAACGGCCGGGAGTGAAGTTCAAGGACGCTGATCTGGTCGGTATCCCCTTTAGAATCACAGTCGGAAACAAGGTTACCGAAGGTACCGTGGAACTCGTTCTACGCTCGACTCGCGAAGTGCGCGATGTTAGGATCACGGCGGTTGTGGAATCTTTACGGGAGTTGCTCGGCCGGACAGGGTAAGTCGGTTTCCGGTCCCGCTGAGCAGATCGTGGGACATGGGAACTATTAAAGCGATTGTCGGGATTCTGGTCATCGTCGCCTGCATCTACTGCTTGTTTCAGGTCGTTCCGCCGGAACTGAGTAATTACTCGTTCCAGGACGATTTGCATCAGGTGGCGATGATGGGCGGATCGAATCCGCACGCCACCGACCAGGAGTTGATCACGCAAGTCCTGAAGAAAGCGCAGGACCATCAGATTACGCTGGCTCCGGAGGCGGTGACGGTGCAGCGCATCGGAACGCCGGGAGCCCCGGCGGTGTATGTGGCGGCGGAGTACAGCGTGCCTGTAACCTTGCCGGGATATTCCTTCACGTTGCATTTCAATCCTTCCAGCGGGAACAAGGGCTTCTAAAAGCCCGTCCTGCGCTTCCAGTTTTGCATCAAACATCAATGACGAGAAGGGAGCCCCAGCGAACGGGTGGCCCATACTAAATCTCGCCGTTCTTTGGCGAGATTTAGTGTGGGGATTTTGACTCGGACTTCCGACTTCTTCAGTTCCTTCGCGGCGGAGAATCGGACGGCATCCCAGAATGACGTTCGTAACCTTGTCAGCAGGTTACGCGGGCACCTAACATCGGCGTGAGAAAGAGTCTTTTCGCTGGTATCCGCAAGGCTGGAATCCAGATAGTCCCTGGGAGAAGTCATGTCGATGAAGCTTCGAGTATTCCTTAGTTCAATTTCACTTGTCATGCTGGCCACAATCGCTCTGGTGGGCTGCGGCCACTATGTGTGCGGCACAACGTTTGGCAGTAGCACCTGCACGCCTTCCGGCAAGGGTCTGGGCTCCGGCGGAAATATCAGCCAGACCGCTTTGGTTTATTTCATGAATGACGCTGCTAGCGAAATCGCGGCAGAGGGCTTGAACTTAGGGGGCTCGCAGGCGTTTCTGACCGTTCCCAACTTTGCGAGCCCGTCCCTCCCCAGCTCGACCATCGACTACGGCCTGGTCACTGTGGGCGAGAAGTTTCTCTACATGCCTCTTTCGAACCAGACACTTTATGGATTCACGATTGACACGGTCACCGGGGCATTAACGCCGGTCTCGTCGACCCAATATACCGTCCTGGCCCCGTCATCGATAGCGGCCGATCCGAAGGGAGCCGTTTTGTTTGTCGGCGGTTCAGCCGGGATCTCGGCGTTCACGATAGATCCGACGCTCGGCACATTGACCCTGACGGGATCGTACTCGACGGGAATCGCTCCGTCACAAATCGTTACCGATGGATTGGGGAGGTACGTGTACGCTCTTTCAGGGTCGTCAATTTACGCTTTTTCTTACACCTCAGGTGGCGTTCTGACGGCGCTGGGCAACCCTATTAGTTCCCAGGGTATGGCGCAGATTGCCGGAGAGGCGTCAGGCAACTACATCATCGGAATTACTGCGGAAGACGGTGCGGGCGGTGGAGTCGTCGACAATCATCTCTATGTATTTACAATCGGCTCTGGTGGTGCGCCGGTGAGCCCGGCGGTCAGCTATCTCACCGGTAATTCTCCGGTTTACCTGGCGGTCAGTCCGAACGGGAAATTCGTATACACGTTCAACGAGCTTATCGTGCAAACCTTAGCTACCGCGCAGCCGATAGAAGGCTACGCGCTCATCGGTGGTGTGCCGACCGCGTTGGGTTCGTCGCCCTTCACGAATTTCACCATGACCATCGGCAAATTTGATCAGAGCGGTCAATACCTGTTCACCCAGGGATCGGTTTCAGGCGTGGGCGGGAGTTGGGCCCTCTCGGCCGACCCGGCCGCTGGCGGACTGACCAGCACCATCGCTCACTTGTCGGCGCCGAGCGTGAGCTTCGCCGTCACCGACGTACCGCAGTAGGGCGGAGTAAAGGCTAGTATCAGCTTAGAGACCCGCATGTACTGCGGGTCTCTTTTCGTTTCTGTGGGGAGGGGTACAATAAAGGCATCCCTTTACGGCGTGGTTGGATCGGCGAGCCAGCGAAGTGTGTCTGGAATGGCGGGTCCGAAAGAGGCGAGACAAACCTTTTTGCGTGTCCCGACGTCTTAAAGAAAAGAGAGAACAAGGAATATTTCTCTCCGAATCGTCTGAAAGCCAGCGAAGGCGCTCGACACTGTGACCATCAAGATCAAAATTCCGAAGAGTGGAGACGCCAAGGGAATCCGCGGGCTGCCCCGTGACCCAGTGCTGCGGGCGGCAGCGGTGGGATTTCTGATTCTGGCAGTGTCGTTTACCGTTCTATTTTCTTATTTTTACATCAAGTATGACCGGATCATCGAGAAGCGGTTCCGGTCGCCCGTATTCGCCAATTCCGCGAAGATTTACGCGCTGCCCAAGACCGTGCGGAACGGCGAGCAGATCGAGACCAAACAGATTGCGGCGGAACTGCGGCGGGCCGGGTACTCGGATCAAGAGGGGCAGTCTACGCTGGGCAGTTTCCGCGTGTCGAAGGATGGAATCGAAATCACGCCGGGGCCAGAGTCGTACCACAGTCCGGAGCCCGCGCTCATCACGATTCACGACGGACACGTGGACCAGATCGGCAGCAACGGCAATGACCTTTCAGCGTACGAGCTCGAGCCGCAGCTGGTGACGGCGCTGTTCGACGCCGAGCAGCGCTCGAAACGCGAAATCGTGAGGTACAACGAAATTCCTCCGGTGATGGTGCAGGCGGTGCTGGCCATTGAAGACCGGCGCTTCTTTGAACACAGTGGAGTGAATTTTGTTCGCATGTTCGGCGCGATGTGGACCGATTTAACGCGGCAGCGGCGCGAGGGCGGTTCCACGCTGACCATGCAACTGTCCCGCGGCTTCTTTCTGACTCCGGAGAAGACGGTCAAGCGCAAGCTGATCGAGATGCTGATCGCCGAGGAACTGGAACAGAAGTTCACCAAGCAGCAGATTTTCGAGTTCTATGCCAACTGGGTGAACCTGGGGCAGCGTGGTTCGTTTGCCATCAGCGGGTTTGCGGAAGCGTCGCACTCTTACTTTGGGAAAGACCTGAAGGACATCACCTTGCCGGAAGCGGCGCTGATCGCGGGCATTATTCAGGGGCCGAGCCGGCTGTCGCCCTACCGGCATCCGGAGCGCGCGCTGGAGCGCCGGAACCTGGTGCTGGAATCGATGGTCGAGACCCACGTGATCACCCGCGAGCAGGCGGATAAAGCCAAGGCGGCGCCGTTGAAGCTGGCGGCGCCCAACGTGGAAGCCAGCGACGCGCCGTACTTCGTGGACATGGTGCGCGATCAGCTCATCAGCAAGTTCAATGAGAACGAGCTGAATGAGCAGTCCTACCGGATTTATACGACTCTCGATCCCGACCTGCAAAAGGCCGCCGCGCAGTCGGTGGACATGGGCATCAAGCTGGTGGACGATCAGGTCAAGAAGTTGCGCACCAAGCGGGTGAAGGTAGGAAAGAAGTTTGAGACGACGGTGGCGCCGGGTCCGCAGGCGCAGGTGGCGATGGTGGTGCTGGATCCCCACACCGGAGCTATTCTGGCGCTGGTGGGAGGACGCGACTACGGCTGGAGCCAGCTGAATCACGCCGTATCGAAGCGGCCGACGGGATCGATCTTTAAACCGTTTGTGTATGCGGCGGCGATGAACACGGCGCTGGATGGATCGCAGACCGTGCTGACTCCGGCGTCGACGGTGACGGACGCGCCTTCGAGCTTCGCCTACGGCGACCAGATCTACGAGCCCCGTAACTACAAAGAGGAATACAAGGGCGATGTGTCGCTGCGCTACGCGCTGGCCATGTCTCTGAACAATGCGACGGTGAAAGTGGCCGAACAGGTGGGCTACGACAAAGTGGCGGACCTGGCAAAGTCGGCGGGGATTGTGTCGGTCAAAGCGACTCCGGCGATGGCGCTGGGCTCGTACGACGCGTCGCCACTCGACATGTCAGGCGCGTACACGTCGTTTGCGAATAATGGAGTGCGGCTGTCGCCCATCCTGCTGCGCTCGGTGCGCAACGGCAAGGGCGACGTGATCGCAAACTATACGACGGACCAGCGGCAAGTGCTCGATCCGCGGATTGCCTACGTCATGACCAACATGATGGAGGGCGTGATCAACAACGGTCTGGGATACACGGCAGTCCGGCTGCGAGGGTTTACTCTCCCGGCCGCCGGAAAGACGGGCAGTTCGCATGACGGCTGGTTCGCGGGTTACACCTCGAATCTGCTGTGCATCGTGTGGGTTGGGTATGACGACTACAGCGACCTGCGCCTGACCGGCGCCATGACGGCGGGGCCGATCTGGGCAGAGTTCATGAAGAAGGCGGCGGCGCTGCCGCAATACGCCGACATGAGGGCGTTTCAGCAGCCGAGCGGCGTGGTCGATGTGCAACTCGACAAGGTGACGAACCGGCTGGCGACTCCCACCTGCCCAGACGACTACGTTTCGGCCTTTGTGGCCGGGACCGAACCCCGCGACACCTGCGATGCGCAAGATGGAATGAAAGGGTTCTTCTCGCGCATGTTTGGGGGGGACAAGGCCGTGCAGCCGCAACCAGCCCAGGCGGCGAATGCTCAGGACCCGAATAATCCGCAGGACCCTAAGAAAAAGAAGGGTTTCTTCGGCAAGATCGCGGGAATTTTTAAGGACGACAAAACAGCGGCTCCGGTGTCTAAACCAGCAGATAGCGGTCAGACGGCGCCGCATTGACATTGATATTGAGAAGGTGCTGGATTGGGATGTCCCGGGCTAAGTTGATCTAGGGTGCCCGTAGCTGGCACCTGAAACACGTACAACGGACCCAGGAAAAAGGTAATCCCGCACCAAAATCTTCGCCGGCTGCCCAAAACTGTGACAGAATGTCTCCACTAGCTGGGGGTGGCCTATGTCGTCCTGCCCGAAGATCTTGCTGGTTCCCGTCTCGTTTCTCGCCGTCTGCGTCTGCCTAGTGTCGAGTGTGTCGTGGGCGCAGGCTTCCCATTCCGAACAGGTTCAGATTAAGCCACCGCTGCTGCGGCTCGTAGACCCTCCGGCGCCAGACGCGACTGCCGCCGATCTGGAAGCGCGAGCGGACCAGTTGCGCGCATCGAAGCTCTACCTCGACGCGCTCGACTACTATCGCGCGGCGATGGCCAAGCTGCCGAGCTCCGCCAGTTTGCTCAACAAAGTCGGAATCACCGATTTAATGATGCAGCGCTATCGCGAGGCGAAGAAGTCATTTGACAAGTCGATCAAGACGGACCGCAACTATGCCGATGCCCACAACAATCTTGGTGTCGTGTTCTACGAAGAGCAGAGATACGCCGCGGCGATCAAAGAGTATCGCAGAGCGATTGCGCTCGACGGCAATTCGGCGTCGTTCTTCAGCAACCTGGGAGCAGCGCTGTTCGCCAAGAAGGAGTTTGATCCGGCGGTGCAGGCGTATGAGCACGCCGTGCAACTTGATCCCGATGTGTTTGAACGAACCTCGCGCGCCGGGGTGCAGGCGCAGTTGCCCAGCCCGGGAGATCGGGCCCGCTATGATTTCACGGTAGCGAAACTGTACGCGAAGATGGGCTACTCGGACCGGTCGCTGGAATATCTGAAGAAAGCGCTGGAAGAGGGATACAAAGATTTCAAGAACGTCTATAAAGATGTGGAATTCGCCGCAGTGCGAAAAGACAAGCGCTTTGCGGAACTGGTAGCGGCGAAGTTTCCGGCGCTGCCAGAATAAGACCTCGCCCAATTTCGGAAGCTTGACTGCTGCACGACAGCGCAGAACCGCCTTCCTGACTTTATATTTCCAACGGCTTTCCGTGATTCGGTCGTACTCCGATGTTTTTATGTGCGGCACATTTTACATAGTTTTACAAAAATAGACGAAACTTCGTCCCATTCCGGTGTTTAATTTTTTCACATACTCCTGAAAACAACAGGGTGAGTAAGGAGAAACGGTAGCCCATCGGATGCTGACCCGAGCACGCCCCAAGCAAGCATCCGGTGGGTTTTTGTTTTAGCCTTTGGCTCTTGGCTTTTAGCTCTTGGCTCAAAACTAAAATGAGAAGCTATTACGGGGTTAAGGCGAGCGCGTGATTGTCGTCAGCGAGGTGCGGGCAGCTTCAGCCAAAAGCCAAAAGCCAAAAGCCAAAAGCTAAAAGCCAAAAGCTAAAAGCCAAAAGCTAAAAGCTAAGAGCCTTTTTCCGGACTTCTCTCGCCGATGTAGGCTTCCACAATCTTCTTCCATTTGCCCTGTGCTTTGAGGATGAACTCGACAGCGTCGCGAAGAGCGCCATCTCCGCCGGCGTTAGACGTGACGTAGTGGGCTTCCTGCTTGACTTCGGCGCGCGCGTTCTTCACGGCGATGGCCAGGCCTGCAGCGCGCATGGCGGGCAGGTCGATGATATCGTCGCCGACAAAGGCGGCTTCTTCCGGTTTGATTCCTGCTTCTCGGACCACTTCTTCAAAGCACGTGCGTTTGTCGCTGACTCCCTGGCGGACGTATTCGAGCTTCAAGTCGCGGGCGCGGAGGGCGACCGTTTCGGAGATGCGCTTGGTGATGAGTCCGGTCTTGATCCCGGCAAGGCGGGCGAGGGAGATCGAGGTGCCGTCGTGCGCGTGGAAGCCTTTGGCCTCGATCAGGCTGTGCCCGGGTGCACCAAGGCCGTGGAAGCCGAAGCCGCCCTCGCCGGTGCGTTGCGCGGATTGTTGTTGCGTCCGTTGATCGAGCGCGCTTTGCTGCATGCCTGATGGAGCGGGGAAGATGAACAGCTTGCCGTCGGTGAGCACGCCGTCGACGTCAAAGAGGAGGAGTTTGATTTTACGGGCGCGGGCCTGGGCGGAAAGTTTGGGCATCGCACGAATTCTAGCAGTCGTGCGTACATGCCGGGGCTGATGCCGCGCGCTGCGGGCAGGGTCGGTCGATGAGTGATATGGAGAGATTTAACAACAACTATCGCTGAGCAAGGGTCGCCAGTTTAAGCTTTAATGAGCAATCGAAAGAGGAAGGCCAAATAGATCGGAGGCGATGTGGTCGCCCAGCTTCCAAGGCTTGTACGAATCGAGGTTCGACAATACGACGATGCAGACTCGATCCTTTGGGTAACGTTGGAGGCTGCTGGAAAACCCTTTAACGCCTCCTCCATGATAGTAGAGCAACTTTCCAAACTTAAGCCGGGAAATCACGACTCCATACCCATAATGCTGTCCTTCATGCACAGCCTCAGGGTATTCAGTGAACATCTGTTTTAGTGAGTCAGCCGACAGCAGTTTCCCGTTCTCGGTGAGTGCTTCGCTCCAGCGGTATAGATCCTCAACCGTGGAATAGATCCCACCCGCAGAGAATGGAACACTCATGTCGATGAAGTCTGCGTTTGCGATGTGGCCGTCGGTGATTTCATACCCCGAAGCCCTCTCTTTGAGGATGTCCTTTGCTATGTCGTACCCCGAGTCCCTCATCCCCAGCGCCTCAAAAATATTGGCCTGAAGGAAGTCTGCATAGGATTGACCCGAGACCTTTTCCACGATCATACCCAGCAGGATGTAACCCGTGTTGGAGTAGTTCCACCTCGTGCCGGGCTTAAAGTCCAGCGGCTTGTCTGTGACAAGCCCAATTAACTGCTGCGGAGTCGCTCCAGTGCGGTCGATTTTGGCGTTTTCCGAGCTGTTAGTGGAGTTCGGGATTCCAGATGTATGGGTAAGCAGTTGATGGATGGTAATGGCTTGCCACGCCGCCGGAAGATCGGACATGTAGCGTGAGATCGGGTCGTGTACGTCCAAGCGGCCGCGTTCTTGCAGAAGCAATATACAGGCAGCGGTAAACTGCTTGCTGAGGGAGGCAATTCTGAACTTCGTATGGATGGTGTTACTGGCGCTCCATTCTTCATCGCCCAGCCCGTACGCATTCTCGAAGACAATTTTTCCATCGATTCCAACCAGAACGGCTCCCCGAAAGAAGTGAGCAACGGCTTCCGACCGAATGTATGTGTTTTCTCTCTCGAACGATTTCGTTCTATCTGACTGGCCGAAAGTGCTCGCCGCAGAGAGGACGCCACAGAAAATCAGCACTCGGAGGGCAATACGTGAAGAGCGTTGGAATGCCATATTGAGATTATCGTTGCTCTCGAAACCGGTGGCAAAGAAAGCTAGCTGTTGCAATCAGGCGTTACACGGACTGACTCGGAAGAACGACGGCGGCCTTGTCCCGGTTCAAATTGTTGCTAGGCGAATGGTTGGCGAAACCTCGATTTCGGGCTAGAATATCCCGATGCAGTCCCTTCCTGAATCCCTGGCCTGGGCGCACCCTCTGGTGGCAGAGTGGTTTGTGGGGAAGTTCGGCACGCCCACCGAGCCGCAGGAGCAAGGATGGCCGCACATTCTCGCCGGGCGCACCACGCTGATTTCCGCGCCCACCGGGTCGGGAAAAACTCTCGCGGCGTTTCTCGCTTGCATTGACCGGCTGGTGCGCAAGGCGCTGGCTGGGAATCTGTCTGACCGGACGGAAGTGCTTTACGTTTCTCCGCTCAAGGCGCTGGGCAACGACATCCAGAAAAATCTCGAAATCCCGCTGGGGGAGATTCTTGCGCTGGCGGGCGAGCGCGGGCTGCTGATGCCGGAGATTCGCACCGCGGTGCGCACCGGCGACACGCTGCCGCCCGAGCGGCGAGCCATGCTGAAGCGGCCTCCTCATATTTTGGTGACCACACCGGAGTCGCTCTACATCCTCCTTACTGCGGACAAGAGCCGCGCGATTTTGCGCGACGTCGAGACTGTGATTGTCGACGAGATTCATGCCGTGGCAGACGACAAGCGCGGGGCGCATCTGGCGCTGTCGCTGGAGCGGCTGGAGGTTTGGTGTCACAGGCCGCCGGTGCGCATTGGACTATCGGCGACGCAGAAGCCGATTGAGGAAGTGGCGCACTTTCTGACGGGAAGCCGCGGGGCCGATGCTGTAATCGTCGATATCGGGCACAAGCGGAAGCTGGACCTGGCGATCGAAGTGCCGCCAATGCCGCTGGGGCCCGTGGCGTCGAATGAGTTGTGGGACGCGATTTATGACCGCCTGGTGGAGTTGGTGGCGCAGCACCGGTCAACGCTGGTGTTTGTGAATACACGGCGCATGGCGGAGCGGTTGTGCCATGAACTGGGCGAGCGCATCGGGGAAGAAAATGTTGCGGCGCATCATGGCTCGCTGTCGCGCAAGCTGCGGCTGGCCGCAGAGAAGAAGTTGAAAGAGGGTCAGGTGCGGGTGCTGGTGGCGACGGCCTCGCTCGAACTGGGAATTGATGTGGGCACCGTGGACCTGGCTGTCCAGATTAATTCTCCGCGGGCGATTGCGGTGGCGCTGCAGCGGGTAGGGCGGTCGGGCCACTGGCGGGGCGCGGTTCCGAAGGGACGATTTTTTGCCACCACGCGCGATGATCTGATGGAATGCGCAGCCCTGGTGCGGGCGATCAAGCAGGGGGATCTGGACCGGCTGATCATTCCGGAGGCGCCGCTGGATGTGCTCGCGCAGCAGATTGTGGCGACGTGCGCTTCGGCAAGCGGGAATGCTCCTGCAGCTGGGGCGCCCGCGCCCCATATTTTTTCATCTGACGACGGATGGGATGAGGATGAGCTGTTCGCGCTGGTGAAGAGGGCGTATCCGTACCGGAATCTGAAGCGGGAGACGTTTGATTCGATTCTCGAAATGCTTTCCGAGGGGATCGCGGCGAAGCGCGGGCGCTACGGGGCGTATGTGCATCGCGATCGGGTGAATGGGAAGCTGCGAGCGCGGCGTGGGGCGCGCCTGGCGGCCATCACCAGCGGCGGAGCGATCCCCGATAACTCGCTGTATGCAGTAGTCGCCGAGCCCGAGGGCATTGTCGTGGGTACCGTCGACGAGGATTTCGCGGTTGAGAGCATGGCTGGTGAAGTCATGCTGCTGGGGAATAGTTCCTGGCGTATCCGGCGCATTGAGACCAAGGCGGGGCGCATGCTGGTGGAAGACGCACACGGTGCGCCTCCGGGAATTCCGTTCTGGCGCGGCGAGGCTCCAGCGCGGACTCAGGAATTGTCGGCGCATGTGGGCGAACTGCGGGAAGAAATCAGTACCAGATTGCGGCACACTTCTCCGGTGGGATTCTCCGCGACGCAGCCGGAGGTCGCCAGCGTAGTTGGTTTTCTAAAAGAAGAATGCGGCCTGAATGATTCCGGCGCGGAGCAGATGATTGAATACGTGCTGCAGGGACGCGCCGTGCTGGGGGCGGTGCCGACGCAGACCACCGTGATCGCCGAGCGGTTCTTCGATGAGGGCGGTGGAATGCAGTTGGTGATCCACGCGCCGTTTGGCGGCAGGATCAACAAGGCGTGGGGATTGTCCCTGCGCAAGCGTTTTTGCGTGGGATTCAATTTTGAGTTGCAGGCAGCCGCTACCGATAACGGCCTGAACATTGCGCTGGCCGAACAGCACAGTTTTCCGCTAGGCGATGTGTTCCATTTCCTGCAGGCGGATACGGTGCAGCCGATTCTGGAGCAGGCGGCGCTGGATTCTCCGATCTTTGCTACACGCTGGCGCTGGGATGCGAACCGGGCGCTGGCGCTGCTCCGTTTTCAGAACGGCAAGAAAGTTCCCCCACAAATTCAGCGCATGCGGTCCGATGATCTGCTGGCGTCGGTGTTTCCTGACGCGGCCGCTTGCTTTGAAAACATCGAAGGAGAACGAAAGATTCCCGATCACCCGCTGGTCGGCGAAGTGATGAAAGATGTGCTCACCGAGGCGATGGATGTGGAGGGACTGAAGGCGCTGCTGCGGGGAATGGCGTCAGGGAAGATTCGCGTGATCGCCGTGGATACGCCGGTGCCGTCGCAATTCTCGCACGAGATTCTGAATGCGAATCCGTATGCGTATCTGGATGACGCGCCGCTGGAAGAGCGCCGGGCGCGCGCGGTGGAGATGCGGCGGGTGCTGCCCGAGTCGGTGCTGGAGGAGGTAGGAGGACTCGACGCCGGCGCGATCGCGCAGGTGCGCGAAGAGGCTTGGCCCGATGTGCGCGACGCGGATGAACTGCACGATGTGCTGCATACCTTGGTCGCGCTGCCGGAGAATCTTGAAATGCTTATGTGGGGACAGCCGCCCCCGGCTGTCCAGTCGAGTGAAGCTCGACAGGGTTTTGACGACAGTGGATTCGCCCTAACACAGCACAGACCAGTTTCGCTTGAGCGGGCGGACGAATCCGTCCGCCCCTGCGCGGGCACTGGTGTGTGGGAAAGCTACTTCGAGCGGCTGTTAAACGAGGGGCGGGCCGGGATCGCATCGGTAGAAGGGCGGCGCTACTGGGTGGCGGCAGAGCGGGCGCGATCGTTTCAAGTGTTATTTCCTGAAGCTCGGTTTGAGCAGAGTCTGGCGGACGTGGAGAAGGGCGAAGTCTCGCGCGATGAGGCGCTGTTGACTCTGGTCATGGGATGGATGTCGGCGGTTGGCCCGACCACGGCTTCGCAGCTTGGGAATCTGCTCCGGCTTCCGGCTTTGGAAATCGAGAAGGGCCTGCTGCGGATGGAGGCTTCGGGGACCGTCCTGCGTGGACAGTTCACAGGTGCTGCTGCCTCGCGGGCCGGGGCCCCTTCGACTAATGCTCAGGGCGGGTCCGCGCCACATAACCACGCACACGAACCGGAGATCGAGTGGTGCGAGCGGAGGCTGCTGGCCAGGATTCACCGCCTCACCGTCGGAATGTTGCGAAAGCAGATTGAGCCGGTCACGGCCGCCGCGTTCATGCGGTGGCTCATGCGCTGGCAGCATGTAACTCCGGGTACGCAGGTCGCTGGCGAGCGCGGAACCATGGAAGTGCTGCAGCAAATGCAGGGCTTCGAGATTCCGGCGAATGCGTGGGAGCGGCAGGTCTTGGCGCGGAGAATCGTCGACTACGATCCGCAGTGGCTGGATCAGCTTTGCCTGACGGGTGCGGTGGGATGGGGAAGGTTGTCGCCGCATCCGGCGACTTTGGACTCTGGAAGTGGGATCAGCGCGTCCGCTGATCCCAGCTCTCCGCGACAGAGACGCGTGATTCCAACCAGCGTGGCGCCGATCACTTTTTTTGTGCGGGAAGAGGCGGATTGGATGATCCCGCGGCACGCTGCTGGCGATGAAGCCGAGGCGCGCGGGCTGAGTCATGGGGCACATCTGGTTCTGGAGTTTCTGCGGCAGCGTGGTGCATCTTTCTTTGCCGACATTGTGCGCGGCACGGGCAAGCTCAAGGCGGAGATCGAGACTGGACTTTGGGAACTGGTTGCGGCGGGGCTGGTCACCGCCGATGGGTTCGACAATCTGCGGGCGTTGATTGATCCCAAGCGCAGGGCGGGCCAGGGAAGTGGAAAGACTACGCGTCCGCGGCATAGTTCGGGGCGGTGGGCTCTGCTGCACGCCGACGTCGCTGCGGAGAGGCCGCGTGCCGTGGAAGCCGCGTGCTGGATGCTGTTGCGGCGTTATGGAATTGTGATTCGCGACTTGCTGGCGCGGGAGTCGAATCTGCCACCGTGGCGCGAACTACTCATGGGATTCCGGCGGCTCGAAGATCGTGGAGAGATTCGCGGCGGGCGGTTTGTGGATGGATTCATGGGCGAGCAGTTCGCGTTACCGGTCGCGGTGGAATCGGTGCGAGCGATGCGCGGGCTGCCGCTAAGCGGAGAGACGCTGACTCTGTCGGCCGCCGATCCGCTGAACTTGATTGGCATTCTGGTCCCGGGCGAAAGAGTTCCGGCGATTTCAGGCCGGACGGTGAGTTATCGGGATGGAGTAGCCGTCTTGGCCCCAATTGCATCGGGTCAAGGTTCCGCCTGCGAGGCTGCGGCGAGTTAGAAGGTGGACCCAGCCGCCGTGGAGAGAGGCGCTTTCAGCGCCGCGACGCTCCTATGGCAAAGCACCCGGGCTTTACAGGCTGCTGAAAAACTCGGCTTTGTCGTTGCTACCGTGGAAGAGCCCTTTAGGGCCGCGTGAGCCGTTGAAAATCAATCTGGGCTTCAGCCCTCGTCGTCGTTTTTCTTCGACCAACAATTTTTCAGCACTCTCTTTAGCCCCAGTGGTCGCGCAGAATCAGCCGCAGAAAAGAAAAAAGCCAGAGGCTCGATGAGGGGGTCCCCCGAGCCTCTGACTGGCGATCTCGGCCGGTACTGCTGAAAGCGCTTCCCCCATCGCTTTGCCGATTCCGCTCCTCTCTTAGGTGCACGCGGAATTCCAGTCCTTAAGGCCGTGGCGGATCCCATCCTACAATACGGGGCAACTCCTTTCGTTGCAGTTTGATAAAACCATTTTTAGCTTTGGCGAACCAGGCCCGGTGGCAGACTACGAGCGTCCGGCGCTATCTGAACGGATAGTCGAACTAGCTGTTCGGATATTGGAAATGGTTCACGCCGGACATGCATTTCCGCCCGCGCTGTGATAAGAATTCCACCACGGAATGGGAGACCCTGATTGCGCCCTAGACTCTTGGTGATAGCCGGACCCTCAAAAGACTCGACCATTCCGTTGCCCAACGGGGAATCTACGCTGGGCCGCGACCCTACGAACGCGGTGGCAGTGGCCGATGCGTCGGTCTCGCGAAAACACTGCCTGCTTCGGCAGGAAGAAGACGGTCGTTTTCAGCTCAAGGATCTGGACAGCCGCAACGGAACTCTGGTGAACGGGCTGGCGGCGAAGGAACAGTGGCTGCGGCACGGGGATGAGATCGCGACCGGCGACTCGGTGTTTTTATTTCTGCTGGAAGACGAGGACCAGCCGCTTCCTGCCAGCCGCGTGGAGTTCGATGACAGCCATCCCACGGCTGAGACCAAGGTCATTCATCCCAAAGAAGTGATGTACCTGCAGCCGGACCGTTTGCTGCGAGAATTGCCGGCCACGTCACAGGTGGCGCGCAATTTGAATGCGCTGCTCAAGATCAGCCGCGTGGTGCATGCAATCCGCGGCCTGGAGGAATTGCAGGCACAGTTATTGGACCTGATTTTCGAAGTAGTGCCGGCGGGCCGGGGCGCGATTCTTTTGGCCGAAGGCACAGGACAAGAGTTCAACTGTCTGTATGCGCGGACGCGGCAGGCCGGGCAGCCGCAACTGGTGCGCGTAAGCCGCACGATTGCGCTCCAGGTGATGAAAGAGAACGTTGCGATTCTGGGCCTGGACGTGCCCAGCGGAAAGCTCCGCGACGTGGCTAGCCTGGCGGCGTCTGAGGTTCGGTCGCTGCTGTGCGTGCCGCTCACGGTGTTTCAGAGGAGCATTGGCTGCATCTATCTCGACAGCACGAATGCCACCAACCGGTTTCATGAGGACCACCTTCAGTTGCTGGCGGCGATCGCCGGAATTTCCGCGGTGGCGCTCGACAATGCGCGGCGGCTGCAATGGCTGGAGCAGGAAAACCAGCGGCTCACCACCGAAGTGAGGCAGGAACAGAGCCTGGTGGGTGAAGGCGTACGCATGAAGGAGATTTTTCAGTTTCTGACGCGGGTCGCGCCCACCGAATCAACCGTACTGCTTGAAGGCGAAAGCGGAACCGGCAAGGAACTAGTGGCGCGGGCCCTGCATCGCAACAGTCCCAGAGGGAACAAGCCATTCGTGGCGATTAACTGCGCGGCGATTCCCGAGTCTTTGCTGGAGAGCGATCTGTTTGGGCACGAGCGTGGCGCCTTCACCGGAGCGGCCGTCCAGAAGAAAGGACGGCTGGAAGTTGCCGATGGAGGCGTGGTGTTTCTGGATGAAATTGGAGAACTGGCGCCCGCGCTGCAAGTCAAGCTGCTGCGGGTGTTGCAGGAGCGCGAGTTCGAACGCGTTGGTGGGACGCATACCATCAAGGTTGACATCCGTTTGATCGCGGCCACGAATCGCGACTTGAACGAAGCCGTGCGTACCGGCGAGTTCCGCCAGGATTTGTATTACCGGTTGGCCGTCGTGCGCCTGACCATGCCCCCGCTGCGCGAGCACCGGGAAGACATTCCGATGCTCACCCGGCATTTCGTGCAGAAGTACGCCAAGCGCAGCAAGGTGAAGCCCAAAGCGGTGTCACGCGAGGCCATGGCAGCTCTGGTGAACTACGAGTGGCCGGGAAATGTCCGCGAGTTGGAGAATGCCATCGAACGGGCGCTGGTCATGGGATCGTCGGACGCGGTGCTGTTGGAGGATTTGCCGGAATCGTTGCTGGAGCAGGAATCCCCAGCGGAGATGCATGAGGGGAAGTATCACGCCGGAATAAAAGAATTGAAGAAGCAGTTGATCGCCGACGCCGTAGAGCAAACCGGTGGGAATTATGTAGAGGCGGCGGCGATTCTGGGAGTGCATCCGAACTACCTGCACCGCCTGATCCGCAACCTGGGGATAAAGGAATCGTTGCAAAATGAGCTGCGCGGCCGGAAATTTTCCGCGTGAGCAAAACCCGCTGCCGCGAAACCTGTGCCGTCCCAACTCGATCTTGGTTTTAGTTTTGAAAGGGTGCGGCTTTCAGCCGCGCCGGCGAAGTCTATAGAACTAGCTTTGGGTGGCGCAGCGCTTTCAGCGCTGCGATATCCGGGCCTCAACCGATCTGGGCTTCACGGTTTGCTGAAAAACTCGGATTTGTCGGCGCTACCGTGGAAGAGCGGCCCTTTAGGGCCGCGTAAGCCGCTGAAAATTAATCGGGGCTTCAGCCCTCGTCGTCGTTTTTCGGCGACCAACTGAGTTTTCAGCATACTGTTCAGCCCCTGAGGTACTTTGTCCGCCCCACTAGCGGTAGTCCTAAGAGTGCGTTGCAGTGTTAGGGCGCTAGCCCAACCCCTCTTCGCCTTTTCCACAGCCCTCCACAGAAAAATACTTCAATCGTGTGACGTACAACCTTGACTGAGGATATGGAAAGCTCACAATGGGACTGTGCGCACCGATCCAACGCAGTCCGGCGCCAGTTCCCCTTCTCAGCAGAGAAGCCCAGAATGCATATCTAAACCCTTATTCCTTAATATTTTAGCCACAAGTCTCGTCGAATCAAGATTTTGTAGACCGGAGGGCACATCCCGTTCGCATAACCACAAAAGAATCAGTATTTTGCAGGATCGAGCAGAAAAAAAATTGATGCATCTCCCAAGGCGTCAAGCGACGGATCAAAGCAGGCTCACCAATGGATTTTGCTCAGGGCAGCGGCAACTGCAGCAACCGCGCGGGATCGAGATAAATCCCTTGCCAGCGAACCCTGACATCAAGGTGTGGACCGGTGGCGCGTCCGGTTCCGCCGCTCAGTCCCACCACCTGTCCGCGCTTCACCGCATCCCCTTCCTTCACCTTAAGCTCGGAGAGATGCAAGTAAAGCGTCAGCAAGCCCTGGCCGTGGTCGATCACGACGAAGTTGCCTTCGTAGTAAAGAAACCGCGCCAGCAACACCGTGCCGTCATTCATCGCGGTCACGGGAGATCCGGTGTGGACACGGAAATCCAGGCCGTAATGCGTGCTCTGAGTCTTGCCGTTAAAGACGCGCCGGATACCGAAGACGTCAGAAATTTCGGCATCCGCCGGCGCGGCGAATTGCCCGGACCACTCGCGCTCGGGCGTAACCCGGCTCAAGTAGTCCTTCTTTACCTGGCTGGCTTCCTCAATCTGCTTCTGCTGTTCGGGATCTGGCTCGGTAAACTTACCCTCGACGCTCAGCTTGCCGGGCAGCTTGGGATATTTCCCGTCGACCACGGCGAACCTGTGGGTCAACGTCATACGGGTGGACGACAATGGAGTCTTGCTCGATGTAGACGCGGCGGTCAATTCGAGTGGGTACGTGCCGGGAGTCGTATCTAGATTAATGCCGGCCAGGGCGAACCAGGTTTTCGTCGACGCGTCGTAACTGAAGGCGAACTGGTGGCCGAGCCATACGGCGGTGAGGGATTCGATCTTGACGGGCGGCTTCACCCGAAACAGAACGGGACCACCGTTGACCAGGAGCGTGGGCTCCGCTTGGACCGTCCAGTTGGCGGCGGAGGCGGGAAGGACGAAGAATACGGCACAAAACGATATCAGTTGGACAAGGTTTGCTCGGAGCCGCCGCGCTTCGCGCCGGCGGGACAGGCGAGAGCCTGCCCTGATGATTGGTTTGCGATTTGGGAGTGTCACTTCATCAGCGTAACACTTCGCGAAATTGCACCGCTATAATCCCGAGGATGCGGACGCGGGTTCTTGCGGGCTTGGCGGTTTTGTTGTGGTGCGGGTTCGTTCTCGCACAGACCACGCCGAAGCCGCTGCATGCGGACCGGGTTATCGTTCTCAAGAAAGAGCGCACGTTGCAACTGCTGAGCCAGGGGAAAGTCATCAAGACGTACAACGTCTCATTGGGCGGAGATCCAATGGGAGCGAAGACGCGGCAGGGCGATCACAAGACTCCCGAAGGAGAGTACGTTCTCGATTCGCGCAACGCGCATAGTCAGTTTTATAAGTCGATTCATATTTCTTATCCCAGCGCACGCGACCGCGCCGCGGCGCGGAAGAATGGCGTCTCCCCAGGTGGAGACGTGTTTGTGCACGGACTGCCGAACGGTTACAGCTGGGTGGGCGCCGGGCACCGGGCGAAGGATTGGACCGATGGATGCATCGCGGTCACCAATCAGGAGATCGACGAAATCTGGCTGGCCGTGGCGGATGGGACGCCGATTGAGATCCGGCCCTAAGCGCGCATCGTGAGAACTTTATCCGACACCGTCGAATGTCTAATGCAATGCTGGTTCCTGCGGCGCTCGGCCGCTCCCGATCAAGTAGGCGCTGTCGGAGAGGGTCCGGCGCTCGCAAGAAGGAACAGCATCAACTCACGGTTTCGTTTGCCCATTTCTTGGGATCTTGCGGACGGCCACCGCATTCGTTCGCAGGTGGGTTTGCATCCCGTCCTCCCCGGCTTGACCTTGAACCAAGATCGCACTCGGCCCCAACTTTCTCACGAGGGTGTCTCTGGCATCATTGTTCGCGGCCCCGCCTGATGTGTGGACGTAGTAGATCAGGTCCGCGTGCTTATTGACCAGCTGCGTATAGAAGTCCGGCGACCTGGAGCCAGATTTCTTGCCGATGCCCATCCAGATGTCGACCAGGAAGATCAACGAGAACGTTTCCGCGCCTTTGCTGGTCAGCAGGTCCACCCCAGGCGCCTGGCCGCCCGAAAAGAGATACAGGATCTGTTTGGACGGAACGGCGACGTTGTTCTCCTTGAGCTTGCTGATCACCGACTCATACGCCTTAGTTCCGTTCACATCATTGCTGACCGAAACGAAGATGTGATACTTGTCCTTGATGTCGTTCATGAACGGCCACATGTAGACGCCACTCGAAACGTAAATCGGCGTCTTGCGCTGAACACCGTCGAACTCTATCTCATCCACAGGGATGCCGCCAAACACCAGCAGCAGCTTGGCATCCTTCTTGGATGCGATCGAGAGCTTCCCGAGGCCAGCAACGTCAATCAGATCGCCCATGTCGATTCTTCCTTTCCAGGGCATGGCTAGACATGCCGTTGACCCCGCGGATTATACGCTCTGACACGCTAGCGCGCAGCCGGGAGTCACAACCATGACGCAAGCGCGGCGGATCCGGATACTCACACCCCGTTTAAGTTGTTCAGAGATTTGGTGGACCTGGTCGGGATCGAACCGACGACCTCTTCCATGCCATGGAAGCGCGCTCCCAGCTGCGCCACAGGCCCACTGTTTGAGGGGGACACTACGGGCTGTCCGTTGCGGACGGCCTTAAGTATTCTCGCTGAGTGGAAGCAGATAGTCAACGCGCCGGACGAGAACTGGGCGAGCGGAAAGACAGGATTCCCCAGTTCTCGCGCAGAGAGCGCGCGAGAAATGGGGCACCCGCCTTGGAGATTACTTCGCGGACAAAAAGCGAAGGATCTCGCGCATCACGCGGTCGGCTTGGTCGGTCTGGAATAGAAACTGAGCGTGGGCAGAGCCCTCAAGAACGATTAGATCTTTTGGTTGGGGAGCTTTTTCGTACTGTTCGCGGATTCCGGGGAGACGTGGTCCATCTCCGCTGGCGTCGTTGCGTGCAACGATGAACAGGCTGGGGCACTTGAGTTGGTTGGCTGGGCGACCGGGCGCAGAGCCCAGAAATACCACGCGATCGATTTCACCCGGCTGCGAAGCGACGGAGGCATCGCCGGCAGCCCAGCCTCCCATGCTGGCTCCAACCACCGACACGCTCTTCGCACCAGAGGTTCGCAGATAGCGGACGGCGGCGAGAACGTCCTGGTAAAGCGGAGCGTCCATCGGGTCGGAATCACCGGGGCCTTTTGATTTGCCATAGCCGCGGAAATCGAGGGCCAGGACCCGAAATTTTGCCGCCTCGAGCATTTGCGCCTGTTTCTTCCAGCTCTCCTTGTTGAACTGCCCGCCGTGGGCCAGTACGACTGCTCTCTCAGCTTCTCCGTAAACATCGGCATACACCAGGCCTCCGTCTTCGGTGGGAAAGGAGACGGTGGTTTGGGCAGCGGCCGGAGCCGCCAGTAGAAAGGCCGCCATGATGATAAGGAACTGGCGCACGCTGCAAATTTATCATGACCCGCCCAATTCTTCGTTTCTTTCCACAGGCAGTTCTGGCATAATTGATCGTGCACCCCACCTGCACCATTTTTCAAAAACAATTTAAAGCGAGGAAGAGATGCCAGCGAAGTACATCTTTGTGACGGGCGGAGTTGTGTCTTCACTCGGCAAGGGATTGGCCGCGGCGTCCATCGGCTGCCTGCTGGAGAGCCGGGGGATGAAGGTCAACATCATGAAGTTCGATCCCTACCTGAACGTGGATCCGGGAACGATGTCGCCATTTCAGCACGGCGAAGTTTTCGTGACCGACGACGGGGCCGAGACCGATCTGGATCTGGGACACTACGAGCGCTTCACCCACGCCAAGCTTTCTCGCGACAATAACTGGACGACGGGACGGATCTACGAGCAGATCATCGCCAAGGAGCGGCGTGGCGATTATCTCGGCAAGACGGTGCAGGTGATTCCGCACGTCACCAACGAGATCAAAGCGGCAATGAAGAAGGTGGCGCAGGACGTGGATGTCGCCATCGTCGAGATTGGCGGGACGGTGGGCGACATCGAGTCGCTGCCCTTCATGGAAGCGATCCGACAGATGCGGCAGGAGTTGGGCCGGGAGCACACGTTATTTGTGCATGTCACGCTGGTGCCGTTCATTGCGGCGGCGCAGGAACTCAAGACCAAGCCCACGCAGCACTCGGTGAAGGAACTCTTGAGCATTGGAATTCAGCCGGACATTTTGCTGTGCCGCACCGACCGGTTTCTGGCGAAGGAGATCAAGTCGAAGATTGCGCTGTTCTGCAACGTGCCGGATGAGGCCGTGATCACGGCGAAGGATGTGGCGTCGATTTACGAAGTGCCCCTGGTGTTCGCCAATGAAGGCGTGGACACGCTGGTGCTGAAACTCCTGCACATGGAAGCGAAAGACCGCGACTTGTCGAAGTGGGAGGACATTGTTCACCGCGTCTATAACCCGAAGGATACGGTTACGATCGGGATCGTCGGGAAGTACGTCGAGTATGAAGACTCGTACAAATCGCTGAAGGAAGCGCTGGTACACGGGGCGTTGGCGCACAACCTGAAGCTGCAGATCAACTGGATCGAGGCCGAGGGTCTGGAAAACGCGGACGGCGACGGGTACGAGGCGCAACTCGAAGGCTATGACGGGCTTCTGGTGCCCGGGGGATTCGGCAAGCGGGGCATTGAAGGGATGCTGCTGGCGATCCGGTATGCGCGCGAGAAAAAAGTTCCTTACTTTGGAATCTGTCTGGGGATGCAGACGGCGTGCATTGAATTTGCGCGCAACGTAGTGGGGTTGGCGGAGGCGAACTCGAGCGAGTTCGATCCGGCGACGCCGCATCGCGTGATCTACAAGCTGCGCGAGTTGCGCGGGGTGGAGGAACTGGGCGGGACGATGCGGCTGGGAGCATGGCCTTGCAAGATCGAGCCCAACACGCTGGCCCACAAGATTTATGGGAAGCTGGAGATCAGCGAGCGGCATCGGCATCGTTACGAGTTCAACCGCGAGTACGAAGAGCCGATGACGGCGGCTGGGCTGCGCATCTCGGGGTCGACGCCCGATGGGACTTACGTGGAAATGGTCGAACTGCCCGATCATCCACATTTTATTGGGTGCCAGTTTCATCCCGAGTTCAAGTCGAAGCCGCTGGAGCCGCATCCGTTGTTCAGCACGTTTGTGGGAGCGGCGTATGAGTATGGAGTGAAGCGGCGCGCGGAGAAGGAAACGGCCGCGGTCGAGATGTTCCATCGGCCGGAGAAAGTTACGCGGCGGTAGGGGGAAAAGCATTACCGCTGAGTTCGCAGAGAAAGGCTGCTGAGAACCCAGAGAAGGACTTGGCGACTTCCTCACGATTTTTCTGTATTCGATCTCGGGGTGAAGAGGGGCTGATCTGATTACTGCATTTCAAGTCGGAGACATTCAAGTAGGATCTGGCGATCTTTTTCTGATCGCGGGGCCGTGCGTGATTGAGAGCGAAGAGCACGCGATGCGGATGGCGGAAATCATTAAGGGCGTCACGAAGGCCCTGAGTTTCCCGTTTATTTTCAAGGCGAGCTACGACAAGGCGAACCGCACGTCGATCCGCAGCTTTCGCGGGCCCGGGATCAAGGAAGGGCTGCGGATTCTAAAGAAGATCAAGAACGAACTGAACGTGCCGGTGCTCACCGACGTGCACGAGACTGCGGACGTGGGCAAGGTCGCCGAGGTGGCGGATGTATTGCAGATTCCGGCGTTTCTCAGTCGCCAGACCGATCTGGTGGTGGCCGCGGCGCTGAGTGGGCGGCCAGTCAATATCAAGAAGGGGCAATTTGTTTCGCCGTGGGATATGCGGCACGCGGTGGAGAAGTGCCGCGACGCGGGGAACACTCAGGTCTTTCTGACCGAGCGCGGGGCGAGTTTCGGATACAACAATCTGGTGGTCGATATGCGATCGCTGGCGATCATGCGCAAGTTTGCGCCGGTGGTCTTCGATGCGACGCATTCGGTGCAGTTGCCGTCATCGCAGTCCGAGGGGAATGGTCCGGCGGTGAGCGGAGGGCAACCGGAGTTCATTCCTCTGCTCTCGCGCGCCGCGGTGGCGGCGGGCGTGGACGGAGTGTTCATGGAAGTCCACGACAATCCGAAAGAGGCGAAGTCGGATGGGGCGAATGCGCTGGAGTCGACCAAGCTGCGCGGGGTGCTGAAGGAATTGCTGGCGATCAGGAAAGGGCTTGAGACGGCGGCTGGTACTCCGTAGAGACGTTTTATTTCCGTGAAGACGCAGACCCTCAGACCCGACTGGCCTAGTCGAATCGTAGAACGCTGGCGAACAGTCCGCCACGGTCAACCAAAGGCGAGAATTCATTTTGATCGGGTGGGGCTCACTGTAACGGTCCCTCATGGCGACGGGTCAGTTAGCACAGCCAGCTTGGTGTGGAGTGAGGTGACAGGCGTTGTTGCTTATAAACGAGATTGCTATACGGTTGACCTAATCTGTGCTGGGTTCGTCACACATGAAGGAACAATTGAAGTGAATGAGGAGATGAAAGGTTGGACAGAGTTGATGAAATCCCTGCCAAACCACCTGCCGGGGGCTGTGAGCGAAACTGAGTGGTGGGAGACCGTTGCACAGCCTCCCTTTGCTGCGAATCCCACAACTATTTTCAAAATCCTGACATAGTCGGCGAAGCGTTCACTGAACTCCAGAACAGCGGTGGACATCGATCCATGTGGTACATTCGAACTCTTCCATGAAGCACATTGCCAACTGGGCCTTGGACATCGCCGCGTTGCGTGGGGCCAGCTATGCCGACGTGCGCGTGGTCGCGCAGCGGAGCCGTGCGCTCACGACCAAGAACGGGAAGGTGGGCAGTGCGTCCGACGCGGAGTCGGTGGGGATGAGCGTGCGCGCGATTGCCGACGGGGCATGGGGCTTCGCCGCTTCTTCGGAGTTGGGGCGGGGCGCGGTCGAAGCGACTGCAGCGCAGGCGGTCGAGATTGCGCGCGCCTCGGCGCGCGTGAAGCAGGAGGATGTGCGCCTCGCGCCGGAAAAACCTGCGGTCGCGGAGTGGAGCACGCCTTACAAGATCGATCCTTTCACGGTTTCCGTCGAAAAGAATATTGAGTTGCTGTTGAAGATAGATGCGGAGCTATGTTCGGTCGCGGGGATTACTTTGGCGGAGACCAATCTGAACTTTAATCGCGAAGAGCAGTGGTTCGTGTCGTCGGAGGGCGCGGACATTCACCAGACCAAGCTTTCGACGGGCGCGGGATATGCGGCGTATGCGTTTGCCGGGAACGAGATTCAGAAGCGGTCGTTTCCGAACTCGTACGGCGGGCAATGGCAGAACAAAGGATATGAACTGATCGAGGAGCTGAAGTTAGTGGAGAACGCGCGGCGCATTGCGGAAGAAGCAGTGGCGCTGCATCACGCCGATCAGTGTCCGGAAGGGAAGTTCGACATCATTCTCGACAGCTCGCAGCTCGGGCTGCAGATTCACGAATCGGTGGGACATCCGATTGAACTGGATCGTGTGCTGGGGATGGAAGCGAATTTTGCGGGGACCTCCTTTCTGACTATCGATAAGCTGCGCAAGCTGCGTTACGGCAGCGAATTGGTGAATGTGGTTGCCGATGCGCGCCAGGAGCATGGTCCGGGGTTGGGTACGTTTGGGTTTGACGATGAGGGAGTGGCGGCGCAGTGTACGCCGATTATCACGAACGGGCTGTTCACGGGCTATCTCAGTTCGCGGGAAACTGCGCACACCATCGGCGAGAACCGCTCCGGAGGAACGCTGCGCGCGGAGGGATGGAACCGGCTGCCGATGATCCGGATGACGAACATCAGCTTGTTGCCGGGAGAGAAACCGCTGAGCCTTGAGCAACTGATTGCGGGGACTGATCATGGCATCCTCATGCAGACCAACCGCTCATGGTCGATTGACGACAAGCGCTACAACTTTCAATTCGGGTGCGAAATTGGTTGGGAAATCAAGAATGGCAAGCGCGTCCGCATGGTGAAGAACCCGTCGTACTCGGGGATCACGACTGAGTTCTGGAATGCGCTGGATGCGATTTGCTCGCGCGAGGAGTGGACGCTGTGGGGAACTCCGAATTGCGGAAAAGGGCAGCCGCAGCAGGTGATGGGGACGGGTCACGGTGCGGCGCCGTCACGGTTTCGGGGAATTAAAGTGGGGAGCGCGTTTAAGAGCTAGTTCACCACAGAGGACACAGAGGAATGCAAGGCAAGTAATGCTGACTCACGAACAAGCTGGCGAGATCTTCGACCGTATCAAGAAACTCTCATCCGCGGATGAGGTTGAGGTGCTTTTCTCGGGCGGCCGGTTTGCGCTGACGCGCTTTGCCAACAACACGATTCACCAGAACGTGGCGGAGGAGAATCATGTGGTCTCGGTGCGCAGCGTGTTTGGCGGGCGGACGGCGCGGGCTTTTACCAACAAGTTTGATGAAGAAAGTTTGCGGCAAGTGGTGCGCTCGGCTGAGAGTTTGGCGAAGGTGCAGCATCCAGATGTAGATCTTTTGCCCATGCCGGACGCCCGCTCTGCGGACGGCGCGGACGGGACGCCCGTCCTCACACAAGTTGTTCCCTCCCGGCATTTTCAGCAGACTGCGGACATCACTCCTGAATTGCGGGCTGAGGGTGTTAGCAAGATCGTTGGCGTGGCGCAAAAGCACAAGCTCACTGCTGCCGGAGTCTTTTCCAGCGCGGAGTCTTTGGAGGGGATCTTCAACTCGCGCGGGCTGAGCCGCTGGCATACGCAGACATCGGCTGAAATCTCGATCACCATGCTGGCGGCGGATTCTTCCGGCTGGCAGAAGGCGAACTCGCCGGATGTGGCGAATCTTAATCCGCTGGCGCTGGCTGAAGTGGCGGCGCAGAAGGCGCTGGATTCGGCGCGTCCGCGGGAGATTCCGGCGTGGAAATACACGGTGATCCTGGAGCCTGCGGCCGTGCTCGACATTGTGGGATTCATGTTCTGGGACTACTCGGGCATGGCGATTCTCGATCAGCGCTCTTTTCTGACGGGACGAATCGGTACGAAGTTGTTCGGCAACAACATCACGATTTGGGATGACGTGGCTCATCCTTTGCAGACAGGGTCTCCGTTTGACGGCGAAGGTGTGCAGCGGCAGAGAGTGGGGCTGGTGGAAAACGGAATCGTGAAGCGCGTGGTCTATGCACGCGCGACAGCCGAGAGAATGAAGCGCTCGGAACATAAAAATAAAGTTGGTCCGATCGAGGCGACAGGCCACGGTTTCGCGTTGCCCAACGAGATGGGAGAGATGCCGTTGAATATTGTGTTCGCCCCGGTGGGCGATCCGCAGACAGTCGAGCAGATGATTGCGTCAACCGAACACGGAGTGCTGGTGACGCGGCTGTGGTATATCCGCGAAGTGGAGCCGTTCGAAAAGATGCTGACCGGAATGACCCGCGACGGCACGTTCTTGGTGGAGAACGGGCGCGTGCAGGGCGGAGTCCGAAATTTCCGCTTCAACGAGAGCCTGATTCACATGCTGTCGAAAGTCGAGGCCATGAGCACGCCAGTGCGCTCGTGCGGAGAAGAATCGTTCGACATGGTGGTACCGGCAATGAAGGTGAAAGAGTTCAACTTCACTGAGGTGACGAAGTTCTAAGAACCTCGGTACTCAGCATTCAGTCCCTGACTTTTGCTGCGCCGTTTTATCTCCGACAATCACCGGAAATTGACCCGGATTTGACCGGAAATCGACCCATCCGACAGGCTGTTTCAGGCCCGCATCCCGCCCTTGGAATACCTTGTAATCCATTCAAATAAAAGCAGTTATCCCCATTTGTTCAATGACTTCGGTAACTTTATTTGGCGGATTCGTGGGTGTACGCTGCCCTTGAGCTTGGATGAGAGTCCGGAAGCGGAACGGCGCTCCCGGAAGGAAAGGGTCTTCTCAGCGTGGCAACGGAAGGCACAGCACCGATGACCGAGGCGCAGGCCAAGTCGGGACACTACGAGGATATGCAGAGTGCGCCGCGCTTTCCATTGCATCTCTCAGCGTCGGTAAAAAGCCAGGGCAGCGCGTATTCGGCAGAGACGGAAAACATCTCAGCCAACGGCGTGCTCTTTGCCATGGACAAAGATGTTCCCGTGGGCTCGATGGTGGAGTTCACGATTTTGTTGCCGGGCGATGTCGTGGGCGCCCGGAAGGATGTACAGATCGACTGCCGTGGGCGGGTCGTGCGCAGCTTCGAGGATCGGGGCCGGCGCGGTGTGGGCGTAGTGATTGACGAATACCATTTTGAACGAGCATAGGCGCAAGGGACTGAATGGTTACCATTCCGGTTAGCGTGGAAGAAAATCTCGGAGCAGGCGAAGACGGCGGCAAAGGCCAGTTTGTCCGAGTGATCCTGGCCGATACGCAGGCCATTTTCCGCGCCGGTCTGCGCAAGGTGTTCGCGCTGGAAGATGACATTCGCGTGGTTGGGCAGGCGGAAACGCTGGCGCAAACGCAGTCCGCGGCAGCGAAGTTTACTGCGGATGTACTGATTTTCGAAGCGGCTCTGACTCCGAATCCGGTGGACGCGGTGGCCGATCTGCTGCGGCAGAACCCGCAGTTGCGCGTCGTGGTGGTGACCCCGGGCGCCGATGAAGAGTTGACGTTGGAGTTGTTCCGCCGGGGAGCGCACGGCATTGTGTCGCGAGAAGTGGAACCTGAGCTGTTGGTGGAGTGCCTGCGCAAGGTGGTAGCTGGGGAGACCTGGCTCGACAGTCAGGGCATCCACTGGGTCATGGAAGCATACCGCAACCAGACGAGCCGGCCTGCGGGATCGCGACCGAAGGTCCAGTTGACTCCCAAAGAAACGCTGATCGTTTCGTGCGTGACCCAGGGCATGAAGAACAAAGAGATTGCATTGCGCGTGGGCACCACGGAACAAGTGGTGAAGAATTACCTGCGCAAAGTGTATGACAAGCTTGGGGTGGCAGATCGTCTGGAACTGGCGTTGTATTGCCTAAATCATCATGTAGTCGACAACACGAAAGTGCCTCCTCTGCCGCCACCGGTTGAGAGCGGTGCCGCGAAAGCGGCGGCGGCGGGTGCCTCTTCGAGCGGATCGTCTGTATCTGGTTCGGCGCCAGCTGTGAGCACAGATCCTGCGGCAAAACTTCAATAAGATTCCTGCTCTTCAGATTCCCGTCATCCTTAGCAAGTCTCCTTTCAAGTTGCGGTTTCGATGACTTCGCCCATAGAATTGAACCGAACGAAGCAGCCGTGGTGTCGCCAGGATTTGCGGCTGAGCAGAAGCCTCTTTAAGAGTCGTTCCTTCCATCCGATTCACGCCGGAGAGATGGCCGAGTGGCTGAAGGCGCACGCTTGGAAAGCGTGTTTACTCGAAAGGGTAACGTGGGTTCGAATCCCACTCTCTCCGCCAGTATCTTATTGACTTCAAAACACTTAAGCGATGGGCTGACGTCCACTGACGTCCATTAACGCGCCATCGCCTGCTTCACCACCCGCCCATGCGCTTCCCGCATTGAGTCCATCATCCCTCCGCCATACGTATTGAGCGTGGTCTGAATGGATGCGTGCCGCATGAGTTCCTTCTGCACCGTGAGCGGCTCGCCATTGTCTCCGAGCCACGCCCTGTAGGTGTGGCGAAGCGTATGCCAGCCGATCGGACCTAGGCCGGCTTTGACTGCGGCCGGGCTCAGATGGTTGTGTTGCATGTTCCAGGGTGTGTAGGGCTTTTCTCCGGCCATGAAAGGCGATGCGAAAACGAAGTCCGTGTCGGCGGAAAATTCGGTCTTCCGCCTCCACTCGAAAATCACCTCTGCCAACGCTGGATCGAGCGGCAGCGGCGCCTCCGAGTATTCGGTCTTCACATCGTCGACACGACCGGAAACGATCGCCCGGCGAATATAGACGGACAGGCTTTGCCAATCAAAATCGCTCCACTTCAAAGCGACCAACTCCGAGCATCTCACCCCGGTGCAGAGGGCCAGGATCACCATGGTGTGACACGGTTCCCGGTCCACCGAAGCGATGAGAATTGCGAACTCCTCGGGAGTGAGAATTCGCGGTTTCCTTCTCCGCTTCGAACTGCCCTCGATTCGCACCAGAGACATAGGATTACGGTCCGGGGGCAGGTACTCCCACAGCATGGCGCAATCGAAGATCCGATGCATGAGCCCCTTGATATGGCCTCTCGTTTTGCTGGCCAATGGACGCTTGCCTTTTTTGTCCAGGATTGCTTTGAGCCAGTCGCGAACGGCCAACGGTTTTACTTGGGTTAGCGAGAATTCGCCCCACTTGGGACGGATGTGATTGTTGATGTAGGAAAGGTATGCATGCCTGGTCGAGAAACGCTTCGGGATCTCTTCCTGGACATACCTCTCAAGGACAACGCCAAACCTCTCATCCGGTTCTGCCGGTTGGTCACGGTTGAGTTTCATTCTCAGGTACGCGACCTTGGAACACCGATCAACCGCGGACCTCGTTTTGTACTCAATCGTTGTGCCGATGTCCTCTGACATTCTTTTGCCGGTTTTATCCCGCCAGCGGAATTGCCAGAGTGCAGGACCTCGGGCGCGTTCTTTCAATTCAATCGTTCCATGTTGATATCTCGTCCTCACTGATTACCTTTCCTCAGAAGGACGCGAATGGCGTATCAATGCTAGCTGTTCTTCCCGCCACCTGACAATGGCGGAGGCGGTGGATTTCCATCGATAGCCGATTCGAAACACAGGAATCTTCTTGGCCTCGGCAAGGCGCCGGCACTGCTCGGCCGAGCAGTCCAAAATCTTCGCGACTGCCCTTAACCCGATCGTCGGTTCGTAGTCTCCATCGGATGGCTCGGATTTCTCCCGACCGATGCCGGAAACGAGCGATAGGTGTGAATGTTGGCTGGTTGACATGACATACTCCACAGCGGCTGCGGAAGGGGTCGGCAGCTCCTCTTGCCAGGTTTCTATCCCGCTTTCGCTCTTCGGTCAAAAACATTCCCATCCACTGGCCAACGATCCGAACGCCGGTTCCAAGTTGTTATCGCCGTGGAAAGTCTTAAGGCTCCAGTAAGTACACGCGTGCGCACCCTTCTTGGCCCTGGCGAATGGCTCCCGACAAATAGGATCTGACCGATTGCAGTTTGGCTGGTTATACGCAAGTTTTATGGGTGCCGTTCACGGCGCAACAAGACAGGCAGGCCTGCCGAGTTGAGAAATTCGAGTTGAAGGCGTTCCGCTCTCCGTTCAGGGGTCTCCGGAACCACCTGAAATCGCTCTGCAAACATGACAATACTGTGAGCGATAATTCAACATTGAAATTGGGAATCTCCCGCGAAAAGCATTCAGGGCGGAGGGGTGGGGGCAGCAAATGGTTTGGAGGAGGAACTAGATGCTAAGCGCAGAGAAGCCAAAGATAATTCCTCTTGTCGTGGCACGGATTGGTCTGCCGATTGTTTTTGGGCTGATGATTGAGCTGGCATGCGATTTGCTGAAGCATGTCGTTCGGTACTTTAGTACAAGCATTTACTCCGAGGTCAATTCCGGTATCTGGGAGGAGCTAAAAGAATCTAATGTGTGGATCGGATTGGCGTTTGCTATCGCGCTAGTGGCGCTATCAACATGGGTCTTGGACGGTTGGAGGTGGGCGGACCCCCGGCGTTGGGTTCGTACCGGTCTGCTCTTGGTCTCCGTAATTGTGGCTGGAGTCGTCGATCCGTCCGGCCACATCTTTCGGGAGAAACTCTTGGACGCGTTTGGAAGAGCTCAAGTAGGTGAACGCATGCCCATCGTTTTGGGTCGTATTGAATATGCAAGTCCGTCTTTGGTGTGGCCCCACAAAGATAGCGGGAACCCACTGGACTGTATCGGGAAATGCTGGATTCGTCTCACCTATGACTTGCCGGTGGTTTTTGGAGAGCGCAGGATAACCTTCGATTTCGATCGAGACCAAACGCTGATCAGGAAGGATCAATTCTAGCGACCGTTTTTGGAAAGTTGCCGCTTGAAGAAGCCACGGAGAAACTTCGCGGCGTGCGACGAAAGGACCAGCCCCGACCAACTCCTGCCGGAATACGAAATCACAGCTTTCTCAAGCCTGGTGCCAGGAGACGGAGGATGCCATTGCGAAAGATTTCGGCCTTGCACATGTGTTTAGTGACGCCCTGACACTGATCCATCACCCCGGCGTAGACCTCGTCGTGGTTTTCCATCTCGTTCATTTGTGGCCGTGAATCATTTTCTGGATCACCTGGAGAAGCGTCTCCAGTTCGAAGTCGCCATCGTGCCGCTGGCTATTGATAAAAAATGTCGGCGTACCGTTTACCCCGCTGCGTACGCCGCTGGAAAAGTCCCCCTGCACGCGCTCGGCAAAGGTGCCGGACCTTAGTGCGTCCCTGAGGGCTTGCCTATCAAGCGTGAGACGATGCGCCAGTTCCTCGAGCATTTGCTCGCTTAGAGAATTCTGGTTCTCGAAAATCAGGTCATGCATGTCCCAGAACTTGCCATGGGTTGCGGCAAACTCAGCCGTTTCGGCGGCGACCTCGGCGTTTGGATGTATTTCTCGCAGCGGGAAGTCTCGAAAGACAAACCGCAACTGTTTTCCCAACTTCTTCTGAAGCGCTTTGATGATCGGGTATGCATGTCCACAGTGAGAGCATTCGTAGTCGCCATATTCGACCAAAGTAACCGGGGCGTCGGCGGGACCTTGCGAGTGGTCGGCAGGTCCGACTGGGACTTTCAGTGTTGCCATAACAACCTCATTTCGGAAGGCTCTCGAGCGCTTCAAGAATGCCGTCGGCACCCGGATTGACCGCGATCGGAGAGACATAGCTCCAGGTAATAGTCCCCTTTTTGTCGATGACGAAGAGCGCGCGCTCGGAGATTCCTTCTCCGTCGCGGAATGCTCCGTAAAGCTTCGACACAGCGCCTTTGGGTTCGAAATCAGCAAGCAACGGAAAGTGGAGCTTGCGATCGCGTGAAAATGCGGCGTGGCACCAAACGCCGTCCACGGAAATTCCCATCAACTCGGCGTTGAATCGGTGAAATTCGGGCAGGATCTCGTTGTAGAGCGCCATCTGGTCCCCGCACACCGGGCTCCAGTCGGCTGGATAGAAAGCCAGGATAACAGGTCTGCCGCGCAGTTCCTTGAGCGACAGCATCTGGTCCGGCGTGACATGCAAAGTGAACTCAGGTGCCGGCGTACCCGCCGACAAAATATTGGACATGGAACCTCCGCTCTTTCCCGCGGTTATGTTTCGGAACTTATTATCGCTTACAAGGACGGGTTGACCAATTCAGTCTGGATATCGATCCTCGAAGTTAACGATTTGTGCACCGGACAAAGGTTTGCGATCTCCAAAAGCCTTTGCCTTTGTTCCGCGGACAGCTCGCCAATCAGTGTAATTCGCCTCTCGATTCGATCGAGCTTTGCTGCCGGTTGCTCACAGTTGACGCAGTCATTGGCATAGTTCTTCGAATGTGTAAGGGCGACGCGAATCTCCTTAAGCGGCCACTTTTTGCGGTCGGCGTACATACGAAGAGTCATGTTCGTGCATGATCCCAACGCAGACAGCAGCAACTCATATGGATCTGGCCCAGCATCGCTCCCCCCTGAAGTCTTTGGTTCATCCGCGAGCAGGTGGTGCGGACCCACCGAAATGCCTTGGCGCAGACCAGATGAACCACCGATTACCGTTACCGCTCTCGACATGTCTTAACCTCCCGATTGGTGCAGGGCCCGCGAATTTCTTACGGTTGAGAAGGCGTGGCCGAAGCATCTGTGCGCATCTCGGCAATCAGCATCGCAAACCCTGTGACGCGACCAATGATCTCGGCATCTTGAGGATAACGAAAGGACCGGATGGGCACCGGCGACATGGGGGACGGGACAAGCAGTAAGCGGCTCCCTTCGTAGTCGCACCAACTGCAGGCGTAACGATTGTCGCGAAGCTCGACAAAGTAGACGGGACGGTCGTATTCGCTCGGCCCCACGTTCTTGACGACCTTGTTTTGATGCGGATCAATCTGAACGAATGCACCGGGCCGGATCAGCGGATCGAGCGTGTAGTCCTCGGTCCCGACGTAACCATAAAGGACGTCGCGGATGCCGGCCTGCTGTTCCAAGAACAAAGGCATTTCACCCAATTCCTGAAACATTCGGCGAACGAGATTGGTCCGTTCTAAAAGAACCTTATCTTGCAATTTGAGAGATGTCGGCACAATCGGGTTCGCCCGCGATAGGGCGTGCCCGGCGAGGTGTGTGTCGGGCAGCGCTATCAATCCCTTTTCTCTATCCAAGTCGCCGACATTGAGCCCAAATAGGGCGAGGATCTCGCCGATATCGCATTCGTAGATAAGGCTGAGGCTGTGGAACTTCGCGAGGCGTGGTTTGGACTTCCCGTTTTCGAGGTCGCTTACCCAATTGTGCGGCACATAGTATGCCGGATTTTTCTTTTCCTCTACGATTCGTTGGCTGAATCTTTCGACATCGCGAATGGATAAATGGCGTCGCTCGCGCTTTGCGCGGAGACGCTTACCAGCTTCGGAACTCGACGGCAGGGCCAACATTGGGAACGGCTCAGGTTGGCGTTGCGGTATGTTAGGCGCAAGTTAGCCGTTTTGTCCACAGGGATTCAGTCTTGTTCGGAAATCCGAAATACTCCCTCGAGTATTCTCAACGATTGCCGAGTCCTCGATCAGACTAACTGGCAGCAAGCTGGTCGGATTTCTGACCACGATCTCACCTATAACCCTGTTGGCGACTGTCTGAAACTGTCTATTCTTGGCGGAAATCGATGCCCCTGTCCGAAATTCCGGGCAACTTGCAGATATTTGTGACACCGCCAAGGCGACCTGTTTAAACCGAAACAAATCTCTGCGAGCAGATTGAGCGATCGGAAAATCTAGTTCGGGTTGCAGTGGCTTCTGCTGAACTCTGACTTTTGACCGGCGCTGGAGGGGGGACCTTCTCGCGAGAAAGATGCGACGAGAGGTCCGTCAGTGCCCCCCACGAGTGAGGCAGGATCGAACACAAAGCTTGCAGAACGCGCCAAATCCATTCTGGCGAGCAAGAATCTCACGCTGCACAAGGCATCGCAACGATCAGCGGAGCTCTTTGGCCGATCGTCACCTCATTACCTACCCCACAACCTCTATTACGATCTCCGTCATGGGAGCTTCAGCCCGAGCCTCTTTCAAGTGTTTGCGCTAAGCCGGATTTCCAATTACCGAGTCACCGATTGGTTACGGGTCTTCGGCTTCGACGTCGAGGTAATCCCTCGCTTACAGCTGCAGCTTCCTTCGAGACGCACGGTCCTTCTGGATTCGTCGTTGGACGATCCGGGTGCGTTCCTCCCCTGGCTTCGGAACTTGGGTACCAGTGCTTCTGCTGCCGGCGTGGTGCCCCTGTCGCAGGTTCTGGAGTGGACCAAACCCCGACGCCTGGCTTCGCTCGGAGAGCTTCAGGACAAAGGCTTCTTGTACGCGAAAATCGGCACCCAGGATGCTTTTGCTTTCCCGGAACTACTCGCGGGCAGCATCGTCCGCGTAAGACCCGAGACGAAGGGAGACATGGCCGGGCGGATCAGCGGTGAGGGATCCAAAGATCTGTTCCTGATTGAGCACGGAAAGGGACTCTGTTGTTGCCAGATCCGAACTGTTGGAGGTGGACAGATTGCGACGATCAGTACCCAATTGCCGTATGCCCAAGTCGAATTCAAAGTTCCTGAAGAAGCCAGGCTCGTTGGAGTGGTGGATCTCGAGATCCGCAGTCTGCTGAGGCCGCAGCAACCCTCTGTTGCGAAAGAGTTGGCAAAGCGCTGGAAGCCGGAAGTGCTGTCGCCCGAACCGTCTCAACTGGGTCCGCTCCTTCGCCGCGCTAGGCTGCGAATGGGACTTTCGTTTCGCGCGGCCTCGGCGATCAGTCGAGAGGTCGCAAATCTGCTGGAGGATGAGCGCTACTTTGTGGCTCCCGGGTCTCTGTCCGACTATGAAACGCTCAACATTCCACCGCGCCACTTTCACAAGATGGTTACGTTCTGTGTGGCATATTCGCTGCATCTGCACAGAATATTTGAGACTTTGCATCTCAGACTACAGGACTCTGGATACGAACCAATTCCACATTTGCTGACGGGCAGACTCTTGCCGGCGATGGCTGAGACAGCGGCGAGGACAGATGAAGTTGAACGGACGGGGTTCATTGGGGAGCTGTTAGCGGAGCTACGCGGGGTGCCTTTCTTTCTGCGGGAATCGCTGAAAGAGCTCAGCGGTTTGGCCAGACCGTCCATGAAAGACTTCTTCTGGATCGGCAGGACAGGAAGCGCCTTCCACCCATACCTAGCGGGTGGGTTGCTCGCCGTCGTGAATCGACAAAAGAAGAAACCGAACGACTGCGGCTCGAAACCGCTATGGCAGCAGCCGTTGTACGTGATTCTCAAACGTGACGGAACGTATATCTGCGGGTGCTGCAGCCGGGAGAACAACAGCCTGATCGTTCACTCCTATCCCGGTGGAGTACATAGACGAGAGCAATTCCGAAATCGAGATGCTGAGGTCATTGGAAAGATTGTCACCATAGTGCGAAGGCTGACCTGAATTCGGATCTTTTCAGCAAATAGGGAAAGTGCATCGGCGCATCACGGTTCGGAGTACCTGAATTTGTGTTCCTAAAGCGCATCAGCCAGATGCCCGGTAACGGCGCGCACACCTTGCGTTGGGCTCTTCGTTTTCGAAAAGCTACTTCGCTGGTCGGCCCGATCACGCATTGCCAGACCGAAACTGCACCATTGTGCGACATATGTTTTAAATGAGTTGTTTAAGAGGGTCCTCGGAACATTCGTTGCCGGCCTTCCGCATGTTGACGAAGTATGTGTAATCATGTAATAATTACTTAGTCAACTTGGAGGAATATGTCCACTGTATCCGATACCGTCCATCCGAGCACTCTGGACCAGATTCAAGCGAACATCGTGGATTGGTTTGAGGGCATTTCCAAGGGAGCAGAGCTTCCCATTCGCTTTTCACATCCTTCAAAATCCTCCAATCGATTGTGCTTGTTCTCGACTCCCACAACGGACTTCAAGGTGGAGATCGATCAAAGGACCATCTCGTTGCAAGTCAAGAGACATAGGCTCTCCGTCGTTCTCGACCAATTCGATGTGCGGACGGAGTTTCAAGACCAGAGGATATGCTTCAATATTGAGCCACATGCAAGGCCTGAACATCGGGTCCTTGATTTAGTTCTCCGAGAGGTCGCAGAGACCGAGCATCCAGCCTTTGTTTCGCGACTCTTGAGAGTCGTAAAGAATCTAGAGAAAGATCTGTCGAAAGGAAGAATTAACGAAGCAATAGCCGCTCCAACGGACTACCTGGTGTTCTTAAACGCGCTAAGCGCCTCCCCCTTAGCCAGTGAATCAGCTGGGGATGATCCGCTTGCGGCCGCGAAATTCCGCGGCCTGGAAAGAAAGAGACAGCTAGTCGAGGCAGCGGGAGGGGTCCTTAGCTCAGAGCGCGTCGCGGAGCTGTTGGGGATCACACGTCAAGCTGTCGACAAGCGGCGCGCTCAGAACCAGCTTGTGGCCCTCACGCAAGGAAAGCGCGGATATAGCTATCCGTGTTTTCAATTTGAAGATGGAAAGGCGTTGCGAGGACTCGAAGAGGTTCTGCAAGAATTAAAGGCTTTCGATCCATGGATGCAATTGGCTTTCTTCGTGAATCCAAATGATCGTCTGAGCGGAATCACGCCTTCGGCAGCATTGCGTGCCGGCAATCAATCGGATGTGTTGCGAGCGGCCCGAAGCTATGGCGAACATGGAGCAGCATGACGGACAAGCCGGGAGAGCATCCGGAACCGCATGCCGATCTTGCCGGACGGTCTCCCGTGCTCTACACGCTGGAAGAAGGGACGGTCGTTTATCGCCTCTATCGGGCTGATCGCGATGCCCTCTACTTCGGCAGAACCGGAGACAACCGATTCGATGCTCCAGATGGAAGCTTCGGCGTTCTCTACGCAGGCGAAGACGAATATTGCTGCTTCATTGAAACCTGCGGACAGGTGACCGGCGTCCCATCTGTCTCGGGGGCATACCTTGATCAGAGATACGTCGCCGAAATGAAGGTAATGGAATCCATGAAACTGATTGACCTGTCGGCGAGTGCCGGCCTGGCCCGTATTGGCGCAGACGGACGTCTCATGGATGGGTCGCATGCTATTGCGCAACGCTGGTCAGCGGCTCTGCGGAATCATCCCACAAAGCCTGCCGGAATCCTTTACAGGGCACGGCATGACCCGGCCAAGTTGGCGTTTGCAATTTTCGAATGTCCAAGGGATGTCTTTCGGACCACCTCACGGGGTTCATTGCGCGACCCGCGCAACGTAAAGTTGTTGGGGGAAATTCTGGATCACTACAAGTTTGGCTTAATAGACCCCTGAGCTGGTTTGGCCGCAAAGACCCCAACGTAGATGACCCTGCTATGCACGTTTGCTCGTTGCCTCGGAGGCAACAGTGTTGTCCGGTTTTGACCTCGCGGCCTTGCGCTGCCTCTTTACGGCCTGAAGAATATCCTCGTATGCGTTTAAATATGGGGCGGTCTCGTTTCGTGAAGAATGAAACAAGCGCCGCTTACGAGCCCAGTCTTGGTCTCCCCTCGCGCAGTAGGTCGAATTCGCGAACAGCAGGCTGGCGATCCCTCTCAAGCAAGATCCCATATTTCCAACAAGATTCAAACAGAACTGAGAGAAAGGCGAACGGCGCGCGCTTTGTGTGGACGATCGCTGGTGCCAGTCCCTATGCTTCAGTTCCGAAGTGCCTCTCGGATGCGGGTTCACAAAAATGCGAGGTCGTTCTGTCCCTAGAGATTCCGAGTGAATTGCGCTGGCTGGCAAAGCAGATTCGACCATTTGTGCCTTTGCACGTTGCCAGTTTCCTCTGCATGACTGCGGGCAGCCTGCTTGCGCTCCTCACACCGCTGGTTCTCAAGTGGCTCATCGACCAGGTTCTACCACGAAGAGAGACCGGATTGCTTCTATGTGCGGCCGGCCTGATCTTCCTCAGCTACCAGGGAAGGACGGCCCTGACAAGCGTAGGAAATTATCTAACGCTAAACGCCGTGCAGAAAATGGCGCTCCGGTTACGTATAGATATACTGCGCCACCTGGACAAGCTCTCTGCCGACTACTACGAGAACACTCCACCCGGGGCGGTGATGTATCCGCTCAAGGAGCCGATCGAAGAGGTGGCCTACTTCGGCTCAGATCTCCTTCCGTCGATCCTGCGCATGTGTTTGACTACCACGTTCACGGTCGTAACCATGTTTGTGCTGAGTCCAGTGCTGACCCTGGTCATCCTTCCTCTCGTTCCACTCTTCCTCATCGCTCGGCAACATTTCCGCATGAAGCTATCGACCGACTCCGATGATGTGCAGCGGAACCTGGTCGCATGGAACAGTTTTATCGAGGAACACATCTCCTCCATTCTCGCGATCCAACTGCTCGGCCAGGAAAGGCGCCAAGAAAAAAAGGCCTTTCGGCTTCTGGCCCGGACAACCCGGTCCCATCTCGCGCTCTTCAAGACCGGGGTCTGGTTCACCGTCTGGACTTCCATAGCGGTTGTGCTCGCCATGTCCGCAGTGATCGGGTATGGAGGCTGGAGTGTTGTTACCGGAACTCTTAGCCTCGGTAGTTTGGTCGCCTTCTACAGCTTCGTCACTCAACTCTTTGATCCGTTGAGCGGGGCGGCGGAGTTGTATGCCAGAGCACAGAGAACGTTTGCAAGTATTCGGCAGCTGCAGTCGGTTTGCGCTTTGCGTCCGAGCATAACCGATCCGCCAGTATTCTCTCAGTTCCCAAGCCAGCATTGGGGATTGGAACTCACGGAGGTGGAGTTTGGGTATGAACGACAGGAGAATGTGCTTCGCATTCCGTCTCTTCGAATCGCCGCGGGTGAGAATATCGCCATCGTCGGAGAGAACGGCGCCGGCAAGAGCACGATGGCGAGACTTATTACGCGACTGTATGACGTGCAGTCGGGATCGATCCAAGTCGGCGGCACGGATATCAGAAACATTGAGCTCAAGACTTTGCGGCGTCATATCTGCTACGTCCCGCGAGACCCAGTTTTGTTTGACGGCACTCTTGCATCCAATCTCCGCTTTGTCAGGCCGGGGGCGTCAGATCGCGAGTTGAATGAAGCAATCCAACTGGTTGACCTAGTCAACGTGGTCGTGGCGCTGCCACAGGGTCTCGATCAACGCATTGGACCTGACGGCTGCCAATTGTCCGGAGGCCAGCGCCAACGCCTGGCGATTGCACGAGCGCTCTTGCAAAAGCCGCGCATCTTGATCCTGGACGAAGGCACTTCCTGTCTTGATCCTGCCTCGGAGACTCTGATTCTTCGGAACGTAAGGGACTACCTCTCTACGTCCACCTTGATCGTCGTGTCTCACAGAGCTTCGACCTTATCGGCCTTCAACAGAATCCTCGTGCTTTCCGATGGTCGTATCGTGGAAGACTTGGGTTCAGACGCACTGGTTCCCACTCAAGCCGTCGTTTCCGCGGTTTTCGTGAAAGGCGTTTCGCCGCACAAGGGCTGACTTCTTGTCTGTTCTGATGCGTTGCGGTGGCTGCCGTTTGGTGATGCTTTTAGCCAATGGCAGCCTGTAATGGTAAGGAACTTCTAAAGGGCACGACACTATGCGAGACGAGGTGGCTGCTTGGAAGTACCGCAGGTCAACTTGCCTGATTTAGAGTTCGCGGTTGGGCCTCGCTGCTCGCGCGTTCACCTCTGGGCGACACCGCTGGCCAGTCTGCTCTCCATGCATCGGGAGCTGTGGCGTTCGTGTATCTGATGCGTATCGGCATCGCTGCGAGGCGCTCAGAAAGCCGAGCTTCACTGCGAATCGGCCACCAGTCGTACAAGAAAATCTGGAGAGGGCGCCACATGGAGACCCAGCCACCGATCGTAAGGCTTTCGCGAACGATCTCGCCAATACGACTGCCCTTCATCAAAGCAGCCAGAAAATCTCCCAGTGCAATCGCCGACGCTAAAGCTGCGAGCCCGATCACAAGGCTGGTCCGGCCCACACGGAACAATTCGCGCAGACGCCGTCCGTATGCTTGAGCGCGTTGACTGAAGAACTCGTGAATCGCTTCGCGTAGTACAGCAGCCTCGTCGGGTAACCCGGCCTCCCGGTCGAGATCAACCACCAGAGCAAGCGTTGCGTCACGGGGCAACTCCTTGGCCCAACCTACAATGAACTCCTCAGCCTTGGGGTCCAGATCCTTGTTGCGAAACGGAGAAGGATCGATGGAATTGAATAATTGCTTCAATTCGACTACGTGCACCTCGATCACGGAGCACTTGGGAGGAATCGGGTCGCCCGCTGAGGCTTTGTCACTGGTCCCGGAGGCGTTTGTCATTGCATTGGCTCGCATTTACCAATCGGCCGGAGAATCCGCCTACCGCTGACATGATAGTACCCATTCATTTGTTTCTCCTCATCGGGCCAGAATACGCCATTGTGCCTGACTGATGCACACGCTCCGCGCGGTGCAATTCTTGTTGAAGTAACTCTGACTTTATCCTTCTCGAAAAAATCATCGCCGCGAGGACGCGTGTTTCCAGAAATTTAGATCAGAAGGCGAACGTATTCGATTCTGCTGCAGTCGGCCACGAATGATGCATGTCGTTGAGGCGACAACCTAATTCCAAAACGTCCGATTGTTTCCCGAACAGATTCACAAATCAGTGGCCATTCCACTGCTGCAGGTGGCAAGGTATGGCACACGCGATTCAAAAATATACCGCACCAAGTGGGGCAGGCCGATGCACAGAGTTTCTGATGGAGTTCGAAGTACCCACGGTCAGGATGGTGCAATCGTGCTCGATGTCCAGCACGGACAGATGTTCAACCTGAATCCCGTTGGGTCGCGAATTCTCGAACTTCTTGAGAAGGGGTCAGCAGAAGCGGACATCGTGAATGTGATCAGCCGCGAGTTCAACGCCAGCCGCGAAGTCGTCGAGAACGATTTACGCGAATTCATCGACTCGCTGTGGAAGCACAAACTAGTCGTAGACCGCTAGCAAAGCGACCGGCTAAGAAAATGTGAGCGGAAATTGTCTCCTGTAGAAAAAAACGAGTACGAGACTTACCGCGTCATCGTGCTGGGGAAAAACGGGACCGAGGTCCTCCTGGCGCCGAATGGCGACCGATTCGCACTACCCTCCGTGAACATTCCGCGCTGGCAACGAGTGGCAGAGAATCTCACCGCAGCGGTCAAGAAAGAGTGGGGAGAAGAAGTCGTCTGTCTTGCCGAGCCGGATGCTTCGGCGTCGGCGAATACGACCGGTACCCACTATCAAGCCGCGGAACACTGGCGCACCAACGGCAGACCTAAGGTGCCCACTCAATGGGTTCCGATTTCAGCTTTATCCCACGATTCATTGATTGGTGCTTCTGACTACCTGGCGATCCAGCAATCGATTGCGCTATGTAGTGCCGAAGGGCAGTCACCGTCTGGCCCATTCGCACGATTGGGCTGGTTCAAGGAGCTGAGTGAGTGGGTCGAGACGGTACTCGAACCAATGGGTTTCCATCTCAACGGAAATGTCCGCCAGTTGAACGCCAGCCCATCGTTCAGCCTGGTTCGCTTCGAAACGGACGGCCCGGCGCTGTGGTTCAAAGCTGTGAGCGAGCCCAACCAAAAGGAATTTCTCATTACCTGTACGCTTGCGCAACTCTTCCCAAACTACCTTCCGAGTGTACTGGCAACCCGGCGAGACTTGAATGGATGGCTTACGCGGGAGGCTGCAGGAAAACTTCTCGGTGAAGTACGAGAAGACGTGCTCTGGCAAAGAGGAGCGGCGGCTCTGGCGGAATTGCAGATCGACTCCATCGACCATGGTGCCCGGATCCTCGGGGCTGGTGCGCGCGATCTGGGCGTAGCGGAGCTTTCCAAACTAATTCAGCCCTTTATGGAGAGCATGGCGGAACTGATGGAACGGCAGACAAAATTGCCGCCGGTGGCTCTCGGTCGCGACGAACTGTTTCTCCTGGGAGATCGTACACAGAATGCGCTTGATGCATTCGGGGCTCTGGGCATCCCTGAGACGCTCGGGCATCTCGATCTCAACCCCGGAAATATCATCGTTTCGCCAGCTCGATGCACGTTCCTCGATTGGGCCGAGGCGTATGTGGGGAGTCCTTTTTTCAGCCTTCAGTATTTGCTCGAACACCTACGCCGCACGAATGGAACGGATTCAGCAGTCGAAACAAAGTTGGTCGAATCGTACTTCGCACAATGGGAGCAGGTAGTCCCGACTGCCGCTGTCGCCGAAGGTTTGGCCCTGGCTCCGCTCCTGGCCGTCTTTGCTTACGCGGCCGGAAACAATGCATGGGACGACACTGAGCGACTTCAAGAGCCCGCCATTGCAGGATATTTTCGAAGCCTGACACGGCGGATGCATCGCGAGGCGAATGAACTGGAGAGTC
>JABCZL010000015.1 GCA_013289685.1 Acidobacteriota bacterium | reverse complement strand
AGGCGTCCTCCCGGCCCGCGGTCACATCGAGATGGAGGATTAGAACGAGAGCGGACCCAGGAACAAACGATTAGCGGGACGCACTTTTACCCGCAATGGTGAGTTTTTCAGCAGACTGTAAAGCCCGCGCCGTTTCGGGATTTGACGGCGCGGCTAGAAGCCGCGCCCTTTCAAAACCATGGATGAGACAAGTCTCCGCGCTCTGTGGTGACCGGGCGGGCGGACGAATGCGTCCGCCGCTACGTGAGTCTAGTCTTTGCTGGGCTTCTTCGGAGTCAGATCGCAGGCTTTGCGGACCTCATCGAGATTCAGGCCGGCAGGAGAGAACTCGGCGATCTGCCGTCCGCTCCGGGTGGGAAGCGCAATTCTAAAGAGCTGGGCGCCGATCAAGCCACGTGTGGTGCCTTTGTCCATCGAAAGGAAGCGGGCCCCCTCCCAGTTCCAACCCTTGAAGTTGTGCGCGTCGTCAATGCGAACCTCGACTTCCAGCTGGGGCTGTCCCCAGAAGCCGGGACGATTGGGCGGAGGAAGTCGAACGCCGGGATTAAAATTGGAGAACTTGAGCTTGCCATCCTCGCAAAACAATTCGACTCTGGGCGGATAATTGGGATCTTCGCGAAAGGGGTTGTTGGCCAGAAGTTCGAAGCGGACCTTCTTGGCGCCGGTCATCTTATCTTCCGATTGGAACTGCATCCACTTGCCGCCGGCGCTGACGCCGTCTTTTTCATCCTGGTAGGGGCTCATGGCGCCGCCCTGGGCAAAGGCAGAAGCGCCGCACAGCAGGGTTACGCACGCCAGCAGGGCTTTCGCGGCCAGAGAAGTACGATTAGGTTTACCAACTTGCAATCCGTTCACAGTAGCCTCCAGACAAATATCCGTACCTATATTGAACCCGGAAGGGCAGGGAAAAGTTGCATAAAAAGGTGCGGCTTTTAAGGTGCAGGCTTTTTATCTGGCATCGACTCTCAGGTCGATGTAGACCTGGGAGCGGTCGTCGAACTGGCTGACTGACTTGGTGTCGCTCTTGTGGCCCTTGTACTGGGCGTAGACCTCGTAGTCGACGGCCGTGGAGAGGGCGGGAAAACGGTAGGTGCCGTCCGGGCCCACAATATAGGTCTTCACGGCACGAGTACGGGTGTTGGTCACGTAGACGACGGCATCGGGAATAGGGTTATCCTGCGGATCGAGCACCTTGCCGAAGAGCAGCCGGCCGACGGCCTTGTCTTTCTTGTCGGGGGTAGCACCGGAAACCGCGCCAAGGGCCACCAGCAGCGCGCAAGCCACAACCACAGCCTTGACCACGGATCGTTTGCGATTCATGTGCTGCTATTGTCTCACGGTTGGGACACACTGTTGGTTTAGTAGGTGAGATGCAATCCCGTGTCTTCGCGCTCGTCGTTGTAGATATGGACGGTCACTTCCTGAACCAGGCGTAGAGGCTTACCATTGGCCGTTTTGACGTTTTTGAGATCGGCGGAGAGGATGTAGTCGGCCTCGCCGGCGGGAACACGCTGCGCGAACTCGCCCAGGTGGTCGGAATAAAGTTGCCAGCGGACCTTGTTGGGTTTGTCCTTGCCACGGCGGATTTTCACGGTGATGCCGTAGGCGGGATGATCGTCGGGACCCCAGACCGTACCTGCGATCAGGGCGTAGGGCTTGCCTTCGGGCCGGGGGGCGGCGAGGAGTGCCTTCTGAGCGCTGAATGTCGGCGAGAGCAACGCGATCAGGAGGATTCCCAGAGGAAACCACGTGGCAGAAGGTCGGTGCATGCGCTTTTTGCCCATGCACTGTTTAGGAGAAGTCACCGTCTTCACTTTCCTCCACTTCTTCTTCCTCTTCTACGTAGCCTGCCTCCACGGCCTTTAACTCGAGCGGACTGGTGGTGACGACTTCAAAGTCGGTGCCACACTCGGGGCACGAAATGAGTTCCCCTTCGTCGACCTCTTCCTCATCGACGTCCAGATTTGTTTCGCATTCAGGACAGAGCACCATAAAACCTCCCTCGCCGATTAGAGCCTCCTGATAATATTTAGATTCTTTTCGGCTGTTCGGTCAAGGGCAACAGGCCGGGGACGCCAGATTTTCTGGGGAAACGGAATTGCGTTCCGCAGTGGGATTCTTCTGGACGGGGACCATCAAGCCATGCTCCATTTCAGCACGATAAAGCGCACCGCGGCCACCGGAGTTTTGTTGGGGGCGATGGCCTGTGCGGCGCAGTCTGCCAGGCCGGGAGGATCGGTTGGCGCAAATTCTCAGACTATCGACCCCAGGATCGCCGCGGCGTTGCAGCAGATTTCTGCGCAGCGCATACAGGCGAACATCGAGAAGCTGGTCAGCTTTGGGACGCGGTCGACCATTTCCGCGCAGGACCCGGCATCGATTGCCGCGGGTCACGGAATTGGCGCGGCGCGGGAGTGGATCAAGTCGGAGTTCGAACGCTATTCAAAAGATTGCGGCGGATGCCTGGAAGTAAAGACCGACGAATTCACGGAAGAGCCCAAGGAGCGTATTCCCCAGGCAACGGTAATCACCAATGTTTATGCGGTCCTGAAGGGCGCGGACGCCGCGAATGCGAAACGCATCGTGCTGGTGACCGGGCATTACGATTCGCGCAATAGCGACACGCTCGACGTGAACGGAGACGCCCCCGGGGCGAACGACGACGGCAGCGGAACTGCCGTCAGCCTGGAATGCGCGCGAGTCTTGAGCAAAATGAAATTCCCGGCGACGATTGTTTTTCTCACCGTCGCGGGCGAAGAGCAGGGGCTGAACGGCAGCCGTCATTTCGCCCAGCTCGTCAAAGAAAAGCTGGCGAAAGAGGAGGGCTGGGATTTAGAGGCAGTGCTCAACAACGACATTGTGGGCGGCGACAAGAGTGCGGAACAAGATCATTCTGTGGTGCGCGTTTTCTCGGAGGGCGTGCCAGTGGCGGCGACAGAGCAGGATATCCGGCGCATTCGCGGTTTGGGCGGAGAAAGTGATTCCGGATCGCGGGAGCTGGCGCGGTACATCGCCGATGTGGGCCGAACCTACGATGCGGGGGTGAAGCCGATCCTGGTGTTCCGGTTGGATCGCTACCGGCGCGGCGGCGATCATTATGCCTTCAACGGGCAGGGATTCGCGGCGGTGCGGTTCACGGAGTATCGCGAGGATTTTCATCACCAGCACCAGAACGTACGCACGGAAAACGGCATTGAATATGGGGATCTGCCGAAATTCGTCGATTATGAATATGTGGCCCACGTGGCGCGGCTGAACGCGGCGACGCTGGCGTCGTTGGCGGCGGCGCCAGCGCCTCCGGCGAATGTGCATATATTGACGAAGGATCTGGAGAATGACTCCACGTTGACTTGGGAGGCTTCGCCAGGCGGGCTGGCAACCGAATATGAAGTGTTATGGCGGGCCACGACGAGCCCGGAGTGGGAACACGCGCAGAATATGGGCGCGACTCGCACCACACTCAAGCTTTCGAAGGATAATGTGATTTTCGCGGTGCGGGCAGTGGACCATGCGGGGCACCGGAGTTTGCCGGTAGTGCCGGTTCCGGAGCGCTGACTGGCTCTTCTGATTTCAGGCTCAGAAGTGATTTCAGGCTCAAAAGCGGAACACAACGCCAGCTGACAGCCGGAAGTTGGCGTGCTGCCCGGGATGGGCAAAGTATCCGGGTATAGAGTTGTTGTTTCTGAGATAGTCGAACTGCACCAGCCGCGCCCCGATGCGGCGAGCCAGCCAGAGGTCGGCGCCACCGCCAACCGCCATGGCGAAGGTGGTGTCGGAATTTGAGATCGATGGCGCACCCTGAAATCCGCCATTGGTAGTTGCGTAGGTCAGTCCCCCAAACAGAACGTGCCCGAACAAGCCGACTCTGCCTGCGTTTGCCGTCACTCGCGGGCCGCCCATGTAGGTTCTAATTCTGTCCCTGGGACAAGAGCAGTAGGAGACGGCGGGGCCCCACACGCCGCCAAAATCTCCCTCCACTCCCAGGTGCGGGATGAGTCTGTATGCGGCCGAAGCCTCCCACCCGTTAAAGCTTGAGAGGGTCCAGGGCCCGGTGTAGGCCGGATAGTAGTAATAGCCGACGCGGGAGTATCCGCCGAAGACCTCGAGGCGGCTGTGGTCTTGAGCGATAACTTGGACGGAAAACAGGAGAGCGACCAGCACCAGCAGGGATTTTGCTTTCATGTGCTGCCTCCGTCGGCCTTCATGAAGGATGAAGGCCGCTTATTGTGGCGTTCTGAATGGGAAAAACGAGATTGTACATTAGGCTCAGGGTGAGTTCGTGCCGCAATCGATCTTGCTTGCAGCTTGATGAGTCAGAAGCGGCCAGCCTAATGAGGGTTGTCTCCCCGCGGACAGTTTGCTGTTGCCGTTGTAGGGTCGCAGTGGCGGCCTGCCCGCGTGCGCCAGATCCTGGAGTCTGATCCGTTGCGCTCCGCATCAAACGAGTAGAATGGACCAGAGGTAATTCTGTGCGGCGAACCGGCGAACCCATGACGTTGAGCCTGCCCCCGTTCACCAAGGCGGTGACGTGGCTGCTGGGGATTAATACGGGCATCTTCCTGCTCATGGCGCTTTTGTCCCTAATTCCCGGGCTGGGCATCGTGGATGCCTACATCAAAATCTACGGCGAGTTGACGCCGGTCGACGTCGTGCATGGACAGATCTGGCAACTGGTCACATACAGCGTTCTGCACGCGGGCCTGTGGCACCTGGTGGGAAACATGCTGGGCCTTTGGATGTTCGGGTCTGCTATCGAGAGCGCATGGGGCACGCGGCGTTTTCTCGAACTGTACTGGGTGGGGGTGGTGGGCGCGGCAATCACCACGGTCGCCCTTTCTTACTCGCACCTGTTGGGCAATCCGAACCGTTCAACGATTGGCGCTTCGGGCGGAGTGTTCGCCATTCTGATTGCGTTTGGGATTTTGTTTGGGGAGAACGAAATCATGATGATTCCGTTCCCCTTCCTCATCAAGGCCAAATATTTCATCGGGATTCTGATTGTTGTCACGCTGGCGCTAGCGATGAGCGGCGGTGGAGACGTCGCCTACGTGGCCCACCTGGGTGGCCTGTTCTTCGGCTGGCTCTATGTGCGACGCGGGCCCAAGCCGGCGCTGGTGAACGTTGGACTTGCCGAGCGCTATTACGGCATGCGAAATTCTTACTACCGCTGGAAGCGGCGGCGGGCGGCGAGGAAGTTTGAAGTCTACATGTCGAAGCACGACCGCCAGGTCCACTTCGACGAGCATGGGAATTACATTCCTCCAGATGACGACCCGCGCAAAGGGAACGGCGGTGGGAAGTCGGGCTGGGTCAACTAAGAATTTAATTGTCATCCAGAGCGCGGTCTTTGCGCGAAGGATCTGTGCATTCGCAGTTAGCGCCGATGCAGCAAGCAAATTACACAGGTCCTTCGCATCGCTCAGGATGACAATTTAATGAACTTAGTGAACTCAGAAAAGATCAGCCTCGGCAGTTCCTCCTGCTTCGCCTTCCCTTTGAATCCCAGATCGTGACCCGCGCCTTCGATCGGCAATAGTTTCGTTCTTGCGGGAATCATTTTCAGAGCACGTTCCATCTCGGCGATGGAGCCGAAAGGATCGCGCGTGCCGTGGACGAACAGCGTGGGGGTGTGCAGGTCGGGCAGATGCTGAGTGCGCTGCTGGTCGGGTTTGCGCGGCGGATGGAGAGGGTAGGAGAGCAGCAGCAGCGCTGCGACCAAGTCTGAGGCTTCTTTTGTGGATTCCCCCGCGAGTTCGGCGCAGAGCATGCTGCACTGGCGTCCGCCGTAGGAGTGGCCGCCGAGGAATAGCCTCCCGGAGACTAGTTTTCTCATTGCGGCCAGCGCATGCTTCAATCCGGCGCGGTCACGGGCGGCGTCGCCGGGGCCGGGCGGGCCGAAGGATCGAGATTGGCGATAGGGAAGATCGCAGCGCAGGACAGTGAATCCAGCGGCCGAGAACCTCTCGGCCAGCGCGATGAGCAGAGGAGCCTGCGCGTTCGAGCCCGCGCCGTGGGTCAGGACGAGACCGTCGTTGCTGGAAAAATCAAGGCTGGGCGTGTCAGGAAGATGCAGGTATCCCCGGACTTTGGGGTCGACGGCGTTGTCGGCAAATTCGCGGATGGGTGCGGGCATAGCCTCCAGTTTAAATCCCCACTTCTCGCAAGAGACGCGAGAAATGGGGTACCCGGCACCGGAACCCCGGGCGCTGCTGCGCATGCGTTCTGCGTGCTATCGTTTCAACCAGTACCAGCCAAGGAGAACCTGTATGCGCGCTCGAAGACAGGTCACTGTCGCGGTCTTTGTCGTTGCCCTGGTCGGGATTGCCGCAATCGCCTCACCCGACGGGCCGTCTTTTTCTTACGGAACCATGCAAAGCTCGTGTGCGCCATGGGACGGACCCGCAGTTGAGATGAGGCTCACGACGCAACCAGCGGAGTGCAAACGAGTCAGCGAACCTTACATCTCCGTCGCAATCTGGCGAGGCTTGCCCATTCATGAAGGCCAAGTCGTCAAGCTCGGCGCGGGATCGGACGCGGGTTCGGCGGCGCGCTGCGTCAAGGAGGGCGACTGCAAACTCGCGCAATCCGCCACCATCGTTTTCGACAAATATCACGGACGCTCCGACGCAGCCGGTCACTACGAACTGCTGTTCAAGAACGGCGAAACTGTGAAAGGGACTTTCGCGGTGAAATGGTGCGAGGAGCGCGTAGTCTGCGGATGATCGGCACGGATCACTTCGCTGCGGCGAGCGGCACTTCCGTCAGGGTCTCGTAAACTTTCACAATTTGGATTTCATTTCCTAGGCGGGCCCAGCAGCGTTGCATGTCAGGATCTTCCAGCGCGGCTTGGCGGGCCTCTTCAGACGCCCAGTAACGCAGGAAAACATAGTGCGCTTCGCGATCGCGGTAGAGCATATCGCGGCCATATCCCTTGGCCGTGACGATGGCGGTGAGTTCGCGAAGCGTGGCCAGCGACTCGGCTTCCATGTCGGGAACAGGCTCCCAGACGGCCACCGAGAGTATTTCTTGCGGCATACCGGGCGATTATAACTTGCGGCGAGACGCGCGGCTGGGTTTCTTGGGTTGCGGCGTCTTGGGATGCGACGGCTTGGGGTGCGGCTGCCTGGCATGAGTGATGCGCTCGGCCTCTTCGTCGGTGACGGTATGCAGACGCATGAGATTCGTGGAGCCGGAAGCCTGGCGCGTGCCGGCGACCACGCCGAGGACATCTCCGGGTTTCAGCAGTCTACGGCGAACCAGATCCTGCTCGGCCATCGTGACCATCTGCTCCGCGGAATGAGCCTGGCGGCAACGCACGGGATGCACTCCCCAGTAAAGGTTCATGCGCTGCACGACGGGCACGCTGTGCGTGTAAGCGTAAATGGCAACCTTCGGACGAAATTTTGAAATCATGCGAACCGTGTTGCCGGTCTCGGTGAAGACCGCGATCGCGCCCATGGGCAAATCTTCGGCGGCGTGAGCGATCGATTCGCAGATGGTTTCGGCCACCGAAAGGCCGCGGTGCTCGCGCCGGCGGCGGCGGAACTGCACGAAGTCGTCCATGTTGCATTCGGCTTCGACCACGATGCGCGACATGATCGAAACCGATTCGCAGGGATACTGGCCGCTGGCGGTTTCGGCGGAGAGCATAACGGCGTCGCTGCCGTCGAAGATTGCGTTGGCCACGTCGCTGGCCTCGGCGCGGGTGGGGCGCGGGTTTTCGATCATCGACTCCAGCATCTGGGTCGCGGTGATGACGGGCTTGCGCCACGCGGAGGCGCGGCGAATCACGTGCTTCTGAATGACCGGAACTTTTTCCGGCGCCATCTCGACGCCGAGGTCGCCACGGGCGACCATGACTCCGTCAGAGGCCTCGAGAATTTCTTCCAGATGATCGATGGCTTGCGGCTTTTCGAGCTTGGCGATGACTGGGAGGTCGCTGGGATGCGCTGCGATAATCTGTTTGACCGTGGTGACGTCGGCGGCGGTGCGGACGAAAGACAGCGCGACCGCGTCCACTCCGTGGCGGAGGCCGAATTCCAGATCTTTGCGGTCTTTTTCCGTAAGCGCAGGAATCGACAAGGCAATGCCGGGAAGATTGATCCCCTTGTGCTCGCCCAGCATGCCGCCGTTGATGACGTCGCAGACGACGTCTTTTCCGCGATCTTTGCCTCCAACGGCGCGCACGCGCAGTTCGATCAGGCCATCACTCAGCAGGATTTGGGCGCCGGGAGTGAGTTCGCGAGCGAGATCGGGGAACGTGGTCGAGATGCGTGTGGCTGTGCCGGGAATATCCTGCGGCGTGATGGTCACCACCGAACCGGTTTTTAGTAAGACGGGTTCGTGGCGCTCCAGCGGCCCGGTGCGGATTTTCGGGCCTTGCAGGTCCTGGAGGATGCAGACGGTGCGTCCCTCGCGCTCGGCCGCGCGGCGCAGGCGCTGGACGTTGTGGGCATGATCTTCGTGGGTGCCGTGGGAGAAGTTGAGCCGGGCGATGTCCATGCCGCGGCGAAGCAGGTCGCGCATAGCGGCCTCGGTGTTGCAGGCGGGGCCGATGGTGCAGATGATCTTGGCGCGGCGGGCGCTCGGGTTAGGAATGTCCTTCAACTCTTTCCTCGAGATCGGTTGTTAAAATTGTCGGAGAGCTTATGGCGCGGCTTGAAGCCGCGCCCTTTCAAAGCGGTCATTCAATTCGCCCTTCAAAACAGAGAGACGTTGCCAGCAGCGCCTCTACAGCTTGGGGCCGTTCACCGCCGTCAGCTCTTTGCCCAGCATGGCGCGCGGGAACAGCAAGGCATTGAACTCCGCACCGATCAGGACCACCAGGGAAATCAGATACATCCACACCAGAAGAGCGATGGCAGCGCCAAGCGATCCGTAAATCGTAGCGAAGTTGCCGAAATGCTGCAGGTAGGCGCGAAATCCAACCGTGGTTGAGAACCAGAGCACGGTCGCAAGCATGGCTCCCGGCATCACGCTGTGCCAGGGCTGGGTGCGCGGGACCGCGTGATGGTAGATCGCCGCAATTACCGCGATGCTGGTCAGGGTGGCGATCAACCAGCGCATCGCGCCCCAGAGCAGAAAAACGTAGACGCTGAAATCGGGATCGATGTAGGGCAGAAGACGTGTCTCGAACTTGCTGCCCACGGCCACCAGAAGGGTCGCGAAGGTCATGGGAATCAGAGCGAATACGACCAACTGGAAGGCGATCAGGCGCTCTTTGACCAGGCCCCAGGTTTTCGGCAATTCGTAACAGCGGCGGAAACCGTCCATCCAGGAAACCATGACGCCGGAAGCCGTCCACAACGTTATCACGGCTGTCGTGGTCAACATGCCGCCCGGATGTTGCGCTCCCTTGAGATAGCTGAGCGCGGTGTTTCCTCCCGCCGGCAGGATGCTGCCCAAGGCGTAGGAGATTTCCCGCAGGTAAGGCCCGCCCTTGCGCCAGTTCGCCAGGCCCGACCCGATCAGCAGCAAGACCGGGAAAAAGGTGAGGATCATGGAATAGGCGGAGGCCTTGGCAATGGCGAAGGCGTCGTGGACAAAAGCTCGCCAGAACGCGAGCCGTAGCAGGCGGAAGAAACGTAGCATGCGCTGATCTAGATTAGGGCCGGGAGGCACCGGGCGCAAAGAGGGAAGTTCGGCATGTTCCTCGATACGCACTCGCTGGGGGGTAGCGTGCATTGGTCGTCAAATAAATCGTAGCGCCGGCATCTTGCCGGCTGTCCTGAGGGCGTCTCGCCCTCAGCGCGGCGGGCGAGGACGCCCGCCGGACAGCCGCCGAGACGGCGGCGCTACTTTCTGGACTACTCAGCCGCGGGGAGTTCCGCGGGCAGATCGTCGGTTTCGCCCTCGTGGCGCATCATTTCGAGAGCGCGCTCGGCTTCTTCGTACGCCGCCGAAACTTCCGCCTGCACCTTGGCGGCAGCCTCTTCCATTTCTGGCGAGAGGCGCACGTTGCGGTAGTACTCCATGCCGGTTCCGGCAGGGATGAGGCGTCCGACGATGACGTTTTCTTTCAGGCCGCGCAAGTGATCGACCTTGCCGTTGATGCTGGCTTCGGTAAGCACGCGCGTGGTCTCCTGGAACGACGCCGCCGAAATGAAGGAGTCGGTAGAGAGCGATGCTTTCGTGATGCCCAGCAGCAGCGGGCGTCCTGTGGCCGGCTTGCCGCCCTGCGCAATCACGCGCTCGTTCTCTTCGCGGAAGGCGAACTTGTCGGTCTGCTCTTCCAGCAGGAACCGCGTGTCGCCCACGTCCTCGACCTTCACCCAGCGCATCATCTGGCGGACAATCACTTCAATGTGCTTGTCGGAGATGTTGACGCCCTGCAGGCGGTAAACTTCCTGGATTTCGTTCACCAGGTAAGCCTGCAGTTCTTTTTCGCCAAGCACCGCCAGGATGTCGTGCGGGTTGAGCGGGCCGTCCATGAGCGGTTCGCCTGCTTTCACGCGCTCGCCTTCCTGCACGTTGATGTGAACGCCGCGCGGAACCGAGTATTCCTTTTCGGTGCCGTTATCGGCGACCACGTAGATTTTGCGCTGGCCCTTGGAGACTTCACCGAATTTCACCGTGCCATCGATTTCGCTGATGACCGCGGTCTCATGCGGCTTGCGGGCTTCGAACAGTTCGACCACGCGCGGCAGACCACCGGTAATGTCCTTGGTCTTCGTTGTCTCGCGCGGAATCTTTGCCAGCACGTCTCCAGGTGTAACGGTGTCGCCGTCCTGAATCATCAGGTGGGCGCGCGAAGGCATCAGGTACCGTTTGCTCGCCTTGCCCTTGATGACGATCGCAGGCTGGCGCTTCTCGTCGGGAGAATCTCCCACCACGTGACGCGACAGGCCGGTGACTTCGTCGACTTCTTCGTGGAGCGTGACCCCTTCCTGCAAGTCCTTGAACTGCACGGTGCCGCCGATTTCAGTCAGGATGGCGAAAGTGTAAGGATCCCACTCGACCATGACCTGGCCGAGTTTGACCGGATCGCCGTCGTTGACCAGCAGCTTCGCGCCGTACACAACCGAGTAACGCTCGCGCTCGCGATTCTTTTCGTCGACGACCGCGATCGAACCCTGGCGGTTCATGACGACCAAGTTTCCCGACTTTGCCTTGACCGTCTGCAATCCGATGAAGCGCACGTTGCCGTTGTTCTTGGCATCGAGACGCGACTGCTCGGACACTCGCGATGCCGTACCGCCGATGTGGAAGGTACGCATGGTGAGCTGGGTTCCGGGTTCGCCGATGGACTGCGCCGCGATGACGCCGGTCGCTTCGCCCAGTTCGACGAGGCGTCCGGAAGCCAGGTTGCGGCCGTAGCACATGACGCAGACGCCGCGTTTCGATTCGCAGGTCAGGACGGAGCGGATTTTCACGCGCTCGATGCCGGCCGCCTGAATCGCTCCAGCGAGGTCTTCGGTAATTTCCTGGTTGATGTCGACGATGACGTTGCCGTCATAATCTTTGATCTTTTCGAGCGAGACGCGGCCGATGATGCGGTCGCGCAGGGCTTCGATGATCTCGCCGGCTTCCACGATACCTTGCACATAGATGCCGTCGACCGTGCCGCAATCGTACTCGCTGATGATCACGTCCTGCGCCACGTCGACCAGGCGGCGAGTCAGGTAGCCGGAATCCGCCGTCTTGAGCGCCGTATCGGCCAGTCCCTTGCGGGCGCCGTGGGTCGAGACGAAGTATTCCAACACGGTCAAACCTTCACGGAAGTTGGCCGTGATGGGCGACTCGATGATCTCGCCGGAGGGCTTGGCCATCAATCCACGCATGCCGGAGAGCTGGCGGATCTGCTGTTTCGATCCGCGAGCGCCGGAGTCGGCCATGACGTAAATCGGATTGAGTTCGCCCTCCTTGTCACGGCGCTGCATTTCACCGAACATTTCGTCGGCCACTTTTTCCGTGATCGCCGACCAGATTTCGATGACCTTGTTGTAGCGCTCGCCGTTGGTGATGGCGCCGTCCAGATACTGCTGCTGCACGGCGACCACCTGCTTCTCCGCGTCTTTGACCAGGACTTTCTTGCTGTCCGGAATGACCATGTCATCGATGCCGATCGAAAGGCCGGCGCGGGTCGCGAACTTGAAGCCCAGCGTCTTGACTTCATCGAGCATCTTGACCGTGGTTTCGAGGCCGAAGCGCAGATAACCGTAGTTCACCAGCGCCCCGATGCCTTTCTTCTTGAGCAAGCCGTTGATGTACGGCATACCCTCGGGCAGTTGGTCGTTGAGAATCGCGCGGCCGACCGTGGTGTTGATGAAGGCGCGCTCGACCTGTACCGGCTCGGTGTGAATGATGTCCTGATCATCGTAAGCGGTGGTCAGGTCAATCAGTTCACCCGAGTAGCGGAGGCGAATCGGGCTCAGGGTTTCGACTGCGCCGGCGTCCAGCGCCATCAGCACTTCTTCAATGTTGGCAAAGGCGCGGCCTTCCCCCTTCGCGCCCGGCTTCGCTTTGGTCAGGTAGTAGAGTCCAAGCACCATGTCCTGCGTGGGCACGGTGATCGGCTGACCCGAAGCGGGCGAAAGAATGTTGTGCGAGGCCAGCATCAGCACGCTGGCTTCGACCTGGGCTTCCGGAGACAGCGGAATGTGAACCGCCATCTGGTCGCCGTCGAAGTCGGCGTTGAACGCCGTGCAGACCAGCGGGTGAATCTTAATGGCCTTGCCTTCCACCAGCACCGGCTCAAACGCCTGAATGCCGAGGCGGTGCAGCGTGGGAGCGCGGTTCAAGAGCACCGGGTGATCCTTGATGACTTCTTCCAGGATGTCCCAAACGATCGGCTCCTGCTGCTCGACCATCTCTTTGGCTTGCTTGATGGTGGTGACGTTTCCGGTCTGTTCGAGCCGGTGATAGATGAACGGCTTGAACAACTCGAGCGCCATTTTCTTGGGCAGGCCGCACTGGTGCAGCTTGAGTTCGGGACCGACCACGATGACGGAACGTCCGGAGTAGTCGACGCGCTTGCCGAGCAGGTTCTGGCGAAAGCGTCCCTGCTTGCCTTTCAGCGTGTCGGAGAGCGACTTCAGCGGACGGTTGTTGGCGCCGCGCAGCACGCGGCCACGGCGTCCGTTGTCAAACAGGGCGTCGACGGCCTCCTGCAGCATGCGCTTTTCATTGCGCACGATGACTTCGGGAGCGTGCAGGTCCATCAGCTTCTTCAACCGGTTGTTGCGGTTGATGACGCGGCGGTAGAGATCGTTCAAATCGGAAGTGGCGAAGCGGCCGCCATCGAGTGGAACCAGCGGGCGCAGCTCCGGCGGAATGACGGGGATGACGTCGAGGATCATCCAGTGCGGCTTGTTGCCGCTCTTGCGGAAGGCCTCGACAACTTTCAACCGCTTGGCGTACTTGAGCCGCTTCTGCAGCGAGCTCTCGTTCTTCATTTTCTCGCGCAGTTCGACGGACAGGCCGTCGGTGTCGACGCGCTTGAGCAGTTCCTTGATCGCCTCAGCGCCCATCATGGCTTTGAAACCTGCAGGGCGGTACTGCTGATCGAGTTCGCGGAACTTGGCTTCGTCCTTGATGACCTCGCGCTCTTTTACCGGAGCGTCGCCGGGTTCGACCACGACGTAAGCTTCGAAATAAAGCACGGACTCAAGATCGCGCAAAGAAATGTCGAGCAGGTGACCGATGCGGCTGGGCAGTCCCTTGAAGAACCACACGTGCGAGCAGGGCGAAGCCAGCTCGATGTGGCCCAGGCGTTCCCGGCGAACTTTGGACAGCGTGACTTCCACGCCGCACTTGTCGCAGATAACGCCGCGGTGCTTCATGCGCTTGTACTTGCCGCAGAGGCATTCCCAGTCCGTCACCGGGCCAAAGATGCGCGCGCAGAACAGGCCGTCGCGCTCCGGCTTGAAGGTGCGGTAGTTGATGGTCTCGGGCTTGGTGACTTCGCCGTGCGACCAGCTGCGGATTTTTTCCGGAGACGCCAGGCTGATACGGATGGCGTCGAAGTCAGCGATCACATTTGCCATTTCAAAGGGGCTCGAACGAAACAAGGTGTTCCTCCGCTTTCCTCGGCTGTTGCGCCGCCGCTCGCGGCTCTTGTGGGTCGTCGCTAGTCGTTGGTCGTTAGTCGCTAGCGAAATCTCTTGACCCGCGTATCCAAGAGCGAGATCACGGGTTTTTGTTCCGAGTCTGAAAATCAGGCGCGCTGGTCGCTAACGACTAACGACCAGCGACCAACGACTAATCTGCTGCCGCGCTGGCCGTGGGCTTCTTTTCGCCTGCCTTGATCAATTCCACATCGAGGCAGAGCGACTGCAGCTCGCGGATCAGCACGTTAAACGATTCCGGTACGCCGGGCTCCATGGCGGCTTCGCCCTTGACGATGGCCTCGTAAATCTTGGTGCGGCCGTATACGTCGTCGGACTTCGCCGTCAAAAGCTCCTGAAGTATGAAGGCTGCACCGTAAGCTTCCAGCGCCCAGACTTCCATTTCGCCGAAGCGCTGTCCGCCGAACTGCGCTTTGCCGCCCAAGGGTTGTTGGGTTATCAGAGAATAGGGTCCGATGGAGCGGGCGTGAATCTTGTCGTCCACCAGGTGCGACAGCTTCAGCATGTAGATGTAGCCGACGGTGACCGGCTGTTCGAACTTGTCTCCAGTCATGCCGTCGTGAAGCGTCGTTTTGCCCGAGGTCGGCAGACCGGCGTGTTCGAGCAGCGCCTTGATCTCGCCTTCCTTCGCGCCATCGAACACCGGCGAGCCCATGAACACGCCTTTGGCCAGGGTTGGCGCCACGGACTCGAGCTCTTCCTCGCTCATGTCCGAAATGATGTCAGACAGTTGCGAGTCTTTGAACAACGCCTTCAACTCGCGCCGGATCGCTTCGGAACGAGTGTTCTCCTTGAGCAGTTGCGTGATCTTCTCGCCGAGCACGAAGCCAGCCCATCCCAGGTGGGTTTCGAGAATCTGTCCCACGTTCATACGGGAAGGCACGCCGAGCGGGTTGAGCACGATTTCCACCGGCGTTCCGTCTTCGAGGTACGGCATATCTTCTTCCGGCAGAATGCGGGCAATGACGCCCTTGTTGCCGTGGCGGCCGGCCATCTTGTCACCGACACTCAGCTTGCGCTTCATGGCGATGTAGACCTTGACCAGCTTGATCACGCCCGGCGGCAGTTCGTCGCCCTTGGTGAGTTTTTCTTTCTTCTCGTTGACGATCTTCTTGAGCACGTCGATCTGGCGAGAAGTCATTTCTTCGATCTCGTCGATCTGCTCGTTCACCCGCGGGTCCTTATCGGCGTATTTAATGCGCTTCAGGTTGCGGGTCGAGATGCGCTCGATCTCGTCACGCGTCAGGATGTTGCCCTTGGTCAGCAGGCGCTTGTTGGTGCGCTCGTCGTGTAAATCGGCTTGCACCTCCTTGCCGCCCAGGATGTTTTCCAGGCGCTTCAGGCGCTCGTCGGTCAGAATCCGGATTTCGTCCGAAAGGTTCTTTTCCAACTTGGCGATCTGCGTGGCTTCGATAGCCTTCGCGCGCTCGTCCTTTTCCTGGCCCTTGCGCGAGAAGATCTTCACATCGACGATGACGCCCTCAATGCCCGGCGGGCAGTACAGCGACGCATCGCGCACGTCTCCGGCCTTTTCGCCGAAGATGGCGCGCAGCAGTTTCTCTTCCGGCGTGAGCTGGGTTTCACCCTTCGGCGTAACCTTGCCGACAAGAATGTCGCCCTGCTTGATGCTGGCGCCAATGCGAATTACGCCCGCTTCGTCCAGATTGCGCAGCATGGACTCGCTGACGTTTGGAATATCGCGCGTGACTTCTTCCGGCCCCAGCTTGGTGTCGCGGGCTTCGATCTCGTACTCCTCGATGTGCAGCGAGGTGTAGTAATCCTCTTTCACCATCTTTTCGGAGACGAGGATTGCGTCTTCGAAGTTGTAGCCGCGCCACGGCATGAAGGCGACCAGGACGTTTCGTCCCAGCGCCAGCTCGCCGTGATCGGTGCAGGGACCGTCAGCGATGATCTCGCCCTTCAGCACGCGCTGACCCTTCTTGACCACCGGCTTCTGGTTGATGCAGGTGTTCTGGTTCGAGCGCTTGAACTTCGTGAGCTGGTAAATGTCGCTGCCCACTTCACGCGACAACTGCGTGGGATGGTGCTCGCCCTCGACCCGAACAATGATGCGCTCGGAGTCGACCGAGTCGATGATGCCGTTGCGGCGAGCAAGAACGACCGCTCCCGAGTCGCGGGCAGTGACGCCTTCCATTCCCGTGCCAACGATCGGCGCTTGCGCGCGGAGCAAAGGCACAGACTGGCGTTGCATGTTGGCGCCCATCAGGGCGCGGTTCGCGTCATCATGCTCGAGGAACGGAACCAGCGAGGCGGCGACGGAGACGAGTTGCTTCGGGCTGACGTCGACGTAGTCGACCTCATCGCGGCTCACGAGGACGAAGTTGCCGGCCTTGCGGGCGTTGACCAGTTCGGCGACGATCTTGCCCTTGTCGTCGAGTTCCACGTTGGCCTGTGCGATCGTGTGACGATCTTCTTCCCATGCCGAGAGATAGAAGGAGAACGGCTCAATGGTCGCCGGCTTCTTGCGCTTCTCTCTCAACTCGTTGTTGATCTTCTCGATCTCATGCTTCTCCATGTGATCGCCGACTTTGTGATCGCTGTCGCCCACGTTGACCACGGTGACGTAGTCGATGACGCGTCCCGCCTTGATCTTGCGGTAGGGCGACTCGATGAAGCCGTAGTCGTTGATGCGGGCGTAGCAGCTCAACGACGAGATCAGGCCGATGTTCGGACCTTCCGGCGTCTCAATCGGGCAGATGCGGCCGTAATGCGTGGGGTGAACGTCGCGCACTTCGAATCCAGCGCGTTCACGAGAAAGTCCGCCCGGCCCAAGGGCCGAGAGACGCCGCTTGTGCGTGATCTCGGAGAGCGGGTTGGTCTGATCCATGAACTGCGAGAGCTGCGACGATCCGAAGAATTCGCGGATCGCGGCCATAACTGGTTTCGCGTTGACCAGGTCGTGCGGCATAGCCGTCGACATTTCCTGGTACACCGACATTTTTTCCTTGATCGCCCGTTCCATGCGGACCAGCCCGATGCGGAACTGGTTCTCCATCAACTCGCCGACCGCGCGCACGCGGCGGTTGCCGAGGTGATCGATGTCGTCGACCGCGCCAATGCTCTTGCGCAGCTTCAGCAGGTACGCGATGGTCGCGTAGAAATCGTCCGGATCGAGCGTGCGCTTGTCGAGACTGGTGGCTGCCTGGTTCTCGAACAATTTGATGTTGAACTTCAAGCGGCCCACGCGCGAGAAGTCATACTTGCGCGGGTCGAAGAACATGCCATGGAACAGCGCCGTGGCCGTGTCGAGCGTCGGCGGATCGCCGGGACGCAGCTTGCGGTAAATCTCGATCAGCGCTTCCTGCGGCGTCTTCACCGCATCGCGCTTCAGGGTCTGGCTGATCACCGTGCCCACGTCGTCGCGCTCGGGGAAGAACAGCGACATTTCCACGACGCCGGAATCGAGAATCTTCGAAACCTTGTCGGCGGTCAACTCGGAGTTCGCTTCGAGCATGACTTCGCCGGTCGTGGTGTCGACGATGTCGCCGGCCGTCCACGCGCCTTCGAGGTCGGTGATGTCGACTTCGATTTCCGTGATCTTCGCCTTCTGAATATCTTTCAGAATCTGGGCGTTGATCTTGCGCCCGGAGTGCGCGACTTCATCACCCGACTTGTTCTTAATGCTATGGGCGAGTTTCATGCCGAGCAGGTTGGTCGGCTTCTCACTGGCCGGGTCGAGCGTCCAGTAAAGCTTCTTGTCGCGGACCGTGATGCGGTCGGTGGTATAGAACGCCTTCAAAATGTCTTCGCCGGAGCGCAGGCCGAGAGCGCGCAAGAAGATCGTGCCCAGGAACTTGCGCTTGCGGTCGATGCGGACATAGAGCACGTTCTTCTGGTCGTATTCAAATTCGACCCACGATCCGCGGTAGGGAATGATCTTGCCGAGAAAGTAGGTGCGGTTGTTGGCCGTCTCGAAAAACACGCCGGGCGAACGGTGCAACTGGCTGACGATGACGCGTTCTGTGCCGTTGATAATAAAGGTACCGTTCTGCGTCATCAGCGGAACGTCGCCGAAGAAGACTTCCTGCTCTTTAATGTCGCGGATGGAGCGGTTGCCGGTCTCAGCGTCCTTATCGAAGATCGTCAGACGCATCGTGACTTTGAGCGGCGCAGAGTAAGTCATGCCGCGCTCTTCGCACTCGGCCACGTCATACTTCAGTTGCAATCCGACCGGGTCGCCGCACTTGTTGCAGAAGTCGGGCGTGTTGGCGTTGTAGGTGCCGCACTTGCCGCACAGAACTTCGCCGGGATGGAACGGGTCGGTAATGACCGTGGATCCGCAATTCTTGCAAGTGGTGCGGAGGTGGTGCAGGCCTTTCAGGTGGCCGCACTTGCACTCCCAGTTACCAATGGCGTAATCCACAAACTCAAGTTGTGATACGTTGCGAAAGTCGGTGATCGGGAACACGGACTGAAACACCGCCTGCAAGCCGCCGTCTTCGCGCTCGCTGGGCAGTTTGTCCATCTGCAGGAAGCGGTCGTAGGAACGCTTCTGAACCTCGATCAGGTTCGGGATCTGGATGGTGGCCGGAATTTTGGAAAAATCGAATCGTTTACGGAAGGCGTTTTTCATCTTCAGAAACTCCCAATCTCAGGCGCGGCCGATGGCCACGCTTAAACCGCGGAATGTGGGGCGCGTTGTTGTTGTCGCGCCGCGGGACGTACGTGTATGAAACCGGAACAACGTGTTTTCACAACCTGGAACCTAAAAGACAGCGGGGCGCCCGCAGGGACAGTCGTTCCCGCAGACGCCAACCAAGGCGTTTCGCCATATTTGATTTGAACTCTTTCGCGCCAGTTCGTCGGCCTGTTTCCGCCCCGCCTGCCCGCGGAGCAGCCTGCCCAAAACTACCGCGCGAGACTTGCTCGCGCTCAAGTGAAGCCCTGGGAGGCGACGTTATATAGATGCTAACATCGCCGCCCACGGTTCACAAGTAGGAACGTGCAACATAATCGATTTTGCACTGTTTTCGGTGCGACCGGTCTCTGTGGAGCGGGCACTCCTGCCCGCTGGCCTTATCGAAGGTGCCGGCAGGCGGGCAAGAGTGCCCGCCCCACATAAACCCTTTACTTTACTTCGACAACCGCACCGGCATCCGTGAACTTCTTCTTGATGGTCTCCGCCTCTTCCTTGGAAACGCCCTCTTTCACGTTCTTGGGGGCGCCATCCACCAGTTCCTTGGCTTCTTTCAGGCCCAGGCTGGTGACTTCGCGGACGGCCTTGATCACGTTGATCTTGTTGGCGCCGACTTCCTTGAGGACGACGGTGAATTCGGTCTTCTCTTCCGCCGGAGCCGCACCTGCCGCCGCGCCGCCGCCGCCGGCCACCATCACCGGGGCTGCTGCCGCGGCCGACACGCCGAGACGCGATTCCAGTTTCTTGACCAGTTCCGCCGCTTCCAGAAGCGACAGCCCTACGATTGATTCTTCTAATTGAGCGAGATCCGCCATGTTAGTTCTCCAGTGTTTTTGAATTCTTTGTCTTGCTATTCCGCCTTGCTTTCGTCACCAGCAGTTCAGGTTTCCAGTGCGACTGGATCCATTTCTCTCGCGCCAGACAACGTTTGAGAACGACCCGCGCAACCCTTGAACCGCCGACAACCAAACTTTTTAATTCGGATAATTAGAAATCAAGGTTTTCAATTACCCAATTACAAATTACTCAATTGCTCAATGCCTCTAGGCTTCCTTGAACTTCTTCTGCTGCACGCCTTGATCGACCACCACCGCCAGGTTGCGGCCCACCGCGCCCATAGCCGTCACCAGACGCTGCGCCGGGCCGTTGAGCAGGAACAGAAGCTTCGAATACAGCTCTTCCTTCGAAGGCATGCTGGCCAGCGCTTCGATCTCTTTAATGTTGATGACTTTGCCTTCGACCACACCGATCTTGAAGGTGAACTCCGGCGTGTCTTTGGCGTACTTCGTCAGGGCCTTGGCCATCGCTACCGGATCGCCGGTGGTGTAGGCAATCGAGGTCACGCCTGCCAGATCCTTCAACGCGCCTTCGACCTTGGTGCCCTTGGCGGCCTTCTCGGCCAGGGTGTTCTTGACGACCTGATACTTCGCGCCCGCGCCGCGCAGAACCTTGCGCAACTCGTAGTCCTGAGGTACGGTCATCTTGGTGTAGGTCGCCACCACCAAGTTGGATACGTTCTTCAGGTCCTTGCTCAACTTCTCGACCTGCTCTGTTTTCTTCGCTTTGGTAACCGCCATATTCAGTCCCTCAAAATGATCTCGTGTAGCGGCGGACGCCCTCGTCCGCCCTGGGCGCGCTTCAGCGCCGCGTTAAGCTTTGGCCGCCGTCTCGATCGGAGTCACGTCCAGAGAAATCCCGGGACCCATCGTCGAACTCAGGTAGCAGCCCTTGATGTACTTGCCCTTGGCCACGGACGGCTTGGCCTTGATCACGCTGGTGATCAGCACCGTGGCGTTCTCAATCAACTTGTCCGGCGAAAACGAAATCTTGCCGACCGGGCAGTGCACCAGCGCCGTCTTGTCGGTGCGGAACTCGACCTTGCCCGCCTTCACTTCCTGCACCGCCTTGGCCACGTCGAAGGTGACCGTGCCCGTCTTTGGATTGGGCATCAGGCCCTTCGGGCCGAGAATCTTGCCCAGCCGTCCCACGGATTTCATCACGTCAGGCGTAGCGATCAGGGCGTCGAAGTCGGTCCAGTTTTCCTTGGTGATCTTCTCGACCATCTCTTCGCCGCCGGCGAAATCGGCGCCGGCCGCTTCGGCTTCTTTAATCTTGTCGCCGGTGGCGATGACTAAAACTTTCTTTGACTTGCCCAGCCCGTGCGGCAGAACGACCGTGCCGCGCACCATCTGGTCCGCGTGTTTGGGATCGACCCCCAGGCGCAGCGTGACTTCGACGGTTTCGTCGAATTTTGCGTACTTCACTTTCTGCAGGAGAGGAACCGCATCCTGCAGAATATAGGGGCGCTTCTCGACTCCAGCGTGCGCCTTGGCGATGTTCTTTCCTTCTTTTTTCATTGCTTTTCCTTGTCTCCCACCGCTGATCGCTATTCCGATCCACCGTGGTGCTTGTGACGATTGAGTAATTGGGAAATTTGGTAATTGAGGAATTGAAAACCGTTCGTCGATTTCAAATTACTCAATTTCTCAATTACACAATTCTTTATCCAACTACTTCAATGCCCATCGACCTGGCCGTGCCGCGAATGCTCTTGATCGCGGTCTCGACCGAGGCGGCGTTCAAGTCGGGCATCTTCTGCTTGGCGATCTCCTCGACCTGCTTGGCCGTAACCTTGCCGACTTTATCTTTGTTCGGCACACCCGACCCCTTGGCGATGCCCGCCGCGCGCTTCAACAGAATCGACGCCGGAGGCGTCTTGGTGATGAAGGTGAACGAGCGGTCGTTGTACACCGAGACCACGACCGGGATGATCAGTCCCTCCATCTCCTTCTGGCTGGTTCTGGCGTTGAACTGCTTGCAGAACTCCATAATGTTGATCTGCGCCTGGCCCAGTGCTGGACCCACGGGCGGTGCCGGAGTCGCCTTGCCGGCGGCGATCTGCAGCTTCACGAAACCTGTTACTTTCTTTGCCATCTTTTATCCTTCGACTAAATTCTGCAGGACCGCCGTCAATGCGAGTCCCACGGCCGGCACCAGTTTCTTGCCGACGGGATCTACGGTTAAACCAAGACTCTCCAAGGTGTGCGCCCCGATCACTTCCATGTCGCCAGGTTCGGCCATCACAACGTTGTCTCCGCCTGTAAATCCATCCGCCGCCACGAACACCGAAACCAGATCACGCTCGATGGTCTTACCTTCGATTGTCCGAAACTGCATGCGGCGCACCGGACGCACACCCAGTGGTTCGAGCCTCGCGCGCAACACCCAGCTGTAAGAAGCGCCAGTGTCTACCATCGCTTCGATTTCCTGAGTCGAAGACGAACTGGCCGGATTCCAAACCCGCAACTTGGCCGTGAAAATACCCATACGCGCCTACGCGACCTTCTCCACCTGGTTGAACTCAAGTTCCACCGGAGTGGAGCGGCCGAAAATTGTCACCATGACCTTCAAGGTTTCGCGGTCTTCGTTCACTTCGTCGACGATGCCGGTGAAGCTGGCGAACGGCCCCTCGGTGATGCGAACCGATTCGTTCTTCTCGAACTTAACCTTGAGCTTCGGCTTCTCGCGGCTGTCGGCAACTTTGTAGACGATGTGCTGGACCTCTTCTTCCGACAACGGAGTCGGTTGCTGCCCGGTACCGACAAATCCGGTGACGCGCGGCGTGGACTTGACCACGTGCCACACGTGATCGTCCATATCCATTTCCACCAGCACGTAGCCGGGATAGAACATGCGCTCGGAGGTGTACTTCTTGCCGCCACGCACTTCGGTTACGGATTCCGTGGGGATCAGCACCTTGCCGATCTTGTCCTGCAGCCCGAAGGCCGCGACCCGCGACTCCAGAGACTCCTTCACCTTGCGCTCGAACCCCGAGTAGGAGTGGATGATGTACCACTTCATGTTCGGGTTCTTGGGCGCCTCGGCGGTCGCGGCAGCGCCCTCCGCGCCGGCGGTCTGCGGCTCGCTTGCTGTGGTGGTTGCCACTTCGTTTTTTTCTTCGTCCAGCATAGGTGGTGCTTCTTCCCGGCCAGCCATTTGCGTTTAGTGAACTCTGATTAATGAACCCTGAAATAGTCGAACAGCGCGGTCACGCCGTGTTGAATGACGAAATCAATCACGGCAAAGTACAGCGCGAAAATGAAAACCGTGATCACGACCACGGTGGTCGTAGCCCGGACTTCCTTCCACGAGGGCGCCGTCACCTTGCGCATTTCGGTACGCACGTCGTTGTAGAACGTCTTGACCTGCTCCGGCCAGGACTTTACCCGGTCCACAAAGCTGCCACCGAATGGTGCTAAATTCGCCATTTTCTTCGTCTCGACCGACATCACGACTCCTGGCCTGCTGGCTGCTCTCCAAAAACTCTGGCAGGGGCGGAGGGATTCGAACCCCCAAGTTCGGTTTTGGAGACCGACAGTTTAACCGTTGAGCTTACGCCCCTGAATCAGTGGTGAGTGGATAGTTGTTAGTGGTAAGCAACAAACCACTAGACACTAATCACTAGCCACTTCATTTAACCTCTTTATGCGGCGTGTGCTTGCGGCAACGGCGGCAGAATTTCTTGAATTCCAGCCGCTCGGTCGTCGTCTTCCGATTCTTGGTCGTCGAATAGTTCCGCTCTTTGCAGTCACCGCACTGTAATGTCACAATTTCTCGGGGCATGAAAACAGCTCCTAGCTTCTAGCTCTTAGCTTTGTCATCCTGAGCGAGACGCTTTCTGTCTCGCGAAGGATCTATGCACTTTCCTGTCGTCCCTACGGGACTCGTTCTCGTTTTGCGCCTTACCCAGGGCTTACGCCCCTTCGACTTCGCTCAGGGCAGGCTCTGGGCTAAATTATTCCGCCCCTTCCGGGGCTGCTGTCGCTGTGCCGCCCGGCTCTTGGCCAACGACTAACGACTGACGACCAACGACCGGCCCTTACGTCACAATCTCCGCAATCGTCCCCGCGCCCACGGTATGTCCACCTTCACGAATCGCGAACCGCAGACCCTTTTCCATGGCCACCGGCGTGATCAACTCAATCACCAGACTCACATTGTCCCCCGGCATCACCATCTCGGTGCCAGCTGGAAGCTCGGCCACTCCAGTAACGTCCGTCGTGCGGAGATAAAACTGCGGACGATATCCCTTGAAGAATGGCGTATGTCTTCCACCTTCTTCTTTGGTCAGAATATAAACTTCCGCCTTGAACTTGGTGTGCGGAGTAATCGATCCACCCTTGGCCAGCACCATGCCGCGCTCGACATCTTCTTTCGCAATGCCGCGCAGCAGCAACCCGGCGTTGTCGCCGGCCATGCCTTCGTCCAGTTGCTTCTTAAACATTTCAACGCCGGTGACAACCGTCTTGCGCGTCTCGCGGAAGCCCACGATTTCCACTTCCTCGCCGACTTTGACCTTACCACGCTCAATTCTTCCGGTCACCACCGTGCCGCGTCCCTGAATCGAAAAAATATCTTCGATCGGCATCAGGAACGGCTTGTCCAACTCGCGCGCCGGCTGCGGCACACTCTCGTCCACCGCCTTCATCAGCGCGTCAATCTGCTTTTCCCACTTCTCTTCCCCGTTCAACGCGCCCAGCGCCGACAACCGCACCACCGGAACATCGTCGCCCGGGAACTTGTAAGTCTTCAGCAACTCGCGTACTTCCAACTCGACGAGATCGAGCAACTCAGGATCGTCGACCGCGTCACACTTGTTCAACGCCACAACGATGTAAGGCACACCGACCTGCCGCGCCAAAAGCACGTGCTCGCGCGTCTGCGGCATCGGACCGTCCGTCGCCGCGACGACTAAGATCGCGCCATCCATCTGCGCCGCGCCCGTGATCATGTTCTTGATGTAGTCGGCGTGGCCCGGGCAGTCGACGTGCGCGTAGTGCCGGTTCGCAGTCTCATACTCGACGTGCGCCGTGGCAATCGTGATGCCGCGCGCCTTCTCTTCCGGCGCGTTATCAATGCTGTCAAACGATCGGAACACAATCTTAGGATTGTGTTTCTGCAACACCTTGGTAATCGCCGCCGTCAACGTGGTCTTGCCATGATCGATGTGACCAATCGTCCCTACGTTGCAGTGCGGCTTATTGCGATCAAATTTTTCTTTCGCCATAACTCAGCTCTTAGCTCCTAGCTTCTAGCTCAAACCATCTGAGCCTGTCATCCTGAGCGGCGCCCTTTGCCGCGAAGGATCTATGCAACTTCTCGACTAGTAATACTGGTACAGCTTCTTAAACTTGTGCCGCAGCGCGATGTCGACGCCCTCGAGCTTCGACAGGTAAAACTCGCGCATCTGCGCCTGGTCGGACACCGGAAGCGATCCGTACAATCCACGCGCATCCAGTTCCGCTTCGCCGACAACACCTTCCAGCAGCCGCTGCGCCAGCACCGCATCAAAATCCCGGACGCGAATTCCCTTGCGGGACATCTGCTTGAGGAAGCGCTCAACCTTTTCGGGCAAGAACGCCTGCTCCACTGCCGCTTTCAGCCTGGCGAACTCTTGCTCCTTCTCAATCTTGATCGGAGCCCGCTGGAAAGTCACTGTCATACTCGGAACACGATACTTAGTTCCCTCGCAAACTACGCTCGGGATTTCGCCAGCGGGCTCAGACGCCCGCCAAACGGCTCAACTCTGGAGCGGGAGACGGGAATCGAACCCGCGACCAACAGCTTGGAAGGCTGTGACTCTACCACTGAGTTACTCCCGCCCTAAACTCAGCTGTCAGCTATCAGCTGTCAGCTCAACCTCAACGTCTGAATCTCCCCTTCAAGGCCGGCTGCTCGCTCCCGATCCATCTGGATCAAGCCCTTTCGCTGAATCACAATTCCAGTCATAAGCATTATGGGCGCAACAACCCAGCACACCCGCAACAACACAGCGCTCTCAACAAACCAAGTCGCACAGTAAAGAAAAACGGCAACAAGTGACAGCAGGCCAGATCGCTTGGGCGATCGCAACAGCTCCTCCCATCGCCGCCTTATGAATATCAGGTAGTACACAAGTGGCACCCATGCGACCCACTCCACGATCAGCCATGCACCAGTCATAGCCTCTCCGCAAACTGCCAGCTACCTAATTTCTGGAGCCGATGACCAGGATTGAACTGGTGACCTCTCCCTTACCAAGGGAGTGCTCTACCAACTGAGCTACATCGGCCCGAAAACAGCTGTCAGCCATCCGCTCTCAGCGAAAATCTACTCGGCGTCCTTGTCGGGATGCAGCACTTCGTTGCGGCGCAACACCGACTTCACCGCCAACAAGACTAAGATCGCCAGCGTTCCCGCCCGAAATCTTGGGTCGGTCAGCGTGGTCCAGGCCAGCGCTCCCAGCACCAAGTAGCAGACCAGCGCAATGGACAATCGATTCACAAGAAATCAGATCCCTGGCAAACTGCGCTCGGGATTTCGCCAGCCGGCTCCCGTCTCGCTGTCGCTTCGACTCATACCCGCTCAACGGCTCAATCTATGGTGCACAGGGAAGGATTCGAACCTTCGTACCTCGCTAGGAGGGACAGATTTACAGTCTGTTGGCTTTAACCACTCACCCACCTGTGCATAAATTCTCGGGCGGGCGGGAAAGCACACGCGAAACCCGCAGACCAAACCCAGCACAATACACGCTTTCGTTTCGCAACGCAGGGAAACCAAGGCTCGCGAGAAGACCGCGAAGATCACCGACCGCTGATCACCACACGCCGGAAAAGTACCGAATGGAGTGCGTTGGAAAAACCTGTTGCGCCGCTAAACCGAGTCCGCCGCCTGCCGGAAAAACATTTACTGGAGCTGGCGAAGGGATTTGAACCCCCGACCCTCTGATTACAAATCAGATGCTCTACCAACTGAGCTACGCCAGCAAATTCGGGGGAAAGACGCGCCCTCGCGCAAACTTATCCCTCAGATCCCTGCCAGATGTCCGGGACAATTATTTAAGGTATCACAAGCGGAATTAAGCGTGCAAGCAATGGTATGTCTGGGTTGGTGCAGTTTGCGAAGAACGATTCGTTTCAGGGCTTCGCTTCAGCGATGCCGCCAAAGGACGTAAGAGGCTAAACGGCTTCAGCCGCTGGCTCTAGTCGTCACAGCCGCTAAAAGCGGGACATGCGGGGCGGCTTCAGCGGCACGCCTGAAGGCATGCCCTGATACGAACCGTTCTTCTCGGACTGCGTCACTTATGCCCTCGGGGACGGTCACCTGGTTCGAAAACATTTGGTCCAAAATATCTGGTCCCGAAACATCGGTCCGCCTTCGGACAGGTCCCACATTCGCCGCAGCGATGCCGGGGTGCTATCATTTCATCCCTGACCCGCACTTCATGCGAATAAGACGCGCCTTCCCCATCGCGCTGGCGGTTGTGATCGTCGCTGCGGCAGTGACTCTCGCCGTCCAACTGCGCAAGCACGCTCCGCCGGAGACCGCGCGGCTGCTGCCCGGAGCCGATGCTTTTGTGTATGCCAACTTCGGCTGGGTGCGCAAGGCGAATGGCGGAAAGCCGTTCTTCCCGGTCTCGCACGATGCGGAATACGATCGCTTCATCCAGGAAACCGGGTTTGACTTCGAGCGCGACCTGGACCAGGCGGCCATCGCCATCCATTACCCGCAGAACTGGCCGGGCGGCGGGACTGGCGGCGCGGCGCCCGAGGCTCGCTTTTCAGAGGTCGTCACGGGACGGTTTGATGGGAGCAAGTGTGCCGCTTACCTGAAGCGGACCGCGCAGTCGGTCGAGAACTACAACTCGGTCGATATCTTCACGATTCCTCTCTACGGACGAACCTTCCGGATCGCGATTCTGGGCGTCGATACGGTCGCCGCCTCGAATCACGACGATCCGGCAGTCATCCGCGGCATGGTCGACCGCTCGCGGCGGCTGGCGTCCCCGTTTGGGGGCCCTGCGTTGCTTCGGCGGTATTACAAGCGGGTACAGCTGGCCAGCCCGGTGTGGATGGTGGCGCGCGTCGAGCCGCGATCGCCGGGCTTCGAATCGTGGGCTTCGGTTTTCCCCAAGCCCGCGGACCTGGTGGTTTCCGCCAGCTACAACCCGCTGCACCTGCCGCTGCGCACCGACGCCCTGCACGTGCGCGCCGAAGCCTGGGCGGGCAGCGACGAAGATGCCCGCGGCATTGCCGACAAGGCCAACGTGTTTCTGTCGATGTTTCATAGCGCGGAGGCGTCGGTGGGATCGCCGGGCAGCGACGCCGACGTGAAAGCGCTTTTTGACAGCCTGCAGGTGCGCCAGGAGGCGAACCGAGCCGTGCTCATTGCGACTCTGTCCACGAGAGTCTTGCACAAGCTCATGGAAACTCCAGACCAGATGCCGGCACAGCCGGACCCACCGCGCAAGTAGACGCCGGGCCGGATTCGGATCCTTACCACTAAGCACACGAAGTATCACAAAGGAAACCACGCAAGCGAAGTCCTTCGTGATACTTCGTGACCTTCGTGGTTGACGTTTTGTTTTGTGGGGTCAAACGGGACCACCGCCGCTTGCAACTAAATCTCCGTCCGCGCGTCTTATTCTAATGAGGCAACTGGTACAACCGCGCAAGGTACAATAAAAGCCGATGTCGAGTCTCCCAAATCCTTCCATAATTGGCGTGTTCTTCGCAGGCCTGGTTTCGTTTCTCTCGCCGTGCGTGCTTCCGTTGGTGCCGGGATACGTTTCCATGATCTCGGGCGTAGGCGTCGAGGAACTGAAGGCGCCCCAAGCGCAACTGATGCGGCGGGTAATGGTGAACTCTATTGCGTTCATCCTGGGCTTCAGCGTGGTCTTTATCGCGCTGGGGGCGGCCGCAACCGAGCTCGGCCAGGTGCTGGGGATTTACAAGCACACGCTGGCGCGGGTCGCCGGCGTCGTCATCATTTTATTTGGCTTGCATCTGACGGGCATCTTCAAGATCAAGGCGCTCTACATGGACGCGCGCCTGCACGGTCTAAAAGGCAGCAGCACGCCGCTGGGCGCATTCGTGATCGGCTTCGCCTTTGCTTTCGGTTGGACCCCTTGCCTGGGGCCAATTCTGACGGCAATCCTCACCGTCGCCGGAGAACAGGACACGCTGGTGAAAGGGATTCTTTTGCTGGCGGTCTATTCGCTGGGTCTGGCGGTGCCATTTCTGCTGACCTCGCTGCTGATGGAGCGCTTTCTGAAGTTTTACAGCCGCTTCCGCTCGCACATGCACGTGCTGGAAGTGGCCTCGGGCGGCCTGCTGATCGCGTTGGGCGTGTTGCTGGTGATTGGGCGCTTCACGCTGATTTCGAGCTGGTTGTCGTTTCTGAATCGTTTTGCTTTGTAGTGGAGGTTGTGGTTTGAGAATTGAAGAATTTCAGTTTTGTCCACAATGCGGAGCCGGGCTGCGTCCCAGCGGAACTGTTCCGCTAGAAGGCGCTCCCGGCACGGTAACTTGCGGCATGTGCGGCACCACGTTTCAGCCGTCGGATGTGGCGAGCGGCGCCGTAGTCCCGCCACCGAGCCGGGGGAGCCGGAATCCGCTGGCCCTGGTGGTGGTGGGGCTGGTTGCCGCGGCCATGCTTTACTTCGGCGTGCACATGTCGCGGCGCTCGTCGGGGCCGACGCCGAGGATCACCAAGTCGTCGCCGGCGCCCGATTTCACTCTCCAATCGCTCGACGGCAAGAGCATGAGCTTGTCCGATCTGCGGGGCAAAGCCGTGCTGCTGAATTTCTGGGCCACCTGGTGCGGTCCCTGCAAAATCGAAACGCCGTGGCTGGTGGAATTGCAGAACCAGTACGGTTCGCAAGGGCTGCAGGTGGTTGGGGTCGAGATGGGGGACGACGCTAAAGACGAGATCACCCAGTTCACCAAGGATATGGGAGTCAACTATCCCGTGCTGATCGGCAAGGAAGCTGTGGGCGATGCCTACGGCGGCGTACCCGCCCTGCCGGAAACCTTTTTCATCGGCCGCGATGGCAAGATTGTGGACAAGATTATCGGGCTGAAGGGCAAGGGCGAGATCGAAGACTCCATCAAGAAGGCGTTGGACACGGAGGCCGCCAAGAGCGAAGCATCGGCCCAGATGACGCGCGAGAACGGGCCTGCTCAGAAGTAACGTTGGCGCGGGGCGATCGAGCGTCTAGGATCAGAACACGTCCGGAACACGAGCGAATCCTCAGGGCGCCGAGCGCCCGCTCTTCCACTGCGCTAAGATGCCACTGCTCAAAGATAACAATAGAAAGCATTCCGCAATTGCTCTACTATCGAATTTCGCGAACATGATTTTCCGGGCACAAAAATCGACCATGCTCTTCCCGCTTCTTCTGCTGACGGGCGCAGCCTTCGGCCAAGCGGCCCAGGAACCGTCGGTGACATACACTCCCATCGCGCCTCCCACCAGCACATCGGGCAGGGCGCCCTCGGTTTCAATCGCTCCCGTGCCGCTGGTCACGGCTCCGCGCGCGGCGCAGACCATGGTGAATCTGAATTTCCGCGTGGCTTCCGGATTTCACATCAACTCCAACGCGCCCAAGGACGAATTCCTGATTCCTACCGCTCTCAAGATGGACCTGCCCACCGACATCATCCTGGGAAAGATCGAGTATCCCGAGGGAAAAGACCTGAGCTTCCCTTTTTCGCCGGATTCGAAGCTGAACGTGTACAGCGGAGATTTCACGATCGCGGTGGCGGTGCATCCGCTGCACGCGGTCACGCCCGGAAAATACATAATGCACGGCGTCCTGCGCTACCAGGCCTGCGACAACGCGCAATGCTTTCCTCCGAAAACGCTCCCCGTGAGCTTTGACGTGAAAGTCGTGAAGGAGCCGCCTGGCCCCCACCGTAATCCGGCGCAAAGCCCGCACGTGCATAACTAAACAGATTTCAGCCGGTCAGCCGTCAGCTATGAACCTTCAGCCCACTCCATCCTGCTTGTCATGCTGAGCGGAGCGGTGAGGATCGCACAGCGATCCTCACCGCGGAGTCGAAGCATCCCTATGGCCACCACGGGCCGCGCGTCCCATTCGTAATTTCTTGCAGACCCAGGCAGCGACACATGGGGACCTAACGGGGCCAGGGACGCTTCGACGACGAACGCCCCTCGCCTCGCGAGGGGCGCTCTTCGCTCAGCATGACAACGATGTGAGTAATTCTCGCAAGACAGGCTACGCGCCGAGTTGAATTCCGCTCGGGGTTTCGCTTTTTGCGGAAGAATCGCAGCCAGCGTTTAATCGGTGCGGGGCGTTGCGCTGGCAAGAGCGAGAATTGCTCCGGCGAAAAGCAAAGTGTCGAAGAAGTAATTGAGCCCCCCCACTTTGACCTCGGTGCTCGGGTCAGCCAGCGACGCGATCAGCACCGGCCCATACACGACGACGTCCAGCAGCACAATCCAGGTCCCGAGATAAGTTGCCGCCATGCGCGTCTTCTTCGCCACCAGAATGCCGGCCCCGCATACCAACAGAATCGCGCCAGTGAGATAGTCGATCACCACTCGCCCCGGTATCCACGCCGGCATCTCTTTTTCCAGCGGGATCCCGGGCATCCCCAACGGATGCAGGAAGTGTTCCACGCCGTAAAATATCGCAGCCACTGCGATCAGCGTGCGCCCCACCGTAATGAGCCAACTGCGGCCCTCAGCGCGCCAGCCCGCCAGCGCACTCGCGGCAAGAATCCAGCCTCCGCCTCCGAACGACGGTTCCCGCAATAAGAGGGCCCACACAATTCTGTTGTGGAGACTGGTACGCAGTGCCGGAAGAGTGAGCATCGCATCAAACGCAAACATCATGATGCCGAACAGCAGGCCGGACCAGCGCACCTGAATTCTCGTCGCAACACTCAAGGCCGTTGCAATCAGCGCCACGCCCACGAAATAGGTCCAGACCAAAGGCCAGGGCATGTAGGAGGGCACGATCTGCATAATGTCTTTGGAGTCCGCGAAATGCTCCGCGCCGAAAACCGCCAAGGGGACGGCGAAACACAAATTGCTCAAGGCTACGACCTTGTCGAGGCCGCGCGCCTGCGCAATGTCGGTCTTCGCAGCCCATAGGGCAATCAGGAAAAGCAGGATGGCAGCGCTGCACATCGACACCGGCGTACGAGAGAACACAAGAAACGCGGCCAGAATGGTTGCCTGCATAATGCTTGCGTGCATAATTTGGTGCATAGCGATGGCAGGCGTAGCGCACGTCCTCTACCCGGGCAGTTTCTTCCCGCAATATAGCGCTGCGAATTGTACTACCGAAGTGTGGATGAGGATCATTAGCCTGTGACCGGCTAACGCCTTGAGATGACGAGCACCCAGATTCCGATTGTCGGCTGACTTTTCCGGCCGCTCACTCCGTGATCACATGGTCGGCCCATTCGACCAGGGAAACAAAGATTGGCGGGCTACCAAACTTGGCGCCGTAGTTGGCCAGGTCAGCTTCGGTCACCGCTCGTGCGCGGGCGCAGGCGCCGCAGGCATAAATCTGCACATGCTTGGCGGAGAGTTTATTCAGGAACTCTCCCACGGTCGGCCAACCTACGGGCGTGACCGCGTCGGCCACAACCTTGCGCATCAGTACCACCGCCTCGCCGAGCAGATAAATCTGCACATCGTGTCCAGCGTCGGCGAGCGCCAGCGCGTGTGAGAAGGGAAACGCAGCTTTAGTGGGATCATCCGAGCCCCACGCGCTCTTCATTAGAATCTTGAGCGGCTTGCGGGCGGCTTGCCCTTGCAGTGCGCCCGTGGCGGCAAAGAAAGGCAGAGCGGCCAGTTGTGCCAATCGTGAAAGAAACGCTCGACGCGCCATGAATCCTCCTGCGGGGTGAGCTGCAAATTGGCCGTAACTTTAAACCTTCTTCCAGGGTTTGAGAAGCCTCCTTTTTTCGACTGACGCCCGGTCGCGAAAGCCAAGTGGGAGAAAGCGCTGCACTCACTTCTCATATCGTCGTTTGTCATCCTGAGCGAGACGCCTTTGTCTCGCGAAGGATCTATGCAATTAGCGCGGATTGCATGGATCCTTCGGCGCCAAAAGCCGCGCCTCAGGATGACAAGATCTGGAAAGGTGTGGCTGAAGGTCGCTATCGACCTCAGAGCCTTTGGATAAATTTTGTTTTGATCGCGGTCAATAATGCATTTGTAGCTTGACGGGCTGAACGCCCCCCAGCGGAAGAGCGCTCGGAGTTTTGCACGAAACTCTTCCGTCGCGAAGTACTCATGATCTTCCGCCTTGCTTCTTCTCCAATCTCCCCCACGCATCTTTCAGCGCCACCGTGCGGTTGAACACCGGCTTGCCGGCCTTCGAGTCGGGATCGACGCAGAAGTATCCCAAGCGCTCGAACTGATAACGAGTTCCTGCGGCAGCATTCGCCAGGGACGGCTCGACCTTCGCGTCGGCAATGATCTCCAGCGAGTTCGGATTGAGGTTGTCGAGAACGTCCTTCCCGTCTTCAACGTCGCTGGGATTTTCTTTCAGGAAAAGATTTTCGTAGATACGAACCTCGGCATCGACCGCGTGCGCGGCCGAGACCCAGTGGATGGTGGCCTTCACCTTGCGGCCGTCAGGAGTATTTCCGCCGCGGGTCGCAGGATCGTAGGTGCAGTGCACTTCGACGACTTCACCTTTATCGTTTTTCACGACGCTGGTGCAGGTGACCAGGTAGCCGTAGCGCAGGCGCACTTCGCGCCCCGGCGTCAGACGAAAATATTTCGGCGGCGGAACCTCGCGGAAGTCATCCTGCTCGATGTAAAGCACGCGCGAGAAGGGAACCTTGCGCGAGCCAGCACTCTCGTCCTCAGGGTTGTTCACCGCGTCCATTTCTTCAACCTGATTCTCCGGATAGTTGTCGATCACGACTTTCAGCGGACGCAGCACAGCCATCACGCGAAGCGCGCGCTTGTTCAGATCCTCACGCACAAAATGTTCCAGCATGGCCAGCTCGATCGAGCCCGTCGTCTTCGAAACGCCAATGGACGCGGTGAAATTGCGGATCGCCTCGGGCGTGTAGCCGCGGCGCCGGATGCCGCTCAGCGTGGGCATTCGCGGATCGTCCCAGCCGCGGACACGGCCCTCCTGAACCAGCTGCAGCAGCTTGCGCTTGCTCAGCAGCGTGTGGGTCAGGTTCAGGCGGTCGAACTCGATTTGCTGTGAAGGGAAGATGCCCAGCTGCTGGATGAACCAGTTGTAGAGCGGGCGATGATCCTCAAACTCCAGCGTGCACATGGAGTGCGTAACTTTTTCGAGCGAGTCTGATTGGCCGTGTGCGTAATCGTACAGCGGATATATGCACCACTTATTGCCGGTCCTGTGATGCTCGGCATGCAGGATGCGGTACATCACCGGATCGCGCATGTTCAGATTCGGCGAGGCCATGTCGATCCTGGCGCGCAGCACGCGCGAGCCGTCGGGAAATTCCCCGGCCTTCATACGCTGAAACAGGTCAAGATTTTCTCCTATCGAGCGATTGCAGTGCGGGCTGTCCTTGCCCGGCTCGGTCAGGGTGCCGCGGTACTTGCGAATCTCTTCGGCCGAGAGATCGTCGACGTAGGCCTTGCCATCGCGAATCAGCTTCAGAGCCCACTCGTAAAGCTGGTCGAAATAATCCGAGGCGTAGAACAATCCGTCCCAGCGAAAACCGAGCCATTGCACGTCAGCTTTGATCGATTCGACGTATTCGGTTTCTTCCTTCGCGGGATTCGTGTCGTCAAAACGCAGATTCGTGTGTCCGCCGAACTCGTCGGCCAGCCCGAAGTCGAGGCAGATCGCCTTGGCGTGCCCGATGTGCAGATATCCGTTCGGCTCGGGAGGAAAGCGCGTCTGCACCCGGCCGTTGTATTTATCGGTCTTCAGGTCGTCGAGAATAATGTCGCGTATGAAGTTGGATGGGCGAGATTCCGGGGCGGCATTTGCGTCCGTCTCAGCCTCAGTATCAGACGTTTTCATAGCTCTGATCTTACCGCAAGAAAAGACAAGCGCGCTGTGGCGAAGTCGCGCCGCTGCTCTCTAAATTCCCCGCGGCTTTACTGTGCGCCGATGGACGCCGGGCGGGGCATGCCGGAACTTCGTTTACGGAGATAACGGATGAATTGCCAGGTCTGTGCGATCGCGGCAATGCACACTCCCAGCCAACCGAACACGATGCTGGCGAGAATGGACACATTCACGATTCCAGCCAACTGAAAGTATTTCGGTGAATTCGCTACCGCATCCTGCAAGACCACGAACGGGTAAGCGCTGGGCGTTCTGCCAATGGCTTCGATCATGGAATGGAATACGATCAGCACAAGGGCCGACTGCGCGAGTTGACTCAGGGGCGGAAACCATCCCCACTGCGGCCGCGCCAGGGTGACGCCGGACCTCACCAGCGCAAAAGCGCTGACCAAAACAAACGGAATGTAAAACGTGTGCAGCATTGGCCCGGCCTTCAGAACCGCCGCCGCCGGCCCGAGAATCATCCACGGATGCTGCGGCAACAGCAGCAGCCACACCAGACCGAAGACGTTGAATCCCAGTTCGCAGACCGCTTTCAGGAAAGTCGGCTTGCGCTCTTCTTTGCGCACGGGCGGCAGCTTAAGCGGATCCCATTTGCACTCAGCTCCAAGGTGTGCGCTGGTGCGCTCGATAATGGCGAAGACCAGCGTGACCGTTCCCGCCGCAATAAAGAGGCCGGACCATAAATCGCCGAAGGTGTTGAGTATGGCCGATGGCCAGTGACCGCCGGAATTGGCCAGATTCACCGGCCCGACGATGAAGATGAATACTGGAACCAGTATCCAGAACAACACCATCTTCAGGACGAACACATAGATCGGAAACAAGGCGGGGCCAATCAGATGGACCTGCGGCCCCAGGCGGCCGGCGACCATCATCGGGCTGCCACAGCGCTTCAGGATCTCCGCCACCTCGGCGTTTTCGAGGGGATGCCCGAGTTCCCCTTCTTTGTCCTCGATCTGCGAGCGCAGGTCTTCGCCCAGTTCGGCCAGCAGATCGTCCTGCCGCCGCGTTTTTGGCAACCAGAAACGAACGGCCTGCAGATAGCGATCGATCAGTTCCGTGGCGTTCTTGGCCGATGGGCTTTGTTGGGATGAATCGTGGCTGGATGCTTTGCTCATAACTTATGCCTCTTGAAGAATCTTGTTCAGCGACGTGTTGATGTTCTGCCATTCCTCGAGCAACTGGGTCAGAATCTGCTCCCCGGCCGGCGACAGCCGGTAAAACCGCTTGTTGCGCTTGTCCTCTTCGCGCCACTGACTCACCAGCAGCCCCTGCGTCTCCAGCCGCCGCAGCAGCGGATACAGCGTCCCTTCATCAATCGCCAGCCCATCGTCCGCCAGCGCCTTCCGCAGCGTGTACCCATACTGCTCAGTCCGCAACTGGGCCAGCACGGCAACAATCAAGCATCCCCGCCGCAGTTCCATCTTCAAGTTCTCGAGGATCTCAGGGCCGCCGTGGGTACCGTTCGTCATATAGTATGCGGTACACACTATGTACCATACAGTATAACTTGTCAAGCATTTTCTTGAGGATTTTTATGTGGAGCGGACACTCCTGTCCGCTGCCTTTGACTTTCCTCTGTCCGCGAAAGGTTAGGGAAGGCACTTTGAGAAGGCGGATTGGGAAAGGGCAGCTTTGTGGAAGGGCAGCTTTGTGGAAGGGCAGCTTTGTGGAAGGGCACGACTTCAGTCGTGCCGTTAAGCCCCTTAAAACCAGCCGCGCTTCAGCGCCTGTCTCGACCTTGTGCTTCGCTTATATGTAGGTGCCCCATCGCAACAGCGCCTGGAGAAACGCGCAGCCCAGCTTAGCCCCGAACGGATCAATGAAGTGTGCGCCCCCCTGCGCTTCTCTCCGGGGTGCGATGCAAACGAGTTTGGGTCTCTTCCGTGCAGGCGAATCCGATGGGTGGCCCATTCTAAATTTCGCGTTCTTTGCGAAATCTAGAGTGGGCTGTTGGAGGCCGATCCAGTATGCAACAGGCAAGGGCACGACTTGGGAAGGGCACGACTTCAGTCGTGCCGTTAACCCCCCTAAAACTAGCCGCGCTTCAGCGCCTGCGGTCGCGACCGTGTGTTTCGCTTATATGTAGGTGCCCCATCGCAACAGCGCCTGGAGAAACGTGTGGCCCCGCTGAGTCCCACACGGATGAATGAAGCGGCGCGCCGCCCTGCGCTTCTCTCTGGGCTGCGATGCAAACGAGCTACTGGGTCTCTTCCGTGCAGGCTAGTCCGATGGGTGGCCCATTCTGAATTTCGCGTTCTTTGCGAAATTCAGAGTGGGGATGGTGGAGGCTGATCCAGTACGCAACAGGCTGTGAGAGATCGAGTCGGAATAAACGACGCGAAAAAACGAAAGGGCGGCAGAAAGACTCTAGGTCTTGTCCTAGGTATCCTCAGGCCCGGTTTTCTTCTTCTCCGGTGATTTCACCTTGAATCTGTCCGTTGACGACTCGTTAAACGGGAGCGGAATGCGGAATCGGCTGGGAGGTTGCTATTCGTTTTGACTGTTCTTCTCAGTTTCTGCTGCGTTCTTGGCTTCTCTTACTTCTGAGGATGTTTTCTGCGTCGGCGCGGTCTCTAGGAGACTCATTTGCGATCCGACCGGACCAGTATCAATTGGTTTTTCCTCAGGTGGTGGCGGCAAAGGCAGATCACAGATTCGGACGACGGGGATCTTGACACGCCTTGCATATTTCTCGATGTCGGTGTCATCGGCGTAGATGACACTCGCGGCTTCCGCCTTAGCGATAGAGACGATTTGAATATCAAACTTGACCTTGGCCCACGTAACCCACGGTTCCTTGTTAGATTTGATTTCAGCAATCAATTCGCTAGCTTCAATAGCCGCTCGCGAATCGAACGGAAGTATTTCAAAGTGCCATCTATCGCTGAGGACCGAGACTAGCTGAGCACGTCCTTTTCCAGCGCGAACCAGCACCTCTGCCATCGCAGGCGCCGGCACGCCGATCACCTGATTAGACACATCCAGCGTCGCGGCTAGGTACGCAACTCTTTCCTTAAAACGTTCTACAGGCTTACCTTCACGGTCCGTTGGTGGCGGCGGATTCGGATTCAAATAGACCACCAAGTAAGTGGAGTCGAAAATAATCACTGCGTTTTTTCCCCTTCACCGCTTCGGATTGAGCGCAGTTCTTCTAATGGGTCGGCCATCTCAGCCCACTCGTTACCAGGAATATTTCGTAGTCTCTGCATAGTTGCAGAGAAGGTCTCATCCGAAAGTGGCTCAAGATCAAAGGACTGGATCTTGAAATGGTCTACTTTCCATACGCCTTCCTTCCCTCGGCTGTACGTTGCTACGCCATGTATGCGAATTACGCGAGCGTAAAATGGCGCAAGCTTCTTCGCGATGCTTTCATCGGCCTCACAATAAAAAATCAATCCATCTGCCCTTTGAAGATGTATCGGGACCGTGGGATCGAAGCCGCCAACCCGCTTTAGTTCACCAACAGCAGAGGCTCGTTCCTTGATTGGACCGTAAGCCTGAGGCAGATTGGTCTTAATTCCGGGGAATCCTATGACTTCTGCCTTTTGGGAGAAATTAATAAATGTGGCGCTAGCCTGATCCTCTCGTAGCTTGTTATCTAGCTTTCTGTAAGCCCTATTAGCGTCCTCTGGTCCCATACCGCGCTGCGCATGGCGGACGCGCTCAGTGACTCTGGATTCCTCTTCAGCATCCACATAGATAACAGGCTGTGTGCTGCCCTCCGTGACGGCAATCAAATGAACACTGTCGCGGTGGCCAAGAAGCTGGGCAAGATCGGCAAGATACAACGCGAGGCGCGCCATCGGGATGGTGTATGGGGTGATCTCAACCCCATTGATCGCGCCATCAATCTTGAAGCGGAATTCTTTCCAGTTTGGCAAGGCGGCCTCCTATGATACACTCCGAGTAGGCCGTCCGGTAGCACGGACAGAAGAGTAGGCCGCAATCTTCAAAAAAGGTCGTAGAGCCCGCCTGCCAGCGGGCTTTACGTTTTGGCAAGCAAACCGTCCTTTACTTCTTACTTCTTACTAGAGTTTGGGTCAAGTGCATTAGTTGGGGGCTGGCACCCCTCCATCAAAACCAAGAGCGGGGTTGGCCAGCCTCCCAACGTCCGGCAACGCGCTTGGATTTTCCACAGCCCCCCAATGTGACATCCAACCTTGCCTTCACCCCCGCAATTGCGCGATCATGGACGAGCCGACGGAGCGCGGTCCGCCCCATCGACGAGGCCATAAGTCGATTGTTTTCAAGATTTTGACCTCTAAGCTCTTTGCCATCAAGATCTTGCAGACACTTTTTGTAAACCCCGCGCCCAGCAAGGGTTTCAAGGACCCAGGGGGAGGGGGGGTACCCCCAAAAGCACCGATTTCCGCAAAGCGGAAAACGCAACGGGCAAATTTATTTCGCGAAGAAATCCACAGGAACGAACCAGCGCCAAGCTCCGAATCTAACGGAGAAAGCTTGTTGCCACCCGACGCTTGATGACTCGACGGCTAACGACCAACGACTAACGACCAACGACTAACGACCGACCCTTCACACTCCCGCCGACACAACCTGTCCCGGAGCGCCGAGCGCCATCTCCTGCTGCGCAAGTCGCCGCCGGTAACGGACGTGGCGCAAGCGCGTCATCTCGACCAGCGGCTTCCACACCGGATTCACCAGGTCATGTTTGATCAGCAGGTGCCAGAAGCGGTTGGAGCGTTTGTAGAGATACGACATCGCCACATATAGAGGAATCGCCTGCCAGTCTCTCCACGTTTCGACCTGCGGCCGCCGCCGCCAGATGGACGCGTGCGAGAACAGGCGCTGGTAGATCCACGCATATCCCTGCTCGAGTTCTTCGGGAGTCATGTGCTTCGGCTGAAAAACGGCGTGGCCGGTGTCGTAGAGCGTCCAGTCGCGATGCAGGATACGGCCTTGCGCTTCCATCTGCTGAAACAGGGGCGTCGCCGGATACGGCGTGAGGATGTGAAACGTCGCACACTCCAGGCGGTTCTCCTCGATCCATTCCGCGGTGCGTGCGAACGAATCTTTGCGGTCGTGATCGAAGCCGAGGACGAACGATCCGTTTACCTGGATGCCATAGTCGTGCAGGATGCGCACGCGGCGCGCGTAGTCGGACGTCTTCGGCGTCTTCTTATGAGCGTCGGCGAGGTTGTCGTCGGAGAGCGATTCGAAACCGATGAAGACGCCGGTGCATCCCGCGAGCGCCATGTTGCGGATCAGGCTAGGATCGTCGGTCACGTCGATGGTGACGGCGGCGCTCCATATCTTGTTGAGCGGGCGCAGCGCGGCGCAGAGCGAGTGCAGGTAGTCGCGGCGCGATCCCAGATTGTTGTCGATGAAGACCGCGTAGGGCTGGCCATTTTCCTGAAACTCGGAAGCGACTTGGTGCGGATGGCGCATGCGGTACGGCATGCGCAGGCCGTCGGTCGCGAGATAGCAGAAGCCGCAGCGGTTGTGGCATCCGCGAGTGGCGATCAGGCTGGTCGTGGTCAGAAAGCTGCGGCGCGGAAGAATCGAGCGCCGCGGTGGAGGATCGTCGCAGTAGTCGTTTTCATACGTGGCCACATAGCGCGGCTGAAGGTATCCCGCTTCTACGTCGTGGAGAATTCTCGGCCAGAGTTGTACGCCGTCGCCCAGCGCGAGGGCATCCGCATGCGGAGCGCATTCATCGGGACACGACAGCACGTGTAGACCTCCGAAGATCACCTTCGATCCGCGGGCGCGGTACCAGTCCGCCAGTTCGTACGCCCGGCGCGCGAAGGTCAGGTGCACCGTGATGCCGACCACATGCGGCAGCGGCTGAAATGGAGGCCGGCCATCCAGCAGGTTCTCGTCCCAGTATTCAACCCGCCAGCGGGCGGGGGTGGTGGCGGCAAAGCTGGTCAAGGCGAGCGTCGGAGTGAGGACGTGCTTGCCGAAGCTGGCGTTGGCATCCTTGGGATAGAACGGATTGATCAGCAGCGCGTAGCGGCGCTCGATGAATCCCCGGGGCTCAGCGGGATCGAGCGCGGGCGCTTGGATCATTTCCAGGGGAATCCAGCGCTTGGGAACGGGGCGGAGGAAGGGTTCTTTAGGGTCGATCATGAATGTACTTTATATTACAAAGTACTTCATGTCAATATCGGAAAGTTAAATTTAATTGAGCGGCGGACGCCCTCGTCCGCCCGGACAGCGGCACGACTCCTGCGGCGAGCCGCCGATAAGATTCATAGCTGGACGGGTTGACGGCCCCGAACTGGAAACGGTTCGGGGTTTCGCTTTTACCGAGTGCCCGTTTCTCGCGCGTTCTTTGCGCGAGAAGTGGGGATTTTCGACAGAGCGAAGTCGAAGGGATGCCGACGCCACTTAGCTCAGTTTCTTCATCGCCCTGTCAATCCTGGCGAGTGTCGACTCTTTCCCCAAGACTTCCAGCGTCTCGAACAGCGGCGGGGCGTTCTTGCGGCCGCAGACGGCTACGCGGATCGGCTGGAACATCTGTCCGGCTTTGATGCCGAGCTCCTGGGCGGCGGCGCGCAGGGCCTGATCCAGCGGGTCATGTTTGAATTCGACATTCGCCAGCACTTCCTTCGCGCGCTGCAGGACTTTCGCCGCCACGGCCGCGTCTCCCTTCTGCGGTATGAGTTCGGCTGGGTCGTACGGCGGCAGTTGGTCGACGAAAAAGAAGTCGGCGGCGGTGAGCACGTCGCGCAGCAGCTTGATGCGCTCGCGGATGAGGGGCGTGATGCGAAGCATTTTTTCGGACGTGACGCGCGGATATTTTTCCTGCACGATCGGAAGCAGGCGCCGGGTCAGGTCGTCGATTGTGAGGCCCCGGATGTGTTCGGCGTTGAGCCAGAGCGCCTTGGGATCGAATGTGTCTTCTGGGGCGGAAAGCAGGTTCCTCCCCTTCTCTCCCTCTTCGCTCGGGGTAGGAATGACAACATTTGAAGGCTCTGCTGATTCTTTGAAGTTCACGACTGCATTCGCGCGGTTGATGCCTTCGAGCGAAAAAGCGTCGATCAGTTCCTGGCGGGTCATCTGCTCGCGATCATTTTTCGGCGACCAGCCCAACAGGCAGAGAAAATTGATGAATGCCTCGGGTAGGAATCCCGCGTCGCGATAGGTGGTGACGCTCACGACCGGGCCGTGGCGGCGCTTGGAGAGCTTGGTCCCATCCGGCGCCACCAGCAATGGCAGGTGCGCAAACTGCGGCGGCGTGAAGCCGGCGGCTTCGAAAATCAGGATGTGCTTATAAGTGTTCGAAAGATGGTCCTGGCCGCGAATGATGTGGCTGATGCGAAGATCGGCGTCGTCGGCGCAGGAGGCCAGGTGATAGGTCGGCATGCCGTCGGAGCGCAGCAGGGCGAAGTCCTCAATGTCGGCGGCGGCTTTTGTTTGTTCGCCGTAAACGGCGTCGGTGAAGTGAACCACACCGCCATCACGCGGCACACGAAAGCGCAGGGCGAACGGTTCTCCGGCGGCGGCGCGGCGGTCGCTTTCTGCGCGCGAAAGTTCACGCATCCCGAGATTGAACAGCCACGTTCCCTGCGCGCCGGACCTCTCGCTGTCGCTGGTGTGCGCGGGCGTGAAATCGCGATAAGCCAGCCCTTTCTGAAAGATGGTCTCCGCCATCTTCCGGTGCAAGTCTCCGCGCTCGGATTGCTTGTACTCTTCGTCCCAGTTCAGGCCCAGCCACTTCAGCCCATCGAAAATGGAGTTGACCGAGGCGTCGGTATTGCGTTCCACATCGGTATCGTCGAGCCGCAAAATCATGGTCCCGTGGTTGCGTCGGGCGTAGAGCCAGTTGAAAATGAACGTGCGGGCGCTGCCCACGTGGAGAAAGCCGGTCGGCGAGGGAGCAAAGCGCACTCTCGGCTTACCGGGCGAAGCTGCATGCAGAGTTTCAGGCATAAGGTATTAGAAAGAAGCCATTACGGGCACCTGGAGGTGAATGAAACGGTTCACTCGCCAGTGCCACCATCTTAAGGTTCGATTGAACCTCGATGGTACGGGCCTGCAAAAACATCGTCAAGCCAAGTGCCATAACGATTCGGCATGCAACCTCGCCGATCAAAAAGATATCGAAGGCGGCAATGTACTTAAAACCTATTGTGTTGGGCATGCCTGATATGAAAGCATTGAAGCACCGTTTCCCCCCGAAACTGCGCCAGCACCTTCGGTCAGAGGTTCCTTCACCGGCCTTATGAACAGCAATCCGGTAGTCATCACGACGCTGATCCCGGGTATTGTCTCGGTTCTTCTGTTCCTGGTGTTTACGTATCTCCACGAACAGAGCCGGCAGCCCTATTTCCGCGCGTGGCAGCTGGCCTGGGCCGCTTACTCGCTGCACTACGTTCTCGACGCATTTCCTGGGTCAGGCATTGCCTTTCTGATCAGCGAGCTTTTCCTGGTCGCGATGGCGCTCTGCATTTTTGTTTCGACGCGGCTGATGCGCGGTTCCTATCGTTTTCGCTGGCACGAGGCAGCGGTGGGAACGCTCGGCATCGCTCTTGCGCTTCTCACTCTGCAGGGACACATGGTGAACGGAGTGTTCCGCCCGGACGTGCAGCCCGCGATTCGTCTGGGCCTGGGGTTGGGGGCGATTCTTCTGTATTGCTCCGCGGTCTTTTATGTGAACGGCCATAAGCGCGGATCGCTGGCTTTCCAGGTGCTCGCCGCGTCGCTGGCGTTGTGGGCCGCGCTGATGGCTGTGGGGCAAATACAAAGTCCAATTGGGACAATGTTTGGCAGCGTCAGCCGCTTGTTTGGTCCAGTGCCCCAGATGCTGCTGGGCATAGCCATGGTGATGGTGCTGTTTGAAAACCAGCGCAATGCTGTGCAGGAAAATACCCTGGCTTTGTCGACTCTGGGTGTGGACCCGCGCCGCCTGCTTTTCGCCGACGATCTGGTGCCGAACATGCAAGCCGCGCTGGAACGGCTGCGCAGCGCTCTGCCCATGCACCGCGCCGCCATCGTCATCACTGAGCGCTGGCGCGGTCTGCTGCCTTCCGTGCAACAAGGCTTCTCTGCCGGATTCCTGGAGGCTCTGGAAAAGAGCGGGGCGGGCGACTATATCTGCGAACTGGCCTACCGGCAGAGCGGAATCTTTACGGTGCAGGATCTGGCCGAGATGACCGAGCCTCTGCCAGTGGCGTCAATGGGGACGTTCGCGGAATTCAAAAAGATTCTCACCGCCGCGGACGTCCGGAATCTGACGGCGGTCAATCTGCAGACGCGCGAGCACAATTTTGGCGTGATCCTGTTTCCGCACGCGGAACGGAGAGCATTCGGCTCGTCCGGACCGCGGTTGATGGTGGGACTCGCTCTGCAGCTGGGCCTGACTCTCGAAAACTACGTGGTCAGCCACGACGCTCACCGCCGCACGAAAGAGTACGAACTGCTGACGGATATCGGCAAGGCAATCAGCTCGCGCCTCAATCAGGACGAGATTCTCCGCACCATCCAGAGCGAACTGGGGCAGATCTTCGATACCAGCCATTTCTACATCGCGTTTCAGGAGGGCGAACAGATCCGGTTCGAACTCGAGGTGAGAGAAAATCGCGTCCTGCCCAAACGGAGCCGCGAACTGCGCAACGCATTCTCCGAGTTTGTCATTCGCAATGGCGAACCCCTGCTCATCCGCTCCGATCTGGAGAACACGCGGAAGAATCTGGGCATCAGCCATGTTCCCGAGCGCCCTGCCAAATGCCTTATCGCCGCGCCGGTTTTCCTGGGCAACAAGGCGTCCGGAATCATGGTGGCGATGAACCCCGACCGCGAATTCGTTTTCGAGCAGCGCGACCTTGATGTGCTGGTAACGGCTGCAGGGCAGGTCTCGGTTGCGGTGGAGAATGCCCGCCTGTTTGCCGAAGAGCAGCGCCGTTCCCGGCAACTCGCCTTCCTCAACAACGTTTCCCGCACCGCCATCTCGAGCGACGATCCGGTGCACATGCTGGGCGAGATTGCCAGCGAGATTCAGAAGAACTTCAGCTTCGATCATATCGGCGTCGGCTTGCTTGATTACGGAACCAAAGAAATCGAGATCAAGGCTGAGGCCGGAGCGACCGCCCACGCCATGGGCAGGCGCATTCCGCTGGGAACCGGCATTCTGGGCCGCGTGGCTCGTACCGGCGAACGCGCCCTGGTGCAGAATGCGTTGCCCGGAAATTTGACGGGAATTCTGCCGGACTCGCGCGCCGTGCTTTGCATCCCGATCACTTACGGCGAATCGCTGCTCGGCGTGCTGAACATCGAGAGCCGCAACGAGAATGCGTTCTCGCCGCAGGATGTTCTGATTCTCAACACCCTGGCCGACTTGCTGGCCACCGCGCTGCACAATGCTTTCGTGTTCCAGAAGCTGCAGCAGCAGTCCATCACCGATGGCCTGACCGGAATCAAGACTCGGCGCTTCTTCTGGGAGGCTTTGTCGGCAGAGTGGAAGCGCGCTTCGCGTTCGGGACGCCCGTTCTCCGTGGTGCTCATCGATCTCGACAAATTCAAAGAGGTCAACGACACCATGGGCCACTTCGAAGGCGATCTGGTGCTGGCCCGCGTGGGCCGCCTGCTCGAACAAAAGTCCCGGCAGTCGAACGTGGTGGCCCGTTATGGTGGCGACGAGTTCATTGTGCTGATGCCCGAGACTGGCGCCGAACAGGCCCAGGTGCTGGCTGAGCGCCTGCGCCAGTGGCTGGCCAGCGATCCCATGCTGAGCGAACATCACGTTACCGGTAGTTTCGGAGTTGCCAGCTTCCCCATGCACGGGTTCTCCATCGAGGACATCATTCGCGTGGCTGACGCCGGCATGTATGTCTCCAAGCGCTCGGGAGGGGACCGGGTCTCGACCGCGCAGGAATTTGTCGAGGGCCAGGACTTCGCCCGGCAGCGCCAGCAAATCTCCGCGTATATCGAGGGCTTCCTGCAGCGCGAGCACACCGGGCCCGAACATCTGGAGGAATTGACTTCCACTTTGTACAAACTATGCGGCGGCGATGCCGACTGCAACGTGCCGGTGCTGAAGGAAGCGATCGAATCCCTGAGCCGGGCGGCCGAGTCGCGCGAGCTGCAGACGGCCGGCCACGGCGATCTCGTAGCGCGCTACAGCGAAGTGATTGCCCGGTCTCTGGGACTATCCCACGAGGAAACGGCCGATCTGGTTTACGCCGCCCGCGTGCATGACGTCGGGAAGATTTTCGTTCCCGAGCGCGTGCTCAACAAACCGGGACCGCTTGGCGAAGATGAATTTCTCCAGGTGAGAATGCACGCCCACGTGGGCGCGGCGATTGTCGGAACCATCCCGCACTCCCAGATGATGCGCGAGGCGGTCGAGCATCATCATCAACGTTTCGACGGCTCGGGCTATCCGGATGGCTTGCGGGGCGAGCAGATTCCTTTGTGGGCGCGGATCATCGCGCTGGCCGATACGTACGCAAACATGGTGACCGAGCAATCGTTCTCCGCCGCCCGCACGCCGGACCAGGCCCTCGACGAGCTGTCGAAGATGAGCGGAACCCGCTTCGACGGCATGCTGGTGCGGTTGCTGATGCGTGGGCTAAGGTCGGAGCGCATGTCTTCGGGCACGGGAGACTGAAGCCCCCACTTGCAACGGCAGACCAGAAACTGGAAACTAGTCTGCCATGTCTATTCCTCTTTCTCTCTCCGGTAAAGTTGCTCTCATTTCTGGCGGTTCGCGCGGCATCGGCGCGGCCACGGTGCGCATGTTTACTGCTGGCGGCGCTAAAGTCGCTTTCAGTTATCGCAGCGCGCGCGCCCAGGCGGAGGCGCTGGCCAACGAATGCGGCGCGGCGGTCTGTCATCCCATCGCTTCCGATCTGAATAATCCTGAGGCGGCGCGCGCACTGGTGGCAGAGACCGTGCGGCATTTCGGCCGGCTCGACATTCTGGTCGCCAACCACGGCGTTTGGCCGGAGCAGGACGTACCCATCGACCGCATGTCGGACGAGCAGTGGCGGTCTACTCTGTCCATTAATCTCGATGGAGTTTTTGGGCTGGTCAAATACTCGGTCGCACAAATGAAAGCGCAAGCCCGCGCCACCGCTCCCGCCGGACACATCGTGCTGATCAGTTCCACCAGCGGGCAGCGGGGCGAGGCTTTTCACTGCGACTACTCCGCGACCAAGGGGGCTATTATCAGTCTCACGAAGAGCCTGTCGACCGAATTGGCTCCCGATGGCATCTACGTCAACTGCGTTGCCCCGGGCTGGGTGGATACCGATATGAGTGCCGGAGCCCTGGCCGACCCCAAGAGTGGAGACGAGATTCGCCGCGAGATTCCGATGGGCCGCGTGGGCCGCCCCGAGGAAATTGCCGCCCCTGTGCTCTTCCTGTGCACTGAGCACGCCAGCTTCATCACCGGGGAGGTATTCAACGTGAATGGCGGCGCGGTCTTGGCGGGATAGAACAGCCCGAAAAAAGCGCGACAAAATGCCCGCAATCAGCTTGCATTCCGACCGTTTCCTGCATCCAACGGACGAGGAGCATTCACTGCGGCGGGCAGAAAACCCACAAGAAACGCTACAATTCTGATTGCACGCGATCACTCCCACAAGTGGAATGAAACAGTTTCTCCCGATTCTGGTTTTGGTGTGCGCGGCCTGGTCTCAGGTCGGCGAGCAGCCCGGCACCGCCGCGGCTCAGGCGGCACCGCAGGCTCCGTCGCAGAATACCAATCCCGCGCCTGTCCCGGCGGATCAGGAGAATGCCAACAAGGCCAAGGCTGTCCTCGACCAGGGCATTCAGGCGCTGGGCGGACAGGCCTACCTCACCATTCGCGACCGCGAGCAGCAGGGAAAAACCTACGGCTTTCATCATGGACGGTCCAGCGGCGGGGGTTATCCTTTTTGGGGCTTCTTCGAGTTTCCCGACAAAGAGCGCGTCGAACTCACCAAAGAGCGCGACATCGCCGAGCTCTACGTCGGCAACAAGGGATACGAGATCACCTACAAAGGTCCTCATCTCCTCGAGAAAAAAGATCTGGAGGACTATCTCCGCCGCCGGCATTTCTCGCTCGACACGGTTCTGCGCACCTGGGTGAACGATCCCAGCGTGGTGCTTTTGTATGAGGGCTTCGCGATCGCGGCGCAACATCCGTCGCAGCGGGTGACGCTGATCAACGCGCAGGACGAGAGCGTGACCCTCTACTTCGATAACGACACCCACTTGCCGGTTAAAAAGTCGTTCACCTGGCGCGACCCGCTCGACCGCCAGAAAAACCTGGAAGAAGAAGTGTATGAGAACTACCGCCAGGTCTCCGGAGTGATGGCGCCCTACAACGTGACCCGCTATTTCAACGAAGACATGGCCAGCCAGCGCTTCCTCAACAACGTCACCATCAACCAGGGCCTCGACCCCGCCATGTTCGACCAAAATTCCGGCTACGACCCCAACAAGCCAGCCAGTAAACAGAGCGGCAAGCACTAGGGAGCTATGCTGCTGTTTTCTTTCTGGGTATCGATCTAGGCACCGATCTAGGTACCGACAACTCCTCCCGCAGAATTCGCCGGACGATGGTAAATCATTGCAACGTAATGAGTTAACAACATTCCCTCTGCAATGCGACTTCGCTCCAGTCCGCCACGGACTGTGGCTCTTTCGCCACAGACAGTTTTTGTAACACAAGCGTAATCTACAGCGTTCACCAGAACATTCTTGATTCCTTCTTGACCCAAGAGCAGACAATCCGCTCCAAGGTGGAATGCAGTGGCGTCGGCCTGCATAGCGGCGCTCCTGTCTCCATCAGCATCCTGCCGGCCGCGTCGGGAACGGGCATCGTGTTTCGCCGCACCGATCTCGACGGATTTGAAATCGAGGCCGTCAGCCGCAATGTTGCCCGCGTCAGCTACGCGACCAGCCTGATGAAAAAGGGCGTGCTCATTTCCACCACGGAGCACGTACTTTCCGCCTTCATCGGCATGGGCATCGATAACGCCATTGTCGAGCTCGACAATTTGGAACTGCCCATTCTCGACGGCAGCGCGCGGCCTTTTGTGGACATGATTCGGAAGGCGGGCATCCGCAAGCAGCGCCGCGCCCGCAAGTATCTCAAGATTCGCCGCGAGGTCGAGATGCGGGAGGGAAACAAATTTATCGCGGTGTATCCCTCGGACACCTATTCGGTTTCCTATTCCATCAATTTCCCGCACCCGCTCATCGGCAAAGAAACGTTTCAGGTGGAACTGACCAACGGCAGTTACTTGAAGCACATCGCGCCCGCGCGCACGTTTGGGTCGCGCCAGGACGAGCAGGCCATGCGCGACATGGGGCTGATTCGCGGCGCGTCCAGCGAGAACTGCATTGTGCTCACCCGCGATGGTGTCGAGAACGGCCCGCTCCGCTTTCCCGACGAATTCGTGCGCCACAAAGTATTGGATCTGGTTGGCGACCTGGCGCTGTTGGGCAAGCAGATTCTCGGCAACGTCGTTGCCGACCGCGCCGGTCACGCCATGCACACCGCGCTGGTCTCGCGCATTTTGCGCGACAAAACGTTGTGGGAGGAAGTAACTTTCCCCGGTGAAGACCGGGCCAGTGCGGCTCTTTCCAGCAGCGAAGCGGCCGCAGGATCTTCGTTGTAGTTCTGTCCTCTGCAACGCGAATCAAAAAGTAATTGTCATCCCGACCGGAGCCGGAGCGTAAGCGACGGCGAAGTGGAGGGACCTGCTTTTCGCCGATGGCGTCCCGCTAGTCCGCGGGCTCGGAGGGCATCGCGCTGGAATCGTGCCCATCCTGCGGCTGCTCTTGCAACAGTCTTTCCAGCTCCGCGCGCGTCTGATCGATCACCGCTGCGGCAAACCGGCGCGCCGAGTCCTGCCGCTCCTTCGACAGGTCTTTGACGCGCATATTGAGCAGGGGGATATCCTCTTCAAACCAGCGCAGCGTTCTTTGCACTTTGGCAATGCGAAAATCGTTGGTCACGATTCCATCTCTCCGTAGTCTCTGAGTGGTGATCTCCCAGATTGCCACGGATAAAACCGCGCGCAAGTCCAAAGAAGGATACCCCTGACTGCAGCTTAGCTAAAAAGATTTAACCACAGAGGACACTGGGGACCACAGAGGAATAATCTGTGAGCTTTGTGACCCTTGTGGTTAAGGTTTTCGGAATTCTGAGGATGGTCGTTGTTCCGCGCTGCCCGCTAATGCGCCGTCTCGGATTGGGCAGCCGCCAGGCGCTCTTTGGCTCCGGGGAATTCCTGTTCCATATGTTCGTCAAGCCAATGCTCGAGCTCGGTCTGCGAACTCTTCGGAACGTGGTGAAAGCGGAACCCGGCCTGGCCTTTCACGTCGACCCAGGCAACCTCGGCCTCGACTTCCAAGTGGATGTCGCTTCCCGGCAGCGAGAACTTCAGATGGGGCGCAGCGCCTTTGGGCAGCGCTTCCCGCAGCATCAGCGCAATGCCGCCCTCGCTGATGTTGGTGCTGGTCGCGTTCAGAGTCTGGCCTTCGTATACGACTCGAACCTGCATTTTCACCGGCTGGCGGAAGTAGCGGCGGCGTTCCTTGATCATGAAATTCAGGGCAGCGTGAAAGCAGCGAGAGGCGTTGAGCGCGCTGATCGGTTTCTGCAGCACGAAGTTGGCACCCATGCCGAACGCGTCCTGTGTCGTCGTCCTATGTCCATTGAGGATGGCAAAAGCAACGCAGTTCTTATTGCTGGGCGTGCTTCGCAGACCCTGCAGAACCGCCAGCCCGCCATTCAGATCATCGCAATCCACGATCACCGCGTCGAACTTGTCGGTGATTAGAATGTCCGCGCCGGCCCGCGCCTCATGGCAGATCTCCACATCAATCGACAATTTTTCGAGCGTCGGCCGGATCACACGTACCAGTTCCGGATCCTGGCTCAGGAGGAGCGAATCCAACGTCATGCTGAGATTCTAGAGGTGCATGAGAGATGCACGATAGTGACCAAGGTCATACACCTTTCGGCGCGATTGAGCCTCGGGCACTTAGGCCTATTTTGAGTGCTCGGGACGCGCCGGATTGTACTTCGGAATTTCTCAGAGTACAACTGAACAGCACGCCCAATGCCTGCGCTCGTTTATCTTTCGCTCGGATCCAACGTTGGCGACCGCGAAATCCAACTGCGCGACGCCCTCAGACGCCTCGCCGCGAATGGTCGCGTCGTGGCCGTTTCTTCGTTTTACGAAACCGAGCCCGTCGAATTCACTGACCAGGCGTGGTTCCTGAACTGTGTTGCGGCGCTTGAAACCACGGAGACTCCCGAGCAGTTGCTGATGGCCTTGCTGCACATTGAGCAGCAGATGGGCCGCCAACGCATTCAGAAAAAAGGCCCGCGCACCATCGACATCGACATCCTGCTTTTCGACGAAGCGATCGTCGATTCGCCGGCACTGACCATTCCCCATCCCGCGATGCACCAGCGCCGTTTCGTGCTGGAGCCTCTGGCGGAAATTGCGCCGGAAGTGCGGCATCCGGTGCTGAAGAAAACGGTTCGCGAACTGCTCGACGCTTTACCCGCGGGACAAATCGTTCGCCGCGTCATTGTCAAAGCCAACGACTAACGACCAGAGGCCAACGACCGCTTTATGGCAGGATGATCCGGCTCCCAGCTTCCTGCGGCGCAACCACCGCCGCTTCCTTCTCGGGAAACTGAGCAAACAGAAATTCCACGAAGGCGCGCGCCTTGGGACGCCCCGAGGTCCGCCCGTTCGCCAGTCGCAGCAGAAACACGAGTGCTTTCAGCACCTCAGAATCCCGCAGGCTCGAATAGCCCGCGTGCTTCTGCTCGGCCTCTCGGTACTCCTTTACCATCGTCTCAATTTCGGACGCAACCCTGCGCCGCGCGTCACTGGTCAGCGGCTGCTCGTAGTGCAGGCCCGAGTTCACCCGGCGCTCGTAGCTTTGCGCCAGGACAGAAAGCGCGGCAATCAGATCCTGATCGTGCAGGCTGCGGTCGGCCCGGGCCGCTTTGGCCAGCGCATACGTCAGGCCCATGAGCAGATGCTCTTTCTCATACATGAACTGATCGGAAACCTCGACCTGCAAGAACAATCCTGCGGGGTCGATCTGGTCAACGGAGCGGGGCTTCTCATGCTGGTGCGCCTGCAGAAGATACGGGCAATCGCTCGGACAGTCGAGCGTCACCTCGCGCTGCTCGCCGCAACACTGCGGGCAAATGCGCCCGTGAACAGCGGGGCAAAAGCGTTTCTCCTTGCGGATTTCACAAATCGCGCAACTCAATTGCGGGACTCCTCTGCAATCATTATGTCATCCCGGGCAGGCGATATCAGATTGTTGATTGATGATTGCTGATTGATGATTGCCGATTTCAAACCAGGCGGGCGGCAAACAGGAGTTTAATCTGAGCCCTGAAATCTGCAATCTGAAATGAGTGTTTCCACGCTGGGACGCGTAGGAGGCTAGCTCCCGCGTCGAGACGCACGCCAAGCCCTGTAGAAATGGCCTCTCCCGCGTTTACAAATTATAAAACCCCTGTAAAATAAGGTGTTTTTCCACAGGCCCGCGGGTATAAGATAGGCCCCGCTGGTATTAAACCGATTTTTTCGAGGAGGAAATACATGGCTGCAGGTTTGACAAAGACACAGCTCATTCGGCATCTGGCCGAGAAAACCGAGCTCCCCAACAAAACCGCGGCGGCGTTTCTGGAGCACCTGGCCGACACCGCTATCAAAGAAACCAAGAAGAACGGCATTTTCGTTGTGCCCGGCCTGGGCCGTCTGGTGAAGGCGCACCGCAAGGCTCGCGTGGGACGCAACCCGCAGACCGGCGAACCCATCCAGATCAAGGCTAAGACCGTCGTGAAGTTCCGCGTCGCCAAGGCCGCCAAGGACGCGATCGCCCCCAAGAAGCCGTAGTTTCTGTGTGAAATCGAATCGAAGGCCGGCCCAGGCCGGCCTTTGTTTTTTCTGCGATGCGCACGTAGCGGCGGACGCATTCGTCCGCCGGGTTTCGCAAGCTCAGGTGAAGCCCCATGCTCAACTGGATTGTCATCGGAATCGGCGACATCGCTATCCGCCGCGTCATCCCCGCGATCCAAGCCGAGCCGCGCAGCCGCCTCTACGGACTTGTCACCCGCGATCCGGCGAAGGCGGCGCCGCACGGCGCGCGCACGTGGGCGACACTAGACGAAGCGCTGGCTGATCCAGCAGTGCAAGGTGACGTCGACGCTGTTTATGTCGGCACCCCGGTCTTCCTGCACGCGCCGCAGACCATCCAGTCGCTTCGCGCCGGCAAGCATGTGCTGTGCGAGAAGCCCATGGCTATGAACGAGGCCGAGGCGCGCGCCATGGTGCAAGCTGCGGAGGAGAGTGGCAAGACGTTCGGCGTGGCCTACTATCGCCGCTGCTACCCCAAGGTGCAGCGCGCAAAACAGCTGCTCGAAGCCGGAGTCATTGGAAAGCCGGTGCTCGCCGAACTCACGTGCCACGGATGGTTCGACGGCACGGGCAGCCGCAGTTGGCTGGTCGATCCCGCAAAAGCCGGGGGCGGACCGCTTTTCGACATCGCCTCGCACCGCATCGACGTTCTGAACTTTCTTTTTGGCCAGCCGCAGCGCGCTGCTGGCCAGCTCTCGAACGTGGTGCATCACTACGCTGTGGAAGACAATGCAACCGTGATGATTGAGTACGCCGGCGGAGTGCGCGGCATCGTCGACGTCCGCTGGCACTCCCATGTGAGCCGCGACGAATGCCGCATCCGCGGCACCGACGGCGAGATGGAATTATCTCCGCTGAACGGCCCCGAACTCGTCTATCCTGGCGTCCGCGAAAACCTTCCGCCCCACCCCAACTTGCACTACCCTATGCTGGAAAACTTTGTGGACGCGGTGGAAGGCAAAGGGACGATGCTGTCCAGTGGGGATACGGCGTACTGGACAGACTGGGTTACCGAGCAGGCGCGCTGAAAAAAACCCTTTAAACACAGAGGACACAGGGGGAACACAGAGGTAAACCCTGTGTGCCTCTGTGTCCTCTGTGGTTCAGGCTCTACGCAATTAGATCATTTCCCGTACTCATTCTTCACCACGTCGCCACCCTTCATCACAAACTTCACGCGCTCCAGAGTCGTCACGTCCTTCACCGGATCGCCGTCCACCGCGACCATGTCCGCCCACGCCCCCGGCTCCAGGCTGCCAACTTTGCCCGACCACCCCAGCAGATCCGCGGCATTCACCGTCGCCGCCTGTATCGCCTGCAACGGCGTCAGCCCCAACTTCACCATCACCGCGAACTCATGCGCGTTCAGGCCATGCGGATACACGGCTGCATCCGTACCAAAAGCGACTTTCACTCCACTGGCAAATGCGTGGGAGATGTTCTTGCGCGCGGCCGCCATCACGGTTTTGGCCTTGGTGAGATAGAACTCAGGCACATGATTTCTTTCGGCGTTTTCCAAAAACCAGTCTCCCAGGTAAAGTGTGGCCACAAGATAGGTGCCGTTCTTCTTCATCTCCGCGATCGCCGCGTCGTCAATGTAGGAACCGTGCTCGATCGAATCCACTCCCGCCTCCGACGCCCAGAGAATGCCCTGCGCTCCATGCGCGTGGGCCGCGACTTTTCGTCCCAGGCGATGGGCGTCGGCCACAATCGCCTTCATCTCCTCCAGCGTGTACTGGGAAGCCTGCGGATCGTCGCCTTTGGAGAGCACTCCTCCGGTCGCGCAAATCTTGATCACATCAGCGCCGTACTTGATGTTCTCGCGCACCTTGTGCTGCACCCCGGCGATGCCGTCGGCAACGCCGTCTCCCACGGCGTGATATTCGTAAGGCAGCAGGTTGTTGTCGCAGTGTCCGCCGGTGATTCCCAGGGCCGGCCCGCTCGCAACCATCCTCGGGCCCGGCACATCGCCCGCGTTGATGGCGTCGCGCAGCGCGATGTCGCTGAAGCCGCTTGCCCCCACATTACGCACTGTAGTGAACCCGGCAAGCAAAGTCAGTCGCGCGTTCTTGGCGCCAGTGAGCGCCTCGCGCGGCACAGAAATCCCAAGTTCTTCGTAGCCGAACTTCGGATCCATGGTCAGGTGGGTGTGCGCGTCAATCAAGCCCGGCAGCACAGTCGCACTGGGCAGATCGATGCGCACTGCATCGGCGGGAATCTTCGCCTCGGCGGTGGCGCCAACGCTGATGATCTTTCCGTCTTCGATGACCAGCGTCTGGTCGGCGAGCAGCTTGCCGGTCTTCACATCGAGCAGATGCCCGGCGTGAACCGCGACGTGCCGCGGCGCTTGGGTCGTTTGCGCGATTCCGACCGTCCCCAGACAGAACAACGCAACCAGAACATTGCAGGTCTTCTTCAGGCTTATGCTCATGCTCATGCTTTCCCTTTCCCCAGATTGTTTGATTGGTGCGACTACGATTACCCGCGACTGCCTCACTTCCGCCGTCCGTCGAGACCCCAGACTCGTCCGGCGTCAGCCGCGAAGAAGATGATGAATAGCAGCGACAGCGGTAGATGTTCAAGTTCCGCGCCGAAGTAGCGCCAGACTGGCATTCCGTGACCCGGTCCCCACCACGTGGCCAGAAGCATATTCAGCAGAAACAAAATAGCCAGAACGCAGGCCGGACGCACCCACAGCCCGATCAGCAGAGAAATGCCGATCATCAGTTCGACGACCCCAACCAGATAACCGAAGAACACCGCATGCGGCAGAACCACTCCGGCTAAGAAAGGGCGGTAGAAGCTGACCGCGCTGTTCGCAATGTAATCCTGCAGATAAGCTTGAAACCCCCCATGGGCAAACTCAGGCCCCGCCACTTTGTATTCGCCGAACAATAGAAAAAACACGGACGCGGCCATGCGCACGCCAGCAATCGTCCGGGACAAGGCGGAGGAGGCATTCATGATTTCAGGATTGAGGAGCCGGGCGAATGATCCCTAGCCCCCGGGCCCGTCGTTGGAAACGTATTGCTCGAGCGATTCCAGTTCGCGGCTCAGGTCGTCGACGCGCCACTCCAGCAGATTTCGTATCGAAAGAATGCCGAGCAGTTTGCCGTTGTCATCGGCCACAGGTAGATGGCGGAAGTGCCGTTCCAGCATGATGCTCAGAGCCTCTCCTGCGCCCGTAGCCCGCGTGGCCATTTCCACTGGCGTAGTCATCAGATCGCGCACCGAGGTCGCCTTCGGGTCCACATGACTGAGCGCCATTTTTCGCAGGACATCGCGCTCGGTAAAAATCCCTGCCACCCGATACTCGCTGTCGACCACCGCGACCGCACCCACGTGATGGTCCAGCATCTTATGAATAGCATCGGCGACGGTAGCTTCCAACCCTACCGCGGCAATCTCCCGGTCGCAAAGATCGAGCACGCTCATACGTACCTCCTTGGGCCCTTACGCTGAGGAACCGAATTCACCGACTCAAACTGGATTGACGCATTATGCTCGCAGCGAAACGGATGTCAAGAGAATTTGCGTGGAAATATTCCCCCGCCCCGCCTCGGAAGGGCAGCCGGTTCCCAGAACAGGCCGCCTTACTTAGGCTGTCACTTCCCGCGAACTACCTTGCCGTCCTTCATCACGAATTCGACGTTCTCCAGCACCTTGATGTCGCGCAGCGGATCAGCACTCACCGCGACAATGTCGGCGAACGCGCCCGGAGCCACCACGCCGATCTTGCCCTCCATATCGAGCATCACAGCCGCGCGCGACGTGGCGCTCTGGATCGCGTCCATGGGTGACATGCCGAATTCCACCATGCGCGAGAACTCCTGCGCGATGGGCTCGGTCCAAGGGATTCCGCCCATGTCGGTGCCGAACACGATCTTCACGCCGGCCTTCAGCGCTTTTTTGAAGGACGGTTCATGCACCGCGGCGCGCAGCCGGTCGCGCTGTCCACCGGGAGTGTCGGCGGGAGCCCAGTCTTTGTAGTACGGACTCAGGGTCGGCACATACCAGGTGCCCTGCTTCAGCATCTGCGCGATCGCAGCATCGTCGAGATCAAGCCCGTGCTCGATGGAATCGCAGCCCCCGTCGAGGGCGCGATGCAGGCCGATTCCGCTATACGCGTGGCACGCGACCTTCTTGCCCCAGCCGTGAGCCTCGTCCACGATGGCGTGCAGTTCCTCGACGGTCAGCGTCGGCTGCGAAACCAACTCTCCATTCTTTCCCACCCACGAACGGTGCGTCATGTACACCTTGATCCAGTCGGCGCCGTGGTCGAGCTGTTCACGCGCGGCCTTGCGCGCCTCGACCGGACCATCGACGATCTGCGCTCCTTTCGGCATCTCCAATTCCGGGGCGTAGCCTTCCAACATGTAGCCGCCCGTGGTCGAGATGGCTCGCGTCACCACGAACAGCCGCGGCCCGGGGATGTATCCCGCCTCAATTGCCTGCTTGATGCCGACATCGCCGTAGCCCGCGCCCTCGGTTTCCAGGTCGCGCAGTGTGGTGAAACCCTGCTCCAGCGCCCGCCGCGCCGCAACCGTGGCTCGCGCCGCGCGCAGCGCCAAAGGCGCAGTCAGAATGTTGACGTCGTATCCCCCCTGCGCGGGATCTTCTCCCTGCAGAAAGATGTGCGTGTGTGAATCGATCAGACCGGGCAGCACAGTCTGCTTCGAGAGGTCGATCACCGTCGCACCGGCGGGGATCTTCGTACTCCCTGCCTCGCCAACGCTCTCAATGTGGTTGCCGCGAATCACGATCACCTGATCGCGCCGCGGCTTGTCGGATTTGCCATCGATGAGCGTGCCGGCACGAATAACCGTTACCGGCGCCGATGGCGAACCTGTCGATTGCGCGATTGCGCATGTGGCGAAGATAAGAGACAAGATCAGGAGTAGGTGTTTCATGCGATCTCCCCGCAAAGTTCCAGTCCGCTAATATGATTGGGCGGGAAGGATTCTATACCCTTCGGCATTAGCCTGCCTCAAGACGGCGGGCAAAAGCATCGGACCCAGGAGGAAGAAGTCTTGCAGCTACGGGTCGCGGAAGCCCGGGATGGGGAGGCTATTGTCTCGGTAATCAACGCTGCTTTTCGCCAGGCCGAGAGTTTTCTTGTCGATCGTGATCGTATCGACCTGGAGACGGTGTTGCAATTGTCACAAAGAGGGACTTTCCTGATCGCAGATGATCTCGGCTGCGTGTGTGGCTGCGTTTACGTTGAACCCAGGGGCGACCGGTCCTATTTGGGTTTGCTGTCGGTCGATCCGCAACGTCAGAAGTCTGGACTGGGTTCGGCGCTAATGGACGCCGCCGAAGACTACTGTGCCAAGGCAGGCAGTCGCTTCATGGACTTGCGGATGGTGAGTGTGCGGGAGGAGTTGCCCGCATTCTACCGTCGCCGCGGATACGTTGAAACCGGCACCGAGCCCTTCCCTCCTGACCTGAACCCAAAAGTGCCCTGTCACTTCGTGAAGATGTCGAAGCCGTTGACCTGAACCTGATCTTCGATTCAGGGCAGCACCGCGTCCGCCTCAATCTCCACCAGAATCTCCGGCGAGATCAGCGCACTCACCTGCACCATCGACGTGGCCGGGCGAATGTCGCGGAAGAATTCTCCATGCGCCTTCCCGATCTTTTCCCATTCCGCAATGTTGGTGACATACATACGCGTGCGCACCACGTCTTTCATGCTGGCGCCCGCTTTCTTCAGGGCGCTCTCGATGTTCTTCAAGGTCTGCACTGCCTGCGCATATACGTCCCCGACGCCGACGATCTTCCCGTCTGGCCCGGTGGCTGTAGTCCCCGAAACATGCACGTACGACCCGATCTTGACGGCACGAGAGTAACCAACTATGGGCTCCCATGCGGTGCCGCTGGAAATGTTCTGCCGCTGCAATTTCGGCTTTATCTTCTGCCGCTGCGCCATGATTCCTCCGCTGACCGCTCATTCTACATGGCTGAAAGCGCTTGAAATGCCGGCGTTGGCAGCCATTCCATCCGACTGCCAGCAAATCGCGCCGGCAACTCCTTCGCATGCCACGTGTTCTTACAGATTAGAAAAACGAATCATGTCGATAAACAAAAGTCACTTGCGTTGCCCTATCGAACTAAGGTATCAACACATGCATGTGGCTGAAACTCCGTGCCGGTGGCGGAGTTCAGGGGGATCAAAATGATTCCAGAATCGCATCCGTTGCAGCAGTTGTTTCAGGACCTGGTGGGACGGCACTACGCCGAAGAAATCGGCATTCGTGATCCGCAGATCGTCGCCTACGTTTCCCATCTGCTGGCGGAGTTCTGCGAAGCCGATCAACTCTTCAAGGTTCACGACGTAACCGACCGGCCTCTGGCCGACGTGGGCGAGATGCTGCTGGAATCGGATCCGATCTACGGCCCCGCACCTTCTTTCGACCGCGAGCGCCAGGTGCGCAAACACATTGGCGATTACACTCTGTTCCTGGCGGGCATGTTCCCCGAGAGCATCAATCATTTTCGGCTGCGCCGCCAGCGTCTGGAGAATTTCGTCGAATGGGTGAAGGCCGGCAAGGAAAGCTACTACATCGTCTCCAAGTTCGAGCATTTTGAGTACGCCAAGGTTGCACCACTGTTTGCCCGTCTCTCCAAGAATTTCGAAGAATGCGTCTACGGGCTGAACATGGTGAAGAACGATCTGGAAGAGATGCAGCATCCCATCGTGCGCCGCACCGAAGACCTCATCATGTAGCGCGAGATCTAGCGCGAGCCAGTTGCATCACACTCGCAGATCCCCTCTGCTTCCCATACGGTAAAAACTCAGCGCCGCGCTGCCCTGCGTCAAGTGACGAAATCTTCGCAGCGGGCCAAATTCCTCTCCCGGATCGAATTTCTTTTCATGCTCGGCGATCACCACCGTCATCGCCCACACCAGCGACGAATCTGCTAGCGCGCCCAGCGTCTTCATATAAGCATCCTGCATGCGGTACGGGGGATCGATGAACACCACATCGGCCGCCACATGCTGCCGCTCCATCCGCCAGAACGCGCGCGGCAACTCCTCCTGCAGAATTTTGAAGCCGTCGCCAATCCCCAGGCTTTCCAGATTGCCGCGGATCGTATCCGCCGCCGCCGCCGAGTGTTCCACGAAAAACACTTCTTTGGCGCCGCGGCTCAGCGCTTCGATTCCCACCGCTCCCGTGCCCGCGAACAGATCGAGCCACACGCTGCCTTCGAGCGCCGCCGGATTCCCCGCCGTCAGCACGTTGAACAACGTTTCCCGCAGCCGGTCTGACGTGGGACGCACGTCCATCCCGCGCAGTGCGCGCAGCGGACGACTTCGATATTTCCCCGCGATCACTCGCATGGCTATGTACTTTCGGGTCCCCGCACTCACTATATCCATCCATGTAGAATAAAAGTAGCGAAGGCTTATGCGAAGCTGGTCGATCCCGGTAGGACCTCTGTTCGGCGTGGATGTGCGAATCCATCTCACGTTTTTCCTCCTGCCCACGTTTATTTTCTGGACCGACTACGCAGCGCACCCGGGCAACGCCACCGGACCTCGCGACATGGCAATCGTGGGAATCATTCTGGCTTGCGTGGCTGCCCATGAGGTCGGACACATACTGGCCGCCCGCCGTTTCGGCCTGATCCCCAAGGTAGTCATCCTGTTGCCGCTCACCGGAGTTGTGATCTACGACGAATCCCGCGGCGAGAAGCCTCAACCAGCCGCCTTGCCGTGGATGCGGGAGGTTCGCCTCGCGCTGATCGGGCCGCTGGTAAGCCTCGCGCTCGCCGGGTTCGCCGCCGCTGTTGTAACTGCTTCAGGCCACGGAGCGGATCTTTGGAATTTGCCTTTCCTACAGGCCCGCAATCTACCAAAAAGCCTGGTGGGGGCGAATCTTTGGCTGGCGATTCTGAATCTCCTGCCCGCTTATCCCCTCGATGGTGGGCGCATCCTGCGGGCAGTCCTTTCCCGCACGCTGGACGTCTCCACGGCCACGCGGCGCGCCGTTTCCATCAGCAATGCCATCGCCATGGTCCTGATGATCGCGGGCCTGTTCAGTAATAACTGGCTGACCATGGTTGGCGTCATCGTTTTCTCCGCCGCTCAGTTGGAGGAGCGCGCACTTGTATTCCAGTCCGTGCTCGACGGCGTCCGCCTCGAAGAAGTCATGCTCACCGACTTCGCCACGCTCTCCCCAGCCGACACTCTGGAAGATGCCCTGCAGAAAGCTGTCCATTCCCTGCAGGACGATTTCCCCGTGGTTCGCGGCAGCGATATGGTGGGAGTGATTTCGAAGCAGCGCATTCTCGACGCTCTGCGCGCGGAAGGGAACGGCTACGTGCAGGCGGTGATGAACAAGATTTTCGAAGTCTCCCTGCGCCAGGACTCGCTGGGCTCGGCCTTCCGCAAACTTACTGCCCGCAATTCCAGCATCATCCCCGTGGTCGAAGACCAGCGCCTGATCGGCATCGTCACCCTGCAGAACCTGATGCACTCCATGGCCCTGCTCGCCGAGAGCCGCAAGCTGCAGCGCGAAGATTCGGAATCTTAAGGCTTGAACCACGAAGGACGCGAAGTATCGCGAAGGAAAGCCAAGCCCAGGTCTTGGTTTCCTTCGTGGACCTTCGTGTCCTTTGTCGTTATGGGTTTCCTTTTCCTGCTAAAACAGCCGCACCGCCTTCGCTTTTTGCACCGCCGGAATCGTCCGTAGCTTCGCCAGCACTTCCTCCGTCACGTGCCCGTCCACGTGAACGACGGCAATCGCCTCGCGCGGCTGGCCTGCACCTTTCTCAACGCCACGCCGTCCCAGCGAGAAGTCGGCGATGTTGATCGACTCCTCTCCCAGAATCGTGCCCACCCTGCCAATCACGCCGGGGACGTCGCGGTTCCGCAGATAAATCAGGCTGCGCTCCAGTGGGGCCTCCACGTCGATGCCATCCACATGCAGCAACCGGGGCGCATCGCCATGCAGCACCGCGCCCTTGACCATGTGTTCTTCGGTGGAGCTCTTCAGAAAAATCGAAAGCACGCTTCCCGCGCCTCCGGTCGAGGCCTTAGCCTTATGCGATTCCAGCACGCGCAGTCCCCGCGCATCCGCGATGGCCGCGGCGTTCACCAGGTTCGCTTTTTCCTCCAGCGCCTGGTTCAGAATGCCTTTGATCGCGCCATTACGAATCAGTTCCGTCTTCCATTCCGCAATGTGCCCGCTATAGCGGATCGAAATTTCCTCGATGCTCCCCTCGGACACCTGCGCCAGAAACGCTCCCATGCGTTCCGCCAGCACAATGTAGGGCTGCATGGTCGCATATTCTTCCGCCGAGACCGACGGCACGTTTACCGCATTCTGAATCACGCCGTGCTTCAGATATTCCTTCACCTGCTGAGCAATCTGCACGCCCACCGCCTCCTGCGCCTCAAAGGTTGACCCGCCAACGTGCGGCGTGAGCAACACATTCTCTAACAAAGTCAGCGGCGAATTCTTCAGCGGCTCCTCCACAAACACATCGAGCGCTGCCGCGGCCACCTGCTTCGTCTTGAGTGCCGCCGCCAGGTCCGCCTCATTCACCAGTTCGCCGCGCGCGCAGTTCACCAGCCGCACACCCTTCTTCATCTTGGCAATCGACGCCTCGTTGATCATCCCCGTGGTCTGCGGCGTCAGCCCCACATGCAGCGTGATGTAGTCCGACGCCGCATACAGTTCGTCCAGCCCCGCCAGCCGGATCCCCTGTTCCTTCGCCACCGACACTGAAACAAACGGATCGTGCCCCACCAACTCCATCCCAAACGCGCTCGCCCGCCGCGCCACTTCCATCCCAACCCGTCCCAGCCCGATAATGCCCAGCGTCTTCGCCCGCAGCTCCGTTCCCTGCAGGGACTTCTTCTCCCACTTTCCCGCGTGCATGAGCACGTCGGCTCTGCATAAATGACGCGCCATGGCCAGCATCATCCCCAGAGTCTGTTCGGCCACGGCGACCGCGTTGGCGCCCGGCGTATTCATGACCGCGATCCCTTTGTGGGTCGCCGCCTCGAGATCGATGTTGTCCACGCCCACGCCAGCCCGCCCGATCACGCGCAGCTTCTTCGCGTGCTCCAGAAGCTTGGCGTCGGCCTGCACCGCCGAACGCACAATCAGCGCATCCGCAGTTTCCAGATGCTCCTCCAGCTTGCCTTCCAGTTGGTCCGCAGTTAGCACGGTCCAGCCCGGCTCCTGCAACTGCGCCACGGCCGAGGCTGAAATTTTTTCCGCTACGATAATTTTCACGAATGATTTCCTTTGAATCAAGAATCTGCCACTGAAAAACTTCGCCGATGAACTGTTAACCAGGACTTGACCGGAAATTGACGCGAGAATGACACCCCGCTGACACGCCCTCCAGCCGGACTTTCTAGACTTGCCTCTATTGGGCCCGGCCCTTGGGAGAACACGATGAACCCTTTTCAGATACTGAAACCAGCTAAAACAATCTTTCTTGTGGCGCTAATCGCACTCAGCGTCGCCTGCGGTTACAGCTCCAAGACGACTCCTGGAGCGATGCCCATGATCGCGGCCCTGAGCCCGCCCAGCGCAACTGCGGGCGGCGCGGCATTCGTTCTGACCGTCAACGGAACCAACTTTGGCGCCAAGGCGGTGGTGAACTGGAACGGCGTTGCGCAAACCGCGAACACCAGCTATGTGAGCGGCGGCCAGCTGACCGTTGCAGTTCCGGCCTCGGCCATCGCGACCGCCGGCACCGCCAGTGTCACCGTGTCTAACCCCGGCGCTCCGGGGACAGGCATGTACGGCAGCGGTGGGACCTCGCCCGCGACTTCGAAACCCAAGGGCTTCATGATCAACTAAGAACTCGCCGTCTTCAGGCGCTGACCAGTTGTCGTTTCCCCGACTGGGTGCGGGCGTAAACTTCTTGCGCGGCCCGCACGGCCGCGCCATATTCGACTTTGCGGTCGGTGACCTTGGCGAGTACGTGCTCGAGCGCGCCCAGAATGCCAACTGTGTCGAGATAGTCGTAGTACCCGATGTGCGCGATGCGGAACAGTTTGCCTTTCATCTCGCCCTGCCCGTTGGCGACGACCGCGTCAAACGACTCGCGGAACTCTTTCACGATCTTGCCCGAGTCGAGTCCCTCGGGCGCGCAGATCGCGGTCAGCGCCGCCGCCGGTGAAGACGCGTAAAGCTTCAGTCCCAGCGCCTTCGCTCCCGCGCGAGTCATCTCGGCGCAAATCTCCGCATTGTTGACCAGTTCTTCCCGTCCCTTGGCCAGATCGCCATCGCCCATGCCGCGCACAAATTCCAGCGCTGCTCCCAGGGCAGCGAACAGGGACGTCGCGGGCGTGTACGCCGTCTCGCCCTTCGCCGCCGACTTCCGCTCTTTGCGCAGATCGAAGTAATAGCGCGGTGACGTAGTCTTCTCCATGCGCTTCCACGACCGCTCACTCACCGCGCAATATGCGAGCCCCGGTGGCATCATCAGCGCCTTCTGCGATCCGCCAATGATCACGTCCACGCCCCAGCCATCGACATCGAGGTGTGTCGTGCCCAGACCGGTGATCGCGTCCACTACCAGCAGCGTGTCATTTCCTGAAGCCCCACCCTGAGCGCGGACGATTTTCGCGATCCCCTCAATGTCATGCCGCGCTCCGGTCGAACTCTCCGTGGCCTGCACAAACACCGCGCGCACAGAGGGATTCAGCCGCGCCCGAATGTCATCCAGCGAAAACGTCTCGCCGTACGGGACCTCGAGTACGTCCACGTGGCAGCCGAACGCCTTGGCCAGGCCCGTCCAGCGTTCGCCGAACTTGCCGGCCGTCAGCACCAGCACGTTGTCGCCCGGCGAGGTCAGGTTCGACACCGACGCCTCCATCGCGCCCGTGCCCGAGGAAGCCAGCACCAGCACATCGTTCTTCGTGCCAATGAATTCCTTCATGTCAGCCAGCACGCGCTGAAACAGCGCCTTGAAATCGGCGGTCCGATGATGGGCGGTAAACGAAGCCATGGCGGTCTGTGCCGCCGGCAACAGCGGCGTTGGCCCCGGAGTAAAAAGACGATTCTTCCGCAACATAGTCAGAGTCCTTATGAATAGGGATAGGCTTCTAGTTTACCGGAACTCCGCGCCGGGTGCCCCATTTCTCGCGCGTTTTCTGCGCGAGAAGTGGGGGTTTGCACGAAAATGAGGATGCCCCACCCTTCTCGCGAATTTTGCGAGAGGGTGGGGACTTTGACTTCGCAAGCGGCATGTCGCCCTGCTCTCACCACCGTCTATAATCCCCTCATGAGCCTAGTCGAACAAATCCAGAAAGACATCGTCACCGCAATGAAAGCGAAAGACGAAGCCCGCCTGTCCACCCTGCGCATGGTCAAGAGCGCCCTGCACCTTCGCCAGGTCGAAAAGATGTCCCCGCTGGACGACAAAGAATCCCAAGCCGTTCTGGCCACGCTGATCAAGCAGCGCAAAGAATCCGTCGAGCAATTCACCAAAGGCGGACGCCAGGAAATGGCCGACAAAGAAGCCGCCGAGATCGTCGTAATCGAAAGCTATCTCCCCAAAGCCGCCGGCGAAGCAGACGTAGTCGCCGGCGTAAAGGCGGCCATCGCCGAAATGGGCGCCCCCACCATAAAAGAAATGGGTACGGTCATGAAGAACGCCATGGCAAGATTCAACGCCGCTGGCATGCGCGTGGACGGAAAAATGGTCAGCGAGATTGTGAAGCGGGAGTTAGCAGGGAAGTAGCGAGAAAGTGTAACGGGTCGAGTTTGTTGGAGGTGGTTGTGAAGACGCCTTTAGCGCACCTCGTGATCGGTGGCCTCGCGTTTTGGATGCCGGACGTCTTCACCGCAGCTATCAGGCGTGCGGCACTTGTTGACGTGATAGGCCCGATACCGATGACAGGCTTGCTTCCTGCCATCATTATCGCCGTGTATTTCGTCGCGAGACGTTACGCTAACGTGGCCGAACCCGCCCCGTCGATCGCATTGTTCCTGGGAACAGGCGTGTGGTTGCTTGGCTCGCTTTCTATGACGCTAGCAAATACATTCCTCGGTGCTGGATTTTCTACAGGGAACAGCGTCGAGAATGTCGGGTGGGTGCTGCTACTCACAGTGTTTCCGCCCGGCACATTCATGATGTCGACCTACGGTGGCAGTCTCGGCGCATTGATCTTGATGTCGATCCTCATGGTGATACTCCATGTCTCCTACGAGAGAGAGCATTGGCTGGTACCGCCAAGGGTGGCTCGATTTTTCAGGCACGACGCGAGGTCGTAAAGCCGAGCTAGCAGAATTTCGCGTCGACGTTGTTGTCATTTATATCTGTGCAACTCTCTGTAAGCCTCGCTCTTCGAGACCCCCCGCTCCTTCGCCACTTTCTTCAGCGCGGCCTTCTCGTCCACTTTTTCTTCCGCCATGATCTGATCAACGCGCTGCCGAACGGAAACGCGGGCGGACGAGGCGTCCGCCGCTCCACGTGCATCGCCTTCCTCGGGCTTCCCGATCAGCAGCGTGATCTCGCCTTTCACCGCCTCGCGCGACTTTAAATTCTCCTGCACTTCGCTCGCGCGCCCGCGCAGAAACTCCTCATGCAGCTTGGTCACTTCGCGCGCGACCACCACATGCCGGGCCTCTCCCAGAACCTCGACTACGTCAGTCAGCGCATCGACGATCCGGTGCGGAGCCTCATAAAACACCTGCGTCCGCGGAGAACTCTTCACCGCCTCCAGCGCCGCGCGACGTTCCCCGCGCTTCGCCGGAAGAAATCCGCTGAAGCGAAACGAATCTGTGGGCAGCCCGCTGGCCACCAGCGCCGCCAGAAACGCCGATGCTCCCGGAATCGGCACCACCGGCAAGTGATGCCGGATCGCCAGCGCAATCAGCCGGTATCCGGGATCGGAAATTCCCGGCATGCCCGCATCGGTCACCAGCGCGACGCTCGCGCCCTCCTGCATCTCCTTGACCAGCTCCGCCGACTTGGTCATTTCGTTGTGCTCGTGATAGCTGGTCGTGCGCGTCGTGATCGCATAATGATTGAGCAGTTTCTGCGTCTGCCGCGTGTCCTCGCAGGCAATCACGTCGACTTCCTTCAGCACGCGCACCGCCCGCAGCGTGATGTCCTCCAGATTCCCAATGGGCGTCCCCACGAGATAAAGTGCCGGGCCCGCGGGTGCTTTCACGTCGTCCATGGCCGGAGTCTACCACCGCTGGCTCTCCAACCTAACGCCAGACGCTGGGGCGAGGAATCTCGCGCGGAAAGCCTTTGCAGATGTACGTGCGAGATCCTTCCCTCCGCCTGAAAAGCGGCTCCGGTCAGGATGACCTAAAGAATGTCTATTAAAGGCGCCGGTTACTATGCTAGGTTTCCTCACTCGGAGGACGCCCGTGACCGCCAACGACTTCCGCAAAATCGCTCTCGCTCTGCCCGAAACCGAAGAGCACTCCCACATGGATCATCCCGACTTCCGCGTCGCCGGAAAGATCTTCGCCACTCTCGGATACCCAGACAAAACCCGCGCCATGGTCAAGCTGTCCCCCGAAGACCAGCACTACTTCTCGAAGGATCATCCCGACGTGTTCATCCCGGTAAAGGGCACGTGGGGAAAGCGCGGGGCCACCAGCGTGCATCTGAAGGCGGCGAAGAAAGAAACACTGGCCAAGGCGATTCAGGCTGCCTGGAGGAATACGGCGCCAAAAGGCGTTGTGAACCATACACGAATGGCGTAAGAATAGCCCGTTATAGATGCCGCGAGAGCTCGCTGTTTTGCGCACGACAACGTGCGTCAAGAAAATATGACAATGCGATGTCGCAACTGTTTTGTGGATCTGGCTGCTGATTCGGCAATCTGCTCCAATTGTGGCGCCGCTATCGCAACTACATCCGCGACACAAGTCACGTCTGTGCAGACAGAAAACACTGTTGATAAGCGTGAGACAGGCCAGCCAGTAGCCTCCTCGCAAATGCCGCCGTATGCAGTCTTCGTCGGTTTGGTGCTGGGCCTTTCTCTTTGTCTGGCGCTCCTGGCCTTCAATACCGCTGATGATGTGGCGCATGGTTACCTGCACATATTCCCCGTCGCCATAATCGCCGCCGTGCTCGCTGCGGGGTTCATGATCCCTGTGCCCTCGATATGGAACAAAATCGAGAGCCGGGATCAGAACGCTTCCGTTCAGCGGCGAGTATTGGTGCTTAGCATCGTATTTCTGCTGCTCTTTGTGGGTCTTTCCGCGGTCGCGGGAGAGGCAATCGGCGCAATGGGCAAAGAAGCCGGCCAATTGCTGGCCGATTCGGCAGAGAGACTGAGCCTGGGTAAGGGCATTGTGCAGGTACGTGGTTCGATGCGGGGCTCGATTCCTTCCCAAATCGCGGCTTACAAAGAGATCGGCCCCGCGGTGGAAAGATTCGACGTAGTTTTGCATCGGCTGGAGATTGAACTGCCGATTTACGACAAGAAGTTTCCGGCGAGACACTCCAGCACATCTGCAACGCTGCGCTGGGTTAAGACTGATCTAAGGAGAAACGATCTCCTCAAACAGGAGATTCAAGTTGCCGCTGATCTCGAATTTTCTAGCGCGGCCACTCAGGAACAATTGTGGAAGGAACGGAAGCAGCCTCTACCCGACGCTGAGGAAGAATTCGCGCCTAGTAAATACTGAGCTCTTTCGGGGCCGGATATATGGTTTCTACCATCGTTTCCCAGTCGTGGCACTTGAACACGTGCCGCACGCGATCAGACATGAGGAAGTACGCCATCCAGATGCCCTCTGAAATTAAGCCTCCCACCCTGTAAGCAACACCGTTGGGAAAGTAGTTGGCGTCGACAATGAGTGCCGCGAACAACGCCACGACCTGAGCTGCCAACAGGATTCGCAGGAACTGCAGCATGTCCCAGCTTCGGACGACGATGAGCATGGTGCCCACTGCCACTTGAAGCGCGAGAATTACGATTGTCGCAATAGCCGTGATCATGAACCAATGATGTATAGGAGCATGGGTGGCGAAATTCTCTGGCACGTACGTCTGGAAATTCTTAAGAAAGAGAAAAACGCTCAACATCGCGCCCGAGAAAAGTTGCCAATAGAAAAAGAGCAGCCACCCGCCGAATTCGCCCCTCTTTCGCATGTTGCAGACGATGCAGGCAATAATTCCGACCGGGAAGGCGGGGATGAAGTCGCTGTTGGTGGCGACGTACAAAGCGAAGTGGTTTAAGGGAGCTAACATGTTAGGCCCTCCAATTGTCAACACTGGCGCGTCGATTGGCAACAATATCTCGGCGACGCGATTGGATCGCCATCGTTGAAACCCGCTACGCCCCGAAACGCTTCCTGGGATGACATGCCAGCCCGGCCGGCGCTCTGCTTCGCGCGATCTGGTCCCTGCACATCCGTAACCTCCCCACAAGGCGAATTCTGCATCAAACTGTGGACCATGCGGACTCCGGGAAAACCCATGATCGCGACCCTGCTTTGTGGGCTTGCTCTAGGTGTCTGCTCCGCGCAGCAGGCCCCTCGCCTAGCTGAGACTTCCAACAACACGGGGCCGAGCGCGAGTGGGAACCCCTCGCGAAAAGCGAATCGCACCCTGACTCCAGACGATGGTATGGGCGTGATTTCCGCGGCGCTCGATTCTAAGGTGCCTCGATACTCTGAGCACGACTGCTCTCACCTGGTTCACGCCATTTACGAACGCGCGGGATTCCCCTATGCCTACGCGGACTCCGACGATCTCTACGCCGGGGTCGAAGGCTTTCAACGCGTCACCCGCCCCCAGCCCGGCGATCTGATCGTGTGGCACGGGCATGCTGGAATCGTCGTCCGGCCGTCCCGCCACGTTTTTTTCAGCTTCAAGAGCGCGGGCCCGGGAATTGACGACTACCACGCTCCCTATTGGATCGGCCGGGGACAACCTCGCTTCTATCGTTACGTCAAGAACGATCCTTGCCCAGGATGTAACCCTGCCAGCGCAAGGCTGCGGCAAGGGCCGGACGCCAGATAGATCACCCCTCCCAAAATTGACGGGGATATACCGGGAGGGAAAAATTGTCGCCCCCCCAAATGTCTAGCGATTAAGTTGAGGATGTGAGCCTGGAGTGCCGTGGTCGACCTGGCCGCCCGCGCGCGTGGGCGTTCGCTCGCTCTCCCTCTTAGCTATTTAGCCCGCAAACTCAGTCCGAAATTGTAGAGCCCAATCTCTCGCGCCCTCCGCGCCCAATAACATATCGCGTCACGATATATATCCTCAAGATCGAGGGCTTCGAATTTTGTCAAATGTTACGGCGATGGGAGGGGTAACAGCGTTGTGCTACTTCGTTAAACACCTGTTTACTTTTTTGTTACGCTGGGACACTTTTTCCGGCGTGTTTCGTAAAGGCCGAGAGCCTCACGTGGGTGAACGCCCTTTCTGCATTTTAGAGACTGATCTAAAGAAGTGCGGTACGAATTCAGCACACTACTTCTTCTCGCATTTTTCTGATAGACTCCGTGGCGTTCCGCTTTTCCCTACCTTGGTATTTCCGGAGTGAATATCATGCAACAGAGTATCCACAGGTTCATCTTTTCGTTTGTCACTGCGATGATCGTCGCATTAACGCTGTCGACGCCGCAGGCGAAAGGTCAGACCGAAAAAATCATTTATAGCTTCACTGGGAGCACCGATGGAACGAGCCCTCAGGGCGGGGTCGTTCTCGACACAAAGGGGAACCTTTATGGGGTAACGGAAAGTGGGGGCGCGAACGGCGGCGGAACGGTTTTCGAATTGAGCCCGGGCGGGGGCGCATGGACGAAGACCCTGCTCTACTCGTTCACTTTCTCCACCTCAGACGTTGCCTTGCCGACCTCAAATCTCGTCTTTGATGCGAAGGGAAACCTGTATGGGATGGCACCGCTGGGTGGGACCAACGGCGCCGGTGGAATTTTCGAGCTTTCGCCGGGATCGAACGGAATGTGGTCCGAGAAGATCATCTACAGTTTCACTGGAGGAACAGACATCGTGACGTTTGAGTCCGGCCTGACGATTGACAGCGGAAGCAACCTATACGGCTATCTCGGCTCCGCAGTCTTATCCGATGGCAATTCCACATTCGGCGGTGTGTTTGAGCTCGAAAGTGGACCTAATGGAACTTGGACTGAGAAAGTCTTGCACACTTTTTCGGGAGGGTCTGACGGCATCGCCCCCTACGGGGGAATGCTAGCAGTTGACTCCGTGGGCGACGTCTTCGGGATGGCGAGCGGCGGGTCTGATGAGTACGGAGTTGCTTTCGAGTTGGTGCGGAGAGCCACGGGAAGCTGGAACGACAAGATCCTGCACATTTATAAAGGCGGCGCCGATGGCTCATATGGTTACGGTGGCCCGATGGCCATCGATCGCTCAGGCAACGTTTTTGGCACTTCGACCTGGAGCGTCATCGAGTTCGTACCCGGTTCGAATGGAACCTGGACGGAGAAGATCCTGCATAACTTCGCCGGACCCCACGATGGAATTTACCCAGATGCTGGAGTGACGCTGAGTAACTCCGGCAAGATCTATGGCACGACCAATCAGGGAGGTGCTCACTACGGGACAGTGTTTGAGTTGGTTCCGAGCTCCAGTGGCACCTGGAACGAGAGAATCCTCCATCGATTTATGCCAAGCAGCGGTGACGGCTATTATCCATCCCTCTCGCCTGTGGTCGTAGATGGACAAGGGAACGTCTATGGTTCGCTAAGCTCAGGCGGCATCTCGAACAACGGCGTTGTGTTTGAAGTGACGCCGTAAAAGGCGGGCACCTTTTGAAAGGACGTTGCGAGCGGCCTGCTAGCGTGGTTGGAGTGCCCCCACGCTCCGTTTTCCCCGCCTCACGTTCACGCACGCCACCAACAGGGAGCCGAGAGGGTCGAGGGGGTATCGCGATTCGAGAATTTGCCCTCGAAATCCCAGGGCGGAATTCACCATCGCGGGTCTCTTCCTCCCCGGGGGGTGGGGGTAGGCGGCGCCGTTCTCCCGCGCTCCAGCGCCAACGCCCAACGATGACGCTCGCGTTCGCCCGCTCTCCGCCTCCTGGGATCCGCTTTGATTTGGGCGATTACGGCGGAAATGTTCCAAAGCGAAGCGCGGGGGATGGCCACTCACCAGGGGCGAATTACATTCTTGACCTCGATAATGTAGCAGCTCCAGCGCGCCTACTCGCCTCAAACCTGACTCCGAAATTGTAGAGCTTGACGCCCGCTACGCTGCGCGTACGCTCCACCCCGATGACGGCCAAAACCGGGGGCTCCGGGGCGCCCAAGGGGGTCGACAATTTTTCCCTCACGGTATATCCCCGCTACCAAAATTGACGGCGCCCAACGGCCGCCCCTAGAATCAACATGACGCAGTTGTCCTCACAACCGTCTCACACTCATGCCCCTTTACGAATACGAATGCAAGAAGTGCGGCCACCGCTTCGAAAAAATCCAGTTGTATTCCGCCAAGATGGTCAAAAAGTGCCCCGAATGTGGCGGCCAGGTCGAGCAGATGATCTCCGCCCCCGCTGTCCAGTTCAAAGGCTCCGGCTGGTACGTCACCGACTACGCGAAGAAGTCTTCTTCGCCGGGCTCCTCGGGCGGCGATTCCGGGTCGAAAGACAAGGATAAAGAAAAGAAGGACGAGAAACCAAAGTCGGATAGCGGCTCGAAAGATTCTTCGTCGAAAGACAGCGCGTCGAAGGAAAGCTCCTCGAAAGACAGTTCGACCAAAGAGAGCAGTCCTACCAAGGAAGGTCCGCGCAAAGGTTCCGGCAGGCACAAATAAAGCGGCGTAGTCCGCCGAGCCCCACCCGTTTTCACTGGCAACTGGCTACCGGCCACTGGCAACTGGCAACTGCCCTACTTCAGTTCCCGCTCAAAGTGATCCACAATCATCGTGTACAGATGCACCTTCGCGTCATTCCCCGCAATGCTGTGCGTCTTGTTGGGATAGATCATCAGCCGGAACTGCTTGCCTGCCTTGATCAGCGCATCAATCATCTGAATGCTGTTCTGAAAATGCACGTTGTCGTCGCTCGTGCCGTGGACCAGTAGCAGCGCCCCGTGCAGCTTGTCCGCGGCCGTCGCCACATCAGACTGTTCATATCCCGCCTTGTCGTCTGTCAGCAGTCCAAAGTAGCGCTCCATGTAGATGGAATCGTAGTTACGCGCATCGGTCACTGGAGCCACAGCCACGCCGGCGCGGAAGCGGTCGGAATGCGTCATCGCATACAGCGTCATCGATCCGCCATTCGACCATCCCCAGATCGCGATGCGATCTTTATCGAGCTGCGGATACTGCACCAATAGCTGATCCAGCGCGGTGAGCTGATCCTTCAACTCCACCGCCCCAAATTCATGCCGGATCGCGGTCTGGAATTTGCGATCCCGCCCCGGCGTTCCGCGATTATCCACCGCGAAAATCGCAAAGCCCTTCCGCGCCAGAATCTCGTCAAAGGGATCGGGCGTCGACTTCGTCACCATCTGCCCCGCCGGCCCACCGTAGATATGAATGATCAGCGGAATCTTTCCGCTGGCCGCGGCATCCGGGGGCAGCAGCAACCGTCCGTAAAGCACCGTCCCATCGTCCGCTTTGAACTCCAGATACTTCGGTGCGCGCAGCCCATACTCGGCAACGGCATCGCGCGCCGCCCACACCGGGTTGCACGATCCTCCCACCGCGCACAGCGAAATGCTCGGCGACTTCTCGGGCCCAAAATACATGTGGGTATAGTGCTTACCGTCGTCGCTGAAATTTCCAGCGTGCATTCCCTCTTCCGAGGTCAGCGCCTTGAACCCCGAGCCATCCAGCTGCACCGAAAAAATATGCCGTTGCCGCGGATCGTCTTTATTCGCCGCGAAAAACACTGTGCCCGCGGCCTCGTCCACGCCCTCAATTCCCAGCACTTCGTAATCGCCCTTCTCCAATTGCCCTTCCAGCTTCGCATCGGCCGCCATCGGGTTCTGCTTGTCAAAGCTGTAGTGATAGATGTGCGTGTTGCCGTCGCGCCAGCTCCGCCAGAGAAAACCGCCGCTGGTCTTCAGGAAGGGAATCTCAGTGTTTTCGAAATCCATCCATGAATCGGGCGTTGTTTCAGTGAACACCACTCTCGACTTGCCGGTCTTCGCGTCGATAAAGAACAACTGCATCTTGTCTTGCGCCCGGTTCACCAGCGTAGCCCAAATCACTCCTTCTTTCACCCAGCCGAATCGCGGGACATACGACTCCTCGTCGCTGGTCAGCGAAATCCAGCGCACCTTGCCCTTGTCCGCATCCACCACGCCCAGCTTCACAACCGGATTCGGATCGCCCACTTTGGGATACTTCTCGTTCTCCACGTTGGGGTGCGTCGGCATCCAGTCGGTGATCGGATAGATCGGCACCTTGGTCTCGTCCATGTGCAGAAACACGATCTCTTTGCTATCGGGCGACCAGAAATAATTGCTGCGCACGCCCAGCTCTTCCGCGTAGACCCAGTCGATATCGCCGTTGAACAGATTCTCGCCGGTATCCTTCGTCAGCGCCTTTTCATCCTTGCCGCTCACCGGACGAACATACAGATTGTGCTTGCGCACGTAGGCCACGTGCGCGCCGTCGGGCGAAAACTTCGGATCTCCGCTGGGATCGCCCGCAGAAGTAAACTGCACCGCGGTCTCCGTGCCCAAGTCGTAGAGCCACAGCTGCCCCTGCGAATCGAAAATCAAATGCTTCGAATCCGGCGCCCACAAATATGCCGCCACGCGATACCGCGTCCGCCGCTCCTTCTCCCGCTCGTTCTTCACTTTATTCACGTCCGGATCGAGCGACGCCAGCTTCGCCGCGCTCACCAGCATCTTCTTCTCGCCCGTGGACGCATCCACGTACCACAGCTCACCATTCTCTCCCTTTTCGTCGCGCTGCACATACGTGAGCTTGGTGCCGTCAGGACTCCACTCCGCACTCTCAAGGCCGCGCCCGCCCAATCCGCCGGGCTGATAGATGGTTTCAATGGTCAGAGGCTTCGTCGGAGAAGTCTGCGCCGCACTCGGCGCGACAGAAATGGCAGCGAAGAAGAGTGCGAGCACGGCAAAGCAAGCAATAAAAGAAATCTGTCTTTTCACGAAGCGACCTCACAGAAAAGTAGTGACTGCAGATGCATCAAGGGCGAAGGAAAGAGTGTACACCGACCCGCCTCGGCTCGGCGCCACTAAGGCAGGTGCGGCTAGTGGTCGCCGCTTAAGGGCAGGCTGTTACAGGTATTGAAGCCACCAGTCGTTTCTCCTTGCCTTGAGCGCGGCAAACCACCGGCACGCGAAATAGAGCAACACGATGGTGATCCCCCATATCAGGTAAAGAGGCGGCAGACTCCAGACGTAACCCTCCGGCGGCTCCGGATTGCCCATGGGATGGTTGGTGAAAAGCCACGGGCTGACGAAGCCCAGCCGAACTTTGGACACGATCAGTGCGAGGAAGTGGATCAAGGGAATGTGAAGCATATAGAAGAAAAACGGCACACGTCCGAAAAGGATGATTCGGCGGGCGAGAGCGCCGCCGAGGTTCTCGACCAAGGGGATCAGCGTGATGATGGGGCCCAGTGTCATGAGCAGGAAGGAGAGCGACGCCGGGTACTTCGTGGTGTTCAGGAACGAAAACAGCGACGGCATCGCGGGCGCACCGTTCCGTCCCTGCCCGGCGGCATGCCACGGACGCGGATCTCCATATAAGTTGAATCCCCGCAGCACCAGGAAAAGGCCCACGGCCAGGAGTCCGATCGTCAGGCACAGACGCCTTCTTTGCGCAAGCTCCAGAGTCAGGATCTTCCCGAACCCATAACCTGCCGCCATCACGGCGATCCACGGAATGATTGAATAAAGCACGATCAGGTTCGGCCCATGCGGACCAATCTGAACTGGCCCGGCGAAAAATCCAACATAGAAAATCTTCCAGAGACCGGAGAGCCGGTTCTGGTCGAGGCCATCGAGCAGTCTGCCCATGTGTGAATCCATCAGGTTGTGGGCCGCAATGATGACCACACCGAGCGTGCCGATTACAGGCGCCGGTAGTTTCACCAATCCGGCCATCAGGATCATGCAGCACCCAATGACCCAGATCACGCCTGCCATCTCGTAATGCAGGAAATCGAAATTGAAGGTCCAGGCCACCCGCAGAAACGTAAGTTCGAGGAAAATCAGCCACGCGCCGCGGATCAGAAGGTACCGCGACACGTCCGAGTGCTTTCGACCGTAGAGAAATATACTGGTCCCGGCCAGGAAGATAAATGCGGGCGCGCAGAAATGGGTGATCCAGCGAGTGAAAAAGATTCCCGCTGTGGGGCCTCCCGCAGGAAGACCCGAATAGACCCTGACGTGATCGATCGCCATCAGGATCATCACCGCACCGCGAATCAGATCGATGGATGCGATCCGGGATTTCGGCGCAGCGTTGACTGCAAGCGGAGCGGAAGTTAGGGTGGCGCTCATGATTTTGCTCCAGGGCGCGGGAGCGCTTCTGGGGCGCGCTCTCGCAAGGGAGTCACAATCTCTTCGACGCCTGTGCTCGAAAAAAGTATCTTCGATGAAGGTTGCTTGCGGAACTTTCTTCCCCGCCACAACCTTCGACGACGACACGATATCATGCGCCAGGAAAACCTCGCCAAGCGAGTAATCTCTGGGGTTGAGCGCGTTTCCGGACACTACTCGCACCAGCCCAGAAATGCCCCCCCAACGCGTGCTAGAATCAATACATATTCAATGCTTCCTGACATAGAAAACCTGCTGAAACTGCAAGACACCGACAAGGAAATCCGCCGTCTGCAGGATGAAGTTGCAGAGTTTCCTAAGCGCGTCGCCGTGATCGAGCAGAAACTGGCAGGCACCAAGGCCCAACTCGACAAGGCGCAAGCCTCCGTCAAGGCCGACGAAGCCGCCCGCCGCAAGTACGACACCGCTATCAGCGACCTCCGCGGCAAAATTTCCAAATATCGCGACCAGTCGCTCGACGTAAAGACGAACGACCAGTACAAGGCCCTGCTGCACGAGATCCAGTTCGCCGAAAAAGAAATCGCCGCCAACGAAGACAAGATTCTCGAGCTGATGGTGAACGCCGACGCCCGCGACAAAGAAGTCAAAGCCGCGCAAGCCGAGCTCAAGGCCGAAACCGCCGAGATCGAGAAAGAAAAAGAAGAAGCCCGCCAGCTTACCGCCAAAGACGAAAAGCTACTCGCCGAGTGGCGCGCCAAGCGCGATCAGATTCGCACCGGCGTCAACGAAGACCTGCTCCGCCATTACGAGCGCGTCTCCAAGTTTCGCGGCAGCGGCCTCTCCGAAGTCCGCGATCAGAAATGCATGGCCTGCCGCGTCATGCTCAGGCCGCAGACGTACAACGAAGTCCGCTCCGGCACCCAGACCATCGTCTGCGATTCTTGCCAGCGCATTCTTTACTTCAATCCCGCCGAAGAGATGGCGGATCTGAAACCTTCAACCACGCGAGCCAAACGCCATCATCCCAAGATCGACGCCCCTCAAGCCTGGTACTACCGCGCGGAATTCAACGGCATCGGCGAGGTGTTCCTCTGCCTGACCACGGCCCGCGGCCAATCCAGCCGCCGCGTTTACGACGTGCACACCGGACGACTCATCGGCGACATCCTGATCCGCGAAGGCGACTATCGCCAGGCCTTCCCCGAGGACATCACCGGCGCCATGCGCCTGAACGGCGGCTGGACCGAAAACGAACTCGACGCCTTCGGCACCGAGCTCCCCATGGTCGCCCTAGACACGCTCCGGGCCGACCTCGACCTGGCCCGCCACGAAGCCGCCACCGGCTCCCACGTCAAGCCGCAAGCTCCCGTCGCCCCCACCGAACAAGCCGCCAGCTAGGCATCCCACGTAGCGGTGAACGCATTCGTCCGCCTGGTTTTGTTGTCGTAGGTTTGTTTGTGTAGGACCGGGCCCCTGGGAGGACCGGGCCCCTTGGCCCGGTCGTCGAGCGCCAGCTCGACCCTGCCTGCAGCACGAGTGCCTCATACGTTTAAGATGGCAGCATGCCCAAAGAGCCAGCCTCCGCGAGTCTTCCAACGGTCAAGGTCTCCCCCCGCGGCGCGGCCCGCCTGAAAGACGGCCACGTCTGGGTTTACCGCTCCGACATCGTTACCGCCGACTCCGTCCTACCCGGCTCCCTGGTCCGCGTCACCGACCACCGCGGCAAGCCCCTCGGCTTCGCCCTCTACTCCAGCTCTTCGCAGATCGCGATCCGCATGATCTCGCGTGATACACCCTCCCACGAGCCCGTCACGGATCTTCCCGCTCTGCTTCGCCATCGCATTGCCGAAGCCATCGCCTATCGCGCGCCTCTGGTAATAGACACCGACGCCTACCGCGTCATCTTCAGCGAAGCAGATTTCCTCCCCGGCCTGATCGTCGATCGGTACGCCGACATTCTTTCGATCCAAATCCTTACTCAGGCCATGGACGCCGACCACGTGCGCCAATCGATCCTGGCCGAACTGACCGCCCTCCTCCACCCGGCTTCCATCGTCGAACGCGTCGACCCGCGCGTCCGTGAACTCGAAACCCTGCCGCCTCGCGCGTCGGGTCTGCTGCAAGGCCAAAAGTTCGCCACCACCTTCACCATGAATTCCGTCCAGTTCCGCTTCGACGCGCTCGAAGGTCAGAAGACCGGAGCCTTCCTCGACCAGCGAGAGAACTACGCCGCCGCCGCCCGCTATGCCAAGGGTGAAGCGCTCGACGTCTTCTGCTATCAGGGAGGCTTTGCCCTTCACCTCGCCCCGCATTGCGCCCAAGTCACTGGAGTCGACAGCTCCCGCCCCGCCCTCGAAGTCGCCGACCAGAACGCAGCCCTGAACGACGCGCTTCTGAAGGCAAAAGAGATCGAATGGATCGAAGCCAACGCCTTCGACCTGCTCAAGGACTATTCGTCCTCAGCTCACACATACGAAGCCCGACGTTACGACACCATCGTTCTCGACCCGCCTGCCTTCGCCAAAAGCAAGCGCGACCTCGACGCCGCCCTCCGCGGCTACAAGGAACTCAACCTTCGCGCCCTGAAAATGCTCCGCCCCGCCGGAATCCTTGTCACCTGTTCCTGCTCCTACCACGTCAGCCAGTCCAACTTCCTCGAAATGCTGGCCTCGGCCGCCCTGGACGCCCACCGCACGCTCCGCCTTCTCGAGGTCCGTGGACAGGCCAAAGACCACCCCATTCTGCTCAATGTCCCTGAAACGTCGTACTTGAAATGCGTCATCGCGACCGTAAGCCATTGAAAATAATACATTAAATGCATTGTCATCCCGACCGAAGCCGGAGCGAAAGCGACGGCGCAGTGGAGGGAACCTGCTGTTCTTTTTATGCTTGATAGTGCGACACTCATATTGTATGCTTCTTTTGCGCTAATGTAGCGTCTAATGCTTTGAACCACCAAATTCTGAAGGAGGATTTAGCCATGACCGTTCTAACCCGTTGGGAGCCGTTCCGTGAGTTTGCCACCCTGCAGGACCGCATCAACCGTGTGTTCCGCGATTCCTACAGCGCCGCAGACCGCGACGAGTCTCTGACCACTTCCAGCTTTGCCCCTGCCGTCGACGTCTACGAAGACGAGCACAAGGTCACCCTGAAGATCGAAGTGCCCGGAATCGACGAGAAAGACATCGACGTCCGCGTGGAAAACAACACCCTCACCGTGCACGGCGAGCGCAAGATCGAGAAGGAAGAGAAAGAAGAGAACTACCGCCGCGTGGAGCGCCAATACGGCAGCTTCACCCGCACCTTCACCCTGCCCCAGACCGTAGACACCGAGAACGTCTCGGCCACCTACGACAAAGGCGTGCTGAAGATCGCGCTTCCCAAAAAGGCCGAAGCCAAGCCGAAACAGATCAAGGTCAACATCGGCAGCGAGAAGTCCATCGAAGCGAAGGGCCCAAGCAAAGCCGCGTAATCGGAGTTGCTCATGTTGGGACAGCCGCCCTCGGCTGTCCGGCCGGGCGAAGCCCGGCAGGCTTCGTGGAAGAGCGGCGCTTTAGCGCAGCGAAAAGAGGCAAGAATCGATGAGGGCTTTTTAGCCCCTGAAGTCCATGGGAGGCGGCACACGTGACCGCCTCCCAACTTTTTGTGGAAGAAATATTCGTGTCATCCTGAGCAAAGCGAAGGACCAGTGTAATTTTTCTCGTCCCACATATTGCATAGGTTCTTCGCTTCGCTCAGAATGACAAAACGAAAGTAGAGGAACGTCCATGCCCATCCGTTGGGATAAATTCACCGTCAAAGCGCAGGAAGCCGTCCAGCGCGCGAACCAGCTCGCCTCCGAGCACGGCAATCCCGAGCTGCGCCCGATCCACCTGCTCGCCGCGCTGCTCGAGGACAAGGAAGGCATCGTCCCGCCCGTGCTCGAAAAAATCGGCATCGGCCCGCAAGCCGTCCTGGCCGAAGTCTACAAAGAGCTCGAAAAGCTCCCCAAGGTCTCCGGAGAATCCGCCCAGGTCACGCTCTCCAACGAAGTTAACAAGCTGCTCGAGCAGGCATTTAAAGAAGCCTCCAACTTCAAGGACGAATACGTTTCCACCGAGCACCTGCTGCTCGCGATCACGCAGCTCAAGCGCGACCCTGGCCAGCAGATCCTCGCCCGCCACGGCGCAACCAACGAAGCCATCTTGAAAGCCCTCGCAGTCGTCCGCGGTTCGCAAAAAGTTACCGACCAGAATCCCGAAGCAAAGTTCCAGGCGCTGGACAAATACGCCCGCGACCTCACCGAGCAGGCCCGCCGCGGCAAGCTCGATCCCGTCATCGGACGCGATGAAGAAATCCGCCGCGTAGTCCAGGTTCTCTCGCGCCGCACCAAAAATAATCCCGTGCTCATCGGCGAGCCCGGCGTCGGCAAAACCGCCATCGTCGAAGGCCTCGCCCAACGAATCATTTCCGGCGACGTGCCCGAAGCTCTCAAGGACAAGCGCGTGGTTGGGCTCGATCTCGGAGCCATGCTGGCCGGCGCAAAATATCGTGGCGAGTTCGAAGACCGCCTCAAAGCCGTCCTCAAAGAAATCGAAGACTCGCAGGGCCAGATCATTCTCTTCATCGACGAACTGCACACCCTGGTCGGCGCCGGAGCCGCCGAAGGCGCGATCGACGCCTCCAACATGCTGAAGCCCGCGCTCGCCCGCGGAGAACTGCGCGCCGTCGGCGCCACCACGCTGAACGAATACCGCAAGTACATCGAAAAAGACACTGCCCTTGAACGTCGCTTCCAGATCGTCTTCGTCGGCGAGCCCAACGTGGAAGACACCATCTCGATCCTCCGCGGCTTGAAGGAAAAGTACGAAGTGCATCATGGCGTGCGCATCAAAGACTCGGCCATTGTCGCCGCGGCCACCCTCTCGCACCGCTACATCAGCGACCGCTTTCTGCCCGACAAGGCCATCGACCTGATCGATGAAGCCGCGTCTTCGCTGCGCATCCAGATCGATTCCTTGCCTACAGACATCGATCAACTCGACCGCAAAGCCACGCAGCTGGAAATCGAAAAGCAGGCGCTGAAGAAGGAAGACGATGCAAACTCGAAGGAGCGTTTAGGGGTTATCGAGAAAGAGCTCGCGGAAATTCGCGAGAAATCCAACACGCTCAAGGCGAACTGGAAAAAAGAAAAGGATCTCATCGCCCGCGTTCGCGCCCTCAAAGAGCAGATCGAAAAGCTGAAAGCCGAAGAGCAGACCGAATTGCGCAAGGGCAATAACGAGCGCGTCGCCGAAATTCGATTTGGGCTCATTCCGCAAGCGGAGCAGGAACTCGCCAAGCTCAGCAAACAAATGGAAAACCAGGGCGGCAAGCGCATGCTCAAGGAGGAAGTCGACGAGGAAGACGTCGCGCGCATCGTCTCCAAGTGGACCGGAATCCCAGTTTCAAAGATGCTCGAAGGCGAAGTTAAAAAACTGGTGACCATGGAAGAGCGCCTGCGCCTGCGCGTCGTCGGCCAGGACGCGGCTCTCGAGCGCGTGGCCAATGCGATTCGCCGCTCCCGCGCGGGACTCAGCGATCCCAAGCGTCCCATTGGCTCGTTCATCTTCTTAGGCCCAACCGGCGTTGGCAAGACCGAACTTGCGCGCGCCCTCGCTGAATTCCTGTTCGACGACGAGCACGCCATGCTCCGCATTGATATGTCCGAATACATGGAGAAGCACTCGGTCGCGCGCCTGATCGGCGCACCGCCGGGCTACGTCGGCTACGAGGAAGGCGGCCAGCTCACCGAGCAGGTCCGCCGCCGCCCCTATGCCGTCGTGCTCTTCGACGAAATCGAAAAAGCGCATCCCGACGTCTTCAACGTTCTGCTGCAGATGATGGACGATGGCCGCCTCACCGATGGCAAAGGCCGCGTCGTCGATTTCAAGAACACGATCCTGATCATGACGTCGAACATCGGCTCGTCGTTCTTGCAGGCCGAGAGCCCTCGCTCCGAGCAGCAGTTCGAGGAGGCCTCGAAGCAGGTCCTGACGGCTCTGCACGCGCACTTCAAGCCCGAGTTCCTGAACCGCGTCGACGACATCATCATATTCCGCCCGCTGGGCAAGGAACAGCTCGTGCGAATCGTCGACTTGCGCCTGGAAGACGTTCGCCGCCTGCTCGCCGACCGCAAGATTTCGCTCGAACTGACGGACGCAGCGAAGGAACTTCTCTTCACCCAGGGCTACGACCCGAACTTCGGTGCGCGCCCTCTGAAGCGCTCGATCCAAAAGCTGGTGCAGGATCCGCTGGCCCTGAAGATCCTCGACGGCGAGGTGCTGCACGGCGATCACGTGATCGTCGGCGCCGACAAAAAAGCGGGCAAGATGACGTTCGAAGTCAGCCCGCGCGTGGGCGAGAAGCAGCCGGCAAAAGCAAAGCAGTGACAGTCAACGAAGTCCAGTGTGGGGACAGCCGCCCTCGGCTGTCCCGCCGAGCGAAGCTCGCGTTGTGAATCAAATTACCTGCAACTGGCTTTGATCCGTGAGAATCCGTGTTGATCCGTGGCAAAGTTCGGTATCATGTTCTCCGGCGCGCGAGGCGCCGCACATGACCCGAACATTCTCGTCACTCACCGCAGTCCTTCTGATTTCGCTCGCCCAACTCTCCACTGCCCAAGCTCCGATGAAGTGGAAGATTCATGACCCGAATCGTCCGGTGCCGCCAGTCATCGATCCCGGAACCTCGAGCACACAGGAAACGCCCGGGCGCGCTCCGTCCGACGCCGTGGTGCTCTTTGACGGCAAGGATCTCTCGCACTGGGTCAGCGCCGAAGGCGGCGGGCCCGCGAAATGGAAGGTTGAGAACGGCTACATGGAGGTCGCACCGAAGACTGGCTACATTGCCACGCGCGATTCTTTCGGAGATTGCCAGCTGCACGTGGAGTTCGCCGAGCCCTCTCCAGGAGTGGGAGAGAGCCAGGAACGCGGCAACAGCGGCGTCTTCCTGATGGGCCTGTATGAGACTCAAGTACTCGACTCGTACCAGAACAAGACGTACGCCGACGGCCAGGCGGCCGCGGAGTACGGACAATATCCGCCGCAGGTGAACGCCGCGCGTCCTCCGGCGCAGTGGCAGACGTACGACATCATCTTTCACCGTCCGCACTTCAAAGATGGCAAGCTCACACGACCGGCGCGCGTCACAGTGCTGCACAACGGAGTGCTCGTGCAGGACAACGTCGAGCTGACCGGCCCGACCGCCCACGGCGAGCGTCCTCCCTACAAACCGGGGCCTGACAAGCTCCCCCTTGCCCTGCAGGATCACGGCGATCCCGTGCGCTACCGCAACATCTGGATTCGCGAACTGCACGAAGAATAAAACCTTAGCCACGGATCACGCGGATTTCCACGGATAGACCAAGAACCTAAAAATTGATCCGTGGGAATCCGTGCAGATCCGTGGCTAGCGTTCTTGGCCTTTGGCGGCGAACGCTTCCACGACTGCGGGCGCCTGCGCCAGATACCAGCCAACCGCGACGCGCAATGCGATCTGCAATCCGTACCATAAAATGGGACCGCCGATGTCGGCCATTGAGATCGTCGGCACCAGCGCTGCCACTCCGAGCACCATGACCACCATCGCGGCCCAGCGCGCCCAGTTGTGCAGACGGAACAATCCCCATGCGACGAGCGCGTAGGCGGCTCCGACCAGCAGAGCCATGTAAGGTCCGGCCAATTCCAGTCCATACATGAACTGCGCTCCGCTCATGAGCGAAATCGCCTCCGGCGCGAGCAACTTCACGAGCGCGATGATCCAAAGATAAATCGCGGCCAAGAAGAAGAGCGCGGAAATGACAGTAACGCCAGCGGGCCGCTGCATGGGAAGAGACTAGCAAAACCAAGCCATGGATCTCGCGGATTTCCACGGATAACCCTGCTTGAGAATTATCCGTGTTGATCCGTGCAAATCCGTGGCCAAGAGGTTGATTTATGCCAGATCGAAGAGCAGCACTTCCGCGTCGTCAGTGCCTTTGATGCTGACGTTCTTCTCGTCGCTGATCGCCGCTCCGTCGCCTTGCGCGAGCGCCTTTCCGTTCACCTCGACTGCGCCACGAGCTACCTGCAGCCAGCCATGGCGTCCAGCGGCGAACTCGTGCCCGACTTCTTCACCGGACTTGAGCAGCGAGACGTAGAGCTTCGCGTCCTGATTGATCTTCACCGATCCCTCGCTCGCCTCGCGCGACGCGATCAGCCGCAACTTCCCATTCTTCTCCACCTCGGGAAACGACTTCTGCTCGTAGCTCGGCGGCAGCGCTGCCTTCTCCGGCTGAATCCAGATCTGCAGCAGATGCACCGCGTCGGTCGTCGACGGATTAAACTCGCTGTGGCGAATGCCGCTGCCCGCGGTCATCCGCTGCCCATCGCCAGGCAGAATCACCGAACCGGTTCCCAGGCTGTCTTTGTGCTCCAGCTTGCCTTCGAGAACGTAGGTGATAATTTCCATGTCGCGATGCGGGTGCGTGGGGAAGCCGGTGTTAGGCGCGACCCAGTCTTCGTTGATGACGCGCAGCGAGCGGAATCCCATCCACTTCGGATCCCAATAATCACCGAAGCTGAAAGTGTGATGAGTTTTGAGCCAGCCGTGGTTTCCGCCTCCACGCTCCTGGCCCGCACGAATCTGAATCATGGCATTTCTCCGTTAGCAATTATCTTCTGGTAGTAATGAACTGATAAACATTAGATGCGCCAAGAATGCGGGAAGGTTCAGGGCCGCCAACTCACCCATGGCGCCCTGTCATCCTGAGGCCCGCGTCTTTTGCGGGCCGAAGGACCTATGCAACTGGGTCCTCGCAACCTGAATGCAGCCCCCTCGCGAGAAGTGGGACAGCCCTGTGGCACACTAGCTCTATGCACCGGCTCACGCTCGGCGACTTCGAACTCAGCGTTTTTTCTGACGGCACTTATCCGCTCGACGGCGGCGCGTTTTTCGGCGTCGTGCCGAAAGTGATGTGGTCGCGCAAGGTCGCAGCCGACGATAAGAATTACGTCACCACCGGACTGAACTCGCTGCTTATTCGCACGGAGAATCTGCGCACCGGCAAGCAGATCGTGCTGGTCGAGACCGGCATGGGCAACAAACTCTCCGATCGCATGATCAAGTTCTACGGCCAGCCGGCGCAGCTGCTCGACAATCTCGCGGCAGGCGGCATTGCGCCCGAGGACGTCGATATCGTCATCAACACGCATCTGCACTTCGACCACTGCGGATGGAACACGCTGCGCGATACACATGGAAAAATCGTTCCCACGTTTCCGCGCGCCAAATACTACGCCCCCGAAGGCGAGTGGCAGTACGCGCGCCATCCCAGCGAACGCGATTCCATCAGCTTCATCTCGGAGAACTACGATCCGTTGGTCGAGAGCGGGCAGATGACCCTGCTGAAGGGCAATGGGGAAGAAGAAATTGTTCCGGGTATTTCGGTGCAGACCTTTCCCGGACACACCGCGCACATGCAAGCGGTGATCGTCAACGGACACCCCGGCGGCGGCACAACCGGGAAGGGCACGGCTTCAGCCGTGCCGACAAGCGAGAAAAACGGGCGGCCTTTAGTCCCTGAGGGCACGATCGCCTGCTACATCTCCGACCTGATTCCCACGACCGCCCACATCGACATCACCTGGGGCATGGGCTTCGACCTGTATCCGCTACAGACGATCGAGAGCAAGAAGCGGTATTATGCTCAGGCGATCCCGCAGAAGTGGGTGACGGTCTTCACCCACGATCCAAAGACGCCGTGGGCGTACATAGAGAAGGATGAGTCGGGAAAAATGGTGGCGAAGGGAGTATGAATCGAATGTCCCAGAAAAAAATTGCTAAGGCCTTATTCGCGGCGGAACGGTGGTTCCTCGTCTGCCTGATGCTGGCTCTGGGTTGCGCGGCACAAGCCCAGCAGGACAAGGATAAAGATAAAGAAAAAGACAAGAGCGCGCCCGCCAAGACCGCGTTGACGGGCCGCTACGAAGGCACGGCCAAGAACAAAGCGGACGAAGTCATCACCGTCGCCTTCGATCTCACCGAAAAGGAAGGCGCGCTCTCTGGCACCATCAACTCCTCGCACGGGGATTTTCCCATCACCGGCGGTTCCCATCAGGGAGAAAACGTCACCATCGAGTTCGACGCCGGCGGCCCCGGCACCATTTCCATGCGCCTTACCGACGACAGGTTAGTCGGCACGTGGACCGCGGGAGACGACGGCGGACCGGTGGAGGTTAAGAAAGTTGCCGCGCCACCGGGCGGCTCGAAGGATAAGTCCTAAGCTCTTCTCGCTGACGTCTAGGCGGTTGTTGAGGACCCACGGTTTCGCCGCAGCAACGCAGCAATACCGCCCCCGAGTACGCCGGAGAGCAGCAGAAACCAGAAAACCCAGCCTGTGTTCACGAACACGTAGACAAAATAGGCACCCAGCACGACGAGCCACCAGAACGACACCGAGTGATAAAGCCGCTTGCGCGCCTTGGCGGCAAGTGGATTGGCACTGGCGTCATCGCGAGAAACAACCCTGTAGTTGCAAAGGAGGAAGACAATGAACATGAAGGCACTTAACAGCCAAACATGATGGACCTTACCTGCTGCCCAGAAGCCAACGACTATGAGGCCGCAGTTAACGAGCTCCAGAAAGTTGTATTCTCGCTCGACCAACTTCATAGCAGGTCCACCCACTACGCCAATCCTACGCTAGAGAGTTATAGCACCAATAACCAGCCGACGCTCGAAGAAGTCTTCGACACGTATCAGTATTTCCGGCGCGCTCTTGGATTCGTAGATGGCCTTGCGCAGTCCTGCGCCGCCCGGGACTCCGTGCGTGAACCACGACGCGAACTGCTTCATTTTGCCGACGGCATCGGGGAGCTCTTCCTCGATCAGCATCTGGAAATAGGTGCGAATCATCTGGTAGCGGTCGCCCTCGGTGGGCTCCTCATAGAGCCTTTTTCGAAATGCGACTGTCGACGCAGGCAAGGATGGGAAGGGCATGGCTTCAGCCATGCCGCTGGGCGCTAGAAAGTCCAGGGCTTTAGCCCCTGAGGGTGCGCCGTTGCGAACAGAGAAGCGGCCCCCAGCGGCTAAAGCCGGTTCCGCGTTTACGGCACGACTGAAGTCATGCCCTTCCCCATTCAGATTCTCCCCGGCGTCTCTCAACGCCGCGCAGTACTGTTCAATCTGCCGGAAAATCCACGGGTTCGACGGCGCAGTGCGCCCGATCATCACCGCGTCGCATCCGGTCTGCGCGACCATGGCGCACGCGTCTTCGGGGCTGCGAATGTCGCCGTTGCCGATCACGGGAATCTTCACCGCATCTTTGATGGCGGCGATCCACTCCCAGCGGGCATTCCCGCTGTAGCCCATCTCGCGGGTGCGGGCGTGCAGCGCAACCGCTGCCAGCCCGCAGGACTCCGCCATGCGGGCCAGTTCCACGCAGACGATTTCTTCGTCGTTCCATCCCGCGCGGAATTTCACGGTGAAGGGAATCTTCACGGCGCCGCGCACCGCCTCGAAAATCTTCCCGATCGCCGGCAGATCGCGCAGCAGGCCCGAGCCTCCGTTGCACTTGACGACCTTTTTCGCGGGGCATCCCAGGTTGAGGTCGACCAGGTCGAAGCCCAGTCCCTCAACCATGCGCGCGGCCTCGGCCATTACCCACGGATCGCTTCCAAAAAGCTGCGCCGAAATCGGGTGCTCGTCTTCATAGAAATGCAGATAACGCTTGGCCTTCTGATCCTTCTTGCGAAGCACGCCGTCCGCCGAGGTGAACTCGGTCATAATCAGCCCACATCCTCCGAGGTTGCGGATGAATCGCCGGAACACCGTGTCCGTAACACCGGCCATAGGCGCGAGCACGGTCGCGGGAGAAATGGTGACGCCGCCGATCGTCAGGCTTGCGGGGACGGGCTTCAGGGACCTCGGCTCGGTTACCGGCAGTTCGCGGGCGGGAGCCCGCCCTGAGCTTGCCGAAGGGGCGCCCGCGCCACATGCGTCGACCCCACACGAGTTGTCCCAGAACTTCTTCACTTGCCTATTCTACCTGCGGGCGCAAAACAAAGCCCCCGCCGCAGCGAGGGCTCAATTTTCCGATCTATCCGTGCGAATCCGTGTAAATCCGTGGCGAAAAGTTACTTCTTCGCCGGCTCTGCCTTCGCGTACTTACGCCGGAAGCGCTCCACGCGGCCGGCGGTGTCCATCAGCTTCTGCTTGCCGGTAAAGAACGGATGGCACGCCGAGCAAATTTCTACGCCGATGTCGCCCTTATGGGTCGAGCGCGTCATAAATGTATTGCCGCACGCGCAATGCACGCGCACTTCGTTATACGCCGGATGAATAGCTGCTTTCATAATAGGCTTACCCCTACTTCCTAAACTCGATTCGAATCATTAGATTCTACCGGATATCCACAGGATTCGGCAATGCTGCGCAGCTCTCAGCCATCAGACTGTCAGCTATCAGCAAAGACAACCGAATCAGATGTTTCCGGGCTGACAGCTGAAAGCTGACAACTTCCTTCAAAATCGAAACAAATAGCTGACCTTCACGAAAAACTGGCGGCTGTCGTTGATGTACCCTCTCGGCGTTTGGAACACGCCCACCCCCGGGACCACGTCCAGGTTCTGCAGGTCGCTGTTGTAGCCGAGGTAGATCGCGGTACCGGGATGCACGAGGTAGGTCACGAGGAAGTCGGCGTTGAACTGCTTCTGGGTCGGCAAGTACGTATAGGGAGATCCCACGCCCGGAGTCCCAGCCAGCAGCGAGTTGTATTGCAGGATGACCCGCATCGAAAGCTGCGGCGTGAACTGCCAGTTCCACTTGCTGCGCAGAATGTGATCGTTGAAAATTCCGTGGCCCGCGCCGGGAAATTGCGCCCGCTCAAACAGGTAGGCACTATCCGTCGCACGCAGCCGTTCGAACAGATAAGTATTCTCAATCTTCAGCGGCTTCATCGGGCGAAGAATCAAGGACGCCGCGGCCGTGTCCTCCCGCGCCACGAACGGCTGGTTGTAGGGCGTGAGTGGGGCCGGGGGCACGTCTGGCGACGCAACAAAATTCACCGCATCGCCCCAGTAGTAACTCGCCGCGAGCGTCGCCATTTTGAAATATCCGGTCTGGAACGTGGCACCGCTGGTGTGCTGATGATAGTCCTGTTGGTGATAGTCCTGATTACCAAGGCTCGTCGGGGCGCAGTACACCATGTATCCGTAGAAACAAAAATCCTGCGGACGCAGCCGCTCCCGCGTTTCCTGGTAGGGCCTCAGAAACAGAACAGTCTGCCCGCGTCCTTGAATCACGAAGTAGGGAGCGTAGTCGGTGTCGAGGCGCAAGCCGGTGTGGTCGAAGTCGTAGCGCACATTGAGCGACGGCCCCCAGGCGACGATCCAGCCCTTCTTGGGACGAAAGCGATAACGCACTTCCTGCTTCGTTTCGCGAATGTCGACGCGGTTGATGAACCCAGGAACCGTAACGAACCCGGGAGTGATGTCGCTGTAAGTCCCCTCGTATCCGAAGTGCAATCCTTGGCGCTGCAGCTGCAGTGTCTCGGCCGGACCGGCGGAGTAACTGCCGTGGCCGGCGTTGCCGGAACTGAACGGGTAGAGGTTCGCTTCGCAGTTCAAGTTCAGGTTACTGGAAGTAACCACCGCCTGGCCTTCGAGCGTCCAGGTAGAGTTGAGTGTCAAGTGCGTGTCGACGCCGCCAATGCGATTGAATTCGCCCGTGGCCGGACACTCCCAGTCGGTATACATGGCGCCCACGCTGGACTGCCGGAAAATGTCGCGGCTCACGCGCGCGATCGTGAAATAGGAACGGATGCCGGAGTACGGGCTGTAATCAGGCACGGCGAGCCCGGGGCTGCGGTCGTCGGCCGCGAGCAGGCCGACCGAGTACGGCCCATCTTTTCCGGTCAGGCGGATTCCCGCCGAAGGATCGGCGATGCTGCGCGTAAACAGCAAGTCCATCGGCGTGCGGAAAAAATCTTCGTTCTCCAGAAAGAACGGGCGCTTTTCCGGAAAATAAACGGCATAGCGCTGGTTGACCGTGATTAGCGGATCCTCAGACTCAACCTGGCTGAAATCCGGGTTCGCGGTCATGTCGACGACGAAATGATCATGGATCACGAACTTCGCGTCGATGCCCGGCTGGCCCTGCACCTCGGCATGCTGAAAATAGGGATTCGCTGGATCGCGCGTGTCGAGCGCCCGAAACCCGCGCAGCAGGCCGTAAGGAATCAGGTCAATGCTGTGCCCCGGCGAAATTCCTTCCAGGCCGTACAGAGTCGCCGCCTGGCCCAGCCGGCCCTGGATCCTTCGCGAAATTTGCGGCCAGAAGGAATCTTCATTCAGGCGATGGATCCCGCGATACAGAATGATTCCCCACTCCTGCTGCTTCGTCGACGGAAACCGCAGGCTCTTGAACGGAATTGCCATCCATACGACGAAACCCTGGCTCGTCACTTTGCCCTGCGAATTCCACACCGTGTCAAACGAGGTGTCAAAATTTCCACTCACCTCGGCCCGCGACGCCTCGGTCCAGATGGCGTCCCATTGTACGGCCAGCGGCGTGGTCTGAAAGGCGTAGGCCCGCCGGCGGTCGTGAAACGTGTCGAGCATGATTTCAACCTGATCGTCGTCGTAGATGTCTTCGCGGCGCGACATGCGGGCGCGCACCTTCCGCGGATCGTCGAAGCAAACGAAGACCACATAGAGGTTTTTCTGGTCGTAGCCCAGGTAGGCGTCGGTGGGCTGGGAAACAGCTTCTCCATCGTGGGGATTGCGTTGCGTAAAACCGGTGACCTTCGCCATTTGCCCCGCGATTTCTCCCTGCGCCTGCATGCCGAGAAAATCTTCCAGAGCCGGAGGCCGCTGCAACCGCGGAATCGTCAAAGCGGGCGCACCTAACGCGGGGGACGCGGGGGACGCGGGTTGCGTGCGGGCAGCCGCAGCTTGCGAAGGGACGGCATTCTGAGCAGCACTGCGGGGACACGCCGCCGTCGCGGCCAGCACCACAGCCACCGCAGTCACCAACCTCCGCCGCACCCTCAGACCCGGATCCCGTCGCCAACGCAAGAACGCCCTCGCTCGCTCCAAGCCGGAATCGAGCAAGATACACCATCGACGTCCAGACAAAACAGCAAAATAATGTTTGTAAGGTTTGCCGAACGGGATACGTCTAGAACTCTTACTCGGAGCGCCGCCGTCGTTCGATTTCGCTCGGATCGGCTGTCTCGAAGAAAAGCTCGACGGCCTCCTGCAAGTTAGCGCGGGCGCTCTCGATGGTGTCGCCCTGGCTCGCGATATCGAGTTCGGGACAAAGGCCGACGTACTCGTCGCCGTCGCGTTCGATGATCGCCGTAAGTTGCTGCATCCGCTTCATGGGGGCACATCCTTCGCTTCCTTCTAGAACAACCAGCTAGAACAACGAACTCTGGCTTCGATTGGGCCGAATCCCAAAGTACTCATACGCCAGCTGCGTGGCAACGCGTCCGCGCGGAGTGCGATTCAGAAACCCAGCCTGCATCAGGAAGGGCTCGTAAATCTCCTCGATCGCGTCCGGCTCTTCGGCCAGCACCGCGGCCAGGGTGTTCACTCCCACCGGACCGCCCTGATATTTCTCGATGATGGTCAGCAGCAGACGCCGGTCGACTTCGTCAAATCCATACCGATCGACCTCCAGCATCTCGAGCGCCGCCTTCGCCGTAGGCTCGTCGATCTTGCCCGCGCCGCGCACCTGCGCGTAGTCCCGCACGCGCCGCAGCAGACGATTCGCAATTCTCGGTGTGCCCCGGGAACGGCCCGCGATTTCTTTCGCGCCCGCGTCATCCACTTCAACGCCGAGGATTTCCGCCGACCGCTCCACAATCACCTGCAAGTCCGCAGGCGTGTAAAACTCCAGCCGCAGTACGATGCCGAAGCGCGACCGCAACGGCGCAGAAATCAGTCCCGCCCGCGTCGTTGCGCCCACGAAGGTAAACGGCTTTACTTCCAGCGTGTGCGTGCGCGCCGACGGCCCCTGCCCGATAATGATGTCGAGCTTGTAATCTTCCAGCGCCGAATAAAGCAACTCCTCGAGCACCGGCTGCAACCGGTGAATCTCGTCGATGAACAGCACCTGCTTGTCCTGCATGTTGGTGATGATCGCAGTCAGATCGCCCTTGATCTGCAGCAGCGGCGCCGCCGTCGGCTGAAAGTGCACTCCCAACTCGTTGGCAATAATGTTGGCCAACGTCGTCTTGCCCAGCCCTGGAGGACCGTAGAGCAGCACGTGGTCCATGGCCTCGCCGCGCGAACGCGCCGCCTCGATCGCCACCGCCAGGTTCTCTTTGACCTTTTTCTGCCCGATGAACTCCGCCAACCGCTGCGGCCGCAGCTTGAGTTCAAACGAGGAATCGTCTTCCACCGGCGCTGCCGACACCAGGCGCTCGCGGTTGGCGTTCAGGTTGGGATTGTTTTTCGCCGTAGCCACTGGTTCGGATGGTAGAACGAAATGCGAAGCCGCGCAATCCGCCGACTGATTCCTCGGAATTCACGGAATCTTAATCCCGCTGTTACCGCCCCGTAACAAATTCCCACTAGGGTGTCTGGTTGATCCCTGCTGGATCTCATCCTCCTGGCACGATTTGAAAATGCCCGGAACTCGAGCTCCGAGACCAAAGCAAGTCCCATCCGAAAATTTAGGAGACAACACATGAAGAAAACCACCCTCGCTCTGGCCCTTTTGACCGCACTCACTGGTACCTTGGTGGCGCAGGAAGGCGCCGTCCCCAAAGGCATTCCCCATCTCGACCACGTTTTCGTGATCATGATGGAAAACCACGGCTATCGAGAAATCCTCAACAACCCCAACGCCCCGTGGATCAACAAGTACGCCCGCTCCGCCAATCTCTCGACGAACTACTTCGCCGTCGCTCATCCCAGCCTGACCAACTACCTTGAGACCGTGGGCGGATCGAACTTTGGCGTCCATAGCGACAACGCCTCGGACTGGCACAATGGCGCCTGCGCAACCAACCTCTCCACCGGAACTGTAAACACCGACAGCCCGGCGAGCCCGGCCATTTGCCCCATCCATGGCAGCGGAACCGATGCCGAGACTCCGATCCTCGACTGCACCAACGAGGTCACCGGACCTCCCTGCGAAATTAATATCGACGGCAAAACCTGGTACCCGGCGGTTTCCACCACCCTCGGAATCACCATTGCCGACCAGCTCGTGGCCGCCGGCAAGACCTGGAAGACGTATCAGGAAAACCTGCCCATGACCGGCCCGAACCTGGTGAATTACAGCGACGGAAACTTTACCAACCTTACCAACTTCTCCAAGATCAACCCGCAGCTGAACCCGCCGCTGTCGTCCGGCGAAATCGTCCAGCTCTACGCAGCCAAGCACAACCCATTCGTTTATTTCCGGGAGATTCAGCAGGGCACAAACCCGCTGCTCAGCTACGCCCAGATGTCCGGCTTCGACGGCCTGACGGGCCTGTGGGGTGATCTCGCTTCCGGCAAAGTGCCCAATTTTTCCTACATCGTGCCCAACCAGTGCAACGACCAGCACGGACGCAGCAACGGAACCGCCTTCTGCGGATTCGATCCTAACGACAACGGCGGCCAGGCTGGCCTGAACCCCGCGCTGATTCAGCTGGGCGACCAGGTAGTCCAGAAAATCGTCACCGCGATTCACCAGTCTCCCGTATGGGAGCACGGCCACGCCGCAATCGTCGTGGTTTGGGATGAGAACGACTACGCCGTCCAACCCATCATCAATCAGGTCGTCACCATCGTCGACACCAACTACGGCTTCCATCAGGTGCAGAGCGGACAGTTCTATACCCACTTCTCTCTGCTGCGCTCCATCGAAGGCGGCCTCGGCCTACCCTGCCTGAACCACGCCTGCGACGCCAGCACAGCGGCCATGACCGACCTGTTCGGCGAGCCGTAAGCTGCGGGTCGATTCGCACCAAGCCTTGCATCGGGACCGGTTTCTCAGAATCGGTCCCGATTCCTTTCTCCAGCAACAATCATGTAGGGGCAGCCGCCCAAGCCATGCCCTGAGTGCGCATGAGCCTTTGGCCCCGAAGGCGATGAAAATCCGGGTGCCCCATTTCTCGCGCGTTCTTTGCGCGAGAAGTGGGGATTTTCGACAGAGCGGACTTGAAGGGGCTGTGACGCCCCACCATCCAAACTCCCGCCTGGCCCGAAAAATCCCCTTGACACGGATGTCAAGCGTGCCTTACATTCCAGATGTCAAGCATGCTTGACTCGGAGAATCTTAATGGACGCCACCGGCAAACGCTACCTCAAAATATCCATCACCTCCATGGCCGCCTACACGGCCATCGTTCCGATCTCGATGTGGATGTTGCGGGGCCACGAGCACCGGCCCCTGGGCTATTGCATCGCATTCCTACCCATCATCCCTTCGATCTTCGCCATGCTGGGCTTCATGCGAATGTTTCGCGGGCTCGACGAACTGGAGCGGCGTATCCAATTGGAAGCCGTCGCCTTCAGCTTCCTGGCCACCTGCCTCATCACGCTCACCTGGGCATTTCAGCAGAACGCCGGCTTGCCCAGATTCGACGTAAGCTTCGTCGCTCCTCTCCTAATCCTGCTGTGGGGTTTGGGCCTCGCCATCGCCAAGCGGAGGTACCAGTGAAGAACAGCGTGCGCGATCTTCGCGGCCAGCTGAACTGGACCCAAGCCGACCTAGCCGAAAAGCTAGGCGTCTCGCGCCAAACAGTCAACGCCATCGAAACGGAAAAATACGACCCAAGCCTGCCCCTAGCCTTCAGGATCGGAAAGCTATTTCGCAAGCCGGTAGAGGAGATTTTCAAGTCGTAAGGAGATCGCAGGCTTATGTAGAGACAGCCGCCCCTGGCTAGCTTGCGCCGAGCGCAGCCGAAGGGTCGAGCGCAGCTTGACTCTACTTCGGATACCACTCCAGCAGCCGCACCTCAATCCCGGTCCCTTCCAGTCCTTTCTGAAACACCGTGAGATCCGACCCGCGGTAGTGATACGGAATCGCAATCTTCGGATGGAACGCCTTCACCGCGTCCGCAGCCTCTTCCGGCGGCATGGTGTAAGGCAGATTCATGCACACAAACGCCACGTCGATGTTCTTGAGCGCCCGCATCTCCGGCACGCCCTCGGTGTCGCCAGAGAAATAAAACCGTTTGCCGCCATAGGTGAGAACGTATCCATTACCCCGTCCCTTGTCGTGAAACAGTTTTCCTTCAGCCGGGCCGCGCTTCAAGTTGTAGGCCGGAATCGCCTCAATAGTCCACCCCTGCCACGTCTTCGTCTCCCCGTTGGCGATCGGCTTGCCGGTGGTAACTGTCTGCACGACCGCGGGCGCGGCGAAAATCTCCGTGTCCGCCTTGCTGACCTCTTTGATCGAATCAGAGTCCATGTGGTCCCCGTGAATGTCGGTGATCAGAATGAGGTCCGCTTTGGGAAGTCCCGCGAACTTCACGGGCTTGGCCGGATCAAGATAAATCGTCTTCCCGCCCGCCTCGATCAGCGTACTGGCATGATTAAGCGGGGTGATCTTAACCGGCCCAGCCGAGGTGGAGAACGTTTGCGTTTGGGCCCCGGAGAACGCGGCCACCGCGAAGATAAAAATAACAACAGAGTACACAGCAGTCACAAGAATTCTCATTCTGAGCTCCCCTTCACTTTGTCATCCTGAGCGAAGCATGAGCGCCTGAAAGGCGTTCATGCGCAGTCGAAGGATCCCTATCGGCAAATCACTCCTCAATCGCTGGAAGGCGTTCTCCCGGAGCAGCCTATTCCGCTCCGCGGCCAAACTCACCAGCAGAGACATGCCGACAAGGATTCGCGTCACTCCGACCTTTGCCATATTCAAAACTGCCCTTATTCCTCCTCCTCCTTCACCTCGCCCCGCTCCGCCTTCGCCTTCTCAATAATCTTTTCCTGCAACTGCCCCGGCACCACATCGTAGTGATGCATTTCCATGTTGAAGCTGCCGCGGCCCTGCGTCATTGACGTCAGCTCCACGCCATAGGTCAGCATCTCCGACATAGGCACTTCGGCTTTCACCACGGTGTTGCCGCCCTTGTTGTCCATGCCCTGGATGCGGCCGCGGCGGCTGTTCAGGTCGCCCATGATCGAGCCCGCAAAATCGTCGGGCACCGTGATTTCGACCGCCATGATGGGCTCGAGCAGTGTAGGCTTGGCGACTTCCATCGCTTTTTTGAACGCAATGCGGCCCGCCATCTGGAATGACAAATCGTTCGAATCTACATCGTGATACGACCCGTCGTAGAGCACGACGCGAAAATCTACCATGGGGAATCCGGCGAGATAACCGCGCGCGGCCGCGTCGCGAATTCCTTTTTCCACCGGGGGAATGTAGTTCTTCGGAATCGCGCCGCCAAAAATATCGTTCACAAACTCGAACTCGCCGCCGCGCGGCAGCGGTTCCACCCGAATCTTGCAGTCGCCGTACTGGCCGTGGCCGCCAGTCTGTTTCTTGTGGCGTCCCTGCACGTCGGCCTTGCCGCGGATGGTCTCGCGGTACGGCACTTTCGGCGCCTTCAAAACAACTTCGGTGTGATAACGCTTCTTCAGCTTCGAAACAATCACTTCGATATGCTGCTGGCCCGTGCCCGCGATGAGAAATTCTTTCGTCTGGGGATCACGGAAGAAACGCAGCATCGCATCCTCCTCCATCAGTTTGTGGATGCCCGGCCCCAGCTTGTCTTCATCGGCGCGGCTCTTGGGTTCAATGGCAAACGTAATCGCCGGCTCCGGCAGTTTCACCCGCGGATACTGAATGGGCGCCGACTTGTCACCGAGCGTGTCGCCGGTGAGCGTGTCTTTCAGTTTCGCCACCGCGCCAATGTCGCCGGCATGCAACTCGGGCACCGGAATCGCCGTCTTTCCCTGCATGGCCTGGATATGCGCGAACTTCTCCTGCCCGCCGCGGCCAAAGTTTTGCAAAGCCGCATCGTTCTTCAGCACACCGGAGAAAACTTTGAAGTACGAAATCCGCCCCGCAAACGCATCCGACACCGTCCGGAACACATACAACGAAACCGGCTCCGCGTCCGATTCATGCCGCTTGGGAGCGTCGCCATTTCCTCCCGCTTCGCCCTGCACCCATTCGTGTTCCGACGGCGCGGGCGTGTAGTCAACAATAAAATCCATCACGCGGTCCGCGCCAATGTTGCCCAGCCCGGAACTGAAGATGACGGGAAAAATTTTGTCTTCGCGGATCGCGTTGTGCAGCGCCGGAATCAGATCCTCTTCTCCGAGCGTTCCCGCCTCAAAGAACTTTTCCATCAGTTTGTCGTCGCCCTCGGCCACCAACTCCACCAGCATCTCGTGGGCTTCCTGCACCTGCGCCCGCATGTTGTCGGGAATCTCCGTCTCTTTGCCCTTGCCGTTCCCACCCAGCTCGTAGGTGTAGGCCTTCATGCGCACCAGATCGACTACGCCGGTCAAACTCTTCTCGCTGCCAATGGGCAGCTCAATCGGAATCACGTCGCGCCCAAAGGCGTTGATCAGCGATTCCAGCACGCGCTCTGCATTGGCGCGGTCACGATCCATGCGGTTCACCACGATCAGCCGCGGCGTTTTGTACTCTTCGCAGTAATTCCACACGCGCTGGGTCACGACTTCCACGCCCGCAACGCCATCGACCACCACAATCGCCGCGTCCACCACGGGCAGCACCATCTTGGCCTCGTGGACGAACATGCTGAACCCCGGCGTATCGAGAATATTAATCTTGGTCGTTCCAGAGGAAGTCCCCCACTCGACTACGGCCGCTCCGGTCGAGATCGACATCTTCCGCGCGATTTCTTCTTCGTCGTAGTCGGTCGTCGCCGAGCCGTCGTCCACGCGCCCCAGCCGCGGGGTCGCGCCCGCCGTGTACAGCATGGCCGACACCAGCGAAGTCTTGCCCGCGTGCCCGTGTCCCACCATCGCGACATTCCTGATGTTTGCTCCCGAATAGACTTTCAAGTTGGGCTCCTCCGGCAGGCGTGGGAAGGAAACGGCTCATGAAGAGATTTAAAGGACAGGAACCTCGGGCCAGCCCGACCATTCCATTAACCCCGCCTGCCAAAACTAAGGATGCTACCACGCGGCAGCCGAAGCCTCAACCGGAGCGCGATTTTCGAGTGCGATCTTCAAAGATACATTCTCATTTCCCTGTCATCCCGACCGAGCCGGAGCGAAGCGACGGCGCGGTGGAGGGACCTTCGGGTGGAGATTTTGACGTGGAGATTTTGACGTCCCATCCCCCCGACAACCCGTAGTATCATTGCGACGCCATGCTAGGCAACCGCACCAGTCAACAGTGGATCGCGCAATACTCCAGCAGCCACCAACACCCCATCAATCGCATCTGCCACACCCTCGGCATTCCTACGATTCTGGTTTCGGTCGCCGTTCTTCTCGCCAGCCTTTTCCTCCATCGCCTGTGGCCCTACGCGCTGGGACTATTCGTGATCGGATGGATCCTCCAATTCATCGGCCACGCCTTCGAAGGCAAGGCGCCGGAATTCTTCCACGACTGGCGATTCCTCTTCGTCGGCGTCCGCTGGTGGTGGGCCAAAATCAACGGCAAAGCCTGAATATGTGGGGCGGGCACTCCTGCCCGTCTGCCGGGTGCCACCACTCTCGCCTACTGTGCCAAAAGCCGGGTGCCCCATTTCTCGCGTCCTTTGCGAGAAGTGGGGGTTTTGGGGACGACACCAAATCCCACTCTCCTTGCGCCCGTTGCGAATTCTGTTCTATGCTGGCATCACTTCGGGGTTCTAATTCACGGCAGTTATGCACCGTTGGACCGCCAGATTTCTGCTGTTGTTCGCGCTGGTCGGAACTTTTGTTCCCCTGGCGTTAGCCGCCACGGCTGCGCCTCCGCATGCTTGCTGTCTACGCAAGTCAGTCCACCAGTGCCACGGGACCGCAAGCTCGGAAGCAGACCACCGCTCAGTCGGCAGTACCGCCTGCTGCAACCACGACTGCTGCCGCGCCGTGACCACATCCCAGTGCGCGCATCCGCAGACATCATTGGCGTCGGCCGGCGCGCCTGTCGTTGACAGTCGCATCACCGAACCGCAGACAAGCGCTCCCGCCACCGAACGTTCCGCATCCCAATCCACCCGCGCCCCACCGCAAGTCTCCCTAGCCTGATCGATATCGCATTTTGAACGCGCCTTACGTAGGGACAGCCGCCCTCGGCTGTCCGCCAGGCGAAGCCCGGCTGCCTCTTGCGGCCGTCTAACGATTGACCGGAGACTTTTATGCGCCTGTTCCGCATCCCGCTGTTCGTAGCCTGCCTCACTCTGTCCGCTTTCGCCACAATCTTCGGCTCGGTCCGCGGAGTCATCCACGATCCGCAGCATCGCCCCGTGCAAGGGGCCATGGTCATGCTGAAGGCGCAAAACTCGGACTGGATGCAATCCCACGACTCCAACGACCGCGGAGAATTCGACTTCAGTTCCGTGCCCCTCGGGACCTACACGGTCACGGTCTGGTCAAGAGGCTTTCAGCAGACCCAACAGGTTGTGGTGGTTCAGTCGGACACCAGTCCGATCCTGCATTTTCAGTTGACGGTCGCGGGCGCGAGGGAGCGCGTTGAAGTCTCGGAAACTCCCGTCGAAGCAACTACCGAAACCGTCACGCCGACGACGACGCTAAACCGCATTGATATTCAGCAAACTCCCGGTGCCGACCGCACCAACGGCATGGAGATGATCACTGACTACGTACCCGCCGCATATGTAACGCACGACATGCTTCATATGCGAGGCGGACATCAGGTCGAGTGGCTGATTGACGGCGTTCCCATCCCTAACACCAACATCGCCAACAATCTAGGACCACAGATCAATCCCAAAGACATTGACTATTTGGAAGTACAGCGAGGCAGTTACGACGCCGACTACGGCGACCGCACATATGGAATCTTCAACGTCGTGCCGCGAACTGGCTTTGAGCGCGATCGCGAATGCGACCTGGTGATCGCGGTGGGAAATTTCTATCAAACCGACAATCAGATCAGTTGTGGAGCGCACACGGCCCGCTCCGCCTACTACGCTAGCCTGAACGGCAACCGCAGCAATTTCGGCCTTCAGCCCCCGATCTCCCAGGTTGTCCACGACGCCGCGAATGGATACGGAGGATTCGCGTCATTCATCTTCAACTCCGATCCGAAAAATCAGTTTCGCGTGGTCGGTTCCCTGAGGCAGGATTATTACCAGATCCCCATCGACCCCAATCCCAACTCAATCGGAAATCAGCAGTTGCACAACGGGGGGAATTCTCCGAGCAATGGGTTGCGGGATGGCGAGCGTGAGCCGGATGGTTTTGCGACGTTCTCGTGGGTTCACACCTTCGATCCAAACACGCTGCTCACCGTTTCGCCCTTCTATCACTACAACGGCGCCGACTACCAAGGAGGCGCCAACGACACTCCGGTCATCTCAACCGTTACTCAGACTGCCCAGTACGGCGGAGCGCAGGCCGCGCTGAACGCCAACTTCAAGCGAAACGATATCCAGGCCGGAGTCTTCGGATTCGGTCAGCATCAGTACAATTACTTTTTCAACGATCACACCGACGGCACGCCCAACGTCTCCCCTTCTTCGACTGGGGTTAACGGAGGCGTGGCCGCCTTCTTCATCAACGACAAATTCAAAGTCACGCCCTGGCTGACCTTGATCGCGGGTCTGCGCGAAACGGTATTCAGCGCGACTGCTACGGAGCACGCGACTGATCCACGCCTCGGCGCCGCGATAAAAATTCCGCGGTTAAATTGGGTCTTCCGTGGTTTCTACGGCTACTTCTACCAGGCTCCGCCCATTTCGACGGCCACCAGCCAATTGCGGCAAGAAGCGGCCAACCAGGGCTTTGGGTTTGCCACTCTACAAGGTGAGCGCGACATCGAGTGGCAGTTCGGTGTCACCATTCCGCTCAAGGGCTGGACCCTTGACGCCGACAACTTTGAAACCCGCGCCCACAATTGGCTCGATCACAACAACATCGGCGAATCGAATATCTTCTGGCCCATTACATGGTCCTACGCCCAGATTCAGGGCTGGGAACTTACCCTGCGCTCTCCGAATCTCTGGCATCGCGGCCAGCTTCATCTTGCCTACGCGAATCAATTTGCCCAGGCAACGTCGCCCATTACCGGAGGCTTGATCTGTCCTATCACGATGCCGATATGTCCAGCATATCCGCCTCCGGGATTTGGACCGGTTGACCACGATCAGAGAAACACGTTGAACCTGGGGTTCAACGCAACGCTTCCGTTTCACGCTTATGCCTCGACCAACGTCTATTACGGATCGGGATTTCACAATTTCTTCCCCGGAAGCCCTTATCCCGGCGATTACCTGCCGGAGCACACCACGTTTGACATTTCAATCGGGAAAACCTTCCTGGAGAAGTATTCGCTTTCTGTATCGGCGATCAATGTGACGAACCGCCGCTTAGAGCTTGATAACAGCCTTACTTTCGGTGGATTCCACTGGAATGAACCGCGGCAAATTTATGCCGAGTTTCGGTACCACTTTCACTACTAAGAAGTACTGAGGGACAGCATGTGTGGACCGAAATGGATCATGTGGGGACGGACGCATTCGCCCGTCGGGCCAGCACTCAAATCCGTATCCCTCTAGAATCTCTTCCGCAAAAACTCAAAAAACACATACCCGATGAACGCCGCAATCATGGCAATTTCAAAATTGGCGCGGGTAAGAACATCTTCGATGGCCCACGCCAGACCTCTCTTCTGCCCCATGCCCGACCGCTCAAATTCTCCCATCAGCAAATTGGCATAAAACAGGAAGACGATGAAACCCATCTCGACCACAGCGCGTAAGGCATTCTTCTTCATCGCGAATATCGACTCTTAAGTCGGGGCTCCCCTACTTTGTCATCCCGAGCGGAGCAAAATTGCCGTTCTTCGGCAATTCTGCGGAGTCGAGGGACCTTGCGTTTTCTCTTACGATACTTGATCCGAGCTTTCCTAAACGTAATCGAACAGCGCCATAAATCCGAAGTCCATGTGCAGCTGCTGGTGGCAATGAAACAAAGTGAGGCCGGGATTGTTAGCCACGAAGTCGATCTCAACCTCCTGGTATCCGCCCACCATCACGACATCCTTCATCACGCCGGATGTCACCTGCCCCGCGATCCGCGTCAACTCGAAGCTGTGCCGGTGCAGATGAATCGGGTGAATATCATCGCTCGCATTGCGCATGCGAATGCGATACCGCCTGCCCTCATGTAGATGGAAGGCCGGCGCAGCCGTCATCTGCTCCCGGGGATACGCCACGCCGTTGATGGTCCACTGATTGAAGCCGTCGAGCGCCGCATTCTGTTTTTCGAACAGCATGTCGAACACTTCGTCCGGCTGCGCAGATGCAGCCGCAGCATTCCCGAAGTGCGCGTAGTTCCACTTGAACGGCTTCGGCGGAAGCCACTGCGCCTTGCCCTTATATCCCGCGTACTCAATCACAATGCCCATGCCGTGGTGACGATCATCATCGGCAAGATCGCCCATCACCCACACCCCCGGATGATTCATTTCCACGATCGCTGAAATTCGCTCCGCAGTTCCCAGCCACAGTCCTGGCACGCGAACCGGCTTCGGCAACAGATTCCCATCCATCGCAATCACGTTGAAGCTGTGGCCCGGAAGCGCGAGGCTGCGAATCTCCGTGGCCGAGCCATTCAGAATGTGAAACAACACGCGCTCGCCCGCTTTAACCCGCACTGGCTCGCCATGGCCCAGCATCTTCCCATTGATGGTGAAGGAGTCATAGCCAACCTCGTACCCGTGCGGCATCCCCTTGGCGAGCGACGCCTTCATCTCGCTCTCGCCGGCATCCTTGAGTGGGGCAACCACCCACGCCGGCGACAAGAAGTCCATCGCCATATCCCCGCCGCGACTCAGCGTAGGCTGAAACTCTTTCAGCGTAAGAAAAACTTCGCGATCGTAATTCCCGGCGTGCTGCTTCGGCTCGATGTAAACCGGCCCAACCAGCCCGCTGTACTGGCCCGCGGCCAGATTGGCCCCCGCCCGCACGTGCGTGTGATAGAAGCGCAAACCCGCGGGCTGCGCCACAAAAGAAATTCTGCGGTTGCCGTGCGGCGGGATAAACGGCGAGCCCTCTTCCGCAGCTCCGTCCACGTCACTAGAAACAAACTGCCCGTGCCAGTGCAGTTGCTCCGGCGTATCGGTGTCATTGCGGACGTCGACGGTGACCCGCTGGCCTTCCTTCAACCGAAGCAGCGGTCCGGGGAACTGGCCGTTATAAGTAGCCACGGAAATAATTCGATTCGGCGCCAGTTCGATGGGCGTGGTCGCAATCGTGAGCGTGTAATCAGCGGGCCCGTCGTTCTGTGTCGTTGCGCCCGCACCAGCCACCATCGACCGGCTCAAGAGTCCAGGCGGAGCCAGCAGACTCACGCCCGCAGTTGCGGCGGCCGCCTTCAGAAACGTCCGGCGAGTCGAGGGGTAGCGAGACATGATCCTCAGGGTTCCCACAGTCCGCTGACTTGCGGCTCACAGAAATATATCGAATTCCTATAGCCTGATGGAACTCTTTGGCAGGCCGAAGAAGAATTCCAGCTCGCCCCGGTTTTGGGAAGGGCACGACTTCCAGAGGTTGCGGAAGAACTACAAACGCGTGCTCCACCGTGGAAGAGCGGCCCCTTTAGGGCCGCGTTCCTGGACGGAAATGGATTCGGGCTTCAGCCCCCGTGGTCGCTTGTTCCTTGATAGGCCGTGTTTTTCCGCAACCTCTTCCAGTCGTGCCGTTAAGTCTGAAAATGAGGTGCCGCGCTTTAGCGCCTCAAGGTCGCCGCTTGCTCTTGATCACCAACCTTCCCAAACTCAACCTCGCTCACCCGCGCGCCAACTTCTCCCTCAGCATATCCTCGACATCCCCAATCTTCTCTCCCAGCAGATTCAGCTTCCGTGCCAGCCCCTGAATCTCAGCCGCGGACCGCCGGTTGACGTCGTAATCCAATTCGCCGCGCAGCCGGTCCTTCGTGTCCTGCCGGTTCTGGCTCATCATGATGATCGGCGCCTGCAGCGCCGCCAGCATATTCAGAAACAGGTTCAACAAAATATACGGATACGGATCCCAGGCCCTGCTGCCCAATTTCGCGTCGGCCGTCATGTAAATCGCCAGAGTGACGCCAAACAGAATGATGAACGTCCACGATCCGCCAAAGCCCGCGACGATATCGGCAATGCGCTCGCCGTAGGTCGCATCCTTCTCAATCACGTCATTGGGATGCCGGTTCGCCCGCAGCCGCACCAGTTGCTGCGAAGCGTGAAATTGCCTTCCCAGCACCCGGAGCATATCCATCCCGGCCAGCGGCTTGCGCTGCAACAGCACCGCAATATCTTTCTGATCGACCTCCAGGCATACCGCCTCGTCGATCGCCGCCGCTTCGGTCTGATGCGGAGTCTGCTCCAGCATCGACGCAAATCCGAAAAACTCTCCGTGCGAGGGTTCGTCGACCACGACTTCCTGCTGGTCCTGGTCGACAGTCGCGACCCGCACCCGGCCCGACACCACGACATACGCCTGCCCGCCAGCGTCGCCGATCTTGTAAATGCGCTGCCGCGGCGCGAACGTTTTCAGCCGCACCTGCCCCGCCAGCACCGCCGTCTCTTCTTCATCGAGCAGCGCAAAAAGTGGAACGTGCTTCAATACCTCAGGATTGCATGCCATCGGAGACCTCGCCGTGTGAAATCTGAACCGCTAGAAAAGCCTTTATCCGCGTGCAAAGACAAGCCGCAGAGGCAGCAGAGAAAAACGATTGCCGTGTTCTTCTCTGCGTCCTCTGCGGCTCTTCTCCGCGTCCTCTGCGGTTAAAGACTCCATAACCCCTGAGGATGTCACAAAACTCGTATTCCAAACAACGCTCGTGGCACCACACTCCCCCTCGGAGTTAAAGTGTGTACAGCGTGCACAATCACAGCCATCGTATTTTTCTAGTCGCTCTCGTCCTTACCGGCGCGTTCCTGTTCCCATCCTGCAATCGCGCAAAAACACCGGTTGCGAAACGCTATCCCTTCACCGGCCGCGTCGTTTCCATCGACACACAAGCCGGGTCCGCTCTAATCGACGGCGACGCCATCCTCGGTTTCATGGACGCCATGGCCATGACCTACAAGGTCAAACCCGCAGCCACGCTGAATCAACTCACCCCCGGCGATTCCATTTCCGCCGAGGTTGTGCTCCTGCGCGATGCGGATTCCGAGGTGCCGCCCGACTACTGGCTAGAAAATGTGAAAGTCCTCAAGCACATCGATCCCACCCCAGCCGCAAACTCGCTGCACATTCCCACCCCCGGAGAGAGTGTCCCGGACTTTTCTTTCACCAATCAAAGCGGCAAGCACATTTCCCTGAAGCACTATGGCGACAAAGTCCTGCTGGTCACCTTCATCTACACCCGCTGTCCCTTCCCCGACTTCTGCCCACGCGTGACCAGCAACTTCGCGGAAATCTACAAACAGCTCGGCACCAATCCGTCGCTGTCTCGGGCTCATTTGTTGAGCATCAGCTTCGACCCCGAGCACGACACGCCCAAAGTTCTCCGCGACTACGGATTCTCCGTGGCCCACACCAACGATCCGGCGCTGTTCACCCGCTGGGAATTCGCCGTCCCCAGTGCCGCAGACCTACCCAAAATCGCCGCCTTCTTCGCGCTCACGGTAAAGCCCGAAGCCGGACTCATCACCCACAACCTCAGCACCGCCGTCATCGGCCCCGACGGCAGAATCATCAAGTGGTATCACGGCAGCGACTGGCAGGTTTCAGATTTAATAAATGACGTCGCCGCCGCGCACTCTTCCAAAGGCCAGCCCGGCGCTGTCACAAGGGCGCAACGGCATTTTCGCACCGCACGGTACGGGATCGCCCGCCAAAGTCGGGGGACTGCAGTTGAAAAGCTTGCCGCCAATCCAACCTAGATCGGTGCCAAAACCCTTTCTCACCGCCAATCCCCGAAACAGGTGTACAATAGGGCCCGTTTTTTAGGGCCGAAAAGGAGGTCCCGGGATACGCATCTTGTGGCATGAGGAGATGACCCATGAACGTCAGTATTTCAGGATCCGTGGGAAAAGGCGTGAACAGCTCTCCAATGGATCTGACCAAGATTCAGAACCTTCTCGCTGCGGTTGGAGTTTATAAAACGCCCAATGCCGCAGTGGCGACGCCAACTCCTTCGAAGACCCCGACCAAATGCCCCGACGATGTGGTGCAGGCGATCACATCGTTTCAGGATTTTTGGGGTGGCTCTTCCGATGGCCGGGTCGACCCGGGCGGGACGACCTTGCATCGACTGAACCGAGTAGCCCATCCGCTCCAACTTCACGCTATCACCCGCAAACCGATGCAGAGCGGCATTTCTGCCGGTGGCTATCACCTCCGCTATACCGGCGATTTGCCACCTGACGGCTACTCCCTGTTGTTGCACGTCGATGCGACCCCGCCTCCCGTTTCCGCCGGTGGCCGGCTGCCGCAGGATAACGAAGACAATTGCCTGGATTTAACCGATCGGGCGAAAAACCACAGTGATCTGTTGAACTTTGAAAAACTGAAAGGCTTGCTCAAAATCTTTGACGATCAGGAATTGTGGGCAACCAAAGCACGCGCCGCCCTGCTCGTCGAGCGCGATGGAATGGTCGTTTCAGTGTCCAACGTGCAAATCATCGATTGCCCCGTACAGCCCTACAGCGGCGACCTGAGCGATCATCTGGGGGACGATAAGCTCGGTGAGGATGACGCGCCTACCCTGAACTACACGGGTGCGGATGACGGTAGTGGAGGCGGTGCCATCGCTTACATTCCTGCCATCGATGGCAAGTATTATTTTTATTATGGGGATGGATTCGAGATCGACAATTCACGGCGAGGCTTCGACTGCACGACCTTCGCCGGCGCCGTGCTGGGAATCAGCGGAAACTCCGGGGCCATGGGCGGCAACGGAGGGGACCTTGCCGCGTATTTGGTTGGCAAGAGCGTGGCCTGTGCCTGCGACCTCGACAACGCAAATGAGGCGGCGGTGCATAGCTTCTTTGAGGACCATCCCACTGGCTCCTATTACGCCTGGAGCGGCGGCCACGTCATCCTTATCAAGGATGCAGTTGTCCATGAATTCACCTTCGGAGGTTACAAGCATCCCGATGTTGCAGACCGTAAATTCGTGGGCCACTGGAGCTTGCGAAAGTTGACCGCCTCTCTCTAGCGCGGTTCGTCCGAATTGGAAAGGCCACTCCGACATAAAATATAGGTGTGCTTCAGCGCCTCAGGTGGTTTTTTGCGCCCAACACAGGTTGTTCCGCGGTCTGCTTGAAGAAACTCGTTCACATTCGCCCAAAAGAATCATAAAGAAGGAATTGCATGAAATATCTGCTTCTGATTTTAGCCATACTTGGCGTGATCGTTTCATCTCTCGCCCTGCGCGAACACTACCGCACCTACGGCGATTCTCCCTGCAGCATCAATGAGCACTGGGATTGCGGCGTAGTCAACCACAGCCCCTTCGCCGTCGTGCGCTTCGGAATTCCGGTCGCCGCCCTCGGCATTGCCGGATACATTCTCATGGGCGCGCTCGCATTCCTGCGCTCCTACCGATTGTTGCTCGTTCCCACCTTCGCCGGACTCACCTATTCGCTTTACCTCGCCAACATCGAAGCCAACACCCTCGGTGTCTGGTGTATCTATTGCGTAATTTCGCTCGGGATCATCTCCCTGATGTCGCTCCTGACTCTCGGGAGTGTGGTCGCACAGATCGTGCGGAAGCCGTCGGTGTGAGTGAAAATCAGGAAAACTCAACTGCGGGAGACCGGGGAAATTCTTACCGCCTCTTCGCCCCCATCTTGCGGTTGATGTCGGTCGAGAATTCAATAAACAAATTCAACAGCGCGCCGAACCCGCCTTGCTCCGCCGCAGCTCGGCCTCCTTCTGCGAAAACGTTTCGCGGATGCGGCTTCCACGCGGTCGAAATCATTCCCCCACCAAACGATCCGCCGTACAACCCCCACTGCGGGCGCAGTTCACGCTCGCTTTGATTGTAGGTTACAAAGTTTCGCATGATGGCGTGCCGCGTCCTGGGCCAGAAGCCCCGGCACCGGCATTGATCGTAGCGCGGTTCGTATCGCAGCGCCGCGTTGCCCAGCGCCGCCAGGCTGTTGGCCGCAATAAATTGTCCTTCGCGCGACGCAAACCGCTCCGCATATCCCGCCCAGCCGTCGTCCCACTGCCAGGGCACTCCGCGCATCTGGTCAAAGCTCGCCGCGAACATGCGCTTCAAATACGGCCCCGGCGTCGTCAGCGTCTGTTGCAGATAAATCTCGCGCCGCTGCTGCGCGGTCATCGAAACTAGCGGCCGGCCCCTTTCAACATATACGCCGGCGAACCAGCCGCTCTCCCAATCGCGCGCCTTGACCAGCGCGGCCTCCCCCGCGTTTTTTGTGGCTTGAGCCGCCCCCAGGGTCACGTCTTTCGTTTTTTCTGCGGCTTGCTGTGCAGGATTCGAACCTTCATCTTTCTTTTCCTGTGCGGGTTTCTCATCCTTGGAAGACGGCTCCGGCTGGGGATTCGCTGGCTGCGCGGCAGGCGGCGGACTGGGTTCGTCCTGCGCCCGCGCACTCCCGCCAGCGGTCGCCAAAACAATCGCCAAAACAATCAGCCGCAGACCAATCGAGAGCCCGCGTCCGTAACGTCCCGTTCCCACACCCCTCACCCTTCCGCGCTCTTCGCGGCCCCACGCTGCCCACAGCTCTCAAAACGTCGCCGCTACTCTGCCCTACCCGGCAACCCGCTACACTCCCTTCGATGCACTCACTCAACAACCTCGTTGCAGGAAAATGTGTCGAAACGCCGAAGCCCAGCCCTGTCAGAACGTGGAAGAGCGGCCTTTCAGGGCCGCGTCAAAACATAAAGGAATTCGGGACTTTAGCCCCTGAGAAATAATCCAAGAAAGATTTATCCGCGTTGATCCGCGCAAATCCGCGGCGAAGAACTCGCCTACGCTCTCTCAAACGCGTGCTTCTTCTCCAACTCTTCCACCGCCTGCCGCCGCGCATTCTCGAATCGTTCCGCCTGGCCCATCAGCCCCGGAGTAGCCTCCGCCCATTCCCCCTTGATCCGCAGCAGCCCCTCCGCCGCCACCAGCCGCGCCGCAATCTCCATCAAATGCGCCGGCGTCGTCTGCACATACTGCGCCTCCGCCGGATCCCCAATCCACACCCGCCCGGGTGCCCCACCCTTCTCGCGTTCTGTGCGAGAGGGTGGGGACTTTGACTCTGAAGCGGAATCAGCCGATAGCCTCGTCTCCCAGTACACCTTCCTCTCAATGAACTCCGCCATGGCCTCATCGCTGGCCTTGCCAAACACCCACTGCCCCCGCTTGAAATCGTAATGGCGACTCGAAAACGGCACCGGCAGCAATTTCCCCGACTTCAAGAACTCAATCTGCCGCCGGTCGACTTCCTTGCGCAGCGCGTTAATCACCGGAGCCTCCGCATCCTTCGGCTCCATCGACGGCATCACCTCGCGCACCGTCTGCGAAAGATTCACCGCCACCGGCGCGTGCAATCCTTCCGATCCCTCCAGCCGGATGTCCCCATGCAGCACGTAAAAATCCGCTCCCGACGTCGACGGATGGAACGGCCACTCCAATCGAATCGTCAGGGGCAACCCTTTCAGCGTCACCCAGATTTTCGCGCCCGCCGCCGCCCTCGCCTCGTCCGCAATCCCGCCGCCGTCCTGCAACTTCGTCATAAGCTAATAATCTCGTTTCTCCCGTGATTCCTCTGTGTCCGGTGCTTGCCCTGACGCAGGAAGGGTGGTGAATGCTTCTGAATTTTACCGCTGCTCATCCAGCGTCGAGCGCACCTTCAACGCCAGGTCCACTTTTCCAAACGGTTTCTGCAACACCTTCACCCCGGGCTCCAGCACTTTGTGCTGCACCACCATATCGTCGGTGTATCCGGTCATGTAGACAATGCGGGTTTGCGGACGCTGGCTCAGGATGCTGTCCGCCAGTTGGGCTCCGCTCACGCCCGGCATAATGACATCGGTCAGCAACAGATCGATGGGCCCGGCAAACAGGGCGGCCGTCTGGATCGCCTGCTCGGCGCTCGCCGCTTCCAGTACCTTGTAGCCGTATCCCTCCAGAAAAATACGCGCCAGTTCGCGCAGATCCGGCTCATCTTCGGCGATCAGAATCGTCTCCGTCCCTCCCGCCACTTTCTCGCCCGCCCTCGGCTCCGGCGACTTGCGCGTGGCGCCCTCCACTGCCGGCAGGTAAATTCGGAACGTAGTCCCGCGGTCCACTTCACTCTCCACCTCGATGGCGCCACCGCTCTGCTTCACAATTCCGTAGACCGTCGCCAGCCCAAGTCCCGTGCCCTTGCCCATCGGCTTGGTCGTAAAAAATGGTTCGAAGATATGGGAGAGCGTTCCCGCATTCATCCCATGTCCGGAGTCGGTCACTCGCAGCATGACGTACCGGCCCGGAGCCAGTTCGAGATCGCGCGTCATTCGCTCATCCGGCTCCACGTTGCAGGTTTCCATCATGAGTTTGCCGCCGTGCGGCATCGCATCCCGCGCATTGACCGCCAGGTTCATCAACACCTGTTCCACCTGGCCCGGATCGGCCTTCACCGGCACCAGCGACGGATGCAGGCTAGCGATCAGCTCAATATCTTCGCCAATCACCCGCGCCAGCATCTTTTGCACGTCGGCTACCGCCTCATTCAGATCCAGAATCTTCGGTTGCAGCACCTGCTTCCGGCTGAAGGCCAGCAGTTGCTGGGTCAGCGATGCCGCCCGGTCCGCCGCCCGCTGAATCTGCTCCAGCCCGTTGCGCACGCGGTCGTCCCCTCCCGCGCTCGCCAGCAATAACTCACCGTGCCCCATGATGATGCTCAGAATATTGTTGAAGTCATGCGCCACGCCTCCCGCCAGCCGCCCAATCGCCTCCAGTTGCTGTGCGTTTCTGAGCTGTTCCTCCAGGTGCATGCGCGCGGTTACGTCCCGGGAAATGCCCCACGTCCGCACCCAGTGTCCGTCGATCACCGTCCCCATCATAGTGTTGCGAAAAATCTTTTTCTGCCCCTGGGCGTCCACCTCCCGCGACTCCTGGTCGGTCGTCCGGTAACCGCTGCGGACGAAGTTCTCCATAAACTCCCGCGTCACCGGATCATGCAGGACCAGAAAGTCGGTCAGCGGTTTCCCCATCAATTCCTTCGAAGACTCCCGCCCGTACATTTTCGCCATCGCGTCGTTGCATTCCGCCATGTACCCGTTCTTCAGGCCTATCGCCAGTTGCTCCGCGATCGGCAGGTCACACGGAACCGGCGGGTCGTATTCCATCCGGAATATTCCTTCCTCGCTTTGTTCCACGAACGTCCGGTAGCGCTCCTCGCTCTCCCGCAGCGCGTCCTCTGCTGTCTGACGAGCCTCCTCCGCCTTCAGGCGTTCGGTAATGTCTCGCTGAATTCCCCACGTCCTTAACAGCTTCCCCTTTTCCACAATGCCAAACATGCTGGACAGGAACACTCTGGGGATCCCGTTCATGTCCATTTCGTGTGATTCCCGCTCCAGCAACCGGAATCCATTCCGAATGTATTCGCGCGTTAATTCAACGTTATGGGGCTCATCCACCGCCAGCAATTCCGTCAGCCGCTTTCCCAGAAACTCTGCCGGAGAAGCCACTCCATACATGCGAGCCATCGCCTGGTTGCATTCCGCCATGTACGAATCGTGAAGAATATGGTGAACCAGCTCATCCTCAGGCAGGTCAATCGCCAGTGGAGCGTCAAAGTCCTGCCGGAAAATTCCTTCCGAGCTTTGCGCCACGAACATCCGATAGTTTTCTTCGCTGCGCCGCAGCGCCTCGTCGGCAAGTTTCCGCTCGGTGATGTCGATCAGCATGCCGCGCGTCAGCCTTTTCCCCGTTTGCGGGTCGCGCACAATCACTGCCTCGTCGCGCAGCCACACCTCGCGGCCATCCTGCCTGCGCATGCGGTATTCCACCTGAAATGGACGCCCTTCCTCCCAAGTGTCCTCCAGCAGCGCTACCGGATGGTCATCCGGGTTCAGGTGGCTCCACCAGAAGTCCGGATCAGACAGGCAGTCCTCCGGCCGGTAACCGAGAATCGAACTCACCTGCGGGCTGAGATAAAGAAAGCGGCCATGCACTCCGGCTTCCGCCACATATGAAATCGCCGGAACCTGCTCCACCAACTGGCGGTATTTCGCCTCGGCTTCCTTCAGTGCGGCCGTCGCCCGCCGGCTCTCGTCCTGCGAACGAATCGCCGTGATCCCATAAGCCAGGTTGTTCCCCACCTCGGTGAGCAGTTCCACTTCCGAGCTCTCGAACGAACCCACCTGCTCCGAATAAATCGCCAGCACGCCGAAAGCGGAGCCCGCGACCCGCAGCGGCAGCGCGATCACTGCCGCATATCCCCGCTGCAATGCGGCTTCGCGCCAGGGTGCAAACGTCGGATCGTGAGCCGTGTCGGCGATGACTCGAATCTGGTTCCCCCGGATCGCAGTGCCCACCGGACCGCGACCTTCAGGAGTATCGGACCAGTTCAGCCGGATGGTATTGAAATAGTCGCTGCCGTGGCCCGCATGCGCCATCGGCCGTACCGTTTTCTCTTCGTCCTGTTCCGCGTAGGCGATGCCCGCCATCCGGTATCCACCCACCCGCACGATGATGTCGCAGATCTGGTCGAGCAACTCCTGCTCGCTGGCAGCCTGCGCCAGCGCCTGATTGCACGCACTCAGCGCGTGCAACGCCCGGTTCAGCCGGCGCAGCTCTCTGTTGAGAACGCTTTCACTGGAAGGATCGGGAGATATCACCGATGAGGACGAGGAATGCGCCGACGAATCCGCCACCCCAGACTCCGCACCTGAGCCCCGCGTCCCGAAGTTTGTGGAAACCTGGCCGGCTCCCGCTGGTTCGTTCCGTTGCGTCTTTTCCTGCGTCATGGAAACCAAGCCGGAATCGTGCCCGGCAATTGTTTGCTCTCAGTTTCCAGTTAGTGTACAGGTTCCCGCAACACTCCCGTCGAAAACCCCTGCACCTCGGTTACTGGCGGCTGGGTACTGGTAACTGGCGGCTGCTCCCCTCCACCAGCCATCCCAGCAACCCCATGAGGCAGAATCCAACCGCGTTCAGGATGCCGTGCGTTCTCGCCATCTGCGGGATCGTCAACATATCGCTTCCCACGTAATCGGCAATCGCATAGGCTCCCGAAAGCACCATCCCCGCAAAAATCGCGCCCGCGGCCACTTGCAGCAGAATCCGCGCCGTAGGTTCTTCCGCCTTCCTCCCGCACGCGCGCACCGCGATTGCCAGCCCCGCGACGCTCGCTGAAAAAAGAACCGCCGCCCCCATCTTCAGCACCGGAGAAATCACAAACCCCACCGCCACCACGATCGGCAGCCCGGCCACCAGCAGCACCAACCGCCTGAGCCACCGCTGTTCCCCGCGCCTTTCGCAGAACTCTAGCGTCGCCGCAGCGATCATCGCCGTAGCAAATCCAGCGAAGTGAAAGTGCACAGCCGTCAGCAATCCGATCGGCTCCTGAATTCCCATCGGCCGCATCCCCAACCGCGACGCCACCAGCCAGGCCCCACCCACCGCCAGATCGATTCGTGCGATGCTGAGTGTGGCGCGGACACTCCTGTCCGTGTCTCCCTTCAGCGCCCGCACCAGTCCGACAAGCCCAGTCCCCGCCACGAGCCCACAAACCACCAACCACCCCACAGCGAATAACCCAGCCCTCCGTCCCGGACCAAACCACATCGCCCCAACCGCCAGCGCCGCGCCCAAAGGCTGCAACCGCCGGGCGATCTCCTCCAACCGTCCGTCTCCGCCCATCTCGCGCCCCAACTCCATCCCCAGCGGAACAATCACCAGTGGCCCCAACAGAAACAGCAACTCAATCGCTCCCATCCGCGCTATTCCCACCCGCGCCAGCACCGCCATCCCCGCCCAAACCGCCGCTCCCCCAGTAGCACAAGTCGCCGCCCATACACGCGCCTTGTCGTTCTGACGCCGCTCGACCTCGGGCCCGAACCACGAATACCGCTTGTCATCCCGCCCAACATAACCGTTGTCAATCCGACCGAAGGGAGGAACCTGCTTTCCCTTGAGCCGCTCCAATGTCGTCGTCATCATTCCCCTCATTTCCCCCCAGGGTGCCCACCGTTCTCGCGTTCTGTGCGAGAAGCGGGGACTTTGACTTCCCTCACCCCACCGGCCTCACCACCGCCATCCCAAAAATCCCCACCAGCACCACCAGCGACCCGATATACATCAAATCCAGACCCCAGTTCGCCCGCCGAATCTCGCGATCGTAATAAAAAATCTGCAGCACAATGCGCAGCAGCCAGAACCCCGCCATGAATCCACTCAGAAACCGTCCCAGCGCACTCGCCCCCGCCAGCTCCGCCGCAAACCCGAAACACAGCGTTGCAAACATCCCCAGCACGATCACGATGTAGACCCAATGCACGTAGAAAATCTGCCGCACGAACTTCGGAACTCCCGCCAGCCGCTCCCGCACCCGCAGCCGCCCCGGCAGCGGCACATTCGCCGCCATGATCCCCACATGCACCGCCCCCGCTCCCCAGATCGCCCGAATCATCCACACCGTGCTCATAATGCCTCCATCCCACTCTGTCATCCCGACCAAAGCGAGCGACCGCGAGCGCAGTGGAGGGACCTTGCGTTCCGCGCTGGCTCAAAAATGCCGTCCGACCTCAGACGCATATTTTCTCCCGACACTCTCGCGATTCGCGCCAATCCATGCGCTCAAGCGACTCGCACCAGAAGCATCCCCACTCGGCGCCAGCAGGTTACTCATGAGCTCCTGATATTCCTCCCACGTAAGAACGACATCGCCCACCATCCACCCAGTCACCAGCGTCGACACATACGCCAGCGCCGCCGGCAAATGAATCAGCCGAACCCGCCGTCCCACCCGCTCCGCAACCAGCCGTACCAACTCTTCAAAGCTGAATGTTTCAGGTCCAACCGCATCGATCACCGAATTCCCCGCCTGCTTCGCCGCGTCCACCAGCAAACGAGCCATATCTTCAACGTATATCGGACGAATCCCGTACTGCCCATCTCCCGGAATCCCAAACACCGGAAAATTCCGCACAAACCACGCAATATTGTTGATGAGGATGTCTTCCGCCCCGAAGATAACCGTCGGCCGCAAGATCGCGTACGAGAGCCCCGAAGCGATCACGGCCTGCTCGACCTCGGCTTTTCCTTTGTAGTAACCCAGCGGAGACTCAAGAGAAGGATTGGCAATGCTGACATGCACGATCCGCCCGACCCCGGCATCCTTCGCAGCCTTGATCAGCGTGCGCGAGTTTCGCACCGCGGTTTCGAAGCTCGCGTTTCCGCGCGGAAAGCGCGCCCAATAGGTGTTGATCAGAACCGACGCGCCCTCCAGACTGCGGCGTAATTCCTCCGGCCGTTCGAAATTGTAGGGAAAAACCGAAACGCTCCCGCAACTTGCCGGGGGATGGCTCGTGAGCGTACGCACTTCATATCCGCGCGCAAGCAAAAGCCGCGTCGCATACTTCCCCGTGTAGCTGAACGCCCCGGTGATGACAACTGTCGCACCCATCGTTGGCCTCCCGTGTCAGACACTTCTGTATACACAGAACGAAGGCGCCAAAAAAGGGGGTCACCCCGCCTTCTTCCGCACCTTCGTCCCCATGCGCAACAATTTCCGCACCGTGCCAGTCGGCAACCGCTTCATCTGGTCGTACAATTCCGTCACCGCCTCAAAAAATCCCGCCATCGCAGCCAGCCGCTCCCGCGTGTAGTCCGCTCCCAGCTCCTTAGGATCGAGATCCGTCAGGCACTGCCGCAAAATCTCCCGCGTGGGGTCAATCTCCCGCCGCTTCCTCTGCTCGATCACCAGCCGGAACATCTCCCACACATCTTTCATCGACTCATAATGCTCGCGCCGGTCGCCCAGCACATGCACCGCGCGCACGATCCCCCAGGTTTCGAGTTCCCGGATCGACGTGCTCACATTCGACCGCGCCACGCTCAGCGTCTCGGCAATCTCCTCCGCCGGAATCGCTCGCGGCGACAAGTACAGCAGCGCGTGAATCTGCGCCACCGTCCGGTTGATCCCCCACCGCGTCCCCATCTCCCCCCAGTGAAGGATGTACTGCTTCTGCACGCCCGTCAGTTCCGCCATAATGTTTCTTTCAGTACAAACTGAATATACAGAATATTCCGCCCTTTGTCAAGCCCCAACTATGTGGGGCGGACACTCCTGTCCGCCAACCGCCGACAGCAAATGAACCGCCGGAAGGCCACCAAAAAGATGTAGCGACAGCAGTCTCGGCTGTCCCGCCAGCGCGCAGCGCGGCAGAAGCAAGATGCTCAAATCCGCAAGCTCGCCCACGCTATAATGACCCGCACCCATGCCCCTGCCCTCTGGCACAAGACTCGGCCCCTACGAAATTCAATCCCCGCTCGGCGCCGGCGGCATGGGCGAAGTCTACCGCGCCAATGACACGCGCCTCGACCGCACCGTCGCCATCAAGATTCTCCCCACGCATCTTTCCGCCAGTCCCGAATTCAAGCACCGCTTCGAGCGCGAAGCCCGCACCGTCTCCTCTCTGAATCACCCACACATCTGCCATCTTTACGACGTCGGCTCGCAAGACGGCACCGACTTCCTGGTCATGGAGTTCCTCGACGGCGAAACTCTCGCCGATCGCCTGCGCCGAGGCGCCTTGCCGTTCTCCGAACTTCTGAAAATAGGCATGGAAGTCGCCGAAGCTTTAGAGATCGCGCACCGCGCCGGCATCGTGCACCGCGACCTCAAACCCGGCAACATCATGCTGACCAAGGCAGGAACCAAGCTGATGGATTTCGGCCTGGCCAAGCCGGCCACACTCGGCGCGGCCGGCTCGGGATCAGCTCCGCTTCTATCCGCCGCCCGCACCATGTCCGGCCCCACTCCCGTCAGCCCGCTCACCGTGGCCGGTAGTGTCGTCGGCACCATCCAGTACATGTCTCCCGAACAAATCGAAGGGAAAGAGGCAGATGCCCGCTCCGACATCTTCGCCTTCGGCGCCGTCCTCTACGAAATGGCCATGGGCAAGCGTGCCTTCGAAGGCAAGAGTCAGATCAGCGTAGCCTCCGCCATTCTGGAAAAAGATCCCGCACCCATCGGCGCCAGCAAACCCTCAACCCCGCCGGCCTTCGACTATCTCGTAACAGCCTGCCTGGCAAAGGACCGCGAAGAGCGTTTCCAGTCGGCCCACGATGTTCGCCTGCAGCTGAAAGGGATTGCGCAATCGCCGCCACCCGCAGCAACAACCGCCGCAACAACCGCCGCAACAACCAAAGTTCAATCCTCAACGACGATCGCCCCTCGCACCCTGTTGGCCGCCGCCGCTCTTCTGCTCGTCGCCGCGGCCGCCGTTTTCTATTTCTCGCAACGTGGTAACGCTTCCGCGCCTTCGGTGCGCGCCTACATTCCACCCCCGCGCGGGACCGCGTTCCGCCCCTCGGGTTTCGACGCCGGCCCGGTCGTCGTCTCGCCGGACGGCATGACTCTGGCTTTCACCGCCGTCGACGAAAAAGGCAGCACTAACCTTTGGCTGCGCCCGCTCGACGCCCAGCAGGCCACGATGTTGCCCGGCACGGAAGACGCCTCCACTCCCTTCTGGTCGCCCGACGGTCATTACCTCGGCTTCATCGCCGATCGAAAACTAAAGAAGATCAGCCTCTCCGGAGGCGAACCGCAAACTCTCGCCGATCAGGCCGAGAGCTATTGTGGTGACTGGAGTGTTGATGGCACCATTCTCTTCTGCAAGCAGTTCTTCGGCCCGATCTACCGCGTGTCCGCAGCCGGCGGAGAAGCGTCGCCGGTCTCGAAGGTCGACCAAAACGAACTTGGCCACCGCCGACCCTCTTTCTTCTTGGATGGCAAACATTTCCTCTACTCCACAACCTTGTCGAATGGCTCCAGCCAAATCAAGATGGCCTCGCTCGATCGTTCGGGCCAGGACGGAACTACGATCGCATCCGGTTACCTCCCGCGATTCGCGTCCGGTCACTTATTGTTTGTCCACGACAATCGCATCCTGGCCCAGACCTTAAGCCCAAACACCTTCAAGCTCTCGGGCGATCCTCAAACCCTGGGCGAAGCCACAAATTTCTCCGTGTCGGCTAATGGCGTGCTCGCTTACCACGAAACCTCCGCACAATCGGAGTTGAAGGTGTTTGACCGCAGCGGAAATGTAATCGCCACTCCCGGCCCACTTGCGGAATATTATGAGCCGACATTCTCGCCCGACGGCAAGTTCATCGCCGCCTCAGTGAAGGATCCGCGAACCGAAAAGCGAGACGTTTGGGTTTACCCGGTTGCGGGTGGGCAGCCCACTCGCATCACCTTCGGGCCGGACGACTTCTGGCCGCACTGGTCGCCGGACGGAAAGGAATTAGCCTACAGCGTCATTGAGAATGGCAAAGCCTCAATCCGGCGCCGAACTCTCGACGGCAGTCAACCCGAAGAGACTCTCTATACAAAAACCGATGACGCTTATGTGAGGGTCCAGGCGGTGGACTGGTCTCCAGACGGGAAATATATTGCCTTCGATCAGGAATCGAAAGAAGGGATATGGTCAGTTTGGATTTTGCCGCTGGCCGGCGATCGGAAACCGTTTCGTCCACCAGCCATCTCCACCATGTCCGTGAGTGCGTATGACGGCCTGTTCTCTCACGACAGCCGCTCGATCACCTACTTTTCCTACGAAACTGGCCGGCCCGAAGTCTATGTCATCCCCTTTCTCTCCAACGGAGCCAAGTATCAGGTTTCCACCACGGGCGCTTACCTCCCTCGCTTCGGCCGCAACGGCGAATTCTTCTTCGCCACCATGGGAAACCGGCTGATGGTGGGGGCGATCGGCAAGCAGGCGAACTTTCGTGTGAATGACATCCGGCCGCTCTTTCAACTCGATCTGCCGAACTTCGCCGCTCCCAGTTACGACGTCAGCGCCGACGGCCAGCGCTTCGTAGTCCTCACCGCCGACCACACCAAATCCACCTCCATCACCCTGCTCACCAATTGGCCTGCCACCTTGAAGAAGTAAATGTAATGTGGAAGAAGTAATGTGGGGCGGACACTCCTGTCCGCCAACTGCCAACAGCAAATGAACCAGTTGGGAGGACCACCCAACAGATGGAGCGACAGCCGCCTCAGCTATCCCCGCCAGGCGAAGCCGCCGGAATCGCGCAGAAACTGTCAACCGAAGCCGCGGAATCGCGAACAAACTTGTCATCCCGACCGAAGCCGGAGCGTAAGCGACGGCGTAGTGGAGGGACCTCGCGTTCTTGGTGTGAATCAGGAATCCAGACCAACCAAGAAGAGCGGATAGATGACGTGAAAGAGCGTAGGTGTGTGGAAGGGCGCGCACCTATCGCGGAAGAGCGGGCAGATAACGTGGAAGAGCGGCGCTTCAGCGCCGCGTAAACCGCCCAAAAAAAATTAACGGGCTTCAGCCCCAGGAACAATACCCCCGGAAGCACGCCTTAATTCAAAGGCGCAAGCGAAGGATCGGTCAACGCAATGAGCTTTCCCGGCGGATAATCGGCAGGCGTCAGCGGAGTCTCCGGGTTCGGATTCACGATGGTCAGCACCTTGCCACTTCGCACGCCCCGAATCACCAGGCACTGGCTTTCCACCGTAACCACTCTGTACTTCTCGTCGAAAATTTCCCCGCTCGTCCGCTTCATATCAGAATTGGATGCCACATCCGGCTCCCGCGACTCCAGCTTTCTTGAATCCCGTTCCCGTTTCGGCACCCCAAGCCCACAGTGCCCCGAGAGCATCCGCTCCCCCAAGTATCCCACAATCCATCTACAATTCTCTCGTTACTCCCTATGAACACCGCCCACATCGCCGAGTTGCTCGACCCCTTCCTCCGCGCACCCATCGCCGCCGCCGATCATTCCGAGAGCGCTCCCGCACCTTCCAAACCCCCCGCCCCTTGTCATTCCGAACCGGCGAACGCCGGTGAGGAACCTGCTGCTGTCCTCTCCTCCGCGCAACTCCAGAGTATATCGACGTACATCGATATACTCCTCCGCTGGAACGCCCGCATCAACCTCACCGCCATCCGCGACCCCGAAGACATCGTCACCCGCCACTTCGGCGAGAGCCTCTTCGCCGCCCGCCACCTCTACCCCGCCAGCCACACCAGCTCCAGCCACCGCTACCCCGCAGGCCACGTCGACCCCAGCCACGTCGGCCCCAGTGGAAGAGCGGCCCTTCAGGGCCGCGTAACCAGCCAAAAAGAAACAGGGGCTTTAGCCCCCGAGTCCGTAGCCGACGTAGGCTCCGGCGCCGGATTCCCCGGCCTCCCCATCAAACTCTGGGCCCCGCACCTCGCGCTCACCCTGATCGAGTCCAACCACAAAAAGTCCGCCTTCCTCCGCGAAGTCGCCCGCGCCCTTACATTGACGGACGTCAATATACAAACCGCCCGCGCCGAAACCCTAACCGCCACCTTCGACCTAGTCACCCTCCGCGCCGTCGAACGCTTCGACGCCATCCTTCCCGCCGCCGCCGCCCTGGTCGCCCCCGCCGGCCGCCTAGCCCTGCTGATCAGCGCCGCCCAAGAAGCCCAAGCCCGCTCAACTCTTCCCCACCTCGAATGGTCAACCCCAATCCCAGTCCCCCAATCCCGCTCCCGCGTCCTGCTCGTGGCCCACCGCGCGATACCGCACTGATCGACCCGAACCAACCAAGTGAACAAGTGGGACCAGAATGCCTTCTGAGGCCCGTTAGTTGGTCCGTCTAAATTCGGCACAAGCATTCCGGTCGCAAAAGTGGGAACGACCCATCACAATTGGCCTAAAGTAGCTCCTGAATCATAACTGGCCGAGCCGAAATCCAAGATCGCTACCTCCCAGCGCGTATGTTACGGGGCCACAGACACGAACCAACAAAGTAATAAGTGGAATACAAAGCACACAATGCGCCCAACTACGGAGCATGAGATTAACAACCCCAGCATATTCGTGGCATAAAGTGGGAAGCAGCGCCAAATCAGCCATAACCCACCGCCCCCAATGATCCTCGTCTCAAGTGAGTTTTCCACAGTGTTCCTGCAGGAACACTTCTACAGAAACCACAATTCTCGCCAGCAGAACCCGGCACCGCTTTGGATCTGGCACACCCCACAACGGAGTGTTCCTGCAGGAACACTTCTCGATTTATTCTTGGAGAGCTCAAGCGTCAGACACTCCGTCGGTCGGGGATCGGATTTTGGCGAAACCGACATCATGTTCCTGCACGAACACTTCCTCACTTATGCATGACCGCTTTGCCATGCAAAATGCGAGAAAGTGTTCCTGCGGGAACATTGGACCTGTTTTGCACACAATTCACTCGCGTGCACAGCAGATCGTCATTGCATTTGAAATGCGAAGCGGATTATGCTGCGCAGTAGCTCTGGTTCTCCTCACAACTCATGGGACGCGTTATCGCTGTTGCCAATCAGAAGGGCGGCGTGGGTAAGACTACGACTGCCATCAACCTAGCCGCGTCGTTTGCGGCTGCGGAAGTGAACACGCTGCTGGTCGATTGCGATCCGCAGTCGAACGCCACCAGCGGCTTGGGGTTCGTGAAGGACCCGGAGCGCATCAGCTCCTACCATCTGCTGATGGGCGCGGCCTCGGCTGAGGAGGCGCTACTCACGACGGAGCTGGAACAGCTGTGGCTGATTCCTGCCCACAAGAACCTCATCGGCGCTAACCTCGAGCTCGTCGACGCTGAGGGGCGCGAGTATCGCATGCGCGATGCGCTCGCGCCTTTGCGCGACCGGTTTCAGTTCATCGTGCTGGATTGTCCGCCAGCGCTCGATCTGCTCACGCTGAATGCTCTGGTCGCGGCCGACGCGGTGCTGATCCCGATGCAGGGCGAATACTTCGCTCTCGAGGGCGTGAGCGAGCTGCTGGATACGATCGAGCGGATCCGCGTGGGGCTGAATCCTTCATTGGGAATCGAGGGCGTGGTGCTGACGATGTTTGATGAGCGCACCAACCTGGCGCAGCAGGTGATGACTGAGCTGAAGAATTATTTTGGGGAGACGCTGTGCCAGACGACGATCCCGCGGAACATACGGCTGGCCGAGGCACCGAGTCACGGGAAGGCGGCGCTGGAGTACGATCCGCGGTCGAAGGGGGCGGAGAGTTACATACGGCTGGCGAAGGAGATTATTGAGAGGCAGCCGGCGGCTATCAGCTCTCAGCCTTCAGGGCAAGACTTAACCACAGAGGGCACAGAGGAACACAGAGGAGAGGCCGCGGACGAGATGGACAAGAGCGCTTGATATATCGATGAGCGTCGATATTATAGATTGATGGTTATCGATATACATAGCAGATCCCCACTTCTCGCGCAAAGAACGCGCGAGAAATGGGGCACCCGGCTTGCGCGAGAATGGCACCGGCTGAGTGCATAGGTCCTTCGGCGCCAGAGTGCGGCGCCTCAGGATGACAGACGCGGAGAATGAGGGAGAGGAACTGAATGACGAACACGGTGGCGGCGGAGAAGATGGCGGGGGAGAAAGAGAAGGTGGAGAAGCGGCGGGCTTTGGGGCGGGGGCTGGAGTCGCTGCTGCCGGGGCCGCGGGCGGTGGGCGGCGCTCCGGGTCAGGGTGGAGGCACTCCCGGCAAACAGCAGGTTCCTCACTTCGTTCGGAATGACAAAGCTATTTCGAATGACACTACCTCGCGGAATTACGGTGATGACTCGGGCATGCGGGCGGGAGTGCCCGCGCCACACGTGCATGCGCCAGCCGCTGGGGTTCCTTTTGATGGAACCATTCAGGCTGTGGTGGAAGATGCGGTGGCGCCGGCAGCGGCCGAGCTGCGCTCGTCTGGACAGCCGGGGGCGGCTGTCCCCACATTCGAGCCGCCGCCTTCGAACGAGACCCTTACGATTTATGCGCAGGCGGAGTCGCGGATGCCGGGGAATCTGGTGGTCAATCTGGCGATTGCGGATATCGACAAGAATCCGTTTCAGACGCGGTATGTCGACGATGACGAGAAGCTGGAGGAGCTGGCGGATTCGATCAAGGCGAACGGGGTGGTGCAGCCGATCATGGTGCGTCCGTCGGAGGAGGACGGTCGGTACATCCTGATTCTCGGCGAGCGGCGGCTGCATGCCTCGAGGAAGGCGGGGAAGACGCAGATCCCGGCGATGGTTCGGCGGGTTTCGCTGCAGCAGGCGGCGGAGATGACGATCATCGAAAACCTGCAGCGGGAGGATTTGAGCGCGCTGGAACAGGCGGAAGCGTTCCGGGTGCTGAGCAAGGAATTTTCGCTGACGCAGGCGCAAATTGGGGAGCGAGTTGGGTTGTCGCGGGAGTCGGTGTCGAATTACATGCGGCTGCTGAAGCTGCCGGTGCTGGTGATGGAGCAGCTGGCGCACAAGCAGATTGGATTCTCGGAAGCGAAGGAGTTGCTGAAGCTGGAGGATCCGGACCTGATCCAGAAGACGGCCGATTACATTGTGGCGAAGCATATGACGCTCGATCAGGTGGAGACGCTGATCATGCGGATGACGGGGCTGCTTGATCCCGTGCCGGGGATGCCGGGGCAGACGGTCGATCGCAAGAAGAGCGGGGCGCGGTGGGTGGATCCGAATGTGCGAGCGGCGCAGCTGGATTTGGAGCGGCTGCTGGGGGTGCGGGTGAGGATCCGGGATCGCAAGGGTAAGGGGAAGATTGTGATTGAGTATCACACGGTGGATGATTATGAGCGGGTGGTGGAGATGTTGCGGGGGAGGAAATAGGGTCGGCTTTTGGCTTTCGGCTCTTGGCTTTCGGCTTTCGGCTCTTGGCTTTTGGCTCTCGGAGGCGGCCTGGCGGCCGCCTTTTCCTTTTGAGGGGAACCAAGATCGTCACCGGGTGTGGAATAGCGGGGTAGTTTTCGGGTCGGTTGAGGGTGGAGGTGGGTCGACGAGGGTGGGTTGCAGAGGTGTTCGGTGGGAATTTGTGAGCGGTTGGGACGGGGTATTTACTGTTATGGTTCGGGCATCACGTCGATGAAATCCCCGCTTCCCGCCAAAGGGCGCGAGAAACGGGGCACCCGGAGATACGACCACAGGGGCTGAAGCCCGTATGATTCAGCTCGCTTGACGCGGCGCTGAAGCGCCGCTCTTCCACGGCTGTGTCCGCGTTCGGGGTTGGGCCGCGTTTACGGCTTCTTCACGCCTCCTCCCTTTTTCCTTTACTCCTCCTTCGCGCCGTGGCTTCTGAGTAGGTCGGCGATTTGGGCGTAGTTGATTTTGGGGTTGCCATGGGTGGCGGACCAGAGGGCTTGACCTAGGGGGGTTCCGCCGTGGACATTCTTGGCTTCCAGGGACGCTCCTCGGTCGAGGAGGAGTTTGATTGTGTCCACTTGTCCGCCGATTACGGCCCAGTGGAGGGCGGTTTGGCCGGTGTTGGCTTGCGTCTCTAGGCTGACGCCGCGTTGCAGGAGGAAATCGACTACCGGGTTGCGGCCGTATTCGGAGGCCCAGAGGAAGGCGCGTTCCAGCTGCGTCTGCGTCGCACTCGGATGGAGAGCGCCAGACTCATCGAAATAATCTTTGACTACATCGAGGCGGCCCAGGCCTGCGGCGCCTTCGAGATCGAGGGTTGCGCCGCGCTGGGACAGGAATTCGGCGGACTGGACGCGGCCGTTGGCCAGGCAGATGTTGATTAGCGGTCCGGCTGGGGAGTTTGCGGGGTCGATGGTTGCGCCATGATCGAGGAAGAGTTGCAGCAGAGCTTCCTGGACGGCGGCGCGTTCGGGATGGATGCTGGTCGCGACCAAACCGAGCGTTGTGCTTCCGCCGTAGACATCGGCTACTGCGTTGACTTCGGCGCCAGCTCCCAGGAGAAGGTTCGCGATCTTGACGATGTTGTTGGGGGTCTTCTGGCGGTAGTCTTCGATGCCATTGGCGGAGACGTAGTGGAGCAGAGTTGCTTGATGGCGGCGCGTGGACGTTGCGCGGATCAAGTCGGGATGTTCGTGCAACGTTTTTTCCAGATGCGCGGCATTGCCGGTGACGATGGCGTCGGCGGCTTGCTCGAAGTGGCTGACTGGGGAATTCGCGCGGGCCACGGCTTCTAGATGTTTGGCTAGCTTCGGCCAGCTTTCGAAACCTTGGGCGCGGGCGATTACGAATTGGGCTGCGGTTAGGGTTGCGGTCCCCGACAATTTGTGGCGCGCGAAGTTCTCCAGTTGATCGACGGTGTCGAAACCGAACACAGGGTCCCTCGACTGCGGGGCGGTGTCGCTTTGCGACATCGCCCCTTCGCTCGGGATGACAAACCTCTCAGCAGCGATTCTTTCAGCAGAGATTTTTTTGATCCAGCGGGCGCACCAGGTGTGGAGGGCGGTTGGGTCCGGGGACTGGCTGGCTTTTAGTAGGTCTTTGGCGAGCTTTTTATATTGTTCGAGATTTGGGCGGGGAGGGAGTGGGAGCGCGTCGTGCGGGTTGGGGAACATACGAAACTCCTTTCACTGCGCCTGGAGTCCGCACTCGGGCAGGCTGAAAGAAGGTTCGTGGCCTTCGAAATTGTGGAACAAGGTGGGCACGGCCCTTTCCGCGGACTGGAGGCGCCCTTCGCGCTCATTGCCGAGCATAGAGATTCCTGGGAGCAGAGTCAATCAGGAGAGAACCCCTTTACGGGCCTGTGGTGAGGGATGGAATCACGGGGTCCTTCGACTGCGTGGCGGCGCTGCTTCGCTGCGCCGCCACTTCGCTCAGGATGACATGGCTTTTTTGTGACGTTGCAAAGCGGGATTCGGTCGGAGTATCGTGCGCTTGTCGAACAAGAGTGCTGCGGATGAGCACGCGGACGCAAAATCCCCACTTCTCGCAAAGGACGCGAGAAATGGGGCACCCGGACGAGTTTTCCAGGCACTTATTTCTAACTCACACTTTCGGAGGATTCATGAATCGCTGGCTGCGTCGTATTTACGTGGGCGGGTTGGTGCTGGCATCGGTCTTGGTGTTGACGGCGGCGGATACTGGGTCTCTGCCGAAGCCGCCGGTGGCGAAGGTGGTTCCGCATGTGACCGAGGTCAACGGGCACAAGATGGTGGACAACTATTTCTGGCTGCGGGATAAACCGAATCCGGAGGTGCGGGCTTATCTGGAGGCGGAGAACGTTTATACCGATGCGGTGATGAAGCCGACGGAAGGATTTCAGAAGAAGTTGTATGACGAGATGCTGGGGCGGATCAAGGAGACTGACGTTGAGGTTCCGTATCGCGAGGGGGACTATTTTTATTACGTGCGGACGGAGGCGGGGAAGCAGTACGGGATCCGGTGCCGGAAAAAGGGCAGCATGGACGCGCCGGAAGAAGTGCTGCTGGACATCAATGAAATGGCGAAGGGGCAGGCGTTCATGTCGGTGGCGGCGTTTGCGGTGAGTCCGGATGGGAATCAGCTGGCGTATTCGTACGACAACACGGGGTTCCGGCAATACACGCTGGCGGTGAAGGATTTGCGAACGGGGAAAACATTGGCGGATCACGCCGAGCGGGTGGGGTCGGTGGTGTGGGCGAACGATAATAAGACGATTTTTTATACGCAGGAAGATGCGGTGTCGAAGCGGCAGTACCGGCTGTACCGGCACACGGCGGGAGTGAGCGGAGAGGATCCGGTGGTGTATGAGGAGAAGGACGAGCGCTTCGATGTGTATGCCGGCAGGACTCGGAGTGACGCTTATATTTTTCTGATTCTGGCGAGCCATACGACCAGCGAGACGCGGTACATTCCGGCGGATCAGCCGACGGCGGAGTTTAAGGTGATGGAGCCGCGGAAGCAGGGGGTGGAATATTATCCCGACCACAATGGGGAAACTTTTTATATTCGGGTGAACGATACGGGGCGGAATTTCCGGATGGTGAAAGTTCCGGTGAGCGACCCGGGAAGCGGGAACTGGAAGGAAGTGGTGGCGCAGGATCCGAAGGTGATGCTCGACGACATTGATTTCTTCAAGAACTACTACGTGCTGTACGAGCGGGAAAACGGGCTGCCGCAGATTCGGGTCACGGATTTGCGGAGCGGGCAGTCGCGGCGAATTGAGTTTCCGGAGCCGGCGTATGCGGCGTATTCGTATGTGAATCGGGTGTACGACACGACGGAGTTCAGGTATGGATATCAGTCGGCGATTACGCCGGCGTCGGTGTTTGCGTATGACATGGAGAAGGGGACGTCGACGCTGTTGAAGCAGAAGGAAGTGCCGGGAGGGTATGACCGGACAAAATATCAGGTGGAGCAGATTTATGCTCCGGCTGCGGATGGAGTGAAGATTCCGATTTCGGTGGTGTATTTGAAAGGCACGAAGCTCGACGGGAAAGAGGCGCTGTATTTGTATGGGTACGGGTCGTATGGGGTGTCGATCGACATGTTTTTTAATTCGAATATTTTCAGCATGGTCGATCGGGGAGTGGTGACCGCGGTGGCGCATATTCGCGGCGGTGGCGAAATGGGGAAGTCGTGGCACGATGCGGGGCGGATGATGAACAAGCGGACGACGTTCACCGACTTCATTTCGTGCGCGGAATATCTGGTGGGTCATGGTTATGGATCGAAGGACCGGCTGGTGATTGAAGGGCGGAGCGCGGGCGGGCTGCTGATGGGGGCGGTGCTGAATTTGCGTCCGGATTTGTTTAAGGCGGCGCTGGTGGGAGTGCCGTTTGTGGATGTGATGAACACGATGCTGGATGAATCGCTGCCGCTGACGGTAGGAGAGTTTGAGGAGTGGGGGAATCCGAAGGAGAAGGCGGCGTTTGAGTATATGGTGACTTATTCGCCGTATGACAATGTGGAGGCGAAGAAGTATCCGGACATGCTGGTGAAGACGTCGTTCAACGACAGCCAGGTGATGTATTGGGAGCCGGCGAAATATGTGGCGAAGATGCGGGCTTTGCGAACGGATCACAATATTTTGATTATGAAAACCAATTTGCAGCCGGCGGGACATGGAGGGGCGTCGGGGAGATATGACCGGTTGAAGGAAGCGTCGTTTGATTATGCGTGGATTATGCGGGAGATGGGGATTGAGAATTAGGGTTCGGGAAAACTCTTCGGCTTCGCTGTGTCGAAAATCCCCATTTCTCGCGCAAAGGACGCGCGAGAAATGGGGCACCCGGGAGAGAATTCTTCGGACCCGTCGTGACGGTGTGGGGTAGGGATCCTTCGACTGCGCCGTGACTCCGCTTCGCTTCGTCACGGCTTCGCTCAGGATGACAATGCTGTTTTGAGAATCCTCTTTAGATGAGGCCGGCGCGGACGCGGCGGAGGAAGTCTTCGGCGTCGGCTTTGGCCTGGTCCATGATTTTGGGTTGGTTGCGGTATTCGAGGGCGATTTCCTGGAGGAAGAGCTCGACGGCGTCTTTGGGCTTGAAGCCCTGGGTGACGAGTTTGCGGATGCGGGGGGTGAAGCTGTCGGCGTCGTCGGCGGAACCGAGGCGCGAGAGGTGGGCAGCACATTTGTGGTCGCGGAATTTGGCCGCTGCCAGGCGGTCATAGGCGGTCTTGGCTTCAGGATCGTTCAGCAGCGTGGGGAGCGGGTAATTCCATTCACACTGGGAGCAGGTCCATCCATGGAAAGAATGCGTGGAGGTCCAGATTAATTCTCTGGCGGTTTTCTGTTGTAAGGCGCGGTGGTCGGAACTGCTGGCCATGAGCTGCGCGACTCCTAGTCTCCGCAATTTGCGAGGCCCATGATTTCTTTCGGAATTGTAACCGGATCGGGAACGTTTGTGGCGTGCCTCGGGCGGTTCGGGGGGGCAGTGCAACTTCAACATCAAAGTCAACGGCAGCGGGCAGGAGTGCCCGCTCCACACGAGCTATTTCGCGAAGAAGTAGTCGAAGGAGCGGACGGCGGTGAATTCGTCGTCTTTGATGTCGAAGACGGTGTAGAGCTTGGTGACGTAGAGGACGTCGTGAACTTTTTGGGTGAGGTTGAGGAGTTTGAGTTCGCCGCCGGCGTTGCGGACGGTGGTGAAGCTGCCGACGAGTTCTCCGACGCCGGAGCTGTCGATGTAGTCGACGCCGGCGAGGTTGAGGATGATCTTCTTTTTGCCCTCGGCGATTAGGGCGCGGACGGCGTCGCGGAGATCACCGATTTCTTCGCCGAGGACGATGCGGCCGTGGATGTCGAGAATGGTGACGTGAGCGACTTCGCGGGTGTCGATCTTGAGGGACATGGTTCGGGTCGCAATCGGGCGCTGGCCGGAATGGTAGTGGGTGTGGAGGGGCAAGTCAATGGGAGTGTTCGGTGACTCAAAAAGCTTAACCACAGAGGGCACGGAGGAACACAGAGCTTCGCCAGGACTGGCCGCTCCGTCGCTGCAAGCAAAGTGCATGGGTCCTTCGCTTCGCTCAGGATGACAGGTGGAGTTTATGAATGACAAGCTTGATTTAGGAGTGGGCGCCGTGGGGGTGGGAGTCTAATTCTAGCGGGCGGAATGGGCAGTCACGAATTTCCTGGATGGGCGAGGTGATGATGGGGGTGGAGTATTCGGGGTGGCGGAATTCGAGATGCATGCCGCGGCCGACATACTGGAGCTTGAGCATGGAGCCTCCCCAGGTGGAGCCGGCGATGGCGACCTGCACAGGCTCAGGACAGAACTCGGGATGGCCGGAGAGCAGCGCTTCGCTGCCGCCGAGAAGCACGGCGGTGTAACAGTGGTGCATGGTCTGGATTTGAAGGACGGTGGACGGTGGCAGGTCATCGAGAAACACGCCGCCTTCGATTTCCGACTGGATGATGCTGCGGTTCACTTCGTCGGCAAGGTTGGGATGAGGGTTAAACATACTGATGATTGGGAATAAGGGTATCCGGTTTTGGGGGAGGGGACAAGAGTCCTTTGGGACGGGGGTGGGGGCGGAGGAGCATGACCTTTAGAGGCTGGGGAGGGGGGCGGGGTTGCAGGAAAGTTTTGGGGAGCCCCAGGTTCGAACTTCTTTCGAAGTCAAAATCCCCACATAAACAACCCTCTGGCGGGCAGGCCTGATAAAATATAGGCACTAAGGAGTTTCTTACATTTCATGCCTGTACCTGTGTCACAGATGTGGACGGTGGCGAGTTATGTGCTTCGGCAGAAGCTCGCGGGGCGGAAGCAGTATCCGCTGGTGCTGATGCTGGAGCCGCTGTTCCGCTGCAATTTGGCGTGCGCGGGATGCGGGAAGATCCAGTATCCGGCGCACATTTTGAAGAAGGACCTCACGCCGGAGGAGTGTTTCCGGGCAGTGGAGGAGTGCGGCGCGCCGATGGTGTCGATCCCGGGCGGGGAGCCGCTGATGCATCCGCAGATCGGGGGGATCATTGAGGGGCTGGTGGCGCGCAAGAAATATATTTATCTGTGCACCAATGCGCTGCTGTTGAAAGAGAAGATTGATCTGTTTAAGCCGAGCAAGTATCTAACGTTCAGCGTGCATCTGGACGGGCAGCGGGAAGAGCATGATTTGGCGGTGTGCCGCGACGGGGGTTACGACATTGCGGTGGACGCGGTGCGCGAGGCGCTGAAGCGCGGGTTCCGGGTGACGACGAATACGACGCTGTTTGACGGGGCGAATCCGAAGTCGGTGCGTGCGTTCTTTGACGAGATGATGGAGCTGGGCGTGGAGGGCATGATGCTCTCGCCCGGGTACTCGTATGACAAGGCGCCGGATCAGAAACATTTTTTGGGACGGGCGCGGACGCGGCGGATGTTCCGGGCGATTTTGTCGAACCGGAAGAAGGAGTGGCAGTTTAATTTGTCGCCGCTGTTTTTGGAATTTTTGATGGGGAAGCGGACGTATCCGTGCACTCCGTGGGGCATGCCGACTTACAACATATTCGGGTGGCAGAAGCCGTGCTATTTGCTGCAGGACGGGTACGCGGAGACTTTCGCGGAGTTGCTGGCGACGACTGAATGGAGCAAGTATGGGACGGAGTCGGGGAATCCGGCGTGCGCGAATTGCATGGTGCACAGCGGGTATGAGGCTTCTGCGGTGAATGCTACATTTAGCTCGCTAGAGGGATTTCTGGCGACCGTGAAGGGGACGTTGTTCCCGGCGTATCGCGATGAAGAGGCGGTGCGGTTGTTGGAGGAGCCGGTGGCGGCGGTGAATCCGCTGGTGCAGATTGCGGAGGCGGGGGAGACGCTGCAGGAAACGCGGGTGTAGGGTCGTGAAGCTTCTTGGGAAAGTCGAGGATTCCTTCGAGCTTCCCGCCTTTATTCGTCAATATCGATGCGTGATCATGTTTCATTTCCTAGCAGCGGACGGGCGGATTCGAATCAAAGACGAGATTCAGCTTCGAACTCCGGACGGTTGCGTTATGCAAACCTACGTGGCGGCGTTTGAGCACCTAAAATATAGTCAACCTGCTCCTCCAGTTTATGAGCGCCCAATAGGTATCTGCTTACCCCCGGAGATCACGAAGGCGGACGTTCCACCTGGAACAGAGGTCTGGGTGAGAGATGTGGAGACAAAGCTTTCGGGAGCAGTGGTAGAAACTCCTTGATGTGCCAGTGGTAGCGTCCGGGAGCACGGGGTCCTTCGACTGTGCGTGAGCGCCTTTCAGGCGCTCACGCTTCGCTCAGGATGACAATTCTTATTTAACTCACGAATTTATTCCCACGAGAACAATTTATGACGGGTAAAGAAGGCGGGCATGTCGATCACACGGCGGCGCAGGCCACGCCGCATGCGGGTGGGGTGAATCCGGATGCGCTGGAGGTGGCGCCGGGGACGGCGCATGAGCGGCTGGAGGGGTGGATTCCGGAGTTGGCGACGGAGGAAGAACTTCGCGGGGCTTTGGAGAAGGCGTTTGATTATCGCGGGGATGTGACTATCACGCGCAAGGATGGGTCGAAGATTGAGGGGTATTTATTTGACCGGCGGACAGGGGCTTCGCTGCGCGAGTCGGTGGTGAGAATTTATCCTAAGAATTCGGATGACAAGATTTCGGTGTCGTATGCGGAGATTGGGGCGCTGGCGTTTTCGGGGCGGGATACGGCGGCTGGGAAGAGTTGGGAAGCGTGGATGAAGAGGTATGCGGAGAAGAAGGCGGCGGGGGAGAAGGATTTGAGTTTGCATCCGGAGCCGCTGGAGTAGGGAGTGCTTCGAAGAATCGTTGTTTCGATGGCGGGCGTCCTCATGGGCTATAAAGCCGGTAGTCAACCGTGCTGCCTTTGCGGCGCAATCGACGACAGGGGCTGAACAGAGTGCTGAAAAACTCATATGCCTTGCACAGGAAAATAGGGTAAGAAAGCAGGCATGCGCGGAGACGATCAGCAACAGGATGGGGTGTTCAGCTATGTCAGTCTGGAACAGCGGGTGC
>JABCZL010000014.1 GCA_013289685.1 Acidobacteriota bacterium | reverse complement strand
GCAACTCCAGGCTGCTCCGTATGGGCGCAGTCCCGGCAGACGAACCGACCATCCTTATAAGCGATCATGGGCCTGCGCTCGACCAGAGAGTATGGGCAGCAGATCACTAAGGTTGTGTCCGTCAGAGTTGACATTAGGTTAGAGGATGCGGATGCTGCACTCCGATGGCCGTGCGCCCTAGCGTGGGCAACATAGGATCGTAACATTGCTCACATCCAGATTGAACAGAGCCGTCGCCGACATTTCGGCAGGAGTGCCGACACATCGGCAGATCGCCCCGCATTTCTATGCTACTGCGCCTTGATCTGCGCGGAGTCGCCACGACTACGAACACATCCACTAATCCGCAGCGGGAGTTCGTGCCGTGCTGGCACCAACGTGCAGCGGCGGTAAAACCAACGTGCCAGAGACGGGCGGCCGCGCCTCGCCGATACTCTCGTAAAGCCTCTACAACTTGGGCACAGACGTAGGCCGAGCATCTGTGCGGAAGGTATCACGCACATGGACTATGTCACGCCAGCGAGTAGTTCTCCGCCGTTCACCAAGCGTCCGAAGATTCTCTTGGTCGAAGACGACGCGTTCGTCATGGAAGTGACCCAGGTGTTGCTGAGAAAGCATTTCGAGGTCGTCTCAGCAGCGAGTGTCACAGAAGCTACATATCAGATTACTGCCCAACACTTTGATGTTCTTCTGACCTTCTGACCGACCTTCACCTGCCTGGGGATGGAGATGGTTACGCGCTCGTAAATGTCATGCGCCAAACTCAACCTGAGGCAATGATTTTATTGGCCAGCGGCTCTATGGTGGACGCCAAACTCGCCGGTGCGCTGCAGATAGATGAAGTCATAATGAAACCCTACGAGGTCGATGAACTGGCTCAGCGCATCGTTCACAAGCTCCAGCCTGCAAACCGTGGCCGCGAGCGGAGCCAGCACGCTTAGCGGAAGGTGGTCTAGCGCATGGCTACACGCGTTCTCGTGGTCGAGGACTTCGAACAGTTCCAGCGATTCATATGTTCGACGTTGGGGAAGAAACCGGACTTCCAGATCGTCGGTGAGGCGTCAGACGGATTAGAAGCCGTTCGCAAAGCCGAGGCCCTGCGACCCGACTTGGTTATGCTCGACCTCGGGCTTCCGACCCTGAATGGCATCGAAGCCGCCCGGCGAATCCGCAAGCTGTGCCCCGACTGCGCAATACTCTTCGTGAGCCAGGTATCTTCAGCCGAAGCCGTGCGAGAAGCTCTCAGCACAGGCGCGGCGGGCTACGTTTTGAAGACGAGAGCTACAAGCGATCTATTGGCTGCGGTCGAAGCGGTGCGTGAGGGCAGGCAGTTTGTCAGTGTTGGGTTGCTGGGTCAGGATCTCATCCACGCGCCCCGGCCGCCGATGGACGCTTAGCAGCCTTAGACGGTGCGCTCGCTTCCCTTAATGGCTGCAACTCTGGGCACGGCCACAATGACGGTCACGGATTTGACCATGGTGAGCGACACCTGCCAGAAGTAAGACGGGCACTCCGGAAACCAGGGCGCCAGAGCGGTGCCCAGTTGCGGCACAAGGTCGGGCTGCGTGTTCGGATTTCGTAACAAACACTATTTGATATTGTTTTTCGTAGCTGTCCGGCGCACGATCTTCACATCGGGATTTTCCGGTGCGGAGCGTTGTATGTCGTCTATCAAAGCACGGACATTTGATCCTAGGGCATTCCTTAGCGAAACCGGACTGGGAAGAACGATCCTGCAATATCTAAAGAATAAAGTGATCTTCGAGCAAGGAAGCCCTAGCGATGCCGTTTTCTATATTCAAGCAGGTCGAGCAAAACTCACGGTCCTATCTGTGCATGGCAGAGAGGCGACCATCGCCTTACTGGGAGAGGGGGACTTCATGGGTGAGGGTTGTATTGCCGCTGACCAGCCTCTGCGAACTGTGTCTGCGACCGCGATCACAGATTGTTTTGCCTTAAGAATCGAAAAGGACGCGATGCTGAGAGTACTTCACCAGCAGCACGAGTTTTCCGACCTATTTGTCGCGTACCTCGTTGGTCGTCACAACCAGACTCAGGCAGACTTGGTCGACCAGCTTTTCAATTCTGCTGAGAAGCGGTTAGCTCGGACCCTCTTGTTGCTGGCCCGCTTTGGAAAGGAAGGGAGATCGGAGATCGTAATTCCGAAGATAAGCCAAGAAACGTTGGCGGAAATGGTCGGTACGACCCGAGGGCGAATTAACTTCTTTATGAACCGATTTAGACAACTAGGTTTTATTGACTATAACGGTAAATCGGGTTTGGAAGTTCACAGTTCGCTACTCGACATCGTGCTCCACGAGTAATGTTTCTCGTCTGAAAGAATCTGGGGGCGTTGGGAGAGAGGTGTAAACCCTCCGCCAGCACTTCCTATCGGCTTCGGGTCACCGCCCCCGGCTCCTTTTAAGCTGCGCTCTTTACCCTCGCCCACCGCGCTCTCTGCGCCGCCGCAATTCTCCGGCGCCCCGCCGCTGAGATCGTTCTCTTCGGCTTCGGCGCGTGGCCCTTCGCCTTCGCCCATCGAGCTTTTTGCGCCAGGCTGATCCTGCGACGACCGGCTGCGGACATCGTGCGTGGTGCGCCGTTGGAGCTGCTGCCCAGCGCCGCGAGTGCCTCGTCTATTCGCTGGAGCTGCTTGTGTGCGTGCTGACGCTCTCTTCGTAACTGCTGGACTACTGCTGACATGTGATTCATTGGGAACCCCCAGCGGAATGACAGCAGGGCTACCGTTCGTGCGAATGAAATGCTCTTGATCCTTGGTTTTGGTTATGGGGTTCCGGATATGGGATATTTCACCATAACCGAAAGGGCCAGTCCTAACCGCTACACCCTTGAGGTATGCGTACTGGCGCTGTTGTCGTCGAGTTTCACCGAAGTGGAGGTCACTTATGAGCGAACAGACAATCGCTGAACGCTTTTGCGACACAACAAACTCAACCGCACGCCAATTTACTGCAAGACGAGGCCGCGATGCTTGGCGCACAAGGTCTGGTTAGCAAACAACTCGAAGCCGAGGTAACCTGTGCACAGAGCTTTACGCTGCCGCCCTGTCACGTGATGCGCAGCTGTGCGCTCGTTCGATGATCGGTACCAGCCTTTCCGACAGTTCGCTCCTCATCACGTATTCATCCACCAGCCACAGGATGCGCTCGGGCATCTCGGAATACGCTGACAGCAGAATGATGGGCAGGTTGGGAAACCGTTGCTTGATATGCCAGGCAACGGCTTCCGCGTCCATGCCTTCCTGTTTGTATTCCAGTAGAACAGCAGCCACTGGTGCGTCCTCCAACAACTTCATGGCGGTGTGGCCACTCGATGCGATTTTGACGCAATAACCGTGAGATTCCAGAGCGCTTTTGCGAAGCTCCAGGGCTTGGGGAAGGTCGTCGATGCACAACACAACGGGGGAATCCATGGCCCATCATCTCCACTGGACAGTTGCAGACTAGCTTGTGCTCGATGTGGAGCGAGCGATGTCAGTGACCTGCAAGGAACCACAACCCATCACGACCAGATGACCCATGTACAGCGAAACCGTCCGGCCCATGATCACAGAATCTACTCAGCAGAAGAACGCGTGTCTGTTCAAAATTGACCACTCTCGTTAGGCTGGTGCGGGACCGTGTTCACCTAATCGAGCCGGACTCGGACTGGGTGACCATCGGGCTGCCGGGGATGAATCCAACATCTGTTGAAGGCCAACAAAAGCGGAACCCGTGGAGTCCACGATAGCAGTGAAACCCGCAAACACGCTGACCGGCTGTCTGACAAGAGGTGATCAGCCGGGAGGAGTTACTTTCACCGGCAGCAGACGGCAAGACCCGGGACCTGCGAAGCGACAGCGTCAAACCCGAGAAGCACATTGGCCATCAGGTAACAGCGACCGGCACAGTCACGCGTGAAAGCGAAGGCTGAAGAAATGAAAGAAGGCCAGATCGAGAAAGCGGCCAGCAAGGAGGCCTACGGCGATTTGAACGTCACCGAGGTGAAATGGTCAGCGAGACTTGCACGAAGTAGTGATTGCGTAAGACCGTTCATAGGTCGGCCCTTACGTGCTGGCCTCTTTTTTCGTGCGGCAGACCGCCATCTTCCGCATGACAGTGCACACGCCAACGCAAACCGAAGCAGGCAGGCGTCTTAAATTGTTCCGCACGGTTTTTCGCGAGTGTACGAGCTCAGTTCGGCTTGCAATTTCTAGTAAAAATCTCCCGGACCAGTGGGACTGCTGCGCGGCCATCGCCCCTTGTTCTAGCTCGGATGTGCCTCATTGCTTCTAATTACCGTTTAAGTGATTGATTGTGTATTACGGTCCCCTTTGCGTCCCGGACCGGATGGCACGTGCAATCGATACTGAGGCAGTGATTGGGAAGAAGTTCTCCCTTTGGCGAGCAGGGCGCTACGTGAGCAAAAACTCCCCATTCGATGCTCTTGTCCGGCTCATACACAGAGGCATGAGATGATGCCGCCTTTTCGCGCTCCAAGAGTGTTGCTCCTTCCAGATCACAGAAATGCGGGATGGTTAACGGGATGACAACACTAACTACAGTTTGAGCCACAGATATCCAACGATCAACAGGCAACCGGAGATGAGCGCGCCCACTTTCATCTTATAACGGTGCGCCTTTCCCTTCGCATCATCAATCTGCAACAGGGCTCGCTCTCGGGTTCTGTCGATGAGTTCGTCGGAAGGATGTTCCACGCCCGTATCGCGTAGCCACTGGGCATATCGTTCTCGTTTTTCCGGCGTCATGGTTGCATTGCTATTCAAGGCTTTTCTCTTTTCGCAAAAGTGCCGCTTGCAATACTTCTGGTCGTTGCATACATGCCTTAAGGCTACGCTCCGTCGATGGCCGGTGCCGAGGGCATTGGTACACTGCCTAACGACTGCGCACCATTAACCATAAAGTGATCCTGATCACATTGGGCACCGGTAGAGATTCTCTACTCTTCTATTATGTACCGCATCGGCAGAGATCACACAGGCCCGACTCTCGTCTGTAGAGCCTGCACACACTCAGAGCGAGTCCAAGACTTTAATGGAAGCTTCGGAAATCCGCGAACGCTGGCCGCCCATGCAATGCTGAAACACGCTCATGCCGAACATAGCCGCGAAACTCACCTGCGTGCAATGGCGATGGTAATGGAACGACACCATGCGCCCCGATAGCCCTCCGCACTTAGTGAAAGAAGAACCGAAGAACGGCCCAGAGGAGAACCTGCCTTTGGGCCATTGTTCGGCAAGGATAGCTCATAATGCGAAATGTGTTTTTAGAGAAGTGGACTACGCTGGTAAAGGTCGTGCTGGTAGTCGGTGCGGTGCTGTTCGTCATGATTCGCTGGGCTTGAACAAAACCGTTCGAGACGCTGCCCCGCTACTTGGCTTTGTAACGGACCAACGTTGATCACGATCACCGTTGCATTGCAGCATTGCTCGCCCGCTTTCTGCCACTGCAACCTCAGCGGTCGTTCCAAAATTCCATTGAACGGCGCCTTCGGAAGTGATAAGTCTTCGCGAAGTAGGATTGGCTTCCCCATCGGCTGACACCTGTCTTGACGACGATTTACATAGCTCGGCATTTCAACACCTGTTCAAAATTGACCGGACAACCAAACACTACGCAGTTGTAAGGTTATCTTCTATATTTACCGAGCGGAATGTCCGTGATGGGAACGCGGCTCCGTTTCGGTCACCTGATGCGATGGGTTCACACAACCCATCTGAAGTTCGTCTCCATTGGTGGCGTAGTGGTGCTTCGCCTCGACTGACATCCACTACGCAACCACCTTATTGTGGTGAAAACCTGTCGCGCAACGACCACTCATGCCCTCCCTAGGGACGTTTTCTGCGTATCGACGAAGCACGCGCGTCCCGGTGAAGGTCGTAATCGCCATTCGCACCTTCGATGAGAGGAAGTTGGAAAAATGGCTACTCAACTATGCCAGAAATTGCCAGCCGACGCATCCCGGTCGCGCTTGCGATTACGACGAAAAAGCTGAATGTGCCGAGACGATTAGCGTCAATGAGGTTGCCCAACCGCATTTCGAGCCATCAAAAGAAGAGAACGATTGAGATTCGTTACTCGTTTAGAAGGTGGAGTTCGCGCTCCAGCAGGAGGAGGCGCCTTTAGAGCTCAAATAGTGATCGCAAGGAATTCTCATCAATCTGGCTGTCAGGCGCGAGCCAGTGAATAAACTCTCCGGCACTGATGTGCATGGGCCTTTGAACCTCTTTTTTCTCAAGGCCAGACTCAAGGTCTGCTTGTTTGCCCGTGTTGGTGATCACTGTCCATGTCCTGGTCTTCATTGTGCTCTTTTCTGTTGACCGCCGCGCAGCCCACTTGCAACTACCTATCATCTCCCCTCTACCGACGTTGCGATGGTGACCGAAGTCCGCACGTGACGACCCTTATGTCTGGTGTAATTCAGGGATGACGATAGACATGCCCTTTACCCCTCCGAGTCCCCCGACCCACCAGTTGCCCCACTGATTGAAACGAGAAGCGTTCCCAGGCGACCACGCGGCAACTGCCGTATGGCTGACGGTTGTCCGAACTGTTACGCCAGTTTGCTTGGCAAGAACGGAAGAACATGAGGAAAGTCCTAATCGTGTTGCTCTTGTGCTGCACGCTTTGCTTCGCTCGTAGCCGAGCAGCCAAGCACACGTTCGAGGTTGAGACTGGGTATACGAGTGGCCGATCAAGGTACGTGGTTGAATACAGAGTCCCCCTGGCTTGTGGCGGCGCGGATGCCCTATACAACATGCAATAGCAAACGATTGCAGGCGGCAAGGCACAAGCCAAACGGGAACGAAAAAGATGTAAGAAACAAGCACTATAAAGAAATTCCTCAACACTCACGAAGCATTGAAACTATCACTCTAGGGGGCGGATTGCCGAAGAAACTCGCGGGCTCCGCGACAATCTGAAACGCCGCGGCGTACCTTCAAATGCCTACAAGCTGATCTTGTCGAAGATTGCTCGCTCGGCAGTGGATTCATCTCGGGAATCAGATGAAACCGTCCGAGTTCCGCAAGAACCAAGGCTTAACCTCGTCCGAAACCTCCAAGCACATGAATTTGGCCCTATCCAGAGCGTCGGCGACACTGCTACAAATATTCTCCGATCCGAGATAGTTGTGGACTTCGGCCTCTTGCAGTCTCTTGGCGGGCTGTTCTCGTGCTCCGCAAAGAATAAGTCTCCTGCCGGACGCACGGACATCGTCAGCAAGCTTCTCCAAGGCCTGAAGTCCAGTGGAATCAATTGCGGTCATGTTTCGGAGCCTGAGAATGATGATGGGGGGCAAATCGGGCAGGCGGGAAACAACTGCATCGAGCTTATCCGTTGCGCCGAAAAGAAATGGTCCGTGGATTCTAAAAATGCTCACGTAGCTCGGGATTTCTTTGTGCTGCAAGATATGAACATGACCTTCCCGAATGTAGGCCGCTGTCACTTCTGACACGGTTGTGCTTTGTGTAACTTTTCGTATGAACACAAGCGCAGCAAGAATCATCCCCGCTTCAACTGCGACGGTCAGATCGGCAAAAACAGTGAGCAGGAAGGTCACAAGCCAAGTGCCAATCTCGAACCGGGACAGTTTCAAGAGTTCCGGAATCTCGTGCCATTCGCCCATGTTGTATGAGACAACCAAGAGGATGGCCGCCAGAACCGACAGCGGAATAAACCGGGCAACGGGTGCGGCAAAAAGGACAATCGCCAGAAGGGTCAGCGAGTGGATAATCCCGGCGACTGGAGTCCTACCACCGGAGCGAATGTTGGTCGCCGTTCGAGCGATGGCTCCCGTGGCCGGAAGTCCGCCGAACAAAGGAGACAGAATGTTAGCAATCCCTTGGCCTATGAGTTCGACGTTCGAATTGTGCTTATCTCCGCTCATACGATCCGAAACCACGGCAGACATCAAGGATTCAATTGCTCCTAACATCGCAATGGTGATGGCTGGGGAGATTAGCGGACGAAGGAGGTCTAAGTGAAAGTGTGGAATTGTCAGGGTTGGGAACCCTGACGGAATACCACCAAACCGAGTGCCAATTGTTGCCACAGGTAGTTTGAAAACAACAACTGCCGCCGTCCCAGTGAATAGCGCGACGATGTAACCGGGGACTCTCTTCACAAAGACCATAAAGAAAATAATCACAATGAGCGCACTGGCTGCTAGAGTTGTCTCTGCCGAAGAAAACGATGAAGAATTGTGTGCAAGAGCGAGAATGCGAGATGCAAATTCACCTGGTACCTTGTCTATCTTGAGGCCAAAGAAATCCTTGACTTGAGTGCTGGCAATGATGACGGCTATGCCATTCGTGAAGCCTACCACCACGGGACGGGGTATGAACTTGACGGCCGTGCCCAAACCTGTCGCGCCCAAGACTAGCAGGATGATTCCAGCTAACAAGGTGCACATGAACAACCCGTTGATGCCGAATCTTGAGACAATTCCAAATACCACCACCACGAACGCACCAGTTGGGCCGCCGATCTGTGTTGAAGCCCCTCCCAAAGCAGAAATCACAAAGCCTGCGACGATAGCGCAGTACAGACCCGCCTGTGGCGGCATGCCTGAAGCGATGGCAAAGGCCATCGCTAACGGAAGTGCGACGAGCCCAACGGTAATACCTGCAAGGAGGTCAGCCATGAATAGACGTGGCGTGTATTCCTTGAGACAAAGCACCGATTTCGGTAACCACGCCATCTTGCTTCTCCCGTCTGGGACCTGACTCCCCTCAATTACACCAGACACAGGGTCGTCACGAGCGAACTTCGGTCACTATCGCAGCGTGCCGAGACTGGAAAACAAATTGAGGGCGCACCAGCGCCAGGATTTTGGCTGAGTGCCGATATGTCGGCACATGGCTTCAATTGAGCAGTCCCGGTCGGTATCAAAGTAAGCAAGGCGGCATAGGTCGACTGTCAGTATCGCGTGTGTAACCATCTCTCTTCCATCGGGCCATCGCAGTCTTTCTCGCAATCCTTGACGTTCTTTCTCCCCTGCTTGCGCATTTATTGATCTGCGTCATGCTGTCAGGGCATGCAATCACGCATTCTTTGATCGCATCCAAAGCCAATTAACAAAACACCCCTTCCGACCGCAAGAAGCAGAAAAATGAACGTATTAGGTATCCCCAGAGACTCAAAGCGAGATCGATTTCGTCAAGCTCGGGCTCCCCGGAGTTCCAGCCAGATCAGGCACTGGCGAAGATCGATCCAGCGTGTTCTGAGGAATCTTGGCGACTGGTCTCGGGAAGTCGATCCTTCCGCCGCGGCGGTCCACGTAGATTGCTAGTTCCAGGCGAGTCCAGACTCCAAGCTTGTCAAATACACTGCGCAAATGGTTCTTAATCATTTGCTCGCTAGTGCCGACGATCTTTCCGATTTCGCGATTGCTCAGGCCCTCCCAGACCAGAATAGAAATCTGACTTTCCTTTGGGTTGAGGCCGGCACCAAATGTGATGACTGCACTCTCGGCCTTGTGAACATAGCGAACCAACTTCACACGTTTCCGTCCATCGAGAATTCCGGCGCGTAAAAACAGGGTGCGAAGGTGTTGTTTTACAGTGCGGAAACTGATATTTAGCTCGCATCCAATTTCCTTATTGCTACATCCCTGCGCCAGCAAGTTCAAGACTTGTTGATCGCGGAGCGTGGGCTTGACTTGATCGAGATTGGTCATGATCGGCACTGGTATTCCTTTAGTTCCTTGGCCATCTTTTGTGCTAGCTCATGGATCGCGCCCAGATGTGTGGCGGACCGGGAGCCTTCCATAAGATGTTCGCTCAGCAGGTCGCAGTAGCCGACAACGACGGCCAGTTTGTTAACCAGATCACGTACCAACGACCGCGTATGCTCATGACCTACCTCACTTGCCTTCCCCACACCAATAACACCACTTTCTCCCCTCTGATGATTCAAGGAATGTATCTGCGGTTCATCTGCTGCGAGCAGTCGGCAGTGGCGATGCGACTCAGGGCAAGCCATTGAGGAGCACCTGCGCTGACCTTATTCCTTCCTAAATAGCATAGACAATGCCTCATGCTGCGGTGCCTCCGCCCTCACTTCGTCTTCGGATTGTCGCTGCCGCAACCGGTGCGTACTTCGTCTTTGCCAACTGACCGCACTTCATGACTATCGACGTCCACATTCACATCTTCGTGGCTCACCACTGTAGAGCCATGCGGAACCACGACCGCCCCATCTTCCGGCACAGTCATCCCCACGTTTGCTAGCCCCGTTAGACTCGTCGCCAGCGCGTGCAATTCCTTTATGGTCTCCCTCGTCTTTCCCAGTGCCTTAATGTAGTCCCCCATTTCCAAGTAACTGCTTATCAGCTGCAGATGGCTCGTCATTCTGTGAATCGAATCCTTCACGGCCTTCAGCAAGTCAGTTCCTCCTTCCCGTCCCACGGAGTATCGGGCGAAACAGCCTGAAGCCACAGCAGGTGCGTCGTCTTGATCGGTCGGCCACAAAGTAAAGCAGCTTCATGAATCGTTGTCCCTCTTGTGATCAACGAACGGCCACAGACAATCTGGCGGCCACTGGAACGCAACCTTTGGTCTTGTGACGGGAGGCTCAGGTGGATTGGGTTCCTCAGCCATTTGTTCCGGATCAGGCAATGAAGCGGCAAAGTGTATTCTGTTCACCATGGGACCCACAAGAGCGTGGCGCAGCGTTCCATTAGTCTGCGCCACCAAGAGGAACATGCGGACGATGGAGGAAAATATGAACTACTGTCGCATCGGTTCCTCTACGTCTCCGACGATTCGCCCATCCTACCAACGTCACTTATGGGCTGTCTGTGCAAGAGTGTACATGTGTGAAAGTAATATCGACCTGTCTCAGGGTTAATCTGAGTGTTCCTTCCCGATGACTAACAGTAATGCCCAAGAGTGAGATCCCAGCGCCGCAGCATGGAGTCATTGTCTATGCCATAGGAAGAGAACAAGCCCACCCATTGTTGAACGACCCCCGGGGAGTCTGCGTTCTGTCCGTTTCTTTCATCGGGCTAAAGCCTTGGACCACTCGCCAAAATGAATCCCTAAGTCCTCTGTGGACTCATCTGAAGGAATCAACTAAAGCAATCCATAATCTCACAGTCAGCTTGCTCACCGCCGACCTATCGGCACTGCTGCCGATATGTCGGCAGAGACTCCGTTGGGGCGGACACGTCTTCTGATGGGAATGACAAGGATACCGATCCCTAGCTCGGGGCCTGCGAATTGCTTACCGAAGATGAGCGAAACCAAAGAGCTTACGACACACCCATTGCGCTCGTCCCTTGTTCATAACAACGCCCAAGTGGAGAGATGCAACTTTAACGCTCCGCACCCGCGCGCACATCGAAAAGGGCGAGCAGGATGGCAAAACCCTTCTCGAGGCGATGACCGATGGCGACGCCGACGGAATGCAGCACTTCGATGGCGAGATCGAAAAGCTCGTCCGAGTTGGTGTCGTCGACATCACTACCGGGTATGCCTATGCTACGAATCCCGGAAATTTGCGGCTCCTGATGACCGACATGGGTAGTGCTCCAACGGAAGGGTAGCGCAACAGCGCCGAACCGTGAAGGGTGGCGAATGTTATTTTGGTTTTGCAGACTCGACGTGTAGAGCCGCGTAAACTTTCAAGAGCAACAATCTCCTGGTGAAGGGCTTCTCCAGGAAATGAGCCTCTTCGATTAGCACGCCTTGTCGCCCGACTAAATCGCCCGTGTATCCCGACATGAACAGCGAACGGAGCTTGGGATGGCCTTCCTCGGCCCGTCTCACAAGCTCAACTCCGCTCGTTCCGAGCATCACGACGTCCGTCAAGAGCAAGTCGATTTCTGGTTGAGAAGCCGACATGATTCCTAGCGCGTCTTCCGCATCTTTTGCTTCGACCACTCGGTAGCCGCCATTTTGCAAGAGCTTGACCGTAAGTTCGCGCAGAACCTTATCATCTTCAACCACCAATATTGTTTCTGATCCTCGCGGGGGCTCGGCTTCTTTAGAGGGCACCACAAGCATTTCGGCCTTGTCGTACAGTCTCGGAAAATAAATCTTGAACGCTGTGCCCTTGCCGGGTTCACTGTACGCAAGAATAGAGCCTTCGCTCTGCTTCACAATTCCATACACGGTCGAGAGTCCGAGTCCCGTTCCCTGCCCAACCGCCTTGGTGGTAAAGAAAGGCTCGAAGATTTGTGATTTGACACTGTCATCCATGCCGCACCCGGTGTCGCTCACCACCAGGACAACATGTTGTCCGGCTTCGGAACCAGGGTGCCGAGAAGCGTAGTCCTCGTCCAGTTCAGCTTCCCCTGTCTCAATGATGATTTTCCCTCCGGCCGGCATCGCGTCGCGCGCATTGACCACCAGATTCACTAGGACTTGTTCAATCTGGCCCGGGTCGGCCCGGACGCTGCCGAGTGGGATGGTCGGTCGAAACTCAATTTCAATGTCCTCTCCGACCAGTTGCAGCAACATACTAGTTGCGTTATGAACCACGTCGTTTAGGTCCAGGATTCTGGGGAAGACAACCTGCTTGCGGCTGAACGCCAATAGTCGGGTTGTAAGCAATGCAGCCCGTTTTGCGGCCCTCTTGGTTTCCGACACGTAGCGGTTCATCGGATTCTCCGGCGCAATCAGACCTAGCAAGAGGTCGCTGTAGCCCATAATAATGCTCATTACGTTGTTAAAGTCATGCGCAACGCCCGCAGCCAAACGCCCTACCGCCTCCATCTTCTGGGCCTGACGGAACTGAGCTTCCAGTTGTTGGACCTCTGTAATGTCGCGAGTGATTGCCAGCACACAGGGTTGCCCGCCCAGTTCGATCGACTCCGCCCACACCTCTGCTTCTCGACTTTCTCCTTTCGAGGTCCTGTATCGCGTTTGGCGTTTTGTCACTCGTTTGTCATCCCTTAGCTGTCGCAGCATCTCGATGCGATCCAAGGGCTCTCTCCAAAAGTTCAGTTCTGCCGCGGTGTGACCAATGACATCCTGGCGCCGGTACCCGAGCAGACCGAGGAAAGCGTCATTCACGTCCAGATAGCGCCCCTCCGCTTCCGTCGAAATCGTGATTGCCAGCGGGTTGTTGCGAAAGGCCTTGCTAAACCTCTCTTCCGATTTGAGTAAGGCCTCTTCCGCTAACTTCCGCTCCGTGATCTCCCGGAAAGCGACCACTCCACCATTCACTATGCCGTGCTTGTCCTTCAAAGGGCTGGCTTGGGCTTCCACGAAAATACCCTCGGCAAGCGCAGGATTGCGTACAAACATCACGGCTGTGCTGGCCTCTCCGTAAATGGCGCGGGTCAATGGGAGTTGGTCAGACGGGAAAGGTGTCACCATGTCAGGCAAGTACAACCCGTAGTGGTGGCTCCATTCCTGAATATCTATCTTCGCCGCACCCAGGCCAAGCAATTTGTCCGCTCCCGGATTCCAAATAACGACTTTTCCCCGCTCATCCGCGACAACCAAACCGTCAGACATACTATCCAGCACGGATTGGAGCATCAGCGTCTTGTCTTCCAAGGACTGCCGCGAACGTCCTAGTTCCTCGGCCTGACTAGCCAATTCCCTGGCTTGAGCGGCGAAGCTTTCTTCCGCCTGCTTACGCTCGGTAATATCACGAATATTGCACTGAATTACGCGCTTGCCGTTTACTCCGTAAACGTTACCGACGAACTCGACGTTGACACGCCGCCCACTCCGGGTCTCAAGTGGCAGATTCTCATATCGGATATACTCTTTGTCCTGCAGCTCTCGAACTCCTGCCTTCGATTCTTGAATTTGCCTGAATGGACCGATGTCCCAGAGTGTTTTGCCGAGGAAGTCTTCTCGGGGATAGTCCAACAAACGAATCAAGAAAGGATTAACGTCGGTGATCAATCCCGAGTGCGCATCGAGAATCAGTATCCCATCCTGGGCTGTTTCAAACAGTCGACGGTATCTAGCCTCAGAAGCGCGAAGCGCGTCATCCGCGTCTTTGCACTCCAATGCGGGATCATCTTTTTTAATAGGGTGTGCCACAATGACTACTCCCCCCCTCGTGTGGTGGTTGCACAAAGCGTAGAACCTATCCAAAGCGGCCTAACGGGGGAGGGCCAGGCAACATTTATCGCCGATCTTCGTGCTAACCGCCTTCTTGCCCGGCTGCAAAGCTCAGCAACCATGAGCAGCAACGGTCGGCTCGCTTCAAACTTTGGTACAAAGAGCATCGACCAGAGCTAACGCCTGCGTTGGTCCTTCACTGCCGCGTCAGCTTCGTCAATGCACAACATGATCTTCTTCGAACGTGGATAAAGTCGGGATCATCGTGGCTTCCTGTCAGATGATGGGCCGCTTACAAGCGTCTTATCTAGATCGTAAGTCTGATGCTATACGGGCCTATGGCTAGCGCAACTCAACATGGAATACCGAATAGTACCAACAAATCCATGTTCTGTTGTGTTCAGAAGTGAACACTGTGATCATTCTTGATTCGCCGGGAAGGTCCGTCTACCCTGATCCGCAGCGCTGTTGTACTGCAGTTGTCGTTGGTTAACTGTGAGGGGGTTCCTTCCCTTTTCGTTATTATTCCCTCGCTGTGAACTCGAATTCCTACCAGACAATCGGCAGCACACTCCGGCTGCACCGGGCGTTTTGCAGGAATCTAACAGCGCCTTCGGCGGTGAATCTGCCTACGGGCAATGCCAGCTTACGGTTGCTTGTCATCTGGATGGGAGTCGAATCAACTCGCTGAAAGTATTCGGAGGCGCGGTACCGCGATCATGCGGCAATCCGCAGGCGAACAAATGGTCAATTATGCACGGAGCCTTTGGATATTTGGTTCTATACCGCCCCCTATATTCGTGGGTATCCGGCTGAACGGTGCGGGACGACTATAGGCTTGAAGTGTGGGGACGGAATGCCGAGTGCCGCGAACACCTCGTCCAGGCTATGTACGATCTGCAGCGGTGTGCATGTAGGCTCTCTCAGGAGTTGAAGCATGCGAAATAGACCAAATGCATATGTTTGCGGGGCAACGACAATGCGAGGGTCAGTCTTGCTTGGTTTCTGACGTGCCCTTTGCCGGATAAGTTCAGTGGACAGGGCAAACTCCGTAACGGATGACAAGTCCACAATACTCATTTTGGCAGTAGTGGTTGTCGAATACTTTCGACTTGCCTCGTCAAGCTCTGTCAGCGATTCATCCGTGAGCCGCCCCGCCACTCGTATCAGCAGGATTTTGGTTTCTAGGTCAAACTCAGCTCGGAACCTCGTCGTCGATGGTGTCATACCGGCTTCTCCCCTTTGCATTCTCCAAGAGCTTCGCAAAGCGTGTGGACGGTCATTGCACAACACAGCGGAGGAATCCATTTGCCACATCTCCAAGTGGAATGGTTTACGAACTGAGATTCTAGCCCGATGTTGCTCGGCTCACACCTGTGAAGCTCTTTCAAGGAGCCCGAAAGAGGAGAAATACGTGCTTCCACTTAATGCATGTAAGTGGCCCTCGGCATCAACCGCGCAATGTATTGTTTCCAAAGGAGATCCGGTATTGCGGATCTGGTTCCGTCGTGTACTTTTGGCGGAAAGAAAGCACAAACGGCAATCAGTCGCCCTTGCGGCTTTGGTTTTGCCCCTGGACGACTGAACGATGGCGTAGGCTTCGATGATTTGTTTCAGCGGGCAAAGCCAGGCGGTTCGGAGATTAGCGATAGTCATAGTTTATGGAGTAACAATCCTTGCGTGTTTTGGCGTTGCGATGGTTGTCGATAGATCCTGGTTTCATTCGTGACGGGTGGTCGGGAGTAACTTTAGTTAGGAGTCATCCACTGAGACAATCGACTACAATTAAAGCTGTGAGACATTACACCATCAAAATAATGAACGGCTTTTCCAAATTCAAGTGCCCGCGGTGTAAACACTTCGTCACCACGCGGGAGTTCAGCAGCCAACACGGAAGCTGCCGCACCCAAGCGGCAAGGGCAATGAATGAGCATGCCACGGCTGCACACGGCTGCCCCGTACCTATGTCATCTCATGACTCGCCGATGCGGCACGTGTATTAAAACGCGCATTTTGCCAGCCAGAAGCAATGAATGGGCGGCGCGGTATGACTAGCCGCCAAACCGACTACTCTCGAAAGATCGCTGACATTTGTTATGGAATGGTTTCACTGATCGACTGATAGCAAGGAAGGGGTAGTCGCTGTTTGAAATGCTGGGTTCTGCTAACTTATGCTTCCGCGATGGACTTCAATTTGCGAAGGTTTAGAGTTTCACTCGGCGTTTGGAGCTTCGAACGTCTCGTGTTGAATCTTGTTTCATTTGGATCTGTCCTGCTGCCCTCTTCGGACGCAGATGACGTGGGTCACTGAAAATAACATCTGATTCGCATTCCAACGACTGGGATCGCCCAGCGTTATTATGTGGATGGCCTTCAAATACTAACCCAGCCCCCTGCGGGCAGACGGGGAGTATCTTCCACGCCTCTGAGTTCATCCACTACATTTTGCACGGCTTGAACTAGACTGCTCCCATCCTTGTCCAAGTTCAGGAGTGACTTCTCGAAGTAAGCCACGGCTCCTGCCGTCTTGAGCTTTTCCTCATTCTTCTGCGAGAGGCCGGACAGAACGATAATCGGAATGTGCGTCGTGAGCGGGTCCTGCTTGAGTTGGCGCAGCACTTCCGTGCCTTCCAGCGTGGGTAGCATCATGTCCAGCAAGATCAGGTCGGGCCGGTTATCCTGCGCGCGGAGCAGGCCTTCCTGGCCGTCTCCAACCGCAATCACGTGGTAGCCAGCCTTGACCAGTATCCTCTCGATCGCCAGACGAAGAAACCGGCTGTCTTCAATCACAAGTATCGTCATATAAGTAAGGGACCCTCCAAACCGACCGCCTGACCGTCCTCTGAGGTTGCGCCGTCGGCATCGAGGAAGAGTTGCAGCCTCTGCCGTGAATCTTGCGACAGGGTGTTGAATTCGATGCCATTCCCAAAAAGGGGATGACGTGTCACCACTCTTCCGGCGATTGCTAGTTTTTCGTGACCGAGCCACAGGATGATGTTCAACGCCGTCCCTACGTCAAGAGTGACCGCCATTTCAACATAGCAGCCACACATGCTGATGTCGGCCGTCTCCACTCTGATGGGCATTTCATTCCCCTGTACACGCAGTTCCGTCTGAACTGCCACGTGTAAACGCTGAAACTGTCTTCGATCGCAAAGTACGCTGGCTACACCATCCTGGAAAGCACTGGCTGTGATCATCCCATCTCCTTTTTTGTTATCCCCCGCCGCGAGAATACGCGCTCGAAGCCGGATCATCCGTTGCAAGTTGCCAACCGTCCGCTCGTGAGGTTCTTGACTTCGTGTTCCCCGCTCGGGATCCATTCACCGTGGAAACGAGTGGGGCACGGTCGACCCCTGGTCCAAACCTTCCCGGGCGGCGTGCTGACTCGCGAGAAGTTGTACGACCATGTCCGCGGCGACCGGTCTGGAAAACAAATATCCTTGACCCAGTTCGCAGCCAAAATGTTTAAGCATTTCCATCTGCTCCCGGTTTTCGATGCCTTCAGCGACCACTTTCAGTCCGAGGTTGTGAGCCAAAATGACGATGATGCGGACAATCTCGTGAGTCTCAGGGTCGGAGTCCATGCCGGCGATGAAACTTCGGTCGATTTTCAATGTATCGACGGGGAAACGTTGAAGACGAGAGAGAGAGGAGTAACCCGTGCCGAAGTCGTCGATGCTCAGCCGAACGCCAAGCGCCTTCAACTCCGAGAGAACGATTGCGGATCTTTCGGCGTCCCCCATTGCGATGTTCTCGGTAATCTCGAGATCTACCCAGCTGGGATCCATCCCCGTTTGCTCAAGAATCTCCTTAATCTGGGAATCCAGGTCCGGCTGTGCGAACTGCTTGGCCGTGACATTTACGCTCATGTAAAGTGGCGGATCGGATGGAAACAGTGACTGCCAACGGCGAATTTGCTGGCAAGCCTCTCGCAGCAATTGGCGGTTCATAGGCAGTATTAGACCAGTTTCGTCGGCGACAGAGATGAATTCCCCCGGCATGACAATGCCTTGCGGCCTTTGCCAACGAGTAAGGGCCTCGAATCCCACAATCCGAGTGTCTTGCAATGACACGAGAGGCTGATAATGGACGCGGAACTCATCGTACTCCAGGGCCTTGCGCAAGTCGGTTTCGAGTTGCAACCGTTTGACGGCGTCAGCCTGCATCGCATTGTCGAATACTTCACAGCGAGCTTTTCCGGCATGCTTAGCGCGATACATAGCAATCTCGGCGTCACGCAGTACATCTTCGGCATCCGCACTACTGCTGCCGCTGAAAACGATGCCGATGCTAGCCGTGATGACAATCTCGCAACCTTTCACGGCGAAGGGGATGGCCAGACGCTGCTGAAGGCGCTCGGACATACGGATGGCGTCGCTGGGGTCGCGCAATTCCGGGGCCAGCACAACAAATTCGTCGCCTCCGGGTCGGGCTAGCGTATTGTCGCCGGCCGTGGATTGTGAGTTGTCAGTTCCGCGTGCGAAAGTGTCGGCACTACGGATACAGGTTGTCAGGCGCCGCGCAATCTGGATCAGAAGGTCATCTCCGGCCGCGTGACCCAAGCTGTCGTTGAAGACCTTGAATTTGTCGATGTCGATGAATAAGACACCGAATTTGAACTCCCGGTGCCGCTGCGAGACCGCGATCGCTCGTTGCAGTCGATCGAGAAAGAGGGCTCGGTTCGGAAGGTTCGTCAAGCCGTCGTGGAAGGCGCGATGGTCCAGCAGGGCTTCTGCTCGCTTGCGTTCAGTGATGTCCCTGCTGACGATGACCAGACCATCCGCCTTGCCATTCGGGCCGGGAATCGCACTCGATGTGGACTCAAGAACGCGCCAGGAGCCATCTTTGTGGCGGATGCGGTATTCGAGACTCTCTCCGCCACTCGTGAAATAAGCCTTTTGAGCGACCTGCAGAACGCGCGCCCGATCGTCGGGATGAACCTGTTCAAAGGAGGAAGTGGACGCTAGCTCTTCTAAGTTGTATCCCAGTATCTTTTTGTAGGCGGGACTGTTGTAAAGACGATTTCCCTGCCTGTCGACCACCGCGATCATGTCAGCCGCGTTTTCAGTGATTAGATGAAAGAGCCGTTCCCGTTCAGCAAGCCGGCGGCGGATACGCTGGAGCTGTAGATGCTGATAGACGGTGTAGATGTCGAATAGCAAGACCAGCGCAGCCAGCCCGCGTACCCACTCCTTGAGAGTCTGGGAACGGAAGTCGTCCCCGGGCAAATGAAAACCGGGGAAGGTCAAAGACAGTATGCCGCATGTCAGGACCAGAGTCACTGCTACGGCGAACCCCCATAGCCACCACTCACGACCCTCTACTTGGCGGATAGGGATCGGAGTGTGATGTGCGCTAAACCCGGGTTGAGAGTGGTCAGTCATTGAATATGGGGAAGATGAGATGTCCGCCCATGAGCATCTCTCCCTTAAGGGATTTGGGGCAGCCAATCATTTGGGGGAACTGCTGGAACCGATCAGCAAGCACATGCATGCATGGTGGAGGCCAAAGACACTCGCCTGCCGGATCCCTCTATGGCTATGAGTGTGTGGGAGTTAAGTCGACATGGCCAAGAAGATAACGCACGCAGGCAGCGGGAATCGTCTTTGTCTCAGACTCTTGTCCGCCAACTGGACACTGGTTTTATGGTTTGGCATGAACCTCGCCGGATCACTCGACGAAAGAGAACCGTTAGACACACAGCCTGACAGCTATGCGGTCCCTTTTTTGGGCTCTTCAATCTTCATTCTCGATAGGAGTTGATAGATGGTTGCGCGACCAATGCCCAACACTTCTGCCGCTCGAGCTTTATTGCCACCGACACCCTCCAGCACGCGCAGGATATGCCGGCGTTGCAGCTCTTCGAGAGAGAGAAACGTCTCGTCTCCCCCCAGATCCTCACTCAGCGGTCCGCGCAGCCTCTCCGGCAGATCGCCAATATCGATCAAGTTTCCATCCGCCATCATGCACGCATTGCCGATCACATTCTCGAGTTCCCGGACATTTCCCGGCCAGGGATAGGTTGCCAATCGAGTTTGCGCCCTTCGTACGAGTCCTGCGATCGGTTTGTTGTATTCCGCGGAAAACTTTTCAACGAAGTATCGTTCCAGTAATGGCAGATCTTCGCGGCGTCTTGCCAGCACTGGGAGCGGGATTTCGACAACCGCGAGACGATAGTACAGATCTTCACGGAACTGACCTTCGCGGACCATTGTTTTCAAGTTGCGATGTGTAGCTGCGATCACGCGGACATCGATGTTGCGAGGGGTCACTGAACCTACGCGCTGCACCTGTCGGTTTTGGATGACCCGCAACAGTTTAGACTGTGCCCCGGTCGCAAGTTCCCCGATCTCATCCAGGAAGATCGTTCCACCGTCCGCGTGTTCGAACAAGCCGATTTTGTCCTGTGTGGCGCCAGTGAACGCTCCCCGGACGTAACCGAAGAGCTCGCTCTCCACGAGGTTATCCACCAGTGCGGAACAGTTACAAACTACAAACGGGCCTCGTGCGGCTGGACTGAGCCGATGCAGCGCTTTGGCCACGAGTTCTTTGCCCGTTCCGGTAGCCCCTGTCACCAGCACGGTTCTAAAGTGCGGAGCAATCCTTCGAATCCTTGCGTAGACCTCCAGCATAAGAGGGCTGCGCCCAACCATGCCTTCGAATTGATATGCATCAATGAGTTCTTGATCCAGGCGCAAACTCCTCTGTCGCGTCTGAGCTTCTTCCAGCAGAGTGGCAATCCGGGACCGGAGCTTGTCGATATCAATCGGTTTCGTCATGTAGTCAGAAGCGCCCTTTTGAATCGCCTCTACCGCCGACTCAGCGGAATAGTGCGCGGTAATCAAGATCACGTCTACCCCAGGGTCAACGCCCACCATGCGTTCCAATATCTCAATCCCGCTGACTTTCGGCATCACCAGGTCCAACAAAACAATCCTTGGCCTCGTGCGCAAGAATATGTCGAAACCTTCTTCGGGATCCTCGGACGTCATAATTTCCAGGCCTTTACGCTTGAGCGCCAACTTAATGATCTCGAGGTTCTGGACATCGTCGTCAATCGCCAGCAACTTGAGAGTAGTCGATGAAGTCATTTGGCACTCCGGCCTTTGAGACTATTCCTCTGACAATGATGGCAGGTTGAGCACGTCTGAGTGGAGCTGCGAATGGCGGGAATCGAGAGCGGGAGTTGAGAAACACAGCATGCCAGCATGCAAATCTCGCCTTTCCGTAGCGAAAGTAAGGCTCCTGCGGTCAAAAGAGCGGTGCCTGGGTCACGTCGTAGCCGTGCTGAACCACGCCCCCTCCGCAGGGGGAAAGGACCTGATAGGAGGCTTATAGCAAATGCCGGAAGCGAGTCAAGAGGCAAATTCTGGTTTGTCGGTAGCACATGATATGTCCGGTTGAGATAGCACGTGAGATGTCTGCTTTTCGGGCGGCGAGGATAGGAGATCAGGCCGGGCATCATTCTACATCCGAGGGCCGCTGTGGAGTGGGCGATGAAGGTACAAGAAGTGAAATTGCGGGCGATGGCGAAAGAAGATCACGTTGTGGCAAGCTGCCGAGATCCTGGGGATCGGCGACCGGCACATGAACCTGAGGAGGATTTCCACGCGCTGGAATCTCGTCCAATTCCTGGAAATCGCTCAGATACCCTTGAGCGTCCGTCTCGTGAGGAAATTCATCTTTCGCTTGGACTAAAGATCAACCGGCTCGCGCCTCTCATCCAGCATATCTTGCATCGCTGCTGCAACCGCAGACACCCCGGCCTCGAATGTTGGGAACAGGTCAGCCGCAGGTTGCAATATGCGCTCATGCCCGAGATGCTCAAGGTCCTTGGCTTTCTGCGCGGCATCTGGCAGTCCCAGATAGCCCAGTTCTCCCTTTAGATTGTGTGCGATTCTCTCGATCTCCTCCAGATTGGCTGTTTCGATTGCTTGCTGCAAGCTGGCTATTTGCTTGGGGCTTTCTTTCAGGAAAATCTCCACGAGTTCGCGCAGGAGCGGTTCGTCGCCATCCACGCGCTCCAGCGCCTTGCTGCGATCCCATATCGGCGGAGCGTCCGGAAGAGGCGGAGAGACCGAGATCACCTGGGCTTGGGCTTCCACATGGAAGACCTCGGCGATCGTTTCTGCGATTCTCTGGCTGGTCACGGGCTTGCTGATGTATGCGTCCATGCCCGCCTCCAGACATCGCTCCTTATCGCCCTTCATTGCGTGAGCTGTCATGGCGATGATCGGAATGCGATTCCCCGTTTGCATCTCGCTCTCGCGGATCTTCCGGGTTGCCGTTAGGCCACCGATCTCGGGCATTTGCACGTCCATAAACACAAGATCAAAGGTCCCCGCCTCGAGCATTGACAACGCCTCCCGCCCGTTGGGAGCGATTGCCGCTAAGTGTCCCATTTTCTCCAACATCCGCACGACTACCCTCTGGTTCACCGGATTGTCTTCGGCTACCAGAATCCGGAGCTTTAGTGATGTCTTGGGTGGGCTGCATCTTGTCACTGAGCCGGGTCCGGAACCCGGCGATGTTTGGCCGAGAACTATCAGGATGGCCGACAGCAGTTCCGACGGTCGTATGGGTTTCTGAAGATACGCCGCGATCCCCACCCCGCTGCGGCGTTCGGCCTTCCCGCTCCGGTCGTCAGCAGTCATCATCATGACAATCGTGCCGGCGAGACGCGGAACCTGCTTGATTCGCTCCGCCAACTGAAATCCATCCATCTCGGGCATGTGACTATCAATGACCGCAATACGAAAGCCGGGGCCACTCGCCTCGGCTTGATGGATAGCTTCCATGGCGGCGCTGCCACTCTCCACAGGAGTCGGGTTCATGCCCCAACTTTTCGTGATTTCCACTAGAATTTGCCGGTTCGCCGCGTTGTCATCAACCAGCAACACGGGTAGGTTCACAAGCGCAGCGGTTTGAGCCGGAACTCTAGGAGTCCGTTGCGTTTCAGCAGTGTTGAAAACGACCGTGAAATGAAATGTGCTGCCCTCACCCACTGTGCTCTCCAGCCAGACTCGCCCACCCATCAGTCCAGCCAGCCGTGAGCAGATGGCTAGTCCCAGACCAGTGCCGCCGTGGTTGCGCGTTGTACTGCCATCGGCCTGTGCAAACGCCTCAAAGACGAGAGAATGTTTCTCCGCGGCTATGCCAATGCCGGTGTCGGCTACGCTGAAATGAAGGCCAAGTTCAAGATTGCTGCAGGAATCCATCTGTATCCGGACAACAACTTCTCCCTGGGACGTGAACTTGATGGCATTGCCCACGAGGTTGACCAACACCTGGCGCAGTCGCCCGGAATCGCCGACTATATAGTCGGGCAGCTGGGGATCAACGTGGTACGCGAGTTCGAGGTCTTTCTCATGCGCTCGCAGGGCTAACCCTCTCAGCGTCTCGCCGATCATGTCCTGCAGACTGAATTCAACAGGGTCAAGTTCCAGCTTTCCAGCTTCCACTTTGGAGAAATCGAGTATGTCATTGATCACACCGAGCAGAGAATCCCCCGAGGATTTCAGTATCAGGAGGTAATCACGCTGTTCATGCGTCAGTTCGGTGTCGAGCACCAATTCCGTCATACCGACAATCCCGTTCATCGGGGTGCGGATTTCGTGACTCATATTCGCCAGAAACTCGCTCTTGATCCGACTGGCTCCCTCCGCCTTGTATTTAGCGGCAATCATCTGAGTATTGGCATCCACCAATTCGGCGCTGCGTTGGAGCAACTCAACCGCGAGGCGTTGCCGCTCCGTTACCGCCGATCCCACGATGAGTCCTGTAGCCGAGACTACAAACATGAGGAGGCCGTATTCAGGGAGCAAGACGGCCGTCGGCGTCGAGAAATGCAGCGCGACTACAATGCCAAAATTGAGTGCGAGCAAACCAGAAACTACTCTCTGGACTCCCTGTCGCATCGCGATCCAGATGATTGGAACGAAGGTGATAAAGAAAACCTGAAAGTGCAGAAATGGCGCTCCGAACAACATCCATAAAGAAAGTAGCAGTGCGCAGATTTGCGCTCCCAATTCCACCAGCGTCCAAAAACTCCACGTTCTCTTTCGCGAATACCTCTTCTGCGGATCAGTTTCCAAGGGCTCCGGAGAAAGTTGCCTGCGCACCCAGGGAAATACGTGAATGAGAAGAAAGGGCGCAACCCCCAGCAACCCGATCTGGTCGCCAAGAAACCACACCGAAGCGGACTGCCAGAATTCGTTCCAATGGATCGCGCGGTCTGCAACCAGGCAGACAACACCAACGCCGGTGGATACCAGTGCGGCCGCCGTAGTCACAGAGATGTACAGAACGACGTCTCGCCGTCGGCGTAACCCAAGATCGATTTGCAGCGGGCCGCGTAAAGCGTATGCGGCCGCGGCGTAAATGCCCGCACCAACCAAAGCCTCGACCGTTCCGCTGAATGTCAGGATGGGCTGGTCGTAGATCAGTATCCCCGCAAGAGCGACAGAAAAACTGACCGGGAACACGTACCACGGGCTAATCCCCAGCAAGATTGCCAGGGCCAACCCCGTAGCCGGATACCAGACCACCGCACCGAGGCGGGAGATTACAATGACTTCCGGACGGTTGAGCAGAAGAAATACCAGCACGAACGCAACGGACAGAAGAGCGTGGCGAAGGGTGACCCGCTGTTTAAGCATGAGAGAGTTGCAGAAGCCGGCGAAAAATGGGATCGTCTTCCGCAACAAGGATGGTTTCGGAAGCCCAACTGCGCGGCTCGGATTCCGGAATAAGAATCCCGTCTTTCTCAGCGATGGGGATTGCGATTCTCCAGTAAGTGGTTTAGGGGCCGAAGCATCACGCTACCGGACTCCTCAGAAACTGAGCAGTAGTCTCCGGGTTCGAAGTGTTGAACTGGGCAAGCTTCAATTCCAGACCAATGCTCTTGTCCAGGCAGCCTATGGAGGACTGGACAACCCACAAGTGACTCGCGAAGATGGTTTTCTCGACCCGATGCCTGATTCGCAAGGACCGGTTGCTCCTTGACCGCGGCCTGTAACTCCAAGATCCGCTCCCCTACTCTCACCCGGGCTCGGAGTTCCGCCGGTATGGGGGGTTTGGTTATATAGTCATCCGCACCCGCACGGAGTCCGGAGACGATGTCCGCCTCATTATTTCTCGCAGTCAAGATGATCAAGTACATAGCAGATAGAGCCGCGCATGCTCTCACCTTGCGGCAGACCTGCGGCCCGCTCAGTCCAGGCATCACCCAGTCAAGGATCGCTAACCGTGGCGCATCGGGACGCTGGAGGATCGCCCAAGCCTCATTTCCGTCATGGGCGATTTCGAGTTCATGATCAGGCGTGAGAACATGTTGCAGCATCTTTTGGAAAAACAAGTCGTCTTCAGCGATCAGCAGTTTCACGCTTTACTCCTTTGGTTTTCTAACTCCTCAATCTCTCGGACCGCAGCCTTCTTGGGTAGCGCTGAGGCAAGATAATCGCACCTTCGCCTGCCTTGGCAGACGCGGTCGCCAAGAGCAGCCGACTGACGCTGGCTAATTTTGACCTTCGACATGGGCACAAGTGGATCGAACCTGTTTGTGCACGAACCCTGCCATCGAATACAGGAGGGGCTTAATGCCTCAAAACTGTGACACTTGGTAAGTTGTTGTGGTTGGAGCATCTTGCGAGAGAATAAACAGGGTTCAGAATCCTCGTTGCCGCCGGACTGCGCGCGGGTGTCTGCTTTCAAGGATTGATGTCCGTTTACGAGACAGCGCTTAGACGCACGGGCCACCTAAGGGGGCCATGTCTCACGTGATGACACGGCGAGAGTGTAGCTCCATAAGGGCCTGGCCTAATCGACGATGACGCTTTCTTAACGAGCCGTGCACGCTGCGTCTGGTTTCAGGGCATCTTTACAGACCTACAGACAAAGCGGCTGAAGCGTGCGCGGGTTATCGTGCTCAAAGTACAGAGGTATTTCAGCCATCGGTTGTGGCATCACGCTTGCGTCGAAATGGTACGAACTCAATGCTGCATGCAACAGCGATCTCATGGCAAGCGCGAGAAATCATAAGGAAAATTCATGGAAACCTCTCCAGCCAAGAAGACAACAGTCCGCATCGCGGTGATCGACAGCGATCCGCTTCGGTTTTTGGGATTCCGCGCTCTATTGAGCTCAGAAACCGATTTCGAGCTTCGGGCCGTGTCTCTCCCTGAAATCGGTAAAAATCAGGAAGTAGACGTCGGTCTGCTGGGCAGTCATTCCGGCAGGAATATCCTCGAAGTGCTGAGCACTCTGAAGGCACTCCGCCCCGGCCTGGACGTCATCGTGACGGGATGCAACATGGATGAAGCTGCAATGCTGGAGGCGATCGTAGCAGGCGCGAAAGGCTGCGTCGACGAGGCTGCATCGGTCGGCGAACTCGTGCGGGCAATTCGAATTGTGCAGGCCGGGTCGGTTTGGGCTCCAAGGCGGGTCCTCGCCATGTTCGTCGAGCAGGCATCCTCGGGGCGCGATGTTTCTGTGGGCCATCGACCGTTCACCCGCCGGGAAAAAGAAGTACTCAGGATGCTGGTGGCGGGCTGCTCGAACAAGGAAATCGCAGCTCCTCTAGGAATCGAAGAGCGCACGGTGAAAGCGCACGTGGCCAAGCTTATGAGAAAAGTCGGGGTACCGAACCGAGTCCTGCTTTCTGTACACGTGATTACGCACTCACTGGTCGCCTCCAGAGAAGAGTTAATGAGAGCCGCTCTTCAAACCGCGCAACCAGCAGCGATAACTGGCCAGCTGATTTGATAGTGAGTAACCCGCGTCAACGCGGACCGAAGAGCGCAAATGAAACAAAGTTCACGATAAGGTTTCGGCAGGCTCATTAGGGGTCGACAGGAACCGAGGAATATGAGTATGAAGTACGTGATGACTAAACCGTGTCCCATCTGTAAAAAGCAATTAACCAAGCAACAACCTACCGAAACCGTACCGTGCTGCTGCGGTAAATACGTGTGGCAGGGATAGTGCTGTACTCGTACAGTTTTTAAGGATGCGAGACGATTCCAAATCCTCGTACTCGCCAAGCTGGCCCTTAAGCCGAGACCTGACCAAACCAACCTGAGACTTAAGCAAGCAGCGCCCGTGATGTCCAAGAGTGGGACAGTATTCCCGAATCGAGCCTCCGTTCAAGCGGCCTCCGCAATGAGCTTTCAACCGGGTTACAGCCCTAATCTCCGTTGGGTCTTAGGGCTACGTGCCATCCCTCACATCAGAACCCTTCGGCAGTCATCGTGCAATAACTGACGAGTGCGAGAGCGCTGGCGAACGGCTCCCCTTGCCGCTTGCTTAGATCAAGCTATTCGAGTGCGAGGGACAATGATGCGACTCAGGAACATTGCGTGGGTTCTCTTTTCGTTCGTGTTGGCAGCGATGGCATCGTTCGCGCAGCAGACATCGGGACCGTTGCCGCCGAATGTCCGCACCGCTTTGAGTGCGGGAACCAACACCAACTATGGCAAGCTGTCCGCCGTGTTCGAAGCGAACCAGGGCCAGGCCGACCCGCAGGTCAAGTTCTTGTTCCGCGGCAGAGGATACACCGCGTTTCTCACTTCAGGTAGTATGGTGCTTTCTTTGCGTCCGGCCAAGGTCGTGCCGACCCCACCGACGGACAATTTGCCGACCACCAACGTCGTATCGGCTTCCAATACAACCATCCAGTTTCGGTTGTCGGGAGCAGCCAAGAGTCCCGTAGTCATCGGGGAAGATCGAAAACCCGGCAAGGTAAATTACTTCATCGGCAATGACCCCACTAAGTGGCGAACTAATGTGCCGACCTTTACCAAAGTGCGATACAAGAGCGTTTATCCCGGAATTGATCTCGTCTACTACGGAAGCAGCCGACAGCTGGAGTGTGACTTTGCCGTCTCACCGGGAGCAAACCCTAACCGAATTCAATTTGAAATCACAGGGGCCAGAGAGATTCGAGTCGACGCAGCAGGCAACCTATTGCTGAAGACAGACGGTGGAGAGCTGCACTTCGAGAGCCCGGTTGTCTACCAAGAGTCCAACGGCCAGCTCGTCGTCGTTGACGGGGGATACGTCGTGAATGATCCGACACACATCAGTTTTCACGTGGCTCCTTACGATCGAGCGAAGCCGCTGGTGATTGACCCCGTGCTCGTCTACTCGACGTACCTGGGAGGAAGCGGTACCGACCAGCCTGCGGGAATCGCTGTGGACAGCACGGGCAGCGTGTACGTGGCAGGGTCTACAGACTCAGCCGACTTCCCGCTGGCGACTCTGGGCTCGCTTCCAACGGGTACAGACCACGTTTTCGTGGCGAAACTTGATCCCTCTGGGTCGAACCTTTTGTACGCCGATTACATCGGTGGTAGCAACGCGGATTTTGGCTACGCCCTGGCACTCGATTCTGCAAATAACGTTTACGTTACCGGCAGTACGGCATCTGCCGACTTTCCGATGGTCAATCCGTTTCAGGGAACCTATCCCGGATCATCGAACGGTTTTCTCACTAAGATCTCTCAGGATGGTTCGTCGCTCCTGTACTCGACTTACTTCGGGGGAAATGGTTCGGATCTACCGTCCAGCGTCGCCATTGACCCTGCGGGAGAAATGATCATCGCCGGATACACATCCTCAACAAATCTTCCGGTTGCCAACGCTTATCAATCCAGCGTCTCAGCCAACCTTGGGGGGATGTATGGCAGCTACGGGTTTCTGACGAAGTTCAGCCCGGACGGATCGTCCCTGTCCTACTCCACTTATTTCGGTGGCAATTTGAACCTGCCGCTCAACTGCGGGGGAACTCCTTGCTGGATACCACCTGCCAGCTTCATTCTCGGCATGGTGCTGGACACCGCGGGTAACGCTTATGTTACCGGCACCACGAATACTTACAACTTTCCTGTCACGCACGGCGCTTATCAGACCACAGATTCTACCCAACCGGGGAGTGGCACAGTAGGATTCGTCAGCAAATTCAACGTCAGCGGAAGTCTCCAGTATTCAACGTATTTCTTTGATCCCAGCGGGCTGATAACCGAGCTAGAGGCGCTAGCAGTAGATGGGTCTGGCTCGGTCTATGTAACCGGAGTCACGATCGGTAACGGAACTTTCCCCATCACTTCGACCAGCATTTGTGACCCCAGCGTTTATGGATTTGGATGCAACTACGCGTTCGCTACTAAGTTCGACGCCGCCGGTGCGACACTGACGTACTCGACGTACCTCGGTCCAAACAACTATGCCATCCCGCAGGCCATTGTGCTCGACGGAAACAATGATGCCTATATTCTGGGTTTCACAGGAAGCGGCTCATTCGGCACGGTGAACGGGATCGAAAGCTTCTCTAACGGAAATGATGTTTTACTAGTGGAGATTGACCCGACGGCCAGCACACAGCTATTCGCCACATATCTCGGCGGCAGCGGGAATGATCAGCCGGCGCCAGCAGGAATGGTTCTCGATGCGAGTGGCAATCTTTATATAGCCGGTATGACGGATTCCAGTGATTTCCCGGTGACACAGTCTGCGTTCCAGAGTGTATTGGGAGGGAATACTGACGCCTTCATTCTGAAGATGGGAGCCGCGTCCGCTCCTGCCGTTGCCTTAAGTCCCGCTTCTTTGCAGTACGCCAGTCAGGCGGTCGGCTCAAGCAGCCAGCTCCGAACTGTCCTGCTGCGCAACATGGGCAGTTCGCCGCTGTCGATTTCATCGATCACAAGCAACGGAGATTTTGCGGAGACCGATAATTGCGGGGCCAGCGTACCAGCCGCTGCTAGCTGCACGTTTTCTGTGACCTTTACCCCCACCGCCGTGGGGGCCCGCTCGGGATCAATCCTGATTCAGGATGATGCAGCGGGGTCGCCCCATGCCGTCAACTTGAGCGGCAGCGGCTCCGGTGCTGTTGCCGGTCTGAGTCCCGCAAGCCTGGTCTTTTCAGCTCAAACGGTGGGAACCTCCAGTGCGGCTCAAGTTGTGACCCTCACCAACACCGGCAACGCAACTTTGAACATTAACGGCATCCAGTCGACGGGAGACTTCGCCCAAATCAACAGCTGTCCCGGTACATTGGCTCCCAACTCCGGTTGCGCCCTCAACGTGACCTTCACACCGAAAGTAACCGGAAGTCGAAGCGGAGCACTGACCCTCAGTGACAACGCTCAGGGCAGCCCTCAAACCGTGACTCTTACCGGGACTGGTTCGGGCGCGCCCGCCCCCATCGCCACCGTTACCCCCACGAGCTTGGCCTTTCCTGGACAACAGGTGGGAATCTCCAGTGCAGCACGAACCGTAACCCTCACCAACAGTGGTAACGCGGCATTGAGTATCAACAGCGTCCAGTCGACGGGAGACTACGCGCAAACCAACACATGCCCGACCGCGATAGCCGCTAGCTCCAGTTGTACGATCAGCATTACGTTCACTCCGACAGCTTCTGGAATGCGCAGCGGGGCCCTGACCATCAACGACAACGCTCTGGGTGGTCCGCAAATGGTCGGACTGTCCGGCGCGGGATCAGATTTCTGGCTGACGGGTTCACCGAGCAGCGACACGGTTAAGGCTGGCATAACAGCCAGCTACACACTGACTCTTAGTCCACTGGGGGGACCGTTCACCAGTGCTGTCCAGCTCAGCTGTGGCGGGGCGCCCGCTCTGACGACCTGCAGCCTATCGCCGACCAAGGTGACCCCGGGCGGAAACCCCGCAGCGGTCAACCTGAGCATTTCCACGACGGCAGCTGTCGCGCAGGCAGCTAACCTTGGTTCAACCCAAGACCGTCCGATTGCAATATGGATCCAGTTACAAGCCGTTGGCCTATTCGGAATTATTCTGGTGGGTTCCCGGCTTCGGTCGAGAAAGCTTCGGATGATCATCCTTCTAGTTCTTGTGAGCGGGGCTCTGGTCTACATGTCTGGATGCGCCGGAGGAACCGGCATCGTTTCGCCGCCCCAGTCTGGAACAACTCCTGGAACCTACACGATCACAGTCACAGGAACTTCGGGCGCTTTGCGACACTCACTGCCTGTAACGCTCATCGTCAAGTGAAAATCGGGAAGCGAATGCTCGACTAGTTGCATGTGGCCATGTTTTGGCCCACGCCTTGAAGGCTGAGGATGGAGTTGGCCACCAGTGGCAGGCTCCAGAACTTGTTGTGGTGTTTGCGAAAGTAGTACGCCGCAAACACAGAACTGATGCTTTTTGCTGATGCCACTGCGTACGCACGCCCAACGGTCGGGTGGGTTCCATATAAGTAAGCCGATTGAACCTCCACATTGCAGACTCCCTTTTTTCCGGCTAGCCAATTCTGGCGGGCAAACAGCGTCGTGTATGAATCGGCGAATGTGCTACCCGTAGAGATGACAGCCAGGCTAAGGAACGTCTTGTCGATTATTTTGACCTTGGGCCTGGCCGCTGCAGTCTTTGGCACTTGGACTGGTTCTATAGCCTCTATCATGTCTGCCCGCCCGACCCCGCTGGGGGCTTCCGGGAGCTCGGCAGCCATCGAGGTCGTAACCAGCGCCATCACGGCTAAGCCAATGCGCAGTATCGATCTCACCTTACTTGTTGGCTTGCTTTCACCCGCCGCGACTGTGCTGTGCAGTTGGCTGGTCTTCGCGGCTGAGTCCGGTGATTCGTTACGATTGGTCATGGCCTGAAGATATGCCCACACCCTGCAGCACACAATGGCGAGACCGTAATAGAAGGTAGTAACGTATAGTAACCAGCCGGTTGTGCCATTGCCGCCCGAGGTTCCGACAACCCACCCAGCACCAGAATCGACTCGGTTCCCTCCGACCTTCTCTGTATCAACGTTAGGTCTTCATCACTCTGGAACTCCGTTCTCTGTATCGAGCCGAAATCATCCCAATGTTTCTTCGCTGGACCAACGGCTGCGACCTCATTGCACGGCCGACTTCAACCACTGTAGGCTCGTCCCGCTTGGCTGCGCGATCTTCTGACTTTGCCTACAATTGCCAAAGGGGTCCTGCAACCGGGCAACCTAGAAAAGGCCGTCCGACAACACCTAGGAGAGGCCAGCATTGACGACTGTTACTTCATGGGGACGCGCATTGAGTTCAGTGCCCTAAGCCGCTGACCACGCGGTCCTAGGCGCGGGTCCGATGTAGCTGAGCATAGCCTGCTTCAATTGCGAATCCACTTCGTCCGCGATGGTGACAACGTCCAGCAGCAACTTGCTGAAATCCACCTTTGTCAGATTGTTTTGTAGGGTGTTAAAGATACTCACCTGTAGGATTCGCGACTCCTCTACCAGCATCGCGGCGGTGTAACCTTGTCTGCGCCGTAGATCTCCGTGCTGGCGTGCTGCGATGGAGATGTTCGCTCTTGCTGTTGGCGGGAGGCGTAAGCGGTAAATTAAGTCAGAGAGCAGATTGGGAAGATGACCGGTGCGGTCCTGAAAGCTCAACGGGACACAGATCAGCTCTTCGTCCTGCTCCACCAACGCCAACCAGTCCCGAATCGTAGCATCGAGGTCATGCTCCAGTATGGAGGCTACACTCTCCGTGGGCACCTGCCTACGGAATACCGGGTTCGCGAGTTTTTCGCGGATAAGTGCCCGAAGGGAAGCGATTTCGATGGGTTTCACAAGGATTTCGTCTGCCTGTAAGCGAATGGCGGTCAAAGCCTCGTCCAGCGCTGGGTAACCGCTGAGCACCAGAGTTACTGCCTGTGGGTGGGTGTGGCGCATGGCGCTCACGACCGTGAAGCCATCACCGGCTTGGGGCATGTGCAGGTCGGAGATTAGTACGTCAAAGTTCTCGGCTGCAATGGAAGCAAGCGCGTCGCGAACGCTCGCAACGGCAACGACCTCAAAGCCGTCGCGTTCCAGCATTGCCCGCAACATATGGCGGACAGCATCGTCGTCATCGGCTAGTAAGACTCGGCTCATCGCTGCACTTCTTTCTTCTTTGCTCTTGAATAGTTCACTCCAGGATTTCCGACACAATAGACTAGGTCAATCAACACTGTCTGTACAAAACTGCACAGAATTAGGTGCACGAGCTGTTAACCCAATAGATTCTTTCTCCGGTTCCCCGTCAAAGATTCCCCGCCTCCCGATCTAACTTATTTTCTCTAACCTGTAGATCTAACAGAGCTAAAACTCCGGTCGCGGACCCCGTTCCGCCACAGCGCCGGGCTGCTTGTTCGGATTTCGTAACAAACACTATTTGATATTGCTTTTCGTAGCTGTCCGGTGCACGATTTTACATCGGGGTCGTGCGGGAGCGTTGTATGTCGTCTGCCAAACCACGAACATTTGATCCCAGGGCATTCCTAGCCGAAACCGGATTGGGAAGAACGATCCTGCAATATCCGAAGAATCAAGTGATCTTCTCGCAAGGAAGTCCAAGCGATGCCGTTTTCTATATTCAAAGAGGTCGAGCAAAACTCACGGTCCTATCTGCACATGGCAAAGAGGCTACCATCGCCCTACTTGGAGAGGGGGACTTCATGGGTGAGGGGTGTATGGCCTCTGACCAGCCTGTGCGAACCGTGTCTGCCACAGCGATCACAGACTGCTTTGCCCTAAGAATTGAAAAGGACGCGATGCTGAAAGTACTTCACCAGCAGCATGAGTTTTCCGACCTGTTTGTCGCGTACCTCGTTGGTCGCTACAACCAGACTCAGGCCGACTTAGTTGACCAGCTTTTCAATTCTGCCGAGAAGCGGTTGGCCCGGACCCTTTTGTTGCTGGCCCGCTTCGGAAAGGAAGGGAGATCGGAGAACGTGATTCCGAAGATAAGCCAAGAGACTCTGGCCGAAATGGTCGGTACGACCCGAGCGCGAATTAACTTCTTCATGAATCGATTTAGGCAACTAGGTTTTATTGAGTACAACGGTGGGTTGGAAGTTCACAGCTCGCTACTCGACATTGTCCTTCACGAGTAATGTCTGGGAAGAATCCGGGAGCAAGCTGTCCACATTTGAACAGTTCCGGGATTCATGAATCAGCTTAGGTGCAAACCGCTCAAAGGCAGTGTGGTCCTGAGTTTCAAGACCTCTTGCCGTTGGCTTTTTCACAGCTACTGTTGAAAAAGCCGTCTCCTTCCAATCGGAAACGGTTGTTCAATTTAGGACATCAAGACTGGGTCACTGGACCCAGCGCAAGGCGTGCGTCTTTCTGAGTGGGCTCCTGAACGATTACGACAGACAGAGAGGGTTAGAATATACAGAACTGCTTTGCTGGAACTGGAACGCACAGGTATGACGGGTCGAATCAGTGACGCGCATACCGAAATCGAGGCGCGGCTTCAGGAGCTTGAACGTCAAGTCCCTCTCCCTCTCATGCAATCCGAACCCATCCCTCTTGCGATTGTGCTGTTTTGAACAGCTTTTGAAATCACTACATGCAATGCTTCCGCGTAAGCATTGGCACGGCCATAGGAGTACCGCATGATGGAATTGAAGACAGTATCGACTGTGGCGGACATATTGGAGCGGGAAATCGAACCTACGATCAAAGAATGGCTTAGGCGGGTGAATCTGGTTCCAGAACTGAGCCGCATCTCTCTAAGCGATACGGAGCGCACTGGACATCTGCCCAAGCTTTACAACGACCTGATTAGCCGCCTGCGCCTCGCTAAGGATGCTCATTCGCCCATCTCCGTCGCCGCTGCTGCGCACGGACAAGTACGTCGTGCGCAGGGCTACTCTGCCGCGATGCTCATTGAGGAATCGCGGGTGTTCCAGGTCGCCACATTCGGAACATTACATCTCCATAAGAGCGAACTCGATCCGAACCAGGTGCTTTTAGCCGCAATGGTCATCGCGGACGAGGTGGATGCGCAACTCATGGAAACCGTGCGCAGCTTGATGGGAGCGAAACCAGCTGACGCCGCAGCCTAGCGACGGGCACTGTTTAGACACTACCCAGCAGCGGCATCCATTTGACGTGCACCCTCGCTGTTGGATCGCAGGCGGCGATAGGGCGGCCCTTATCGGAAGCTGATGCGCAATTCTCGTGACCGCCTTCTAATGCGAGTTCATTAATTTAACCGAACCCACTCCACCGTTCGAAGTGTTGGCGAGAGGACGCCAAGTGTTGCTCACGCCTCGTCTAGGCATGTCCTCTCGTTTCACGCCAGGCCGAACTGGTGCTACCCCCCCTTGGGCAGGTTATGCAGGCGTTTTCGGAGTAGGTGGACGCGTTAATATTCTTGTGGAAACGAAACTAAACCGACCCGATCAAGTCTTGAGAAATGTGCTCGGGCAAGCCCTCGAATTCTATTCGGTTGCGACCCTTGTGCTTGGCTGAGTAAAGAGCGTTATCGGCGTATTCCACGAGGGCGTTCCAGTCAGGAGGGTTGGTACCTCGAAATCCGGCAATTCCGAAGCTCGCAGTCTCCGAAACGGTGCTGTTCCCAAAAGTGAACGTTGTGTTTTCGAATTGTTTGCGAATCCGTTCGACCGAGGTTTTCGTGCCGCACCTGTCGGAATGGGTCATCATTACGAGGAATTCTTCCCCTCCCAAACGGGCACAAATGTCGGACTGGCGTGTATGCGTCTTGAGAATCTCCGCGAAGGTCTTAAGCACGGTGTCGCCCGCATCGTGCCCGTAGGTATCGTTGACTTTTTTGAACAAATCCAAGTCAGCCAGCACTACCCAAAAGGCAAAGTCGTGCCTAGCGGCGGCACTGAGTTCACGTGAAGCCCAAACATCAACAGCACGGCGGTTTGGCAAACCTGTTAGGGCGTCCGTCAATGCCATCTCTTCCAAAAGTCGATTCTTTGCTTGGATTTCGCGGTGAAGATCAACGATTCTGCGGCCCACTGCGATACGCGCCACAAGCTCACCGGAGTGAAACGGCTTCGTGAGGTAGTCATCGGCCCCGGCAGCAAGCCCTTCCACGAGTTGCTCTTTATCGCTGTTGCTTGTAAGCAGGATGAGATGAGAGTGGAAGCCTTGGAAGTTGCGGCGAATAAGCCTGCATAGTTCCAGTCCACTGATATCCGGCATGCTCCAATCCGTAATAACCACAGCAGGCCGGTGCTCTGCGAATAGGTCTAGAGCTTCCCGACCGTTCTTCGCAAATAGCACCTCGTACTGCTGCCCGAGGAGAGACTGCTCGACCAGTTTGCGATAGATCGCCGAATCATCAACCGCTAGAACGGTGAAGCGCTGGAAAGAAGGATTCATGGTCTCGATCTTGTCGTTCACGGCCGTCATTTAGCAGAGTTCTGCCTTTCGGAATTGTCCGGCAACGCCTTCGGGAAGCGTTTCTTCCAACTTTTCTGACAGCCAGACCTGTAGCACCGACTTCTGTTCGTCAGAAATGGATACGAAGCGAACTCCCATATTGCCTGTTTTCGACCAGCAGATCGTCGATTCTGCTGAGAGGGGTACTTTGTGATCCGGCAAAGTGAACTGAACGCAGACGTTTTCTCCGGGAAGGAACGGAACCTGTGTGCTCAAAGCCATACCTCCTCCGCTGACATTTACGCTGTTGCACCAAACCTCCTGCATGCTTTTGCTCCGGATGATGACTGGAATAGAGACCGGGCAGCGAAAATACCGCCGCCGTTCTCTCAGGATGAGTCCATAAGCAGGCTTGAGAGTTTTGTGGATTGATTGGGGAGAAATCGGTCTCTCGAAGACGAACTGCGACTTCTTTCGAAAAGCTGCGGTAGCTTCAGCGTCATTGTTGCTGATGCCGAAGCTCACCGCCGTTCTGTTCGATGCGGAAAGATGCACCTCGTCCAGAATCTGTCCAGACTGCTCTCCCAGTTGGAGATCAACGATGACGGCATCGAATTTTCTGCGCTTCAGCAGGAGACCTGCGCTTGCCGCGTCCTGACATGCGTCCGGCGAGATAGACAACTCTTGCAGGGCGAGGCTGAATTGCTGAACTGTATCTGGATCGGTGGACACCAAGAGTGCAAGTCCTATCGACATAAGTGAAACACTCACCTCATTAGATTTGTTGTCATGATTGTCTCCCACGGGCTGCGGTACGGCTTGCGTTTCGGCGACGTTGCCTCGCAGCTTGCCAGCAACTTTGTCAACCGCCAGGGGCTTGCTGAAATAATAGCCTTGAATCTCGTCACACCGATTTTTCCGCAGAAATGACATTTGTGCTTCGTTTTCGACGCCTTCGGCAATCACTTTGAGCCTCAGACTTTTTGCCATGCTGATGATTGCGGCTGTGATCGCAGAATCATCCGGATTCGTGGCAACGTCGCTGATAAACGAGCGGTCGATCTTGAGCTTGCTAACCCCAAACTGTCTCAAGGACGTGAAGTTGGAGTAACCAGTTCCAAAGTCGTCAATCGCCAGCGTCAGCCCCATAGACTTCAATTCCCGAAGGACCGAGAGCGTCACATCCGCGTTGGCTAGGAGTAGGCTTTCCGTCAGTTCCAGTTCAAGACATTGCGCGGCCAGGCCAGTCTCATGAAGCACACTTCTAATGAGTTCGCAGAAGCCCTGTTGGCGAAACTGGACCGCTGATACGTTGACTGCTACCGAAACCGCGGGGAGGCCTTCATCCTGCCATTTTCTCGCCTGACGGCAGGCCGTCTGCAGCACCCATTCGCCAATTGGTACGATCAGTCCGCTGTTCTCGGCAATTCGTATGAACTTGTCGGGTGGCACTAGACCCAGGTCCGGATGCTGCCAACGAAGGAGCGCCTCGAGTCCGGTGACTCTCCCCGTGACCACATGCATCTGGGGCTGGTACATGAGAAAGAGTTCTTTTTTGCCGAGTGCCAATCGCAGGCTGTTCTCCAAGCTCAATCGCTCGCCCGCCTGAGCGTTCATATCTTCGGCGAAGAACCGGAAGCTGTTACGTCCGCTATCCTTGGCACCGTACATAGCTGCGTCGGCATTCTTGATCAGCGTTTCGCAGTCCGCACCGTTTTCAGGGAAGATACTGGCACCGATGCTGCAACTAACATTGAGGGAGTGACCTTGGACGTCGAACTCAGCGGTCATAGCATCCATCAGCCGCTCAGCGGCAACCGCTACATCGGGTAATTCCTTTACCTGCGTCAACATTATCAGGAATTCGTCGCCGCCTAAACGGGCAACGGTGTCCTGCTCACGCCCCCACTTCTTAAGTCGTTCCGCAACTTGTTGCAGCAGGAGATCGCCGACCGAGTGCCCCAGCGAGTCATTAATGATTTTGAAGCCGTCGAGATCGAGGAATAGAAGCGCGATCTTACACTTTTGTCGACGAGATCCAGCGATTGCCTTACCCAAGCGATCTTGAAGAAGAGTCCGATTGGGAAGGCCCGTCAGGGCATCATAGTAGGCTAAGAATTGAACCTGTTCCTCGGCGATTTTGCGAGTCGTGATGTCCTCGTTCGTTCCCTCATATCCCACCAGAACGCCATCTTCGGAAACGGCTCGCACATTCGCCGAGAACCACATCTTGCTGCCGTCTTTGCGGTAGACCGCGCATTCAAAGTTCTTGACCTGTCCCTGCTCTCTCAGCAGCCGTGCTAATTCTTCTCGACTCGTGGGATCGACATAGACTTGTCGGGAAATGTCGGTGATGCTTGCCACTAGTTCTTGAGGAGAGTCATAGCCCAGCATGTGGGCCATCGCTGGATTCGCGTTGATATACCGCCCATCGGGCGTGCTCTGAAAGATGCCGACGACAGCATCTTGGAAGATAGCACGGTACTTTTCCTCCGCCTGCCGAAGCGCTTGCTCAGTCTGCTTGCGTTCGGTGATGTTGTCAAAAACTGCAACAAAGCATCGCTCTCCCGCACCATAAGCTGAGATCGAGAACCACATTCCTAGGGCTTTAATTTCGATCTCGAATCGTTCTGGCTCACCCGTGAGTGCCACTCGGCCGTATCTTTCGAACAATTCTGCCTGCGAGTCCTTTCCCCCCGGGACAACCTCGGTAAATCTCTTGCCAACCACATTCCTCAGGCCGGTCAACTCTCCAAATGCACTGTTGACATCGAGATAGACAAAATCCATGGAACGGCCACGGTCGTCAAGAAGCATCTTGCAGTATGCGAACCCCTCCAACATGTTTTCAAACAGCGAGCGATAACGCCTTTCGCTTTCTGCCATCGCGTCTTGCGCTCGCCCATTTATGTCACGCACTTGATGGTCTGTTTCACAGCGTTGCGCCGGCGTACTTCGTTCGCGGGGGAATCCTGCTGAGGCTAGAAGGAAAACAAGAGCGGCGTAAGCCAAGATTGCCGCAACATGCCACGGCCAAGCGGAAAGACCAGGAACGGGAGTGTGCCTCAGTCCCTCAAGTGCAGAGGCAAAGACCAGTGCGATGGCTGCGCAACGAGATGCCCGAAGAAAAGGATACTGTTTGGACATAATCGGTCAGAAGTGCAGGCTGGGCAAGGGTATCCAACCATGGCAGGAACTGCACTTGGGCAACCAATTTCCGGCGCAGGCTAAGCCACTGATTCAAATTGTTCTGCCGGAGTGGGGGGATTGGAGACAAACCAGATTTGTCTTTAGTTCGGACAAGGCTCCAGATTGTGGACGAAGCGGAAGCCTGTCCCCAGGGCCTAGGCAATCCCTCAGTTGGCGACAACTACAGGGGAATGCCCTCGGCCGGGGCAAGTCATGGTAGTCCGGTATTGCGTCTTCCAGAACTGCCTCGGCGTTGTTGATCGCTTCACAATCACGACATCTCCCGCGCTTTACAAAAACGATAATCCTAAGACGAAGTGAGGACGGAGCTGTTCTTCCGTCGACGGCGGCTGTATCTTATATCGTGGAACTCGCTGAAATCGTGTCGTGCAACCAAAGGCGTGAAGAGGACGTAGCCTTAACTGAAGGAACTCGCTATTTGTTTGCTCTTCTGGTTGTCACCGATATCACGTATGCCTTGTCCCAATGTTCTAATGTCCTCCTCAATAGCGTGTGATAAGTGCTTGAGTCCTTCCAACATGTCGATGACACCAGGATCAGCGGCATTGTTTCTGGCCTTTTCGAAATGACTCCTCGCTTCACTATAGCTCATTAGATTCCTCCTCTGAATTCATTTGTCTTCAAGATGTAACCAACGGCGGCGACAGCCCTATGTGGTCGCCAAGGCGGGGAATTGGCCTGCCCCAACTTCTTTCTGTTCAACCAACAAGGCGGCACCACTGACCTTCACCAGGCCGCTAAATTCGTGCTGTTGTTCCTGTTAACACCCCCTCAATCACCTGAATTTAGGACCGCTGAATTGTCGTCCCACGCTTTCTCCGATCTCATAAGAAACGTGGCTGCGCCCTCACTCAGGAACTCGGCGTCATTGGCTTGACCCAGTCCGCTTAGCACGATGACGGGGGTGCGTTTTACGAGCACAGCGAGCTTAAGAGCCAGAAAACATCGAGTCCTGATACTTGGGGCAGCATCATAATCGAGCAGAATTAAGATCGGGAATATTCTCGCGAGCACCCTCGAAGTGCCTGAAAACCGGTGTGCCTCCTAACTAAACTTAAACGCAGGTACAAACTCACCCGCAAACAGGGGATGTTCGCTGGACACTGCTACAGAAGCATCCAGGACGTTCTCGTTCAAGGCGTCGGCCAGCTTTTGGGCTTGTTCCAGTGTAAGACCACTCAGAAGATTAAAGCTCAGGGCAGCGTGGTTTAGTATTGACACGGTTCCATGGAACAACTGAAGGGTGATTGTTGGCCGTCCACCCTCCCCTCTTCGTGCGACGAAACGACACGTTCCGCGCTCAATTCTTGTATCCGGCAAGTAAACCTCCAAGGGTACCGGAGCCACCGGGCATGTTTATGTCGAGTACGATGGCGTCTGGTGCAGTACGCCTCGCGGCCATCCCTGCCTGGCAAGCTTCTTGGGCGACCACCACCTCGAAGCCTTTCTCTTGCAAGGCCTTCGTGAGTAAAGTTATTTGAAAATGGGAGTCGTCTGCCACGAGAATCCTAAACTATAGTATGTTGTTATTTCCTCACTCTTGAAGCAATACGCTCACAACGGTCTGTCGTCACGGTTGGGTGCGACCAAATTCACAGAACAACAGCACCGTCTCGTTGCGGTTTCTTCCAGACGCAGCGATTTAGACCGGAATCAAGGGCTTCTTGAACCGGTACCTGCTTTCCAGCCAGGCATGCAGAACCTGCAGGTCGCCCGGGGCAATGGTGCCAAACTCGCAGCCTGCGGCGCCATAGGAGCGGGTCCAAAGAACGCGGGCCTGAACGTGAATTTCGCTCCCCAATCCTGGCAGCGGCACACGAAAAGACCAGACGCTCCCGACTGCCAGCTTCTTTTTGGTAGTAAGCCCAACTCCACCTTCGCCAATATTGGTGACAATTGCGGAGAGTGTCAGGTTGTTCTCGTCGCTGGCCAGAACAGGCGTCATGAGAGCAAACCTGGTGTGCTTTCGATAGTCCTGGAGCATTCTTGAATAAGCTGCTTTCAGTGACTTCGCTCCGGATTCAGGCGTCACCGGCTTTCGAAGGACGACGTGGACACCGGGTATGGCACAATCCATGGCTGAAACCGCAAGGACGGTCGGTTTTTGCCCCATACGGGACTGGCAAATCTGATGCATTACTTCCGATGAATCTTCGCTTTGTAAGTCAATCACGATGAGGTCCGTGTTACCCTCCGCCAATAAACTGGCAACTCTTGAAGAGTTCGAGCAGACGTTGGTACGGATGGAGAAATCCTGCAGTATGCGATCCAGGGTGCAGAACACCGCTGGATCCCGGGAAAGCAGCAAGCATTCAAATGCCATTTCGGGTGTCATACGCGCCTTTCAAGGAAGCGCAGTAGAGATCAGGCTGCGGACCCTCGGTATCGCCAGGACTACTCGTCATAGGCAGGTACTACTTTTCTCGGTCGCACATGAGGGTCCATTTTGTCGAAAGCCTAACTCCTTGATCCTTTACGCAATGGAAGGAACATGATCAGCCAGTAATGTCTGCGGATGGGACGATTGTCCAAAACCTGAGCAGTCGCCCCCTCGAAGTATAGGAAAATCAAAATCTCGTGTTCTGTGCACGAACTATCCAGGCGGGTCGTGGGGGTGCGGTCTCTTGACGTATAGGAAATACAAAAATCGATTTCACGTTGCCTGAGGGATATTGCGTGGTGGTGTTCGATCCCAATCGGGAACATGAACAATCGGAGAAGAACGCGAAACAAATAGCCAGCAGCGCGTCGAATTTCAGTTGGCAGACAAAGGGCTGTGAAAATTGTTCTAAGGGGCGGGCGGGAGCTGTTGGTATCAGGCCGCTTTGACCGGTGCTCGACGGCCAAGCCGCCGACGTTCGGGGCGATTCGAAATTCCTCTGGGGTCCCTCAAAAAGCCCCCAAAGTCGGAAGAGGTGCCAAGTGCCGCTGTGCAATAAGCCCCTGAAAAGATATGGCTCCTCAGGTAGGATTCGAATCCGCGTGACAACGTTATTACAACAACTTAGATGGCAGCAGATGGCACGTAATACCTTGTTTTCGATGTAAAGCAGTGCGAGCGGCACGGAAACGGCATGGGGGTGAGGCGAACTTCCGACTGAGCACGCGTGCCGATTCGAACTCCTGACCTCTACGGTGACAGCCTATGGTTCAGAGGTAACTGAGTGAAAATCTACGGTGCCGATCGCCAGTTTTGGCGCCCAAGGTAACCGTCGGGAAGTCTTATTGCACCCAGATCGCACCCAGAATGGACGGCCGAAAAGTGTGACGCTGTTCAATCCCGACCATTCCGGTTGCACGTGATCCCCCGCAATCAGTGGAAGAGCCTCTGACAATCTGGCCCACCTCCTGAAAGCCAGCTCGTCTGGGTTAATGAGTGTAATGGGGATGTTTCATACAATTGGGGACTTCACTTAGCCAGATGGCGCGATAAACTAAGTCTCGAAGTCACGCTGGAGAGAAATATCACTATGACTTACTACGGAGCGAGAGAGCTAGCGCAATCGTTCCGCACGGTTCGCAACAATACGATCAAGATTGCCGAGGAGATCCCAGAAGAGAAGTACAGCTTCCGTCCGGCGACGGGATGCCGCTCTGTAGGGGAGACGCTGGTCCACATTGCGGTGATGACGCGCGTGGCTGCTCCAGGGTTTCACCTTCCAGAAGCTCTGAAACGATATAGGGCGTGCCGTTATGATTCCCTAAATCGTAAATAGCGAGGACATTGGGATGATTCAGTAAGCCTGTGGCACGGGCCTCCTGCTCAAAGCGGCGCAGGCGATCCGAATCGTTCGACAGATATGCTGGGAGCACCTTGATGGCTACATACCGACCAAGACGGTGATCACGAGCGCGATATACCTCGCCCATGCCGCCCGCGCCGAGCGGCGATTCGATTTCGTAGGGGCCGACTTTGTTGCCCGAGCTTAGAGTCATGAGTCGGCGCAATTATAGCCCTGCAGCAAGTCCGAAGATGCGACGATTCTGGGCGGGTGGTCGGCAAAGCTATCCGAGTTGCGGCGGATAGGCAGGTGTCTCAATTGACGTAGCATCTCGTGGGTGTTGAAAAACTCCTGTTTTGTCAAAATGGCTGGAATTTGGGAGATAGAAAATGTGTACCAAAACGGAGATCGTCGTTTGTAGGGCTTTCTATTGCAAAGTTTTTTTGACCATTTTCCGGTGAGTGAGTTTTTCAACAGCCACAGCATCTGATGCTAAGCGTCTGCGATTCTGGAGCCGGCTTCGTCGTGCTCCCAAGCCTCGGCAGGCTCACTCTCAGGACCCGGTCGGACGTCCGGATTCTGCATGATCACGCGCGCACAGGTGTTCCATCGCAGAATCGCATCGTCGTTCCCGGGTATCGCAAAACTCATGGCCTTCTCATAGTGATCCATTGCCTCCCGCAGCGCGTGATATGCGGATGCGCCGGCTCCAGCGCCGCCGTGGCGAATGCGTGCATTTCCGAAACGCTCCCAGATGATGCCCTGATAGTAGGCCCGCTCGTAGTCGCCCTTGATCCGCGCAAGAACCTCCTGTGCCGTTTTCGCATGGACATCAGAATCGAATTGGTCGGTTCGCGCGAGCAGAAGTGAAATCAGCGCCTGTTGATGGTCGGGCACGATGGCCAGAATATCAAGGCAAATGCTCTCCGCCAAGCTGGGTTCATTCAATAGTCTGTAGCGCTCGACCTTCGCCAGAGCTTCGGGAATGCTCTGCTCGGAAATGGATTTCAGTTCGAAATGCATAACACCTCCTAGGTTTTCGAATTGCTGAATACCCGGAATAGTTTCGACAGCGGATCGAAAAAGCGATCCACAACGCGCTCCTTGAGCGGGATGATTGCGTTGTCGGTGATCGTGATGTTTTCAGGACACACTTTGGTGCAGCACTTGGTGATGTTGCACAGACCGACGCCGAATTGCTTTCTCAGATCTTCCACGCGATCTCCCACGTCCAAGGGATGCATTTCGAGCGCGGCCGCATACAGCAGAAATCGCGGACCGATGAATTGCTCGTGCATGTGATGGTCGCGCAAGACATGGCAGACATCCTGACAGAGATAGCACTCGATGCACTTTCGAAACTCCTGCACCCGTTCGACGACCTCCTGGGCAATGCGCCAGGTGCCATCGGGTGCGTCGGGCGGCCGCGGCTCGAACCTGGAGATGCGCTTCTTCACTTCGTAATTCCACGATACGTCCGTGACCAGGTCTCTCATGTGCGGAAACGCCTTCATGGGTTCGACGGTCACAGGCCTATCCAGTGGAAGCGTGTTCAGCCGCGTCATGCACATCAATTTCGGCATACCATTGATTTCGGCCGAGCACGAGCCGCATTTTCCTGCCTTGCAGTTCCAGCGAACCGCGAGATCGCCGGCCTGTTCCGCCTGTATTTGGTGCACGGCATCGAGGACCACCATGCCCGCTGAGACTTCTGTAGGGTAGTCATGGAATTTCCCCTGGCCTTTTTCCCCACGCCATATCCGAAACGTGGCCGTCGCCATTACTTCATCTCCTGGATGATTTGCTGCAGATCCTCTCGCATCGGGGGAATGGGCACGCGGGTGAGCTGCATTTCTCCACCAGCGCCTTTTCGCACCACGATGTTGAAGCCGTCGTACTGCTTGTCCTTGGCGGGAAAATCATCGCGGAAATGCGCCCCACGGCTCTCTTTCCGTTCCAGCGCAGCCCGAGTAATTATTTCGGAGACAGTCAGCAGGCTGTGCAAGTCGAGCGCCGTGTGCCAGCCTGCATTGTATTCCCGGTTTCCATCTACGCTGACCCGCTCGCTGGCGCCTTTCAACTCTCGAAGGCGCTCGAGCGCTTGCAGCATCTCCTGTTCCTGACGTACGATCCCCACCAGTTCCTGCATCACATCCTGCAATGTATGTTGCACAGCGTACGGATTGTCGGCCCCCTTGCCCTCGAAGGCCCGCAGTGCCCACTTTTCCGCGGATCCGAGTTCATCCGTTTTCACCGCGCCCAGCGAGTTCTCTTTTGCATAGGCCGCGGCGTACTCACCTGCCCGCTTGCCGAAAACTAATAAATCGGAAAGTGAATTCCCGCCGAGCCGGTTGGCGCCATGCAAACCAGCCGCGCACTCTCCCGCTGCAAACAGGCCTGGCACGTCCGACATTTGGGAATCAGCGTCCACCTTCACGCCTCCCATCATGTAGTGGGTCGTAGGACCAACTTCCATCGGCTCCTGGGTAATGTCAATGTCGGCAAGCTGCTTGAACTGGTGATACATACTGGGCAGCTTCTTCTTTATATGCTCGGCCGCGTTCGGAATTCTCGCCTTGATCCACGCAATGTCCAGGAACACACCGCCGTGAGGACTGCCCCGCCCCTCTCGAACCTCCTGCCGGATGCAGCGAGCCACGTGGTCGCGGGTCAGCAGCTCGGGCGGACGTCTCGCGTTCTTGTCACCCTGCGTATACCGCCAGCCTTCTTCTTCGGTGTCGGCGGTCGAGTTGGCGTACAACGGCGGAATATCTTTGAACATGAATCTCTCGCCATTCCGATTACGCAACACCCCTCCCTCGCCGCGCACTCCTTCGGTGACCAGAATGCCGCGCACGCTTGGAGGCCAAATCATTCCTGTAGGGTGGAACTGCACAAATTCCATGTCCATCAGCGCCGCCCCGGCATGGTAGGCGAGCGCATGGCCATCGCCCGTATATTCCCAACTGTTGCTGGTGATTTTGTAAGCTCTTCCAATTCCTCCCGTCGCCAGCACTACGGCCTGGGCGCGGAACAGGTGAAATCGGCCGCGCTCGCGGTCGTATCCAAACGCGCCTGCGATGCGGCCGCCGTCCTTCAACAGCGTGACGACTGTGTGTTCCATGAAAACGTCGAGCCCCAGATGAATTCCATGGTCTTGAAGAGTGCGGATCATCTCCAGGCCAGTACGGTCGCCCACATGAGCAAGCCGAGGATACCGATGGCCACCGAAATTCCGCTGGAGAATTCGGCCGTCGCCCGTGCGATCGAAAAGTGCGCCCCAAGCTTCGAGTTCGCGCACGCATGCCGGAGCTTCTTTGGCATGAAGTTCCGCCATCCGCCAGTTACTCAGGTATTGACCGCCGCGCATCGTGTCGGCAAAGTGAACGCGCCAGTTGTCCCGGTCGTCCACATTTCCCATGGCCGCAGCTATGCCGCCCTCGGCCATGACGGTGTGTGCTTTGCCAAGAAGAGATTTCGAAATGACCGCGACCTTTGCGCCAGCGGCCGACACCTCGACGGCAGCCCGCAGACCGGCGCCCCCGGCTCCGATGATCAGGACGTCGTGCTCATGCGTGATGTACTCGCTCACTAGACGATCCTCCAATCCGTCCAGATACCCATCGAACACATCCGCACGTACAAATCAGAGAACGCTACCGAGCAGAGGGAGCACCAGGCAAACAGCATGTGGCGCCGGTTCAGGCAACTCACGCAATCGTAGACTCGCTTGCGAGTGGGCGCCCCCGCCAACCGATCGCGTAAACCGCCGACCAGATGGCGCAAGGAATGGCATCCCAGAGTGTAGGAGCTCAGCAGCGTCAGATTCGTCAACAAGACGAGAGTGCCGACGCCGATGCCAAACTTGCCCTTGAACCAGAAAGCATCCCACACGTCCCGCGCTAGAATTACAAGAAACACCAGGGCCAGATACAGAAAATACCGGTGGACGTTTTGCAGGATCAGAGGGAACGATCGTTCGCCGAGGTATGTCTTCCGCGGCTCACCCACGGTGCAGGAAGGCGGATCGGCCCAAAAAGCCTTGTAATATGCCCCGCGATAGTAGTAGCACGTCACTCGAAATCCGCCCGGCGCCCACAGAATGAGCATCGCTCCCGTCACCCAGACCGGCATCCAGCTTGGGTTTCGACCAAACCAACTCCCATGGGTGGGACCGAACAATTCGGGAGAATAAAACGGTGAAAGATAAGGTCCGAACCTGAAATGCTGTCCCTGCAGAGCAGCCCAGGTGGAGTAAACGATGAATGCCGACAACCCAAGAAACACAACCAGTGGCTGTACCCACCAATAGTCGGTTCGCTGCGTTTTTCCGAAACCCGCGCTTGATAGTGGGACGTCAATCTGAGACATCGAGCCTCCTCACGCGTCGATGCGGACCTTGCTTCCACGCGATCAAGCGCTAGCCTGATGCGATTGAATTCGGGCGGTAGCCATGATACAGCGAAATGCATTGTCATTGTTCCCGGAAACGATGCCTCAACTAAACGGTGGGAGCAGAATGAACCCGAGAGGTCCGGAGGCCGCAATCGAACTCCGGTACGAGCGCGCTATGGTACAGTTTTCGTGACTGCCGTTTGAAGACTAGCCCACGCTGGACTGAAGATGAGTACAGGACGTGAGATTCGCAGCTTCGACTATGTTAACCGTCCCTACGAGCTCGTCCGCGATGCGTTGAGGCAGAACGCACTCACGGTGTTCCAGTCGGCTACGAAGGCGGCCGCTTCCCGCGCGCAATCGGTCGCCGCTGAACTGCACGTCGATTTTGGCGGTATTGGCGTGAAGACCGACATCAATATCTCCGTGAAAAGCATTGAGGAAAAAGTCGTTGACGCCACTTCAACTCCCACCACCCGTTTGCTGCTGGAGTGGGAGGCCACGACCATGCCGGGATTGTTTCCGCTCATGAAGGGCGAGCTTTCCGTGTATCCGCTGACCTCGACCGAAACGCAAGTGGATTTCTCCGGGATTTACGAACCACCTTTCGGCGCTTTGGGAAAAACCATGAACGCGATCGTCGGCCACCGCATCGCGGAAGTGTCGGTGCATCGCTTCGTTAGCGACGTGGCAGGATATCTCCGGCAGGCCCTTGCCTAGATAGTTACAGCCGCTCGACTCGCAGCGCTCAAAATGGGCCTCATTTTGACCGCCGCGTGAGAAACGAACGCGGTCCAGAAACGGGATTGAAGAGATCGACCGAGATCTCCGCCAAGCCCGGCTTCGGGACAACGTCGTCGGAGTCCGCGCTAGAACGTAACTTCCGGTTAGACCGTCAACCGGCAGAAATCGCCATCAGGTCCGGTAAGCCGACTTCACTTGACCAATCCGGCCAACTTCCGTGCGCTGTTTTTCGTTGCCGTTCAATTGACCGGCGGCAGGCCAATTTTGGTGAGTAGTTGCTTGAATGCTGGATTCCCGTGAAGGCTGGTGAAGTCCTGGTCATCGCGAAGATTCAGCACGACCTGGTCATGCGACTGGACGCAGATGGTCAGATACTTGAGCGCTTCGCGCGTGTTGCCGAGCCGGGCGTCGGTCTGCGCGACAAAATAGGGTGACAGCTTCCGCTGTTCGTAGAGCTTCCTCTGTTCCGAAAGTTGCGCTTCGAACAAGCCGTGTTCGCCACCCCTGGCGAAGCCATTCGCCGCTGCCTCAGCCACTGATGATTGCGCCGCATCGTGGGTCAGCAGGGCGTCTTTTTTCAACTCCACGATGTAGTTGGGATAATCGCCAGTTTCGAAGTAAGCGAATCTCAGGTAAAGGTGGGGCGAAATGAAATCTGGTTCGGCCGCCTCAAGTTGTTTCAGCAATTGCAGCGCTTGTTCGTGATGTCCCGCACCCCATTGCAATTCTCCCTTGTCGGCGAGGATGGAGGAGGAATCCGGGGCAAGTTCGCGCGCCAAGCCAATCTCGGTCAGAGCTTCATCGTAGCGGCCAAGGGTATGCAGAAACGTCGCGTACCAGTGATGGGCCTTGGCGTTGTTTGGATCGAGTTCGATGGCGCGGCGAAATTCTTTTTCGGCGTCGGCAGCGTCCCAAATTCCAAAGAACGTCACAAACGCCAGCGAGGCATGCGCCTCGGAAGACTGCGGATTCAGGTCAACCGCCTTCTTGGCAGCCGCAAACGCTTTGAAATAGGCCTCATTCCCCGGCATGGCGGAGAACTCCCGCAGCAAGTTGTAGCAGTCGGCGAGGCCAACGTAGGCGTCGGAATAGTTGGGATCGCGCGCAATAGCCTGGGTGAAGGCTTCCAAAGCCTGATTCAGGCTCTCGGGAGTACGCTTGTTCAGGTAGAAGCGGCCTTTGAGGTAAAGGTCTTCGGCCTCGCGATTGGCGGGTGGATGCAGGCTCTGGCTGTGAGGCTGACTGAGTTTCGCGCTCGCTTTGGTTTCGCGATAGAAGGGACGGAAGATCCACACCGCGAAAAGAAGCGCCAGCGCTGGGAGGACAAAAACCAATTTCCGCCACGAGGAGACTCCTGAAGAGACTCCTAACGTTAGCGGCGCTGCCTTTGGAGACGGTTGTGCTTCCGCCGATTCTTTTTCCAGTTCCGGTGCTTCGCCCCCGAGAGGTTCGGCTGGATGGATGGGTGCGATCCAGCGGTAGCCGCGGCGTTCGATCGTCTCAATAAAGATTGGATTGTCGGCCGAGTCCTGCAAGGCGTCGCGCAGTCGCATGACGGCGCTGCTGATCCCCTGCTCAAAATCCACAAAGATGTCTGAGGGCCAAAGCGCCTGACGGAACTCCTCGCGCGTGACCACCTCCCCGGGACGGGCGAGCAATAGCGTCAGCGCCCGAAACGGTAGATCTTGAAGACGGACCCTGACGCCATTCCGCCGCAGTTCGCCCGCGCGCAGATCGGCTTCAAACATACCGAAGCGAACGAGAACCCGAACTGCCTGGGGAGAGCCCATAGGGACGGTCGCAGGGGGATGGTCAGTGTAGCACCGAACGTAATGCTGTGAAACCACACTTTCGGGCGGATCCCAACCTGTTTTGTCAGGCAATAAGTTCGTGTAAGCACCTGTAACTAAATATCTTATCTCGCCAGACACGTACCAGCCACCCGCTATCCTCAGTCTATTGACCGAAAGCTTCTTTTCGGGCGACAGTCGCCGCAGCGTGAAGGCGGATCCCCCGAAACAAAGCCTGAGCGCGACTCACTCTCAGGAGACAAACAATGAAGTCGAATCATTATCAAGGTCAGAGCTCGGGCGTGATTGCAATGGCGCTCACCTTGCTCGCGGTTGTGGTCATATTCGCCGGGGCCGTTCCGGCGCAGGCGCAAACTCCCACTGTGCTGCACAGCTTTAACCTCGGTACGCTGGACGCCTGCGCTCCTCGCGGCAACATCGTGCAAGGCCGCGACGGCAATATGTACGGGGGTGGTGCAGCCTGCGGAGCTGGCGGCACCGGCGGCGGCGCGATCTACAAGATTTCTCCGGCGGGAATGGAAACCATGTTTTTCAACTTCCCGCAGGGATGGACCAATTGTGGTGGTGCAGGGCTCACGCTGGGCAGCGATGGAAATTTTTATAGCGTGTGCGAGGGTGGGAATCCGGCGACCGGCATGGGCAGCATTTTCCGGCTGACGCCAGCCGGAGTGTTTACCGATCTGCATGACTTCACCGGTGCGAACGGCGACTCCTTGCCCATATACCCGCCGATCCAGGGCGTCGATGGCAATTTCTATGGCGTAACTGGCAACGAGGTTCAGGTCTGCGGGAATGTTTACAAGCTGACCCCGGCGGGCGTGTACACGAATCTCCATACTTTTGTCTTTAACAACGGAGAATGCCACGCTTCCAATTTGTTCCAGGCCAGCGATGGCAATCTCTATGGCACGCTCGCGGACTGTGAGGTGGTCCAGGGAGCGGGCTGTGTGTATAGGATCAGCACGACAGGTGTTTTCAAGGAAATTCACGATTTCGCGTTCACAACCGGGGATGTTCCATGTACCGGGTTGATTCAGGGCAAGGATGGAAAGCTGTATGGAGCCACGCAACAGGGAGCGCTGAATGGCAGCGGAAATATCTACAAGCTGACCACAGCCGGAGTCGCTACTGATTTTCACGATTTCACCAATGCGACCGATGCGTCCTGCGTCAATAATTCCGGTCCGCCGGTGAATCTGCTGCAAGTGGCCGACGGAAGCTTCTATGGAGTAAACCCGGCTTACGGGCCCATCGGAAACGGCAGCATCTACAAACTGACATCGGCTGGCGTGTTTACAGCGTTTTTGTTCCCGAACCCTCCGGTTGATGGGAACTTGCCCAGTTCCACCCTGATTCAGAATACGAACGGGCTGTTGTATGGAACGACCCCTAGTGGCGGCAACCCCGCCTCCTGTGCCTACGTCTGCCAAGGCACGTTTTTCAGCGTGGCAACGGGTGATGAGGCATTTGTGAATATGGAGCCGACGCAGAAGACGGGCTTTGTGGGCGCGAGTGTGGGCATGTTCGGGCAGGGCTTTACGAGCGCGTCGGCGGTGAAGTTTGGCGGCGTCGCGGCGACGAAGGTGACCCGATCTGGCACGAGTTACCTCACGGCCGTGGTTCCCGCAGGAGCGCACACGGGCCCGGTTACGGTGACGACGGGCGCGACGACACTGACCAGTCCGCAGACGTTCAAAGTGAAGCCGAAAAGCACGAGCTTTTCGCCGCCGAGCGGTGCTACGGGAACGCTGGTGACGATCAAAGGCTCAGGGTTGACTCAGGCCACTGCTGTGAAATTTGGCACTGTGAAGGCGACTACGTTCACTGTGGTTTCCGACTCTGAGGTGACGGCGGATGTGCCCTCAGGACTCGCGCCGGGAGCTGTGACGATATTCATCACCACACCGGGCGGGACCGCCAACAGCCCGACAAAGTTCACCGTGAACTAGAGTTGCAGAGAAAGGTTGACGGGTGGCCCATTCAAGCCTGATTTTGGCTTGAGTGGGGCACTTCGACCGCTGGACAGAGTCTTCCCGCTGCTCGCTCGCGGCGGGTGGCCCAGGCTTTTGATCTCGCTGGAATCACCAGCACAGTGGGGTGCCCCGTCCTTCGCGTCCTTGGCGAAGGGCGGGAGTCGGAAATGCCGGCGCCAAGTGGTTTTGATCACGAGGGGAACCCGGGGGGAACCCGGGAACAGACGGAACGTTCCCCAATTTTTTCCGTGCGGATCTGTTGTCGGAGATTAGGGCGGACTCTGCGGGCTTACACGGGCAGCGAGCGGCGCTGACGCATTCAGGCCGGGCTTGCCAGAGTGTGCTCGATCCCTCTACTTCTCGCCCATCCGCTTCTTCCCTTCCATCATGACTCTTCTCAATATCCGGTTGATTCGCGTCTGGTAGCCCGGACCTTTGGACTTGAACCAGTCCACCACTTCAACATCCACGCGCAACGAGACTCTCCGCTTTCGCGGCCGGTTCCAGCGCGCCTCCGCGCCCGTCTCCCCATCCGCCAGCAATAACAAGTCGTCTTCAACCGATGCCTGCAGGTCGCCAATTTTCTCCGGCCGCGGGCGTAACTTTTTCCGCTTTGCTTTCTTGGGCTTGGCTGTCATGACGTTATCGTACACCCCGTCCTGTCATGACGTTGTGTTCCTGCGGGAACATGCAAACGGAGCGCGCGTTGATGCGCTGAAGCAGTCCCCTGGAGGCACATCTTAACGCTAGCACTCCACCCGGCATTCGTTTGAGCAAGAGTGCTCATCGGCGGAAAGCATCGAGTTGAACTCATTCGTTCTGCTTCGATGTGAGCGGTGTTGAACAGACGTTGAGAAACGTGCCTGATAACGTTGCATCGCTGGTTCTCAACGTTGGTTCTTAACGTTGTGACCAGAAGAACACGCACTTGTCGCTCAGGAGCATCATGAAATTCACACTCAAGACTCTGTCGTATTTTGTCGTGAGCGCGGCGATTCTGCTTGGCACATCGACCTCGATCGCAGCCAAACGCCCGGCCCCGCCAGCTCGGGCCGTCGGGCTCGCAGACCTTCAATTGCAGGTCCTTCTGGATCGAGCCGACTTCTCACCAGGACAGATCGACGACGAAAATGGAAGAAACAGCCGCGAGGCGCTGGCGGCGTTCCAAAAAGCACGTGGGATTGCTCAAGGTGCACGGAGCCGCAAGGCGCTGCTCGCGGCGCTGGGCGCTGGTGCAGTTGAACCGATGGTGTCCTATACGATCACCCCGGAAGACGCCGCAGGGCCGTTCAATAAAACCATTCCGGAAGACGCGACGGAGCAGTCGAAACTTCCGGGCCTTTACTACACATCCGTGCTGGAAGAGCTCGGCGCGAGATTCCACTCGGCACCTGCGCTGCTTAAGCGCTTGAACCTCCGCGCCCGCTTCACAGCGGGAGAACGCATCCGTGTCCCGAATGTGCTGGGTGTAAAACAAGGTGAGCCGGCCCATGCTGGCGCCGTCAAGATCGTTGTCTCGAAGAAAGCCTCGGTCCTGATGGTTTATGATCGGGAAGGCCAGGTTATTTTTTACGCCCCGGTGACAAGCGGCAGCGCACACGATCCGCTCCCGTTCGGGAATTGGGTGATCACCGATGTGGTGCGAAATCCAACCTACAACTACAACCCAGACTTGTTCTGGGACGCCAATCCCGCAAATGCCAAGGTCAAGATCGCAGCGGGTCCAAACAATCCGGTGGGCGTTGTCTGGATGGGAATCAACGTACCGCACTACGGGATCCACGGCACGCCGGAAGCGGGGGAGATCGGACATTCCCAGTCTCACGGGTGCGTGCGGATGACAAACTGGGACGCCAACCGAGTCGCCGACCTGGTCAAAGATGGGACACCGGTTGTGTTCGAGGAATGAGAAGGCGAAGCTGCGACCGCTCAGGGAACGCAGTGACCACATCGGAGCAGGTTCCTCAACGCGATTGCTATCGCGCCCGCTTCACTGCAGCAACCAGACCAGGATAAGGGTTTACGGCCTTCCCCTTCCACCAAAGCTTGTCCGGTGACAACTCGAAGATCGCAAAGTGCAAGTGTGGCGTGCCTGGATCCGCATTTCCCGTCGATCCAACGAAACCAATGACGTCGCCACGCTCAACTCGCATCCCCTCCCGCAAACCTTTCATGTATCTGTCCAAATGCGCGTAGTAGTAGCAATACTGTCCCACTTCATCGAATTGGTAGATCGTGTTGCCGCCCGGTTTGCTGAGGAACAATTTGTGGACCGTCCCGGATACCGCTGCATGCACGGGCGTCCCTCTCGGCTCTAGAATGTCGATTGCGTTATGCGGGTGTCCGCTATGAATTTCTTCGAAGGTGTCTTGCAAACTTGCGAGAGCCAGTCCGGTAATAGGGGGGGCCATTTCGAGAATGGAAGAGGGCGCGCCAGCGACAAGAAACAGTGGAAAAAGAAATGCGATGTAAACGCAGAGCCTCACGCTTCCTCTTCCAGAATGCCGCGCCGGACCGTGCCCGGACGGGATGGCGATGGACTCATCATGTTCTTCCGAAGGCTCCCGATCCACACTAGGCTGGCGGGACGGTCGGAGCCGATTTCTTGACAATCTTCTGTAGTGTCCTTCCGGATCGCCTCGAACCTCTAGCCCACTTTATGCCTGCTGAAGGTTTATATTGTGAAGTTTCGTAGCCCGTATCCCGGCGAACTTCAGGTCTGACTCCAAGCTTACCGGCCGTCCGAACATCCAACTGCCCTGTGACCGGTAGACTCACTGCCTTCTGGAATTCACGGATGCTCGCCCGAGTTCGTAGACCGAACACGCCGTCGACTCTGCCTCCGTAGTGTCCTTTGTCCCGAAGAGTCTGTTGCATCTCCTTGACATGGTCCCCAGGCGTTTCCTTTGGCTCTTTCGAGCTCCAACTGCCAGCCACCACCAGTTCTCTGCTGAGATTGGCTCCCGAATCAAGTGGTCTCGGACGTGGTCCTGAGATCCACGGCGTCATCAACACGAAGGCAATCCCAGAGCAAACAATTTTGCTGGCAAGAAACATCCCTTTCCCTCGATTTTGTAAACAGGCGGTCTGAATGCAGGGCCTGGGTGCGCAGTGTCCATGTACCTTCAACGGCACTTGGATCTGTCTCGAACCAACTCCAGGGAGGCAGGTCGGGCCGTCTGGTTTGGCGGGGACCTGCCCTCTTGAGGTACTAACAGATTCGCTCGTTCCCTCTGCGAATACTGTGCAGAATGGCTCAGAAGGCTCGGATTTATTTACTCCGAGGGGTTGGAAGGCAAGAGTGCGGAGTTCTCTTATTTGGTAGCCTGGGAATGTCGCGGACAAGCTCACGTTAGTCACTCGCCAGCTGTTGCATGCGGTAAGCCCGCTATTCCGTTGCTGCCGTGTTCTTACGTGAGTCGGCGCGCCAAACGTACAGATATTTCTCGTCGCTCACTTCTTCGTCGCCTTTGCTGCAGAGGCGAATCTTCTCCACTGCCAGTCTCCTTTTATCTCTTGCGCTTAGAGCGCGTCGATAACTTGGGAGCGTACAGCATCCCGTCGGAGACCGGCCTTCTCCGTTGAAAACACCCATGACGGGCGAGTTCATTCTCAGCCTAGCGGGCGGACGAATGCCGCAGGGAATCAAGTCAGCAACAAAATACTTCTGTCGATCTCCGATAGCGACTACAGCTCACTTCGTCCCCATCTCGAATACATCAGCTTGCCAAACCATCTAATCCTTCACGAGGCGGGCGGAAAGTTGAAATTGCGTATTTCCCGAATCGAGGTTTGATTTCTCTTGTAGTCGTAATGAAAGATGGAAAAACGGCCGAAGCTGGCATAGTTGGAAATGAGGGCTTACAGGAACACTGGCGGCTGTTGGCCTGAGCAGAAGCCCGCTTCAAGCGGCGGTACAAATCACGGGAGATGGGTTCCGGGTAGAGGTCGGAGCTTTGCAAAACACTTTGGAATCCGCTCCACTCCTTCGATTGATGTTGAGCCGCTATGCCGCAATTCGGGGAATTCAGGTTGCACAAACAGCCGCGTGTAATCGGCTGCACGATATTGAGCAGCGCCTTGCGCGGTGGTCGCTGGCTTTCGTCTACCGTTGATGGGCCACGCCGGAAGGACCCGGGGTTCGCGAAGACATGCGCCTTCAGTTCGACCAATACGCATCGACCGATCTTCACCATCTGTACCTCTGTGGCTCAAGTGGACTGACAATCACTCGAAAGCGGCAGTTTTGCCAGGAATATCGCCAGTCCAGTGCACCACTGGGGGCCAGGTGTAGAGTTCATTTGGCTTGCGAGCGCGCCTGTTGCACCATTTCCACCAGGACTTTCCGGGTCTGACCTTGATTGCTTACCTCCCTCAAGAAGGCGATGCGGGCGCCACGCATGCCCTCAGCGGTTTTCAAGCGGACATGAAAGCCGAGGCGATCGACTGTGGTCATCGTTGCTTCCGTTGAGTCAATGTGAGCAAATGTCCGGGCAAGCATGACGAGCGCATCCTTGTGGTCGGCGTTCATGTGCTGAATGATTTCGGCCATGGAGTCCGCAAGAGGGTCGGGTTGGCTGCGGTCATAATCGGATGCGGATACCCAGCCCATCACTCCGAAGCCTCCCACGTAATAAACATCGACGACGTCCATGCGGTAAAAAGAAAAGTCTTCAAAATCTACCCAATATCTGCTGTTGGCATGACGCTCGAGGTAGAGCTTGCGAGCCTCGGCTAAATCCGGCTTCGGCACTGGCAGAACGTTCCCAAGCAGCGTTACCCGCGATGCTCCAAGTGGTTCGCCCCCGGTGTCCTGCTGCGTGACAAGCAGACTGGCATGGGGATCGGCCTGCAGGTTCTGCGTGTGCATGGCCATGGTGCTGATCAGGAAGATGGGACGGCCATGATCGTCGAGTCCGTAGGGCATCACCGAACCGAAAGGGAATCCTGGCTGTTTTCGCGACAAGGTGGACAGGCTGCCCATGCGACCCAAGTAGGCCAATGTCCGGGCACGCTCGGCGAAAGTGAGCTCAGGAACAGGCGGCAGGTCAGTCGCTGGCCCCGGCCCCGCGTGTTTTCTAGATGATGAGTTGGTCATTTCTTGTCTAGCCTCTCCTACGTTTCGTCGTCGGGCGGACCCGCCGCGCCAGCAAGGTCCTGAGGCTTAACCTTCTCCACATTGAATTTCGCTACGCGCTCGCGCATTGTTTTCAGAACATCTTCGAGAGGTGGAGGTTCACCCTTGATCCATCGCAATGGGTTGATGCGCGCGACCACAAACGATCGCAAGTACGGACTCACCAGCCCGCGCTCTTTCAACTTCTTGACGACGGCGGCGACCTTCTCCTCGAGATCGAGCACGATCGTTGCTCGCTTCTCGTGCTGCTTAAGCGCAGAGCGCAATGACTCGTCGCTAAAGTCCTCAAGGCGGCGAAGGATGGGATGGTAAGCGCCACCGCCGAAGCGGGTGACTCGTTCGTAGCAGACGCCCAAAGTGACGAGTGCAGCTTGGTCGAGATAGAAGGCAAATCCTGATTCGGGCCGCGAGCCATCCTCGTCGACCAAGCCACGGTAGATCCGTATGACTTCTAGTGAGCGCTCTTTGAGGTTATGTGCTTTCTCCGTATTTAGAGCCAGGATCTGCCAGGCAACCTCGCGTTCCGGGATGACCAGTGCCGTGATGGATTTAGCGCCAAGGCGACGCATGGCCGCAAGGCGATGCAGGCCGTTGGGAGTCCAGAAGCCACCACCGGGGGCGAGGACTGCGATGAGCGGGTCGAGAAAATATCCTGTCTTATTAATGACGTCCGCTAGACGTTTGTGGTGAGTATCGGAGAGATCGCGTTGAAACGGCGTCGGCTCGATCTTGTCGATGGGAAGAATGGAAAGTAGCGTGGGATGACCGCCGAGGGGCTCCTTGTACTGACCCACCACACAGCCCCCAGCCTTCTCGACTGCTTCTGCAGCTTCTGCGGCAGATCCTTCTGACCGCTCCAACCTGCACTGTGCTGGATCGAGGCCCTTGGTACCTGGCTTGGCTTTGCGGGGACGTCGGGCAGGTGCGCGCTTTGGCATCTAGAGACTCTACCTTATTCTGCGGCGGGCTTTTCGACATTAGGGTCGCTTTTTGATGAGTCCGGCATTGTCCTTGGCGAAAATGGGGCTGTCCTTTGTTCCGGCCTGGAAAAAGTTCTTGAAGTCCATCCGTCAAATGTTGAAGGAGCGGGAGCGACTTGCGAAGGAACAAGCCCAAGTCAGCCAAAATGTTCTTGTTGCAATTCGCCATGTCTATAACTTCGTGCGGGACGACTTGGCCGATCGAGAGAACGAGATCGAAGCCGCCACGTGAAATGACCGGTTCACCTGCGCCGGCCACGAATAGTTCAGCTGGCCTCCCGATTGCGCGTGGATGAACTCGGCCGGGCCCTCCCCGAGAGTCTCGACGTCGGTTCGCCCTCTGTGGATGAGAAAGAGCGATTGCGGCATGGGACGAAACAATTCGTGCGATCTGATCGGTCTGCATGGCCGCATGCGTGCCAAGAGCAGGTAGAGCCGCTCGCAACCAGTCGGTGTAATACTCCCACGCGTAGCGCGTCAGGTCGCCAGAGCGAGAATGCACGCCGCTCTGATCAGGAGGTACAACGAGCACGCGATTCCTTTGCCCCAGCTCGGCCAGACTCTCTAATTCGCTCCATACCACTTGCTCTCGTTTTTCCGCAGACATTTTCTGCTGATTTTTGTTGAGCAACCGGTTGGGAAATATCCTGTTGTCCTTTCTCGTCGTGCGTCAAGGTGCGTCCAGCCCGCTCAGAGCAGACACAACCGGCGAGCGCAGTCCGCCATGATTTCTGCCTCCCAAGCAGAACGCTGTGGATTCCTGGGGTGGGTGCCAGCGCTGGGAATCCGTCCGATCAGGTTTAAGAACACTGCGGCAGAAAATTTGTACGCGGGAACGGGATCACGAAACGCAACATTTCCCAAGTACTGCAGGGCGTCGGAAAGGGCGTAGTACTCCGGGTCCCCGGCCTCCCAGAGCCGGTCTCGGGCGGCGAATTTCTCCGGCGCAAAAGCGGCAAGGCCCAGCAAATACTCCGACCCATATTCAATCATATTGATTCCCAGGTCGTTCCCGGTGTAGATGCGAAAGTCTGGCCGGTGCACATCGCGAAGAGCGAGTCGTTCAAACTCCAGAATGCGGTCGAGGGAAGAGTGTTTCATCCCCTTGATCTCTGGGATGTCCATCAAGCGGCGCACAGTCTCGGAGTTCCATATCTCGCCGTTGGGCGCAAACATCGAACCCAATTCGAACGCCAACACGTGCGGATAGTCTCTGCATATATCTCGATAAGCTTCAGCGATCTCTGCCGGAGACTTGCCGTGCAGACGAGCGGACTGGAACAGGATCGGAATGCCACCAAAGCGAACGATGGTGTCGATCTGCTGTCGGTAGAGCGCGACGATGTCGTCGCCGGCGAGATGTTCAATGTACGCGCCGGCCACAAACGGAACTCCTTTCCCGAGAACCTCGCGCGTCCAGCTCAGCACCTCTTGTTTTTCTGTATCGCTCAAGTAATTCACGTAGCCGGTGTCCATGTTGACGGCATTCATCAGCCCGGCTCGGTGTGTGGAAGTCAGCTGCTGCGAAAATGCATCGACAGCGACCCGGCCGTCGGCCTCGTACGGCAACAAGGCTGCGGCAATACCCTCTACTTTGCGTCGTGGCTTTTGGCGTGCTAGCAACTCGTCAACTGTCATCCCTGTCCTTATCCTTGGATCCACCATGGGGTCGGCACTCAGCGCGACAGAACCGATGTCAGCGTTTCTTGGCCTCCTTGAGTTTGTCGGCCATGTCGGAGTCTTTGTAGTATTCGTCGAGCGGATAACAACCGGAGGGCAGTCCGTTCCGTGGTGCAGTGGTGCAATCGCTGAAGGTTCTGCAAACACGCTTGCGTTGCATCTCGCTCCCCTCGGATGTTTCCCAAAGGATCTCAGGATAGGTCAATACCATCCTGCCGAGCCCCACGAAGTCGGCCCACCCTTCGCGCACAGCAGCTTGTGCTACATAAGGTAAAAAGTCCTGCAGATAGGTGTACCCCGATCCAACCATGAGCAGGTTTGGGAACCGCCGCTTTAGCTGACGGGTCACTGCCATCTGCCTAGCAACTCCAACCAACGGGTCTTCTGGTGGCAGATATCCGTCGGAAGGTGGGTACAGCGCCGGGCGTTGGATATGCGGATTGTAGTAAGGACTGCCGGCGGTGATATTCACCAACTGAATTCCAAGCTCTTCTAGTAATGATAAAAAACACTCTGGCTCACGCAAGTCGCTATCCGTCGGGTCGAGCGGATTCACGCCAAACCCCCAGCGGTAGGGAAGTAACTCCGGGCGCGTCTCTGCAATTCCGATGGCGGATTTCCCGTTCACGCTCTGAGTCGGGTCACTGCGGAATGGGACGGTGTCGATCGCCGAGAGCCGCACTCCGATGTGCAATTCAGGACAGTGCGAGCGGATGCCTTGTACGACCTCGCGAAGAAAGCGCGTGCGGCCTTCGAAGGCGCCGCCGTAACGTCCCTCCCGCGTGTGAGCGCTCAGAAATTCATGACCCAGGTAGCCGTGGCAATGCTTGATATCTACGAAATCAAAACCCAACTGCCAAGCCATTAGCGCGGCCCAATGGAAGTCTTCGATGATCGACTCAATTTCGCCGTCGGTGAGCAAAGGGTAGTCGGGAGGCAGTTTCAGACGCTGGTCGAGAAATGGATGGTGATAGAGAATGCGCGGTTCCGGGCGGGTATGCTCATTCGGGCGGCAGTACCGGCCGGAATGCGTCAATTGCAAACCGATTATCAAACCATCGTCGGAACCGGTTGTCAGAATATGCTCGCGTATTACAACGTCTCGCAGGTGTGCAAGCGCCTGCTGCGTGCGCGGCGCAGCGAGAAGCTGATTTGGGTTCGCTCTCCCTTCGTGGGAAACCGCAACCGCTTCTCCACCCCAAATCATCTTGCCGCCACTACGGCCGAACCGCTGCCATCGCCGAACGGTATTTTCAGAAGGCAACCCATCCGGAGTCGCGTCCCAGCCCTCCATGGGCTGAACCGCGATCCGGTTGCCGATTTTGAATGGCCCGCGATTCAGCGGCCAGCGCAGCGGGGATTGCGCTCCTGTCACGATCTGGGCATCGCAGGGGATCTGTAGATCGAGGGCCTGCGCGTGAGCCTGAAAGCGTTCAACGTTCTTCAGGCCCCCCAGGCGAAGGATTGCTCCGGTGCTCATGCTGCCCTCCGCCGGCCGGGTAAACCCAAAACGGCAATTCCGCCCAGCAATGCGATGCCCACTAGCACAAAGCAACTCTCGCGGTAACTTCCACTGGAGTCTCGTAGGCGGCCTATCAACCAAGGCGCAACTGAATCCGCAATGCCGCCGGCGGTCAGGATCACGCCCAGCAATCTTCCCAGGATTTCAAGCCCAAAAAGTTCCGCTGTCATTAGCGGAATGATCATGTAATCGCCACCAAGACCAATCCCAAAAATCGCAGCGGAGATGTAGAGCGTTAGCCGCGTATTCCCGAGGAACAGCAGAGGGATTCCCGCTGCGACCAGCAGATACGTCAGCAGCATGACGTACTTCTTGGAGAAGCGGTCAGCGAGCCAACCAATGAGTAACCGGCCAGCAATACTGAAGGCCAGCGCCAGCGATAGGACACTCGCGCCATCCCGCTGTGTGAAGTGCCGGTCGAGGGTTAAGAAAAGTTTCAGGTTCTGTTGCGTGCCGCTGACTGCGGCGATCGAGCACATACTCCCCAGGGTAAGCAGATAGAACGACGATCGCTTGAATGCTGCCATCGGACTCGGGGACCTAGCCGAGGGAACGCTCACTTTCGCGGGGTGTTCTTTCAGCAGGAGTACCAGGGGCAATGACACGACCACGAGCAACAGGCCGAGAATCCGCAGAGAGGTCTGCCATCCGAAATGCAGGGCGAGCGCGTGTGATATCCACGGGACGGTTGCCCCGCCGATGCCGATCCCGAGATAGGCGAACCCCATCGCCTTTCCGCGCGATCGATCGAACCACTTCGTCAAGAGGACCTGGTTGGGAAGCGGCCCCCCACAAACGTAGCCCAGCGCGTTGAACAAGTAAAAGAAGTAAAACATGCCAAGGCTTGAGATGGAGCCCAGTCCTACCAATGCTCCCCCCGCCATCAATATTCCAATCATCATCAAGCGACGGGGCCCAAAGCGGTCCACAACCCATCCTGCGAGGAACCCGAAGATAGGTCCGACCACGAGCTTGCTCAGTGCGTTACCTGACGTCACTTGAGCACGCGTCCAACCGAACTGTTGGACCATTAAGTCGTAATAGAAAGGCAGGCCCCAGACGGAGACTCCGACAACAAAGAAGAGCACTACAAATGCTGTCGCCGCTGCCTGGTACGCCTGGCACTGGGTTGCCGGAGGTTGAGTGGCAGATGACCCGCGTCTTCTTGACAGCTCGCCGATCGACGCCGTCGGCGCAGCAGCGCCTTCGCTTTCCGGTCGTGTCATGGGGTGTTAGTGTAACGTAGAGGCCTTTGATCCGGCGTGAGATTTTGCGGTCGGATCAGTCCCCAATGGGGATCACTTGCGTTTGCAGAATGGGCTCTTCGCTGGTTCCAGAGAAGGTTTCTGAAGCGGCAAGAATCAGGAATGAAGGTGGCTGCGGAGTCGGCGCTCCATTGCCCAGTTTTCAGCGTGGCATGATAAAGCTCGTAAAGCCCTGACATTCTAGTGTAGTCAGGAGAGACTTGATCCGGCTTTGCTATCCCGTCCGCAAGGGTTGCAATTGCCTGCAACCGGTGCGCAAAAATTATCAGCCTTGACAGTTCCCGGCTTCGCGTTAGAGTACGAGATGTGGCAGGGTGCCATACTCTGCACACTCAGCCTTCCCCCCTTACCGTCCGCAATGGATGAGGGAGAAGTTAATGAAGTCAAATTTCAGGTTCTTAGCATCGGCACTGTTGGCATCCTTTCTATGTTCAGCCCCTAGCGCTCTTGGCCAACCCACGGTCAACGCTAAGGTTAGCGACGGCATCTTTCTGAGCCAGACGGCAACCACTGTCCTCGTTCTCGCTCTCGGCCCCGGAGACCACTGGGGCGGCGACGGAGACCACGGCAAGAAGGGTTGCGGCGACCGGGACAGGGACGGACGCCGGGGTGGAAACTGCAGCCAGGTTCCCGAGGGTGGCACCAACTTTATGTACTTGACGCTGGCGGGCCTGTGTTGCCTCGCGACCGGAATTTTCACGATTCGGCGCCGGACTCGGTTGCCAGGAACGAACTGACTCGATATCCCGCGTCGAGCTCGTCGCCGTTCTTGGCCTTCTCAAACCGCACAATAATCCATCACGAGATAACCAATTCTTGGCTGTGCAATGTCTTGCAACCAAGCGATTGATGACTTGAGGGGATAGTTGCAAATCTTGGACATAAAGTGCAAAGTCTTGCACTTCCTCTTAGAATGCGGGCTGCGCCCACAGGAGCGGCCACCCCGACTCCCCTTCGGGACCAGAAGCCCCATTTCTCGATGTGATATGGACCGTAACCATAACATATTAAGTAGCTTATGCTGGGCAGATGCAACACTTCCGCATCGTCCACATGACGATCGCAGAGGAACGAAGGTAGCGGTCGGGTGAGCAAGTTTGCACCCGCCCCGGGGCCACTTCGGCACCGGTTACTTCATACCGCTTGCAATGATCTGCAATCCGATGTAAGCTGCTTGTGATCAGGGCAAGCCAAAGATTAGTTGGCATTTCCTCTCCCCCCCGCCCTTTGGTTCTAGCGTGATTTTCCATGCAGGTGAGGTCCATCAGAACACCAGCTTGACACGATTGGCCGAATGCTATAAACCATATAGGATTAGTAGACATTAATCAGCCCGACTAATTTGGCACTCAATTTGCTTAATTAGCTAGGGTAAGAGATCTGAGTCAGTAAGCGACGTAACTACTTCCTCCCCCGGAAATGGCCGATAGGGACGTCGTTCACGCTTTAACGCAACTAAGTCCCCTGGTTGGATTCTCCCCCCGTGAGATCTCCAAGTTGAGGTCTCGAACACTGGTAGTCCTGTGAATTCTTTTAGAGTCACTTTGAGACTGTGACTTAGAGGGCGAAGCTATGGCTGTAGCGACAATGTCTTGGGATTTGCGCGAGCCGGCTGCAACGGTTGAGACAGGAGCCGAAACCTGGTACGCGCTGCACACGCGCTCGCGGCACGAAAAGATTGTGGTCCAAAGACTCGAAGAACGAGGCGTCACCACGTATCTGCCTCTGGTCACCGAGGTGCATCGCTGGAGCGATCGTAAGAAGTCAGTGCAGATGCCGTTGTTCGGTTGTTATGTGTTTGCGAAGTTTGTTCCGAACCGATCAGAACGCCTGCGGGCGCTGCGGGTGGATGGCGTGTTTGGTCTGGTCGGCGGCAAGGGCGAAGGCATCGCCATCCCCGAGGAACAGATCAATGCGGTTCGCAGTCTGGTCGAAGGGCAATTGCCCTGGTCTTCCCATCCTTTCCTCAAGATCGGTCAGCGGGTGCGAATCCGTAGCGGAGCACTCGATGGTCTGGAAGGCGTACTCGTCCAACGCAATGGGGACCGCACGCTGGTAATTTCCGTGGATGCGATCCAACGATCGCTCGCTGTCCGTGTAGAAGGATACGAAGTCGAAGCGGTTTGAAACACTCTTGAAGTAGTAGCCCTCTGAAGTCGTCGTCCTCCCTTTGGGAAGGATTCCTACCTTGATAGCCAACAACACCGAAACAGCTCGCGTGCTCGTCGTGAGCCGGGAACCGGCTTTCTTTCGCCTGCTCGGGCCTTTGGAAGCATCCGGGGCCTGGCATCTGGAAACGGCTTCGAACGGCTGGGAAGCGATGGAGCACATGCAATCCGGCGCGGCATCCCAGCTTCTAGTGCTGGATATGTCGCTCAACGACGCCGAACCGTTGTACTTCATGCGATGGTTGAGCTGCTTCCGGCCGGATTTTCCGGTTGTACTCCTGTGCTATCCCGACGATGCCGACCGGGTGAAGGAAGCGACCGGTCTGGATGGAGAGAGCATTGTATTCAAGCCGTTTGATACGAAGCGCCTCGACAAAGTGATTCAGCGGCATCTCGATCGGGCGGGAAATGGCTACGTAGACACAGCCAGCAAGAATATCGAACCACTCGGCCAGGGCTCGTGTTTCGTGAGTGCAAGTCTGATCATGCAGAAGCTCCGCGTCCAGGCGGCCCTGCTGGCGAAAACCGATGTTCCCGTGCTCATTGTGGGAGAGAAGGGAACCGGGAAGTACACGGTCGCGAGTCTGATTCACAAACTTTCGGTGCGTTCCGGATTCAAGCTGCTCCGCGTGAATTGTGCGGCGATGCCGGAGGCTGTGCTGGAAGCGGAACTGTTCGCAGACCCTCATGTTGCAGCTTCGCGCCAGCTGAGTCTGGGAAAATTCGCAGCCGGAGAAAAAGGCACGATCCTCCTCGAGGAAATCGCAGAGATGCCGGCTGGCGTGCAGTCCAAGTTGTTGCAGGTTTTGCAAAACAACGAACTCAACACCGAGGTGGGCGCCGACCTCATGCCGGCCAATGTGAGAATCCTTGCAACCAGCAGCACCAACCTTGATCGCGTCTTGGCGGCAGGACAGCTTCGGGAGGATCTCTACCATCGCCTGAGCGCATTTACCTTGCAGGTGCCATCGTTGCGGCAGCGTAAAGATGAGATTGCCACCTTGCTGCGCTACTTCATGCACAACCTGGCAAAGCACTACGCTCTGCCTCCACGCGGATTCTCGTCGAGCATGCTCGCCGCGTGCCAGCATTATTCCTGGCCAGGAAACTTAAAAGAAATGGAAGCGTTTGTGAAACGTTACCTGGTTGCGGGCGACTATGAATCGATGCTCAGTGAGATTGCTATGGACCCTGTAGCTAGAATGGACAACGGTTCAGTCTCGATCTCGATGGAACTGGGGGCAACTCCAGAGGGAAAGAACGGGACCGGGCACAGGGAACCCAAATCCGAATCGCTAAGAGCTCTGATCCAGGATGTAAAGTCGGAGGCAGAGCGGAGTGCAATTGGGGCTGCTCTGATGAGGACGGGCTGGAATCGAAAGGCTGCCGCACGCTTGCTCAAAGTCAGCTACCGCACCATGCTGTACAAGATCGAGCAATACAAAATGCGTGCTCCTCAGCCCTATCTTTCTCCGCTCCCGGGTGGGGAATTCCCGGCTTACGCCGAAGTCAAGGGCAACGGGAAAGCAAGCTAACCATGCGACGCGTAAACTTTACGGAAGGCCGTCTCCAAGGATCTGCTATGACCACAAAAGCTGGCATCTGGTGGGCTGAACGAATGGCAGTACTGCTGGTTGGCGCTGTGTTGGTCAGTTCGGTGTGGGCGCAAGATACGCCGGTCCCCACTTCGGTTCAAAGCCCCTCGACCTCGGCGGACAAACCCGCTGACAAGCCGCACGACAACAGTTTTGTAATCGGTAATGACGACGTGCTGGCGATCAACGTGTGGAAAGAGCCCGACATCTCGCGCTCGATTCCGGTGCGCTCGGATGGAAAAATCTCGCTCCCGCTGGTCGGAGAAGTCCAGGCAGCTGGGCTGACTCCCTTAATGCTGGAAAAAGATATTGCCACTAAGCTGAAGAGTTACATTGCTGAGCCGGAAGTTACGGTGATGGTGCAGCAGGTCAACAGCCAGAAATTCAATATTCTGGGACAAGTAGCCAAGCCGGGAACTTACGTGATCGCCAATTCTCCAACCGTGCTCGACGCAATCGCACTGGCGGGTGGTTTCCGCGATTTCGCGAAAAGGAAATCCATCTATGTTCTCCGGCACGGCGCAACTGGAGAGACTCGCCTTCCGTTCAACTATAAAGATGTGAGCCAGGGCAAAAACATGGCGCAGAATATTAGGCTGCAGCCCGGCGACACGATCATCGTCCCGTGATCATGAGTATCGACAATTTCGTAAGGCTCGGCTTGGTCCTGCTGGTGAGCGCACCGGTGTGGGCGCAGGACGATAAGCCCAACGTTGTGGTACCGGCGGCCAACGGCCCCCTGATTTCCGCCATTACGACCAATGACAACAGTACCAACGATGTTAGTGAAGCCCCAATGCTGACGCCTCCTCCAGTGAGCGGCCAATCGTACCCATTGGCGACAGCGTCCCAGGAACGTTCCAACTACCTGCGAGGGGCTATAACCTTTTCGAGTGCATACAGCGACAACGTTTTAGGAGCGACTGGACCGAACTCTGCGCCGGTGAGCGATGTCAGTTATTCCGTTTGGCCGAGCCTGGCTCTGGACGAAACCACGACTCGGCTGCATTGGACTTTGAATTACGCTCCGGGATTCACGTTTTACCAGCGCACCAGTTCTCGGAACGAACAGGACCAGAACGCATCGATTAATTTACAGTACCGCATGAGCCCACATGTAACATTCAGCGCAGTGGACGGGTTCCAGAAGACCTCGAATGTATTTAACCAGCCGGACCTGGCATCGGCCGGGGCGGTATCGGGTGGAACGCAGGGAGCGAATTTTTCGGTGATCGCCCCGATTGCCGACCAATTGCGCAATTCCGGGAATGTGGGCATCACGTACCAGTTCGCTGCCAATCAAATGATCGGAGCGGGCGGAACATTCACGAACCTGCACTACCCGAATCAAACTGAAGTGCCGGGCTTGTTTGATTCAGAATCGCAAGGCGGGTCGGCGTTCTATACATTCCGCGTCTCGGCGAGGCACTACATCGGTGTGACCTACCAGTATCAGAGGCTGCTCTCGTTTCCGACGCAGGGTCAGAACGAAACCCAGACGGACGCGATTTTTCCTTTCTACGTCTTCTCTCCGTCGAAAAGGTTCTCGATCTCAATGTTTGGCGGACCGCAATACTCAAATATCGGTCCACAATTCTTCGTCGGGTCAACCGTTCCGCAGCCCGGCTCACGAACCTGGACCCCGGCTGGGGGAGCGAGCATGAACTGGCAGGGACAGTTCACCAGCGTGGCAGTGAGTTATTCGCACATGATTGCGAGCGGAGGGGGACTGATCGGTGCGGTCAAGATGGACGCCGTGAGTGTGTCCATCCGGCAGCAGATCGCTCGAGCTCTGAGCGCATCCCTCTCCGGGGGGTATGCCCAGAACATTGTCGTGGGCAGCTCGTCCCAGACAGCGGAAGCTAGCACCAACGGACATTCGGTTTCAGGAACCGCCTCGGTGCAGCGGTTGTTCGGCGAGCACGTGAACGTGCAACTCGGATACACCCGGCTCCACCAGAGTTATAACGTCCCTGCCATCTCTACGAATCCGGACACGAATCGCGAATTTGTTTCGATCTCCTATCAATTCGCACGACCGCTGGGAAGATAATTTATGGTTGACGATCTCGATGAGAAATCGGAAGGTTTTGACCTTCAGCGTTACCTGGGCGTAGTGCGGCGGCGCCACCTCCACTTCCTGATCCCACTGTTTCTGGGTTGGGCCATGGTGTGGGTAGCAAGTTGGATCCTGCCCCCGCGCTACCTATCGAGCACGCTGATTCTGGTGGAACAGCCCACCATGCCGAAAGACTACGTCACGCCTAACGTAAACGACGATTTGCAGGAGCGGATGCAGAGCATCACGCAGCAGATTCTCAGCCGCACGCGGCTGTTGCACATCATTGACCAATACAACCTTTATGCCGGCGGCCACGCCCAGCGATCGCCCGACCAGAAGGTTGACCTCATGCGCAAGGATATCAACATCGATCTTGTACGTGACGAGCGCAATCAAATCACTGCGTTCAATGTGTCCTACTCGTCGCGCAACCCCGAGATGGCCCAGCAGGTCACCGGCGAACTGACCAATCTGTTCATCAACGAGAACCTCGAGGTGCGTCAGCAGCAGTCGGAAGACACTACCCAGTTTCTCGAGACCCAATTGGAAAGTGCCCGCAAGACGCTGGCCGACCAGGAACAAAAGATCCGTGAGTTCAAGGGCCAGCATGTTGGAGAGATGCCCGGGCAGCTGGCCAGCAACCTCCAGATTCTGCAGGGTCTGCAATCCCAGTTACAAAATGAGGAAGACGCCCTCAATACTGCCCGACAACAGCATGTCTATCTGCAAACCTTGGCGGACCAGTACCGGGCGGTGCAAGGGACCTCGAAGGGTGCGGACGGCACTTCGACGGGGCTGCCTGCTCTCGAACAGGAACTGGAAAAGCTCAAGGCTCAGCTCGCCGACCTTAGCTCTCACTATACCGACCGCCACCCCGACGTGCGCAAGCTGAAAGATCAGATTGCGAAGACCGAGAAAATGCGCGATCAACTCCTCGCGAGTTTGAAAGCAAAGGGGTCGTCGAGCAGCAGCGATGGGACCGACGCCACCGATCCGGCAAACCTGAGCGGAGATCCGGCGCAGGCGTCGCTGATGGCTCCGGTACAAAGCCAGTTGCGATCCAATCAGCTTGAAATAACCAACCGCGAACACGCCGTCGGGACTCTGAAGGCAAAAATCGACGACTATCAGGCTCGTCTGAATCAGGAACCGATCCGCGAGCAGCAACTGGCCGACCTGACTCGCGGCTACGAACAGTCCAAGGTCAACTACGACGATTTGCTGAAGAAAAAGAACGAGTCCAAGATGGCCACGAGCATGGAATTGCTTCAGCAGGGGGAGCGCTTCCGTGTGGTCGATGCTCCGAGCCTGCCCAGCAAGCCTGATTTTCCAAACCGGCTCAAGTTCTGTGCGATGGGATTGGGGTTCGGCTTTGCTCTCGGCCTGTTGGTCGCTGGTGCTTTCGAAATGATGGATGACCGAATCTATGACGAGAAAGAATTGCAGAAGCTGCTGCCGGTCGCAGTGCTCTCGGAAATTCCGGCGATTGCGCGTCCAGAAGACGAACGTCGGGCGCGAGGACGGATGTGGCTAGGATGGGCGGTGGCGGCGCTCGTATCTGCTACCATTTTGGCGGGGTCAGCCCTGAGCTATTTGCGGGGCTAGCGGCACAGACACATGTACAAAGCCTTCTACAATTTGAAGCGCAATCCTTTCGAGATCACCCCCGACCCTTCGTTCCTTTTTCCGACCAAGCGGCACAACGAAGCATTGGCGGCTCTCTACTACGGGGTGAGACGCCACAAGGGTTTCGTTGTTCTGACGGGCGAGGTCGGCACGGGCAAGACTCTGCTCCTGCGCTGCCTGCTGGAATTGCTGAAGCGGAACAATGACGTTGAGTATGCCTACATATTTAACGGCAAGCTAACTCCGGTTGAGTTCCTGCAATATGTCGCCGGGGATCTCGGACTGCCGGCCGTGGGGAAGAATAAGAGCGAACTTCTGCTGCAGTTGGCCAGGTACGTCATCGCGCGCAGCCAGAAGCAGCTGACGACGGTGCTTGTGGTCGACGAAGCGCACCACCTCTCAGCAGATATTCTTGAGGAAATCCGGCTGTTGACGAATCTGGAGACCGCGAACCAGAAGTTGCTGCAGATTCTCCTGGTGGGACAGCCCGAACTGGATGACAAACTTGATTCGATCGAGCTGCGGCAGTTAAAGCAGCGGATCGCGTTGCGGTCTCATCTGGCCGCGTTGGACCTGAGCGAAACGAAAGGCTATATCGAGCGCAGGATTCAGCTCGCCGGGAGTCCACATGCCACGAAGTTGTTTCCGCAGGAGACCGTCGTGGCGGTCTATCGACACTGCGGGGGAATTCCCCGATTGATCAATACCATCTGCGAGAACGCATTGATTGCGGCTTATTCCAAACAGGCTGCGATCGTGACTCCAGAGATCATCGATGCCATCGCAGCCGACTTTCGCCTCGGGGTTCAGACGCGGCCACTCGAAGCTACTGCGGCCGGAGAGACGCTCAGCGTGCAGAAAGCGGCCGAGACCCTGCTTGAGCTCTACGCCCACCTCCACAACGAGCGTTCGCGCGACGAAGAAGTGAAGCCTCGGCTAAGGGTACGAGTTACCGAACATGAGCCATATATTTGACGCTTTACAAAGATCGGAATCGGAACGCACCGGGACCGAAGTCTCGTCGTTTTCTCTCGCGACGGAATTACTGCAGGCTGCGGAAGAGAAGATCCGAACGGCGAGCACGCCTGCACCAGCGGTGGCGAATGAAGTGGACCGTGTCATATCCGATCGTCCCGCCTCCGATCATTCCATCTCCGATCATTCCGGCGCCGACCAGAAGCCTTTGTTCCCGGTTGACCTCGAGCATTGCCCGCGCCTCTCGGTTGCCGTACCGACCGACAGCCGGTTGGTGTCGATCGACAAAGAGGAGAGCCTGGGGGCGGAGAAATTCCGTTTCTTGGCAGTGCGTTTAAGGCAGTTGCGGCAAAGCAAGCCATTAAAGAAAGTCCTGATTACGAGCACGATTCCCCAGGAAGGCAAAAGTACGGTCGCGGCCAATCTGGCTTGTACCCTGGCCCGCCGAAAGCCGCAAAAGACGTTGCTTCTGGAGGGTGACCTGCGTCGGCCAACCCTTGCCGGGCGATTTGGATTGGGTCGAGTCGCGGGTCTCAGTGAATGGTTCCGCGGCGAAAGCACGGCGATGAACATTTACCGTCTGGAGAGCCTGGGCCTTTGGGTTATGCCAGCGGGGAATGCTCCGGAGAATCCCCTGGAGTTGATGCAATCCGGAAAGTTGCCCGCGCTGATGGAGCAACTGTCGGCGTGGTTCGACTGGATCGTTATCGATTCTCCCCCGGTCCTGCCGCTGGGTGACACCAGCATCTGGGCCCGGCAAGCAGACGGAATTTTGATGGTGACTCGACCGGGCATCACCGAGAAGCAACAGTTGCTGAAAGGGTTGGAGGCACTGGAGAAGTCGAAACTCCTTGGTGCCCTGGTAAACAGTTCCCCGAATGCAGCACACAGCGATTACTATCAGCGATACGGTCCCCCCGCATCGCGTGGTGAGTCTCGCGACTCGAGCAAGTAGTTTCAAGGTAGTTCGCGCGTTCCTGTTCTTCACTCCCCCCTAACTGCAATTCAGACGTGTTTCCGCGTCAGTGCATGGGCGCGGAACTCAGTGGAGGTATCGTGGACGGACGTCGCAACAACAGTTCGAACTTCGGGGTAAAGATCCATTCGGTTGCAGATCGCAGCATCCTGCATGAGGAAGCCTTTCGTCGGATGATGACGATCGAGAGCAAAAGGGCTGAGCGATCGCGGAAACCTGTTCTCCTCACCCTACTCGAAATCGAGGACCAAATGCCTTCTGAGAAGACGAGAAAGGCTCTCAGCAAGATCTTGTCTGCTCTTGCAGCGACCACCAGGGAAACAGATGTGACTGGGTGGTACCAGAACAATTCCGTGGTGGGTGTGATGTTCACCGAGATCGCGATTGAGGATCGAGGTTCGATCCTGATCACCATTAAGGCACGCGTGAGCGATGCGCTGCGACGCCATCTGACGCCGCAGCAATTCAGTGAAGTAGGTCTTTCCTTCCATATCTTTCCGGAAGAACGAGTCATCGAACCTATCATGGCCGGTTCCAGTGCCTCCCCCCTGTATTCGAACCTCGCAGCGGGTGAAGACGCCAGGAGGCTCGGCTAGCAGTGAAACCAATTGTCCTGATCGCCACAACGTCTCGGTGGTTTCCGACTGCCCGGCTGGCCATGGCATTGGCCGGTGCAGGGTGCTGCGTGGACGCGGTGTGTCCTTCGGGACATCCGCTGGGCCGAATGAGCGGTGTGCGCCGCACCCACGCCTACCGAGGCCTGATGCCGTTGAGATCGTTCGCGGATGCGATCGCGGCAGAGAGGCCAGATTTCATCGTGCCAGGGGATGACCTGGCCACTCGTCACCTGCATCACCTCTACGGGCAGGAACACAGACGCGGGGAAGCCGGAGACCGGGTTTGCGATCTGATCGAGCGATCGCTGGGTGCTGCGGCGAGCTTTCCGGTGGTCTATGCGAGAACCGCTTTTATGGACCTAGCCCGAGAAGAGGGTGTCCGTGCTCCGAGAACTGAGGTGATCACGAACATCAACGACCTCAGAGAATGGGTCGATCAGGTGGGGCTTCCAACAGTTCTGAAGTCGAATGGGACCTCTGGCGGCGAGGGTGTCCGGGTTGCGCATACGCTTGAAGAGGCTGAAGGCGCCTTTCGGGACCTCCAAGCTCCTCCGCTCCTTGCGAAAGCCGGCAAGCGTGCTCTGATCGACCAAGACAAGAGTTTGGTCTGGCCTGCGCTGCTTCGCCATCGATCTGTCGTGAATGGCCAAGTGTTTGTTGCAGGGCGCGAAGCTACCAGCACGGTCGCTTGCTGGAAGGGGTCCGTACTCGCCAGCCTTCACTTCGAGGTGGTCAACAAGCGGAGTTCAGAAGGGCCGTCCAGTGTTCTGCGTTTGATCGAAAACTCCGAGATGTCGGCAACGGCGGAAAAGATGGTCCGTCGGCTCGGCCTTTCAGGAATTCATGGGTTTGATTTCATGCTGGAGATGCACACGGGAAACGCGCATCTGATCGAGATTAACCCGCGTGCGACTCAGGTCGGACACCTGGCGCTCGGGGTCGGACACGATCTCCCTGCCGCTTTATACTCCGCCATCTCCGGGGAGCCGCTCCGAGCCGCTCCGAAGGTGATGGAGGGCAACACGATCACGCTTTTCCCGCAAGAATGGATGCGGGATCCAGCGAGCCCCTTTATTCAATCGGGACATCACGATGTTCCTTGGGAAGAGCCGGAATTAGTTCGAGCCTGCATTCAAAAAGCCCTGAAACAGAACTCCCGGAAGATGCGACGGAACATGGAGCAGGCAACTACCGATAAACGCACGGCAAGTCTGCCCGGCTTGATCAAACCGGAGCTGAATGAGTCTCGACATGAGTAGCGAACGAGTTATTTTTCAAGCCAATCGATCGGTGCGAGTTTTTCCTGAGCACCCGGCTCCGCACCGGTCCGCGCATACTCGAGCGCATCGCGACGCGCCCCGGCCGCTGCGGGTCCTGAAATTCGGCGGCACTTCCGTGGGTGACGCGTCCTGCATCCAGCAAGTGGTCGAGATTATAAAAAACAACGCCAGAGACGGCGAATTGGTGGTTGTGGTATCGGCGATGAGTGGCATAACGAACAAGCTGCTTGAAGCGGCCAACCACGCCGAAGCCAAGAATCGCGGGCGAGCTGCGGAAATTCTTGAAGAAATACGCCAGAAACATGAGACTGCGATTCGAACGTCGATCTCTTGCGAGGCAGAGCAGGATCGGGTTCAGCGCAAGATCAGTGATCTTCTCGAAGAGTGCGGACGCTGGTGCGACAGCACAGCTGCGCTGGGCGAACTGACGCCGCGTATGCGCGATTCGATCTCCAGTCTGGGCGAGCGCCTGTCCGTGCCACTGGTGGCAGCCGCTCTCGCATCGCATGGACTGAGCTGCGAACCTCTGGAAGCCACGGACTTGATTGTGACTGATTCCTCCTTCGGCTCTGCGGATCCGAAGATGGATTTGACCGCGGAGCGCTGCGAACGCCGGTTGCGTCCTCTAATCCGTAAAGGGATCATCCCGATCGTGACCGGCTTCATTGGGGCCGATGAGGCCGGTGCGCTGACAACTCTAGGGCGCGGCGGCTCCGATTATTCGGCAACCATCGTCGGTGCAGCTCTCAAAGCCAGCGAAGTCATCATCTGGACGGACGTCGATGGCATCCTGACTGCGGATCCACGTCTCTTCCCGGGCGCTGTCACCATTCCTGAAATTTCCTACAGGGAAGCGAGCGAACTTGCTCATTTTGGTGCGAAGGTACTGCACCCAAAAACGTTGCGCCCGGTCATGGAAGATGGCATTCCGGTTTGGATCCGCAACACGTTCGCGCCGGCAAGAAGAGGAACGAAGGTCACGGCCATTGGAAACGCGAACCGAGGAGGCGTGAAAGCAGTTGCCGCGATCAGTGACGTAGTTCTGATCAAGGTTGGCGGAGCCATTACAACCGTTGCGCAAGATGCCATTCCGCGGATGCTGGTCGCACTGCGGGCGATTCGAACCGACCTCCTGTTGGTTGCAAAATCGTCCAGCCATGACCAAATCCTCCTGGTGGTCGGCGCCGCGTCGGCCCAGAAGACCGTAGATGCAGTCCGCCGTGAATTCCTGGCGGAAGTCACGCCAGATGGCTTCGATCAGGTGAGTGTGGACTCCTCAGTGGCCATTCTTACCGTGGTAGGAGAGAACGAGCGGGCGGTAAAGGATATTGTCGGACGCGTACTCGATGAACTAGGCCAAAACGGTGTCCACACTCTGGTTCACGGTCAGGGCTCTTCCGGGTGCAACGTTTCGTTTGTTGTCGCAAGAAAAGATCTGGATTTCGCCCTGGCCACGACTCATCGCGAATTCGAACGAAGTACAGAAGTGGAGCTTCCATCCGGTGCGTCTTCCAGTGCAAGGCCGGAATCCGCTGACGCAGCGAAGATACTCGACGAAGAAACCTTCCGGAGCATGATCTCGTACGAGAGAAAGCGGACCGAACGCTCGCGCAAGCCGGTTTTGCTGATGCTCCTGAGGGTGGGCGACCCTGAGTCTGGCGACGGAAGCGGCAAGGTCCTGAATAAGGCCCTGGCAGCGTTGTCGGACGCAAGTCGCGATACCGACGTCACCGGGTGGTACAAGAATCAATCCGTCGTCGGAGTGATGTTTACAGAAACCGGCATCCACGATTCGGGGGCGATCATGGCCACCATGATGCATCGGATCGGCGAGACTCTTCGGTACAGCCTCAGTCTCGAGAATGCGAGCCAGATTCATATCTCACTGCATGTGTTTCCGGAGAGTTGGAACCAGGACATGTCGGTAGGCAGTCCTCTCTATCCCGATCTGGAGCATCGCGAAAACAAGCAGCGTGGCGTCCTAGCTCTAAAGCGCTTGATCGACATCCTAGGCAGCGTAGCGGCAGTCGCGTTCCTGTCTCCTCTGTTCTTGCTGGTCTTCGCCTTGGTCAAGCTGAGTTCGAAGGGGCCCGTCCTTTTCCAACAGGAGCGGATCGGACAGTTTGGAAAGCCTTTCACCTTCCTTAAATTCCGGTCGATGTATGCGAATAATGATCCCAAGATTCATCAGGAGTTCATGAAACGTGTGATCAGTGGGAACCACGACGGAGAGGGAAGCAAGATGACCGACGATCCCAGGATCACCCGCGTTGGTCGATTCATCCGCAAAACTAGTCTTGACGAACTCCCACAATTCTTCAGTGTGCTGAAAGGCGATATGTCGCTGGTTGGACCGCGGCCGCCCCTGGCTTACGAATGCCAGGAATACGATATCTGGCACCGGCGCCGTGTTCTGGAAGTCAAACCAGGAATCACCGGATTGTGGCAGGTGACGGGACGGAGTCGCCTGCGTTTCGACGAAATGGTGCGACTGGATTTGCAATACGTGCGCACGTGGTCACTGTGGCTGGATTTCAAGATTATGGTCAGAACTCCATTCGCCGTGATCCGCGGCGGGGATGCGTTTTAGTCCACCAAATACTTCATTGCGGGATTGGTAGAAAATAGCTATGAATAAGCAACGTGAAGAACTTGCAGCGGATCGCGTTCAGATGCCCGGCCTCTCCGTCCCCTCGGGCAAGCGAGTGTGGATTGATCTTGACAATTCGCCGCATGTGCCTTTTTTCATCCCGATCATCGACGAATTGAAAAGAAATGGTATCGAAGTGGTTCTGACGGCCCGCGACATGTATCAAACGCGGGAGTTGATTGAATTCTTTCATCTGCCCTGCAAAGTCATCGGGAGTCACTATGGAAAGAACAAGATTCTGAAGGTCGTGTGCAACTGCCTGAGAACCGCGCAGCTTGCCCCGACCGCCGCCTGGTCACGTGTGGATCTCGCAATTTCCCATGGCGCCCGTGCCCAGCTGCTCATCTCGAAGGTGTTTCGTATTCCGACCATGATGTTGCACGACTATGAGCATTCAACCAAAACGGGTTTCATCGAGTCCGACTGGCTTCTCATGCCAGATGTGATCCCCGAAGGAGCCATGAGCAAGGGGCGGTCGCGGGTCTTGAGGTATCCCGGGTTGAAGGAAGACGTCTACGTGCCACGATTCCAACCGGACGCCTCGATTCGTAAGCAGTTGGGAATCTCTGAGAGTGACTTACTCGTGGTCGTGCGCCCGCCGGCTACGGAAGCTCACTACCACAGTCCTGAAAGCGAAGTTCTGTTTGCGGAAACGATGCGCTACCTGGGAGCCATCTCCAATGTGCGCATGATTACGTTGCCACGCAACGCGAGACAAGGAAAACAGCTGCAAAGCGAGTGGCGCGATCTGATTGCTGATGGCCGCATGGTGATACCGAGTTCCCCGGTGGACGGGCTGAACTTGATTTGGTTCTCCGATCTCGTCGTGAGTGGTGGGGGCACGATGAATCGGGAAGCTGCGGCACTTGGGGTGCCCGTCTACAGCATCTTCCGAGGCAAGATTGGAGCCGTCGATCGTTATCTGGTCGAACAGGGAAGGATGACTTTGATCGAAAGCCCGCAGGAAGTGTCAACGAAGATCAGGGTCACTCGATGGAATCGGCCCTCACATCCCCATACCGGAGGCCGCCCAGCCTTGGCATTTATAGTGAACAGCATTCTTTCAGTGCTTGCGGCCCGGGATCCCCGAGTCGGTTCAAATTTACAAGTTTCAGTACGACCCACTCATCGTTACAATCAGCAGCGTGGCCAGAGCCAATCAATCGAGGAGAATGAGAGTGAGTTTAGCAGTAGCCGTTGAGACCAACGTGTCCAGTCCCCATGCTGGAACCTGGCCATCGGAGGAAGCAGTTGCATCCAGGGGCTCAGGCGAAGCAGTCTATTGTTTTCGACCGCTGACAGACGCTCGTTGGAATGGTTTCGTGCAGAGACATCCGCGCGCATCGGTGTTTCATTCTTCCGCTTGGCTGGAGGCTCTATCTCAGACGTATGGTTACGACCCTGTCGCCTACACGACGTCGGTTGCAACCGAAGATCTCGAAAACGCGATCGTCTTTTGCCGGGTCAACAGCTGGTTAACGGGACGGCGATTGGTTTCGCTGCCGTTCTCGGACCACTGCGAGCCCCTGGTCGAGGCCAATGATACGCCTGAGATCATGGCGCGAATCTTCGAGCAGGAGTTTGGGAGAAACCGGTGGCGCTACATCGAGATACGCCCGTTACGCTCCGTGGCCATCAAGAGCCCGCTTCACCTAACGCCGGTGCCGTATGCCTTTCACCAACTTGATCTGTCTCAAGACATAGATAGGCTGTTTCGCAACTTTCACAAGAATTCAGTGCAACGAAAAATTCTCCGCGCGGAGCGGGAAGGTTTGATCTATCGCGAAGGAGCGACCCCAGAGTTCTTGGATCAGTTTTATCGAATGTTCAAACAGACTCGCGAAAGGCACAGAGTCCCTCCCCAACCGCGGAAGTGGTTCGTCAATCTGATGCGATTGTTTGGAAGCGACTTGAAGATCCGTATTGCCTACCAAGGTGAGCAGCCTGTCGCCGCGATGATCACCCTTCGTCATAAAGACACTCTGGTTTACAAATACGGATGCTCGGATCCACGCTTCAACAATCTGGGTGGTATGCATTTGCTCTACTGGCGGGCGATCCAGGAGGCCGCGGCAGCAGCACTGCGGCAGTTCGATTTTGGCCGCACCGACGCCGATCAACAGGGCCTGATCACCTTTAAGAATCGCTGGGGCGCTACCCAGTCGCTCTTGACGTATTCTCGCTACGGCGCCTCGGAAAGTTCGACCCACTTTTTTGATCTGACGACCGGAAAATGGAAGGCCAGAACCGCGAAGTACCTGCTGTCCCATTTGCCATCGAGCGTCATCTCGACAATCGGGCAGGTCTTGTACCGCCACGTCGGATAACAGCCGGCACAGGGAAATTTCTCAGAATCATGAATCCATCTGGAGCATTGGCGCGAATGATTGACGCTAGAGTCGCCACGCAACTACAAACGGACCAACACCGCGACGCCGTCAGCCGCTTCATCCAGCTTGCGGTCCGCGGACTGGTACCGATGTTCGACCCCCAGAAGCAACTGTTCTGCCACAAACTGAAGAAAACCGAGAACGGCATGGAGCAGGAGGGCATCTCGCACCGCTATACGATGATGACCCTGATGGGACTCCATCGGCTGGAGCAGGCGGGAACAAAATCGCCTTTCGACAAAGAACGCATTTCGCAGGCGCTGCTGTCGGACCTGAGCTGGGTAGACAACATCGGGGACCTCGGTGTGTTGCTGTGGATGTGCGGCATCGTCTGCCCGGAGCGCTATGCCCAACTGGAATCGCGCCTCGAGTGGAAAGACGCGCTCACGCGTTACCGCGGAGCCCGCCAAGTGGTCACGATGGACGTGGCGTGGTTTCTGACAGGGCTTTCCTACTGGGGGCTGACTGATCCTGAAAGGCTTTCGCATCTTGAAGCGACCGCTTTTGACGCCTACAAGCTTCTCACCGGGAATCAGGGCGAACGCGGCTTCTTTGGACATCTGTCGACGACCGCGAGCCTGATCGGCAGGGCGCGCGGGCGCACAGGCAGCTTCGCCGACCAGGTGTATCCGATTTATGGCATGGCGCAATTCTCCAAGGCGTATGGGCACGAAGAAGCGGCCCAGCGCGCCCTCAAATGCGCCACCGGAATCTGCGAAGAGCAGGGGCCCAAGGGACAATGGTGGTGGCACTACGATGCTCCTGCTGGCCGCGTTACCGACGGCTATCCTGTATTCTCCGTGCACCAGCACGCTATGGGGCCGTTTACCCTGTTCGGTCTGGGTGAAGCAATCCGGCACAATTTCGACGAGTGCATCTACAAGGGCCTGAGCTGGATTAACACCAACAACGAACTTGGCTATGATATGGAGGACCAAGCCAACGGAGTGATCTGGCGTTGCCTCTTCCGCTCACGCCGCTCCGTTGCCCGATACTTGAAGGCAAGCCTTGGCCGCTACTCGGACACCGTGCAGCAGGATTCGCCAGAGGGGCTTGAGGTCAAGTACGAATGCCGTCCCTATGAACTGGGTTGGCTGCTGTATGCGTTCGCCAACCGATACCAGAAAAGTCCTCAAGGGAAGAAGTAGCCATGAAAATCCTGATCGTCGTTGGAGCCAGACCCAATTTCATGAAGGCGGCGCCCTTGGTGTCTGCCATTCGGGAACACAACGGCCGTTCGGCTCCAGGGAACAGAATCCAATGTGTTCTGCTGCATACTGGCCAACACTACGATGAAGCGATGTCCGGATCTTTTTTTTCGGATCTTTCGCTTCCGCAACCGGATATCCAACTGGGCGTCGGTTCCGGCTCGCACGCGGTGCAAACCGCGGACATCATGCGCAAGTTCGAGGGCGTCCTGCTACAGGAACAGCCCGATCTAGTTGTCGTGGTGGGCGACGTCAATTCGACCGTCGCCTGCGCGTTGGTGGCCTCCAAGATTTCGATGGACGCAAAAGGGACCCGCCCGCTCATCGCGCACGTCGAAGCCGGGTTGCGGTCCTTTGACCGAGGCATGCCGGAGGAAATCAATCGCGTGCTGACGGATCATCTTTCAGATCTCCTGTTCATCACCGAAGAAAGCGGGATCGAGAATCTGCGGTGCGAAGGCGTCGCACTGGAGAAAGCGCACTTCGTGGGTAACACCATGATCGATTCACTGCTCTCGTCCCAGGAGCGCGCCGACAGGTCGCCCATTCTGGGGCAGCTCGGGCTTCGGAACAGCGATGGCCCCGCGGAAGGCATCCGCCGTTACGCTCTTCTGACTCTTCACCGGCCTTCCAATGTGGACAACCGCGAGACGTTCCTCAGCATTCTGAAGGGAATCGAAGGACTTTCGAACGCATATCCGGTTCTGTTCTCCGCTCACCCCCGGACGCGCAAACGCATCGTTGAGTTCGGCCTGGAGCAGTTCTTCCAGCCTGTTCAGGAAAGCGCGACTGCTCCGGCAGTCATGCACACGCCAGGGGTTCATTTGCTGAGCCCACTCGGCTACTTGGACTTTCTCTGCCTGATGAAGCACGCCAAGCTGGTCGTGACTGACTCCGGCGGTATCCAGGAAGAGACGACCTGCCTGCGGGTTCCTTGCGTAACGGTACGCGAAAACACGGAGCGTCCGGTTACCGTGACGCACGGCACAAACCTCATTGCTGGCACCGACGCGAAGGACATCCAGAAGGCGGTTGATGACCAACTGAACGGACACAAGCATTCCAGCATTCCGCAGAAGTGGGATGGCCACGCTGCGGAGCGCATTGTGGCAATCATCGCGCAGGAAATTTCTCGCCGAAACGCACCCTCTGCGGAGCGGCAGGAACCGGCGTCCGAAGCGGTCGCCCGATAGTCCTACCTATTTGAATTCTCAAAACTCGTTATGCGGGCGGAGGCTCTCATTCATGCAAATTAAGATCGAATCAAGGCATCTTGGCGACGTCGCCGTCGTTGTGCCGGATGTGTTTCGCGATGACCGGGGGTTCTTTACTGAAACCTTCCGAGCTGATCAGTTTGAAGAACTCGGCTTACCCACGAAGTTTGTGCAGGACAACCACTCCCGGTCGGCGAAGGGTGTCGTGCGCGGCCTTCATTTCCAGTGGGAACCGCCGATGGGAAAACTGATGCGAGTCACGGTGGGCGCAGCGTTTCTGGTCGCCGTTGACATCCGCAAGGGTTCGCCGACGCTGGGTCAGTGGGTTGGCGTTGAAGCGACTGCTGAGAATCGGCGCAGCGTATGGGCGCCCGCCGGATTTGCCCGCGGGTTCTGCGCCCTTTCCGACGCTACCGAGATTCAGTACAAAACTACCGGCATCTACAATAACAAAGCCGAATCGGGGATCCTCTGGAATGATCCTGCGATCGGCATTGAATGGCCGCTGAAGGACGTCATCGTGTCTGACAAAGATCGCAAGGCCCAGACGCTCGCCCAGTGGCTGGCCTCACCGCAGTCGGATCACTTTCAATATCTCTCAACCCTCGAAACAGAATTATCCACACGGAGCTAACTATGAAAATACTCGTTGCAGGCGGCGCTGGCTATCTCGGATCGGTGTTGATTCCCAAACTTCTAGAGCGCGGATACAAGGTCGATGTCGTGGACCTGTTCTGGTTCGGCAATCATCTGCCGCGCACGGTCGGCACGCTGAACAAGGACATCTTCCAGCTCACGGTCGAGGACCTCGAACCGTATGACCAGGTCGTTTTCATGGCGGGACTGTCGAATGACCCCATGGCCGAGTTCTCGCCCGCGAAGAACTTCGTCTTCAACGCCGCAGCGCCGGCGTACCTCGGATACATCGCCAAGATCGCCAAGGTGAAGCGCTACGTTTACGCCAGCTCGTGCTCGGTTTACGGATACACGGAGAACGAACTGTTCGATGAGACACGTCCGGTCAGTTCCAGCTATCCCTATGGCATTTCGAAGCTGCAGGGCGAGCAAGCGGTGATGCAACTCGTCGACGACAACTTCTCGGTGGTGTCCTTACGCAAAGGAACCGTCTCCGGCTACAGCCCCCGCATGCGGCTCGATCTGATCATCAACACGATGTTCAAGTCCGCGATGAAGGACGGGGTCATCATGGTAAACAATCCTTCCATCTGGCGTCCGCTGCTGGGCATCGAAGATGCTGCGACGGCATACATTCGCGCCATCGAGGCAAATCAGAGCATCTCTGGAATTTTCAACATCGCGTCAGGAAACTACACCGTGGGCGAGGTGGCCGACCTGGTCAAAGGCGCTATTCGTGAGCGCATGAACCTGCAAGTCAACCTCGACATCAAGCACATTCAGGACTTCCGCAACTACAAGGTCAGCACCCAGAAGGCCGCGAATGTGCTGAGCTTCCATCCGACCAGCGACGTGAAGTCGATCGTTTACGATCTGGTCGACAACTTCAAGAAGTTCCAGGATCTGGACAACCCGGCCTACTCGAACATCATGACGTTCAAGAAGATTGAGAGGGCCATCGACATTCACGACATGCAGTCGACCCTCGCGCATCCCGTCGGTCAGACGGCGACGGTCTGAAGTAGCACCCGCCAATCCAATAACCAAAATGACTTTGCGGTCACTAGCCAGCGCGGCCCGACGAACAGTGTTGTGTTCGTTCCACCGGCGCATGGTACCGATCGGGAATCACGGTCCCATTGTCTCCTTCACCTTCGACGATTTTCCGCGCAGCGCGTACCTGGTGGGAGCCCCGATTCTTGAGGCTTTCGGAGGCCGGGGAACGTACTACACCACCACCGGTTTCCTGAACACGAGCGACGGTCTGGGAGACCATTTCCACGTCGAGGACCTGCACGATTTGCTGGAACGAGGGCATGAGCTGGGTACGCAGACGTTTCGTCACAGCTCCAGCCGCAGGGTCTCTCTCACCGAATTTCAAAACGACGTTCACAAAGGCATTCGCGAACTCGATCGTCTGGTGGAGCGTCACTCCGATAATTTTTGTTATCCCTACGGACATGCGACGATCCGCACCAAGCAGCATCTCGAGTCTGTGGTCTCCAGCGCGAGAGGCATTTTTCCCGGGATCAACGGGCCCGAGATCGACCTCAACCTGCTGCGCGCCAACCGGTTGTATGGAGATATGTCCGGCGCTCCTCACCTGCAGCAATGGATCGAGCAAAACGTCGCGCAGAAGGGATGGCTGATTTTCTACACTCACGACGTGCGGCCGAACCACAGCGAGTACGGATGTACTCCCGAGTTATGCGAGTTCGCGGTCTCGGCAGCAGCCAAGAGCGGCAGCCGCATCCTGACGGTCGAACAGGTGCTGAGCGAAATTGCGGGCAGCACGCCGCCGCGGGGCGCCCAGGTTGAACACGGGGCTGCAACGATCAAGGGATAACCCGCTTGATTTGTGGCGTTTATCGGACCGCCGCCCTAAGGGCCAATATGGGCCATGAACCTTCGACAAGGGCCAAACGGCATCTTGGACGGTCTGCCGGAATTCCCTAGCATGTCCAGAGAGGCGCGCCACGGCGCAAGCCTCAAATCTGATACGCTAGGACCCCAAATGAGCCGCAAGTTCCCCCAAGCTCTTTTCTTGCTAATTCTCGGATTTATCAGTCTCGCAATGCCTCAACACTCCTTGGCCTCAGTGACGGGAGGAGGCACTTGTCCCGCGGGAGCGAATTACATTGATCTGACAAACCCATCGAACGGCAACGGCTATGGCTCAATCGCGTTGACGGCAACCAACGCGGGAGGAATAACCAGTTGTTATTACTTTTCCTCAACGGGTTCTGATACTTCGACCGGATTAGATGAATCCCATCCACTTCAGCACCTTCCCGGTATGGCGAACTGTACAAGCAACTGTGCGGCTATTACGCCCGCGGCGGGAAACGGATTCATCATAGAGGGCGGCTCGGTTTATCACTACACGTCTGGTACGCCAAACATGGGCGGGGTGTGGACGTGGCCTTCCAGTAATGGAACAAGCTCCAATTATATTTATATTGGTATCGACCCTACATGGTACAGCGGAGGCTCTTTCGCCCGCCCAATCGTTAATTTTGACAACGCCCTCAGCACTTCCCTTGTTGGTTCATGTACATCTGCTCCTACTGGAAACCTGATCAGTTTTACCAACGCTACTTACCTGATCGTGGAGGGATTGGAGGTGAAGGGAGTGTGTTCCGCTGGCTCATCTAACATCCACGTTATGGAGCCGCACAGTGGAGGACACGAAATCTTTGAGCGATTGTATTTTCACGGTTGGAGCCATGCTACCGGTGCCAGTGACAACATCGTATTTCTCGGAGATCAGGGAAATAGTCCGGATGCCACCATCCGTGACTTGTTCAATGTAATTGACGGCCAAGACTCAACCTATGGTAACGCCTGCACGTCGGCATCATGTGTGCCTACATGCTACATTGCGAACTGCGGAACAGGCTGGGGAATCGGCTATGGTTACGATGTCGAATACAACGTCATCCACCACACGTCTAACGCCATTCAGTCCGGCAACATCTGCACGCTGATTGGGAACGACCTGGAGTATAGTTTCGAGGGGGGTAACACTCTCCCATCAGGGCATGGCAATGTGGTCGAGGCCGTGAGCGGAACCAGTTGCACGAACGCCCTGTACTACGGCAACTTCACCGCCAACACCAACCAAGGAAATAACTGGGATATTCAGGCAAGTACTTACAACATATTCAACAACGTCTGGATCAATAACGGCAGCAACCCCAGCTTCAACGAACAAGTCATCATTCAGGGGAATTGCAACGGCACGAACTGTGTTGCCACAGTGTTCTGGTACAACAACACAGTTCAGGGAGATATAGAAGCTGGGACTTCTGGCGGATCGGGTGGCGGCTGGGCGAGTGGAAGTTCCATCACATTCCAGAACAATCACATCATGGAGCACACAGGCCCCATCTCGAATGGAAACTTCTTTAACTGCAATGGAGGAGGCAATGTCTGCGCGGTAACGGACAGCGGGAATGAAGTTTTTCAGACCCTCGCCGCCGCGCAGTCGAATGGCTACAGCATCGCAAACCGATGGACTCCGCAATCGTCGAATGCGGCGACCGTGGGGAAGGGGGCTGATCTAAGCTCCAGCTTTTGCAATAGATTACCGAATAGTCTCGCCATTTCCGCGTGTCAAGCTGGCAGCGCTGGAGCAGTAAGCGAGATCAGCGCATGGGGCGGGCAGTTCGCTTATTATCCATATACGACTGCTAACTCTCGCGGATCAACGTGGGATGCAGGAGTGTATCAGTTCAGTTCCGGAAGCACCTTAAGTCCTCCGACTGGCCTCTCAGCGTTGGTTCAGTAGTAAGAGCTATCGAATAAAAAAATATCGAGGGCTTAAAGAATGCGAACAATACTACGCACGCCGCGACGGCCATGATCTGATCTGCTCGCTGATTTCCGAATGAATTCGAGTGGTATTTCGGACCAACGGTCCGTTGTCTTCGGTCGAGTGTTGATCGTTGCGCATAAGGTGTTCTTCCGGAAATAATCGGACTTGATTTCTGTCCATCGCTGTGCAGCGCTGCCGAAAGAATTTTGCCAACTAGGGATCAAAGCGACAATTATCGATGGATGAAATGTCGCTTGCTGACGAGCGCCTGCGCTCCTTTACTTCTACAATCGCTTTGATCCAAAAAAATCGCAGCAGAGCAGATCGGCAGCAGCCCGCGGATGCTGGCAATCCCGCGTACGAATCGTTTATTCCGCAGCCTTTGCGCGTACCAAATAAAAGAATTTCCGCGTTTATTTGAGCAATCATGGTGGCCGATGGGCAGGGGCCGCCCCGAACAAGGTCGTAGCCGAACTGCCTACAATGGGCGTCATTGTAGCGAGAGGAAATCATGAGCCAGATGACAAAGCGTGTTAGGGTGCTGTACAGCTTTCCGAACAGACTGGGGGGAGAGCGCATCTGCTACACCGCCTGGCAGCAAGTCAATGGACTGGCCGCTGCGGGAGCCGAAGTGATTTTATGCGCTGCTTCCAACTGCCGCCCGCTTCCGCCTACCGTCTCGGTTTGGCCCACACTATCACGGGGAAAATTGAGGATTCCATTCAAGCTTATAGGCAACGGCCGAGCGCACGCTCTCCATGACCAGATTGTGGCCCAGAGGGTTAGAAACCTGGCTGGGAAGATTGATGTCGTACACACATGGCCGTCAGGCGCCCTCAGGACCTTAAAGGCCGCTGCTCATGTCGGGATTCCCACAGTTTTCGAAAGGTGCAACTCGCATACTCGCTATGTGTACGAGACCGTGCGAAACGAGAGCGAGCGACTCGGAGTCCATCTGGACCCGAATGACGAGGCCGCGTACAACGAACGCACGCTCAGGGTTGAAGAGGAGGAATTCAGGCTAGCTGACCGGCTCCTCTGTCCGTCCGATTTCGTGGCCCGGACGTTTCTTGACAGAGGATTCTCACAAGACAGCTTGGCCAGGCACATCTACGGATTTGATGAGGATAAATCGTTCCCCGCGCCTGACTACCAGCCGAACGCCGGCGGCCTCCGAATGCTCTTCGTCGGTTTCTGCGCGGTGCGCAAAGGTCTTCACTTCGCGCTCGATGCATGGCTCAGGTCGCCTGCTCATCGCGAAGGCACCTTTTCTATTGCTGGAAGGTTTTCCCCCGACTACGCCAGGAAACTTGCTCCCGCGTTGTCACACCCCAGCGTCCGGGTCCTCGGTCATCGCAGCGATGTGCCGGATCTCATGCGTAGTCACGACGTTCTGGTGCTGCCCAGTCTCGAGGAAGGATTCCCACTGGTCTGCGCGGAAGCTTTGGGAACCGGATGCGTTCCCGTCGTCTCAGAAGTCTGCGCTGGTATTTGCAGACACATGGAGAATTCGCTGCTGCATCGGGTGGGCGATGTCGACAGCCTGACGCGGCACATCTCACTGATGCACAGTGATCGGGCTCTTCTTAAGAAGCTTCGCACGGCAGGGCTAGGAATCAGAGACAGCTTGACGTGGAGGGCGGCAGGCGTCAGGCTTCTTGAGGTCTATCGCGAGACGATCGAACTATACTCTGCGCGGAGTAGAGTGCAGCATGGCAAGCGACCGCCTGCGCCGCTTTGTCTCCCCGCGACAGCGGACACGCCGCGAGGCATCAATTTCCAATGAAGAATGCGAGTGCAGTCGTCCTGTCGGAAGCACCGGCGCGCGATCGGAGGGCGGTGGGTTCGCCCGACCCTGTCGAAGAAGTGCGGATCGTCAGATCCCTTGAAGAAATTGAGAGTATCCGGCCAATCTGGTCTTCCTGGAAAAGCGATCGCGACAGTGACCTTGATTTTTGTCTTGAGGTCGTTTGGACTCGGAAAGGCGTGGTGCGCCCGCATGTAGTCATTCTTCTCAACAATGGGCGACCAGAAGCGATGCTGGTTGGACGACTCGAGCAAGGTCGAATGATATCCAAGATCGGATATGTGCGGCTGCCCGGAATTTCCTGTCGCTCTTTGGTCTTTTCTGGGATCCTGGGTAATACGTCCCCCGGCAACTGCGGGAAGCTGATTAGGTCGATCATGACTTCCTTGCGCAAGGGTGAGGCTGACGCAGCAGTGTTGGAAGGTCTACCGCTTCAGTGCGATCTCCACCGCACTGCATTGGGAGCACCTGGACCCCTAAGCCGTGACTGGATTCCTGCGATACGAGAGCACGAGGTTATGGTCGTTCCCGACAGCATCGAGGAAGTCTATCGTCGAATGTCTGCAAAACACAGAAAGAACCTGCGGAGAGAAGTCAAGCATTTTTTCGCACAATTCAAGGAGGCGAGCATCGTCTGTTATGCCGGCGAGTCCCAGCTTGACACCCTCTTCCGTGATGCCGAGCTGATTGCGAAAAAAACTTACCAGCGAGCGCTTGGAGCAGGTTTCGCAGACAATAAATCCGTGCGGCAGAGCCTTGGGCATGCTGCAAGAAGAGGATGGCTACGAGCCAACGTTCTTTACGTGGGCGAACGGCCCGTCGCATTTTGGATTGGCACACTCTATAGACACACTTTCGTGAGTGAGTACATGGGTTACGACCCAGAGTTTCGCAGAAGCTCTCCAGGAATGGTCTTGATCATGCGGGTTATTGATGGTTTTTGCCAGCGTCAGAATGGGGACATAGTCAACGAGCTAGATTTCGGTTCAGGATCTGCGGAGTACAAGCAGTCTCTCAGTACTCGGGGCAGCGTAGAGGCCTCAGTTTTCATTTTCAGCCCGAGCGCACGTGGTGCAGCACTGAACCTTACGCGGACGGTTTCGAACTTTATAGATCGACTTGCCCGTAAGTTCCTCGGACCAGCGCAGCGAGCCGTGAAGAAGGCTTGGCGTAGCCGTTTAGCTAGCAAGGCGGCCGCCGCTTCCTTAGGAACTACAACTAAAGAAGAAATGTGAGCAGGGAAGTCAGTGCTGACCGATGTTAAGGAAAATTCGAAATGCTGGATTTAGGTAGGCAAGCTGGCAGTGCAGCCCCGGGATACCGTCGGTGAGTCTTCTTTACGGAGTCAGCAAATATTATCGGGCCGCTAGCATTCGGGGCGTCATTGCTATGGCGGCGTACCGTATGTCCGGCCATCCGCGGCAGATCGTGGTGAAGCATCCCGCGATTAAATTCCCGGTCCACCTGCGCCTCGGCACTACGGACGCCTCGATATACAGTGCACTTCTGAGTGGTGGTGACTATTCCATTGACTTGCCATTTCTTCCGCGAGTGATTATTGATGTTGGCGCTAACATCGGAATGGCTTCCATATATTTTGCCAACAGGTATAAGGAGGCACGCATTATAGCCGTCGAGGCGGAGCCGGAGAACTTCAGATCGCTGCAGAAGAACGTTAGCCCTTATTCCTCAATTATCCCTGTTCATGCTGCTCTCTGGAGCGAGGATGGGCGGATTTCGATTGGTCTTCCGAATCCGGCATTGGGTCAGGACGGTGAATGGGGCTTTGCCGTGGGGGAACATGGCGCGTTAGTACGATCCGTGACGATGCGCACGCTCATGCGGGAGCACAGCGTTACAAGCATAGATCTGCTGAAGGTCGATATCGAAGGAGCCGAAAAGGAAGTCTTTGAGGCTGCGGATTGGACTGAGTGCGTCCGCTGTCTGATGATCGAAAATCATGATCGTTTCAAGCAGGGCTGCTCCGCCGCGGTGGCTGCCGCCATGAAGAGAGCCCCCGCAGTACATCGCGGCGAGACCAGCATTTATTGCGACAATCTTGTTGGCCGAATGTGATCGCAGAGACCGATCTGGCAAAGGTCGTCCAAAGTACAGTAGGCGTGTTGAACCATTCAAGTAGCGATGATCAACAGACTCGGCTACTTCTATTTCGAGATGGCTTAAAGGCCAACGTGCTTGGAGGCGCCGCATGGCCGGGGGGCTGCTTCAAACAGACAATCCAACTTCGCTCGGAACCTATTGTTAACCTGCTTGCTTGCTCCCGAAGCATTCGTCATCTACGTCGTGGCTAATGGAACCTAAGCACAATCGATTTGGAGGTGGCGCGACAGCCACCCTGCTGCATCCGGTGGTGGCGATCGGGACGCTCATCGCTATCGTGCTGATCCTCACGCTTCCGCGCAAAAAAGCAATTGTAGCTTTCCTTCTGCCGGTCTTAATGATCCCTATGGGACAAGTAGTGCTGATCGGAGGCGTGCACTTTACTATGATGCGCATTCTGATTCTGGCAGGATTGGTACGAGCCGCTAAGTTTAAATCGTCATCGAGTAGTTGGCTTTCGACAGGATTCACCCCTATAGATCAAGTCGTGGTGCTGTGGACGGTGTCCGGCTTCATCGTCACAACAATTCAATGGATGAATTCACAAATGTTGATCGCGCAGTTGGGGAACCTTCTGGACGCTTTGGGCGCCTACCTGGTGCTGAGATTTTTCATAACTGATGGCGAGGCGCTCCGGCGCACAATAAAAGTGTTTGCTGTGATCTGCGCAATCCAGGGCTTTTGCATGATCAACGAGCAGATCACTGGCGTAAATGTATTCAATTTGCTGGGCGACGGGGGGATTCCGGTCGAACCCATCATAAGAGACGGGGTGTTACGTTCGTCGGGAGTGATGGGCCCTCTGGGCGCCGGCTCTTTCGCCGGCGTCTTGGTGCCCCTGTTTCTCTGGGTGTGGACAGAAGGGAAGTCCCGGTGGGCGGCGTACGCGGGACTTGCCGGGGCCACGGCCATGCTGATTACGACTCACGCCAGCACTCCCTGGATGGCCTTGGGCGCGGGCCTTGTGGGCCTTGGCTTTTGGCCCCTGCGCAAGCGGATGCGCATCCTCCGTTGGGGACTCGCACTCATTCTCGTGGCGCTGCACCTAGCCATGAAGGCACCAGTTTGGCACCTGATTTCCCGGCTGGACCTCGGATCCTCCTCCAGCTGGCACCGCTATACGTTGATAAACCAAACCATCCTGCATTTCCGCGACTGGTGGCTTCTGGGATACAGGTACTATGACCAGTGGGACTGGGATATGTGGGATACCAGCAACCTGTTTGTGACCGCTGCCTTGAGCGGAGGGCTTATCACCCTGGTTTTGGTGATTGCGGTCTTCAAGCGGAGCTTTGGGGCAATCGGGACGGCGAGGAAACGAGTGAGCGGAGATCGCAAGCAGGAATGGTTCCTCTGGTGCCTGGGTTCGGCCCTTTTTGCCTGTGTGGTGGCGTGCTTCGGAATTGCCTTTCTCTATCAGTCGCAGATGCTCTTATACGCGTTACCGGCCTTCATTTCCGTGGCAACCTTCGAGGCAAGGCGGGCGGCGGTCCGAAGCGTGAACCCGCCGGATCAGGAACGGTTGGAACTGGCTTTCGTCGGTGCAGGAACTGATCTGCCGCTCAAAACTAGCTAGCGTAAGCAGCCAAAGAACCGATTCATGAATCCTAAAGTATCCGTAATCATTCCGACCTATAACCGAGCGGCTACGGTCCGAAACGCCGTCGAAAGCGTCCTGGGCCAGACATTCTCCGACCTCGAAGTCATCGTGGTGGATGACGGATCGTCGGACGATACAGGCAAAATCCTGCAGGAAACTTATGGCGATCGGATCCGCTACTTTGCCCAGGCCAATCAGGGCGTCAGTGCGGCGAGGAATAAGGGGCTGGCGGAAGCGCGGGGTGAGTGGATCGCTTTGCTGGACTCGGACGATCTCTGGGAGAAGGAAAAGCTGGAATGGCAGTTTAAGGCCCTGGAGCAATTTGGCTCCCGGTGCGGCGGGTGTTATACGGACACGCGATTTTTCAACTATCCAGAAACGCGGACCATGTTCCAACTGGCGGAAGAGAGCTACCGGCATGAAGGAACGATGGGCATCAACCCGGACGTGCTGAGGGTACTGCTGAGACCAGGGGGCGCAGGTATGGTCATCTGCACCTGCACTCTGCTGGCACGCGCCGATGTGGTAGGAAGATTGGGTGGATTCGATCGCAACCTGCGCGTCGGGGAAGACAGTGAATTCATGTTCCGGCTGGCAATGCTCACGGACTTCTGTTACGTGAACCGTCCGCTGGTTTCGGTCGACCGGTCGCCCGCGGAATTTCGCCATGTCGGAGCGAGCTCGGAGTGGAACACGCTGGAATTCTGGCTTCAAGATAGTCAGCTCCGGTTCGAGGCGCTGCTCCGCCTGGGTGACGCCGTGCCGCGGAACATTCGCCAAATGATTCGAGAGCAGCTAGGCTCGGTCCACAGCGGGTGGGCGAATTGGTATCTGGAAAGCGGAGAATACGCCAAGGCACGCGCAGCCGCGTCAAGGGCGGCCCAACTGGATCTGACGTTCAACTTGGCGGCGAAATGGCTGCTGACTTGGATTAGTCCACGGCTGGCACTGCGAGCCGTGCAGCGCCATCAGCAGAGGACGAAAGATTTGGTTCCTTTCGTCTGAGGATCCTCGATTTAGTACAACCTAACAATTTCAATTCTTAATATGAGTAGTGGAATGAATCTTTCGACACTTTACGTCCGGGGCAGGGCTGCGGTTGAGAAGTTGATGGGGGGCGGTGGCCTCCGGGGCAAGACCATGCGGGGCGGGGTGTTTTTGGCCGGTGGAAGCGTGGCCGAGCAAGGCAGCCGGTTTGCCCGCAACATGATCCTGACGCGGCTGCTGGCGCCCAGCGCCTTTGGGACCATGGCGATTGTCATGTCCACTTCAGCGTTCATCGTGTGCATGACTGAAATCGGGCAGAGGTATGCGGTCATTCAAAACCCGCGGGGAGGGGAAGACGAATACCTGAACGCCAGTTGGTGGATGGGGATGGGCCGCTCGCTGTTCACTTACGGCCTTATTTTTGCGATGGCCCCGTTTGTCGCCCATTTCTATGGGAACGGGGAACTGTCCCCGCTGCTTCGAGTCGCGCTCTTGACCATGGTGTTCGATGGGGCCATGAGTCCTCGTTCCATTCTCCCGCAGAGAGAGATGAAGTTCGGACGCTGGATGACGATCACCAACGGTGGCGCCATCTGTGGAGTTATCCTGACGATAGTTCTGAGCTTCGTTCTTCGGGACGTATGGGCGCTGGCCATTGGCTCTTGCAGCGAGAATGTCTTCCGCTGTCTCTTGTCCTATATTGTGTGTCCCGGGCTGCCCAGGCTGGGATGGGACCGAGCTGCTGTGCGGGATCTCTATGGTTTCACAAAGCAAGGACTCGGAATGTCGTTTCTAAACCTCATCTTCACGCGCACCGACATCTTCGTTCTGGCTAAGCTTTATTCGGCCACGGCACTGGGCGTGTACACGATGGCGGTGTACCTGGTGCAGACTCCCTCAGTATTCCTCACCAACATGTTGGTTCAAACCCTCCTGCCCACCTTCGCCCACGTTCAGGATGATAAAGAGCGGGTCAACCGTATCCTGATCGAGGTGACTTCCTGGATGATTCTTCTGGGGCTTCCCGCCACGGTTGGCTGTTACTTGTGCGGATCGTCGCTTCTTAGACTGATCTATGGGACGCGATATGAGGGTGCCGCCGGACCGCTGGCGGTCGCGGCCGTTGTAGTGTTCCTGAGTCTGCTGAACGTCGTAATCACGAGCGTCTTTGCCGGTATGGGTCGTCCGGGCCTGCACCGGCGCGCCGTCACCGCTTCCGCGGTGATCATGATGATTGCAATCTATCCGGCCTGCAAGTTGTTTGGAGTGGTGGGAGGCCAAGTCGCGGCCCTGCTTGCGATTGTTGCTAGCTATGCGCTTCAAATTAAGAGAATGCGCGGGCTCACCGGCTTGGACTTGCTTCGCTACGGAAGAGCGTTTGTGCCGGCGGTACTGGCATCCGCGGGGGCTCTTGGTATCGGTCTTGGCGCGCGCTTCGTCGGGCTGGCGAACAGGCCATCGGCCAACATCGCGGTAGGCGCCGCCGTCTGTGTTATTGCCTATGCTGTGTGTGTGCCAGCTTTCCTGAGGATCAGGCAGACCGCACAGGCAGCGGTGAGCGGCACGATGTCTGATAGCTCGACTACCGAATGACTACTAAGCCACCTCGGAATCTCTTATCTCGATCATATTATTGCGGCATGGTACGCTTTAAACGGCGTGTGCAGAGCAGCTTCGGTCGCCGAGACTTCGGCGATGGATGCTCTCGGCTGGAGAGTCAGGAACGCTCAGTATGAAATTATCAATCGTCATCTTATGCTGGAACGATCGGAAGGTGGTCCTCGATTGCCTGCGGTCGATCTACGCTACTGTGAAGAGCACGGAATGCGAAGTGCTTGTTTCCGATAACGGATCGACTGACGGGTCGGTTGAGTTGATCCGGAAGGAGTTTCCGCAAGCGATCCTGCTCGAAAACGGAACGAATCTAAGGTTCGCGAAAGGAAACAACGTCGCCATCCGTGCGAGCCGCGGCGAGTACGTGCTTATTTTGAATCCGGACACGATCATTCATGACGGCACGATCGACGGAATGGTCAAATATGCCGATGAGCACCCTGCAGCCGGGGCCTTCGGATGTCGAGTTGGGTTCCCCAACGGCGTCCTCCAACCCGTGCAAAGGCCGATCTTCACCCTCCGCAGCGAGTGGTGCTGGGCACTGGGCCTAGGGGCACTGGCCCGCTTCTCCGAATGGTTTCACTCCGGCAGTTACGCGAAATGGCACGGAGAGACGGAGCGCGCTGTGGGCTGGCTCGCTGGGTGCTTTATTCTCGCGCGAGGGGAACTGCTTCGCAGTCTGGGCGGGTTTGACGAGCAATTCTTCTACTATTACGAAGATACCGATTTGTGCCGGAGAATCTGGGAATCCGGCCACTCGATTCTCTATACTCCGAAGTTCACGATCACGCACCTGGGTGGGCAATCAACTATCAACCGATTCAATCCAGTGGCTTTTGCCGTAGATGGCGAGGTCACCCGGTATCTGTACTATTACAAATACGGTGGCCGGAAAGGCGTGCGCAGTTGTCGGCGCGCCAGCCTCGTTGGGTTAACTATTCGTCGAATCGCTTATCGGCTACGACATCTGTTTGGTTCGACTGAACAAACAAAGAAGCGACAGCAAATCCTCGATACGCTATTTGCGTGGAATTACAAAGTCGATCCCGTTCGGCTTGTCGAAAATGGAGAAGAGCCTTCGTTGGGAGTGAACCTGACTGACCGCGTTGTTGAACGATAAGCCCTTCTCCGCCTTCCCTCGCACGTCAATCATGATCATGAAAATTGCAGTTATCGGAGCCAATGGGCAGTTAGGTAGCGACGTTGTAAAAGCGTTCGCACTGGCAGGTGACGAAGTCCTTTCTCTCACCCATGCGGACATCGACTTGGCATCGATGGATTCTGTGGCGGCTCGCATGCAGGAAATCCGGCCGGAGGTTGTCGTTAACACGGCGGCGCTGCATCATGTGGAGAACTGCGAGAAAGATCCGGCACTTGCCTTCGCCGTCAACGGGATTGGCGCCAGGAACCTGGCGATCGCCGCTAAACACTCTAAGGCAATTGTCATTCACGTGAGCACGGACTACGTTTTCGACGGGGCAAAGCGAAGCCCTTATGATGAGGGGGACCCGCCGAACCCCCTGAACGTGTACGGGAACACCAAGCTGGCTGGCGAACATTTTGTGCGCTCGACGGCGGATAAGCATTTTGTAGTGCGCACGTCGGCGATCTACGGCAAGAGCCCTTGTCGAGGCAAGGGTGGCTTGAATTTTGTCGAGCTGATGCTGAAACTCGCCCGCGAGCGAGGCGAAGTGAAAGTTGTTGACAGTGAGTTTGTCACGCCGACCTCGACCGCAGAAATTGCAAAGCAGATTGTTGCCCTGAGCCGTTCCGACGCGTACGGGCTTTACCACGCCACGGCGGAGGGAAGTTGCTCGTGGCATGAATTCGCCAAAGAGATTTTTACGCTGACGAAGACTCCGGTGAAGCTGCACGTCGCCGGCCCCAATGAGTTCCCTGCAAAAGTCCCACGGCCCAAGTATTCCGTCTTGGAGAACAATGAACTGAAGCGCCGCGGGCTAAATGTGTTTCGCCCTTGGCGCGAAGGTCTGAGCGAATATCTCTTCGGCAATTCCTAGATCCTGGATGAACACCTTACTGCCTCGCTGCACCTCAACTGGCGTGACTGCATCGGACGCCACAGCTGAAGGATCGGAAAACTCGATCCCATCTTACGCTCTCATGACCGCCGCCTATAATGAGGCCGCGCACATCGAGAAGACGATCCAGTCAGTCCTCGCCCAGACCGTACTTCCGCAAAGGTGGGTAATTGTGAGCGATGGCTCCACGGATGAGACCGACGAGATCGTTCGCAGTTATGCACAGCAGCACGATTTCATCCGATTTATGCGGATGTCGCGTCCTCCGGGCCACAGCTTCCGCACCAAAGTCGTTGCTTTACAGGCGGGACAAAAGCATCTTTTCGAGGTTCCCTTCGGATTTATTGGCAATCTTGACGCTGACATAACCATTGGACCGACTTATTTCGAAAACTTGATCGAGCGCTTTTATCAAAACTCAAAGTTGGGGTTAGCCGGCGGATTTGTATGCGAGGAGGTTCACGGCGAATTCAAGGGCCGCACAATTAATCGGCCTCACTCTGTCGCTCACGCCGCCCAGCTGGCTCGTCGAGAGTGTTACGAAGCCATCGGCGGATACCAAGTCCTAGAGTACGGCGGGGAGGACTGGCATGCGCAGGTATCGGCCAACCTGAAGGGCTGGGAGACTGAGGCATTCCCGGATCTACCGATCTATCACCACCGGCACACGGGTGCCGGAACCAATCTTCTTCGTTCGAGCTTTCGACTGGGAAAGCTCGATTATTCGTTCGGGAGTGACCCGCTTTTTGAAACCGTCAAATGTGCGCTTCGGGTGCCATTGAAACCTGTCGTGCTCGGAGGGCTTCTCCGGTTCCTTGGTTTCGCATGGTTGTCGCTCCGAAGGGAAGAGCGGCCTGTCTCGCAAGAGTTCATCTCGTTTCTGCGTTCTGAACAGAAGGCAAGAGTCGCCGGTATGTTCCGTCGTTGGAGTGATTTAGATTCGTCGCGGAAGAGGAAGAGTTAGGCCCGCACCAGCTCGTTTTTTTCGATTCGTCGCCGATCTTCAATGCTGTATAATTGAAATGAAACGTGTTCCCCCTTTTCGTTCCCCCTTTGCAGTGATTTAGCCTTCTGACGCCTTTTCGATCTCGCCCTCCCCTGTAACACGCTGCATTAATTGGACTTATGACAAACACACTCATTGTTGGTGCTGGCCCTTACGGGCTCTCGATCGCAGCTCACCTTCGCCAAGCAGGTGTACCATTCCGCATTTTCGGCCATCCCATGGATTCGTGGATTTCCCATATGCCAAAGGGCATGATGCTCAAGTCCGATGGGTTCGCATCTGACATTTATGATCCTCAGGGAGTCCTGAGCCTCAAAAAGTTCTGTGCCGAGCGGGGGATACCTTACGCCGACACTGGAAAGCCCGTGCCGTTGGACACTTTCTGCGCATACGGGCTGGCTTTCCGGGAACGGATGGTACCAAACCTGGAAGAGACCAACGTCACCTACGTCGAGAGAATCCCAGGCGGGTTCAAGGTGGATCTGGAAAACGGTGAAGCTGCGGAGGGCCGGCGAGTTGTTCTCGCTGTGGGCATCACACACTTCGAGAACCTTCCTGCGACGCTGGCGCATTTACCTGCAAAGTACTTCTCACACAGCGCTGCGAATCACGAAGTGAACATTTATCGCGGCCGGAAGGTCGTCGTGATTGGCGCTGGCGCCTCCGCCCTTGACTTGGCCGGGTTGATGCACGATGCGGGGGTTGACATTGAACTGGTCAGCCGGAAGCCTGAAATCAGCTTCCACAGCGCGCCTACGGGCAAGAAGCGGTCTTGGTGGCAGCGGCTGACTCGTCCTTCTTCCGGATTGGGGCCTGGATTGAAATCGCGGTTCTTTGCGGACTCTCCCCTAGCCTTTCACTACTTGCCGGAAAATCTGCGTATCGAATCCGTTCAGAAAGCCCTCGGCCCCTCCGGTGGCTATTTCATCAAGAACAAAGTCGTCGGCAAGGTGCCCCTGCATCTCGGGTATTCGCCGGATGGTGCGGAAGTGCGCGACGGGAAGGTGCACCTGGCGCTGCGCGCTACGGATGGAACCACGAAGGAAATCATCGCGGACCACATCGTCGCGGGTACCGGCTATCGAGTAAGCCTGGATAGTCTCCAGTTCCTGAGCGAGGACATCCGGTCGGCGGTACAACGGGCTAACGGTTCTCCGGTGCTTTCTATCAACTTTGAGTCCTCCGTTCCAGGCTTGTATTTCACAGGGCTCGCCTCAGCGAACAGTTTCGGCCCAGTCATGCGATTCGCCTTCGGGGCCAAATTTACGGCGCAGCGGCTGGTGAAAGTGCTCAAGAAAACGGCTGTCCGGGAACCCGTCGCCTTGTCTTCTGTAGAAGTAGCAGTGAATACGAAATAGGAGCGCGTCCGAGAACTCGCTCCCGGTACGGAACTCCCCCAGACTGACTGAAGTTTGGCTTAAGCATGAAGAGAGAGACCATCGCAATTCACGCGGGTTACGACGGTGACCCCACGACGAAAGCCGTGGCTGTGCCGATTTACCAGACGGTTGCGTTCGAGTTCGACAGTGCAGAGCACGGTGCGGCTCTGTTCAATCTCGAAGTAGAGGGGAACATCTACACCCGGATCGGAAATCCCACCAACACAGTTCTGGAAAAACGGGTTGCTGCCCTTGAAGGCGGAGTGGACGGCCTCAGCGTGAGTTCCGGAATGGCGGCGATCGAGTACGCGCTGATTAATATCGCTGAGTCTGGGAACAATATTGTGTCCCTTCCTCAGCTTTACGGTGCTACCTACACACTGCTCGCGCACATCTTCCCAAAGCGGGGAATCACTTCACGTTTTTCCGCGAGCGATCGCCCTGAAGACGTCGAGACATTGATCGACGAAAATACTCGCGCGGTCTACTGCGAGAGCGTGGGCAATCCAGCGGGGAACGTGGCTGACATCGAGGGATTGGCAAAGGTCGCGCACAAGCACGGTGTGCCGTTGGTGGTGGATAACACGGTCGCGACCCCGATTCTGTTGCGGCCTATTGAGTATGGCGCCGACGTTGTACTGCATTCGATGACGAAATTCATTGGGGGCGGCGGCACCAGTATCGGTGGCATGATTGTGGATGGCGGAAAGTTTCCGTGGCGACAGTATCCAGAAAAATTTTACATGTTCAATCAGCCGGAGATCGCTTATCACGGCGTCGTTTATGTCGACCACTTCGGCGACTCCGCTTTCGTCGCGCGATGCCGAACTGTATGTCAACGAAACACCGGCGCCACTTTGTCCCCGTTTAACGGATTCTTGTTTTTGCAGGGAATTCAGACGCTGGCGCTTCGCGTGGAGCGCCACGTAGCGAACGCGCGCAAGGTGGCGGAGTTCCTGCGCGATCATCCGATGGTCCAGTGGGTGAACTACGTTGGATTTCCGGATAATCCGCTATATCCGATGGCGCATCGATATCTGGGCGACAACTTTTGTTCGCTGCTGACCTTTGGCGTGAAGGGCGGCTACGAGGGCGGCCGAAAGTGCTTCAACGCTTTCCGTCTCTTCAAGCGGATGGTGAACATGGGCGACGCCAAATCGTTATCGTGTCATCCGGCGTCGACCACACATCGGCAGCTAACACCAGAGGAGCAAGAACAGGTTGGCGTCACTCCCGAGATGATTCGACTCAGCGTAGGTATCGAACACATCGACGACATTCTAGAGGATCTCGGTCAGGCGCTGGAAAAGGCTGCACAGTGAAGTCTCGCGAAATGGAACTCTGCGGCGTGGGAGTTGCGATATGCCACTGATCATCGAAGGCGGGCGAGTACCGAGTCGTTGGGCGGAGAAGCAAAACCCGCGTCCGGTGCCATCGAACGGCAGCCACGCTCCGCGTAATTGCCTTAGCCTCGCGCTCATTAACAACATGCCGGATCCTGCGCTCGAAGACACTGAATTGCAGTTCTTCGAACTCCTCGACGTTGCGTCCGGTGACGTCCCCGTGACGATTAAACTCTACTCGTTGACGGGGATTCCTAGAACGGATCGAGGACAACATCATCTGAACAGCTTTTACTTCGGATTCGAGGAGCTCTGGAACAACCGGTTCGATGGGATCGTCGTTACAGGAACTGAACCCCATCACCCCAGCTTGCGCGATGAACCGTACTGGTCGACCCTGACCCAGGTTCTTGACTGGGCCGAACAAAATACGCTTTCGACGGTGCTGTCATGTTTAGCGGCGCACGCGAGCGTTCTCCACAGCGACGGTGTCAACCGGCACCGCCTGCCGGACAAGCAGTTCGGCGTTTTTGATTCGACCAAGAAGTGCGATCACCCGCTGACCAGCCTTATCGCAGACCGGATTCGCTTTCCACATTCTCGATGGAACGAAGTTCGGGCGAATGAACTTGCTTCGTCTGGTTACACCGTCCTTACCGAGTCAGCGCAAGCCGGCGTCGATTTATTTGTGAAGAAGAAAAAGCAGAGTCTGTTTGTCTATTTCCAGGGACATCCGGAGTATGGCGCGCAGACTCTAATGAAAGAATACAGGAGAGACATCAAGAGATTTCTTCGCCAGGAACGAGAAACCTATCCGACCATGCCGGCGGGATACTTCGACGAATCAGCGGCGCAAGTTCTGAACGAATTTAGAGAAACGGCGATCACCGACCGGCGCGAGGACATCGCCGCGTCTTTCCCGGAAACTGCAGTTTTGGATGGACTGCACGATACCTGGCAGTCATCGGCCATCTGCATCTATCGCAATTGGCTGCAATATCTGGAGTCACGAAAGGCGGAAACTCCGATGTTTGCCGCGATGACTCGGGTCGCAGGGGCTCGATCAACCTTGGCGGACGGCGACACAGCATAAAAGCAGTTCGACACTTTCTCAGCGGCCTTTTATTTCGCGGCTCAATACTAGTCTTCTATCAGAATGCGCTCACTCCAAGAACACATCACGGGCACGATCCTGAACTGGATTCGGAAACGCCAAACGGCTTCCTCCACTCCCGAGAGGGAAGCGCGCGCCCAGTCCACCGGGGCGATCGCACCGGCCAAACTTCGTGAAGTTCGATTCTCAGATTTCGACGCCGTGGCAGAGCTTAAACAAAGATGGGGCATGACCGCCGATTCCTTGGAAAACTGGAAGCGCCTGTGGAAGGAAAACCCGGCGTTGATGCGCGGCGAAATCGAGCGCCCCATGGGCTGGGTCTTGGAAGCGGACGGATTAATTGTCGGGTACTTGGGGAATATCTCGCTGCAGTGCCGCTACAGCGACAGGACCTTAACCGCAGTCACGGCGCATGGCTTTGTGGTGGAGGGTCCGTACCGGGCGCTCGCCTTGAGTTTAGCTGCAGCGTTTTTCAGTCAGAAATCTGTCGACCTTTACATCTCTACCACCTCAATTGGGCCCGTTGGCAAAATGGCCCTCGCATTCAAATCCGCTTATCTTCCCCAGCCGGATTATGACTCGGTGCTCTTCTGGGTATTGCAGCCCCATCCATTCTCCCAGGCCCTGATGACGAAACTGAACCTCGGGCCGACAGCCGCGCGGATTGGCAGCGCACTCTCTGCGCTTGCGATTGCATCTGACAAGACTCTGCGAAGACGATGGCCCCGGCCGTCTGCAGAGTCTTTCACAATCAGTGACATCGCAGCGAAAGACATTGGAGATGATTTCCAGGCGTTATGGACAGCGAAACTGAGCGAACGTCCTCGCCTATTTGCGGACCGCCGTCCGGCTGTGCTGCGCTGGCATTTTGAGATACCTGGTGACCGAGGCAGCGCCCGTGTGCTTTGCTGTCACAAGGACGGGGAACTTGTCGGATATGCGGTGATTCGTACTGACACAGATCCGCACGATGGCCTAAGGAAATCGATTATTGCCGACACGCTAGTCAGGCACGACGACCCTGAGACTGTGAGAGCATTATGGGCAGCCGCTTACGAGAATGCGAGAATCGAGGGAAGTCACGTGCTCGAGGTGCTGGGTTTTCCACCCGGCATTCGCCAGGCATGTTCTGAATGGAAACCGTACGTGAGGAAATATCCAGCGTGTCCCTATTACTACAAAGCTGCAGACCCAATCCTGCACAAGCAACTCTCTGACGGTGCGGCATGGTATGCCACTCCGTTTGACGGTGACGCAACGCTGATACGGGCCTCTTATTCGAGTTCTATCGTGCACGGCACGTTTGCAGTGCGGACGGAAAACAGCAGAGACAGTATTGTTTCTCAAGTTCCTTTGGGAGAGCGAACCGAGGTATTTTGACGTTTATGACAAATCCTATCCAATCAATGCAGGCAGTAGACATCGAACGCGAAGTGCGAAAGTTTGTGGTCGAGCACTTCCTCTCAGGCCACGCCGAAAAACTTCGCGCTGACGGATCCCTGCTCGGGGACGTGATCGACTCCATGGGAGTCCTTGACCTCGTCGCGTTTCTTCAAGCTCGTTTCGACATCACCGTCGACGACGAGGAGGTCGTTCCGGGCAATCTCGACACCATTAACAATTTGGTGGCCTATGTTGCAAGAAAGCTAGAAGCTAAGGCGTAGGGCTGGAGCGAATATCTGCAAGTCGTCAGCAAATGTCCATGACCGACCTTGACGCGTCAAAGAGCTCGGCGGGCTTGACGCGGATCAGCGACGTTGTGACGCGTTGGGCCGAGCGTTCACCAGATGTCCCTGCTCTGGTGGAGAGCACCGGTTCGTGGACGTACGGGCAACTGGCTTCGGCAATCTCCGACACCCAGGCTTGGCTCCGCACGTTTGGCGTTCGTCCGGGCGATCGGGTCATGATCGTTGGCGAAAATTGCCGGGCGTTCGTGACGATCTTGTTGGCCACGACCGGAATGGATTCGTGGCCGGTGTTGGTGAATGCCCGCCTTTCGCCCCGCGAGATCGAAGAGATCCAGAATCACTCCGGTGCGCGACGTGTTCTATTCACAATCAGTAGCTCGCCGAGCGCAGCCGATCATGCTAACCGCCACGGCACGGCCATCGAAGAGCGGGACGGGTTTGGTTCGGTTGGAATCGGTCCACTGAACGAAGAAACGGAGCCGGAAACACTCGACCTAAACATTGCAGACCGCGTCGCAGCTCTGATCTATACGTCTGGCACGACAGGCGTTCCCAAGGGCGTCATGCTGTCCCACCGGAACCTGTTGTTTATGGCCGAAGGATCGGCCAACGTCCGATCCGTGAGCTCAGAGGACCGGCTTTATGGCGTGCTGCCGATGTCTCATGCCGTCGGTCTTTCCGTGGTGTTGTTGGGTTCATTGATTGCCGGCGCATCGCTCTATCTGACGCCGCGCTTTGATCCCATGACGGCGCGCGTGACGCTGGAGAAGGACCGGATCACCTTGCTGTTGGGGACGCCAGCCATTTTCACCCAACTGCTCCAATACGCCAGACTCAGAAAACTTTCCTCCCTGACGTTCCCCTCCCTTCGGATCATTTCTTCTTCCGGCGCGCCGCTCGACGCTGGCACCAAGTCGGGAATTGAACGTCTCTTCGGCATGGTCCTGCACAACGGTTACGGTGTAACCGAATGCTCTCCTACGATTGCCTTGACGCGGCCTGAGGCGCCTCGCACCGATACCTCAATTGGCGCAGTGTTTCCGGGAGTTGAGATCAAGCTCGTCGGAAGCGATGGCCAAGCCGCTCCCGCAGGTGGAGTCGGTGAACTGCGCGTTCGAGGCCCCAACATCATGAAGGGCTACTATCGCGCTCCGGAAGAAACGGCCGCTGCCATCGATGCCGACGGATGGTTTAATACTCGCGACCTCGCCCGATTGGAAGATGGAAACCTCCTCATCGTCGGGCGCACAAAAGATTTGATTGTCCACCGTGGCTTCAACGTGTACCCCGCCGAAGTTGAGTCGGTGCTGAATGCCCATCCAGAGGTTGTTCAGTCCGCGGTCGTCGGCCGATCAGTTGCGGGAGACGAGGAGATCGTCGCTTTCGTTCAGCTTCTGCCCGGAACGGCTGTGACGCCCGCCGACCTGGCGGAGTACGCAGGACAACATTTGGCTCCCTACAAGCGGCCGTCACAGATCGTGATCATGGCGGCGATGCCGACGACCGCGAGCGGAAAAATTGCGAAAGCAGAACTCAAGAAGCTCGCACAAGACACCCAACTCAGTGCGCACGTTGGTACAACGCTGAACGCATGACCCGTCGGTGGAAACCACTGCGTGAGCAAGAAGGGTTTGGACATAGAAGAGAGAGTTGAATCTTGCACACGCCAATTGGCTGCGCGTGGTAGCGACAGACCACAATGAAAGGAAATTGATTTGAACTCCATTCCTCAGACAAGAGTCTGCATCATTGGGGCGGGCCCCTATGGCCTTGCGATCGCCGCCCACCTGCGCCATCTCGGCGTCGATTTTCGTATTTTCGGATCACCAATGCGGCGCTGGCTTACCCAGATGCCGAAGGCCATGCTCTTGAAATCAGAAGGATGCGCCTCTGGCTTGCCTGACCCGCAGGGCCGCTTGGTTCTCCCCCAATTCTGCGGCGAGCAGAGCCTCCCGTTCGCCGAATACGGCACTCCACTATCGCGTGAAATCTTTGCCAGATATGCGCTCTCTTTTCAGCAGAAGCTCGTCCCCCAAGTCGAAGATGTTTTGGTTGACGCGGTCAGAAAAACAGACGCTGGGTTTGAAGTTCGTTTGAGCAGCGGGGAGACCGTACGATCGGCCCAGGTCGTCCTTGCCACAGGCTTGGATCAGATGGAGCAAATTCCTGAACAACTCGGCCGGTTGCCGTCTGAACTATGCTCGCACTCTGTGGCCCATTATGACCTGAGCAAGTTCAAGGGCAAGGATGTGATCGTGATCGGCGGCGGGCAGTCCGGCCTTGAGACAGCCGGCTTACTGCGAGAGGAGGGCGCTTCTGTCACTGTGGTGGTGCGTGCACCCGCGATTGCCTGGAACAAGGTTCCGGTGATGACCCACCGCTCCCTCTATCAGCGTCTGCGACGCCCAAGGACGCAGCTTGGCGAAGGGCTTCAACTTTGGGTATATGACAGTGCGCCCCAGCTCTTTCACAGCCTGCCCCGGCAGGTTCGGCTTTCGCGAGTGAAGGCATCGCTCGGTCCCGCCGGAGCCTGGTGGTTGAAAGACCGGGTTGTCGATCATTTACCTGTTCTCATCGGCCATCAACTGCGTGCTGCTGAAGCGCGGAACGGGCACGTCGCTTTGCGACTCACTGACCAAAACGAGCAATCGAAAGACTTGATCGCGAATCATGTGATCGCGGCAACTGGGTATCGGTTTAACTTTCAAAAGCTCCCGTTCCTAGATGAGAACTTGAAGTCGCGGATCAGGCACGAGGAGCAGATGCCTCAGCTGTCGTCCAGCTTCGAGTCCTCCGTTCCGGGGTTATATTTCACCGGTCTTGCCAGCGCGAACTCCTTCGGCCCGGTCATGCGGTTTCTCGCGGGAACGGGCTTCACTGCTCGTCGTATATCGACGCATATCGCGAAAGATCAACGCTCGCTGGCGGCTCCCTTCGTCCATTCACAAAAGTGCGTGGAAAACTGAAGCCGATGTCTGATCAGGGTGGGGAAGAGAATGCAGCCTAATCTGGATCCGAAGTATCCCGCTCTCATCCTGAAAATGAGCCGCACTCCGATCCACCATGGAGCCCTGGGGGTCGCGCGAACGCTTGGTAAGCTTGGGGTACCTGTCTATGCAGTTGTTGAGGATGCCTATACGCCTCTGGCCCGGTCACGGTATCTTACGAAAGCTTTCGTCTGGGAGAGTTGCCCGACTGATCCAAAATCGTTTGTGAAGGCCATGTCGTTGATCGCCGAAGTTATCGCTCGCCCTACGATCATTGTTCCAATGGATGATTTATCCGCGGTGTCTGTTGCTGAGAACGCGGCCAGTCTCGCACGATGGTTTATCGTTCCGCCGGTCCCGTCACAGCTACCACGTCAATTGGCGGACAAGGCCTGCTTCCATGTCCTGTGTGCTGATATCGGAATCCCTCTCGCGCGGAGTGTCGTTCCTCAATCTATTGATGATGTCAGGGCATTCACCGAGAGCACGGGGTTTCCAGTGGTGGTGAAAGCGGCCGAGCAGTGGCTTCCTCTGAAGGATACGTTCGTTACGAAACTAATTAAGACGCCTGAGCAACTATTTAATCTTTGTGAAAACTACAATTATGAAGGAAGCCAGCGCCTGATTATTCAGGAGCATATTCCCGGAGAAGATTGGATCTGCCACGGATATTACAATTCCAACAAAAACATTAATGTTACCTTCACGGGAAGAAAATTACGTTCTTATCCGCCCGATGCGGGATCAACTGCGCTAGGCCTGTCCCTTGACAATGAGACGTTGCGTTGCGTGAGCGAAAAGCTCCTGAAGGCCGTCGCCTATTCCGGGATTATCGACATGGACTGGCGAAAGGATGAACGGGATGGACAGTATAAGATTCTGGACTGCAACCCACGTGTCGGCCAGAACTTTCGGATGTTCGAGAATGGTGCAGGGATTGACGTGGTTCGGGCGCAGCACCTAGACCTGTCCGGGCGGAACATAGACAATGCAGCTCCCATTGGAGGTCGATTGTTTAGGGTCGAGTCGTTTTACGCTCTGGCGTTTCTTCGCCGCCTGCCCCGGGGTGCGTCGAAACAAGACGCTAGTAAGTATCTTCCGCCTAAGAGCAGGGAGCTGGCGTGGTGGAGCAGCGACGACCCAGTGCCGTTTCTTATGATGAGCATTCGTCAGTTCACACGAGTACTCGGGCGGCTGTTGGGGTTCTTGCGATTCTCTCCGCTTCGCTCGCGGTTGGCACGATTGTGTTCGCGGACGACAATCGCCGCGAACACCTGACTTGCGACATCCTTCCTTTCTTTACGCCAACCTCTGCTCGATTCTCGGCTAAAAAGCCGTTTCCCGACCACTCCAGATTCTCTTAGCCGCCAATAATAAGGGTATGCAAAAGCAGGTGCTTGGGCTCTTCTGTGCGTCGATCCTAGCCGGCATCGTGATTGCAGGACTGTGGCCATTCCATGCTCCCAAGAATGAAGTGAGCTGGTTACACGACGGCGACGGTCTTCATTTCGGTGGGCACGGAGTAATGCTGGCATCGGTGGCATCGCGTTTAGCCGGATCGAAGGCCGGAGCGTCCTGCAGCGTTGAGATTCTGCTGCGACCAGACAACCCCGATACCGGGGGTGCTCTACTGGCATTCTATTCACAGGAAGATCGTGTTGTCGCTTTCTCGCTGTACCAATCTCTAGATGACCTGCTGTTGCGACGTGTGACGGTTTATCAGCACCGCCGCGCAAGAACTAAGTGGTACATCGATCACGTGTTCGCCAAGAACAAGCAAGTGTTTGTCACGATCACCTCAGGTTCACGAGGCACAGCGGTGTATGTGGACGGGACGCTTGTGGGCGCGTCTCAGCGGTTCGGAGTCTCGAGGATGGACTTGGCTGGTCAAGTTGTGGTTGGCAGCAGTCCTATTGCGGACAACGGCTGGCGAGGTCAGTTTAGGGGTCTGGGTATCTACGATCGCGAACTCACGCCTGCCGAAGTTGAGCAACACTATTCCTCTTGGAATGGCAACTCACGAGCCCAGATCAGGAATGAAGGTCCGGTAGCGCTCTACCTGTGCAACGAGCGGAACGGGAACGTGGTTCACGACCAGATGGATTCGGCGAATGACCTTCACATTCTAGAAAAATATTTTGTTCTGAACGAACCTTTCCTCCAGGCGCCTTGGGATGAGTTCTACCCCGGTTGGAGCTATTACAAGAATGTCTTGATCAACATCGGCGGCTTTGTACCCCTCGGGTTTTGCTTTTGTGCATACTTGTCCGCGTCGCGTTTCCTTGACCGACCGATGCTGGCCACAATCGTTTTCGGCGCGGTCGTCAGTTTTGCCATCGAAGCGTTACAGTCATTTCTCCCGACACGGGCTTCCGGTACGACTGACATCATCACGAACACACTCGGGACAGCTATCGGAGCCACCTTGTACGTTCGTGGATGGGTGCAGCCTCTGCTAGCGTCAATCGGTCTTGGTGTTCCACGCGTCCTCGAGAGAATGGCTCGGTCAGATAGTGAGTAATCAATAGAACCGTTTTCCGCCAAAGAAACACGTTTTGATTTCGGCGAAAAGGGAAGAGTTTGAAAAGCAGGGTCCTTCAGCGATGGATGTTGGCATGGCAGCTAGTACAGAGCGTGATCAGGTTTTCTCCCGAGTCCGAGCCGGAGTGACTCCGAAACTGTTGGTGATGGACTTCTAGGTTCGACATCGTGCCGCAGGATTGACACCTCCAGCCATCGCGACGCAGAACCTGCTGACGTAAGGCCTCGTACGATTCCGGATCGAGTCGCAAGCGTGGAGGTTCGGGGCTCGTCGAACTCATGATGCCTTCTCGTTTAGGCCTTCCAAAAATGCTTCCCTCTGTGCTCCTGGTAGGAATTTGAAGAACCTCGTCATCGAGAACAGCAGAGTTTCCGGATCTCCGTTGTCCAGGTTGGCTCCCGCCAGAAAGTCCGCGCAGATCATCTCCAGGCAGTAGCCTCTTGATCGGTCGCTGCCCAGCATGAGCGCTGCGGTCTCGAGGGCGCGGTCGATGACGGGAATCTGGCTCTTATAGAGTTTGAAGTAGACAATTTCCCAGGGCTCTGTTATTTTTCCGGTGAGTTCTCTCTCGACCGCCTGCTGAAAATCCTCCTTCGACAAGTCACGAGCTTTGTGCAACCAGGTTGCACAATCGAAGTTCTGCCTGTCCCGGCGTGCCAGCTTAGCCAACTCGAGCCCCTTCGCCCAGCCCACCTTTTTCAATTCCTTCCTCGCCTGCGGTGGCAGGTTCTCGTGGATCGACATCAGGTAGTACGCTTTCCTCCGCGATCCGGGAAACCGCCTCTCCAAGAAATCATCAAAAGACTTTAGGTTTTCTACCCTCCAGTACTGTCCCGCCCGCACCTCGCATAGATAGCGCCCCAGTTCGACGAACTTGGTGTCGCGCTCCATCTCCTTCCGCTGCTCCCAGGCCAGAATCTCGTCAATCTTATTCAGGACAAATATCGCGCGACTGCGATTGAACTTCGGCGGCATGGGCGGATTCCTAGTAATTAAGCTCGTCAATCCAACCAAGATCTTCTGCTCCTGGACGCCGCACCACCGCGGCGTCAATCATCGCTTGCTTTCCAAGACAGAGCCCCACGTACGGGCAGCTGCTGCACGGATTCTGAGGGAAACGGATGCCACTGTGCGGGGGAAAGTCCGCCGATTCGATGCGCCGGATCGTGTCTTCCACGAGGTGGCCAAACTCCTGCCGTTGCTCGTCAGTGATAGTAGTGCGCAGGTACTGGATTTCGACCAGGCTCTTGCGGACGAATACGACCTGGGCGACCTCCGCAATGCCCGTGATCCAGGAGTAGCAAACCAGCTGCGGATCCAGAGACAGCAGTCCGTCGGGTTCTTCCGGGTATCGACTGGAAGAGGTTTTCCACTCCAGCAGGCAGCGCGTGCCGTCGAGTCTTCCGATGGCATCGACGTACGCAACGAAGTCGTTCCTGTCGCCGACGGGCCGGGTGAACTTGATCTGCAGATTCCGTCGAGGCTGGAGGACTCGGACCCGATTGTCCTGGCAGAACCGGGTCAACAGCATGAGGCCTTGCCGCAGCATACGGTCCCAGGAGTCTCGATTGGAGTAGTGCAAGTCCTGGCTCTGGCAGGCGGACCACTCGGCGAACAGGACGGCTCCGGGATCTTCTCGCCGAAACAGCCCACCCAGGGCTCGTTCGAAGGCGCGACCGAACAGCATCGCTGCCCGGGTGTCCTTCTCCTTCCAGCCATCGAGATAGCGATGCCGATACCGGCGCGGGCAGGTGAGGTATTGGCTGATCTGGGTGTAGCTGTAGGTCATCAGGCCACCTGCGGATTGTCCAGGTTTGCGGGTGAAAGTTCTTCCCAACGGCCGGCGGGTGCAAAGCCGTCGAGTCGGAGCAGGGAAGCGCCGTTAAAGTCGATATGGCTGATCTTGACCACGCCCTTCAGCCCGACAAGCTGCCTCTCATCGACTTCGTCGCGGCCGAGCAGTTCGGTGTCGTAGCCGAAGTCGCGCAGAAACCAGTTCAGCTTCCACAGCGCTTTCGGAGTGCAATAGAGCCGGCTGGAAAGGATGTGGCCGGAAAACCGGTTGGGTTCCAGAACGGCCAGAGCCAAGGTGTAGTACGGTTTCTGTGCCTGCCTCTGAAACCTGACTCGTTGCACCCGAACGAGGAAGACACCGTCGGGGATCTGGTCTGAGGCGCAGCGATCGGCGGCGTGCAGGCCGGTGATCTGGCGCTTCATGCGGCACCTTCTTTCTGGCCGAGATAGCTGTTGAGCTGGCAGAGCAGGGCATTACGGTCCTTCTCGGCCCAATCAGACAGGTGCGAGACGAAGTTTTCCACTTGTTCGCGGGTCGCATCACGCAGTGTCTTGACCGCGCAGAAATCGGTGGCATAGGCCTTGACCAAGTTGGGATCGAGTTGATGCTGGCGGATGATGTGGCAGAGGCGGTCGCGGACTTTCGGACTGCTGTGACCATTTCCGCTGGCAGGTTGTGGGGGGAGTTTCTTCAACTCTCGGGAAGCTTGCGCGGGTTCTGCGAGGGAACCGATTTCCTCAACAGAGCAGATACCGATCCCGTAGGCCTTGCGCAGGGCGCGGTTGACCGCACGAGTTTCGGCCACCCGCATTTCTGCGCCGTGGACAAGGAACGAGACATTGGAGGGATCGGCGTCACCGTAACCGACGAATCCCTGGCACGTGCGAGACTTGTAGACGGTAGCCTTGAACGCATACCGACCATTTCTTGAGTCCGAGAATTCTGCAATCGGTTGAACATGAATTCCTCGGCATTGCTTGCGAGCAGCAAGACGGATCAGACCGGTGTGGGTCACATACCAACCATTGTCGAGGAGAAGCAGATCTCCGCCGATAACAGAAAATTGGTAGCTCTGGGTTAGCAGCCGGAGGGCCTGGGTCGTGGAACGATTCATCTGTGTCGACCACTTGCGCCTAGCTGCTGACAGATTTGTTCTCGACAGATCACTCTTCGATCGCATTGGGTCCTCTTCGTTGGTCATCCAAATGGATGACAAAAGGATGACATAATTGTACCCAATGAGTCAATAGATTTTGAACGGGATTCCCACAAATGCGGGATGTTAAGATGGCGCCAATGAAGAAAGACACTCGTCTGACTTTCAGAGTTAACTCAGACTTGAAGAGAGACGTTGAGGCGATCGCGACTCGCGAAGGTCAGAGTGTCGCCCGGATTTGCGAAGCTTTCATTATGGCCGGATCCGACGCATACAAGAAACAAGGCACGAAGTCTCTCCGGCGGATGCTGGGGCGGTTGGGCACCAAAACGACGGACTGATTTCTGTTGTTCTCCAATTGCAACAAACCACCCCAACTACAAAAGTCGTCGTCGAATATCCCCAAGTTACTTCACATTCAATCGGTTACCAAAGTAACATCAACCTTTCCTTTTACAGATCGCGCCGAATGATCTAGGATGCAAGTAGAGGTGCGCTAGTCTCGTCGGGTGCAGATCCTCCCCAGAATACTTTCCCTCGATGGTCAACAAAATTCGAAACGTGAGCTGGGTCCACAGAATGTCGGTTGAGGTGGGAATTTATGTCAAGAAACCTCGGGAAGCGATTAGCGCAGGTTGAGCGAAGGATGGCCGATGTCGCGAGGCGAGAACAGTTAGCCGATTGCAATTGCAAGGGGATTACGTTTTTCCGCACCGCGGAACAGTTTGAGGAGGAGAAGAATCTTCCGTGTCCTGGCCATGGATTTCGAGACCTAGGCCAAATAGGTATAACCATAATTGCCCCTTTAAATGGCGCACCGCCGGAAGACAATATGAAGCTTCGGCAACTGATTGCGACCTACAAAGCGGCTCGCGCTCGTCATCAAGCCGATCTCGAGTTGGAAGAAGGATGACTCTCCTTAATTCTAATCCACGCTGTCAGGGCCAAACCAAGAGCGGCAAGCCCTGCCGGGCCGCCGCAACCTCTGGTGGCCTATGTTTCTTCCACGCCAACCCAAACAAAGCCGCTGAGTTGGGCCGGATCGGGGGCCGGAGCAAAAGCCGTATTCCGGAGGAACTCATCGATCCGTTGCCCAAATTGGACAACGTGATCGCAGTGCAAGACGCCGTGGAGAAGCTGATCAGCGACGTCTACACCGGCAAACTTCATCCCAGGGTCGCGGCCGGTCTGGCGCCGCTCCTGAATTTGCAGCTCCGTGCACTCGAGACGACGGAGCTGGAGCGGCGAATCGCCACGGTAGAGAAACTCCTGGCCCGAGCGGAAGCAAAAAGTAGTAGAAAAGGGTACGGCGAGACGCCTGCACATGATTTCCGCAAGCCGGCCTTGTGAAAGTGAAGAAGTCTGGCAAAGCCTTAAGGCGTATGGCTGTAATGATGACTAGCAGGCTGCGGAAAAATTGACGAAAACGGTCTTGCTCTTGCCATTGTTCATGATTAGTTGATCGGCCTCCCGCCGCTGGTAAACGCTGACCGCCTCACGTCGCATTATCGGCACCTGTTCCGGCGCGAGTGTTGCTGCATCGTTTGTGGGTGAGCGGAGAAGCGTACGAACCGTTGCGCAACAGTCGCCCGGCGACGCTGCCGGCGGCAGCATAGCCCATACCAGAAAGCCTTTGGCAGGCGTTTGTAGCTCGACTGCCGCGGTGTATACTCAATTTCCTACACCAACAAACCACAGAGCGCCGATTACTGAAACTCTGGCCAACGGCAGATTTGGTACGTCCGGATGCACGGAGTTTTCATTTTGCACCTCAGAGGGTTGCTGGCGGCGACATTTCGCGATTCCACTGGGTTTCCGTTCGGACCGGCTACGGAGAACGAAAGAAGCCCTTGTGTGTCTCCGTCGGTGAGAACCGGAAACCAAATTGCAAGCCAGCTTTTGATCAACTATACCCGACATTGAGGTAATGCCATGCCCCCGATCGAGATTCTAAGCGTCGACGAAGCCAGCGAAAGCGCAGCTCCCACGACGATTCCGGCGAAGGATCGCACGCCGGCACGGCGGTTTTACGCACTGTCAGTCAAAGATCATTTCCGACTGCTCTTGCCGTTCCTGTTGGCCGGTGCCGTGGGTGTGCTCGCCCGAGCGAACTATCCCTACTCGTGGCCTGCGAACGAGCTTGTCTATTTTCTGGCCGACGCCTTGATCGTCGCCATGATTTTGGGGGTAGCTTTCGATCTTTTCTCCGCCAAGCTTCTGGTGGAAAGGGTTTCTGACGGGCTGGCGCAAACGTTGGTCGGACGAGGTCTGCCTGCCGAAATGCAAGGACTGGTTCGCGATGTTGTTTCCACGGACTTGGTGCGGGATCACTATGTGAAGAGCTACGCGTTTTCGACTCCCGAAAACGGGCGCGTACAGGTGAATGTCGAGGTTCGTTACGAGATTAGAAATTACTCGGAAGCGGTGCGCGATTATGCGCCGGAGTTGACCGCCGAGACCTTTTTTCAGCCGGAGTTTCGTTTTCTGGAGTACGGAATTGCCGGTAGAAAGATATACACGTTCTCCGACGAGAACCTCTCTTCCAAGGTGGAGATCGAAGACACACTTGGGGTTTCCCGAGTGCCCAAGACCGCTTTGCCAGCTCTGAGTCTGAAACCAGTCAGGGCAGGGGAGAAGGCCGCGTGCCAGGTCACGTGGAGGTATGGCTTAACTGTGCCCGAACAGTATTGCGACGTTACCGATATTGACGAGGCCACCCTGGGAGCAACATTACACGTGGAAACGCTCCCCGAAGAACTGGAGTTCGTCTCGGGGTGCGATGCCAGCCTACACCATGAAGCCGGCAGCCAGACGTGGTATTTCGAAAGGGCGTTCATTGCGGGCCAACATCTGCGAGCCTGGTGGTTTCGGAGCAAGCCTGCGGCGCGAGTTCCGCGTCCCCGCACGTGAAAGCCAGGCGCGAGCGTCAATCAGTTCTATGAAAAGGGATGTCAAAAGAAAAGCTTCCCTCGACCGGAGGCCGAGAGGATTTTCGTCTCGGCCTCCTTCGTCCCGAGCCTTTTTGGTTGGATACCGCAAAGTCTACTCGGTCCGTGGTGAGGCCGACGTCGTTATGACATCAGTCAACGCCTGAATGTGCTGGCGCTCTGCGGAGCAACACCCGGAATTAATGAGGTTCCGCCAGTCCGAGTTAGGAGGATTCACCGGCTCACGTCGCACACCCAACCTGCTATCGTGACCTTAGGGATCCCGACGATGGAGGTCATAGGGAATGATGAAGAGAGCATTAATAGTGTGCGTGCTCTGGCTCGCAGGTTCATTCGGTCATGCCCAGAATCCCGTCGACTCCTCCCACGGGAGCAAAACCCTGCTGCTCGCGCTGGAGAATGCCTGGAACAAAGCGCAGCTGCTGCACGATTCCAAGGCCCTGGATGGGTTACTGGCTGGAACTTTCATTAGCACCGATAATGACGGCACATTTATGACAAAGGCCCAGTTCCTGGCCGACAATTCAGATCTTTCCTACGCAGCAAGCCTTATGACAAATAGTGATGAGCAGGTCTTCCTTTATGAAGATGCTGCGGTGGTTGCTGGAACCTACCACGCAAAGGGTTCATACAAAGGCAAGCCATTCGATCATTACGGGCGATTCACCGACACCTGGGTCTATGCGAATGGCAAGTGGCTGTGCGTTGCCACTCACACCAGCACGCTCAAGAAGTAGCGAGGTGAGATATTTCACTTTCACCGCTGGCGGGGTTGCGCCGCGCCCGAAGTGGCCCAATCCAGAGCTACTGGACCAAGGTCAATGAGTGATAAGGGGTTTTTCGCCAATTGACCAGTGCACTACAGCAGATCATCCTGCAGGGTTTAATCGCGACCGGTCGGGACCGAAACCATCGAGACCGGCCGCGCCCAAAAGAAAGCGAACTATTTCCGATTGTCCGTCTTCTGATCCTCTGGAGCCTGTTCTCTGGCTTCTTGCCTTGCAGCTTGATGACTGATCTTTGCCACCGCTCGCAGGAACGGCGCCGCCGGAGTTGGTGCAGCAACCTCGCCCAGCAAGATCTTCTTGAAGGGAAGGTCGTTGCCGTAAATCGCCACCGTGGAGTCGGCATCCTGTTCGATCACCGCACCCTCCACAGTCAAGCCGGCGAAGATGCCTCGGGAACGGGAGTAGGTCAGCAATTCGCTGTTCAGTTTCCAGTCGGTTCCGGCGGAAGCATGGCGTCCCACCGGCCCGGCGGCAGCGGAGGCTTCGCCGGTGATTTCAAACTTGCTCGAAAGCAAATGCCGGAGACCACTGTCGTTCATCACCAGCATGACCAGATCCACGCCCTCCGCACCGATCTGCAAGCCCCCGCTTCCTCCGCTGACGCTGACGAAAGCAGGCGCACTCCATCCTGCACTGGTCCGGCACACAGCGACTCCGCGCCCGTGCTTGGCACCGACGATGAACCCAGCTTTGACCAGATGCGGAATTACCACGATGCATTTTGAGTTCTTCAATACTTCTTCTGGAATGCCCTTATCGGGGGCGGCCGCGATTTCCTTGAGGACGTCGGCTGAATTCTGCAGTCGCTCGGTTGAGTCCTCACGGGCCGAGCCTGCCCACGCGAGATTGCCCAGCAGTGCCGCCAAACTGAGTACCACGAGAATCAGACATCGTTTCATGCGTGCTCCTTTGCGCAAATGAATTGTGATTTGCTCACCGGCTCACGAGATGGCGCGAGAAGGCTGATGCTTCATCATCGAAGAACGGTTAAGCTCGGGTATGAAGCTGACATCAGCACTGACCCAAGCGCCCGCATCGCAGATACAACGCTGCGAAGATCGTCCAAAAGCATAAACACCTCCACAGTTTGCAACCCTAGATCCAGCACGTAATGTGCCAGATTCGCCAAATCCCTTTCCTTGCAGCTACATAACTTGCCACCGAATGCGAAACGACGAGTTCGCACTACCCGGTGGATGTAAATTCTATGTATCAGGAATAGTTGGTCTGTTTCAGGTCTTCTTCCTCTTCATCCTCCAGAGCCGATTCTTTTTGCAGGGCAACCACTTCCTTCCTGTCGCTTTTCGGATTCTCTCTTTGGTTGTTTCTTAGGCACACAACTCATCCCCACAAAGTCAAAAAGAAGAAACACTGCGGGCCGCGACCCAACTGCATCAAGATCGGGAGTCTACACAACAGACACGGCTACGCCCGCGCGGCGAACATTGCTATTCTAGTGATTGCCACCGCGGCCCATCCTACGCCTGAACTCGGCTGGCCCTGCAACAGGTTCTTGTCCGAAGCGACGACCTTGGTCGCGAGGGGAAAGGAACGGGCTAACAATCCGTTGCTGACAGCTTTCCAGTAGTGCGCCTTCACGGGGTTGATGCCTACGAAGTCCAGCCCCACGCCCATTCCGGTCGAGAGGCCTGAACTAGGGGTGGAGAGCTTACGGTGAACGCAGCCGTATTTCCTTTATATCGCCGCGCGTGAACTCTTGTCTCGAAGCGGTCGAAATTTCCTGCTCGTGATGCCCTGAGAGTCATGCATCAGCAGGAAAATAAAGGCTTTGGTTAAAGTGGCACGGTTCTTGCACTCCACAAAGTGGTTCGCTGCTTCCGTATTTTGTAAGAGCGCATGGAAGAGAGGTGCTTATGGAAGGTGTAAGGAATAAAAGTGAATACGACTTGAATTCTGCGATCACGTTCCTCTTAGTTGGCCTGGGTATTGGGTCAGTTCTGGCTATTGTCTTCAATCCGAAACAAACAGTCGCGCCAGAGGAAATCAATAGTTGGCGCATGTCAGAGTTGCGGACAGAAACGGAAGGAGGGGAGCGAGTAGCGTGAGGAACGGCGAGTGTTGGGAGTTGCACTGCTCTACCCTATTTTCGAGTATGGAGGCCTCTATGAAAAAAGCAATCCGACGAGTAGGTCCACTGTGGGTATTGCTCTTGGTTTCTCCTTTGCTTCGACCCGCCCCAATGTATGCTGAAAACGATGTGATGGGAGAGATTCAATTTGAAGGAAAATCCCATGTCGAGAAGACTTCTGGGGTCTGGGTTGACGGCGCGTACGTAGGCTATCTGAAAGAACTCAAGGGATCTAAGAAAGTTCTTCTTCTGCCTGGCGAGCACGTAATTACCGTGCGCCAGGACGGTTATCAAGACTTCACAGAACGAATTCTTGTCCAGCCTGGACAGAAAGAGGTCGTTCGCGTGACGATGGCGAAAGCCCCTACGGGACCGCTTCCTGATGTGACGGCTACAGTCAAGATCGCGGTCAACCCTTCGAGGGCCGCAGTTTTTCTGGACGGCCTGTTCGTGGGACACGTAGGGGAGTTTGAGGGCCTAGGTCGAGGGATGCTAGTTGCCCCGGGAACACATCAGATCAGGGTCGCCCTTCCGGGCTACCAAACTTTTGAGACGGACATCAATCCGCTCGCTAATCAGAAGGTTGAAATCAAGACTGAGTTGGTCAAGAATGGCGCTCCCCTGGCGGAGCCCCTAGTCAAGACGGAAACAAGTGCCGCCACTCCTCCGCGGCATTGAAATGCAGCCGGAAAGGCAAGTAAGGCGGCGATTGATACCGAGTTCCAGAGTTCTGCCACCGTACCGAGCGGCGCGACCACTGGACACGTGAAAGTGACGCTCGCAAGAGGCAGGATACCGAGCAACAAGTTCCGCGCGGTTCGATCTTTAGCGCTGGTAATATTATCGCTAAGACAATAGTAGATTACATACTATACTTTATAGTAAATAGTCGGAGGCAGCACCGAAACCTGAGCTGTAAGCGCAAACGGTACAGTACTCGCAACTTCCCCCTACGAAGCCACCAAGTCCAGCAGCGTCAATCTCTTCTGCCCACCGGCACGGCAGGCCCGGACCAGTGCGCCCGCCCGGAAGCCGCCGTCGAGCGGAAGTCATCGATCCATTTGCCCAAACTGGACAAAGTGATCGCAGTCCAAGACGCCGTGGAGAAGCTGATCAGCGACGTCTACGCCGGCAAACTTCATCCCCGGGTCGCGGCCGGTCTGGCGCCGCTCTTGAACTTGCAGCTCCGTGCACTCGAGGCGACGGAGCTGGAGCGGCGACTCGCCAAGGTGGAGAAGCTCCTGGCCCGAGCGGAAGCAAAAAGCAGTCGAAAAGGGTACGACGAGACGCCTGCGCATGATTTCCGCAAGCCGGCCTCGTGAAAATTTACGAAGTCGGAAGAAGCTTTAAGGCATATGGCTGTAATGATGGCTATGGCCTCAATTAATCATGCCTTTTGATGGCTTAAGCAGTGAGTTATCCATGAAGCCATCGACGCATAGAACGAGATTTAGGGAATCGCAGACGGCGAACCCGCGCCCCCTTCCGTCAGGGTGCGGTTGACTCGATGAATGCGGCCCTTGGTGAGGCCTCAATTGACCTTGAGTCCTACGGCGCGTGCCAGTTTTCGTTGCTGCTGATCGAAGCTGTAAAGGTAGTCCGCAGCGAGTTCGAGAGCGGCGGCAACATGCAACAGGTCCGCAGTACGGGTCCCCAGGCGAGCCGTGGTTCGACGGGACAACTGGCCGGCTCTCTCAAAGACTTGCTCGGGAAGCGGGCGCAGGAGAAAGATCCCATCGCGCATGTCTTTCTCGAAGTCACTCAGGGATGCCTGCATCTGAGATACTGAAAGTTCTTTCCGGAAAACTCGCAAGTGCATCGCATTCACGACTTCCAGTTCGCCAAAGACTGTGACATAACGCTCACCGCCAGAGGCCCGCATGGCTTGGACGGCGGCGGCGGAAATGGCATCAGGGGTGTAGAGAGAGATGAGAAAGGTGGCATCCGCGTAGATCTTCAAGACCGGTCCCGGTCCTGCGCAATCAGTTCCGCACCGCTGACCGCCAACCTTGTGTCGCCGTAGATAGACCGCAACCGCGCAAGAAAATCTGGTACTTGTGCGGCAGCCCTGGTGTCTTCAGGAACCAGACGGGCAATGACCCGCCGCCGTTTGGTGATCTGGATCTCTTCGCCCTGGTGCAGAAGACGTTCGATCTTCTTGAACGCGTAACGAAGGTCGCGAACGGATGCTTTCTTCATGTGATACATCTTAGCATCACACCATAGATTTTGGCAAGCTTCCTGCATTGACCTACTCCGTTGTTCTAACCATTTGCAGGGTTATCGCACTGCCAGTCAGCGGGCTCTGGCCAGAACCTTAGAGCTGCTGGGGAAGCGGCCATCGTCTGGGTCGAGGGAAGCAGAAGATGAGGCTGCTGACACCTCCACGCTGGAACCTGAAGGTCGTGAGCGACAAGGCTGCTTAATCTATAGCGGATCTCCGGACCCTGTGGTCTCATTGGACGTCCGACGACCGCTCATTTACGCCTGGTCAGAGGACGCGTTTTATCGAAGAAGGCGCTGACTCCAGGACATTCAGCAGTCCTGGCGGCGCGCCCCCCGAGAAGACTTTCGCAGGAAAGCAGACACGCCGGCGACACCGAGTTCGAATTTTAGCGCCGGCAATATTATCTCAAAGCTAATAAATATTTACATAGTATACTTTATAATAAATAGTTCGGAGACAGCACCGAAACCTGAGCTGCGAGCGCACCTGGTACAGTACCCGCAGCTTTCCCCGACCACATTGCCATTTTGCGAAACGAAGCCACCAAGTCCAGCAGCGTCAATCTCTTCTGCCTACCGGCACGGCAGGCCCGGACCAGTGCGCCCGCCCGGAAGCCGCCGTCGAGCGGAAGTCATCGATCCATTTGCCCAAACTGGACAAAGTGATCGCAGTGCAAGACGCGGTGGAGAAGCTGATCAGCGACGTCTATAACCGGCAAACTTCATCCCAGGGTCGCGGCCGGTCTGGCGCCGCTCCTGAATTTGCAACTCCGGGCACTCGAGGCGACGGACCTGGAGCGGCGAATCGCCAATGTGCAGAAGCTCCTGGCCCGAGCAGAAGCAAAAAGCGGTCGAAAAGGGTACGACGAGACGCCTGTGCATGATCTCAGCAAGCCAGCCATGTGAGTGAAGAAGCCCAGCAAGCCTTAAGGCATATGGCTGTAATGATGGCTAGAAGCTTAATAAATCATGGCTTTTGATGGCTTAAGCAGTCAGTTGTCCATGAAGCCGTCGACGTATAGAACGAGATTTTATGGAATCGCGGACATTGAGGCGAGGCGCATTTCGCAGATTTTTTGAACTGCTCCTCTATTCGGCTGATGATGACGACCTACCGGTCGCTAGTGAGTTGCCAGTGTTGAGCAAGGGAACGTGGCTTTCACTCCGTTGAAGGTGACGGAAGTCGTGCCCACGAAGTGTTCGAGCCTCGTATACTCATAGAGCGCTTATGAGGGTTCTATCCACAATTCTGCGGCCTCGCAGTTTCGCGGTACTGGTTGTGGTGCTGTTGTCCATTTCGACGTTCTGGTGGGTCAGCCACAGAGGATCACGCAATCGAGTCAGTTTCAGCAGGGACATTCAGCCCATCCTGAATCAGAACTGCGTGCAGTGCCACGGCGGTGTTCGCCAGAAGAACGGTGTATCGTTCATCTATCGTGAGGAGGCGCTGGGGACCGGCAAGTCTGGGCGTCGGACGATCGTGCCTGGCCATCCCGAGCAATCGGAACTGATCGCGCGGGTAACTTCGTCGGATCCGGAAGCGCGGATGCCTTACCACTCGCCACCGCTTCTTCCCCAACAGCTAGCGCTGCTTCGGCGGTGGATCCAAGAAGGCGCCGAATGGGAAGAGCACTGGGCATTCGTGGCGCCCAAGCCGCAGGTCTTGCCGATAGTGAAGCAGACGAGTTGGATTCGACGCCCGCTCGACCGGTTTATCCTCGCGAGGCTGGAGAATGAAGGACTGGCGCCGTCCGCTGAGGCAGACAAAGCCGCATTGCTGCGGCGGGTGACCTTCGACCTGACTGGCCTTCCTCCTACCGTGGAAGAGCAGGCTGCGTTCCTTAACGATTCGTCGCCGGATGCGTACGAGAAACAGGTGGAGCGGCTGCTGGCTTCCCCGCATTATGGGGAGCGTTGGGCAGCGCTATGGCTGGATCTGGCGCGCTACGCGGACAGCAAAGGCTATGAGGCAGATCGAGATCGGCCCGGAGTATGGCCGTATCGCGATTGGGTGATTCGAGCGTTCAACCGAAATTTGCCGTACGACCAGTTCGTCATCGCGCAACTAGCGGGTGACTTGCTTCCCAATGCGACGTTCGACGATCAGATCGCGAGTTCCTTTCACCGCCAGACACCGAACAATGATGAGGGTGGCACCGACGATGAAGAATTCCGGCTGATCACCGCCATGGATCGATCCGCGACCACATGGTCCGTTCTGAATGGGCTTACGATGAACTGCGTACAGTGCCATTCCCATCCTTACGACCCCATTCGGCACGCAGAATATTATAAGTCGCTCGCTTTCTTTAACACATCGCGCGATGCTGATCTGCCGGAGGACACACCTGTTTTGCGCGTTCCGAAGGACGAAGCCAAGTATCCGGAAGCGTCGAAAATTCAGCAGGAGATGGTAAAGGTCGGTCGTTCGCTGGTAGATCGCGGACGCCAGTTGGAAGAACAGGCGAAGTGGACGGCTCTTCCGATTACGGCCGCGTCGGCGAATGAAGCGCTGGCTCTGAGATGGAGGACTGCACACCTTGAACAGCAGCTCTCTACTTTCGATCAGGAGAAGCCTCCGGCAAAGCCTCGCACCGCGAAACAGATCAAGGACAGGCAAGAACAGCGCAAATATCTGGTGGAGGCGATTGCCGACAGCAGGAAGGATGCCAGGGCGAAAGCGGCAGCACGGCCGATTGCCTTTCAAATTGAGGATGGAGAAATGCGGGCCGCCCCAAACACTCCAGGCAAGTCCGTCTATGAAGTAATCGCGACCGTGGAGGTGCCGGTAATTACAGCGTTGCGCGTTGAGGTCGTACCCGTCAGTGGCGAAGTTGCCCGCCACAACCCCGAACTCGGTTTCGTCGTGAACCAGATTGACGCTTGGGCGATTCAACCGAGCGGACGTGAGGAGAAAATCCACTTTCATTACTTCGTTCCCGATTCTCAAAACGATCTGCAAAGCGCGGTGGCGCGTGCCGTCAAGCGCAACGCCTACGTTGATCTAACCGGAGGCTTTGCGGAGGATCCCAATCTGTTTCATGCCCGTTGGACGATTGGCGTCCCGGAGTCGCCGCTGCATCTGACTCGCGGCAGCCGTATCAAATTGCAGCTCACGCAGGTCGAGCTCGTCAACGACAAGCCGGGCTTGGTCCGGAAGGCACGCCTGGCAGCGAGTTCGGACTTGTGCTGGTCCGGCCTAGCTACGGATAAGGAATATCGTACAAACCTGGGGCAGCTTTCGGACCTCACCCGCAAACTTGCGAGGATTCCCAGCGTTAGCACTCCAGTGATGGTCGAGCAAGCAGACTACGACAAACGGGAAACTATGGAGTTCGAGCGCGGGAATTTTCTTGCCAAGATCGGACCTGCTCTTGCGCCGGACGTACCGGGAATGTTTCCGCGGCTTCCTGAAGATGCTCCGCGCAATCGCCTGACTCTAGCCAAGTGGTTCTTTAGCCCGGAGCAGCCGTTAACGGCGCGAACGGCGGTAAACCGGTATTGGGAGCAGCTTTTCGGCACTGGAATTGTTGAAACTCTGGAAAATTTTGGGAGCGTCGGTGAAAGGCCGAGCAATCCTGAATTGCTGGATTGGCTCGCCCTTCATTTCGAGAACGATCTGCATTGGGACATGAAGGCCCTGTTACGGGAACTGGTAACCAGTGCGACTTACCGCCAGAGTGCGAAATCGTCCGTTGTACTGGGCGAAAAAGATCCGCGCAATCGACTGCTCGCCCGTGGGCCCCAACAGAGACTCTCGGCTGAGATGGTCCGCGATCAGGCTCTGGTCGCGAGCGGGCTCTTAACGGATAAAATCGGTGGACCTCCGGTCATGCCACCGCAACCAGTAGGCGTTTGGAATTCTGTTTATAACGAAAGCAAGTGGGTAGACGCGAAAGGTCCCGACCGGTACCGGCGAGCGATTTATACATACATCAAGCGAACCAGCGGCTATCCAAGCTTTCTCATCTTCGATGCATCGGATCACGATGTGAGCCTGGCGCGACGCATACCAACAAACACACCCTTGCAGGCTCTCGTCACGATGAATGACCCCGTCTATCAGGAAGCAGCCGAAGCGCTGGCCAACCGGATGATGCACGCGAGCGATACACTGGACGGACGTATCCGTTGCGGTGCTCAGATGGTCTTATCTCGCGATCCGAGTGACTTTGAGTTGGCCACATTGCGTGGGTTGTTTGAGAAGGCAGTCGCCGAGACCGGTAGGAATTCGACCGGCAGCGGCGTCAAGGGAAAGGCCGCCGACGAACTCTCCGCGTTAGTGGCCGTAGCCAGCGTCTTGTTCAATCTGGATGCGGCTTTGACCAGGTGATGTCATGCCAAACACTAGAATTGTCGCCAGTGAAGGAAATGCAGGTCGCGTTAGTGGTGGGACGTCTCGCGAAGTTCGGTTGGCGCTCCTGCAAGCGCAAACTCGACGTCACTTCCTGCAGACCCTTGGCTGCGGCCTGGGCACGATATTTGCAGGAACATCGATCGCGCAATATGCCGGCCCAGCCAAGGTCGCCGCGCATTCAGAGTCTCTTGACTTTACACGTGATGCTTCCAGCCCACTATCTCCGTTGCCACCGCAGTTTAGGGCCAAAGTGCGGCGCGTCATTTACCTTCACATGGCCGGAGCGCCAAGCCAGTTGGAGCTTTTCGAGTACAAGCCTGATCTGAAGCGGCTCGACGGGCAAGATTGCCCGGCATCGTTCTTGGCGGGCAAGCGCTTCGCCTTCATCAGCGGAATTCCAAAGCTTCTGGGATCCCAGTATCCGTTTCATCAGGTGGGTCAGAGCGGGCACTGGATCTCCGACCGCTTGCCCCATCTGGAACAGCATCTCGACGATATCTGCTTCATCAAGTCGATGCGGACCGATCAGTTCAATCACGCACCCGCGCAGCTGCTGGTGCACACCGGAAACGCGCGACTCGGCTATCCCTCATTTGGATCGTGGGTTCTCTATGGCCTGGGTACGGAGAATCAAAACTTACCGGGATTCATCGTCCTGCTTTCCGGAGGCAAATCCCCAGACGGGGGCAAACAATTGTGGAGTTCCGGCTTTCTGCCCAGTGTCTACCAGGGCGTGCAATGCCGATCGCATGGTGAGCCGGTGCTCTACTTGGATGATCCTCCGGGCGTCAGCCGTTCGCTTCGCCGCAGTATGCTCGACGCGATTGATCAGATCAATCAACGGACCTATGAGACCTTCGGAAACCCGGAGACTGTCACACGCATAGCGCAATACGAGATGGCGTTCCGCATGCAAATGGATGCCACCGACGCGATGGACATCCATAAAGAGCCTGAGTCAGTTCGCATGCGCTATGGTTCGAAACCGGGCGAGTCTAGTTTTGCCAACAATTGCCTGGTCGCGCGGAGACTGGCTGAGCGCGGCGTCCGTTTCATTCAGCTCTACCACTGGGGGTGGGATTCTCACGGGGCGGACCCCAAAGAGGCGTTGAACCTTGGCTTCACCGATCGTTGCCGCGAGGTCGATCAGCCGACCGCAGCGTTGCTGGCCGACTTGAAAGAGCGCGGCATGCTCGAGGACACGCTGGTAGTTTGGGGTGGCGAATTCGGCCGAACCCCAATGCGGGAAAACCGAGAGGGTCAGGAGATGAAGTGGGTCGGCAGGGACCATAATCCTGGCGCCTTCACCATCTGGCTGGCGGGTGGAGGCATCAAGCCTGGATTCACTCTTGGGCAAACGGATGAGATGGGGTACGAAGTCGTCAAAGATCCGGTCGACATCCGCGATCTCCATGCAACCCTGCTCTATCTGCTGGGATTCGATCACCACAAGCTCAACTATTCGTTTCAGGGCCTTGAACAGAAGTTGACAAGCGTGAAGCCGGCCCGAGTGGTAGCTGAAATTCTGGCGTGAGTTTCCGGCCCGAATTCTTGACCAAATCATTAGGCCAGGTTTCATGACAGCGTCGAAAAGCGGCATCGTCAGACAATTTCGCCTCGGGATCGCGATGCTGGCTCCTATCCTGGTTGCGACGACGCTGGTCGCTTTTTTCCCTCCCGACGGAAGCGAGCGCGCGGAGTGGATGCAGTTCATCGGGCGCTTTCATCCTTTGTTGGTCCATTTCCCGATCGCGCTCTTTCTGCTGGTGCCCATATTGGAACTCGCTGGTCGGAGCGCCAGGTTCGCGTATCTGAGTCTCTCGGCAGGCTTCGTTCTTACGCTGGCAACGTTTGGTGCAACTGGGGCGGCGCTTCTGGGATGGTGCCTGGGACGCAGTGGCGGTTATTCCGGACTGCTGATCACCCAACACATGTGGGGCGGCATACTGCTGTCGATCGTCTGTTGGGTGTGCTGGCTTCTCCAAACGCGGCTGCGGGAACTCCGCTTGACCTACGCGATTGCACTGGGGGTGGGAATTGGCCTCGTTGCATGGACGGGTTATCGCGGGGGCCAATTGTCGCTCGGCGCGAATCATCTTACCGAGCACATGCCGAGGGATCTCCGAAAGCTGCTGGGTGTGGAGGATGAGGTATTAGCTTCCAGTGCCGATCCGAATACCTTTTATGGCGGCCGGATTCAACCCATCTTTGCTGCTCGATGTGTCAGTTGCCATAGTGCGGGCAAGCACAAAGGGAATCTTCGGCTCGATAGTTACAGTGGACTTGTACGAGGCGGCAAGCATGGACGGGTCGTCTTGGCAGGCAACACTCAGGGCAGCGAACTGTTTCGTCGAATTACCTTGCCGGCCAGTCACGACGATTTTATGCCGAAGGGGAAACAGCCTTTAACTGCGGACCAGGTGAAGGCCATCGAATTGTGGATTAGCGCTGGTGCTTCCGACACGCTTGCCCTCGATGCTATCAAGAATGCGCCGACTCCCGCACTGCCTGCGGCCGAAGTGACATTTGAAGAGATCGATCCCGCCGCAGTCACCAAACTGCGTTCCGCAATCGCACCAGCCGTCTCGCGATTGCAAATGCAATTCCCCAGCATATTCGATTACGATTCGCGAGGCTCGGCCGACCTGCGCTTGAATGCTTCCATACTTGGAAGCAAGTTTGGCGACAAGGATCTTGAGTCCTTCGTTCCGGTCGCGGATCATATCACCGTTGCCGATCTCTCGCGCACGGCAGTTACCGACCGTTCTGCAACCATCATCGCCGCCATGAAACGGCTGCGCGTGCTGCGACTCATGGACACGCGCCTTACTGATGCTACGCTCTTACGCCTGGGAAACATGGATCAACTCGAATCGTTGAATGTCTATGGCACTCCAGTTACAGACGCAGTCTTGCCAACGATCGCCAAGCTCCCAAGGCTTTCGCATTTCTACGCTGGTCAGACGAATATTTCAGCCAAGGGGTCTATCCCCGAGGGCTTGGCGGGTAAGCTTGTGTTCTGAATACTGAGGGACCATCTGACCGTGAACCGACAGAGCTCCCCTGCGGCGCAGACTAAAGTTGTGCCCTGCGCAAAGGCTCGGACCTCAAAGGCGCAGACTTCTCCCGACCCAAAATTCTCTGCTCAGGGAAAGTTACAGGGAATTTGCGATTTCTTGACTGCGAAGGCCGCACTCCTGCTCTCCAAGCTGCACATTTTGCTGGAGAATCCGCGGCAAAAGGTTCCTGCTATTTCCCTGTTCGATTTTCCTTATGGCATTCGAGAACAGGAGATGTGCTTAAGACTTGAGGCGGCGGAGAGAATCCGAACTGTTTTCGCCGTTCGGCCCATTCCGTCCGCAGAGAAATCATGTTTGCTGTGGTAAGAAGTGCCGGAATGTTAGTTGCGCGCGATCTACCCGTTCCTTCGGGTGGCGTTCGCCAACCAAGTGATTCTGGCCGACGATTTGGGCCGAGAGATAGTTGATGCTGCCCTCCGGAGAACTGGCGAGCCTGGGCGATTCGTTTTCGAGAACCGGGACATCCGCGCCGTGGTCGAGCCGCCTCATCCCAAACGGGAGAGGGGTTAGTGCGGTGGCGACTCAAATGTCACATAACGAAGCAGGCAAAACGAGAATTCTATTTGCACCGTCAGGTACAATTCGCTGAGCAGTTCAAGGTCGCCGCGTCGCAGACGGCCCTGTCTGTGAAGCGACTCCACCAATCTTTACGCTCTCAGGCAGAATGACCGGGGTAACCGTAAGACTTCTGCGTGGGGAATCAAAAATGGAAATGACTCGCCGGCAATTCGCCCTGTCTATTGCAGCTGCCACTACTCTTCGTTCTTCTCTTTTTGAACCCACGCTTTCTCCAGTGGGTGTTCCCCGCGGCGTGGTTCCCGGTCGAGTCACGTGGACGCATGACCCGGCGGCTGTGACATGGGATGGGACAGGTTCCTGGTGGAAAGACGCCAACAACAACCAGGCTGTAATTGACCGCATGGTCTCGCGCTCTATCCGGAGTCTTACAGTTCAAAAAAGCGATGTCCAGGCATGGAGCGCCATTTTCAAGTATTTCAATCGCACTCATGGTCGCGGCAACGCCGGGTACAGGGGTGGCGAGAAAGTGGCAATCAAGGCCAACCTGAACAATACAACGGATCATGGCACGATCGATCGTCTGAACTCTTCGCCCCATGCGATCCTTTCGCTTGTCCGACAGTTGACTGGGCCGGGACGAGTGCCACAATCATCGATCACCGTCTTCGATTCCAGCCGGTTCATCCCAAGCGATCTCTACGACAAGATTCACCGTGAGTTCCCCGGCGTCGTGTTTGTAGACCATATCGGAGGCGATGGACGACTAAAGGCCGAGTTCAAACCCAACGCGATCCCTTTCTCAATTGAAAGCAACAACGCTAAAGGACTCGACACCACAGTCGTCGAAGCGACCTACTTAATTGATGCTGCAGTATTGAGAGCGCATGTGAGTTCAGGCGTGACACTTTGCGCGAAGAATCTGTTCGGTGCTACGAGTATCAATCCCGACTGGCGCAAGAACGCGCACGATGGTTTCCGTCACAACAAGGATGGTTCGGCGAGTTACTCCGCATTCACCGATTTTCTGGGTCATAGAGATCTCGGCGAGAAAACCATGCTTTTTCTTATCGATGCTCTCTATGGAAACGACAATGTAGATGGCCCGCCTCACCGCAAATGGAAGATAGCGCCGTTCAATGATGCGTGGCCAAATAGTATCTTCATGTCACTTGACAGCGTCGCGATCGATTCAGTGGGCTTCGATTTTCTGACCTCAGAATGGCCCGACCTTCCCGATATCGCGAATGCCGATAACTATTTGCGCGAATCTGCTTTGGCTAACGACCCACCTTCGAAGACGGTCTATGATCCTGAACGCGACGGCATCCGATGCCGCAGCCTCGGCGTGCATGAGCATTGGAACAATGGGACGGACAAAAAGTACTCGCGCAATCTCGGAAAAGCGCACGGGATCGAACTTTTCGTAGTCAGCTGAAAAGTCAGCTGAAATTAAAAGACACACTTGAACTGCGCAGCATAGCGGAGTTGCAGCAAAGTGTCGTTCGTCTATGGGCTCACCGAGCGACTAGTCAATCGATTCTTATGCATGGCACGACCGATGCTGACGGAGTTGGAGAATGAACCAGAGCGTGCTTTCTGTATGTTTGATGGTGGCATCGCTATTACCGACGACTGCGTTTTCTCAATCATTCTTGAGCCAGTATAAAGGCTTGCCTTATCACGACAGCCGCTACGCTGGCGGTCCACAAAAAATACCGGGAAAAGTCTTATGCGCGTACTATGACTTGGGCGGCGAGGGCGTCGCGTATCACGACGCCGATGCAAAGAATCACGGAAGCGGAGAGTTGAATCCGGCTGATAGGACCTATCTCAATGAATTTCGTATCCAGGAGGGAGTGGATACCTCATATACGAAGTTCCAGCGGAAGCCCGATCCGATTGACGACAACCCCTTCGACAAGATTGTGCCTCCCGCCGACCTTCCCTACGTTGGCTGGACCGAGCCCGGAGAGTGGTTCAACGTTACGGTAGATGTGGCACGGTCGGGAACATACGCAGCCGATTTCCTTTATACATCGAATCGCGGCGGGACAATATCAGTCGAGGTGAATGGAAAGGACGCGACCGGACCTCTGCAGATCACCACAACAAATGATCCTGCAGACCCGCTGGCCTGGCGTCAATGGCACCATTGGAATCTGGCTTCGCAACTCTTCAAAGTCCGTCTGAGCAAGGGAAAAAGTGTTCTCACCGTACACATATTGACGAACGGAAACATGAATCTGGCTTATTTCGACTTCAAACCAGTTCACAGATAAAGTGGAACCTGCCAGCAATTCAACTCAGTGTCACACGTAATCCCGCTGCATGGGGAACAGTAACGGAGCAACTTGCCCTGTTTGAGCGATTCGGTCTTCGGTGATGTTGTGATTTGAGCTTCATGGCTGTCTAGTCCCGGAGCGTGTTATCTCTCGGTTTGCATCGGTCCCCTCGCACCGCGACCAAAGTCGAGTTCCACCACAAGGTCTGCTGCTGCGTCCTTGTTCAGATTTGTTGGGTCAACCCGAAAGCGTTTGCGCTGGAAAGCACTCTCGGCGCCGACGACGCCCCGATTGGCGACATCATTGGACCCGACTTCTATGACTGGGACCTGTCGTTGCGGAAGAGTTTCTCTTTCGGGGAACGCGCGAGCCTGCAAACTCAGGCGGATGCCTTCAACGCCTTCAATAGGGCGAATTGGAACACTCCGACTGTGAATAACGTTACTGCTGCCGCGTTTGGTCAGATCACCACGTCGCTCCCGGCTCGTGTTCTTCTATTCGGAGGCAAGATCAACTTTTGACCTGTAGAATCCCGGCGAGGTTTCTTACCCAAGAAAACGAATGTAGAATTCATCGCATGAGTCTCTATTGCGCCACGGGCAGTGCTGAAAGCGATCTATCTTCGCAGCAGTTGCACGGTCTGCTCGTGGACAGTCTTGCGAAGCTTGGGAAACGCAACCGGGTTCTCGTCGTGCCACCGGATCAGAGCCGCGTGCATTCGCGCGCCGGCGACCTGACGCGCTACGCCTGGGAGTATTACGGCGACCAGTTCCAGGCGGTCCTGCCTGCCCTCGGCACGCATGCCGCGATGGGTCCGGAGCAGCTCGCGCGAATGTTTGGCGCCATGCCGGCCGAGCTTTTCCGCGTGCATAACTGGCGCACGGACGTCGAGACCCTTGGCGAGGTCCCGGCAGAGTTCATCCGCGAGCAATCGGAAGGCAAGCTGAGCTATGCGTGGCCGGCACAAGTGAACCGGCTCCTTGTGCATGGCGACTTCGATCTCATTCTCTCCATCGGCCAGGTCGTGCCCCATGAAGTGATAGGCATGGCCAACTACACAAAGAATATTCTCGTAGGCACGGGAGGCCGTGAGAGCATAAACCGAAGCCATTACCTGAGTGCGGTTTACGGGATGGAGCGCATCATGGGCCGCGCCGACAACCCCGTGCGCAACGTTCTCAATTACGCAGCCGATCGTTTCCTGCGACATCTGCCCATCGTCTACGTACTCACCGTTGTCGGACGTACGACGGACGAACGATTGGCAGTGCGCGGCCTCTTCATCGGCGACGATATTGAGTGCTTTCACGGCGCCGCCGACCTCAGCTTGAAAGTGAACTTCGAGACCATGGACGCGCCAATGCAGAAAGTTGTCGTTTATCTCGATCCGCATGAGTTTCAGAGCACATGGCTCGGCAACAAGGCAATCTACCGGACACGCATGGCACTGGCCGACGGTGCGGAGCTGATCATCCTAGCACCCGGCATAAAGGAATTTGGCGAAGACCGGGCCATCGATGCTCTGATCCGCAAATACGGGTATCGTGGAACGCCGGCCACTCTCGAAGCGGTGAGTGCGAATGCTGATCTTGCAGACGACCTTAGCGCGGCTGCTCACCTCATACACGGCTCGTCCGAAGGTCGCTTCACAATCCGGCTGTGCCCCGGTCATCTAAGCAAAGAGGAGGTTGAGGGAGTGGGTTTTGAATATGGCGATTTGGAAACCATGCTCACGCGCTACAGTCCGCAGACCCTTCACTACGGCAACAACCGTGTCGACGGCGAAGAGGTTTTCTTTATTTCAAATCCCGGCTTAGGATTGTGGGCGCACCGCGGTAAATTGTGATCTGGACAAATCCAGAATGGCTGCCCCCGAATAAAAGGCAGCTTCAAGGAGAACAATGATGGTTACGCGACGCGAGTTTCTCGATGCTCTTGCTGTAGGTGCGGCGGGCCTGGCCGTGGGAACTACGGCGAAGAGCTATGGCCAGATTCTTGGATCGAATGATCGACTCAACTTTGCCATCATCGGTCTTAACGGCCGTGGCTACGCTCACCTCTCCTCGCTCCAGGCAAACAAGAGTGCCGCGCGAATCTCGCATGTCTGCGATGTGGACAGTACAATTCTCCAGAAATTCGCCGAAAGCGCCCGACAGGAGACGGGCGAGTCCCCCGCAACGGACAAAGACTTTCGTAAGATTCTTGAAATGAAGGATGTGGACGCCATCACCATTGCCACCCCCGATCATTGGCATACACCCATGGCCATCGCCGGATTGCAGGCGGGCAAACACGTCTATCTGGAAAAGCCATGCAGCCACAATGCTGCCGAGGGGGAGATGCTGGTGCAAGCACAGCGGAAGTATCAGAGGCTCGTACAGATGGGGACACAGCAGCGCTCTTCAGCCCACACGATAGAGGTCGTTGATAAGATCCATGCCGGCATAATCGGCAGGCCCTACTTCGCACAGGCCTGGTACGTGAATTCGAGAAAGTCGATTGGCACAGGCAAAGGAGCGCCGGTGCCGCCTCAGCTTGATTGGGACTTGTGGCAGGGCCCCGCTCCGCGCCGTCCGTACACTGACAATGTGCACCCCTATAACTGGCACTGGTTCAGAATCTATGGCACGGGCGAAACACTCAATAATGGTACGCATGAAGTCGATGTCTGCCGCTGGGCGCTCGGCGTCGACTATCCCAAGCGAGTTGCATCGTCGGGCGGCAGATACCATTTCAAAGATGATTGGGAGTTCTACGACACACTGGTGACAAGCTTCGAGTACGACGACAAAATGCTCTCGTGGGAAGGGAAGAGCTGCCAGGGAATGAAGTATTACGGCCGTGATCGTGGTTCGATAATTATGGGAACGACGGGCACAGTGCTGATTGATCGCGATGGCTACGAGATCTACGACCTGAAAGGCAACAAGACAAGCGAATTCAAGGTGGGCAAAACGACTTCGTCCTCTGACCTGATCGGCCGTGATTCCATGACCGACGCTCACTTCGCGAACTTCATCGCGGGTATCCGCAAGGGCGAGAAGCTCAACGCTCCTATCGCTGTTGGCAACGTCGCCGTTACCATGTTGCAGCTTTCCAACATCTCCTGGGAAGTCAACCGGGAACTGCGTCTCGACACAAAAGACGGACGGATTCAAGGCGATCCCGAAGCCATGAAGATGTGGGGGCGCGAGTACGAGCCGGGGTGGGCGCCACATGTCTAACAAAACCACCTTCTCGCGTCGCGATTTTGTTCGCTCGGGTGCGGTCGTTGCTGCAGCATTTTCCGCTCCCGCCGCTTTCTCGGCGCTGGCTCGCGAAAACTCATCTCCCGACGAAGCGTTGCCGATCCGTTTGGGTCTGGCCAGCTACACATTTCGTAATTTCAGTCGCGCTCAGATGATCGGCTTCATGAAGCAACTCAGCGTATTCGCATTGAATGCGAAGGACGTCAAAGATCATCTCCCGATGGACGCACAGCAGGAGGCAGCCGCGCTGGCGGACTACGCCGCGGCGGGCATCAAGCTTCACGCCGCTGGAGCCATCTATTTCGCGAAAGACGAAGACGCTGACATCCGCAGCAAGTTCGAATACTGCAAGCGGGCAGGTATCGCCGTTATTGTCGCCGGCGACCCCACTCCGGAAACTCTGCCCCGAATGGAGAAGTTCGTAAAGGAGTACGACATCCGTATCGCTCTCCACAACCACGGTCCGGAAGACAAATTGTGGCCTTCGCCGCTGGATGTGTTGAAGGCGGTAATGGGCATGGATCCGCGCATCGGGTGCTGCATCGATGTCGGGCACACGGTTCGGGCCGGCACCGATGTCGTTCAGGTAATCCACGAGGTTGGCCCGCGGCTGTTTAACATGCACATGAAGGACCTCACGAACTTCCAGAGTAAGGAGAGCCAAGTCGCGGTAGGAGACGGCATCATGCCAGTGCGGAAGATGTTTGAAGCGCTCATCGCAGCGAAATACCAAGGTTTCGTCGATCTGGAGTATGAGATTCATCCCGACGACCCGATGCCGGGCGTGATCGCCAGTTTCGCCTATATGCGAGGCGTCCTGGCAGGCATGAGTCTTTGACCCTTTGACCGGGGCCTTCTGTGGACCAAGCTCTGCAAGAACGTGGGGCCTTCCTTCTTGCTGGCCTACACACCCTCAGAGTAGGGCACTTCAGAGAGCGGTGACACAGCTCAAGCGTCGGCACGGGTCGAAGCCGACCGTATCCGAGGCACTGGGAGCTGCTGGCGGAATTGGTAGGAGTGTCGGCGGAAGGTCAATGAGTGGTGATTTATCGCGTCAACAATCACGCAGGTCAGCATAAGAGGAAATTCGGACGCAGTCCTTGAAGATCACGTCTTCGGTTTCGTATTCATTTTTCCTCTAGAGTCGTCCGCTCACCCGGCTGGCAAGATCCCTTAGATGCTTCTCGGTTGCCGAGGCGGAATCCACAGGATCGAGATTGAGATAGAAGCGAACTTTGCCCTTGCGAACGTGGAGCGCGTGCTCCCCGTCAAAATAGGCCTCGTCCCCGACGCCATTCACTGGCGTTTGCGGGCCGTACAATTTGCTCAGCCTTGCGAATAGGTCCGCCGCGGCCGACGGTGAGGGATCGACGTAGGCTCGGAACCAGAGCTTGCTTCCCTTCGCCAGATAATTGCAATCGGTTCCCGAGGCGGTGTTTTGGTAAGGACGAGGAGCGACGGTCTTTTGTGGAGAATCGTAGTCTCGGCCTAACGTCTTGCTCACCTCGGCCGCGGACAGCAGCGAGCAGAGGTCAGCGGGAGGTTCGGCTGCCTGTGCCGAGTAAACGGCGCAGGTGGTTGCGAGAAGAGTTGCAGCGATGAAAGATAGTCCATTCAAGTGAGCCATGTGGCACGCCTTTCCTCCCGCAGCGTCGGCCTGCGGGTGTTCGTACGAAATCTCATGTTTCACTTTCCATCGCCTTCCACCCTTGCAGAAAACGCAAGGATGGTTTGTACGGACTGGAGAAAAAGTTCCAGTTGGGTGCGGGTTGTTCGGGTCATTGGATGGGGCTTGTGGTGCCCACCATTTTGAAGGGGCCAGTGAATCCGGCGGAGCCTAGCGAGAGGACGGTAGGGTCATTTGTGTTTTTGATGGCAAGAATGTTGCCGCCACGGATCCCCACCCCAAGACGGGCTAATGCGTCGCTCTCGATGGCGATCCGGAGAGTGCCACCGACTACCGCAGAAATCTGGGGATCGCTAAACACCCTCGCTGGGCCTTCGAAGTCGTGAAGTTCTACCGGCACTGAGGTGTGGAAGGGAGTGGGGCCGGTACCTCGAGTCGGGCTAGCCGTTACCGGCGACAGCACTCCCATTAAACTGACACTAGCGCTAAGAGCGCCCGCGCCGTGCCAGAAGTAGGCCTTTTCTACCTTCTTATTATCCTTCAGAGCCACAATTTCGAACAGGTAACCGCTCAAGTCAGGAAGCGGGGATAGAGGAAGTTCTGTTGGATTCGCATTAACATTCCCGCCGAAGACGAGGCGAATCTCGAAATCTCTGTAGCCGCCCATGGTAGCGGGGATTACGTGGGCCGGCTTGTAGCCGAAGACGCTGATGACGACGGCTCGCCACCAGCCATCGTTTTGTGTTCCCTGCAGATTTACGCCGCTGGCGGCCGCGCCTTTTGCCCATTGAACGTTCCAATGAATGCGATCGGAATAGTTGGCGATCTCTTCTCTCACCTTCCTGCAGCGGTCGTTGGAAAGGGTGAAGTTCAGATCCTGGCGTCCGTCTCGGCGGAGCTGACTGGCGTAGCCGGTCAGATCGATCCAAGGCGCTGTAAGGGAGCGGATAACAGGTTGGACAAAATCACGAATCCAGTTTCTGTGGGTGCCACGAAGGGCTGAGATGCTCGTGGGGAAATTGCAGAGCCGAGCGGTCAAGCGTGCGCCTGGCACTTCCACATCGTTCGGCATGATGTCGTGGAACTTCGTTCCGGTAAAAGTTCCAGGTTCCTTGTTGTCGTCGGTCTCGTCGTAGACTGCATAGACATCGGCGTTGGCCATTTGTGCGCTCCTAGAGGTGCTCCTACAGGTCGTTCCGAGTGCGGGTCCATCAACAGCGGACTAGATCCCGCTCATGGCGTCAAAGTGCCACGAAAAATGTCTGCCTGTCAAAGGACTCAGTCATGACACGTCGATGACTAACTAAGATGCATCCCTTCAGCGAGTTACCAAAACGTGTGACCTCTCCCCAAGAGAGAGCGTGGCCGGAACAACGGTGATTGACCCCAGTCGTGCGTGATGCCCGCGCGGAGCACGAACACATTGCAAAATGACCACGCCTGGACAGCTGGCGTAAAATCGCTTCCTCGCTTTTGCGGCCTCTGATCGATTCCCTTGAGTCGCGACAATCAATTAACCGGAATCGCTGCTAACATCAAAGAACCTTCTTCTGACCACGCGCGTGACCTGACAAATCATTGTGCTGCAATGAATTCCAGAAGTACTGACTCACGTTTTTTCGCCTGTGCTAGACTTACCCGCCATAAGGAGTGAGCAACTGGGGGTATGGAAGCACCGGCCTTGCGTAAGCGTGTTTACCGATTTGGCCTCTTCCAAGTGGATGCGGAGGGAGGAAGGCTGTTCCACCAGGGCGTGCCTGTAAAACTTCAGCAGCAGCCGCTACGGGTGCTGTGTCTTCTCTTAGGGCGTCCGGGAGAAATCGTCAGCCGCGAGGAACTGCGGCAGACGCTGTGGCCGGAGGGGACTTACGTCGAGTTCGATGGCAGCCTCAACGCAGCATTGAAAAGGCTGCGCTATGCGCTTGGTGATGATGCCGATAATCCCACCTTCATTGAAACGGTTCCGAAGCGCGGTTATCGTTTCGTGGCACCGGTGGCTATGGTTGGCCCGGTGGGCAGTGGCTTGGAACAGGTCGTTGGCGACAGCGCCTCGACCGTTCCTGACCGCGCTGCGGCCGTCGAAGCGGACCGAGGGTCGCTGCCGACCACCGCGCCCCAGTCGAGGCCAATGCCTCCATCAAGGCAGTGGCTGGGAGGACGAGCCCCTCTTTATCTTTATGGCGTGACGCTCGGCATCATTTTGCTGGCGGCTTTCGGGTGGTATTCGCTGCGTCATCGTTCGCCGCCCGCCGCAGCCTCGGAATCTAACCCAGCTCGCCCTATTCCAAGCCGCCAATCGGTCGCAGTGTTGGGCTTTTACAATGCGTCCGGCCGGGCGCAGGATGATTGGCTGGCCTCGGCGTTTTCGGAGATGTTGAGCACAGAACTGGCCAGTGGGGAAAAACTCAGACTGGTTTCCGGAGAGGAAGTCGCTAGCCTTCGCATTTCATCCCCCTGGTCGCAAACCAGCACGCTGGGCCGGGAGACCACGGCGCGGATTGGCACCGCCTTGAACAGTGACCTGCTCGTCCTGGGCTCGTACACCGCGATCGGCCAAGGCACCCGGACGCAATTGCGGCTCGACGTACGATTACAGGATACCCGGAGCGGCGAGGTTCTAAGCCAGTTCGCGCAGACCGGCAATGCGAATGAGCTGTTCCAAATGGCGTCGGACATTGGCGCTAAGCTGCGGGAGCGGTTGGGAGTTCCCGGAATCAGCGAGACCGATAGGGCGAGTGTTCTCGCTTCCATACCGTTGGACCGTGAAGCAGCCAGGTTCTACGTGCTTGGGATTACCAAGTTGCGGGAGTTTGATGCTCTTGCGGCGAAGGACTTGCTCGTCGAAGCGACCAAAGCGGATGCAAAATTCCCTTTGGCGCACCTCATGCTGGCGCGTGCCTGGAACCAGCTCGGCTATGAGCAAAAGCGCAAGGAGGAAGCGAAAATCGCATTGGATCTTTCCACCGGCTTCCCGCGCGTGGATCGAATGCAAGTCGAGGGCGACTACTACGAGAGTTTGCCAGACCACGAGAAGGCGGCTTCCAGTTACCGCGCCCTGTTCGAGTTATTCCCTGACAGCGTGGAGTACGGCTTGCAGCTTGCGGTGTCCCAGACTGCTGCCGGTCACGCATACCAAGCGCTGGACACGATTGGACGGCTCCGGCGGCTGCCGCTGCCCGCGGCTGACGATCCCCGCATCGATATGGCGGAAGCCAGAGCAATGCCATCCAGCCGAAGGGCCGACAGTCTCATTCTGGTGCGCAGCGCCGCCACAAAATCATCGGCCCAAGGTAAGAAGCTGATCTATGCCTCGGCGCGCCTGTGGGAGTGCATGAATCTTGTGTATGGTGAGCATCGCGATCAGGCGGAGGTACCTTGTGAGGACGCCTACAATATCTATCGGGCGGCGGGAAATAATTTAGGAGCTGCCGATGCGCTTCGCCTGATGGCTGACCAACTGGGTGGAGCGGGGCACATTGTGCAAGCGCGAGCGACCTATCAACGGGCACTCAAGATTTTGGGCGGCACGGGTGAGCACCTAAAGACCGCGGTCATCCTTAACAACATGGGGATTGGCTATACCAACGAGGGCGATCTGGATCGTGGGGAGCAGTGTTACCGGCTGGCCAAGTTTCACTTTGAACAGGCCGGGGACAAGCAAAATGGGGCCACGGCGCTCTCGAATATTGCGGATATCCTCTACCTCCGCGGTAACTTGCAGGCGGCAGCGAAGACGTATGAGAAGGTGATCGAGATTCTCTCGTCCCTGGATGGCGTCCTACCGGGCTACGCCCACTATCGGCTTGCCGATTTAGAGTTGGCCCAAGGGCGGGTGCAAGATGCCCATCGGCTTGCCCAGCAAGCGGTCGACGCAATGCGCCAGGTTCAGGGCGATTCTGGCGGGCAGCCGACTGGAGCTCTGAGCGAGTTGGGAGATGTGTTGAAAGCGGAAGGGGACTTGAAAGGTGCGCGCCAACAGTACGAAGCCGCGCTGGAGATTCGGCAGAAAATGGGGGAAACGAGCACGATCGCAGAGAGCCAGGTAACGCTTGCTGATCTCGCCCTCGAAGAAGGCCACGCCGACCAAGTCGAACCTTTGCTGCGCGCGGCGATCGCTGAGTTTGAAAAGGAAAAGAGCGACCCGGACACGGCCGGCGGATATCTGGCGTTGAGCCGCGCACAGCTGGCTGAGGGGAAGTTGGACGAGGCTCGCGAAGCAGTGAAGCGTGCGACTGAACTTACGGTGACCAGCCCCGATCCGGCGGTGAAACTGCCGATTGCGATTCAAACCGCCCGGGTCGAAAGGGGCGCGGCTGAGAAGGCGCGAGATCATGCCACGGTGGCAAATTCGATCCAGAAGCTGCGGTCCGTGATTGCTTCAGCGAAAAAGTTAGGGTACTACGAGATCGAGTGCGAGGGTCGCCTCAACTTGGCGGAAGCCGAACTCAGAATTGATCCGGCGCGCGCTCGTTCCCAGTTGGAGATCCTGGAGAAGGAAACTCACAGACGGGGATTGGAATTCCTCTCTCAAAAAGCACAAGGGCTGCTCGCAGTCCCGCGACCTTCCCTGTCAGCGAGAGAATCTCCCAGCCCGCCTTGAGGGTCAACAACATCAGGCCGCGCTTGCCTTCCCACCAAGTGGCGCCCGTCCCATCCCACGCCCAGCCCTCCCAGCGCACGCGAGCGGGGGCGAAGTCAACCCCGGCGAGGGTGTTTACTAGCGCTTCACCATGAAGTGCAACTTTGAAATCTCCTACCTCCTATCCCCCCAACAGCTGACACGTCATAGTATCTATCGGGAAAAATTCGGCTACCCCCCTCCCCCGCAGCCGGTTCTGACTTTGGCCCGCCCCCCGCCCGCCCTCGCGTGGGGTAAGGCTCGCGCGCTAGCGCGTGGCGAGCGAGCGTTGGCACCTCTGATTGCGAGCGAGCCTTGGTTGGATCGGCACATTTTCAACGAGAGCGAAATGGCGCTCTTCTTCGAGTGCATGCTGTAATGTGCGCGAAGGTCCTTGACACCGCCGACATTGTTAGAGACGCATTTCTTGGCCAACTATCCCCAGGATTTCTCCACCCCCTGCCACAGCAAAGAAGTGCTTCCGACCCCTCAATGTACCGAGGAGGTCGCGGCTTCCAGGTTGTCGGCCGCTCTACCGATCGCCGCTGCGACATCTTCCAGCACCTTCGCGACGCCTGGCACCTGAGCTTCGGCCTCCGTCCATTTCTTGGCGTCCATGTATTCGCGGACGGCAGCGATGGGTTTGGCGCCGTATCCGGTATAAGCGCCGGGCGCGTACACCTGATGCTTGAACCACGGGCGCTCCGGGAGTCCTCGTTCGGTAAGGAAGGTCCGCTGGATTTTCATAAGATCCGTGTTCAGCGACTCCAGGACCTGTGCCGAAAGTGCAGGCGCGTCAACGGCCAGGGCTTTCGTCACGGCAGCCTGGTAGCGCTCGGCGCTGCGCTTGATGGATTCCACTCCATTCTTCAGAGGTGCGAAGTTCATATAGGGCGGCGTGGTTTCCTGTGGCGGGGGGACGGAGGTCTTGCGTGGATCAGCTATAGCAGAGAAGACTCCTTCCTTCAGTTCGAGGTTGCGCTCTGTGATTTCGTCCTGTTTTTCCTTGAGCTGCTTTTCGAGTTCAGTCACATATTTCCCGATGGTTTCGGCCATACCTGCGTACTCGTAGGGGATTATCTCGGCATCCGCCAAGCGCATCACGGTGGTGCCACCGGTCTGTGCCAAAGCGCGTCCGTAGGAGAAATCGGTATCGACAAAGTGGGTGTACCAATAGAAATCGTCGTACACGGAATGGTAGGAATCGGCGTCGTTTTCGCCGCCGTAGCCGATGTTCAACGCTGAGATGCCGGCGTGGTCGAGGAACGACGCGTAGTCGGAACCGTCTCCGAGTGCTCCGATGGTTAGTTCCGCGCGCTTGCGAATCTCCGCGCGATCTTCCTGGTTCTTGGCGTTGGCGATGCGGGACAAACGAGCTCGTTGCCAGACCGGAATATTTTTCTCGGGATCCTGAATCTCGCGAATGATGTCGTTGGTTAACTTTTCGAGATCGTGAGAGCCGGAGCCGTGAAAGAATCCCCGGCCGTTGCTGTCGGAATTGATGTAGGCGGCGGCGTGTTTTTGTAGCTCGTCGCCGTGAGTTTCCACCCATTCGGTAGAACCCAGAAGTCCAGGTTCTTCACCGTCCCAGGCGCAGTAGATGATGGTGCGCTTCGGCGTCCATCCTTGCTTATGCAGTTCGCCGAGCATGCGTGCTTCTTCGAGGACTGCGGACATGCCGGAGAGGGGATCGTCGGCGCCGTTGACCCAGGCGTCGAAGTGATTGCCGCGAATCACCCATTGATCGGGAGCGCGGGACCCGCTCAGCGTTGCGATGACGTCGTTGACCGGCTTCAGGTCCCAGTTCGATGTGACTTTGAGATGGACTTTGGCGGGGCCGGGGCCGATGTGATAAGTGAGAGGCAGAGCGCCACGCCATTTTTCCGGTGCGACCGGCCCGGCGAGCGCGGACAGAAGAGGCAGAGCGTCGCCCCACGAAATCGGGAGCACGGGAATCTTGGTAATCGTTTTGGCTTCGCTGATCGTAAGACGCTTGGCATCCGCGGTAGCGCCGACACCGGGGGTGAGAGGATCGCCGGGATAATCGGTGTCCATTACGCTGCCGCGCTGGACGCCATCTTTGGGACGCCAGCCGCCCTTGGGATAATCGTCACCTTGAAAGTAGCCGTCATCCCTGGGGTCGGAATAGATGATGCATCCGACGGCGCCGTGCTCGCCCGCGACTTTCGGTTTGATGCCACGCCAGCCTTCACCATAGCGCGCGATGACGATGGCCCCTTTGACGGCAATTCCGAGGCGATCGAGTTGTTCGTAGTCTTCACGGTTGCCGTAGTTCACATAGACCAGCGGGGCGGTCACGTCACCGTCGATCGAATAGGCGTTGTAGGTTGGCAACTGCTCGGACGTCTGGTCTGACGTGGGGTCGCCGGGAACGGTCGGTTCCTGCAGTGTGGCGCGAAAGTGCTTGGGTTCCAGAAGTTCGACTACGCGGTCCTTGGGCGTTGGGAACAGGACCTGGAAGGTCTCGATGTGCGCGTCGAATCCCCACTCTTTGAATTTGGACAGAATCCATTCGGCGTTGTCTTTGTCATAAGGTGAGCCCACATGATGCGGACGAGCGCTCATCCGGCGCATGTTTTCGCGCACATGATCGCTCACGATGCCATCCTGAAATTTCTTCTCCCAATCGCGCTCGGGGCTGGAAGATTGTGTCGTGTATCCCAACAATTGGGGATGGGCGCTGGTTTTCGCCGGGGTGGTTTGCGCGCAGGTCAGGGATGCGATGAAGAAAACAATGCAACCACAAATAAGGGAGCGGATGGGCTTCAAGCTGGCCTCCTGGGATGTTGCGTCGGTTCCAAGCATCCTGCTTCTGAGAGTTGGAATTATAGAGCTTGAAACGAAACATCTAGACATGAAGATTTTGTTGAGTATTGGGGGCTGACGGGCTGATTGTGTACGTCTCCCGAGGAACCGACCTTGCGAACCACCACGCTGGGGGATCCCAATATCAGCCCAGAAACACCCAACTAAAATGACCTCGGAGCCGGCGCCCAAGCCGGCGGAGTCGCAGAAGCCTGCGGATAAGCCGGCTAGTGACGAGCCGGATGAGAATGCATCCCAAGGATCGTGGAAGGGGCTACAGGCCTCTCGGCCTCCGGTCGAGGGAAAACTTTCCTCTTGACATCCCTTTTTATAGAACTCATTGACATACGGAGTTCTAGCTGTGTGTGACACCAATACAAAGTAGGACTAGCCTGAGCACACGTAGAATGTTCCGGCAATCCATCTTGAGATGCGAGGTTTTTTCCGCGGCCCCAGATGAGCCGAGTTGTCCAGCCCATAGGTTCGAATTCTGTGCCTGAACAGGCCCATTCCGATAACGAAGAGGCTCAACAGAATCTCCACGACTCGCCAGAAAACGAAGCAGCCTCCCTCCACTGTCCAATTATCAAGATGTCATCCCATTAGGCATCGGTTCACCTCATTGCTTCGAATTCCGTTGCTTCTGAATTTCCTCCAGTCTTCGTTTCAGATACTCCTGATATTCCTTCTGCAGCTTTGGATCACTCGGAGAGCCATAAATCTCGCTCGACTTGTAATGCCCTTCGGCAAATTTCTTTTTCGTCCACTCGTCATGAACATGGATCTCGTCAGCCCGGTCGAGAACCTCTTTCACAAACTGGGGGGGAACGAAATACACACCTTCGCGGTCGCCGACCACCAGATCGCCGGGCATGACCGTGACACCGCCGATTCGCACCGGAATATTGATACCGGTCAGCATCACGTTCCCAATTGGAGTTGGATCGACAGACCGGAAGTAAGCAGGCATGTCGATCTCGGAGATTCCGTTCAAATCGCGGATGCCCCCGTCGACCACCAGGCCCCCACCATGCGTGGCGGTCATCACGTAGTAGAAAAGATTGTCTCCGACGATAGTCCCGTTCACTTTCTTGCCGAACAGGTCCACGATCAGTACGTCGCCTGGCTGCAGCATGTCGATGGCGGTCTGATTCATGAGTTGCTTAAGGCCATGATCTTTCGCCTTCGTCTGCGCAACCTCATCGACATCGGAGCGAAGCGGCATGAACTGCACCGTAAACGCCCGTCCCACCATGGTTTTGGCAGGTTGCAGGACTTGAAATCCATCGGCATACTGGTTATTGAATCCTCTTTCATGAAGGACCGCCCAAACCTCCTCCGATGAGAGACCTCGCGCCCTTTCGATCAAATCGTCTGGCACTCTAGGCCGGCCGTCGGGAAGACGGTCAAATGGGCTCTGCGCTGTGTAGTCGACCAAGTCCTGCCTGGAAAATGTGAAGAGTTGCGCTGAAACGGGAGACGGTCCGAGCAAGACAATTGTGCACGCACCCCAAAACACAATCAGACCGAGTCGGGCAGAACGGCTGCATGCAGGGCAGCGCATCGGGTACCTCTCACATGGACTAGAGATAGTGGCTCTTGGAGCATGCTTGGATTTAGTGGACCGAGTATTCTACGATCGCGCACTGAAGCTCTCAAATCAGAGATGATTTGTCAAACGTGAAATTTACCGGGCCAGCAGGCGTACAATCTTGATCTCGCTATGAATACCTCTCTGGCGTATGCGGTGCCGTGAAAAGGGCAGAGCACATGAGTGAGAATGGCCGTCATGGCTTCGACCGTCGCGAGATCCTGAAGACTTCCGCTATGGCTCTGGGAAGCGCCCTGTTGGCGGGAGAACCGTTCGAGGCCTACCCTAAGGGTATCAACTCCAACTCAGGTCCCTCCGCGCTGAAAATCACGGATCTTCGCGTGGCGGCGATTGTGAAACCGGGGCCGAGTCCTTGCCCCATCATTCGGATCGAGACCAATCAGAGCATATACGGACTCGGTGAGGTTAGGGACGGCGCCAGTCCAACCTTCGCTCTTTTCTTAAAGAGCCGCATACTAGGTGAGAACCCGCTGCAAATCGACAAACTGTTTCGCAAAATCAAGCAATTTGGCGGGCATGCCCGACAGGCTGGCGGAGTTTGCGCAATAGAAATGGCGCTGGGACATCGCGGGTAAAGTCTATAACGTCCCGGTCTACACGATGCTCGGCGGGGGCAAGTTTCGTGACCGGATTCGCATATATGCCGACACCGAGGAGTCCAAGGATCCCAAGGTTTATGCGCGAAGGATGAAGGAGCGCAAAGAGGGAATGGGACTCACCTGGCTCAAGATGGACCTGGGAGTCGAAATGGTGTCGGACACGCCCGGAACAGTGACGCATCCGTCCGACCTGAGTCCGTGGGAGACGTCGCAACTTCCGCATCCTTTCTTAGCCATGGAAGTTACGGACAAAGGGATTGCCATGCTGGAGGAATACGTCGCCGCGGTCCGTGACGCCGTGGGTATGGAAATCCCGCTTGCGATGGACCATCTCGGCCACTTGGGTGTGAAGTCGATCATCCGACTGGGCAAGGCCTATGAAAAGTACAACCTGTCGTGGATGGAAGACGTGATTCCCTGGACCTACACCGACCTGCTCAAACAGATCTCAGACCAGAGCCCTACTCCCATCCTGACCGGCGAAGACATTTACCTCCAGGAACCGTTCCGGGTTCTCTGTGACAGGCACGCAGTCAGCAAAATTCATCCCGATCTCGCAACGGCTGGGGGGATTCTCGAGACCCACAAAATCGGAGACATGGCCGAGGAATACGGTGTGCCGATGGCCATGCATTTTGCCGGGACTCCCATCAGTTGCATGGCGAACGTTCATTGTGCCGCCGCTACCCAGAACTTCCTGGCGCTCGAGCATCATTCCCTCGACGTGCCCTGGTGGTCATCGCTGGTGGAGGAAGGAGCCAAGACGCCGATCGTCAGCCACGGCTGGATTGATGTGCCTGACCGGCCTGGCCTGGGTGTTACTCTGAGTGAAGACGTGGTTCGCCAGCATTTAGCACCGAATAGCGGTTATTTCGAACCGACTCCACAGTGGGACCAAGAACGCTCCTGGGACCGGCTCTGGAGTTAGAACCTCTATGGGCAGCCTTCATCGATATTGTGTACCACAGGTTGTTGCGGCAAAATCGCGCCATCGTGAACGCACGGTTCGATCTTTAGCGCTGGTAATATTATCTATAAGATAATAATGTATAACATACTATGCTTTATAGTGAATAGTAGGAGGCAGCGCCGAACCTTGAGCTGCGAGCGAAAACGGTACTGTGCTCCCAACTTTCCCTTACCGCATTGCCATTTTGCAAAACGAAGGCACCAAATCCAGCAGCGTCAATTCTCCTCTGCCTACCGGCACGGCAGGCGGTGTAGACGTCGCTGATCAGCCTCTCCACGGCGTCTCGCACTGCGGTCCCTTTTGTCCAATTTGGGCAATGGATCGATTCCGGGCGGGCCCTCTGGTCCGGGCGGCAAACTTCATCCCAGGGTCGCGGCCGGTCTGGCGCCGCTGTTGAATTTGCAGCTCCGTGCACTCGAGGCGACGGAGCTGGAGCGGCGACGCCAAGGTGGAGAAGCTCCTGGCCAGAGCGGAAGCAAAAAGCGGTCGAAAAGGGTACGACGAGACGCCTGTGCATGATTTCCGCAAGCCGGCCTTGAGAAAATGACGAAGTCTGGAGAAGCTTTAAGGCGTGTGGCGCTGGGAGTCCGTACAGACGGCTGAACGACGCTACCGCGTGCAGACTAATCCTTACCGACGCGGCCCAAACACGTGTTTCCTTGCTCGCCCTGAGAATGGCTGGCTTGTTCCCGAACACTCACCTATTTCCGTCGCCTTCATCATACGCACGTGCTTCCGTTTCCCAGCGCAGATTCTCTTTCTTCCAAGAAACCTGCTTGCGAGCAATTCTTAGCATGGTCTTATTCCCTAGCTTCACGCGGACGTACGTACCGTCGATATCATCGACCACAGCCATGCCCTCCCCGGCCACCGCAATTCGGTCACCCTGCTTAATCGCGCTCCGCTGATTTGGCTGGATGTACCATTTGCTTGCTCGGTCCGTGAGGTAGTCAAGTCCGTCGGCGGCAAGCCCCGAGTCGTTTTTCCAGAGGGGGCACATGGCCCCATGGTGAAGAATAAAGATGTCGCGGTCATAAGAAATCAGACTCTTGAGCAGGGTCTCAATTTCCATAAGTCTTACCGGCAAGACTTCAGGCGGCAAGAGAAAGCTTTGAGGATAGGCATATTGAGAGCGCCACCCGCGCTGGTGCTCAACGATCGTTCCCCAGAGCAGGACCTGTCCGTAAATTAGCGATCTCTGATAACCGGGGCGGCGTAAATGCTCCACACTCTTGCTGGCATAAATTCCGCAGGTGCAGTGAAGATGCGGAGCATCATGCGGACGAGGGTTTGCTCTGTGGCGCCTCCAATGCAGGCGCTCGGAACTTCTGCATCTTGCTTCGAGCGGCTCGCCGTGGTGCCATGTCTCGCCATTGAGTGAGCGCAATCCAGCACGATGCCATTGCCAAACGCGGTAGCCGGTGATGGGCGAGATGTAATCTGGGATGGCCGTCACTTGGGGGCTGGTTCTCCTTCGGTATCGGGCTGCAGCGAGATTTGCTCCGGTTCTTTCTGCGGTTCATTGACTGGAGGCGCTAGAGGCTCAACAACAATTCTCCGAATCGGCTCACCGATTTGCATCGCTGATTTCCCCCACGGGTGAAAGGACCTCTGCGATGGACGACATCCTGTCTCAGCGTGTGCGCCCGCGGTCTGGCACGTGAACAGCTTTTCGCAGATCAAGCATCGGCGCATGTTCTGGCCCACGACGCAGAACACCTTACCAACTTGGTCGTCAGGTCTGATGGGTCTGTTCTTCAGCACGTTAGTCTCCGGTTGCTAAGGCGGCCCTGAGGCTACAAGCGAACCGGACATTCGTGGGTGCGTGTTGATCAGCCGGGGCGCAAGCCGAGATCGCCTATCGCAGCGCGGCTTCTTGCATTTCTTGCACCATTGCGCGCAGATCTCGCATCGTTGTGACCAGGTTGGACTGCTCGGCATCCTCGCGCCAATTCACGGGAACACTAAAGGTCTGAAAATCATTCTCTACGCCCCGGGCTCTATGGGCTTCAGCCTCGAAGAGATCGAACGTGATGCCCACATTGCGGTTCACGACGTTGCCTGCATCGTCAATATACAAAGATGTGAAAACGAATATCCGCGCGCCGTCCATCAGTTACCTCCATGCACGAGGGGGATCGGGTTGGCTTGCGACAGAGGGGGGAAGAACGATGATCTACTTGCAGTATACAAAGGACCGGGAAACAACGGCCATTTTGGAGCCTGGTGTTTGCAGAAATCTTTAGTAACCTATCTCTGGTTTCAGTACCTGGGTGCTGGAGGGAAATTCGCCAGGCTCGTGCTCCACCACGTCCAGACGCGATAGTCGTTCACGATCTAATGCAGGCGCAGGAGCCCCCCTGAGGTAGCTCTGCACCCTTGTTCTTCTTGTCAGATAGGCGTTCGTCTCGTGGCCACGGCGAACAGGCACGGTATGCCGATCCTGGGTGCTCGACGCGCAAACCGTGGCAAGACCTCGCCTGGCGAATTGGCGCACGCCACCGGAAGTTGATCGTGTTCCGCCGTCAGCCTTCTGTGGGCCTCGGGATTCGGAGTCCAGGCTTCCCCGGTCTCCTGCCGGGAGAGGGATCATCCTTCCGGCCCGACTCGCCTCCGGTCCACGTCGCTTGGGCTACGCCGCCCCGTTGGTTCGGCACGCATCTCAAGTCGAGGATGGGACCGGCACCCAGCCGGCGGACGCCAAGATTGCGGATGCTTCGGGCAGCCTGGGCCTTCCCCGGTACCTCGCAATCAATTTCACAACCTCGCGCGGCGATGCTGCACTCTTACCATCGGACGAGTCCGCTCGTAATCTTGAAATTACCAGGGTCACACGTAAGACTAAAGTCACCGATTATTGATATCGTCCCTGCAGTTTTTCCCCCACTGAAAAACTCAGTCGTCCTGAGCCCATCGATTCCGGCCCAGATACGAGTGATTCGAGTTCCAAATCGGCCGAATCAGTGTGCGAGGAAGTCTGCAATGGGGATCAAACAGCCAATTTCAGAGCGAAAACTGCAAGCGAACCGAGCGAATGCAAAGCGCTCGACCGGGCCGAGGACGGAGGCAGGGAAGGCAGCTTCGCGCAAGAACGCGCTGAAACACGGAATTCTGAGTCGCGTGGTGGATTTGCCGAGTGCGGTTCCAGAAGTTGACCTGTGTTCATTGGAACTGAGCAGACCTGTTTTGCCCGAGGTTCTGGTGAGAGACGCAGCCATCAAGGAAATCAGCCGTATCTGGGGTAAGTTGGTGAGGGTTGTGGTCTTCGAGAGGGACAGTATTCAACATCCCGACGGTCTCGAGCAGAATGGGCGACTCATCGATCGATACGAACGCATGCTGACCAGACAGCTGCATGCCTGTATTCGGGAACAGGTCGACCTGGCCGGGAAGCACTAGAAAAGCGTTAGGAGGAGCTTATGAGTCGAAATGGAAACACAAATCAAACTGGAAACGGCAATGGGACTGGGAAAAAAGCTTGGGACCTGAAGAAGGACGGCATTTTATGGAAGAAAGTGACCGAATATTCGACCCAAGAGTTCCAAAAGCTGGCACACGGCTTTGTTGCGCAACTGCAAGAGTCGGTACAACCCGCAGACGCGCTCCAGGGGTTGCTGCTCGATCGCATCGCGGCGAGTTACTTGCGCAAGCAAATCCTGCTTGAAATGGAAGCTGCCGCGAGGTTAGCTAAGAGAACAAAAAGCGCGGGAGGCTCCCTGTCCGCGGCCGAACTGCAGAAACCCACTTCCATTAGCGTCCGCATCCCACTGGAGTCCCTGTCTTCTCCGGATCTCTTGAGGTACGAAGCTCTTCTCGACCAGGGATTTCATCGCGACTTGATTCTGCTGCAAAAGCTGAAGGAAATGGCTCCTATCCTAGACGCGGTGAACGGAAAGCCGCTGAAGTCCGAACGCGGGCACATCGAGGGCGGCAGAATTGTGTGATGTGGTCTCTCAGGTAGTGGCTTCATTAGCCCACAGCGAGGCAGAGAAATAGCGGCACCGTCGCTGGAGAGACGCAGTGGTTGAAGAAATTCTATGATCGCGTTGGATGCTCAGGGAAAGGAGGTGCGATGGAGTGTCTCAATCTGTATGTGCTCACAACTTTATCCATTGACGCGAAAGAGCAATGCAGTAAGCAGGAACGTCGGTGTAACCTTCGGCATCTTCGGAGCTGAAGTCCACAAAGCCCTTTGCGTAGAGAATGATTTTGACACGTTTGTCGTCTCCGGCGATTGGCGCGAGGATGCCGAGCGGTCAAACCCGGTCACGACAATGCGCAACTTCCGCGAGATGGTCCGGCAAAAGCAAGAAGCAGGAGCCAACAAAATACTGAACTGAATTGGTTCAGACAAGCAATCTCAGTCCCGAGCAATCTTAACCCGAAAAACGCGACGTCTTGTGTACAGGCACAATCTCCTCGGGTGGACCATAACCGCGATCGTGTGCCTGATTCGAGACCGCATATCGCTTCAGGTCGCTCCAACTCCATCGACTGGAAATGGGTGGCCTCCCGCAGGCACAGTACAGCGTCCATTCATCTGCGAATCCTTCAGCCAGCGGCATCAAGTACGACCCGTTACGGTACGGGCTGAAGGCAGGCAAATATCGAGTCAAGCATTTTGGACACTCAACGCAGTGGCGAACACGGGAAGCCATGGCATGTGACGGTGAGCTCCCTCGAGGGAAACTGGCTGCACGCGCTCACCCCTCCGGCACGGCCTCGTCGAGCGGGAGCGCTTGGCCTTCGTTGTGGTGCGGAGCTTCGGTAGGTCCTCGTCCACGAGCTCCACGCGGCGCGGTCGAGGAGCGTCCCATCACGCGCCATCGTCACCAGCACCGCTCAACCGTCCACCTTCTGCTGTTGCATGTCCACAATGTCCACTGCATTCTGGTCGCGGATTGGCACCGCCACATAGTGTCCCTCGGGCGTGACCGCGCACTGATTCGGACGCCCCGTCAGCTTGATCGTCGCGATGACATTGTTGGTCGCGGTATCTACCACGCTCGGGGTACTGTCGGATTCGATGGTCGCAAACAGCCGCCGCCCATCCGCCTGGATCGCCAGCCCGTGAACTTTGTCGCCCAGACGGATGTCATCTACGGTGTTCAGCGTCTTCAGGTCGATGACACTGACGTCGTTACCCTCGCTGTTGTCCACGTACAGCATGACATTCTGAGCCGACGCCGACGTCGCGATCTCGAACAAAAAAAAAGGAGGAGAAAAGCCGGCCAGGCAGTGTTGTGTCGCATGCCCCACCCCCGAATTGACGACCACTCTAACAGAAGATTGCCGGTGATTGACGAGAACAGAGTTTGCGGTCAAAACCCCTTCCAACCTCAATGAGTGAAATGGGGATTTTTCGCCAAGCATCGTTCGGATCGCTGGATAATCGGCAGTGCATCATGCGGATAACCATCTTTGCAATCCTTGCAGGAGCCATATTGCTACGCCGGCCGCGGGTGGACAACAATGTCCTCAAACTAGCACGACGGGCCCCCAATACAGCCTCGGAAGTCCGAAAGTTGGAGGCGCGCTCGTCTTTCACGATGACATCCGAAAGTGGTTTGAGCTCGTCAACACGTTCAGTCGAGAGCAAGCTTACAGATCCCCAGGCGGTGCGTCTAAGAGTAAGTCATGCCCGCGATGGAGAGTTCCACGGCGACCAGGAGCTGGAGCAAATGAAACTGGACATTTTCGTGCAGGACTTGAAGTACGCGCTCCGCACGCTGAGCCGCGATCGCAGCTTCACGTTGGTCGCGGTGGTGATCCTGGCTCTCGCCATCGGAGCCAACATTGCTGTCTTCAGCGTAGTCAACACGCTGCTACTGCGCCCGTTGCCTTTCCCCGATTCAAGCGAACTGGTGTGGATTGCTCCGCCGCCGACTGCCTGCGGCTTCTCTTGCGCTACCTACTCGGCTGACGCCTATGAAGAGTTCCGCGACCAGAGCCGCGCCTACCAGGGTGTAACCGGATACATGGCCTTTACTACGCCCGACAATCTTCGACTTACCGGCCGCGGAGAGCCGCAACCGGCCACAAGTTTTGAAGTCATCGGAAACTTCTTTCAGGTTCTCGGCGTGCAGCCCACCATGGGCCGCCTGTTCACATCAGAAGAGGCTCGGGGCGGGTCCCATCCGGTTACGCTGCTGGCCAACGCTTACTGGCGCCAACAATTCAACGCCGATCCAGAGATCGTTGGCAAGGCCATCGAACTAAACGGATCGCCGATCACCGTGGTGGGCGTTTTACCCGACACCTTTGATTTTGGTGCGGTGTTTTCTCCCGGCGCGAAAGTCGATCTGTTCACCCCGCTCGACTTGAATCTGGAGCGGAATTGGGGCAACATCGTCACCCTGCTCGGCCGCCTCAAGCCGGGCGTGACTTTGGCCCAGGCGCTCGACGACGCCAACCGAGTCGGGCCCAATCTTTACCAAAATACAAAATATCCCCAGACGCTGGGCCAATATAAAGGCGATCTCATTCCCGTTCCGCTGAAGGATTACGTGACGGGCAAGCTGCGTCGGTCGCTGATTGCGTTATGGTGTGCGGTGGGCACGATTCTGCTGATCGCCGGCGTGAACCTCTCGAACCTACTGCTGGCTCGCACCGCTGCGCGCACCAAGGAATTTGCCGTGCGCGGCGCGCTCGGGGCGAGCCGCGGGCGCATCGTGCGCCAGTTGCTCATGGAAAGCCTGGTGCTCTCGGGCGCGGGCGCTGCGTTCGGGCTGGGACTGGCCGCAGCGTTGATCGCCTGGCTCGCGCACCAGGGATCTGTGGCTCTGCCGCTGCTCAGCACTCTGCGCATCGACGGCCAGGTGCTGGGGTGGACCGTCCTTGTTGCCATTTTCAGCGCCATGATGTTTGGCCTGCTTCCGGGGCTAAGGATGGCCGCGGGCAATCTACAGGAGGCGCTCAAAGACTCCGGCGCAGGCGCTGGCCTGGGCCGCAAACACGAGCGCGTCCGCGCCGGGCTGGTCGTGTCCGAAGTTGCCTTGGCCTGCGTGCTGCTAGTCAGCGCAGGCCTGTTGATGCGCAGCTTTCTCAAGGTGCTTGACGTTGACCTTGGATTTCAGCCCGATCGCGCCGCATCCATCAAAGTGGACTACGATGACAGCGCTCCGACGTATGAGGCTGCGGTGGCGAAGCGAAGTGAAGTCTTCCAGCAGATTCTCGCTCGCGTCAGCGCTTTGCCCGGCGTCGAGGCTGCCGGCATGGCAGATTATCTTCCCCTAGGGCCGAACCGCGAATGGGATACACCCGTGCCTCAGGGAAAGACCTTCGCTCCGGGCGCATTGCCCGACCCGCTGGTGTATGTGATCACCCCGGGATTCATGCGCGCCATGGGCATTCGCGTCCACGGGCGAGACTTCACCTGGGCCGATGGGCCGCATAGCCAGCGAGTGGTGCTGATCAACGCCTCTGCCGCTCGCGTCTATTGGCCGGGCGAGGACGCGGTGGGCAAGATCCTCATGCGCGATAAAGAGCAAGACCTCGTGGTCGGAGTGGTCGACGATGTCCACGAAGAAACTGTGGAGAGCGGGGCTGGCTCGCAAATCTACTACCCGGTTAAGCAGCAAAATCCGTCGGGCGCGCAACTCGTCATCCGCACCAGCCTGCCGCCGGCGACTCTCGCCGTGCCAGTTTTGCACACGCTGCGCGAGCTGAACCCAAAACAGCCTGCCTCCGAATTCCGGCCGATCCGGACCATTGTCGACCGTGCTGTCTCGCCGCGCCGGTTCTTCATCCTGCTGGTCGCCGCGTTCGCCACTCTGGGGCTGCTGCTGGCCGCACTCGGCATCTATGGTGTCATCTCGTACTCGGTGACGCAGCGCACGCAGGAGATCGGCATCCGCATGGCCCTGGGTGCAACCACGGGTCACGTGCAACTGCGCGTCATCGCCAGGACGCTCCGCCTGACCGTGATTGGAATTGCCACCGGAATCATTGCGTCGCTAGTGGTGGCGAGGGCGATCGCCGCGCTGCTTTTCGACACCACTCCTACCGACCCGGTTACGTTCGCGGCGGTGAGTCTCACGCTGGCCATAGTGGCGCTCTTCGCGGGCTATCTTCCAGCTCGAAGAGCGTCACGCATCGACCCGATGGTTGCGCTCCGGAACAATTGAGGAGGAATCAAGAGCCGGATGACGTGGCGGCGTTCGCTCCTGAGAGTGCTGCCGCATCCGGTATAACGGACCTGCATCAGGGATACACGTGCGTGCGCAAGCCGTAACTGACGAAACCAGGGCCATAGCTCTCATTGACCCCGGAAGGCTGAGCGTAAAGGTCTCACATGATGTTTTCCGGCAGTCAGCGGGTTAACCCAGATCAGTGACGCGAGTCACCGACCATTGCCAAACATTTACCGACCTTTACCAACTCTTTACCTATTTCCTCAGACTGCGCGCCAAAGATTCACCTACGAGGAGACAATGCCATGAAGTGGACTTGGGTTTCTCGTTTAGGATTTGTCATCTTCGTTCTCCCCTTGCCAGCCCTTTCGCAAACTACGGTCGCGCCATCAAGCTGCCCTCTTGAGTTTGTGAATTTCAGTTCCTCGGGATTCAGCGTTCGCGTGAAGAACATAAGCGGGAAGGAAATTGTCGGCCTCAGCTTTTACGCTGCCCTGTCGGATGCCACGGAGCACTGGAAATGGCTGCACTGGAACCTTGACGATTCCAGGCCTCTGCGCGAGTTCGGTTGGAACAAGTCACTGAAACCAGACGCGACCAAGACTCTGTCGTGGGATCGTGCCAACCTCGACTTCGAACACAGCGGCGGGGGAGCTTTTGTGTTGACTAGCGTTTTGTTCGGGGACGGCTCTGCTTGGGAGGAGCCTGCGGATAGCGCATCGTGCAAAATCGTGTGGCGCAACAATCACAAGAAGGCATTTGTAAAGCCCGTCGAATTGCCGCTACGCACACCGTGAATTCCCTGAGCTTAACACTGCCACACTAGAGTTCTGTCGCAGGCAGACTTTGCTCGAACGGCGCACATCGCACGCGAGGAGTGTTTTCGATTGCGGTGCGCTCGCCCCGTTTCGGGTCAGTGAGCGCTATGGGGATTTTTCGCCAGCTACGAAGCATTTTCCAGCCTCCGAGTTGCCAACAAACCGCTCGGAACCGCGCGGTCGCTGACTTCCTCGAAGCCCGTTTGAACTAAGCCGCTAGCGCGGCGGACGCTACCGCGTGGTCGTTGCCAGCATGGTTGCCCGTGTAAGGTTTGGGTCACAAGGAGGTTACTGTGACCCGACTCAGGAAGCTGATGCTGG
>JABCZL010000013.1 GCA_013289685.1 Acidobacteriota bacterium | reverse complement strand
CAACCGGAAAAACTTAAGAAGCTGTCAAAGAACGATCTTGTTGTACTCCTTCTATTTTTTCCGTCAACGAAAAATACGTGTTTGTAAGTACTTGTATTTTCAATCGAGTGCACGCCGTGCACAGGCCGGTGACCGGATTTGGTGCAAACCGGCAAAGCAGTTCTCGCAAACCCCGCTTCAGACGCGGGTTTCGCCAGTCGTATTGATGTAAATCGATGTGAAGCCTGCGGAGGATTCGGTTTCTCGGTTGTGAAAATCGGGCACTTCCCGCGTCTGGTAAGGGATCTCAGAAATGGGGAGTTCAGGAAGGACGGTTCTTTCGCCCCGACGGTTCTTTCGCCCCGATGGGGCTGCCTTTCATTCGACTCGTCTACCCACCGCTTGCGCGGTGGTCTGCATTCTTCCGCCGCTTCGCGGCTGGTGGCGGACGGGGGCGTCTGCAAAAGGCCGAAGGGGGTAGTCCGTTCTGGCGCGCAGCGAAAACTTTGCCGAGCTTCGCTCGGCGGACAGCCGGAGGCGGCTGTCCCCACACGAAACCAGCGGCCATCAGGCGATTTCGATTGGGTCGTCCACCAGGCGCTTGTCAACCTCGTCGGATCCGGTCAGCTCGAACGCGTTCGTCAACGCAGCTTTGCCTTTTTCTACGCTGGTGATGACGTAGGAGCAGCCGAACCAGTGGGCCTCGGCAAGGTCGGTCTTTGACCAGTGGGCGGGGTGGTCGGGGTGGGAATGGTAGAAGCCGACGATATCTTCGCCGCGCTGGCGGCCTTCGCGCTGGATGCGTACCAGTTCCTTGGGATCGATGTTGTAGCGGTTGTGGGCGGAGTCGGTGCGCGTGTTGCCGCAGCGGGCGGTCGAGGTCACGACGCGGGTGCCATCGTCCTCGATGCTTCCTAGCAGGATGCCGCAGCATTCGTTGGGGTAGGTTTCTTCGCCGTGTTGGCGGAGGGCGTCGTAGTCTTTCCGGGTAAGTTTCAACATTGGTGGAGAGTTTCAGAAAGTCAAAATCCCCACCCTCTCGCAGAAAACGCGAGAAGGGTGGGCACCCCGTTTTCATTCTTCATTCTTCGGTCCAGAATCTTTCGCTCAGATACTTGTCGCCGGAGTCGCAGAGGATGGTTACGAATACGGCCTCCTGCCTTTTCTTGAGCGGCGGCAGGTCGCGGGCAATCTTCAGACATCCGACGACGGCGGCTGCGGCCGAGATGCCCACCAGCAATCCGGCGTTGCGGGAAAGGTTGCGCGCCATGGCGTAGGCATCTTCGGTGGAGATTTCGAGATTCTGGTCGGCAAGCTGGGGATCGTAAATTCTGGGAACGATCGCGCTGGCCATGTGCTTGGCGCCTTCGATTCCGTGGAACGACGAGTCGGGCTGCAGCGAGATGCACTGCACGGCCGGATTCAGCTCTTTGAGGCGGCGGGTCGTCCCGACAAAAGTGCCGCTGGTGCCGAGCATGGAGACGAAATGCGTGATGCGGCCCTGGGTCTGCTGCCAGATTTCGTTGGCGGTGCCGTGATAGTGAGCCTTCCAGTTGGCTTCGTTGGAATACTGGTCGGCGTAGAAATATTGATCGGGATGCTTGGCGGCCAGTTCGCGGGCCAGGCGGATGGCGCCGTCGGAACCATCGGCGGGATCGGTATAAAGAATGTTGGCGCCATAGCCCTGCAGGATCTGCTTGCGCTCGCGGGAAACATTTTGCGGCATGCACAGGGTGACGGGGAAACCCAGGGCGGCGCCGAGCATCGCATAAGCGATGCCGGTATTGCCGCTGGTGGAGTCGAGGAGAATCTGCCCGGGGCGTAGCTGGCCGCGGCGTTGGGCTTCGGCGACGATGTTGGCGGCGGCGCGATCTTTGACCGATCCTCCGGGGTTGTACCATTCGGCCTTACCCAGAAGTGCTACGCCGGGCAGGTCAGCGGTGAGCGCATCCAGACGCAGCAGCGGAGTGTTGCCGATGCGCTCGATCAGGCTGTGGCCCAGCGTTTCGCCCAGTCCTGACGCTACTTCGCGGGGCCGGTCGGGTTGTGCCGGAGTCGACATTGCCGCCAATTTTGAAGATCCGTGTGCCATCGATGAACCGAAGATGAACCGAAACGCCGTGACCAACGTAATGTGCTATATGGTTGGAAACGAGGTATGTAGTACTTTGTTAAGGTGCAACGGTTTAGATGAATCAGCTTCACCCGGCGATGCAGCTCATGTAAAGTTACGCTCGGCCGTTATAAAGTGCATCTAATAGACGAGCATCGACCGGCAAGGAAAGGTTGAAGTAAAACGCAATGTCTAAAACTATTGAAGCACGAACCTATGAAGAAGCGCTAGCCTGGCTGCGCGATCACGGGTTCGACGTAACCGACGCCCCAGGGACTACCGTTCGCGTGTTTCTGCGGAAATACAACGTATCGGCGGCGATTCAGAAGGCGCCGGATGATGGAGTGAAGATTTTCGCGTATCCCGGCTACCTGATCGGCAGCGAGATATCGAAGCTGGTGAATCGGGGATACCAGCAGTTTTTGAAGACCTCCAAAACCGAAGTCCCGGCAAGCGCCGACCACCTGAAGGCACTGCAGTCTTTCTCCGAAGAGTTGAAGGAAGGGCTTGGCCTGCCTAGTCTGTACAACGAGTCGTTGGGAACGGTGAGCGAGTCCTACCACTACGACCGCATTGAGGACCGCGACAAGGCGGCGGTGGACCGGCCGAAGCGTCCGTGGGAAGTTGCCGGGAAACAGGCCGCAGTCGCGGCGAAGAAGGGCCGGGCGTAGGGGTTCGCGCGCAATTCGCTGTGAGGTCAGACCACCGGGCTAAAGCCCGATTCCTCCACAGCTTATAACGCGGCGCTGAAGCGCCGCTCTTCCACATGCCGGTACCTCGGCGCTGAAGCATCGCTCCCTCCGGGTTCCACACGCTGCGGTGAAGCGCCGCCCCTCCTCGTTTCAATACCTCGGCAGATCGCGCGTCATTCTAAGCAGAGAAAGCCTTCGGCAGGGGCTCCTTGACCGCAGGATTTGTGCTGTGCTAAAAGCGACGGTCGACCGTAATCGTTAACGGAGCCTCGTCTACTCAGTTTTCAGGCGCATACACCCATCGGTGGGAGCGCTGGTTGCGAAGGAGAATCGTTCATGGAACCGCGTCTACGCATCAGTCTGCAAATCATTCTTTTTCTGACTCTTTTTCTGCTTTTTCTGACTCTTCTCGTGGGTGGCGCGATTGCCCAAAATCCGGGCAATGCGGTCTATCTGGATCCTTCGCAACCCATCGACGTGCGGGTGGAAAACCTGATCAAACAGATGACGTTGGAGGAGAAGGCGGAGCAACTGGTAAACCAGGCGCGGGCGATTCCGAGGCTCCAGGTTCCGGCTTACGACTGGTGGAGTGAGGCCTTGCATGGCGTCGCCAACGCCGGAACGGCAACTGTGTTTCCCGAGCCGGTTGGACTGGCGGCGACTTTTGACGACTCTTTGATCCACGAGATGGCGATTGTGATCGGCACCGAGGCCCGGGCCAAGCACAATCAGGCGGTGCGCGCGGGACGGCGCGACGTGATGGAGGGGCTGGATTTCTGGTCGCCGAATATCAACATCTTCCGCGACCCACGGTGGGGCCGTGGGCAGGAAACGTATGGCGAGGATCCGTTTCTTACTGGGCGCATGGGCGTGGCGTTCGTGACGGGGCTGCAGGGGGACGATCCGAAATACTTCCGGGTAATCTCGACACCGAAACACTTCGCAGTGCACAGCGGGCCGGAGCCGTCGCGGCACACGATTGATGTGCAGGTATCGAAGCACGACATGGAAGACACGTACTTGCCGGCGTTTCGCGCGACGGTGGTGGAGGGTAAAGCGGAATCGGTGATGTGCGCTTATAACCGCGTCAACGGCCAGCCCGCTTGTGCGAATACGTTCCTGCTGCAGGATCAGTTGCGAGGCGCGTGGAAGTTCAACGGGTATGTGGTCTCGGATTGCGACGCGATCGTGGATATTTATCAAGGGCACAAGTTCGTCAAGAGCCAGGCCGAGGCTGCGGCCGCGGCGATCAAGACGGGGATGGACAGCGAGTGCGCGGACTTTTTCACCATCACAAAAGACGACCACGACTACAAGCCGTTCGTGGACGCCGTGAAACAAGGCCTGCTCACGGAAGCGGATGTGGATAATTCTTTGCGGCGGCTGTTTACGGCGAGGATGCGGCTGGGAATGTTCGATCCCGACAGTATGGTTGCGTACGCGCGCACGCCGGATTCCGAGATTGACAGCGCCGCGCACCGCGAGCTGGCGCTGAAGACGGCGCGCGAATCGATGGTGCTGCTGAAAAACGATGGCGTGCTTCCCTTCGCGACCAGCGTGAAGAAGATTCTGGTGGTGGGGCCGCTGGCGGATCAGACTGGCGTGCTGCACGGCAACTATAGCGGGACGGCATCGCATGCGGTCACGGCGCTGGAAGGCATTCGCAAGCAGTTTCCTTCGGCCGAGGTGAAGTTCGTTGCGGGAACGAATTTTCTGCAGCAGGAAACGGTGATTCCGACCAGTGCGCTTTCGACCGACGACGGGAAGCCGGGATTGAAGGGAGAATACTTCGCGGGCAGCGATTTCGCGGGCACGCCGCAGGTGGTGCGGACGGATGCGGTGGTCGATTTGCAACTGTTTCATCCGGGACCGCAGGCGATCGGTCCGCCGCCGGGCATGAAGGAATTTTCGGCACGCTGGACGGGCTTTCTGACGCCGGCGGAGTCCGGCAGTTATCACGTGGGGCTGGTGGGTTCGATGCACCGCATGTGGCTGGATGGGAAATTAATCGTGGACGACGCGGTGTTGCACGATCCCAACTCGCAGGGAACCATGATCGCGCTGACGAAAGGACATCGCTATGCGGTGAAGATCGAGTACGTGCGAGGGGGATTTGGCACGAGGCTGGTGTGGCTGCCGGTGAGCGCCGATCCGAGTTTTGAAGCTGCGTCTGCGGCGCGGCAGGCCGATGTGGTGGTCGCGGTGGTGGGCATTACGTCGAAGCTGGAGGGCGAGGAAATGAAGGTCGACGTCCCGGGATTCAAGGGTGGCGATCGCACCAGCCTGGCCCTTCCGGCAGAAGAGGAAGCATTGCTGGGCGCGTTGAAAGGAGCGGGCAAGCCGCTGGTCGTTGTCCTGATGAACGGCAGCGCGCTAGCGGTGAATTGGGCGAACGATCACGCCAATGCGATCTTGGAAGCCTGGTACTCGGGTGAAGAAGGGGGCACGGCCATCGCGCAGACGCTCGCTGGAGCTAATAATCCCGGGGGACGGCTGCCGGTGACCTTCTACAAGGGTGTGGAACAGTTGCCGTCGTTTGAAGATTACGCGATGAAGAACCGGACGTATCGCTACTTCACCGGCGAGCCCTTGTATGGCTTCGGTCACGGGCTGAGTTACACCACCTTCGAATACAGCGGGATGAAGCTTTCGAATCCTTCGCTGCAGGCGGGTAACCCGTTGGAGGTCGAAGTGGACATCAAGAACACCGGCAACCGCGATGGCGACGAGGTGGCGGAACTGTATATCAGCTTCCCGAAATTGCCGGGCGCGCCGTTGCGAGCGCTGCGCGGGTTTACCCGCGTCCATGTCAAGGCCGGGGAGCAGAAGCATGTAAAGCTCACGCTCAGTCCACGCGATCTAAGCTACGTGAATGAAGCGGGAGATCGCTTCGTCTCCACCGGCGATTACCTGATTACAGTGGGCGGAGGACAGCCCGGAACGGGCGCCCCCCACGCCGAGTCGCACTTGATGATTCAGGGAGAGCAGAAACTGCCGGAGTAGGCAGGCAGTGGTTGCTCGATCATGCAGTGAAGGTTGCACGACGCCTCGGTGGCGGCGATCAGGCAGTCTGGGACAAAGGCAGAGTGTAATTTCGGTCCTGGGGTTTTGAGTGCTAAGGCCTACTAACGACAGCTATGTGTGCTAACGTATACCTTCTCCCATGAATGAGAGAGCAGCCCAAACGCCGTCACCCGACAACCAGCTTTTTCGAGATCTTTTCAACGCGAGTCCCATCGGTATCGCGGTGGAGAACTTAGAAGGGCAGCCTTTCTTCGTCAATCCAGCTTTTTGCTCAATGCTGGGTTTCAGCGAGGAGGAAATGTGTACCAAACACTGTGTTCAGTTCTCTCCTCCTGAAGACGCAGAGAAGGACTGGGCTCTCTTTCAGCAATTGCGAGCAGGTGCAATAGATCACTACCAGCTAGAAAAACGCTATTTTCGGCGAGACGGCTCGTTGGTCTGGGGCCGCTTGAGCATTTCTTTGCTGAATGGCCGCCCATCTCCGCTGGTAGTCGCGATGGTAGAGGACATTACCGACAAAAGAACGGCAGAAGAGGCTCTGCGCAACAGCGAAGAGCGATTCCGGCTAGCAGCGCAAGCAGGAAAGACGTTTGCTTACGAATGGGACGTGGCGACCGACGTGGTTGTTCGATCCGGTGACGTCGCTGATGTGCTCGGCGCAGGAAGCGATGCGCCACTTACGCGCCAGCAAATATTGGCCAGAGTTCACCCTGATGACCAAGCACTGTTCGCCGCCTCGGCAATCGAGAGAACGCCTGAAAATCCCAATGTTCAGATTACCTACCGCATGTTGGGTGCCGATGGCTCCATCATATGGGTGGAGAAAACCGCCCATGCATTTTTTGACGAGGACGGCAGGATGGTGCGGATGATTGGCATGATCTCCGCTATCACGGAGCGGAAGCGAGCAGAGGAAACACTCCGACAGAGTGAGGAAAAGTTTCGCAGCGTATTTCGAGATGCAGGAGTAGGCATGGTTATCGTCTCGCCGGAAGGCCGTTATCTCGCTGCGAACGAGACATTTTGCGATTACCTTGGCTACACGGAGAAAGAACTACTGGGAAAAACTGTCCAGTCTCTGACATTCGCGGAGGATTGGCCGTCCTTTTCACAGAAATTGAAGGAGGCCCTTACTGAGGAGGGGAGTTTCCAGAGTTTCGAGAAACGCTGCTTGCATAAGAGTGGACGCATTGTTTGCACTGAAAGCAGCGCCTCTGTGATTCGAAGCCGCGACGGTAATCCGCAATATATTGTTGGGGGAGTTTTAGACATCACGAAACGCAAAGAGGCAGAGGAGGCTCTCTCAACTATAAACCGAAGGCTAACGGAGGCGCAGGAGCAGGAGCGTACCCGGATCGCGCGCGACCTTCACGACGACATCAACCAGCGTCTGGGAATGTTGGCCATACAAGTCGAAGAATTGAGGCGGAATCCCCCAGATTCCGTTACTGAACTGAGTCACCAACTCGCGGAAATTGGAGAAGGGATTAACGAGGTCTCAATGGGAGTGCAGTCAATATCGCATCAACTGCACTCTCCGCAACTAGAGTATTTGGGCGTCGTTGCTGCGATGAAGAGCTTCTGTCGTGAATTTGGTGCTCGGCAGAAGGTGGAGATTGATTTTAAGAGTGATGAAATTTCGCAGCTTGTGTCTCACGAGGTCTCATTATGTCTGTTCCGAATTTTGCAGGAAGGTTTGCATAATGCCGCCAAGCATAGCGGAGTACACCACTTCAGGGTGAGACTGAATAGTTCATCGAACGAGCTTCATCTTACGGTCTCAGATCGCGGCGCTGGCTTCGATGCTGAATCGACGATGAACAAAGGTGGACTGGGTCTAATCAGCATGCGCGAGCGCGTTCGGCTGGTGAGTGGCACGATTGTGGTTGAATCGAAGCCGATGGGTGGAACGACGATCCATGTTCGTGTGCCCTTTGAGTCAGCCCAGCGGTTGGCGGGTTGACTTCATATAGCCCATTCACTTGACAATCTCTGGATCGTGAGCCATTTCTCTGCCTCAGCGGCTACCCGGAACGCGCTGATCTTACGAAAATATTGCTGCGCCAGCCCTCAAATACTCTCATCCTGCCAAAAAGCTCATCTTCGTCAGCGACGAGGGCACAAACGCCGAACGCAACTCTCTCTCGAATCCTCGCTATCTCGCTGCAAACGGTTTGAGCTGGCTGCTTTCCGGTAAAGAAGTTGCTTCACGAAGGTTTAAGAAGACTGTCAAGACGATCTGGGCACACCGGGTCCTCGTTCCAATTCCCGAAAATACAGCTTAACGGCCACGGCCGCAACTGCGAGCAGGACCGAGGGATTTGGTCTACTGTTGCAAAATCGCCTCTCTAACAATGTCGGCGCTGTCAAGCACTATGTGCGCACACGACCGCATGCACTCGCAGTCTAGCTGAAAACCTGGCGCAGGGCGGGATAGATCTGGCGGTAGGTGCGGTAGGCCTGCTGCATGGTTTTTGAGGCTGCTTGATGGGGAGCGATGCGCGACGCCACGCGAACCACTTTGTCGCACGCTTCGTCGACGGAATTCCAGGCGCCGGCTCCGACGCCGGCGAGAATTGCGGCGCCGTAGGCGGCGCCTTCCTCGGCGGCGACAATTTCTACTTCATGCGCGTAGACGTCGGCCTGAATCTGACGCCACAAGGGCGATCGCGCGCCGCCGCCACCCAGGCGAATTGAGGTCACCGGAATCTGCATCTCGTTGAAGATGGTGAAGGTATCTTTCAGGCTGTAGGCCACACCTTCCATGACGGCGCGAATGATGTGGCCGCGCGTATGCGACGCCGTGAGCCCGACCAGCGCCGCTCGCGCGTTGGGATCAAGGTGGGGAGTGCGTTCACCCATGAGATACGGCGCCCAGAAAGCCCCGTCTGAGCCGGCGGGTGCGGCACTGGCTTCCTCGGCGAGAATGTCGTAGGGATCGCGCGCGGCATTATGGCGTAGATCGGCTTGCGCGCCTGACCCCACACCGAAGCGATCCCGGAACCAGCGCAAGGACAAGCCGGCGGCCTGGGTAACTCCCATCACGTGCCAACGGCCCGGGATCGCGTGGCAGAAGGTGTGCAGGCGTCCCTGAGGATCCAGAGCGGGACGGTCAGTCGCGGCAAAAACGACGCCGGAAGTTCCAATGGTGGCGCTGACTGCGCCCGCGCGCGCGATACCCATGCCGACTGCGCCGGCCGCCTGATCTCCCGCGCCCGCGACGACGGGAGTTCCCACGCGCAGGCCGGTGGCTTCGGCGCCGGCCGCGGAAACTTTTCCGCACACTTGAGGAGATTCGTGCAGAGCTGGGAGCAGACCAGGATCGATGCCGGCCTTGCTCAAAACTTCGGTCGACCAGCGGCGGTGGGCGACATCCAGAAGAAGAGTGCCGGAAGCGTCGGCCATGTCGATGGCGCGTTCTCCGGTCAGGCGGAATCGCACATAATCTTTGGGCAGCATGACGTGCGCGACGCGGGCCCAGTTTTTGGGCTCGGTCTCGCGTACCCAGAGCAGCTTGGTGAGCGTGAAATTCGTGAGCGGAGGATTGCAGGTGAGCTGGATCAGGGCCTCGCGGCCAAACAATTCCTCGAGCTCGCGGCTTTGCGCCTCACTGCGCTGATCGCACCAGATAATCGCGCTGCGCACGACTTCATCGGCGGAGTCGAGCAGGACTGCGCCGTGCATCTGGCCGGAGAACCCGACGCACGCAATCTCGTCGGCGCGCAAGTGAGAGGACTGAAGCGCCTTGCGGACGGCCGACCCGCAGGCGCGCCACCAATCGCGCGGATCCTGTTCGGCCCAACCCAGCTGCGGGCTGGCGAACGCCTCGTGTTCTTCCGATCCGGAAGCGATGACTGTCCCGGTCTCGTCCATGACGAGCGCGCGCGTGCCGCCTGTGCCGACGTCAATGCCCAGATAAGCGATGTTGCCTCCTCGGAGTTCGTTCTTAACGCTCGCTTGGGGCGAGTTCGGGCGCTACGCGAAATCCTCGGTCAGTGCGTCCGATGCGCCCTGCGGCTGATCTTCCTGGCCTTTTTTGTCGTTTTTGTCTTTATTCTCGCGGGCGGATTCCTGGGACTGTCGTTGCAGAAAGAAATCCAGATTGCCGCGCATAACCAGATGAGGGGCCAGCGCGACCTGAAGCGATCGGCTGGCGCCATCCACCAGAAACTCGTGCAACATGCGGAATGCGATCTCGCCTTGAGCGCGGGGGCGCTGGTAGATGGTCGCTGCCACGGCGCCCGATCGAATCTGTGGAACCAGGTCGGGAAACAGGTCGGTGGTGATGATGGTCAGACGTTCCAGCAGCTTTGCGTCACGGGCCGCGTTGATCACCGGGATCGAGGCCTCAGTCGTTACATAGACTCCGCACAAGTCGGGATACTTTTCAAACAGCTTGCGGCACTTGCTGTAGGATTCCGTCTCGACATCGTGATCTTCGATGGGCTTCAGGAGGCGGAGGCCGGGATAAAAAGATCGCAGAGTATTCTCAAACGCGGCGTATTTTTCGGCATGCTCGGTGATGGCCATGTCAAACAGGGTGATCGCGATGGAGCCTTGCTGCGAGCCCAGAAATCTTCCCATCAGATCTGCGGCGATGGAGCCGCTGGCAAGAGTATCGATCGACACAATGCCCAACCGGCCGCTATGGGGAGCGTCGGTGGCCACACACACGACCGGGATCACGGCTCGAGAGGCGCGCCGAATCCAGGATCGCAAGACTTGAGGCCGGCTGGGAAAGGTGATGATGCCATCCACTTTGTCGTCGATGGCCGCGGCGAAAGCTTCTTCTTCCCCCTCGCCGAGACCGGGATAGGTTCGAAACTCGATCTCGACATTCTCCAGCAGGATCGAAGTGGCGGCTTCGCGAATGCCAGTCCGCACTTCGTCCCAAAACGAAGTGGTTCCCTGGAGCGTGTTGACCGAGATGCGCAGCGTCTTCTTGGAGGATAAGAACCGGGCGGCAAGGTTTGGCCGGTAGCCCAGGGTTCTGGCCATCTGCAAAACTCTGTCTTTGGTGAGTGGACTGACACCGGGGTTGTCATGCAAGGCGCGATGTACCGAACCGATGGAGGTGCCGAGCGCTTTCGCAATGTCACGGAGAGTGGTGGGAGGCTTGCCCATTTTTCTTGCACCGTGTTCCTGCCGGCGGCCTGCTGCAAATAGCCTGAAGGGAGGGCGTTCAGGCCGCCGGAACCGTAAACGTTAACGGAACTGAGGCAAATGCGCAAGGTGTCTCAAAACAGATACGCCCCGGGCGAGACTTCACGTTTAGTGGGAAGGCGGAGTCCCAACGCGACCCTTATCGTCCGGGATGCCGGAGAGGCGGTAAATCCAGGTGCAGATGGCATCACGCCACACCACGGCTTCGCCGGCCTGGTATTCAAATCGCGCCAGAATGTCGCGGTAACGCTCATCGTCGATGTGACCCTCGAGCGTTCTCCATTGCGCGATAAAGTCATGGGCGCGTTTGGCGCCTTCGTAATGCGAATCGTAGATGTGCTGGATCACCGTTTTCCCCGAGTGCAGAGCGTAGGTGTAGGGCACGTGGTGAAAAAACAAGAGCAAATTGTCGGGACAGTTGGCCAGCGATTCGTATAGCTTTTGAACGTCCGGCGGATATTGGCCGATGAAGCCGGTTCCGGTCGCGATCGTACGATCCATGCCGATCCCCGCGTGATCGGCGCGGTGCCATTGTCCCCAGCCATTTTCTTCCGAGGACTCGGGGCCGGGATCGTAGTGATTTCCGAGGATGTTGGTGAGCGTGCCTGCGCCCAGCGGGCCGGTGTAACTCTCGTAGACGTGCCAGGAATTCAGCTGCATCGCAGCGATGGTCTGGTTCACGAGCGGGTCGCTGCCGAAAGTGAGGCGCGTCCATTCGTCGATGATTTTCTCGGCCGTGAGGTTGGGGTCCCAGGCGAGGCGCCCGAAGCCGTAGAGATTGGCCATAGCCAGCGGACTGCCCAGCCAGTTTGCATCCATGCCGACGTTAGCGACGCCGACGAAGCCGCCGGTGGGGCGATGGAAAACATTGCCTGCGACAAGATCTCTGACGGGCACAGGATTTCCGTCGACATGCATATCGAAGCCCAGCACCTCCTTCCACATCGGAATCAGAAAGCAGAGATGGCGCTGCTGCCCGGTGTATTCCTGGGTGATTTGCAGTTCGATGGCTTCGTTGGTGCGGCGCAGTCCGGCAAATAATGGAGACGCCGGTTCGCGGACCTGGAAATCGATGGGGCCGTTCTTGATCTGGATGATGACGTTGTCGTCGAAGGCGCCATCCAGCGGATGAAAATTGTCGTAGGCCGCCTTCGCGCGATCGTTTTTCAGATCGTGCCAGTCGAGATGGTGGTTGTAGACGAAAGCGCGATAGAACACCACGCCGCCATGCGGCTTGAGTGCGCGCGCGATCACGTTGGCTGCGTCGGCGGGCGTTCTGCCATAAGTGGATGGACCGAGACGTCCCTCAGAATCGGCTTTTACGACGAAGCCGCCGAAGTCCGGGATGCGCCGGTAAATCTCATCCGCCTTCTTGCGCCACCACTCGGCGACCCGCGGATCCAGCGGATCAAACGTATCCAATCCACCCATGACTTTGGGACTGCCGAGATCGACGGACAGAGAGAGCTGCACGCCCCAGGGACGGAAGACGTCGGCGATGCGGCTGACTTGCGCGATGAAACTGTCTGCGAGAATGCCGGGAGCGGCGTTGACGTTGTTGATGGTGCATCCGTTGATGCCGATCGAAGCCAGCACGCGAGCATACTGGCCGGCGCGGGTCAAATCGCTGCGGACATTGCCGTCGGTGAAGAAGATAGACGGGCCGCCGTATCCGCGCTCGATGCGGCCGTCGAGATTGTCCCACTGGTTCACCCAGCGGATGGGGGCGTAGGGCTGCTGCACTTCATCGATGTCCTTAATATCGATGGCCGCGAGGCTCTCGCCACGCGCGATCTTACTTAGCAATGCGAACACGCCGTACAGAACGCCCCGGTCCGTGGAGGCGGTAACCACGAGGCACTCCGATCCGTGAATCTTTGCGGCTTTCAACCAGTAGCCGTCGGCTCGCAGGTCCTGCGGCGCATGCAGCGTCGGGACTAGCGCGTGCAGATCCGTCAGCTTTCCGAGAATGACAGCGTTCTGCGGAGAAGAGCTAGTGCGTATACGCAGACTCCTGCCTAACATTTGCGCAGCATCGCGGATCAATTCCTGCTGTGCCGTTTTGAGCACTGGCGACTCGCCGAGCAGCACGGTGTTGCGCGGCAATTTCTCGTAGGCCCTGGCCGCTTGCGGACTCAACGCGGAATACCGCAGCCAGGCCTCGGCTCCTGTCTCGGCGGCCGCCGGCGTAGGCATCGCCACCAGTCGGAGAAACGCTACGCCCAAGACTGCGGACCGCATAATTGCCCTTGTGTACCGGGCGGATTTCATCGCCAATTGGCTCCTCGAGTACTCGAGTATAAGAGCATAAGACGCTCGCGCGATGCACAATCCGATTGCTTTTCGGGCGCAGGAGGCCTAACATCCGGGCTGGAGGGCCTGCGATGAAAACGTCTGGCCCGATTTACAACTATCTACTGAAAGTCGCTGCTGTCGCCTTCCTGGCCACTTCCGCTTTTTCCCAGGCCGCACCGAAATACGATCCCGCCACCGAAGCCAAGCTCAAGGGAATCGTATCGGAGTTGAAGTTTGTTCCTCCTTCGGGTGGGAAGCCCGTGGCTTATCTGGTGATGAAGAGCGGCACGGATTCCGTGCAGGTCTTTCTCTGTCCCAAGAAATTTCTCGACGACATGGGCGTGGAGTTCAAGGCGAACGACGAGATTGAAGTCACGGGGTCCAAGGTAAAGCAAGACGGCGCAGATCTGACGCTGGCTCGCGAAATCGTCAAAGGTGGCGACACTCTAACCCTGCGCTTCAAGGACGGCAAGCCGGCCTGGTAGCGTGCGGTACCGCAACTCATGTGGCGACGGCCGCCCTTCGACTTCGCTCTGACGAAAATCCCCACTTCTCGCGCAAAGAACGCGCGAGAAATGGGGCACCCGGATTTTCATCGCCTCCGGTGGGTCAAAGACCCATGTGCACTCAGGGCAGGCTCTCGGCCGTCCTGCGAAGGCGAAGCCGAGCGGCTCCCGGAAATCTCAGCAACAGCAAAACCACCAGGCGACCTGCACGGTCGAATCGTCCTTCCTGTTAATCTCAAGAGAGACCCTCTGGAGACCACGCATCCTTGCCGCCGCTGATCAATGTTCGCAGCATCTCGAAAGCCTTCGGGGCCGACCCTCTGTTTCAGAACGTGTCTTTCACCGTTTCTGAAGGAGATCGCATTGGGCTCATCGGTCCCAACGGCTCGGGGAAATCCACGCTGCTGCGAATTCTCGCTGGTACGGAAGATACGGACGCCGGAGAAATCGCTGTCCGCAAACGCATCCGCCTGAGTTATGTGGAGCAGGAATCCGAATTTCGGGCCGGGGACACGGTGCGGTCGGTGGTCGATGCTGCGCTGAAGAGCTCTGCCGTGCCAGAGTCGGAGCGCGGTACCCGTTTCGCCGAGACGCTGGGGCGCGCGGGCTTCGAGGATCTGGAGGCCCATGCCACGGCTCTGTCAGGCGGCTGGCAGAAACGCCTGGCCACTGTGCAGGCGTTGGTGCAGGGGCCCGACATCCTTCAGCTTGACGAGCCCACGAATCATCTGGACCTGGCGGGCATCGAGTGGCTCGAAGAAGTGCTGGAGCAAACAGGCTTCGCCTGTGTGGTGATCAGTCATGACCGTTATTTTCTGGAGAACGTTGCCACCGAGATGGCCGAACTGAGCCGCGTCTATCCGGATGGCTTGCTGCGGGTGAAGGGGCGCTACAGCACGTTCCTGGAGAAGAAAGAGGAATTCCTGCACGCGCAATCGAAGCGGCAGGAAGCGCTGGAAAATCTGGTTCACTCGGAGATTGAGTGGCTGCGCCGCGGAGCCAAGGCGCGCACGCGAAAATCCAAAGCGCGAATCGACAAGGCCGGCGAGCTGATGGGGGAACTGGCGGACCTGAACACGCGCACCCGGAGCAGCACCGCGCAAATCGATTTCTCGGCGACCGATCGCAAGACCAAGCGGCTGATCGAGCTGCAGGGCGTGTCGTACGAGATCGGCGGTCGGCGGCTGTTTCACGGTTTGAACTTCATTATTTCCGCGGGGCTCAGGGTTGGGTTGGTCGGTCCGAACGGCAGCGGCAAGACAACTTTGCTGCGGCTGTTACGCGGAGAAGTTGCGCCGACCATGGGAGAGATTCGACGCGCCGAAAAGTTGCGCATCGTGTACTTCGACCAGCGCCGGGAACTCGACCCGAATGTAACGCTGCGCCGGGCGCTGGCTCCGGAGGGCGACTCGGTCATCTATCAAGACCGCGTGGTTCACGTGGCGTCGTGGGCGGCGAAATTTCTGTTCAAGGGCGAGCAGCTGAATCAGCCGGTCGAACGGCTTTCCGGTGGCGAACGGGCCCGGGTATTGATCGCACAGCTGATGCTTCAGCCTGCCGACGTTCTCTTGTTGGATGAGCCCACCAACGATCTCGACATCCCGACGCTCGAGATTCTGGAAGAAAGTCTGCTTGAGTTTCGCGGATCGCTGGTGCTGGTGACACACGATCGCTACATGCTCGACCGCGTGTCGACCGTCGTGCTGGGACTCGACGGCCAGGGTGGCGCCGAGCGGTTTGCGGACTACTCGCAGTGGGAGACCTGGCAGGCGGAACGGCAGGAAGTCGCGGAGACTAGTGCGCGTACAACTGCACGGAACATTGCAGGTGACCCGGCCACTGCGGATCCCGCGGCATCGTCGAAGAAGAAGCTGTCTTATCTGGAAGCCCGCGAATATGCCAGCATTGAGGAGCGGGTCGCCGCAGCGGACCAGGTGCTGGAGGCAAAGCGCGCGGCAGCCGAAGACCCGGCGATCGCCAGCGATTCTACGCGCCTGATAACTGCCCACGCTGAGTTGCAAGAAGCTCAGGAAAAAGTAGATGAACTCTACGCGCGCTGGGCGGAACTGGAGAAGAAGCAAGCCTGATTCGACTCCGCTCAGCATGCGAGGCAGAAAGCGATAATCGTGTTTCCGTGCCTGCCCGTGTTTTTTTCGAGTTCTGCGAGCAGGCGTGATTCCAGGTCGTCCGGATCGGGCGTCATCTCACAAGCGGCAATCTCTTTATCAGTCGCTCCTTGAAAGCACAGTTCGCAAACGCCCAGGCCGTCTTCGGAACGCACGGGAGGACCGAAGACGCGGCAGGTCATGGGACGCGATTCGTAGAGCTCGCAGAGTCCGGTCTTCGGGTCTAACACCGGACAGGGTTCGTCATTCGCAAAATCAGCGAACAGGCGCTCGGCTTCTTTTCCTTCGTCCAATACACCGCTGACGGTATCGCCGGGAAACTCCGGCGCCAGGCGGGTGGCCGACTCGCGTGCACGCTGGCGGATGCGCGCTGCGCGCTCAGGGTCACGCTTCGCCAGGTCGGCAAGACCTCGCTGCAAGCGCGTGGCGTCGAGTTGATTGATGGGGAATGCGCCGATGCAACACTGTGTGCATCCGGGGCGGCAGGCCAGCCACTTGCCGCTGCGCTGCGTAGCATCGGCCAGGGCGGCGTCGACAATTTGGATCAGCTTGTGATCTCCGCGGGATGGAAAGTGGCTGGGCACTTAGAGAGCATAGCGCACCTCCACGCGAGATTCCTTCGACTTCGCTTTGTCGATCACCCCCGCTGAACTAATCTTTACGATGGATTTTTTGCGTTGGACTATCCGGCGCATCTGCGACAAAGTAGTTGTGCATCTTCTGCAAAGTCGCAGAAGGCCCTCCAAACGTTGGCAGTTTGGTTTTCCCTGTGTATGGATTCCGGTTGACCTCGTCGTCGGCGTGATGGGCCTGCGGGCCGCAACTGAAAATGTGAGTGCGCTTGCGAATCCTGAAACAGGATGAGGAGGATATGTGTCGGACAAAAAATCTGTGGTGAGCCTGCGAACCGTCGCCGAGCGAGTTGGACTTGCCCCGTGTTCGGTCTCTGCCATATTGAACAATACGCCCGCGTCCTCGGCGATTCCGCAGCGCACCAAAGAGCGCGTCTTCCGGGCCGCGGGCGAACTCAACTATCGGCCCAACCTGTGGGCTCGATCGCTGCGCACCAAACGAAGCCGCGTGGTGGCCGCCATCACTCCGGATATCGGCCGGGCGTCGGTTGCCCGGGTCGTGGCCGGAGTGCAAGGTTTGTTGCATCGCCGTGGCTACATGCTGGCGCTCGAAGCGTTTGATTGCGGGTCGGAGTGGAACACGATCCCCATTCAGCTTCAGCAACGGGGGATCGAAGGCGTGATCGCCATTGACGCAATCCTGCCGCAGAATCTGGAACTGCCAGTGGCTTCGGTGGAACTTGAATACATGTCTTTCGGAGAACCGATAGCCGATGACATGCGAAGATGGCTGTCGGAGTTGGGCGAATGCGCCGCGGAGACGGTGCTGCGGCAGATTGAGAAAGACGCCACTCCGCGGCGGATGACAGTGGTTCCCAAACTTCCGAGTGCCTATGCCAATCTGTCGAATGCACGACTGGGCGTGGAAGTTGATGCCCGTGAACGGGCGTGACACAAAGTAGCGCCGCCGTCCCGGCGGCTGTCGCGGGGTGTCTCGCCCGCGCGAATGCGAGCGCAAGTTGCGCTCGCGAAAGCCGGCGAGACGCCGGCGCTACGGTTAGCGGCCCGCGCTATGCAACCGGGGCACCCGCCTGGTACTTGTTGCCGGCGCCCTCTGCAACATCCAGGCGAACTTCGCAAAGCTCGCCGATCAGGCTTCCCGCCCAGCGATATACGTTGTGCTCCCTCACCTGCTTCCGCATGCGCTGCATGCGCATCTGCTTCTCTTCGGGTTGCATTTCAAGGGCGGCGCGAATCGCCTCAGCCGTCTGATCGATGTCGTAGGGATTGACCTGCAACGCGTCCCGCAACTCGCGGGCTGCGCCGGTAAAACAGCTGAGAATCAGCACACCGCGCTCGTCGTGGCGGGTGGCCACGAATTCCTTGGCGACCAGGTTCATGCCATCGTGCAGCGAGGTCACCAGACACAAATCAGCGGCACGATAATATGGCGCGATTTCTGTGTGGCTGTGCTGCCGGTTCAACAGGACGATGGGTTTCCACTGACCCGCCTGGAATCGCCAGTTAATACGGTCGGCTTCCGCCTCGACTTCAGCCTGCAAGTCGTGATAACGCTTGATGTGAGTGCGAGTAGGAGCGCCAATCTGCACGAAAGTAAACACGCCCTGGTAGCGCGGATACTTTTCCAGAAGGCGCTCGATAGCCAGAAACCGTTCCAAAATTCCCTTCGTGTAATCCATGCGGTCGACGCCTACGCCCATCAGGGCGGCCTCAACGCCCAGGGACTTCAGCAGCGCAGTCCGTTCCTCATAGGCGGATTCACGCGAGGGATCGGCGGGCCCATCCGGAGACTCCACGCTGATGGGAAAGGGCCGCACCGCCGTGGGATGGTCGAGACGCTGCACCGAGAAGTGCTCCCAGTCAATGCGTGATTCGACAATGCGATCGACCGTCTGCAGAAAGTTGGTGCAATGCGCCTGGATGTGGAACCCGACGAGATCGGCGCCCAGCAGCCCGTCCACCAGTTCGCGCTGCCATGGACAAATCCCGAACGCCTCCGGGTTTGGCCAGGGAATATGCCAGAAGATGGCCACGCGCGCGTCGGGCCGGCTCTGCTTAATCATTCTCGGGAGCAGAGCAAAGTGGTAATCCTGCACTAACACGACGGGCTTTCGGACGTTCTCCATTTCTTCCAGCAGGGCGTCGGCAAACTTGCGGTTCACTTCCTGATAATGCTTCCAGTCGCTGGCGCGGAACAGCGGGCGCGTATGGGCGATGTGGCAGAGAGGCCACAGACCCTCGTTGGCGAACCCGTAGTAATAGCCTTCCTCTTCTTCCTTGGTCAGCCAGATTCGCCGGAGGGTGTAGCGCGGATCGTCGGGCGGGACCAGCAAGCGGTCATGTCCGTCCACCATTTCCATGTCGGCGTCGCCGGATCCGTGAGCGACCCAGGTTCCATCGCAGGCGCGCAGCACGGGCTCGATCGCGGTCACCAGACCGCTGGCCGGCACGTTGACGGCGATCGATTTTCCGCGCCGGATGTGCATGTAAGGTTCGCGGTTCGAGACCACGAACAGCCTGCCGTCTTCCAGCCGGGCGCGAACGTGCACCGCGAGCCGGTCGGAGGTCCACATGGACTCTCCGGTCTCGCGCAAGCGAGCCTCTAACTCCGCCGCCGACCGGGCGGTATTCAGGCTCTCGGCAAAGGTCGCGACTTCCCGTGCGAGCGGACGAAACATTTCCAGATCCGGCACGCGAATCCGCACCGCGCCTCGCCCGGTTCGCAAGGCCTTCATCCAATGGGCAGTCCGCGCGATCGGTCCGGTGATGCTCCAGCGCACGATCAATAAGGTGATGAGTACGATCAGTATGACGTGGGCCAGACCGCTCAGGAAGGTTTCCCGCCACACGCGCTTGCTCTCGCCCCGGATGTACTGGGCGTCGTGCACAATCGCTAGAATGCCGATCAGGTCGTCTCCGCGATGCAAGGGCAAAGCGTAGATATGGATCCTGACTGTTCCCATCCGCAGGAAGGCGCTCGTGTCGTGATCTTCTTTGAGGCCTTGCAATACGATGGCGGGGGCGTTCGCCATCAGCGGCTGCAGGCTGGTAGTAACTGCAATGGGATTGCCTTGCGGATCGTAGACTGCCAGTCCCGCCAAATGTTCGCGGCTCCCGAACTGCTTGACCGTTTTCTGCGGGGCGTGCTGTGGGTCCCGCTCCAGATCGCGTTCTACATTTCTGGCGAGACTCTCCCCCAGCACTTCGGCGCGCCGCTGCAAGTCTTTCTCCAGCCCGCGGTTCAGCACCAGGACCTGGTAATACGAGGTGCAAAGCGATACCAGCGTGACGCCAACAATGAGCGAGACGATGAGTCGAGCGCTGAGCAATCGCATCTGACACGTCCTCCGAAACCCACTTCAGCAAGCACCACATGCAATCGACACTGGTAGTAATGACAGGGCTAGACTTCGCTACGGACGCGATCACGCGGATGGCGTCAGGAGACGAGGGCGATTCTCACAGTTGGCCGACTCAGACGCAAACCTCCGCCTCGATCGCTTCGCCGGCAAAGCAACAAGCCTCAATCAGAGGTCGGGAACGTAGAAAAGGTTGCACCGGGCGTGCCAAAGCGTAAGCCCTTGGTTTTGAAGCGATTGGAAGCAGCAGCGCAAAAACAGGGAATGTAATTCTTTCACTCCGAAAGCCACGGTAACCCCAGGTCCGCAAGAAACACCAGCTTAACTCCAGGTTAGAGTGGTCATGGAATCCGGCGCCAGGGCAAGCTCGGCGGTCTTGTCTGCCTGTTTTAGAGTTGCCTTTTTCGCGGGCCCGGAATTCGTGACCACCAGTACTTTCTGTCCGTCCGGATTTTCGAAGCCAACCTGCTCGACACCGGCCAGCTTGCAGGTGGATTCAAATCTCTTCGCCCCCCGCCGCACGGTTCGCGAGAAATGCGCAAAGGCCCAGTACTGGCCGCTGCGCGTGATTTCTTTCGTCTGCGAATGGATCGTCACCGTCCCGCCGCACGGAAACGGCCCGATGTTGGGTTTCCCCTTTTCATCGAGCGCAAGATTCCATCCGCTGATCGTCTGGCACCAGTGTCGAATGGCCTGGGTGAACGTCTTCCCCCAATTCGTCCAGTCGGTCGCATAATCGGGAGACGTGTAGTCGGGACCGCCTTCGGTCCAATACAGTTGCGCATCGGGATGCGCGTCGTGCACCTTGTCCATCATTTCCGGCGTGCCCACGTATCCATGAAAGGCGATAGCGTTGCAGTACTTGCGCAGACCTGGTTCGTCAAGCTCGCAGATGGCGCGGCCCCACAGGTTGTAGTTATGGTCGAGAATCCAGATCTTAGTGGAGAGGCCATTCTGCTGCAGCGCCGGCCCCAGGTGGTCCCTGACGAATCCGATTTCGTATTCCTGCGGCCACAGGCATGCGGGCATCCTGCCGTCCTGGTCGGTGTCCACTTCGTTCTGCACCGTGATCGCCTGCACCGGTACGCCCTCCGCGGCATAAGCCTGCAGGAACTTCACGAAGTATTGCGCATACGGACCGAAGTAGCGCGGCCGCATCGATCCGCCCAGCATCGAGCCTCCGGCCTTCATCCATCCCGGAGGGCTCCACGGCGAGGAGAACAAGAACAAGTCTGGATTCACTTTCCGCGCCTGGCGCAGCATGGGCAACACGTAGGCCTGGTCATGCGCGATCGAAAACCGCTTCATTTCGGGGTCAGGCTCGCCTTCGTCATAGCTGAACATTTCGGTGGAATAGTCGCTGGACCCAATGCAGGTGCGGCAAACGTTGAGCCCCATTTCCGAGGGATGAAACAGATCATGAAACAATTCGTCGCGAGCCGGGGCGGGAAGCTGATTGAACGTGTAGCAGGCAGCGTCGGTGAAAGCCGCTCCAAAGCCCAGCATCTGCTGGAACTTCTTGCCGGGATCGAGCACAATGGCGTTCGCGTTCTCCACCGTCTTGGCGGCGGTTCGCCACGTCAAGCTGTCCACTGGAGTGTAGCGGAGTTTGCCGCTGGTCACGCGCACCGTGATCTCTCCTGCGGGAGGCGCGGCGGCGGAAGGTGAGAGGGCCGCAGCCAGGTCGGCGGTCGCGGTTGCAGTCAATCCCACGGCAGATAGTTTCAGGAAGGTTCGTCTGGTCTGTTCGTTGGACACGGAGTTCTCCTGGCACGAATTGTTTGCGGTGAGTATAGTGCGGGAGGACAGTGGGTGAGTATAGTTCGAAAGTATAGTGGGAGTGATTCTCAGTCTTACGGGAGCAGTGATAGTGATGAAGATGAAATCGAGATGGCAGCGCGCTGTTTTATTCGGAGCAATTATGTTGGTCGGTGGAGGTGTCGCGTCCGCGGCGGCACAAGCAACGGGTCCGCCGCCCGCCGACCGTGCATGGAAACTGGTTTGGAGCGACGAGTTCAGCGGCCCTAACGGCTCGGCGGTCGACGGCTCCAAATGGGTCTCCGAAACCGGCGGCGGAGGCTGGGGCAACAACGAGCTTGAGTACTACACGAAGCGCCTCGACAACGCCTACCAACAGGACGGCAATCTCGTCATCAAAGTGTTGCAGGAGAAATACACCGGCGCGGATGGCGTCACCCGAAACTACACTTCCGCGCGACTCAAGACCCTGGGAAAATTCTCGCAGACTTACGGACGATTCGAAGCGCGCATTAAAATTCCGCGTGGACAGGGGATCTGGCCCGCTTTCTGGATGCTGGGCAACGACATCGAAAAGCCCGGCTGGCCCGGCTGTGGCGAGATTGACATTATGGAGAACATTGGCAAAGAGCCCGCGCTGGTTCACGGGACGATTCACGGGCCGGGATATTCCGGCGCTGGCGGCATCGGCTCGCCCTACGCGCTTCCCTCTAACCAGCGTTTTGCCGACGACTTTCACCTGTTCGCCGTGGAGTGGGAACCGAACGCGATCCGTTTTTACGTCGATGACCATCTCTATGCGACCCGGACTCCCGCCGACCTGCCGAAAGGCGCGAAGTGGGTTTACGACCATCCATTCTTTCTGCTGCTCAATGTGGCGGTTGGCGGCAACTGGCCGGGGAGTCCAGACGCGTCCAGTGTTTTCCCGCAGACCATGCTGGTGGATTACGTGCGAGTCTACGAGCGTGCCAAACTACCAGCCCGCTAACAACTTCGTCGTGCTGACTGGGCTGGGCTCGCCGTCGATTTTCCCTCGGTTGAGGCTTGACCTGTGCCAAATTCGCACAGGTAAAATCGTATAAAATCGATTCCCGGAAAATCCCAGCAAAAGGAGCTACGCATGAGCAAGGTTCGAGTCCTGGTAGGCACAAAAAAAGGCGCATTCATTCTTACGGCGGACGGCAAGCGTCAGAACTGGGATGTCAGCGGCCCGCATTTCGCCGGGTGGGAGCTCTATCACCTCAAGGGATCGCCCGCGGATCCGAATCGCATCTACGCCTCGCAGACCAGCGGATGGTTTGGACAGGTCATTCAACGCTCCGACGACGGCGGCAAAACCTGGCACCAGCCGGGAACGCCGCCCGGCGAGCCCGTAGCTCCTGGCCCGCCCAAGACCGTGAGCAACAAGTTTGCCTATGACGCGGCGGCCGCCCCTCTGACCACGCATCAGTGGTATGACGGCACGCAGCATCCGTGGGAATTCAAGCGGGTCTGGCATCTCGAACCCTCGCTCACCGATCCCAACACGGTTTACGCCGGAGTCGAAGATGCCGCTCTGTTTCGTTCGACCGATGGCGGCGAGAACTGGCACGAACTACCTGGCCTGCGCGGCCATGGCACCGGCCCGAAGTGGCAGCCCGGCGCCGGAGGCATGTGCCTGCACACTGTGATTCTCGATCCCAGCAATCCGGATCGCATCTATATTGCAATCTCAGCCGCGGGCGCTTTCCGCACCGATGACGGCGGCAAGAGTTGGAAGCCCATCAACAAAGGGCTGTACTCGAAATACATTCCCAACCCGACCGCCGAGATCGGCCACTGCGTGCACCACATCGCCATGAACCCGACTCGTCCGGGAGTGCTGTTCATGCAGAAGCACTGGGACGTGATGCGAAGCGACAACGCCGGCGACCAGTGGATCAAGATCAGCGGCAACCTGCCGACCGATTTCGGCTTTGTCATCGACATACATTCGCACGAGCCGGAAACGATTTACGTGATTCCCATCAAGAGCGATGGGGAGCATTTCGTACACGAGGGCAAGCTGCGCGTCTACCGTAGCCGGACCGGCGGCAACGAATGGGAAGCGCTGACCAAAGGGTTGCCGCAAGAAAACTGCTACGTTAACGTCCTGCGTGACGCCATGGCAGTGGATACGCTCGACAAGTGCGGCATCTATTTCGGCACTTCAGGCGGACAGGTATATTGCTCTGCGGATGCGGGGGACAGCTGGAATCCGATCGTCCGTGATCTGCCGGCGGTGCTGTCGGTGGAAGTGCAGACGCTGGCGTAGAAAACGAGCGGCTGCCCCACCCTTCTCGCGTCTTTTTGCGAGAGGGTGGGGTCTTTGACTCTCTCGAACATCGGGTAATGAGCAGCTCAGGTTTTGTCCCGGGGAGAAAACATGAAGCGAGCATTGGTTGCAGTTGCATTGTTGTTGTCGTTGTTTCTGGCGAGTGCAGCCACAGCGCAGGAGAAGCAGCAAGCGGCCAAGTCTGCGACTGTACCTCCTCCAATCGAAGCGCAGGTGCGGAAGCTCTGGGAGGCTTATAAGAACAAAGACAAAGCCACTCTTGCCTCTCTACTGGATGGCGGATTCCGCCAGTTCGAGGAGGGCCTGAGCGCTTTCGGCGACAAGAACACGCAAGTCAATGCGCCGGATGAGTTCGAACTCACCAGCTACACGCTCAGTGATTTCACCGTAAAATCGATTGGGCCGAATGCAGCGCTGGTTACCTACATCGCGCAGTATGAGGGCAAGTCCGGCGGCGAGGTCTCAAAGGCAAAGAGTGCTTTCGGGGAAGTCTGGATTCGCGACGGGAACGAATGGAAAGCTCTCTATATGCAAGAGACCTATGTGAAGTGAAGGTTGGCAGATGGCAACGATTCGGGTTGAGCTTCCGCAACATCTTCGCACCTTGGCGCACGTCGGCCGCGAGATTCAACTCGAGGTCGAGAGCCCGGTCACGCAGCGCACGGTTCTCGATGCACTGGAGGCTCGCTATCCCATGCTGCGGGGTACGATCCGCGACCACGGCACGCTGCAGCGGCGAGCGTTCTTGCGCTTCTTCGCCTGCGAGGAGGATTTGTCTCACGAGGCGCCCGACGCCCCGCTGCCGGAAGCGGTTGCCTCGGGGAAAGAACCTTTCTTGATTGTCGGGGCCATCGCGGGAGGTTAATGGAACATAGTTGGCATCTTGCCGGCTGCCGCGCGGCTATCTTGGCCTCGCACGTGCGCGGGCGAGACGCCCCCGCTACAGCCGCCGGGACGGCGGCGCTACGAAGCGTTGCCGTGCCAGTGCATCTGGTATCCCAGGTAGCGCACGGCGGCTTCGTGGACGGCTGCGGCGGTAGTCGAGAAGTTCGCCGCCACGTGATGCTCGAATCCGTTTTCACAGATGTAACGTAGCAACTTCTGCAGTTCGGCGATCTGCACCACGCCCACGCCTCCGAACGTATTCAGTGCATCGCTGGTGAACGAACCTTCGCCCACGTAGCCGCGCATAACTCCAGCGGTGTCGTCGGTCGAGAAGCGGGCAAAGCTCATCGCCCCGGGCTTCACGCGGCCCACGACTGTGCCGAACGTATTTTCCTTGCCGACGGTTCCGGCGATGATTTCCTGGAAATCCATGCGGACGTCCTGGAAAAAATGCTTCGGCAGATTGCTGCAATGGAAGCAGACGGCCTTGTTGGGGTCGTCGCCGTAATTATTGTTCCAATCGAGCAAGGCGCTGGGACTCTGCGAGGCCAGTGCCAACGCGTGCATGCTGAGCGTTCCGCACACGTCCACTTCGCAGGCCGCGGGCAGCAGGTTGTTGCTCATCATGCTCATGATGGTGCAGGGGACGACGCCGAAGTATTCCTCCATCGACGTCCAGCACTGCACCGCGCTGATCTTCACGTCGGTCTGCTTCATCCAGTCATCGATCACGTAGCCGAGCTTCGACATCTTGATCAGGGCTGCGTCGGGAACGCCGCTGGTGGTGACGTATTTGCGAATTTCGGCAAGCTTCGCCTGCACTCCGGCGTGATCGTCTTTCAACTTAGCGATGCGGCCAAAGACTTCGGAGAGGTCGAGCGTTTCGGTGGAGATGCCGTGGGCTTCGAGAAGCTTCTCGCTGTAGCGGACAGTATTGAACGCCGTGGGCCGTGCGCCGATGCTGCCCACGCGCAGGTTGCGCATCCCATTGGCTACGCGGCAGACGGCCGCGAACCACGCGAGGTCATTTTTAAAATCGGCTGAGGCAGGACTTACGGTGTGCAGCTTCGTGAGCGAATAGGGAATGCCATACTGACGCAGGTTGTTGCACGCCGACATCTTTCCGCAGAAACTGTCGCGGCGGTGCAGGATGGTCATATTTGCAGCATCGTCGGGCGTGGCCTGCACCAGCACCGGAACGTCGAGTTTCGACAGGCGCATCGTGTCGGCAATGGCGCGCTCGTCGCCGAAGTTGGGCAGCGAGACGATCACTCCATCGAGACGGTCGCTATTCTTGCGGAACAGCGCCGCGCAGCGCTTGGCTTCCTCGTGAGTTTCGACTGCGCCGTGCTTGCTGTCTTCGGGACCGAGCACCACGCAATCCATGCCAGCTTTCGTGAGCGCCTGGATCATCTCTTCGCGCCCGGACTTCGCCAACTCGCCGGGAAAGAATCCCCGGTTCCCGATGATGACGCCCATCGTCATTTTCTTTTCGGACATAAATCTCTCTCCTGATTGGTAGACCGTTAATCACGTGCCCGCGATGGGGCGTAGTGCCACGTGTAAAAACCGCCCAGCAGGGTCAACAGCCCGCCCCACCACACGCCGGAGTGGAGTCGGAACAGCACCACCTGAAGCTCTGGCGCGGGCGGATGCGCGTATTCATACAGTCCGGCGCCGAGAATCAGCACGCCATTGACCAGCAGCGAGATGCCGATAAAAAACCAGATTGAGGCGGATCTGCCCGGTGTTGTCATAAGTCCTCCGCTTACCAGAAAATGATATTCAACACGACGAATATGATCCCGACAATCGCTGCCCAGAACAGCGGCTTCTGATATAGCGGGACGTCACCCACGGACGGGATCTGCGTCTCACCATAGACCAGACCTGCCAAAGCGCTGTCAGGCTGCGGCTTGCCGGCCAGACTCACCACGACGGTCACGATCACGCACACCAGAAACGACCACAGCGCCTGGTACATGTCTTGCGCGAGCACCTTGGCATCAGGTGAGAGCGCAACATAGCGCAGGGCGGTGGGATCGATCTTGACCCAGGTCCACATGCTGACCGAGGAAAGGGTGCCGCAAAGCAGTCCCCAAAATCCGCCGGCGTTGGTTGCGCGCTTCCACAGCATGCCGAGTACTACAGTGCCAAACAACGGAGCAATGAAGAAACTGAACAACGCTTGCACGTAATCCATGATGCTGGCCGAACGCATGACGAGGTAGGCCGTACCTACGCTTATGAGGACGCCGATGATCGTGGTCCAGCGCCCCATGTTTACATAGTGATGGTCACTGCCTTTGCTGTTGATGAGTGGGCGGTAAATGTCATAGGTCCAGACGGTCGTGAAGGCGCTGACGTTGCCGGCCATTCCCGACATGAAGCCGGCAATCAGCGCTGTAACGCCGAGGCCCAACAGCCCTGGCCCGCAGTAACGGGCCAGCATGAGAGGGAGGACGTCGTTGTAACTGTAGCCATGAGTAACGGTCGCCACAGACTCCGGAACCAGCTTCATCGGGAGCAAGCCCAGCCCAAGCAGGCCGGGGAGAATTACGATGATGGGCACCAGCATCTTGAATCCGGCGCCGATAATTGGCGCCATCTCGGCGCTGCGAATATCTTTCGCAGCCAGAATGCGCTGCACGACGAGAAAATCCGTCGTCCAGTAGCCCATGGAAATAACTGCTCCGAGTCCGAAGACAATTCCGGTCCAGTGAATGCCCATGGGATTCGTACTGAAGTGACCCAAACCGGCCCACAGGTGGACATACTGTTCTGAGGCGCGTTGCGCGATCAGAATCTTGAGGTTGCCCCAGCCGCCTGCCTCGTAGAGCCCAAGAATCGGAATCAACAGGGCGCCGGCCCAAATCAAAAAGAACTGCAGAACTTCATTGAAGATTGCTGAGCGCAATCCGCCCAGGGTCACGTACACCGCAACTGTGAGAGACGAAACCCAGATGCTGAAATTGATGTCCCATCCCAACACGATTTGCATGACCTTGGCCATGGCGAACATGTTGACGCCGCTCATCAGCACGGTCATAAAGGCGAATGAAACCGCGGATAGCGCTCGGGCGGGTTCACCGAAACGCAGCTTCAAATATCCCGGGACAGAGTGGGTCTTGGAGATGTAGTAAAACGGCATCATCACCAGCGCCAGAAACAGCATGGCCGGGATGGCGCCGATCCAGTACCAGTGCGTCGCCAGAATGCCGTATTGATAGGCAGAACCCGCCCAGCCCATCAATTCCAACGCGCCCAGATTTGCCGAGAGAAAGCTCAGGCCAGCGACCCAAGCGGTCATTTCCCGGCCCGCCATGAAGAAGTCTTCGCCGGTGTTGGCCCGTCCTTTGAGGTACACGCCAATGGCCAGCACGAGCGCAAAGTAGAAAACCACGATGACCATGTCCACCGTGTGAAGGTGAACCAGGCTGGACGAACCTGAGACGACGAGGGCTAGATTCATTAGGTTTTTACCTGTCCGTAGTAGGCATTGCGGCCGTGCTTGCGCAGGAAATGTTTGTCGTGCAATGCGCGCGGCAGCGGCCGGGATTCGGCGTTGATCGAGAGCGTGTGGCACGCCATGCGGGCCACGTATTCGAGAATGACCGCATTATGGGCGGCTTCGGCAGCAGTTGGACCCCAGCAAAACGGAGCGTGCCCGGCGACCAGAACCGCCGGAATCGCAGTGGGATCAAGTTTGGTAAAGACGCGGCAGATCGCAGTACCGGTTTCGAGTTCGTAGTCGCTGGCAATTTCGGTTGCGCTCAAGGGCTCGGTGACCGGAATCGGGCCGTGAAAGGAATCGGCGTGGGTGGTGCCGAAACAGGGAATCGGCGTTTCGGCCTGGGCCCAGGCGGTGGCAAATTCAGAATGCGTGTGCGCTACGCCGCCGATGGTGGGGAAGTGCTTGTACAACTCCAAATGCGTCGGCAGATCCGAGGACGGGCGGAGAGTTCCGTCGACGATTTTCCCGGCGAGGTCGGAAATCACGATCTGCTCCGGCGTGAGGTTGTCATAGGGAACGCCGCTGGGCTTGATGGCGACCAGACCTTCGCGCCGATCGATGCCGCTGGCATTGCCGAAGGTGTAGAGCACCAGGCCCCGGCGAACCAGTTCGAGGTTCGCTTCCAGCACTTCTTCGCGCAGTGTCTTCAGCAGCATTGGGGGGAAATAAGGGATCTTAAATGCTCAAGATGCAATGCGCAAAACCGATTCGTAAACGTTTACGCAAACGGAACATTAAACGGAGCCGCGTGCCTTTGTCAAAGACTTCATCCGTCATCTTTGCTCCGAGCGCGGACTTAACCACGGAGGGCAAAGAGGAGTTCGCTGTGCTTCGAGGCTTTCACTTCAAACTCGACCGCGCAGTCATGGTACCAGTGCAAAGGCATTGGATATTGTCTACACTAAGCGTCGAATTGGGGAAAGATCGAATTGGGGCGCGCGGGTATGCGCTCCGGGACGGTATGAACGCCGCAACGTATGACGTGGTTATCGTGGGCGCCGGGATCGTGGGCGCGGCTTGTGCCGACGAGTGTGCGCGGCGCGGCATGCGAGTCGCAGTGGTGGACCGGGAGATGGTGGGAAGCGGGGCCACGGCTGCCGGGATGGGGCACATCGTGGTGATGGATGACTCCGAGGCGCAATTTGCCCTGACGCGCTACTCGCAGCAGCTCTGGCAAGCGCTGCGGCGGGACTTGCCAGAGGACGTTGAGTACGACCAGTGTGGGACGATCTGGGTCGCGGCCGACGAAGAGGAGATGGCCGAGGTGCGGCGCAAGCACGATTACTACGCGCAGCGCGGAGTTCCCACGTTGGTGGTCGACTCGGAGGCATTGCAGCGACTCGAGCCCAATCTGCGCGATGGCATGGCCGGCGGCCTGCTGGTAGCAGAGGATGCAGTGCTGTATCCGCCGTGCGCGGCTCGCTTTCTTATGGAGCGCGCGCAAGAACTCGGGGCGCAGCTTCAACTGGGCGCGCCGGTTACACAAATCGGGGAAGGGCGAGTGCGGCTGTCTGACGGGGTCGAGATTGCTGGCGGGATGGTTGTGAACGCGGCGGGAGCGTGGGCGCCGGAGCTGACGCGCGGTATGGAGATCAAGAAGCGCAAAGGGCATCTGGTCATCACCGATCGTTATCCGGGATTCTTGCGGCATCAGTTGGTGGAACTGGGCTACCTGAAGAGCGCGCACTCGGTTACGAGCGATTCGGTGGCGTTCAATGTGCAGCCGCGACGGACGGGGCAGATCCTGATTGGCTCGTCGCGGCAATATGGCGCGGAACACGGAGAAGTCGACCAGGCGATGCTGACGCGGATGCTGCGCCGCGCCCAGGAATACATGCCGGGTCTGGGGCAGATGTCGGCGGTGCGGACGTGGACTGGATTCCGCGCGGCTACGCCTGACAAGTTGCCGCTGATCGGTCCGTGGCCGGGAGATAAGTCGCTGTTCCTGGCGACGGGGCATGAGGGGCTGGGGATTACGACCTCGCTGGCCTCGGCGAGAATTCTGGTGGATCAGATCACAGGGGCGAAACCCGAGATTCCGATTGAGCCGTATTTGCCATCGCGAGCGGTGAAGGAAGTTGCGCATGCATGATTCATTGTTGAGAGCCGTGACGTTGAGCGTGAACGGTTCGCCGGTGGCCGTGCCTGCGGGAGCGACGGTCGCTGTGGCCGTGGCGATTGCCGGGCAGCCCTGCCGGAGATCGGTGAGCGGCGAACCGCGCGGGCCTTTGTGCGGGATGGGAATCTGTTTTGAGTGCCGCGTGTCGATCAATGGAACACCGCATTGCCGAAGCTGCCAAATTGTTTGTGAGCCGGGGATGGAAGTGAGAACGGATGGATGATGGATAAGGATTCGCAGCAACCGTTCGACGTGCTCGTGATTGGCGCGGGACCGGCAGGCATGGCAGCGGCGGTGCGGGCGGCGGAACGCGGAGGGCGCGTCGGAATCGTGGACGACAACCCGAACTGCGGCGGCCAAATCTGGCGAGGAGCAGAAGACGACCATGGCCAGGAAGCGACGGCATGGAGCAGCCGGCTGCGGAATGCAGACATCACCAAGCTCTTTGGGATGAGGGTTTTTCATCAGCCGGAAACGGGCGTCTTACTGGCAGAGGGGACCGACGATGTCTGCGAATTGCGCTACACGAATCTGGTGCTGGCGACCGGCGCGCGGGAACGGTTTCTACCGTTTCCCGGCTGGACTCTGCCGAATGTGATGGGGGCGGGCGGATTGCAGGCGATGGTGAAGTCGGGGCTCCCGGTTCGCGGCAAGCGTGTGGTGGTCGCCGGCACGGGTCCGCTGCTGCTGGCGGTTGCGGCTTATCTGCGCAAGCAGGGCGCCGAGATTCCTATCATTTGTGAGCAAGCGTCGTGGAGCAGTTTGGCGCGGTTCGGCGTGGGGCTGTTGGGCCGCCCCGGGAAGATCACGCAAGGCCTACAGCTGAAGAAAGAACTGGCGGAGATTCCGTTTGCCGCAAACAGTTGGCCGATTGGCGCGCATGGCGGGCAGGTTCTGGAGAGCGTTACTATTTCGCGTGGCGGAAAGACGGAAGTGATCGCCTGCGACTTTCTGGCTTGCGGGTTTCACCTGGTTCCGAACGTTGAGCTGCAATCGCTGCTGGGCTGCCAGATCAGCGGCGGTTTTGTGCAGGTCGACGAGTTCCAGCAAACGTCGGTCCAAAGAGTTTTCTGTGCGGGCGAGCCGACTGGCATTGGAGGCGTGGAGTTGGCGCTGGTCGAGGGACAGATCGCCGGTCTGGCTGCAGTTGGCGAAAAGAACGCAGCGCAAAAGCTATTTGGAGAGCGTCGAGAGTCCCACCGCTTCGCGCGGATGCTGGATCGGGCTTTCCGGCTGCGTCCTGAACTAAGGAGTTTGCCTTCCGCCGAAACGATCGTCTGCCGCTGTGAGGATGTTCCCTATTCGCGCCTGCAGGAGCATCGATCGTGGCGCGCGGCGAAATTGCACTCGCGCTGCGGGATGGGTCCATGCCAGGGCAGAGTATGCGGACCAGCGACACAATTTCTTTTTCAGTGGAATCCGGATTCAGTGCGGCCTCCGGTATTTCCGGCGCGCGTCGGGAGTTTGGGGCGAGTGGTTAGTGGTTTGTGAACTACGCCCACGTGCCGCAGTCCGTTGCAGCCACATTACTTCGGGCCGGCTAAATCTGGTAGTCGACGTCTTCCATGATTCTCTGCAACGATTCCGAAAGCGGTTGGCCCTTGGCCTCCGAGCCTTCGAGTTGCTGAACTCGTTCGCGGAGGTTGTTGACTTCAGTCACGACCGAGGCCAAGGCCTCCGAGAGCGGGTCGTTAATCTGTTTCGGGTCGGTAATCACAACGCGCTTGCCTTCGCGGAAGATGATGTGTCCGGGCACGCCGACGACGGTGGAATTTTCTGGAACGTTGCGCAGCACGACCGAACCCGCGCCGATGCGGCAGTTCTTCCCCACCGTAATGTTGCCGAGAATTTTCGCCCCGCTGCCGACGACCACGCCGTCTTCAAGGGTGGGATGCCGCTTGCCGTGCTCTTTGCCGGTGCCGCCCAGAGTCACGCCCTGATACAGGGTCACGTCGTCGCCGACGATCGCGGTCTCGCCGATCACCACTCCCAGGCCGTGATCGATGAACAGCCGCCGCCCAATCTTTGCTCCAGGATGGATTTCAATTCCGGTGAGGAAGCGCGCGGCCTGTGACAGCATCCGCGCCAGCAGGAACACGCGATGGTTCCACAGCCAGTGATTCATGCGGTAGAACCAGACCGCGTGCAGCCCGGAGTAGCACAGAAAAACTTCCAGGCGAGACTTGGCCGCGGGATCGTGCTCCATCACATGGGTCACGTCTTCGCGAATTGACGAGAGCAGGTGCGGCATGATCGATGGATCGATTCGAACCGAATACTCTGGATCAGGATCAGGCCGGGAGCGCCACGGTCGGAATCTGCAGCGCCTTGTCGCGCAGCTCCTGAAACAGAATACTGCTTAAATAGCGTTCGCCAAAGGACGGCAGAATCACCACGATCAGCTTACCTTTATTCTCGGCCCGCTGAGCCACTTTCAGAGCTGCGACCACGGCGGCGCCGGAAGAGATGCCGACCAGTAGTCCTTCTTCGAGCGGAAGTCGTCGCGCCATTGCGATGGATTCGTCGTTGGTCACGGTGATGACTTCGTCGATGTAGTCGCGACGCAGAATGCTGGGGACGAACCCGGCGCCGATGCCCTGAATTTTATGCGGAGACGGCTTGCCGCCCGAAAGAACAGCGCTATCCGCGGGCTCGACGGCCACGGCTTTGAACGAAGGTTTCTTCGGCTTGATGTACTGGCAGACTCCGGTGATCGTTCCGCCGGTGCCCACGCCGGAGATCAGAATGTCGGCGCGCCCGTCGGTGTCGTCCCAAATCTCGGGCCCGGTGGTTTCGAAGTGAATCTTGGGATTGGCTGGGTTATCGAACTGCTGCAGCATGTAGCCGCCGGGAGTGTTGGCCAGGATTTCTTTCGCTTTGAGAATGGCGCCTGTCATTCCACGCGGGCCGGGGGTGAGAACGATCTCCGCGCCGAAGGCGAGCAGGAGCACGCGGCGCTCCATGCTCATGGTCTCAGGCATGGTGAGAATCAGCTTGTAGCCTTTGACGGCGGCGACGAAGGCCAAACCAATCCCAGTGTTGCCGCTGGTAGGCTCGATCAGCACGGTTTTGCCGGGATGAATTTTCCCTCCGCGCTCGGCCTCGGCAATCATGCTGACGCCAATGCGGTCTTTCACGCTGCCTACGGGATTCTGGCTCTCGAGTTTCGCCACCACTTCGGCGACGCAGCCTGCGGTGACCTTGTTCAGCCGCACCAGCGGCGTGTGGCCAATCAGTTCGGTGACGTCTTTCGCGATTCTCATGTCAGTTCCTATCTCCAAAGCAAGCGCTTGCGCGCGGATTTCAGGCCGCTCATTTTGTTTGGCTAATAGTACCAACTTCGCGGCGTACCGCGATGGCGCGCAAATTCGATTCTCAGTTTGGATGCCAGCAGCGGCGGCCCCGGCGCAAAATGAAAGGGCCGCGCTCCAGAGCGCGGCCCCTACACACAGCAGACTTTGCCTAGCGGTTCGCCAAGCCGAAACTCACGGCGCCGGCGGAGCCTCCGATGTTGACCAGGGAGACGGCTCGTTCCAGTTTGTGATGGCCGGTCTTGTGGAAGAAGTAGCTGAGACCGATCGACCCTAATGTTTCCCCGGCAAAATTCGCGGCGAGCCCGGCGGTGGAGCGGCCAAACATGCGAACCAGCGGATTCAATTCCTGTCCGCCACTCTGCAGGTTGGCGCGAGTCACGGCGAAGTCGGCTCCGTTCAAGGCGGCAGCGGCGATGAACAGCACGCGATTCTGGTTGTCCAGGAACCTGTGCTCGACCCCAAGGTTCGATGGCGTGAGGACGACCGGCGGGGCGGCTTCGACGAACGGACTAGGCGCGTCGGGAAGTGGACCTAGCGCGAGCAGGGTCTTGTCCGGAGCCTGGGCATGCAAAGCTGGACAAAGGGCGCCCGCCACAAGCAGCGCGACGGAGCTCAAACGGAAGAAGTCAAAGAGTCTGCGGAAGGTCATAGGTGCCCGCTAGAATCGGCGTGGCACTCAAGAAAGGGGCAATCAGGCAGCCGCGACTCCCGCATCAAAATCGAGGCAAGCTACTCATAATGAGGCAGTTAGTTTGTGTCTCTCATGAGAATCGCGAGGGAGTGTGCAATTCTTTGCAGTTGCGCCGGTGAATTACCATTTTGGGAATCGGCGGTCCTATTTCTTAAAGACCACGCCGCCCTTCATAACGAAGCTAACGTTCTGCAGCACACTGACGTCTTGCAGCGGATCACCCGCCACTGCAATCACGTCGGCCAGATAGCCGGGCTCCAGGCTTCCTATCTGGCCGTCCCAGGCGAGCAGTTTGGCCCCGTTCAACAGGTCCGCCTGCAGCACGGCCAGCGGAGACATCCCGTATTTCACCATGAGCACAAACTCGCGCGCCTGCGTGCCATGGGGAAACGGGCCTACATCGGATCCGACGGCCATGGGCACTCCGGCAGCGACCTGTTTCTTGAATTCCTGCGCTTTCACGTCGAGCATCTGGTGTTCGCGCGCGCCCCGTTGTGGCGTCGCAGCGTGTTCGGCAAAGTATTCAAAGATGGTGAATGTAGGTACCGCGAAAATTTGCTTTTCCTTCATAAGTCGCATGGTCTGGTCGCTGAGCTGATCGGCGTGATCAATGGAGGCCACGCCCGCCTCTGCGGCGAAAAGAGTTCCCGGCTCTCCGGTCGCGTGTACGGCGACACGCCGGTTCAGGCGCGCAGCTTCTTTTACCGCCGCTTCGAGTTGCGGCTCGGTGTACTGATACGGGGTCACGAGTTTTCCGTCGCGCAGCGAATCGGCTCCGGTCTCGTAAATCTTGATGAAGTCGGCGCCTTCCTTGAACTGCTGCCGCATCACCCCGACCAGTTCATCCGCGTTGTTGGCGTAATTTGCGTTGGGCAGAACGCGCTGCTCCGGGTTGTAGCCGAGGGCGTCCTCGTGCCCACCGAGGATGTTGATGGCGTTGCCGCTGATGCGCAGCCGCGGCCCGGGAATGCGGCCTTCGTTAATCGCATCGCGCACGGCGGTATCGGCTGAGCCGGCGCCTTCGGTCCCCATGTCGCGCTCGGCGGTGAATCCCGCCATCAGGTCGTCGCGCGCCGCCAGGGTGGCCGTGATGGTGCGTTGTGGCACCGATTCCTGCACCGTCTGCAGATCTTCTGCGCCGGGATGGAGAAAGAGATGGATGTGCGCGTCGATCAATCCGGGAAGAAGAGTGCGGTCCCCCAGGTCGATGACTTCCGCGCCGGCGGGACGCTTGACCGAACTTCCCACCTCGACGATGCGTTCGCCTTGCACCAGGATCTCCCCCGGTTTGACGATGCGGCCAGTCTTCACATCGAGCAGAGGCGCCGCATGCAGCACAATTGGAGCGGACGGGGCAGGCTGGGACTGGCCTGTGGAATCTATGACGAGAGCCAACGGCAGAAGACTGACGGATGCGAGAAACAAGCTGCGGGAAGTCATATCGCCTGCGATGGTACCACTATGCTTTAGCTGGTACCAGAAGCGTACCTATCGGTTTGGTGCGGCCGTGTGGCCCGGCCGCGTGGCGCGGGCACTCTTGCCCGCGGTTCGTTATGATCTCTTCGCGGTAATCTTGTGCCGTCCATCTTCTGCCATCCATCGAGGTGACTATGCAGGGCCAGACAGCTCTGGTAACTGGGGCCAGCCGGGGGATCGGCAAAGAAATTGCCCTGGAGTTGGCGCGGAAGGGGTACCGCGTTGCGGTGAACTACTACAACGATCCAGCGTCTTTGGTGGATGCTACGGTAGCGGAGATCCGCACTGTGCAAGCGCCCGCACAGGACGGCGTATTGCCGGTTCAAGCCGACGTACGGTCGAGCAGCCAAGTGACGGCAATGTTCGACCGTGTTATCGGCGCGTTTGGACGGCTCGACTTCTTGGTCAACAACGCCGGAGTACAAACCTGGAAGCCGTTGCTCGATGTGACCGAGGAAGAATGGGATCTGGTGGTCGACACGAACCTGAAAGGCTGCTTCTTGTGCACGCAGCAGGCGGCAAAGTATATGAAGGATCACGGTGGCGGATCGATCGTGAACCTGGGGTCGGGGTGCAACAAACTCGCATTCCCGTCTCTGGTGGCCTACACGGCGAGCAAGGGCGGAATCGAGATGTTCACCAAAGAAGCGGCGGTCGAACTGGGCCAATACAACATCCGGGTCAATTGCATTGCTCCCGGATCGATCGAGTCGGAGCGCACGCGAGCGGAGGACCCGGACTATGCGGGCACATGGTCGAAGCTGACTCCCCTGGGGCGCGTGGGCACGGCCGCCGACATTGCGCCTACGGTCGTTTTTCTCGCCAGCAAAGGAGCATCGTTCATCAGCGGGCAGACCATCTGGATCGACGGCGCGCTATTCACCAAGGCGCAGTGGCCGTATAAGAAGTGATGTAGGGTCGCGCACGGCACGAATGCGCTCGCCGTAGTACACTTTCCGGCATGATGCCGAGACACCTCATGACCGTATGCGTCGCTGTCCTGCTCAGCCTATCGATCGGCGGACTTGCCCTCGCGCAGGCCACCACAAAACACACTCCAGGAGTTCAGCAAAAACCTTTTGGCACTTGGGACGGGAGGCCCGTCAACTTGTACACGCTCACTAACGCAAACGGTGTCGAAATCGACACGATGAATTATGGCGGCATCATAGTTTCGATCCGCGTCCCCGACCGCAAAGGCCAGTTCGCCGATATCGTCCTCGGCCACGAAGATCTTGACGGCTATATTCCGAATCCTCCATACCTCGGCGCCATTGTTGGACGCTATGCCAACCGCATTGCCAACGGCACGTTCACGCTTGACGGCAAGACGTATACGCTGCCCAAGAACGACGGACCCAACACGCTGCATGGCGGCATCGACAAGACTTTCAACAAAGTCGTCTGGGACGGCGAAGCCCTGAAAGGCAAGACTGGCGTGGCTTACACCTACCTCAGCAAGGACGGCGACGATGGCTTCCCCGGGAATCTCAAGGTCAAGGTTACCTACACGCTGACGAACGACAACGAACTGATCATCGACTACGAAGCGACCACCGACAAGGCCACGCCCATCAACCTGAGCCAGCACAGTTATTTCAATCTGTCGGGCGAAGGCAACGGCGACATCCTGAATCACGAACTCATGCTCAACGCCGACCGCTTCACTCCGGTCGACAAGAATCTCATCCCAACCGGCGAGTTACGGCCCGTGAAAGGAACGCCTCTCGACTTCACGACGTCGACCAGAGTCGGAGCGCGCATCGACGACAGCTACGATCAAATCGTGCTTGGCCACGGCTACGACCACAACTGGGTCATCAACCGCAAAGGCAAAGACGATGGCCTCACGCTGGCCGCGCGCATGTACGAGCCGACCAGTGGCCGAGTGCTGGAGGTTTCGACCACGCAGCCTGGGGTTCAGTTCTACACAGGAAATTTCCTTGACGGCACGGTTACCGGAAAGCAGGGTCACGTCTACAAGCGGCGTTACGGCTTCTGCCTGGAGACGCAGCATTTCCCGGACTCGCCAAACCATCCGGATTTTCCGAGCACGATTCTGAAGCCGGGAGAAACGTTCAACTCGAAGACGGTATTTAAGTTCTCGACGAAGTAAGCTGCGCGGTTGTTATTGGGTGGCATCCCGTAGGGATGCCTGACACGATGATGGTGGAATCTCCGTCCCGGAGAGCTCTCTACTCCCCGCGCAACTCCTCTACTAACGCCTTCTCCACCTGCCGGCAATGATCAGCCTTCAACTTCTTCCCCGCCGACGTCAGATAAAACGTGTCAATCGCCATCTGCCCTTCGGTATCGATCAGCGCGATTTCGATGTTGCACTCCTGATCCGACAGGCACGATGCGATCCGGTGCAGCAGCCGTGGACGATCCTGCGTAATCACCTGTACCAGCGTGCTGGTCGACGAGCACGAATCGTCGAACTCGATTTTCGTTTCTACTTTGACTTTTGCGATCGCGCCTTTTTCCGCACGCTGGCGGTCGCGCAACATCTTCTCCAGATCGGCCTCGCCCAGCAACACGTCGGTCACGCTGCGCTTGAACCGCTCCCACTCCGAAAGATTCAGCTCCAGGGTGCGGAAGCGATCAGTGAAGTAGAGCGTGTCGACCACCGTTCCGGCTTCGTTGGAGAACGCGTTGGCCTTCACAATGTTCATCCCCCAGGCGGCCAGCACTCCGGCCAGCTTGGCAAACAGAAACGGACGATCTCGCGTCACCAGCGTCAACTCATACCAGTGCCGCCCGCGCTTCAGTTCGACCTGCACCGGGTCTTCACCGAGCTCGTCGGCCATTGCCATGTGCCGCATGACTTCTTCGGCGGAATGTACCAGCAAATAGCGCTGCGGAAATCCCTCCAGGAATTCTTTGAACTTGCTGCTGGTCACCGGCGCCAGCGATCGCAGCCGCGCTAATTTCTCATCGTTCACATCCGCATGCACCCGATGGTCAGCGCTGCGGTTCAGGTAATTTTCAGCGCCGATGTAGAGCTGCCAAACGTTTTCCGCCTTCCACGGCGTCAACGCCTCGGGATTGACGGCCTTAATGTCGGCATAGGTGAGCAGGCAAAGCATCTTCAGCCGCTCGGGAGTTCCCATTTTTTCCGCAAATGCCGCGACGGTCTCAGGATTGAAGATGTCGCGCCGCAGAGCCGCCGACAGCTCCAGGTGGCTGCCGATCAGGAACAGCACCTCCTCCCTCTCCTTGGGATCAACATCGAGCCGGTCCATGGCGCGGTTCGCGATCTCCAGGCTGGCTACCACGTGATTGCCGCCGGGTACACCCTTACCTGTGTCGTGCAGCAGCAACGCCAGGTAAAGCAGCTCGGGATCTTCCAGTTCGCCCATCAGTTCCGCGTAGCGTTTGTCCCATTCCGACTGCGACTGCTTCAACCGGTGCAGGCTTTCGATTGCCAGAAACGAATGCTCGTCGACCGTGAATCGATGATAAAAATCGCGCACCACTAGCGAGTCGATGAGCTTGAGCTCCGGCAGAAGAAGCGTCAACAGGCGCAATGAATGCATGGCGCGCAGCGCGTCCGCGGCATGCGGCTGCAACAATGTCTCTTGCAGGTAGAGCCACAGTTCCGCGCCGCGGGGCGGCATCGACGCCAGCGCCGGAAGCGCCTGCTCGATGCGGTATTCGGTGGTTGCGCTCAACTTCAGCCCGTGGTGAGCCATGAAATGAAATAACCGCAGCAGCACTTCGGGATCCTGTAGCGCCGAAGGCTGCTGTAGAAAGATCAATCCATCGACGACGGAGAAATCCGCGGTGGTCAGCCGTGATCGCCAGCTTTGCACCTGGCGGTAGAGCGCGGACCACGCTTCTGGAATTTCTTCCAGCAGCTGCGTGACGGTGCGCTGCACGGCGCGGGCATGCCCGAAATAAATCCGCATCCAGTCGGCGGCCGAAAGATCTTCGACTGAATCCGCAGCGCCGATGGTTGCGCCGACTTTGCGTGCCGCCGCTTCGTCCTGTGCTTCCCAGCTCAGCGTGTTGTCATCGCGCCCGTGGCGGAAGTGCAGGAAGCAGCGTGCGGACATCAGAAAATCCAGCGCGGCATCCAGCTGCTTGCGCACTGGAGCCCGCAGAGAACTCGCGTCCGGCCAATCGTGCAGCTTGTCCATGGCCGAAATCAGGGCGAGCCAGCTGGCGACGTTGCAGTCGCGCAAGCCGCCCGGCGCCTCTTTCAAATTCGGCTCCAGGTGGTACAGCGTCATCCCATACTTCGTATGGCGTTCGCGCGTGACCTCCGCCAGCCCCTGCAGCAAAGCCTTAGACTCCCGCATCACCAGCTTGGGGATGATCTTGTCATGCAGTCGCCGGAACAGGTCGTGATCGCCCGCAAGGTAGCGGCAGTCGAGGAGAGAAATGGTGAACTCAGTGTTGTTGGTGTCGTAACGGTCGCACTCGGCGAGAGTCCGGGACGCGGGACTCAGCTTCAGCCGCAGGTCCCATAACTCCTGAGAGAAGCGGCGAACCGGATCTTTGAACGCTTTCTCGGCGTCGCGATCCCCAAAAAGAAACAGCAGATCAATATCGGAGTAGGGGAACATCCATCCCCGGCCAAAGCCTCCAGTGGCAATCAGAGCGAAGTTGGCAGGCTTGGATGCATCGGAGGAAACGATGTCGCGCCACAGCCGTGCGAGGGTGTCTTCCACCAGGCGTGTGCGTTGAGCCAGGGCGGCGCGGCCGTCGCCGGAGGCCTCGAACTCCCGCTGAATGCGCGCGGATTCGTCGCTGAGGGAACCGCGCAGTTCGCTGATCAATGAGGACGCTGCCATCATGAAAGTTTCACCCCGTGACGCTTGCCACTGGGGGAAGGCCACTCAACCGCCGCCTATCAGAACCTTTCCGGTTGCGTCCCGGTAACAATCGTTGTCACTCTGGCGCGGAGGCTCGACATCCTGCGCGGCCTACAGAGCGCCCTCGCCGCGCTCGTCATTACGGATGCGAATCGCCTCATCCACGCGCGACAGAAAAATCTTCCCGTCTCCGATCTTGCCGGTGCGCGCCGCACCCAGGATGGCCTGCACGGCCTTCTCGACCATGGCGTCGGCCAGCACCATCTCGAGCTTGGTCTTGGGAATCAGGTCCACGCTGTACTCGCGGCCGCGGTAGACCTCGGTATGGCCCTTCTGGCGTCCGTGGCCGCGCACCTCGAGCACCGTCATGCCCTCGACGCCGATTTCGTGCAGCGCAGTTTTCACGGCTTCGAGTTTGGAGTTTTGAATGACTGCTTCGATCTTCGTCATAATGTCGTCAAGTCCTATTGTGCTTTCTTCCCGTGGTCACCGCGTCAGAACGCTCCGGCAACTCACGGCTTTCTACGTCGGCGCCTCCCAATCATAGCCCTATTCCTCCGTGTTGGGAGAGCAGTCCCTGGCCCCTTCCGCCTCCAAAACTGGCGATTTCCCAATCCAAGACCGCCTCACTCTATCGTTCGCGGCGGTTTCACGGAAATCGAAACTATTTATCGTGCCTATCAGGTTTTGTTATTGAATCGGCTCAGAACTTGAATTGCACGTCGACTTGCATCCGGCGCGGAGGCTGCGCGGAGACGGGCTTGCCAAACAAGGACGAGGATCGCACTCCGATGTAGGTCACATAGTTCGGATGATTCAGCACGTTGAAGGAATTCAGCGCGACGGAGAGCACCCGGGCTTCTTTCTTCGCCTTGGAGAAGGGGAAATCGTGCGACAGGTTGAGGTCGAGATCGACCAGGCCGGGCCCGGCCATGGAATTGCGCGGGACTCCGGGGGGCCGGTCGTTGAAGATGCCGTCATTATTGCCATCGGCACCAGTCGTGATGTTAACCGGCTTGCCCGAATAAGCCGAGAGCGCGACGCCAAGGGTGAAGTACTTCGTAGGCTGGGTCGCGGCCAGCAGGTCGAACTTGTGCAGGCGGTCGTTGTCGGAGCGTCCCCAGTCGGCGGACGGATCGTAGCTGTTGGCGGGAAAATAGGTGATGCCGCTGGTGTTGTTGTCGGTGCGGCTCAGCGTGTATTGGATCTGGCCCGAAAAATACATGCTGGGCTTGCCGCGAAAAGTTAGTTCCAGCGCGTTGCCCTTGAGGGATCCCTCGGATTGAATCTCGCGGACTTGGCCGAAGGCGGGGTTCGGACGCGAGATGTTTCCATTCACGGGCGCATTGGCATCGCTGGAGCGGAAAGAGTCGATGCCGCGATTGCCAATGTAGACGGCGCTGAACGTGCTCTTCGCGGTAACCTGCTGCTCCACACCGATGCTGTACTGAAGCGTGAAGGGCATGCGAGAGCGCGGGTCGAGTGTGACCAGGCTGGTAGGCGTGCCGGCCAGTTCACTTGGGAGCACGGGATACTCAGGCGTCGCCACGATGAAGCGCAGCAGGTTCACGCCATTGAAATGGAGGAGGTCACCGATTGGGCTGGGGCCGGTGCGATCATAGAAGACGCCAGCGCCTCCGCGGATCACGGTCTTACTCTTGTCACTCGGTGCATAGGCGAAGCTGACGCGCGGCGCAAAGTTGTCGGGATCGTCGTGAAAGTAGTTCTGAAAGTAATAGCGCACGCCGAGGTACACGGAAAAATTCGATCGCACCCGGATGTTGTCTTCCACGAACGCGCAGATCACTCTTTCCAGAAAGGTCACGTGGCCCTGACCGGTCTGCACGAGGTAAGTGGCTGGCGTCGCAACAGCAGGCGGCCACACTGGCGAGGAGTACGTGCCGGCGCGGTTGGTGAAATCGTCGAGGCCGCGACGGCTGATGTCTGGAATGTCAACGCCGAAGCTGAGCTGATGCTTTCCGCTGGCGTAAGTCGCGAAGTCGGTGCCGTCGAAGTGGTACTCGGTGCGGCGCGAGTCGGCCTGCGCGCCGCCGGCGGTGAAGAGTCCTGAGATGTTGATCTGCGCCCCAGGGTTGACGCTGGTGACCGGTGAGTCGAAGTGCCCCACCAGAAACCTGGCCTGGTTCACCCAGTGGGGCGAAAACTGGTGCAGATAACTGACGTTGATCTCGTGTTCCAGAAAACGCGTGTCGGTGGCAGCGCTGGGAAGCGTGGTCCCGCCAACGTTCTGATTTTCTGCCGAACGATGTTCGTAGGAATATCCGAACCAGAACTGGTCTCCATTGGCGAGGTCGTGAAAAATTCGGCCCGACCCGAAAAAATGATGCGTGGGATTGGGAAGCGTCTGCGCGAACGGGCCGAAACCGAGAGACTCAGCGGCAGAGATGGCATTCGCATCGACGATGTCCTGCTGATCCAGCAGATCCTCGTCGAGCGACAATAGAAAACTCGTGCGCTTGCTGTGCCGAATCGGCCCGGTGAGGGAGCCTTCATAATATTGCCGCCGCTCCGGAGGCTTTCCCAGCGTGGCAAAGGCGTTGGCCGCATCGAACACCGAGTCGCGAAACATGAAATTCATCGACCCGTGGTAGTCGGCGGTTCCGCTCTTGGTCACGATTTCCAGACGGGCGCGTCCGGGACGCGAGAAGCGGGCGGAGTAGGGATTGTTATTAATCTTCACTTCCTGGATGGCGGAAGGCGTGACTCCCGGCCCATTGGCTTCGATGCCGTTGACCACGAGCGACACGCCGTTGGTGCCGATCGCATTGTCGTCGAGGAAGCGCGACATGGTGGTGATGTAATCCTGGTCGAAGACCGGGACGCGATCGAGCGCATCGCGATCAATGGCATTGTTGTTCTGGTTCTCGGAGGTTTCCGTGCTCACCAGAGGTACGTTGATCCCGGTCGCCACGGTGATATTTTCGGTCTCAACCGAGATCTGCAGGACCACGCGGAGCGGGGAGAATCTTTTGTTGGTGACTGCGGCCGCGAGGTGGGCGTCGCGGAAGCCATCCGCATGGAACTCCAGCGTGTACTTTCCGGGAGCGATGTTGTCGATGCGGAAGGCGCCAACTTTATCAGTGGTGGTCCGGGCCAGAACCTCGGCTTTAGTCCCAACCAGGGTGACTTCGCCCTGGGTGATTGCGGCCCCGGAGGGATCGAGCACAACACCCGTAATCGAAGAGCCAGCCGCTCGCTCGTCCTCGGAACGCGCGGGACTGGGAGCGGGACCTGCCTCCTGGGCACGGACGGCGAGCGGCCACACGAGGGCCAACATCGCAAATGGAATCAGAAAACGTAGGCTCAAGAGCGAGTCATCCCTGACGGTGGTTGGGTGCCGCGGCACCAATCATCGAGGATACGACAGGAACCTGAATGTGCCCTGAAAGCGGGAACAATTCCGCATGGCCAGATCGAAGCTATTTCCCTGGACCCTTTTGCTCCTCCGCCGCAGGCTTGACGAACTTGGCATCGTCCACCGGAATGTTTTGTTTCACTTCGCTGACCTGAATGGTGAAGCGTCCACTGGGACGCGCCAGCGTCCAGCGATAGGGAATCTTCACGCCGTTGGTATCCCGGTAATCCGCGTAATCGATCTGCGTGGGAAGCAAACCCAGCGCGGTGTCGCCAAAGCGCACCAGCCGCACCAGCAGCCCGGATTGCTCGTCGAAATACAGCCGGAGCGGCGGCTTCCCCGCGCGCTGGCCCACGACCACATAAACCTCGTGGTCCCCGACCTTCTCTGTCCCCTCCACCTTCATCTCGGTGAACATCGGCCTCAAGTGCGTGGCCAGGTGCAGGTCCGCGTCAATCGATGCAGCGTCTAGTTCGCTGCCGCGCATCTCGCGCACGCCGGGACGGCCCGGAGTTCCCAGCCATCCCTCGCGCCCGTTGAATGCCGTAACGCTGTCTCCCTCCGGCATGTGGGTAAACGAGATTCGCTGATCGGGATCTTTCGAATAGATATCGATGGGCAGATCTTTGCCGCCAAAATCGATAGTGCCCTTCATGACGCGGCTGGTGACTTTGTCGATCGCCGCCGCGCCGCCCGCGGCCTGCACATATTTGTCGAGCAGTTGATCCGCCGCTGGTCCAGCATTTTCCTTCACTTCGGCCGGCTTTGGTCCGCCCATAGCGTCTTTGGGCTCTTCGCTCATCACCGCCGGAATGGCCTGAGGCACTGCGCTGCCGCGGTGGCACGAATTGCACGTCACCAAGCGGTGTCCCTCGAAATTATCTTTGTTGATCGCGAACATCATCGCCATCATCTTGCGTGCAGTCTGCTTGTTTTTCTTGTCGTCTTTTTCAAACGCGCCCTGCACGTGGCAGAAATCACATTCGACACCCAGCGATGCGGTGATGAACTGCATGGCGGGAAAAATTTGATCCGCCGGAATTCCCTTGAGCACCTGGATGTTCTTGAACTGCTCCTCGGCCTTTTTCGGACCCGCAGCGTTGGCGGCCTCTTGCCCCTGACTCGCGGCGTGGACGGCCCCGCTGGACTGGGCTTTTGCGCCCACCATCACAAATCCAAATGTCATCAAAAGCACGACAACCGCGGAAACGACTGCCCGGTTTGCGTTCATCAATTCTCGCCCTCGCTTGTCTCGTCTCGCTCGGAATTTTCAAAGTCTACCAGAGGCCCTCGCCCGCAGTGGCTTGGATGCGCACCTTTGTATCCGCACCTAGGGCCGGTTGCTGTAGACGTACTTCCCCGAAACCTGCGCCACCGTGAACTTGCTGGGCAAGAGCCCATCTACCTTTGCCTTCAGATGCGGCGGCACAAATAAAAACACGCGTTGCTGACCGTCCCAGTCTTTCTGTAAGTCCGCGCCGGTTAAGTAAATCTTCGGAGCATCTGGAAAGGTCGACCCAAACCACATCGAAGTCGTGCGCCCTTCCACCAGCTCCACTCGCCGCTGTAGATAAAAAAGCAACGACGACCCGAAGGCCTGATCGCCGTAGATCAAGACTCGATCCTCGGGACGCGCCCGCGCGGCAATTTCGCGCGCCAGATCTTTCGACGAAAGGTATGGGCCGAATCGTCCGAGCGCGATATGCGCCGCCACCAGAAACACGGCCATCCCAGCGGCCAGCGACCAGGTCGCAGCGTAATGTCGCCGGCGAATTCGCAGAAGAAAAGAGAGTAAAGGAGCCACCAGCAAGGCCACAGCGGCCAGCGCCGCCGGTAGACGCAAGGCTGCGAACGACGCATAACTCAAGTCGAGCATGTGCGAGGTCGAGAGCGTGTCCGTGTCCATATTGTGCGTCGCCAGCACATTGCCGATGTCGGGCTCGAACGGCAGATTTCGCGACTGCCACAGCAGCGTCAGCAGGGTCACACTCGCAGCCAACCCCACCAGCGCCAATACCCCCGCCGAAATCCTGAGCCATCCCTTGCGTACGCCCGTTGCACAGTCAGTCAATTCATAACGCGTGATTCCATCCGCCAGCAGCATCAGCAACGGAAAGTAAGCGGGGAACGTGTAGTACTCCTGGTTCGTGGAGATCGCAAAGAAAACCAGCACCAGTCCCGCCAGCAGCCAGCACAACAACCGAGTGCGCGCGCCAAAATTATTTCGCCGCCACCGTCCGCGTTCGTCGATGCCCGTGCCGATCGCCGCCGGCAGATACAAGCTCCAGGGAAATAGCCACACCAGATGCAGCGACCAGTAGAGCGCCCACGGCAGCTTGTTGTAGTCCCGCGGATAGCGCTTTCCCAGAAATCTCAGAAAATGTTCGTTGATGAAATAGAACCAGAAGAAGCCGTGACCGCTTTGCCCGCCCGTATTCCGGAGCCCGGCCAGAATATGCCAGGGCGCAGCAATCAGCAGGAACAGAGCCAGCCCAGACGCCAACCGGAACTCGCGCCACCGCCGCCACTCCCCGGTCAGCGCCAGGTACAGGACTGCCGCGCCCCCGGGGAACGCCAGCGCGATCAACCCCTTGGTCAGCATGCCCAGGGCCATACACGCATATCCCGCGTACCATCGCCACGCGCGTCCGCGCGGCTCCAGAGCAGTTAGAAAGAAATAGAGCGATGCCGCGATCAGCAGACTCAGCAGCACGTCAGGGATCAGGATGCGCGTAAAGAGAAACACGCCCGCCGCCGTATACACGAACACGCCGGCATAAATTCCCGCCCGTTCTCCGAACGCTCGACGCCCCCAAACCACCGCCAGACCTCCCAGCAGCAGCACCGACAGCGCCATGGGCAGGCGCGAGGCAAACTCGTTCACTCCAAAAATGTGATAGCTGATCGCCACCAGCCAATAAGGCAGCGGGGCTTTTTCCAGGTACCGCACGCCGTTCACATGCAGCGTGACGTAGTCTCCGCTGACGAACATCTCGCGCGCGGCCTCGGCATGTGTGCTGTCCGCGTCGTCGAGTAGCGCGGGCGAGAAAAGTGATCCGCAATACACCGCCGCAAACACAATCGCGAGCGCCCAATAGGACGCCGCCCGGAGCCGCTCTGGCTCGGGATTCGCTGGTTCAGAAATTGTCGGCGTGGAGAGAGCGCTCAATTGGCGTGAACCCACTCAAGTGTTACAGAGGATGGCCGGAGCCCGCAAGCCACGTGGGTGCTGCTATTCTTCTGAACATCGGCTTTCTCTTCCCCGGGCCGCACAAAGAATTTCCATTTGTCCATTCCCGCGGCCACGGCCACATCGAAGAATCCCACCATCATTTCGTCGGAAGTCTGATCGCCCCATGTCACCGTCTTTTCGGGATCTGGATTGTGCGGATTGTTCTTCGAATTGTCATACCAGGCAATCGCCCGCAGCCGCGTTCCCGCCTTTAGCACGCGCGGCTCGGCCAGCCGGTAACTCAACTGCCAGTGAAAGTGATAGTTCACCCGCAACAGCACTTCCACGCTGCCATCGTCGTGCACGATGTCGTATTCGAACCGCTTGCCGCGCAGATGCATGTGCGGAAACAGGCTCAGCAGCGTCGCGTCATTAGGCAGCGTGCCCTGCACTTCCACGCGAAAGTCATCCGCGCCCGGCGGAATGATCAGCGCATGATTGTTCAACTGCAGCGTGATCACCCTCTGCTTCGGCGGCGTCTTCGCAAATACCAGACCGATGCTGGTCTGGTCTTGATCCGCTGCGCCATTGGTCGTGTAGTGCATCTGGAATACGAGGTCCGATCCTGCCGGCACAAACTTCGCCATGTCGTCGGGCCACTGGTCCGGCGAACTCCCCGGGGCATAGACCAGGAGCAGGTCGCTCGTCGTTTCGTGCGCCTCGCGCCGTTCCAGGGGATCGTTCAACGTCGACGCGGTGAACGGTTCGCCCACGGGCGCATGCCGCAGCCACTGCGAATCCGGCGGACGAATATATACGACCGCGTGATGAACGTGCGCCGGGCTCCCCGGCCGGAACTCCGACATCTGCACCCACCGATCCTCGGCAAAATGTGTAGGTACAATTTCGTAAGTGTATTCGACTTCGCCCTGCGCCGGAATCCGTATGGCCTTGGGCATCTTCACAACCAAGTCGGGCTGAGCTATGTTCCATCCCTCCGCCCATTTCTTCGGCGGCGGCGAATCGTGCGGATCGCCTGCGGGCGCCCCCGCTTTCGACCACGTCACAAGCGTCGCAATCTGCTGTGGGGTCAAGGAAACATCGTTGGCAAAGTGACCATACCGCGGATCGGCAAACCATGGCGGCATCATCTTCATCTCGGCCGCATGCGCCATGGCCCCCGCCCACGGCCGCGTTTGCTCGTAGGTGACCAGCGGCATGGGCGCGACTTCGCCCGTGCGATGGCAACTCTGGCAGTGATCCTGCAGGATGGGCAGGACATGTTTATAAAAGGTGGGCGGCGCGGCGGATGTTCCCGTCTTCTGCGATGCGGCTAAACTAACGGCCAGAGCCGCAACCGCGAATATGCCGAGAACCCGGTGGGCCATGCTGTAATTCTACAAGCTCAGGTTTTTCCCCTGTGCACTCTGTGCCCTCTGTGGTTAAGTTCTTGATCTTGAGTCTTGATCTGCAGTTCTTGATCTGGCTGCACGGCCCGCCCCCGAAAAATGCTACATTCAAGATTCATGTCTGCCCCAAATTCCAGCTTTGTTCGTGCTTGCAAGTCCCAACCTGTCGAGCGCACCCCCGTCTGGTTCATGCGCCAGGCCGGACGATATATGCCGGAGTATCGCGCGGTTCGCAAGCAGCATTCGCTTCTTGAAATTTGCAAGAAGCCCGCGCTCGCTGCTGAGGTCACGATCACTGCCGCCGAAATCCTCGGCATCGACGCGGCCATCATTTTTGCTGACCTTCTGCTGCCGCTCGAAGTTATGGGCCTGCCTTTTCATTTTTCCGCCGGCGAAGGTCCGGTCATCGAGAAGCCCGTGCGCAGCAAGGAAGACATCGCGAACCTGCGCACCGACCGCGCCGCCGAACTCGGATATGTCTCCGAAGCTGTGGCCCTGGTCGCAAAGCACTTCGGAGACCGCCTGCCCGTGATCGGTTTCTGCGGCGCCCCCTTCACCCTCGCCAGCTACATGATCGAAGGCGGAGGCTCGCGCCATTACATCCATGCCAAGAAAATGATGTACAACTCACCCGGCGCCTGGGACGCGCTCATGCGCAAGCTCGTTGCCGTGACCGCCGCGTACTCCGCCGATCAAGTGCGCGCCGGAGCGGACGTCATCCAGATTTTCGACAGTTGGGTGGGATGCCTCAGCGTGGAGGACTATCGCCGGTACGTCCTGCCGCACGTTACCGGCATGGTGAAGCAACTGCAGAAAACTGGAGTACCTATTATTTACTTTGGCACCGACAGCGCGACGCTTCTTCCGGCGATGAGAGAAACTGGAGCCGATGTCGTCGGACTCGACTGGCGCATTCCGCTCGACGAAGGCTGGGCGCGCCTCGATCACAAGTGTGCCGTGCAGGGAAATCTCGACCCGGTTCTGCTCTTCGCCGACTGGAAGGAGTTAAAGTCGCGCGCGGAAGATATTCTTCAACGCGCCGCGGGACGCCCCGGCCACATCTTCAATCTCGGCCACGGCATCCTTCCGGAAACTCCAGTCGACAATGTGAAGAACCTGGCGCGCTTTGTACAAGAGTATGCGGGCACGGGGTCCGGCTCCCGAGTTCCGGCATCCGGAAGCCGAGAGCCGAATGCCGGAAGCCGCACTCCATGACTCGCATCGGCATCATCGGCGGAGGCATCTCGGGCCTCGCGGCAGCCTTCGAACTCGAAGAGCAACGACGCGCCGGAGCCGATCTGGATTACGTTCTCTACGAATCGTCCCCTCGTCTCGGCGGCGTACTTCGCACCGAACACATCGACGGATGTCTCGTCGAGGCCGGTCCCGACTCCTTCATCACGGAAAAAACCTGGGCAACCGACCTCTGCCGCGCCCTTGGCCTGGGCGACCAACTCATCGGCTCCAACGATGCCGATCGCAAGACTTACATCCTGACGAAGGGCCGCCTCGTCGAGATGCCCGACGGACTGATGTTCATGGTCCCCACAAAAATTCTGCCCACGGGCCTGTCACCACTTTTTTCGTGGAAGACCAAGCTGCGCATGACGCAGGAGTTGCTTCTCCCGCCGAGGGCCGTCGCGGACGACAAGAACGATCACGACGAGTCGGTCGCGGCCTTCGTCGAGCGCCACTACGGTTCTGAGATGGTTGACCGCCTCGCCGACCCGCTGCTCTCAGGGATTTACGGCGGAGAAGCCGCCAGCCTCAGCGTCCGCTCCGTGCTACCACGGTTTGCGGAAATGGAGCGCACCCACGGCAGTCTCGGCCGGGCCCTGCTCGCCGCCCGAAAAAATGCTCGCAATAAAGTGTCGGCCGGGCCAAGCAAGCCTGCGCCTCCGCTCTTTACTTCGCTCAAGAACGGCATGCAGCATTTGGCCGAGACCGTGGTCTCTCGGCTCACGCCGACGGCGCTGCTCACCAACACCCCGGTGCAGGCGATTCAACCCGAAGCCGAAAGTTGGGTTGTTTCGGCTGGACTGCAATCGGACCAGTTCGATTCTGTCGTAGTCGCGCTACCGGCGCCCGCCGCCGCGCAGGTGCTTCGCATCGTCAGTCCCGAGCTGGCCGCTGAACTGGCCGCGATCCAGTACAGTTCCTCCATCACGGTGGGCCTCGGCTACGATCGCCAGGTGCGACAGTCCCTTCCGCCGGGCTTCGGATTTCTTGTGCCCCGCAGTGAAGGAAAGAAGCTGCTGGCCGCGACTTTTGTACACAACAAATTTCCGCACCGTGCTCCGGACGACCGCGCCCTGCTACGCTGCTTTTTTGCGGGGAGGAATGCGGAAGATGTCTGGCAGCTCGGCGACGACCAGATCATCGGCATCGTGCGCAACGAACTGCAGCAGATTCTCGGCCTTCGTTCCGAGCCGCTGTTCGCGCGGGTTTACAAATGGAAGTCCGCCATGGCGCAATACGGCGTCGGGCATCTCGATCGCCTCGACCGCATCGAAGTTCTGCGCCAGCAACTCCCTGGCCTCGCCCTCGCCGGGAACGCCTACCGCGGCATCGGCGTGCCGGACTGCATCCGTTCCGGCAGGGACGCCGCAACACAACTCGTAGAGAGGTAGCTTGCTGCGCCTTTAGCGGGGACTTTCTAAACGCTCACTTCCGATTCCGCCACTGCTTCTTCAAATGCGGGCTCGCCCTCGATATCCCGCGGCCGCTCCTTGCGCCCGAAGAAGCCTTCCTTCACCAGCTTGAAAATGGTATGCCGGTTCTGCGCCACCACCTTCACCCACGCCAGTTTTCCCAACATGGGGAAATAGATGCCGCGGAAGCACAACCGCGCGAGGAAAATGTTGATGCGATATCCCAGCGGCTGGTCATCGAGCGAATCGACAGCCTGCGCCAGCGCCTCCGGGCTGTAAGCTTGCGCCCATCCGTATTTCACTTCGGCGTGAGCTTCCTCGATGCTCATCTTCAGGGGCGTGTGGGCCATGGCGAAGGGGATAAACTCCTGCCAGTGCTTCACGCGCGTGAGGCGTCCGGCGGCCTCCAGCCGCTTGTAGAGCGGAGTTGCGGGCAACGGAGTCAGCAGCCCGAAAATCGGCAAGCCCGGCGGCCAGGTGCGCACTTGCGAGAGTGTGCGCTCGCCCACGCCGACCGTGTCGTTATCCATGCCAAAAATAAATGACGTGATCGCATAGACATTGCGTTTCGCCAGCCGCTCCAGCACTTCGGCGTACTCGCCCGGCTTATTGAATCCCTTGTTGACATCTTTCAGGTTCGCCGGATCGATCGACTCCATGCCGATGAACACCCACTTGCCTCCGGACGCGGCGATCAGGTCGACCAGTTCTTCGTCGCGCAACAGGTTGGCGCTGATCTGCGCCACCCAGTGCACCTGCGCTCCGGCGGCGATAATGTCGCGCAGCAGCGACTTGGTGCGCTTCACGTTGATGGCGAAATTGTCATCAATGAAAAACACTGCCATCTGCCCCTTTTCCTTGCGGGCGCGGGCTTTCAGCAACAGCAGTTCGTTAACCACGCTTTCGTTGGTGCGGAAGCGAATCGAGTCGCCGAAAAATCCGGTCACGGTGCAGAACTCGCAGCCGTAGGGACAGCCTCTCCCGGACTCGACCGGGATTATGCGAAACGTCCCCCAACCTTCCCCAACTCTCTTGAGGAGCGGGAATGCCGCTTTGGGCACCAGGTTGAATTGTTCGAGATCGATCGACTGCCACGGAATCACGGGATATTCCTTCAACGACGGTTTGCGCTCTTTGCCCGTCTCATCTACCGGTATATAGATTTCCTTGAGCACTCCGCGTTCCGCATCGTTGACGATCTGCGGCCAGGTTTCGTCGGCCTCGCCCAAAGCTACGGCGTCGGCGTGGCGCGGGCCGCCGTCGCGTCCCAGGGCCTCATCGGCCAATTCGGTGACGTGCGGTCCGCCCATCACAACCTTCACACCGGTTGCGCGAATCGCGTCGGCGATGCGGTAGGCCTTGGCGATCATGCGGGTCATGGCGCCGATGCCGACTAGATCGATCTTCTCGTCGCGGACGTACTGAGCGATCTGAGCCTCGTCCATCGGCTTGGCGTTCCCGTCGATCAGCAGCACTTCATGCCCGGGAGGGGTGAGCGACTGGAGCAGAAACATCCAGAGGTGCGGCATGAAATTGCGAGTAACCCCATTGTCAGGGTTATAGAGCAGAATTCTCATGACTAGCTCCCTCCTCGGGGAGCGAACGTACTGCAAAGTACGTACCAACGTGCTTCACCGCACGGAGCAATCACGAGCGATGCCAAGAACTGGCAAATTTACTTATCTTTACGCAACGATGTTGGTGGGAATGGAGCAGCCAAAGGATTGTACACTCCCCAGCGCAAGCCGCCAGCGTTTAACACATTAAACTTCTGCGGAGCTGCGGAGGTGTTCTGTTTTGAACACTAGCGGAAAGAACTTCCTAACTCGGGAATCGTTCCCGGAAAGTTGCGGCAGCTTACTTCAAGAGTCCGTCCATCTGGACGATGTCGGAATCACCTTCGCCCACGGCGGCAAATACGGATTTCCCGTCTGACGACCACGAAATTCGCCGCGCGATGAAAGTCCGCCTCTGCCCAAAATCCGTTATCCGCTTCAGCTTTCCGTCCGTGGTCGACGCTGTCCAGATGTTTGTTCCCTGTCCGTCGTCCAGAGCCAGCGCCAGCCACTGACCGTCCCTTGAAATCACGGGCTGCAAGCCCTGCCAGATCGGAATGCGTTCACCGGAGATCCGCGCCAGCAGCTTTGAAGCACCGTCTTCGGGCCGGGCCGCGCGCAACTCATAGTCCAACAGCCCATTCAAGTTTTCCAAGGGGACTACGTAATACAGAGTCGATCCATCCGGCGCCAGGGCTGGCCCGCGTGCGTTGTCGGTGCGTACCGTCACCGCAGCACCACCATCAACTGGAGACTTCAGGAGCCGAAAGCTCCCAGTGGCACGAACCGGGGAGGAGTCGGCATAGTAGAGCCATTTGCTGTCTGGCGCCCACGTGGCCCATGCACCCTCCGGGACGGCGAGGTGCATATCACTTCCGTCGGGATGGATGAGCCAGTAGCCGATGGCGCGACCCATCCGAGAGGGCCGGTTGGTGGCAAACGTAATGGATTTTCCATCTGGCGACCAGACCGGCACCCCCATGACCGTTCCGGGATCTTTTTCATATGTAATCTGGTGCGTCTCGCCGCTCGCCAGCTCCATCACCCACAGGTTGCCATGCCCGCCGTTGTCCGACAGATACACCATTTCGCGATCATCGGGACTGAGGCTGGGAGTTTGAACTTGCCCGGTTTGATGCGTGATTCGCGCCGCGCTCCGCACATTGTCCAGCGGATTTCCATCCACCGGAAATTTCCAGATGTCGAACTTCATGTGCCGGCGGCTCACTACAATTCGCCCGGCGTGGTCGATATCGGGACTCTCATCCCCGGCTTCGCCAAAAGTCAGTTGCTGCAAATCTGTGCCCGCCGGGGAGACCGTCCACAAATGCATTGTAGGAAGATAGAGCTCCGTGCTCCCGCGAGCCGTACTGTAAACCAGGCGGGAGCCGTCGGCAAGCCACGCGAACCCACCCATCAGCGTGTTGTCGCTGGTAACCTGCCGCGGTGAGCCGCTCGTCGACGAGACGACATAAACATCGTCGGCCCAGTTCTCGCGGGAGTGCAGGTACGCGATGCTGTTGTCATCCGGCGACCAGCGCGGCCGCCGATAACTGAAGCTCACCACGGCCTGCATAACCACTCGCGGGTTCGATCCATCCCGGTCGGCAGCCACCAGTTCCATCTGCTTGCCGTTGAGCCGGAAATATGTCAGCCGCTTGCCGTCGTGACTCACATCGGCGCTGCTCATGCTGGAGACTAAGCGGCGGGGCGGACCGCCCAGCGCAGGCACCTCCCAGAGCGTGCCTTGCGCATCCCCTTCCGGCGGGGGAGTGTAATAGATAATCGCAGCGGAATCCTGCGACCACCGGGGCTCAAGGTGCTCACCCGCATCGTGTGTGATTTGAAGAGGTGGTCCGCCTGCCAGCAGGCGTATCCAAATCTGCCGCGACCCGGTCGAATCGCTCACGAATGTTACCGACTTGCCGTCGGGTGAGAAGGCTGGGCTGTCCTGAATTCCTGCGAAATCCGTTAGGCGGAGAAAGCTCACTTCCCGGTGGTCCGATGGAACCCTTCCCCGGTACCACCATCCCGCTCCCGCCGCCGCCAGGATCGCCAAACCTGCGATCACCCACCCGAGAGGGAATACTCTCTTGTTCTGCAGTGGCAAGAACGCCGCTGCATTCGGCTCCGAATCCGTCAAAACCGTTTCGAGGTGAAACCCGAGGTCACGGGCCGATTGAAATCGTTCGTCCGGACTCTTCTCCAGGCAATGGCGCACGATTCGCTCGATCGCCGGCGGAATATTCCGGCCGGTAGCCCGCAGATCCGGGGGATCCTCCTTCAGAATGGCGCTGGCGCGATCGGCGCTGCTTCCACCGGCAAAGGCTCGTTGTCCAGAAAGCATCTCGTAAAGAACAGCACCAAAGCTGAAAACATCGGAGCGCTCGTCGGCCTTCTCTCCGCGCACCTGTTCTGGCGACATGTAGCCGACGCTCCCCAGCACCACGCCCTCGCTGGTTTGGTCGCGCAAGTCCAGGTTGGTTGCAGTGGCATCCCCGGCCTCGGGAGCCGTCAACTTTGCCAGGCCGAAGTCGAGAATCTTGGTGCGCCCGTCGCGGCACACGAAAATGTTCTCCGGTTTCAGATCGCGATGAACGATTCCCTTGTCATGCGCCGCCGCCAGACCATGAGCAACCTGCGCCGCATACTCGGTCGCTTTTCGCAGAGGCATGGCCCCGCCGGCCATACGGTCGCGAAGAGTGGAGCCCTCGAGGAGTTCCGTTACCAGGTAGGGAGCGCCCTCGTGGGTGCCGACGTCGTAAACTGCCAGAACATTGGGATGATTGAGCGAGCCCGCAGCCCGCGCCTCTTGCTCGAACCGGCGCAGCCGGTCCACATCGCGGCAGAAGTATGAGGGGAGGACCTTGATCGCAACTTCGCGGCCCAGGCGCGGATCACGCGCGCGGTACACTTCACCCATGCCGCCCGCGCCCAGGGACGCAACGATCTCATAGGGTCCGAGTTTTGTGCCCGCAGCAAGGGCCATCTTTGCGTCGGATTATACGTCCGATCGATGAGTTACGGGATTGCTATGCTGGAATCTCAGCCCGACTCTGGCTCTTTTTCCGGCGCAGGCAAGCCAGGACCAGGCGTATTTCGTCATACGTTATTTCCGGAGGCAAAGCTTCTTTCAGCGGCTTCAGGCGTTCCAGGTTGTCCAAACCCATTTTCGCGCACGCTGCCTCGATCACGGCCAGCTTGTTGCGGTCGATCCATTCTGGACGAAATTCCAGATCACCTTTCTCGACCAGATTGGCGGCCGCGTTCACCACCGTCGAGAGCTGACGGCCGCGAATCTGAGCAATCTCCGCGAACGTCTTGCCCTCCGTAAGGAGTTGCAAGGTTTCCAGCGCTGGGGCCGTTTTCATCTCCAGCGGGGCGGAAGCACGCGCGCCTTCGCGATACCGTCGCACAGCGGAGAGGATCCCTTGACCATAGAGATCGGCTTTTCGCTCGCCAATTCCTGTGATGTTCAACAGTTCCGGGATCGAGTTCGGCTTCAGCCGACAAATCTCGTCCAGGGATGTGTCGTGCAGCACAACGTAGGCGGGTGTTCCCTTTTCTTTGGCGGTCGTGCGACGCCACTCGCGCAGATACTCACGCAATCCCTGATCAGCGTCGGCCACCGCGCCTGCCACATTAAGTCCCCTGCTCGAAACGGCCTTGAGCGCGACCGCCGGGGTCATGACTTCAGTTAACCATGCAGGTGCGGCTCCACAAACGTCGCAGCCTCCGCACGACGCCCACTTCGGAGTTTCGCCAAAATGGGTACAGATCTGGCGGTGACGGCATTTCCCCGACTCCGCGAACCCGCGAATTGTGTGATACCGCTGCCATGCCCGATCGCGCTCGGCGGCGTCCAGAATCTGGTTAGCAAAGTATCCGAGCAACCCAGCATCCTGTTTTCGCCATAGCAAAATGCAGTCGGCGGACTTTCCATCGCGCCCGGCACGGCCTGCTTCCTGATAAAACTGCTCCACTGACTTCGGCAGCGCGAGATGGATAACGGCCCGAACCGTCGCCTTGTTGATGCCCAGCCCGAAGGCGATCGTACCCACGAGCACGCGCACTTCGTCCGACATCCAACGCTCCTGATTGCGGCGGCGATCGCTGCTGTCCATCTTGGCGTGATAGCCCACGGCGGCGATTCCCTGGTCTTCTAAAAAGTCGACAGTCTCTTCCACTTTGCTAATCGTGGGCGAGTAGACGATCACATTGCCCTCTTCGTAATGGCGGAGCGCGGTCACCAGCAGCGCGGTGTGCTCCACGCTGTCGCACTGGCGCACCAGGTAGCGCAGGTTCGGGCGATGGAAGCTGGCAATGTATTTATCGGGATTGCGCAACTGGAGTTGCGCCAGAATGTCGTGCCGCACATGGTGCGTGGCGCTCGCCGTAAACGCTGCGATGGGACGATCCGGGAACTTCCCTCGCAGGCTGCTCAACTGCCGGTACTCGGGCCGGAATTCGTGTCCCCACTCGGAGATGCAGTGCGCTTCATCGATCGCAAAAAATGAAATCGGCACCTGCTGCAGCCATCCCAGCGTATCGGCGCGCTGCAGACGCTCGGGAGACAGATACAACAGCCGGAAAGCGCCCTCCCGCGCCTGCCGGATCACGCGACCCTGTTCCTCGTTGCTCACGGAACTGTTGAGGACTGCGGCCGGAATTCCCATCTGCGCCAGTTGCGCCGCCTGATCCTGCATCAGCGCAATCAGCGGAGAAATCACCACCGTGGTTCGTTCCGACACGACTGCCGGCAACTGGTAGCACAGAGACTTACCTCCTCCGGTCGGCATCACGACGCAAGTGTCGTGTCCGGCGAGCAGGCTGCGCACGATCCGCTCCTGCAAGGGCCGGAACGAACTGTATCCCCAGTAGCGACGCAAGGGCGTGAGCAGGTCGGACTCTGGGGTCATGCAGTTAGTATAGAGGGCGCGGGAAATAGGAAGCTTGTGCCGCCGCACTTTCGGCGCGTTCGGCTCCCAAACCGGAACGGCGCGGCCTTTGAACGCTTGTCATTCCGAGGAGCGCAGCGACGAGGAACCTGCTGTCGCTGGTAGCGGCAATGTCGCCTGTTCACCGTGCACTTCTGCTTGCGGATACATCCGGTCGAACGCAATCCAAATCACCGCAACCACCACGAAGCAGAGCGCACTGCCCTCCGGGCCGACCGGGCCCCCGCTCAGCCAATCAGCACCGCGGTGTGACGAACTCAGCAGGTGACCGGGACCAACCATTCCGCTGTCCGGGACGGAGTAGAAAAAAGTCTCGCCCCAATCCCACGCAGCGTGAAAGCCCACGGCAAACCAAAGATTGCCGGTCCGGCGCAGCGTCAGGCAAAAGAAGAAGCCGATCAGCGCCGCTGCCAGCAGGCCTCTCCATTGCTCGCCGTCGTTTTGCACGTGAGTCAAACCGAAACCACAGGACAGAACCACTGCAGCGGGCCAGAAGCCGACCCCACGTGCCAGCGTGAACTGCAAGTATCCGCGCAGGCAAAACTCTTCGAACAGTCCTACCAGGAGAAACATCGCCGCCCAGAACGCAGCGAACCGCAGCAAGCGAACGCCATGCAGGATGACATGGCCGAAGGCAAAGGCGTGCAGCCCGTAAAGCGCGAACATCAGCAGGGAAATCCCGGCGAATCCCCACAACGCACCGATCCAGAACAAGCGTCCGAAGGCGAGCTTTCCCGGCAACCCATACACTTTCCACGGACGACCCTCGACTCGGGCCAACACAACCGCCGGAATCAATGCCGCGACCAGGCTACCTGACTCTCCCAGCATCATGGACCAAAGACCGCTGGCGCCGAAATCCTTCAACGACAACAAGTCCCCGGCTACCTTCTGGAGGAAGTAGAACGTCACCAGATAGAAAATGAATCCCCAGCCTGGGCGCAGGCCGTCCGGGCCCAGAAACAAAGTACGAGCGTACGAAGGTTGAGTTGCAACGGCGAAGTTGGGAGTGGACGGCGCGGGATCTGGCGCGGGATTCTGCGCTGCACTGCTCTCCGTGTTGACATGGAGTTCACTCATTGCACGCCGGTCTTCGCAGTCTCGTTCGCAATCTTTCCCGCAAACCGCCTCCGCCATGGTAAAACACTCGGCTCGACCTTATGCGCCCATATTTCACCCGCGAACGCTTTGGACGTCCGCAATTTCTCGCCGGACTGCTGCTGCTCTGTTTTCTGGCGCAGGCCTTGTGGCTGGCGCATGCCGAGTTGCGCGCGGGTCACGAGCCGGACGGCGCAGAGGCCATCCGTATTGGCGAAGGGTGGAAGCAGTTGCACGGTCGCGGCACCGCCGCCGCCCCATACTTGAACCCAGACGCGAATATCGCAGTCACCCTCGACAGCTTCGACACCGAGCAGTCGCCGCTGCTTTCGGTGCTGTCCGCCGCACCGCTGCTGGTTTGGCCGCGGGATTTTGGCGGTGATGCGGCTGCGTACTGGCGTTGGCTGCCACGGATTCCGTTTCTTGCCTGCGGCCTCTTTCTAGGCGCCTCGTTGTGGTATGTCGCGCGACGGCTGTGCGGGAACACCGGCGGATTTGTCGCCCTCACCTTCTACTGTTTCTCGCCCTCGCTGATTCAGGCGAGCGCGGTGTGGCATACCGAACCGGAGATCGTTGCGGCCTGGGGAGCGTTTGGGACTATCTTCACGGCCATCGCCGTCGCGCATACGCTTTATGCGCCGCGAGAAGTGGTGCTGTGGAACTGGCGGCGCATCGTGTTGCTCGGAGTTTCGCTGGCCATCGCAGTGGGATCGCAGTTCTCACTCATCGTGCTGGCTCCGATGGCTCTGGGCTTCCTGCTTTACGTGGCCCCGGTGCGGCGGCAGGCAGGAGTCGTCATCTGGATCGCGGCTTGTGTCGTGGGATTTGTTCTGCTGTTTGCGATCTACTTTTTTCACGCGCACGCTTTCGCCCAGAGCATGCGTCACGCTGAGTTCTGGGGAGCGACCTGGCGGGGGTTCACCGTGCTTGGAGTCTATAAGCAGGTCGCGGTGCAAATTGGTCGCGCGTGTCCAGCGCTCGCGCTCGGGCTTCCGGTGGCGGTGGTGACTTATGGCGCGTGGCCTCGCACGCGTTATTTTGGCAACACTGCGCCGCTGCTGGTCGCGGTGTTGTTCATTGGGCTGGGGATGGCGCATCCGCACGTCGCGGGTGCGGGATTTCTGCTCGCGGCGATTCCATTTCTGTTCATCTTCGTGTCGGGCGTGCTGGCCGATTTGCTGGAGACGAGTTACCGTCCGCTGGTGATGGCGTGCATTGTGGGGATGATGGCGGCTTACGTGGTCTGGAGCGTGGTGAATCTGGCGCAGGTGCCGCGGGGGTGATACGGCTTGCGCATGACCATCCGAGCCACGGGGGCTGAAGCCCGCTCACATGTCGGTCCACTTACGCGGCCCTGGAAGGGCCGCTCTTCCACGTTCCTACCGGGACTTCCCGTTCCAACCGGACTTCCCGTTTCTTCCGGACTTTCTCTTTGAGCTTCACTGCTTCGCGGCAGCGCAGTGTGTGATGCGCCGCACTCCCTCCTTGCGATGAAGGGAGCGCGGCGTGATTTGACTAGTTGCTTTCGGGAGAATGCAGCACCCGGAAGCTGTTACCGCCGTTCGAATGGACGAGCAACAGGGCATCTTCGCCCTTGGTCACGTTCGACAAGGCCTGCTGCACATCGCTCGCATTCTGGACTTTGTGGCGATTCACTTCGAGGATGATGTCGCCCTGCTGCAGTCCAGCATTGTCCGCGGAACTCCCCGGTTGTACCTGCTCGATCACAGCTCCGTGGACGTCATGCGAGACCTGAAGCTGGTCGCGCAGTTCCGGCGTAAGGTCGCCGAGGCCGATGCCCCAGCGCATTTTTCCGTGGCCTTCGCCCGAGTTGTCGCCGCTGTCATCCTTGCGGCTGCCTAATTCCTCCAGCGTGACCGGAATCGTCATGCTCTTGCCCCCGCGCAGAACGCTGAGAGAAATCTTGCTACCGGGCTGTTTCTGTCCGACCAGCACCTGAAGTTCGCCAGCATCGCTGACCTTTTGGCCATCGATTTCGGTGATGACGTCGCCGATCTGCAGGCCGGCCTTGGCACCGGGTGAGTCGGGCTCAACTTGCGTCACCACACCGCCAGTCGGGTTTGACTCGTCGAAGAACTTCGCGTTTTCGGGGGTGATGTCCGCGATGCCGATTCCGATGTGGCCGTGGCTGACTTTGCCGTAGCGGATCAGCGTCTCAACCGTTGGCCGCACGATCTGGGTGGGAATCGCGAATCCCATTCCTGAGAACGTGCCCGAAGGAGAAATCAGGAAGGTGTTGATGCCAACGACCTGGCCACGCGCATCGACGAGCGGCCCGCCGGAGTTGCCGGGGTTGATGGCCGCGTCCGTCTGGATGAACTCACCGGGTTTGCTGGGATTGGTGGGGTCCGGGTTTGCCCGATTCACCGCGCTCACAATTCCGCGAGTTACGGTAAAGCGAAATCCGTAGGGATTGCCGAAGGCCAGCACAGTCTGACCGGGCCGGACTTCTTTCGAGTCGCCCCAGGGGGCGCTCGCCAGATCGGTCGCACTCACCTTCAGGACTGCGAGGTCCGTGAGGGGATCGGCGCCAACCAGTTTCGCTTTCAGCACGCGGCGATTGCTGGTGGTCACGCGGATGTCGACTGCTCCGTCGATTACGTGGTTGTTGGTTACGATGTAGCCGTCAGGGGAGATCACGACGCCGCTGCCCATGCCGTGCTCGATTTGAGGTTGGCCGTGCATGCGCGGGCCAAAGCCTTGCCCAAACGGATTCTGCTGGCCAAAAAACTGTTGCATGTCTTCTGGCATTTCCTTGCCTGTCATTTCTGGTTTCGATCGCGAGGTTACGGTGACATTTACGACCGCCGGAGTGACCCGCGCCGCCAGGGTTTCCATGGCCTTGTCGAGGGCGAGCAGAGCGCCGACGCTGTCGGCATCGAGGGGCGCGGCAGCGGGCGCGGCGGCAGCGGCGCTTGCAGCGGCGGGCTTTACGCATTCATAGGTTGTGAACGCGCCGACCAGCGCGAGTGCCAGCATCGGCACCGCGAAACGCCGCGTCCATTTCTTTGCTTTGTCTTTCACTGTGCTGTCTTGCAACTGCATTCCTGCATTCATTGTTGAGTTACTCCTTTTCAAGATACGTACAACTAATTCGTTAGTTCCTGAGATCGCTGTTCCGGCCCTCGGTTGCTGCATTTCATGTTCTTGATTTCATGACTAAGTTTGTTTCGGCGGAGTTCTGTTGCTGTCGGGATCGACGACCGGATGCAGCACCAGCACGTGCCACAACTGGATCTGGAATACCGGCTGATCGGTAGCATTCTCGCGGCCTTCAACCACCACAAAGAATGTCTCCGTGAAGGCGACTGGGACTGCATTCGCATTGGTCAGGCGAACATTGGTTTCGTGGACCATGCTGACGGCGCTCTGTTGTGCAGGTATGGGCCGCATCGCGGCGATCTGTTCCTCGTTGGCTTTGCGATGAGGCGCGCGTACAGTCAGCTTCGCTTTTGGAATTCCCCACTTCTCGCGCACAGGACGCGCGAGAAATGGGGCACCTGCAATCTGATGATGGGGCTGAGCCACGACTTTCGCGCTCACATTAACGATTGGCAGCGACGTTGCAAAGCGTCCGCTCCCGGCGTTGATGGAAGCGTCTGGCATCTCAGCGCGACTATTCTCACTATCACGAAACGCAACCAGTCGCGGCGCTCTGGAAATGCCGATGACACAGACCATGGCGAATGCGGCCACGAGGGATACAGCAGGCTTCCAGGCGCGGCCGATCCCGGTGGGGCGATTCACGTCGAGAATCTGAGCCACGCGCAGCGAGGTTTGGCGAATCCGCCCGAGGGCCGCCTGGGCCAGCGCAACGCTGCGCTGAATCAGAGTTTTCTCGGCGAGGTGCGCCAAGCACTCGGCGTATGCCCGCGGACTTGCGGTTTGTGCCAGCACGGCATCATCGCAGGCCATTTCGCGTTCCAGGGAAACTTTGTTCTCGATCCACCACACCGCGGGATGGAAGAAGAAGAGCGCCTTCACAATCTTCTGAACGAGATTCGTCCAATCGTCCCAACGGCGCAGATGCGCGAGTTCATGGAGCAGGATCTGGTTCAGTTCGTCGGGAGAAAGTTCCTGCACCACCCATCGCGGGATGATCACCGCGGGTTTCACCAAGCCGATGGCCGTCGGAACCTGCACTCGATCGGAAAGGCAGAGCGCTACCCGCCTAGTTTGGCCGCCTTGCAGCGTTTGCCGCAGTTGAGGCGGCAACCCGGAGGGATCGACCGGGACGCAACTCTTGCGGAGAACATGCAGATGCCACAGACCTCGGCCGACGCCTGCTAAGAACCAAACCGCGATCGAGGCCCACGCTCCGAATAAGTAAAGCGCCCAGGAGCCGGGGAGTGTGATTGCCGGCCGGGTCGCTGTCACTGCAAAACTATTGCCCACGCTCGGCCACCATGCACCCTCGAACAAGGGCAAGGTCGCGATCGCGATGAGGGCGGAAAACCATACTGCAAATCGGGTGCGCGAATTCTGCCGGCGAGTCACACCCAGCATCAAGCCGGCGAAGATGGCGATGAGCGTGCCCTCGACCAGGCAGTCCACGATCTGAACCGCGGAGGTTTGGGCAATCGCATTCAGGTTGAGCGCCGCCGTCATCGTCGCAGACATCGCCGCAGTCATGGTCGGTTCACTTACTCCTTTCCAGCAACTGGCGCAGGCGATCGAGCTCTTCCGCGTCAATACTCGTCTCTTCCAGCACGTTCAGCACGAGCTGTTCGCGGGAGTTGCCGAAGAAGCGGCTGACCAGATGCCGCACTTCGAACCGAGTAGCGTCTTTTCGGTTCACTTGCGGCATAAACACGTGAGCACGCTTGTCTTCGTCCTTGACGTGCTTCACGTATCCCTTTTTCTCCAGAATACGAATGATCGTCAGGATGGAGTTGTAGGCCAAGGCGGGCCTAGCGGGAAGAGCCTCAAGCACCTCGTGGACGGTCGCGGAACCACGATCCCAGAGCACGTTCATGATCCGTAACTCGGCTTCAGTCAGCGTTGCGGACTTGCTGCGGGCCAATCGGTGCTCCTTCTCCTGCGCGTTTTTCGACTCTATGAATTTGACGGGGCTGAAGGCCAAACGTCAACTAATTTGTTAGTTGCAAAAACGCGAGGCGGAGATGCCTGGGAGTGAGGTCAGCTTTTGGGTTCACATAAACCATTGAAAATAAATTGGATTTCTCGGGCAGACGTCAGGTTGGAGCTTTTACACGCGCCGTTTCCGGGCAAAAGAAAAACTATCCTTAGGCAAATGGGAACTATCGGACAGGCAATTGTAAATACTGCTTGGCATTCCGATAGCAAATGTCCTGGATGAGCCGGCCTAGCAGTGCGTCGTCATTGGGCAGTTCGCCCCGCATCACATCTTGTCCGATGAGATCGCACAGCACGCGGCGGAAATATTCATGGCGAGGGTAGGACATGAACGAGCGCGAGTCGGTGACCATGCCGATGAAACGCGCGAGCAGGCCAACATTCGATAAGGCGTCGAGTTGCGCAGTGATGCCCTGCTTCTGGTCGAGGAACCACCAGGCGCTGCCGTATTGGATTTTGCCGGGCCGTTCTCCATCCTGAAAGTTGCCGATCAGGGTTGCGAACTGAAACGTGTCTGCTGGGTTTACGTTGTACAGGATCATCTGCGGCAGGGCGTTTTCCTGCTCGAGCAGGTCGAGATAGGCGGCCAGATGGGCGGCCTGGGGGAAATCGCCGATCGTATCGTAGCCGGCGTCGGCTCCAAGTTTTTGGCGGGCGGCGGTGTTGACGTTGCGCAATGCGCCGAGGTGCAGTTGCTTGGTCCATCCTTTTTCGGCATCGAGCCGGCCGAAGAAAAGCATCATGAAAGAAGCAAAGTGAGTGCGCTCGTCGTCGGTTATGGAGTGGCCTGCGCGGGCCTTGGCGAAAATGGCTGCAGCGGCCCGCTCGGAACAGGGCTCGGCGTAGCAATGATTCAGTCCGTGATCGGAGAGGCGGCAGCCCAGGGCATGAAAGGCGTCGTGCCGGTTGTGCAGTGCCTTGAGAAATCCGCTCAGGTCAGGAACGTCCACGTTGGCAACCTGCGAAAGCTTCTCGACCCAGGGCAAGAACTCTGGATCGCCGATGGCCAGAGCTTTGTCCGGGCGAAACGCTGGGAAAACTTGCGTTGGTCGGTGCGACTTCGCGATCGCCCGATGGTGTTGGAGGTCGTCGGTGGGATCGTCAGTGGTGCACACAACCTCGACGTTGAATTTCTTGAGAATCGCGTGCGCGGTGAGGTTCGAAAGAACGGCGTTCGCCCTTTCCCAAATCGACGGCGCTGACGACTCATCGAGCAATTCCGTAATCCCGAAGTAGCGCTGCAACTCGAGATGCGTCCAGTGGTAGAGCGGATTACGCAGCGTGCAAGGAACGGTTCGCGCCCAGGCCAGAAACTTCTCGTAGGGAGTGGCATCCCCGGTGATGTATTTTTCCGCGACGCCGTTGGCCCGCATGGCCCGCCATTTATAGTGGTCTCCCTCAAGCCAGATCTCAAAGAGATTCGCAAACCGGCGATTTTCCGCAATATCGCAGGGAGAAAGATGGCAGTGGTAGTCGAGGATGGGCTGCGGAGCGGCGAACTGATGATAGAGACGCCGCGCTGCGTCGTTCAATAGAAGGAAATCTTCGGTGAGAAAGGCGTTCATGGGAGCGCGTTCGTGTGGTCTGAAGCCGTCTAGCGTATGAAACCGCGATTCAAGCCCTGAATCATATCAGTTCGGTGTGCGTCCTAGCCGCGCGAGATCCTTCACTTCGCCGAAGAACGGCTCCGTTCAGGATGACACCCAGGGGATGATTGCTTTCGAACTGAGGCACGAGTCAGTTCAGCGGCAACTTGACGGAGAGGCCCTGCCCCATGTGTAGTGATGGACGTCGCCCGAGCGCAGAGTTCAGTGAGCCTGAAACCCACACTCGTTGCGGAGAGAATCGCGTCTGAGCCTGCGAGTCCCATCGGCGGGCGGCGTTGGCTAATCTGTGGCTTGCTGTTTTTTGCGACCACGGTCAACTACATGGACCGCCAGGTGATCGCGCTGCTCAAACCAACCCTGCAAATCCAGTTCGGTTGGACTGAAAAAGGGTACGGCGACATCATTTTCACGTTCACGTTGGCGTATGCCGTCGGATTACTGTTCATCGGAAAGCTGATCGACCGGTTAGGCACCCGCAAGGGATTCTCTCTGGCGGTATTTGTATGGAGCGCGGCCGCCATGGCACACGCGGCGGCTAGCTCGGTATTTCAATTCGCGGCAGCGCGCTTTAGTTTGGGACTGGGCGAGGCCGGCAGTTTCCCGGCCGCGGTGAAGGCGGTGGCGGAGTGGTTCCCCAAGCGGGAACGAGCGCTGGCCACGGGGCTGTTCAATTCCGGATCGAACATCGGGGCCATCGTGACGCCGCTGCTCGTCCCCTGGATCACCCTTCGCTTTGGATGGCGCATGGCGTTCATCGCCACCGGCGCCATCGGATTTTTCTGGATTTTGTGCTGGCTGTCCCTATATCACTGCCCGGAAGAGGACAAGCGAGTTGGCGCCGCAGAACTGGCTTACATCCACAGCGATCCGCAGGATCTGGAAACGGCAAACGTGACCGTCCCCTGGCTTACTCTGCTGACCTTGCGCCAGGCATGGGCGATCGCCTTGGGCAAGTTTTTTACCGATCCGATCTGGTGGGTGTATCTGTTCTGGATGCCGGATTTCCTGAGCCGCAACCTCGGGCTGAGTTTGAGCGGGATGAGGTTGCCCCTGTCCATCATCTACAGCGGAGCGTGCGTGGGCAGTATCGGCGGAGGCTGGCTTTCGTCTTCCCTGCTGAAACGAGGGTGGACCGTGAATGCCAGCCGCAAGAGCGCGCTTTTGGTTTGCGCGCTGGCGGTAACCCCCATCATGATTGCGGCGCGGACCACCGATGCGTGGCTTGCGGTGTTTCTGATCGCGATTGCCGCGGGAGCGCATCAGGGCTGGTCGGCGAATATCTACACGCTGGCTTCCGACATGTTTCCGCGGAATGCTGTGGGTTCCGTCGTGGGCTTCGGCACTATGGCCGGAGCGATCGGCGGAATGTGTATTGCCCAGGTGGTGGGTTATATTCTGCAGCACACCGGATCGTATGTACCCGTGTTCGTGATGGCTGGCTTGGCTTATCTGATTGCGTTTGGCTTTGTACAGGTGCTGGCGCCGCGGCTCAAATCGGCGGAAGTCTGATTCGCTCTTGATCGGGCTTTTGTATAATTTCCCGGCTCCGCGAGGAGTGCTCTTCGCGCACACGTGATGTGTTCCCTATGCTGCTCAAAGTGTTTCCAGACAAAGTGTCGTTGAGCCGGGCTGCGGCGGAACAGGCTGCGGGCTCGATTCGGCGCGCGATCACGGAGCGGGGCCGAGCGCGGATCATCGCTGCCACCGGGGCGTCGCAATTCGAGTTTCTGGATGCACTGACGAAGGCGCCGGGCGTTGACTGGGTTAAAAATGATTGGCCTAAGATCGATTGGACAAAGGTCGAGGCTTTTCACCTTGACGAGTACATAGGCCTGCCGGTCACGCATCCAGCTAGTTTCCGCAAGTTCCTGAGGGAGCGGTTGGTGAGCAAGACTGGAATCGTCAATTTTCACTGGATCGAGGGCGATGCCGCTGATCCGGCTGCCGTGATTCGTGAGGTCGGTAAGGAGTTAGCATCGGCTCCGATTGACATTGCATTCGTTGGGATCGGAGAGAATGGGCACATCGCGTTCAACGATCCGCCCGCGGATTTCACTACCGAAGATCCTTACATCATCGTTAACCTGGACGAGCCTTGCCGCCAGCAGCAGGTGGGCGAGGGATGGTTCGCCGATATTTCGCAAGTGCCCAGGCGCGCGATCTCGATGTCGCCACGCCAGATTCTCAAGGCCAGGGAAATCGTGGTGGTTGTTCCCGACAAGCGCAAGGCAACTGCGGTGAAGGCGTGCCTGGAAGGAGAAATCACTCCCATGGCGCCAGCGTCTATTCTGCGCAGGCATTCGAATGCGACTATCTATCTGGACACCGAGTCGGCCTCGCTGCTGAGTCCGGCGCTGCAGAGCGCTCTGGCTCAAGAGTCGCAGGTGATGGTGAGTTCGTAAACGACTGAGCTTCCACCGAAATGGCGAGCGCCCGCAAGCCGATCCCGTCGTTACGTTGGTGGATTGGCGGGCTGCTGTTCGCGTCCACGGTGATTAACTACATCGACCGCCAGACGTTTTCTCTTCTCGCCCCCTATCTCAAGCTCGAATATCACTGGACGAATTCCGACTATGCGAATATCGCGATCGCGTTCCGGGTGGCGTATTCCATTGGACAGACGGGCTTCGGCAGTCTCATGGATCGCATTGGCACGCGGCGTGGCCTGACGATGTCGGTGATCTGGTATTCGGCGATCTCAATGCTCACTTCGCTGGCCGCTGGCTTCTACAGCTTCGCCACGTTTCGGTTTTTGCTGGGCACAGGCGAATCGGCCAACTGGCCCGCCGCCACCAAAGCGGTGTCGGAATGGTTTCCGGAACGCGAGCGCGCGTTGGCGACGGCGCTGTTCGACAGCGGTTCGTCGATCGGCGGGGCGGTTGCGCCTTTCATTGTGCTGTGGATTTATTTCCGCTGGGGATGGCGGCCCGCGTTCATGGTTCCGGGCACGCTGGGCTTTTTGTGGCTGATTGCGTGGCGATGGCTGTACTATCCGCCGAAGGAGCACAGCCGAATCAGCCAGGCTGAGCTGGCCATGATCGTGGCGGACAAGAGCGTATCGGATGCGCCGCAAGTAGGCAAGCAGCGTCCCCGCTGGAGCGATCTTTTGAACCTCCCGCAGACTTGGGGAACCATCATCGCCAGGGCGTTCACCGACCCCGTCTTTTTCTTTATTACGGAATGGTTCCCGATTTATTTGGTCGCGAAAGGGATTGAGCTCAAGAGCGGATTGATCGCAGTGTGGATTCCGTTCATCGCCGCCGATGTGGGGAGCTTTTTCGCCGGATGGGTCTCGGGTTCTCTGATCAAGCGCGGATGGTCGCTGGGCGCCGCGCGCAAGGCGCCGATTGTTTATGGTGGGATCGGAATGACGCTGATAATCCTGACTATCTTCACGACCAACTTGTACCTGATTGCATTTCTGTTTGCGGTGGTCACGTTTACTTACGCCGGATTCACCACCATGGCGAACACCTTGCCGTCGGACCTGTTCGGCAGCGAGTCAGTGGCCTCAGTCAGCGGGCTGAGCGGGACGGGAGCGGGCATTGGGACGATTGTTGCGTTCAAATTGATTGGCCATGTTTCCGACGCTCGTCAGGCGACGGGCACGCATTCCTTCGATCCCATCGTGATTATGGCGGGGCTGGTTCCGCTGGTGGGGATGATTCTGGTGTTGATGCTCCTGCGCAACAACGAGGCGACGGAGCGAGGGTTGGTGCGCCGAATCTGATCGTTTCGTTACACTCGATGCGTAGAGACGTTGCTTGCAACGGCTCCGTGGCGTAGCAAGCTACGTCTCTACAGAAGGATTACAGGGAGTTCACACGTTGAAGATCACGGGAGCAAAAGTCCTCGTCAGCTGCCCGGGGCGGAACTTCGTTACTTTGAAGATTTCGACTGACGAGGGCATTCACGGGTTGGGGGATGCGACTCTGAACGGGCGGGAGTTAGCGGTCGCATCGTATTTGAGCGATCACCTGATTCCGTGCCTCATTGGACGCGATCCCTTCCAGACGGAAGATGTGTGGCAATACCTGTATCGGGGCGCGTACTGGCGGCGCGGGCCCGTGACCATGACGGCGATCGCGGCGGTCGACATGGCGTTGTGGGACATCAAGGGCAAAGCGCTGAAGACGCCCGTCTACAACCTGCTCGGAGGGCAGAGCCGAACCGGGGTGATGGTGTACGGGCACGCGAATGGGCGCGACATCGAGGAGACGGCGGAGGAGGTCGCGAGGTATAAAGAGCTGGGCTATCTGGCGATTCGCGCACAGAGCGGGATTCCGGGCCTGCCATCCACCTATGGCGTGGCCAAGGACAAGCTGTACTATGAGCCGGCGGAGAAGGGCTTGCCGCCCGAAAATGCGTGGTCGACCGAGAAATATCTTCTGCATGTGCCCAAGCTATTCGAGGCTTTGCGCCTGAAGTTTGGGGACGACCTTCATCTGCTGCACGATGTTCATCACAGGCTGACTCCGATTGAAGCGGCACGGCTGGGAAAGAGTTTGGAGCCTTATCACCTGTTCTGGCTGGAGGACGCGGTCACGGCGGAATTGCAGGAGGGCTTCCGCATCATTCGGCAGCATACGACCATACCGCTGGCTGTGGGCGAGGTCTTCAATTCCGTTTGGGATGCCCATATTCTGATTCAGGAGCAGCTGATCGACTACCTGCGCATGACGGTGGTGCACGGTGGTGGCTTGACGCATCTGAAGAAGATCGCAGCGCTGGCTGAGATTTATCATGTGCGTACGGGGTGCCACGGCGCGACGGATTTGTCTCCGGTGGCAATGGCGGCGGCGTTGCACTTCGATATTTCCGTCAACAATTTCGGAATCCAGGAATATATGCGGCACACCAAGGAAACCGATGAGGTGTTCCCACACGCGTACTCGTTCAAGAGCGGGTATTTGCATCCGGGCGAAGCGCCGGGACTGGGCGTCGACTACGACGAGAAGCTCGCGGAGAAGTTTCCGTACGAGCGGGCTTATCTGCCGGTGAACCGGAAACTCGACGGGACCATGTTTAACTGGTGAGGTTTAGCTGGTGACGGCGCGCGGGCGATATCTTGGAAGATGATTCGAGGAGATATGGGTTACAAGCAGCTGGATCTCGACGGTAAGGTGGCCGTGGTGGTTGGGGGAAGTTCTGGGATTGGCAAGACGATTGCGCTTGGCCTGGCGCAGGGCGGCGCCGATGTGGTGGCGAGTGCCCGGCGCATCGAGTTGGTGAAAGCGCTGGCGGACGAGATTGAATCGCGCGGACGGCGGTCGTTGCGCGTGACTTGCGATGTGGACGATCGTGAGTCGCTGGAGACGCTGCTGAAGGATTGTGTTGAGACGTTTGGGAAAGTCGACATCCTGGTCAACGCCGCTGGGATTACGAAACGCGCTCCGACGCTGGATTTTCCGGAAGCGGATTGGAACCGGATCATGGACACGAATCTGACGGGCACGTTGCGATCGTGCCAGGTTTTCGGACGTCACATGATTGAGCGGAAGTACGGGCGGATCATCAACATCGCCTCGATGGGATCATTTCTGGCACTGTTCGAAGTGGCGGCGTACTCGGCGAGCAAGTCGGGGCTGGCGTCGTTGACGAAATCTCTGGCAATCGAATGGGCCAAGCATGGAATTTGCGTGAATGCGATTGCTCCGGGATATTTCCGCACACCGCTCAGCGAGAAACTACTGGTGGGGACAGGCCGCGGGAACGAAGTACTGATGCGAACTCCCATGAAGCGCTTTGGCGAACTCGACGAACTGGTGGGCGCGGCAGTTTTCCTGGCATCTGACGCGGCTAGTTTTGTAACTGGCGTGGTTCTGCCGGTCGATGGCGGCGTGCTTGCCAGCGGCGTGAATCAGTAAGTGAATTTCAGATTCGCGGGAAGCTAGCGCGCCTTCTTCTCACGGAGCGCTGCCCGCGCTGCGATAACGGCTTGTACCAACTCCTGCGCCGCCGAACTGATCTTCTGCAGATTGCCTTCGCGCAAGGCTGTGACGTCGACCAGATCCGCGCCGACTCCCAGAGCAAACGCACCGGCAGCAATGAACTCTGCGGCGTTGGCAGCGTTGACGCCTCCGGTTGGAATCAGTTCGGCCTTCGGAAAGGGAGCTTTGAGCGAGCGCAAATACTTGGGTCCGCCGACATTGCCGCAGGGAAAAATCTTGACCAGGCGCGCGCCATGGTCGTGGGCGTTCATCAATTCGGTGGGAGTGAGCGCCCCGGGGATCGCGAGTTTCCCGGAGGCCCGTGCGACCGACATCGCAGGCACTGACAACCCTGGGCTCACGAGGAACTCGGCTCCGGCGCGAATGCAAGATTCGGCTTGTTCGGCGGTGGTGACGGTGCCGGCGCCGATGAGGGCATTAGCACCGTGCTGCTTCGCGACCTCTCGAATGACCGACACGGCATTGGGGACGGTCATGGTGATTTCGACCACGGGAATACCGCCGGCGCAGATGGCTTCGACCGCGCGGGTTGCCTCATCGACGCTGGCCGCGCGGACTACGGGAATGATTCCGACTTCTTCGATCCTGCGAATTACTTCGTCAATCGTCATGTTCGTGCCTGTCGCGGGTTAGCGCTCGATGCGGGCGGTTCGCGATTTCATGGCTTGCAGAACCTCCGCGAGCGTTGCCATGGTGGTGTCTCCGGGAGTGGTCATGGCCAGTGCGCCATGCGCGGCGCCGCATTCGACCGACCACTGCGGGTCTTTTTCTGACAGAAATCCATAGATGAGTCCTGACGCAAAGGAATCGCCTCCGCCGACACGGTCGTAGATTTCGAGGTTCTCCCGCACGGGCGCTTCATGAAAGTTGCCATCGGCGTAGCACAGGGCTCCCCAATCATTCACCGTGGCGGTCTTGGCATGGCGCAGAGTGGTGGCGAGCACTGCAAGCGTGGGATATTCCTTCACCACGGTTTCGATCATCTGCTTGAAGCCTGCCGACTCTAGCTTGGAATGCTGTTCATCGAGGCCGGACACCGGGAAACCGAGCGCCGCGGTGAAATCTTCTTCGTTGCCGAGCATCACATCGACCAGCGGGGCGAGACGGCGGTTGACTTCTTGCGCTTTCGCTTTTCCGCCGATCGATTTCCAGAGCGAAGCCCGATAGTTCAAGTCATAGGAAATTGCGGTTCCGGCTCGCTTGGCGGCTTCCATGGCTTCCTGCGCGACTAAGGGCGTGGTCTCGGAGAGGGCGCAGAAGATTCCTCCGGTGTGGAACCAGCGGGCGCCGTCTTTGGAAAAAATCTGGTTCCAGTCGATCTCGCCGGGCTTCAGTTGAGAGACGGCGGTGTGTCCGCGATCCGAACAACCGAGCGCGGCGCGAATGCCGAAACCGCGTTCGGTGAAGTTCAAGCCGTTGCGCGCGGTGCGGCCGACGCCGTCATACGGCGTCCAGCGGACATATTTCTGGCTGACGCCGCCTTGCAGCATGAGATCTTCGACGAGGCGGCCGATGGGATTGTCGGCGAGCGCGGTAACGATCGCCGTGTCCATGCCAAAGCAGCGTTTCAGACCGCGAGCCACGTTGTATTCGCCGCCACCTTCCCAGGCGCGGAAGTGGCGCGTGGTTGAAATACGCTCGTCGCCGGGGTCGAGGCGGAGCATGACCTCGCCCAGGCTGACCAGATCCCACATGCATTCGCGTTTTGGCTTGATGCCCAGTTTCGCCATGATTGTGCGGCTAACCCGTTAAACCCAAATATGATACAGGTAGTGGGCCGGGCTGCAGAGACGACTCGCTCAAAATTAAAGCGGACGGGATTGTAATAACTGGTCCCCACCCCCGTCTTCAGTAGTGAAAGAGCAATGGGAGGCGTACCCTGCAAAGCGCACTGGCAGAGGAACTGGCAATCGTAATCCCGAGCGAATTCGAGCGGGTATTTCGGGCGAATCACGGCCTGGTTTTCCGCACGGCGTACCGGATCACGGGCAATGCCGCGGATGCCGAGGACGTGTCGCAGACGGTGTTTCTGCGGCTGTTCCGCAGGAGTACGAGCGCGGATGCGCTGGAGAACGAAGAAAGCTATCTGCGCCGGGCGGCGATCAATGCGGCCCTGGATGTGATGCGGTCGCGACAAACGGATCGCACGGTGGAGCTTCCGGACTTGCCTGCGGAACCTGCGCACGAGGATCCCCGGGAATTGCGGCAGGCGCTGGGGCGGGCGATGGCCCAACTGAAGCCGCGTCCGGCGGAAATTTTTGTATTGCGATTTATTGAAGGATTCAGCAATCCACAGATTGCGCGAATGCTAGGCATTTCACTGGTGTCGGTGGCGGTTATCGTCCATCGCACTCGGCAGCAGCTTCGCAAGGAGCTGGACGCATATCTTTTAAGGCGTACATAAGGCGTAAATAGGGAGACAAGCCATGAAAAATGAAAAGTTTGAGCGTTTGCTGTCGGAAATTCGCAATGAACAGGTGGACGACCAGGTTGTCGCGCAGGCCGGCGAGCGAGTCTTCAAGTCGATTGCCGGAACTGCCCCAACGGCGGACCTGAGCACGCGTACTCTGCGAACCTGTGAGGATTTTCAGGCGCTGATCCCGGGATATCTGGAAAAGCAGCTGGCGCCGGCGCGCGCGATGCTGTTTGAGGATCATGTGCACGCCTGCGTCGCGTGCCGGCACGCGGTAGAACGGGCGCGGTCGGTGGAACCGCAAACCGTTTTGCGATTTGAAAAAAAGCGTCCCCGTTCTCTGGCCTGGGGCTCGACAGGATGGGGCTGGGCGATGGGTGCAGCCGCGGTTTTTGCTGTGGCGATTGTCGTGGTTGGGTTCACTGACGGGATTCTTCCTGGGCAGCATGTGGTTCGCGCTTCCGTGCAGACCGTGGACGGCGCGCTCTATACCGGGTCGGGCGCGGATGCGCGGCTGATTCCCGCGGGCTATGAGATCAGAAACGGCGAGGAGGTCCGCACGGCGAAAGGATCGACGGCGGTGGTGCGACTGCTCGACGGATCTCTGGTCGAGATGGGCGAGCGCTCGGATCTTTCCGTATCGCGGGCATGGAGGGGTACGACGATTCAACTGGAAGGCGGGCAAGTGATCGTGCAGGCAGCCAAGCAGCGCACGGGCCGCCTGTATGTCGCGACGGACGATGGCCTGGTCTCGGTGAAGGGCACGATTTTTTCCGTGAACCACGGGACGAAGGGGTCGCGCGTGGCGGTGATCGAAGGCGTGGTGCGGGCCGATTTTGGAGGAAGCGCGACCGACCTGCGCGCCGGGGACGAGGCGACTTCCAGTGGCGTCTCGAAAGTTCCCATCCAGAACGAGATCGCGTGGAGCAAGAATTCTGCAAAATATCTCGCCCTACTCGGCGACTTCGCGGTGCTGCAGAAACAGTTTGCGGCGATTCCGGGGCCGGGATTGCGCTACAGCTCCGAGCTCCTGCCGTATGTGCCCGATCACACTGTGGTCTATGCGGCGATCCCTAATCTTACGAACACGATCGGAGAGGCGAGCCGGCTGTTCGAAGACCGGCTGAAGCAGAGTCCGGCGCTGCGCGACTGGTGGAAGCAGCAGCAAAAAGGGAACGGTCCGAAGCTGGAAGATGTGCTGAATCAGGTGAAGACGTTCAGCAGCTATCTGGGCGATGAGATCGTGTTTGCGGTGGCGAAGAACGGAACCGAATATTCGGCGCCGGTCATCCTGGCGAAAGTGAAGCAGGGCGGGCTGGAGACTTTTCTGCAAACGCAGACTGCTCTGCAGACGATCCCGAACCCTACGACGGCGACGCCAGCGCCCGGCAAGCCGCTGCTGGTCTATGTCAGCAACGATCTGATGATGGCCAGTCCCGATCTGCCGGAACTGCAGCGTACGGCGGCACGCATAAAACAGGGCGGCACTGGTCAATTTGCCCAAACGCCGTTCTACCAGCAGATTGCCCGCTCTTACGAGCAAGGGGCGGAGTGGATTTTCTGCGCCGACATGGAACAAATTGTCGTGCAGAACGTAGAAGCTAGTGGCAGGAGCCACGAACTGCCGCCGGGGATAGGGGACGTGCGATACCTGACCATGGAACATCGAGAGGTTGGCGGCAAGAGCGAAAGCCATGCCGACTTGACGTTCGCTTCGGAACGGCAAGGCGTGGCGTCGTGGCTGGCGGCACCGGCGTCGATGGGATCGCTGGAATTTGTTTCACCGAACGCTAGTATGGTGACCTCGGCGGTAATCAGGAATCCGCGAAGCATCATGGAAGAGATGTTCAAGATGATGGGGAGCGGCGATGCGCAGTTCGCGCAACACCTGGCCGAATTCGAGTCCAAGACCGGCGTGAACGTGCTGAACGATCTGGCGGCGCCCCTGGGGGGCGAGGTCACGATGGCGTTTGACGGACCGATGATCCCAACACCGCGATGGAAGCTGATTTTCGAGGTGTACGATCCGACGACGCTGCAGTCGACGATTGCGAAAATGGTGGATAGTTTCAACCGGGAAGCCAACGAGCAAGGGCACAATCTGCCCTCGCATAGCATGCAGTTGACGCAGCGGCAGGTTGGATCGCGGACTTACTTTGTGATCAGCAGTCCGAATGAGCCGAATTCGGAAATTGACTATACGTTTGTCGACAGTTACCTGATTGCCGCGCCGGATATGGGCACGATCTCGCGGGCCATTCAATCGCGTGAGGCGGGATACACGCTGGCGCATTCGGCGAGCTTTCAGGCACTTTTGCCGAACGATGGGTATACGAATTTTTCGGCAATCTTCTATCACAACATCGGGCCGGTGGTGGGTCCGCTCGCCGAACAACTGAAAGCCAGCGGGGCGCTGACCCGGCAGCAGCAGCAGTCGGTGGACGCGCTCACGGCGAACTCGGCGCCGGGATTGATTTATGCCTACGGCGAGTCCGACCGGATCGTGGTTGCCAGCAACACCGGATTCATGGGCTTTGATCTGGGAACTCTGTTAACCATGGGTCATAATGGGCCGTTCCTGCCGCAGATGTTTTTGGGCGGGGCTATGAATCATCCGGCACCTCCAACACAGTGAGTACGACGGCACAACGCGGAGCAGCAAGCGGCGAGAGTGAGCAAACGCCGCCTGTTGTTCCGCTTGCGCCGTTGGTCGAGATGCAGGGACTTTCGGTGCGGTTTGGCAACCGGGAGATCCTGTGCGGTATGACCGCTTCCCTGCGCGGACGTTCGATTGGACTGCTGGGTCCAAACGGCGCGGGCAAATCCACGCTGATCAATACCCTGCTTGGCTTCTATAAGTCTTCTGCGGGATCGGCGCGGGTGTTCGGGTACGACGTTGGAACGGAAATCCGGAAAATTCGCGGCCTGGTCGGCTACATGCCGGAGAATGACGCGTTCATTTCGAAGATGAGCGCGGTTTCGTTTGTCCAGATGATGGGGGAACTTTCGGGCTTGCCTTCGGAGATGGCGCTGGAACGGGCGCATGAGGCGCTGTTCTATGTTGGGCTGGCCGAGGCGCGTTACCGGCCGCTGGGAACGTACTCGCTGGGCATGAAACAGCTGGCGAAGCTGGCACAGGCGATCGTGCATGGGCCGAAACTCCTGATACTCGACGAGCCGACGAATGGGTTGGATCCTTCGGCGCGGCAGCGAATGATCCGCATGATCAAGGACATTCGAGACGGCAAGGAGATGCGGATTGTACTGTGCTCGCATCTGCTGCGCGATGTGGAGGACACCTGCGACGAGGTTCTGATCCTGAAACAGGGGCGGATCGCGCATTATTCGAATCTGGATGAAGAGCGCCGAGCCAATAAGCGATTCCTGGAACTGGAGACTTACGGTGCGAACGGCGATTTTACCGAGGCAATCGAGAAACTCGGGTGCGAGTGCGCCGTGACGGCGAATCGCATGAAGATGATTCTGGCGGATGGAGTGGAGACGCGCGACATCTACCGGCTGGCGGCGGAGCGGCAGGTACGCATCCGGCGCATGAATTTCCGGCGGGACACGCTGGAAGATATTTTTCTGAAGGCCATGGAGAGCTAAGGAAACTCCGATCAGGGATCGTAGAGAAAAACACAAGGTCCCTCGGCTCCGCAGAATTGCCGAAAAACGGCAATTATGCTCCGCTCGGGATGACAAAGTAGGAGCTTTAATCAGAGATTCCCTAAGAGCTAAGAGCTGACAGCGGGCAGTTGACGTGCAGAGCTTAAAGCCAGGCCAGGAGAGCACGAATGGCAGTTTACCGGCGTAACTACAAGCCGTACTCGGGGGGGCTGACCGCGACGTGGTCGCGGTGGTTTGTTCTGTTCCGTTACTCGCGACGCAACCTGTTCCGCTCGAAGTTTCTGACTGCGTTGTTTGTGATCTGCTTTTTCTGGCCGCTGATATGTCTGTGCATGATCTATCTGGCGCACAGCGCGAGCTTTCTGCAGCAATTGGGACTCCCCACCGGCGTGCTCTCGATTGACAACAAGTTTTTTTACACTTTCATGTGGGTCCAGGGAGTGCTTGCGTTTCTTTTGACGGCATTCACGGGGCCGGGGTTGATTTCGCCGGATCTGGCCAACGGCGCGCTGCCCTTGTACTTCTGCCGTCCGTTCTCGCGAGTGGAGTACGTGCTGGGCAAGTCGTCGGTGCTGGCCATCCTGCTTTCGCAAATCACATGGGTGCCGGGCTTGGTTCTCTTCATCATGCAGGCCAGTCTGGCGGGGCCGAGTTGGGCGTGGAGCAACCTTTGGATTGCGGGCAGCCTGGTGATTTCGTCTCTGATCTGGATCGCGATCTTGTCTCTGCTCGCGATGGCGCTTTCGGCGTGGGTGAAGTGGAGAATTGTCGCGGGCGCTTTGCTGCTGGGCGTGATGTTCTTCGGAGGCGGCTTCGCCCTTGCGATTAACGGCGTAATGAGAACCGAATCAGGCCATTTCTTCGACATTTTCTACCTCATGAAAACGGTGTGGAATGCGATGTTCCAGGTGGATGCGGACCACGCGATCCCGGTCGCTCAGGCGTGGATCGCACTGCTCGTCTACTGCACGATTTGCCTCGGGCTGCTCATGCGGAAGGTGCGCGCCTATGAGGTGATCAAGTGAGCGTGACCAAGTGAGCGATCGCATTGTTTTCGCGGACGTGTCGAAGTTTTACGGTGAGATTCTGGGAGTGAACCGGGTGAATCTCTCAATTCCTCCGGGCATAACGAGTCTTGTGGGTCCGAACGGCTCGGGCAAGACTACGCTCATGAACCTGATGACGGGGCTGGTGAAACCCTCGCGCGGGCGGGTTCAGGTGCTCGACTATAGGACTGACGATCCCGAAAATCTGTTCAGGATTCTTGGCTACTCCACGCAGTTTGACGCGTTCCCGAAGGGACTGACGGGATTTCAGTTTATTTATTCGTATCTGCGGCTGTCGGGCCGGGATGCGCAGACTGCCGAGCAGATGGCCTGGCGGGTAATTGAGCGGGTGAACCTGGTCGATGCGGCGAAGCGAAACATCGCCGGGTACAGCAAAGGAATGCGGCAGCGAATCAGGCTGGCGCAGGCGCTGGCGCACGATCCGAAAGTGCTGGTGCTCGACGAGCCGCTGAACGGGTTGGATCCGCTGGCTCGGTCGGAAATGATTGCGCTGTTCCGCGCGTCGGCGGCGCAGGGATGCTATGTGATCATTTCGAGCCACATCCTGCACGAAGTCGATGTCATCTCCGATCAGGTCATTTTGCTCAGTAACGGCTATGTGGTGGCGGAGGGCCAGATCTCGACGGTGCGGGGCGAGATTCAAGATCATCCGACGCAGATTTTGATTCGCTGCAGCCGGCCGCGGGAACTTGCCGCGAAGATGCTGGAGGAGGAACTGACGATCGAAGTTTCCATCCACAAGGACGAGCGTGGTCTGCTGCTGAAAACGCGGGATACGGATCGCTTCTATCTCGCGTTGAACGAGCTGGCGATGAATGGGATCGACATTGAATCGGTTGCTCCGGCGGACGACGATGTCCTCTCCGTTTACGAATATTTGATCGGGAATGAAGAGGCAGTGCGATGACCCGAGAGATGATGAGCGTCTGGTGGGCGCAGATCAGGGCCGTGGTCCGGCTGGAGATGAGGAAGACGTTTTTCGCCAAGCGGGGTCTGTGGATTTATCTGGTGGCCGCGCTACCGGTGCTCATTTTCATGGCGTACGCGGTGGCGACCGCGAGCGAGCAGAACCATCGGATGAGCGTGGTGCGGCAGGGCGAGAAGAGGCTGACGTACCAGGATTTGCTGGCGGTGAAGTCGGGCATGACGCAGGAGGAAGTGATTGCAATCCTGGGAAAGCCACCGATCCGGTTTCATTGGACTGACCGTCGACCAACTGGCGACGGAACGACCGGGCCGGGCTCGACCGTGGAAGTGTCTCACGAGAACTATCACTACTCCGATGGTCAGAACGATCTGTTTGTAGGCCTGGTCAACGGCGAGGTCGAGAGCATTAATATTCAGGAAGGTTCCAACCCGGGGCAGGATTCGATTATGTTTGCCGAGGTGTTCCAGTTCTTTTTTCTGCGGCTGGCGATTTTTTTCGGGTGCCTGGGAATCTTCATGAATCTGTTTCGTGGCGAAATCCTGGACCGGAGCCTGCATTTCTATTTTCTTGCGCCGATCCGGCGCGAAGTGCTGATGGCGGGGAAATTCCTGACCGGCTTGCTGGCAACATGCGTGATTTTTGTTACCAGCGAAGTGCTCCAAACCGTTGCGTTTCTGTGGCACTTCACTCCGGGGGCGCGAGATGTCTATCTCTATCACAATCACGGCCTGGAGCATGCCGCGGTGTACGTGGGAGTGACGGTGCTGGCCTGCGTTGGGTACGGAGCATTTTTTCTGGTGGCGGGGATGATGTTCCGGAATCCGATTCTGCCGGCGGCGGCGATCTTGCTCTGGGAATGGATCAATCCTTTCTTGCCGGCGGTGCTCAAGCAGTTCAGCGTGATCTATTACCTCAAGTCGCTGTGCCCGGTGGATATCCCAAGTCCGCCGGGGATGTCGCCAGTGGTGGCGCTGCTGGTTTCTAACTCCGATCCGGTTTCGGCCCCGGTCGCCGTGCTGGGCATCCTGATTGTCGCGTGCATCGCGCTCTATGCATCGAGTTTGCAGGTTCGGCGCATGGAGATTAACTACACCACCGAATAAACGATCGGCGTCACGATCCGGTGTAGAGCTGAAACGGCGCCCAGTAAAAAGGATTGTGGAACACGCTGCCGTGGAGCAACGAGAGCTTGGCGGCGCGGAGAGCCGCGTCCGGACTGGACCCCTTATCCAGTTCGTCATAGAAACGATCCATCAGTTGTTCGGTGGATGCGTCGGTCACTTCCCAGAGGCCCGCGATTACGTTGTGGGCGCCGGCTCGGAGGAAAGCCCATGCGAGTCCGACTAAACCTTCGCCGGAGTAGGCACGTTCCCCTGCGCCGTAACACGCGGAGATCGTTACCAGGTCGGCCTGCAAGCGGTGCTGAACAATGTCGCGAGCATAGAGCTTGAAGGAGTCGGTCTGGTTGGCGCCTTGGGAAAGTACGATTGCGGAGTCGAGCGGACTGAGGCGGCTAGAAATGCCATGGGCGACAAAATGAATGTGCGAAAACTTTCCGGGATCACTGGCCAGGTACGCAGCCGGGGTCGCCTGGTCTCGCTGATAAACCTGTTCTTGCGTTGCGGGGAAGTGTTTGGCAACATTCGCCATTTGCTGGCCAGCCCGCGGCAGCTCTCGGTATTCCTTGCTGGGAGCGACGCTGTCGCCGATGAGAAGCAGGCTGCGGGCGGGATTCGTTTTGTGGGCACTGGCGGCGTTCCCAGCGTTTCTGGCGTTTCTAGCGTTTCCAGGGATGAAGGACGCGGCGAGCACGCGCAGCGAGCTGGCGTCGGCAACTTCGGCATCGTCGATCCAGTAATGGGGCTTGGGGTCGGCGACGATCAGGGTCTCGAAGTTCAGATTGTTCAGGCTGCCGTCGGGAATGATGAAGACCTTGGCGTTGTTCGGGAGTAACGCTTTCGCGGGCGCGATGAGCGTGCGATAGAGAGCGCGTCCATCTTCGCTGGATTCAAGAACGTTTTGGGGGCCGTTGAGCGCCGAGCGATAGCGCTGCACCATCGAATCGATGTCGGCGCCGGGAGGCAGGGGAAACAGGCTGGTCGTTTGAGGAGTGATCGCCCACAGGTACGACTGCTTCTCTCCCAGCCAGTAGAAAAGAAGCACACCCTTGGCTTGACGGGAAAGCTCGCCAGGATGGAGAGAGGGAGGTCCGGCGTGGCTTTCGTTAGGAGATCCCTTGGTTAGCAGGCCCAGGCCCTCGGAAAGCGTTCGAGCACGGTTGTGGTCGGCGCGGCGGAGGGCTTCGTCCGTTTTTCCTTGCGCGACCAGAAAACGGATGTAGTCATCGTAAATACGGGACGCATGGTTCGAAAACGGCAGCCGCGAGTCGTTGCGCTGCAGTGACGAGCGGGCCTGTTCGAGGGTTGCCAAGGCTGCGCGATATTCTTGATCGGCATCATTCATGCGTTTTTCGTCCTCGTAGAGCCGCGCCAGAGCGTGCTCGGCTCGCCACTTCAGCGAGGCATTACCGTGCTGATCGCGCTCGACCTCACGGAATATGCGCTCCGCTTCCGCGCCGTCGCCGGACCGTGCTGCAATCAGTCCCGTGACCAGGAGCGGGTAAAGTTCGTCGAGCCGATTGTTGTCGGCCTGGGCAATCTTAATCGCGTCGTCGGAATACTTGCGGGCTTCTTCCACTTCGCCGTTCTCGACGCACACCAGGGCCAACGCCCGCAGGGCATTGTAGATATCTTCCTGACCTTTAGAGTTTTTGGCGAGGTCTAATGCCTTCAGGTACGACTGCTTGGCGCGCGGGAAATCATGCAACTGGTCGTATACGTATCCAGCGTTGATGGTCCAGGAGAGTTGGTCGATGACATCGCTGACTTGAATGGCGCGCTTCTCCGCGTCAAGCGAGAGGTCCAATGATTTTTCGGAGTCGCCCACATTGAAGTAAGCCCAACCGAGGTTGCCGAGGGCGTTCTGCGCGAGGTCGGCGGCCCCCAGGGTTTCGGCTGCATGGTATGCAGCATCGGACCAGTCGATCGCCTCATCAAAATGCTCGTTCTTTAGCGAGACAGCTCCAAGATTAAGGAGGGCCGTCACTTCCAGGAGGCCGTTGCCATGAGCCCGCGCGAAGGAGAGGCTCTGCTGGAAGAATCTGTGAGCCTCCTCAGACTCCCCGCGCTGGTTGGCGAGCACTCCGTGCGCGCGCATGACACTGCCACACGCATTGTCCGGGGGCTCCACGCAGAACTGGTCCGCCTCTTTAAGCTCTTTGGCCGCTTCCGAATATTCGTGCATGCGGGCATTAGCAGTGGCCTCAAGAGCTAGAACCTCGATGGTTGACGTTCTGCCGAGCGGGCGGGCGGGCTCGGACCTGAGGAGCGGTAACACCTGCGGATACATCCCGCGCCAGAGCAGCACCTCCGCCTCGAGGGTTCTAAATTTCCAGGCCCATTCAGGGTTTGAGCTCCGAAACCGCTGGTAGCCCTGCTCCGCTTGCCGCTGGCTGGCCGCGAGGTCCCCGTGAACAAAAGTCGCTTCAGCACTTTCGTACAGAGTCTGCGGGTCTGCCGCGTTATGACAGCTCAGGCATCCGGCTAAAGCCAGGAGCAACACTAGGGCTTTGTTTGGCCGTTGGCCTTGGTTGTACCGGCGGAGGCCTCGCCGTGACCGACGCAGCCCAGCTTCATCTTGACGACTGTCAGTTCGAAGTAGGGGTTCGGCTTTTTCGGGTCTTCCCCCTCGGTCTCGCCCACTTCGATCTCGCCCAGCGACACCATGCCAAATTCCGGGATCAGCAGAACGTGGCCGAAGATCTGCACGCCCGGAATCGGAATGTCGCCGATGCTCTGGACCAGGGAACATGTGATGGACTTGTGGCAGCCTCGGTACTCCGAGTCGGCAGTACTGATGAGCTCGTTGATGTAGACAAGCTTCTTATCGTACTGATCCTTTAACTCTTTGGGAAGTTCGGGATCGCCGGCGATGACTTCGGTCTGCTCTTTCACTCGGCCGAGGAATTCAGGATCCTGCAGGTAAGATCGGCCGCTGGCGGGGCGGCGTTCTCCGCAAATGCCGAGATTGAGGGTCAACGTAACCGGGAAGCCGCCGACCTGGAAGTTGGTGAATTGCGTGCCCAGGAAGGTCACGTGCGGGACGTGGCCGTTCTCATAAGGGTGATCGGTGGAGACCTGCGACACCAGGCGGTCGGCGGTAATGATTTCGAAAACGTTCAGGCCTTCCAGAACCGAAGTCGAGAGCGTGATCCAGCCATTATGTTTCAGGCTTCGGGCTCCCGATACGCGGGTTTGGCCTTTAGTGAAGGTGATCAGACCCTCAATGCTGACATCTTCGGTGAAGCGCGTGAGGTGCCCTCCCCTCTGGTCGTGCAGGGTGACGGGCGCGTGCCGTTCGATTTTCTGCTCGATCGGGCGTTGCAGGTGCCCGCTGAGGACGTGGGCCTCGGCATGGTACTTGTGGGAGGGTTTCACGGGGCTGGCTGTTTGTGCTTCCGTCATAGTGGCCATAGTGTACCTCCGCTGGGTTGCAACTCACCTCTGAATTTGTAGATGGAAGGACGTGCTCTGGAGGTCTTTGACCTCTCCAGTCGCGGTCACGCCATGTACAGCCAAGGTATAGGTTCCGGCTTCCCGAGTGATCCTTGGGACCGTTACCGACCACTGATCCTGACCGGCTGCGGGCGTGATCGTGAAAGAGCCTTCCAGCTTTCCGCTGGGGCTATGCAGATCGGCCGTATAGCGCAGGTAAGCTCCATCGGGCGGGATTCGCACGAACAGCAGGAGTCCCTGGCCCTCCGGCACGACAGTCGGCGTGCTGCCCCAGGTCCCCATGTTGACCGAAACCGCGGGCAAAATCTGGGGCTGGTTGAGTTCGGATCGTAGCCTTGGATACGTGACCAGATTCTGATACCCAGCCACCGCTAGCAGAAGGGCCAACGCAGGCGCGGCAAATGCCGGACGTAGCCAGGCAAACCATCCGCGGGGAACCGGGTCCGGCCTCGCCGCCCCGCGGGCTGGAATTGGCTCGGAGCTCTCCGCCAGGACAAGCTTGCTGTGCTCCACGAACTGGGAGCCAGCGCCAACGTCCAGGGCGCATTCCGGGCAGTCAAAGTAGTGCTCTTCGAACTCGTCCCGGACCTCGGAATCGAGCTCGTTGAGCAGGTATCTTTCCGTCATTTTTTCTCGAACCACCGCTGTGTGGTCCATGGTTTTTTCCCCTGCGCTTAGTGAGCGCTCTTGCAGCATGGCAACGTTCTTAAGCAGGAGCAAAATCTGGGGGTTTCTCTCCCGATTGCTTCAGATACGATGACTTAAATGCCTGTTTGGCGCGGTGTAAGAGCACGCGCAAATATTCGCGATCGACGCCGAAATCACGGCAAACCTGATCCTTATCCCGCTCTTCGAGGAAAACTTCGCGGAGCAGGCGGCGATCGCGCTCGGAAAGTTCTTGCAGGATCTCGCGGACCTTCTTTTCTCTTTCCCGGGCGCTGAGCGCTCCCAAAAGATCGACGTTCAATGCGGGAAAGTTCTTTTCTTCCTCTTCGTCGAGGGAGGTGTTGCGGGTTGCCGCCCGGTAGTGCTCCAGCAGGACGTTGTTGCAGATGGAGTTGACGAACGATCCGAGGCGGTCGGGTTGATGAATCTTGCCGTCGCGCAGGGCCACAAAGAAACGGGCAAAAGTTTCCTGACGAACATCCTCGATGGCCTCTGGCGACTTCAAGCGAGAGCCCAACTTGATCTTGATCAGCGCGCCGAAATAGGCGGAGAAATGCTCCTGTGTCCGGAAGTCCCCGGACCGCAAGCGGCTGAGATAGGGTTCGTCAAATGTCTGAAACTGCAAGAACTTGCCCCGCACATTCGGAAGTGTCAGAAAGTGTAGCACCGGAGAAGGCGCGACGTTGCCGTTTTCCGGGGCGGGTGCGACGGGGCGTTTTACGAGCGAGAGATGGTTGCGACGGCAAACCGCGGGCGGGATGGGCCTAGCGTTCGGCATGGGGAGAATCAAGCTTCCTGCGATCAAGCTTCTGCGAAGCTGGACCGCACGTTAGTTGGACCGAGCGTACTGAGACCGAGCGTTAGAGAATCTGTACCTTCTTGGGGAAGTCTGAATTCAGAAGCACCGGAGCCGCTTCCCCCCGGATCGGCTCCGGCACTTACGAGAACCTCACCCAGTGGTTTCCGGGCTGGGTTCGTGAACTGTGGCTCACCGCGTTTCAGGCGATGTCCTCCACTTATTGGGATAGTGCAGGGAAGGCGATAAACGTTTCAAAAAAACTTTCGAGGGGTTGGACCGGGGGGGACCCAGCCGCTCCCAAACGTCTACCGGAAGGGGCTCTCGGGTGCGAGAACGGGCAAAATCAGTGTAGGATGGCGGCTGCTGCCTGACCCCAAAGGAGATTCCTGCATAAATGAACCCCAACAGTGGAAGCAGATTATGCCTGACGACGGTCGCTCTCGCGGCCGTGGTTTTCCTGGCTGCGATTCCGGCTGCGCCGGCACAAGATGCGAGTACAGCGGTCAGAAACTTCCGGCAGGTGGTGATTTCTCCGGATGGAACGCAGGTGGCGTGGGTGGAACCGGCAGCAGGCGGAGGATCGGCCATTTATGTGCAAGATCTGAAGGCATCCGGTTCGCAGCCGCGGCGGGTTTCAGCGGCCAGCGAGGGCGGTAGTGCGCATGAAGCAGACGTCTCGTGGTCGGCTGACAGCAAGCAGTTGGCGTTTCTATCGGACGCGGGGGGCGACGGCCAGTCCGAACTGTACGTGGCGGCTGTGGATGGCGCGGCGCGAAAGTTGACGAATCTGAAAGGGTTCCTGTCCGACCCGGCTTGGTCGCCCGACGGAACGACGGTGGCGATTTTGTTCACGGAAAATGCGCCGCGGGCGGCGGGTCCACTGATGCCGATGACGCCCGAGACCGGGCTGGTCGACAGCAAGGTTTACGAAGAGCGTCTCACTACCGTTGAGGTTGCAACGGGCACGGTGCGGCAACTGTCGCCGCCCGACATGTACGTCTACGAATACGACTGGTCGCCGGACAGCAAGAACTTCGCGCTGATTGCCGCCCATGGCGCGGGGGATTCGAATTGGTACGTTGCTCAGGTCTACCGGCTGGGCGTGGCGAGCGGAGACCTGCAACCGGTTTATAAACCTCACTTGCAGATCGCGAAACCGCGCTGGTCTCCTGATGGAAAGAGCATTGCTTTCATTGAAGGGCTGATGAGCGATGAGGGGTCCACGGGGGGCGACATTTTTGTCGTGCCGGCGGGCGGCGGGAATGCTCGTAACGTCACTCCTGGAATTGCAGCGTCGCCCAACGGAATTTTCTGGACGGCGCCCAACAAGATTTTATTTACCGAAAACGTAGATGGCGAGTCCGGTATTTCGACGGTCGATCTTAGCAGCGGGAAGATTGCTTCACTCTGGTCGGGGGCGGAATCGCTGACGGTGTCGTTTTCGTCGAATCGCGAAAGTTCCGCCGCACTGCGAAGTTCAGCGGCGCATCCCGCGGAGATCTGGGTGGGATCCGTTGGCAATTGGAAACAGTGGACGCATTACAACGACGCGGTCCGCCCCGACTGGGGCGAAATGAAGAGCCTGCATTGGACGAGCGACGGTATGCGGATCCAAGGCTGGCTGATGTATCCCAAGGAGTATGACCCGAGCCACCGGTATCCGATGGTCGTGATTGTGCATGGCGGCCCGGCGGCGGCGGTGCGCCCAAGCTGGCCGGCCCGCGGGTTGAATCTGGATAGTCTTTCCGCGAAGGGATATTTCGTGCTCTATCCCAACCCCCGCGGGAGCTTTGGGCAGGGCGAAAGGTTTACCGAGGGGAACGTCAAAGACTTCGGCTATGGAGATTTTCGCGACATCATGGCGGGAGTCGACGGAGTTGTGAAAACTCTGCCGGTCGATGAGCAGCGCGTCGGAATCTTTGGCTGGAGCTACGGCGGATACATGACGATGTGGGCTGTGACCCAGACCCATCGCTTTCGCGCGGCGGTGGCGGGCGCGGGGTTGTCGAACTGGCAGAGTTATTACGGGGAAAATGATATTGACGAGTGGATGATTCCCTATTTCGGCGCCTCGGTGTATGACGATCCAGCGGTTTACGCGAGAAGCTCACCGATGACGTTCATCAAGAATGTCAAAACGCCGACGCTGATCCTGGTGGGGGAACGCGACGGCGAAGTGCCGGAACCGCAATCGCGCGAATTCTGGCACGCGTTGAAGACGTTGGGTGTGGAGACGCAGTTCGTGGTCTATGAGGGCGAAGGGCATTCGATTCGGCAGCCGGCGCATCAGCGGGACATTATGGAGCGGCTGGTGGGATGGTTCGATCGTTATTTGAAAGCGGATTTGAAAGCTGAGCCGGCTCAGCATTAAAGCCTGATTCAGGAAGTTGGTCACTTTGGCGCTGCAAGAGAAGAGCTTTAACCACGAAGGACACGAAGTATCACGAAGGACTTCCTTCTACTTGGGTCCCGGTGTTCGTGACGACGGGTGTGCTTCTTGTGTAGAGTGTTGTGCGGAACTTCCCAGCCCTGATTTGAATTCAGTGGAGGCAATCTTGAGAAATAGACTGTCGTTATTCGTTGCAAGTCTGCTTGCAGTCATAGCGGTGATCGGCCATCCCAGCTTCGTCTTCGCCCAAGCGACGCCCGCGCCAGCCCACAAGGCTCCGGCTGCAGTGGCGAGTGTGGACATCCCGATTCCAGATATCAAGTACACCAAGTTTGTGCTGGCCAACGGGCTGACTGTGCTGGTGCATGAAGACCACAAGGCGCCGATTGTGGCGGTGAACACGTGGTATCACGTGGGTTCGAAGAATGAGAAGCCGGGCAAGACCGGATTTGCCCATCTGTTCGAGCACCTGATGTTCAGCGGCAGCGATGACTTCAATCACACGTATATCAACGCCATGGAAAAGGTTGGGGCCACGAACCTGAACGGCACCACCAATAACGATCGCACGAATTATTTTGAGAACGTCCCGACGTCCATGCTGGACTACGTGCTGTTCGCGGAGAGCGACCGCATGGGCCATCTGCTGGGCGTGCTCGACCAGAAAAAGCTCGACCTGCAGCGCGGCGTGGTGCAAAACGAAAAACGCCAGGACGAGAACCAACCTTACGGAGTTACCGAAGAGCTCATTGCGGAGAACACTTACCCGGTCGGGCATCCCTACTCGTGGACGGTGATCGGTTCCATGAAAGACCTGGACGCAGCTTCTTTGAGTGACGTCCAGGAATGGTTTAAGACGTATTACGGGCCGAACAACGTCACGGTGGTGGTTGCGGGCGACGTGACGCCGGAAGTCGCGCGGGAGAAGGTTGGAAAATATTATGGCGAGATTCCTCCTGGCCCGCCTATAGCCAAGCAGGAAGTATGGATCGCGAAACACACGGGCACACATCGCGGATGGGTGCAGGATCGTGTTCCCCAAGCTCGCCTTTATCGCATCTGGAACGTTCCGGAATTTGGGTCACCCGAAGAAGCGTTGTTGGATTTGGCGGCGCAGGTGCTCGGCCAGGGCAAGACCTCGCGGCTCTACAAGCGGCTGGTCTATAAAGATCAGATTGCGACCAGCGCGACCGCGTCGAACGACACGAACGAGATCGGCGGGCAGTTCGATTTCACGCTCACCGCGAACCCGGACGGTGAACTGAGTAAGGTGGAAAAGACCGCAGACGAGGAATTGCAGAACTTCCTCAAGAACGGTCCTACCGCTGCGGAGTTGCAACTGGCCAAGACGCAGATTCTCGGGAGGTATGCGCGGATCGTGGAGCGGATCGGCGGCTTCGGGGGAAAAAGCGATCTGCTGGCGACCTGCCAGACCTACCGGGGCAATCCTGATTGCTACAAGGACTATCTGAAATGGGTGAAGGCCGCGACCCCTGCCACGGTGAAGAAAGCCGCCGATGACTGGCTGAGTGATGGCGACTACGTTTTGGAGGTGCACCCGTATCCTGCTTCTTTCAAGACTGACGCCAAGCTAGACCGGTCGAAGGAGCCTGCACCGGGCGATCCGATGTCGCTCAAGCTTCCTTCCTTAGAGAGAGCCACGCTCAGCAACGGGCTGAAGGTCGTGCTGGCGGAGCGCCACACCGCTCCGGTGGTGAACTTCACGTTGATAGTCGACAGCGGGTACTCGGCCGATCCAGCAGATGCGACGGGTACGGCCAGCTTTGCGCAGCGCATGCTGGAGGAAGGCACGCCGACGCGCGATTCGCTGAAAATTGGCGAGGAACTGGAATCGCTCAGCGCCAACTTCAATGCCGGCGCTAATCTCGATTACTCCCTGGTCAGCCTGAATACTCTGAAGAGCACGATGGACGCGTCACTCGACATTTATGCGGACCTGATTCTGCATCCGGCGTTTCCGCAGAAGGAGTTTCAGCGACTGCAGAAGGAACGGCTTGCCGGCATCCAGCGCGAGAAGGTGACGCCCCAGTCCATGGCACTGCGGGTGGTACCGACGCTGATCTATGGGCAGGGGCATCCCTACGCAGTGCCGTTCACTGGCACTGGCACAGAAGCCAGCGTGAGCAAGATGACGCGCGAGGACCTGGCCAAGTTCCACGAGACCTGGTTCAAGCCCAACAATGCCACGCTGCTGGTGGTGGGGGACACCACACTGGGCGAAATCAAACCTAAGCTGGAGAAACTGCTGGCATCATGGCAGGCTGGCAACGCTCCGAAGAGGACCGTGCCCCACGTGGACGAACCGGCGAAGGACGTGGTGTATCTCATCGACCGGCCGGGATCGGGGCAGAGCGTGATTTTTGGGGCGCAGTTGGCGCCGCCGCAGAATGATCCGGACGCCATTGCGCTGCAACTGGTAAACGGCATCTTCGGCGGAAAGTTCAGCTCGCGGATCAACATGAACCTGCGCGAGGACAAGCATTGGTCATACGGTGTGCGTACCGTACTGCCAGCTGCGCGCGGACAACGTCCTTACATCAGCATCTCGGCGGTGCAGACCGATAAGACCAAGGAATCCATGGTGGAGTTGGTCAAGGAATACAACAACATCGTGGGCGGGAAACCGATTTCGGCGGAAGAACTGAAGGACGAGCAGAGCAATACCACGCTTGGACTGCCGGGGACTTTTGAGACTGTCCAGCAGCTCAGCGGCGCTTATGGCAACATTCTGCAGTTTGGATTGCCGGAGGACTACTACAACACCTTTACCCAAAAAGCGCTGGCTTTGACGCCAGACAGCGCCAATGAAGTCGCCAAGAAATATATTCTGCCGGATCATCTGGTGTGGGTGGTCGTTGGGGACATGAGCAAGGTTGAGTCCGGCATCCGCGAACTGAACCTGGGTGAAGTACACAAGATCGACGCTGACGGGAACCCGGTGAAGTAAAGCCGCGGTTCCGAATCGCGCCCCACTGGCCGTGCCGGTCTCGTCTGCGCTACGGCCGCTGCACTGCGGCGACCGGACCGTGGTTTTTTCTCAGCATGGCGTCGCACTTAACGATCTCTTGGGCGATCCGGTCGGGCTCTCCGGCCTCTTCTCCGCGCAGAGCCGCTCCCGAGCGGAGAGATTGATAGCTCTCGGAGGCTTGCTCGTACCAGGACCGGGCTTGACTCCAATGACGGACCTGTTGGTTCTTGAGGGTATGGGGCCGCATGGCGAGTATTTGTTCCGAGTCGCCGAGCGTCGCGTAGGAAAGGGCGACGGCCTCTTGTCTGCCTTTATTCTTCGGGTCGTCGGTGAAAAGTTTCTTGCGGATTTCCAGAGCTTTGAGTTCGTAGTCCAGACCGCCGGATTGGCCGGCCTTGGTCAGCAGCAATCCGAGTTGGTTTTCCGCCAACGCTTGGGCGACGTGGGCTCGGGCATTGCTGGCGTCGGCTGACGACACGGATTCGGCGTTGGCCAGCGCTTTGCGCCAAGTCAGAATGGCCGCAGCCAGGTCCCCACCGTCAGCCAACGTCGTCCCGAGATCGCTGTACGCAGCAGACAGGTCGAGATGGGCCCGAACCTCGTTCGGATTAGCAGCCAGCAACGCCTCGTTGATGCCTACAGCCTGGCGGCATAACGAGAGCGCCTTGGGACGGTCTCCGGCTTTGCCGACGTTATAGCAGGCTTCGCGATAACCGGCTGCTAACGCGTAGAGAGCCGTGGAGTCCTCCGGTTTGCTCTGGCTGACTTGCTCGTAGAGTTCGACGGCTTTCAAGTCGTTTTGGACAGCGCTGGCCCATTCGCCGTTCACACTGAACAGACGGCCTAGCGTGTAGTAGGAGCTCCCGAGGCTGAGGGTCGCCTTGGCATCATTCGGGCTGGCGGCGTGCAATGCTTCGTAAATCGCGAATGCCTTCTGATCGTTTTCCCTGGCTCCGGCAAAGTCGTTCAAGAGTGCGCAAACTTGTCCGAGCCTTTGATACACGAAGGCAAGATCGCGGCGATCTGCCGGATTCGCGGGGCCGTTGGCAACCAGAGTTTCGCGGATGGTCAATGCCTTGTGATAACTCTCCAGGGCATCGGAGGAGTGCCCAACATTTTGCTGACTGTTGAGCAGACCCTGAATGTCTCCGACCCTCTGGTAGGCGGTGGCGAGTTCACGCTGCAGCGAAGGATCTCCGGTGGCTTCGGCGGCCAGACTGTCTAGATATTTCAATGCTTTGGTGACGAGCAGCTTTCTCGCTGTGGTCGCACCCGGCAGATTCGCAATCGAATCGTTGATGTCGAACATCAGGGAATTAGCCAGTTCCCGCACGTCGTTAAAACGTCTTTCGGCTCGTGCGCGCTGGGCGCGTTCCAGGCGGGATTCGCGGATGATCGCCGCCATGCCTGCAATCAGAGTTATGACCGCCAGTGAAGCTGCGATCACGCCAGCCTTGTGGCGCTTCACAAACTTCGCGGCGCGATAGCTGAGTGTTCCTTTCCGTGCCAGGACAGGCCGGCCTTCCAAGTGGCGGCCAATGTCTTCGGAGAATTGTTCGACCGAGGAGTAGCGGCGGTCTTTTTCCTTGCGGATCGCGTGCAACACAACCTGGTCAAGATCGCCGCCGAGACTCCGGCGAAGACGATCGGGTTGACCCTCGCGGGTGCTGCTGACCGTTTCCGGCGTGAGCCGCACCGGTTTGCCATCGGGGCCGGGCACCTCTTCGACGCGGTTGACAGCGGTGCTGGGTTTCTCGGGGTCGATCTCGCAGATGGCCCGCGCCACTTCATGCGGCGAACGCGTGGTTAAGTAGTAAGGAAGGTGACCGGTCAGAAGGTAGTAGAGCAAGACTCCGAGCGAGTAAACGTCGCTGGCGGTGGTGATCGCTTCTCCACGGATTTGTTCCGGGCTGGCATATTCCGGGGTCATGACACGCATCGCCGTCATGGTCGGCTCGATGGCGCGCGGAAAGTGCTCGGCGTCCATGATCTTGGCGATCCCAAAATCGAGTAACTTGGGCACTCCTTCGCTGGTGACCATGATGTTGCTGGGCTTGAGGTCGCGATGGACGACGAGATGCTGATGAGCGTAATGCACTGCGGAGCAGACGCTGCGGAAAAGCTTGAGCCGCTCCACCGTCGAGAGGCGGTGGGATTCGCAGTATTGATCGATGGGCCGGCCCTCGACCAGTTCCATGACAAAGTAGGGCAGGCCGTCGTCGGTGGTACCGCCGTCGATGAGTCGCGCAATGTTCGGGTGCTCCAGGCTGGCGAGAATCTGCCGTTCGTTCTTGAAGCGCTCGAGGACGAAATGCGTGTCGAAGTCGGCTTTAACCAGCTTCAGAGCGACCAGCTTCTGATATTGGTCGTCGGCGCGGACGGCGCGGTAGACCTCGCCCATGCCGCCATACCCGAGCCTCTCTACGATGCGATAGTGCGAGATCATCCGGCCGATCAGGCGGGGAGTTGCGTCTGACTGATGCGAATCACGCTCACCATCCGCCAGGGACTTGGCGGCCTGTTCCAGGGCGGGAGTCTCGATGAAATGTTCGGCTTGCTTTTGATGGGCCAGCAGAGACTGGACTTCACGCAGCAGAGATTGGTCTCCTGCGCAAGCCGATTGCAGAAACGCGGCCCGCTGACTCTCTTCGCGTTCCAAGGCCGCGTGGCAGAGTTGCTCGACTTCATTCCAGCGTTCAGGTTGCATTGCGTTCTTCACCACCGGACATCTCTCGCAACAACCACAGCTTCGCCAGGCGCCAGTCGCGTTTGACGGTCTCTTCGGAAACCTTCAGCACTTCGGCGGTTTCCTGGACGCTCAGTCCACCGAAGAAGCGAAGTTCCACGACTTGACACTTTCGCTGATCGACGCTCGCCAAACCGGTCAGGGCGTCGTCGAGGGCGACCAGGTCGGCGGAGGGCTCGCTTGCCACGACGAGTTGCTCGTCGAAGGTGACTTGTTGGGCGGCGCCACCGCGTTTCTGGTAGTGCCGCGAGCGGGCAAAGTCGGTAAGAATGCGGCGCATCATCCGAGCGCAAACGGCCAGGAAATGCGCCCGGTCCTGCCAGGTCACGCCGCGAAAATCCACCAGCCGCAAATAAACCTCATTGATAAGGGCCGTGGTTTGAATGATGTGGCCGGGGTTTTCCAGCGCGACATAATACCGGGCTCGGCGGTGCAGTTCTTCGTAGACGAGCGGTGTGAGTTTCTCCAGGGCCTGCTGATCCCCGCTGCTCCAGGCACGCAGCAACTGCGTCACTTCATGGGCAGAAGGGGTCGACATTCGATCCTCACAGGGGTGGGAGGGACCCTAGTGGGGCGGAGGTTATCACATTTCCTCCGGTGCTTGCCATGCGTGCGGCCCCTCCGCGGATCGGGGAGCCGTAAATTGTTCTGCTCCGTTACCTTTTTCGCGGGCGTTTCGCGCTACTGCAAACAGAAGGGTTTCGTGGGCAGCAAGTAGGGATTAATGCCAGAAGGAGAAAACCTATGCACTGTACGCGTTGTGGGACGCAACTGACTGATAACAGCGGCTTTTGCCAAAACTGTGGGCAGGCGGCAGGCACCGGGATTTTGGGCAACCCGACTGCTTCGGGAGCGGCGGTGGTTCCGAATGCGCCAACCTCCGCGACGACCACGATGGCGTCGAACATCGCGGGATTGCTAAGTTACATCCTTGGGTTCCTGAGCGGCATCTTTTTTCTGGTTGCCGAACCCTACAAGCGCGACCCCTTCGTGCGCTTCCATGCCTTTCAGTCGATTTTTCTCAGCGTGGCAGCAATTGTCGTGCGGCTCGGCTTCGGCGTGATGCTGTCGATCATGCCGTGGTCTCTGTGGAGCCTGATCAGCATGATTTCGGCGCTGGTGTCGTTGGCGTTCTTCCTTCTATTCCTGTTGCTCATGTTCAAGGCCTACAGCAATGAGCGCTTCAAGCTGCCAGTGATCGGGGACCTGGCGGAGCGGCAGGCGCAGGGACCGCCATGACAACTTCGCTTCTCCAAGGTGCGCTGTAGGCACGTACGTCGGGATGCGGCAATGCTGGGGGGCTTGCCGCGTCCCGGGTTTCACAGAAATTTGCCACTTCAATAAGGAGCCAACGATGAACAACAAACTATTCACACTCGAACGATTCAGCACGGCCCGCAACGCTGCTGTCGCAGTTCTGATTTTCGCTTGCACGTGTGTTCATGCGCAGGTGCATAACCCTTCGTTTTCCGCTGATCAGGTCCAGGTCATGGGTAAACGGACCACGACCAGCAAGGTGTATTCCAGCGAAAAGGCGGTCCGCATCGAGAAGGAAGAAAAAGGCAAGCAGAGCATCACCATCATGCACCTGGACCGGAAGGCGGTGTGGGTGCTGAATCCTGAGCAGAAAACATATATGGATATGGGGGGCATTGGCGCGGCCGGCGCCGAAATGGCATCCAGCATGGAAGGAGCAAAAGTGCAACGCGACCCGCTCGGCAGCGAGCAAGTCGGCGCCTACCACTGCGACAAGTACCACGTGGAGACCACCTATGACGGCCACGTCTACAAGAGCCTGGAGTGGGATGCCAAGGAGTTGGACGGATTTCCGGTCAAGCAGGCCGACGAGAAAGGAAGCTGGTCCAAGGAGTATCAGAACGTGAAATTAGGTCCACAGGACCCGTCGCTGTTCGAGGTTCCTGCGGGTTACAAGAAGCTGGACCTGGGCGGTTTGTTCGGGAATCGGTGACGGCGCTGGCCCGGCACCTCACGCAAGCGCTCAGAGCGCAACGAGGAGGGAGAGGAATATGAAGCTACAAATGCTGGTTGTGAAAATCACTGGATTGATAATCGGGTCATGTTTGGCGATGTCATGTCAGAGCAGCAAGCCAGCTACGTCCACGAGCATGTTCTCGTCGCCGGTAGCGCATGCATCGCAGGACCCCGCCAACGACTACAGCAAGCCCTATCTCACCGACGAAAAGATGCTGCAGTTCCTCGCCTCCATGAAAGAGGAGCACAACCCGCTGGAGCTCATGTTCAAGCAAGGCGGCGAGGCGCAAAACCCGGCTTTGTTGGGAGCTCGCATCGAGGAATTCAATTCCTTCGCCCGCAAGTACGGCTTTCAGGATTATCAGGACTACACCAGCGTGTGGGGCAGGATTACGGTGGGCGAGATGCAGATTTGGGGCGCGAAGACATTCGAAGACATGATCAGTGGCGCGCAGGCCGAGCTGAAGAAACCGGACCTGGCCCCGGAGATGCGAAAGGTCTATGAAGACCAGATCACCACGGCACAGAAAGGCCTCGACGACATGAACAAGAAAAACTCCGGGGTCAATGGCGCAGACATGGAATTAATCAAGAAATACGAAGAGCAGATCGATGCCGCGGAAAAGAAATATAAGAACGGGCAGTGACGGCGGGAGTCCGAAATGGCGAAAGGGAGAATCCGAATGAAAAGAGCTGGCTTGAAAATGGTGCTGGTTGGATCGCTGGTGCTATTCGGCGCCGGGTTGGTTACGGCGCAAGACGCCGAGGGCAGCAAGGATCACCCGCTGATTACTCGCTATCCCGGTTCGGTGATCAACCGATATTCCCAAAAAGCGTTCGACGAATATGAACTTCCTCTGAGCGGAGTCGCCGACGGAAAGTATGAAAAGACTCAGCACCTGGACGGCAAGGTCACCGCGATTTACTACGTTGCTCCGGAAGGCCGCAGCGCGCTCGAGATCTTTCGCAACTACGAATCGGCGCTGAAGAACGCTGGTTTTCAAGAGATGTTCACTTGCGCCAAAACCTGCGGCGACCAGCCGCCCCGTGGCTACTATCCACTGGATGATGCGTTCGGGAACTACTCCGTTGACACTCGCTATCTCGCTGCCAAGTTGACCCGCGCGGCGGGCGATGTTTACGTTGCGCTCTGGGAGTATGACAGCAGCTTTGACGTCAAAACATTTCTTGCCGTTGTCGAAGTGAAGCCGATGGAGTCGGGATTGGTGACCGTAAACGCGGCGTCGCTCGCTAGCGACATTACTCGAACCGGCCACGCGTCGATCTACGGTATCTACTTCGACACCGGGAAAGCCGATGTGAAGCCGGAGTCGGACTCCACGCTCAAGGAAATCGCAAAGCTCCTGCAGCAGGATGCGAAACTGAAGCTCTACGTCGTCGGGCACACTGACAACGTGGGGATGCTGGCCAGCAACATGGATCTCTCCAAGCGACGCGGGGATGCGGTGGTGGCGGTGCTTGGGACGAAATACGGCGTTGCCGCGGCGCGCCTCAGCGCGCAGGGAGACGGGCCGACCGCCCCGGTAGCCTCCAACGACAACGAAGACGGCCGCGCCAAGAATCGGCGTGTCGAATTGGTGAAGCAATAACCTGAATCTCTCCGGCGCGGCGAAATCGGAGCACAGGACACGCACATTAGATTCACTAGAGAGGTTGGATACTCCATCAAAGGCGAAGGTTGCTCTCGCCGGTCTCTTTTGTTAGCGACGGCGGTGAGGCCGGCTCTGCCCCAGCACTGCGAGGGCCCGACCCACACTACTTTTTCGATGCTTCGCGGCGAACTCCGCGCTTGGCAATGCCTCGTCATCTTCAGCTACTTCACTCTGTCCTTTCATAGATCACTCTCATTAAATTCATTTTCTGGTAGAAGCCGCGGGTGTTCCACCAACATCGCAGTGCAACTATTTCCAAAAACAAATTGTTGACCACGTCAATCCGACGTTGAGTTTTGTATGTCCGCATTGTCCCTTTGTCTTGCCGTCACTTAGATCGGAGAAGTCGATATGGGTGGCGATTCGACTGCACAACGCAATGTCAGTATGCGGAGAAAACAACCATGCGATTGACAACATTCAGCAGACTCCTTGTTGTGATAACTGTGTCAGCTCTTGTGCTGCCGGCCATGATGCCGGCGCAAAGCACGACGAACGGCGCGATCAGCGGAACGATCAGCGATCCCAGCGGCGCAGTTCTGCCGGACATCACCATCAACCTGAAGAGCGTCGAGAAGGGCTTCACCAATACGACCAAGACGAACTCGCAGGGCTTCTACCGGTTTCCCTTACTGGAACCGGGAACGTATGCGGTCACAATTTCCGCAGCCGGGTTTAAGACGTTAACTGCGACTACAACGGTAAGCGTGGGTGCGACCGCTATCGTCAATACGAGACTGGAAGTCGGGGCCCAGGGTACGACGGTGGAGGTCTCGGGGGAATCTCCTCTTCTGCAGACGGAGACGTCGGAGGTGTCGACGACGTTTAACGCGCGCGCGATTTCGGAAGTGCCGAACCCAGGCAACGACCTGAGCTTCGTGGCGCAGACGGCTGCGGGATCGGTGATGAACACGGGCATGGGATTTGGCAACTTCTCCAGCTTTGGCGTGTCGGCGACCTCCAATTTGTTTACGTTGAACGGCATGTATGACAACGACCCGTTCCTGAACGTAAACAATTCGGGGGCGACCAACCTGCTGCTGGGTAACAACGAGGTGCAGGAAGCGACAGTAGTGACCAATGGATACTCGGGCCAGTATGGAGGCTTCGCGGGCGCGAACGTAAACTACATCACCAAGTCCGGGTCTAATAACTGGCACGGCAACGCCAACTACTGGTGGGATGGACGGGCGATGAATGCCAACAACTTCTTCAACGTGGGAAACAACGCGCCCCGTCCATTCGTAAATGCCAACCAGTACGCGGCATCGTTTGGCGGACCGATCAAGAAAGACAGGGCGTTCTTCTTCTGGAACTACGAAGGGCTGCGCGTGATCTTGCCGACCAGCTCACAGGTACAGGTTCCAGATCCGCAGTTCCAGAGCGCGATTCTTGACAACCTCAACGGCACGGGCCTCAGCCAATCGGTGCCGTTCTACCAGAAGATGTTTAGTCTATACAACGGCGCCATTGGCGTCTCCCGGGCGGTGAAAGGAGTTCCCAACGCCACGGATACCACCGGGTGCGTCGGAAACACATTCACCGATACGACCGGAACGCTGTTGCCGGTGGGAACCGCATTCGGTGGTGACGGGCTGTCTTGCGCCGACTCCTACCGCGGCACGGCGCCGAACTTCACCCACGAGTACCTTACTTCCGGCAGGTTTGACTTCAACATTACCAACAACGACAAGGTGTTCGTGCGCCTGCAGGAAGACAAGGGCGTTCAGGCAACTTTCACCGATCAGATCAACTCAGCCTTCAACGCGGTCAGCACGCAGCCTGAATATCAAGGGCAAGTGAGTTGGAACCGCGCTTTTGGCACGAGGGCTGCCAATAACCTGGTTTTCTCGGACCAGTACTACAGCGCGATTTTTACGACCGCCAATCTTGCCAGCTCGCTCAACACATTCCCCACCACGGTGATTGTCAACGATGGAAGCTTCACGGGGCTGGGCGGCATAGATTTCAACTGGCCGCAGGGCCGCAATGTGACCGGCTACCAGATTGTGGACGACTACTCCTATAGCCTGGGCAGCCAGCACACGCTCAAGCTGGGTTTGTACTTCCACCGCAATCTGGTGAGCGACCATGACTACGGCCCGTTTACCAGCGGCCTTGCACTTCCGCTCAGCATCAACATGTTCTATGGCGGTCAGTCGCTTTTGGACCAGAATTTCGCCACCGCTCCGGAACAAAACATCAAGCTGTACCAACTGGGTTGGTATGTACAGGACGAGTGGAAGGTCAAGAGTAACCTGAAGCTCACCCTAGCCTTGCGCGGGGACCACAATTCGATTCCGACTTGTGCGACGAATTGCTTCGCAAGGTTGTCGGGGACGTTTGGCAGCATCAGCCACGATGCGACCATTCCATACAATCAGACGATCCAGACGGGGATCGGCCAGGCGATTCCTTCTTTCACCACCATTGCGTGGCAGCCTCGATTTGGATTCAGCTGGTCGCCAGGGGTGCTAAAGAATACGGTACTCCGCGGCGGTATTGGACTGTTCATGGATACATTCCCTGGGCAGGTTGCGGACAGTCTGTCGAGTAACACCCCTGTGCTGAACGCGTTTCCGTTCAACATTTTCAATAACCTCTCACCCCAGCAGGTGGCGAACGGCGGCAACATATTCAGCACCGCATCCATCTCGAACACCGCGCTGAGCCAAGGCTTCAGCGCTGGGGAAACTCTGGCGGAGATTCAGGCCGCCGCAAACGCGGCGGGTGGAGTCTTCGCTCCTCCGGGATTTAACAATGTTACGGCGATCAAGGCGCCGGAGTACTGGGAGTGGAACTTCGAGGCCCAGCATGCCATCGGCAACAACACCTCAATTACCATCAACTATGTGGGCAACCACGGCTACCACGAGACCGCATTTTTCAACAACGTGAATGCCTTCTGCCCGACCGGCTACCCCGGACCGGGTATCTCGTATTGCCCGAATGGATTTCTAAACCTACCGGCAACGCAGCCTGACCAGCGTTTCGGAACAGTAAACCAAATCGAAACCGCGGCCGTGTCAAATTACAATGGCCTGACCTTCACGGCGCAGCATCGATTCGGCCACGGACTCCAGTTGCAGGCCAACTACACCTGGAGCCACGCGCTGGATGAAATATCAAACGGAGGTTTTAACCAGTTCATTGCCAACAATAGCGGTGTCGGCCGAGTTGGCAGTTTGCTCAACCCGATCAACGACAACAATATCCACCAGTACAATTACGGGAACGCCGACTACGATACGCGGCACTATGTGAGTATGAATTACGTGTACGAACTACCCAAGGGTCCGACGCCGTTCTTGAAGGGCTGGCAGCTTTCTGGGACGCTCTTTGCGCGGTCGGGCTTACCGTACACCGTGGTCGACACCGGTGCGTCCGGCGGGTTGAGTGGTTACGGCTACGGATCTGCGGCTTATGCGAACTACGGTGGACCTTCGTCACACCCGGCCTGCAACAGTCCGAGCAGTGTATCGTCGGGGCCTTGCCTGTCGAGCTCACTGTTTCCCGATATCGCGAATGGTAAGACCATCCTCGACCCCACTACCCATCAGCCTGTCGGTACCGGTCAGGCGCAGTTGATCTCGGCAACGATGCTCCAGCGCCGGAACCAGTTCTTTGGACCGCATTACTTCGACACGGATATGACGATCATGAAGTACACCAAAATTCCGTTCTCGGAGACAGCGAAGCTCGGGATTGGGGCGCAGTTCTTCAACCTGTTCAACCACCCGAACTTCGAAGGTCCGGTGAACGACATCAACAGCGGAAACTTCGGCCACGTATTGGACACGGTGAACACTCCGACCAGCATCCTGGGATCGTTCCTGGGTGGAGATGCTTCGCCGCGGTTAGTCCAGCTGACGTTGAAGTTCAATTTCTAGTCTTTGCCTAGGGCAAGAACGAAGGATTGGTTTTTGAACCGCTCAGACCGTGTGGTTAGGGACAGTGGTCAAAGTGCGGAGCCGTCCCGCAAGCAAGAAAAACATCGGCTCGGAGTACTCGGGTCGGTGCTTGCGGGATGGCTCTGCATTGCGATCCCGGCACTGGGGCAGGACCGCCAACTGGAAGATGCTCCGTGGCAGTTTGCTGAAAACCTGTTCGGCCTGCCTCAGGGGCTAAAAGCCCAGATTAATTTTCAACGGCTTACGCGGCCCTAAAGGGCCGCTCTTCCACGGTAGCACCGACAAATCCGAGTTTTTCAGCAAACTGTAAAGCCCTTACAGAAACGAAGGCTTAATCGGAGCGCTGAAAGCGCTGCGCCACCCAGAAGCGAGCTTTTCAGCAAACTGCCAGGGCGATGGCGTTGTGAATCTATTCGGTGATAAAACCGTCCGTACCGATCCAGGACTGCGCCAGGAGGTGCAGATTTTTCTTGTATGTGCGGGTGACGGTGTACTCTCTTCCTCCCTTGATGCGGAGCACATACTCGCCCGTGGGCCAGGGCTGGATTTCTTCGACGAGCGCCGCGTTCACCAATACCGATCGATGGATTCGCAGAAACCCGTACGGACTCAGTTTCTCCTCTATTGTGGAAATGGATTCCCGCAGCCGGTGTGAGCCTGCGGTGCGCAGCAACAGAATATAGTTCCCTCTGGCTTCGACAGCGATCACGTCCTCGGCTTCGACGAGCAGAATTTTCCCCCGGGCTTTGATCGCTATCCGCGCGGGCCTTGACACTGACATTGGCCTGTCTGGCGCCTTGAGGTGCAATGGAGGGTCGATGACTCCGGCCGTGCGCTCCGCCGCTCCGGGTGGTAGAACGACGTTCTGAGATTGACCAATCCAGCCATTTAAAGGTCGCGATGCAGCCGTTGCACCAGGAAACAGGTCCGCCGTCGAACTCATGGGTCACCCCCGCCGTCGCACGCCTGCCCGCGAGCGACAGCACTCCGAGAATTACTCCTCCCCTACAGTGGTCTTTAAAATGGTCGTTGGCAATACCCACTTGACGCGATTCTGACATAGCCATTATGATCCGCCGAGATGAAGCGAGTGGCGTCCGGGATTCTTCCCATCATCGCGATCAACCGGAAGGCTCCGACGGCCCTGCACAAGCAGATCTACGACGCGTATCGCGAGGCCATTGTCGATGGCAGCCTGCGCCCAGGGCAGCGAATCCCGTCTACGCGGGTGCTGGCTTCGGAAATTGGAGTCTCGCGGTTCCCCGTGCTGAATGCCTATGCCCAGCTTTTGGCGGAAGGCTACTTCGAGAGCCGGGTGGGCGCGGGGACGGTGGTTTCCGGTTCGCTGCCCGGACAGGTCCCGCCAAGCCAATCGACGGGCGAGCGATTCGCGGCAACCCGCTGCGGGCCACGACCAGTCGCGCGCCGCGCTTCGATCCTTCCCAGTCCTGAGAGACCCCCGTGGCTGGTGGGGTTGGGAGCTTTTAGCGTAGGGCAGGTGGCCTTTGACGAATTTCCTCTGCGGGTCTGGTCGAACCTGGTCGCGCGCCGTTGCCGGAATATGGACGCCAAGTCCTTTCACTACGGCGAACCGAAAGGCTCCAAGGCGCTTCGGGAAGCGATTGCGAACTATCTGAGGACCGCGCGATCACTACACTGCGATGCCGAGCAAATCATAATCGTCAGCGGTTCTCAGCAGGCGCTTGAAATATCGGCGCGCGTTCTTCTCGACCCCGGGAGCCCGGTGTGGATGGAAGAGCCGGGATACGGTTTGGCGCGAGATGTCTTCGCGCTGGCTGGCTGTCGTCTGGTGCCCGTAACTGTCGACCGCGAGGGGCTGCAGGTTGCTACCGGCGTCAAGCGATGCCGTAGGGCGCGGGCCGCTTTTGTGACGCCCTCTCATCAATTTCCGCTGGGCGTGACCATGAGCGCTTCGCGGCGGCTTCAGCTGCTGGACTGGGCGCAAAACATGGGGTCGTGGATTATTGAAGATGACTACGACAGCGAATACAGGTACGAGAGTATGCCCATCGCATCGTTGCAGGGACTCGACGCCAACGCCCGCGTGATCTACATCGGAACCTTCAGCAAGGTGTTGTTTCCGTCGTTGCGGCTGGGCTATGTCGTCGTTCCACCAGACCTGGTCGATCGTTTTCTTGCGATCCGCAGAGTTATGGATCTTAGCCCTCCCACGTTTTTTCAGGAAGTGCTGGCGGAGTTTATCGTGAACGGACATTTCGCGCGCCATATTCGAAGGATGCGGGTTCTGTATCGCGAGCGAAGAAGCGCGTTGGTGGACTGCGTGAGGAAGGAACTGGGAAGCGCGGTCGAGGTGATGGGTGACGCGGCCGGGATGTATTTGACAGTGACCTTGCCGGAGGGCAGCCGCGATCTGGAAATCGCCGAGCGAGCCGGACGTCAGAATCTGCGGGTCTGGCCTCTCTCTTTTTCCTACATGGGGGAGGAGCCACGACAGGGCTTTATTCTGGGTTTTGGCAGCACTCCGGTTCCGGCGATTGCTCCCGCTGTTCGCAAGCTCGGGCAACTGCTCGGCGCGAAGGGAGCACGCGAATGAGCGGTGGTTGGACGCGAGAGTGGTCGGAGAACAGCGGCCTGATGGGTCAGCAGGAGGCCATTTTCAATGCGGTTTCGGCGAGGCGACGCAAGGGAACGACCGCCGCGACGGCATTGCGCGCAATCGCTTCTTTGGGCATGCCGAAGACCACGCAACTGGCCTCGTCTTGCGCGATGGTAAGAGCGCCACAGTTGCGCATTTCCAGCAAACCCTGAGCGCCATCGTTGCCCATTCCCGTCATGATCACGCCCACAGCGTTTGGCCCTGCGGCTTTTGCAATCGAACGAAAAAGTACGTCGACACTTGGCCGGTGGCGCGAGACCAGTGGGCCCTCCTGGACTTGAGCGATATAGCCTAATGCAGTGCTGTGCACGAGAAGGTGATGATTGCCAGGGGCAATCAAAGCACGGCCATTGAGGATACGGTCGCCGTCGGCGGCTTCTTTGACTTCGATCTTGCAATCTCGGTTGAGGCGATCAGCGAAGGCGCGAGTAAACACTTCCGGCATGTGCTGGACAATGACGATTCCGGGGCAGCTGGTAGGCATGGCGTCCAGGAATTCGCGAATCGCTTCCGTGCCCCCGGTCGAGGCTCCAACGGCGATGATCTTATCTCCGGCGGGCTGATGCCGCGGCGCTGGGCCCAAAGGCAAAACGGCGTCGGCGGTATTTCGCGGCGCCACCGGAAGGAATGGCGCCGGCGTCAACTTGGCCTGCGCGGCACTGCGGACAACGTCAATCAGCATGACGGCGGATTCGTTCAGAAAATCGCGGACGCCGAGCTTGGGTTTCTTGATCACCTCGACGGCGCCAAGTTCCAGCGCGGAAATGGCATCCTCAGTTCGACGATGGGCGACTTCGGAGCAGACCACGACGGGGAGCGGCCGCTCTGCCATGAGTTTGCGCAAAAAGGTCAGACCGTCCATGCGCGGCATTACCAGGTCGGTGATGACCACGTCGGGCGTTTCTTTTTCGATCTTGGCGAAGGCGATAATGGGGTCAGCGGCCACGCTGACCCTGATGTTCGGATCCGCGCTGAGAATGCCCTGCATGACCTGCCGGACTACAGCCGAGTCGTCGACCACGAGCACGTGGATGTTGCCGTCAGACTTTTTCGGTTTGTGCGAGTAGGAGATCACAGAGTCGCTCAGGTTTAGAAGGGATGACCCGCCGTTGCAGCCGCCGCTCGCGTCTGGCCCGCGACTGTGTCACTCGAACTGGCGAGGGCATGAATGGTGGGAGCGACTGTCTTGAGACCAGGTGCGATTCCCCCAAGATGCTCCGAGTGCCCAACGAAAAGCAGACCCGATGGGGAGAGATGGCGCAGAATTCCGCCGATCACTTTTGTTTTGGACTCCTGATCGAAATAGATCAGGACGTTTCGGCAGAAGATGAGATCGAAAGAGCCCAGGATCGGATAGGAATCGGCGTGCAGATTCACGCGGGCGAATCTCACGACCCGGTGCAACTCCGGACTGACCTTCATTACGGCTTTGTGGTCGCCTCTGCCTTTCAGCATGTAGGCGCGAAGGTGCTCGGCCGGGATCTCCTTCGATTTTTCAATGGGGTACATTGCCGCGCGCGCCTTTTCGAGGACGCGAGTGGAGATGTCGGTGCCTAGAACTTCGAGATTCCAGCCTTTGTTCTCGGGAAAATGTTTGAGCAAGAGCATGGCGAGGGAGTAAGGCTCTTCGCCGGTGGAGCAACCTGCGCTCCAGATGCGCAGCTGCATGACCCGTTCTCCGGCGGCAGCTTCTTGCTGCCATTTGGGGAACACCTGGCGCTCGAGGTAGTCGAAATGCCGGGGCTCTCTAAAGAAATGCGTTTCGTTGGTGGTGATGCAGTCGATCATCACAGCCCGCTCGTGCTGCTGGTCGGGCTGCGTTACCAACTCGTAGTACTGTTGCATGTTGCTGAGGCCGAGAAGCCGCAACCGGCGGGCTAGCCGGCCGGTCAGCAACGCGTGTTTGTGGGTTGCGAGCCAAATGCCCGCTTCCTGGTAGATCAGCTTCTGGAACTTGCTGAATAAACCGGGAGCCAGCGTGGAGCGATCGGTCATCTCTCGCTGGCGGCTGGCGAATGCGTGAGCGGGCGGATCTGTTTGGTTACTGGGCATCCCTGTCGGCTACTCCGGGCTGGTCTGCTCTGACGCGTCTGGTGTCGCGGATGCATCGAGAGCAACCGGGGCGTGGGGCAGGTCGAGTTCGGGGTGTGAATTGTCTGCAGCTTGTTCCACCGAGTCCGGAAGCTCCAGAAGTTCGTCGGTGGAGAGGACCTTCTCGGTGTCGAGAAGAAGGCAGAACTTTTTACCGGAACGTGCCATGCCCAGCAAGTAGTCGACTTTGACGCGAGTGCCAAAAGTGGGCGGTTCTTCGATGTCCTGTGCCCGGAGATCGATCACCTGACGGACGGCGTCAACCATGATTCCCATTACGGCCGCCTCGTCGCCGCTCTGGACGCCGTTCTGCACTTCGGTGATGACGATGCAGGTCAGCTTCCCGGCCACACTGGGGGCTTGCCGGAACTTCACCGCAAGATCAATCACGGGCACAACGCTGCCGCGCAGATTGATCACGCCGCGAATCCATTCCGGCGTTTTGGGGATCTCGGTGACGATGTCGTACTCGATGATCTCCTTAACCTTGAGGAGACTTATCGCAAACTCCTCGCCGCCGATGATGAACGTGAGGTACTGCTGCACGTTCTGCTCGATGTCCCGGTGGGTTTCTTCTTTTGTGATTTGCATGGGAGTCTTGCCCTCCTAGAACCGGGTAAAGTTGTGTTCCGCCGCGGAACCGTTGACCTTCTTAGGAGGAACCGACGCTGACGGAGACGGAGCCATGTGCTGGAACGGCTTGTGCTCGGCCGCAGGCCGGCGAGCCGCAGATGCAATTCGTTCTCCGGCCACGCGGAAGAACGCCATCAGTTGCTGCAGGGCTTCCGACTGCGCCGCTAACTCTTCGGCAGTGCTGGAGAGTTCCTCCGCGGATGAGGCGTTACGCTGGGTGACGGTGTCGACCGAAGACATGGCTTTGTTGATCTGCACGACGCCGGACGACTGCTCCCTCGACGATGCGCTGACTTCCTGAACCAGTTCGGCAGTCTTTTTAATGGCGGGGACCAGCTCACGCAGCAGTTCTCCGCTACGCTCCGCGACCGCGACGCTGTTGGCGGCAAGGCCACCGATTTCCTGAGCGGCGGTCTGGCTGCGCTCGGCCAACTTACGAACTTCCGTGGCAACCACGGCGAAGCCGCGTCCATGCTCACCGGCGCGAGCAGCTTCAATGGCGGCATTGAGCGCCAGCAGGTTGGTTTGATAGGCGATCTCTTCGATGATGGAGATCTTTTCGGCGATCTGCTTCATGGCACTCACGCTTTCGCGCACCGCGCCACCCGACTCCTCGCTATCCCGCGCGCCTTTGACAGCCATTTGTTCCATCTGACGGCTGTTCTCGGCGTTCTGGGTGATGGAGGCGCTCATCTGCTCAAGGCTCGAGGTGGTCTCCTCGATCGAAGCCGCCTGCTCGCTGGTTCCCTGGGAGAGGGAAGCAGCGGATGAGGCGACCTGAGTGGCTGCGCTGGCAACGCCATCGCTGCTGACGCGAACTTCGCTGATGATCTCTTCGAGCTTCTTCACGAATGCATTGAAGGAGTTCGCCATCTGACCGACTTCATCGTGAGAGACGATTTCGATGCGTTTGGTCAGATCACCGCCGCCCTGAGCCATTTCGCCCAAGTGATCGGCCATCGCCCGGACGGGACGGGTGATACCGCGAGAGACCACGATGGTGACGAAGGTTGCCGCGATAAATGTAACCAGGACCACGCCGAACATGACGAGCGCCGTCTGGCGCGCAAAGGCGGTGATAATCTCTTCCTTGTCGGCCATGATCTTGCGATGCTTTTCGGAAAGCTCAGTGGCCGCCGCTTCCATGCGGTGGATTTCATCCTTTACTTCGGTGACCTTAGCATTGCCTTGTTGAGGAGTCTTGATGGTGCCGTCGTTGATACCGGCAACAACCGCGTCCACGCCACGCTCGTAGGCTGAGATCTCGCGCTCCATCGCCGTGACGAGTTGCTTGCTGCTGTCGGAGGCGACCCGTGAATCCAGGTCGGCCACGATAGAGCGTAGGTCGGAGACCTGCGTCTTCCACTTCTCCTGATAGCTTTGCATCACTGGCTTGTTGTCGAGGTTGAGCAACGTATCTTTCTCATAACGGCGGAGCTCAAGGGTCGCGATCTTAGCTTCATCGGCCAGCTGCGAGATCTTGGAATCGCCTCGGAGCATGGAGACGGTCTCGCGGGTCACGGATTCCATGCCCCAATAGCCCGCCACCGCGACTACGAGGAGCAGAAACAGCACTACTCCAAAGCCAAGGGCAAGACGTTTTGCGATCGAAGACTTGTTCAACATGCGGGTGTTCCTTTCACTTTCTTCAATATCAATTTCAAGAGCGCCGAAGCGCACAATTCCTTTGGCCTTAAAAAAGGTTCGATCGACTCAGTTCACCGTCTGAGACTGGTCGGCAATTACATCGCGCAGCAGCGTGCTCACGTCGAGAATCAGCGCCACGCGGCCGTTGTCGAGGATGGTGGAACCAGAGACGCCGGGTACATCTCGAAAAATCCGGTTCAACGGCTTGATGATGGCCTGGCATTCTCCCAGCAGCGTCTCGACGGCGATTCCCGCGTAGCCTCCATCGCGATGGACGATAACTATGTTTTCGCGCTCGGGGCGCCGCAGCGGCGTGCCGAATACCTCTCGCAGACGGACATACGGCAAAGGCTCACCCCGCAAGCTGAGGACGCCGACGGGTTCGCTGGATATTTCGTCTTGGGGAAGCTCGACGCACTCGCTGATCATCTCGAGTGGAATGACATAGGTTTCGTCGTTAGCAATTACCGAGAAGCCATCGATGATCGCCAGGGTGAGGGGCAACCGAATCGTAATGGTCGTGCCCTGGCCTTCGGTGCTTTGAATCTCAATATTGCCGCGCAGCAGTTCGATGTTGCGGCGCACGACGTCCATGCCGACGCCGCGTCCGGAGAGGTCGGTAACGGAGTCCGCGGTGGTAAAGCCCGCTTTAAAAACCAGATTGAAGAGTTCCGGATCGGTGATCTTCTCGCCTTCGGGCAACAGATCGAGCGAGCGTGCCTTGGCCAGGATGCGCTGACGGTTGAAGCCGGCGCCGTCGTCGCTAAGCTGGATCAGAATATTTCCCGCTTTGTGGAACGCGGTAAGAGTCAAAGAGCCGCTCGTGGGCTTGCCCAGGGAGTGGCGCACTCTGGGTGGTTCGATGCCATGATCGATGGCGTTCCGGATCATGTGGAGCAGAGGGTCCTTGAGATGCTCGAGGACGCGGGTATCCACCTCGACGTCCGCCCCAACGATGTGCAAGCGCGCGAGTTTTTGGTGGCTCTGCGAGATGTCGCGGACCGAGCGGGCGAATTGCTGAAACAGCGGGCCCACGGGCACCAGGCGCACTCCCATAACCTGTTCCTGCAGGTTCTTCTGAAGGCCCTCAATTTCGCGATGCACTTCGAGCAACTTGCGCCCAGCGTTGGTCTGGAGATCTTCGATCATGCGGCGCAAACGGCCCTGGGCAATAGCAATTTCGCCGGTCAGGTTGAGCATGTGATCGAGTTTGTCGGTATCGACCCGAAGCGTGCGGTTCCGGGCTCCTAGAGGAGCGGAGCCCGGAACCGCTGTGGGGGAGGCCACCGCGGGGGAGGAACCTTGGTCGGAACTCGGATCGGAACCGTGAGTCGCGGTTCCGAGCCCGGAGGCGTGGCTGGCCATCGCCTTCTTGAGTTCCTGATGGGACGGACTGAGACTGTCCTTGCCTTGTGCTGCCGCGGGCACCAGGGCCCGCAGAGCATCGACTGCCTGCAAAAGAAGCGTGATCACCTCGCGGGAAATCGCGAGCTCGTGTTTGCGCAGGGCTTCGAGCAAGTCCTCCATGACGTGCGCGAAGCCAGCCAGTTCAGGAAACTCCAAAGCAGAGGCATTGCCCTTGATGGTGTGGGCGACGCGAAACATCTCATCGAGCAGTTCCAGATTACCGGGTTCAGTCTCGGCGGCAATCAGGTGCTGCTCGGTGCGCTCTAGTCCCTCTTCGGATTCTGCGAGGAACGCAGCTACGACTTTTTCGCGATCAAAGTCCATTGCTGTGCTTTCTTTCTGCTTCAATTCGCTGGCACCAGACGATGCCGTCGTCGGTGTTGAGCATTATTTTTCTGCCAAGCGTTCCCCCGGTTTCCTGCACAACCACAGGAATGGCGGCGCTCTTCATCAAATCGAGCGCTGCGGCTACATTCTTCGCGCCCAGGCTGATCGCATATCGATCCTGTTTCTGGAACATGGACGCGCCGCCGAAGATCTTGGCCTGGAGGTTTGGGAGGCGGCACCCCAGCGCCTGCAACATCTCCAGCAATGTGCGGGTCGCCACATCCGCGAAGCGCGTGGAAGCGGGGTGACCCTGGCTCGAGGCCGGAAGCAGGAAGTGATTCATGCCGCCCACTCGCCGCCGGCTGTCCCAGAGACAGATCGCTACGCATGAGCCCAGAATCGTGCGGATCTGGCAGGGGTCTGCACTGACATGCAGTTGTCCCGGCAGCAGGTAGGCACGCTGACGTTCCCCGAGAACGGGCCCCGCCGAAGCCAGGTGCGCGGGTGCATCGACCGAACTCGAGTGATGCGTCTTGGGGTGTGCCGCTGCCATCAAAGTTGGTCCGACCAAGCGCGGCCATCATCCGTGTGAAAAACCAGCTTCCGCCCGTGAGTACCGCCAACCTCGGACTGCACCAGGCGAATGCTGTTCATCTTCAGGAAGTGAGTGACAACCTGGACATTGCGGTCGCCTACGTATTCTCCGCCGGTGCTGAACGTCACGGCAGGCAGCGAGCCGCCAAAGATTCTTGCCTCCAGAGAATTGAGTTGAGCCCCCAGATCGAGCATGCGCTTCAAGAGCGCGGGGTTGGCCACGTTAGCGTAGCGGGTTGCGTTGGGGCTGTCTTCGGGGCCCTCGGGCAGAATGAAGTGATTGGCGCCACCAATGCCGTGGTCGGAATCCCAAAGACACAATGCCACGCCGGAACCGACAATGGTGCTGATCGCGAAGGGTTGCGCGGCCGCGAAGATCTTGCCCGGAATCAGGTAGTGGCGCGCGTGTTTGTCGTCGGAAGCGTCCAGGACACGGGGCAAATATTCCATGGGCAGCACGGCCGGGTTGAAACTCTGGGTTTTCGGTTTGAAATTCATCTGCAATTTCTTTCTCTGGTCCTAGCGTGAGTGATAAGGTTCAATCGCCCGGCCGGCACAGTTCGACAGCACTTCGCAAATTTCCCGATCCACCGGCTCAATTCCCGGCTTGTGGGGAAACAGGCGAAACAGCACAATCACCGCGCACGCACTGCCATCGACAAGAATGGGAACCAATGCGCTCACCGGATCGTCTGTGGATAGCAAGTTTTCATTCGACAGCCTGAGCCGGTAAACCGGCTTGCCGCCGAGCACTTGCTTCAGCTTGGACTCGCGGCTTACTTCCAGAACAGAATGCTTGTTCGGATCGACGCCGAACGACCAGTAGAGCCAGAGTTCCGAGCGCTTCTTGTCGACCTTGAACACGGCAACCTCTTCCGTGCCGATCAGGTTCGCGGCAATTTCGCGAATTGCATCCAGGGCGTCGGCTTGATCGATCGCATTCTGCAGGCGGATGCGGGCGGCGTAAACCTTGGCCTGCGAGCCGATGTCCTGGATTGCGCCTTGGCTTTCGAGCTCAGCCGGTGAGTCGGGAATGTTGCTCATGCGTCCTCGAAATATCCTTTCCTGTGAAAGTTACTTACTCCCCGAGATAGCTGTGCAGGAGAGTAACCAGCTCGAAACTGTCAATCGGCTTGGTGATGTAGTCATTGCACCCGCTCTGGAAGCCGGCTTCGACGTACTCTTCTTCGCCGCGGGTGGTCACCAGAATGATGGGGGTATCGCGCAGTGAACCTTCAAGCCGCATCCGCTTGCAGGCTTCAAAGCCATTCATGCGCGGCATGACCACATCCATCAGGACGAGGTCGGGCGCTTCGACAACCGCGCGCGAAATCGCGTCCAGACCGTCCTTGGCGGTCACGCACTCGTAAGCGGTGCGCTGTTTCAGAATCATCTCTTCCATCATCAGCGTGGTGGTCGAATCGTCCACCAGTAAGACTTTCTTCGGCATGCTTTGACCTCTTCACGGGACCGAGGTGTTAGGGGGAGGGCTGTGGATCGATTCTCGGTCCCAGAGTGCTATGGCAAGTGCATGGCCAAACTGGGTCAGAGGGACAGCGCAGGTAAACCACTGAAGGGAAGCAGGTTAGCGAACAGTCCTGGAGCGGCTTCAGAGCGGGGAGCGTTTGAATTTCAGAAAGCGTTTTCGGAAATCGAACTGCGGGGCGAAGGGGAAGGATCGAGACGTTTCAGATCAGGTGCAGGGTCTTGAGCTTCTGATAGAGCGTGCTCTTGGCGATTCCGAGGCGTCTGGCGGTTTTTTCGACGTTTTGATTTTCATTCGTGAATGCCGCAGAGATGTGGAAGCGCTCCAAATCCTCCAGAGTCCAGTCGGACTGGTAGGAATTCGAACCATGCTCGGGGCCCGGTTCGAAGGACAGATCACCGGGTTCCAGGACCTGCCTGTCGGTAAATAACAAAGCGCGTTCGAGAACGTTGCGCAGCTCGCGAATATTCCCCGGCCAGTAATACGATCTCATCCGCTCCACTGCTTTAGGGGAAATCTGGGCGGGAGGACGCGCCATATCAGAACAGATTCGGAGCAGCAGGGAATGCGCAATCGCAGGAATGTCATCCTGGCGCTCACGCAGGGGTGGAATGGCCAGGGGCACGGTACTAATACGGAAGTAAAGATCGCTGCGGAACACCTTGGTCTCGATCAAATGCCGCAGGTCCTGGTGGGTGGCAGCGATCAACCGGACGTCAACAAAGCGGTCGCGCACGTCCCCCATGCGGCGAAATCTCTTTTCCTCGACGACCTTCAACAACTTGGGCTGGACGTTGGGATCGATGTCCCCGATCTCATCGAGAAAAACGGTGCCGCGATGACCGACTTCCAGCAGGCCCGGCTTGGCGTTGAGGGCTCCGGTAAATGCGCCTTTTTCATGCCCAAACAACTCCGACTCGAGGAATTCGCGGGACAGTCCCGCACAATTCAGGTCGATGAAGGGCTCCTCGGCCCGGGGCCCGTTTTCGTGAAGCCAGGTGGCGAGGACTCCCTTGCCGCAGCCGGTCTCGCCTTGAATGAGCACGGGACTTTGGCTGTTGGCAACTTTGGCAGCCGCCTCGGCGAGACGCCGGATCACCGGGCTCTCCCCGAGGAAGGGATTGAGCACGACGCGGCGACGACGGGTATTGTTCGCCAGAGTTTTCTGCTGATTCCGCGAGTTCTCCAGCAATTTGTGCACGATCATGAGAAGCGCGGAGGCTTCGACGGGCTTGGCAAGGCATTGCTCGGCGCCGCTCTTAATGAGCGCCACGCCCAACTCCATGGAGCCATATCCGGTCAAAACAATGATCGGGACGGTGGGTTCGAGTTCCTTGAATTTGGGAAGAAGATCAAGAGCGGTGCCACCCGACAGGCGGAAGTCGAGAATCGCGACGTCGGGCCGAGTGGCCGCGAAACTCTTATGCGCGGAGGCCAGGTCCCCCGCTTCTTCCACCAGAAAGCCATTCGCAGTGAGATGAGCGGCGTAGGCGTAACGAAGTTCTTCGTCATCCTCCACCAAAAGAATTCTGCGGCTCGCGAAGGCAGCTGGCATATTTTGTTCGCGCGTCAACATTATACGAGCAGGGGTCTAGTTAGCTGGGGGCCATGCGATTGCGTCGAAACATGGTGACCACAAAGATGGCGGGGGACCGGAGAAATGGTCTAATATCCTGTGTCGTCCGGTAACTGCTCTGCAATCCGGTCCGTGCTCGGTCGGATTGACGGTTTTGCGGCTTTTGGCATTCGCGAAAGAGCAGGTGGTTTCGTGAATTCGTTCCGGTTTCGCTGCCCACGCGGTCTGCCCTCCACGCGATTCGCATTTCTCTGCGCCTTTTCGGTTGTTGCTCTGCTGGTCTGCAGTTTTGGGGGCGCTCAAGACTTGGGCAGTCCCGACTCCAGCACTCCGCCGAAGAGAGTTCTGCTTCTTTATTCCTTCGATAACGACGAGGGGATCTATAAGGGATTCGATCATGCGCTTCGATCGGAATTGAGATCAGAAGTGCGCGACCGCGTGGAGTTCTACACCGAATACCTGGACCTGGTAAGGTTCCCCAGCGCAGCGCACGCAGCGAATCTGGTGAAGTTGCTGAAGCTGGAATTCTCCGAGCACCAGCCCGATCTGATCGTACCCGTATCCTATGCCGCGATGCAGTTTTTGCTGGGAGACGGAAAAGAGCTCTTCCCGGGAACTCCCGTCGTGGCTCTGTTCAACGCTAGAAGGCTGGACGAATTGCAGCGGCGCATCGCGACGGAGACGGCGGGACGGCACATCACCGGAGTCGCGAGTACCGACGAGCCAGTTCGAACGTTGGACCTGGCCTTGCGGCTTCAACCCGATACCAAGCAGGTTGCCGTGGTGGTTGGCGATTCGCCAGTAGACAAGTACTGGACCGATCAGCTTAAACAAGATTTCGCACCCTACAGTCAGAGGGTCGAGGTCACATACCTGTCGGGCCTGACCATGAATCAGCTTCTGAAGCGGGTTTCGGGGTTGCCGCCACACACAATCATCCTGGGCGCTTATTTTTTTGAAGATGCCAGCGGTCAGTTCTTCCTTCAGGAAGAGGCTCTCGACCTTGTCGCGCGCGCGGCCGATGTCCCCGTGTATGCGACTTACGTCAGCTATCTCGGGCACGGCGTGGTGGGCGGCCGAATGACCGATCCGGAGAATGCGGGGAAGCAGATTGCGACAATGGCGGCCCGTGTTCTTGGCGGCGAGGACGCGGCCAGCATCCCGATTGGCTTCGACAATACGGCGCGAGACACGGTGGACTGGCGGCAGTTGCAGCGCTGGCATATCAGCGAGCAACGATTGCCGCCGGCAACCGTCGAACTGTTCCGCGAACCCTCAGTCTGGGAGCGCTACCGTACCCTGATCCTGGCGGTGATCTCGCTCTGCATTTTGGAGACGATCCTTATTGTGGCTCTCTTGCTCAGCATGCAGCGCGGCAAACACGCAGAGAAGGCGCTTCGCCAGGAGAAGGCCCTGGCGGACGCCGTGATTGAAAGCCTGCCGGGAGTTTTCGTTCTGCAAGACAGGGAGGGCAAGAAACTTCGCTGGAATCAGAACGCGGAAAGATTGAGCCGCTTCGGGCCAATGAAAGCGGTTCGGTTGGGGAATGTGGCGGACCCATACAAAGAGGCCGCACAACGGGCCATGGACGAAGCATTTGAGCGCGGTTCGGCCCACCTGGAAGCTGACATGCTGGTTCAAGGTGGCATTGCCCCCTACTATTTCACCGGGGTGCGCGTGGAACTGGAAGGCAAACCCTACGTTGCGGCAGTCGGGATTGACCTGACCGAAAACAAGAAGGCCGAGGAAGCGGTTCGTCGATCGGAAGCGGAACTGAGGTCGTTCGTCGAAAACGCTCCCTACGGGATCGGGACGATCAGCGTACAGCAGGACCGCTTTCTACATGCCAATCCTGCGCTGGTGAGATTGCTCGGGTACGGGTCGGAGGCGGAGGTGCTCGCGCTGACCGTTTCACGCGATCTTTATTCCGACGGGGATGCCAGCGGCTTTCGGCCTCAGCCGACGCGTGCCGACTTTTTCAGCGCCGTCGAGTTCACCTGGAAGCGCCGCGACGGCAAGCCCGTGGCGGTGCGGGCGAGTGGTCGGCGGTTGGCAAACCCGGAACACGGAGGCGATCTTCTCGAGATCATTGCTGAGGATGTGACTGCACGCAGGCTGCTGGAAGAGCAGTTGCGTCACGCACAAAAAATGGAAGCTCTGGGACAATTGGCAGGCAGCATCGCACACGACTTCAACAACCTGCTGGGCGTGATTATTGGCTATAGCGAACTCCTTTCGGCCACTTTGAGCCCCGATGGGGAGGCCGGTACACGGCTGGAGATCATAAAGAAAGCTGGGGTGCGGGCCGCTTCGCTGACCTCGCAACTTCTGGCTTTCAGTCGACGGCAAGTGCTCGAGCCCAGAGTATTGAATATGAACTCGGTTGTGACCGAAACGCAAAGGATGCTGCAGCGCCTGATGGGAGAAGATATCGAACAGAAGATTGTGCTCGATCCGGCGCTGGGCAAGACCAAGGCGGACCCAGGGCAGTTGGTACAGGTCATCATGAACCTGGCGGTCAATGCGCGCGATGCTATGCCCACAGGCGGCGAGCTCACGATTCAGACGGCGAATGTCAGTTTCGAAGACGCTGCTAACTTTGACGGTGTGGCCGTTCCACCGGGACAGTACGTGATGTTATCGGTTTCCGACACGGGCACAGGTATGGACCCGGAGACCCAGGCTCGGATCTTTGAGCCGTTCTTCACCACCAAGGAAGCAGGTAGAGGAACGGGGTTGGGATTGGCCACGGTATATGGCATCGTGAAGCAGAGCGGCGGGTTCGTGTTTGCCGACAGCGCTCCGCGGCAGGGGACCGTCTTCAGTGTCTATCTGCCTCGGGTCCATCAGCCGGTGGAGGATGTTTCCACCCAGCCCCAGCACATCAAGACGCTTTCGCCCGGGTCAGCGACGCTCCTGGTGGTTGAAGACGAACGCGCTTTTCGAGACTTGCTGCACGAAGGACTGCAGGCGAGAGGCTATGACGTACTGGTTGCCTCCAACGGAGTGGAGGCTCTACGAGTGGCCGAGCAACACGACGGGCCGATTCGACTGCTGATCACGGACGTCATCATGCCGCAGATGAGCGGTCCGGAATTGGCCAAGTGCCTGACCCAAGTGCGCGAAAATACCGATGTGCTGTACATGTCGGGATACGCCGATGACAAATTGAACGCGATTGCGAGCTCGGACGGCGAACTAACGTGGATGCAGAAGCCTTTCTACATTGACGACCTGGTGCGAAAGATACAGGAGATTCTGCAGCGGAAGGATGGGTCATCGCCCGCGGTCGCGACCTAATGGGCTGCAGCCTGGGCGAGTTGAACCCGCTCGGCCGCAGCGAGTCTGGCTTCTTTGCCGGCTTCCAGAGTCAAGTCGCGCGCTCCAAAGCCAACGCCAATTTTCTTGAGGAAGGCATTGGGGGGAGTGCCTCCGGCAAAAATCCAGGCAAAGTCGTTGGCAATCTCCTGGGTGATGCCACCGACGTCAACCACCACGGACTCGGGCTTGAACTCCACTGGATTCGAGTTGAACAACACCCGCAGCTTTCCCGAGCGAATGAAGTCGTCCATGCGCTTCGCGTTGCGCTCTTTAATGCGGCTGAAACGCTCGCTGCGGTAGGAGACGGTCACCTGGTTGCCGGTCTGGCTGGCAAGACCCATGGCGGCTTCGACTGCGCTGTCTCCGCCTCCGACAACGAGTATTTTCTTGTTGATATAGTGGTCCGCTTCGATGAGGCGATACATGACCTTGGGCAACTCTTCGCCTTTGACTCCGAGCTTGCGGGGTTCGCCCGCTTTGCCCAGGGCGAGGATGACGGCGCGCGCGCGATATTGATTGGTCGCCGTCTCAATCGTGAAGATCCCGTCTTCGCCGCGCTTGACGTCTTCGACCCTCTCACCCGTGGAAACGTTGAAATCGGCCCGATTGAGAATCATGTCCCAGAAGGCGAGCAGGTTTTCTTTGGATAGCTGCAGCTTCTTGAACTTGCCATACATGGGAAATTCGACGGGACTGGTCATCACCAACTTCTGCCGCGGATACTTCGCAACCGTGCCGCCAATCTCGTCGCGCTCAATCGTCAGGTAGTTCAGCTTGTGTTCGATGGCACGCAGCGAGGCGCTGATGCCTGCGGGACCCGCGCCAATCACGAGAACGTCGTGCACGCCGGGCACAGGGCGGGCGGCGGTCATATTCGCTTTGAGCCGGGCAGCAATCGTATCGACACAATCGCGTCCTTGGTTCACCGCATTCTTGATCAGAGCCAACCCGCCGAGTTCTCCGACGATAAACAGATTCGGCACGGTGGTCTCGTACTCCGGCGTCAGATGAGGCATGTCGGCGGCCATGCTGGGACTCGCCATCACCATGGTGATCGCGCCGACCGGGCACGCGTCCGCACATAATCCGTGACCAATGCACTTGTGTCCGTTGACGATCACGGCTTTGCCGCCAATCATCGCCAGCACGTCGCCCTCGGGGCAGACGCTGGTGCAGGTTCCGCAGCCGATGCAGTAATTCGAATCGATGTGGGGATGCTGGGATTTCGGCCCGTCCGAGAACAGTTTTCCTTTTTCGACCGCTTCCCGAGCGCGGGCTTCTTTCTTCTTCAGGCCCTTGAGATAGCCCATGAGAAAGAACAAGCAAATGAGGCCGCCGATCCCGTATGTAATGAGCGTTTCCATAATCTGCTTAATCCATGATCCGCTAAATCTCTGCTCTGCTTAGAAGTACCCCAGAAAGAATTGCAATCCGATATGAATCATCGCCAGCACCGCAAAGGCATAACTGAAAGGTTTATGCACGACGTGCCACAGATGGAAAACCTTCTGCGAACGCGAGAGAAACAGCACTCGTTTGGAGAGCGCGGCTTCTTCCGCCGCAGCATGAATCGCCTTTTCGAGTTCACGATTGCGAGTTGCAAGGAATCCCGCAAGGGTCGCGAAGGATTCTCCGATGGTTAACGCGTGCCGGCGCAGTCGAGCCACGCGAAACACCCGAATCACGTCGAGGATCATCATGTAGACCAGCGCCACTACGATCGGCAGCCGGGCCACTCGATTTGCGTCGGGCATGCGCAACAGGGCGCGCAGGTCGGCTTGCGGCAGCAGGTTCTGCGCCGCCAGTTGCTGCGCCAGGCTCCCCTGCAACTCCTGCAATTCCTTCATCGACAATTCAGCTGTAGTCATCTTGCGTGGAATCTGCGCGTACAAGTAGCGCCCGACCACTCCGCTGGTCGATACCGCGAACATGATCCAGAACGCCATGCCCGCGATGCCTTTGAATTTCAGAGTGGAGTGAAACGCAACGATGAACGGCGCCGTCAGCCCCATCAACACATGAATATCAAGCCAATGACGCGTGCTGCCTTTCGTGGCCAGCCAGGCCCAATGCTTGCGAATCGGGTACAGAAATATTCCGGCAAACAGCGCCACGCCCGCGAATCCCAGGTAAAGGCCGATCGGTCCGCTCGGCCGCAGCAGGTGATGCTTGGGCGAAAATGGGCGATCGATGGAGGATAGCTTGTAGTAGTCGAAGCCATAAAAAAAGATGGCAAGATTGGTCGCAATGGCGAACACGTAGAGGGCATAGAGGCGCACACGATGGCCTCTCTCCGCATCGGGCACGGTATTCGCCGCAGGGACGATTCGGGCGGTAGCTGTAGTCGCGCTCATTTCTTAGTGACCTGCTCCTCTGTGCTGACTGTGAATTTCTTGTATGCCGTGAATTGGTGCAAGTTACGCCAGTGCTGCCTGGGAGTCTCGACCTCCACGCGGGCCACGGTTGGAAACCAGTAGACATCTTTCGAACCGGAGAAGGGCAGCGGAGCGAAATCGATTTCCGAGTTCAACGCGTTAAGGCCGACGTCCTTCAGAGTGTCGGCAATTCCCGCTTCAATTTTCGCGATCGACCCGGTCTGCGGGTCGATCCATGCCGTGCCCGTGAGTTCCAGCGGATACTCCCTGCCGCGTAGAGCCAGTGCGGCGGGGGATTTCATGCCGGGAACATGCACGAAACTCACCTTCTCCAGAGTGCGGCCGCCCACCACTTCCTCTCCGGCCAGGCTGAACCTGAACGACTCCGCATAATAAGGATGAAACACCAGGAATAACGTCGCGAATCCGTTGCTCAGCAGCATGGAGGTGTTCTTGCGATCCCGCTTTGCCTCGCGCAGCGGGATCCGGGATTCGGAAAGGTTCAACTCGCCCCCGGCATTGGTCAGGATGACCAGATAGTCATAGGTGGAATCTTCTTTGAGTTCGACCTTGTTATCTTTGCCCAACTTTTCCTGCCGCACCTGCTCGGTACACTTCACGTCCGAAAACTGATCGAGGAAGACGGCGGTCTGATTGGCGGTACGGGTAAGCAGATCGTTCAGGCGTTCCGTCTCCGGGGATGCAGAGGTAGTGCCGGCAACTCCCACACTCACAAGGAAGAACAATCCCAGAGCCAGGAGCGAGGCTTTGCGGCCGTAGCGCGCGATGACTTTCGCTGTGTACATTTTTACTAGCCCCGTTACTCGCCCCATTATTCGCCTCACTGTTCGCCTCACTATTCGCCCCTCCTCTTGGAGTCGAAGCGGTAGCCAATAGAGAACATCATCTGGTCATAGCTCATGTCTCCGCGGTTGGTGGTGAAACTACTCTGCAGGTAGTAATGTGGCCCGAGCGTCGTCTCTATGGTGCCGGTGACAAAGCGGCTGTTATTGTTGGCCGTTATCGGGGACGCAAATTTCTGCTGTCCGATCAAGGCTTCCAGATGCAACCGGTCGCTCATCTGCCGCGAGAGCGACACCGCCTCATACGATCCGTTGCCGAACGAACTGTTGAACCGGGCGTAGTGGGCATCGGCGCGCAACTTCACCCACGGCAGGCGCCCGAAGGTGACGCCGTACATTTCGTTGAGCGAACTCTTCGCGTCCCCGGTGCCGCTGCTGCGGCCCAGAGTGGTGGAAAGCCAGATCTGATTCCCCACCTCGACCCGCCCACCCGCACTGAAACCCTGGAACAGGTATTTGTCGAGCAGTCCGGTACCGACCAGGGTCGGATCGAATGTCGGGATGTCGCGAAAATAGTTGTAGTTGAAATCCAATTCGAGGCGGGGGTGCGGGTTCACGCGCAGAGTAGAAAAGTTGCGCCCCAGACCAGGCCCGGGGGAAGGAGTGATGGAGTTGCCCTTGGGATTATCCAGCTGTGCCGATTCATAGATAGCGATGTCACGCTTGTATGAAAGCGAGTCCTCTAAGAAGATGAAGGGCCGGTCGATGGCCCAATTGACCATGCTGACTCCGGCTCCGCTGGTGCTGCTGTAGTGGAAGCCGTTATATTCGCCACCTTCGAAATTCACAAAGGCGCCGCCAATCACTCGGTTGGGACTGTAGTCCCACGATGACGGGTCGGGCGTGGAGCCGCCGAAAATCCCCAGCGTGGTTCCCCTGGTGAGTCGCTTGCCAAAGTAGCCGCCATCGATCGTGTCGAGGCTAGGGGCCCAGGGAAGATATAGCCGGCCGAATCCCGCGACCAGTGTCGAGTTGGGATTGTCGTAGGTGATGTTCAGGTGGTAGGTGCGGTTGATCAGGTTCTGCAGTGTCTGCTGGCTGGCCACGGATGCCTTGGTCAGCCGGCCGCGCCAATAGCCGCTGAGGTTCCAGTAGGTGCCGCCGATGCGAGTGATGTCTCCGCGGAAAACCATGCCCACGTCTGAACTGGTGACGCTGCTGGTGCCGTGACTGAGGGTTTCGATGGCATCGAACCCAATGCGCCCGCGCGCCCGATTCACCGAGGGCAGCGGAGGCCGGGGAACCTCCTGGCGGGCTTCTTCGTCGAGCGTGTCGCCTTCTGTGAAAGAGATGACTGCCGGATACTGACGCGTAGCACTTAACGCGCGCTGTTGCACCAGAGCTTCTGCATCGCCGGTCGATAGGTAAGCCAGATCGCCAGCCTTCACCGGACGCTTGGGAGTGTGAATATCGGTCACCGCCGAAGTTTCGGCAACACCGGTAACTTCCAGTTCGGCGACCACCCGCGGATCGGCCGCGCTGGCGCTGTCCCCTTGCGTCGCGGGCAAGTTTGTCTCTTCCACTTCCAGCTTCATGCCTTCGGTCAGACCTTGCGCCCGCCCGCCTTCCAGATAGGCAACGCCTTCGGCTACATACTTCACCTTGAAAACAGTGCGCAAGCTCGGATCATCCGTCCGGGCAATCAGAGTGGAGGTGACGGAGGAAGCGACCGGCTCCGCTGGCCGAGGGATGCTGAGAGGAGCTGCGTCATTCTTGGCAATTACCGGAGCGGCAGAGGTGATAGATGGGGGGACTGCGATTCCCGAAGCAGGGGCAAGCTGATTCTGATCGAACGAAGGCTGTGAGGCAGCGGGTTTTGGAGGTGCGGCTGCCGGCTCACTCTGCGCAACTGGAGTCTGTGGAGCGGGGACCGTCACGGGTTGAGGGGGAGCTGCGGCCACCGCCGCAGGCTGCGGCTCAAACGCTGGACCTGCAGCGCTTGCGGGCGGCGCAGGAGGGGGGAAGTCCGAGGAAGTATCCTGGGCAGGGAGTGTTGCTGTGTCCCGCCGTCTGCGGAACACGCCAATCAGGTTGCCTGATGTGGCGGCCACTGGAGCGCCACGCGAGACGTTGTGCGCATGTTCGACGCCACTGACGGTAACGACAATTCTGTTTCCTTCCGTCTTCACCGCGTAAAGATGAGCCTGATCGAGATCGAGCACCACGCGCGTGACCAGAGGACTGACGCTGTGCTGCCCGGTGCGCACGCGGCGCACTCCGTTGGCATGGACCGGAACAATCTTGATCTTGTCGCCGCAGGCAGTCTCAGGAAGATCAAGCAGAATCCGCTCGGGATTGGAGGCCGTCTCAACCGAGGGTTTTACTGGCGCACTCAGTGTTACTTCTACCTGCAGATCGGATCCGTGACGTGCCGTGGTCACAGTCTGCACTGTCGCCTTTCCGGCGATGTTCTGTGCCACGGCACAAGACAAGAGGAGTATCCATGTCCCGAGATGTTTCTGCACTGCCGTCATTCTTTGCTGCCAATCGCTGGCGCTCCATGTGCCGCCTGAATTTCGGCGCTTCCACCATCGGCTTTGTGTGGCCCGCCACGGGTCAAATCCGGCTATCCGCCATGACCGCTCTGGTGGCACTGGTAACAATTAATGCTGTTGTAGACATACCCGGACACATTGTCGTGATGGAAATTGTTCGCGTTGTTGCCGCCATGGCAACCGGTGCATTGAAATACCGAATAGTCATTCGAATTTATGTGACATGTGGAGCACACACCGTTTGCATTGCCGTGTCCGGTCGGGAACTGCGTGTATTGCGCGTGATTGAACGATGCTCCGGTCCAGGCCGACGTGTTGTGGCAGGTCTGGCATGTGGTCGGGAAAAATTGCGGTTGTGCCGAGTGACCCGGGTTCGTGGTGTTGTTGTAGTCGGTCTGGTGACAACCAATGCAGGCTGTCGGCAGCGTCGTGTAATTGTTGTTGACATGGCAGTCGGTGCAGACCCGGGGCGGCACGGTGTGAGAGCCGGTCAGCGGAAATGGCGTGTTGTTGTGGTTGAAGGTGGAATCCGTCCACACCGTGGTGTCGTGGCACAGTTCGCAAGTTGTAGGGAAGCCCGCCGCGGCATGCGCCGGATTGGTTGTGCCGGCATAGTCCTTCTGGTGGCACGAGTAGCACAGCGTGCTGTTCAACGTATAGTTGTTGTTCACGTGACAATCGGTGCACAGCCGCGGCGGAACCGTGTGCGCGCCCGTCAACGGGAAGCCAGTGCTGCTGTGGTTGAAGGTGCCATCGGTCCACGCCACCGTGTCGTGGCAGTTCACGCAAGTGGTCGGGAACCCCGTGTGCGGAACCGGACTGGTCGCGTTGTTGTAATCGGTCTGATGGCAGCCGACGCAGGTGGTCGGCAGAGAGGTGTAGTTATTGTTGGTATGGCAATCGGTACACGCCCGCGGCGGCACCATGTGCGATCCGGTCAGCGGGAACGGCGTGTTGTTGTGATTGAAGGTCGCATCCGTCCAGAGCACGGTGTCGTGACAAAGCTCGCACGTGGTCGGGAAACCGGTGTGCGGCACCGGACTGGTCGCATTGTTGAAGTCGGTCTGGTGACAAGAAATGCAGAGCGTACTCTTCAAGGCGTAATTATTGGCGATGTGGCAGTCGGCGCAGGCTCGCGGCGGCACCATATGAGAACCCGTCAGCGTGAAGCCCGTGGTTGAGTGATCGAACTTGGCGTCCGACCATTGCACGGTGTCGTGACACTGCTGGCACGTGGTGGGGAAGCCGGTGTGCGGGACCGGACTGGTCGCGTTGTTGAAGTCGGTCTGGTGGCACGAAATGCAGGTGGTCACGGTGATGTTGTAGTTGTTGCTGCCGTGGCAATCGGCGCACGTCCGCGGCGGCACGGTGTGCGATCCAGTCAAGGGAAACGCCGACTTGGAGTGATCAAAGGTGGCCGGCTGCCAGGCTGAAGTCGAGTGGCACAATTCGCAGGTCTGCGCGAATCCTCCGGCCACGTGGTTCGGATTCGTCGTACCCTGGAAATCCGTCAGGTGACAAGTAACGCACGCCGTACTGGAGAGGTTGTAGTTGCCAAATTTGGCGTTGTGGCAATCCGTGCACTGCCGCGGCGGAACGGTGTGCGCGCCGGTCAAGGTGAATCCCGTAATATTGTGATCGAAGGTCGCGTCGCTCCAGGCGACTGTGTCGTGGCAGGTTTCGCACTTCGTGGTGAACCCCTTGTGCGGTACGGGGGCGGTTGCATTGTTGTAATCGTTCTGATGGCACGAAACGCAGAGCGTGCCGGCCAGGTTGTAGTTATTGTTGACGTGGCAGTCGGCGCACTGCCGTGGAGGCACAGCGTGTGCCCCGGTCAGCGGGAACCCCGTAGTGCTGTGATCGAACTTCGCATTCAGCCAGTTATCGGTGGAGTGGCAGGTTTCGCAGGTCGTCGAAAACTTGCTGGCGACGTGGTTGGGATTGGTGCTCCCCGTGAAATCCGCGGCGTGGCAGGAATAGCACTCCGTGGACATCGTTTGAAACTTGCTGTTCGCCATGCCCTTGTGGCAGGTATCGCAGTCCACGGCGGCGTGCGCTCCGGTCAGCGGGAACCGGTTGTTATGCTCCTGGATCTGCTGAATGGAAACCTGCCAGCCCCGGACCGTGTGGCACTGCTCGCAATTCGCTCCCAGCTGCCGCTTGTGAATGTCGGCGTGGCAGTCCTGGCAGCGTTGCCCCACGTTGCTGAATACCGGCCTGACGTGACACTGCACGCAGGTCACGGACTGGTGCATACCGCGAAGCGGGTAACGCGTTTGATTATGGTCGAATTCGGGAACTGCGCGGATCGGTTTCCATCCGCTCGCCGTGTGACAGTTCTGACAGGGCACGCTCAAGTTACCGTGCGGACTGTGCGTGCCTGCGGAGGCCTGCCCGTGCGCGGTTCCGGAAACTCCGGAAACCGTCAGCACCAGCGCTGCGATCAGATTGAGTGCGCCCCGCGACCCGAACATGCCCTCGCCCCTTGCTTCGCCCTATCCAGCGTTGGAAAACGATAAGAAGGTTTAGACGAGTGAAGCAATTTTCTGTCCAATTAGGGTAGCGATTGAGTGCCCCGTTCTAAAGTTACTCAAGGCCCTGTCTGGAGCGGCTATTGGTCCACTGATCGGATTCGAACGACGTCCGTGTTACCAAGCGTGAACGGTAAGTTCTTCGCTTTGCCCGAAGTTTTTGCTTGGAGTGATTTTAGTTTCGTTGATGAATAGCTCAGCAGAAATGCGAACATCATGGGGCAGTGGAAGGTTGTACAACTTCCCGCTTCTGGAAGGGCATGTGGCGTTTCACAGCAATTGAACCAGCGTTGGCAGACTAGAATCGGCGGCTAGTTTGATCGGGGCACAGGATTCGTGGGTCCGTGGCAGGCCGCGCAATCCTTGGGCGCGGGCTTGTAAAAGAGAACGGTCTTGGCGGCGATTACTTTGGTCACTTTGTGGCACTCCGCGCAGCGCACGTTCTGGTGCGCGCCGCGAAGCGGGAACGATGTCCCCTTCTCATGATCAAAAAGCGAAGGCTTCCACCTCATGCTGGTGTGACACTCCGCGCAGCGCGTGATGTCCGCTTTGGCGAACTGTTTTCCGTGAATATCCTGGTGGCAGTCTTCGCATTGGCTGGGAGCGGCCTTGAAATCCACGTTCAGCAATTTGGTTTCAAGGTTGGGAGGCTTGTGGCAATCGATGCAGGCTGTCGCCCGGTGTGCTCCGAGCAGGGCGAACTTTGTCTTCGAATGGTCGAAGCCGGAGAGTTCCTTCCACGACTTCGTAGTGTGGCACGCCTCGCATCCGGCTACTGAACCGTCGGCCCGGGCCTGCTGCATGCGTTCTTTGAACTGTCCTTTATGCGGATCATTGTGACAACTGGTGCAGTTCAGGCTCTTCCAGTGGTAAATCACCGCCGCCTTCGGCTGAAACTCCGCCGATTCCTTGTGACAGTCGGCGCAGGGGATTGCAATGTGCCCGCCGGTGAGCACAAAGTGCGTTGCTTTATGTTTGGCGAGCGTGAAGGTAGAAGGCTTATATCCCTCGAGATTGTGACAGCGATCGCAGGCATTGAAGTACGGCGCAGCTACAAACTGCCCAGCATGCCTATCGGCATGGCAATCGGTGCAGCGCTCGAACTTAACTTTGAACAGGGTGTCCTTGCCTTTCGGTATGTGACACTGCATGCACTCCAGCCGCGCATGCCCGCCTTGCAGCGGATACGCGCTGGAGGCATGCTCCTTGACCGTGAACGTCGAAGGCTTCCATCCCTTGACGTTGTGACATGAAGCGCACTCGCCGCCGTCTGGACGCTTGGCAAATTGCCCATTGTGCGGATCGGGTTTGTGGCAATCCATGCACTTCTGGAATACAAGGGGTTTCTTGAAATCTCCATTGGCGTGGCACTGCGCGCAATCGACACTGGAGTGTTTGCCTTCCAGCGGGAACTTGGTCTTGGAATGATCGAAGCGCTCGTTGACGGCCTGGAGAGAAATCTTTTTCCATCCGCTGGTGCTGTGGCACGACTGGCAGCCCTGCGGGAAGCTCCCATGGTGCGGGTCTTTGTGACAATCGGAACACTGATTGAAGGGAATGCCAACGTACTGCGGTTTGCCGTCCACTCCATTCACGTGGCACTTAGCGCACTGCACCTGGGCGTGCAGGCCGGTCAGCGGATAGCGGGTCTTCGAGTGATCGAAATTGGATTGACCGGACTGGCTGACATTGATCGTCTTCCAGTCCACGAAATTGTGGCACTGCAGGCAACTTGGGCCGAGGCGGCCCTTGTGCTGATCCTGGTGGCAGCTGATGCAACCCGTCGACAGACCGAGGTAAGTCCGGCTTGGATCTTTGATCTTGATGGCCGCACGTTCCTGCGGGGCGATGCGCGAGGGATTGTGGCACTTGCTGCACTCCAAGCCCGCGTGCTTGCCTTCGAGCAGGTATCCAGTTTCCTGGTGATTGAACGTTTTGATATCCCACTTGATCAGCGGAAAGTCTTCACCGTTATGCTCCGAGTGGCAACGGGCGCATTCCTGGCTGGAGCCGGGAGGAATGTTGTAAGTGGCGTGCAGGCCTTTGCGAGCCGCAAGCCGTGTGGCAATTTCGGTGTGACAGTCCAAGCACTTCAGCGCCGCCTGGCCGCCAAATTTGTGACAACTGGCGCAGTTGGTGGATCCGTTCAGTGATTGGTGTGGCCGCGAGAGTGGTCCAGGTGAGATCTGCCCCCAAGCCGCGGGCAGCAGTACGACCAGATATGCCAGCCCCAGACATGCCAACCAGAGAAACGAAACGACGCCGAACCGCAACGTGGGCTCTGGCATCGTTTGTGGTTGTGATTTCAGATTCGTCCCGACCGGCACCACGCCCCCTCCGAACTCAACCGCCCGTGACCACGGATAATTGTCAGCAGTTTAGTGATGAGAGGCGGAGCACGCCAGTCACCAAAAGTGCACTCCATGAGTGAGCTTTGGTGAGGCTCATGCGAGTCCCTGGTGGGTCTGGCCGATCTCTTGCGAAAACAAACAACGACGATGTAGGCGCTCCGGCCGTTAGCCGGTGTCGCCCTTATTCAGTTGTGATTAATCTGTCGACTGCGGGCGAGTTCCCCTAACGGTCACTTCCATTTACCTGCACCCTCGACGATCGTGATGTAACGGTCGATAGGGAGTTCGGTGATGCGCTCGATCTTGCCGCTGGGTTGCGGCCACTGTATCTCCACCCAGTCAAGCTTCGGTCGTTTCCCGATGCCCAACACGATGCGTGGGTCATGAGCAGACAGAAAACTGCCTCCGCCTACCTTCATCCGCCGTTGCCTCAAATTTCCGGACTGATAAGTGATCCGCGCGCCAATCGCATCAGGATTCGACCTTGTTCCCACAAGATTGATTCCGAGCCAATGGTTCTGACTTCCAATCGCGTTGTGCAAGAGGACCGGGGCAGCGTCGTTGACTGCCACCAGGACATCGATGCCGCCGTCGTTGTCGAAGTCCCCAATGGCCATGCCACGAGCTGACAATGGCTTGGCGAATACGGGACCGCTTTGCGCACTGACATTCTGAAACTCCTTGCCAGTGTTGTGAAACAACATGAGCGGCTCCTGATACTTCACTTGACTATGTAAACTTTCGATCAGGTCATCAGGATTCCCATTGGCGAGAAACAGGTCCAGATTGCCATCGTTGTCATAGTCGAAGAACTTAAGCCCCCACCCGCTCATAAGGCGCGTCGCCATTCCGATTCCGGTTGGGCCGGCCTGATCGTCAAAGGTTTCATCATGATTGTTCTGGTAGATGGCGAACCGCTCCAGATCTATGTTGGCCACGAACAGGTCCATCCATCCGTCCTGGTTGAAGTCGACGGAATCGAGTCCCATACCGGAGCGAGCCCGGCCGTCGCCGCTGTAAGCCACTCCGGCATATGTGGCAGTCTCTTCGAATCGCCCCTTCCCGCGATTCATGAAAACGAAGTTGGGGACGGTGTCATTGCTGACGAACAGATCCATCTGACCGTCATTGTTAAGGTCGGTGGCTACCACCCCCCATGCCTTTCCAAGAGAATTCGCGATTCCGGAGGCTTTGCTGACATCGGTGAACGTACCGTCGCCATTATTGTGAAACAGCCAACTCGGCATAGGCTTGTAGAGGCGCGGAATGCAGTAGCCGTGTTTGCCCTCGTCGCCCGTGCCACATGACTTATTCAGACTTTTGGAGAACTCTACAAATTGGCAGACAAACAAATCGAGCTTGCCATCATTGTCATAGTCGAACCAGACGGCACTCGACGACCATCCCGGAGCAGCCACGCCGGCTTTCTCCGTCACATCGGTGAACGTTCCATCACCGTTGTTGTGATAGAGGATGCTTTTCCCATATTGCGTGACATAGATATCAGGGAAGCCATCGGCGTCATAGTCGCCAACGGCTACGCCCTGGCCGTATCCGCCTCCGGGCACTCGGGCCTTTTCTGTGACATCGGTAAAGGTTCCGTCACGATTATTGCGATACAGAGCGTTCCGCAAGGGTGGACTGGGCTCATAGAAATCACACTTCCCGCTGTTGACCAAGTAAATGTCCATCCATCCGTCAGCATCGTAGTCAAGGAAGGCGCAGCCCGGCCCCGTGGTTTCGGGAAGATATCTCTCCGCGGATTTTCCGGCAGTGTGTGTCCAGCGGATACCGCTCTTGTCTGCGGGGATTTCGGTGAACGGATAAATCGCATCCGGCATCGCCCGGACAACGCGCGCCAATCCGCCGATCGCGACCGCTCCTGCCATATTTCTAAGGAACTGGCGGCGGGAAGTCGGGCACTGGATACGGGTTGGCGGTGCAGAGGGCCGGTTCACTGCTTCTCGTGTGTATAGGAGATCGGTGTTGATCTAGTTAGGATTTTGCGGCTCTGCGGCTGGCTGTCCTTGTCCCGCATCGCCTTTCTGCGTCATTTTACGGTGAATCTCGAATTCCTTCTCTGCCTCTTCTCTGCGTCCCGCGCGGGTCAGGGCAGTCGCAAGATTATAGTGCGCGCTCGGATTCTGGGGCTCGAGCTTGACCGCCATCTGGAGAGGTGGAATCGCTTCAGACATTCGCTTGGCCGACAGCAACGCGGTGCCCAGCCCTAGAAACGCGTCCCCGAAGCTGGCATCCAGCTCGGTGGCGCGAGAGAAATGTTTGATGGCTTCGCGCCACTGACTCTCCTGGCGCGCCAGTTCGCCCAGCACATATTCTGCGCCGGCATTCGTAGGATCAATCGCCAGTTCCTGCGTGAACTCGCGTTTGGCATCGTCGGCAACGGTGGCCGGCGGGTTGGGCTTGGAAAGCAGCAGTCTGCCCAGACGAAAGTGAATGCCAGGCAGCTTCGGGTTCTGCGACACGATCGCGCGGTACTCTTTCTCCGCGTCGTCCCACTTACCCTGCATCTCGTAGGACTCGGCAAGCAACTCGTGAGCTGGCGGCGACGCAGGAGCGGTCCGGGCGAGCGTTTCGGAAGCCGCTGTGGAGAGATCGGAGTAGGCGTGGATCTCAGCGTAGAGGACGTCGGGATCGTGCGGGAAACCCCGCGCCAGCGCCTCCAGAAAACGCAACGCTGAGTCGGTGCGTCCAAGCGTCATCGAGCAGCGAACGCCGGCCAGCCCGACCTTGCGCTTCAGTTCCGGATCGGCCACCCGGATACTTTTTTCGAGGCCGGGAAGAGCGGCGTCGCAGCGACCTTCCTCCGCGAGCGCAGTGGCTTTGATCGCTACAGAAGACGCATCAGGAGCAGGTTTGCTCGCAGTCTGAGATGCGCCATGCAGGCCGGCAAAGAGCAGGGAAGCCAACGCAAGCGCCGAACACCAGAAGGGAAACATATCAGGGAATCATAAACGATTTGGATTGAGGGAGTCTCTGCTGATGTCCCCCTACGCGCTTACACGCCAGCTTCACAAAAAATAAGGCAGGCGTCGAATGACGCCTGCCCTGGTTGTCCGATCGATCAGAAGTAGAACTTCAGAGCGAACTGAATGTTGCGTGGAGCCTGCGAACCCGAGACAATGCCCATCCCGGTATTTGCCCCCGGTCCTCCGAGGGATCCGGTGGGCACCGAGGTGCCCGGCGAATTGAGGTTGACCCGGTTAAAGGCATTAATGAAATCAGCCCGGAACTGCAGTTTCATGGTTTCCGTGAACGGGAAGTTCTTTTGCAGGCTCAGATCGGTATCGAAGTAACCCGGCCCTCGCCCCGGTCCTTGTGCCGGGCAGTCTCCAAAAGTGCCAGATGTCGTATCCGCATAAGGCGCCGGATCGAGCCACTGGTAACCGATGTACTTTCCGGTTGAATCGTAGGCGTTTTGCCGGCCGAATGTGTGGCCTGCTCCTGCCAGGCAATTCGGACGCGCTCCGCGGGAGCCCGTACCGGTGTGATCGTTGCCATACATCGCCACCGGGAAGCCGGTGTGTACGATGACGATGGGAGAAACTTGCCAGTTGCCAACTACGCCGTTCGCCACCGCATTCATGTCGTGTCCAAACCGCTGGCCTTTGCCAAATGGCAGTTCATACACGGCATAGGCGTTCAGAGAGTGCTTCAGGTCGAAGTAACACGCAGCGTAATCCGCCCCGGGATTGTAGAGGTTCTGGTAGTAGGGGCTAGCCGGCGAACCTTGCGTGTCTCCCCAGGTGCCGTAGTAGCCGCTATTGTCGGTCATGCACTTCGAGTAGGTGTAGGCCACCTGGTACTGGAGTCCATGCGAAAGACGCTTCTGTAAGACCACCTGCAGCGCATCGTACTTCATCTTGCCGACCGACGCTGTCCCGGAAATTTGGGAGATGTCCTTCTGTAAGACGGGGTTCCCTGAGAAGAAAATGCTTGGTGCGGTGCATGGCGGTTTAGCACAGGCACTGTTCGGGAGCAACTGCTCCTGTAAATAGGGCATGGGAACCATCAGGTGCGTTCCATGCTGCCCCACGTAGCCAGCTTGCAGGGTGCCGAGACCCGTGAACTGATGCTGGATCGTCAGGTTCCACTGCTGGGTGATTGCGGGTTGCACGTGCGGATCCCAGACGCGGACCAAGGCACCGGCGAACGGATCGCTCGGAGCACCTTGGGGTACCAATCCCTGATCGGTGCTCCCTCCTGGCCGAGGATCAGTCAGAACTAGGGCGTAGTTCTTAAAGGTTTCTGCTGGAGTGAACGGGGGATTGATCGGCAGGCGCAAATTCGTGCCGGTTCCTTCCATGTAGGAAGAGATGGTGAATGCGCCGCGAACCACAGTGTTGCCATTCAATTTGGCCGGAGTCCAGGCAAAGCCCACGCGCGGCTGGAAGTCCTTCAGCCCATAGGTTCCGTCGTAAAGGCCGGCGCTGCCCTGCTGGCAGGTGACGGGAGCGGTTCCGAGTAGCGGAGTCACGATAGAGCAGTTGGGAGCAATCAATTGCCCGCTGATCAGATCGAAATTGGTTTGTTCGTTCTTTCTTTCGGTCCAAGGGGTATGAGCTTCATAGCGCAAGCCGAGGTTGAAGGTCAGATTGTTGGTCACGCGCCAGTCGTCTTGCAGGTAGGCGCCGAAAATGCTCTGGCGCTGCCCCCACTCGCCGCCGCTAATGCCGCGGCCGTAGTTCGAGGGCAAGCCGAGATAGAAATCGGCAGCTGCGTCGCCACCGGTTCCGGAAGGCGGCGCGTTCGACGTGTAAACGCCCGTGAAGTTAATGCTGCCCAGCGATCCGTTGTTGCCGGTGTAAAAAGTGTTGATGCGGGCCCGCCAGAATTCGAATCCAGCATGGAAGAGATGGCGGTTGTGGGTAACGATCAGTGTGTCGGAGAGCTGAATCACTGCGTCGTCGAACTTCTGCTCCACTCCCGCGCTTCCGATGGTGGTCAGAATGCCGCCCAACCCGATTGACAACAAACCCGGCACGCCGGCGGGGTTGCCGTTGCCGATGCCCAAGGTGTTGCCCAGATTTCCCACGGAGGACGCGAAGTTGGTTCCGTTGTGCAGCCTGACGTAGTTCACACCACCACGGACGTCGTTGAGCAGGTTCGAGTTGAAGGTGTGGCTCCAGTCAACGACCGTGTTCTGAATGGGCGAGTCGTTAAAACCCGTCCCCAGCAACGCGAAGGAGTTGATGCTCGGGTTGTGCGCGATGGCATGCGAGTAACGCCCGAAAATGTGGTCGCTCCTGGTGGCCACAAAATCAATCTTGATGTCGTATTGATTGTCGTTGCTCAAGGTCGCCGTGGTGTTGGTCGCGTTGTTAAACCGGCTGGTGCCTGTCGCCGCGGGGTACAGGGGAGAGTTGAAAAGATTCTGCGCGACGCCGTCAATCGGTTCGGTTATGACGTTGTTGAGGAACGGAGCGTTTCCGTTCAGCGAATCATAGAGTTGCTGTGAGGCGGTGTTGCAAATCCCGGCCGTGAATCCAGTCGTGCAGATGTCGCCAAAATTCCCGCCACGTTCCGCCGTTGTGAATACGCTAATGGGGCTGGTCGAAGAGGGAAAATCGAATCGCTGCCCCTGGTAGTCGAAGAAGAAGAACAGCTTATCCCTGACGATCGGGCCGCCAACGCTGCCGCCGAACATGTTCCATCGCAGCAGACCCCGACGTAAACCGTTAAAGTTGTTGGACCACGAGTTGGCATTCAGCTTGTCGTTGCGGAAAAACTCCCACAGATCGCCATGGAAACGGTTGGTGCCGGACTTGATGGTGGCGCTGACGATGCCGCCCTGGAAGTTTCCGAACTCAGCAGAGGCATTGCTGGTGATGAGATTGAATTCCTGGATCGCGTCCGGCGCGGGCGTATATCCGACCAGGTTGTCCGATACCTGGTTATTGTCCATGCCATCGAGAAGGAAATTGTTGGCCTGCTCGCGGTTTCCGTTGATGTAGGGGCGGGCTCCGTTCGCGGTGTTGCTGCCGGTGTTGAAATTATCAGGATCGGGCGAGACCGCTCCCGGCGCAAGCATCGTCAATTCCACGTAGTCGCGCGTGGCCAGCGGCAGGTCGTCATTGGCCTGCGCGTCAATCACCGTGCTGACCTGGGTCGACTCGGTCTGCAGAACTGGGGCTGCGCCGGTGACTTCCACCGTCTCGGTAATCTTGCCGACCTTCATCTGTATGTCGACGCGCGCTGTCTGGTTCAGAACCAGCGTGAAGGCCTTCTCCACCGAGGTCTGGAAACCAGCGGCCGTGACCTTGACGCTATAGGTCCCGATCGGCAGACGCGGAAGGTTATAGGCTCCGGAATCATTCGTCGTCGCCGGCCATTGGGTGCCGCGCTCGGCATCAGTTGCCGTGACCGTGGCGCCCTTGATGGGCGCGCCACTGGGATCTGTAACGGTTCCAACGATGGCGGCTGTTACTTCCTGGCTCCAGGCGCACTGGAACGTCCCGGTTACAGCCACAAATGCAACGAGCAAGCAGCAAAACGCAGTTGACGGTCGTCTCATCACAGAACCCTCCTCGAACCCGAACAAGGAACGATGGGGATATGCTATATAGCGGAACGCCAATCGTCGTCAAGAAAAAAATGCACCCGACATGAAGATTTTTAATGGAATTGTATTAGGCGAACAACCCCCGTGATCGGTCGCCGCAGGCTCTTTGTTGCGAGGGCGAGCTCGCCATTTGTGTCTCAGAAAGTTAGATAAAGCCAATGGAATGAATGCTTTATTACAATTCCGATCACGCAGGCTTGCCGCTTTGCGGCCCAGACGCCTACCATCAAGATTCGTCGTGGTGCGGAATTGCGTATCTGCCAGCCGATTCAATTTTGTGTTTGGAGCACTAGAGCACTTTGTAGTATGGTGCGGCAATGTATTAGGGAGTTTTCATGCCACAGCTGAGGAAAAACGGACTGCCGGCCTACAAGAGGATTCAAGGCACGATTGTCAGACGCCTCGAGTCGGGGCAGTTGAAACCCGGTGATTTGGTCGACTCGGAACGGGAACTGGCGAGGATTCACGGAGTTAGCCTGATGACCGCCCGCCATGCGCTCGCCGGACTAGAGCGCGAGGGTATGGTCCTGCGCCGTCGTGGCGCGGGAACGTTCGTCGCCCCGCCGAAGATCCATTTCAACAAGCTGATGAGCTATACCGAGCAGATGGCGGGCCGGGGCCTGGCCGTTTCTTCAAAATTGCTCTCTCTGAGCGTGATTGATACGGAGCAGGAGGTGGCCGCGCGTCTCGCTTTGCCCGCCAGCAGCCGCCTGATCAAACTCGAACGACTAAGGCTCGGTGGGGAGGAACCATTTGCGATCGAGACAGTTTACCTTTCCGCGGACGAGTTCGCTGGCCTGACTGAAGCCCGGCTGGACCGGATCTCACTTTTTTCCGTCCTGGAGCGCGATTATGGGCTCGAAATCGCCCATGCGGACGAAGAAGTCGATGCTACAACGGCCGACCCTCATAGCGCTCGGCTTTTGGGTATTGCTCATGGCTCGCCCGTACTCCGCATTCGCCAAGAGATTTATTCCACCAAGGGCAGGGTTGCCTTGTACGTGCTGGGTCTTTATCGATCGGACCGCCATACTCTGTTGATCCGAAGATTCCGCTAGCGGCCTCACTCCGGTTGCTCGGACGTCATTTCGCCGGGCTAGCTTCCAGATGCACACGCCCCGCAATTCGTAATTCCGGAATTACAAACTCGGTGAATCCGTTGCGTTCTACGGGGACGAGAGACTCGCAACATTTACGGTCTGCTGTCTCGTAACGAATGGAAGCGAACGACCCTTTGACCTGCACTTGTACGCGCAGCGGCTCTTCTGCGTAGTTGACCAACTCGAGGACCTTCACCGGTCCGCCATGCTCCCGATAGGGCACCGCGATCGTCGTCAAGCCATTCCATAAACTCACCAGTACATTTTGCTTCCCGAGCAGCCGGCGGATGTCTTGGGCGAACATCTCCGGATCTGTGACAGGCTCCGCGAGCTCAAGCACTTTCCCGTTTCCAACGGGATAGGCCACCGCGTGCTCATTCAGCCGGACTGGTTCACGACTCTGCCATGGATAAGAACCATGGGCCTCCACCAGCACGACAACTTTGCCGCGAGTTGCAAGGTCGGTGATTTGCTCACTAGCTTCTCTGTCCGGCTTGGCGAACACGACCACCAAGTCGAAGCCTTCAAGGGCCGCCGCTTTCAAATCAGGCGTACGCAAAACCTTGAATGGGATATTGTGACGGGCCAGCAGATTCATCGCTTCGTCAGTTGGGTCGAGACCGTCGACCACAACTGCGACGCTGGCAGCGGCTTCCAACCGTTGCTCGCCCGTGTCTGAGTAAAACTTTCCGTAGGACCGCACCTGGTTCCACAGTGTCCAGGCCTCCGGATCATGATTGCTGAGAGCTTTCTGCAGGCGCTCATCCACCTCCAGAATTAAATCAGCATGAAAGGCGCCGGCCTCAGCCACCGCCAGCGAGTAATCCGCCGCTGTAAGCGCTGGTTGCTGGCCGGAGTCTGACAGCCCTCCCCACGAAAAGGTGTACAGCGGAACCTGCCCCGGCTGAGATCTCTGTTCAATCTTGACGAGAGCGAGGTTGGTATCAATCCACGGTTGAGCGGTGGGACTCGATACTTCAAGCACCGAGCCTCTCTTAATCAGCATACTGCCTCGCATCTGCGGCAGCTTCGCATCGGGGTTGAGCACCACGAATCTGAGCTTTGGGTGAGCCGATCGTAATTCTGGGAGAGCCTTCTCGAGCTGCGCGCGCTCGGATTGACGAACAGTCAGGATGATGCCTTCCAAGCCACTCGCGCCGGTTTCAGCTGCAGCTTCTGCCTGTTGTAGCGAAACTTTGACATACACCCGATAGCCTTTCCTGCGGGCCGCTTTCGCCTGCTGCGAAAAGCTGCCGTTCCAGGTGAGCACAAGGTCGTTCAAGCCGAGTTCCCTGGCTGGGGGCAAAGCGGAGTTTGTCCAATGAACGAACACGTTGCCCCAAGCGGACGCGGAGACTAGGACGAAAAACCATACGAGAATCGTGTAACCAATGTTCATGGAGTTTTGCCAACCCTGATCGGACTCGATAAGCCTTTGCCCAACAGAATCTGCGGACCGCCATTCACTGTTTCCACTTGTGCCTCAGGAGAAATCCAAATCGCAGAGACATCTGGCATATTCTTGATCAACGCCTTGCCCTTCGTCGGACCGAGCAGCAGCAAGGTGGTCGACAGCGCGTCCGATTCCGTCGCGGTTCTTGAAACCGCGCTGACCGCGAACATCGTTCTCAGGGGCATTCCTGTATCCGGATCAACGATATGGCCGGCTGAATCGCTTCCTAGCAAACTAGGCGCCGTCTGCTCCGATGTGGATACGCTTCCATCTTTGAGCATGACCTGCGGATCTAACTTGTTCGAGGGATCTCTCAAGCGTACGAGCCAGGCTGTCTCGCCAGGAGGAGACCCCATCGCGAAAATCGTGCTTCCTCCGGCGTTGATTAAAGCATCGCGGATTCCCAGGGAGTGCAAGACGTCTGCAGCCCGGTCTACGGCGTAGCCTTTGCCAATGGCGCCCAAGTCCAACCGCAAACAGGATGAGCGAAAACTGATCTGGTCCGGAGGAATTAATTCGATCTTCTCGTAGCCGACACAACCTCGAAGTTCTTCTCGCTGCGCCTGCGACGGCATGCCTTCGCCGCGGATCGCGGCTTTCCACAAATTCACCAAAGGCGCGACGGAGATGTCAAACTTTCCATCCGAAAGCTCAGAAAACTTCACGGCCTGGTCGATGACGCGGTATAAATCGGACGGGACCCTTACTGCCTGAAAGTGAGCTGAGCGGTTCAAGGTACTCAGGGCGCTGTCTGGTTTGTAGTCGCTCAGCAGATCATCGAGGCGGACGATCTCCTGAAACGCCTTCTCGATCGCATTGGAGGCATGTTCAGAGGATTGGTCATAGGCAGCGATTTCGAAAACCGTGCCCATGATGTACTTCTTTTTGTAGACAAGAACATGATTTTCTGAACTCTGGACGACAGAAGCGATTAAGAAGAAGGCAATCAGCGCTGCCACTGGTCGCTTATCGCAGCGCATAAACCTCACTGCTCAGGCTTGTTAGATAGATAGTGTCGCCAGCGAGTACGGGAACCGACTGGATTGCCCCGGCCAGAGCAGCTCTCCACACCACATTGCCGGTCGCGCTGTCCAGAGAAAATGTGCCTCCTGCTTGAATACAGACAACACCATCGCCGAACACTGGAGGCGCGGTCACCACTTCGCCCACGCCGGTTTTCCAGCGCAAGCGGCCGGTCTGAGTCTCCAGTGCATAGAGAAAGCCGTCCTTGCTGCCGATGACTGCCATGTCGCCCGAAACTGCCGGTGAAGACGCGATGCCTAATCCGGTCTCATACTTCCAGCGGACCTCTCCGGTGCTGGTGTTCAGCGCATAAAACCAGAAATCTTCAGAGCCGATCAGAACCAGGTCGCCAGCTACGGCGGGTGACGAGTCGATACCGTTGCCGGTGAGAGTACTCCACAATATTTTTCCGGAAGAGGCGTCGAGACTATACACCTTGCCGTCTCCGCAGCCTACGTAGAGCTGATGCTCGGCAGCATAAATCGTGGAGTAAATTCTACCGGCAAGTTCCTGGACCCAGCGAGTCCGCCCGCTCGCTGCGTCAACTGCGTAAACCCGCGCGTCAGCGCTTCCGAAAAAGACAACGCCACTGCGAACCACAGGAGAAGCCCAGACTTCGGCTTCGGTCGGCGCTTCCCACAGCTTGCTGCCGGCATGCCGATCAACTGCGTACACTTTCCCGTCATCGCATCCGAACAGTATTCGATCTCCGGAAAGCGAAGGCGTGGAATGAACCTGGCCCGCCGCCTGAAATTTCCATTTTGATGTGCCGGTGACTACGTCGATGGCGTGTAGAACCCCGTTGACCGACGTGACATATAAAACCCCATCGTCCAGTATCGGCGCGGAACGCACCGAGCTGCCGGTGCGCAGTCGCCAAACCGCGCCTTCCGGCGACCGTGCTGGATGTTGCCCTTGCCCTCCCGTGCGGGCGTTGTCTTTAAGGAGCGTGGGCCAGTCGTCTGGAGTCTTGGGCTTGGCTGTTTCCTTGATCGTCATCATCATTTCAGGCCAAGAGAGGACGGTGATCGATCTGCTTCAGGTCAGCGACGCCAAGGCCAAGTTTCCCAGCCGCTGCGATATGTCCTGGCTGACGGAAAAACAAGTTTTTCGAGGCGTCGTGAAAAAACTCATCGTTATTCGTTGTGATGCTGTTTGCATCGTGTTGCCACAAGGACGGTGCGCCCCGTTCGACGCGCTTCTTTTCAATGGCCTCCAGTTCGATAGTGTCGAGAGCGACGGGATCCGTTGCCACCAGAAGAATGCCGGGTTGATCGATGAAATCCTGGACTTGGGTTAGCGGCCCGCCGTGCCATACCTGCCGCATGCCGTCCATAATATGCAGCACAGCTTTCGAACGTAAGGGTTCGACCGTGCACATCAGTCCGATCAGCGGGTTGGTAAAGGAATAGGGCGCTCGATGGGAGCGCGCCACATTGTTAAATGTGCCGTACGCGAGGTTCTTGAGAGCTCCAGTGACCCCCGCTGCCGAGTGGTCCTTCATCGTCGGCACGTTGATAATCTTCGTGACTACCTGAGCCACAATATTTGCCATGTAGGAGCGAGTTTCCCACTCGCCGAAAAAGTTGGCAGCACAATAGAGATTAGGATCGTAGCCGGAAGAATCCACGAAAGCGTCCTGAATGCCTACAATGCGAACGCCTGGTGGCAACAGTGTTTGATAGCTGCCGATGTCCATTTCGTACGAATAGCGGTCATAGATCAGGATGCTGCGCACGGGAACACCCGCAGACTGAACTGCGCCGATGATCTCGCGCAGAATCTCGGGAGAGGAGCAGCACGCGGGAGCACCCGATGGGTTGATCTTGATTCCAACAATGTCGTTGGGTTCAACAAATTTTGCCCACGCCGCCTGCGCGGACTTTTCTCCCGTTAACTCTGTCATCGCGTGCTCCAGCATATGGCGCACAATCGGCTGGGAAATGCGATTACGTACGATAGCGTTCGGGTCGCGGACCTCGATCACTCGGCCGGGAAACAGTCCCGGCATGCCCAGCGGGGAGGCTTTGTAGTCGGGCAGGCCGTGGAGTTCGATGGGCGGCACCTCCGCTGGAGGCACGTCCGCTCGCACCATCGGATTGAGCCCCTCCATCAGCAGCGAGGCGCTTCCAATGCAACCGGCCTTGACGAAAGTACGGCGATCCATGAGTCGATCCCCCGATCCAGAGTCGGCAGCATCTCGGATCGATGCGAAAAATCCCGATCAGATTACGATAGCGCGATCTTCTTTACAACCACGGCCGGACTAACCTCGCCGGAATGGTGACAATCTCATTCGCAATGGATACACTTTCGCTTCAACCGAACAAGAGAAAACCCTATGCACAACTGGATTAAGACGTCGCTCGCAAGCATTACCGTCATTGCAATTGCAATTGCAATCGGATCGCCTGTCGTGATTTTTGCTCAGACGATGCGCTACGACCTGCTGTTAAAGAACGGCCATGTGATTGACCCTGCCAATCACATCGATGAAGTACGAGACGTCGGCGTGCTCCAGGGCAAGATCGCGGCTGTCGAAAAAAATATTCCGGCTGACCAGGCCGGGAAAGTTGTGGATGTCTCGAACCTCTATGTAACGCCCGGGCTCATTGATATTCACTACCACGTGGGGCATGGCGGAGCGCCGCTAAACTGGTTCGCGCCCGACGCGCGAGTTCATGCTTTGCCACTTGGAATTCCGGCCGATCTGGCGTTGCAGTCCGGTGTGACCACCATCGTGGATGCGGGTACCGCCGGTGCGGAAACGTTCCTTCAGGAAAAAGAAGAGGTCATTGACCGCGCCAGAGTGCGCGTGCTGGCTTTTCTGAACATCGTGGCCAATGGCATGAACGGTGGGCTTGAGCAAAGTGTGGACCAGATGGAGGTGAAGCTTTGTGTCGACACGATCAAGAAATATCCCGACCTTATTGTGGGAGTAAAAACTGCCCATTACTGGACCCGGGAGCCTTGGGATGGAGAACACGTGCCTTGGGCTGCGGTTGACCGTGCCATTGAATGCGGCATTCTCACAAATAGTCCGGTCATGTTCGATTTCTGGCCGCGGCCTGAAAGAACGTACGAGGAGTTGATTTTGAAGAAAATGCGGCCGGGCGATATCCACACCCATGTCTTCGCCCAGCAATTTCCCATTATTCTTCCCGACGGCAAGCTCAATCCCGCCCTGGCAGAAGCCCGTACCCGTGGCGTGATATTCGATGTGGGACATGGGGCCGGCAGCTTCTGGTTTCGCAATGCGGTTCCCGCCGCGAAACAGGGATTCATTCCTGATTCCATCTCTACCGATTTGCACACGGGCGACTATCTGACTGTCAGTATGAACAATGTGATGTCGAAATTCCTGGCCATGGGAGTGCCGTTGGAGGATGTCATTCGCCGATCCACGGTCAATCCGGCAAGGGAGATTCACCGGCAGGACCTGGGGACGTTGTCGATCGGCCAGGATGCGGACATTGCCGTCCTGGAACTGACCCACGGCAAATTCAGTTACATTGATTGCGGCGTCGCCAAAATGGATGCGAATGTACGATTGATGGCCCGGATGACGATCCGTGCGGGGCGAATTTCGTACGACCCTTCCGGTCTCAGCATGGTCGAGTGGGAAAAAGCGCGTCCGCAGTATTTCACAATTCCCGATCGCAGTGAGTCGTTGCCGGCCAGAGCGGACGATTATCCGCGCGACTGAACATAGTCAGTTTCGCATGCTTGGCGAAATGACTACGACGGTCGTCCGACAATGTGCTGCAGTTCCAACTGATCCTTTCCTTCCTCGATCAGATAGAATTTGTCGGCTTCGACATCGCGAAAGGTTTGCCGCTGCCCGCTAGGCCAGGTTATCTCGATCGTTTTAGCGCGCTTCTCCTTGCCAAGGCCGAAATTTGCGCGCAGATCGCTCTGCGAAAGATAACTGCCACCCCCGGCAATCTCGCGAATCTGTGACATCGGGCCGCTGACAACGTGGATGCGGGCACCCATCGCATCCCGATTACTCTTCTTCCCCACCAACTTCAAATTCAGAAAGTGATTGCCATTGCCGCCGCTGTTTAAGAGGACAAGCGGCGAATCTCCGTTGTTTGCCACGACTACATCCATGAACCCGTCGTTGTCGAGATCGGCGAAAGCTACTCCGCGACCGACGTAGGGAGTATCAAATCCCGTACCGCTGAGCTTGCTGACCTCGACGAACTTGCCATTGCCTTCGTTGTGGAACAGAGAATTCGTCTGTCTGTAATGGGTTCCGGGCGTAGCCTGCTCCACCTCCGGGTAGACATGACCATTGGCGATGAAAATATCCAGCCAGCCATCGTTGTCGTAATCGAAAAATCCCCCGCCGAAACTGAGAACTTCCCGTGTCGGCCGCGTTATACCCGCCTCTTCACTGACCTCGTCGAAAAATCCCTTTCCGTCGTTGTGCCAAAGATGGTCGGAGGAACGCTGAAAATCCGATATATAAAGGTCGAGCAGCCCATCGTTGTCATAATCCCCCAGAGACATGCACATCGCAGCCATGACCGTGCCCCGCGCCGTTACAGCCATGCCGGTGGTCAGGCCGATCTCTTTAAAGGTTCCGTTGCGTTCATTGTGGTAGAGATAAGCATTCAGGCCATCGTTGGCTACGAACAAGTCAGGCCAGCCATCATTGTCATAATCTGCGGCCGCGACTGAGAGGTTCTTACCTTGCGGCTGGTATACGCCCGCCGCCTGGGTCACGTTGCTGAACGTGCCGTCGCGGTTGTTGTGGTAAAGCGCGTCGAGACTTCCCCGATACTCGCTTGGAGCACAACTGCTAAGTATGTCGCCCAACTTGCAGTAACGCTTGTCGCCGAGGGTAACGTAGCTGCCAACATACAGATCCAGCCAGCCGTCCCGATCGTAATCAAAAAATGTAGCGCCTGAGTGAAATGCGCCCGATTCCATACCGCCAACCCCAGCCTTGTCGGTGACATCGGTGAATGTTCCGTTGCCGTTGTTGTGGTATAAGACATTCTTGCCATACTGAGTTACAAAGAGATCGGGAAAGCCGTCGTTATCAAAATCTCCCCACACGCAGCCCAGGCCGTAACCGGTTCCGGGCACGCCGGCTTTTTCCGTTACATCTGTAAACGTACCGTCATGGTTGTTGTGATAAAGCGCATTTGCGACTGAAATGCCGCGGCCGTAGAGGTCTCTGCCATTCACAAAGTAAATATCCTGCCAGCCATCCCCATCGAAATCACCGACGCAGACTCCCGGACCGAATTCCTCTCGATTAATCGAAACGCCGTCGTTCCCTTTGAAGTGCTTGAACTTAATGCCGGCCGCTGCAGTCACGTTTGTGAACTGGATTGGAGCGATAGACGCGTTCTGTGCAGTTGATTTTGAGACGAAGATTGAACAGATCGCAGTAAACGAACACATCAACGTTCGAACAAAATCCGCCCTGATCAGCCTGGTCCGATGCTCACAACCTCTACTGGAATGCTGGGACATGGTTCAGTTGGCGGTCTCGGCTTGCTTCTTTTGCAGCATTGTAATGTATTTCACGCGGATCCATTTGCCGCTGGCTGTGGTGTGCCTCACAACACCCACGACTCCACCTCCACGGCATAGCGCAGCTTGGGGCTTGTATCATGAGGACCTGTTCGAACCAATTACTGCTTGGAGGCCCGGGGGCCCGATCATGAATATCAAGTCAAGATGCAACGGATGGGCGAGCAAGGCGCGTAGCTCCAGCATTACCACATTCCTGAGCATCTTTTGTTTGAGCATGTCTCTCACGGCACAGGAAACGGCTCCCCAGATGCCGATGCAGGCGAACTATGAAGACGGCGCTGAATTCCGATGGTTGAACAAGAAAGTCCTCGATTCGCGTGTGCTGGATAGCATGGAGGACCTTTCGACCTGGTCGTTCGCCGGCGCGGGAGAGATGAGTTTAACCGACGTCCACGCCAAAGATGGCCGGCATTCTCTGCGAATCCGTTCTACTACCAACGTTGCCCAAATTGACGGCAGCGGGGAGTGGGAAGATCTTGTGGCGACCAGAAAATTTCCCGGCGAAGACTGGAGCCGGTACAACCGCATCTCTCTCTGGGTTTTTGCGGATGTCATCGGTGCGCCCGCCATCTCGTGTTCTCTGGTCGTCCACAATGACGGCTCCCATAAGTTGCCGGACCGGTACAACGATGGCCGCCACGAGTCGATTCTCCTTAAGAATCACACGTGGAACCATGTCGTCTGGGAAATCGCTCCACTCGACCGCGATCGCATCACGGCGCTGGACTTTGCCTATAGCCTTCCCAAGAAATTTCCCGACCCGGGAGACCAGACAATCTTAGACATCGACCAGCTGGAATTGCAGAGTGTAGTGGCCGATCACGTGGAAGGTTGGGATGTTGCCCCGGGGAAGATTGCTTTCAGCGACAGTGGATACACAACCGGTTCCTCGAAGTCCGCAATCGCGAGTGATCTCACCGCCCAGGAGTTCTCTGTGGTCGATCCACGGAGCGGCCAAATCGTTCTGACAAAACCGGTCCAGCGGACGACTGCTCCGTTAGGCAACTATCAAGTGCTGGACTTTTCCGAAGTCCACAAGCCCGGCACCTACGTGATCAAAGCCGGGGATACGCAGACTCACCCTTTCCGCATTGGAGATGACGCTTGGCTCGACAGTATCTGGAAAGCGATAAACTTTATGTACAGCGAGCGATGCGGAACGGACATCCCAGGCATCCATGGCAGGTGCCATCAGGATATCTACACGATTCATGACGATAAGCGAATTGTGGTCAATGGTGGATACCACGATGCCGGAGATCTTTCTGCGACGGGAAATACACCCGGAATGGTGTATGCGCTCTTGTCGCTCGCCGACAATCTGAAGCGGCAAGGTGAAAACCCGGTTCTCTCTAATCGTCTGCTGGAAGAAGCGCGCTGGGGCTTGAATTGGGTGCTCAAAACACGATTTGGCGATGGCTATCGGAGTACCGGCCAATTGGTCAGCTATTGGACCGATGGCATTATGGGCACGGCAGATGATCGCTTCGGCCAAGCCGTCAATAATCCGGAATGGAACTTTCGGGTGAGCGGAGTAGAAGCACTGGCTGCCCGCATACTAAAAGACAGCGACCCGGAACTGGCGAACCGTAGCTTGGTCATTGCTGAAGAAGACTGGAAATATGCCGTCGAAGGTCTGAAGACCGCAGCTCCACTCGCTGAAGTCTATGGGGCACAGGATGAGTTGGAGCGAATATCATTCGGCGTTGTTGCCTCGGTCGAGCTTTACCTGGCGACTGGAGACGATCGTTACGCACAAGAAGCCATTGTCCTGGGTGATCTGGTGCTCTCTTCTCAGGAGCAAACTCAGCAGCCCTGGACGATTCCGTTGACCGGTTACTTCTACACCAGCCCGAAGCGAGACAATCTCTTTCATCGTTTTCACATCGGCCAGGAGCAAGAGCCGATCATCGCGCTCATCCGTCTGTGCGAAGCCTTCCCCGATCATGAGAAGTGGATGAAGTGGTATTCGGCGGTAGTCTTGCACTCACAGTATTATCTGAAGCCGGCCGCCACCGTCGACGAACCTTATTCGGTTTTACCGGCGGCCGTGTATCGCGAGAGCGAAGCGCGTCTTATTCCCGAATCCAAGAATTGGACCCCACTTCGAGCGGCGGATCGCGACGCCTATGTGGAAGAAGTGCGCCGCGGAATTCCGCTCGGTGACGGCAATTATCTGCGTCGATTCCCAGTCTGGTTTGATTTTCGTGGTAACTCCAGCGTTCTGCTTTCGGAAGCCAAGGCACTCTCGGCGGCAGGCCGGTTGCGAGGCGATCTCGCAGCCGAAGACCTGGCTCAAAAACAGGCGCAATGGTTCGTCGGCCGCAATCCTTTCGCCGCCAGTGTGATGTACGGCGAGGGGTACGACTGGACGCCGTTGTACAGCGTGCGTTCCGGCCAAATGGTTGGCGCGCTCCCTGTCGGCATTGAGACCAAAGGCTTCGCTGACGCCCCATACTGGCCCACCCAGATTTGCTGGACCTATAAAGAGGTGTGGACCCAACCCGTGGGCCAGTGGATATGGCTGATGGAAGATATCAGTGTTCCAGCCACGGTACGGGGAACGGCAAATCCTGCAAGCCACGAACCCGTTGAGTTCCTCGAACAAAAGAGCGGTCAGGTGACAACGGCAACTTCGAGTCCTGACGGCGAATTCAATATACATTTGCCGGAAGGTCACTACGTTATACGGCAGGGCTCAGTACACACGAGTGTTACCGTCCTTCCGGGCGGCTTCTATGATGTCGACTTGCGTCCGGACCGCGTCCTCGAGTTCAAAGTCATATCTGAGGATCTCGGGCACCATGAGGTGGTATTGCGAGTTTCGGCCGAAGGCGCTGGTCGTCACACGTTCACTTTTCGCAGCGACAATCTCACCTTGAAGGAACCGGGCATGCAGGAGATCGAGTTGACTTCGGGACGTGTCCGAGAGGCCGTCTGGCATGCTCATGTAATCTTTCCGAAAACGCCATGGGTGGCTGTGGTAATTCCTGATGGCACCTTAAGTAAACGCCGAGAAATCACCGGGAGCGAAATCCGCATGCCTTTGCCAGACACAACCCAAGGCCGTTCCAAAACTCCTTAACGGCGTCGGACCTTTACTCGATTTGAAAGCTGATTGCGACGGAAACGCTCGCATCGGCGCTCTCAACATTAGATCTTGAATCCGCCTTCATTTTGGTTGCTTCACGAGTTTCAGCAAGCCAAATCGTTCGGGCACATGGAAGCTGTTGCTCATCGGGGCTTGCCACGCAATCTGGTGCCGAGCAGAACTCGGCCCTTGGCTGCGAAATAAATTGATGCGAAGAAGGTTACCCGCGTTGGCCGGGCGAGTATCGATCGCGGAGTACGGAATTCTCATCGCCCCATACCAAACGTGAGCAGCTTTGTCGATTCGCGCTGAAACGGCGAATCCCGAATTCCATTTCCAGCCCTCCTCGTGGCGCGGTTTGTGAAGATCGATATCGAGATCGACCCACTCTCCCTGCGGGGAGAGCTCAAATTCCTTATAACGCGAAATGTCGTTGAAGTCGGCGCCAATGAAGGCCTCTGCCACATCCCAGTTCCAAAGCTCGTTCGTTTCGGCGGTGGTATTCGGATTGGGTTTCAGATTGAGTTCTTCGTATGGGCACACGAACAAGAAGTAGAGGTTCTCCTTGGTCCACCGAGTTCGGATCTCCGTCCGATACTTGGGGTCACGCTGGCCATGAGCATCTGCGTCCATGTAGATCGGCGGAGCCCCGCGCCAAAACGAAGAAGTCGGATTGGTGTCGAGCTGCGGATCAGCCTCGGCCCAGGTGCTCTGGACCGTCTGGTCACCCGCGAAGGCGCAACTAGAGCAAGTTATGAACAGAATCAGGATTCTAAAAAAGCCGGCCATCGAGGTGCTCCTGCATCTTCACGTTCTCTCGTTATCCGCGCACTAGGGATTGCTGCTGGAAAGCGCGAGCCGCGTAAGGTGATAGCTCAACAACTGATCGGGGCGCAGTAGCGCTTCGCGAAATTCCGTTTGCGCCTGATGAGTGTGTCCTACAGCGTGATCGAGCATAGCGATATTGTAGAGCCACCATCCACTCGGCGAATTGCTCTCGCCAGCGCTCTTCGTGCGATTGAGCAGGCTTTCCAATTTCTGGTTTGCTGCGCCCGGATCGAAGTCGGGTAGCCGTTGAGATGCTCGCCACGCCCAAACGGCGTCTTCCAGGTTCGATTGCTCAGCCGCGTGCTTGAAACTGTTTCGAGCTCTGTCAGGAAGACTGCAGGTCGCATACAAATTCCCAACCAGGTAATTGAATCTGGCAGAGCGTAGCAACGGCTCGAGTCCATCCTGCGTAAACGGCAGATCTGCCACCGGCTCTGCAAGATGATCGACGATCTTAACTCCCTCGGCACAGCGCCCCTGTTGCGCCAATGACATCGCGCGCTGCACTTGCACTTCGAGCCAGACCTCTCGCACGTTCGTGCCGCCCTCCTCCCTTTGAAAGAAACGATTGTGGAAGAGGGCGGCTGCTTTCTCGAACTCTCCGGACTCGGCCAGATTAAGAATAAGTTCATAGACAAGATGCGATGGCATTTGGGAACGATCGGGATAGCGCTCCAGCGCCGCTACACGTTCCTGAGGCGGTCGTTGCAGGATGCTCAGGGCTTGATCCATTCCCGTGTAGAGTTCCACGTTCTTCGGAGCCGTGCGCAGACCTTCCTGAAACACAGTCAACGCCTGTTCGGGATTGTCTTTCGCGTGGAGCAGAGCGCGGCCAAAGCTGGCGTGCAGGACGGGAATCTGCGGATTCAATTTGCGCGCCTGCTCCCACTCGGCCAGAGCCTGCTCCGTCACACCCTTTGAAAAGTAGAGGGTTCCGAGCAGGTAATGTGCGCTCGCGTCATGTGGGTTGACGTTCAGTGCGGCGGTCAACACCTCCAGATCTTCTGCCCGGCTAGGGAACACATAACTGGTCGAAAGCTTCGCCGCCGTGCTGAAATCGCCTTCGGCGGACTGCCCCAGCTTCTCCCGACAATACCCGCGGTAGTAGGCGACCATCGGATCTTCATTCGGAGCGAGCATTCCGGGTTCGCTCTCATCCGCGACCGCCTGCGGGTAGTTGCGTGATAGGACGTCAAGCGCCTGCGCGTACATTCCGAGACGCATGTACTCGGACGCAACATTCAAGACACGCTCCACGTCATCAGCAAGATGATGCAGGTCAGGCCTGCCAACCTGCTCAAGCAGAAAGTAACTCTGAGGAAATCGCGCCAGGCTTTCCTGCGCAAACTTTTGGGAGTTTTCCTTCTGCCCCTCTGCTTGCAGGACGGCGGCCAACTCTTCAGCAGTGCGAAGGTCCTCTGGAGCCGCGGCAGTGACTGCTTGCAGGTTAAGCTCTGCCTGCTTCAGATCTCCCTCGCGGGCGGAAAGCTCGGCCAATCGCAATCCCGCAGCGGCACGGAACGCAGGCAGCCGCGCGGCCGCTTCATAAGATTCGCGCGCGTCACGGTTCTGACCCAGGCCGTCGTATGCAATGCCGAGATAGTAAGAAACTTCAGCATCGGAGGTGACGCGAACATACACCGCTTCGAGAAACCTCTCCCCTTCCTGGAAGCGCAGCAAGCTGGCACACAGGCGTCCTACAGCCTTACGCACTTGAACGCTTTCGGAAAATCTGGCTAAGCCATCCTGATACGTCTGCAAGGCCAACAACAGACTGCCTTCGAGTTCCTGTTCGTTTCCCAATTGGAGCCAGTCATCTTCCGTTCGATGCTGTGGATCGGGAATGTGATACGACACCTGTGGACCGATTTGAATTTGTTCAATCGGCGTCCAATCGTATTGATCCTCTGTTTGCCGCAGAAGAACTGCCCCAGTGGCGTCGCGAAGTTCGAAAGTGTATTTCTGTTGCGGATCGGCGTTCGCGAGTCCGTGCGACCAGGTTTTTTGCGGAGTGAGATCGGCTTTGTCTTGATAGACGGTTTGATCTCCGGCCAAAATGAGCAAGGTTGCTCCGGGAACTTCCTGATTGACGTTCAGTCCGGCGACGAGCGCGTTGCCTCGCCGGCTCAGATGAACTACCCCCGCCAGGTTCGCTCTGGAAATTCCACCAATGTCGCGCACCGGCATCCAAAATTCAGAGAACCTGATCGTCTGCCGGGGTTCGAGAAAGGCGTAGGTCTCCTGATTGCGGAACAGGCCGGCCTGGACTTCGACGTAGGCACTGTTGTCATCAGAGAGCGCTTTGCGCCAGTCCAATCCATCCGGATCGGTACCCCATGACCAGATTTTCTTCGCGGGGAGTTGCGCGTAATCCGCATAGTGCACGGTTCCCGTGTTGGTGCGAGGATGCCAAACGCCCATAAAAAATTCGCGGCTGCCGTGCACAAAAAGCGAGACCGGCCCCTTGGTTTGATTCTTCACAATGCTCAGATCGGTGCCGTCCGCTTCGATTGGCCAAGGCTGAACTTCTCGGAAACCGTGGCTCGCCGTGAACCGCATGGGATACTCGATTCGCGAATCATCCCACACTCGAATTCCGGCATTGTTCCACCAGTAGAAGCGGTGCCGAACGTCACTGCGATTGTTCAGTGTGACTCTCTCTTCGAGAAGGGTGGAATGAGGCCGCAGCACTAACGCCACCGACCATTGCATTCCATATACCCGGTCGATGTTGCCAACCTGAATGGAAGCACTGCCGTCATCTTTTTGGCCGATCGCAAAATCAACCGGAGAAAGACTGACCCAATTGTGGGAAACCGGAAAATTAAACTCGATGCCGAACGCAGCCCACGCGCCGCGATAAGAGATGTCGGCCTTCTTGATGGATGGGTTCTCGTAAAACATCGGCTGGCCGCTGATTTTGTCTTTGCAGGTGTAGAGATGGCCTCCAATGTCGGGCAGCACCGAGCATTTCAAGTACTCATTCTCCAGAAATAGAGCGCGCCAGGCGTGGTCGGCACGGTGGTCCGTCAAATTGTGGCGGAGCGTATAAGGATAGTTGAAGCGGCTGTTCGCGTATTGATCGAATGGCGGATTGGGATCGGGCGCACCTTCCTCATAGGTAGGTAAGGTCAATGTGCCTTGCCATACCCGCACCTGAGCAGTTGCCAAAGCCGACGACAAAAGCAAGAAACCCGCGAGAATTCTTAGGGGCATCATAATAAGGGCATCGTCATATGCATGTGTGCTCGGAGTTTGGCTTCCGCCATTATCCACGCCGAACCACATCGCGGCTAGAAGTATTCGAGACACAATGGCTGCTCTTCCACTCCCATGAAAGGCCTGTGTTTCCTTTGAGAATTTCCATTGGTTGGTCGCGTATCCTGGAGGAATATAGTGGCCGGGGAGCTAGCCGCAGATTGTTCGATCTGGATTTACAAAAGCTCGGAAGACTGACGATTGAACTGTGGCAGAGGCGATTCGGCCTGAAGTCGTGGGTTGCACACGTTGCGCCGAGGTATTGCGACGAACCTTTATAGCTTGAGCGCGTGATAAGATTGTTCAGCGCGTCCCGCGACAGCTAAGGCTTCTGTCACGAAGGAGCGATTGATAAAGCGCGTGCTCGCTAGGATGTGAACGCGGCCATCTCGAGGATGACTGACGCCGTCCGCGCATCGATCATGCACAAATCGCCCAGCGTTCACTAAAGGTTTGGCTGTGTGTTACGATTGCGTTTACCAACCGCGGAGAGGTGGCAGAGTGGCCGAATGCGGCGGTTTGCTAAACCGTTGTACGGGCTAACACCTGTACCGAGGGTTCGAATCCCTCCCTCTCCGCCATATCTTCAATCACTTAGCGTGCATCAAATCATCGCGCAAATCAGTTTGTCCGTGGTAGTGCAAGACGAACGATTTTCGCGTGTGCCTGACGCATGTCTGACGTCGCCGCGGTGCCGTACACGTTCATCGTGGTCCTGATGTCCGTGTGCCTCATCAGCCGTTGCTGAACACCTACCGGAGTGCCCACCGCATCCAGCCATGATCGGTGCGTATGCCGGAAGGCATGCGAACTCAGGTGACCGATGCCAGCTCTTATCGCTGCTCTGCGGAGTGCTCGCCATACTCCTGGGTAGGAGAACGGCAAGCGTCCGATTTGCACCGGAGAAGCAAAGATCCAGTCGTTGGAACTCGAAAACTGGCTATTTTGCTTCCACGTTTTCAGAACATCGAGCATCACGCTGTCGATACACATTGAACGTTGTGACTCAGCTGTTTTCACATCGTCCACCACCTGATGCACAATACCTCGTTCAACGCTAAGCGTCCCGTTCAGCCAATCCAGGTCCGACCACTTCAGAGCGAGACATTCGCTGATGCGAAGGCCAAAGCAAACGCAGACCAACGCCATCGTGCGGAACGGTTCTTCCAGTTGCTCTAAGAGCAATTGGAACTCTTCCGCCGTCAAGCTCCGTGGTCGTTTCAGACGCTTGGTTGCACCTTTGATCGTAACCAGCTCCATAGGATTTCGCTGTATGGGAACGTCACCCCGCCACATGGCGAACTCCCACAGAATACGGACAAGGCCACGAATGTGGACTTTGCTCTTGGGTGCGAGTGATAGAGATTGCAACCACAGGTCTACAGGACGCGCCTGTAGCTCCGTTAGAGCGCCATCACCCCACTTCGGGATAATGTAGCCATTGAGCCACGTGTTGTATCCCTGTCTGGTCATCGTTCTCCGAGGCATTCTTTCTGTACGGTACCGATCCACTAGACTACGCACCGTAAGCACCAGCTCATCATTCCTCACAGTTTGGTCTAGTTGCTTTCGAAGCGGTTCCGCTGCCCGCCATGCCGATGCTTTAGTCGGAAATTGCTGTGCGGTGCCGATCACCTTGGACCGTCGATGACCGTTTTCACACCACAAGAAGTTCCACGTACCAAAGCGTTTGTTAAACACGACACTACCTTGACTTACCCGTGCTGCTCTTTTCAAGAAATCCCCCTTTCAGAGCGCACGGACAGCGGAATGGATGGTAGCACGGGGGATTCCAGAAGTGCCGCGTCCAAGTCAATGTGGCGGAAGCGCCAGACCCGACGCTTTGTGCCCGACAGTGCAAAGGCTTTCACCTTGCCTTGCCGGACCCAAAGCAACAGAGTTCGGACCTTCACCTTGAGGTATTGCGCTGCTTCGACAGCGGTGAGCCACTCGGCTGTGGGCACGTCCCCGAATTGGTTGGAGGTAGGGCTCATGGATTGATCGAAGAATCGGGATTCTGCGGCGGCTGGGGTGCTTTCGCTTGATTCGTCCGTTGCAGTTCACTCGCGACGTAGACCAGCAAGACGGCAATTCCGATGAACGCGATGACTCCCAATAGTGTGATTTTCATTTCTCCTCCTTATTCCAACTGACGACTCCAGAGCACCCGCGTTCTGGGCAGCGATAACCCTCGAACGTCCCGTCCACCCAACTCGTCTTGATTAGATCGGGGACAATCCAGAAGTCTTTTTCACACTCGGGACACTCCCGCCGATATCTGGCCTGCAAGTCATCAAGCCGCTTCCAGATATTGCGCTGCTCAGCCTCCGAAACCAGGTGCTCGAAACTGCGCATCCCTGCCTTACTGCGAACGAACAACTGAACCCCGCATGAATCACAGATCACATACGGCTTCTTTTTCTTGGTTTGGCGCACGTCAAGGCCTTGCCCGCAGAGGGGACAGGGAAACCGTGCCGTACGCGGACCCAATTCAAGCGCCATAGCCGCCGATCTCTTCTCTGTTAATGAAATCTAACAATGATGTCCATTGTCCGCCCGCAATATTGCGGATGTCAACTGGGAACGAATAATCTTGCAGTTGTTAATGTCCTGCATTATCCTTGAAAGGCTATGGAAAGCTTCGGTAGTTACATGCGCCGGTTGCGGAAGTCCAAGGGACTGACGCTAAAACAAGTCGAATCCCAAGCCAAAGTGTCGAACGCCTACATTTCCCAGATCGAGCGCGGGCTGCGCAATCCCCCTCACCCCGACATCCTGAAACGACTGGCCAAAGCCTACGATGTCCCCCACCGCGACCTTTTGGTTGTCGCAGGGTACCTGGAGGAAGACTCGGCGGAAACTGCTAAACGCAGGCAAGTTGAGGAAGCTTTTGAGCACGTCAGAACCGATCCCACGTTTAAGCAGGGCACGCGTTTAAAGGGCACGCATGTCAGCCTGGAAACGAAGCGCTTTATCGTGGAGATGTACGAGAAGTTAACTCAACGAAAGCTGCTAAAAGGGGCCTAACAGTGAAACTGCTAACGGATGGAACCATAAACAACCCACTCTTGGGTTTTTGTCTGGCGGTGATTTCGCGCCATGCGGAGAAATGGCCCCCGACGGAACAGGTTCTAGCCGACGAGTTCGTAGATTGGTTTGGCGCTCAGTCCCTTATGACGCCGACTGCGATGCGGGAATTGTGTTGGATGAAGGGAATCGACCTGTCGTTTATTGCCCTTCCGCCAGAACTTCACGGTTTTAATTGTTCATTTCACGACAAGAAGGAAATCATTATTTCCGAACACGAGATGGTTCCGTTTACTCACGTGCACACGTTATTTCACGAACTCCGCGAAATGCTCGAACACGCGTTCGTCGAACTGGGCCACGCCACGGTAACTCCGAAACAATCATTAGAAGTGAAAGCCGAAGAATTCGCGATGGCCGCAAGAATGGAGACCTTGACCCGAGAATTGCCCGCTTACATCGAAATGGTGGGCAACATCGAGAAGAATTGGCATCGTTATTTTGGCTACGCCTTTTTGATTGTTTTCTCCGTCGTCTACATGTTTAGTTGTGTGTTCTTGCCCCAGTTCGAGGACATGATCTCTGAAGCCCGCCGCCAACGTTACGTACGTACGTAACGCAAGCCTCATCCGGCCCGTTCTTAAAACCGGGATTTACAGTGCTGCAGTCCGCCCATTCTTTTGGACAACGTATCTGTTTCCGATGGCTCAGCGCTACCGGCCCTGAGTCAACAAGCTGCTAGTGAATGTCTTAAAGTCGTTCCCTCTTAGCTTGTCTACGACGAAATACACCCTAATCTTCATTCCCAATTTTTTATTTGACAGATCGCAACTTGGTGTCAAATAATCCTAACTCAAATCAGCGAGCGGGATTCGCCGAAAGAGCGACGGATAATCCGTTCCGAAGATAAGCCCTACCTCGCTGCTTCCCCGAAGTGCTAGGCGTGTCGCGGCTTCGATTCGAAGACTGCCAGGAGTAGTACGCCTCATTAAGGAGGAAGCATGCATCAGCCCATCGCTCTGTCGCCCTCTCGCGTTGTCCGTCCCAGTGTACTCTTCGAGTTTTACTGGGTGTTGGCTCTCATATTCTTTATCGTGCCCCATGGGCACGGGCAGGTGCTGTTTGATGGGAACCAGAATCTTCCTCCGTACGGCGGGTTTTCCACCGGTGACCTCGATACTGTCTCGCTTCAAAACGGAAACCTGCATCTCCACATTCCGATCGGTTCATGGAAACAGCGTGGCGGCAGAACTGTCTGGTTGGCCCTAGAGTGGGATTCTCCAGTGGTGACGCGCCAGACCACAATGACCACTAAGAACGGGGAGAGATATTACTTCACGAGCTGGGGAGGAGGACCAGGAACTCCAGGCACGTTGAATCCTGTCAGCAACGGATTCGGTTGGTCAGCATCCGCCGTAGCTGTCAGCGCGCCTTGCCCTGGTGAGCCCTCTGACTACTACACCTATCCCGGCTGGGTTGTCACTGACCCAGAGGGAGTTCAGCATCAGGTAGACGTCTCCACGACATTGTGTCCTTACTACGGCGGCGGCGGCCCGTTTGTTGGCCCCACCGAGGATGGTTCCGGGGTGATGGTCAACGTCGGCCAGAACCCAATGATAACCCTCAAAGATGGGACGCAAATTCCCTTAACCTGCAGCGGTTTGGTGGTCGTAGTTTGCACCCCCCAATCTTCCGAGGACACAAACGGAAACCTCGTCACGTCAAACGGGGCAGTCATTACAGCAGACACCGTCAAGCGCACGCCTTGGACAGTGACCAATGGTAGCGGGTACACGATCTACACCGTGACAGACTCGAACGGCAATGCCCAGAACTATCGCGTCGACACCACGACAATTACCCCTGTCACGAACTTCTGCGGAAGTCTACACAATCCACCCTATTGGGTATGCAGCGAACCAGACGCGCCGATGCAGGTTCCCAGCAAGATAACGCTTCCGAATGGCGCGACTTACCAATTTGCTTGGAACAACAACACTTTTGGCCAACTGGCAAGCATTACACTCCCAACGGGCGGTGTTATCGGCTACACTTACAATCAGTCGTGTATTGCAGGTCCGCTCCTCGGATACTACACAATCCTAACCGTAAGCTACGCGTGCCGAGCACAGGTCGCTACCCGAACGGAGACGGTAAATGGCGTCAATAGCACTTGGACCTATACACCGCCGACCGGATCGCCCGTCACAGTCACGGATCCTTTCGGCAACCAGCAGGTTCATACATTTTCGCTCCCAGACGTTAACAATGTTCTCAGCGCTGGGTCAGTGGAAACACAAGTAAACTACTATCAAGGCACTGCGGCCCCCGCCAATCTCTTGAAACAGGTCGTCACCGCCTATACAGGCGAGCCGGTATTGCAATACAGTGGAGGGCCAGAATATCTCCTTGGCAATATTCGACCAATCAGCGTAACCACGACGCTCGCAAATGGCCTGGTATCCCAAACCCAAACTGACTACGAAACGTTTACATTCAACGGGCAGACCTGGACGCGTACCAATCCGACCGAGGTCCGAGAGTACGATTACGGTAACGGCGCACCTGGGACGCTGCTTCGAAAAACCGACTACACATATCTGCACAATTCAAACTCGACCTACGGAAACCTTAATATCGTGGATCGCGTTACTCAGAAGGCAGTTTTCGACAGCAACAACAAGCAGGTCTCTCAGACCACATACGAATACGACAACTACGGCCATTCGAAACAACCGATGCAGCCGAGCAATGCTGTCCAGCACGACTCAAATTTCAGCACGACCTACACAACACGGGGCAACGTTACGGCGGTCAGCCAATGGAATAGCGCCACTGGCTCGTTGCTTACAACGACCAACCAGTACGACGACGCTGGGAATCTGCTCTCTACCATCGATCCACTTAATAACACAACATCCTTCGGCTTTACCGATTCGTGGTCGAACGCAACCTGTGCTCCCAGTGGTCAGGGCAAAGCCTACCTGACGACATCGACAAACGCGAAGAATCAAATAACGTCATACACGTACGACTCATGCACGGGACTACAGGCCTCAACAACTGACCCAAACCTGCAGCCTACGAGCGAGTCGTATGACATGTTTGGCCGCGTAACGGGTGTGGGCTATCCTGATGGCGGATCTATAAGCTACTGCTACACGGACGTTGGGGGAGCGAAATGCAAGCAGTCCGCGCCACCGTATTCAGAGGTCATAACCCAACCAATCACGTCGTCGGTGACCAAGACTTCCACTATTGCATTCGACGGCTTGGGCCGGGTTTCACAGACGCAACTCAATTCCGATCCGAGTGGCGTGGTTTATGCGGCAATCACCTACGACTTAATTGGCCGGAAGAGCCAAGTCTACAATCCCACACGCTGCTCACCGCCGACCACTAACTGTGGAACGGAGACCACTTGGGGATACACTACTGCGAACTACGATGCCCTGAGTCGGGTCACCTCGGGGGTCGAACAGGATGGCTCGGCTGTGTCAACGACATACGATCAGACGACCTCGAACAGTACTGGTACTTGCGCAACCGTCACCGACGAGGCTAGCCATAAACGCACCACTTGCACGGATGGAGTGGGGCGTTTGGTCGAGGTCGACGAGCCCGGAGTCGGTGGCGGGGCAGGGACGCCGGGCACCGGCTCAGTATCGATCTCAGGGGGTGAACAAGGCCCCGTGAATGCCTGTCCACCAAATACTTGTTGGATTTACGACTCTGGCGGCGTGACTGTGACTGTGAATGGCGCGACAGTAGGTGGGGCGGGCTTCAGCAGTCTGTCTGACACTTCCTCGTCTATTGCCACGGCCCTGGCAGAGGCAATCAACAACAACAGTTCCAGTCCGGTATCGGCCTCGGCCAGTGGTAGTGAGGTCCTCCTGACATCGACAACAACCGGTTCGACAACGAATTATTCATTATCAGTATCGATGAACCACAACACGCAATTCTTCCCTAACCCCTCGTTCACGATTACACCATCTGGTTCTACTTTGACGGGCGGTTCAGGCACTGGCTCCGGGAGCATCCTCGTCACCCTGTACAACTACGACGCGCTCGACAATCTCACCTGCGTCGAGCAGCACGGTGGTGTCAGCGGGACTGGTTGCTCTTCTCCGCCGAGCAATGATGCCGGCAGCCCATGGCGTGTCCGTCGCTTCAGCTATGATTCGCTGTCTCGCTTGCTGACCGCTCAGAATCCGGAGACGGGGGGCCTGGCGGGTCAAATCTCCTACGCATACGATGGCGACAGCAATCTGGTGTCCAAGACTTCGCTTTCACCCAACCAGGGGCCGACGGGCACTCAACAAGTTACGATCAGCTATTCCTACGACGCCCTCAATCGTCTACAGGGCAAGAGCTATGCGGACGGCTACTCCAGCAATAGTGGCTATACTTCCGCCGTGGCGTATGGTTATGACGGTGTTGCCCCGACCGGCTGCACTCCTCCATCGCTAACCGACAAATATCCAATTGGCCAACGCACGTCGATGTGTGACGGGTCGGGTGAGACCTCTTGGTTGCATGACCAAATGGGCAGGGTCAAAGAGGAAAGGCGCACCATCGGTGCCGCTAGGGGGGAGTATACCTACTACACATACAACAAGGACGGATCATTGGCAACGCTGCAAACCCCGCCCCAGAAGATGGTTTCCTACACCATTGGAGGCGCGGGCCTTCCAACGAACGCGGTGGACAGCAATGACGGCATCAATTTCATTACCAATGCTACCTATACTCCGCCTGGTGGGTTGCAGAGCCTGACCAACGGCGGCGTGATTTACGGAGCGCTGGCCTACAACTCTCGTTTGCAGCCGATGCAACTCTTCTACGGCACCAATACGCCTCCGCTGCTTACTCAAATGACAGCCAGTTGTCCCAGCACAGTTGGCAACATCATGAACAAGACGTACAACTTTTCTGCTGGCGCGGGCGATAATGGCAACGTGCTGTCGATTGCCAACTGCCGCGACACCACCCGCACCCAAAGCTTCACCTACGACGCGCTGAACCGGATTGCTAGCGCCCAATCCAGCGGAACGCAATGGGGCGAGACGTTTACAATTGACCCCTGGGGCAATCTCTACAGCCGAGCAGGGATCAGCGGAAAGACGTACTCTGAACCACTGCCTTACTCGTCCACGAACCAAAATCAGCTCAGCCCAGGGTTTGGCTACGATCCGGCTGGGAACATGACCAGCAACCAAGGGATACTGTTGGTTTACGATGACGAGAACCGCCTGATTTGGACTCCCCAATACCGTTACGTTTACGACGGCGATGGCAATAGAGTCGAAAAATGCGCTGCGGTAAGCGCGGCCACGCCCTGCCCCACCAGCGGCACCAGTGGCACGCTGTATTGGAGGAGCACCGGCGGCGACACACTGGATGAAAGCGACCTCGCTGGCAACCCGCAGGAGGAATACATTTTCTTCAACGGCCAGAGGATCGCGCGCCGCGACGTGACTTCAGGCGGAGCGACCATTGCTGTCCATTACTACTTCTCGGACCACCTGGGATCGCATAGCGTGATCGAGAATGCAACGGGAACGGCCTGCGAGCAGGACATTGACTATTATCCCTACGGCGGCCAGGAGAACGACTACTGCCCGAAAGTTGCCCAGCACTACAAGTTCACCGGCCAGGAGCGGGATACCGAATCCGGACTCGACTACTTCGGCGCAAGGCACTATTCGTCTTCGATCGGAAGGTTCATGGTTCCCGACCCGGCAGGAATAATAGCACAGGACCCGACCGACCCGCAGAGCTGGAACCTGTATACGTATGTGTTAAACAATCCGCTCACGTTTACGGACCCCTTAGGATTGTACTGTGCGTACCTAAAAAACAGTGGTGATAAGGTTGAATCAATTGACGACAACTCAAACAGCGGCGAGTGCGGGGACAACGGTGGGTATTGGATAGAGGGATCGTATGGCGGCGGGTCTTGGCTAAACATCAATCTAAACGCTGGCACCGTAACGGGCCTAGGTTACGACTCGAACGGCAATGCTGAGATTAGCAATGCTGGTGCGATGGGCAGCAACATCTGGGGGGCCTGGACTCAGACGCTTTCTGCTTCTGCGAGTGCCGCCTATCTCAGTGGGCCTGCCGCAAACAACGGATTCACCTCGGCGTGGAATTTCACCAAATCGTTCTTCGGCGGATTCTCCATAAATACTGGGGCGGGCTCCTGCATCGGTGTTGCTCTTGATAGCTACAAGCCCCTTGCCAAGTTAGCGAAGGACGTTCAAAAGTACGGCAAAGATTATGTGGTCCCCTTTGCGACCCTGCTTCCCGCAGCAGGCGCTCAGTTAGAGACGACGGCCCGGACGGCGGGTCCCTGGCTGGTTTCGAAGGGAGCTGACGCAGTCAACGTTGGTATGATGGCTGGCGCGGTAGGGACCGCCACGACGGCCGTCGCGACGGCGGGTCAAGCAGCAGCTCGGCTTGCGACGAACCCTGCGGTTATATTGGGGACTCTTGATGCGGCGGGCTTCTACGGAGTTGTAAACGAAGCGACGGCAGCATATCAGGGCCAGTGTCACTGAGAACATGAGAAAAAGAAGAATCCTGGAGTTGTGCTATTTGGTTGGCGCGGCGTTGCTGGTCTGCGCGGTAGGCGTGGGAGCGTTCGTAGTGGCGAAAATTCGTCATGTCAACCCCCTCTGGGTGTTCCTTGGTTTAATATCGTGCGGATTCTTCGCGTTTGCCAGAGAGGAGTACCGAGGGGAATTTCGTTCCGTCCGCTTTCTGCTTTTCGTCTTTGGTTGGCTCGTGGCAAATGTGGTCGTAGTTGTGGTCGTCTTGGGTTCTCTCGGGTGGCTATACTTGATACCGGCTCTTTTGCTTGAACAGTTTTTCTTCTATATGACCGGGCATTGGCTGTTCGGCTTGCAACCGCCCTTCCACCGTCGGAAGGACGTGGGGTCCGAGAACGGGAAATGAAGCCAGTCCTTTAAGCATTCGCCGAGCAAGGCGACAGGTTGGGCGCAGTGCGGGTATTCAGTCGGCAAGCTGCATCTCGAACAGTCCCAACGGCGTTTGGCCATTTGGATTGCTACAGCCACTGACGAAGATCGCGACCGCTTACTCCAAGGATTCTAGCCTCCACCACTTCACTGACGGGCGGTTCACAGCTTGGGGAAAATACTCAAAGGTGCTCGTCCCAGTGAACTGCTCCCCGCTTTCCGAACAAGTCCGAGTATGATTTCGGACGAAGGAAAGGGGAAGAGGGTATGTCGAAGAGCAGGCACACGGAAGCGCAAATAATCGGGGCACTGAAGGAAGCGGAGGGGGATGTTGCGCTAGAACTGGGCATGTCCAAGCACACGCTCTGCGCTGGCGAAGTACGGTGGCATGGACGTGGCCTGGCTGCCGGAGGCGAAGCAGTTGCTTGACGGGAACACGAAACTGCGAAAGCAGGGGGGCCGGTCAAAAGTAGGCGCGCGCGGTGAGAGTCAGCATGTCCATCGTTTATGTGTATGCGACCCGTAAAACTAGCTGATTGCCACCGGTGCGTGTGTTAGAAGTGTCACACTTGAGCGAAGCGTGCCGACGGACTCTGCGACTGACCGAGGTTCTTTGCTTGCATATTCGGGTCCACTCACATCGTGGAGTTGAAGGGTTGATTATTCTTCTATTCCCTTGTCTTTTGTCGTTGGGCTCTCTCAGTGCGCAGACGATCTCCCAGCATCCGGTGCTCCCCTCGCAGTCCGCCAAAGCCTCTACGCAGCGGCAGGAGGCCATCCGAAAGGACTCGCGTTTCCTCGGCTGGAAATTTGCTCGTCTATCTCATCAAGACACCACGAAGTGGCAGCGCGACAATCCGCAAGTAAGAGAGCTGCCATTCTCTGCGCGTTCCTACGGTCTGGTCCATTCTGCGAGCAGCAGTCCAGCAACGGGTTTCGGCAACCCAGGTTTCAGCGAGCGTCCAGCCCTGCCAGCCGGATTCATTCCCACCGCGATCACGAGCGGCGATTTCAACGGAGACGGCAAAATGGATTTCGCCATCAGCAACGGTGGCGACAACACAATCTACGTCTTTCTGGGAAACGGCGATAACACGTTCAAGGTTCCAGAAATCCTATACACACAGGGTCAATCGCCCAACTGGATCACCGCCGTCACACTGAGGAAGAATGGCCCCGTCGACCTGGCCGTGACCGACGGGGATTCGAACGCGGTGGAGGTTTTTCTCGGCAATGGAGATGGCACCTTCCAGTCGAGCACACAAGTCTCGCTGCCTCAAATCCCGACGTTCATTCTCGTCGCCGATGTTAACAACGACGGCAATCCGGACCTGGTGGTGGGACTGACCATCGCCACTGATTCGACGCAGCCCCAGTTTGAAGTCCTCTTGGGTGACGGCTCAGGGGGCTTCTTGGGCACTGTCGCTTCGCAAGCCATTTATGGCAGCCCTGACGGCCCAGTTCCTACGGGATGGATAGCCGCTGGCGACCTGAACAACGATGGCTACGTGGATTTTGTAGTCACCATTACCGGTGGTTCCTTCATACCCTACCTCAGCCAGGCCGCAAAGAGTTTCCCGTTTGGCGGCTTCATGGGATTCAACGATGGTCCCATGGTGGTCGGGCTGGGTGACATGAATGAGGACGGGTGTCTCGACGCTGTGCAGCTTGGAACCTTGGGATTGCTCACTGTGGCGCTCGGAACATGCGACGGCAATTTCGCCCAGAACCCGAATCCCACAGCAATGGTGGGCGACCTCGATCCCGCTATTCAACTGGTCGATGTAGACGGCGATGGCCATCTGGATGTCGTAGGCTCGGCGGCATACTACCCCCTTATGGACAACCCCGAGGCAGGTACAGAGGCTGGCTATCTGATTTCTGTGCTCAAGGGGGATGGCAAGGGGAACCTCGCCATTGCACAGACGTATCGCGGCGGGGCAAATGTGTACTCGTTTGTTGCTGCAGATTTCAACGGAGACAAGCGCCCAGAAATCGTCACAGCGGATTCTCTCGAAAATAAAGTCAGGCTGTTCGCCAACGACGGGTCGGGCAACTATGGGCCACCGCAAGGGGCGACCATTGGCTACACCATCGGTCCAGTGGACGCCCCTGACCATTTGGCTCCAATGGAGGTTGCCGATCTCAACGGTGACGGGAAACCGGACTTGCTCCTGGTTGAATTCGCCGTCGATCTAGCCAGTCCTGCCGCATTGACAGTGCTCCTGAACGACGGCACTGGAAAGTTTCTTCCGCCGGTACGCACTACGATCACGGGCGATGCTCCTGTGCCCGTCCCAGTTTTTGTCGCCGGCGCCTTTCGGAACCCGGCAACGCCAGACGTGGTTTACATGAACACCTACAACGGAGGTAATAGCGGCTTTAACGTACTCTTCCTTCGTGGCAATGGGGACGGAACGTTCGCCGCCCCGGTCACGCTGGCCGAATTGCCCAACCCCCAACAGGTAGTTGCTGGTGACTTCAACAACGATGGGAAACTGGATTTTGCAGTTGTAGGGTGGACCGATACCAGCACGGGGCCCTTTTGGCAATTCAATATGTTTCTCGGACGCGGCGACGGAACATTCACGCCTTTGGCGACACAGCAGTTTCCATTCCAGTCAAGTCTGAATGCGCAGCAGCTTTTTGCTGTAGATCTGAACCACGATGGAAAACTGGATCTTCTGATCGGCATGAACGGAAACATAGGGTGGGAGGCTAGCGGAGACGACCTGATTGAGGCTCTCGGTAATGGCGACGGAACTTTTCAAGCTCCAACCACTTTGATCTCGCACTTCGGAGCGGTGGCGGTTGCGGACGTAAATCACGATGGCTATCTGGACCTGATTCAGGCTCGGGATCCGAACGGCACCTTCGGACAGTCCCTGGTTAGTCCCCTGGGCGTCACGGTCTATCTTGGCTCTGCAGATGGCACGTTTCATGAGCAGCCAAGCTACGATCTTCCGGGCGTAACCTTTCCCCCCTTCAATCAGGCACTGGTGGGAGACTTCAATGGTGACGGCATCCCTGACATCGCGATGATCTTCTGGCCTTCGCAGCAGGTGGCGTTTACCGACCCGAGTCTGGTGATTCTGCAAGGCGTTGGGGATGGAACGTTCATTGTCACTGACCACACGTACCAGCTTGCGGCTTTTAGTCAACCACTCCTCGGCGCCGATTTCAACGGGGATGGAGCGACTGACCTAATGGAACTCACAGCCAGTACTTCGTCGTTCACCACGATCCCTGCCGCTCCTGCTCCGGCGCTCGACATCGCCCTCGATTCCAGTCCTGTGCTTGGGAACGCTGGCCAAGCAACAGTATCGCTTGATTTGGCCGCCATTTCTTCCGAGACCGTCACTCTGTCTGCGAGCGACCCGGCGATCAAGCTTCCGGCAAGCCTCAACTTTACGGCTGGGCAGCAGACGCAGAAATTTTCGTTCACTCTAGGACCGGGCCTTGATGCCACTCATGTATTCGCGCTCTACGCAACCCTGGGTTCTCAGACTGCGGTTGCCTACGGTACGAAGCCGAATCCGAACCTGACCGTGGGAGTGACCTCCTCACGGTACGATCCGTTAATATCGCCTAACCCACTCGTAAAGGTAAGCGTGGAACCCGGCGAAAACGTTGAAATCTACATGACAATTCAGAGCGAAGGAGGGTACTCGGGGAATTACTCATCCCTGCAATGCAGCGGATTGCCTGCTGGAGCGTCGTGTTCCTTCAGCGCAAACTCAATGCTGATTCCTCCGGGCGGATACGGAGAAGTGATCGTTACCGTCAACACATCCACCTCGACGCCCTTTGGCAGTCACATAGTGACGGTGAGCGCCACCGATGGCTTTGCGCCGACGGGGGCAACCTTCAAACTTGGGATCGGCGATTTTTCCCTGAGTATCGCGTCCACAACTATTGTCGTTGGTCCGAGTGGAAACGCGGATGCCACGATGAGTTCTACGGCGACGAACGGACTGAACGAACAGTTGAGCTTCGCCTGCACTGGCTTGCCCGCTGGCACACAGTGTGGACCAGACACTCCTTTCTATACCTCCGGTCCTTCAACTGGTTTCGGCTTTAGTTATAGCCAATTGGCCGCAAACGACTATCCCTTCCAGATCACCGGAACGGCAGATATTGTCTCTCACACCATCGATGCCGTACTGAGAGTGGGTGACTTTACAACATCTCTCGACAAGACGACCGCAACGCTTACCGGTGGGCAGTCAGCCACATTTAATCTGACTTTGACTTCGGTGAATCACTACGTAAGTACCATTACTGTGTATTGCCAGCCTGCGGCGACCACCGTGTCTTGCTCCGAGAGTTCGTCACCCGCGACGCTGACAGATGACGGCACGGCCACTGTGCACTTGACGGCGACGAATACCGCTGCCGCCTCAAAAGTGGAAAGGGTCCACGCAGCTTTGCTATTTCCTGCCGGAGGCTGGTTGCTGGCCTCCCTGGTGCCTTTGGGCTTCGTGGTGTTGGCGCGGAGCCGGACGAGGCCTTTGGTTGGCTTGATCGTTGTTGCAGCTCTGGCGACCGTGATTTCCTGTGGCGGGAGCGGGAGCGTAGGCGGAGGAGGAGGAGGTGGTGGTGGCGGCCCCAAGACGGTGAATGTCTCGGTGGTGGCTCAGGCAGCCTCGACTCCAAGCGACAACAACAATCAGAAAACTCTTACTCCGATTGTGATTACGCTAAAGTGAGCGAGTTTGTTGGGGAAGCAGAAGTAGCCAACCAAATCACTTTACAAATCAGTTGGCTGGTTTTTCATATACTTACATGTATCAAGTTTGCTGTCCGTGCGCGGTTAAGTCCTTTGTTTGACGGTTTCAGGCGGATTCGAATCCCTCCCTCTCCGCCAGTGCTATCTTGTTGTAAACAAACCCGTTTACTGCCGTAGTTTTCGTGTGTCCTTTTTGCGCCGCAGGTACACCGCCGCCCTATGTACTCTATAATGGTGGGTAGTAGAAAGGGTCATCGAATCCAATGGAAATCACGGTATATTAACGTCATTCAAAAGACTGCGAACACAAGGCTGACAGGGCTTTTCGCCGTTGTTCATGCCGCATGATGATGGAATGGTCTGAGAACGGAAAACGATTCCGAGTCTCAGCTAAAACACGTTCTTGGACAGAGGCGGAGCAGCGTGCTCGTGCCAGGATGCAAGACGCCCACGCCCGATCCCTTGGCGAGCAGCCCAAAGCTGGTGAGCCAATCACGCTTGAACGGCGGCTGAAATGTTCCCCGCCAAGAAAAGCTCAAAGCACAAACAGACACAGCGCAAATATCAATACACCCTCAACAACCTCAAGGCGTGGGCAGCTCGCAACGGACGGCATTATCTGATGGACCTCACCGAGAGCGATCTTGAAAAATATCAAGCCTCATGGACGACTCTCAAGAGCAACTATGCCAAGCGTAACGAACAAGAGAGACTCCGCTCATTCTTTCGCTACTGCTGTGCGTCCGCCGAAATCAAGCTGGCATACAATCCCACAGCACAGCTTGAACACTTCAACGTCAGAGTGACGAGCCAGAAGACCCCTACACAGAAAAAGAATACAAGGCGATCATTGCAGCGGCGGATCGTGTACCGACTTTCACGGGCGATGTTGCGGAGCGAGTGAAAGCTCTGATTGCCGTCATGGGTCTTGCTCCTGCGTGTTTGCACACGATAGGCAGCCCCGGCCGTTGACCGTGGCAGGCGTGAATAGCGTCCCGTTGAAGGGAGGGAGGCGTCCTGAATAGCAAGACCAGCGCACCGCATACAAAGGCATCAACAACGTAGTGCCGAAAGAGGTCGGTGACGAACTGCTCCCCGCAGTGCCCGCTTCCGTTTCACCTGGCAAAATCATTGTAACTCCGCAACGAGCTGCCGTTTCTCAACATCCGGTTTGCCCGTGACTCCGCCGGAACCCAGACCGGCCAGACCCGAATCGAGCCTATTTGGGGTCAGCCAATCAACGAGTTGTACACGTCAGGCCCTTGCCGTCCGTTGATCCAATATCCATCTGAGGCAAATCTTAGCGTGATTTTTCGGTCAAAAGTTGAGTAATCCGCCGGGGTTTGATCGTATACAGGATATATGTCGGCTCTTCCCATGACATTGAATACGACAGCCGAAACCGAAACGGCAAAGATTGCGCGAGGCTTACGTGAGAGGGATATGGAGCTTCTTGCAGACCTGGTGGAGCGCTGTCAGCATCGACTGGTGCGCTACCTGCTATACCTCACCGGGAGGCGAGAGTATGCGGAGGACCTTGCGCAGGAGACCTGGATTCGCGTGCTGCAACGGAGCAGCCAGTACAACGGGCGGCAGCGGTTTGATCCCTGGCTATTCGCGATCGCCCGCAATTTGACAATAGATTACCTCCGGAAAAAACGAAAAGCGGCACAGACAGTTTCCTTGCCAGATGATCACGATGCAGTGCTGCTGTTACCCTCCTCCGGTCCTTCCCCATTCGAAGCCGCGGCTCGAAGCCAAGACGCAATGCGTCTGGCCTGCCGGCTGCAGATTCTGGCGCCCCTGTATCGCGAGGCTTTGCTGCTGAGGTTTCAAGAAGACATGTCTCTTCCGGAGATCGCTCAGGTTTTGGGTGCCCCTGTTACAACGGTGTCGTCCAGAATCTATCGCGGTCTTGCAACACTGAGATCCGCGTTTGAGGAGGGTGATTCGCATGGAGGGTGACAAGAGATTTCGCGAGCTTATCGACAGGTCTTTCGTAGAAGAGATTTCAGAGGGCGAAAGAAAGCTCATCCATGACCACATCCGCGACTGTGATGGCTGCAAGCGCTACCTCGAGCTAACTGCGCGTACGATTCGGGGATTGCGGGAATTCACCTTTACGAGTGGACCAGATTCAAATGCCCAGATCCGTGAGATTCTTACGCATCATACAGAGACAATGCGCCAGCACAACTTGCAATTCAAGGTCTGGGCTGCATTTGCTGCAGCGCTCTCGATGTCAATTGTGGGATCGGCACTTGTCTACCAGGTGGCCAAGCTCCTGACGGTCCCAATGCATTTCGACACTGCTCAAGTCCAGGCAGGCGTGCTCGTCTTTTGGCTGCTGCCCTCTTTTTGCTCGGCCTTACGTCTGCTCGCGGCGCCTGGTGAGAATAGAGGTATTGCATGACACAGCAATCGGCGGTGCTTTTGATAGCGTTCTTGGCCGGGCTTGTAGTTGCGGCTGTCTTGTTGGGAACCGCAAGACGGAATGTTCTACCCAGGTCTGCAATGGTCATCGCAGCACTGGCGATCCCGATTTGGGTAGTCTATTTTGCTTCCAGCCAGGGCCGTTCCTTACTTGCTTCCAAAGGATTTCTCAGTACCATGCCAGAAGCGCTTTGGTTTGGCTTGACGTTTGGCGTCTTCACCGCGGCTTTTTTCCTTGCCCTCGGATATATTTATGGGGACGCAAAAAGGCGTCAAATGCCTGCTTGGGCCTGGGTGATTGCCGCTTTCCTCATACCCAATTTGATTGGATTCATCCTTTATTTTGTGTTCCGAGGGCCTCTCCTTGGGCCTTGCAGTTCCTGTGGCAAGCCTGTTCGAGGGGGAGAAGCATTCTGCTCACACTGCGGATGCTCGCAGGGTTCCAGTATCGGACGCATCACAGCTGACCATCGCACAATCTGAAGTAAAAAAGGTGGTTATAACCTTGCATCGCACAAAACGGAGGACGGTATGAAACGTGGGCGCGCCTTACAGGTAGTGTTGGTGTTGGTGGGCTTGTTTTATTGCTTTTGGGGCTATCTCCTGTTCGACGATCTGTGGCACTCTAAATGGCTTACCGGGCATAGTGACGTCATGCCGATGTTCCTGAGCCTTAACACGGCGCTTGGGGTCTGTCTGTTGCTGGCCGTTAAGCAGCCGACCAAGCATCGCTTGATGATCGCCTATGGGGCGTGGTCAAGCCTTGCCCATGGGTTCACGATGACAATCATGTCGGCGCAGGCCGTGGCGCACGGGATGCACAGGCAGGATAGTCCCCAGGACATTGTGATCTTTGTCGCGATTGGAGTCGCGCTGCTTGCACTCCTCCCGGCGAAACAAGCATCGCCGGCCGGCGCGCCTATCAGTGTGCCGCGCTTTGCCGAACGCTAGGGGAACCTTCCACCGCCGCGCGTGTACCGAGATACAAGGACTCCTCAGTGGGAACGCGGCGATTCGCTTCGTTGAATATATGCTTGGCCTTGCCGCCGTGTTAATTCTGCATTGTCGGCCAACCGGGAGCAATCCGTTTCATCCATCACGCCGCCGGCTGGCGGCGATTCTTCCGCTGTTCCTTCGCCGCGTCCAACTTCCGATCCCGCTCGGCTTGAATCTCCTGCTGATGCCGGCGAGCATGTCCTTCGGCGTCACGTAGCGATCAGCAATGAGCCAGTCATGGTTAGCGGATGCGTCTCGACTTGTTGGCTATCGCACCACGGAGAGGGTCAGTCCCCGGCTCGACAGTTCCGATAGCATGGATGTAAAGAGGACAGGTCGGCGGGCGAGAAATCGCACGAATCCGCTGTGAGATGACGTCAAGACTGGACCCAAGTCCCACGGAGGACCCACACCAGGCTCACGGATAGACGCTGCTTTTCCGTCTCATTCATACGTGGATACGTGAAGAGTAGTAGCGAGGGTTAGCTACTGCTATGTCCGAACTCTTCTCCATAGATGCCGTGATTGAAATGCGAAGCCCGCTTGCCGTAACTATTTGTTCGTTGCCTTCCGCTCACGATGTGACAGGACTCTTTCGCAGAGCTGATAAAACTCATCAACAGTGAGGTCACTCTTCGCATGGTTCACGTATGAGGCACAGATTACGAACCTCAGACTGCCATTTTCATCAACTGTGTGGTCAACCGTCGGAACCTCCGCAAACGACTTCTTGTACTGCGCCCCTCCCCTCGTCGCACTGTCATTGTCCCACGCGCTAATCAGTGACCAGTCGAGCGGCAAGCCAGTATAGAGTCTCCCTGAGACTCGCAGACAGCCGAATGTATCATTTGCTTGTAAGAAGCAATCGTAGGCGAAGGATCCGTCACCCTGCGGGACTTCGACCTCGCCGACGCTATCCTTAGACATTATCGGGCAAAATCCAGGCACCAACCGTCCCCGGATGCTCACCACCCGGCGGGGAATCTCATAAGGCACTCCCACAAAGCGTGGCGCGGCTACGTATTTTCCAGAAGCCAATGTACTGGTGCCGAATCGGCAGTGTCGCCTTGAGGAGCAACACACCCACGTCGAAGGCGGTGATTGTGAGTTTCGCCCGGTCACGGTGCGCTACACCGCCATGAGGGATTGGCAGGTTCGACGCTCGGCCAATTCTTGTTCGTAATTCGTAACGCAAAGCACTCGGCTGCAAATTTCGCGCTCCCGTCGTTGACAATGCCCTCAACAATGAGGGGGGAGCGGAGTGGCTCCGGACGACTGCCCGAACTGCGGCGGTAGTGGATATGTTGCTAAGCCCGTGGACTTAAACGGTAAGTCTGAGGGTGTCGCATTTATCCGCCTGAAGTGTCCCGCGTGCGGGGGCACCGGCCGGAAGCGCCCAATCCCGCCTTCGACCGCCGGCTGACCGCACGGCCTGCGGTGCTTGCAATAACGTCCGGAACCGGACCGTCACAACTTTCCGTCCTACGGTTGGCGGTCCGGCCGCACGTTTCCACGCGACTCCATTCAGTTCATCTTTATTCGAGATTTGACTTCGTGCCAGCCTTCAGGCAATTCCAGCTGCTTTGATACGAGTCCGCCTGCGGGGGGAACTTGCGGTCTCTACCCGATTGCGCCCGTTCGCCTTGGCGCGGTAGAGCGCCTTGTCGGCTGCCTGCAGCAGACGTTCCGGATCCGACTCTTCTTTTGCGGAAGTGGCCACGCCGATGCTGACCGTCACCGAAAGCGGCGCAGAAGGTTTGTCTTGCGCGAGCTCTCGAATCGCCTGTCCCTTGCGTGCACGGCCGCGAGCCCGCTCATTGCGGCGGTCGGGGCCCCGAGGAACTTGCCGCCGGTCTCCTGCTCGCATGCGGAACTCCGAGGACTCAATTGCCTTCCGCAACTGCTCCAGGTGATCCACCACTTCGGAAGTCGTCTTTCCTGGAAACAGGATGTTGAACTCTTCCCCGCCGCAGCGATAAGCCTGTCCGCCGCCGGTCACCCGCGACAGGCTGGCCGCAACCAATCGTAAGACTTGGTCGCCGATGTCGTGACCATACGTGTCGTTGAATCGCTTGAAATGATCGATATCCACCACGGCGATCGAATAGGGAACCTGTAGCCTCAGCAACGCATCGTTGAAAGCCCGGCGCGAAGGCAGCGTCGTAAGTTCGTCGTGATAGGCAAGAAGGTACGAGTTCTCGATAATCGAAATCGCGAGAATGCACGCTGCGGTGGCCGAGTACACGGTCGAGACTCGCGTTGCACCGGTGAAGCGCAGAGCCAGGAAAAATGCGGAGAGCGACCACAACAAAGCGCTGTCAACCGTCTTTCGAGTGATCAGAAACCTCGCCAGCAGGAAGGTCGCTGCGGCCGCAAACACGAGTAGAGCGTATCCCGGCAAGACAACTACAGTCGCGATGTGATGCGCCCGGGCCCCAGGTGACACCGAGCCCTCCGCCGCGCGGCAGAGCACAGCCACGATCACCGATTGCACGAACAGGAACAGACCAACCGGCGCAACCGAGGAGACTGTAAAACCCCGCTCCTGCATCAGCGCAATGAGCACGAAGTTCAGCGGCACCAGCACGACCGCCGCCTGCAGAGCCGTCCCCCCGGACGTTCCGGGCGAGACATGTCCGCCCCCGAAGACTGCAACAGCTTCCTGAGCCAGAAACAGCACAACCAAAGCGAAAAAGATACGGCTGGAATGGAATCGCCAGGCCAGCAGCATTCCGCCGATCAGCGCGGAATAGTACAAAAAGCTCAGAGCAGGTAAAGCCAGGGTCAGCAACCCGGAGTAGATGAGTACCGCGACGCCCAAAAGAAGTAGTCCTCCAGGCATCAACAGCGACTTAAGTGTGGTTGTGCTCCACAGCCGCAAGGCAGGACTCCAGTCGGAAAACTCCCTTCGGAATTATCGCTGGCCAGCGGAAGGGAAGGAATTGGCCGCTGAGGTTCGTACCAGAATGAAACTTTGTGAGCAAGAGTCTCGCGCCGAATCTCCTGGTTTGAAACCGAGCCCCATTTTTGCACCTACAGACCTTTGTGTGGCCACAGTTTCGGCTGCAGTTGAGCAGTTTCTAACTAGACTTGGCTGATGGATTAAGGACGGTTCACCTTATGCGAATTCTTATTGCGGAAGATGATGAGGCGTTGGCCCGGTTCGTTCGCCAGGGTCTGGAAGCCGAACATTACTCGGTAGATGTTTTCCCGGATGGCGAACAGGCTCGGATCGCGGCTTCCGAGATCGACTATGACGTCGTGATCCTCGACCTCAACCTGCCGAAACTGGACGGAGTCAGCGTGTTGCGCCACTTGCGATCGAAAAAGCCCAGCTTGCCGGTTCTGGTGCTGACCCAGCGCACCCGGGTGGAAGACCGGGTCCAGTGCCTGGACACAGGCGCGGACGATTACGTCCCCAAACATCTCTCGTCCACTTCGCTCGACATCCTCCACATTCGGACGGATCTGGTCGCCAAGATCCGAGCCGCCGCGCAATCCCGGAAATCGCGCCCCGTGGATGTGCTTGCTAGAAAGCCTCCTCAATCCCACTCAGAAAATCAGAACCGTGGGGACCGTACCACCCCAGTCATCGTCGCCCTCGGAACCTCGACCGGCGGCCCCAAAGCTCTGCAAGAAATTTTGCCGCTTTTTCCCCATGACCTTTCCGTCCCCATCCTGATCGTGCAGCACATGCCTCCGGGCTTTACCGCGCCCTTCGCACAGCGGCTCAACACCCTTTGCTCCGTCACCGTCCGCGAAGCCACCCACGGAGAAGCCATTCTGCCCGGCGTTGCCTACATTGCCCCTTCTGGATTGCACATGAGCGTGGAGCGCGTCACCGATTCGCGAACCATCATCTGCCTCGACCCTCATCCCGAAGATTACTTGCACATTCCCTCCGTCGACGTCTTGATGAAGTCGGTGGCCGAAGCTTTCAAAAACCTCGCCCTCGGAGTGATCATGACAGGGATGGGTTCCGACGGCGCCGCCGGCATGCAATCCATTCACCGCCAAGGCGGCCTCACCGTTGGCCAGGACGAGGCCTCCTGCACCGTCTACGGCATGCCGCGCGCCTGCGCCGAGTTGGGCATCCTCACCCGCGTGGTTCCGCTCTCCCAGATTCCCGCACAGATCCTCAACGCTACCCATTACCGCAGACGTGCGTGACCAGAGCGCCCGCCGCCAGCCGGACTTCCCCGTGATCGAGCAAATGCCTCACGCTCTGCAGCAGCGCCTCCGTGGAAAACGGCTTCGCTAAACACTCCTCATGCTCGGCCCCTCGCCGCCCCATCTGCTCGCCATATCCCGTGACCAACAAAACCTTGAGATCCGGATCCTCTCCCCGCAGTCTCCCCGCCAACACAAACCCGGTTTCTCCCGGCAGCACCACATCGGTCAGCAACAGTTCCACCTGGCGGCGATAGGCATCGTAGTAGCGCATCGCTTCCTTCGCATTCTTTGCAGTAATCACCCGGTATCCCGCAGATCGCAGCACCTCACAAGTTACGTCCCGCACAAACGCTTCATCTTCCACGTACAGGATCGTCTCCCGTCCCCGCAACGTTTCCTCACCCGCTCCAAGACACCACCCGCTCGCATCTTCCAGCGTCTCTGTCACCTGTTCCCACATCGCCGTCCCCCTCTGTCGCTCGCCCCTCGGACCGTTGAACCTTATAGAACTCCCATTCGCATCCTCCCTGTAAGCAGATGGTCTGCCATCGCCTTGTGAGCCCGTCGCAGCCACGAGCCGCAGAAACTGCGGTACTTAGATAAGGAGAGTCTCATCCAGACATCAACGCGCATCTTCCCAGTCATTCATTTCGGGAATCGCCGAGGGAAGGGAGTACCGATTCGGAGCAGTAGAATTCGTCTCATGTATCCCGAGCATAGATCCCGAGCAACCTCTACTTCGCGCCGGTCAGAATCGTCTCATTCGGATCGAGCACGATTTTGTGCACCCCTGCCGGAGCCGCCAAATGGAACGAGGATTCCTCGCCGTCGGCGAACACGCGTCCCAACAGCACCATCTGCCTTCCTGTCATCACCGCATACACGGGAACCGACGTCACCAGATCCTGCGGCGCGTCCTTCTGCAGAATCGTGCCGCTCACAACTGTTCCCGTGCCTTTCGGAGTGAACTTCACCGCCTTCAGTTCGAGCTTAGGCAGGGACGTACCGTTGATCCACCCCTCCAGGAACCAGTCCAGCGAACCCTTACCTTCGTACCGCAGTGCGGGCGGAAGATCTTCTGCGAAAACGTCCAGCAATTCCCGGGTGCTGATCGACTTTCCCTCATACCTCTGCCGGACTTTTCGCAGCGCCCGCACGAACGGCTCGTCGACACTCCCGCTGCCTTGCCCCTTATGTCCACCTTCTTGCCGGGCAGCATCGTTCAGCATCGTCCGCAGCATGTGAAACAGCCAAGTCCCCCGGCCATAGAGGATCGCATCGTACCCTTCCGGAAACCGCGACGACAGCAGCCGCGCCCCCAGAGTCACAGGACCAGCTTCCATCCGAGGCATCCCATCTTTATTTTTTTCGGTCAGATCCCGGCGGTAGATGTTCATCACTTTCCGAAAGCCCGCCGGATCCTTCTCTTGCAGCATCATCAACGCGCAATAATTCGCCAGCCCCTCGGAGAACCACTGGTCGCGATAGCTGCTCCAGGTAATCAGATCGCCCCACCATTGATGCGCCGTCTCGTGCGCCGGAATCGTTTGCTGGAGCAGGATCCGGTCCGCTTCGTAATGCAAGTCTTCGCGCTCTTCTGGACCCAGAAACGCATACGACGACAGAAACACCAACCCGGGCCAACCTTGGCTGTCGCGTCCCGGCATCTGGGTCAAAGCCAGCTGACTATAGGGATATGGCCCAAACCGCTCGGCGTAATACTGAATGGCCTGAGCCGCAGCCTCACCCACCATGGCTTCGTTCCGCACCGGGGAAGGGCGGCTCGGCACGATCATTTGCGCTCCGCGTCGAGTGGTCGGATCGGACGGATCGGACGGATTCGGATCGATCACCTGCACTCCCGGACTCGGGAAGTCTCTCTCGACCCCACTCGCAGCGTAGGTTTCCACCGCGACTTTCCCCGCCTGCACCGTCACCATTTTGTACTTCCCCAAATTGAATCCCGCCAACGGAATTGGCCGTTCCGATACCCAGCGTGACGCCTGCTGCCCCATGGCCTTTGCCACTGTCTCCCCGGGCGAAACCTGGGTCGGCTTTCCCGTCGCCACCAGCGTCCAGCCTGGCGGATATTCGAACGCCAGATCGAAGTCCGCCATCGCCATGCCCCGACTCGGATACCAAGTGCCTCGCGCGCCTACGTAAAGCAATCCGCTGCCGGCTTCTGCCAGAACTTCGCCGCCATACACAAATTCAAGATCGATCTTCTGTCCAGTCTTCGCCGGTTCCGGCAGAATCACGGCCACGATGTCATTCCCCCGGCGCGCCAGCTGTGTTCCTTCGACCGCCGGATTGTGGATGAACTCCACCGCCTGTCCGTCGAGCTTGACGCTTTCGATCTTCAGGAACCGCGACAGTTCAAACACCAGATCGCGCGTTCCCCCCTCCTTCACGTCCAACTGCACGCGGGCTCGGGCGTGAATCCGTTTCGGAGGCTGCACATCGGTCCGGATCGTGTAACGCTGAACTGCGATCCAGTCTTCCCGCGGAGCAGGGTTGCCCGGCCCCGAAGTACCGCTGACGTTCTTCCCCCACATCCCCTGCGCATTGGGGGAAAACGATGTCCAAACGTCATAGTAGGAGACGCCATCCTCACTCGCCTTCTCCCGTCCGGCCTCCACTTGCTCGGCCGCCAGCGAATCGAAGACGACGTCGAAGACGCCCAGTTTGGTTCCTTGCACCCGCGCGTGAAAGAAACGGTCAGGGAGCCTGCCCAGCAAGTTCACATTCTCGGACGCTGTCGCCATGCCTGTACCTGGGAGCAGCCGGCTAAAGGTAATCAGCAACCTCATCGCATCCGAGCTGGCCAGATTCCGCGCCGTCGCTCCCCAGTGTTCGACAAACTCCTGCGGATTGTCCGCTGCCCGCAAGTCGGGCCGCAGCTCGCTCACCGCATCATCGTTGAAACGAAAATACGCGGTGGCAAAATGTTCTTCGAGAATGGCCATCCCGGTGAACAAGCTCATCGATCTCCGTTCCACATCACTCGGAGGGGTCAGCAACACTTCGCCGTCGCCCTCAAAAAACGCTCCCGTGATCCGGCCCAGCACGTCCTGCGTGAAGCCAATGGTCCCGTCTTCCAAACTAATGTGGACCGCCGACCGATCCAGGGTCGCGCCCCTTACTCGATACACCCTCGTCGGATCAAGTCCCACCTGTCCAAGCTGCAGATAAACCGCCTCCGCCGGCTTGTTCGGAGGGTTGTCGCCCACCCCGCCCGCAGCCGGCAACGCGCCAAGCGCCAGCCAGATCGCCGCTGCGACCAGCAAGCCTCGCCAGTTAAGTAGTACCTTCGTCATGTGGGTCAAGTCGTCCCCTGTTGCTAGAATGCGCCTGAATGCGGCTACGTGTCACCATCCTCTTTATAGCAGTGGCGTTTGCGCTTCCTGGTGCACGGGCTGACACCATCCATCTCAAGAATGGCCGCACTATCCTGGCCGATCACGTCCGCGAAAACGGCAATCATTACGAATACGACATCGGCGACGACTCCTATGCCATCCCTAAATCAACGGTGGATCACGTGGATGCCGGAGGCATGCCAGCCCACTCTTCATCGGGAGGGGCAAAGCTCGCTGACCTTCCCAGCTTCACTCCCGCCGACAGCCTTGCCAACGAGGGAGATCTGGTCGCCAGGATCATCAAGGAAGGCAAGGTCAACGCCGACGTTCTCGCCAGTCTTGAAGGCAAAGGCAACGCCGAGTTGAGCGCGACGGCCGATTTCATTGCCGGAAAATTTGAATTCGAACACGGCAACATCGCCCAATCCCGGCAGTATTTCGAAAGCGCTCTCCGCTTCCAGCCCGACAATTCCACCATCCTGGTTTATTACGCCGCGCTGCTGGTCCGCACCGGAAACGCCGCCCAGGCTCTGCCTTATGCCCAGCGCGCCGTCCGCTCCGCTCCCAATTCCCCCGATGCCTACACCATGCTCGGCTACGCCCAGTTCGCCTCGGATCACACCAAAGAAGCCGTCATTTCCTGGAAGCACTCCCTCCAGTTGCGCCCCGACGCGGCAGTCCAGCAACTCCTGGCCAAAGCCCAGCGCGAGCAGACGGTCGAGTCCGACTTCGCCCAGGGCGAAAGCAGTCATTTCACCCTTCATTATGAAGGCAAGCAAACTTCCGAAGCCCTGCGCAGGCAGATTCTGGCGGCGCTCGAATCCGATTATGACGACCTCGCTCGCGACCTCGGCAATCCGCCCCGCGACAACATCCTGGTCACCCTCTACACCGAACAAGCCTTCTTTGATGTCACGCAAGCGCCCAGCTGGTCGGGAGGGATTAATGATGGCAAGCTGCGCATCCCGATCAGCGGCCTGAGTTCCATGACGCCGGAACTCGCGCACGTCTTGAAGCATGAACTCGCTCACTCATTCATTGCCGGACTTTCCGGCGGCCGTTGCCCGCCCTGGCTGCACGAAGGTATCGCCCAGTTCCTCGAGCCCAGAAGCCTGGCAGGACAGGGGCACCAACTCTCCCTCCTCTTCAAGGCTCAACGGAATATCCCGCTCAATGCTCTGGAAGGAAGCTTCAATCGCTTCTCCGCCACCGAAGCTTACGTCGCCTACGCCGAATCGCTGGCTGCCGTGTCCTACATCAACGATTCCTACGGCCTGAGCGATATCCAACGCATCCTCGAGCGCATCAGCCAGGGCAATTCCACCGAGGCCGCCCTGCGCGCCACCATCCACTCCGACTACGGCCAGTTCGAGTCCGACCTGGCCCGATATCTCGCCGACAAGTACGGCAACTGATTCTGCCATCCGGCAAACTCTCCCAATCGGCGATAATCCGTAACAGACTCTGGAGAATCACGGTGGGAGAGCGGCGCTTCGAGCGCCGCGCAAGAACGGCTACAATCATCGCGGGCTCCAAAGTTTGCTGAAAAACTCGGATTTGTCGGTGCTGCCGTGGAAGAGCGGCCCTTTAGGGCCGCGTAAACCGCTGAAAACTAATCTGGGCTTCAGCCCCTGTGTCGCGTTTGCCCACTGCCCGTTCCTGTGCTAGTTTCGCCTTAGGGCTTCCCATGCGCTCCCTTTTCCACTCCGACGTCCCCAGCCCCGCACCCACGGCCGAGCCCGTCCCAACCATCTTCCCCAAGATCGAGGGCGCCGACCTCGCAGCCGTCTTTGTGGGCAAACGCGTGGCCGGAGATTTCTATGACTCCCTCCGCGTCAGCCCCGAGCGCGTGCTCTTTGCGCTGCTCGACGTGGCCGGCCGCCGCGAAGACAACCGCGCCATCCTCGCCGCCGCTCAAGAAACATTTCGCAGCTTCGGAACCGAACTCTTCTCCCGTCCCGACATCAACGAGTCCGAGTCCATGACGGAACTCGTTCTGCGCATCAATCGCGGCCTCATCGAAGCCTGCAAAGGAGTGCACTCCAGCCCGGCCTTCATCGCCTGTTACCACGAGAAATTCGGCACGCTCTGCTACAGCAATGCCGGACACACCCCGGGCCTTCTCCGCGACACCAGCGGCATCACAGAGCTCGGTGCGACCGGCCTGCCCCTGGGACTCTTCTCCCACGCCACCACCGATGCTCCGACCGTAGGCATGGAAAAAGGGGCCGCCCTGCTGCTCGTCTCCCGCGGAGTGGTCGAATGCGAGCGCCGCCTCGAATCGGGCGAAGAATTCGGCCTGGCGCGTGTCAAACAGCTTTTTCAGGATGCTCCCGCCAGCGCTGCCCGGGAACTGTGCGCCTCTGTCCTGAATGCCGCCGGTGCCTTCAGCGCGGCCGCACCCTTGTGCGATGACCGCACCGACCTGGCCCTGGTACGCACCGACTGACCCGCGTGTTTGTGTGGAGCGGGCACTCTTGCCCCGTGTGGAGTGGGCACTCTTGCCCCGTGTGGAGCGGGCACTCCTGCCCGCTGATCGGCCAACTTTCCACCCGGTTATAGCGTCCAATCGAGAAGCCGCAGCCCGGCCGTGGCCACGAAGGAGTAAAATATCCCATCGGCCCGAGCCCGCCTTGCCAGCAAGCCCAGGAAGCGTGGCGGCCCATTGCATCCTATGAAGAAACTTTGCCTGCTTCTCGTTGCTTCCGCATGCCTGGCTTCTCTCGCGTCCGGACAAGTTGCCAGTCAACCCTCGGCACCAGCCTCTGGACAACCTTCGGCACCGGCCCCAGCTCAACCCTCAGCTCAACCTGCGGCGCCATCCTCGGGACAAACCGTCGAAGAGATCATTACCCACGTGAACAACCAGATCATCACGCGTTCCGAGTTTGAGCGCAGCAAAGATCAGCTCCGCGATGAGATCAAGCAACAGAACGTCAAGGATCCCGACGCCGCCTACACCGAACGCGAGAAAGACGTTCTCCGCGATCTCGTCGACCAGCAACTCCTTCTCGACAAAGGCAAAGACCTTGGCATCACCGGCGATACCGAACTCATCAAAAGACTCGACCAGATGCGCAAGGACATGAAGCTGGATACGCTTGAGGACCTCGAAAAAGAAGCCACCAAGCAAGGCGTCTCCTGGGAAGATTTCAAGCAGAACATGCGCAACCAGATCATCACCCAGAAGGTGATTGGCCAGGAAGTCAGCGGCCACCTCTCCGTCACCAAAGAGGAAGAGCAGAAGTTCTACGACGACCACAAAAGCGAGATGGAGGCTCCCGAAGCCATCCGCCTGAGTGAGATCCTGGTCGCGCCGAAAATCGCCGAACCTCCGCCTGTGCCTGCCCCCGCGGTTGCCCCGGCAGCAACCGACAGCAACGCGCCGGCTGCCACTACTCCTCCGGCTCAGCCCGCCGATGAGGCCGCACACCAGGCCGCCGATGCCGCCGCTCTTAGCGCCGCCGAAGCCAAGGCCAACGATCTGCTCAAACAGATTCGCGATGGAGCCAGTTTCGAAGACGTTGCCAAGAAATCTTCTGACGGCCCCTCTGCCGCCGATGGCGGCGCCCTCGGCATATTCAAGCGGGGACAACTCGCCAAAGAACTCGAGGACAAGACCTTTGCCATGAAGGCCGGCGAGGTCACCGACGTGATCCGCACCAAGCAAGGCTATGTGATCCTCAAGGTCGTCGAGCACCAGATGGCCGGCATTCCGCCCATGAAAGATGTCCTTCCCAAAATTCAGGACGCTCTCTACTACGAGAAACTTCAGCCCGCCCTCCGCGCCTACCTCACCAAATTGCGCGAAGAAGCCTACATCAAATACGCCGACGGTTATGTCGATACGGGCATGAGCGCCAACCAGACCCAGCCCGTCGAAACCGCCGCTGCCAAGGAAGGCGACGCCAAGAAACTGGGCAAGAAGAAACACAAAAAGCTCGGCTTCCTGTAAGGCGCGCTCGCGGTGCGTGCTTTATACTCAGCACAGTCGTATTCCGACGGCCTTTACTTCTCAACGATGAAAGACTTCTACATCGGCGATTGCGCGCGCCACGAGAACAAGGTCATCACCTCCAGCTTCGTCGTCGTCGGCAAGCAGATCAAGCCCAAGAAAAGCGGCGAGCCGTATCTCGCGCTCACTCTCGGCGACCGCAGCGGCCAGCTCGAAGCCAAAATGTGGGACAACGTCGAAGAAGTCCTCGACGCCTTCGAGCAGGACGACTTCCTCAAGATCAAGGGCCTCATCAACAAGTACAAGAACCGCTTCCAGCTCACCGTCCACAAGCTGCGTAAGCTGGGCGAATCCGAAATCGACTTCGCCGACTATCTCCCCAAAACTACTAAAGACGTTGACGCACTCTGGCAAACCCTCGCAGACTTCGTCTCCTCGTTCCAGAATCCTCATCTCAAATCGCTCGTCCAGGCCTTTATGGCCGATTATGAAATCGCCGCCGCCTATCGCAATGCTCCCGCCGCCAAAACCCTGCATCACGCCTACATCGGCGGTCTGCTCGATCACGTCGTCTCCCTGTTCCGCTCCTGTGACTTGATGTGCCAGAACTATCCTCAGATCAATCGCGATCTCCTTCTCACCGGCGCCTTTCTGCACGATATCGGCAAGATTCACGAACTCACCTACAACCGGTCTTTCTCCTATACAACCAAGGGCCAATTGCTCGGCCACATGATCATCGAATTGGAGATGTTGCAGGCCAAGCTCGCCCTTCAACCCGATTTCCCCGACGAACTCAAAATCATGATCGAGCACCTCATCATCAGTCATCACGGCCAGTACGACTTCGGCTCGCCCAAGCTTCCCATGTTTCCCGAGGCCCTCATGCTGCACTATCTCGACGACCTCGACTCCAAGATGGAAGCCATGCGCGCCCACTTCGAACGCGAAGCCGGACTCGACAGCCCCTGGACCAGCTACAACGCCTCTCTCGGCCGCCCGCTCCTGAACACCGAAAAGTTCCTGGCTCCGAAAAAGCCTTCGCCGCCGGAAGATTCCTCCGCGCCTCACGACGCCGAACTCGACGAATCCCCCGAGCCCACTCCCACCTTGCCCGGCATCGACCCCCGGCGCTAAAGTAGACATCGCAAACGAGGTTCCCGAAAGAGCCACGGACGCCCGCATTGCCGTGGAAGAGCGGCGCTTTGGCGCCGCGTCAAGGACCGGAAATTGACGCGGGCTTCAGCCCCGGTGTTCGTGCTCCTTATCGGCGAGGTTGCAACTATGCCCAAAACCAAAGCTCGTAGAAAGATTACAAAACAAGCACCCGATCCCTCAGGCAGCCACGTCGGCTTGCCCCATGTACCACCCATGTATGGACTGAAGCCGCGAAAACAATATCTGCCCTTTAGCCACGCCGAAGATCGACTCACCAAGTCACGCAACTATTGGATATGCACGGCCCGGCCCGATGGCCGCCCGCACTCCATCCCCGTCTGGGGATTCTGGATCGACGGCGCCGTCTACTTCGGCACTGGCCGCGATTCGCGCAAGGCGCGCAACCTGGTTCACAACGCAGCCGTCTCCATCCATCTCGATTCCGGCGATGATGTTGTCATCCTCGAAGGCACTGCCGTCGAGGTCGACCTCACCGACAAGACGCAACTCAAGAAGCTGGACGCCGCCTCCCGCGCCAAGTACAAAATGCCGATGATGGTCGCGCCCGAGAATGTGCTCTATTCCGTCCGTCCGCGCGTGGTACTGGCCTGGACCGAAAAAGACTTCCCCAACAACGCCACCCGCTGGCAGTTCGATCCGCCCAGTGCCTGAACGGACGCACCCGCCCATGCTCGACTTCACCCGCTTCGAAATCCTGACCTTCGATTGTTACGGCACCCTGATAAACTGGGAAGCTGGAATCCTCCCGGCCCTTCATCGCATTCTCTCTGCCCACGGGAAAAAGATGGACGACGCGACTCTCCTCAAACTCTACGGAGATTTTGAGCTTCGTTCCGAGCAGGGCAAATTTCATCCCTATCGCGAGGTCCTCGAGTCGGTGGTCCGCCAGTTTGCCGCCGAGCTTCGATTCACTCCCACCGCCGAAGAGGTTCGTTCGCTGCCCGACTCCCTTTCCACCTGGAAGCCCTGGCCCGACTCCGTCGCAGCTCTGCGCCAGCTCAAGACCCGATTTCGTCTCGCCATTCTCTCCAACGTGGACGACGATCTCTTCGCCCATACGCGGCCTAAACTTGAAGTTGATTTCGATGAAGTCATCACTGCGCAGCAAGCCCAAGCCTACAAACCTTCACTGAAACTCTTCGAGCTGGCCCTGAGTCGAATCCAAGCCCCCGCCCATCGCGTGCTGCACGTAGGCCAAAGCATTTACCACGACGTGATCCCCGCCCAGGCGCTCGGCCTCGCCACCGTCTGGGTCAACCGCCCCTCAGCCCGCCCCGGCGTCGGCGCCGTCAAAGCGGCCGAAGCCAAGCCCGACCTAACGGTCACAAGCCTCGCAGAACTCGCAGCAGCTGCGATTCACGACTAACGGATGAGCTGTTCGGAAATGGAAAGTAGTGTTCGCGTTTAAGAGTAAAAATGATGAGCTGCGAAACGCAGCCGCGAAGCGGCGAAAGAATGCAGCCCACGGCACAAGCCGTGGGTGACAAAAGAAAACCAGGACCAAGCCGCGGAGCGGCGAAAGAAAAGGCGCAATTCCCTAGAAATTCACTGGCAGCTTCACCACCTTCTTCTGAATCGCCCACATCACCAGCTCTGCCTTGTTATGAATCCCCAGCTTCCGCATCAGATTGAACTTGTGCGCATCCACGGTTTTTGCGCTGAGTCCAAGAACGTCGGCCGTCGATCGCACTGTCCTGCCCTCGGCCAGCAACTTCAACACCTCGCGCTCTCGCGCCGTTAGCACGCGCTTTCGCGGAAGAAGTTCCTCTGACGGCCATTCTGCTCCGCGTCTTTCCGGCACCCCCATCTCCATCCTCTGGGCGGCGTGCGTCCTCCTCACCATCTCCACTAACTCTTCTGCGGAAGTCTGCCTCACCATCGCGTCAGTTCGCACTTGGGGCAGCAGGGCGTCGTCTTTGTGCATGCTCAGGAATAGCACTTTGCTGGACGGAGACTCCAGCAGAATCAACCGCTCCACTTGATCGGCCGCGCACTCGAAAATGTGCGCATCGGTGATCACAATCTCGGGACGGAACTCGAACACCTTCCGCAGGGCTTCGGCGGCATTCCCCGCCTCCGCCACGACTTCCATGTCCGGTTCATCCTCGAGTAAACGCCGCAATCCCTGGCGCAGCAGGACATGGTCATGCACAAGCAGGCAACGAATTTCCTTATCGCTAAAAAAATCTTCGTGTTGTCGTGGTGCCGGGGGACACACAGGGCAACTCCTTAAATGATGGCCAGAGTAATAATCGCCAGAGAAATTTGTGATGCCGCGGGGGTTCGGTTTCCCAGACGGAGAAGGCGTCGGCTCATTGTAACCGCTGGTGCAGCCATTTGCCTGTGAAAATACTTCTTTTCTTCAAGATACGCAGCCCGGATTCCCGCCCGCGGAATCCCGATCCCGCCTCGCAATCAGGTACAATCGACCGTTTATGCTGCGTTACTTCACGGCGGGAGAGTCCCACGGCGAAGCGCTGGTCGCCTTCCTTTCCGGAATGCCCGCCGGTCTGAAAATCGACCAGTCCTTCCTCGACCGCGAACTCTGGCGTCGCCAGCAGGGCTACGGCCGCGGCGGCCGCATGAAAATCGAGCGCGACTCCGCGCACATTCTTTCCGGCGTGCGCCAGGGAATGACCATCGGCTCGCCCATCTCCATCCAGCTGGAAAATCGCGACTGGAAAAACTGGCAGGAATCCTTGCCCGTCGGCGAAGGCGATCCCGCCAAGCACAAACGCGTCGCCTCTCCCCGGCCCGGCCACGCCGATCTCGCCGGGGCCCTGAAGTACAATTTCCCCGAAGCCCGCTACGTGCTCGAGCGCGCCTCCGCCCGCGAGTCAGCCGCCCGCGTCGCCCTGGGCGCAATCGCCAAACTTTTCTTGCGCGAGCTCGGCATTGAAGTTCTCAGTCACGTGGTCGCCACCGGCAACGTCATCTTCGCAGATCAGGTCCCGTGGGAAAAGATTCGTGCCCTTCAGACTCGCGAGGAAGTTCTCCTGAACTGCGCCGACCCCGAAACCGAACAGCGCATGAAAGAAGAAGTCGACAAAGTTCTCCGCACCGGAGACTCGCTCGGCGGCGTATTTGAAGTCGTGGCCCACCAGGTTCCACCCGGCCTCGGCACCTACGTTCAGTGGGATGAACGTCTCGACGCGCTGCTCGCCGCCGCGGTCATGTCTCTGCAAGCCGTCAAGGCCGTCGAAATCGGCGCAGGTGTTGCCGCCGCTTACGCTCCCGGCTCCGCCGTGCACGACGAAATCGGTTACAGCGCCACCGCCGGCTTCACCGCTTTCTCTCGTACCCGCAACAACGCTGGAGGCATCGAGGGCGGCGTCTCCAACGGACAGGAAATCCGCGTGCGCGGCTATCTGAAACCAATTTCCACGCTCCGCCGCCCCCTGCAGTCGGTCGACTTTTCGACGCGCGAACCGGTCAAGGCCGCCTACGAGCGTTCCGATGTCTGCGTAGTACCCGCCGCCGGAGTTGCCGCCGAGGCCATGGTGGCCCTGACGCTGGCCCGCTGTGCACTGGAAAAATTCGGCGGCGACTCCATGACCGAGACGTTAAGAAATTTCCAGGGCTACTGCCAGCAATTGAAAAACTACTGACGATCGAACTATTTGATGATCTACCACATCGTAAAATTCGGTAACCCGGTTCTCGATAAGCCTTCCGAAAAGGTGACCGTCTTCGACGAAGAGCTCGAAAAGCTCACCGAGGACATGTTCGAATCGATGTACGCCGCCCACGGCGTCGGCCTGGCCGCCCCGCAAATCGGCATTGCCCGCCGCATCGCCGTCATCGACGTCACCTTCAAAGAGGATCCCAACGCCAGGCTCGTCCTCATCAATCCCGAGATCATTCACACCGAAGGCCGCCACACCCAAAGCGAGGGATGCCTCAGCATCCCCGACTTCCGCGAAAACGTCACTCGGCCCAACAAAGTCACCATCCGCGCCCAGGACGTTCACGGCAAGGTCTACGAAAAAACCGGGGAAGATCTGCTGGCCCGCGCCTTCCTGCACGAGACCGATCATCTGAACGGCAAGCTCTACATCAGCCACATCAGCGCCCTCAAACGCGACCTGATGAAACGCAAAATCCGCAAAATGATGAAAGCTGGCGAATGGTAGGAATTGGAAAGTTTAGTAATTGAGTAATTGGGGCATTCGGTAAGTGAGCAATTAACGAGACGCTGACCGTTCAGTGGAAGAGCGGCGCTTTAGCGCCGCGTCAGCGCACCGAAACGATTCGGGCTTTTTAGCCCCCGTGGTCGGTTTTTCAATTTCTCAATTACTAAATTTCCCAATTCCTCAATGCCTCTCAATCTCATCTTCTGCGGCACCCCGCGCTTCGCCGTCCCCACGCTGGAGAAGCTCGTCGCGTCGGGCCACCGCGTCCATCTCGTCGTCACCCAGCCCGACCGTCCCAAAGGACGCGGCCTCGAACTCGTCCAATCGCCGGTCAAAGAATCCGCGCTGAAACTGAATCTCTCCATCACCCAACCCGACCGCATCAAAACCAACGACGAATTCCGCGCTCAACTCACCGCCCTGAAGCCCGACGCCATCATCGTCGTCGGCTACGGCCGCATCATTCCCCACTGGATGCTCGATCTCCCGCCCCTCGGCAACATCAACCTGCACGCCTCGCTGCTCCCGAAATACCGCGGAGCCGCGCCCATCCAATGGTCCATCGCCAACGGCGAGACCGTCACCGGCGTCACCACCATGCGCATCGACGCCGGCCTTGACACCGGCGACATCCTCCAACAACAGCAACTCGCAATCGCGCCCAACGACACCGCCGAAACCCTCGCCCCGCGCCTGGCCGCCATCGGTGCCGATCTCATGGTTGAGACTCTGCGTGCCCTGCAATCCGGCACGATTCAACCTCACCCGCAAGACAACGCGCAAGCCACTCTCGCCCCGATCCTGAAAAAAGAAGACGGTCTGATAGATTTCTCCCGCTCCGCCACCGACATCTCCAACCGCATCCGCGGCTTCCACCCCTGGCCCGGAGCCCACACAAAATTCCGCGGCAAAACCCTGCAGATCATAAAAGCTCGTCCAGCACCGGATGCAGTGCCTCCCTCCGAACTCCTCGCCCAAGCCGATCGCCTCCTCGTCGGCTGCGCCCACAACACATCGCTCGAACTGCTTGAAATCCAACTAGAAGGCAAGAAGCGCTCCTCGGCCCCAGATTTCGTCCGCGGCTATCGCCCTCACCCCGGCGAGAAGTTAGGACTGCCCTCGTAAATTGTTTCAGGAAAAGCAGGGTTGCCTCAGGAATGGCAGGAGCGATTTGGGAAGGGCACGGCTTTCAGCCGTGCCGTAAAGCCCTGAGATGATGCGGGCTTTACAGTTTGCTGAAAAACTCGGATTTGTCGGTGCTACCGTGGAAGAGCGGCCCTTTAGGGCCGCGTAACCCGTTGAAAATTAATCTGGGCTTCAGCCCCTGAGGTGCGCCGACTTCGCCCACCACCATCACTCGCTGAGTCCCGGCGTTCCTTTCGACTACCCCTGTGCTCCTCTGTGTCCTCTGTGGTTAGTTTTTTCTTTCCCGCCTACAATCTGGATGCAATGTCCGTCTCCCCCGCTCGCGCCGCCGCATTCGACATCCTCCTCCGCGTCGAACGCGAATCCTCCTACGCCTCCGACCTTCTGCACTCTCCCGTCCATGAGCGCCTCAGCACTCCCGACCACGCCCTCGCGACCGAGCTCGTAATGGGCGTTCTCCGCTGGCGCTCGCGCCTGGATGCGGAGATCGCCACCGCCTCCTCGCAGCCGCTATCCAAACTCGACCTGGAAATTCTCATCGCTCTCCGCCTGGCCCTCTACCAATTTCTCTGGCTCGATCGCGTCCCCCAGCGAGCCGCTCTCCACGAGAGTGTCGAACTCGTAAAACGCGCCCGCAAGCGCTCGGCCGCTCCTTTCGTCAATGCCGTCCTGCGCAAACTCTCCGCCGCGCCGCACGCCAACAATCCAACTTCAGCCGAAACAGCTTCACCCGAGTCCCTGGCCCGCACCCTCGCGCACCCGGCGTGGCTGGTCGAGCACTGGACCCGCGAATATGGCCTCTCCGCCACTCGCCAGATCTGCCACCACAATCAATCCATTCCCGCCACGGCAATCCGGCTCCGCACGCCCACGGCCGAAGAAGAAGAACAACTCCACGAGGAAGGAATCACTCTCGCCCCAGGAGGCTTGCTCACATCCGCCCGCCGTGTTCTCTCCGGAGACATCACCAAGACCCACGCCTTCCGCGCCGGCCACATCGTCATCCAGGACGAAGCCTCCCAACTCGTCGCCGCCCTAGTAGGCTCCACTGTTCCCGGAGAAAGCGCCCACATCCTCGACTGCTGCGCCGCTCCCGGCGGCAAGACGCTCGCCATCGCAGACCGTAATCCCTCAGCCGCAATCACCGCCGTTGAACTTCATCCCCACCGCGCCCGACTGCTGCAAAAGCGATTAGGCACGCATCAATCACAGTCCGCAGCGCGGATCCAGATCGTGACCGCCGACGCGCTGCATCTCCCCCTCTCACGCCCCTTCGACCGCGTCCTCGCCGACGTCCCCTGCTCTGGCACCGGCACACTCGCGCGCAATCCCGAAATCAAATGGCGCCTCACCGTCGACGATCTCGCAGAACTGCCGCAGCGTCAACTCGCAATCCTGCGCTCGGCCCTGGCCCAGGTCGCGCCCAAAGGACGCCTTATCTACTCAACTTGTTCGCTGGAAAAAGAAGAAAACGAAAACGTCGTCGAGCAAGCCTTGTCGGAGAATAGTTTCCGCCTCCTCGACTGCCGCACCGAACTAGACCGACTGAAGGCGGCCGGCGAACTAACCTGGCCCGACCTAGCCTCGCTCACACGCGGTCCCTACCTCCGCACAAGCCCAGGGCTCCACCCCTGCGACGGCTTCTTCGCCGCAATCCTAGAAAGGTGCTAGAAGGTTTGAGAAGTTCTCAACGAGAAGTTTCTCAAAGAATTGATTTGGGTCTATCCGCGGAATCCGTGCAAATCCGTGGCCAGTTTTTACCTTACTTCAAAATAAACCGCCGCCCCAGCCATCACCTTCTGTCCCGCCAGCGGCACCTGCGACACAATGATGCTGGCCGGTGTTGGCTGCGGCGGAGGCACCGGCTGTGCCTGCGGAGCCGAAGGCGCCGGTGTCCCATTCGAAGCCGCAGCTCCGGCCGCGTCTCCCGTATCGGTGCTAGGCGGCGCTGCCACATTCACATTCCCCAGCCTGAACCCTGCATCCTGCAAACTCCGGCTGGCGCTGCCCAGCGGCTGTCCGACAAAACTCGGCATCACGAACGCCTGCGGCTCCGGCGCCGCGGTCACCAGAAAACTGATCTTCGGCGCCGTCACCTGCGTCTCGTTCGCCGTGGGACTCTGCGCCAGCACCTGATCCGCCGGAATCCCCGGCGCCTGCACCTCCGCCATCGAAGCCACATCCAGCCCGCGTCGCCGGATATTCAACTCCGCCGCATGCTCGCTCTGCCCAGTAACATCGGGAATCGTCACCCGCATCTTCCCCAGACTCTGCGCCACTCGCACCTGCCATCCGCGCCGTACCTTCGTTCCCGGCAACGGCAGTTGCGACATGATTCTGCCCTCGGGAATCTGCGGACTGTAGTACTGCCGCTCGATCGAGATTTGCAGGCCCAATCCCGACGCCGCCCGCTCCCCTTCCACCGGAGTAAACCCTACCAGCGGCGGCACCGCGACCTCCTGTCCATGAATCGCAAATCTCATCGCCATCAGCGCCGACACCATGGCTACAATCACCAGCACCAGCGCCAGCATCGCAAATCGGATCGCAGATTTCATATCTGTCTTGCTGAGATATCTGCTTTTGGGTGGCGCAGCGCTTTCAGCCCTGCGATAAAAACCCTTTCATCCTTCCGCGGGCTTTACAGTTTGCTGAAAAACTCGGCTTTGTCGGTGCTACCGTGGAAGAGCGGCCCTTTAGGGCCGCGGAAGCCGTTGAAAATTAATCTGGGCTTCTAGCCCCTGCGCCACCGACCTTAATCCCAGTTCAGCAGAATTATAGTCCGCCATTTCTGACAATCGCTAACTGAACATTCTCAATAACATACACTCTGATAGAACTGGCTCTGCGCGGCGAAAACGGCATCCGCCCAGCCCCTCCTGCAATCTAACCAAGTACGCGCGTTCTACCCTCGAGGTGCGCCATGACTTCCTCGTTGGAGTATCATATTTCCGTGCGGCATTCGATCCCGGCCTCGCTCGCACTTTTCAGCCTGCTCGCGCTGCCGCTGATTCTTGTCCCCGCGAGCCACGCTCAGATCAACGGTGTGCCCGCCTCCGTGACCTCGCCCGGATTCGGTGGACGCGCCATCAACGGTACTCCCCCGAGCGTCACCGCGCTCGGCCCCAACGGCTTTAACTTCCGACCCACCTTTCTTCCGCCGCCGCCCAACCCGCCTCATGCCCGCGACGGCCATCATCGTCACCACGCCGGCGAATACATTACTCCGGCCGAGGTGTACCCCGTCGCCGTTCCCTACGCCCTCGACTACGGCGCGGCGGACAGCAATAACGATAGCGACAACACTAACGATGACGACAAAGACGCCACAGCGGATGACACTGCCGCCGACCACAACGGCGGCCCTGCCAGCCTCGATCACCGCCTCGATCGTCGCGAGTCGGGCAGGTTCTACATTACCCCACCCGAAGATTTTCCCAGACCCCACGCCGCGCAGAATGCCGATGTCCCCGCAGCCGATCCCGAAGCTCCGCAGGAACCGACCATCCTCGTGTTCAAGGACGGCCGCCAGCTCGAGCTCAGAAACTACGCCATCATCGGCGCAACCCTCTTTGATCTCACGCCCGGCCACCCCCGCCGAGTCGCTCTCGCCGATCTCGATCTCGAAGCCACACGCAAACAGAACGACGACCGCGGCGTCACGTTTCAACTCCCTCCACCTTCGCAGGCGAACTAACTATGCGCCGGTTGCTGCTCATCCAGTTGCTCGCCGCGCTCGCCTCAGGTGCAAGCGCGCAGAGCATGGGCGCCTCGCCATATAGCCGCGCCGCCTCACCGTGCAGCCGCACCGTGGAAGAGCGGCGCTTCAGCGCCGCGTAAATAGCACTTCTGAGATGGGCTTCAGCCCCAGTGGGGCCCAGGGTTTCAAGCCGCCGCAGCCAACGCGCCCTCCACCTTCCGCTCCGCAGCCCTCCTCTCCCGCACCCGCAACATCGGCTGCTCCACCAAATAATATGACGCACTCGCCAGCCCCACCGCCAAGAGCGGAAAGTACCACGGCCGGTGATGGTCTCCGTACGCAAACAACTGCTGCCACAAATAAAGGCTGTAGCTGATCTGCCCCAGCCACACCACCGCCCGCACGTTCAAAATCCAATACGGCCTCCGCACCACATGCAGCAGAAGTCCAGCAATGGAAAGATGCATCACCGGCCACAACCCAAACAGCAACAGCGGCGTAATGTGGAACCGCAACTCGCCCACATACACCGGAACCAGAACCACCGGCGCGATCATCGCCAGCGCCCACCACCCGTTGATCTTCGGCAGCCGTCCCGCGAAAATCGCCAGCAGGCATCCAATCGCCAGAACGTCAGCTACTGCCGGAAACGTTTCGTCGGCCCGCCCGTGCAGTTGCAGCCAATGACACGCCACCCGATACAGCGGAGCAAATGCAACCACCCCCACCAGGATCGCCACCCGGTGCCGGTGCCACTTCTTCAGCACGCCCGGCCACAAAAAATAAAACTGTTCCTCCACGCTCAATGACCACAAATGCCCCAAGAACCACGGATGCGTAAAATCAAAGTTCGCCAGGTACAACGCCGCAGCCGCCATGTGGTACCAGCGCAGCTCGTGCCAGAAAATCACAAACACCGGCAACATGAACACAATGGCAGCCGGCAAAATCCGATACGCCCGCCGCACATAAAATTCCCGCAGCTTGATCGTCGAAGTCTTCCCATACTCCTTGAGCAGCAGCGTAGTAATCAGATACCCGGAAATAACGAAAAAAATCCTTACTCCCAGACTCGCAAATGCCCCCGCCACATCCGAGTGGTAACGCAACTCCCACCAATGCCCCACCACCACCAGCGAAATAGAAATCGCCCGCAACCCATCCAGCGACGGAATCCGCTTCATCCGCCGAGCCTAGCAGCCGCACCCGCCGAATCTCAGTGACGCCCAACCAAATCACGCACATTTTTCCTGCGGATTTCCCATCTCGGAACCCACCGGGTCCCCATTTCTCGCGCGTTCTTTGCGCGAGGAAGCCTGCCCTGAGCGAAGCCGAAGGGTGGGGATTTTCGACAGAGCGAAGCCGAAGGGTGGGGACTTTCTTGTCACTATTCGATAGCCGCGCCATGGTATAATTAAAACCGTTCCCAGTGCACATAACGTCCTGTAAATACAACCAGTTACAAGATTCTTGCCAGGCTGGAAGAGTGCCCCGTTCTAAACCGCACGCTGTTAGCCAGAAGCTAGCAGCTAGGAGCTAGAAGCTGCCCCATGGCTGACGATCAAAACCCCGAACTTCCCCTCACTCCTCCTCCCGGCGGCGGCGATGGCCCCGGCGCGTTGAACATTCACCCCGTCAACATTGAAGAGGAGATGAAGCGGTCGTATCTCGACTACTCCATGTCGGTGATCATCGGCCGCGCCCTCCCCGATGTCCGCGACGGCCTGAAGCCCGTCCATCGCCGCATTCTTTACACCATGGCCCAAATGGGTCTTCAGCCCAACCGCGCCACGCGTAAATGCGCCCGCATCGTCGGCGAGGTCATGGGCAAGTACCATCCCCACGGCAACCTTGCCGTGTACGACGCGTTGGTCCGCCTCGCGCAAACCTGGAGTCTGCGCTATCCCTTGATTTTTGGTCAGGGCAACTTCGGCTCCGTTGACGGAGATCCACCCGCCGCCGATCGTTACACTGAAGCCAAGCTCGCCCCGGTTTCCACCGCGCTGCTCGAGGACCTCGACAAAGAGACCGTCGACTTCCATCCCAACTACGACGGCAGCGAAATCGAGCCCGACGTTCTGCCCGCGCGCATTCCCAATCTCTTGGTCAATGGCTCCGACGGAATCGCCGTTGGCATGGCCACAAAAATTCCGCCCCACAATCTCACCGAAATCGTCGACGCCACCATCACGCTGGTGAATAATCCCAACGCCCAGCTCGCCGAAATCCTGAAATTCGTCCAGGGCCCAGACTTTCCGACCGCCGGCATCATTCACGGCCGCGCTGGAGTCTTCGAGGCCTACCGCACCGGACGCGGCCGCTTCATGATGCGCGCCAAAGCATTGATCGAGAACATCAACAAAGACCGTCAAGCCATCATCGTCACCGAAATTCCCTATCAGGTTAATAAAGCCAAGCTGGTCGAGCGCATCGCGCAACTGGTCAACGACAAAGACATCGAAGACATCTCCGACATCCGCGACGAAAGCGATCGCGACGGCATGCGCATCGTCGTCGAACTCAAGCGCGGCGCCGAGCCCCAGATCGTCCTCAACCAGCTCTTCAAACACACCCAAATGCAGGAAAGCTTTTCCATGATCCTGCTGGCGGTGGTCAACGGACAGCCCCGCGAAATGGGCCTGATCCAGACCATCAAATATTTCATCGAGCACCGGGTCGACGTCGTCCGCCGCCGTACCGCCTACCTGCTGCAGAAAGCGAAAGACCGTGAGCACATTCTCGAAGGCTATCTCAACGCCCTCGATCACCTCGACAACGTCATCACTATCATTCGCGGCAGTGCCAACCGCGCCGATGCCCGCGAGAATTTGGTGCTCTACTTCGGCGGCAAGAAAATCGACATCAACACCACCGGCCGCCCTCCCAAGCTCGATCCCGAAAAGCCCTTCACCACCCGCCAGGCCGACGCCATCCTCGAACTGCAGTTGCATCGCCTGACCAAGCTGTCGATCGATGAAATTTCCAACGAGTTAAAAGAAGTCCGCGAGAACATCGCCGAATACGAATCCATCCTCGCCTCCGAGACGAAACTGCGCAAAGTCATCATCAAAGAACTGGAAGAGGTTAAGAAGTTATACGGCGACGAACGTCGCACGCGCCTGGAAGATGAGGCCGCCGAAATCGTTCTCGAAGATCTCATTGCCGACGAGCAGGTGGCCGTCACCGTCAGCCACTCCGGCTACATGAAGCGCACGCCCATCTCCACCTACCGCATGCAGCGCCGCGGAGGCACAGGCCGCACCGGCATGAAGACGCGCGACGAAGATTTCGTCGAGCACCTCTTCCTCGCCTCCACTCACGCCTACATCCTGATTTTCACCAACAAGGGCCGCGTCTACTGGCTCAAGGTCTACGAAATTCCCGACGTCAGCGCTGCCGGCAAAGGCAAGCACATCGGCAACCTGGTCGGCCTGCAGCCCGGCGAGACCGTCAGGACCATGGTCGCCGTGCGCAACCTGGAAGAAGAAAATAAATACGTCTTCTTCGCCACCCGCAAGGGCCTCGTCAAGAAGTCTGAAGTCCGCGAGTTCATGCACGTGCGTTCCAATGGCATCAATGCAATCGGCATTGAGCCAGGCGACGAGCTGGTCGCCGCCCGCATCACCAACGGCAATCAGATCATCTTCATCGCCAGCCACGAAGGCATGGCCGTCCGCTTCGACGAAAGCCATGTCCGCCCCATGGGCCGCGCCGCCTTCGGCGTCTGGGGCATCGACCTCGACGAGAAAGACTACGTAGTAGGCATGGCCGCGACCACAAAGCCGGAAGCAGAAACGGCAAATGTGGGGACGGCCGCCCCAGCCGTCCCTGGCGCGCCAGTGCCAGCAGGGGAAGAGCCCGAGGCCATCGACGCCGCCGTCAAAGGCACCCTAATCCTCTCCGTCACCGAAAACGGCTACGGCAAGCGCACTCCCGCCGACGAATACCGCCTCACCAACCGAGGCGGCAAAGGCGTGATCAATCTGAAGACCACCGAACGCGTCGGCAAAGTCGTCGCCATCGCGCAAGTCGACGACACTTCCGAAGTCATGCTGATCAGCCACTACGGCAAAATCATCCGGATGGATTCGACGACGATCCGCGAATCCGGCCGCAACGCCCAAGGCGTCCGCCTCCTGAACCTGGAACCCGGCGACCGCGTAGCCGCCGCCGTAGTCCTCGCCCCCGATGCCGAACCAAACGGCGGCAACGGAGGCACGCTGATTCAGTAGGGAAAGATGATGATGTGGCGCGGGCCCCCCGCCCGCGCTGTTTGAATCTGGAGAGGATCTCCGCGGTCGATAGAAACGTGAAAGAGCGGCCCTTATAGGGCCGCGTCAAGGGGCCCTGAATCAATGGGCTTTAGCCCCCGCCCCCTCATCCATTCACCAACGCCATCATGTGCTCCGGATACCTTCCCCCCGCGGCCACCTCCGGCGGAAACACTTCATCAATCCTCCGCAAGTCTTCTTGCGTAAGCTTCACCGACTCAGCCGCCGCGTTCTCCTCCAAATATTTCCGCCGCTTGGTCCCCGGAATCGGAACGATATCCGAACCCTGCGCCAGCACCCAAGCCAGCGCCAACTGCGAAGCCGTGCACCCCTTCTCGCGAGCGATCTCCTCCACACGCCGGACGAGATCCAGATTCTTCTGAAAATTCTCCCCCTGAAACCGCGGACTCATCCGCCGATAGTCATCCTCCGCCAAGTCTTCAAACTTCCGAAACTGCCCCGTCAAGAACCCGCGCCCCAGCGGACTGTACGCCACAAACCCAATCCCTAACTCGCGGCACGCCGCCAGAATCCCACCCTCCGGATCGCGCGTCCACAACGAATATTCCGTCTGCAACGCCGCAATCGGATGCACTTTCATCGCGCGCCGCAGCGTCGGCACCGAAGCCTCCGAGAGCCCCAGATGCCGCACCTTCCCCACCTTCACCAACTCGGCCATCGCCCCCACCGTCTCTTCAATCGGCGTCTTCGGATCGACGCGGTGCTGGTAATAAAGATCGATCGTCTCCACTCCCAGCCGCCGCAAGCTGGCCTCGCACGACTGGCGAACGTAGTCAGCCTTCCCGCTGATCCCGCGCACATTCGGATTACTCGGATCCCGCACGATCCCAAACTTCGTCGCCAACACAATCTTGTCGCGCTTGCCTTTGATTGCCTTGCCCACCAGCTTTTCGTTCTTATACGGCCCGTAAGCATCCGCCGTATCGAGAAACGTGATCCCAAGTTCCAGCGCGCGATGAATCGTCGCAATCGATTCCTCGTCATCCCGCGGACCATAAAACTCCGACATCCCCATGCACCCCAGCCCCTGGGCCGAAACCTTGAGGCCACTACGACCAAGCTCGCGAATCTGCATAATTGCACCTCGCTTGCAGCGCCGGCATCCTGCCAGCTGTCCCGCGGGCGTCTCGCCCGCGGAGTCAACGATCTCCCAAAAGGATGTCAGGAATCGTCACGACGATGCGGCGATCTCAAACAGATCAACGTGAAACCCGAATGCGCGGCCTGCCACTCGGCAACACCTGCCCAATCTCCACCGCCGCAACTCCGGCACCAGTGAGAGCCTTCAGCAACCGCTGCCCTTCCGGCGTCGCAATCAGCAACCCTCCCGCAGTCTGCGGATCAAACAACAACGCCCGCACATCCTCCGGAACACCTTCGTCGTACTCCACCAGACACTCAGCAAAGTCCCGATTGTTCTTCAATCCCCCCGGGATGTATCCCGCTCGCACGCACTCCAGCGCCCCCTCCAGCAGCGGAACTTTCCCGGCAGAAATGCGAATCGACACATCCGAGGCCAGCACCATCTCCCGCGCATGCCCGATCAACCCGAATCCAGTAACATCGGTCATCGCACTCACGCGATAATTCCCGCCCTGGTTTGAATCAGCGACGATCACCTCAGCCGCCCGCTGGTTCAGCGTCGTCATCGACCGCACCGCTGCTTCAATCCACTGCGGCTCGGCTTTCCCTTTCTTGATCGCTGTGGAAATCACCCCAGTCCCGATCGCCTTGGTGAACAGCAGAGCATCTCCCGGTTTGGCGCCGCCGTTCGCCAGAACCTTCTTCGGATGAACCATCCCCGTAACCGAATATCCGAACTTCGTTTCTTCGTCACGAATGCTGTGCCCACCGATCACTGTGCATCCCGCCTCAATCATCTTCGACAATCCACCCGCCAGAATCCGCTCCAGAATGGCCAGATCGGCCTTCTCCGGAAAACACACCAGAGCGAGCGCCGTGAGCGGCTTCCCGCCCATCGCATACACATCGCTCAGCGCGTTGGTGGCAGCAATCTGCCCGAACGTATAAGGATCGTCGACCACCGGCGTGAAGAAATCGACCGTCTGCACCAGCGCCTGATCGGGCCCGATCAGATACACTCCGGCGTCGTCGGCATGATCGAAACCGACCAGAACGTTCGGGTCATGTTGCCGGGCTAATTTCCCAAGCACCGTGTCCAGCGCCGCCGGACTCAGCTTAGAAGCTCAACCCGCAGCTTTCACCGACTCCGTCAGCCGAAACGGCTTGCTCTCAGACATGGATTCATTTTACTGGAACGGTCCACTGGAACTCGCCGAGGGGTGCATCACCGTGGAAGAGCGGCCCTTCAAGGGCCGCGTAAAGCCTTTGGGAATCCGCAGGGCTTCAGCCCCTGTGAGCTTTCGAAGAGAATTCCTACTTCACCGTCACATCCGTAACCCTAATCTCCGGATAATTTCGGTTCCACTGCGCCGATATGCTGTCGAACGTCAGCCGAAACGGCTGGGCCTGTCCCGTAGCTAGCGGAGAAACGCTGAGATCCACCGGCTCCAGATAAGCTCCATTCGTCCGGACCACCTGCAGCGGCACTTCTTCCCGCTGCGCCATCTGCCCCATCGAGTCCTGGAACACAACTTCCACCACGACGTGCGTCACCGTCTTGTCGCTCGCATTCGTAATCGTGCCATCGATGTAGCTGACCGTGTGCCCGACAAAATTCTCCGCCGCGCTCATCTTGAAATCGGAAAGCTTCAGGCTGGCAATGTAGGGCGACGCCGGCTTCGCGATCTTCGGCGGTTCGCGCAGCAAAAACGCAGCTGCCAGCGCACCCCCAATCACCACCGCCACGGCGATCCCAATAATCAACCGGCTGGAGTCGCGTTCCTCAGCAACCGGAGTTGGCTGTCCCAAGCTGCTCATGGAGGAATTGTAGGCTGTTGCTTTTTGATTGTCGATTCACCCTCAACCCTTGTCATCCTGAGCGCGTCTTTTGCGCGAAGGATCTATGTAAATTGCCGCCAACCCTCGCGACAAGCAAATTACATAGGTCCTTCGGCCCGCAAACAACGCGGCTCTAAGCGGAAGTTCGAAAGAACGCAAGCAGAAAAAGCACCCCGAGCAGCATATCCACGCCCGAAAAAACGAGGTCGGACGGATGAATGCGCTGCTGGAAATAAAGCACGAGCAGGGAAGCCCCATACCCGACTTTCTCAATCATCGAAGGAATCATCATCATCCGGAACCGTACCGGATCCCGCGCAATGACGAAAAATGCAAACTGCCAAGCCAGTCCCACGCTGACGAACCCGTAATAAAACCCGGGATGCGTAATCGCCGGAGGATCATTCCGCGAGATCGCATCAAACATGAAATAAAGAGGCGTCAGGATCAACACGCCCCAGATCCCGGCAATCCAGAAAACCACCTTGGCAAATTTCATTTCCCCGCCAGCCGACTCCAACGACTCATGTAGGGATGGCCGCCTCGGCCGTCCAAACCAGGGCAAAGCCCGGCGCCACCCACCGAAATGCCGTAACTATTTGGCTGTCGCAGGTTTTCCGTGTTTGAGTAGGCGCAGCGCGCTCAGCATTTGGACGGCGTAGCGGACTTCAGTACTTTGGTGACGTAGCCCTTTCGGCCTTCGGGTGGCGCAGCGCTTTCAGCGCTGCGATCAGCACCCTGCCTCTCACCGGGGCATTAGCCCCTGAGGTACCTTATGCCAGCCTTCCCGCTCAACTACTCCCCGCCCACCATCAGCCCATCCACGCGCAGCGTCGGCGCCGCCACCGACCCCCGAAACTCCAAATCATTCGCGATCTCCGAAATATTAAAAAACAATTCCTTCAAATTCCCCGCCACTGTAATCTCTTCCACCGGATACGCGAACTCTCCCCCGGAAATCCACATCCCCGAAGCCCCGCGCGAATAATCGCCGGTCACCAGGTTCACGCCCTGCCCCAGAAATTCCGTAACGTAAAGCCCTTCCTTAATTCCCGCGATCAACTCCTTCGGAGTCCGCGCCCCAGGCTGCAGAAAATAATTCCCCGGCCCAATGCCCGGCGTCCCCGCCAGCCCGCGCGCAGCGTTCCCCGTAGTCTGCATGCCAAGTTTCTTAGCGGTGTAGGTGTTGAGTAAATAAGACTTCAGCACTCCGTTCTCGACCACCACAGTGCGCCGCGTCGGAACACCTTCACCGTCAAACGGACTCGTTCCGAAGCCACCCACAATCGTTCCATCGTCGATGATGTTGACGTTGTCCCCGGCAATTTTCTGTCCCAGCTTGCCCGCCAGAAACGACGCCCCCCGGTACACCGAGTCTCCGTTCACCCCTTCGAAAATATGCTCCAAAATCGACGTCGAAACCATGGGATCGAACACAATCGGCACCTGCGCGGTCTTCGCCTTGCGCGCGCCCAGCCGGCGCAGCGTCCGTTCCGCCGCGACCTTTCCAACTTTCTCCGGTGCATCGAGCTTCGCCAACGTACGCGCCACTGAGTACCAGAAATCGCGCTGCATCGCTCCCTCTGGAGTCTGCGCGATCGGCACCGCCGACACCGAGCAATACGACCGCCGATATTCCCCCACAAATCCATGCGAGTTCGCCAGAACCTTGTGCCCGGTCGCCGCGTCGAACGATCCGCCTTCGGAATTCTTGATCCGCGGATCAAAATCGAGCGCCGCTTTTTCCGCGCGACGCGCGTAGTCGATGCGCTCGGCTCCGGGCAGCGAATAAACGTCTTCGTGATAAAGATCCAGCTCGCCAGATAGCGCCCCGAGTTGCGAGGCCTCCGGAATTCCACCAAACGGATCTTCCGAGGTAATCCGCGCCAGCTCCAACGCCGACTTCACCATCCGGTCAAGCCCCGCCCGCGAAAAATCACTTGAGTACGTGCTGGCCGCGCGCTGCCCGAAAAACACCCGCACACCAATCGACTTCGACCCCGACTCTTTCAGAGTCTCGACTTGGCCAAGCCGGACGAGAGTAGAGAATTCATCGCCCTCGCGGACGACACATTCCGCCGCGGTGGCGCCACCAGCCATCGCACGCCGCACAATATCCTGCGCAATCTCGCGGAGATCAGTTTCGATTTTCGGGTTTCCAGTTACGACTTGAGTAGAAGACATAGAATTTTGCAAAAGCAAGGGACCAACGCAGACTAAATGGTTGTCATCCTGAGCGGAGCGAAGGATCTAAGCACTCTGCCGGCGCTCACCCTGGAATCTACTGCATGAACCCGCCCGGATCCTTCCTCGCAGTCCCGCCCACCGTAAGCCGATCGATCTTCAGCGTCGGTATCCCCACGCCCACCGGCACCGCCTGCCCATCCTTGCCGCAAGTGCCCACGCCCTCGTCGAGTTTCAGATCATTGCCCACCATCGAAACCCGCGTCAACACATCGGGCCCATTACCAATCAGCGTTGCGCCCTTGATCGGCGCCGTTATCTGACCGTCTTCAATCATGTACGCCTCGGAGGCCGAGAACACGAACTTCCCATTCGTAATATCCACCTGCCCGCCGCCAAAATTGACCGCATAAATCCCGTGCTTCACCGAGCGGATAATATCTCCCGGATCATCCTGCCCCGCCAGCATATAAGTGTTCGTCATGCGCGGCATCGGAATGTGCTCATAACTTTCCCGCCGCCCATTGCCGGTGTCGGAGATGCCCATCAACCGCGACGAAAGCTTGTCGCTCAAATATCCCTTCAGAATTCCATTTTCGATAAGCACAGTTTCCTGCGTAGGTTCGCCCTCATCGTCCACATTCAGCGACCCACGCCGCCACGGCATCGTTCCGTTGTCAACGACAGTGCACTTTTCGCTCGCCACGCGCTTGCCCACCAAGCCGGCGAAAGCTGAAGTTTTCTTGCGATTGAAATCCGCTTCCAACCCGTGTCCCACCGCCTCGTGCAGCAGAACTCCCGGCCATCCCGGCCCCAGCACCACTTCCATCTCTCCCGCCGGAGCCTCGCGGGCATCCAGTTGCAGAATCGCCTGCCGCGCCGACTCCTTCGCAAAAAATTCCGGCGTCTTCTCGCCAAAGAAGAAATCGAGTGCGACCCGTCCGCCGCCGCCCGACGTCCCACGCGCCGAGTTCCCCTCCGTCTTCGCGATGCACGACACGTTCATGCGTGCGAGCGGCTGCGAATCTTCCGCAAACGTTCCATCCGACCCCACCACCAGAATGTTCCGCAACTCGTCGCCGTAGCTCGCCCGCACTTCCTGAATTCGAGGATCGTACGCCCGTGCCGCCTTATCTGCCCGCATCACAAGCTCAACCTTAGCGCTGATTTCTGCATCCACCGAAGGCAGCGTCACCGGATACAAACTTCGCGCCGCAGCTTTCCGAAATCCCGCAACCGTCGTTTTCGCCGGAGCGCTCGCGATCAAAGCCGCGGTCCGCGCCGCATGCAAGATGCGCCCGGAAGATAGATCGTCGGTATACGCGTAGCCCGTACGCTCGCCGGAGACCACGCGCACTCCGCATCCCGCCGAGATCCCCTGCGACGCCGACTTCACCATCGACTCGTCCACCATCAGCGAAGTCGACGAAAGATATTCAAAGTAGAGGTCGGCATAGTCGCCGCCCGCCGAGAGCGCAGCCCCGAGATAGCGCTCGAGATCGTTCTCTGTCAGCCCGTAGTGTTCGAAGAAGAACCGCTGCTTATCCAAAAGATGCTTATCCAGAATTTGTTTATCCACGTATTTTTAGATGCCACCGAGCCGAGACTCGACTCGCCGGCAATCTACTCCTGTTCGCAGTTACGCGAAGGCCTCATGCGAAAGCACTGATGAGAAAAGCATGGTTTTGGGTGGCGCAGCGCTTAGCGATGCGATAGAACGTTCCTCTAGAAGGCCTTATAGCCCCCGAGGCACCACGCACGCCCAAAAGCCATTCCAGACCAGTTCCCTCATTATCCCACACCCCACCCATCCACCCGGGCCCGACCAAGTCTTCCACACTCTCCTCCCACAACCATGGTCACTCGTCACAGACACAGCCTCTCCCAATATGCACAATTCCCCTGTGACCCCAGACGCCCTCACCCGCACCCTGCAGGATTTTCTCAGCGAGGCCTCCGGCGCAGTCGTGCTCGAGGACGGCGCCGTAGCCTTCGACCTCGGTCACTCCAAGTACTCAATTTCCGGCGAGTACAACAAATGTCTGCTGCACCTCTGGTCGGCCGAGCGCAACACCGTGCGCCGCGTGCTCGATGCCGAGGTGAAGAACGGCACCTTGAAACTGTTCGTGCAGCGGCTCGGCCAGTCGCGTCCCTCCCGTCTCGAGATTTGCCGCGAGCACGACCGCCGCTCGCCCTCCGCCAAAAAAGCGGCCCGGACCAGTTACGAGCAAAAGCTGCGCCGCGCCCTTGAGCGCCATTATCCCGGCTTCACCATCACCCGTCTCACCACCGCCGTCGACCTGGAGAAATCCTTCGGTCCCATCTATGCCCGCGGCCTCATTCGCCACGGCCAGTCGGCCTTCGCTGTTCTCGGCGTCAACGCCTCGGAAACGCAAGCCTCCATCGATGCCTCCCTCACTTTCGCCATCCTCTGGCTCGAAACCTGCCGCCATTCCTCCGCCGGCAAATTCCTCGTCGAAGGTCTGCACCTGTTCATCCCGCAAGGCTGTTCCGCGCTGGTCCGCGAGCGCATGGCCAACCTCAATCAAGCCGCCGCCAAGTGGAGCCTCCTCGAACTCGACGAGCGTCACGACGCCCTGACCGAAATCGACTGCACCGACCGCGGCAACGTGGCCACGCGCCTTGTTCACTCGACCAACGAAACCGCCGCGCGCGAAAGGTTCGCGGACTCCATCGCCCGCATCAACACCATCCTGCCCAACTGTGAGGTCGCCGTGCTCTCCGCCGCGGAACTGGCCTTCCGCTGGCGAGGCCTGGAATTCGCCCGCGCCCGCATCGGCGCCGAGGCCGCAACCTTCCGCACTAAGCAGGAAATCGTTTTCGGCGTGGGCTCCGAAGAGCGCGTTCTCGATTCGCACAACTTCCCGCTCTTCCTGCAACTGCTCACCGCTGTGCGGGACACCCGCCATCCCTACGGCCCGCGCCAGCATCCGCTCTTCCGCTTGCGCCCAGAGCGCTGGCTCGAATCGCTGGTCGTCGCCGACGTCAGCGTGATCGACGAGCGCCTCAACTCGTATACGCTGTATTCGCAGGTTCCCGCATTCTCCGCCTCGGATCGCGCCATGCTCGACGTGTTAACCACCACCCACGACGGCCGCCTGGCGGTCGTCGAGCTCAAGGCTGACGAAGATATTCACCTGCCCCTGCAGGGCCTGGATTACTGGTCGCGAGTAGCATGGCATCACAGTCGTGCAGAATTTCCGCGCTTCGGATATTTCGCGGACCGTGAGCTCTCCCCCGAAAAGCCGCTGCTCTACCTGGTCGCGCCCGCGTTACACGTCCATCCTCAAACCGACGTACTCCTGCGCTACGTCGCGCCCGAAATCGAATGGGAATTCGTTGGCATCGACGAGCACTGGCGTGAAGGCGTGAAGGCCGTCTTCCGCAAACGCCCCGAAGTACGTTCTCACACCGCAGACGCTACGCCCCGCAAGAATTCAGATCCCCGGTTGCGAATCGCCATCTAGGAAATCTCTGATTAAGCTCCTGCTTTGTCATCCCGAGCGGAGCAGAATTGCCGTTTTTCGGCAATTCTGCGGAGTCGAGGGACCCTGTGTTTCCTCTTACGATACTTGATCGGAGCTTCCCTAGGGTTGGCCTGGCAGGCTCTTGCCCCGCTATTTCCCGGGCCCGCTGAAAGTCAGCCCGTCGATCAGATCCTCCACCTCATCGTCCGTCCCGCCGATCACCGTGATCGAAATCGCGTAGCCGTGCGCGAGCATGGCCAGCGTGGACTGGTGCATCACCCGCGTCCCTCTGTCTTTGTGAAAGTCGGCACGGACCAGCGTTTTGGTGCCGATGGCAATCTCGTAAGGATCCTCGTCCGCCGTGAACCCCTGCGCCTTCGCCACTTCGGTCAGCGGAAAGAAATATTGAGCCGCCTCTTTTAAGTCCGGATAGGAAGCCGCGCTCTCCGCCGCAATCAGGATGGAAGAATTCACGTCTTCGGCTCGCGCCTCCGGAGGCCGTGAAAACGCCGCCAGCAGCACCTTGGCGCCAGCGCTTGAAGCCGGCGCCGCCGGTTGGGGGGAAGCTTCCTTTTCGTCTTCCTTTTTTTCCACCGGTGCATTCATCTCGTCGGTCCGCAATACCCAGCCCGCGGGAATCTTGCACGAGAGCGCGAGGGTCTTGTTGCGATAGACGCCATTAGCCACGGCACCGGGATCAAGCCCGGAATCCGGACCAGCGGCCTTGCTGACGTGTTTCGCGGAAGAGGACGACGAAGACGAGGAAGAGGAAGCCGATGAACCTTGCGCCAGGACGTCCACAGACAGCGATAAAGCCGCCACCGCCAAAAAGGCCCAGCGAAAAAACATTCGGCGCAATTCCATACAGCCATTTTAGCGGGTAGACCCCCACCCTCGCACCAAGCGGGAAGAGGGTGGGACGACGAAAGATTCTATGCGGCCCTTCCCATCTGCGGCTGCGTACAGTGGGCGCATCGCCGCGCGTCGATGGGAATTTCGCTGAGGCACTCCTGACACTTCTTGGTCGTCGGATCAGGAGGTGCCTCCCCGCGGTTCATGCGCGCCACCAACGCGTTCACCGGCGTCACCACGAAGAAGTATATTGCCGCCGCAACCAGCAGAAACGACACTCCTGCATTGACGAAATCGCCGACCGGAAATGGAGTGCCGTGAATGGTGAACCCGAGATACGAAAAGTCCGGCTTACCCACCACCGCGGCGATAAATGGCGTCAACAGGTCTTTTGTCAGCGCCGTAACCACCCCGCCAAAAGCCGCGCCAATCACCACGCCCACAGCCATGTCCACAACATTCCCACGCAGAATGAATTTCTTGAATCCACTTAACATAACGGTGCCCCTCCCAAAATCAAAGTGCCGCCACTGTAAGTCAGAGGCAGCACGAAATCAAGGGCTAGCAAGGATTTTGGGGGCCAAGGCGCTCAGGCCGCCAGAGGATATTTCTTTTCAGATTCGCATCGGCATCACAATATACCTGTACTTATAATCGTCCCCTTCCGCCGGCCGAAACTGCCCCGCGGACTGCGGATCCTTCAGCTCTAACCGCACTTCACTGGTGCCGGCGGCCTTGAGGAAATCGACCAGATATTGGGCGTTGAACCCAATGGTCAGCGGCTCGCCAGTATACGGAGCTTCGATCGAATCCTCCGACTCACCCGCCTCCGTCGACGACGCGGAAATCTTCAACTCGCCCTTCTCCAACCGCAGCCGCACGGCCCGCGAACGCTCATCGGCAAACTGCGCCACGCGCAGGATCGCCGAATTCAATTCGTCGGAGTTCAGTGGTACAACCTTGCTGTTGTCCTTCGGCAGCACCGCCTCAAAGTTGGGGAATTGTCCCGTCAGTTGGCGCGAGGTCAACAAGCGCGAACCGATCCGGAAGAATAACGTCGACTCATCTTTCGCAAACTCGATGGTCTCGGCGTCGGTCGAATCCAGCAGCGACTTCAGTTCGTCCATCGCTTTTTTCGGCACCAGAGTTTTCAACTCACCCGAAACGCCTTCGAACTTTTCACCCGGCCGTTCACAATGCGCCAGCCGATGTCCATCGGTCGCGACCATGGTGATCGACTCCGGCTTCAGCAGCATCAGCGCGCCGTTCAGCGTGTAGCGCGACTCTTCATTCGAAATCGCAAATCCGGTCCGCGCAATCAGCCCGCGCAAAATCTGCGCCGGGATCGTTATTGCCCCAGCCGTGGGAAACGCAGGCAGACTGGGAAAATTCGATTTCGCCATGCCCACCATCTTCGTGTTGGACCGTCCGCAGCGAATGCTGACCCAATGGTTTTCCAGCAGCTTGATCGTGATGTCGGCATCCGGCAGCAGCTTTACATAGTCATGAAGTTTCCGCGCCGGAATCGTGCACGAGCCTTCTTTTTTGACTTTGGCATTGCAAGACGTGCGCAAGCTGAGATCGAGGTCCGTGGCCGTGAGCGCCAATCGGTCGCCCGCAGCCTCGAATAAATAATTGGATAGGATTGGAATTGTGGTCTTGCGCTCGACCACACCTTGCGTGGCAGTCAATTCCCGCAGCAACTCAAACTTGCTGACTGTGATTTCCATTGTGCCCGCGGCAACGGCGGCTTCCACCGGCATAAAGTCCGTCTCCCCCGAAACTTCTACTTGCCGTGCTACTTCTAGTACTACCCTTATATCAAATGCAAAACCTATAAAACCAGCAGTAACAGTAGGGGCCTCGCAGAAGTGGAAAACCGGAACAACTCGCCTGTTGTCACCGGGTTCCCGCTGAACCCTTTATGTTAAAAATCGGTCCCAAACTCTTCGGAGCCGGCAGTGTAACTTGGCCCCGCCATCTATTTCTTCTCCGCCTTACACAACTTCCACATCGCATTCACAGCCACCGCGCAGGAAGACTGGACTGCAGAGTGGAAAACTCAATCCCACGCAGATTCATCCGCCCAATTGCTCAGTCAGTTTATTGATCAGCCTGTTCAAATCTTTATCCGTCTTGCGGAGCTCTTCGATCTTCTCCACCGAGTGCAGCACGGTCGTATGATGCTTGCCGCCGAACTGCCGTCCGATTTCCGGCAACGAAGCTTCCGTCAGATGTTTCGCCAAATACATCGCAATCTGTCGCGGGTAGACGATCGCCCGGGAATTGTTCTTCGCCTTGATCTCGACCAGTCGTAACCCAAACTGCTCTGCCACCATCTTCTGGATCGACTCAATCGTCACCTTGCGAGCCTGCGAGTCGATGAAGTTCTTCAGCACCTGCTGCGCGTAAGGCAGCGTGATCTCGGCGCCAATGAGGGACGAGTGCGCCACCAGCCGAATCAGTGCCCCTTCCAACTCGCGTACGTTCGACCGAATATTCGATGCCACATACAGCGCGACGTCCGTCGGCAGAGTGACTTTCTCCTGCTCCGCCTTCTTCTGCAGAATCGCGACCTTCGTCTCCAGATCGGGAGGCTGAATGTCGGCAATCAAACCCCACTCAAAGCGGCTGCGCAGGCGGTCTTCAATCTCAGCCAATTCCTTGGGCGAGCGGTCGCTGGCAATCACGATCTGCTTCATCGACTCGTGCAGCGCGTTAAAGGTATGAAAGAACTCTTCCTGCGTCCGCTCCTTGCCCGTAAGGAACTGGATGTCGTCGATAAGCAGCACATCCACGTTGCGGAACTTGTCGCGGAAGCTGGTCATCTTGTCGTAGCGCAGCGAGTTGATCATGTCGTTGGTGAACTTCTCGCTCGATACGTAGCAGATGGCCGTCTGCGGCAGCCGGCGCTTGATCTCGTGCCCAATCGCCTGCATCAAATGCGTCTTGCCCATGCCGACGCCGCCGTACAGGAACAACGGGTTGTAAGCCTTCGACGGACGCTCGGCGACCGCCTGGCACGCCGCGTGCGCAAACTGGTTGCCGCTGCCGATGACGAACGCGTCAAACGTGTACCGCGGATTCAATTGCGCCGCACCGTCCCAGTCAAAGCGCGACTGCGATGGACCCGCGGTCGCAGCCGCAGCCGTAAGACCGCCGTCGTGCCGAACTGGAGTCGCGGCCGGGTCATCTTCCGGAGTCACGAACTTCACGTCGTTGTATCCCAGGCCCAGATTGTCGATCGCTTCCTGGATCAGGTCGGCGTACTTGTCGCCGGCGTGGCGAAACTCGACCGTCGGCACGCGGACGAAGAGAACACCTCCGCTGGAATGGCTGTAGCGCGTGGGCTTCAGCCAGGTGTCGTAGGAATGGCGGTTGATTTTCTTTTCCAGCGCATCGAGGATGCGCGCCCACGGGTTCGGGGAGATAGTTGTGCTGGGAACTGACATATATGAAATGTTCACCACGGCGCTCCGGCGGCTGGAGAGAGCGCCTGTTTAAAACTGCCGTTTTACGAAGTAGCCGGAACCATCAAGTTTACTGCGGAATGCGTTCGATTCTCTGTGCGCGGCTGCCCAACAGCAAAAAGAATTTCGAAAGCAGGATCAGTCCGCGATACTAGCACAAATTTTTTTGTTGTGTGGAAAACTTCGGCTGGAATTTTTCCGCGAGTCCCTATTCAGAACCCGAATGCAGCGCCCTGTCAAGTGCCGCCATGGTAACTGCCGCAGGAGCGGTGCAAGCCAAGTTCGTAACCATGCGAAAAGAAAATACGAACCGCAAAGTGCACGAGTATAAAGAGCACGACTATCATGAACGACTTGTGTGTAGTTTTCCTTCGTGTAACTTCGTGTCCTTAGCGGTGAAGCCCTTGTCTTGGGTCTTGAGATTTGCCGGTTTGGACGTAATGACCGCACCTGATTTATACTTACAGTTTGCCCTAACACCGTCGAACCAATCAGGAGCAGCTACTTTTCATGCCCAAGCGTACATTCCAACCCAACCGGCGCAAGCGATCCAAGATTCACGGATTTCGCACGCGCATGAAGACCCAGGGCGGCAAGAAGGTCATTTCCCGCCGGCGCGCCAAGGGGCGCAAGCGGGTCTCGGTGAAACCAGGTTTCCGCGAATAGTCCAGTTGGCGCGGGCACGAGCGTCCGTGCCAGTCATGCTGCGCCAGTCATGTTGCGTCAACCATGTTGCCTCAGCCATCTGGAAATAGCGATCTGGAACTCAGAGTCACTGTGACCGCCAGTGTGCCCGGAGAATCGAATCATGATGTTTCGAATCATGATGTTACAAATCATGATGTCACGCAGCATGATGTCCAGCCGCGAGGTCTCGCGTCGCGATCCGGCACGGGCGCCTTTCCCCGCAGCGCGCGCCTCTTGCGTCACGCCGATTTCGAGCGCGTCTACAAGCTGGGGCGCCGGCATTTTTCCGCGTCCATGACCGTGTTCTATTGGCCGCGGCCGGAAGCAACGATTGAGGAAGCGCCGGCCGCCAAGTCCCCCGCTGCCTCGGGACTGCGCATCGGATTCACCGTGAGCCGCGCCCTCGGCGGCGCGGTACAGCGTAACCGGATGAAGCGGCGTTTGCGCGAGGCCGTACGCCTCACCCGCCCGCCGGCCGGCCCAAGTGCGGACGTAGTCATCAACCCGAAGACGTCGCTGCTGACCGCCGACTTCGCCGCCGTAGTGAACGAAGTCAGCCGCGCCTTCGTAGTCATAGAAGAGAGACTCCAAGGCAAAGCCGCAGCCGGGACCGAGAAGAAAGATTCCAGAAGCCGGAAGCCGAGAGCCGGAAGCCGGAAGCCGAAAGCCTGATCTTCATGCGCCAGTTCGCCAAACTCGTTGCCCTGCGCCTGCTCCGGGCCTACAAGTGGGCCATTTCGCCGATGTTTCCGCCCGCTTGCCGCTACGTTCCCACCTGTTCGGAATATGCGATGGAAGCCGTGGAACGGTATGGCGCGCTGCGCGGTGGACTGATGGCGCTGCTCCGACTGCTGCGCTGCCATCCTTTCGCGCATGGCGGCTACGATCCGGTGGTCAAACTGAACTTTGTTCAACAGAGCTTGGTTCAACCGAATTTGGTTCGCCAGAGCTTGGCCCAGCAGAACTCGACATACGAAGCGCCCCACTTCTCGCACCCGACGCGAGAAGCCGGACGCCCATGAAGATGAGGAAGCGGTAAACTTTGCCAGACTATCAAAATCCACAACACGAACCCGGCAACGAAAAACGGCTGATGCTGATTTTTCTGCTGGCCTTCATCGTGATGCTGGCATTCCAGCCTCTGATGAAGAAATATTTTCCGCAGCCGGTCGCGCCCCAGGGGCAGCCCGAGTCCGCCCAGTCACAATCCGCCCAGCCCCAGCCCGCCACCTCCGCCGCAACTGCTGCGTCGCCAGCCGTCACTCCTGCCAGCGCACTGACCCGGCAGGCGGCGAGCGAAACCGAGACCGTCATCGAGAACGATCTCTACCGCATTACCTTCACCAACCGCGGCGCCCAGGTGAAGTCCTGGATCCTGAAAAAGTTCGACAACGACGCGCAGGACGGCCGCCTCGATCTCGTCAATGCCGCCGCCGCCGAGAAGTACGGGTACCCACTCTCGCTGTGGACTTACGACGAAACCCTGCGCAATAAACTCAGCTCTGCGCTCTACATCGCTTCGCGCGAAGGCAAGCAGACCTCGCCCGCGACCGTCACCTTCGAATACGCCGACCAGGATCTGTCGGTCCTCAAGACGTTCAGTTTCGATGACAGCTACACCGTGAAGGTCGAAACTTCCGTGACTTCCAAAGGCGCCGCCGTTGCCGCGCTTCCCGCCTGGCCTTCGGGATTCGGCAGCCAGACGACGCCCGCGTTTTACGCCGCCGGGTTCATCGACTACCAGTTCAACAAAGACATCGTCCGCCTGCCAATCAGTTGCGGATTCTCGCTCTTCTCGAAATGCAACAACGTCAGCGGCGGTAAGACAATCTTAGGCCCGTTCCATTGGGCCGGCCCCACCGACCAATATTTTGCGGCCGTATTCATCCCCAACGATCCGAACGCGGCCGCGCTGGTCACACTGCGCAACTCGATGTCGGTCCTGCGCGATCCCCAGAAGGCAGACTCGAAAGAAGTGGTGAACGTCGACGTACTCGGCGCTGCCGTCGGCAACCTGCACGGTCCAACCGCAGAACGCGTCTTCGTGGGTCCCAAAGAACTGGAAGTTCTGCAAAAAGTCTCCGTGCCCGGAGTAGGCGCCGACAACGACCTCAACGGTCTGGTAGATTTCGGCTTTTTCGGAATCATCGCCAAGTTTCTCTTCCTCTGGCTGAAGTGGACGTATTCTCATGTCGTTCCCAACTGGGGATGGGCCATCGTCCTGCAGACTCTGATCGTCAGTCTGCTGCTGCTCCCGCTGCGCATCACCCAGATGAAATCGATGCTGAAGATGCAGCGCGTCGCGCCCCAGATCAAGGCCATTCAGGAGAAGTACAAGAAATACAGCCTTCGCGATCCTCGCAAGGCTCCCATGAACGAAGAGATCAGCGCCCTCTATAAAAAGGAAGGCGTCAATCCTGCGGGCGGCTGCCTGCCCATGCTCATCCAGTTGCCGTTTCTGTGGGCCTATTACCAAATGCTGAGGATCGCGCTCGACCTGCGCCACGCCCACTGGCTTTGGATTCATGACCTGTCGGCGGCGGATCCCCTCTACCTGTTGCCGATTTTCATGGTGGGCAGCATGCTCATCGTGTCGAGGGTGACCCCGCAGGCCGGTATGGATCCCGCGCAACAACGAATGCTGACGGTAATGATGCCGCTCATGATGGGATTCTTCTTCTTCCGTCTGGCCGCAGGCCTGAATCTGTATTACGCCGAAGCCAACCTGATTTCCATCGCGCAGCAAGCCGTCATGAACCGCACGCGGCTCGGCCAGGAAATGCGCGAGATCATGGCCAAGCGCGCAAGGAAGAAGGATAAGTGAAGCTCTTAGCCCTTGGCTCTTAGCTCTTGGCTTACCCCGCCTGCATAGCGAACGGTAGAAAAGAACTGAAGAGACTGAGTAGCAAACGTGCAGACAGAGTTCTAATACGATAAGATTTTTGAGCTAAAAGCTAAGAGCCAACAGCCAAGAGCCAAAAGCTGAATTCATGTCCATTCCCGACAAACCCGCCGCCGCCAAAAAGATCAACGAGTTCCTCCAGGCCGTCGTCACTCACGGCGGACTTCGCCTGAAGTACCGCATCATTGTCGACCCGCCGCTGCCCGAGAACCGCGACTGGGAGAAGCCCGAAATTCTGGTGGATTTCTCCGGGCCCGACTCCGCGCTCCTACTCGATCGCGGCGGAGAGCTTCTCCGCGCCCTCGAACTTCTGGCTCTCGAGATGCTCCGCCTGCCTTCCGGCGAGCATGAGAAGATTTCCTTCGACTGTCAGAATCACCGCTCCCTGCGCATCCAGGAGCTACGCACCGCGGCCACCGTCGCCGCCGACAAAGTGCGCAAGACCGGATCGCCCTACCAGTTCAGCCCCATGTCGTCGCGCGAGCGCCGCATCGTTCACCTCGCCCTGCGCGACGAAGCCGACCTGCACACCGAAAGCGAAGGCGAAGGCATGCGCCGTTGCCTCGTCGTCTATCCCAAAGACTACAAGCCCGCAGCCAAGCCTGCACCGCGCACGCTGCCCTAGTTTTCCCCACTTCCACGGCGTTTCCGGCGCAGAACAGGTTCACATGCGAACCGAAAGCCGCGTGCAAGTTCCACTATTACCAATCAGGTTCCGCCGCACCGTTTTGCCTTGTCATCGTTAGCGGGTGCCCCACCCTTATCTCGCCGCATTTTGGCGAGATAGGGTGGGGATTTTGATCCTAGGTGCTGTGTATGCACTCGACGGGGTAGAATGCCAGTGTGGAGCGGGCACTCCTGCCCGCTGCCTTTGACTTCGAATCCCACTTCGCCCGGCTCAGCATTGGGATACGCGAAGAAAGACCGACCGCAAACTGCACTCGCTCCCACCGTTGCCAACGTTGATTCGTAGCATCGTTGGTTCACGACTGAGCAGAAAGCAATGAGCAATAAAAGAAGGGCGGCTGCGTAGGCCGCCCCTCTGAGAACTGAGAACTGGCAACTGCCCTACCGCCCCGCCGCCGCTCCAGCCGCCTTCGGCACCATCCCGGCAATCTTCATCGATTCGATGCGGGCGAGCACCGTCTCCAAGCTCGCTCCCGTATCCGTGCAAGCATCCACGTAAGGATGCCGGCTTCCGTCGGCATGCATCACCAGCACGCTGGTCTCGGCGCTGGCCTTCTTCACCATGTACGGCAAATGATGACGATCATTGCGGGTCAAGGTGGCACCCAGCACGACCAGGTCGAACGAGTTCTTCTTCAGAGCCTCGTCCACCGCCTTGCGTCCTTCGGCCGGCTGCACGATGTGCCCAGCTTTTTCCATGACCGCGGCCTGCGCCGTCAAAACGTCCCCATCCCCTTCGCCATAAAGAATTCTTAATTTCGATTTCGCCATTGATAGCCCTCGATTAGATTGCCCCTCGATTGAATTGCTCACGACTCGGTACCTGACGCACCAGTACCTGCCAGTCACGGTAGCAACCGCCGGGAGCCAGCGAAACGTCACCGAAGACCCGCGACGAACGGGACCATCCCGCCAAAAAAACAGCCTGTCATCCCGCAAGGGGCTTCCCCTTACGCCCCTCCGGCTATACACTTCTGCGCGGAGGCTTTCCAACCATGTCGGCGACATTTGTCTGGAGAGCTGTACTCATATCGTTATTGTGGACTCCCTGGCTGGCCGCGCAATCCGGCGGCTCGAACTCTTCCACCACCACCTGCAATCTGGATGACGGTCGTCAGGTCCAGATGCGCTACAACGCAGTTCCCAGCAAAGAGAAGCCCCCCAACGGCAAGCCCTGGTCCCCGGGCGGCTCGCCGATGACGCTGTTCACCGAAGCGCAACTCGTGCTGGGGAGTTCCGTGATTCCGGTCGGCGCCTACACCGTTTATCCCATCCCCGCGAAAGATCACTGGACCCTGGCCGTAAATAAGAACGTCGCGCCCGGCGCCGCCTATGACGAGAAGCAGGACATCGCCCGCGCTCCTATGGAGACGGCCCAAGTCGAAACTCCGTCAGACACACTCGAAGTGGCGTTCGCCCACGTGGGCGCCCGCTGCACCTTGCGCATCTACACCGGCAAGACCGCCTCCTTCGCCGACTTCACCGCGAAATAATACAGTCTGCGCAGTGCTCTAGCAGTTTGCTGAAAAACTCGGATTTGTCGGTGCTACCGTGGAAGAGCGGCCCTTTAGGGCCGCGTAAGCCGTTGAAAATTAGTCTGGGCTTCAGCCCTCGTCGTCGTTTTTCTTCGACCGACTGAGTTTTTCAGCATACTGCTCGCGCCATCGGGGGCGCATTATTGGCCGGGTGGCGTTGTCTTTACTGCTTCTTCTTCAGTTCCCCGGTCAGGCACGGTGGCAGCGCGTGGTTTCGATTCCCGCGTGCCGATTCCAATCACCATCGCCATATCCTTCGGATACACCACATCGCGTCCGCGCGCCAGGAAGTGGTAGTAGATGGAACTCGCAGCGCCATAAGCGCCGAAGCCCCGGGCGACCACTCGCGAGCGTGCCAGTACTCCCACAATTATCCCGACGACGCGAAAGCCAGAGGCGCCATTGGCTGCGCTGCCGCCCACGTCGCCGCCCCCGCCCCCGTGCAAATTGCGGTCACCGTCGGGAGCGGCTGACGTTGCCGCCAGCATGACCTGAATTCCCGTGATGAGGTAGCGCGTGCGCGGGGTTGTCACCTGGGCTCCGCCTTCCGCGTCGAGCTTGAGATGCTCGCCCTTCGCCACGGCGACGCCTTCCAGGCTGGTCTCGACCTTCTGCTCAATGCCGTTCGGAGGGGCCACCTCACGAAACAGGATTCGCAGCTGGCCATTGCGGGCCAAGCGTCGAGCGGGTTGCACCTGCATCACGGAACCTCGAATGATGCTGCCCTCCGGCAAAATCAGATGCTCCGACGCAACCAGGGGCTCTGTGATCAGCGCCTCCACCGCGTCTCCTTTTCTGGAAGTCGAGGAATTCAGCGGGGTCACCAGGCGGGCATGCACGACGCTTCCCGACGGAGGCGGAGCGCCAATGTTGGCGAGGTCTGCGGGCTTGACGGATTCGGTGCCAAAATCGAGCGGCTGCTGCAAGTCGGCGTTGAAACTCGTGCCCACCTCGATGTATTGCGGATGCACCGGAAGCTGCGCCACCGCAAGGCGTTTTAGCTTGTGCATTTTCCCGGGCTCGCGGATCTGCTTCTGCAAGTCCGCCCATTGCTGACGGATCTGCTGGCGGGTGGCGCTGACTTTTTTTGAAGCGGCATCCCGCACTTTGTTCGCCTTGGTGGCCTTCTCATTGGCCGGGACGAAGCTCAAGACTCCATTCGGAGCTGGTGACGCCACGGTCTGCATCGGTACGCGCCGCCCGTCAGCCATTACCAGTTCATCGAACTGCACGTGGACGCCGCGAACCGGGGAGAAATTTGCGTCCATCGCCTCCAGAGTCCGGGTCTTTTTGGGGACGTCATCGATGGCCGACACTTTTCCGTTCACCCCAGTACCAGCAGGAATCAGCAGCTTGTCGAACACGTAGACCGGTTCTGTAGTCTTGCCGTGGATCGGCTGTCCCACCGCCCGGATGCGGATTTCGGCGTCGAGCGCGACTTTGATCGGGGTGCCTGCGGGCACGCTCATCGCCACTGTCACGGGAGGAAGTTCGGGGGGCTGAGTAGCGGCGTCCATGTTTTTCTTCCCGGCGTCTTGTCCGGCGGGTGGGCGCACTTTCAGTATTTGCCCCAAGCTCCAAGTGTTCGCCATCAGCAGCAACCCCGCTGCGCAAAGCTCTCGCCTGAAAGAAATTCGACGCATAGCACCACTCCTCAGGGGTAACGATTTCTGTCTTCCGCCGCCTTCGCCGCCGCAACGCGGCGCAACAAGAAGCCCGCCGCCTGAGGCAGCTGGGTACCAATGGGTAGAGACCGCGAAGGATGAAGTGACGAAAAGGCCGAGTCTACAACTATGAGGTCGGCGAATGAATAATGGTTGTAACCATCCGGCGGACTACAAGAAACAGCCAGGCCAGCTCTTCGCCGAATTGTAGTTGCGCTTGCCGTCGATGGCAAGGCTGACCGGCGTGTTCGATCGGCGATCAGATTTCTGCGACAATTCCTCATGCGCTACCTGCTGCTGCTCGTCGTCGCCACCGCTGCTCTGGGGCAATCCGGCCCCCAAGTCGAAATCTCGCACACGACGGAAGGCCTGCGCGGCGTCAGCGCCGTCTCCCGCGCAGTAGCCTGGGCGAGCGGCACCCACGGCACGTATCTCCGCACCATCGACGCCGGCCGCACCTGGACGCCCGCCCAGGTCCCCGACACCGCCACCTTGGACTTTCGCGCCGTTGTCGCATTCTCCGCCGACGAAGCCTTCCTCATGTCCGCCGGTCCCGGCGAACACTCCCGCATCTATCACACCAGCGACGCTGGCCAGCACTGGCAGCTCCAATTCACTAACACCAATCCCAAGGGCTTCTTCGACTCGATGGTTTTCTGGGATTCGAAGCATGGCGTCGTTCTCGGTGATCCCATCCCCGACGATTCCGGCAAGCTCAAGTTCGAACTTCTTCAAACCGAGGACGGCCAGACCTGGCGCGCCCTTCCGCCCGCGCAACTGCCCGCTGCCATAGAAGGCGAGGGCGCCTTCGCCGCATCGAATACCTGCCTCGCCATCCTGCCCGGCTCCGATCAAAACCTCTGGTTCGCCACCGGCGGCAAAGTTGCCCGCGTGTTCCACTCCCCCGATCGCGGTCAAGGCTGGCAGGTTTTCGATACCCCGATTGTCCACGGCCCCGACTCCGCCGGAATCTTTTCCATCGCATTCCGCGACCCCCTGCACGGCGTAATCGCCGGCGGCGACTACAAGCATCCCAACGACGACGGCCCCAACCTCGCTTTCACCGAGGATGCCGGCAAGACCTGGACGCTCTCCCCGCTGCGCCCGCTCACCTTTTTCTCCGCCGTCGCCTATGACCGCAAAGTGAATGAACAGGCCATCCGCGAAGCCGCAGTCGAGAAAGCCATGCGCGTGAAAGCAGTCGCGCCCGAGCGACTCTTCATCGTGGGTCAGGATTTCATCTTCGATTTCCGCCCCCCACACAATCCCCACCGCATCAACGGCAAGAAGAAGTTAGGCATTCAGTTCAACGCCGCCAGCCCCTACCCCGAAGGCGGCGCGCTACTAGTAGGCCCAAAAGGCTCGATAGCGTCCATCCCGTAGGTCGCCCGTCTTTTCCTCTGTGCCCCTCTGTGTCCCCTGTGGTGAAGGTCTTCACCCGCCTCCCATGTGACTAAAGTGCTATCCCTTCCTGTTCTTTGCATTCCGCCCCACATCAACGATCATTAAGAGGATTAGCTAGTTCTCATCTCCTCCAGATCGAGACACTTTGTGAAAAACATATCTCTGACCTTATTGGTCTTCGCCGCTGCAACCCTCTCGTTCGCACAGACACAGTCCTCTGTCACCGCGAACGCAACCGATGCCACCACGGTCTCCCGCACCACCAAGGCGGTCCACTATCGCCTCCAGGGCGGGAACACCAAGGTCGACTTCCGCGGCACCGATCTCTTGCGCGGCGCGACCGGCGAAGCGAAAGTGGAAGGCAAGAAGACCAACTTCGAGATCGACGCCAAATTCCAGGGCCTCGAAGAGGCCACCAAGTTCGGACTCGAATTCCTCACCTACGTTGCCTGGGCCGTATCGCCGCAAGGCCGTCCCGTGAGCCTCGGCGAACTCTCGCTCGATCACAACGGCAACGCGCACATCAAGGCCTACACCGACCTCCAGACCTTCGGCATGATCGTAACCGCCGAGCCCTATTTCGCCGTGACCCAACCCGGCAACATGGTTGTGATGGAGAGCGCCTCCGTCGCTGGCGGCGGCGAGATCATCGACGCCAAGTACGAACTCGTCACCCGCGGTACCTACTCCTCCACCAACACCCATATTCAAGACGCGATTTTCGGCATCGACAGCAAAACTCCGCTGGAACTCTTTGAAGCCCGCAACGCCGTCCGTATCGCGCACATCGCCGCGGCCGACAAATACGCGGCCTCGATCCTTTCGAAAGCCGGCCAGCAGTTAATGCACGCCGAAGAAATCTACCGCCAGAAACAGAACAAGGCCTCCGTCGAAGCCGCTGCCAAAGAAGCCACTGAGACCGCGGAAGAAGCCCGTCTGATGGCCGTGAAGCAGAAAGCCGAAGATGAAGCGCAGGCCGCCGCCGCCGCCCGCGAAGCCAAAGCCCGCGCCGATGCCGCAGCCGAAGCCCAGCGCCGGGCCGACGCCGAAGCCGCTCGCGCTCAGGCCGAACAAGCCCGCGCCCAAGCCGAACAGGCTCGTGCCCAAGCCCAGCAGGCGCAAGCCGAAGCCGAGCGCATGAAGCAGGAAGCCCAATCCGCGGCCCAGGAAGCCGCGCGCCAAAAGGAAGATGCCGAAAAAGCTAAAGCCGAAGCCGTCGCCCAGCAGCAGGTCCTGGCCGCCGAAACCGACAAAGCTCGCGCCGCCGCCGCGCAATCCGAAAGTCTCCGTCAGCAAGCCGAACGCGAAAAACAAGATCTCCGCGCCCGCTTACTGCAACAGCTCAACTCCATTCTCGCCACGCGCGACTCCGCCCGCGGCCTGATCGCCAACATGTCGGACGTTCTGTTCCGCAGCGGAAGCTTCGAGCTGCTTCCTGGCGCCCGCGAACGTCTCGCCAAGGTTTCCGGCATCGTGCTCGCTTACCCCAGCCTCCACGTCGCGATTGAAGGACACACCGACAGCGTGGGCAGCGACGAATACAATCAGGACCTCAGCGAGCGCCGCGCCCAGTCCGTGCGCGATTACTTCGTGCAGCAGGGAATCCCCTCTGCCACGATTGAAGCCCGTGGCTTCGGCAAGACCGCGCCCATCGCCTCCAACGACACCCCCGAAGGCCGCCAGCAGAACCGCCGCGTAGAACTAGTCCTCTCCGGCGACGCCATCGGCAGCACCCTCGACGAAGCCCCCTCCTCCCAAACCGCATCAGCGGCCCACAACAAGTAAGCCAGTCGGTTTTGTGGAGGGTCCGATTTTGATTGTGTTGGTCAGAGCTGGACACGCCGAGCGCCAGCTCGGCTGCCTCCAGCCGCAGCGCTAAACTGAAGCCTGCGCATAATCGGAGGCAGCATGCACAAAGATCAAGACCAGTCCCTGCGCCAACACCTGCAAGAACTCCTAGCCGGCGGATCCGCCCACGCCACCTTCGACGCCACAACCAAAGGCCTCTCACCCAACCTGCGCGGCGCCAGGCCCGCCAACTTCCCCCACTCGCCCTGGATGCTCCTCGAACACATGCGCCTGGCGCAGTGGGACATTCTCGAGTTCAGCCGCAATCCCAAGCACGTCTCTCCCGCTTGGCCCGCCGGATATTGGCCAAAGGCACCCGCACCGCCCAACGCCGCCGCTTGGACCAAAAGCATCCAGCAATTCCGCCGCGACCTGAACGCCATGCAGAACCTGGTCGCGAGTCGCAAAACAGATTTGTTCGCCCGCATCCCCTGGGGCAACGGCCAAACCATTTTGCGCGAGGCCCTCCTCGTCGCAGATCACAACGCCTACCACCTCGGCCAACTCCTGGACGTGCGCCGCCTGTTAGGAGCCTGGCCGGGCTAGAGGTTGCGGAAAAACTACAAACGCGTGCACCAACGTGGAAGAGCGGCCCCTTCAAAGGCCGCGTGAGGTACGTAAAATCCTGTGGGCTTCACAGTCTGCTGAAAAACTCACCATTGCGGGTAAAAGTGCGTCCCGCTAATCGTTTGTTCCTGGGTCCGCTCTCGTTCTAATCCTCCATCTCGATGTGACCGCGGGCCGGGAGGACGCCTCG
>JABCZL010000012.1 GCA_013289685.1 Acidobacteriota bacterium | reverse complement strand
ATCCGCTGCACCGTCCCAACTGCCCCTTGAAGTGATAAATGCTTGAAAGTTCGACATTAGGGGCGGCTGGTTGGTTGTGATTGCCATTCTTATCGAGCCACGGAATTGGATACGGGCAGGGTCCTCCATTCGAGGGTGAACGATCAAGGGGGATTGTTGGAGCACACGATTGCGCCTGTGCACCAAGCAGTCGGACAGATATCGGAGCCGCTGCCAGAGAGACCGCCCCAATCCTCAGCATGCGGCGTCGGCTGAGCGAGATTCGTGACCGCAGGTCCTCAATTGCTACGTTTTCTCGATCGAATAGGAATGCCATTTGCTCCCTCCTTTTTGCCGCGTCTGCCCGTGCGTCGCGGTCGTTCGCAATTTGCCAATAGTCATTTTCCTGCACAGGCTTTCTGTTTACTTGAGCACGCTCACGCTTGAGTGGCCCGCAAGTTACCAGCTATCTGACGCGGCACAATTGTTCGGTTGAAGGCGATCATGCCGCGCCTGAGGTTGATCCCATCGAGAAAAGGGTTCAATCATCCGCATGTCAAAATTCTCTTTTCGATAGTGTTCTAGGGGGCCACCCACACTTTTCCCGGCGCCACTAGATCCGCATTCGAGACCTCCGTCATCAGTCGAATTCGCTGCCAATTCGCCTTCTTCGGCGGCTTGGCCAGAAACGTGAGCAGGTATTGGTGCGTCAGCCGTTTTTCGGCGTCCTCGAGAAACGGAGTGAACGACACCGGCGGCCCCGTAAACCCTATGTAATAGGCCTCTCCTCCCGTTTCATCCGCTAGTTGCGACAGATAGGTCTGGCCCCAGTACGTCTGCCAATAACTGTGACCGAAGTGTCCTACGCCAGGTGTATATATCGCCGAAACCGTGATGCCGGCGCGCAAGGCGTTGTCGATCGCTTCACCGAGGTACGGGTCCTGCAAGTCTCCCGTACCATACAAGTGGTCAACTCCGTCCGTCACCACAATAACCGCTCGCCTCGCGGAGGTCGTGGGCCAGCGCTTAACCAGGTCGGTCAGCGAAAGATACGGGCTAGCGTTAACCCCTCTTATTTTCAGCGGAAGGCGCAACGCCTTCGCCGCTAACGAGTGATTGCTCGTCAGATTCTGAATAACTTGAGCAACACCGTCACGCATATAGGCCACACCAACTGTCGTCGTGTCTGGCTGTGAGCTGATGAAGTTGCGCAGATCATCGAGCTGTGTACCCAGTGTGGTGTTGGATCCATCGTCCAACGAAATCATTAGCTCCAGCGCAGCATGTTCGCCTTGAGCCGGGACCCAGTCGACCACTGGGTCACGATCGTGTCCCTCATGCACCATCACATCTTCGCGGTTGATCACCGGAGGTTCCTTTCCTTTGCGGGCTTCAACCGTGACCACGACATGCACGGGAACTCCCGCGGGCTGCTGGGCTCGTACACCGGCAACGGTGATTGCCAATACGAATACGGCTAAGGTGAACTGACAGGGTTTTTTCATGGCCTGCCCCTTTGCACAAGTCTCCCAACGAATTTTTCGGCCGTACTCCTCTCAGAGCTTCAAAGCGGGCCGCCCCTGTACACCCTCAGCGTCAGTTGAGAGGCTGACCTCAAGCCATGCCTTAGCGTCGGACTCCCGCTTGTCCTCGGCAGCTCGGGCATACTGCACAGCGTCGCTGCCGAGCAGCAAGTGAGGTGGGAGCTGCTCTTTGGTGGCGAGATGCAGGATGGCCTGAGCCACCTTTGCAGGATCACTCGTCTCATGTCCCCAATACGTTGCAAGCGTTCTAAGCAACGCGCCGACAGACGGCTCATACTCCGGCAAAAGAATCGGGACATCCGCAACCGCACGATTGCCCCAGTTGGTCCGCATGCCACCCGGTTCCAGAGCGCATATCTTTACTCCGAAGGACGCAACCTCCAGAGCAACGGCTTCGGTGAAGCCTCCTACAGCCCATTTCGCGGCATGATAGGAGGCACTTCCCGGGGTTGCAAGCCGGCCGCCGACCGATGAGATCTGCAAAATGCATCCACTCTTTTGCTGACGCATGATTGGAATGGCAGCTCGCGTCATGGAGACGACCCCAAAGAAGTTCGTCTCAATCAAGGCGCGAAATCTCTCTGAACTCACCTGCTCAAACGGGGCCGTGTCTCCATATCCGGCATTGTTGACCAAAACATCCAACCGCCCGAAGACATCGACAGCCTTGGCGACTGCGGCCTTCGCAGCGGCCTCATCGGAAACATCGAGAGAGGCCGTAGACACCTGTTCGCCATATCGCTCGACAAAATCGTTCAGTCGCTGCGGATCGCGAGCCGTTGCCAGCAGGCGATCACCCGATTCAAGAACTGCCTCTGCGATTTCGCGGCCCAAACCACTTGCGCTTCCAGTTACCAACCATACTTTGGACATCAGAACCTCCGTTTAGTGGTTTCCTCATTGCATAAAATCTCTCAACGACTTTCCCCTTTTAGACTCCCGAAGTCCTAACCAAACGTGAAATCAAGTGCGTGAACGCCAAGATCGAGGAACTCGATTTCGAAGGTTCGATCTACGATCGGACCTTTTTGCCGGATGAGCTGATAGAGTCGGGGCTGTTGAATTTCGCCAGAGCCGTCCGGAGCCGTGTCAACGCCGGAGTTTTCCCCGGGAGCGGCGCCATCCAGTCTCACGACAAACCGCACGGGCTTGCCATCCTTGGCAGGAGCCAGCACCAGGTTCAGGTCACGACTGTGGAACCGGAACACGATCTTGCCAGGCACTGTCTGCAGCACGGCGCTCTCGGCATCGACGTTCCACGAGCCGCTCAACCCCCAATGATTCAAAGAGAGTTTCATGGGCGCACTGAAACTCTGAATCGAATCTTTGTGCACTTTTTCGGGCGAGGCGAAATTCTGCGCCTGGCGATAGCCGATATAGGTTTCGGGAGACCGCTCATCCGTCCAATCGGGTGCGGCCTCGATTCCAACACCGGATACGCTGGTCGTGCCGGAAGCTAGGCCAGTTGCTCCGTTCTCCTTCAGGAGTTCCTGGATGACGCGCTCGATTTCGCCATAATCGCCTTCTCCAAAGTGGTGGTACCGAATTCGCCCTTTCGCGTCGACGAGATACTGGGCGGGCCACGCTTCATTGTTAAACGATTGCCAGATCCTGGTCTTACTGTCGATGGCGACCGGAAAAGTAACGTTCAAAGTGCGCACGGCATTTTCTACATTCATCGGTTCGTGCTCGAACGAAAACTCTGGCGTGTGGACACCGATCACTACCAAGCCTGCATCGTGATATTTTGACGCCCAGTTCCTCACATAGGGCAAGGGCCGTAGAGAGTTGATGCAGGTGTAAGTCCAGAAATTAACCAAAACAACCTTGCCGCGAAGCGACTTACTGCTCAACGGGGTGGAGTTGAGCCAGCCGATGGCGCCGTCCAAGTCAGGCATGGCGCCTTCGTCGCTGACGAATGGCTGAGAAGCTGCGTTCGCCGTCTTGACGACAGAAAAGCTTGTGAGTAAACCCGTGCTCCATCCCGTCAGGACAACGACGACCGCCATGATCACAGCCACTCTCGGAGAGCAACGGACCCATTTCTTAACATGCAAATAATTTTTCATTGCGGACACCCCTAGCTACCAAAGCCTGAAATCGCTCAAATCGATCGACACCATCAACCTATCGGTGAGTGGCGTCAAGTTGCCTGCGCGCATATATGCGCGTCTGGTCGTCGGCAGTTTTATCCCTTCAACTTCTACGAAATGCGAAACATACTGTGTGGCTGCGAAGCCACCCGATGCGTTGACGTGGTAATCATGACGCCTTAGGAGTCCGTTTGCCCCGAAGTAGAAGTCCTGCTCTTTGCTGTGACTTGCGATATCAGGCGGAAACGTCGCGCGCAAGCCTCGCCATTCCTCATCATCCTCTTGCCAGGATGGAATCTCGACAACATCAAAGCCCGGCCAAGAGAGGAGAAATGGCACGTTCAAATAGGTCCAGAGTGCGTAGCCGTTGAAGTAAGCTCGATCCAATGCATCCCAGGGCGCATTGGTATCCTTACCCTCTGCATGTTCCGCCGGATCAAATCGCTCCGCTACCAACTTGCCGTCGACAGTGACAATAGCCACACGATTGGGCGTAAAGTCAGTCAGCTTGTCTGGAGTGCCGTATGGAAAAACCGAGGACCACTCCCTATCCAGCGATGCGGACATTTGCCGGGGGGAGGGATCCTGCGGTACACCTTTCATCTCCCATAGATCACCTCCACTGCGGATCGTAGCGGATATCTTTGTGAATTGTTTCCATTGTGTCAGTCCTCCGTGCGCATCCAGCACTTCTTTCAGTAGTGGGGTCATATCTTCACTCCCATCCTGGTGTGCGGTTTGCAGGCTAGGTAGAGCAGAATCGTTATTCATGGTGCCTCTCTCCTTGATGCAGACTGACCCGATCAAAAAGCGTCCACGTCGATGACAGCTTTGGCAAAGGCCTGTGGAGCTTCTTGGGGCAAATTGTGACCAACGCCACCGGTGATAAGCCGGTATTCATATTTACCCGAAAACTTCGAGCGATAGGCTGTGGAATCCGGGTGCGGTGCTCCATTCGCGTCCCCTTCCATCGTGATCGTGGGCAGGGAAATAACCGGACTTTGGGCGAGTCGCTTGTCCAGTTCGGCATATTTCGTCTCGCCATCCGCCAAACCCAACCGCCAGCGGTAATTGTGGATTACGATGGCGACGTGATCCGGGTTGTCGAACGACGCTGCGCTGCGCTCGAACGTCGCGTCATCGAAGTTCCACTTCGGCGAAGCCAGCTGCCAGATGAGCTTATTAAAGTCGTGCCGGTATTTGTCATAACCTGCGCGCCCTCGTTCTGTCGCAAAATAAAACTGGTACCACCACTGGAGCTCGGCATTTGGTGGCAACGGCGCCTTGCCGGATTCCTGACTGCCGATCAGATAACCGCTGACCGAAACGATTCCCTTGCAGCGTTCCGGCCAAAGCACCGCCATGATGTCAGCGGTCCGCGCGCCCCAATCGAAGCCAGCGACGATCGCTTTGTCGATCTTGAGGGCATCCATAAGATTGATAATGTCGACGGCGACCACCGACGGCTGCCCGTTCCGAAACGTCTCGTCAGAGAGAAAACGCGTAGTACCGTACCCGCGCAGATACGGGACGATCACCCGGTAACCCGCCGATGCCAACACAGGAGTCACATCGACAAAGCTGTAAATGTCGTAGGGCCAGCCGTGCAGCAGAAGTACCGCAGGACCATTGGCGGACCCAGCTTCCGCGTAGCCAACATTCAGCAGGCCAGCGTCTATCTGCTTCAGCGGGCCGAAAGTTGTGCCGGACGATCCGTTTGTCCCCGGCATAGCCGCGGTCATATTCTTATCGTTGTTCTTGCCAGGTTGCGCGACTACAGAACTGATCGTAACGAGCTCTGCGGCAGCGAGGGTCATCGCGGCGTTGCGCATGAAACGGCGCCGATTTTGGTTGATCTGATCCGTGTTAACTTGACCTCGGTTGGGTGTTTCAGACATTTCACTTTCCTCCAATTGGCTTGAATTTCGAACCCCTTCTTTTGGCGCTCGTTTCCGATTGCATCCGGCGCTATGATTGCATCAAGACACAAGGGACGTATCAAAGCAATTGGACGATGGTATTGGCGATACCTGGGTATCAGTTGTCGATGCGCCGAGTGACCCCTGACAATGCAGTGCAACATCCAGCCGATTTGCCAACCGAATCGATGCCGCGATCGTGATAGCCCGCCAATCTCTGGGCGTAGATTGAGGCGATACATCCATTAATCCCGATTCGTCGAGCCAATCCTCTGCTGACATTCTGGCCTGATCTGCACCGAACAACTCTGCTACCGCAGCGATGAACGCTGATAACTCGCGCTCGGCTAAGTGCGTCTGGTCGGCGTACAACGAATTGGAAAGTGATTCACTCTGCGTCATGATGTCCTCTTCTCCGCTTCATTAGAAGTGGTCACGCATTGTTGTATGGGGAGGTCTTAGGAAGAGGAGAGAGTCTCACCTCTCTCCTCCACCACAGCGGTCACCTCCGCCCGGTTGCTGCATCATTCCGGCTTGTACTCGATGACCCCAAAAGTACCTGCTAGATTGTTGTGCGGACCGGCTGCAAAGAACAGCTGATTTGTATTTCCATTCTTGGCATCTCCTCCGCCGAATTCGATTCCCCACAACTGATCGATGCAAATTGGCTTCCGGTCGGAGCCCTTCAGCGTGCCCACAAATTGCCCGGTCTCGATGTTGAAGGCATTAATTTCTCCACTGTTGGTGTTGTTGGAGATGAGCAACGTATTGCTGAGCGGGCCGAAATTCCTAGGAGCGACGGTCAAACCCCAGGGCTGGGCCAGCGGCTTGCCGTTAATGAGTTGGCGGACAAAGGTACCGTCCTCTTTGAATATGTCCACAAAGCCAGTCGGACTGCCATCGGTCGGGGCAAACGATACGTACACCAGACCGTTGATGTCCTGAAGGCCGAAGGGTGCATAACCTGAAGGAAGGCTCGGATCGGTGAAGGAGTTGACGTAACTGTAGGTGCCATCGAAGACATCGACTCTGGCATGGGCAAGATCGGCTGCATAGAGTTGGTTCCCGGAAGTCTCGGTGCTAACGGCTAAACCCGTATACTGTGCGCCCATGGAATTGTTGTTTACCATGATGAACGCGAGGTTGGGATTCACTGTTGGAGACCATGAACTAATCGTGCCGTCCAGGGTGGCAAATATAAAGTGTGCCAGCTGTCCTTGAACCTCGAAGTCGGTCGAGCCGTTAAAGACAATTCCGGTTGGGCTTCCGGGCCCGACGCCCGTCGCCGACGGAACCAACACCGTCGGAGTCTGATGAGCTCCCGTGCCGTCGTAGAGAGTCGACCACCCCGACGCCTCATCGGACACCCACCAAGGTCCGGGGCCGTGCGCGATACCCCAACCGTTCGCAAGAAGAGGATCATCGTTATGGGCGGTATGGACCTGGTTTGAAACGAGATTTGTGAGTTTGTATTGAGCGTGGGCCGCATTCGAAATCAGCAACAACGCGATTCCCACATAGATAGGCAAGGCAAAAACACGACGAATCATGGAACATTCTCCTTCGTAATCCAAAGTTTGCCGATTCGGTGATCCTCGTCGGCCTTTCTTCGGACACTATGCGATCGATTCCGATTTCCGACAAACCTAGATCGAGGGTCAGGTTTCACTGGATTGGGAGGGTAATTCGGTTACACTTCCGAGGTAGTTAGCGCTTGTTCTTTCGAGTGTCGATATCTATTCGCTTCCATCCAAAAAGGCGAGCATCTACCGACCAGGCTCCGGGCCCAAGCAGAGCAATCGCCAGGGCGAGGGTACAGAGCAGAATGTCGGTTGCAGGATCCCCATATCGTGAAATGATTCGCCACAATTCAAGGAGCACCATAGCGGCCGCAACTACGGGAGTCCATAATCCTGCGATTAGCAGTAGTCCGGCAGTTGCGATTAAGAGATGGAAGAAGCCAGTTCCGAAGGTGGGTGTATTCCCCAACACCAGAATGCTACGGGCGATTAATGAACTGCCTGCAGCAACTCGCAGCAAAAGGAGCCCGACCCCGGGCCAGCCACGAGCGAATGTTGAGAATAGGCGCTGCACACCAGATTGAGATGATGAATCTTCTGAAATCCGGGCGAAAGCCTAAAAAGGTCGGCCTGAATCACTCTTTCGAGTGATTAAAGTTCGAAGATGCCGCGCCTCAACCCAATCAATGCTGCATGGGTTCGATCATTGGCGCTCAGTTTTGAAAGGATGCTTCTAACCTGGCTCTTGATCGTTTCTTCGCTGATTGCGAGCTGCGCACCGATTTCCTTGTTGGCATATCCCTCAGCAATCAGCCGTAGAACTCGGATTTCTGCTGGTGTCAACGCATCCTCGCCCGCATGTTCTGCAAGTTGGCAGGAGACCTCGGAAGAAAGTACTTTCCTTCCTGCATGGACCGCTCGGATTGTATCGGTGAGTTCCTTATGCAAAGAATTCTTGAGAAGGTAGCCGCGGGCGCCTGCTTTTAGAGCGCGCACCACCTGAACGTCGCCCATATAAGTTGTCAGCACAATCATTCGAGCGTCAGGGAATTCAGCGCGAATAGCAATCATGGCATCCAAACCGTTCATTTCTGGCATCTGCAAATCCATCAAGGTTATGTCTGGAAGATGTGCACGAAACTGCTGAATCGCCTCCTGCCCATTCGCCGCTTCCGCGACCAGACACATATCAGATTGGGCAGCTACAAGACCGGCGATTCCTAGACGGAATGTTGGGTGGTCATCGACGGCCAGGATGCGAATCGATTTCGTTCCCGTATTCATGATCTTGTCTGGCTTCGTTTCGTTAGAATCCGCAAACGGGAAAGACCGGGCTTCGTGTAAGCGACGGAAGAAGGAACAGTAAGATCGATCTCAGTACCTGAATTCACTTCGCTCCAGATAGTGAGCTCGCCCCCTAAAGATTGAGCACGTTCACGCATCCCGCTTAAACCATAGTGTCCGGAGAGTCCATCGGTGCGAAGAAGTTGTGGGTCGATCCCTTGTCCGTCGTCCCGGATCCGCAATCGAAGTTGCCGCGTATCATAATGGATTTCAACTTCGAGGTTCCGGGCTCGTGCGTGCCGGAATGCGTTTCGCAAGGCCTCGCCCGCAATTCGATAAACTTCATCCCTCGTGATTGGAAGAAGATCCCGGGGCGTGCCTTCCACTTCAAGATGATAGGCTGGGGCATCACCGTTCGATCCATCGGCAGCCAGCGCCTTCCCAAGTGAACCAAGCGCGCCTACCAGGTCGTTGCTGCCCAGGCTCGTCGAGCGCAACTGCTGCACAGCGTCTCTCCCTTCGATGAGCGCCTGAGCAGTTTGATCGATCGCACTATCGAGAACACCTTTCGCCTCATCTGAATGAGCACTAAACAAATCTGACGCTGCCTGGAAACGAAGCAAAAGTGCGTTGAAACTCTGGAGCAGGGTATCGTGCAGGTCGCGCGCGATGCGCGTGCGTTCGTTCACGCGCGCTTCCAAAGCAATATTGAACCGACGCTGCAGTTGCTGAACTCGAAGTTGATAAATGCTCCAGAGTAATGTTAAGAACGCAGTAACACCTAACATACGGAACCAGGTCGTCTGATAAAACGTGGGCAGAACGGAGAAATCAATCGAGGCGCCTTCAGTGTTCAATATGCTGTCACTGTTGCTGCACATTAGTCGAAACCGGTACCTACCTGGGCTCAGATTGGCGAAGGCGGCTTCTCGATTGCTTGTGGCGTCACTCCATCCCCGGTCAAAACCATCGAGCCAATAACGATAACGGATGCGCTCAGGACTTGCGAGAGTCAACCCCAAATAATGAAACACGATTCTGTGCTTGCCAGATGGAAACCGGATCGGCTGTTCCAAATTGACTTCATTGCCATCCACCGCAACCGTCTCGACGCGCAACAATGGCGGAAATGAGTTCACAGCGCTTCGATCTGGATTCACAACCGAGAGGCCATGAGTTGTCGAAAACCAAACGTTTCCCTGAGAGTCTGCGAGGACAGAGCGGAAGCGCTTGACGCCTTCGGTGCCTGCCAAGCCATTGTCCCGCCCATACATCCGAAAAGCTGAATCCTCGAGTACCTTATTGCTCGTCAAACTGGCTCGCCGTGCTCGCAGCACTCGAGCACTCGTTGCTATCCACAGCGATCCGCTACCATCCTCCGCTATTCCAAAGATGGGCTCGGTCAGCCACGATTGAGTGCCTGGAGGAGTTTGAACGCGCCCGTTACGAAGAAAGGCCAAGCCTCCCGCAGTGCCAATCCAAAGAACACCACCGGAGTCCTCGAGCAGGCAGTTGATATCTTGGGAAACGAGACCATCGCGGACGCCATAAGTTCGCCAGTGGTTCTTCGAGAACTCGCTGAGGCCTTTCGGTGTGCCGAACCATATAGTACCGTCGGGCCCCTCGGCGATTGAGGAGACGGTATTGGAGGGGAGGCCGTCGGTCGTTGTATAGTTCGTGAAGTGTCCCCCCTTGAGTTCGCTGATGCCGCCACTCAGGGTACCGGACCACACCGTGCCATCCCGACTTTCATAAACAGCGTAAACGCTGTTTTGCACCAGGCCGTCCGCCTTTATGTAGGTCTTAGCTGTAAACGAAGTGCCTGAGTACCGCAGATGGGTGAGTCCACCCTGTTGTCGTCCCAGCCAAACATCATCCTTGTCAGTGCCAGTAATGGAGTAGACGACGTCGTTGGCGATCCCAGCGGCGGTGACAGCCCCATTTTTTTCTCCCTTCAACCACCGCAAACCGCCCTCAATGGGTGCAATCCAAGTGCGACCGCGGGAGTCAACGTATACCGGCCCCGTGCTTTGCGATTTCGAATTGGGAATAGAGTACGTAACAAAGTCGCTGTCGCGCAGTCGTTCGAGGCCGCGTGCGCTACCGAACCAGATGCTTCCCTCCCGATCTTCGAAGAGCGCAGTCACTGGCCCCCTGGTTTCGTGAGCACCCAGTAAAGAAACCCCATTCGCGTTGTACCGAAACAATCCGCGGCTCGTGCCAATCCAGATGTTCAAGTCCCGGTCGCGAAGCATGGAGAGCACGTCGAGATTGAGGAGAGATGACGGTACACCTGCCGAACTAAGCTCTGTTCCATTCCAGCGCAACACGCCATTCGCCGTCCCGAGCCACAGTTCCGAGTTCTTAAGAGGCAGAAAACAGTGAATCGTCGTAACAGCCCCTCCATTGGAAACGCTCGAAATGTGGCCCTGCTGGAGATAGAAGAGCCCTCGATGCTCCGTGGCAAGCCAAATCTTTCCGTCGTCAGTCTGCGCCATAGAGATCACCAGCAAGGTGGGTGACGCCAGACGATCAAACCAACTGAAGGGAGTTGCTTGCTCATGAGGAGCCCTTGCAGCGTCGGTGAGAAGAGCTGCGGACGACAGGCTCCGAAAGCCGTTCCCGCCGTATGTTAGAGTTCCCGCAGCTGATGATGAGAGCAAAACAGCACCGGAGCTTCCCCGTGCCATTGCGGTTGTGCCGCCCTCAGCCCAGCCGCGGATAGGCTCGAAGATTCCATTGTGGTAACGAAAGACTTGGGTGTTTTGTAGCAAGATCCAAAGGTTATCGCTTGCATCCACTACGAGCGTTCGCACAGGGCCAATCCCGATTGGATCCGGGTGGGCCCATTCAAACTCACGAAAATTGAAACCGTCGAAACGAACGAGGTCCTTATCCGTCCCTATCCAGAGATAGCCATTGGAAGTCTGCGCGATGGCCGTTATAGATTCGCCCGGGAAGCCTTTCTCTGCTCCCCACGACTCGCGGAGATATTGCGACACGTCCCGGGCAGGATCTACGGCAGACGCTGAAACAGTCAAGCAGAGAGCGGCGAGGCTGGTAATGGCCCACCTGAGTAGAAGCCGTCTTCCACAAGCATTCTCACGGAAGGTATGCGAACTTCTCAACCACCACCTCGCTTGGCTTCTGCATAGGATTTTTGTCGCTCGCAACGACATAAAAAATCAGACGGGGCATCGCCTCGCCGGGTACGGGTATCGTAGATGTGAACTCATGTTCGGAAACGAGTGGCGCTCCCGCGCCCGAAGATCTTCCGCGAAAAGTCTTGAAAGTTGCATGACCAGATTCCCAGCGCAGGACAAATGTCAACGGGCCTGCGGGCGCCGCAAATGTGTATAGGTTCCCGGGAATGTAGAGCGGTTGAATTGTGTACCGCGTATTATTTTTGTTCTCAGCGTCCCGCCCACCAACCTCTACGTCCATTTCCCGAAAGTGCTGCTCGCTATTTGAGTCGTCGAAGGTAAACATGCTGAAGACCGCGGCCGGTTCCAGATGGGACGTATCGCGTACAGTGACCGAATACGTGCCATACCCGAGAGTGCGCCCCAAGAATATTTCTGCACAAGACCATTTACCCGACTTCCTTGTAATTCGCATGTGGAGCGCGCCCTTGGCATCGGTCCACGCATTTTCGGGATCGTAGAGGTTGCTTAGGCCTCCCTTGTCACTCTCAATCACACGAACACTCCAATCGTAACCACTGAACTTAAGCGAGCCGGTGGGAGCCAATTGCGGTGTCCCGGTACCCTTGACGATGGTTACGAGGGCAACGGAACCGCCCTGAGTCGGAGCTACATCTATTTCGGGTAACGGATGATAATCAGGCTCCACGAGTAACGCAGCATAGTCAAACCCCAGATGAGTTTCCGTGCTCCACGTTGAATCCGCTTTGATGGGAATGAACGGGCGCTCAGGCCAGGGCTGCACCCACCATTGCCCGCTGTGCGCATAAATCACAATTTGCTGCCCCGGGCGGGCGTTTCTGACACGGCCTGCGATCGTATCGACCCTCTCTCGGCCGCCCTGCGCCGCGGGTGGAATCTTGGTAAACTCAATGGCTGGTTTGGCGTCGGTTTGCCGGGAGTGACAACCCGCGAGGGCGCCACAAGCCATAATCAGAGCCAGCATCAGCCTGCTACGTCCGCCTATGTATTCGCGATCGAACTGTGCAATTCTTCGAAGATGATTTCTCACTAGGGACCCACCACCCCTAAGTTGATATGCGAAACGATGCGATCGCCTCGTATATGACTAAGTCCAAGACCGTCGTTGATCCAAAATCCCCCGCTCTTTGCAGGCTCGAAAATTCGGTGTCATTCGAAGCTGACGGCGGAGGCGACCAGGGGACGAAGCGAACGCCATCAAAGCGGAAGACTCCACTCGATGTTACGACCCACAGATAGCCGTCGGCAGTTTGCGAGGCCCAAGATGGACTGCCCGGAAAGAAGCCGTCTTGAACTCGCCACACATTATGGCGGTATTGGGTCAGGCGTTTGCTTGGGTCTAGGCCATGAGCACGATCAGTTCCTGCGCTTAAGAGACAGACAAAGCAAGTCGCGATGAGTCCATTTCTGATCATGCTTGACAGCCGCGTGGACGAGATTTTGGTTTCGCTTCTTTGAGGCGCACGGCTGCCGCGGGGGCGCAGACCGTCCGCCTCGATTCCCCACAGAACACTTTCGCAATTTAACAGCGGACAATTGCGCCGAGTCAACTGCCTGACGCCCGGCCTGTGTCGGCCGATGCCTCCACCGATGGTAGCGTCCAGCGCCCGGATGTCGTGCCCAATGTGCACTTTATCTCTATCCGTCAGGCGCAATCGGAGGCAGTGTCACCATCGCACCCGCATTCACCACACCGCTTCCAGCCACGGGCGAGGCGATCTTTGGACGGAACGCCCTGCGTGGCCGCGATGGAACGATGACACCAGAAAAGTTCAGACAAGACAATTACACGATGATATCGGCGACACCTTAGCATCGCTCGGCTGGCGAATGATTCTGGACGTCAGGGACTCTTCGTGAAGATCTGCTTCCCGCGTGCTGGTTCGCTACACCGACAGACCAGCTAACGGGAGAGCTGCCGAATTGTCATGGAGGAAGGCGTTCTAAATTTGAGTGAAGGCAGGTGTGCTCTGCGAGGAAGGAGCGAGTACCGATCGACGGTGTCAGAGGGTGGAAGACCGACACTGACGCTACCGGGTCGGAACTACTTCCAGCACGAATAAACGAAGTAGGCAATCGCAAGAACTACTAGACCTGAGACGCCGACTCCGACCAAAACGTATGTCGCCTCGCCCAGGCGCACCTTCAATTGCATCGTCTGTGACTCTCCAGCCCAAGTCTTGATCGTGTCATTTTAGCTTGAACGAAACGGGCTGATCCTGCATTCATGGAATTCGCGCGGGAGTGTTAACATCTCGCCTGCATCCCGACACAGAACAGCCCACTCAAGCAAGCTACGATACTGGTCGAATTTAACAATATTCCCCAGCCACTCCGTGCCCTATGAGGTAGTGATCACGACCACGTTTGGCACATCACAGGGTCCGACACAACCGCTGATGGTCAATTGGACTCGCTTCAGAAGTCCCCCTTTTCCGCCATTCACTCTTCAGCCATTCCACCGGAACCTCGGGGAACCCCCGCTCGATATCGCCGCAACAGCAGCCTCGGCAGATCGTAATCTGCCCGACTACGAGGCGCCTGGTCTTGAGCGGACAATCTATACTCGTGTTCGGCATACTAGACCAATTCCTGTACAACTTTCTCATCACCACGCGACGGATACCCAGTTCGCGGCACGGTCCAGAACTCATCGCCCGATCGCAGACGTGCGAGGCAACAATCTTGTGGAATTCAGAATGAAGGCCAATTCCGAAGTAACGTGAATGAAGGCTGCGAGCAGCGGATTCAGCAAGCCAAACGCTGCCATGCCGACCCCTATGCTGTCCACGACCAGCGTGCCGACGAAATTCTGCATAATGATCCCGTGGCATCGTCGCGCAACCCGCAAGGTTTCCACTAGCTTGGACAGATCGCTTCCGATCAAGATCACGTCTGCGCTCTCCCTGGCCACGTCCGTTCCTGAGCCCATTGCGATTCCAACGTTGGCTTCCACCAGAGCGGGAGCATCGTTGATTCCGTCGCCGACCATTGCGACCTTTCGATTCTTACTGCGCAGACCACTAACCCATTCTGCTTTCTGCTCGGGCAGAAGTTTACCGACTGCTTCATCGACTCCGAGATCGCGCCCCACAGAGGAAGTCACTCCTTGGGTGTCTCCACTGATCACAACGATTTTTAACCCCATGTGCCGCATCGCAGCCACCGCATTCTTGGCCTCGGGCCGCAGGACGTCGGCAACGCACTGACCCGCGCCCTGCTTCGCGGCGCTAAGTGAAGGCAAAGAATAACACGTCACTTCAGCCACGCAGCACAACACTTAAAGCCGGCGCGGCGTTGGGATTGCCTCTTTCATCCTGACAACTCAGGCGGACAGCGATAATTCCGTTCGCTTTAGTGGCAGGCGCTGCGGCGCATATTTGCGAAGGAACATTCGAACGTATTCCTCTATGAGCCGGGACGTGTTATCGGCTCTCAGGATCACGCATGTTTTGAAGCACAACGATGCATCGGAAAGCAGCTTTACGACCACACCGTCAGGATGAAGGCCTGGCGCAGTGGGCTGCGTGAGGATGGCGACGCCTACGTGCTCCAATACTAGGTCCACTGCCTGCTGTGGCGCGATGGCATCGTGAGCGTGCTTGGGAGCGATGGACCCACGTTGTGCTGCATCCATGATTGCCTCAAAGACGATCGGATCAAAACGTCTCGGAAACAGAATCCACTCATCCTTGGCCAGATCATGGAGAACCAGGCGTTCTTTGTGAGCAGCGGGGTGGTTCTCTGGGAGTACAGCATAGAGCGGAGCGGGAGCAAAAGGCACAGCCGTGATCTGAGCATCCTGCGGTGGCGCCGTCACCAAGGCGAGGTTGACTTCTCCAACAAGGACGCTATGGACCGACTCCATTACAAACTGAGTCTTTAGTCGAATTCCGAGCCTCGGATACATCGGATACAAAGGAAGCCGGATCGCAAGCATCGTGGAAACCCAGTCGTGATTGCCTGTCGTTGCCAGTGCCGCCCTCGCATTGGGCTTCTTCTTGGGCACTTGGTTTGCCAGCGAACGGCAAGCGACACCGCAGACACCAAGCGCGGCCCAGTCACAACAGGGTCCGGCGGCTCCGGAGGTACCCGCCCCGGCGCTTCCGCAGCGAAGTGCAAAGCACCATTGAGCGAAGAGCCGTCGCCATGAAGCTTTAAGACATTGTCCTCAGGCGTTTCGACATCGTGGTTTTCGATCGTGGAGGCTTCCAAACGGGCGACGGCGCGAATCGAGATCTCCGCCAGCTGTGCGGTGCCAAACTCTCTATCTCCCAGATGCGGAAGGATGGGAAGTTATTGATCGAGCGCCAGGTTTGTGCGCTGGAAACGCGACTCGGAGAATACCGCAGTGGGCGATAAGATCAGGTTGCATTCTTCAACTTCGCTGTTGTGAACTTCATCACCCGCTCTCGACATCCGTAAGTCCTTGACTATAAGTTGTGGCTCTACTAGTTGCTTCCCAGAAAGTGCCCAAAACGTCTTTTGACCTGTTGCGATTTCCATCAAGACCCAGTTGACGAATTCTTCGCGATAGTCCGGGATGCGAGGGGCTACTTCGTCTATCCGCCTGATTTTGGGGAAGATCGCCGTCTGCAAGCCGATTCATTGCCGACCCGCTTCGTCTTGGCATCGCGATTGCCTCTAGAAAAGTGTGAGTGGCTTGCAACACGGCGCTCCGACGAGGTGACTTATGACAGTCCTACTGGTTCTCGTCACATTCGCAATCTTCTTGCTGATCGATTATTTCCGCACTCGCCACGTGGCTGCACAGCCCGCGTTGCAAGTGTCTAGTTCGAAGCGGGACTCGGCAGTGCCACGCTTACAGCCAGCCTTGGTCGGCGGTTTCGAGGTGCCGGAAAACTTGCGCTACCACCCCGGTCACACGTGGGCGTTGAGTGAGAGCCCCAACCTAGTGAGGGTCGGCATGGACGATTTTGCTTCCAAGCTGACCGGCAAAATAGAGCACATCATGCTGCCGCAACGGGGGCAGTGGATTCGGCAGGGCCAGAAGCTGTGCACAATTCATAGCGACGGTTGCGGAGTCGACATGATTTCGCCCATCGAGGGCACAGTGTCCGACATCAACGAAGCGATTGTGCGCAATCCGAAGCTTGCGCTTCGCGATCCCTACGGCGAAGGCTGGCTGCTCACGGTGCAAGCCCCCGATAGCAAGACAAGCTTTCGCAATTTGCTCGGAGGCGCGCTCGCCCGCTGGTGGACCGAGGAATCGGCAAGCCGCCTGCAGCGCCATATGCCGGCGTTCGCTGGAGCGCTGGCGCAGGATGGAGGAGTCGCCATGGATAACCTCACGAACCACATCCCAGACCAAGAGTGGCTGCCCCTGGCGAAAGAGTTCTTCCTGTCATAAGTCGAGCTCACGGCCCGCGCGCCGAACATGTATCGGCCGCCGTAAAAAGAGAGGACCGCTGAAACAACGGCCACGCGGATCCAAGGCAAAACAGCCAGGACACCGGGTGGCCGGAGTTTTGTTCCCCTTGATTTAGGAATCAGATTTGTCTCAAGGCCCTTTACCGGTTTTTTTCGCCAACCCGACTTGTGTCGTCGGCATCACCGCAGCCCAGCACGATTTACATAGTGCGCTGTCCTTGAGGTCGATCCATTCCACGGCATGCGAAGAGGCCATGACACAGCGGTAGTCATCGCAGTGAGGCAGGTTTAGAGTATGTCCCAATTCATGCACGCCTTCCTTGATCAGGCGACTCCGAAATAGTTCGGAGTCATATGGAAGGCCATAGAATTCTTCGCGCAGCCGGTGAGACGAGAGCACGGCACAAGGGCCACCCATCTGCGCCTCGCCGAACACGAAGGTAAGAATCGGGATGTACAGATCCACGGCCGCAATGCCCAGCATTCGCCAGGAGTCGGCAGTAACCAAGCCTTGCATCCGCTGCAGGATTTCTGAAGAGTGATACTGTTGCCGTTCGCCATGGAAGGCAAACTCTGGATCCAGTCGGACAGGAAGCACTTTGCAGGGAACGGAAAGGATTTCTTCGACTGCGGGACTCAGATCTTTCAACAGCCCGTCATCCACATTCCCGATCGGCAAGAGTTGCAGCAGCTTCATGGCATGCCTTCATCGGGTGGTGATTTCAGCGGGCTTCTTGTCTCGATCGAGCGAGGTGCGAGTCCAGCCGTATTTCTTCAATTTGTGATAGAGCGTGACCCGGTCGATATCGAGTACGTCCGCGGCGTGGCTCTGATTGCCGCCACATTCCTCCACGACCCGTAGGATATGAGCGCGCTCCGTGTCCTCCAGGGTCTTGCTCGAACCGCCGGGGCGAACATCGCTTTGTGGCTTGAAGATGAAATCCTGCTCGCGCAACTCCGGCTCCTGTCCCACGACCATGGCGCGTTCCACCGCATTCTCCAGTTCACGGACGTTGCCAAGCCAGGGTTGCTGCTGCAACTGATTCATGGCCGAAGGTGAAACCCGCGTGATGCGCTTATTCATGGCCAGAGAGAACTTGCGAACGAAGTGATCCACGAGCGGCGGGATATCCTCGCGCCGCGCGCGCAACGGGGGGAGTTCGATGCGGAAGACATTCAGCCGATAGAAAAGATCGGGCCGGAATTTTCCTTCTTCGATCAACCTTTCCAGATCTTTGTTGGTGGCGGCGACGCAGCGGAAGTCCACCTTGATGATTTGATTGCCGCCTACGCGGGTGATCTCGCGCTCCTGCAGCACCCGCAGCAGATCGGTCTGGGTCTTCAGGGTAATGTCGCCGATCTCGTCCAGGAACACCGTTCCACCTTCGGCAATCTCGAATTTGCCTTTCTTGCGGTACTGAGCGCCGGTAAAGGCACCTTTTTCGTGGCCGAAGAGTTCGCTTTCGAGAAGCGTCTCAGTGAGCGCGCCGCAATGAATGACGACCATCGGATGAAATCTTCGCGAACTGGCCTGATGGATCGCTCGCGCCACCAGTTCCTTGCCGGTGCCGCTCTCGCCAGTGATCAACACAGTTGCGTCGGTGGGCCCAACGGTGTCAATGGCGTCAAAAATCTTGCGCATGGGAGTGCTTTGTCCAATCAGTTCTCCCGGACGCGCAACTTCGGCAACCGTCTCGCGCAGTAGTACATTCTCTCGGACCGTCCGCTTATGCGCGAGAGCGTTCTTCACCAGGTGTGCGATGTCATCCGGGTCCAGCGGCTTGGTCACATAGTCATAGGCGCCGTTCTTGAGCGCTGCGACCGCGGTCTCGACCGATGCATAGCCGGTCATGATGATCACGACCAGCTCTGGATCAACCTCGTGCATACGGCGCTGTAGTTCGATGCCGTCGGTGCCGTGCATTTTGATATCCACCAGGGCTGCATCCCAGCGCTGCTCGGCCAATCGGGTGAGGGCGTCGCTGGCGTTTTCCGTCGCGGCCACTTCATAACCCTCTTCGCGAAACCATTTACTCAGCGAGTCGCGCACGCTGAGTTCGTCGTCCACGATTAAAAGCTTTCCCTGTGTGCTCACTTGAATCACCTCACCTTCACCGCGGCGTCGCCGACCGATGTCAGCGAAGCTTCGGGGCCTTGAGTTGGCAGGGTCACGGTGAAGGTGGTGCCCCGGCCCAACTGTGATTCGACTTCGATGCGCCCGTTATGGCGCTCCACAATGCCGAGGCTGATGGCCAGGCCCAGCCCGACTCCGTGGCCATTCTCTTTCGTCGTCATAAAAGGTTCGAATATCTGCGGCAGTACATCAAGAGCGATGCCGGCTCCATCGTCCCGCACCTTGATCTCGACCTCATCGTGAGTTAGCTGAGTCTCAATCCAGAGAGTCCCGCCCCGTGGCATGGCGTCGATCGCATTCATGATCAGCGCGAGCAGGACTTGTTCGATCTGCGCAGGATCGCAGGGTACGCGAGGCAGATCTTCGGCAAGCTTCAGTTGCAGCTCGATTCCGCCAAGTTCCAGTTGATGCCGCACCAGAAGCAGAGAACGATCGATCACTTCGTGCGGGTCGGTCGACAACACATTCATGGGGGCCGTGCGCGAGAGACTCAAGAGATTCTTGATCAAATCACCACAGCGCCGGCTTTCCGCAGCGATGAGCTCCAGACATTCCATGGCCTCTTCGCGTTTTTCGTGCTCAGCTTGGCCCGACCCCACCCACTTTCGCAACAGCTTGGCATAGGTCAGGATGCCGGAGAGAGGGTTGTTGACCTCGTGAGCAACTACAGCCGCCATTTTGCCCATCGAAGCCATCTTTTCCACATGCAGCATGTGGTCGTGCGTGCTCTTGAGTTCGCGTGTCTTCTTCGCGACCCGATCTTCTAGGGTCTTTGCCCAGGTGACGATTTCTTCATTTGCTGCGCGCAACTGAAGGCTCATGCTGTTGAAGGAGTGAGCCAGGTCCCCCACTTCGTCGTTGGATCGCACCTCAATCTGGTAGCCAAGATTTCCTTGGGAAAGATACTCTGTGCCCTTCTTCAGCGCCTTGATCGGTTGGCCGACCTCTCGCCACACGAATAACCAGCTTAATACGGCCACAATCAGCATTGCTCCCGCCGTATAAACGAACATGCGGGTGCTGCTGACCGCAAGTTGCGCGTCCGCTTTCGCCAGCGAAAGATTGGTATCCAGCACTCCTAGGACCTGCTGGCTAGCAGGATGTGCGTGACAGTCGGCGTTGGAGCAACTGGGCTGATTTTCGATGGGGGTGATAACACCCAGCACACGCTGTCCGCCGCCATTCCGATAAATGCGAAAGCGGTCGGGACGATTCAGGCGCGTCAGCGGCTGCGATTGAATGTGACAGCCGTAGCAAGCCTCTGCCGACTTATCGAGTACGTGGCTGACCTCCGCCGGATCGGTGGAGTAACTAATCCGCCCCTCCTGATCGAGGATGCGCACCTTGACCATGCCGGGCTCGTCGGCCATGGTTTGGATCGCGTGGTAGAGGCCTTCGCGATCGTTGCGCAGCATGTAATAAGTAGTGCTGCGCTTGATGACGTCACTGACGCGCTCGGCGCTGGCCAATGTGGCGGCTTCCAGATGCTGGCGGTGCAATCGGATGTTCAGGTATCCGAGAAGCGCAAAAATGACGAGCATCACCGCCGACAGCGACCCGATCAACTTTGCGCTGATGCTGTGGGTCACTCGCTTCTGTCGCAAACTTGCGCGAACTGGTTCAATCTCCCGCATGGCCTAGTACCACCGTACCGACTAGGGGTTCAGGCTTGGTTCGGACACGCTGCTCGACTACATGGTTTTCTTGGGGAAAAATAGGGAGGTGCTTCACCGCCACCCCGAAAAGGGCGAAGCCCATCGCGATAATCATGAGCGTCACTGAGAACTCCGTCCACTTCGGGATGTAGTGATGGCCGACGTAGGTCTCGAAGCCGATGAGGCTCACATTGAGACGGTTGGTAATGAACCCGAGCAAGCTGATGACCGAGGCCAGATACAAGCCGTTGGGCGATAGTCTGACCTTCTTGAAGCTGAGCATGCTGATCGGAATCACGAAGGCCAGTGCCAGTTCGAGCCACAGAAAATACGCCTCATAGCTGGGTTTGATGATTTGACCCAGTAGGCTACGATGGAAGTAGTCTTCGAAGCGCAGCAGAGCATTCACCCATAGAGCCACCAGCAAAGCGCCGCCCAGTTCGACCAGAACCGGGAGTTCAAGGTGACGGCCGAAGGCTTTCGCGCTTTGCGTAGACTCGAAGATGGTCATGGCTAATCCAACTGCGATTGCCGATCCGAAGAAAAGGAATGGCAACGCGGGCGTGTACCAAAACGGATGCAGCTCGCTCGGCATGATCAGATACAGGGATCCGAGCGAACTTTGGTGCAAGGTGGAGAGCAAAATTCCCAGCACGACCAGCACGGCGTAGATCCTTTTGATCCACCGAATGGGAGCCTTCAGGTTGAAACGTTCCAGCACGTTGGGGAGGAACTCGAAGAAGAGCACAGTGGTGTAGGCCATCACACACATGCCGACCTCGAACATGACGGAGTGCGGATTCATGTAGATGAGCTGATGCCAGATGTACCAGGGGCGCCCAAGGTCAAACAGCAGGCCGACGATAAAAAGCAGATAGCCCAGGAATGCTGTTAACACCGCGGGGCGCACGACGCTGTGCAACCTCTGGATGTTGAACAGATAGACAGCGCCAATCACACAGAAGCCACCCGCCGCCAACATGACGCCACACAGGCAGTCGAAGCCAATCCAGAGTCCCCAGGGAAACCGATCCGACATGTTTGAAACTGCGCCCAGTCCATGAGAATAGCGAACAAACGTGGAGTACAGTCCCATGCCCATGATCACAATGAACACGACTCTCCAGAAGGTCAGCTTGATCTTCATCCCTTACTCCTGTTCCCTTCGTCTTCTACTCTTTCTGCGGTTTCAGCGGCTGCCACTTCCTGGCGGCGATGTGAAATCCAATAAATGCCTCCCAGCACTAATGACCACACCGGAATGAAGTCTGGAATCTTTTCCATGACACGTCCGGTGTATTCCGGCATTGGAGTGTCGCCGATTTTGTTCGATGCGGGATAGCCGTACTCTTCCACATTCACGCTGGAGAGGATGAGGACACACGTTCCTCCCACTTCGTGAAGGCCGTAAATGCGAGGCAGGTACGTCGACGGATTCTGGCGGATGCGGTCTTGCGCTTCTTTGATGAGATCGTCGCGATCGCCAAACTTCGTGGCGCCCGTCGGACAAATCTCAGCGCAAGCCGTCTGCTTGCCGGCAACCACTCGGTCGGGGCACATAATACATTTGCGGACTCGCGGATTCAGAGAATGCCACTCGTATTTCGGCTGGGCAAACGCGCATGCCACCATGCAGTATCGGCAGCCGATGCACTTCCAGACGTCGTATACAACGGGACCTTCCTTAGTCTTATGAAACGCGCCCACCGGACAAGCCGAGGCGCAAGCCGGATGTTCACAGTGCATGCACAGCCGGCGCATGAATTTGTCGTTCTTGGTCATGACGACCGTATACTTGTGCTCCGATTGCACCGACTCTGCTGCTACCTTGTCGTCATAGGGCAGCTTGTTTTGTTCCGCGCAGGCAACTTCACACTGCTTGCAACCGATGCACATGGTCGCGTCATAAAGGAGCGCCTTACTCATGGAAATTTCTCCTCGCTGCTCCCCAACGTGATTTGTGCTCCGTCGGAATGAAATACGAGGAAACCCCACGCCGGGGCGCAGCGCAATCGAGAACCGTGTGGACCACTTCAGTATGGTCGGCTGAAACAAGAAGGCAGGGTCCGGAGTGGTGAGCAACCGGACCCGGCGGGGCTGTCCCTCCTGGCAGAGCAGCGAGGCGAGGAGATTGCCGGCAAACCACAGGTCGGCGAGGTTTATCTCCCTTCCGCCGAATTGAGCCGAACATCCTCATACTCGTCCTCCCGCTTTCTTCACCCGCCGCCCGTGAACCGTTTGCAGCGGGGGATGCGCAAAGAGGAACCGCCAATGCCATGACTACTTCTGTAAGCTGCGAACGTACTGAACGACCGCCTTCACCTGGTCAGGGGCTAGACTCTTTATAGGAGCCGGGTGCTTCGCCTTCTCCGTAACGGCTTTGGTCAGATCATCGTCCGAACTTTCTTGGCCTCATCCGAAACCAGGCTCGGAATCTTGGCTGCAGGCTTGCCCGTAGCATCCGCCCCGTGGCAGGCGGCGCATTTTGCTTTATAGATCGTCGCTCCGTCATCGGCAGCCCATGACAGCTTTGGAATAAGAATGAACAGGGCCACCGCGATTGTCATTACCAGCATCAGCAGCTTTGTCGTCCTCATGACTTCGGTTCCTCTCCTATAAAAATCTCAACCCAGCCTAAGCAGCCGTTGTCTCGCGTTCCTAGTCCATTGCGAATATGAACAGAAAAACAAGGATTCCAAAGAATTGTTGCGAGAACTCGACAACTCAGTGGCTGCCTAGCTGAAAGTTTCAACATTTCAGAGAACAGTCGCAGTGATTCCCATCACCCTCAATCGTGACTCCGGGCCTTAGGGGTAAACACGCAGGAAGCGAGGGCCCTATCACGGCGCTCGGTGATCCTGGTCACAGCGCCATGGATATAAGAGGACCACACTAAGTGTGGAAAGCTCAGCGTTCCGGTGGTAAAGAGGAGGTAGTTCATGAAAACCTCGCGCATCATCGTTAATATTCTTGCGATTATTGGCCTGGTTCTGACGACCGCCCTGGCCGCTGGGGCCCAGAAGTCAGAGCCTAACGTTGCGGTTCCGAAGTATGATCCAGCGGCGGAAGCCGTGTTCAAAGGAACCGTCGAAGAGGTAAAGGACCGTCAGTGCCCCATGAGTGGTGGATTGGGTTCGCACCTGATTTTGAGATTGTCTCCGAACAAGACGATCGAAGTGCATCTGGCGACGACTAAGTTCGTAAAGAACTACGATCTGTTCTTCAATAAGGGCGATGCCATCACGGTGATTGGCGTCAAGCTGCAGTTTGAAGGTGTGGAGACCATTTTTGCCCGTGAAGTGACTCGCGGCACAGAAACCTTCACGTTCCGCGACAAGGATGGCACGCCTATCTGGTAACGGCTTGCGAACGATTGTATCGCGGCATTTCCGCGCTTGAAGCGCGAAGGAGGTACTTATGTCCACGATTGCACAAGTGCATGATCCAAAACAATGTATCGGTTTTAAGCACGTTTTGATTGGCACAGACTTTTCAGATGCTTCAGAACGAGCCCTCGCATACGCTCTCGCGATTGCATACAGGTACAGTTGCCCGCTCTCCGTCGTACACGCAATTCAGCCGGAACCGCGCGAGCCGATCCCCATGGAACCATGGCCAAGGGAACTAGATCGTCGCCGGCTCGAAGCCGAGCAGCAGATGAAGAACCTGGGCAAGAAGGCAGGACTGAATGATCTCGAACATGATCTTCTGCTTGAACAGGGTCCGGTCTGGGAGGTTCTGGCATCAGTAAGTCAACGGGAAAACGCCGACCTCCTGGTGCTGGGCACACGCGGAAGAGGCGGACTGAAGAAGTTGGCCCTGGGATCCGTCGCCGAAGAGGTCTTACACTCGGCTTCGTGTCCCGTGCTCACTGTGGGTCCGCATGTACCGCCTGCGGACTCGGGGACTGTGGACTTCAAGCGGATTCTCTTCGCAACTGATTTCGGACCAGCCTCCGCCAAGGCTTTCCCATACGCCCTATCTCTGGCGGAAGAATACCACGCAAAACTTGTGCTTCTGCACATGATCCAGCCCATGCCGATTGCTGACTTTGGCCCCGCAGTCTACGGCCCATTTTCCTACACTGCTAAGAAACTTACGGAATGGCAGCGAACGATGAGAGACGAGAGCGTGAGAAAACTCAGGGAACTGGTTCCAGCCAACACAAGTCTGGTGGCCGAGCCGGAATGTGTGGCCGGGACGGACTTCCTGCCAGAAGGGATCCTAGACGCAGCGGCGATGCACGGAGTTGATCTGATTGTCATGGGCGCAAACCGAACGCCCTCCCCGCGAATGGCCGCGCACATGCCGTGGGCCCTCACCCATGAAGTGATCTGCCACGCCAAATGCCCGGTTCTGACAGTTCATCATTGAGGATGGGAAATGCGAATGTAACTTGTGTAACCCAGAGAGCCAACAATGCGCGGCGGTAAGTTCTCACCGCCGCGCAATCGTTTTGCTTAGTCCACCACGTAACACACTTACGGCTCGATGGCCACTTTGAGGACACCGTCGCGATGCTCGGCAAAGAGCCGGTATGCATCGGTAATTTGCTCGAGTTTGAAGCGATGCGTGAGCAATGGCGTCAGATCCAGCCGACGATGAAGCACCATTTCCATCAATCGCCGCATCCGTTCCTTCCCGCCTGGGCATAGAGTTGTGACGATCTTGTGATCGCCCAGACCAGCAGCAAACGGCTCAAGAGGCACGGATAACTTTCCCGAGTACACGCCCAGGCTGCTAAGCGTGCCTCCGGGCCGGAGAACGCGGAGAGCGCTTTCGAACGTGGATTGTGTACCCAGGGCTTCAATGGCCACATCCACACCCCTGCCATCGGTAAGGCGAAGAACTTCTGCGACCACATCGCACTTTTTGAAATCAAGCACAATGTCGGCACCCATCTTTTTGGCCATAGCCGCCCGCGCGGGGTCGCACTCAACTCCAATAATGAGGCTTGCGCCTTTAAGCCGAGCGCCCGCCGTCGCACAGAGCCCAATCGGGCCTTGCGCGAAAACCGCAGTCGTGTCGCCTATTCTTAGATCTGCGCTTTCGGCCGCAGAAATGCCCGTCGAGGCAATGTCCGCCAGCAGAACCACCTGTTCATCACTGAGTTCATCCGGGATTCTTGCAAGGTTGGCCTGCGCGTTTGGCACGAGCAGATACTCCGCCTGCGCGCCGTGAATGGTGTTTCCAAATTTCCACCCACCGATCGGACCGCCGCACTGTAACCACTGCCCGCTCAGGCAGCTTCCGCACTGGCCACACGGTGTAATGGCGCCGACCAAGACGCGTTCGCCGACTCGGTACCCAGTCAATCCGTCACCCAGTTCGTGAATTACCCCGACCGGTTCATGTCCAATGACTAGGCCGGGACGCACTTTGTACTCGCCCTTCACAATGTGAATGTCAGTTCCGCAAATCGTGGTCAGGGTGACTCGAATGACGGCTTCTCCGACGCCTGCTCTGGGAACCGGTACGTTTTCAATTGCAATTTGGTTTGGGCCGTGGAATACAAGCGCCCGCATAGTTGCAATGGACTTTGATTTACGTTCCAATAGTTGCGGTGCCATGGTCGTCATAAGTGCCTCCTCTTCCGCGTGTCTCAGATTGGATTTTTCCCGGCTGCGGCTGGACCTCTTTCTTCTGCGCCGTCCCGTCACATCATGCGCTTTGGCTCCTGTTCCCGCTCCACAACAAGTTCCGGATACAGACGGCGAAATGTCTGAGCCACATGACAGTTCCAGCACACCGGGCTGTGAGTAGAAAATATGTCGGGAAGCTGCTCGGGGCACAACTCTCTCCACTCCACTGTCTTGTGGTCTGGGCTGAGCAGCGCCGGAGCATGATCAAGATGGTTGAGTTTGCCGAAGGTCTTGTGACAGTAGACGCACTTTTTGCCTTCGTACCAGTTCGCGACGATATTCCAGACGAGGCAGTTTTGGGGGTCCACTTCAATCTGCTGCAGGCATTCCTGACCGCAATCCTGACGCTCGGGCCAACGTGAGCATTGCTTGAGACGCAGAGCAGGCTCGGAGACAAACGCGCCAACAGCCGCTTCGACAGCCGCAACATCGACAGCCGCAGGTTTGTGAGTTTCCGGGCAGGTGATGAGGCGCTTACCTCGATATTCGAAGTACGCCCGCATGCCGGGAATCGCACGGAACACGAACAGTCCTACAGCCATCGCGAGAAGGGCAATGACGAAAAGAATGGTTCCTGTCATAGATCACCTCGCTCGGCACGCACGGTCAGGACCGGGCAGGGTGCGTGCGCTACAACATCGTGCACAGTCGTCCAGGGCAGATGCGTTGTTAGATTGGCGGGATGCGCTCCCAGCACAATCAGATCGGCTTCGCGTTCCCGCGCTACTTTCACGATGCATTCTGGCGCCGAACCAACTTCCACTACGATTTCAGGTGCAGTCAGCCTTACATCCCTTGGCACTATGGCCTGCAACCGCTCGGCTCCAGCTTCGATCAGCGCCGGGCGGTCGTGCGGGTTCGTGTATCTCTCAATCACGTGCATCAGCGTCAGTTGCGCTTCAAAATCGGTGGCCAGCGCAATTGCGAGCGACGCTACCTCCGGTGAGACCGGAGCGACATTTGTGGCATAAAGAATATGCCGCAGGTCCAGTTCGACCGGCGCTAATTCTCCACCGTTGGTGCGAAAATTCGGCAGCCTGGCCCGGCCACAAACCCTTGGCCCGACGGTCAGAACAGGACAGGGAGCGTGCCGGAGAATATCCTCGGCGACGGAACCCAGAATCAACTTGCCGAATCCAGTGCGGCCGTGAGTTCCGAGCACGATCAGGTCAATGTTTTTCTCGCGGACAATGCTGCTCAGATTCGTCCACACTTGCCCATGCCGAAGGTAGGTCTGGTGTGGAATTTTCCCCAAGCGAGTTGCAAGCTGCTGGATCTTTTCCCGCGCTTCGCAACGGGCATCTTCGTAGATCGTGTCCACACTTACGTAGTCAACGCCGCCGGTCATAAGCAGCACATTCGTATCGGAGAGGACGTGTGCGAGATGCAATGTGCTGCCGAAACGCCGGCAGATTGCAGTCGCATAGGGAAACGCCGATTCCGACCTTGCTGAGAAGTCCGTGGCGTACAGCACATTGTTTAGAGAGATAGCGGAAGGTTGCTTCCGGGCTTCGGGCGTGTCTTGTGTGTACTCCAAGACTGTCATATGACGCCTCCACACCCAACATCAGCCTGACCCTTTGGAAGGATTTCAGCCATGCGCACTGTCACTCTAGTTTGTGATTTCGGTCACCAAGTCAACGGGACTGTCGATGGAGGATAGTAGAGGGGGTAAGCAAAGTCCGAGCTGGAATATTGCTAGCCTGCCACAACTTCGTGTTCTGCTTTGTGCTCTTGCGACCTGATATGCTCCAACTGTTCCTCGTAACCGACTGTGGCAAAATAAATGGCGCGATCGAAAAACTGCTCCACCATCTGCAGCAGTTCCAGCTCACTCATGATTTCAACTGCGCAGTCGAGCACAGCTTCGGCTTTCAGATAATCCCAAAGATTTTCCTTGGTCAGCACAATCGCCTGGATCACTTCGGGCAGTGGCAGCTTTTGTATTGCGCGCCGCGCCCCGATTTCCCGATAACGCTGCTCAATGTCCTGCTGGTTCTTGGCAAGCAACCAATCGCCCAGGTGACGATAGATTTCGTAGACACGCTCCCGCAATTCATGGGTGGGAATAGTGTGAGAGCTACTCATGCAAGCGGAAGACATTACCTTCCTCTCCAGCCCCGTGGCCAGCATGTCAGCATTGCTTTCAATCAACCGCACCAATCTGTAGGAAAGCATCATAATCGCCCCTTCCACTACTTACTCTTCACTGAGTCAACTCGAAAGTGACTGTGATGGTGGTCTCCACTTCGACTGGTTGTCCGTTCAAAAGGTAGGGCCGGTAACGCCACTGTTTCACAGTCTCAATGGCCGCTGGTACCAGCATCGGGTGCCCACTTACCAGCTGAAGATTCTCGATGTTGCCCTCTTTGCTGATAATAGCGCTGAGAACGACATCCCCCTGAACGCGAGCGGCCTTAGCGAGCACTGGATACTGCGGTTGTATCTTTTGGATCAGCAAGCCCTTGGTTACGCCTTGCGAGATGCGGATCCGTTGCGGCATGACCGGTTGTAACTTGGGTACATACGCAGGACTTGAAGTGGCACTGACGATCCCTCCAATCACTCCCCCAAGCTGACCGCCTGGAATGCCACCCGGGACGCCTCCGACCACTCCACCACCCCCGCCAGGCACCCGTCTGGCACGGCAGTGCTCTTTCTCCTAGTTGGCGTTACAGGTTAGAATCGGCCCAGTCATGGATGATCTAATTTATGCGCGTGTCAGTATACGAACCCGAAGAATGGGGCAGGCTCAACGATCAAGATTGATGGAGAGCGTGCTCCTTTGGTACGCAAAGGCTTTGAGTTGATGGCATCTGGGAACTACAACGCTGACGATGTACTCCGCACCATCACGGCGCTTGGCTTACGAACGGAGCGAGGGGCGATGCTGCCAAGGCAAACGTGGCACGCGATGCTCCGCAACCCGCTTTATGCTGGTTGGGTGAAGTCGGGCGATCTCGTGGTGCGCGGTGTTCACCCGCCTATCGTGACCCAGCAGCTGTTCGACAAGGTGCAAGAAGTTCTGACGGGCCGCTCGAAGACCGCTCAGACGCGCCAAGTGCTGAACCCAAAGTTCCCGCTGCGCCAGTTCATCCGCTGCGCAAAGTGCAATAAGGGCCTGACTGCGGGAATCGCCAAAAAGAAGTTCCGCTACTACTGGTGCTATAAGCCGGGGTGCCGCTCCGTGTTCGTTCCTGCGGAGGAACTGGAGAACGCCTTCGTGATGTGGATTGGCATGTACCAGCCAACCGTAGAGTATCTGGCGCTGTTACCTGATATTGCCAAAGAAGTCTGGGCAACGAGGCAGGAGCAGGCGAAACAGACTTCCCGCGCGTTGACCATCCGATTACAGGAGCAACGCCATTTGAACTCCGAAGCGATCAAGGCAAAACTGAAGGGCGAGTTGGCCGAGGAGGATTTCGCTGCACTGAAGCAGAACATCACTGAGGAAATTGCTCTGATTGAAGGACAGCTTAGTGCTTTGGAATCAGAGCGTTGCACGATGGAAGAACTCGTCGCTCAGACGCAGCGTGAGTTGATCGACCTTCCTGCTGCATGGGCCAAGGCCGGACTGAGCGAACGTCGGGAGCTATGCTCGATGCTCTTTCCTAACGGTTTGGTGTGGTCTCACTCTATGGGCTTTTTGAACTCACAAAACACGTCGATCATGCAGGATTTAAGCGACACTTTGAATGATGCGGACGATCTTGTCAAGGTTGGCGTCCCCGACGGGATTTGAACCCGTGTTACCGCCGTGAAAGTCGTCCTAGAGTTCGTAACTGATTGAAATTAAACGGTACGGATAGCCCTCTAGGGCACTTATCGGACTGTGGAGACGGGTTATCGGACTGTTAACGGACTGTGATGGCCAGGTGCCAAGGAGCCTGAAAATCATGGACCCGACTCTTGTTTCCCTGCTGGATTCGATCCCGCAGAAATCACCCCGCTCCAAACTCGAAACTCACCGCGAACTCATCCGCCAGCTTCGGCGGAAGGGCTGCACCTACCGCGACATCGTCCGCATTCTTCACGAGCGTGTAGGCCTCGACGTAGCAGTCAGCACGATTCACTCCTTCATCAAGGTTCGCGCCAAACACCGAAAGCAGGTGCAGTACGAACTGCCACCGCTCGAACCGGAATCGTCGTTGAACACGCGTTTGAGTCACGACGACGTTGCATCGCGAATCGCGGCGCTCAAAGCAAAACCAGTCGAGCAGAAAGGAAAACCCAAGCACTTTCACTTTGAGGAAAGCGAGCCGTTGAAACTCGTCAGCCAAGGAGGATCGCGATGAACACCCAAACAAAGAACAAGCGAGTCGTTTTCACGATGGGTGGCAAAGGCGGAGTTGGCAAGACCGGCCTGATGGTCGCCCTGGCCGAGTGGTTCGAAGCCCATGAGATTCCGTTCACACTGCTCGACCTCGATACAGAAAACAAGGCACGGGGCTCGCTCAAGCACTTCTTCAACGGGTCAGTAGCCAAGGTGAATATTCACACGCCAGCCGGTCTCGACGCGTTCGTAGATCACCTCGAATCCGGCGCGGCGATCATCCTCGCCGACATGGGAGCCGGTTCGGGGCAAGTAGCGAGTGATTGGTTCGACGCGATGTATGACGATGTCTCGGCAACCGGCGCGCGCTTCACTGCTGTAGGCGTTGTCACACCAGACCCGGCAAGCGTTGAGAGTGTCCTTGCCTGGGCCAACCGACTGCAGGAGCGGACGCAGTATCTGATTGTCCAGAATGCGACAAGTCCTCAGGCAGACTTTAGCTATTGGGACTCAGCTGAGCAGGCCATTCGTTTCCGCGAAGCGCTATCGCCGAGCGTGATTCGTATGGAATTTCGTTTGGCAGAACTGGAGAACCCAGCACGGCAACACGGAGTCCGGCTAGGTCAGGTTGCCACGAGGCAGAATGCCGTCAACGAATTGAAGCGCGCTTCGATTGTTATGCGCGCGGAAAGCTATCGACGGCGTCTGTTCTCGGAATTCGACCGGGCGAAGGAGATGTTCCTACCATGAGCCCCGATCAGGAACTCCTCAATTTGGCGGGCGCAGAGTCCGAGAGCAAAACACTGTTCGATGAACTGGCAGGACTGGTGCCCGCTGAACGGCAGACGGAATACTACAGGGTCATCGCTCACACACGTACACTCAGCCCAAACGACGAAATGCTCAGGGTACTGGAAGCAATGGGGATCCTCGCGTTGCTCACGCGAGAAGCGCCCGCAGAGATCGCTGTAGAACGCAAGTCTTTGCGGAAGATTCTAGAAAGTGCTGTGTCTCAGGCCAATGAAGTCGAGAGGCGAATGGCAAGATACACATCCCACCTTGATTCACGGATTGCGCAGTTGCCGAAGGAATTGGAAACAGGTTTGGACCCGCCACGCATAGCGAAGCTTCTGGGCGAGAGCCTGCGACAGTGCTTTCAGCAGTCCGGTCTGCCGGATACGGCCAAAAGCGCTTGACCAGTCCTGTTCTGAAATGAACTCCGTTCAAGAGCAACTTGTGAACGTGCTACGAGAAGTAGCTCACCCTGACATCGGAGTGATCGAAAAGGTCAGAAGCGCCAATGAGTCGCTCCTGCGGAGCATGACCACTAGGGCGCAGCAGATGGACGATTTCCTTGTTAGGCTGGAAAAGCAGGTTTGGGCGATTTGGCTGCCTGTCGTTGCCAGTGCCGCACTAGCACTGGGATTCGCTTTGGGTACGTGGTTTGCCAACATGCGACAAGGAACGCCGGAAGCGCCGACTGCTGCCCAGTCGCAACAGACGCTAATACCGGAAGCTCCTCCGCAGCAAGTCGTTCCGCAGCGGCATGCAAAGCACCATTGAGACAGGGACAGCAGCGGCGAGCACTCGCTGGGAGTTCAGCAATGGCCTGATCGCAGAGTATTATTTGTCTTCAGAATTGAAAGGTATTCGCGAATGAAGAAGACCAGGAAAGCGGTAGTTCCGCTGGCAGAGACCGCGCTAAAACGCCACTTCGGAAAACGCCCGTTGCAGGACTTGATCACCGCTAGCCGCACGTTTCCGGTGACAGCGCGGGTGGACGTCCAGCTTGCGTTGGACAAAATGTTCGCGAAACATCCAAAGGCCAAGCTGGTCGGAGTTCACACCCAGTATCAACATGAAACTCTGACGGTGGCCCACCTATTGGGAAATCAGCATTTTCCAGTGGTGATCGGTCCTCTACAGAATGACGAGATCGACATCGGAGAGACTTTACCTGCTCGCTGCCTTCGACAGGGACTTTGGCTTGTCCAGGACGGCGCGGTACCATTTGCGCTTTTGCTGAGTTCTGCCTTTCGCTTTGGACACGCTGAAGGGACTCACATCGAGATCGCCGTACCTCCGGGAGAAGATGGCTCTCACCTTTCCCGCCGACTCCTTGACGAACTTGAAGCGTTGGTGCGGCAGACAGCCTCCTACCGAGGCAAGGTGATTTCGCTTGAAAGTCCAGATCGCTATTCTGGGCACCACGGCCCCTTGCGTGTCCACAAACTCCGCAATGTGCAACGTGATGAGGTGATCCTACCGGAAAAGACGCTACAACTTCTCGATCGGAATATCGGGGACTTTGTCCGCCAACGTGAGCGGCTCAGGAAGCTCGGTCTGCCTATCAAGAAGGGCCTCCTCTTTTATGGGCCGCCCGGAACAGGAAAGACCCACACAATTCACTATCTGGCCGGCCAATTGCCAGATCACACAACACTCTTAGTTACCGCAGAGCAAGTCGGGCTCCTGGATCGCTATTTTCAGCTTGCCCGCTTCCTCCAGCCCGCGATGATCGTGATTGAGGATGTGGACCTCATTGCACGCGCCCGAGAAACCATGTACGGCCCTTGTGACGAAAGTATTCTCAACAAACTGTTGAACGAAATGGATGGGCTTCGTGAAGACGCAGCAGTTCTGTTTATCCTTACAACAAATCGTCCCGATTCATTGGAGGCGGCACTCGCGTCGAGGCCAGGGCGTATCGATCAGGCAATCGAATTTCCGCTGCCCGACGAAAACGGCCGGAGATTGCTGGTGCGCCTCTACGCCTGTGGACTTCCATTGGACGAGAGCGTCGTGGAGACGATCGTTCGCAGAACGGATAAGGCCGCCGCTTTCATCAAGGAACTGATGCGCAGGGCAGCTCAGTTCTACATCCAAAATGGCGGTGACGGTCGGTTGCAACTTGCCGACGTGAACGCCGCTCTGGAGGAGATGTTATTCACTGGAGGGTCGTTGAACGCCAAGCTCCTTGGTGCAGCGGACGTTACTCCCACAGCAGTGCATTGAACCCGACGAGAATTTGCCAGTGAAGCATGTTGACAACCGTTGCCATCTCCAACTACCGATCATTGCGAGACCTTGTCGTTCCTTTGCAAAAGCTCAATGTCGTCACGGGCTCTAACGGGAGCGGGAAGTCAAATCTGTATCGGGCGCTACGTCTTCTTGCCGATACCGCGCAAGGCCGTGTGGTCTCGTCAGTTGCGCGCGAAGGCGGCCTGCAGTCAACCCTATGGGCCGGACCAGAGTCCTTCTCGCGGTCAATGAAGTCTGGTGATCACCCAATTCAAGGAACGAGACGAAAACACCCGATAACCTTGCGTCTCGGATTTGCCGGCGATGAATATGGTTATCTGATTGACCTCGGCCTCCCGCCTCCCGGCTTGTCAGCCTTTAGCCTTGATCCTCAGATCAAGCGTGAATGCATCTGGCATGGCTCGGTACTTCGTCCGAGTGCGATGCTCGTGGATCGGAAGGGTCCTCTTGTTCAAATCCGAAGGGAGGACAACACTTGGAACGTTGTGACCGATTGTCTCTCAAACTTCGACAGCATGATGACCCATGTGTCCGATCCTCGAAATGCACCAGAGATGCTGACGTTGCGAGAGTCGATTCGCAATTGGCGTTTTTATGATCACTTTAGGACAGACGCTGACGCACCAGTGCGCTCGCCTCAAGTTGGCACTTTGACACCCATACTCGGCAACGATGGTTCCGATCTTGCGGCGGCAATCCAAACAATCCACGAGATCGGCGCAAGTGACTTGCTTGGGGTGGCTATTGAGGACGCTTTTCCGGGGAGCCGCGTATCAGTAGAGAACACCGAGGGCCGCTTCGCGCTGACAATGGCTCAGCACGGTTTGCTCCGACCGCTTGGCACAGCGGAGTTGTCGGACGGAACCCTACGGTACTTGTTATGGATCGCCGCCCTTTTGACACCAAGGCCACCCGCGGTAATGGTCTTGAATGAGCCTGAGACGAGCCTTCATCCCGATCTCCTCGGTGCTCTTGCACGCCTAATCGGGCGAGCATCAGAACGGACGCAGATCATTGTGGTAACTCATGCCACACGACTCATTTCAGCACTTGCGGAACAATCGGGATGTCATTCAATCACCCTCAAGAAAATACTCGGTGAGACCACAATAGCCGATGCGGGAAAGCTTGGCGCTGTCACCTGGCATTGGCCAGGACGTTAGTGCGAAAAGTGTCGCAGATTCACAAATGAGGAAGGAACTGGCGGGGGTTTCGAGTCATCAAGCCTTCGCGAGTTCGAGAGAGTCCGCCATGACCATGCGAGCCGCGTATTCGATGTGCAAGACGCGTCTCGGCGCCTCGATCAGCGATTTTGAGGAGGCATGTACGATCAGAGGCCGCATCGCAATGACTCCTCCGGCAGGGACCACACAATCGACAGCAGCGATTTGTGATGCCAGTTGCTCAATCGCATCGTCGGTGAGGACGCCCATTAGGTGCGTTCCCGGAAGCACGCGTAGTGGCCCATTTTTATCACTCGATTCATCGAGGTGAACACGCAACGCGAGAACTTGCTCCAGAGCCGTTGCTGGGGCGTGCGCATAGATAACGCCCTCCTTAACGGACCATGGTCCCCAACCGGGCAGCTCATGACGTTCTAGCAATGGCAACGCCGTATCTTGATGCCAGACAACCAGCCAGTTGGAAGTTGGAGATTTATCGAACAGAGTTGCTCGAAATGGGCGAGCTTCGGCACCGAGAACCCGACAGGCAATGTTTAGCAGCCTGGGATCCGACGCCAGCGCTGACACGCTCGCATTTCCCAACATATGACGGGCACCCGCTCGGCTACGGCGTAGGGGCGTTTTATCTATATCAGCCCTCAGAGTGTCCATTTCGTTTTGGCGAAGTGCTCCTGGTACCACGGCAAAGCCGTGGGCATCGATGCGCTGCTTCGTTGCAGAATTTGGTAGTGAGGACATTCTCCGAGCCACTAAGCTGGGCCACTTAATGATATCGCTACCGCTCTGAAGATTTTCGCGTCGCCAATGGCCTCCCGACTATTTCTTGTTGGCAGTTGCGCCCCACATCGACCCCCAAACCGCCGGCTATAATGGCTCAGCGGCTCACTTTCTTTGATGTGACGGGCAAATCCATCTAGAAGGAGGGGGTAAGCGTTCGACCAACACACCTGTCCCACATTGAGGCTGATGGTTCTGTTACGCGCCCTTAACTCCGCTCTCCGCCTCTCCACAGATTCCGCGTGCAGGCAAGAAGAAACCGTCCCAAGAAGCTTCGGTGCAGGTGCGCTCCCCTGACGGGGTTCTTTCACAAAGAAAAGCTGCCCGAGCGACCCAGCGGCGTTTCTATGCTTTCCCGTTTGCTACTGCTTCCCTAGCACGATCCCTGTTCACCATCTGCGCTGAGGGGGACCGTGGCTTGCAGCCTTGGCCCACTCGGTTTCAGCGCAGGTTGTCATCGGCCTGCAACCCTTACCTGGGTTGCGGAGGCGACGGTTGCAGTTCAGCCCGGACTGTCGGCTTTGCGCCTGCCGCGGGCCGGACCGGAGCTACCCGAGGCGTGGGCAGCCTCTGGGGCATCGGTTTCGGCGTTGGCGGCACTGCCAGCGGCAGGGTTTCGGCGCGGATCGTGGATGTCTGACTCTGCGCTGCGGCCAACTGCCGGGCTCTGGTTTCCTGCATCCTCTTCATGATTTCTGGATGGCGCGCCCACTCGACGCTCTGCTCCACCGGTGCGCCATATAGTTCGGGATGGATGTAGTGGCCGCGTTCGCGCGCGTCTTTCGCTGGTTCGACGACCAGAGGATGCGCCTTGGCGTAAGCGTCCTGGCGGACTCCCGTGATTTGCCAGGAGACTTCCACATTCGGTTTGTCCGTCCTGATGCTGAACCGATGGCTGGCGACTTTGCTGTCCACGATGGCTTGGGCGAATTGACCCATCACGGTCAACTGGTAGCGAAAGTCGGTGTTGACCGCCTCAAACCAATCCGGCAGTTGCACCGTGGCCAGTCCCTGGCCATCGGTGGTGACGTTGCCGGTGTAGATGTTCATCATCTCCGAGGATTCGACGGAAGAGTGGTACAGATATTTATTGCCGGGATCGAGGGGGTGGTCGATTTTGAGCTCGTAAGAACTGTCCTCGGTTGAACCGGTGACATCGATGTTGCCGCTGAAGTACCCGGCATAGGCCGCCGTGTTCCCTGAATAGCCCGGCCATGCACTCATCCCATCGCCGCCCGCACTGCCTTCGCTGAAGGCGCTGCCCCCTTGAAAAGTTGCCCCAACGCCACCTTCGTTTCCCTCGGCCCCCACGAAAACTCCCCCGGCACCGCCAGAGGCGTCGCCTTCGCTGCCTTCACCTCCCCACCCCTCAATTCCAGTACCCCCGTTGGTTGCTCCGTTGCCGTAGACGCCAATGGGCCCGGTTCCGTAGACGCCAACCGTGCTGCCGCCTCCCGTCGCCGTGCCGTAGACGCCGTCGGCAGTGCCGCTTCCCTGCAGGCCAATGGCGCCGACGCCAGTTACGCCAACCGTGCTGCCACTCCCCGTGGCGAAGCCCTGGACTCCGTATTGCGGAGCACTTCCGTACACGCCCGTGGAACTTGCCGCCGTTGCGTTGCCGACGACGCCGAAGACTGTTCCGGCGCCGTTGACGCCATTGGATCCGGTGCCGTACACGCCGTTGATTGTTCCGATGCCGTACACGCCATCGGCCCCGGCGCCGAACACGCCGCTCCCGTTGCCTGTGGCAAGCCCTTGGACGCCATACTGCGGGGCGGTTCCGTACACGCCCGAGGAACCTGCCCCGGTGGCGGTTCCGTTGACGCCATAGGTCACTCCGGTGCCAGAAACGCCGGTCCCGCCGCTGCCGGAAACGCCCGTTCCTGCGCTATCGAAACCGTAGACTCCTATGCCGCCGGATGCCGTGTTCAGACCCCAAACGCCGTACCCGGAAGGGGACTGCGCAAGACCGCCCACGCCATAGTTTTGCCCCGAGGCGGCGTTCGATTCGCCCAATACTCCGAAGCTGCTGCTGCTGGAGGTTCCGGCAGTGATGGTCCCGCTGAACGCGTTGGCCGAGCTCAGTTCTGGAATCACGGCGGTGTTGATGCTCAGCGTGACATTGCCGCTGGTGCCGCCACCGGTGAGACCGGTGCCTGCGGTGACTCCGGTGATCGAGCCGCCTCCTCCGGTGGCGGCTGTGGTTTGGGTGGTGCCATCCGGAAACATGAAGCCGCCGGTGGAGGACCGAATAGTTCCAGCCGCATCCAGCGTGTAGGCGGGCGCAGAGGTGCCGATGCCGACTTTGACGGCGTTGGCTCCGGTGCCGCCCAGCACCAGGGCGTTGCTTTCGCTGACTAAGGCTTGGTAGCCAATGGCGGTACTGTTGGTGAGATTGGTGGTGGGCCCGGCCTGGTAGCCGATTGCCGTGTTGAAATTGCCGGTAGTGGTGTTGTTAAAGAGCGATCCGGCGCCGATGGCCGTGTTCCCGAGACCGCCGATGTTGTCGTACAGTGCCTCGTAGCCAATGGCGGTGTTGTTGTAGCCGGTACTGTTCATATAGGCGGCCCCAAACCCGATCGCTGTGTTGTTGCTTCCAAGGGGAGCAGTGCTACCGCCAACGTTAGCGAACAGGGCGTCATATCCCACCGCGGTGTTCTGTACTCCTGTGGTGTTGGTGAAAAGCGAGCTCACACCCACCGCCGTGTTGTAAGTTCCCGTGGTGTTGGCAAGAAGAGCTGCCCAACCGGCGCCGACATTGCCCTGGCCGGTCGTCTTCGTGTTACCCGCGAATCCAAGATAGGAGTTGCCCAGCCCGCTGCCGGTGAACGGCGAGCCGGAGTCAAACGGAACGCCTGCAATGTCGAATCCGGTGGTGGCGTTGACTACGTTGGCGTTCACGGTTCCGGTGAACGTGTTTGTGGCCGCGGCCAGTTGCGGCACCACAGTGGTGTCGATGGTCAGCGTGCCGCTGGTGGTAATGGGACCGCCAAACAAGCCCAGGCCGGTGGCCACGCTGGTCACAGTGCCCGATCCGCCGCCGCCGCTGACGGTTGCACACGCCCAGGCCGTGCCGTTCCACTGCAGCACCTGATTGGTGTTGCAATTATTCAACAGACTCAAAGAAGGTGTGCCGCTGGTGGCGCCTCCGATCAGACCGGAGCCGGGTGCGGTGGTGATGCCGGTGATGGTGTTGGGAAAAGTCTGCGCCGCGTTAAACGTGATGACTCCGGTGCTGGCAATGTTCAGCCCGGTCTCGGCTGGCTTGGTCGTGCCCGAGCCGAACAGAAGATTGAGAGTGGCAGAATTCGTCGGCGTGTCATTGCCGACGGGCTCGGCTTGCAACTGAAAAGTTTCCGCCGTAGCTTTACCCGATGTGGTGTTGAATGCCGAGGCCGCGAGAGTCATCGGCTGGGAGTTGGCAGACTTGGTCGCGGTCGCCGTGCCGGTGGCGGGCAAGCTCAGCGTGCCGCGGATGGTGCCTGAGCCTTTCACGTCGAGCGTGGTGGCGGGGGTGGTGGTGTTGATGCCAATCTTGAACGGCGACGTGGCCGACTGGAACACAACCGAGCTGATGATGTCGGAGGTGGAATCCCACAGCGGCAGGAAGTTGAGCGTGCCGGTGCCAGTGACTGGGCCTCCCGTTGGCGGAGGGGCTGAGCTTTGCAGTGTCGCACCCGCATCGAGAGGCGTGACCGCCGGTGAGCTTGACGGCGGAGCCGCCAGCACGAAGGCGGAGGGTGGCAGTCCACCGATGGTTGCCGCATCCCCGGCCTTCAACGCATAGGGCACGCTGAGCAGCAGTACACGCGGCTGCTCGACTTGCTCAGCGATCCGTACACCCAGCCAGCGAGCTTCGCCCGTGGTGAACAAAGTTGTGGGCACGCCGTTGAGTTGAGTGATGCCGAGCTGCACAGAGTAATGTCCGGTGGCGTCGAGCTGAATATTATTCTGCGTCTCGGTCCACAGCGGCGCGCCGCCCTGCTGCGCTGCATAGAGCGAGAAGGTGAGATTGACCACGCCGCTCAGGGAACTGCCACCCTCATCGGTGGCGACGCTGGAGAACGGAATCAACGGCGGCACTGTCGCATTCGCGGCCGTCGTCGCACTCTGCCGCGCAGCACTGAACAAACCGCACAGCAGCACCATTGAGAGTGAAAGCATTACTACGCGAACTGGTTTCATAAAGTGCCTCGTCGTTTTCTGAGGCGGCCAGAGGCCCAGGCTTGGCCGCCCCGATTCAGCTGCGTTGTCATCTACCAGCACCGCTTTACTTATCTCCGGGCTATCCGCATCGACGGTGACGGCTATTGGCCGTCAAAACAGGCGATGCCTGACAGGTCCCCCTGGAAGCCTTGCCCGTTGTCAACAATGGATCCCGAGATGAAGAAGGCGGTGTTTCCCGGATTCGCGAACACACCCGTTCCAGAACTGGGGCGTTCCATTTCTGTGAACGCCAAATGGGCGGCATCGAGAACACCGAGATCGTTTGTCACCAGAGTGCCGCGCCGCGCCACGATGGTGAGCTGACCAGAGTAGGAAAGGTTGGCCGCGGGTTCGATCCCAGGCATGCCCGCCGACGGAGCCTCGCCCAAGGCGACGAAAGTAGTATTTCCATCGAGCAGGCCCGAACCCGTGATGGTGCCAACGGTGCAGAGTCCTATAGGGCTTGTGCAGTTCTGTGTGGTGAACACGCTGTTGATCGTGCCCCTTACGGTCCGGCAGCTGCTGTCAGCTGAGACCTTGAAGGTTGTCCACGACTGTTTCACGGGTAAAGCGATGGCGAACAGCCCAAAGCCCATGATTACTAGTAAGAGAAACTTGCCGACGTGTTTCATTGTGATTTCCTCTCGTTGCAGATCTTTATTGATCCAGCCAGTCTTGTTAATGGTTGTTGACGTCTATCTCCGAGCTATCGGGACCTATCCCAACAGCTCACTAGTTGCTCGATACCAGATAGCCCTGTAGGGTCAGGTTGTAGAAGACAAATTGTCCCAAGACGTCGACTTGAAAGGTGGGTGAATGGTTAAAGACCATACCCGTGGTGAAGTAGTCATGTAATGTGACAATTCCATTGCCGTCATATGCTTTCTGATTGTAGTAATGGTAGCCTCCGTCCAGAACGAGAGCAGCGTCCCCGGAGCCGGACCCCGAAGCGGAATAAGTGGTGAACTGAATATCCGTAACCACGAGAAGCATCCCCGGCGGCACCGTATAACAGGATTGGGAGGGAGTGCCTGCGGGAGTGACTTGCTCTAAGCCGCCCGTGCAGGTTGAACTGGGGAAGACGGTACTATTGGGCGCGTATCCCGACCACAAGGTGATCAGATTGTTGACGTCCTGGCTCATGTGAGTAGTGCCGGGGGGGTTGGTAACGGCCAGCGAGGGGTTGGCGACGGTGACGCTGGCGCCGGGGGCAAGAGTGGCGCTCAACGTACCAGTCACGGGTATGGAGGCGTTGATGATGTTGGCGTTCACTGTCCCGGAGACGGCAGCACTGACACTTCCCGTAACCGGCAACGACGCGTTGGTTATGTTGGCATTGACGTTCGGCGTGTTCGCGACCGAAACCGAAATCGGCGGAAGGGCTGGCGGTTTACTTGCAGCCGCGGCGGGATGGCTCGAAAGAGACGCGATGGCAACCGCTACGACCACTAAGCCCAACATCAACAGCATGACTCCGAACAAGCGTTTCATGAAAATTCTCCTTAGTAGATTTGTGAAGCATGGTCCCTTGGTACGATCGGACAACCGAAACTCGGTGCGTCGTTGTCGAAGCCGAGGCACGCTTGGTCCAACTCCGCTCGCAGACTGATCTGCTCGAACTGCATCTCTGTTCCTTGTCGACCGGCTGCGAGAGTACGAGGCGGATAGGAAACCGAACCGTCCGCCTCCGTTCTCCTAGTTCGATCAGGGTGCACGCCTCAGTACGTAACCAGCACCCAACCCGCGGTGCCGTTCGCGCCCGGTAACTGCGCGTTCGGGGGCGCCTGGCCAGCCGCCCCGCTGCCACCAGCCCCGACCTGCTGTCCGTTTATGATTCCAGCGCCGCCAGCGCCGCCATTGGCAACGTTGCCGACTTGAGCACCGCCGGCGTTTCCGGCCATCGCGAAGGGTCCCATGTTTCCCGGGATGGAACCGCCGCCACCGGCCCCTCCACTGCTCCCGGTGAAGGGGGCGCCCCCACCTCCGCCGTTGGCATAGGCCAGAATGGTGGCGCTGCTATCGCTGATACTCGAGTTGGCTCCAGGTCCTCCGTTGCCGCCGGCGACTCCAGTACCGCCAGTTCCGACGTTGATGTTGTAGGTCGCGCCGGGCGTGACGCTGACAAAAGCTTTCCCATATGCGCCGCTGCCACCGCCGTAGCCGCCGAAAGCCTGCCCAAGGACGACGGACCCGCCGCTCCCGGCGCCGCCGCCGCCGATCATCTCTACAACCATGAGATTGACGCCGGGTGGAACCACGAACTGCGTCGTACCGGGTGTCGTGTAGACCTGGACGGCGCTTGATCCGCTTGGCCCTTGCGGCCCTTGCGGTCCTTGTGCACCAGTCGTGCCCACGGGCCCTTGCGGTCCTGTTGCGCCGGTCACACCTTGCGGACCCGTCGCCCCTGTAGCCCCCGTGGCTCCCGTCGAGCCGGTCGGCCCTTGTGTCCCCGTGTTACCCGTAGCGCCTTGCGCCCCCGTTTGTCCGGTCGCGCCCTGTTGCGCCATCACGCTCCAGGCGGATGGATCTTGATCTGGAGTTTGCGAGCTTGGGCCATTGGCCGCGATCGCTACGTAGGTTGATCCGTTGTAAGTGGCGACATCATTCACGGCGTAGGTCGCACTCGTGGCGAAGGTATTGCGGAAGTTGAATCCTGTGCCGTTTGTTCCTGCAAGACCTTGCGCGCCTTGTGGTCCTTGCGGACCCGTGAGACCCATCAGGCCGGTGGCCCCGGTCGCACCCTGAGATCCCGTGGCTCCGGTCAGACCAATCGGCCCCTGTGGTCCGGCTGCGCCTTGAGATCCTTGCGGTCCCGTCTGTCCGGCTGGTCCGGTTGAACCGGTTTGTCCAGTTTGTCCAGCGGGCCCTTGCGGACCTGCGGCTCCCGCGGGACCAGCGGCTCCACTGGCGGCGACGAGTTGCCAATTGGGATTGAGAATCGACGGTTCCGACTGCGTATTCACAGCAACTGCGATCCAGAACTGGCCGCCGTCGGTCACCGCATCGTCCACTTGATAGTTGACCGAGGAAACCCAGCTGCCCTGGTTGTTCATGCCTTTCGCAGCCATCAACTGCCAGTTGGTATTGATCGGGCCGGGGGCGGAATCGGTATTCACCGCAAGGGCGATCCACGACGCGCCCGCGTAGGCAACGGAGTCGTTGATCTGGTAGGTCGTGGTTGCAACCCAGGTTCCGCGATTGTTGATTCCGGCCGGACCAACAGGGCCTTGCGGACCCACTGGACCGCTCGGTCCGGAAACACCTTGCGGGCCTTGCGGACCTTCAGGGCCTTGTGGTCCGGCAGGTCCTTGCGTGCCGTTGCCGAGGAACACGATGTCCAGTTCCGGGGAATGGCTGTAGGTGGTGCTTTCCTTGCTCGTGAAACTGCAACTCAGCGGACTGTTGGCCACGAGTGCAATGCCGTCATTGGCTTGACTGCCGTTGAGCCATGCAGCCACCGCCGGAGTAATGTCGACGATGATGTAGTCATGCGCATTCGACTTGACCAGGGGAACGCTGCTGGCGATCGTGGTTCCCATCGCGGGAAGAAGGTTGGCGTTGATGGTCGACTCCGTCCACGCACCATCGACGTAATCAATGTTGAAACTTCCCGCCGTGCTGACGGCGTTGACGTAGAGTTTCAGGCTGGCTTTGGCGATGTTGGCGCCGGTGTAGCCGGTGGGAATCGCGGATAGATCGAATTGGATGTAGGCGGTCTGCGAAGCACTTTCGACGTTGAGGGTTACTGCCGCTCCGTAGTTCGTGCTTGGCGAAGCGGTGTTGGTGTAAGCGTCAGCACTGGGCGTGATTTGTCCGTGGGCAAGGCTCGCTCCAAAGACGAAAGTGAAGATAAGTACGGCAGACGAAACTAGCATCCTTAATCTGTTCATGACGTCCTCGAATCGAAGTTTGTGAATCCTTGGTTCTGAAAAGCCCTTTAGGGGAATCGGCGGGATCGTTTTCCGACTCCTCGCTGGTCATGCCGAAATCGGGCCCTTGGGCAGACTGAGCCGTGCATGTTCTGCCTGCTCCGGGGACAGCTTGGTTCCGCAGAATGGGCAGATATCGAAGTCCGCCGCCGCGCCCCCCACCAGCAGGGTGGTACCTTGCCTCTGCACGGTGACCTCGGTCCGGATCGTGCGCCTGGTGCCGCTTTCAGGCGGGTCAGAACGGAAGACGCTTGCCCACTCCGAGAACCACTGGTAAAGTCGTGTCGTACGGCCCCCCTATTACTGGCCGCGAATGTTGCGGCAGTCTCACAAAAAAGGCCAGTGAATCATTTTGAAAGCTTCTGAAAAGTTCTGAACGTCTCGATGTCAATGAAAACAGAAGGGGTATTCCAATTCGGGGAGTTTCAGATTGATGCCCGCGCGCGCACCCTCCGGCGCGAAGAAGAGATCGTCGCGCTCAACTTCCGGGCCTTCGATGTGCTGCTGTACCTGGTGCAAAACTCCGGAAAGGTTCTCACCCGGAACGAACTGCTGGAAAACGTCTGGCAGGACGCGCATGTGGACGAGAACAACCTGGCGCAAAGTATTTCGGCGCTGCGGCGGGCATTGGAAGAGAAGCCCGGCAACAACAGCTACATCGTCACCCTGCCGGGGAAGGGCTATCAGTTCGTCGCGCCGGTGCGGGTAGTGCCCCAAGGGAGCCTGGCCGTCGTCCCGGATGCAGCGACTGCCGCCAACCACGGCCCCGGCGGAGTGATTTTCCAGCAGCAGACGATTCAGACCAGCGTCATCACGGAAGAAAAACAACAGCTCAGCTTGCCCGACCCCCGGCGTCGGACGGGCATGAGACAGGTCGCGGTCTTAGCCGTAGCTGGGATCGCGGTTGCAGGGATCTACGTGTGGAAGCAGCTTTACCACGCCCCGCGGCCGGCGAGCTCAGTGGCCATCCCCTTGACTGCAACACCTCCTCGTCGTTCCATCGCCGTTCTTGGTTTTCGCAACCTGTCGGGCCGTCCGGAAGAAGGATGGATATCCACGGCGCTGGCGGAGATGTTAAGCACCGAACTGGAGGCGGGAGAAAAGCTGCGCCTGGTATCGGGAGAGGACATCTCGCGCACCAAACTCGATCTTCCTCTGGCCGACGCTGACAGCCTCTCCAGAGACACACTGGCACGACTGCATAAGGACTTGGACAGCGACTTGATCGTCCTCGGCTCCTACACCGCGCTCGGCGAAAAACCCGGCACTCGCATCCGTCTCGACCTGCGCCTGCAAGATACAGTCGCCGGGGAAACGCTTGCTGACGTCGCGGTGGTTGGAAGCGAGTCCGACCTGTTTGACATGGTGACACAGGCTGGTTCCCGGTTGCGCGAAAAGCTTGGCGTGGAAGCAGTTTCTCCGGTGGAGGCGGTGAGCGTCCGCGGCTCCTTGCCTTCCAACCGTGACGCTGCCCGCCTTTATTCGGAGGGGCTTGCCCGGCTACGCGTGTTCGACGCCCTCGAAGCCCGCGATCTTCTGCAACGGGCGATCGCTGCCGACCCAAAGTATTCGCTGGCTCACTCGGCTCTGGCCGAAGCGTGGTCCCGCTTGGGCTACGACAAGAAGGCGCAAGAGGAGGCGCGGCAAGGATACGACCTGTCCGGCAATCTCTCGCGTGAAGACAGGTTAGTGGTGGAAGGCCGGTATCGTTCCATCAGTCATGAATACGGAAAGGCGACCGAAGTCTATCGCGCGCTGTTCACGTTGTTTCCTGACAACGTCGATTACGGGCTGAAGCTGGCAGACGTGCAAGCTCGCGGGAACAAAGGAAATGACTCTCTGGCCACTGTCGAATCACTGCGCAAGCTTCCGCCTCCGGCGCCTGACGATCCTCGTATCGAAATTGTGGAAGCGGATGCGTGGAGGGTGCTGGGCGATGCCAAGCATCAGGAACAACCGCTGGCGCGGGCGGTGGAGAAGGCGAAGGCGCTGGGATCCCGTGAGATCCTAGCCGATACGCTGCAAAAGCAGTGTCGGATGTTCAGTGATATTCAGCAAGTGCAGAATGCGGTCTCTGCCTGTCGCGAGGCGCGGGAGATTTCCGCAGCAACCGGGGATCAGGAGCGCGAAGGCCGGACTTTGCTCACGTGGGGGGTGGTGATCGCTCAAACGGATGCTCCGGAAGCTAGACGCCTGATAAAAGCAGCGCAAAGCATTTTCCGCAGGAATGGATCCGAAGTGGGTCTGGCCCTGGCTTTCGACAACCTCGCTATCGTGACGGACGATGCCGCCGCCGGCGAGAAACTGGAACGCGAGTCCGTGGCCATTTGGCGGCGCCTCGATGACACCAGGAACCTGACTTTAGCGATGTCGAACCTTGCCGGTGCCCGAATGAATCAAGGGGATCTGCGAGGCGCCCTCCAACTCTATGAGGAATCACTGAGGGTGGGTCGGGACAACGAAGATTACGGATATGCGGCCCTCACAAACCTGAACATCGCGGGTATTCACCATTTGCAAGGAGACTTGGCGGGCGCGAAGCAGGAATTCGAACAAGTCATCGCGCTCTGGCAGAAACATGGGGACGTCTGGGGAACTCCTTATGCCAGGTTGGGGTTGGGTAGCCTGCTGATCGAGCAGGCCGATTTTTCGGGCGCCCGGAAGCTGTACGAGCAGGCGCTAGCCATGCGGATTCCGAGGGGCGACAAGATACCTATCGCTGAAGCTCAGCTCGCCCTCGCGGATCTGTCGCTTGAAGATGGGCGTTCTCCCACCGAACAAGAAACCGCAGTCAGGCAAACTCTTGAGGTTTTTCAGAAACAGAAAATCCACGACGATGAAACTCAGGCTTGGTGCGTCCTCGCCCGCGCCCTACTTGCGGAGGGTAAAGCAGTGGCAGCGAAAGAGGCGATGCAACACGCTCTCGCCGCCAAGAGCGAGGATCCAAACATCCGCTGGCCAGCCGCCATCACCGCAGCGCGCATCGAGACCGCTGAAACAAATCCTGCCCACTCCGCCGCCGGGATCGCGGCACGCAAGGAACTGGTCGTCATCATTACGAAATCGCGAGAGCTAGGTTATATGGGCATCGAACTCGATGCGCGTCTCGCGCTCGCTGAAATCGAAATGAAGGCCGGCCAAATCACGGCCGGACGCCAGCACTTGACCGCGATCGAAGCGGACGCCAAAGCCAAAGGCTACAACCTCATTGCACGCAAGGCCACTACCGCTCGCGGCTGAGTTTCTCCCTCAAAACAAGAGAACGGCATTGTGCCCTCGATTTCGATCCAAATAACGCTGGCTCTACTCGATAGAATGCTGGGCGACCCACGCTGCGGGAGTAAGGTCGGGCAGGCGGCGGATCGGAAGATCAGCAAGCCCGGGAAGGACCGAAACCAGATAGTTGCGCACGGGAAGTTTCAACCTGCGGCAGCTTTCCACGACCGAGAGGATCGCTGCAACCTTCGGTCCTGCGAAGGGACTGCCGATGTGGATCCAGTTCTTCCGACCCAGAGCTACCGGACGCATTGAATTCTCCGCCAGGTTGTTGCTCAGCTCAAGTTCCGGATATTCCAGGAATCGTGTAAGTTTCCTCCAAAGCGTGAGCGCGTACTGGCAGGCTTTGCTAAGTGTACTGGAGGGCAAAGCAATCGACCGGGCTGCCGCGATCTTGCTATGAATATCGTCGAGGAGAGGCTTGGCTCTTTCCTGACGCTCGGCATGGCGCGCCGCAGTAGTCAGCGTTTTGCGGCGAGCTTCCGCATCGACGGCAAACAGTTCGTCCATCCGCGCCACGATCGGAGTTGCAACCGGGTCTCGGGGATTTAGCTGCACCGCCTCGAAAAACTGCCTTCTAGCATGAGCCCAACACGTGGCATGCACCATCCTCGGCCCGCCGATCTGGTCATAAGCGGCGTATCCGTCAGTTTGTAGAATGCCTTCGAACTGTCCTAAGAACCGCTTCGGTCCATCGCGTCCACGGCCTAGCCGGAAGTCAAATACCGCGCTTCCTCCAGGGCGACTGTATTGCCAGAGATATGCTTGGTGATTCTGTCCACGGCCCTCACGCATCTGCACATCCACCGGGGTTTCATCCGCCTGGATGTAACTGCCGCTGATCAACTCGCGCCTCATTGCCGCGACCATCGGGATCAGCAACTCGCCGACTTTGAGGATCCAGCCGTCCAGCGTCGCGCGGCTGATTTCCAGGCCACTGTCTCTTTCTAGAATCACGCTCTGTCGGTAAAGGGGAGCATGATTGCAATATTTGCTGGCGACGGTGTCGATGACGATCCGGTCGCTAGCCAAGCACTTCTCGATGATCCGTGGTGGCAGTGGTGCCGCGACCACTCCGAGTTCCTCACAATTCCGGCAAGCCCGTTTCTCGCGTTTCGTAACCAGCACGAAGTACTTCGCTGGCTCAACATCCAACTGGGAACTCTCCTCATAGCCGATCACCACGGTCTCTTTGCCGCAGCGCTTGCACACGCGCTGATCCGGTGTGCAAGGCAGAATCCGCTCTACATGAGGGAGATTCGGAGGCAAGTCTTGGCGGCCTGGATGCTTACAGGAGGTCTTTGTCGAGCGCCGCACTGGCTCGGGTTTACTCTCGGCCTCCATGATCACTTCACTGATGACCGGCTCAAGGTCGAACAGTACCATTTGCGCGTGGGGGAGCTTTTCGCCGCCCGCTCCATAGTTCTCGATCCGCATCAGCCGCAGACGCTCTTCCAGCACACGAATCCTCAGCTCCGCATACTGTAACTGGCTCTTCAGTTGTGCGATGAGTTCCAGGTCGGCTGGCGCTGAAGGAATGGGAGGCGCACTCACAATGGGTTACTGATTTACCAGAGTTGATCGAAACGTTCAAGCAACCAAGTAACTCATGCGGCGGCATGTCCTTCCGGGGACCCTTTCCGGTACCACCGCTTGTGCTTGGTCTTGGCCAGATCGATACCACCGAGTAATAAGGAGAGCTCTTCGTGACTCAGGACGACCTTGCCCTGCGCATCGCCGGATCGCGGCCAGGTGAAGCGCCCTTTCTCCAACCTCTTGGCACAGACCCAGAGTCCGCTTCCGTCCCAAACGAGGACCTTCAGCCGATTGCGCTGGCCGTTGCAGAACAAGAACAGGTGCCCGCTAAGAGGCTCACACGACAAACGATCCCGGACCAGACCGTACAGCCCCTCGAACCCCTTGCGCATGTCGGTGACTCCGGCAGCCAGATAGATCCGTGTGGCTGGACCCAGTCCAAACACGGCTTACACCCGCTCCAGTGCATTCACCAGGCGCTCGAACGTATTCATATCAAAATCACGTTGCACTTCGATCCGGCGATCGCCCGACAGCACCACGGCCAGCCCGCAACTCGGTTCGTGCTGCGTCGGCGGCGATTTTCTGGCGGCCAACTCCACCTTCACCAACCGCCCGGCCGAAGAAGCTGGTCTACGCCTTCTCTTCCAACGCCACTTTTTCAGATGGCGATCCAGGGTGCTGAAGCTCAATCCTCGACTCTTGCAAAACTCGCTCCGCCGCATCCCGCTGCTCACAAACTCGGCCACCAACTGCTGAACCTCCGCACGGGTACGTCGCTTGGGCGCTGACAACTCTGTTTTTGCGGTCATCCGGACACTTCAACACAGACCCCCGCCTGTCGAACAGGTGTGTTGGTCAGACGCTTACGAAGGAGGACGGCCGTGAGAGACGACTTTTTCTACGAGGTCACCAGCAAACGCCGGAAGGGCTTCCCATCCGAGACCAACGTAAAGCGCGGGTTTCCGCGTTGTACACGGCGATAAGGAGCTCTTTGAGAAGTTGGGCCGGAACGATCCGTGCCCATGCGGTTCCGGACGTAAGTTTCAAGAAATGCTGCATGCAAACCGGTCGGTATGACGGAATGCAGCGAAACCATTACAACCGATAGCCTGAGGGGTATGGCCTCGGCTGTACCCCTTTGTTATTCTCACTCTCGGTTCGCCTGATCCTAGTCTGCGCTGCCTGTGCGTGGCATTCGGCTCCGTCTTGAAACAATAACCAAATCTACTCCTTGAGCGTGGGATGGTTCTTGGTAATCCAGTCCTCGACCTCGCGATAAAACTGTTGCGCTTGGATGAGGATCTCCTTTGCTTCCGTCTCCGTCGCGACGTTGGAGAAGGTGTAGTCGATCGTATTTCGCTTTCGCCGACAGGTTTCGAAATAATCGGCGTACTTGTGAACGGGTTTGCCCAACACAAGTTTCGTGCTCTCTAACGACACCCGGTGATGTCCAACCTTGCTCATGATCCGATATCCCGCACAGGCAATCGCCATGTTGGCGGCCTGGAGTGCTGCGTTGTAAGCAGTGGCGAATCTCCGATCTGCTGAGAGGCCAGCAAGACTCGCGTCCGCTAGGTCGCGGGCGATCAGGGCCCGCATATTGTCTAATTCCTTCTTGGAGGCTTTGTGTTTCTGGGCTTCCTTATTTGCCAACAAGTTCGTCCAAGTCACTCTGGGCTCCTCTCACAAAATGCTTGCGCCCCTTCAAAACGGTTGTCAGGAAATGATCATGCGACTTCACCTTCTCACGAAACTCTTCCTGGGAATAGACCGTGGCATTCACTTCCCTCCCGAGGCGTTGCTCCGCGTTGCGCAGTGCCGAAGACAGGTCAGCAAGACCAGCTTTGCCGACGACCATCAAATCCACGTCACTCGTCGCATGCTCCCGGTTTCGCGCAACGGAGCCGTAGACAAAAGCACATTGGATTTTGTCTCCGAAGGGCTCCAGTATCTGCTTCACAATCGAAATGAGACCTGCGGTTTTCTCGAACAGTTGCTGCAGTTCTCGGAATACCGGGGATCTGGTCTCTGCTTTGAAGTAGGCCCTTGTACCTTCACGGCGGTGCGTTAATATGCCGCTTGCCACCAGGGATGACAGTTCCCGCTGAAGGCTGGATGGGGTCGTCCCGAGACGATCAGCAAGCTCCGACAGATACCACCACTTGCTTGGCTGTGTGAGCGTAGCCGCGAGCACACCTTGGCGCACGTGTGGGAACAGCGCGGTTAACACCGACGAGTTACGCATATTGCGTATATTGTTACGCATATTGCGTAAGATGTCAATATGCACCTTGGAGTATATGGACTCAGGCGCGGGCTGCTTCTAGTTGCGCGGCGGATAGAAACTGCAACAGTCGAGTCTCCTCATGCCGTTTATTCTTAAACCAATCTGTTGACCAGACTCTATAGATTTTCCAGCCGTGGCTCTCAAGGATCTCCTGGCGTAGACGATCGCGATCGCGGGCTGACTTCGCTGAGTGATAAGCTGCGCCATCGCACTCGATTCCTGCGAGGTATCGACCTGAATTGGCCGAGTCTTTAACGCCGATGTCGATGGAGAATCCTGCAACGCCCACTTGAGGCACAATTTCATACCCTGCCGACTTGAGAATATACCCCACCGAAATCTCGAAATCGCTGTCAGGTTCGCCTCCCGCTCCGGGTATCTCGGGGATTGTGCCATTCTTGGCAAATTCCAAGTATTGTCGGAGAACCTTCACTCCCCAAGAGGCGCTGTCTGTCACGATGTTGTTAGCTTGTAGGGACGAAAACACTTCGACTCGCCTCTTGGCACGCGTGAACAGGACATTCAGCCGTCGATGGCCCTGTGGTCCGTTGATTGGTCCAAACCTCTGGAATTGCTTGCCCTGCTCATTTGGTCCGTAGGTCGTCGAAATGAAAATCACGTCCCGCTCATCGCCTTGTACATATTCCAAGTTCTTGACAAACAACGGTTCCGACTTCCCCCGCCAGTCCGATACAAACGCCTCCGCGTGGGGATCATTCATGATTTCCTGGTCAAGCAAGTCGTCTATCAGTTCACGTTGTTCAAAGTTTAATGCCACGATTCCGAGGCTCTCTTGCGGATGTACGCGCATGTGTTCGACCGCTGCACGAACCACGTTTTGTGCTTCAACGACATTCCTACGATTGACAAATCGTCCATCTGGGACTTCGATGAGCTTCACTCCCAATCCTGGATGATCCGAATATGCGGACGGGAACACGACTAGGTTTTTGTAGAATTCGTGGTTTGAAAACTCTATTAGGCTGTGGTGGCGTGAACGATAATGCCAGCGCAATCGCCTGATCGGTTGATACACCGACGTGGCGACATCAAGAATGCTTTCAGCGTCCTCCGCAGCCGTAAGATCATCGTCGGTCACATCCCCGTCGTCCATTACTCGTTCAAAGAATGTGGTCGGAGGAAGCTGCTTCGGATCTCCAACAACAACCAATTGCCCTCCTCGTGCGATTGCACCGAGGGCGTCTTCCGGCTTGAGTTGGGATGCCTCATCCATGACAACGAGATCGAAAACTAGCCTGCCTGGCTCTAGGTACTGAGCTACCGACAACGGGCTCATCATGAAACATGGTTTAAGCGCTTTCAGGGCATCGCCCGCTCGGTTCACGAGTTGCCGTATCGGCACGTGGCGTTTCTGTTTCGCTAGCTCATGATCGATAAGCGAAAGGTCACTCCATTGACCTATGGGGCCAGATCGAGAGCCCATTGGAACGGAACGGGCGTCAAGCACGGACGCCGCGTACTTAGCATTAAGCGACATGATCTCTCTATCAAGCGCGGCAAACCTGGCCCGCACATTCTCGTGAGCGAGCCCTTTAAACAACATCAGATCAGAATGAGCGTTAATGCAACTGGTGGCCAGAGAACTGTAGAAAAGGTATTCGTAGACTCGGGGCACCGCGTCAGTCGTTACCGCATTGCTAAGAACCAAGCGTGGCAGCGCAGGCAAAGTCGCCACAGAGCACTCATCCCATGAGCGAAGCCAGTCGACGAACATGGGGAGATCGTCAGGGCAATGCAGTGCACGTCTTAAGCGAGTAGCAACTGCCATAAACGGAACTTCATAGATCGTTTGACAACCCCAAAATCCCGCGGCATCCAGCTTGGCAATTTTGGTTATAGTCAGCAGTGCTCGCTGAAGTTCCGACATCAGGTCGATATAGCTACTCAACTCCGTATGAAGTAACGGAGAGTTTGCGTCGAAATCTTGTAGCAGCCAACAGCGAACAGAGGGCGGAAGCGCACCAGAGTCGACTTCGGCAGCGAAGTCCACCGCTTGGCCGATCGCGTCAATGTTTGTGTCTGGGCCTTCACAGACGTTCGCTAACCCGAGCTCTTTGGTTAAGCGATCAACCTCACGCGCATATAGGCTCTCGTCACGGCATAAGTCATGCAGCGTTCCCGCATGAGCCAACTTGAGAAAATTCTTTATCCCGCTCTGGCCTGCCAATGTGGACAGGTGGGACAGTTTGCGGTCTACTCCCTTGAGATTGGCGCCGAATTCTTCCAAAGACCCATCCCACGAACACCTCATAGAAGCCGGTAAGGCGTCCGTGGCCGGCTTGGCCAGATCGCAAATGCCGGTCAGAGCGTCGACCTCCTCGCCCCTTCCTTCGACCTGTCGGCGCAAAGTTCTAAAATCCGATACCGGCATCGAGGTGAGCACGTCCAGAAATTCTTTGCCCGCTGACCCTAAACTAAGACTTGCACCGGAGAGCCATTCCGCCACACGCAGTAATGCCGGCCAAGGAGTGTTGACGCCGTCATAATGAACTCCCGCGACTTCGCTAAAACGCTTGTCGGTATTGAAAGATCTGAGCCGATCCTCGTACTCCGCTAGGTCCCTGAGTCCTGAGATAGCCTCTGAGTGACCAACCCTCCTAGGTGTTTTCAGAATCCGGCGAAAGATTCGCTTTGCATTTCGACAATCTTTTCGAAACAGACGGCTGACAGAGTTGCTTTCCAACAGATTGGCTGCATGATCATGCAGTTCGGCGGACGAAGGAAGGTTGCTCAGTTCAAACTGTTCTCTGAGCTTTGTGCCTCTGGCGCGGATATCAGCTGCTTTCTCCTGGGCCAACCTGATTACGGTCGGTGAGGATTCACGCTGTAGCGCTGAATGCCGGTAGCTGAGTTCCTCATCGGGAGCAGTAGCGAGCGCGCTGAATGCTTCACGCAGCAAATTGAAGCCCTGACGGCTGCTAGAAACCTTCGGTGAGAGACTAGAATGCGCCCAAGACGACAAATTTGTGGCATAAGGGATCTGATGAAGTAGCTCTTTGACTCTCGTAGCATGGGCATTGATCTCCGACGCGGAAAACTCTCCGATGCCATTCCCATCCACCAAGCAAGAAAGTTCGTGAAGAGAAGAAGGATAGCTTTGGGTGGCTGTGCTTAAATCGGCCAATTGCGAAATCTGAGCGCGAATCTTGCGCCAGTTTGATATCTGGTCGCAGAAGCCGCCAATAATCCGGCGTGAGGTATCTGAATGAAGCCCAGGCAAGAGAGCGAACGTAGGATTCGGGCTAGCAACAGGAAGGCCCGCTTCGGCTGAACGACACCACTCCAACTCGCCCAGTGTCCCGGCAAGTACGAATCCTCTTCCTTGGAGCTTCGCGACGGCATCTGCACAGGCGTTCGCCAAATCACCGCCGCTGCGGACCAGTCGGAGCAAGTCGGCCTGTTCTGCATATCCGATCTCAGCTGACTCGACACCGTACCAAGGATGTTCTTTCAGTATGGGCCATTTCTGGAACATCTCCTTAGTAATAACAGCGAAAAGATCCGTGGCATGCTTGCCTCGCTCATAAGCAGGACGGCTAAGTCGGTCCTCGTCCCTAATCATTAACGAATCTAGGTCCGGGACCTCGCCGGGGAGGGCCATCGCCGCGCGGTGTTTGGCCCATATGATTTCGAAGGTTGTGCTTCCAAACTGAGGGTGGGGTAGATTCAGCAGGCGAACGTACTTGTTGAGTTGGCCTCTAGTCTCCTTGGCCTGACTCAGTTTGTATTCCAAATTCGGAGCACCCCCGAAAGTATTGCGCGCGCTCAATCTTCGTTCGAGACCGTTTAGCAATTCTCGTTTCTGCGTCTTGTGGCTATGCAATTCTAAGCAAAACAGACCTAAGCCAATTGCGTCGAGACGGCGGTAGACGACCTCTAGCGCGGCCAACTTCTCTGCAATGAACAGGACTGATTTCCCCTTTAGAAGCGCCGCGGCAATCAGGTTCGTGATGCTCTGGGATTTACCTGTTCCTGGTGGTCCCTCAATAACCAAATTCTTGCCATTGAGGGCGTCGATCAACGCACTGTGCTGCGAACTGTCCGCGTCATAGAACAATCGCGGAACCGGCGTCTTGAGATCTTCATCGTCTATTGGATACTCGTCAGGGAACGTAACGCTTGATGCCTTAACACCTTCAAATAGGTTCTTTATGACGGAATGATCTGTGATCCGCGCCTTGGCCGGCCACCGCGTAGGATCGAGATCGAGGAACATCAGAAGTTTCCCGAAACTCAGGAGTGCCAGGGTCAGAAAATTCCTGACCTGCCACCCTGGCCGACTCGAAATGGCTTCGCGAACAGCGTCAGCATAAGAAGACGGGCTGTCCTCCTCACGAAGGTATGGTACCGCCACGCCAAAGTCTCGCTTCATCTTCTCTACGAGAGACAGGTTGGTCGTCAGGTCTTCACCCGAATACTGGATTTCGTAAACCCATCCTTGATTTCGAGGGGCCTTCTCCCGCTCGATTGTGACCGGCATGATTAGAAGGGGTGCATGGGAAGCTTGAGAGATCTCCGAATCCTTCCACTCCAGGAATCCGAAGCACAAATAAAGCATATTCGCACCAGATTCCTCGATTGAGGTCCGCGCTGTAGTCGTAATCTTTTTTGCGGTCCTGTCCAGATCGTCTTGGTATGCCAGTACGCGCAGTCGCGGTGGTTCGTCAGGCGAATCCAGATCAAAGTCCGTGCTCCAGCCAAGCCCACCAGCGCAGTCCTTCGCTGGAATTTTGTCTTCTTCCTGAGCGTCATCGGTCAACCGGTGGGCATCGCCTGAACCTCGCACGAGGCCATCCGGCTCAGGAACGGCCTCGACAGTAAAGGTATTCCCCTCCATTAGGTGCTGGAACAGCGTGTCAAGTGCGGTATCCACGAACCGCAGACACGACGTCTTCGGATGTCGGAAATTCAAAAGTTTGTTTCGAGCGGTTAAGTCCAGCAGTCGCGTGCGGATCTTCTCAAGCCCAGTGTGAACGTTACCGAGAGAGAACTCCTCGCTAACCTTCGGAGCCTCAAACGTATCGTGTTTGTTTTCTTCTGACGACATCTTCGGCGCGAAACGGATATTAGCACGTGGAAACGGTCCCGCCTCGATCCCGCTCGGCACGTCTCACGGCAATGGAAAAGCCCTGGACTCCCCTGGGGGAGGCAGGGCTCTGTAACAAGCCAAGACTAAGCACTCCCCAGGAGATTGTCTAGTGCCTCTACCGACGACATGTCAACCGGACTTGGTGTTGCTTGATAAGTGAGTTTTCTAAACTAGAACCTTAGAGTTTCTCAACTCCACCGCTTGGCGATCACTCCGTGGAAAGGAGGCAATTCCTCTTGGGGCGTTTCCATCGAACGTGCTACGAACTACATTGGAACAGCCTCGAACCACGTTCGAGGCTGTTCGAGCAGTGTTCGCGAGTCCATTTAGGATTGCACCGACCTAAGCCGAAGGCTTAGGGATGGTGTCTCTTTGGAAAACGAATTGGTTTCCTCTCGAATGGCCTCTGCTGCGCCAAATCTCCATCAGTCGTGGATAGCCTGCCGTTCCAAGGCTGGCCTACGAAAAACGCGTGCACCACCAACGGTTTCATGCTAAATTAGTTTTGTGAAGCGCCTGCTTCAATTTCGATCGTCATTACGACTCAGTCCATCCCGACTGAGTTATTAACTCCTGCACAATTTATAGCTTCAGGCCCGTGGCGGAACTGGCATACGCAGCTGCCTCAAGAGCAGCCTTTTTGTGGGTTCAACTCCCACCGGGCCTACCAGAATTCTGTTGTTCTTTGACAATTCAACGGAGAGTGGGGCCGGACGGTAAGGCACTTGTCTGCTAAACAAGGGCTCTCGCAAGAGGCTAACGGGTTCAACTCCCGTACTCTCCGCCAATGCGGAAGGTACTGCTGAATGGCCGGCAACTGGTCCTGAAAACCGGGGCATCGTGATGAGCGATGGGCGTTCGATTCGTCGACCTTCCGCCAAGTTTGCACAGGTGCGTGAGCCCGGCCGAAACGGACCGGCTGTAACCCGGTCTCCCCCAGTGGGACGCGGAGGTTCAAATCCTCCCCTGTGCACCAGAGTGCCAGCGTGTGCGAATTGGAATAGCAGCCTGTCTTAGAAACAGGTGTTTGAGAGTTCGAATCTCTCCGCTGGCACCAGATTTCTTGATCCGCCGAGATTCATTGCAGCATCGGCGGCGCATATGGCCAATACAAATGAAAATGACACCGGAATTCGATGACGCACCAGACTTCATCAGGCATGTCGAGCAGGTGGTGAACGGAGTTGTTCGACGCCATTTGCCTGAAACTCTCGTCTTGATCAAGATTAACAACTGGTTCGGCTCGAACTGGCTTGGCTTTTCTGGCAAGGCGCTCGGGGCGCTCGGCGTCTGGAACAAGCCCCGCAATGAGCCTGCAGACAATATCAGGATCCCACCTTTCGTGCCGTCGAGAGTTGTATCGCAACGAAGCTTTGCAGCCCCGACCTATGAGGAAGTCGCTAACGGCAAGCCCATTCACACTCAAATGCCGAGCAATCGTGCTCTACTCCGTAAGGCTGCCACAGCTGCACCAGGCAACGCGCTCGTGTGGTACAGCGGGAATTCAAGGACGGTCGGACGCGGCGCGGTCATGGCCTATGTTCCGGTGAGCGACTCATACTGGCCATGGTACGCGGCATTAGAGACGGGCGATCCATGGCGCGTAACTGAAACGTGGGACATCAAGCGTGAAGACTTGTCGAAACTAATGGAACAAGGATCGTGAGCGAGCATTCAGGCACAGGCCAGTGTCAAGGCCGCGCTTCACGCCGCATTTGCGGTCGAAGAGCCATGACACTTGGTCTTCGCGTTTCGGCTTATTATTCAGCTATCCGGGGATGTCAGGTTTCTAGTTGTACGAACCGGGCTCCGCACTGAATCGAATCGCTCTCTGAGGGGTCTGGGACCTGGAAAAGACGTGTTCAAACAAGCATTCTCTTACGAGCATGAGAATCATTACTTACAGTGACCTGCATCTTGAATTTGGCTCGGGCTGGATGTTGCCTTCGGCAGCGAACGGAGATGTCATGATCCTGGCAGGCGATATCGTCACGCTCATGGATTATGAGCCGCTCGACCAGATTATGCGGAAGTGGAAGAAACCAGTCCTCTATGTGACGGGAAACCACGAATATTACACGCGGAGGCCAATGAACGAAGAGGACAATAGATTCAAGGCGTGGCTCGAAGATAGACATCCGCATGTGAAACTGCTACTTGATGAAGGGGTCAGCATTGGGGGCGTCAATTTCTTCGGTGGCACGATGTGGACGGATTTCAACGGCGGCGATTTGCACGCGATGGAGACCGCCCGCTCTCAAATGAACGATTACCGCCTCATCTATAACCCTGACGAGACGCCCTTCACCCCAGCAGATTCGATTGTGTTGCATAAAAACTTCGCGTCGAAGTTGCTGAACTGGTTTGGCAAGAATCTGAGTGGTCCACGCGTGGTTATTAGCCACAATGCACCGCTCATCAACCCCAATTCCAAATACAAGGGAGGCTCTCTCACGCCGGCGTTCAATTCTCTGGACATGGTGGAGATCATTGAGACCCACCAGCCGGCCCTCTGGGTGTATGGCCATACACATGAGTGCGACGATCAGACGATCGGCCGGACCCGGATCATCTCAAATCAACTCGGATATCCCGTCAATGTTGGCGGTTTTGAATGCAAGGATTTTGATGAAGCGGGCCTGCCAGTCGAGGTAGGCGGTTAGCCCCGAGCGGGCAAATAAATTACCTTACGAAAGCAAACAACATGCCGTGCATTCTGCCTAGAATCTACAGTCGCGGATCGACTGGTTCGCTCTCTAGAGCAAGCACTCCAAATACACACTCGTGAACTCTGCGGAGTGGTTCTTGGTGAACGAACCGCTCCAGCGCCTCCAATCCCAAAGCAAACTCCCGAAGCGCGAGCGAACGCTTTGCGCCCAGCCCTCTACTCTTTAGCCGCAGCAGGTTCTCGGGAAGCGTGTATTCCGGGCCATAGATGATCCGCAAGTATTCTCGTCCACGGACCTTCACGGCAGGTTGTACCAATCCCTTCCGGCCCTTAGCCACAAAGTCCAACGGCTTAACAACCATGCCTTCACCACCACTTGCCGTCAACTCCTCCCACCATTTGATTCCTTTATCCTGGTCGGCCCTGTCGGTGAGGTCCACAGCTTGAAATGGTGTTGCGAGTAGTAGACCAGTATCGGCCTGACAGATTCGCGCAAGCGTCCCCATGTGCCATGGGTGATCTTTCGCGGTGTGAACGGCACCCTCGCTGGCAAGCAGGTGGAAAGGCGCCAGTTTCAGGTCGGCTAGAGAACGCACTGTCCAGCAGTATCGTCGGTAAGCCTCGACATAGAGATCTGCGGCTTCCTTACGCAGAACGTGTTGTTCCGCCAGCGCCGCTACCTCCGGATTCTCCGAGGCCGATCGCAACGCTGCAATCGCCACCGGCAACGCCGCTCGGGCGGCCGCCCCGGTTGGAGCATATTGCTGGCGCAACAACTCCTGTGCTTTGGCTGACCATGGCATCAATTCGCAGTCCAGGCACACCCAGTCGGTTTTCAGCTCTTCCCAAATGCCTGCCACTTCTACAGCCTTGCGGACTTTTTCCAGAAACTCCAACTCTAGAGGCGCGTCATTGAAGAACCGCCGTCCCGTCCGTGTGTAGCAGACTCCAGGCTCGCCTTCCATAATTCCAAACCGTTTGCGGGCAACATCGGCGTCACGACAGACAACGACTACCCCTCGCGACCCCATGTGCTTCTGTTGGCAGACCACCTTGTGCACACCCTCGTGCAGGTAGTAAGCAAAGGCTTCTTCAGGATGTTCGAGCAGTCCGTCACGTTTACTGGTCTCACATGGGGACATCGTGGGCGGCAGATAGATGAGCCATTTTGGATTTACTGCAAATCGGCTCATCACCTCCAGGGCTGTGATCGCATTCTCTTCTCGAATCGTGATGTTGCGGTGCAACCGCGTGTTGACAATCCTCTTGCCGATGACATCCTCGATGTCGAGTAGGTCATCCAGTTGCTGTTGTGCGGTCAGCGCTGGTGCCATTTCCTCCGGGGACAAGAACGGCTTGGCCGACTCGTAATAGGTTCGGAGAGAAGAAACCGACATCAATTCACGTTCGGGATAACGGAGGGCAGTCAATTTTCCGCCGAACACGCACCCGGTATCTATATTGATCGTGCGGTTCAGCCATTCCGGCTCGGCAACCGGCGTATGCCCATAAACCACCATCGCCTTGCCACGATACTCAGCCGCCCAGTTGTAGCGCACTGGGAGTCCGTATTCGTCCGTCTCCCCGGTGGTCTCTCCATAGAGCGCAAAATCGCGCACTTTGCCAGAGCCGCGTCCCTGCATCTCCTCTCTCATGCCGGCGTGTGCCACCACGAGTTTCCCTTCGTCGAATACATAGTGGCTGACCAGATCGTCGAGAAACTTGATGACCGTCTGCTTGAATTCAGGAGTCTCCTTATCGAGCTGTTCAAGGGAGTCGGCCAATCCGTGCGTCAACTGGACATCGAGTCCCTTCAGTTTCCGCATCAGCTTCATGTCATGATTTCCAGGAACGCAGAACGCCGTGCCGTCTTCAACCATTTTCATAACCAGGCGCAGCACTGCTGGAATCTTGGGTCCGCGGTCAACCAAATCACCAACGAAAATCGCTCTGCGTCCATCGGGAGGAGTCACACTTGGTGCTGTCGGTCCTTCATTGATCTTGTACCCGAGCTGAACGAGCAAAGCGGTCAACTCTTCGTAGCAACCGTGCACGTCCCCGATGATGTCGAACGGCCCATGCTCGTGTTTCAGGTTATTCCAAAGCGGTTGTCGTACGATCGTGACCGAGGAGACCTCCTCTGGACTCGACAGCACGAACACATGGCGGAAGCCTTCACGTTCAAGTCCCCGTAGCGAACGCCGCAGTTGCTGGGACTGGTTTCTGATGACGTGAGGGCCGAACTGGCGGTCGGGCCGACTCTGATTGCGTTCGTGGCAGACCTTCTCTGGCAAGTTCAGAACGATCGCCACCGGCAAAACATGAAACTCGCGAGCGAGCGCCACTAGCGGCTTGCGCGCTTCAGGCTGGACGTTTGTCGCGTCAACTACGGTCAGGCGGCCAGCAGCGAGCCTCTTGCGAGCGACGTAGTGCAAGACATCGAATGCATCATTCGTCGCCTCTTGGGAATTCTCGTCGTCTGACACAAGACCGCGACAGAAGTCTGAAGAGAGAACCTCTGTGGATTTGAAGTTCCCCCGAGCGAAACTCGACTTACCGCAGCCGGAAGGACCGATGAGTACCACCAATGAAAGTTCTGGGATCGTAATGTTCATTGACTGATTTTCGCGCCTCTCCACGACTCCCTTGCTTCCACTAGCGAATGCTTGTTAGCACCCCCTCTCATGTCCGGACAAGCTCTCTGAGCCGGATCGTCCTCCCATCCGCATTGAGAACAGTTCTGATGTCCGCCCGGTTCTTGAAAGGCATAAGGCAACAGACAGACGGGGCACTGTGTGCCGGGTTCTCTAAGAACACCTACGGTTTTCAAACGAATTCGAACCAGCAGATCATTCAACGCGGATCTCGCAGTTTGAGACTCAGGGAGCGAGGACTTACTCGCCTCTTCCTCAAGTCTCTTGCGAAGCTGATCGTACTCGCTGGCGTAGAACGAAGTTTCAGTCGCGTCCAGGGTCTGCTGCTCGGCACCCCGCGTCTTCCGCTCAATCAGCTCCGGTATGTAACCCAGCTTGTACTGCTCGTTCAGACTATTCAAGTTTGCTTCCACTACCCCCGTCCGCATCAGATGAACCCCCGTCAGCAGCACGCGAAAAACATATAGGAGAGGCTTCACCCTCGGCGGGTCCTCTTTCTGGAAGAGCCGCCATTGATTCTCGGCAAACCCGAAATAATGATGCGCGTGATGGCGGGTGACGCAGCCCTTCCCAATCCATTTCAACTCTTCGTGCTCCGGTGTCGTATGCACCACGAGTGGAGAGTACAACTGCTCAAGGACATATCCGTTCGACTTCAAAAGCAGCTTAAAGAACTTTTCAACGTCATGTGTTACCAGATCGAGGTCGATAGGCTCTTTCTTGGAAACCTCCACGGTGTCGCGGACTGAGCCCAGCCCAAGCACTTCATCCGCGGGCAGGATGTGAACACCCCTCAGGTCATAGTCAGAATCAGGCGACGGAAACCCGTAGAGATGCGCTCCGCTGATCGTTGCGAATAGGAGCGGATACGGATGTTCTTTGACCGCAAGCAGTAGCTGTTCGTTCACGCGCTTGCACCCCCGACCGTCGAGCGACGCGCTTTTATCAGCAAACTGTTCGCCCCGGCGTAATCGGGCTCATCAGGCAACTTCGTCAGGCGAAACGCTTCTTCAAACTCTCGATGCAGGGCGAGTCTCCAGGTATTCACGTCCTCCCACGTCATTCTCGCGTCACGGATGGCAAGCAACGTGTCACGGTGCTCCGAGACCTGTACGGGGACGTAGCAGTCTCTGAGTATCGTCACACCTTCCAGCAGCAGCCGAATCAGATGCATCGCGTGTTTCCATTTAATCTCCCCGGAAGTCCGCAAATCCTGCTCTAACTTCTTGAATTGCGACATCACGTAGCCGTTGTAGGTCTGATAGACCAATTTCGAGAGGAAAATCTCACGTCTTGCCAACAACTCGTCGGCAATCGGTGTCCGCTTTTCGATAATCGGCGTGTAGAGGCACTCCAGAATGTTTGGATTGGCCTTAAGAGCCAGAACCATAAACTTTTTCAATTCCCAGTAGCACTCTTCGCTCTCTCTGCTTTCGAGTTGCTCTGGGACGCCGTACAACGACCACTCCAGTTCTGCGGGAGCTAGGTAGATGCCCCGTCGGTCTACGTCGGAACTGTCCCGTTCCAAGCCGTAGGCCTGGGAACCGACCACGCACTTATAAATCACATTTTCGTAGAGGTCGTACTCTGCCAACACGTGGGCAGGATCACCCATTGGGCCTGCCTTTACCTGCTTCAGTATTGAGAATTCATGACGCCGCACGCTGAACTCGGCTCCATCGGTCACCTTTGCGCGATAGGAGTGGCCGCCGTCATCGGGCGGGCGCACGATCTCCGCTACCGAGCCACGGGGGTACTCTATCTGAGAAGCATGGACGAAAACATCTGTTCGCAAAACGATCTGAGTTCCCGTGGGCACAATCAGGTGGAGAGTCGATTTTGAGCTTTTAACCAAGACTGAAGACCCCCATTTGTGTGGGCGCACCGACTTGGGGATCTTCTTCTCCTACGGGCAGAAACCTTACTGCGTACCCAAACCGTTCAGAGAGTTGGCGTGACCACTGCTTGAATTGTTCCCGAGTCCATTCAAAGCGGTGATCTTTATGACGAAACTTTCCCGCCGGCAGGGTTTCAAACTTCACGTTGTACTCGCAGTTGGGCGTGGTCACGATAATCGTTTTCGGACGTGCCGCTTCGAAAAGAACACGCTCGAATGCCGACAGCCGGGGTGCATCCAGATGTTCGATGACTTCCACGACCGTGGCCGCATCGTACCCGGCCAAGCGTTTATCGCGATACATCAGCGAACCATGCATCAATTTCAGCCGCTCCTTCTGCTTCGTGGGCATCCGGTCGATTCGCAGACGTTGGCTCGCGATCTCAAGACTCCGGTACGAAACATCCATACCCACAATCTCTGTCAGTGACTTCTCATCCAACAGGGCTCGCAGGAGTTTCCCTTCTCCGCAGCCAAGGTCTAGGACGCGCTTCGCCTCGACGGATCGAAGCACAGCAACCACTGCCCCCATGCGCTGCTGCCAGAGCCGAATCGGCTCCTCCATTTTCGTTTCTTCTTCAGAGTGAGCTTCCTCTGTTGCGTCAGGATCGGGGTTGTCTTCCTCCGCTAGCCTGGCGAGTGCTTCTCTTGCCAATTGCCTCTGGCGCGGAAGGTACCGCTTTACGATCGCCTCTTTGTGTGGATGCGACGCCAGCCAGCCTTCCCCTTTGCGCAAGAGTTTCTCAACCTCGTCCTTGCCAATCCAGTAGTGCTTCTCCGCATCCAGCACCGGCACAAGCACGTAGAGATGATTGAGCAGATCCTGCAAGCGGAAAGTTCCCGCCAAGGTCACAGAGTAGTACGGTCCCTCCCCCCACTCTGGGAATTTCTCGTCGAGCGGATGATGCTCCGTACTCACGCTGTACCCGAGGGGCTCGAATAGCTCGCGGATCAGCCCCTCACCAGCGCGGCAAGCCACGACTGTAAGGGTTGCCGTTAACGGCATCGCTTGGTCCGCCAGTTCTTGCCTCCCCTTACTACGGCCAGACATGGCTGTCCCGAAAGCTCGGCCCATGGCGACGCTAAGAAAAGAAGAGAGAACATAAGGCCGGTCATTCACATACTGATCGAGAGTTCCGCCCTCATGCTGACCCCGCTTGCCGCGAACCAATCCAATCGGATCGACATCAAGCAACAAGGCAGCCGTGCACCTTTCCGCGGTCGCTTCCGGGTAGAAAACATGTGCTTTCCCAAACGACAGCTCGAACGAATGCAACTTTGTCGGGTTCTTGTGAAGCAGATAGCCCAAGTCTGTTGCCGGGTTATGCGTAGTTGTAATTGTCAGAAGCATCGTCGAATTATGCCAATCTAAACTACACAGTTAGGTGCGTACGGTTTGCCTACGTTGCGCAACGACCGCGCTCAACTTCATCGAGCAACGCTTGTGCCAGCTTTGGTTCACCCGGCACATTCGCGCTATGAAGCGAGCAGTCGTCGAGAAATCGTTCGACAAGTGGGTTCGCTTGTCCGAAGTCCTGTCGGATCAATCGGATTTCGTGCGCCATACTCTTCAATAGTTCAGCCTCAGGCCAGTGCAGATACCTGCTTTCTTTGAGATGTTCATTCTGTCCGAACAAGCCCCAACGCCCAGCCGCACACTGCTTGAGCACAGGAGGCAGGAGCAAACGGAACTCAGATTCCAAACGCTGTAGTCGTCGCAGCTGGATGGCTGATTTTCGCGTCATACGTTCGTCCTTCTCAGGCAGCGTTTTCTATACGAACCTCAACCGGACAGCCACGCTCTGCAATTTCGTGGATCAGCTCGACGAAGTCGTCCGTCATCTTTTTCGCCTCACCGCTAATCAGGTCGTAGTTCTTGAGCACCAGCCTGTACGGCACTTCCACCTCGTTGATTGAACCACTTGCTATGCTGTCATTGAGAGCATCGAAGTTCCTACCGTGCCACTCCGGTGCGCCCACAGCGTGAAAGAAGGCACTGTAAACGTCACCCTTGCTCCTCCAGCCTGCGCCGTCTAGCGTGAGCTCTTTCATACTCATACTCGCGTCCGAATGATACTCGATGCGATCAAGCCTTTACGACCAAGGCCGGCATTGTAAAAACGTTTTGTTGCGCGGACAGGATTTGCACCTGCATCTAGAGGTCATGAGCCTCTCGTATTGTCCTTCGCTGCTATCGCGCCACAAAACTCACATAGAAAGATGGTCCGGGTGGCAGGAGTTGAACCTGCGTGGACATGTGCCCAAGACATGTGGGTGGCCGCTACCCTACACCCGGATTTGATGGAGAGGGCCTTTCAGCCCTCTCCCGTTTACCCTTTGACACACACGACCTGACGCAACGTGTGTACCACGTCTACCAAGTCGCGCTGCGCTTCCATCACGGCGTCGATGGACTTGTACGCCATCGGCGTTTCGTCGATGACGTCCGCGTCCTTGCGGCACTCGACACCTGCCGTTGCCTTGGCATGGTCGTCCAAGGTGAAGCGGCGCTTGGCTTCCGTACGCGACATGGCACGTCCGGCCCCATGACTACAGCTCATGAAGCTCTCCGGATTGCCCTTGCCGCGCACGATGTACGAACGCGCTCCCATGCTCCCGGGAATAATTCCCATGTCGCCTTCACGCGCACGTACTGCGCCCTTACGCGTGATGAGCACGTTCTCGCCATAATGGTGCTCCCAAGTCACGTAGTTGTGATGGCAGCTCACGACTTCCACATTGGCCTCGAACGCCGGGACTTCTTCCGAGCCCAGCACCGCCGCGATCATGTTCTGCATCATCAGATCGCGGTTGGCCAGGGCGTAATCCTGCGCCCAGTGCACTGCGCGGACGTAATCCTCGAAGTGCTCCGTGCCCTGCGGCAGGTAAGCGAGGTCCTGGTCCGGCAGATTGATCATCCACTGGCGCATGTCGTTCTTGGCCAGCTCTATGAAGAACGTGCCGAAGCGATTGCCCACACCACGCGATCCCGAGTGCAGCAGGAACCAGACGTTCTCGTTCTCATCGAGACAGACCTCGATGAAGTGGTTCCCGGTGCCAAGCGTTCCCAGGTGATTCACGCGCTGCTTGTGATCCAACTTGGGATACTTCTCGACGATTGCGTTGTACGCCGGCTCCATCTTCGCCCACACCTTCGCGTGGTGCGACGGGGCATCCGACCACGCACCCCGGTCGTTCGCGCGTCCATTGTCTGTACGCCCGTGCGGTACCGCCTTCTCAATCGCCGTACGGATGCCGTGCAGGTTGTCCGGGAGATGATTGGCGTGCAGAGAAGTCTGTACCGCCATCATGCCGCAGCCAATGTCCACCCCGACCGCCGCGGGGATGATCGCGCCCCGAGTTGGAATCACGCTGCCAACCGTTGCGCCGATTCCCCAGTGCACGTCCGGCATCGCTGCCACCCACTTGTAGATGAACGGCAACTGCGCGACGTTCAAAAGCTGCTGGCGTGCTGCGTCTTCCAGCGGAACGCCCTTTGTCCAGGCCTTGATGGGCACACCAGTTTCGGGCTTAATTACGCTATAAGTGTTATCCGTCATAAAACAATCTCTTCAACCTCGGTTGACAATGGTCTAGATGGTCTTCGCAAACTCCGTGAACTCACGCACTCTTTGTCGATCCAAGCTCTTGCCCAACTTCGCAATCAAACGTCGGTCTGCCGTTACGAACGTCAGGTCCGGATCAGCCAGATACATGAGCTGCTGATTGTCGATCCAGTCCTGAAGGTTGCTGTCGAACTTGTAAGCTCCCTTCGTGCTCTGGTGGTGAATTTGCGCCAAATGGCAATAAGCTGCATCTAGACACCGGGAGACTCTCTGGACGTTCTCCCGAGTTCCAGGTGCGTGAACATCAAACTGCAAGATAAACTCCGCGTGCAGCTCTGCGGGAGGCATCTCCTTGTGGCCATTCTTTGCAAGTCTCAGCTCTTCCCCCCAAAGCTGCTTCCCGTCTTGCATTTGTTTTCTCAGCATTGCGAGGTCGATTCCACAAGTCAGGTCTATTCCCCCGGACAATGACTCCATCACAACGTTGCCCGATAACAGATCGTGCTTATCCCGAGCTCGTCTGATAACTGGCATCCACTCTCCCCGCAATCGTTCAGGCGAAAACTCTGGGCGCTCCGGCGGAAGGCCCAACATCACAGTTCTAATGAACTGGCCTGGCATCGGAAGAAACTCACAGGCTTCTACATCGGTCAACAGCAGCAACCGCTTCCGATTTTGGTCAAAGTGATCTTCGTCGCCGCCCGCAAGTGCATTCACAATCTCCATGAAGGTCGTGAAAGAGACTCGATATCGGTATCGTCCCGCCAGCTTCTCAAGTACTCGCTTCCAATCGGCAGCAGGAATAACACCATCACTGACGCTGATAGGGATCTGACTGTCGAAGAAGACTGACTGTGTCATGTTGTACCCAGCCTTTCACGAATCTGGTGGCTCGGCACGGAATTGAACCGTATCCACTGGCTTTTCAGACCAGCACTCTGCCGTCGAGTTCCCGAGCCAAACTTTGGTGGACGGTGCGAGACTCGAACTCGCATTTCACGGTTGCAGGCCGTGGGTAATCCCCTTATACGAACCGCCCATTGGGGCGAGATGAGAGAATCGAACTCTCGTGACTGGAGCCACAATCCAGCGCCTAAGCCATTCGGCCAATCCCGCCATCGAATCTGGAGCTGATCGAGTGAATCGAACACTCGCCGCAGAGGTACAAGCTCTCTGCACTGCCACCGTGCTAGACCAGCAAACCTTGGAGCTGGCACGCAGCCTCGAACTGCGGTCGGGCGCTTACCATGCGCCTGCTCTACCCGTTGAGCTATACCAGCGGAGCTGGTGCGGCGATTCGAACGCCGATCACGGACTTACGAGGCCCGCGCTCTTCCCACTGAGCTACACCAGCACAAAAACTTCTTCGCGCCAATCTGGAGGCGGTGGGGAGAATTGCACTCCCGATGATCTCCTTTGCAGGGAGATGCCTTGCTGTCTTGGCTACACCACCTCAAACCTACTTACTAATTCTGGAGCGGAAGGCGGAACTCGAACCCGCGCTCTCGACGTTGGCAACGTCGCGTCTTGGCCACTAGACGACTTCCGCCCTCACAAAATCATGGAGCGAGCAGCGAGAGTTGAACTCGCGTCATCGGGTTGGAAGCCCGAGGCACCAGCCGCTATACCATGCTCGCTCTTGGCGGGAGATGAAGGACTCGAACCCTCGTAACTGGATCTGGAGGCCAGTGTCCTAGCCGCTGGACGAATCTCCCGCAAACTTATGGCGGAGCTAACGGGAATTGAACCCGTCCCTGCTGATAGACGGTCAGCCATCCTGCCGATAGACCATAGCTCCGGCTCCCTCCCGTGGACTTGAACCACGATTTCCGCGTTCAGAGCGCAGCGTCCTGCCATTGGACGAAGAGGGAATTTCAAATTGTCAAAGAACTGGCTGCCGGGGAGCGATTCGAACGCCCGTACCCGGATTCAAAGTCCAGGGTCCTGCCACCAGACGACCCGGCATCACGCTTTCAGAGCGATTGCTTTCATGCACCGTACGCACAACACTGCCGATTCATCGACGTTGTGGCCGAGCCTCCTGCGATCCGTACGCGCACGATCCACCAATTCGCGGTGATCCCGGCCCCGATCGCAGTAAAGCTCCGATGCAAGCTCGATTTCAAAGCCTTCGAGTTCAATCGTTTGTGTGCTCATAACTTTGGTAGCAGCGAGGAGAATCGAACTCCCATCTCAGCCTTGAAAGGGCCGCATCCTGGCCGTTAGACGACGCCGCCTGCTATCCGCGCATTCGCAGAATGCGCCCTAAAAAGCAAAAGCCCCCGATTCGTATCGGAGGCTCACAAAAAACTACGCGCTATGGATCGCCCCCGTTACATGAACGTACCTTCCCCCGCTCCTTGCCACGTAAACGTGGCCGGTGTCGGGAAGCAATCGGTATGGGGTTTGCGCATCATTGCTAGAACTCAGTTATCACTCTGGCATGACTTCGTGAATCAGTCAATACCCCAAGGTGATTTCGCCGTCTTGGTCTCAGGCGTCACAAAATAGTCCATCTCTAGCGCCGGGGTTCCCGTCGGGGCCTCAACTTTCGAGTTGTCGATATCTAACCATGCCCCGTTTTCATACTCCTCGAAACTATGACCAAAATAAAAAGTTGACAATTTGCCATCTAATGGTATATTTCCAACATGCAGCCCCAAGACCGCCGCCGGAGTAAAGAAGACGCAGGGCGGCTGATCAGGGAGTGCTCGCTAGACGGCGGAATCATACCAACCCGGCATTTCTGGCGTGAGTTGGAGAAAGAAGGCCTGTCGATTGTAGACGCTCTGATCATTATTCGACGGGGGTATGTCTTTGATGAACCGGAACCCGACATTTCGACCGGCGAGTGGAAGTACCGAATGACCGGCACCGCGCCAGAGGGCCAGATCATACATATTGTGTTCTGCTTCAATTCGGATGACGAAGCCGTTCTAATCACCATTTTCAGTGACGGAGATTCTCACTAGGAAGACGCGAAGGAATATGAGCATGGGAGACACCAAAGGAAAGGATCGCTGCAGTAACTGCGGTCAGCCAGCCAGTCGCATTCGGCGCAACTATCTGTTCCGAGAGAGCGGGTTGTCCAACGCCGTATTGAAGGACATCCAAGTCGTGACGTGTGACCAGTGTGGAAACGTGGACCCGATCATTCCGCGCCTGAGCGAGGTGATAACGGTTCTAGCTTCAGCAATAGTGAGAAAACCACGACCATTGACTGGAGAGGATGTCCGATTTCTGAGAAAGCAGATGGCCATGAACGGCGAGACTTTTGCCAGCCATCTCGGCGTCGATAAGACGACACTCTCGAAATGGGAGAACAATCAAATCCCGATTGGGGCGAACAGCGACCGATTGATTCGTGCTCTGGTCCTAATGCTCGGCCCCGATTCGAAAGCAGAAATTGAGAACGGTGCCCGCAACTTTACCGCGATAAACGATGACGGGGAACCCGTTCGGATTGAAATAGATGCCAAGAACCTAGCCTTTAGCTATGTGTAATCGGCTCTAGAGAGGAGCAGAAATGTCTCAGAGTGAAGTCCACATCATGCGCGAAGTCCACATTACGATTGACAGGAAGAATCTTACGTCGCCGAATCCGACGACCGGCCATGCACTCTACGTTCTCGGAGAAATTCCGCAGGGTTATGTGCTCTTCAGAGAAGCGCACGGCCACGGAGATGACGAGCCTATACCCGACACCTCAGTTCTAATTGAGCTGCATGACGGGGAGAAATTCTATAGCGCACAGTCCTCACTAAATCCTGGGAGCTAATGTCAACGATGCCAAACGACATCCAGCACTACCTTCCTGAGCTAGACATCGAATTCTTGCGGGACAAGGGGTTCGACTTTGAGGAGTACCAAGTGGTTGGAGAAGTTCATCTGATCATTCACAACTTTCAACTTCCGCCCGCATATAGGCCCCGAACCTGCGATCTCCTGTTGAAGCTGCCTGCAGGTTTCCCGAATGCCAACCCTGACATGTTTTGGACAAGCCCAACCGTGCAACTCCTGAATGGCAACTGCCCTATGTCCGCGAACGTGATGGAAGTTTGCAATGGCCGAACCTGGCAGCGATGGTCTAGACATTCCGCCTCTTGGAGACCGGGAGTCGATAGCCTCAGATCCAAGCTTCGCTCAGTACAGGTGGAACTCGAACTGGGGCGCTGATGCAGTACACACTCACAATGTTGGATTCGCATTATGGGGATCTAGTTCGTCTTTTGATGACGGACCGGACGAGAGAGCATGCAGCCTATCTGATGTGCCGAGTTTCACGTTCAGACTCAGATGTCCGTCTTCTTGTTCGAGAGGTTCACCCACTCCGCGACGAGGAAATCCTTAGTGCTTCGCCGATCCACATGAAGATCACGGCCTCTTCGTTCATGAGGGAGTTGAAAAGGGCGGACCAAACGAAGCAGGTATTTCTCTTTGTGCACTCGCATCCCAACGGCCCCGACCGTCACTCGGAGCAGGATGACCTAGAGGAGAAAAAGCTCTTTGCGACCGCCTATATTCGCATAGACAACCCGGGTCCTCATGGCAGTCTGGTGATGTCAGCCGACGGATCGATAAAAGGTCGGGTTTGGATGAGGTCCGGGGAATGCCTGCAGATCGAGACGATCCGGATCATCGGTAAACGCTTTCGGTTTCATCACAACAATGAGACGGTACCTGATGAGCACTTTTTTCAGCGGCAAGTCCTTGCTTTTGGAAATCCTCTCCAATCAGTTCTTAAGAACCTTAATGTGGGTCTCGTTGGGGTCGGTGGTACCGGCTCGAGTGTCGTGGAGCAACTTATTCGCCTAGGGGTGGGGAGGATTACTGTTTTCGATGGAGATCGTCTTGACGAATCCAACGTAAGTCGGGTCTACGGTTCCGGTACCTTGGACAGAGGACAGTACAAAACCTCAGTCGCTAAGAACCTTGCCGAACGGATTGGTCTTAGTACACAACTCGCCACCGTTTCCGAATTTATCACGTTCGAGAGTGTTGCGAGAAAACTCCGCGAGTGCGATGTATTGTTCGGCTGCACAGATGATGAGTGGGGCCGGTCAATTCTCACCCGGATGGCCGTTTACTATTACATACCGGTATTCGACATGGGAGTCCGAATCGATTCGAGCAACGGGAACCTTCGGTCAGTGCAGGGGCGAGTGACAACACTGTTGCCAGGGGGGGCCTGCCTCTTCTGCCGTGGACGGTTGAGGGCGGAAAATATCGCTGCTGAAGTTGTCGAGGCCACAAATCCCGAGGCAGCTGCTAAGCTACGCGGCGAAGGCTATATTCCTGAGCTACCCACTCGTGCACCCGCCGTTGTTTCGTTTACCACGGCAGTTGCCGCTTCCGCCGTAACTGAGTTCCTGCATCGTCTTACAGGCTTTTTGGGGATCGAGCGCGAAAGCACCGAGGTGTTGCACCTGTTCGACCAGACACGAGTGCGAACAAACAACGTGGCTCCCGATCCAGCATGTTTCTGTACCGATCACGCCCTTTTGGGTCGAGGCGACTCCAGTCCCCTGCTGGATATCACCTGGCGCGAGGAGCAGTCATGACGGGGGCACGGCTTAAGAAAGAACGTCCTCCCAGGCCTGAGCCGTTCTACAAAAGTGTGTTAACGGTGGACTCGCGGGACCAGGTACCCTCCCAGCTCGGGCGAAGGATTTTCGTGATCAAGCGAGGCGGACGTAACCGATGGGTGATCATAGCGTGCCCATGCGGATGTGGCGACCGAATCGAGATCAACCTCATGAGGAGCGTACATCCTCATTGGAGGCTTCGCTTGCATCAGGGTTCATTATCCCTGTGGCCTTCGTTGTGGGTGTCGTCTGACCGCTGCGGCAGCCACTTCATCTTGGTGCGCAATAGAGTGCTATGGGTCAGGGACAACGGTCCCTGGACTTGATGAAAACCCAGCGGAGCAAGTGGTGGGCGGGCCGGGAGTCAAACCCGGATTTGCAGCTTCGGACGCTGCCGTGTTGTTCGGTTACACTACCCACCCATCTGGAACTCGCGCCGGGAATCCAACCCGGATCTCTTCGTTAGGACCGAAGCGTCATCATGCGTTAGACCACGCGAGCCTAGCTAAATGTGGAGGGGATGCAGAGAATTGAACTCTGATCTCAAGGTTCGTAGCCTTGCGCCCTCATCCGTTGGACCACATCCCCACATTGGAAGCGGCAGAGAGATTTGAACTCTCATCGTCCGAGGTAGAAGCTCGGCGCATTGTTCCGTTATGCTATGCCGCCTCTTTGCTACGTAACTCTGGTGCGGGATGTGGGAATCGAACCCACTTCGTCTCGCTTAAAAGGCGAGTGCATATCCCTATCTGCCAATCCCGCGAATCTGGTGGGTGACGCTGGAATCGAACCAGCCTGGTCTCGCTTAAGAGGCGAGTGCATCAGCCATCTCTGCCAGTCACCCGTGCTCAACACACAATTGGTGCAGGATGTTGGAATCGAACCAACGCCTCGCGGTTATCGACCGCGGGCTCGACCTTCGAGCTAATCCTGCGTGGTGCGCCGTTCGGGAGTTGAACCCGCATCTGTTGGGTGTAGGCCAACTATTCTGGTCCGTTGAACTACCGGCGCGAACAAAATTGGTAGAGGGTACAGGAGTCGAACCTGTCTGGCCGCGCTAATCTGGCGCCGAAGTGGGTATAAGCCACTGCCCCTCGCCGGAGGCCCCTCCATTGGTGGCTCGCGATGGATTCGAACCATCCGCGACGGCTTTATGAGAGCCGCGTTCTTCCTACTGAACTAGCGAGCCTTGTATTCCCTCAAAATTGGCTGGCCGGGCAGGATTCGAACCTGCGTATGGCGTGATTAACAGTCACGTGCCTTTCCAGCTTGGCTACCGGCCAAAAACACATCCGTAAAAAGCAAAAGGCCCCGACTTTTGTCGGAGCCTCGGAAATCGAATCTGAACTTAGAAATCTAACGAATAATCAGACCAATCCCGAGGGCCGAGCGCGATTGACGCGCCGTCTCATAATGGATTTGGTCTGTATCGTCATTTTCGAAATCGAGTATAGCATTGCTTTCGGCGGTAATCCAGCACTAACAAACTGTTCTGTCACTCTAGTTACTCGCTCTCCTCCATTCGTTTATCTGTCACTGACTTAGCACCCTCGCCACGAAGTGGCTTGACCCCAAATCTCGAACAGAGCTAGCGTCCGGACGTGCTGACGATTCGTGCCATGACCGGCGGTGAAGGCTACGCACAGCGCCATCTCCAACAGAGCGACTACTACGACCAGAATCGGACGGTCGAAGGCCGGTGGCACGGACGCGGCGCAGAACTGCTGGGTCTGAAAGGAGAGGTTACCTCCGAGGATTTCGAGGCAGTGCGTCAGGGTCTTGACCCACGAACGGGAGAATTCCTCCGGCAACGTCACGGGGCAGATCGCATTGCCAGCAATGGTGAGGAGCAAAGTAAGGCGCGCTCTCTTTATGACATGACATTTTCGGCGCCGAAGTCCGTCTCTGTGATGGCCATTGTTGGCGGTGATGAGAGACTGGTCGCCGCGCACGGAACCGCCGTTCGCGAGGCATTGGAAGAAGCAGAGAAATACTCGGCCACCAGGGTTCGCCTCGCCGGCCAGAACGAAAATCGGGCCACCGGAAACTGGATCGTAGCTTCCTACACTCACGACACGAGTCGTCAGCTAGATCCTCAGCTCCACACTCATGCCGTCGCTGCCAATCTCACCTACGATGGGACTGAAGGACGTTGGAAGGCGCTACAGGCTTCCGGTCTGTACGAGCGTCGCAGCTATCTGACCGAGGTCTATCGTAATGCCCTGGCTCGCGAAGTGCGCGTTCTTGGTTACGAGATTGAAAACCGTCACGATGTTCGTGGTCGTGACAAGGGATTCGAAATCGCAGGTTTCTCCCACGACCTTTTGGACAAGTACAGTCAACGCAGTGCCCAGCGTGATGCGGCCATTCAGGAATTCACTCGTGAGCGCGGGCGCGTGCCCACAGACAACGAGGTTGCCGTGCTCGTCCGGGAAACGCGAGCTGACAAGCTTCAGGAAATATCGACCGAGCGAGTCCGTAACCTTCAGCAAGAACGAATGACCCCGGATGAGAGGCAAGCACTTCGGGATGGCTTGAACGAGGCTCAGACAAAATCCCATTCGCCTCAAATCAATCGCGGTGCGCATGGGGCTTCCCTCGCATACTCCCAGGAGCACATTTTCGAGCGTCTCTCAGTCGCCAGGGAGCATGAGGTTCTAACCGAGGCTCTTCGTCACGGGCGCGGCAACGTCGAACTCAGCGATCTTCAGGGCTCTCTCTCCCTTGAGCGTGCGAAAGGAACTCTCATCTCCTCTGGGGATGAAATTGCGACACACGCGAGCCTCCAGCGCGAGCGCGACATAATCGCGATGGTTAACCGAGGATTGGACCGATACGACCACCTCGGCAAGGGGCGTGACTTTGAGCTTTCGGGCCGCCTCCGTCCCGAACAGAAGCTTGCCGTCGAAGCTGTACTCGACTCTCGCGATCTGGCGGTCAATGTTCGAGGCGCTGCAGGTACTGGCAAGACGGCGACACTGCGTGAAATTGACCGTGGCCTCAGAGAGGCCGGACACGAAGTTCTTGCGGTGGCTCCCACCCGAAGTGCGGTGGACGAACTGGAAAAAGTTGGCTTCCGTGACGCGATGACTGTCTCCCGACTTCTGGAGGCCCAGGAACCACAGGGGGCGCTGCGCGGGAGGGTCTTGATTGTTGATGAAGCAGGCATGGTTTCGGGCCAGCAAATGCAAAGCTTGCTGCACCTCGCCGAGGATCAGGGAGCCAGAATCGTCTTTTCCGGTGACACGCGACAAATTCCCAGCGTCGAGGCCTCGGATGCTTTGCGTATCTTGGAACGGGAATCTGGCCTGAAGAGTGTTTCCCTTACTGAAGTACAGCGGCAGACGAACTCTGTCTATCGCGAGGCCGTAAAGACCATGAGGCATTCACCGGAGGAAGGGTTCGCACAACTGGAAAAGCTCGGGGCCATTCGTGAGGTATCGATCTTCGACCGAGGCCAGATCGTGGCCGATCTGCATCGCGAGTTTCGAACTGAAGGGCGGGAAACGCTTGTAGTTGCCGGCACGCATGCTGAGATATCCCAACTGACCGACGCGATTCGCCAAGACAGGAATGAACACGGTGAACTCGGAGTCGGCCATTCCTTTGATCGGTACGTCTCACTCCAGTGGACGACAGCGCAGAAACAAGAACTGTCCAACTACCAAGAGGGGCAGGTTCTGCAATTCCACAGAGACGCAAGACTAGCAAAACGCCATGAGTCTCTGGAAGTCGTGCGTGTTGGGCCTGAATCTCTGGTTGCGCGAAAAGAGACCGGTGAAGAGGTGAACATCTCGCCGAAACAAACACGGGCATTTTCGGTTTATGAGCGTCAGCCCATTGAGGTTGCCCCTGGCGACAGCCTCATGCTCACAGCAAACCGTCGAGGGCCGGAACTCCGGGCGACCAACGGAGAGTTGGTCAAAGTGAGTTCCCTTGATGGTGGTGCCATTCGCCTCGAAGACGGAAGAACGCTTCCTGCGAACTATCACGAATTCACCCACGGATATGCGGTCACCGCCCATCGAAGCCAAGGCAAAACCGTAGACACCGTGATCATCTCGGCGGACTCCATGAAAAAAGAACTGTTCTATGTTGCGGCGAGCCGCGGCCGGAGCGAGATCGCTGTTGTCACGAGCGACCGCGAGCAACTTCGTGAATCCGTCGGCGTATCCACGATGCGGCAGTCCGCGACTGAACTAGCTCGAAAACAGCTATCCGCACACGATCCGGAAAACGGCCACCGTGTTGACCTGATGAATGGGGTGAATCGGCAAGCTGGCCAGCAGATCGGAGAGCAGCATTCTTCCGTTCCAACTCACACAGCGGAACCGGAAAGGGCTCCCCATGTCGGCGTCGAACATGACCTCGGTGGCCCCGGTCTTGGTCTCGGGCTTTGAGGTTTCGCGGAGAGCCACACCTGCACATTCCCCACATGGCGGAGAAAATCTGCCGGGGGTAAGGCTTGTGTCAAGGCCGCGCGTTTTGCGCCGCGAAGCGGTCGTGAGCCTTGACGCGAGCCGCGCCCCGGCTATGCTCTTCGGCGATGGGGATAGCGGGGGGTAATTGTGCACTCAGAATGCGCGAATACCAAATTCGATTTGTCCTCTGATTGATCGGTCCAAGCTAGCGCCGGACTTCTGCATCGCAACTGTCAGCCGCTCAACTTGCGGTTTTGTAGGAGCGGTGAAACTGGAATTAAATTGCGCGTACCAACGCCGAAGATAGCTCTCGGCGAGCTTTCTTAGGTCTTCGGCATTGCTATCGAGCGCTTCCACAAGGTAGCCGATGCTCTCCCACTTGCTAAGACGCGCGACCAGGAAAAGGGCGTTGCGGCGAACATGATCTTCTGTTGCAACAGCAAAAACCCTCCAAAGGCGTTCTCCGGTGATGAGATGAAGATCCTTGGCTAGTCCCCTCATGGCTTCGCGCGACACATTAGGGGCGTGATCTAGGAGACGTTCCGCAAAGATATCGACGAATTCTTCAGCATGCAAGCGCGCCAGAGTGCGGAGCACGGCCCGACGCACTCTGGGCACCCGATGCGACAGATGCGCTATTACGAGGCTCGTATCAGACGAGATACCTGTTTCCCCCACCCCAGAAATGGCTGCGTACAGGGTTGCTGGTTCAGACTTGCCGAGCACACCTTGATAAAACGCTCGCAGATCAAAATCCGATCCTTTCCCTAACTCAAATTGAGCGTAGCCACGAAGGGAAGGATGGGAGTCCGTCAGCGCGTGCTCAAGCCATGGGCGGGCTCTCTCTGGGAATCGCTCCGAGAAGACCTGCAAAGCCTTGCGTCGAACGGGCGCAAATCGGTCATCTCTTGCGCGGGACAACAGATGATCCATCGATTCAGCATTGGGAAGAACAGAGATCCTTTCGGCGCCTCGCAATCGAACGGCGGGGTCTTTTTCAGATAGCGCTCTTTCGATAAGCGGAACCTGATCAAAGCTGGCGGATTCGAACGCTAACTCGTAGCACGCTCGCTTGACGTGCCCGTCCGGTGAGCGCATGCCGATCTCGACGGCCTCTTGGCAATCTTTGGACTTAAGTAAGCGCTCAATTGCCCCTACTATCTCCGCCTGGTGCCCACGACGAACTAGTCGAAGCCGGTTCACAAGCGCGATGCTGCTAACGAAGAAGGGCGCGTATTGTGTCGTGAGACGTTCTCGCACTAGGAGATGAGCAGTATGACGCACTTCCTGCACCCAATCGTTTAGCCGCAACAGCAGGAACGGCAGTTCTATTCCCCCTTGTGCGTCGGACAGTTTTCGAAGCGCCTCGTCCCGCACATAACCACTGAAGTGCATCGACGCCATTCCAAGAGCATCGACGGATTCACTCCCGAATCTCTCTAAGAGAGGCAATTGATCGGGCCTTAGTTCTGCCCATGCGGACGGATAGGACCATCTGTAAGGCGAACGCTCTCGCATGACCAGATCGAGCCAGGGAAGCTCCGACGGACTCAGAAGTCTGGTCAACTTCGATACCGCCTCTGCTGCGGATCGTGAAACATCTCGGTCGCGGTCCAGCAAGAGAAGAACCATGTCAGGAATCGCAGCGGGATCACCCGTTTGGCTTATGAGAGCCAATGTACTCATTTTGTGCTTTGCGGGGCTCTCCCAAAAAGAGACAGGCTTGTGCAGCGCTTCGATGAGTGATTTTGTCTCCGCCCCGAGTACCCTTTGCATACAAAGTGATTGTATCGTCATACCCTGGAATGGCCTTTCTTCTCCCGTAGTTCCTACTGAAAGGAGGCTTTCGCCCCAAGACGCAACTGTCAGACACGCCAAGCCCGACCCAGAACGTTTCAGCGATACTAAGTTTTTGAGCCTTTGTTCGAAATATTTTCGATACCTTTTTCCTCCCGCAGGTTCCTTTTATACATAGAGGGCAAAATTTCGCCCGAATCTATGGGCCCATCTCGATAAAGCGGCGAGCGGTTGCGTGCCGCCAATGCTCTGTTCCCGTGGATTCCCTAAACGTACCTAAAAGCACTTTTAGGCGCTTTAGGCACTTTAAGCAGTTGTTGAGAAGTTCATTCGAAGTCAAAAAGAAAAAAGATTCTATGAAGGGAAGCAACAAATGGGTCTTGTACGGTTTCTATACGAATAATGTTCTCGTCCGCCCATGACGCGACGACTAACGCCAGCCGAGTAGTGAATGGGCTCGAAATCTGTCGAACGAGGTCGGACGCCAAAGCCGACCTTCAGACGACGCGGTGATTTCAGCCCGGTCTCGACTCTCGCTGCAGGAGATTTTATGAGCGAGATGCACGAAGTAACGCCAGTCAGCCAGCCGTTCCCTCATTTCGAGAGGCTAGTCGATTCGCGCGAGGCGGCAGCCTTGCTGCAGATCCATCCGAAAACACTTCAACGACTCGCCCGCAAGGGCGAGATACGCGCCATGCGGATCGGGAAACTGTGGCGCTTTCGTACTTCGGATCTCGACGCGTGGGTGCATTTGAGGTTAAAGTTAGCCAGCTATCCGTACCGTCCCTAACCACGGAGGATCGTGATGAGACGGACGAGATTTCAGCAAGGCAGCCTTCAGATCGTGAAGCGTGCCGGTGGCCGGAAAGCTTGGGAGTACCGATGGTACGAACTCCAGGCGGACGGAAGTCGGACGCGACGCAATCTGATGGTTGGATCGCTCGAACAATATCCGAACGAGACGGCGGCTCAGAAGGCCGTCGCCGCACTTCGGGCAGACATCAACGCTGAGAATCCGCGAACCAGCTTGACCCCGATCAGTGTTCAAACGCTTGTAGAGCACTACCGGGAAAAAGAGCTGGGGCCGGACTGCACCAAAACGCGGAAGACGCAGGTCACCTACGTGGGCTATTTCCGAAAATGGATTTTGCCCAGGTGGGGAAGCTATGACGTAACCGAGGTCAAAGCAGTCGCGGTGGAGCAGTGGCTTCGTTCGCTCAAGTATGCGAACGGAAGCAAAGCCAAAGCTCGAAACATCATGAGCGCGGTTTTCAATCACGCTGTCAGATGGGAATGGCTTGATGTGAATCCCATACGCATGGTGCGTCAAAGTGCCAAGCGGACCAGGATGCCCATCGTGCTATCCATCGAACAGATTGCGGCACTGCTTCGCATCTTAAAAGAGCCAACGCGCACGATGGTATTCCTCGCCGTGTTCACGGGCCTTCGGGTTGGGGAGTTGTTAGGCCTCAAGTGGAAGGATATTGATTTTCAGAAGATGGAAGTCCATGTCATCCGCTCGATCGTGATGCAACACGTCGGGGACTGCAAGACCGAAGCCTCTCGCAAGCCTGTTCCGCTCGATTTGCGACTGTCTAAGGTTTTGTGGAACTGGCGGCTGCATAGTCCGTACCCAACCGATGAGGACTGGGTATTCGCCAGTCCGCACAGCGGGGGAAAACTGCCGTACTGGCCAGGTTCGCTCTACAAGGCGCACTTGGAACCGGCGGCGAAAGAAGTCGGAATCGTGGGTCATTTCGGTTGGCACACATTCCGCCACACGTACGCGACACTCCTCAAAGGGAACGGCGAGGATGTGAAGGTTGTGCAAGAGCTAATGCGGCACGCAAACATCTCGGTCACTCTGAACGTTTACGCGCAAGCAATCACGCAAACCAAACGAGACGCGCAGAGCCGAGTTGTGAGCTTGCTGCTCGACAAGAACGATGAAAAACCAAGCACCACGGCTTATCGGACCGTAACGGACCTACAAAATTCTGGAGGGGATTTGCAAGTGGTTGATAAGATTTGGCGTCCCCGACGGGATTTGAACCCGTGTTACCGCCGTGAAAGGGCGATGTCCTAGGCCAGGCTAGACGACGGGGACGACTTCTGAGGCCGACCTCTCAGGCTGGAAGTGCTGGCGAACTTCTGATGTTAGCAGCCGCGTTCACTCACTGTCAAAAAAAGCGGCTTCCCACACGCGCCTCAATTTCATCGCATTATGCGTTTCACCCGAACTCGAAATAGAGGCGGCGCTTCGGAGTCCAAGGCATCGCATAACAATAGCGCATTACAATAATGAAGTGAGGCCGCGCCTCTACCCTGATCATATGTCTGATCCCTTATATCTGAGCCTGTGGTTTCCCGACTTCGCCGGACCGGCGATGTTGCCGCACATGTTCGCGGTCCTCCAGCAGTTCCCTTTTTCGGCGGCGCGTCCCGGCGTCACTTATGCTGCCGTACAACCTGTCTCATGGAACGAGGCCACGGTGCTGGAACGGCGTTTCTCCCCGGGCATCAGGCCGGAGGAAGCGGTCGTGGTCGCCGCCGACCTCATTCATGACGACTACGCTTATGTCTTCGACGCGTACTGGGATCTTTGGACGCCCGACGAAACCGGACACCAGTGGCTGCTCATCCCCAGCCTGGTCAAGTTCATCGTGCAGGGAGAGGAATTCGACGACGGAACCTACGAGGAAACCGGCCACATTGAAATCGACTTCGGCCTCGACTCGCTGTTCGTTCAGGAAAATGTCGAACTCACCGAAGAAACTCAGGCCAAGATTCGCGCCAACGTGGCCAAGCTGGTCGAGTTCACCAGGAAGGCAGAAATGAATACCCGCGCCACCTCGCGCCGCCTGTGGTCAGAATCGGAAGAAAGTCTCCCGCAGAAATTGATCGCGCGCCTGCAGAAAGTACAGTAAACCGCAGAGGACCACAGAGCCTTACCCTGTGATCCTCTGCGCCCTCTGTGGTTAAGGTTCTTACTTCGTTCGTCCGCCCTCGACCTTCAGCGTCTCGGCAGCCGCGGCCTGAGCCGCAGCCAGCCGCGCGGTCAGCACGCGGAACGGCGAGCACGAGACGTAGTTCAAGCCGGTGCGATAGCAGAATTCCACCGACGACGGCTCGCCGCCGTGCTCGCCGCAGATTCCCACCTTGAGTGTCGGCCGCGTCTTCCGCCCGCGCTCGGTCGCCATCTTGACCAGTTGTCCCACGCCTTCTTGGTCTAATGCCGCGAACGGATCCTGCTTCAGAATGCCTTCGGCCAGATACGTCGGCAACACCTTGTTCACATCGTCGCGCGAGAACCCGAACGTGGTCTGCGTAAGATCGTTGGTGCCGAATGAGAAGAACTCCGCTTCTTTGGCGATCTCGTCCGCTACCAGCGCGGCGCGCGGCAACTCGATCATCGTGCCCACCAGGTACTCGACCTTCATTCCCTTCTCTTTGAATACTTCCTCGGCTGCCCGTCGCACGATCGCTCCCTGGTTCGCCATTTCCTTCACCGTGGCCACCAGCGGAATCATGACCTCGGGCAGCACCTTGATTCCCTTTTTCGTGCAATCAACGGCCGCTTCGAAGATGGCGCGAGCCTGCATCTCCGTGATCTCGGGATAAGTAATGCCGAGACGACAGCCGCGATGTCCGAGCATGGGATTGAACTCGTGCAACTGCTCGACCCGCGCCAGCAGCGGAGGCAACGCCTTCTTCAGGTCGCCCACACCCTTCACGCCGTAGTCTTTGTACTTCTTCACGAGTTCCTTTTTCTGCTTCGCGCTATACCGCGACAGTAAAGCAATGTCGACCATCAAGTCTTCGCGACGCGGCAGGAACTCGTGCAGCGGAGGATCCAGCGTGCGGATCGTGACCGGCAGTCCGTCCATCGCTTTGAAGACTCCCACGAAGTCCTCGCGCTGTTTCGGCAGAAGCTTCTTGAGGGCCGCCCGCCGATTTTTCTCGTTGTCCGCCAAAATCATCGCCCGCATCAGCGGAATCTTTTCCTCGCCAAAGAACATGTGCTCGGTGCGGCACAGCCCAATTCCCTCTGCTCCAAACGCCCGCGCCTGAATCGCATCACGGGGAATGTCGGCGTTGGCGCGAACCTTCATCTTGCGATGCGGATCGGCCCAGTTCATAAACTTCTGCAACTCGGGATCATCCGGCGACGGATCGAGCGTACCAAGCTTTCCCTTGATCACCCGCCCCGTGGTGCCGTCTAGCGAGATCCAGTCTCCTTCTTTGAACGTCTGTCCCTTCACCCGCATCTGGCGCGCTTTCTCATTCACATCGATATCGCCGGCGCCCGCCACGCAGCACTTGCCCATGCCGCGGGTCACGACCGCAGCGTGACTGGTCATGCCGCCCCGGGAGGTGAGAATGCCCTTCGCGACTTCCATGCCATGAATATCTTCCGGCGTCGTCTCGGCGCGCACCAGAATCACTGGCTTCTTAACCGAGTCGTGCCCCGCCATCTTGACCGCTTCGTCGGCGGTGAACACAATCTGTCCCACGGCCGCTCCGGGCGAAGCTGGCAACCCGGTCGCCAGCACTTCCACCTTCGTGCTCTTCTCATCGAGACGCGGCACCAGGAAGTCATACAGTTGGTTCGGCTCGACGCGGAAGATCGCCTCTTCCTTCGTGATCAGCCCTTCCTCCACCATCTGAATTGCGACGCGGACTGCAGCCAGTCCAGTTCGCTTGCCGTTGCGCGTCTGAAGCATGTAGAGCTTGCCATCCTGTATGGTGAACTCAAAGTCCTGCATGTCTTTGTAATGCTTCTCCAGCCGCGTGGTGATGTCGCGCAGCTGGTTGTAGACATCGGGCATGATCTTCTGCAGTTCGAGAATCGGAACCGGAGTGCGCACGCCGGAGACCACGTCCTCGCCCTGCGCGTTCATCAGGAATTCGCCATAGAACTCGCTCGTGCCCGTCGCCGGATTCCGCGTGAAGCCCACACCCGTGCCGCTGGTGTCGCCAAGGTTGCCGTACACCATGGCCTGCACGTTGACAGCGGTTCCAAGCATGTCGTCGATGTTGTTGATGCGGCGGTAGGTCTTGGCGCGATCGTTCTGCCACGAGCGGAACACGGCGTCACGCGCCATGACCAGCTGTTCGCGCGGATCCTGCGGGAAGTCGCGCTTGGCATGCTTCTTGAGGACCTTTTTATATTCAACGATCACTTCCTGCAGATCTTTTGCGGTGAGATCGGTGTCGAGCTTGGTTTTCCGCTGCTTTTTCTTCGCGTCGAACACCTCATCAAACGCCGCTTTCTCGATGTCGAGCACGACGTTGCCAAACATCTGGATCAGCCGCCGGTAGGAGTCGGCCGCGAACCGCGGATTGTTGCTGCGCTTGGCCAGCGCTTCCACGCTCTTGTCGTTCAGCCCGAGGTTGAGAATCGTGTCCATCATGCCGGGCATGGAGAACTTCGCGCCCGACCGCACGCTCACCAACAACGGATTCTCGCCGGTGCCGAGCTTCTGTCCCTGCAGCGCTTCGAGTTGTGCAAGGGCCGCATCCATTTGTTTGTCAACGTCGGACGAGAGGCCGCCGCGCATGTACTCCCGGCAAGCGTCGGTCTGAATGGTGAATCCCGGAGGCACGGGCAGCCCGGCGTTGGTCATCTCGGCGAGGCCAGCGCCCTTGCCGCCCAGCACGTCTTTCATCTTGCCGTTGCCGTCGGCCTTGCCGCCGCCGAAAAAGTAAACGTACTTGGTTGCGGACTTCTTGCTTTCCTTCGCTTCGACTTCGGGGAGAGTAATCGTCGCCATATATGAGTCCTTTGTCTCGAGATTTTCGTAGCGCCGGCGTCTCGCCGGCAATCCGTGCTTCTAAACTCTGTTCGGTCCGATTCTGTTCGGTCCGATTTTGGGTGGCGCAGCGCTTTAAGCGCTGCGATTAGTTCCCAGGGAGAACCGTTGGGCTTCAGCCCCTGAGGGACTTAACTTAAAACACTTTTGTTCTCCGTCACGATCTCCGAAAAATCGGCGATCGTGGAGAATTCCTTCAGCAACGTCCGCAGCAGCGCCAGCCGGTTCGCCCGCACTTTTGCATCGTCGACCATAACCATGACTTTGTCGAAAAACGCATCCACCGGCTCGCGCGCGGTCGAGAGCAACATCAGCGCTTCGCCGTATTCTTTTTTCTTTCGAAGCGCTTCCACCTTCGGCCCGTTGACCCCGACATAGGCGGCCAGATTCTTCTCCTCCGGTGCGGAATCGGGCAGGTATTCGAAGGCCCCGGCCACCGCAATTCCCTTCTCTCCCGCCTGTTTCAGAATATTTCGGATCCGCTTACAAGCGGCGCCAATCGCTTGGAATTCCGGCATGTGCAGAACCTGCTTCACCGCCTCAGCTCGTTGTACAGCATCGACCACGTCTTCCGCATCCGCTCCCAGCACCGCTTTAACCACATCGTACGCGTACCCGCACACATCCTTCAGATAGAACTCCAACCTCTCGCGGAAGAAGGTGGCGACCGACTCGTCAAACTTTGCTTCTTCAACAAACTTCTTCTCCGCCTCAGACCGCTGATAGCCCGCCCGCGCGTCCCGCATCAGGTCGCCCAGGCGCAGCGGCAATTTCTTTTCCGCGATCACTTTTACGATCGCATTCGCCTGCCGCCGCAGCGCAAACGGATCCTTCGACCCGCTGGGAACCAACCCCAACGCGAACATTCCGGCAATCGTATCCGCCTTGTCGCCGATCGAGAGCACCGCGCCCTCAGTCGACCGCGGAACGTCGTCGTCCGTCGACTCGGGCTTGTAATGATCGTAAATCGCGTCGGCGATGGCAAAACGCGTTGCTTCCGGCAAGCTCTCGTCCAGTTGCTGCGCCCGCGCGTACAGGCCACCAACGATGCCCTGCAGCTCGGTAAATTCCTTCACCAGTTCGGTGGTCAAATCCGTCTTCGCCAGGCAGGCTGCCTTGTGGATCACTCCCGGCCGCACCGCAATCCCGCCCTGCTTGAGGATCTCGCTCAACCAACTGCACAGCCGCTGCACGCGCTGCGTCTTCTCAAAATAGCTGCCTAGATCTTTCTGGAAAGTCACATGCTTCAGCGATTCCCACCGTTCCAGCAGAGACTTCTTCTGGTCAGTCTGCCAAAAGAACCGCGCATCGTTGAAGCGCGCCCGCAGCACGCGTTCGTTGCCGTGGCGGATCAATCCCTGCGGATCGCTGTCCGTGTTAAGCACGGCCAGAAAATGTGGCGCCAGTTTGCCGCTCGCATTTTCGACCGCAAAATACTTCTGGTGATCGCGCATCACCGTAACCAGCACTTCTTCCGGCAGCGACAGAAACTGCGGATCGAAACTGCCCAGAATGACCGACGGAAATTCCGTGAGATTCACCACCGTATCGAGCAGAGACTTGTCCTCGCGCCAGCGCGCGCCAGGAATCGCGCGGGTGGCCGCATCCAAAGCCTTGCGAATCTGATGCTCGCGCTCACCTCGCCCCAGCACCTTCGCCGCCCGCAGGCAGTCAAAATATGCCGATCCGGCGTGCGGAATCGTCACCGCGCCGTCCGACAGAATCCGATGTCCGCGCGAAGTTTTCCCTGCCCGAATGCCGTCGAACTCCAGCGGAATCGTCTCCCCATCGAGCATCGCGACCAGCCAGCGCACCGGACGCACGAACCGCTCGTTCGGCTTCTGCCAGTACATATTCTTCGCCCAGTAAATTGAGGAGAGTTCCTTGGGCAGGCCCTCGGCGAGAATTTCACCCGCGCTGCGGCCTCTTTTCGTAACCTTCGCCGCGATGTATTCGCCTTTAGGTGTGCTGACTTTTTCCAGTTGCGCCACCTCGACGCCGGACTTCCTGGCAAAAGCGTGCGCAGCGGGCGTGGGCTGACCATCTTTGTAGGCCACGTTGACCGAAGGTCCGGTGACCTGCTCCACCACGTCGGCCTGCGAAGCGGCGATCCCGGCCGCCAACACCGCCACCCGCCGCGGCGTATCGAAATGCGTGACGGCACCACCAGATAACCGCTCGCGTCTCAGCAGCGCTGTGACCCGCTCGCGCAATTCCTGAGACGCCGCGTCAATCATCCGCGCGGGAATCTCTTCGCACCCGATCTCTAGTAAGAAGTCTGGCATGCAAGAAGCCTTCAATTATCGCAAGTCTGAAGTCGTGGCGTAGTGACCACAATCACAAACTAAACTGTCATCCTGAGCGTAGCAGAATGATTTGCGAAGCGAATCATTCTGCGAAGTCGAAGGATCCCTACCCTCGACTCTCGCGGATTTTCGAATCCTCATCGGACAGGCGCGCTAATAGGGATCCTTCGACGTCATGGAAACTTCGCTTCGCGCACTTTCCACTTCGCTCAGGATGACATAACGCAGAAATTCAAATCGCTGCCTGAACTAACTTTTCGCTCTTCTTTTTTTTCGCACTCACCGGTTCCGGTTCGAGAGCCGACTCTGGAGGCACGGACTCACTCTTCTGCTGATCCACCCAGGCCTTCGCGATCCCCACGGCCAGCGCCCGCACGCGCGCAATCACGCCCACGCGCTCGGTCACCGAAATCGCTCCCCGCGCATCCAGAATGTTGAACAGATGCGAACACTTCAAACAAAGATCGTACGCAGCTAAGAGCGGGAACCGCGCCTTCTCCGGGTGCCCCGTCCTTGTCTCTCCGTTGTTTGGCGAGACAGGGCGGGGGTTTTGATCCTTCGCCAGCGCCGCATACTTTTCCAGCAGCCCCTTGCACTCCGCCTCGCACAATTCAAAGTGCTTCCAGGCTTTGTCCACGTCGGCCAACTCGAAGTTGTACACCGAAAACTGCAGCTCATCCGCCAGCCGCACGTCGCCATACTTCACCACGCTGCCCGTATCCGGATCACGCGCCCACACGATGTCGTAAATCGAATCCACATCCTGCAGAAACGCGCCAATGCGTTCCAAGCCGTACGTCAGCTCAGCTGAAATCGGAAACAGATCGACGCCGCCGCACTGCTGGAAGTAAGTGAACTGCGTGATCTCCAACCCGTCGAGCATGACCTGCCAGCCCACGCCCCACGCGCTCAGCGTGGGCGCTTCCCAGTTATCTTCTTCGAACTTGATGTCGTGCTGGCGCAGGTCAATGCCGATCGCAGTCAGCGATTCCAGATACAACTCCTGCACGTTCTCCGGCGGAGGCTTCAGGATCACCTGCAGCTGCATGTGCTTGAACAACCGGTTGGGATTCTCCCCATAGCGCCCGTCCGCCGGACGCCGCGACGGCTGTACATACGCGACCTTATACGGCTTCGGTCCCAACACGCGCAGAAATGTTTCTGGCGCCATGGTTCCCGCTCCGACTTCCACGTCATAGGGCTGCTGCAACACACATCCACGCTCGGCCCAGAATGCCTGCAGACGCAGGATGAGTTCCTGGAAAGTGAGCGGATTGGACGAGGACGGAGTCACAGGTTCAGCTCTTGGCTCTTAGCTCTTGGCTTTTGGCTCTTGGCTCACAACCCAGGATGCGAGTGGTCAGGTCGAACTCCTACAGCGCGGCTGGCGAGCAAGAGATTAATCCACGATTGTAATGGAAGTGGGAGGCACACGTCAGCAGGGGGCGCGGAAAACGTTCCTGCAGGAACACTGTGGATAAGGACAAAGAAAATCGCTGCAAGTCGTTGATAATTTCGGGCGTTGTTGAAGGGATGGGAGTTAGGTTGTGGAAAACATGTCTACTTTCGTAGACGTTTTCAGGCCCAAAAGTACACGAAAGTAGACTTGCGCAGGCGACGACTTTTCATGACAAAGTGCGCCCCTTCTGACGCTGCGGGCGCTAACTTTTCCCTTCTCCGGGCAGCTTCAGCCATGCTGCTGCGAAGATCAAAAACGCGGTGGCCAGAAACGACGTGGGGAAAATAAAGAAATAGCGTAGAGACACGGCAAGCATCGCGGCGAGCCAAATTGTGTTGATCAGCGCCACTCGCTTCAGCAGCCCCGAGCGCTCGCGGCAGAGCGCCAGATCGATCGCGCCCAGGCCAAGCACGCCCAGCATGAACGAAATACTGAACCCGCGCAGGAAGTTGTCCATCGTGCGCATCGATCCCATGACGTTGAATTTGTAATTGGACATCAGGTCCAGCAACTGCCGCTCGGTGTCATTCGCTGCGACAGGTTTTCCGAACAGCGACAGAGAGTGCACCAACCCTAGCAACAACAGCACCGCGGCGCCCGTGGTGAACAACCGCCTTCCCCATTTGTCGGTCATAAACGTCCTCGTGGGGTGAAGTTATATCACGAGTGCCGCTATTCGCCAGCCGGTCCACTGGCATCGGAGCCACGATGAAAGACCACCCTCGACCGCGTGGAAGAGCCCTTTCGTGAAAGAGGAGCTCTTTCAGGGTCGCGTTGAAGGATGCAAGAGGCCCGGGCTTCAGCCCCCGTGGCTCAAGCCCTAGCTCGTATTATCCCTTCTTTACGCGGCGCTGAAGCGCCGCTCTTCCACGTTACTACCAGCGCCAGCGTCTAAAACCCGCCCTTCTCCAGCATGCCCGCGGTGACCAGCTTCTTCTCCAGATGCCGCTGCAGAATCTGCATCAGGAATTTCCGCAGGTCGGCGCCCTGCGCTTTCGGCCACGGCATCCCCACAAAACTCTCCACCGGGGAGCGAAACATTTTCGCGGCCAGCGCTCGCGATTCGCTTGAAATCTCCGACGACGCCAGGCGCTTGTCGTCGGGGCACATCAGGCCATCAGCCAGAGCGTGAAAATAGGCGCGGCTGCCGTTCAGGCTGCGGCCGCAGACCGTGCACTCCGTTAATTCCGGGAGAAAGCCGACCAGTCGCGTCAGCCACAATTCGAAATACGTCACCGGCATCCAGACCTCCGGGCCGGTCAGGACGTGCAGCACCGAGAGCGTCAGGCGGAAGATGGCGTCGTTGGCCTCGCGGTCGGGTAAGAGCTCGTCGAGCAATTCGGCGATGTGGCCCAGGGCGACCGCCCGCGCGTAGCTGACCTCGGAGGCCATGGGAGATTCCAGCACTTCGCAGGAATCGAGGCGCGCCAGTTCCTGCCGCTCGCGGACGTCGTAGAACGCGCGCACACAGGTCAGAGGTTCGAGCGCCCCGCCGAAGCGCCGTTTCGATTTCTTGGCCGAGCGCGCCACGCCGCGGACTTTGCCCTCCGCGCGCGTGAACAGCGTGACCAGCAGATCGGCCTCGCGCAGCGGATAACTGCGCAGCACGATCGCTTCCGACTCTCGCAAGGCCATGGGAGTTCGAGGATGAAGGGTTGATTCTAGTGGAAGGAGCTTTCAGGTGTAAGCGGTCGGTACGCGCTGGGTACAAAATCCCCACTTCTCGCAAAGGGCGCGAGAAATGGGGCACCCGATTTCGATATACTTCCAGCATTGTGAAAAGAATTGTTTCCGTTCTTCTCTTAGTCTTGATCGTCGCAGCGCTTGGTTTCGCCGACGAGACGTCGTTTCGCCACGTCAAGGTGCCCAACCTGCAGGGCAAACAAATCAAGGCCGTGCTGACGTTCAGCGACAACGACAAGGCAGTCGAAGTGCGCCCCGCCAAGGGCGATCCGGTGAACATTTCCTACAGCCAGATCGACAAGTGCAGTTACGAGTACACCAACGCTCTCATGGGAGACAAGAACTACTGGCTGAAGGTCGAGTATCACGATCAGGACGCCCATAAAGTGCTGGTCCTGCTCATGACCAAGAACAATTACATTCGCATTCTGGATGCGCTGAAAACCCACACCGGAATCGATGCGGAAATCGTGGGAAACGCTAAGAAGCGGTAGAGTTGCAGTCTTGCTAATTCCTTTACAGAAACAAAAAGGCGCGCGTCCAAGGGACGCACGCCTCTGAACTGGTGTCTGACCCAAGCCTCTGATCCAGCCAAGAGCTAAAGGCCAAGAGCCAAAAGCGATCTACCGCCCGAAGTACTTGGCGTTGCGCTCGGTGAAAGCGTTCCACTTTTCCGGCAGATCGTCGAGGGCGAAAATGGCCGATACCGGGCACACCGGAACGCAGGCGCCGCAGTCGATACATTCCACCGGATCGATGTACAGCAACTCCTCGGTCGCGTAGGCCGGCTCATCTTTCTTGGGATGAATGCAGTCCACGGGACATGCGTCCACGCATGCGGTGTCTTTGGTGCCAATGCACGGCTCAGCAATCACGTAGGTCATAAAGGTGTCAGTCTCCTGAGAGTCTCTACTTTCTTATTTTACTACCGCGACGGTTTAATGAACCGGACATTCTAGCAAGAACGAAGGCGGCTGGTACAGGGCCGCCGTTCGCGCTCCCTGGCGCCCGCCCAAGCACTCCCGGGGCGAAGCGCTCGGCGCTTTTTTCGACGGGTCACCAAAGTAATTGGACACGCGCAGATGTGAATATGTTATTAATCCTAAGCGCACAGTGCGTCCGTGACGACGCACCACCATGAACAAACTCAAGGTTCTGGTTTCCCTCGTTACTGAAGACAACGACTATCAGCTCGAACAGGCGGCCTCGGCCCAGGCGGCCGCGATCAAACTCGGGGCCGACATTCAGATCATTTATTCCGGCAATGACGCGGTGCAGCAGACGCAGCAGATTCTGAGCTTCATCCAGGATCCCGCCAAACGTCCCGACGCCATTCTGGCGGAGCCGGTAGGCACAGGGATGGCGCAGATTGCCAAGGCCGCGGTGGGCGCCGGCATTGCTTGGGTGATTATCAACAGCGACACGGACTACATCACCCAGCTGCAGCAACACGCGCTGGTTCCGGTTTTCGTGGTGGTTTCCGACCATGAAGCCATCGGAAAAATTCAAGGCCAGCAAATCGGCGCCTTGCTGGGGGAACAGGGATGCGTTCTGTATCTGGAAGGCCCCTCGGTGCGGGACGTGGCGAAAATCCGTACCAAGGGCATGCTTTCGACCAAGCCGCTGAAGGTAGAAGTGAAAACTCTAAAAGGCGACTGGACGCAGAACAGCGGCTATCACGCCATCAAGTCGTGGCTGTCGCTGAGTACGTCGCGACAACTCCATGTCGGCATGGTCGCTTGCCAGAACGATGACATGGCAATCGGGGCGCGCCGGGCGTTTGAAGAGATTGTGGATACACGCGAGCGGGATGCGTGGCTTCGGCTGCCTATCACGGGATGCGACGGCGTTCCGAAGTCCGGCCAGGAATGGGTTCGACAGGGGCGCCTCGCGGCCACCGTGGTTTCGCCGCCTCTGGTCGGAGACGCCATGCACCTATTGGCCTCCGCCCTCAAGGCGGGCTCGCAACCACCCGAGCGCACAGTAGTGGCGCCCAGTTCATTTCCATCTCTGAAGGAACTGCAGAACCTGCGAGCACAGGCAGCCCCAAAATCGTAGAGGTAGTGAGCCGCGTTAACGATCGTGAAAGAACGGCCGGCAGCGAGATGCTGCCGGCCGGCGTTATGCTTTTTATCTTACTGTCTGTTACCGGTGTCCGCCGCCGTGGCCGCCGCCGTGGCCGCCCCCGTGGCCGCCCCCGCTGTGGCCACCGCCTCCACCGTGGAAACCGCCTCCACCGTGGGACCCGCCACCGCCGTGGGATCCACCGCCGCCTCCGCCATGGTATCCACCACCACCGCGAACGGCGCCTGCGCCACGATATCCACCGCCGCCGGCGTAACCACGTCCGTAGCTGCCGCGACCGTAGTTACCGGCATAGCCGCGGCCGTAGCCGCCGCGCCCGTAACCCCCGACGTAACCGCGCCCGTACCCGCCACGACCCCAATATCCACCATGACCCCAGCCCCAGTGATACCAAGGTCCAACGCCGATAAATACTCCGCCTGCGAACCACTGCGGACCATAAAAGCCATACGGTGCGCACGCATAGGGATAGTACGAGTAGTAGCCGTAAGCACAGACCGGCGGTCCGCTGACATACCCTGGGCCGGCGTACGTCTGATCGGCATAGCCCCGGTCAGGATAGCCTTGGTCTTGGTCCGGTTGGTTCTGGTCGGCGTAACCCGGGTTGTTTCCAGGCGCAACTCCCGCCTCAACCTGCGCCTGCGAGTAAGCAAGCGGCAACGTCAGCACTGCCAGCAACGCAAGATATTTCATGTATCGCATATCAACCCCTATTCCAGATCCGTCAAGACTCTTGTTCGGATCCGCAAACCTTCTAAAGACTGGCGGCCTTTTTGGGGTTCCTTCTTGCCATCGACCCCTAGCCACTGTCTCTATCTATTTGAACGCAGGAGGCGAAGAAAAGTTGCAGAAACCGGGGTGGCTGATTTCAGCCATCCTGGCTAAATTCAACCACTTACGAGCATCGGCCGGAGCAAGGCCTTAACCGCCTACCAGATCCGACACAGGTCGGCGGGTGCCTTGACCATGGGCTGGCCCGGCTTGCAGGAGAATGCCTGAGAGAATTCGGGCATGTTTACGACGACCCCGTTGATGCGGTAGCGGGCGGGGGAGTGCGGGTCGGTCAGGGCCCGCACGCGCATGTCTTCAGGACGCTCGTTGGCGCAGTCCCACTGCGCGAATCCGACGAAAAACCGCTGTTCCGGCGTAAGGCCATCGATAGACTGCAGGTTCTTGTCTTTCGTGGCATCTTTCCACGCAATGTAGGCCAGAATCTCGCCGCCCAGGTCGGCGACGTTTTCGCCGAGAGTCAGCTTGCCGTTAACGTGAACATCTTCCACCGAGACGTATCCCGAGTATTGATCGTCCACGCACTTGGTGCGGGCGTCGAATTTTTCGCGGTCTTCCTTGGTCCACCAATCCGCCAGATTTCCTGTAGCGCCGAACTGGCTGCCTTCGTCGTCGAAGCCGTGAGTGAGCTCGTGGCCAATGGTGCCGCCGGTGTCGCCGTAGTTGGGAGCGGCATCCATTTTCGGATCAAAGACAGGCGGCTGGAGCACCCCGGCGGGAAAGTTGATGTCGTTCATCTGCGGGTTGTAATAGGCGTCGACAGTGGGAGCAGAAATATCCCATTCACCGTGGTCGACGGGCTTGCCGATTTTGTTGATGTCGCGGCGGCTCTCGAACTGATGGGTGCGCTCGACATTGCCGGCAAAATCGTCGCGAACAATCTTCACCGAGCTGTAGTCGCGCCACTTGTCGGGATAGCCGATCTTGTTGCGGATTCCCGCCAACTTGGTCAGCGCCTGCTGCTTGGTTTCCGGGCTCATCCAGTCGAGCGCGCGAATGCGCTGGCCCATGGCGTCTTCGATGCGGCGCACCATATCGACCGTGTCCGCCTTGAGTTCGGGGGAGAAGACTCTGGCCACATACACCTGGCCCAGCGCCTCGCTCAGGTCGTAGTCAACGTACTGCACGCAACGCTTCCAGCGCGGCTGCATCTCTTTCGCGCCTCGCAAGTACTTGCGGTAGAACTCAAAGTTTTCCGCGACGAACTTTGAAGAAAGGTACGGAGATGAAGTATCGGCCACATGGAATCTCAAATACGTTTTCCAGCTGTCGACCGGTTCGGAGGAGAGAAGTGTGTTGAGTTCCTTAATGAATTCGGGCGCGTCGACGTTGAGGATGGCAAATTCTGGATAATGCATCTCGCGGTAGTAAGTTACCCAGTCGAAGTTAGGAGCGAGTTGGACCAGATCGGCCACCTTCATCTTATGAACCAGTTTGTGCGGGTCGCGGCGCTCGACGCGGGAGAGCGAAGCCTTGGCCATGGCCGTTTCGAGCTTCATGACCGTTTCGGCGTTTTGCTTCGCCGCGGCGGGGCTGTCGCCGATTAGCTCGAAAACTCGCTGCACATGCTGCAGGTAATGCTCGCGAGTTTCTTTAGACTTGGCGTCGTCCTTCAGGTAGTAGTCGCGATCAGGCATGCCCAGGCCGCCCTGATCGACGTCGGCGATGACGTGCTCGGAATCATCCGGATCTTGTGTCGAGCCGGCGTTAAAGAGCATGGAACTGGTGTAGGAGTAGCGGAAGAACGTGAACTGCAGATGAGCGACGACCGGCGTGAGATCTTTCGCCGACTTGATCTGTGCGATGGCGTCGAGTTGCGGTTGAAGCGGCGCGAGGCCTCGTTTTTCCACGGCGGCTTCGTCCATGCAGGCGGCGTAGAAGTCGCCAATCTTCTGGGTCACGGCGTTGCGTTCTTTATCCGGCTGGGCCGCCTGCTCCAGCATGCCGCGGAGAAACATCAGATTGTCCTGATACATCTTGGCGTAGACCGACCACGAAGTCTGGTCCGGCGGAATGGGATTCTTCTGCTGCCAGCCGCCGCAAGAATAGCGGTAGAGGTCCACGCACGGGTCAATCGACTTGTCCATCGAGGAAACGTCGAGACTGGGGCTGTAGGGCAGCGCGGGCTCGGAAGACGGTTTAGCGGAAGGCGCTTGAGCATTGGCCAGAGTCAGAGTTACGAGCAGAAGCAACAGCAGGCACACCGAGTGTTTGCGCATATCCACCTTGGACGGGAATGGTTGGAAAAAGTTAAGGGCTCACCATGGTACTGGAAGGCTTGTCTGGCATCAAGGCGGAGACAGGAGTTCGAGAGAAGAGCTTGGCGGTATCAGGCAGGCAGGCTAGAATTACAGATCGAAGGAGGACCAATGGCAACCACTTCAGTCGGTAAGTCTCAGCACGCGGTTTCTCCAGACAAGGATCTAATCGGCTTCGACGAAGCCATGGAGAGACTGTCTCGCGAAGAGCGCTTCCGGGCGACGGTTTACGCGATGAACACCCTGCTGGTGCAGAAGGGCATTTACTCGCCGGAGGAATTCGAGTTCCAGTTCCGTCAGTTCGCTCAGAAGAACCTGCGCTAGTGGCCACGCTTGGGCGGTTTGCCTTGGACGTCCTTCCACTTCGGCATATGGCATTGAGCTGACTGGCAGCGCTCGTGAGCGCCGATCTCACAATTGGCGCATTCGCATTCACACCATAACTGATCCTTCCGCGGCTGCGGCGTACCAGCTGATTTCTTCATGACGGGCTCCTAAAACTTCGAATGGAGCCGGAAAGACAAAAGGCCCGGACGCTTTCAAGCTCCGAGCCGCTGGCACTCCCCGAAAGGCGCCTCACGAATCTCAACAGGTTTGTACTCGGAGTTGCGCTACTATGTCAAGCCTGAACTTCCTCTGATCAACTCATGTTTGTGAGGCGAGGTTGCCATGCCGCTCTGGTTTGAAATCGGAGTTTTGGTATTGCTCTTCGGTATCGTCTTTTACTTGGCGGACATTCACGCCCATCTACAAGACATCCGCGACGTTCTTGGAGCAGGAGTAAGTCAGCTAGAGGCGTCTAATCGAGGCCGCGACAGGCCCAATTCCCATAACAGTCTCGGCGAGGACTAAGCCCAAACTCAACCCCCACGGGAGGACTCCTGGACAAGATCGGCGACTTGCCAGCCGCAGTATTCTCGCCAGCTAAGATCGTTTACGCTTCGTTTGTAATTTTGACGGGCATGAAAGTCTTGCCTGCGCCCTCGCTTGTCGTGTTTTTCTCGATATCGGCGCTGTTTCTCGTCTGCGAAGTCGCCCACAATGACTACCTTCGCATCAAGCTCAATATAGCCGCAGAGAGGCATCGAGGAATGGAGTGAATACCGTTCTTGGACGGCATAGATTGACGGCAAGTCTTAGGCCCCTACTAGTTCTTTCTTCTCGCTGGGCTCGTACTCCACGATATAGCCGGCCACGGCGCTCGCGGCGACCGTGAGCGGCGAAGCCAAATACATCTGCCCCGGCCCGCTGCGGCCGGGAAAATTACGGTTCTGCGCGCTGATCACAACCTGGTCGGGACGCGTCGAAACTCCCGGCCCGGCGTTGATGCAGGCTCCACAACTGGGCTCGATTACGTGCGCGCCGGACTTCTGAAACACTTCCAGATATCCCTTTCGCAGGCAATATTCGCGCGTTTCCTGCGATCCGAATTGAATGTAGAACTTGACCGAGTCGGCCACGTGCTTGCCCCGCTTGAGCGCGTCGGCGAGCACGGCGGCGTACATATCCATGTCTTCGTTCTTGCCCGCAGTGCAGGTGCCGCCATAGGCGATCTCGACCGGAACCGGCGTGTTCAAGTCGCGCACATATTTGCCATTGCCCGGATCGCCCGGCGTGGCGACCATGGGCGTGATCTCAGTAGCGTCGAGCTCGATGACATGCGCGTACTGAGCGCCGGGATCGCTGTACAAGCCCTCGATCATCGCTTCGGCCTTCGCCCGATCCATGCCGCGGCGCTCGACCAGAAAATCCACGGCTTTTCTGTCGGGTGCGACGATGCCGGTAAAGCCGCCAATCTCGGCCGCCATGTTGGTCATGGTGGCGCGTTCGTCCACGCTCAACTCTTCGATAGCCTCACCCGCATATTCCATGACCTTGGCCAGCGCTTTTCCGCTGCGCACGTAATCCAGGCTCAGAATCTTCAGGATGAAATCTTTCGCGGTCACGTTGGGATGCTTCTTGCCGCGAATCACGATCCTCACCGACTCGGGCACCTTCACCCGCACATCTTTCGTGATCCACGAATTGAATACGTCGGTGGTGCCGATGCCGAAAGCCACGCAGCCGATCGCGCCCACATGCGGCGTGTGCGAGTCGGAGCCAATATTCAACTGTCCCGGCAGCGCATAGCTTTCGAGCACGATGGAGTGGCAGATGCCTTCCGATCCCTTGCGGTCGGTCAGCTCGCCGTGCAGGCGGATTCCCTGCTTGGCGGCGAAATCCTGCTGCTTGAGTTTGAGTTGCGTCGCCAGATCGAGCAGGCCGAGTTTCTTTTTCTCTTCGGAGATCACCTCATCAAGAAACGTCAGATGATCGCGGAAGAACAGGATGCTTGCGGGATCGTTGACCCTCGCGTCCTTGCCCACGTAGCGCTCGAAGAAAATTGCTGCCATGGGCGTGACGTATTCGTGGCTGAAGCGGAGATCGGCGCGCGCGAAACCGGTGTCGCCGGGCTTGACCGACGGCACTCCGACTTCAAGAGCCGCCTCGCTGCGCTCGGCGGGACGGGCGAACGCGCCCGTCCCCACACGGTCTGCGGATTGGATCATGTGGCGCGCGAATATTTTCTCGGCGAGGGTCATGCCCCGCTTCTCTGTTTTCAACTCCGGCAGAGATACTTTCCCCTGCATGCGCGCCACGTTGAAGGGAAACAACCCGCCATACTCGATGACCTGGCGGGTAATCTCATCCTCGCCCTCCGTGAATTCGCTCAACGCGATTTCTTCGCCGCTGCGAATGCGGTCAATCAGCGAAAAGTTGGTGGAAGTCAGTAGCCCCAGGTTCTGGCAGTTCTGCTTGTAGATGCGTTCGATGTTTTCGGCAATCACCACGCGAATGCCGGCGCACATCTCGGCGTATGGAGACTGCTCGCGGCTCGATCCCTTGCCCCGCCGCTTCCCGCTGACCGCGCACACGAATCCCCCGCGCTTCACGTCGCCGCGGCCAATGGGCATTCCGCTGCCGCACTTCAAACCGAGATACGGAATCTCCCCCAGCGTCTCGTCAAAATAAAAGCAATAGTGCGCCGGAGTGATCTCGTCGGTGGAAATGTCGTCGCGCAGTTTGGGATTGTTGGCGGGATTCTTCGTATCCCAGGGCAGGTCTTCGCCCGCGAGTTGCCGCTTGATCAGTTCCGGATCTTCGGTAAGAAAGAGAATGCGTCCCTGCAGCCGGACTTTGTCGGGCCGCTTTTCGATCTTGCGTTCCAAAAGTGAGTTGATCACGGTGAGCCTGAAGTGTTTTTCGATTTAGTCGTCGCCGGGAGCGGATCCGGCGTCCCCACACCGATATTGTAACGCGTGCGATTCGCGTCAGCGTGCTGTCCTGCAGACCTTCTTACCCCTTGTATTCGCCGGGAACCGGCACGGGCTCAAGGCCGCGCCCCGCAAAGATTTCCTGAAATTCGTGCACCAGCGCGGCGTGCACCAGGCCGTTCGATCCCAGCGTTTCGCGGCTGTCGAGTTCAAACGGAGATCCATCGAAGCGGCTGACTTTGCCTCCGGCTTCTTCCACGATGAGAACGCCCGCGGCCGTGTCCCACGGATTGAGATTGAATTCCCAGAAGCCATCGAAGCGCCCGCTGGCCACGTTGCACAAATCGAGCGCAGCGGATCCCGCGCGTCGTACCCCATGAGTGCGCAGCGTGATCTGGTGGTAGAAGTGAATGTTCGGACTCTTGTGCCGCTTGTGACTGGGAAAGCCCGTCGCCACCAGACACTCCTTCAACTGCGCTGCCTTGGACACGTGGATGGGCTGGCCGTTGAGATGCGCGCCTCTTCCCTGCTCGGCGCTGAACAGTTCGTCGCGCGTGGGATCATAGACCACTCCGGCGATGCGGCGCGCCTGCTCAGACCCCCTCCGCTCCAAAGCCATGGACACGCAGAACACCGGATATCCATGCGCAAAGTTCGTGGTGCCGTCGAGCGGATCGACATACCAGCGGTAATCTCCACCTCGATCGTTCAGCCCCTGCTCTTCGCCGAGCACGTCATGCGAGGGAAATTGCTTGCCGACGCGCTCGCGGATAAGGGCCTCCGAAGCTCGGTCCGCCGCGGTGACCAGATCGGCGTCGCCTTTGTACTCGATCTTGAGTCCTTTCTGGAAATACTGCATGAGCAAGGCACCGGCCTCGCGAGCGATGGCCGACATGGCGGGAAGGAAGCTCTCGGAATGAGTGGGAGACGGCATCGGGCAGATTGCGGACCTCAGACTTCAGACCTCAGACTTCAGACCTTGGACTTCAGACCTCAGACTTCGGAATCAGACGCGCTAACTCCGACAATTCTCGACTCCCACCTGCGGAAGTGCCGATCTCAACTCGGCTGAAGTCGGAGGTCTGAGGTCCGAAGCCGAATCACTTCCTCTTCCCGCCATCCTCCGCGATGTACATGATCTCGTGTTTGAAGATGAAGAGATTGGGCGCGCCCTCGCGCGTCAGCCGCACCATGTTCTTGTCGTAATATTCGATCCATCCGTGAACCGTCTGGCCGTCCATCAGTTTGACCGAAACCGGCTTCTGCTTCTCGCCCAGCGTCTTCAGGAAAGAAGCCTCTTCGAAGGTATCTTCCGGAGGAGGCGTCCGGCTGCGTTTAGCGGCACTGGGATTGGCTTGTGGGGCGCGAAAGGCCATGCAGGCATTGTACACAAAGCGCCGGGGCTGAATCTGCGTTCACTCGCAGGTCTGTTCTGAAAAAAATGGCGCCGGTTGGCGCCACAACTGAGACAACCAGTGATGAGATCAACCACAAGAGTTAGAACGCGATGCGCAGTCCGAACTCAAATTGACGCGGAGCGCCGAGCGCATACGTTCCGGATTGGAAACTGGCGCGGAACGGCGTCAGCCCCGGGCCGGTCACGCCGCCCACCGCATTCGGCGCCAACGTCTGGTTCGGTCCCCCGGGCAGCAACGAAGCCACGGGCAGGTTGCCAGGCAGGAACGAGTTCGCAAAGTTGAACACGTTGAAGACGCTGGCACTCGGCTCCACGGTGAAACGGTCCCGGATCTTGATGGGCCAGGCCGCTTTCAAGTCCAGCGACTTCAGCCAGGGAAAGTTCGTTGCCCCGGGCGGGACCGAGCCAATAACGGGCATGACCCAACCCAGTGCGTTCATGTCACCCTGCGTCAAAACCGGGATCGGCGCGGCGCCGAGACAATTCTGGCTGCCCACAAGGCATTGGCCCGCGGGCGTAAGCTGGCCGGCAAAACGAGTGTTGTAGGTGCTGATTACAGTGTGCAGATCGCTGTTGTCGGTGCCCCGCATGAATTGTCCGATCTGCGTCCCGGGCAAGGGCTCAGGCGCCGCTCCGGAACCCAGTCCGGAGCCCAGCCAATCGGTGGCAAAAATCTCGCCGCCGTTCGTTACTTCTGGAAGTTGCAGGTTCTGCGGTAGCGGGCTGTAGAAGTGCCCGATCATGCTCAGTTTCGTGAAAAACGGCAGATCGAATGTTCCCGAAAATGAGACCTGATTCTTTCGATCCAGCCCAGTCTGTCCCGTATATCGCAGCGGGTTGTCGTTATTCGTGGCGAGGTTGATGAAGTCCTGGTCCTGCACCTGGCTGACGAACTTCGAATAAGAGTACGCGACCTGGAAGCTTGCCGTTTTCACTCCGGGCAAGGGGTTCGCGAGGCTCTGCACCCATTTAAATTGAAATCCGCTGTACACAGAGCGGCCGCCGGGCTCGAGCGTGTCCAGCGCTCCCAGTGCGCCATTGCCCGCACCGCTGCCGGTGTTGTTGATCCCCAGCGGAGTAATGCCCGGGAAGGCACAGTAAGCGCAGGGCGCGCCGCCGGTGGCTGCGATGTTGGAATCGAGGCCCGCCGAGGAATATGCGGCCTGGGCCCCCGCCTGACCCAAATTCAGCACCATGCAGTTCGCCTGATTCAATCCCGGCAGGCATCCATTGGCTACCTGGGCTTTGTCCCGTGCGATGAGAGCGTTGGCTTGATTATAGGAACGCGCCGCTCCACTGTGGTTCTGGTCGATCGCGATCAGGTAATGCTCACCGATGTTGCGGACATAGTCCGCGGTGAACACCATGCCCTTGTGAAATTCGTGCTGGAAGCCGAGATTCATTTGCCAGGAACGAGGAGCGCGGTAGTTGGGATCGAACACATCCACCCCAGCCGAGTTCGAGGCGTTGAGCACGGTTCCGATGTAATTGCTGTTCGGTTGAGATCCGGCGCCCGCCGCCGCTGCCTTGAAAGCACTGCTCAGAGCGAGGATTTCATTCCCGACGTTCGCAATGGTCCCTCCGCAAAACGTTGGCTGAACTTGGTTTGCGGTAGGGTCCGTCACAATTCCCGCGCCGCCGGCAATGGGCGAGTTCACCGGCACACCCGAAAGGGTGGTCGGCCAGGTGAAGTTGCTGGGAGTGCCCGATGAACAAACCTGGGGCGCGTACGACAACATCCCGTTCTTAACTCGCGCCAGACTGTCGGCCTGCATATTGTTCCACAGCGAGTTTTCAAAAAAGAGGCCGCCGCCACCGCGGATCACAGTCTTGCCGCTGCCGCCCATATCCCAGGCGAAACCGAACTGAGGAGCGAAGTTCTGGTTCGGAGTGCGAACCTGGCTACCTAATCCCGGCTGCCAGAGGTTGAGCGTGGGCTCGGGGCCCAGGTTGCTGTCCACGCGTCCCGTGTCACGCACGTAGTGCATTCCGTAGGTCAAGGTCACGTTGTGCTTGATCTTCCAATCATCCCCCGCGTAGGCTTCGATCCGGTTGTCCGGCCCCAACCCTCCGCCGGGATAACCGAATGCGCTTTGGGCCGTGGAAAAACCGCGGCCGTTGCCCAGGAAAACAAAATCCACGGGATACGCCGTGGGAGCCGCGCTGGTCACGCAATTGAAAGGCAGCGATCCAGGCAAACAAACGCTGGTCGTTCCGACCTGCGGATTCGAGGACAACGCGTCAAACCCGCCGCCCTGAATCCGATTCAGCGTCGCACCGTAGCGGAAGATGTGATTTCCCATCAACCGGCTGCCGTCGTACTTGACTTCGTAATTCGATTGAAACCGTGCCGCTGGCGCAAACTGGCTGGGCCCGCCGCAGAACGCGCCGCCGCTGCTGAGCGCACAATTTCCCTGCACCGGCGCACCGATGTTGATGCCCAACCCAGGAATCGGATTGTTGATCCCCACAGGAATCGTCCCGGTGACGTCCCCGACGCCGTCGCCCATGCGCAAATATTCGAAGCGGATGCTGTGCGTGTAGTTTCCTTTGGTGAAGTCGTAACCGAGAGTGTGCGACGGCGTGTGCATCGCATTCCTCACGCCTTGCAGAGAACTGAACGCCCCGAAGGGACCAATCTGACTGACCTCATCGAAATTGAAGCGGTAAAAGGCGTGCGTATCCTTGCGACCCTGCCAATCCAGCCTGCCATCGGCCAGCAGTTCGCGGAACGGCTCTGCCATGCTGGTTCGCGACGTGTCGAATGGGGCTGCAAAAGGCTCCGGCGCCGTTATGTCCTGCTTGAAGCGCTCGGCGTCGAGAAAAAAGAAAAGCTTGTCCTTGATGAGGGCGCCCCCGACCCGTGCACCGAATTGCTCACGACTGAAATGGTTCGATGCAGAACCCGGCAGAACGGCCGCGCCCTGATCCCCTCGAAAAACGCCAAAGGCCTCGCCGTGCAGCTCCTTGCCGCCCGAACGAGTCGTGACACTCACCGCACCGGAGGAAGTCAGTCCGGTCACAAGGTTGAGCGTCGACTGGGAAAGATTAAATTCCTCGATCGAGCTCGTCGAAATATTCTGGGTTGTAGTTCCGACGGTCTCATCGGAGACGTCCACGCCATCCACATCGATGCGCGCGGCGCGGCCAAACCGTCCCTCGAAGGAGATCGACGCGAGCCCGCTCTTACTGGCGTCAAGGACGCCGCCATCCTGCATCTGGACGCCCGGCACGAACTGCGCGAAATCGAGATAGTTGCGCCCGTTGATGGGCAGAAGTTCAATCGGATCCGTTGCTCGTACACTCTGCACGGTCGGCTGCTCAACATCCAGAGCGGTCACTGCTGGGCGAACCACGACGCTCTCCTGCCCGGGTTCCAGGCGCACGTTGGCCGTCGAAACCATTCCAGTTCGGGCCGTCGCTGAAAACTCAGGGGTCTTGAAGCCTTTGGCTTCGATCCGCACGGTGTAGTTTCCCGGTTGGAGGGGGCCCGATGTATACACCCCGTTTTCGGAAGTCGTGACCTGAACCACCCGGCCCGTAGCCTGGTAAGTAAGGATGACCTTCGTCCCGGCCTGTGCCGCGCCCGCTTGATTGCTGACGGTTCCGCGGATGACGCCAGTGCTAACGGTCGATTGGCCCGGCAACATCACCGAAGAGAGCAGGATCGTCCAAAGTGTCATCCACACCAGCAGCCCAATCTTCTTGCTGGGGGTGCAATCGAGGTTCAGCATGTCCACCTTTCTTACTTTGTTCTGCTTCCAGATAATCACATCCCGATGCTTTGTGGCAAAGCCGCCACCACTTCATTCCGTCGAAACACCTACGTCAAAATAGGAAGGCTCAGGCTCTAACCCCCGCGCCTTCATTCCGACTTGACAGTGTAATAGCCCGCGCGGTGGCGGACTCTATAGGCTGCGGCATCCGGCGCGCCCACCACTTGCACTCCGATGCGGCGGAACTCCGAGAACGACGTATGTTGCGACGGGTAATAAGCCAGTAGATATTGTGTCCGCAGTTCGTCGCTGATTTTGTGGAACGCCTCGTCGAGCTGCGCCGCGGAGGTTGCATAGTAGTACTTGCCCCCGGTATCTTCCGAGAGCTGGATCAAGGCATGCTCGCCTCCGGTCTCGCGTCCTGCGCTGTTCTCGATGGGGACGATGATGACCGAGTAGACCAGCGCTTCGGCTTCTACCGCGGCGCGCACCGCCTGGGTGTAATCGACTTTGCTGAAGGTGTCTCCACCATCGGTAATCAGGACGATCACTTTTCGTCCTTTGCGATGGTCCAGGGCCCGCGAGACTACATAAATGGCGTCGTAGAGCGCGGTGGCGGCGCCCACGCGGATGTGGTCGATGCTCTCATCAATGCGTTTCAGGTCCGGGGTGTACCCGGCATGCGACTGGTACACGGTTTCACTAAAACCGTAGACGGAGAGGGCGTCGACCGGGCGCACGATGTCGTGTGCGAAGCGTTTGGCCGAGGCTTGCTCCAGCGGCAAGTCATGGCGCGTGCTCAGACTGGTGTCGATGGCCAGCGCGATCGAGAGCGGCAGCGCGGACTCCCGGTCGAAGATCTTGATGGTCTGCTCGCGATCGTCCTCTTTGAGAATGAAATTCTCCTTCGAGAGCCCGCCGATGGGAGCGCCGTGTGCATCGGTCACGGTGACAAAAACATTGACCAGCTTGACATCGACCCGGATGGTGGTTGCCGGATCGGGCTCCTGAGCCGGAGCCTTTTGAGCCGGATTTTGCGAGGCAGAATTCTGCTGAGCCGGATTCTGCCGAAGCAAGTCCTGCTGCGCCCATAGGCCGCACATGGGAACCAGCAGGCCGATCAGGAGCAGAATCGTGGCGGGTTTTCTCATCGAGTCTAAGAATTATACCGTTCGCCGGGTGGCGGCTCTCGGCGGGCGCTCGGCGGGCGCTCTACAGACGAGAGCTCTTGCACGCCGCGTGCCCCCTGGCTCTGGCCGTTCCGTTAGATGCGGCTTGCGGTGCCGGGCTGCCTCAGACATCAGAATTTGCGCGGGGAATCTCTGCCGGAAATGGTTCCCCGTCAGCCCAGACCGCGCCGTCGGCGAAGTGTTCCTTCTTCCAGATGGGAACCGTCCGCTTGAGCGTGTCGATCAGCCAACGGCAGGCGTCGAAAGCCGCGGCGCGATGCGCCGACGCAACTGCGATCAGCACGCTGGTCTCGCCGATTTCCAGGCGCCCCAGCCGGTGGACGATGGCAACGTCGCGAACCTGGAACTGTTGCAGCGCCTGGCCCGCCAAGACCTCCATCCGTTCCAACGCCATCTCTTCGTAAGCTTCGTAGTCGAGATAAAGAGTCTTGCGGCCGCGGGTCTGGTTGCGAACCACGCCCTCAAAGACCAGAGCAGCGCCGTCCTCTCCCTGCTTGAGGTTGGCAACGATGCCCTGCGCGTCAATGACCTCGCGGACAATCAAAGCGTAGCGCCGGCGTCCCGCCGGCTGTCGGGGGAGCGTCTCGCCCGCCCCGTCGGGCGCACCGCCGCTCACCGGAGGCAGCAACGCGACCTCGTCTTCCGCCTTCAATTTTGTGTCAGGCCCGGCGTATTGCTGGTTCACCGCCATGGCGAGCGACGGCAGCGATTCCTTCAGCCGCGGAATCTGCGACTCATAGTGCCGAAGAACGTCAGCGACCGAAGCCCCTTCCGGCAGTTCGATCACGTCCACCGGCTTCCCTGCCATTTCCTTCAGCATTCCGAAAAATAGGACTCGCACGCGCACGGCGTTCAGTTTACCCCGAGTAGACCGCACCACGCTGTCGCGAGCAAAGAAAATGGCCAGCCTTTCATAAGGCTGGCCATCCGTTTCAACAGGCCGACTTCAGGCCTGGGTCAGTACTTTATCGTGAACCTCCACCGGTTCCTTCACTGTCACAACTGGAGCCTTCCCCACATCAGGCAGCGAGAACCGCAGAGCCTCATCGATCGTCTTCACATAATGAACCGTGAAGTTATCCAGCTGTTCCGGCGTAAGGTCTTCCTCGACGTTCATCCTGTTCTCCGCCGGCAGAATCACATCCGTCACCCCGGCGCGTTTGGCGGCGAGAACTTTCTCTTTAATCCCGCCGACGGGAAGGACGTTGCCGCTCAGGGTGATCTCGCCAGTCATTGCCAGCAGCGGCGTGATGCGCTTCTTGGTCAGTAACGATACCAGCGTCGTCGCCATAGTCACTCCGGCTGAAGGCCCATCCTTCGGAATCGCTCCCGCCGGAACGTGCATGTGAATGTCGTGGTTCGCGAAGAAGTCCTCGGCAATCCCTAGCCGGTCCGCATTCGACCGCACCCAGGTCAGTGCTGCCTGCATGGATTCCTGCATGACCTGCCCAATCTGTCCGGTCATAGTGAATCCGCCCTTGCCCTTCATCGCATTGGCCTCGACGAACAGCACGTCGCCGCCTGACGGAGTCCATGCCAGGCCGACAGCCACACCCGGCCGTTCGGTCCTCTCAGCAATTTCTCCTTCGCTGCGAATCTTGATGCCGCCCAGGAACTCCTGAATCACTTCCTTGTTGACGATCAGCTTGTCGGTCTTGCCCTCGGCCAAGCGCCGCGCCTGCTTGCGGCAAATGGTGCCGATGGTGCGTTCCAGGCTGCGCACGCCCGCCTCCCGCGTGTAGTGCCGGATCACATTGCGCACCGCTCCTTCGGGAAACTCGATCTGCTCTGTCGTGATCCCGTTCTCCTCAATCTGGCGCGGAATCAGGTAACGGAAAGCGATGTGTACCTTTTCTTCCTCGCTGTAACCCTGCAGTTCGATGATCTCCATGCGATCGCGCAACGGCTCGGCGATCGGATCGAGCATGTTGGCCGTCGTGATGAACAGCACTTTCGACAAGTCGAACGTCACGTCCAGATAATTGTCGCGGAACGTCGAGTTCTGTTCGGGATCGAGCGCCTCCAGCAACGCCGAAGCCGGATCGCCGCGGAAGTCGCGTCCCACCTTGTCGATTTCGTCGAGCATGAAGACAGGATCTTTGGTCTCCGCCCGCCGAATGCCCTGGATGATCTGCCCGGGCAGAGCGCCGATGTACGTACGGCGATGTCCGCGAATTTCCGCTTCGTCGTGCACGCCGCCGAGCGACAGCCGCGTGAACTTGCGGCCCAGCGCGCGCGCAATCGACTTGCCCAGCGAAGTCTTACCTACGCCCGGAGGTCCGACGAAGCACAAGATCGGCCCTTTCATATTCGGTTTCAGCCGACGCACGGAAAGATAGTCGAGAATGCGGTCTTTCACCTTCTCGAGGTCATAATGATCGGCGTCCAGAATTTCTTTCGCCTTCGGAATCTCGATTTCCTGCCCGGAGGTCTTGTTCCAGGGCAGCACCGCCAGCCACTCGACGTAGTTGCGGGTGAGTGAGTAGTCGGCTGCCATGGGAGACATGCGAGAGAGGCGGCCGAGTTCTTTTAGGGCCTCCTTCTTCACTTCCTCGGGCATGCCCGCGTCGTCAATTTTCTTTTTCAAGTCTTCAACGTCGCGCTGGCCTTCGTCCTGCTCACCCAGTTCCTTCTGAATGGCCTTCATTTGCTCGCGCAGGTAATACTCGCGCTGCGTCTGCTGCACCCGATCCTGCACTTCACTCTGAATCTTGTTGCGCAGTTGCTGGACTTCGAGTTCCTTGGCGAGATGCTGGTTGATTTTTTCCAAGCGCACGTGGATATCCAGAGTCTCCAGCGTGTCCTGCTTGTCGGGCGTCGACAACGACGGCAGAGACGATGCAATGAAATCCACCAGACGGCCGGGCTCGTCGATGTTCATGGCCACGGTCGAGAGTTCATCTGACAGCGTGGGCGAACCCGCGACGATCTGTTGGAACAGCGTCAGCACATTGCGCTGGAGCGCTTCAATTTCGGAGGTCGCGACCGGCGTCGAGCCCTCGGGCAAGGTCGAATAGTAGGCGTTCATGAACGGCGCCAACTGCGTGAACTCGCCCAGCTTGACTCGTTCCAGACCTTCGGCAAATACGAACAGGCTCTGGTTGGGCATCTTGACGACCTTGTGCACGACGGCCGAGGTTCCCACCGTGTACAGGTCGCTGGGCTGCGGGGAGTCGACCCGCGCCTCGCGTTGCGCCACCACAATGATGGTCTTGTCTTCGCCGAGAGAGTTGATGAGTTGAACCGAACTCTCCCGACCCACGGTCAGCGGCAAAACGGCATGCGGGAACAAAACCGTGTCCCGTACCGGAAGCACCGGAAGCGCCTTTTGCTCGTTTGTTTCCTTATTCTTAGGAGTGCGCTCGACTGGCGACTGCTGGCTCATATGTCTCCTTGAGTGTAACTCGCTCAAGTTTAGATGATACTCCTGCCGGAAAGGTTTCAGGAGGCCCCGAAAGCAATCCTGCAAGAGCTTGAATTCTATTCTCTTATTCCCGGGGTGGAATGTACCTAAGGTGCAGAGGCTAACGCCGAGGAGCCCTGCTTGCCAAGTCCCAAATTGGGACGAAACGAAAAATAAAACTCTCAAGCGGTCTAGCTGACCAGTTTTCTTTGGCGCGGGCGCTCTTCGACTCTGTCCGCCAGCCAAATTCAGGCCGCCGGACAGATCCCCAGCACCTTCACGAACTGGGCGACCTCGCCCGGGGTAAAAAGGAGGAAATATGAGAGCTGCGGTAAAATTACCGTCAAGGATTTCCCCGATTCGAAGCCCCGGTCGCCCGAGGGCCGGGGCTTTTACTGAATTCGAGAAGAATGGACAAATGAACCGCTGTCTCGGTGCTTTGCTCCTTACGGTGCTGACCCTTTCGGCTGCGGCAGGTACAGGTAAAGGTCCAAAGGACCAGTGGACCGACTGGTTCCAACGCGCCGCCGATCAAATGGATTTGCGCGCTCCAGGCTCGACTCCCTTTCACATGAAGGTGACGTTTCACGCTCTTCCAGGCATCGTTCTGAGTAAGAAGGAATCGGAGCAGATCATATCGGGCGATGGAACCTACGAAGAAACCTGGGTCACGCCGACGAGGTGGCGGCGGGAAGTGACGTTCGGCAGCTATCATGCCATTGAAGTGCAATCCGAGGCAGGGCGAAAAATGCAGGCCAGCTCAGACTATGAGCCGAGCCGCGTACTGATGCTTCTGGAAGCGCTGCTCTATCCCATTCCCCGCGACCTGACCTCGCCATCGCTGGCAGACGAGCACTACTGGTGGAAGATTGAAAATGGCGCAGTCGGCAGCCAGTCGTATGTGAAGATCAGCCGCACTTTCGGAACTGCCAAAGCCCTGATCGGCTATCTCTTCCTGCCCCAAGGAGGACTGATTCAACGCATCAACCTCGGCATCGTTACTGACTGGACGAACTCGACGACCTTTGGCGGAAAGCTGGTTCCGCAGCACATTCGGCAACAGGGCGGTACACGCGACTTGCTTACTGCAGACGTCACGGTTGAGCCTGCTGGCCCCGTCGATCGAACGGCGTTTGAGGTTCCCGGCGGCCCGGCTGAGGCGGGGATGACCCTGCGTCCACTCCATTATTACGAGGTCCATGGCTGGGACAAAATTTCGGAGTTCCACTACATTACTATGGGCCCGGACACGCCACACGGGAACATTCGGCGAATCCTCGACCGTCACGGCGTGAGCAGGGAAGTGGAGATCATCTACTGGCCCAATCCCGCGGACGTCCAGATCTTTCTGCCGTTAATTAGAAAAGAGACGTTCAGTCCGGTAACGATCGATAAGACCCCCTGTGAATTTGACCTATCGATGTCGTTTTGATGCCGTACGCAGCCCGGCGAAACAACAGCGAATCGCTTTTGAGGGAACCGGGGGAAATCCACTTCACGCCGCCGGATAGATCCCCAGCACCTTTACAAACTCAGCGACCTCGCCCAGATGGCGCAGCGCGTTGCGTGCTGGCTCATCATCACCGCGCAGGAAGTCGACGTAGAAAACATATTCCCACGGTCGTCCCCGCATGGGCCGCGACTCGATCTTGCTCAAGCTGATATCCCGCAGGGCAAACACGCTGAGTGATTTGAAGAGCGCTCCCGGCACATTCTTGACCTGGAACACGATCGAAGTCTTGTTCGCGCCGCGAGGGATCAGGCGGTGATAGTCTGGGCTTTCTTTTTTTCTTCCCGCCGCCCCGCCCAACTTCCGAATCAAGAAGAAGCGCGTGAAGTTACGCTTGTCATCTTCAATGCCGGCTTGAAGAACGGTCCCGGAGTATTCGCGCGCAGCTTGCTTTCCGGCGATTCCCGCCGCGTCTTTCAACTGGTTCGCGATCACATGCTTCACGCTGCCGGCCGTGTCGTAGAACGGCACTGCCTCGATTTTCGGATGTCGACGGAAAAAGTCGCGACACTGGTCCAGCGCCACCGGATGCGATAACACCTGCCGCAACGCTCCCAGCCGCACGCCCGGGACAGCGATCACGTTATGCACGATCCGCAGCAAATATTCCGCCTGAATGAAAACCCCGCGCGTCAGCATCAGATCGGCATGCTCCGCCACGGTTCCGGCCAGCGTGTTTTCGATGGGAATGACTGCGGCGCCCGCCGATTGGCGCTCCAGCCTGTCGAACACCTCAGCCGACCGCGCGCAGGGCACAACGGTGCACCGGGGCAGCATCCGCTCCGCCGCCTCGTGACTGAAGGACCCGAGTTCGCCCTGGATCGCAACTTTCATTAGAGTTTTCCTGAATAGGCAAGGTATCTGGAGAAGGCATGCCAGCGCAAATGCTTATCGCGGCGGTCAGAGCAGCGCCTTCTTCATCACCAGCGCGTCGACGCCATTCGAATAGTAGCGCGGCCAGGTCCGGACCACGCTGTAGCCATGCCGCTTGTAGAACGCCAAGGCCGCCAGGTTGTCGACGGCAGTCTCCAACCCGACGGCGCGGGATCCACCGGAGCGCAGGCGCTCCTCAGCGGCCTGTAGCAACCGCGACCCCACGCCCGACCGCCGGGCCGCCGCGATTACGTCGATGGTGATGATGTGTCCGGTTGGGCCCTCGTGCGCCACAATGAAGCCGCCAATGCCATCTTTGGCATCGGCCGCCACCAACGTGAATACTCCACGGTGGCGTACGTAAGCCTTGAGTTCCTGTTTCGAATATGCGATCCCCGGCGGGAAGCATTCCTGGTCCATGCGCCAGAGCGTTTCGAAGTCCTCAGGCTGGAAGTCACGGATGACGAAGGTCACGGCGCAATTGTAAGCGGGCGAGGCTGGAAGTTCTAAAACCGCCGCCGTCCCCTCATCCGGGTAGTGTCCTAGCACTGCGTTGTCGCCTGTGTGATTCCAATCACAGCGAAATATTGGGCAACGTATATTGTGCTGTCAGGGCGACAGGTCAAGCGAAGTAGGATTAGGTTCCGAACCGCTTGTGTCGAGAAGGAGGGGCCTGCCGCCCTTCTTTCTGGGCAATCGAAGCTTGGTCCTAACAGTGAGTTGATGGCTAGAGAGTGGATGGCTAGAGAGTGCGGTGAGTTTTCCACAGCCGGCCCCCCACCGATCCCCAGAAAAAAAACATTCTTCACGGCCATTGCCCCCTTGCCCAGACCGCAACTTCGGACGTACCATCAGCATCTAGAGTACAGAGGAAGACGTGGTGGGACGCCTTCTGGTCATTGACGTAGCCGGCGCGGTGGTGGTCCTGGGGGCCTGGTACTTCCTGTTCTCCGCCTACAACCGCCGCAAAGGAACCGAAGCGCTGCGCTGGGTGCAATCGGCCTGCGCCGGCAAAGGACGCGTCCTCGACTCGCACTGGCTGAATAGTTCCCGCCTCGACGCCCGCCTGCAGTTCCCTTCCCGCAGTTTCGAAAACGCGCACGTCACCATGAAGTTCCGGCCGCGCGCCAAGCCCGTCCACTGGCTGCTGAGCTGCTACCACAAGGACAAAGAAACGCTGACCTTCGAAGCCGATCTGGGAGGCTCGCCCAGCTTCCATCTCGAAGTCGTACGCCATCGCTGGTGCGCCCACAGCCGCGGCGTCACCAACCGCCGCCGCGACGAACGCGAGTGGGATCTTTACGAACCGGGCCCGGTTATCCTGACCACTCGCACGCACTGGAAGCAGGATTCTACGCCCGAATTGAACACGCTGATGACGGTGCGCCAGCAGGACGTGTTGGAAGTCCGCTTCCGCCCCGAGTCCCCGCAGTTTTCCGCCACCATCGCCCTCGACGCGCTCTACGACCCCCGCACCGCCGCCGGATTCCTCACGACCCTGCGTGAGTTGGCCGCCGGCGCCTCGGCACACCGGCAGTAACTTCGACGGGTGCCCCATTTCTCGCGTCCTTCGCGAGAAGTGGGATCGTTCGTCTCATCAATCCGCAAACCATTGGTTCCCTACAAATCCGCGAGTTATGCAGTAAACTGCGCACATGCCCACTGGTCGCCAAGGCTCAATCCGCTTGTTTACTTACTCTGGAATCGATGTATCTATCCACTGGTCGTGGTTTCTGGTGGCAGCGTATGAAATCCAGACTCGCAAAAGGAATTATTCTTCCGTCACCTGGAACGTTCTGGAGTATCTCGCGCTGTTTTTGATCGTACTGCTGCATGAGTTCGGACACGCGTTGGCGTGCCGGCAAGTTGGAGGAAGGGCGAACCAGATTGTCCTGTGGCCGCTCGGCGGTGTGGCGTACGTGGACCCTCCACCACGTCCAGGCGCCACGCTCTGGAGCATCGCGGCGGGCCCGCTGGTGAATGTAGTCTTCTTGCCGGTATTCTTTGTGCTCGGGATGTTGGGCACCTCATCGGGTTGGGCAGCGACTGCGCCGGATCTGTACAGGTTGCTGGCGGCGATCTCGTCCATTAACCTCTACCTGCTGATTTTCAATATGCTTCCCGTCTACCCCCTGGACGGCGGCCAGATTCTTCGCTCTCTGCTCTGGTTTGTGCTGGGACGCGCCTGGAGTTTGATGGCCGCCACGGTCCTCGGCCTGATCGGCGTGGCGGGTTTCATCGGTCTCGCACTCTGGCAGCAATCCGTCTGGTTAGGGGCAATCGCCGTTTTCATGCTGATGAATTGTTGGGGCGGCCTGCAACACGCACGCGCTCTATTACGTCTCTCCAAGCTACCCCGCCGCGATGGCTTTGCCTGCCCAACCTGTAAGACCGCCCCGCCGATCGGAGAATACTGGACCTGTGAAAAGTGCGGCCAGCCCTTCGACACATTCCAGACACCCGCAGTCTGCCCTCACTGCTCAACCCAGTTCGCCCAGACGAAGTGCCTGGACTGTGGAAGACTCAATCCCATGAACGACTGGATGGTCGGCTCCTTTGTGGCTTCGAAATTCTGACGTAGAAACCTTCGTGATCCTTCGTGTCGTTGTGGTTGAGGTGTTTCCGTCCGACATCAGACGGAATCCGCGACGAGCTTCTCGAAATAAATCTCTTTTATGCCTTGCATCAGCTTTTTCGATTGGCCCGCACCCGGCCCACGCGCTATCCTTCCGTGTTCCGAGTCAAAGTGTTGAAACCAGCCATTTCAACTTCCCGTATTTGTAATATGGTTTTGCTCAAATCTTAAAGTTTCTACGCGAAGGAGACTGAAGGACATCCATGCCCACTGAACTGCGCAATTTCCTGGCACTCTCATACGATGAACTGGAAGATCTCAACCTGAAGGCGAAGGAGCAGCGCAGGAACCGCGTCGCATCTCACAAGGTCCAGGAGGACCGCCTCAAGTACCTGACCGACGAGAAGCGGATCAAGGCCGTGACCGTGCTCTTCAGCGATCTCGAAGGCCGGTTGCACATGCTCGACTACGATAAGAAGTTTCTGCTCAAGAGTTGGGACAACCTCACCTTCGACGGCTCCTCCATTCGCGGCTTTACCGCGCAGCGCGAGAGCGATCTGCGCCTGGGCATCGACTGGGGCGCGTTCTACTGGGCTCCCTCCGATGTCTTCGGTTCCGGCAAGGTGCTGGTGTTTGGCGAAGTCATCGACAAGGGCGGCACGTCCTACTCCGGCGACATTCGCGGCGTGCTCAAAGGATACGCCGACGAACTGCACAAGAAGAAAGGCTACACCCTCAACGCCGCCAATGAAATCGAGGGCTTCCTCTTCAAAGGCGCCGATGCCGAGCGTCATTATCACGAAGTCGGCGGCAAGTTCGAATACGTCAACACCGGCGGATACTATCACTCCCTGCCCGGCGACCCGCTGCGCACCTTCATCGACACAACCGCCGAAGTGCAGCGCGCCATGGGCTTTCAGAACGAAAAAGACCACCCCGAAGTTGCGCCCTCACAATTTGAAATCAACTACGGCTACGGCGAAGTCGTCGCCGCCGCCGACCAGATCCAACTTTACAAACTGATCTGCCGCCAGATCGCGACCAACATGGGATTCACCGCGTCGTTCCTGCCCAAGCCGGTCGTGGGCGTGAATGGCAGCGGCATGCACACCAACGTCTCCATCAGCGAAAACGGCAAGAACCTGTTCTGGGACGCCAAGGGCGAAGAGAAGCTCAGCAAAATGGGATGGGCCTTCCTCGACCGCATCCTGACGCACGGCAACGACCTGTGCCTGCTGCTCAACGCCAGCGTGAATGCCTATCGCCGCCTCGATCCCCACTTCGAAGCGCCCAACCAGCTCAAGGCGTCGGCGGTCGACCGCGGCTCCATGATCCGCATTCCCATCGGCAACGAGAAGAGCATGCGCGTGGAAGTTCGCTCCGTCGCTCCTGACGCGAATCCTTACCTGGTGATGCACTCGATCTTCAAGACCGGCCTCGACGGCGAGACCGCGAAGATCAAGAACCTGCGCCAGGCCGAACGCTACCTGCCCGACAACATCTACGACGCCCTGGAAAACTTCCGCAAAGCCGAGTGGACCACCACCATGCTCGGCGAAGACGTCAAAGGCCGCTACGCCGACCTGAAACAGGCCAGCGCCGACCGTTGCCCCCGCGCCCTCGGAACGTTTGTGAAAGCCCAGGAAGTCCAGTTCCACCACGAGGTCTACAACCAGTTCCTGTGGAATCTGTTTTAGACCGCTGCAGTTCTGCCAACGCCCCGGTCGAAAAGCCGGGGCGTTTTTCTTTTGCGTAGCGCCGGCGTCCCGCCGGCTGTCGCGGGGGCGTCTCGCCCTCGCCTTCGTCGCTGCAAGACGAAAATGGCACCTTAAAAGTCTGCCCCTGCCATCTGCAAGCGGTTAGCGATTCGCCTGCCCTTTCAAGCACTTAGCTTGCTGATCACCTCGCGCTCACCACCGATTCACACCTCTCCTCCCGCAATCCATTCAGGAATCATGCCCTGTGCATTGTGGATTTCTGGCGCCGGAAGCAGAGTCGCGACAGCAAGAAAATTTACGGAGCACAGCTCCTGGAGGCGGTATGAAAAACGCAAGGTTCTTGGTTTCGGTTGTATTCGCAGCGTTCGTCCTGCTCACCTCGGCCTTTGCCCAGACGGGGGCCGTCCGGGTGACCATCCCCTTCGACTTCACCGTCGGGAAACAGACACTGGCGGCCGGCGACTACAAGGTGTCGATCAGCGGTTCCCTGCTACAGGTAGCACGCATTGGCGGACCCGGGGTCTCCATTGTGTCAACCAACCTCACCGGTGGCGGCGCCAATGAGAACGTGAGTCCCAGGCTGGTCTTCCATTGCTACGGAAATCGGCACTTCCTCTCTGTAGCGTGGATTGGAGAAATCAATCAGGGACATGAACTGTACGCGCCGGCGGCAGAGCTGGAGTATGCGCGGACCGCGAAGCAGGAGCAAAAGACCGTGTTGGCGTCGCGGTAGCTGTAGCCCGATCGCATTAAGGCAAGGCCCGGAGCAATCCGGGCTTTTTTGCTTGGCGTCCGGCATGGAACTATTTGTACTCTAGATCGAGGGCGTAGATTTCGGAGATTCCCGTATCGCGAGTCGAAATCGGCCGCCCATCAGGAGTCAGGCCGAACCAACCGATGTTCCACTTGTCAAGGACATAAGCCGTCGACTGAAATCCCTGCAAAGAAGCGACCTGTTCCTTCTTACGGTTCGAGACGTCGATTCGAACAACCGAGCCAGTCTCCTGCGCATAAACAAACCTGCTGTCGCGCGACCAGCAATCCCAGCCGAAGTTGCCCGCAATCAATTCCTGCCAGGTATTGGCGGCGAAGGTAAAAAGCGTCATCCTGATAGTAGGGCCAGCAGGGGGCCCCACGATGGCGACCAGATATCTGCCGTCTGGTGACCAGCGCGGGCTCCACATGCCCGCCGACCCCGGCACAGTGGTCGATTTCATGGTCCGGAGGTCGAGAATTCTCACTTCGGTGTTAGTCACAATTGATCCGGGCTCGTGGTAGCTATACGCCAACGAATTGCCGTCGGGGGACCACGTCGGATCCCCGATCCCCGCCCCGCCAATCAACAAGGCGGGCGCGCCACCGTCGGAGCTTACTGCGTAGATTCGGTCCGAGTTGCCCTGGGTTATCTGCCGCCGGTCGCCGTTCGATAGATCCACGAAGGCGATCAGCTTCCCGTCGGGTGACCAGCGTGGATTCATCACCGCCAAGGGCGGCGAGGTAAGCTGCCTACGTTCGCGGCCATCGATCCTGCTTCGCCAGAGCGTACCTTCGGGATAGGCAACATACGCGATCCACTTGCCGTCGCGCGAAAAATCTAAATAGCAGACGGAAATCCCCCCGAGATAGGGGACGAATTCCCCCGATTTGCCATCGTAAACCGATAGCTCACCGTGTCGCTCCGTGCCAGCCGCATAGAGCTGTTTGCCGTCGTTGCTGATCGCAGGGGCTCCAATCGCCATCGGCCCAAAGCTCAGTTTTTGAAGGACCGTTTCGTTTCTTCTCCACCAATGTTGAGCTTCGGAGGCGGCCCACGCACTCCAACGCTCACCATCCCAGCTCGTAAAGAAATAGTATTTCCCGTCAGGACTCCAATCCCCCCCCAAGCATCTTGCCGGCCGGCCAAAACGGTGTGGCCATTGCGTCCATCCGTTCCAACCTCCCACATTGTGGCTAGGCCCCTAGAGACATCCGTAGCGCGGATGTGAGTTCCATCGGGCGATAGATGGGGCTGAACACTTTCAGGAGTGGTGCCCAGGCGCTCCTCACCGGTTCCGTCTGCGTTGGCACGATAGAGTTCCGTCTTATTTTCCTTGGAGCGGGTAAAGAAGATGCTCTGGCCGTCGGCGCTCCATATCTCCCAATTCCCGACATCCTTGACGATCAGGCGAGGAACGCCGGAGGGGAAAGGCTGCGTCCAGATATCATCCTGACTCCGCTCGTGGTCAAACTTATTGAACAGCAACTGCGATCCATCCCGAGAGATGTCATCCAGGTCACCGTTCACCGCAGGGCCCTCCGACACTTCTCCGCCTGCGATCGGAACTTGCAACGTAACATAGCCGGACGGTCTTTCTTCGCCGAAGTAGATCGAACCACGATCGATGAGTGGCCTCTGGAAGGACAGCTTTCGATTTCTCGTTTTTGTCAGAGCATGAGAGCCGACGATTCTCGGATGCGGGAGCGGCTTGATAGCCGAATAAACCACTGCGCCTGACACGATCACGAGCAATACAAAAGCAGACATGCCAACAACCGCCTTCCGGCGCTGGGGCCTTCCCTCGCTAGCCAGCCTGTGAGAATCGCCTGGTTCGGTCGGGACAACCGTCGGGAGCGATGACTTCGGCGTCTCGTCCTTCGGCCCTGCGGGAGCAACCTCGCCGATGAAGCGGTAGCCACGCTTGGGCAAGGTCTCGATATAGCGCGGGGTATCGGCTTCGTCGCCGAGCGTCTGGCGCAGTTTCTTGACCGCCGTGTTCAGGCTGTGGTCGAAATCAACGAACGTGTCGGAGGTCCAGAGGCGCTGGCGAATTTCCTCGCGCGTGACGAGTTGGCCGGGCTTCTGCAGTAGGATTTCGAGGATCTGGATGGGCTGGCCCTGCAACTTCAGACGGATCCCGCTCTTACGCAGTTCTCCGCACTGCGAATCCAGTTCGAAGGGGCCGGAACGAACTGTGTGATTCTCACCTGCAGGCATGACACGCCGCCAAAGCAGGGAAAGTATAGCCGAGGCCATTCGTCAGCGATAGTCCTCCTGTAAAGGTGAAAACCAACGAATCGCGGCGAGGGTCGCAGCCGCTCACCCAAGCGTTGACTCCCTCCTCGCCAATCCCTAAGATGGCACTCCAGATTCAGCAAGCTCCATTCCGAGGCCGCAATGTCTCCGAGCAAGACTGACGCTTCTCGCAATCTGTTTCGCGCCATCGCTACCGACCTCCACTTCTGGATTCCGTTCGCCGTCCTACTCGGCGGCCTCGTCCTTCTGGATAAGCTCCGTTGAACTCACCCTCAGGAATCGTGCAAGCCGCGCCGCCCGCGCAAAGCCCCATGCTCGCCACCCGCCTCCGCACTCTGCAGGCCCTCGGCATCTTCTGCGGATTCGCCGCCGGGGCCTGGCTGGGCGGCGCCGAAGCTCCCATCAAGCTCGTCAATCCAGACATCTCGCCCATCACCGTCTCGCTCATCATGGTGTTCGGAGTCTTCCTGGCGCGATGGAGCGTCCCAGCGTTTATCCGCGGCACGTCGCACGTCCGCAACGACGTTCGCCAGGCGCCGCACCTCATCGTCTGGGCCGTGCTCGCCGGATGCATGTGGGCCGTCGCCAACACGCTCACGATTTACGCCATCCGCAACGTCGGACTCAGCATCGCATTTCCGTTGTGGAACACGAACAGCCTGCTCGGCATTTTCTGGGGATTCCTGCTCTTCAACGAACTGCATTACGCGGGATGGAAGCGCTGGCTCGGCGTTCTCGGCGGCGCAGTCTGCATGTTCGCGGGAGCCACGCTGCTGGCGATTGCTTCTTCCCATCAGGCAGCGCCGGGCAAAGCAGTCTTAGGAATTTTCGCCGCGCTCGGCGCCGGCATTCTGTGGGGGACAATGTACATCCCCTACCGCAAAGCGTATCTCACCGGCATGAATCCGCTCTCCTTCATTACGTTCTTCACCGTCGGAGAGCTCGTCACCATGACTGTACTGGCCGTCGTCTACCGCGGCGCGACGCCGCTCTGGCACGAACTCATTGGCGCGAAACAAGTAATGTTCTGGTTGATGCTCGGCGGCTTTGTCTGGGTGATCGGAGATTTATTCCAGCAATACGCCACCAAGTATGTCGGTATCAGCCGCGGCATTCCGCTCTCCAACACCAATCAGCTCTGGGGACTGCTGTGGGGCATTCTGGTCTTTCACGAATTGCGCGGCGGCAGCCAGACGGTCTATGCGCAGGTCGCGGGAGGATCGCTGCTCATGGCACTGGGCGCAGTCGCGATTGCGTTGTCATCGGCCACCGAGCGCGAGCACTCCTCCTGGCAAGACGCCGCCGACCGTGAAGGCCAGCGCTACGGCGTCGAAGTCGAGTATGTCCGTGCCGGGATGGAAGGCAAATCCTTCCGCAATGACTCTAGCGCAAGATCACTGCTGGACTGGCTGCTCATTCTTGGCACCACGGCTCTGTTCGTTGTGCTGGCGACCATGGCCCGCCTGCCCCAAATGGAAATCGGTCTAGGCTGGGCGTTGATCCTTGCCGCCGCAATGCTCGTTCTCCTGTCCTCCTGCGCGATCTCCCTCTGGCGGACGACCCGTTTTCGGTGACCGTCCCTGCTTTTCGCCACCTGGTCCCTGTTCGCAAGAAATCTTCCGCGCCATGGAATACAATCTCTCGACTTCAAAGGAGGCTTCATGAAACGCGCTTTCGCCGCACTCTGTTTCCTCGTGCTGATTTCCGGAGCCGTGCGCGTCGCGGCGCAGGTTAACCCCTACAAAGACGGCACGCCCGGCGTCACTGGTTATCGCTCTGAAGTCTTGGCCGAGGTGATGATTCAGGAAGATAAGTTCACGCGCCTCGCCGAAGCGATTCCCGCCGACAAATTTGCCTGGCGGCCCACGCCCGACGTTCGTTCCTTCGCTGAAGTCTTTCTTCACGTCAGCGCCGCCAACTATAATCTCTACAAACTCGTGGGCACACCGCCCCCGGCAGGCCTCGACATCAGGACGCTGGAGAAATCCACCACCGATAAAGCAAAGGTGATCGCCACTCTCAAGGATTCCTTTGCCCACGCCAAGGCCGCCATCAAGGCCATGCCTGACGCTGACCTTGACAAGAGCCTGGACTGGTTCGGGGGGAAGAACACTCAGCGCGGCATTCTGCTGTTCGTCGTCCGCCACGCCGCCGAACATCTGGGACAGTCGATCGCCTACGCGCGCGTCGCCGGAATCGTTCCTCCCTGGACCGAGGACGGCAAGAAAAAGTAAACCCGAAGCCAGCCTCTGAACCATGTGGGGACAGCGCCCACAGCCGACGTGCCACGTCAAAATGTTGGGCCAATCCATTCATTCCGTAGCCGTTCAGCTCGAGGGTGATCCGCCAACTCACCGAAGCACATCTGACTCGCTGGAAGATCCGCTCTAACGCGTCGGCACTGGTTCACACGCGCGATATCCCGGAACATACTTCGGCAATACAATCCGCCAAACAATCGTTCTAGACAGCCCTCCCCGCCCCGGTAGACTGTTTGGCACCAAAAGGAGACTCCCCGATGAAGCATATTTTCTCCGCACTCTGTTGGTTCGCTCTCACCGCCAGCGCAGTTCCCGCCGCCGCGCAACTGCAGCAAGTGCATCCCTTCCGAGACGGCACGCCCGGCGTCACTGGCTACCGCTCTGAAGTTCTGGCTTTGGTCATGATTCAGGAAAATGAATTCCTACGACTTGCCAACGCGTTGCCCGCCGAAAAGTACACCTGGCGTCCGGCGCCCGGCGTGAAATCAGTCGCGGAGGTCTTCCTGCATGTGAGCGCCGCCAACTACAACATGTACAAACTTGTGGGCGCGCCTTCTCCCGCAGGACTCGACGTGGCGGGGATGGAACAATCCACCACGGACAAGACAAAAGTCATCGCCACGCTGAGGGCCTCCTATGCCCACGCCAAGAAAGCCATCACCGACATGCCTGACGCCAACCTCGAAAAAACCATGGACTGGCTTGGCGGAACGATCACCCAGCGCGGCGTCCTTCTCTATATCATCCCCCACATCGCCGAGCATCTAGGACAAGCGATTGCTTACGCGCGTATCAACGGAGTCGTTCCCCCGTGGTCGGAAGACCCTCCGTCAAAGTAGCCGTCTCATCGAGTTCCTTCGTGATACTTCGTGACCTTCGTGGTTGAGTTTTTTCCTTACAGCCCGCACCGCTTCGTTGGTGCGCCCGATATAGGTGTGCTAGATTCGAAGACTCGATGGAACTCGCACCCACCATCTGTACTCAAGCCCTGACCCGCCGTTTCGGAGAACTGTTAGCCGTCGACGGCGTCGACCTGCGCGTCGCCCCCGGACAATTCTTCGGCTTCCTCGGCCCCAATGGCGCGGGGAAATCCACCACCATCAAGATGCTCACCGGATTGCTCGCGCCCAGTTCCGGGCGAATCGAAATTCTGGGCATCGATCTCAACGCTCACCCCGTCGAGGTCAAGCGCCAGATCGGCGTGGTGCCCGAAGGCATGGCGCTGTTCGGACGCCTTACCGGCGCCGAGTTCCTCAGTTTTGCCGGACGCATGTACGGCCTCGACCGCACCACCGCGGCCCAGCGCGCCGCGGAGTTGCTCGACTTCATGCAACTGGCCGACCAGCCGAAAAAACTCGTCACCGATTATTCCCACGGCATGCAAAAGAAGCTGGCGCTCGCCGCCGCCGTGATTCATGGGCCCAAGGTGCTGTTTCTCGATGAGCCCTTCGAAGGCGTGGACGCTATCGCCGCCGGCACGCTGAAATCCATGCTGCAAGGCATGATCGCCCGCGGAGCCACAATTTTCCTGACTTCGCACGTGCTCGAAATCGTGGAGCGCCTGTGCAGCCACGTCGCCATCATTCATCAGGGACGGCTGGTGGCTCAGGGCTCGCTCGAAGAATTGCGCGCGGGAGTCGAAGCCCAGACCCCAGCCGGATCAGACGATGACGGAGTTTCCGGCGAGAAGTTGACGCTGGAACAGCTCTTCCTGCGCATCGTCGGCGGCGAGCGCCGCACCGAGCAGGAGCTTTCGTGGCTGGGATAAGAGTCAGAGAACTGTCAGCATGAGCTCCACCCTCCATCGCCGCGGCCAGCTCAGCGCCATCGCCGAACTCCGCTGGCGCATGTTCGTCAACGGACTGCGCAGCAAGCGCGGCAAAATGGAACTGGTCTCGCGCATCATTGTGACCGCTGCCTTCGCGCTCGGCGGACTAGGCGGCTTCGCGACCGCCGCCGGACTTTCCTGGTTCTTGGTTTCGCAAGACAAGGCTGAGTTGCTCCCGCTGCTTTTGTGGCCGATCTTTTTCTTCTGGCAAGTTTTTCCCGTGATGGCAACCGCTTTCACGAACAATCCCGATTCCGGCGAGTTGCTGCGTTTCCCTCTCTCTTACCGTTCGTATTTTCTGATCCGTCTGGCCTACGGCTTTTTCGACCCAGCCAGCGCGCTCGGCTGTGTGGGCCTGCTTGGAATCCTGCTAGGCACCAGCTTCGCGCGCCCGTCCTTGTTTCCCTGGACGCTGCTGGTCCTGCTGACCTTCGCACTCTTCAACCTCGTCCTGATGCAGACGGTTTTCGCCTGGCTCGAACGCTGGCTGGCGCAGCGCCGCACGCGCGAAATCATGGGCGTTCTGTTCATCCTGGGGATGCTCAGCTTTCAGTTGATCGGACCGATGATGGAGCGGGTCGGGAAGAAGCCGCATCCCGAATTCAGCCGAGCGACTCAGATCGTCACGCAGGTGCAGGCGGTGTTGCCCGCTCGCCTCGCCGCCGACGCCATCGCCCAGATTTGCCACGCACACAGCCTCGCCGGCTTCACTTCCCTGCTTTTCCTGGGGACGCTCACCTTGGCCGTTACATCTCTGCTCCACCTCCGCTTGCGCGCCCAGTTTCGTGGCGAAAATCTCAGCGAAGCCGCAGCGCGCCCCGTCGTGGCACAAGTCCAGGGCCTGCAAGTGGGATGGAATCTGCCCGGATTTTCCCAGTCCGTCGCCGCGGTGTTCGAAAAAGAAATCCGCTATCTCGCGCGCAGCGGCCCCATGCTGCTCACCCTGGTCATGCCAATCTTCATGCTGGTGATCTTTCGTCTGGGACCACTGAATCCCATGCGTCCGACGAACGCGCTCAGTCGCACACCCGACATGGCATTTCCCGGCGCCGCCGCCTACGCGCTTCTGGTCCTCACCAACCTGGTCTTCAACAGTTTCGGCGGAGATTCCGCCGGCGTTCAGTTCTTCTACGCATCGCCGGTAAGCTTCCGTCAGATCATGCTGGGGAAAAACCTGACGCACGCCAGCATCCTCCTCGCCAACACGGCACTGGCGTGGATCGCCGTCTCCTACCTCTACGGCACGCCACGCCTGTCGGTTTCAGTGGCAACCGTGGCCGGACTTCTTTTCGCCGCACCCTTGAATTTCACTGCGGGCAACCTGCTCTCTATCTATTCGCCCCGGAAGCGCGACTTCTCCACCTTCGGCCGCCAGAACGTTTCGCAGACCACTGTCCTGGCGAGCTTGGGCGTGCAGATCGTGATCATCGGCCTGGGAGCGGCCGCCTTCGCCATCGCGCACCTCTACAACAATCTGTGGATCGCCACCCTGCTGTTTCTTGTACTCGCAGCCATCTCAATCCCGATCTACCTGATTGTTCTCGGCCGTATCGACGGCATCGCGATCCGGCGCAGAGAGACCTTGCTGGCAGAGTTGTGCCGCGCGTAAGCCAGCGCGAGAACGAATCACATTTGTACGGTGTAACCTCTTCGCGCCGTAACCTGTGCGCACCACCGTGGAAGAGCGGCCCTTCAAGGGCCGCGTGAGAGGTTCGACTTCAGAACGGGCTTCAGCCCCTGTGGTCGTCGCGGTAGATTACGTTGCGCCCTCAGATGTGCACGCAAACCCGCGTGCTCGTTTCTATCATCCTCTTTCCGGCTTCGCCAGAAACCGATACCCCACGCCGCGCACCGTGAGCAAGTGCCGCGGATTTCCCGGATCATCCTCGATATACCGCCGCAACCGCACCACAAAATTGTCGATGGCACGTGTGTCGGTATCTTCCTTCAGTCCCCACACTTCGTCCAGAATCTGCTTGCGGGAAACAATCTTGCCGTCGTTGCGCACCAGGTGCCGCAGCAGTTCCGACTCCATCAGCGTCAAATGAATCGTGCTCTCGCCCGACCGCAGTTCCAGCACACCGAAATCGATCGTCTTCCCGCCAAATGAAAACGTCCCGAAATCTCCAACGCCGCCGCCGTCCACCCGCGTCTCATTCGCCTCGGGTGATGCCGCGCCGCGGATCCACTGGCTGCGCCGCAGCAGCCCTTGCAATCGCGCCAGCAAAATCGAGAGGTCAAATGGCTTCGCCAAATAATCGTCCGCCCCGGACGCAAATCCCTTCAGCACGTCTTCCGGACGCCCCCGGGCCGTCAGCATCAGCACCGGCACATAATTCCGCGCCGCTCGCAGTTCCGACACCACGCTGAATCCGTCTTTGCCCGGGAGCATGATGTCGAGCACTACCACATCAAAATTCTCTTTCTTCCCCAGCAGTCGATCCGTAGCCGCCTCTCCATCCCCCACCACCTCAGCCGCATACCCTTCGGCTTCCAGGTTAAAACGCAAGCCCTGCGCCAGATGCGCTTCGTCTTCCACCACCAGAACCCGGCTCATGCCGCCCACCTCGGCAGTTCGATCACGATCGTCGTTCCCTGCCCTTCTCCAGCGCTCTCGGCAAACACCTTGCCGCCATGTTTCTGCGCGATCGCCTTCACAATGAACAGGCCTAGCCCGGTTCCTTTCACATGTGCCAGCGAACGGTGCGTCACCCGATAAAAGCGTTTGAAGATGCGCTTCATGTCATCGGCTGGAATCCCCACACCCTGATCCTGCACCCGCAGCACAATGCGCTTCTCGTCGGGCGTTTCCAGCCGCACCCGCACATCAACCGTCTCCCCGGAATACTTGACGGCATTGTCGAGCACGTTGGAAACCGCGGTCCGCAAATCTTCCGCGCTGCCCCGCACCCGCAGCCCATTCCCGTTGCTCGATGCCTCCTCATAGCGGATCGCCTCCGGTTGCAGGTGATGCCGCGCCCGCGTGGCATCCATGCAGTCGCGCACCAGTTGGCCGAAGTCGACCTCCGCCTTATCCCTGCCTGCCTTCTTGTCGCCGGCCCGCCCGGCGCGGAGCACCTGCTCCACCGTCTCGGTCAGCCGATCGGTATCGCTCAGCATCAGCCGGTAGAAATCCTGCTTCTGCGCCTCCGGCAGTTCGCGGCGCTGCAAGGTTTCCAGATGCAGCCGGATCGACGCCACCGGCGTTTTCAATTCATGCGTAACCGCGTTGATAAAGCTGTCGTGCTGCTCGCTGCGCCGCAGTTCGCGCAACAGAAAAATCGTATTCACCACCATGCCCGCAATGATCAGCGCGAAAAAAATGATGCCAAACAGCAGCAGCACGCCCTGGCGCCAGTTGAGGATGATCCAGCCGACGTTCAAGGCAACAGCCAGCGCGACCAGGATAACTCCCAGGATGAGGAAGAAAGCGATGGTTCCGCGGCGGCTCGAGATTCGCATGGAAGCTCAGCCCGATTCTACCGCGTCCGCGGCCGTGGTTTATCAAACCACAACGCAGGAGTATCTATGGCGCCAGCAGAACGGAAGCTCGCCGCAAAAACGATCAGAAGGTGAAACGACCACCAACGGTCGGCGCACAGTTGTTGTTGTAGTTATAGGGGACGCCGGGGCCATGAGGAATCGCGATGGCCAGACCGCCGCTCACCCAGGAATACGCAATTCCCGCAAAACCGTCGAAACGCTTGGTGAAATGATGATCGACGTAGAGCGATCCCTCATTGAGGGTGCCCGCGCAGGAAGCGCGGAAACTGGCGGGCGTACAGGTCGGCGGACGACGGAAGTCGTTCTGCCGCTGTTGATACCAGGCGAAAGTGAAGTCGGTTTTGCTGCGGTAGGTGTACTTCGCGCCCGTCCACCAGATGTTCACTAACTTTTCAGAATCAAGATTGTTGTCTTCGACCCCGCTCATGAAATAACCGCCCTGGTCCGAGGCGCCCACGCCCAACGGGTTCGACGGGTTGTTCTGCCAGATATGTTCATAGCCGGCAAACACCTTGAACCGTTCCCCCGCATACTTGGCAGCGATCATAACGGCGCGGTTGTCGGTCACGATGCCGTATACGGTATCGTTTGGGTCGATCAGATTGGTTCCGGTGATTTGATTCGTATTGATGCTGTCCGTGGTTGACTGATAGGGCGCCGCCAGACTCTGCGGCCCCAGCAAGGGGTTCAATACGCTGATCGCCTGGTTGTACTGTTGGAAGACGATGTCGGCGGAGAACTTGCCCTGATCTCGGCCGATGTTTCCGCCGATGTCGAATCCATAGGCGTTGTTTTTTGCCTGTTCCGGCGTACACGTGGCGGCAGTCCAGCCTGCGGCGGCCGAGTAGCAGCCGGCAGAACCATCGGCGAATTTATACATCGCTCCGAAATGGACCGGGCCATACGCGATGCGATACTTCAGGGCGTCGTCCCAACGGGTGTCCTCGGTGTCGCCGCCGCCGGCCATCGTGCCGTTATACCCGATGTACGAAAAGGCATAGGCCCCCCCCGCCGGATCGTAAAGGAGCATCGTATCGGTGCCGAGAGCGCGCTGACGACCGAAGGTCAGCGTGCCGAAATGCGCAGATGCTACACCGCCATAGATTTCGTCATTGAAGGGCTGGCCCGCGCGCGCGCCGTCGATGGCGTACGAATAGCTGCTCCTGGGAAGGCCGTTGTTGATGATGTCAGTCTTTGATGCGTTGGCCAGCAGGCCCGACTGCGGATTGATGCCCGTGGAAGCGTTGAACACAACCGACCATCCGGGCATAAATTCTTCCTTGCCCTTGATGCCCAGACCCGTCTGCGACAGGTTGTTCGGTGCAACCAGGAATCGATGCTGAAAGCCGTTTCGGTTCACCAGCGATGCGCCTTCATAGTTATAGCCGTTTTCCGGCAAGCCGTGGCTGACCCAGCCAACGCCAACGTCATACGCACCGTACACCGTGATGCCGTGCCAGGTCAGCGTGCAATCGGTTGCGGCGAACTCGTGGCCGCTCGCGCAGGGGTCTGGGGCTTTGTCTTTGTCCTTGTCCTTGTCCTTCTCCTGCGCCGATGAGAACGTTGACGACAAACCGACAACGAGCAGGGCGAGAAACGGAGCAACAGCGCGCATGCAGACCTCCCAAACCCCAGGAATTGAGACAAAGAAATAAAAGAAGTAGAAGTGTATACTACATACAGATTCGCTGTCTAAATCACTACTACTAAAGGCGTATAATGGTGCAGGTTGACCGCACTTCTGCGCTACCGGTAGGATTTCGTTCCGATGCCGAGCACCGGCAAATCGAGAGCAAGCGCTGGTGACCTGCTCCAGCTGCGCGACGCCGCCTTACAGCTGGGCGTCAGCTTCCCCACCATCAAGCAGTGGATTTACAAAAAGAAACTGCGCAGCATCCAGACGGCCGGCGGTCATCACCGGATCCCGCAGCGCGAAGTGGACAAGCTACTGTTTCGAACTCGCGGCAAAACGGAAAAAGAAAGGGAGCAAGTCATACGCCGTGTCAGTGGACGCAATCAGCTGGTAGGACGCATCGAGTCGGTCCGCATCAGCGGTCTGATGGCCGAAGTAAAGATCTCCATCGGCGGCCAGCAAATCACCTCGATCATCACAGCCAGCTCCGCCCGCGAAATGCAACTGAAGAAGGGACAGACCGCCGCCGCCCTGATCAAAGCCACTGAAGTCATGATCATCCGAGTGTGATCATCCGCGTGTGACCATCCGAATATGATCATCCGAATATGATCATCCGAATATGAAATCGGGATTCGTATCAGGGTATGCCTTCAGGCATACCGCCAACTCGACCCTATGAATCGCGCCTTCAGGCGCTGTAGCTCAATAAAAAGCCCCAGCCAAAAGGCCAGGGCTAATTAACGGAAACTGAAAGCCGCTCAGTCCCCAGCCACCGAAACTTCCGGCATCGCCGCGGTAATCAGCCGCCCGTTCGGAGTCGGCACCAACCCGCGCTCCACTTCCGCCAGCTTCACGCGCTTAATATCCCAGGCCAAGCCCAAGGTTTTCAGCGCCCAGATGCCGTACCAATTCATATCGACTTCGTACCACTTGAATCCATGTTGCGCCGCCGTCGGATGCGCATGATGATTATTGTGCCAGCCCTCGCCGAACGTCAGCACGGCCACCCACCAGCTATTGGTCGAAAGATCGCGCGTCGCAAAGCGCCGCGTGCCCCAGGAGTGCGTTGCCGAATTCACCAGCCAGGTAGCGTGCAATCCAACCACCGTGCGCATGAAGATGCCCCACATCAGAAACGGCAATCCTCCAATGGCCAGCAGAATTCCGCCCAGCACAATCATGGGAACGTAATGATATTTGGTGATCCAGACGTGAAATTTATCTTTGGCGAGATCTGGGACGTAGCGCGCCAGCGTGGTCGTGTCGTGGTGCATCGACTTGCCCATGAGAATCCATCCCATGTGCGACCACCACTTGCCGTCGATGGGCGAATGCGGATCGCCGTCGAGATCCGAAAATTGATGATGAATGCGGTGCGTCGCCACCCAGAAAATCGGTCCGCCTTCCAGAGCCAGCGTGGCACACACGGTCAGGAAATATTCCACCCACTTCGGAGTCTTATATCCGCGGTGCGTCAGCAGGCGGTGATAGCTCATCCCGATGCCCAGGCTGCCCGAAACCCACCACAGAAACATCGCGACAAACAATGCCTTCCAGGTGAAAAAGAAAAGCGCGACCACAGCGCCCACATGAAACGCCGCCATGAACCCAGCCGTTACCCAGTTCACTTCATCTTTTGCCGCTTGTGGTTTTTCCAGATCTTGCAGTTCCATATCCAAGGAAGGTCCCCGTTTCGTGGTCGTTGTGAGTTCGATCAACCTCACATCTAACCTACCAAGGGACGAATCGGTTGACTGTAATACTTGTGTAATAACGACTTTTTGGGGATTACGACGGTAACAAGTTGGTACTCTCCGAGCTCGGTTTTCGAATCCGGCGCGTGCATTCTTCTGAGTAAATTCTTACGCGGCCTTCCCCTTCACCTGCACTCCCGCCCATTTTTCCAGCAGCATCAGCGTCGCGGCATAGTCGAGATCCCGATTCCCCTCTTCCGACGCCATCTCGTAAATTTCTTCCACGGTTTCCAGCGCCGGCAGTTTCACCCGCGCTTCCTTCGCCGCCTCCAGCGTCAGCCGGATATCCTTATGCATCAGCCGCAGCGGAAAGTTTGGCGTGAAGTCACGCTGCATAACAAATGGACCTTTGTAGTCCACCACCCCCGACCGCACCATAGTGGCATCAATCAGCGACAGCAGTTGTTGCGGATCCACGCCGAGCTTGGTCGCCAAGGTCAGCGCTTCGGCAAATCCTTCGAAGATCAGCGCAATCTGCAAATTCATGGCCAGCTTCGCGGCTTGTCCCTTGCCGGTTTCGCCCATGCGGAAAATCTTCTTCCCCATCGCTGCGAACAGCGGTTTGAGCCGCTCCACCGGAGCTTCACTCCCTCCGACAATGAACACCAGCGTCCCGTCTCGTGCCCCAATCTTCGACCCCGTCATCGGGGCATCCACCCAAGTCACACCCTTGGTGGCGACGCGCTCCGCGAATTTCACTGTCGCCGACGGAGAAATCGTGCTCGAGTCCGCGACGATCATGCCCTCCGTGAGCGACCCCTCCACGCCGTCCGCGCCAAACATCACGCCCTCGACCGCGTCCGTGTCGGAAATGCACAACCACACCACTTCCGCACCCTGCGCCGCCGCCCCTGGAGTCGGAGCCACACCTGCCCCTTCCACCAGCTTGCCCGGCGTGCGGTTCCACACCGTCACTTCGTGGCCTGCCTTGACCAGGTTCGTGGCCATCGCCTCACCCATGATTCCCAACCCCAGAAATGCAACTCGCATGAAGACTTCTCCTTCGTCTCGAAGAAAAACGTAAAACGAACGCGTTCGGATTAGATATGACCAGCGCGATCAAGGTCAAGCAAGGACGCGCGCAGGTAGTGGCGCAAGGTCAGCGAACTTAATCCGATACATTACCGCCGTCACCGGCACAGAAACTAAAAAACAGCCCGCAAGCCCGGCCCTTCATCTAAGATTAGAGCTTAGTAAATTAAAGCTCCGTGAATATTTTCGCCGCATCGCTCTTGTTACTCTGCTTTTTGCGGCGATCGGGACTAGTATGAGGGGCTGAGGCTGCTTCCGGTCCAACCCCCCGGGCTCTGTAGCAGGATGATCAAGCAAACGCTTCGCAATCCGGCCCTCCGTAAACGCGCCAGCCAGTTCTCACGCCTGGTGCGTCACTCTGCGGTAACCCCGCGCTGCGGTGAGACTCACAGACCACGGCTTGCCACCAACGGAGAACTCGGCGTCACCTTCATTGGCCACTCCAGCTTTTTTGTGCAAATTGGCGGGCAGAGCGTGGTCATCGATCCCAACTTCGCGCGCTGGCTCTTCGTGCTGAAGCGCCTGCGCCGTCCCGGCCTGCGCATTGCCGATCTTCCGGCCATCGATCTGGTGCTGGTTTCGCACGCCCACTTCGATCATCTGCATCGCCCGTCGCTGCGCGCGCTCGTGCAAAACAACCTGCGCACGCGTGGCGTCGCGCCGTCCATCATCATTCCCACTCATGTTTCCGATCTGGTCTCGGACCTTGGCTTCTCCGAGATCATCGAACTGGATTGGTGGAAGACTTCGCGCCGCGGCACCTTGTCGATCACGCACGTGCCTTCGCGCCATTGGGGCGCGCGCATTCTCAAAGATTCGCACCGCGGTTACGGTGGATTCGTGCTGAAGGCCGGCAAGCACTCCGTCTATCACGCCGGCGATACCGCTTACTTCGCCGGCTTCAGCGAGATCGGACGGCGCCTCTCCCCCGAACTCGCTCTGCTTCCCATCGGCGCCTACAATCCGCCGCAGTTCCGCAACGTCCATGCCAGCCCGGCCGACGCCATGCGCGCCTTCCTCGACCTGAAATCCCGCTGGATGGTCCCCATGCACTACGGCACCTTCCGCCTCTCGCACGAACCCGTGGACGAGCCCTTGCAACTGCTCGACCTGGAGGCCCAGGCCGCCGGCGTCAAAGACCGCGTCATGGTGATGGAAGAAGGCGTGACCAGATTCTTCTAGTCGTCGTTCTTCTATTCGCCGAACCGTAGCGCCGGCGTCCCGCCGGCTGTCGAGAGGGCGTCTCGCCCTCGATCTTCTCACCGTGGCAAATGCCAAGCCATTTTCTACCGAGCTGTTGCATGCATGATTCGTACGGTTTAGGCCATCACTCGATCCGCTTAATCGAAATGTCCTTCCCCTCCGCGTGCAGGGTCATCGCCGTCACCTTTCCCTGACTATCCGATTCGAAAGTCATCACATCCTCCGACGCAGTCGAGAAGAAATCCGTCTCGCTCTCCGGCAGCAGATCCTGCTTCGGCTCGTCATTTTCCTGCACCGAAAGATGATCGCCCTCGCGTCTGACAGTCAGAATCAGGTCCGGCGGCAGCCCGTAGCGGCCGACATACCGGTCCAGAATCTTCCCGTCCACCGCAACTTGCTTGTGCTGTTTCAACGGCGGACGCGGCGGCAGCTTGTCATACGGCACGTAACCTTCCCATTCGATCGGCGTGAACGTATCTTTCAGCAGCGTCTCCAGCACATCTTTAAAAATGCCCTCGCCGTTGCCGCTGTTGGTCAGGATGACCAGGCCGGATTTCTCCTTGTCAAACGCCACCGCATAGTTTCTCCAGCCATCGTCATGCCCTTCTTTGAAAAACACCTCACCGTAAGGCGTCCAGTAAAGCCCCCACGCCAACCCGTAGCTCAAGCGGATGCTCTTGTTCTCATCGGTGGTCTCGTCGCTGAGCGTCGGAAACTGGTGTTTCGAAAGAATCTGAATCTGCGGGCTGACAATCTGCGCGCGCGTCTTGCTCTTCAGCAATCTGCCTTCCATCACCGCCTGCAAAAACCGCGCCTGATCGCTGATCGTCGTCTGCATCGAGCCCGCGGCATCCGCGTTCTTCCATCGATGCGCGCCCACCGACCTCCCATATTCGTCATAGCCATTGGCAAAGTCGCTTTCGAAGCGCTCTTGCCAGACCATGCTGGTTCGCGTCATTCCCAGCGGCTGAAACACGCGCTCCTGCATCAGTACGTCGAGCGGTTTCTTCGCGATCGTTTCCACCACGAGTTGCAGCAGATCGATGCCTTCGCCCGAATACGCGTACCGCGATCCCGGCTCAAAATGAATCTTCAGCTTGCGGTCGTCCTCCATCCACCGCCAATTCGCAAAGCCGCTCGTATGACTCAGCAGCATGCGCGCCGTAATGCGCTTGTAGCGCGGGTCACCCGCCAGGTCAGCGTATTTCGGATATTCCGGCAGAGGCTTCGGCAAATATTGATAGACCGGCTTATCCAGATCGAGTACTCCATCGTCGACCAGCTCCATTGCCAGGTACGCGAACGCCACCTTGGAAATCGAAGCCGCCGACATCACCGAATCCACCGTCAGCGGCAGATTCTTCTCTTTATCGCGAAATCCATAGGCCTTCAGGTACGCGACCTTCCCGTGATTGAGGATCGCAATTCCCGCGCCGGTTACTTCACCCGCTTTCATGAGGCGCGTCATCGTCGCATCGATTTCCGCCGCTGAGATTGTGCTGCCATCCAGTCGAGTAACCGTCGATTGCTGTCCAACTGCGAGACTCGCACTCGCCAATGCGAGCCACAAAAATATCCGCCTCATAATTTCTCCTGCCGCTACCCTGGACATACGGTTCGCCTGTTCAGGACGTTCCCAGAGTTCGCGTCGTCATACTCCTTTAACACTCCTTACCCCTTTTTGTTGTAAACTGCCCTCCTGAAATTTCCCGCCCAGGAGGTTCTTTATGTCCGTAAAACCCATTCCCGACGGCTATCACACTCTCACACCATTTCTCACCGTGCGCGACGCGGTCCGCGCCATCGAATTCTACAAGCAGGCATTCGGCGCCGTGGAACGAGGCGCCGCGAAAGGCCCGGACGGCAAAGTCATGCATGCTGAATTAAAAATCGGCGACTCCGTCATCATGCTGAGCGACGAGTGGCCTGAATTCGGCTCTCTGTCTCCGCTAAGCACCGGTGGCGCTGGCATGGGCCTGCACATCTATGTCGACGGCGTCGACGCCGCCTTCGATCGCGCTGTGAAAGCCGGCGCGAAGGTCGACATGCCGGTCATGGACCAGTTCTGGGGTGACCGCTACGGCAAGCTCACCGATCCCTTCGGCCACAAATGGTCCATCGCCACTCATACCAAAGACATGTCGATGGATGAAATGAAACACGGCATGGACGAAGCCATGGAGAAGTCGCAGAAAATGCAGAAAACCGCCTAAGCAACACCCGCGCCAAAAATGCTCATGGGCCTTTTGGCCAACCAAAGGCAATGAAATCCGGGTGCCCCATTTCTCGCGCGTTCTTTCCGCGAGAAGTGGGGATTTCGACAGAGCGAGCGCAGCGAGTCGAATGGGTCGAAGCCCGGCGGCCATGAGCAGAGGCTATTGCGCAGAGCCTAGTAAGCCAGCAGAATTCTCAAATCCCGCAGATTGTTCCCCGTGGGCCCGATTTCGATCGCATCTCCCAGCGCGGTAAACAACGGATAGGCATCAAATTTCTCAAGCGCCGCGCGGGCATCGAACCCGCGATCGCGTGCTCGCTCCAGAGTCGAGCCATCGGCAACCGCTCCCGCCGCGAGACTGTTCCCGTCCACTCCGTCAGTCCCCGAGCTGAGCACCGTGATGTCCTCACCCTCGATCTTCTCCGCGCACGCCAGCGCGAACTGCTGATTGCGCCCACCAACTCCGCCGTTCGTGACCTTCACCGTAACTTCCCCGCCGGAAATCAGACACACTGGCGAAAATTGTTTTCTTAACTCGCGCACTTTCTGCAGCAAATAATCCGCAGCGCGCTCGTAATCCCAGTCGTCACAAGAATTGTCCACATGCACGAGGAAGCCCGCGCGTTCCGCTGCCACACTCGCCTCTTCGATCGCGCTCCGGTTCGAGAGCACCGGCCACCAGCGCGCCCGCTGAAATGCCAGGTCGTCCGATTTCGGAGTCTCCTCCAGAGCATGGCGCTCAAACAGTTCCCGCGTCGCTTGCGGAAACTGTTTCAGCAGCCCATATTTCTCTGCGATGCGATGACAATCCTCGACGGTAGTTGAATCGGGCATCGTCGGCCCGGAGGCCAGCGCGTCGGGCATGTTGTCGGGCACATCCGACACCAGCAACGAAACCTGCTGCGCCGGAAACGCAGCCAGCGCCAGCCGTCCTCCCTTGACCGCCGAAAGATGTTTGCGCACCGCATTGATCTCGACGATGGGCGCGCCCGAATGCACCAGCGCTCGATAGGTTGCGATGAGATCGTCGAGCGAGATGTCCTCGTCGATAGGCTTCTCCAAGATCGATGACCCTCCACCGCTCAGCAGGAAAATTATCAGCGCCGAAGCCGGCTGCGCTTCCAGCATCCGCAGCATCGCACTCGCCGCCTGAATCGATTCCGCATTCGGCGTCGGATGCCCACCGCGAAAATACCGGAACCCATGCACCTGCGCCGCCGGCTCGACCGAACTGGCCACGATCCCTTCCAGCGACGCTCCGACCTGAGCGGAAAGCGCCTCGACCATCGAGTGTCCGGCCTTGCCCAGCGACACGACCAACACGCGCGAATACGAGTGCAGATCGTAAAGATCCTCGCACACCCGCAACAGTCCGCGTTCACAATGCACGTGCCGCGCAAAGCCCTTAGCGATCGATGCCTCAGCCAGAGCGCGCAGAAAGATTTCTCGCGCCTTATTGCGCATGCTGCGGACCTTGGATTCGCGATCGCTGTCGGACATAGGGAGAATTATAAGAACCGCCTCAGCAAGCTTTTCTCTTCGATCTCAGCGAGTCCTCTGCGATCTCTGCGGTAAAAGCTTTTGACCGCAGAGTACGTAGAGAGGCGCAAAGATCGCTGAGAAGACCAGGAATGAACGGTATTCACGAAGTCACCTGCTCCTTAACCCACGCTTCAATCGCCTCCCGCAACTCGCGCAACCGGCCTTCGAAAAAGTGATCTGCTCCCTCGATCACGACCAATTTCTTTGGTTCCGGCAGAGATGCGAACAGCGCTTCCACCTTGGCTCGCGGACCGAACTGATCGCGCGCTCCACTCACAAACAACTTGGGCTTGCCACAATCCTTTAGGAAATCGAGAGCATACACTCGCGGTTCTTCCGTGGCCTCGGCGACCGGAACGACCGGCGTTCCGACTCCGATCGCGGCGCGGACCCGAGCATCGGAACAAGCGGCGCGTAATCCGACGGCCGCGCCGAACGAGAATCCGGCAAACAGCAGCGGCAGATGATATTCCGCGTCAAGCCAGTCAAGAGCAGCGCGAACGTCGTCCACTTCCCCGTTACCCTGGTCGTGTTCGCCCTGGCTCAACCCCGCGCCGCGAAAGTTGAAGCGCAACACGGGAAAACCAAAACTGTTCAGCGCCTTCATGGTGTGGAAGACGACCTTGTTGTGCAGCGTCCCGCCAAACAGCGGATGCGGATGACAAACCACCGCAGCGTGCGTTGCGTTGTCGGCGCCAGCGTTAAGCAGCGCCTCCAGCCGTCCCGCAGGACCGTCGAGAAACAGCGACCGGATGGATGAGCCTGAAGAAATCACGTTCCCAGATTACACAAAGCCGCGCAGAGGAAGAAGCGTCAGAGGAAATGAGGTCCGAAGTCCGACGTCCGAGGTCTGCCTTTTCCTCTGCTATTCTCTCCTCCATGGATGCTGTAACTCTTACCCGGCAACTCGTGGACATCGAGTCCATCACCGGCAATGAAGCTGCCGTGGGAAACTATCTCTACGGAGAACTCTGCCGTCTCGGCTATCAGACGAAAAAGATGCCGGTCGAGAACGACCGCTTCAACGTATACGCAACCACGGAAGAGAATCCGCACCCCGCGATGGTGTTTTCCACTCACCTGGATACGGTTCCTCCCTTCATCCCTTCGTCGGAGGACGCCGGACGCATTTACGGGCGCGGATCCTGCGACGCCAAGGGCATCATCGCCGCACAAATCGCCGCCGCCGACCGACTGCGCCAGCAGAACATTCATGTTGGGCTGCTGTTCGTGGCCGGCGAAGAGCGCGACAGCCTGGGCGCGCAAGTTGCCAATGAATATGCGGCCAGCGGACAAGCATCCGGATGCCGATTTCTGGTCAACGGCGAGCCCACGGAGAATCACATGGCCCTCGCCTCGAAAGGAACTCTGCGCGTCGAAGTCACCGCGACCGGGCGCATGGCGCACTCGGCGTATCCGGAACTGGGCGAGTCCGCGATCGACAAGCTGATTCCCGCGCTCACGCGCTTGCGCGCGATGCCCCTGCCTACCGATCCAGAAATAGGCCCGTGCACGCTGAACATCGGATTGATCGAGGGAGGACGAGCGCCCAACGTGATTCCTGACTATGCGCACGCCGATCTCCTCTACCGGCTCATTGGTCCGTCCGATGATTTGCGACGACAGATCGTTGCGACCGCCGGCGATCAGGTGCAGGTAACGTTTCCCCTGGAACTTCCCTTTCTTCGGCTGCGCACAGTCGCAGGATTGCCGACCATGATCGCTGCGTTTACCACCGACATCCCTAAGCTGACCCAGTGGGGCGAACCGCTGCTGCTCGGTCCGGGATCCATTCATGTGGCTCACACCGACGGCGAGTACATCGAGAAGCAGCAACTGGCCGAGGCAATCGATTTGTACTGCAAGATTGCGAAGCAGCTTCTGGGCTGAACAGTTTGCTGAAAAAATCGGATTTGTCGGTGCTACCGTGGAAGAGCGGCCCTTTAGGGCCGCGTAAGCCGTTGAAAATTAATCTGGGCTTCAGCTCTCGTCGTCGTTTTTCTCCGACCAACTGAGTTTTTCAGCATACTGTGAAGTCCCGTTACTGCGGGCTCCAGGTCATCTCGATGCGCACCGGAATTTCGTTTTTCACCGGCATGGTCAGCAGCGACGGCGGGTCAATCTTGAAGTCTGTGAGCGTAGCGGGAATGGTTCCCGAGATCCGCGTTTCGTTTCCCTGCTTCACCAGTTCGAAAGCAACCTGCGCGTAGTGCGCCGTCTGGCCGGCAAACTGCACTTCCAGATCGGCCTTGACGGTCGTCGATGTAGACGCCGCCTCCGGCAACCGCGTGCGGACCGTGACCATAGGAAATTCGGCCCCCCGCGTGACCTGGATCATGTGCAGGTCGCGGTTGCTGTCGCCGGAATCGAACGTCTTGACCGGGACGGCAATCAGGAAGTCGCACTGACCTTCATGGCAAACGCCCTTGCCGCGCGCGGCGTGGCTCACGCCATCGGTCTGATGCAGCGGGTGAGAAACGTGGTAGGTCAAAGTGCTCTGCTTCAGCACCCAGAGATGGTCCGCCGCGAACGCATGAGACAGGGCGAGCAGCAAAAACAGCGCAAGGATTTTCGTGTTCATAAGATCAGCTCAGAATTTCAGCGACACCGTCAGCAGCGCGGCGCCAAAAGCCCCGGCTGTGACGATAGCTACCGCCCCATGAGCCGCGGCGATGCCGTGAACTTTTTCTCCGTTATTCTTCTGCTGGAAAGCCATCGCCCCCAGGATCGGAGTCAGAATCATTCCCGGCCCATGCACCCAGGCCAGAATCTTGTGCACGCGAATAGGCCCACGCGTCTCGGTGCCCGCGATCCGAGGTGCACGGATCGCGTACCAGGCGGTAATCCCGTACAGATCGCCGGTCAGCGCGCCGAGCGCGACGTGCAAGTCGCGAGTCGCCGTGCCTTCACTTTTGCCGCCAGCGCCGGGCCCGAGAATCACGGTCGCCACTAAAGGGATCGTTGTGATGAGTCCCATGCGCTGGTGAATCTTGAGCATGTGCGTGCGCTTGTCGAGCAGGGCCTGCTGCACGGCGTTGCTCTGCGTCTCGCTTTTCGAAAATCCCAGATCTTCCAGCGAAGGCTCGGACTTAGGCTCGGACTTAGGTTCACTCGTCTGCTCGGTCTTCGTACTGGACGGAGCATTCGGCAGATTCTCTGACGGCGCCGCCGCCGGAGGAGCAGGCTCCTGCGGAGCCGTCGCGAGCGTCAGAGTGAGGCTCAGGGTTTGCTGTCCTCCGGCCGCCAGCGTCACCCGGGCGACTCCGGCGCCGACTCCCTCCACCGTAGCGGACACTTCGTAATCTCCCGCGGTAAGGTTCGGCACCGCGTACAGGCCAGTAGAATCGCTCTGCGCCTCGGTCGACTGCTCCGTAGACAAATTTTTGACGGAGACCTTGGCGTTCGCTAGAACTTTCCCGGAAGAATCCGTGACCGTCCCAGATAACGTTGCCAGCGTTGCCTGCGCATCCTGCGCGTGAAGTGGATTCGCGGTGAGTACAAAAATCAGTACAACTCCGAGGACAAACTGCGCCGCTTTCGGATTCATTGGAAGGTTTTCCCCTGGCAAATCGAGACCGCAGAATAGTGTATGTTCCAAAGATGCGCTTGCCAAGGGAGGGGATGTCTTGCGATTCAAATTGTCGACGGACCCTATCTCCGCAACCAACGCAGAGACTAGTGACGGGACATTCCGTGTTCTCGGAAACGATTTAGACTGGAATCACTATGACCACCACCGCCCTCAACTCCCTCGCCCGCGCCTCCTCCGCCTACCTGCGCTCCGCCATGCACCAGCCCATTCAGTGGCACGAGTGGGGTACGGACGCCTTCGCGGCGGCGCAACGCGAGAACAAGCCCATGCTGCTCGACATTGGTGCGGTGTGGTGCCACTGGTGCCATGTCATGGATCGCGAATCGTATGACGATCCGGAGATTGCGGCGATAGTGAATCAGCATTTCATCGCCGTAAAGGTCGATCGCGACGAGCGTCCCGACATCGACAGCCGGTATCAGGCGGCAATACAGGCGGTCAGCGGGCAAGGCGGATGGCCGCTCACGGCGTTTCTCACGCCCGACGGCAAGCCGTTTTATGGCGGCACTTATTTCCCCCCGACCGATGGGTACGGGCGTCCCAGCTTTCGCCGCGTGCTACTCAGTATCGCCAGCGCCTATGCGGAGAAACATGGCGACGTAATTGAGCAGGCGAAGATGGTGGAGAGCGCGATTGCGCAGTCGGAATCCTTCGCGGGAAAAGATGGACGAGTTTCGGCCGCGGTGATCGCCGCGATTCAGACCTCAGCGTTCCGGATGTTTGATCCGCAGCATGGAGGGTTTGGGCAGGCGCCGAAGTTTCCGCATCCGTCGGCACTGGATCTGCTGATTGAGAGATATGCACGCACCAGTGACGACAATCTGCGAGACCTCATCGTCTCCACCCTCGAGCACATGGCCAACGGCGGCGTGTATGACCAACTGGCGGGCGGCTTTCACCGCTATTCGGTCGACGAGCGCTGGGTCGTCCCTCACTTCGAGAAGATGTGCTACGACAATTCCGAGCTGCTGAAGAATTACGTGCACGGCTATCAGGCCACGGGCGCGGAGTTTTTCGCGGACGTTGCCCGCGACATCATTCGCTGGATGGACGAGTGGCTGAGCGATCGCGAGCGCGGCGGGTTCTATGCCTCGCAGGACGCCGACATCAACATGGACGACGATGGCGACTACTTCACCTGGACGCTCGACGAAGCCCGCGCCGTGCTGACCGAGCAGGAGGCCGAGGTGGCGGCGCTCCACTATGACATCAACGAAGTCGGAGAGATGCATCACAATCCGGCGAAGAATGTGCTCTACGTGCGGGCCCCGGTGGCGGAGATTGCGCGGCGGATGAGCCTGCCCGCCGAACGCGTCCACGAACTCCTGGCATCGGCCAGGAAAAAGATGTACGCGGCGCGGCTGCAGCGGCCTACCCCTTATATCGACAAGACGGTGTATGTGGGGTGGAACAGCTTGTGCGTGTCGGCCTATCTGGAAGCCGCGAAGGTACTTCATCTCGAAGGCGCGCGGCGGTTCGCGCTGCGGTCGCTGGATCGGGTGCTGGCCGAGGCCTGGAAACAGCACGCCACCAGAAATGAAAGCGCGGGTGAGTCGCCCGCGGCTACACATGCCGGGGCACTACTGCACGTGGTCTCATACTCCGATCCCGCGGCTGCGCACCGCGAGGTTCCCGGGCTGCTCGATGACTATGCCTTCACCGCGCTGGCCTGCCTCGACGCTTATGAGGCCACGGCCGACCTCAGCTACTTCAGGTTCGCCCATGCCATCACCGACGCGATGATCGCCCGCTTCTACGACCCAACTTCCGGAGGATTCTTCGACAGCCAACCCGCCGCCGACGGCCAGAGCCTGGGCGTGCTGGCAACGCGGCGCAAGCCTCTGCAGGACTCGCCCACGCCGGCGGGAAATCCAATGGCAGCAATTGCGCTGGCGCGGATACATCACTACACCGGCAATGCCGATTACAAAGCCAAAGCAGAAGAGACGCTGGAAACTTTTGCCGGCGTAGCGGAACAGTTTGGGATCTTCGCCGCGTCCTACGGGATTGCGGTCGTGAATCTGTTGGAGAGTCCAGTGCACGTGGTCGTGATTGCCGAAGACGGAGACTTAGACGCGGCAGAAAGACTGCACGCCGAAGTAGTCCGGCCTTTTGCATTCAATAAAACCACGCTGCGCCTGGCCGCCAATCAGGCCGTGGCCGAGAACCTTCCCCCTGAGTTGGCGGCGACGATCCCCAACCTTCCAGCACTGGGCTCGGGAAAATCGTTCGTGGTGCTGTGTTCGGGATCTTCCTGCCAACCACCCATTACCGCTGCGGCAGAATTGCGGCGCACGCTAGAAGCGGCCGTCCAGCGGAGCTAAAGACGGAAGTTCAGAGCCCATGGGGCAGGGCTACGGCTTTGAACTGGCAGGCACAGTGGGCCCGCTGAAGCCGCCGGCGGCGGCGGCTGCGGAGGCGCGGGCGGCGGTATCGGCACTTCGACTTTCCTGCGCTACGGGGACCTCCGGCTGCACGCGCGACAGAGCACGATCTACCATGCCTTCGAACATGGGGATCAGCGAGTCGGACGGCAGCGGATGGTGTATGTCGGACAGGCTCTGCTCCCAGCGCTGCGGCTGTAGCAGCGACACGGACAGATCGCGAGCCGGACTCTTCACCGCGACATAGCCCAGCCACACCAGCAGGCTGCTGTTGTAGGCCGCCATGTTGACGATGTGCACCCACGGGCCGCCCAGATGATGTCCCACCAAGGAGGAGATTAACGCCAGTTCGATCACGGCGAACAAACCAAAGCCCAGGGCGATTCCGAAGCTATGCTGGCGACGGCTGATGCCTACGTAGTGCGAGAAGAAAAGCAGGAATAGCACCATCCCCACCTGGATGAACCGCACACATCGTTGCCCGGTCAGAATGGCCTGAAGTACGGGCGGCATGGTCGACGAATTTGTCGAAACCGAGACCACTCCGGCCACCAGCAGCATCACCAGGCCCGCCCACTTGAACAGCACCGTGCCCAGGTCGCGCAAGGTGTGGAACGCGCGGAAAACGTCCACGAAGACTTCATGAATCACGGCAAAACCGAAGGCGACGCTGAACGCATCGCAGCCCCAATAAAGGTAGAACAAGAAGTAAGAACTGTGCCACATCGCCGGAAACACCGCGGCAAAGGTCACGAGCTGAGTCAGGATGTAGGCAAAGAAGAACTTGAACTTGCGATGCAACCCACGCCGCAGCATGACCGCAGCGATTCCCATCTCCAGGAGGGGATGTGCAATCCAGAGCGCGTAATAGAGAATTCTAACTTTCTCGCTCATGTTGCTCGCATAACCAACAAGGCTAGCCTGGCATGCCGCGCGAAGGCCGTTCGCAAATCGCCAGGGATATTGCTCGCTTCGAAACCGTACTTCGGCCTGGTAACCTCTAACGTTAGCCTTTCCCAATCAGGCGTTCAATGGACTCAGGTAATCGTTGGTAACGTTACCGTTATGGGCAACCCAGAGGCAAGTTACCTTCGTGCTATCGTCGATTTTGGGAAGCTGGCAGCCAGAAGAATGGAGTTTTTCGGCTCAAAGCAAAGGGTTTGTATCGGTTTCCGGCCCGTGAAGAATTCGGAAACATACCCGCAGAACTCCACCTGTAAGAGCGCCAGGTGAGCGAGCGCCAACCAATTAGGCATCGGGCGTGGAGTGGATGTAGGCGCGCATCATGCGCACCTCATCATCCTTTTCGTCCAGATCGTGCAGCAGGATGTCGCGCAGCGACACTATTCCGATCAGTTGTCCCTCGTGGCATACGGGCAGGTGGCGGAAACCGTGGCGCCTCATCAGGGCCATGCAGTTTTCCAGGTCTTCGTTCATGCTGATGGTGAGCGGATCGTCGGTCATGACCTCGGCCAGGCAGGTGCTACGCGGATCGCGGCCTTCCGCCACCACGCGCTTCATGAGGTCCCGTTCGGAAAAGATCCCAACCAGTTTGCCGTTGTGAGTAACGGGGACGGCACCGATGTTGTGCTCGACCATGACTTGCACGGTTTCGAGCACGGTGTGCCCCAGGTCCGCCTGATACGTGTCCTGATCTTTAATCAGGTCGCAGATACGCATTTGACACCTCCCGGCGTACAGCGTTCCGAGCTGTCCAAAAGCATCTATCGGGGCGCGAGTATATGCCGAAAAGGAGAAGGAAGGAAAGCAAAAAAGGTCGGGCAAAGAAGAAATCTCGCCCGAATCGGGCGGATCTAGTCGACCTTCGCCAATAGCGAAGGAGTGAGCTCAGCGCGGTGGGAATAAGCAGCCAGGGAATCTCCGATTAAGCTCCCTACGTTGTCATCCCGAGCGAAGCAGAATTGCCGTTTTTCGGCAATTCTGCGCAGTCGAGGGACCTTGCGTTTTCTCTACGATACTTGATCAGCGCTTCTCTAGCGCGGAGTGCCGTTCTCTGACCCATCCTCGCGAGCAAAAACAAAGTACGACGAGTTCCACAGCGCCGTGGGCAAGCTTCCCCGCGGGCGGGCGGTAATCACGATGTTGTAGTCGTCGGACCCGCCCAGGTTCATCTCGCGCAACCCATCGGCCCCGAGCGCAGCTTTCCCGTTCTCCGCACCCGGTTCAATCACGGCCAGCCACGCCAGAAATTCGTGCAGATCGCGCGTGCGCGGGCGTCCTGGAACGACATACGAAACCTGCGCTTCCTGAGTCGAAAAGTGCCACGCCAGCGAAGCGGTCAAGTCCACCGCCTTTTCGTAGGCCCGCTCGGAAATCAGCCCGGGCTCGGGATTGTCGAAGGCGATGCACAATTTTCGTTCGTCCTCGCGGGCGAACTCGCGCACCTTCAGCGAGCCCGATTTAGCCGTCGCCTTCCAGTCGACGTGGCGGGCCGAGTCTTCGGGCATGTACTCGCGAATGCGGTACAGGTCGGAGCCGCGGCCGCGCACAAAGCTCTCCCACTCGCCCCGCACCAGCGGCAGGATCTCAAAAACCTCCTCGTTCGGCTCGATGCGCGGGTAGACCAGCACTTCCCTGGGCAGCGTCACATGCCGCGTCTTGGTGAGGAACGCAAACGGAAAACGCGTGGCCAGACCAAAGCTGGACTCGCGATATCGACCGCGCTGATCGAACCTTAACTCTAGGTCGGCAGATACCTCCGCCTGCGCTGGGAGGAACGGGAAATAAGCCATCCCCTGAAAAATCCCCGGAGGCGGAGGAACGACCAGAACCCGCCGCAGGCGCCGATCGGGCAGCCGCAACCACTGCTGCTCCACCGGACGATTAAACGGAAAGGCGAATGTGGTCGCTTCCCATTGCCACTGCTTGGCCGGCTTCTTTCTCTTTTTGCGGGTGGAAATCACGCGAATGGAGAACGATGGCAGAAACCGCCGCGAGTTGTGCACCACGATGCGTCCCGCCACCGGCCGGCCCGCGAAAACGTGCTCCGGCAGCCGCACATCGAGTTCCAGCCAGCGCAGAACCCACGCCGATACGACTCCAGAAACCAGGATCGCCGCCAGCATGGCCGCGACCACAATGTAGAGAAGATTGTTGCCCGTATTCAGCGCCGCGATGCCGATCACCAGCGTCACCACGACGTACACAATACCCGCCCGGGTCACGTCGTAATCGAAGGACTCGCGCAGCCGCTCGACGGCCACGCGCCGCGCCAAATACGGCACGGTCACCAGTCCCACTAACGTCGCGAGCAGCAGCGAAGTCGAGGCCAGGATCACGGTCGCCCAGACGTTGCCCGCATCGCGCGACACGGTCGAGAACAGCGCCGTGGCAAAGGCCAGTCCCAGTCCCACGAGGGCCAGCAGGAACTTGACCCAGACCTCAGCCGGGCCCGACTGCAGCCACTGCGCCAGCCGTCCCGACCAAGACGGGCTGGAGGCCGAAGGATTCGATTTCAACGGATTGGCGTACGCAGAACCCATTTCCACCGAGCCTAGCATTCCCCGAAGGAACGGACAATCAAGATCGCCTTGCAGCGAAAGCCTTCGTAACCGAACAGCCCCAGCCGCGAACGGCCGCAAAACGCAGCCGCGAAGCGGCGCAAGAATGCAGCCCACAGCGCAAGCTGTGGGTCACAAGCAGCAGACAGTGAGCTGAGCCCCGGAGGGGCGAAAGAGAGTACCCTTCAGCGGCTAGGTCTCGTCGCGATGGAGGGAGTACAGAACCAGCAGGAAAACAACAGCCAGGGAAACAAGCACGAGAGAACCGACCAGAGACGTCCGAGACACGTAGTCCGCATCGGACGCCTGGGTAGCCACCAAATAGACGACCTCATCCAGAATCAGCCCCGTACCCAGGCCGAGCGCCACCCGCGCCAGCACACGATGCCGCGTTCCGAACGCCAGCAGCAACGCCGCCGGAACCACGATCAGCACGCCGACAAAAAGATGATGCACCAAATATCCCCCGGGATAAATATGCCGCACATGCACCAGATGAAGATAAAGCCGCAGGCTGAACACGGTGGCCAGTATCGGCAGCAGAATCAGCACAAGCGTCTGCTTAGCGGGCAACGGTGGGCGCGGATCTGGCATGATTTCTTCTGGTCAGCTGATCTCGGAATTCTACACACCGCAACGCATTGAGGGCCAAGAATCACGCCCGCCTTGCGCTGCCGAGACGCGGCAGAACCTCCCCGAAGCGCTCCTCTGCAACCGGCTCTTCTGATTCCCATTTCCTTGTGCTACTCTTCTGGCCTCGCAGCACCCGGGCCCCTGACCTGCTTTCCATACTTTGAAGCGCAAGGAGATCCCATGCCTATCGGTAAACGTGCAGCAGCGGAATTCTTTGGAACGTTCTGGCTGGTGTTTGGCGGATGCGGCGCGGCCGTGCTCGCCGCCGGCTTTCCCACCGTCGGCATCGGATTCACCGGCGTCGCCCTCGCCTTCGGACTCACCGTTCTGACCATGGCGTTTGCCATCGGACACATCTCCGGCTGCCATTTAAATCCGGCGGTGAGTGTCGGCTTGGTCGTCGGCAAGCGTTTCCCTGCCTCCGATTTGCTGCCTTATGTGGTCGCCCAGGTCGTCGGTGCGATTGCAGGCGCGGGCGTACTCTACGTCATTGCCAGCGGAGTGCCCAGCTTCGACGTGCATGCCGGATTCGCCCTGAACGGATACGCCGAACATTCCCCGGGCGGCTATTCCCTGCTGGCCGGCTTCGTCGCCGAAGTCGTGCTGACCGCGTTTTTCCTAATCGTAATCATGGGCTCAACCGACAACCGCGCTCCCAAAGGCTTCGCCCCCATCGCCATCGGCCTCTGCCTGACATTGATTCATCTGGTATGCATCCCCGTCACCAATACGTCGGTGAACCCGGCCCGCAGCACCGGACCCGCCATCTTCGCCGGCGGCTGGGCCCTGCAACAGTTGTGGATGTTCTGGGTCGCCCCGCTGATCGGCGGCGCCCTCGGAGGAGGCATCTACAGCATGTTGTTCGGGGAATAGACATCTCCATCGCGATGTTCGGTGTCTAAGAATACGGCTGCGTGCGCCGGTACTGGCAGCCACGGAGGACGTTCCCGTGCGAAACCTTCTCCTTGCGCTGACGCTTTTCCCCGCCGTCGTGCTGTCCTCGAGTCCAGCCCAGACGGCAGCCGACGGGGCTCGCAGCGATGTGAAGCTGACCGCCGCAATCCGCGGGGGGCAATCGACATTTCGCATTGGTGAAGTAATCCCGTTAGAGCTGTCGTTCACCAGCACCGCGCCCGGAAAATATCAGTTCGACAACGCCACCTACGACCGCAGCGGAAGGCTGCACTCCGAAACCTTTGCCGTCGAGCCAAGATCTGGCTGGGACGATCCGCTGGAACTCTACTTCCGCTCCTATCAATGTTTCATCGGCGGCGGATTGCGCGGCATTGAAACACTGTCCAATAAGCCGGCCCTGGTCCACCTCGAATTGAATGAATGGATCCGGTTCAAAGAACCTGGACGGTATCGGATCACCGTCACCTCATCGCGACTCTCCCAGAACAAAGCGTCCTTCTTGAGCAGCGTCCCGATCACCTCCAACGAGTTAGCGTTCACGATCATCTCCCCGACGAAACAGTGGCAGGACTCAACCCTGAAAGCCGCGATCGCGGTCCTTGATGGCCCCGCACCTGCCACTCATGTCCGACTAGATCAACCCGACCCTCGACCGCAGGCTGCAAAAGCGTTGCGGTATTTGGGAACTCCGCCTGCGGCTCGAGAAATGGCCCGCCGCATCACGGGCGGGGAACGGGACTGGGAATTCAAACTCGGATTAGCCGGTTCGCCCTCCAAAGACCTAGGTCTGGAAGAAATGAAGAAGCTGCTTGCGGATCCCAACTTTCCTGTCACTGATCTGTTTCTCGACGCGATGTCCGTGATCGCGGTGCCGGACGATGCTGGGGAGGACCGCCCCGCTCAAAAAGTGAAGGCGGAGGAGCAATTCCGCCAGGATCTGGCTCTCGCCGTTGCGAACAAGGAAGGCAAGGCGCGGGCCGTCAGCGCCAACACCATCGTTGAAGAATCCGCCATCCGCTCGCATGCCTTGCCCGCCGACCTCAAGCGGAGACTGACCCGCGACTTGATCGCGGATTTCGACGAGCTCCCGACTGCGAAACAAGCCGAACTGCTCCAGTACCGCTGGCCAGCGCTCGATCATGAAGAGATGCTTCCGCTCCTTCGAACCCTCGCGCAGCAATACCGCGACTTCCCCGAACTGCGTGAGATGAATGCTTACCAATCGAATAACCTCAGCGCCTCGGCCCTGCAACACTGGTACGAGATGGCGCCCGAGGAAGCGCGCTCTGTGGTGATTCAGGAAATCCTGCGCCCAAAGCCGCGTTTCAACGCCAGCGTGCTTGGCATCCTCCCCGATAAGGATTTGCCGGAGGTTGAGCAGGCTCTCGTAGAGCACCTGAGCCCACATCAGAATTACGAGATTAACGCCAACCTGGCCTCGCTGATTGAACGCTATGCCACATCCGCAATTGAAGCGCGAGTGACGAACTTTCTCGATCCCATCCTCGGAAAGGATGCTTGCGACGTTCAAAATCCGTTGTTGGCCTACATTTTGAAAGTGAATCCGGAAGGCGCCAGACCGCGCATCGAGACCGCCATGGCCGCACGAGGGGAAGGTTTTTCGGGCTGCAATCACATGCTGTTGACCGAAGTTGCAAAGCTGCAGAACCATGCCTTGCTGCAAGATATTGCGATCAATAGTCTGGACGACCCCGATGCGGAGGTGGTCGCCGGCGCAGCTGCGTATTTGAAGGATTATGGTTCAGCAGCAGCTGAAGATGTTCTGTGGGCCCACTTTACAGCCTGGAGCGAGCGCTGGAAGGGACGAGAAAGCGAGTTCCAACTCGTGCCTGGGCAACGTTTGGCTGGGTCAAACTTGATGCAGGCGCTAGCCGCCGGTCAAGGTTGGCTTGCAGACGAAGCAAAACTTCGCCGCTTAGGTGATCTCAGCGTTGGGCCGGAGCAACGGCAGGAAGCCGTGGAGCACCTCAGAGTCTGGCGGAGCCGTCCCTGGATGGTTCAATACATTCCGGTTGGCCAAGGTCAGTTTGAAATCGCCCAATATCGCGCGCTCTCGCTCCAGGCTGCCAAGGACAAGCTGGCTCAATTCCCGCGTGGGAGCATCTTCGAGGGCTATGTTGGCCCCGACGAGGGCGAGCTGACAGCGTTGCAAGAACTCGCTCACTTCGCAGGCGAGCACGGATTGACGCTGCGCCTTAAGCACGAATAGCAGTTCGCTACCATGACGGGAACCTCGTGCGTTGACGAGCGACCAGCCACTAGCCACTGTTTCTCAGTACTCCGACAATTCCTTCATCGCCAGGAACAAATCATTCGGCTGCGGCAGGATCGCATCTTCCAGGATAGGTTGATATGCGACGAACACGTCTTTCGCGGCCACGCGGCGGACCGGGGCGTCGAGCTTGTCAAAAAGCAGGTCGGCGATGCGGGCCGCGATCTCGGCGCCGTAACCCCAGCTCAGCGTGTCTTCGTACGCGACCAGCGCGCGATTCGTCTTCGAGACCGACGCGGCAATCGCGTCCCAGTCAAACGGATTCAGGCAGCGCAAGTCGATCAACTCGACTTTCACACCCTGCTCGCGTTCGAGTTTCTGCGCGGCTTGCAGGGCGCGGGGCACGACGGCGCCGTAAGTAATCACCGTCAAGTCCGTGCCGGGATGCACGATCTTCGCCTTCCCGAACGGGATCATGTAGTCCGGCCCGGGATACGCGGCGCGGCCGAACGACTCGCGATACAGCCGCTTGTGCTCCAGAAACAGCACCGGATCGTCGCAGCGGATTGCAGTGCGCAACAGACCGGCCGCATCCTGCGAGTTCGACGGAAACACCACGCGCAGCCCGGGAATATGCGTGAACACGCTCTCGCCACACTGCGAGTGATAGATGGCGCCGCCGGTCAGGTATCCGCCAATCGCCACGCGAATCACGATTGGGCACGAGAATCCGTTGTTCGAGCGCCAGCGGATCACGCTCAGCTCGTCGCGAATCTGCATCATCGCCGGCCAGATGTAGTCGAAGAACTGAATCTCCACGACCGGCTTCAGGCCGCGAGTCGCCATGCCGGTGGCGCGTCCTACGATGGCGGCCTCGGCCAGTGGAGCGTTGAACACGCGGTCGTTGCCGAACTCGTTCTGCAGGCCGAACGTGAGTTTAAATACTCCGCCCTTGCCTTTGACCAGCTTGCGCTTCAAGTACTCCTCGCGGCTGCAGTCGGCAACGTCTTCGCCGAAAATCACGATGCGGTCGTCGCGCCGCATTTCGTCGCGCAGCGTCGTCGTGATCAGGTCGGCCATGGTCTTGCCGGCCGGCTTCTTGCCGTCAGCCGGAACTTCCGCAACCACAGCCTGGGTCTCGAATGCCGACGACGTGGGATCGATATCGGCGGAATACACAAACTTCATGATGCTCTCAGGCGCTGGCGGCAGCGCTTCCAGCGCCAGATCGACCGCCGCCTGTAACTCGGCTTCAACTTCCTTCTCGAGCTGGTTGATCCCCTTCTCGTCGAGGATGCCTTCGCGCAGCAGGAACATCTGGGTGCGCGTAACCGGATCGCGCTGCGCGTCGCGTTCGCGCTCGGCGTCGGGACGATACAGCCGCTCATCATCCGACAGCGAGTGCGAATACGGACGAATCACATGCGCGTGAACAAATGCCGGTCCGTGTCCCTCGCGACAGTAGCGCGTGGCGCGATCAAAAGCGGCGTAGCTGGCCACCGGATCGGTGCCGTCGACTTCTTCAAAATGAAAATTGGGGAATCCGGAAACCAGCCGTGAAATGCTTCCGCCCGCGGTCTGGACCTCGACCGGCACGGAGATGGCATAGCCATTGTCTTCAACGCAGAAAATGACCGGCAGCTTCTCCAGAGCAGCGGCGTTCATCGCTTCCCAGAATTCGCCCTCGCTCGAAGTGCCATCGCCCAGCGAAACGTAGGTGACTTCATCGCCCTGGAATCTGACGTTTTTGAACTGGCGGTAGTCCGCGGAAGAAGCTGGAACTTCCGCTGCTTTCGGATGCCTCGCGAAATAGCGTCCGCCCTCGGCGCAGCCAATCGCCTGCAAGATCTGCGAGCCCGTCGGCGACGACTGGGTCACGATGTGCAGATCGGGATAGCTCCAGTGCGAAGGCATCTGCCGCCCGCCGGAACTGGGATCGTTGGCCGCACCCACGCCCTGCAGAAACATGTCGTAGGGCTTGACGCCAAGCGCCAGGCACAACGCGCGATCGCGATAGTAAGGGTAGAACCAGTCGTATCCCGGCTTCAGCGCCAGCCCCGCGGCCACACCAATGCCTTCATGCCCCGCCCCGGACATTTGAAAATAGATTTTCTGCTGGCGCTTGAGCAGGATTTCCCGGTCGTCAATTCGCCGGGAAGTATAGATAACGCGGTAGGCCTGGATGAGCTGCTCCCGCGTAAGTCCCTCATAAAGCTTGCTCTTCTTCCCGCCGTTGGCGGCTAAAGTAAGCTTGGGGTCGGTCTTCGTCGTGGCCATCCGGTTCCTGGGTCCCCTATGTCGTTAGATTCCTGGCAGCCGATTACGATCCACGAAACCTGCCCGGAACCTGATGGATTGTAAATGGAAACCAGGGGCGAAAAGCAGGGAAAATTTTCAGCGTGGAGGGTCGGGCGGTCAGACCATGCGACCGGTGTTACGACCTGCCGCGATCCAAATTCGTCGCTGGACTGACTTGGCCGCGAGCCAGCCATCGGAAGCACACCACCGCGGCTACCACGCCTGCGAGTTGCGCGACGATGAACGCAGGAGCGTCCACCGGACGAATGCCCGCGAATGTATCGCTGGCTGCCCGCGCCAACGTCACGGCTGGATTTGCAAACGATGTAGACGCGGTAAACCAGTATGCCGCGGTAATATAAGCGCCCACGGCGAACGAAACTGCGGACGAGCGGACGCGGGCACATCCCCAGATCACCGCCAGCAGACCGAAGGTGGCGAGGAACTCGCTCCAGAGAAGAGCCCGGCCGCTTCGCGCATGATGGGATGCGAAAAACCACGGCAACCCGAACATCAGATGAGCCGCCGCCACGCCACTGAACGCTCCAAGAATTTGCGCCGTGAGGTAGACCGGCACTTCGCGCCAGCCGATGCCGCCCTGCATGGCGTCGGCCAGCGTGACCGCCGGATTGAAGTGCGCGCCTGAGACTGGTCCCAGCGCCAGAATCAGTGCCACCAATGCCGCTCCCGTGGCCACCGAGTTGGCGAGCAACGCCAGCGCGACATTCCCCCCTGCCAATCGCTCTCCCATAATGCCCGAGCCCACGACTGCCATGAGCAGAAACGACGTCCCCAGGAATTCAGCCGCCGCGCGCGAGCGCAGATTGAATGTCATCGCTATGACTTTTATTGCCGCCCGATGTTGTCGACTTCCTTCTTCAGCGAGAAACGGTCGAGAGTGGAAAGCGGGAGGCTCAGGAACAGGCTGATCCTTCGGTCCAGCAAAAAGAATGCGTCGCGAAAAGCCTTTTCGATCTGCTCCTGTGTGCCCCGTACGGCAGCGGGATCAGGAACGCCCCAATGCGCGGTCATCGGTTGCCCCGGCCACACCGGGCAGACTTCCTTCGCGGCGTTGTCGCAGACGGTGAAAACAAAATCGAGCCGGGGAGCGTCCGGTTTGGCGAACTCGTCCCAGCTCTTGCTGCGCAGGCCAGTCGTGGGCAGGTGCGCCGCCTCCAGTTGCCGCAGCGCCTCAGGCCGGACTGCCCCCGTCGGGTGGCTGCCCGCGCTGAAGGCGGTGAAGTGCGGCCGGCCCTTCCGATTCAGAATGGCCTCGGCCAGGATGGATCGCGCCGAGTTCCCGGTGCACAAAAACAGAACGTTGTAGTGTTTTGCCATAGTGATTTGTGGTCTCGCCAGAAGCTGTCTCATCCATCGATTTGGGAAGGGCACGGCTTTCAGCCGTGCCATAACCCTCGCTAAAGAATGTCGGCTTCACAGTTTGCTGAAAAACTCGGATTTGTCGGTGCTACCGTGGAAGAGCGGCCCTTTAGGGCCGCGTAAGGCATTAAAAATTAATCTGGGCTTCAGCCCCCGTCGCCGCTCTTCTTCGACCAACTGAGTTTTTCAGCATACTGTTCAGCCGCTGAGGTAGCCTAGCTGCAGCAGGTTGGACCACAGCACTGCTTCTTTGAACTGCCCGGTTTCACCGCCCGCAAGAACGCGCTAAAAAACTTCCCGTCGACCTGCGGAGCCAGCGCGTCAACGTCGATCCCCTGCCCGGCGAGAAATTCGCGGGCATCCTCGGCACGATAGATGCGCGTGGGTTCGACTTCAATCCGCTCAAAGCCGGCCGCCGCCAGTTTGCTGCGGTAGTCGTTCTCTTCCAGCGCTCCGGCAATGCAGCCCACCCACGCCACCACGCTCTGGCGAATCTCGGGCAGAATCTCGCCGCGGGTCACGACGTCGGACACCGCGAACCGCCCACCCGCCTTCAGAACGCGAAAGGCCTCGCGCAGAACTCTGTCCTTGTCGGCCGAGAGATTGATCACGCAGTTGGAGATGATGACGTCGACCGAATTGTCAGGCAGCGGGATGCTCTCAATCTCGCCCTTCAGGAATTCGACATTCTCAATGCCGGCTTTGCGCCTGTTCTCGTTAGCCAGCGCCAGCATCTCGTCGGTCATGTCGAGACCGTAGGCTTTGCCCGTGGGGCCGACCCGACGCGCTGACAGCAGCACGTCTATGCCACCCCCCGAACCGAGGTCGAGAACAATCTCACCCGCCTTCAACCCGGCCAGCGCAGTCGGATTGCCACAGCCCAAAGAAGCCAGCAGCGCCTCCTCGGGGATCTGCCCAGCCTGCGCCGCGTCGTAGAGGTTGGTCGTGATGGGATCGCAGCAGCCCGTGCTGGCAGTCGCGCCGCAGCACGAACTGCCTCCGGCCTTCACCCGCAGCGCGGCCTCGCCGTATTTCTGTTTGACGACATCCTTGATATTCCGGTCGCCACTCGCATTCTGGCCGGAAGGGCTGTGGAAGGGCACGGCTTCAGCCGTACCGTCAGAAGCGGACAGAAGAATGGGCTTTAGCCCCTGAGGGACTTCCTCGAGATCAACTCGCGTACTCATAATCAAGTTCTCCTATTTGCAGATTTGAATGATGTCCTGCGGCTTCAACGCCTTATTGCGCGTGCAGCACTCCGCATAAAGGAACTGCAGCAACTCCTGCAGCGCGCCGGTGTTCGCGGTGTAACGAAGAAACGTCCCTTCCCGCTGCACTTCAACCAACCCTTCGGTCCGCAATTTGTCCAGATGATGCGAAAGCGTCGAGTTAGGGATTTCGAGTTCCTCTTGAATTTCGCTGACGACCAGTCCCTCCGGATGCGCGGTCAGCAGCAACTGCATGATGCGCAATCGAGGCTCGGTCCCCATCGCGGAAAACATGTCGGCATACTTGGCCACGCGCTCGCTGGATTTGCTGGCGGAGGGCGCTTTAGTCGAGAGAGCTGCCATATTTCGATAATACTGGAAATACGGTATATGTCAAGAGCGTCTGCTAAGCGATGTCGCGCGAATGAAGGCGGCGTATCCTATTTCCATGGCAGTCCTTCGTTTCGTCGCCCTAGGCGCTCTCGGGATCGCTCTCCTTCTGCCAGCCAATCCGTTCCCGAAAGGCGGGGCTCATGTCTTGGAGTATCCGACGCCCGATGTCCGCGAGGAGCAGACAATCATCGTCGACGGCGTTGAGGAACAATGGCAACTGAAATGGCTAGGTCTACCAAAGCCCGTTTGCGAACCGAGCGACGTTTCGCTTACCTGCCCTTGCCAAGGCTTCGCCTACGGCGAAGGCGGGAATCTAGCGCTCATCCGATTGCGAAACGGATCCGAGATCGACCGGCTGTTACTGACGCCGTTTTTCGCGGACGCTCCTGACGCCAAGGCAGTTCTCCAGCGCTGGGAGCCCGATCATGACAAGGACTTCGACGCTGCCCAGAAGGATGGCTTCGCCGCTGTCGTCGCAAAGCGCCCGACTGTTCAACTAATGCACTTCTCTGACTATGACCACGATGGTGAGGCGAGCGAATTCTACCTTCAGACTGAAGCGGCGCCCTGCGGCAAGAGTGTAGGGGTAGCAGTCGGAATATCAAGAACAAACCCTCGCCTGCACGCCTTCACCACGGTCTCGAATCCTTCTAAGCCGCTATTTCTTCAGAAGCACGAGTGGGAGGCTTTACGCGACACATCCGGTGAGGTTGAGGTTCTAGACTGGCAGTGCGGCGATCATGGGTCCGAGTCTCAAACCACGGTGCGCTTGGGCTGGTCGAATGACGGAATCCATGGGACACGTCGTGAATTCTCCTGCACTTCCGACGGTAAGGTCGCAGACTTGATTCACGAACAGCCGTTGTGAACGTGCCGGCCGCTCGCATAGGCTGACGGCGGAGTCCCGCGTGCTTTATTCTGGATGCAGATGATTCGTACCCACCGCGCCTTCGATCCGCACTCGATCAAGCTCGTAATCTTCGACCTGGACGGCACGCTGATTGACTCGCGCCTCGACTTGGTGCATTCCGTCAACGCGGCCCTGCGCCACATCGGGCGGCCCGAGTTGCCCGACGACGTTATCGCCAGCTACGTGGGCGACGGCGCACCGATCCTGATCCAGCGGGCGCTGGGCGGCGAGGCGGTCGACGAGGCGGTGATCCGCAAGGGGCTCGAATTTTTTCTTTCCTACTATCGCGCCCACAAACTCGATCACACCACGGTCTATCCCGGGATCGCCGAGGCGCTGGCTGCGATTCAGAATTCAGCGAACGGCGTGCCCCGCAAGCTGGCTGTGCTCTCGAACAAGCCGGTCGTTCCGTCGCGGGCGATTGTCGAAGCTCTGGGGCTGGGCCGCTTCTTTTCGCAGATCTATGGCGGCAACAGCTTCCCCACCAAGAAGCCCGATCCCGAAGGCGCGCGCAAATTGCTCGAAGAGTATGGCGTGCAGCCGCACCAGGCCGCGATCGTCGGCGACTCCCACGTCGACGTCGACACGGGACGCAACGCGGGCATGGTCACCGTCGGCGTAACTTACGGCTTTGCGCCGCATACGCTGGCAGACGATCCCCCGGATGTTCTGGTGGATCATCCCAACGAGTTGGCGGCACTGTTCGGTGCAGCATGAATGGTGCAGTTGCCGGTAAGACGATGAAAGCCGAGCAGTTACGGACTTCAAGCGCTGTGGAATAAATAGCTCGTAACACGCTGATAACAAGCGAGTTGCATCTCGACGTTAAAGCGATTTAACTTCCCGATATTGGAGGCCCGATCTGCCTCCGGAGCGAGATGCTCGGACGCGTTCTCCGGGATCGACTGCCGTCTCGGTGATCGCCGCACAGGGCATTTGTAGCGCCGCCGTCCCGGCGGCTGTCGCGGCGGCGACTCGCCGCCGCAGCGAGAGCGGGACGCTCGCGCGACAGCCGGCGAGACGCCGGCGCTACCACCCTTACGTTACACTGCTGCGACGAGGAACCGCGCCCATCGACAGTAAATGCCCTTCCTCCGCATCGCCTAACTCATGACCGCATCCCCATCCTCGTTGTCTGACTTCACGCAAAAAGAACTGCGCAAACTGCGCCGCATGAAGAATCCCTACGGCATTCAGAAGTTTCTCGACGACATGCCCTATCACCTGGAAGACACGGCGTGGTCGCCGCGCAAGGTGCTGGCGGAAGAATCGTCGCACTGCCTGGAAGGCGCCATCTTTGCCGCCGCGGCATTGCGGGCCAACGGATATCCTCCGCTGCTGTTGGATTTTGAAGCCGATCACGACACCGACCACGTGATCGCCATTTACCGCGAAGATGGCTGCTGGGGCGCGGTCGCCAAGTCGAATTACACGGGATGCCGCTGGCGCGAGCCCGTCTATCGCACGCTGCGCGAGCTGGCGCTCAGCTACTTCAACGCGTATTTCAATCTGCGGCGCGAGCGCACCCTGCGGCGCTACTCCGGTCCGGTGAACCTGAGGCGTTTCGACCGGCAGCACTGGATGACCACCGACCAGCCGGTGTGGTTTATCGTCTATCACCTGTTCGACATCAAGCACTATTCGCTGCTGACCACGGCCCAGGAGAAGCGGCTGCACCGCGTCGACCAGCGGCTGTTCCAGGCGGAGTGCTTGGGAAAGGCGCACAAAACCAGGGACTGACTCCCCAGCTTGTCTAAAGTTCTGCTGCGTTTGGCCGATCTCCGAATCAGGACCTTTGTGCTTGCCTGCCGCCAGGACAGTCAGACCAGGGCGCGGCACCTTCTTGGTCTCGGTCCGGAGATAATCGTCATGGAGTCGCGCGGGCAGCTCGGAGCCAGCCACACTTACGAACTTATGGACGCTCGCCGTCATCGCCGGTTCAAGCTGGCAGTACAGATCCGCGTCTATCCGCGCGACTGCCCCCTGGTGCGTGGGGACACGGTGGACATCAGCGAGTCGGGCATTTCCGGCATGCTGCGCGAGGAAATTCCGCTCGGCGAAGTGGTTCGCCTGGAGTTCACCCTGCCCTTTGGAGACGTTGAGGTTCTCGCCATGGTTCGCCAAAGAAGCGCATTTCGCTACGGCTTCCAGTTCGTCGAAGCCAGCTCAGCCCAGGACATCATTGGGCGCACCTGTCGCCAGCTCGCGGTAGAACAGCCGGAGCCAGCGTTCAAGGAAAGCTGACAAGCATTTTAAAAACTGCTTCCCGACAGACCTACCCGCCGTCTAACGACGTAAGATTACGTCATGAAGGTTCGCGGTCTCGCCCTCATCCTTATCTTGCTCGTTGTCTTGCTCGTCTGTCTGCCTGCATTCGCGCAGCAGGAAGCGGCGTCCGCGATGCCCCCGCCTGACGCATCCGTCCCCGATCTCACGCCCGGACCCGACGGCAAGCTCTCGCAGCAACAGATGCAGCAGTTGTTTCGCGTGGTCGCCGACAAGGACATCGAGAACGACAAGCGGCAGCACAACTACACCTACATCGATCGCGAAGTCCAGAACAATCTGGACGGCAAAGGCAACACCAAGTCCACGGAAATCAAGACCTACGAAATCCTGGAAATTTACGGCGAACAGGTGCAGCGGCTGATCGAAAAAGATGACAAGCCGCTCGGCGCCAAAGAAGCGGCCAAGGAAGAAGAGAAGATCCAGAAAATCATCGACAAGCGCAAGAACGAATCGGAGGACGACCGCAAGAAGCGGGAAGAGAAACAAGAAAAAGAACGCGAGGAGGGTCTGAAATTCGTGAAAGAGGTCGCCGACGCCTACGACTTCAAGCTGGTCGGGACCGAAGATGTGGGCGGACGCGAGGCCTGGGTGATCGACGGCGAGCCGCGCCCGGGCTTTGAGCCGCACATGAAGGGAGCAAAGTTCCTTGCCAAGTTTCACGGCCGGGTGTGGATCGACAAAGGCGACCTGCAACTGGCCAAGATGGACATCGAGGCCATCGACACGGTGTCGATTGGATGGGTGCTGGCGCGCATCCACAAGGGCACGCGCGTGATGCTCGAACAGACCCGGGTGAACGACGAAGTCTGGCTGCCCCGGCACTTAACCTTCAAGCTGGACGCGCGTGTGGCGCTGGTCAAGGGCTACAAGATCGACGGCGATCAGCAATATCGCGACTACAAGAAGTTCCGCACTTCTTCAAGAATTGTGGGCATGGGCGAAGTGAAACCGTAGAGCAGAGAAATCTTTCGCCACAGATTCGCGCGCAGGTCGCGGCCTTCCGAGGTCGTTTATATTTTGCATTCATCCACCAATCGATGACTATCCTCGACCTATGCGCCTACCTGGGACTCGCCGCCGTGGGCACGGCTACCGTGAACATGCTCCTGGGACTGCTCATCGCGTTGCGTTACAGTCCTGTGCGACTGTGGCCCCATCGCCATATCAATATTTTCCGTCTGCACGAATGGACCGCGTATTTTGTTCTACTCCTGATCGTTCTGCATCCCGCGGTGCTGCTGCTCCGCGCCTCCACTCATTTCGCTTGGACAGATGTGTTGCTTCCCATCCAGTCTCCCGTGCAACCCACAATCAACACGGTGGGTGCGGCTGGGCTTTATGGGCTGTTGATCGTCATAGTAACCTCGATCTTTCGATTGCGCATGGCTCGCCCCGTGTGGAAGAGGCTGCATTTGCTCGTCTTTCCCGCGTTCGTTCTCATGTTCATCCACGGAATGTTCGCGGATCCTCTACTTTCGAAAGGCAAGGTCGACTTGCTCGACGGCGGGAAAGTCTTCGTCGAAATCTGCGGAGCGATTGCGCTTGCGACTTGGACCGCCCGGGTGCGCCTGCGCCATCACGGCTTCCGGCCACAGAGTTAAGCCCCGCTCGATCGGCACCCATCGCGACCAGTGCGACCTTCTGTTTGCTTCTCCGAGGCCGCTATAATGCAGGCTTCGTGATGTAGAGGTTAACGTACGGGAGTTCAATTCGATCTGGTGCTTGAGGTAACGAATGACTTCTTTCACCCGCCGCGATCTGCTTCGCTCCGGCCTTGCCGTCTCCGCCACGACTCTCGCCGCTGGATCTGTGGGCCGCGCCCATGCATTGCTTGCAAGCTACCCCAGTGCGGCATCGGCGGAGGCGCTGGCCGCGGTGGCTCCGCGCGAACATCTGCTGTTCGACTTTGGATGGAAGTTTTTTCAGGGACATGCCACCGACCCGCTGCGCGATCTGGGATTTGGCAAGGGCCAGGGGGATTTCGCCAAGTCGGGTGAGCTCTGGTTTGCCACGGCGAAATTTGACGACTCGAAATGGCGCGACCTGAATTTGCCGCACGACTGGGCCGTCGAGTTGCCGTTCGTGCACGACGAAGAGCAGAACAGCCACGGCTACAAACCGCTGGGGCGGCGCTATCCCGAGACGAGTGTCGGCTGGTATCGGCGCGCCTTCGATATTCCCAAAGAAGACAGCGGACGTCGCATCACCATCGAGTTCGACGGAGCGTTTCGCAGCGCGCTGGTGTTTCTCAACGGATACTTCATCGGGCGCAACGACAACGGATACGCGCCGTTTCACTTCGACGTGACGGATTTTCTGAACTACGGGGCGAAGAATTATCTGATGGTTCGCATGGACGCGAGCTTTGGCGATGGCTGGTTCTACGAAGGCGCGGGAATTTACCGGCATGTGTGGCTCACCAAGACGGATGCGGTGCATCTGGGGCTTTGGGAGAGCACGGTGCGGACGGCGATGAAGGGCAACACGGCGACTTTGAACCTGGCGACCGTCGTGCAGAATCAAGGGCCGCCGCATGAGAGTTGCAGCGTGCGCTGGCAGATTTTGGACGGTCGTGGAAAAGTTGTGTCCAGTGCGGGCCCTCGGGCGCAGTACGTCCCGTCGGATGGAGCAGCGTCGTTCGCGGCGTACACGGATCTGACGAATCCGGCGCTCTGGTCCCCGGAAACTCCTAATCTCTACACCGCAGTGGTGACGGTCGAATCCGACGGCAAGGTCCGCGATGCCGAGCGCATCACCTTTGGCATACGCGACCTCAAATGGGATCCCGACAAGGGATTCTTCCTCAACGGCAAATCCGTGAAGATCAAGGGCACGTGCAACCATCACGACCACGCGGGCGTGGGAGCGGCGCTTCCCGACCAACTGCAGCGCTATCGCGTCGGCGTGCTGAAAGACATGGGCGGCAACGCCGTGCGCACGTCGCACAACATGCCGACGCCGGAGTGGGTGGAAGCCTGCGACCGCCTGGGCATGATGATGATGTGCGAGACGCGGCTGATGAGCGCGAATCCGGAGGGCATGGCGCAGCTGGAGGCGATGGTGAAGCGCTATCGCAACTCGCCGTCGATTATTTTGTGGTCCATGGGCAACGAAGAGTGGACGATGATGTTTCAGCCGCAGGGCCCGCGCGTCATCGACGATATGATCGCGCGCACCCACGAACTCGACCCGACGCGGATGTGCACGGCCGCGATCAATACCGCTTTCCAGACGCCGTTTCCCGAGCAACTCGACGTGATGGGATTCAACTACAACCTGAAGGAGCACGACACGTATCACGCGAAGCATCCCAAGCAGCCGAGCGTGGGATCGGAAACCGCCAGCACGGTTTCGACGCGCGGCATTTACTCGACCGACAAGTTGCGCAACTGGGTCAGCGCTTATGACCTGAATCACACCGACTGGTCTCAGCTGGCAGAGGAGTGGTGGAAGTTCTACGCCGCGCGCGAATGGCTGTCGGGAGGCTTTGCCTGGACTGGCTTCGACTATCGCGGCGAGCCCACGCCGTACGGCTGGCCGTCCATCAATTCGCAGTTTGGCATCGTCGACATGTGCGGCTTTCCCAAAGACAACTTTTATTACTACAAAGCGTGGTGGGGCCCGGACCCCGTGCTGCACCTGTTTCCCCACTGGGACTGGGCGGGACGCGAGGGCGAACCGATCTCGGTGTGGGTGCATTCCAATCTCGATTCGGTCGAACTCTTCTTAAACGGCAAGAGCCAAGGCTCGAAGAACGTCGAGCCTCTGACGCATCTGGAATGGAAAGTGAAATACGAACCGGGCGTGCTGGAAGCGCGCGGCACGAAAAACGGCAAAGTCGTGCTGGTTGAGAAACGCGAAACTACGGGCGATCCAGTGGCGATCCGGGTGACGGCCGACCGCACGGAACTCAACGCTGACGGCGAAGACGTTTCCGTGCTCAAGGTGGAGGTGCTCGACAATGAAGGCCGTGCCATTCCTACGGCTCATAATATGATCAGCTTCAAAGTGAGCGGCGAAGGCGTGCTGATCGGCGTAGGCAACGGCGATCCGAATTGTCAGGAATCCGACAAAGACTCGAAGCGCAGCCTGTTCAACGGCCTCGCGCAAGTGATCGTGCAGTCGACGCGGACACCCGGCACGATCACCGTCGAGGCCTACACCGAGCCTTATCCGCGGCCGAAGCTGCCGGCCACGCAGGTGACGATTACGACCAAGAAGGTGGAGTTGCGGGCGGCGGTGGAATAGTAGGAGCGACATCACTGTCCCCACTTTTCTCGCCAGCGTCTTTGGTCCTCAAATCAAGACACCGGGTCAATCGAGTCTTCGCTCTTATCCAATCAACCCTTGCGTTCTTTGCAAGGTTGGATGACGGACCTGCAAGTAGGATTTGAGACGCGGGTGGGCGGGGCTTCGTCTGTGCCCGTTTCTTTCGAAATAACTCCGCAGATCCGTTATCATTTTCCGCGTGCCGATCTTTACTGCTGACGAACGGGAGCGCCTGCGCGCCGAACTCGTTTCCGCCGCTGAAAAAGACCCCAGCCTCCGCGGCGCGGCGCACACTGGTTCGGCTGCGTCGTCCCGACTCGACCGCTGGTCCGACATCGATCTGGCTCTCTGCCTCGCGCCGGCCGCATCTGACGAGCAAGTGGTCGCCGAATGGACCGACTGTCTTTACCATCACGGCGCGGTCGCTCACGTCGACGTCACGCACGGTGCCACGCTGTACCGCGTGTTCCTGCTGAAAAACACGTTGCAGGTGGATGTCTCTTTCTGGCGTGCAGAAGACTTCGGCGCGATCGGACCAAATTTCCGGCTGATCTTCGGCGAGGCGAATCCGCCGCGCCCCGCGCCGCAGCCGAATCCCCATGCTCTCATCGGGATGGCATGGCTTTATGCGTTGCATGTGCGATCCAGCCTGGAACGTGGTCGGGTATTGCAGGCGGAATACATGTTGAGCGGCATGCGCAACCACATCTGCGAGCTCACCTGCCTGCGCTGCGGCGTGATTGCGGCGCAGGGCCGGGGCCTCGACGATCTTCCCGTTGCTGAGCGGGACACCAAAGCCGCCTGTCTTCCCCAGTCGCTTGAGCCTTCCGAGCTGAAACGTGCGTTCCAGAGAGCGATGCAGGCGTTGTTGGAAGAGCTCCGGCATGTCGATCGCGAACTCGAAGGCAGCCTGTCGGGGCCGTTAAGGAATATAGTCGGGTGAGTCCGGGACTTCCCGTACGAGTACCTAGATCAAGATCAAAATCCCCACCCTCACGTCGCAAAGGACGCGACTTTAGGATGGGGCACGCGGCACCAGGCATCCAATGGGATTGAACTCAGAGCCGAATCATTTCACCGGTCGAGTTCGGCCCACTTGTCTTTTGGTAAGGACTGCCTTACGGTTTCGACCTTTTGAAACCCGTCCTTGAACACCGTACCTTTTGCATTTTGCCGGGTGACGGAGATGGGGGTAAGCAGGATCGCCTTCGTCGTCTGGGCACCGTTCGGCACCGTTGTGCTGGTTTCGACATTGCCATGCCGGGCCAGCGTGACCGCCGCTTCGGCGGCCGTGCGGGCTTCTCCGACGATGGGTTTGTAAATGGTCATGAGCTGCGTGCCGTCGTACAGTCGCGCCACCGCGGCCAGGTCCGCGTCTTGTCCGGTGACCAGCACTTGTCCGGACAGATGGTTGTCTTCAAGCGCCTGGATAGCGCCGCCCGCAGTGGCATCATTCGAGGCCAGGATTGCGGTTAGAGGAGCTTTCAGATCATGCAGCGCCTGCGTTACCAGAATGTAGGATTGCGTAGGACTCCACTCGGGTATCCAGATGTCGGTGAGGACCTTGATGTCGCCACGGTCGATCAACGGCTGCAGCACGCTCATTTGGCCCGCGCGCACGACCTTGGAGTTGGGATCGAGCGGCGAACCGCCCAGCAGAATGTAGTTCCCTTTGGGCGCGTGCTCGGTTAAACATTGCGCTTGGAGTACGCCCACGGCAAACAGATCGAACCCTATATAGAGGTCCACACGCGGATTGTGGATGAGCCGGTCGTAACTGATCACGGGAACGTGTTTGGCATGCGCCGCGTCCACGATGCGGCTGGCCTTCTCGAAATCGTGAGGCAGGAGCACCAGAACATCGATACCAGTGTTCAGCAGATCTTTGACTTGCTTGAATTGCAGGTCATCGTCGCCATTGGCCGAGCGGGTGATGGTTTGCGCACCGAGTTGCTGAGCGCGCAGTTGGAATTCGTCCAAGTCGGTCTGCCAACGCTCGCCCTTGGTGTTCTCGAGGGAAAACCCGATCTTGAGTTCAGGTTTTTGCTGCGCTTGTCCGCAGCAAGAAGCCACTCCAACGAGAACCAGCGCACAGCAGATTTTCGATAGCCGAACCGGCATACGCGTCTCCAGGCCAGGGCCACTGTCCGCACTTGGCAAGAAAGGCCCGCAGCACGACATCTTCTGATGGTAGGGACAGTGCTAGGCATCTTCAATTTACTTTCGTAATGGGTTCGATGGACGCAACCTCTTCGGTTTGTCTTAAAGGTCCCTAATTTGCCTGACCGTCCTGTGCACACTGACGATATCCGGAACATTCCCCTGGTCGCTTCCGTACTCATCCTTGCCACACCCATCTCCCCGGAAAGCGAGATCTCATGCACCGACGGCTAGCTCTGTCATCGCTTCTGTTTCTTCTGGCGATGCCCTTCTTATTGCTTTGCCACGCGGGCGCACAGAACGTGCCCGCACAAAGTGTTCCAGCGCTCGACAAGATTCAGAACCAGGAGGAGCTCGACCGCGCCGGCGCCGCTCTTGATGCGGCGCTGTTCGATGCCTACAACCGTTGCGACCTCGACAAGTTCGCTTCTTTCTTTGTGGACGATGTCGAGTTCTACCACGATCAGGGCGGGGTCACGCTCGGCAAGGTGGCCTTGACCGACAGCGTCAAGAAAAACATCTGCGGCAAGACTACGCGTGAACTCGTTCCCGGAACGCTGAAGGTGTACTACATGAAGGGTTACGGCTTTGTCGAGATGGGCGTTCACCGCTTCCACCATCCCGGCCATGAAGATACCGAGGGGGTGGGCGAAGGCCAGTTCATTCATTTGTGGCAGTACAAGGACGGGGCGTGGAAGGTGACGCGCGTAATCAGCTACGGCCATCATGCGGCTGCGAAATCGAAATGAAGTAGTCGCCGCCTGTCTTGCTGGACCGGCGGTTCATGGATAGATCGAAAGTCAAAATCGTCACCCCTTCGACAAGCTCAGGGCGGGCCCTGTCGCACGCACGCTACGCGACAAGGGAGGCGCCCGTGGGTACACTTTGGTTATCGGGGCGTCACCGAAAAAGACGGGTGGCGCATGCTATAGTGCGATTTCACCCATGGGATCATTCCTTTTCTTTGCGTTTTCGTGGTGGTCGATCGCGCTGCGGATTGTAGCCATTGTTCACTTCATCCGCCGGCGCCCGGACTGGTTTTGGATCTGGGTGATCCTGTTTCACTGGGTCGGAGCGCTGGTCTACATCCTGGTGGAGGTGATTCCGGACGCGGGGCTGCTGCGGGGTTCATTCCAGGTTTTTCCGCGGCGGCGGCGGATTCACGAACTCGAGCGGACCATTCTCGACAATCCTTCGGCGGGAAACTACGAAGAGCTCGGGTTGTTGTATCTCGACGACGGGAACTTCGCGCGGGCCCGGGCGGCATACGATAAGGCGATCTCTTCGCGAACCGACCATCCTGATCCCTTCTACCGGCGTGGCGTCGCGGAGATCGAACTGGGCGACTTCGCGGCGGCCGTTCCGGACCTGGAGCGTGCCGTCACGTCCGATCCTGACTACGACTTCCATCGCGCCAAGGGACTGCTGGCCTGGGCCTATGCGCAGACCGGGCAGGTCGAGAAGGCGGACGCCATGTTCCGGGAAGCGACCCGGATTTCTACCATCTCCGAGACCTATTACTACTACGCGCTGTTTCTGCAGTCGCAGGGACGCGTCGTCGAGGCCCGCGAGTGGTCGCGGAAAATTCTCGACAAGAAGCCAACCATGCCGGGATATCTGCGGCGACGGGAACGGCCATGGTTTCGCAAGGCCAGCGCCCTGCTGGCGCGGCTGCCGGCGCAATCAGCCTAGCTGAGCTCTTCTAAATCTCAATCGAGTCGATACCACTACGGGCAGGTAATTTGGGCGAGGCCTGTAACGGTCGTGCTGGTCCCGTTGTTGGCGGATGCTATGTTGCCCACCTCGACGGTGCCGGACATCCCTGAGATGCACTGCACGGTCGCGGTTCCTGAACCGCTGCTCACGATGGTGGCAATCACCTGGTTGGTCGCGGTGGTGTCCACAAAAAACTTACCGGAGTACGGCGGAGTGGATGGAACCAGGGCGGAAAAAGGCGCCTGATTGAAAGTGCCAGTTGCCGTGAACACCACCTGACCGTTCTGGGATTTCTGAGAGTCGGGAGTGACTGAGATGGAGAGCAGAATGCGGCCGAAGTTAGGGTTGGGCGTGGCGCAGGAAATCATCAAGAAGGCGATCAATGCAAGCCCGAGAGCGGCCAGAAGGGGATGGCGACGATGGGCGCGGGACACGATTGTCACTTTCATGGGCAACATGCTATCGGCTCCCGCAATGTCTGCGGAGCCGGGACTTCTCTATTTTGCCAAATCTAGTGCCGCTGTCAAGGAAGGCGCCCGAGTCGGAGCTCCGCGAACCGTGACGGCGAGTCGCGATGCTAAAATCAACAATGGTGAAGATTTCCAAGCCTTCCATCCGGCTGCTGGCGACGGACATTGACGGCACGCTGCTCAATCCACAATTTCAGGTTTCTGACTGCGATCTGATGGCGTTGCGGCGGGCGCATGCGGCGGGCATCGAGATTGTGCTGGTGACCGGACGCAGGCACACGTTTGCCCTGCCCATCGCGAAGCAGCTTGGGTTCGATCTGTGGCTGATCAGTTCGAACGGGGCGGTGACACGATCGCTGGCCGGGGAAACGTTTCATCGCGACCTGATGCCGGCGCAAACCTGCCGCCGGCTTTGCGGCGCGATGCAAGAGTTTCGAGGGAACACCGTTCTGACGTTTGACAAGGAAACCAAGGGCGCGATTGTGCTCGAACACCTCGACGAACTCGGGGAGAGCATCCGGCGCTGGCTCGAGAAGAATATGGAGTACATCGAGTTTGTGGTGCCGATTGAAAACGCGCTGGTGAGCGATCCGGTGCAGGCGATGTTTTGCGGAACGATGTCGCGGATGAGCCAGGCTCTGCGCGCGCTCGAGGGCGCAGGGATGGATGGGACTGTAACCGTGCTGCGGACGGAGTATCCAGCACGGGATTTGTCGATGATTGATGTGTTGAACACGGGATGCTCGAAGGGGCATGCGCTGGAGCGGTGGGCGACGCATCGCGGATACCAGCGCGAAGAGGTCATGGCCCTCGGTGACAATCACAACGACGTTGAGATGCTTGAGTTCGCGGGCTATCCGGTTATCATGGGGAATGCGTGCGCGGAATTGCTGAGTCGCGGCTGGACCGTGACCCGGAGCAATGATGCGTGCGGCGTGGCAGCGGCGGTGGATTTGGCGCTGGGTGCGCCTGCGTTAGTCGTTGGTCGTTAGTCGTTGGTCGTTGCCTGTTGGGCGTTGGAATATGCGGAGTCGAGCGGCACTTTCAATTCGGCGGCGTCTGGGCATCCTCGTGATTCTCGCGGTGGCGGCACTTCCCTGCCTGGCCACAGAAGTCGCGGTGTTGAAGAACGGATTCTCCATCCGGCATGAGCGGCGGGAAGTGGTCGGGGATACGACGCGCTTGTATGTATCCGCGGATGGCTCGAGTTTCGTGGATGTGCCGACTGCGGAGATTGAACACTTTGAGGCGGCGCCGGAGTTGCCAGCATCCGGCTCTCGGCTCTCGGCTTCGGGAACATCCCCACTTCTCGCACACTACCCGAGAAATGGGGCACCCGGGTCGTCGCCTTTCGCCACGCCGAGTGCGGTGGATTTGAATGACGTGGTGCAGTCCGCAAGCGGGCGCTACCGCTTGGATCCGGACTTGGTGAACAGCGTGATCAAGGCGGAGAGCGGGTTCAACTCGCGGGCTGTGTCTCCCAAGGGAGCGCAGGGACTCATGCAGTTGATGCCTGGGACGGCATCACAACTCGGCGTGCCGAATGCATTCGATCCCCAGGCGAATGTCGAAGGTGGAACGAAATATTTGCGGGAACTGCTGGAGCGCTACAACTTCGATCTGGTGAAGGCGCTGGCGGCCTACAATGCCGGACCGCAGCGAGTTGAGCAGTTCGGCGGCGTGCCTCCTTATTACGAGACGCGCGCCTACGTGGCGCGGGTGGTGAGGGATTTCAACAAAAAGAAGGCGGCCGAAGAGAAGGCAGCGCCGAGCTCTTCTCCAAAAACTGCGGCCTCAAAGCACGCGAGCACGAAGACTGATAGCTCCGCGGGGAAGGCACAGAAGTCCCCCCTGGTTCAAGCCAAGACGAATACGGCGCAGACGAGCCAGTAGGATCATCCCAACCAAAGTCGAGCTGCGCTCGACGGACGGCCGAGGGCGGCCGTCCCCACATAAAACCGCTTTCCCCACATGAACACTCGTGGTTTGACCGCTTTGGCAGGGTCATTTACCTTGGAACAGCCGTTTCCCGCTGCGCGTTGCGTGGGCCGCGGCGCGGAGTTTTCCCCCTTTCATGGATAAGAAACGCATTCTGGCCAGCGTTGTGGTATTCCTCATCCTGGCCGTTCTGGTCTACCTGCAATACCGGCATTGGCGAACCTTCGACTGGGGTACGTTCTGGAGCCAGACTCACCGCATCAAGAAAATCCACGTACTGCATGGCATTGCGCTCATTTACTTCGCGTATGGCATGCGTGCGGTGCGGTGGAAGATTTTTCTGAAGCCGGTGCGGCCAAAGACCACGGTGGCAGAACTGGTATCGCCGACGCTGGTCGGGTTCGCGGGGCTGGCCCTGCTGGGACGAGCGGGGGAATTCATTCGCCCGTATTTGATCGCCCGGCGCACCGACCTTTCCTTCTCTTCGCAACTGGCGGTGTGGGGCGTGGAACGCATCTTCGATCTGGGCGCATTCACGATCCTGATGCTGCTGGCGATTTTTCTGCCGAGTGCCCTGCCCTCCATTCCTCATCCGGAATACTACCTGCGCTTTCGAGAGGCGGGCTTTGTTTTGATTGCGCTGGTAGCGGCGACCACGCTGGCGGCGGTGGTGATCAAGAAGTTCGGCGAAACAGTAGCGTGCTGGTTGGAACGGCGGTTCTCACACCTGGCGTCGAACTTCGGGCACAAGCTGGGTCAGCGGGTGCGGGAGTTCGGCATGGGGCTGAACACGATTCACGGGCCATGGTCGCTGCTTTGGCTGACGCTGGTGTCGGTGGGAATGTGGTATGTGATCGCGCTGGCGTATCAGGAAGTGACGATGTCGTATGGGATGGATGCTCTCAAGATTCCGGTGTCGCAGCTTCTGATTCTGGTGTTCTCGAGCATGCTGGGCTCGATGCTGCAACTGCCAGCGGTCGGTGGAGGGTCGCAAATAGCGGTCATCGCGACGCTATCCAACGTGTTCGACGTCCCGCCGGAGATGGCCGCCAGTTGCGGGATCCTGCTGTGGCTGGTCACGTTCGCGGCGGTCGTACCGACCGGTCTGCTGCTCGCGCATCACGAGCGACTGTCGTTGCGCAAGCTGTCGGTCGAGAGTCACCAGACGGAGTGAACCCGGCATCGCGCGCAACGACCGCGCAACCGTCCTGGCTGCGGCGACGTTACGATCAAAGCGTGCGGGCGAGTGGGAGCTGAAGCCTTACGATTTTCGAGTTGTCAAAGCGGCGGGCAATCAATATCGTCCCATAGCGGGCCCCAGATCGTAACGAAGTGAGGAGCGCATCATGGCGGAACTTGACGTCGCCCATCGCCGTATTTTGACGGATTTCGCGGTTTACCAGATGAATTCGAATCCCGCCGGGATCGGCAACGAATGTACGCACTGGATCTATGCCGCTTTGTTTGAAGCGCGCGCACTCGACCACGATAAAGCACTGCACATCGCCCAGGCACTTCCCCACTATACCTGGGGGAAACAGGTGGATACCGACAAAGTGCAGCGCGGAGACATCGCGCAATTCCATGGTTTCAAAAACAGTTTCTTTGTCTACCAGAACACCAGCACAGGCTTTACTTTCCTGACCAGCGACCAGGTGCGCGGGCCCAACCATACGGGAATGGTATTTATACCTCCAAAAAACGGTACCTACTACCAACTGGAGTCGCATCTGCACCACAAAGGCGTAGCCGTCATGACGGAGAGAGGCAACACGATCTACTACGAATCGTTCGCCATCGCCCTCTCGGCCAGCGAACTGGCTCAGATCCAGAAGACGGACGCATGGCCCGCCTCGATTAAGACCGACGACATCGAGGACATGCTGGAGCGCATTGACTGGGTCGGCATGCGAGACAACTACTCCATGGATCTGGCCGCGGCGGACCAACTCGTCAAGAAGTTGAAACATAAGCTTTCAACGCCCGCAAAGAAGGCGAACGGCGACGATATCGCTTGCCTCCTGGTGGTGCACGCGGAGGGCTATTTGAAATTTTCGAGTCCGCAAGCCAGCCCCGCGCGCCTGGGAATGAACGCCGCACAACTTGCCGATGAAAAAGCCCAACTCATCCACGAACTTGTAAAAGGAGGAAGAGTCGGCGGCAAGCCAGACCAGGATGAGTATGGCGGTGATAACAAAAAGAAACGGCTGTACGATCACCGCTTTGACTGGACGTATCGCCCCTCGAACCCGTAGAGGAGCACCCCTCGAGTCAATTTGCCTTGGGAACGTGCTTCTCGATTTGCGCAATCTGCGCCTTGACCAGCTCCGCGTCCGGTCCCTGGGGAATATAGGAAAGGCAGTGGCGCAAATGGGAGAGAGCGCCGAGATAATCGGCCTTCCTGGCCAGGATTACGGCGAGCAGCTGTTCGCCATTGCGGGTGTTGTGGAGAGGGTCCATGGTCAGCAGTTTGTTCGCGCTGCCTTCAGCCGCTTCGATATTACCGAGCTGGAAGTTTGACAAAGCGCTGTAATACCAGATGTGGGTGGTGCCCTTGGGATCGAGTTGCAGGTATTGGTTCAGACTCTGCAGCGCGCCCTGCCAATCCTGCTGTTGCACCGCCAGCGCAGCGAGCTGCTCATGGGGGGAAACGAAAGCCGGATCCGCGGCCGCCGCTTTCCGCAGGTAGAGCTCCGCCTCGCGAGGGTTCGACGGCCGCTGTAGTGTGCCGAGCTGGTACCACGCGACGGCGAAGGCGGGATAAATGCGCACAGCCTCCTCCAACTGCCGTCGCGCGCGTTCCGGCCGGTCAGCCAGCATTTCCTCGCCGGCTCGGCTCCAGTGCTCGGCGGCGCTGGACGGCACCGACTTGCTGGTCGCGCTCACGGCCGTGCCCCGAGCAGTGAATTCTCGGGTGAGCGTGATGGTTCCGATTTCAGGACTATCGCGCAGATTGCGTTCCGTAATGCTCAGCCCCGAAGACTTGAAACCCGCAAGAAACGCCTGCACCACGCATCCCTCGAAGTGCACCTTCATCTGCCGCTCTCGATCCCCCTGCAAACTCATTTCCCCGGGAATGCGGCTGGGCAGGATTGCGAAGTATCCTTTCGCATCGGTTTCTGCAGTATAGGCCGCTGCTCCGTCGCAACTAACCGTCACCACGATGGGATCCCACGGAAGCAGTTCGTCCCTGACCACTACCTTGCCCAGCAAAGCGCCGCCGGCGCGGTCCTGATCCGTCATGCGGCTCCAGTAACCGTAAAGGCCCGCGTCCTGTATGGAGTCAGGACGGTTCACGACTGGGTTGGGATTATGAATGCGCCCGCTAGGCGGCTGGGTAGGCTGAGCAAACACCGGAACACTAACAATGCTAACACTAACAACGACCAATGCCACGAGGGCCGACCCGAGCAGCTGTTTCGTGAGCATGGGCGTAGACCACCTCGACGGGAGCACCCTTGGCCAGCATCTCGCTTCAGGGAAAGCGCACCGGCCTGCGTTGCAAATAACTTATGCCATCTCAGTTCCGAAATCAACTGCAACTCCCCGAGATTTCGAGTGTCAGCGCGTGAGGGCTACCGGACTGGAGGTACCATTTTGTTTTGGGATGGAATGGTGGCCCCGGGCAGAGTCGAACTGCCGACCTTCGGTTTAGGAAACCGCTGCTCTATCCATCTGAGCTACGGGGCCATTCGAGATGTACAGTGATAACCAACTCCCCAAATCACGACTCGAGCACGCAGGCAATCACCAACAAGATACACAGCGAAAGGCATGGATGAGCGCACCACCAAGCGCACATACAATCGGTCAACCATTCGTCGAATCTGCGTGCTCTTGATTCCACGTGCGTGCCTGATTCTGGCGCGTTTAGGAAACCACTGCTCTATCCATCTGAGCTACGGAGCCAAAGCGACGTAAGCTCATTTTACACACTGCATGGAGATTCGGGCACATCGGATTCGGGCACAACGCGCGCAGCCATTCAGCACTGGCGGTATCGACCGCGACCGCACGATCAGCGCTTCTGGGTCATATCATCCAGCGCGAGATTGAGTTCCAGCACATTCACGTGAGGTTCCCCGAGCAACCCCAAGTCTCGTTGATCGGTATGCTTCTGCACGAGGTCGCGGATGGTGGATTCCGGCAGTCCGCGCTCGCGAGCGACGCGCGGGACCTGAAACTCCGCCGCCGCCGGGGAGATTTCCGGATCCAGGCCCGACGCGGATGTGGTGACGAGATCCACCGGAATGGGTTGGGCGGGATTCTCTTCATGCAAGCTCTTGGCATCCGCTTGAACCCGGTCGATGAGTTTCTGGTTGGTGGGCGCGTAGTCGGTGCCGCCGGAATTGGCGGCGTCGTATCCGTTGCCCGCATTCGAGGGCCGCGGGTGGAAATACTTCGCCGACGTGAAGGGCTGGGCGATGATGCGCGAACCGATGGCCTGACCGTTGCGCGTAATGAGCTGGCCGTTCGCCTTATCTTTGAACAAAACCTGCGCCAGCGCGGTGATCAGCAGCGGATACAGCACGCCCAGCAGAACCGTGGTTGCGATGGTCATCAGGAATGCGGTAATGAGATGCTTCTTCATAAGAGTCCTCAGGCCAGGTGTTCAGGCTAAGCCCGCCATCGTGATCAGCACGTCGATCACCTTAATTCCCACAAACGGGGCGATCAGTCCACCCACGCCGTAGATAAACAGGTTGCGGCGCAGCAGGGCCTCGGCGTTCATGGCGCGGTATTTCACGCCCCGCAGCGCCAGCGGAATGAGCGCGATGATGATCAGCGCATTAAAAATGACCGCGGAGAGCACCGCCGACTGCGGCGTCTTGAGATGCATGATGTTCAGCGCGTTGAGCACCGGGAAGGTGACGGCAAACATGGCGGGGATAATCGCAAAGTATTTGGCAACATCGTTCGCGATGGAAAACGTTGTCAGGGCGCCCCGCGTCATCAGCAACTGCTTTCCGATTTCGACCACCTCGATGAGCTTGGTGGGATTGGAGTCGAGATCGACCATGTTTCCGGCTTCTTTGGCGGCTTGCGTGCCGGTGTTCATCGCAACGCCGACGTCGGCCTGGGCCAGCGCGGGTGCGTCGTTGGTGCCGTCGCCGGTCATGGCGACCAGTTTGCCGCCCGCCTGCTCGCTGCGAATGAGTTTCAGTTTGTCTTCGGGCGTGGCTTGCGCAAGAAAGTCGTCGACCCCGGCTTCGCGCGCAATCGCAGCGGCGGTGAGCGGATTATCGCCAGTGATCATCACAGTGCGAATGCCCATAGCGCGCAACTGGGCGAAGCGGTCGCGAATTCCGCCCTTGACCACGTCTTTCAGATGAATGACGCCCATGGCCCGCCGGTTCTCCGAGACCACGAGAGGTGTGCCGCCCGAAGAGGCGATGCGTTCGACAGACGCGCGGACTTCCGCGGGCATGGCGCCGTTATTCTGTTCGAGATAATGCGCGATAGATTCGGCGGCCCCTTTACGAATCTGCCGGCCATCCAGATTCACGCCAGACATGCGGGTCTGCGCGGTGAAGGGAATGAATTCCGCCTCGTGGGCTGCGAAGTCGCGCCCGCGCAGTTTATATTTTTCCTTCGCCAGCACTACGATCGACCGGCCCTCCGGCGTTTCGTCGGCGAGAGACGATAGCTGCGCGGCGTCGGCCATTTCAGCTTCGGTCACTCCCGGCGCGGGCAGAAACTCGGTGGCTTGCCGGTTGCCGAAAGTAATCGTGCCGGTTTTATCGAGCAGCAGCGTGTTCACATCTCCCGCGGCTTCGACGGCGCGTCCGGACATCGCCAGTACGTTGTGCTGCACCAGGCGGTCCATGCCGGCGATGCCGATGGCCGATAGCAGGCCGCCAATCGTAGTGGGGATCAGGCACACCAGCAACGAGACCAGCACGAACACAGTCTGCGGCGAGCCGGAATAAACCGCGAACGGCTGTAGGGTAACTACGGCCAGCAAAAAGATGATCGTCAGCCCAGCGAGCAGGATGTTCAGTGCGATTTCGTTGGGAGTCTTCTGGCGCGCGGCCCCTTCCACCAACGCAATCATGCGATCGAGAAAGGTCTCGCCGGGGTTGGAGGTGATTTTCACTTTGATAAAGTCGCTGAGCACCCGCGTGCCGCCCGTGACCGCCGAGCGATCCCCACCCGCTTCACGAATCACGGGAGCAGACTCTCCGGTGATGGCCGATTCGTCGACCGAGGCCACCCCTTCGACAATCTCGCCGTCGCCGGGAATCAGTTCTCCGGCTGAGACGGAAACCATATCGCCGGAGCGCAGCTTGGCGCTCGGAACTTCTTCGATCTTGCCGTCACAAGTAATCCGCTTGGCGATGGTTTCCGATCGCGCGCGCCGCAGCGTTTCCGCCTGCGCCTTTCCTCGGCCCTCGGCCATAGCTTCGGCGAAGTTGGCGAACAGCACGGTGAACCACAACCACAACGTGATCTGGAGGTTGAAGCTAAATGCCTCGTGGGGATGGAGAATCAGAAGCACGGACGTGATCACGCTGCCGATCTCGACCACGAACATGACGGGATTGCCCATCATATTGCGAGGGCTTAGCTTGAGCAGCGAGCTCCAGGCCGCGTTGCGAACCAGATTCACATCCCAAACCGATTTGCGTTGGCTTGCCATAGGTTTCTAGAAAGTCTTTCCAACGTGCATAAGAAGATGTTCGAGAATCGGCCCCAGGCTCAGGGCTGGGAAGAAAGTAAGCGCGCCCAGAATCAGGATGACGCTGATCAGCAGCAGCGTGAACAGCGGCGTCGTCACCGGAAACGTGCCCAGCGATGGCGGCACATACTTTTTCTGTGCGAGGTTGCCGGCGATGGCCAGCATGGGAATGATCATGAAAAAGCGGCCGATCAGCGTGGTGATCCCCGTGGCCGTGTCATACCAAAGTGTATTGACAGTGAGCCCTCCGAAGGCGGAACCGTTGTTTCCGGCGGACGAAACGAAGGCGTAGAGAATCTGACTCAGGCCGTGGGGGCCGGGATTGGAAATGCCCACAGTTCCGAAGCCCTTCACCACTGAGATTCCAGCCAACGAAAGAATGATCAGCGGGAACACCAGCGAGACCAGCATCGCCATCTTGACGTCGTAAGCCTCAATCTTCTTGCCCAGATACTCCGGCGTGCGGCCGACCATCAGGCCCGCGATGAATACGGCCAGAACGACATAAATGAGAATTCCGTACATCCCCGAGCCCACTCCGCCAAAGATCACCTCGCTCAGCATGATGTTCACGAGTGGGACCATGCCGCCGAGCGGCGTGAACGAATCATGCCAGCCGTTGATGGCGCCGCAACTCGCGTCGGTCGTGACCGTGGCGAAGAGGGCTGAGTTCGCGATGCCGAAGCGCGTTTCTTTGCCCTCCATGTTGCCGCCCGGTTGCAGGGTGGTGGCGTGCTGAGCGATGGTCGAGGGATACAGCGGGTTGCCTTGCGCCTCCGCCCAATAAGCAACCGTGACACCGGCCAGAAACAGAATTGCCATGGCCGACCACACCGCCCATCCATGAGCCGGGGAGCCGGTCATGCGGCCGAGCGTGTACGTGAGCCCGGCGCCAATGGCGAAGATGGAAAAGATCTGGAATAGATTCGTCAGTGGTGTGGGATTTTCAAACGGGTGCGCGCTATTGGCGTTGAAGAATCCGCCACCGTTCGTCCCCCATTCCTTGATGACCTCTTGCGAAGCCACCGGACCCTGCGCGATGGTTTGCGTGGTCACCGGGTCCATGACGGGCTTGCCGCTCGCGTCCACCACGCCCTTGCCGTCAGCCCCCACGCGCTGTACCTGTTGCGGCTCGACCAGCTTCACAGTGTCATAAGGCTTCAGGTTCTGCACTACACCTTGCGAAACCAGGAACAGGGATCCCACTATGCAAAAGGGCAGCAGCACCCACAAACAACAGCGCACAAAATCGACCCAGAAATTTCCCAGAGTATTGGTCTGGCGACGGGCAATCCCGCGAATGAAGGCGACTCCCAGCACGATGCCAGTCGCCGCCGAGGCAAAGTTGTGAAAGGCGAGGCCGGCCATCTGCGTGAAGTAGCTCATGGTGGTCTCGCCCGAATACGCCTGCCAGTTGGTGTTGGTGGTAAACGACGCGGCCGTATTGAAAGCCAGGTGCTGGGGCGTGACCGCACCGAAGTGCTGCGGATTAAACGGCAGCACACCCTGGATCCGCTGAATCAGGTAGAGGACGAGCATCGACACCGCGCTGAACACCAACATCGTGGTCGCGTATTCGGTCCAGCGCATTTCGTGCGACTCATCGACGCCCGTAATGCGATAGAGCAGGCGTTCGATCGGACGCAACACCGGGTCGAGGAATGTCCGCTCGCGGGCAAACACGCGCGTCATAAAAACACCAAGCGGCTTGGTGACGGCAAAGATCAATCCCAGAAATACCAGGATCTGCAGCCAGCCATTGAGGGTCATTTCAGAATTTCTCCGGACGCAAAAGCGCGTAAAACAGATATACGGTGACCAGCGCGCTGATAATGATCATGATGAGCGACTGTATGTCCACGAGCTCCTCCTACTTCTACTTCATGCTTCTACTTCGTGCTTCTACTTCATACGATCGCAGAAACGCACGTAGGCCACAGACACTGCGAAAAATGTGATCGCGACCGCGATCCAAAAAACGTCCTGCATGGGTAATCTCCTGAGCCGATTTCGTGATCTGGCTTCGCTGAAATCAGATGGCAATCCGCTGGTCAGTTCCCGTTGGAGGTTTTCGCCCCTGAACTGGAGGATTTATTTCTATAAGTTCACCGCGCCGCCGGGTTGGATGAAACTTTGCAAAGTGAACTCGGACCGTGCTGGGAGGCACTCTTACTCCCTCCTTCACCAAGGCCGCCAGAACACGAAGCAGAAATGCCACCGCGCCGATACACAATATCGTTAACGCTATCTTCATAAAGCCCCCGGCGTACCAGGCGCTGAATTGTCGCTAGCCACGATTATTCCCGTTCGCGCGTAAGAGCAGGATCAAGAGTTCATAAAGAATTCGTAAGGAGAATCGGCCAGGTTATTCCGGAGCCCGAACCGAGTTCTGCCGAACCAGGCTTCAGCAGCCCCACTCGGCCTCGCCGGGCTTGGCGTAATACTTGCGCGCGGGGTCGCGTTGGACCGGGGTTGTCGCCAATTCAAGCAGCGCCAAACGCGCCGCGGCCACCATCAACTTGCGCTCGTCTTGCGAAGCGCGATCCCAACAAGACGACCGTTCCTTAATCTCGTGACCGTTGCCGTCATGCGCCAACGCTTCCCGATAGTGATAGAAAACTTTCGCCAGTTGTTCTGCGGAAACATCCTGAATCGTCGACATGAACCCTTAGCCTTTCTGAGGAACTTTCGGTTTTCGTTCAATTGATTTGATGATGAAAGGCATAAAGATTGAATAAACGGTTCGTAGAATGTTCGTAAGAGGCTGAGGTTTGGTAGCGCCGCCGTCTCGGCGGCTGTCGCGGGGGCGTCTCGCCCACGCATCCGGACGCTAGGCTTGTCCTGGGCGAAGTCGCAGAGATGCTAAGCCCCAGGCGCGCATGAGTCCGTCTTATTCCCCGGGCTCGAACCGATATCCCACCCAGGGCTCGGTGACGATGTAACGCGGCGAGGAGGCGTCTGGCTCCAGCTTCTTGCGCAACTGGCCCACGAACACGCGGAGATACTCCACCTGTTCGGTACTTTGTCCGCCCCAGATCGCGCCCAGCAGAGTGCGGTGGTTGACGACCTTTCCGGGACGGCGCGCCAGATACACGAGCAGGTCGAACTCTTTCGGAGTGAGCCGCACCTCGCCGCGGCGGACCATAACTTTGTGAGCCGCGGTGTCGATGCGAAAATCGCCCACCTCGATCACCGCGTCTTCCGGTTCACCTCCCGTGGGCACGCGGCGAAGATTGGCGCGGACTCTCGCCAGCAGCTCGTTCATGCCAAACGGCTTCGTAACGTAATCGTCGGCGCCGGCGTCAAGCGCTTCCACCTTCTGTTGCTCCTTGTCACGAACTGAGAGCACGACGATCGGCACCTGCGAAACCGCACGCACCGTGCGGCACAACTGCACTCCGTCGATCGACGGCATGGAAAGATCGGTGATGATCAGGTTGGGCGACCAGTCCTTCATAATCTCCAGCGCCATTTCTCCGCTGTTGGCGACGCGGATGTCATACCCTTGCGCCGAAAGACTGGTGCGCAGCACGCGCGTGATTTGTGGCTCGTCATCCACGACGAGAATGTGCGGCCGGTCCGCCATCAGCGGGCCTCCTGGGTAACGATGTGGACATCGACCGACGGCGCATCACGCAGAAACCGTTGGATGGCCGACAAATAGAGATAGCGCTGCCAGCCAGTCCGCGCCGACCGGCCGAAAATCACCTGCGTAATGTGATGTTCGCGCACCAGTTGGGCGACGCCATCGGCGATGCTTCCTCCGGTTCCTCGCACCACGCGGCCACCCAAATTCTCCGCGAAGCGAATGTTCTCCGCCAGAGTCTTCTGATCATCGGGCCGCGTGTCGCGGCCGACGTCGACGTAGAAGACATACAAGTCGCCGCCCATGGCCTGCGCCATTCGCGAGCCGCGCGCGATCAGATACTGAGCCGCCGGATTCGAACTGACGCAGACGCCGATGCGTTCGCGCACCGTATGCGCCGGCTGCGTCCCCTCCTTCTCCAAAAACGCATCGAGACTGCGGTCGACCACTCCGGTAACCTGCCGCAGAGCCAGTTCGCGTAACGCGATCAGGTTGCCGGGACGGAAGAAATGGGAGAGCGCCCGCTGGGCGCGGTCCACGGGATAAATATCACCGCGCTCCATGCGCTTCTGCAGGGCCTGCGGCGTCAGGTCGGCGAGCACGATCTCATCCACGCGCTGCATCACCCAGTCCGGAACTGTTTCTCGAACCTGCACGCCCGTAATCTGCTGCACCGTCGGTCCAACGCTCTCGACGTGCTGCACGTTCATGGTGGAGAGAACGTCGATCCTGGCCTCCAGCAGTTCCATGACGTCTTCGTACCGCTTGGCGTGTTTGCTGCCCTCAATGTTGGTGTGGGCCAGTTCGTCGATCACGACGACCGCCGGCTTGCGGGCCAGAATCGCGTCCACGTCCATCTCTTCGAACGTGGTGCCTTTGTATTCGAGTTTGCGAGGCGGGACGCGGTCGAGTTTGGCGGCGAGTTCCGCGGTGGCCTTGCGCCCATGGCTCTCGACCACGCCGACGATCACATCTTCGCCGCGACTGGCGCGGCGAATAGCCTCGCTCAACATGGCGTAGGTCTTGCCTACACCGGGAGCGTAGCCGAGAAACAGCTTAAAGATTCCCCGCGGCTTTTCCGGTGAAACTTCCTGCAGCCATTCCTCGGGCGTCTTGGTCATCGCTTGGTCATCCGCAGCTATTGTCTTTCCCAGCGTCGAAATTGTCACGTCCATCGTACAATGCGGGTGTGAAAGTCGAGGCTCGGACGCAAGCCGCGCGTTACTTCTTTGTGATTGCTGCCATCGCCCTGATCACGGCGGTCGATTTCAAGCTGCACGTGAATCACACGACCGTCGCGCTGATGTTCCTGGTGACGGTCCTGCTGACCTCGGCATACTGGGGCCTGCGCTACGCGGTAGTCATGGCCGTCGGAGCCACGGCCTGCTTCAATTTCTTCTTCCTTCCCCCCGTCGGAACATTCACTATCGCCGACCCTCAGAATTGGGTGGCTCTATTCGCCTTCCTGATCACGGCGCTCGTCGCCAGCAACCTGGCAGAACGCGCTAGGCGGGAGGCGGAAGGAGCGAAACAACGGCGTCGAGAAGTCGAGCGCCTTTTCGCTTTGAGCCAGCGGCTGCTGGCTTCCGATAACGTCCTCGAACTGCTGAATGCGTTGCCGAAATTTGTGCAGGAAACATTTTCCGTGACCAACGCCGTCGTGATGGCGGCAGATCACCCTACCGTCTATCGTTCGTCGCTCGATGCGCCCTTCGAAGAGAGCGTGCTGCGCTCAACGCTCTTGCGCGGGGAACCCATCACGCAGTCAGGCGTGTCGTATGTGCCCTTGCGCCTTGGAATGCGCACGGTGGGAGCGCTGGGCGTCACGGGAGACGAGCTTTCGCGGGAAACGCTGGACGCGCTGGGAAGCCTGGCGGGGCTCGCGATCGAGCGCGCCCGCGCTCTGGAAGCGCTTAGCAAGAACCGCGCCGAGCAGGAACATGAACGCCTGCGAACTGCCTTGCTCGATTCCGTGACCCACGAATTCCGCACTCCCCTGACCTCGATCAAGGCCAGCATCACGACTTTATTGTCCGGGGCGAATCTCGACGACCAGGGGCGGCGCGAGTTGCTGACCGTCATCGACGAAGAGACCGACCGCCTGAACCGCTTGGTCGGCGAGGCCGCGGAGATGGCGCAGCTGGATTCGGGAATGTTTAAACTCGATCTGCAGCCGCACCACATTGAAGACGCGCTTAAGCCTGCCTTGGAGGACGCGAAAGCCTCGCTCGACAATCATCCGGTCGAAGTCGTCGTGGCGCCGGACTTGCCCAAGGTGCGCATCGACGTGCAGCGGATTCGCGAGGTTCTGATGCACCTGCTGGAGAATGCCGGAAAATATTCCGACGCGGGCATCCCGATCAAAGTGACCAGCGAGTTGAAGGACGACCGCCTCGTGACCAGCGTTGCCGATCGCGGGCCCGGCATCGATTCGTTCGAGCAGTCACTGATTTTCGAAAAGTTCTATCGCGGCCAAAACCAGCGCTACACGGCCCCCGGAACCGGCATGGGCCTGGCAATCGCAAAAGTGATCGTGGAAGCCCACGGAGGCACGATCGGCGCAGTCAGTCAATTGGGCAGCGGCTCGGTATTCTCATTCAGCCTGCCGTTGGACAAACGCTCTTAGTCACCACGAATGGGAAGGGCCCGACTTCCAGTCGGGCCGTAATCGCCGACAATCACTCCCGGCTGAACAGTTTGCTGAAAACTTGGATTTGTCGGTGCTACCGTGGAAGAGCGGCCCTTTAGGGCCGCGTAAGCCGTAGAAAATTAATCTGGGCTTCAGCCCTCGTCGTCGTTTTCTTCGACCAACTGAGTTTTTCAGCATACTGTTCAGCCGCCGGGGGTCTCCCTCTTCTGGAAGATTGCACTCTTCTCGATCCCATCACGCCGAGACGGATGCAGCGTACGCACTAAAACAATCCTGCCAGCTCCCGCTAGGCTACAATTCAGGTGCCTTTCCATAGCCTCCAGGTAAATACGAACTCTATGACCGCTGACACCGCAACCGGCACTTCCTCCCTGCTCGACGACAAGAAGATTTCTTATAACCGATTTCTCCTGATCGTAGCGGGCCTGGGTGGCCTGCTCTATGGGGTGGACGTCGGCATCATCGCGGGTGCGCTGCCGTATCTGCAGGCAACTTCTGGCTTCGGCGCCGCCCAGATGTCGTTTGTTGTTGCTGCTGTGTTGCTGGGCAGCGTGATCTCGACCTTGTTCGCCGGGCTGCTGGCTGACTGGATGGGACGACGGTCCTTGATGACGCTCAGCGGCCTGATGTTCGTAATCAGCATCCCGATGATCGCTTTGTCTCACGGCTATGGGCCGCTGGTGTTTGGCCGATTGCTCCAAGGCGTGAGCGGCGGGCTTATCGGCGTGGTAGTGCCGCTTTATTTGGCCGAGTGTCTTACAGCTTCCAGCCGGGGCAAGGGCACCGGAATTTTCCAATGGCTGTTGACCCTGGGACTGGTTATCGCGGCCGGACTCGGTCTTTATTTCAGTTTTCGCGTGGATCAGGTGGCGAAGCTCGGCGATGCGGCGCGCCTGCTTGATTTCAAGAATCACGCCTGGCGCGGGATTTTCTGGGTGTCATTGCCTCCGGGAATTCTGTTCGTGATTGGCAGCCTTATGGTGGCAGAGTCGCCGCGCTGGCTGTTGCGGCGCAGAAAAAAAGATGCCGCCTATGCCGCCCTGCTGCGCTCGCGCACGACCGGGCAGGCCGATCTGGAACTGCGCGAGATGGAAGAGGTGATTGCGGCCGAGAAAACGAAAGCTGGTTCCGGTTCCGGCACCCAAAAGAGAGAATCGCTGCTGCGGCGCAAGTATGTGATCCCATTCATTCTCGCCTGCATCATTCTCGCCTGCAATCAAGCGACCGGAATTAACTCGATTATCGGCTACAACGCCGACATCCTGCTGCAGAGCGGCCTCTCGGATTTCGCGGCGCACTGGGGTTATTTCATTTTTCAGTGCATCAACTTTTCGGTCACTTTGCTCGGCGTAATGTTGGTCGACCGCAAGGGACGCAAATTTCTTTTGGCGATGGGAACCGGCGGCATCATCCTCTCGCTCGCCTGCACCGGATTCTTGTTTCGGGGGAATGAGAAACGGCGCGTCGATGCAGCCGCAGCCGTGCAATCCAGAGTGAGCCCCGATCAGAAACTCACGTTCACCTATACGTCCGGGCTGGCCGACCAATTTTTGGAAGAGTCCGCGAGCGCAGCGGCGAACCGGCCGACGTCACTGGTCGTGATTTATTCCTACGGCGATTTTCGCGCCACCAGCCAGGTGGTCCGTTCCAACGACGAGGCCACCAAACCGATCGACATCAAGCGCGAAGACAGCATCCCCGCCAACAAAGTCGTGGCGTTCTTCTCCAACCCGTTCGGGAATCTCGACACCGCGCGGACAGCGCCGCTTCACATCGAAAATGCCTTGATCAGTCCCGTGCCCGACTCGCGCAACGGCTGGATGGTTGCTCTCACGCTATTTATTTTCATGGCGTTTTATGCAGTCGGCCCGGGCGTTTGCGTCTGGTTGGCGCTTTCGGAACTGATGCCCACGCGCATCCGCTCCAACGGCATGAGCATTGCCCTGCTGCTGAATCAGGGCGTGGCCACGATCATCGCAGCGATTTTTCTACCCACTGTCGGCAAGCACGGATATTCCACCATGTTCTTCGCATTCGCCGCCTGCACCGTGATTTATTTCGTGACTGCGGCGTTTTTCCTGCCCGAGACCAAAGGGAAAACGCTGGAAGAAATAGAGGCCCACTTCGAAGGCGCGGGTCGCGCAAAGTAGCGCCGGCCGGGTGCCCCATTTCTCGCGCGTTCTTTGCGCGAGAAGTGGGGGTTTCGACAGAGCGAAGCCGAAGGGTGGGGATTTTCGACAGCCGCAGTGATGCCGGCGCTGCATGACGCGTTTGCCCGTTGCACGAAAGATGATTTAGTCTCACCGTAAGTCCCCATGACTCCCACTAAAAAGAAAAAGAGCGCAGACAACCCGAAGTACTCCCACGCCATGCGGCGGGAAATCTATGAACAACCTGCCGCGATCGCGAACACCGTCGCGAATCACCTGAAGGATGACATCATCTTCCCCGGGGAACTGCATGCCATCGAGACTGCCCTGCTGACCATCGAGAAGCTGATCATCGCCGCCAGTGGATCGAGCCGGCATGCGGGCCTGGCGGGCGAGATCATGATCGAAGATCTCTCAGGCGTGGCCGTCGACGTCGAGTACGCCAGCGAATACTGCTATCGCTCGACCCATGCGGCGGTCGATCCCATCGTGATGGTGATTACGCAGTCGGGCGAAACCGCGGACACGATTGCGGCGCAACGCGAAGCCCTGACGCGCGGGGTTAAGACCATTGCGATTTCGAATGTTCCGGATACAACTATTGTTCGGGAAGCTGGCGCGGCGCTGATCTCCGGCGCGGGACCGGAACTATCGATCCCAGCGACCAAGAGTTTTACCACGCAACTCACGATCCTCTATCTGATGGCACTGTTCCTCGCGCGCAAGCGCGGACGCATGACTTCGGAAGTGACCCGGTCATATCTACAGCGCTTGATGCGCCTTCCCGAAGCGATCGAACAGAATCTTGCGACCTGGGACAGTCTTGCCGAGGAATTCGGTGCCGTCCATTTCAAGGCCGAAAAGTTTCTCTATCTCGGCCGCGGCGTCCATTACGCCATTGCCCGCGAGGGCGCGCTCAAGCTCAAGGAAATTTCCTACGCGCATGCCGAAGGGTATCCCGCCGGCGAACTCAAGCACGGCCCCAATGCGCTGGTGGATGAGACGCTGCCGGTGGTTGTGCTGGCTACCTGCGACCGGCGCGATCCGGATTCCATGTTGCGCTACCGCAGGACGCTGGAGGTGATGAAGGAAGTAAGATCACGCCGCGGTCCGGTGGTCGCGGTTGCAACCGAGGGCGATACCGACGTGGCAACGATTGCGGAGCACGTGTTCTATGTCCCTTCGGCTCCGGAACTGCTGCTGCCCATCGTCGAAGTGATCCCTCTGCAACTGTTCGCCTATCACGTCGCGGTGAACAAAGGATACGATGTAGACCATCCGCGAAACCTGGTGAAAGCGGTGGTGACGGAATAGCGACGGCAACCGGCTGATTAAGGTTTCGCTGGGCTCATAGGGTCGTCGCCACGGCAAAAGACGCCCAAACACGCCATTACACCAACGCCCGCAATGCCTGCGCCAATCGCCCATGGGGAATTCATGATCGCGCCCACTCCGGAGAAGCGACCACCGGGCTTCGTCTTGATGTCGGCGGCTCCGCACCTTTCATCGCGCGACTTCTGCTCGCCCTCGCGCACGGTGACCCGGTCGGAGTGAGCCGACGCCTTGGCCTGCTGCGGGCTTCGGGAGCGGGCGTCGATATTCACGTCGTTCTTGAGCGCCGATACGGTGACCTTCCCGTCCACGTCGGCAACGTCATACTGAGTCCATTCGGCGTTGTTCACGGGTGTGACGATCAGGCAACCGACTCGAACTCTTAGTCCGCGAGAGGTGTTGACCGAGAGGCTGCCGTGGTCGAGAACCAGTTCGTCGCCTTCAAACTGGATCATGGTCCCGGGTCTGATGTCGGCAGTGGATCCAACGACATTGATCCGGGCGCTGGCAGTGTTCTGCGTCTCGATGAGATCGTTTGAAAACAGGGCGATGGATTCCGGAGCGGGATACTTGTTGACCAGCACGCCCCCGCCCGTGGTGTGCAACATGGCCGCGACGTCGTCAGCCACCAGAGACAGCGGCAGAATCGCGAGCATGGGAAGGCAAACGAAATGTCGCCATTTCAACAGATGTATGCCCCAAAATTTCCGCACGAATAACTACTACAAGCTTAGCCTGCGGCTCTGGAGGCGGGTATTGGCGTGTGTGGTGCCGCAACCGCAGGGGATGCGATGAGCGGCACAAGGTCTTAGGCGCGCGCGAAGTCGATGTATCCCCGTTGCACGTCGGTGCGAATCAGTTTGACGCGAAGCCGGTCTCCCACATCGAGTCCCTGCTGGCCCTGGGCGAGGAGTCCCTCGATGTGGGGCTGCAGCGCGCGCACGAAGGTTCCGTGATCGGTCGCACCGGTAACAATGGCATCGAAGACCTCGCCAATCCGGTGCTGCATGGCAACGGCAGCAAGCCGCTTGGACATTTCGCGCTCGACTTTCTTGGCGGCGTCTTCTTTCTGCGTGCAGTTGGCGGCGATGGCGGTGAGCTCGTCGTCGGAATAAGGATTCTTCTGGCCGGCCAGCAAGGCCTTGATCAGCCGCTGGGTGACCATGTCGGCGAACCGGCGGTTCGGTGCGGTGGAGTGCGTGTAGTCCTGAACTGCGAGACCGAAATGTCCGGGAGCAACCTCGCCCGCGCGCTCCAGGACGTACTCACCGGGACCAATGAGTTTGATCACAATCAGCGAAACGTCCGCGAAATGATCGGGATCAGCCGCTTTGCGGCGCAACAGGAAATCGTTCAGCGCTTTGGAATCGGGCTGCGCGGGAAGTTTTTCGCCTTTAGTCGCGGCCAGTTGCACGATGCGGTCCCAGCGCTCGGGCGTGCGCACAATGCGGCGCAGGGATGAAACCTTCTCCAGAAAGCGCGCGACCACGCCATTAGCGGCGACCATGAAGTCCTCGATCAGTTCGGTGGCGTGGTTCTTCTGCTGTTTTACCACGTCGATGACCTGATCGTTAAGGATGAGGGGATGGAGTTCATCGGTTTGCAGGTTGAGCGCGCCGTGCTGGAAGCGCTGGTCCTTCAGTTTCTGCGCGACCTGATCTTGCAGTTTGAGTTGCGCCTGCAGATCTGCGGACGCCGCAACTTTCGGCGGCGCGGGAGACTTCCCTTCCAGCCAAGCGCCTACGCTGTTGTATTGCAGTTGCGCTTTATTGCGGACCACGGCGCGGTACACGCTCGGCGACTTCACGATTCCGGTGGAATCGACCACGAATTCGATCACCACGCTGAGGCAATCCTGGCTTTCGAGCAGCGAGGTTTTGCCGGTAGAAAGTTCTTCGGGGAGCATCGGGAAATTACGGATTCCGGTGTAGACGGTTGTCGTTTCCTTCGCCGCGTGCTGGTCGATCGCGGTTAGCTTGGGAACGAAGGCGTCCACGTCGGCAATGCCGATCATGATCTTCACATCGCCGTTGGAGCCGCGATCGGCAACCTCAATCTGATCGAGGTCCCGCGAAGTGTCGTTGTCGATGGAGGACCACAACAGATTCCGCAGGTCGCGGATGTCGCCTCCAGCCGCGATTTGCGGCGGATGAGCTTTCAGCTCGGCCAGCTGCAGCGGAACCTGGGGAGGGAAATCCGGTTCGAAACCGTGACGCTGCATGACTTCTTTCGCGGTGGCCTGCAGGTCGAGATGAGAAGGATTCGCGTCTGGCATGAACTCCCCGTGCGGATGTGAGATGGAGTCAAGGCTATCACGGGACGCAGGCAGAGGATTTTGTGGTCGATGGGGATTGTGGAAATCTCTGGAAAAAAAGTTTGAAAATTCGGGATTTTGAAGGTTTCGAGTGAGGCCCGTTTTGGGAGAATTCGGGTGGAACGGGGGGTACCCCCCTCCCCCCTACCCTGGGAAAGCCGTGACTGGCGCGGGGTTTGCAAAAATGGGCTGCAAAATCTTGAGCGCCTAGGGGTTAGAGGTCAAAATCTTGAGCGCAAAGGACTTACGGCCTTTTTTGCCGTGGATGTTTGTACCGCTAGCGCCTTGACTATCATCTGCTCTTTGGGTTTTGAGGTCAAGGTTGGATGTCACAAGGGTGAGCTGTGGGAAACTTGTTCGGGTGGCTTACACAACTTCTGGACCTTGTCTCCCCCGTTCTCACCCAGTCCGCCCTCGATCCTGTTGGGTCGTGGGATGCGCGGGCCTTGAGAATGTCTAGTCACTAATTCTTTCTAGCTAGCTTGGCTTGTAACTTTTCATTTTCCAGATAGTCACTTCCTCGCAAAATTACTGACAGCCCTTGCTTTTTAAATGCATTTTCAATCTTGAGAATTTGTTCCAAGGTCAGATAATTCTCGTAGTATATGAAGACTCGCTTCGAGAAAACCACGTCTTCAGAACTCGCCGCCTCCGAATCCCCGGGCGCTGCTTTTCCCGTGACTTTCATATTTGCCCACTGATCATTCAGAGCTGTTTGATACTTAGTCGATAGCGCAACAGACACATCGAAAACTTCAGAAGTTGGCCAGACATAGAACGATAAGAACCTGCTTGCGCTACTCAACTGAGCAACGACCACATAGTCCACTAGTGATTCTGTTTTGAGGCTAGCGCCAGTGCTAATCTTCATAGCATAAGACGACGTGTAGGTATATGGCGGTTGGGAAAAGTCCGTGTTAAACAAATCAAAAAGCGTTAGTTGATCAGGGCGATACCTAAGTCTGCACTCGGACAATTCGGTGTTAGGATTTTTCTTGATGCCGTTGGGCGTTGATAGGTAATTGAATATTTGGTTTTGGGAAATTACATCGTCGCACCGCTTTTGTGCGTTAGGCCGTGCTGGCGTCGGCTGATCTTTGACCATCTGGGGCTTGATGTAGCTAGCCACGGCCCGGGCGATATTATCTGTAAACTCTCTGGTGCTGCTTTTCAGCAGCACACCCACTTCAAGAAGAATAGCGGACATAACGACAAATAGTAGGCAGTACCAGAACAATTGTACGCGCCGACTCTTGTCGGCGACCGCCCCCGAACGATGGAGGGCTACCAGTGCGATGGCGTCACCTGCTAAAAATATCGGGGTGTAGACAATCACGCCCACTATGCCACCGATAACCCCGATGATGGCCAAAAACAAGGGCTGCTCAACAAGATCCAAGAGTCGATGCCATCCACTTTTCTTGGGTTTATCGGTTGGCTTAAGCTCAGCCACGGGACCCAGGGCTTCCGGATGCTTCTTGTACCAGCGGGAGCTATGCCAACTAGGCGTTTGCATGAAGCTGATTGCGGCGAGGCACAGTAGCCAATCCTTCGATGTTCCGTAAGGCTGCTCGGCCATACGTGGCATTGTCGCAGAGTTGCGACGAAAAGCGGTCAGGGTTCGTCCTGCCCACGCCCGCAAAATCCCCACCCTACGGTCGCAAAAGGCGCGACGTCAGGATGGGCCATCTGCGGGAAAAAAAGGAGTCAAAATCCCCACTTCTCGCAAAGAACGCGAGAAATGGGGCACCCGACTTGGGAACATTTTTAGGCCAGCTGGCGTGCAGGCGTTGGACGTCGGCGTTGGTGTAGACGCGAATGGCGTGGGGCCTGTGGGATTTCCAGAACGCGGCCGTGTCGCCGAGTGGGACTCCATATCCACGCAGGCGCAGTGACTGCACGGTGGTCATTCCGGTGACTCCGGAATCGAGGATGCTCGCGGGCAGGGCGATGGTGGGCTCCGCCGAGGTGATTTCGACGTCGCTGATCGGCTGGTAACCGTAGTAGACCGGGAACAGATCGGCCTGACGCCGGAGTTCGGGATTGGCGACGAACGGTTCATTTTCGACAGCCGGTCCAATTTGGGGCAGGCTTGGGATTCCGGGAAGAGGCGCTTCGAGAGAAAGCGACGGTGTAGCGATAGGCTGGGCAAAGAGTGGCGAGCCTGAAGTCATCAGGTATTGCGGACCGACGGGAAAGTTCGTGTCCTGGGCGGCGCTGATTCCAGCCAGGGCAAGCAATGAGCAGAACAGGGTTGCGAGACGCATAGCGGCCTCCGGCAATGTCGTGCCGCCTATTATGAGACGAAAAGGGAGGAAATGCCAGAGGCTTTTGGCCCCAATTGCGGCTTCTGGCGCGGGTTTGGGACTTGCCGGGAACTGGACGAGCGTCTCCCCGGCTGAAGCGCTTCCGAGGCCGCCCGAGGATTAGGGTTTGGCTGCTTCCGGCGCCGGGGTCTGAGTCTGGGGCTGGGGCGGAGTTGAGGTTCTGGTGTACACGATCTTCTTAGTACCGCCCTCACAGGTACCCACCACCTTGCCGTCCCCTTCCTTGTCGTCCTTGGCCATGATTTCGAGCGTGTAGGACTTCACACCCTTCGCGTCCATCTTTTTGGCGATTTCGGTCTTCAGCTCTTCACAGGGTTTGGCCGCTTGCCCGTAAGCGGACGTCAACGCAAGTAACAGTCCAGCGATCGGCAATAATCGTTTCATCGTGCAATCTCCTTCACTGCAATGTCGGATCCCGAGGAGACAATGTTTACACCCAAACTGTCCTGCGATCCAGATTACGAACGAGTTCCGCACTTCGTGCGGATCCCAGGCATTAACCCGTCGTGCCCTTGGCCGCGTTTTGCCGCTCGCGGTGGTTGGCGCGGATGACGTAGAACATATAGAGAACGACGGCCGCATTTCCTACGAACAACGCGCAGCGAAAGACGGTAATGCCGCGCATGAGTTCGCGGACCTCCATGGGCAGCAGCAGAGCGCCGGCAACCAGGGCCAGCCACTCGGCCCAGGTGAATCCCTTCCACAGGCCATAGGCTTCGGTGAAGCGCAGGGCGGCGTAGGCGAAGGCGATGCGGGCCGCAGCCCACAGGCGGGCGTCGGTGATGCTGTCGGCAAAGTCGAGAAAGAGTTGCGCCGAACGGCGATCGGTATTGATGTGCAACCGGACGAGAAGACTCTCGGCGTACAGCCAGAGATCTTTGTGGACGAGGGCGAGGGCGCACACTCCCATCAATACCACGAAGACGCCCTTGCAGAATTCGAACGTGGCTACGGCCCGGAGCACACGCCGTTGGCGGCGGTGGGGATCTGGCTTGGCTCCGGACTCGGGCATGTCGGTGGCGGCGACTCAGAGGCAGAGTATCACGGGCGGGATGGCAAGGACAGTATCAGAACCCCAGGTATCATGATCCCAAACAGAACCCCACTTCTCGCAACAGACGCGAGAAATGGGGCGCCCGGTTCCTGCCGCTTGGGTTGCGGAGGTTCGTTCTTACCTCGGTAACTGGAGAGGATGCGGGCAAGATGTAAGGATCGGAGCGGGAGATGAACTATGCGACGATTTGTCCTGTGTCTGTCGATTGTGATCGTGCTGGGCGCCAGTTCGTGGGCGCAACCTACGGCGGCCGCCACGCAAACTACGCCGCAGACCGCGCGGCAGGCGCTGCTGGAAATGTTTTTCAGCAAGACGCCGGGGACGCTCGCCATGCATCTGCCAATGGCCACACGCGCGGCGTTGGAGAAGGCGGGAGCGCTGAAATCACTGGAGCAGTATTCCCAGCTGATCGGCCAGCTGCAGACGCAGGGGCAAACCGTGCAGACGTTCGAGACTGGGTCGGTGTTGCTGGCCACGAACGATCCTAAGACGGAGGTAAAGGCAGACATCACGGTGGAGAATGACTCCCTGCGCGGCGATCAGGACGACATCGAGTTGACGTTTCACATGTACAAGAATGGGCAGGAGCAGCCGAGCCCGTTCCGGTCGCTGTTCACCTTCTCGATGAAGCAGGAGGGACAGGTGTGGACGCTGAACGAAATTTCGGTGACGATTCACGTGCCGCTGGCGGACCCAGCCTTTTTGAAAGCAATGACCGAGAAGATGACGCCGCAAACCGGCGCGACTGGCGGGTTCACGCCGCGGCCGGAAACTTCGGTGCAGCCGGGCGGCAACGACGCGATGGTGGTGGCGGCGATGCGAACCATTCTGACGGCGGAAGTGGCGTACGCCAGCGCTTATCCAAACGTGGGATTTACGTGCACGCTTTCCGATCTGGACGGTTTTGGCGGCGGCGCACCGAATGAGCACCAGGCCATGCTGATCAATAGCGGGCTGGCGAGCGGGAAGCGGTACGGTTATGTGTTCACGCTTTCTGGATGCGGTGGGACGCCGGCTACCAGCTTTCATCTCACGGCTGCGCCGAATGGAAACAGCTATGGGCGGAAAGCGTTTTGTGTGGATCAGTCGGCGGTGATTCGGTCTTCGAGCGATGGGAATCCGGCGACGTGTGTGGCTAGTGGGGCGCCGGTGCAGTAGTAACGACGAACTTTCTCGCAGCCGGCCAGGTGCGCGGGCGAGACGCCCCCGCGACAGCCGGCAGGATGCCGGCGCTACTTTTTTCGAATGGCGGCTCGGAGTTCGGCGACGATTTCCTGCGATGCTTTGATGGCTGCGGCGTGCTGGTTCACGTTGAAAGAGATTGCGCCTACGCGGGCGTGGCCGCCTCCGCCATAGCGCTCGCAGATGCGGGCCAGGTTCACTTCGGGCTCCTGCGGGGCCCAGGGGTTCGATCCCACCGAAACTTTTACGCGAAAACTGCTTTTGCTGAGTCCGACGCTGTAGACCGACTCCGGGTGCAGGTAGTACGGAATGAATTTGTTGTAGCCCTCGAGATCGTGGTCGGTGACGTCGAAAAAAATGGTGGCGTCCTTGCACTCGGTGCGCTGTTCAAGAATCCCGATGGAGAGTTCGTGGCGCTTGAGCAGTGGCGGAAGCAGCGGCGCTACGAACTTCTCTTCGAGAATTTCTGCTAAGGACTTGGTGGCCAGCAGCGGAATCAGGTTTGGGACAAAACCGTGGTCGGGGGCGGATTCGATCACCATGGTCAGCTTCATGGCAGGCGCTTCCATCTCGACCGCGGTCTTGGCGTCGGGATAAAGGGCGCCGTCGATGATGTCGGTCCAATGGACGAGATCGGCCATGGACGAGGGATCGAAGCCGAAGCGCTGCTGCGCGATCATGGCGATGAAGCTGGTGCAGGACTTGAAATCGGGATCGTAGAACTTGCGGTTGCTCTGGTCCTGCTCGAAGTGCTCGGCGTCTGAGGACGAGAGGAAGGCGCTCTCGTGGTGGTCGAACCACCAGGTAATTTTGGGCGAGCTGGAGTATTTGAAGTCGACGATGGCGTTCTCGTCGCCGTCAAATTGATTTTCGTCGAACAGCGCCCCGGCGCGGTGGACCAGGCCGGTGAAGACGAACTCGGCGTCGCCGCGAATGCGTTCGCGATAGAAGCGGGAAAATAACGCGGCGGAGGAGGCTCCGTCAAAGCATTTGTCGTGATAGAAGACCCGTACTCGCAATGAATTCCCCAATCGCCCAGCAGATTCCCGCGAGTCAGGCCACGCAGACGGCGTGGAATGGCGACGCGGGTAAAAGCTAATAGGATTGACAGCTTACAGGAAGAAAGTCAAGGGCGGGAGTTTGCGGGTAGTGGCTCAATTTGGATTTCTCTGCGGCCTCTACGGGCGTTCTCTGCGATCTCCGCGGTTAAAGTCTCTTGCCTTTCATGCGTAAGTTGAGAGACTTTAACCGCAAAGTTCGCGAAGAAAAGCCGCAGAGGTCGCAGAGAAAACCCAAATTGAGCCACTGTCAGTTTGCGTGGTGAATGCGGCAGAGAAAAACCATGAACCACGAAGGACACGAAGTATCACGAAGGGATTGATTTGCTGGTGCTTCCTTCGTGTGACTTCGTGTCCTTCGTGGTGATGGCCTTCTAGTATTCCTGAATTCCTACACGACGTTTGCCTGCTTTTCCGCCAAGTCACCGATCACGGGCAGCTTGTACATCTGGCCTTGATTGGCCTTAAGGAGGAGGATGATCCAGATGATGAAGAAGCCCACAACCATGGCCATCCACAGGAAAAACATGACCAGATGCCCGAGAATCGGGATGAACGCCAAAACGGCAGAGAGGATAACCAAGGCAATCCAGATCGCGAACCCCGCCACGTGCAGGAAAAGATTCTGGAACGCATGGAACCGGACAAACCGGTTCTTGTTGTAAGGCTCCATCACCAGAAAGATGATTGCTGGAATAATAGTGATGTATGCCAACATTCCGGCCACATTGTCCGTCATGCCTCCGGTGCTCGCCTGCGGAATAGGGGGGGCGGTGGCGGCTCGGCCTGCACACGCTGCACACGTGGTGGTGCCGTCCGCGATCTGTGCACCGCACATATTGCAAAAGGCCATAGGGGTGTCCTCCTCGAGTCGTTTGGTGGGAAGCGTGCGGCTCTACAGGCCGCGCGAGACCGCTGCCAAGCGACGCTGCGGCAAGGTACCAAAAAGGCTCAGGGAAAGCAATCGACAATTTCTCGGCGCAGAAGGAGCCTGGCGGTTTGCCGAAAAGTTTTCTTGTACGGCTGAGCGTCCCTCAGCGGCTAAACAGTATGCTGAAAAACTCAGTTGGTCGAAGAAAAACGACGACGAGGGCTGAAGCCCCAGATTAATTTTCAACGGGTTACGCGGCCCTAAAGGGCCGCTCTTCCACGGTAGCACCGACAAATCCGAGTTTTTCAGCAAACTGTGAAGCCCCGATTAATTTTCAACGGCTTACGCGGCCCTAAAGGGCCGCTCCTCCACTGTAACAGCGACAAGCCCGAGTTTTTCAGCAAACTGTAAAGCCGCGGTTGATTTTTCTGGACTTAAGGCGCGGCTTAAAGCCGCGCCCTTTCACGACCAGACAGAATCGTGCGTTTTTCTGCAGCCTGCTAGGGTTCGCCGACCTGCTGGGCGGCAAAATCGCCGAGCAGCGGGAGTTTGAACATCTCTCCCTGAAAAGCCTTGACCACCAGAACCAGCCAGATGACGACGATAGCGAGCGCAACCACCATGGAGACCAGCAAGACCAGCAGCGGTCCAAGGACTGGGATGATGAACAGCACAACACTGGCGAGCTTGAGCGCGATGGCGAACAGAATTCCCGCGCCGAGGAGCAGGAGACATTGGATGGAGTGGAAGCGCACAAACCGATTTTTGTTATACGGCGCGAGAACGAGGAACAGGATCGCAGGGATGAATGTGCAATAGGCGAGGGCACCCGCGATGTTCTCGGGAAAAGGACCGACCTTGCCCTGGGCGCGGGTTTCGGTGTGCATGGATCGTCCGCAACTGGGGCAGAAGGCGGCCGTGTCGGGCATTTGGGCAGCACAATGCGGGCACGAGATCAGCGTGACGTTGGACGGATCCACTGTGGGGCACGATATCAAAACGCCGGGTGGGCGGCAAATGGGGGCTGCAGTTGCGCTTCACTTGCACATTGACGCCGAGCCGCACGGATAGTATGTTTCGTGCAATTTTCTGTGCCGCCGAAAAGATGCGGCACACACCGGGAGGCTGAATGGCGTCATTCTGCGAAGGGTGCGGGAACAGCGTGTCGACAGACGATAAATTCTGCCGGGCCTGCGGGAGAGTGGTTTCCGACGGTTCTGCGGCAATGCCCGGAGCTAGTGCGCCGCCGGTTCCGGTTGCAAACGCGGAGACGAGCGGAAAAGCGATTGCCAGCTTGATCTGCGGGCTGCTTTTCTTTATCCCCTTGCTCTTTATCGGAGCGATTGTTTTTGGCCACATGGCTCTCTCGGAGATTCGCAAGAGTGCCGGACGGCTGAAAGGCGAGGGCATCGCCATGGCGGGACTCGTACTTGGGTACATTTGGATTGCAGGAATTCCAATCATTCTGATCGTGGCGGCGATCGCCATCCCGAACCTGCTGCGGGCACGGATGGCGGCCAACGAGTCGTCCGCCGTAGCGGCGGTGCGGACGTTAAACACGGCGGAGGAGGCCTATGCACAAGACCATCCTCAGGCTGGGTACACTTGCTCCTTGGCTGATCTAAATCGGCTTATCGACAGCACCTTGGCGGGCGGGCGGAAGTATGGATACGTTTTCGAGTTGAAGGATTGCGCGGCGGGAGCAGAGGGAGCGGCCATTGCGAAATACCGGGTGGTCGCCTATCCGATGACCGTGAACCAAACGGGAATGCGGGCGTTTTGTTCTGACGAATCCGACGTCATCAAAGTTGACGCCAGCGGCTCGGCGCAGGGCTGCTTGGAGAACGGCAGCGTGCTGTAAGTGAGCTTATGCGCCGATGACTCTGCCCAGCTGCGGACAATCTCGTAGAGAGGAGTGGCACGGATGAGTTCGTTCTGCCTGGGCTGCGGGAACAGTATGGCCGCGGGGGAACGATTTTGCGGGATCTGCGGACGAGATTCTCTGGCCGGGTCGGCAACGGCGGTCGATCCGGCGGTGGCATTTGGGCTGGCACCGGAAACCAGCGGCAAGGCGATCTTCAGCTTGATCTGCGGGATCCTTTTCTTTCTCCCGCTCCCTCCGTTCTTTATTGTCGCGGTGATCTTCGGACATTTGTCGCTTTCGGAAATCCGCATGAGCGGGGGCCGGCTGGCGGGAAGAGGATTCGCGATCGCAGGACTGGTCCTGGGCTACCTGGGAGTGGCGGCGATGGTTGCGCTGGTCGTTTTCGTAGTCTCGAATCGCAAGTCCTGGGACAGGTCGGTTGCTGAGACAGCGATCGCGAGCAATGAAAACTCCACAGTGTCCGCGGTGCGCACTTTGAATACGGCGGAGATCGCCTATGCGCAGGCTCACCGGGAATCCGGTTACACGTGTTCCCTCACTGAGCTGTCGGGCGCGTGGGGAATCAGTCGAGACCTGGCTCGTGGCAGGAAGAACGGATATGTGTTTGAGTTGCAAGGCTGCACGGCCGCAAAGGCGAACGGACCGATTGTGAAGTACCAGGTGGTGGCGTACCCGGAGAATTCAAAGAAGGCTGGAACGCCGGCATTTTGCTCGAATGAATCAGACATGATCCGAGTGGCGCGCAGCGGATCTCCGGAAGAATGTTTGCGGAGCGGCGTTGATTTGTCGGCGACGGAGATCGATCACCCGCATAATTAGCGTTGTGTAGCTCTCCGCCTTTCTGTCGAATTCAGAGTGGGCGCGGCGTGTGGTTCTTTTTGCGGCAGTCTTCGCAGACCCCATAAATCTGAAATGTGTGCCGGGTGGTGAGGTAGTGATATTTGCGGCCGATTTCCTGCTCGAGCTCGCCGACCTCCTGGGAAAAGAACTCGACTGAACTGCCACAGTCGGTGCAGACCATGTGGTGGTGACTGCGGCGGTTGTACTGGTGCTCGTAGCGGGCGATGCCGTCGTGGAAGGCGACTTCGCTGGCCAGGCCACACTCGGCGAGGAGCTTCAGAGTGCGGTAGACGGTGGTGTAGCCGATGCGCGCGTCTTTTTTCTGTACAAGGCGATGAAGCTCATCCGTGGAGAGATGGTCGCGGGTTTCAAGAAACGTGCGCAGAATGGTGTCGCGCTGGGCGGTCTGCTTCAGGCCGACGCCTTTGAGATGGCGGTGCAGGATGTCCTGGGCTTCGCGGACCATCTGGCGGGAGATGGTGGGCTGATCATCGATGCGTTTTTGGAGCATGGGGAGTGGAACTGAAGTGTCAGGATATCATCCGGCATCTTGAAAATGAAATTCATTTTCAGCGGCGGGCCGGCTTGGGGAGCGCGGAATACAATCTCTACAATAGAATCGCTGGAATAGAATCCTGAACTAGAATCAAAGATTCCTCATGACTACCCTGGCAGAGATCAGCCCACCCAAATCGCGCCGGACGTTCCCTTCCAGCATTTCCCGCATTCTGCTGTGGCTGTTGCTGGCCGTGGTAGTGGTGCTGGCGGGCGTGGTGGGGTATGCCTACTACGTCGCGCACTCGGCTCTGCCCCAGCTCGACGGGCGGTTGCAGATCGGCGGGCTGGAAGGGCCGGTCACGGTGACGCGCGACAGTCACGGCGTACCGGCGATCGAGGCGGCCAGCTTTACGGATCTTTTCTTCGCGCAGGGATACGTCACGGCCCAGGACCGTTTATGGCAGATGGACGTGATGCGCCGCTACGGCAGTGGAGAGTTGTCCGAGATTTTTGGCGAGGACACGCTGAAGGTCGACCGGGAGCAGCGGATTCTTGGACTGCGAGCGGCGGCGAAGAAGGCGATTGAGATGGCCAGCCCGCGCGATCGGAGTTTCCTGGAAGCCTACACCCGCGGGGTGAACGCCTACATCGGGACGCGCGGTGACCGATTGCCGATTGAATTCCGCATGCTGCGCTATGCGCCGAAGCCGTGGTCCATGGAGGACTCGGTAGTCATTGCCTACGTGCTGGTCAAGGATCTGAACTATCACTATTTTTTCGACGCGCTCAGCCACGAAAAGATTCTGGCCAAGCTGGGGCCGGAGTTGACCGCGGACTTGTATGTGAACCGTTCCTGGCACGACCGTCCGCCGACGGTGATGCGGGAGGATCTGACGGAGCCGGATAACTCGGGTGGACCGGATGATGAAGATGACGACGATTCTCCCGACAACTCGGTGACGCAGAGAAAGGTTCCATTGATTGCGCCGGCTGCTTCGCCGGTCGAGGATTTGCCGGTGAATGGGTCGAATGATTGGGTGGTTTCCGGGGCACACACGGTGACCGGCAAGCCGCTGCTCTCGAATGATATGCACCTCAACCACCAGATGCCCAACCTGTGGTACGAGGTGCACCTGCACTCCGGCACTTTTGACGTTGCGGGCGTGACGTTGCCGGGGATGCTGTATGTGATCGTGGGGCACAACCAACGCATCGCATGGGGATTCACCAATATCGGCCCAACCGTGACCGATGTCTACATTGAGAATTTCAACGAGCAGGGCGCGTATCAGACGCCGAGCGGATGGGTGCAGCCGGAACATCGCACCGAGGTCATTCACGTGAAGGGCAAGCCGGATGTGAGCGTGGATGTGAAGATCACGCGACACGGGCCGGTGATCACAGAGCTCGTTGCGGGCGAAACGCGGCCGCTGGCATTGCGCTGGACGCTCTACGACGGGCTGCACATCCCATTGTTCGATGTGGATTCGGCACAGAACTGGGAAGAGTTTCGGCGAGCGTTTTCGCAGTTGGACGCGCCGGGGCAAAACGTGGTGTATGCCGACGTCGATGGAAATATTGGATATCAGGCAACGGGCAAAGTTCCGATCCGCGCGGCGGGGGACGGCAGCCTCCCGGTGAGCGGCGCGGACAACGCGCACGAGTGGACTTCGTATATTCCGTTTGAGAAGCTGCCCAGCGTCTACAATCCGCCGTCGGGAATCATCGCCACGGCGAACGGAAGAATCACGCCAGACGGTTATCCGAATTCGATCAGCATGGAGTGGGAAGCTCCGTGGCGCACGGCGCGGATCTATCACGTGCTGGAATCGGGACGGCAGTTCTCTGCGGCGGACATGCTGGCACTGCAGACCGACATTCAATCGGAGGCAACCCTGTTTGCCGCGGAGCGCCTGGTTTACGCGGTGGATCATGCCGCAAAACCCACTGCGCGCGCGAAACAGGCCGCCGACCTGATGCGCAGCTGGGATGGCCGCATGCTGGCTACTTCGGCAGCACCCACCATCGCCGAAAATGCGATCGGCGAACTGCGCCGCCTGCTGCTCGAACCAAAATTGGGAGCGGCTCACTCGCAATCTCGCAAGGATGCCGACTCCGAACTCTTTAAAGAAACCGAGAAGAACGCCGTCAACTGGAAGACCTACTCGTGGCTGCAGAGGTCGGTGTGGATGGAGAACATCCTGCTCCATCGGCCCAAGCGGTGGCTGCCCGACGAATATCCGAATTATGACGAACTGCTGACGGCCGCGGTCGAAGCTGCGGTCAACCATCCGCAGGCGCCGAAGGATTTGGCGTCGTGGCACTGGGGAGCGTTCAATGCGGTGGAGATTCAGCATCCGATTCTGGGAAAGATTCCGCTGATCCGGCGCTGGTCGGGACCGGGAGTGCGGGAGCAGTCGGGCAGCGGATATACGGTGAAGGCAGTGACGCGGTCTCACGGGCCGTCGGAGCGCTTCACTGCGAATCTGGCGGACCTGGATCAGTCGACGCTGAACACAGTGACCGGACAAGGTGGAAACTTTCTGAGCCCGTACTACATGGACCAGTGGAAGGCATGGTACGACGGAACCACGTTTCCTTTGCCCTTCAGCGCGAAGGCAGTGGACGCTGCCAGGGCGCACAGGCTGGTGTTGGAGCCGATCAAATAGGCATCCACCCCGAGGGCTAAAAAGCCCAGATTAATTTTCAACGGCTTTACGCGGCCCTAAAGGGCCGCTCTTCCACGGTAGCACCGACACGGTAGCACCGACAAATCCGAGTTTTTCGGCAGACTGTAAGCTGGCATTGCTTTGTTTCGACTTACGGCGCGGGTTGAAGCCGCGCGCTTTCAAACCGGCCGCGCCCTTTCAAGGCAAGACAGAATCGTGAGTTTTTTCCGCAGCTTCTTAGAGTCGGGCGGCGACCCGGCTGGCAAGATCCTTGAGCTGCTTCTCGACTGCCGAAGCGGAATCGACAGGAGCAAGGTTGAGGTAAAAACGAACTTTTCCGCTGCGTACGTGGAGCGCGTGGGACTCGTCAAAATAGGCCTCGTCTCCGAGGCCGGTCACGGGCGTTTGCCGACCATAGAATCTGCTCAACCTGGCAAAAAGATCCTTGGAATCAGCAGGCGAGGGATCGACGTAGGCTCGGAACCAGAGCTTGCTTTCCTTCGCCAGGTAATTGCAATCCGTTCCCGTCGCGGTGTTGGCGAAGGGACGGGGAGCGACGGTCTTTTGTGGGGAATCGTAGGTTCGTCCTAACGTCTTGCTCACTTCGGCTACCGGCAGCAGCGAGCAGAGGTCGGAAGGCGGTTCGGCGGCGCTGGCCGATTGAATCGCACAGACGGCGAGCAACGGGGCGACGATCAGCGATAGTTTTCTTACGAACGGCATGTGGCACCCCTTTCCTCTAATCCTCTAACCGGCAGGATTATATAGCAGCGGAGAGCGAGGGCGGGATGGACCTGCGGCGAGCTCTGTCGAAAATCCCCACCCTTCGGCTTCGCTCAGGGCAGGCTTTCTCGCGCAAAGAACGCGCGAGAAATGGGGCACCCGGCTACTGAGATTCAGCCTTGACGATTGCCATGATCGACGCGTGCGAGGGCGGGACGCCCCTTCGGCAAGCTCAGGGCAGGCTCTCGCGACGGCCGGCAGAGCCTGCCCTGAGCGAAGTCGAAGGGATGCCGGCACTACGCTTAGAAGAAATCGATTGCCTTGACGTCGCCTACGTAGCCGACGATTTCGACGGTCCCCTGGGGGATGAAATCGGCGTTGATCAGCAAGGTATCGGTGAGGGTGTCGTACACACGCAGGTTGCCGCCTTCGGCCACGTACTCGACGGGGCGGGTGGTAAAACCCTGCAGGCCGTTCACGTTGCCGTTGTCCGGAGGGATGACCACAGAGTTGTCGGCAGTGCGGTAGATGGCAAGACAGCCGCGGACTTCCCCGCTCGGATTATTCACGTTGCCGATGTTCGTGCAGTCGTGCGAGCCGATGAAGAGCTGGCCCAGAACGTTCAAATCCATGCGGTCATGGAAGCCGTCGGGGATGGCGATTTCGGTGCCGGGATTGTTGAAGTACGGGTCGGTCATGGAACTGACGTCGACAATATCGAGCGTCCCGCAGTAGGTCGCTTCGGTCTTGGCGGCGCCCGTAATCGAGGTGCAGAGGGGTCCGGTCGGAGTGCCATTTCCGGCAACATAAAGTTGCGTCCCGTTCAGAAAACCCATCGTAGCGCCATTCACGTTCACCGGCGCGCCCACGGCGAAGGTCGATAAGTCCAGGGTCTGCACACTGGCTTGGGTGCCACCACACTCCGCGCCGCAGTTCAAAATGTAGGCAGTATTTCCGCTGATGACGGCGTAGACGGGGCGGTCGAAGCCGGGGACGATCGTACACACCGCATTCGGAGGATTGGTGAGACAACTCGTGTCCACGGGAGGAACGGCAAGGCCGGGGGTCAGCACGGTCACCGAGTCGGAGTCGTTGCTGAAGACCAGGAGCTGGCTGCCGCCGTCATTGGCGATCACGGTTTGAGCGTTGGTGACGGCTATGGTGGTGAGCACAGAGTTGGAGAAATTCATCTGCTCGACGGCACCGAGGACAGAAAAGCCGGTGACGGTGGCCGTGGGGACTGCGGCAAATCCGATCCCGTTGGATCCTGGCAACACCATGCTCGCGGTGGGGCCGGGAAGGCGGATGTTGCCGATTGAACTTTCCTTGGTGGTGTCCGTTGCGTAGACAGTGTTAGAGCTGACATCGAAGGCCGCCGCAATGTTCAGGGACGGCGTTACCGCCATCAGGCCCGGTGAACTTCCAGCACTGATCCTACCGCCCCGCGCCGGAAAATCGGTATAACCATTGACAATAACCAGGCCACCGAAGTTGGTGGTCGATGTGGTCCCCTGGGAAGCCAGAACGCGGTTAGTCAGGCCGCTGGGCGGACCCGCCGTCTTGGTGCTTCCACCACAGGAAACGAAACTCAGGCAGGCCCCTACTCCAAGCACAAGAACGAGGATGCGTCTCTTCAAACGACAGGCTCCTAACGACATGAAAAAGGGAGATTTAATTGCGAAATGGTGGATTATAACAGACCCAGAACCCGGCCTCACGCGGGGCTCGCTGAAATTGCGTTGAGATACTCCCACTCTTCGTGACAGTGCCCGCGCAGCGCCGTGGAGATGCACGAAATGGTCTTCATCCTGTATTCTCAGAAAACATATGGCGGCTGACTTTCTTGCCCGGATCAAGCAATCCCCCGTGTTGTGCGACGGCGCCATGGGGACGCTGCTCTACGCCAAAGGCATTTTCATTAACCGGTCCTACGATGAACTGAATCTCTCCCAGCCCGACTTGATTCGCGGGATTCATCACGAATACCTGCAGGCCGGGGCCGAAATTATTGAAACCAATACTTTCGGTGGCAACTCTTTCCGCCTGGGACGGCACAGTTTGGCGGACAAAGTTCGCGACGTCAATCGGGCCGGCGCTCGCCTGGCTCGTGAAGCCGCCAAAAGCTTCGATGTATGGGTGGCGGGATCGGTTGGCCCGCTGGGTACCAGAATCGAACCCCTGGGCAAGACTTCGTTCCAGGAGGCTCGTGAGGCATTCCGCCAGCAGATTGAGGTGCTGGTGGAAGGCGGCGTCGATCTGCTGATTCTCGAGACCTTCGGATATCTCGAAGAGATTCACCAGGCGATGCTCGCGGCGCGGGATGTGAGCGCCACGCTGCCGATCGTGGCCCAGGTCACCATTGACGAGGACGGCAACTGCCTCGACGGCTCCGACCCGCAGCAGTTTGTTCCCAAGCTTGAGGAATGGGGAGCGGACGTCATTGGCTGCAACTGCAGTGTAGGTCCAGTGGCGATGCTGGACGCGATGGAGCGAGTACGTGCGGCGACGTCGCTGCCGCTGGCGGCCCAGCCGAACGCGGGCATTCCGCGGTCGGTGGACGGCAGGAATATTTATTTGTGCTCGCCGGAATACATGGCGAGTTATGCGCGCAAGTTTGTGGCGGCTGGGGTCCGGCTGGTGGGTGGGTGCTGCGGGACGACTCCAGAACACATCCGGGTGATGAAATCGGCGCTGCGGGTGGGCGAGGCCAGAGGTAAGGCGGTTGCGGGGCAGGTGACGGGCGGCGCGACGAAAGTGGCGGCGACTCCGGCCGTGCCGCTGGAAGAAAGGTCGTTGCTGGGTGCCCGGCTGGCTCGTGGCGAATTTGTCACGATGGTGGAGATCGTGCCACCGAAAGGGATCGACGTTCGTAAGGAGGTCGAGGGCGCGCGCTTTCTAAAATCGGTAGGAGTGGATGCGGTGAATATTCCAGACAGTCCGCGGGCGTCGGCGCGCATGAGCAATCAGGCGCTGTCGCTGCTCATTCAGCGGGACGTCGGCATTGACGCGATTCTGCACTACACCTGTCGCGATCGAAACGTGCTGTGCATTCAAAGCGACTTGCTGGGAGCGGCTGCGGTGGGGATTCGAAATCTCATCTGCATTACTGGCGATCCGCCGAAGATGGGGAACTATCCGGACGCGACTGCGGTGTTTGATGTGGATGCCATCGGGCTGGTCAACATCGTGCACAACTTGAATCGCGGGCTTGATCTGGGCGGGAATCCGATCGGAACCGGAACTGGCTTTGTGATTGGGGTGGGAGCCAACCCGGGGCTCACTGATATGGATGAAGAGATTCGCCGGTTCGAGTACAAGGTGCAGGCCGGAGCGGAATATGTCGTGACCCAGCCGGTGTTCGATCTGCGCCTGCTGGAAAACTTTCTAAAACGGATTGAGCATTGCCGGATTCCAGTCGTGGCCGGGATATGGCCGCTGGTCAGCGTGCGCAACGCCGAGTTCATGAAGAATGAGTTGAGGGTATCGGTGCCGGATGCGATTCTGGAGCGCATGGCGCGGGCGCAGAACCCGGAGGCGGCGCGGGCTGAGGGCGTCGCGATTGCGCGAGAAATGCTGATTGCCGCCCGGCAGATGGCGCAGGGAGCGCAGATCAGCGCGCCCCAGGGGCGGTACACCTCGGCGGTGGATGTGTTGGAGGCGCTGGGAACCAATACGTCAGCCGCTCCGTAATGCACAGCGGCTGGCTATTCGGTTCGAATCGCCACGAGCGGTTCGATCGCAGCGGCGCGACGCGCCGGCACGAGACTGGCTGCGAGCCCGACTAAGACAAATGCTATTGACACTCCTGCGAATGTGACTGGGTCGGTGGGGCTGACCTGGAACAACAAATCCTGCAGCAATCTCGTGACAACGAGCGAGGCGGCGGCGCCGATCATGGCGCCCGCCAGCGAAAGCACGAGCGCTTGTTTCAATAGGAGCGACAGGATGTCCATAGGTCTCGCGCCCAGGGCGCGGCGAATTCCTATTTCTTTCGTGCGCCGCACCACGGAATATGAAATGACCCCGTAGAGTCCGAGCACCGCCAACAGGGCCGCCGTGCCGGCAAATGCTCCCAGCAGCTTCATCATCAACCGGAGCTGGCCCTCGGAATCGCTAACCATATCGTCCATGGTGGAGATCGTCGACAAGGGCTGATCGCGGTCAATGGCCAGCACTTGCGCGCGAACGGAGTTGGCAAAACTCAGCGGATCCCCGGTGGTGCGCACTGCCAGCATCGCCGACTGCGGCGGCTTCTGGTCGCATGGAAGGTAAAGTTCCGCTCTCGGATCGTCGTCCCGGCCGGAGTGTCGCACGTTGGCCACGACGCCGACAATCTCCACAGGTCTCTCGTCGGCGCCAAGAAGAATGCGGTGGCCGATGGGGTCAGGCCCCGCCGGATAGTGCGGCCAGAAAAGCCGGACCAGATTTTCATTGACGATTGCCACCGGTACTGATTTCACGTTGTCCTGTGCAGTGAACTCTCTTCCCCGATGCAGCGCGATTCGCATGGTTCGGAAATACGCCGGGGAAATGTCCTGGAAGATGCTGATAGGCCGTTCATTCAGTTTGAGGGGAGGCACTCCTGCCGGTTGCACGGGAGCTCCCATCCACGTGTCTTCCATGGGAAGCGTGAGACTTACCGCAGCTCCGCGGACTCCTGGGATGGCCTGCGTCCGTTCGATAAGTTCCCGGTAGAACTCTGCCCTTTTCGCATCGGTATCGTAGCGAGCAGGGGACAAGGAAATCTTGGCGGTAAGCAGGCTGGTGGTTTGAAATCCTGGGTCGACGCGATACACCCGAGCCAGGCTTTCGATCAGTAGCGTAGCCCCGATCAGTAACACGATCGACAACGCGACTTGCGCAACGACTAAAAGACCGCGCGAGCTGAACCGCCAGCCCGGCTTCGAGCCCGCCGGGCCTGCGGTTTCGCCGCTGCCTCGAAGAATCGGGGCAAGATCGGGCCGGGAAGCGCTGAGCGCGGGCGCGAGTCCGAACACTACGCCGGTGAGCAGGGCGAGGAGCGCGCCAAATCCCAGAACGAATGCATCGATCCTGATTTCTCCGGCGCGCGGTAAATCAACAAAGGTCATGGAGCGGATTCCGTTCACCGCCAATGCGGCGAGGGCAATGCCCAAGCCACCGCCGAGAATCGCGAGCAAAGTGCTCTCGGCCAGCAGTTGCGAAATGATCCGCAGCCTGCCGGCTCCGATCGCCGCTCGCACCGCGAATTCGCGCGACCTCGCGGTTGCCCGAGCCAGCAAGAGACTTGCGATGTTGGCGCAGACGATCAGCAAGACGAATCCGACCGCGCCAAATAGCATCCACAACTTCGGACGGATGTCAGAGACCAGTTCTTCCCGCAGGGGCCGTACCACGTCCGGCTCGTCCGGCTTTACATCGAGCATGGTCGGGTGTGCCTCGGAGTATTGCCGATTCAAGACGACTAGTTCGGCGTTGGCTTGCTGAAAGCTGACGTTCGGTTTCAACCGGCCAAACACGGCCAGAATGGGGCTCAGTGGCCGCGATTGCGCCGAAATCACCGACCACTCCGAGGGCTTGGTCACCCACGCATCTGCAATTGGAAATCGAAAGCTGGCCGACATTACGCCGACCACGGTGTGTGGCACGCCTGCAAGAGTGATCGTGCGGCCAACTATTGACGGGTCGCTTCCGAAGCGCCGCTGCCACAGCCCGGCGCTGATCAGGGTCACCGGCGCCGCGCCAGGCTTGTCGTCTTCCGCCAGAAAACCTCGGCCCTGCAGCGGACTCACGCCGAGAATTTGAAGAAAGTTTGCCGAAACACGAGCCACTTTCAGAACCTCAGGCTCTCCGTTGCCGGAAAGCGCCATTTCCTCCAACCCGTTGGCGTAGGCTCCGACCTCCGTATAGGAGCGGCTGGTTGCGACGATTTCTTCAGCCCGCACGGGCGTGGCTCCATCGGCGATGAGAACGATGCGGTCCGGCTCGCGGTATTCCAGCGGCTTGAGCAGCACCGCGCGAATCACGGAGAACATGGCGGTGTTGGCTCCGATTCCCAGCGCGATGGTGAGCACCACCGCCACGGAGAAGCCAGGATTCTTAAGCATGGTCCTGATCGCGTACTTCAGATCCTGCTGAACGCTTTCGAAATACGTCGTTCGGCTCACTGGCAGGCCTCTTTCTCCTCCGCGACTCCCGGTCCGTCGGAAGCGGTTTGGCCACTTTACGACGCTCCCGTCGTTCGTTCAAGAGCAGTTTCACGCTCCGGGACTGGTCCACAATTCCTACGCTTGGATGTGGGCCGTGGAACATAGCGGCGAGCACTACGGCCAGCGAACATCGGGCCTGTGGAAATCTATCGTCACGGTCTAATTGTCATTTCCGGAGGACGAACCCGACGTCGGACCATTGAATCGATTCACCTCGGTAGCAAAACGATATTGCAAATCCTTCTGTCCTGGAACCGTTCCCACCACGGGACTGCAGGGTCCATTTTTTTCGATCCACCCCATCAAAAAGACTGGACACTTCTTCGAAATAGTTGCATTACAATAAGAGACGGAGCGAAAACCCCGTTGCCAAAATTTGAAGAGTGCCTTCAGCGACTGGAGAAGATTGTTCAGGAGCTGGAAAAGGGAGAAGTCCCTCTAGAGAAGTCTCTGACACTGTTCGAAGAAGGCATGCAGCTTTCTTCGGCCTGCCGGAAGGAATTGGAGCAGGCGGAGGGAAAAGTAGAAATTCTGCTGAAGAAAAACGGGAAGCTTCAGGCTGAACCATTCGAACCGCTGACGGAAAAGTCTTCAGCACGACGGTAAGTCGTGCGGATTTCTGACCGCGATTCGAGAGCTTTAGATGTCTGTGGAGTCGTGGTTTTCGCAAGCCACCCCGCAGCCCTAGTCGAATGTTGACGTCCGCCGTTGACAAAGGTTGAAAAATCGGGGGTTATATGGCTCAAAGCGTAGTTGTTCTGGAAAAGAATCCTGGAGTGGCAAGGTCCCTGGCCGGTGGACTCCGCTCTCACTTCTCAGTGCACGTAACTCGCTCCCCGGAAGAATTGCGGGACGACGTAGTCCGCACCCATCCCGAGGCGGTGATTCTGAACCTCGAACATTGGATGCTGGCCGATGTGGAGAGTCTGCACCGCGACTTTCCTGAACTGCCCATCGTCTGCACCCACCGCATCCCCGATGAGGAAATGTGGATGGCTGCGCTGTCGGCCGGCGCCAGCGATGTATGCCCCGCGGACGATGTGGGGAACGTGCTGACTTCGGTTCTCCGGAATGCGGCGCTTTCGCGGAGTGCTGCGGCGTAGATCGAAAGTAATAGATCAACTCTAAGTAAATCGATCCTGAGTAAGTCAATCTTTAGTAAATCAGCTGAACGTCGAGGACGCCAAACCGGCGTCCTTAATTTTTGTCATCTACTCGCCACCACAGACTCTTCCCATTGAGCCGCCTTGTTATACTCACTGCTTCATGCTCAAGGAGACTCTCGAACAAGGACGGCAGTTGACTGACGCCGCGCTCGACCGGCTGATTCCACTGGAGACGCAGTATCCCGAGTCGATCCACAAGGCCATGCGGCACAGTGTGTTTGCCGGCGGCAAGCGCCTGCGGCCTGTGCTGTGCATTGAGGCCGGGCGGATGGTGACGGGATCTCTGCCAGCGCGCATTGAGGAGCTAGGCGCGGCGCTGGAGATGCTGCACACTTATTCGCTGATTCACGACGATCTTCCCGCGCTCGACAACGACGATCTGCGCCGCGGTCGGCCCACGTGTCACAAGGCGTTTGGCGAGGCCATCGCGATCCTTGCAGGCGATGCGTTGCAGACCCAGGCGTATGAAGTTCTGGCTCGGCTGAAGTGTCCGGCGGAAGCGCGCGTACGCATCATCGAGGAGATCGCGCGCGGCACTGGCACCATCGACGGCATGATTGGCGGGCAGGTCGTGGATCTCGAGTCGGAACACATGCGGCCGACGGCGGAGATGCTGGAGTACATTCACCGCTCGAAAACCGCTGCGCTGATTACGGCGAGCCTGGTGAGTGGAGGGTTGTACGGCGGGGCGAAAGAGAATCAGGTGGCAAAGCTGCGGGCGTTCGGATTGGCGATTGGCCTGGCGTTTCAGATTGTGGATGATGTGCTCGACGTGACGCAGACGTCGGAACAGCTGGGGAAAACTGCCGGCAAAGATACGGCTTCCGAGAAAGCGACGTACCCGGCGCTGTTTGGAATTGAAGCATCGGAGCGCAGGGCGGATGCTCTGGTGAACGAGGCGTTCGCGGAGTTGGACAGTTTTGGCGAACAGGCGGAGACGCTGAAGGAACTGGCGCGGTTTTTGGTGGAGCGGAAGAAGTAAGAGCGGCGTTGACCTCAACCCGAGCTAGCGCCGAGGTGGTGATATGAATCGCTTGCGATGCGTCATTCTTCTGCAGTTCCTTCTGCAGCTCGGGGCCACGTTGGCTCTCGGCCAGAATGCCGACCAGAGCAAGTCACGCAGCCTTCCCACGCAGCCAGACGCGCTCGTCCGAAGCCTGTATACCGAAGTGGTAGCTCGTCACCCGCACGACATCCCAGAAGGCGCAGACATGAAGATCTTCGCGCCCTATCTCAGCAAGGCATTGCTGCACAGAATTGATTTGGCCAAGGACTGCTCCGCTGATTGGGACCGGGAAAACCCGGAGCCCCACTTGAAGGAAGAACGGGCCTCTATATACGGACTCTTCTCCGGCGATGGCGTGGAAGCCGAACCGCGGGCTTTCCAAATTGAGAAAACGCGATCCGTGAAGGATGGCTCCGCGCGTGTATATGTGAAGCTCACCTGGGAGAATCCGCCGCAGCGCCCGTGGACCTGGCGCGTTGGAGCCGTCGTGCTGCGCGAGAACGGCCACTATGTCATCGATGATGTTATCTACGTCAATGACAATATCTACGACAAGCCAGAGGACCGGCCCGCCGACAGGCGGCTATCGGAATATTTATCCGCGGGATGCTATGGCCCCAAATGGGCCGGGTATAGCCTGCCCGACCAGCCAGTGGCTCTTGTTCGGAGCCTTTATCAGGAGGTAGTGGCTCGTCCCCCGGTCGGCATGCTTTCGGGCGCGGACTGGAAGATCTTCGCACCCTATCTCAGCAAGACACTGATGCATAGAATCGATTTAAACATCGCATGTGGAGAAGATTGGCATCGGCAGTATCCAGACCCTGATCTGAAGCCACCAGTGCTGGAGATGGGACTCTTCTCAGGTAACGACGAAAAAACCGAGCCACGCACCTTCCACATTGAGAGAACAGAATCGGAGACGGATGGCTCCTTTCACATATACGTAAGGCTCACTCATGGGACGCCGAACACGAGTTCGTGGTGGGTTTGGCACGTTGCGGCAATCCTGGTACGGGAGAACGGGCGCTTGGTGGTGGATGATGTGATCTTTCTGAAGGACGAGAAAGACGAATCAGGGGTTGACTGTCGACTATCGGAGTCTTTGTCCGATGGATGCGACGGCCCCCGCTGGGTCGGGTACCCGGACGACAATGCAAAATGATTCACGCGGAAGGGCTGCCTGTCAGCGCAGCCAGCCCCTGTGGTAAAAAACAAAGTACGGCGATGGAGTTCGCCACAACCGCCTGCTCATGGACTGCAGGCTGATGACTCCTACAGAATAGAATCCAATTTCGTAGGAGCTCCATCGTGAAAGATTTTCTCGCCATATCCGTCGCCGCAATTGTCGGCGCCAACCTGCGATACCTGCTGAGCCGTCTGGCTGCCCGAGAGCTCGGCCCTATCTTTCCTTACGGAACGCTGGGCATCAATATTGTGGGCAGCTTCATCGTGGGTTTCTTCGTCATCTGGACCAGCGAACGCGTGCTGGTAGACCCGCGCTGGAGGCTGCTGGTGGTGGTGGGATTCTGCGGGTCGTTCACCACATTTTCCAGCTACGCGTTCGAGACCATGTCTTACTTCGAGCAGGGACAGTGGGGACTGATGCTGACCAACGTCCTCGGCAACAACTTACTCTGCCTGGGCGGCGCGCTCGCGGGAATGGCGCTGGCGCGGGCGCTCTGAGCATGACGGCGCTTCCGACGCTCGAAACGGCGCGGCTGAAGTTGCGTCCCTACGCCGAGGGCGATATTGCAGAACTGCTGCCGCTGATCGGCACGCGCGAGGTGGCGGCCACAACGTTGCGCATTGCGCATCCCTATACCGAGCAGGATGCCCGAGATTTTCTGACGCTCGCGCAGGAGCCCGGCAGGATCTGGCTGGCGATCACTCTGCGCAGCGATGGCCGACAGATTGGCGGCATTGGCCTGCGCGTCGATGATCAACACCAGCACGCCGAACTGGGCTACTGGCTGGGCGTGCAGTACTGGGGACAGGGATATGCGACGGAGGCCGCGCGGGAAATGCTGCGCTACGGATTCGAAGACCTCGGTCTACACCGCATCTTTGCCTCGCATTTCAAGCACAACGCGGCCTCCGGACGCATTCTGGTGAAGCTCGGGATGCACTATGAAGGCTGCCAACGCGAGCATCTGCGCAAGTGGGACGAGTTCGTGGATTCGGAGCTGTATGGGTTGTTGCGGCAGGAGTGGCAGATTTCCAGAGAGGTTCGCGAGTAACGATGTTCGCGAGTAAAATGCCTGCAGCCATGGCAGTCCAGGTCACCATCTACTTGAACGAGGCGGACCAGTGGCATCACCGGCCGCTGCACATGGAGATTCTCAACTATCTGCGCAAGGAGAACGCGTACGCGGCCATTGCGATCCATGCTGTGGCGGGATTCCTGGGGCGGCAGCGGGTGGAGACATCGCATCTGGTCGAGGCGGGAGGCAAGCTGCCGGTGATCATCATTTTTGTCGACACCGATGAGCACGTGAACCGCGTGCTGCCCACGCTGAAGGAAATGGCGGCGCACCGGCTGATCGTGCGCGAGAATGTGGTGCTCGAGCAAGGCAGTCTCGACTGACATGTCTTCCCTTCCCCTTAGTCAATCTTCGAACGTCCAATCTTTGGACATTCTGGCCATCGCGGCTCACCGCGACGATGTAGAGCAAACCTGCGGCGGTACGCTGCTGAAAGCCGCGCAGCGCGGGCAGCGTACCGGCATTCTCGACCTGACGCAGGGCGAGATGGGCACGCGCGGGACGGCGGAAGATCGTGCGCGCGAAGCCGACGATGCGGCGAAAATTCTGGGCGTGATCTGGCGGCGGGCGCTCGACCTTCCTGATGGTCGTGTCGAGAACACGTGGGAGAACCGACTGAAGGTCTCGGGCGTGATTCGGGAGGCGCGGCCGAGGGTGGTCATTCTGCCTTACTGGAAAGGGCGGCATCCGGATCATTACACGGCGTCGGTGCTGGGATATGAGGCTTGTTTCCTCGCGGGGCTGGCGAAGTTGGATCCGCAGAAAGCTCTCAGCTCGCAGGCGTCGGGTCTCGGTTCAAAAACTTCTGAGAGCTTCGCCTCTTCCAGCGAACTGAGGGCGGGGCGCCCTCAGGACAGCCGGCAGGATGCCGGCGCTACTTTGCTTGCTCCTCATCGGCCGTTCAAGATCGTTTACGCCACGCTTTATTACGATGTGCGGCCGACCTTTGTCGTTGATATCAGCGAAGAGTTTGAGGGAAAGTTCGCTTCGATTCTCGCGTATAAATCGCAGTTCAGCGACCAGGAGGCGGGCAAAGATCTGTTTCCGGCCCATGATGAGATCCGCGCCCGCGTGGAGGCCATGGCGCGCTTCTACGGCATGCTGGGGGGCGTGACCTACGCCGAACCATTCCTGCAGAAGGAAGTCGGGCTGGTTGACGACTTGTTGGCGATTCCGGTCAAGTCCATTTAGGATTGCTGAACCCAATTACTCTGAGAGGAGCTTGAATATGTCCCGTTTTGTTCTGACTCTCGTGACCGCACTCGCGGTGGCCGCCACCGCCGCGGCACAAGCTGGAACCTGGCAGATCGATCCCAATCACACTGCCGCACAATTTTCCGTGCGGCATCTTGGCGTATCCACGGTGCGGGGGGCGTTCACGAAAGTGAGCGGCACGGCGAAGTATGATCCGGCAGATCCGTCGAAGGATTCTCTAGAGGTGACGATCGACGCAAATTCAGTGGACACACGGGTGGAAATGCGCGACAACGACTTGCGCAGCCCACGCTTTTTCGATGTGCAGAAATATCCGACGATTACGTTTCATTCCAAGGCTGCGAAAGCTGCAGGGGTTGGGAAACTGAAGATCACGGGCGACCTGACGATTCATGGCGTGACCAAAGAAGTGGTGCTCGACGTGGACGGACCCACGGCGCCGATCAAGGATCCGATGGGCAGCGGGCAGCGTATGGGAGCGTCGGCGACGACTAAAATCAACCGGCAGGATTTTGGTATCGTTACGATGCCCGGCGGCATCGGAGACGAGATCACGATCACCATCGACGTGGAATTGGTGCAGGCAGCGGCGAAGTAATGCGCGATTGCGTGGGAACGAGGACGGTATCTGTTCTGAATTTCCTCCTGGCCAGGAGTCGGACATGACACGAAGCGCGCAGTTCGGTGGTTTGTGGATTGTCGCCGGGATACTGCTGGTGACGGGATGCGGCGGCGGTGGCGGTGTCGTCCCGCCCAATGCCACGGTCGTGGTTTCTCCCAAGCTCGCCGCGGTTGTTGCGACCAGCCAGACGCAACAATTCACGGCGACGGTGACTGGGAATGTCAGCAACCTGACGGTCACTTGGAGCGTGGATGCCGTGGCAGGCGGCAGCGCGACGGTAGGGACGATCAGCGCCAGCGGTCTCTATACGCCACCGGCAACGGGCGGCACTCACACCGTCACTGCGGCCAGCGTTGCTTTGCCTACATCTTCGGCGTCGGCGAGCGTGGCCGTCACGGACCTGGCGGGCGTGTTCACTTACCACAACGACTTGTCGAGAGATGGAGCCAACACGCAGGAGTATGCGCTGACCTCGTCGACGGTGGGCACGGCCACCTTTGGGAAGCTTTTCTCCTGCGCGGTTGATGGCGCGGTTTACACTCAGCCGCTCTGGGTGCCGGGATTGAGCATCGGTGGCGGCACTCATAATGTCGTGTTCGTAGCCACGCAGCACGACAGCCTTTACGCCTTTGATGCTGATGCCAGTCCGTGTGTCACGTATTGGCAGGCCAAACTTCTCGACCCAGCGCTGCACGGCGGCACCGCGAACGAGACGCCGGTGACATGGAATGACGTGGGGGTTTGTTTTGGGGACGTTTATCCGGAAGTCGGCGTGACCGGTACGCCGGTGATTGATCCGGCGACGAATACCATTTATGTGGTCAGCGCTTCCGAGAGCAATCCCACAAGTTCAGGAAACTGTTCCGGTTCGGTGGCGACGTTTTATCACCGGCTGCATGCTTTGGACCTGGCGACAGGAAACGAGAAACACAACGGGCCGGTCACGATAGCGGCTTCGGTCGCGGGGGTCGGCGATGGATCGGTTGGCGGTCTGCTGACGTTTAACTCGCAGCTGCATCATCAGCGGTCGGGGCTGGCGCTGTCGAGCGACGGAATCGTCTATGTGGCGTTTGCCGCGCACGAGGACGCTACTCCTTATCATGGCTGGCTGTTCGGCTATAACGCTGCCAACCTGCAACAAAAGCCGCACGTTTTCAACACCACCCCAAACGGAGTGAGCGGCCCGAATGGCGGCGCCGATGGCGGAATTTGGGGTGCTGGCGGCGCACCCGCGGTGGACAGTGCTAACAATGTTTACGTCGCTACTGGGAATGGCATATTTGACCAGGGCACCGGCATGGCCATGCGGAATGATTACGGCGACAGCGTTCTCAGTCTTAGTCCACTGGCCGGGACCACCTCGATGCAGGTGAACGGGTGGTTTAGCCCTGACGACGAGGCCAACCTCGAGGCCGGCGACGTCGATCTCGGTTCGGGTGCTCCGGTGCTTCTCCCCGATCAAACATCCGGGCCAAAGCACCTGCTGATCCAACTCGGAAAAGACGGGGTCGTCTATTTGATTAACCGTGACATAATGGGCTTTTACAACTCTGGGTCGAACCAGGTCGTGCAATATTTCCAGGCAACCAACGACCCAGGATTCTGGGGAACACCCGCCTTCTGGGAGAACAACCTGTATTTTGCCGGGGCCGGCGATGTCCCGAAGCAGTTTTCGTTCGCCGGTGGGCAGTTCAACACGACCGCCACTTCGCAGTCGAGCCAGGCTTTTGGCTTCCCGGATGTTACGCCGTCGGTGTCGTCCCAGGGAACGTCGAACGGGATTGTGTGGGGCATTGACGCTGGCCTCTACGGCTATGCCAGCCCTAACTCGGGCAACCCAAACTCTGGCTATTGTTATACGTCCCCCGTGCCCGCGGCATGCTCGGGGCCTGCTGTGCTTCACGCCTACGATGCGACCAATCTCGCAACGGAATATTGGAACAGCGCGCAGGCCGCCAGCAATCGCGATCAGGCGGGGAATGCGGTGAAGTTTGTGCCGCCGACCATTGCCAACGGCAAGGTCTACGTGAGCACGCGGACGGAAGTCGACATTTACGGACTGCTGCCCAACTAGCCGTGCTATTTTTTCAATGCGACCGCAAGGCCGTCGCGGATGGGCAATAGGGTCGTGTAGAACTCTTTCGCGTCGTAGAGTTTGCGGTTGAACTCGAGAATGGCCTTGGTCCTTGCGTCGGCGGGATTCTTCTCGGCGACTCGTCCGCTCCACAGCACATTGTCGGTGATGAACAGTCCGCCTTTGCGCAAGCGCGGCGCGACCAGGCGCAGCACGCGCGGGTAGTCTTCCTTGTCGACGTCGTTGAAGATGATGTCGAACTCCTGCTTCTGCTCGGACAGGAATTCCAGCGCGTCGCCGGTGTGCAGCGTGATGCGGTTCGAGACTCCGGCGCGGGCGAAATATCCGCGGGCACGCTCCGTATTCTTCCGGTCACCGTCGGTGTAGATCACTCGTCCCTTGTCGCCCACGGCCTGGGCCCACCAGATGGTCGAATAACCGATGGCTGAACCCAGCTCGAATACGGTGCGGGCGTTGATCATGATCGCCAGTTGCTGCAGCACGCGCGCCACGGCCGGCCCCACGATGGGGACTTTATGCTCGGTCGCGTAGTCTTCCATCTCGGCCAGCACTTCGTCTCGCTTGGGCAGCATGGAATAGAGGTAGTCGTCGACTGGACCGGCGGTGGTGAAGTTGTAGTGCCGCCAACTGGCGGCGGAGTCTTTCTTCTTAGTTTGAGTAAGGCTGGCTTGAGTAAGGCTGGCTTGAGGAACGTTGGCTTGAGAAACCTTGGCTTGAGTCACGCGCTTCCCTTTCCGAGTGTAATAGTCTTACTGGCTTTCAGCCGCCGATGGTGACGCCCGGCTTCATCTCGCGTACTTCAACTCCTGGGACCAGTTTCTGCAACGCCCCAGGAGTTCCCGTGAGCACCGGGAAGGTCCCGAAATGCATGGGGATTACGGTCTCCGGCTTCAGCAGATTGATTGCGTATGCAGCTTCGCGCGGTCCCATGGTGAAAAGATCGCCCATGGGCAGCATGACGATCTCGGGGGCGTAAAGCTCACGGATGATCGCCATGTCGCCGAATACGTTCGTGTCGCCCGCGTGATAGATTTTCACGCCATTCTCAAACTCGATGACGTAGCCGCATGCTTCGCCACCGTAGATGATTTCGTCGCCATCCTGGATGCCGCAGGAATGATCGGCGTGCACCATGGTCACTTTGATGTCGCCGACGGTTTGCGATCCGCCTTTGTTCATGGGAGAAATCTTTTTGGCGCCCTTTTTCGCCAACCAGAGACAAAGTTCGTAGATCCCAACGACGAGCGGGTTGTGATGTTTGACGACTTCGACAGCGTCGCCGATGTGATCTCCGTGACCGTGGGTGCAGAGCAGGATGTCGGCCTTCTTCACTTTCTTGTCGGCTTCGGGGCACATGGGATTACCCATGATCCAGGGATCGATGAAGATCGTCTTCCCGGCCGGAGTCTCGATGCGGAAGGTCGAGTGACCGAGCCACGTGAGTTTAATGCCTTTCAGATTCATGCTGCGCTTTAGCTCCTAGCTTCTAGCTTCTAGCTATTCACCACTCAGCCATGCGGGTTGTTTCCGAACCCTTCGAAGCATGAGTGTCGACTCCTGAGTGCTTTTCCAATAATCGGCCAACCTAGTTTAATATGAAACGCCATGGCAGAACTCAAGGTGCTGATTTCGCGGCAGGATATCGCCAAGCGCGTGGTCGAGTTGGGCGAGCAGATCACGAAGGACTTCGCGGGCCAGTCCGTTATTTTTGTAGGTGTGCTCAAAGGCGCGGCAATTTTTCTGGCCGATCTGACACGGCAGGTGCAGCTCGACTCTACCTTCGACTTCATTGGAGTTTCGAGTTATGGGAATCGCCCCAGCCCGGCCAGTGAATTGAAGAGTGGCTGGGATTCCACCGGCGAAGTGCGGCTGCTGAAGGACGTGGATCAATCCATCAAGGACAAGAACATTATTCTTGTGGAGGACATCCTCGACACGGGCCTGACGATGACGTATTTGAAAAAGATGCTGCTGGCGCGTCAACCCCGGTCGCTGAAAGTCGCGGCACTGCTCGACAAGCCGTCACGGCGCAAGCTTCCGCTCGAAGGCGACTATGTCGGATTCAAGATTCCCGATGAGTTCGTGGTGGGCTACGGGCTGGACTATGCGGAGAAATATCGCAATCTCGCTGACATTTGCGTTGTGCCCAGAGTGTAGAGGCCGGGGATAGTGCGACGCGCGTAGAACGCGGACGATGAGTTGGCGCCTTGCGAGTCAAGTTCCTTCCCAATAAGGGGAGGGGAACGCGGCTGCTATCATACAAAAGCAATGGGTTCTGTCGTTTCCAAACCGGATCGCTTGCCGGTCGAGTCGCTGCTGCTCGACGTGGCGGACGTGCTGGCCACATCGCTCGACCTGGATACAACGGTGCGCCGGGTCGCCGAAGTGGTGCGCAAGGTCATCGATTACGAGATTTTTGCGATTCTGCTGCTCAACGATAAAACTCAGGAACTGCGTTTCCGCTTTCAGGTGGGCTATCCACCGGAGTTTGCGGAGCGCAGCCGGATCAAAGTGGGTGAAGGCGTTACAGGGCAGGCGGCGCAATTGCGACAGGCGGTACTGATTGACGACGTCACCCAGGACCCGCGCTACATCGAGGCGGTTCCCAATGTGCGCTCGGAACTCGCGGTCCCGCTGATGACCAAGAACCGCGTCATCGGCGTCATCGACATCGAAGCCCGTGAGCCAGGCTATTTTAATGAGGAGCATGTCCGCGTGCTGACGCTGGTGGCGTCGCGCATGGCGGCGGGCATTGAAAATGCCCAGCTCTATACGAGGACGACCAAGCAGGCGCGCATTCTGCTTCTGCTCAACGAAATCGCGCGGGAACTGACTTCGATTCTGAACCTGGACGAGTTGCTGGGCCGGATCGCCGAGCTGGTGCGGCGGTTGATTGACTACCAGATGTTCAGCATTCTTTTGCTTGATCCTGCTGGGGAGAAACTGCAGCACCGTTTTTCCCTGCGCTTCAATGAGAACATTCATCTGAAGCATGAGATCCCGCTGGGGCGTGGGTTGGTCGGCTATGCGGCGGAGAGCAGGCAAGCTGTTCTTGTGCCCGATGTCACGAAAGATGCGCGCTACGTCGAGGCGAATCCGGAGACGCGATCCGAGTTGGTGGTTCCGCTGATCTACAAGGACAAAGTAATTGGCGTGCTCGACATGGAACACACGCGGCGGGGATTTTTTACCGAAGAACACAAACGCACCATGACGACTCTGGCGGCGCAGATTGCGATTGCCGTCGAGAACGCGCGCCTGTACGAAGAGATCGAGCGGCAGGAGCGGCGACTGGAGCGCGATCTGGCTCTGGCGCGGGAATTACAGGGACGTCTGCTGCCGCAGACGTATCCGAAACTGGCTCACCTGGACATCGCTGCGAAGTTCGTTCCCGCGCGGGCCATCGGCGGCGACTTGTATGACTTCATCCCTTATTCAATGTCGCGGCTGGGCATCGTGATCGGCGATGTCAGCGGAAAGGGCGCGCCGGCAGCCATTTATGCAGCGCTGGTCAGCGGAATTATCCGGTCGCACGCGCCGATTGAACCGGGGTCGGCGGAAATGCTCTCGGCGGTGAATCTGTCACTGGCGGAGCGCCGCATCGAAGCACAGTTCGTTTCGATTATTTACGCGGTGTGGGACGATGAGCATCGCACGCTGACGGTGGCGAACTCCGGACTTCCCCGGCCCATTTTTGTGCACGGTGGGCAGAATGAAGTGATCGAGGCGACGGGCCTGCCCCTCGGCCTGTTCGACGAAGCCGACTACGATGAATTCAAGTTCCGCATGAAGCCCGGAGACATGTTCGTGTTCTTCAGCGACGGCATTCTCGACGCCCGCAACCGCCAGGGGGAACTCTTCGGGCGAGGACGCGTCGAGAAAATTGTTTCCGAGTGCTCTGCGAAGTCGGCGAAGTGCGTCGTCGATTCGCTTTTCAAGGCCGCCGCCGAACATTCGGCGGGCGTGGAAACGTTCGACGACCAGACCGTGGTCGCCATCCGCGTGCACGGCAGCACGCACAGCCCTGCCAAGAAGAAATGACAGCGCGCAGTCAGAGCCCGGCAGCGCGGCCCCCTGGATTCGTCTATCGCGAGACCAAGCGCGGCCTTCTGCGGCGGGACGGGCCGTCTGTCCTGTACTGCGAAGACGTGGACATGCTGGATTTGGCCGAGCAGCATGGCACGCCGTTGTATGTTTACTCGGCGGCGATGATCCGCGAGCGCTATGACGCATTTGACGCTGCGTTTCGCGAGGTGCCGCACACCATCTGTTATTCCGTCAAAGCGAATTCGAACCTGACTATTCTGCGAATGTTAGCGAGGAAGGGCTGCGGGTTCGACGTGGTCTCCGGAGGCGAACTGGAACGCGTACTCGCCGCCGATCGCAAAGCGGCGAAGAAAGTCGTGTTCTCCGGCGTGGGCAAGACGCGGGAAGAATTGACCGCGGCGTTGAAGGCGGGAATCATGCTTTTCAACGTCGAGAGCGAGTCGGAATTGTGGGCGTTGGCAGAGTGCGCGGGACGCCTGCGCAAGACGGCGCCGGTGGCGCTGCGCGTGAATCCCGATGTCGCCGCTGAGACGCATCCTTACATTTCTACCGGCCTGCGCAAGCACAAGTTTGGAGTGCCCATCCGCGATGCACGGGCGCTCTACGCAAAAGCGTCAGGCGCGCGATACCTCAAGGTGCGCGGGGTGAGCGTTCACATCGGCTCGCAGATCACGGATGTCGCGCCTTTCGGGGAGGCGATGGCGCGCGTGGCGGACCTGGTCCGCGAACTACGCGGCGACGGCCACCGCATCGATTACATTGACGCGGGCGGCGGGCTGGGCATTGCGTACGAGAAAGCTAGTGCTTTCTCTGCCGATGTGGAGGCGTACGCGCGGTCGCTCTCCGCACCGCTGCGCGGCCTGGACGTAAGGCTGCTGCTCGAACCCGGACGCTCGATCATTGGTCCGGCGGGCGTTCTGGTGACGTCCGTGCTCTATCGCAAACAAAATGATGGCAAGCGATTTCTGGTAGTCGATGCCGCGATGAACGACCTGATCCGGCCCGCGCTCTACGGCGCGTATCACGAGATCATCCCTGTCAAACAGAGCCCGGTCCAACAAAGCGCGGGTGCGACGGCGAAGTCCGAAGTCACGGATATTGTCGGTCCGGTGTGCGAGACCGGAGATTTTTTCGCGCGCGACCGTGAGTTGCCTGTCGTTGGCGAAGGAGATCTGCTGGCCATTCTGGATGCTGGCGCCTACGGGATGGTGCTGGCGTCGAACTACAATACACGGCCGCGCGCGGCGGAAGTGTTGGTCAGCGGCGGAACGGCCAAGGTGATTCGGCGGCGGGAGAAAGTGTCGGACCTGCTGCGCGCTGAATCTTGATCGCTTCTGCGCCTCCCTCTGTCTCTCAGTCCTGCCGCTCTCCCCACTTCAGTTTGGTGCGGAGCAGGTGGAAGAAATCTGTCCCTGTCCGGAAGAGGCTCACCTGATGCTCGGAGCGGCGGCAGCGGACGCGGTCGCCATCGCGAAGGTCGAGGCCGGGTTGTCCGTCCAGGCTCAAGTAGGCGACTTCCTCTTCGCTGCGCATCAGGATTTCGATCTCGACCGAATCCGGCACCACCAGCGCGCGATGCGTCAGGGAATGCGGAGCGACTGGCGTGATCACGAAGGCGTTGACTGTGGGCATGAGCACAGGCCCGCCCGCGGATAGAGAGTACGCAGTCGAACCCGTCGGAGTAGCTACGATCATGCCGTCGGCGCGGTAACTGGAGACGAATGCCTTGTCGATGTACAGATCGTAGGTGTTGAGGCGGGCGAGAGCAGTTTTGTTTACTACCGCGTCATTGAAAACCAGATAGCTGCCGCGAACCGTCTCTGCGCGCAACAATTGGACCTGCATGAGTGTTCGATGGTCGACCGAGGCGCGGCCCTCCGCGATGGCTTCGAGCATTGAATAGAGCGATTGTAGCGGCACTTCCGTCAGGAATCCGAGAGATCCCAGGTTGACGCCGAGCAGAGGGACATCGACCGCAGCCGTGACTCTTGCAGCAGACAACAGGGTTCCGTCGCCGCCCAGGACCACGACGAGATCGAGTGACCTCGTCGACATTTGCGGCCGTGGCACGATTTCCTGGTCGGTTATGTACGTTGAGGTTTCCTGATCGATGATCACTTTGTAGGAGTGCTCAGCGAGCCAGGTGAGAAGCCCGGGAAGAATCTGCGCGACTTCGGTACGGTCGGGCCGCGCAATGATGGCTGCGGTTTTATGGGCGATTTCCTGGGACGATGCTTGCGGGCTGGCCATAGTCAAAGACAGATTGTACAGAAATTCAAGGGCTTCACCACAGAGGACGCTGAGGATCACTGAGGATTAGAACGTGCAGTAGAGCAGGAACTCGCGATTGCCTTCAGCGCCGAGGATGGGCGACTCGATCACGTCGGTCTGCACTGCGCCCAGGGTTTGCAGGGTGGATCTTACTTTTTCCACGGCTGCGAGTTGTGCGGCTTGGTCGCGGACGATGCCTCCCTTGCCCACATGTTCTCTGCCCGCTTCGAACTGAGGCTTTACCAGCACGACGATTTGCCGTCCTCGGCGTGCTGCCGGCGATTCCGGAAACGCTGCTGCGATCACGGCGGGAAGAACCAGAGTCGCGGAGATGAAGGAGACGTCCATGGCGATGAAATCCACGTCCATGTCGACGACTTCGCGCGTCAGATAGCGGGCGTTGGTTTTTTCCAGCAGCCGGACTCGCGCATCCTGGCGTAGTTTGAAATCCATCTGGCCATAGCCAGTGTCGACCGCGATGACTTGCGCGGCGCCGTGCTGGAGCAGACAATCGGTGAATCCTCCGGTGGACGCACCGACATCGAGGCAGACCTTTCCCGTGACTGCGATCTTCCAGTGTTCGAGGACGCGCTCCAACTTCAGTCCGCCGCGGCCCACGTATTTCAGATCCTCGCCGAGCAGGCGAATCGCGCATTCCTCGGAGACGAGCGCGCCCGCTTTCTCGATCTTCTGATCGTCGGCCAGCACCTTGCCGGCAAGAATCAGGGCATGCGCCCGTTCGCGCGAGGCGGCGAGCCCACGGTCCACGAGAAGTTTGTCGAGTCTGACTTTCAAAAGTATTTTTACCCGCGAGTTGTACCACGAAAGTGCCAGCACTCGCTCTAGTGCAAAGTGCTGAAGCGCTCGTTTGGTGAATCACTTACGACGGTACTTTGGTGTTTTTCCACAGTGTTTTCCACGAAGGTGTTGAAAACTTCGGTCGACGGAATGCCTTACTTATTCGAGACTGAGCCCTCAGGGGATAAATCCCTTCCTGAAAAGACGGGCTTTATCCTGAAAGCGCTGCGCCACCCAAAACGAGTTTTTCAGCAAACTGTTTAACCACTGATCGAGGCACAGAAAAGCCGCCCGACACGCGGGCGGCTTGACGATCTTCTCTTGATGCAAAGCCCTTGCTGCAAAACTATCCGGCCACTTCTTCCAACGTTTTCTGATCGATGTCGAAGTTCGAGTGTACATTCTGCACGTCATCCTGGTCTTCGAGCGCTTCCATCAACCGGATCATCGTGTTCGCGGCTGAACCTTCCAGCTTGACGTAGGTCTGCGGAATCATGGCTACGCTGGCCGAGATGGGCTCAATGCCGGCTTTTTTCACCGCTTCAAGTACGGTCTCGTAGGCGGAGGTGTCGGTCAGGATTTCCCAGTTCTCGCCGTCGTCATGCAAGTCTTCGCCGCCGTGTTCGAGAACGATGTTCATCAAGTCGTCCTCTTTGGCCGCAGTCTTGGCGATCAGAATGTCGCCCTTCTTGTGGAACAAATATGCGACCGAGCCCGCCGTGGCCATGTTGCCGCCGTTCTTGCCGAAGCAGTGGCGAATCTCGCTCACCGTACGATTGCGATTGTCGGTATTGATGTCGAGCAACACCGCGGCGCCACCGGGGCCGTAGCCTTCCAGCGTAAATTCTTCGTAGACAGCGCCGGGAAGTTCGCCCGTGCCCCGCTGGATGGCCCGCTTGATGTTGTCCTGAGGCATGTTCTCGCTCTTGGCGGCGAGGATGGCGCCGCGCAGGCGAGGATTGGTATCAGGATCGCCGCCGCCGTTCTTCGCGGCAATGCTGATTTCCTTGATGAGACGGGTAAAAATCTTGCCGCGCTTGGCGTCGAGCGCGCCCTTCTTGTGCTTGATTGTGGCCCATTTTGAGTGGCCGGACATGGTTCGACCTCGTGTCTAAAGATCTTCCTTAGAGAGCTGCTTTAAAGAGCTTTGGATGGCGCAGGATTCGCCTTCAGAGGAGATCACAGATTACCTCGATTCGTATGCAGGCGAACCCAGATTATAGCATGACCCGCGGCAGCGCTCACGTCTTCGGCAGCTTGGGCATAGCGGGCAGCTTTGGCATAGCTGGCGGCTTGGGCATAGCGGGCGGCTTGGGCACAGTGGGCGGCTTGGGTGGCTTGATCGTATATCCCGGCGGAATCTGAAAGACAGACGGGGGATGCTCTGCGGTTAACGTGGGTTTGCAATACGTCGTGTGCTCACCCGCCGCGGTTGTGACCTTGGTCAACACCGGGGTCTTCAACTTCACGCTGGTCCACACCTCAGCTACGCTCGGCAACGCTGGCAGCTTTGGCTTTTGTGGGGGCGCCGGGGCGCCGGGCGGCTTCGGCATTGAGGGAGCATCGGGCAGTTTGGCCCCCGGCGCCGCTGGAGCAGCGGGCATCTTTGCTCCGGGCAACGGCGGGGCACCGGGCATCTTTACTCCGGGCACCGGTGGCGCGCCGGGCACTTTCATTCCGGGGATCTTCATCCCTGGTATCGCCCTCCCCGGGATCTGGGGCTTGGGAGGCGGCGGGACGTGGGGCAGGGTGTAGCGCTTGCCCTCGACTTCGTGTCCCTCGATCATCGACTTGCCCAGGTCCTGCACATGTAGAGACGAGGGATGGAGGGCGGCGGCAGCTGCTGGCGACGCGCCCGGCGGCACAGCTGGGGACCCCGGTGGAGGCATCGGGATGATGCTCGCTTCCTTCTTCAGGTGATCGAGCACAATGGTGTGCTTTGAAATCGGATCGGAGATGACGCTGGTCTGGGGCATGTCGATGCGCGTCTTGCCGTCGCTCGAACGCCACATGCGCGAGGCAGTCTGGGTTGGCGCTCCACCTCCAGCAGGCTGCGTTTTGCTGGCACACTCCGAACACGAGGGCGGAGTAGGCGGCGGTATGGGAGGAGTGTGGCCCACAGCGGGCATAAGTTTAGCACGCTATGCAAGGGCAGGATAATGCGGAGTTCTGAGACTACTCGCGGGCATTGTCGGTCGGATGAAGCGCTCGTCAGATGGAAGATCGTCAAATGAAAGATCCGCCCTGGTTACTGTGGCTGCGAGGGCGAGCTTGAAGGATAAATTTTGATCCAATGAGTACGGAATTGGGGGTTTACTTTCTTTCCGTTAACATCCACAAAGACGACCTTCGACTCCTGATTGGGCATGTGACAGTCAATACAATTGCTGGCGATTTCGGACCCCAACTTTGGATACATGCCACACTTTTCAACCTTATGGCAGGTCAAGCATTTCTGTGAGAACGCGGCCAGGTTGCGTTCAGGCTCGTGAACGTCATGACAGGTTGCACAGGACATGTTCGCAGAGGCCTGAAAGCAACGGCTCTTCTCTAAGAGAACGACCTGCTTGCCGTGCACATCGGCGTCAGCCTTCGGGTCAACCGGTCCCAAATCAATATAGTTCCCAAGCGGTTGTCCGGGAACGTACGAAAAGGCGGGAGCCAGTTCGCGAACTCCTTGTCCACCGTGACATTGTGAGCATACTTCGAATTGCCGGTCCCGCGACAATTTCGCTGGATTTATGATGGCCAGGTCCGAACCGGCTGGGGGGTGGGAACTGAGCCGCACGACGTGCTCCCGGCCCGCACCGTGGCATCTTTCACAGGAGATGCCCAACACGAAATTAGTCCTGTCGTACCGGTTGCTGGAGGAAAGAGGTTCGAGCGCCTTGAAGTATGTAGCGTGACACTCGAGGCAGCGGGGAATAATCGGCCGATCGAACTTCGCAATCCCGTCCCGGTAGCCGGGTGCGTTGATCCACTGGCCCATAACGGTCGAATAGCCCAGAGGCAGTTGAAAGAGCTCATCTTCATTCCAGAACAAGTAGCTCTGCCCTTTTCCTCCAGACCCGATGACCAGATCGAGCCGCTCGGTGCGTGACCAGGTGTCAGGGGGAGTCCCCCACACCGCAGTCTCGAAGAAACCTTTCTCGTTTTCATCCATCCGAAAAAACAGATTTGGATTGGATGTCTTCAGAATATTGGCGCCTTCGTCGAACCCTCCGACCACGGAATTCTTGTCCGCGGTTTGGGAGGTCAAACGGTGGGCAGTTCGGTAATAGGTGTCGAGCTTGTGCTGGTGGCAGGAGCGGCATGCCTCGTCTCCTACGAAGCCCGCGTTTGCAATCGGATTCCTGGCCACGGTGGATTGACTGGAGTGACTGGATCGGGCGGGCTCAACCTTCGGGGCGGGATCCTGCGATTGGGCGAAAGCCTGGGCGGAACAGATCAGGATCAGTGGCAACGCGACGTCGATTACCTGCATTCAACCAGTCCCAGAGGTTATCCAGATGGGGAAGACTCGTAAAACCCGGCGTGCTCGACGGGAATATTTTTCGGCAACAGCATTTTATACCCTACGTTCCCTATCCCCCAGGTGCTATTGACGGGATAGGAAGGAGAGAAAATAAAACGACAGACCTCTGTTAATTAGATGATAAACATCTGGAGATATGGTGGATGATGTGACGCGCGTGGATATGGATTTTGGGGCGGTGCTCCCAAGCGAATGTTAAGTTTAACGGCTGCAGATTCGAGGGGCAAGCGTGTCAAGGGGATATACGGACGGCAAAATGCTCCTCTCGACGCCCTGACCCCGATTGTTGTGAGCTTAACCGGCGTTCGAGTGCCAACCTCCCTAAGGCTCTAAACAAGAACTGGGGCACTCAATCGATTCAGAGAATATTGCGTCGTATAGTAGACGCCCGTTGGCGTCACGACATTGATCCAACAAGCGGGTGGGCGATCTCATCAATCGCCCACCTACCGTATACCAATTAGTTCGTAACCGTATTTTGTTCAAGAGTGACTTGGGTCTGGGCTAACAGCTGACCGTTCACAGAGGCTCCCGTTTTCAGGTTGATGGCTGTTTGAGACAAAATAACACCATTGAACTGAGCCTGCGCCTGAATGGTTACATCTCCGAAGGTCTGCCAGAATACATTCTTGGCCAGTGCGCCGCCGCTTAAGACTACATGTGTTGCGCTAGCCTGATTTACGGTTTGCGCAATCTGAAATATCCAGACATCATTGGGGCCGCCAGACAGAGTCACGTCCGTTGATATGGTCACACCAGTACCCCATTTGTAAAGACCCGGAGCGATCGTCAGCCCGCCGATCTCACCAGCTCCCAGGTTGGTGGCAGTTGGAAGTGTACGCCCCGCCGCATCGGTGTATGCGGTCATCATGTCTTTGATGGCGGCCGTCAGTAAAGTAGCGTTAGTTATCCGGCACGGTAGCGGACCGGCTGCATCGACCGAGTAACTCTTACCGGTTACTTCCGCGCAGGTCAGGCTATCGGCTGCTCCCGTAATCGGGCTTGCCCCTACATCTCCAGTGATAACCGATGCTGGCACATCCGTTACTCCAGACTTGCTTAGGACAGCAAAAGAAGACGCCGATTTAAGGTTTACCGGGGCAGGGCCTTTTCCGTTCGGGTTTATGGGATGGGTTGAGGTTGAGGGTGAGCTTCCGCAGGCGACCATAGTTACAAGTAGCATCACAACCAATACTCTGTTCATTTGTAATTCTCCTAGTTTCTTATTAGTCTAGTATTCTCACTCCGTCTCCCCCTTGTTATTCGACCTACGATCCTTAGGTCTTTCGTGACTAAGACCAGAGCAGGTGTGAAAGTGTGGCACGGCACTTGATCTAGATCGAACCTAGATCGAATTGGCCCGAAACTTCATACTCGCTCATTTGCTTCGGCAGTGCTGTGCAGAATCGCTCACTTTCGCTCCGCGGTGCTGCAACTCTTAACTCACGACATGGTCAATTGTGATCAGTTTTCTGAAACTGGAAGTTTGGGATTGCCAGCTCATAACGGTTCCCCGACAAAATAAAGTTTGGGAACAACTTGGGCTTGTGGAGTTTGGCCCTGAGTACGACCGCGCGGTGCTGGCACGTGGCTCAAAAGCACAGGCGAAGTTAGGGGACCGCAAGAAACGGATTGAAGGGCTCAACATCCGCGATATTGATCCCACGCAACACGAACGCTATTCGAGACAGTGGCATTTCTCGCCCCTAAAGCTCCAGGGTGCGATTTTGGTAGGTGCTTCGAATAGTAATCAAGGAAGGTCGCTTTACCCACATCCAACCTTCCAGCGCGTCACTCATCCACGGTATCTTCAGATGTTTACCATCTAATGAATATCCATGTGTCGGTCATTTTCTCTATTTCCTATCCCCAGGTGCTATTGACTATGGGAGCTATCGCTTCTAACATGCCATGCAAAGGGCGCGCTTATCACTTATGACTGGCCGGCTGGTGGGGCACTACCGGGTCCTCGAACAAATTGGCGCAGGAGGGATGGGCGAAGTCTTTCGCGCGCGCGACGAAAGGCTGGGACGCGAGGTCGCACTGAAGCTGATCCGGCCGGCCTCCAGCGACAATCCCGATCACTTACGCCGCTTCGAACAGGAAGCGCGGGCGGCCGCCGCGCTCAACCATCCCAACATTCTTGCCATCTATGACGTCGGTTTCGAAGGCACCGTGCCGTACATTGTCTCGGAACTGCTCCAGGGCAAGGACCTGCGGCAGCGCCTGTCGGAAGGCCCCATCTCCGTGCGAGATGCCGCGGACTACGCGCTGCAGATCGCACAGGGTCTTACCGCGGCTCACGACCGGCACATTGTGCATCGCGATCTCAAACCGGAAAATCTGTTTCTGACCAATGACGGGCGAATAAAGATTCTGGATTTCGGTGTAGCCAAACTGCAGACTCCGCCCGAAGATATGCGCTCCATCGAAGACCTGACCACGGTGACCAAGCAGGGAGGGATGGTTGGCACCGTCGCCTATATGTCCCCGGAGCAACTGCGGGGCAAGCCGGTGGACCACCGCAGCGACATTTTCAGCTTCGGCGCGATTCTCTACGAGATGATGGCGGGACGCCGCGCGTTTCGCGGTGAGACCGAAGTGGACACGATAACCGCAGTCCTGCGCGAAGAACCGGCAACGGCCAGCCTGGACGCGGCTGCGATTCCGGCAGGATATCAGGACATCGTCAGGCATTGTCTGGAGAAGGAGCCGGAGAACCGCTTCCAGTCTGCTAAGGATCTGGTTTTTACCTTGCAGACGCTTTCGGCGTCGCCGGCCAGAGCACTTCCCTCGCCCAGGCCGATCACTCGAACGACGTCGGCTCTGCCCTGGGCGGTCGCGGGAGTGCTGGCTGCGGCGACTGTACTTTTGTTGCTGGCGCAACTGCTTCGAACTCCAGCTTCGCCTCCGGCTTATGAGCGCTTAACGTTCGAAGCGGGCACGGTATATTCCGCGCGCTTCGCACCTGAAGGTCAGATCGTGTACGGCGCGGCATGGGACGGCAAGCCGGTCCAGCTGTTCTCCACGGTGGGAACCTCTCTGCTGACCCAGCCGCTGAATTTGAGCGATGCCAATCTGCTGGCAATCTCCCATGGCAACGAACTCGCGGTCGTGCTGCACGGCACGCACAACGGCCAACTGGAAACCATCGACGGAATGCTGGGACGAACACCGCTGGCGGGAGGATCTCCGAAGGAGATACTGGCGGACGTGCGCTGGGCGGACTGGGACGCGAAGGGCGGGTTGGCGGTGGTGCATTATGTCGACGGCCACAGCCGTCTGGAATACCCCATCGGTAGAGTGCTCTATCAAAGCAGCGGCTGGATCAGCAACATTCGTTTCTCTCCCCAAGGCGACAAGATCGCGTTCATGGATCACCCGGAGCTCTGGGACCATCGCGGAGCGGTCTCTGTGGTTGACCTGGCGGGGCACGTCAAGGTGTTAACGGGAGAATGGGCGTCGGAGCAGGGACTGGCGTGGCGCCCGGACGGAAACGAGATATGGTTTACCGCGGTAGAGAAGGGCAACAACCTCAATCTGATGGCGGTCAGCATGTCCGGCAAAGTCCGCATGCTGCTGGACTTGCCCATGGCGATCACACTGCAGGATATTGCTGCGGACGGCCGAGTTCTGGTCGCGTTGAACTCCAAGCGGCTGGCGATGGCGTTTAGCACTCTCGGCAATAAGGAAAATGTGGAACTATCCTGGCACGACTGGAACGTCGCCAAGGACATTTCGCGCGATGGACAGTTCGTGCTCTTTGGGGATGCCAGCGAGGCTGCGGGACCGGGCTACACCGTAGCACTGCGCAAGCTGGACGGCACGCTGCCGGTTCGTCTGGGCGATGGCAGCGCGGGCGGACTCTCGCCAGACGGTAAATGGGCCATCTCAATCTCTACCGGAAACCCAGAGCAGGTAACGCTTCTGCCGACCGGGCCCGGCCAGCCTCGTCCTGTCGACGTAAGCGCACTGGAGCACATTCATAACGGATGGGCTCGCTTCCTCTCGGATGGTCAAAGGCTGATTGCTAATGGCAATGAGAAGGGGCATGCGACCCGGTGCTTTGTGCTCGACCTGGCTGGCGCAAAGCCAAAGGCAGTAACCCCGGAAGGGACTGTGTGCGGTCCCTCGGCACCCGACAGCCGATTCGTGGTGGGCGTCGGGCCGAGTTCGGCCGTGGCAATCTATCCCATAGGCGACGGCGCGCCTCGAACCATCCCAGGACTGGAAGCCGGTTTTCTGCCCGTGCAATGGTCCAACGACGGCTCGGTGCTTTACGGCTACCACCTGGGCGAACTCCCCAGCAAGATTTACAGGGTCGAGATCTCTACGGGAACCCAAACTGTGCTGCAGGAACTGAAACCAGGAGCGCCGGCGGGAGTGGTTAACGTGGCCCCAGTGGTGGTCAGCCGCGATGGAACTCGCTTCGTGTACAGCTACAATCAGGCCTTGTCGGTTCTGTATCTCGTCTCGGGCTTACGCTAAAGCGCGCACTGCTTCCTCTTCACTCCCACTTCAGTCCAATCTTTTTCAATCCAATCTTTTTCAATCCAATCTTTTTTAATCCAATCTTTTTCAGTCCAACGATCCCGAGAAGTCTGCGGCGACGTAGTGAAAGAAGATAGACGTTGAAGTCTGGCCTTCGCGGAGCACATCGCGGTAGTGAGGCAATCGAGTTCCGCGGTAGGCGAGGCCGTCCCCCAGAGCTTGATAGGCGGTGAGCTTGCCGGTAGGAGTGTCCAGGCGAATCGGCCATGGAGTTTCAAGCGCGGGTTCGGGTGTGAAATCCAGGCAGAGAGTGACGCTGAATTCGCATTGCTCGCGGTCGGTGTGTTTCTTCAGCTCCGCTCCGCTCAGGTACGAGGCCATGTAGACGTAAGAGGGCTTGAGCACTTGCCCGGCCACGGCGCTCAGAGTGGCTGCAATGTCATAGTGGAAGAAGCGCGCCACGGGTTCGTTGTAGGCCACATAGCGGCGGGGACTCTGGCCATCGCCCAGGCGGATCGCGCCGGTGCGAATCAGGTAGCGATAATAGCGGCGCAAAGCGGCGAGGTGAAACGGATGGATCAAGTCGCCGAGCGGCGCATAGCCCTTCTCACGAAATAGCGGCGACGCCTTCCGGATCATCTCTTCGCGTTGCCGATGGCGTGGGTTGATTCGGTCTTCGGGAATCAGGATATCGGCGGCCGCCAACAGGTTTTGTGCGCGGTCCGGCACCGACGATGGCACCGGGTCATTCGGACGCAGACTGCTCAACGCGTCCTCCAACTGCGGTCCGAGCCAGAAAGGACGCAGGGCGCGAGTCACCGGATCGCGCACCCATGCGATAGCTCCCTGCAGCGCAAATCCCGACAGCAATTCCCTACCGGATAGAAGTTCATCCGGCAATTCCCCGTCGGGACACACGATACATTCTGGATTCAGGTACAGAAGCTGACGTCGAAGTTTTTCAAGCTGCAATGATTTGAAAATGCGTCGCGGGATCAAATGCACAGGCAGTTCATCCAGCACGCAATAAAAGCGATTGGGAGGAAGTGTCGCGGCATAGGTGTGCCGCGACACTCCTTCCTCGGACGGCCCCGCCATGAGGGTAGTCATCCACTCCAGCCACGCCGGGTTGTTTGCCGTGTTGATCAACGACGAAGCCATCCGTTTAAGGTAAAGCGGCTGTCGGCGAAGAGCTGGGATGCGCAATTCACCGGGGTAATCTCGTGCAGCATTTCGCACGGGAAAAGGACGATCTGGTTTTGTTGCGGAACGATCGTCTGGTAACTGCCTTCGCTGACGTAAGCCCCATCTTGCAGGCGCGAGTCGTGAATCCGCAGTTCACCTCCTTCGAACTGCCGGGGCTCGCGATGGAAGAAGTAGACAAACGTCAGATAACGCGTGGCCACCCGCTCGCTGCCGTTATCGCTGTGGAAGTGGAAGAAGTCTCCGTCGTTGCTGGCGGTGACCTGGGCTTCCACGTCGGCGATGGAGAATTCCTCCATGCCGAGCTTATCCAGAACCTGCGGCAACACGGACTTGATGCGCTCCAGCATCACGTCCTGGTGTTGAGCCAGGTCCATCAGAACGCGGGAGCGCCGGTGATCATAATTGACCACGCCACTCTCCGCGCGCGGAGAAACCACTGTGCTGGCGCTGAAGTCGGATTCGTGCTCCAGCGTGAAGCGCATGAGTTCTTCAAGTTCCTGGGGCGCAAGGAATTCGTTCAGCACCACGCATTGCGCCGGCAAGACTGGCGGCCGCTCGGCAACAGCTGCGCTGCTTTGTGACATGACCGTCGTACGCGCGGCACTGGGCGGATCTGGTTCTGTGCGTGGCGCGCGAACACCCGGCCCCGGCGGATGTGGGTTTCCCGACGGCGGATCTGGCTCGCCCATCGGCCTGGACGGAGGCTGGGGTTCTTTGTGTGGCGCTCGCACACCCGGCCCCGGTGGGTGCGGCTGTCCTGACGGCGGATCTGGCTCACTCATCGGCCTGGACGGAGGCTGGGGTTCTTTGTGCGGCGCTCGCACGCCCGGTCCCGGGTGCGGCTGTCCCGACGGCGGATCGGGTTCGGTTTTCATCCGCAGCGGTGCGTTGGGGTTTTGAATCTCCACCGCCGTACCCTGCAGGTCGTTTGGGGGCTGCGGCTCAAATGGAGGATGCGGCCCAGTGTGGATCTCCCCGCCGCGCACCACACCGGAGTCATCCTGCGAGAATTTACTACCCTCAAGGATGCGTTCTACAATGCTGCCGCCAAGCACGGCGAACGCGCGTTGCGCTACAGTTTCTCCTATAGCCGAGGCAATGACGGCCCGGACTGCTTCCTGCGTTTCCGGGTTCGCACTGCTCGACGCTTTGGCATGGTGCAGCAGAGTGGCCACCAGCGCGCGTTCTGGCGCGCTGAGAATCCGCTCGTCCCGCATTAGTGTTTCTGAGAAAGAATCTAGAATCTGCTTCGGTGTCATGAGAGACACGCCTCCCCGCGTGTGTTTTGCAACACAACTAGGTTTTAGGAACCTGTACTACTGGGGAAGACGCAACGACCATATACCGAGAGCCTGTTGATAACCAAGAGAATTCTGCGGCCCAGATTACAGGGTTGTTAAATCGGGTTGTTAAATCAGGTTATCTGGCGGCCATAGCGCCAACCATCGACTGGAATACTTTCATCCCGTCGGTGCCGCCCAGTTCCGGTTCGGCGGAGCGCTCGGGGTGAGGCATCATGCCGACGACATTGCGCCCGTGGCTGCAGATGCCTGCGATGTTGTCCAAAGAGCCGTTGGGATTGGCGGCGGCTGTGATCTCGCCGCCGGGTGAGGAATAGCGAAACACGACACGATTGTCCCTGTGTAACTCATCAAGCGTGGCGGGATCGCAGAAGTAGTTGCCTTCCATGTGGCCGATGGGGATGGTTAGGACCTCTCCGTTCGCGCAGGCATTGGTGAAGGGAGTCTCCACATTTTCCACTCGAACCTGCACCGGCTTGCAGACGTATTTAAGGCCGAGGTTGCGCATTAGGGCGCCGGGTAGCAGACCCGACTCGCACAGGATCTGAAAACCGTTGCAGATGCCGAGCACAAATCCGCCGCCGTCGGCGAACTTGCGGACCGATTCCATCACTGGCGAGAACTTTGCAATCGCACCTGTGCGCAGGTAATCGCCGAAGGCAAAACCTCCGGGGACGATGACGGCGTCACAGTTTTCCAGGTCGTGCGACTCGTGCCACAGGAACGTAACCGGTTGCTTGGCGACGTGCTGAATCGTCCAGTGGGCATCGTGATCGCAATTCGAACCGGGAAAGATGATGACGCCGAATTTCATGGGTGCCCTCAGATGCTGGGATCTGAGGTTAGTCTAGCACGGTCGTTCGAGTGGATTGCACAAGCTCAACTCAGAGCGACGCTTCGGTTGCGATTTCCTTCAGTCGCCGCTGGTCTAGTTTTCCCGTACCCAGGTATGGCAGCAAATCCACATGGACAAACTGATCGGGTCGCGGTCTCCACAACGCTGGCAAGTCCGACTTGGCGAGCAGGGCGAGGCAGGCTTCCAGTTTGTCGTCAGCCAGAGTGTGCAGCACCATCAGGCGCTCACCTTTCTTCTCATCGGGAACCGACGTGACTGCGAAGGTTTGTTCGGTCGAGCCGCTTAGTTCGTGAAGCTTGTCCTCGACCTTGATGTGGGGCACCATTTCTCCGGCGATTTTGCTGAACCTGCTCAAACGGTCGGTGATGCGGATGAATCCGTCCTCATCCACCGCGGCAATGTCGCCCGTGTTGTACCATCCGTCGCGCAAGACTTCGGCGGTTTTCTCGGGTCGATTCAAATATCCCTGCATCACGTTGGGGCCGCGCACCAATAGCAAACCGGCCTCGCCTAACGGCAGAGGATCAAAAGTCTCCGGATTCACGATCCTGACGCTGATGCCCGGCAGCGGATGCCCGATGCTGGCGCGCTTTGCGCCTACCTGGCGGAATTGCGCTGCTCGAAAGTCGCGAGTGTTCACGGTAACGGCTGGGGAACATTCGGTGCAGCCATAACCTTCGAGCGGGCGCACTCCGAAGCGGTCTTCAAAAGCGACCGAGGTTCGCTCCGGAAGCTTCTCGGCGCCGGCCATCACGTATTGCAGGCTGCCGAAGTCTTCCGGTTCGCAGCGCCGGATGTAGGCCTGCAAGAAAGTCGGCGTCGCCAGCAGGAACGTGACACCATATTGGCTGACCAGCGCTCCGATGGCCCGCGGTTCGAGCGGGTTGGGATGGAACACCACACCCATCCCGATGGTAGTTGGCAGACACAGCGTCCCGGTAAAACCAAAAGAATGAAAGAAAGGCAGAATTCCGAGAATCTTGTCGTTCCGTCCGAGCATGAAGACCTGATTCAGTTGCTCCACATTGGACGCGATGTTGTAGTGAGTGAGCACGACACCCTTGGGATCGCCCGTGCTGCCGCTGGAGAAGATGACCGTGGCGATGTCGTCGAGGCCGGTCTTGCGGCGTGCTCCCACGGATTTTTCGATGAGCCGCACCGGCAGCAACCATGCGATGAGAGCAGCTGTCAGCTTTTCGAACGAGCCAGGATTGGCCGCGAGATCTTCCAGCATGATGGCTTGCTCCGGCACCTGGATGTGAACGCGTTCCAGAAAGGCCTTCGACGTAATCACGGTTTTCAGTTCGCATTGCCGGGCGCAAGACGCCAGCACTTCGTTCGACGCCGTGTAGTTTAGATTGACAGGAACCTTGCCCATGAGAAGCGCAGCCAGGTTGATCAGCGCTCCGGGAACCGATGGAGGGAGCAAGATGCCAACCATGTTTTGATCCGGCCAGACGGATCGAAGCCGACGCGCGAGGAAGACGGTACTGGTCAAAGTCTTGCCGAACGTGACTTTCGGAGTGCGGCCGTCTGCCATGGCAAAGCGCAGAGGATGCCGCCGCGCGGTTTGCACGAAGGAGCGATGCAGAGTGCGCATGTAGCGTTTGCGGAAGTGATAGGCCTCGGCGCCGAGTTCCTGCACCGCCTGCCTCACTTCCTGCGCGCTGGTGGTCGCGGGCATCGGTTTGCCGAAAGTTACGGTGACCGGATACGGAATCCGGCGGGGCAGCTTCCATAGGAATTTTCCGCGCTCGAAGCTGAAGATCGATCCCCAGACGCCGCCAAGATTTACGGGGATGATCGGCGCATCCAAGCCTTTCATGATTCTTTCCATGCCGCGTCGGAATGGAAGCATCTGGCCGATGCGCGTCATCTGGCCTTCGGGAAAGATGCAAACGACCTCGCCGTCCTTCAGTGCCTGAGTTGCGGTGCGCAGGGATTGAATCATCTCGCGCGGACGAAACTGCGACGAGATCGGAATCACCTTCATGATCCTGGCAAACGGTTTCACCAGCGGATGATCGTACGATCCCTTGAACATAAGGAAACGGATCGGACGATCGATGGAGGCGATGAGCAGAACCGCGTCCACCATCGAAACATGATTCGGCACCAGCAGCGCGCCGCCTTTGGCGGGAACATTGTCACGGCCTTGGAGATGAATCCGATAGAGAGTGTGAGTCGCGATCCACAGCAGCAGCCGAAGCAACGCGTCGGGCAGCAGATACAACACGTAGGCCGTAGCAGCGACCGTCATCAGCGAGGCGGAAAGAAAGATCGCCGGCGGGCTCAGATGCGTATAGTGCTGGAAGCAGTAGTAGATGCCAGCGGCTCCCCCGATGCCAACGAAGGAAAGCAGGTTCGCCGCAGCGATCACACCGCCTTTATCTTTTTCGTCCGGACGGTGTTGGATAAGTGCATTGACGGGAACGGCGAAGAAGCCGGCCGAGAAGCCCAGAGCAGCCAGCAGCGCCAGCACATGCGCAAAGGAAAGGTTCCGTCCGGAAAGCATGATCCCGAATACGGTCATGCCCACCGAACCCAGCGGGATCAATCCATATTCGACTTTTCCACTCGAAAGATACCCTGCGGTCAGACTCCCCAGGCCGATTCCAATCGCGACTGCGGCCTGAAGAATCCCAGAACGGGTGGAGCTGATGTGCAGCACATCGCTGCCGTAGAACACAATGTTCGCGGTCAGCAGCGCGCCCAGAAACCAGAAATAGGTGTTGCCGAGCACCGCCAGCCAGAGAACTCGATCCTTGCGGATCAAGCGCCCTTGCACCCATAAGTCGCCAATCGGGTTGGCACGAAACTTTTTTGTGGGATCAGCGGCAGGAACTTTCGTGATTCCAAGACTGAAGATCAAGCCCAGGCATGACAGACCGAGAAAGATAAGCCCTGACCATCCCTGGTGCGTCTGAAAAAAGTCTGCCAGAAACGCACCGGCAACCATTCCCGCAATCACTGCGAGGAACGTGCCGAGTTCGAGCACGCCATTGCCCCAGGAGAGCAGCGGCTCCGGCAATAACTCCGGGAGCAATCCGTACTTGGACGGCCCGAAGAGGGCTCCCTGGGTGCTTGCGAGAAAAACCGCCGCCATTTCAAGGTTCAGGTTGTGCCAGCCCAGTCCCGTGATGGCCAGCACCATGACAGCCATCTCGAAAAACTTTGTCCAGATGGTGACGGTGCGCTTGCTATATCGGTCGGCGAGAAAGCCGCCCGTCATCGAGAAGAGAATGAACGGCAAAGAGAACAGCGTGCCAACGATTAAGACCAACCGGTCACGGTCGGCCTTCTGCATCGCCATGCCAAGAATGAGGAAGATCACCAGATTCTTCAGGCCATTCTCGTTGAACGCGCCCTGGAATTGGGTGATCACCAGCGACCAGAATCCCTTGCGCCACGCTGGAGTGGCAACGCTCTTTACGTTTTCGGTGGTCTCGGTTGCAGAGGTCTCAACCACAGTCGAGGCGGTGCCTAGGCTCATAGGGATCTCAGTGGGTCCTGTTGTTCTTTGTTCCTGGAGGTCTGCACATCTTGTCACGAAGAGGTTTCGTAATCTAGTCGCAAAAGACCGGAACGTTAGTAACTGGCGGGGTATGCGCGGAAATAAAGTGCAAGACGAGCGTCGCTGCGCGTTCTACTATGGAGGCTTACAGAATCACGTACATACGGGAGAGTGCCACTAGTGGAGCTCGTACTCGTAGTGTTCGGGCTGTTCGTCATCGCCTCACCGTTCGCCACCGTCTATCTTCTATGGCGGGAGCATAATCTTCGCCAGCAACTCCTTAAACTCACGAACCTGAGCATGGAGGTGGGGGACGGATTGCGGCGCGACCTGCTGGAGTTAAAGCGGCAGGTTGAGGCTGCGGCCCGAGTTCCAGCTTCGGCATCAGAACCGCATCCACTTGTCCGATCCACGCCTGTCCAATCCACGGTACACGCACAAGAGGGATCGGCTCTGGTCGTCTCGGTTGCACCGACTGCGCAGAAACCTGTGGAACCAGCGGCGAGTACTCCAGCTGCCGTTGAGAAGGCAGCGGAGTTTGTTGCCGCAAAACAGAAACAGGACACGGCGCCTCCGGTCGTCGCGCCGCATCTGCCTCCCACACCGGACCAACTGCCCGAGAAGTCAGCGCCAGCCGCTCCGTCGATTGTAGAGAAGGGGGCGGAGAAGCGTGTTTCGCCTCCGATCGTCGAGCAGCCCACTGCGGCAACGCCCAGGCCGGAGTCGAAGCAAACCGCACCCGTTACCCCAACATCCGTTATTCCAACTCCGACGCCGGAACCAACGCGGCCTCCGTCGGCGGCGACTCCACCACCGCTTTCGCGGGCGCAGATGCCGCCAACTAAGACTCCGGCACATGCTTCTCCAACTCCGGTTCCGCCGCCGCCGGTTGCACCGCCGCCGCCAACTGCTCGCGTTGGCGCGCCGCCTCAGCATGCAACGTTCCGTTCTTCGGCGCTGGCTTCGGCTGCGTCAGGTTCTTCCGTTCCTGCCGCAACAGCCCAGCGGCGCATGAAGTCCGTCTTCGCGCTGGAAGAGATTTTGGGAAGAAACTGGCTCAACAAGATCGGCATTGTTCTCATCGTGCTGGGGGTCGCGTGGTTTGGCATCAAGGAGTTCGCGCAACTCGGTGCCATTGGAAAAGTCGTGCTTTCTTACCTGGTGTCTTTTGCGCTTCTCGGCGGCGGAGTTTTTCTGGAGAGGCGCGAGCGCTACCGGGTCTTCTCTTACCCTTGCATCGGTGGCGGATGGTCCCTCCTCTTCTGGACCACCTACGCGTTGAATCACGTGGCAGCGATGCGGGTGGTGAGTTCCGTCGGCACGGATCTCGTCTTCATGCTCCTGGTCGCGCTGGTCATGGTTGTACATACATTGCGCTACCGCTCGCAGGTGGTCACCGGGATCGCATTCCTGTTGGCTTACTGGACCGTGTCGCTCAGCAATGACGATGTGTACAGCCTGACTGCGGGCGTGATCCTCGCCATCGCACTGGTCGCCATCGTCATAAAAATGAGTTGGTTCGAACTCGAAGTGCTCGGCATTTTGTCGACCTACGCCAATCATCTGTACTGGTTGTATCGCCTGCTCGGCCCCGGCGGCGCCGAGGGACATGCCTTCCCGGACTACCACGTCAGCACTGCGATCCTATTGTTTTATTGGGTCACCTATCGCATTTCGTATGTCGTCCGTAAAACCCGGTCTCCGATGCACGAGCACATCTCGACGGTGGCCGCGCTGCTCAACACGCTGCTCCTTCTGGGCGCTCTGAAGTTCCAGTCGGTGCAGCCGGAACTGGCATTTTGGGCTCTGCTGATCATCGGCGCGTTGGAGTTCAGCATCGGACAGCTTCCCATCATCAGGCGCCGCCGGGAAGCTTTTGTTGTCCTCAGCGTTCTAGGCGCGGGGCTCATGATTGGTGCAGTGCCGTTCCGCTATTCCGGTAATAACGTAGCCATCCTGTGGTTGATCGGCGCCGAAGCTTTTCTGGCCGCCGGCGTGGCAGTAAGCGAAGTCGTTTTCCGGAGGGTGGGATTGCTAGCCGGGTTGCTGGTTGGATTGCATCTGGTTGGAATTGATTTTCAGGAACTGATGGTGGCCCGGCGCGTTAGCGACGACGTCGTGCTCGCCTTTGGAGTGATGTTCGCACTCTGTGCCGTGGTCTTTTATTTGAACGCCTTGTTTGTGGGCCAGCGTTGGAGACAGTTTTTCGACGATGTGCCGGATGCGCCCCTGCTCAGCGCTCATTCCTATATCGGAGCGTTCGCGGCAGCGTCCGCAGCCTGGGCGCTGTTCTCGGGAGACTGGACCGCTCTTGCCTTCGCCGGCGTCATGCTGACTCTGGCGGTTCTCGGGCAGAAGCTGAAGTCCTTCCACCTGCAAGTGCAGTACGGAATCCTTGGCTTGTTAGCTTTGTATCGCGTCGCCGTGGTTAACCTGCACAGCGACGTTCCACAACACACTCACGTCACGGCGAGGCTGGTCACGTTGCCCATCGTCGCCGCGGCGTTTTATCTGACGGCGAAGTGGGCGGCGGCGAATGAGAACAATAATCAGCGATTTTTCCGCGGACTGTTTGCGTTTGCCGGTACGGCGCTGATCGGCTCGCTTATCTACTTCGAAGTACCGGAACTCTGGCAGCCTCTCGCGGCGATTGCGTTCGCGGTTACGCTCCTGGAAGCTGGTCGGCAGATTGGCTATCCCGTGCTGGCGTGGCACGCGCATTTGTTGGGAGTGTTGGCGGCGCTGGCTGCTCTAACTGCCGATCCGTCAAGCGTCCAACGCTGGCAAAACATTCCGCTCCATGCCTTTGCCGCATTGCCCGTGGTGGCCGGAGCCTATTGGATCGCCTGGCGAATCCGCGTGCCCAATCAGGACCACGTGAGACTCGGGCGCCTCGCATGTAGCTGGGCGGGCACCGGCTTGATGGTCTGGGTGCTCAACGAAGCCGTGCCCGCGCCCTGGATCGCGGTCTCGTGGATTGTTTTCGCCGTCACTCTCGCGCTGGTCATGCCCAGGATCGGTTACCGGCAACTCGGGTGGCAGGCGAATGCCGTGACTGCGTTCTCGATCGTGCGTGCCTACAACTTCAACCTTGAAATGGAACAGCCGTTTTGGCAGGGCATTTCGTTGCGGCTGGTCACGATTGCGATCGTGGCCGCGGGCTTGTACTTCCTCTCGCGAAAATCCTCGCCACCCGGCTCCGAATCCAGACGGGCAATCGCATACCTGCACACGTTTGCCGCGACCGCGCTGCTTAGCTTCCTGGCTTGGCATGAAGTATCCAGTGGATGGCTGGCGGCTGTGTGGGCGGTATTTGCTCTGGTGCTGGTGCTGGTGGATCGCCGCTTCGAGCTTGAGGATCTCCGCTGGCAGGCCCACGCGCTCGCCGCCCTTGCGATGGGGCGAAGCATCACCGTGAACTTGTATGTTCTGGAAACCTGGCATGGCGTCAGCGTCCGGCTGCTTTCGCTGTCCATTGTCGCCGTCATTTTTTATGCGCTGTCGCGGCTCATCCGCATGCCGGAAGAATTGCGGGAGCGCGAGTTTCACCACATTTATTCCTGGGCGGCATCGGCGCTGGTTTCGCTGCTGGTGTGGTATGAGTTGAAACCACTGAGTGTGGCCGTGGGATGGGCCGTATTCGGCCTCGTGCTTTTCGAATATGGTCTGTGGAGCAAAACCCGGCAGTTTCGATTTCAGGCGTACGTGGCTCTGGCCGCTTCCTTTGGCCGGATCTTCTTCGCCAACCTAACCGCCGGGAATCCGGGCGAATTCTGGGGCCCACGAACGTATACCGTGCTGCCCATCGCGCTCATCTTGTTTTTTGTCTATGCGCAGCTTGGCATGGAGGATCAAACTGCCCGCGCTGACCGCAGCTTCCACTTCGACATGCTCCTGGCCTACCTGGGCACGGGCACGGTCGTCGCTCTTTTGTATTTCCAGTTTGCCAACGAATGGCTGGTAACGGCTTGGGCGGTTGTGGTCTTCGTTCTCTTTGGATTGGCGCTTTGGCTCGATCGCCCGATTTTCCTGCATCAGGCGCTCCTTCTGACCTTGGGCACGTGCACCCGGGGCGTGATGCACAATCTTTTCGGCGCGAGTTATTTCACCGGCTCGGACTGGACCGGCAGATATATCGTTCTCAGCTCTGCCATCGCGGTCTTGCTGGCCTGCCTGCCGTTCGCCTTCTGGTGGCGCAATCGCCATAAGGTGCAGCCTTCCAGCAACTGGATCGGAGCGATGGAGCGGTATCCGGAGCAAGTTATGTTCTTCACGCCCGTGCTTCTGCTGACCCTGATGCTTGCGGTGAAGATGCGGGCCGGCATGGTCACGCTCGCCTGGGGCATGGAAGCTTTGTCGATCCTGATCTTCGCGTTCATCATCAATGAGCGCAGTTTTCGACTGACCGGATTTCTTCTCTTACTGGCGAGCTTCGCCAAAATTCTGCTGCTCGATATGTGGCTGGGGCACTGGAGCTGGCGCGATCGCAACATCACTTTCGTAGTGGTGGGTATCGCGATGTTCCTGGCCGGTTTTCTTTACACCAAGTACAGCGATAAGCTTCGGCAATTTCTATGAAACGTGCTCTCGCGTTTCTGATTGTGCTGCTGGTCGGGCTCGCCGGGCTCTATTTCAGCCAGCGCCGGAATGATCCCACGCCGGTCTCGGCAAACGCGATCGTGAATATCGCGGCCGATACCCAGCGCGATCTGAGCCGGGCGCCCATGCGGCTGACACGCCTTTCCGACCACGAAGAGATCGCGATCGGCAAGGAACTAGCCGAAGAATACGCCGTGCCTGCGGAAAAACTGACTCCGGAAGAACAGGCCGTCGAGGGTTACGTACGGAGGGGTGGAAATTCTGTCAGTGTGCACGCTCACCGGCACTTGCCCTATTCGTTTCACCTGTTGCCGGACCGCGCCATGATGAACGCCTTTTCTCTTCCCGGTGGTCCCGTTTATATCGGCGAGGGACTGCTCGACCTGATGACCAGCGAAGACGAGCTTGCGGTGATCCTTGCCCACGAGATCGAACACATCGATCACTACCACTGCGCCGAGCGGGTTCAAATCGAGGCCCGGTTGCGCCATCTGAACCTCGACATCGTAGACGCCCTCCTGCAAATCCCGCTTCAAGTATGGGAAGCCGGCTACAAGAAAGACGAAGAGTTCGAGGCCGACCGCGAAGGCATGCGTTTGGCAGTTCTGGATGGCTACTCGCCTTACGGCGCCGTCACGCTGTTCGAGCGTTTCAGTAAATTGCACAGCGAGTACGTCATTCACGCTCAGAGTCCGGAGGAAGAACTCTCGCAACTCGCTATCCAAAGCCTTCAGGGATATTTTCGCTCGCATCCTCAGCCGTCGGAGCGGCTCGCACAGGCCAACAATCTGATCGCGCAGGAAGGCTGGCAGGACCGCAGAATCCAGAAACCGTTTCGCGTCGAGTATGAAGTGCAGAATGGAAAATATGTGCAGTGACGGGCCTTTGGGTTCGGTGAGCCTTAATTCTGCGGAGGCAAGACCGAAGGCGAGTTCTGGGACGCCGCTGAGGCCGGAGCCGATGTGGACTGAATCGGTGCAGGCTGAATCGAAGAGGATTGGCCCGACGCTGGCAGGTTGGTTTGCGCCGTCGATTGCGCCGTCGATTGCGCCGTTGTCTGCTGCGCATTGCCTGCGTAACTCTGCGGAGGATAACCTCTCGCCTGCACGATGGCCCAGTGCCACTCCTCGTCGGGCGCAACCTCCATGTTCAGCGGTGCGCTGAAAACTGTCGTTGCCGAAGGCGGTGCGGCCGCGCGCATCCGGTAAATCACGGTTACGTCCGACTTCTTCTCCGGGCGAACCTCGTCTTCTTGCGGCAAATTGCCGGCAACGAGTGGTAGCAATTTCGCCTCACCCGAGGCGGTCCCGCCGATGGGTGTTTCAGGATCCGACAACGACGCTTCGCGACTTTGATTCTTCTTTACGACCGTCAGAGCGACCGCGACTTCGCTGACGTGCCAGTCGGTGCGGTTCAAAAGGGCAACGATCAGCGCGTCCCCCTCGATCGTGGCCGGTCCCTCGAGCTTGAGCACTTCGCCCGGAGGCAGCTCCATTTGGGCGTATTGGTTCGAGAGTAACGATTTCACGTTGGCGGTGAACGCCAGGCTGCAGGTAACGTCTGGCGCACTGATATGAAAGCCGTTGCCTCCACTTGCCATCAGAAACATGAGCGCCGAGCCGGATTCGTGGCGGCTCTCCGCCTGCTCCATCACCTTCGAAAGATTGTCGTCGTCGATTACGGCCTGGGACGGCGGGGTCTTCTTGCGGAGAGTGCGGGCAACATCTCCCAGCGGAGCGTCGTTGGGATCGGCATTCTGATCGCCCTGCGCGGCCAGGCGTATGGGCAGCAGGGCTGCCAGCAGAAGGGGCAGCGCGAGAATCAGTCGCATTTTTTGCGGCCGCAACATTGAGAGCTCAGAGGATCACACGGCCTCGCAGAAATGGCCTGAGCTAATTGTATGGAGCGGCGGAAGAAACCGGGATGATGCGGTCAAACCTTGGTAATAGTTACTTCAGGGAGGAGAAAGCAATGGGCGTGCGCTGACGAAATGGAGGCGCAACGGGTGCGCACGCCCAGGCCCGGAAAAAACGTTCTACAAAAGACCCTGTGATCGGAACCGTGTAACTGGATCGACTACTGTCTGCCGCTTGAATATCCAGCGGGCCACCGCAAAGCCCAGCGCCGCATAGAACAGATGCATCTTTCGCATAAACCAGCCCCCAATCGGATCTACTTTCGGACCCTTAGGGGAGGAACTAACTTCTCTATCGGCACAATAGCAACAGGCGTTCATGCGAACAAGGCACAACCGTGCCATCGAAGTGGCACGGAAGTAATAGGAGTAACTTGGGGCGTTAAGTAGCGCCGGCAACCCTTCGACTTCGCTCAGGGCAGGCTTTGCCGGCAGTCCCGAGGGCGTCTCGCCCTCGGCGTCGGCGGGCGAGACGCCCGCCGGACAGCCGCCGGGACGGCGGCGCTACGGTTTCGTTAACGAGTCTCAGTGTGCCGGCAGCGTTTCGTCGGTGGCGCGTCCGGGCGGTGGCACCACGACCGTCGACAGGCTGCCTTCCGCGGTGAGTTTCTGAAACGCCGCCAGATCGCGGCGCTGCAAGTCTTCCCACCGGCCGATCAGTTCCCCGCTTTGTCGCTTCAGCTTTTCGAATTGCTTCTGCTCGGCTTCAGTTGGAGCGGAGTCAGCGGTGCCCACATCCATCGCCAGGTAGGCCAGCTTCGCGTCCAATTGCGGAGGATATGCCAGCGAGTCTTCGTTGGCGCTGATAGTCAGGTTGATGAGTTCCTCGCGAACCGCGACGAGTTTCTTTTCCAGGTCGTCGGCGGCGTTGACAATCGTCTTCGTGCTGGCGTTCTCCGGCAACCGCCGCTTAAGCCCGGACAGCTGCGCCCGCACGTCCTGGATTTGATTGACGGTGTCGTACACGCGGCTCAGTTCGTCGCGCGTCTGCAACAGCAAGCTCAGTTGCTGCTCCAGATCGGCCTGGCTGACCTGAACCCGCGGGTCCAGTTTCAAGTCGAACGATGCCGTCTGGGTCTGAGCGCCCACGGTGAGCCGAACCTGGTAGTGACCGGGCACGGCCACGGGACCTCGCGCGCCGCCACCATACTCCCACAGATAGTAGCCGGGGACGTGATGCGCCTCTTCGTAGCGCAAGTCCCACACGAAACGATTCAATCCTGCATCCGGCTTGAGTTGTTTCTCAGGCTTCTTGTCATCGGGATCAGGCGGTTCTTCCAGACTGTTGTACTCCGCGCTCGAATACTTCCGAATCACTTTCCCGGAAGCGTCGAGGATTTCGATTTTGGCCTCGGTATCGGCCTTCGGCGCATCCTTGAGGGAGTAATAGATCACGGCGCCCGCCGGCGGATTCTGCCCCGTGCGCTTCGAAGGATGCCGTTCCCCACCGGCTCCCGCCTGTATGCGATACGCCGGCGACGGCGTGTAGAGGAAAGCGTCTTTCTGCGCGATCTCATCGCTGTACTGCCGTAGCGGAGACAGATCGTCGAGAATCCAGAACGCGCGCCCGTGCGTTGCCACGACCAGATCGTTGTTTTTGATCACCAGATCATGCACCGGCGTGGTCGGCAGATTCAGCTTCAGCGGTCGCCAGCTCGCGCCGTCGTTGAACGACACGTAGATGCCCGCCTCAGTTCCCGCGAAGAGCAGCCCGCGCTTCTTTGGATCTTCGCGGACCACGCGCACAAACGCTGTGTCTGGAATTCCCTGCCCCAGCTTCGTCCACGTCTTGCCGTAGTCGCTGGTCTTGTAAATGTAGGGACGCAGATCGTCGAACTGGTGACGATCGACGGCCACGTAGGCGGTCCCGGCATCCAATGCCGAAGCATCAATCTGGCTGACGCGGGCCCACTCTGGCATATCTTTCGGAGTGACGTTGGTCCAGGTTTTGCCTTCGTTCTGCGTCAGCTGAATCAGGCCGTCGTCGGTGCCCACCCAGAGCAATCCCTTGGTGATCGGCGATTCCGCCAGCGCGAAGATCGTGTCGTAGTATTCGGTGCCGGAGTCGTCGATGGTGATGTCCCCGCCCGAAACTTTCTGCTTCTCCTTGTCATTGCGGGTCAGGTCCGGGCTGATGGCCTGCCAGTGCACGCCGCCGTCGGTGGTTTTGAACAATCGCTCCCCGGCGTGATACAGCGTGTTGGGATCGTGCGGAGAAAGCATTACCGGGGCGGTCCACTGGAAACGATGTTCCAGGTTCGCGGCCCCGTAGGCATCGGAAAGTTCCGGCTGCTCGGTGATCGCTTTCACCTGCCCGATGTGCCGGTCGTAGCGCGTGATATTCCCCTGGTAGTCGGCCGCGTAAACGATATTTGGGTCGCGCGGATCGGGGGCGATGTAGCCCGCCTCGCCGCCGCCTACGTCATACCAATCGCTGTGGCTGATCGATCCTTCGTCGCTGCGGCTGACGATCGCGACCGTGCCGCTGTCCTGCTGCGGCCCGTAGACGCGGTAGGGCGTCGCCGTGTCGGTGATGACGTGGTAGAACTGCGCGGTGGGCTGATTGTCTTGCAGAGTCCAGGTCTTTCCGCCGTCAAGCGTCACCGTGACTCCGCCGTCGTTCGAGGCGATCATGCGCCGCGTATTCTGAGGATCAATCCACAGGCCGTGGTTGTCGCCGTGCGGCACCCGGACCTTGTTGAACAAATGTCCACCGTCCGTCGATTTGTAGGCTTCGACGTTCATGATGTAGAGAACGTTTTCGTCGCGTGGGTCGGCGATCACGTGCATGTAGTACCACGGCCGCTGCCACAGGCTGTGGTCGGGATTGACCATCTGCCACGACTCGCCGCCATCGTCAGAGCGATACAGGCCGCCGTCCGGATTGTGGGCTTCGATCAGCGCGTACACGCGGTCCGAATTCGCGGCCACGGCGATGCCGATTTTTCCGTACGGTCCTTTGGGCAAGCCGTGTTCCTCGATGTGCTTCCAGGTGGTGCCGCCGTCATTCGAACGGTAGAGGCCGCTGCCCGGGCCGCCGCTGGTCAAGCTCCAGGACGTGCGCCGGGCCTGCCACAGCGCCGCGAAAAGAATGTTGGGATTGTGCGGATCGAAGGCAACGTCAATGCCGCCGGTGTTCTCGTCTTTGTAGAGAACTTTCTCCCAGGTCTTGCCGCCATCGGTGGTACGGAAAACGCCGCGCTCAGCGTTCGCGCCGTAGGGATGCCCCAGAGCGGCGACGAAAACAATGTCGGGGTTCGTGGGATTGATGATGACCTTGCCGATGGCGCGCGAATCTTTAAGGCCTACGTTCTTCCAGGTCTTGCCGCCATCTAATGAGCGGTAGACGCCGTCGCCGTGCGAAATGTTGCCGCGAATGCAGGCCTCGCCCGTCCCAACATAGACCACGTTGTGGTTGGAACTCGCCACCGCGACGCTGCCGATGGCCGCCGTTCCTTCTCGGTCAAAAACGGACGACCAGGTCATGGCACCGTCGGTCGACTTCCACACTCCACCGCCGGTCGCACCGAAATAATAGGTCGTGGGATCGCCCGGGATTCCAGCAGCGGTCAGCGACCGCCCGCCGCGGAAGGGCCCGATCATGCGGTACTTCATTCCCTTGAAGGCCTTCTCTTCCGGCTTGGACGCTTCGGCGGCGTCAGCATCGCTCGCGGCCGGGGCGGCTGGCTGAGCAGTCTGGGATGTTGGCGTCGGCTTCGCGGCTTTGGATGGCCGCTCGGGCTTGGTCTGCGCGTTTGCGGGTATGGCGATGAAAAGTGTGACTGCGAGAACCAACGGAGCGAAGAGCGGCGCGTTCACACGAAATTTGTCTGGGCCCATGTTCGGGTTATCTCCGGGGAAGAAGTGGACAGTTCCGCTATGGTAATCGTTGCGGAGGCTCGCTGCAAAGGGCGGCGAATGTTCCGGCGCGGCGAAACTGACTTTGAGTCACGGCAAGCTGGCACACACACCTCACCGGCGCGATTATTTCTTGGATATGAGGATTTTTTTCGCCGCTTCCAGTTCTTTGCGTTTGGCGTCATCCACCTTGGGATATGCGAGATCGAGAGACTCCAGCGTTTCGACTACGACCGTCGACACCACGAGCCGTGTGAACCACTTGTTATCCGCGGGCACGACGTACCACGGAGCATATTCGGTCGCGGTATTGGAAATCATCTCTTCGTACGCCGTCTGATAGTCGTCCCAGTGTGCGCGTTCGCGAATGTCTGCTGCCGAGAACTTCCAGTTCTTCTCCGGCTCCTCGAGGCGTGCCAGGAAGCGCCGCTTCTGCTCCTTCTTCGAAACGTGGAGGAAGAATTTGCGGATCACGGTTCCGCTCCGCGCCATGTGGCGTTCAAAGCTGCGGATATCCTCGTACCGTTCCTCCCAGACATTTTTCCCGACCAGAGAAGGCGGCGTGCGCTGGCTTTTGAGAATTTCCGGGTGCACTCGCACCACCAGCACCTCCTCATAATAAGACCGGTTAAAGATTCCGATATGCCCTCGCTCAGGCAGACAGCGCGTCGTCCGCCACAGAAAATCGTGCTGCAGTTCGAGTTCCGAGGGCGCTTTGAAGGAAAACACCTGGCAGCCCTGCGGATTCACGCCCGACATGACGTGCTTGATGATGCCGTCTTTTCCAGCCGCGTCCATCGCCTGAAATATCAGGAGCAGGGCCCAGTTGTTTTGGGCGTAGAGCTTGTCTTGCAGCTCCGCGGTGCGGGCAATCCCCTGCTGCAAAGCCTCCGCAGCGTGGTCTTTAGAGCGCCAATGTCCCGTAGCGGCGGGATCACAATCTTTCAATCGAAAATGCTTGCCACTCTCCACACAGAAAGTCCTGGCCACCTTGTTGGCTTTCATATTGGATCGCTCCTGAACTTGAGTATCAGATCGAATGAGCACAGCATCCGAACGTCAACGACGACAACCACAGAAGTTATCTCACAAATGACCCCTCGGGAGCGTCCAAAATTCCAGGGCAACCGCTTGCATCTCTGCGGAAGGCTCTTCGCCGAGACCCCGGATTTGAACTTGCCATACTGGTTGATGATAGGATCACAGGCGTGCCGCAGTCGCCGGGGACGCGCGAATCAAGTCCACGGTCTGATTGGTTGATCGGAGTTCCCTTATGAAAGCTCTTCCCCTCGTAGGAGTCTTGCTGCTGGTGTTGGGAGTGCTGTCTTTTGTCGTGCCGATTCCTCACCGCGAGAATCACGGTGTCAAGATTGGGGACGCAAAATTCAGCGTCGAGACTGAAAACAGCGAGAAACTGCCCCCCGCGGCCGGAATTGTGCTTCTCGCCGGCGGGGTCGTCGCCCTGGTTCTGGGAATGCGGAAAAAGTAGGCGCGAGTGGAATTCAGGGCCGAAACGCCCATTCAGAAGACCGACCCTAACTCATTCTCGTCATTGCACTTACGACGTATTGTACGTACATATTTGTAAGAAAAGTGTTCCTGCAGGAACACTTTTTCCACAGGCAGAATTCAGACCCCAACCGGCTTGGCGCTCACGCTGGGCAGCTTCGCCTGCTGCCAGGCATCAAATCCACCGATTAGGTTGATCACATGCTTGAAGCCGGCGCGTTGCAGCAGGCTGCTAGCGATCATGCTGCGATAGCCGCCCTTGCAGTGAACCGCGATGGGCGCATCATGGCCAATCTCAGGCGGAGAGACTCTGAAGTTATCGAGCGGCCACCACGCCGCGTTCTCAATGTGTCCGGCGTCCCACTCGGGCTCGCGGCGGACGTCGAGCACTTGCACTCGGTCTGACTGCAACCGCGCCTGGAGCTCGTCCGCGGTGATCTGCGAGATGCTCCCCAGCTGGAATCCAGCCTGCTTCCAGGCGGCAACGCCTCCTGCAAGATATCCACCCAGAACTTCGATGCCGACCCGCGCCAGCCGGAGCCGCGCCTCCTCCAACTGCGCGTCCGACGCTGCAATCAACACGGGATGGGCCGACAGTCCCAACACCGTGCCCGCCCAGGAGGCAAACTGTCCCGACAGCGCGATGTTCACCGATCCTGGCACATGCTCGGCGGCAAATTCCTCGCCGGGCCGCACGTCGAGTGCGATCTCGCCCGCATTCAGCATCGACTTCAACTCAACGGGAGCAATGGCCCGCAGCGGCGCCAAGTCCGCCAAGGCCGTGGCGCCCGTGCGGTTGATCTCCGCATCTTTGAGGAAATATTCCGGCCGCGCCGGAAGATTGCTGGTCAACTGCTGAACGAATTCTTCCCTGCTCTTGATCTGCAGCGCGTAGTTGGTAAGGCGCTCGGTGCCAATCGTGGATGAGCGCTCCGCGCGCATATTCTTGCCGCAGAGGGAACCAGCGCCGTGTGCGGGATAAACAAGAACGCTGTCCGCTAGCGTGAGCAACTTGTGGTGCAGACTGTCGTAGAGCAGGCCGGCGAGTTCCGCCGGAGTGTGCCGGGGCGACAGGTCGGGACGGCCCACATCGCCGATGAACAGCGTGTCCCCGGTCAGGACGGCCCAGGGCGCGGCGGACTTCTCATGGTCTGCGACCTCGCCATCCGTGACCACCAGGCAGATGCTCTCCGGCGTGTGCCCTGGAGTTTCGAGCACGCGGATAGACGCCTTTCCAAACGTCAGCTCAAAGCCGTCGTGCACGGCCACGTGAGGAAACGTCGCTCCGGCTTGCGCTCCCATGTAGATCTTCGCGCCGGTGCGCGCCGCCAATTCCTTGTGTCCGGAAACGAAATCGGCGTGCAGGTGACTTTCAAAAATATGCCGGATCGTGGCGCCGTGCTGCTCCGCCGCTTTCAGATACAGCTCCACGTCCCTTTGCGGATCGACCACCACGGCCTCGCCTTCCGAAGCCAGAAGGTAGGAAGCGTGTGCCAGGCATCCCAGATAGAACTGTTCGAAGTACATAATGAGGGCTCCTCCAGGTTGCCTAGCGATGCTAGAACAAATCTGCGGGCTACGCCACGTGAGAGATAGTCAGGGCGAGAGAATTACGCGGGCAGCGGGGTGATGAATTCCAGGCCGAAACAGAAACCGTTGCGCGAGCGCACAATGGCAGGCAGCCGGGAAGGCGCGGGCGTATCGAACTCAATCTCCAGTAAATCCCCCGGGTTCAAAAGGATGCCCGCATACAACACCATGCCGCCCTCGCTCAATTCCGTGCCCCGGCCCTCGACGACGGTCGTCGAGAAGCCCTTGGAGGTCACCACGCGCACGGGCATGTCTACAGGAAGGCGAGGCCACCGGCGGGTACTGTCAGAATTCGACATACTCGCCAATCATCATCTTGGCGGCAGGTTTCTTCAAATTACCAAAGTGAAATGAGCCAGTGGGTCGAAGGCTGCCTCGGGAATTGAGCAGCGCGACGCGGATCGCTCCTTGAAGCGTCCTAACAGCAGTCGGAAACGATTATTGGCCCATAATTTGGATCATAATTTGGACCATAATCTTAGGCATCAGTTTCTCCTGAATCCGGATTGGGGACTGTCCGGACACGATGGGGAGTGAGGGATCTGGGGCCGATAGGGTTTATTGAGGCTTTCATCCACTCATCGTCTCCAGCCGCTCAATTAGAAATGCTCCGATTGCAACTCAAGCTCGATCGGTCCGAATCGCTGCGAGTACTGCGACGCAACTCATGGCTGCGTCGCAGGCTTCGCGCTGAAGATTCCCTTGAAGCTTTCGCGGTACTGAAGGAAGACCAGTACCCACAGTACAGCGGCCACCAGAGCCGGAGGAATGCTCGCCGGCGCAAGCGTCAGGTGAAACGCAAGGATGTTGTAGAGCTCCGCCGCCAGGATTGTCAGCGCGAGTGGCACGAAGTAGCCCGAAAGCAACAGCAGTCCACCGAGCAATTGCATCGCGAAGAAGAATGCGGCGAAATGCGACTCGCTGACGGAGACCAGAAACTGTAGCGCGATCGGATTCGTCGGTGGTGGCTGGTGGATGAAGTTGAGAAAACCGTTCAACCCAAAGACCGTAAACGTAAGGCCCAGTAGATAGCGAGCAACAATTGAAGCAATTTTCATGTGTGTGTGTCCTTTCTAGAAGTTCTGTGCGTGCGTCTGCACAGATTGAAGATGCGGTGCAAGAAACGCGGTCCGGTCCTGCCCCTGGTTCAGCACGCTGGTCCCCCCTGCAGTAAGGAAGGTCGCGTCCGTCACGCCAAGAAAACCAAATACGGACCGCAGATACGGTTCCACGAAATTGAACGAGGCCATTTGCGTCTGCGCTTCGTAGATGCCGCCGGTTGCGATGATGAAGGTCGCCTTCTTGCCGATGATCATACCCTTTGGACCTCCCTCCCCGTAGGAGAAAGTCCTGCCGACCCGCGCAATCTGGTCGATCCATAGCTTAAGCACGGAAGGCACGCCAAAATTATGCATCGGCACTCCGACGACATACTCATCGGCCTGCTCCAATTCGGCGAGCAGCGAGTCGGAGAGCGAAAGCAATTCGTTCTGCTGCGGAGTGCGGGCCTGTTCCGGAGTGTAGGCGGCACCGACCCATTCCGCATTGACCGGTGGGATCGCGGTTGCGTTGAGGTCGCGGTCGATGACCCATCCATCCGGATGCGAAGCCTTCCACTGGGTGACGAATGCCGCGGTCAGCTCGCGGGAGACTGACCGACCGTAGAGTGGGCTGGAATCGATATGTAGCAGTGTTGACATTGAGAATTCCTCCTGCACGACATATGATTAGTAATAAACATCTGTCGATTCATAAAATAAACAAGTGTCGTTTACTCGGCGAGGAGTATCTTTACAGTAGGAATGGCCCAGCTTCTCCAACCCGAGACCGGAACGACGGATCCCCGCATTCTGCGCAGCCGCCGCATGCTGATGGACGCACTTGCCATCTTATTGATCAAAAAGGAGTTCGAAGATATTTCCGTGCAGGAGATCGCCGACGAGGCCACGTTGAACCGGGCCACCTTTTATCTGCACTATCCGGACAAGAATGCGCTGCTGCAGGCCATGACCGGCGTCCGCTTCCGCGATCTAATAGAGCGCCGCGCCATCACCTTTACCGACTGCCATGGAGCACTCCGCTCCATTGCGCTCGGTGTCTGCGACTATCTGGCTGAAAGCACTGGCTGTCCCACTCAGTTGGCTCGGATGCCTCCGCAAATCTCCATCATCCCGGTCGTCGAGGATATGTTCAAGGAAGGCCTTGCCCTTCATGGGACTGCACCCGGTGTAGATGCGGCGCTGATGGCAACCACAGCGGCCTGGGCCGTTTTTGGAGCCGCGCGCCGCTGGTTTCAGACCCCCAACCGTATTCCTGCCGAGGAGATGGCAGCCAAGATTGAAATCATGGTAAGTCCGGTGCTTTTTGGCGCCTCTCAATAGTCACCTAACCCAACCGCTGACTACGACGATGGTCCTCGGGCCTCTCTACCGTCGGCGTATATAGCAGATTGAGTTCGGGATCGAACGCTGGGCCGTTCCACATCATGCCGCCTACCTGACCGGGCGCAAATCGCGTGAAATGTTGGTCGTGAAATGTTGGTCGCTGAGCGGGATGTTGACGTTGAGTCGTCGGGTTGCTGCTGCCTGATAATGACCGGTTCAAGCGTTCGCCGCTGACCGAGCACCGCGCGAATGTAATCGCCTTGAATGGACGACGGTCGCCCCCTCGGCGGCATAAGTTCGCACTCCGCTCATATGATCATCGTGAAAATGGCTGAGTACGAGTGTCGAATGGGCTTGCCTGGGGCTGACTTCTTGGCCGCGGCGATGACTGCCTCCGAGCGCCCCTCGAAGAGAGCCGGCTCGAAGATGACAAGGTGATCGGCCATCTCGATGACGAAAGAGTTGTGGGTTCCACCGCGCGCGAGCGCGCGCGAGCCACACTCCAGGCGCAAGCGGCGACATGTCTACTTGCTGGACCCGAAATTCTTCATAAGGCAGGGCCATGGCGAGGCGGCGCGCCGGCACAGGACAAATTGGTCGACGTTGTTTTGCCGACGGGTATTTTGCCGAAGACGAACCTAATCCAATGAGTACTGCTGGAACTGTTCTCGGATGGGACCATTCTCCAGAAGACGAAAAGTCGAAGGAATCACTACCTCGATGGACTGACTTTCCTTGAACGTTGCCGCCACCCGGCAGAGGCCTGGGCTACGCGGGACAGATTCCGACTCTATTTTCCGCTAGGTAAGGGAATTGCATGTCAGAAGATCAGGGTGCGACCAGGGTGCTGTCCTTGAGGCGATGAGGACGGAATTGACGCGAGGTTTGTGTCGGTGGGGCGGTGACGATTCTGCGATGAAAACTCTCACTTGAGCTGGTCTACTGGCCGTAATCAGCGTACGCGCGAAACCCCGCAAGGGTCATTTCTACGTTTTGACCGCTGGTCATTGAGTGTAATGGGGATACTTCAACAGTTAACTTCCCCGAATCGCGATACCCATGAGACCATCACCGCATCTCTCTTACTGCCAGGAGTTGAGTCATGCACACTTTGCTTCAGGATCTCCGCTACTCTGCGCGTCAGCTCATCAAGAGTGCAGGATTCACGCTGACCGCAGTCCTCTCCCTGGCGCTCGGCATTGGAGCAGCGACCGCTGTGTTCAGCGTGATTTATGCGGCGCTCGTAAATCCTTATCCCTACCCTGCGGCGGATCGAATTGTGCGGCTCACGGTGGACAGCAAAGCAGGTTCCGGGGATCCCGTCGTCCTAAACGGTGCCGAGATTCAGACTTTGCGTCAATCCCCCGTGGTCGAGAGCGTTCTGACCATGGACTACAACGCGCTGATGCTGACCGGGCAAGATCTTCCGGAGAGCGTCAACGCCGTAAGCCTGATCTCGAATGCTTTTCAGGATCTCGGCGTTCCCCCGCTGCTGGGGCGCGGAATCTGGCCATCTGACGCAGTTGATGGCCAGGAGCCGCAACCTATCGTAGTGCTCTCTTACAAATTCTGGCGCAAACACTACTTATCCAACCCAGACGTATTGGGTCACGCGCTGCAACTGGATCACAAGAATTTTAAGATCGTGGGCGTCGCCGCCCCGCGATTCGCCTGGGGTGACGGAGACGTATATCTCCCGCTGAAGCTGATGCGCGATCCGGGGCGCACTTCGGTCATCAATTTGCTCCTGCGGACCGGCGTCAGCCCGGCCGCGGCCGACGCCGCGCTTCAGCCGCTCGTCGAACAGTTCGCCAGCTACATGCCGAACGATTTTCCCGACGTCTTCAAGGTTCATGTGCAAGGACTGAACGACTGGGTCGTCAGCTCCTTGGGTGGAACGCTGTACTTGCTCTTTGGCGCGGTGATGTTGCTGCTCGCGATCGGATGCGGGAACGTCTCAATTCTGTTGCTGGCGAGGGGCACGGCCCGGCAGCACGAATTGGCGGTAAGGACCGCAATCGGCGCGGGCCGCCTTCGCATCATTCGTCAGTTGCTCACCGAATCGCTGCTTCTCGCCGCCATTGGAGCGGCAATCGGCGTTCTGACGTCTTACGGCGCTCTGGCCGTGATTCAAAGTCTGCTGCCGCGATCTTCGTTTGCTTCCGAGGTATCGATTGGCATCAACCTGCCTGTGCTCGTTTTCAGCGTCACGGTAGCACTGGGAACCGGCGTGCTGTTCGGGCTTTGGCCGGCGCTGCAACTCTCGCGGACGCAGATAGGCCAAATCATGCAGTCCGGCACACGTCGCGTAGCCGGCAGCGTCCGCGGACGCAGAACCCACAGCATCCTGATCGCCGCGCAAGTGGCGCTGACATTGTTGTTGCTGGCAGCTGCGGGCTCTTCCATGAAGGGGTTCGCCCAGTTGATTCATCAGCCCCTCGGTTTCGATCCGCACAATGTGATGGCGATCGGCATTCCTTTACGCGAGGAGTCCTATCGCACCTGGCCCGCGCGTGTCGCCTATTTTGAGCAGTTGCGCGGGAAAGTCGCCGAAACGTCCGGTGTGACCGCAGCGGCGATTTCCACGGATGCGACGCCGCCACGCAATGGATGGATCATGGGATTTGAGATTCTGGGCAAACCGGTGGCGAACGCTCCAATGGGATCGATCAACCTAACTAGTCCCGACTACTTTTCCGTCCTGCGCATTCCTCTGCTGCAAGGGCGTATCTGGAGCGACGCCGAGAATTCCAGGGGCGCCCACGTAGCCGTCATCAACCGCACCCTCGCGCAGCGCTACTTTCCCAATGGCGATGCCATCGGGCACTCGGTGAAAATGCCGGGTCTCGAAGGCAACCCGGCCACAGTGTTGTCACCGCCGCATATTGGCAGTTCCTGGTTACAGATTGTCGGCATCGTCGACGACGCGCGCAATGACGGTCTGCGGACCGGCGCCAGACCCGCCGTCTTCGTGCCCTATACGTTCAGCATGGGGGAGAGCACGGAGATTCTGGTTCGCTCCGAGGTCCCACCCCTGACGCTCCTAAATACCGTGCGCGAGCAGTTGCGGGAAATTAATCCGGATCAGTCCACCTTCGCCGGTGATCTCGAAACTCGCCTCACCTATGAACCCGAGTGGCAGCAGGAGCATATCGCAGCGTGGATCTTCGGCGCCTTTGCGTGGCTCGCCCTCGCCCTCGCCGCCATCGGACTGCACAGCGTGGCGTCCTACACGGTGGCACAGCGGACCAATGAGTTTGGGATCCGTCTCGCGCTGGGAGCGCAACGCGGAGACTTGCTGCGAATCGTGTTCAGGTCGGCCTTGGGAAGCATGGGTGCTGGAATCTTCGCAGGCGTCGCCCTTTCGCTCGCCCTGAGTCAAATCATCGCGAAGTGGGCACGAGGGAATGCCCGCGATCCGGTCATTCTCCTGGCCGGAGCGATTATCCTGGGCTTGGTGTCTGCTTTGGCCTGCGCGATACCGGCGCGTCGCGCCTCTAAAGTCGATCCGCTAGTTGCCCTACGTTGCGAGTAGTCGCGCCTCCCGGACCGAATTCTCAGCTGACGAAACCAGATGGGATGAGCAGGCCGGTCTCCTTTTTATCTGTGCTTCGAGCACGTCGATAACTTGGGAGCGTACACCGCATCCCGTCCGGAGACCGGCCTTCTCATCCCATCTGATTACAGAAGTTACTCGCACGCGCTTCGACCTAGCCTCATAATTGACTCCCAAAGACAGCGAAAAATGCGTGCCAGATTCTTAACAGTTCCGATTTTGCTTGTTGTCGTTCAAGTAGCTGCTCAGCAAGCTCCTGCCGAGCCGCCGACGGTTTCGGCCATCCTGCAAAGGATGAGCAGCTCAAAGATGGATGAACGAGAAAAGGCGTTTGATGAAGCGTCGAAGCTCTTGGCCTCCGAGAAGACGGCTCCGCGCGATGTCGAGCGCCTGCGACTGGGCGTGATCCAATCGTTGACTGCGGAGAACTCTAGAAACAACATCTCCGATATGGAAATGGCCAAGCTCGCGGCTGCGGCCAGCTGCGGAAATGGTACAGATAATTGTGAGGGCGACGAAGAAGAAGACGCCGAAGACCCATCAACGGTCTACATGCACAGGCTTATTGCGACCGTGGCTGGCTTCATCCGGCGCATGTCGGCACTAGACATGGCTGTCGCTCTTCTGGAAGCCCGGAACGACGCTGCTTCACAGATTCGCATAAGAGATCTAATTCGTTCATCGCTCAATGACCCTTTGCCGCATGTCCGAACGCATGTGGTTCGACAGATCGTCGATTGCCGCAAGGATCGGCAAGACTTCGTTCCCTTGTTGCGGGAAATCGCCAAAACGGACCCCTTCATACTTCCGGCGGACGGCCCAGCAGATGATGGCGGCGATGGGGACAAGTTTTATCCGGTCAGATTCGATGCCAGACGAGTGCTGCGACACATTCAGAACAACGAACCTTGCACGCCTTAAGGTCGCTTTTGACTTCTTGGGTTCCGGACTGGCGATAAATCCCCATCTCTAACAATGTCGGCGGTGTCAAGCACTTTTGGAGCACACCACTGCATGCACTCGTTGAAGAGCGCCATTTCGCTCTCGTAGGTGGTTTGCGCGTTCCAACCTGGGC
>JABCZL010000011.1 GCA_013289685.1 Acidobacteriota bacterium | reverse complement strand
AGGCGTCCTCCCGGCCCGCGGTCACATCGAGATGGAGGATTAGAACGAGAGCGGACCCAGGAACAAACGATTAGCGGGACGCACTTTTACCCGCAATGGTGAGTTTTTCAGCAGACTGTTTAGCCCCCGAGGGCAATCGCCCCAACAGGAGAAAATCCATGAATCCGCATACAACAAATACTCCACGAACATCGAAACATCCGGCGCTGCGCATCGCCTTCGTCCTCGTGATTACGCTGTTCGCGCTTCACACGATCAACGCACAACAATTACAAAAAGGCGTCAGCGTACAGTTGGCAACAACCACCGGCGCTGGGTCGGTGCCGGAAGCCGACAATGCGGACGCCTGGATCGTAACCGTAACCGAAAACAACGGTCTTTACTTTGGCGTCGATCCGGTGACCCCGCAAGGCTTGTCCGAAGCGATGAAAGTCCGTCCTCGCACCCGCGGGCAAGAACTCTTCGTCAAAGCCGACGGCCGAGCCTCATTTGCAACCGTAGCGCAAGTTCTTAAGGCTGCTCATGCGGATCTGTTCGACCGGGCGGTTCTGCTGACCGGACAATCTTCCGGGGCACAACCCGGGACCATGGTCCCACCCAAAGGACTACCGCTGTGGATTGGTTCTGCGGCGGTGCCGGAAGCAGTAGTCGTCGAGATCGGTCCCAGTCAAGGATCGCCCGCGTTGAAAATCGACAACGCGGAGGTTCCTCTCAAGGATCTGCAGCACAAGTTAGAACTGCTTCTGCGAAACCGCACAGACCGAGTAGTTGTGCTCAAAGCAGGGCAGGTGTCGTTTGCGGACGTGGCTCACGTGGTCGACGTTTGCAACATGTCCGCAGCCAAACCTGTTCTGGCCACTCCCACACTGTGAAGCGCTAACCAACAAACTTCCGTCGTGGAGGTACCTATGACCGATGCACACCCGATGCAAACTCCTACCGCGAGCCACGGCCATCCCTGGCTTTCGGCGGTCGTCTCGCTGGCAGTCGGTGCGGCGTTCCTAGGCCTGTGGTTCTGGCTCCTGCCGCGCTGGCTCGGCTTCACGGTAGAAATGGCGGGCGCGGCGCGCTGGCGATGGCTAGCCGCGGTTCCCTCTGTCCTGGGATTCGCAGTTGCTCTACGCTGCGTCTGGGACTTCGGCTGGACCGGCCGCGGCACCCCCGCCCCCATCGCCCCGCCGCAGCGCCTGGTGGTCGTCGGTTTCTACCGCTACGTGCGCAACCCCATGTACGTGGGCTTTGCAGCAGGATGGATTGGGCTGTGGGTAATCTTCGGCCATCCCGACCCCAGATTAATTGTCGCCGTCGCCGCCGTCGCCCTAGGCATACATCTGTTCGTCGTCTTCTACGAAGAGCCCACGTTGCGCAGCAAATTCGGCGCCGAGTACGACCAGTATCGCCAAAACGTAAGGCGCTGGTGGCCGAGTCTGCGCGGCTGGAACCAGCCGCGCTGATCAAAGCACGATGATCAACCCACATCCGGCATTATTTCGCTAGCGAACACGTCTTGGAGGGATTGCGCTTATGAGTCGCTTATTCGAAGTGTGTCTTGTGGCCTCGGCCATAACAATCAGTACGGCTCACGCGCAAAACTCCGCGCCCTGGCACGATCCGTCCAAGCACAGTGTGCAGTTTGTAACCGTGGAAAAAGGCGTCCGGCTGGAAGTACTCGACTGGGGCGGTACAGGACGACCGGTGGTGCTGTTGGCGGGTTCCGGAAACACTGCACACATTTTCGACGGCTTCGCCGAAAAATTATCCGGCGTTTGCTGTCACGTCTACGGCATCACGCGGCGCGGGTTTGGCGCTTCGACTCATCCTGATTCGGGTTACGACCAACAGCGGCTGGCGGACGACGTGCTCCAAGTCCTCGACGCGCTGAGACTTGTTGCGCCTGTTGTGGCGGGTCACTCCATGTCTGGAGAGGAATTAACAACGTTGGGAGACGAGCACTCGGATCGATTGGCAGGGCTCGTCTACCTCGATGCGACGGCTGACCCTACGGATTACCCAGGGAGCAGTGCGGCCTATATGGCGCTCTTTAATAAACTTCCCGCGGCCATGCGCGCCAACGGAAGTGAGCCAGACGCCTCGGACCTAAAATCATTTCGAGCCTTTCATGATTTCAAAGTTCGGCAGAATGGCTTCGAATACCCAGAGGCCCAACTGCGCGCCAGTTTCGACCAGAATCCCGACGGTTCAGTAGGCAGTTACAATACTTCCAATGAAATCCACAACGCGATCGGCAGGGGAGCTCTGCCCCGCGATTATTCTCGAATCCGCGTGCCCATACTGGCGTTGTTCAGCTCGCTGAGTATCAACTATCGGTATCAACCAAAGGACGCTCAAGAACGCGCAGCCATCGAAGAGTTCGACGCCGCAACCGAAGTCTACGTTAACAGGTATAAGAAGAACCTTCTGAAGGCAAAAGGTGGCGTGCGCATCGTTGACCTGCCCTACGCCGATCATTACGTATTTCTCAGCAACGAAGCGGACGTGCTGCGCGAGATGCGCGCCTTCTTGGCGGCGCTGCACTAAGATGCCTCGCAACTCGGGGCGGGCATTTTGCGCCGATGATTGCAGTCATTCCGATACCCGCGATTCGGCCTCGATCTCATCCGACTAAAGTCAGCAACTGTTATTGCCGATAGAAACACAAATGGATATTTCCGCGATTGCCCTTCAGGGATTGGACCAGGCCTCCGCTCAACTCGAGGCCGCAGCCGCCCAAATCGCCAGTGCAGGAGCAGCGTCTCCCGACGGAGCCAATCTCGACACCGTGAACCTCAGCACGCAAATGGTTGCACTGATGTCGGCGCAAACCTTGTTCGCCGCCAACCTCGCCACCCTCAAGACTTCCGACCAGGTGCAGAAAACCCTGGTCGATCTAACTGCCTAAGTTCTCCGCCACCCCCGGGTGCCCCATTTCTCGCGCGTTTGCGCGAGAAGTGGGGCCTTTGACTTGGCGTCGCTTTCCATCTCCTGTCTGAGCCGCCCACCTACCAAACGTGGCAAGCGTTCTCCGCCACCATCGGCTGTCCCGCTTTGCAGTTCCACGCCTTCTGGAACTCCGGCATATTCTGCACCACGCCGTCCACGCGGTACTTCCCCGGCGAATGCGGATTGGTGCTGACCTGCGTGCGTAAATTTTCCGGCCGCTGCTTCTCGCACCACACCCGCCCAAATCCTAGAAAGAAGCGCTGCTCCGGCGTGAAGCCGTCAATGCTCTGCCCTTCCTTCCCGGTCTTATCTTCGACGATCAGCCGCTCCAGCGCCATCAGCGCGATCCGTGCCCCGCCGTTATCCGCGGTGTTTTCACCGAGCGTAAGACGTCCGTTCAGCTTCATATTGTCGACCGCCACAAAGCCCGAGTACTCATCGGCAACGCAACTCACCCGCTTCTCGAATTCCTTGCCATCCTGCTCCGTCCACCAGTCGCGCAGGTTGCCCGTCGCATCCATCTTGCGCCCCTGATCGTCAAACCCGTGCGTCAGCTCATGCCCAATCACCAGCCCGATGCCGCCAAAATTGATGGCATCGTCCATCGCCTTATCAAAAAACGGCGGCTGCAGAATGCCCGCCGGAAACACGATTTCGTTATAGGACCCGTTGTAGTACGCGTTGACGGTCGGCGGAGTCATGCCCCACTCCTTGCGGTCCAGTGGTTTGTCGATCTTCGCGATCACCCGCTTCGCTTCGAATTCATTGGCCCGCTGCACATTCCCCAGCAGATCGTCGCGCTTGATGACCACCGAACTGTAATCGCGGTACTCGTCCGGATACCCAATCTTGTTGCGGATCGCCTGCAGCTTTACCTTCGCCTGCTTCTTGGTGTCGTCCGACATCCACGCAAGATTCTGGATATCCCCATCCAAAGATTTCTCCAGTGCATCCACCATCTTCAGCATGCGCTGCTTGCCATCGGCCCCGAAAGTGGCCTCGACATAACGCTGCCCCAGGGCCTCGCCGAGCGATCCGTCCACCAGATCGACGCAACGCTTCCATCGATCCTGAATCACCTTCTGTCCGGTCAGCGCCTGCCGCATTTTGAAATTGGCCTCGACAAACGGCTGCGAGAGCCACGGCGCAGCCGCTCGCAGCGCATGCCACGTGACATAAGTCTTCAGCGACTCGAGCGGCAGCGCGGCAATCACTCCATTCACTTGCTTAAAGAAATCCGGATTGGTCACGTTCAGCGCCGTAAAGTTCGGCGCCCCCACCGCCGCAAAGTAACGTTTAAAAGAAAATTCCGGCGCCATCGCCACCACTTCATCCCGCATCATCTTGTGATCGCGATTCTTCGGATCGCGCATCTTGGTGCGGTCCATCGCATCCGCCGCCAGCAGGGTTTCCACCATCAGCACGGTTTGCGCTGAACCGGCCGCCTGTTGCGGAGTTTGGCCCGCCAGGGTGAACAACTCCGTCACATACTCCGCCAGATGCTTCCGCATCTCGACCTTATCCGCATCGTCTTTGATGTAGTAGTCACGATCCGGCAGCGACAGTCCACCCTGCCCGATATACGCAATCACCTGGTCCGCATTGTGCAGGTCGGAATTCGAATAGAAGTTGAACAGCGCATTCGCTCCCACCAAGTGCAGGCGCCCGATCTCTTCAATCAGCGCCCCCTTATCCTTGACCGCGGCAATCCGTTCCAGTTCCGGCTTGACGGGCGCGATCCCCTTCGCGTCCACGGCCTTCTCGTCCATGCACGACCCATACAAGTCCCCGATCTTTTGATCGATGGCATTGCGCCCCGCCCCACCCGCCGCGGCTTTCTCCAGAATTCCTCGCTCAATCCGCAGATTGCTTTCGTCCAGTTCGGAGAAACTCTGCCATGACGCGCGATCTGCCGGAATCTCCGAGTTCTTGATCCAGTTCCCGCACGCGTACTGATAAAAGTCAACGCACGGGTCGACGCTCTTGTCGATGTTGTCGATACTGAATCCCGCCCCAGGCTGGGCGGAAGACGCAGACTGCGAGAACCCGGCCGCAGTCAAAGCCAACACGAAAGCCAGTGTCAAATGGAAAGAGCGCATGAGAGAAGTCTCCTTGGGCAAAGGATGACGATTGCCGCTGGAGATTCTATGCCACCCCCTTCGCCATGAGCAACCGTGCCCAGCTATACATACGGCGAATGTTCTTGTAGGCGTGGTCGAGTCGTCTTTCCTCCGCGGGCAAACTGGAAACATTAGAGACAAGTGCGCGAAAACTCTTGCACTTGCCCCCTCAACAATCGTTCCCAAAACGGGAACCGCGCTTCTATCTCGTTGAATCAAGCTCCTCTCCTCGTTGGACTGAGGGTTGCTCTGATCAGTGCGTCGTTGGTTCTGTCTGGCCGCTGCAATTCCCCCCGCGATCTTCCGCTTGTCGCACTCGAGCAGCCGCATTCAGAACCCGCGTTAGAACTCCTTTGGAGGCTATCGCCCTTGCGCGTGTCCCGGTTCCCTGCTGCTGCGCGTCTCGTCCTCACAGTTCTTCTTACTCTCAGCCACACCAATCTCGGCGCCCAGGTTACGGCTCAGCCCGAAATCGTGAACCGGCCCGATTCCTCTCCGGTTCCCCCCTCAACCTCCGCCGAACCACCGCTCCTGCCCGAAAATCCCACTCCGCATCGTGTCATCGACAAGAAATTCATCGCCATCATGGGGACGCTGGGTGCCACCGAGAGCATCCGCTTCGCCACTCGGCAACTGGTGTTGGAAAACGAAAACTCCGCCGGCGCCCCCTGGGCAACCACGGTTCCGTCCCACACCCAATTGGTCATAAAGTATGCCCCCATCTTTGCCGCCGAGCTCGTGGTCGCGTATGAAATCAAGAAGCACCACGACTGGCTGCCCGGCGACAGGGTGATCCGCAAATTGTGGTGGGTCTACCCGGCGACCATGGGAGCCATCCATCTTCACAACGCGCTGGGCAACATCCACACGCAGGCTCCAGCGGGCTGCCCCGTGGCCGACTGCCAACCGTGATCAGGATCAGTCGAACGCTTCTGGCCAGCCCATGCTGAAACCTCAAACGGACGCCAGCAATTAAGAACCTTCGCGAACCGTAACCTGTCCTGAGCGAAGCCGAAGGGTGCCCTTCGTAGTTATTGCCTTCGCCGTTCGATCTGTGGGTCACCCTCGTCGCTCCAACCCAACCCGGCTATAATCGAGGGTCAGATTCCCGCGCGCGCCACTTCTTCCGAACTGCACACAGACTAGGCCACTCAACCGTCACCTTCGTTTTGTAGGTCAAAAAATAAATTCCGGGATTGAGCTCAATGTTCAGAACGCTCAAGCAGATGATCAGACAGCAACTCCAGCCCTACATTGACTGGCAGGTGCGCCACACCGCCAAAGACCTCGACCTTGCACGGCACCGTCAGGCCGCCCGGGAATCCGCTGAGTTCGCCAACCAGTTCATGAGGATGGCCAAAAGCTATCCGGACAAATTCGAGTTGCTGAAAGCAGCCATCGCCGAGGTACAGATCCCCGGCCTCATCTGCGAGTTTGGTGTCTACACCGGCGCCACCATCAATTTCATTGCCTCGCTCACCTCGGGTGAGGTCCATGGCTTCGATTCCTTCGAGGGATTGCCGGAGGATTGGCGGGCCGGTCATGAAAAAGGCACGTTCGCTGTGCGCTCCGTGCCTGCCGTCCGGCCGAACGTACGCTTGTACAAAGGATGGTTCCAGGACACAATACCTCCTTTCAAGAATGACCATGCGCAGGCGATTGCCTTTCTGCACGTCGACGCCGACCTCTATTCTTCGACGAAAACCGTACTGGATATGCTCGGCGACCGCATCGTTGCCGGCACGGTCATTCAATTTGACGAATTCTTCAATTACCCAGGCTGGCGCGCGGGCGAGGGCGAGTTCAAAGCCTTTTCTGAGTTCTGCGCCTTCCGCCATGCGGAGATTCGTTATCTTGGATTTGCGCGGTGGGACGAGCAGGTAGCGGTCCAGGTCGTTAAGATTGCGCCCGCGCCGTAATCGTTCTGCCATCAGCAATACTAGCGACGCCCAGGATCGTGCCATCATTCGCCGTGCAACACCTCATGAAACTGACGCAGCCATGGCCCATGCTTGGGCGACCCCCACGCGCGGGATTGGCGTTTCATAGCTCCCGGACGCGGTTATAATCGGACCTTACCGAATTTCTACTTCTGGGGTTCTTATGACTTCCTCGAATGGCACGAACGGCAACGGATACACCGTCCCCCAACCCCGCGCAGAGTGGCTCGCCCGCCGCAAGAAAGAGAACTCGACCGGCAACTTCTCCCAGATGCACTACGCGCGCCAGGGCGTCATTACCGAAGAAATGTCCTTCATCGCCCACAAAGAAAAGCTCACGCCCGAGCTGGTCCGCGACGAAGTCGCCCGCGGCCGGATGATCATCCCCGCCAATATCAACCATCCTGAGCTCGAGCCCATGGCCATCGGCGTGGCCAGCCTCTGCAAGATCAACGCCAACATCGGCAACTCGGCGGTCACCTCCGAAATCAACGAGGAACTCAAGAAGCTCCACACTGCCGTCCACTACGGCGCCGACACGGTCATGGACCTCTCCACCGGCGGCAACATCCACGAAATCCGCGAGGCCATCCTTCGCCACTCCCCCGTCCCCATCGGCACCGTGCCGATCTACGAAGCCATCGCGAGAGTGAAGCGCGTCGAAGATCTCAATGCCGAAGTCATGCTCGAAGTCATCGAAGAGCAAGCCGCCCAAGGCGTCGACTACATGACAATCCACGCCGGCGTGCTGATCCAGTATCTACCGCTGATTTCCAAGCGCATCACCGGCATCGTCAGCCGGGGCGGCGCCATCCTCGCCCAGTGGATGGCCTACAACCACAAGCAAAATTTCCTCTACGACCGCTTCGACGACATCGTCAAGATCTTCAAGAAGTACGACGTCAGCTTCTCCCTCGGCGACGGCCTCCGCCCCGGCTGCGTTGCCGACGCCAGCGACGAAGCCCAGTTCGCCGAACTCAAAACTCTAGGCGAACTCACCAAGAAAGCCTGGCAAGAAGATGTGCAGGTCATGATCGAAGGCCCCGGCCACGTCTCCATGGACAAGATCAAGGAGCAGGTCGAAAAAGAAGTCGAGCTCTGTTACGAAGCCCCGTTCTACACGCTCGGGCCGCTGGTCACCGACATCGCTCCCGGCTACGACCACATCACCAGCGCCATCGGCGCAGCCATGATCGGATGGTACGGCGCCGCCATGCTCTGCTACGTCACGCCCAAAGAGCATTTAGGATTGCCCAACGAAAAAGACGTAAAAGACGGCATCATCGCCTACAAAATCTCCGCCCACGCCGCCGACATCGCCCGCCAACGCCCCGGCGCCCGCGACCGGGACGACGCCCTCAGCTACGCGAGATACAAATTCGACTGGGAAAAACAATTCGCGTTGTCCCTCGACCCCAAAACGGCGCGGGCCATGCACGACGAAACCCTCCCCGACGACTACTACAAAGAAGCCGCCTTCTGCAGCATGTGCGGCCCCAAATTCTGCTCGATGAATTACTCGTCGAAGGTGGACGAATACAACAAACAGGTGCACGGCATCGAGAAGAAGGATTATTCGGAGTTGGTCGAGAGGTTGGTGTCGCTGAAGTAAAACACGCACTTAATCTACCCTAAAGAGAGGTCTATGGATCACCACGAGGCAGTCCGGAAATTTGAACATTTGATGTTGAAAGAGGCCGATCACGCGCGCGAAGTAGCGACGGAACTGGAGGCCCTGGCGCCGATCCTGACGACCGAGAACTCTCGACAGCTCGCACAGCTGCAAATAAAGGCGAGCCACAAGCAATCCAAAGAGTTTCGCGAATTGTCGGAGAGAGTCAGAGAAAAATAGTCACGTCCCGGCATTCTGCTCGATGAATTACTCCTCTAAGGTGGACGAATACAACGAGCAGGTACATGGCATCGAGAAGAAGGATTATTCGGAGTTGGTAGAGAAGTTAGTCTCGCTGAAGTAGTAGGCTCTCATGGTCGGAAGCATAAAACAATAAGAACCGACAGACACAGCACGCACCGACCGTCGGTTGGCGCGCGGAGGTTCGTCCGTGAAGCGTCTTTTGATCACTTTTTCTTGCCTTGTAGCGGCCGCCTTCGCACTTCAGAACGCCTCCCCCCAAAAACCTGCTGGCATAACCGTACAAGGCAAAGTCCTACAAGAACCCGGAGGCCAACCGATCCGAAAAGCAAGTGTGCACTTCAGCGCACGAGACGGCCAATCGAATGGCCAATACTCCGACACAAGCGATGCGGAGGGTCGGTTCAAGATCGACGATCTTAAACCGGGACGATACATTGTCACCGTCGAGCACCCCGGCTTTGTTCAATCCGCCAGCGGTCAGCGGCCGGTGTCTATTTCGGTGCAACCTGGCCAAGGCACAACCGACTTCGTCTGCTACATGCAAACTGCTGCTGTCATCACTGGGAAGGTAACCGACCTCGACGGTGATCCGATGAGCAATGTCAGTATCAGTGCGCTGCGGGTTGGCTCTGCACTGCGAGGAAGGAATTTCCGTGACTCAGGCAATGCAGCCACAAACGATCTTGGGGAATTTCGCATCCACGATCTGCGGGCCGGGCGATACACGATTACCGCAAATCCGCCACAAGGACTCCGGGCGCCACATGCGGGAGAGAAGGACCAGGTGAAGGAAAATCTGATCTATACAACCACCTATTATCCCGGCACTCTGGACAAGGAGCAGTCGGTAGCGGTGGAGGTCCATCCCGGGGACGAAGCTCCGGTTAATTTTGGAGTTCTCGCCAGCGCAGCGTACCGGGTTGCGGGCACGGTCGTAGGAGTCCCGGGTGGTGCCGTCATGACTGAAATTATGTTGTTCTCCAAAGACCACAGAGGCGAGCAAAATCAACGGCTTGCTGAGGGAGGCAGGTTCGAGTTTGAGAATGTGCGGCCCGGCTCCTACACTGCAACCCTACTTGTTGTGACTGGCTTTTCTGAAGGAAAGCCGGGCATGAAAATGATTCGTGTGGCGGAGCCGATCGAGGTCAGCGCGGCGAACGTCGATGGGCTACACCTCCAACCAAACGTCGGCGGAACTGTACAAGGAAAGTTCCGCATGGATACGGGCCAGAAATTCGATTGGACACAGTTGAATGTTGTCCTCCTCCCTGCGGACGAGAATGATTTCGCAGCCGGAGTGGGAGGCACATCCGGAGGCTCGGCACTGTCCGGTGTCAATAAGGACGGCAGCTTCGAGCTGAAGGACGTAACAGGCGGCAGCTACCAGCTACTGGTTGGGGCCAAGTCGAACAATCTCCGCGACTACATCACGAAATCAGTGAACGTTGATGGCCGAGACGTCGCCGATTCCGGATTCACCGTCAGCGCTGCAACATCTCTGGACGTAGTAATCAGCGCAAAAGGGGCAACTATCGAGGGGACAGTCGTAGACAGCAAGGGCAAGTCTGTCGCGTATGCCACGGTCTTGGATATTCCGAGCGCGGAGCACCGGAACCGGCACGATCTTTATCAGCAAGACACCACCGACGAACTCGGGCACTTTAGCTTGCGGGGCCTGAATCCAGGAAAGTACACGGTGCTAGCTTTTGACGATTTGCAGACTGATGTCCGCCAGCCTGAATTCTTGAGGGCCTATGAAGCCCGCGGGGAGCAGGTCGAGCTAGATGAAGGTGCTCGAACGAATATCGTTGTGAAGCTCATCGCTACCGATATCGAGGGGCCATAGCCGGGTGCCCGATGCTTTCGCGTTCCTTGCGAAAGGGTAGGAGAGCTGCTGCCTCAAGACCCGAAGCCCGATCGACCTGAACTAGCTGAGGGCTGCCCCGCCTTCCAGCCCGTGTTAGACTTTCTGACCTTCCTGATCACGAGGTCAACTCATGCCCATCCCCATCCTGCTGCCCACCGCAGTCCGCGACGAAAGTTTCGGCGGTGTCACCTATCACATCGAAGGCGAGCTTGTCCCTGCGCTGCACATCGAGATGGGGAGCGTGCCGGTTTACTTTGAGCATCACATCCTGCTTTGGAAAGAACCCAAAGTCACGATTGGAATCAAGGCGCTGGCGGGAGCCTTCAAGCGAATCCTTTCCGGGATGCCGATCTTCATGACCGAAGCCCACGGACCGGGGCAAATCGCCTTCAGCCGCGATGGCGCCGGCCATGTTTGGGGCATGCATCTTAAACAGGGAGAAGCCATCGACGTACGCGAGCACCAGTTCCTGGCCGCTACCGCGCATGTGGATTACACCTTCAACCGCGTCAAAGGCATCGCCAACATGCTGATGGGCGGCTCAGGATTCTTCATCGACACCTTCACCGCCCTGACCAACGACGGCATCGTGTGGATGCATGGCTATGGCAACGTCTTCGAGGTCACGCTACAGGCCGGACAGATGATCGACATCGAGCCCGGAGGCTGGGTTTACAAAGATCGAACCGTGCAGATGGAAACGCAGTTCCAGAGGCTCTCGACCGGCCTGCTGGCCAGCGCCGGACAGCTCGTCTGGAATCGTTTCAGCGGCCCCGGACGGGTCGCGATCCAGTCCATGTACATGCACATGCCAACCGAGAAGTAGAGAGCCTTTGGGGAACACGGGCGACCTCGCGGACTGCCCTCGAGCCCAAGCCCGCTTCTTGGTGGCGAGCGCTTTCAGCGCTGCGATTAGGACCGTTCTTTGTTGAAGGGCTTCAGCCCCGAGGCTACTTCCCTTCCAGATTAATGTCTCCCACCCCCACATGCGCCCGCAGTTCGTACTTCCCGTCGCCGTGATACTTCAGCGTCTTGCCCAGCCAGCCGCTGGTCTCGCCGTAGCCGTCGCCATTCACATCGCCGATGCCCGAGCTCGCGCTCACCAGCCGGTATCCCGCGCGCCCGTTCGACACGCGTATGTCGCCGACGCCCAGACTAAGATCCTTGTCGCCCTCCACGTCTTCCACTGTCAGGTCGCCGACCTTCTCATGCACGTCGAGATTAGTGTTCTGCGGCACTTCGAGCTCCACGTCAAACTGCGTGTTGCCGCCCGACGGTGCGTGAAACTCAATCGTGGCATCCTTGCCGTGGACGTCGAAATCCACATTCGCTTCTTTCACGTTCTTCTCGCGGAGCGATTTGATGGTGTAGTGCAGGCTGATCTTGTTCGTGTCCCCGCGCTTGATGTGCATGTCGCCCACACTCATACGCACGTGCACGAAGCCGCCAGCGGCAAAGTCGCGGGCATCGCTGCGCGTCTCCTCATAGTTCCAGTCGTTGGACGCCCACAACGGCGCAGCGCTCAGCGGAACCAGAAACAAACACACGAGTATTGCTTTGTAGACCGGATTCAGACGAACAAAGGACCTTCCAGGCATGGAGCACCTCTCGGGCGCAAGGGCGCCTGCTTGTGGTACGGGGAGGAAGAGACCGAAGTTCCGGGAAAGTTCAGGCTACTCAGTTGTTGAAGTCGGCCACGCCGTCCCACACCAGTTGGACGGCAATCGCGAGAATCAGAAAGCCGAAGATCTTATTGATCGCTCCTACCGCGCTCGGCCCCAGTCGCCGCACCAGCGGCCCGCCCAGGGCAAAGAAGAGCGTAACGCTAAGGGCGATCCCGGCAACGCCAATGACCATCCCCAGATACGACGCCGCGCTGTCGACATGAGCCGCGAGCGCCATGACCACGCCAATCGCGCCCGGTCCCGACATCAGCGGCATGGCCAGCGGAGTCAACGAGATGTCTTCCTTGTCCTCGGCCTCGTGGCTTTCCTCCGGCGTAATGCGGGCGTGCGATGTGACCATGCCCCATGCCGTGTTGGCGACGATCAGACCGCCGGCGATCTTTAGCACCGGCAGCGAGATGCCGAAGAAGTGCAGCACGAAACGTCCGAAGAAAAGAAACGTCACCAAGATCACAAACACCCACACCCCGGTCTTGAGCGCGGTGCGCCGCCGCTCCTGCGCGGTCCAGGACGAGGTCATGGTGAAGAAGATCGGAACGCCGCCGAAAGGATCGACGATGGGGAATAGCGCAAGAAAGGTCGCCGCCGCCGAATTCGGCAGCGTGCGCAGGAAATGTCCCAGGGCATGCGCGGTATTCATTGGCTACCGGTATCCTTCCAACGTTTTGGCCGCTCTTTCCAGCGCGGCAGCGAGCGCAGCCAGTTGCTGGCGAGCACGCTCGCTATCGCCCCGGTCGAGAGCCTCATTCACTCCCGGGATCACCACCGCCGCGTAGCCCGTATATTCGCCGGGCGCATAAATCACGTGGCGAAACCAGGGACGGTGCGGCAGTCCCTGCGGCGCCAGCAGCGCCCGCTCCGCCCCGCGCAGAGCCTGGTTCAAGCGAGCCGGATCCTGCGGCGGACTCTTCTGCTTCACCAGGATTCTTGTACCCGCGGCCTCGAAACGGCGGGCGGCGGCGTTCACCGCGGCGAAGTCAAGCACGTGGTTGCCGAACTTGTCCTCAGCCCGCTTGCCGGCCGCGTCGAGGTACGCGACAACCTCCTTCCCATATTCGTCGTAGTCGTACGGCAGAACATCGGCATCCGCCATGCGCACCGCTTCCATGCCAAACACGCGCGCCATCTGCTGCACGTAGACAAATTCCGGATCGCCGAATTTCTTGAACCAGGCGAAATTGTCGAACACGGAATGGTACACGCCGTAATATGAACCGCTCGAACTCACATCGGTCGATGGAACTCCCATGTGCTGCAGGAACGCGGTGTAATCGGAGCCGCTGCCCAGGTCTCCGACCGGAACGTCGCCCTTCACCTGCACCGCCGGTAGGCGATGGTTCTCTCCAATCACCTCCCCGGGAGCCTGGGTCGCGTCCACTTGCGCGGCTTTCTGCCAGGCCTCGTAGACCGTGCCACCCTTCGGGCTGGGGATCACTTTGGTGATGTCGCGCAGAAACTGTTTGAGACTGGGCACGGCCGATGCGCCGAACTTCGATCCCGAAACGGCGACGTCCATGTTGAAGTACGCAGCCGCATTCGCCAGTCCGGCCTCGTGCTGCTCCACCCATTCGGTCGAGCCAATCAGGCCTTCCTCCTCGCCGTCCCAGCTGGCGAAAATCACCGTGCGCTTCGGTTTCCAGCCCGCCTTCAGCAGGTCACCGATGCCGTGCACGGCCTCGAGCATCGCCGCCGTGCCGCTGTTGGGATCGACCGCTCCGTAGACCCACGCGTCCCGATGGTTGCCCGCGACCACCCACTCGTCCGGCAAATCACTGCCTGGTACGCGGCCGATCACATCCCACAACGTGCGGAATTGATAGTCCTGCCGGAGATGCATCTTCAGCTTCGCCGGCCCGGGACCAACGTGATAAGTGAATGGCAGCGCGCCTTGCCACTCCCGCGGCGAATCCGGTCCGCCCAGGTGTAGCAGCACCGGCCACGCGTCGTGATACGACAACGGCGTGACCGGAATTTTCGGCAACTGCGCCGATTGCTGGGGAGGAATGCGCTGCGAGTCCGGCAGCGATGGCAGCGACGAGACCCCCGGCGTGGTCGGGTCGCCGGGAAACTCGAACATGTATCCCACCGACCCGCGCTCCACTCCCGTGTCCGGCCGCCACGGACCTTCCGGATATTTATCGCCGCGCCGCCAGCCGGAATCCGCGGGATCAGAGTAGATGATCACGCCGGCCGCGCCGTGTTCCTGCGCCACGAACACTTTGACGCCGCGAAAATTTTCCCCGTAGCGCACCAGCACGATCTTGCCGCGCACGTCGACCTTCAGCTTTTCCAGTTTCTCGAAGTCCTCGGGCGATCCGTAGTTGGCGTAGACCACGTCGGCCTCGACGTCGCCCGATGGCGACATGCCGCTGAACGGCACGACCACGCGGGGATCGTCTTGATAGGGATCGTGGTCGACGTGCTCGCGCGTGGGGCCGTGCATCTCGACTCCGGCAGGGGCGACCAGGTCAACGCTGATTTCGGCGGGATAGTTCATCCAGACTTTGTACTCGACGATCTCAGTGTCGAGTCCGGCGGCGCGGAATTTCTGCGCGACGTAATCAGCCGTCGCTTTGTCCTCGATGGTTCCCGCCATGTGCGGAGCCTTGGTCAGGATGCGCAGATGCTCCTCCGCCAGCTTGGATTCGGGCACCGCCAGGAAGCGCGACTCCGTGGCCTGCTCGGCCGCAGCGTCGCGGAAACCCAGGATGGATGGAGCCGATGATGCGGGCGGCGTTCCGGCGCCAGTGGACATTGGTGCGAGCAAAATAGAGGAAGATAAAAGTGCGACTGAGAGAAGTTTCATGGATACCCTAGTGTGAAAGGTAGTAAGGTAGCACAGGAACAGTCAGGCTTCACGCTGGGGAGTGCAATGAAACGCAAATTCAAGGCTCTCAAAATCACGGCAAAGGCCAACAGCGGAGTTCACGATGTCAGCGTAAATCATGACCGCGATTTTGCGGAATATACCTGCGCCCGCAAGGTCGCTGGACCGGAAGCTACGTTACCTGCCCCGTCCCCACGATCTCGGACTTCGAGGAAGTCAACTCGGCCGGTCCGGTAGGGATATGCCTTGGCCCTGAACAGAGGAGCAGGCTGTACGAACTCCTGCATCGAATTGAGGGGTGCCTAGCCTCAGTGGATAGCGTTACTACCTCACCTGCCCTGTCCCAATAATCTCGTACTTCGACGAAGTCAATTCCGCCAGCGCGAACGGACCGCGGCAGTGCAGTTTTTGCGTGCTGATCCCCATCTCGGCGCCGAAGCCAAATTCTGCGCCGTCGGTGAAGCGGGTCGAGGCGTTCCAGTACACGGCGGCCGAATCCACGCCGCGCAGAAATTTGCGGGCGCTCGCCTCATCGCGGGTCACGATGGAATCGCTGTGCTTCGTGGAATAGCGGTTGATGTGCGTGATCGCTTCGTCAACGTTGGCGACTACAGCCACCGCCATGCACAGCCGCAGATATTCTTCGTACCAGTCCTGCTCAACTGCGGGCCCGACGTGGAATCCGGCTGCAAGGGTGCGGGCTTTGCCATCGCCGCGCACTTCCACTCCTGCATCGATTAATTTTTTCACGATGCGCGGGATGTATTCAGCGGCAATCCGCTCGTGCACCAGTAGCTTTTCGGCGGCGTTGCACACCGATGGACGCTGCGTTTTGGCGTTGATGACGATGCGATCGGCCATCTCGAAATCGGCGGATTCGTCGACGAAGATGTGGCAGTTCCCTGCCCCGGTCTCGATCACCGGCACCGAGGAATTCTCGGTGACAAAGGTGATGAGCCCCGCGCCACCGCGAGGAATGATGACATCGACGAGTCCTCGGGCTTTGATCAGTTCATTCACGGACTGGCGGTTGCTCGAATCGAGCAGTTCGACCGCGCCGTCGGGCACGCCAGGAACAGCGCTCATAATCTCGCCTTTCATAATTTCGACCAGGCGCTGGTTGCTCTGGGCCGCTTCCTTGCCGCCGCGCAGGACGATGGCGTTGCCGGTTTTCAGCGCCAGCACCGCAGTATCGACGGTCACGTTCGGACGCGATTCGTAGATGATTCCCACCACACCCAGAGGCACGCGCACTTTGCGAATGCGCAGGCCGTTCGACTTGGTCCATTCTGCCAGGGTCTCGCCGATAGGATCGGGCAAGGACGCGACGTCGCGCACGCCGCCCGCCATCTCCTTGACCCGCGACGAAGTCAGCAGCAGGCGGTCGCGCATCGCGCCTTCCAGGCCGGAGTTGTCAACGTCCTCGCGATTCGCCGCCAGGATGCTCTTCTCGTTCGCTTCGATCGCATCGGCGATCGCCCGCAGCAAGGCATTTTTTTCTTCGGTCGAAAGCAATGCCAGCCTGACCGACGCGGCGCGCGCGCGCAGCAGCTTTTCCTGCGTGGAAGCTACGCCAGTGAGAGTGGCGGCCATTTGCCTATTTATCTCCCTTCTGCCTTCTGCGGCGGGAAATAAGTTCCGATCTTGCGCTCCATGCCCAGCGTAATGGCCTTGGGATGCCGCCCATTCAGGATGGCCACGTGCACTCCGCCCTCGCTCGCGAGTTTGGCGGCGCGCAATTTGGAAATCATGCCGCCGCGGCCCAGCGAACTCTTGCCATTGCACTGGGCTTCGATCGCGGGTGTGAGTTTGCGAATCACCCGCTGCAGGCGCGGTTTCTTCCGGCCATTCGGAATCATCAATCCATCGACATTGGTCAGCAGCAGCAGCCAGTCCGCTTTGACGGCCGTGGCCAGCAGCGAACTCAACTCGTCGTTATCGCCGAATGCGCCTTCCAACTCGCGCACCGACACGCTGTCGTTTTCATTCACGATGGGCACAACGCCCAGCGCCAGCAACTCGGCAAGCGCGGTCTGCAGATTGCGGTAACGCACCGGCGAGGTAAAATCGTCGCTCGAAAGCAGCAGTTGCGCGACCACCTTCTTGCCGAAGAACAGACGTTCGTAAGTATGCATCAACTTGCTCTGGCCGACCGCGGCGCAGGCCTGCATGCGCGGAACATCGCCGGGCCGCTTTTTGAGCGACAGGCCCGACATGCCCGCGGCGATCGCGCCCGAAGTCACGATCAGATATTCGTTCTTCGAAAGATCAAACTGATCGACCATGCCGCGCAGCAGGTTGACGTCAATCTGCCCGCCGGGAGCGATCAGGCTGGTTCCGACTTTGATGACCACTCGCATAGTGTGCTGGCTGCGGGCCGGAGCGAATTCACTTTTCCTTTTTACTTTTCCTTCGCTGCTGCAAAACTCCGGCGTGGAGAATCCGGCGGGACAACATCTCTATCCTGCCGTTAGAATGAATTTCTGGCAAGGTGAAAATCTTGCCCGGTTTCGTTATCATGCCCGTTGCCAACGCCACCAGTCGCTTCTCCGATCGCGTTGAGAACTATGTCCGCTACCGGCCGGGATATCCTTCCGAGGCCTTGCGATTCTTGCAGCAGGAATGCGGGCTCGCGCCTGAACACAGAGTCGCGGATATTGCTTCGGGCACGGGGATTTGGACCCGCATGCTGTTGGAGAATGGAAATTCCGTTTTCGGAGTCGAGCCCAATGCCGGGATGCGGCAAGCAGGAGAGCGGCTGCTGGCGTCTTTTCCGAACTTCCACAGCGTGGCCGGAACAGCGGAGGCGACCACACTGCTGGATCAGTCTGTTGATTTCGTCACCGCGGCGCAGGCGGCGCATTGGTTCGATCGCCAGCAGTCGCGGCAGGAGTTTGTGCGCATTCTGAAGCCCGCCGGAGGTTTGGCGCTTCTGTGGAACGAGCGCGTCACCGACTCGACCCCATTTCTGCGCGACTATGAACAACTCCTGTTGACCTACGGCACGGACTATGCCGAGGTGCGTCACGAGCGAACCACCGACGCAGTGAATGAGTTCTTCGATCCGGCGCCGTTTCAGGCGCGAGTGTTTGAGTTGCGCCAAGAATTCGACTACGCAGGTATCGAGGGCCGATTGCTGTCGTCTTCGTATGCGCCGGGGCCAGAGCATCCGCAGTACGAGCCGATGCTACGGGAGTTGCGGCGGATCTTTGACGCGCATGCCATTGCCGGACGTGCAGCCTTCGACTACAAGACGCGCGTTTACTTCGGGCGGCTGCGATGACCAGGGATGGGCATAGGGTCACACGACGATGTAGGTGATCTCGCAATGGTCGCCGCCGAGGTACATGCAAGGGTTGTGTTGGATCGTGATGTTTTCTTCAAAATATTTTCCCAGGCCCAGGCCAATCCCCACGGCGAACGCACACATTTTTCGCGGCGAGTCATAAGTCAGGACCACCTTGTGGGGATTGACGCGGCGAGTGCGCAGGTAGGGTGGCGCAGCGCCACGCTCGTGCTGCCGCACCGCGCCGTGAGCCAGCCTTTCGGCGTGCTCAATCACGTCCAACGTGCGCCATTCTTCTTTGATGAGGTGCGAGTACATGCCGAGTAGAGCAGGTACGGTGAATTCGCCAAATTCCCGCAACAAGACGGCTGCGGATTTTCCATATACTTTGCCGGCAGCCTTGAGCAGCGAAAAGGCTTCCGCGTCGGGATAGGGCTGCGAGAGATACGCGCGTTCCTCCAGCCCCGCAGCCTTCAATACGGTCTTCCAAGCGCCTTTGCCGCCCTGGCTTTCTACGTAGTCGCGGAACTGCCACAGGATCCTGCCATGCATGGTATGGACGCTCCGGCGCTCAAGCGCGGTGTGCTACAGACCGTCTGCCGAAAACCGTCTTGCGGCAGACTTTGTGCTCTAAACTTTGTGCTACAAACTTAAGGGTCATCTAAGGTAGGGTCGTCTAAGTTAAAGATCGGCCGTTTCGCGACAATCTTTAGCGCCCTAGCCTTCGATTGCCAGGCGCCGGGAGTAGGCCTTGTCCAACGAAAAGTCCTTTCACATGTCGCCCGAAGAATTCCGCCGCCACGGTCACGCCGTGGTCGACTGGATCGCCGACTACCAGTCGCGCGTCGAATCGTTCCCCGTGCTCTCGCAAGTAAAGCCGGGAGAGATTCGTGCCGCGCTCCCGGCGAATCCTCCGGCGCAGGGCGAGCCGTTTGACGCGCTGCTGAAAGATGTAGACCGGTTGATCCTGCCGGGCGTCACGCACTGGCAGTCTCCCAATTTCTTCGCGTACTTCCCGTGCAACGCGTCCGGGGCTGGGATTCTCGGGGATCTTCTTTCCTCCGGCCTGGGCGTGCAGGGGATGCTCTGGTCGACCAGTCCCGCTTGCACCGAACTCGAAACCCACGTCATGGACTGGCTCGTCGCCATGCTCGGCCTGCCCGAAAAATTCCTGTCCTCGAACACCGGCGGCGGCATTATTCAGGACACGGCTTCGAGCGCTGCGCTCTGCGCCCTGCTGACCGCCCGTGAGCGCGCCACCAACTATGTCAGCAACAAGAAAGGGTGCGATGGACGATTGGTCGCCTACGTCTCGACGCAGACGCATTCCTCGCTGCAAAAGGCTGCCATGATTGCCGGCATCGGCATGGACAATCTGCGGCAGATCGAAGTCGACCAGAATCTCGCCATGCGGCCAGATGCCTTAGCACGACAAATTGAGGCGGACCGTAGCGCCGGCCTCACTCCGTTCTTCGTATGCGCGACGGTAGGCACGACTTCCTCAAACGCGATGGACCCGATCGCAGCACTTGGCAAAGTCTGCCGCCAGCACAATCTTTGGCTGCATGTGGATGCGGCCATGTCGGGCACCGCCATGCTGTGCCCGGAGTTCCGCCACCTGCAGAGCGGCGTCGAACTTGCCGACAGCTACAACTTCAATCCGCACAAATGGATGTTCACCAACTTCGACTGCAGCTGCTTCTGGGTCGCCGACCGCAAATCGCTGATTCAGACCTTGAGCATCCTGCCGGAATACCTGCGCAACCAGGCTACGGAATCGGGAGCGGTCATCGACTACCGCGATTGGCATATCCAACTGGGACGCCGCTTCCGCTCGCTGAAGTTGTGGTTCGTGATCCGCCACTACGGCGTCGAAGGCCTGCAGCACCACATTCGCCAGCACGTGCAACTGGCGCAGCGGTTCGCGGAGTGGGTGGACAAAGACGACCACTTCGAGCTGGCCGCGACCGCACCGCTGAACCTGGTGTGCTTCCGGCACAAAGCAGGAGACTCCGCGAATCAGACGATCATGGACCGTCTGAACCGCAGCGGCGACCTGTTCCTCACGCACACCAAGCTGAACGGAAAGCTGACTCTGCGTCTCTGCGTGGGCCAGACCCACACGCAGGCGCGGCACGTAGAGAACGCGTGGAAGCGCATACAGGAAGAAGCAAGAGTCGCGGAAGGTACGGCATGAGCGCCAGATGGGGCGTCTCCTCGTGGCTAAGACTCGCGCTTTTCTTTTCATGGCTGGCTTTACCCGCTGGTCTGCACGCGGCGACGATTTCAGGAACCGTCAAAGATCCATCGGGAGCTGTGATTCCCGGAGCACGCGTCGAAATCACCGGCGGAGACTTGCTTCAGCCAGTGGAGCTGACTTCGGACCCGCTGGGCCAATTCGCCTAAGCCGATCTAAAACCTGGGAAATATGTGGTGCGCGTGACGCGAGACAACTTTGAACCGCTGGAGAGAACCGTCGATTTACGCGAAGCACCAGTCGATCTGCAGCTCACCCTGGCCATTGCGCGGCAGCAAACCAACGTCGTGGTGCCCGGACAAGCGCTCGCCTTCGCGAATTCCGATCCGGTGTACCGGGAATTGCGTGGAGTTGGATTCGGGGAGACGTTTCGCTTCGACAATTTCACCTTGAATTACGACGTCGCCACCTTTCAGTTTCAGAAGGGCACGCTGACGTGGCTGCGTGCGGTGGAGGGGATCGTAACCGGCGCAGTCTTTGTCGGCGAAGGACATTTCCATCTGAAGGCTGTCACCAAACTGGACGCCCACGAAATCAACCGGCGAACCGGCGCGGATGAGGTCGATGAAGACTTCACCGACATTGTCTTCCGATTCACAGGAGACGAACGCGCGAAGCTACTTCCGGGATTAGGGGATCGCGTCGAGCCTGCCGCCGAGGCTGGCGCGGCCTTCGAGCACTGGAAGGAGCGAGTCCGGCGGCGGAGTGAATATCCGCTGGGCTTCTCCGAGGCCGTTCTGCACGGCGAGACCATGGACAACGTGGATGCCGACGTCCTGGCCGCGATCTACAATCGCGCGCACCCGCCGTTCTTCAACGCCTATATCCGTGGCAAGAAGCACAAAGATCTGCGGTTTTTTGTGAGGACGCGGGTGGGAGCGCTACCTCAACTGGACTCGCCGGAGGAAGTCGCACTCATTGACTACGACCCCGAAGGCATGAGCGATGGCGTCTGGTATCTGGCTCATCTGAAGTCCGAATACGTCAACCACACGGCCAGTTCGATGGAGGACCGGCGCCTGTTCGCGACCAGTGGGTACAAGATTGAAACGGTCATCGCCAGGAACGGACACTTGTTCGCGAGCGCCACGATCCGCTTTAAACCGCTGATCGCCGGCGAGCGGGTTCTCAAGTTTGGATTGCTGCCGAATCTACGGGTAACCCGGGTCGCAGACGAACAAGGACAGAATCTTCATTTCATCCAGGAGAGCCGCAAAGAGGATGGATCGTTCTATGTTGTGCTGTCGCAGGCTCCGCCCGCCGGTCAGGAGGCTTCGATCACCGTCGAGTACGCCGGCGATAAAGTTTTGGAAAGCGCGGGCGAGGGCAGTTTCTATGTCCGGGCGCGCACCTCGTGGTACCCCAACCTCAATGGATTCGGGGAACACGCGTTGTATGACCTCACCTTCAAAGTTCCGCGCAGATACAAAGTGGTCAGCGTTGGGAAGCTGCAGGAAGAATCGATCGATAAGGAGCTAGCGGTCAGCCACTGGGTCACTCCGATTCCGGTAGCGGTCGCAGGATTCAACTACGGCGACTACAAGAAAGTGGAATTGCCGGATGATCTCACGCACTACAAGATTTCCGGCTATTACCTGAGCGAACTGCCGGACAGACTGCGCAACTTCGGAGCTCTGAAGTCGATGTCACCCGGCGCCATGACCAAATATGCGCTCGAACAAACTCGGGCGCAGATGCAGATCTGCACTTCGTATTTCGGCCGGAGTTCTTATGAGGACGTTTTCATCACCGAGCAGCCCGACTTCAATTTTGGCCAATCGTGGCCCAACCTTGTGTATCTTCCCATTTCCGCGTACACGGATTCGACGCAGAGATGGATGCTGTTCGGGCACATCGACAACAAGTTCTCCGGTTTCGTGCAGGAGGTAACTCCGCACGAGGTTGCACATCAATGGTGGGGTCACACCGTGGGCTGGGCTTCCTACCACGATCAATGGCTTTCCGAGGGCTTTGCCGAGTTCTCCGCGGGATTGTTTCTGCAGAATGCGTATGGCAAGGATTGGAGGAAAGACTACGTTGAATTCTGGGACCGGCTGCGCCAGAGGGTTCTCGATAAGAATAATTTCGGGATCGCTCCCAACGATGCGGGTCCCTTATGGATGGGAACCCGTCTGATTTCTCCGCGTACGGAGAATGCTTACCAGAACGTGACCTATCCCAAGGGCGCATACGTCCTGGAGATGATGCGCTCGATCATGTACAGCCAGGATGACCAAGATAAGACTTTCATCGAGATGATGCATGATTTTGTCGACAGCCATCGCGACCGGCCAGCTTGTACCGAATCGTTCAAGATGATTGCCGAGAAGCACATGACCAAGCTGATGGACCTGCGCGGAGATCACCATCTCGATTGGTTTTTTGACGAGTGGGTGTATGGCACGCAGGTTCCGCGGTATCACTTCGATTACCAGGTCAGCCCGGCGGACGGCGGGAAAGCGAAGGTGCACATGACCCTCACCGAGAGTGACGTCGACGAACACTTTATGATGCTGGTGCCGATCTTCGCCGACTTTGGCAAGGGCTGGATTCGAATCGGGCAGCTCGGCATCGGCGGAAACATGACACGCACGGCAGACGCGGTGTTGCCCAGTACGCCGAAGAAGGTTGCCGCGAATGTGTACAAAGAAATTCTGGAACGATGAGAATGCTACGTGCCCCCAAGCTAAGGAGTCAGGATATGAAGAAACTCTCGCTGGCACCATTTTCACTTGCGCTGTTGTTCATGGTCATGTTCATCGTCATATTCAGCGGCATCTCTTCCCCGGCGCAGAGCCGAATCGCCATTCCGTCCTACCAGGATCCGGGAAGCCCGCAATGGATTGGGTGGCGAGCCCTCGGTGCGTCCTCCGTCGGCATCATGATTGTCAATCTAAACAATGGCGACGACACCACTTACTACCCGAGCGTCGACCAGGCCATTCGCAATACGCGAAAGCTGGGAATCTTTGTCGTCGGCTACGTGTACACCGGATATGGACAGCGCGATCCGGCCGTCGTTCGCGCGAAAGTGGACGCTGTATTCCGAAACTACCTGGTCGATGGGATCTTCTTCGACGAAGTCCCCACTGACTGTGGCGGCAAGTCCGTCGCGGGATCAAACTACCGCTACTATCAGAACCTGGCGGATCACGTGCGACGCAATCAAGCAGGCGGGCGCATCGTGATCCTTAACCCTGGAACCCAGCCCAACGACGACTGCTGGATGTCAATCGCGAACATCCTGGTCACGGCCGAGTCCAGCAGCCTGCAGGACTACCTCCAGAACTACCAGCCGGAAACGTGGTTCCATCGCTATCCGCCGGACCGCTTCTGGCACATTGTGTACGCAGTTCCTTCCACCGCGCAGCTGAACGATGTGATCGCCTTAAGCCTCAAACGCGGTGCCGGTTGGGTCTACGTCACCGATCGGGGCGCCAGTAACCCCTACGATCAGCCGCCGTCTTACTGGTCGCTCGAGGGTCGTCAAGTCACGGAGCAGGGAGTGCAGGCACCCTATGCCAGCTTCCGTCCGGCATCGAGCGACAGCAACGGCAATCCAGTCCCCGGAGAGGTTTCGTTTCGCTGGAGAGCGGTCAACGGAACTAAGTGGCAAATCTTTCTGGACACCGATCGCAATACGCACTCCGGCTACCACGGACCGGACTCGGGCCTGGCGATTGGCGCCGACTACCTGATCGAGGCCGCTGCGGATGGGAGTGCGAATTTGTTTCGTTATACGGGAAGCGGATCGGATTGGGAGTGGCATGAAGTTTCGGCCCACGCCCGCATCTCGTTTCTGGAGGCCGGCGTCAACCTGATCGAACTCGATGCGAACGCGCTGGGCCAGACCCACGCGCTCGATTACCAGATCCGCTCGCTCGACGCAAAGCAAAAGACGGTTTTTACCAGTTCGCTCGTGCCGCTTAGTCTCGACAGTACGGCATATACCTTTGACATCGAAGACCACGGCCAGAACTAGTTTCTGTGCCAACCGTGATTCAGGAACATGCAGAAGAAGGCGAAAGGGCGGACACATCTAGTCTTTTAGTCTTTGCCGACTGATCAGCCACAAGGTACCTTTGAGCAATCGCGATTGCGCGCGCATTGACGGGGTTTGAGCGTAATCGTCTCCGGTTACATGTGGGGCCGACCGTGACACAAGCAGCAATCGCACCGTCGGAAATTTAGCCGGGAAGTTCGGGGTCACGTGAGCTCGACGCACTTGGCGCAAGTGCACGTAAAGGACGGATTCGTCGGCCAGGTCAGATGTCCGCATCGAGCGCACATATACCAAGTCTCCGCACCACCCTGGCGGATCATTACCTTGAAATTGCCGCCCTCGACGCAATAGGGGCAGCGAATCACTCGCATCCTCGGGTCGCGGGGCTCCTCAAGAGCGGTCATGGATGAGTTCACATTTCACATTTCGCGTTGCGCGACAGCACAGCAGCGCCCTCGGAATCAAGTTCTAGTCGTGGAGAACAATGTTGAGAAGTGAGCTATGAACCTGCAAAGCATCGCCAGCGTGATAGTCAATGAACCCCAATTTCCTAAACCTGTTCATGAAAAAGCTGACCCGCGAGCGAGTCGTGCCTATCATCTCTGCGAGGGTTTCCTGACTGACATTGGGGATTGGAGTCTCGTGCATTCCGTCTTTGCCGAAGTGAGCCAGCAACAGCAGAATCCGAGCTAGTCTCTTTTCACTAGAATTGAAAAGCTGGTCAACCAGATCCTCTTCGTACCGGATGTTCCGTGCCAGCAAGTACGCCACGAACATTTCGGAAAACGTGGATTCACGGCGCAGCACCTCCACCATGGACTTCTTGTCGATTCTCATCACAGAGCAATCGGTCATTGCGGTTGCGGAGCAGAGGCGAAGAAGCTGCCCAGTAAGGCAACCTTCTCCGAAGAAATCGCCCTCGTTCAGAATGCCGATTGTGGCTTCCTTCCCCGGCTTAGACACAACAGTGAGCTTTACCTTTCCTCTCTGTACATAGAAAACAGCATCGGACGAGTCGCCCTGAACAAAGATCATTTGCTTTTTGGGAAACGCTGTGATCTTCCTGCCGCCGTTAATGGTCGAAAGGAATGTCTTGGGATCGAATTCGCTGAGCTTCTTGGCCGCCGCACACGGACCCATTTAGTCTTGCCCCGTTGGACTCATATCACATGCCAACTGTGATGGTCTGTTGGGCATCACACATGCGCAATTTTTTGTTCGTCCGCACCGCCCAATTTCGCGGCCTTCCTCACAATCCAGCGAATCCCTTAAGCGCTGGTCACGTTTCGTGCGCCGGGATGCTTGCGATAAGACCAATGTCAGATACCCTACAGAAGCGTCGTGTCTGTACTCTGTACAATCCTCCGCGTACTGCGAATAAGCAAAGTTCTGTTTCATAGACCACGACGGATAGGTTCATCATCCCGGCGTCTGGGAGGTTTTTCGGTTCTCGCTCGTGACGCGCAAGGAACTCCAAGTCGTGCAGTCTGGCGAGCGGACAAATGCCGCAGGAAAGCCGGTCGGCAACAAAATACTTCTATCAATCTCCGATAGCGAGTACACCTCCCTCCGCCCACACCTTGAATACGTTCGCTTGCCAAACCATCTAGTCCTTCACGAGACAGGTGTAAGGCTGGAGTTTGCGTATTTCCCGAATCGGGGTCTGATTTCTCTTGTAGTCGTAATGATGGATGGAAGAACCGCCGAAGCTGGCGTAGTTGGCAATGAGGGCTTTACCGGGACACCAGCGGCTGTTGGCCTGAGCCGGGGCCCGCTGCGGGCGGTGGTACAAATCACGGGGGACGGATTTCGGATAAAAGTTGGAGCTTTGCAAGATACGTTGGAATCCACTCCACACCTGCGAATGATGCTGAACCGCTATGCCACAATTCGGGGTATGCAGGTTGCCCAGACAGCGGCGTGCAATCGGCTGCACGAGATTAAGCAGCGCCTTGCGCGCTGGTTGCTGATGACTCAGGACAGAGTGGATTCAGGGGCGCTGCCCATTACGCACGATTTTCTCGCAACCATGCTAGGTACAGATCGGCCTAGCGTGAGCTTGGCAGCTGGTGTTTTGCAGAAGAACGGGCTCATCGAGTACACCCGTGGAGCAGTAAAAATCGTGAACCGCAAGAAACTTGAAGCCTTCGCCTGCGAGTGCTACGCGGTTATCCGACAGTACGATGGCGAGCTCGGCTCGAAATGAGTCCGCAGGATAAGACTTTGCCTATACTTAATTGTCGACTCTAAAACGTTGTCGTTGAAAAATCGCCAATTTCAAGCAGCGACTGCCGTGTCAGTGCCCAGCACCAACCAGAGTCCCGCCCTTCAGCGCAGCGCCGTGAGGCTCTGGGGCGAATAATTCACACGTCGCATTTCCCAGATACGTCCGTTGTCGACCGCTCCTTCGACCAGTTCGTAACCCAGCAATGCGAAAACGCGGCCATGCACAAACAGCGGCTGAGCGTTGCCGTACCAGTCAACGCAGGAGGCGCGACAGGAATCATCTTTGGCGCGGTCGGGCTGCGCTTCGAGTTCGCCCACTTCCTGAAAATGCAAGGAATCATTGCGCAGAAACAGAATCGCCGCCGAAGTCTCGAACAGATGGCGATAGCCCGGACGGGCCGGCATGCTGATCGGCAAGCCCAGCATTCCCGAGTCGCGCGCGTCGGCCTTGTAGAAAAAGCCATGGCTGCGCAACTCGCCCTGCGACGCCCCTTTGCGAATGTACTCATCGGCAGTCGCCGGCAGGTTGCCGAGGCGCACGGCTGTGAAGTGCAAGTCTGCCCCATCAGTGCCCACGACGACCGCGTCCGAACCCATTTGCTCGATGCGATCCGTTCCGTGGTTGAGTGTTAGCGGAAACAAATCGCCGTTGGCCCAGCGCACGGCGTAGAGGCGCGACTTGTCTGCTTTCTGCGGATAACCCCATCCACTGCCCGAACCGTAAAGCAGATAGTCTCCCACGAATCGGTTTTGAAACGTGTAGCCCCGGGGAGCAGGAAGCTTGCGATAGCTGGAAAGCGGAACTGGATCGCTGCCGTCCGAGAAACTCGCCAGCGGAACGCGCATCAGCGCCACATCGCCCGCAGCGTGTTCCGCGCCCCACATGCCATCTCCGGCAGTCTGGGAACGAACCAGCACGTTGAGGTGGGCGTCGTCACTTTCAAGGAAAGAAAACTGATCCACCGGGCTGCCGAAAACTTCGAGAGCGCTGGGAGCCGAGCCGTCGAGGGGCATGCGATAGAGCTGCGACCGCGTGGCCATCTTGTCGCCCTGGCGCTCCCAATCCGTGAGCCAGATGTAAACCGATTCCGGTGAAACGTAGAACACGCGCCCCGCGGGCCCCACCACCGACGTCGCCTTGCAATCGAAGTCGCCCTTGGCGAGATCGCAGATCGTGACCGTGTGCAACGCCACGCCATATTCGGAATCGAGCGGATGCTCCGGCTTGTACACCTGAGTCGCCGAAACAATGCGGCGAAACTCTTGCGCCGTCGCGCCCTTGTGCCACTTGCGGACGGCGGGAAAACTCTGGAAGGGATCTTCACTACCGGGATACACATAGAGTGGCGAATAGAAAATGAGCTTACTGCCGATCAGCCGGCTGGCGTAGTTGCGTGACGAATAGTAATCGTTGGAGCGCAGGTGATAGGTCGACCGGTAGCTTAGCTTTCCAGCCGGATCGATCCCGAACAAACCAACCTCGGTGCCGCCGCGTTCATAGCTGTAGCCAATGACCGCGATCGTGTCCGACGAGACCAGCATTTCGTCATACCAAGTCCCGCGCGGATCGATGTCGGGGCCAAATGCATCCACAGTGGAGATCGGGGTGAGAGCGCCGCCGCCAATGGCAACCGTGAACAGGCGTCCGCGGCGTAACACCGCCAGGTGGTTGCCGTGCAGCTTGACGATGCCGCCTTCGTCGACACCGGCGTGTTGCACGTTGGTGATCGACTCTTCTTTGTCAGCGCCCGCGCTCGGAACTGCAGGAGCCGCGGACTTCGCTGCCACAGGACCGCCGTAAGTGTCATACATGGCACGGCGCTCCACCTTTTGCTTCTCGGCAATTTCCCGGAGGTAACTGGCAAGTTCCTGCTCCGAACGGAAAGCCCGCATGGTCTTCTTCGGCGCCGATGCGGACGCCGGATGACTCGCAGGTTGGGGCGACACTTTGCCAGAACTCACGGCGCAACCCGCCAGGCCAGAAATGATGATCGCTGTGTTGATCGCGGCTACCAGAAGTCGTTTCATAGCTCCCCTCGCCCAGGAAGAACGGTGCAGGTGGAAAAACTTGCGAGGTTTAGAGATGGTGGAGGAGAAGATCTACTTTGTCATCCTGAGCGAAGCGAAGGACCTATGCAGTCGACGGCGCGACCGCATAGATCCTTCGCTTCACTCAGGATGACAGTGCATACTTATGCCGCGTATTTCCGGCGAACTCCGACAATATTAAGGCGTACCGCGAAGGTGGCTTTCTTCAGTCTGCCGGCATGGGCGCAGGGCGCGCCGCGGGGCTTCCGTTCGGACTTTCTTTCGTACCAACCGCTGTGGCACCAACCGGCTCGTCCGCCGGCGTCTCCAGCCACTTGCGCACCTCGGGCAGTGCTTTCCGCATCGCGACTTCGCCAGCGTGAATCAAATCGTCGGCGCGTTTGAAGTCGTCGTAGGCGAATCCGGCAACGTCGGGCTCAATGACCAGGTCCGCGGCTTCCATCCACAGGCTCGACATCGCATCCTGCGCAATCGCGAACGATTGTCCGATCACATCGAACAAATGCCGCGGGGGCCCGCCATTGGCCCACGTGCCTTTCAAATGCACAGCCAGCACGCGATCGGCGCCCATTTCACGCAACGGCCGCGTGGGCACCGGATGCGAGAGCATGCCGTCGATCAGGTAGCGTCCGCGAATCTCCACTGGCAGGAACATTCCCGGATAAGCGCAACTGGCGCGCACCGGATCGATGATCGAACCGGAATGAAACACCACGCCTTCGCCAGTATTGAAGTCGGTCGCGGTCACGCCCAGCGGAATGCGCATCTCTTCGAACGTCTTGCACTTCAAAGTGCGCGTCAGGAACGCGACCATGCGGTCGTTCGACGCGAAGCCGTAGCGCGAGAGCGTCCAGCGCGCGAAGGTGGTGAAGCGTGTGTTGTGCGCCACATCCTGCATTTCCGCGAGCGATAGGCCGCTGCAGTAGCAGGCCCCAATCAGCGCGCCCACACTCGTCCCGGTAACCGCGCGGATAGGAATGCCTTCTTGCTCGAGGACTCTAAGAACTCCGATGTGCGCGATGCCGCGGGCGAATCCTCCGCCCAGCGCCACGCCGATGGCTGGAACCCGGGGGGACAGAGCAGGCGCGGTCTTGCGGGAGAGCTCCCGCCCAAACGCCTGGACCGATCGAATAATCTTCCCCAGACTCTTCACGGCCAACCCCACGTCTCCGGCCCGCCAGCGGCCGGAAGTACCTTAACCCATCTAGCATTTAAGATGCCACAACTGTATAGATGGCTGTAAGAGCACAAGGGTGCTACTAACATTACGTTGGGTAAACCCAACGGCACAGTAACAGTTACTGTGACCTCAGCGGGACGTGACGAAACCCCTGTATTCCTGCTAAGTTGCGGAATTATGGTGCGCGAGATTTCAGCCGGCGGGGTGGTCCTCCAAAACAACGACGGCAGCTGGTGGATGGCCGCCATTGAACTGCCCTCCGCTTCGCCGCCGGCCTCCAGCGCCACCAAACGCGTCAGCCGCTCGACACCAAAGGCAACGCCGAAGCCCGTGCTGTGTCTGCCCAAAGGACTGGTCGACCCCGGCGAGAAGCCCCTTGAAGCGGCCCTGCGCGAAGTTCGCGAAGAAACCGGAATCACCGCCGTTCCCATCAAGAAACTGGGCGACAGCAAGTATGTGTACGTGCGCTCCTGGGGCGACGGCGAACGCGTATTCAAGATCGTCAGCTTCTACCTGCTGTGCTATGAATCGGGACGCATCGACGATGTCTCCGACGCCATGCGGGTCGAAGTTGCCCGCGCCCGGTGGATTCGCCTGGAAGACGCGCCCAAGTTGCTGGCCTACGGTGGCGAAAAACAGATGGCGCGCCAGGCGCTGGAGTACGTGAAAGCCCACCCGGAGCTGTAACCGCCGCCCATGGGCGTCATCTCGACCGTAGCCGTTTTTCAAGCGAAGGGAGCGATCTCGCGCCGAGTGCGACGATCTCTGCGAATAAACCCTTGAATCCCTGTGACCGCGGCCCTAGATAAATTGTCCCCGAAGCGATTACCATAACCAGTTCACAAGTCAATTCGAAATCCTCTGTGTACCCTCTGTCCGTAGCCTGCCCTGAGCGCAGTCGAAGGGTGGTGAAGATTTTTATACCGAGGCCTGATATGAAGCGCATCAATAAAGTCGCCATCCTCGGCGCCGGAACCATGGGCGCCCGCATCGCCGCGCATTTTGCCAATGCCGGCGTTCCGAGTTATCTTCTGGACATTGTTCCGCCCGACGCCGACGGCCCCGCGCGTAACAAAATTGCCGCCGCCGGCCTCGACGCCGCCAAGAAATCCAAGCCCGCCGCATTCATGGAACCATCGCTCGCCCGTCTCGTCACCGTCGGCAATTTCGAGGACGACCTGAAGAAACTCGCCGACGTCGATTGGATCATCGAAGCCGTGGTCGAGAATCTCGACCTCAAACGAGCTCTGTTGAGAAAGGTGGAAGCCGTCCGCAAGCCTGGGACCATTGTCACCACCAACACCAGCGGCCTGCCCGTCGGCAAGATCGCCGAAGGATTCTCCGACGACTTCCGCAGCTCGTGGTTCGGCACGCACTTTTTTAATCCGCCGCGCTACATGCGCCTGCTCGAACTCATTCCCGCGCCCGAGGCCGACCGCGCCCTGATCGATGCCGTAGCACACTTCTGCGACGTGCGTCTGGGCAAAGGCGTCGTCATCGCCAAAGACACGCCCAACTTCATCGGCAATCGCATCGGCACGTTCTCGGTGCTGAACGTTATGCGGCTGATGCAGGAAATGGATCTCACCATCGAAGAAGTCGACGCGCTCACCGGACAAGCCGTAGGCTGGCCGCGCTCGGCTACCTTCCGCACCATCGATCTGGTTGGGCTCGACATTCTCGGACACGTGGTCGGCAACATGACCTCGAACGTCAAGGATGAACGCAGCGATCTGCGCCTGCCCGATTTCTTCACCAAGATGCTGGAACGCAAATGGCTGGGCGACAAAACCAAAGGCGGCTTCTACAAAAAAAGTGTAGGGCGGACACTCCTGTCCGCCGAACCTAACCAGGAAGCCGAGCGACTCGCCCTCGACTGGAAGACGCTGGAATACCATCCCCGCCAGAAGCCGAAATTCCCCGCGCTCGATATGGCGAAGAATATCGACGACACAGGAACACGCCTCCGCACCCTGCTGGGTCTCGCAGGCAGCCCGCAGAAAGCCGACAAAGCCGGCTCTTTTCTCTGGGCCGCTCTCACCGACCTCTGGACTTACTCCGCCAATCGCGTTCCTGAGATCTCGAACTCCGTCGTCGAAATCGACCGCGCCATGCGCCTCGGCTTCAATTGGGAACTCGGCCCCTTCGAACTATGGGACGCCGCCGGCGTCGAGGCCACCGTCGCGCGCATGAAAAAAGAAGGCAAGCCGGTCGCGCCCAACGTCGAGCGACTGCTGGCCTCCGGACAAACATCCTGGTACGTCGATGACCCGCAATCGCCCTCCGGACGCAAGTACTGGGAACTGGGAACCGAAAGCTGGGAAGCCGTTCAAGTTCCCGTCGGCGTGTGGTCGACCACGGTGGCCAAGAAATCCAACGGCGTGATCAAGAAAAATTCCGGAGCCTCGCTCATCGATCTGGGCGGAGGCGTAGCCTGCATCGAGTTTCACAGCAAGATGAACTCGCTGGGCAGCGACATCATCGGCCTGATTACGCAGTCGCTCAAGCCCGGCGGCCCGGGCGATGCCTTCGACGCCTTCGTCATCACCAACGACGCCACTAATTTTTCCGTGGGCGCAAACCTCATGCTGCTGCTCATGAGCGTGCAGGAGGAAGAGTGGGACGACGTCGACCTCGCCATCCGCCAGTTCCAGGGGATGACGCAGGCCATCAAGTTCTCCCCAAAACCCGTGGTGGCCGCGCCGTTCGGCCTTTGCTTGGGTGGCGGCACCGAAATTTCTCTGCACTCAGCCGCGCGCCAGCCCCACGCCGAGCTTTATGCGGGGCTGGTCGAAGTCGGCGTCGGCCTGCTGCCCGGCGGCGGAGGCTGCAAAGAGATGCTCCAGCGCGCCGTCGACAGCGCGGCCGCGTCGCGCGGCAAAGTCTCCGGCGAAGCGCTTGCCGGCTCTGTCGAAATGATGGAGGCCATGAAGAGAGCTTTCGAAACCATCGCCACCGCCAAGGTCGCCACCTCGGCGCACGAAGCCCGCGGCCTGGGATTCATCTCCGACAGCGATCGCATCACCATGAACCGCGAGCGCGTGCTCTCCGACGCCAAAGCCCGCGCCCTCGAACTCGTCCACGCCGGATACGAACCGCCCGTGCCGCGCACCGACATCCCCGCCCCCGGCGAAAACCTTCTGGCCGCGCTGAAGTTGGGCGTCCACCTCATGCGCCAGGGCGACTTCATCACCGATTACGAAGTGAAGTTAGGTGGCAAAATCGCCGAAGTCCTCTGCGGCGGCAACGTCACTCCCGGCACTCCGGTGAGCGAGCAATACATCCTCGACCTGGAGCGCGAGGCGTTCAAGTCGCTGTGTGGCGAAAAGAAAACCCAGGAAAGAATTCAGTTCACGCTGAAGACGGGAAAGACGCTGAGGAACTGAGTAGAGACAAGTCAGCCAGAATTTTCATCGCGTGAGCGTCTCTGCGCCCCGGCGCAGGCTTGCTCACGCAGCGTCCGACAATGCATACATCACCGTGAAAGAGCGGCCCTATAATGGCCGCGTGAGCAGCGTGAAATCGGCGCGGGCTTCAGCCCCTGTGGTCGGGGTTCCTCGACCCGATTTCGTTTCGCCGCTTTTAAGTCGTGCCGACTGCCGGTCTTAATCGCCTGTCATTCCGAACCGCTCGCAGACGCGCGATTCGCGTGCCTGCGCTACAATCGCCTCATGCGCAGACCTCTTCTAGCTGCTGCGGTCCTCGCTCTGACCGTCGGCATTTCTTCAGCCCCGCTCGCTCACTCCCAATCAAACCAGCAAAAAGAACCGCCCGCGCAGGAATTCGCGCCCGACGTTCCCGACGCCATCGCCGTCCCCGCTGGCGAAGCGGTGCAGTTCTTCGTGATGGCCAAGGGATCGCAGATCTACACCTGTCAGGCCGGCGCGGACGGCAAGTTCGCCTGGACGCTGAAAGGCCCCGAGGCCGAATTGCGCGATCGCAAAGATAAAGTGATTGGCCAGCACTTCGCCGATCCCACCACAAAGCTGCCCACGTGGAAACTGAAAGACGGCAGCGAAGTCTCCGGCAAAGCCGCCGCCCGTGTGGACTCGCTCGATGCGGACTCTATCCCGTGGCTGCTGGTGAACGTGGTAAGCCACGCGGGCAAAGGCCAACTCACCAACATCACGACGATTCAACGCGTCCACACGCACGGCGGGAAACCGGGGAACGACGACGTCTGCGACGAGTCGCACAAAGACGCGGAAACCAAAAGCGGTTATACGGCCGATTATTACTTCTTCGCGCCGCCCAAGTGATGGTCGCTCATGCGAACGGCGCTTGCACCGGCGCAGAATCGCGAGCATCTAATCAACGGTATTCGATAACGGAGAGATCCCATGCGTGAAGTCATCATTGCTTCTTCTGTGCGTACGCCCGTAGGGCGCGCCTACAAAGGCACGCTCCGCGCCACTCGTCCCGATGAACTTGCGGCCATCGCCATCAAGGGCGCGCTCGACCGTGTGCCGCAACTCGATGCCAAAGAGATCGAAGACGTCATCCTGGGCTGCGCCATGCCCGAAGCCGAGCAGGGGATGAACGTTGCCCGCATCGCCTCGCTGCGCGCGGGCTTGCCCGTAGAGGTCTCGGCGCTCACCATCAACCGTTTCTGTTCCTCGGGACTGCAGGCGATTGCCATGGCCGCCGAGCGCATCATGAGCGGCGGCGCGGAAGTGATCGTCGCCGGAGGCACCGAGTCGATGACGATGATCCCCATGGGCGGCCACAAAATTTCGCCCAACCCGTGGCTTGTCGATCATTATCCGGATGCGTATCTTTCCATGGGACTCACTGCTGAACGAGTGGCCGTGCGCGACGGCATCACGCGCGAAGCCGCGGACGAGTTCTCGCTGCGCAGCCATCAGAAAGCGCTGGCCGCGATTCAAGCGGGAAAGTTCGCCGACGAAATCGTGCCCGTGCCCGTAACTTTCAGCACGCCGAATGGCTCAAAACCGAAGCGTCAGGAGATCGTGTTCAAAGTCGATGAGGGCCCGCGCGCCGACACGTCCCTCGAAGCCCTGCTCGCGCTCAAGCCCGCGTTCCACGTGAAGGGCACGGTGACCGCCGGGAACTCATCGCAAATGTCGGACGGCGCTGCCGCAGCCGTCGTCATGTCGGCGGAGCGCGCGAAGGCGCTGGGTATCCAGCCGCTGGCTCGCTACGTCTCATTCGCCACCGCCGGATACAAGCCGGAAGAAATGGGACTCGGCCCGGTGTTCGCGATTCCGAAAGCGCTGAAGATGGCTGGGCTGAACCTTTCCGACATCGACGTGATCGAGCTGAACGAAGCTTTCGCGGCGCAATCGCTGGCGGTGATCAAGGAAGCGGGATTGGATCCGGCGAAAGTGAATCCCAACGGCGGCGCGATTGCCCTGGGACATCCGCTGGGTTGCACAGGCGCGAAGCTGACCGCGAGCGTGATCCGTGAACTGAAACGCCGCAACGCCCGCTACGGCATGGTGACGATGTGCGTCGGCGGAGGCATGGGCGCCGCCGGAATTTTCGAAAGGCTATAACCACCAAGGACACGAAGGTTCACGAAGGAAATCCTGCGACGCACTCGAGGTCAGCGCTATAATTCCGCTTCAGGAGGGTTCTTATGACTCTCACCCGCCTTCTCGCTGCCGCGCTGGTGCTTTGCTCCTTACCTGTCTTCGCCCAAGATCAGGGACCGTTCAAGCAAGGCGTCATGGCTCGTGGTAGTTGGTTTTTTTTCAAAGTCGACACTGCCCCCACTCCCGCCGAGCCTTGGAGGATCATCCCGCCTGAGCCTGCGGACCTCTACTCCGGGCACAATCCTCTTTCGCGTTTCCGGGTTGACCAATGGAAAGTCTACGACGACATTTCCAACCACGACACCGAACCACCCACGAATCTGCGCAGGCTATACAATCAGGGCAGGCCACAACAGGACGCGGACTTCGCCTGCTACGCGATTCGCAGCTACCTCGTCGCGCGCGACTCCAAGAATTCCGACTCCACGCACCCGGTCAGCTATTCAACCTGTCAGCCAGCGGCGCGCTATCAGTTGAGGACCACAGAGATTCGGTCGGGCTCCGCAGACCGCTGACGAGGAACCGTAACACTTCTTTACCCAATCTTTACCCGATTGCTACGCTCTTTGACACGCTTGCGAGTATGCTTTTGCTGGGCGCGAAACGCCCGAAGAACTCGGGCTTCCCCAAGTCCCGTGCGGTTGGTGGAGGTGCTGTATGCGGCTCTCCGGCCTATCTCTTGCAGCGATTCTGCTGTTCTCCTCGGTAATGCTGGCGCAGCATTCCTCCGGCGGAGGCGGGGGCGGAGGCAGTTCCGGTGGTGGCGGCGGCGGTGGTGGCTCGCACGGCGGTTCTTCGGGCGGATCCGCTTCTTCCGGGGGCGGCCACAGTTCCGGCGGATCGGGTTCACACAGCTCAGCCGGACACAGCTCAGTCTCGACGTCTTCGCATTCCGGAGTGCATGGATCTCCGTCTCAAGGCTCGCACTCCATCCTCGGAACAAATCGCGGCGTGAACGCAAAAACCGGACCGCCCGAAAAGCGCAGCTTCTTCTCCTTCTTGCGGCATCCGTTCAGGAAGCCAGAGCCAAAGACCCGGGTCGTCGCCGACCGGCGGCGGACGATCTGTTTCCGTGGCCCGTGCCCGGTCTGTCTTCCAGGACATAGTTGTGGCGTTGTTCCAATCCACAGAACACACAATTTCTGTTCGGTACGCGAGATTGGGCGGGGCAGCGCTTGCTTACTGCCGACTTCTTTTTTCGATGACTGCTCCGGGCCGCGCAGGATGATGGAACAGCAGGCACAACGCATGCAAGCCGCGGAAGCGGCGCAAAACGCATGCTCCGCCACCGCGGGGCAGGACTGCTCCGGCTTGACCACGGCAGCGCAAAGCGAAGGCAGCCTCTACCGCACGCTGCAAAACCGATACCGCAGGTGCCAGCAGCGGTCGCTGAGCGCTTTCCCGTTTCCCGCCTTCGGGTTCAGCAGTTATTCGGCTGGGCTGATGTTTGGTTCCTTGGAGATGGGATTGGACCGCTAAGAACCTGTCGCGCGGTGAGTGTTTCCTGGCGGCGTTTCTCTTTCGCAACTCGAGACCCAAGATTCGGGCACGAAACACCCCCTAACGCCCGAGTTTCCGGCCTATCATTCCCTTTCTTTCGGCATTAGAATTACAGTGTTCCTCCCGCCGCTCGCTCCACCGACCCGGCGGGTTTCTTTATCGGGGGATCGATAATGGCGACGACCACGGCAGTTCCGAAGACCCGCATTTCCGGCGGAAGTTTTTTGCTGGAATCGCGGCGGCCCGAAGACATTTTCACGCCGGAAGACTTCAGCGAGCAGCACCAGCTTATCGGGCAAACGGCTGAGGAGTTTGCCGTCAACGAGATTCTTCCGAACGTAGAGAAGATCGAGCACAAGGATTTTTCGGTTTCCCGCTCCCTGCTGAAGAAAGCCGGAGAACTCGGGCTCAGCGCGGTCGAGATCCCCGAAGCCTACGGCGGCCTCGAAATGGACAAGGTTACCGCCGCCGTCATCGCCGATCACATCGCAAAGTATGCCGGCTTCGCCACCACCTGGGGGGCGCACAGCGGCATCGGCCTGCTGCCCATCGTGTATTTCGGCACCGAGGAGCAGAAGAATAAATACCTGCCGCGCCTGGCCGGCGGCGAAATCGTGGGCGCGTATGCCTTGTCGGAAGCGTCGTCGGGCTCCGACGCGCTCAACTGCCGGGCTCGCGCCGAGCTTTCCCCGGACGGCAAGCACTACGTGCTCAACGGCGAAAAGATGTGGATCACCAACGCCGGGTTCGCCGACCTGTTCACCGTCTTCGCCAAAGTCAACGGCGACAAGTTCAGCGCGTTCCTGGTCGAGAGAACTTTCCCCGGATTCTCGGTCGGCGCCGAAGAGCACAAGATGGGAATTCGCGGGTCCTCCACCTGCCCCATCATTCTGAGCGACTGCAAAGTTCCGGTCGAAAATCTGCTGGGCGAAATTGGCAAGGGCCACATCATCGCCTTCAACATTTTGAATGTCGGACGATTCAAGCTGGGCGCGATGTGCGTGGGCGGAGGCCGGGTGTCGCTGGAGAACGCCATCGGCTATGCCAAGCAGCGCAAGGCTTTCAACAAAGTGATTGCCGACTTCGGACTGGTGCGGGAAAAGATTGCCAACATGGCCACGCTGCTCTATGTGGGCGAATCGCTGGTCTATCGCACCGTCGGCATGATGGACGTGGCTCTCGGCGAAGTCGACAAATCGGCCGCCGATGCCGCCAAGCAGACGCTGAAGGCGATTGAAGAGTACGCCGTCGAGTGCTCGATCATTAAAGTCTGGGGCTCGGAGATGATCGACTACGTCGTCGACGAGACGGTGCAGATTTACGCGGGCTACGGATTCGTGGAAGAGTATCCCGCCGAGCGCGCTTACCGCGATGCCCGCATCAATCGTATTTTCGAAGGCACCAACGAAATCAACCGGCTGATCATTACGGGCTTCCTGCTGAAGCGCGCGATGACCGGGCAATTGCCGCTGATGCCGGCCATCAAGAAACTGATGGACGAAGTTCTTTCCGGTCCATCGATGGCCGAAGAACTCGATGGCGCACTGCCCGAGGAACGGAAGCTGGTGGCGCAAGCCAAGAAGCTCGGCCTGTTCGCTTCGGGCGCGGCCACACAAAAATACATGCAGGCGATTCAGGACCAGCAGGAAATCATGGGGGCAATCGCGGACATGACCATCGAGACCTATGCGATGGAATCGGCCGTGCTGCGCGCGCAGAAAATCGTGGACGCCAAGGGCGAGGCAGGCGCGGCTTTGCCGATTGCCATGACACGCGTGTATCTCTCGCAGGCGATGGAGAAAGTCGAGTCGGCGGCGCGGAAGGTGATTGCCGCGGTGGCGGACGGCGACATGCTGCGCACACAGCTCGCCATCCTGCGCCGGCTGGCGAAATACGAACCGTTCAATACGATCGAACTGCGCCAGCAAATCGCGCAGAAGCTGATCGAGCGCGGAAAGTACACGCTGGCGTAAGAACCGAAGCTAAGAACTGAACCACAGAGGACACGCAGGACACAGAGCATCCGAAAGCCTCCGTGTCCTCAGTAGTGCCCTCTGTGGTTAGCATTGTTCTTGCCCCTCTGATACAAATGTCACGATGAAAGTCGCAGTGCTACACCTCGTCGCCGCGATCGCGATGACTCCCACCCTCGCCGCCCAGTCGACTCTAGCCGCCCCCCAGGATTCGGCCGCTTTCGATCCCGATGGCACCGCGCACATCACGCGCGTTGTGCCGATGCCCGCGAGCGTCAGCCCCGAAGCACGGAAGTGGCTCGATTCGCTGGACCAGCAGAAAGTGGGTCCGCCCGAAACGCTGGCCGAACGGCGCACTCACACCGATGCCTGGCGCAAGATGGACTCCGCCGAGGCGCGCCGGCTCTATCCCGTGAACGTCGAAGAGACGAATCTGGCGGGCGTGCGCACCGACATCATCACGCCTCTTGCGGATGCGGGAAGCAAGCGCGTGCTCATCAATCTTCACGGTGGCGGATTCAATTCCGATTCAGGTTCGCTGATCGAGGGCATCCCCATCGCGAACCTGGCGAAGATCAAAGTCGTTTCCGTCTACTATCGCCTCGCGCCGGAAAACCCGTTCCCGGCCGCTGTCGACGATGTGGTCGCGGTCTACAAGGAGCTGCTGAAAACGTATCCCCCGCGCAGTATTGGAATTTTCGGCACGTCGGCGGGAGCGATTCTTACCTGCGAAGTGGCCGTCCGCCTCAAACAACTCGGACTTCCGCTGCCCGCCGCGCTCGGAATTTTCTCCGGCCTGGGCGACTTCAGCCGCGTCGGCGACTCCCGGCAGCTATTTACTCTGAATGGCCTTCCTGGACGGATGGAACCGATCGATCCGAATCACTTGCCCGACAATGAATACGCGGGCAAGACCGATCGCAAAGATCCAGTGCTGTCGCCGCTGTTCGCCGACCTGCGCGGCATGCCGCCCAGCCTCCTGGTCACCAGCACGCGAGATATCCTGCTGAGCGACACGGCCACGTTGCATCGCGCCCTGCTGCGTGCGGGGGACGATGCGCAACTGGTCGTGTATGAAGCGCTGCCCCACGCTTTCTGGTATCACTTTCAGTTGCCGGAGACGAAAGAGGCGCTGGAGTTGATGGCCAAATTCTTCGACGAAAAGGTAGGGAGGTAGAATCTGGCGGTTCCGCGAGATTGGCGACGGTGCAGTTTGAAGAGAACTGTTCGTATCAGGGCTTCGCTTTAGCGATGCCGCCAGAGGCCTGACACTTCTAACGGCTTTAGCCACTGGGGTTTGCCGTTACAGGCAACGCGGCGAGAGCCTGTTGTGGGCTTGCGCGGCGGTATGGCATGCCTGAAGGCATACCCTGATACGAACCTTTCCGCACAAACGGCGCACCGAATGATTTCGATTGGACAAGAAACAGATGGAGAACTCATGATCCGAAAGCCTCTTCAGTTGTCATCGCCTCAATTCGTACTCTTGGTCGCGGCGCTCCTTCACTCCCTTGCGATTTCAGTTCGCGCCGACGTCACTCTGCCCGCGCTGCTCGCCGATCACATGGTCGTGCAACGCGGTCTTCCGGTGCACGCCTGGGGCATGGCCGGGCCGCATGAGGCTGTGGCCGTGACTTTTCGCGGCGAAACGAAGTCTGCAAACGCCGACGACGACGGCCGCTGGAGCGTTTACTTATCGCCCGGTGAAGCAGGCGGTCCCTTCCCGATGACCATCAAAGCGACGAACACGATCGTGCTTAACGACATCCTTGTAGGCGACGTGTGGGTCGCGTCCGGCCAGTCGAACATGGAATTTTCCATGAAGTCGCTCGCCAACGCAGATGCGGAAATCGCAGCCGCACAGTATCCGAAGATTCGTATCTTCATGGTGAAGCACAAGCCCGCGGACTATCCGCTGGAAAATGTCGACTCGAAGGGCTGGGCCGCGTGCACTCCGGAAAGCGCGGCGGACTCCTCCGCGGTGGCATATTTCTTTGCGCGCAATCTGCAGCAGAAACTCGGAGTTCCCATCGGACTGGTCGAGTCCTCCTGGGGAGGAACCGCGGCCGAGTCATGGACAAGTCTGCATTCGCTCTCTGCCGACGCGTCGCTCATGCCGGTCTTCGCAGCCCGCGCAAAAACGCTGGACACGGAATCCACCACGGTGTTGCATCAGCAACGCGAGGAACGCGAGTTTCAGCAGGCGCTCGCGCAGGCTAAGGCGGAGGGCAAGCCGCTGCCCTGGCGGCCATGGCATCCGGATTTCGGGGCGTGGGCTCCGGCGGCGCTGTTCAACGGCATGATCGCGCCGCTGACTCGGTTCGCCATTCGCGGCGTCATCTGGTATCAGGGAGAAGCCAACGCCAGCCCCGATCGTGCCTTCCTCTACGCCCGCCTTTTTCAGACCATGATTCGCGATTGGCGCAACGCCTGGGGCGAGGGAGATTTTCCATTTCTTTTTGTTCAGATCGCCAACTGGAACACTGAGCCCGGCGAACTCTGGCCGGAGGTGCGCAATGCGCAGCGTCAGGCGCTCGCGCTGAAGAACACGGGGATGGCCGTCACCATCGACATCGGTGACCCGAACGACATTCATCCCAAGAACAAGCAGGACGTCGGGCTGCGCCTGGCGCTGGCCGCGCGAGCGATTGCGTTTGGGGAAAAACTCGAGTGGTCCGGCCCGCTGTACCGCCAGCTCACGCCGGAAGAACATGCCCTGCGCGTGTGGTTTGATCACGCGAGTGGACTACAAGCGAAGGGCTCGGAACTTACTGGATTCGAAGTCGCGGGCGCCGATGGAAAGTATTCCGCGGCAGACGCCAAGATCGACGGAACATCCGTCGTCGTATCGAGCCCGGCGGTTCCGACTCCGATCTCCGTTCGCTACGCATGGGCCGCCAACCCGAACTGCAATCTGTTTAATAAAGAAGGATTACCTGCGTCACCGTTTCAGGCGCCAGAATGATGCCCGCTGGTTGCTCACCTTCTCTCACGGAATCAGCATGTAGCTGACGAATGCCACCTGTTTGCTGTCAGGCGACCACGACGGCACGTTGATCGTTCCCTGCCCGCCAAACAATTTCGCCAGCACTGTGATCTTCTTGTCGGCAAGCGACATGAGCCGCAGCATCACATCCTTATTTTCAGGATGGCCGGTCACATCCGCTCCGTAGGTGAGAAACACCATCCATTTTCCATCCGGAGAAATGTGCGGGAACCAGTTGTTCAGGTCATCCGAGAAGACTTGCTCCTGCTCGCTGCCATCGGGCTTCATGCGCCAGATCTGCATGTGGCCGGTGCGTTCGGAATTGAAATAGATGTACTTACCATCCGGTGAGTACTCCGGGCCATCATCCAGCCCCTTGGCGGTGGTCAGCCTGGTCTCTTCGCCGCCAGCCGCGGGGATCGCATAAATATCGAAATCGCCGTTGCGCTGGCCCACGAAGGCCAGCGTCTTTCCGTCGGGCGACCAGCCATGCCAGTACGATGGAGATTTCTGCGTGATGCGTCGCGGCGCGCCGCCGGCGATGGGGACAATGTAAACCTGCGATTCGTGGTCCCCCTGCGAATTGTCGCTGATGGCGAGTTGGGTAGCATCCGGCGAAATGCCGTGATCGTTGTTGCAGCGGTTCGCGATGCCGGTGTCGATGATGACTGGCTTATCGCTACCAACCGCAAGGCGTTCGATGTGCCCGTCGCGATTGAACAGGAATGTCTTGCCGTCGCGGGTCCAATTCGGCGCTTCGAAGCGTCCTTGCGCGAGGTAAGCAACACGGCGGTCCGCCGAGTCGATATCGATCGTTTCAAGCGTGCTGTACAGAGACACCTTGCCCACGCTCGCGGGAGCAACGTCGGTTAACACAACGTTGGAAAACGCCGCCGTTTCCACCACGTCCTTGTCGTGCGAACACACTCCCAGCCCCACGTAGAACGGACCCTGCAGTGGAATGCGCAGCCAGCCTCCCTCGGGTTGGGGCTCGCCGCCGTCCGCCGCCAGGGACATGTAGACGTAGTCCCCCCGCTTTGCGATGCGCAGGCGCTTCGGGGCAGACAGCCTCGACTGAACTTCGCGCGTGACCACGCCCTTTTCATCACGAAATTGCAGCGAAGTCAGGCCGCTCGCATGAAGCGCCGCGTCCGCGTAGACGGAATCGGCATCCAGACTCTGCCGCAGCATCAGCACCGCCTTCTTATGCTCGTTGCCTGTCTTGGTCAGGAAGGAAATATCGGCGGTCAACGTCACATCGCCGGACACCTTCTTCCACACGAACTGAAACGCATCAGCCGCCAACCACATGTTCTCGCCGCTGCCGCTGATCGTGTAAGTTTTCTTCGAAGCGTCGTAGTCGACGGAGCCAGCGTGCAGCACCGTGCCGACATCACTGTGACCCTCGAAGATGCCGACAGGAGAACTGGCGTTCTGGGCATGAACGCGTCCGCAAAGAACAGAACAACTGCAAACGACCAGTGTGATAATAAGTAACAGTCTGCGCATGAAGTTCCTCCGTCGACGGCGGTGATTCAGAATAAGATCAACCGGGCATTGTAAACGGGAACGACCGCACGGTGCTCGGCTTAGCGGCACGGATGGAAGCGTGCCCTACCCAAATCCGATTCTCGAGATTCGCCTTGCTAGAGTTTCGCTCTCCCTTCTACCAATCTCCACCCGCTTCTGGTAAAACGTCTGCATGAAAATGAGACGAGCCCTTCCTGCGCTGTTCTTCTGCATACCGCTATTTGTCACCGCTGTTGTCGCTCAAGAGAAACCCGCTCCATCCGCGAATCTTGCGCTTACCCCGCCCATGGGCTGGAACTCGTGGAACAAGTTTGCCTGCAACGTCAGCGAAGACATGATCAAGAGCATGGCCGACGCAGTCGTGAAGTCAGGCATGAAAGACGCAGGATACCTGTACGTCAACATTGACGACTGCTGGCAGGTGAGTCGCGACGCGAATTCCAACATCGTCGCGGACCCGCAGCGTTTTCCGCATGGCATGAAGGCTGTGGGCGATTACATTCATTCGCTCGGTCTGAAGTTCGGTGTCTATTCGGACGCGGGATCGAAGACCTGCGCCGGGCGTCCCGGCGGCCTGGGCCACGAATATCAAGACGCGCTGCAGTACGCGGCGTGGGGCATCGACTATTTGAAATATGACTGGTGCAACACCACCACGCAGGATGCGAAGGCGTCGTACGCCAACATCCGCGCGGCTCTCGACGCATCCGGGCGGCCGATCGTGCTTAGCATTTGCGAGTGGGGCACGGCCAAGCCGTGGCTGTGGGGCAAAGAAGTCGGCGGCAACCTGTGGCGCTCGACGGGCGACATCCAGGACCGCTGGGGCGGTCAAGAGAAATGGCCCGACGGCAACTGCTGCTCGAATGGCGTGATGGCGATTATCGACCAGCAGGTGGGCCTGCAGTCGTATGCCGGGCCGGGGCACTGGAACGATCCTGACATGCTCGAAGTCGGAAACGGCGGGATGACCGACGTTGAGTACCGCTCGCATTTCAGTCTGTGGGCGCTGCTGGCGGCGCCGCTGATCGCGGGCAACGACCTGCGCACCATGCGGCCGGAGATTCACGACATTCTCACCAATAAGGAAGTGATTGCGGTGAATCAGGACGCGCTCGGGCGCGAGGGCGAACGCGTGGCCAAGAACGGCGACCTGGAAGTTTGGGCGAAGCAATTAAAAGACGGAAGCCGCGCCGTCATACTCCTGAACCGCGGCGCTACCGAACAACAAATCTCCGCGAACTGGGAGGATCTCGGCTATCCCAGCACCGTCAGTGCTTCGGTGCGCGACTTGTGGTTGCACAAGGATTTGGGAAAGTTCCCGGGGAAATACTCGGCGGCGGTCCCGTTGCACGGAGTCGTGATGATCACTGTGAAACCCTAAAGGCCTAAACCGAAAAGGACATGAAGGTTCACGAAGGTCTTCGCAATCAAGGTCTCCTTCGTGAAACTTCGTGTCCTTCGTGGTTTATGATTTTCGCTACTCTTTTGGAAAGTTCGGGTCGGCCTTTACTTCTTCGATCTGCGCGGTATGACGTGCGCTGTGCGCCGAAATCAACAGCAGCCACTGGTAGCCGTCCAGGGGACCAAATACCGGGTGGTCGAAGAAGTGGTCCCGCAGGTCGTCGTTCGTAGTCCGAATGTAGTCCATCGTTGTCTTGCGGCTGTCTTCAAACGCCTTGGTTAAATCCGCCTCAGTGGCCCAACGGCCCGTGGGACGCAGGAACTCGGGCGCCTGCGCTTTGTGGCTGCGGTCCGGCATTTTCTCGAGAATCATTTGATCCTTGCCCTTTACCTGTTCGCGTTTGTCGGGAGCGGCTGGGGACGGCATGATCCTCTGTTGCACCAGGCCGAAGAGGGTCGATTCTGAAACCGCGATGTGCTCGGCTACTTCCGCCACTGACCAGCGATCGGGAGCGGACTTGAAGGTCCACTGCTTCTGCGACAGCCCGGCAATCGACTTCAGGAAATTATCGCGCGTGCTCTGAAACTGTTTCAACGCCGATTCGCGCTCTTCCGCGGTGAGCGGGGTTGGGGCCGTCGTGGGCGCGGTCTGTGCGATTGCCGAGGGCAAGGCCAGAAACATCACGAGAACCGAAACCACCGTTGTCTTCTTCACGTGCATGAGCATCCTCCTGGAAGATTTCAGCTAAAGATGCGGAGCGAGCAGCAAGGATACAAAACTTTCAGCAGGGCCCAAAAATAGTTAGCACCTCTGCGATCAGCGGTGGTCAGTCTTTTTCAGCTCTTCCATCACGCTCTGGATCAGTTCCTTCGCGTCGGTCAGGCTCTTCATGATGATCTGAATGTCCATCACGGGCTTGCCCGGCCAGCGCTGGCTTTGGCAATAGACGCCGTGCTGGCCGACCAGCGCCATGGCGTCGGTGATCGTATCCATGGTGACCGCGAGACGTCCGCGGGGCACGCCCATCATGGTCTCGTAGTGTTCCAGTTCTTCCTGCTTTTCGTCGAATACCGGCATGGGACGATTGTAACTGCATGCTCCGATGGCGCATAATGGCGTGGCTGCTGACTTATTCTTCACTCACACGTCCAAACCCTTGGCATTCCATATTTCAAAAGGAGAAACCATGCAAAAGAGAATTGCCCTTGTCGGATTCGCGATTTTGACCCTCACCCTGTTCGCTTCGGCGCAGGCCAGTCCGCCAGCCTCGGCTACCTGCGATCTCGGCGGCAAGACCATCAAGACCGATTACTCCAGCCCGCGCGCGAAAGGCCGCAAGATTTATGGCGGCCTGGTACCTTTCGGCGAGGTCTGGCGCACCGGAGCCAATTCCGCCACAACCTTTGTGGCCAGCGCCGACGTTGTCGTCGGGGGCAAGGCCGTGCCCGCCGGCAGCTACACCATCTTCACCGTCCCTGCCGCCGACAAGTGGACCCTGATCGTCAACAAGAAGACCGGTGAATGGGGCATCCCCTACAAGTATGAAAGCGACGAACTGGCGCGCGTGGACATGAAAGTCTCGAAGCTGCCCGCGCCTGTCGAAAACTTCACGATTTCCTACGTAAAGTCCGGCGGCGGCTGCACGCTCCAGATCGATTGGGAGACCACTCGGGCATCGGTCGACATCTCGGCTAAATAGCGCGAGGGAGTCAATTGTTGATTGCTGATCTTTGATGGTTGATCGGTAGAGGGTGTTCAATAATCATCAAACAAATCAGCAATCAACAATCCCCAGCCCGCTCTCGAGAAGTGAGCATGTCGAACAAAAAGCCGCCGCTTTTTTTGCGGTGACCTCAAGAAAAATTCAGGAGTTGCGGCGCGGTTTACTTCTTCTGTTGCCGCAGCGCCTCGGCAGCCTGTTGCGCCTCGACCAGATCAGGAGAGATTTTCAGCGCTTGCTGATAGGCATTGAACGCCTCGGGGACATGCCCGGTCTGCGCGAACAATCGCCCCAGTTCAACGTAAGCCTGCGCGGTGGGCTGCAATTCCGCGGAACGCGAAAGATCGCTGATCGCTTCCGCCAGCCTGCCCTGCCGTTCGAGCAGCACCCCACGTCCGAAATACGCGTTGAACTGACCAGGATTCAGCTCAATCGCATGATCGTAACTTTCCCGTGCTTGGTTTTCATAGCCCATGTCTCGGAATACTGAGCCGAGGTTGGCATACGCTAAAGCGAGCATAGCCTGGTCTCGGCTAAGGCCGATGGTCATGCGGTATTGCACCATCGCTTCTTGAAGCCGGCCGTGTTCCTGCAGGTATGCCCCCATGCTGGTATGGCTCCATGGATCGGTGGGCATAATCGCAGCCGCCATCTGAAACTGGGAATAAGCCTCCGTCCGCTTGCCTTGGGCCAGCAGAGCGTCGCCCAGATTGTCGTGAGCGATGAAATTGTTCGGATTGACGGCCACGGTGTGAGACCAGAGATCATACCCACTGGCCCAGTAGCCAAGCTGCCGCCGCGCGGCCCCCGAAAGCGCCAACAGGAGCACCACCGCGGGCAGCACGCGCCAAACGCGCGCCAGCTTCCAGTGATCGGCGAGATCAGCCGCGCCCCACACCACCATCACGAACACTCCGATTAAAGGAATGTAGGCGTAGCGATCGGCCATCGACTGGTAGCCCACCTGCACGATTCCGATCACCGGAACCAGCGTGCCCAGAAACCAAAGCCAGCCGGTCGCCAGGTAGCGTCGCGAACGGTAGCGCAACACCACTGCACTCACACCGAGAAGGACTGCGATTCCCAGCGCGATTTGCCACACCGGCAGCGAATTTCCGGGATGTGGGTACAGCACCGCCAGCTTCGCCGGCCAGATCATCTTCCACAGATATGCGCCATAAGCGACGACCGAATTCTCCAACCGCACTCCGAACGGAAACTGCTGCTCTGATCGCACAGCCCCGCCCGCCTGCTGAGCCTTCATCGTGATCCACGCACTCGCCACCGACAACGCGAGCAACGGCAATTTTTCAATCAAGAGTTTCGAGATGGATCGCTGTGGAACCTCGTTCTGAGTGCCAGCGGGTGATCCCTGGATTCTCCCCAGCGGCCAATAGTCGAGCAGCAACAAAACAAAAGGCAGAGTGATGACCATCGGCTTCGACATCAGCCCCATCGCGAATAATGTGGCTACAGCAAGATATCGACGCCAGTCGGGCTTTCGCGCGTACCACCCGTAAGCCCCCAGAGTCAGGAAGAAAAAGAACGTACAGAGAACATTCTTGCGCTCGGCAACCCAGGCCACCGACTCGACGTTGATGGGATGAACGGCAAACAGCGCAGCCACCATCAGGCTGAGGTCACTTCGGCCTGTCGACCGCTTCAACAGCAGAAACAGAAGAACCACATTCGCCGCATGAAGCAGCAGGCTGGTGAGATGGTGGCCGCCGGCATTGAGTCGAAACAACTGGTAGTCCAACGTGTGCGAGATCCAAGTGAGCGGATGCCAGTTCGCTTCCGCGTTGGTGGTGAACGCCCATACAATCGTCTCCCCTGAGATGCCGCGGATATGCGGGTTCTGCACCACATAGCGATCATCATCGTAGTTGACGAAGGGATGATGATTCACCGGGTTATAAAGCACCAGCGTGACCGCGGCCAGTAGAAGGCAGAGAATGAGATTTTGTTTTTGGGGGGAAGAGAACAGGGCCCGGCCCTTAGCGGGCGGAATCAGCGTTTCTCGCGCGGGGGTGGCCACAAAAAGATTTAAGCATAAAGCAAAAGGAAGCTCCCAGAGGGCGCATCGAGAAAACACACCGAAGTAATGCGCCAGAATGGTGTAGGGGCGGACGCACTCGTCCGCCCGCGACGCGAGAGTTCAGATCACTGGTTTCCACCGCAAAACAGGTCAGCGTGGAGGGATCACCCCTCAAATATGGAGGAAGAATGAGTTCTTGCAGTGATAAGCTTTTCAGTCGGCCGGAATCATGGTAGCGGCTGGACAGTTGGTCACACTGCGAATTGGGGTTTGCGGAGAAGTTGAGATGAGTTACTCATTCTCTAAAGACAAATTGCCGAAAGGAAACAGTTATCCCCTCAAGCGCTCGCTCCTCGACCGCGCACTGGAGGAGGCGAACGTGAAGGATCTGGTGTTCGTCTATTACCTCCGAATGCAACGTCGTGATGAAATAGCGCGGGCAGATTTCCATGGTGACCATCGAACAGACTACTTTGCTTCTGGCAAGACCTCTGTGACGGTCTACGCCGTGCCAGGCGCCGAACGTGCGGTCATCGAATCTGCACTGTCGAGCGAAGGCTTGAAGGCAATTGTTGACTGGCTGGTAAAGGCTGAAAGGGCTGGGAATACTTGGCGGGCAGTAGACCATCGAATTGTTTTAGAATTCGCCTCGCAATCGCTTGTGCTAAGCGAGTCGTAAGGATCATTCAGGCTGCAGCACCGCCGGCTTCCACCGCAAAACAGGCTTCCTGGCAGCGGCGGTCTCGTCCAAGCGCGAAACCCGCGTAGAATGCGGCGCGTCGAGCACAGTCTGCGGATCTTCCTCCACTTCCTCCGCGATCGACTTCATCGCCTCGATGAACAAGTCCATCTCTTCCTTCGACTCGCTCTCCGTGGGTTCGATCATGAGCGCGCCCGGCACGATCAGCGGAAACGCCGTCGTATAAGGATGGAACCCGTAATCGATCAGGCGCTTGGCGATGTCCATCGTGCGCACGCCTTTTTTCAACTGCACCTTATCGCTGAACACGACTTCGTGCATGGTCGGCGTGGAATAGGGCAGATCGTAGGTGCCTTCGAGTCCCTTGCGGATGTAGTTGGCGTTGAGCACCGCGTCTTCCGTCGTCTGCCGCAGGCCATCGGGACCGTTCGCCTGAATATAAGCCAGCGCGCGCACAAACATTCCGAAGTTGCCGTAGAACGCACGCACGCGTCCCACCGACTGCGGACGGTTGTAGTCAAAACCAAGCGTGCCGTCGGATTTTGTGGTCACCACCGGCGTCGGCAAAAAAGGTTCGAGAGCTTTCTTGATCGCCACCGGGCCGGACCCGGGACCGCCTCCGCCGTGCGGAGTCGAAAAAGTCTTGTGCAGGTTCAGGTGCATGACGTCAACGCCGAAATCGCCGGGGCGCACCTTGCCGACCAGCGCGTTCATGTTGGCGCCATCCATGTAGAGCAATCCGCCCTTAGCGTGCAGGATGTCGGCAATCTTGTGGATGTCCTGCTCAAACACGCCCAGTGTGTTGGGATTGGTCAGCATGAGCGCGGCGACATCTTCGTTCATCTGCGCTTCAAGGGCCGCGATGTCGACCATGCCGCGCGAGTCCGACTTCAGATTCTCGACGGCATAATTCACCATCGCGGCGGTCGCCGGATTGGTTCCGTGCGCGGAATCCGGAATCAGAATTTTCTTGCGCGCATTGCCTTTGGACTGGTGATAGGCGCGAACCATAAGCAGTCCGGTCATCTCACCATGCGCCCCGGCGGCGGGCTGCAGCGTGATCGCGTCCATACCGGTAATTTCGATCAGTTGCTCGCTGAGAGTCTTGATGATGTGCAGCGCGCCCTGCGAAATCTTCTCCGGCTGGTAAGGATGCCCGTTGGCGATTCCCTCCACCCGAGCCACCGCCTCGTTCACGCGCGGGTTGTACTTCATCGTGCACGACCCCAGAGGATACATGCCGAGATCGATGGCGTAATTCCACGTGGAAAGCCGCGTGAAATGGCGGATGATCTCGATCTCGCTCACCTCAGGCATGTTGCCCAGATCTTTTCTCTCGGACGCGCCCAGAAGCGCGGCGGTATCGACTTCCGGCACGTCGAGCGGCGGGAGCTTCCAGGCCGCCTTGCCAGCCGAAGACTTCTCAAAGATCAAGCCCTCGTTCTGGTTGACGTGGCGCGTCGCTTTGCGGGTCATGTGCTTCATCGCGCCACCTCTTCCACTTCTTCCTTGGTGGAAGAAGACCGCACCGAGCGTTCACTCTCCGCGACCAATCCCACGGCAGTGTCGATCGCGATGCGCGTCGTCAGTTCGGTGCAGCACCACAACGCCGCGTTCCCCAGCTCGGGATAGAACTTCTTCAGCGGCAAACCTCCCACCATCTTGTGCCCCAGCAGCCGGCTGTTAATCGCGTAGGGATCTTCGGTGGTTTGCACCACGAACTCGTTGAAGCGTGGCGTGCCGCCGAACAGAACCTTGCCGTGCTTGGCAAACTGGCCGGCAGCGTAAGCTGTCTTCGCCAGATTTTGTTTGGCTAATTCCTTCAGCCCCACCTTACCGTAGACGGTCATAAAAATGTTGACCATCAATGCGACCAGCGCCTGGTTGGTGCAGATGTTCGAAGTCGCCTTCTCGCGCCGGATATGCTGCTCGCGCGTGGCCAGGGTCAACACGAATCCGCGCTTGCCTTGTTTGTCGACCGTCTGTCCCACCAGCCTCCCGGGCATCTGGCGCACATATTTCTCGCGCGTGGCAATGACGCCGCAGTACGGTCCGCCGAATCCCAAAGGCACGCCGAACGACTGCGCCTCCATGGCGATCACGTCTGCATCCCGCGGAGGCTCCACGATCCCGAGCGAGACTGCTTCCGCAATCGAAACCACCAGCATCGCCCCGTGCTTATGCGCGATCTCGGCGATCGCCGCTAGGTCTTCGATCGTGCCGAAGAAGTTTGGCGACTGCACCAGCACACACGCGGTCTCGGGAGTAATCGACTTCTCCAGTTCTTTCAGATTCACGCGGCCATCGTCTCCGAATCCTGCGACCGATAACGGCATCCCCTGATGCGTCGCGTACGTGGCCAGCACCTCGCGATACTCCGGATGCAGGCTGCGCGCCACCACCACCGACCGCCGGCCAGTTAGGCGAACCGCCATCATCACGCCCTCGGCGGCTGCGGTCGAACCGTCATACATCGACGCGTTCGCCACTTCCATGCCGGTCAACTCGCAGATCATTGTCTGGAATTCGAAGATGGATTGCAGCGTGCCCTGCGAAATCTCCGCCTGATAAGGCGTGTAGGCCGTCAGAAATTCACCACGCGAAATCAGCGAATCAATAATCACAGGACGGTAATGGAAATACGCGCCCGCGCCCAGAAAGCTGGTGTAGCCGTCGCCATTCTCGCGCGAGCGCTGGCGAAAGAAGTCGACAATTTCCGACTCCGCCATCTGCCGCGGGATGTTCAGATCGCGAGTCAGCCGGTATTCGGCAGGAATGGGTGAGAACAGCTCGTCAACCGAGCGCAGGCCAATAGTTTTCAGCATGCCTTCGCGGTCGGCAGGAGATTTCGGTAAATAGCGCATAGGAGATTCTAAACCGGCGTCGGACCTCGGACCTCAGCCAAACGCGTCAATGTCAGCTGAGGTCTGAGGTCTGAGGTCCGCTTTTTTCAGTGTCCCGCCTCTTCCGCTACAAACTTTTCATAGTCTGCGGCCGAGAGCAGACCGTCCAATTCGCCCGGATTCTTCAGCGTGAGCTTCAGCATCCACGAACCGTGGGCGTCCTTATTCACGTTCTCGGGCGACGTGGCCAAAGTTCCGTTGACCTCAGTAACGGTGCCCGACGCGGGGGCGAACAAGTCCGACACCGCCTTCACCGACTCGACCGTGCCAAATGTTTTTCCGGCGGTCAGCTCAGCGCCCACCTTCGGGGTCTCGACGAACACGATGTCCCCCAGCGACTGCTGTGCATAATCGGTGATGCCGATCGTGGCGGAGTTTCCGTTCACCTGAATCCATTCGTGTTCTTTGGTGTATCTGCGATCTGTAGGGTAGGGCATAAAAGCTTCTAGCTCCTGGCTGCTAGCCTCTCGCTGTGTAAAATGAAGCCCGAATCGATCGAACTCTTACCAAGGCGACTCTAAACATGACGACTCTAACAAAGACGACTCTAAACATGACCGTGGAAGAGCGGCCCTTCCAGGGCCGCGTCAGCGAATCCAAGAGAGGAACCGGGCTTCAACCCGTGTCACGCCTTCTTCGGCCTCTTATAAAAAGGTGTCGGGACAACCACCGCTCCCACGCCTTGACCACGAATTTCCACCTTCACCGCCGTGCCTACGGCTGCCAGCTCCACCGGCACGTAAGCCAGCGCGATGTTTTTCTTCAAGAACGGCGCCGGCGATCCGCTGGTGACGTATCCAATTTCGCGGCCACCGCCATCGAGCACTTTGTAGCCATCGCGGGCAATACCGCGCTCCGTCATCTCGAGCCCTACCAGACTTCGCCTGACGCCCGCGGCTTTCGCTTTCTCCAGCGCATCCCGGCCGACGAACTCCGGCTTCTCCATCTTGCAAAAGCGACCCAGCCCCGCTTCCCAAACATTAATGGTATCGGAAATTTCGTGCCCGTACAGCGGAAGCTTGCCTTCAAGCCGCAGCGTATTGCGTGCCCCCAAGCCGCACGGGACGACGCCGAACTCCTTGCCCGCCGCCAGAATCTCATACCAGACCCGGGCACTGATCGCCTCATCGGCAGGGATGTAAATCTCGAAGCCGTCTTCCGCTGTGTACCCCGTGCGCCCCATCAGAATATTGTTCAGGCCGCACAGCATGCCGCGTGTGACCCAGTAGAACTTCACCACGCTCAAATCGGCGTCAGTGAGTTTCTGCAGCAGGTTCACACCCTTCGGTCCCTGAATCGCAATCTGCGTGAAGTCGTCCGACAGATTCTCGACTGCGCAATCGAACTGGCGCGTATTGTCGCGCACCCAGGAGAAATCCTTCTCTCGCGTCCCGGCGTTGATTACCAGCAGGTACTCGTCCTCGCCCAGGCGATGGACGATGACGTCATCGACAAACGTTCCATGGGGATAGAGCAGCGCCGAATATTGCGCCTGCCCGATCGCCAGCCGTGAAGCGTCATTCATGGAAATGTGCTGCACCGCGGCCAGGGCCTGGGGCCCGGCCAGGCGAATGTCGCCCATGTGGCTGACGTCGAATATGCCTACGCCGGTGCGCACCGCCATGTGCTCGTTAATGATTCCGCAGCCGATTGCCGCGGGATACTCGACCGGCATATCCCAGCCGTTGAACTCCACCATCTTCGCGCCCATCTGGCGATGGACGGCGTTCAGCGCCGTTTTGCGGACGGTGGGCGTCGCCTCAACCAAAGACAAAATAGACCTCAATCGTGGCTGGACTGCTGGGATAGGTGTGACTGATTACCGTATCACGCGCTTTTTCAGTGGGTCAAACCGGGAGGGCTTTCACCACAGAGGACACGGAGGAACACCGAGGAATTCGCCAACCGTCCTCTGTGTTCCCCTGTGTCCTCTGTGGTTAGAGATTTTGACGTTATCTACCGAACTGCACCGTCACTCGCGCCCCGGCGGCCACGTGAGTACCCGCGGCGGGAGATTGCTGGCGCGCGACGCCACTGCCGACAGCATCGAGCTGTAGTCCGGCGTCCTGGGCGGCTTCCACGGCACCGCGCACGGTCTTACCTAGAAACGACGGCACTTCGATGCCGCCCTGCTCCACGTCGAGGACCACAGTTCCGCTGGATGGCAGGTTCGCAGGTGACGCGGAATTTGCGTCCGGCGTCTTCGACGGGACTTCCTGACTACTCGACCCCGACGATACCGGCTCCCGCATTGCCGCTTGGACCACACTTCCTGCGCGTCCCACGACCGCGGGCGTGGGCGCCCGCGCCACGTTCGGCGCCTTCGCGGGCTTGGTCGAATCGCTATTCACTTCCGCCGTCTCCAGCGGCTCGCCGGGATGATCGGGAGTGTCGTCAGACAGGTCTTTATCGTTTATCTTCGATTGCGCCAGCAATAACTGATGGTTCGGCGCGAGCGGCAGATCGTGCGGGACGTGCAGATATTCGAGCACCTGCTGCGTGATGCGATGAAACACCGGCGCGGAGACCTGTCCCCCCTGGTGCGGGCCAACCGCTGAGTCAAGAATCACAGCGACCACGATCTCTGGATTGTTCACGGGAGCAAATCCGGCAAACGATGCGACGTATTTCGTTTTCGAGTACGCTCCCGTCGCGGGATCGACTTTCTGGCCCGTACCCGTTTTTCCCGCTGACGAATAACCTTCCAACATCGCCTTCCGGCCCGTTCCCTCGAGCACCACTTTCTGCATCATCGAGCGCATCTCGGCGGCGGTAAAAGGCGAGATGACACGATGCGACGCGCCGGGATGAAATGCCACCGTTTGCGGAGTGCCTTGGGGCTCTACTGTTCCCGCCACGATCCGCGGCGCCACATAGGTCCCATCGTTCGCGATCGTCGAGATCAGCCCAGCCAGTTGGATCGGCGAGATGCCGATTTCCTGCCCGATTGAAATCGCGGCAATCGAAACTTTGGACCAGCGGCTCGGAGGCTTGGTGATGCCGCGAGTCTCGCCGGGCAGCTCGATACCGCTCTGCTGCCCGAATCCGAAGGCTCGAATGTATTTGTAATACCGATCTTCGCCCAGGCGCAGCGCGATTTTGATCGCGCCCACGTTGCTGGAATGCGCCAGCACTCCCGACACAGGAAGCAGGCCGTGGGGTTCCGCGTCGCGGATGCGCATGCCGTTGTAGACAATCGATCCCATCTGGCAGTCGAAAATCTCGTTTGGATTCGTCAGCTTCTCTTCGAGGGCGGCGGAAATCGTAACCACTTTGAACGCCGATCCGGGCTCGTACACGTAGCTTACGGCGCGGTTGGTGAGCGCTCCGGGGGTGACCTGCTTGCGTAGATTCGGATTAAACGTCGGCCGGTTGGCCAGCGCAAGAATTTCTCCGCTGTGCGGGTTCTCGACAATCACCGTGCCGGCGATGGCCTGCGTATCGTGAATCGCCTGATCGAGTTCCTTTTCGGCAATGTACTGAATGTTCTTGTCGATGGTCAGAACCAGGTTGTCGCCGGGGTCGGGCTGAGTCTCGACGTCGGCAAACCACTGTTTGCGAGCATCGACCGAAATGAACATTTTTCCCGGACGCCCGCGCAGTTGATCGTCGAACTCATGCTCAATGCCGCTCTGCCCGGAATCCTCCATGCCGACCGAGCCCAGCACCTGCGCCGCGAGATCGCGCGCGGGATAAAACCGCTTCGGCTCTTTCTGGAAATGAATGCCCTGCAACTTCAGTGAATTGATTCGCTCGATGGTCTCATCGCTGGCCTTGCGCGCCACCCAGCAAAACGTCCTATGCGCGCGGCAATCCGCCAGCACGACGTTGTAATCGTCTCCCGTGATGCGCGTGATCAGGTTAACCGCGGTGGGAAGATCTTTAACTTCCGTCGGCACCGCGAACGCGGAATCGACCAGCACCGACATGGCCAACTCGTGGCCAGCGCGGTCGTAAATGACTCCGCGCTTGGCGGCCAGCGGAATCGCGCGCTGCTGCTGATGTCCCGCCTGCTTGACGAACTTTCCGTAGCTGAAGATCTGCAGGTAGACCAGGCGCCCGCAGATCGCCACGCACCACAGCAAGAGAACGGCGCCCAGCAGGTACAGCCGGGAGTTCTTGCTCGAAGTGGGGTTAGTCGCCATGAACCTTATAGCTTGTCATTCCGACGATGCGCGAAGCGCAGAGGAGGAACCTGCTTTTGTGCGAGCAGCGGCCAACAGCAGGTTCCTCGTCGCATTCGCTCCTCGGAATGACAAGAAAATTAAGATACGGTCGCCCCAGACAAACATGGCGGCCCACATACAGACAGGCCGCCGCCGAGATGCAGCCGGGCTTCGCCCGGCCGGCGGACGAATGCGTCCGCCGCAACACAATGAACTTCTACCGCCCCGGAATCACCGTCACTGGAACGGCGCTCGCCAGCACCGGGCCTTGTGCATCGCCCGACGCCGCGTCCATGCGGATCACTTGTCCCGGTTCCGGCGGGACCAAACCGATGCGGCGCGCCAGCAGGTCGATCCGCTCCGGGTCGCGCAGCGAAGCGTCTTCCAGACGCAGCGCATGATTCATCTCCGTGCGCTCGCTGAGCTCACGCTTGGCCGATTCGATCTGGTAACCGTATTCGATCGCCTTGAAGTGCTGCCAGGCATAAGTAAAGACCAGCAGGAACAGGCAAGCCAGCGCCGTGCCGAACTGCTTCATCTCGCGGTTGCGGCGCGGATCTTCCACCTTGACCAGACGCGAATTGTCGATCGCCTTGGAGAAGTAGATCTCGGGTGTACCTGTCCAAAACGAACGACGCTCTGCCGCCGGACGTTCGCCCGCGAAATCTGCACTGCGCATTGTCGCCGCTGCTGCCGCCATTATGCCGCCCCCATGAAAACCCGATCACCGTCTATCACCGGAATCTGCATGGCGTAAATTGCATGCAGTTCCTGGTCGTCAGCGATGCGCTGCTGCTCCGACCTCTGACCGACCCGATCCACTGCTGCGATCAAATCCTTGATCAACGTTCCTGTGTACATTGTGCCCGTATACATGTCCCGCTACCTCAATTTGGATTCCTACCACGGAACCCAGTCCATCCCGCCCCAGCGGATCTTTGTCCGCCTTGACCTGAATCTTGAAGGCCCGGCACCCCATTACAGCTGTGCCGGGAACTCCGGCAGGTTTTCCGGAGCTAAACTCTTGAAAGCCGGCTTCCGCTTTTCGGCTTTCGGCTTCCGTCAACCTTAGTGTCCGAACGCCGGACGCCGAGAGCCGGAAGCCTAAACTCTTTCCGCCGCCCGCAATTTCGCGCTGCGGGCCCGCGGATTACGATCGCTTTCCTCTTCTGATGCTGTCACCGGTTTCTTGGTCAACACCCGGTAGTACTTGTCCTTAATTCCGCCCTCACGGAAGGCATCCTTTACGATGCGATCCTCCAGCGAGTGAAAACTGATCACCACCACGCGTCCTCCTGGCTTCAGAATCCGCGGCGCCGCACTCAGCAGCGCCTGCAGATCTTCCAGTTCGCGGTTTACGAAGATTCGAAGAGCCTGAAAAGTCTTAGTCGCGGGATGAATTCTTCTCTCCGCCTGATTCATTGGCCGGGCCGCGGCTGATATGACCTCCGCAAGATGTGCGGTAGATCGTATCGGCCGCGACCGGCAAATGGCTCTGGCGATTCTCCGCGACCTCCTTTCCTCTCCGAATTCGTAAATCACATCGGCAAGCTGTCGCTCGTCGAGGTGGTTTACCACTTGTTCGGCGGTACGCTCCGACTGCGGGTCCATCCGCATATCGAGCGGTCCATCCGCCTGAAAACTAAATCCGCGCGCCGCATCGTCCAACTGCAGGCTGCTCACTCCAATGTCGGCCAGAAGACCGTCGATGGTCGCTGGTCGTTGGTCCTTGGCCAGATCCGCAAAAGATCGATGCAGCAACGTAATCGTCGGCCAATCTCCCAACTGCTTGTCATCCCGATCGGAGCGTTCTGATTCGCTCAGCGAATCGGAACGCGTAGTCGAGGGACCTTGGGTTAGCCTTTCACCTGCAATCTTCAGCGCTGCAGGATCCTTATCGAGGCCAATCAAATGTCCCGGTGCGCCGAGGCGTTTTGCGATTTCGTAACTGTGCCCGCCCAAACCCACCGTGGCGTCGATATAGGTCCCACCCCGCCGCACGGCTAAAAAGTCGATCGCTTCTTTTAAAAGAACGGGAACATGGCTCACTACTCTTCCACCACCATGCCCAACCCCCTGAGGGGTGTCTGTGAATCCCTCGCCCACTAGATGCCCAGTTCGTCGAGCGTCTTCTCATCTTCAGGCGTGAACTTTTCTTGTTCGATCTCTTTCTTGAACAGCTCCAGGTTCCTGACTACGAGATACGTCAAATTCCCCAGAACCGCTACCTCGCCCTTAATCTGCCCGGTCTCGCGCAGCAACTGCGGCAGCAACAACCGTCCCTGCCCGTCCATCTCCACCTGCTGCCCGTAGTAGTTCGTCCGGTCCAGAAATTTTTTCTTCGTGGGATTGAAACTGGAGAGCCCCGCCAGTTTCTGCTCGATCCGTTCCCACTCCTCGAAGGGATACACTTGAGCAACCCTGCCATCCAGACTTGTGATGTAGAATTGCTGACCGTATTTCTCGTCGATCACCCGCTTGAACTCGGCCGGGACCTTTAAACGGCCCTTCTCGTCGACCCGGGTTGGATGATTGCCGCGAAACATGTTTTCTCTCTGTCATCCTGAGGACGCGGCTTTTGCGTCCGAAGGAACTGGGCGTGCCGCGCGAACATTCGCGCGTTCTTGGCGCGAATGCGAAATCGCGCGTTTGGCACGCAACCTTAACGACAGCAACGAGGGAGGTCAAAAGGGTGCGAAGGTCGGTCAGAGTCGGGCGATTCGGGCTGTTTGTCGTGCTTTCGGGTCGGATTTCCACCGGCTCCTCGTTTTCAGCTCTCGCGTCCCACTGCTCTAACTGTGCTTACCACTTCGTTCCACTTTGTACCACGATCTTAACCGTAAGTCGTTTATTGTCAAGCAGAAACTTGATGGTGGCAGTCCCACTCCAGCACTGATTCAAGAAAATACGAAGGCTTGTGGTTAACTAGTCCGGCGACCACAAGGGGTTGGGGTTACGCTCGTGGTTCTTTCGCTATTCTTTCGCTAAGATTTCTCTTGATCTCCGCGCCTGGTGCGGATTTTCTTGTGGAAAAGGAGGGATGGGGCGGTCAGACCAGCCGTTTCTGGGACTTTGAGCCACTGATAAACCAGCCCTCGCCCCTGCGCTGTCATCCTGAACGAAGTGAAGGACCTATGCAAATGGCCGGGGAGTGCACCGGTCCCTTTGACAGGCTCAGGACAGGCTCTTCGGCGCGCACGCAGCGCGGGCCTCGAGGATGACCGAGGCTGAAGATATCGAATGCCGCATCATCTGGAATTCGAGCAGTGGGTTCCCTTCCCCATTGAGCGCATGTTCGCGTTTTTCTCGAACCCGGAGAACTTGCCGCGCATCATGCCCGCCGAGAGCGGCACGAGATTAATCTCGCTGAACCGGATGCCCGCGCCGCCGCCACCACCGCTTCTCAACGGCGAGAAAGCCGCCGGCGTCGGCACGATCATCGTCACCTCGTTCCGTGTCTTCCCTTTTCTGCCTTTCCGCGCGCAGTGGATCGCCCGCATCACCGAATTCGAATGGAATCACCACTTCTCCGACGTGCAGGACAAGGGGCCGTTTAAGCGATGGCATCATCGCCACGAATTCCACTCGGAGATGCGCCAAGGCATGGCCGGGACGCTCGTCCGCGACGTGATCGACTATGAAGTGGGCTTCGGATTTCTCGGCGGGATTGCAAACGCGCTGTTCGTCCGCCGCCAGATGCAGCGCACGTTCGCCCAACGCCAGCAAGCCCTGCCGAAACTCCTGTCGCAGGTGCCGTAAGTTTATGTGGGGACAGCCGCCCCTTCGGCAAGCTCAGGGCAGGCCCTCGGCTGTCCGCCGGGCGCAAGCCCGGCAGTTCGCTAGCGAACGATTTGGTGTACACTTCCGCGCATATCGTCCTGGGCCGTGTTCTAAGACCCATCATCGAGGAGGCACTGCATGAAACTCAACAGAGGCAGAATCTGGTTGGGCGGATTGGCCGGAGGCGTGGTCTGGAATCTGTGGAGCTTTTTTATCTATCACTACATCACCGGCCCGCGCTACGTCGTCGCCATGAATGCCGGGTGGTTCCTGAAAACGCCGCGCTATCCCTACTTCCCGGCGGCATGGACCGTACTCCTATTTATTCTGGCGATCGCAGTCGCCCATCTATACGCCTGGGCGCGTCAAGGCCTGGGACCGGGCCCCGGCACGGCCCTGAAGATCGGCTTTCTGGCGGGCTTCTTCGCCGGCTTCCCGGACAACTTCGCCCAAGCTGAATGGTCCGCCGTGGGCCGCGCACTGCCTTTTGGCTGGATGATCGAGATGTGGCTGGGCGCAATCCTGACCGCGCTGGTCGCCGGTTATGTCTACAAAGAGTAGCTAGAGGTGAAAACCGCTGAGGACGCTAAGGACGAGCCGAGTAAAAAGCCAGCGTCACTATGAAACTGCTTCCCTTATTTCCTCCGGGTCCTCTGTGGTTATCGTTGTTTTCCGGCCCATTGTGCGCCGCACTGCTGGGCGTCGCGATGGCTCAGTCCGCCGGCTGGCTCACCATCGGTCGCGACCGCCTCTGCGTGACCGAAGGCACGATTGAGAAAACCGCCAACAACCGCCTGTCGGTGAACGTTCCCAAGATGCGCGCGTACGTCACTGAATGGACGGCGCAATCCGCCGAAGTGCGCTTCACTTATCTGGGTGGCACCAGCAAAGAATCGGCGCTGGGATCGGGCACGACCCGGCGCCAGTTCGGCTTGAAGCTGCGGGCGCAGGATCCCTGCAACCTGGTGTACGCGATCTGGAGAATCGATCCTGAGTCAAAGCTGGTGGTGTCGGTGAAGAGAAACCCCAGTGCGCACACCAGCGTCGAATGCGGCAATCGCGGCTACGAAAATATCAAGCCGCGCAAGGCCTCTGCCGTGCCACGCTTGGAGCCCGGGCAGTCTCACACGCTTCGCGCCGAGATGCGGGACGCCGAGCTACGCGTGTTCGCCGACAACCACGAAGTTTGGCAGGGAGACGTCGGGTCCGACGCCGCGAAGTTGGACGGGCCGGTAGGAATTCGCTCCGATAACGCGCGGCTGGAATTCGAATTCCTGGCGCGAGAGTCGAAAGGACCGCACCCGGACTCTGTGAACGCCTGCAAAGCGGGCGCAGCCGACGAATAGCGACAAAAAAAACCACAGCGGACACAGGTCCTTTCTGCGATGCCGTGAACTGCTAACTGTAGCGCGAGAGGAGGATCTGAGATCTAAGGTCTGGCCGTTCATTCCAGTTGCGCAGTGATGAAGAATTCCTGCGACGAGTTGTCGTATTCAACACGCAACACATTCGGTTTGCAGCAGACCTGGCAGTCTTCCACGTAGCTCTGGCGGCGTCCCGCGGACTCGTCCACCGAGGTGGTGTTCCATTCTCCACAAGCGGCGCATTGGAAACCGGATTCCATGAACTGAGAGAGCATACCTCAGCGGCTGAGACTTCGGGGAGACGGTATCAGCATCTCCCAGGTCATTTCTTCGCGGGAACGAAGCCTATATCGCTGGCTCTTTTTTGTAAGTCGTTGAGCCTTAGTGTAAGTCGTTGAAAAGTCGTAGAAGGCCCTTTGCAGGCTCCAGGAGGCGCAATTATTTCACGGACGGCCCCTTTCTCTGCCCGCACCATCGATCGTCGACGCCAGGGCCGTTTCCGGCCCCGGAAATGGCATTCTGTGCGACGAGCAACCCGGATTCCTGGGCGGAGCTAACTCCGGCACGATGAGTACCCATTTGTACGTACATATGTATACGTATTACAGGTTAACTCTAACGAACGGTGAGAGTTAAGGGCCTCCACGAACTGCCGAGTCCATCTTTTCCACCCCGGTCCGGAGGCTCTGAAATCTGCAATCTGAAAGCTGAACATCGCAACTCCCGTATAATCACCGGATTGCGTTCCTAACTCCCGGAGGGGTGGATGATCTCGCGGCGACGGTTTCTGGAAGTGGGCAGTGTAACGGCGGGGATGGCGGTTGCATCGTATTCTCTGGCGGCCGCGGCGGAAAGGAACGACGCTGCCCTGCCGCCCTCGCTGGCGCAGCTGAAGTCGCGCAAGAACGAGGCCACGCCCATCACTCGCGACGAGCGCCACGAACGCCAGGAGCGCGCCCGCGTGGTCATGACCGAAAACGCGCTCGACGCCATTGTGCTAATGGAAGGCACGTCGTTGCGCTACTTCACCGGCATCCGCTGGTGGGGCGGAGAGCGCGCCTTCGCTCTGGTATTGCCCGCCAAGGGCGCGGCGTTTTATGTGTGCCCGGCGTTTGAAGAAGGACGGGCGCGGGAGCAACTCCGCAACGCGCCGGATGGCGAGCAGGCCGATGTGCGGGTATGGCAGGAGGATGAGAACCCGTACCAGCGAATCGCCCAGGGATTGAAAGATCGCGGCATGGCCAGCGGAAAGATTGGGATCGAAGAGACCGTCCGTTTCGTTTTTGCCGATGGCATTGCCAAGGCCTTATCTCAGGCCGCCTCCCAGACAACCATCATGAGCGCGACGCCGGTCACCGCCGGATGCCGCATGATCAAGAGCGCTCACGAAGTTGCACTGATGCGACTGGCCGCGCAGGTCACGCTGGCGGCGTACGAAGCGGTCTACCGCGCGCTGCGTCCGGGCATGACCCAGCGCGATGCCTCCGACCTGATTGACGCGGCGTATCGCCAGTTGGGATTTCCTGGCGACGCCAGCGTCATGGTCGACGAGGCTACTGCATTCCCCCACGGACTCGCCGCACCGCAGGTGATCCGCGAAGGCTCGCTTGTCATGATCGACGACGGCTGCACGGTCGAAGGCTACCAATCTGATATCACGCGCACGTTTGTTTTCGGCAAAGCTGCAGGCCAAGCCACCGACAAGATGAAAAAAGTGTTCGACATCGTGCTCCGCGCCCAGTCGGCGGCGCTGGCGGCGGCGCGTCCGGGAGCCGAGTGCGGCGCGGTGGATGCGGCGGCCCGCAAAGTAATCACCGACGCGGGCTATGGTCCCGACTACAAGTACTTCACTCACCGGCTCGGCCACGGCCTGGGCATGGATGGGCATGAGTGGCCCTATCTTGTTCGCGGCAATGCGACCAAGCTGCAAGCCAACATGACCACCAGCAACGAGCCCGGCATTTATATTCGCGGAGAATTCGGCGTGCGAATTGAAGACGACATGCACATCACGGAAAATGGCGCCGAGCTGTTCACGCCGCAGACCTTGTCGTTGGAAGATCCGTTCGGAAAGGCGTGAGCCATGGGTCTTTTGGATTTTCTGAAGCGCGGTCCGCGAAAAAAGCAATGCGCTCGCTGCGGACAGCAGGCTGCGCACGGATATTCGCAGGTCGCGGAATCGGATGCGAAGCAAATCATGCCCCTATGTCTCTCGTGTCTGGTCGAGCAATTGCGCCGCGATTACGCTGAGTTTCGGGGACGCGCGGTAGTCATTGCGCCCGCAGCAGGACTGCCCTGCTATGTCTTTCGCGAGCAGAAAATCTTTTCGTCCCTGCTTTCAGCGAATCGACATTTGCGCAAACTGTGAAGCGCAAGCACGCTGCCTGTGGATGCCCTCGCAGGGTTTGACCATTGAGAACTTTGGCGAAGTCGTGGAAAAAGGGCCCGAGCAGACGCTTTTCACTTGGGGAAATGTTGCAGAATCTCTCTGCGGGACATGCACCTCCTCACGCATCGGCAAGGAGCTGCAGGCTGGCAACTTTGAGTTCTTCGAGGTCTGCAGCCCGCACGACCAGCAGGAAGGTCTCGTGCTGCCAATGGCCTATTGAGTCACAGCCGGCTGTTCGCGTGCAGGCGGGCGCCCGCGCCGCATTAGGTCTTACGCTTCCGGCACCGGCGGGCAGCCGGGGAACTCTCGCACGAAGGTGTTGCCGATGTAGCCGAGATAGGCGATGCCAATCTCGCTGGTGAAGAAACCGTCGGCGGTCAGCTTGCGCAGGAATGCGAAGAACTCGATCCCTTGGCCCAAGCTGGGATCCTGCTTCGCATTCTTTTTGTAGGCGATGAGGTCGAGAATTTCTTTTTGCTGCGCCGGCGTGCAGTCGAGATAGGCGCTGCCGTAGCGATCGAGGCAGGTGTTGTCGAGCCACATCAAGCCTCCGCCGAGAGAGACCTGGTATTCCTTGTTTTCGCTTGTGATCAGGTCGATGAATTCAGGCGCGCCGGCTTCGACCGCTCCCTTAGCGTCGTCATCGGATGGAATGATGGTCTGGCAGAGCGACTGTAGCGTCTTGTAGGCGTGCGCGGAGAAAAACTTGGGCGCGTAGGCCTGGTTTTCTGCGGCAGCCTTTTCGGCGCGCACCATGCGATGAGCGTATTCGGCGGCTTCCAGCGGAATCACGCGCAACACCGATCCGGTGATCGCCGTGAAGGTGAGTGATTTGAGAATGTCGCGTCGTGAAATTGGCATAGTCCGCCCGTCTAGAGATTTCCCTTCTTCGCCTGATCCAGCAAGTAATCCGAAGCGCGCCAGGTCAGCGCCATAATGGTCAGCGTGGGATTCTTGTCGGCGTTGGTGACAAAGCTGGCTCCGTCGGTCACGAATAAATTCTTCACGTCATGCGCCTGGCAGTATTGGTTCAGAGCCGAAGTCGCAGGGTGCTCTCCCATGCGCACGGTGCCTACTTCGTGAATGATCACGCCGCCGTCGGCGATCCCGTAGGGATGTGACCCATCGGGCTTGGTCGAGGTCAGGTAGATTCCACCCGCGGCTTCCACGATTTCGCGGTAGGTTTCCTGCATGTCCTTCGCCATTTTGATTTCGTTGTCGCTCCACTTCCAGTGGAAGCGCAGCACGGGAATGCCCCACTGATCCACGGCCGCAGGATCGATTTCGCAGTAACAGTTTTCGTTGGGGATCATTTCGCCACGGCCGGAGAAGCCGATGTATGCGCCATATTTCTTCTTGCACTCCTGCTTCAGCGCCGAGCCGTAGCCCTCGAACTTGTTGCACAAGCCATCGAATTCGCCGACGCCAGGCATGCCGCGTCCGCCACCGAATTCGGTGTGGTAGCCGCGCAGGAAGTCGTTTTTGCGGTCGAACTTCCACCATGGCAAGTACATGTGCATGCCGCCGACGCCGTCGTGATTGTGCGGCGGCATTTTTTCGAGCTGAGGAAAATATCCGCCGCCATTGCTGCCCACGGTGTCCATCAAGTTGCGGCCGACTACGCCGGAGGAATTCGCCAAGCCGTCGGGAAAAAGGTTCGACTTGGAATTCAGCAGCAGCCGCGCGGATTCGCAGGTGCTGGCGGCGACGATGAAGGCGCGGGCATGAATGCGCTTCTCCTCGCGAGTCGCCTTGTCGATATAAGAAACCGATTCGACCTTACCGTCTTTACCGACGACGAGTTCCCGCGCCATGGCGCCGGTAATCAGCGCGAGACGTCCGGTCTTCTGCGCGGGCGGAATCATTACCTGGCTGGAACTGAAGTTAGACGCGGTGATGCATCCCCGGCCGCACTGCGCGCAGTAGTGGCAAGCGGCGCGGCCGTTGTGGGGCTGCGTCAAAATCGCCAGGCGTGACGGAATGCAGAGGATGTTAAGGTGGTCGCAGGCCTTCTTGATAATGGTTTCGGTGCAGCGCGGCTTGGGCGGCGGCAGGAAAATTCCGTCGGGCGCGCTGGAAATATTTTCCTTGGTCCCGAAAACCCCGATATAGGACTCGACTTTGTCGTAATAGGGCGCGACGTCGTCGTAGGTGAGCGGCCAATCGTCGCCCATGCCGTCGTGTGAGCGGACTTTAAAATCCACCGGAGCCATGCGCAGCGCGATGCGTCCCCAGTGGTTGGTGCGTCCGCCGACAATGCGCGAACGGAACCAGCGGAACTTTGAACCGGGAGCGGACACGTAAGGCTCGCCTTCGATTTCCCAGGCGCCGTTGGGGGCGAGGAATTCGTCTTCGAGCCCCTGGCGCGCGCGGCCGCCGACACCGGCGCCGCGATGCGGTAATTCGTAAGGCCACACGTGTTCCTTGTAGTCGGTCTCCGGAACGACCGGAGGCCCGGCCTCGAGCAGCGCAACACTCAGGCCGCCTTCGGTGAGCACCTTGGCCGCCGTGCCCCCCGAGGCGCCCGAGCCGATGATGCAAACGTCGTAAGTCTTGGGTGTGCGTTTGACTTGCATGGATCTCCCAGGATTCGATCTCTCTTCTATCTCAAACTTCTATCTCAAAATGACCGGAGGAAACCGCAGATCTCCTCAGGGCTAAAGCCCACACTGATCCCACATGCCTTACGCGGCCCAAGAAGGGCCGCTCTTCCACTACCAGCGCAGCGTGTTCAAGTACTCGTAGCTCTTCGCGATGCTCTCGAGCGGCTGCTTGGGATGATCGTGCTCAACGATGTAGTGCTTAATCCCCGCCTTGTCGGACTGCGCAAAAATTCTCTTCCAGTCGATAAGGCCGCTGCCCACCTCGGTCAGGTCGACGGTATCGCCGTAGTTTTGCGCGCCGCCGGCGGTAACTTTGGGAATCGAATGGAGGTCCTTGACGTGGACCAAGGGGAAGCGTCCGGGATACTGATTGAAATACTTCAGAGGATCGGCCCCGGCCGCGGTGATCCAGCACAAGTCCATTTCCATCTTCACCAGGTTGCCGTCGCATTCCTTCAGCAGTTCATCGTAGGGAAGCTTGCCGTCGACGGGAAGAAATTCGAACCAGTGATTGTGATAGGCGAACTGCATGCCAGCCTTCTTGGTGGCCTCGCCGCAGCGGTTGAATTTCTCGGCGGCCCGCTTCCAGATGTCCGGTGACTTGCGCAGTTCCTCCTGGATAAAAGGGCACACAATGTATTTCAGACCGATGGTCCTGGAGGTTTCGATCACCGACGGGAATTTGTCGTCGAGTTCGTCGTATTGAACGTGGGTGGAAATCGCGGTGAGGCCGTTCTTGTCGCAGGCGGCGCGGACTTGCGCTCCGGTGCGGCCGAAATATCCGGCAAATTCCACTTCTTTGTAGCCGATCTGGGCGACCTTGGCGATGGTGCCGTCGAAGTCTTCTTTCATCAAGTCGCGCACGGTATAGAGCTGCACGCCGACCTTTTCGATCTTGTGATCGCCGGCAGCGAAACCCAGGCGACTGGTCAATAAAGTGGCGGCGGTAACGCTGGTTGCGGTTTCCAGAAACGTGCGGCGGTTCATAGCCTGCAAACTCATAATGGCGTGCCTCCGATGGCTTCGTTGGGGAGAAGTCGAATCCGGGAGCATTATACGCGGGTGGATCAGAAAAGCGGCTGAAATATCGATTTAGCAAGCAAGGTGCTTAGTCACAAACAAGAATACCCAGCCCGGACGCTTCTTGCCCTCGGCACAGTCGAAGGGTCCGGGGTGACTCGCTTTGCGTCGCGGGGCGGACGAATGCGTCCGCCCCTACCCGAGCCGCTTACGGCTTGACGACCTGCAGATTGTTGGTGACTGAGAAAGTGCCGGAGACTCCGTTGGCGCGAATGCCGACAAGATTTTTGTCGCCTTCGCTGTCCACGACGCCCTCCAGGGTCACGCGGCCATTCTTGACGATAATGCGAATCGGCTTTTGCACCCCGAGTTCGTACCTCTGCAGCGCCGGGTATTGATAGATCGCACGGAAGAGCCGGGTGCGAAGGCGGTCGTCCATGGGAGAGGGGGGAAGAACCTCGATCTGGTTATCGACCTTGTCGACGCCTTCAATCCGCTTCACCACATTCTCGGAGTCGGACTTGAGAGTGGGCCGTATGACTTGGCCGAGGAGAGTGACGGTAGAACCGTCCACTTTAAAGGCGATGTAGTCGTACACGCCGAAGTACGGCAGCATCAGCAGTTCGTGGCGGACCTCCCTGATAATGCGCTCCTGAGATTTGGCGGAGGGTTGATCGCGTTGGTCCTGGGCATTGCCCAGCGTGACAAGTACACACAAGCCGGCGAGCAGCGTCAGCAGCCTCGATTTCATGATTGGTCGCTCCTTGCGGATAAGATTCCCGGGGTAGGTGGGAAAGTCTACTCCATCAGGGGGACAATTTTCGAGGGGGAAGGTGGATGCGGCTGAGTTCGCCAGTGCGGCGAGCAGGACCGGCGGTTTGCCGAGAGCCGCTCGCCCGCCACTGGTGTGGGTTAAGTGCCTAGGCTGTAGCGTTGACGCCGCTGCCCTGAGGCGCGCTGCTGGCGGCGGTGCTGTTGAACAGGTTGAGGATGATTTGCTGGTTGCTGTTCTGATTCAGGTTGAGGGTGACCTGTTCGGGAGCCTGGTTCGCCTGGCTGGCCACTCCGATAGTGACCTGCTCGGTGCCGTTGCCGGCGTTGTTCAGGCCGATGGTGATCTGCTCGCCCGGGGTGACGGTGCCGAGATTAAGAACGATTTCTGTTCCGCCGGCGGGCGCTGTCGAGGTTCCGGCCGGGGGCTGCGAACCCGTGCTGGTTGAAGTCGCGGGCGGTGCTGGGGCAGGTGATGCCGGATTCGATCCGCTAAGGTTCACCACGATGGCCGGAGGCGGCTGGGTGACCTGCTGATGATGCTGGTGGAAAGTGCTTTGCAGTTGAGCGAAAGCCTGCTGCGCGCCCGCCAGGTCTCCAGATTGGAGGGCCTGACCGATGGCTGCGAAGTCCTGCTCGCGCTGTTTGGATACGAAGGGGTCCCCGCTGGCGAACGGGCCGCTCTTGCCCAGAGTCTGGATGGCAGCGAATTCCTTCTGGGCCCCGGCAAGGTCTCCGGACTGGAGAGCTTTACCAAGTTGCTGCAGATCGGAGCCTCGCTGCTGATAAAACGCTTGCACTTCCTGGTAAATGGAACTTGTGGGAACGGCTGCTGTCGACATTAGTCTCTCCTCGTTACGGATGCACGCTGAAGACTTGATCGGCAGGGGCGGGAGGAACTTTAGGCACAAACTCGAGACAACCGCAGAGGACACGGAGGAGTTCGCTGAAAGTCAAGCGGCTTTGAAGTTTTACGCTTCCGTGAGCTCCAGCTTTAGATTCGGCTTACGATCGAGCAAGTGAAGATCCGCGCAGTTGTTCAGGATCCAGTCGGCGCCAGCTTCCCGCAAGACCGATTCCTGAACCGTGGTTTTGAAGGCGATGACCTTTGCCCCAGCGGCCTTGCCCGCGCGAACTCCGGCGGGGACGTCTTCGAGGACGATACACTCCTCCGGCGAAAATCCCAGAATGGATGCGCCTTTCAAATAGGGCTCGGGATGCGGCTTGCCGCGGACGATGTCGTTGGAGGTGATCAGTTTCTTCGGCAGCGGCAGGCCGGCCGCCCGGATGCGGACCTCGGCTAGCGGGCGGGTGCACGACGTGACAATGGTCCAGCGGTCGGCGGGAAGGCTGGCCAGCAGGTCGAGCGCGCCGGGCAGCGGGACGACACCTTCGAGGTCTTCGATTTCGCGGCGCTCGACTTCGCGATTCTCGGCTTCATGATCGGCGTGCGGAAGATATTCGCGGACGGTCGTGAGACTGGGGCGGCCGTGGGCTCGGGCGACGACTTCTTCGGGATTGAATCCGTGCTCGATGGCCCAGCGGCGCCAGACACGGGCTACGGCAGGAGTGGAGTTAATGAGGACTCCGTCGAGGTCGAAGAGGAGAGCGGCGCAATGGATTTGGGTCATAGGGTCAGGGCAAATCTTGGTCGCTACCTGTCGTGCGCATGGATGTCTCTCCTCATGGTCAGGGGATCGTCTGCGCGCGATTGTAAACGAGCGCAAGAGAGCAGCTTGGCGGCGGACTTGCCCAGGGTAGTGATGAAGGTCACCCGACTTGGTATCTGCGGTCACTCCATTTCCGGCGGAGCTGGCATAGCATTTCGAGTGGGTGTGAAATGCTGTCGAAGTGCGCCAATCCCGAGTGCTCTGAGATATTTCGATATCTCCACGAGGGGACGATCTTCTATCTCGCGCCCACTCCAGAAGTGACCATTGCGACGGGAACGCTGCATTCGGAGCTGCATGAACGATTCTGGCTGTGCGCACGATGCTCGAAAAGAATGACGTTGACCTGGGGTGGAACGCAGGTGAAGCTGGAGCGCCTCCCCATCAAGGCGGCGACGACCCCATTGCCGCCTGCGCCGAAGAATGAGATGAGAAGAGGACGGCCGCGAGTACGGGCCGCATCTGCTGGCCGTGAGGATAGATAACGTTAGTGCGGCAAAGGAGGGTCCCATGACAGTCGCAGAATTGAAAACCCCATTGAAAACATCAAAGACGAGTACGGCTTTCCGCCATATTCTGGTGGCAACCGATTTCTCGGAAACCTCCAGGCGAGCGCTATGCGACGCGGTGGCGTTAGCGGTGGAAAACCAGGCGCAGTTGTCACTCATTCATGTGTTGCAGCCGGATCGCAAGTATGGGGCTCTGGAGAATCCTCCCGAGCTCGACCTGGAACGCATTGCCGCCGAGAAGCAGATCAAGGCTCTAGTGGACGAACTGGGACCAGAGCAGAAGATTGATGCGACCTTGGTGAAACACGGACCGGTGGCGGAGCAAGTGGCGTCGGTGATCGAAGAGAGAGCAATCGACCTTCTCGTCATCGGCACGCGAGGACGCGGAGGTTTGCAGAAGCTGGCGCTCGGCTCGGTGGCCGAGGAACTGCTGCGTATAGCGCCCTGCCCGGTGATGACGATCGGTCCAAAAGCCGACATTGCCACGATTGCTAACGGATCTGGCTTTCACAGGATTCTGTTCGCGACCGACTTTGGCAAGGGATCGGCGAAGGCTCTCCCGATCGCGTTGGAGCTGGCCCGCGCGCAGCAGGCGAAACTGCTTCTGTTGCACATGATGGTGCCCATGCCGGCGACCTCGGCAAGTCTATCCGCGTACGCACCGGCTGGGGCGGCCGCTGACGAGCTGGCAGAATGGGAAGAGAGCTCCCGCAGGCGGTGCATTAAACAGCTGAGAGAGTGTCTGCCAGCAGAAATTAGTCTGGAGCAGGAAATCGAGTATGTTGTGGGAACGGACTTTCTGGCGGAGGGAATCCTGCTGGCTAGCGGCAAGTTCAAAGTCGATTTGATCGTGATGGGAGCGAACCGCACGGCGTCCCCGAAAGCGGCTGCGCATATGCCATGGGCCGCTGTGCATGAGGTTGTGCGGAACGCGCCGTGCCCGGTGTTGACGGTCGCGGGATAAAGCGATGGGTGCAGAGCGAGAATCTCGCGACGGACGAGCGGCGGGGACCCCATTTCTCGCGCGTTCTGGGCGCGAGAAGTGCCTGCCCCTTCGGCAGGCTCAGGGCAAGCGCTGAGCGAAGCCGAAGGGCGGCTGTCACACACATGGCCTACCTGTCTTACGACTGGACGATTTTTTCCAGCGCCGGCCGGTTGCGGATCACCAGGGTCGAGCCCTTGAGTTGCAGCAGCTGTTTCTTCTTGAAATCAGAGAACAGGCGGCTGACCGTCTCGCGGGTGGTCCCGATGATTTCCGCAATCTCCTCGTGGGTAAGCGTGAGCTTGACCTGCGAGGAACCATCACTCTGCGGCGACTTGGTCGACCACGACAGAAGAAGCTTGGCAAACTTTTCCGACGGCGAGCTGGTGAGACCGAGCGTGCGGATCTCCTCGTATGCGGTGTAGTAGTTCAGGCTCAACTGTTGGGCGACGCGCAAGGCCACTTCTCCGTTGTCCTTCAGAAACTGCAGCAGAGACTCGCGAGGAATGAAATTGGCCTGGCCCGGCTCCATCATCTCGGCAGTAACTTCATACGGGCGGTTGGAAACCACGGCATTGAGGCCGAGAACATCCCCCGACTCGGAGAGTTTGGTGATGATGGTTTTGCCTTCGCGGGATGAAGTAGAAAGTTTCGCCTTCCCGGCACAGAGCACAAAAACGCCGCGGGGTTGTTGCCCTTCAATGAAGAGCATCGCTCCCTTGGGATAGACAGCGGTGGATTTGATTTCGTTGAGTCGTTGTCCAGCCTGAACGGAAAGGTTACAGAATAAATGTTCTTCGCGGACCGGACACGTGAGGCAATTATCAAGAATATATAGTCCATAAGGGGCGCGCACTGAGCACCTCTTTCTTACAGAATTGTAGCACCGCATTTTCGCTTGTGATCACCATCACGAGCGCGCGTGATTTTACGTACAGACGATCACAGACGCGCGTGGAAAACTATGACATGATGGGTGAGTTGTGCGGTGAAGAGGGTGTCTGCGTGCGGCGTTCAACTATGAAAAAATGCTCATATTCGCGTTAGCCGGAGAGAATCTTTGAGCGAAGTATCGAGTTCCTCGCCGCCGTCTCCCGTCGGAAAGATTTATACTGCAGCGCCTCCTGCGCGGGCGGGACTCGAGTCGCTCTTCCTGCCTCGTTCGGCTGCGGTGATCGGAGCCACCGATCGTGCCGGGACCGTCGGCCGGGCCGTAGTGTCGAATCTGCTGGAAAGTAAGTTTCCCATCAAAGTTTATGCCGTGAATCCCAGTCACGGCGAAGTGCTCGGCATCAAAACCCACAAACACATTGGAGACATAGCTGGCGGAGTCGACCTGGCGCTAGTGGTGACTCCGGCGCAGACTGTGCCCCAGGTTATCGGAGAGTGTGTCGACGCAGGCGTGAAATCTGCGGTCGTAATTTCGGCGGGGTTCCGCGAGCAGGGACACGATGGGGCACTGCTCGAAGAAGAGATACAGAAACACTTACGGCGCGGGTCTTCCCAGGCAGGTCTGCGTTTGATTGGCCCCAACTGCATGGGGTTCATGAATCCGACGATTGGACTGAACGCGACGTTTGCAAAATCCATGCCGCAGAAAGGCAGCGTCGCATTTCTGAGCCAGAGCGGAGCGCTGCTGACTTCGATTCTTGATTGGAGCCAGCGCGAGCATGTGGGATTCAGCGCGATCGTTTCGACTGGCTCCATGCTCGACGTGGGTTGGGGCGATCTTATCTATCACTTCGGAGACGATCCGCACACCAAAAGCATTCTGCTCTACATGGAGTCGGTGGGGAACGCGCGCTCGTTTCTATCCGCGGCGCGGGAAATCGCACTGAGCAAACCGATCATCGTCATCAAGGCCGGCCGCTCGGAGGCCGCGTCGCGGGCGGCCGCGTCGCACACGGGAGCGCTAACCGGGAGTGACGATGTGCTCGAGGCGGCGTTCCGGCGCTGCGGCGTGTTGCGCGTTCAGAATCTCGCCGACCTTTTTTATATGGCGGAGGTGTTGAGCAAACAGCCGCGGCCGCGCGGGCCGCGCCTTACCGTCGTAACCAATGCCGGCGGTCCGGGAGTTCTGGCGACCGACTCTCTCATGGCGACGGGAGGAGAGCTGACGGTGCTGTCGCCAGAATCCGTGCACGAGTTGGACGGTTTTCTGTCTCCGCACTGGAGCCACGGCAATCCGGTGGACGTGCTGGCGGATGCCGATGCAGAGCGCTTCGTGAAAGCGGTCGAAATCGCGTCGAAAGATCCGGCCAGCGATGGATTGTTAGCCATCATTGCGCCGCAGGGACTGGCGGACCCGACGCAAGTGGCGGAGCGCATGCGGCCGCTGGCTCACTCTACCGGCAAGCCGCTGCTGGCCGCCTGGATGGGCGGCGACGGCGTGGCCGAGGGGACTGCGATTCTCAACACCGTCGGCATTCCAACATTTTCTTTCCCCGACACCGCGGCGCGCGCCTTCACCTACATGTGGCGCTACACCTACAACCTGCGCGGGCTCTATGAAACTCCGGCGCTGGTGGAAGCATCGGAAGCCACCCTGGCGCGCGGCAAGGTCACTGAGTTCGTACAACGGGTGCGCGCCAGCGGCAAGACCGGACTCAACGGAATCATGCTGAATGAATTTGAAGCCAAGCAGCTGCTCGCGGACTACGGAATTCCTGTGGTCGAAACCCGAGCTGCAGAGAACGAAGAGCAGGCCGTCGCTTGTGCGGCGGAGATCGGGTATCCGGTAGTTTTGAAGCTGTTGTCCAACACCATCGCGCATAAAACAGATGTCGATGGAGTTCGCCTGAGACTGCAGTCGGCCGAGCAGGTTCGCGGCGCGTACCGCGCGATTCAGGTATTGGTCGCCGAGAAAGCCGGGCCAGAACATTTTTCCGGGGTCACAGTACAGCCCATGGTGAGACGCGACGGTTACGAGTTGATCCTGGGCAGCGCCATCGACGAGCAGTTCGGACCGATCATTCTTTTTGGCTCCGGCGGAGTGATGGTGGAGGTTTACCGCGACCGCGCTCTGGCTCTGCCGCCGCTCAACACCACGCTGGCGCAGCGCATGATGGAGCAGACAAAAATCTTCTCGGCCCTGCTGGGCGTGCGCGGACGCAAGCCGGTGAACCTGACTGCCCTTGAGGGGTTACTGGTGCGCTTCAGCCAACTGGTGATGGAGCAGCCGTGGATCAAGGAGATTGACATCAACCCGCTGCTGGCGACGCCGGAACAGTTGCTGGCGCTGGACGCGCGCGTGGTGGTGCATGATTCCGCCATGCAGGCCGCGCAGTTGCCGCGGGCCACGATCCGGCCATACCCGCTGCAATACATTTGGAATTGGAAATTGAAGGATGGCACCCCGGTGGCTATCCGTCCGATTCGCCCGGAGGATGAGCCGCTCATGGTGCAATTTCACCAGACGCTTTCCGAGCGCAGCGTGTACTTGCGCTATTTCTGTTCGCTGAGTCTGAGCACGCGGGTGGAGCATGAGCGCCTGGTCCGCATCTGTTTCGGCAGCTACGAACGGGGATTCGCGCTGGTGGCGGATCACCTGAATCCGGAGACCGGGCAGCACGAAGTGTTGGGAGTGGGCCGGTTCAGCGCCATCAATCGTGCGGACGCCGAGGCCGCTGTGCTGGTTTCCGATCGCTGGCAGGGACGCGGGCTGGGAACCGAACTGCTCGCCACGGTGGCCCGGGTGGCCCGCGATGAAAAGTTCAAACGGCTGTCCGGGGAAATCCTGCGCGACAATCTGGCCACGCAGGCCATCTTCAAGAAAGTGGGCTTCCGGCTAAACTTGATGGACGATCCATCGACGGTTGCAGCGATGCTGGAACTTTAAAACGGAGAAATCGAATATGCGACGAGTTCTGACTGTCGGTGTCGCACTCGCGATAATCCTTTCCTTGCCTCGCTCGCTCGAAGGGATCGTGACGCTTGGTTCGACGGTCACCGTTCCGGTGAGCCGCCTGATCAGTAACACCACCAGATACATCAAAGCCCACCCGAAAGATTCGCAGGGATATTACCTGCTCGGACGGTTGCACAGCTTTGCGTTTACCGGGAACACCAAGACCGAGGAGTTGCAGTACTCCAGCCTTTACGGCCCGGACGCTTTGCCGGAGGCGCGTTTTATCGAACCCGTCCCCCGCCGGGAGCGCGGGGTACCGGGGAAGACTCTGCCCGCGGCGGCGCGCTGGCATCTTAGCGAGTCGCTGCGCGGCTACCGGCGCGCGACCGAGCTTCACCCAAGGCAGCCACTGGCCTATCTCGGATTGGGCTGGATGTTGGAACAAGGAGCGCTGTTTGCGGACCAGGTTGACGCCCCTTTTACCAAGCCTGCCCGACGGGCTTCTGCGCAGGAGTGGCGAGCCGAAGCGCTCGCGATTTATCGCCATATGGCCGGCATTCCCGAGGATCTATTTGACGCGGAGTCCGTCTACCTGGAATCGCCAGAAGGAATGCGGCTGGAAGCCAGCCGGGCAATCCTGCGCATGCTTCCCGGACCGGGCTTATCTCCCGAGGAGAAGGCGGACACAATCCGCGCGCGCAAGGTGATCGAAGATGCTGAGGAACGCGCGAAAAAAAAACCGGAGAGCGTGCCACGGATTATTTCGCCCATCATTTTCCCGCTGCGCGGACCGGCATCGCTCGAGGCGCTGCTGGCTCCCGGACGAGTCGTGTCGTTCGATCTTGCCGGGAACGACGTGCCGGCGAAGTGGCCCTGGGTGAATTCCGACGCCGGCTTTCTGGTGTGGGATCCTGAAAACCGCCAGCGCATCGAGTCGGGCCGGCAACTATTCGGTTCGGTGACCTGGTGGCTGTTCTGGCGCGACGGCTACGCGGCGCTGGCCGCGCTCGACAACGATGGCAACGGCTGGCTCGAGGGAGACGAACTCGCCGGCATCGCCATCTGGCGCGACAGCAACGGGAATGGCGTGTGCGATCCTGGCGAAGTGATTTCTTTGCGGGACGCTGGAACTCTTCGCATCGCAGTCCGCGCCAGCGGGCGCACGAACGGAATGCCTTTTAACGCGCAGGGGATTCAGTTGAACGACCAGTCTTTCCGGCCGACCTACGACTGGACGCCGGAGTCGATCGTGACCGGCGCGGAAGACCGCGACGCAAAGCCCAGGCTGCCGGAGACGAGGCCGGTGTCCCGACCCTCGCGACCACAGTGAGGGTCCCGCCTTTCAGCGGAATCGTTACACAGTCACAGGCTTGACGATTTCGAGCTGCGGCTCGAACTTCAAGTTCGTGCCCAGCGCCCGCGAGACCAGGCACAGCTTCTCGGCGCGCTTCAGCAGATCCAGCGCACGGTCGCGTTCGTCGGCCGACGCGATCTTCAGGTTGGGACGCACCACGATCTGGGTGAAGCTATAGCCCGACTCGGCCTTGCGCACTGTGCCGCTGGCTTCCACCTGCAGGTCGGTAAAATCGAATTGAGCGCTGCCCGCAATCGCCCGCAAAGTCGTGGTATAGCAACCAGCCACTGCGGCGAGCAGAAGTTCCTCAGGCGTCCAGCGGCCTTCCAGCCCGCCAAACTCGGTGGGAGCCGTGAAGTGAATCGCGTTGGGTGCGGAATCTGATTTGGCCAGACCGGTGCGGCCGGAGGTCCACCATGCTGATACTCGATATGCGTGTTCTTCGCTCATGGTCTTCACCACTCCTTGGGAAACTTGCTAGAACCTTTGTGCTTCAAGTGAATCGGCCCGCCGTCGTCCGCGCTGTTGCGGGGCCGCCGATCTCTAGGCCACGTCTTGCTTCGCCGAAATACCACGCTCCTGCTCGATCCTTTCAATTTGCGCACGCAGCCAGCCCGCCAACGCTTCTTCCATTTCGGCCTGAGTTCCCGTGCGGTAAAAATCCTCGACCGATTGACCCTCTTTGTTGAGTTGGATGAAGCGGCAGGGCACAGCCTGCGTCCGATAGCTTTCGGGGACAAACTGCTCCAGCAGGCAGCTCTCGCAAGGAGCCGGCCGCGCTGGATCGCAAAAGTTCGGACAGATGGGAGAATCCTCAAACACCGCGGGCGCCCGCCAGGGCGCGTGCGGAGAGCGTCCGTAGCCTCCGTCTTGCAGGAAGCTCAGTTCGAACTTCAGCACTTCCAGAATGTCGCGTTGATCTTGAGCCATAGGGCACCTCGATTGGAAGAAAGAATGACAGAGGTGGTCGGCAAACACCGTGCACTTCGTCACGGGGATCTGTGATTGGGGTCACACCCACCTGGCTTGGTTCCTCGCGCCCCTCGGCGAATTGCCCCTATTTTGGAAGATTCCCCGAAAGTGTCGTGTGATCACAATCACAATCGAGTGTGATTTGACACGCGAGCGAGGCGCGGAGATGGGGGTCAGCCATGCAGGAGCAGACTAGTTCTTCGCATAAACGGGCCCAGCGCTGCGAGATGGCGGGTCGGAGATCGCGCGAATGTAGGAAATCAATGCTTGAATGTCCGACTTGCTGAGCGTGTTTCCCCATGCCGGCATGAGCGCCGATTTGCCGAGAGCCGGGCCGCCGTGGCTGATGATGGCCGTGAGATCGGCGTCACTGATTTTATTCAAAGTATCGCCTTCGGTGAAGGGGTGCGGCTTGACTTCGAGGTTGTCGTAATTCGAAACGCGCTCGACCGTGGACTCGAGATTGTGGCAGCGCTCGCAATATTGATCGTTGAGATGTCGGCCCAGCGCCTGCTGGTAGCCGAGGGCGATCTCTTCGATCTTCAGTTCAATCTTTTTATGCGACTTATCTGTGGTGGACGCGACGAGCTGGTAACGGCCGGCCATGCCTCCCAGAGATACGTTGGTCGTAACCTGGCCGCTCGAATCGGTGAGTGCGTTCGCGGGATCGAAGACAACTCCGGGAGCGGCTGAAAACTCCACCAGCGCTCCGGCGACCGCAGTTCCCTGCTCATCGTTCACCTGCACGACGACGGGTTGCGGCAACAGGCTGCCGGTCTGGGCGGATTGCTTTCCGCCGCTGGATTCGACGATCGCAGCGCCGAAGGCGGTGGGCTTGGGAACGATCACTGTCACCGCTATGCTTCGCGAACAGGATGTGGCTAGTAATGCAGCTAGCACTGCGAAGACTAACGAAAACACTGCCTGGTTGCGGCGGGTCATTTCTTGGCGACCTCCTCTGCGGGTGCCCCATTTCCCGCCGCTTTTGCGGGAAGTGGGGATTTCCCTCCGCCCTTCTGCGAGATCAGGAATGCGGTCAGGGCGCGCGCATCTTCGTCGCTCATGGCGCGATTCGGTTCGATCGTACCTTGACGCAGCGCCTGCGGATTTTTCATCCACTGGTAAATCCAAGCGGCGGTCAGGCGCGAACCAACCTGCGTCAGAGTCGGGCCGATATAGCCCTTGTCGGTTTTAGTGTCAACAATGTGGCATCCCTGGCAGGAATACTTGCCGTAGAAGAGTTGCCTGCCGAGTTCGACCTCGCCTTGCGAGTAGCCGCTCAAGGGCATGGACTCGCGATCGACCGCAGGATTCTGATAGACGGTCATGATGTAGTCGGTGAGTTCGTTGGCCTCAGCGTCAGTGAGGTTGAAGCGCGGCATGCGGCGGATCAACGAGGGCCGCAGCGTCCCGGGATTCTTGAAGAACTCGACCAGCCACTCGCGTTGCACCGAACTGCCTTCCCACGTCAGATCGGGCGCCATGTCTCCGCCGTGGCCGTTGATGCGGTGGCAACTGAAGCAGGCGAGATCGGCCATCAACTTTCCAGCCTTGCCCGCGGGCTCGTAGTCCGATTCCGGCGTGGCCGCGACTGCCAGCGAGGGCGGCAGCGTGTTCGAGCGGTCGTTCAACGAGAGCAAAGCAGTGGTCAGGGCATCGATCTGCGCCGGCGTGAAGGTGTATTGCGGCATCTTCAAGCCCTGTCCAAACGCACGCGGCTGCCTGATTTTAGTGGCGATGTAGTCGGGCAGCGTGTGCTGCATGCCCGGCAGGAAGACGAGTTGCGTGACCGGCTTGCTTCCGATAAGGCTGAGATTGGGAGCGAAGTTCTCCGGCTTCTTGATACCCGCGATCTCGTGGCACGACGCGCAGCCGTAGTCGGCAACCAGGCGCTTGCCGTGGGCGATCTGCTCGGGCGTTGCGGGATCGAGCTTAACGTTGGCGAGGTAGTCGGCGTCCGCTTTGGCTTGAAGAAATGCAGCCAGCGTCGCGAGTTGCCCATCGTTGAACCGGTAGTGCGGCATGGCCGTGCCGGCATCATAAACGCGCGGGTTCTTCAACCAGGCCTGCAGCCATTCCGGCTTGACTTTGGTTCCGACCTTCGTCAATTCAGGGCCAATGTCACCGCCCACCATATTCCCGGCGGCGTTCTGCACTGCATGGCAGGAAGCGCAGAAGGATTCTCCGTAAAGGCTGGCGCCTGCCGCAGGATCAGAGGACGGCTTCGCGGAAAGCGTAGCCGTGTTTCCAGCCAGGGACGTGCTGTTGGCGATGAGGAACGCAGACATGTCGCGCGCGTCGTCGTCGCTCAGCTTGAAGTTCGGCATGGTCGAGGTGGAAGCGTAGGCTTGCGGATCTTTGAGCCACGCGAAGATCCACTCGCGCGTCGTCTTGTCGGCGATGTGCGAGAGCGACGGCGGGTCGTCGGTGGCCTTCATCGTGGTGCCGTCCGACAACTTCACAATGTGGCAATGCACGCAGCCTTCGCGGGACAGCAGAGTGCGCCCCTGGTTCAGTTGCGGCGTGCCCGGCAGCGGCCCGCGGTGGCACTGGCCGCATGAAGACTCGATATATTTCGCCGGAAGAATCGGCTGCTCCCACGCCAGCGTGCTGTTGTGCGCTTCGCTGATCGTAGTGGCCGCACCCTGTCCGCGATGGCAGACCGTGCATCCGAACTGCTCCAGCTTGTGCGGGATGACGGGATGCGTCCGGAACGGCTGATTGGGAACATCGGCGAGGCTCGGCTCTTTCAGTCCGACGTGGCAACTGGTGCAGCGATCGACCACGCCGAGTTCGGGCAGCCAGATCTGCTGCAGGCCGCCCTGAAAATGCCGCTGCAGCGTGTTGGCGTCGCTGCGGTTGCGGATCATCCGGAGATAACCGTGCTGGTAATGACGCCACTCGCTGAAGAAATTTTTCGCGGGAGCGATAGCCAGCGAGCCCAGAAAAATCAGGCTCACGACGCCGAACGCGCGCACGCTGTCCCCGAATAACTTTTGCCACAGCGACGTAAGTTTTTCTTTCATGAGCGCCGCATCCTTATGAGCACCTCGATCGACATCCTTATAAACGTGTGCATCAACCCTGCCACGGCCAAATAAACTCCCAGCCCGGCCCGCGGAAAAATGTTCCGATCGCGGTCAGCACTACCAGTTCAAATAAGAACCAGGTCATCACCCAGTACGACAACGGCCTTCGCGCCAGATACTGACGAAACGCCGAAGGCGACTGCGGAGAACTTCGCGCCGCCACCAGCATCACTCCGGCCATGATCAGCGTCGGCACCAGCGCCGCATAAACCTTGAACAGAAGCAGGAACAAAGACAGCCCGATCGCGACAGCATAAAAAATGGCCAATCTCTTGGCGCGGTCCTTCAAAAACAATCCGTCCGCTTCGATATTGACTTTGAAGTAGGGAATCACGATGAGCGCCATCACCACCAGTCCCGGAACCAGCACGCCCGCGACGACCGGCGGAAAATAGTGCAGCATCTCCTGCAGTCCGAGGAAGTACCACGGCGCCTTCGCGGGATTGGGCGTGTGCGAGGGATCGGCGAGGCCTTCGAGCGGGGCGTTGAACACCAGCGCGATCCACACCAGAACGACGGCCAGCGTCATGATCGCAACGGCCGAGCGGAACAGGACCTCCGGAAACGTCTGGATCTGATCTTCGGTCTCGGCCTTCACCTGCGCCGAAGTGCGGCGCGTGATGAAGACGATGCGGCGCGGAGATTTTTTCGCGTTGGAGTCCACGCCGGCGGTGAAGTCTTTGGAGTCGGCCATGACTATTTCCCTTCCTTCGCGGACGCGGCGTCGGCATTTGCATTCGCCCGCACCGTCGCCGGCTCGCTGCCATGCGAGTAGAGGCCGCCATCTTTGCGGATCCGCCAGAAATGGATGGCCACAAAGAACATCGCCGCCAGCGGAAGAATCATGCAGTGCAGCACGTAGAAGCGCAGCAGCGCGTTGGCGTTGACGGCGTTGCCGCCGAGCAGCAGGAAGTGAATTTTCTCGCCCATCACCGGGACGGCCGACGCGATGTTCGAGCCAACCGTGATCGCCCAGTAAGCCAGTTGATCCCAGGGCAGTAAATATCCGGTGTAGCTGAGCAGCAGAGTGACCAGAAGAAGGATGACGCCGATCACCCAGTTGAACTCGCGCGGCGCGCGATAAGCCCCGCGGTAAAACACTTTGAACATGTGCGCGAACACCAGAAACACCATGGCGTGCGCCGACCAGCGATGCAGGTTGCGCAAAAATAATCCGGACGAAACTACGAACTGCAGGTCTTTCGTGTCGGCATAGGCCTGCGGCGCCGACGGGTGATAGTAGAACATCAGCGGAATGCCGGTCGCCACCAGGATTAGAAAAGTCCCCAGCGTCAGCGTGCCCAGGTACCAGGTCGCGCTGAAACTCAGCATGCGGGTCCGCACCTTGGTTGAGAACAGGTGCAGAAACACATTCTGCTGAATGGCCAGCGCGCGCTTCAGCGTGCTCGACCCGGTGCCGCTGCGAAAAATCGAGCGCCACACCCGGCTGCCCCGCAAGTTGTCGAAATGTTGGTCTATTGTCTTTGCCATGCTGGTTCTCTCTAACTCAGACTCTCACGAAGGAATCCCGCGCTAGCGGCGGCACGTCGGTCGAGCGATCGACCAGCAGATCGCCATCGTCGTTCAGCCAGATGCGCTTCCACGGCAGCGGCTTGGGCGCCGGGCCCTCAATCTTCTTGCCGTCCTCATTGAACTTGCTGCCGTGGCAGGGACACGCAATCATGTTCAGCTCGGGCTTCCACGCGGTCATGCAGCCGAGATGCGTGCAGACTGCGCTCAGCGAAAAATAGCCCTCGTCCGAATGAATGATGTAAATTCCAGAATTCACGTCGATGGTGACGCTGCCCAGCGGATAGCGGTCCGGCTTCCCGGCATTCACCACCGGCGACGGCTCGAAAAGCACATTGGGCTCGAGATACTGATACGCGAACGCCGCTGTGCCCGCGGCGGCGATGCCTAGAGAACCCAGTCCGAGTTTCGCAAAAAATTGCCGGCGGCTCACGTCGCCATTGTTTTTAATTTCGTCTGCCATCTTTTCCTCTGACAAGGCTGCCTCGCGCCTACTTCTGCAATCCCGCGCCGATCGACGCCACTGAAATCAGGCCGGTCGGCTCGGCGGGAAGCAGGTTGTACGACTCCATCGTGATCGTGCCCACCGGACAGCGCATGGCGCACAGACCGCAGCGGATGCATCGGGTTTCGTCCTTCAACATGGCGGCTCCGGTGACTACGCCCAGTTCGTCGGCCGCGACCTCGTCGAACTCCACGCCAAACAATTCCTGGTTGTCGCGGATGTGCTGCACGGTTTCCGGCTCGAACGCGATGCGGTCGAGCGAAACCAGCTCCAGGCATTTCTCCGGACAAACATCCACGCAGCCGCCGCACAGGATGCACATGCTGCCGTCTTCGGGCACGCCTTCAAAAACCGTATTGACCCAGCAGTGCAGGCAGCGCTGCGCCTCAGCCATCGCGGCGGGCGCGTCGTATCCGATTTCGACCTCGGTCACTCCGGTGCGGCGTTCTAGCGGCAGCATGGGCACGGGCTGGCGGTCAATGTCGAGATAGTCGAGCGGCATCGAATGCCGCTTGAGTACTTCGACTTCGATGATCGGCTCGGGATGTTTCCCGCCGCGCAGGAATTCGTCGATGCCCACCGCGGCGCGCTTGCCGTCGGCGACGCTATCAATAATGAGGCGCGGACCGAATACGCAATCACCGCCAGCGAAGATGCCCGCGGCCGAGGTCATCAGCGTCTGCGGATTAACCGCGATTAACCCGCGCGGCGAAAGTTCAACTTTGTCCTCGGGCGTAAAGAAGTCGAGCCGCGGCGCCTGCCCGATTGCCATGATGATGGTGTCGCACTCAATCTGCGTTTCGCTGTTCTCGTAAAACGCGGGATTGAAGCGCTTGTTCTGGTCGAACACCCACTTGGTCTTGAGAGTTTCAAGCGCCGTGACCTTGCCATCTTTGCCAATGATGCGCTTGGGACCGAGCCCGGGATGCATGATGATGCCTTCTTCTTCGGCTTCGACAATTTCTTCCAGGGCGGCGGGCATCTCCTCGCGGCGTTCCAGGCAGACCAGGTTCACCTCGCGTGCGCCCATGCGCAGCGCGGAAAGCGAGATGTCCACCATTTCCTTTGTAGCCACCGCGGACACGTTTTCGTCGGAGGGCTCAAGATCTTCCACACCCGGGGCATGCTGCTTTACCACTTCGCGGGCGGCCGAGCGGGCCACGTCCATGGCGACGTTGCCGCCGCCGATCACAATTACCTTCTTGCCAATCGTAAATTTGTAGCCGAGATTCACGTTGAGCAGAAAGTCAATGCCTTTGTAAACGCCGTCGAGGTCGACACCGGGAATGCTGAGATCACGGCTGCGATGGGCGCCGACAGCAACCAGCACGGCGTTGAATTCACGCTTCAGATCGGAAATGCTGAAGTCCCGTCCCGCGGCGTGATTCAATTTCAGAGTAATGTCGCCGGTCTCAAGAATTTCGCGGACCTGCGCCTCCACCACGTCGCGCGGCAAGCGGTATTCCGGAATCCCCAGGTACAGCATTCCGCCGGCAACCGGAGCGGCTTCAAAGATCGTGACCGCATAGCCCATCAGGGCGAGGTCATGCGCCGCGGAGAGTCCCACCGGGCCTCCGCCGACTACGGCAACTTTGTAGGAAAGTTTCTTCTGAACACGGCCTTCGTTCACGTTGATGGGGCGCTTCGACTCCGGCCCGTACTGCTCGGTCAGAAAGCGCTTCAAAGCGCGAATGGAAATGGGCCGGTCGATTTCGCCGCGGCGGCACGCCGTCTCGCACGGATGCGCGCACACTCGGCCGCAAATGCTGGCCAGAGGATTGGGTTCACGCGCCAGCCGGTAGGCCTCTTCGAATCGGCCCTCGGCAATCAGGCCAACATAACGCCCGGCATTGGTGTGGGCCGGGCAGGCCATCATGCAGGGAAAGTTTGTGTGCAGCCAATCCCCATCGACCTTCTTGTTCTTGAATCGTTTCAGCATTCGCGATCTTTCAAGCTCTGCACAGCGGCTGAAAACTAGTTCTGGTTTGAGGTGAGAAGTCAGACCGGGGAGCGGTGCCCCAAGCGGACCGCCCCCCTGTCACCTCGACGGACCTGCTCTTACTTTGTCAGGGTGAAATCCGCCTTGCCCCCGCCCGCCACGGTCACGGGCTTGGACTGATTCTTGGCGCCCTCGTGCCAGACCACCAGCGTGTAGCTGCCGTCGGGCACGTCTTTGATTTTGTAAGAGCCGCTGTCGTCAGTCTCGGCAAAGTAAGGAGTGGGGCTGACGACGATATAGCCTGCCATGTCCGGATGAACATTGCAGAACAGCGGCACGACTCCGGCTTTATCGAAGGTGAAGGGACGCTTCTCGCCCTTTGGCCAGGTTCCCAGATTGTGTCCCGCTTTCTTGTCGCCGCCGACCGCTGTCCAGAAGACGTTGTGCGCTACATTGTCGCTATTGAGGAACTCAACCGTTGTGCCCTGCTGTATCGTGACGATGTGCGGCACGAACAGCAATCCTTTTTGATCGATCACCGGTTGTTCTTTGGGAGCGGGGAACGTTTTGCCAGCGATGGCGTCGACGTAGACTACCGAGTGCCCCTTCATGCCGGTAACTTTGCCCTCGATGTCGGCCGCCCAGGCCGCGCTGCACAACCCGGCCATCAGTACCACCAGTAAGACTTTGCGTTTCATTGCCATTGTTCTCCTTTTAGAGTTGTTGATCGTGCTCAACCGCGCATCAGAAAATGATTTTTGCGTCCAGGTAAACCGTGTTGTTGGCGCTGGCATTGCGACCCGAGCCATCATAGTTGTATTGGGCGCCATTGAAGCGCGTGTAGGCGGTGTACTGCGCCGCCAGCAGCAGATTCTGCCACGGCCAATACGTAAAGTTCGCAATATACCCAGCGCCCCTCGGGTCACCATTGAAATTGCCGGTCACGGGTACATTTGGCGGAAACAGCACAACGTCGGAAGTCCCGGTCGTATTGAACCAACCAATCGTGCCCGTATATTTGTTCCCGAAATGATATTCCGCATTGGCAAGGACAGTATTCAGATGATGCGAGCCCATAGCAGCCAATGGCGGAATCGCATTGACGCTAGCTAACAGATCGTTATTTTCGTGGATATAAGTGGCCCGGAAAGAAAGCACGTCCTTCCGGAACAATGTCTGATCGATCTGGGTGTCCACGCCCCAGTCCGTATACGAATCCTGGAAGGGCAGGCTGGAGCCGTCGGGGTTGGTGATGGCGTTTGGAGTCGATCGCAGGTGCATCCCGTAGGTGCCAATCTCATACTGCGTCTTCGCCGTCAACTGCTGCCAGGCCAGACGCCAGTACGGGGCGACGCCGCGGATGTTGATTCCGGCGCCGGCTCCCGTGTTCGGCTGCGGACTCCCCACGTGGTCCGAGCGATAGAGCGCGGCGTCGAAGTACAGGTGGTCGTTCCACATGAAGTAACCGCCAACTCCTCCGACATCCTGGGCCAAGCCACCGTTGATGATCGCGGAAGCGTTCGGTGTGGGCGCGAAATCGCTGGCGACCCACGGATAACCCCACGCCGGTGTGCTGTTCCAAAGGTCCTCTACCGTCGGATTGTTGTTCAAGTCCAAGCCCCACACAAATTCCTTGCCCCCAAGTTTCGTGGAGTTCGCGTAGCGGATATCTGTATTGTCCATGCTGAAATGGTCGGCTTGCGTGTCGTATGTGACCTGAAGAAAACTGCCGACGTGACTCGTCCACGCGCCCGAGAGGAACAGCGAGATATCCTGGGGAAACTCCACGCTTCCATTCTGACTGTTCGGGATCGGAGACTTGGTCGAAGTGAAAGAAGTGTCCAGCATCACCGATAGGGGCAGCGAACCAAGAAGTTCCAGCGCAGCGTTCCTTTTGCTTCCGTCCGACTTAATGACCTTGGTCTCATCCGCTTTATCCACGTAGCCGAGCAGCTTGAAGCGCCGTCCGGCAGGATTGAGTTCGGGAGGCGCATAGTGGCAACCGCTACAGGGCAAACCGGTCTGCCGGGCATAGCTTGGAACGGCCTGAATCTTCGGCGGATTCACCGCGGTAAACAACAGCAAAACTATGACAGGAACTACCACAAGGATGAGAGCCGCCGCTTTTTTCATCTGGATCTCCTCATTTATCAATTGCTTCGCTTTCGATCAACTGCTTCTCTTCTATGCGCAGAATGCCCCGAGTCCGGCACTGTTTGCGCCCGTCCAGCCGGCGTCCGGTTGCATCGCACCTAAGTCGAGAGGATTGTCTGCCTCTAGTCCTGCTGCAAAGATGGGCCCGATACTAGCGAGGGTCGGTGCGAGTTCGCCGGATCGTAAATCACACTTGAATGTGATTTCAATCACAAATCCGGAGACACCAGCATCGTTTGTCTTGTGAATGCAAAGGTCCCACGAAAGTAACAGAATCCCATCGAAGAAAGGTAAGCAAAGACCTTCACGTCGTGCTGTTCAAAATTGCACACACGAGAGGGGGCGGAAGGTGATGGACGTCACAATCGATCGCAAAAACGCCGGTGATTTCTGTCACAGGGCCGCGTGACTTCCGCCCTAGGTGCACTTTGGCGGGCGTGTGATCCTACCCTTGCGAGCGAGTTCTCAGGACGCAGGACGAGCGCGATCCAACTTGGGAAACTGCTTTCGGGAAGTGGCCAGTTGGTCGACGGGCTACCCTTGCTCCGTGATATCGTGCAAGCAAACTTTCCTCAGGAGGAAGTTAACAATGAAGAACGTTTCTCTTCGAATGGGCCTGGTGACTCTGCTGGCATTCGGCCTGATGGCCGTCTGCTCTTCTTCGGCAGTCGCGCAGGACGCAGCCGCAACCTACAAAGCAAAATGCGCCATGTGCCACGGCCCCGACGGCAAGGGCGGAAAGATGGGAACCCGCGACTTCGCATCCCCGGAAGTGAAGGCCGAGACAGATGCGCAGCTCACGGACATTATCACCAAGGGCAAAGGCAAGATGCCGCCCTACACCGGCAAACTGTCGGACGCGGACATCAAGGGCCTGGTCGCTTATATCCGCACTTTGGCCAAGTAACACAACGGGCGGCACCAACCAGCCGCTTGAAAAATCGTTCGAGTCTGTAAAGATTGGCGGGTGGGAGCATGTCCACGCGAACAACACGGAATATTTTTGCGCCTGGAGTTGTCCTCGCCCTTCTCTTCACCGCCGGGACTCTGCTCGCGGCCGGCAAGCCGCCAGCCGGTAAGCAGCCTCCGAAACCAGCCGCGGAAGAATGCCTCGCCTGCCATAGCGACGCCTCGCTGACGCACGACGTCAACGGCAAGCCAGTCAGCTTGCATGTCGATCCCCAGGCTTTCAAAGATTCCATCCACGGCAGCATGTTTACCTGCGTGGACTGCCACACCGACGTAAAGAGTTCCGCGCACGAAACTCCTCCGCTCAAAATCACCTGTGCGACCTGCCATGCCGATGAGCAGGCCGCCTACGACCGCAGCTTCCACGGCAAGGCCGTCCAGGGAGGCAACAGCAAGGCCGCCACTTGCGTCGACTGCCACGGCAGCCCGCATGAGTTGCTGCCCGCCAGTGATCCGAAATCGAAAGTGCACCACACCAACATCCCCGCTACCTGCGGCGTCTGCCACAGTCAGAAATTTGTGATGCAGGATGGCGGCCAGAGCGCACAGATGGTTGCCTCTTATGCGCTGAGCGTACACGGACATGCCGTCGCTGCCGGCTCGGAGAAGGCCGCGGTTTGCACCGACTGCCACGGCACGCACGAGATTCTCGACGCCAAAGACGCGAAGTCTCCCATCTTCAAGTTCAATGTGCCGGCAACATGCGGTCAGTGCCACGACGCGATCTCGAAAGAATTCCAGCAAAGCGTCCACGGACAAGCCGTTGCCAAGGGGAACTGGCAGGCGCCGGTGTGCACCGACTGCCACGGCATCCATTCGATCAAAGCGCACAGCGATCCCAACTCCCCGGTCTCCGCGCAAAACGTGGGACCGGCGACTTGCGCGCGCTGTCACGAAGGCATGCGGCTCTCGCAAGAGTTTGGCGTGCAAGGCCGGCGCGAGACCACGTATCTGGCCAGCTACCACGGGCTGGCGGCGAGCGGAGGCTCGCAAGTGGTGGCGAACTGCGCCAGTTGCCACGGTACTCATAGCATTCTTCCGTCCAGCGATCCGCGGTCGATGATCAACGCGGCCAATCTCGCTCGGACCTGCGGGCAGTGCCATCCCGGCGTCACGGAAAAGTTTGCGGCTTCCAAGGTCCACGTGGATGCGCCGCTCTCGGCCGACGTAGGCAGCAAGGCGGTGCGCTGGATTCGCCGCTTTTACCTGAGCATGATCTTCGCGGTGATCGGCGGCATGCTGCTGCATAATCTGATCATCTGGCGGGCCAAAGTGATTGCCCGGCGCAAACAGCAGCACGATTTCGTGATGCGCATGCCGCTGCGCTTCCGCCTGCAGCACGCCACTCTGCTCACCAGTTTCATCGTGTTGGTGCTGACCGGCTTTGCGCTGAAATTTCCCGACTCCTGGTTTGCCTCGATGCTTTCCCTGGGCGAGCACCGGCGTCACCTGCTGCATCGCATTGCGGCGGTTGTTTTGATCGGAGTGAGCTTCTACCACATCTTCGACATCGCCTTCAGCCGCGAAGGACGAAAACTGGTCCGCGATCTGTTCCCCACGCTGGACGATGCCCGAGGCGCGTGGCAGAATGTCAGCTACTATCTCGGTCTGACTTCGCGCAAGCCTGAGTTTGCCCGCTTCAATTACGCGGAGAAGGCCGAATACTGGGCTCTGGTCTGGGGCATGATCGTCATGGCGGTCACCGGAGTCATGCTCTGGGCAAAGGTCCTGGTGGGGAATCATATGCCGCGCTGGTGGCTGGACATCGCGACCGCCATTCACTTCTACGAAGCCGTGCTCGCGACCCTGGCGATCATCGTGTGGCACTTCTACCAGGTGTTCTTCGACCCGGATGTGTACCCAATGAACTGGGCCTGGTGGGACGGAAAAATGACCCTGCACCATTACCGCGATGAGCATGGACTCGACCCCGTTTTGATTGAGAGCCAGTCCGGGGAATCGTCTGTGGTGCCGGCCGGCGGGCCCGGCAGGGTGGACGTCGCGATCCAGCCAGAAGATGCACCCGAAGTCACAGAGACTAACCATGGACACTGACAAGACTCCGAAGACTCCGCCGCTTCCGCAGGAGCCCTGGCACCGCTCGCGCATGCTGCTGCGCAACCCCATCAGCCTGGCCGGAGTTGCCCTCGCAATCGTCAGCCTGGCCAACATTTTCCTTTTCGTCATCATCGACGAAATTGCGACCAAGGCCAGCCCCTACATCGGCATTCTGGCCTACATGGTGTCGCCCGCCTTCCTGGTTTTCGGGTTGCTCCTGATGTTGGTGGGCGTGCTGCTGGAACGGCGAAAGAAGGTGGCGCCGACCGCCTTCTATCCCCGCATCGATCTCAACGATCCAACCCAGCGCAGCGCGGTGATTTCGTTCGGGACCTTTCTGGTGATTTTCGTCATGGTGAGCACGGCGGGCAGCTACAAGGCCTACGAGTTCACCGAGTCGGTAGGATTCTGCGGTCAGTTGTGCCACACCGTGATGAGCCCGGAATACACCGCGTATCAGCTGTCTCCGCATGCCCGGGTAGCCTGTGCGGAGTGCCACGTGGGCACGGGCGCAACCTGGTTTGTGAAATCCAAGCTCTCCGGCAGTCGCCAGGTTTTTGCCGCGATATTCAATACGTTCCCGCGGCCTATTCCCACGCCGGTGCACAATTTGCGTCCCGCCCAGGAAACTTGCGAGCAGTGTCACTGGCCGAAAAAATTCTACGGCGGGCAGCTCAAGGTCTTCACGCACTATGCGAACGATGACAAAAACACTATGCGCCAGATCCGCATGATCATCAAGACCGGCGGCGGAGATCCCGCCACGGGCGCGCCCGAAGGCATTCACTGGCACATGAACATCGCCAACAAAATCGACTATGTGGCGGCCGACGACAAGCGCCAGATTGTCCCCTACGTCCACGTCGAAGACCTGCAGGGCCGCGTCACCGAGTATTACGCCAAAGACTCGACCCTCAGCAAAGATCAGATTGCGAAGGCCCCGCGCCATCACATGGATTGCGTCGACTGCCACAACCGACCCACCCACATCTACGTTCCCCCCGACCAGTCCGTCGATCAGTCACTGCTGGCGCGCCGGCTTGACGTTTCGCTGCCGTTCATCAAACAGCAAGCGGTCACGGTCCTTACGGGCACCTACGCCACCACCGATGAAGCCATGCACGGCATCGCCAGCGGCCTGCAGGGTTTCTACGGGAGCAAGTATCCCGACGTAGCCAAGGCCAAGGCGCTCGAGATCCGCAACGCGGTCACCGAGGTGCAGGAGATCTTCAAACGCACCACCTTCCCCGAAATGAAGCTGAACTGGCAGACTCACCCCAACAACCTGGGCCACTATTACTACAACGGCTGCTTCCGCTGTCACGACGGCCAGCACGTCAGCGCCGACGGCCGGACCATCAGCAAAGATTGCAACCAGTGCCACACGCTGCTGTCCGAGAGTGAAGGAGCAAGCAGCGTGGCCGCCACAGCTTTGCCCGCCTTCAAGCATCCGGTCGATTTAGGAGATCTAACCCAGGTCAGCTGCGCGGATTGTCATACCGGAGGAGTCGGCCCGTAAATTTGATTGGCACCCCTAACCGCCGGGTGCCCCATTTCTCGCGCACTTTGCGAGAAGTGGGGGCTTTTGATTTCGACTCAACTCGGACTCAGCCCCGGCCCATCCCAACTCGGCTCTACTCCGAGTTCGGGAAAATGTGATTCCAATCACACCCGTGTGTGAACCCACGTCCCGACAGACACCGCCCCATTCCTGCATCCTGAAAACGTGGTAGTGGTCACGCGCGTGGCCGCGATCGATCTGCCTGAAATGAGGGATGTCAATGAAGCGCAAATTCAAGACCATGGACGCCAACGAAGCCGTCGCCAATGTCGCTTACCGGGCCAGCGAGGTGATCGCGATTTACCCGATCACCCCTTCGTCGCCCATGGGCGAGTGGGCGGACCAGTGGTCGTCGGAGAACGTGCCCAACGCCTGGGGCAGCGTGCCCCATGTAGTCGAGATGCAGAGTGAAGGCGGCGCCGCCGGCGCGGTGCACGGCGCCCTGCAGACCGGATCGCTCTCCACCACGTTCACCGCGTCCCAGGGATTGCTGCTGATGATCCCCAACATGAACAAGATTGCCGGCGAGCTGACCCCGTGCGCCTTTCACGTGACGGCCCGCACCCTGGCCACGCATGCGCTCTCGATTTTTGGCGACCACTCCGACGTAATGTTCTGCCGCGCCACGGGATGGGCCATGCTCTGCTCCAACTCGGTGCAGGAGGCGATGGACCTGGCGCTGATCGCGCATGCCGCGTCGCTCGAGACCCGCATTCCCTTCCTGCATTTCTTCGACGGATTCCGCACCTCGCACGAAGTCAACAAGATCGAAATGCTCAACGAAGACGACATGCGGGCTATGCTCAACATCGACCGCATCATCGAGCACCGCCAGCGCGCGCTGTCGCCCGATCATCCGGTGCTGCGCGGCACGGCGCAGAATCCCGACGTGTTTTTCCAGATTCGTGAAAGCGCCAACGCCTACTACGATGCGGCCCCGGCCAAGGTGCAGGCCACGATGAATAAGTTCGCCGAGATCGTCGGCCGCTCCTATCACCTGTTCGACTACGTCGGCGCTCCCGACGCCGAGCGCGTCATCGTGATGATGGGCTCCGGCGCCGAGGCCGCACACGAGACCGTCGAATACCTGACTGCCCGCGGAGAAAAAATCGGCCTATTGAAAGTCCGCTTGTACCGTCCCTTCTGCGTGAAGTCGTTCATGGAAGCCCTGCCCGCCAGCGTTCGGCAGATTTCGGTTCTCGATCGCACGAAGGAATCCGGCGCGATCGGCGAACCGCTTTACCTCGACGTGGTGAACGCCCTTCACGAGGGCCTGAAGCTGGGTCACGGAAAGCTGAAGACCGCGCCCGGCGTGGTGGGCGGCCGCTACGGCTTGTCCTCCAAGGAATTCACCCCCGCAATGGTCAAGGCCGTCTACGATAATCTGAAGCAGGACAACCTGAAGCAAGCCAATCCAAAAGATCACTTCACGATTGGCATTCAGGACGACGTCAACCACACCAGCCTCGACTACGATGCCGCGTTCTCCACCGAACCCGACAGCGTCGTGCGCGCATTGTTCTACGGTCTCGGCGCGGACGGCACGGTCGGCGCCAATAAGAATTCCATCAATATCATCGGCGAGAACACCGACAACTACGGTCAGGGATATTTCGTTTACGACTCGAAAAAGTCTGGCGCCATGACGGTCTCACACTTGCGCTTCGGACCGCAGCCCATCCATTCCAGCTATCTGGTATCCAAAGCGAACTTCATCGCCTGCCACCAGTGGATTTTCCTCGAGCGCTACGACATGCTCAGCGCACTGGTCGAGGGTGGCGTATTCCTGGTCAACAGTCCGTTCGGAAAAGACGAAGTCTGGGACCACCTGCCCCGCGAAGTGCAGTCGCAACTCATCACCAAGAAAGCCAAGCTCTACGCCATCGACGCCTATCAGGTCGCGCAGGACGCCGGCATGGGCTCGCGCACCAACACCATCATGCAGGTCTGCTTCTTCGCGATTTCGAAGGTTCTGCCCCGCGACGAAGCTATCGAAGCTATCCGCGAATCGATTCGCCATACCTACGGCAAGAAGGGCGAAGATGTCGTGCGGAAAAACATGCAGGCGGTCGACGCGACCTTGGCTCACCTGTTCGAGATCAATATCCCCGAGAAGGTCAGCAGCAAGACGGAAATCCCAGCCGCGTTCCCCGGAGCGCCGAAATTCGAACACGACGTTCTGGGCACAATCTATGCCGGCCGCGGCGATGAGCTTCCCGTCAGCGCTTTCTCCTGCGATGGCACGTTCCCCACGGGTACAGCGAAATGGGAGAAACGCAACCTGGCTCTCGAAATTCCCGCCTGGGACTCGAAGATCTGCATCCAATGCGGCAAGTGCGCGATGGTCTGCCCCCATGCCGTAATCCGCATCAAGGTCTACGACAGCCAGGAACTCGAAGACGCGCCGGCAACTTTTAAGTCATGCGAGACTCGCGACAAGGAGTGGGCCGGCCTGAAGTATACGATCCAGGTCGCTCCCGAAGATTGCACTGGGTGCGGCGTCTGCGTCGATGTCTGCCCCGTGAAGAACAAGAGTGAAGTCCGGTTGAAAGCCATCAACATGGTCCCACAGCCTCCGCTGCGCGCGCCGGAGAGCGAGAACTGGAACTTTTTCCTGAAGATTCCGGAACTCGATCGCAGAAAGATCAAGGTCGGGACCATCCGCCAGCAGCAAGTGCAGGAACCGCTGTTCGAGTTCTCTGGCGCATGTTCGGGATGTGGCGAAACTCCGTACCTGAAGCTGCTTTCGCAGCTATTCGGAGATCGCGCAGTCGTGGCCAACGCCACCGGTTGCTCGTCCATCTATGGCGGCAACCTGCCGACTACGCCGTGGGCGAAGAACGCCGAGGGCCGCGGGCCCGCGTGGTCCAATTCCCTGTTCGAGGACAACGCTGAATTCGGACTCGGCTTCCGCGTCTCCATCGACAAGCAAACGGAATTTGCGCATGAGCTGCTGCGTCGAGTAGCGGGCAATGTTGGCGAAGATCTCGTCACGGCCATCCTCAACGCCAAGCAGAAAGACGAATCCGACATCTACGAACAGCGCCAGCGCGTCGACATCCTGAAAGAGCGGCTGGTGAAGGTCCACTCGGCCGACGCGCAACAACTTCTGTCTGTCGTTGACATGCTGGTGAAGAAGAGCGTGTGGATCGTGGGCGGCGACGGCTGGGCCTATGACATCGGCTACGGCGGCCTCGACCACGTTCTCGCCAGCGGGCGCAACGTCAACGTCCTCGTCCTCGACACCGAAGTTTACTCGAACACGGGCGGGCAGGCGTCGAAGTCCACCCCGCGCGGCGCGGTCGCGAAGTTTGCAGCGGGCGGCAAGCCCGGTCCGAAGAAAGATCTTGGACTCATGGCCATGACCTACGGCAGCGTCTACGTCGCCAGTGTGGCCATGGGCGCGAAAGATGAGCACACCCTGAAGGCGTTTCTGGAAGCGGAAGCCTACGACGGGCCGAGCATCATCATCGCTTATTCGCACTGCATCGCCCATGGCATCGACATGACTACGGCGATGACCGATCAGAAAGTCGCAGTTGAATCGGGCCAGTGGCTGCTCTATCGCTACAATCCCGAGCGCGCCGCGGCCGGCGAAAACCCGCTGGCCTTGGATTCGCGCGCTCCTTCGCGCAAAGTGCAGGAGTATCTGCTGCAGCAGACGCGCTTCAAAATGCTCACCAAGAGCAAGCCTGAAGACGCCGAACGCCTGTGGAAGCTGGCGCAGCAGGACGTGGAACGTCGCTATCGCATGTACGAGTACATGGCCAGCCGTAAGACCGAACCGACCGCCGCCGCCAGTGGTGGCACGGAGAAAGATGTTGCGGAGAAAACGGCGCCAGCCGCCGCGAAGCCGGTGCCGACAGGAGCTGCGCACTAACCGGCGCCACTAAAGAACAAGAACGAGGAGAAAATGACGATTGATCTGAACACGACCTATCTTGGCCTGAAGCTGCGCTCCCCACTCGTGGTCTCGGCCTCGCCGCTGTCGCGCGACGTGGACGGAATCTGCCGACTGGAAGACGCCGGCGCGTCCGCCGTGGTGCTCTACTCGCTGTTTGAGGAGCAGTTGCGGCAGGAGGAAGCAGACCTTAGTTATCACCTCGCCGCCGGCACAGAAAGTTTTGCCGAATCGCTTACCTATTTTCCGCAAGCCAGTGAGTTTCACACCGGGCCCGAGGGATATCTAGATCACATTCGTAAGGCCAAGGCCTCGGTGCACATTCCTATCATCGCTAGCCTCAACGGCTCGACCCTGGGCGGATGGACGAAGTTTGCCGGCGAGATCGAACGGGCGGGCGCGGACGCCATCGAATGCAACGTCTACTACATCCCCACCGATCCCAAGCTGACCGCGGAGGATATTGAAAAAACGTATTTCGACATTCTGCGCGCTGTGAAATCGAGCGTCACCATTCCGGTCGCGGTGAAGCTGAGCCCGTTCTTCAGCAACATGGCGAACATGGCCCATCGCCTGGATGCGGCCGGGGCCGACGCGTTGGTGCTCTTCAATCGCTTCTACCAGCCCGATATCGATCTGGGAGAACTGGAAATTCGTCCGAACGTTCTTTTGAGCACGCCGCAAGCGTTGCGCCTGCCGCTCACCTGGATCGGAATTCTGTTCGGACGCGTGAAGGCCAGCCTGGCGGCCTCCGGCGGGGTGCACGGTGCCGAAGACGTAGTCAAACTGCTCATGGTCGGAGCCAACGTCACCATGATGTGCTCGTCGCTCATGCGTCACGGCATCAACCATCTGCGCCACGTGGAGCGCGAACTGCTCTCGTGGATGGAAGAGCACGAGTACGAATCCGTGGCCCAGATGCAGGGCAGTATGAGCCAGATCAAGTGCCCCGACCCGCGCGCGTTCGAGCGCGCGCAATACATGCGCGCCGTCAAAGGCATGCAACACATCCACATGGCCGGATGGCGCTGATGACGCCGAAACTGGAAGCAATGACACAGGGAACCTGGGTGCCCCATTTCTCGCGCGTTTCTTGGCGCGAGAAGTGGGGATTTGCAACCGCGCCAGGAGGAGGCCGAGGTATCTGGACCGGACTCGGCGGCCCTCTTCTAAGTCTGGCGCCAGGACGACCCGTAACCTATTGACAACGCTCGGTTTAATACATCATTGTACGTACATTATTGTAAGAAAAGTGTTCCTGCAGGAACACTGTGGAAAACTCTCGGATCTCCTTTCAATCGGCCAACTTGCCCCTGTTTTCGGCCTACGGGACGATCACGGCCGCGCCATCCACGGCGTCATTCTTCACCGCAGTCAACGCCTCATTCGCCTGATCCAGAGGAAACACCGTCACCTTCGGCTGCAGGTCAATCTGCGCAGCCAGCGCCAGAAAATCGCGGGCGTCGGCGCGGGTCATGTTGGCCACGCTGCGCAACTGACGCTCGCCCCAGAGCAGGCGGTCGTAATCGAACTCGGGAATGCGATCGAGATGAATGGCATTGATCGCGACCACGCCGCCCTTGCGCAGGCTGGCCAGCGCGGCGATCACCACGTCCCCACTGGGAGCGAAGGTGATGGCGCGGTCCAGTTCCAAGGGCGGCTTCTCGGTTTCAGTTCCCACCCACGTCGCGCCCAGTGACCCTGCCAGATCGCGGTGAGATTTTCCGCGAGTGGAGACGTACACGTCGCATTTCCACGCGCGCAGAACGCCGATGGCCAGATGCGCGGAAGCACCGAAGCCGAACAGGCCGACGCGTTCGCCGAGCTCGACGCCGGCAACACGCAGGCTGCGGAAGCCAATGATTCCCGCGCAGAGCAGCGGGGCGGCGTGCAGGTCGTCGAGCGCCGCGGGCAGCGGGAAGACAAAGTCGGCGCGGGCGAGGGCATACTCCGCGTAGCCGCCAGGGACGGAATAGCCAGTGAAGGTGGGCGAGTCGCACAGATTCTCCATGCTTCGTTTGCAGTAAGGGCAGGTGCCATCGGTCCCGCCGAGCCACGACACGCCGACGCGCGCGCCCAGAGGAATTTCTTTCGTGTCGCCGCCGACGACTTCGCCAACGATTTGATGGCCGGGCGTGATGCTGGGCTGCTGGGGAGGCAGTTCGCCTTCGACGATATGCAGATCGGTACGGCAAACGCCGCATGCGCGCACGCGCAGAAGAACGTGTCCAGGTTTGGGTTGCGGAGTGGCGACGTCGGTGATTCGCAGCGGGCGTTGCGAAACCGGTTGCGGCGAGATAAGGACTGCGGCTTTCATGATCGACCAACGTACGTGGCAATCGGCGGGCTGCGCCCAGCGGACAGCCGAGGGCGGCTGCGCCCACATATGCAGTGTGTTTCTACGGCATTATGTTCCTACAGCACCGACGACGATGGCAACTGCTCCAGGTCGAACGGGTGGCGCTACTTGCTCGCTTCGATCGAACCGGGCTCCCAGTTCTTGGATCGTGCGACAGCCTCGTTCCAACGGTTGCGCAACATGCGCGCCTGAGACGAGGGCATTTGCGGATTGAAGCGGCGATCCTTGGTCGCGGCGGAGACATCGAGATCGGACTTCCAGAAGCCGACCGCCAAACCCGCCAGGTAGGCTGCCCCTAGCGCGGTTGTTTCCGTCACCGCCGGGCGAACCACGGGAACTCCGAGAATGTCGGACTGAAATTGCATGAGGCTGTTGTTGGCAGCGGCTCCGCCATCGACTCGCAGTTCCTGCACGGAGTCGCCGGAATCAAGACGCATGGCGTCGAGCAGGTCGGCGACCTGGTAGGCAATGCTCTCAAGAGCCGCGCGGGCGAGGTGACCGGCGGTGGTGCCGCGGGTGAGGCCGAACACGGAGCCGCGCGCGTAGGAATCCCAGTGCGGCGCGCCCAAGCCGACGAAGGCGGGAACGAAATAGACGCCGCCGTTATCGGACACGGAGTTTGCCAGGACTTCGACGTCTTCTGATTTGCGAATCAAACCCAGGCCGTCGCGCAGCCACTGGACGACCGCACCACCGACGAAGACGCTGCCCTCGAGGGCGTACTCGGTTGCGTCTCCTATTTTCCAGGCGACCGTCGTAACCAACCGATTGGAGGACGGCACCGCACGGCGGCCCGTATTCTGCAACATGAAGCATCCGGTGCCGTAAGTGTTCTTGGTGAGACCGGGGCGTACGCAGCGCTGACCGAACAGGGCCGCTTGCTGATCGCCGGCAATGCCGGCGAGAGGAATCTTTTCCAATCCTTGGACCGCGCTCACTTCGCCGTAGACTTCGCTGGAAGAGCGGACCGCAGGCATCATCGATAGAGGAACGCGAAACAGATCGAGAAGATCGTGGTCCCAGGCGCCGGTGTGAATGTTGAAAAGCATGGTGCGCGAGGCGTTGCTGGCGTCGGTGGCATGAACTCTCCCGCTGGTTAGTTTCCAGAGCAGCCAGGAATCCACCGTGCCGAATGCGAGCTTGCCAGCTTCAGCGAGGCTGCGTGTGCCGGCGACGTTGTCGAGAATCCATGAAATTTTGCTGGCGGAGAAATAAGAATCGATGAGCAGTCCGGTGCGCTGCTGGATCAGGGGAGCGTGGCCTTCGCTTCTGAGGCGCTCGCAGAAATCGGCGGTGCGGCGGTCTTGCCAGACGATCGCGTTGTAGACAGGTTCTGAGGTTTCGCGGTTCCACACGATCGTGGTCTCGCGCTGGTTGGCGATGCCGATGGCGGCCACGTCGCCTGGGCGGGCATTGCCTTGGGCCAGGGCTTCCAGAGCCACGGCGATTTGGGACGGCGCGATGTGCTGGGGATTGTGCTCGACCCATCCCGGCTGCGGAAAGAGTTGATCGAATTCTTTTTGGGCGACCGAGCGAACGGCTCCGTGCCGATCAAACAAGAGAGCTCGCGAACTGGTTGTGCCCTGGTCCAGCGCTAGAACGTATTGCACGGTACCCTCCTTTTGATCCGAGTTCTAGTGGGCGTCGCGGCCTGACCAAACAAAAGCTTGAACCGCAGAGGTCGCTGAGAAAAACCGCAGAGGACGCGGAGAAACTCGGCTTGCGTACACGTCCATTTCCTACGACGGACGCAAGTAGCGTCTGATTCCGAAATCATAGAGGGCCGCGCCGGCCAGCCCTCCGAGCAGCGGGGCGACGACGGGAATCCACCAGACGCGAGTTCCGTCGGTGAGGCCGTTGTTGTGGAATCCTGCGACGACAGTAAAGAGCCTCGGACCGAAGTCGCGCGCGGGATTGATGGCATAGCCGTGCATGCCGCCGAAGCTCATACCGATGGCGACCACGACCAGCCCGATCAGCACGGGAGCAAGATTCGCTCCCGGCGGCGCATTGAATTCGTCGGTGATCGCGAAGATTAGAAGCAGCAGCAGACCAGTACCGATGAACTGATCGAGAAAGCCCGCCTGCGGCATGGCGGGGAAGGCGGGAAAAGTCGTGAAGATTCCGGCGGTGTGATCGAGTTGCGGATCCGCCTGGCGGAAGGCGGGCAGGTAGTTCCAATAGACCAGGGCAGCTGCCGCGAACGCTCCGGCAGTTTGTGCGATGGAGTAGGGCAACACCTTGCGCCAGGAAAAGCCACGAAAGGCGGCGAGCGCCAGGGTCACGGCGGGGTTAAGGTGCGCTCCCGAAACTTTGCCGGCGATGTAGATTCCCATGGTCACGGCGAGTCCCCAACCCAGGGTGATGTTGGTGAAGCCACCGTGAATGGTCTCGCCGGGGTTACTCGACGGAAACAGGACGACCATAGCGACCACGCCGGTGCCGAACAGAATCAGGACAAAGGTGCCGAGAAACTCGGCGATCAACTCCGCCATCAGGGTGGGCTTCGGGTTCATTCGCATCTCCGGTGCAGACGTCGCGCCAGCACTCGTGCCAGACTGACGCGAGGATATCTCGCCCCCGGCAGTGGCGGCGAGACGCCGCCACGACAGCCGCCGGGACGGCAGCGCTACTCTTGACCGCGAATTAGTCTATCAAGGGAAGGGACTCTGAGCGGGTTTTCGGCGGTCCTGGTCTACGGCTTCCCGGAACGCACTTTTCGTCTGACTCCTGAAAGTAACCGAGGGTGGGATTTCTTCTTGACATCTGCGGCTGAGTCCGTAAGATATAAACATATTTATTCATTTCTATGAATATTTATTCATTATGAATAAAACATTGCGGCAACGGGCGGTTCTGGACGTGCTGAAGCACGGGTCGATCGCCAGCCAGGAGGACCTGCAGCGGCTTCTGCGGAAGCGGGGGTTCAAGGTCGGACAGGCGACCCTATCGCGAGACATCCGCGACCTGAACCTGAGCAAGACCGCGCACGGCTATGCGCTGCCCCAGGGTGAGAGCGGGGCGGGCATTGCGCTGCCGCCGGTGTCGCGACTGGTGCGGGAGTTCGTGCTGGATATTCGCTCGGCGCAGAACCAGCTGGTGATCAAGACCATCGTGGGGAGCGCGCAGCCGGTGGCGGCGGCTCTGGACGAGGCCGATTGGTCCGAGGTGGTAGGCACGATTGCCGGCGACGACACGATCCTGATTGTTTGTCCCGACAAGGATGACGCCCGGAAGCTGGCGGGGCGCATTGAGGAAATGCTGAGTTAGATGACGGCGAAACTCAAGACTGCGGTGCTGGGGGCGACGGGCTATTCCGGCCTGGAGCTGACGAGGATTCTTCTGCGTCATCCGCGGCTGGAGAAGCCAGTTCTGCTGCGGCGATCGGCCGACAATGGCAGCGCGACGGATCTGGCGGACGTGTTTCCGGTTCTATCCGGTAATGGCGGGTACCCGTTGCGCCCGCTGTCGTGGCCGGCGATGAAGCAGCAGGGAGTGGAGTTACTGTTTCTGGCGACGCCGCATGAGGCATCGCGCTCGCTGGTTCCAGAGGCGCTGGCGCAGGGCCTGCGCGTCATCGATCTGAGCGGCGCGTGGAGACTGAAGCAGGAGCAACACCGGGCGATCTACAACTTTCAGGACTCGGATGCGGTTACGGCTGCGGAACTGACCGAGAAGGCGGTCTACGGGCTGCCTGAGTTAAATGGTGATCGCGTTGCGAATGCCACGCTGGTGGCGAATCCGGGTTGCTACGCGACGTCGGTGATCCTGGCGCTCGCGCCGCTGCTCAAGGCTGGAGTAGTCGATCGGAATCATGGCATCGTGTCTGATTCGAAGTCAGGCGTGTCGGGAGCAGGCAAGGAACCTTCGGCCAAGACGCACTTCGTTTCGGTGGCCGACAATCTGTCGGCGTATTCGGTTTTCAACCATCGACATGTGGGCGAGATTGTCGAGCAACTCGGGCTAGGCATGGCCGAGTTGATTTTTACGCCGCACCTGCTTCCGATTCCACGGGGAATTCTGTCGACTATTTATTTGCACCTGAACCGCGAGATGACGCCTCTCGAGGTGGAATCGTGCTTTCGGAATTTTTATGCGGGCAAACGCTGGGTGCGGGTGTTTCAAACGCCGAAGCTGCCGCAGGTGCAGTTTTCGTTGCAGACGAACTATTGCGATCTGGGATTTTGCCTGGCGGAGGACGGCCGGCGATTGGTGTTGATTTCGTGCATCGACAACTTGCTGAAGGGCGCGGCCGGACAGGCGGTGCAGAACATGAATCTGATGTATGGGTGGTCGGAGGAAGAAGGTCTGCTGTGATTATCGTGGTCAAAGTCGGAGGAGCCGCGCTGGAGGATGCTCCCACTCTACGCAAGTGCGCGCGGGCAATTGCGGAGCTGGCGCAGGATGGACATCGCGTGGCCGTGGTTCACGGCGGCGGAAGCGCGCTGACCCGCGTTCTGAAACAACTTGGCAAGCAAAGCGAGTTCGTCGGCGGCCTGCGGATCACCGATGCTGAGACGCGCGATGTCGCGCTCATGGTGTTGGGCGGGATGGTCAACAAGAAACTCGTCGCCGCGATTCAAGCGGCGGGCATGCCGGCGGTAGGATTCTGCGGCGGAGATGGCATGTCGTTCCGAGCGCGTCGGAAGCATATTCGCGGAAACGATTTGGGATTTGTCGGCGAGATTTGCTTCGCGGAGCCGTGCTGGATCGAAGCGCTGTGGCAGCAGGGAGGAATTCCGGTGCTGGCGTCGCTCGCGCTGGGAGCGGACGGCGAATATTACAACGTTAATGCAGACGAGATGGCGGCGGCTTGCGCCGCGGCCTGCCACGCGGACGCACTGATCTTCCTGACCGATGTGCCGGGAGTGAAAGATGCGGAAGGAACCGTGATTCCGTGGCTGAACACCAAGCAGGCGCAGGCCATGGTGGAGGGATCGATGGTGAGCGGGGGCATGTTGCCGAAGCTAGAAGCCTGCAAGCAGGCATTGAAGCAGGGAGTGGGCCGGGTACGGATATTGCCGGCCGCGGAAGCGGAGGCTCTGCCGCAGTTTTACCTGACCAAATTGAATTGCGGGACAGAGGTCACGTGCGCATGAGCTCAGGAATGAAGTTGCCGAATGAGGAGCGAAAGTTGAATAGTCCATTGCAAAGCAGAGTGCCGGCGGTGCCGGAAACATTTCCGAACACGTTCTGGTGTCCAGATTTGGTATCGACGCGCGATCTGGGAGCGCCGGGGGTTCAGGCCGTGCTGCATCTGGCGGAACTGATGAAGTCGCGGCCGTCGGTTTTTCAGCGCTCGATGGCGGGGAAACAGATGGTGATGTTTTTCGAGAAGCCTTCGCTCCGCACCCGGCTCACGTTCGAGGCAGGGATGACGAGCCTGGGCGGGACGGCGATGTTCGTGGACCAGTCGCAGAGCCGGCTCGATGCTCGCGAGACACTGAGCGACATTGCGCACAACCTCGAGCGCTGGGTGGACGTGATCGTGCTGCGGACTTTTGCGCAGGAAACCATCGAAGGCATGGCTCGTTACGCGTCGATTCCGGTCATCAATGCGCTCAGCGATCTGGAACATCCGTGCCAGGCGCTGGCGGATTACTTTACGTTGCAGGAGCGGTTCGGCAATCTGAAGAACATCACGGTGGCCTACGTGGGGGACGGCAACAACGTGTCCCATTCGCTGATGCTTACGTGCGCTTGCCTGGGATCGTCGATCCGGATCGCGACGCCGAAGGGCTATACACCGAATGCGCAGATTGTGGCCGATGCGCGGAAGATCGCCAAGCAGACTGGGGCGCAAATCGAGTTGATGACGGATCCGCATGCGGCGGTCGCTGGGGTGGACGCCATTTACACCGACGCGTGGGCTAGCATGGGACAGGAGCAGGAGGCCGCGGAGCGTGCGGAAATATTCCCGCCGTATCAGGTGAATCGGCAACTGATGGCGGAAGCTGCACCGCATGCGGTGTTCATGCACTGTCTACCGGCACATCGCGGCGAGGAAGTCACCGATGAGGTGATGGACTGCGAAAACTCAGTTGTTTTCGAGCAGGCGGAAAATCGGCTGCACGTTCAAAAATCCATTCTATATTTATTACTGGGCGGCGCCGTGCGCCTGCCCGTGAGGAGCGCTCATGCCTGAAAAAGTTGTTCTCGCTTATTCCGGTGGGTTGGACACATCGATCATCATTCCATGGTTGAAAGAAAACTATTCTTACGACGTGATCGCGATGGTAGGCGACGTTGGCCAGGGCGACGACATTGAAGCGGTCGTGGAGAAAGCCTATGCCACCGGCGCGAGCAAGGTGGTCGTGGAGGATCTGCGCGAGGAATTTTTGACCGGATATGTGTTCCCCGCGTTGAAGGCCGGAGCAGTTTACGAACATAAGTATCTGTTGGGGACTTCGCTGGCTCGTCCCGTGATCGCGAAACATCAGGTGGAAGTGGCTTTGCGGGAAGGCGCGACGGCTGTGTCGCACGGATGCACGGGCAAGGGGAATGATCAGGTGCGGTTCGAACTGACGTACCAGGCTCTGGCTCCGGAGTTGAAGATCATCGCCCCGTGGCGGGAGTGGACGTTGAAGTCGCGGGAAGACTGCCTGGATTACGCCGAGCAGCATGGAATTCCGGTGGCGGCGAGCCGCGAGAAGATTCACAGCCGCGACCGAAATCTGTGGCACATCAGTCACGAAGGCGGAGAGTTGGAAGATGCGGGGAATGCGCCTTTGGCGACCACGTGGCAGATCACGCGCTCGCCGCAGGAGGCGCCGGACAAGGAAGAACAGGTGCGTATTGGATTCGCGCAGGGAGTTCCGGTTTCGGTGAACGGGATGAAAATGGATCCGGTATCGCTGGTGGAACTGTTGAACGAAATTGGCGCGCGGAATGCGATTGGGCGCGTCGATCTGGTGGAAAATCGCTTTGTTGGGATTAAGTCGCGGGGCTGCTATGAGACTCCGGGCGGCACGCTGCTGATTGCGGCGCATCGCGAACTGGAAGCGTTGTGCCTGGAGCGCGAGGTCGCGCATTTCAAGCAGCACATTGGGCTGAAGTATGCGGAGATGGTGTATTTCGGCCTGTGGTTCACGCCGCTGCGCGAAGCGCTCGATGCTTTCGTCGAGAGTACGCAGAAGGAAATGACTGGCAGCACAACGCTCTCGCTGTACAAAGGAAATGTTTCCGTGGTGAGCCGCGAGTCGGAGCACTCGCTTTACCGCACCGATCTTTCGTCGTTCACCATGGGCGACAGCTACGACCAGAAGGATGCGGCCGGATTCATTCGCATTCTTGGGTTGCCGTCGCGGTCGCGGGCCCGCGCACGCGTGGAGGTCGCGCGATGAAGATGTGGTCGGGAAGATTCCGGCAGCCGCTGGATCCTGATTTCGAGCGCTGGCAGCGGTCGTTCAGCTTCGATCGCCGGTTGCTGAAGTGTGAGCTTTTGGCCAGCAACGCGCACGCGCGGGCGCTGAAGGCGGCGGGCATTTTGTCGTCGGACGAACTGATCAGTATTTTGCGGGGGCTGCGGCAGATTGGCGAGAAGGCGGCGGAGTCGCCCGCATTTCTCGACGACGATGAGGCAGAGGATGTTCATCATTTCGTCGAGAAGCAGTTGGTCACGCTGATCGGGGAGACGGGATACAAGCTGCACAGCGGGCGCAGTCGCAATGAGCAGATTGCGACCGATCTTCGGCTTTACGTGCGAGCGACCATCGATCAACTGCGACAGGAACTGGCGGAACTGTGCAGCGTGCTGGCGGATCGCGCAGAACAGGCTGCGGACGCGGCGATGCCGGCGTACACACATCTGCAAAGGGCCGAGCCGGTTCTGCTTGGACATTGGCTGCTGGCTTATGTGGAAATGTTTTTGCGGGATGCGGAGCGACTGGCGGATTGCCGCAAGCGGCTGAATGTTTGTCCTTTGGGATCGGGCGCCGTGGCGGGCGCGACGTTGCCGCTGGATCGGGGGCTGATGGCCGACACGCTTGGGTTTGACGGCGCGACCGCGAACAGCATCGACGCCACGAGCGATCGGGACTTTGTGATCGAGTTTGTCAATGCGCTGTCGCTGCTGGCTCTGCATCTGAGCCGGTGGGCGGAGGAGATGATTCTGTTTTCTTCGCAGGAATACAGTTTTGTGATTCTCCCCGAGGCTTATTCCACGGGAAGCAGCGCGATGCCGCAGAAGAAGAATCCTGACCTGCTCGAATTGGTGCGGGGCAAGAGCGGACGGATTTTGGGAAACGCGACTGCGCTAATGGTTGCGGTGAAGGGTTTGCCCCTGGCTTACAACAAAGACTTGCAGGAAACGCAGGAGCCGCTCTTCGACTCGTCCGACACGCTGCTGCAAATGTTGCCGCTGGTGGCGGGATGGATGAAGGCGGTGGACTTCAATCGAGAACGGATGCTGCAGGCGGCACAGACGGGGTTTATGAATGCGTGGGCGGGGGCTACGTATCTGGTGAAGCGCGGCGTCCCGTCGAGGCTGGCGCATGAGCGGATCGGCAAAGCGGTGCAGATGTGCGTCGAGCGAAACTGCGAACTTCAGGATTTGCCGCTCGACGAATTGCGATCGCTGAGCCCGGCCTTCGACCAGGATTTCTATGAATCGCTGAACCTGGCTTCTGTGCTCGCGGTGCACGATGTGCCCGGGGGAACGGCGCCGAGCCGGGTGCGGAATGCGATCAGCATCACGAGGAAGAAGATCGAGTCGCTTCGCGAGGAGGCCCATGCGCACGCGTAAAGCAATCTTGCCGGACGCACAGCAGATTCATGACTTGATTTCCGCATACTCGGGTGACGGCACGCTGTTGCCGCGCACTCTGCCGGAGATCTGCGAGAACGTGAGAGACTTTGTGGTCCTCGAAGATGATGAGCGGATCATTGGCTGTGGAGCGCTGCATTTGTATGGCACACATCTGGCCGAGATCCGGTCGATTACGGTTGCTCCGTGGGCGCAGGGGAAGGGCGGCGGTGGACGGCTGGTGAAAGCGCTGCTGGCGGAGGCGAAGCGCCATCGCGTGGATTGCATTTGCCTGTTCACGCGCAAGCCGGATTTTTTCGCGGGGCAGGGATTCTCGGTTGCGCAACGCGAGGACCTTCCCGACAAGATCTACAAAGACTGCCACGCTTGCCCTCGGTTTCATTGCTGCGATGAGGTGGCGATGGTGCGCGGGGATCTGCCGAAATTCGCGATTCTGCCCGAACCAGCAAACTGGCTGGTCAAACTCGAACAGTGGGCACCGGACGTGGCGGGGGCGCTGGGAGAGAGGTCGAGTTCCAGTTAACGGCTTTTTAGTGAGCCTGCGAAGTCGTACCGTTCCTACGGGACGGCAGCAAAGGCTTCGAATTCGAAGCCGCGCCATCGGCAGCATCGCTACCGGCCCTCGCAAAGAACGCAAGAGCGGGCACCCAGAGTTGTAGTACGGGGAGGAAATCAAAACCATAAGGGTGGGCCGCCCGCGAGAATTCCAAAACGGTACACGGGGCCTGAAGGCCGGTTCTTCTACGCTGTACGCAACGCGGCCCTTGAAGGGCCGCTCTTCCACGGCATTATCGGCGGCACGGCTCGTTGTGAATTTGTTGCCGGAATCGATTGGTGGAAGGGCGGCGTTTCAGCGCCGCGTGAGAGGCGAGAGAAAATAGAAGCGAGTCCCTGGGACTCCCGTGCTCTTCTCGCTCTTACCCGGCACTCCGTGCCGGGCTTTCACATTCCGCCGCTTCGTGGCTCGCCCACCAACTGGGCGCCGTCTTCCGCGGAGCAAAGGTACACCTGGGGACAAATTCCAGTGGCTGCGCGATAGCGTTCGGCAATTCGCTTGGCGAAGTCCTCGGCATTTTCTTCGCGCACGAGGTTGATGGTGCATCCGCCGAAGCCGCCGCCGGTCATGCGTCCGCCGCAAAAACCTGGCAGACCTTCGGCCGCTTCGACCATGACGTCGAGTTCGCGGCAACTGACTTCATAGAGATCACGCAGGCTGTTGTGCGACTCGCGCATTAAGCTTCCTACTCGCGCCAAGTCCCCTTCCGTGAGAGCGCGAGCGGCGTCAAGCGTTCGCTGGTTTTCGCGGACTACGTGGGAACAGCGCTTCCAGATCGTGGTGGGAAGGTCGTTGGCGTGTTGGTCGAGCAAGTCCACCGATACATCGCGCAGAGCGCGAATCGCAGGATCCCATTGTGCAAAAGCCCGGACTCCTGCTTCGCACTCTTCGCGGCGGGTGTTGTAGGCGCCAGTCGCGAGGTCGTGCTTGACCATGGTGTTGCAAACCACGAGCTGAAGACCTGCGGGAATCGGAACGAGCCTGAAATCGAGAGAACGGCAATCGAGAAAGAAAGCGTGTCCCGCTTTTCCCATGCAGGAAACAAATTGATCCATGATGCCGACTCGCGCTCCCACGAAACTGTTCTCGGCCTGGCGGCAAAGCTGGGCAACTTCGGGGAGCGGCAAGCTCGTGTCGGTGAGGCTTAACAGCGCGAGCGCCGAAGACACTTCCAGTGCCGCGGACGAGCTGAGTCCGGCGCCGATCGGGACTTTCCCATGCACGAGCAGGTTCGCGCCGGCAAGCTTGAGCCCGCTCTCCCGAAGAACCGAAGCAACCCCCACCACGTAGTCACACCAGGCGCCGATGCGCGTTTCGGGCAGATGATCGATGTCGAATTCGAAATTGCCGGGCAATTCTTTGGAGTGAATCACCAGCTTGCGATCCGGCCGCGGAGCAATCGCCACGTAGGTCGAGAATCCAACGGCGGCGGGCATCACGAAGCCGTCGTTGTAGTCGGTGTGTTCGCCGATCAGGTTGACGCGGCCCGGCGCGCGGAAGATCCGGGGACGGGTTCCGAATGCTTTTTCGAAGTGAACGGCAAGATCGATTTCATCTTTCATCTTTCACGTCGTCTTCGTCCGCGCCGTCACGCCCGAATGCCCATGCAAAACGGATCCTGCGAATTCAGTACGAGTTCGGCGTCGGCATTCACGAAGGCAGTGCCTTTGATGCTGGGGTAAACTTTGCCTTCCCGCACCGTGACAGTACCTTCGAACACGCTGCCGACGATGCTCTCTTGTTTCCAAACCTGACCTTCGCGAATTTTTCCGTCGGCATAGAGGCAGGCCAGCTTGGCGCTGGTTCCGGTGCCGCAGGGAGAACGATCGTAGGCCTTGCCGGGACAGAGCACGAAATTCTTGCTGTCGACCGAGGGCAGATCCGATGGCCCGTACAGTTCGATGTGGTCGATTTCCTGGTTCCCCGCTCCGGTGATTCCCTGCTGACGAAGGGCCTGGCGGATGGCCCAGGTGAAGTCGGTGAGATCTTCAATGTTCTTGAGTGATAAGTGCATGCCGTGGTCGCGGACATTGTCACGAACGTTATCGCGGACGAGGAAGAACCAGTTTCCTCCCCAAGCCACGTCGCCGCGGATTTTGCCGTACCGGGGCACATCTACTTCCACGTCTGCGGCCAGACGGTAACTCGCAACGTTGTTCACCGTGACTTCACCGCTCGGATGCAGGATGGCACTGACGGTGCCCACGGGAGTTTCGATGCGGTGCTCCCCGGGTTCGATCTTCTTCATAAAGGAGAGGGTCGACACCAGGCCGATGGTGCCGTGACCACACATGCCGAGATAGCCGACATTATTAAAGAAGATGACGCCGGCGGCGCTGGAAGGATCCAGCGGTTCGCATAATAACGCTCCCACCATGACGTCGGAGCCGCGCGGTTCGTTGACGACGGCGGATCGAAAATTGTCATGCTCGTTGCGAAAGCGATCGAGACGCCCGGCCAGCGGCCCGTTTCCGAGATCGGGACCTCCGCTGACGACCACGCGCGTGGGTTCGCCGCCGGTGTGGGAATCAATCACTCGAACTCTGCGGACCTTGCTGTCAGTCATTTCTTCTGTGTATGTTCTAGACGTTTCTGCTGGAGCAGTCGCGAGATGAAGACTCTGAATCGATACGCGTTTTGGGTAGCGATGTCTATTCCCGATCGAACACAAGGATACTCTTGGGCCTGTTTTGACCCACCAGGCGCACGGTCATCGTCAAGGTCTTGAGATCTGTAGAAAGCTCGATCTGCCGGGTGCCCGTAATTTTGCCCTTGAATTTGTCTGTGATCTCCAGACTGCGCTGGTTCACGCGGCGGCCCGAAGATGCAGAGGCCTGTATCCCACCATTCCGATCGAGGTCCGGATAATCGTTCCCATCGAACTTCATCTTCTTAGTCATTTCGGCATCGGGACCATTAAATGACAGGCCGTCACCCTCGTAGGGCTCGATCTGGAGCTCGATTCCCGCCTTCACTTTCTCGCTATCGCTGTCCCACGTGCCCGGAAAACCGGAACTCCCCGCGGTCCGCTCGTACACATAGGGAATGCTCGAGGGCGAACCGTCGGGCGCGTATTCCGTATAGGCATCATTGAGCGTTTTGCCGTCTTCGGAAAGCGTCCAATACCCTGTGAGGAGCGTGCGGCCCTTCATCTTGCGAATGACCACCCAGCTGTTGGGCCCCTTCACCGTGACCGACAGAGTGGTTTCGCTCAGGGCTGGCTGATCACTGCCATCGGCTACGACTGTGTCGACAAAGCCGGGGGCAAAGGTGATGGCGTATTTGTTTGCGCCCGCGACCTCAACCTTCATTTCGTCGTTGAGTTTGCTTTTGGACTGGTTCACTTTCCATTTGCCGACGAAGGGATCGTTCGCTGCCCATACCGAGCTCGTAGCCAGAACAGCAAACAGCAGCAACCGAAAAATACGACTTAGCATTTAGTCCTCCTTAATTAAGGTGATCAGGAGAATCTGTTCCGTCCCAGCGGGACTCGCATGCTTTCTCACAGTCACCCGGCACTCCCGTGCCGGGCTTTCACATGCCGCCGCTTCGCGGCTGGGGTCTCTTAGGCACGGCCCGGCTAATGAATATTCAGGTCGGCGTAGTGAGTGAAATTCGCCAGTGAAACTTGATCGCCGCCGGGGATGTAAAAACCGAATCTGCCGGAGGCGAGATTGGTTCCGGGCAGAGTCCAGCGGTCGAGAACGAACCATGCATTGCCTTGCCTGATCTGATGGACAATCTCGGTCGGAGAGACGCGAATCTGCATGGTGCGATAGCTCTTCTTGTCTTCCTTGTGCGGAATTTTTGCGTCGTTGGTCTTTTGACCTTTGCGGATGTCGGAGCGATAGAAATTGTTGTCATCCATCTGAAATAGATCGTAGTTGTTGGGGTCCGTGTAGTTGACCACCCACTGTAGCCGGTGCCCCTTGAGCAGCATGGCGGAAAAGGCGAAGGTCCCGGACGTGGGAGAAACGCCGTAAAGAACGTAGTCGCCGCCTTTACGAACGAACGCGCCATTTTCCTGCTTCCAGCCGGAAGGATCGTCCCACTTGGACATTCCAGTGGGAGCCAGCGCCAGATCGATATTGCGCGACTGGCCTGCGGCAAATTCCACAGTTGTAGTACGTACGAAATTGTCGGCGGTGCGAGCGGAGAGAAGATACGAACCGGTCGGGAGACTGAGTGGCCTGCCGCTGTTTACCTTGATGGCCGGTTCGCCGGCTTTGGTTAGCGTGACCTCGGCATCGGCGGGAGAGAAGGTGATCTTCAGCTCGCCCGCAGCCGCTTCGAGAGTGGTTTCGGAAGCGGCAAGAGTTATCGGCGTTCCCGCGACAAAATGTTTCTTGATCTGGTGCGCCTTGAAGCGGTCTTTGCGCAACTCAATCACGTGGTCGCCAGGTGTAATCGCCGGCAAAGTCAGTGTGCCATCCGGTTGCACGGTTCCCACGTTCGCCTGGTCGATGAGGACTGTTGTTCCAGCAGGGGCGCCTTGAATGTTGAGGGACGCCATGCGCGGCACGGCAAGCAGACCGAACACCAGTCTGCCCTGCTCGCCTTTGCGAATGCGGACCTTTTGTTCAGGGGCGTCCTGGAAGCCGTCCTTTTCGACCCGCACCCGGTATTCCTTGGGCTCGAGGTTGGCGATGCGCAGTTGGCCACCTTGGGTCGGTTGCGGGAGCGCTTTTCCATTCAGAAATACGCGCGACTTGTCCTGGCCGGTAACGACGACCAGGGTTCCGACATTCTGACCGGATTCGACGAATGTGGTCAGTGCCGGAGCGATTGCTACGTCGATGGCCAGTTTGTATTGCTCGCCGCGGTGGGACAAGGTTAACTCATGGGCTCCGGCCGCGACGGACGCAAGTTCGGCGCCGGCGGCGGGAAGATCGACCGGAGGCTGGCCGTCGAGGCTCATTTTGAATGCGGCATCGCTGGCATAGACGTGGATGTGATCGCCCATGCTGCTCACGACTACCGCGAGAACGCCGGTCGCAGCGATCGGAGGCTTGATCGCCGGCAAAGCCCCGGGAGCAGAAGTGAGAGCGACCGTGAAATTGCCGGCAGGACTTTCGAACTTCAGGGTGTGATCGCCAAAAGGGACTTTGTCCAGTGTCCACTGCGCGTCTTGCAGATCATAGGGCGGCTGGTCGTCGAACACTACTTTGCCTTTACCGTTGTCGGACGACAGTTTCATGACCGGTAGGTCGGGTTCAGGCGGAGGTGTGACCATGGGAGCCGGTTGGACGGCCACGGTTGGGGTAGGCGCAGGTGGAGGTTTCGGAGTTGGGTTGCGTCGGGGAATAAGCAGCGCGATTGTCAACAACAGAACTAAGGCGCCTGCTGTGGCGCCCAGAACTTTCAGGTCGCGCGGGTTCACGCTTATGCCAAGGCGCTGCGCGAGTTTGGGTTTAATTTTCGCCGGCTCTGGCACGGCAATCGCCCGCTCTGCAGTCTGTGGCGGCAGGATAGGAATGCGCATCATCTGCGTCGCCGCAGGCATGTCAGGGAGATCCAGCAACTCCGGCTCTGCGGGCGGAGGAGGCGGTGGGGCAGATTTGGATGGAGCAGATTTGGGTGGTGCGGCTTTCTGTGGTGCTGGCGGCGGCACACGTTCGATCGGCGGCGTACCGGCGGGTGTTCCGATGAACGACAGCGTCGCTCCCGAAGTAAGATCGTGACCGGATCCCTTCCTGGTTATGCCTGGCAGATTCAACTTTTGCAGAAGGGTGTTCGCGCTGGAGAAGACTTCCTCATCCTCGATATATTTGTCGGCGAATTCACGGGCTCTTGAGCCCAGGGTGTGCCGGGTGTCCGCATCGGTGGCGGATTCGGCCTCGCTGTCGAGGCGACGCAATTCCTCAAGATCGCGCCGCCGGGTCTGCCTGCGCTGGGTCTGAAGATCGCGCTGCACTGCCTCTTTGATCTGGATGAGCCGCATCTCCCGCGGGTAGGACGATAGTCCTTCTTCAACCCGAGACAGCGCGGCCGCCAGATCGCCCGAGGTTTGAAGTTTGCGCACTTGCGCAATACATTCGCTCACGTAGGTCTCGCGCTTCTGATCGAGGATCAGCGTGCGAAGGATCTTGGCCATGGGATGGCCGGGATTCAGATCGAAGGCTTCGATGGCGAGCTTCTCAGCTTCACGCCAATCGCTTTCGACATGGGCTTGCGCTTCTTCGACCAGCGTGTTGGCAAGGACCGCGCGGGCGAGAGAATTGTTTTCGTCGAGCTCGTAGGCTTGCCGCAGCAGGCGGATGCCCTCGGTGGGTTTCTGTTGCGCACACAAGGCTTGCCCTTCAGCCATTAGCCGCTGGGCTTCCGCCTTGCGTTCGGCTCCCTGCCGGGCATGTTTTTCCAGTTCCTTCAGTTCCTCGTCGTTGGGAAATTCTGCCGCCGCGCCCTGCAGCAGTTCGAAGGCGCGTGGAAAATCGCTGGTGTGCAGAGACGAATCGACCTGCTCGATCAACTGCGTTTTGGATTCGATCCGGGCTTGCTGGTCGCGCCGCTTCTGCAGGCGTTCCACTTCAAATTTCAGCCCGGGATACTGGCTGTAAATGGTCCGGAGAATTTCCCAATCGTTGAGCGCATCGCCGTAAGCGGCCTGCTCTTCGTGAAGGTGGGCTCGCGCCACGATGGAGTTGACCAGATCGCGCTTGTCCTGCACCAGGCGCAGGGCGCGTTCGAAATGTGATTCCCCGGGGTGCTGCTCCAAAGCCTCGCGCAGAATGCTGACCCGCTTGTCCAGGTCTGGCTCGACCTCGACTTGCCGGTCGACTTGCGCGATCAGCGAAGACAGCTCCTGACGCTGCTGTTCTTCGATGTCGTAGCGAAGGGCCTGAAAAATTGCGTTGGTCGGATACTTGGCCAAATAGGTCTGGCAGGTCGAGATGGCTTTGGAAAAATTGCGTTCCGCCAGTTGCTTGCGCGCCTCCGCATAGGCGGTGTTCATGGCGTCGTGTTCGGAGCGAACTTCGTTGTAGAAGCTCTGGTAGCGGGCGCCGCTCTCGCGGTTGGCGCCGTCGGGAGCCTTGCGGTCAAGCTCGAGCACCACGCCCAACTTGGCCAGAGCGCTGCTAACGTCGCCCTTCTGCCAGGCTTCCAACGCGGCTTTGTGGATCTGCTCTTTATCCTGACGGAGTTTCTTGTACTCCTGTTCCTGGCGATCGACTTCCGCCAGCAGTTGCAGGGCGCGTGCTTCCTGAGGCCGCAATTGCAGGACATTCTGCAAGGCTTCGCGGGCGTGCGGGTAGGCATGATTGTCGATGTGCTGCTTCGCCAAGCGGTACCAGTTTTCAATTTGCTTTTCGCTGCGCCGGTTTTCGATTTTGCTCTTGAGCGCGAGCGCGGTGGCGTTGTCGGGTTCGATCTGCAACGCTTCCTGCAATTTTTGAAGGGCGAGAGGATCTTCCTCTTCTTCAAAACGCGCCCGGGCCGCATCCAGCAACTGAGCCAGAGTCTTGCGGCGTACGGCAATGTCGAGTTGCTGACGAAGCGATTGAATCTCGGCATCCATGTGGCCTTCGGCCTCGACCTCGCCGAGAATCTCACCGGCGAATTGCAGATCGCCATCGGCGAGTGCCTTGGTCGCGCGCTGCAATCGCGGGCGCGTGCGCTCCGCGTCGAAGAACTCGATGGGCTCATTGCGCAACGCTTTGCTGAGCGTGTCGCCGAGTTCACGTGCGGTCGTGAAGCGGTGCCAGGCCTGCTTTGCCATGCCTTTGTGCACCACCCGGCTGATGGCGGGCGAGATGGCGGAATTCACTTCCGAGGCCGGAGGAGGGATCTGATTCAGAATGGCGTCGACCACTTCGTCGGCGCGAGCCCGTTGAAACGGGTGGCGGCCGGTCAATGCCTCATAACAGACGACGCTCAGAGAAAAGATGTCAGAAGCGGCGGAGAGGGGTTTCAGCTGGATCTGCTCAGGCGACATGTAGAGCAGAGTTCCCTTTTGCGCGCGCGTGGTGTGCGCGTCGGCCATGTGCGCCACGCCGAAGTCGATGATCTTGACCGAGTCGTCTTCCATGACGAAGATGTTGCTCGGCTTCAGGTCGCGGTGCACCAGTCCGCGCTCATGGGCAGCCTGCAGGCCGCGGCAGGTCTGGGAAATAATCTCGACCGTGCGTTCGACGGTAAGGTGATGGCTGGACTTGCGGATGAACTGGTCGAGAGTCGTGCCGGGCAAGAGCGGCATGACGAAATACGGTTTCTTTTTTCCTTCTTCTTCAAATTCTCCGATGTCAAAGATCTCGACGATGTTGGGGTGGCTCATCGAGGCGAGCACGTCACATTCTTTGTAGAACAGCTGCAGAGAAGCGGGATCGGGAATATCGAGGATGGTCTTGACGGCGACTTCGCGGCGGACGACGGTGTCGTAGGCGCGATAGACCAGGCCCATGCCGCCCTGCCCGAGGATCTGCCTGACCTCGTAGCGTCCGGCGAGTTTTTTGGGCGATCCGGTGGTGTCCATGGCGGGCCCTGCGAAATAGGGCCTCAGCATTTTATACGATTTTTGCCCGCCGCAGTATCTCTTTGTGGAGGTAAAGATTTGAGGTGGAATCGGCTGAAAGGCTTGCTGGAAGCCCGGTTTGGGGCGATGGATCTTTTCGGGGTATGCCGCGGCAAGGGGCTCTGGGTTAGTCGATGGAGCCGTTATGTACGAGGGCATCGGGCGATACTTTTCTGATGGTTGCTATAAGAAATTTGTATTGGACTGAGGCAATAGCCGCATTTATCGTCGGGCGATTGATTCTGGCTGGGCGATGTGCAAGGGAGTCGGCGCGGCGGGCGATGTTCGCGCCGCAGGTCCTAATCCCGGCACTGGTTCGATAGACATTGTCAGCTGTCTGCGTTCGCGACCACTCGAAATTGCGCAGGACTCACAAACAGGAGCATTCAAAGATGACAAAGCGAGCAGGGAGGCGCTCTCTGCGCCAGTGGTTGGTGGCCAGCAGCGCCACAATCGTTCTGGTGGGCGGAATGTTAGTGGGGGCGTCCGCTCTGAGTTTTGCCGACGACGGACCCAAACCGGATCCGGCCGGCACGGCGACCGGGGACAAGACGACAGCCGTCGATGGCGCCGGAAATCCCTTCGTCCCGGTCGAGCCAACCGATAAGACGGCTCCCGACTACGCCGCGAACAAGAAGGCCTTCGACGATTACCAGGCACAGGCAGCCAAGGAACCGCTGGCAGTTAAGCTTGCCGACAGTGTGGGGCACGTTCGCGTGGCCACCAACTTTGCGTGGACGCTGAACACAGGCTACCTGGTTCTGTTCATGCAGGCCGGGTTTGCGCTGCTGACCTGCGGGCTGGTTCGAAAGAAAAACGCCGCGCATCTGATGATGCTGAACTTCGCGGCGTACGTGTTCGCTTTCCTCGCCTACTACGCGGTGGGATACGCATTCCAGTTTGGCGCGGTGGCCATTAATGCAGCGCCGACCAATTTGGGGGGCGTCCCCACGCTGAATCATTTTCTGATTGGCAGTGGGCAATGGGGATTTGTAGGAGGCAAGGGATTCTTTCTGGTCGGTCCGGCGTATGACGCGGGCAGCAATGTCCTGACACTGTTTGAGGTTGTGTTCATGGAGACCGCCGGATACATCATTGTTGGCGCCATCTGCGAGCGCATCAGTTTCTGGGCGTTCCTGCTGTGTGAGCTGTTCATTGGTGGGATTCTGTACCCGATTTCCGGCTGCTGGACGTGGGGTGGTGGTTGGCTGTCGCAACTGGGATCGACGATGAACCTCGGCCACGGGTATGTCGATTTTGCCGGGTCAACAGTAGTTCACGCGGTGGGCGGCTTCTGCGCCATGGCGCTTGCGATCATCCTGGGGCCGCGTCTGGGAAAATTTGGGCCGGGCGGGAAGATCCGCGTCTTCCCTGCTCACAACGTCGTGTATGTGGTTACGGGCACGTTCATTCTTCTGTTCGGGTGGATGGGCTTCAACCCCGGGTCTACACTGGGGGCGACCGACCTGCGCATTTCGGTGGTTGCAGTCAACACGAATCTCGCGGCGGTCGCGGGCTCGGCGGCGGCGATGCTGATCTGGTATTTCCTGTTTGGCAAGCCTGACATCACGATGGCGTGTAACGGGATGCTCGCGGGCCTGGTGGCGATTACCGCTCCTTGCGCGTTTGTGTCTCCGACTTCGGCCATGATTATCGGCGTGCTGGCGGGAGCACTGGTGTGCGGCGGGGTTCTGTTCAACGAGCGGGTCCTGAGGATCGATGACCCTTGCGGCGCGGTTTCGGTGCACGGATTCTGCGGCTGGCTGGGCGCCGTCAGCGTAGGCATTTTTGCCGACGGCACCTATGGATCCGGATGGAACGGAGTCGGCGCGGCCAGCTATCTGGGACATGCGGGCCAAGGCGTGACCGGCTTGATTCACGGCGATACCAGGCAGTTCTGGTGCCAGCTCATGGGAGCGACTTTGTACGCAGTGTGGGCGTTCGGGGCGACGTTCGTGGTTTTCTGGGTTGTAAACAAAGTGAAGAGCATGCGCGTCCCGCCCGAGTCGGAAGAGGACGGCCTGGATGTTCCGGAGTTTGGCATGCCGGGTTACCCTGAAGACGCAGTGGTCACGGCTCCCTACTAAGAACGGGTGAGCCCAAGACGGTCACTGCAAACGAGGGCTGGTTTATGTCGATTCGTTTGGACCGGAATCGCCGGTCGCTGCCCGTCATCCTCTGCGTAGTGACGCTGCTCAGCGTGGGCGTGCTGCTGCTGTGGGATATTGTGCCCGAACTTTTTCCGGCGCGGGCGCATGAGTTCCTGGCCGCGCTTCCGCTCGCCATGATTGCCTGTGCCTGTCTGGTTTACGAGGCGGTGCGCCGGCCGGCACGGTCGGAATTGATCAAGGCCATCCTTCTGGCGTGCGCGTTTCTGTTCTGGGCGGCCAACCAGCTCTGGCCGGATTTGCACCAGGCGACTCTGTTCAACGACATCGCGATCGCACTGTTCGTCTTCGACGTATTCCTGGCGATGATTAGCCGGCCGTTTCCCGTTTCCTGAGCGCCCGCCGCATTTTTCTGGAAAACGGACAACCTCAAAGAATTGTCTCGTGATGGCCTTTTTTTCGGTAACATAATCGTTATGGCAAAACGGCACCGGGGACCGTTCACAGGCTGGATCTTGTTAATCACGGCATCATTTCTCATGCTGCAGTCCTGCGGAGGGTCTGGTTATGGTGGCGGCCAGAAAGTATATCCTCCTGCCGCGCCCACGGGTCTGGCGGCGACTGCCGGGAACCAGCAGGTCGATCTCACCTGGACTGCGAGCAGCGGGGCGACCAGTTACAACGTCAAGCGCGGTACCGCGAGCGGTGGACCGTATACGACCATCTCATCGCCGGGCACGACCAGTTATACCGACTCCTCGGTGACCAACGGGACGACCTATTACTACGTGGTGTCCGCGGTGAATTCGGGAGGCGAGAGCGCCAACTCCGGCCAGGTGTCTGCAACGCCCGTGAGCACAACGAATGTTCAGGCGACGATCAACGTTCTCAGCAACCGGCACGCGATCAGCCCGTATGTTTATGGCGGCGCTTTCCCGCAAGATGCGCCGACGATCACGGACAGCGGTCTCAGCGTGGTGCGCTGGGGCGGGAACGCTGCGTCCACCTACAACTGGCAACTCGGGACCGACAATGCTGACAACGACTATTACTTTGAAGATTTTGCCTTTGGCGCACTCAACAATAGCGCGGACTCCAATTCCACGCGGTTCATCACCGACGTCAAGGCCGCAGGCAGCAACCCGATCATGACGATGGTGATGCTGCCCTGGGTGGCCCAGAGCGCCGAGGGCGGCGGGAATGGACACTGGAGTTTTTCCGTCGCCAAGTACGGCGCCCAGTGCAAGGTGGATCCGTACAATACCGATGCTGGAGACGGGTTGAAACCGGACTGTACTACGCAGTTAACCGCCGATCCAAACGACGCATATTTTCCGTTGCTCGATCAACCCGGCGTGGGTGATCCAGCAAACAGTGTGTATCGCAATCAGTGGGCGGCGGCGCTCGCCACCGCGTTCGGCAACAGCACCCCACACTTCTACAACATGGACAACGAAATCGATATCTGGGGAGGAACCCACTTCGATATCCATCCGCTGCAATCCGGGTACGGTGAACTTCGTGATACTTACGTGAGCGAGGCTCGTTCCCTGAAGACCTGGGATCCGGCGGCTATTCGCCTGGGCCCGGTGAGTTGCTGCTGGTACTTCTATTGGGACCTGAATTCCACCACGGACAACAAGTCCACGCACGCAGGAATCGATTTCCTGCCCTGGTGGCTGAACGATGTTGCATGGTCGGATGCCGTGGCGGGATCGAGATCGCTTGATATATTCGACATTCATGCCTATCCCGACGGCCCGGACACCTCGACCTTTACGCTGGCGCAAAAACAGGCGGTGGCGGCCCGCATTTACCGCGACTGGTGGGATCCGACGTACACCAGCGAGGCGTCGTATATTGCCAACGGCGGCTTCAGCATTGAGCCGGTTGATTCCAAGCCTTTCCGGATTCCGCGCATGCGGGCCTTGGTCAATCAAAGCTATCCGGGCACTCAGTTCAGCATCACCGAATGGAGCGCGGCCTTCGCAGGTGAATCCGACTTTTCTACCGCTCTGGGCGACGCTGACGCTTACGGAATATTGGGCCGCGAACGAGCGTATCTGGCTTCGCGTTGGACGGCTCCCACTCCAACCAATCCCAACTATCAAGCGTTGAAGCTCTATACCAATTACGACGGAGCCCACCACGGCTTCGCGACGACGTCGGTTGCGGCGACGCACAATGCCGATCCGAACTTGTTCAGCACCTACGCCGCGCTCAACTCGACCGGCACAACGATGACGATCATGGTGCTCAATAAAGATCCGGGGAACGCGGCTCAGGTGCAGTTCACCACGACCGGCTTCACGCCCACCAATCTGACGAGCTATACGTTGTCGCAAGCTTCGCCCACGACCATTGTGGCATCGTCGTCGCAATCGTGGACGGCGACACAGACCTTTGCGCCATACACCGCGACCTTGCTCGTGGTCAGCGGCAGCCTGGCCAGCACTCCAGCCTCGGAGTGGGACCTCAATCCCGACACCATGATGGTGCCCGCAAGCGGCACGGCCACGCTGGCGCCCAAGATCAGCAGCGGTTCCGCCAACGTTACGCTAACGTCGGCAGTTTTCGATGGTTTCGAGGGAGCGGCAGCATGCAGCGGGGCGCTCACCTTAACCACGTCTACGATCACAACCTCTCAGCCCGGTGAGATCACGGTGACTGCGGGCAACACTCCGGGCTTCTGCCACTTCACTGTGACTGGAACCGATAGCGGTGCGACGCAGACTCAGGGCGGATGGATCGTGGTGGGCAATCCGGCGGCGACGTTGGCAAAAACTGGTGGCGACGGACAGACAGGCGCTAAGGGGACTACGCTGCCAACTCCTCTGACTGTGACGCTGACGCCTGGCCAATCCCGCGGCACCAATACTGGCGCAAGCATCCTGTTCACAACCAGCGCGGGATCGCTTTCGAACGGGACCACCAGCGGTTCGAAAGTAATTGCGGTCACGAATAGTTCAGGGGTCGCGTCGGTCACGCTTACATTGCCGTCGACGGCGGAAGGCGTGACGGTGACCGCCGAGGGTCCGTATGGGTTAGGCCATCCGGTGGCGCCGGCGTTTACGGAGACTTCGCAATAGTCGCCGAACTGGAATCCGATCGAGTGCTATAGAACTGGCCGCTCACGTTCGCCTCTTTCAGAACGTGGTATGCTTCGCGTGCCATTTTTTCGTAATCGTTTCCGTAAGCATCTTTTGAAGCCGTGATAAGAGGAGGCTGAATGCTTCGCCAGATTCTGCTTGGTTGCGCTCTTCCCGGTCTGCTACTTCCCTGCGGTTTCTCCCAGGAAGCCCAGCCCGCTTATCGCAATCCCAATCTCCCCGCGGAGATACGCGCAGCAGACCTGGTGAAGCGCATGACGCTGGAGGAGAAAGTCGATCAGCTGGCAGGAGGCCGCCGGCGCGCGCGGGCCGCGTCAGAGAATCCCGAGGAAAAGCAGGCGTTTGAAGCGTTGGGCAAGTTATACCGCGAAGACTCGCAGGTCAGTGCTCACGATGCCGCCGAGGCGCGCAATAAGGCACAACATTACCTGGTGGAAAAAACGCGGCTGGGAATTCCGGGACTTTTCCAGGGCGAGGCGTTGCATGGCTTCATGGCCTACGGCAGCACCAGCTTTCCGCAGGTGCTGGGCCTGGCCAGCACGTGGGATCCGGAACTGGTGCAACAGGCGTTTACTGCAGCCGCGGACGAGATGGCGTCGTCGGGAGTCAATACAGCGTTCACACCGGTGCTGGATTTGGCGCGCGATCCGCGCTGGGGACGAACCGAAGAAACCTACGGCGAAGATCCTTATCTGGTGGCGCGCATGGGCGTGGCGGCCATCAACGGGCTGCAAGGAACTTCTTGGACGATTGACCGGCATCACGTGATGGCGACGATGAAACATTTTGCGGCGCATGGCCAACCGGAGAGCGGCACCAATACTGCTCCGGCGAATTTTTCGGAGCGAGATTTGCGCGAAACGTTCCTAGTTCCGTTCCGCGCCGCGGTGCAGGAAGCGCACGTGGGCAGCGCGATGGCCTCCTACAACGAGATCGACGGCATTCCGAACCATGCCAACCGCTGGCTGCTGGATCGGGTTCTGCGCCAGGAGTGGGGTTTTCGCGGCTATGTGACTTCGGACGCAAACGGCCTGCAGATGCTGGTGGACACTCATCACATCGCCGCCGATTTCTACGACGCAGCACGCAAAGGGCTGGCCGCGGGCGTGGACTACGATCTGTCAAATGGCTCCGTTTACGCCACGTTGGTCGACCAGGTCCGCGACGGCAGAGTGCCAGAGGCTGAACTGAATCAAGCTGTGGAGCGCGTGCTGGCGGCGAAGTTTCGTCTCGGCCTGTTCGAGAATCCGTATGTGGACCCCGACTATGCGCAGAAGATTACGAATAGCTCTGAGCATAAGGAACTGGCACTGAAGGTGGCGCAGAAGGCGATCGTGCTGCTCAAGAATGACCAGAACCTGCTGCCGCTGGATCTGAAGAAAGTGAAGACCATTGCAGTGATCGGGCCGAATGCGGCCGATGTGCATCTCGGCGGATATAGCCGCGATCCGGGCCCGGGAAACCAGATCAGCATTCTTGACGGCATTCGCAAACGCGCGGGAGACAACGTTAAGGTGCTTTACGCGGAAGGCTGCAGAATCACGACGGGCAAGCAGGGCTGGGCGGCATGGTACGAGAATAAAGTCACGCAGCCTGATCCCAAGACGGAGATTGAAGCCATTCGAGCCGCGGCCGCCGTCGCGCGGCAATCCGATGTGGCAATCGTCGTGGTGGGAGAGAATGAAAGCACCAATCGCGAAGCCTGGTCGGAACAGCATCTGGGTGACCGCGATTCTTTGGACCTGCTTGGTTCGCAGGAAGCTTTAATTCGGGCCGTAGTCGAGACCGGCAAACCGACGGTCGTGTTTCTGATCAACGGGCGGCCTTTGTCGATCAACTACGTCAAGGAGCATGTCCCAGCGATTCTGGAAGGCTGGTACCTGGGCGAACAAGGCGGGACGGCGGCGGCCAACGTGCTGTTCGGCGACGTGAATCCCGGCGGGAAACTGCCCATCACGTTTCCGCGCACCGTTGGACAGCTTCCAGATTTCTACAATCACAAGCCATCGAGAAATCGCAGTTACCTGTTTGACAGCCGCGAGCCTCTATTCCCGTTCGGCTACGGGCTTAGCTATACGCAATTCCGTTTCGAGAATGTTCGGGTCGAACCCAAGAGCATTCGAACGGGCGGTTCCGCCAAGGTATCGGTCGACATTACGAACTCCGGCAGTCGTGCAGGGGACGAAGTGGCCCAGTTGTACATTCACCAGCGAGTGGCTTCGACTACTCGTCCGGTAATGCAATTGCGCGGCTTCAAACGCGTCAGCCTCGAGCCCGGACAGAAAGTGACGGTGGACTTCATACTGACTCCTGAGGATCTGTCGTTGATCGATGTAAACAAGGATCGCGTGGTCGAGCCGGGCACATTCGATCTTATGGTGGGAGCGAGCTCGGCGGAAACCAGCAGCATCGCGCTCGAAGTGGTTAACCCATAGCTATAGTTTTGCGGAGATTCAGATTACCCATGAACGTTAGACATTCAGAGCGGTTCTTTGTCTTATTTATGGCCGGTCTTCTCACCTGCCTGTTCTGCGCCACGGCTGCGCACGCTCAATGGACAGCGATGAATCCGGTCCGCAAGATTCAGCAGGAAGCGGACGGCGTTCTCTTCACCATGGGAACCGGCAGCTTGAAGGTGCAAGTGTGTTCGGACTCGGTGATCAGGGTGCTTTATTCGCCCACGGCCACGTTTCCGAAACGCGCGGACTTCGTGGTCACCAAAGAAAGCTGGCCGGCCGGGCAATGGATAATGCAATCCACCTATGACGCGGTCACGCTGACAACTTCTCTTCTGAAAATTACGGTTACACGGAAGGACGGCGCGATTGCCTACGCTGAAGTGAATGGCGGCTCGCTGGTGCAGGAATCGTCCCGCAGCCTGACTCCCGAAAAAGTGAACGGAGAAGATACGTATCGCGCTGAATCGATGGTCAGCATTTACGGCTCTCACGAAGGGCTCTATGGCCTGGGACAGCACCAGGCGGGCGTATGGAACTATCGTGGTGAATCGGTCGACATATCGCAGGAGAACAGCAACATCTCCGTGCCGCTGATGCTGTCGAGCAAAGGTTACGGCATTTTTTGGAACAACACTTCGCGCAGCCGTTTTAACAACCGTTTCGCAAATATTCTCTACATCAGCTCCGAAGTTGCCGACGTGATCGACTACTACTTTCTTTACGGCCCAGATTTCGACAAGATTATTGCGAGCTATCGCGACCTGACCGGGCAGGCTCCTATGTTCGGCAAGTGGGCTTACGGTTTCTGGCAATGCAAGAATCGTTACAAGTCACAGGATGAAATCCTGGGCGTTGCGCGTAGGTATCGCGAACTGCACATCCCCGTCGACAACATCGTTCAGGATTGGTTCTGGTGGAATCGCAAAGGTGAATTCGTCTTCAACAAGAATTATCCCGACCCGAAAGGGATGGTGGACGAGTTACACCGCGAAAACTTCCACCTGATGATTTCGATCTGGCCGTTCTTCGAACCGGGGTCGAAGAATTACGATTACATGCAGGGCAAGGGCTGGTTTGTCGACAAGTTCAAGTACGCGAAACCGCCGTACCATACCGATGCAATGGCGGTGTATGACGCGACGAGCCCCGAGGCACGCAAGTATTACTGGGATGAGGTGAATAAAGGGTTGTTCAGCATCGGGCTCGATGCCTGGTGGATGGATACGACCGAACCCGAGACCGAGGGGCAAGAAGAGAATATTCTGCTGAATCACAAGCTGGCGGCTGGCAGCGGAAACCGCTACGTCAACGTGTTTCCCCTGCTCGACACGCAAGCAGTGTATCAAGGACAGCGGAGCGCATCCGAGAAAAAACGCGTGTTCATCCTTTCTCGCTCGGCATTCGCGGGATCGCAACGAAACGGGGTGACGGCCTGGTCGGGCGACATCAACTCGGACTGGCTTAGCTTCCGGCGGCAGGTTCCCGCCGGCCTCAATTTCGCGCTTTCGGGGATTCCCTACTGGACCACCGATATTGGCGGATTTGTTTTTGGTGACACTCGCGACCCGGACTTCCGCGAACTCTTTGTTCGCTGGTTTCAGTACGGCACGTTTAATCCTATCCTGCGGGTTCACGGTACACGTCACCCGGACGAGAACGAATTGTGGTCTTACGGGCCGGACGCGCAAACGATTCTGGTGAACTTCGATCGCTTGCGCTACCGCATGCTCCCCTACATCTATTCGCTGGCGTGGAGGACGACCAGTGAAAGCTACACGCCGATGCGGCCGCTGGTCATGGACTTCCGCAACGATTCTCGTGCTCAGAACATTGGCGACCAGTTCATGTTCGGGCCGGCGTTCCTGGTGAATCCGGTAACTTATCCTGAAGCTACAAGCCGGCAAGCTTATTTGCCTGGCGCGAAGTGGTATGACTTCTGGACGGGATCTTTGGTGGAGGGAGGGCGGACCATCAACGCGATCGCTCCCCTCGACCGTCTGCCGTTGTACGTACGCGCGGGATCGATTCTTCCTCTGGGCCCGGATGAAGAGTGGTCCACGGAGAAAGCGGCCGACCCCATCGAACTCCGGATTTACCGCGGCGCAAACGGAGACTTCACGCTCTACGAGGATGAGAACGATAACTACGATTATGAAAAGGGCGTGTATGCAACGATCCCCCTGCACTGGGACGACGCGGCGCACACCTTGATCATTGGCGATCGCAAGGGACGGTTTCCGGGCATGCTAGAGAGTCGTTCATTTCGCGTCGTCTTCGTCGGCGAGAACCACGGAGTGGGAGTGAATCCAGCCGACGAGGCGGACAAGACCGTGCAGTACTCGGGAAAACAGATCTCGGTGACTCCATAATCAACGGGAACTTGCTTGCGCGGGCTCGGTCACTTTCAATGTCTGGTCAGCGGAAACATTTTGCAGGGTCTGAACGATTCCGGAGGGCCAGTGGATTTCGATCAGGTCCGCTCGATTGTCAGAGCCCAGACCGAAATGGACCGGGCCGTCGCTGGATGACGCGTAACCGACGCTGGTCGTCATATGGTTATACTGCGCACCACTCTTGGTGACTAGCTTGATGCGGGCGCCGATGCCATCGCGGTTGCTCTTGGTTCCACGCAAAGCGATATCGAGCCAATGGCCGGACTTTTCGCTGCGATTCATCCAGATTTCGGCCTCGTGGCCAATTGCGCTGACCACCACATCGACCCGGCCGTCGCCATCCAGATCACCGAAGGCACAGCCACGGTGGCGGGCGAGAGGAGCCGCTTTGAAGCCTGCTTCCTCGGTCAGCGGCTCCCATTTCCCACTCGCACCCAGGTTGCGGAAGACGGTGTTCGATTGATCGACGGGCTGCCCAGGCTGGTTCAGCGATTCCACGTGGCCGCGGCTTACGAACAAATCCTTCCATCCGTCGTTGTCGAAGTCGTATAAGGCTGCGCCGAAGCCCGACATCTGGCGGCTGGGATCTCTCATACCGCTCTCGGTGGTCACTTCGCGGAAGTCTCCTTTGCCTGTGTTCTGGAAAAGAGGGAAGGTCTGATTGTTCAAGGCGACGAACGCGATGTCGGGATAGCCGTCGTTGTTGAAATCGCGAAAATCCAGTCCCATGCCGGAGATGAAGCTGCCATCTTCGGTGAGGGCGACACCAGCCTCGAACGCGACTTCCTCGAACTTGTTCCCCAGGTTATGGAAGAGCGAGTTGTAAGACGCGTCGTTGGTGACGAATAAGTCCGGGCGGCCGTCGAGATCGTAATCCGCCATGCCGACGCCCATGCCTTTGCCGACGTGTGCGCGCAAGCCCCATTCCTTCGAAACGTCCTGGAAAGTGCCGTCACCTTTGTTCAGAAACAGCTGGTTGGGCTGGCCCTTGTAGAACTTCGGACTGCAGTAGTCGGCAACGCCCCCGATCGCGCACAGCGGCTTGTCGGAGTATTCCCACTGCATGTAATTAACCACGAAGAGATCGAGCAGGCCGTCGTTGTTCACATCGACCCAGGCGGCGGTGATGGCCCAGTAAGGGCCGAACTCGGGATCGGGACGATTCAAGCTCGCGTCCAGGCCCGCCTTGACCGTCACGTCAGTGAACGTGCCGTCGCCGTTGTTGTGGTAGAGCGTGCTGTGGTGCAGGCCGGCGACAAATAAATCTGGATGGCCATCGTTGTCGTAGTCTGCCACGGCAACGCCCATGTCATAGCCGGAACCGGCCAGACCGGAGGCGTCGGTGACGTCGGTAAAGACGCCGTTGCCGTCGTTGCGGAACAGGCGGTTACGGTATTTGGGGGAATCCTTTTTGAGCGTGGCCAGGTTCGCGCCGTTGGTGAGGAAGATGTCGGGACGTCCGTCACCGTTGTAGTCGAAGACGGCGACGCCGCCCAGCATGGTTTCCGGCGCATTGCGCGCCGGCGTTTCATCGTTCTGTAGAACGAAGGGGAGGGATTTCAATTCGAACTGAATTGGGCTTTTCGCAGGCGGCGAAGCGGGAAACAGCCACCAGCAAGCGACCGACAGGAGGGCGGAAGCTGCGAGGGGGAATGTTCTGATCATCTCCAGGGACATCTGCAAAAACAATCTGAAAAAAAGAAGGGTGGCCGAAGCCACCCTTGCAATGTTACCCGACGGTTGCTGTTAGAAGTAGAACTTCGCAGCAAACGTCACCACCCGTTGGCCAGTCTTAAAGTTTGGCTTGCCGGTCGTCGTTCCGTTGGTATTGGTCGGTGCAATTGAAACCATAGTGTAGTTGCAGACGGCAGGGTTGCTAGTACTCTGGCTACCTTGGTTAAGAACGCTGCAACTAGCTCCTGGCGCAAGCTGACTGACGGGATACGTCGCCGCAGTGCTCTGCTGCAGATTGATCGTCTCGTCGCCTGTTCCACCAAGACCGAACTGATACAGCGGATGATTCAGGAAATTGGTAGCTTGAACCCTGAATTCGACTCGCTTACTTTCCGTGATCTTGAAGCTCTTGTAGATGCCGAGATCACTGTCAAAGTAAGCGGGTGCCTTGATGTACGGCCATATCTTGGTGCCGGGCTGGCCGTAACCTGGAGTGGTGAAGCAGTTGGGATTGAAGTAGAGCCCAGAGGCATGGTTCCGCGGGTCGCAGGTCACTAGTGGGTAAAATCCCTCGTAGCCGCCACCGGTTTGATCGGTCCCGTACCAGGTGCCCGCGTTAACCCCATTTGATTTCAAGCCATTGGGCAGGAGAATGCTGTTGTCAGGCAGGTTCGGCGCGCCCTGGAGTGGAACGGTCAGGCCACCGGCCCATGAGAAATTCAGGGTGCTGTTCGGTTGCAGTGGAGCGCCACTTTGGTACGTCGTGTAGCCCGACAGCTGCCAGCCATCCACAGCGCCCTCCAGGAAGCGATTGCCGTGAACGAACTTGGGCATGTTCCACACGTAGGTCGCATTGAAAATCTGCGTGTGGTCGTAGGCGAGCGGTCCATAGTTTGCTCTCAAATTAAACGGATCGACCATAGAGCCGTTGGTGGGCCCGTTGTCCGATTGGCCGTCGCGAATGCCCATCACCTTGCCGAAGGAGTAGTTGAAGAAATAGCTGAGCGACCCCGACTGCTTTTTCCACGACGCCTGCAGCGCATTGTAGTTCGCGTAACTGCCATGGGTTATCAGATAAATATCCGTGTAGTTGGTCAACGGCCGGTAGTTGTTTTGAGTGAAAGCGTGGTTGTAGTTGTTGAACAGCGCCACTCCGTTCGGTCCAACCGCGTTGCAGTTGAGGTAGTCGGTGGGATCCGTGCCTGGGGTGGGGGGGTTGCTCTTGATGCTGTTGTTGTTGCACGGCAACGCACTCGCCGAGGCATACAGTTTAGTGCCGTTGGGCGCTGACGCCGTTGGATCCCCGAAAAAGTAACCTCCCGGCTGCACGGCGTTGAGGTCATCGATCTTGCCGTTTGAGCCGTTAATCAGCTCGTTCCGGCTCTGGTTTCCGATGTACGAGACTTCAAACACGGAACGCCAAGGCAAGGATTCGGCAACGCTGATGTTCCAGTCGTTCGTGTAAGGGGTTCGGTTATCTCCCTGTTGCATCACAGAAATCGCGGTGCCGTTGGCCGCCGAGGAAATAGGCGGCGTATAGCTGTTGATCTGAGCATATGAAGTGAGGTTGTTCACGGACGGGGTGAAAATGCCCTCAGCCAGGCTTATAGGTCCGCCGACGTCATTCACGGCAACCTGATAGCGGAACGATGCAAAACCACCCCGTATGACCGTCTTGCCATTTCCAAATACGTCATACGCGATGCCGACACGAGGTTCATAGTAGAACAACGGCGACACCCAACCTGACAGTGGAATGCTGCTGTTCAAGGCATGCCAGGTTAGGCCAGGGTTGGCAACTGTGGGGTTGTTGGTGTAAGTCGCTGGATTCCAGACTGCCGATCCGTTACTCGGACCGTACCACTGGCCGACGTGATCCATACGCAAGCCATAGCTCACAGTCAACTGCGAGTTGGTTTTGTACGAGTCTTGCGCGTAAATCGACCACTGATGCATCTTAATGTCGTTTGTGACGTCCTGGCTCGGCTGTGTGTAATTGCTCATGTGTCCGATCAGGAAATCGGCCACGGTGTTCCCGGTGCTGACAGCCCCCCAGTTCAGATTGTAGTTGCCATTGGCGCCGGTGAAGATCCCGCTGCTGGTTTGCAGATTTTCGCTGGTATCCCAGTAGGCCCCGAGCTTGATGGTATGGGAACCGATGACCTTGGTGAAATTGTCGTAAAGCGAAGGATCCTTCTTTTCGGCACCGAAGCCACTGCCCTGAAAGTTACCATCCAGGTTCATTTCTGCGATGTTGGGGAACGTGCCCCCCCAGGGTCCCTGAATGTTCGGTATCTGCTTCGTCGTTACGCCAAAAAGTCCCTTCATGGTCATCCCAAGCGCGTTGCGATCAACAGCCGCAGGATTGCTCAGGCTGTTGGGATTGACGTAGCGTGCCAGAGTGAACACAGCCTCGTTGGTTGTAGTTGGGTTGAAGGCGTGAACAAAGTTGACCATTACTTCCTGGGAAGTGGTATTGGCGACCACATTGGACGGGTAGGGAAGCGTCCACGGTGGAGTCCACCAGATACCCACAGGATGTTGGTCGGCTTCGATCTGCCGGGTATACGATCCGGTCAGCTTGGTGTTGTCACCTATGGCATAGTCAATTTTGCCAGTCGCTTCCCAACGGTTCTGGGGAGTGCTCGACACGTACTGATAGTTGCTCCAGCCGTTTCCTGCAGTTGGGGTGACATTGGCGTGGGGCAGGAGCTTGGCGTAGGCTACACCGTTCGGGTCGAAATCTGCCGCGGGAATCACGCTGTTGTTCGTGTTGGGCGGAGGAGCGTACATGCCGTCGTAGGCGTACTGCCAAGCGCTGTTGAGCTGTTGAGCCAGAGTTTTGCCGGTACTCACGACGGTCGAACCCGGAACTCCATTGATCGTGGTATTGCTGAGATCCCCGGTTAGTTGCTCGGCAGTCGGAATGTTGTAGTTAATGATGCTGCCCGCGGGGTGTTGCCGCATGTATTCATAACCGCCCCAGAAGAACAGCTTTTGCCGTCCCTTATTAAGAAAGGGGATGGGACCACCAGCGTTGCCGCCCATGTAGTAGTAGCTTTCTGCGGGAGCAGCAACGGCGGCAGAGGTTGCGCCCGATACGATTTGGCTGTGCGTGTAAGCGTCAATCGCATTCAGAGCACTGTTGCGGGCGTAGGTATAGACCTCGCCATGGTACTTGGAGCCGCCGCTCTTGCTGAAGGCCTGGAAAATTACTGGGCCCTTGGCGTACTCAGCGTCGTAATTCGACATCAGTACCTTAACTTCGCTGATCATGTCGGTGTTGATGTTGGCAATCTGGGTACCGGCGTTGCCTGGATCAATCAGGTTTGCGCCGTCCAGCATGAATGCCATGGCGCCGTTGGGCTGCGTACCGTTGGCGGAGAAGTTGCCGATGGGCCCGCTGTTGGTGCCCACGACCTTGTCGGAGAAGCCGGAACCCTGGCTGGTGCCATTGGAAAACGCCATGCCGGGCATAATCTTGAGCAGCTCACCAGCGTCGCGGTTGCCCATGGGGAAAGCATTCACCATGTTCTCCGGGATGGTGGCGCTGATTTCGGCGTTTGCGGTGGGCACGGAGAGAGAACCGGCGGAAATCTCCACCGTCTCAGTCACCGCTCCAACCTGCAAAGCGATTTGCGGCAGAGTGCGGTCATCGCCCTGGGCGAAGGAGATACCGGCCTGCTTCCATTCCTTAAACCCCGGCGCAACGATGGTCAGGGTATAGGTTCCGGGCTGGATAGCGGTAACTGAAAAGTAACCGGTTGAGTTCGACACGGTCGTACGCATGTCGCCGCTCGCCTGGTTGATCATTGTGATCTTGGCATTCGCCACCACGGCGCCCGTCGTGTCCTTGGTTGTGCCGGACAACGTGCCGGTCAATTGCTGACCGAAACTGAGCGAAGAGACGGAGACGAAAATGGCCAAGCATGCAAGCAGGGCTAGTGTTTTACAAGCCGACTGTGACTTCGAAGTCATCGAACAGCCTCCAGATTGAGCGGTGGGACGGCCGTCTAACGCGTCACCTTTTAGGCGGTTGGGTCGCTACTGAGCGGCCCCTACCCCGTCGAGGCAATGCGGTGGACGTCATACAAAAGTACTAGTTCCGCGTCTGGGGGGTTTTATCGTACCTTGACGAACGGTGTCAAGAAAAAAACGATTTTTCATTGGATCGTAATCGATTCCGGTGGAGGCCGGGACCCGATGTGGTCAAAATCAGGCAGAAACTGATTTTCGGCCCGGAAAGTGGGTTCGACGTCATGAATAAGGCCGGAATTTCTCAAAAAATGGGCTTGAAGATGGGTCGCAACGAACCGCTCCTATGGCCCGTCCATGCGGTGGTACGATAGTAACCAGAATGCAGGGATGGGATTCGGCAGTGCTTCTTGTGGACCTCAATTCGCGGCCAAAAGAGGACACAGGCTCGGTGGTCTCGATCAAATCGCGGCAATGCCGTGTCTGCGCGGTTCTGATCGCAGCGTTCTTTACGTGTGCGTGCTTCCCGGAGGCGACGGGCCAGAGCGCGCCGGACCGGGGGGGCGATTTGATTGCGCGAGCCGCCGCGGCGCAAATGCAAAACGACATCCCGCGCGCGATTGAACTCTATTCTCAGGCCGTGAAAGTCAACCCAAAATGGCCTGATGGGTGGTGGTTCCTGGGTTCTCTGCAATACCGAACCGGGGCCTTTATCCCGGCAAGGGATGCGGTTTCGCGCTATATCGAGATGACGCCCAACGCAGGCCCAGCTATTGCGTTACGCGGTTTGTGCGAATTTGAGACCGAGCAGTACAAGGAAGCTTTGGGGGACATTCAACGGGGAATATCCCTCGGCGCTGCGAACCAGCCACGCAATGAACAAATCCTTCGCTATCATGAGGCGTTGCTGCAAACGCGATTGGGGAACTATTCGAGTGCACTGAAGACGTATTCATTTTTTGCCAAGACCGGTGTCACCAACCCCGAACTGCTCGTCGCGATCGGACTGGCCGGATTGCGAATGCCCCTGCTGCCAAAGAACGTCGGCGCAGAGCAGCAGCCGCTAGTTTCCGCCGCGGGGGATGCTGCCTACCGGTTCTTAGCGGGAGATGAGACATCTGCCACAACGGCGTTTCAGGAGTTGTTTCGGCTCTACCCTAGCGCACGCAACGCACATTTTCTTTATGGTTACCTGTTGTTCGCCAACGACCCCGACGCGGCCCTTAGCGAGTTCCTGCAGGAGTTGAAAATTTCGCCATCGAACGCGGACGCAGATTTAATGACGGCGTGGGCTCTGTTGTTGCGGAATCGCGTTCGTGAGGCGCTGCCCTATGCGCAGCAAGCCGCCGCCGGGGAACCGAGGCTTGCCTCCGCGCAACTTGTGTTAGGCAGGTCTCTCATGGAAACTGGAGATCTGAATGGCGCCCTGGAGCACCTGCAGGAAGCGCTTCAACTGGAACCTGATAACCTCGAGACTCACCTTGCTCTTGCCAAAGCCTACTCGAAATCCGGCCGCAACGAAGACGCCCGCCGTGAGCGGGTCCTTTGTCTCCAGCTTACGAAGGGTACTGCCACCGCGATTGAGAGTCCGTAGGATATTACCCGTTATCGTGTTCCTTGCCGCCGGCGTCAGTGCGGCGGGACAGACCGCGCGTGAGAACACTGCATCGTCATGTGCAGGCTGCCATGCTTCTCAAGCACGACCGCAACCTCAGACGCCGATGGGTCGGGCACTGCAATGGCCGGAGTCAAATCCTCTATTTAAAAGCCATCCTGAACTTAGTTTTCGGAAAGGCTCATACACCTACGCGGTAGAGACCAAGGGAAAGCAGACCGTCTATTCAGTCACAGATGGGACCCGAACGATTTCCTTGCCTATTCGCTGGAGTTTTGGGAAGGGAGCTCAGACTTGGGTCCTTGAGAAAGATGGCGAGCTTTATGAGAGCATGGTGAGCTACTACCCCTCGATCGATGGACTGGAGATTACGACCGGCGATGCAGCCCTGAACCCGCAGAATCTGGATGAAGCAGTCGGGAGGAAACTAAGGAAAAGTGAGCCCAAGGATTGTTTTGGCTGCCACTCGAGTAATGCGGTCTCGAACGGTGAACTAACCTTCAAGACCCTAGAACCAGGCGTAACCTGCGGACATTGCCATACCGGCTCCACGGCGCACATGATTGCAGCAGTTCAGGGCGGAGAATTCGACGCGGCGCCGCCGGACTTGAAAAAGCTCTCGACGGAAGACATCTCAAATTTTTGCGGGCAATGCCACCGGACGTGGGAGACGGTTGTGCGCAGCGGCTGGCGCGGCGAAGTCGATGTTCGCTTCCAGCCCTACCGCCTGGCCAACAGCAAGTGTTTTAGTGGTACAGACCCCCGCATCAGCTGCATTGCTTGCCATGACCCGCACCAGGAGCTCGCCACCGCAGAGGGCTCTTATGATGGGAAGTGTCTGGCCTGCCATGCGTCCAAGAATGCATCTGCGCCCGGCGGTGGTCATAACGATGCAAAGGCATGTACGGTCGCAAATGCAAACTGCGCCAGTTGCCACATGCCAAAAGTCAAGCTGCCAAATGGACTTATGACCTTTCACGATCACGAAATCCGGATTGTGAAACCAGGTGCACCGTACCCTGACTGAGAGACACCGCGCGAAGAATTGCGAATTGGCCTGAAAGTGCGCTTCCAGCCTGCCTTTCGCGGCAAAGGTGCCGCGAAGCGCCGAGCTTGCATGGGCGACTGGTCTATCTTATAGTCGATTCAAAAGCGGCAACGTTTACCGGCGACACAAACATGTATCGGTTGTGCATCTATCTCGGACTTGTGATCGCGACGTCTGGGCTATGCGCAGCTGGCTCAAGCGAATGTGTGCCCTCTCAGGATCTGCAGGCTAAACTCCAGACGCAGCCCAAGGCCGATACCTATGCTGAAGCGGGAATGTGGTACGGAGACCATGGGCAATATGCGTGTGCGGTGGGAGCGTATAGGGACGCCCTGAAACGAGAGCCCAAATCTGCTCAGTTTTTGTACCTTTTGGGTCTCAACCTGCTTCGCAAGGGTGACTTTAGCGACGCGGTGAAACCGCTTCAACAATCGATTGAAATCAAGCCTGACGTTCTCAAGCCTCACCTCCTGCTGGCGAGCGCTTTGGAGGAGCTTCATCGACCGGCGGAGGCCCGGAACGAGTGGAGGGCAGCATTGACAATCGACCCGCACTCCGATAACGCACTAGATGGGGCAAGTAGGAACCTCCTCGCCACGCGTGACTTCGATGCCGTAATGGCGCTGCTTGGCCCGGAGCCGAAGGGTGAGAAGTTGACTCTCGACTTAGCGTCGGCGTACGAGGGCGCCGGGAACCCGGACCAAATTGTGGAAGTCCTCAAGAAAGGGTTGCAGGCGACGCCCTCGTCAAGCGCCTTGACCAACGCGCTGATCACGACCCTGGTCTTACAAGCGCATTATCAGGAAGCCGCGAAGATAGGCGAAAAATGGATTCGGCAGCATCCTCGTGATCTCGATGCGCAGATACTCTACCTACATGTACTCGTGCTCAGCGACGACGAAGATCTCGCGCGGCCCCTGGCAAAGAAGCTGCTTTCGGCTGCGCCGCACGATTTCATGGTCCTGTACCTTAACGGGGTTCTGGAGAACAGGTCGGGGAACTACGCCGGTGGCCGCACTTATCTTGAGAAAGCAGTGGCGCTAAATCCAAGTCACTACAACAGCCGCTATAACCTGGGAATTGCCCTCGAAAACCTGAACGAGCCGCAGGCAGCAAGAGAGCAATTCGAAAAGGCCCTGGCCTTGGGTGCCTCCGAACCGCAGGTCCGTTTTGAATACGCGAAGGTGCTGCGAACCGTGGGCGAAACCAAGCTGGCAGGAGAGCAGCTTAAGCTCTACCAGCAGGAGCAACAGGCCAAAGCGGATCGTACCGTGGGGGCGAGCAAAATGGCGCAAGCCGACAAGGAACTCGCCGTCGACCCCAAGAAGGCGGCGGCGCTCTATCGCGATGCCATCGCGGTACTGCCGGAGAATGCGCTGCTCAGCTATAAATTATCGGTTGCGTTGGATCGAGCCGGTGATACCGCCGCCGAGCGCGAGGCGTTGCAGAAAGCCATACAAATCGATCCGGCCATGGCAATCGCTCGTCATCAACTCGGCTACTTAGCATTTTCCAGCGGAGATTTCGCAACCGCGGAAGAGCAGTTTCGCGAGGCGGTGCGCGCCGCTCCCGGATACACCGAGGCCTGGATCAGCCTGGCGGCAACGCTGGCCACGGAGTCTCGCCAGCCGGAGGCTCAACAGGCAGTGCAGCGAGCGTTGGAAATCGATCCTCAGAACGCGAATGCGCTTGCACTTCAGAAGGACCTCGCGAATGGCGCCGGCGCGGCCCATCAGTGAGATGATGCAAGTTCTGATCTGTTAAGATTCGATCGAGTATGGCCAAGGGAAAATCGGGAAATTGGACACGGCGCCGCATGCTGGGCACGATTCCCGCAGCTTTGCTGCCATCTTTAATTCCGTCTCACCTTCATTTCCTGGCTGCTCCGGACAAGCCCCCCGCTGCTCCCTTCTCGCGTTTCGTCGATGTTGCTGAAAGTGCGGGACTGACAAAGACGATGATCTACGGTGGAGCGGATCATATAACGTACATCGTGGAGATCAACGGCGGCGGTTGCGCTTTCTTCGACTACGACAATGATGGTTGGATGGACATTTTTATTCTCGGTGGCCGGCGGCTGGAGGGCATTCCTCCGGGTTCGAGCAATCGGCTGTATCACAACAATCGAGACGGTACCTTCACAGACGTGACCGAGAAGGCAGGTCTGTTCGATTGTGGATGGGCGTGTGGTGTCTGCGTTGGCGACTACAATAACGACGGATTTGAAGATCTTTTTCTGACGTACTACGGCCAAAACCGTCTGTATCGAAACAACGGAGACGGCACCTTCACCGACGTTACGCAGAAAGCCGGCCTTCTCTATCCCACCACGCGTTTTGGCTCCGGGGCCACTTTCTTTGATTACAATCGTGATGGGCTGCTTGATCTGTTTGTCTCGAACTACGTGGTAATTGACCTGGCGACCGCGTCAAAACCTTCTCTGGATGTGCCCAACTGTAACTACGAAGGGGTGGCTACCAATTGCGGACCTACTGGCCTGCCGGCGCCGCAGCACTTTCTTTATCGCAACAATGGGGATGGTTCGTTCACCGATGTTTCCAAAGAATCAGGAATCGCTGCGGTGCGAGGTTCGTTTGGGTTCACCGCGTTGGCCTTTGATTCGGATGAAGACGGCTGGCAGGACATTTTCGTGGCTTGTGATGCCACCCCGAGCTTGCTGCTGATGAACAACCATGACGGAACTTTCCGCGAAGAGGCACTGGAGCGCGGGGTTGCTCTAGGACCAGGTGGCGACCTTATGGGCGGCATGGGGGTGGGTGCCGGTGATTACGACCTCGACGGCCACATCGATCTGGTGAAAACGCACTTCCAGAATCAAGCTACAGGTTTGTATCGGAATAATGGGAAGGCGGAATTTGACGATGTTACTGCGGCCGCCGGTCTGAGCATGGACCGCCGCTTCATCAGTTGGGGCACGGCGCTGGTCGATCTCGACAATGACGGTTATCCAGATATTTTTAACGCCACAGGGACGGTGTACCCAGAGTTGGAGCGCGTGTACGCAAAATATCCCGCGCACAGCCCACGCGTCCTGTTTCGTAATCTGGGAAATGGCAAATTTGTCGAACTGGGCGACGAGGCCGGGCCCGGTGTTTCTGCCAAGCATCAGAGCCGCGGCGCAGCGTTTGGGGACTTCGACAACGACGGCGATATCGACATTGTGATCATGAATCGCAACGAGCCGCCTTCCCTTTTGCGCAACGATGTTCCTTCCGGGAACCACTGGCTCAAAGTCAGACTGGAAGGAACAAAGAGCAACCGGAGCGCGCTGGGATCTCGCGTGCTCGTGCATTATGGGGGAAAGGTCCAGGCCCAGTGCCTGACCAGCCAGAGCAGTTTCTTGTCATCCAATGATCCGCGGCTGCATTTTGGCCTGGGCAAAGTATTAACTGCGGACGTCGAAGTCTATTGGCCGACAGGCGCCAAAGAGACGTTTACCGGCATATCCGCAGATCAACTCGTGACCATCCGCGAAGGCCAAGGAATTGTAAAAGGACGGCCTTTTCGCTGAAGCGAGCTGTGCATCGCCTTTACAACGGGTCTGCGGGGGATGCAAAATCGAGACGCCGGTTTCTTTGCGCCGTGCGGAACTGAGACTATCCATGTACCGATCCAATTTCCTTCGATCCCTGGTCTGCAGCCTCTTTTCTTATGCACTTCTTCCGGTTCTATTTGCAGGCGCGGTTCACGGTCAGTCCACTCCCGACCAAGAGACCGGAAGTTCGACTTCTACCATTATTAAGAACGTCGACGAAGTTTCCATCGACTTTGTAGTTCGCAATAAGAAGAAGTCTCTGGATCTCAAACCTGAAGACGTCGCGATCACCGACAACGGTTCGGCGGTAAAGCTCTCCGATCTTCGTCTTGTAACCGGGCAATCGAGCGGGAAGCATCTGATCACGTTTTTGTTCGATTCACTCGACCCGTCAGCCGCGACCAACGCACGTGAGGTTGCGGGAAAAATACTGAAGTTGTTCCCCGAGCAGGGCTTTACTTTTTCGGTATTCAACACGGACGGACGCCTGCGACTGTTTCAGGAGTTCACGTCGGATCGGAAAGAGCTTCAGCGCGCGGTCAGTCTCGTGACCAGCGAGAAAAGTCCGAGTCGCGACCAAGCTGCAGTCCTCGCGGAAAAGAGGCTGATATCCAACCTGCAGTCCGGGGCCGTGCAATCGGAATCCCAAGGATCGGCAGATCGTCGGATTGTCCAGCGAGCGATGCTCGCAGCGCTCACGGATTCGCAGCGAATCATTCAGGACCAGCATACCCAGGCGTCGCTGGCCGGCTTGCTAGCTCTGGCCCGGTCGCAAACTCCGATTCCGGGACGAAAGCTCGTCATTTATTTCACCGAAGGAGTACAACCCAATTCGGACACGCGCGACGTCCTACGCTCAATTGCCGGCGCGGCGAATCACGCCGAGGTCAGCGTTTATGTCATCAATAAAACCGCGCTCGATACGAAACTGATGGACGGATTGGTGGAAAGCGCGGCGATCGGACAGATATCCGCGTCCAACCGGGCCAGCCCGCTGTTTCCAGCCGCCGGCCAGAACACTGCGGTTCCGTTGGCCTTCGGGCCTGGGTTGGCCAGTTCGCTTAGCACTACATTAACGCGAATGGAGGGAGACGGCCTTGCAGGCAGTCGCGATCCTCTGGCTGGCATGGCGGCAAGTACTGGCGGGGCTTATATCTTCTCCGAAGACAATCTGAAGAAGCCGTTTAAGCAGGCGGTTGCGGACCTGACTACTTATTACGAGGCGTCGTATGCTCCGCCTACGCTGGAGTACGACGGAAAGTTCCGTCCAGTCACGGTCAAAGCTCTGCGGCGGGGGCTGAAGGTGCAGTCGCGAGCGGGATATTTTGCCGTTCCTCCGGCCGACGAGGTGCGACCGTTCGAGGCGCCGATGATGAAACTCTTGTCCGAAGAGCAGTTGCCGGCAGAGTTGCAATTCCGCGCCGCCGTCCTACAGCTGGGCAGTTTTACGACAGGGAACGAGAATACCTTGGTTGTCGAGGTGCCGATCTCCGGACTCGAAACCCGAAGCGATCCCAACGCTAACTTGCTTTCCTGGCATGTGTCGATTGTTTCGGAAGTCAAGAACAAGTCCGGGGCTGTGGTGGAGCGTTTCAGCGACGATATTCCCGGCCATGGCGCTCTGGATTTGAAGGAGCAAATGCTGCTGGGCAGTGCCACCATGCAGCGCCATTTCGCGCTTCCTCCCGGTGAATACACTGTTCAAACTGCCGTGGTGGACCGCAATAGCGGAAAGATGGGGGGACAACGTGGACACTTCGAAGTTCCGAGCGTCGCATCAGGTCCATTCCTGAGCGATGTGTCGCTGGTGGGAAGAATCGATCCTTTCCCAGATGAGTTGGACCCTTTCGAACCGCTCCGCTACCAGAAGGGCAAAGTAGTTCCGACTCTTTCCGGGCAGGTGCTTCCGGGAACAAAAGACATCTCTTTTTTTTTCCTTGTGCAACCGGATTCCAGCATGTCTGACCCAGCGATGCTTGAACTGCAGGTACTGCGGAATGGAGAATTGTTCGGGCAGGTACCGTTGCAGCTTCCAAAGGATCTGGGAGAAGCATTCCCCTATCTTGCATCGCTGAAAACCAGCTCCTTCCCCGCCGGAAGGTACAGCGTAATGCTGTCGTTGACGCAGAGCGGGAAGATCATGGAACGCGAAGCCAGCTTCAGCATTGCCGGGCCCGCGTTGGCCAACGCAGCAACCGGAAAACCGGAGTTAGCCGAGCACCGCAACGAGGCGGGAATGATGGCAGATTCAATTCCGGGAGAGGCTGAAATCAAGCCCATGGAACGACAGCCACTGGTGATCACGTCGTTGCCGGAGGATTCGGTCACCCGTCCCTCGAGCGAGGAGTTAGATCGAATCATCGCCGGGGCCAGAAAACACGCACTGAATTACTCGGTGAAATTGCCTAATTTTGTGTGCGTCCAGGTGACGGACCGTTCCGTCGATCCCGCGGGAAATGGAAAATGGCGGCGCAAAGATTCTTTCGGAGAGTTACTCCGTTTTGTGGATAACCAGGAGACCCGGACGACGCTGGAAGTCAACGGCCGCCCCAGTACGGTGAGCCGGGCTGACATGAACGAGTGGCCGATATCGGTCGGAGAGTTCGGCGATCTGCTCAATCTGGTTTTCCAACCATCGTCGAACGCCGAATTCAACTGGAAAGAAGCCGCTGCTTTGGCGAACGGCACGGTGCAGGTCCTGGAGTATAGGGTCGAGCGAAAGAACAACAGCATGCTCCTCAGCGACAGCAGCGGGAAGATTTCAGCCGGCATTCATGGATTGGCCTATATTGACAGCTCCACGATGGGCATTCGCCGGATCACGGTGGAGGCGGACGATCTTCCGCCCAATTTCTCTATCCATGCAGCATCGATGGCCGTCGACTACGATTACGTTTCAATTGGCGCGCACAGCTATTTGATGCCGGTGCGGGGCACGATTCGGCTAAAAAGGGGCCGGCACGAGGCGGACATCAATCAAATGGTGTTCCAGAATTACAGGCGCTACGCCTCACAAGCGAAGGTCATCGTTCCCCGGTGAGGCGAGGTTTGCGCATGCTGCCGCCGCCGCAGTCTTCCCAGGCGCAGTCTTCCCATGGAAGAGAACCAAGTTGCTGATGGCGGGCCTACTTGGCAGCAACGCGCCGCTCTAACTGCGCGATTTGTTGTTTCAATAGATCGGCGTTCGGCCCGGGCGGCACATATTTCAGGCTGCTGCGCAAGTGATCGAGTGCTCCCGCGAAGTCGCCCTTCCGCGCCAGGATCACCGCAAGCAATTGTTCAGTATTTAAGACGGTATGGCGGGGGTCGAGGGCCAGGGACTTGAGGGCGCTTGCCTGGGCAACATCAGGCCTTCCCAGCTGATAATTCGCCATGGCGTTGAGGTACCAACTTTCCGGAGTTCCTTCGGGATAGAGTTGCGCCATGTGGTTTGTGTCATCCAGGACCTCCCGCCAATTAGCACTTTGAGCGGCCAGAACCGCGAGTTGTTCGTAAGGAAGTACAAATTCAGCATCCGCGGCCAACGCTTTCGAAAACGAGTCCTTGGCTGCCTGCGAATCTGAGGCCTCTTGTATTTTCCCGAGTTGCAGCCAGGCTTCGGCGAACGTCGGGTCGGTTTGTACCGCCTTCTCGAGGTCTCGCTTGGCGCCGTCGGTATTGTGCTGGAGCATCTCGGCCCGCGCCTTTTCGAAAAGCTTGACGGCGTTGGCCGGAGCTGTTTCGGTGGTGCGGCTCAAAGTGGTAGCCGCATCGCGCCCGATCCGGGACAGCATGATCGTGCCAATATCGGGGTCGTCGCGAAGATTATGCCGGGTCAGGGTGACGGCGGTGGAACGAAAGCCAGGGATCGCGCCCTGCACGAGGCAACCTTCGAAATACGTCTCCATCTGCCGCTGAGAATCCCCTTGCTTGCCAAGGACGCCCGGCATTGTCACCGAGACAATCCCGAAGTTGCCTTTGGCATCGGTTTGCGTGGTATAGACGACGTTCCCGGCGCAAGTGACAGTCACCAGCAAGGGCTCCCAGGGCAGGGGCTCTCCCTCCACGGCCAATTTACCCAATAGAGCGCCTCCGGCGCGGCCTTGGCCTGACATATCCGCCCAATAATCGTACAGACCGGTGTCCTGAATGGACTCCGGTCGCGTGATCGTGCTCGGGGGAGCGGCAGTCGCAGGGGGCCGGGTTTGCCCCAGCGCACTCAAAGCAACGAAAAAAAGGAACGAAGACACAATCCGAAAGAATGCCTTTGCAGTCATTGCGGTAGTCCTGAACACTCATATTATCTTATCCATCTTTTCTGTTTGAGGGGGACATCCGCTGCGAATCGGACCTTCGAGCCAGGTTCAGTCTTACAAGGACTTTTGACAAGAACTGAGAGATACTTGTTGTACAATCCCGGCCATTCATGAACGGGGCCGACACCGCTGAACCGTCGAAGCGGAATGAGGGGAGAACACATGTTGAAACGCGCCCTTACAATGCTCGTCCTGAGCGGCCTGGTTGGCCCGTGGCTTGCCGGGCAGGCTCCCGCTGATCAAGCGCCCGCTAATCAAGGGCCCGCCGATAAAGACACGCCCACCATTCGGACGACGACCAGAGAGGTGATCCTGGATGTTATCGTCCGCGATAAGCATCACCACGCAATTGCCGATATCCGACCCGATGAAATCGAGGTGCTTGAAGACGGGGTCAAGCAGAAGGTCAATGCGTTTCGCAATGTGCAAGGCGCGGAACAGTTGCAGACGGAACAAAAGCTGGCGAAGAGCAACGCTCCAGTTCCCTCCCCCGGCGCGCCGGCAACACCTGCTACGGCGCTGCGCGAGCTCAATTTCGTTTCGGTGGTTTTTGCTCAAATCGCCCCACTGAATTTGGAATTCTCACACCAGGCGGTGCTGGAATTTCTCAAGAGTGGCAGCCTGCCGAACACCTACGTGACCATTTATCGGCTGGATCGTTCTCTAAAGGTCATTCAGCCTTACACGACGGATAAGACGTCTCTGCTGAATGCTGTGAATGCCGCCGCAAAAGGCGTGAACGCAGGAGGCGAGGTTGGCATTTCGGCCACAGTTGCGTCCGGTGTGAACACATCAATCCAAGCAACTACCACGAACATCATAGCCTCACCACTGACCAGCCCGGCAGCGGGACTAGCGGCCCAGAACGCAGCTTTGAACCCGCTACCGGCAATCGTGACCGATCCATTGTGGGCGAGAAATGCCGCCTCCGAGGATGCTTCCGTCACCCTGGGCAATGCTCTTTTGACTCAAGCGCACCTGGCAACCGGCCTGCGCTTTGCTGAGAGTCTCTCCAATGGCATGGATGCCCTGGACGCCCTGCGGGAATTGGTGCGAGTTCAGGCAAAACTGCCGGGCAGAAAAGTCGTTCTGTATTTGGCGGACGGATTGTCTTTACCCATGGATCGCCGAGACGCGGTGAACAGCGTAATCAGTTATGCCAATCAGATGGAAGTGGCTTTCTACGCGGTCGACACGCGCGGGTTGAGCGTTGACGATCCTATGGTGCGATCGCTTTCTGACCAGCAGCGGGTCGCCGCTGAGAGTTCGGTGAATAGAGTAAGTCCGCGCATGGGACATAAGGAGGATGACGACGAGCAACTCACCGCGTCTTCCGATAAGCAACTGGCGATGCAGGAACTGGCGGAGTCGACCGGTGGGTTCGCCGTTACCAACACCAATGAGATCGCGCTGCCCATGCAACGGGTCATGGAAGATATTCGCACTCATTACGAGGTTGCCTACACGCCGTCGGCGAAGAATTATGATGGGCATTTTCGACAGATTCAGGTGCGCATTACTCGCCCTCACGTGACGGTGCAGACCCGTTCCGGGTACTTTGCTGTGCCGGAGATCAACGGGGAACCTCTGCAGCCGTTCGAAATGACCGCCTTGCATGCTATCAATGCCCATCCGGCGACAGAGGAATTCCCTTATCAGACTCAGCTGCTCAGGTTCCGTCCCAAAGCTGCCGCGGTCGACTACCAGGTCGCCTTCGACATCCCAGTTTCGAGCCTGCAGGTGGTCACGAACCCGAAAACCGGGAAGGGGCGAATTCGAGTGTCTCTGGTGGCAATGATCCATAGGAGTGACGGAGAAGTTGTGGGCAAGGTGAGCCGTGACCTGGTGCGTGAAGTATCGAAAGCCGAACTGTCTCAGCTGGGAGATGATCGCATTCTTTACGCCGAACCGGTCGAATTGCCGGGGGGCCATTACTTAATCGACACGGCGGTTACAGACGAACTGGCCGAGAAGACCACAGTGAAGCGGATATCGGTTTTTGTCGATCCAGGAAAGGACTTCGGTGTGAGTTCCCTGGAACTGGTACGAGGAGTGCAACCGTTACCGGGACCGCGCGATCACCAGGATCCATTTGAAACGGACACCGGGCGTATCGTGCCGACACTCGCCGACTCGATGCCCTCGGGTAAGCCGATTGATATCTATTTTGTCGTTTACCCGACGACGGTATCGGATGTCGAACCCACGATCACTCTGCAGCTGTATCGAGATGGGCGCGAGGTGGGACTAAAGACCCTGCCTTCGCCACCACGCCAAGCGGATGGTTCGATGCCCGTGCTTTTGCGGATCAATCCCGATCCGGGGCAGTGCGATATGGTCGTCACGGCGCACCAGGGACCTAAGACATCGGAAGCCATGCTCTCGGTGAAGATCACCGACCACGGCACGGCCAACCCGAATTAGCTGGCAAAAAAACGCTCGGATCCGACGCGGGTTGCGTGCTGGTCTGGTTTGCAGACGCTGCGGTATGCTAGCAATCATGCGTCTGATGCTCTTCCTCTCCCTGTTCGTGACGGTTTCTTTGGCCCAGGAGCGGGATCCCGACCGGCTTTTGAATGACGCAATTCAGGCGCAGCGGCGCGGCGATTATCAATTAGCCATCACGCAATATCGCGAGCTTCTTCAGCTTCGTCCCGATAACGTCGAAGCCAAGGTGAATCTTGGCGCCGCTCTGGCGCACGTGGGCCAGTTCGATGAGGCCATCGCAAGCTATCAGTCAGCGCTTCCTGCACTGAAGGATAAGAACCCGGTGCTCCTCAATCTTGGTCTTGCTTATTACAAGAAGGGTGATCTGGCGAAGGCGCGCGAACGATTTGCGACGTTGCATCAATCGACGCCGGGCAACGTTCAGGTTGCGATTCTGCTGGCCGACACGGAGATCAAGCTGGGCGACGCCGAATCCGCAACCGGTATGCTCGAACCGCTGGAGAAGGCGAATTCGAGCAATCCCGATTTCGACTACGTGTTCGGCCTGGCCCTGATCAAGTCGGGACATCGGCGCGACGGCATTCCACACATGGAGAAATCGGCCGAACTCGCAAATAGCGGAGATGCCTACATGCTCGCCGGCGTTACGCTGATGGACCTGAACGAGTTCGAGCAAGCACGGCACGATCTGGAAACCGCACTACGGTTGTCCCCCGATCTGCGCGGTCTGCATACGCTGGTGGGGATGGCCAGAGATAAGACGGGCGATCAGAAGGAAGCCGAACCCGCGTTCCGGCAGGCCATCAAGGAGAACCCGGATGATTTCGATGCCAATCTCTACCTGGGTGCGCTCCTGTATAAACGGCGCCAGCTCGAAGAAGCGAAGGTCTATCTTGACCACGCGGTCAAGCTGAAACCGGCCGATGTAATGGCTCGCTACGAATCGGCAATGCTGAAAAGCACCTCTGGCGAATACGAAACAGCCGCACGGGAACTTGAAGGGGTGGTCAAGGACAACCCCGATTGGCTCGAGCCGCACGTGGAGCTCGCTTCGCTGTACTACAAGCTGCATAGGCCGGAGGATGGCGCCAAGGAGCGGGCCATCGTCGATCGGCTCACCGCCGAGCAGCAAGCCAAAGGGCCAAAGTAGCCCTCGACCGCCCGCGGGGAATTCAACAAAGTTGTACAGTTCCTTCGCGGCCAAGAACGCCGCTCAGGATGACTACGCTGCTTTGCACTGGGAACGTGCGCTGCTACTTCTTCGATGCTGATTCGGTTAGCTCAATACGACGATCCGCATCGATCCCGCGCAGCGTTTGCACCACACCCGACGGCCAATGGATTTCGATCTCTTCCACACGGGAGTCCGGTCCGAGTCCGAAGTGGACTGGTCCGTCACTGGATGACGCATAGCCGACACTGGTCGTCATGTGGTTGTATTGCACGCCACTTTTGGTTACGACTTTGATACGAGCACCAATGCCGTCGCGGTTGCTCTTGGTTCCGTGCAGAGCGATATCCAGCCAATGGCCGGACTTCGCGCTCCGGTTCATCCAGATCTCGGCGTCGCGGTCGATCGCGCTGACCACGACATCGATTCTTCCATCTCCATCCAAATCGCCGAAGGCGCAACCACGGTGGCGGGCAGCGGGTGAAGAACTGAAGCCTGCCTTTTCAGTGAGCGCGACCCACTTTCCGATGCGGCCAGGATTGCGGAATACCGCGTTGTATTGATCAATAGGCTGACCTGGCAGGGGCACGGATTGCACGTGACCGCCGCTTACGAATAAATCTTTCCATCCATCGTTATCGAAATCATACAAACCAGCACAATAACCGGACATTTGGAAACTGGCTTCATGCATTCCACTCTCGGTCGTGATTTCCCGAAAACTACCCTTGCCGGTGTTCTGGAATAGTGGGAACGTCTGACCGATCAGGGCGGCAAACGCGATGTCGGGATAGCCGTCGTTGTTGAAGTCACGAAAATCCGCACCCATGCCGGAGATGAAACTTCCATCTTCCGTCAAGGCTACTCCGGTTTCGAAGGCGACTTCCTCGAACTTGTTTCCCAGGTTGTGAAAGAGAGAGTTGTAGGAAGCGTCATTCGTGACAAACAAATCCGGACGACCGTCAAGATCGTAGTCGGCCATACCCACGCTCATTCCTTTGCCGACGTGATCGCGAATTCCCCACTCTTTGGAAACATCCCGAAAGGTGCCGTCTCCGTTATTCAGGAAAAGCTGATTCGGCTGGCCCTTAAAGAACTTGGGATGGCAGTAGTCTCCTACGCGATCGAACTCGCAACGGCGTTCTGCGTAATAGGTCCACTGGAGATAATTGACGACGAAGAGATCCAGCAGGCCATCGTTATTCACGTCGACCCAGACGGCGGTGATCGCCCACCAGGGACCAAATTCGGGATCAGGATGATTCAGCGAAGCGTCCAGGCCAGATTTTACGGTGACGTCAGTGAAGGTGCCGTCGCCGTTGTTGTGGTAGAGCGTGCTGTGGTGCACTCCGGCGACGAATAGATCGGGATGCCCGTCGTTGTCATAATCGCCAACCGCAACTCCCATGTCGTATCCAGAGCCCGCCAGACCGGCTGCGGCAGTCATGTCGGTGAAGACGCCGTTGCCATCATTGCGGAAAAGGCGGTTGCTGAATTGGGGCGAGTCTTTTTTCAGCGTGGCGACATTGGCGCCATTGGTGAAGAAAATGTCAGGGCGTCCGTCGCCGTTGTAGTCAAAAATGGCGACTCCTCCGAGCATGGTCTCGGGCAAATTCTTTGCGGGGGTGACGCCATTCTCCAGCCGGAATGCAATCTTCCGGAGCTCAAAGCCGATGGGAGTGCCGGGTGACGAACCCTGTCCGAAAGACGGAAGAACGGAAAGTAAACCAAGGAGCAGAAGTAGACCCGAACGCAGACGGAGCTTTGCGAAAAACTTGTCATTCATGCGCACAGCCATCATTGCACAGCCACCATTGGGCACGCCATGATCAACTATCGCCGAGGCGGTGAGTCAGGAGTTGTACCTTGCGCGAAATCGCTGGAATAGGCTAGGCAAGGCTGCCGTAATTGAGAGCCTTTTGCAAAGCTCTGAAGTGCCGTAGAGAAAACACCAGGTCCCTCGACTGCGCAGAATTGCCGAAAAACGGCAATTCTGCTGCGCTCGGGATGACAAAGTTAGGAGCTCGGGATGACAAAGTAGGAGGTTAAGATGACAAAGTTAGGACCTTAATCAGAGATTCCCTAGAAAGTTCGGCCCCGGTTTGGACAAACCAGAAACTTTTCGGCTGCACCGCATGAAGAACCGGTTCATCGCGCGGTATAATTCGACGTTTTTGTAAACCTTTTCGACAAGAAGCTCGAGGAATAGCCTTTCTATGAACATTCTTGGTTTCGGTGAAGTTTCTTGCGTACCTGGGTCCCCGGGGAAGAGGCGGGTTTCGCCTTCCGGGTTCGTGGTCCCTGCCCTGCTGCTGGGTACGATTCTGCTGACGGCAAGTCCAGCTCGCGCTCAAACGAAGACCAAGGTGGTGGTTGACACCTCGCAATCGAAAGCGATGCTCTACACCACCTCGTTAGGCGTAGCGGCCGATCGTTGGGACCTCAAAGCATTCGATCCGGCAACCGTAGAATTGCTCCGTGATGCCGGAATCACCAACCTCCGCTTTCCTGGAAACGGCGGCATCGACGCTCTGTATCACTGGTCCACCGGCGCGATCACGAATCCCTACACGAACGACAGAGCGCCCGCCTTCCCGCGCGAGAAACAATTTCCCGCACTCGTTCCGGTGATTGACAGTCTGGGATCGGCGCTGGTCTCGGTAAATTACGGCAGCAACCTGGACGGCAGCGGCGGCGGCGAACCGGCCGAGGCGGCGGCCTGGGTTGCCTATGCCAACGGGAAAGTGTCCAACACGCAAGCCATCGGCAAAGACTCCAAAGGCAACGACTGGAAGACGGTGGGCTTCTGGGCCAGCTTGCGGGCGAGCACTCCGATTGCGACCGACGACGGTTACAACCATCTGCGGATCGGGCATCCGGATCCCATCGGCATTCCCCTGTGGACAGTGGGCAACGAGCCGTGGGGCAACGGCTTCTACGGCCAAAGCCGCACCGTGGGGTCAGACGCGGATAACGAGGGCAAGTACGGCCAGAGCGGCTCGCCCGAGCCCGACCTGCACGCTGGAACTGTGCCAAATTCAAAAGAATGGGGCCGCAATCAACACAATGCTCGCGTGGGTCCAGCAGCCTACGGGGCAGCGGTGGTGCAATACGTCAAGGCCATGAAAGCCGTCGACCCCACGATCATGGTGGGATCCTTCGTGATGCTGCCTCCCTATGCCGCTGACGCGGACCAGATGGGAAAGAACTGGAACGCGGATGTGTTGAAGGCCGCCTGCGCCAGCATGGACTTCAGCGCCGCCACGTTATGGGAGGGCAGAGGAGCGCCGCCGAATTGGCTCGACAATGTGGACGAAGATGACCTGCTCAAGTTGGCTCAGGATCCCATGGATCCGACGCATAACCACTTTTCTCAGAATGCTTTCGAACACGATTACAGTCTGCTGGCACGGGACCTGGGGGAAAAGTACAAGAAATTCTGCCCCAGCAACCATTTCCCGCCTTTGGCCTTCACCAGCGTGGGAATATCTCCCTGGCTGCCCGCCAAGAATCCCGCCGCGACCGCCTTGTATACGGCCGACACAGTGGCATCGCTGCTGGAGCGGGGCGCCTTCACGGTTGAGTGGGCGCCTATCCACGCGTTAAGTCCGAGTTTCTTGGACAACAAAAACCAACCCCAACCGGCCTACTACGGCATCAAGATGGTTCACCAGGTGGTCCGGGTCGGCGACACATTTGTCGGCGCTACCTCACAGACGGACACGTTGGCGGTTCACGCCGTGAAGCGCCGGGATGGAGGACTCAGCCTGCTCTTGATTAACAAGGACCTGGCCCGCTCCGTCACGGCCACGGTTTCGGTGAATGGCTACAACTATGCCACGAAGGGGACGCGCTACGACTACGGAAAGCCGACGATTGACGCGGGCAAGAACATCACGGAAGCGCCGATCGAAAACCTCGGCCCAACCTTCACGGTGGAAGTCCCGCGGTATAGCATTACGGCGATTGTCATTCCCAAAGCGCCATAAACCCTGGCCGCGGCGCGAGGGATCTAAATTTCGGAAGTTGAGCGGCGGTTCGGGAGGTGACAATGAAAAATCAGCTTCGGTCTGGCGGCTTTTTGGAAACCTCGGTCTCGCGGCGGAAGTTCTTAGGGCAAACGGCTGCGGCTGCGATCGGGTTTACGATTGTTCCGCGCCGCGTGCTGGGCGGCACAGGCTATGTTCCACCCAGCGACAAGGTCAATATTGCCTTCATCGGTGTCGGGGCGCAAGGTTTGCGCGTCATGCTTCACTTTTTGCGGGAGCCCGATGTGCAAGGCGTGGCGGTCTGCGACGTCAACAAATCCGGCGCGAACTATCCGCAATGGGCCACCCATGAGTTTTGCAATTCCGTCCGCAAGTTGCTCGGCGTCGATAGCGGATGGGATTGGCTTAGCCCCGACCAGCCCATTCAGTTGAGCCATACTCTCGCCGTCACCAGCGGGGTTGCCGGACGCGAGCCCTGCCAGAAAATTGTGGATGGCTATTACGGCACGCAGCAGCGCTCCGGCCAGTATCGTGGCTGTGCAGCTTACAACGACTTCCGCGAGTTGCTGGACAAGCAGAAAGACCTTGACGCCGTTGTCGTGTGCACCACGGACAACCTGCACGCGGCTGTGTCGGCCGCAGCGATGAAGAAGCACAAACATGTGTTTTGCCAGAAGCCGCTGACGCACACTATCTATGAGGCGCGGCGCATCGCCGAAATTGCCCGGGAGACTGGCGTGGCCACTCAGATTGCGGTTGGCAACCAGGCGTCTGAAGCCACTCGTCTACTATGCGAATGGATTTGGGCCGGCGTCATCGGTCCCGTGCGCGAGGTGAAGAACTGGTCGAGCCGTCCTTTCTGGCCGCAAGGGGTTGAACGGCCGAAGGAGACCGAACCGGTGCCGGAAGGGTTGGATTGGGACCTGTGGCTCGGCCCGGCGCCGCAGCGGCCCTTCAATCATGCTTACCTGCCGTTTGTATGGCGCGGCTGGAGTGACTTCGGTTGTGGCGCTCTGGGGGATATGGGTTCCTACAGTTTCGACACAATTTTTCGCGTGTTGAAGCTGGAAGCGCCCCTGAGTGTGGAAGCTAGTTCCAGTGACCGCTACGACGAGACCTTCCCGTTGGCCTCGATCGTCCGCTACAACTTCCCGGCGCGTGGCGAGATGCCGCCCGTGAAGTTCACCTGGTATGACGGCGGCCTGAAGCCAGCGCGCCCCGAGGAACTGGAAGAAGACCGTCCGCTAAAGGGCGACGGCGAAGAAGACGAAGGGCTGCTCTTCATCGGAGACCGCGGGAAAATTCTGTGCAGCTTCAATGGCGGCAATCCAAAGCTGATACCCCAAAGCAAAATGGACAGCTTCCAACCGCCCAACAAAACATTGCCCCGATCGCCGGGCAACGAACGGGAATGGCTCGACGCCTGCAAGGGAGGTAAGGTGAAGCCCGGGGGGAACTTTGAATTCGAGGGCCTCGTGACGGAGACGTTGCTGCTGGGAAACGTCGCCCCCCGCATGGGACAAAAACTTACGTGGGATCGTTCCACCCTTACCGTGAACTCGGAGGTCGCGCAGAAATACGTTCGGCCAGAACGGCGCAGCGGGTGGGAGTTGTAGGGAAGCTCTGACCAAGTATCGTAAGAGAAAACACAAGGTCCCTCGACTCTGCAGAATTGCCGAAAGAACGGCAATTCTGTTCCGCTCGGGATGACAAAGTAGGGGTTTAGTCAAAGATTTCCTAGCAAGCTCAGGACAACTCAAGGTCTACAATGCATTCGTTCGCTCAAAGCACGAGGAGGCAGTCATGTCTGCGATTTCAATTTCGAGACGAGAATTTCTGAAAAGCGCGGCCGCGTACAGTGCCGTGGCCAGCTTTTTTTCCGCCGGTGCGCTGCGGCTTCGCGCTAATCCCCTCGGCATGCCCATTGGATGCCAGACCTGGCCCGTCCGGAAAATGATTGCCCAGGATTTCCCGGGCACGATCAAGCAGCTGGCCGACGCCGGATTTCAGACCATTGAGTTGTGTTCGCCGGTCGGCTACGCCGATGAGGGATTCGCCGGGCTCGGCAAATACAAGGGGTCCGAGCTGCGGAAAATTCTGGGCGATGCCGGCGTCAGTTGTGTGAGCTCGCATTTCGGCATCGACGAACTCAGAAAAGATCAGCCGCGGGCCATCGCGTGGGCGAAAGATGTTGGCCTTACCCAAATGTTGGTGCCCAGCCTCGACGGCCCAAAGAACCCAACTATGGATGACGTAAAGCGCGCGGCCGACGAATACAACAAGCTCGGTGAGCAAGCGGCCAAGGCGGGCATCCAGCAGGGCCTTCACAACGAGGACTTTGAGCTTTCGACGGTGGACGGGAAGCGGACCTATGACGTGTTGTTCGATCTTCTCGACCCGAAGCTGGTGAAATTCCAGTTTCAGGTCTCCACCATCAGCCGCGGTTACGATGCCGCCGAGTACTTCACCAAGTATCCCGGCCGCTTCATTTCCATGCACGTGCAAGGCTGGTCGGCGGAAACCAAGAAAGTTGTGCCCGTGGGACAGGACTCCCTGAATTGGAACAAGATCTTTACCGCGGCGAAAACGGGCGGCATCAAGAATTATTTCGTCGAAATGAATCTGGAGATGATGCGGGCCAGCGTTCCCTACCTGCACAATCTGCAGGTCTGATGAGCGCGTTTAAACTGTGATGGCAAAGCAGAAGAGCATGCTGAGCGAGTTTGGATGGGATCAGCGCTACGATGTCTCCGGCATCGACGACGTGCTGACTCCGGCGCTGGTGGTGTATCCAGACCTGATCGCCGCAAACATCGAACGGACTTTGGAATTGCTGGACGGCGACGTTGATCGCTGGCGTGTGCATATCAAGACCGCAAAGCTGGGCCGCACTCTGCTCATGCTGATCGGACGCGGCATTCGCAATTTCAAATGTGCCACCACGCTGGAACTGCTGGTCGCCTGCCAGAACGGCGCCGCCGACGTGGTGTTTGCGTATCCTGCGATGGGCGCGAATGCCCGGCGAGCACAAGAAATTGCACGGCAGTTTCCGAGCGTGCGCATCTCGGCACTGGCCGAGAACGAAGAGCAGGTGCGGCAATGGCGTGGCAGCCGCGTGGGAATTTTTCTCGACATCAACCCGGGCATGAATCGAACCGGCATCGAGCAGAGCCAGAGTGATCAAGTGGTCTCCTTGGCGCGCGCGATCGCGCATGACGGTCTGGAGTTCCGCGGGCTGCATTACTATGACGGTCAATACGGTGGTCTCGGCGATGGCGAAGGAGCGAACGAACGGACTCAGGCGGTGCATCGCGGCTACAACCGTTTGCTCGAAATCGTGGGCGAACTCGAACGTTCGGGAATAAATGTGCCCGAGGTGATCACCTCCGGCACGCCAACCTTCCCGCTGTCGCTTGGCTACGAAGGCTTCCGCTGCGGCAATTTCGTCCATCGCGGCTCGCCCGGAACGGTTGTTTATTGCGATGCCACTAGCCTGGCGCAACTCCCAAAAGAATACGGTTACCGGCCCGCGGCGCTGGTAGTGGCCCGCGTGGTGAGCCGTCCGCATCGGGGGATTATCACTTGCGATGCCGGACACAAGGCGGTCTCCGCCGATGCCGGGGTTCCAACCTGCGTGGCCGTCGGACATCCGGAACTTACGCCGCTTTCGCCGAGCGAAGAGCATCTGCCCCTTGCAGTGCGGGAAGGAACTTCAGGTCCGCAGGTTGGGGACGCGCTGTATCTTCTCCCCAGACACATCTGCCCGACGGTGAACAATTTCGATTGCGCGCTGCTGGTGCGGGATGGCAAGGTCGAGTCGATGGAAAGCGTCTCGGCGCGCGGGCATGAGGCGCCGCTGCTGCATGCAGTAGAGCGTGCGCCTTCCCTTCCACGTTAGAGCCTTCGAGCCTCCCAAACAGCGACCGCCGCGTGGCTATCGTCATGTGAGTGGATGGCACCGTGCTCGACAGCGTGGCAGGTTCTCTGAAGCCGGCGTATTCCCTCTAGACCTGCAGAACGTCGCCGTCCCGGGCAACCATTTCGTATAGCACGGGATTCACGAAAAAGCCGATGAACAGCCGGGAGATCAGACCAGCCACGATGACGATGGCGAACGGCCTTTGCGTATCCGACCCAATGCCCGTGGAAAGGGCGGCGGGCAACAATCCAAGGCAGGCCACAAGAGCCGTCATCATAATCGGACGCAGCCGAAGCAGCGAAGCCTCGCGCGTGGCCGCGCGAATTCCCATGCCCTCCTGGCGTAACTTGTTAATGTAGGAAACAAGAATGACGGCAGTCTCCACCGACACCCCGAGCAGGGCCAGAAGGCCCAGCACCGAGGAAACGCTGAAGGGAGTGTGCGTGAGTTTCAGCGCAACCAGCGCTCCGACAGGCTCCGTCATGATTACACCCAGGGCAATGGTGACAGGGAATTTGAAATTTCCGTACAGCGCAAACAGGATCATGAAGATCAGCCCAACGGCGAGTGGACCGATGAAGTACATCTGCGATCTCGCCTCGAGAAACTGGCTGTATTCTCCGCCCCATTCCAACCGGTAGCCCTGCGGCAGTATCACGGCCTTCTTCACCGCTGCCTGGCCGTCTCGCACCGCCCGCTCCAAATCCCTGCCCTCGACGCTGTACTGCACGCCGATGTAACGAGAGTTATTTTCGCGATAAATAAAGGACGCGCCGTTTCCCTGGGTAATGTTCGCGAGTTGACTGAGCGGGATCTGTTGACCGTCGGGTGTGCCCACAAGAAGATTTCCGATTTCATGGGCGCTGCTGCGGAACTGGGGCTGCATGCGGACGACAAGATCGAACAGCTTCTCGCCTTGAATCACCTGGGTGACGGCCTGGCCGCCGACGGCAGCTGAAATCACGGCCTCCACGTCCGCGACGTTGATCCCATATCGCGCAATCTTGTCGCGATCAACGTCGACCAGGAGGCTGGGCTGGCCCAGTTCCCGAACCACCGTGAGCTCGGTGAACCCGGGCACATTGGAGAGTGTGTTCTTGATCTGGATAGCTTTGTCCTGCAGTACGTTCAGGTCTTCACCATAGATCTTGACCGCCAGAGAGCTTTTCAGTCCTGTGAGCGCTTCATCCACAGCATCTTCGGCCGGCTGGGTGTAGTTGAAGATAATGCCGGGGAAGGCTGTGAGTTTCTTGTTGATCGATTCGATGAGCTGTTTCTTCTCGCTGATCTCGCCGGTCCAGGCTTTGTCTTTGTAGGGCTTCAGGCCGACGTAAAACTCGCAGTTAAAAAACCCCGTGGGATCGGTGCCGTCATCGGGCCGCCCTAATTCTGAACCCACCACAGTCACCTGGGGATAAGACATTAAAATGTCACGGATCTGCGGCGCAATGCTGCTGGCCTCCTCAAACGAAATGGTATACGGCATCGTCGCGCGGACCCAGAGCGCGCCCTCATCAAGGTGAGGCATGAACTCGCCGCCAATAAAAGGGACCAGCAGCAAGGTCGCTCCGAAGATCAGAGTCGCGATCCCCACAGTGGTTTTGGGCCGGTCGAGGACCCAATCCAGTTGGACCGCGTATTTCCGCTTCATCCATTCGAAGGCGCGATTCGGTTTTTCGCGCACTCCTGCCTTGAACCAGTAGGAAGCCAGCACGGGGATGAGCGTGAGCGTGAGGATGAGCGCTCCGACCAAGGCAAAGGACATGGTCTCTGCCATGGGATGGAAGAGTTTTCCCGAAGGCCCGCTCAAGGCGTAAATCGGCAGATAGCCCGCGAGGATGACGGCCACCGAGTAGAAGATCGGACGATCGACATCCTTTGCGGCGGCAAGAATCACTTCGTCCAGGGTGTACGTCTGTCCTTCCCGCAGTGCCAGTTCGCGATAGATGTTTTCGACCATCACCACCGTGCCGTCGATGACAATGCCAAAATCAATTGCGCCGATGGAAAGCAAATTGGCCGCAACGTCGTGCGCATGGAGGACGATGAAAGCAAACAGCAGCGAGAGTGGAATGGTGAGAGCAACAATGACGGCGGCGCGAAAGCTCACCAGAAAGAAAACCAGCACCACCAAAACCAACACCATGCCGCGAAGCAGGTTGGCTTCCACCGTGTCGGTGGTCAGCGCTACTAATTCGCTTCGGTCATAGTAAGGATGAATCTTGACGTCCGGCGGCAGAATTTGCCGGTTCAGTTCCTCGGTTTTTGCTTCCACGCCCTTGAGGACGTTCTGCGTCTGCTCCCCCCGCAGCATGAGAATCACGCCCTCGACGGCGTCGTCATTTTTCTGGAAGCCAAATTCGCCGAGGCGCGGCGCATGGCCGATGGTCACCTCTCCGACATCGCGCACTCGGATGGGAACACCTTTGTTCGCGCCAACCACGATGTTGCCAATGTCGTCTGTATTCCGTACCAGCCCGATGCCGCGAACGTAGTAAAACTGTCCACCCTGCGAATAGAAGCCGCCGCCGGCATTCGCGTTGTTGGCCGCCAGAGCCGCAGTGACTTGTGGAATCGTCAGGTGATATCCATAGATGCGCGCCGGGTCGAGCAATACCTGGTATTGCATCACCGTTCCACCGAAGCCTGAATCGTCGGCGACTCCGTGGACTGATCGATAAGATCGCTCGATCACCCAATCTTCAATGGTCTTCAGTTCCTGGGGGCTGCGGTCGGGACTTTCCAGCACGTAGCGATACACCAGGCCGCTGGGGCTGAACAGGGGCGACAGGGCCGGAGTTACTCCTGTCGGCAGCGTAGCCTGAGCGAGCCTTTGGAATACGATCTGCCGTGCAAAATAGCTGTCCGTGTCTTCTTCGAAGGTGAGAATTACATCGGACAATCCATAGAGCGAGATGGAACGCATCACCACCATGTGGGGGACGCCGTTCATCTGGAGTTCAAGCGGAAGCGTGACCAACCGTTCGACTTCTTCGGAGGCGTGGTCGGGCCACTGGGTGATGATTTCGACCTGTGGAGGCGAGAGGTCAGGATAGGCGTCCACGGGCATCCGCTGAAATGACAAGACGCCACCGACCGTGATGAAAGCGGTCAGCATTAGTACCAGGAATCGTTGCCGCAGCGCCGCTTGGACTATCCGGTGGATCATTCAGTTGGGGTGAAAAATATATCTGCCAGATTTTGAAACGTTTCTCCGAGGCTGCCTGGTCCGGCTAGCGCTGCAGCGAGTTTGCAAACTGCAGGAACAAGCTGCCATTTCCAATGATCCTGTCGCCAGCTTTCAGCCCGCTGGTAATCTCCGTCCGCCCATTCAAACTCTCTCCCAGCGTGACGGAGCGCCGGCCAAACTGGTTCGCAGCTGCCTCAGCGTAAACAAAGGGCTGGTTCTCGGTGTCGCGCAGGACGGCAGCATCCGGGAGCGCGATCGCGTTTGCAATCGTGCCCGCGTTCACGGTGGCGACCACGTACATATCTTTCTTCAGTTTCTCGCCGGGATTGTTGGTCTCGATGCGCGCCTGCAGCGTGCGCGTATTCGGATCGAGCGAGGCGGCAACATAAGCAATGCGTCCGTGGAAAATCTCAGGATACGAATCCGTCTGGATCGTGACCGAATCTCCTACGTGCACGTAAGGCAAATCCTTCTGGTAAATATTGACCAGCACCCACACGGTGCTGACGTCGGAAATCACGAAACATTGCGTGGTGCCGGGCTGAATGAGTTGCCCCGCTGACACGTCTTGCTCAACGACCAGACCGCCAATCGGAGCCTTTACCGGAATCTCAAAAGAAGGCGGACCGTTCACGAGCGCGTCAGGATCCGTAATGCCCATAACTTTCAATGCGGCTTGGGCTGCCATCAGATCGCCACCCGCCTGCACCTCGGCCGACTGTGCCTGCTCCACATTCTGTTCCGCAATCGCGCGGTGCTGGTATAAATCCTGGGCTCGGGCATTTGCTTTCTGTGCCAGCGCGAAGGCAGACTTCGCCTTTAGATAGTTGCTGCGGAGCTGCGAGTAATCGGGACTCGAGACGTACAGCATGGGATCGCCCTGATTCACTTTCTGCCCCGGAAGCACCGCTACCCTGCTCACCGGTCCACTCACCTGGGTGATGACCGGAGTCGTCCGAAAGCTGTTGTACGCTACAGCTCCGGTCAGCCGCAGGAATCGAGTCAGGGTCGTGGGCTGAACGGTCAGCACCTGTACGTGCGCCATCTGGTCGGGCGGAACAGTAAACATCACTGGATTGTTTGAGTTATTCGCACCGCCGCTAGCCGCGGCCGTCGGCCGCCCCTCGCAACCGGCCAGGGCCACCAGGATTGCCGACAATCCAGCCAGTGCGGCCATTTTCCGCCCGCGGCTCTTGCGAAAGTTCATGGCAGGTTCCTTGTCCCCACCGCTTCCTTCAACTGCTCTAATGCGGTCATATACGATGCCAGAGCCTGGCGATAGGCCAGTTGAACGGACCGGTAGCTCCGCTCTGCGTCGAGATAATCCAACAGACTGGCGCCGCCGCGTTTATAGGCATATTCGCTGATGTCGCGCGAATCCTGCGCCTGCTTGAGGTAGCCGGAAGTATAGAGTTGCACCACTTCGTCGTTGCTCCCCACAGCTTCATAGGCATTGGCAACGTCAGAGAGAACGGTATCGCTGGCCGCTTGCTGCTGTTCCTGTGCCTGCGTGAGTGCATAACCGGTGCGCGCGATCTCTCCTTGATTGCGGTTGAAGATCGGCAATTCAAAACTCACAAAGACGGAAGCGGTGTTCTCGCCGGAAACATGCGTAAAGTCGTAGGTGCCGTTCACGTCCACCTTGGCGTTAGCTTTGGCCAGCAGGATTTGGCTCTTTGCCGCGGTCATCCCCAATTCCGCAGCACGGAAGTCAGGACGTTCGCGAAGGGCCTTCGCCTGCAAGTCTTCCAATGTCCCCTTGAACGGCTCGTAGGCCAAATCGCCCATCACATCGTAATCGGCCGGAACCGCGTTATAGCCGAGAAACTCGCGCAGTCCAACCAGAGCCTGCACTTTCGCCAGCCGCGCGGACGATACGTCCGTTTGAAACTGCAGAAGCTGCAGCTTGATCTTAAGATAATCGCCTTCCCCGATGTATCCGGCCTTGAGTTGTGCCTCACTGATGTCGACCGTCTGCTGAAAGCCTTTTAGATCTTCGAGGGCGAACCGAAGAGTCGATTCTGCAAGTAAAACGCTGACGAACTGCTGGCCAACGTTAAAAGCCAGGGTCCGCTCCGCATCACCGACCTGGGCGCGAGTGACGGCGGTCTGATCGCGAGCTGCCTGCAGCCGCCGCTGACGCTTGTGACCGCGTTCGAAAAGATACCCTATTCCGATGTCGAACTGCTGAGTGTCGTTCAGGTTATTCTCAGAAAAATATTGCGGACTGAAGAATGGAATGAACTGCGTATCCGCGTCGAGAGTTGGGTTGGGGCGCAGGTTCGCGGTAATCTCCTGGGCCTGATTTTGAAGGATCAGAGTTCGCGTGGCTTTGATCGCATGGTTGTGCGCCAGAGCCAGATCGATGGCCTGATCAAGACTGATCAGCGTCGTATTTTGCCCATTGCCGGTCCCCACGAACAGCAGAAAAAAAATCGCAGCCGGGCCAAATATCCTAAAGTACTTGGAGCGCATAAGGGTTGAAGCCAAAAAGCGCACGCCTGTCGCGCAACCGAGCTCTAAACCGATGCTCACCCAACGAGCCCTGCGCCGAGTTCATCGCCCCCATCATCCTTTCTTGTTAAAGGAGGACTCAAGCCCAATGGATGTATTGTAATTGACCGCCGTCAGGGTCAGGCGGAGGAAGCGCGTAGATTTCCCGGTAGGGTGTCTTGCCGTGAGCAGCCTTGCTTTCCAGCCGAAAGCGCCGTTCTGCATGGCGCGGACGCCGTCATCGTCGATCTCGAAAATCCCGTCCCGCACCCAAAGAGTAAGGATGCGGGACGAGTCGCATGCCGTCCTCAGAAAGCTAGGCGCAAAGAGAATTGCATGAAGCGAGGCGTGGTGATCGTTCCAAGGTATCTGCCGAACTGCGCTGCACCATAGGAGAGCGAGGGTTGCGCGCCGCGCACGTCGTAGCGCACCGAATTGGTGGCGTTGAACGCTTCCCATTTGAACTCCAGACGCCGCCCCTCGCCCAGCGAGAATTCCTTGGCCACGCCGGTATCGATATTGAACATACCTTGGCCGATGACGCTATTGCGAACCCCGGATTCGCCTGGCCACTCTGGACGGTAGGCCGCCAGCGCCGCGGTCGGATCTTTGAAAATGTCGGGGCCACTGACGCCATTCACGACTACGTTCTTGGGGTTGGACGCCACCGGAGGCGGACCGTTGGGCTCGGCATCACCTTCGATATTCCAGTTGGTGGCCCAGGTGAAGCCGTTGTCGATGGTGATGGGGAAACCGCTGGTCAAGCGGAATATGCCGGAGACGTGCCAGCCGCCAACTAATTCGTTGAGCATCGGGCCTGCGCCCCCTGCAAACCTCTGTCCTCTTCCGAAGGGAAGCTGGTAGACGAGGTTGGCGTTGACCTGGTGGAAAGCGTTGAAATCGGAGAGCCCGCGCAACGCCAGCGGATCCCACGAATTGATGACAATACCGCCGCCGTTCAAGTCGTTGCCCGTTCCGCCGGTTCCTTCATACGGACCGATTCGTGCGGCGGCCGACGCTTCGTCGAACGATTTCGAAAACGTGTAATTGAACTGCCCTTGCAGGTTGGATCCCCAGCGGGCGTTGTAGGTTACTTGCAGCGCGTTGTAGGCAGAGGTGCCGATGTTGCGCCACGCGTACAGCGAGCTGAACTGGTCGTGATAGAAGGAGTAAGGGCCGAACTTTGAGTTCGGGAGCGCGGAACCCAATTGCAGTATGGAGTTGGGCAAATCCAGATATTTTAAAGTTAAGGTTTCATTGTGCGAGAAGCAATTCCAGAGTTCATAAATATTTTGTGTGGCCGTCGGATTGGCGGGGAGGGTGCCGTTGGTAAAAAGCGCTGTGTTGCAATTCAGGCCGTTGCTGGTAAGCGCACCCTGCGTCGCTGTCCCGGCCCAGGCTGGAAAGAGATTCTCGAAATACGGAACGGGAGCCACGCTATTGACGTCCGTGCCGGAACCCGATGACGATTGCGCGTTGGGAACAGCGGCCAGCTTCGAGAGCATGGTAGCTGCCTGGAAATATCTGGTGTTGCTCGTGGGATCGTTCAAGTTCGTGGGCATGCCCATATCCACTTGCATCGGCAAGCGCCGGCCGACACTGCCCACATAGGCAACCTGGAGCGAGGAGCGGGAAGTAATCTGGCGCGCCAGCGAGAAATTGAACATGTGCGTATAAGGCGTCTTCACCGTCTGGTCGAGCCCCCAGTTGATGGCAAAGGCGGTGCTACTCGGGGTAGTAGGGAAACCGCCTGTTGGCGGGGGGCCGAACAAACACCCCGCGTCGTTCAAACTCGCGCACGGCGCAGGCAGGCAGGACTGGCCGGAAGACCCCGGAGTGAGACAGGTAAAGCGGGGAGCGGTGGAGGCCGTCACCGAACCAGCGGAGTTTCCGAGTCGCGTGGAGAGGCCGAAAGAACCATTCTGGTCAAAGCTGTTCACGACGGCAACACCGAAGTGGTCGTACACAATGCTGTAGCCGCCGCGGACCGTGAACTCGTCCTTTTTGCCAAGAATCTTGGAGACCCAGCCCTCGCCCGTATCGGGCGCCCAGGCCACGGCAATCCGCGGCGAAAAATCCTTGTGGTCCCAGTTCCAGAGGCCGGGACCGTGATTCTTGGGCCCACCCAGGACGAAAGTAATTTCCCCGGCGTTGTTGGCCGGCTGACCAGCGGTAGCCAACTGGGCACTCTTGTTAAACCAGTCAGCGACGTTTTGATTGGTGCAGCCGCCGCTGGCCGCCTCTATGCAGGGCGCGACCTGATATCCGTTGGTTTCGTAAGGCGGAGCTTCCAGCACCCAGCGCAGACCATACGAGACCGTCAAGCGGCGGTTGACTCGCCAGCTGTCCTGGCCAAAGAATTCGTAGTCATTGATGGCGTAACGGCGGTTGACCGCCTGGCCCTGGGGAAGGGCGCTGCCGTTGCGCGCGTAATTATAAATGCCATCCCCCTCGGCGAAGATACCCATTATGATCCCAGTCGCGTTGTCGTAGTTCGGCCCGAAATTCTTATCCACCGCAGGGTAGCCGTTGTTGGCCGGATCCAGCGGGCTGGGGCTGCCAGGATAGGCGATCCCTCCCGTATTGAGATAGACCACATTGGTCTGAACGTCGGAGAACGAGTTCAGGTAGCTGATGTGGTTGTTGCGAATCAGAAATAAGTCGGTGCCGAACTGAAACGTGTGATTTCCCCGCGTCCAGCTCAAACTGTCGCTCAGCTGGTTGACCGGCACAAAAGCAGTCGTGGGGCGAGTGAAGGGAACGAGGCTGTCGATCCCATTCATAAAAACTCCCGGATACACCGAGGTACCACCGTATTGCTGTCCCTGGCGGACGAAGCCCCAGTGAAAGTCGTTGATGAGCTTGGGGCTGATAAGTGAGGTGAGTCCGATGGTTAACCCCTTGCTGTCGTCGAGTGCGTTCGTAGCTGCGGCTTGGCCGGGAAACTGCGGCTGTCCCGGTTGTTTGTAATTTTGCGTTTCTCCGCGCGCAAACAGGGTTTCCGAGCCGTTCGCCGTGATGTGGTAATCGAACCGGGCAATGTAGGTGTTGAAGCTGGCGTGAGCGGGCGGTGCAAACCGAAAACCGAGCGTATTCAAGCCATCCCCGCCGTTTGCATTGGCCCCTGGGTACTGCTTGAGGAGATTCAGGATCGCTTGATTGACACCAATGCCCAACGGGTCCATCTTCTGGATTTGGGTAGGATCGAGCGCATAGGAATTGTTTGGAAGGTTACTTACCCCGTTGATGGTACTGTTGCCAGTGGAACATTGGGGATTCTGGCTACCATCAACAAGTGGGGCGCACGAGTACACGAGATCGCCCGCGCGCAGGGTCGTGCTCGGCACTGAACGCAAGGCGCTGGATCCCTGGGCATCGCGCCGCCCTTCATAGTTGGCGAAGAAGAAGAGACGGTTCTTCATGATCGGCCCCCCGAAGGTAACGCCGAACACATTGCGCAACAGCTCCGGAGCCTTGTTGGATTGGTTATTCGATAGTTGTGACTCTTTCAAGAACGGATCATTGGCGCTGAAGATGGTGTTGCGGTTGTACTCGTAGGCCGAGCCGTGAAAGGAGTTAGTGCCGCTCTTGGTGACCAGCGAGACCTGCCCGCCGCTGGAGTAGCCGGAATCGGCATTGGAGTTGGCGGTGGTGACCCGGAATTCTTCGACCGAGTCGGGCGGCACATTCAGGACACTGGTAAAGGCGTAACCATTATTCTGGTCGTTGACCCCGATGCCGTCGAGCGCGACATTCGATTGGTCGCTGCGCACGCCATTCACTGCGCCGCTCCGCGTATCCGTCGCTTGATTCGTCTCGGCGGCTCCTCCCAAATACGCTACTCCGGGCTGCAGGCTCAGGAGATAAACCACGTTGCGGTCGGCGATGGGTAATTCCGAGATCTGCGAGTTCTCGAGAACGTTCCCCAGCGACGCGTCCGTGCGATTGATGAGTGGCGCTTCAGCTTCTACCTCTACGGATGTCTTCACGCCCTCCACCTGAAGCTTAATGTTGATGGTAGAGGGGAGTTTTACAACCAGCGTGACCTTCGACGCCACGAACGGCGCAAAGCCGGTTGCCGTGGTCTCCAGCCGGTATTCACCCGGAGGCACATCCAAGAACTGGTAGAGGCCGGAGGCGTTGCTGGTCGTAGTCCGCTGAAATCCGGTTGCTGCTTCCGTCAAATTGATTTTCGCGCCGGACACCGCCGCGCCCGACGGGTCCGTCACGCTGCCATTCAGCTGGCTGCTCGATTGCGCGATCGCCAATGCGGACAACAAGGCCCACACTGCGAACACCCAAATCGCGCGCCTTGCTCCCTGCTCAAATCGAATGCCCAACTCGTACCACAGCTCGTGCTGCCCGCCACTCACTTGCTGATGGATTCGCGTCATCGACATAGTCCCCCAGGAAGAAGGCAACGTCGGGTGAAAACGTGTGAGCAGAAAATCACACGTCTGCCCGCCCGCCTTTTCGATTCCCTGTGCTTGTTCTGGATCAACCAGATCCAAATGGTTCCCGCACCGAGTGCCGCGGATTATACCTGAAGACTAGATCAAGGTTCATGCGGAAAAATCGGATGGCTTAACGGTGTTTATCGAATCGGTGAGCGGCCGGAAGGAGGGGGGGAACAAGGCCTGCGGCATGGTCGCGAGAAAATCCGTTTTGCCGAGAACCGCGCGATACAGAGTGGCTCTGTTATGTGTAGCGACGCACGCTAATCCTTATCGAGGTATTCCTCAGGCACGTCGTCTTCGGGAAACTCACGCGTTCGAACCTCTTTTTCATCGGCATCGTCAGCCTGCTCTACGCCTTTTACAACTCCGGCTTCGAAAGTATTTCCCTCTTCGAGCAGCTCGCTGACGCTCTCCGAATCCGCACGCTCAACATTGGACAAGCCCTGTGAATCTGCATCCCCAGAAGGCGTCTGTGGCTTTCGTGACTCAAACAATGCCGAATCGCGCGTCTGCCGTTTGGTTCGAACCCGGTTCTTGGACCGATGGCTGAGTCTCGCGGCAGGCTTGGCAGTCCGTTTCGCGGATATCTTTCTGGGAGCGGCCTTCTTCTTCGCCGCTTTTTTGAGGTTTCCAGTTCGGATCTTTTTTGCGGGAGTCTTCTTATTAGCTTTTTTCTTGGCGGCCATAAGGGCGAGTCTACCAGCCTTAATGAATGATTTCTAGTTTCCAGAAATTCGATTTCCTCTATCAATCACTCCGACACCCTAGCCGACGCGCCGGGAAACGAGGTCTCGTCGTGAAGAGCCGACGAAGTCCTGGACCAGTGCGGCGATTTCGTCGGCAGCGGTGTCCAATGCGAAATGGCCGGCGTCGAGAACGTGAACTTCAGCGCCAGGAACGTCCGCGCGGTAGCGTTCCGGCTCGCCGAGATCAAAGGAGAGGTCATACTTACCCCAGATCACCAGAAGGCGGGGCTGCTTCTCGCGCATCCATGCTTGCCATTTCGGGTAGGAGTCCACATTGGTTCGATAGTCATAGAACAGGTCGCTTTGAATCTCGGCCTGGCCGGGCTGGCTGAGGAAATGAAATTCATCGGTCCAGAGATCGGGGTCGTAGCGCTCCGGGTTGGGATCGTTTCCAACATGACGCGTTCGCGTGGTCGATAGCGAGAGCAGATTTGTGCGTAGCGCGCTTTCGTTCGCGGTGCGATCGGACCAAAAGGCACGGCGCGTCTTCCAATTCGCCCCCAGGCCTTCGTTGTGCGATACCGCATCCTGAACGATCAGAGCCTCGATGCGCTCCGGATGAGTCAAGGCCATGCGAAAACCCACGGGCCCGCCATAATCCTGCATGTAAAGCGTGTAGCGCGAGAGCCCGAGCGTTTCGGTGAAATGATTCATGATCTCGGCGTAGTGATCGAACGTATACGCGAATGTCTTCGGGTCTGGCCAGTCGCTGTGCCCAAAACCCGGGTAATCGGGCGCAACCAGGTGATAGCGATCAGAAAGACGGGCGAAAAGCGGCTCGAACATTCGCGACGATGACGGAAGCCCGTGCAGCAACAGAAGCGTCGGCGCGTCTTTCGCCCCGGCCTCCCGGTAGAAGATGGAAAGCCCATCGATCTGTATCGTGCGAGAGAAAGTCGGATATGTCATGGAAAGATCCTTTCCGTGCTCTACGTGGCCACCTCGAAAATGACTTCCAGTTCGACCGGCGTGCCGAGCGGAAGACTAGCGACGCCATACACGAGCCGGCAAGGACTCTTGTCTTTTCCGAAGACGTCTTGCAACAACTCCGAAGCGGCGTCAGCGACTTTCGGCTGATCGCGGACATCCCCCGAGGTGGCCACCGACACGCCGAGCCGGACGACGCGTGTCACTTTGTCGAGCGATCCCAAATGCTGCCGGGCCACAGCGAGGACGTTGAGCGCCGCGAGGCGAGCTGCTTTGCGCGCCGCTTCTATATCGAGTTCTGCGCCGATGCGTCCAATGAATTTCGGCCCATGGCCTTCCGTGGGAAGCATCCCGCTCAGAAAGAGCAAATTACCCGTCTGCACCGCCTCCACATACGTACCGAACGGCTCGGGTGGTGCCGGCAGCTTGATGCCAAGTTCTTGTAGGCGCTGTTCGCTGCTGGCTCGGCGAGGCTTTTCAAGGGTTGCTGTTTGCGCTTTCGGATTTGCGTTCATTTCAAGTGTCTCCTCACCGCCTGTGCGATCACACCAGAAGGGTGGAAGTGAAACAATTAGACGATGGTATTGGCTCTACGTTCTTTATTCGATGCGCTGGCGGCGGTTGATGATGCAGCGCGACGGTCCGCCGTTTTGCCAGTCTCGCCGAGGCCGATGATTTCGCGGAACAAGCGGGCTTGCGGCCGCGTGGGCCACGCAGCACCGATCTAACGCTGAGCAGCAGCTGGCCCGGAGGTGAGCGCCGATTTGTACCGAGCGAACCGTTGCTCCACAACTGCTCGTTCAGATGGCTGGAAGTTGCTTCCGGTTTTGCCATTTCCAAAGCCTTGTTCAGCATTTCACTCGCGCCCCTCAAGTCCCCTGACCGGGTCAGCATTTCTCCCACGCTGTTACTGATGGCGGCGAGCCGTAAGCGGCCCGGATTCGCTCCGGTTCAGTTCCCGCTGTAGCCACAGCCTCGCTGTGGTCCATTCGCGTTTGACGGTTGCGGGCGAGATCCCGAGCACCTGCGAAGTGTCCCCGATGGACAGGCCGCCGAAGAAGCGCAAGTCAACGATTTGGGACTGTCTTGCATCCAAGCCGGCCAGAACGTTCAGGGCATCGTCGAGTGCGATGAGGTCCACTTCGCGTTTCCGCGGCAAGGCGACGGCCTCGTCGAGCGTGAGCGTCAGGCAGTTGGCTCCGCGCTTGGCAGCCCCACGCGAGCGGGCATGGTCGACCAGGATTTCGCGCATGAGACGGGCGGCGATTCCGAAGAAGTGAGCGCGGTTCTCCACCCGCAACGAATCTTGCCCCACCAGCCGAAGATAGGCCTCATGCACCAGGGCGGTGCTTTGGAGAGTTGGATTTTGTTGGCTTGCCAGACAACGCCTGGCCACGCGGCGCAGTTCGTTATAGACGACCGGGACAAGAGCGTCCCTGGCCGCGACATCACCTGCGCCCCAGCGGGCGAGCAGTTCCGTAATTTGGTTGGGCGAAGCAGAGTGCAAGGCCCACTCTCCGGCCGTCGGGACGGCACTCCCCAGGCGCAAACCCTATCCCGCTTCGCTCTGAAAGTCAATGGATTCGGGCACTTGACTGCGCGCCGTTGACCGCATCGGTCCCACTCTGTCGAAAATCCCCACCCTTCCGCTTCGCTCAGGGCAGGCTTTCTCGTGCAAACAACGCGCGAGAGGGGCAACCGGATTTTCATCGCGGGCCAAAGGCCATGTGCGCTCGGGTGTGTTTTCCCGGAGACTAAAAAAGGGGGCTCTTTTGCGAGCCCCCTAAAACCTGGTCCGATTTGCGAATCAGAAATAGAACTTCGCGGCGATCTGGATCAGACGCGGGCCCTGACCGGTGGAGGGGTTATCGGCGATGGCTTGCCCGAAGTTCGGGGCTTGGACGTTGTTGACAATGCCGCCTGCCCAGAAGTTTTCGTGATTGAAGACGTTGTAGAATTCAATCCTCAACTGCAGCCTCATCGCTTCGGTGAAGTTGGTGTCTTTAAACAATTGAAAATCCCAATTGTTGATTCCAGGCCCTTTCAGCACGTTTCGCGGAGCGTTGCCAAAGCTTCCGGCAGGAACGCAACCCGGGGCATTGCCGTTCGTGGGGCAGTAGCCCACGAATGGAGTGGCTGAAAACCACTGAGCGACTCCGGTGCTGGCGTTCGTCTTGCGTGGGTTCAGGTACTGAATCGGCCCGACAAGGTTCGGAACGTCGATCGGAGCGAAATCAGAGTTGCCGGGATAATCGTGTAAGGACCAAGCTGAAGAATCGATCACGTCCATCGGAAATCCACTCTGAAATGTCGTAATCCCAGAAATGGCCCAACCCTTGGTGGCCCGGCTCAGCAGGCCGTTGCTGGTCTGCGGGTGTGGCAGTTCATAAACATAACCGATCACCAGCCGGTTCCGGGCGTCGAAGATCGACGGGCCGAAGTTGCTGGCCGGCAGATAAGGATTGTAGGCGCGAGTTGCGGAAAGCCCGCCGAATCCGCCTCCACCGAACGACGTGTTTTCGAATCCCGAGCCGTTGTCGAACGAGTGCGACCAGGTGTAGTTTGCGGTGAATTGCAGTCCGCGGGACAGCTTCTTCTTCAGGCCCGCCTGCAGTGAGTCGTAATGTGAGTTCCCAATGGTTGAAATCTGATCGATCGTTCCATACACGTTTCCCGGATACAGGTAGTCCTGGGTAGAAAATGGAGCGGTAGTCAGTTGGTTCCCGGGACCGCAGTTGGTTGGTCCGGCAGCTACGCAAGCCGCAGGATTGATGAGATTCAGCGGGTGACCGATTTCCAGATGACGTGCAAACGAACCTACATACCCCACCGAAGCAATCGTGCTGGCCGACACTTGCCGCTCGATGGTCAGGTTGTAGTTGTAGGAAGTGGGCGAAACATTCCTCGGATCGATCGTACTACAGCACGCACTCCAGATAGGAAGATATCCGTTCGTCGGCAGGAACTGGACGTTCGAAGGAGCGCCGGTAAAAGGGAACGGGTTGGGTACGTTGAACCCAGATCTCCCCGCAATATCATCGAATGGATTGGCAAAGCCCGGACTTCCTCCAGTCGTTCCCGCTCCGTTCGTCGCAATCGAATTCGGCGGAACTCCCTGGAACTGGAGGTTCAGCTCTTCTTCGGTGCGGTTGTAATAAATGCCAAAACCACCGCGAATGCTGGTCCTGTCGGAGCCTCCCGTGAGCCTGCCCCAGTTCGGACTGTAGGCAAATCCAATACGCGGTCCGAAGTTACGGAATGGGTGGTTGGTACCGGTAGGATGAACGCCCTTGTCTCCCGAGAAAACGACTCCGAGCGGAGCGTTCGGGAAAACAGTGGATTGCTGCCCGGGATAGAACGCCGCCATTCCATGCCCGCCGTAGGCGAGATCTTGCATGGCGGTGTCAATCTGCCAACCCAATCCGTAGGTGAATGTCAAATTCTGCCGCATTTTCCATTGGTCCTGGAAATAGCTGTAGTATTCCTGGGCTCGGTCAATGCCGTTGCCGCCGCTCTGCTGCGAGTAGAGATCGGGGATTCCGAGCAGGAAGTCCGCTCCAGGATTACCGGTGCTGTAGGTTCCACCGCCGTTGTACAGGTAGAAGCCGCTGTTCTGCGCGAAGAACGGGTTGTCCACCTGGAATCGCCGCATGTCCCAGCCAGCTTTCATGGTGTGATTGCCGTGGGTAAACGAGAAGTTATCCACCACTTCGTAGGTTTGGTCTTTTCTGGGTTGCGGGCCGAATTGTGAAAATCCCAGATTGAAAAGACCCGTCACGAACATTGCTGGCACCCCGGCGCCGGCTGGATCTTGCGGTGTGATGTTGAACCCCAAACTGGAAGGTTGCGTCACCTGGGCCGGATCCACAGCGGCATAATTAAAGCGGTTGTAGCCGCCACGCAACTCGTTGATCATGTGGTCATTCAGCGTGTGGCTCCAGGAGACGGTCAGCAGTTTGAAGTGCTGTTGATTGACCGCCCCAAAACCCGGAAGACTGGCGCCCGTGCCAGGAAACGGAATGGTGCTGGTAAACGGGAACGATTCCTGCAACCACGAACCCCACAGCAAATCTCGCTTCCCGACATTCTGGTCGATGCGGAACATGTACTGATCATCTGTTGTCACTTGGATTGGCGTGAATGTAAACACGTTGCTCCCGGAATTTGGCTGGGGCACGTACTGACTGACCAATTTCGAAGCGATTGGATCGAAGTCCGCCGTGGGGACGGCCCCGGTACTGAAGATAGTCGAATACTTCGTGCCGGCGGGATAGGTGGTGCCGTCGTCTCCGACCAGTGGGAATGGCGAAACGTTATTCCCGATTCCGCTAAACGCCCCGGCAGTTCCATTGCGTTGCGCCGCTGTATAGACAGGACTCGAATTGTTAGCACCTTGAGGCTCGGGTTCGCGGTTCCGCACTCCCTGGTAGGAGAAGAAGAAAAACGAGTGGTTCTTCCAGACTGGTCCGCCAATCGTTGCTCCAAACGTATTCTGATGAAAAACGGCGGGCGAATGAGTAAACCAGTCACTCGCGTTCAGGAACGTATCGCGGTAGAACTCGAACACATCTCCATGAAAGCCGTTGGTGCCCGACTTGATGACGGCGTTCATGATTGCTCCCGAATTTCGTCCGTACTCAGGATTGATCGTGTTCGTCACCATGCGGAACTCTTCAATGGCATCCTCGCTGGGAACCACCGTGCGAGTATTGAGTGGAAGGTCGTTGGTGTCGGTGCCGTTGATCAGAAAGCTGTTCTGCGTGGTCTGACTGCCGTTGGTGGCAAATTCGCCCCGCGCGTCCGATGCCGCCACCACGCCCGATTCGAGCTGTTGCAGGTTCACCCAGGTGCGGCCAATCAGCGGCAGATTCAGAATCTGGTTCGAATCGACCACATCGCCGCGCTGCGGTGTTGTGGTTTCAACCTGGACTTGGTTGGCTTCTACAGTAATCGTTTCAGCCACGGTGCCGAGATCAATTTTCGCGTTCAGGGCGTAGACCTGGTTGACATCCAGATGAATTCCGGACGTGGTATACGTTCTGAAGCCCGACTTCTCGATTCGGACGGAATAGTCTCCTACCGGAAGCTGCAAGAGAGTGAATTCACCGCCTTTGCTGGTGACCGTTTTGGACAAACCCGTAGCCACATTGGTCACCGTAATCCTGGCATCGGCCACCAAGGCCCCCGATTGATCGGTCACAGTGCCTCGAATGCTGGCGTATAGCTCGTCGGCGAACGCGGGCATCGTCGTGAAGAGGCTGACCGCTAACAAGCTAAACAACGCAAGATAAACTAGCGGCCTAACACTCGGCATATTCCGTTTCATGCATTCCTCCAAAGCAGATAGTTGAGTTGAAGAGAGTCTCCGGGCCTCAGCAGCTCCAGCTGAACCCTGCAACTCGTTCACCAACACAAAAAACAGCAAACATGCTTTTGTTTAAGAAACGCATTCAAGCACTTGTGATAGTCAAAGAAAGAAGCGCTTCCAGAAAATCAATTCTCGAAACCAGCGATCTACAAATTGCTGTATGAAACGAGACATTTACTTTGAGTTATTAGTCTGGAATGGAACGTTCGCGAATGATCCCGCGCGCCTTACAACAATTTGGTGACAATGTCGGATTTGTTAGAGCTCGGCATAACGCCGCCGATCACATACACATGACTGTTCTTAGGCGCATGAAATCGTTGTTGCATGTTTGGGCCCGGCGAACCGCGGGAGGGGGTTTGACCACTCAGCGCATCCTCGGCGACAATGCTGGCTCGATGCCGTAAATTTGTGGATGATTAGGTGGATCATGACTCATGACTCGGCTGTTTTGAAGGCTCGCGAGATCTCTGGTCGAGTGCTGGCGCCATCCGCAGGGCAAAACGATAAGGCGGGACGATTCTCCCCTGAGGCGGTCGTGTCGCTGGGTGAGTCCGGACTGCTTGGGCTGATGCTACCCGTGGATGTTGGCGGTTCAGGGCTAGGTCCGCGCACGTTTGCGGCTGTGATCGCCACGCTCGCCGAGGCAGACGCTTCGGTCGCGATGGTTTATCTCATGCACATCATGGGCACCGCGACGATCGCGGCGGCGCGTCCAGGCTCCGCTCAGGCAGTGGCACCCACTCTGCGAGAGATTGGAGCGGGCCGCCATTTATCCACTCTGGCTTTCAGTGAAGCTGGCTCCCGCAGTCACTTCTGGGCGCCTGTTTCCCGTGCACATCGGGATGGTGACGGCGTACGAATCAGCGCCAAGAAATCGTGGGTCACCAGTGCGGGTCATGCCCAAAGCTATGTCGTTTCTTCGCTCGCCCCCGAGGGAAAGGGACCGACCGATTCGACCCTCTATCTTGTTCCGGCGCAGACGCGCGGCCTTGCAGTGGCGGGGCCCTGGGACGGTTTGGGACTCCGGGCTAACGCTTCCGCGCCAATCACGCTTGACGACTGCGAGGTTCCGCGCGATCTTCAACTCACGGATGATGGCGCCGGGTTTCCGGCCATGCTGAACGTAGTGCTCCCGCTCTTTAATTTAGGAACGGCGGCGGTGGCTTTGGGATTGTGTCGAGCGGCCGTCGCCGGGACGGTTTCGCATCTCAAAGGCGCGAAACTCGAGCATCTCGGCCAGAGCTTGGGAGAGAGCCTGCCTACCCTGCGCGCACAACTCGCTACGATGCAGATTGATACCGACGGGCTGTCGGCGCGCATTGACGACTTGATCGACCATCTCGAGAAGCCGCGCGAGACGACCATGCTGCGCGTGCTGGAGACTAAAGCCGCCGCAGGCGACGTCGCGATCAGCGTTACCTCAGCAGCCATGCGCGCTTGCGGAGGTGCGGCGTTCTCAAAGCATCTAAACGTCGAACGCCTATTCCGTGATGCGCACGCGGGAGCAGTCATGGCGCCAACGGGAGACGTGCTGCGCGAGTTCATCGGGAAGTCGCTGTTGGGAATTCCGCTCTTCTGAAACGCAAGGTCCCTCGACTCGCGCAAAGAACGCGCTCGCTCGGGATGACAATTGATTAACCACCGATGACAATAGAATTGTGGAGAGGTTATGAGCAAAGCAATCTGGCTGGGAGCGGTTGCCTACAATCCGAAAGTGATTGCGATTTGGGAGGGGATGCGCCGCTATTTTCATGAGGAAGCGCATCTGCCCGTTGAGATCGTTTTATTTCAGAGCTACGAGGCGCAGGTCGCGGCCTTACTGGCCCAACCCGGCGAGGCCGTGCCGCGTATCGACATTGCCTGGAATACAAACCTCGCCTACCTGCAAGCCGATGAGTGGAGCGGCCATGCCTGCCGGGCGGTCGCCATGCGCGACACCGATCTCGGCTGGATGACCAAGATCGTCGCGGTTAGCGGAGGTCCCATTTCTACGCTAGCGGATTTGAAAAATCGGACGCTCGCGCTGGGCAGCCGCGACAGCGGACACGCCGCCATTCTTCCCGTTCACTTCCTGGAGCAGCAGGGCATGCGCGAAAGCAAGGATTACCGCACGCTGCGCTTCAACAGCGATTTAGGCAAGCATGGTGATACCGGCACCAGCGAAGTGGAAGTGGTGCGCGCCGTCCTCGACGGGCGGGCCGACGCCGGCGCAATCGGCAGCCCCTTCTGGAACACAGTTCGCAGTGAGCGCCTGGTGCCCGAAGGAAGCCTTCGGGAGATATGGTCCTCTCCGGGCTACAACCATTGCATGTTCACGGCGCGGCCCGATCTCGACCCCGAGCGGGAGCGCCGGTTCGTCGACGCGCTCTCCGCCATGAGCTACGACAACCCGGTTCATCGCCCTATCCTCGACGCCGAAGGACTCAAGCGCTGGCTGCCGCCTCATGTGGATGGCTACGGTGCGTTGCGGCAGGCCGCTGCACAACAAGGATTTTTCCATGGACTCGCCAAGTCGGCTTAGAAGTCTAGCCATGACAAATATCAGCACAGTTCCGAGTATCGATGAATACTTGCGCGAGCGGTTGATGCCGGTGGAGGGTGCGATTCCGCAGATTCCGGGCATCGAGATGTTCGGAAACTCGATTCCTGCTGGCACGGTCGGCGGTGACCTGTTTGAATACATCAATTTTCAGCAGCGCTATGACCTCGACGCACGCATTCAGCAAGCGCAGCGCCTATCGAAGGAGTTTCTCGACCCGCTGCCTGCAGGAGCCGCTGTCCGCAATTCGGTCGACGATCATGTGCAATGGATGAGGGGGACCCAGGGCTACACGCTGAAGATGGAAGCGGATTACCGATTCGCGCGGAGTTCTGAGCAGATACGTGTCGCAGAAGATTTGCGGGACCTTTATTCGACGGCCGGGGTTCTGGTGGTGGACGCGCAGGGGCACGGACTCATCTCGGCGAAGATTGCCTCCACGGTTCATGACACATTCCACGCGTTGATGCTCACTGAACTGGATCGGTACGGGAAGACAACGCCGATGCTGCTGGAAAATATCAACCTGCGGCTGGCGCAGTCGGTGACAGCCAGGAACGCATTGGGGATCACTGAGAAAGAAGGTGCGCGCGAAATCGCGACGATGCTGTATGGCGAAGTAGATCCTCTTGGCCATTTTCGTTTTGCAAATTTTGGGCACCCTCCGCCGCTGGTATTCTCGGCGGAATATCGCAAGTTCATGAAGATAGACGATGACCACATGGTGCAATTCCTTGCGCTTGGGTTACAACTACCGGCACACCACCCCGATCTTAAGAAATACTATTCCCTGAATGTACGGCAAACAGAATTCAATACTGCCGATCTACCTGAGATCACGCTCATGAGTCCGGGAGATATTCTTGTCCTCTATACCGATGGAGTTTACGACGGCAGCGACCAGCAAGGGCGCGAGCAAGTTGAGGCGGTCATGCGCGAACATTACCTGCAACCCGCCAAAGAAATCTGCAACGCGTTGCTGGATTACGCGACGAAGCAGGATGACATTCTCCGTCAGAATGGCGATGAGGCCCTGATCGACGACAAAACCGTGTTTATCGTCAAACGAACGTGAAAGTCTTCTCGCGTTCGGCGGCCGTTCAGGCGCAGTTAAAAATTCTGGCCAACCTATGGGCGTGTTCGCCCTCGCGGTCGAAGGCACGGCGGACCGCCGCGAAGGACTCGGAGAGAGGAAAAATGTCGCGCGTGACCAGCAGGTCGGCATCCTCCGCGCCGACCGGATGCCAGTACACACCATCGGCTGTAATGGTGACTTCCGGCACTAAATCGGCTCGACTCACTGCGATACCGTCGGCCGCAGAGCCACGCAGCGCAATCCGGCGTATGACTCGGTCTTCTGCCGCAATCTTTTTCTCGTCGAGGAAGTGACGGAACGCCTCAGCTTCGGCATCGGTGGAAACGGTGGACGCCAGTCGCACTCGAAAGCCATGCGCACGAGCGCGCTTGATGCCTTCCCGTGTGCGCGCCCATGTGCCGGGCCCGCGATGGAGGTCGTGCAGCTCCGGTGTAGCGCTGTCCAAGCTGATTTGCAGGACAATTCGATCCCGGGGCAACGCTCGCAAGCTTTCTATGCGGCGGCCGGCAAACAACATTCCGTTGGTCAGCACCGTGGTCGGAGCGGCCGCCGCGCAAGAAAGCAGAATGTCGCCGATGTCTTCCAGCAGAAATGGCTCACCTCCGGTCACGAAGATTTCTTTGACGCCAAGCCCCGCCGCTTCGCGAGCGATCTGCTGTATGCGTGCGAGCCCCAGTTCTCGTCGCGGTGCGGTGGGCGAGGAACGCACGCAGCAGTAGTCGCAATGCAGGTTACAGTCGAAATTCGTGTAGAGCCATAGCCGCGAGCCGACAGGCCGATTCTCTTCTGCCGGCGACCCGGCAGGCTCCGCAACCGCGCCGCAGCGGAAGACCCAGCGCGTGCGGCCATTTTCGACCGAAGTTTCCAGCAATGGATTTCCGGTGAACCGGCACCACGTCTCCAACTTGGGTCCAACGCTTTCTTCGTCACCGACCACTGCGACCAGATCGCCCGGCTGGCATCGGCGCAGCGCGGCGATCAACTCTGGCAACAGACCGGACGCGAAAGTCTTTCGACCAATATCAACTTGGATGTCAGCCCTCATCGGATAGAGGAATTCTACCGCCCAAGAAGGCTGGCGGGAATGTTTCCCACTCAAGCCAACATCGGGCTTGAGTGGGCCACCAATATCTATTGCGCGTCGACCCACTTGTCCGAGCCTGTCAGCTTGACTGCAACGTCAGAAATAAAGATGTGCAGGGGCTTGCCGTCAGCTGTGCCGCGATGCTCGGTTGAGAACAGAATTGGACCTGCCTTTTTGTAACCTGCCCACGTTGCGAGGACGCGGCTCGGCGGCTTGGCCCCGCCGCGGTGATAGACAAAGTACACGACGCGGTTGTCTTTACCGACGTAGAGATCCCAGGTGTCGCCGGGCGTGTAGCCGCCATCCGCGGGATACTTCACCGGGACCAGTTCGGCCATGCTGGAGCCCACTGGCAGATTGAACTTGCCCTGATCGATCGCGCTGGCACTCTTATCCCAATAAGCATGAAAGGGGAAGAGGGTCCAATAGCTATCGTTGATGAAACTCGGGTCGACCTGATTTTTCACGGCGTCGGTTTGAGTGCTGAGGTCAGTACGCACGTAGGAAACCTTGACCGGCTTGCCATCTTTGTCCAGGCCTTCAAAGGTCACTTTGTTGGTCTTGGGTTCCCACTCCCACTTGTGAGTCGCTTTGAAGAGCCCGGTAATGTCCACGTCCCAGGTGTAGCGGATGGCCTCTACTTTATCCCACGAATCAATGCCGTAGGTCTTGGCGACTTGATCGAGAATTGGCGAGCGCTCTTGCGCGCTGGAATTTGGAGCAAGGGACAGCACTCCGGAAAGCAGGAGACCCATCATGGTTAAACGGCGGGCATTTTTCATAGAGTTCCCTCCTCGGTGAGTTGAACGGATGCTGTGTAGGATGACGGTGTGAGGCTCCCGGATACAGAAATACTGTTCGGCGCCCTGTCCTTGCGGTTAACCCGCTTGGTCATTGGGGCGCGGGCAACTGTGGGATCCGGCGCGAAGCAAGCTCAACCAGTGTTACTGCAGTGTTGCAATCAGGTTAATTTCCTGTGACCAAACGGTTTTCCGGGCGGCTCCTCCGATATGCTTGCGAATTCGAGATTTCTTGCGCCAATGCCTGCAACTGCAACAACCCGAAACAGGAAGAGCTCGGATCGGCGTTCATCTGGCGCTACTTCCAACCGGGAGGATTCAGCTTCCCCTCAACGACGGGGCCGAAAGCCAAAATCGAAATTGAAGCAGGCTGCGGGGCTTCCCTCTTGGTGGGCACACCTTGCAGTTGCGGTCACGATCGCGTTCTTTGGTCTAATTCGGATTCATCTGGCAGGATTTCCGTTGGAACGGGATGAGGGCGAGTATGCGTACGCGGGGCAACTCATCCTGCATGGCATTGATCCTTATCGGTACTGCTACAGCATGAAGCTTCCGGGAACCGCGTCGGCGTACGCCCTCTTAATGGCCGCATTTGGCCAAAACCCAGTGGGGGTCCACCTGGGCTTGTTGCTGGTGAACTCCGCAAGCTGTCTATTGCTTTACCTGCTGGTCGCCCGCTTATTTGGAAGATTAGCGGGGGTGGCGGCTAGTGCCACCTTTGCACTTCTTTCATTGCAACCGGTGGTACTCGGGTTTGCCGGACATGCAACCCAATTCGTAGTGATGCCCGCCATTGCGGGTATCTTGCTTTTGCTTCTCGCGATCGCATCTGAGAAGCGTTGGCTGCTCTTCTGCAGTGGTTTTTGTCTCGGGGTAAGCTTCCTGATGAAGCAGCCGGGAGCCCTGTTCATTGTTTTCGCTGTTTTCTATCTGGCCTATTTGGAGTGGGCTCGCGGTCTAGACTTGTTCCGATCGGGGACTCGGCTCGGACTGTTGCTGCTGGGATCCGCGATTCCTTTGCTTTTGTCTGCTCGCTCTATGTGGCGTCTGGAAATTTTCAAAGATTTTGGTTTTGGACCTTTCACTATGCACGTGAATACGAGACAATCCTCCCTCTCTGGAAAGGATGGGAAAATTTCACGGACACCGGCTCTTCAGTCTTAAGCTCCGGTTTATTACTTTGGATCATTTCGGCTGTGGGACTAGTCGCTGTGCTCTGGCGGCCAAAATTACGAAGTCGTACTGTCTTCGTGGTCGGTTTCCTCGTTTTCTCATTTGCAGCGGTTTGCCCAGGTCTCTATTTCCGTTCACATTACTTCGTTCTTTTATTACCGGCGGTCTCGCTCTTGAGCGGAGTTGCTGTCAGCCATACAACGGCAAAGCTTAGGGATGGATCGCTGAGCTTTCTTGCAGCGGTGCCGGCTATCATCTTCGTGATTGCACTTGTCATTACTACGGCGCACGACTCCGAGTTTTTCTTCGCGAAGGATCTGGATTCCGCTTGCCACCGGCTTTACGGCAGAAATCCCTTTCCGGAGGCGCGAAAAGTTTCCGAGTTCATTCGCAGTCGCGCCGAGGCGAGCGACGAGATCGCAGTGATTGGATCTGAGCCCGAGCTCTATTTCTACTCTCGGCTTCGATCTGCAACAGGCTTCGTTTATATGTATCCCCTGATGGAGCCTCATCCTTTCGCGATCGCCATGCAGCACGAAATGGAGAGGGAGATCGAGGTAGCGAACCCGCGCTTTGTTGTGTTTGTGTCGGAAGCGGCATCATGGCTACGACGCGACGATTCCGATTCAGGGATTTTCGACTGGAGCGGGAAATTTGTGCAGGATCATTACAAACCAATTGGAGTCGTGGACTTAATGGGAGATGACACAGAATTTCACTTTGACGATGATGCGCGGAGCTACCAACCCCGATCACCAAGCAAAATGCTGATCTACCAGAGAATGTAGGGGACTACCCTCAATCGACGACTCGGCGTGCACGTCATTTCTAGTAGTCACTGTTGGATGGAACTGAGGAATTGCAACGATTCCTGCACTTGAGAATATTCCGGGTTAGTATCCAGGGTTTTCCGTAGGGCAGAAATGGCTTCCTCTCTGTGCCCTTCGGCGTTCAAAAGCAGTGCTGATTTGAGAGAAACATCCTCTGAGGGCTTGTTCAGAAGCGCGCGAGAAACTGCCTTTTCGGTTCGTTCTAACAAGGCCGGATCGGTTTGGCCCGCAGCCCTGAGATCCGCCAGCGCCTGCGGATAGTCCTTCATGATCGCGTATGCGAAACCCAAATCGATCAAAGCTGAACCGCGATGCTGCTTGTCCTCTGCACTTAAATTCCTATAGTCGCTGGTTAATCTTACCGCGGTTCGAAATTCCTCCATCGCATCTGGCAGGCGATCATGTGCCGCGTAGTAGGCTCCCAGATTCAAGTGGGAGCCAACGTCTGCCGGATTCAAGGTAACCGCATTGGTGAAGTGAATAACGGCATCTTCACTGTTCCCTTGCGAGACCAACGCGAACCCTAGTTTCTTCTCGGCTAGTGCATTTGCGCCGGTTACTTCAAGAGTATGCGACCAGATCGAGACGCTGTTCTCCCAGTACGATATCTGTCGTGAGGTGAGGAAGCATAAAAGGGCGAGCACGATCGTTACCAGTCCGAAGCGAACTCTTTTGCCCACCCCAAGTTCATCCAGCAATTTCGCTCCACTCCACGCCGCAATGATGAATAGGCCTATGGTGGATAGGTAAGCATAGCGGTCAGCCATGGCCTGATCGCCCACCTGGACTGCCCCGATCATGGGAAACAGCACGCCCAAAAAAAGCAGCCACCCCACAATCAAGAAGGGAAGTTTCGTACGGTGTATCCACGCTGAAATGCTGATCGCCAAAAGTATGACCACTGCCACAGCAGGCTTCCAAAGGGAAACAGAGATACCGGGATGGGGGTAGAACAAGCCAAAGCCAAAAGGCCAGAACGTTTTTGCGAGATAAACGACGTAGGAATAAAGAGCGTTCGCGAGCCTTGCGGATAACGGAAACGCCTGCGTAGTCCGCAAGGCACCCGCACTTTGGGCCCACACAGTGGCCCACGAAGCGCCGACCGTGAGCAGGAACAGCGGAATCTTCTCCAGCAGCAGTTGGGAAACTGATCGCTGCGGAATTGAATGATCGGCCGGATCCACGGTCCAACCCAATACTCGCCGCAGTGGCCAATAATCCAATAAGAGCAGCACAAATGGCAACGTCACTGCCATCGGCTTCGCGGCCAGCGCCAAAACAAAGATTCCGCAAACCGCTGCCAGTCGTTCTGCCGACGGCTTGCGGGCAAACCAGCCATAAACAGCCAGGGTTAAAAGGAAACAAAAGGTGCAAAGCAGGTTCTTTCGCTCGGCAATCCAGGCAACCGATTCAACGTTAAAAGGATGCCAAGCGAACATCGCGGCTACGACGAAACTGGCTCCTGTAGCACCCGTGGCCCAGTTCAATAAGAGAAAAAGCAATAACGCGTTGGCGGCGTGAATCACCACGTTGACGATGTGGTGAGACCCTGCATCTGGCCCGAACAGCTCGTAATCCGCGGCGTGGGACCACCAGGTAACCGGGTGCCAGTTCGCCTGTTCTCTTGAAGTGACCGACCATCGCACGGTATCCCAGGTCAACCCCGATTTCACGTGGGAATTGTTCACCACGTAATCAAGATCGTCGTAATTGATGAAATCATGACCGCGAACAGGGCTGTACAGAACGAGCGTTCCAACAAAGAGCAACAGACCAAACACGACAGGTGAAATCGGTTTCGCTTCTGGCGCATGGATGCGGGAATGGACGCTTTTAGCCGAGTTTCGGGGTTGACGGAGCGTTCTCGAAGTCACTGTTCCACCAGCCTCATTGATAACACGGAATGACGCTCCTGGCGCCAGTTAGGTGGGCGCTCCTGTGTTAAAATTTCACTCTCGTTGGAGCCCTTCAGAGATTTCTAAGCCGTTGCATTCTGGGGAAGTCGACTCATTGTAAGCGGATCCTGCCCAAACCTGCCAACATGATGAGAGCGTCAGCCACTTGGCCGAACTGTTATGACAACCAGAATTCAGCGGCAAGCGGCTAAGCGACGAAAGATAGAGAGTCCTCAGCGGCGCACGGGGTCTCAAGCTGTGCAACCGAGAAGATCCCGGTCATTGATCTCTATCTACTGCATAGCGCTCGCCGCAATTACATTCGCCGTATACCTTCCGGCGATCTTTCATCCCTTTGTCAACTACGACGATTACGACTACGTCACACAGAATCCCCATGTGCAGTCTGGGTTGACCGCCGAAACGATCGGCTGGGCCCTCACGTCTACAGAAGCTTCGAACTGGCACCCGTTGACTTGGCTTTCGCACGCCCTCGATTGTCAGTTTTTTGGCCTCAATCCGCACGGGCATCACCTGACGAGCGTGCTGCTGCACACGGGCAACGCGGTTTTGCTGTTCTTGATTCTGCAGTGGGCAACCGGTGCCCCTGGAATGAGTGCAATCGTGGCAGCCCTTTTCGCCTTGCACCCATTCAATGTCGAGTCCGTTGCCTGGGTGGCAGAGCGAAAGAATGTGTTAAGCACGTTCTTTTTTTTTCTGACCTTGGCCGCATACGGAAGATATGCTCGCCGACCAAGTCTTGGCCGATATTTGTTGGTCGCTCTCGCTTTCGCTATGGGCCTGGCTTCAAAGCCGATGCTCGTGACACTACCGTTCGTGTTGCTCTTGCTCGATTACTGGCCCTTGGCGCGCATCCAGAGCTGGACCGAGCCGCAACACAATCCGCAAGCTTCTTGGCCTCGTCTGCTGACGGAGAAAATGCCTCTGCTGTGTCTATCCGTAGCCAGCTCGGTCGTCACCATGATTGCCCAGAGAGACTCGGTTTCACAGTTTGTCACCTTGCGAATGCGCATCGAGAACGCGATTTATGCTTATTCCTGCTATGTGATGAAGATTTTCTGGCCCCTGCATCTGGCGGTTATATATCCACATCCGCTAGACAAATTGTCTAAACTCGCGATCGCGGCTTCGGCGTTGTTTCTTATCGCAGTTAGCTTGCTCGTTTGGCGGTGGCGCAAAGAGTTTCCCTACACGATCGTTGGCTGGCTCTGGTTTGTTGGCACCCTGGTTCCAGTTATCGGAGTTGTGCAAGTAGGCGATCAAGGCATGGCGGATCGATATATGTACATCCCTGCCGTTGGAATCTTTGTGGCACTCGTCTGGAGTTTCATGGAATGGGCGAAGTCGCAAGCCTGGGTTTCTGATTCCGTGCGTTCCCTCGGGCTCAAAGTGGCCACTTCATTTGTACTGCTCGCACTGGGTCTGCTTACGATTCACCAAATTCACTACTGGCGCGACCCTATGGACCTCTGGGCGCATGCACTGCAGATCACCGAGGACAACTTTGTCGCGGAAGATCATCTCGCCGGCTTCTTAGTCCTGCAAGGGCGCATCGATGAGGCGAACCGACTCTTCGAGTCGGCAGCGCGCGCAGCGCCGCTGGATCCGATCAGCCATACCGGCCTCGCGACGGCAGCCCAGGATCGCGGGGACCTGCAGGAGGCGATCCGAAACTATAACATCGCCCTTAACGCCAAGAATCAAGGAATTTTGGCGATGACCTATGCCAATCTCGGGGTCGTTTACCGTCAGCTGGGAGACTACTCGGCCGCCCATCAAAACTCAGAGCAAGCGCTTAGTCACGACCATGAGACTGTTGAGATCATGATTCAGGAGAGCCTGGAAGCGCTCCAGTCTGCGCCGGAGGCTTCCGGATACGTGCGGCTCGGATTCTTGTTGGAGGGAGTGGGCCGGATGGACTATGCCAAATCAGCTTTCGAAAAAGCTTTGCAGCTCAATCCCAACTTCACGGCTGCCCAAAAAGCGCTGCAAGAAATCCCTCAGGCGCGCTAGGTCACGCCTAATCGACGGTGGTCAGCATCTTTTCAACAACGCGCTGAGTTACATTTATGTCCCGGCTGTACCTTTGCACCTGCAGGTATGCCTCCTTGGACTCAGCCATCTCGCCATTCTTTTCCATGGCTTTTGCCATTAACAGGGACGCTACCGCATTGGGCCGGGCAACTGTTGCCTGAGAATACCAGCGAATCGCGTCGACCAGGTTCTTGTCATGCTGCGCGATCAGCCCCATGCCGATTGCTGCTCCCGAATCCGTCGGATCCATTCCCAAAGCGATCTCAAAATTCTCGCATGCTCGCGTGTAATCGTGAAGGTTGCGATATGCATTTCCGAGATTCGAGTAGGCCATTTCAACCAGGTCGGTCTGACTGGGTCGTTGCAGCGCGATCTGAAAATGCTCAATCGCAGCTTGCGCGTTTCCGTGCTGCCCTTCGTTAATCCCAACGTAAAGCTGAGCTAGAAAATCTCCAGGATCAATCGCGAGCGCTCGATTGAAATGGAAGATCGCTTCGTCGCTCCGGCCGAGACTGAGCAATGAAGTACCAAGGTTGGCCTCTGCGATAGCGTTCCCGGAGGTGACCTGTAAGGTGTGCTTCCAGAGAGTCTCGCTGTCACGCCAGTAGCCGATCTGGCGCCAGCTCATGATCGCAAGCAAGCTGAGTACGATCGCTGCTGATGTCGCGGCCCATCCTTTGGGAACCAAGCGCTCGTCCGCCCAATCCGCTGCAGCCCACACGACGAGAAGGAAAATTCCGATTGACGGCTGATATATGTAGCGATCGGCTCTGGCGGCGATTCCCACCTGCACAAGCCCGATCATCGGAACGAGAGTCCCCAGATACCAGAACCATCCCACAACAAGATACGGCCGCTTTCGCAAGACGATAACCGCTGCGGTGATTCCTAGCAAGATCAGCAGAGCCCCAATCACCTGCCATGCCGGTATCGAGGAGGGATACGGGTAAAGAACCGCCAGCCTCGAAGGCCAGAACAGATTCAGGAGGTACTCCACATACTCGATCAAAGCATTCTCGATGCGCAGGCTGAGCGGGTACACGGTCAAGCTGCCCACGGCTCCTGCTTCCGCCTGGGCGCGCATGGTCATGATTGAACTGGCGCTCGCAACCAGGAGCAGCGGTATCTTTTCCAGGATCAGGCCGAGCAAAGCCTTGCTTGGAGGACTCTCGGCATGATTGTCCGGCCAGCGATAGAGAGGCCAGATGTCCCACAGCAGTAGCACAAAGGGCAAACTCACGATCTGAGGCTTAGCCAGAAGCCCCATCCCGAACGCAGCGAACACCAGCAGATATCGGGTGATCGTGCGATGCCTCACGTACCGCTGATAGGCAAGGAGCGTGAGCACGAAGAAGAACATGCTGAGCACATTCTTGCGCTCCGCACCCCACGCCACCGATTCCACATTCACAGGATGCAGGGCAAAAAAGGCAGCCACCAGCAGGCTTCTCCAGGTTCTTCCGGTGGCATCCTGCAATGAGCAAAAGAGCAGCACCGCGCTGGCGATATGAAAGGACACATTTTCCAGATGTACGGCCGCCGGGCTAGATCGAAACAGCTGATAATCGAGCGCGTGCGAGAGCAGCGTGAGTGGGTGCCAGTTGGCCAGGACAAAATTCGTGAAGGCCCAATGAATCAATTTCCAGTTAAGAGGTTGCTGCAGCTGGGGCAGTCCGAGAATGTACTTGTCGTCATCGTAGTTAATGAACGAATGGTGGACGACAGAGAAGTAGACAGCCAGGGTCGCTGCGGTCAGCAACAGGCTTAATACGAGAGTGGAATATTTGGAGGCATAAAACGGTTCCGCGCTGGCAAGTGGTACCTCCAGCGCTTTCTTTTCGTTTTGTTTCCGTTTTCCCGCCGAACTCACGCCTGCCCTCCGGCCTAATCGGCCTGCCCTCAATTACTGCCTAACCTGCGGCTCACCGGCAAGTCTCCTAGCTTTTTCGTAGTAGAGTTGCGCTTCGGGGACTCGATTCAACTGCTGCAAAGCGTGGCTCAGTTGCAGATAACCTTGGATAGAAGGCTGCAGCTGCACCGCACGCTGATAATCCTGAATCGCCAGGTCCAGCTGTCCTTGTTTCTCGAACAGAAGCCCGCGGTCGAAGTAGGTGTTGAACATTCTGGGATTAAATTGTAGGGCGTGATTGTAACTGTCTCGCGCTTCGGCCGCATGCCCGGATCGATCCAGGTCTACGCCGAGATCTGTGTAGGCAGAAGCCAGTTGCTCCGGATCACACGTAAGGGTGATCGCCTTGCGAAATTCTGCGATAGCCGCCTCCCGCTCATGATTGCCATCCAGGCAAAGACCCAAATTCACGTGATTCGTAGGATCGTTCGGGCTTATTTCGGCCGCCCAACGAAAATGCTCCAGAGCGCCTTCGGGGTCGCCGGATGAGAGTCGATCCCACCCCAACTTTCGGTGAGCCAGCGAATTGTTGGCCGTCACCGCCAGCGCGTGGGTCCAGAGATCCTCGCTGCTCGACCAATATCCGATTTGCCGGACTGAGGCGAAGGAATACGCCATCAAGACGGTCGCTGCGAGTCCTCCAATAACTATTTTCGGCAATTTCAAGGCAGGCAGATAATCCGCTAAAAGAAACAGGATGGCCAGGAACACTCCGATCAGGGGAATGTACGCGTATCGGTCGGCCATGGCCTGATCTCCGACTTGCACAATGCCGATCACCGGGATCATGGTTCCCAGAAACCACAGCCAGCCCATGAGCAGATACTTCCTTTGCCGCTTGAGGGCAATAAATAAGGTGATCAGCGATAGCGCACAGACCGAGATTCCAATCTGCAACCCGCTGATATTCCTTCCCGGATGCGGATAGAACACCGCCAAACCTGCCGGCCAGACGGCTCTCCAAAGATAAACAGCGTAGGCCAGGATGGCATTTTCGAGCCGCACACTCAGCGGAAACTGCGTTGCCGGGTGAAATGCATGACCCGCTCTCTGCACTTCATATGTGATAACGCAGCTAACGAATGACAGCGCAAAGAGCGGAAGCTTTTCTCGTATCCGACTCAAGAATGAATTCTTGTCGCGAATGCGCTCCAGAGGCCAGTAATCCAGCAGAAGAAGAACAAACGGAAGCGTCACCAGCATCGGCTTCGACATCAGGCTGCAGGCGAAGAACAGCAGCACCGCGGCGTACCGTCGGCTCGATGGCCTGCGAACGTACCAGCCGTAGGCGCCCAGCGTCAGAAAGAAGAAGAAAGTGCTCAGCACATTCTTGCGCTCGGCCACCCACGCCGCCGATTCCACATTGATGGGATGAATCCCGAACAGAAGCGCCAACAGCAGGCTTGGTCCGAAGCGCCCGGTCGCGAGCAGGACCAGCGCGAACAAAAGCACGGCGTTGAGAGCGTGGAGCAGCACACTCGTCGCGTGGTGACCGCCGGGCCGCATCCCGAAAAGTTCGACATCCAGCTCGTGCGAAATCCAGGTCAGCGGATGCCAGTTTGCATTCTCCCCAGAGGAGAACGCCCAGCTCACCGTCTGCCATGAAAGTCCGGCGCGCACGTGCGGATTCTCCGTGACGTAATAGTCGTCGTCGTAGTCGGAAAACGGGTTGCCGAAGGCAGGGGCGTAAAGAGCTGCGACCACCCCAATAATCAGCAAGCACGTAGCTACGTTGCGCGTTTTCTGGCGCATGGCAATAGGTTTGCCGGGGCATGGAACCAACCGGGCATCAACCCCCGCGCGATCTTCTCCCGGATCGAATCGAAGGTCACGTATCTACCAGTCCTTATATTTCGTTCCGTCGAGAGCGGTTTTTTCCGATTTTGTATACACGTCAAAAACCGCTTGCCCGCCCCACGAATCCGAATCAGGGTCGTCCTGGTTCGACCGCAATCCCCAGTCAAAGCTTTTGGTCATTGGATCTCGAGGAATTCTGCGCAGGAACCTCGCTTTCTTTCCGCCGTTCATCGCGACTCCTTTGACCAGCGTGTCCAGGTCGGGAGGATAACCGTACGAGTCCACCTCCGTCTGAAAATAGGTTCGGTCGGCACTTTCCTTGTACCGATCAATCGCGTCCCGGAGTTCCCACAGGGCGCGCCGCAGCTCCTTCTCCTTCTCGCGTTGAATCTGTACGTAGACGAGGGGAGCCGCGACCATGGCTAGCACCGAAAGAAGGGTCGCGGCTACGATCAATTCAATCAGCGTAAACCCGGTGGTTTGACTCTGATTGCCTTTGCGGCTGAGTCGCATCATGGCTCGTCTCTAAGTTCCTTTTTCGCGCCTAGGTCGTGGATCAATGCTTCTCCGCACTGGCTTTTTCAATTTTGTCCGTGCTTGGCAGGGCGGAAAGCTGCTGCTTCAGCCAATCCAGATTACAACTGTGCTGGAATGCTGCCATCAGCTCGGCCCTCGACTTGTACTGCACGACCGTCGTTCCCGGAGGCGCAGCCTTGCTGATCTTCTCCTTGATAGGAGTGGGCGTTTCCGGGTTGATAACGTCATCCTGAAAACGAAACTTTTTCACTTGAATCTTCGGCAGCCATTCCAGCGGTTCGAGCGGCGAGACGCTCTTGAGGAACTCCGGCTTCACATAGTTCGGGCGCTCATCCGCCGGCGGGAAAGGCGAGGTGCTCAGCCAGGTCGGCCAGTCGGCCCAGGGATCGAGCACGTCGAGCACCTTGATGCGCGGATCCACCGCCGAAGCCAGAATGGCAATCGTTCCACCCGATCCGTTCCCAAACATCCCGATCCGACTCGTATCCAGATCGCCGCGTTTTTCCAGAAAGTCGATCATCAGTTGCACATCGTGAGCGGTAGCGGCGAGGCTCTGCGGCAGTTGACTCAAAAACCACATCGCCATGGGCACATCATGATAACGTTGGCCGGTCAGCGCCGAAGCGAAGCCTACCGCCGCGAACCCTCCCTTTACAAACTCCTTCTGTACGGCTTCCAATCGGTACGGATCCAGGTCATTCGGATATCCCCACAGGTTCAGAATTACGGGCGGCTTGCTGACTCCCGTGGGTTTGATCACGTACACTTCGATCGGATCGCCCGGGCGCCAAGTCAGCCGCCAGAGCTCCACGACGTATCCTTCGTGAGTCGCATCTGCCGCGGGGCCCTCCGCCTTGAGAGGCAGCAGTTGGCTGGTTTTCACGCTCGGAGTGGACCAATCTTCTGAAAAATTAGCTAAAGCTGGGCCCGAATCCGGCTTGGGCTCGGGCACAACCTTGACAATTTGACCTTCCGCCAGCCCCCCCAAGCCGAGGGTGGCGATTACCATTAACGCAAGAATCCCACGAGAAATTGAACTGGAGGCGAGCAGCAGCAATCGACGATACATGATCCTTTTCCTTTAAATGCGTTCGCTTCGACTTACCAGAGCGGCAGAAATTAGGAGGAATGATCCCACAACTTCGTTTCAATTCCGTTAAAATCCTCCCCCGGCACGCCATCTTTCACAAGAAAGCCTGGATTCGACTCGCGGGCAAGTAAAAAGGGCGGCTGTACAAAACCGCCCTTTCCAGTTGTTTGAAGTTTAAGTTACTTGGCTGGACGAAGAACAGGCGACAGGTTGACGTTGGTCGGGTTGGTGCTCTGCGTGCCGGCCTGGGTCAGCTGGGTGGTGGTATCGGGAATACCGAGCGAGCTCGCTTCATAGATCAAGATCGCGCCGCCCATATCGCCACCCTTGTCAGCAGTGTCGGTGTTGACCGGAGCGGCTCCGAGAGGCCGGTCCAAACCGTCAAGCTGCTGGTAGTGAGAACGCCACACGAAGAGCCCCGGATCGGTGAAGGCCGCCGTGGCGCAAACGCCGGCAAGGAGCGAAACCCTGGCGAACGGGATATAGTCAGGAATCGAGGTCACGACGAACTTGTTGGATGCGGTAACCAGGTTCGTGACCAAGGTCGCCTGAGCAGTGCCGTACACTAACCGCAGAACCGACCACGCGCGGTAGCGTCCAGCGCGAACGTTCGGGAAGGAGTAGCCATACTTCCAGATTTTGTTTTCGCAGACCGGAAACGTGAGGCCGTTCTCCCCGGTCTTGGGCAGGATTCCGTTCAGACCACCGTAGTTGGACGGCAGCGGCTGTCCTGGATCTCCGATACCCTGATAGCTGGTCCAGATGGGATCGATACCGTTGAGGGTAAGGTAGCCATAAGCGGTTTGGTCGCCCAGGTTTGAGACGTTGCCGTAGCTGAAGAACGTGTAGGCAATGCCGTCATGCGGAGTGTTGGAGTTGGAGAAGAGAGCCTTGCAGGCGCTCGGAGCGCTGGACACGCCGCAAAGAACGGAGTTGACCACTTCACCCGTTCCGATTCCCCGCCACCGAGAACCTGAGCCACCCGCAGCAGCTTTGCCGAGAGGGTTGTTGGTACCGCCGGCAGTCGGCGTACCGACGCCAGTTTCCTGGCTCAGGCCCGCCACATTCTGGGCGAGAGCACTGTTGCTGCTGTAGAGCGTGGGATAACGGAACACGGTCGCTTCCGTGGTGTTCATAGTGCCGGAGAGCGGCTCGCGCAGATAAGCGTTGATGTTCCCCGCCGCCAAACCGAACGCGCTGGCGTCAGTGTTGGTGCCGGAAAATACCTGCTGCAGTTGCTGTTCGGTGGCGTTGGTCAAACCAGCTAGTTCAGCCGTTCGGCTGGCGACGAACACGATGGGGTCAGCTCCGATGCTCTTTACAGTGTAGGTGGGAATCGCGGTGCAGCTAATGGGATCCTTGCCGAGGATGTTGAACGCCAGCACGTTGGCCGCGTCCGTCGAAGTTCCGGTCTTCTGGAACGCCGAGTAAATCGGGGTGCCGACAGCCTTGGCGTTGGTGAGGCCGGTGCAAGCTCCAGTGGTCGAAGTAACGTAGTTGGCTGCTTGGCCAGCAAGGTTGTTCGAGTTATAGCCCAAACCGTCCAAACCGTCAGAATTCGCTCCGCCAGCGGTGCTGGCGCCGAGCGCAGAGTTAACCCGGTTCACCGCAAACCACGCATCTTCTGGTCGGATGTCGGTCGCGGCCACGTTCACAGCCATGTTGCCCGCGGTTTCGACAACGTTCAAAACGTTCGCGGGAAGGGTAGCTGTGTCAGGACCCCAGAGAGCTTGTGAAACCAACTGGGTTGCGGTGGCAGTCCATTCAGCATTGGTTCCGGAGATGTCGAGCAGTTTGCAGGCCGGAACCGCGAAGAAGCAGCGGTCGCCCACAACCGAGTCCACGTTGGCATAGACCCAGACGTCCGGCTCGCCGGAACTGGTGGTGGAGTTGCTGTCCCATACCACCCAAACCTTGGCAGCGTCGTTGTTGGCAGGAGTTACGCGTGTGTCCTGCAGAACCAGGTTCGAGTTGCTGAAGGACCAGTGAAAGGTTGCACCTACGGCGCCGACCGGGCCGGAGCCACCGTTATAAGCGCCCAGAGCGACGGAGTTGAATAGGGCCGAGGAGCCGGCGATGACCACCCTCGTCTGGCTGAACGCCGCCGGTACCAGGCCTAGGATCACGGCCAGTGTGATCGCCGTGAGAACTGACTTCGTGCGAAGCTTCGTCATATTCTATTTTCCTCTCGAAAAAAGTTTTCAAACGGTTGTTGGGACACGCACAGGCACAAGTACGAACCTGAGCACCGCACAGTACTGGAGAAAAGCTTTTCGCTAAATCGACCCGGCAAAAGTAGCGATCACTCGTAAGAACCTGAGCTGAGAGGTACCTGGGAACCCAGCCCACCGAGTTGTTTGCTTGAAACAACCGCGAGAAATATAAAGGCCAGCCCCCAACGGCGTGTTACACGCGCGTGAGAAGATGATGAAATTTAGATGAACGGCAGGTTACAAACCCAGCCTGAAAGCCCGCTTCTGTGGATACTTGAAGAAATACACTCCGCCCGGTGCATGAATCGCCGTGTTTTCGCATCCGACGATTTTCTCTGTTGAAAAGAGCGTCAAAACATCCTGGGCTTCTGACAGATAACGACTGCTTGAGAAGCGTATTGTTCGCTGACTTCGCCGTCCGCTGTTTAAGTGGATGTCTCACAAAGCTACCAGGGCGATTTGATGGTGCGGGGAAAATTCATGCAGTTTTAATATCCGCTCGGGTGTGCCCGTGTAGAATTCGCCCTTGCCAAACCCAACTATCCTGAATGTTTCTGTGTCGGAGAGACAGTTTTGATTTCTTCCATTCGCAGTGGTGTCGTCCGAGCTCTGACGGCGCTGCTCCTAGCTCTGTTAGCTGCCTCGATAAGTGGCGCACAGCCGCAAGCGAATCAGGACGCTGACAAGGGTTCGATCGTCGGGACCGTAACGGATGCTTCGCATGCGGTCGTGCCCGGTGCTGAAGTGATACTCACCAACGTCACTGCGGGTGGCGTGAAACTTTCCATACCCATTAATGCAAATGGAGAATTTTCGGCTAGTAATCTTTATCCGGGGTATTACAGCTTAACTGTAAGAGCACCAAGTTTCGTGGACAAGGTCTGGGACACTGTCTCAGTGAAGGCTGGTGGCAAGTTACAGCTTGACGCCGTCCTGAATGCTGCGCCCGCCCCGGGGGCCGCACCAGCGCCCGAACAAACAGTTGCTGCTCAGGAGCAGGCTGTTGCTGGCGGGGAGGAAGCGTCGATCAGCGGCACGGTCACCGATCAAACCCAAGCCATCGTGCCCGATGCAAAAGCGGTTCTGACCAGCGCCACAGGAGAAAAAAGAGAATCCCCTGTGAACGCCAAGGGTGTTTACTCTTTCACCCACCTCAAGCCCGGCGATTACAAGCTGACCGTAACCGCTCCTAATTTTGCTGACTATCCCTTCGATACCCTCAAGATAGCAGCGGGGATGGAGTTAACCCTCGATGCGCCGTTGCACCCGGCTGGGGCGAAGACGGAAGTCAACGTAGAAGCTTCCACGGCGGGCAAGGTGGAGACTGAGTCTGCGACTGTTTCCGGGACGATCACCCAAAAAGAAGTGGTTTCGATCGGATTGAACGGCCGAAACTTTACGCAGTTAGTCGCGTTAGCTCCGGGCGTGAGTAATCAGACGGGGCAGGACGAGGCCAAAGTGGGCGTGCAGGGCAGCGTCAAGTACAGCGTGAACGGGGGCCGAGTCGAGTACAACACGTTCGAAGTGGATGGAAACGATGTGCTGAACACCGGACTGAATGGCGCATCCAGCACGCTGATGGTTTATCCAAGCCTGGACGCGATTCAGGAAGTGAAGGTGTTGACGTCGAATTATGGCGCCCAATACGGGCGCACCGCGTCAGGTACGGTGCAAGTGACTACGAAGTCTGGAGCCTCCGCGCTCCATGGCAACCTCTACGAGTTCATCCGCAATGAAGCCTTCAACTCGCGGAACTACTTCGACGTAGAGTACAGCGTTCCGCCCGCTCCAGGTTCGACGGCCGCGCCGCAGGTCTTCGGCAATCACGCCCCTCTCTACCGTCGGCAGGATTTCGGAGGCACGATCGGTGGTCCCCTTTATATTCCGCATGTATTTAATACGAAGAAGGACAAAACATTTTTTTTCTTCTCCGAGGAGTTTCGGCTGGAGAAAACGCCGGTGGATTACAACCAGGCGGTTCCCGGCTTGAAAGAACGTGGTCTCATTCTGACATCGCAGGGAATTCAGCCGAATCTCGTTCCAAATGTTCTGGGAAACGGCGTCTATCGCGCCTTTGATTTCAGTGACGTTTGTGCGCCCTCGGGAGCGTCCTTCAGCCGTGCAGCCTATCCGGACTGCCCGACAAGTGTGACGGATTCCCCGCTTCCGATTTTGGGTCTTCCGGGCAGTGGATATGGAGTGGATAAGAACGCGATCGCGATGTTGAGCGCAAATCTGATCCCGATCCCGAATTCCCCGTTTGGTTGCAATCTCTTTCTGCCCAACGTCAGTTCGGGGGTAACCGGCCTTGACCCGCAAGATCCGAATCACTGCTACATCTCGGCGGTTTCACCGTCGACCTATTGGCGGGAAGAGTTGTTTCGCGTTGATCAGACGCTAACCAACAAGATACGGGCGTCATTCCGCTACATTCACGACGATTGGGATACTACAGTACTAACGCCTCAGTGGGGGGTGGTTCACAACGCCTTTCCGACCGTAGAGAACCGCTTCTATGGCCCAGGGATCAGTCTTGTTGCCAATCTGTCGGATACGATCTCATCCAGCCTGCTCAACACGGTTGTCCTGAGCTACACGAACTCTGGCATTACGCTGGTCGATGAGAATGGCTCCGGGGGCGCTCGATTCCAGAGAAATCTGTCGCTAAGCCAACCTCTCGTTGCCGATCCTTCCTACCCGGGACAGTGCAACCCGTTGATCAGCGTGGACCCGATCACCGGTGCTCCGGAATGCGGTATGGGATACATCTTCAATAACGGGTTCGGCGGCAAAATGCCCGGGTTGAATTTCGCGGGTACAAATGCCGCGTATGGCGGTGAAGGATTTGCGGTGGACCCTTCTTACATGCCATGGGGTCACACGAATCCGACCTATGCAGTCCGCGACGATGTGGGCAAATCTCTGGGCAGCGGCAGACACACGATCCAGTTCGGGGCTCAATACGTATATTCGCAGCGTAACCAGGACAACAATGCGATTGGGGCTGCCTCCGGCGACACGCAAGGATTGTTGACCTTCAGCAACCTTTCTCACAGCACCGGAAATGCCTTCGCAGACTTTTTGATCCAGGAGCCACTTTTTGGTGGCAAGCAATACGAAGGATTCATGCAGAGCTTCACGCAAGACTCGACGAGCCGGCGTTACTATCAGCGTTATCAAATTGCGGAGCCATATTTTCAGGATGACTGGAAAGTTACTCCCCGGCTGACGCTGAATCTGGGATTGCGAGTCAGTTTGTTTGGGACCTATCGCGAGAAGAATCGGAATGCGTGGAATTGGGTGGCTTCGAACTTTGTGCCGGGTCAGTTTTCAGTCGATCCGGCCTACGGCGAGCTTCTGTACCAGGGGAGCACGGTACCGGTTTCTCAGTTCGCTCCGGGTAGTCCGATCGTGAACGGGCTCGGACTTGTGCAATGCGGCGAGGGACGAGTTCCGGTCGGTTGCATGAAAGGACACCTGTTCAATCCTGCTCCGCGCATTGGTTTCGCCTGGGATCCACGGGGCGATGGGAAGACCTCGATTCGCGGCGGCTACGGCATCTTTTTTGAGCACGGTACGGGCAACGAGGCGAACACAGGGTCGCTTGAAGCTAGTGCGCCTCTGGTGCTCAGCATGACCCAATCTTTGCCGCTCAATTATCCTTGCATCGGAAACATTGGGTATGGCTCGCAGTTTAACTCCGCAAATCCATGTCTGAGTCCGATCGCCCAGTTCTTTCCGAACTCCATTCAACCGCAGGCTGGCGACGCATTTCCGATCGATGTGACCGGAATCCCAACGAAGGCAATTTGGCCTTACGCTCAGCAATGGAGCTTAGGAATGCAGAGGGAAGTGTCGCATTCGGTCGTGCTCACTATGGCCTACGTTGGAAGTCAGGGAACACACCTTACGGTTGAGCGCCAGTTGAATCAGCTGCAACCATTACCGCTAAATCAGAATCCTTTCGGACCTAATGAACCCCTAACCATCGCCGACTGCACAGTTGCTCCACCGGGCTACAGTAGTTCTAACCATCCAGGGGACGGAGCCACGCCGTTCCTCCTTCAGGGCGGGGCACTCGTTACTTCCACTAACCCGGCTTACGTGCATTTACAGGCAGCGTGCACGAATCCCTACATTCCCAACGTCAATTCGCTGGCGGGCCATGGTTATCCAGGACTCGGCCGAGTTTTGTCCCTCCAAAATGTGGCGAGCTCGACCTATCATGCTTTGCAAGTTACTATGCGGCATGTAAGTGGTCCGCTCACCGCTGGTGTGTCCTACTCTTACAGCCACTCTATCGACAACTCCTCCGATCGAAGCGATCCAGTCTTGGTGAATTCGTTCGACCTACGCGGGAATCGCGCCAGTTCAAGCTTTGACGAGCGGCACTTACTGAACCTCAGCTACGTATATCGTCTGCCGCTGAAATCTTTCGCGAAAAACGTCCACGATTGGACGTGGAGCGAGAACGGGGGAGCGAGCGGATCCAATACCCCTGGCAAGGGATGCTGCACGATGTCCGCGTTGCTGCTTGATGGTTGGGAACTTTCGGGAGTCACGATTGCGCAATCCGGTACTCCCTTCACCGTTATCAACAGCGCCGGAAATACGGGGATCTCCCTGACTGACAATGCCGGTGTCGCCAGTGGATATGGAATCGTCGCCTCCTATCCCGATGTCAACAAGAATCTGCCTGCGACCGTAGTCCGGTCCAACCCGCAAAGTTACGGTCCGCTGATTGGCAATGCGGCGGAGTTTGTGGCCCCGCGTGGTCTCACGTTCGGCAATGCAGGCCGAAACTATCTGAACAACCCGGGCCGAATCAATTTCGATTTGTCACTGCTGAAACATACAAAGATTCGCGAGAGCGGAGAACTCGAGTTTCGCGCGGAAGCATTCAACATTTTTAACCACACCGAATTCCGGCTGTACGATCCGGACAATCCGGGCAGGACCGGTAACAACATTATCAGCTGTTATGCGGGACAGTTCTATTCCGCCGGTTTTGAAGGAAAAGGAGCCGACTGCATAACCGGAGCTTCATTCTTACACCCGATCGACGCCCATAGGCCGCGTACGCTTCAGTTCGGCTTGAAGCTCGCATTCTAGGATTGATAGACCATGTGGACAATGATCAAGTGGATAATGATCAAATCGAGACCGACTCGACCAGCACCTTCGGGATGGGCCGTACAACTGCCTCTTGTGCTGGTGCTAGCTATGGCGATGGCTGCCTGTGGAGGCAGTAGTTCGAGCAGCAGTTCCCAAGTGCCTCTCACTCTTTCCGGGAACTGGCAGTTCACGATGTCGCAGCAATTGAATTCTGATCCAACGAAGCCCTCTTTTTCCGGCGGGCTCCAGGGAGGCTTCCTGATTCAGAACGGTAACTCTGCATCGGGACAAGTCAACTTCGTGACTATGACGCAACCGCCTTTCGGCAGCGGCGGAACTCCGACTCCTTGCAACAACGGGGTTGCTCCGGTATCCGGCACATTTTCCGGTCAGACTGTGACCCTGACTGCAAAATCTGTCGGAGCGCAGACGTACACCTTGACTGGAACTCTCAGTTACGACGGAGCGACGATCACGGGTTCGTACACATCCACAGATGGCGCGGGATGCGGCATAGCCGCAACGGGAACTTGGAGTGCATCGCTCATACCCGTGCTCACTTCTAGTTCAATCCAGGGCACTTTCCATAGCACGGGGGGAACTGCTGGCCTCACCGAGCAGATTTTCTTGGTATCCGGCCAGCTTTTTCAAGGACCGAACAACGGGGGAAGTAGTGCTGCGTTAACTGGTAATCTGAACTTTGGTTCTAGTGGTTATCCGTGCTTCAGCGGTGTGACGGTTGCCGGTCAGATCAGCGGCAACACGGTTTCTCTACAGATTCAGGGACCCAACAGCACTACCGTGGGACAGGTCGGGCCTCTTACATTAATATCCGCCGGAAGCGGCCCTGTGCTGCAGTCACTCACTGGAACTGGGTATGCCGTGTTTGCGCCTGGTTGCGGCGGTGGAACGCTCCAAGCCCCAGCTGATTCTGGCAGCGTTTGTCTTGCCGTAACCGGCACAAACGCTTGTCAATCGCCGCTCAGCGTCAATCCTGCAGGGCTGGGTTTTCCTCCTGCCTCCGTCGACTCATCGAAGACATCCCTGAGCGTAACGCTTCTTAATCCGAGCAGTTCCGCAGTGATCTCCGGGCTCACGATTACCTTGACGAACAACAGTGGGCAAACCAACTTTACGGAATCGGACAATTGCGGACCGGGGGGTACTCCCACAAAAGGTGAGATGTTTACGTTGCAACCGAGTCAGATATGCAGCATTTCGGTCGGCTATTCTCCGCAACAACTATGTCCTGGCGGTGGTTCCGGTGCGCAATGTCTGGGCGCGACATTGAGTATCGCGAGTTCAGCGCTCCAAACTGTTTTTGCTGTGCCAATAACAGGCGGTGTAAGCGGGGCCTCGGCTACCAGTTCCGACCCAGGCCTGCTGGTTAACTCACAGGAATTCGAAAAGCATGCTGAGTAATCGCAAAGCTGCACTCACGTTCGAGTCGTGCCGGCGGAAGATCGCAACGACGCTTCTGGCGATGACATTATTATTGGCATGCACACTCATGCTCTCCGCCTGCGGCGGCAACTCTACGAGCAGTATTTCACAAACGGGGACTCTTTCTGGCAACTGGCAGTTTACGATGGTCTCTTCCGATTCAAACTATCCCGCTGGCACTCAATATGGATTGCAAGGTGGCTTTCTGGTGCAGAGCAGCGGCAAGGTAAACGGTCAAGCCCAGTACTCCGTAGCTTTCGATCAGCTAGTGAACGGCTTGCCGGTCGTTTGTGACGGTGGTTCTGCGACTCTCAGCGGGACAGTAAGTGGCGAGACCGTGACCCTTACTGCGGTGGCCGGAGCCGCAACGTTTCAACTTACTGGAACCTTGAGCAGTGACGGTTCCAGCCTAAGCAGCGGACAGTTCACTACCACGGGTGGTGGCACGGTGAGCGGCCAGCTTTGTGGGGCAGCCACGACGCAGGGAACGCCGGGTGTCTGGAGTGCAATCTTAGTTCCGCCCCTCACTGGCGCAGTTACTGGTACTTTTCATAGCGTTGCGCTCGAAAACCAGGTGTTTCCGGTCACGGGCACTCTCGTCCAGGGCAATAACATAGGCGCCAGCAGTGCAACTGTGACAGGGAATTTCAGTTTTCTAGACGCCGCGACTCAGATCACGAACTACCCTTGTTTCTCGAATGGAGCGGTCAACGTAACTGGCCAGATCAGCGGCAATACTGTGATCCTGCAATTGATCGGAACAGACGGATCGCAGGACGGTCAAATCGGTGTGTCGGCCACTGGCGCGTCAGGCTCACAGTTGTCACCGGTGACCTTCGATCCGGTCGCACCCAACGGCAGCCACGTCTTGCATTCAACGGGGAAGGCTTATCAAGTAAACTCAAAGTCGTGCGCCGATCTGGGTTACTTATGCTTGGCGCTGAACGATGCCTCGCCTTGCCAGCAGCCAATCACGCTGAGTCCTAGCCCCCTGATCTTTTCTCCTCAGCTTCTAGTCTGTACAACGGCATATTGTTCGCCGAGTGAACTAGGCACTCCCACAAGCCAGACCATCACGCTGACTAACAATCAGCCTGCCGGTGCGGCTCCCTTAACAAACCTCAGTTTGCAATTCTTACCTAATCAACAAACAGATTTTACCGGTATCCCTAACTATTCCGAGTCAGACAACTGTTCCAGTTTTCTTGCCTCGTCTACGCTCGGACAGTCGTGCACTGTTACGGTTACATTCACTCCGCAAGAGAGTTGCGGTTGGATTCCGGGTCAAGGTATCGCGGCGAGTTGCCCGAGCACTCTTAGCGCTCTGCTTACGATTCAGAGCACGGTTACCAACGACAACGATACCTCGTTTTCAGTGCCGATAACCGGAACCGGGCTAAGTTACCTGCAGCCCTCAGTGGGCGAAATCGATTTTGGAGCCGCGGCAGTGGGCGAAGCCAGCCAACCGCAACTATTGTCCTTCACAAACCAAAGTGCTTATCCAGTACAGATCGTGGGCCCTGCGAATGCGCCGTGCACCTATTCGGTGAATCCGCTTACTCCCTTCCCGCGGCCGGTTCTGAACGACGGAGCGGTCGGTGGGCTTCAAGTCATAACCGCTACAAGCGGGACTATTTCCGGCGTGCCACCTACGATCAGCTCCTCTTGCGACGCTGACAAAACGACCGGACTACCGAACTTCCAAATCTCTGCCGACACATGCACAGGCGCACTGCTGTCTCCCCAAGGGAGTTGTAGCGTCGAGATTTCTTTGATTCCGCAGCCTTTTACTTACCAAGGAGCGAGCCTTGATTACTTCCTGGAGTTGAACACATTGGAGTGCTTTCCCGGGGGAGCAGGATCGGATTGTGAGATTGACAGCGGACGCTTCCCCGTCGAATTGAAAGCGAACCCTCTTAGCCCGCTGCGCTTGCTTCCGGCGGCAGGCCTGAATTTTGGGGGAGTATCGTCCGGAACTATCAGTTCCCCCCAGACAGTAACTCTGTTCAATGATCCAGCCGACCCGAAGGCTGGAGCTGTGACTTTCCTGGGGCGAATCACTGTTTCTGGCAGCTACGTAGAGACTGATGATTGTCCATCGAGTCTAGCCTCCGGAAGCAGTTGCACCATCAACGTTAGTTTTAAGCCCTCATCCAAGGGGTTCGGTTCAGGCACGTTGGGGATCTTTTATACATTAGGCTCGTCCGGCAGTGCGGGGAGCCCGCAGTTCGTCTATTTGCGCGGAATCGGGAAGTGAAGCGCGAAAGATGCGATGTTTGAGTCGATGCCCTTAACTTAAGACAGCGTGAGTTGAGGCTTGGATGACCCATATTTTTGGTCAACCAAACGAAGGAGATTACCGGTGGCAACTAGTCGATGGACCCTTCTTGTAGCGGTGGCGCTAATGTTGGCTTTTGCTGGATGTAACAGCGGAAGCACCGCGAACGTCATGAATCCTCCTCCGCCACCGCAACAGGGGATCTCAATCGTTTTTCAGTCAACCCCGCCGAGTTCCGTTGTCGTCGGGACAACCGCGAGCTTGACAGCGGCTGTTACGAACGACTCGACCAACGCTGGAGTTGACTGGAGTCTGACCTGCGCGAATGGCAATTGCGGTTCTCTCAGCGCTCCCCACACGAGTACAGGCCAACCCGTCACCTACACCCCACCGTCCACTTTGGCCGGGAACACACTGATCGTCAACATCGGCGCATTTGCAACCGCCGATCACTCCCAGAATGTTCTGACTTCGATCAACGTTACCGCTTTCGGCAGCAATTTGATAGGCACCTATGTTCTGGAAGTGCAAGGTTACGAGAACGGATCTCCATACCAGGTTGTCGCTACGATTGTTCTCGATGGTAATGGGAACGTAACTTCCGGAGAGCAGACCGTCAACCTCGTTGATTTGAACGGAAGCTTTAACTCCTACTCAGGCAATATTGTGGCCTCCGGAAGCAGCTATTTCATTGGTCCGGACGGAAGAGGAACGCTAAACATCAACCCGGGCGCCAGTTCTCCGATCGGGCAGGAAACCTTCGCGCTGGCATATCTTTCCAACTCCCGCGTGTTGATCGCTGCAACCCCGAATCCCAGCGGTCCAAGCGGTGTTTCAGCAAACGGCAGTATGGATCTCCAGACTAGCGCTGGGATCGCAACACTTGCGGGCGGATATGCCTTCGTGATGGGCGGCACTGACTTTAATGGAGCCGGACCCGTCGGCATTGGTGGTGTCTTTAATGTGGACAATCAGCCCAACAATCCGAAGAACATTTCAGGATCGGGAAGTATCGCGGATGAGGACGTCTTTGAAACGCTGAACGGCAGAATACCCACTTCCGGAAGCGTTTCGGCTCCTGACCAATTCGGAGTAGTCACTGTGGCGTTAGCCCTCAATAATCCTTCGTTGTCTACTCCATCCGTCAGCTTGAGGGGCTACATAGTGGACGCTACACATATAAAACTGATCGAAGATGATCAGAGTGGTGTAGGTTCGATCGCTGGCCTCGCCATCGGACAGGGATCCTCGACTGGTAGTTTCCTGACGGACGCTGCATTCTCCGGAACGTACGTGTTTAGCTTGCTTGGGGTCGATTTTGCCTCTGGCCTTCCCGACACTTTCACGGCCGCTGGAGTGGTAACCCCCGACGGCGCGGGCTCACTCACGAACGGCTACGCCGATTCCGCTTTCCAGTCGTTGGTATCTCCGATAACCTTTGGGCTGACGGCAATCAGCGGAACGTTCGACGGCGTGTACGCACTGGGACCGGTTGGAACTGGTCGCTTTGGCTCTTCCTTGGCACATTTTCCCAGTCCGAACGGCGCCTATCACCCCCAATTGATCTTTTATCTAACTGGTTCCAATTCTCCGGCCTTGATTCTGGCTTCAGGCAATCCTAACGCAACTTACCCATTCCCGTTCTATGCGACGGGGATCGCTTACCCCCAAGCGACTGGTCCACTCACGTTGTCTGGAACGTACGGCCTGTACTTCAGCCAGCAAAATGGTAGCGAATACGACGGAACAGGCCTTATGAATGTGGGGACCTCCTCTTTTTCGGGCGCCCTGGACGTGGGATCAAATACTGATCAGGCGTTTACTGGGATGGTTAGTTCCCAGAGCTGTTCTTCGACGGTCAATGGCTGCTTCCCAGCGTCATTTGCGAATGGCATGGGAAGTACGGGGCTGCAGGGTGCAAACCTAAACAATTCATCGCTTGCATTCACATCGGACATCTACATGATCGATTCCACTCAGGGCTTCTTCGTGGAAAACGATCTCGTCCAGCAAAGTACGCCCCAGGTGTCGCTCGGTTACTTCTCGGTGGCTACAATGCCGCAACAGGCTGCGGCGGCGGCAAGGAAAGGTCGCCACAAATAGCCAAAGTCTGGCAGCGAATCCGTCAAGTGCAGAGAAGGTTGCGTCATCGTCGGTGACCCCGGCGAGATCTCGGACCGCGACTTCAATGGCCGGGCTGCGGCTGCGTGTTTCCACTTTGTGCTTGCTCCGCGTCCCACTTCCGCTGCTCTTCGATCATCTCGCCAATCGTTTTTCCGGCCGGCAAATCGGGTCTGGCGCCTTTCAGTATCGCGGCCATGTTGTACCGGATCGAATACTCAACCAGCAAGTGCCGCTCTTCATTCGTTACTTCGTTGCCCTGGGCAATTCTGGACATCACCTCGCGCTTGTTCTCTTCGGTGACCTTCGTTTTCTTGAGGTTGGAACAGGCCAAAAAGAATAGCAGCACCGCCAAGAGGGCGGCGATAGTAAGACGATTCATGCAACAGCCTCCAAAACTCGGATTCGTAGTCTACCAGACTGGCCTGATTCGGCGGCACGTCATCCCTTGACCACTGACTGAATTCTGTTGGATCCGCACCGCTCAGATCTCGTAGCCGACACGAATTCCGTAGCGCCCACTTAGCCGAAGAAATAAGCCGCGCCGCAGGAAAAGCTGCCTCCGCTGCCGGCGGATTGGCGATACTCGAATAGTAATGTGTCGCCACGCCGCAATTCTGTGTATGGTGACCGTCCATTCACCAGAAATTCACCTCTTTGTAACTGCTTTGTAACACTGCGCCGATAGCATTTGTCGCTGCCAAATCCTGAAATCTCTTAGAGGTCCCGCAAAGACAATGAGTCTGAATTTCCGGGACTGGATGGGACAGATTTTCCCGAGAGCAGGTGTGTGTGTCAGCTGGACCGTGCATCTGTGCCGTCAAGCTTAGCCTCCAGTGTGATTGAAGGCCAATTAAATCCGGTAGAGATAGGGCGATATTCATTCAGCGTCATGAAAAGGAGAACCTCATGAAGTGTGCGTTGCGAGTGTGCGCGATTTTTTGGTTAGCGACGGTTGCGCTCGGACAGACCAGCACGCCAGCGAAGCCAAAGAAAAGCCCCGCGGCTACCGAGGCGGAGGTTCAGGCATTGAGGGATGAAATGGCAGCCGAGCGGGCTGAATTCCAGGAGCAGATTACGCAATTGCGCGATGAACTTCATCGCAAGGATCAGGCGTTGGACCAGGCGCAAAGCGCTGCCACCACCGCTGCCGGGAAGGCGGATGCCGCCCAGGCACAGACGACACAGCAGCAGGAAACCGTGGCCACGCTGAAGACCGACGTCTCCGATTTGAGGACCGGGATGGCCAACACCGTCGTGTCGCTGCAGGAGACGCAAAAGACCATCAACGATTCGCCAACCGCCATCCACTTCAAAGGCATTACCATCACTCCGGGTGGCTTCCTGGCAGCAGAATTTGTGCGGCGTTCGCGCGCACTTGGGGCGGATATCAACACTCCTTTCAACTCCGTGCCGATGCCTGGCTCGTCCCAGACCCAACTCTCCGAGTTCTACGGCTCAGGCCGTCAGTCGCGTATCTCGATGCTGGCCGAGGGCCATGTAAAAGATGCCAAGCTCTCGGGCTATGTTGAGGCCGATTTCCTCTCGGCAGGCGTGACTTCTAATAACAACCAGAGCAACAGCTACACGCTCCGCCAACGCCAAGCGTGGGGTCAAGTCGCGCTGGGGAATGGATTTACCTTTACGGGGGGTCAGATGTGGAGCCTGGTCACAGAGACTAAAAATGGTGTCGACAACCGCAGCGAAGCGCTGCCCATGACCATCGACCCGCAGTACACCGTGGGGTTCAGTTGGGCAAGACAGTACGGGCTGCGTGTGTCGAAGAACTTGGGAAACAAGTTCTGGCTAGCCCTCGCCGTAGAGAACTCGGAGGCGACCGTTACCACCCATGGCAACGGAACCAACTATTTGCTCGGCTCTTCCGGCAACGGCGGCGGTCTTTACAACTCTGCCACTACGAACTGCACCACCACTCTGCTCAATAATAATCCTCTGACTCCCGTGACAACCTGCGCCTTCGCAGCCCCTTACTCTTTCAATCCATCGCCGGATGTCGTCGCGAAGCTTGCATTTGAGCCCGGCTTCGGGCACTACGAGATCTTCGGCGTCTACAGCCGCTTCCGCGACCGCGTCTTCCCCTGCGGAGACGAAATACTGACGCTGACTTGTCCGGGCGCTTCATCACCCGGACCCAGCGTGCTGGGGGCCTATAACAGCTCACGCGACGGATTCGGACTCGGTGCGAACGCACGCTGGTCTGTCATGAATAAGCACCTCGACATCGGCGTGCACGGATTCGGCGGAAATGGCGAAGGCCGTTACGGAAGCGCTGGCTTGCCGGATACGACGGTTCGCGCCAACGGCTCCCTTCGGCTGCTGAGGGGTTACCAGGGATTGGGAACTCTGGAGTGGCACGGGCCCAAGATTGATGTCTACTTCAACGGTGGTGTGGAGTATGTGAGCCGCGGCTTTGAGCTGAACTCGAACTTCAATAGCACGAGCTACAACGCCTATGTCGGCTACGGCGCGGGCGGACCATCTACCTTGGGGGGAGGCTTTAACAACTCCGGTTGCTTCAGCGAAACCATACCGGGCAGCGGCGGCTTCATCCCTGGCAGTCTTTCCAAGTGCACCGCGGACACTCGGTTTGTGGCAGAGGGCACCGCCGGCTTTTGGTTCAAGGTCTACGACGGATCAAAAGACAAAATCAACTTTGGCCGCATCCAGTGGGGTCCGCAACTGTCCTACGTCAATCGGCAAGCGTGGTCGGGTGCCGGAGGTGAGCCCCACGGTTTGGATACGATGGTTTTCACCTCGTTCCGCTACTATCTGCCGTAGGAACTTAGACCGAAACGCACAGCATGCCAATATTCGGCGCTCGGACATTTGCCCGAGCGCCGCTTTCTTTCGTTAGGGCAAGGGATTATTTGTGATTGCAGGTCGACAAGCTAATTGGTGAGCCCTGATCCAGCAATCCGATTGGAGCGGCCGACTCTATGTCTTCGGTGTCCACTTCAACGGCCACACTCCGACCGATCATTTCCAGTTTGAGCACGACACGGCAAGAATTCTTCCGGCGCTCCAGCACGCCTTCCATGCCGGTCATGGGACCGGTTGTGATGCGTACCCTGTCGCCCACCTCCAGGCCGGGATGGGGTTCTATTCCGTAGGTGAGAAGTCCGTCTCGCAGCCCGGTAATGTAGTGGTCCGGAACCGGCACAGGTTCCCGTCCGCAGGAAACGATAGATAACACACTAGGAACTTTAAGCACACGCAAACGTTCTTGGGGATCAATTCGCACAAAAAGATAGTTGGGGAACAGGGGCAGTTCGACAGTCATGGTGCAGCGGTTTTTCCACCGATGTTTGGCCTTGTAGAGCGGTAGAAATGACTGGATCCGCCTTTGCTCAAGGTGCAAGGCGATGCGCTTTTCGTGACGAGGCATCGTGAAAACCGCATACCATCTTGTGACGAGGCCGGCCGCCAACTGCAAATTGGAAAGGCTGCGCAGCTCTGGGATCTCTGGCAGCAAGAGACCATTTAGAGCCTGTGCGAAACCCATCTTCCCCCCTTGCTCTATAAGCTGCTGATCTTGTAACACCGCACGGTCCCAGCACTACCAGTCTGTGCCGGGCATCCACTGCTTCACAACGAGGATGCTTTATAGCAGACGATCTTTAAAGCTGCAATGAACGTAATGTGAATCTTGTGTTAATCGAAATTCCGGAATGAAGGGACGACTGCCATAGCCGCCCTGCTCGAGTTGGATCAACCGCGATGCTTCGCCGTTCAGCCCTCGCCAAGTCGTCTAGGCCAGGGTCGCGGCGCCCCCACGATATTCATATGAAATTAATAAGCCAGTGATCGCGGGTTCACAAAAGGCTGCTAATTATTCTTGGCTACCGGGGAGTCGGCAATCTTACTGTTGGAGCCGCGGCCATTTCCACTCTGCCCCTTATGCGCTCTGGATTTCGTGCTTTAGGGTTCTGAACGAATCTATGGAAAACGGCGAGTGCTAACTCACCATGGCGAAGCTTTGTTTCTGGGTGCTCGACTGATGGAATACACCAGCTTGTCAGCGTGGCGAACATGGGGCGGCAACCACGCATGGAAGGTGGTCGCATTCGCCAAGGAACGGTTATGGATTTCGCCCGAAGGAAATCATTTGCGGGAACGAAAGTAGAACGCGGAAGTCTGCGTGAGCCGGTTTCTACTCATTTGATGCACCGGGTTTGTCCAAGCTACTGAATGCCTTCGAGGATCAACGATCATGTTCAAAATACGGCTGTCTTATAGGGCGCTGCCTTTGATTCTCATGGTAGTTTCCGGGCTAAGCTTTGGACAGACGACTCCATCGGATTCGAGCAAGATGAATGCCGCTCGAGGGGTTAGCGCCATCGACTCGAACCCGCCGGTCCTTCAAGAGCGGCTCCCTCGTTATCAAGTGATGCCGAGTGACATCCTGGCAGTTTCCTTCCCGCTGATTCCTGAAATCCAGACTGTGTCGGTGACCGTTCAACCGGACGGCTATATCACGCTTCCAAATGGTGGGGGAACGATATACGTCAAGGGAGAGACGGTTCCGCAGATTGTTGACGCTCTGACGAAGGCATATTCGAAGACGATGCACAACCCGATCGTGGCTGTGGACCTCACAAACTTCCAGCCCCCGCAATTCACTGTGAACGGACAGGTTGGGAAGCCAGGCCAATATCCGCTGCGCATCGATACGACAGTTTCGGAGGGGATTGCGGTCGCCGGCGGATTCTTGCAAACAGCCAAGACGCAAGTGTTCCTTTTTCATCGCGTATCCCCCGATTGGGTGGAGGTCAAGAAGCTCAACATAAAGCAACTTCTAAACGGCCACAATGTGAACGAGGATGTACGTCTTCGTCCCGGCGACATGATCTTTGTACCGGAGAAGTTCATTGCGAATTTCAGAAAATATATTCCTTACAATTTCGGCCTTGGTACTGGGTTGGGCTTTAACGGGACGACTCTCTTAGCTCAATGACGTGCTTAGGAAATCCAAGAACATGACTGAGCCAAACCCGGAGAGTGCGTTGGGTCGGAATTCGGACCCCACGCTGCGAGACCTGCTTGCACCACTGTTTCGCCGCAAGCGGATATTTGCCTACACTTTCTGCGGGGTTATGCTTGGCACGGTGGTGGCCGCTTTCATCTTGAACAACACCCATAAGGCCAGCATGGAAATACTTGTGAATGGGCAACGTCTGGATCCCACGGTTACGTCACAGTCAACCCAAGGACAAGCGGCGTCTCCTCCAGTTTCGGACTACGACATCGGATCCGAGGTTGAGTTATTGAAAAGCCCGGATCTCCTGCAAAAAGTGGTAACCGCCACTGGCCTTCAAGATAGAGAGCGGAAATCGCTTACCGCTTTTTTTCACCCTGGAGCAGATGAAGCCTGGTATGTCGCCCGCGCCACTGAGCATTTAGGCGGCAAATTAGACATCACAGCCGTGTCGAAGAGCAATTTGATTCAAGTCGCGTACAAGTCGACCAACCCGCAACTCGCCTACGACGTCCTGCAGACCCTCGGTAAGATGTACCTCGCACAACATCTCGCAGTGCACCGGCCGCAGGGATCGTACTCGTTTTTTGCTTCGCAGACCCAGAAGTATCAGCAAGCCCTGGCAGACTCAGAGGCCCGCCTCGCCGATTTTACGAAGACAACTGGCATTGCGTCTCCTGACGTGCAGCGGACAGACTTGGCCCAGCAGGTCGTCAATGCAGTCGGCGCTCTCGAATCAGCTCGGCAAGTGATTGCCGCAGACAAACACCGAATTGAAGACGAGACGGCCCGCATTAAGGTCACCCCTGACCGCTCTCTGGCTCAGCAGTCGACGGACTCGGCCCAGTCGTTGATGCAACAATTGCAAGCTAATCTTCTGGCTGCGGAAATTAAGAAAACCCAGCTCATGATGAAATATGAGCCAAATTATCCGCTGGTGCAGGAAGCCGACCAAGAAATCGCCGAAACCCAGGCCGCCATTGTTTCTGCGGCCAAACAGCAGTACATCAACCAAACTACAGACCGAGATCCAACTTTTGAATTAATAAGAGAAGACATCGCAAAGACGCAAGCCGATCTGGCCTTTCACCGGGCGACCGCGGGAGCACTCGAACACAGCATACATGGGTTGCAGTTGCAAATGGTCGATTTGGATCAAAAGGCTCTCACCCAGGCGGACTTGATCCGCGAGGTCAAGGCCAATGAAGCGAATTATTTGCTTTATCTTTCGAAGAGAGAACAGGAGCGCACTTCCGATGCTTTGGACGAGAAACGGATCTCGAATGTAGCAATTGCAGTTCCTCCGATCTTGCCGATCCTCCCTTTGATTGGTCCCGTCCTGGTGCTGCTTGTCGGCGTTGTGCTTGCGGCGTTCGTGAGTACGGGGTCGGCGTTCCTAGCTGAGTATCTCAATCCGTCGCTGCGCACTCCCGCGGAAGTGCTTGAAGTTCTCAGAATTCCGGTGCTGGCCAGTGTTCCGAAGCAGACTGCTTAGGCGATGGCACATGATCTTGGACTATTACAACTTGAAAGAACAGCCCTTCGGAGTGACGCCAGACCCACGGTATCTATATCTGAGCCCGACTCACCGTGAGGCATTGGCCTCATTGTCATACGGAATCCGAAGCCAGCGGGGCTTCATGTCCCTCATAGCCAAACCCGGAATGGGTAAAACCACGATCCTGTTCCAGCTTCTAAGTCAACTGGAAGGTTCAGCCCGGACCGTGTTCTTATTCCAGACCTTGTGCAGCCCCAAGGAACTACTGCGGAGCCTGCTGCGCGATCTTGGTTTCGCTGACGATGGGGGAGATGCTGTCCGCATGCAGGAACAGCTGAACCATGTGTTATTAGCCGAGGCCCGTCAGGGGCGGAGAGTCGTTGTGGTGATCGATGAAGCCCAAAATCTTGAAGACTCCGCTCTTGAGCTGGTGCGAATGCTGTCAAATTTCGAGACCACCAGCGCCAAACTGATGCAGATTATTCTGGCGGGTCAACCTCAGCTTCGCGAAAAATTAGCATCACCCCATCTACTTCAACTGCGGCAGCGAATTTCAATCTGCACTCGACTTCAGCCGTTCAGTGTTGACGAGACCCGCCTTTATGTAGGCCATCGCCTTCGGGTGGCAGGCTACGACTTCAACACCCCACTTTTCACGCCGCAGGCGGGGGCACTGATCGCAAAATACAGCGAAGGAATTCCGCGAATCATTAACAATATTTGTTTCAACGCCCTTTCGTTGGGTTGCGTATTAAAACAAAAAAGCATCCGGGAGGAAGTGGTTCGTGAGAGTTTGGACGACCTGGACCTCAAGGCAGAATGGGCAAGAGACCCGGAACAGGAACCGGCAGAGCGCAAATTCGTTGCTGTAAAGGCGGGCAAGCCCGTCACAGAATTCCGGCCACCTTTCTCTTGGCGAAGAGGACTTGCAGTTTCTCTCATGTTGCTTCTGCAACTCGTATGTTTTTCTGGTGGCCGCCAGAGCCCAGAGGCATTAGGCCGTCATTCCTTTGCTATCGCTGCGACTTCTCACATGGAAACGATACCGCTCGATTCAGCGATGAAAACGGCTCGGTGGATCTCAACTGACCCGACCCTCAAAGGCGAGCGGCAGTCCGCAAAATCGGCCCCGGAGACCTCCACACATGAGGCTTCGGGCAAGCGTGAGGCCGCCTCGTCGACACCGACGGAGAAATCGCAACTGCATGCGCGCTGGGAATTGATTCAGACAAATGACCCTGCGAAGCTCTGGCAGCAGGTGAGAAACGAGAGTAGCGACGCCGAGGTGGAGCTCGGTCGGCTTTATCTTGAGGGGACGGCCGTGCCTAAGAACTGCGCACAGGCTCAACTCCTCTTGTTGGCTGCTTCTCGAAGAGGAAATGTGCGCGCGGCTGACGTGCTAGGTGATTATGGGGACCAGTGCCGCTAATGTCGGAAGAACTTACATGTGCATGTGACACTGTGGCGGATGGGGTATCCTTTTCAACGTTTACTTTATGAAAGTTTACTCATCGAACCAAGAACCGGCGTCTTCCAGCCACCCGGCACGAGGGTTTCTGCTGGACTCGACCTCCGATTCCCGGGAAGCAAGAGCATGAGTAAGAATTTTGAGTTGATGCAAGAGGCGCTCAAAGAAGCGCCACGAGAGGCTCCTCCCGGCCGAGAGTCCGCCAAAGTTCTGTTTCTAGGGTCCGATGGGGACCACGATACACATTGCGGCGTATCGGATTTCGACGCCGTTGCGCAGCAAGAATGCTTCAAACTTGTTCAGCGTATTTTTTTGGGGCAGCCGGAAAATCTCTTTCGTGCGATTGTCTTTGCTGGAATTGACCGGGGGAATGGCTGTAGCCGAATCTGTGTGGAGGCTGCCCGTATCTTGGCGGCAAATACTTCCGGCTCGGTCTGTCTCGTAGACGCGAATCTCAGGACCCCTTCTCTACCGGGATTCTTGGGGGTTCTCGATAGTAGCGGCTTGGTCAACTCTCTTGTCGAAGAAGGCGGCATAAGACGTTTTGCAAAGCAACTGAAACCCTCCAATCTGTGGCTGCTCTCAGGAGGAACTCTAAAGCCGGAGTCGCACGGCCTACTGAATTCCGACCGCTTTAAGGTGCGCTTGCAGGAGTTGCGCAAAGAGTTCGACTACATTCTCATCGACTCGCCAGCTTTGAATCTCTACACTGACGCCCTTACCCTGGGCCGGATTGCAGACGGGGTAGTTGTAGTACTTCAGGCAGATTCCACCCGTCGCGAATCAGCGCTGAAAGGTCTGCAAACCTTGCGCGAGGCTCACATCGAGGTTTTGGGGGCAGTCCTCAACCGAAGGACATTTCCCATTCCGAGTTTTGTCTATCGCAGGCTGTAGCAACAGCCGAGGCTCCGCCCGGCGGCATTTCCCACCTCCTTCCCCGGATCCCCTAATTGTGAACATGGCTAAACGACGCCTATATCTCGGGATGCTCAAGGTATTTAACCTCGGGCTAATGGTTGGGGCTTTCGGAATTGTCACCGTTCTGCAAGTTCGCTTACAAGGTGGAGGGGTACCTCTTTCTGCTTTCCTGTCGGTGAGAGTGAAGCTGATCAATGTTGTGATTTTTGGTCTGATCCTCCTGACCTGGCACTGCATCTTCTCGCTCTGCGGTCAATATCAGTCTCAACGGCTGTCCCGCCGGCGCGACATTATTGCGAACGCCACCCGCGCCACCACGCTTGCCTCTATTTTTGTGGGAGTGGTCGCGATGATATTTCGAATCACCATGATCACGCCCCTGTTTCTCTTTCTATTTTGGATCTGTACTTCCACAGTAGTAGCAGGATCGCGGGTACTAATTCGAAGTTGCCTCGAGATCGCTCGTGTGCGCGGCCGTAATCTCCGTTACATACTGATTTTGGGAACAAACCGACGCGCCATCGAGTTTGCTCGCCGGCTAGAGGCGACACCAGAGTGGGGTTATCGAGTGCTCGGATTCGTGGACCGGGAATGGCATGAGGGCGCAGGCCTAAAGAAACCGTATCCGCTGTGCTGCAGCTTCGATGACCTCTCGGATTATTTGCGGCGCAATGTGATTGATGAGGTCGCTAACTATCTTCCCTTGCGATCTTTCTATGAACACTCGTCTCGGATCGCAGCCCTGTGCGAGCAGCACGGCATCTTCATGCGTTTCGATTCCGAGATTTTCGATTTAAAGATCGCCCGTGCTCGCGCAGAGGAACTTGATGACGGAGCTCAGATCACGGCATATTCTTCTCCACGGGATGGATGGCCAGTCGCTTTGAAGCGCATCCTTGATATAACTCTATCCCTCATGCTCCTCGTCGCTGTTGCACCCGTTCTTGCGGTGGTCGCGCTGATGATCAAACTGACCTCAAGAGGCCAAATTTTGTTCCGGCAGGAGCGCATAGGACGGAATAAGAGACGATTTTTCATTTACAAATTCCGCACCATGGTGCCGAATGCAGAGAAGATGATGCCGGCGCTTGAGCTTTTGAACGAAGCTGCAGGGCCCGTATTCAAAATCAGGAACGATCCACGAATGACGCCGTTTGGCCGGCTGCTCAGACGTGCCAGCATCGACGAACTCCCGCAGTTATTCAACGTCCTGCGAGGAGATATGAGTCTGGTAGGTCCACGGCCACTGCCCTTGCGTGATTATGAAGGTTTTGACCAAGACTGGCAAAGACGGCGATTTAGCGTGCGCCCCGGCATCACTTGCCTGTGGCAAGTCAGAGGACGAAACAATATCGCTTTTGACCACTGGATGAAGCTCGATCTTCAGTACCTGGATGAATGGTCGATCTGGCTTGACATGAAGATCCTCGCGCAAACAATCCCTGCCGTCCTCAGGGGTTCCGGCGCAGCATAAGACCCTGCAGCCGGACGCTCACTGTCTTCCAGCCTATTCCACGCCATCGCCATGAACATTCTCATTATCCACAACAGTTACAAACAACCAGGTGGAGAGGATGTCGTAGTCGCTCAAGAAACCAGATTGCTGGAGCGAAACGGACACAGAGTTAATATCTATCAGCGCAGTAATGACGAGGTTGATGATCTGTCTTTCGGACAACGGCTCGGCCTGATTAGCCGAATCGTTTCCGCCAGCGATAGCAAGCTCGCGGTCCGCGGCATTCTCCGAGATCTCAAACCAGATCTCGTTCATGTTCACAATACTTTTGCGATGGTGTCGCCTTCCGTGTACGACGCGTGTCAGGAGGAAGGTGTCCCCGTCGTCCAGACGCTCCACAACTACAGGCTGCTGTGCCCTGCCGCAACTTTCTATCGAAACGCCGAGCCGTGCGAAGAATGCGTGACACATAGTCTTCTGCGGAGTGTGCGATACGGATGCTATCGCAATTCGCGTGTGATGTCCGGGGCGATTGCGCTCATGCTCAAAACGCACCGCTCAAGGCAGACCTGGACTAGAAGGATAGACGGCTACATCGCAATCAGCGGTTTCGTAAGAAAGAAGTTCATCGAAGCCGGATTTCCAGCAAACAAGATAATTGCCAAACCGAATTTCGTGGACCCCGATCCAGGCGAGCGAGATCATCCCGGAGATTACGCACTCTTTCTCGGGCGTCTTTCACCTGAGAAAGGTCCGATGACGCTTCTGGAAGCCTGGGAGCGCCTGCCGTGTGCGGTTCCGCTCGTAATCGCCGGAGATGGACCGATGCGCCATCATCTGGAAAACGAAGTCGCTCAGAAACAACTTCAATACGTTGGTTTTGCCGGCCGATTGAAACGTGAGGAGGCATACGAGGCAATGAAGAAGGCCGCGTTTCTGGTCGTTCCGAGTGTCTGGAACGAGCCGTTTGGCATGGTTGTCGCGGAGGCTTTCGCATGCGGAACGCCGGTGCTGGGCGCCCTTGTGGGGTCAATTCAGGAGATGCTCGAAGACCAAGTCACCGGCCTGCATTTCGCACCTGGCGATCCCGATGCACTTGCGAAGAAAGTTGTGTGGGCCCGAGGACACCCGCATGAAATGGCAGCTATGGGTAAAGCGGCCCGAAGAGTTTACGAAAAGCGGTATACCGCCAATACAAACTACCATCTCTTGATGAATATTTATGACTCCGCAATTGAGACGCACGCTCGAGCCGCCGCCTAGCTTTCGTGTCCTCGGCGTTCCGGTGCATGCAGTCCAAATACCGGAAGTGGTCATGCAGATTCGACTTTGGATCCAAGGCGGCGCAAAAGGACGCTACATAGCCGTTACAGGTATGCACGGGATCGCTGAGTCACGAACCGACTGCGCGTTTCGACTTGCACTCGATTCCGCCGACTTGGTAGTTCCCGACGGGATGCCGCTCGTCTGGTTAGGCCGGTGGCATCGGCATCCACTGAAACGTAGAGTCTATGGGCCAGAGCTGATGGAAACATTCTGCCGCGAAACCGGAGCCACTTACCGTCATTTCTTTTACGGAGGCGGGCCCGGCATCGCAGGACGACTTGCGGACTCTCTTCGGCAACGTTACGGGATTGTTGTCGCGGGCACCCATTGTCCACCATTCCGCCCGCTTACGGGCGAAGAGGAGCGGGACGTTGTCTCACGCATAGACGCAGCCTCCCCGGATGTATTGTGGGTCGGGCTTAGCACTCCTAAGCAGGAAAAATGGATGCACCGAAATCGCGAGCAGCTTTCGGTTCAGGTAATGTTGGGTGTGGGCGCTGCCTTTGATTTCCATTCCGGTAGAAGTCGTCAGGCTCCAGTCTGGATGCGAGAAAACGGACTGGAATGGCTGTTTCGCTTACTGAGCGAGCCACAAAGACTCTGGCGTCGCTACCTCATTTCAATTCCCAAAGCTGCAGGTCTGGTGTTTCTGGAGCTTGTAGGCCTTCTGCCCGATTCTCCTCATCCACCTCTTATCACCTAACAGTTTTACAGCGTTCAAACAAGGAACACACCTCATGGGAAAGCAGATCAGAGTCCTAGTAACAGGTGCCGGTGGGTTCATCGGCCACCACCTAGTCAATCGGCTCAGAGATGAAGGACATTGGGTGCGCGGCGTTGACCTGAAGATTCCGGAGTACGAGTCAACGCGGGCCAATGAGTTCGAAATGCTAGACCTGCGAAAGTACGATAGCTGCCTGCTGGCAACGCGTGGCCAAATCGACCATGTTTACAATCTTGCAGCGGATATGGGGGGCATCGGCTACATTAGCGCTTCGCTCGCTGAAATCGCGAAAAACAACATTCTGATCAACACGCACATGCTCGAAGCCGCGCGACTGAATTGCATAACTCGTTTCCTGTTCTCATCATCGGCCTGCGTCTACGCGGGCTATAAACAACGGAACGCCGACATCACTCCCTTGCGCGAAGAGGATGCGTACCCGGCCGACCCGGAGGCTGGCTATGGGTGGGAGAAACTTTTCACCGAGGAGCTATGTCGCTATTACCAGCGTGATTATCGCTTGGATACCCGAATCATCCGCTTTCACAATGTGTATGGCCCCCTCGGCACCTACGAAGGAGGTAAGGAGAAGGCGCCAGCAGCGATCTCTCGAAAGGTGGCTTTGGCACGCGACGGCGATGAGATTGAAGTCTGGGGCGACGGAAAGCAGACGCGATCCTTCATGTACATTGAGGACTGCATCGAAGGCCTGGTTCGACTCATGGCCTCTACCTATCACGAACCCTTGAATCTTGGCTTGTCGACCATGACCAGCGTTGATGGTCTGGTTGACTCGGTAATGGCGATCGCTGGTAAGCGTCTGGTCAAGCGCTATGACCTTACAAAACCGCAGGGCGTTCGCGGACGAAACAGCGACAACTCGCGTCTCTCCCAGGTTCTAGGATGGGAACCCTGGGTTTCGCTCGAAGCCGGCCTCGAAGTCACGTACCGCTGGATTGAGCGCGAACTAAGAAACGCAGATCGCGTGCGAGTCCCGTCCACCAGCCAAGCCGCCTGATCAAGCCCACATTCTTCTTGAATCTTGCGTAAATTATTTGTGATGGCAGACACCGCGACAATTGATGCGGCATTGACGGCAGAATCGACGTCGTGGAGCCTCGATCTGTTGGGCGAGGAGCATGAATGGATTTGGGTAGCGCTGATTCTGTGCCTGTTCTTGTTGATCAATATCCTTACCGCTGAGCGTTACCCATTCCCGTTTTTCGACGAAGTGATATACACAGACCCAGCCGTGAACTACTTAACGGGACACGGTTTCACCGCGGCCGTTCCGGGCGAAGATGCACCCGCATTCTATTTTTACAATGGCCCTGCTCACTCAGCGCTGCTCATTCCGTGGCTGAAGGTATTCGGCATTTCAATGCGGTCCGTTCGATCGATCAACTTTGTCTACATGGCTGTAGCGATGTTATTGATATGGTCTGCAGCAAAACGGACCGGCCTCGTGCCCTCGACTCGCTGGCGGCTCCTGCTTGTGTCGATGTTGATCTGCGATTACTCCATAATCTGCTCCTACCGTTGCGGCCGATACGATTGTTTGGGGATGCTCGTCGTAGCGTTTGCCCTCTGGAGTTTTTCGTTCAAGTCAGAGCCACTTCGACTATCGGCTCTGGCTATTGCAGGAGCGGCATCCCCTTGGATTGGGCTGCAATTATTGCCTCTGGAAGCTGCGCTCGGGGTAACATTGCTGGCATTTACGCTCTTCCAATATTGGCATGAGATTGTTGCTTTTGCTTTAGGCGTCGTGGCTGGGGGTCTCGGGCTTATCCGGTTGTTCTCTAGCCATGGCGTGCTGCAGCACTTCCTCGGATTCATTCATTCACCAACAAAAGGTTTCTGGTTTGTTAACGGCCTGCTTCAGGGAGAGTTCCGGCATTCAAATACACTGCCGAAGGATTTTAGCTTACCCATGGTGTTGGGTTCAGCGGTGCTTTTGGCGGTAGCTCTTTATGGTAGCCGCTCTCTTCGGCTGCGCTCCCCGCTGATGTACGGAGTGATATTTGTTCCGTTGCTTGGATTCACTCTGGTCCTGGTAGCGCATTTCCCGACTTATTACGGGTGGATGACGTATATACCCCTCGCGGTCTGTGTCTGCGCAAGCCTGGACTTAGAGTTGCCGGCAGGTGTTCGGCGCCTTGCTGTGGGACTTTGCATTTTGGCCAGCGTCGTTGGAGTCGGCATGCATGTGCTCTCCTGTGTCCTGGATTGGAAGGATCGCGATTATTCGAAGGTGCAGCAGTTTGTTATCTCCAATATCCGGTCTGATGACTCGGTGTATATCGACCCGCAGGCGTACTACGCGGCAAAGTTGACTGGCGCCTCAACATCGTTTTGGGATCCTCGGAGCCAGATGTCTTTTACTCAAAAGAGCCGGCTCACGGCCTGCATCATTAGCCCCGACAGATTGTACCTGTTGAAAGAATTTGGCGGTCAGTGGTATAGCACTGGGCAGGACTTGATTCCAGCGCATGCGGGACTGTTTGGGACTAACACCAGATGGGGATTCCTATCCCTTCCAAACTATCGCTTGTCGGTCTACCGGCGGGTTTCGACGCCCGGAAGAGACGGAGCGCGGCAATGAGCTTTTCGCCGTCCCCCGCCAAGCTGTCGCAAAGAGATGCAACTAACCACGCCGACAATAATTGTTTGACGAAACACTCTGAGAGTCGCCCTATCACCTATCTGACTTCTCCGAAGCCGGTAAGCATGGGCGATTGGTGGTTCGACATCGCCACTGAGGATCACTTCTGGATCCGGCGCCGTTTTGCCGTGATGAGGCGGCTGGGAGACTCCGTTTTACGGAACTCCAAGTCCGCTGCGGAAATCGGCTGCGGCAACGGCTTGCTGCAAAAGGAAGTGGAAGACTACTACAAGATTTCCGTCTCCGGATTTGACCTCAATGAAGTCACCCTTCGGAAGAACGTAAGCCGCCTTAGCCCGCTTTATTGCTATGACATTCATCAGCGTAACCCTGAGTTTGGCGCACATTTCGATTTATTGTTGTTGTTCGATGTGCTGGAGCACATTGACTCGGAAAGAGACTTTCTGCAATCGGCTAAGTTTCACCTGACGGATTCCGGTGCCCTCATCATCAACGTTCCGGCGCACCAGTTTTTCTATTCCGATTACGACCGGGCTGCGGGGCACGTTCGGCGCTACTCGCTGGGGCGCGTCGCGAAAGTTGCCGGAGAGAATGGTTTCAAGATAAGCGCTGTAACGTATTGGGGGCTGCCCCTTGTCCCTCTTCTCCTGGCACGCAAAGGGATCAGTATCCGGCGCACCGACGGAAAGGCCGGATTCGATCCTAGAGGGAACACAATCAACCGTCTCCTTTACTCCCTGGCACGATGCGAGCCCTTACCGCAAAAGTTCTTGGGTACGTCTCTTATGGCCGTCCTAAGACACAGTTAGATGCGGAGCAGCAATTGATATCCCGATTCAACCTAAGATGGAAACCATGAGCCTCACCGAGACTATGCTCGAACAATCGATTGTTTATCGGTTGTGGCAGGCGCCATTTGCGGCGCAGAAATTTGCCCCGGTGCTCGCGCACAATAACATGAACAGCATCAATCATGTCCTTGATATCGGATGCGGGCCGGGCACGAATAGTCGCCACTTTACGCACACAAGATATTGCGGCATCGATATTAACACAGCCTATATCGAATCTGCCCGCAAGCGCTATGGGCGCGATTTCGTGGTTGCCGATGCGCGCACCTACCGGACAGTTCCGGAGAACCGCTTCGATTTCATCCTGGTGAACAGCTTTCTGCACCACATCGCCGCGGCCGAGGTGGTGGAGTTGTTGTCTCATTTGCGGACTTTGCTGACGGATGACGGCTGCATTCATATTCTGGAGCCGGTGCTTCCCCCGGACTGGCCGGTTGCTCGGCTGGTCGCCCACGCGGACCGAGGCAAGTTTGTGCGTCCCTTTGAAGAATGGAAATCGATCTTTACCGGAATCTTTCACCCGATCGTACTTGAACCCTATCCTCTCAAGGGTGCGGGTATCACGCTTTGGAACATGCTTTACTTCAAGGGAAGCGCGCCAAAGTCGAAGGTTTAAGGGTGCACCCGCTGGAGGTTGGTGGGGCGGAAGTGGCCGCGTGGTCCATGATCGAATCGATAGCGAAAAGCATCGAGTTGTGTCAAATGGAGGGCAGTTCCGTCGATGACCGCTAACCCTCGTGTCTCGCTCGCCATTCCGATCTACAACGAAGAGGCGGTTGTGCCGGAACTTGTTCGCCGGACCAGTGCCGTCCTTGACTCACTCCCCGGCGGCCCGCACGAAATCGTTTTCGTGAACGACGGCAGCTCGGATGGGACTCTCGCCATCCTTGAAGAGACTGCCGCGCGAGACCCCAGGATCGTGGTGGTAGAGCTGTCTCGCAACTTCGGTCACCAGACTGCCCTTGCCGCTGCCATCGACCAGGTTTCCGGAGACGTCGTCGTTCTCATGGACGGGGACCTCCAAGATCCCCCGGAGGCCATCCCGACACTGCTCGACCACTACCGGCAGGGATACGACGTCGTCTACGTGCGGCGTATGAACCGCAAGGAACACTGGTGGCTGCGGATGTGTTACTACATGTTCTACCGCTTGCTGGCGACGCTTTCCTCGATCGAACTGCCTTTGGATGCTGGCGATTTTGGTCTCATGTCGCGCCGGGTCGTCGACGAAATCCGCCGGATGCCGGAACATCACCGGTACCTGCGCGGGCTCCGCACCTGGGTCGGATTTCGCCAGATCGGCATCCCCGTCGAACGCGCAGCTCGCCACGCGGGGAGCACCAAGTACAGCCCTTTGAAGCTGCTGAAGCTGGCTTTCGACGGAATCTTCGCCTTTTCCATCATTCCTCTGCGTGCCGCTGCTATTCTCGGTAGTCTCGCTATAGCGTGCTCGTTTGTATATGCGCTCTATTCGCTCTATGTGAAATTCTGGTTGCACTCTCCGCAAGGCTTCACGGCTCTCCTGTTGGCGATTATTTTTCTCTCGGGAGTAAATTTGTTCTTCCTCGGGATCATTGGAGAGTACGTCGGACGCGTCTACGAAGAAGCAAAAGCGCGACCGCACTATGTAGTTCGGAGGGTATTCAGCCAGCGAGTCTCTAGCGCCAGTCCCAGAATTGCTGTAGCGGCCCGTAGATGAGCTTTGCAGAACGATCGTTCCCAAGAGATACGTTTACCTGTGGTAGGAGTTTGGGAACACATCCGACCTGCGGCTGCAAAGTTAAGCGGGACGAGTCCCTAAACCCCAATCACGATGTGGTCACGAAACGCCATGGCAGTTCAACCCATGAAGCGATGCGCTCTTATTCTGGGCCTGCTGTCTCTGACCGGCTGCGTTCACCGTGTCCAGCCGCATTTTGCGGAACGCAAATGTGCTAAAGGAACTGAGATGTGGGACGTGGCTTATCAAGGTCAAATGACGCAAGTCTGCGTGGTGGTTGACCCAGTGACAAAACAGCCGATGCTGACCGCACCGGTGGTCATGCCAGGCGTGGATCCTTACGACATCGATGGCGACGCAGGGGCGGAGGCCGACAAACCGCATAAGCATTGGTGGCAGTTCTGGAGACGAACAGGCGAAGGGGAGAGACAATGAAAAACGCGATGATAAGGTGGACGCTCTTAATCTTCATGGCGTGCCAGTGCTCGGCGCAGTCGATTGACCATGTTATTTTCGTCATCAAAGAAAACCGCACGATGGATGAAATGTTCGGCACGTTTCCTGGCGTGCAGAACTATTGCCAGGGCGGTAACAGCCCGAAACGTTGCACGAACAACCAGAGCACGTCCTGCACCAAGATCGGAACCCACGATGTTTGTGGCCAGGGCGGCTGGTGCCAGCCGTTGCAATGCACGACACCGAATGGCCCGGAGTGCTCCGCAGGCGACTCCTGTCCCCAGATCACTACCGGAAAATTAACTAGCGGGACTGTTAACTTGCAGTTACAAGACCCGACTCTCAACTGTCAAGACCCCAGTCATGTTCAGTCAGCATTTATCAGCGAACTTGACAAAGGCCTAATGGCGTGGCCGACGACTTGCAATAAAACGCAGACAACTCCGGCTTGCGGCAGCTTGTGTCTGACCTATTTCACGTCCACACAGATTCCTTACTATTACCAACTGGCTTCGACTTACGGGCTGGCCGACAACCATTTTTCCATGATGGGCGGCCCGTCCTTGCCCAATCACGCCTACCTGTTTGCGGCCTCCTCCGGCGAGTGGAACGGGGCACTTACAACAGCGATCGGATCATCTACCGACCCTGGCACCCACGGGGGTTTTACCAGCAGTTGGACATGCGGAGCCAAACATAACGGCTCGTTGACTCCTTACACTTACCTTAGGACAATGGGCAGTACGCAGGCTTCGACCGGCACCGACTACTACGGCGGCGTTTGTACCAATCATCAGACCACGGCCTGTACGTGCGTCTGTAAAACGGGTGCAAAGTGTTCCAATACGTTCAATCCCGCTGCTGGCGGGAAAGCCTGCACGACTGACCCTGGCTGTACCGCGCTGGGTGACACCTGCTCAACTCAATACAGTATCGGGGGCACCCCGGGCGCTCCATGCTTGGCGCTGACTACGATTGCCGATCAAATTGAAGCAGTGCTCGGGACGGACCCGACCTCGTGGGGCTACTATTCACACAATACTGGCTGGAATGCGGCGGCATATTTTCAGGACATCTATTTCAACCCGACGCGTTGGGCCAACCACGTTTACCAGGATACTGCCTTCGATACGGCTGTGGGCAACTGCAGTGGTATGTGCAGCAACAGTCACCCCACATCCTGTACGCTTGACTCCCAGTGTGGCGGAACGAACACGTGTATAGATTCCGTCGGGTTCGACAACGGTGGCCCTTTAGGATCGACGGCGTGCACCTTGCCAAAAATCGCATACGTCAGCCCCACGCTGGGAGGCAATAGCGACCATGCTGGTCAAGGGACGATGAGCAACGGAGAAGCGTGGACTCAGGCGCGCCTGGCGAACTACTTCAGCAATCCCTATGTTTACGCTCACTCCATCGTATTGCTTACGTGGGACGACTGGGGCGGCTATTACGATCATGTTCCGCCGCCAGTGCAGGATGACGTACCAACCCTAGGGTTCCGTGTGCCGCTGATCTGCATCGGCCCCTACTGCAAGAACAAGGTCACGCACACGCAGTTTGAATTCGCCTCCGAATTGAAGTGCATAGAAAACATCTTTGGGCTGTCACCCATCAATTCTCGTGACGCGGGCGCTATCGATGCCTGCGCTCGCACCGGCACACTGGCATCGAATACGGACGGAATGGTAGACACGACGCAGACACGGATTCCGCCTATAAAATAATCCACCACAATAGAAGACGTTTCCCCAGTTTGTTCCATTTCTGCTGCTCGCGGCCTTGGCTTGAGGGTCCGAATCGCCATTACGGATTATGTAGTGAGCCGGAATCGCGCCGGGCGGGATAATTCACAAAATAATTTCCATGCGAATTTTGCTTTCTGCTTACGCCTGCCGGCCGAACGCCGGTAGTGAGCCAGGAGTTGGTTGGAACTGGGCAACTCACCTCGCCGCTCGCGGCATTGAAGTCCACGTGTTGGTTGCAAAACGCAATCAGGAACCGATCGAGGCGGGCCTGCGGGCCAACCCTATCGCGAATCTACACTTCACATATGTGCCTGTGCCTTACGAGTGGGTCAAAAAGTCCGAGGCCTTGCATTATGTATGCTGGCAGGTTGCGGCGTTGAAGGCAGCTCGAGAGCTTGCTAGCAAGTTTGAATTCCATCTGGCACACCACGTCACTTATGCCAGCGTTCATGTGCCGTCACAACTGTGGCGCTTGTGCATCCCTGTGGTGTTTGGTCCGGTGGGCGGAGGTCAGACTGCTCCGGCAAGCATGTTGACATACTTCGGTGCAGAGAAACCTGGAGAGCGGCTGCGCTCGACTTTGACAAAGGCGCTCCGGTTTTCACCTCTTCACAGGCGATGGCTAAGACGCATGAGCTTTGTCTTGGCAGCGAACCGCGACACATTGAATATGGTTCGATCAGTGGGCTGCACAGAAAGCAGTCTAATGTGCGACACTGCAATTCCTACAGACTACTTTGCCGAACGACCTCGGAATTTTGAAGAGCGAGGCGGGGCTCTTAGACTCCTCTGGGTAGGGCGAATGCTTACGCGAAAAGCCCTTCCCTTGGCGCTCGATGCCCTGGAACAGGTCCACAACAATGTGACGTTGACGATTGCGGGCGATGGATTGGATTCCCAGACAGTTCACCAGATGGTTCGGGATCGCAATCTTCAGCACAGGGTTTTCTGGAAGGGCAGTCGCTTGACCTGGACCGAGCTACGAACTGCCTACGCAGAGCATGATGCCCTACTCTTCACCAGCCTGCGCGATTCGTTCGGGTCGCAGCTGCTTGAGGCCATGGCCATGGGTCTTCCGATCGTCACTCTGGATTTGCATGGCGCTCACGATTGGGTGCCAGACCGCGCCTCTCTCAAGGTCCCGGTCGGCGAGCCCGAGGAAACCGTCAGGAATCTCGCGGAAGCGATTGAACAATATGCGTTGCTGTCCCCGCGGCAAAAGAATCAAATGTCGACGCACGCGTGGGACTTTGCCAAGACACTCAGCTGGTCCGCGCGCGCTGAACTCGTGGACAAGCTCTACCAGGATGTACTCACGAGAGCCGCCTCCGTAGAGAACGCCGCCACGAAGGCGGCTACTGCAGGTGTTTGAGCACATTCGATCGTTGCACGATTCCGGAACTGCTCGGCAACCTTGATTCGGAGTTTTCAATAGCGAATGCAGATATGACCAGCGCAACTTTATCTTATCCGCTCTGGGCTGCATGGAGGCGGAGTTCCATTCTTCGTGGCGTTTTTGGCATTTGCTCAAGTGCAATGCTCACGATGATGGTGATGGCCCTAGCAGGGGCTTCGTTCGAGCTATTCACATTTCTCCTCGGGTGCGCAATCTTCTTCACCGCACTGTGCCTGGCCCTGCCTTTTTCCCGAAGAACTCTTGTCGGGGGGAGAGCAGCATTCCTGGCCGCCGCGTTGGTGATTTGGGTCTTCTTGATGGTCTCGGAAGCGATATTCACGCACAGCCAAACCACCAGGAGCGCCGCTGGAGGACATGTGGACCCTGGCGCATTTTACCAGGCGTTATCCTGGATACTGTCCTTTTTCGTTCTCGTCTTCATCAGTTGCTTCCGGCCTGCTTACCTTCGGCGCTTGTTTGCCGGCCCGTTAAAGTGGGCGTCCATTTTCGGCGTCGTAGCGGTGCTCTCGTGTCCACTCTCGCCGAAGCCTATGTATTCGGCGGCGTTGGCATTCAAGCTTTGTGTAATCGTCTTAACGCTCTGCGCCATCGGAGAAGCAATCGAAGACGAGACAGGCACCCTTCGACTCTTTGCGGGGCTGTTCCTCGGAACGCTAATTATTGTGACCAAGGCGTTCCTGGCGCCGCTTTTTGAGTCAGATCCCTTTAGGGGCGGCCGGTTCCCGAACATCGGGCTTTCAGGCGCTGCCGGGATCCTGTTGCTCTTGTGCCTCCTCTTTTTCTTGCTCAAAAAGAATCTCCTGTTTCTTATGTGTGGAATGTATGCCGTGGTGGTGATCATGTTGGCCGGAAACAAAGGCGGCATGGTTGCCAGCTTCGTGTCGCTTCTGATGTTCTTCCTGTTGCTCAAGAGGCCGGCGCAGGCGCTCGCCGTGAGCTTCGCATTCTCTATCATCCTTATTCTGTGCATCGCATTTACCCCACTAGGACAGAGCCTGGAAAGATATAGCCAGGAGGGGAATGCGGGTACCCTGACGGGCCGCACCAATCTCTGGACTGAGGCCTGGCCAAAAATTCAAGCGCACCCCATCCTCGGCAATGGATACCGCTCGTCGAGATTCCTATCCGAAGAAGTTCCTGGCGCATTCCAGGAAGCGGGGAATATGCATAATTCCTTCCTGGAGGTCTTGTACAACAACGGTCTGGCAGGGCTGATCCCCGTCGCGGTAATAAATGTCCTGATCGTAGTCAATCTCAAGGACGTTATCATGCGCGCCCCTACATTGGATCTGCGCTACTACGCCGCTGCCGGGCTCGCTTTGTACACCCATTTGTTCGTATGGGGATTGGTCGCGGCAACTTTTGGCGGTGCGCCGGACGATCGATTCATGACATTTTTCGCGATTCTCATGATCAGCATGTTTCTGAGGGGCCAATCCGACAAGAAGTATTGGAACACCGTCTATGGCGAGCATCGTTCCTGATATCGTCGAGCAGCGGCGGGCCCTCAGAATAACCAGAGATACTCGTGTGGCATGGCTTTTTCCATCGCTTGCCCGCGGCTATTATTGGCAGCCGATCTTCAAGGAATTCGCTGCCCGCTGTCCTCATACGGTAGTTTTTACCTGCGTCTGGCCCGGGTTCGCGACAGGCTACGAGAACAGCTTTGCGGTGCAGACTCTGCCGGGGCTGGGATATGTCGACATCAAGAAAAGGCTTCCGGAGGCTCGCCGGGGATTTATTGTCACCCCGCTCTCGATCTTGAGAAGGTTAGCGGTCTTCGGTCCGGACGTGGTGTTTGCTGCGGGCTTTAGCGGTTGGACTGTGTGCGCCTTGTTGTTCAGATTACTTCGACGTTCTCGTGTCATTATTTTTTGGGAGGGCTGCTCCGTCAATGCGGTCGGCAACTCCAAACTGCGGACCGTGCTTCGCCGATGTATCGCGCATTTTGCCGATGCTGCCGTAAGCAATGCTGAGGAAGGAACCTCTTATCTGCGTGACGTCATCGGAATGCCGGAAGCCAAGATTCTGTGCCATCCCTGTCAAGTACCGGATGTGCGCCTGCTTCGATCAGGCGCAAACGAACCCTCCCTGCCCGAGCTCAGGCCCCCCGTTTTCCTGTATGTGGGAGGCCTGAATTGGCGCAAGGGATGGCGGTACCTCATTGAGGCATCTGCGATCCTGGTGAGACAGGGATTTCAGAACTATTCCGTTCTGTTCGTTGGTGCTGGCGAGGAAGAAGAGTTGCGCACTGCCGTCAGAGATTACGGACTGAGTGGCATTGTTCATCAAGTTGGCTCCGTGGCATATCACAATCTCGGCTTGTATTACAGGAGCGCCGACGTTTTCGTTTCCCCAACCAGACAAGACACCTGGGGTGTTGCGGTGCTGGAGGCCATGGCCTTTGGAAAGCCAGTGTTGTGCTCAAAGTATGCTGGCAGCAGGCAAATGGTCACGCATGGAGAGAATGGATTCATTTTCGATCCTTCCGATACGGAGCAACTGGCGGGCTATATGGCCAAGTTTATCGTTGATGAATATCTTGCCAAGCGGCTGGGGGCGCGCTCGTTGGAGAAAATGGCGCCCTTCACCCCAGCACGCGCGGCTGACGCACTGGCAAGTCTGGCCCTGGAGATCCGCTAGGCAACCGCACCGTCCGGTCCGCGATCATGATGACTGCACCCGAAGGCCTCGAGAATACGGTGCTAGCGCCGACCCAAAGCATGCGTCCGCTTTTCGTTCTAAGCGTGTGGCGCTCTGGCTCTTCTCTGCTTTACACGCTCCTCAATCAGCATTCTAAGATCGCACTCCTGTACGAAGGTGATCTGCCGCAGCTCCACCTTTATCTATGGGGGCGGCTGCGCAGCGGCGCATGGCGGGAGAGGTGGGAGTTTTGGAATCAGGGACCTTCAAGGCACGGGGTTGCTCTCGAATCCATGCCCGCTGAGGTATCCGATGTATGGGAAGCGACCCGAATTGTCTACCAGGCCGTAGCGCGCCGCAAACAGGCGACTATTTGGGGAGAAAAGACTCCGCACTGGTACGACTGCCCGTTGCGCCAGGCCGAGCGGTTTCCCGACGCCCGCTTCATTTTTCTTTGGAGAGATTTACATGCAGTGATTGGAAGCATGACCCGGGCGGCTACAACTCACAACTTTTTCAGAAAGAAGAGCTTAACCAGGAAGGTGTTCTTGGGAAACGAAAAGCTAAAGGAGGCGTGTGACACAATCCGCGCACAGGGCCGGCCAGTGCATGAAGTGAATTACGAGGATCTCACTTCGAATACCTTCGAATGCATGCAGGAGATTTGTCAGTTTCTTGAGGTACCGTTTGAGACTGGCGTTACTTGTCTGGAGGGGGCCGACCGGTCGGCCATTTTGAGAGGCGAGGGTGAACACCACACGATGGTCCACCGCGACGTTATCGTGGGCGACAGAAAACAGGTAGAGCCCTTGTCGCCCGCCATGCGAGCCAAAATTGGCCGCTACATCTGCCGCTCGAAACAGCGCTACGGCGGTAAATGGCCGAAATATCCTCTCCAACTTCCGGAAGGCACCAAGCCACCGAGCCTGGTTGAACTTTGGCGCGACCGTACTGTCTATCAGAGTGCCGTGTATTGGGACAAGGCGGTGACATTGATCTATGCGATCACGCCGGTAGCACTGGCCCGTTTGTGGCGCTCCCGACCCTGGCAGCGCAGTGTTCAGAGGAATGACTCACACCGACTCAGCGAACAATTCAGCCGGCCCACTACGCTTGATAAAGGTTCTCGTTTGTGAGCGTGAGGTAACCTGATGAACCCAGCTGTCCAAGCTTCCGGGGCTGCCGCACCACCGCAGGCTACACGGCCGCTTTTTGTCCTGAGTGTTCCCCGCTCGGGATCTACGCTGCTTTACGCGCTTCTCAACCAGCATTCTCAGATTGCCCTTTTGTATGAAGGTGATTTACCGGCGATGCATCTTTATCTGATCGGGCGGTTGCGCAGCGGCAGGTGGCGGGAGAGATGGGAGTTCTGGAATCAAGGACCATCAAGGCACTGCATCGCCCTCGAATCCATGCCCGCCCGAGTATCCAATGTGTGGGAGGCAACCCGAATTGTTTACCAGGGTGTGGCGCGCCGCAAACAGGCGACAATTTGGGGCGAGAAAACTCCGCAATGGTACCACTGTGCCTTGCGCATGGCTGAAAAGTTTCCCGATGCTAGTTTTATCTTTCTTTGGAGGGATATGCAGGCTGTGATGGGAAGCATCGTGCGAGCGGCTGTCACCGAACGCTTGTTCCGGAAGGAAGGCTTTGCCAACCGGGCGTTGCTGGGAAATGAGAATCTAAGGCGGGCATGTGACGCACTCAAGGCCCGGGGCCGCCAGGTGCACGAAGTGAACTATGAAGATCTCACTTCGAATACATCGTTGTGCATGCAGCAGATCTGCCAGTTTCTCGGGTTGCCCTTTGAGTCTCAGCTGACTTCGCTTGAAGGAACCGACCTGACTGCCATCACCAGAGGACAGCATCATGCTACGGTGAGAAGCAAACAGATTGTCGGCCCCAGAAAACACGCTGAAGTCCTTCCGCAGGCGACGGCCGCCAAGAGTGAGCGCTACATCTGCCACTGGAAGCGGCTTTACGGTGGCACGTGGCCGAAATATCCGCTCGACTTGCCAGCGGATACACAACCCGCCTCCCTGGTTGAGCGTTGGCGCGACCGGATTACCTACGAACGCCTGCTGTTGTGGGACAAAATAGTCATCGTCGTTTACGCGATCACGCCATTGGCCCTTGCCCGTTTGTGGCGTCACAAGATCCGGCCGCGTGTTTATCCCAGAAAATATAGCCCGCGACCAGAAGTTGGTTCCTAGCTGCGCTCCATGAATACAGAGGCCGCTTTCTGTCGGCGTACAGCCTGAACCAAATTTTTTATCGCACGTCCCAATGCCTTCCCCATTGCCGCCTTCGCCCCTTGCCGCCGGAGAAGCTGGAACCACAGCCCCAAGCGGCTGCGCCTCATCGGAACAGGCTCGCAGCCGGCCAGCCGAGCCTGAAGGCGGCGGAGGTCTTGCACTTCGGAAAGATAGACTTAAGATGAAGAGAGCTTTAGGTGCGTTGTTTCTCTGGGGAAGAGTTCTGTTGCAAGTCGCATCGTACCCGCTGACTGCGTACTCAAAGCATCGCCGCCAAACTTTCCGTCTCGCTGCGGAGGCTCTTCGGAATCATCTGCCAATAGTTTCGCTTTCAAAAGTGATTAATACCAGACTCGTGGACGAAGACAAGATCTCATTGCAGGCTGTGCCTCAGCATGTGCACAACTGCTCCATCTTTGAACTCTTTGCGTTGGCTGCACTCGCGCGGGCAGTGAACCCGTGGCTTTGTCTCGAAATTGGGACCTACGATGGCCGCAGCGCCTTGGCCATCGCCTCGAACGTGAACTCGCAGGCTCGAGTTGTGACTATGAACCTCCCTCCGGATTATCTAAGGGAACACCCGGACGAGAGTGCAGTGGTTGACGTACAGCTCTCAGCGAAGGTGAAGAGCGGCGAGCGGTGGCTGGGCCGGCACGAATCCCACCGGATCAAACAGATTTTTGCCGACTCCCTGGAATTTGATTTCGCTTCGATAGGACACCCGCAATTTGTATTTATTGACGGCGCTCACGACCGCCACAGCGTCGAGTCGGACACCGACAATGCCCTGCGCGTTATTGACCGACAGAAGGGCGTAATTGTCTGGCATGACGCCCGCGACTATGGCGTGCGGCCGGTTCTAAAAAGGCTGCATAGCCGAGGTTACCCGGTCTACGTCATCGAGCACACAAATATCGCCATGATCCTTTTTGGAGAGGGCGCGGCCATCCGGCTGGTTTGACTTCGCGAGCACAACCAGGAACTGTCGGGTGGCGTTGTGATTTCTCTGCCTGGTGGTTGCGGCCTCGGGCGGCGTCCGTCAGCGTTGCGCTCTGACCTATCTGACCGTCATTGGCAAACATCACACGCGGACCCAGGAACCTAAATGCTGAGAGTCGTACATTTTCTGCACGGTCGAGCCAATCCCAACGGCACAAACGGCGGCGACAGGGTCATCTACAACCTGGCGAAGTGTACCGCTGAACTGGGCGCTCGAGTGTTTGTATTCGGGCTGTCTGAAAAGGCTCCCCTCACAATCGGGCGCGCGGTAGTTCAAAACTTTCACCCGCCCCGTGATCCCTTTTCACTTCCCTCGATCCTCACGAAAACGCTGAGCGGAATAAGACCGGATGTCGTCCACTTTCATGGCGTGTACACCCCTAGGAACGTGCGGCTGGCGCACTGGCTCCGCCGTGAGGGTATTCCCTATGCGATCTCTCCCCACGGGGGTTTAATGGAAGAAGTATTGGCGCGCGGCTGGCTGAGAAAAGTTACGTATCTCGCGCTTCTAGGCCGATCTTTTTGTCGCGGGGCATCGCTCATTCACTGTATCAGTCCGGCCGAGGCAGATGCGGTTCGTCCCTTTAGTGGCGATGCTCCCGCTATAGTGGCCCCTCATGGGCTGGAGGGTACGGATTTGCACTCGCTTGACCGCGGCGTTCTCCTTAGACAGTACCCGAAATTGAGCGGCAAGAGGATCTTCGGGTTTCTCGGCCGGCTGGATCCGGCCCATAAGGGGCTCGACCTGGTGGTTGAAGCCTGCTCGCGAATTCGTCCCAGCTTGAGCAATGTGGTCATAATTCTTGCGGGACCCGACTGGAAAAATAGAACGCTAGCACTAAGAAGAAGAGTCGCGGAACTGGGTCTTCAGGATACCGTGCTGTTCATTGGCCCGAGAATGGGCCAGGATAAATTCAACTTCCTGGCGTCGTGTGATGTTCTTATTCATCCTTCCAGATGGGAGGCAGGTGTTCCATTTTCAGTTCTGGACGCTTTGGAATTAGGCAAACCTTGCCTGGTTTCGAGCGGCAGCTTTTTCGGCGATTTTTTCCAACAGCACGCGGCAGGAATGCAAGTTCTGCCGACCAAGGAAGGGGTTGCACGGGGATTACGGTACATGGCCGAGGCCAGCACTGACCAGCTGGAAACAATGGGGGCTGATGGACGGCAGGCAGTGCTACGAGAATTCTCCTGGGAGCGCACAGCGCAGAAGCTGCTGCATGCCTATGACCACCGGCACAGCTGGCTATCGCAGGAGGAAGGGAGCGCCGGTGCGCCGGCCGTTGCTTGACACTCGTAATCTTCAAACCGCTTTTGCACGCAAATTAGCGGTCCGGTTCCATTTCATTCGGGGCACCTGAATCCTTGGTCTATTGCGATGCCACCGAACGGCGCCACCACCACAGAAGACATCGCCGCCACCAGGTAGCCCGAACACGATCAAGATTTTATTCTGCGATGCCTTTCGCTGCTTACTCTACATGTGAATGAGCGTTCCAAGCCCAGCACCGCCCCCACCTATGGGCAATCCACTGAAGTCCATCGCACCGTTCGACTCGGTGGCGACTAGAGGAAAACGCTTGGTCGCAAGTGCGACTGCGGGCGTCGAATTGCCGTCATGGAAGGCCCTGGTTGCTCAATGTTTCATTCCATTCATTCCCTCAGTGCGTGCGCTTGTAAGGTATGGGCCAATGGCTCTGCGCACAGCGATCTGGAATCACATTGGCCGTACCCGATTGGTGGGGCTTCAACACCGCTTCACCGTCGGCACTGAGTACGGGCGCTTTACCGGTGATTCCTCAGACATGCTCTCCCGGTATGTCTACTACTTTGGGCAGTGGGAACCCGAGGTAAGCCGGTTGATAAAGCAACGGTTACGACCCGGTCGTACCTTCGTCGACGTGGGGGCCAACATCGGATGGTATACCCTTCTGGCGGCCAACACGGTGGGCTCGACAGGTCGAGTTGTCGCCATCGAAGCATCGCCAACGAATTTCTTGTGCCTACAGGAGAATGTCACCAACAATCGGCTCGGTAATGTACGCCTTGTGAACGAGGCGGTCTGGAGTTCGCGGAGACTATTGTCCTTTTTTCAGGGACCACCTTCCCACTCCGGAGTTTCTACCGTCGTTCCGTCGTTCGCAGAGCGTCAAAGGTGCGAGCTAGCAGGCCAGATTCCAGCCTGTCCGTTGCCTGAAATTCTCAGTCCCGAAGAAATCTCCACGCTGCGCATCCTTAAAATCGATGTAGAAGGCGCTGAATGTGAGGTGCTTCGAGGCTTGGAGCCGGTGCTCGATTCTGTTCCAGGCGATCTGGAGATCTTTCTCGAACTGAACCCGTCAGAGTACGATGTCGATGATCTATTGCGCCCCATTCGCAGGCGAGGCTTTCGACCGTGGATTATTCCCAATCAGTATGGGGCGGAATACTGTCTCACCTATTCGGCGCTTCCCCGACGGGACAACTTTGAAGAGCTCTTGGAAACACCGAAAGAACAGGTAAACGTTCTAATCTCACGTACTCGCCCGTAAATAAAAACAGAAAAAGAGTTAGGGCTGACCGTTTGCCAAGGTGGCGCCTCGTAGTTAGGCGCCGGCTCAGCAGAACGAGAACTTGTTTGCAGCGAGACGGCTGATGAAAGTGCTACACATTTCAGGTGATGCGCTAGTCGGCGGCGTGGAGAGTTTCCTGATCACCGTGGCCCGAAATATGGCCGTCGATCGAACTTCGAGCCATGATTTCGCGTTCACCGCCGAAGGGCCAGCCATCGAGACGATTCGCCTGACCGGAGCTCAAGTGCACTATCTCGGTAGCGCTTCGCATAGGCACCCGAGGGCGCTGCATCTGGCGCGCCGACGGCTAAATCAGGCCTGTAGGGAGCACAAATACGATGTGGCGGTCTTCCACAACTATCCCTATTTGGTTACGGGCTTCGCCGATGTACTGTGGCGCCGCAAAGTTAAGACGGTCCGCTACTTTCACAACGAAACCAATCCAAGTTCAAAGCTCGAACGGCTCGTGCGCCTGATCTACGCTCGCTTCCTGGACCTCTCAGTTTTCGACAGCCAGTTCCTGCTCAGGTGCATGCCCCATGCTAACGGAACGGTCGTGTATTACCCCGTGGATAGGCAAATAGAGCTGACTGCCGAGAAACGAAATGCGATTCGTGCACGATTCACCACGCCTCCTGAAGACCCGCTCGTAATACAAGTTTGCAGGATGGTGGAGAGAAAAGGCCACACGCGCCTGCTCCGGGCGCTCGCCACGCTGAAATCCGTCCGGTGGACGTGTTGGATCGTCGGAGGCCCGCAGAAAAAGAAGGAAATCGCCTACTTCGACAATCTCAAAAGTCTGGCAGGGGAACTCGGGATCGCCGACCGTGTTCGCTTTCTCGGCACGAGAAACGATGTAGCGGAACTGCTGGCGGCAGCCGACATCTTTTGCCATCCGAATACCTATCCCCCCGAACCATTCGGCATCGCCTTTGTTGAAGCATTGCAAGCTGGCCTACCCGTGGTTACCAGTGCGATGGGAGGGGCAATGGAAATTGTCTCCGAGCAGTGCGGATTTCTGGTTCCCCCGGAGGACAACGCCGCCTTGGCGGACGCTCTCCGAAGGCTTTTGACCGAGGATCGCCTCCGCCTGAACATGAGCGTGTCGGCCAGGGCGCGGGGGGAAGTATTTAGGGCCAGTGTGCAACTCCCTCTACTAAACGCTGCCCTCAAGACTGCCTTAGCGAGTGGTTAACTCAGGCTTCCATGAAAATTACGTTTTGCCCGCGCTCGTTGTCCCCAAGAAGTCGATGAAGATTTCGAAAACGAAGACATTTCGCAACCTCATTTACACCACTTTCACTAAGGGGATAACTGTTGGTTGCTGGGCCGTAACCGGTCTGGTTGTGGCTAGAAATCTTACTCCGAGTGATTATGGAGTGATTGGGTTTGCGAGCGTCATTATCGTTTTTGCAGGCCGTTTCAGTGACATGGGATTGGGCAATGCTGTTATTCGCCGCCCGGTCCTTCACCCGAATAGTATTCAAACTGCCTTCACTTTGAAGATTATTCTTAGCTTCGGCGCGTTTGTTCTCGCCTGGTTGTTCGCTCCTTTTGCACGACATTTGTTTCAGCATCCAGCAACCAGCAATTTGATTCGGATTGGGGCCTTAAGCTTTTTGGTGAGTACTGTTGGATTCGTCCCACAGGCTTTGTTAACCCGAGAAATGAATTACCGGACCTTGGTGATTCCAGGAGTTGCTGGCGCAGTCGCTCAATGCATCCTTGCGGTTACGCTGGTTTTGCACGGGTGGAGTTACTGGGCGGTTATTGTTGCAAATGTCGGCGCAACCCTCACCGGCGGCGTCACCACCCAATTTATGAGAAAAAGCTTCGTCGGCTTGCGTTTTGATTGGACGGAGGCGCGGGAATACCTTCGATTCTGCATGCCTTTCTTTGGAAGCGGTCTTCTCTTCTTTCTGATATTCAACCTGGATAATTTCCTGGTTGGCACATCCATGGGAAGCGTCCAATTGGGCTACTATGCGCTGGCATTTACGTGGGGCAGTTTCATCTGCGCGCTTCTGCAAGATACGGTTAACAATGTGCTGCTGCCAACCATGGCAACGATTCAACACGACCCTGCTGCAATGCGGCGCTGGTATCTGAAAACCATTGACCTAGTAGCGCTCGTCGCGGTCGTCGCCAACTCCACGCTATTGGTAAACGCCCATTATTTCCTGATCACTTACCTGGGTAAGGGTAGTAGTAAATGGATCCCGGCGGAAACGTCTCTTCAAATTCTTTGTGTCTACGGCATGTTGCGAGCCGTCATCGAGGTCGTGGGTCCATGTTTGTTGGCACGGGGAGAAACCAAAACGCTTTTGCGCGCCAGTCTTTTGATTGGACTTGTTGAGATACTGTTGCTTCTTCTCGCATTGCGGTCCAGACGGATTGAAATAGTCGCCTCCGCGGTACTCCTCGCATACGTGTGCGCGACAGCTGTTTTCTTGCCATTCCTTCGTCGCGAATTGTCCGTTGGCATTTCAGACATTCTGAATCAAATCTGGCCGGTTGGCCCGGCCTTGGTTATGGGCATCCTGGTAACGTCTTTTCTGCCGGCATCGATGGGCGCCACCATAATGGGCCTAGCCGGCCGAGGAATGCTAACCGCTTCAGTGGTTGTTCTAACGCACGGATTGTGCACGCGCTTCCGTTGCTTTCACGAAGCGAGGGGGATGATTTGGCCAAACCTCGCGCGCATTCACGCGTAGGGTCGAAGGACCGGCGAATTTGCTTTGTCTCCTCTGCACAACAGGGCATTGAGTTGCTTTCGCAGAGTTTTAAGAAAGCGCGTCAGAAGATCGTACGCAGGGAACTCTGCCAATAGCCTATGGCACAACGGAGCAAAATTCGCGTAGCCATCTGCGTTGCGACTTTCAGACGGCCGGAACTCCTCCGCGAACTGCTCGACGGAATTGCCCGGTTGACGTTTCGCAAGGTTCATACGCCGCAAATACGGATCGTGGTCGTGGACAACGACGAACTAGCGACCGCCGAGGAAGTCTGCCGGAAAGTCTCTGTTCGGTGGCCGGTCAAGTATGTGGTCGAGCCAAAACGCGGCATCACTCATGCACGAAACCGATCAATCATTGAAGCCGGTTCGGTGGATTTCGTTGCATTCATTGATGACGATGAGGTTCCTTCTGCCTCCTGGTTGGATGAGCTTCTTTGGACGCAATCCGAGTTCGCCGCCGATGTGGTGTCCGGCTCGGTGTGGCCCAGATATGCTCCCGACGTCGCTGATTGGGTAAGGGGGGGAGGATTTTTTGACGCACGGGTATCCGCCACCGGCACGACACGACGAGCCTGTGCTGCCAACAATGTGTTGGTCGGAAGCGATGTGTTCAGGCATGTAACACGGTTCGATGATGCTTTTGCATTGTCAGGCGCCGAAGATACACACTTCTTTCTCCGCGTTGCGCAGGCCGGGCACAGGATCGTGTGGTCGCAGGAAGCTGTCGTCTTTGAGGCGGTTTCTGCAGGGCGTGGAACTGTCTCCTGGATCCTGCGGCGAGAGTACCAAACCGGAAATGGCTGGGTCTTTTCCGAAGCTGTGGTGGATAACCGTTTGCGCATTCGAACGTTTCGGTTTTCTAAAGCATGCGGCCACGTGGTCATAGGTTCGATAAATGCAATCTGGTGGTCGGTATTGTTGGACTGGGCGGCGATTGTTCGCTCGCTTCAGCGGGTGAGCATGGGAGTTGGAATGCTTGCGGCGCTGCTGGGCCACAGATTCCTTGCGTATCAAAACGCTGGCAGCGAACAACGAGAACCATTGACGCGGATAGCCGGCAGACTAGAAAGAACGTCCGAGCCGTGACCCTGGGTTACTGATGCTTCGCAGTTGGTGGGAGTATTGGCAAATCGCGGTGGCTTGAGCACCTGCACAATCTTGAGGAAGGTGACGCTTGGCATGATCATGATGACATCTGCATCCATCGTTCGAAACGCAGCCCGCGTGTTTTCCAGGCGCCGTGACAGAGATTGCCGCGATTGCGTTCTGACCCAGATCCCCAGGAATTCCGTCTGCGCCGAGATCGGCGTCTACAAGGGCGATTTCTCTGAGCTGATCATGGAGCATGAGCCGAAAAGGCTTCATCTTGTCGATCCGTGGAAGTTTGAGCTCGATCCCGCCTATGCATCCAGTTGGTACGGTGGTTCCTTGGGAAAAAGTCAGGCCAAGATGGACAGAATCTACGAATCGGTCATAGGCCGCTTCGGGTCTGCGATCAGATCAGGAACTATTGAAGTCCATCGGAGCACATCCGTGGAATGCTGTCCGCAGTTTCCTGACAACTACTTCGACTGGATTTACATCGATGGGAATCACCATTATCAATTCGTGAAAATGGATTTGGAGATATTCCTGCCGAAGGTAAAGCGCAACGGCCTGGTGGCGGGCGACGATTACGGCAGTCCTGGCTGGTGGCAAGACGGAGTGACTAAGGCAGTTGACGAGGCCGTTGCGGGTGGCCGGTTTGAAAAACTCCTGATTGAAAATCATCAGTTTCTTCTGCGGAAACTTTAACGAAGTGGCGGCTGTCGATGCAGCCTCGTGGTTCGCCGTACGGCGCACTTGGTCCGGGTTATCGTATGAGAGAAGCCACAATTCGCACGTTGATCAAGCACGTGTACGCACATCTGCCTTTCAGACGCCCGGTTCTCGAGGTTCTGCGTCGGACCGTCCGTTTGCCCCGGAATCTCACCGGACACCTCCATTTTAGGGGCCCATTTACCGTGGAGATCGACGAGTTCCACCGTTTTCGCCTTCAACACTGGGGCTACATGCTGGAAAACGATCTTTTCTGGAACGGGTTTGGTAATGGATATGAAGGAACGTCTCTCCAGATCTGGCGCAGATTGGCCCCACACGCGCACGTTATTTTGGATGTTGGGGCAAACACCGGGATTTACGCGCTGGCCGCACGTTGCCTCAATCCGACCGCAACCGTGGTTGCGCTGGAACCAGTCGAGCGGGTCTTCCGTCGCCTCCAGCGAAATGTAGAGTTGAATGGCGGCAATGTCACTGTCGAAAAACTGGCTGCCTCCGATATCACCGGCGAAGCGCCAATCTACGATTTTTCTAGCGACCACGAGTTGACCGCTTCTCTGCACCCTTCCATGTCGGAGGGCTGTGGCGGGGTCGTTGAGTATGCCGTCGCAACCAAGCGCCTTGACGACGTTTTGTCTGGTGCGGGTTTGGGCAGCGTCGATCTCGTGAAAATTGATGTCGAGTTATCCGAGCCGCAGGTTCTTCTTGGCATGGGTGCGTTTCTCTCGAATTGCAAGCCTACTCTTCTGATCGAAATTCTTAACGAACGGGTCGCGCGTGAGGTAAGCGATATCACACGAGATCTGGGCTACAACATTTTCCAAATTGTCGAGCAGCTCGGCTTGGTACGCACCGGCTACATTCGAGCAACAGGGTTCAAAGAGCGGAATTACCTGCTCGCCCAGGACGGAATCGTCGAACTGGCGAATATTCGTGATTTCGTCGTGCAATAAGATTTCTCTTCTAAAACGGTCTTTCATACCGAAGGCCACAATCCCACGAGAAGGTGCGAAATTGAAATCCTCGCTTCAGATACTCTTTGACAATTCTTCAACTTGGTATCGCTATCCCGCCAATATGCTGCGGGCGAAGTTATATCAGGTCAAGTCGAGGTTCGGGCTTACGAGTGCGTTCGAACGGCGCCAGGCACTGGTCGGCCCCAGTCACCTTTGGAAGATGAAGCGAGATTTTCAAATCCGCTTCCTCAAGAGTGTCGGCATGGCTCCCGAACACTATGTACTCGACCTTGGGTGCGGTGTTCTCAGGGGCGGTCTTCCCATCATTGAATATCTCACCGAGGGGCACTATTACGGCATCGAGTCGCGCAAGGCAATTCTCGATGAGGGCGTAAGAGCGCTGCAAGAGGCGGGGATCCAATCGAAGGTTCCGACTTTACTCGCCACCGATGATCTTTCAAGAGCAACGCTCGACCGGAAGTTTGAGTTTATCTGGGCCTTCTCCGTTTTAATACACATGGAAGACAAAAGTTTAGATGCCTGTCTGGACTTGGTGTCACGCAATCTTGAGCGCAACGGCCGAATGTATGCCAACGTGAAGATCGGAAATGAACAAGATGGCAGATGGCAAGAATTTCCTCTCGTCAGCCGTAGTCGTGGATTCTACACATCCGCAGCGGAGCGCCATGGATTGCAAGTGGTCGATGTTGGTACCTTGCAGTCGCTTGGACATGTGTCCGGTTCGCCGGGCCAAGATCTGCAGATGATGCTCAAGTTTGTCCGCAAGAGCGAGATCCCAGATTGAAAGCCCCGGCGTTTCGACGACCGATGGCCTTCAGCACGAATCCGCAGCAGTTCTGTCGGGAGTTCCAGATCGCGGAGAAGATGAGCGGTCGCCGGCGGCGATGTGCCGGAATTGTGTTGGCTGTCGTGGTGTTGGGGGTTGTCAGCATTGCTATCTCCGCCATTCGATTGCCAATTCTGCGGGCAGTTGGATGGGCGCTAGTCGTCAATGACCGCATCGAACCAGCCGACGCCATCGTCGTGATGGTCGATGCCGACGGCGCCGGAGTGCTGGAAGCCGCCGATCTTGTTCACAGCGGCGTATCCACGCGAGTCGCAGTTTTCGGCGAAACTCCGGATGCCGTGGTGGAGCGTGAGTTCGGTCGGCGCGGGATCGCGTACGAAAACGCGGCGGCACGATCCGTTCGACAACTCAGGGCGCTTGGTGTCGACGCCGTCGATCTGATTCCAACATATGTGTCCGGAACCGCGGACGAAGGACCGGCGCTTGCCGGCTGGTGCGATCAACACGGGTTCCGCTCAATCGTAGCGGTGAGCACTTTGGATCACTCACGGCGTCTTTACCGAATGCTTCATCGTTCCATGAAGGGCCACCCGGCGAGGGTTACAATATGTTCCGCACGCTACTCGGCGTTTGATCCTGACCAATGGTGGAGATCGCGCCGCGGGATCCGCACTGAGGTTGTGGAAATGGAGAAGTTAGTGTTTGACATCGTGGGTCATCCGATTTCGTGAACGGACCGCGGTCGACGAAGCAATTCGGATAAGTAGCGGAGGAATAGACACTGAGCGCTCGCACTGGACGGCTGGGCGATTTCTATGGAAATATCCTGCGCATGAGCGCCGGCAAGGACTTTAAGAAATCTGGTTGTATCGCCTTTCTTGTGCTGTTCTTCACCGCACTGGGACCTGCGTTCCTGGCGCGAGCCGTGAGCTCTCCCATAGCCGTAACCATCACATCCCCTCTCAAGTTCACCACAACCCAGGGAGGCGGAGCCGTCCGTTCCCGGGCTCTCACATTTCGAAATGCGGGGACTGCGAGAGTGGACTGGGCGGCGTCTTCCAATCAGGCATGGCTGCGGTTTGAGCCAGCTTCGGGATCCCTTTCCCCGAATGCAACCGCCTCGGTCGATTTCATAACAGATCCCGCGGGGTTCGCGCCCGGGATATATGTCGCATCAGCGCAAATCGCGAGCCCGAATGCGGCGCCCGAAACCTTCGACGTGACGATGACCGAGCAACCAGCCTTCGCCGGAGACTTCATCGCTAGCGCCGAACGCGCCTTTCCCACGGACTCTGGCATGGTCGACGTAAGAAGCCAGTACGGCGCCAAAGGAGACGCCGTTAGCGACGATACTGAGGCTATCCAGCGGGCAATTTCGTCCGTGGTCCATCACCCGCAGACCGGACCTCGTATTATCTTCTTCCCTGCCGGGACGTATCTGGTATCGCGCCCGCTGCTCGAGAAGGATCTGAGGTCCCAGTGGAATTCCTTGCTTACGCTTCAGGGCGAAAACCGCGCTACAACCATAATCAAATTGAAGGACAACAACCCCCTTTACCAAAGCGCCGACGCGCCCGCGGACGTTCTGTGGTTTGCCTCACAACGTGGCAAGCTCAATGGGGCAGGAAACAGCGCGTTCGACAATAATATTTTCGACATAACGATCGATGTGGGTCGAGGCAATCCCGGGGCAGTCGCGCTCGATTTTATGGGTAATAACTATTGCGCTCTGCGCAACGTGACCCTCCAATCGAGCGACGCAACTCATGCTGGCGCGATCGGCCTCGCGTTGCAACGGTATGCCGCCGGGCCGTGCCTCATGAAAAACGTAGTGATCAATGGTTTTGATTACGGCATCAAGGTGGCTAACAACGAGTACAGCCTTACCTTCGAAGACCTGACTCTCTTGAATCAGAAACGATACGGAATCTACAACGCGAGTAATGTACTTTCGATCCGGCACCTGGTTTCCACGAACGGTGTGCCGGCAATATATAACGTGAATCCGGCTGGGCTGGTAACGTTGGTCGGGGCCAGACTGCAGGGTGGTTCCTCCCAATCTTCAGCAATCCAGAACCATGGGACTCTTTACGCGAGAGACGTCACTTCATCAGGATATGCTTCCGCATTACAAGGTCAGGGTTCTACGATCACCGAGTACGATTCCGGACCGGTGTTTACTCAGTTCGATGGCAAAACTTCGTCACTAAACCTTCCGGTCGAGGAGACGCCCTTCTTCGAAGACTCAAGTTTGAATCATTGGAAGAGTGTCACCGCCTTCGGAGCAGACCCGACCGGAATGACCGACAGCTCGGCTGCGATTCAGGCAGCAATTGATTGTGGAGCCACGACGGTTTATTTCCCGACTGGAGTCTATCTGATTGCTCGTACGATTCTCGTTGGCGGGAACGTCCGCATGCTGGAGGGCTTTAACTCGTCCCTGAACCCTACGGGACAAGTCTTTAGCCGGGGTGACAGTCCCGCACCCTTGTTGAAAATCGAGGCTGGAACGAATGACATTACTCTGGACCACTTCAGGATAGGAGCTTATTACCCTCACCCTTCACCGGGCGTCATCTTCGTTCAGCAAGATTCGGCGCGACCGTTGGTCCTGCGTGACTCTATGATTGGCGGACTTCCCACTACCATTGCGTATCAAAACACGAACCGGGGAACAGGGACTGTGTTTGTGGAAAATGTAGCGGCTGGGAACTGGCAAATTCTGTTTCCTCAAACTGTGTTTGCCCGGCAAATCAACCCTGAAGGCAATACAACAAAAATCACGAACAAGGGCGGCAAACTCTGGATTTTGGGTCTGAAAACGGAAGGCACCGGCACTAACATCGAAACCGAAGAAAGCGGATCCACCGAAGTGCTTGGTGGTCTTATCTACCCAGTCTGGAAGGCTCCAGCTGATTCGGTGAGCTTCGTGGTGAGTGATTCGCGCGCATCCTTTATTTATGCGGTGAGCAACTACAGGCCGGCTGCTAGCGGCGGTAATTTTGCGGTTCAGGTCAAAGAGACCCAACGCGGAGCGGTAAAATCTCTTCTTAGCACGTCACTTCCTGCACGAGGGTTTGGATCAATGATGGCGCTGTATTCTGCAGGAGACCCTTCAGCAGGTTTCAAGAAGCCAGACCGTTCTGCGGATTTGCATTGACCCAGACGATGAGCGGCCCGCAAAGCGATTTGGTGAGAAAAACCTGGAGTGGCTTCACTTTTTACTTTTATGTACTTTCGCTCGAGCGCCCGCAGGCTCTTTTTTCTTCAATTTGATCCGATTGTAATCAACGGCGGCGCGGACGAGATTTCTTAGAGCACGGTCATTAATCTTATCGCCCTCGAACAAATCGATCGCTCGCCACGCGTTGCCTCCGAGGCCCGCGTTGAAAAGCTTGTCAGGATCTGGAAGCCTCGCCCCATTGGAAAAGGTAAGCTTCACCTTACCTTTGTGGGCGTTGCCGACCGCGATGATTCCGTCGCGCGACCACACTGGGCTTCCCATCCACTTCCACTCCTCGATGATCTCCCGGTCGGCCGCCAGGATGCACTTGCGGATGCTGGCCAACGTTTTGCCACGCCAGTCTGTGAGTCCCACGATCAGTTGGTCAATGCGTTCCGATGGATTCATTGGATCTTTATACCTCGAATTCTTGTCTGGTTTTCATGCGACTAGTTTTATTGCGTAATGCTAAGGAACGGCCCACGCCTTCAGCGGTTCGCCGCTGCGTCTTGATAGGCCTGTCTTTTCGAAATGAGTCGTCGAACGACCTGGCCTTTCCACATCCACAATCCCGAAAGGATCATCACAGGAACGAAGACGAACCGAGTGGGGAAAGCATACTGTGGAATTTTGTCAAACGGGCTGTAGATATAACCGAGTATTGGAATGCTAAAGACGATGTGAATCCAGCGAAAAATTGAACGTGTGATGCCTCGGTTCACGATGCTTGCTGCATAAGCCGATTGCGCCATGATCTCACTCCTTGAATTTGATATCAGTTCTCTTCATTTCCGAACTTTGCGATCGACCACGATTCACTACTTTTGAGCCGCCTGCGGCGGCCAATTGATTACTTCAACACCGAACTGCTTGGCGTACTCGGCGTGCAGCTGCTGCCAGCCGCCGAACTTCATGGCCTCGGGACCGACGGTGCGGCCAATGGGAGTTCCGCTGAGAAGGCGATCCAGAACATCGAAACAAATGTGCCAACCGGCAGCGCCCATTGCGATGAAGCGGTGACCGATGTTGGTCCAGAGCGTCAGGCGCGTGCCGCTACCCAAGGCTTCGAGCTCCCACCGCATATCGAAGCCACCCCACTTGTACTCAAGCACCTCGGGAGCGTCGGCTCGCGTCACCGTCGTTTCGGTAACGCGCGGCGCGGGCGCTCCCACCGTGGTGAGCTTCACCGTGGCTCCAACCGTACCCAGGCTCCCATCCACGTCAAAGGGAGCCCACTCGCGCAGATGCGCCGGGTCGGTAATTGCCTGCCAGACTTTTTCCGGCGAGTGGCGCAGTTCTCTGACGAGAATCAGTGTCCACTTCTCTTCCCCGTTTTCTCCCCGGTCCTTTCGTATCCGCGCCCCGTGGGCAGGTCCCGGTGTGTAGTGCTGGAGGTCGGTCATCTTCTTCTCCTGTCTTAATTGGTGAGCTGAACTCGAAGATCTTCTCGATCGACCGCGACGGGCGTATGTCTTGCCGCCGTGCCTGGTTTCGAACTCAGATCAAGTTGAGCACGGTCCGAACCACATGGGGCACAATGCTATGGAGTATGGCCGGAACCACCATCCGCGCGATCGGATACGCGATCAGCAGCACAGTGACGGCCGCCAGCGCCCATGTGTTGGCCGAGAGGTGGCGTTCGAGAGCATCCACGTGAGCGGACCAGAACAGGCAGGACTGCACGGCATTCGCCGGGTCTATTGAATAGCGCTCGCGATCAGTCATGTATCTCCTCCTACTGAACATCCGCCCTACCAGCGCTTAAGCTGGGTGAGCTGAATCAGGTTACCGCAGGTGTCGTTCAGCATCGCAATGGTCGATCCGGTCACGTCAGTGGGCAGCATGGTGAACTCGGCTCCGCGGCTCTTGATCCGCTCGTAGTCGCTCTTGACGTCATCGGTAAAAAAATTGGCCGCGGGCTGGCTCTGTTGAAAGATCGCCTGCTGATATGTTTTGGCTGCGGGGTTGTTGTTCAGCGCCAGTTGCAGTTCAGTGCCCTCCGGTTCTTCGAGCGAGGCCACGGTCAGCCAGCGATATGGCCCCTGCGAAAAGTCCGTCTTCTTTGTAAACCCGAGCACCTCCGTATAGAAGCGCAGGGCCTTGTCCTGGTTGTCGACGTATACGCTGGTCACTTTGATTTTCATTTCGTTTCTCCTTTGTCACGTTCGCGGTTTGGACCGCGTCGTCTTTTCCTTAGTCTTGCTTTTCGTCGGTGCTGACTGATTTGATCGATCGGCGCGTTCGTGATCCATGCGATCAAGGTGGCGTTCGAGAGCGTCTATGTGTACGGACCAGAACCGGCGGAACTGGGCCAGCCAGGCATCCATCTGCTGAAAAGGCTCAGGTTTTAGCTGGTAGAGGCGCCGTTGTGCGTCCACCGTGGATTCCACGAAACCAGCCTCGCGCAGCACACGCAGGTGTTTGGACACGGTCGGCTGCGTCATTCGAAGCTGACGCTCGATCTCCCCCACCGACTGTTGGGACGAGCCCAGGAGGCTCAATATCGCCCGCCGGTTCGGTTCCGCAATGATCTCGAATACAGATTCCATTTTTTTAATATACTCTATTGAGCATATACTTGTCAAGGCATATATAAACGCTCACAGCCACCTTTTATTACTCATCAACCGTGGGCCTGGAATGCCGGTTGCGTCGACGGTCGGGGTCGAGGAAACTCGGGTCTAGCCACTCACTTCATGTTGTCGAGGATGGAGCCGACGATTCCGCCGACGACACCGCCTTCCACGGTCTGCCGGCGAGCTTCGTGAGGCATGTATCTCTCCAGGGCATGCGCTAATTTGGCAATGGGCAAGGTCTGCAGCCAGATGCGGCCGGGTCCGGTGAGCGCAGCCAAAAACAGTCCGTCGCCGCCGAAGATCATGTTCTTGATGCCGGGCACGGTCGTGATCTGGAACGAGACGCTGGACTGAAACGCGCCCACGTGGCCGGGATGAACGCGCAAGGTTTCTCCAGGCTGAAGATCACGCACCACGAGTTCTCCGGAAAGTTCGAGCCAGGCGGTGCCCTGTCCGCTGACCTTTTGTAACAGGAAACCGTCGCCGCCAAAAATTCCCGCGCCCAGCGATTGTTGGAAGCCCACGCTAACTTGAATCTGCGACGTGGCGCAGAGGAAGCCGTGGCGGTGAATCATGTACTCGTGCCCCGGCGAAACTTCCACAGGCACGATGTGGCCGGGGAGCTTGGTTGCGAAAGCGAGCTCGCCGGCCATGCCGAGCGCCCGATATTCGGTCATAAAAAGGGAGCCGCCGCCGGCCACGCGCTTGAGCACGCCGAAGATTCCTCCGCCACCAGCGAACTGCGTGTGCGTGGTCATCTGGATCGAGCTGCCCATCCATGAGAGTTCCCCGGCTTCGGAGATGATGGCGTCATTGGGATCCAGGGCGAACTCCAGGACAGGCATGGTGGTTCCGGTAATGCGGCTCTGCATGTCAAATCTCCTAGTTCAATTTGATTTTTTGAGATGCGCGACTTCGGTTCCGGCTCGCGGAAAGCAAAGAGTATACATCGGGTGGGATCAGCCGGTGGCGGGCACCGGACTTCAGCGCGCGTCGACCACGCACCGGAATCCGACGGTTCCAGACCGATCCATGCTGGGGGACATGAGCAGTAGCTTGCCGTGCTCAGTTAATTTGTAGGCCTCGGGGAAATACCAGATCGAGCCCTGCGGGTGATAGTAATTTCCACCGCGCAGAATGCCGGCCCGCGTGTGCTCGTCGACAAACTCCTCCGTCCACTGCCAGACGTTTCCGACCAGGTCCATCACACCAAACGGACTCGCCCCCCTGGGATGCGCATCGACGGGATCGGGTGGGCGCATGGTGCGAGACTTGTCGGGCACAGGAAGGGCACTCGCGTCCCATTCATTGCCCCAGGGATACAGCCGCCGGTCCGTACCTTGCGCGGCATACTGCCATTCCCATTCGTGCGGAAGGCGCTTCCCTGCCCAACTGGCATAGGCACGCGCATCTTCGAGGGAAACCCAAGTCACGGACCGGTTCTCCCATCCCACGGGATAGTTTCCGTCCTTCCAGTCACGCAGAAAGTTCAGGTCGTCTTTCGGGTGATAGTGCGTGGCGTCCATGAATTTCCTGAACTGCTGGTTCGTGACAGGATATTTGTCGATATAAAACGAATCGATGTGCATGGGATGCGAGTGGAAGCGTCGCGGCGAATCTTCCCAGGGATATTGCACATCGAGATCCATATCATTGAGGCCTTCGATCTCGATGCCGGCGACTTCGAACACGAAATCCGCGGCCGGGATCTTCAGCATGCCTTCGGGCGCGGCTGACGCAGACCCGGCAGGCGGGATTTCAACGATCTGCTGCGGCAGGAATTTCCACTCATGCGAATAGCTGGCCAGCGGTACGCTGGTCATCTGCTTCATCTTCGACAACAAGTCCTGAAGATGAACGTCCGGCTCCGTGCCGGTCGCGAAAACGGCTCCATATCCTTTGGCTTCGATGGGAAAGATGAGAACCCAGCGCCCTGCGCCTCGGGCCTGCGGCTTGAGCTCGACCCCATGGTAGAGATCGTAGTAACGCACGCCCTGCGTCGCGGCGACTTCCATCTGATCGCCGTCCAGGTCATATTCGTTGCGATTCACGATGGTCCAGAGAGTCTGACCTGCGAGCGGCCAGCGGCTGGCAAAGACCCCATAGCGCAGCATCGGCGCCATGGGTTGCCAGTTTCTGCTGACTAAAAAAGGAGCGAAGGCGCGCTCAATGGCGGCGACCCTGCGCGTGGCTTCAGCGTCGCGCGGCGTGATTCCATTCCAGATGCCCCAGATATTTTCCCAGCTCTCCCAGCCCACGCCGTTGAAGAAGGCGAACTGCAGATCGTTCGTCTTGTCCCTATTCCAGCGGTCGGAAATGTTCACCATGTGCCGGGGTTCCAGCCATTTGTATTTGTCGACCAGCGGGGTGAAGGGAAACTGATATTGCCCCCAGGTCATCAGGTTCCAGGCGAGCGCTTCGTCGGATGGACCACCTTCCGGTTCGAACACCAGCGGATGACCAGCCTTGTCGGCCGCGAGTGAGAAAGCCAGAGGCACGCCGTCTTGCGTGTCCCCGTTGATGCCGTCGGCGCCGATTTCGGCCATCAGCGTGGCGATCTCCTCGGGCCACGAGCGCTCGGGCGCGCGCGTCCCTTGGTCCCACATCATCATCGGGAACAGAACGCGCACGCCGCGGCGATGGAAGTCCGCCACCATCTGGCGAACTCCCGCGATGCCGCCCGGCATGCTGCGAATCAGATCGTGCTGATTCCGGTTGTCGATTCCCATGTTCGGATAAGTCGGCCAGATGAGCACCGAATCAATTCCTCCGAAGCGTTTGTCCAGGTCGTCCAGGTACCGGTCCACTGTGTATTTCCCCGCGGCCGGATCATAGAAGTAGCGATCATGCACCATCATCTGAGGCTGGATGAAACTAGATTGCGTCCACTTAAACTCCGGGCGGTCGTAACGGGAACCGTCGTAGCCGATGCGGATGCGGCGCTCATCGCGCCAGTGACTGATGTCGGCCAGCCACGCTTCATGCTCGTCTGGACCACAGAGCTTGGAACCGGGAAACCAGAGATCCTTGACGGCAACGCCCACGCAGTCGGGCACGGGGATCTGCTGATCGCTTGGCGCGAACCGCGTGTCCTGAGCCCTGGCAATCGGGGTTGCGACGAAGACAAAGACGAAGACGAGGACAAGCTGGATGCGGTGTACCACGCACGGAAAGGTGTAGCAGACTCCCCCGTCGAAATCAAGAATCACGCAGGCGTGCTTGCCTGCGCAGACAAGAAAGTCGACACCACGGCGGCTGAGGCCAACGGCGTCGGTTTCGACCGCTCGCAGCGCCACACGCTTTTCATTCGCCGCTTTCGCTAGTTTGCTTTCGGCGCCGGCCGCGTCGGACTGCCGTCGGCTTTGACGTAGTGCGCGTACCAGCTGAGGTTGCGTTCGAGCCGGTCTTTGATGTGCGATGGTGCTCTGAGCCCGTGGAACTCGCCGGGATACACCACCAGCTCCGTTTCACGGCCCAGACTCTTCAATGCCTGATACATCTGCTCACCGCCGAGGATGGGCACATTCCAGTCGATGTCTCCCCCCATGAACAGCGTCGGAGTGGTGATGTTCGCGACTCTAAAGTAGGGCGAGACTTTCTCCCACACCGCCCGGTTCTCCCACGGATGCCCGAGTTCCACATCGTAGTCGAGGATGTACTGGTCATGCCCGTACAACGCCGCCAGGAACGCCGATCCGGCGCCGGAGATCGCGGCCTTGAAGCGCGTCGTCTGCGTAATAATGAAGTCGGTTGAAATTCCGCCATACGACCATCCGCCTACACCCAGCTTGTCCGGATCAGCCACGCCCTGCGCGATGGCGTAGTCGACCATGGCCATGTCGTCCTGATAATCCTTGTTGCCCCAGTCAGCGAAAATGGCCTTGCAGAAATCCTGCCCGTAGCCCGACGAGCCGCGCGGATTCGGCTCCAGCACCACGTATCCGTTGGCCGCGAAGAGCTGCGAGAAATGGTTGAACTCGCCGTAGTAAGCTCCCACCGGCCCGCCGTGTGGATGTAGTAGCGTGGGATATTTTTTCCCCGCCGCGTAATCCAGCGGTTTAAAAAGATAGCCGGCAACCGTGGTGCCGTCCTTGCTCCGGAACTTGACGTACTCCGGAGTGACGATCCGGATCTTCGCCATGAATGCGTCATTCACATGCGTGATGCGCGTCAGCGGGCCGCCGGAAGTCGTAGTGGTGGAGATTTCGCTAGGCCGGTCCATGCTTGCAATCAGCGCTGCAAGGTCGCCCGACTTGGCAATGGTGTAGCCCGAGACCACAACATGCCCCGAGATGGCTCGCGTGATCTCGCCGCCGGTGGCCGGAACCCGGAACAAGTTCTGCGTGCCATCATCATCGGCAATGAAGTACACAAATTTGCCGTCCGGCGAAAAATGCGGCGACCGCGACATGCGGTCGAAGGCCCGAGTGAGTACTTTGGCCTCGCCTCCCTCAGCCGGAGAGACCGCGACATGGTGCGTGGCATACACCAGCAGCTTCGGCTCGAGCTGCGTGATGTAGGTAATCCACTTCCCATCCGGCGACCACGACGGCGCCGCATCCGCGCCAGGGTTGGTCGTGACTTGCGTCAGGTGCGCGCCCTTGTCGGTGTTGTCGGCGGCCACCACCCAGATATTCGTGTCATACGTGCGGTCGGGATCCGGAGTCGAGCGGTTGCTGCGAAACGCCAGCAACTTGCCGTCGGGAGACCACGCCGGCTCGCTGTCATCAAAGTCCCCGGACGTAATCTGCACCACCGCCTTGGTGGCGACATCGAACACATATAAATGTGTGCGGCGCCGGTCGAGATATCCCACCATATCGGTCTTGAAGCGATAGCGGTCCACGACGAAGGGCGGCGGAGTTTTTGGTTTTTTCGGCTTCGCGTCCTTGGAGTCTTTTTCTTTATCTTTGTCGGCGCCCTCCGGTTTGTCTTTGTCTTTGTCCTTCGCTTTGGCCTCCGCCAATTCTTCAGGAGTCGGATCTCGCAGCACGAGCACGAGCCGCTTGCTGTCGGGGGACCAGGCAAAATCATTCACATCCTGAATCGCCTCCGTCAGCCGCTGCGCCTCGCCGCCGATACGGTTGAGCAGCCACACCTGCGTCTTGCCTTCGTTGCGCTTGGAGAGGAATGCGAGATACTTTCCGTCCGGGCTCCAGCGCGGATGCGACGAAGAAACATCTTCCGCGGTCATCACAACGGCATCGCCGCCGCCCGCGGGCGTCATCCAGATGCGCGTCTCCGACTTGTCCTCCTTCAACATGGACGTCGCGACCGTGTAGGCCACCCACTTGCCATCCTGCGCAATCTGGGGATCGTGCACCTCCCGGATTTCAAACACATCGTCCACCGTGATCGCCCGCGGCGCTGGTGGTGTGGATGGAGCCGGCTGCGCGGCCACGAACGGCGCCAGAAAATAAAAAGCACAGGCCACTGCACAAAACGGCAGAGCAAGTAAGCGCATTCTCATATATTCGTTTGCTTCCCCATGCAAGACTTTGGATGAAAAGAAATTACCAGAAAAAAGCAGGGGGCGACGAATGCCGCCCCCTCACAGCCAACTCGAAAATCCTTAGAACGAATACCGCAACGCAAATTCCATTCGGCGGTAGATCGTCAAGGTTTTGGTGAAGTTTCCAAACGAGCTGACCTGGTCGACTCCGGTGTTCGCAGTCAGCCCGTCGAAGCGGACATTGTTGAACGCGTTGTAGGTTTCCCAGCGGAACTGGAGGGTCTGTGACTCGGTGATGTTAAAGAGCTTGTGCAGCCCCAGGTCCGTATCGAAGTATCCGGGTCCGCGAACGGAATTGCGATTCCCCACTTCTCCAGCGAAATCTTGCCGGTAGGAAGTGATCGCGGTGGTCGGATTCTTGAAAAGATTGGGCTGCCCATTCACGATCGTCGTTGCTACTTTGGGGTTGGGTCCAATTTGGGTAGCGAAGCCTGACAGGTCCCAGTTCGTGGCCCAGGCTGCGCCATTGCTTATGGCGACCGGGAACCCGCTGGTCCAACGCAAAACGCCGCTCAGATCCCATCCGCCGAGAATGGCATTCGCCACACGGCCCCCACCGGCCGCAAAAGCCTTGCCGCGACCGAAGGGAAGCTCGTACACCCAGTTGGAATTGATCTGATGCGTGGTATCGAACGTTGAAGTGCCGCGCTGCAACCTGGGACTCCACGCGTTGTAGATCTGGTCTCCCGGGCCGCCCAGGTCCCCAATCCGCTCGGCGTCCGATCCTACGTCGATGGAGTGGGAGTAGGTATAGTTCAAGTCGAACTGCAAGCCGTGGGACATGCCATGCCGCAACAACAACTGGCCCGCATTGTAAGCGCTGTTTCCAATCGACCGCCACGCATACAGGGAAGCAAATTGCGAAGCAAAGTATTGCGGCGTGTTCTGCACCGCGCCGCCCAGGCTTATGCAACCCGGGAAGCACGCGCTCCCGCCGACGCCATCGATGATCTGCTGGAATGTGGATTCGTTGTGTACGAAGCCGCACGACATCAAGTCAAACATGTTCTGCGTCGCGGTCGGCGGTGCCGAAGCGCCCGCTGTACAGCCCGCGGCTCCCCCATATCCTGCAGAGGTGGCGCCAAACAGGTTCTCCCAATATTTAATCGGTCCGACTGAATCCTCCGACGCACCCGCGAGCACCGCGTTGTCAAGTAGACGAGTGGCGGCGAAGTAGTCCATGCCGGAAGCCGGGTCCACGATGTCTCGGGGCTGCCCCAGATCTTCCTGCTGCAGCAGGCGGTGACCGATACGGCCCACATAAGCGGTCTCAATCGTAAAACCGTGACGCAGTTCGCGCTCGAAGGACATGTTGAAGCCGTAGGAGTAGGGCGTCTTAAGCCTGTCGTCCAATCCCCACTGCACCGCGAAGTTCGTCAACGGGAACTGCACCGGGAAACTGGCGCCCGGCGATGGTGTGATCAGCGAGGGCGGCAAGGTGTACAGAGGATTCGACGACCCCATACGAGGCGCATCGTCCACCGTTTGAACTCCTCCGGTGTTGGTCAGCAGGGTGGAGAGTCCAAACGAACCATCCCGGTCGAAGGTGTTTACAATCCCTTCACCGAAATGGTCGTAATACATGCCAGCCCCCATACGGATGGAAGTCTTGCCCGGGCCACCGAACAGCCGCCCCAGGAAGCCCTGGTCAAAACCGGGCGACCAGGCGATGGCCAGGCGCGGGGCAAAGTTCTTGAAAGAGTCTTGCCAATATGGATTCTCGTTATTGGCTTGGCCGGAGAGATCAAACGTGATTGGATTGTTGAAGGGCAGCCCCAACGCCTGGGTTTGTCCCCGCTCGTTGAACCAGCGATTCAAGCTGGTCGTGGGAGCCACTTGTACTCCGTTCACTTCGTAGGGAGGCTGCAGGAAAGTCCAACGCAGCCCGTAGGTGATAGTCAGGTTCGGCCGAGCTCGCCAGGAATCCTGTACGTAGCTCTCAAACTCATGGTTGAGGAAATGACGCAGGTTGGGAGCGCCATCCGCGAGGGTTTGGCCGGTGGTCGTGAAGTTGTATCTCTTATCCACTTCGGTGATGATGCCGGCAAGTGCCAGCACCGGATAGTCGTAGGAATTGTTGAAGGCAGAATCGACCGAGGGGAGCTGGTAATCCGCCCCTCCCACACCAGATCCGAACTTTGCAGCCCCAGGGTCGAGATCTGTATTCTTGTTCGCGATGGCGGAAACATTCAGCCAGGAAGCGTTGGTGACGGCATCGGAAAACGAGGTCAAGGTCGAATTCTTGATGTTGCCAATCATTCTGAAATTCGCCCCGAACCCAAACGTGTGTGTGCCTTTCGTCCAGGAAAGGTCGTCGCTGAAATTGTGGAGAGGGACGGCTACCTTGTAGGAATCGTTAGATTGACCAGCGGGATTGTCCAAGCCGCGCAAAATGACATAGGACACGTTCCCAGCGCCCACCTGATTGACCGCCTGCCGTACGAAACCATAGTGGAAATTGTTGATCAGCGTGGGCGACAGCACCGCCGTGTACCCAACCGCTATGCCTTTGGCGACAATGACCTGCGAGATATTTGCGGGCTGACCCGGAAATTGGGGCGAATTGCCCGACTTGTCGCCGTTCATGCCTCCTCGCACGAACAAACGATGGTTTCCGTTTTGGGTGATGTTGTAATCGAGCTTTGCAATGTAGGTATTGAGAGTTGTAGGAGTCAGCGCAGAAAAGGTGTAGCCCTGGTAGTTGAAGCCGTCGCCTACGGCGTTGGTGTTGGAGTTGGGATAGGTGTTGAGTATCCCCTGCACGTTCGGATTCGCCCCGGGCCCCTGGGGACAGGTGCCATTCCCAGTACATTTGGGATCAAGCAGCGCCAGCGTCGGGGCAGTCATGGTCGCCAAATCGATCGACGTCGTACCCGGCAGCGGAGTGATCGTTACATTGGCGCCATGGGCGCCAGTATTGCTGGGAACACAGTTCGGGTCGGTCGTGTCGCAGTAATAACTCACGATCCCGGCGCGAAGGTTTTCGCTCGGCACGACGCGTGTGGTCTGCGTGCTCTCGTGTTGCACCTGTCTTTCCCAGTTCAGAAAGAAGAACACTTTGTCCTTTTTAATCGGGCCGCCCAGTGACGCGCCATAGGTGTTGCGCCTCAGGAACGGCGGAATGTTCTTCAGCCCGGAACCAACCTGCGATTGAAGGTTGAACCAGTCGTTGGCTTCGCCAATATTGGAACGGTTCAGTTCTTCCGCGGTGCCATGGAACGAGTTGGTGCCACTCTTGGTGATCAACTGCACTTGCGCGCCCGAAGACCGTCCCTCATCCGCGTTGGAGTTCGAGGTGGTCACGCGAAACTCTTCGACCGAGTCCAGAGTGGAACGAAGCGCTCCCTGAAAAGCAAAACCATTGCTCTGGTCGTTATTGTCGACGCCATCCAGCGTGATGTTGGTCTGATCGCTGCGTCCGCCATTGGTGGATCCGGCGCGCGTGTCGAACATATTGTCGATGGCCGTGCCTGAACTTGGATTGGTGTAGGTGACCCCGGCCTGCAGGCTGAGAATCTCCACCGGATTCCGCCCCTCGAATGGCAACTCCACGATCTGCTTGCTCTCAAATGCGTTTCCCATCGTGGCGTCGGTGGTATTCACGTGGGTGGCTTCGCCGGTCACTTCCACGGTGATGGCCTGGCCTTGTACCTGCATGCTGAAATCCAACGTGGAGGGAACACTCACCAGGAGTTGGACCTTATCCTGCTTCATTATGGCGAAGCCAGTGGCGTTCACGGTGATGTTGTAGGTCGAGGGTTGCAATTGCAAAAACTGATACTCGCCCTGGCCATCTGTTTTAACGGTGCGCGTGAACCCGTGTTGCGGGTCGTTGATGGTAACTGTAGCGCCCTGTAAGACCGCACCCTTGGCGTCGGAGACGACTCCGCGCAGCGAAGTGGTTCCGGTCTGAGCCCAGAGCAGGCAACCGGTCACCAGAAAAAAAGCCAGTAAAAGCAATACACGGGAGCCAGAACGCATAAAGCCTCCTTCACCCTCACCATGGGCGTTACATTTTGGATTGTGTTTCCCAGGAATGAACGACCATTGAGACCCTGGGGGACCTGATGGGGCGCTATTGTGCAACTACGGGATGCGAAAGTTCAAGTCGAATTTTCACTTGAATTTTCAATGTCCCGCATCGCTTTCCCGGGAACGGAAAACGCGTGCCCTGAGCGCTAATCCGGGCTAGGATCGCCCAGCTTGCCGCTGGTATAGGAAACCCGTGCACTCACACCCGGTTTTATGCCAGCGGTCCCTACCCCGTACCGTCACGCCAGCCTATGGCTGCTTGTCTGCCGGTGCAGGTTCGTGCGTAGGATGCTGATCGTTGAGGTGCTGGTAGTTCAGGATTGCGTTGAAGACCATCGCGTACGTGCCGACGGTTTCGCCGCGATAAACGGGGTTATTGCCGAACAGCAGCACGTTTCCCTGGCCCAGGTGCGCGTTTACCACGACCGCATGCTCGGCAATCGACGATCCCTTGTCGAGCAGGCCGTCGAGTAAAAGATTCTTGCCCTCGGAGAAGCGCAGGATGACATCCGGCCGGCTCTGCGCCGGAATCACCAGCGGATTGTTGCGCGTCTGTTCTTCATCCAAATGCGGCGGCTCCCATGGCTGCTGCTTCACGAGCGGCTCGGGCTCGACGACCTTTCTGCCCTGGGGCTCGTCGCTGTCGTCGACGGTGCCTCGGCCGGTGGCCCGCTTGGCGTAGGGATCCAGGGAGTCGGTCAGAGGGTCCATTAAAACTCGGCCGCCCGCGCGGTTGAGCATGTTACTGACGTTGAAGGCCATGCCGTTGGCGCTGATAACGGGAACCCCGGTTCCGTAGCCGAAAGCGACTGGATTGTCGTGGCTGACAAAAACCGTGTTCAGCACGCTGCCGACGACCCGGGCGTCACCCCGGGGAGCGACGCTGACGCCGGGGGCAAGACCGGTTTCGATGGCGAACTGAGCGGTGTCTTCGCAGGTAATGAGCAGCCCGCCCTGCTCAACGAACTTCTTCAAATGCGCGAGGCCATCATAGCCCATGCCGGGACGAATGTCGGTGGTGCCGTCGATGGCGCCCAGGTTTGGAGTGAGCTCGGATTTCTGCCAGGGCATCGGATTGTTCCACATGGGAATTCCGTTGAGAATTTCGAGCGGCGAAGAACGGCCGACGGGAGCGAAGATAATCACGTCATACTTTGCCCGGAGGTCCTCCTGGTTCGCGGCCGTCTGCGTGCTGATGTAATCGAAGGGCACGCCCGCCGAATCGAAGACGTAGCGCCACCAGCCCTCGGTCTGAGTACTGAGCCACGTGTGCATGAAGGCTATGCGCGGAGCAGTAACTGCATGGGCCGGCACGGAAGGCACAGCGCCGAGTCGCGAGGCGTCGAGCGATAAATCGTGCAGGATTCCGGCGATGTGGTCGTCGATGTGGGCATCGGAAGCTGCAGTGATGAGCAGCGATCCGGCCGCGAAATGTTTGCCCTCCGCATCGAAAGCCTTCTCAGCCACCTGGATGTTCGCGCCTTTCAGCTTGTAGATCAAAGACAGGAGGGAAACCTGCCCAGTATTGGCGACTGCCAGCACAGTGCCGGCGCCGGAAATCTTGCCTGCCAACTTCGCCGGATCGTCCAGGCGCGTCATCTTGGATTTGAGGATTGAAGCATCGACGACGCGCACAACTTTCAGATTAAAGAGGTGCGTGAACGACCACCCAGTATCGTCGTAGGGATGCTTCTGCGGGTCGCCGGCGGCCCAGAACTGCCGGTCGAGCAGCGCGTCGGCGACGCGGGAGTAGGGCTGGTCCATGCGGACCACGATGCTGCCGGTGGGAAACGTTTCCTGCTTTGGCTTGTCTCCGCGCTTTTCCGCGGGCACGATGGCGGTAACTGCGTCGGACAGTTGCTCGATTTCGACGTGCTGGCGCTTGAATACTTTCAGCAACTCGATCTGGCGATTGGTGTCAGCTGGGTCGGCAGGAATCACATAGGCGGCCGGCCCTTCCAGCACCGGCTTCTGGACCGCGCGTTTGCTCTTGATGTAGTAGTTCTCCAGGAAGTGGTGAGTGTTCTGAGAGAAATAAGAAAGAGTCGACAGCAGAGCGGTTTCTTCGTAATTATTGTTATCGCGCTGCGACCAGGTCACCACCGGCAGCGGCGGATTCTGGCGGTACCAGGTGCGTGAATAATCTTCAGGGCGGAGAATACGCTTCTCGGTGTCGGCGCCGCCGTTGCCAAAGGTTTCATAGAGCCGGCTGATGCCGTTGTGCATGCCTGCGAGGAACATCAGGTAACCCGGACTCCAGGTGTCGAAGTCTCCGTGGGTGAAGACTCCGGGCATGCCGAAGCGCTGCATCTGAGCCACGTTGTTCCAGCCCAGTTCGGCCCACTCGTCGGCGAGCGTGGGATCCACCCATGCATCGTAGGGTCCGTCGCCCACCGTGTTGTCGTAAAGAAACGGAACCGACTCGTGCAAATCGTGCAACACCTGCGCATGCCAACCTAGATAAGTTTCGAGAACATTCCGCGTGAGGTCGAGGGTCATGGCCATGGCGTCGCGGTTGTTATCGTGAGCGACGTAATGGCCCCAATAAAGAAGACGCGGCCAGTCCTGCCCGGGATGAGCTTTGTGCCACTTATAGATATCGACCATCCGGTCGCGGCCGTCGACTTCGACGACGGGAGTGATCAGCACGATCATGTGAGAGCGGATGTATTTGATGTAGGGCGCATCGTCGACGGCCAGACGATACGCGAGTTCCATCAGAGCTGTCGGCGCGCCGGTCTCTGGCGAGTGAATAGTGCCGGTGATGTAGTAGACGGGCCAGGACTGGTCGACAAGTTGGCGGGCCTTGGCGTCATCGATGGTGCGAGGGTCCGCCAGCTGAGCAAGACGCGCGTCATTCTCTTTCGCGCCCGCGAGAAGCTTGGGATCGGCGATGGCGGCGGCAATCATCTCCCGTCCTTCTTCGGAGTGGCCGATGCTGAATACCTTCACCCGCGGACTGCTAGACTCCAGCAGGCGAAAATACTTGTACACATCCTCGGCGTAAGGAAGCATGTCCGGCGCGCCGGACACGTCACCGAGCACCTTGGCGGGCGTAGGCACGGTCTTCGAGGCCGGAAGATACTCCACGAGAGAAGAGATGAAGGAAGGATCCGTGGTGTACTTGTGAATATGATCCGTGTATTGCTGGTCGATGGGCTGGCCAGGATCGCGGGCAAAATTTGAATTCAATTCCTGCGAAAGCACCGGCAAGGTGGCAGAAAACAAGATGGAAGAGACGGCGAGCAAGCCCAGTTTGGAAGAGATCATTTTCCCTCGTTGGTGATTGACTTTCCTCGGGGTCCAAGTGTCACACAAATTGGCTGTCGGTGGAAAGAGCAGGATGCTCTGCACGAGCTGTGCAGTCTGGAGCTTGCACAGAAGGCCAAGACATCGGAGGAACTGGGGCGGGATGCCGAGATCTGTTAGTCCCGTTGACGGAGGGTGAATGGAAGTCGGTGTTTTTCCGAGGGGGGTAAGTCTTATTTTCGAAAGCGATCTTCCACCCTGGACACGAACTTCGGGGTGTGGCCTTTTATGATTTGCCGGATACCCGGTTCAAACTCATGGAAGACATTGATTCCCGCATCGCCGCCGACCGTCGAACCAAAACTGTTGAATGTCGTCAAAGTAGATCTCGCTAAGTTCCGATGAGAAGTTGAGTGGACGGCGACCGATGCCAGCAATCCGAGAAAATAGGGAGTGTTCAGGCTTGCCTTTCCTGAGCCATCACGCGTGACGAAAATGCGCGAGGCAGCGTAGGAGGTCCGGCCCATCAGGCT
>JABCZL010000010.1 GCA_013289685.1 Acidobacteriota bacterium | reverse complement strand
AGCCCAAGCGAAGATCGCGCGCAGCACCCCGCAAGGGAAGCAGCGAGAGCAGGTCGAGCAAGGGTCAAACGCGAGCTACTGGCCGAGACGAATGGACCCCACACCACCTCGGAACTCTTATTTTTTGCAGTTGTCAGCTATTAGCCTTCAGCTCTCAGCTTCTTGCTCCTAGCTAACCCTGCCTATCCCTTCCCAACCCAAGGCTCCAGAGCTTGATTCCCGCAGTTCAATCCGTGAAAATCCGTGTGAATCCGTGGCCAAGAAGTTTGGTTTCGTTTGACTCATCTGACAGCTGAACCTGGTGGACCTGGCAAGATTCGAACTTGCATCTGCGAGCGTCGACCGCAGTCGACGTCCGCTGTGTTCCTTACACCACAGGCCCATCTGCTCGGGGATTTTACCCTAGTCGACGTGCTCGCCTGCCTCGAATCCCTCTTCGACGTGGGGAAGGACGTCGCGTTCGCCGGCGAACCAGACATACAGGGTCGGCAACAGAAAGATACTCATCACCAGGTCCGCAATTAGACCGCCCACGATGACGATGGCGAAGGGGCGCTGGGAGTCGGAGCCGATGGCATGCGAGAGAGCGGCTGGCAACAGTCCAAGCGTTGCCACGAGCATGGTCATCATGATGGGCCGCAGCCGGAGCACGGCTCCTTCCACGGCGGCGTCCTCGATGGTGTAGCGGTGGGCGCGAAGTTGGTTGATGTACTCGAGCATGATGACTCCGGTTTGCACGGATACGCCGAACAGCGCCAGGAAACCGACGCCAGAGGAAACACTGAAATTGGTGCCGGTAATCAGAAGAGCCAGCAGCCCGCCGAAGCGGGCCATGGCAACGTTGGCCAGGATCAGCAACGCCCATTTGAACGATTTGAACATGGTGTAAAGGAGAATGAAGATGACCAGAATCGTGATGGGGAGCACGATCAGCAGCCGCTCGTCCGCCCTCTTCTGGCTCTCGTATTCGCCTTCCCAATCGATGGTGTAGCCGACGGGCAACTTGACCTGCTCGTTCACCTTCTTGATGGCCTCTTCAACCGTGCTCCCGAGGTCGCGGCCGCGGACACTATATTTGATGGCAACATAACGCCGATTGCCCTCGCGATAGATTTCCGAGGCGCCGTCGGTCACGCTGATCTTGCAGAGCTGGGCGAGAGATACGCGTTCTCCGGAAGGGGATAGCAGACGAACGTTCTCGATTGCTTCCCGCGTATCGCGATATTTCGGCAGGTAGCGCAGGGTAAGATCGTAACGCGCCTCGTCCTTGAGAACCTGGGTCAGAGCCGTCCCGCCGACCGCGGTCTGAACCGCGTCCTGCACATCTGCGACGTTGATCTGGTAACGAGCGGCTGCATTGCGGTCGACCGTTACGTTGAGGTTGGGTTGGCCGAGCACATGAAAGACTCCAAGGTCTTCGACCCCCTTGATGCCGCGCATGATGCCGACGATCTGGTTGCTTTTCTCTTCCAACACTTTCAAGTCTTCGCCGTAGATTTTGGTGGCCAGCGCGCCCTTCACTCCGCTCACGGCCTCTTCCATGTTGTCTTCGATGGGCTGAGAGAAGCCCCAGACCACGCCGGGAATCTTGTCGAGTTCGCGCTGCATGGCGGCAATCAGTTCGTCCTTGTTCTCATGGAAGACGGGCCGCCACTGTTCTTTGGGCTTGAGATCAACGAAATACTCGGTATTGAAGAAGCTGGTTGTATCCGTGCCGTCATCTGGCCGCCCGGTTTGACTGGTACATTGCGGGACCTCGGGAAAAGAGCAAAGCACGATGCGGGCCTGGTTCATTACCCGTATCCCTTCGTCCGGTCCGGTGCTGGGCGCGAGCGTACCACGGACCCAGAGTGCACCTTCATCCAGGTGGGGCAGAAACTCGGAACCGATCACGCCGCTGAAGGCCAGGTAGATGGTGAAGGAGAGGCCGAGTACGCCCACACCAATGGTGAGTACACGGCGGCGAATGGCCCATCGTACCGCGTGCCGGTATTGGTCCGTGAGGAAGTGCATCACGGGGTTGTGCCATTCCTTCGCTCCCTTCTGGAAGGCGAAACTGGCCAGCACAGGGGCGATCAGAATCGAAAAGAGCAACGCCCCCAGCAAGGCAAAGGCAACGGTCCAGGCCATAGGATGAAACAGGCGGCCTTCGACACGCTCCAGCGTGAAGATCGGCAAATAGGCGGTGATGATAATGGCGATCGCGTAGAACACAGGCCGCTGGACTTCGTGCGAGGCCTCACTGATTTTTTCGCGAGCTGTCTTGACTCCGTTCTGGTGGCCCAAATGGCGCACGATGTTCTCGATCATCACCACCGCGCCGTCGACCACCATGCCAAAATCCAACGCACCGAGAGACAGGAGATTGGCGGGAATGTGCCTCAAGTCCAGGCAAATGGAAGCGAACAACAGCGAAAACGGAATGGTGGCGGCCACGATGAAGGCGCCGCGCACATTGCCGAGGAATATAAAAAGAATGATCGAAACCAGGATCATGCCCTCGGTCAGGTTGTGCAGCACGGTGTGCGTAGTGAAGTGAACCAGATCGCTGCGATCGATAAAGGGAACAATCTTCACGCCCGGAGGCAGGATGTGATCGTTCAGTTCGTCCACTTTCTTGTGAATCGCCTGCAGGGCCGCGTCCGCAACCGCGCCTTTGCGCAGCAAGACGATGCCGGAGACGACATCGTCGTTGTCGATGATCTTCCCGTTCTCGCGGTGAAAGGCTCTGGCAAACTGGCCCAATCGAATCTTCGGGCCCTGCGAAACCACGGCAATGTCCTTCACCCGGAGCGGCGTGCCATTCTTGGTCATGATGACAGTGCGTTCGATATCCTGAGCGCGATCGACCAATCCGACTGAGCGCACGTTGATCTGCTGCAGACCTTCCTGAATGAAGCTTCCCCCCGCATTGATGTTGTTGTTGGTCAGTTGCTGCTCGACCTGGGCCAGGCTTAGGCCGTAGGAGACGAGTTTGTTGGGATCGACGCGAACCTGGTATTCGCGAGTGGGGCCTCCGAAGCTGGACACGTCGACAATGTCGGCTACTGCTTTGAAATTCTTTTCGATGACCCAGTCCTCAATGGATTTCAACTCCATCGCGTCATAGGCGGGATTGGTGCTGCGCAGGGTGAAAAAATAGATCTGGCCGACCGGACTCCAGTCCGTGCCCATTTGCGGCACCACACCGGGGGGCAGCGTAACCTGCGCCAGTCGCTCCAGAACCCGTTCCCGATTCCAGGCATTGTCGGAACCGTCTTCGAAAATCAGCTTCAGGTCGGAAAGCCCGAACAACGAGAAGGAGCGCAGATGCACGACCTGGGGGATGCCGTTCATGACGACTTCGAGAGGAATCGTGACCTGCTGTTCGATTTGTTCCGCCGAAATCCCCGGCCATTGCGTGATGATCTCGACGTAGTTGTCGGCTACATCGGGATAGGCCTCAATGGGCAGCCGTTTGAAGGAAACGATCCCCCCGGCGAAAAGTAGCAGGGCGAAGCCCAGGACGAGCAGGCGGTTGTTGAGAGCGAAATCAACGACTCGACGGATCATTTCGTCACCCGACAGTTTGCCGCCTCAGGGGCTAAAACCCTGACAGCGAGGCAAGGCCTGATCGCAGCGCTGGAAGCGCTGCGCCACCCAAAAGCGAATCGGTAGTTGAGTTCAGGCATCATGAGGGCTATTGCTCCACCGTGTTTTGCAATACCAAAGCATTCGAAACCACTCGATCTCCGGGCTTGATCCCCGATACAACTTCCTGCAGGTTGCCGGGCAGCATGTTGCCCGTGACCACTTCGAGGCGTTTGAAATGCCCCGCCCCCAGCGGCGCGTAAACCCACTCACGGTCGTGCAGGTGCAGAATCGCACTCGCCGGGATTGCGGAGTGAGCCTCCGGTTGCTTGCCGTAGAACGTGGCCGTGACAAACATTCCGACGCGCATCTGGCCGGGATTCTTCACTTCCAGACGGACTTTGGCGGTGCGGATGGTGGGATCGAGAACCGGCAGAATATTATCGACGCGGCCTTGGAATACCTGGTTGGGATGGGCGTTGAGATGGATGTCGGCGGAGTCACCGACGCGCACCGCGTCGAGATCGTTTTCGTAGACGTCGCAGATGATCCAGACGTAGGACAGATCGGAAATGGTGAAAGGATTCGGACCCGACAACCCTTGGACGCCCGCCGCGTTGGTGACCTGCTGATCGGTAATGACGCCCGAGATGGGTGCGACGATATCGACGATGCCGGAGGGATGGTCTTTATCGATGCCGAGGGTGCGCAGTTGCTCCGTAGCGGCAGTCAGATCGGCCTTAGCATCGGCTTCGGTGTCGTCTGCTTGTTCGAGGGCGCTTTTGGCGATGGCGCCTTTGTCGTAGAGAGTCTGGGCTCGCTCCAGTTGGATACGATCCAGGCGCTCATCGTTCTCCGCCTTGATATAGGTCTGGTAGGCGCCGGAAACGTCGTTGCTGCGGACTTTCAGCAGGAGCTGTCCCTTTTCGACCGTGTCGCCCAGTCTGGCCTTGATTTCCACGACTCGCCCGGTAGCCAGGGAGATCACGGGCACGGCGCGGGTAATGTCGGGTTGCACGACGCCGGTCACGTTCAGGGCGGAGACGGCCTTGTGCTCCACTGCGGTCACCAACGGGAACTGATCGGGGTGGTCGACTTTGAAGTTGTTGGCGTCGAGGTCGGGCTCGACGGTTGCTTTCGGGGGCGCCTCGGCATTCGGGTCCGCCTTGGCGCCATTGCAGGCGCCGAGCCCGAGGGCCAGCATGGAACACAACGCCGACGATAGAATCGTCGTCAGATGTTTGGATGAAGAATTCGTTTTCATGGGATGACCTCTCGTCCTACTGCCATATTCATTTGCGCAGCCGCCGTCAGATAAGAACCGATCAGATTGACGTAGCTCAACTGCACCGTGCGATAGTCGCTTTCCGCATTCAGGAAATCCAATAACGATGCCCCGCCGTGCTGGTAAGAAAACAGAATCGTGTCGCGCACGCGCACGGCTTGATCCAGATACTGGCGCTTGTAAGGCTTGAGCAAGTTCAGGTTGCTGTTCACCACGGCGAAAGCGGAATCCACGTCGCTGTAGACCTGGGTTTCGACGCCGTCGCGCAGTTTCTCATTGCGCTTGATGTCAATTTTCGTGCGCAGCTTTTCGCCCTGGTTGCGATCGAAAATCCGCAGCGGGATGCCGACGCTCGCCCCCAGCGTGTTGAGCGCGTCCGGATTGTTGTAGGAACCGTTGTGGGTGTACCACAGGCTGATGGTGGGATCGGTGGATCCGTTGGCCTCGGCCAGCTTGTAATTGGTTTCCGCCTGCTTTACCGAGAGCACGGCGGCGCGCAGGTCGGGACGGGCATCGAGTGCGTCTTTGCGATAGTCGTCGAGGGCACGAACGTCTTCGTTGAAATCGAAGGACCCGTCGAGGTCGAAGCTGTCGACCGGCCGGCGATCGTCGAGCAGTGCGAGCAAGTTGATCTTGGTGGTGCGCAGATTGACCAGCGCCGTCTGCAGGTCGGATTCATACTGCAAGCGCTGCAGTTCCAGCCGGTCGAGATCAATCTGCGCGATATCGCCGGCCTGGAAGCGGTCGCGGCTGATTTTCAGAACCTTGTCGTAGTAGTCGAGATTATCCTGGGCCAGGCGGAGCACGGCTTTGGCCTGGAGGACGCCGACGAACGCGCTGCGCAGATTGAACAGCAGATTGCGCTCCAAGTCCGAATTCTGGGCGATGCCGATGGCGGTGCCTTCCTTGGCGGCCTGGAAGCGCAACTCGCGCTTGCCCCGCCGCTCGAATAAATAGCTGACACCGGGCGAGATGAAAGTGCCGGCAAACGGTTGCCACACGCCGTGGCTGGGGGCAATCTGGGTGCCGTCCGCCGAAAAGGTGAAGCCGGGATTGGGGCGGAGATGCGCCGTGATTTCTTGCGCTTTCAATTCGTCAATGTTCAAGAAGCCGGCCATCAGCGTCGTGTTGTTCAGACGGAAGCGGTCTTTGACCTCGTCCCAATTCCAGACCTGGGGTGCGGCCGGAAGGGCCGTCTGGGGCGCTGTCTGGGCCAGCAGACTGGCGGCGCCGAGGGCCACCGCTACGCTAAGAAATTTCCACTGCATTTAGGAACTCCATGGGCATCCGCCGGCCCGCCCCGAGAAAAGGGCTTCGGTAACGGGTTGTATCCGGCGGACGAATCCGCCGACGACACTACGATCTAGTTTCCCAACTAACTATTTCGCAAAGGTTAATAAACACTTCGCCGTGATTCTTTTAACTAGGTGATGCGAGGGACTAACCGGGGAAAGAAGCAGGAGGAGCGCGGCCCGCCCGCTGGATGGCGGGCGCTGCCGGCACAGACAGAGAGGCGGCCGGCATTTGCTGCCAGTCCTCGTCATTCACAATCAAAAAATTAGTTGATCCGGCAAGTGCGGGAGGACTCTGCCACTTCCAGGCCGAGACTTTGTCGGGGCTCGCCTGCCGGACGGTGCGCTTGCTGGCCGGCGATTCTTCCATCTCGGTCCGCATGGCGCAGAGGTCGTCCGTGGCCGAAACCACCGGGAAGAGGATGACAAGCATGCAACCCAAGGCCAGCAGGCATTGCCAGGAGCTGATCTTACGGCCAGCGGGGACAGTTCTGGAGACGCGCCACAGCCAATAAGCCGGCAGCGCCAACAGCAGCCACGCTAGATTGAGCAACAGTTCCATAAAACTGAATTCGTGCAACAGGAATGCGGAACGCGAGAGAACTCCCCAGAGCGTAGTTTGTCAGAAATCTCAAATCCAAGTCAATGTGACCTCGGTTTTGGGGTCGCTTTGACCATCCGGGAGAAAAAGCTCAAACGACTAAGGGCACGAAGTATCACGAAGGAGTTCATGGGGGGCGGGCGCAAGATTGCGCTGGCAGAACATTCTTATACGGAAGCGGGAGAATTATGGGAGAGTAGGGTATCGGGGTTAGGGCCGCTGATCGCGCTGATCGATTTAAGGTGGGCAAGATGACGAGGGTGCAAAGGACGGAGCGGGTTCTGAAACTGGTCCTGCTGTTAGCGGGCGCCGTGGGGATGGCGGGATGCCAGCTTGGGCCGGTTGAGGCAGGAAGTGAACTGGCTGAGGGTGCGCCAGCGGCGCCTCAGGACCAGCGGAGCTTGGTCATTGAGAACGATTCCCAATTGCCGGACGCGTATCCGCATCGACAGTATGGGATTCACCTGCACGCTCGTGGCGGGGTGTCGGCGCTTCACTGGAAGGTTGAGAAGGGGGCGCTGCCGCCGGGCATGAAACTCGACGATACCGGACTTCTCCAGGGGGAGCCGGAGCGTCCGGGAGAGTTTCAGTTTACGGTGTCGGCGACCGAAGCTGGCGATCGGGAGTCGGCGGTGCAAAAGGGATTTGTGCTGCGGGTGTTGGCGGCCCTGACCCTGAATTGGAAGGCGCCGGCGCATGTGACCGCGAACCGGATTGAAGGGAGTGTGGAAGTTACCAACACCTCGCCCGACGATATGGATCTGACGTACTACGTGCTGGCGGTGGCGGAGAATGGCCGGGCGACCGCCATCGGGTATCAACATTTCGTGCTGCGGCGGGGTACGGTTGCCAAGGAATTGCCCTTTGGCGAGACGCTTCCGCACGGGGGATACGTTGTTCATGTCGACGCCGTGGGTGAGGTGGCGCCGAGAAAGCTGATTTACCGGGCTGACCTGAAAACGCCCGGACCTCTGCAGGTAACGGTAGGGCCCTGATTGACGACGAGGATAGCCTTCGGTTAGATCCCGTTGAGTGCTCAAATCACAACAATTCGTGATTCAGATCACGCACCGGTGTGTGGGAAATAACCCAGATTGGGCGGATCCGCGAGTGCGCGTGAATCTGGCGCAATCCTGGAATATAGCTACAACTTACTTTGTTTCTATCACATACGGACATCCTGCTGCGAGCTGGCCGGTGCCCGGGATTTGGTGGGGGGCGTGCCATACCATTCCCGTGGGCGGAGACGAAGAGCCGAGGATTTACGGCTACTCCTGGCCCAAGGGAGGATTTCTTATGCGGGCTCCTTATGGTCTTAATATTCTTGATAACTGTGTCAGTTGCCCGGTACGGGGAGAACATCTGTTCTGCAATCTTTCGCTGCAGGCCGCTCAACGGCTGAACGAGATCAAATCGACCGCTGTTTATCCCAAGGGAGCGATGCTCTTTATCGAGGGGCAGCAACCGCGCGGCGTGTTCGTGCTATGCGTGGGCAAGGCAAAATTGTCGACGTCGTCGCGCGAAGGCAAGACCATCATCACCAAGGTCTCGGACTCGGGAGACGTTCTCGGTCTGAACGCGGTGGTGTCGAACCGGCCGTACGAAGTGACCGCCGAGATGATGGAACCGGGCCAGGCGAATTTCATTCCTCGAGATTCTTTGCTGCACCTGTTGCGGGACTTTCCGGAGGTAGCGGTGCGCGTGGCGCAGCAGTTGAGCCGCAACTACTACGTGGCGTATGAAGAGATCCGCACGCTGGGGCTCTCCGTTTCACCGTCTGAAAAATTTGCCAAGCTCCTGCTCTCGTGGTCGACCAAGACCGCGCAGGAGGACGGCTCGGCGCAGGTGAAGCTCACCATGACCCACGAGGAAGTTGCGGAGATTATCGGGACGACGCGCGAGACGGTCAGCCGGTTGTTCTCCGAGTTCAAGAAGAAGCAGTTGATGCAGATGAAGGGGGCGACCCTGGTGATCCGCAGCCGGATGGCGCTGGAGAAGATTTGCCAATCGTAGGGCAATCCCCACCCTTCCGCTGCGCTCAGGGCAGGCTTTCTCAGCAAAGGACGCGAGAAATGCGCACCCGGCGTTACGTTTATCTTTACTTCTTAGCGCAAGGGCGGGGAGAAGTCGGTCAGGGCCATGAAGGTGGAGTCCACTTTGTCCACGAGTTTGCCGTTCACCTCGGACTTGTCGTGGACGCTCTTCCATTCCGGGTCGTCCTGAAAAGATTTCCAGTTGGCGGCGGCTGCTTCGCGGCTGGGATGATAGAGGATGTAGATCAGAGTGTTGCTCTTGTCGGGCTCATCGACGGGCGTCCAGTAGGCGACGCTTTTCATGCCATGGCGGTCAAAGAGTTTTACGGTATGCTCGCGGAAGCGTGTCAGCAGGTCTGCCAATTTCCCCGCGGCGGCGTGATAGACGCGGAGTTCGTAGACGCCGGCCTGCGTGGGAGCGGCATGGTCTTGCTGGGAAGTGGCCCAAAGTGTCGCCGGAAGGAATGCGGCGGCAGGAATCGCTTGGAGTAATGTTCGACGTTTCACGGGAGGGATTCTAGCAGAAGTTGAGTAGATGAACGCGCTGTGGAATCGATTGAGGTCAGTGAGAGCTATGGGGATCTTTCGCCAGTGGACTACTTGGTAACGATCACCTTGATGCGGTTCGATAGCAACGATCCACGTTCTCGCGACCAGAATGGAGCATCGGGCATTTTCATCACTTCCCTCGCATCCTGCTCGGACCAGTAACTCGCGTACTCGACCACGAGTTCGTACACACCGGGCTTGCTAACGAAATGTTTGACCGGCTCGTTCACGCGTGTTCCAACGAACTCGCCCCTATCCAGAAGGATGAAATCCCAAGGCTTTGGCGGTGGTGGCAGTTCATCTGCCAAGAACGTTGTCACCACCTCTTTACCTTTGTCGTCGTAGACCCAGATATTTGTCCGACCCCCTCCCCACCCCCACCAGCGAGGCACAATCAGATCAGGAGCGCCGACATTCTCTCGAGTGATTTCGAGTTGTAGATCGCCATTGATATTGCACGACGGGTTTTCACTGCGAAGACTGACCTTCAACATCTTGTTTGCAGTTTCTTGCGTGAAAGCCGGATAGACCGTGGCGAGTGACAGTAAGAGCAACCAACTGAATCGTTTCATAAACAGCAATGTACGCCGCTCGTGCGCCGGAATCCACGACAGTTGACGTAAACACGATTTAACGTTTTGACCACTGGTCATTGAGCGCTTGCCAGCGGACAAAAACTTGATAGGATCATTCCGCACAAAACGGAGTGGAGGATCTATCCATGATTACTCGCCGCAATTTCATCATTGCAAGTGGACTTACTGCGCTGGCTTCAACCCGCGTGTTCGGCGCTAACGACACGCTTCGTATTGGAGTCATTGGAGCGGGGCACCGGATGCGGGGGCTTCTCGATGCCGCGGATAAGGTCGCGCCTTACCAGATTGTGGCCGTGAGCGATGTGTATGGCCCGAACCGCGACTTTATCGTGCAGAAATCCAACGGTCTCGCCACCGCGCACTTGGATTATCGGGAAGTGCTGGCCAAGGATATTGATGCGGTGATTATTGCGTCCCCGGACCACTGGCATGTGCCCATGGCGGTCGAGGCTCTGAAAGCGGGCAAGGACGTCTATCTGGAAAAGCCGGTCACGCACACCGTGGAGGAAGGCGCCACGCTGACCCGCGCGGTGCGGTCCAGCAAGCAGATTTTGCAGTGCGGCATGCAGCAGCGCAGCTGGAGTCATTTTCGCGACGCGGTCGACATCATTCAGGGGGGCGGACTGGGCCGCGTGGTGCAGGTGAGAACCTATTGGTGGCAGAACTATCACCGGAGCAGGCCGCCGAAGCCGATGGATCAAGAGGCACTCGATTGGAAGGCCTGGCTTGGATCCGCGCCTGACCAGCCCTTCAGCCAGGAGAAGTTCGACCACTGGCGATGGTTCTGGAATTTTGGCGGCGGCGCGATGACCGACTTATTCACCCACTGGATCGATGTGGTGCACTGGGCGATGAAGGCCGATCAGCCGCGGAACGCAGTGATGATCGCGGACAAATATATTTTCGAGCAGTGGGATTGTCCGGATACGATCCAGGCAGCGTTTCGCTATCCCGGCTTCGATGTGGTGTATGAGGGGATGATGAATTCGTCCATCGACGACGGTGGGTTGGAATTTCGCGGGACGGATGCGACGTTGAAGATCAATCGCAGCAGGTTCACGGTTCATCGTGAACATGTGGAGGAGGAGAAGAATCCTGCGGTCAGCGCACGCAGTGTACTCGACGGCACCATTTCACACATGGAGAATTTCTTCGACTGCGTGAAGAGCCGCAAAGAGCCGAACGCGCCGGTAGAGACGGGGGTCGCAGCGGCGCGCGCGGGACAGATCGGAAACCTGGCTTACCAGCACGGTGGGCTGTGGGCGGCGAAGGGATGAAGCAAAAACAGATTTGTCATCCTGAGCGCGCGTTCTTTGCGCGCGAAGGATCTAGGCACTTCCCGCCAGTTGCATAGATCCTTCGCGGCAAAAAGACGCCGCTCAGGATGACAAGCTATTTGGCGACAGTCAGCACGATCACGCGGTCGATTTCGTCGGTCTTCGGGGCGGGGAGTTTCAGGATTACGCCCTCTGGGTTTTGCGTGACGTCGGCTTTGGCGCCGTCGATCATCACCTGCGCCGCTGATATTTTCCCAGCGATCGGCGGCAGGGCCAGCAGGGGAGATCCCCAATTCAGTACGTGGACGTAGATCTTATTTTCTTTTTGCGTAGTGACTCCCCAATCGCCGGGCGGGATGGGGCCTCCGCGAGTTCCGTAGATCGAGTCTCCGTATTTTGCGAGCCAGTCGCCGACGGCGTGCAGGCGGCTGACGAACTGCGGATCAATCTCACCGTTCGGGTACGGCCCGATGTTCAGCAGCAAGTTAGAGTTGTTTCCGGCCGCGCGGACCAGCTTGCGCACCAATTCTTCCCGACTCTTGTAGTTGCTGTCGCCGATGTTGAATCCCCAGGCGCCGTTGAGTGTGTCGGAACTTTCCAGCGGGATGTTCGTGCTCACATACTTGGTATTGAATCCGGCGGTGTTCTGGCCGGGGAGATCGCGCTCGAAGGTCTGCACGTCTTCGCCGGGGCGCGGCGTCTGATGATGGTTGGGAATAATGAGCGCGGCTGGCTGTAGCTGATGAATGAGCGCGTAGGTCTTGGTGAGATGCCAGTCGGCGTCGGGCTTGTCCCACATGCCGTCGAACCAGATGCCGCCGATGGGGCCATAGTTGGTGAGTAGCTCGGTCAACTGGCCGTCCATATAGGTGTCGAGGTAGGCGTTCCAGTCGCCGTGGTCGGGGCGGCCGTTATTCCAGCTAGTTGCGCCGCGCGGGAAGTAGTCGGGATTGTGCCAGTCGAGCTGCGAATAATAAAAGAAGAGCTTGATGCCCTGGCGGTGACACTCGTCGGCCAGCATTTTCAGCGGGTCTTTCTTATACGGCGTCCGCTGCACGATGTTCCAGTCGGAAACTTTCGAGTCGAACATGGCGAAGCCGTCGTGATGGCGCGAGGTGATGGTGATGTATTTCATGCCGGCTGCTTTGACGAGGGCAACCCAGGCCTGGGCGTCGAATTTCTCGGGATCGAAAAATGCAGGCAGGCGATTGTATTCGTCGACTTTGAGATGGCGCTCGTGGAAGACCCATTCGCCGTCTCCGAGCACGCTGTAGACGCCCCAGTGAATGAACATACCGAACTTCATGTCCTGGAATTCGCGGCGGGCTTGCAGGTTCTCAGGGGTGGGCTGGTAGTCGGCCTGGGCTTGAGCTCGGTGTGCCGCGAAAATAGTGGAAGCTGCGAAGGCGATTGCGAGGCTGCATCTGACGAGCTTGGAGTGTCGGGCGCTTGGCATGTGATTCTCCGCGGATAGTCTACTCGACGGCAAGTGTCACCGGCACGAACTGGACTCCCTTGTTAACTCTGGGCGGTGGCAGGACCCTTCGGGCGCGCAGGTGATGGCGACGGTGCGTCCGTCGAACGAGAAGTAGAAGCCAGCAGTTCGGGAAGTATGCCGCCTTTCTCTGGAATCAGCGTGATGCGCGCCTTGCTGTCGATGATCTTCTGAATCTCGAGAATCTCGAACATCGCCTCTTCGACATCGGGATCCGCCGCGACTCTGTTGAGTGCCTCTCCAACAATGCGAGGCCGCATGGCGGCGGCTTTCGCAAATTCAACGGCCGCCTGGCGCTCGGCGGTGCTGGTAATGATGCTCACCTGGTTGGAGCCGTCTTGCTTAATCGAGGAAGTGACCTGGCGTAGCCGGTTCACGACTTTCTCTTCGATCTGCTCGATCATTTGGGCGTCGCGAAAGTGGACCTTGCGGATGTAGACCGAACCCAGCTTGTACCCCCAGTCGTGCGATTGCGGGGAAACTTCGGTACGCACGGTCTGACTCATGGCGTGGCGGTTTTGCAGCAGGTCGGCGAGCTTCAGGTTGCTGAGGCAACGGACGGTGGAATTGCTGACGTTGGTAGCCAGCGAGCCGCGCGGATCGGCGTTCTTGAACAGGAACGCGACCGGATCGCTGATGAACATCTCATACCAGATGCCGATGCCCATGGGCGCGCCTTCTTCGGAGTTCACCGGCTGGCTGCGCAGATATTGCTGGTCGATTCGCATATCGAGGACATACAGCTTACCGAGCCAGCGGACAATCGGCGCCTTCAAGCCCAGCTTGAAGAGGAGAAGGTGCAACCCGGGTTCATCGATGACCGCCACGACCTTGCCGAACAGGACATAGACATTGCACGTGCGCTCTTCCACGATCGCATAGAACCCGAAAAAACGCAGCAACCAGAAGACCACGGGTACCAGGACGAAGCAGGCGAAGAATGTGACAGCAGCGGCGATAAGTAGAGTCATTGCTTGGTCTCCACGACAACCTGCTGGGCATTGCCGAAAAGGCCGAGACGCACGTTGCGAACGTACGCGCGCAAGGCTCCTTCCCCGGTCCCTTTGAGTGCGGATAATTGATCTGCCAGAGAAATAAGCGGCTGGACTTCAGCTTGAGCTTTGAGGGTTTCAATTTCGGCGGCGCGCTTGGACTGCTCGATGCGCTGGTCGGCGGTGGCCTGCGCGAGACTGACGTCGGACGAAACCATATTGTGCGCGGTGTTGATGGCGGCGAGCGCGGACTCGACCTCGGGCGGCGGGTCGATGCCGGTGATCAAGGAGGCGTCAAGTACGATGCCATAGCGAGCCTCGGAAGAACTGCACTCGCGGTCCATGTGTTCGTTGAGGTCGCGGAGATTCTTGCGAAGGTCATTAATAGAGATGCCGCTCGTGGTGGGGTCAACGCCGGCAGCGGCGGGCGCTTCGAAGGTGGCAATGCGCTCGCGCAACACGGAAACGAAATAGCCCATGACATGAGCGATGGGATTCTTGACGCCGAAAATCTTGGCATAGAGATTCCGCTCGGAAATACGGTAGCGGATCTGGCCGGTGAGTCCGGTGTTGAGCTGGTCCTTCGTCACGGCGTCCACGATAGTGCCGGCTTGATTGGCGCCGGGGGTGTCGGGATCGAATGCCATATTGACGGTCTGAGTGGCGATCGAAACCTTGTAAATCCTTTGCCACGGCCACTTGAAATAAGGCCCCCCCGGCATAATGACGCGAACCTGGGGATACTGGTAGCGCTGCTTTTCCTCGGCGTCGAGCCCGGCCGAGATGGGATCGTTGAGGGTGGTGGCTCCGGGGATTCTTTCGGCGCGACCGAAGTTGGTCTTCACCGCGCGCTCGTTCTGATCGACGGTATAAATGCCGCCAGCCAGGTAGCGCAGTAGAAACCAGGCAATCAAACCAAGGATGATTCCGGCAGGGATATTTGGGTCCATCAAGAGTGCTCCTCAAGCGCGGCTGTATTTCGATCGAGCAGGTGAGTTTACACCGTTACGTGCGGCGCAGATAGCACCCAGTTCCAAGCCTTTCGGTACTTCGGCCCCAACATCTTCAAGGCGCGTTCATCTGCTGCGCCGAGAAAGGCCAGCACGTCGGCTCCCAAACGTCGGTGGCCGTGGAACAGAATCCCCGTTTCCGTCATGTCCGGTCTTGCCGAATGCCGGGTTAGATCTTGGATTGAAAATCTTTGTGCTTCTTAGCGGCTTCCTTGGTCAAAGCATGGCCCGGGGGCAAGACTTTAGTCGTTCTCGGCCTGAATCAAAAGGACCATTGCTCGATCTAGGTGATGACTACGGACTTGCTCGGATCTTTGGCGTCCATGTACACCCTTGACAACCCTTCCGGGAGGGCGCATTGTCCTCCGGTAGATCGCGAATACCTCACCAGAGTCTCTCCTGGAAAGCCGATTCTGTCTGAGCTGGCCGTTCTTGTTCTTCGGGGCAGTCCACGAATGCGCGCGTGCCCAATCCTCGTGGACTTAGAAGGAGATCGCCATGCGGAATCACACACAATTGAAGATATTCTTCGCCGCGGTGCTGATCGCACTCGCCACGCTCACCATTGTGTCCGCCCCAGCACAAGTGAAGGGTGCAGGGCAGTCGAAGAGTGCTGCTGTGGTTGCGTCGGCGGGCCACGAAACACCGCCGAGAATGGATCTGATACCGCCGGAAGACGCTGCCGCTGCGAGCCCATTGCAAGAGCGGACAATCCACTCTCCTTCGACAACCCCGGGTAGTTCTCTCTCTTTCCTGCCGGCCGTGTCTTATTACTCGGGAGGCTACGAAGCGTTTTCCATTGCGGTCGCAGACGTGAACGGCGACGGCAAGCCTGATCTGCTAGTGGCGAATTATTGCCCCGGCAGCATCACGTGCTACTTGAATTCCAGCGTGGGCGTGCTGCTGGGCAACGGCGACGGCACTTTCCAACCGGCCGTGACCTATAGTTCGGGTGGACCCAGGTCCGAGGAAGTGGTAGTCGCGGATGTGAACGGCGATGGGAAACCCGATCTTGTGGTGGCGAACCAGTGCTTTAGTCGATCAAATTGTTCTGTCGGCGGAGTGGGTGTGCTTTTGGGGAACGGCGACGGAACCTTCCAGCCGGGCGTGTCGTACAGCACAGGCTCGAGCACTGCCTATGCCGTTGCGGTGGCAGACATAAACGGAGATGGCAAACCGGATTTGGTGGAGACGAGCAACGGCATCGTGGGCTTGCTATTGGGCAATGGTGACGGAACCTTCCAACCGGTGAAGAACATATCAGCGGATCAGGCAACGGCGGTCGCGATTGCGGATGTAAACGGCGACGGCAAGCCCGACTTGCTCCTTGGAGTTGCGGGTGGTATAGGCGTGCTATTGGGTAACGGCGATGGGACCTTCCAGCCAGAAGTAAACTATAGTTTTGGCGGGCTGGGGGCCAGTTCAATCGCGGTTGCAGACGTGAATGGGGATGGCAAGCTGGACGTCGTGGCAATGGATGGCGAGAGTGGCAACGTGAGCGTCGTGTTGGGAAACGGTGATGGGACTTTCCAGCCGGTAGTGACCTATGGGGGAGCAACTGGGCTTGGCAATCCTTCCGTGGCTGTGGCGGACGTGAATGGCGACGGCAAGCTAGATCTGCTGGCGGTGACCTTTCAAATTGACAGCAAGGGAGACGGCGGGATCGGCGTGTTCCTGGGTAATGGGGATGGAACCTTCCAGCCCGAAGTTGTGTTCGGTTCCGGCGGCTACTACGCTTGGTCTTTAGCGGTTGCGGATGTGAATGGCGATGGCAAGCCTGATCTGGTGGCCGCAAATTTGCAGCTCAGCGCCGCGAGGCCGCTAAAGGGATTCGTTGGGGTGCTAATAAACAACACCATCTTCAGCACTCCCACCGCCACAAAGCTGATCTCCTCGCCCAATCCTTCGCTGGTCGGGCAGGCAGTCACCTTCACGGCCACAGTGAGTTCTACGGCCGGAACACCACCCTACGGAGAGGTCGTCACCTTCAACAATGGATCGGCAGTCTTAGGCACCGGATCACTGAGCGGAGGCAGCGCGTCCCTGACCACCTCCTCGCTGCCCGCAGGCACGTTCACGATTACTGCCACCTATCCCGGAGATTCCACTTTCGTTGCCAGCACGTCACCCGGGCTCAAGCAAGTTGTGAACCCGGCCAGCAAGTTCACGACATCGACCTCCATTATCTCCAGCCTGAACCCCTCCACCTACGGTCAGAAAGTAACTTGGACCGCGACGGTCACCTCAGCCGGTTCAATCACGCCGACGGGGAAAGTCAACTTCAAGTGGAGTATCTACTCGATTGGTTCGGCAACACTCAACAGTAGCGGTGTCGCGACTCTCACCAAATCCAATCTCAATGCCGACTCCTATCCGCTGACGGCGGTGTACGCGGGCGACGCGGCGAACCTGCGCAGCACATCCGCCGTGCTGAACCAGGTGGTGCTGGAGACCACGAGTGCGGCCACGCTCACTTCGTCGCCGAACCCGTCCGCGCAAGGGCAGGCGGTGAAGTTCACGGCGACGATCACTTCGCCAACCGTGGTCCCGACCGGGCCAGTCACGTTCAGCGCGGGGAAGACTGTGCTGGGGACAGCACAACTCAGCAGCGGCAAAGCAAGACTGACGACGTCATCGGTACCGGCGGGGACGAGCACGGTTACCGTGACGTATCAAGGAGATTCCAACATCGCCAAGAGCACAGCATCCGTCAGCCAGGTCGTGCAGTAAGCCGCCGCTCGGCACGACGGCGAGGCGCAGTAATTACGGCATCGGCATGCTGACGGGGCGGCGTTGAGAGAACTTCACTGAGCCTTCATCTGTGCGTCGAGAAAGGCCAGCACATCCGCTCCCCACACTTCTGTCGCCGAGGAACAGAATCCCCAATGGCCATCGTGATGGATCTTGCCGAAGGCTGGGTAGATCTTGGATTGAAATTCTTTGTGCTTCTTATTCGCCTCTTTGCTCAAGACGTGGCTGGGATCGAGACTGAAATCGTTTTCCGCCTGAATCAGGAACACGGGCGCTCGGGCGCGATCGACCGCGCGAATCAGGACGTCTTCGAGGAACGGGTTTTGCCCCCACGACATCGCTCCCGGAGCGAACGGCACCAGCGCCTTTACCCCCAGGTCGCGCTCGCCGGCCAGCAGGGTTTGGATGCCACCGTAGGAGCATCCTGAAATGGCGATCTTCGCGGGATCGACGAAGGGCAGAGACTTCAGATAATTCAAGCCGGCAATAACGTCGTCGACCTCGGCCTCTTGCAAGTCGATCATGCGCTGGGCACGCTGGCCCGGAGGGGCATGCGCGATCTGATCCTGGATGTAGTCTCCCGGGGAGCGGCCTTGGCCTCGGCGATGCGGAACAAAAAACACGTAGGCATGGGCGGTGTAAAAATTGGCCAGCGCCGGTTCGGAGCCCGGAAGCTTCTCGCTGCCGTGATTCCAGACGATCGCACGAAAAGGACCGCTGCCCGCCGGTTTCCAGAGAAAGCCGTGCAACTGCCGTCCGTCGCCGGGAAAGACAACCTCTTCTGGCTGGGATTGGGCGGCGGCTCTTCCTGGGGCGGAGAGAGCGATGAAAGTCAGCAACATGAGCGCCGGGATTTTCATGCGAATAATATTGTAGCTATGGATTGCTCTCGTGTCCTTGGAGCGCTGCGAGATTTTCCTTACAATCGAGCGTTCTGCGGAGGTGAAGGAGATGGCGCAAGGGAAAGGATTGGTTACGGTAGCCAGTCATTATTCGGTCGAGGACACGGTGAATCGGCTGCAGGCGGCGTTCGTGGAGAAGGGAATGCAGGTGTTCGCGGTCATCGATCACAGCGGCGAGGCCGAGAAGGTTGGATTGAAGATGAGGCCGACGAAGGTCGTGATCTTTGGGAGTCCGAAGGGTGGAACGCCGCTGATGGTGGCGGCTCCGAGCCTGGCGATTGATCTGCCCCTCAAGGCGCTGGTGGCGGAGGACGTGGCGGGCAAGGTCATGGTCACGTATAACGATCCACAGTACTTGAAAGAGCGGCATGGCGTGCCGGAGGAGTTGATCAAGAATCTTGTGGGAGCGGGGGTTGTGATCGGGAAAGCTGTGGAATAATGCTGGCGGTATGCGCTGCGGCTGGAGCTGTCTAAAATCCCCACTTCTCGCGCCAAGAACGCGCGAGAAATGGGGCACCCGGAGGAATTGTGGTGGAAAGTGCAAATCCGAATCGGGCACGCGACCATCTGGCGAATGAGCGGACGTTTCTGGCCTGGGTGCGGACCGGGGCGGCAATCGTGGTATTTGGGTTCGCGATTGGGCGGTTCGCGATTGCCATGCGGCAACTGACGGCGCTCCAGGGGCATCCGGTGCGGACGGCGGGGATGTCGGTGTGGATGGGGTCGGGCGCGATTGTCGCGGGCGTGGGGTTGGTGGTGGCGGGGCTGGTGCGGTATCGCAAGACGCGGGCGCAGCTGGATTCAGGGACGTTTGAGCCGGCGGGATTTGTGCTGGACCTGATCACGGCTTTGACGGTGCTGTTTGGGTTGGTGCTGGCGGGGTATTTGATTTATACGGAGAGGATTTTGGGGTAGAGTGTCGTTTTGGCGAGGGAACAGCAGGTTCCTCCCCCTTCGCGTTGCTCAGGGGTCGGAATGACAACCTTTTGGAATGGGAGTGCTGCGCGAAACAAAATGGCGAACGATCAGGAAAAAGAGGCGGCGGCGCGTGCGAGTTTGCAGTTCGTGAAAGATGGTCAGGTCGTCGGGCTGGGGACGGGGTCGACGGCGGCATTCTTTATTAAGCTACTCGCCGAGCGGGTCAAGGCCGGACTGCGGATTCGTGGGATTCCGACTTCGGTAAAGTCGCGGGAACTAGCTGCGAGTCTGGGGATTCCGCTGACTACGCTGGATGAATGTCAGGAGATTGCGGTTACGGTAGATGGAGCGGATGAAGTGGATCCGCAACTGCGCTTGATCAAAGGCGGCGGCGGAGCGATGCTGCGGGAGAAGATTGTGGCGTCGGCGACCGAGCAGTTGGTGATTGTGGCGGACGCGTCGAAGCAGGTGCCGGTGCTGGGGAAATTTCCGCTGCCGGTGGAGGTGATCCAGTTTGCGCAGGCGCTGGTGGCGAAGCGGATCGCGGCTCTGGGGGCGCAGGTATCCGTCAGAACCGGGGCCGATGGGAAGCCCTTTGTGACCGACGAGCACAATCACATTTTGGATTGCCGGTTTGGGCAGATTCCGGATGCGAATGGGTTGGCGCGGGAGTTGAGCGATATGCCCGGCGTGGTGGAGCATGGGTTGTTTGTCGGAATGGCGAGTGTGGTGCTGTTTGCACGGGGAAGTGAGATTGTGGAGTTGAGAAGATAGCTGATTAAGCAGTTGGGGTGCCCCATTTCTCGCGTCGTTTGCGAGAAGTGGGGATTTTGCGAAGAGAGCGAGCCGAGCTTTGCTCGGCCTGGACTGGTCTGAGACCCCAGACCCGCATAAGCGGAAGCAGATTCCTCCCCTTCGCTTCGCTCAGGGTCGGAATGACAAGACCATAAGAGAACCATGGCGACTGAGGCACAAGTTCGGGGGTGGAGTGGGCCGTCGCGGAGGCGGATGCCGCGGTTTCAGGTGCAGGCGCCGCTGGATGTGACGGTCCTGCGGTCGGGGATTCCCGACACCGTGCCGGGGCGGTCGCTGAACGTGTGCGAGCGCGGGATTGCGGCCATGCTGGCGGGGGAACTGGTTCCAGGCGAAGCGGTGGGGGTTGAAGTGCAACTGCCGTCCGCGGCGCGCGCGCTGCGGACGCGGGCGATGGTGCGCTATCAGGACCAGCTGCGCTGCGGGCTTGAGTTTGTGGGGCTGTCGGCCGAGCAGCAGGCGGCGATTCGAACCTGGGCAAACGCAGTGAGGGTGGAGACGGAGATCACCGCGGCTCCCGCTCAAGCGGCGAAAACGGAAACGGATTCCGGCGGAACGGGTGGGGAAAGTTCGGGAGGCGGAGGGCCACGCAATCCAAGGAGGAAGCGGCGCGGGATGGGATGGATCATCTTTCTGACCCTTTTCGTGCTCGCTTCGATCGCGGCCGCAGTGTTCTGGTGGCGCTGGAATCAGGGCTGGGAGGAGTTGGAATCAGGGTTGAAGACTCCGGAAGTAGTGTCGGCCACCGACAAACCGCAGGCGCAGGTTGCGGCTGACGTAATGGAGAAGTTGCTGGTCCATAAGGTGGAGCCCACGTATCCGGCGGAAGCGCGGAAGGCGAACCTGCAGGGCGTGATCGCGCTGGATATTGTGGTGGGGCGGGATGGGTCGGTGGTAAGCATGCACGCGTTGAATGGCCCAGACGTACTGGCGCGGGCGGCGATGGACGCGTTGCGCTGGTGGAAGTTTGAGCCGTACCGGGTGAATGGGGAGCCGGCGGTGGCGGAGACGACCGTGGCGGTGGAGTTTAAGAGATAGGCTTTTCTCGGCTTCCGGCTCTCGGCTTTCGGAAAATCTTCCCGTCTGCGAAATCTCAACCAACCAGGATTTTCACGTTCGCGGAACGCCCGTGCCGACCAGCGTTTCGAAATGTTTTCCGGAAGCCGGACGCCGAGAGCCGGAAGCCCCTGCTACTTTCTTTTCTTCCGCAGCGCCCTCAATACCGTGGTGCCGCTGATCGCGAAGCATAGGACGGATCCCAGCGCAGCGACCGGCATGAGGTTGGCGCTGAGATGGAAGACGTCGGCGAAAACCGCCGAGACCGCGAACACGATTCCCAGGGCATTGAGCCAGAGTGGCGCGCGGACGTCGTTCCTTACCTGGGTGCTCTCGTCCTTGCGAAGGCGCAGTTGCAGCAGGAGTGCGGCGAGTCCGATGGCCGCCACGACCACGAGAGCGAGCGGACTGGAGAACGCAGCCCGGCTGGTGTAGATCACCACCAGAGCGAGCGCGAGCAGAAGCAGTCCGGCGGCAACGATGGTCCAGCGGCGCGACTTCCGCTCTGGCTGGGGTTGGGGCGCGGGGGCCGGGTTGGAAGCGGGATCGGGCAAGGAATTCCGTCCCAAGTTATACAGGGCGAAGTGCGGGGTTTTCAATGGGAGGGGGAGTGATCGCCAGGCTCAGGCGCTGGGCGGAACGCGGGCGGCGCTACCCAGCCACTCGGCCTGACGGGGATCTCCGTTGTTAACCGCGTAGAGGACGAGTTCGACACGGGTCGAGACCCCGAGTTTCTCGAAGATTCGGAAAAGATATTTCTTGATGGTGTGCTCGCTGAGATTGAGTTCGCGGGCAATCTCGCGGTTGGAGAGGCCTTCGGCGACGAGGGCGACGACTTGTTCCTCGCGCGGTGTCAGCAGGCTGCCGCCGCGGGAGTTGAGCACGCGCAGCGAGGGCACTTCGGAGACCAGATCCATCAGGTAATTGAGTTGCTCGGTGTTGACCCAGATTTGTCCGGCGGCTACGCGCAGCAGACACCTGCAGAGCATGCGCAGGTTGGCATCGGTGATGGAAAAAATTCCGCGGGCGCCGGAGCGAAACGCGCTGACCACGAGTTCGCGGTCGCAGGTGTCGACCAGCAAAACTTTCGGGATCTGGGGGTGCGAAAGGTTAAAGCGGCGCAGGGTCATCACCGTTTCGAGGACGTTGGCGCGCTGGCTCAACGACAGCACGGCGATTTGGGGAAGTTTCGCGGTGATCGCCTCGAGGATGGAGATGGTGTCCATCGGGCAGGTGGTGATGTGAAACTCCGGCCGGCGGCGCAGCGCGCTCGCCAGCAGCTGGGCTTGCATGCGATTGGAGTCCGCGATGAGGACACCCATAGCATCGGAAGCGGCGGCGGACTGCAGACTCGTCAAGCAGGTCTCCCAAAAACTCGAAGAGAAACGATGCGCCGATTGTAGGGAGGGGACGCTCGATCTACAAGGAAACTGATCACAATATCTGAGTGCCGCGTTCAAAACGGGAATCGAAATTTCTGTGTGGGGGAAAGTTGAGGAATGGAAGGTTGCTCTGTGGAAAGCTGGAGCTCCCGAGCACAACGAGATGAGAGGAAAGACGAACGGTCGGCGTCCGCACTGCGGTTTCGCCCGAAATGCGCGGTGCTGCCGGATTGCAGGCTCCCTGGCTACAAAGAATCGGTCTTCAATTCCTGTGACATGACAAACATGCAAGTCTACTTTTGTGGGTACGCTGAGCAGAGACGTACTCCCAAACCCTTTTTGCGCGGTTGACACGGATAAATCTTCAGAACCCATTGATTTAGTACGACCCTTCGTGCGACAGGAGCGTTTCCCGAAAAGGGAGATCGTTCTACTTTGGTGGACGACACTTTCCATGTCTTGTTCGAACGCCAGCATGAGCTTAACTTGCGCAGTAGAGGGTCATAGAAGCAAGTGGCGCTCAGAGCGAACGGTGCGGCTCAAGGAGAAATGAAGCGCCTTTTCATATTCGTCCGATCCATAGCAGTCGTGCTGTTGGCTCTGGAGTGTTGTTCGGCCGCGTACGCGCAGGGCGAGAAAACAGACCTGGGCGGAAACAAAGAGACTTCCCGATCCGGCTTTACCGGGGCAGGAGCGGGAGGCAATGGTACAACGGCCGCAAAACCCGGAGGAGCGGATGGCTTGGGAAACCCCACGCTTGGAGGGGAACGCCATCCGCTCTACCGGCTTCGACCCAGCGATGTCGTGGAGATCAGCTTCACGGTCGCACCGGAATTCAACCAGACCCTGACCGTGCAGCCGGACGGCTACGTGATGCTGAAAGACGCCGGCATGGTTGAGGTGCAGGGGCTGAACCTGGAGCAGTTCAGCGAGGCGGTGCAGAAGGCGTATCGCGGATATCTGCACGATCCCCAGGCGGCGGTGACGCTGAAGGAGTTTGAGAGGCCTTACTTCATTGTGGGCGGCGAAGTAGGCAAGCCGGGAAAGTACGAACTGCGATCGGATACGACCGTGGCCGAAGCGGTACAGATTGCGGGAGGGCTGACGCAGCAATCCAAGCACTCCCAGGTGGTGCTGTTCCGGCGGGTGAATGACGATCTGGTGGAAACCCGGCTGCTCAACCTGAAGAAGATGCTGAAGCAGAAGAGCCTGAAAGAAGATGCTCATCTTCGGGCGGGGGATCTGGTCTTCGTGCCGCAAAATACGATTTCGAAAATCAGTCGCTTCCTCTCCAAAGCTTCTCTCGGCGCGTACCTAAGCCCTGCTCATTTGTAGAAAAAGATTCCCCCACTCGCATGTCAGCAGACGAAGACCCAATTCGAGAGCGAGACCAGACACCGGCGCCAACTATGCGGGAACTGGCCACGGTGTTGTTCCGCCAACGAAGGGTCTTCGTCTGCGCGTCGGGACTGGTGTTGGCGGCTGCCGTCCTGTATGCGGTGGTGGGAACGAAATATCAGGCCAACATGAAAGTGCTGGTGCGGCGGGGGCGCGCGGACGCTCCGGTGAGCGCGGCGGAAAACGCTCCGCTCGACTTGACGCGCATGGCGATCACCGAGGAGGAATTGAATTCCGAGGTGGAGTTGCTGCGGGACGATGAGGTCCTGCGGCGGGTGGTGGAAGAAACCGGGGTGGGCGGGCGCGACTGGTTTCATTTTCTGCGGCTCGGCGAGGGCAATGCGGAGCGAGTCGAACGGGCGGCGCGAAGGCTGGCCAGGAAGCTGCAAGTGGAGCCGGTCAAGAAAACGAACCTGATCGCGATCAGTTACGCAGCCGACGATCCGCGTGTGGCCGCGAAGGTGTTGCAGTCGGTGGCCAAGGTGTACTTGGAGAAGCATATGGAGGTGCATCGTCCCACCGGCGAGTTGGGCTTCTTTCAGCAGCAGACTGGCGAATCGCGGCGGCAACTGGAAGAGTCGCAACGGCAACTGCTGTCTTTCAGCGCGGGACATGGAGTAGTGGCGGCAGCACAGCAGCGCGACCTGGCCCTACAGAAGTTGAGCGACGTCGACGCCAACTACCGGCAGACGAGGATCGATCTCGCCGAGACACAACAGAGAGTGTGGGAACTTGCGGATCTGTTGACGAAAATGCCGGAGCGGACCACCACGCAGGTTCGCATGGCCGACAATCCGGAATTGCTGAAGTCGCTGAAGGCGAGTTTGCTGGATCTGCAGTTGAAACGGACCCAGTTGCTGACAAAGTTCGAGCCCGGCCACCGCCTGGTGCAGGAAGTCGACCAGCAGATTGCGCAGGCCGAGGCGACGATCGCTGCGGAGAACGTATTGCCGCTGCGCGATGAAACTACCGACAAGAACGCGCATTACGAATGGGCAAAGTCGGAACTGCAGCGCATGCAAGTGCAATTGCGGGGCCTCCAGGCGCGGGAAGCGGCGACGGCTGCACAGGAAACCGGCTACCGCACAGTGGCGCAAGAACTGGGCGAGGACGCGATCACCCAGGATGACTTGCTCAGCACAGAGAAAGCCGCGCAGGAAAACTATCTTCTGTATGTGAAGAAACAGGAAGAAGCACGGATGGACGACGCGCTGGATGAGCGGGGCATCGTCAACGTGGCGATCGCGGAGCATCCCATCGCCCCTGCACTGCCAGTCTGGTCCGCGTGGTCGGTGCTGGTGGTTGGATTGGCCGCAGCCGGGGCGGCGGGCACGGGCGCGGCGTTCGCGGCCGACTATGTAGATCCCGCATTCCGCACTCCGGATGACGTGTTGGCGTACTTGGATTCTCCGGTTCTGGCGTCGCTGCCGCGAAGGCCGCGAGGAAGTCTTTCCGCATGAGAGAAGGGATTATGGGCGCGGAAGTGTTGTTTGCCGAAACGAACGGGCGGGAGCATGTTCGCTCGAGAGAAGGAAGTGTAGCGCACGAGGGAGGATGGAATCCCGAAGACTTCGCCCGAGAGCAGATTCGGGGACTGGTCCGCCAGGTCTTTTTTTCGAATGTCGGACGCCCAGTGCGGCAAGTCGTATTCAGCGCGCTCGAGCCCGAGACGGATGTGCGAACGATTTGCAGGCAAGTCGGCGAGGCCCTGGCGCTGGAGACGGAGGGAACTATTGCCGTCGTGGGAGAGTATCCGCGGCTTGTGTCGGATGAGGAAACGTATCCAGTGAAGGTGACGGAGCGCCAGGCACAGAATGCCGGCACGCCGCTGCGCCATACCGCGACCCGGGTGGGCGCCAATCTGTGGCTGGCGCCGGCTGTGGGGAAGAATGTGGATTGGGTTGCCACCGCCGCATTGCATTCGTATCTGGCGGACGTGCGCATGCAGTTTGGGTACTCGATTGTGGAGGCGCCGCCTGCCGGAGAATCGAACCTGGCGACGGCCATGGCGCAGTTCGCGGATGGAATCATCCTGGTGTTGTCGGCCCAACGTACGCGGCGGATCATGGCGCGCAAGATCAAAGGAATGCTCGAAGCGGCGCAGGTGCGCATCCTCGGCACCGTCTTGAGCGACAGGGTCTTTCCCATTCCGGATGGGATTTACCGGCGGTTGTAGCGGCGGCCGAGATTGAAGGCGATGAAGTGGAAATGAGCTGAAATGTCTTCTCCTTTTCTTAATCCGGAGCGACAGAGACCGCAGGTGGTCGACTGGGCGCGGTTGATTCCCGGAGAAACTCCAGCGTTTATTGGTGGGGGAAAGAAGCCCGCTGGATCGGTTAGGCTCGCCACGTTAGAAAAGGTGTCGCCGATCGCGACAGAGGGCGTGGAGAGGGCGCCTGAGAACGCACTAGCGCTATTCCTGCCGGGTCCGCTGCAGAGCCGGATGGCCTTGAAATGGGCGCGCTCCACGGCGGCCGACTTCGCGCTGGTGGCTCTGAATTGGCTGTCGATTGGTGCGCTGATGGTCCCGCTTCGAGCGGTGTTTCCCCATGTGCGCCTGTTCAGGTATGCGGCTGGAGCGCCGGTCTTTCTATTGGGCATCGCGTTGCTGCACGCGGTTTTGATCACGTTGATGGGGTACACCCAGGGGCTTCACGCTGTAGGCAAAGATCTGCGGCGGCAGGCGCGCATTCTCGGCAAGTCCGTCCTGGGGGCGACGACTGTGCTGTGCTTCGCCTATGGCTTGCAGGGGGCTCCATGGACGATGACTGGATTGTTTTGCGCGGCGGGCTTGCTGCACTTTGGCGCTCTGTGGACGTGGCGCTGGCAAAGCGCGGGGCAGGAGAGTCGCGAGCGGCCGGGCGCGGATGGGCGCCGCGTGCTAATTGTGGGAGCCGGAGGCGCGGGACGGCGCGTGGCGGCCTATGTGGGGTTGCATCCCGAAGCCGGGCGCACCGTGTCTGGACTTCTGGACAACGAGAGGCCGTTGGCCAACGGCGTGATCGGGCGGGTGAGCGATCTCGCCCGGCTCGCGCGCATGGGATTTGTAGACGAGGTAATTCTGGCGCCGCCGCACGACCGGACTGTGACCTTGCAGGTGCTGCGCGAGGCCCGGCGTTTGCGGCTGGATGTGGCAATCGTTCCGGAATTGTTCGGATGTAAACCCACAGGGACGGACTTCGAGCGAATCGGGGACATGCCCGTGATTTGCCTGCACGCGGAACGATTGCCGTCGGCGGAGTTGGCGCTGAAACGGGTGGTGGATGTCATGGGAGCGGGCTTGGCGTTGACGGTCCTGTCGCCTTTGTTGGCAGCGATCGCAGTGTTGATCACGCTCGATTCGCGGGGGCCTGTTCTCTATTGCGCGCAACGGGCTGGACGCAAGGGAAGGCTGTTTCAGTGCCACAAGTTCCGCACCATGGTGAGCGATGCCGATGCGTTGAAAGATCGTCTGCGAGTGGGTAACCAGCGGTCAGGACCGTTTTTCAAGATCGCGAATGATCCACGGATCACCCGGCTGGGGCATCTTTTGCGACGGTACAGCATGGACGAACTGCCTCAACTCTGGAACGTCGTGAAAGGGGAGATGAGTTTAGTGGGGCCCCGGCCACATCCGCTGGATGACGTAGCGGCTTATGAGATCGAGCACTTGGCAAGGTTAGACGTGACGCCAGGTATCACCGGGCTGTGGCAGGTAACGGCTCGTCGCGATCCTTCGTTTCAGCGAGGCATGGAACTGGATCGCGAATACATCCGGACGTGGAGTCTGAGGTCAGACATGCGAATTCTGTTGAGAACCGTTCTGGCCGTGGTGAAGGGGAGCGGGGACTGATGCAGTCGCTCTCCCTAAGACCAGCACGGTCGGGAATCGGCGTCGGTGTGTCGGTCTGGGCGGTTGGGATTTCTCTGCGTCCCTTGCAGGCGCTCATGGTCGCGCCTTCGCTGCTTTTTTTGGCGATGCTGACGGCAATGTTGCTGCGGCACGAGAATGTACCGTTCTTCGAGATTGACCGCGTGGCCTTCGGGCTTCTCGTGCTGGGAGTGGTGGGACGGGCGATGGTGCAGCGGCAACGGCTTTTCGTGGTGGAACGAATCCACTGGCCGATGCTTGGACTGACCGTGCTGGCGCTGGCAACCGTGATTCGACAACCATTCGATAGCGAGACCTGGAGCCTGCTGGCATCGAAGTTCATTGTTCCGTTCGCGCTTTTTTACGCGGCTGGGCTGGTGTTCACGGAGGAAAGGAAATTCCGCCAGTTTGAGGTGTATGCCTTGCTGGTGCTGGCGTATCTGAGCTTTACCGCAATCGCCTTCCTGTCGGACGCGCACGCCCTGATTTTCCCCCGTTTCATTCTGGATGAAAGCCTCGGGTTTCATGCGGACCGGGCGCGGGGGCCGTTCCTGCAAGCGGTAGCGAATGGCGTCTCGCTAAACATCCTTGGATTGGTCGCTCTGCATGCGTATCAGCGAGGAAGTGTTCGAGGACGAAAGATAGCGGTTTTGTTGGCCTCCGTGCCCGTCGCGATCCTGGCCACCATGACGCGGGCGGTCTGGTTGTCGTTTGCCGGATCTGTCATAGCGCTGATCTTTCTTTCGAAGAACCGCACGTTGCGTCGCGCGGGTCTGGGGCTGGCGTTAATGGCGGGCTTAGCGCTGGCGGTGGTTCTGAGCTCGCACGAGTTGGGCGGGGCGTTGGGTGACCGGCTGGAAGAACGCCAACCTGTGGAATTTCGCGTCGCGGTTTATGCGGGCAGTTGGCAAATGTTTCTGGACCGGCCGCTGATGGGATGGGGCTTTCACCAGATGCCGGCCGAGTTACCCCGGTATGTCAGTGAGTACAAAGACAAGGTTTTGTATCCGCACAACACGTATCTGGAATTGCTGGTGGAGGAGGGAATGGCGGGGCTGGCGCTGTATCTGTGGCTGATGTGGGAAATGTGGCGACTGGGACGAGGTGCGATTCCGGCCGGCGAAAAAGATGGGTTCCTCGATTCGCAGTTTCACCGAATTTGGCCGGTTCTGCTGGCCGTGTATTGGGTGAATGCGGCCCTGGTGGTCATGAGCTACCAATTCGTGAACGCTTTGCTCTTCACGATGGCCGGCATGCTGGCGGCGCAGCGCCGCCGAGCGGAGGCATTGCCACGCTAACCGTCGCCTATCTCGCCAATCAGTTTCCCTCTGCCGTCGAGCCTTATGTGGTCGAAGAGATCGAGGAGCTGCGCAGGCTGGGAGTGCGCGTGATTGCGGGCAGCGTGCGTAAGACTGCTCCGGGTGAAGACTGGGGGGCCAAATGTGAGCCGCAAATCGTATTGCGCCCGCCGCACGGAACCATTCTTCTGCACGCCATGTGGCTCTGCCTCCGGCGCATGAAACTGATCAGGCCGCTGATTTTCCGTGTGGTGTTCCACGGCAGGGAGGGACCGATCAGGCGGATAAAGGCATTGGCACACACCTGGCTGGGGGCTTGCTACGCGGTGCGGTTGGAAGGAAGCGGGATCGAGCACATCCACGTTCACCATGGATATTTGGGATCGTGGATCGCCATGGTAGCGGCACGGCTGCTGGGCGTGGAATTCAGTATGACGTTGCACGGTTCAGACCTGCTGCTGCATGCGACATATCTCGATACCAAGCTTGTGAACTGCGGGTTCTGCCTCACCGTGTCGGAGTACAACCGGCGCTACATTCTCGAACATTATCCCAAGGTGGATGGGGAGAAAGTGGTAGTAGCTCGATTGGGCGTGGAAGTATCCGACTCCGCGGCGCTTCCGGTCTCGAGAGTGAATACGAGGAGAGGTCCGTTTACGCTCCTGGCCGTGGGACGGCTGCATGCGGTAAAGGATCACGCGTTTTTGGTTCGCGCTTGCGCGGACCTTCACGGCCGCGAAGTGAATTTCGAGTGCGCAATCGCGGGAGCGGGACCAGAGCGGCGCAACCTGGAATCGCTGATTCGACAGCATGGTCTAGAGAGACGAGTCGCCTTGCTGGGTCACGTAGCGCGCGCGCAGATGAATTCGCTGTATGACCGGGCTGACGTGGTGGTGCTGACGAGCCGGAGCGAGGGGATTCCGCTGGTGCTAATGGAGGCCATGGCGCGCGGAAAGATCGTGCTGGCACCGGTGATCACCGGAATTCCTGAGCTCGTGATAGCGGGTAAGACCGGGTTCCTGTACGAACCAGGATCACTGGACGAGTTTGTGGATCGGCTGCTCTTCATTCGATCCATGGTGCAGGCGCCCGATCATCCCGAGCTTGGTCCCGGCATCCATTCGGCGGCCCGGCAACTGCACTGGGTACGGCGTGCGGCCCGGGTGCAGGTTCGCCAGAATTTCAACCGCAGCAAGAACCTGGAATCCTTTGGCGACTTATTTCTCCAGAGGATCGCCAGGCCGACAGAGAGCATTCCTCATGAGAATTTTGTACTGCAACAAATATAACTATCCCTTCAGCGGGACCGAGGTTTACCTGTTCGAAGCGATGGAGCTGATGCGGGCCCAGGGCCATGAAGTGGCGCTGTTTTCGATGGCCGATCCGCGCGGGGAACCGACTCCGTACGATCGATACTTTGTGCCGAACATCGACTTCAAAGCGAAAGCGAGGTGGTGGCAGAAGGCCGGGCGGGTGGGGCATGCGATTTACTCAACCGACGCGCGGCGGCGGATCCGCGCCATGATCGAGGAGTTTCGGCCCGATGTCGCGCACGTTCGCAGTATCTATCACCATTTGTCACCGTCGATTCTGTGGGAATTGAAAGCGCAGAACGTTCCAGTCCTGTATCACGTGAATGACTTTAAGGTGCTTTGCCCGAACTACAACCTGGTGTCGCATGGGGCGGCCTGCGAGGCCTGCAAGGGGGGAGAATTCTGGCATGTTCTGCAGCGCAGGTGCTATCCGGGACTGGGCGCTCGGATGGTTTTGACCAGCGAGGCCTACGTACACCGGTGGCTAGGTACGTACCGCGAGTGCGTGGACCTGTTCCTGGCCCCCAGTCAGTTTGTACGCGACAAGTTTGTGGAACACGGGTGGGACCGCAGTAAGTTTGAAGTGCTGCCGCACTTTCAGAAGACTCACGAATTGCGGGAGCCGAACCCCAAAAACGATGGGCCGCTGCTGTACTTCGGAAGACTATCTCCAGAGAAGGGCGTCGATGACCTGCTGCGTTCGATGCAACAAGTTCCGCAGATGCGCTTGGTCATCGCGGGCGATGGGCCGCAGCGAGGAGAATTGCAGGCATTGGCGACCTTCCTGGAGTTGTCGAACGTGGAGTTTGTGGGGCAGGTGGGACGCGTGCAACGGGACTCACTGATTGCCAAGTCGCAGTTCACGGTGTTCCCTTCCCACGCCTATGAGACGCTGGGGAAGACCATCCTTGAGTCTTATGCCGAGGGGCGCGCTGTGGTGGCCTCCGATCTGGGATCGAGGCGGGAACTGGTGCGCCAGGGGGAGACGGGACTTTTGTATCGTCCGGGAGACGTGAATGAACTTGCCGGCGCGATTCGGTCGCTGGGGTCGAACCCGGAGTTGGCTGACAAGATGGGACGCGCGGGTTGGGAGACGGTGCGCCAGCGCCACACGCCCGAGGGACATTATCGGAAACTACTGAGTTTGTATAAAGGCCTGGCTGCGGGCAAGGCGCTGCGAAACCTCGAGGTCACAGTGACGAATCAGGCACCGAGGCGGATGTGGCCCCGAACGTCTAATGCGCAGAATGAGAGTCCGATATCAGGGGACGCGGCACGCAGGCTGCGAGTGGCGTTTATCGGCGGGCGGGGAGTGATCTCAAAATACAGCGGGATTGAGACCTATTACGAAGAGGTGGGGAAACGGCTGGCTGCGATGGGGCACGAAGTCACGGTGTATTGCCGCAGTTACTTCACTCCAGCGATTCTGGAGCACAACGGCATGCGGCTGGTGCGGCTCCCCACGATCCGGTCCAAGCACCTGGAAACAGTGCTTCACACGCTGCTGAGCACCGCGCACGCGCTCACGCAGCGGTATGACGTGGTCCACTATCACGCGCTGGGGCCGGCGCTGGTTTCCTTTGTTCCGCGCATGCTCGGAAAAAAGACGGCGGTAACCGTGCAAGGACTGGACTGGCAGCGCAAGAAATGGGGGCGACTCGCGTCAGGCGTCCTGCGGCTGGGGGAGAGAGCATCAGTGCGGCTTCCCAACGGAACGATGGTAGTGTCGCGAGCTCTGCAACAACGCTATCGCGAAATTCACGGGATGGAAGCGTTCTACGTGCCCAACGGTGGAGTCCTGCGGAAAAGGAGTGAGCCCAGGAAAATTCTGGAGTGGGGCCTCGATCCCGGGAAGTACGTTCTCTTTCTAGGAAGATTTTCGCCGGAAAAAGGCTGCCATTTGCTGGTCGAGGCGTTTGAGCAGATCGACGCGGATGTGAAACTGGTTCTGGCCGGGGCAGCGAGTTACTGCGACGAATACAGCCGGGAGTTGCGCACGCACGCCAGTGACCGCATCCGCGTGCTCGACTGGGTTTCGGGCGAGACGCTCGATGAATTGCTCACCAATGCGATGGTGTTTGTGCTGCCCTCGGATCTGGAAGGCCTGTCGCTGGCACTGCTCGATGCGATGGGAGCCGGCTTATGCGTGCTGACGAGCGACGTTCCGGAAAACCGCGAAGTGGTCGACGGAGTTGGATTCACGTTCCAGCGCGGGAGCGCGGCAGACCTGGCAGACCGGCTCCGTTTCTTGATTGCGAATCCGGCGGTGCGGGAGGCCGCGGGAAGATCTGCAAGGAAACGGATCAAAGAGCAATATCAGTGGCAGATGGTCGCCGAAGGCATTGAAAAGGCCTACTTCAAAGTGATGGGCGCCGAACCCGCGGAGGCGCCCATCAAGAAGCCCAGCGTGACAGCCGTAGCTGCTGGCGACCGTGAGGAACGGCGAGCCGGATAAATACCGGGGCGGAATTCCGAACTTGATGACCGCGTCGCAGGTCTGGCGGGTTGTAGGCAGAGCACTTGTGCCACGAGAGTTGCCATTTGCCGCGCCCCGGACTCGGATAGATGCAATCCGTCGGATGTAGCATCGGTGCCGCCGAGCACTCGCGTAAAGAAATGCTTCGGGACCAGAAAAACGCCATACTTCGTCGATAAGCGTCTCTGCATTTGCCCGAAGCCGATCTTGTGGGGCAATAGCGGAAGTTCGAACATGACGAGCGTGCGGCCCGGCATCGACAGCGAGGAAAGCAGCGACTCGAGGGCTTGACCGAATTCCGCGGACGACATGCCGGAGAGCAGATCGTTTCCGCCGATCTCGATCAGAATGAGGGTGTCCTTAGACTGAACTCGGGACGCCATCGCCCGTGCTTCGACAATGCCGGCGCCTGCGCGGGATAGATTCTGTACGGGAACGCCCGTCTGCCGCTGGAGGACAGTTGGCCAGGCTGGCGTATGGGCATCGATGCCGGAGGAGATAGAATCCCCAATCACGACGAGATGATAGCTAGCGTCCACGTGAATGCGCGGCATGCGGCGTCGAAGGAGTTCCGAGCTCGGGACAGCGAGCAGCCACACCAGCAGAATCGCGGCCGCAGTGACACGCAACCGGGTCCAGATCAGATCACCCCGAACCCGACCCTTCGCGACGAACCACAAAAAGAAGGCCGCCAAGAACACAACTGCCATCCACCCGGAAACCGGCGGGCTGGCCATTACAATCAGCGAAAAGCCCAGCCATATCGCCAGACTGTGCAGGCTCTGCAGTCTTCGGGATCCGGAAGGACGCGCGGTCATAACAGCCAGCCCCAGCAGCAATGCCCCCGGGTAAAGCGAGTCGCCAGATGCGAGGAAGAGGGCTGCGGGATTCATTCGAGAAATCGTAACAGGCAGAAGCAGTCGGGGTGCGCGGAAGAGTAGGAATCTCCAGAACCACTTTAGATAGCAAGAAATAACGACATTCGAGCGCAGGACGGGGTTAACCCCGTCCTTTTTATTTACAATCGACTGCGTGGCGTGCGAAGGGCGCGGCGCAGCTGCGCGGACGCTTGCCACACTGAACATGCGAAATACTCTTCTGGTCACCGGCGGCGCTGGGTTCATCGGCTCCAACTTCGTCCTGCAACAAATGCTGGACGAGTCCTGGTTCATCATTAACCTCGATAAGCTCACCTACGCAGGGAACCTGCACAATCTGGAGGGCATCGCAGCCGACCGTTACCAGTTTATCCACGGCGATATCGGTGATCGCGCCCTGGCCCGGCAGTTGCTGGAGAAGCACCAGCCCGGTGCGATCGTGCATTTCGCCGCGGAAAGCCACGTGGACCGTTCGATCCGGGGTCCGGAAGATTTCATTCGCACCAATGTCGACGGAACGTTCGCCCTGCTGGAAGAGACGCGAGCCTATTGGAGCGCGCTCCTGGATGACCGGCGGAATCGATTTCGGTTCCTGCATGTGTCCACGGACGAAGTGTACGGCTCGCTCGGCCCGCAGGATCCGCCGTTCAGCGAAATTACTCCGTACGCCCCGAACAGTCCCTATGCCGCGTCGAAGGCTGCGTCCGATCATCTGGTGCGCGCCTATCACCACACTTATGGCCTGCCGACCCTCACTACGAACTGCTCGAATAATTACGGGCGATTTCAATTCCCGGAAAAACTGATTCCGCTGATGATCCTCAACGCGCGCGATGGTAAGGCTCTGCCGGTTTACGGGGATGGCAAGAACGTCCGCGACTGGCTTTACGTGGAGGACCACTGCGAGGCGATTGCAACCGTGCTGCGGCGGGGCAGGCCGGGAGAAACTTACAACATCGGTGGCTGGAACGAGAAGCCGAACATTGAGATCGTGCAGACGATCTGCGATCTTGTGGATGAGAAACTACCGCAAGCGGGACGATCCCGCCGCGAGCTGATCACGTTTGTGAAGGATCGGCCGGGCCACGACCGCCGCTATGCGATGGACGCGCGCAAGATCGAACGCGAACTGGGATGGAAGCCGAAAGCCACATTTGAAACCGGCATTCGCAAGACGGTGAGCTGGTATCTTGAAAATGAGGCGTGGGTGCGGGATGTAACCAGTGGGAGTTATCGGCAGTGGGTGGCCACGCACTATTCGGGGTAGTGCCGAACAACTCGAGCGAAAGACAGACGGATCATGCAAGAAAGCACGCGATACAAAGGCATCATTCTGGCGGGAGGGTCGGGTACGCGTCTGTATCCGGTCACGCAGGTCATGGGGAAGAGCCTGCTTCCCGTATACAACAAGCCCATGATTTATTACCCGCTGTGCACGCTGATGCTGGCGGGCATCCGGGACATCCTGGTGATTTCCACTCCCGAAGATGCGCCCCGATTTCAGGCGCTGCTGCGCGACGGGAGCCAGTATGGGATTCGCCTGCGATATCTGGCGCAGCTCAAGCCCGAGGGGATCGCACAGGCATTTCTGCTGGGGAAAGAGTTTCTGGATGGCAGTCCCTGTGCTCTGGTGCTGGGCGACAATATTTTTTACGGGCACGATCTGGGGAAAGATCTGCGCGAGGCGGCGGCGAAAGTTCACGGCGCCAGGGTGTTCGCTTATCCTGTGCACGATCCGGAGCGCTACGGGGTGGTTGAGTTTGATGCGCACGGGCGTGCGCTGAGCATCGAGGAAAAACCAAAGCTGCCGAAATCGCGATATGCAGTCACGGGACTTTATTTCTACGATGGCCAGGTGGTGGAGATTGCGCGATCGCTAAAGCCGAGCGCGCGCGGCGAACTGGAGATCACTGACGTCAATCGGGCGTACTTGAAGGAAGGAAAACTGGAAGTGGTGGTAATGGGGCGGGGCATGGCGTGGCTCGATACGGGTACTCACGAATCGCTGATGGATGCTGCGCTCTACATCCAGGCGATCGAGAAAAGGCAGGGGTTGATGGTGGCGTGTCCGGAGGAAATCGCATATCGCTCCGGCTACATCACAGCCGCCGAACTGGAAAAGATTGGCAGCAGCATGAAAAACAGCAGCTACGGCGCCTACCTGCTGCAGCTTTTGCGGGAAAAAGTGTTTTGAGATTGTCGCAGTTCAGGTGTGCGGCGAAGCCTGGATGAAATCAGAAATGGATGCGATCAGAAAAATCCCGACTTCTCTTCCCGGCGTCGTCATTCTCGAGCCGCGAGTGTTTGGTGACGAGCGGGGATTTTTCCTGGAGAGCTACAACGAGCGGGCTTTTGCAGAATTGGGAATCAAGGAACGGTTCGTGCAGGACAATCATTCCAGTTCGCGACGGAATGTGCTGCGCGGGTTGCATTATCAGATCAAACAGCCGCAAGGAAAATTGGTCCGTGCAGTGGAAGGCGAGATCCTCGATGTTGCGGTAGACGTGCGCCGGACTTCTCCGACGTTTGGCCGGTGGGAAGCGGTGCGGCTGTCGGGCGAGAACAAACGTATGCTGTGGATTCCAGCAGGCTTTGCGCACGGATTCCTCGTGATTTCGGAAAAAGCGCAGGTCCTGTACAAGGCCACCGATTACTATGCGCCGGAGCACGAACGCACGCTGATGTGGAATGATCCGGGGTTGAAGATTGATTGGAAACTGGAAGGTGATCCCATCGTGTCGGCGAAAGACCAGCGCGGCATGGCTCTGCACGACGCTGAGACGTTCGCATAGCCGCGGGAAAAATCACTGAATGAAAGTAACAATTTTTGGCGCCTCGGGTCTTCTGGGCAAGGTGCTCATGCGCGAATGGCGGGGCGACGAGGTTATCGGCCTCAGCTCGCGCGACGTAGACATTCGCGCTGCCGGGAGAGTACAGGAAGTGGCGGAGAGAACTTGCCCCGAATGGATTGTGCTGGCAGCGGCCTACACCAACGTGGACGAGTGCGAGAGTCACCCGGATCTGGCATACGCAGTGAATCGCGATGGGGCAGTGAATGTCGCCAAGGCCGCGCAGCAGACTGGCGCGAAGCTGCTTTTTCTCAGTTCAGATTATGTGTTCGATGGAAAGAAAACGTCGCCCTACGAAACGGGAGACGCGCGCAATCCGCAAAGTGTTTACGGAAGGTCGAAGGCGGAGGCGGAGGTTCGGCTGCTTGACGTGATGGCGGAGTGCTGCATCGCGCGGACTTCGTGGCTGTTTGGGACAGGCGGAAAATGCTTTCCGGATACAATTCTCAAACTCGCGGCAACTCGGCCGACGTTGGATGTGGTCGATGACCAGCGAGGCAGTCCAACCTACACCGTGGACTTGGCGAGGGCGATCATCTCGCTATGCCGCGCACAGGCCCGCGGAATTGTGCACGTGACGAACGCCGGGGATTGCTCGTGGTTTGAATTCGCCCGCGAAATTGTGAAGGGCGCGGGGCTCGCCACCGAGATGCGTCCAGTCACCAGTCAGCAAATGGCGCGTCCGGCGCCGCGTCCGGCGTACTCCGTTCTTTCGTCGAAGAGCCTGCAGCGGTATGGAATTGCCATGCCCACATGGCAGGATGCGCTGCACAGATATTTGCAGGAACGCAACAACTGAGCCCTCTACCGGAACGTTGCTTCGTCTCCGGTGAGGCTGTTACGATGCGGCGGGGTTCTCGCCAACTTGAAGTTCATCCTGAATTACATCGACGGGCAGTTCGTGCGCGGGAAGCGGGAGTTCGCTGATGTGAACCCGGCGGAGGGCAGCGTGATCGCGCAGGTCACAGAAGCAGATCAAGGATTGGTCGATGATGCCGTGCAGGCCGCCCGCAAGGCATTGCGAGGAGAGTGGGCGCGGCTGGGAATCCGCGACCGCGCTGCGCGTCTGCATCGAGTGGCCGACGCGATCGAAGCCAGGTTCGATTGTTTTGTCGCGGCCGAGGTCGCAGATACCGGCAAGCCGGTGGCACTGGCCTCGAAGTTGGATGTTCCGCGAGCGGCAGCAAATTTCCGGGTGTTTGCGGACGTCATCAAGACCGCGGCTCTCGAATCCTTTCAGACCGAAACGCCGGACGGCAAGAGCACGCTGAACTATGCCGTGCGCAAGCCGCTCGGAGTGGTGGGAATTATTACGCCCTGGAATCTCCCTCTCTTGCTGCTGACGTGGAAAGTTGCGCCTGCCTTGGCGTGCGGCAACACCGTGGTCGTGAAACCTTCTGAGGAAACTCCGGCGACTGCGACGCTGCTCGCCGAGGTCATGAAGGAAGCTGGAATTCCTGACGGAGTCTATAACGTGGTACACGGGTTCGGGCCGAACTCGGCAGGCGAATTTCTCACTCAGCATCCCGACGTGAATGCGGTGACCTTCACCGGCGAGTCCCAGACTGGAGCCGCGATTATGAAGGCCGTGGCAGCTTCGGTAAAACCAGTTTCGTTTGAACTTGGCGGTAAGAACGCCGCGATCGTGTTCGCCGACTGTGACTTTGAAGAAGCGGTGAATGGAGTGAGCGAAAGCATATTCCTCAATACCGGCCAGGTTTGTCTGTGCACGGAGCGGGTTTACGTCGAGCGAGCGATGTTTGGTAAATTCGTCGAGGCGCTCAAACGCAAGGCCGAGAGCCTGCGCATTGGATCTCCGCTGGAGAAGACCACCGATCTCGGGCCGCTGATTTCCGAGCAACATCGTGGGAAGGTGATGTCGTATTACCGGCTGGCCCGCGAAGAGGGAGCGGAAGTGGTGACCGGCGGCGGGATTCCCGAGTTCGGTAATGAGCTCGACAACGGTTTCTACGTGCAACCGACGATCTATACTGGGTTGCCGGAGTCGGCGCGCTGCGTGAAAGAAGAAATTTTCGGGCCGGTGTGCCATGTCGCACCCTTCGACACGGAAGAGGAAGCGGTGAGCATGGCGAACGATACGAAGTATGGCTTGGCGGCGTCGATCTGGACGACGAATCTGAAGCGCGGTCACCGCGTCGCGCAGCAAATGAACGTGGGCATTACCTGGGTGAATTGCTGGTTTCTGCGGGACCTGCGAACCCCGTTTGGCGGCGCCGGGCTTTCGGGGATCGGACGCGAAGGCGGCATGCACTCCCTGAATTTTTATTCAGAACTGAACAATATTTGTATTCGGCTGTAAGACTGCGAGCGGAAACGCAAACATGGGGAAAGTCGAAAGCCAGGTGATGGCGGGGAAGGCGAAGCCGCGCGGCAAGTATCCACACATCAAGCGCGCGGGCGATTTTCTGTTTGTGTCCGGGACCAGCGCGCGCCGCGCCGATAATTCAATCGCCGGTGCACAGGTGGATGAGTTTGGGACGACTCATCTTGATATTCGAGCCCAGACGAAAGCCGTCCTCGAGAACGTCCGCGACATTCTGCAAAGCGTAGGTGCGCACCTTAAAGATGTTGTCGAAGTGACGACCTACCTGGTGAACATGAACGATTTCGCAGGATACAACGAGGTCTACGGCGAGTTCTTCGGTTACGATGGTCCGGCTCGAACGACCGTGGCCGTGCACCAGTTGCCGCATCCGCATTTGCTGATCGAAATCCGAGCTATGGCTTACAAACCGGAGAAAATGAAATAAGGGGGCGCAATGCCGTCGATCAAAAGTCTCAAGGCGTTCAACTTCCAGGCCTGGATCGAAGAGAATAAGGAAAAGTTCAAACCGCCAGTGGGCAACGCGCAGGTGTGGGAAGATGGCGAGATGATGGTGACCGTGGTCGGGGGTCCCAACCACCGGCGGGATTATCACGACGATCCGACCGAGGAGTTTTTCTACCAGTTGATGGGCAACATTTTTCTTCGCATCATGGAAACTCCGGGCAAACCTCCGCTCGAGATTCCCATCAAGGAGGGCGAGATCTTTCTGTTGCCCAAGCACATGCGGCACTCGCCACAGAGGCTACAGGAAGGAACCATCGGGGTGGTGGTCGAGATGCCGCGGCCGGAAGGTGCGCTCGACGGGTTCGAATGGTACTGCCAGAATTGTCACCAGCTGGTGCATCGCGCAGAAGTGAAACTGAAAAGCATTGTGCGCGATTTGCCGCCCTTGTTCGAGCAGTTCTACAGCAACGAGAGTTTGCGCAAGTGCAAACACTGCGGCGCGGTTCATCCCGGCAAACAGTAGTCCCGGAAAAATCGTAAATGCCAGTCATCGACATCCATAATCATTTCTTTCCACGCACCTGGCCGGATCTGGCGGCGCGCTACGGCACTCCCAACTGGCCGTGGATCAAGCACACCGAGCCTGGCAAGGCGGAAATCATGGTGGGTGATCGATTTTTTCGCCAGGTTTATTCCGCATGCTGGGATCCGGAAGTGCGGCTCAACGAAATGGATCGCGACGGAGTCGAGATGCAAGTGCTCTCGGCCACGCCGGTGCTGTTCGCCTACGAGCGCCCGGTGGAGCATGCGCTGGATTGCGCGCGACTGTTCAATGACGCGGCGCTGGAACTGTGCGCGCAGGGCAAGGGACGACTGAAGTCGCTGTGCCAGGTTCCACTGCAGGATATTGACGCGTCGTGTCAGGAAGTGACCCGGTGCATGCGTGCGGGCCATCTGGGAGTGCAAATCGGCAATCACGTTGGAGAAAAAAATCTGGACGATCCCGGCATTGTGACCTTCCTGCATCACTGCGCGGATCAAGGTGCGGCGGTGTTGGTGCATCCCTGGGACATGCTGGGGTCGCAGCGCATGCCGAAGTACATGATGGCGTGGACCGTCGGCATGCCCGCCGAGACGCAGCTTGGCATTGTGGCGATGATCCTGGGCGGAGCGTTCGACAAATTGCCGAAGACTCTGCGTATTTGCTTCGCACACGGCGGGGGCGGTTTCACATTTCTGCTGGGACGGTTGGAGAATGCCTGGCAACATCATCCGGTGGCGCACGGCGTTTGCGAACTGCCTCCCAGCCAGTATGTGAATCGTTTCTATGTGGATTCGGCGGTCTTCGACGAGCGCGCGCTGCAGTTTCTCGTCGGAACCATGGGAGCGGAGCGAGTGATGTTGGGCTCAGACTATCCCTTTCCGCTGGGCGAACATCGCGTGGGGACATTGATTCGATCGAGTGCTTTGACCGCAGAGGCAAAAGAACTCCTGCTGGGCGGGAATGCGGCGGATTTTCTCGGTCTAAAACGCGACAGTGCGTCGACGACAGGCCAAGAGACAACAACGGCGCCCACGGTGCCACACGGCGAGCAACTGACTTACAGTTCGTACCTGAAAGTTCCGGAGTTGTTGAGCTTGCAACACTCGCAGTCATCGCCGCAGCATCACGACGAATTGCTGTTCATCATCGTGCACCAGACTTACGAACTGTGGTTCAAGGAATTGCTGCACGATTTGGATGCGGTCGTCGCAAATCTGCGGGGAGCGGGCGCGAATCCAAAATCGCGCGACGAGGTTTACGAAGCGGCGCGGCTATTGCGGCGCTGCACGGAAATCACGCGAGTGCTGGTGGAACAGTTCACCATCCTTGAAACCATGTTGCCCACGCACTTTATGGCGTTCCGCGGCAAGCTGGAGCCGGCGAGCGGATTCCAGTCGGAACAGTTTCGCGAGTTGGAATTCCTTTGCGGCCTGAAGGACGAAAAGATGCTGCGTTATCACCGGCCGACGCCGGAAGCGCACGCTCTTCTGGAACGGAGATTGAGGGAGCCGTCTTTGCACGATGTTTTCTTCGATGCATTGCGGACCATGGGAAAGCTTCAGATCGATGACAAGGCGAACGAGCGTGAGGGGTTCGACGCGCGGGCCCGGGCGGTGCTTTCTTTGTATCGGGATGAACGCAGCAATCGGGACTGGATTGACGTCTGCGAGCGGCTTACAGAATTCGACGAACTCGTGGTGAGTTGGAGGCTGCGCCACATTCAACTGGTGGAGCGCGTGATTGGCGTGCGCATGGGAACGGGCGGGACCGCAGGGTCGTCTTATTTGAAACTGACGCTGGACAAGAAATTCTTCCCGGAATTGTGGGAGGCGCGCACGCTGCTGACGGAGTAGCAGAGAGAGTTGCTCCGCCGAATCTGACTTCACGCTTCTTTCGTCATGACTGCCAAAGCCGAAACCATTTCACTGATTGGTGCCGGGCTCAACGGACCTCTTCTGGCTCTAGGCCTGGTGAAGCGTGGCTTCAACGTCGAGATATACGAGAGACGGCCCGATATGCGGAGCGTCCGCATCAGCGCCGGACGCTCGATCAACCTGGCCCTATCCACCCGCGGGATTCACGCGCTCTCCGAAGCGGGTCAGTGGAACGAGATGCGAAAGATCATCATTCCGATGAAGGGAAGGATGATGCACTCGGTAACATCGGAGATCACGTTCCAGCCCTATGGAAAGAATGAGGCTGAGGTCATCCATTCGATTTCCCGCGCCGAATTAAATATTGCCCTGATGAATGCCGCAGAAGACCAGGGCGTGAGGATTCATTTTCAGCAACGCTGCACCGGGATCGATCTCAAGACGGGAGCGCTTCAGTTGCGAGATGAGCGGATTGGGGAAGAGCGAACGATTGAGTCACGCGTGGTGATCGGGTGCGACGGGTCGGCTTCGGCGATTCGAGGCGAGATGTTGAAGCTGAGCCGCTTCAACTTTTCGCAGCAGTATCTGGATTACGGCTACAAGGAGCTGACCATTCCTGCCGGTCCAGGCGGAAAACATGTTCTGGAAACGCATGCTCTGCACATCTGGCCGCGCGGCAACTTCATGTTGATCGCGTTGCCCAATGTTGACGGGACATTCGGGTGCATTCTGTTTTTGCCATTTGAAGGGGCGGACAGTTTTGCCCAATTGGCCACAGCGTCTGCCGTGATCAAGTTGTTCCAGTCCCGGTTTCCGGACGCGATTCCTCTGATGCCCGACCTGGCGGACAACTTTTTCGCTAATCCCACGGGCGCGATGGTGACCGTCAAATGCTCGCCGTGGCATGTGGACGGGCGGGCTCTGCTGTTGGGGGATGCCGCGCATGCGATTGTTCCTTTCTTTGGACAAGGAATCAATTGCGGTTTCGAAGACTGCACGTGCCTGCTGGAACTACTCGACCAGCACGGCGCCGACTGGAGACGCGTGTTCAGCGAGTTCGAGGAGGCGCGAAAAGTCAACACGGATGCGATTGCCGACTTGGCAGTCGAAAACTTTGTGGAGATGAGAGATCGTGTGGCCGACCCACGATTCCTGTTTCGCAAGAAAGTTGAGCTAGCACTGGAGGCGAAGTATCCGCAGCTTTTTGTGCCTAAGTACGCGATGGTGACGTTTCACCGTATTCCGTATGCGACTGCCTTGAAGCGGGGACAAGTGCAGGACCGCATGCTCACGGAACTTTGTGATTCGGTCGAGCGCATGGAAGATCTGGATTGGAGCAAAGCCGACCGTTTGATTCGCAGCCAACTGACGCCTCTGGAGATGGTTTCGTGACCGGCACCTCGTTTCAGGCCGGCGAAGGGTTTGCGGTTGCGATGGATGCCAGCGATCCGTTGGCGCACTTTCGCGGACGCTTCTGCCTTCCAATGACCAACGGAGGGGATGACAGCATTTATCTGTGCGGCCACTCCCTCGGGCTGCAACCGAAAACAGCCAGCGTTTATCTGGAGCAGGGTATGCGCGATTGGGCGCAACTCGGCGTCGAAGGGCACTTCCATGGAAAGAATCCGTGGATGCCCTATCACCGGCTGCTAACGCAGCAGACGGCGGCGCTGGTTGGGGCGCTTCCGACTGAGGTCGTCGTCATGAACTCTTTGACGGTGAACCTTCACCTGATGATGGCGTCGTTCTACCGTCCCACAACGGAGAGACACAAGATCTTGGTGGAACGCGGCGCTTTTCCTTCGGATCAATATGCGGTGAAGTCGCAAATTCACTTCCATGGATTTGACCCTGCCACGGCGCTGCTCAAACTTACTCCGCGTGACGGCGAGTCCTGCATGCGGGACGAAGACATTGAGTCGCTGATCGAACGCGAAGGCGCGTCGATCGCTCTGATCCTGCTGGGCGGAGTGAACTACGTCACGGGGCAAGTCTTCGACATGCCGGGCATCACAAGAGCGGGGCGGCGCAAAGGATGTGTCGTGGGATTTGACCTGGCTCACGCTGCCGGAAATATACTTCTGCGGCTTCACGACTGGGGACCCGATTTCGCGGTGTGGTGCAGTTACAAATATTTGAACGGCGGTCCGGGATGTGTTGCAGGATGTTTTGTCCACGAGCGCCACGCCCGTGCGTGGGAACTGCCGCGCTTTGCGGGATGGTGGGGGCACGACGAGAAGACTCGCTTCCAGATGGGCCCGGATTTTCGGCCGATGGCGGGGGCGGAGGGCTGGCAATTGAGCAATCCTCCGATTCTGGCACTGGCCCCTCTCCGCGCTTCCATGGAAGTTCTTTCCGAGGCCGGCCTGGACCGCTTGCGTGCCAAGAGCGTGTCGCTTACGGCATACATGGAATTTCTCCTTGGACAACACGCTTCTCCGAAGTTGAAGTTTTCCGTCATCACGCCGCGTGAACCGGAGCGCCGGGGTGCGCAACTCTCGATCCGCGTACGCGGCAAAGGCCGCGAACTATGCGACCGCTTAGCGGCGGCAGGGGTGATCGGAGACTGGCGTGAACCGGATACTTTTCGAGTTGCCGCGGTGCCGCTATACAACTCATACCAGGATGTTTACCGTTTCGTGCAGCATTTTTCCGTCGCACTTTCGTAAGCAGAAATATACCCCTGCGCTGCTTGCTTTGATTACTTCGGTAATACAGTTGAGCGCGTCGGCGAACTTACAATCTTAAACGTGGGAAATTCTCCGCTTCAGCACGCCCGGAGGTGGACGGCCATCGTGTGCGCCGTGGTGTGCGTTCACTTTGTGCTGTCTCTTCTGGCGCCGCGCGGATTTGTTCTCACTGCTTTTGGCGACATTCTGCAAAATCTCATTCTGTTCTGCGCCACCGTCGCCGTTCTCGCCAATGTAAAAACCGCTTCACCGAAGGCCCGGCTATTCTGGGCGCTTATGGGCCTGGGCCTGGGAATGTGGCTGGTCTCGCAAGTCATGTGGACTTATATAGAAGTCTACCTGCGGCACGAGGCGCCTAATCCTTTTGTCGGCGATGTCATTCTTTTCCTCCATATCGTTCCCATGACCGCTGCGGTGGCGATTCAGCCGCATGTTCAACGGGATAATCGCACCATCCGAGTCGGAACCCTCGACTTTGCACTGCTGTTTGCATGGTGGTTGTTTCTGTATCTGTTTGTCGTGATCCCGTGGCAGTACGTGCACCCCGTCGAATCTCTCTACGGCAGAAGTTTTGACTTGCTCTATGTTTCCGAAGAACTCGTACTGGCGGCGGGACTGATCCTGGTGTGGCGGCGGAGCCACGGCGCGTGGCGCAGAATCTACTTCCATCTCTTCGTAGCAACTCTGCTGTATTGTGTCGCGTCGCTCATGGCCAGCGAAGCGATCGATTTGCATCTCTATTACACCGGCAGTTTGTTCGATGTGCCGTTGGTGGCCGGAATGGTCTGGTTCGTGCGGATTGGCTTCCTGCCGCGCGAAGACACGACCCAGGATCCCATCGAGGAGCCTTCAACTCGCGGTTACGAAATTTGGAAAGCGCGTATCGCCATGGTGGCGGTGTTCGTCACTCCGTTGATGGTGGCGTGGGCGCAATTCGGCGGAGATGCGCCCCAGAAGGTGCGCACCTACCGGCTGTTGCTGACGGTCGCGGTTATGCTGGTGATGGGCGCTCTGGTATTTCTGAAGCAGCATTTGCTGGATCAGGAATTACTCAGCCTGCTGCGATTATCGCGGCACAACCTGGATGAAATGTGCCGGCTCAAGGATGAACTGGAGAACAAGGAACATTCGCTGCGCTGGCACGGGCTGGAACTGCAGCGCAAGAATCTCGAACTGCAGGAAATTTCTTTCACCGACGTGCTGACCGGGGTGTGGAACCGGCGCTATCTGGAAGAGATACTCACGGCCGAGGCCGGACAGGTGCTGCGAAATTACCAGCGCGCGCGGGGCACTGACATCCGAAAAATGGATCATCGCGATCTGGTGTTCATCATGGTCGACGTGGATTTCTTCAAGGAAGTGAACGACCGCCACGGTCACCCGGCGGGAGACCGGTTGCTGCAACTCGTGGCCCAAAGGCTCTCTACAGTGGTGCGCAAGTCTGATGTGCTGGTGCGCTGGGGCGGAGAAGAATTCCTGATCATGAGCCGGTCCACCGATCCATCGGGCACGCCGGCATTCTGCAGCCGCGTTCTGGAAGTGATGGCGTCGGAATCGTTCGATCTAGGCCACGGCATCTCGGTAAGAAAGACGTGCTCGGTCGGGTGGGCGGCGTATCCCTGGAGCCGCGGCGCCTTTGAAGCGATTTGTGCGGAAGAGTCGATTGCGCTGGCGGATGCAGCCCTGTATCGAGCCAAGGCTCTGGGTAGGAACAAAGGTGTGGGGATCGTGGCGACGGATGCGGCAAGCCAAAATCCCGAGGCCGTGGATTTGGTGTCGGTGTGCCAGGGGAACCCTCCGCTGGCTCGCACCATTAGAACCGATTGTCCCTGCCCGGACTCGGCCTTGCAAGCGAAGATCGAACCTGCAGAGCCGGTCGACAAGTCCAAGCCGCAAAACTTCCTAGTGGAGTAATCGAACCCATCTGCACACACGTCTTCCCGCGACGGCGCTTGACCTTCGCGAGCGCGTTGACTACATTGAGTTGCCGGCTTCGGGGCTGCAGAGGCACAACTCCTAATGAATGCAAAGAATCCTTCGCGCAAGACAGGCCTTCGTCAGAAGGCACAACTCATGTCCGCCTCGGAAATTGAGCGCACGCTGGTGCGACTGGCGTACGAAATTGTCGAAAAGAATGGCGGGGTCGATGGCCTGGGGCTGGTAGGAATTCGCCGCCGCGGAGTTCCCATCGCAGAACGATTGGGCAAGATTATCACGCGCATCGAGAACGCTGCGAAGGTGCCCGTGGGGACTTTGGATATCACTTTCTACCGCGACGATCTCTCGACCCTCGGACCCAAGCCGGTGGTGCAGGAAAAGGAGATCGGGTTTGAGATCGAGGATAAGAACATTGTGCTGGTCGATGATGTTCTGTACACCGGGCGCACGACGCGAGCGGCGCTGGACGCTCTCTTTTCCCACGGCAGGCCGCGGCGAGTGCAACTTTGCGTACTGATTGACCGCGGGCACCGGGAGATTCCGGTCGAGGCCACGTTCGTCGGCCGCAACGTGCAGACCACCGCAAATGAAGTCATCGAGGTTAAGCTGACTGAGATCGATGAAGCGGAGAAAGTTCTTCTGATGGAAAGATAGAGCCGGGAAAGAATCTGCGCGGGCGATAGAAATAAAAAACAAAAGGACGGTGGCGTGGACCACCGTCCTTTTCTTTTAATATTCGAGAGTCGCCAAGCGATCGTTACCAAGCGATCTTTGCTAAGCCAGTCGTTGCTAAGCGATTCGCGTGCACACCGACTTGGTTTGTGTGTAGAGGCTGAGAGCGTCGTGGCCCATCTCGCGGCCCCATCCGGACTGCTTGTATCCCCCGAACGGCAGGGCCGCATCGAAGATGTTGTAGCAGTTGATCCAGACGGTCCCGGCGCGAAGCTGTTCGGCCATGCGATGTGCCTTCCCGATATCGCGCGTCCACACCGCGGCAGCCAGGCCGTACTCGCTGTTGTTGGCCCGGGGAATGATTTCCTCCGGGTCGGTGAATGGCATCGCCGCCACGACCGGTCCGAAAATTTCTTCCTGCACGACCTTCATGTTTTCTTGCGTGTTGACAAGCACCGTGGGCTCCACGAAGTATCCGCGGTCACCAGCCTTGTGGCCACCGGCCAGGGCCTTTGCGCCTTGAGAGAATCCGGATTCCAGATATCCGCATACGCGATTCAACTGTTCTTCTGAAACCAGCGGGCCCATCTGGGAGTCAGGCTCAAGGCCCGATCCAACCTTAATCTTCCGGGCCTGCTCCGCGACTCCTTCAACCACCTGGTCGTACACCGCCTTCTCGACGTACAGCCGTGAACCCGCGCAGCAGCACTGTCCGTGGTTGAAGAAAATGGCGCTGGCGGAGCCGGGGATGGCGATCTCAAGATCGGCGTCTTTGAATACAACGTTCGGAGACTTACCTCCCAACTCCAAAGAAACCTTCTTCAGATTTCCGGCGGCAGCGTGGACAATCAGCTTGCCGACTTCCGTCGATCCTGTGAAAGCGATTTTGTCGACGTCGGGATGCGCGGCCAGCGCCGCGCCTGCGGTTTCACCGTAGCCGGAGACAATATTGACCACACCTTCGGGGAAGCCGGCCTCCATGATCAGATCGCCCAAACGCAGCGCGGAGAGCGGGGTTTGCTCGGCCGGTTTCAGCACCACCGTGCAACCCGTGGCCAGTGCCGGACCAAGTTTCCATGCGGCCATCAGAAGCGGGAAATTCCACGGGATGATTTGCCCTGCAACTCCGACCGGCTCGCGCAGCGTGTACGCCAGATATTTCGCGCCCGGCGTGTACGGGACCGAGAGCGGAATGGTGTTGCCCTCGATCTTGGTCGCCCATCCCGCCATGTAGCGGAGCAAGTCGACTGCGAGCGGGACGTCGGCGGCCTTGGCAATGTTCAGCGGCTTGCCATTGTCGAGACTCTCGATGTAACCGAACTCCTCGGTATGTTGCTCGAGCAGATCGGCGAGCTTCCAGATCAGGCGGCCACGCTCAGACGCACTCATCCGGCGCCAGGGGCCGTTGTCAAAGGCGTTGCGAGCGGCCTTCACGGCTTGATTGATGTCCTCGCGATCGCCTTCCGCGACCTGAGCAAGAACCTCGCCGGTGGCTGGATTGTATGTAGGAAAGGTTTTTCCGGAGGCGGCGTTCACCCACCTGCCGTTGATCAGCATCTTTCGTGGTTTGTCGATGAACTCCGCGACCTGCGGATGAATCTGCGGGGAAACTGCAATGCCCATATGTCCTCCTTAAGGTTTGACGAACGTGGTCAAACAAAGACTTGCAAGAGAGCCAATGATGCCGGGCGATGAAGTAGACCGAAGTATGCTAGCGCCGGACCGAAACAAATGCAATGGTGCTGGCTCGGCGCGGATTATTCGCCGTACGGGACCCAGATGTTCTTCACCTGGGTGGCGTGCTCGAGGAACCAGCGGCCTTCCGCCAGTTTCGGGTTGAACCAATCAATAACTCGGCCCTCGTTCGTCCAGACCTGTTTCAAGTTGCCGATAGACATCGCTTTCGCGGCCGACACCGTAGCTTCGTCTCCGTAACACCAAAGGCCATCGACGTCGTCGTGTTCGGCCAGAGTCTTCAATAGCTGCGACGCATAGCCCGTCACAATGTTGACCGCGCCACCTGGCAGATCACTCGTGTCGAAGAGCTGGTAGAGGTCGCCAGTGATAAGTGGGTATCTCTCCGAGGGAACTGCAATTACGGTATTTCCCACTGCGAGCAACGGCAACACGAGTGACAGAAAGCCCAACAGCGGCGCTTCCGCGGGACAGATCACGCCGACCGTGCCAATGGCCTCGTTCATCGCAATTGAAATATTGCGGAATGGCGGATTGTGCACGGCGCCGTCGAACTTGTCGGCCCACGCCGCATACGAAAAAATGCGCTCGATGCCAAGTTCGACTTCAGCAGCGGCTTGCTTCTCCCCCACAGCCGCCGAGAGACGATGGACGATCTCGTTCTGGCGCTGGGCAAGATTTTCTGCGCAGTAATACAGAACCTGGGCGCGATTGTGCGCCGTCGCCCTCGCCCACGATTCCGCCTTGCGAGCCGCCTCAACTGCATTGCGTATGTCTTTGCGATTTCCTAGAGGGGCTTCGCCCAGCAACCGGCCGTCGGGCGCGTGCACTTCCATGCTGTATCCGGAGTCGGGGCGCGCCTGCTTGCCGCCGATGTAGAGCTTGACCGTGCGATCGATGGCAGGCGCACTCGCGTCGGGCCGCTCTTCTGTTTGTCCAACTGCTTTTTCTGGGGTGAGAGCGTTCGCCGCCGGCAGCTTTGGGGCGTGCTTGAACCACGTGGGTTCCATGTATTCGAGCAAGCCTTCGCGGCCGCCTTCGCGGCCGTATCCGCTCTCGCGGTATCCGCCGAAGCCGCAGGCGGCGTCGAACAAATTCGTGCAATTCACCCACACCACGCCAGCCTTGAGTTGCGCGGCTACGTGCAGCGCGACGTTGATGTTCTCGCTCCACACGCAGGACGCGAGTCCATAGACCGTGTTGTTGGCCAATTCCACTGCTTCGTTCGGAGTGCGGAACGTCATCGCAGCCAGCACCGGACCAAAGATTTCCTGCTGCGCCACGATCGACGTGGGATGCACATTGCTGAGAAGCGTCGGCGGATAATAAAATCCTCGCGCAGGCAGCGTGACTTGTGGCTGCCAGCAGGTCGCACCGTCCGCAACGCCTTGCGCCACCATGCGTTCAATACGGTCCAGCTGCACGCGCGCGACGATGGCGCCGATGTCAATCGCTTTGTCGAGCGGTGGACCAATGCGCAGGGTGCTCATGCGGTCGTGAATCTTTGCGATCAGCGGCTCAGCGATGCTCTCCTGCATCAGCAGGCGCGAACCTGCGCAGCATACCTGCCCCTGATTGAACCAGATTCCATCAACCAGGCCCTCAACCGCGCTGTCGAGGTCAGCATCTTCGAAAATAATGAACGGAGACTTGCCGCCCAGCTCGAGCGACAGCCGTTTGTGGCTTGTGGCGGTCGCGCTGCGAATGGCGCGTCCAACCTCAGTTGAGCCGGTGAACGCAATCTTGTCGACGTCGGGATGTTTCACCAGCGCTTCGCCAGTTCGTCCATCTCCGGTCACGATGTTGACGACTCCGGCCGGTAACCCTGCTTCCTGGCAAAGTTCTGCAAACAGCAGCGCCGTCAGCGGAGTAAACTCAGCGGGCTTCAAGACCACCGTGTTTCCCGTCGCCAACGCTGGCGCGATTTTCCACGCCAACATGAGGAGCGGAAAATTCCACGGAATGATCTGGCCGACTACGCCGCAAGGTTCGTGCTCGGGAAATTCTTGTTCGAGCAACTGCGCCCAACCAGCGTGATAGTAGAAATGCCGGGCCACCAGAGGAATATCGATGTCGCGGCTCTCGCGGATGGGCTTCCCGTTGTCCATGGTTTCAAGCACCGCCAGGAGCCGTGAATGCTTTTGCACCAGCCGAGCGAGGGCGTAGAGATAGCGTGCGCGGGCGTGCGGAGTGAGAGCGCGCCATTTTGGAGAGGCCGCGCGGGCAGCGCGAACCGCGGAGTCGATGTCAGCAACACCACCCTGAGCGACCGCGGCCAGCTTTTCGCCATTCGAAGGATCGGTCGTGTCGAAATATTCTCCCGCCGTGGGCGGCTGCCACGTTCCGCCGATGAAGAGTTCAAAACGCCGGCCATGACGCTCCAGCCATGCTCCCGCTTCTTTGGGATCTTCGGGAGCGGGTCCATACTCCATACTGACAAACTTTTCGGCAATGCTCATTGGCTTCGGCTCGCTGTTCTTTGGATCATCAACTCTTAGCGCCTGTCCTGCTATGCAATGGGATGACGATATTCGGCGGAGTAGCGCCCGGTTGCATAGTGCTCCAGTTGTCGCTCGATATCTCCCAGCAGCCCGCTCGCGCCGAAGCGAAGTAACTCTGCTCGCATCCAGGACAGTCCGAGTTCCTCTTTCATCAGGGCCAGCCAGTCGAGAGACTGTTTTGCGGTACGGATCCCGCCCGCCGGTTTGAAACCGACTGCCATTCCGGTTTGCTGCGCGTATTCCCGGATGGCGCGAACCATGACCAGGCTCACCGGCAGAGTGGCGTTGGTCGGTTCTTTTCCGGTCGAAGTTTTAATGAAGTCTGCTCCCGCCATCATGGCCACGAAGCTGGCACGCGCCACGTTGCGGAAGGTCAGCAGATCGCCAGTGCCCAGTATGACTTTCATGTGAGCCGCGCCGCAAGCCTGCTTGAACGTCGCGACTTCGTCGTAGAGCGCCTGCCAGCGTCCGCCGAAAACATGGGCGCGCGTGATGACGACATCGATCTCATGCGCCCCTGCTTCCACCGACCGTCGAATTTCCGCGACGCGCTCCGGAAGCGGCGACAGCCCCGCGGGAAATCCGGTGGAAACGGCGGCGACGGGAATTCCACTTCCCTCTAGCGCATGCAGCGCGGTTTCGATGAAAGCGTGATACACGCAAACTGCACCCACCTTAATGCCGAGATCTTCGATGCCGAGTTTCTGAACGAGATCCTGCTGGATGGGCTGTCGCGCTTTCGCGCAGAGTCGCCGCACGCGCTCATCCGTGTCATCGCCTGAGAGCGTCGTCAGATCCATACAGGAGATCGCGCGCAGAAGCCACGCCGCCTGCCACTCTTTCTTGACCGTTCGGCGCGCCACCTGCGTCTGGGCGCGGCGTTCCACCGCACTCGTGTTCACGCGAACTTCCTGCAGCCACTTCAGATCGAGAGGAATCCCAGCGTTCGAAAGGAGTGGACGTCCAGCGAGCGTGGCGACTGTACTGGTGGGGTGTTGCTCGCCGGAGGCGGACTCGCCTCCCGATTTGTGCGCTAGGTTGTTATATCGGTCATCGACGGACATCGCAGCTTTGCCTTCTTAACATTCGATGAGAATTCCAATCCATTCGGTGCATACCCGTGCCTTCCGAACACGAGCTGGACTCCACGAGTCGCAATTGTACGTTAGGCAATGTGACAACGCGAATTCGAATCCCCCGGTGCGCTCCGCGTCGTCGCTCGGCAAGAAATGGCCCAGAACCCGACAAAGGTTTACAATGGCGCACGATTCGGCGGATTCGGAGAGCTAATTCGCCTGCACGATAAATTTCAATTTTTTCTATGCCCAAGAACACAATCTCCGCGAACCTACGGAAAAAACTGGAGCAAGCGGCCATCAGGGTGATGAAGAATGCGCATGCTCCGTACTCCCACTTCCACGTGGGCGCAGCCATCCTGCTGACCAATGGGAAAATTGTTTCTGGCTGCAATGTCGAGAACGCCTCCTACGGAATGACCAACTGCGCCGAGCGAACCGCAATCTTCACCGCCGTCGCCCAATTGGGCCCCAAGATCGAGATTCAGGCGGTGGCCGTCACCAACGATCATGGCGTCGCGTGTTCACCTTGCGGAGCGTGCCGGCAGGTGATTTACGAATTCGGCCCCGATGCGACAATCTTTTTCCAGGGCTCTGCCGGACCCAAGCAAGCGCACATTACAGAACTTCTTCCAGAAGGATTCCGCTTACAGTGAGCCAACCGACCGTGCCGCAAACGTTTCGCGCGATTGATGTGATCCGCAAAAAACGGGATGGCGCGGAACTGTCGCGAGCCGAAATCGAGGGTCTGGTGAGCGCCTACACCAAGGGCGAGATTCCGGACTATCAAGTCTCCGCGTGGCTGATGGCCGTGGTCTTGAAAGGGATGACGCGCCCAGAGACGGCCGCCCTCACGGATGCGATGCTGCATTCGGGCGATGTGCTGGATCTCTCTTCATTAGCGCCAAAAAAAGTCGACAAACATTCCACGGGCGGCGTCGGCGACAAAACTTCTCTGGTGCTGGCTCCGCTGGTTGCCGCTGCAGGCGTAGCGGTTCCGATGATCAGTGGGCGCGGTCTGGGGCACACCGGCGGAACGCTCGATAAGTTGGAATCCATTCCTGGCTTCAATGTGAATCTGTCGGTGGCAGAGTTCTGCCGTGTCCTTGAAATCTGCGGCTGCGCCATGATCGGTCAGACAGCAGAGATTGCACCCGCCGATCGCAAGCTCTACGCATTGCGAGACGTCACGGGCACGGTGGAGAGTCCGTATCTGATTTGCGCTTCCATCATGAGCAAGAAGTTGGCGGAAGGCATCGACGCGCTGGTGCTCGACGTGAAGACTGGGTCCGGCGCTTTCATGAAGAGCGAGAAAGACGCGGCCTTCCTCGCCGAACTCATGGTTGAAACCGGAGAGCGGATGGGCAAACAGGTCGTTGCGCTGATCACGGATATGGATCAGCCGCTGGGAAACATGATCGGCAACGCGCTGGAGGTGGTTGAAGTCGTAGAAGTCTTGCGTGGCGGCGGCCCGGAAGATTTGCGGGAACTCTGCCTGGAACTTACGGGATGGATGCTGCATCTGGGCGGGGTCTCGAATACGGTCGCCGAAGGGAAACAGCAGGGCGCGAAGCTAATTTCATCCGGCAAAGCGCTGCAAAGGTTCCAGCAGATGGTGGAACTGCAGGGCGGCGATCCGCGAGTCATCGATGACCCCAAGCGGTTGCCCCAGGCGCAATACAACATGCAGGTTCCAAGCCTAAAGGCTGGATATCTCACGTCGATGCAGTGCGAGCAGATCGGCACCGCCTGTGTGATCCTGGGCGGCGGGCGCGAACGCAAAGAAGACTCCGTCGATCCTGCGGTAGGGATTGTGCTGCACAAGAAAGTTGGAGATCGAGTGGCGGCCGGCGAGCCGATCGCGACCATCCACTACAATGCCGAAGCAAAAGCCGCGCGCGCCCGGCAACTGATCGAGGCGAGTTGCTTGGTCTCGGATGCGCCGCCGGCGGCGAAGCGGCCTCTCATCCACAGAGTCATCGGAAAATCCGGGGAGAATAACTGAATGGGACGATTCACAGGAATTCTTGGCCTGCTGACGATGCTCGGGCTCGCCTACGTTTTCTCCACGAATCGTCGCGCCATTCGCGTCAAGACTGTTGCCTGGGGACTCGGCCTGCAGATCACATTCGCGATTTTCGTGTTGCGTGTGGACTATGGCCGCCGCATCTTCCAGGTCGCCGGCGACGCTGCCAATCGCGTTCTCAACTATGCCTACTTCGGCTCCGAATTCGTCTTCGGCCCGCTGGGCAAGCAGGGTTCGAGCGTCGGTTTCATCTTCGCGTTCCAGGTGCTGCCGACCGTTGTTTTCATCTGTGCCCTCTTCGCAATTCTGTATCACTATGGCATTATGCAGTTCGTCATTCGGATCGCGGCCTGGGCAATGACGCGCATCATGGGCGCCAGCGGCGCGGAGTCACTTAACGTTGCCGCCAGCATCTTCATGGGCCAGACGGAAGCGCCGGTGACCATTCGCCCGTTCCTGCCCGAACTCACCCGCTCCGAACTCATGACCGTGATGACCAGCGGCATGGCGCACGTCTCCGGCTCGATCATGGCCGCCTACTTCGCCTTCGGCGCTGAGCCCCGGCATGTGCTCAGCGCCGTGATTATGACTGCTCCCGGCACCATCCTCGTTTCGAAGATGCTCGTGCCCGAAACCGAAGTGCCCAAAACCGCCGGGCGCGTGGTGATGAGTGAGGAGGAAACGACGAAAGAAAGCCACGAAAATCTGCTGGGCGCCATCGCGCGTGGTACCGGCGACGGCTTGCACATGGCGTTGAACATCGGCGCTATGCTGATTGCGTTTATCGCGCTGGTCCATCTACTCGATGGCATTTTCGGCGGCATTCACCACCACTTCGCGTGGTTCCCAGTGAGCGTGGAGAGCGTTCTTGGCGTGCTGTTCTCGCCGGTGGCCTGGGTCATCGGAATTCCCTGGCGCGATTGTCCGGCGATCGGCAACCTGCTGGGCACCCGCATGGTGCTTAATGAGCTGGTTGCCTTTTCCATGCTCGGGCCACAAAGGGCGGTACTCGATCCGCGCTCGTTCACGATTGCCACCTTCGCGCTGTGCGGCTTCGCGAATCTCAGTTCGATTGGAATCCAGATTGGCGGCATTGGTGCGCTCGCGCCGAACAAGCGAGGCGAACTGGCCCGGCTGGGCGTCCGCGCCATGCTCGCGGGGACGATGGCCAACCTGATGTCGGCATCCATTGCCGGCATGCTGCTCTAGGCGAAGCTGGTTTCGGAATCGCCCTCAGCCGTTCGCGCGCGCGACCAGCAGAATCGCCAACCCGTAGAAGAGGAACATGAGAGCAAGATAAAATTTGGCGCTCTTTCCCGAGCCCGCAAATTCTTTCCACGCTAACACTCCCCACAACGCCGCGACCATCGGGGCGGATTGGCCAATCGCGTAAGAGATGGCGAAGGTAGTCGCTTTTCCGGCCACAACATTGAACACCGTTCCCGTGCCCCAGATCACTCCGCCGAGCAAGCCGAGCAGATGTCCCGACGCCGGAGCGGTGAAGAATCCGCCGAAGCCGACTGGTTCCCCAGCGAGCGGTTTTTTCATGAAATAAAGATTCCAGACAAAGCACGACAGCAGCGCGCCCAGAGTGAGAAATACCACGGAACTGTACGGAGTCAGCGCGTTTCCGCGGGTCGTGCCGTAGGTCGTGAAGGGGCTCCACAGCCCCATGAGCACACCTGACACTACGCAAGTGACAATGCTCTTTTTCGAAACGGTGCGCCCGGAACTCGCCAGACTTCCGTAAGCTTTTCCGTCGAGCACAACGGCAACGAAAGCGCACACAACCCCTCCCGCCAAGAGCAGGCCGTTGCCTTTGGGTTGCAGGATGAAGTTCAACACGACGCCCACGACCAGCGCGATTCCAATAGACACGGGGAACGCGACCGCCAGTCCCGCCATGTCGATTGCAGCAACGAGCAGAAGATTCGCGAGATTGAAAATGGCCCCGCCGACCAGAGTAGAGACGATGTTGGAAGCGTCCGCGGCCTGGATGTTATTCACGAAGCTGGAAGCATCGTGGCCGCTGCTGCCCATGGTGAGGGCCAGGATCAGAGAAATCAGAAGAATGCCGATCGCGTAGTCCCAATAGAAAAGTTCGAAACGATAATTCTTGACGCCCTTGTAGGTGTTAGCCCAGGAACCCCAGCAGATGGCGCTGGTAATCATCATCAACAGCGCGATCGTCAGACTCGGAGGCGTGTACATCGCGTTCTCCCTTGGAAAACGAGTAACTGTACTCTTCTTCTCCGGAAGCCACAAGTGAGATTGCCGATGTTGAGATTGCGAAGTCTAGCCATTCACCTGTGCATAAGTTGCGCGTCGCAGAAATTCTCCTCGTCCCGCGCGACCCAGGAATTTTTCTCCCTCTACCACAACCTCGCCTCGCGAAAGAACGACGTCGGGCATGCCCGTGACCTGGATGCCCTCGAACATCGAGTAATCGACGCGCATATGGTGAGTCTTGGCGCTGATGGTGTGTTTGCGCTTGGGATCGAAAATCACAAGATCGGCGTCGCTGCCAACCGCGATGGTGCCTTTGCGCGGGTACAGCCCGAACAGTTTGGCTGGAGTCGTGGAGACCAGTTCCACAAAGCGGTTCGCATTGAAACGTCCGCTGGCAACGCCGCCAGAGAAGATCAGGCTCATGCGGTGCTCCACGCCTGGACCTCCGTTTGGGATTTTCGTGAAGTCGTCGCGGCCCATTTCTTTTTGCTCCTTAAAACAAAACGGGCAGTGGTCCGTGGAGACAACCTGCAAATGATCGTGCTTCAGGCCCTGCCAAAGTTTTTCCTGGTGCCATTTCTCCCGCAGCGGCGGAGTGAATACGTACTTCGCTCCTTCGAAACCGGGCGCATCCATGTTGTCGAGGGAGAGATACAGATATTGCGGGCAGGTCTCGGCGTAAACGGGAAGTCCGCGGTCTCGTGCCTCGCGAATTTTCTCGAGCGCGTCATTGCAGCTCAAGTGGACGATGTAGATAGGCGCGCCCGCCATCTCGGCAAGCGCAATCGCGCGTCCTACCGCCTCGGCCTCTGCTGTAGTAGGACGAGTGAGCGCGTGGTACTTCGGCGCTCTCTTTCCCTCGGCCAAAGCCTGTTGCACGATGACGTCAATCGCGCTCCCGTTTTCCGCGTGCATGCAGACCAGCGCGCCGCTCTTCGCCGTATTTTGCAGAGCTTTGAAGATGCTGCCATCGTCGAGCATGAACACGCCGGGATACGCCATGAAGAGCTTGAAGCTGGTCACGCCTTCGTCCACCAGATCGTTCATTTCAGAAAGCTGCCCGCCCGAGACGTCGGTCACGATGCAGTGGAAAGCGTAATCGCAGGTGGCCTTGTTCGCTGCCTTGCTCATCCAAGTATCGAAGGCCTGTCGCAAGGGCTGGCCTTTGTACTGAATTGCAAAGTCAATCAGGGTGGTTGTACCGCCGAACGCCGCGGCCCGTGTACCGGTTTCAAAGTCGTCGGCGCTGGTCGTGCCGCCGAATGGCATATCAAGGTGAGTATGAACATCGATTCCCCCGGGCAAGACGAGTTTGCCCGACGCGTCCAGAATTCTGCTGGCGTTCTGCGCCGGAAGATCAGTTCCAATGGCGCTGATCTTGCCCTTCGCAATGGCAATGTCCGCGGTATAAGTGTCGGTTGCCGTCACCACGGAACCGTTTCTGATGATCGTGTCGAAACCCATCGAGTCCTCCGTCGGCTCGGCCGGCGCCGCGACTCTGGCCGTTATGAGAGAAGAATTCTATGCTAAACTGCCGCACTTCAGTGACTCAGTTCACAATCAGTTCTTGAATTGCTTCTCCATGAGAGGGACCGGCCATGCAATTCGGCATCGCATTGAAACCTGACATCTCGATCGAACGAATCGTAGGCCTGACGAGGCAGGCCGAGGGCGCCGGTTTTGAATATGGCTGGATTTTCGATTCTCACGTTTTGTGGAAGGAACCGTATCCTCTGCTGACGCTGATGGCGACCAACACGCAGCGTATGCGCCTGGGTACGTGCGTGACGAATCCTGCGACTCGCGACCTGACCGTAACGGCCAGCTTGTTTGCAACTCTCAATCTGATTTCAGGTGGACGGATGGAACTCGGCATCGGCCGCGGCGACAGCTCGCGCCGCGTGATGGGCAAGAAGCCTGTCAGTTGGTCGCAGTTGGAAGCCGCGGTGGCGGAGTTTCGCGATCTTACGTCCGGCAAAGAGGTGCAACACGACGGTCAACCGACTCGACTCACCTGGGCCAAAGATTCTCCGCGAGTTTGGATTGCAGGGTACGGTCCCAAAGTGCTGCACATGGCCGGACGAGTGGCCGACGGCATCATTCTGCAGTTTGCCGATCCCGCGCTAATCGCATGGTGCATGGGATTCGTGAAAGAAGGTGCTCGCGCCGCGGGACGCGATCCCGGCCGCATCGAGGTGATGGCCGCCGCGCCGGTTTGGGTCTCAAGTGATTTGAGCGTGGCTCGCGAGCGTGTGCGATGGTTCCCCGCTCTGGTCTCGAATCATGTGATGGATCTCATCCGGCAATACAAGCCCGAAGACCTTCCGCCTGCACTTACATCGTTCGTGCAGGATCGCGGCCACTATGACTATCAGCACCATTGCGAAGTCGGCAGCGACAACGCAGATTTCGTTTCCGACGAAGTGATCGACCGATTCTGCCTGGTTGGGCCAGCCGAAGCTCATCGTAAGAAGTTGCGCGATCTGGCAGCGGCGGGGGTCACGCAATTTAACATCTATCTCATGTGTGGAGACGAAGAGCAGACGCTCGATATCTATCAGCGAGATATCCTTCCCGAATTCCTGAAAGAAAGAAAGACGTAGTCGCTAGGCGGATACCTGCGGAGCAATCGTTGTTTGTTGCTGAACCTTCATCATCGCGTAGTACACCACGAACGCAACTGCGAAGCCGACGAACCACGAATAGTCATAGAGCGCGCGCATGGATGGAACGGCTAGCCCAGCGAGAGCGGAGCCCGCTCCCAGCGCCAGCGCCACAACCGCGCACCAGTTGAATCCCCGCGAGTATTCGTAGAGTCCGCCTCGAAGATACAGGTCGTCCACCTGCAATACTCGCCGCCGGATGACGAAATAGTCGCAGATCATGATTCCCGCCACCGGCCCCAGAAAAGCCGCATATCCGCCCAGCCAGCCGAAAATAAATGTTCCGTAGTTTGCGAGCAGCTTCCAGGGCATCAGCGCGATCCCCATAAAACAAGTGATGACGCCGCCCGTACGAAAACTAATTCCACGCGGCCACAGGTTCGAAAAATCATTCGCCGGCGAAACTACATTGGCGCCGATGTTCACGTTGAGTGTAGCCAGCAGAATCGCGACCAGCGAGATCACCACCGCCACGGGCGAATGAAAGCGGCTCAGCAGTTGCACGGGATCCCAGATCGCAGTCCCATAGATGACCACGGTCGCCGAGGTGACAACGATCCCGACGAAGGCGTATAGCGTCATCGTGGTTGGCAGGGCCAAGGCCTGACCAATCACCTGCTCCCGCTGATTACGCGCAAACCGCGTGAAGTCGGGGATGTTTAGCGATACTGTAGCCCAGAAACCAACGGTGCCGTTGAGCGCGGGGATCAAGAACTTCAGGAATTCAGAAAACGTCGTGAACCGCGAGGGCACCGAGAACATGGGGCCGAAGCCACCGGCCGCGTGATAGGCCCATCCCAACAAAAGCAGTCCAACGCCCAGCAAGACGGGCGCACTAATGCCCTGCAGAACGCGAATATACTCGATTCCCTTGAGCACGACCGCAAGGTTGATCAGCCAGAAAAGAAAAAAGCAGATGGCCGGACCATACGAGAAAGTTTTCCAACTGGGAACAATCGTCGCCAGCAAGGTGCTGATGGCCTCGCCGCCGATCCAGGTCTGAATGCCGAACCATCCGCACGCGACCAGCGCGCGCAGAACTGCCGCGACGTTCGCCCCTAGAACTCCGAACGAAGCGCGAGCCAGAACCGGAAACGGAATCCCGTACTTTGCGCCGGGATGCGAATTCAGCAGCATTGGAGCAAGCACGATTACGTTGCCCAGGAAGATGGTCGCAACCGCCTGCTTCCAGTTCATTCCTCCTTGAATCAAACTCGCAGCCAGCATGTAGGTCAGGATGTTCACCGACATCGAAACCCACAGTGCTGCGAAGTTGTACGTGCCCCAGTGCCGGCGCTCGGCGCTGGCTGGCGCGAGGTCCTCGTTATACAGCGGGCTGGATTCGATTCGCGCGCGGAGTTGCGTGGGGTCCGGGATCGTCATTGGTTGTTTAGTTAACGATAAGAACTTACACTCAGTCCGCTGCGGCAGATGTTCCGCTCTGCGTCGTCAGGGGACCATAGCTGTCCGGTCGACGATCGCGGAAAAACTGCCAAACCTTGCGGACCTCGGCGATCATGTCGAGGTCGAGATCGGCGACCACCACTTCGTCTTTGTCGCGGCTGGCCTGAGCGATGATCTTGCCCCGCGGATTGCAGAAATAACTTTTGCCGTAGAATTCGCCAATACTCCACGGCTTCTCGGTCCCCACGCGATTGATCGCTCCTACAAAGTACCCGTTGGCCACGGCATGCGCTGGCTGTTCCAGTTCCCACAAATATTCCGAGAGTCCAGCCACAGTCGCGGAAGGATTGAAAACGATTTCGGCGCCGTTCAATCCGAGGATGCGCGCGCCCTCCGGAAAATGGCGGTCGTAGCAAATGTACACGCCCACGCGCGCGTACTTGGTTTCGAAGACGGGATAACCAAGATCGCCGGGAGTGAAATAAAATTTCTCCCAGAATCCAGGATGGCAGTGCGGGATGTGATGCTTGCGGTACTTGCCGAGATAGCGTCCGTCGGCGTCAATGACCGCGGCGGTGTTGAAGTAAACCCCCGGCATCTGCTCTTCATAGACTGGAACCACGATCACCATGCGGTGCTTGGCCGCAATTTTCTGCATGAGTCGCGTGGTCGGGCCGTCGGGCACGCGTTCGGTCAGTTCGTACCAACGGGCATTCTGTTCGGCGCAAAAATAAGGGCCGTAGAAAAGTTCCTGCAGGCAGAGGACCTGCGTCTTTTTGCGCGCTGCCTGCTCAATCAGCTTCAGGTGCTTGTCGATCATCGCCTTCCTGATTTGTGCGAGCGGGCGTTCGGTCGAGAGCGCGTTGCTGGCTTGAATCAAGGCACAGCGGACATTGCGGGGCATGGGATCCTCCCGGGTCTGACTGTCGAGGAACGAAACTATAGCAGAAAATACGGCTCTTCCATCGAGAGCTGATGACCTTCCCGTTGACATGTTCCGGGTGCGCTGAATAGACTCGGCCTTCCTCAGGCTTTCGGAGACGACTATGGCGAAGCGCCCTCGAATTGCGGTAGTTGGCAGCGCCAACATTGACCTGACGACGTTCACCAATCAATTCCCTAAGCCTGGCGAAACTATTTTCGGACAGAAATTCGATCTCGGCTTCGGCGGCAAGGGCGCGAATCAGGCCGTGGCGGCGCGTCTGTGTGGCGCGGAGGTTTTCATGGTCGCGCGCGTGGGCAGCGACCTCTTCGGTCCCGCGACCATCGAGAACTTCCGCAAGCAGGGAATCGATCCTACTCACGTGAAGCAAGTCGAGGGACTGTCGAGTGGGGTCGCCCCCATCTTCGTCGAACCCAACGGTCAGAACCGCATTCTGGTGGTGAAGGGAGCGAACGATGCGCTCAAGCCCGCCGATGTTGACGCCGCTGCTGAGACCTTGAAGTCCGCCGATTGCATCGTGCTGCAGTTCGAAATTCCGCTGCAGACCGTTTATTACACGATCGAGTTCGCGCGTAAGCACGGCGTGCGCTGCATCCTCAATCCCGCCCCTGCGCAGCCCGTCGAACTGGGTGCGCTGAAGGGCCTCGACTACTTCGTTCCCAACGAGAGTGAAGCCGAGACGATTACCGGCTGCCCGGTGAAAAGTGTCGAAGACGCGAAGAAGTGCGCCGAAAAACTCCTGACCAGCGGCATTCGCCGCGTGATCATCACGCTGGGTGCGAATGGATCTCTTCTCGCAAGCCGCGACGCCATCGAACACGTGCCGCCGTTCGTGGTCAACGCCATTGACAGCACCGGCGCCGGCGATGCCTTCATCGGCAGCTTCGCCGTGTTTCTGGGCGAGGGAGTGCCCGAAAAGGAAGCGGTTCGCCGCGCCAATCTCTACGCCGCCTTGTCCACCACAGGCGTGGGAACGCAGAAATCTTTTTATGACCGCGCTCGCTTTGACGCCGAGTGTCTTCGCCGGCCACTCTGAGCAGCATCTGCGCCTTGCTGCACATCGCCGATTGCTCGAACTCTCAACAATCAACATCACGAAGCGGTTTTCCGCATCGGCCGATGCGGAAGAATAGCAGCGTCTAATCCTGTTCTACTGCGAAACTACTTGACTTACCGGTGAGGGGCAATTTATAAGCCGTGTCTGCGGTCTGGGGACCTCCTATCCTCTCGCGAAGCGGGAGGGTCTTTTTCTTTGTGCGGTGCAACCACCGAAAGGGGTTCAAGCAATGTTCAGTCAGAAGGTGCGCGTCGCGTTGATTCTCGGCTCGTTGGCATGTCTGTTCACCCCTCTCCTGTACGGTCAGGCCACCGGGAGTTTCTCGGGCACGGTCACGGACAATTCCGGAGCGGTGGTGGCCGGCGCCAAAGTAACAGTGATCGCCCAGGCCACAAACAGTTCTCGCGAGTCGAAGGCCGACGATACTGGGCACTTCCTGGTTCCCTTGCTCGGCGTCGGCGATTACACAATTAGAGTCGAAGCCACAGGATTCAAGGCTTCAGAAGCGAAGAACGTCCGCTTGCAGATCGATGAACACCGCGAACTCGACTTCAAACTTGTTCCAGCATCCGTGAGTACGAACGTTGAGGTAAATGCAACGGAGGTCGCAGTCGAGACGACAACCCCAACCCTCGGTCAAGTCATCACCGCCGAGGAAGTTGCGGAACTCCCCTTGAATGGACGAAATTTCGTGCAACTGGCAACGCTGACGCCGGGCACGACCGCAGAGACCAGCCCCACCAGCTTCTTCAATGGCGCCGCCAGCAGCGAAGCTTCCACTCGCGGCTCCTTTTCGCTTTCGGTAGGTGGCTCGCGCGCTCAGAGTACCGACTGGCTGCTCGACGGCAATGACAACAATCAACTGGATGAAGGCGGGATCGCAATCTTCTCTTCGATCGACGACATCCAGGAATTTAAGGTTCTCGAGTACAACTACTCTGCGGAATACGGGGAACGCGCTGGTCCCACAGTACTCGTTACGACGAAGTCAGGATCGAATCAGTGGCATGGTTCGCTATTCGAGTTCTTCCGCAACACGAAACTGGATGCCGCCAGCCGTTTCGCAACGTCGGTTGAAAAGTTCAATCTGAATCAGTTTGGCGGTTCGCTGGGAGGCCCCATCCAGAAGAACAAGACGTTCTTCTTTGCGGATTATCAGGCCAAGATGCAGCGCCACGGGATCCCGTTCAACGGTTTCGTTCCAACCACTGCGATGACGACGCCTGATGCAAGTGGCGATTATGACTACAGCGGCAACGTCGGTGGCCTGCAACTGATCAATCCCTTTACTCCTCATCAAATTCTTCCTGGCAACACTGTCCCTTCTCCTGTCCCATTTCAGTGCAACATCGGGACCAGTACGCCTGAGACGCCGGTGAATGGAGGCCAACCGTTCGTACTGGGCGCGACTCAGAATTGCAACATCATCCCGGCAGCCCTCGTGAATCCGCTGGGCGCTAAGGTGATTCAGCTTTACCCCACGCCCAATGCGACCGCTACCGGCTACAACTACGTCAACGAGCCGGTGCGGAAACTGAACGAAGGCACGTTCGACATCCGTCTCGATCACAACTTTTCCAGCAAGGATTCAGTATTTGGGCGTTTCAGCTACGATCAGGCGACGAACTATGTCCCAGGTGGCTCCCCGGGATGGGCGGAAACCAACGCCTTCGGGAGCAACCAGTTCATCGACAATCACGGCCGGAACGTAGCCGTTTCGGAAACGCATGTTTTTTCCGGGAACATGATCAACCAGTTCACCGCCGGATTCAGCCGGATTTTCAACCACATCCTCTCCTTCCGCCCTGGTTCCTGCGAGGCGGCGAACATCGGCATTCTCGGCGCTAATCTGGGAGCGGCCTGCGACTCCATCACCGGCTACCCCGCCAGCCTGAACCAATCCAGCAAGGACTGCGTCAGCTGCGGCATGACTTCGTTCCTGATGTCCAGTTACTTGTCGCTGGGTGATCGCGGCTATGCACCCTACCAGGGCGGCACGAATGTCTACTCGGTTTCCGATACGCTCGATGTGATTCGCGGCAAGCACAATATCCGCTTTGGCGCTACATTCCGCGCCAACCAGATGAACGTGCGAAACAACGCATTTCAGGACGGGTTTGCGGTGGAGGCCGGGACGCAAACCGGTGACGGCGTCGCCGATGTGCTCCTGGGCAGCTTTGGGGTTTTCGCGGCCCACGACCAGACGTTCCTGGGCGCTACAGTCGGCCGCCGTTGGAAGCTGATTCGCCCGTTTGTCCAGGATGACTGGCGCGTAACCAACAATCTAACGGTGAATCTTGGATTGGCTTGGGCTCTGGTAACGCCTGAAACTGAGATCGGAAATCGGCAATCGAATTTCGATATTCCTACTCTCAAGTGGTACGTCCCGAACGGCAGCCCCGGCCTCACGGGCTGTACCACCTGCGTCACGACGGACGGACGCGTGGGCATTCAGTTCCAGAAGAATGCCCTGGAGCCGCGCATTGGACTCTCCTGGAAGCCGACGGGCAGCGACAAGACTGCCATCCGCGCCGGGTACGCCATCTTTCACGACTCCGCCTGGAATCAGGGCGGACAAGGGTTGTGGCAGAACCCGCCGTACTATGCAGAAGTCGATCCGCCAACGTTCCTGTTTGGCTATGGTAGCCCCGCAGGTGCACTGGGGGGTGGCTTCCTTCTGGCTCCCGGCACGCCTTCCACCACGACCGTCGACGGCGGCTTCGGTGCCGTTTATAGCTCGCCGGTGAATCCTTCCTTGTACACGGGAACGATTCAGTCGCAGAATCGCAACTTCAAGCAGGGTATGATCCAGCAATACACTCTAAACATTGAGCACCAACTGCCTGGAAACGTAGTCCTCACAGCAGGCTATGCTGGTTCGAAGAGCACGCACATCCTGGTGAGCCAGGCGAACGAAAACCTCAATGAGCCAAGCGCATGCCCGGGCGAACCAAATCACGTTAATGGCAGCAACTACACGCTGGGCTGCGGTTTTGGAAATTTCCCTTACGCAGCGGCGTTTCAGAGTGTTGACAGCAATAACAGCGTCGGCACTGCCCGTTACGACGGCCTCCTGATAAAAGCTGAGACCAAGAGTTCCCGCCACGGCCTCTATGCTCTGTTGGGCTACACGTGGTCCCGCACCTTCGACTCGGGGATGCCGGATGGCTTGGGCACAAATCCCGGCGCTATTTATTATCCGCTGCCTGGGACCGCGAAGCTGGACTGGGGTTTGTCGCAGTTGAATCTGAACGACAGCTTCACCGCCAGCGTTCTCTACGACCTGCCATTCGGCAAGGGCAAACACTTCGGCAGCGATTGGGGAGGCGCTGCCAACGCGGTATTTGGAAATTGGCAGTTGGATTTAATCCAGAGAATCACGTCCGGCTTCCCGTTGTTCGTCGTGGATAGCAGGAACCCGTCAGGGACATTTTTCTCGTATAACGGCAATACCTACTCTCGCCCCAACCAGGTCGGTGATCCCAACAAGCCCGGCCCCGAACCCGGCGGTACCAATTGCCCGACGCAGATCCATACACTCAACAACTGGTTCAATCCCTGCGCCTTTCAGTCGGCTACTCTCGGTCAACTCGGGACTGCCTCGCGCGCACCGCTTTACGGTCCTCGCTTCGTGAACACCGATTTCTCGATTATCAAGGACTTCCCGTTGTCCTTCCGTGAGGGCATGAATCTGCAATTCCGGGCGGAGTTCTTCAATCTGTTCAACCACCCCCAGCTCTATTTGCAAGGTGGCTCCGGCACCGGAGAGCAGGACATTAATTCGACCGCTACTTTCGGCGTTGTCACCGGCACGGTGAACAACCCGCGCTTGATTCAATTCGCACTGAAGCTCAGATTCTAGGCGGGTTGAAATGCGTCTTTCGGGCAGGCTGAAACAAACAGCCTGCCCCAGCTTTTTTCAGGCCGAGTTGCAGTGCAAACTCAAACTTGGAGAGTTGATGGGAAGTCTCAGGATCGGTCTGGCGGTGTTGTTGGTGGTGCTGTGTAGCTCCCTTGCTCTCGCCCAGCCCCGCCGCAAGGTCATCATCAACGAGGACTGCTCCGGCCCCGGCGGCAGCAACATGCAGACGCTCGCCGTCATGATTCAGTCTCCGCAGGTCGAAGTCCTCGGCATCACCGTCGTGAGTGGAGATCAGTGGCGCGACGAGGAGGTGGCTCACGCTCTGCGCCTGCTGGAAATTATCGGCCGCACCGACATTCCTGTCGTGCCCGGCGCGGCATTCCCGCTGATCCGCACCCGCGACGAATCGCAAATGTGGCAGCAGCGATACGGCAAGGTCGCGTACGCCGGTGCGTGGGATGACCGCTGGTGGCATGAAGCAGCGGTCGTGCCTCCACTTCCCGAAGGCCAGCCTACAACGAAACCTGCCGCTGAGGATGCAGCCCATTTCCTGATTCGCATGGTCCACAAATATCCGCATGAAGTGACCATCTACGAGGGTGGACCGATGACCAACCTCGCGCTCGCCATTTCTCTCGACCCGCAGTTCCCGGAACTGGCGCAGGAACTCGTCTTCATGGGTGGAAGCCTGAGTCCGCAAACCGACAATCCCGAATTCCTGAACAATCCGCGACACGAGTTCAATTTCTGGTTCGATCCCGATGCGGCGGAGATCGTTCTGCGCGCGCCCTGGAAAAAAATCGTCTGCACGCCCACCGACATTTCCATCAAGACCCACATGACCGCCGCGCTCGTAAAGCAAATCGAAGCCAGCGGAACTCCACTGGCCCGCTACATCGCCCGTTTCGCCATGCTCACGCCCGGCGCCGACATTATGTGGGACGAACTCGCCGCGGCGGCATGGATCGATCCGACGATCATCACGAAGAGCGAGACTCGCTTCATGGCCGTGGACCTGGACCGCGGCGCCGGCTACGGCAACACCCTCACTTGGTCAACCAAAGGGACTTTGAGGCCGGCCGCGCAGCCCGTCGAAATTCAGTTCGACCTCGACGTAGAAAAGTTCTACCGCATGTTCGCAGCGTTGATGTCCGCAATAACGCCCGCGCCAACGCCAGCCTCGGCGCCCTACCACTGATCGAAAGCCTCGCGCTGGCACCCAAGGGTCGAACAGCATACAATAAAGTTTGCGAGCTTTCCCCAATATGTCTCCCATTCCAGACGATCTCACTACAGTAAAAGACGACATGGTCGCCTTCATCGAAGGCCACGGCATGCGCCGCTTCCACGGCTATGTAGATTATGACGAGGTGCAATGCGTGATGTGGGAAATGGGCGGCAATCCTGACGGCTGGAAGGATTTCGTGGAACTGGCCAAGGCGGCGGGCGCTCCTTTCCTCACCATGCACTCCTGGACGCTCGAGCGCACCGAGCTCGATGAAATGGTGCAGCGCTTGACCAACTCCGAGTTCACGGACGCCGATGACGTCGAAGATGCCCGCTGGCTCCGCGCCCATGACGGCAAAGTGGGATTTCTGCAGCTCGGCTGGGCCTACCAGGGATCGATGTTTCTCTGCGAAGTCAGCACCGAATGGTACGACCGCTACCAGCATCTGCTCGAAGTGTCCGACGAATTCGGCGGCCTCACCATGGATGAGCCCGACCAGGACGAAGAGAACTAGCTTCGCGCTCGTAGTAAACTCCTTCATATTGTCATCCTGAGCGAAGCGAAGGATCTGTGCAATCTTGCGGCGAGGTGCAGAGATCCCTCGCGCAGAAAACGCGCTCAGGATGACAGCGCCTCTCTATGCGCTGGATTCAAAAGCCAACTGATCACGAGCTCGTCGAGCCCCTGATCGCCGCCCTGCGCTCCCATCCCACACTTCACCGCGTCGCCGGCGCTGCGCATGTCCTCGCCCCGCTGCTAGTGCGCCGCGGCATCACCAACGCAGAATCTGCCGCCACATTTCTATTGCCTTCGCTCTCGGACCTCCACGCCCCGGAGCGCATGACGGGTCTGCGTGCGGCCGTCGACCGCATCGACGCCGCCATCGAACGCAAGGAGCCCATCCTCATCTACGGCGACTATGACGTGGACGGCACCATGGCGGTCATCATCCTGAAGACCGCGATTGAGCTTTGCGGTGGCGCAGCCGATTTCCACGTGCCGCACCGCATTCGCGAAGGCTATGACATGCGGGACGATGTGATCGCGGGCGCGGCGGCAGCCGGCATTCGTCTCATCATCAGCGTCGACATGGGCATTCGCGCATTCGCACCCGCGGAGACGGCGCAGCGCCTCGGCGTCGACCTGATCGTCACCGACCATCACCTGCCCGGCCCCGACGGCGTGCCCAATGCTCTGGCGGTCGTCAATCCGAATCAGAAGGGTTGCGAATATCCCTACAAACAACTCTGCGGCGCGGGGGTCGCGTTCAAGGTTGCCCAGGGATTGATGCAGCGCCGCCTGGACGCGAACCTGCAAAACAAACTTCTGATGTCGTTCATGAAAGTCGTCGCGATCGCGACCATCGCCGACGCCGTGCCGCTCACTGGCGAGAATCGCGTCTTCGCGTCGCTGGGACTCGACGCGCTGCGTAAAGCTGTGAATCCTGGACTGAAGGCACTGCTCGAGGTCGCCCAGATTTCCGCCAAGCGTCCTCCGACCTCCGGCGAAGTTGGTTTCCGCATCGCACCCCGCATCAACGCCGCCGGGCGAATGGACGTGGCCCGCGATGTGATCGAGTTGTTCAGCGTGAAAGACCCGGCCCGCGCCGGCGAACTCGCCGCCAAACTTGACCATCTCAACTCCGAACGTCAGGAAGAGGAGCGGAGAATCCTGCGCGCGGTGGAGGAGCGCTTCACTAACGATCCCGCCCTGTGCGATGCCTACTGCATCGTCGTGGACGGAGAAGGTTGGCACCGCGGCGTCATCGGCATCACCGCAACACGAGTCGTAGAGCGTTACAACCGGCCAGCCGTGGTGATTTCGCGCGACGGGGCAGAGGCCTTCGGCTCCGGCCGCTCGATTCGCGCGTTCCACTTGCTGGAGGCGATTGAGTCGTGCAGCAATCTTTTTTCCCGCTACGGCGGCCACTCCCACGCCTGCGGATTCGCCATGCCTTCCGCGAACGTCGCTGACCTGCGCGCCCAGCTCGATGCCTTTGCCCGAACCCGCCTCTCGCCCGCGGATTTCGATCCGGCCCTCGATCTGGATGCAGAATTGGATCTGACCGAAATCACGCCCAATCTGTTTCAAGCGCTGCAGATGCTGGAACCCTACGGCATGGGAAATCCCGAACCTGTATTCGCCGCACGCGCAGTAGAGTTAGCCGCGCCTCCGCGAATTCTGAAAGACAAGCACGTCAAATTGAAACTCCGGGCGGGCATTGAATCGAGAGAACTCTCCGCGGCTGCCATTCTTGCAACGCCACGCTGCCATCCCGACGGTGCCGAAATCCGGCGTGAGGAACGGGCCGCGGCCGTTGCTGAAGGCTATCGCTACGGCGAACAACTGAGGACGAAAATCACTTTCGACGCCCTGGGCTGGCACATGGCCGAGCGCCTACAGCAGACACCGCTCCTTGCCGGCAATGCCCTCGATGTCGCCTTCACCATCGGGAATAACGATCATCCCGAATACGGCGGCCTGGAACTTTCTTTGCGGGATTTCGAAGTACCCTCTCGGTGATTGACAGCGCTAGTTCACCACAGATGGTAATGCCCATCCCGCCGCGCCATTTCCACATTCACTCCGAACAGCGCCGCCAACCGCTCGACCCGCAGGATTTCTTCTTTGGGACCGTCGGCGACTACCCGTCCGCTATCCATCAGAACCACGCGGCCGATTTCCGGGACGATGTCCGCGAGTTCATGGGTCACCAGGATGATTGCCGTCCCAGAGTTGGCCAGTTCGCGCATGGTCCGATGCAAACTTTGCTGCGCCGAGAGATCGAGAGAATTGCAGGGCTCATCGAACAGCAACGCGCCCGGCCTGTGTACCAGCGCGCGCGCGATTAGCACACGCCGGGCCTCTCCCGACGACATTTCACAAACTGGACGGTCGGCCAGATGCGAGATTTTCAGCTCGGCCAGCGCAGCGTCAGCCAACTCGCGGTGCCGGGGATCGACGACATGATTCGAAAAAACGCCGATGCTGCTGAAAAAGCCCGACAGCACTACGTCCCGGCCGCTGGCGTCTCCGGTACACGACAGCATCAGATCATTCGACACGATACCGAGCCGGGCGCGCAGCGCGAACACATCCCACGTATCTTCTCCCAGGATTGACATCGACGAGTCCGGCCGCGCCACGGGATAGCACTCGCGGGTAATGGTCTTGATCAGCGTCGACTTTCCGCAGCCGTTCGGCCCCAGAACCGCAACGTGTTCATCGGCGCCAATGCGCAGGCTAAAGTCATCGAGCGCAACCTTCTGCCCCCGCATCACTCTCAGGTTATGAAAGTCCAGCAAAGGCGGCTTTTGGGTAGTTGCATTCATCGGAATACTTGCATCTAAGTGTAGATGAATTCTGCCTCGACTCGTGTCGTCCTGAGCGCAGTTGTCGTCCGCGACTGGCCCGCTCTGTGGGTCAGTCGCGACGCTCAGGACGACAGGTGTAAATGGGCTGTTGCGGTCGCCAACGACTAACAACCAACGACTAACGACCAACGACCAGCCTGCATTACACTGAACCCAGATGCCGCTCAAGATATACCGTCTGCGCCGTCTGTTGGCCCTGACCGCCGTGTTGCTCACGCTGGTCGTGGCAGGAATGTATTTCTACGCGCGTTCGAAGGCGACGGATGTGTTACGGAGAATCCCGGGCAAGATCGGATACGACATCAAGCAGACCGCGAACGGTTTTCAGATCTCCAAGTCCGACGGAAAGCGCACGCTGTTCAGCGTCCAGGCAAGCGACGTCAAGGAGTTCAAGCTCAACGGCAACGCCGAGTTGCACAACGTCAGCATCCTGCTCTATGGCCGCGACTCGTCACGTTTCGACCAGATCTACGGCGACGATTTTGCGTTCAACCAGAAGACCGGGGACGTCACTGCCAAAGGCGACGTGCAGATCGATCTTGTGGCCAACCCCGCGGGCCTCGCCAGTCCCGACCAGGCCACGCCGAAGGAACTCAAAAATCCAATCCATCTGAAGACCCGCGACCTGGTTTTTAACAAGAACACTGGAAACGCCACCACCGATGCCCGTGTTGAATTTCGCACGCCGCAAGCCAGCGGTTGGGCCGTCGGAGTAAAGTATGCGGGCAAGAGCAACACTCTCACGTTGTCCTCGCAGATTCACCTGGTGCTCACGGGCCCAGAGGCTGCCGTCATCGAGGCCGACCGTGGCATCATCACCAACGAACCGCGCCAGATTGTGCTCGACCATCCGCACCTCATCCGCGAAGACGGGACCCTCGAGTCCGATCGCGCGCTGTTTTATCTTGGACGCGAGAATCACGTGGAGCGGGTTCTGGCCACGGGCAACGTCACGACGGAGACGCGGATGAAGAGTGCGAAGCGTTCAATTCCCGCACTTAGTTCTGCCGCCCGGGATTCCGCCGCGCAACCGCAACCCTCGGAAATGCGCAGCCGCGCCGACCAGGCGGAATTCCTTCTCTCGGGAACACAAGACCTGCTGCACACCGCAATCATGACGGGCAACGTGCATTTCGAGGAAACCGGGCCGCAGCCGATGGTCGGCGATGCAGGACGCGTGATCATGGACTTTGCCGGCCGGAACCAGCTTCAGAAAGTGCATGCCGTCGACGGCGTCCGCCTGACCCAGAAGGCGGAGAGCGGGACCCAGCCAAAAGCTCAGGGCCTGGCAAACGGCCCGCAAGATTTCGAGCTCAGCGCGCCCGCCATCGATTTCAACGTGGCGCAAGGCCACGTCCTTCAGAACGCCGAAACCTCGGGCGCAGCGCAGATCACGATCGCGCAAGCACAGGAAGCTCCAATCCCATCGCGACCTTCCCCCGCACAACCTCCTCCTTCGCAGCGCACGGTTGTGACCGCGGCCAAGTTCCACGCACAATTCTCTGCAACCGATGGTCGAAACCATCTGACCAGCATCCACGGGGCGCCCAACGCGCGCATCGTTAACTCAAACTCGGCTCCCGGCGAGCCCGACCGCGTCAGCACCAGCGACTCGGTGGACGCCGCCTTCCTGCCGCAGGGCGGCATTGACTCCGTTACTCAACAAGGCAACGTCGTCTACACCGACGGGCTGCAGCCCGACAAGCGCATGCAAGCCTGGGCTAACTCCGCGCGCTATACTCCCGCCGACCAGATGCTCGTTCTAACCGGCAGTCCGCGCGTCACCAACGGCGGCATGGCGACGACGGCGAAAACCATCCGCATGAACCGATCCACGGGCGACGCGCTCGCCGAAGGCAACGTCAAGAGCACGTACAGCGAACTGAAGGAGCAGCCGGACGGCGCGCTGCTCGCGTCCTCCTCGCCCATCCACGTCACCGCCCACAGCATGACTGCCCACAGCGCTCCAGGGACTGCCCTCTACTCGGGAAACGCCCGCCTCTGGCAGGACGCGAACGTGATCGAGGCGCCCACCATCCAGTTCGATCGCGACCGCCGATTTGTCACGGCCCAAGGTACTCCGGCCCAACCCGTCCAGACGATTCTGGTTCAGAAAGAGAAAAACAAAACTGAAAATAGCTCTCAATCAGACAAAACCGGTGGGAAGAAGGCTGGCAAAGCTGCCCCATTGGGATCGAGTCCTGTCTCCATCACCGCCGCGAAACTCACCTATGCCGATTCCGAGCGCAAAGCCCACTACGAAGGCGGCGTCGTGGCTAAGGGAGCAGATTTTACAGCGTCCGCCAGAACCGTTGACGCTTACCTGCTACCCCACAGTCAAGCGTCCAGTAATCAATCGTTTGCCGGCCCCGGCCAGCTCGACCACATGGTCGCCCAAGGGGATGTCCTGATCCAGCAACCCAACCGCCGAGCCGAAGGCCAAAACCTGCTTTACACCGCCGCCGACGACAAGTTCGTCCTTACTGGCGGACCGCCTAGCATTTTTGATGCCGAACAAGGCAAGATTACCGGGGTTTCGTTGACTTTCTTTAGAGGCGATGATAGGGTGCTCGTAGAAGGCGAAGGAAGTACTCCTGTGGTAACACAAACGCGAGTGGCACGATAATTGCCTGTTTGCATGGCTCGATAAATGCGTACCCTAGCCACGGAAGAAATCGGCAAATCGTATCGTGGCCGCCGCGTTGTGAATGGTGTCAGCCTGACGGTCGAGCAGGGCGAAGTTGTTGGATTATTAGGCCCTAACGGCGCAGGCAAGACCACCACCTTTTACGCTATCGTTGGCCTGATCCCTCCCGATACTGGCCGCGTGTTGTACGACGGTCAGGACATCACCGACGTTCCCATGTATATCCGGGCCCGTCAGTATGGCATCAGCTATCTCCCGCAAGAAGCTTCAGTGTTTCGCAAACTGACGGTAGAAGAGAACATCCTCGCGGTGTTAGAGGCGCAGCCGATGTCCTGGCACGAGCGCCGCGAAAAGATGGAAAAGTTTATCGACGAACTGGGACTCGAGCACATCCGCCAGAATCGCGGATACGCACTGTCCGGTGGGGAGCGCCGGCGCGTGGAAATTGCCCGCTGCCTGTGCATCAATCCCACGTTCATTTTGCTGGACGAACCGTTTTCCGGGATCGATCCCATTGCCGTTCTCGACTTGCAGAAAATTATCAGCAGTTTGCGAGCCAGCGGCATCGGAGTCCTGATCACCGATCACAACGTCCGCGAAACGCTTTCGGTCACCGACCGGGCCTACATCATCGATGACGGCAGAATCTTCCGTCAGGGCCAGCCCGGACAGCTAGCCAGCGATCCGGAAGTGAGAAGGGTGTATTTAGGAGAAAGCTTTTCTTTGGTGTGAGCGTTTTAAGTTTTGTCATTCCGAACACGCGCAAAGCGCGGGTGAGGAACCTGCTGTTTGCCAGCACTAGAGATTCCTCCGCCCCTCGCGTTCGCTCGGGGGTCGGAATGACAAGGATTGCTAAAGAGAAATACGAGGGATGCAGCGATGACGATTGACGAACGCCTGGAAGCCTTGACTCGCAATCGAGAGCTGTTGTCGCTAGAAAGCGAAAAACATGATCGGCAGCTTGACCGGGCGGCAAAGCTGGTCACCGAAGTTGCTGAAGGCACGGCCAGACTGTTGCGGATTGTCGAGATGCACGAGCACCGCCTTGACAGCGATGATCGCCTCGACAAGCTGGAGTAATTGACGACCGATGACCAACGACTAACGACCACCGACTAACGACCAACGACTAACGACATGGTTCTGCTTCAACACAAACTCAGCGTAAAGCTCTCCCAGCGCCAGATCCTCACCCCGGGCCTGGTGCAGATGGTCTCCGTCCTCGCGCTCAACAAGCTTGAACTCAAGGACATGATCAACGCTGAGATGGTCGAGAATCCCGTTCTCGAAGAACTGGAAGAGTCTGTTCCGCTGCTCGACGAAGTCGGCAAGAAAGAAGAAGACCGCGAGCGCGCCGCTGCCGCTACCAACGAAGAAAATCCCATCACCGCCACCGAAAAGAAAGATCCGTTCGAAGAGATCGATTTCGGTTCGTTTTTCCAGGACTATCTCGACCCTGGCTACCGCACCCACAGCGAGATGGAGGATATCGAGCGCCCGTCGTTCGAAAACTTCCTCTCCAAGCCGACCAATCTCACCGACCACCTCGCCTGGCAGTTGGGCGCGCTCAGCCTGCGCCGCGAAGTGCGCGAAGCCGCCGACCTGATTATCGGCAATTTGAACGAAGACGGATACCTGATTGCCAGCGATGACGAATTGCTCGGCGTGGCGCCGCCAGCAGCACCTGAAGTCGACGCGGAGACCGCCAAGAAAATCGTAAACGAGGCGCAAGCCCTGGGCCTGGCGGAAGTCGCCGCTGAGCACGGCCCAGACGACGTCGAACCCTCCTCTATCGAAGGGATTGCGGACGATTCCGCCAACGTTGAGATGAGTGCCGATGTCCCGGAGAACACGGAACCGGCCTACGCCGAAAGTCCTGAGCTTGAACCAACAGCTGAACCGCGCGCGGAGGCGTCTTTCGTTTCGCGTTCGGGAGAATCAGCCGCCGCGGTAGCGCCCGCGCCGGAACCAGTAGCCCACGCTGCCTCGACCTATAAGCCAAACTTCACCGCCGCAGATCTACAAGAAGCCTTGGAAATCGTGCGTCAGCTGGACCCCCCCGGCGTTGCCTGCCGCGATCTGCGCTCTTGCCTGATGTGCCAGCTCCTCTATCACCAGGCGCAGCTAGCCCTGCACAAGAACGGCAACGGCACGGCCCAGCTTTTGCAAGATGCAACCGCAGTCGTTGACCAGCATCTGCGCGGCCTGCAGAACAAGCAGCACAAAGAGATTGCCAAGGCCATCGGCCGCCCCATCGAGGCCGTGCAAGCTGCTCTCGATTACATCCGCACCCTCGATCCCCGCCCCGGCCTGCGCTACAACAAAGTCCAGGCGCGCCTCATCGAGCCTGACGTCGCTTTTGTCAAACACGGAGACGAGTGGCTGGTCATCATGAACGACGAAGACCTGCCGCAGCTCCGCCTGAATCCCGCATACAAGAAACTGGTCACGCGCGACGGCACCAACGAAAAGAGCACCCGCGACTACGTCAAAGAGCGCTATAAGAGCGCCATCCAGCTCATCAAGAACATCGAGCAGCGCAAGCAGACCATCACCAAAGTCTGCTATTGCATCGTCGCCCGCCAGCAGGATTTCCTCGAACGAGGCATCGATCAACTGAAACCCATGATGATCAAGGAGGTGGCCGAAGAAATCGGCGTGCATCCTTCCACGGTAAGCCGTGCCGTGGCCAACAAATACGCCCACACTCCCCAGGGCGTATTCGAGCTGCGATACTTCTTCAGCGAGAGCGTGCAGGGCCCCGAGGGCGGCGGCACTTCGCTGCTGATCCTCAAACGCCGCGTCAAAAAGCTCATCGAAGAAGAGGACCCCAGCCGCCCGTTGACCGACGAGCAGATCACTCGCATCCTGCAATCGCAGGGCATCCAGGTGACCCGCCGCACGGTGGCCAAATACCGCGAAGACATGCGCATCCCCAGCACGCACCAGAGAAGGGTAAAGAAATAGCGTCGTTGGCCGTTCGTCGTTGGTGGTTGGTCGTTGGCAAAACCAGCAACTGACGGCGCGTTGAGCCAACGACCAACGACTAGCGACCAACGACTAATGCGGTGCCCGATTTATCCGATCATTAAGACTATGAGGGGGCGCTCATGAACGTGGAATACACTGGCAGACACTACGTAGTCACTTCCACTATCCGCAAAGAAGTTGAAAGCGGCCTCACAAAAATCCGCAAGATTCTCGGCGACCGCTTTGATTCCAAGGTCATCCTCGCCGTCGAAAAGCACCGTCACAAAGCCGAAATCACTATCAGCCCGCGCAATGGCCCGCTGGTCGGCCTGGCTCAGGCCAAGGACATGACCATCGCCGTCAACGAAGCTCTCGACCACCTCGAGAAACAAGCGGTCAAATACAAAACGCGCTGGATGTCGAAGAAGCGCTCGGCGCGCAAGACCGAAGAAGATAAAAAGTGGAATGGCCACTCGCCGCGCGTCGATGAGAATGTTTCACAGGGCGATCTGCAGACTGTAGTCGGTACCTCGGAGAAAACCGCGGTCCCGGTCATGGTCCACAAGTATCCCGCCGTGGCCAGAACCACCGAAGTCCACCTGGTCCGCTCCGATGAAGCCGTCGCCATGCGCCCCATGACGCTGGAAGAGGCCATCAAAGAAGCCCACTTCCGCGACCGCGATGTCTTCGTCTTCCGCGACCCCAAAGGTAAAGTGATGATCCTGCACCGCACGCGCGACGGCAAAATGGAGTTGATCGAAGCCCCATAGAACTTGTTTCGTGCAAACACCGTAGTTCTGTCATCCTCAGCGAAGCGGCTGATTCTCGAAGAGAATCAGCCGCGCAGTTGAAGGCCTCACATTTGCAAACACCGGCGGCTCGGGAGTTCCAATGCCACGCTCGATTTCGGTCGATCTCCCGGCCCGACCGCTTTGACAATGCCAAGCGCACAGGCCTAGCATCGTAATCGAGCAAGCAACGTCTCGTTACTCCTTCAGGTCCTCTGAACTAAGTCAGCCCATCTGGAGTTTTCTCCTCTTAGTTTCCTCCGAACGTGCAACCAGAAGGAGTTCTCATGCGCGAGAGATGGCGATTCGCCTGGGTAGTGGTGGCAGCGGTTCAACTGGCCAGTGTTACCGTCGCGCAGCAAGTTCTGACGGAATCGGGCGCGATCTCCGGCGTGCATGAGAGTGGAACCAGCGTCTACAAAGGCGTCCCTTTCGCTGCGCCCCCGGTTGGCGAGTTACGTTGGCGGCCTCCGGTGCGCGTCGCATCTTGGACTGGCACGCGTAAGGCGGACGCCTTTGCCCCGGCGTGCACGCAAGTCGGTGTTTCCATGCCCGGCGAGACTCCTCCGGCAATCAATGAGGATTGTCTCTACCTCAACATCTGGACCCCGGCAAACGCAAAGCCCGCTCAAGACCACCTGCCGGTGATCGTTTGGATATACGGAGGCGGTTACAACAATGGGTCGGCTTCGATGCCTCTGTATTGGGGCGACCAGCTCGCGCGCAAAGGCGTGATCGTCGTCACCATCGCATATCGGCTTGGTCCACTGGGCTTTCTTGCGCACCCGGACCTGACGCGCGAGTCCGCACACAAATCGTCGGGCAACTACGGCCTGATGGACCAGATTGCCGCACTCGAATGGATTCAGAGAAACATTACAAATTTTGGCGGCGACCCGAAAAACGTGACGATTGCGGGTCAATCCGCCGGAGCCATGTCGGTCAGCATGCTGATGGCGTCTCCGCAGGCAAAAGGCCTGTTTCAACGAGCTATCGGCGAGAGCGGCGGTCTGTTTGAACCACTCCAGCTCGCGCCAAAGTATCTGCTGGCCAACGCGGAACACGACGGTGAAAAGTATGCCGCCTCGCTCGGCGCGCCATCGTTGAAGGACCTACGAAAGCTTCCGGCAGCAGCCCTGTTCGGTGGCAGCGCCGGCGATGTGAGCCATCCGGTGATCGAACCCTACGTGCTTCCCGCCGCGCCGTATGAAGCGTTCGCCTCAGGCCAGCAGAGCGATGTTCCGCTGCTCATCGGCTCGAATGCCGAAGAGGCGCGTTCATTGGTAGATGTCAGCCACATCCAGGCCTCCACGTTCGACAGCGATCTTGAACACAGTTGGGGACCGCTGCCAGCGCCCCTTGTCGCAGCTTATCCCCATGCGACCGACGAAGACGCGCGCCAGGCGCGCCTCGATCTGGAGCGCGATCTCCGCTTTGGCTGGGACATGTGGGCCTGGGCGAGATTGCAATCCGAAACCGGAAAGAGTGCGGTCTATTACTACTCGTTCCGGCAGCGACCGCCCTTCCCAGCCGGCTCCGTCTACGACGGTTGGGGCGCCAGCCACTATGCCGAACTGTGGTATGTCTTCGATCATCTTGACCAGTCGCCCTGGCACTGGACCGCAGCAGATCGAAAAGTGGCCGCGGAAATATCCAGCTACTGGGTCAACTTCGCGAGAACCGGCAATCCGAACGGCACAGGGCTTCCGACTTGGCCGGCATTCACCAACGCGGATGGCAAGGTCCTGTATCTCGCCGACCCGATCACGGTGGGAGGCGTAGTGAATATCAAGAGCCTGAGCGTGTTCGATGCCGTCTACACCAGCGTGCGCGGCACCGCGTTTGGCACGAAGTAGCGATCGTCCTATTAATGAAGTAGCGATCGTCCGATTGATATTGATACGTTTTAATAGCGGCATTCCCGTGCTAGAATTTCGCCGCCGGGGAGACTCCGCTATGATGACTCGCTTCCTCCAAACTTCTTTCGTCGTTAGGTTGCTGGCGCTGTCCGTCGCTTTAGGCACGCCCCCGTTCGTCCACGCGCAAAGCACTTCGCCCGCAGCCAAGCTCTCCGTCCACTGGGAGGAACTCACCGCCTCCGATTTTCGCGAAGGCATCCATCGTTCGCAGGGAACGTGCCTGCTCCCGTTCGGAATCTTAGAAAAACACGGCCCGCACCTGCCCCTCGGCACCGATCTCCTCGACGTCCGCTACGCCGCGCTGCACGCCGCCGAGCAGGAGTACGCGGTCGTTTTCCCCGAATACTATTTCGGCCAAATCGCCGAAGCCAAGCACGAGCCCGGAACCATGGCCTACAGCCGCAACCTGCAACTGGCCCTTCTTCAAGAAACCACCGACGAGATGGCCCGCAACGGCTGCAAGAAAGTCCTGATCGTCAACGGCCACGGCGGCAACGACAGCCTGCTCCCGTTCTTCGCGCAAACCCAACTCGACAAGCCCCACGACTACGTCGTCTACGTCTTCGACGAACGCACGCCCCAGCACGGTGGTCCAACAAAGAAGACCACCATCGACATGCACGCCGGCGAAAGCGAAACGTCCAAGATGATGATCTCCCGCCCCGATACAGTGCATCTCGACCGCGCGGCGAACGAGTCCGGCGCAGACCAGGCTCGTCAGAAAATCCCCGCAGACGTGTATACCGGAATCTGGTGGTACACGCGCTTCCCCAACCATTATTCCGGCGACGGCTCGGTAGCGACCAAAGAGCTTGGTGAATTCCAAATGAATTGGTGGATTGATTCGGTAGTGAAGGCGATCCGCTCAGTGAAAGCCGACGACGTCAGCCTCAAGCTGCAAAACGAATTCTACGAAAAGAGCACGCACCCGCTAGATACGCAGCCGTAAAATTGTAGCGCCGCCGTCCCGGCGGCTGTCCGGCGGGCGTTCCCGCCCGCCGCTCAGACAGAAGTGCGATGCCGGCGCTTTTACGAGCTCCCGATCAGCACGCCCGTAATAAACACCAGCACGCCGCCGAGCCCAACCTGTAGCGCCGCCGTCACCCAAGGCGTATCCATGTAGCGCTTGCGTACCCACGTGATCACGCCGAGTTCAGCCAGCACTACAATTCCGGCCGCCCACAGCGCCATGCGGAAGTCGCGCAGCAGAAACGGCAGCGTGTGCCCAATGCCTCCCAGCGCCGTCATCGCCCCGCAGATTAATCCTCGCACCCACGGATGCCCGCGTCCGGTCAAACTGCCGTCGTCCGAAAGCGCCTCGGCGAATCCCATACTGATGCCCGCACCTGCCGAAGCTGCCAGGCCTACCAGAAATGCCTCGTGACTATTCTTCGTAGCAAAAGCGGCGGCGAAAACCGGCGCCAGCGTCGACACTGATCCATCCATCAGTCCCGCAAGTCCCGGCTGCACAATTTGCAGCACGAACAGGCGCCGTTGGGCGACCTCCTCGTCGGCCTTCACGTTGGCCGGCAGCTTCTGCTTGTCGAGTTCCTGAGCGCGCTCTTCGTGCTCGCGCTCTTCCGTGGCCAGATCGTCCAGCAGCTGCCGGATGCTCGCGTCCTGTGTGCGCGCCGCCGCCTTCTCATAGAAACGCCGCGTCTCCACCTCCATGGTCGACGCTTCTTTGCGCACCGCCTCAATCCGCAAGGGGCGCACCAGCCACAACGCGGGACGCTCCACAAATCCCCGCACGTCCTGCCGTCGAATCAGCGGAATATGCTCACCGAACTTTTTCTGAAAAAGTTCGAGCAATCGGCGCCGGTGTCCCGACTCTTCTTCCCGCATGCCGTCGAACATCGAGGCCGTGGCGGGATAGTCCGGCCTCAGACCTTCGGCAAAATCGGAGTACACCCGCTCGTCTTCTTCTTCCAGGGTGATCGCCAGGGCAAGCACTTCGCGCTCGGTGAGTTCCTCGAACTTTTTCATGACGCCATAGCTTACAGGCCACGCGGGTCTGGACACAATCTGGATTTCCGATTTTCAGCATGCCGCCCGACCGGCCCGGCCGGCTCACTAAAGCTTGTGCCCTCCGGCATCTCGGTCGGCAATCCGAGCCTAAAGCACGGTCTTCGCCCGGATGCTACTATCCTGTTCATGAAGTCCCGTCAGCCCTCTGGCCGGAAACGGAAAAAGTCGAAGGGTGCAGGGAAGAATCCCGCCCGCGCCGCGCCGCACTCGCCGGAACTGGTGATCATTACCGGCATGAGCGGTTCGGGGAAAGCCTCGGTCTTGAAGGCCTTCGAGGACCTGGGCTACTACTGCGTCGATAACCTGCCGGTGCAACTCATCCCGCAGTTCGCCGACCTGGCGGTCCAGTCGAGCGAGATTCGCCGCACCGCGCTGGTTGTGGACGTGCGCGAAGGCTCGAAGCTCGACGAACTTCCCAAGATATTGAAGTCGGTTGCGCGCATGATCCCGACCAAGGTCGTCTTCCTCGAAGCTTCCGACTCCGTTCTCATGCGCCGCTTCAGCGAGACTCGCAGGCCGCATCCCCTGGGCACAGACGCGCCGGTGAAGTCCGCGCTCAAAGCGGAACGCCGCCACCTGGGCGCCATTCGGGCAGTCGCCGATCTCGTCATCGACACTTCGAAATTCAACGTGCACGAGCTTCGCGCTCACATCACCGAACGTTTCAAGAAGCAGTCCTCGGAAAAAAGCCTCCTGGTCTCCTGCGTGAGCTTCGGATTCAGGCAGGGTCTTCCCGAGGACGCTGACGTGGTTTCCGACGTGCGCTTCCTCCCCAATCCCCACTTCATCCCGGAGTTCCGGCCGTTGACCGGGCGCGATCCGCGCGTCGCCAGGTACATTCGCTCGTTTCCCCAGACCCGGGAGTTTATTTCGCGCACCGTTTCCGATCTGCTCTTCCTGCTGCCTCACTATATCCACGAAGGCAAGAGCTATTTGACGATCGCGTTCGGATGCACCGGCGGACAGCACCGTTCCGTCATGATCGCCGAGGAAGTGAGCAAACACCTGCGCCGCGCCGGATATCGCGTGAAAGTCGTGCACCGCGACAGCCCGAAGTAGCTTTGAAAACCTCGCATCTTGGCCGCGGGCGCAAGTAAAGAAATGGACGGGCGGGAACCATGGGCAACCCCATCGAGTTACGGTCCGAAGAAAATGGCCCTGGGGAAACCTGACACCAAACGGCGGCGCGTAGAAATCCAGGAAGCTGAAACAGCATTCCTCCGGCGCACGACTCAAGTAGAATAGGGCCTTGCACCTCATGCCCATTCGACTGGCAGCAAGCGCTTGCGGCCTGCCCCGCGCGGGAGTCCCATGCGGCAACTGACACGCCTCGTGCGTTACTTGCTCCCGTTCCTCCTGCAACTGTTGCCGGGCGTCTTTCTGCTTGCAGCGGTCGGATTCCTCGAGGCATTCCGGTTGATGCTGCTGAAACCGGTACTGGACCGCGTGCTCGATCCCTCGTCAGGTTCGGAAAATATCGTCCTTTTTATCATTCCCAAGATTGGCAAGCCAATCTACCTGCAATCGTTCGTTCCCGCGCACTTCGACGATGCCTGGAGAGTAGTCGCGTTCGCGCTCGTAGCATCGACTGTGCTGAAGGGCATCTTCGACTACGCCGGTACGTATCTGGTGAACCACGCTGGGTTCGGCATGATCACGAACTTGCGCAATGACCTCTATAACTCGGTGCTACGCCGTTCGGCCGCGTTTTTTACCGAGCACACAACCGGAACTCTGATTTCAACCATCATCAACGACATCGAGCGGGTGCAGTTCGCCATGTCGAGCATCCTGGCCGAGTTCTTGCAGCAGGTATTCACGTTCATCTTTATCGCGATCGCGGTGGTGATGCTAGGGCGACAGCTTGCCTGGGTGCTGCTGCTGTTTGTTCCGTTCATTATTTACTCGGCGGTCCGCATCGGGCGCCGAGTGCGTTCCACCACGCGGCGCGGGCAGGACCAATTGGCAGATGTGCAGAACATTCTGCACGAAACCATTACCGGCAATCGTATCGTCAAGGCCTTCGGCATGGAATCGTGGGAAGTGACGCGATTCCGCAAGGCCGCACAGCGCCTTTTTCACGCCAACCTCCGCTCAGTGGCTGCAGCCGCCATTAGCTCTCCCCTCATGGATATTTTCGGGGCGATCGCGATTGCTCTGCTGCTGCTCCTCGGCCGGGATCGCATTGTGCACCATGATCTTACCCCAAGCGATTTTGTGACTTTTGTCGGTCTCGTCCTTAGTATGTACAATCCTGCGCGCAAGTTTGCGATGTTCAATAACAGCTTCCAGCAGGCCCTGGGTGCGTCATCACAACTGTTCAAGTTCATGGACGCCACGGATGTCGTCCTCGAAAAGCCTGGCGCAAAGGCACTTCCCCGGTTTGCGAAAAGCATTCAATTCGTAGGTGTTAGTTTTTCCTACCAGGCGGATGGCGACGACTCTCGCGAGATCCTGCGAGCCATTGACTTGGAAGTAAAGCGCGGCGAGATTCTCGCGGTGGTGGGCTCTAGCGGTGCGGGCAAGAGCACCCTCGTCCACCTGATCCCGCGCTTCTTCGACGTGACCGGCGGACGCATCCTGATCGACGGCCACGACGTGCGCGATGTAACACTCTCTTCCTTGCGGGCGCAGATCGGCATCGTCACGCAGGAAACAGTCCTTTTCAACGACACCGTGCGCAACAACATCGCCTACGGCCAGCCCCAGGTTCCGCAAAAGGACGTCGAAGCCGCGGCCCGGGCCGCGCTGGCCCACGATTTCATTATGGCTCTGCCCGCAGGGTACGATACCGTGATCGGAGAACGCGGCGTGCGGCTTTCCGGGGGCGAGCGCCAGCGCCTCGCGATTGCGAGGGCGCTGCTGAAAAACGCGCCCGTCCTGATTCTGGATGAGGCTACCTCGGCCCTCGACAGCGAGTCCGAGGCCCTGGTGCAATCCGCGCTGCATAATCTGATGAGCGGCCGCACCGTGTTCGTGATCGCACACCGGCTTTCGACCGTGCGCCGTGCCGATCGTATCGTGGTGATCGAGAATGGCACGATTGCCGACATCGGCTGCCACGAAGAGTTGATGACGAAGCTAGGCACGTACCGGCGTCTTTACGAATTGCAATTCGCCAACGCAGATTCGCCTAAAGTAGTAACGGAAACTTGAGAACAGGCCCCTATGCCCATACGCTCGATGACAGGTTTTGCGCAGGTAAGAGGTGAAATTCAGCGACCAGAAGGCGGAAGCACTGCCGTCTCAGCTCAGTCCAATGGCCGGCTCGCCTTTGCACTGTCGCTGAAGGCGGTCAACCATCGTTTTCTCGATCTGCATTTCCGGCTTCCCTCCGGCACCGATTCCCTCGAGATGCAACTGCGGCGCCTGTTGAAAGAGAAGATGGGCCGCGGCCACGTCGAAGTCTCGCTCAGCCTGGAACGCACTACCAATGAAACGTTCTCGCTCAATCGCGACATTGTCGGCGGTTACATCGCCGCGTTCCGCGCCGCCGCCGCCGAGTTTTCTCTCGCCAGCGAGCCCGACCTCAACGCCGTGCTGCGCATTCCCGGCGCGCTCGACTCCGCCAACGACAGTGCCGACGGTGAGATTGAAGCGGCCGTGATGGCGAAGGTGGGTGAGGTTCTCGACCGCCTGAATCAGATGCGCGAAGAAGAAGGCCGCGGCATTGCCCGAGAGCTGCGTGACCGGATGGCTCACCTCGTCGAGGCGGGCAACAGCGTACAGCAGCATCGCCGCGCCGTGCTCCAGAACTACAGCGAGAGGCTGCAATCCCGCCTGCAAGAGCTGCTAGGCGCAACCGTCGACAAAGAACGCGTACTGCAGGAAGCCGCGCTGCTGGTCGATCGCAGCGATATTCAGGAAGAGATTGTCCGCCTCGAGAATCATGTGCAACATTTTCTGGGGTTACTCGAAGCCGGCGGCGAAATCGGCAAGAAGCTGGATTTCCTGCTGCAGGAAATGAATCGCGAGGCCAACACTCTGCTTTCAAAAACTTCTGGCCTTGCAGGCGAAGCGCTAAAGATTACGGAGGCGGGCCTGGCCATGAAAGCAGAAATTGAAAAGTCACGCGAGCAGGTACAAAACCTGGAATGAGCCCAACCCGCAAGTCCATCGTTTACATTATCTCGGCTCCCTCCGGCTCCGGGAAATCGACGCTCGTCAACGAGTTGCTGCGACTGGTTCCGGGCCTCGATTTCTCCATCTCCTACACCACGCGACTTCCCCGAGGCAGCGAGCAGAACGGCAAGCAATATCACTTCGTTTCGCGTGAAGAATTTGAGCAGATGATCCGCGACGACGAGTTCCTGGAACATGCCAGTGTCTACGGAACAAACTACTATGGCACGGCTCGCCGGTTCCTGCGCGAGGCAGAGCAAAAAGGCAACGATCTGCTGCTCGACATCGATGTGCAGGGCGCCGCGCAGATCAAGCAGAAACTGCCCCAGGCGATCAGCATTTTTGTGTTGCCGCCCGACCGCAAGACTCTGGAGTGGCGCCTGCGCAAGCGCGGTGAGGATTCGGATGAAACCATCCATCGCCGGCTGGACGCGGCCCGCCGTGAGATTGAGAACTACGACAAGTATGACTACATTTTGATCAACGACAAGCTGGAGGAATCGAGCGACAGCTTGCAGGCGATCGTCCTGTCGGAACGCTTGCAGCGGTCAGGGGCTCCTATCTCCGCGGAAGACAAGAAAGTCGTGGAACTGGCGGACCGTCATCGGCTGGCCAACATCCGGCAGCGCGTCCCCCCGATCCTGGAGTCCTTCGGTAACCTCCCGCCTTCGGCACATCTCTAGATTTCGCGGTATCATTTTAGGGACGCCGGAAACAGGGCGTCGTAAGCCGCGAGCAGAATCACGCGGGATGAACCTGAGAGTAGTCCGTGTTCTGAGCAAGGCACCAATCGACGTTCGGCACTGATAGACTTTCAAACTTGTTTTTCGAGGGAGAGTCCCAATGAAGTTGATCGAAGGCTTTGACAGCAATTACCGATACATTTTGGTGGCAGCCCGCCGTGCCCGCCAGCTTCAGTCCGGTGCGCCGCCGGTCGTTGACACCAACTCCCGCAAGCCCTGCCGCATCGCGCAGGATGAAATCCGCGCCGGCAAAGTGAAGTGGGAGATTCCGGAAACCCGCAGCGCCGCCGAGCAAGCGGGAGAGGCTCTCGACAAGGCGCTGGGCCAGGACTAGGAGAATTGTTGATTTCGTGATTGTTGATTGTCGATTCGAAACGCCCGGTTTGTTTTGAATCAGCAATCAAAAATCAGCAATCAAAACTCTTATGAAGATTGCCCTGGGTGTCACCGGAGGAATCGCGGCCTACAAAGCGGCGGAAATTGTCCGCCTGCTGCAGGAGAAAGATCGTGGCATCCGCGTGCAAGTTGTCATGACTCGCGCCGCCCAGGAGTTCGTCCGTCCCCTCACCTTCGCCGCTCTCTCCGGAGAAAAAGTCATCACCGGCATGTTCGCCACCGAATCGTCGGCCACTGGCGAGGAGGGCACACCCAACATCGATTCCGCGATCGAGCACATCGCGGTCGCGCAATCCATCGACGCGCTTGTGGTCGTGCCTGCGACCGCCGACGTTCTGGCTCACTTCGCGCAAGGCATCGCCAGCGATTTTCTAACCACCCTTTATCTCGCCACCACCGCGCCGGTCGTCGTCGCGCCCGCCATGAACGTCAACATGTGGAATCATCCAGCTACCCAGGCGAATCTGCAGGTTCTCCGCCAGCGCGGCGTGAAAATTGTTGAGCCGGGCGCCGGCTACCTGGCTTGCGGAATGACCGGCGCGGGCCGGCTTGCGGAAAACGAAACCATCGTCGCCGCTGTCATGGAAGCCCTCGGAGCATCGCAGGATCTGAGTGGCGAAACCGTGCTGATCACCGCCGGCCCCACCCGCGAGAAGATCGATCCCGTGCGGTACCTCACCAATCGTTCCAGCGGCCGCATGGGATATGCTCTCGCCGAGGCCGCCTTGCGTCGCGGCGCCCGCGTGCTTCTTGTCAGCGGGCCGGCTTCGCTCACTCCGCCCGGAGCTGCCGAAGTGACCCGCGTCGAGTCCACCGAAGAAATGCGCGACGCCGTGCTCAGACTTTTGCCGCAGGCGACCATCGTGATCAAGACCGCCGCCGTCTCCGACTATCGCCCCAAAGCCACCGCCGGCCAGAAAATCAAACGCAAAGGCCCGATGACCCTGGAACTCGAAGCCACTCCCGACATTCTGAAGGAACTTTCCGTCAACAAGGGATCACAGATCGTCGTAGGCTTCGCCGCCGAAACTGAAAACGTCCTGGAGAATGCCCGCCAAAAACTGGTCTCGAAGAATCTCGATGCCATCGTGGTCAACGATGTTTCGCGCGAGGGCGTCGGCTTCGACTCCGACCGCAACGCAGTCACCATCATCAGCCGCGATGAAATCGTCGACGTTCCCGAAACCACGAAGTGGGAAGTGGCCCAGCGCGTCCTCGACCAGATCGTGCGCCTGCGCCAGCACCGCAAGTCGCCCGTAAAAGCCTGATCACCGAACTCTTTGTCATTCCGAGGAGCGAAGCGACGAGGAATCTGCTGCCCCTTGTCAGCACAAATGAGCATATCCACCACTCGCTTGCATTACAATCGAAGCCGATGCCCCACACCCTCGACCCTAATCTGCGCCGCGCGCTCGCCGAGCGAGTTCGCTACTGCCACGAGATGGGCATCTACGACTTTTACCGGCGTGGACCGCGAGTCTCCGAATCCGCCACAGTCGCCGCTGAAGTTGACGTCGTGTCTTCCACATCCCAGGAACTGCGAGAGGAAATGGCCGCAAGAAAACCCGCCGTGGTCGCAAGGATCGCCGAAGAAGGTATTTTCGAAACACTAACCCCGAAACCCGAGCACGGCGTTGCCGACCCTGTAGCTGCGCTCAAACTCATTCGTGAAGACCTGGGCGATTGCACCCGCTGCAAACTGCACAAGCAGGGCCGCAAGCAAATCGTCTTCGGCGTAGGCAATCCGCGCGCCGACTTAATGTTCGTAGGCGAAGGCCCCGGCGCCGACGAAGACACTCAAGGCGAGCCCTTCGTAGGCCGGGCCGGACAGTTGCTCAACAACATGATCAAGGCCATGGGCATTCGCCGCGAAGATGTCTACATCGCGAACGTAGTGAAATGCCGCCCGCCCGGCAATCGCACGCCTGAGCGCGACGAGACCGAAACCTGCTCCCCATTTCTCATGCGGCAGATCGCGGTCATCAAGCCCAAAGTCGTGGTCGCGCTGGGCGCGGTAGCCGCAAAAAATCTGCTTGCCATGAATGCATCGATGTCAGAACTTCGCGGCCGCTTTTACGATTTCATGCCCGCCGGGGCGCGCAGCAGCGATCCATCCTGGCAGGGAACGAAACTCGCCGTGACCTACCACCCCGCATTTCTCCTCCGCGATCCGCGCCAGAAAGGCGAAGCCTGGAAAGACCTGCAAATGGTCATGAAGTTTCTCGGCCTCGAACCTCCGAAGAAAAGTGAGTAAACGCGCAGGTACTGTCATGCTGAGCGGAGTCGATCATTCGCGAAGCGAGTGATCGCGGAGTCGAAGCATCCCTACCCGCGGAGCGATGCCTTTCTCGCACTCGGATTCGACCCTTTCAACATCACTCTGGTTTATCCTTCCAAACAATGCCCGAATTCTGCGACGTCGCCGTGCCCGTGCCGCTCGACATGGTCTTCACATACCGTGTCCCCGCGGGCGCCGCGCCCGTCGTCGGCGGGCGCGTGCTGGTTCCATTTCGCCAGCAGCGCATGACGGGCATCGTCGTCGAACTCCACGACCGCAAGCCTTCCGTCGCCGCCAAAAGTATTCTCACGGTGCTCGACGCCACCCCCGTCCTCGACGAGCAACTGCTGCAACTCGGCCGCTGGATTGCCGACTACTATCTCGCCCCGATCGGCGAAGTCTTCCGTACCATGCTGCCGCTGAGCGCCGAATTCAAGCGCTCGATCGGCTATCGCCTGACGGAGGAAGGACAGATGGCGCTCCACCTGGCGGGCATGTCTGGATCGTCCGCCCGCTCGCGGCGCAGTCCAGAAGAGCAAGCCGCCGAGATCCGTGTCCTTGATTATCTGGCGGTATATATTCCTGAAAACGATGGCGCACCGGAGAGCGAAGTTGGAAGCCACCGGCTTGGCAAGGGCACGGCTTCAGCCGTGCCGTTAGAGCCCGCTGCGGACTGGGCTTTAGCTCCTGAGGGAACCGCCCTCGTCCGTGAAGAAGCGCTCCGTTCCGCCACCCGCGTCTCCCGCGCCGTCCTTGCTGGAATGGTCCGCAAGAAATGGCTGGCGCGCGAGGACGTCTCCGCCGCTCGCGATGCCACACGCACAATAAAGGTCGCGCTGCTGAAGTCCGCCGAGGGCAAGCTGAACGACAACCAACGACTGCTGGTCGACACCCTGGTTGCTTCCGGGGCCAAGGTCCCAGTGACCACACTGCAAGCGCTAAAGGTCCCACCAACCACATTAGCCACGCTGGTGCGGCGCGGCCTGGTCGAAATCGCAGAGGAGCCTGCGCAGTTCACGGTCTCGCGTTCCAAACCCCGGCCTTCTCTGTTCGATTTCGATCTGAATCCCGCGCAGCAATCCGCACTCGCGCGAGTGCGAGAGGGCGTTGCCGCGCGCAAATTCTCCGGCATGCTGCTGCATGGCGTCACCGGATCAGGGAAGACTGCGGCCTATCTCGCGGCCATGCGTGGAGTTCTCGAAGCCGGACGCTCTGCCATCCTGCTCGTTCCGGAAATTGGTCTCACACCGGCGGTCGCGGCCGACCTGCACCAGATCTTCGGCGACGAAGTCGCCATCCTTCACTCCGCGCTCTCTGACAAGGAACGCGCCGAGCAGTGGCACCGCATCAAGCGCGGCGAAGCGCGCATGGTCGTCGGCACTCGGTCCGCGGTTTTTGCCCCGGTGGCCGATCTCGCGCTGATCATCGTCGACGAAGAGCACGACTCCTCCTACAAGCAGGAGGAAACGCCGCGCTACCACGCCCGCGATATCGCCGTAATGCGCGCCAAGATGGCGAATGCCGTCGTCGTGCTGGGCTCCGCAACTCCGTCGCTCGAATCCTACTTCAACGCGAAGAAGAACAAATATGCTCTCGTCGAGTTGCCCGATCGCGTGGAGCAGCGGCCGCTGCCCGAAGTCGAAATCATCGACATGCGCCAGGAGTTCCAGGAAACCGGCCACGAGCAGGTCATCTCCCGCAAGCTCGCCGCCGAAATCAAAGAGCGCCTCGACCGCCGCTCGCCAATCAAAGAGCAGGTCATGGTCCTGCTCAACCGCCGTGGATATTCGCCCGTCGTCCTCTGCCGCACCTGCGGCAAGAAACTCGAATGCCAGAACTGCGCCATCGCCCTCACCCACCACAAACGCGAACACAAAATGGTCTGCCACTATTGCGGCTACACCGCCCCCGTGCCCAAGGTGTGCGGACACTGCGGCAGCGAATACGTTTATTTTCTCGGGACTGGATCAGAAAAACTCGAAGAGTTGTTGCACGGCATGTTCCCGCAGGCGCGCATCGCCCGCCTCGACCGCGACACCGTGCGCAGCCATGAAGATTTCGAGCGCGCGCTCAACGCCCTGAACGAGGGAGAACTCGACTTACTCGTCGGCACCCAGATGATCGCCAAGGGCCACGACATTCACGGCGTCACGCTGGTAGGAGTGGTCGGAGCCGACGTCGCACTCGGCCTCCCAGACTTCCGCGCCGCCGAGCGCACCTTTCAGTTACTCACGCAAGTTGCCGGACGCGCCGGACGCGGCCAAACTCCCGGCAAGGTTGTGCTGCAGACGTATTTTCAGGACCACTACGCCGTGCAATACGCCGCCCGCCACGACTTCATCGGCTTCTACGAGAAAGAATTGCAATTCCGCAGCTGGATGCACTACCCACCTTACTCCGCGCTGGCCAACGTGCTGGTGCGCAGCGACAAGCTAGATGACGCCCTGCAATGGTCGGGAACGCTAGGAAAGTGGTTCGACTCGACGCGCCACGAGGGAGTGCGTGTGCTTGGCCCGGCGCCCGCTCCCATCATGCGATTGAAGCGCGACTATCGCTACCACTTCGTTCTCAAGTCCCCCAGCCGCGAAAAACTCAACACCACCCTGCGCGCCATGCTGGCACACGCCGCACAAAGAAAGATTCCGCGCACTCAGGTGATTGTCGACGTCGATGCACTCTGGCTAATGTGATTTTGTTCATAGATAATCCTGCCAATATGCCGTCGAAGCCGCTCTTTTTCCCATCGCCATCCGCGTGGCGCGCCTGGCTTGAGAAGAATCATACCGAGACGGAAGAGTTGTGGGTCGGCCTTTACAAGCGCGATTCCGGACGGCCAAGCATCACCTGGCCTGAGGCAGTCGATGGCGCGCTCTGCTTTGGCTGGATCGATGGCCTCCGCAAACGCGTTGACGAGTTCAGCTACAAGATCCGGTTCACGCCGCGCAAACCGCGAAGCATCTGGAGCGCCATCAACCTGCGGCGCGCGACCGAATTGTCCACCCAGGGCCTGATGCATCCCGCAGGCCTGGCCGCCTTTGCGAAGCGCGATGGGGATCGTTCAGAGATCTATTCCTACGAGCAGAGAAAAAAGGCCAAGCTTTCCCTTGCCTACGAGAAGAAATTTCGCAGTCACCCGGATGCTTGGAAGTTCTTCCAGGCCCAGGCGCCCGGATACCAAAGAATCTGCAGTTGGTGGGTCATCAGCGCGAAGAAAGAAGAAACCAGACTGAAGCGGCTGGCTGGATTGATTGAGCATTCCAAGCGTCAGCGAAAAATGCCAGCCCTCGCTCGCCCACCCCGCAACTGAATCGAGTGAAATGCCATGCGGCCAAAAAAAAAGGGCGGCAACGGCCGCCCCTTCTGCTTTCGCTCTTACTGTCCGGGAATAAACGCCATCCCGTGCGGGCTGACCATTCCGCTAACCACGTTGGTGATCACTCCAGTATCAAAATCCAGACTCCCCACGGAGTTGGGTGTGGCCGTATACGCCGCTCCCGGAGAGAAAATGTTCTTGGAAATGGCATACACGATTCCGGCCGCCCCCGCATCGCGATCTGACACCAGAATGGTGCCGTGAGTCGAGGTGGCGAAAATGGTATCGTCCACCTGCGTCGGAGCCCCTTTCAGAGCCAGACCTAGACGGTAAACGCTCTGCGTGGGGAATCCCACATTGTGCACGATAATCAGCTCGCCGTCGGCTTGACTGTCCAACACCAGGTCTCCGAACTGATCGAAAATCATGGAATCCGGGTCCTGCAGATTCAGAGTGACCCGGCTGTTGCTGTGGACGTTGGTGGCGATCGCGCTCGCATTCAGCGCCTCGGTCACATTCACGACACTCCCGCTGATCGTTGCCTTGACCACGGCCGGGCCAAAATTCGGATTGTTGGCGGGATTGGATGCGCTCAAAAATACGTCGTTGCCCCGGAATGCGATGTCGTCATACCCACCGCCGTGCGGGGTAGGCCCAAAGGTGTAGACCGTCTGCGTTCCCATGATTGGATCAATGATCACCAGGTTGGGGCTGCCGTCCTCGTTCTGCATTGCCCACAACTGCTTGGTCTGCGGATTCACGCGCAGCCCATCGTTGTGGCCAACCACAGTGTAAGTCTTCACTACGTCTCCGTTCATTTGGTATTCGACAATCGTGCTGCTCTTGCCGTCGGAACCGTCGGGCGCTGCTCCATCTCCGTAGCCGATGAAGACATGACCGTTGACCACGGCAATCGAGTCGGGCGCAAAATTGGTGCCGGCAACACCGGTGGCAAATGTTGAGACCGTGTAAGGAACGGATGCCGTGACCTGCCCAGCCGCGGACAGAGCCGTCAGCAATATGGCGTAGACAAGCAATCGCGCGCATGCCTGCAATTTCATGGTATTTCCTCCTGAGAGCGTAGTTCGGTAGATGGCATTCAAGCCTAGCGCCAGGCGACCGCCCGAAAGTTAATCGAGTGTTAAAAGTCCGTGAAAATCAGATACATTGTCTGAGTCGTATGTGTGAGTCGTATGTGTGAGCCGTCTGTGTGAGTCGTATTACGATCCGATGCGCCGCGAGATACAATGCCAACCGCCCCGATCCGGCCGGGGTTGACCGGGACTGACCAGGGTTGACCGGGACTGACCGCGGCCGAGGAGACACTCCTTGTCTGATCTGTTGGCGACCAAGCCGCTCGATCTTCTGCTCACCGAAGCTCGCGACGAAAGCGGCACCGGCCTGCGCCGCGTCCTCGGACCAGTCAACCTGGTCACGCTCGGCATCGGCGCCATCATCGGCGCAGGAATCTTTGTTCTGACCGGAACCGTCGCCGCAAATTTCACCGGCCCGGGCATCGTGCTCTCGTTTATTCTGGCAGGCTCGGGCTGCATCTTTGCCGGACTCTGCTATGCCGAGTTCGCTTCGCTCATTCCGATCGCCGGTTCCGCCTACACCTACGGCTACGCCACTCTCGGCGAGATATTTGCCTGGATCATCGGATGGGATCTGATTATCGAGTACGCGGTCGGCGCCGCATCGGTAGCGGTCGGATGGAGCGGCAACCTGGTCGCGCTGTTTCAGAGCTTCGGCATTCAGTTGCCGCCCCAAATCACGGCTCCTCCGGGCACCCTGCTGGTTCTGTACAACGGACAATGGGCGCGCCTGGTCACGATCGGGCCGACCCTCGCCAGTGCAGGGGTTGACGCCACAAAACTGCCCACCGCGCACGGCATTCTCGACCTTCCTGCTTATCTCGTGATCGCACTCATGACCACGATCCTGGTCATCGGAGTACGGGAGTCCGCCAACTTCAATTCGCTCATCGTGTTCATCAAGGTGGGCACGGTCCTTACATTCGTCGTCATCGCCACCCTCTATCTGTTGCGCCATCCGCAGGTCGCGGCCGCGAACTGGCATCCCTTCATTCCCCCCAATCGGGGATCATTCGGAGCCTTTGGATGGTCCGGCATTGCGCGCGGTGCGGGCGTCATCTTTTTCGCCTATATCGGTTTCGATGCCGTATCGACCGCCGCACAGGAGGCCCGGAATCCACAGCGTGACATGCCCATCGGAATCCTGGGCTCGCTTGCGGTCTGCACCGTCCTCTATGTAGCTCTCGGCCTGACTCTCACCGGGGTCGTCCACTACACCAGCCTCAACACCGCCGCCCCCGTGGCGGTCGGAATTCAGGCCACCGGCGTGCGCTGGGGCAGCATCGTCGTGCTGTTCGGTACGTTTGCTGGGCTCACCACCACCATGCTGGTCATGCTCCTGGGACAGTCGCGCGTGTTCTTTTCGATGTCGCGGGATGGATTGTTGCCCGAGTGGGCGGGCCGGGTTCATCCCCGCTTCCGCACGCCGTGGATTTCCTCGATCATCGTGGGATTCTTCGTCGCCATCCTTGCCGGCGTGCTTCCTATCAACATACTCGGCCAACTCACCTCCATCGGCACGCTGCTGGCCTTTGTGATCGTATCCGCAGGCGTCTGGGTGTTGCGGATAAAGCGTCCCGATCTCCCACGCCCGTTCAAAGCGCCGCTCGTTCCCTTAACCCCAATCCTTGGCATCGTAATTTCTCTGGGCCTGATGGCCAGCCTGCCCTGGAGCACATGGCTCCGGTTAATCGTCTGGCTGATTGTGGGCATGGTGATCTACTTCGCCTACGGCCGAAGCCACAGCCGGCTGCGCTCCCACTCCTGACTTATCGCCAGGTCATCTGGAAAGGCGAGATCGTAAACGTAAGCGCCAGCATGATTGCCGCCAGCACCGCCAGAGGCCAGCGGTTTGGCGGAAGCATAGGATATTCCGGCGCTTGCTCCACGCGAAACGTCATCACGTTCATTATGATGAGCAGCCCCGCCCAGACGCGCCATCCTGCATACCTGTGGCCCAGGTAGATCAGGGTGATCACGGTCATCCACGAAATCACCCGGTGCGCTCGCGGCCACAGCGCATAAACAATGTGTCCGCCATCCAACTGGCTGCTGGGCAGCAGATTCAATGCGGTCGCAAACATTCCCACCCACGCCGCCACCGCCGTGGGATGCAGGTAGATCCGCCTCAGGGGCAGTCCCACAATCGCGTGATTCGGAGCAACGCTCCGCAGCACACTATGCATGACGTCGAAAATCGCGGGAAACCCCAATTGCAAGTCCGACGGACCAATTCCAGGCGTGAGTGGTTTCGACAGCATCATCGCAACCGCCAGGGTTACGATCGCGACGATGAATCCCGCGATTGGCCCGGCAATTCCGATGTCGAACAAGGCTGCTCGTGACCGCATCGGCGCCTTAATCCGAATGACCGCTCCCAAGGTTCCGATCAACGTCGGCGCCGGAATAAAGAATGGAAGCGTCGCGCGCACCCCGTAGTAACGGCAGAACAGATAATGACCCATCTCGTGCGAGAACAAGATCACGAGCAAGGTCGCGGAAAACGGAACACCAAGCACCAGTCGTGACGGTTGCGCGAACACCCATCCCAGAGGAAAGAACGGGAGCCATTCGTCGCCCGCGGCAAACGGCGGCAAATTATTCAGAAAATTAAACTCCATCCGCGCGCCCACCACCAACGTAGTGAAGCACGTCGCCACCAGCAGCAACGCGTGCAGCCAATAGCGTTCCCGCGGAGGCCGTCCCACCGGCTCTGGCAAAGCGTGGTAATACTCGAGCGTGGAACTAGGAATCGGGGAATTAGGTTCCGACATGCGATTCAGACCAGGCAACTCAAGGCAGTGCCTGTCTTGATGCTACTACACCGGGAGGAAACGCCTGGCGGGGCGCTAGAAGCTAAAAGCCAAGAGCCAAGAGCCAAGAGCTGCCCTTTTCAATCAATCGACTGCAATTCCTTTCCCGGCTTAAACCGCACGGCCCTTCCTGGCGGAATGGATACTTCAGCCCCGGTGCGCGGGTTGCGCCCGATTCCCGTCTTGCGCGGACGCACGTTGAACACTCCAAATCCCCGCAGCTCAATGCGATTGCCGCCGGCCAGCGCCTTCTTCATGCTCTCGAAGACGGTTTCCACGGCCAACTCGGCCTTGGTCTTCGTAATGCCGGTCTTGGCGACCACTTCGTTGATGATGTCCAGCTTAATCACAAGGCGCTCCCGTGTGCAGGGTCAAAATAGTGCTTCAAGTGATTGATGCTAAGGGAGATAAGTGAGATTGTCAACGGGAGCATCTATCCCGTAAACTGGCAGGCCGAAACAATTCGGTAATTGGGAAATCGGGTAATTGGGTAATTTGCCTGCAAACCGCCAGCAGCGTACCCGACGCTCCCTTCAATTACTCAATTACCGAATTACCCAATTACTCAATTTCCCCAAGGAGTTTCATGCTGAAGAGTGACCGCTGGATCCGCAAGATGTCCAAAGAACACGACATGATCAATCCGTTCTTTGAATGCTTTTCGTGGAAGAGCGGCCCTTCAGCGCCGCGATTAGACATTCGGAAAATAACTAGGCTTTAGCCGCTGGGCCGAGCCCGATCAAAGTTATTGTCCTCACGCCGAAGCATCTCTAAAAGAGGAAGAAGTGTTCAATAGCCTGCCCCCGCCAATCCTGCTCGACATCGCAATCTTCTTTACCGCGTTGTCGTGAGGCATTGGTTTCTATATCGTCGACCGCAAGGCGCACGTCTTCTCCTCGCTGGCGATCGGATGCTTCGTTTGCCTGCTCGGGTATAGCGTGGCGAGTGTGGGTGCACCGGCCTGGGCGGTAGTCGCCGCCCCAATCCCGGTCGATATTCTGCTGCTCCGGTACGTTTTGCGCGAACCGCGCAAGATGCTTTTGGCTTACCCGACGATCTGGGCCGTCTACATCGTCCTCCACATCATGTTGAGCAGTTTGCTCCGTTACGACTCGCTGATCCCCCCGTGGAAGCTGCATTCATAGGCAGCGGGCCACCTACGTCACCCGCAAGTATGTGGAATACTGCTCCTCCGCAATCCCCGTAAAAGGCAGCATCGTCATCATCCCGCCCGCCGTCTCAACCTGCCAACTCTGCGCCCCGGTTCTCTTCGCCGCTAATAATTTTTCCCGCATCACGGCTGGCTGTGAATCTGCAACCCCAAACAGCACCACCGGCCCCACCAGCAGCGCGACCGTATCCGCATGCTGCGCATCCACCGCCTCCAGCCGCGCCTTCAACGGGAGCTCCACCTCAATCCTGTCTCCATCTTTCCATTCCCGCCACACAGTCACGAACGTCCCAGCCTGAACCGCCCGAAGTTTCCCATTCACCGAAACCGACGCTCCCTCGGCCCACGACGGAATCCGCAAATTCACCGCAAACTCTGCCGCCCGCGACGCCTTTACCTCAAACTGCACCTGCGAATCATACGGATACTCGCTCTTCTGCGTCAGCTCAATCTGCGCCCCGCCCTGCGCCCACTTAAGCGTCGAAGGGATGTACAGATTCACATACACCCCGCGCGCATCCCGGAAATAAGTATTGATCCGATAATCCGCAGCCACCTGCGGCAGCGTTCCCGAGCAGCACGCCCACCGTTCCTTGTGATAAACCTTCCGCCCTTTGAAGTTGTAGTCCGAATAGTAATAAGTTCGCCCATCCGCCTCGAGCGGCAACGATCCCAACACCGTGTTGTACATCACCCGCTCCATGCTGTCTCCATAGCGCGAATCGCGGGTCACCCGCAGTAGGTAGCGGGTCAGCTTGAAGTGCGCGTACGAACCGCACGGAGTCTCAAAACTGGCGTGGCTTCCGGTCAGACTCTTATAAACTTCCGGACTGCCGGGGGCGCGCAGCGTCTCATCTGCTCCCCATCCGCCGGTGGCGAAACTTTGCGCCGCCACGAAGTCAAATCCGTTCTTCGCCGCCCGCAGATGCCTCTCGCTGCCCAGCGTCAAGTACGCCTGCATCGCCGACGACAACGAATTCACGTGGCTGTAAGCGTGCCGTCCTTCCAGATTACTGCGCCCCTCCGCCAGCGGATCGTAGTACGCGTCGTCAAGATACTGAGCACCGAGAGCGCGATACTGCTCTCCCGCGCCCCGCTGGTAAGCCAAAAACAGATTCTCAGAAATCGTGTACGACTCGTCCCAGGTATACGAAACATCTGGATTCGAGCGCCAGCGTTGGTTGTGCTCCACGGCCTTCGGCGGCAAGTGCGGCAACGCCGTCTTGGTCGTCTCCGCCAGAATCGCGAACGCGTCGGGATCACCCACGTACTGATGCGAGTCGATCAATCCGCAAACCAGCTTGTCGTAGGTATAAGCGGGGAAGCGGGTGTTCTCGTAAAAGTCGCCGCCAATCGTCTTGGCGTACAACCGGTTCAGCCGCAGCACCTTCTCCCGCGTCTCCGGCGATCGGTCGATAGCATAAGACCGCGCCAGCGCTGAGACCCACTGACCGAACGTGCATCCCGGGGCAAAGCCGGTTTCAAAAAGATGATCCTCGTTGTGCGCGTCGTACTGATACCACCCGCCCAAGTCCGCGCCCGGCGCCGGCTGCCCAACCATCTGCCGAAACGGTTTGAGCAGACTGTCTTCGTTCAACTCCATCAGCAAGGCATGCGTCTGCTGCAGTTGTTGCTCGTGCAGCGCGCTATGCAGCGTGACATCCCCGTACCCGAACTCGGCAAGCGGACCAGAAGGGACGGAATCAGATCCAAACAAACGGCTGAGTGAAGAACCGCGTAACCGAGGAACCACGCCAGCGGCCGACGCCAGCGCGGCCGACTGCAGGAATTTTCTGCGGGAGACTGAGTGCGAGGGAGACATTTTCTGCCTCGGGATGATTCTTCTGGAGAGAAACCGATTCGGGTGCCCCATTTCTCGCGCTCTTTGCGCGAGAAGTGGGGAAGTGCGACCAGGAGGATTTACCGCTGGTTCTCCCCTTCTTTGAACATGTACTTAATCGCCGGCTTGTAGATCATCAGATTCGGCTCGCCGTTCTCCCGGTTCACCTTGATGCAATTCCGGTCGTACCATTCGATGATGCCGCGCACTTCCTCGCCATCGCGCAGAACGATCACCATCGATGTGCGCGACTGCATCTGCTTTTGATAATAAAAATTCTCGGCGTTGGTCTGCTCCGGAGGCGCGGACTTCTTGCCCCCGCCGCCCCCACCCATCGCCCGCTCTCCGCGCTCTCCTCGGTCCATGCGTTCTCCGCGGTCATGCCGCTCCGGCCGTTCGCGTCGTTCCTGCGGCATCGGAGCCGAACTGTGGTTATTGTAATTCTCCGCGCGCGGCAGCGTCGGCCGAATCAGCTTACGGTTGGCGAAGTTTTCCTTCTCGGAGATTTCGGCCGGTAGGGCATCCATGGTTTCTTTCATTGTGGCGCTACCTCGGATACACGCATTCGCGTAAACCACCACACGCACGGACCCTGAGAATGAAACGAAGGCGTGAAATTTTACCTACCGTAACACAGGAAACTTCTCGTGACAATGCTTCCTTCGTGCCACGCCCGCCAGTGTGCCAAAACTTGCACACCCCGTAGAATATCGATTCGCTCCGCTCGACTAACGCGTGCTCGACAGGTCCGCCCCGCGCTGCTCCTTGCCACTCCACGTGACCAGCGCTACCAGACCGGCCACCAGAAGCACCGTCCATGCCAGCACCGGGGCGAATACTCCGCCATAGCGCTGTTCGGCGAATCTTGCTTGTTTCACTCCGTTCCACGAAGAGAGGAAGTTTCCCAGTTGGTAGGCGAAACCCGGAAACGTTCCCCGCACTGCCGGCGGCGACAGCTCATTCAGGTGCGCCGGAATCACTCCCCACGCGCCCTGCACCATGAACTGCATCAGAAAGCCGCCCAGCGCCAGCATGGGCACAGTTCGCGAATAGGCCCACAGCGGTATCAGGGGAATCGAAAGCAGCGCGGCGATCACGATCGCCTTTCGACGGCCGACCTTTTCCGACCATGTTCCGAAGACAACGCCTCCCAGCAGCGCGCCAATGTTGGCAACGATGGCAATCAACCCCACGGTTTGCGGCGCAAATTTGTGGTCCTTCTGCAGGAATGTTGGATATAGGTCCTGGCTCCCATGGCTGAACGAATTGAACGCGAACATCAGCACAACCAGGAAAGCAAACGTGCCCAGATACGTCACGATGCCCTTGCCCACCCTGGTCTCTTCCTTTCTCGATACGCGTCCTTGCGTCCACGCTGGGGACTCATCCACTTTCGTGCGAATGTAGATCACCAGAAACGCGGGCAGCGCTCCGATCACGAACATGCCGCGCCACCCCACGTATGAGAATGCCGTCCCGTAAACCAGAGCCGCCATCAGGTATCCCACGGCGTACCCTTCCTGCAATAATCCAGAGAAGAATCCGCGTCCCTCGGCGGGCAGCGTTTCAAACGCCAACGCCGCGCCCACACCCCACTCGCCGCCCATGGCAATTCCGAACAATGCGCGCGTCACCATGAACACCTTCAATGACGGCGCGAATGCCGACGCCAGTTCAAACACCGAGTACGCGATGATGTCGACCATCAGCGCAGGACGCCGCCCGAACCGGTCCGCCATCAGCCCAAACAGAAATGCTCCCACTGGACGAAAAGCGAGCGTGATGAAAACCGCCTCTGTCACCGCGGAAACCTTGGCCTGAAATTGCGTGGCCAGCGCGCTGATGCAGAAAGTCAGAATGAAAAAATCAAACGCGTCCAACGACCATCCCAGAAAGCAAGCAATGAACGTATTCCGCTGGACCGGTGTCAGTCTCCGAAAATGCCCAATGAATTCCATGGCGCGCGTCTGACCGCCTGCGGTTCCTCTGTGCCCCTCTGTGGTTAAGTTTTTCTCCCCGCCGCAAAGTCCAGCGGATGCTAGCATATGGGTTTCAATCAACAATGAAAAATCAATTCTCCCCATGCCCGACCTAGACCTCCCGCAACGCCAGGCGACCGACGCGCTTATGCTCACCGGCTTCTGGTACCGCGCTCTGCCCGCCGATCGCGTTCACCGCCACCATTTATATAAAGCCACGCTGCTCGAGATTCCCCTGGTCATCGGCCGCGACCGCCTCGGCCAGCCCTTCGCCCTGCGCGATGCCTGCCCGCATCGCGGCATGCCCCTTCACTGTGGCCACTTCGATGGAGAAAACCTCGAATGCGGATACCACGGCTGGCAGTTCGACGTCCACGACGGCCAGTGCCAGTTAATCCCATCGCTCACCGCCGATCAGAATTTAAAAGTGGATCGCATCTACGCCGGCAGCTATCCCTGCGAAGAGCAGGACAGTTTCATCTGGGTCTACATTCCCGATCCACCGCCGCCCGGCGCAGGCTTCGCCCCGCCCGCCGAGCCTCCCGACGAAGCCCCGCAAATCGAAAAATTCACTAACAAATACAACCTCGCCTACCTGCAAGCCGAAATGCCCGTCAGTATCGATCACGGCATCATCGGCCTCATGGATCCCGCACACGGTCCCTTCGTCCACCAGGCGTGGTGGTGGCGCAGCCAGCACAGCATTCACGAGAAGAAGAAAAACTTCGAGCCCATCCCCAACGGCTTTCGCATGAGCGCCCACACGCCGAGCTCGAACTCCGCGCCCTACAAACTCTTGCGCCTCTACGCCGACGCCCACTCCATCACTACCACCATCGATTTCGTTCTGCCCAATCTCCGCACCGAAACCATTCGCGCCGGAAAATACTGGTTCTCCAGCCTCACCACGGTCACGCCCATCACCCGCAGTCATTGCCGCATCGATGTGGTGGCTGCCTGGAATCTATTCCGCTGGGTGCCGTTCGTCCCCGATGTTCTGAAATTCGTTTTCGCGAAATTCGTCGAGCAAGACCGCCGCACCATGGAACTGCAAGCCGAGGGCCTGCAGCACAATCCCCACCTGATGCTGATCGACGACGCCGACCGCCCCGCGAAATGGTACTTCCAACTAAAAGCAGCCCACCTGGAAGCCAAACGCACCGGCACAGAAATGAAGCACCCAATGCCAGGCCCAGTCACCTTGAAATGGAGGAGTTAAGAAAGCCCATGTGGGGCGGACACTCCTGTCCGCCAAGCCGCGGAGCGGCAAAGAATGTTGAACGTGGAATCCAGGCTAATCGAATCAGAAGTAAAAAGTGAAGCTAGAAGCTAGAAGCTAGAAGCTAGAAGCTAGAAGCTAGAAGCTAGAAGCTAGAAGCTAGAAGCTAGAAGCTAGAAGCTAGAAGCTAGAAGCTAGAAGCTAGAAGCTATTCCCCCACCAGCCAGTCCATCGCCTCTTCCCGCGTCTTGAAGATAGGCAATTCGCGCTGCGAGAAACTCTTGAAATGCTCGTAGAAAACCTTCGGCAGGTTCTCCGCACCGAGAAACGCGGCTCGTTTCACATAAGGACGATCCAGCACGAGAACTTCTTTCGCCCGCGTGGCCACTTGCTTGTCGATTTGAGCGCCGGAAAAATCGGACAACGTGAGCACGGACCCGGGTGCATGCCGGGCGATCGTTGTCCGAACCATGTCGAGCAGCAACAGCATCTCTTTCGGGGTGCAGTGGCTGAAGTCAATGAACAGGATGGCCTGCCCCTTGTGCTTCACAAAGCGCAGCCGCTCGTCGAGCAGTCCGCTGGATGTATCGTCGGTATTCAACCTAAGATCTCCTCCACCACGCCGTAAGCCCTGTCCAGAGCCGCATCCAGCGCGGAAGCATCCTTGCCTCCGGCCTCGGCCAGGTCCGGACGCCCTCCGCCCCTGCCGCCAACCTTCTGCGCCACTGGTCCAATCACCTTGCCAGCCTGCACCCGCGAAGTCAAATCCTTCGTGACTCCCACAATCAGCGCCACGTTCCCATTCGACGCTGAGCCCAAAATCACCACACCCGACCCAATCTTGTCGCGCAACTGATCGACCAGCGTCCGCAACTGCGCCCGCTCCAGATTGTCCACGCGATGCGCCAAGACTTTCACACCCTTCACTTCCCTAACCTTATCGGAAATGTTCGCCGTCCCGATCGACGCAGATGCTGACTTCATCCGCACCTGATCAAGCTCCCGCGTAAGCCGCTTGATCTCCGCGTCTTTCTTTTCCAACTCAGCCTTCAACGCGTCAGCCGGAGAGAAGGTTTCAGAGGAAGTATCCTCAGATCCGGGTGGCCCATCCTTTCGCGCTTTTTGCGAAAGGGTGGGCGCGGCGAACCCGGACACCACTTTCTCCAGTTCATGATCGGCGCGGAAATGCGCCAGCGATCCGGTGCCAGTCACAGCCTCCACGCGTCGCACCCCCGACGAAACACTCCCTTCCTTCAAAATCTTGATCAGTCCAATCTCTCCGGTCGCGGCAGTATGCGTCCCCCCGCAAAGCTCGGTAGAAAAATCGCCGATCTTCACCACGCGCACCTTGTCGCCATACTTCTCGCCGAACAAAGCCATGGCGTGATACTTGTTAATCGCCTCGTCGATGGGCACGTCCGTCAAAGTCTCAACTTTAGTATTGCGCAGCAATTCCTTGTTGATGAGGTCTTCAATATCCTGCAACTCCTCGTCTTCCACGCCCGTGAAATGCGAAAAATCAAACCGCAAATGATTCGGCGCCACCAGCGACCCCGCCTGCTTCACATGCTTCCCCAAAATTTCCCGCAGCCCCGCATGCAGCAAATGCGTAGCCGTATGATTCCGCATGGTCGCAATCCGCCGCTCCGCATCCACCACCGCATCCACCCGATCCCCCACGCGAAGGGTGCCCCACCCTTCTTTCGCGTTCTGTGCGAAAGAGGGTGGGGTTTTTGAACTCGCACCTTTCACCACCACCTGATGCGCCCTAACGCCCTGAATTGGGTAATAGCATCCCTTCACATCGGCGACCACGGTGTTGTGATCGTCGGAATAAAACCATCCCCGATCCCCCACCTGCCCGCCGGCCTCGGCATAAAACGGCGTGTGATCGAGAATGACCTCGCCCTCCTCGCCGCCCTTGAGCTCCCGCACTCCCTGCCCATTGCGAATGATGGCCAGCACCTCACACCCATCCGACCGAGTCTGCCGGTAGCCTTCGAACTCCGATTTTGGCAATTGCTGGTAAGCCGGATTGGCGGTCTGCTTCGCCGCACCCTTCCACGAGGCACGGGCACGGGATTTCTGCTCCTGCATCGCTCGATCGAAGCCGGCTTGATCGAACTCAATTCCCCTATCTCGCGCAGCGTCCTGCATGAAATCGAGCGGCATACCAAACGTGTCGTAAAGGCGGAATGCCTTCTCGCCGGGATAAGCACGCGACGCCATTTTCAGGTCCCGCTCTACATCCTCCAAATATGTGGCGAACTTGGCGCCAGGGGAATCGATGCCTGCCTGAGACGCGATCTTCTTGAGTTCGGCGATGCCCGAGCCAATTTCTTCCGCAAGGCTATACGCCCGATGATTGAGCTCCGCATGATCCGCATAGGCTTGGTCGAGAGACGCCTCAGCCTTAGCCCGAATATCCTCGATCCAACCTTCCAACTCCTTCTTAACATCGAGAGGTGCGGTCTCAAGGTCATCAATCGCCTCCTCCGCCTCATGCAGTCTGATCAGTGCCGATTCTATCTGCGCTTCATATTTTTCGTTGGTCAGCTGCTGGAAGCTTCCTAATTGCTCCGAAAGCTGCTCTTCCAGCTTTTCGAGGCCCACGTCCATCGTGTGGGCGAACCGAGTTTCCTCCACCTGTACTGCTTTGGAAACCCGGTCTGCAGTCTCGTTCAATTCCGGATACGCATCACGCATCAGATCGCGAACTGCAAACACCATCTGATGCAAGAACGGCTTAGTTTGTCCCAGCAGCCGTCCATGTGTGATGGCCCGCCGAATGATCTTCCGAAGCACATACCCGCGCCCGTCATTCGCCGGAAGCACTCCATCAGAAATCAAGAACGTTGCCGCCCGCGAGTGATCCGCGATCACGCGCAAAGACGCCGCCGATTTCGTGTGCGCTTCCTTGCTCAGTTCCTTCGTCAATGACGTTCCTGTCAACTCAGCCGCTCGCTTAATCAGCGGCGTAAATAAATCCGTTTCGTAATTTGAAATGACTCCCTGCAGCACCGACGCCACCCGCTCCAGCCCCATCCCCGTGTCAATCGATGGCTTGGGTAACAGCCTTGTGACTCCAGGCTGCCGATCATACTGCATGAATACGAGGTTCCAGATCTCCACATACCGCCCGCAATCGCATGCGAACGCACAATCCGTATGCCCCTGATCGGACGCGGCCGGTCCCATGTCATAGTGGATCTCGCTGCACGGTCCGCACGGCCCGGTATCGCCCATCTGCCAGAAGTTATCCTTCATGCCGAAGGCGAAGATGCGATCCTTTGGAACGCCCGCTTCAATCCATAAGCGTTCGGCCTCGTCATCGCGCGGAACGGCGAAGCCTGCTTCCAACTCTTCCGACGCTGTATCAGTACCCTTGAAGATCGTCACGAATAACTTTTCTTGGGGGATCCCAAACCACTCCGGCGAAGTAATCAGTTCCCACGCGTAAGCAATCGCATCTTTCTTGAAATAATCCCCAAACGAAAAATTCCCCAGCATCTCAAAAAACGTGTGATGCCGGTTGGTGAACCCCACATTCTCCAGATCGTTGTGCTTTCCCCCGGCACGTACGCACTTCTGCGACGTCGTCGCCCGCGAATAATCGCGCTTCTCCAGCCCCAGAAACACGTCTTTGAACTGGTTCATCCCCGCATTAGTGAACAGCAGCGTCGGATCATTCGCCGGGACGAGCGACGACGAGTGCACTTCCTTGTGCCCCTTCTGCACAAAGAAATCCAGGAATTTGCGGCGGATCTCAGAACCGGTCAGCATGGAAGATTAATTCTAAATGAACCGCGCCGCGGACCGCCAAAGGCGCGGGAAGCGACCCGTCAAGCATCGAGGACACAGGGAGCATCGAGGAAATTCAAATTCCTCCGTGTCCCCTGTGTCCTCTGTGATTGAATTAGGTTTTTCTCTTACTTGATGGCGTCGACGGTTTTCTCGGTGCCCTTCTTCACGCCGTGTCCAACATCCTTGGCACCCTTCGCGGTGTCTTTGGCCACGGTCTTGGTGGCGTGGCCAGTCTTGTCGGCAACCTTCTCCGTGCCTTTGGCCGTATCTTTCGCAACCGTCTTCGTCGCATGGCCCGTCGTGGTGGCCGCCTTCTCTGTGCCCTTCGCCGTATCCTTGGCCGCTACTTTGGTAGCGTCGGCGGTCTTGTCGGCAACCTTTGCCGTTCCCTTGGCGGTGTCTTTCGCCGCGGTTTTGGTGGCACTTCCCGTTGCCTTGGCCGCTTTGTCGGTGGCCTTGGCAGTATCCTTCGCAGCCTTAGTTGTATCCGTCGCCACGTCCTGCGCCATCGCGATCGGCAGCGCACTCAGTACCAATGCAGCCAGCAATGCTTTCAGAATCGATTTCATTGTTGCCCTCCTTGATATGTGACCCAGATGTGTGACCCGAGATGTCTGACCCGAGATGTGTGACCCGAAACTAGTCTGCGAGTATGCAACAACGTGAAGCCGTTGTGCAAGGACATGAAGGACCAGGAAATGAAGGGCCAGAAAATGAAGGACCCACAGCGCCCGCGGAATGTCAAAACCACAGCGAGCCCAGGGTCAGGAAAGCGAGCCCAAAGTTAGAGACCGCCCCACACCCGTTAATCTGATTTGATTTGGCGGAACTACTTCGCGTTGTCGGAGGGCTTTGCTGCGGCCGGCTTCTCGTCGCCGCCCCTTATTTTGTGCCCAATGTCTTTCACGCCCTGCTTGATTGCGCTGCCCGTTCTCTTGGCGACTTCTTTAGTGTCTTTCGCGGCAGTCTTGGCGACTTCCTTTGTGTCCTTGGCCACCGTCTTCGTGTCCTTGGCGGTGTCTTTGGCTAGCGACTTGCTGTCTTTTCCGGTCGTCTTCGCCGCGACCTCGGTGTCCTTGGTCGCGCTCTTGGCGCCTTTTGCCGTCTCTTTCGCGCCAACCTTCGTGTCCTTCGCTGTTTCCTTGGCCGCCGTCTTGGTGGCGTGTCCGGTCGTTTTCGCCGCATCCTTCGTATCCTTCGCCGTGGTCTTTGCGGCCTTCTTCACCTCGGTGCCGGCGCCGGTGGATTTCTCTGTGCTCCCCGCGTCCTGGCCATAGACCATAGCCCCCGCGCTCACTACGGCGGTTACCAGAATCGCTGCGAGTTTCGTCTTCCTGATGATCATGTTTTTCCTCCTCATCTGCGACGGCGCGTCATCCGCCTGGTTTTGGCGGCTCACTGCAAAGGCTCGTGCCCATTTTTGGGATGCAAAATTCCAACGGCACAATTCTCTCCTGCTCCAAATCGACACCACATAAATCTTCCCCTCATGGGCAACCTTTTTTGCTCTTATCCTGCGGTCTCGCTTTCCAGCGCGCTCAGCGTCTCTTCATCCACATCCCACTTCTTCAGGATGGTGAAAATAGTCTTCATCCCAAACCCCGCCCGCGCCAGCTGCCGAAAGATGCGCGCCGTCTGCTTCTGATCTTTCGGTTTTTGCAACCGTTTCTTGCGCAAAAATTCGCGCGCCTGCTTCTCGTCGCTCAAGCCCTCGTACGCTGTTTCGACCGCCTTCTCGATCACCGACCCATGCACCCCGCGCGTCTTCAACTCCGTGACCACGCGCATCCGCCCCAGTTTCTGGTTGTCGCGCCGCAGCGAAGAGTAATACGCCGCGTACTGCGAGTCGTTCAGATATCCCTGATCTTTCAGCCGCCGGATCACCAACTCCACCAGCGTCTGCCCATATTCCGAATCGGCTTCCTCGATGCGCGCCCGCATCAGGCGCTTCAGCTCCGCGACCGTCCGCATCCGCCGCGCCAGCGCCCCCACGGCGTATTCATACAGATCATCCTCGGAATAGGTCCTTCTCTTAGGACGCGAGAACGTCATGCCCAACCATACCGCAATCGCGAAAAACCACAAAGCAAATGAAAACACACAGGACCCAGAGGACGCGCAGAAAATGAAATTTTCGCGCCCGCAAAGAAAAAGGGCGCGTTACGCACGCGCCCAAGCAGGCAACCCAAAGAAGAAAGCAAAACTCGAAAGCCGGAAGCCGAAAGCCGGAGTCTCCTACCGTCCCCCAAACCCCGCCGACTGCATCGACTGCCGCGAAATATCCGCCGTCGACGCAATGCCTTGCATGCGCAGCTTGAAGTCATCGGCGTTGGAAGCGTTCTCCAGCGCGGTTTCGTAATTTACCAGTCCCGCCTGGAACAGATCCCACAGCGACTGGTCAAACGTCTGCATGCCATACTGCGACGTGCCCGCCGAGATCGCGTCCCGAATCGACCGTGTCTTTTCCGGCACCAGAATGCACTCGCGGATATAGGCGGTATTGATCATCACTTCCACCGCCGGCACTCGGCCCTCGGAGTCGCAGCGCCGCACCAGTCGCTGGCTCACAATCGCCCGCATGACCGCCGCTAGCTGCATACGAATCTGTTTCTGCTCCGGTGGCGGGAAAATAGAAATCACGCGGTTAATGGTTTCGACCGCGTCCAGCGTGTGCAACGTCGAGAACACCATGTGGCCGGTTTCGGCCGCGTGCAGCGCGGTCGAGATCGTTTCCAGGTCGCGCATTTCGCCCACCAGAATCACGTCCGGATCCTGACGCAAAGAAGCGCGCAGCGCCGCTCCGAACGACGGCGTGTCCACCCCAATCTCGCGCTGGTTGACGTACCCCTTCTTGTCGCGGTGCAGAAATTCGATTGGGTCCTCAATCGTGACAATGTGTTCCGCGCGTGACGAGTTCACGCGATCCACCATCGCCGCCAGCGTCGTCGATTTACCGGAACCCGTAACGCCGGTCACCAGGATCAGCCCGCGCGGCATGTCGCAAATCTGCTCCACCACCTTGGGCAGAAACAGTTCGTCCAGCGCGCGAATCTTGGTGGGAATGACGCGCAGCACCAGTCCTACGTTCCCGCGCTGCTGGAAAATGTTCACACGGAAGCGGCCCAGGCCCGCCACGCCGTATGCCATATCGATTTCCGTAGTCTCTTTGAATTTCTGTTTCTGCCGCGCCGACATCATACTGAACGCCATGTTCAGCATGTCCTCGGCGCTGATGCGCGGCTGGTCGGTCAACGGCACCAGTTCGCCGTCAATGCGCAGGTGAGGATAGTTTCCCACCTTCAAATGCAAGTCGCTGGCTCGCCGTTCCGTCGCGATCCGAAGCAGGTCATCAATATTCATGCGGACTTTTCCCCTGGGGACGTCTTGCCCTGACGCTCCCTAACATGATCGCCCGAATCGTCACCTTCCCCAAGATGACCTTGGTAATGGCCTCTCACCGGCGCCAGGACAGAACCTTAAGTTCGGCGGGGAGCCGGGAAGTATCTCGGTGGTTCGGTGAACGCTGGGTTTTCGAGCGGACGAAAAGCTGGACGACTTTGAATGGTGCCAGGCTTCGCAGTGACTGCGATCCCCCAAAAGGCTCCAATGAGCGATATGGGGATGTTTCACCAACTGAGGGATTAGTTTCCGGGTTGCCGACCAACCACCCAGTGACTTCCCCGAAGCCCGTTTTTGGATAACTTGGGTTGGCGGGGGCAAGAAACCCGAAGGCTGATCACCGGAGGGCTGCTTTGTGAATCGTCAGTGCCAAATTGAGGCCAGTCAGCCGTTCGAATAGGCCCGTCTGTTGTCTATTCCGCTTTCACCCACGTATCCGACCCTCTCAGCTTGACTGACACATCCGTAAAGAAGAGGTGTAGGGGCTTGCCATCGATGGTCCCGCGGTGCTCGGTTGAGAACAGGAGGGGACCTGCTTTTTTGTAGCCTGTCCAAGTTGCGCTGACGACCGCCGGCTTCAAGTTTCCGCCGTGGTGGAAGAGAAGGTACTCAACGCGGTTGTCTTTGCCGACATAGAGGTTCCACGTGTCGCCGGGCGTATAACCGCCGCCTTCGGCGGGATACTTCACTGAGACCAACTCGGCCGATCCCTGGCCCACGGGCAGTTTATGCGTACCCTGATCGGTCACAGTAGCGCTGGTGTCCCAGAAAGCATGGAGGGGAAACAGAAGCCAATAATTACCGTTGGTGAATTCCGGGTCGATTTTCTTTTTCACGTCGTCGGGCTGGCTGCTGAGCTCAGAGCGCACATAAATGCCCTTTTGGAATCCATAGAATGGAGTCCACAAAGAGATCTTGCCGGTCTTCGGCTCCCACTCCCACGGTTGGGAGATATTCACTCCTGGGAACTGTAGATTAAAGGTAAAGCGGATCGCTTCGACTTGCCCCCACGAGTCGAGACCATATGTTTTGGCGATCTGTTCGAGAATTGGCGGGCGGGTCTGCGCCCCGGAAGTTGCAGCAAGGATCAATAACCCAAAAACTGGCAGAAGACGAATCGCTGTACGACACCACGAATTTGTCATGGAGGTTCTCCTGGGTGACTTTAACGACCCATGTTGGATGATTATTCCCGGTTGACGAGCTAACCGGAAGTCAATTGTCGCTATCAGGCCGTCCCACTCAGAATCCTGGTTCGGGCCATTCTGAGTGCTACGGGGATGTTACATCAACCATCTTTCATTCCCCGTCGTCGCTCGCTTTGCTTCCCGATTGGTCCTTTTCTGATCCCTCCCGATTGCGGGAACGGTGCCAGCTCCGCAGAAAATTAACGACAATCAATGCCGCCAAACCTGAATAGAGTAGGCGTTGCCATAGCGGTTCGTGTTCAAATCCGAACACATGAATGGGCAAAGCGACGGACGCCATGATGACAAAAGCGATTGCCCACCCCCGCTGAAGGCGATTGGGCCGTTTACTGATTGCCGCTTCGCGCTCTTCCGCTGACATATTCGGCCTCAGTCTGAGCTTGTCACGGAAAATGAGTATTAGGGCGGCCAACCCGAACAGCACAGTCAAGCCAACGACAAACCCGATTATGTCCTGGAGAGAAATCTGGAAACCATACGCGAACTTCGTACACGCAAATACTACCCCGCCGATCAACACGGCGAACGCGATGCGCTGCCAGCTGACATCCCGATCCATGCCCGCATTATGCGCTAAGAGGCCGACTGTTGTGACCAGGCCATAGCACTCTTTGACGGGGCACCACATCCACTCCGATCGCCTCATACGCGAAGCACCAGCCCGGAGAATGCATGGACACTTTGCGATCCTCGTGGACGACGCGCTTCGCACCGCCAAACCACCCCGCGTGAGCCCAGATGCCGCCCAATCGTGTTGTATACTCACTTGCGAATTTAAGAATTTGCTTCAAACAAGCTCGGACCGAAGCTAAATCAGCAATGCCATCTCCTGGTGAGACCCTCAACTCACGCTGGCCTATCGTTCTAACCGCGCTGCTGGCCCTGATCGCTGTCGTTCGCATCATCTCCACCTACTCTCAGACCGCGCAAGCCTTCGATGAACCGTGTCACGTCGCCGCGGCCATCGAACTGCTCGACCGGCACACCTACACGCTCGATCCCGTCCATCCGCCGCTGTCTCGGATCGCCATCGGCTTGCCACTCTACCTCGCGGGAGCGCGCTATCCTAAGCTCTCTCCCACAGATCACGACATCACCTACAACGACATCGGCGACGCGATTCTCTACGACTCGGGACACTACCTGCGCAATCTGAAGCTGGCGCGCTTGGGCGTGCTGCCATTTTTCCTGCTAGGCACGGCGATCGTATTTCTATGGGCGCGCCGCGAATATGGCGACTTCGCCGGCGTCATGTCCGCCGTGCTGTTCACGACCCTGCCCAACGTCCTCGCGTTTTCCAGCGTTGCGTACACCGATATGGTGGCGGGCTCTACCCAGGTCGCGATGCTCTTCGCGTTCGTCACCTGGCTCGACACGCCCACAAAACGTTCCACCCTCTGCCTGGGTTTCGCGGCGGGACTGGCGCTGGCCTCAAAAGCGACGACCGTGATTTTCTTCCCCGCCGCGGCCCTCGCCATCGTTCTGGCGAAGTGGGCCAGCACCCGCACCATCGTCGGGGAGAACGCCGCGCCCCGCAAGACCGTCAGCCAGACGCTCCGTCAGATCATGATCGCGTCAGCTCTCGCCCTCGTCACCGTCTGGGCAACCTACGGCTTCGCCGTGCAGCATGTGCGAGAAGGGATGAACCTGCCGCCGACCATGCCGGCATTCCGCTACTTTCCCGCGCCGCTGGCGCGAGCCGGACGCTGGCTGGTCGCGAGCGATCCGCTGATCCCTGCTCCCGCCTTAATCAAAGGAGTCGCCGACGCCTGGGTGCTAAACAAGGAAAAGCCCGCGGCCTACCTTCTGGGTCACATCAAGGACGGCGGTTGGTGGTACTTCTTCCTGGTAGGCGTTGCCGTGAAGTCGCCGCTGCCGTTTCTAATTCTCGCCGCCGTGGGCGTAGCGTCGCTGAAGAAGTTTGATGCTCAGCGACGCTGGCGCGCCATGGCTCCAGCGTTAGCCGCGCTGGCGGTCTTCCTGGTCACCATGCCAGTCAAATACAACGCCGGCGTTCGCCATGTGATGGTGGTGTTCCCGTTGCTCGCGATCGTAGCCGGCCGCGGATGCTCGTATCTCTGGCACCTGCAGCCGCGGTGGCGCATCCCGGCGCGCGTGGCATTGATAGCGCTCCTGTGCTGGCAAGGCGTTTCAACGGTGCGAGCCAGTAGCGACTTCCTGGCCTATTTCAACGAACTGGCGGGCAGTGATCCCAGCAAAGTCATGGTGGCGGGATGCGATCTGGACTGCGGCCAGGATATGTTTCGCTTGTCGCACGAACTTCAGGCCCGGCACATCTCGCACGCCACCCTCGCAATATGGACCAGCGCCGATCCAACTCAAATGCAGTTGCCGCAGTTTGACGTGCCTCAATCCAACCATCCCGTGACCGGATGGTTCGCCATCAGCCTGCGCGCCTTACGCTTCGGAAATTCATTCCACACCATGTATCCCCCCGGAGCCTTCGCCTGGTTGCAGGCCTATCAACCCGTGGCGCACGTAGGAAAAACCATCCTGCTCTATTACATCCCGGAAGCTGATCGGACGGACCCTGGCCGCGCCCAGACTCCCTAGTCTAAGTAGTCCCCCAAGAGAAAAGCCGCCCTCCCGCGGGCGGCTCCTCAACTCCTATCGAGCGAACAACTATGCTGCCGTCTCTTCCGATACCGGTGGCTGGAACGGTTCATCGTAGCTGCCGCCATAGATCGAGGGCACCTTCGATCCCATGGGACGCAGATACGTCGCCAGTTCGCCGCGGTGATGGATGCTGTGGTTGTTCAGGAATCCCAGATACAGCACCGCCGGCAGGTTGAACACCCCGAAGAACTCCACCGGCGTGAGCAGTTGCTCCGCCGACATCGCCGCCACCCGGGCCACGCCGCGCTGCATGTTCTTGTCGTACCACGCGACCACTTCGGCCGCGGTCTGGGGCTTGTGCTCGGGCGTTTCCATGTTGAACTTCAGGTCAGCAATTCCATCCAGGAATTGCACGTCGCTGTTCGCCAGGTGCCACATCAGTTCCTTCGCCGTTCGGGCGTGCGGATCGGGACGGTGCTCTGCCTTCGCGTCGGGAACGGCGCCAATCACTTTCTTGGTGATCTCCGCTTCACGAGCGATGCCATCCAGCATCATCGCGCGGTAGCCGAGGACAAATTCAGGAGTCAGGCCTTGGGACATAATTTTCTCCTCCAGTTATAAGCTGTTTTGTTTCTTCCGGTCTAAACGGTGGAAAGGGGCGCTGGTCGCGCCCCTCACACTGAACGAGCTTGAATTCGAACCAGCGAATTATACGCCGACCGGCTGCTTCGCGCCGACTTTGCTTCCGACCGGGACCGGCGTCAGCCAGCCGTGGCGGTCCGACTTCTCGCCGCGCACGATGGCATAGAACTCCTTCTGCAGCGCCTTGGTCATGGGCCCGATTCCGCCCTTGCCCACCTTAATCTTGTCGACCGAGCGGATGGCGGTGACCTCGGCAGCCGTGCCGGTGAAGAAGACTTCGTCGGCGATATAGAGCATCTCGCGCGGGATCATCTGCTCGACGATTGCGATACCCAGGTCGCGGGCGATCTGCAGCACCGAGTCGCGCGTGATCCCAGGCAGCACGGAGTTGCCCAGCGGCGCCGTGATCAGCTTGTCGTGATGCACCAGGAACAGGTTCTCGCCCGAGCCCTCGCTGACGAAGCCGGCGGCATCGAGCGCAATGCCTTCCGCGTAGCCGTTGACAATGGCTTCCATCTTGATGAGCTGCGAATTCATGTAATTGGCGCCGGCCTTGGCCATGGCGGGCAGCGTATTCGGCGCCAGCCGCGTCCACGACGAGACGCAAACGTCGCAGCCTTCGCCCTCGCCGCTCAGATACTTTCCCCAAGGATAGTTAATGATGTAGACCTCGGTCGGCGAGTTGAACGGATTCACGCCCGCCTCGCCATATCCGCGAAGAACGATCGGCCGCACGTAGCACGGCCACGCGCCGTTGTGCCCGACGGTGTCGAGCATGCCCTTGACCAGCTGCTCGCGGGTGAAGTCCACGTCAATGCGATAGACCTTGGCGGAATCGAGCAGGCGCTGCATGTGCTCGTTGGCCCGGAAAATCGCGGGCCCGCTGGGCAGTTCGTAGCAGCGGATGCCTTCAAAGACCGAAGACCCGTAGTGGACAACGTGCGACATCACATGAATGGTCGCGTCGTCCCAGTTAATGAGCTTGCCATTGTGCCAGATCTTGTCGGTCTTCTGAATCGCCATGCGAACTCCTTGGAGGGTGCTGCGTTACCTGACAATTATATCCGAGCCCTCATCGGACGTTTGTCTCCCGGACGTTTGTCACCTCGTTGTCGTCGTGATCCTTGTCATCCTGAAGGCGCGCGGTCTTTTGCGCGACTGAAGGATCTGTGCACTTTTGTCGGACAGCGGTGGCTGGTTCGAGTGGGATCGGGGGCAGCATTTTTCTTCGGGGACAGCTCGCGGGTGGCCCATCCTAATCTCGCCGCTTTTTGGCGAGATTAGGGTGGGGATTTTGAATTGTCATCCTGAAACCGCGCGGTGTTTGCGCGACTGAAGGCTTGTCCTGAGCGGAGGCGAAGGGATCTGTGCACCTTTGTCGGACACCGGTGGCTTGGGTCGAGTGGGATCGAGGGCAGCATTTTTCTTCGGGGATGGGTAACCCCCGCTCTGTCATCCTGAGGCCCGCGCCGTTTGCGGGCCGAAGGATCTATGGACCGGTGTGCAGCGCCTGTGCCGCGCGGATTGCATGGATCCTTCGTTGGGAGTCGCCCGCTTCGCGAACGACTCCGCTGCCTCAGGATGACAACTGCATGAGGTAGTTTGGCTGTACTTCTTCGCAACGGATGAGGCGCGCTTCGGCATGTTCGGGGGCCAGGGTTACGCGACTCCAGCTAGGAAGCGCGGGTGGGGATTTTGATTTGTCATCCTGAAGGCGCGCGGTGTTTGCGCGACTGAAGGATCTGTGCACTTTTATCGGACACCGGTGGTTTGGGCCGAGTGGGATCGACCGCAGCATTTTTCTTCGGGGACAGCCCGCGGGTGGCCCATCCTAATCTCGCCGCTTTTTGGCGAGATTAGGGTGGGGCTTTTGACTTCGATCGAGTGCGGGATTGGCTCGTTCAATATATGCCAGCTCTCAATGCCAGGTGTAAGACTGCCCAATCCCCATCTTCATCAGGGGACGTCCCGTACAGTTCCCGCTCTATCCCTTCCCAGTTTGTCCCCTCTCTAGTCCTGATCTGTCACGCTCTCCTGCTTCAGGAGCTCATTTTCGGTCTGCCGGACTTCTTGGAGCTGACGCGCCAGAACATCGACGACACTGGAAATCTGGCCGTGCCACTCCTTTGTCGGATCGACGACCTGTCCACCGACTCTCTTGGATTCATCGAACATGCCTGGTGGACAGTCCGCGAACCAGATAGGGACCACGGAGTTCTCTCCAAACCGCTCTTTGAAGTTATCTGACTCGAACTTGGTCCAGATCTTCTTGGGGTAGTTCTTGCTCAGGAGTGGGAGAACGAATCTCGCCTCGCTGCGATAGATTGGCGCGAGGTACTGCTCCACGTCGTTCGCCAAAATCCGATGCTGCTCGTTCTTGTCGTAAAAGACGCTCATTTCGCGGTCTTGCAGCGCTCTGAAGAGCATCTCGGCGACTTGGCGTTCTTCCCCGGCGAAAGAAAGCGCATAGTCGTACTGGCTCTTGAATTCGATGCTGAAGTAGCCAACCTGCTTTGCGAACTTCGACCAGATTATGTGTCGTATGAAATAAGAGAATTTCGGGTCCTCCGTTGTCAGTAGGCCGCTCTTTCCATCGTAGTGGATTAGTTCTCGGACCGGCTCATTCTGTAGGATCAACGTCCCGAGGTGCCCTTTCTCAATGACTTGCGCGACGCTGCCCTTCAATTCCGGGTGCGCCGCCATGGCCTCCTTCGTGTCGAGCGTTCCCTCCGGAGTTTCCGCAAGCCACCGGAGCAGATGCAAGTAGGGCGCCCGGCCCTCGCGTCTCAACCGGTTACCCGTTGCAAATTCGCGGGCAGGCGGGAAGAACCGCGGAGACAGTTCCTGCAGAACTGCTTCCCGTATGCTCGGGAGGCTCGCTTCGATCGTAGTCGTGTTCGCTTTTGGTTGGGCTTCGAAGACCCTGCCCTGAATGCAGGCCTCATGGCACAGCACCTGGGCCATGGCGAAGCTACCTTCCGCCTCGGTCGTGAGTTCCTCGCGGACGTTTATCTTGCAGTTCAGTGCTCTTTCGCCAAGGTCGATCAACTCGCGCAGACGCTCGACATTGGTCCGCCCGACCTTAACGGTCTCGGCCCTATGAAGCAGGTCCGGCGCATACTCAACCAATGATTGGCCGGCACGATTTATCCCGATGAGGATTACTTTGCTATCGACATCTTCCTCATCAGCGAGCGCTTTGATGTAGTCCGTGAGTTGCTTCTTCGCGTCGTCCCGCAGCCGGTGAAAATCGTCGATCACTACTACTCCGATTTTATGCATCGACGGCAGCGCCCCGATGAGATCCTGGTCTGAGGATTTGCGGGCCGATAGGAACATCGAGGATTCACCCATCCTCGCAGCTTCCAACGCTTTCTTCACGCACGAGGTCTTTCCGATCCCGGAGGGCCCCTCGATTATTAGTCCACGCCCTGGAGTCTTCAGCGCGACTACGACGTGGTCGAACTCGCTTGGGCGCAACAAAGGTGTGAGTGGGAACACCTGATTTCTTGAAGACCTCATCCAAGCGCGGCATGCCGAAAACTCCTTACGCGATTCCCGAAACTCTAACTCCGCCGATTCACTTGAGCCGATTCCGCTAAGACTAAAGAAAAAAGGGCCATGGCTTCGCTTCGCCATGACCCCCTCATAGTCGGGGTTCTTTGTACACCTGTTGGGGAGAGAATGCCAGCCACTTTCGTGGCGGGGTGGGGGCACGGAGCGGGAGGGGCCGGAGAGGAATAACGAAAAGCAGGTTCCTCCTCCTTCCACTTCGACCGGGCTCAGTGTCAGTCGTCGGAATGACAAAGACGATTTTTGGCTTGACCTCGCACCCGCCCAGACCTATCCTCAGAATTATCGTTCGTCAGATCCTTATAAAGGCGGCTAAGTCCTTCGTTTTGAGGATTTTGCCCCTAAGTTGTTGTGGGCCTTGGATTTTTTCGCATTTTCCCGCTAAGGTGATGATTCCAATAGACCGGGGGGAGGGGGGGTACCCCTCAGACCTGCCGCGTCTCAAAACAGAAAATTCATGTGTGGGACGGACACTCCTGTCCGTCGCCTTTGACCTTGCCTTTGTTTTTGAATTTGCCGGAACGATTTCTTCGAGACTGCAAACCGAAAGTCAACGGCAGCGGACATGAGTGTCCGCTCCACATATCCAATCCACACAATCAATCCGCACCGCGTGCGACGTTAGTTGGCCGGAGCTAACGCGGCTTGCGTGGTGGCTGCGGGGAGTTCGTCGCCGCGGAAGTATTTGGGGTTGTCTTTTGAGCCTTCTTTGAAATTGGCGGACTTCATTTCGGGCATGGCTGTGTAGGGTTTGCTGTAGTCGTTGGCGGCGTTCCAGAATAAGAATCCGATGCCGCCTTTTTCTTTGGCGGTCTCCACCTGGATCTTGATGTATTCGGGCGAGTAGGTCTTGGTGCGCCAGTGGAAGGCTTGCAGCCAGGGACGGATTACGACGCCGCTGCCTTTGGTGATGAGCTCGAACCGGTCCATGGACTCGCCGATGAAGTGGGCGGGCTCGTCGCCGGGGTGCGGGATGTTGTCCATGCCGAAGAAGTGGCTGGGATAAATCATGGGGCTGAGGACGTCGCAGTAGTGGGCCATGCCGACGATGTCCTGTCCGGTGTGGGCGAGGTCGACCTGACGCTGCCAGGCCATGACGCCGAAGACGTCGAGGCTCAGCAGGACGCCCGTGGGATGGAGCTCGGCATAGGCCTTCTTGAGGAAGGCGGTGATGACGTCGGTGCGCTGCGGGCCGCGCGGCGCGGCCTTGACCGCGACTGGACACGGCCCCTTCTGGACCTGCGGCGCTTGGCTGGTTTCGGTTACGCTGCCTTTGGTCTTGTGGTGCTTCGGGGCCGCAATTGCGCATGTGGAATCGTTGCTCACGGCCGCTGGCGAAGCTTGGGCTTCGGCTTGCGCCGGTTCTGGAGTCGCGGATTGGTAGACGAAGGCGGCGTCTTTTTGGTCGCCTTCGGCGGGGAATCTTACGTAGTCGAACTGGATTTCGTCGGCGCCGAGCTGGGCTACGTGTTTGGCCAAGGCGATGTTATAGTCCTGCACTTTGGGCTGGCTGGGATCGGTCCAGACCAGCTTGCCGTTTTCGCGCCACGCCTGCTTATTCTGGCGAGACTGGACGGCTAGTTCGGGATGAGCCACGACCAGGCGCTCGTCGCGGAAGATGGCGATTCTCGCGATGGCGTGCATGTTCTGCTGGTGCAGGAAGTGGACGAATTTCGGGACGTCGTGGAGGTAGACCTGGTGCTCGCCGAGCAGCGGGTGCTCGAAGGGAATGGTGACGCTGCCGTCGGAGTCCTTGATATCGAAGACCACGGCGTTGCCGCCGACTTCCCGCCAATGCTTGATGATGCGGATTCCGTGATCGCTGCCGGCCATGATTCCGGTCAGGTAGATGGCGCGGACTTCGAACTCTTTGGGAACGACGATAGTCTTTTCGGTGACGGGCGCGGCCAGGATTCCGGGGATGATGATGTTTTCGTTGGCTTTGAGGAAGTTGCTGGCGTCGGACTTGTGGTTCACGGCGCGGATAGCGGCCGCCAACTCGGAGGACGTGAGGTAGCTGGTCCTGCCGAGGTAGTGGCGGGCGATGGTGGGGATGGCCTCTCCCCGCTTCGCGGTATATATTTCGGTGCCGGGAGCGGCGATGGGCTTGGGTTCTGGGATGGCCTTAGTGGTGTCAGGAACTGTCGCTTTGACGGCGCGCAGTTGCGACGCCTTGGCTGGCGACGAGGCGGCGGGCTTTGCCGTCTGGGCTGCGACGGTGAAGTTGGAGGAAGAGCGAGAGCCGACGTGCCATGCGGCTCCGGCGAAGATCAGACAGGAAACTCCAGTGATGATGCGAACCGACGAAACGCGCAAAGTTCCTCCGCGAAAAACCTACCCAGTTGCGATACTAGCCGCGCGGTCTAAGGGTCGCTAGTTACGTGTGGTGTAACACGGTTGGTCTGCGGCCAGAACATTTTAGATGCTTTTCGTGGGTGGATGGTCCGCTCGGCTTCGCCCCGTCGACTTCGCTCAGGGCAGGCTCTCGCGGGACGGCCGAGGCGGCCGTCGCCACATGAGTTGAGGTTGGTGGTACAGGTTCCTTCCTTGATGGTGCAAAGTATTTCTCTTTGGGGCTGTGCGGTTCGTGGTTGGGTGTCGGCGGCTGGGGGTGGGTTGGCGCTAAACCTCAGAAGATGCAGGGGTTGCTGGTTGTGCCGTATTGGGAGATGGCGTGGCCTGAGGCTTGCTTAATCCTAAGGCAACCGGAAGAGGAGCCCCGGGCAACGACTTTATGAGAACGATCCTATGAGAACAAACCTGGCAACAGTGCTGGATCCGAACCGTCGCAGCAACGATGCTGGAGAATTTGATGCCGCCCTGCGCCGCCGCATTGTGGGACAGGACGCGGCCGTCGAAAAGGTCGTTGAGATTTATCAAATGTTTCTGGCCGGGCTGAATGCGCCAGGGCGTCCGGTGGGGAACCTGCTGTTTCTGGGGCCCACGGGATCGGGCAAGACGCGCGTCGTGGAAGCCATGGCCGAGGCGTTGTTTGGGGACGCGCGGGCCTGCATCAAGATTGATTGCGCGGAGTTCCAGCATTCGCACGAGATTGCCAAGCTGATTGGCTCGCCTCCGGGATATTTGGGGCATCGGGAGACGCATCCGCTGCTCACGCAGGAAGCGTTGAACCAGTGGTTCACGGAGAAGCTGAAGCTCTCGATTCTGCTGTTTGACGAAATCGAGAAGGCGTCGGACTCGCTGTGGCAACTGCTGCTGGGAATTCTGGACAAGGCGACGCTGACTTTGGGCGATAACCGGCGCGTGGATCTGTCGCAGTGCATCATCATTATGACTTCGAACCTGGGCGCGTCGGAGATGACGAGCCTGGTGGATGGCGGATTCGGATTCGCGCCGAAAGCGGTTGAAGTGGATGAGTCGTTCGACGACAAGATTCAGCGGACGGCGGTGGAAGCGGCGCGGCGCAAGTTTACGCCCGAGTTCATGAACCGGATCGACAAGACGGTGGTGTTCAAGACGCTGCGTGACGGACATCTGGCGCAGATTCTGGACATCGAACTGGGGATGGTGCAGCAGCGCGTGCTGATGGCTGCGGGCACGAACCAGTTCGTATTCAACTGCACGTCGGCCGTGAAAGAGTATTTGCTGAAGGAAGGTACGGACCCGCGGTATGGGGCGCGACACCTGAAGCGCGCGATTGAGCGCAACTTAGTTTTCCCGCTGGCTAATCTGGTGGCGACGGGGCAGGTGAAGCTGGGAGATTTTGTGCGCGTCGACATGGCTTCGGAAAACAAGATGATCTTCGTGAAGGAAGCCGAGAACAGTATGGCGCCAGTGCTGCTGGAGCGTTACGGGGCCGCAGTCGCGAGCCAGCCCGCCGCGCGGGCGGCACGCACGGCTGTAAACAACCGCCGCGGGGACTTTGGGGCGAGTCCGTCGGTGGCGGAGAGCAAGTGAGCTGCTAGCTTCTAGCTGCTAGCTAAACAAAACAAGTTTTTTCTTCTCGCTTGACCGCATCTCGCGAGTCGTATCTCACTCGATGGCGCCGGAATTTTCCGGCGCCCTTTTTTATTGCGGAGGCGGGCGCGGTGAGGTTAGGGATGCTTCGACTGCGAACGAGCATCGCGTTCCGCGCCGCTCGTTCTTCGCTCAGCATGACAAGTGGGGCACACGAGACGCTGAGCTACTCGTGCAGGACCACGCTCAGCAGCGAGCTATGGACCTGCAATCCACCGTTGTAGTGGATGAATCCGAGCTTTCTGAATTTGTTCATGAAGAAATTCACACGGGAGCGGGTGGTGCCCACCATCTCCGCCAACGTCTCTTGACTCACGGTGGGGACGACGGTCTCGGGCGCATCTTCTTTTCCGAAGCGGGCCAGAATCAGCAGGGCGCGTGCCAGCCGCTTCTCGCTTGAGTTGAACAACTGATCGACCAAGTCGGCCTGGGTGCGGTTGTGTCGCTCGACGATGTAGGCCACAAACAGGTCGGACAACTTGTGCTCTTCGTGGAGCGTGTTCAGCATCCGTTTCTTTTCGATGCGCAGGATGGAGGAAGCGGTAATGGCAGTAGCCGTTGACAACCAGATTGGTTGATCGGAGGCCAGGCATCCTTCGCCGAGGAAATCCCCGGGTCCCAGCAGTGCCAGCGTGGCTTCCTTCCCTTGCTTGGAGAGGACGCTGAGGCGGACCGTTCCCTGTTGAATGTAGAACACGGTGTCGGCACGCTCACCTTGGGAGAAGATGGCTTGTCTTGGTTTGTAGTTTTGGACGGTCCTGCCGATGCCCACACTGGTCAAGAAGGCTTGCGGATCAAAATTCCTGCCCGGTTTTTGGGCGCGGCGATGCGCGGGCGACTTCCGACGCGATGACATAGTAGACTCCGGAACCTCCGATGGCCTTGCTTCCGTCTATTTTGCCACGGCAAGCTGGTGCACTTCCACTTAGTACTTGGGGAGAAGCATTACCTGCCGATGATTGCACACTATAAACCCAGGACAGTATAGACCGGGACACCAAGTAGATCTCGGAGTTCGAGATGCATGTTCACTTTTGAACAGACAAGTTGTGCCAAGACATTGAGAATACTTGGAGAGTGTGGGCTCATGTGGTTGGGGATGTCTTGTCCGTGAAAGAAGGGTGGTCCTGCCTGCTTTGATGTGAACCGCCCTCCCCCAAGGCAGGACTACCCACTTATCGGGAGGTTCCAATGAGCCGATCATATCGGGGAATCGAGAAGATACTTCTTTGCATCGACGATAGCCAGGCGATCTTGGACTACGAGAAACGGATATTGGAACGATCGGGATACTTCGTGGTGACAGCGCTGTCCGCGCGGCGAGGGTTGAGACTGGCGACCTCATTCAGTTTTGATGCGGTGCTGCTGGATTACCACATGCCTGAGATGAACGGGCACGCTCTCGCGTGTGAAATCAGGCGTCTGCGACCGGAAACGCCGGTAGTCATGGTTTCGGGCAGCGAGATTCCAGAGGAGACGCGGCGGCTGGTGGATGCGGTGGTCTCGAAGGACGAAGCCGCGCGGGAGTTGTTGCCGACGGTTAGTCGAGTGTGCGACCGGTTATCGGCATCCTAGAACAGAAGTGCGGGCGAAGGATGCCCGGTTAAGTTGAGCTCCCATCCGCCACACCTTCCTGCATTTACTCACTTCTAAGATTCGCGGGCGCCCTCCCACTTGGCGCGATAGAACGCCTTTCCTGCCACCTTAGTCCCCTATATCTTGTGTCGCGCGTTGGTTCGCTGGGATCAGAATTTATGGCGCGGTGGTGCTGATGAAAGTTTCTCCCCGTAGAACTGCGTCGACGGCGGGCAACAGGTCGCTGGCCAGCCGGCGCTTTAGAACGTAGCCGGAGGCCCCCAGGTTCATCGCTTCCTGCACGATCTCGGGGGAAAACTCCTGGCTGACAAAGAGGATTTTGGAGTCCGGGGAGAGTTCGCGGATTTGGCGGGCGGCGTCGAGTCCATTGAGGGAGGGGAGTCCGATGTCGAGGAGAATAAGGCCGGGCTTGAGTTCCGCGGCCCGGTGAACGGCTTCCTGGCCGTCGGCAACTTCGGCGATGATCTGCAGGCCGGGCTTGCCATCCAGCAGTGTGCGAATCAATTTTCGAAAGGGTTGGAAGTCCTCGACCAGGAGGATAGGGACGGGGTTGTCTGGCATGGTATAGGGGCCCAATTACTATAAATATTTATACAGTGTTGTGTGTACGATGTATACGCAATTGAGAGGCTGTCTGGTTACGGCGGCGCGAGGGAGGGATGACTCAAGTTTGGGTCTAACGGCGCCGCGTAAGGCGTGATTGTGGTTGCGTCAGGGTGAGTTTTTGGCGAGGTGAGGGAACGTTCCCTCGGGGGCTAAAGCCCGAGTGCTTTCAAGTAGCTCACGCGGCCCTTGAAGGGCCGCTCTTCCACGGGGATGAAGAGGTCACGGTAATGACGATGATGAACCTGGCGGTAGTGAACAGGTCACGGTCATGACAGGGATTAACAGGTCATGGTAATGACGGGGATCGACAGGTCACGGTCATGGAGGGACGCGCCGCCGGGCGTAGCCAGGCCGGACAGCCGAGGGCGGCTGTCCCTACATGAGTCCAGGCTGCGGTTGCGTTTCTTTGTGGTGAGGCTTGGCTAGGGCGTAGGAGACGATCAGCAATCCGAAACAGGCGAGGCCGCTCCAGAGATTCATGATCGGGTTGAGCCAGGTTTGGACGAGGGCGACGGTGACCATGGTGAAGCCGAGGATGGATCCCCATTTTCCCAGCGGCGAGCGGAGAGGAAGTGCGGCTAGTTCTGTGGGTGTGCGGCGCGAGCGAAAACTGATGTGCGCGGCCAGCGAGACCAGCCAGGAAAGAATCATGCCGGTGAAGGCGGCTCCGATCATGTAGCGGAAGGCGTTTTCCGGGGCCCAGAGAACGAGCGCGAGAGCGAAGAGAATTCCGAACGAAGAAATCAGGACGGCGTGCTGAGGCGAGCCTTCGTGATTGAGGTGGCCGAGGCGCGCGGGAGCCCATCCGGTGCGGGCCAGCGAAAAGATCATGCGGGAGGCGACGTAGATGGTGGCGTTGGCTCCGGAGAGTGCGGCGGTGAGGACGACGAAGTTCATGATGCCGGACGCGTGCGGAATTTTTACGGTGCGGAAGGTGGTGACGAAGGGACTTTCGGTAACGCCGGCGTGATTCCAGGGCATGACGCCGAGCAGGATGATGATGGCGCCGACATAGACGAAGGTGAGAGTGAGAAAGGTCAGCCACACGGCGCGAGGAGTTTCTTTGGAGGAGCGGGATTCGCCGGTGGTGACGGCGACCATTTCGACTCCGCCGAAGCTGTAAACGGCGTAGGTCAGGGCGATGAGCGGCGACCAGAGGCCTTTGGGAAAGAATCCGCCTTGGGCGTTGTATTGCGGAGCGACGCGGCCGGTGGTGAGCAATGCGGCGCCGATCACGATGAACGCGATGATGGTGGCGAGCTTGATCATGGAGAGCCAGAACTCGACCCGGCCGTAGGAGCCGACGCTGCGCAGGTTGATGACGAGCAGGATTGCGGCGAAGACAACGATCCACAGGTAGGAACGCACGCCGGGAAACCAGTTCGACATGTAAGTGGCGGCGGCGACCATCTCGGCGCCGATGGCCAGGGCGAGTCCGATCCAGTAGCCGGCGCGGGCGATGTATCCGGCGAAGGAGTTGAGATAGAGATCGCCGTAGACGCCGAAGCTGCCGGCGGCGGGATGAGCGCAGGCGAGTTCGCCGAGGGCCATGGCGACGGTCCAGTTGATGAAGGCGGCGGCGATGAAACTGAGAATGGCGGCGGGGCCGGCGACTTCCATGGCTGCGCCGGAGCCGAGGAGCAGGCCGGTGCCGATAGAGCCTCCGACGGCGACCATGGCCATTTGTCCGGCGGAGAGTTGGTGGCGGAGGCCGTCTTCGTTAGGTTGAGGCGGGTTAGTCTGAACCGGGTTGGTTTGCACCGGGTTAGTTTGAACCGGGTTAGTTTGAACCGGGTGAATTGGAGGCGACGACGGCATGCAGCACCATATCAAAAAGAGGAGGGATCGCCAATATTGGCGGTGCGTTGGATTCATCGATAGATGCTTTCCTTGCCAACGAGAAGACGGTGCGGACAATCTTCGTCCATGAAGTGCTCGCCCATGAAATGCTATGGAAGATTTGCAACGGCGAACCCGGCGGCGCATCTTGACGTATAAGGTAAAGTGAGTCCGCGGGAAGAACAGAAGCGCCAGTGATGCCGATGGAGTTCAGATTTGAGTTCGACGCCGAGAACAAGATCCTGCTGTCTCGATTTGAAGGGCGGCTGACGGATCAATCGGCGGCGGCGTTTTACGAGGCGTTGCGGAAGTATGCGGCTGCGACCGATGCCATCTTGGGGATCGTAGATTTCTCATCCACCATCGAGTTTGCCGTCTCCAGCGAGGTGATCCGGCAACTGGCACGCCAGAAGCCGGCTCCGACGGCGATCGGACGGCCGCGCGTGATCGTTGCCCCACAGACCCACGCCTTCGGTCTGTTTCGTATGTATCAGCTCGAAGGAGAGCACAACCGGCCGCTGCTGCAGGTGGTGCGCACGATGGATGAGGCCTACGCAGCGCTCGGCGTGCAAGCTCCACATTTCGAACCGTTGGAGTAAGTTCCTTTAGGCTTCAGTTTATGTTTTCGCCGTCGATGAGATTCCCATCGCAAGAAGCATGTTCAACTGTTGTTATCAGGAAGGCCTTTACACGTTTTGACTATTTTCTCCCGCGTGTACAGGTATTTAAGCGAAGGACCCTCGTTACGAAAACCGAACAGGACGACAGGAAGGGGATGAAAACACAGAACACCGTGATATTCTCCGTTTTCTATGGAAGGCAGCCATGGCTTGTAAAGCGTGCGGGTCAGCTAACGAGACGAAGCTCGGTTCCGAAGTCAATCTCCACTTTCCCGGGCCAATGAGTCTGGACGAGCCAGGTTTCTTTGTATTCCCAAAGCTCGCGGTTTGCCTGGATTGCGGGTTCACGCAGGCCACGCTTACAGAACGTGAGTTGTGCCTGCTAAGGAGGGTTCTCGCGGGCCGCAGACAAACCCCCATCGGGAACTACACGGATGCTGCCTAGTGAGGGCCGCTGGTGGCCAAACCATTGCTGACAAACCGCCTGCCCTCGAGAACCGCTTCCACAGCAGCTAGTAGATCGCTTCCAGCCCTTGCTTTCGCAACGTAGCCCAGTTCCCCCAAGCTGAGCGCTTCTTGAACCACGTCAGGAGAGGACTCCTGGCTCACGAAGATTATTTTGGAGTGCGGGGAGAGTTTGCGAATTTCTCGCGCGGCCTGTAATCCGTTCAGCCTGGGAAGTCCGATGTCGAGCAGGACCAGGTCCGGTTTGAGTTCTTCCGCTTGTCGAACCGCTGCTACTCCGTCTGAAGCCTCGCCCACGATCTGGAAGGCTGGTCTCTTTCCAAGCGTCGAGCATACAAATCGGCGGACTGGTTCGTAATCATCGACCACGAGAACGCGGATCGGTGACCCATCGATGTTCACGGGGGCCATGGTTGCATTATTTGTAACCGTTCTTTTTGCGATTATGAATAGCTACCCACTCGGCCCGGGTTACGGCAGTCACCTACAGACAGGTACCGTGACACTGAACGACCAACTGGGGCCGAGGTTTCTTGATTGACGTAACCATCCTTTACTCTCATTGAAAATCGCGTGACACAGGTCAATGCGCCTGACGATGTTCCGCGAGAGCGGGTGCCGTCGTATCATTGCGCCTGGCAGAATTCTTCGACGGCGTAGCAGCCGGCACGTTTGGGAGGGTCGAATGCATATGCGCTCTGCACATCTTTCTGCACATCTCTCCGCACATCGCCACCTCTTGGTGGTAACTTGCTGTGTGTTTCTGCTGGGGAGTGTGTGCTCTCCGAGGGAGGTTCGCATGAAGGTTGAGCAGAGTGCGCAGTCCGAGGAGCAGGCGACGCGCACCGCGATTGACAAGTTCAACGAGGCGTTCAACCGGCACGATGCCGACGGGTTGGCGGCGTTCCTGACCGACGATACGGTGTTCGAGGACACGTCACCCGCTCCGGACGGCCGGCGGGTCGAAGGCAAGGCCGCTGTGGTGGAATTCTGGCGGGGATGGTTTGCCCGCAATGCGGACGCACGGTTCGAGGCCGAGGAAGTGATCGTCGGCGGAAATCGAGCGACCGTGCTATGGGTCTATCACAAGATGCGCAACGGCCAGCCCTGGCACCTGCGCGGGGTTGACGTCTTCACCGTGAGAGACGGAAAAGTGGCCGCGAAGCTCGCCTATGTAAAAGGCTGAGGGCCAATGGCCAGGCTCCGACGGACTCAGGGTGCGACTAGAGCTAACGTAGGCGTTCCGCCGACTTTGAGGGTGCGAATCTGGCGCTTCTTCGCAGTGTCGATCACCAAAATACTGTGCTTCTGCGGAGACATGGCATACAGCATCTTGCCGTCGTTTCCGGTCACGGCGCTCCAGACGGGCATCTTGGTCCGGATGGTGCCGATCTTCTGCCAGGTGCGGGTGTCGATCACGCGAAATTGGTACACCACGGCGTTATCCGGTCGAATATTCGGGGGCCGGCCGTAATCCAGGTAAAAGCGGTTGTCGGAGTGGCGGTCGTAATCGCTGTTGTACCCGAGATAAACCCGGCTGCCGTCGGGCGAGGTCGGCCAGGCAGCGGGAGGAATGCGGTTGGGCAGACCGGGATGTGCCGAAGTCTCGGCAAATGCTTGCGAGCCAGGGTCCATCTTCACAACACCGCCGTCTCCGCGCACGATCGCTATAGCTGGATCGCCGGGAACCTCCATCGCCTGGGCAACCCCGTCTCGCCTTTCCCACGGAAGTGTGACGTCCACGTTTTGCAACTCGCGGGAGTCGGCATCCACACGAATCAGCCTGACACGATTCGTCCTCGGACAGAGGAAATCGAAATGATCCGCGGCTGGATAAGAGATGAATCGGCCAGGGCCGCAGTTTCCCAGGTGCACGATCCCCGGTAGAAACTCTCCAGCTTGTGTGTCGAAGGTGGCGAGCAGCAGGGCATCCGAATCGGGAGACTTGGGCGCGTCGATCAGGATTCGCAGGGCCAAACCATCCCCGGAAACTGCCATCGTAGAAAATGGCGGGAGCCCATCGGTCACAGCGCGGCCGCCAACGACGCCACTCTTGAGGACCACGCCCTGGGCAGTGTCGATCACCGCAAGCTCGCTTGAGTCCGCGTCGGTTACCGACGCAATATAGAGGCGGCTGCCATCGGGTGAGAGCGCAAAATCCGGATGGTCGCCGGTACGGATGCTGCCCATTACTTTTGCGGTTTCAGGATCGATTAACCAGACGCGCCCTGCGGGCCCGCCCGCATTGGGTTTGGGGTCGAGAACATACAGCCAACCGGACCGGGGCTTGTCCCACTTTTCTACTTCAATGTTCGAGGGTACCGACGCGTTGGTCTGGGTAGGTGCACTACTCTGGCCGGCGGCTTCGTCCGCCCGGGCAGGAGCCAGGGCAAAGGACACGAAAAGCAAACAAAGCAAGGAAGGAAAGAGCTTCGCTTTCATACATTGCCCTCGGAACTCGGGACTCAGAGGTCTAGTTGCTTATCAATGCTATTGCACGCCCTGATTGGGCCCAGAACGGAAACGAAAAAACTACGAAGCAACTGCCATGCCAAAACGAGCCCGAGAGAAGTGCAATAACTCATTTGTTTTCAGAGAGGACCAGAATCGAGATGAAGGGCTGACTGCGGAATCGGTGGCCAGCTTGAGCCAAGGTGGTGGATTTCAGCCAGCGGGGGAAGGCGACGCGGTCCACGGGGTTCGTGTTACGCTCAACTCACTTTCGAATGGAAGCCAACGGATTACCCTCCCGCACCTCGATTCTGACGGCCGCGGCGCGTGCGTTCGGGTCTCGCGAGCCCGACGCCAGCGTTCGCAATCCCGACTGGCTCGCCGACCGGCTGATCGGGCCGGCTGAATTGGCTCTGATCGCCGACCATCCCATCGGTAAGGTTCTGGACCGGGATTTTCAGGAAGCTATTTACGATCCCGATGTGTTCGGGTTCGCCTGGCTGATGCTGGTGCGGACGCGCTTCATCGACGAACGGATGGTGCACGCCTTCCGCAGCGGCGCGACGCAGTTGGCGATTCTGGGCGCCGGATTCGATACGCGGGCTCACCGGTTTGCGGAACTGTTGAAGGACACCCCCGTCTTCGAGGTCGATTACGGCGCCACCCAGGAGTATAAGAAGCGGCGCGTGGAAGCGGCTTTGGGCGGCGCTCCCGCCAACGTGGTCTATGCGTCGATCGATTTCGCGCAGGAAAGCTTGGGCGAGGTGCTGCGCCGTTCCGGCTTTCAGCCCGAACGCAAGACCTATTACATCTGCGAGGGCGTCAGCATGTACATCCCGGAAGAAGGGATGAAGGAAACCCTGCGTGCGATCGCAGCGGAATCCGCTCCGGGCAGCGCACTGCTGCTGGAATACCTGAACCGGGGTGGGCTCGAAGTGCTGAGAAAATATCCCATGGGAATGATCAAGAACGCTTTCGATTGGGGAGAGCCGTTCGTGTTCGGCGTGCCCGATGGGCAGGATCGCGAGTTCTTCCTGGAAGCGGGTTTGGAACTGGGCGAGACGCTGAAGATTGGCAGCCCCGAATCGGTGAAACGATACGCCATGAGGCAGGATGGGACGTACTACGGCGCGCATCTGGAGAAAGTGTTTCAACAGCGGCGTGAAGCCGCCATGAAGACCATGGACGATGCGGGTCGCCAGCAAGCCGCCCAAGCCGCTGCGACGTCGGGCTACTGGCTGGCCGAATTGGCCGTCCCGCAGCGCCCTTCCTAGACAGACATTTCAGCATGCGAGCGGATGAAGTAACTGATGAAATCAGCGTTGAGGAGTGGCCCGGGAGCTGCTTCGACGAGCCCGATTACGCTTCACAAAAACTAAAAACTGCCTGGATGCCGGCAACTTCGATTAGGTCCCCGGCTTCGAGTTGCTTTTTGCCGCCCTCGACCACGGTGTCATTCACTCGGACCTTTACGTTGTCTCCGGAAGCAGCGATGTAGTATCCGTCCTCGGCTCGGTAAATCGAAGCTGCGACGCGGGGCGCGAACCAGCGCTTTAGCCGAATGCCGGCCATCTTCGATTTTCCGATGACGGTCAGTTGACTGGTCAAAACGTAGGATTTCTGGTCGGTTCGACCTTCGACGATAGTCAGGGTGCCCACGGTCTGATGGGCGACGTGCACGGCAGGAACGGGCGCCGGGCTCTGAGCAATGCCTTTCTGCTGGACTGCTGCAGCGCCGCCTGAGGAAGCCGCTGCGGCGGCCAGAGCAATCATCTCTTTCGCTTTGGCCGTGTCCAAGAAAACCGTGCGATCGAGCTGGGGCGGCTTGGCCTTCACTCCTGGCGCCTGCCCGGCGCCGACCGATCCACGAGGGACGCCTTGGCGTGCCTGATCACGAAATTCGAGTGTGTGCTTGCCGATCAGGGCTGCATCTTTGTCCTTGAGTACTACTTTGCTGATGCGGACATTGTCTACGTAGGTGCCGTTAAAGCTCTCGGCGTCCTCGAGCACGTAGTGGTCGCCTTCCGGGTAGACCTTGGCGTGATGTCCGGATACGGCCGGATTGTCGATGCGCACGACACTGTCTGGCTCACGGCCAATGGTTATCGTGTCGACGGAAAGATCGACCTCTTGTATGACTCGGTCCTCAAATTTGAGAAGCAGCTTTGCCATTGCCCAGGCTCCAAGATGCGCAATCTGGAAAGACAACTGTGGTACCGCCGAGGGAGCTTCCCGTGCGCTACGACTCGATGAACACAACCTATTGTGCGTAAGAAAGCACGAAAGGGGGAAGAGTACCAAGGTACTCGACTCCGGTTTGGGTGCTTGCGGATGAGTTCCTGCGTGGCTGGATTGAAGGCTTCGCCACGTAGGATTGCTGGCGGACGGGAGGCGCACAGAACCTTTGCGGGTACTTTACTGCAGTGGGGCCGGGGAATTTTTACGGATCAAGCTGCCGCGCCGAAAAACAAATAGCCAGGGCTCGAGCGACTTTGATCCAAGAAGGTGTCGCGCCCACCCAACTTAAAAGGTGGACCCTCAGTGGAGTGACCTTCGTAATCGCGACTGGGCGTTACCGCATTGCTGCTGTCCCAGCCCGCTCCTAGAATCGGAGCAGGGTTTACTCCGTTTCATTCCACATGCCTGAGATCACAAAACGACTGGACCGGGCCGAGCTGGCTAAGCGCGTGGAGCGCGCGGAGAAGCTTTTGCAAAAAGGCAAGACTGCGGACGCCCTGGAAGAGTACCTGCTGGTTCTGCGGGATGACACGGAAAACGATGTAGTGCGGCAACTTGCGGCGGATCTGTGCCTTTCGCTAAACCGCAACGCGGACGCGGTCAAGTTGCTGGGCGATCTGTTTGAGCGGCAGGTGGGGATCGGGGACGCGACTCGTGCCAGCCTGACCTACAAGAAGCTGGCGCGGCATGGAAGTCCGACGTGGCAGCAGAAATTCCGCTTTGGCCAACTGCTGGAGGGATCCAATAAGAAGCTGGCGGTGGGCACCTACGAAGCGGCTCTGTCGGATCTGGTAAAGCTGGGAAAGAAGAAGGAAGCGGCAGAGATATTGGATCGTGTGGTGGCGCTGGAAGGGACTCGGGCCAACCTGCAACGGGTGGCAGAACTGGCGTCGGAACTGGGAAATCGCAAGGTCGCGGCGTCCTCGTTTCAGAAGATCGCGCAGGCGGTGACGGCCGAGGGCGGCGATCCGGCGCAGTGGTACGAGCGCGCCTATCAGGAAGATGCTTCGGATCAGAGCATCGCTCTGGCTTATGGCAAGAGTCTGCTGGCGCAGGGACAAGTGGGCGCGGCCATCTTCATTCTCGAACCGCAAATGAATTCCGGCGAGGTGACGGCGGCGTTGCGCGAGACCTACGCCGATGCGCTGGTGGCTGCGGGCCGCCATGCAGAGGCGGAACCGCTGGTGTGGCAATTGTTTGAGCAGAATCCGGGGCGAGTGCAGCAGGTGATCGCGCTGATCGGGAATCTGCTGGACGGCGGGAATGAGGACGGGGCGGTAGCGCTGGCGCGCAAGCTGGAACAATTCCAGCGGCGTCGCGGCGAGCGCCGGCAGTTTATCGCCATCATGGAGGACATCACGGCGTCGCGGCGGGCTTCGTCGCAGATGCTGGAGTTCCTCAGCGAACTTTATAATGCGTCGAATCGCGAGAATGATTATTGCCAGACGCTGCTGAAGTTGTTCGATCTGTATTGCAGCACGAGCGACTTTGCCAAGGCCGCCGAATGCCTGGACCGCGCGGCTGAAGTCGATCCTTATGAACCGGGCCACCTGAAGCGGCTGGATTTGCTGAAAGGGCACGTGGAGGAGGGACGCTTCCGCGCGATCTCCGGCCGATTCAATGCCACGACTACCAAGGCGCCTGAGGAACCAGTGCATGAAGAAGGGCCGACGCTGGGAGCCTCGACGCTGCAGGATCTGATGCTGCAGGCGGAAATCCTGGTGCAATACGGGATGCGCAACAAGGCTGTCGAGCGGCTGCAGAGAATTCAGGAACTGTTCCCGCGCGAAGAGGAACGAAACGAAGACCTGCAGCGGCTCTACTTGTCGGCGGGAGTGACACCGACGTATGCAGGGGCGGCGCCTTTGCCTCCGGCTCCGGCTGCAGCGGCTCCGGCTGCGGTAGCGGCGCCGGTGCCCGATCCCGCGACCGATGTTCGCGCGTTTACGCGTGTGGCTGAGATTTCGCGCAAGCTGTATCACCAGGGCACGGCTCCGGCGGTTCTGCACACGGCGGTGCGGGAGATTGCAACGCATTGGGAAGCGGCGCGCTGCATCGCGGCCATGGGCAAGGCGGGTTCGCCTCCCACAACTACGGAAGAGTTTTGTGCCGAGGGATTGAAGAAGGCGAGTAATCCGGCGATTGCGGAACTGGTGGCATGCCTGCATAAAGCAGTGGACGGGCATGATCCGTTGGCGATCGAGGACGCGCCGAAGGCGGTCGCATTGCAAGCCGCGCGGAAGGGTGTGAGCGAACTGGGGGCGGCGTCGATATTGGCGATCCCGCTGAGCGACGGAGAAGAAATTGTTGGCATGCTGGTGCTGACGCATAACCGGCCGCGGGCCTGGGCGCATGCGGATATGGTTGTGCTGAAGACTCTGGCCGACCAGATGGTGATCGCGCTGAATAACGCAGGGCTGCGGCGGCTGGTCAAGAATCTTTCGGTGACGGACGAGAAATCGGGGCTGTTAAAACGGGCTTCGTATATCGATCTGCTGCTGGCGGAGAGCAAGCGGGCGATTCAAAATGCGTCGGCGCTATCGGTGTTGCTGCTGCAGTTCGGCAAGAGCACGCCCCTGATCAAGGAATATGGCGAGGCGGGAGTGCAGGCGGTGATGGAAAGAGCGGGACAGCTGATTGCCGCGAACATCCGCTCGAATGATCTGGCGTTTCGCTACGATACGACCACGATCGCGATTTTGCTGGGTGAGACGGCGGAAAAAGAAGCCATGCTGGCGGTGGAGAAACTACGCAAGATTCTCTCCGTGGTGCGGTTCCCGGCCAAGGAGGAAGGCGGCCATGGACCGATCGCACAGTTTTCCGCGGGGCTGGTCGAGGCTGTGATCCGCACGGAATATGATCCTGTCGACGTGGTCACTGAGGTGATCAATCGCGCCGAGCATGCGCTGGCGCAGGCGATGGCGCAAGGGCCAGGGAAAGTTGTGGCGCTGGGGCCGGCGCTGGCCGCAGGCGCGGTGGCATAGCGATTGAGTGATTGAGCGGTTAAGTGATTGAGCGATTGGATTCTTTGATCCGACAACTCGATCTCTCGTTGATTCGATGGCTCACCGTTCCACTCTTTACAGTAATCCTTCCGCACATTCCAAAAACTACACCACGCGCGAGAAGCTAGAATCCCATCTTGTCGTCGGCGGAGGGGCCGTAGGTCGCGGGCACGGGTTTTTCGTTCAGGCGCAAATACACGCCGAGCTGGGCGCGGTGATGCACCAGGTGATTCAGGAACATTTGGCGGTAGGCTAGGAATCGCGATCCCTCGAAAATTGTCTTGCCCTGAAAACTCAGTTTCCAGTTTTCCTTAAAAGATCCATCCGAACCGGCTTTCAGCGCGGCTCGAACCTTCGCCGCACCCTCGGCCTTCACCAGTTGCCCAGGAGACTCGAACACTAACGATTTGATGCTGCCCGTGGAAAAGTCCAATTCGGGGGTCGTCAGGATGATGAGGCCGAAGTCGGCGAGCTGTGCAACGTGGGCCGCCAACTTTCCCAGAGGCATGGACTTGGGGTGAGGCGCAAAGTCTTTCTTGTCGGCGGGAACGCGCTCCAGAGTGGTGCGCGTCTTTTTGGATTCTTCGTCAAGTTCGGGTAGAAGGAATTCGTTGATAGACATGATTCACTCCGAGGATTGAGTATAAACGCAATTCCTGAGGACTGGGGTGGTGGAGAATATCGTGGGCCGCTGCTACACTAACGAGTTTGGCTAATCGATTCTGATCTGTTCTGGCCGGAGTTCTGCCGAGAAAAATCATGCTGAAGCCAGGGGACATCGCCATCGTCAGTGGGGCACGTACGCCCTTTGGTCGTTATTGCGGCAAGTTGAAGGATTTCACTGCGCAGGAGTTGGGCGCGGTCGCGGCCAAGGGCGCGATCGAGCGCGCAGGGATCGATGCCAAGGAATTCGATCACGTGGTGTTCGGGAACGCGCAGCAGACTTCGGGCGATGCGCTGTACGGGGCGCGGCATGTGGGGTTGCGGGCGGGGATTCCGATTGAGGTTCCGGCGCTGACCGTGAATCGGCTGTGCGGGTCGGGCATGCAGTCGATTGTGTCGGCGGCGCAGATGATCCAGACCGAGGAGGCGAAGATTGTGCTGGCGGGCGGGATGGAAGCCATGTCGCAGGCTCCGTTTGTGATTCGCGGGAGGGATGGATTTACACTGGCTCCGGGCGGAAAGCTGGAAGATTCGCTGATGGTGGCGCTGCTGGATACTTACTGCGGGTCGTATATGGCTAACACCGCAGAGCTCTATGGATCGCAGCAGGGAATCACGCGCGAGATGCAGGATGAGTTTGCCCTGCGTTCGCAGCAGAGGGCCGATGCGGCTTATAAAGAAGGACGTCTGCAGGAAGAGCTCGTGCCCGTGGCTTTGCGGAATGGGAAGGGCGAGCCGACTGGGGAGTCGTTGACCGAGGATGATCACCGGCGTCCGCAGACTACGATGGAAGGGCTGGCGAAGTTGCGTCCGGCGTTCGGCCCATCCTCAGGAAAGCCTGGGACGGTGACGGCGGGGAACGCGAGCGGGATCGTGGACGGGGGCGCGGCAGTGGTGGTGATGTCGATTGAGAACGCGCTGAAGCGCAGTCTGACGCCGCTGGGGCGGATTTGCGGGTGGGGGATTGCGGGCGTGGAGCCGAAGTTGATGGGGCGCGGTCCGGTGCCGGCGACGAAGATTGCGCTGCAGAAAGCTGGGCTGTCGCTGGACTACATTGATTTGATTGAAGTGAATGAGGCGTTTGCGGCGCAGTATCTGGCGGTCGAGAAAGAGTTGGGACTGGATCGCGAGAAAGTGAATGTGAATGGGGGGGCGATTGCGTTGGGGCATCCGCTGGGCGCGACCGGGACGCGGCTGGTGATTACGCTGCTGTACGAGTTGCGGCGGCGGAAGAAGAAATATGGACTGGCTACGGCGTGCATTGGCGGCGGGCAGGGGATTGCGATGGTGGTGGAGAGCATGAGCTAGGTGACCGATGAGAGCCTCTTACGCATGCGTCTTGTTTCTAGTTTGCCTTCTCGCCACTGCGCTCGAATTTGGCCGGGCGCAACAAGATGCCGGGCCGGCCAACGCAAGCCTCTGTGAACTGTACCAGCATCCCGCAATCTATACAGGCAAGACCGTTACGGTGCGGGGCTCCGTCGCTGGAAGCGATTTATGGATTGATGATTTCGAGACGACGTGTAGCTCGTGGTTTAAAGTAATCATTGTTCTTCCGAAGGATGCACAGCCCCCACAACAACTTCAGGTGGTAAGAGACGAGTCCTTCAACGCGTTCTTCGATGGTCTTCGAAAGGGGATGAACGTCCAAGCCACATTCGAGGGCAGGTTTGAGGCGGGCTCGGCGGGCGGGTTGAAAGGGCATGGGTTCGGAAGGAAGCACGACGCTCGCGCTCAGATCGTCTTGCTCCGGGTCTCGGATGTAGTAGCACGTCCTAGGCCTCGCAAATAAACGCTAAGGAAGTAATCATGGAAATCAAGAAGGTTGGCGTTCTCGGTTGCGGGCTGATGGGGTCCGGGATTGCGCAGGTTTGCGCTATGGCTGGATTTGACGTCACGGTGCTTGAGGTTGAGCAGAAGTTTCTCGACAAGGGGTTTGCCGGGATTGAGAAATCGCTGGCGAAGTTTGCCGAGCGGCCGGTGGAGAAGGGCGGGATTACGGCTGAGCAGAAGAACGCGGCCCGCGCGCGGCTTCACGGGACGACATCCAAGTCCGATCTGGCGGATTGCGACATTGTTATTGAGGCCATCATTGAGAATGTGGACGAGAAGAAGATGATGTATGCGTCGCTGGATGGCGTGGTGAAGAAGGATGCGATTTTTGCTTCGAATACTTCTTCGATATCGGTGACGGAGTTGTTGACGGCGGTGAAGCGGCCGGAGCGGTTTGTGGGGCTGCACTTTTTCAATCCGGTGCCCCTGATGAAGCTGGTGGAAGTGGTGCGGACGATTGCGACTGCTGACGATGTTTACGAGACGGCTTACCAGTTTGCGAAGAAGCTGGGCAAGGTTCCGGTGCGGACTTCGGACAAGACGGGATTCATCGTAAACCGGCTGCTGGTGCCTTATTTGCTGGATGCGATTCGCGCGTATGAAGAGGGCGTGGGGTCGATTGAGGATATCGATAACGCGATGAAGCTGGGGTGCGGGTATCCGATGGGGCCGTTTACGCTGCTGGATTTTGTGGGGCTGGATACGACTTATTACATTACGCATGTGATGTATGACGAGTTCAAGGAGCGGCGGTTTGCGTCGCCTCCGCTGCTGAAGCGGATGGTGATGGCGGGGTGGTATGGGCGGAAATCGGGGCGCGGGTTTTATGATTATGCAGACCCGGAGAAGCCGCGGGCGCAAAAACTTTAACCCTTTTGCCACGGATTTACGCGGATGAACGCGGATCACAGAAGTGGTTGTCATCCTGAGCGGAGTAAGAATTTCGCGAAGCGAAGTTCTTGCGCAGTCGAAGGATTCCTTTCAGCCGGCACTGCAGCGGTCGCCTGGGGGCGTGCTCACTGCGGACGCGAGAGAACTCCCTTGTGGGCCAGAGGGAGTGCGAGCTGAAAGGGATCCTTCGACTTCGCAATTGCTTTCGCTTCGCGAAAGCAATTGCTTCGCTCAGGATGACAACGGTCGTTTGGATGCGGAGTTGAATTTATGAACTTCGAAAATATTCTTCTCGAAAAGAAAAACGCGATTGCTTACGTCACCGTCAACCGGCCGAAGGTGCTCAATGCGCTCAACATGGCGACCATGGAGGAGCTGCGGGCGGCGTTTCACGATATCAAGAGTGACAAGGGCATTCGTGTCGTGATCTTTACTGGGGCGGGGGAGAAGGCGTTTATTGCCGGGGCCGATATCGGCGAACTGGCCAAGCATGATGCGGTTTCGGGGAAGGAGTATACGCATCGGGGGCAGTCGGTGCTGAATTTGATTGAGAATCTGGGCAAGCCGGTGATTTGCTGCATCAACGGATTCGCGCTCGGGGGCGGGTGCGAGATTGCCATGGCTTGCACCATGCGGCTGGCCAGCGAGAATGCGAAGCTGGGGCAGCCGGAGGTGAAGCTGGGGATTATTCCGGGATATGGTGGATCGCAGCGGCTGCCGCGGCTGGTGGGCAAGGGGATCGCGATGCAGATGGTTTTGGCGGGGGAGATGATCACGGCGCAGGAGGCGCATCGCATTGGGCTGGTGAATGAAGTGACGGCGCCGGCAGAGTTGATTCCGCGGGCGGAGGCGATTGCGGCGAAGATTATTGCGAATGCTCCGCTGGCCGTGCAGTATGCGATGGAGGCAGTCAATAAGGGCATGGAGATGACGTTGAGCGAGGGGCTTTTTCTGGAGGCGACTTTGTTTGGGGTGTGCTGCGCTACTGAGGACAAGACCGAGGGGACGAAGGCGTTTCTGGAGAAGCGGGCGGCGGTGTTCAAGGGGAAGTAAAATCTTCGGCCGCTGATTGCGCTGACTTACGCTGATCAAAACCATTCTAATAATAAAGACACCGGGGCACAGAGAGAACAATTGATCAAGCAAGTAAACATCGGAGCTCTCGTCCATTCGGCAGACGATTTCGAACCTTTGGTCGAATTGCTGACGGCACTTGGTCTTCGCAAGGGCCATGTAGGGGAGAACGAAAACGCGCGAGCGGCGACATTCTTGCCTTCAAAACTGCAGTTCGATCTAATCCAAAGGAAAAAGCCTTGGCGCGATGTGGATTTTTCTTTGATCGTCGAAGATCCGGACACCGTCTACAAGTTGGTGGAGCGCCGCGATCTGAAGATCATGGAGGACCATTCTGGTCCGGACCCGTCGCACGTAGGGCGGCACTTTGTCATCGAATTTCATGGCGGGACGCGATTAATGATTGTCGGCGAGCGCGTGGTTGAGAGCGTTCTCGATACTGATCACATTGCGATAGAGGGCAAACTTGACGCCACTGGGAAGCACTTTGCCGTGGTCGTCAGCCGCTTTAACTCTTTTATTACGGAGAGATTGCTGGCGGGGGTTTTGGACGGGCTCGTCAGGTGCGGTGCCAGACTTTACGAAGATATCGAAACGATCCGGGTGCCGGGGGCGTTTGAGATTCCTTCGGCGGCGCGGGCTTTGGCTGAGACGCGGAAGTACGATGCGATTATTTGCCTCGGGTGTCTGTTGCGCGGAGATACGGCGCATTATGACGTGATCGTGAACGAGGTTACGCGGGGGATTGGGCAGTCGGCGCAGGAGACTGGGGTGCCGCATGCTTTTGGCGTGTTGACTTGCGAGAATCTGGAGCAGGCGATTGACCGGGCTGGGTTGAAGATGGGGAACAAGGGGTTTGAGGCGGCGTTGGCGGCGGTGGAGATGGCGTCGTTGACGAGCGGCATCCGGCGTTCGGCTTCCAGTTTCCGGAAGGTGGGCGTCGGGCGTCGGACCTCGGACGTCAGCCGGAGTGCTGCCGGCGAGAAGCAGGTTCCTCGCTTCGCTCGGAATGACAAGGCTAAGAAGAAGGCGTCGAACAAGCGGCGCAAATGATCCTCACCTACAGTAAACTGGCCTCTACCAGTACACTGGCAACTGGCTACTGGCAACTTCTTCTATGGGTACTCGCCGAAAATCACGGGAACTGGCGCTGCAGATGTTGTTTCAGTCGGACATGGGCAAGCAGGATGCCGAGCAGGTGCGGCGGACGTTCTGGGCCGAGAATGGGACGGCGAGCGCCGAAGTGCGCGGATTTGCCGACGATCTGTTTCGCGTGGCGACGGATCGCAACGCGGAGATTGACGGGCTGATCGAGAAACACGCCGAACACTGGCGGATGGAACGCATGGCTGCGGTGGACCGGAATCTGCTGCGCGCGGCAGTGGCCGAGTTGCTGGCGTATCCAGAGACGCCACGGGCGGTGGTGATCAATGAAGCGCTGGAGATTGCGCGGAAGTTCTCGAGTCCGGAGTCGGTGCACTTCGTGAACGGCGTGCTCGACAGCGTTGGGAAAGAGCTCGAGCCGAAGGGAAGTGTGCAGTAGGCAGTTCTCAGTTCTCCGTTCTCAGGTCCTCTCCCGGCGCCTTTTTCCCTTCCTTGGGATATTCGGTCACTTTCACCACCCTAGAAAGACTCAACCGCCAAGCGGACGAAGTATCACGAAGGACTGAGTGCTCAGGACTGGGAACTGAGAACTGCTCTACGGTCTGGCCAGCACTGTGTTGAAGGTGCAGGCGCCTTGGGTCGGGGTGAAGGTGCAGAAGGGATTTAGGTAATTGGGCAGGCTGGGGAACGTGAGTTGAAACTGGTCGAAGCCGCCGAGGGCGGTGCTGATTTCGTGCAGCATGCCATCGCTGCCCGCGACCAGGATTGTGCCCGCGTCGGCGGACATATCGGCACTGAGCGGAGTGACACTCCCCAGGAGCTCTATGCCGGTGACGGCGCCGGTGTTGAAATTGTAGACGAGGATGCTGGCATTGCCGGTGGAGGCGATGTAGAGCGACGAGCTGTCGGCGGAGACGAAGAAGTTTACCGGCTGGAGCTTGCCCTGGCCCAATTCGATGCGTTGCGCGGCATGCAGGGGATCTTTGCTGACGAATGTCAGGGCCTGAGGACAGAGGGTTCCGGGCTGGGGTGCGGAGATGGTGGCGGTGATGACGTCGAAACCGGTCGCGTCCATCACCAGCACATGCATCCCGTCGGGGATCGGGTATCCGTAGGAGTCCGCGCCGTCGATATGCAGGCCCGGCAGCACCCTCATGAAAAGCGGATTGGCGGGCAGGAGCAAGTTCGCTGCGAGTTGATTGTTACAGGTGGAAAACGCACTAAGGTTGGCGGATCCCGACGGGCTGGGAGCTTGCTGTGCGACAAAGGCGAACGCGCCGTTGGGCGAAAACCCAACCGAGTTGGCCGGTCCGGTGAGCGCGATTGGCCCCTGCAAGGCTTGCTGTGTGGAGTAGATGTAAAGCGAGTTCCCACTGTTTCCAACGATGAAAGTCTTCAATCCATCGGGAGAGAACCCTGCGGTCACGGCCTGAGAGATATTCAACGGGTTGGCCGACAGCGAATTGCTCGCCGCATTGACGACGTAAACCTGATTCGGGGTGTGGATGGTGTCGGAGAAGACGGCGGTGCTTCCGTTGGGCGAGGCAGCCAGAACGTTGCCGGTGACCGTGCCCAGAGGGGTGTAGGGATTGTTGCTGCTGCCGAAATTCGTTGGGTTTACGATCTGGGCGCCGAAGTCGCTGCCCATAAAGGCCCGATCGCCGGCGAGATCGAAGAGCAGGGAATTCGGTGGAACCGGCAGGGGATTCTCGGGGCCCGTCGCATTCTTCGCGGTGGAGAGGCTATAGATGGACGCGCTGCAGGTGACGGGGGGCTCATGGGAGCATCCCGTGCTAGTTGCCAGCAGGGATGTGCCGGCAGTGGCGCCGGTGATGATGCCGGAGATGGCGCCGACGCCCGGGCAGTCTGTGTCTGGGCCGGGCACGCAGCTCGGAGCGATCAAATTTGGCGGCAGAGGGGAAGCGTAGACAGGGACGGGGATGAGTTGCTGACAACTGAAAGTCGTGGGGGCGGTCTGCCCTTGAAAGAAATTGGTGCAAGAATCTATCAGAGCTTGTGTAGAAAGCGACTGTGGCACAAGCGGGAACCCGATGTTGCAGGAGGGCGGGGAGCAGGATGCGGTCACCGATCCCGACCCGGGCAATGGAGTGGAGAGGCTGCAGGAATTCGTACATCCTGGGGCCGCTGACAATACGCCCGGCTGGGAGGCGCTCCAGGTCAAAGGAATGGCTTTGAGGACGATCGATCCGTTCGTGTTGGGCAAGGAACTGTTCCCTATCACGTCGGTGATAACGGCCGTTGCATTCTGCGAAGTTCCCTTGGAAGTGACGAAGGTGGTTTGGCCGGTTTGCTGGGTTCCGTTGGTGCCGACTTCGAGCGCGATGCTCAGGATCGGGCAGGTCTCGAAGAAATCGAGCGGCGGGGACGTGGTTCCCTGAGAATTCTGGTATTGCGGCTGCAGGAAGGACGAACTGGTCACCCCACTGGCGGAGGCATAGATCTGGGTGAAGCCTGGAGACGCAGCCTTTGCCGTGGCCTGATTCGTCGGGAAGTTATAGGCGATATTGACCAGCGGGACGAGACTCACCACGGCGGGGTTGTTCGCCGACCAGGAAAAAGGCCCGACCGAGGAAGTGATGTCGGTACCCTGGCTGAACGCGTGGGCCTCCACGGTCATGGTCTGAGTTTGAGAGAGGCAGGGTTCCTGAACCGAGATGCCGTTGAGCAGAACTCCGGTGACCGTGATGTTATCGATCGGCGGATGGACGAAGACGTAGGTAGGAACGCTGAAGGCACCGAGAGCCGAGGCGGTTACCAGGGCCAGGCCGGTGCCCCCGGGGATGCAGGTGGTGAACGCGACGTCCCAGTGGCCGGCACAAGCGACACCATTGGGTGCCAGCGTCAGAACAGAGGTGTCACTGGAAGTATAAGTGACGGGAGTCGCGACGTTGCCGCCGGAGGCGGTTTGCACTGATGCCGTGAAGTTGAGGGTAGCGCCCAGCACCATGGAGGTGTTGACGGCGGGGCTCAAGTTGATTCTTCCGGGAAAGTTCGGAGGTCCCGGCTTGGTACTTTTGCCACACCCGCCGAGGCTCCATAGAGAAATGATTGCTACCGCCAAGCGCAAAGCGTTCGAAAGCGACCTACCCATGCACCCTCTTTAAACGGTATGCCAGCCCTGCGCCCGGAAATCACGCAGGACCAGCCGTCGAATGAATTGGAAAACTTGTAGTGTAGAGGCTGGAGACGGAATCGGCAAGTCGAGGCGCTTAGGAGGCGTGAGCGCGCGCCCTTGCGCGCGGGAGCCTCCTGCCGAGATCCTGAGCGTTCTTTGCGACGGATCTCTCGCGGGAATGCGCCTGCTCTACTCAACGCAACCGCTCACGCAACCATGGTTCACCTTGCGTTCCAGTTTCCGTCAGTGGGATGCAAAAACATGGGTTGACGATGTTTGCAACGGCTTGCTATAGTAGTTTGGTTCCGCGAGTACATCCAGGCTTGCTGTGTGCTGTGAGTTTTGCTGCGGTTTGGGCAGAGCTGGCAGTGGAGCTATAGACGAAGAGAAATGCGTTTCCGGATGAAGAGTTGGCAGGTTCGGAAACTTTCCTCGCTGAAACGTTCCTGCGGTGCCTTCCGCCCTATTGTGGAAGGATATGCAGGGCAAGGCTGACGAAACGGAGTGCCCCCGGAGTTTGGCCGGGCGCCACCGTCGGCGGCGAATGTCTACAGGGAATCCAGAATCTCTCTGGCGCGAGCTTGCAGAAGCGAACTTGCGCGGTGAGAAGTAATGGTTGGCCTTGTTTGGCCAAGCATGTTTTGCTAAACATGTTTTGCGAAACATGAGCCGGCCATGCCCACGGATGCGCGTCTAGATTCAGGATTCGAGCTGTGTCGCTGCCCGATAAGGCAGGATGTTGCGCAAACGATGTTGCGCAGCTAAGGAGTAGCAAAGCGTGCCTACGTTTAACCAGTTGGTGGCTCAGGGCCGCAAGCGGCCTCGTTATAAGACGGCGAGCCCTGCTTTGCAGGGATGTCCCCAGAAGCGCGGGGTTTGCACCCGCGTGTATACGCAGACGCCCAAGAAGCCCAACTCGGCGTTGCGCAAGGTGGCGCGCGTGCGTCTGACGAATGGAATTGAAGTGACCACGTACATTCCCGGCGTCGGCCACAACCTGCAGGAGCACTCGATTGTGCTGATCCGCGGAGGCCGCGTGAAGGATCTGCCGGGTGTGCGTTATCACGTGATTCGCGGAACGCTGGATGCGGTGGGCGTCGCCGGCCGCATGCAGGGACGTTCGAAATACGGAGCCAAGCGGCCGAAGAAGGGCTGAGAACTAGTGGCCAGTGGTTAGTGAGCTCGAAGCTAAAAGCTTATGAGCTAGGAGCTAGAAGCTGAATGCCTCGTAAAGGACATATCGCAAAGCGGACCGTCCCGGCCGATGCCGTGTATCAATCGGATCTGGTGACGAAGTTTATTAACTCGATGATGTGGCAGGGCAAGCGCTCGACCGCCGAGGGCATCTTCTATGAGGCGCTGGCGAAGGTGCAGGAAAAAGGCGGCGACGAAGCGCTGAAGCTGTTCAAGAAGGCTGTAGAGAACGCGAAGCCGCTGCTCGAAGTGAAGACCCGCCGCGTCGGTGGCGCCAACTATCAGGTGCCGGTCGAGGTGAATGCCGACCGCCGGACTTCGCTGGGGATTCGCTGGCTGATTACCTATGCCCGGGCCCGCGGCGAAAAAGGAATGGTCGAGAAGTTGACCAACGAGTTGCTGGACGCCGCCGCCGGAAAAGGCGCGGCCATCAAGAAGAAGGAAGATGTGCACCGGATGGCGGAAGCGAATAAGGCGTTCGCACATTACCGGTGGTGAGAAGTATTGAGTCATTGAGTGATGTGGTCATTGAGTGATTGGAAACCGGTTTGAGGGTTTTCAATCGCCAAATCACGCAATCGCCCAATCGCGAAATCAACCCAGAAGTTGGAGCCCAGAAAGAGTTAGAACGTCGTGCCCAGAACAGTCCCATTAGAACGCTGCAGAAACATCGGCATCATGGCCCACATCGATGCCGGCAAGACCACTACGACGGAGCGCATCCTGTTTTATACGGGACGGACGCACCGCATCGGAGAGGTGCACGAAGGCACTGCGACCATGGACTGGATGGAGCAGGAGCAGGAGCGCGGCATTACGATCACGTCCGCGGCGACGACCTGCACCTGGCGCGACATTCGCATCAACATTATTGACACGCCCGGACACGTCGATTTCACGGCGGAAGTAGAACGGTCTTTGCGAGTTCTAGATGGCGCTGTTGCTGTATTCGACGCGGTGCATGGCGTGCAGCCGCAGTCGGAAAAAGTCTGGCGCCAGGCCGACAAGTACGGCGTGCCGCGAATTTGTTTCATTAACAAGATTGACAAGATGGGTGCCGATTTTGAGCATGCCGTCGATACCATCCGCAAGCGCCTCAGTGCCAAGCCCGTCGCGATTCAATTTCCCATCGGCCAGGAAGACAAGTTCAGGGGCGTTATCGACCTGATCAATATGAAGTCGATCGTCTGGAACGACGATACGATGGGCGCGGAATACGTCACCGAAGAAATTCCCGCCGAACTGAAAAAGAAAGCCGAAGCCTTCCACGCCCAGCTGGTCGAGAGCATTGCCGAGAACGACGACGAAATCCTGCACAAATTTCTGGAAGGCGAAGAGATCAGCGCGGACGCGCTGCGCGCTTCGCTGCGCAAGTCGACCATCGCGCTGAAAGTGTTTCCGGTGGTGGTGGGAACGGCGTTCAAGAATAAGGGCGTGCAGCCGCTGCTGGATGCGGTGGTTGATTACCTGCCGTCGCCGCTCGATGTGCCGGAAACGCATGGACTGAATCCCGACAATGGGGAAAAGATTTTCCGCAAGGCCGACGATAAAGAGCCATTCGCCGCGCTGGCGTTCAAGATCATGGCGGATCCGTTCGTTGGGCAGCTGACATTTATCCGCGTGTATTCTGGGCAGCTGAAGACGGGCGATTCGGTGCAGAATGTGCGCACAACCCGGACGGAGCGCATTGGGCGTCTGCTGAAGATGCACGCCAACAAGCGGGAAGAGATCAGCGAGATTCTGGCGGGCGACATCTGTGCCGCGGTTGGAATGAAGAACGTGAGCACTGGCGACACGATTTGCGACGAAGATCATCCCATTGCGCTGGAGAATATTACGTTTGCGGTTCCCGTGATTTCGGTTGCGGTCGAACCGAAGACCAAGGCTGACCAGGAAAAGATGGGCATGGCGCTCAGCCGCCTGGCCCAGGAAGATCCCACCTTTAAAGTTCACACCGATCCCGACAGCGGACAGACCATCATCAGCGGCATGGGCGAGCTGCATCTGGAAATCATCGTCGACCGCATGATGCGCGAGTACAAGGTCGAGGCCAATGTCGGCAAGCCGCAAGTGGCGTATCGCGAGACCATTCGCAGGCACGCCGAGGCGGAAGGCAAGTACATCCGGCAGACCGGCGGGCGCGGCCAGTACGGCCACGCCAAGATTTATCTCGATCCGCAACCGGCGGGAACGGGCTACGAGTTTGTGAACGACATTGTGGGCGGTTCGGTGCCCAAGGAATTTATCAAGCCGATCGATCAGGGCATTCAGGAAGCGCTCGAAGGCGGAGTGCTGGCTGGTTATCCGATGGTCGATGTGAAGGCCACGCTGTATGACGGCAGCTATCACGACGTGGACTCGAACGAAATGGCATTCAAGATTGCCGGGTCGATGGCCTTCAAAGAGGCGGCCCGCAAGGCTTCTCCGGTGCTGCTGGAGCCGGTGATGGCGGTCGAAGTGGTTACGCCGGAAGATTATGCCGGCGTGATCATGGGCGATTTGAGTTCGCGCCGCGGACGGATTGAAGGCATGGAGCACCGCGCGGGTTCGCAGGTGATCAAGGCCATCGTTCCGCTGGCGGAAATGTTTGGTTACGCGACGCACATGCGTTCGTCGACACAGGGGCGTGCGGAATACTCGATGCACTTTGCGCGCTATGAGGAGGCTCCGCGATCGGTTGCGGAGGAAATCATTGCCAAGGTGCAGGGGACGGCGAAATGACCGCGTTTAGCGGGCGTGAGCGAAGCGGGAGCCCGCTGCGGTCATCCTGAGCGTTTTTCGCGAAGGATCCCTTTACCGAGAGAAGTTGCATAGATCCTTCGCGGCAAAGGCGCCGCTCAGGATGACAAGGGTTTGAGCTAGAAGCTAAGAGCTAGGAGCTAGAGGCTGAGTTATGGCGAAAGAAAAATTTGATCGCACTAAGCCGCACTGCAACGTAGGGACGATTGGTCACATCGACCATGGCAAGACCACGTTGACGGCGGCGATCACCAAGGTTTTGTCGAAGCATAATCCGAAGAACACGTTCCGTTCTTTCGACAGCATTGATAACGCTCCGGAAGAAAAAGCCCGCGGCATCACGATTGCCACGGCGCACGTCGAGTATGAGACGGCGAACCGGCACTACGCGCACGTCGATTGCCCGGGCCACGCGGATTACATCAAGAACATGATCACCGGCGCGGCGCAGATGGATGGCGGCATTCTGGTGGTGGCGGCGACGGACGGTCCGATGCCGCAAACGCGCGAGCACGTGCTGCTGGCGCGGCAAGTCGGTGTGCCGTATCTCGTCGTCGCGCTGAACAAGGTGGATGCGGTCGATGATCAGGAGTTGCTGGAGTTGGTTGAGCTCGAAGTGCGCGAGTTGTTGAAAAGCTATAAGTTTCCTGGGGACGACGTGCCCGTGGTGCGGGTTTCGGCTCTGGGCGCGCTGAACGGAGAAGCGAAGGCGGAGGCGCAGGTCGACGCGCTGATGGAGGCGGTGGATAAATATATTCCGCAGCCGGCGCGCGAACTGGACAAGCCGTTCCTGATGCCGATCGAAGATATTTTTTCGATTCAGGGACGCGGCACGGTAGTGACCGGAAGAATCGAGCGTGGCAAGGTGAAGGTGGGCGAAGAAGTAGAAATCGTCGGCTTCCGCGAGACCCGCAAGACGGTGGTGACCGGCGTCGAAATGTTCAAGAAGCAGCTGGACGAAGGCATGGCGGGCGACAACGCCGGGTTGCTGCTGCGCGGCATTGCGAAGGAAGATGTGGAGCGCGGCATGGTGCTGGCTAAGACGGGGTCCATTACTCCTCACACCAAATTCAAGGCCGAGGTATATATCCTCACGAAAGAAGAAGGCGGGCGGCACACGCCGTTCTTCAAGGGATACCGTCCGCAGTTTTATCTGCGCACGACGGACGTGACCGGCGTGGCAGAACTTCCGGCAGGTACGGAGATGGTGATGCCTGGGGACAACGTCAGCCTGGTAATTGAGTTGATCACGCCTGTGGCCATGGAAAAGGGCTTGCGGTTTGCGATTCGTGAAGGTGGGCACACGGTCGGCGCGGGCACGATTGCGGAGATTGTGACGTAAGGAAGCTGTCAGCTATCAGTTCTCAGCTGTCAGTGAGAGCGGAGCAATGGCAGCAAGTTGCATAGGTCCTTCGGCGACAAAGAGCGTCGCCTCAGGATGACAAAGGTTTTACTGAGAGCTGACGGCTGAAAGCTGACAGCTGATTTCAAAGCGGCTTGCATTCTGCCGCACGTTCTTTCCTTCCGCAGGCGGAAGGGGTTAGAGAGATGACACAGTGATTGGAAAAGAAAGAATTCGGATCCGGTTGAAGGCTTACGACTATCGCATTTTGGATCAGTCGACGGGCGAGATCGTGGAAACGGCGCGGCGCACCGGCGCGCAGATTGCCGGCCCGATTCCGCTGCCCACGATGAAGAACAAGTACTGCGTGCTGCGTTCGCCGCACGTGGACAAGAAATCGCGGGAGCAGTTTGAGATCCGCACCCACAAGCGGCTGCTCGATATTCTGGAGCCGACGCAGCAGACGGTGGACGCGCTAATGAAGCTCGATCTGCCGGCGGGCGTGGATGTGGAGATTAAGGCGTTCGGCAAGGAACATAAATAAGCTTCTAGCTGCTAGCTTTTAGCTAACACGGAACGCTTCCCAGCCAATAGCAGTTGAGCAACAACTGGCCACGCTGGGCATGGAGAAGGAAATGGCAACGAAGGTCGCGGGAATTCTGGGCAAGAAGGTCGGCATGACGCAGCTGTTTGACTCCAAGGGCGACGTGCGCCCGGTCACGGTGCTGCAGGCTGGTCCGTGCGTGGTGACGCAGCACAAGTCGGCCACGAAAGACGGCTACGAGGCGGCCCAGATTGGACTGGTGGAGTTTGTGAAGGAATCGCGGCTGACCAAGCCGGCGCAGGGACACTTGGCGAAGAACAATCTTCCTCCGGTGAAGTTCATGCGTGAAGTGCCGCTCGAAGTCGAAGGCACGCCTGACGGCGACGGCTCGGTGAAAGTCGGCGACCGCGTGCTGGTCGAGATTTTCGAAGGCGAGCGCTTTGTCGACATCGTCGGGATCAGCAAGGGCAAAGGGTTTCAGGGTGTGGTGAAGCGGCATCATTTTGGCGGTGGTCCGAAGTCGCACGGGTCGATGTTTCAGATTACCGGTTCGATCGGGAGTTCGGCGTTCCCGTCGCGCGTGTTCAAGGGAATGCGGATGTCGGGACACATGGGCAATGCCCGCGTGACTCAGCGCAACCTGCGCGTGCTGGGCGTGGATAAGGACGAGAATCTGCTGGTGGTTGAGGGCAGTGTGCCGGGACCCGAGGGCGGCTACATCATCATCATGAAGGCGAAGAAGCCGCCACGAGAACGGCGCGGGTTCGCAGGGTCGGCGACGGTGGATCCGTTGAAGGCGGCGAAGAGAGCGGCGAAGAAGGCATAGGAGCAGTCGTTGGTCGTTAGTCGTTGGCTAACCCAAAAGACGAAAAGCAATATGGCAACTATCGATATTCATAATCTGAGCGGCGAGAAGGTTGGGACTTTAGATCTCGCCGATGAAATCTTCGGCGCGGTCAACGAAGATCTGCTTTGGGAAGCGGTGAAACATTACCGCGCCGGGCAGCGCGCTGGCACGCACAAAACCAAGGGCCGCTGGGAAGTTTCCGGATCGGGCAAGAAGCTCTGGAAACAGAAGGGCACGGGCCGGGCCCGCATCGGATCGATCCGGTCTCCGCTGTGGCGGCATGGCTACACGGTGCACGGACCGCAACCGCGCTCCTACGACTACGCGTTCCCGCGCAAGAAGCTGATGGGCGCGTTGCGCTCGGCGCTGGCTGCGAAGCTGGCGGACGGCAAGCTGATCGTGGTGAATTCGTTCGACATGAAAGAACCGAAGACCAAGGAGTTCCGCAAGTCGCTGGATTCGCTGAAGGTGGATTCCACGGTTCTGATTATCGAGGAAGCGAAGCACGAGAATCACAACCTGGCCCTGAGCGCGCGGAACATTCATGGTCTCGAGATGGTGTTGAGCAACGAAGTGCATCCGTTTCATCTGCTGAAATATGACCGGGCAATTTTCTCGCAGCCGGCAATCGAGAAGCTGCAGGTTTCGCTGAAGTCCTCGGTGTCGAAGCGGCAGCACAAGCCGGAAGCGGACGAAGGCACGAAGAAGGCGCACAGCGAGCGCCGCAAGCGCACGCGGCATGAAAAAGCGGCGGAGGTAGCCTAGAAAAATGAAATCCGCATACCAGATTATTCGCCGTCCCGTGATCACCGAGAAGGGCCTGGCCATCAAGGAGAACCAGAACACGCTGGTCTTCCAGGTGGAACCGAAGGCGACCAAGACGGAAATCAAGCAAGCGGTGCAGACGATTTTTAAAGTGAAAGTGCATTCCGTGCGCACCGCCACCTATGTGGGAAAAGAACGGCGGCGGGGCAAGTTCGCAGGCTACCGTCCGGACTGGAAGAAGGCATATGTGCGGTTGCGGGCGGGCGAGAAGATGCCGGAGTACGCGCAGAATTTGTAAAACCGTCGTTGGTCGTCGGTCGTTAGTCGTTGGCCGATGAGGAAATGAATTGTGAACGACCAACGACCAACGACTAACGACCAACGACAGAACTTAAGAGCTGATTATGCCAATAAAGACTTACAGGCCGACGACGCAGACGTTGCGCTATCGCACGACGCTGGTCAATGACGACATTACGAGCACGAGTCCGCACAAGCCGTTGCTCGAGCCCAAGCCGCGCACTGGCGGCCGCCGCAACTCGGGCGATACCACGATGCGATTCATCGGAGGCGGGCACAAGCGCAAGCTGCGGATCATCGATTTCAAGCGCGACAAGACCGGGATTCCGGCGACCGTGACGACGATTGAGTACGACCCGAACCGTTCTTCGCGCATTGCGCTGCTGGCTTACGCGGATGGGGAGAAGCGTTACATCATTCAGCCGGAAGGGTTGAAGGTCGGTCAGAAAGTGGTGAGCGGTCCGGAGGCTGACATCCTTGTCGGCAATGCGTTGCCGCTGCGAAATATTCCGCCAGGCACCCAGATTCACAATCTGGAACTGAAGCCGGGCAAGGGCGGGCAGATGGTGCGCTCGGCGGGCGGAGCGGCGCAGCTGATCGCCAAGGAAGAAGAGTACGCGCTGGTCAAGCTGCCTTCGGGCGAGACCCGCAAGATTTCGCAGGACTGCATGGCCACGATCGGCCAGGTAGGAAATCTCGACCACGAGAACGTGACCATCGGCAAGGCGGGACGTTCGCGGTGGCTGGGAAAGCGTCCGCACAATCGCGGGGTTTCGATGAATCCGGTGGACCATCCGCACGGCGGCGGCGAAGGCAAGACTTCGGGCGGACGGCATCCGGTGACGCCGTGGGGCCAGCCGACGCGCGGGTACAAGACGCGGAACAACAAGCGTACGGACAAGTTTATTGTGAGCCGGCGGTCGAAGTAGGTCGTTAGTCATTGGTCGTTGGTCGTTGGCAAAAGCAGATTCCTCCGCCCCTCGCGTTCGCTCAGGGGTCGGAATGACAAAGGTTTTGTTTAGCTAAGAGCTAGGAGCTAACAGCTAGAGGCTGACTATGGCACGTTCAACCAAGAAAGGCGCGTTCGTGGATGCTTACCTTCAGGCGAGGGTAGAGGGCATGAATGCGCGTAACGAAAAGAAAGTGCTGCGCACCTGGTCGCGGCGTTCCACCGTGGTGCCTGAGATGGTGGGACACACGATCGCGGTGCATAACGGCAAGAAATTCATTCCGGTGTACGTTACCGAGAACATGGTGGGCCACAAGCTGGGTGAGTTCAGTTTCACCCGGACGTTCAAGGGGCACTCCATGAGGGCGGCGACAGAAGTCGCAGCCAAGCCGGCGGGCATTCCGGGCGGTCCGGGAGCGATTACTCCGGCGGCTCCGTCAGCGCCGGCACCGAAGGCATAGAACCGCTTTTGGCTCTTGGCTCTTGGCTTTTAGCTAAGAGCTAAAGGCCAAGAGCCAAGAGCGAGATTACGACTATGGAATTTCGAGCGGAAATGCGGTACTTGCGGGTTTCGCCGCAGAAGGCGCGGCTGGTCCTGGAGTTGATCAAAGGACGGCGCGTGGAAGAAGCGCGCAACACGCTGGCGTTCACCAAGAAGCGGGTGGCGGCGCACGTGGGCAAGCTGCTGCAGTCGGCGCTGGACAACGCGAACTTTCTCAGCGCCGAGAAGAATCTCGACGTGGAGATCGACAACCTCTACGTGAAGAGTGCGATCGCCAACGACGGGCCGCGCATGAAGCGCATCCGTCCGGCGCCGCAGGGACGCGCGTACCGCTACCAACGGCGCATTGCGCACATCACGCTGGTCTTGGCGGAGCGCGGGAAGAGTGGGGACGCGGGTCCGAGACATGCCGGCGATGCCAGGACAGCGGAGGCGGCTCCGGCCAAGGGCAAGCGGCGCGGGGCGGTAGTGAAGGCGGGCGCGGTCAAAAAGAAAGTGGCTGCGAGGTAACAGCAGGTTCCTCCGGGTCGCTTCGCGAACCGTCGGAATGACAAAGTTTTTTGGGTTTGATTGAGCAGGGTTTGATTGAGCAGGGATCGATTGAGCAGGTTGATTTAGGAGAAGCAATGGGACAAAAAGTCCATCCTTATGGTTTTCGCCTCGGCTTCACCAAGCCGTGGAAGTCGCGCTGGTTTGCCGAGCGGGATTACGACAAACAGCTGCACGAAGACGTCAAGCTGAAGAACGAGCTGAAAGACAAGCTGAAGTCGGCGGGCATCAGCGCCATTGAGATCGAGCGGCCGGGAAACAAGCTGCGCATCATCATCAAGACGGCGCGGCCGGGGATCATCATCGGGCGCAAGGGCGCGGAAATCGACAAGCTCAAGGCCGAGCTGCAGAAGCGCACGGCGGGCAAGGACATTTTTGTCGACATCCAGGAAGTGCACAAGCCGGAGCTCGACGCGCAACTGGTTTCGGAATCGATCGCGTTGCAGCTGGAAAAGCGCGTGGGCTTCCGGCGCGCCATGCGCAAGGCGGTGGATTCGGCGCTGCGCTTCGGGTGTAAGGGCATCAAGGTGCGAGTGAGCGGACGGTTGAACGGCAATGAAATCGCGCGGTCGGAGTGGTATCTGCAGGGGCGGTTGCCGCTGCACACGCTGCGCGCCGACATCGACTACGGTTTCACCGAAGCACGGACGACCTATGGCGTGATCGGGGTGAAGTGCTGGGTGTACAAGGGCGAGATTCTGCCGCAGAAGAAGCGCGAAGCGACCGCGGTTGCGGGCGGATTTTAGGGAAGCGCGCCAAGCGTGCGAGTTAGCAATCTCGCAAAAAACGCGAGATTGATCGCACGGCGCGCCCAGGTCCCTCGCGAGACAAAAAGCGTCTCGCTCGGGATGACAAGGGAAGGTTTAGCTAGAGCCAAGAGCTAGAAGCTAAGAGCTGATTCTATGTTGATGCCAAAGAAAGTGAAGTATCGCAAGCAGCAGCGCGGGCGCATGACGGGCAAAGCCTGGCGCGGATCGACGCTGGCGTTCGGCGATTTCGGGCTGAAGGTGCTGGAGCCCGGCTGGATCACCGACCGGCAGATTGAAGCCAGCCGCGTGGCCATGACGCGCTTTGTGAAGCGCGGCGGCAAGATCTGGATCCGCGTGTTTCCCGACAAGCCAGTCACCAAGAAGCCGGCCGAGACCCGTATGGGCAAGGGCAAGGGCGCGCCGGATCATTGGGTCGCGGTGGTGAAGCCGGGAAAGATTTTGTTTGAGATGGAAGGCGTGACCATCACGGATGCGACGGAAGCGATGCGGCTGGCGTCGCACAAGCTGGCGCTGCGGACCACGCTGGTGAAGCGCGAGGGCGCAGCGCACTAAAGAAAGCTGTCAGCTATCAGTTGTCAGCTGTCAGCTTTCGGCAAGCGCCCGAGAATTCGGTTGAGGAACTTATGAAGGTAGACAAAATCAGAAATTTGACAGACGTTGAGCTTAGCCACCAGGAGCGCGAGCTTGCCGACCAGTTGTTCAAGCTGAAATTTCAGCTGAACATGGGACAGACGGAGAGCCTGAAGAAGATTCGCGGCCTGCGCAAGGATATTGCGCGCGTGAAAACGATTCTCGGCGAGCGCGAGCGCTCGGCTGCGGGTCAGAAGGAATAACGGAGAAACGATAATGGCGGAAACCAATACACGGGCCACGGCGAAGGTGCAGGGCCGCCGCAAGGAAGTAGTTGGAGAAGTGGTCGCCAACCGCATGCAGAAGACGATTGTGGTGAAGGTGACGCGCAAGAAAGCGCATCCGTTTTACGGACGCGTGGTGGCGCGCAACAAGAAGTTCTATGCGCACGACGAGAAGAACGAAGCGCACGTCGGCGATGTGGTGCGGATCGAGGAGACGCGTCCGCTGTCGAAGCTGAAGCGCTGGAAGCTGAAAGATATTGTGCGCAAGACTACATTGGTGCCGGAAGCGATGGTCGATGTGGCGAGCTAGTGAGGAAGCGCGCCAAACGCGCGTTTTCGCAATCTCGCAAAAAACGCGAGATTGATTGCGCGGCGCGCCCAGGTCCTTCGGCAGGCAAAAAGCGCCTGCCTCAGGATGACAAAGCAATAGGGAGATTGAAGCCATGGCTGTGATGATGAGATCGATGCTGGAGGTGGCCGACAATTCCGGCGCCCGCAAGCTGCAGATGATTCTGCCGCTGGGGGGCTCGACCGGGTTGAATGCCGGGCTGGGCGACATAATCACGGCGGCCGTGAAAGAGGCGGCGCCCGAGGGCCAGACGAAAAAAGGGACCGTGGTCAAGGCTGTGATTGTGCGCACGCGGAAAGAGTCCCGGCGGCGCGATGGAACCTACATCAAATTCGATTCGAACGCCGCGGTGCTGATCAACGACGCCGGTGAGCCGGTCGGGACGCGCGTGTTCGGTCCAGTGGCGCGCGAATTGCGCGAGAAGAAATTTTTGAAGATTGTTTCGCTGGCACCGGAAGTCATCTAGGACTGGAGAATTGAGTAATTGGGGAATTTAGTAATTGAGTAATTGGAAATCGGGGCCGAATTTGTTCTCAATTTCCCAATTACTAAATTACTCAATTACTAAATCGGATTTCGATTATGCGAACTGTAAGCACTGAAAACAAGCGAGTGGATCTGCGGCGGAACGACACCGTGAAGGTGATCACCGGGCGGGACAAAGGCAAGGAAGGGCGCGTGCTGCGCGTGTTTCCGAACGACGCCAAGTTGCTGGTCGAGCACGTGATGATGGTGAAAAAGCACGTGCGGCCCAACCCGCAGCGCAACATCAAGGGCGGCATCGCCGAGCAGGAGAGCCGGATAGCGATCTCCAACGTGCAGCTGGTGTGCGCGACCTGCGGTCCGGTGCGCATTGGACACGAAGTCCGGGGCGACCGCAAGGTGCGGGTGTGCAAGAAGTGCGGAACGACGCTGGATAAGTAGGCTATTGGCTTTTGGCCATTGGCTTTTGGCTTAAGGCGATGGTGCAGGCAGTACGTATAGAAAATTAAGTCTCACGAACCGGTATACGCAGGTTAAGAGCTAAGAGCCAAAGGCCAAGAGCCAAGAGCCAAAAGCTTTCTGCAACCCGAAACCGTGAGAAGGATTGAAGGACATGGCAAAAGACAAGAAGCAGAAAGAATCGTCGCAAGAGCAGAAGGCTCCCGACCAGGCGCGGCATAGCGCGAAGGAGCGTCCGCGGCTGCGCTCGAAGTTCGACAAGGAAGTGGCTCCGGCTCTACTGAAAGAGCTGGAACTGAAGAACGTGATGGCGGTTCCGCGGCTGCACAAAATCGTCGTGAACATGGGCGTCGGCGAAGCCACGCAGAACGCGAAAGTGCTCGATCCGGCGGTGAACGAGTTGGGACAGATCACCGGACAGAAGCCGGTGGTGACGCGGGCGAAGAAGTCGATCGCGGCGTTTAAAGTGCGCCAGGGGCAGTCGATCGGAGCGATGGTGACTTTACGCGGCGACCGCATGTATGAGTTTCTGGACCGGCTGGTGAATATCGTTCTGCCGCGAGTGCGCGATTTCAAGGGAGTTTCGACCAAGTCGTTCGACGGGCGCGGCAACTTCACGCTCGGGCTGCATGACCAGCTGATTTTCCCGGAGATCTCCTACGAGAAGGTCGATAAGCAGAAGGGCATGAACGTCACGATTGTGACGACGGCGGCGAACGACAACCAGGCGCGGACGCTGTTGAAGCATCTGGGCATGCCGTTCCGGGCGTGAGGCGGATTTTCAAAGTTAAAGACTGTGAAGAGATGGAAGTCAGGAGTTCTTGCTAAACATGGCGACGACAGCAAAGCGGGTTAAAGACGGAGTCGGGCTGCACCAGCGTCCCGAGGACGTGAAGAAGCCGAAATTTTCCACGCGCAAGCACAACCGCTGCAAGTTTTGCGGACGGCCGCGCGCGTTTCTGCGCAAGTTCGGCATTTGCCGCTTGTGCTTCCGCCAGCTCGCGCTGCGCGGGGAGATTCCAGGGGTTTCGAAGTCGTCGTGGTAGGAAGCAGGTCGTTGGCCGCTCGTCGTTAGTCGTTGGCAAAGACGAACGACCGAGCCGGATGGCTAACGACCAACGGCTAAGGACTATGGACCGAAGTTAGTGCTGCCGCAGGTTCTCCGCTTGACGCGGAGCGAACGGGTGGCAAGAGGAGAAGCAAACGATGAGGTTGACCGATCCGGTCGCAGACATGCTGACGCGAGTGCGGAACGCACTCCAGGCCCGGCACCAGAAGGTGGACATTCCGGCTTCGCGGTTGAAGCTGGAGATCGCCCGCATTCTGAAGGAAGAGGGCTACATCTCGAATTTCAAGCCGACGGAAGAAGAAGGCCACAAGGTCATCCGGATTTATCTGAAGTACGGCGCCAACAACGAAGCGGCCATCTCGAAGGTGGAGCGCGTGTCGCGTCCCGGCTGCCGGGTGTACGTGCGGCGCAGCGAGATTCCGCGCGTGCTGGGCGGCATGGGGATCAACATCCTCACCACCCCGCGCGGTGTGATGACCGGCCGCCAGGCCCGCAAGGAAGGCGTGGGCGGCGAGCTGCTGTGCCAGATTTATTAGACAATCGCTCTTGGCTCTTGGCCTTTGGCTATTAGCTTGGAGCCGGTAAGGAAGAACGGCCGGTAGCAGGAATGGCCGTAGAGAACAAGAGATTCTAGCCAAGAGCTAAAAGCCAAGAGCGAAGAGCCACTTATGTCACGAATTGGAAAAAAGCCGATCCCGATCCCCAAAGGGGTGACGGTCAAAGTCGAAGGCAACACGGTCCTGGTGCAGGGGCCGAAGGGCAAGCTGGATACGGCTCTGCCGGCCGGCATTACGGTCGAGCAGAAGGACGGAAACATCGTCGCGATCCGCCAGAACGATTCGCAGGCGGCGCTTCACGGACTGGCTCGAGCTCTGGTCAACAATGCGGTCGAGGGTGTGACCAAGGGCTGGACGCGCGAACTGGAAATCGTCGGCATCGGCTACCGCGCCGAAATGAAGGGCAAGTCGATGGTGGTGTTCAACCTGGGATATTCGCATCCCATTGAATATCCGTTGCCGACGGGCGTGGATGCGGCGGTGGATCCCAAGCAGACCAAGATCGCGCTGACGGGTATCGACCGGCAGAAGGTGGGACAGGTCGCGGCGGAAATGCGCTCGCTGCGTCCGCCCGATCCGTATAAGAACAAGGGCGTGCGCTATGCCGGCGAGCGTCTGAAGAAGAAGGTCGGAAAGACCGGAGCGAAATAAACCGTCGTTAGCCGTTGGTCGTTAGCGGAGTCAGGCGGCTTCCGGCAGCAATGCGCGACTTGAGGATTTTGCAATTGTCGGGAGTCTTTGGCTAACGACCAAGGACTAACGACCAAGGACAGATTTCATGCTGACAAGAGTCACGAAGAACGAGAAGCGCGGGCATGTACACGACCGCATTCGCAAGAAGATGCAGGGGACCGCGGAGCGCCCGCGGCTCAACGTGTACCGTTCGCTGAATCACATTTACGTGCAGGTCATCGACGATCTGCACGGCAAGACGCTGGTCTCCGCCAGCACGGCCGAAGGCAAGAAGGACGCCCGGAGCACCGGGGGCAACGTGGCCTCGGCGAAGATCGTGGGCAAGACCATTGCCGAGCGGGCCAAGGCCAAGGGCGTGACCAAGGTCGTGTTCGACCGTGGCGGCTACATTTATCACGGGCGCGTGAAGGCCTTGGCCGACGCGGCACGCGAAGCGGGATTGCAGTTTTGAAAATCGCTGTTGGCTTTTGGCTCTTGGCTGTTGGCCAGAGCGAAAAAGCCAAGAGCCAAGAGCTAACAGCCAAAGGCTAGGTTTATAAATGCCAACATTGATCAAGAAACTTGATGCGGGTTCGTTCCAGTTGAAAGACCAGGTGGTGGCCATCAACCGCGTGACCAAGGTGGTGAAGGGCGGCAAGAATCTTTCGTTTGCCGCGCTGGTCGTGGTCGGCGATCCCTCGGCGGGAGTGGTGGGCTACGGTTCCGGAAAGGCCAAGGAAGTTCCGCAGGCCATTCGCAAGGGAATCGAGTCGGCCAAGAAGAATCTGATCAAGGTCAACCTGACGCAGACCAGCATTGCGCATCTCGTGCTCGGGCGTTACGGGTCGGGCAAGGTGCTGCTGAAGCCGGCGCCGGAAGGCACGGGCGTAATTGCGGGCGGCGCGGTGCGTGCGGTGATGACGTCGGTGGGCGTGCAGAACGTGCTGACGAAATCGATTGGCACCACCAACCCGCACAACGTGATCAAGGCGACCTTCGACGCGCTGAAACAACTCAAGACGCGTGAAGGTGTGGCGGCGATGCGGGGCAAGACGGCGCAAGAATTGTAAGGCTGCCCGCAGAGGCTAAAGCCTATTCAATTATGGTTTCGGGACGGCGTGACTGAAGTCGCGCCCTTCCACAGGACATTGAGGTTCATGCAATGACGGCGAAGAAAACGAGTGCGATCAGCGGGAAGGTTCACCTGAAGTGGGTGCGCTCCGCTATCTGTGCCCCGGTGAAACAGAAGCTGGTGATCAAGGGGCTGGGATTCACGCGGCTGAATCAAGTGATTGAGCGGCCCGATACTAACGCCATCCGAGGGATGGTGGCGAAGGTGCCGCATCTGGTGGAGTTTGTGGAATAGCGCTATCAGCTTTCAGCTATCAGCCCTCAGCGTAAAGCGCCGTGGCTGAAAGCTGACGGCTGAAAGCTGAGAGCTTACTTTATGAATTTATCGAATATTCGAGCACCGAAGAAGGCGACGGAAAAGCGCAAGCGCGTGGGGCGCGGTATGGGCTCCGGCATGGGCAAGACGTCGACCCGTGGACACAAGGGGCAGCGTTCGCGCACCGGGTCGCGCATGATCCGCGGCTTTGAAGGCGGCCAGATGCCCCTGCACCGGCGCATGCCGAAGCGCGGCTTCACCAATATTTTTCGCAAGGAATTCAACATCGTGAGCCTGGAGCGGCTGGTGGAAATGGGCGAGTCTTTTCATGGAGAGCCCATTACTCCCGAAGTCCTGCGCAAGGCCGGAGTAATCAAGACCAAGCATCCGGTGAAGATTCTGGGCGACGGCGAGTTGAAGGTCGCGCTCACGGTGCACGCGCACAAGTTTTCGAAGTCGGCCCAGGAAAAAATCACCAAGGCGGGCGGCAAGGTTGAGGTCTTATCAGTGAAAGCGGCCGTAAAGCCGGCAGTGAAGGCAGGGCAGTAATGTTCGACAAACTGGCGAATATCTTCCGGATTCCCGACCTGCGCAAACGCATCCTGTTCACTCTAGGAATGCTGTTCGTGTACCGGTTAGGCGGACACCTTCCGACGCCGGGAATCGATACCGCCAAGCTGGAAAGTTTCTTTACCCAGGGCAGCACGAGCGGTTCGCTGCTGGGATTCGTCGATCTGTTCTCCGGCGGCCAGTTACGCAAGATGACGATTTTTGCCCTGGGGATCATGCCGTACATCACGGCATCGATCATTCTGCAGTTGCTGACGGTGGTGTATGAGCCGCTGGCGAAATTGCAGAAGGAAGGCGAACTCGGGCGCAAGAAGATCACGCAGTGGACGCGATACATTACGGTGATTCTGAGCTCGGTGCAATCGCTCGGCATCGCGTACGGCTTGGAGAAGGGCGGCTACGCGCTCAACCCAGGGTGGAAATTCAAGCTCATGACCATGCTGACCCTGACCACGGGCAGCGCGTTCATCATGTGGCTGGGCGAGCAGATCACTGAGCGCGGCGTCGGCAATGGAATGTCGCTGCTGATTTTCGCCGGAATTGTGACCGGCCTGCCGCGCGGCGTAGTGGATCTGATCGAGAAGGCCAAAAACGCCGCCTGGGGCGCGATGACGTTCCCCCTGATGGTGTTCCTGATCATCTTCATGGTTGCGGTGGTGGCGTTCATCGTTTATGTCGAACGAAGCGAGCGGCGAATTCCGGTGCAATACGCCAAACGTGTGGTCGGGCGCAAGGTGATGGGCGGGCAGTCGACGCACCTGCCGCTGCGCGTGAACGCGGGCGGCGTGATGCCGGTGATCTTCGCTTCTTCGATCTTGACGTTGCCGCAGACCGTCGGGTATGGGCTGCGCAACAGCCGCTATTTCGGAGATCTGATCCGGCTGCTGGGTTGGGGAGAGCCGCTGTATACGCTGCTCTATGCGGTCGGCATTATTTTCTTCGCGTATTTTTACGTGTCCATCGTTTTCAATCCCAGCGAAGTTGCCGACAACATGCGGAAGTACGGCGGATTTATTCCGGGGATACGTCCCGGGAAACGCACCGCGGATTTCATCAATGAAGTGCTCACCCGGATTACGCTGGTGGGCGCGCTGTACCTGATCCTGATTTCGTTCATTCCAGAGTGGATGATTACCGGCATTCACCTTAACCATCTGCCCTGGGTGTTTGGAAGGTTCTTCGAAGCGCTGCCGAACTGGGTGACGAACGGTTTGGGTGTGAGCTTTTACTTTGGCGGAACGTCGCTGCTAATCGTGGTGGGCGTGGCCATGGATACGGTCACCCAAATCGAGGCGCAGTTGATCATGCGCCACTACGACGGATTTACGCCGCGCAGTGGACGCATTCGCGGCCGCCGCACCTGGTAGTTGGCGGGTGGGATTTTTGCACGTGGTGGGGGTTGCTGCACCTCGGCTTGTTTTTGGGGCGCCGGGGAGACTGAGCTCGGGAGGCTTGGGCCAAGCCGATGGCGCAGGAAACCTCGCGTGAAATAGGTCCCGTAGTGTTGCTCGGGCCGCCGGGTGCCGGAAAAGGCACGCAGGCCAAGCGCATCATGGAGCGCTATGGGATTCCCCAGGTGTCGACGGGAGATCTTCTGCGGGAGAACGTGGCCCGCGGGACGGAACTCGGCGTCGTCGCCAAAGCGGTGATGGCGCGGGGGGAACTGGTTTCGGACGATCTGGTTTGCGTCATGGTCCGGGAACGGCTGATGCAGCCGGACTGCAAGCGCGGCTACATTCTGGACGGGTTTCCCCGGACTGCAGCCCAGGCCGGATGGCTCGATGCGCTGCTGGAACATGAGCTCTTTGACAATTCGCGTCCCACCCGGGCCTGGCCAATTGTGATCCGCCTGGACGTGGACTATAATCAGCTATTGCTCCGGATCACTGGACGCCGTTCTTGTCCCACCTGTGGACGGATTTATAACGTCCACTTCCAGCCGCCCCGCGTGGATGAAATCTGCGACGTAACCGGGGATAAGCTGGTGACCCGCAATGACGACCGGTTGGAAGTGCTTCAGCCCAGACTCACGGCATACCAGGAGCAGACTCGTCCGGTGGCGGACTACTACCAGCGCACCGGCAGATTGATCTCGGTGAATGGAGATCTGCCGATGGACGATGTTACGGAGCAGATTTTCAAGGTCTTGGAAGATCATCATGCGTAAGGGCTGCGCGTAAGGGCCGCGCGTAAGAATCGCGCGCAAGAATGAAGAATGGCGATTGTGTGTAAATCATCGGCGGAGATAGAGAAGATGCGGCATAGCGGCCGCATCGTACGCCAGGTTCTCGACCAGGTCAGAACGCTGGTAGCGCCGGGTGTCACCACCATGGACCTGGAGCGCGCCGCCGATAAGAAGATCAGGGAACTCGGGGCCAAGCCGGCGTTCAAGGGGTACTACGATTATCCCTGCGTGTTGTGCACGTCGGTGAATGAAGAGATTGTGCACGGCATCCCGTCGGAAAAACGGGTGCTGCAGGAGGGCGACATCGTTTCGATTGACTGCGGGGTCGTGCTCGATGGGTACTACGGCGATGCGGCGATTACGGTTCCGGTGGGCAACGGGCTGAAGCCGGAGTTGCAGAAGTTGCTGGAAGTCACCGAAGCGTCGCTGTATCGGGGCATTGCGCAGGCGCGGATCGGCAACTCGGTGGGCGATGTCGGGGCGGCGGTGCAGGAGCACGTGGAAGCCGCGGGGTTCAGCGTGGTACGTGAGTTCGTGGGGCACGGGATTGGGACGAAGTTGCACGAAGAGCCGCAGGTTCCGAACTTCGGGGCGCGAGGGCATGGCGCCAAATTGCGTGAGGGCATGGTGATCGCGATTGAGCCGATGGTGAATTACGGCAAGCCCGAAACGCGAGTGCTGGGCGACAAGTGGACGGCGGTTACCGCTGACGGCAGTTTCAGCGCACACTTCGAACATTGCGTCGCGGTGACGAAAGATGGTCCGGTGATTTTGACGCAGTAGACAGCTAAAAGCTAGGAGCGAATGAGCAAAGAAGACGCGATTGAAGTGATGGCGGTGGTGCTGGAGCCCCTGCCCAATGCCATGTTCCGGGTGGAACTGGAAAACAAACACCAGGTGCTGGCGCATGTTTCCGGCAAGATGCGCAAGAATTTTATTCGCATTCTGCCTGGGGACAAGGTCGCGGTGGAGCTTTCGCCGTACGACCTGAATCGCGGACGGATTGTCTATCGCTACAAGTGATTTTTGGTTTGCTGGCGGCTGATGGCTGACAGCTGAAGGCTGGGTTATGAAAGTACGAGCATCGGTAAAGAAGATTTGCGACAAGTGCAAGGTCATCCACCGCAAGGGTGTGGTGCGGGTGATTTGCGTCAACTCGAAACATAAACAGCGCCAGGGGTAAGAAGCTTTTGGCCTTTGGCTTTTGGCTCTTAGCTAAAAGCCAAAAGCTAACAGCCAAGAGCCCTCAATTTACGGCACAGCCGCCGAGGTAAAAAGAAATGGCACGTATTGCAGGCGTCGATCTTCCGCGCCAGAAGCACATTAATATCGCGTTGACGTATATCTACGGCATCGGGCATCCGCGCGCCAGCCGTCTGTGCGACGAGGCCAAGGTCGACCCGATGAAGAAGGTGCAAGACCTGAGCGAAGAAGAGGTCAACCGCATCCGCACGGTCATTGAGGGCGAAGGCCTGGTGGAAGGCGATCTGCGCAAGGAAGTTTCGATGAACATCAAGCGTCTCATCGAAATCGGTTCCTATCGCGGATTCCGCCACCGCCGCAACCTGCCGGTCCGCGGCCAGCGCACCCATACGAATGCCCGTACCCGTAAGGGTCCGCGCAAGGGAACGGTCGCGCAGAAGAAGAAGGCGACGTCGAAGACGTAAGAACAGCTTCTAGCTTCTAGCTCCTAGCTAGAAGCTAAGAGCTAGGAGCTATTTCATGGCAAAACCAGCAGCAGCGGGCGGCGCAACGACAGCCGCGCCGGAGAAAAAAGGCAAGAAGAAAACCTTCAAGAAGAAGGAACGCAAGCACGTGCCGCATGGGCTGTGCTACGTGCAGGCGTCCTTCAATAACACCATTGTGACCATCACCGACATGAACGGCAACGTTCTGTCGTGGAAGAGTTCGGGATCGCTCGGCTTCCGTGGATCGCGCAAGGGCACGCCCTTTGCCGCCCAGCAGGCCGCGTCGAATGCCGCGAACATGGCGCGGGATCACGGAGTGCGCAGCGTGGATGTGCGCGTCAGCGGTCCGGGTTCCGGTCGCGAATCGGCGGTCCGCGCGTTGGCTGCGTCAGGAATTGAAGTGCGTTCGATTCGCGACGTCACGCCGATTCCGCACAACGGCTGCCGTCCGCCGAAGCGCCGCAGAGTGTAAGAAAAACAGCTGCTAGCTCCTAGCTTCCAGCCAAACCGCATTTGGGGTTGCTTGAGCTAGTCGCTAGAAGCTAGAAGCTTTGTCCGGGAGGAAGGGTGAAGCCAAACCCGTAAACCGGTCATCTAAAGGAGAAGAAACTTGGCACGTTACACCGATGCAGTCTGCCGTCTATGCCGCCGCGAGGGCATGAAGTTGTTCCTCAAAGGCGCAAAGTGCTTCAGCGACAAGTGTCCCATCGAGAAGCGCAACTTCGCTCCCGGACAACATGGCAAGGACCGCAAGGCCAAGATTGTTGGCTACGGCCTGCAGTTGCGCGAGAAGCAGAAAGCCAAGCGCATTTACTTCACGCAAGAAGGCCAGTTCCGCAACTACTTTGAGAAGGCCGCGCGCTCGCAGGGCGTGACCGGCGAGAAGTTGCTGCAGCAGCTCGAACGCCGTCTGGATAACGTGGTCTACCGCCTGGGATTCGCCCAATCGCGGCGCCAGGCGCGCCAATTGGTGCGTCACGGGCACGTGGCCGTGGATAATCGCAAGGTCAACATTCCTTCGTATGAAGTGAGCGCGGGCGAAGAGATCGCGATCCGCGAGAAGAGCAAGAAGCTCACCGTGCTTGAACTGGCGAAGGAGTTTGCCAGCCATGGCACGACAGTGAGCTGGCTGGAAGTTGACCGCGACAATTACAAGGCGAAAGTGCTTTCGCTGCCCAAGCGCGAAGATATTCAGCTGCCGGTCAACGAGCAGTTGATTGTTGAGTTGTACAGCAAGTAGAAGGGCGTCGTTAGTCGATGGTCGTTAGTCGTTGGCCAACTCGATTTGGCTAACGACCAGCGACAAACGACCAGCGACGGATTTTCTGGTCCAATTTTCGAGCCAGATCAGCCTTTGCTGACGTTTGACCTGAGTCCAGTTTTCGCAGCATGGACCGATTCAGGGAGTCAGCTCTGAGCCAAACGGCCGAAGGAGAATCACATGCTTTGGAAGGGTTTTCAGAAACCGAAACGTCTCGCAACCGATACCTCCAGCCTCACCGACAAGTACGGCATGTTCTGGGCGCAGCCGTTTGAACGCGGCTTCGGCACCACCGTGGGCAACGCCTTGCGGCGCGTGCTGCTGAGCTCGATTGAAGGCGCGGCCGTCACCGCGGTGAAGATGGAAGGCGTGTTGCACGAATTCCAGTCGATCCCCGGCGTGGTCGAGGACGCCACCGACATCATCCTAAACCTGAAGCAGATCCCGTTTAAGCTTGCGGGCGATGCGCCCAAGGCGATCTACCTGCGCGCCGATCAGCCCGGCGTCGTGACCAGCGGCATGATCGAGGCCGACGGCGATGTCGAGGTTCTCGATAAAGACGTCTACATCGCGACCGTCAGCGAGGGCGGCAAGCTTGACATGGAAATGCGCCTGAAGCGCGGCCGCGGCTACACCTCCGCCGACAAGAACTTCGACGAGGATCTGGGCATCGGCTTCATCCCCATCGACTCCGTGCACTCGCCCGTACGAAAATGTAATTACACGGTCGAAGCCGCGCGTTTGGGTCAGATCACCGACTACGACAAGCTGACGCTCGAAGTGTGGACCAACGGCTCCATCACGCCCGCCGATTCGCTCGGCCTGGCGGCGAAGCTGCTGAAGGACCACATGAACATCTTCATCAACTTCGAGGAAGAAATTGAAACCGGCACGTCGTCGTCGGACGACCGCAAGCCCGAGATCCACAACGAGAACCTCAACCGTTCCGTGGAGGAGCTCGAGCTTTCGGTGCGCAGCTACAACTGCCTGAAGAATGCGAACATCCAGACCATCGGAGAACTCGTGCAGAAGACCGAAGCCGAGATGCTTAAGACCAAGAATTTCGGCCGCAAGTCGCTGAACGAGATCAAGGAAATTCTTTCCTCGATGGGTCTGAGCCTGGGCATGAAGATCGACGAGCACGGCAATGCCGTGCCCGGGCCGACGTCGAATCAGGTCCTGCCGGCTTCCGCTTACGGGCCGGACGACCAGCTGTAAGAATCAGTGGTTAGTGGCTAGTGGTCAGTGGCTGGTAGAGGCTGACTTACTAGCCACTAAGCACTAACCACTAGTCACTGAGGGTTTCTCATGCGTCACAAAGTTGCAGGATACAAACTCGGACGGAACACGGCGCACCGGCGCTCGCTGCTGCGCAACCTGGTCACCTCGGTGATCGTGGAGGAGCGCATCGAGACGACTGTGCCCAAGGCCAAGGCCGCGAAGCCCATTGTCGAGAAGATGATCACGCTGGGCAAGCGCGGCGACCTCGCCGCCCGCCGTCTGGCCGGCGCGTATCTCATGACCGATGAGGCTCTGGTGAAGTTGTTTGACACGGTCGGGCCGCGGTTCGGCGATCGCAACGGCGGCTACACGCGCATCATCCGCACTCACTGGAACAAGGGCGACGGTGCCGACAAGGCTTTCCTCGAACTGCTGGGCAGCGAGAAAATCCTCGACGAGAAGAAGGAAAAGCGCGCCGAAGCCCGCGCCAAGAAAACCGCCGAGGCCAAGAAAGCCATGGAAGAGGCGGAGGCGCAAGCACAAGCTGAGCGCGAGGCCGCACCGGCCGAAGGCGAAAAGGAAGACAAGAAAGAGTAGCTTCTCGTGTTTTGCGAAGGGCGCGGCCGACGGCCGCGCCCTTTTTATTTTGTACTGGAGCGTAAGCCAGGGCCTTACGTAGGTAATCTTGTTCGTTCTAACGGTTTTCCTAGACTTGATCCTTGAGCACCCAGACGACCTCACACAACCAAGATGACTCTTCAGGGGCAAAAACAGGATCTGCTGAACCTCGTGACCAAGCTAGCGGCTTCGCAACTGGAGCATGGCGGATTCATTTTTCCCTTTGGTGCAGTGCTGGGGCCTGGTCGGCATATCAAATTGATCAAGCCGCAGAGTTGGAAGGAAAATCCAACCCGAAACGAAGTGGAGAGGTATTGGGCTCGCGTGTTGTCAAAAGCGAGCAGCGATACAGGCGGCAAACTCGTCTGCTGGTGTTCGGTTGTGGATGCGAGCTGGGATGAGGGGGATTGGAAATCGTGTGTGTTGATCCATTTGGAGCAGGCCGAAGCACTATCCGAAGATATGTTCTATCCTTATGAGCAGACAGAGGGTTGCCAAGTGGTATTTGGTCTGCCCACGGTCGTGAAAACGTCCCCGCAAGTGTTTGGGTTTTCCGAGCGTGTGAACTAGGATCTCCACTCGTACATGTCCGACCGTGTCTCCCACTGGTAATCTATCCGCGCTTCCGCGATGCCCATAAACTTCTTTTAATGGCCTTCACGCGCACACACATTGGGATTGCTGTCGGCGCCGGCGTACTGCTGGTGGGAATCTTTGTCGGCTACTTGTGGTGGCTGAGCAATCAGGGGCCAGTGCTGGCGCGATCGGAGGATCGTGATCCGCTGACCGGACTGCCAGTGAGCATCAAGATGAACCCGCTGCGCGACCGCTCCACCGAGAAGGCCGCCAACACGTTTCTGCGCGAACTGCGCGACGGGCATTGCGACGAGCTGTTGAACAAGTGGGAACACGATTATCACAAGAAATACGCGAAGTATATTTGCAGTTCTGAGGCGCAGCACCCACTGCTCTCCTGGGAACTGGTGGATTGGGAAGAAGCGTCGCCACTGGTGATCCTCCACTATCGCGGCAAGCGGCCGAGCAACGCGGGCCCGACACAAGCCGGAATTGATCAGGATCTGTTCACCGTCACCGTCACGCACAAGGGCGGCGAGTGGGCCGTCACCAAGTACGACGCGATGTACTGAAGAAAAAGCTCTCAGCTCTCAGCCCTCAGCTTAACCGCTTGATCGCCGAACCGTGTTCGGAAGTATGGTTGTCCAAATGCAACAGTCGACGTGGGTTTACTCGGTCGGATGGACGCTTGATCGATGGCATGGCAAGCCTTCAGGAACGTGGTAAAAATGCTTCATGCCCGAGCTCTCCTCTGACCCTCAGCCTTCCGGTGCGCGCAATATCTACGCTTTCGGCCTTACTTCGTTTCTGAACGACACGGCCACCGAGATGGCGTACTGGGTGCTGCCGGCGTTTCTGGTTTCGCTGGGAGCGGGGCCGGCGCAGTTGGGATTGATTGAGGGACTGGCCGAAAGTGTCGCGTCGTTCGCCAAACTTTTCTCCGGATATTTGACCGACCGCATCGACCGGCGCAAGCCGCTGGTGGTGGCAGGATATTTTGTCGCTAACGCGGTGAAGCCGTTGCTGGCGCTAGTTACGGCGTGGTGGCACATTCTGTTGATCCGCTTCAGCGACCGGCTGGCCAAGGGAGTGCGCGGGGCGCCGCGCGACGTGATGGTCGCCGAGTCGGTGCCGAAGGGGCGGTTGGGATCGGCCTACGGCCTGATTCAGTCGATGGACTCCGCGGGGGCGATCGCTGGGCCGCTGGCAGCTTTCACGTTGCTGGCGCGTTTTGGAATTCGCGGTGTGTTTCTGGCCGCCGCCATTCCGGGAGCGCTGTGCGTGATCGTGGCGCTGTTCGGCGTGCGCGAAACGAAACGCGAGTCGCGGGAGGACCGCAATCCCGTCCGCGCGAACAACGCTGCTACCGCTCCGGCCGCGGCCAGCGCTGTGCTGCCGGGTTCGTTCTACATGGTGCTGGTCGCCGTCACTCTGTTTTCGCTGGGGAATTCCAGCGACATGTTTCTGGTGATGCGGGCGCAGAACGTGGGCATCCCCGTGGCGCTGGCGCCGCTGCTCGGCTTGGTCTTCAACATTACATACACACTCGGATCGTGGCCAGCAGGATGGTTCAGCGATCACTTCTCGCGGCGCGGCCTTTCACGACGATGGATCGCGGCCGCGGGGTATCTGATTTTCGCGGCGGTTTATTTTGTGTTCGGGTGGGCGCCTTCCACGCTCGCGATCTGGATCACGATGGCGATCTACGGTTTGTACTACGCATTGACGCAGCCCGTGCTGAAGGCGCTGGTGGTGGAGACCGTGGGGCAGGACGTTCGCGGACGCGCGCTGGGCGTGTATTTTTTTGCGACCAGTGTCGCCACGCTGGCGGCCAGCCTGATTACCGGAGAGCTGTGGAAGTTTTACGGGGCAGGGGTGCCGTTTTATTTTTCCGCCGGACTAGCGGGGGTTTCGGCGATGTTGCTGTTGCTCAAGCCGAATCTAATTGGCCGCAAGATTCAGATGTGACTGCTTTGTCATGCTGAGCGAAGCGAAGGACCCGTGTAATTTTCGCGGCCAGTTGCATAGGTCCTTCGGCCCGCAAAAGGCGCGGACCTCAGGATGACAACCTTTGATGACATACGCTAGAACCATTTCATCCACAGCAACACCAGTATCTGCGCGGCGATGCCGGCGCAGGTGTCGAGCAGGACGTCGCGCGGAGTGCCGGTGCGCGAGGGGATGAAGCTCTGGTGCCATTCGTCGAGGCTGGCCACCAGCGCGGTTCCCAGCACTGCGATGTTCGCCCAGCGGAAGGTCCACTTGGGATTTCCCAGGGCGGGCAGGGTTTCCCTCCACGCGCGAAACAAGAGAATGCTGAGCAGGCCGTAGCCGAAGACGTGGCCTCCTTTGCGCAGGAAGAAGTGCAACGGCTCGAAGCGCTCAAGCGATATGCCGAATAGATAATGCAGCAGCGGAAAAAGGAAGCGGCTGGTGTTGTGAGCGGAGAGATATGCGGTCGACTCAATGGAGATGACGATCAGCCACAGGATTGCGGCGATCCAGGCTTTGAGAACACTGTAACGGTCGGTGCTCAAGCGCGTGCGGCGCCCGCGGTTCCGGAATTCCCACTTCTCGCAAAAGACGCGAGAAATGGGGCACCCAACCAGAGTGGCGTCGCCGCCGCGAGGGCGGGACGCCCTCGCGACAGCCGGCAAGATGCCGGCGCTACACGATTACTCGATGGCATAGTTCGGGGCCTCGCGGGTGATCATGACGTCGTGGACGTGGCTTTCGCGGAGGCCGGCGCCGCTGATGCGGACGAAGCGCGTCTTCTGCAGCAACTCGGGAATGGTGGAGCATCCGCAGTAGCCCATGCCGGATTTCAAGCCGCCGACCATCTGGTGGACGATCATCGCCACTGAGCCGCGGTAGGGAACGCGTCCTTCAATCCCTTCGGGGACGAGTTTAGCGAGGCGGTTGGAATCGCCGTCAGACGCCGAGATGGAGGCGGAGGAATCTCCTTCGGTGCTCTGGAAGTAGCGCTCGCTCGATCCTTGCGCCATGGCGCCGATCGATCCCATGCCGCGATACGACTTGAAGGATCGGCCTTGATACAGGATTAATTCGCCGGGACTTTCGTCGGTGCCGGCGAATAGCGATCCAATCATGACGGCGCTCGCGCCCGCGGCCAGCGCCTTGGTGACGTCACCGGAATATTTAATACCGCCATCAGCGATGATGGGAACGCCAGAATCTTTGGTGGCGCGGTAAGCCTCGGCGATGGCGGTGATCTGCGGCACGCCAGCGCCCGTGACGACGCGCGTGGTGCAAATTGAGCCGGGACCGATGCCGACTTTGATGCCGTCGGCGCCGGCGCGAGTCAGTTCGCATGCGCCGTCGAATGTCGCTACGTTGCCGGCTAGGAGCTCGATGTGGGGAAGCTTCGATTTCACCAGCTTCACGGCGTCGAGCACTTTGGTGGAGTGGCCGTGAGCGCTGTCGATGGCGAGGACGTCGACCTTGGCTTCGGCGAGTTCCTGCGCTCGCTCGAGGAAATCTCCCGTGGCGCCGATGGCCGCCCCGACGCGCAGCCGGCCCTGCGAATCTTTCGCGGCGTTGGGATATTTCAGTTTCTTCTGGATGTCCTTGACCGTGATCAGGCCCTTCAGGTTGTACTTGTCGTCGACGACCAGAAGCTTTTCGACGCGGTGCTGGTGCAGAATCTTTTCCGCGTCTTCGAGCGTGGTCCCGACAGGCACCGTGATGAGGTTTTTCTTGGTCATCACTTTGTCGATGGGAATATCGAAGCGGGTCTCAAAGCGCAGGTCGCGGTTGGTAAGAATGCCCACCAGTTTGCCGTGCTCGGTGATGGGGACGCCGGAAATCTTGTACTTGCGCATGACCTCGAGCGCGTCGTAGACCTTGTCGGTGGGCGACATTGTAACCGGGTCGACGATCATGCCGCTTTCCGAACGCTTCACCTTGTCGACTTCGTTGGCCTGCTGGTCGATCGTCAGGTTGCGGTGAATGATGCCGAGCCCGCCCTGCTGCGCCAGCGCGATCGCCATGTGCGATTCGGTCACGGTATCCATGGCGGCGCTCACAACTGGAATGTTCAGGCTGATGTTGCGGGTGAGTTGCGTCTGGGTGCTGGCCTGCGCTGGAATCACGTCGGAGCGAGCGGGCAGCAGCAGGACGTCATCGAAAGTAAGAGCCTCAGGAACGGGAAAATGAATCATAAGTTTTCAGGACTCTCCCAGCCGTGGTGATTCTTCATTCTAGAGACGGCGGGGGATTGAGGCAAATGGGGGCTGAGGGGAAATTATGAAGGTAATGGCGAAAACAGTGACGAGCGCGGAAAGGGACAACGTGGAGCGAGGCTACGCGGTTAAAGAGACCAGCCCCGCTTGGGACTTCTTTCATTCACTCCAATCTCACGTCGATCCCGGTAGTGGCTAACACATATTCGAACTCTTTAAACAGTTCTTTGCCGCATATGGGCTCACCGTTTGGGTCGCACGAAAGAACATTCCCGGTGCGCGGGTCTAGCGCTACATGGCAGTTCTTAAGGCCGAAACACTTCGCCTCCCCGTAGGTGCTCGTGACCGAAACAGAATTGTTGCGTTCCTCGCAAGCCATTTGGATGATTAATACCGTGTCCATTTTGCCATTGTCGCTCAGATCTCGAATCAGCTCATGTCGCTGCGAGGTTGAGAGTGCCTCTTTGAAAGAGGAAAGCAAAACAGACGCGAGTTTTCCATCACAGGTCGCCGGTTTGGGAAATGCGATAAATACGGGCCTGATACCCAATGCTACAAGAGGTATCGACGGTTGGGCTTGTGGCTGGGCTTGATGTTGATCCGGCGGGACGCTTGGTAAGGAATTTAATGAAGCTGTCTGCGCGGCCGGATGCGCCTCTAGCCATTTGCGAATGCGTTCCTGCACATCAGTAAGCTGAGCTGGTGTGAGCACGGCTTCGACTTTGTCGCGATAGTCTTTGACAAATCCTTGTTCGAGGGTTGACGCAGCAATGGCGATCCAGAAATAAGCTTGTACATTGTCCTTTTCTACGCCTGCACCGGCACGATAAGCCATCCCGAGGTTGTATTGAGCCTTTGCAAGGCCCTGGTCCGCAGCCTTCTGCCACCAGCGAGCGGCCTCGGCGGTATCTTTTTCGACGCCGTTCCCTAAGTTGTAAGCCTGTCCGAGGTTGTATTGAGCGGCTGCGTTGCCGTGGTCGCCTGCCTTGCGATACCAACGCAAAGCTTCGGCGGTGTCCTTTGCGACGCCTGTACCAGAGTTATACGCAGCTCCAAGCCAGAACTCACCGTCGGCGTTGCCCTGTTCGGCGGACTTCCGCAGCCACTTGAGTCCCTCTGCCTCATCCTTCGGAACTCCTGCGCCTTGGAGGTAGAACATTCCGAGGCTGAACTGGGAAGCTGCGTTGCCGTTTTCGGCAGCCTTGGTGTGCCAGCGCACACTTTCCACTTCATCTTTCGGAACGCCCATCCCCAAGCCATACGCTGTTCCGAGATTTCCTTCAGCCGTTACATCGCCTTGCTCGGCGGCCTTCTTCCACCAGCGCACGGCTGCAGCGTAGTTCTTTGGAACGCCCGCCCCTAGGGAATAAACCCCTCCAAGGCTTACCTGCGCAGCTACGTTGCCATGCTCCGCAGCCTTCTCCCACCACTGCACGGCTTTCTCCTCATCCTTCGGGACTCCCTCCCCTAGGTGATACGCCTTGGCAAGGGCCAATTGTGCTTGTACATCACCGTCCTCAGCCTTGCTTCTGAGTTCGGTAATGCTTTGCGCGTACACGAAGGGCAGTATTGCGAGCAAACAGAAAACGGCGCACAACAAGATACGCCACCCATCAGCGTGCGTAAGTGCCCCTGTTCTCACGCACAGCAGCTTACTCCCGAATTTGTGACAATTCCAGTTTGCTATCGTTAACAGCGTTCCCACTCTTCGACGTTCGATCTCGACGCGACCTGATCTGCCTATTGAGCAGAAGGTTGCTTCGGCCGCGGTTTGTCTTTTTACCCTTCACGGGCGTATATTAGGTAACTGAGAACTGTTGTGTACTACCGGCATTTGGCGAAGCACACCAGTGGGCGCAAGCCCACTTTTTAGTTTGGGTGCCCTCGGTTGTTGCCGCCATCGCCTGTAAGCTATTGGATACATGGCGCTTGACGTTGAACGTGTGCGGGAAATCGCGGAGCGGGTAGCGGCCTCGAGCGGACTCGAAATCGTCGAAGTCGAGTTCCTGGGTGGCGGCAAGGCGCGCATGCTGCGAGTGTTTTTGGATAAGCCCGCGGCGGGGACGGATGCGCTCGCTGGGGTTACGCACGAAGACTGTGCCAACTTCAGCCGCGAGTTTGGCACGATCCTCGATGTTGAGGACGTGATGCCTGGGTCGTACACGCTGGAAGTTTCATCGCCGGGGCTGGATCGGAAGTTGATCAAGGCCGCCGACTTTACGCGCTTCACCGGTAGCCGTTTGAAGTTGAGCACCCGGCAGCCGGTGGGCGTTAATAATAACCGCCACTTTGAAGGACGGCTGGAGAGTTTCATCGACGGCCGCCTGACGCTGGACTTGAGCGTGGCCAGCCACAAGTCGCGCAAGAAAATGGGCGCGGTGGCTGGCGAGAAGATTGAGATTGAGTTCGCCAACGTAGAGAAGGCGAATTTGGTGCCGGAGATCTGAAAGGCGGACCTCGGACTTCAGACCTCGGACCTCAGCGGTTCTGAGGTCCTGAAGTCGAAGGTCCGAAGTCCGAGGTCCGATTTTTTATGGCAAGCGAGCTCTACAACACGATCGACGCACTCAGCCGGGAAAAAGGGATTGATCCGCAGATTGTAGTCAGCGCGGTGGAAGACGCCATTGTCATGGCCACGCGCAAGTACTACAAGTCGCAGGAAAATCTGCGGGCCAAGCTCGACAAGGAAACCGGCAAGATCAACGCTTTCGCGGTGAAGACTGTAGTGGAGACTCCCGAGCAGGTAGAGGACCCTAACCTGCAGATCACGGTGGAAGATGCGCGCAAGGTTGATCCGGCGCTGGAGGTCGGGGGCGAGTTGCACATTCCCAAGGTGACCGAAGGCATTCTGGGACGCATTGCGGCGCAGCTGGCGAAGCAGGTGATTTTCCAGAAGGTGCGCGAGGCGGAACGCGACACGGTTTACAACGAGTACATCGGACGCGTCGGAGAGATCGTCAACGCGACGGTGAAGCGTGTCGAAGGGCCGGATGTGATTTTCGACATCGGTAAGGCGGAAGCGCGCATGCCCCGCAAGGAACAGTCGCGGCTGGAGTCGTTTGCCATCAGCGAGCGCGTCCGCGTGGTGATTGCCCGCGTCGAGCGAGCTTCGAAGGGACCGGGTGTGGTGGTTTCACGCGCGGCGCCGGAGCTGGTGCAACATCTGTTCCAGACGGAAGTTCCGGAGATTTACGACGGAACAGTCGTGATCCGCGCAATCGCCCGCGAAGCCGGCGAGCGTACCAAGATCGCGGTCATGTCCAAGGACAAGGACGTGGACGCGGTGGGCGCTTGTGTGGGCATGAAGGGGATGCGGGTGCAGTCGATTATCCGCGAGTTGCGCGGGGAGAAAATCGACATCATCGAGTATCACGAAGATGCCGTGACTTTCGCCGAAAAAGCGCTGCAGCCCGCCAAGGTGAGCCGCGTGACCGTGGTTGACAGCGCGGACAAACATCTCGAAGTTGTGGTCGATGACAGCCAGCTTTCTCTCGCCATCGGCAAGAAGGGGCAGAACGTCCGGCTGGCGGCGAAGCTGCTGGGCTGGAAGATCGACATCAAGAGCGAGGAAGAGAAGCGGCAGGAAGTCGAGCTGCAGATGGCCGCGATGGCCCCACCGCCGACGACTCCGCTGGAAAACGTTACAGGCCTGGGCGAAGGGCTGGTGGAAAAACTCAGCGCTGCGGGCGTGACGACGGTCGAAGCTCTGGCCGACATGACGCCGGAGCAGCTTGAAGCCATCGAAGGCATCGGGCCGAAGACGGTGGAAAAAATCAGTCTCGCGGTAAATAATTACTTTGCGAGTCTGGAAGCGGGCGCTGCCGAAGGAGAACTCCCGGCGGAAGGCGTGACCGCCGAGGGTGAAGCCGTAACGGAAGAACCTGCCGCGGAATTGGCGGCCGTCGAAGTGGCCGCGGAAGAACAAGCGGCCGCTCCTGAGGCGACGGCGGAAGCCGAAGCCGCCTCGGATGAAAACGAAGAGCACGAGCCGAAAGATGGCTCGGCTCCCGAAACAACTGAAAAGTGATGGCACGCGCTGACATATTCAATGGCGTGCGAGTGCAGGACGCTGACTCCGTGAGGTTGCAATGAAGACTTAAGCGCAACGCGGAGTACAAGAAAGGCCGGATGAGCAAGGTTCGAATCAACGATCTCGCCAGGGAGCTGGAAGTTAAAAGCAAAGCCATCCTCGACACGCTACCGCTCGTCGGGGTGACGGAGAAGAAGACCCATTCCAGTTCGCTCGAGGAGCATGAAGCGGAGAAAGTGCGGGTCCACCTGCGCGGCTCATCCGAAGCGCAGACGCCGTCGGCGCGGTCCGCGCGTCCGCTGCGCGGCGAAGAAGAAATCAAGACCAAGATCGATTTGTCGCACATCTCCCGTCCGGGAGATGTGCTGAAGGCCATCACGCAACAGAAAGAAGTAGTGGCGCCTCCGAGTGCGCGCCCAGCCGCTCCTCCGGCAGTGGTGGCGAGACCGGTGGCTGCGCCGCCGGCGGCCCGACCAACGCCGCCTCCCGCCGCGCCCACGATTTCTGCGCCGGCAGTTTCGGCGCCTCCGCCAGCTGCGCGGCCCGCAGTGACCGCTCCCGTTGTGGAGAGGCCGGCGGCCGCAGTGCCTCCAAGCGAGACTCCAATTCCGCCGCCAGTAGCGGCACCGCCGCGTCCCGCGACTCCGCCCGCTGTGGTTGTGTCGGCAGCGCCTTCGGTGACCGCATCGGCTGCGCCGCAGGCTCCGCTCGCCCCGCTGCGCCCGGCTGCACCGCCTGCAGTTGCGAGCCCGCAGCCTCCAGCGCCGCGCATGATCGTTCCGCAGACCGGACCGCGTCCGGTGTACAAAGCTCCGCCGCCCCGACCGGTTGCGCCGGTTGCACAAGCGAGTGCTCCTGCGGGCGCAGCTGCCGGGACTATGCGTCCCGCGCCGGGTCGCCCGGTGCCGGGACAGCCGATTTTTCAGCGCCCGCGCCCGATGGTGCCGGGCGGAGGTCCGCCTCGGCCGTTGCGTCCGGGTGAGCGCCGTCCCATGCATCCCACGCGCACGGCACCGGCCGGTGCTCGTCCGCTTGGTGTGGGCCCAGGGGGGCCGCCTCCGGGACCAGTTCGTCCGGGTGCCCGTCCCGGTGCTCCGGCACGACGGCCCGGCCAGCGCTATGTTCCGCGTGGCGTAAAAGAAGGCCCGATGAAGGGCTACACGCCGCCGCCGCGCATGGTGGTGTCGAATGAGCCGCTGCCGATCACGCGCAATATCACGATCACGGAAGGCATCAGCGTTAAAGATCTGGCGGAGAAGCTCGAGATTCGCGTGAAGGATCTGATTTCACGCTTGCTGGGCCGCGGGGTTTTCGCCACGGTGAACCAGACGCTTGACGCCGAACTGGCCAGCGAAATGGCGCGCTTCTTTGGGGCCGAAACGAACGTGATCACGTTCGAAGAACAGGCCTCGAAAGAGATTGACGCCGCCGCCGCGAGCGGCGAAGACGCTGTTGCCGAGGTTACTCCTCGTCCGCCCGTGGTCACCATCATGGGTCACGTTGACCATGGTAAGACCACGCTGCTCGACGCCATCCGTCTGACGCACGTGGCGGAAGGCGAAGCTGGGGGCATCACGCAGCACATCGGCGCTTACAAAGTTCGCATCACCGACAAGGAATCTCCGGCGTTCGGACGCGAGATCGTGTTCCTCGATACGCCGGGTCACGAAGCGTTTACCCGCATGCGGTCCCGCGGCGCGAAAGCCACCGATATCGTGGTGCTGGTTGTGGCCGCCGATGATGGCGTGATGCCGCAGACGATTGAAGCCATCGATCACGCGCACGCCGCCGAGGTTCCGATCATCGTTGCGGTAAATAAGATCGATAAGCCCGATGCGCTGCCCGACCGGGTGAAGAAACAACTGGCCGATCGCGGCCTGGTGCCGGAGGAGTGGGGCGGCAAGACGGTGTTCGTCGACGTGTCGGCGAAGAAGAAAACGAATCTGAACTTGCTGATGGAAATGATTTGCCTGGTCGCCGATCTTGCGGAATTGAAAGCGACTCCGGAGCGCGCTGCGACGGGCGTGGTGCTCGAAGCGAAGCTCGACCGCGGCCGCGGACCCGTGGCTACCGTGCTGGTACAAAACGGCACCCTCATTGCCGGCGACAACTTTGTGGTGGGCAATGTATATGGCAAGATCCGCGCCATGTTCGACGATCGCGGGGCGGCGCTGCAGTCCGCGCCACCGTCAACACCGGTTGAAATTCTAGGCATGGAAGGGTTGCCGCAGGCTGGAGATCAATTTGTAGTGGTCGCGGATCGCGACAAGGCGCGCGGCATCTCCGAGTATCGCGAGCAGAAGGCTCGCGAAGCCGCGCTGGCCAAGAGTTCCCGCGTTTCGCTGGAAGGATTGGCGGAGCAGATCAAGACCGCCGGCACCAAGGAACTGAACATCATTTTGAAGGGCGATGTGCAGGGCTCGGTGGAAGTGCTCAGCGATCTGCTTACCAAACTCTCGAACGAGAAGGTGCGGCTGAAGCTGCTGCGATCGGGCGTGGGCGCCATCACCGAAACCGACGTGCTGCTGGCCTCGGCGTCGAATGCCATCATCATCGGCTTCAACGTGCGGCCGGAGCGCAAGGCGCAGGAACTGGCCGAGCAGGAAGAAGTCGACATCCGCCTGCACTCGATCATTTACGAACTGCAGGACGAGATCAAGCGCGCCATGACCGGCCTGCTCGAACCGACGATCAAGGAGACCTACCAGGGCCGCGCCGAGGTGCTCGAAACCTTCCGCATCCCGAAGGTGGGAACGATTGCCGGGTGCCGCGTGACCGACGGAGTGATCAAGAACAACTCCGAAGTGCGCCTGCTGCGCGACAACGTGGTCGTGTTCAAGGGCAAAGTCGGATCGCTGCGCCGCTTCAAAGACGATGCCAAAGAAGTCACTAACGGCATGGAGTGCGGCATCTCGATTGCGAACTATGGCGACATCAAGGCGCGGGACGTGATTGAGGCGTTCGCGACCGAGCGGATCGCCGCCGAAGCCATGGTGTAAGACCAGTGATCAGTGATTAGTGATTAGTGGCTAGTTGCTAGTTTTTTTCTAGCCACTGACCACTAGCCGCTAAGCGCCGCATGATCGCTTTCCTCACCCTCGAACTCCACATTGAAGCGGCGCAGTCGATCAAGGATCGCCGCCAGGTCGTACGCAGCCTGAAAGACCGACTGCGCACTAGTTTCAACGTTTCGGTCGCCGAACTTGATTCCGCCGAACTGTGGAACCGCGCCACCATCGGCGTGGTCGGCATTTCTAATTCGCGCGACTATCTCGACGGCCTGATGAAGAATGTGGAGCGCGCGGCCACGCGCATCGCCAACAACCACGGCGCCGATGTCGCGGATTCGTTTATCGAATTCTTCTAGACCCGGCGCGGCACAGTACACCTCCTAACACATTGTTACCTCCGTACTTAACTCCCTCCCGCCCGATCGGGCCACAATAGGCCAGCCAGATCACACACTTGGGACTGTTTTTCTGATATTCTCGTTCGTTTTCCCTGAGGTGCTCGGTCGTGGAGAAGCGCGGACTCAAATATCATCGCGGGCGGGTGGGCGAGGCGCTGCGCGAGGAGATTGAAACGCTGGTCGAAGGCGAGCTGGCCGATCCGCGGATTGGACTGGTGAGCGTGACCGCGGTCCACATTGCTGACGACGGGAGATCGGCGCAGGTGTGGGTCAACGTGGAGGGTGATGACGAGGATGCGGACCAGAGCCTGGAGGGCCTGGAGGCCGCGCGCGAATACATCCGTCATGAACTGGTCGAGCGGTTGCACCTGAGACGCGCTCCGGAGTTGTATTTCCGGCTGGACCGCGCGGAACAGGAAAAGGCACGAGTGGAAGAATTGCTGGCGCGGGCGAAAAAACGAAGCAAGGTCCGCAAGGAACCCGGTGGAAAAAAGCCATAGCGGCGTCGAGGATGTGCTCCGGCAAATCGGACAGCATGAGCGATTCGTGCTGACCTCGCACGCCCGGCCTGACGGCGATGCGGTCGGATCGGCGCTGGCCTGCTGCCAGATTTTGCGCGCCATGGGCAAGCATGCCGATGTCGTCTTGCATGATGGCGTCCCCCGCGTCTACCGCTCGCTTCCGTTCGCCGATCAGGTGGTGCAGTCCAGCCACGTGATGGGCAGTTACGATTCGGCGATCATTCTGGAGTGTGACAGCATTCACCGCACCCGGCTCGAGGGTCTGGAAAACCGGTTTCTTATCAGCATCGACCATCATGCCAGTGGACGCCCCTTCGCCCACGTCAACTGGATCGACCCCCACGCCGTGGCCACCGCGGAAATGGTGTTCCGTCTGGCGCGGGAGGCGGGCGTGAAATTTTCGCCCGAGATCGCGACCTGCCTTTACACGGCGCTGATGACCGACACCGGCTCGTTCATGTTTCAGGGCACGAATGAGAATACGTTCGGTCTGGCGCGCGAACTCGTGCTGGCGGGAGCCGATCCGGCGCACTGTGCGCGCGGCATTTATTTCGCGCACTCCCTGGCCAAGATTCGGCTGCTCGGTGAGGCCCTGCGCAGTCTGACGGCGGACGGCCACCTCGCCTACGCGTGGGTAACGCAGAAGCAGATGGAGCGCTGCGGCGCAATTGAAGAGGATTGTGAAGGACTGGTGAATTACGTTCTCTCCATCGGCGGCGTCGAGGTGGCTGCATTCTTCCGGGAGTTGCCGGATGGACGCTACCGTGTGAGCTTGCGCAGCAAAGGCAAACTGAACGTTGCCCACGTGGCCGAAAGTTTCGGCGGCGGCGGACATGAATGCGCCAGCGGTTGCTCGCTCGACGGACCGCTCGCCGAAGCCGTGCGCCAGGTCCTTTTCCAGCTGCGCCGCGGACCTTCCGTACAATAGAAAAACCATTTTTGATTGATGATTGTTGATTGCTGATTGAAGAATTTGTGCCGGGTTTTCAATCAGCAATCATCAATCAGCAATCAATAATTCCCCCATGACCACCCGCACCCGCACCGACGTGTTGTTGATCGCAGGATTTTGTGCGTTCCTGTTTTTCTACGGCATGGGACAATTCGGGCTGATCGGCGCCGACGAACCACGCTATGCGCAGGTGGCGCGCGAGATGTTCGAACGCCACGACTGGATCACGCCGGTTCTCGGGGGCCGTGCTTGGCTGGAGAAGCCTCCGCTGTACTACTGGCAGGCGATGCTGGCTTACTCAGTGCTGCGGGTGAACGATGTGGCAGCGCGAGTCCCCGCAGCGATTGACGCAACCTTGCTGGTGATTGCTGTTTATCTTTTCTTCCGGCGATTTCGGCGCGGCGTGGAGGTGGATGCCGCGCTCATCACGGCCTCGTGCGCGGGAGTGATCGGTTACGCTCACGCGGCTTCGATGGATATGGCGCTGGCCGCGACTTTCTCTATTGGAATGCTCGCGTGGTGGGCCTGGCGCGAAAGCGGGAAGCGAATCTATCTGGCTGTGTTCTACGTCTGCATGGCGTTGGGCATGCTGGCGAAGGGGCCGGTGGCGCCGTTTCTGGCGGTGCTTGTCATCGTGCTGTTCTCGGTTGCGGTAGGGGAATTTCGTTTGGTTTTGAGAACGCTGTGGCTGCCAGGGGTTTTCCTGTTCTGCGTGATCGCGTTGCCGTGGTATTTCGCGGTGCAGATACGGAACCCGCAATTCTTTCGCGAATTTATTCTGCAGCACAATCTGGCGCGCTTTTCGAGCGACTTGTATCACCACCGGCAGCCGTTCTGGTATTACCTTCCGGTCACGGCCGTCGCGCTGGTGCCGTGGACGGTGTTTGTAATCGCGGCCTTTGTCGAGTCAGTGCGAGTGTGGTGGGCGGAACGCAAATCCGTTTCGGACGAGCCCGATTTCGAATTGCAATTCAGTGTGTTCGTCTGCTGCTGGCTGGTGGCGTTGGTCGTGTTCTTTTCGACTTCGCAGTCGAAGCTCCCCGGCTATATCCTTCCGGCGATCCCAGCCGGCGCCGTCCTGCTGGCCGATTATTTGCGGCGGCATCTCGCGCAGGAGCACGGGGGAGCCGAGCCCGTCTCGAAGGGACTGGCGGTGCTGCACGCGCTGGTGGCCGCGGCGCCGATCGTGCCCTCTGTGCTGATTGCTTATGTCGTGACGCAGCATCGGTTGCCGGCGGGACGGCTGATGTATGTCGCGCTGGCGGTGGCGTTCGTGCTCTGCGCCGCCATCGCTCTGACGCTAGCGAGCCGCTGGCGCCTGCGCATGCTGCGATTCGTGACTCTGATTCCAGTGGTTCTTTCTGTCGCTGCCGTGTTGAAGTTGGGAACGGTCTCGATTGATCAAACCTTATCCGCGCGTCCGCTGGCGCTGGAGCTCTCCGCCGTGGAAACCCACCAGCTTCCGCTTGCAGTCTACGGCGTGTCCCGCGAGATGGAGTACGGGCTCACGTTTTATCGCAACCAGACACCTGTGCGCTATGAAGGAGGAAGCATCCCGGCGGGGGAGCATCTGCTGGTCGCTCCGGCGACGTGGAAAGTGAAGGTGGCGCAGCAAACGTCGGGGCGGCGCGTGTTGTTGCTGCGCCACTACTCGCCGCAAGATGTGGATTATTATTGGGTGTCGGCTGCGGGAGCGAAGCCCTAGTATTAAACATCCTGATTCTGAAAAACAAGGGAACTTGGCTGGCGAGCATGGCGTCTATATCTAGGTGGTGAATCGCGGTGCCATCGGTGTGGCTGTGATGATGCTAGCCGTCATTTGGTCGTGGCTCTACTTTGTGCCTTCCTCACTTTCTCCGTCCGAGTTGAATCTGTATCAGCCGAACCCGAAACCACCGCCCGAGCCGGCGGCTCCGGAGGAGGACTACTCGCAGGCCCGACGCAAGCCTTGTAAGGCGGCGGAACCGGTAATTGCAACCACGATTTGCAAGGTGCTAAGGACTCCTGAAGTCTTTGCAGACAAATGCATTCGCGTACCTGCACGATTCTTGACCGACGGCATAGAGCATAGTGTCCTTATCGATGAATCGTGCAGCAAAATGGGCCTCGAGCCTTGGGCGACAGAGAAGGAAACGGAGAAACTGGACGAGGCTATCGTGCAGCCTGGCAAGGGTCCCGGCACTTTCGATAGGAGGATCACGGCGCGCTTCACAGGCCGATTCGTGTGGAGGCCGAATGCGACGCGTGACTCAAGAGTGCTGGAAATTAGTGCCGTGAGCGACCTCAAGATCCAAGAACTTCCTCAGAAATAGCCCTCTACTCGCTCGAATACGCCAGCTCTTGCAGCCCCTGTCTCGGCGGAGCCGCGGCCAGTTCTTTGTTGCCGTACTCGTATCCCTTTTCGAAGGCCTGCAGATTCAACTCGCGGAAGCTGGGAGGCACCGAGTCGGCAACGGCTTTGCGCACGGCATCGGCGGTTAGAAGTTTCGTGACGGCCGTGAAGAATCCCACCATCACCGAATTCAGCACCATGCGCTTGCCGAGTTCTTCGGCCATGCGGGTTGCGGGGATGCTGTAGACCTTGGGATCGCCTTTGAGATCGGTGACGCGGACCAGGTCTTCCTCGACGATCAGCATGCCCGCGGGTTTCAGTTCCGGCGCGAAACGGTTGTAGGCTTCCTGCGACATCACGACCATGATGTCCGGCCGGGTAACATAGGGATAGAGCACCGGTTCGTCGGAGAGAATCAGTTGGGCGCTACACGCTCCACCCCGCGCCTCCGGACCGAAGTTCTGCGTCATGGTGGCGAATCCGTTTTCGTAAATTGACGCCGCCTTGCCCAACAGTATGGCCGAGAGGATGACTCCCTGACCGCCGAAGCCTGCCACGCGAATTTCGCTTAGCCGCATACGCACTCCGTTTCTACCTCGTCTCCAAGGTAACGCTCGCCCAGCGTTTCCACATACTGCGCGCGCATCATGGTTTGGTAGTCGGGACGGTCGCGGTCCACGAACTTACCGACGACGATCTCGCCGTTGAGCGTGAGCCCGACTTCGCTGGTGGGCGCGCCGTGCTTCACCTTGCTCTTTTCCTTGTAGTACTTCATGGCGTCGAGGCCGTCGCCCATCTTATTGCGCCGCTGGTAAAGCGTGGGGCATGGCGAAATGACCTCGATGAACGAGAATCCCTTTTTCTGGAACGCCTCGCTGATCGAACGCGCCAGTTGGCGCACGTGGAAGGTGGTCCAGCGCGCGACGTAGACCGCGCCCGCGGCTTCTACCAGGTGCGGCAGATTGAATGCAGGTTCGAAGGTGCCGTAGGGATTGGTCGAGGTGGTGGCGTGACTGGGAGTTGTGGGTGCAGTTTGTCCGCCGGTCATCGCGTAGATGAGATTGTTCACGCAGATGACTTTCAGGTCGATGTTGCGGCGCGCAGCGTGGATCAGGTGATTGCCGCCGATGGCCGAAAGGTCGCCGTCACCGGAGTAGACCACGACATTCAGCTTGGGATTCGCCAGCTTCAGGCCCGTCGCAAACGGGATGGCCCGCCCGTGCGTGGTGTGAAACGAATCGAGTTTCACATATCCGGCCACGCGCCCGGTGCAGCCGATGCCGGAGACCAGCGCGAGCGACTGAAGATCAATCTTCGATTCGATCAGAGCGTGGGCGAACGAATTCACCGTGGTGCCGATGCCGCAGCCCGGACACCAGATATGCGGCATGCGGTCGCTGCGCAGAAACTGTTCTACGGGATTGACCGTGTCGTCGGGTGTGTTGTCCGGCCGGTTGTCGAGCCGGTTGTCGAGAATGTTCAGCATCGGCTTGCCTCCACGATGGTGTTCAGGATTTCGTCGGGATTGTGCACTGCACCGCCGGCGTGCGAAACGGCGAAGGTTTTGGCGTTGCCGTCGGCGGCGCGCTTCACCTCGTGCACCATCTGCCCCAGGTTGAGCTCCGGGACGACGAACGCTTTCACGTGCGCGGCCAATTCCGCAATCTTCTTTTCGGGGAACGGCCATGCGGTGATGAGCCGCAGCTTTCCGACTTTCAGCCCCTGGTCGCGGGCCGCATCGATGGCGCGTTGCGCGACGCGTGAAGTGATGCCGTAGGAAACCACGACCACGTCGGCATCGTCCAGTCGGTCCTCTTCGAACAGGCAGATGCGGTCGGCGGCGGAGCGAATCTTGTTTTGCAGGCGCCGCACCAGCTTGTCCTGGACCTGCGGCGTCATGTTGGGATAGCCGTGTTCATCGTGGGTCAGGCCCGTGACGTGAAAGTTGTAGCCGTCGCCGGCATGCGCCATCTCCGGAACCATGTCTCCGTTGGTGCTGTAGGGCAGGTAGTCTTCCACGGATTTATGAGTGTGCTTTCGCGGGGTGACGTCAATCTCGTCGGCGGGCGGGATCACGACTTTCTCCGTCATGTGCCCCACCACTTCGTCCATCATGAACATCACCGGAACACGAAATTCTTCCGCGAAATTGAAAGCCTGGATGGTCAGGTCAAAACATTCCTGCGGTGAGTTTGGGCAGAGTGCGATGATCTCGTAGTCACCATGCGATCCCCAGCGCGCCTGCATCATGTCGGCCTGCGCCGGAAGCGTGGGCAGTCCGGTCGACGGGCCTCCGCGCTGCACGTCGACGAACACGCAGGGCGTCTCGGTCATGGCCGCATAGCCGATGTGTTCCATCATCAGCGAGAAGCCCGGGCCCGAGGTTACGGTGAACGCTTTAGCTCCGCCCCACACTCCACCTTGCAGAGCGATCGAGGCGGCGAGTTCGTCTTCCATCTGAATGAAGCATCCGCCGACCGTCGGCACGCGGGCGGCGAAGCGCTCGACCACTTCGGTCGAGGGCGTGATGGGATATCCGGCGGCGAATCTTGCGCCGGCCGCGAGCGCGCCTTCACAGCAGGCGTGGTCGCCGTCGAGAAAGTGCGTGCCGGTCAGAACACCACGTGGGTCAGCTTTCATTTCTCACCTCCAGCGGCCTGCTGGGCAGTGGCCTGCGGGATCTTGGTGCCATTGATGGCGAAGTCCGGGCAATACATGCCGCAGAGATCGCAGCCGCTGCATTTTTCCGGATGCACCACGTGCGGTGGATGGTAGCCCTTCGAATTGAAGGCGGAAGAGAGCGCCAGCACGTGCGTGGGACAGAATTCCACGCAAAAGCCACAGGCCTTGCAACGCTCAACGACGATCGAAACACGTCCTTTTGCCACGAGATCCCCCAGCTAGCAAGAGTGACAACCACTCCGGGAATTCAATAACGCAGGATGTGATTATGCGTGGAACGGGGGCGCGTTGGTGTGATCGGCGTCACAGAACAAAGTGAGGGCAAGCACGAGGCGTTTTGCGGCGAAAACGTTGTAAGAAGCTGTTAATGCTGGAGTTAAGCGCGCCAGGTAACGGAATGCGTGTGGTGGATTACGGCGCTCACTCGCACCTCCGGTGACCAGCATCACGAGGAAGTGTGATATCTGCAGCAGCCCTTTGGGCGAAATCCACGCCTGTTGCTGCCGCTTGTTCGCCGGGTTTGCCTCTGCTCGGCGAACCAACTACACTCGAAATTTTGCCGCGAGATTAGCCGCTGCTTCTGGCGGCAGCCGTTGCCGGAGCGTTTTGGAGATCGTTTTTGGAGATTCTGGACCTCAGACATTTTTCTTCCGTAGACCTGCGACCGTTGCTCGACGACGAGACGCAGGTCTGGTCGCGCCTGCTCTCGTGGGATTACTCCGGCTCGGCGGAGATGATTCTTCGCTACGTCGACGCGAAAATCCTGCCGGGGTATGCGGCAGTGGATCGCGGCCGCGTCTTCGGCTACTCATTTTTTGTGTATGAAGGCAGCAAGGGAGTGATTGGCGACCTCTACGTCATCAACGGCACGCGGCTTCCTAATGCGCGCGAGGTCGAAGTGAAGCTGCTGACGCACGTGATCGAGACCCTGCAGCAGTCTCCGGGAATCCATCGGGTGGAGGCGCAACTGCTGGCTCACGAAGCCAACGCCGTGTCGCGCCCGTTTCTGGAGACGGGATTCCAGCGACATCCGCGGTTATTCATGACATTGGCGTTGGGAGAACCGGCGGCGGAGAAAATTCCTACACATCCCGAAGTTGAGATCCGGCCCTGGGTCGAAGGCGACTACCAGCCATCGGCAGTGGTGATCACGGCAGCGTATCGCGGCCACGTCGATGCCCAGATCAACGACCAGTACCACACGCTCAGCGGATCGCTGCGCTTCCTGAACAACATTGTGCGCTTCCCGGGATGCGGCGTGTTCGACGCCGAGTCGTCGTTTGTGGTTCTCGATCGCAAGGCGAAGAGCCTGATCGGGTTGATCCTGTGCTCGCGTGTGCGCAACAACGTCGGTCACGTGACTCAGGTGTGCGTGCTGCCGGAGTATCGTTCGCGAGGAATTGGCGAGTCGCTGCTGGCAGCCACCGAGGGGAGTTTGCGGAGGCGAAACTTCGCGTTGCTCTCGCTGACCGTGACCGAGGCGAACGCGCGCGCGGTGGCTCTCTATCGCCGCCTGCATTACGTATCAGAACGAATCTTCGATGCGTTCGTGTGGGAGGGGTAGAAGCGCTATTGGCTATTGGCTTTTGGCCTTTAGCTTTGTCGTGGTTGTGCCTGAGAGCTTCAGTACGGTAGTGAGATTTGGTTTCAAGCCAAGAGCCAACAGCCAAGAGCCAAGAGCTATCTGCGCAACAGCCACATCGCCCAGCCCGCCACCAGCACGCCTCCCAGAAACATCGCGAAGCAGTAGAGCCCGTAGCGCACCATCTCGCGCGCGGTTTCGCGGTGGGTGATGCCGAATACGATGGAGGCCAACAGGGCAAATACCGCCGCCGCGCTGAAATGATTGAGAGTGATGGTCACTGCACGAGTCTCCGCGAAGAGGTTCTGACTGGCAACTGGCAACTGAGAGCTGGCAACTGTTTCACTGTTTTTTCCCGATGGCGATGTGATAGGCGTCCGCCACGGCGATAAAGTTCAGTAGTCCCGCGACGATCATAAATTTCGTTCCGTAGTCCGCGGTGGCGAATGCGATCGCGCCCTGACCCCAGTCCATGGCCACCGTCACAATGTAGAGGCCGCCCGCGCCGATGTCGCCGATGAACCCAAGAATGTCGAGAATATCGCCGCCATTCGCTTTGTAGATGCGGCCCTGCATGGCGAGTCCGAGCACGAACAGGGTTGCGATCGACACGAACAGCAGCAGGCCGCGAATCCAGCGCTTCTGGATCATGTGTCCCGCGCCCGGAATCAGCCAGCCCACCGCGGGGGCGACCACCGCCATCATGCTCAGCGGTTCGGCCTGCGCTGCTTTCGTTTTATCGGGCATTCTTTCTGAAGAGGAATTCGCCATTCAGATATTCACAATCTCTCGTTGGATTTTTCCGGTCACTTCGGCGGACTTGGCCCGCACCAGCACATTCACTTCGCTGCGCACACCAAACTCCGGCAGGTAGATGCCGGGCTCGATGGAGAAGCAGGAGTTGGGAAGAATCTGGCGCTCGTCGTGGATTTCGAGATCATCCATATTCGCCCCGTTGGAATGGACATCGGTGCCGATGGAATGCCCGGTGCGATGAATGAAATACTCGCCGTAGCCGGCCTTCTTGATATGCCCGCGGGTGGCGCGATCGACTTCCCATCCGGCGATGCTGCGCCCGCCGTTGATGGCGTCGAGCACAGTCTTGACACCGGCGTCGCGCGCGTCGCGCACAATCTGGAAAATCTCCTGCATGCGTCCCGACGGTGCCGCGCCCACGAAACCCATCCATGTAATGTCGTAATACACCGCGCCCGCCGTGTTCTTCTTGCCCCACACGTCGAGCAGGACCAGGTCGCCCTCGCGCATGGGTACGGGATGGCTGGCATGCGGCTCGTAGTGCGGGTTGCCGGCATTCGCATTGACGGCCACGATCGGCGGATCGTCGGTCAACAGGTTCTCGCGGGCGAAGGCCTCCATGAACCACTGCTGGATCTCGTGTTCCTTCGCGCCACCGTTGCGAACGCGCTTGCCGATTTCCTTGAACGCAGCCGCCACGACGGAATCGATGCTGTCGCGCGCCGCGAAGTGGGACCGGATCTGTTCCTCGCTCCACGTCGATTCGAACTGCGCCACCAGATCTGCCGAGCTGACCACGTTCTTGCCCAGCCCGCGCAGCAGGTCGATGGTGCCGCCATCCACCAGCGAAATCGTGAATACGCTGTTGTTCGGCGAATACTGCATCGCCAGGTCGCGGTGTTTCGCCAGAATGGACTTCAGTTGGTCGAACAGTTCCTGCCAGCCCGAATACTGGTGTTTCTTGCCGGGCAGGGAATCGAGGTGTCCAGCTTCGATCTTGTGGACGAGTTTGACCGGTTCGCCTTCGGCGGGAATCAGGTAAAACCAACGCCGCGTCACCATCAGGCTCGCGGCCAGCCCGAGCACGCGGTAAGCGATGGGGTCGCGATGGTGATGGTCGTAGAACAGCCACGCGTCAATGTTGCGTTCGCGCAGCGCAGACTGGATGGCAGCAAGGTCCATGGGCAAATTTCTATTGTAAACAACAGCAAGGATTTGGGCGAATCGGGTTCATGTGGAGACGGCCGCCCTCGGCTGTCCGCCGAGCGCAGCTCGACAGCCGTGTCACAGAAGCTGTCATTCCAGTCGGACCAGTGTCACCACTAGCAAATGAAGCGCTCTCAGGGGAGCCTGCCGTACCTACCGGACGTTCAGAATCGTGCCCTTCACGCTGCCCGGCAGCGTCTCGCAGGCCGTCCGCAACACCAGCCGCGGAGCCCTCCCACGAATTTTCATCAGATACGGCACCGTACGCTGCGGATCGTACTTCGCCGTTTCCCGCAGCAACCAGCCCAAGCCCTTCTGCACCATGTCGTCCTGATCGGTGAGCAGCGAGTCCGACAGCTTCACGATTTGAGGGAAGAACATTTTCGCGCGCGTCCCGCGAATCAGCGCCACGCAGGCCGCCCTCCGGTGCCAGCGTTTCGACGACTTCGCCCAGCGGAACACGTTCTTGACCCGCGCCGGCTTCGCCGCGACCATGGGCGCAATCAGGTAGTGCACCAGCCCGTCGTGATCGGCCCAGCTGCTGATGCGGCTGAGCCACGACTCGAACATATGGAACTCGCGGTCGCCAAACTGTGCGTCCATGTTTTCGAGCAGGAATACGGCGGCAACTTTTTCTTCAAGGACGGAGCCGGAAAATAACTTGTCGGCGACTCTTACTAGGAAATTAAGGTCGTGTTCCCGCAAAATCTCGCGGCGACAGCGCCGCACTGCCCGCCGCAGATCGCCGGTATACCAGCCGTGCGACTTGATTTCGTCTTTAAAGAACCATTGCACCCCGGCGGCATGCTCCGCCGATCCGCCGCCCTTAAGCGCCTCCCTGATCTGCGCTGCGACTTTCGCGGGGCTGATTTTGTGCGAGGGCATCGCATGCAAACAGTATCAAAAAGGCGGCCTGCTGAGGTTCCGCAGTTGTTGCCGGCACAAGCTCCGTCGAAAGTTACGACGCGCCAGACGGCGCAGCTCCGCCCGCGGTCCTGAAGAACTTGTCATACACCCACAGCGCCGCTGCGGTCGCCAGTCCGATCCCGGTGATCCAAAACCAGATCATCTTCGGCTGGTACTGGATTTCTCCGAAATGATGAAGTAGGAACCCGCCGAACGGTCCACCAATCAGCGATCCAATGCCGATCGGGAGGAACGCGAACCCCATGTATGTGCCTTGCTGTCCCGCAGGCGCGAGCCTCGAAATGTATTCGTAGTAGCGTGGCGCCTGGATCATTTCTCCCAGCGCCAGGAAAAACAGCGAGAAGACCGCGCCCCAGATGGTTGGCCGAAAGGCGAGAATCAACCATGAAAGCGACGTGATCACGGTGCCTAAAATGACCGCAGGGAACGCGGGTATCTTGCGCGTCAGAAAATTCATCGCCAGGGTCAGAGTGATGACCGTCACCCCATCGACCACCAGAATCATTTCGACGTCCGCGTGAGAGTTGATGTAACCATGGATATAGCCGGGCAAACTGATGTACTGCTGCCAGAACACGATCCAATAGCCAGTGAAGATTACGAGGAACCACATAAACCGGCTGATTCCCGCGAGCATCACTACCAAAAACGCGGCCCATACCCACCACGGGACGGACCACTCTGGTTTCGTCCAGAGTACGATGCGCAACAACAACGCAACTAGCAGAACGGGCAAGACGAGTCGGTAATTTCCCAGCACCACGCAAAAGTTCCGCGCCACCGTGGCAATTGAGGGCGGAGGCGCATCGCCGGCCTTGCGCGGTTCCCGAAAAAAAAGCAGGACGACAAAAAACATTGCGAAAACGCCAAGGGCAACCACCCGGTAAACATTCTCAACGCCCAGATGGCGGTGAGCCCAGGAAGCAAAAAAAGGACCGGCGGCGCCGCCGATGTTGACCATTGTGTAGTAAATCGAATAACCGATCGAGCGAACATTTTCTTTGGACGCGCGCGCCGTGGTGCCCACCACGCACGGCTTGACCAGCGATATTCCCAGCGCCGGAAGAATGAGGATGAACCCGACGAACAGGCCCAGCGGGACCGCATTGCGCACGGGAGCGAGCCACGACGCTCCAATGGAACCGATCAGGAAATAAGAACCACCGAGAATCAGATAAGCGATGGAAAGGGCGCGGCGGAATCCCAGGCGGTCGGCGGCAGCCCCGCCGAAAATCGCGAGAAACCACACCATGCCGCCGAAGATGCCGGTCAGGGTGCCAGTCTGCTCCGTTGAGAAATTCAGCTGCTCCTGCAGATACAAGGCCAGTGACGCAAACGCCCCGTAATATGCGAGGCGCTCGAAAATCTCGGTGATGTTCGCAATCCAGAACGGCCGCTCGAACCCGGTACGGATTTCCTCGAAGCGTTGAGAGAAAGACAAAATGGCTCCTGTGGTTATGTGGCGTGGGCGCCCCGGCCCGCGATCAGCCCAACCGCTCCCGCACTTGCTGAGCCGTCACTCCCGCAACGCGGATGACTTTATTCCGGCTGGTCTGGCCGGAGGCAATGGTAACGGAAGATCGGGGCACCTTCAAAAGTTTCGCGAAGAATTCAATGCAGGCTTCGTTGGCCCTGCCCTCGACGGGAGGAGTGGTCAGAGAAACTTTCAGTGCGTCGCCCAGTTCGCCGGTGATGGCATTCTTCTTCGCGCGGGGATGAACCTTGATCGCGAAAGTGATTGTGCTGTCGTGTTCATGGATAGCAAACATAGTTTGCTGAAAACGTTTTGTCATTCTGAGCGAAGCGAAGAACCTGTGCACCCCGCCGGCGCTGGCAAATTGCATAGATCCTTCGCGGCCAAGAACGCCGCTCAGGATGACAAGAATTACGGGGCGAATGGTATTTTTGCTCGTTCCCCGAAGATGGCTGTACCCACACGCACGCAGGTCGAGCCTTCTTCAATCGCCGCTTCGAAGTCGTGCGACATGCCCATGGAAAGCACATCCATCCTAAGGGCGGGGACCTTCCGTGCAGCGATCGCATCACGCAGTTCCCGCAGCTTGCGGAAGTAAGGGCGCGCGCCTTTGGGATCGTCGGTGAATGGAGGCACCGTCATCAGCCCGCGAAACTGCAGCGCCTCAAACCGCGGAGCGGCCCGCAGCAGATCTTCCAGTTCGCGCGAATCCGGCGCAACGCCGCTCTTCGCCGCTTCTCCCCCAACATTGATCTCGATCAGCACGCTCAACTTCTTGTCGAGCGCGAGCGCAGCGGCGTCCACTTTCTCGGCCAGTTTTTCGGAATCGACTGAATCCACCGCGTGGAACAGCTCTGCCGCCTTGCCAGCCTTGTTGGTCTGCAGGTGTCCGATCATGTGCCACTCCGCATCGGCCAGGCTGGCCAGCGCGGTCGCCTTCCCGGCAAATTCCTGCACACGATTTTCTCCGAACAGGCGCAGACCCGCGGCATGAGCTTCGCGAATGCGCTCGGGCGGATGCGTCTTGCTCACCGCCATCAGCGCAATTGCTTCGGGACGCCGCCCCGCGCGTCGTGCAGCCGCTGCCATTCGTTCGCGGATCGCTGCAATATTCTGAGCAATGGACATAAAGACTTAACCACAGAGGGCACTGGTTCCACGGAGGATATAACGGACGCCTTCGTGTTACTTCGTGTCCCTGAGGTTCACAAACTTACATCATCGCCGTCGGGGGCGCGGGTTCGTTCGGATCGCCTGCGCTGGAAAGAGGGAGAAAGATCATCAAAACAGCCAGCAGGGTCATCACCATAATTCCGCCGACGTATAGCGGATGCTCGAAGATCTGTGCTGCCTTGATTCTGGTGGCCCACGCTGCGGCCCATTGCAACCAGGACTGCTGGGCGTAGGATAATGCGATTACGCCCGCCCAAAGCAGCCCGCAGATTGCTTCACCAGCGATCAACCCCGAGGCGGTGAGAACTCCGGCATTTTCGGCTCGCGCCTGTTGCGCAGCGTTCAAGCCGCGCTTCTTCGCCATCCAATCCCCGATCGAGCGGAAGACGCCGCCCAGGAAAATCGCGAACGTGGTCTCGAAGGGCAAGTACATTCCCACCGCTACCAGCATGGGACTCTTCACCTGCATCATGATTAGCCCGATTCCGAAACACACGCCCACCACCACCAGAGGCCACGGCATATCGCCGCCCACAATGCCGATCGCCAGCGTGGCCATCAGCCCCGCTTGCGGCGCCGGGAGAGCCCGGCTTCCGAAGCCGAATGCTGTGTGCAGCAGGTAGAGTGGCCAGTACATGACTAAACTTGCCACCACCACTGCGATCAATTCCGCATTTTGAATCTGGCTCGGCGTGCCGCCGAGGATGTAGCCCACTTTGAAATCTTGCAGCAACTCGCCCGCGACCGCCGCTGATACACAAACCACCGCGGCTACTCCGAGCACGGCGGCCACACCGGACGGGCCGTGAACGCCCAGGGCGACCATCAACAGAGCGGCAATGATTAACGTTGAGAGGGTCAGGCCGGAAATCGGATTGTTGGAAGAGCCAATGAAGCCGACCAGATTGCCAGAAACCGTGGCGAAGATAAATCCAACCACCAACATAACAACTGCGGCCAGCACCGCGGGCCAAACCAATCCCGAAATATGTATGTAGAGGAAGCACATCAGCACAAACATGACCGCGATCAGACCGAACACAACTTTCGAACTCATGTAACGTTCGGTGCGCGCGAGTTTGGACTGCTGTTCGGCGGTTTGGCGAAGATCGGAAAATGCCTTGCCCAGTCCCGCAGTGAGACTGGCGCGCATATTGTAGAGAGTGTAGGCCGCACCTACTAACATGCCACCCACAGCGATGGGGCGGACAATAAATCGCCATACGGCGGCTGCCATGGTTGCCCAGTCGTCGGGCGTATCCGCCGGGATGTACTGCTTGAGTTGCGGGCCAAGGAAATACATCATTAGCGGAACCATCAGGCCCCACGCCAGCACGCCTCCGGAAAACTGGAGCGCAGCCAGGCGCAGACCGATAATGTATCCCACCCCCAGGTATGCCGGGCTCACGCTGGGGGCGGGCGCCATGCTTGCTCCCCCGGCCGCGAGGGCATTGGTGGTTCCAACTCCACCCAGCCGAACCTGACTGCGGCCTAGAGAGCCAACGCCGAAGTAGAAATCCTTATCCGCGGCGAACAAACCAAAACGCCCCAGCAGGTAGACCACGCCGCCGACCCCGATGTTCCAGAACAGATATTTCGCGGCCTCCGCGCCGCGCTGCCCGGCTTTGTGAATTTCCGACGCCGCCAGCGATTCCGGAAAAGGCAACTCCGGATCTTCCACCATGCCTCGCCGCACCAGAGAGATAAACAACACGCCCAGAATGCTGCCCACCATGATCAGCGCGGTCGACTTCCAGTACGCGTCGCCGGGCCCGAAACTGGGCCATGCCTTTGCGATTAAAAATGCAGGGATGGTAAAGATCGCACCCGCGGCAACCGACTCTCCGATCGAGCCCGCGGTTCGGGCAATGTTCTCTTCCAGCAGCGAGCCTTTCCAGGCGCGCATGGCAGCCATGGCGATCACCGCCGCGGGATACGTGGCCGCGATCGTAATGCCGGCGCGCAGGCCGAGGTAAGCGTTGGCCGCACCCAGCACGATCGTCAGGAGAAGTCCGAGCAGGACGGCCCGCAGCGTGAACTCCTTCATCTCCATGGTTTCGGGCACATAAGGGACGTGCTTTTTCTTGCCGGGGAGGTCGGGCGCTGAACCGCTCATAGACGGAATCCTTTTAGGACGTGGGATGGAAGCAACTTCGTCTGTTGTCTTGATCGACTTATACAAAACAAACTTATGCAAAAGAATGGAACGGCGCACCTTAGCACGCGGCAAGGCCGCGTGACAAGTGCGGCGGGTCCCGCGGAGTAAAGCGTCGTTATGTCCGCCCGCCGCGTTCCGCGATCAACCGCATAGCCGGCTCGCTCACCCAGGTGTGGCCGTGAGAACCGCGGCCATGAAAACGTTCTCCCCACGACAGCGGAGTGACGTCGCGGTACTCGTGCATGGACTCGTCGGCGACGAAGCGCAGCCGCTTGTGCAGCGACGCGCGGGCGCCGGGATCCGCGCCGTGGTCGAGCAGCAGGCGGGCGAAGGCGGCGTCCCGCTGCCGGCCGCAGAGGTAAGATTGCGAGACCACACAGCCGAACAGCGGCGTGTGCCCGCCGAAGCCGTCAGCGTCGATGTCGGCTTTGGCGTTGACGTCGGCGCCATGTTCGATCAGCCAGCGGGCGATCTCAATCTCGTCGAAATCGACGCAGATGTGCAGCACTGTCGTGCCCGCCAGCGGGGTGCCGTGCAGCGCCAGGGAGTGGTCAGCACTGCATCCCAACGCGGGCGGATAGATTTCTTCATGCGAGAACGTGCGACTCAGCAGATGCGGATCACGGCGCAAGTGCGCCTCAAGAAGATCGATGCGGCCGCGATGCACCGCCATCGTTGGCGTGTCGGGAAGAGCAACCCCGCGTTCGGCTATCAGTTCGAGACAGCGATGTTTGCTCTCCGGGCCGCGGCAATAGGTTTGAAGAAGTAGGGCGACCGGCGCGAGGCGGTCGCCGCGCTCGTCGGCGAGCTCCGCGCCGAGTTCGAGTAGGAACGCGAGGCCGTCAGGATTCAGCGTCTCACACGGACCCATGACCAGTCCCGGGACGACCCGCGCTCCCATGGTGTGCAGGCGCCGCGCCGTTTCGATCTGGCCTTGCAGGCACGCGCGGTCGAAGGCGTGCTGCAAGTCCTCCGCGCCCATCCCGCGCAGCATCGCGATGATGGCATCCTGCCCGACGTTGGCGGCGTACGACATAGGCGGACCCCAATTGCTGTCGGCCACGCCACGGGCGCTTTCGTGCAGCAGGCGAGGATCTTTCAGGATCAAGGCGCGAACCGCCTCCACATCGCCGCGCCAGATCGCGTCGGTCATGCGGCAAGCCGTGACCATCCGAGGCCAGCTTGCCAGTCCGTAGCTTCGCGCCAGCGCGGCTTGTACGTCGGCAAGCTTGGCGGCCGCGGGCTCGATTGGCTTGTTGCCTTGCTTAGGATGATGATGTTTGCGTAGTTCCGCGACTGCGGCCGGGTCACCCTGCCGGATGGCGCGCAGCAAATCCTTGGCCTGATGTTTGAGTTGATCGAGGTTGGGGCGAACGGGAAAGTGACGATCGTGAAACTGCTTGGCAGACTTACTGGGCTTACTAGGCTTACTGGACATGGACGGACCTCCTTCTGAGTCATGCCCGGGGTCCGCTTCAGCGGGCGAAAAGGAGGTTCGTGAGAACCTTTTGGGTTCAAAATTCGCTCAGGTGGACTCAGTCCTGTCCGCGGACGGGCGGCGTCCTGTACGCCGGGAGTAGTATACCCCGCGCGGCAAGTAGCGCCCCGTCGAGCTTGGCCGGTCAAGGACACAGTCACACACGCCTCAGGAATTGGCGTCGTCTAAGCTACAAATAAATCAGCCACTTGCGGGAGCATGCGGGCCCAGAATCGATCGACCCGAATCCGAATTGAGGTATACGTCCATCCGATTTCGGCTGGGGTGGTCCCTCCTGGTGTAAAATAGGGCCAAGCAGTTCTTCTGCCCCTTCGTAGTCCGTCATTCCGAGGTGCTTGATGAACGACTCCCCCGACCGACCCGTGACTTCCCGACCCGTGACTTCCCGACCCGTGACTTCCCGACCAACGTCTTCGACATACCGTTGCGCCGATTGTGGCAGCGAAGTTGGTTTCCGTTCGCGGCGGCGCACGCTGACGGAACGCTTTATCCTCCCGCTGTTTCTTCTGCAGCCGGTGCGCTGCGGAGAATGTTTCCGGCGGGACTACCGGTGGATTTTTACCGACGTACGCGACCGCTTGTCGGATGCATCGAAGATCATGCCGAAAAAGCAGCCGGCGGCCACGTCCAACCGCAACGTTGCCTAGGGGCGGCCATCGCCGCTATACTGCTTTTGCAAGGCTGTTAAAAAGGATGGTCCGCGGCGGTTCTGGGTTCGCGGGATGATGAGGAGGCAGTCTTCAGCAGTAGTGAGGACCGAATCCGGGCTAGCCAGGCCACTGTCGCAGCAGTTGGGCCTTCTATTGTTCCATTTGATGTTCCGCAGGATCTTCCGAAGTATGTTCCGCAGGAGACTTCGTCCGGCGCTGGGCGAATGGGGGCTGCCAGAGTCTGGGGTACCGGAGTCTGGGGTACCGGAGTCTGGGCTACCAGAGTCTGGGCTACCAGAGTCTGGGCTACCAGAGATTGGGCCGGCCGAGCCGCTGAGAGTCTCTTTCCCGTTCTGTTTCCTTCCGACTGCCGCATTTGCGGCGAGCCCCTGCTGAATATCTCCCGGCTCCCCGTGTGCCCGGATTGCCTGGCAAGTCTCCATCCGGTTCGCGGGAAAATGTGCACCACTTGCGGGGAGCGTGTGCTTTCCTCCTACGCGGAGAGCGACCCGGAAGGGTTGCGGCGATGTCCAGTGTGCCGCCGCGTCGACCGTCCCTTTGAGCGGGCGGTGGCGTATGGCAGCTATGAAACTGGGCTCCGCGAACCGATTCACCTGCTTAAGTTCAATGGCGTGCGCCCGGCCGCCAAGGTGCTGGGACGCATGCTGGCCGAGGCCTTGACCGCGCTCGAGCCTGACTTTGAGCAGGCGGGCTCTGACCAGCGCAAGTCCGCGCGGGAAATGTTTGAGCAACAACCGATCTTGGTGATTCCTGTGCCGCTTTATAAGACCAAGCGCCGCCAGCGCGGGTTCAATCAGGCGGAACTGATTGCGCGGGCCGCGCTGAAATTGCATCCGGCCGGGGAGCGCTTGCAGCTTGCCGCGGATATTCTGCAGCGCACCCGGGATACCCATTCCCAGATCGGCTTGACCAGTCACCAGCGCCGCGAGAACCTGCGCGGAGCCTTTGCCGTGACGCGTGCCACAGAAGTCATTGGCCGCGACCTGCTTCTTGTGGATGATGTCTATACGACGGGCACCACGGCGACTGAGTGTGCGCGAGTGCTGCGCCGCGCCGGAGCCCGCCAGGTATGGGTGGCGACGGTGGCTCGCACGCTGAAACTGGCATCTAATTATGCTGAATTCCGGCCGAGTAATGTCGAGACCAGCGAAGCGGTCGGGCAGACGCGGGCGGCGGGCTAAACGTCGCTGGGTGAGCGGTGCGGGGCGGACGTCGGCCGCGTAAACGCGGGCGACGTGAACGTCGCTGGGTTAAACGTGGAAGAGCGGCGCTTTAGCGCCGCGTAAAGGGGCGAGATCGATAAGGGCTTCAGCCCCCGAGGGCAGGAAGTTATGTCACTGAGGATGGAACACGATGCGGGGGCCCGGCACGCCGCCGGCCTGTTCGCGCCGGCGGCCACGCACCGGCCCGGGGACGGCCATGCTCTGCTCGCGCCCGTCCTCGTGCTGAACGCATCGTATGAGCCCATCAATGTCTGCGCCGCGCGCCGCGCGCTGGTCCTGGTGCTCAAGGGCGTCGCCATGACCGAGGAAGAGAACGGACACTTTCTGCACTCGGCCCGCGTCGCCATGCGGCTGCCCTCGGTGATCCGGCTGCTGGAGTACCGCCGCATTCCGCACCAGAGCCGCGCGCTCTCGCGCAAGAACATCCTGCTGCGCGACCGCAATACCTGCCAGTACTGCGCCACCGTGCTGCCGTCGAGTGAACTGACGCTGGACCACGTGATCCCGCGCTCCCGCGGAGGCTCATCCACCTGGGAAAACCTGGTGGCCTGCTGCCACGCCTGCAACCGCCGCAAGGGCAACCAGACCCCGATCGAAGCCCACATGAAGCTGATGCGCGAACCCCGCGCCTTCAACCTGCACACCAGCCGCCACATCATGCGGCTGATGGGACGCAGCGACGATAAGTGGCGGAAGTATTTGTTCTACTAGCTGTCAGCTCTCACCCAGAAACACAGATGTCATCCTGAGCGGAGCGAAGGACCCATGCACTCGCAGCCAGTTGCATAGATCCCTCGCGGCCAAAGGCACCCCTCAGGATGACAACGCTGCAGGCCTGCCACTATGTTGATGGCTAAGCTGACGGCTAATAGCTGACAGCTATCCATCACGCCTTCGCGTATTTCAGCCACTTCAGAATTTCCGGCAGGTTCGGCCGCTTCCCGTAGATCAGAATGCCGATGCGGTAAATCCTGGCGCACAACACGAGGAGCCCGGCGATGGTCGCGACCAACAACGTCAGGCATAGCGCGATCTGCCACAGGGGTGGGGTCTGCACTACGATGCGCGCATACATCAGCACCGGCGCGAAGAACGGGACCATCGACAGCCAGACCACCAGCGGGGCATCGGGACTGCGCACTACCGGAGCCAGCATGAAGACGGAGAGAACCAGCGGAATGACAATAAAGAATTGAAGCTGCTGACCTTCTTGCTCCGTCGTGGTGATCGCGCCGATGGTGGCATACATCGTGCTGTACAACAAATATCCCAGCAGGAAAAAGATCGCGAAGGCGAGCAGTACGCCGATCGGAATCTGCAACTCGCTGAAGCTGGGTTGCATGGCCATCGCGGGAAGGGCGAATACGCCCGCGATCACCACCCAGACCAGGATTTGCGTCAGACCCACTGCGCCCACGCCCAGCAGTTTCCCGGCCATCAACTGGGTAGAGGTCGCGGAAGACAGCAGGACTTCGAGAATGCGCGAAGTTTTCTCTTCGAGCACGGAGCGCATCACGGAAATGCCGTAGAGCAGCACGGCCATGTACAGCAGCATGACCATGACCACAACTTCGAGAAACTTCCCACCACCGCCGCCCTTCGATTCCTTCCCGTGCTCCAGACGAACTGCCTCAACTTTGACGGGCTTAAGCAGTTGCTCCGCTTTGTCCGTGGTTAACCCGTTCGCGGATAGCCGCTGGTACTGCAGAATGCGGTTCAGGATGGCGCTCAGGTGCGACCGTTCTCCGAAGCCCGCCATGTTGCGGCTGGTCCAGGTGACCTTCCCGGACGCGATCGCATCGTCACTCAGCCAGAGATAGCCATCGATCGCCTCGGATGATACTTTGTCGCGTAACACGGCACGTTCCGCCTCGGTGGGATTGGCGTCGACATCAATGCTGTATTCCTCCTCCGGCTTCTTCTTGGCTGAATTCGCGTCAGGGCTCTCCTCGTCATCCTGGTCGGTGTCCGTGGTGGCGGACAAGAATCGCTGCCGGACCATCTCGCCGAATTGCGGAGTAGACGTCACCACCACCAGCCGCTGAGTTTTCTCGCTCATGGTGGCCAGCTTGGCCGGCAACATCATGACCACGGTCATAATGCCGGGCACCAGCAGGGTGAGGATCAGGAAGGAACGCGTGCGCACCCGCTCCAGATACTCCCGGCGGATGATCAGCCACATGTTACGCATTCGATTTCTCCGCCGATTGACTCACCGCCGGCTTACTCACCGCATCGATGAAGATTTCTTCCAGCGACGGTTCCATCACTTCGAACTTGCTCAGCCGCGCCCCCGCCGACGCCAGCTTCAACAGTTCCTGCGTGTCGGCGCCCGGCGCGAGCCGCACTTCTACATAGTTGCCGTAATCGTTGAACGACTGCACCAGCCGCGATTCCTGCAGAAAGCGCGCATCCCCGTCGTACTTGATCTGAACGTTGCACTTGCCGTACCCCGCCTTGATCTGGCTCAAATCGCCTTCCAGAACGGCGCGGCCATGATTGACCAGGCAGATCGAGTGGCACAGCTTTTCGGCCTGGTCCATGCCGTGCGTCGATAGCAGAATCGTCTTGCCGCTCTTCGCCAGTTCCAGCAGAACATCTTTGAGCACGACTGTGCTGGCCGGGTCGAGGCCGGAGAACGGTTCGTCCATAACAATCAGCTCCGGATCATGCAGGACGGCGCCGATAAACTGCACCTTCTGCTGCATACCCTTGGAAAGCTCTTCAACTTTCTTCCCCGTCCATGCGCTCAATTCGAAACGATCGCACCAGCTGCGCGCCCGCTTGAGAGCCTCGTTAGCGCTGAGTCCCTTGAGCTGGGCGAGCAACAGCAGGTGCTCCAGTACTTTCATTTTCTTGTACAGTCCGCGCTCTTCGGGCAGGTAGCCGAAGCGATCCTTATGGGCGAGCTTGAGAGTCTCTCCAAAAACAGAAATCTGCCCGGAGTCGGGCACGATGATGCCAATGATCATGCGCAGCGTGCTGGTCTTGCCGGCCCCGTTGGGACCGAGCAGGCCATAAATTCGGCCGGGCTTGATGCTGAGCGAAAGGTTTTCGACGGCGACAAAGTCGCCATAGCACTTGCGGACGTTAGTCAGTTGAACCGTGCCCCCAGCACCGGAGTGCTGGGTGGAACTCGACGGGAGCGCGGGCGGCTGGGTCGACGCCATGGCCAATACAATAACCTACACCCAGCTACTGCCACAAATAGGAATATAACGGCCAGATCGTCAATGCGAATTATTGCTGGTTACGGTCGTTTAGCTTCCGATGGTCGGATGGCGTTTACCGCCGCAGCGTTCCGATTAACGACTCAGTGTGAGTCACGGAGGAAAACCTGTTGGACTTAAAGGAAAGGCGGTACTATGTGCATGGGCACTGCTGTACTGGAGAGAGCTTATGAAGCAAACATCGGCCCTGATGTCGCTCGGCCGCCCAGCCCTGAAGCTATTTTGCTGCGGATTAATCCTAAGCGTAATGCCTGCGCTTGCTCAGCATCACCCTAGCCCGGCTCCAGCTCCTGCCCCACCTCCATCTCCAAGTCCAGCCGCGCCTCCGCCTCCAACCAACCCCTGGGACCAAAACGAACTGAACCAGCGTGACGCCAACAAACCAGTGCCCTCCAAGATCGCGAAAGGCGACAACTGTTTTCTTCCTCCGCTCGATGGCGTGCTCACTGCCAGGGTGGGAATTGCGGATTTGAAGATTCCAGCAAAGGCTCAAAGGGAGTTCGAGAATGGTTGTGTGGCGCTGAGAAGTAACAAAAGAACGGAGGCAGAGAGTTATTTGCGCAAGGCGGTTAAGCAGTGGCCGGAATATTCGGCTGCCTGGGTCGTGCTGGGTCAGTTACTGGAAGCGCAGCAGAAACTTGGAGAAGCTCGCCAGGCCTGTTCTCAGCCATTAACCACTGACTCCCAGTACTTGCCAGCCTACTTGTGCATGGCGGATATTTCCTCGCGTGCGCACGATTGGGATCAGGTGCTGCAGATGAGTGTTCGCGCTCTCGCAATTGACCCAACTACCGTTGCGTTGGCCTACGACTACAATGGCGTCGCTAACTTAAAGCTGCACAATTTGCCCGAAGCTGAAAAGAGCGCGTTGCGGGCTGTGGAAATCGACAAGAACAACACCGACCCTCGCGTGCACTTCTTGCTAGCTCAAATCTATGAAGAGAAGCGTGACCGTGCGGGCGAAGCCGCTCAATTACGGGAGTATCTGAAGTACGCTAGCGATCCGAATGATGTTGCCATGGTAAAGCATTATCTATCGGAGCTCGATAATCCCAAGTAATCAGATTTGATCGGCGCCTCGAAGGGAGCGCGCGGGTAGTCGCATTTCAAAAGGTCGCGTCGCTCAGGAGTTCTAGGTGGCCGTGGGGTCATAGTTCCTGAGGGACAACCGGCAGTCCTCGCATAAGTCCTTGTCGAACTGCAAGCCGGCTTCTGGAACGGCCCCACAGATTCGACAGCTCGGGCCGTTCTCGCGAGAGAGATTCGCCCATGCAATATCTTTTCGGCGCTCTGGATCTGCTGTGCTCATCCCCGTTCCGCAATGCGGAGATTGTTGTCTGGTTTCGTACCCGACGCAGCACTCGAAAGGGCCCCTTACGATGGTGGATACGTTACCCTCACACCCGCGCGGTGTCTAGTAGTTGACCAGGTACTTCCGCTCGAACCAACCGTCACTGCCCCTGCAACGACGGTCCAGCCCCGTAAGTACAGGCGAAAAGCGGTCCAAGGTAACCTGAAACCCCGGGCGAACCGGGATAGGCTCTGACTCAGGTCGGGTTACATCGCAAGTGCTATCGCCACGATAGGCTTCGGGCACCTGGGGCTTCTGTCGCCGGCAGATGCGGTCACGAACAGCCACCGGAGTTACGAATTATGCGAAGAGTCTTTTTCTGTATTTTCCTGTGCGTTGCGCCCCTTCTGGCGCAATCTCACTTGGTGTCCCCGCCGGCCGGGGCGACCGGTCCCTCGTTTGAGGCCAGCATCGGCTATGTGTACCTCGACATGGCTATGCCCGCACAACAGCGGGTAGGGCTCACGGGAATCGACGCCAGCGGTATGGTCCGGTTCGCCACGCGCTGGGCAGCGACGGTTGACGGCACCTATGCCGGTACGAGCAACGTATTCGCCACGGGGCACGGCGCGAATATCCTGAGCCTGCTGGCCGGCCCGGTGTTCTATCCGGTGAACGGCAGGACCGGGATCTTCGTGCACGCCCTGGTGGGCGCCAGCCGGGTCGGAGGCGCAGTACCGCAGAGTGGGTCTTACTACCTGCAAGGCTGGGTGGCACGTCCCTCCTACGCCATGGGCGGAGGCATCGAACGGTATCTTTTCGGATCGCTCGCCGTCCGCCTGCAGGCGGACTATCAGCGTACTACTTTTGGAGACTCCACCGGCGCGATCCATGGCCAAAACAATCTGCGTGTGGTAACCAGCATGGTCTACCGCTTCGGAAACCGCGACTAGCAATTTCCGCGAAGCCGTGCGGGGACAGTGATCAGCGTCCGAAAGTCGTAGCCCAAGTTAACTCATGCAACGGCCCGTTTTCGACAGTTGCTTCGGGCTACCCATCCCTCGCTGTTCGTTGGAAGCTCAGGCCGATTGAGATTTGATTTCAGCCGCTTCGATGAGACGCGCCGCGCTTTCACTCTCGCTCAATACAAAGCGCGCGAACTCGGGCTGTGTCATATTCATCGGATCGGTCCCATGCTTGGCAAGCCACTCGCGCAAATCCGGCGCAGCCAACGCGCGCGCAATGTCGTTCGCCAGTTTGTCCACCACTCCCGCAGGAGTGCCGGCGGGCGTCCACACTCCATACCAAATCGGATAGTCGAAGCCGCCTACGCCGGACTCTGCGATGGTCGGTACTTCCGGTAGCAAGACCGAGCGCTTCTTCGTGCTCACGCCTAGCGCGCGCAGCCTGCCCGCACGGATATCGACCAGGACGAGTTGGATGGGCGCCAGCAGGTAATCCGTGAGCCCAGCGACCGTATTGGCGATGGTGTCGGCGATCGCGTCGCCAGGTCGTGCGGGCACGTGTGCCGCCTGAATGCTCGCCGCCAAATTGAATTTCACGATCCCCAAGTGTGAGCCAGTGCCCACGCCAGCGGACCCAAACTTCAGCTGGCGCGGCTTCGCCCTCGCCGCCGCCGTCAGCCCGCCGACGGTAGTGACGCCCGCCAGTCGGCCCGCCACCAGCACGTAGGGCTGGCTAGTGAGCGGAGCGACCGGGATGAAATCCTTCAACGGGTCATAGGGCAGGTTCTTCAATAGGGCAGCGCCGTAGGCGTGAGCGCTGGTGTTCACCAGCAAGGTGTAGCCGTCGGCCAGCGACTTGGCAACCTGAGCCGGGCCCGCGGTAGCTCCCGCCCCGGGGATGTTCTCCACGGTCACCGATTGGCCCCACAACTTGGCCAGCTCTTGGGCGAGGGCACGCCCCACCAGATCGGGTCCACCACCCGCCCCGAACGGCTCAATCAGCCGCACCGGCTCCGTTGGATAGTCTGGTGAAATTCGCCGCATCAGAGCCAGTAAAGCACCGATCGAAGCTACTTTGGCGCGTTCGGGCTCTTGTCGTCCGGTTTCTTCTGGTCGGGCGGCTTCTCGCCCTTGGGAACTTCCTTGCCTTCGTAGAGAACCTTGGAACTCGCGCCAAAACGTTTGTAGTCTTCGTACTTGATGATTTCGCGCAGATGGATGTCTTGCAGCTTGAAGTGCAGTTCGTCGTCGGCCCGGGTATAGACAGGGAACCAGTACTGGCCGTCGATCTGCTGCCGCCAGGTGGTGAACTTCGGGTAAAGATTCTCTTCGTCCCCGTGATGCTTGCGGATGTCGGGCACGCTCTTGCCGTAAGTCTTCACGATCTGAAAATCGTGGTCATCGACCCAGATGCGTCCCTGAAAATAACGCTTCTTGCCTTGGATTTGCTTGGGGGCGATGTCGAAGACATAACAGTGCAGCTGGTCTTCCTGCTGCTGGCCCACGTAGAGGATGTTGTATTCCGGCAGGTCGCCCTCGGTCAGCACAAACGGCATGCGGTGCCGGATGTCTTCGAAGTCGCCTTGGTCCATGGAGAGCCCGCCCTGTTCGAGCGAGGACTGCGGCGCGAATACGACGTTTTCGGTCCGCTTGCCCTGGTCGTTAAAGATCACGTCGAATACTTCCTTGTATTCCCCGGTGACGGTCTCGCCGTCCAGGGTCTGAACTTTTACGTCCTGGCGGTAGGTGTACTGGTCGCGCGCCTTGGCAAACTCAGTTTCCTTGGCGGAGAAGCGCTTGATGATCTCCTCAGGCGTGGTGCCTTGCGGGGGAGTGTTGTCGAGCGAACCCTCCTGGGCGCGCGCGGGCCAAGCCGCCAAGCTGCAGGCCAGCAGGGTTAAGCAGAGAAAACGACCGGATACCGATTTCATAATGGTCTATTTTATCGGATTGCGAGGCAACGTAGAGGCGTTGCTTGCAACGTCTGCTGCTTGCGGCAGTCACCCAAGCGCCGTGAGCCGGGAAGAGGCGTAGCAAGCTACGTCTCTACGAAAGCGCGCACCGCGGCAGCCCAACCCTCCAACCCCTCTCCGCTCAGTGAGGCCAGAGGGAAGGGTGCTGCAGTTCTGCCACTTAGTTGGATGCGCCAGCGGGAAAGAGGTTGCCGGGCGTTGCCTCCTCCTCTGGCTTCCATCACATTCAATCATCCATCACATCCCATGAGGGCCTTGTCATCCTGAGGCCCGGTTTTTGGGCCGAAGGATCTATGCAATCTCCGGCGGCGCTGAGAATGTGAGGAGTGCATAGATCCTTCGCCGCCAAACCCTGCGGCTCAGGATGACATTTTAGCGGGATTAGTCGCGCCTGCCAGAGCAGCGCCCGTGTCCGGTTGAAACGCATGCCGCTCATACCACTCCAGGCTCAAGTCCCTCCACGCCGGATTGACAGCGACGATCAACGCAATCTTCTTTACCCGCAGCCAGCCCTTGATCCGCTTTTCGCGCTCAATCGCATTGCGCACATCTTCGAAACGTTCGAAATAAACCAACCGGTCAAGCCTGTATCTCGCCGAGAAGACTGAGCCGATCCCGAGCTTGTGCTCGCGCACCCGGCGGATGAGACTATTAGTCACGCCGGTGTATAGGGTCTTCGACCGATTCGACATGATGTAGACGAAATAAGTTTTCGATGAACGCATCGTCACCTCATACAGAGCTTGGCATGGCAAGCAAGGGCGTGTCACTGACGCATGAACACCTCTGCTGTGCAAAACCCAACCCCTTGTCATCCTGAGGAGGGCGCCCTTTGCCCGACGAAGGATCTCTGCAACTCGCCGCGACTGCATAGATCCTTCGACCTGCAAAAAACGCAGGCCTCAGGATGACAAGACTGGCTTGGAGGGAGGGGGAAGCTAGAACCCACCCGCCTCCCCCTGCTACACTCATCCGTTTGCCGCAGGAGGCTCCTCATGCGCCGTATTCTTATCTCTCTCCTTGTTCTTACTTTCACCCTTCCCGCTCTCGCTCAGGCCAAGCATCCCTTCACCTTCGACGACATGATGAAGCTGAAGCGCGTGGGCGAGCCCGTGGTTTCGCCCGACGGCAAGTGGGTGATCTTCAGCGTGGTCGATGTGAATCTCGAAGCCAACACCAAGACCCCGCACATCTGGATCGTGCCTCTTTCGCAAACGCAAGGTTCCTCCACTCCGCAGGATGCTTCGCCTTCGGCGAACCATTCCGCTCCGGTCGGGATGGCGGGGGAGCGGGAGATCATCGCCGATCAGGACGGCGACCGTCCGCGCTGGGCGCCGGATGGCAAGCGCTTCGCATTTCTGTCGACGAAGCAAGGCGGGTCCCAGGTCTGGGTCGCGGACTTTAACAGCGCAGTGGGTTCTGTCACCGGAACGCGGCAGTTGACTTACATGGCGAGCGAAGCCGGCGGCGAGCTGTGGTCGCCGGATGGCAAGGTTATTTTGTTTACTTCGGATGTTTATCCGCAATGCCAGTTTCACGCCGAAGGAGAGGCCGTCTGCAACGCTGCAATGCTGGCCGAAGCCGGCAGATCCAAAGTAAAGGCGCTCATCTTTGAGCATCTGCTCTATCGCCACTGGAACGCCTACAAGGAGGGCAAGCGCACACACATTTTTGTGATTTCGGCTGAACCTGCGAATCCTACGGCCACTGAGAACCTCCCCATTCTGGGGACTCCTCGCGACCTCACGCCGGGCGATTACGATGCTCCCGTCTTCTCGCTCGGCGGACAGGATGACTATGCCTTCTCTCCCGACGGGCAGGAGATTTGTTACACCTCGAATCACGACAAGAATCCCGCGGCTTCGACCAACAACGATCTGTGGATCGTCCCGGTCGGCGGAGGCATAGCCAAGAACATCACCGTCGACAATCCTGCCAGCGACACGTCGCCGCTCTATTCGCCCGATGGCCGCTACATCGCCTACCGCGCCCAGCAGCGTCCGGGATACGAGAGCGACCGCTTCCGGTTGATGCTCTACGACCGCAAGACGGGAGAGAAGAAAAACCTGACCGAGAATTTCGACAGATGGGTTGGCACCTTTACGTGGACTCCGGATTCAAAAGCGATCTACTTCGCCTCCGAGGATAAAGGAGAATCTCCGATCTACCGGGTGCCAGCCGATTATCCTTTCCCACAAGCGCCTCCCGAGAGCTCTTGGGGTGCAGTCGTGCGAGGTTTTAATGACGACGTCCAACTTAGTAAGGACGGAAGCACGCTGTTTTTTACCCGAATGTCCCTTGCATATCCGACTCAGATTCATTTGCTGGATCTGAAGGCGTGGAACGTTTCTCACAATGCGTGGGATTGCCCAACTGGGAAGCCGCCGTGTCCAACTGCTCCAGAGGCAAAGCCCCTCACCTACCTCAACGACGCCCTTCTCTCGCAGGTCGAAATGCAGTCCCTTGAATCCTTCTGGTTCACCGGCGCTCACGGCGATAAGGTCGAAGGCTTCCTGGTCAAGCCACCGAACTTCGATGCGTCGAAGAAGTATCCTGTGAAGTTCCTCATTCACGGCGGGCCGCAGGGGGCTTGGGGAGACGACTGGAGCTATCGCTGGAATCCCGAACTGTTTGCGGCGAACGGATACGTCGTCATCATGATCAACTTCCACGGCTCGACCGGATACGGGCAGAAGTTCATTGACGCCATCAACGGCGACTGGGGCGGCGCTCCGTTTGAAGACTTGATGAAGGGGCTCGACTACGCGGAGCAGACTTATGCGTTCATCGACAAAAACCGGGAGTGCGCGCTGGGCGCCAGCTACGGCGGATACATGGCCAACTGGATCCTCGGCCACACCGACCGCTTCAAGTGCATCGTGTCGCACGACGGCATGTTCAACGCGGAGTCGGCCTGGGGCACGACCGAAGAACTCTGGTTCAATAACTGGGAGTTCAAAGGCACTCCCTACGACAATCGCGAAAGCTATGTGAAGTGGTCGCCGCACCAGTACGCCAAGAATTTCAAGACGCCGACTCTCGTTATTCATGGCCAGCGCGACTACCGGCTCGACGTGAGCGAAGGCTTCCAGCTTTTCACCACGCTGCAGATGGAAGGCGTCCCGTCGAAGATGCTCTATTTCCCCGACGAAGGCCACTGGGTGCTGAAGCCGCAGAATTCGAAGCTGTGGTACGAAACCGTAAATGCCTGGGTGGATCAGTGGACGAAGTGACGACCGGAGGTTGGGATCGCCGATGCAGGCCTGTCATCCTGAGCGAAGCGAAGGATCTATGTACTCCGCTGCCGGAACTGCATAGTTCCTTCGCGGCAAAGGACGCCGCTCAGGATGACAGCGCTGAGAACGGGGCAGCGAGTCGTTGAGCTTACGTGTAAGCCGTTGACTTTCCGTAACCGGGCAAGCCACTAATTGCCTCTAGTGCAGGCTCGGATGGTTACTTTCGGGTGCTGGGAAGCCTCTGTTTGCGATGCTAGACTTTTCCTGTGTCGAAGCTGATGCGATCCGCGCTGGTTGTCCTCGCAGCCGGAGGGGTGTGTCTGGTGGCGTTGTTTGCAGGCGGCTCCTGGGGGCCATGCGGGCCGAGCAGCTTTGTGGGATTGATTGGCCTGCTGGGTATGCTGATCTGCTTTCCGGTCGGTGGCCTGATGTTGCTAGCCTGCGGGCTGCGCGCCCTGCTGCATAGCGTCCGCCGCGATCCAGAGGGCCTCGCCTGAGTGTTCAGAGCTGGGTATCGCCGCCGGCGGATGGCCACCAGTTAGCCGACGCGGGAAACAGCAGGTTCCTCCACTGCGCTTGCGGCTTTGCCGCTGCGCTCCGGTCGGAATGACAATACCATTTTTCGAAGACCATCGTTTCGACGACAGTCGGTGCTGGTGGTTGCGCTAACGTTCCTCGATTCCTACAGGCCGGCTGATGCCCACCGGTCTTACTGACGGTGGGTATATTCCTCCCGCGCTCCCGCTCAAGGCAGGGAACACCTCCAGCGGATAGTCGAGCCAGGCGCTGATCCCGGCCGTGACTCCTACATCCACTTCCAACGGGGTGCTGAAGCCGCCGGCTGAGGGTACAACGCTTGCCAGACCGTCCATGTCGGTGGCAGCACTGCTCTGGCTCACTTTCAGGATCACAGGCATGGAGGGATTGCCGGGAGAAGATCCCTCGGACCGCAGCACCGTGCTCAGGAAGGCCACGCTGGCCGCGATCACGGGATTCGGCGGCGAAGAAGAATCCGTGACCCGCACCACGATTGGCTGAAACGCCTGGCCGGTGGAGACCTGTCCAGCCCCGCTCACGGGCTGCAAATTCTGTTGCGCAAGCGGCACTGGGGTCAAATAGAAGGGCTGGCACGGGGCATTCGCGGGTGCCACGCAAGCGCTCACTTGCGCCGAAGTTGTGAATTGCGTCAGGGTCAAGGTTACGGTGGCGTAGCCGGTGGTACTGGTTTCCGAACTGGCGGCGCTCAGCGTTCCGGAGCCGCTGACCACGGTGTAGTTCACGCTCACGTTGCTTTGCGGCGTGCCATTGCTCAGAACGCGGGCGGTGAGCGCGAGGCCGACGGTGGCGCCCTGGGCAATCGAAAGATAAGGATTCAACACTCCAATGTCGGAGGCCGACTCGGTGGCATTGAGCGTCGCGCTTACCGATGGCGAGGAACTGTAGACTCCCGGCGCGAGGGTTGCGGTAATAGTCGCGGCTCCGACTGCCGTAGGTGTAAGCCAGGTAGCGGCATCTCCATTCTGGTCGCTGGTGACTGAGCACGACGAAGTGCCGCCGCACGCCGAAAGCTGCAGGCCGTTGCTGGCAGTCCATCCAATCGTTGCGCCGTTGACGGGCGTAACGCCGTCGGCTGCCAGCACGCGCACCGTCACCGGGTTTGCGGCCTGCGTTCCCACAGGAGTCGAGGGATTCAATCCAGTGCCGAGCAGGATGATGGTGTCACTGGTGGCAGCGCCGTAGGTCAGCGCATTTGTCATGATGGAGGAGCCGCCGCTGATGGGATCGGTGATGGCGATGTTCTGGAGACCATCGACGTGTGCGGGCGCGGCCAGCAACATTTGTCCGGCGCTCACGGCGAGGACGGTCGTTGCGGTGCTGCCGATTGCTGCGGTCAGCCCCGCGTGGAACCCGGCGCCCTGCACGGTGACCGCGCCGCCCTTGACCCCGGTACGCTCCGGAGAAACGGAGTCCGCGTAGAGCACGTACGCGTGGTAGAGGTAGTCCGGGCGGCCGTCCCCGCGGAGATCGGAAATCCCGACCAGGTAGTTCGTTGATACGGCGACCTGAGCGTCGAGCCGGGTCATGCCATAAGTGAGCTGGTTGAAGGGAGAAGGCGAGAACGCCGGAGGCGCGGTGCCCAGCGGATCAGTTGCGTCCCACATGCCAATCACGGGTTGGACTTTGCCCACGCTGGCCTGGCCGGATTCATTCAGCGCGGTGACTGCTATGGATAACGTGCGATTCGCTTGCGCCGGCAGGAGGAAGTAGGCAACGTCTCCATAGCCGCTCAGCGATCCCTCCCAATCTCCTGCCTGGGGCAAAGCGGCCGGGGCAGTCCATGTGGAGGCAGGCTGAGGCAGAGCCTGGGCACTGCCGGCCATGAAAATGTCTTGCTCCACATCGGTGCCCGCGCTGACGGTTACCACGATGGGCAGGACTAGTCCCGAAGGCGCGACCGGACCCGGGGAGTAGGAGCCAACGCCTAGAGACCATCTTGGGTCAAGTCCTTCCACGCTCAGCTGATACTGCGCGCTGCCGCCATTCGGCAACTGCAGGCCAGCCAGGTCAAAGAAGCCTTCCAGGGCTTGGCTGTTCGACCCCCAATCGGCAAGGGGATCTCCCAGCGCGTCGTTGAAGCCGGTGATGGGGTTGCCGGCGTTGCCCGTGAACAGAAAACCGGAGACCGCCGCCGCCGCATACCTGCGCGACGGCAGTCCGGTTGCCGGATTGATCCAGCGCGCCACCACGTTGACTCCCTCCATGGCCTGCGCGGCATTTCCATGCGAGTCGGTGAACCGCACCGAGCCGTGGATGCGCGCGGTGGCGGTGGAAAACACCTGCTTGCCGGGAAAGCTCGACAGATTCTGCGCAGTGACCGGATAGAGACGGGAGATCGCTGCGCCGTCATCCATGGCGAGCTGGTACGGATTGGCGTAACAGACCGTGATGGGCACGCAATTCAAGGGATCGGTCGAGTGCATCACGGGAAATCCCGCGAAATCCTCGGATGTAGGAGCGGGCGTGCGGGTGATGACGTTGGGGTTAACCTGCGACCAGCCGAGGCCCAACACGCTGCCGATCACGCGCACCAGGCGGTATTCAACGTCGGTGAGTTGTGACGACTGTAGAGCGCACTGTCCGTTGATCACGATGAGCGCGTGCTGGTAGGTTGCGAACGATCCGTAATTGTCGGCGCCTCCGTATACGGCGTTGGAAAAGCACTGGCTGGAGCCGCCCGCGCCAGCTCCGATGAGGGCGTCGGTCACGGTGCCGTCGTAGTCGTAGACGATGCCAATGGGAGTTCCGGTCGCCGTGGATTGAATGTCGGCCGGCATAGAGATGCTGCCGTCCGCATTGCGAATGACGTTCGACCCACTTACATCTTCGGCGAGCTGGCCGCCACTCGCGACAGTGAGAGCCGCGGTTGGCACGGTGGACCACTGGCTGAACGAACTGGCCACGAAGCTGTTGGCGGTGGCGTTGGGCAGGATCGGGCTAAGATCGCCCTGATCGGTGTAATAAGTAATGAGTCCCTGCGGCCACACCAGCGGCTGGCCGGTGGTGGTCGGGTCGAAATAGCTGGTGCCGGCGACGCTCTTGGGGCCGCCGGCGCGGGACAGCAGTGCGGCGAACAGAATCATCGCCGCCGACAGGGCCAGCCTGAGGAGAAATGAGCGAGCCGTAAATGCCATGCGGTTTTTCATGGTCGCTTCTTTAGATTCGTACTTTGTTTCGCACTCACTCCTCATCGCTGGCTCGCTGTACTGCCCGGGCGAAGTCGCTGAAACGTACGCGCGACTTCCCACCCAGGACGGGATCGGTTCGAAAGGCTGAAAGATGTTGAGCCGAAAGCAAGACGCGGCCCCAGGGATCGATCATGAAACGTCCCACCGGCCCGGCGACCGAACTCGTCAGTCCCAGCTTGCTCGGGGGATAAAGAAAAAGAAGCACGCGTTCGCCCACGCGGTAACGCTGGCCCCCCGACCATAGGCCAATCCACTGCGAGATGGTCAGGTCCTCTCCGGGAGTGACCCCGCGGATCGCGTTCTCAATGTGGAAAGTGATGGCAACCGTTTCGACCGCTTGGCCTCGGTTCGCTGGCCGCCGGGCAATCGAGACGACAGTGCCCGAAAAGATAGTGCCGGCGGCGCGAGCGATGACACGGAAGTCGATGATTCCTGCTGGCGTTCCAGGAGGCGCGCCCGGCGGCGTGATGGGCCACCGGGACTGGAAAGGGCCAGGAATCGGAGGTTGACCTGCACCCGGCGGCAGGTCCGTGGGGATGCCGAATTCCGGCGCAGGAGTGACGCGATCCGACTGTCCATGCAACCCAGTCGGCACCACGAGCAGAATCAAAATCGCGAGCAGACACGTGCAACTTCTCCCATGCATGGGGAGACCTCGACAATGTGACGTCTGCTCGGAGGGTTACCGGGGAAACAGTACAGCGTAGAACAGGAATGCAGACGAAAGCTGTGACCGATGTCACAACTGCCTGTGGATTTCGTAGGCAAATCATCTCTAAGGCTCTTTGCGACGTTACGGTGCGGTCCGACGGCGCAAGTCAAAAAAGGAAAAGGCCGCCCAGATTTCTCTGAACGACCTTCATTTATGCCGGCAACTCCTGCTCCGACGCACTACCGAACTACTTCACCCGCACTGCCGTTCCCGTGGCGTTATTTTCGTTGTTGATCAAGGACATGCCTTGCACGGCGATGATCTGTCCGACCGCGAGCGGGGTTGGCTGCACAAGGATGACAAAGCTCGAACTGGTTTTGGCGCCGGTTGGCGTTATCTGCATGACGCCGCTGCCATTGCTCTGCGTGGTGTAGGTGCCGGTCATGGTGTCAGTCTTGGTGGATGTCACGCCGGACGCGGCCGACTGGTAGACCTGGTCCCAGTCGCAGTTGGGCGGCTGCACAGTGGCGGAGCAGGTGCTCGAACTCGGCGCAATGCCGGTGTTAGTCTTCACGGCCTGGAAGGTGAGCACCTTGCCGCTTACCGTGTAATCCACCAATGCGCCAACCCCGTAGGCAGTGGTGCTGCTCCATACCTTGCCGGAGGGCACCTTGTAAGGGCAGACCGCTACCGGGTTGGATTTCTTGGCGCACTGATATTCCTGGGGGTCGAAGGTGTTTGTGAAACTGCTCCCCGTGACGATGTTTCCGTTTCCATCTGCCACAAGGGTGCCAGCGGTCAGATCCGATGCGGTGGGGTTGAAGTAGCAGTAATAGCCGAAAGGAACTTTGTAAGTCGCGCTCGGGCAGAATCCCACCTGCTGGCCGAACATGTTGAACTGAGCGGCGTAGCCGTCGGCCGAGCCGAGTTGAAAAGTGTAGGTGCCGGATAACGAGGCATTCGTGACCTGCGCATGCAGGCCTGAGACCGCCGCCAAGCTGAAGAAAAGGATCGCGGCGGCCAACTGGCGCGATCCGCACATCCGAGTGCGTTGTGGAGTCATTCGTTCTCCTCCCAGAGAATGCGGGAGTATATCCGGAAACGTAACCCGGCGCAATGGGCCGCTGGTGGCGGCTTTTGGGGGTTGGACCGCAAGACACCTCTGGCAGGCGCTGGCAAGTCGTAGAAAAAAGACTTGACATGAAAACTACACATGTAGTAATACTGCATACACTGATAGGAGATGACATGGCCGGACCGAAATTAGCCAAGCTGGAACTGCAGATCATGGAAACGCTGTGGACCCGCGGCGAAGCCTCCATCCGCGAGATTCAGGATGCCTTCCCCGAGAAAAACCGGCCCGCATACACGACCGTGCAAACCACGGTATACCGGTTGGAAGGGAAGAAGGCGGTGCGCCGCGTCAGGAAAGTCGGAAACTTTCACATTTTTGCGGCGGCGGTTTCCCGTGACGCGGCGCAGAGCAAGTTGATCGACGATCTGCTGGCCCTGTTCGGCGGCCGCACACAGCCGGTGATGGCGCATCTGATCGAATCGGGCCAACTCACGCTGGAAGATGTGAAGGAAGCCGAGAGGACGCTCCGCAAGCTGGAGAGAAAGGACAAAGCAAAATGACACCGGCAAGCTTGTCCTTGAAACGATGGGTCCTTCGGGTGGCAATCAACCGTCTCAGCGGACTGCTTTCTGCGTTGCTACTTCTGTTGGGCGTTCTCGCTGCGCAGGTGCAACTCCCGGATACACCTGCCGCCCACCAATGTGCCGCCTGGCTGGAGGCTTTCAACCGCGGGGATCGGGACGCTTACCGCGACTTCCTGCAAAAGAACTTTCCATCAAGACTGGAGAGCTTGGAACAGGGGTTGCGATTTCGGCAACAAACGGGCGGCTTTGAACTCAGGAAAGTGGAAACATCTACTTCGACAAAATTGACTGTTCTCGTGCAGGAGGGGAGCTCCGATCAGTTTGCGCGACTTACTCTGGAGACCGACGCGGCCGAGCCCCATCGCATCCTCAGTATGGACCTGGAAGCTGTTCCGCGGCCTGCCGAGTTCGCCCTTCCACGTATGAGCGAAAGCGAGTTGACCGCGGCCCTGAGAAAGAAGCTGGATGCGGATGCGGAGGCAGGCAGCTTGGCCGGTGCGGTGCTGGTCGCCCAAAATGGCAAGCCGATTTTTGCCGAGGCGTATGGCCTCGCCGATCGAGAACACAAAGTACCGAACACGCTGAGAACGCGCTTTCGCATCGGCTCCATGAACAAAATGTTTACGGCCGTTTCGATCTTGCAGTTGGTGCAGGTGGGCAAGCTGGGACTCAACGATCCTCTGGGAAAATACCTCACGGACTATCCCAACAAAGACGTCGCCGCGAAAGTCACAATCCATCAGCTGCTGACCCATACTGGCGGTACGGGCGACATCTTTGGTCCTGAGTTTGAAGCGCATCGGCTCGAACTTCGCACGCTGCAGGACTACGTCAAGCTCTATGGAAATCGCGCCCCCGAATTCGACCCGGGCAGTCGCTGGGAGTACAGCAACTACGGCTTCATTCTGCTCGGTGTGATCATCGAGAAAGTCAGCGGCCAAAGCTACTACGACTACGTTCGGGAACACATCTACATTCCGGCAGGCATGACTTCCAGCGGCTCGGAGCCGGAAGAGAAGGCGGTCGCGGATCGCAGCATCGGATACACGAAAATGCACAGTCCGGAAGGACAGCCGAATACCGACACGCTGCCCTTCCGCGGGACGTCAGCGGGCGGCGGTTATTCCTCAGTCGAAGATCTGGTGAAGTTTGCGGATGCTCTGCAAGAGAGCAAGCTACTCAATCCGCACTACACCGAGCTGCTAACCACGGGCAAGGCGGGCACTCCAGACAACACGTATGCCTACGGTTTCGGAGACCACAAGATTAACGGCACGCGATGCTTCGGTCATGGGGGTGGCGCTCCCGGAATGAATGGAGCCTTGGAGATCTGCCCCGGTCCCGGCTACGTCGTCGCCGTGCTGGCCAATATGGATCCACCCGCTGCCACGCGGATCTCAGACTTCGTCACGAACCGATTGCCACTTCCCGTCGATCTCAAACCAAAGGAAAAATCACAATGACGCCAGCACATTTGTCCGCACTGTGGAGAGGTTTGGCCCCGGGACTGGGCAATCATTTGTGGCAGTCGACGCTGTTTGCCGCCGCTGTCGCATTGCTGACGTTCGTTTTGCGCAAGAATCACGCGCGTGCCCGCTACTGGCTCTGGCTGGCGGCGTCGGTGAAATTTCTGGTTCCGTTTTCGCTGCTGGTCACCACCGGCAGCTTTCTGGCATGGTCCCACTCTTCGCCCGCAGCGAACGGCGGTCTGTACGTAGCCATGGAAGAGATCGGCCAGCCCTTCTCGTTGCCGGCAATGCCGATGACGGTCACCTCGCCGGCTGGTCCCGCGGTCGTGTCCGGTCTGCAGCATTGGATTCCCGGGATCTTCCTCGCAACCTGGTTGTGCGGATGCGCGGTGGTGCTCTTCGTATGGTGCGCGCGCTGGCGGCGCGTTTCCACCGCGATGCGAGAGGCAGCGCCATTGCAGGAAGGACCGGAAGTCGATGCACTCCGCCGGCAGGAACGCATGGCGGGCCTCCGAAGGCCGATTGAAATCGTGTTGTCGCGCGCTTCTCTGGAACCGGGAATCTTCGGCATTGCACGGCCGGTATTGATCTGGCCGGAAGGAATTTCCGAGCACCTCGAGCCCGCGCATCTGGAGGCCATTCTCGCGCACGAGGTCTGGCACGTACGCCGCCGCGACAATCTGGCCGCCGCTGTCCACATGGTGGTCGAAGCGCTGTTCTGGTTCCATCCCTTGGTGTGGTGGCTGGGGGCGCGGATGGTCGAGGAGCGCGAGCGCGCCTGCGACGAGGAAGTCGTGGAACTGGGCAGCGAACGGCAGGTCTATGCCGAGAGCATTTTGAAAGTATGTGAATTCTGCGTGGGATCTCCGCTGGCTTGCGTGTCTGGGGTGACGGGGTCCGATCTTAAAAAGAGGATGGTGAACATCATGACCGAGCGAATTGCACGAAAACTGGATTTCGGAAGAAAACTGTTGCTCAGCACCGCGGGAGTGCTCGCCCTCGCATTGCCGATCGTGTTCGGTCTGGCGAATGCACCACGAATGCGGGCCCAGGGGCAGGCTGAAAATGCGGTTGCCGCCGCACCTGCATACAAATCCGCTTCGATCCAACCGCACAGATCTGTGAACGGTGTGAAAGAGCACGTCGGGATCATGTTTTCGCCTCACGGGTTTACCGCGCAGGGTGCTACGTTGCAGACGGTGATTGGAGTGGCCTATGGAGTCCAGGCCGATCTGATCTCGGGAGCTCCGGACTGGGTCAACTCGGAAAAATACGACATCGACGTGAAGCTGCCAGACTCGCCGGTCGAGGATACGCCGAAAGATGCAGGCGGTATTGGGATTCAGCACCTTCGGTTGATGCTGCAGGCGCTTTTGGCGGACCGCTTCCAGATGACTCTGCACCGGCAGATGAAAGACGTCCAAGTCTACGAACTGGTCGTCGCGGAGGGCGGGCCCAAACTGCAGGAGGCGAAACCTGGAGACAGCTACCCCAATGGATTCAAGGGTCCGAACGGTCGCACCGGAACCGGCATGATGCATATGGGCCCGGGCGAGTTAATCGATCAAGGGACTACCCTGGAACCTCTGGTAGAACAACTGTCGTGGCAACTGGGCCACACCGTTCTGGATAAAACCGGGCTCAAGGGCAACTACGACTTTTCCCTGCGGTGGACGCCGGGGCAACGCGAAGCTGGAATGACGAAGTTGATGGGAAGCACTCCAGTCACCGAGGGCACGTCGTCGGCCTCTTCTGAGCCTACGCTGTTCACGGCGCTTGAGGAACAGCTCGGGCTGAAGCTGGAACCGCAGGCAGCTCCCATGGAGATTCTCGTCATCGATCATGTCGAGAAACCTACCGTAGAGCCATCAGAAGGGTCGACGCCCGTTCGCGTGCCGGGGGAAGTGATGAATGGCCTTGTCCTGAAAAAAGTACCTCCCGACTATCCTGAGACAGCGCGCCAGGCGCACCTCCAGGGGACGGTAGTTTTGGATGCGACTATCAGCAAGGATGGAGACGTCGAGAACCTCCAGATAATTAGCGGACACCCGATGCTAGCCCCATCCGCGATCGAGGCCGTCAAACAGTGGAAGTACGAGCCCTACCTGCTAAACGGCGAACCAGTCGAGGTCGAAACCCAACTGCAGGTGAACTTCACACTCCAGCAGTAAGCCGAGTTCTCGCGTAAGGGACGGAAGGAGCTCGGCCAGAGACTGGGAGCACAGCCTCGCCCGAAGCTTCGCTCTTTACCGCGATTCAGGAACCGCTGTGGCTGAAACTCGAGCCGCAAAAAGCACCGATGGAGATTCTCGTCATCGATCACGTGGCGAGGCCGGCGGAAATTTGAGAGTGCGATTGCGATGCCCGGGTTATCAGGCTGAGCGCCAGTGAGATGGTCCGCGAAGCGGACCATCTCACGGAGTCGATCTCACGGAGTCGATCTCACGGAGTCGAAGCACCCCGCGCGGGTGTGATCTCGGCAACGGCTCTGCTAGGAAAATTCCTATTCTCAAGGGCTGAGACCAATCGGACAAGCGTCGCGTCATCTCCCTGCTGCGCACGCTATAATTGCGCCCACGCATGGCTCTGACCTCTGGTACGAGACTTGGCCCCTACGAAATCGAATCGCCGCTCGGCGCGGGTGGCATGGGCGAAGTGTATCGCGCTCGCGACACGCGATTGGAACGCACGGTTGCGATCAAAGTACTGAACGCTCAACTGGTGGGAAGCGCCGAGCTGCGGGCCCGTTTCGAACGTGAGGCTAAGATCATCTCCCAGCTTCAGCATCCACATATCTGCGTGCTCCACGATGTGGGAAACGAGGGCCCCATCGACTACCTGGTGATGGAGTTCCTGCAAGGCGAGTCTCTGGCCGAGCGATTGAGGAAGGGGCCTCTCGCTCCCGAACAAATTCTGACCATCGCCATCGAGATTGCCGATGCTCTCGAAAAAGCCCATCGCGCCGGAGTCGTGCATCGCGATCTTAAGCCCGGCAACGTGATGCTCACAAAGTCCGGCGCCAAGCTTCTCGATTTCGGTCTGGCGAAGCCGCTCGGCGCGACGGTCGCGTCTGGGACAGGAAGCGGCAGGTCACCTTCTGTTTTCGCCGCGGCCCTCACGCAGACCATGCCCTCCCCGTCGCCCACCACACCGCTTTCCACCGCCGGAGCGGTGATCGGGACGGTCCAATACATGTCGCCCGAGCAGATCCAGGGCATCGAGGCCGACGCCCGCTCCGACATCTTCTCCTTCGGCGTGATGCTGTTCGAGATGGTCACGGGCAAGCGCACCTTCGAAGGCAAGACGCAGGCCAGCATCGTGGGGCAGATTCTCGCCGTGGACCCGCCGTCGGTCAGTATTCTGCGTCCCCAGACACCACCGGGATTGGACCGCGTCATCCGCCTCTGCCTCGACAAAGATCCTGACGAGCGCATCCAGACCGCGCACGATCTGAAACTGCAGTTGCAGGCGATCGTCGAGGCCCCGCTAACTCCATCACCGGCGTCCCTAGTTGTGCCGGCACGGCGGTCCTGGCTGCCGTGGGCGGCCGCGGCAATGCTTGCCATTGCCACCATCGCGTTCGCGCTCGCCTACTTACAATCCTCGCGCGCGCCGCAGGTCTCGGTTCACTCCTACATCCTCGCGCCCGAGAAAACCACTTTCCTGCTGACCGGTAACACGTCGGGCCCGCCGGTGCTCTCGCCGGACGGGCTGCGAATCGCCTTCGTAGCCAAGAACACAGACGGCAAGCAAATGCTTTGGATCCGGCCGCTGAACTCCGCGGTCGCGCAGCCCATGTCCGGAACCGAGGGCGCAACCTACCCGTTCTGGTCCACCGACAGCCGGTACGTGGCGTTCTTCGCCGCGGCCAAGCTGAACAAGGTCGACGTCAGCGGCGGTCCTCCACAGGCCCTTTGCGACGCTCCCGGCGGACGCGGAGGAGCGTGGAACAGCACCGGCACCATCGTTTTCGCGCCGGATTCCACTGCGGGCCTTGCGCGCGTCGATGCCGCTGGGGGCACGCGCGTCGCCCTGACCACGCTAGACGCCAAGGAGACTTCCCATCGCTGGCCCGATTTTCTTCCCGATGGCAAACACTTTCTCTACTTCGCCCATGGCGCGACGAGCGCGGACAGCGGCATCTATCTGGCCTCGATCGATTCCAAAGAGCGCAAGCTGCTGCTGCGCAACGATTCCAACGCCATCTACACGGCCCCGGGATATCTATTGTTCGTGCGCGACAACACTCTGATGGCGCAACGTTTCAACCCGCGCAGTCTGGTGTTGGACGGTGAAGCCAAGCCCCTGGCCGACCATGTCGCCGTCAATACTGACATCTGGCGCAGCGTCCTGACGGCCTCCGCAAACGGCGAACTGCTTTACCAGCATGGCGCGGCCGGCGGCGGCTCTCAACTCTTCTGGTTCGATGCTGCCGGCAAGCAGGGCGAGCCCGTGCTGCCCGACACCGCCGATTACTACAATCCCGCGCTTTCCCCCGATGCCGGCAAGTTAGCGTTTACCCTGGAAACCAACGGCATCGGCGACATCTGGGTGGTGGACCTCGCCCGCCACACCAAGACCCGCCTCACCTTTGGCCCACTTTACAGCGGCAGCCCCGTCTGGTGGCCCGACGGAAAATCCATGGTCTTTAACTATGGGCCCAGTGGCGCTACGGACTCTATCTACCGGCAAAACGCCGACGGCACAGGCAGCAAAGAGAAGCTGCTGGAAACCCCCGCTATAGTCAACATTCCTTTTTCCATCTCCCTGGATGGCCGCTACATCGCCTACATGCGGCGCGATCCGAAATCGAATACTGGCTTTGATATCTGGGCGCTGCCTATGTTCCCGGATAAGTCCGGCGAGCAAAAACCGTTTCCGGTGGTAGCCACGAATTTCCCGGACGTCACGCCCTCTTTCTCGCCCGACGGCAAATGGCTGGCCTATGCCAATAGTGAGACTGGCCGCATGGAGGTTTACATCCAGCCTTTCCCCAGCGGCGCCGGCCGCTGGCAGGTATCAACCGCCGGGGGATCGAGGCCAAACTGGCGGAAGGATGGCAAAGAACTTTTCTTCATTTCGAATGATGGGCAGATCATGGCTGTGGACGTTAGCCAGAAGGGCGCCAGCCTGCAACTGGGCGCGCCCCACGCCCTGTTCAAAGCCACCACCGTGGGCATTGCCTCGGGACCTTACACGGTCTCCGTCGACGGCAAGAAATTCGTGATGAATACCGTCCTGCCACAATCCATCACCGAACCCCTCACCCTGATCACCAACTGGCCCGCTGACCTGAAACAATGAGCCTCGCTGCGGGAACCACTTACTTGCGGAAAGAGGTATCCTTCCCGCATCCATAATTTTGTTTTCGACTTCCTACTTCTTCAGCTCTGCCGGCCAGTTGAGCACCAGGCTGAGCGGAGTGGGAGTCTCTTCGGTAGTGATAGTGTTGGACAGGAATTTCTTTCCGTCGGGGAAGACGTCGTAGCTGTCGTTAGCTGTGCTGACTTTGATGGGAAACAGCGCGCGAGTCGACGCCACCTGCAGCGTGCCGTTGCTCTCTTTTAATTCCGCGGCCATCAGCATTCCATCCAGCGAAACGTAGTAGAGTTCCTTGCCATCGTGCCGCCAAGCGGGCATGCGTCCACCGGCCAGAGAGATCTGCAGTTTTCCTTCCGGCTTGGGAAAAGGGGAAACGTAGATCTCATACTTGCCGGACTCGTCGCACTGGTAGGCGATCCAGCGCCCGTCGCCCGAGAGCCGCGGAAGGGCCACATTCCAGCCCTGTACCTCGAGCAGCGGGCCCGGCTTCCCCGCGCCATCGGCTGGAACCAGAGCGAGGCGGTTTCTCCCGGTGGCTGGCGAACGATCGACCACAATCAGATTTTTCGAATCGAGGGTCCAGTCACTCGGATATCCGGTCAACTCGGGTTCCCACACTTTTCGCTCCACCCCCATGCCATTCGCCGGTTTCACATAGACAACCCACTTGCCCGAACGAGTAGAAACATAGGTGAGGTTCTGGCCGTCGCGCGACCACACGGGATACTGGCTGCGGACCGGATCGATGGTCATCCGGGTCCGGTTTCCGGAAGCGATATCGTGAATCCAGATATCGGCCTTCCCGCTATTCCTCTCGATCAACGTATAGGCTATGCGTTTTCCGTCCGGCGAAATTCGCGCCCCGAAGGAAGACATTGCGTCCCCAAGACGCCCCAAATCCTTACCGCTGGCATCGAGCAATTGCATGTTTCGCACGCTGGAGAAAGTTCCGGTCTGGTAGAGCAACACTCCATTGCCCGACGCCGAGAACACTCCGTTGCTGAAAATGCCGTCGAACTGTACGCCCTCGGCAATAGGAACGGCGTCGCCGGAGAACTCCAGCTTGGCCCAATCAAACGGCCGGGCCACCAGCGTCTTGTCGACGAGATACAACAAATGACCGCTGTCGTAGGCCATTTGCGACGAGGCGTGAAACAGAATCCGGTTATCCTTCCCGTCCAACGAACCCAAATAGACGACATTTTCGTCGCTGGCCGATCCCAGCGCCGACGCCATATACAAAAAATGATTGCTATCGGGCAGAAAGTAGGGCCAGCGATGGGTGGTGTCGTGCCGAGACACATCAAGGTGAGTGATCTGCTGCGGGGTGCCTCCGGTAGCGGAAACACTGAAGACTTCACCCGGATACTTGGCGAAAAGGATGACGTCCTTGGCGCTCCAGCTGCCCCCGCGCCCCTGGTCCACGTCGCACAAAGTCAGCACGGGTCCACCGGTCATCGCGATTCGTCTTAGCTTGCCCTGCGCGAAAAATCCGATGTTGCGGCCGTCGGACGACCAGAATGCGGCATTGGCATCCTCGGTGCCGGGCAGCAGGCGAGGCATGAAGGAATCTAGCGCCCGCACCCAGAGCTGTGTGACTCCTGCGACCCGCGCCAAAAATACGACGTTGCGGCCATCTGGCGAAAGCATGGGCGTGCCCGTCGGGCCGAGGAACACGAACGAGCCGTTGTCGGGCGGGAGAATCGTGGAGCGGACGACGCGCGCCTCCGGCGCAGGTTGGCGGATATGAAGGAAGGCGATGGCCAGTGCTGCCAACACAGCAACTGCGGCGACGATCCAGGCGACGCGCTCGCGGGCTTTTCGACGCTCGGCAACCGGAGCCGGTACGCCCGCCTTTGATCCGCCTTCGGCGACCCAGCGCAGTTGCAGCTTCACATCGTGCACGCTCTGAAACCGTTCATCGGGATCTTTCGCCAGGCAGGTCTTGACGACGCGATCGAGCGCTGGCGGCGACATGGGCTGAATCATCGAGATCGGCTGGGGCTCGGCCGCCAGCACGGCCGCGATCACGCTGGCTGTTGTCTTGCCCTCGAAGGCCCGCTTGCCGGTCGCCATTTCGTAGAGCACCGCGCCCAGCGCAAAAATGTCGCTGCGGGCGTCGGCTTCCTTGCCTTCGACCTGCTCGGGCGACATGTACTGAAACGTGCCCACAACCGTCCCTCTCGCTGTCAGCGGCTGGCTTTCGCCGGGACGGTTCGGCGTCCCGGCCAGGCTCGAAGTCAAACTCGAAGACGGTGGAGCTGCCGACGCCACCGACTTCGCCAGACCAAAGTCCATCAGCTTCGCGCCGGTTTTCGTCAGCATGATGTTGCCCGGCTTCAGATCGCGATGGATCACACCGCTGCGGTGCGCCTTCTCCAATCCCTCGCAGATTTCGCTGGCGCACTTCAGGAGAGGTTCGGCCGGCAGCGGGCCCTTGCGCAACCGGTCAGCAAGAGTCTCGCCTTCCAGAAACTCCATTACCAGAAAATCAACGCCGTCCTGGTGGCCAACGTCGTACAGCGTACAGATGTTGGGATGGTTCAGCGACGAGATAGCGCGGGCCTCGCGGTCGAAGCGCTGCCTGGCTTCGGGATTCTCCGAAAGATGCGAAGGAAGAATCTTGACGGCGACGGTGCGATCGAGACGCGTGTCGAGCGCGCGATAGACCTCGCCCATGCCGCCCGCGCCCAGCGGCGATTGAATTTCGTACGGACCGAGTTTCGTGCCAGAGGTCAGGGCCATGTTCGCGCGTCATTATATGCCGGGTCGGTTGGAGAGGCGAAGAGAAAGAGCATGAACCACGAAGGCCACGAAGGATTTGCCCGGAAGTTTCCTTCGTGAGACTTCGTGTCCTTAGCGTAAGGATTTTTGAAGTTGCGTATGGGAAAGCTGATGGCAACTAGCCCGACGAGAGCGGCTACAATGCCCTGCGGAGGATTCATGGCGAAATCGCGCAGACAATTCTTAACTGTGACATCGATGGGAGTCCTGGGAGCGGCGGCCGCGCTGCGGAGTGCCGGACAAAATCCGGCGGGGCAAAATATGGTGGCGCAAAATCCGCAAGACCTGCCGCCCGGAGCGCCGCCAGCGTTCGGAGCAGGACCGGCCGTCGGACCGGAAGTGTCGACCACCACGTTTGCCGAGGCGGAGAAGCTCGTGCAGTTCGAAATGACTACAGCCGAGCGTGCCGTGGCCGCCGGCAGTTGGCGCAAGACGATGGCGTACCTCTATGAGCGGCGCACTGGCCCGCGTAAACTGGCGTTGCCTACCACCCTCGCTCCCGCCACGTTGTGGAATCCGATCTTGCCTGGGCAGAAATCTGGTCCGGAGCGCGACCGCTTCCTGCGCACCCAGATCGACCTTGCCCCTATGCCCGAGCGCGAGGAGGACATTGCCTTCAGTCCGGTGACGCATCTCGCGCACTGGATCGAGACGCGCAAACTTACCTCCGAGCGCCTTACGAACATTTATCTGAAGCGGCTGGAGCAGTTCGATCCTAAGCTGCATTGCGTGATCACACTGACCCGCGAGCTGGCGCTGAAGCAAGCCCGGCAAGCTGACGCAGAAATTGCGGCGGGCAAGTATCGCGGGCCGCTGCACGGGATTCCGTGGGGCGGCAAGGATCTGCTCGACACCGCGGGAATTCCCACTACTTACGGCGCCGAGCCTTTTCGTAACCGCGTACCCACGAAAGACGCCGCGGTGGTGAAGCGCCTGCACGACGCCGGAGCCGTGCTGGTGGCCAAGCTCAGCCTGGGTGCGCTCGCCCTGAACGATATCTGGTTTGGCGGCCAGACGATGAATCCGTGGCTGCTCGAGGAAGCGTCGTCAGGATCGAGCGCCGGGCCGGGCGCGGCCACGGCTGCAGGATTAGTCGGCTTCGCGATCGGCAGCGAGACCGGTGGCAGCATCATCAGCCCGTCGATGCGCTGCGGCATCACCGGGCTGCGGCCCACCTACGGCCGCGTCGCGCGTACGGGCGCCATGACTCTCTGCTGGTCGCTCGACAAACTTGGTCCCATGACTCGGACCGTCGAAGACGCCATGCTCGTGCTACACGCGATCTCGGGGCCGGACGCCGGCGACGTAGCCAGCGTGCCCAGCCATCTTGACTTCGACGTGGGCGCGAGCGTCGCGGGCCTGCGTGTCGGTTATTTTCCAAAGTGGATGAATGAAAATCCCGCGACCGCCGTCGATCGCGCGGCCGTGGATGTTGTCAAGAAAGTTGGAATGGTTCCGGTCGAGGTTTCTATTCCCGACTGGCCCTACGACTCGCTCAACCTTATTCTGTTCGCCGAAGGCGCGGCCGCTTTCGAGGAACTGACGCTCAGCGGCGGACTGCGCGAACTCAAGGCGCAAGTGCCCGACGCCTGGCCGAACATTTTTCGGCAAGCGCGTTTTCTCTCCGCCGTCGATTTCGTGCAGGCGGACCGCCTGCGCCGCAAAGTTGCCGAAGAAATGGCGCGGCTGTTTTCGGAAGTCGATCTGCTTCTGGTGCCCTCGGTGCGCGACGAAATGCTGACCATCACGAATTTCACCGGCCATCCGGCGTTGGTGTTGCGCGCGGGATTCGTCGAAGTGGCGAAAGCGCGCAGCGATTGGGCGCCCGACCCCGATCGTCCAATGCCAACTTTCTCGCCGCCGCGCCGCGTGCCGCACGGCGTGACCCTGATCGGCCGCCTGTTCGAGGAGGGCCCGATGGTAAACGCCGCACTGGCACTGGAGCGCGCCTTCGGCGTGGTGGACGAGCGACCGCCGGGATTTTAAACTGGGGCAAAGTCCACGCGCGAACAATATTGATGACCCTGAATCAGCCGCAACGCGGCAACTCCCTTTCGGGTTGAGGTGGTGCAAGATGTTTCCGGCGATCCAGTGGCGAAGCCACCCGGCCAGGTCGCTTGATCTCACGGATGGGCAGGGAATGCCGCCGCAATTGACCGTTGACCATGCAAGGTTTCAGTGATAACTTCCCTGCGCATTCGCTTTCCCTGCTGTGATCCTCTCCGCCCCTCAGTAGGGCTCACAGGCTTGGCATTCGCGCGAGAGAAGGTGTAGCACAGCGCTGGGCTCGCATCCGGGCCGAACCGGTCGATTTACCCAAGGAGATCTGCATGCCCCGACAGCTCTCACTCAGCCAGTTCTCACTCAGAATGAAGGTTCGCGTTCTCGGTGCCTGCGGCCTGTTTGTCGCAGCGCTCACCCTCCTGTTCGCCTTAGCGAGTCCTGCCCAGCAACCGGTTGGGGGAAGTGCGTCCTTCAATCATCTCGCGGCTTCGGTAACACAAGAAGGTAGAGTGTCGTCCACTGGCCATTTCACGCTCGCCACCGGCAGCGCTGTCTTTCTGCCACCGGTGACATACGCGATCGGCGGCGGCCTGTCATCCTCGGTAGCCGTCGCAGATGTTAACGGCGACGGCAAGCCCGATCTGATAGCCGTGAGCGGACTCGGCGGACGGAACGGTGAGGGCCTGGTCAGTGTGCTGCTCGGCAATGGGGACGGAACCTTCCAGAACGCGAGGACATTCGATTCAGGAGGCGGATTTCCGACGTCCGTAGTCGTCGCCGACTTGAACCGCGATGGGAAGCCTGATCTGGTGGTGGCGAATTGTGGCGCTTTCCTCGGGCAAGCGTTCTGCCCAACCACGGCGAACGGAGTGCTTGCCATCTTTCTAGGAAACGGGGATGGCACTTTTCAAAAACCAACTTTGTACGACTCGGGTGGAGTCGGTGCGATGCAGGTCGCCGTAGCAGATTTGAACCTTGATGGGAAGCTCGACGTGCTGGTGGCGAATGCGAGCGGAGGAGTGGCTGTGTTCTTGGGCAACGGCGATGGCACTGTGCAATCTGTCCCTAGTCGCTGGGAACAGAGTGCAGTCGCCATGTCGGTCGCGGACGTAAATGGTGACGGGCGTCCTGATTTGCTAGTGATCCCCGGCGGAAGTAACAACCTCGAGGCGGTGATGGATGTCTTGTTAGGGAATGGCGACGGCTCCTTTCAGCCGCCGGTCAGCTATCGGGTCCCGGGTGTTCTCACAGCACAAGGGTTGGCGGTCGCGGATATCAACCAGGATGGCAAACTCGATGTAGTAGCCGTGGGCGGCAACGGGAACCCTCGCGACAAAGTTGGTGTGTTGTTAGGCAACGGTGACGGGACCTTCACGCAGGGAGCCAGTTACTATACTGGAGGACGCTTCGTGTTCTCAGTGGCGGTTGCGGACGTCAACGGCGATGGTCATCCTGATCTGCTGGTCGGTAACTGTACCACGACGTGCGTTTCGGAAGATGGTTCTCTAGGCGTGCTGGTCGGTGCTGGTCACGGATTCACCCCGGCCGTGCTATATGATTCCGGCTTGAGCAGCGCCCGGTTCGTGGCGGTCGCAGATCTGAACGGGGACGGCAAACCGGACGTAGTTGTCGGTCACTTCTTTACTAACTCCCTGACTGTGCTTCTCAATCAGACCGTTCCTTTTGCGTACCCTACTTCCACTTCCCTCACCTCGAGCATAAACCCGAGTGTCTATGGGCAGGACGTAACCTGGACCGCGAGAGTCCTGAATTCGGGCTTCAGTTCGGTCCCGCCAACGGGGAAAATAATCTTCACTTCTGGAAGCAAGACCATAGGAACGGCGATCTTGGACAGTAACGGTGTGGCCACTTTGGCCCGGTCTAACCTGAACGCCGGCCTCTCTTCACTGAAGGCGGCGTATGGAGGAGACGCGAGCAACTTGGGCAGCACCTCCCCGGTAGTGAACCAGGTAGTCACCCAAGCCACTACCTCCGCTACGCTCACTTCATCGCCGAATCCCTCGACATCAGGTCAGGCGGTGACCTTCACAGCTACGATTGCGTCGCCGACGGCCAAGCTAACTGGCCCCGTTACCTTCGCGATTGGAAAGACGGTGCTGGGAACGGCGCAACTCAGCGGCGGGAAGGCGAAGTTCACCACCTCCACTCTGTCGGCGGGATCAACCACGGTTACAGCAACGTATTATGGCGGCTCGAACATTGCCCAGAGCTCGGCATCGGTGACCCAGACCGTCAGTTCGCAGGGCACGCTGACCGAGGAGATCGGAAAGCTTCCTCGCCAGGTGAAAACTGCGTCGGCCGGGGGAGGGTGCCCGTCAACCACGACGCTCACGTCCTCGGGATCGCCGACTGTAGTTGGCCAGCAAGCCATCTTTTCGGCAACCGTGTTTGCCTATGGACTGTGCAACGGCATCCCGCAAGGGGTTTGTTTTGAGCAGATCACCTTTTACGACGGCAACACCGTCATCGGGACTGCGCCCCTCAATATCAACTCCTGCGTTGCAACCTTTACCGATACGTCGCTTACCGCCAGAACCCATAAAATCAAGGCGCAATTTCCTGGGAGTGGAAGCGGCGATTTGCCGAGCTACTCCAACGTCATCACCCAAGTAGTCACCGGCGACCCGACGACGACATCCTTGAGCTCAAGCCTGAGCCCCTCCATTTACGGGCAGTCCGTGACCTGGACTGCGACAGTGACCAGCCCCGACGGATTCCTCAGTCCGCCAACCGGGAAAGTGAACCTCATGTGGGGTGGCCAAATCATCGATGCCGCCATGATCAACGCCAGCGGTGTAGCCACGATGACCAGATCACTCCAGAATGCCAACTCCTATGCCCTAACCGCGGTGTACGAGGGTGACGCCAATAACGCAAGCAGCACCGCCGCCGTGCTGAACCAGGTGATACAGCAAGCCACCAGTTCAGCTACGCTGAGTTCGTCCGCGAATCCATCAACCCTCGGACAGGGAGTTACCTTCACGGCGAAAATCACTTCGCCGACGGTCATCGTGACTGGCCCGGTGACGTTCATGGCAGGGACGACGGTGCTGGGAACGGCGCAACTCAAAGGCGGAAGAGCGGAATTCACCACGTCTACGCTGGCGGCGGGCACAACCACGATCACTGCAACTTATTCCGGAGACTCGAGCATTGCGCCGAGCTCGGCATCGGTGACGCAGACGGTGCAATAAAACGAATCTCAGGTTAGGAGGCTCGCCCAGGCGGCTCCAATTCTGCATGCTCATAGAAATCGGACAGGTGGAGGCGCTCTTCCGATATCCCGTGAAGTCCATGGGCGGCGAACGACTCGAGGTCGCCGACCTGGGCTGGTACGGCCTCGAGGGTGACCGACGCCTGGCATTCCGCCGGATGCAGATGCGGATGGAGATGGAGATTGAGAGTGAGATGCAGATTAATGACCGCAGCGGGATGCCGTGGCTAACCGCAAGCAAGCTTCCCGACCTGCTCCTGTTTGCTCCGCTCCGCCGCGACGACGCTGGTCGTCAAAATGGCGATCAGGGAGACCTTCTCCCGCACCTTCCCACGCATATTCGCACGCCCGATGGCGCAGTGATGCCTGTCTTTGGGGAGGACTTGGCCGCGGAGGTCGGGCGCCGCTACGGGGCGCCCGTGCAGATGATGCACCTGAGGCACGGCATCTTCGATGAAGCCAGCATCTCCGTGATCGCCTCCGACACCGTGCGCGAGATTGGACGGCTCGCAGGCCGGGACCCCGACGTGCCCGGATTCGACGTAAGACGATTCGACGTAAGACGATTCCGCCCGAATATTGTGGTTCGTTTACTGCGCCCCGCTCCCTTCCAGGAGGACGAGTGGCTGGGCGGTGTGCTCTCCTTCGGCGAGGGGGACGACGCCCCCGCCATCGCCGTCACCATGCGCGACGAACGCTGCTCGATGGTGAACCTTGATCCCGACACGGCCAGCCCGGCGCCAGAAATCCTGCAGGCGGTGGTTCGCGAACACCAGAACACCGCGGGAATCTACGGCGCGGTCACTCGCATCGGTCGCCTGGCGGTCGGACAGACCATACTCCTCCGTGCGGCGACCGAGAACAGGGAACGTGGGTGATCGGTAGCCCGAACAGGTGATAAAGTGCAGGTGATGGGCGCTGCAAGTGCGATGCAAGCCGCTCCGCGTGACAAACAACGTCGTGCAGGCATCGCCTCCCGCCTGCCCATTGGTGCCTTAGAGGGTTAGCGCGCAAAAAGACTAGGCCACCTCGCCGGTTACGTCATGCGTTCGACACAATGAAATCCATTAAGCTCATGCGACGTGCGCTCAAATGGGTGATCCTTTCGGGGCTTTTCCTCCAAGCGTGTCACGGGACTTCAATCGTCTGGGTAGTCTCCGAAAAGGGTGATTATGTCGTGCTTGCTGCCGACAGTCGCGAATTCGATGACCTGACACAGAAGCCGAATTCCGATGCCTGTAAGGTCATATCATTCGACGACACTGTATTTTTCGCGTCGGGGCGTCCCCGAATTCCAGTGGATGGTGCGGTTCCTTGGGATTCCATCCAGACCGCTGGGGGGATTTACAAAACGAGTGAAGATCGTGACACGCAGTCTCTTTCAATCGCATGGGGCAAGCGTGCAATGGTTTGGTTCGGAGGACAAAAGCCGTCATTCGTGAAATCGTTAACAGGTGCCGACGGGGTATTGGTGCAAGGGGGATTCATCAACTTTGTCCCGAACAAAAGCCCGATAGTATTTTCGCAAGACCTCGTTTTTACCGATGGGTCGCCTCTTTCGCCAGCCCAACTCTCTCTGAATCCAACAAGTGAATCGATGGGCCAAGTCGGGGCGGCTGGAATTCACAACCGAGAACTGGTCGGAGAGTTCATAAACGCAGAGACTTCAAGGGCATCCAAGGCGTATGGAAAACTCAAGCCTCACAAATTCGGAAAAGAGTTGTCCTACGACAAAGAGTTCGTGAGGTTGGCTGTCCAGTTCGTCATCGACAACATGAACGACAAAGACAAACCTCTTGTTCACGGCCCGATTGACGTAGTAGTCGTGCGGCGTGGTGGAATTGAATGGGTCACTCGAAAACCAAATTGTTATGCTCAAGATTTCCATTCGCCAAAGAAACAGTCGGCCAAGAAACCACCCGCTAAGACCATGAAATAACAATCCCGCCGCCCCACACCTGGTACTTCAGAGTCTCCGGCCCCCGGGCTGCGATCCCTCGAACGCAAAGGAAATTCTGGGGACGAAATATAAGGGGTGTGTCGGGTCTAGACGGCAGTTCGCGAAGGATGGGGGCGGTGTTAAGGGGATTGCGGTTCGCGGGCGATGAAGTTCCGTTCTTTTCGGGAAGGAATTTCGCGAAGAACCAGCTTAACGAATCCCGGTAAATCGAAATGAGCCGGCCTTTCTGTGACCACAATTTCCAAGTCATAAGTCACTTTCTTGATCTTTAGGAACAAGCCTCCCGTGACCTCCGGCCCGAGAAATGTTGGTGTGTCAAAGGTGTGATCGATATGCTTCTGGTTTAGCTTTTCGCTTTTCATCAGGCTAAGCTCCTGCCGAAGCAGGGCTTCTAGGTTGCCGATAGATGAGCGATCTTGGTCGTAGAAAATTACTTCACGATTCGGAAGCGGTCGAAGCGATAGGCTCGATCTGTCGATATGCGCCGTATCCGGATTACTAGCGAACCATGTCGAATCGATATGGATTACAAAGTTCGAAGAACGAGGTTCAAAGATCGTCCATTTCAAGCCCATTGCACGGTGCTCCACGGTTCCACCACCGGGATCAGGAGCGGGCACTTTGAAGGATCGGATTTCCGCTGCCACGTTGGACCAGCCCATCACCGTCATGGTTATGTTCCTTTTCGGTGGGGGCTCATCCAATTCGTACAGGATGATCCCTTGCGCCGCTGCAAAGTCCTTAGCGCCCTGCTGGTATCCAGTGCGCGTGACGAAGATCCCGCGAGGCTGGTTAGGCAAGTCATCGAGAACACATTTGAAATGGAAAAGGTCTCCTTGCTTAACCGCGCTCCGCCAATCTTTCGCCTGGACAATTACTTCGTATTCGATTCCACCCGTCTGAAACTTCCAATAAACATCAATCTGATGTGTGGATATCTTGCCCTTCAAAGTCTTGTTCTGTTCAACGGTTATGGTTGCGACTTCCTCTTGATCGTGAATGGCTTGAAAAATTCCCTGCACCAACTTTTCATAGGGAATGCCAGTGTTTTTCTTCTTGGTAGCCATTATCGTTCTGTTGACAAATGTGAATTCCGACCGCTGCATGCAATGGCGTCCGCGACAGCCGTTGGTCGGTTCCGCAATCAAGGCGAATTCTACTGCGCCTGGCAGCGACGCGTCGATTGCGGCGACGCATAGAAATCAGGTCCGCAAGAACGTAACTACTTCCTGATTACCTGCGAGCTGGGCGTGCGCGACGTGGCCTTAACCTTACTGCCGGGGCTGTGGCCCCACTTTCTGACATCAACTTAGCGGTTCAGATCGTTTTCCACAGCCTTCCACAGAAAGAATCCCAATTCGTGTGACGAACAACCTTTACTGAGAAATCTGGAAAGCGCAAGCTTGTCATATGCGCGAGCGCGGTCTCAACCAGTTCTCCACCATCGATTTCGTCAGCAATTCTTTGCCGGGGCCTAAGTCGTTATTCCGGGATATTTTAGCCGTAAGTGCTTGTGGCTCAATATTTTGCCTGTTTGCGCGACTCTCGGCGCGCGTAACTTATTGAGAATGAGGATCTTAGAGGATAGGAGAGAAAAAAATTGTGGAGATACGCATCCCGTCAGAATCGCCGGGGTCGCGGCACCCTCCCATCGCGAGCAAGGAACTGAAGTTGGCTCACGGGGTTTGCCCATCTCGCGCGCGCAATGGGACAATACAGACATATGCAAAAACCGCTTACCATTGTGTCTCAACTATTGGCCGCCGGGATGATGCTGCTGGGCAATGCCCGGGCGCAACAGACTCCGGCAGCGACGCCCGCTCAACCTACTCAACCTGCCTCGTCTGCAACCCCGGCGAGATCGGCCACGACAGCCAAGAAGTCGCCCACGGCCGCGAAACCCGCGACCCCATTCACTCTCAAAACGCAAAAAGATAAAGAGAGTTACGCCCTGGGCATGAGCTACGGGAAGATGCTGCACCAGCGGGCAGTGCCGGTGGATGCGGCCATTCTCGCACGCGGAGTGAAAGACGCTATGGCCGGCGGCAAACTCCTGCTGACGGACGACGAGATGAAGACTGTGCTCACGCAACTGCAGAGCGAGGTGGCGCACTCGGCTGGCGCCGCGGCTCGCAAGGAGGGCGAGGCGTTTCTCGCCGCCAACAAGAGTAAAGAAGGAGTCGTGACCCTGCCCAGCGGGTTGCAGTACAAGATCCTGACCGCGGGGAAGGGGCCGAAGCCGACCGCCAACGACACGGTGACCTGCAACTATCGCGGGACGCTGGTCAACGGTAAGGAATTCGACAGCTCCTACAAGCGGGGCGAGCCAGTATCGTTCTCCGTGACCGGAGTCATCGGAGGTTGGACCGAGGCGTTGCAGTTGATGCCAGTAGGGTCGAAGTGGCAGCTGTTCATCCCAGCGGATCTGGCCTATGGCGACCGTGGCAAAGGGGACATCGCTCCCGGAGAAACTCTGATTTTTGAAGTAGAGTTGCTTTCGATTGGAGAGCAGAAGAAGTAGAGCAGTTCTCAGCCGTCAGGAGTTCGTAACCGCTGCACCAGGCCGTCTGCGAGTCGCAAGCGGCCTTATGGTTTGCTCAGAATTGAGGATGGCCTCGCTGCGGTTCTTCTAAAGCTGCTTCCAGCCCTGCCGATATACAGGGAAGCGACGAGGGAGAACAACGTGAAAATCCTCTTAGTGGAGGACAGTAAGCCCATCCGACGAGAGAATGAGACGGCTTTACACAATGCGGGATACGAAGTGATCTGCGCCGTGGATGGCGAGTCTGCGGTGCGATTCGCGCAGGATCAAAAGCCAGACTTGATTCTGCTGGACATGATCCTGCCGAAGATGAGCGGACCGGAAGTATTACGGCACCTGAAGAGTGATCCTTTAACCGCCGAGATTCCGGTGGTGGTGCTCAGCAGTCTCTCGGAGAAGAACCGGGAGAAGCTGCTGGAAGAAGGCGCGGAAGAATACCTGGAAAAGAACGCCTTGATGCCGGGGCGGGGAATCAATCTCTTACCGCAGGCACTGGAGAACGTGATTTGCCGCATCAACCGCAAACGCGGAGTCGCGTTTTCGAACATTCCCCTGCACGAGTAGAGTTCCTACAGAGCGTGTTGCAGGTGTTCTTCCGCGGACAGATTGGCGCCAGCCAACAAGAGCAAGCCTGAGAGAAACGCCCAGAACATCATGCTCACCGAGAGCGCGAAGGGGCCGTAAACTTCCTGAAAGTTCAGCCAGGGCAGAGCCAGGATGTAGGCGTATTTCAGCGCCTCCGAGAGCAATCCCATGATGATGGCCGAGGGCAGCACGGCGCGGGCCGGAACCTTTCCGTTGGGCAGCAGCCAGTAGATGAGGAAGAAGATGGCGATGCTGGCCGCGATGGCAAACACCTTCATCACGAGAAATCCCACCAGGCGCACGAAGCCCGTGCCATAGCCGCGCAGTAAGAACTCCATGAACGCGACCGGCCCCGCGGTCAGGGCGATCGAGAGCAACGCCAGCACGCCGCAGGCAAAGGCCAAGCCAAGGGAGATCACCTGATTGCCCAGGTAGGAACGATTGTCCGGGAAGCGCCAGATGCGGTTGAGCGCCACTTCGAGCGGCAGGAACACGCCGGAGGAGGTGACCAGCAAGATGATCAAGGACACGAACTGCACCCGCTGCCGGGAGTTGACCATAGAGTTGAGGTTGCGGATGACGAAGTCCTGACCCGCGGGCAGATAGTCGCGCAGCAACTGAAGAACTACCTCGTACATGACGCGAGAATGAAAGACGCGCCGGATCACGGTCATCAGCAGGACGACGAAAGGGAAGAACGACAGGATCGAGTTGGCCGCGACCGAGAAGGCGAAGGTATGGACCTCGGTGCGCATCAGATATTTGATGGTGGAAAAGACCAGGCCTGAAGAACGGAGCGGGGCGGGAGCGGCGGTCCGAGCGGGCGTGGCGTCGGTCTTGGAGAGAGTCGGGATGGGAGGGTTGGGCACGGCGAAGATTTATCGTACCAGAGGCATGCTCACAAACCGGAACACTTAGGTTCGTGTTCCCGATCAACAATCTTGGAGAAGCTCTGATCAAGCATCGTAAGAGAAAACACAAGGTCCCTCGACTCCGCAAAATTGCCGAAAAGCGGCAATTCTGCTCCCGCTCGGGATGACAAAGCAGGGGCTTAATCAGCGATTTCTTAGGCTCGAACTCACGAGCTGACGCCCAATCCCGACCTGACCCCAAGACCGGGACCAGGCCAAGCGCGGGGAACCGAAGTTCCAGACCCGGTTACCGGGCTATTTCTTTACCTGTGTCAAAGTTATCCTGAATGACTGGTGGTCATATTGCGTTTTCTTTCTAATTCTTCTTGCGAATCGTTTTAATAGTGCTTATTATCTGTTTCGCAATGCCGGGGAGTGGTCCGGTGGTGAGACCAATAGGTTCAGGGTAATGGTTGTTGGGTGTGGTGGAAACGCGCCAAATTGTCGGGCTCCGAAGTTCACGCTGCGGATCAATGCCGTGGTGAAGAACTGAGGAGTCTTTTTCATTTTTGGGAGTACTTCCTTCCACACATTGCAGGTACAAAGCGTTCTACCGGCTTCTCTGAAGGGGACTTCAATCGACCGGGGCGACGATCGAGAAAGCTGGAGAATAATTCTTAGCGATTGGTGAAAGGAGTTTTTTCCGTGAGAGAGAAAGGTACAGTGAAGTGGTTCAACGGGGCGAAAGGGTATGGATTCATCCAGCGCTCCACGGGGGAAGATGTGTTCGTGCACTTCTCCGCCATCCAGGAGAACGGTTACCGCACGCTCAACGAGGGTGAGACCGTGGAGTTTGACCTGCTGAAGGGCCCCAAAGGCTTCCAGGCGGCAAATGTCGTTCGCGCATAAACCTGCGAACCATTCCATAACCCTCCCGATCCTAGCGGGAGGGTTTTTTATTGGGGCGCGGAAATGCGAGGAAAGGTCAGGGAGTTGGGTTATGAGTCTAACCGCGAATCAAGAACTTTTCGTCGTGCCCGCTCGTTGAGTCCCTCCGCGCTCGGACAACTCAAGGAGCAGGCACCCGCACGTTGGCGACTACGTTGGAATACCCGCTCTCTTGGTTGCTGGTATTGACTGCGGTTGTGGCATAGCAGTAGGTCGCGCCGTCGACTATGGCGGCATCCGTGTACAGGGTGCCTGTATTCAGCAATGAGTTGATCTTGGAGAAAGATCCGCACGCACTCGCATACGCCGCGCGATAAATGTTATAGCCAGACACATTCGAGGACGTGCTTGCACTCCACGACAGGTTGACCGAGTGTACGGGCGCAGCCATAGCGGTTCCAGTGAGGGTTGCGACGGTTGTCGAGGACTGGGCGTTGCTCGTGAAGGTAAGCGCGGCCGTCACGGCGCCGGTGGTCTGAGGGCTGAACGTCACCGTAAACGCCGCGCTGTTTCCTGCTGGAATCGTAACCGGCAGGGACAGTCCTCCGACAGTGAATGCGGCGTTGTTGCTGCCGATCGCGCTGACGGTAACACTCGATCCGCCCGCGGTGAGAGTCCCGGATGCGGTTCCACTCGTGCCCACGACCACACTACCCAGAGCGAGCGTGGCCGGGCTGACGCCGAGCGTGGCGGCGGTCGCAGTCGTTCCAATCCCCGAGAGTGGAAGGGTTACGGTCGAATTCGAAGCGGTCGAGTAGATCGTGATGGTGCCGGTCCGAGTCCCGGCCGCCGTTGGCGTAAACTTTGCGCTGTACAAACAGCTTGCTCCCGGAGTCAGCGTGCCATAGTTGCAGGTACCCTTGCCGCCCCAATTGAAGTCGCCGGCGGAAATCGAGTCGTTGGTAATCGTCAACGAAGCATTCCCCGTGTTGGTCAAGGTGCTGGTCAGGATGGGGCTGGTCTGGCCGACCGTGACGCTGCCGAAGCTGATGCTCGCAGGATTCAGCGTCAGAATGCCGGCCGCCGTATTTACGGTCACAGTGGCGCTGGAAGATTTGGTATTGTCGGCGACGCTGGTAGCCGTTACGGTCACGGTTTTAGTCGCGGTCACGGTGGGAGCCGTAAACAGTCCGCTGGCGCTCACGGTGCCGGAGGTGGCCGACCAGGTAACTGCCGTGTTGCTGGTGTTTGTGATTTGAGCCGAGAACTGCTCTGTTCCCCCCGAGGCCACCGTCGCCGCTGTGGGCGAGACCGAGACACTGATGGCCGAGGTCGGAGTGGTAAAGAGGTTGTCCAGACCCGTGACCAGCACGCCAGTGGAGTCGGCGGACAGCACGCGATAGTGGTAGGTGGTCCCTGCGGCCAGCGACGTCAGGGCAGCGGAGTGCGCCGTCACCAGGTTCGAGTTCAGGGCACTGCTGCTGCCATAGCTGGTCGTTGTACCGTACGCGATCTGCGAATTCGCAGGCACGGCGGTTGTCCAGCTGATGGTAGCGGTGGTCGTTGTCGTGGTCGCGGTGACGGCAGTGATCCACGATTGTGCAAAGGCCGACGGCGCGAAGAGGAAGACGAACAGAAGAGAAAGAGGAACAGGTACTAACAGAACACGAATCAATCTACACATGGGCCCAATACAGAAACGATCCACAACCAGAAGAGCGAGGGGGAATCGCTTCATCCGTTTCTAAAAATTTAAGTTAGAGTTGCAACTCGATCATAGGGCGCGCAGAGCGCTGTGCGGCGCAGAATGTACTAGTCATTCGTACAATGAACCTTTGGATTTTCCGCGAACGGGAAAATAAGACCACGGTTAGGAAGCGGACTTGGAAGCGATTCCCTGGATTGGACCCGCCGATCTTCCTTGACCGCTGGACTCACTTTAATCATTGCGGCCCGTCCGTCACGTGCCGCAAAATGGCTCGACTGAGGAGCATGCCTATGAAATCGGTCGGCTATGCGGCGCTGTTCTGTTTCTTCTGCGTTGCACTTTCGGCGGGGCAAGACTCGCCGCACCAGGTTCCGCAAAATCTGGTGCCGCAACATCTGGTGCAGGATTGGTCCAGCCGCCACGTGATCTTCAGCGGATTGACGCCCGAGACGATAGACGACGCAGTCGCCGCCGATCCGCGTGCCTGGCACAGTTGGTTGAACCATGCCCGCTACAACTTCCAGTCTGCCGTGGAAAGCGACAGCGAGCCGAACCTCGACTTTGCCAGGCGGCGGCGTCATAAGAAAACGCTGCGCCGGGACTGGCAGATGAACCTGGGAGGGGCGTCGGTCGGCCCTCGCACCTTCCCGGCGAAGTTCAGCTTCAACGTCAATGCCCCTCCCGACTGCACCAACGACTACGTTGTCTTCGGCACGACCGTTCCCGTTTCCAGCGGACTTCTGGGTGGCTCGCCGTCTCTGATCGGGTTTAACAATCTCTACACTGGCCCTGGTCCGACGGGCATCTGCCCCACGCCGACCGCTCCCGCGAGTCAACCTTCCGTGCTGTTTGCCTATAACACAGCCACCGTGCCCAGCGGAATCAGTTTTGCAAATCTGTCCCCGGTGCTCTCTCTCGACGGAACGAAGATCGCGTTCATTGAAAACAACTCCGGCTCAGGAAGCAACTACACGGCGTTTCATGTCTTGACCTGGAAGGCGGGAGAGGGAACGCTGTCGTCGGCGGCCTTGCCGGGAAACTGCGCGGCGGGAAACTCGTGCATGACCACGTTAGTACTAAGCACGACCACGGGCAACGATACCTCGAGCCCGTTCGTCGACTACTCGCACGACACGGCCTACGTCGCTGACGGCGCACACCTGCACAAGATCACGCCGGTGTTCGGTGGGACTCCAAAAGATACGGTGGGAGGCGGCTGGCCGGTGGCTCTTTCGTTTGCGGATTCACCCGTGTACGACTCCGTAAGCGGACGCGTCTTCGTCGTGACGGGGTCGAATTCGCTGGTGGTGATCAACGCTGCGACGGGAGCGACGATCTCCACCACGGCGCTCAGCGCCTTCACGCCAGCCGGCCCGATTGTGGATTCCGCCAATCAAACCGTGTTTATCTTCTTCACTGCGCTTCCGAGTTTCGCTCTGACGGTCGACCAGTTTGATACGTCGGGAACACTTCTCAGCCATCTCGTGGCCGGGACCGTATCCGGGAATGTCAGCATTTTCACGGGTACGTTCGACCACAACTATTTCTCGAATCCTTCGACGGGCAGGCTGTACTTCGCCGGCGCAATCAACGGGGTCGGCAGCCTGTACGGAGTGGGCTTCACGGGCAAGTTCATGAACACCACGTTCAGCGGCCCGCTGGCGCTTTCCACGAGCGCCACGACCAGCGTGCCGACTCCGCTGACCTCCATCTACAATCCCACACTCACCGGCAGCCCCGACCGCCTCTTCGTGGGCCTCGACTCGAACTGCACCAGCGGCTCAAGCGCCGGATGCATGGAGAACCTCAACATCAGCAGCGGCTTTCCCTCGGCAGTCCTCAACCGGCTGACAATCCCCTTGTCGGGCAGTTCCCTTGACGTGAGTGGCATCATTATCGACAATGTCAGCGCCTTGGCGCAGGCGTCGAGTATTTATTTCGACGGCGCAGGCAGTGCGTTCAAGCTCACCCAGTCGGCACTGCAGTAAAACACCCGACGCTGTCACCGATGCGCTGCAACCTCAGTGAGGGAATAGTTTGGCGAGCCGTTCGGCGAGAGTGCGTACTGCTGTGTTTAATGCCGGGAGCCCGGGTGTATCGAAATCCAGGTCAAGACTCTCCAAGTCGCGGGTGACATCTTTGACCAGTTGGGTGGTCATCTCAACCCGCTGACGCATGACTTCGGTCATGAGCTGGTAAGGATCGTTGCCTTTGCCCTGACTCTCCAGCCAGCGCTGCACGGCAACACTGGCCTGCCGGGCGCGCTCGGAGGCAGTTCGGAAATCCATCAGAACTTTGACATCAATCATTCCGGTTTTTACGGAATTTTGCAGGTCTTTCAGTTCGTCGTTGGTCTTTCTTAGACGAGAGGGGAGTTCCGGGTCCTGCTTGGGAGCGAGAGCCATGATTGCGAAATCCTTTTAGCGCCGGGGAAGGCTGCGCGGCGCCGCTGGAGTAGGGTAGTGCGCGGCCGGTCGATTGTCGATCTTACTTCGGTCACGAGCCTGTGGTTTTCATTGGCTGAGGACCTGTGTCGTCCCTTACGGGACTGGTTCCACTGTTTGTCGCTTACCCAGGGCTTACGCCTCTTCGACTTCGGTCTGTCGGAAATCCCCACTTCTCGCGCCAAGAACGCGCGAGAAATGGGGCACCCGGATTCTCTTCCAGAAATGGCTTCTGACGCGCGGTTCAGCCCCCTGGGCAAAGACCAAAGTAACTGGAAAAAACTGCATGGCTCGGTATTCTGAAGTTTGCCGCCCCAGGCTCACAAGCATTCGTGTTTCCAAATGTTTGCGAGGGTCTTGGGCCAAGACAATCATGGAACTGCCGAAGTTGCCACAGAACCTCGAGCCACGCGAATCCGCTTCCGACGGAGAGAAGTTAGACGGGAGGGTTGCGCTGTTCCTGCGTCTGTGGAGCTATGGCGGTCCGACGCAGCCGCCCACCGGGTTGGCACCGGAGCAGGATCCAGAGATCGCGACGCTGATTCAGGAGATTGTCGGCGAGAGCAAGGGAGAAATTGCGGAGCGCCTGCCGGAATTGTGGTCGGCTCACTTCGAGGATGCGGCGCACGCGCTCGCGACGGCGAAAGCGTTGCAGCAGCGCTTCCTCACATTCCAGCGAAAAACCGAGCCGCGGCAGGTCGTTCCTTCCATCCTGATTTACAGCACAAAAGCTGAGAGAGCCTCCGGACCCGATGCTGCGGATCCCGAGGACATGCTGGCGAATGTCACCTCGGCGCAGATTCTTATTGCGGGCACGGTTTACGAGCAGATGAAGAGCGTGCCGGGCTTTCGTTTCAATCCCAAGCCGGTGCGGGAAGCGGGAGAGACCTTCGGCGGGGAGGCCATTTACGAGCTGCTGTGGACCGATGAATCGACCTACGGACATCTGCGGCAGGCCAGCCGGGCCGGACTGAAAACCGTGGGGCGCTACCACGTCCAGGAGGAACTGGGGCGCGGCGCGATGGGAGCAGTCTACAAAGCGTATGACGAGCTCATCGGGCGTACTGTCGCACTGAAGACCATTACGATTGATCGCAACGCGCCCGGCCGCGATGAGCTGATCGAGCGGCTGAAGCAGGAAGGCAAAGCAGCGGGCGGGCTCGATCATCCCAACATCATCACGATCTATGACGTGGGCCAGGAAGACGATGTGGTTTACCTGAGCATGCAGTATGTAAAAGGGATCACGCTGGCGACCTTGCTGGCCGATGTCGGAGTACCGTCGCTGGCAACCTTCCTTTCATGGGCTGACCAGATTTGTGCCGCGGTCGGTTTTGCGCACGCGCGCGGCGTGATTCACCGCGACCTGAAGCCCGCCAATATGATGGTGACGGAGGAAGGCATCATCAAGGTTCTCGATTTCGGGATCGCCAAAATCGACAATACCTCGCTCACGCAGACCGGGCTGGTGGTGGGGACGCCCAGCTATATGGCTCCTGAACAGCTGGCTGGTAAAAAGATGGACCAGCGCGCCGACATTTTTTCTCTGGGCTCGGTCTTTTACGAACTGGTGACGCGGGAAAAACCGTTCCACGGCGATGTCACCACCATCCTTTACAAGATCATGCATGAAGATCCGGTAGCGCCATCGCTGGTCAACCCGTCCCTTCCCGGAGGGATTGATGCGGTCATCCGGAGAGCGCTGGCCAAGGCGCCCAAGGAACGCTTCCAGAAGTGCGAAGAGATGCGGAAGGCCTTTGCGGAACAGGCCTCCCGATTGAACCTGAGCCCGGTTGTGAACGGTCCGGCGGTAGCGCCAACGCCAAAAGCGCGACCCTCAGCCCCGGTGCCAAGTTTCCTGCTCACTGAAAGCGCTCCGAAGCGGAGGAGCATTTGGCCGCTCGCATTGATGCTCTTGTTCATCGGCACTGCGGGCTGGGCGTTCTACGTACACTCGAATACTGGTTCTTATCCTGCTTTTGTGAACAAGCTGGTGGGTGCTTCGCAGCAATTGCCGCAGACTCTTCGCGGTCTGAAGCCCGCGGACCCGGCTGGGCAGGGGAAGTCGAATGCCCCTGATGCTTCTGCGAACGATCCTTCGGCGAACAGTGCATCTGCGAGTAGTGCTGGCGCGCAGGCGGCATCCACACCTCACAATGCGCCGGGAGCAGGCCCGCAGCCAGCTCCCGACGGTCCAGGCGTTGCGGCTTCTGCATCGCCAGCCGCGACGGGAGGCCAATCCAGCAATCAGGCCGCGAGCGATGGCGCCAGCGTCGTACCTGCAACGAGTCAGGCTACGCAACCGGCAGGCACGGCGACGGCCTCGCAGCCCGGCACAGCGGTACCGTCACCATCCCTAGCAGCGGGAGGCACCGCGACCGCACCTGCCGGGAACATAGAGAGATCGCCTTTTTCGCCGGTTGGCGCGGACGGGCAAGTGAATCCGGCAATCGCTGTGCAACCTCCTAAGAAACAAGTGCACCAGCCTCCCCTGACCGTGGACGGGTTCACGCGACAGAACGTCCCCGAACTGCTGCGTGCCGCGGATTCGGCGGCGCGGCGTGGCGACTATCGGTTGGCGACTTACGACTATAACCTCATTCTCAAGCTGGATCACACCAACGCCATCGCACGCAACGGACTACGACTTGTCCAGGAATCGCAACATCTTCACTGAGATATCTGCGAGTTCCCGCCTACTAGGGGCAGGTGAGTTGCGCGGCGCCCGCGACGAAGCACCCTCCGCCACAGGCCGTGATCGCCAGACATTCTACGCTGGTATACGGAGGGTCGTTGGCCCAGACCGTGTAGGTGCCGACCGCTCCTGCTGTACACTGCGCCACGCCCCCTTGGGTGACGGTCACGGCGTTCGTGGGCGCTTCCTGCGTGGGCCCTCCCTGAATGCAGGCACCCCACCCGGCCGAGAGCGGGCTGACCTTGCGCACGGGATCAGCATAGTAGCCGGTCGCCACGAACGGGACTTGCCCGTTGGGATAGTCCTGTGCGTCGGCGCTGGGCGGGCTTAGGGTGACGGATTGAAGTGGATCCTGACCTGGTGACGGTGACTTCGTACCGCAGGACAACACCAGGGACGCAGGCAGAAGCAGAGCAAGAAAACCAAGCAGGCAGCGCAGCGTTTTCATAATCCCTCCTGAAGGACACCCACCTGAAGTCGGTCCTTTCGTAGGATGCGCCGGGTTCAGGATACACCCTCTGAAAATTTCAAAAAAGTGGATTGCGGCTTGCCGGTGAGCTCATCGCACTTCGAGCGAAACCACATCGCCGTTGGCGGAACCGCCGGGTTTGTAGTTCACCGTCACCCGGCGGTCTTTCCAGTCGCAGGAGAAATCGTCGGCGCCGATCAGGACCAGGGATTTGTAGTCGGCCGCGCGCAGCTTCAACGATCTACCTTCGGCGGTGACAGTGAGAATGGCGGCGGGAGCCTGAGAGCAATCGACATCGACCAGGCGGCCTTGGAAAAATTTCGTGGGACGCTTATCGCCGGGACCGTCGGCTTGCGTAGCTTTTTCGGCGTCAGCTCGCCTGGCGGCGTCTTCTTCTAACACATCAAAGGGCGACTTCTGGGGCGTGAGCTTGCTTTGCGCGGTCCCCGCGCCGAGCGGGATGCCGTATCTGCGCTCGTTGGCGGATCGTTCCAGTAGCTCCTTAGCGAGCGCTGCGATCTGCGGATCGCCGCTGGCTTTCAGGCGTTCGAGCAGGACCTGAGCCGGTTCCCATTTCTTGCTGGCCAAATAAATCTGCGCCAGGTGAAACGTATAGAGCTCATTGCGCGGACTTAGATTGATAGCGGCGCGCTCGGCCTGCAAGGCGGCAGGAGTGCTTCCACCTTCGTTGCGGGCGACAGCCAGCAGGTCGTAGGCGGCGGCCATTTCGGGATACCACTCGAGCACGGAGCGCAAGTCGAGCATCATGTTGGGCAGGCCCCGGATATCGGCGTGCCTGGCCTGGGCGTCGCGATACTTCAAGACGGACAGGTAATAGCGCAGCCACATGTCGCGCGGATTGAGCGCGGCGGCGTCGGCGAGTTCGGTGAAAGCGTCGTCGAGTTCGCCGTGCTGGATGTGGTCCCAGGCAAGAATGCGGTGGGCGAGTGGGCTGCCGCTGGCGTTGGTGGGAAGGACATCGGGATCCTCGTCCGGTCTTCTCTCTGTTTTCCTGGATTCGAATTTCTTATCGGCCGCGGTGGGCATGGAGGCCAGAGCGTGTAACTCCTGCAGGCCGAAGTCGCGACGTTCGGGGACTCGGGTTGCCACTTCAGCGTAGAGAGCGCGTTCATCGGCCTCGGGCAGGGGTTTCGACGTGATGATGGAGTCGTCCGGCCCCACGGGAGCCGGAGAGCGGTCGATTTGCGCGGAGTTTGCAGCAGGGTTGGGATTGGTCTGGCGGGCGGCATCAAGCGCGGTGAAGAGTCCGGTCTGAGCGTGGAAGTAATCCTTCACCGCTTTTTCCAGCTGCGCGGAGCTCATGCCGTAGGCTTTTTGGATGGCGTCTTCCACGGGCACATGCTGGTTCAGGACCAAGTCGAAGTACGCACCGGTTTCCGGCAGTTTCTTTTCGTGAAGCAGGTAGTGCATCACGATCCACGACTCGGCGTAGTAGAGCGTGTGGTGCGTGCCCAGGTTGCGGGTCGAGGGGTCGTGCTTCATCGAGAAAAGGTCTGGGAGGGGCAGCCAGACCTGGGCGCCGAGCAATTCGGTGAGCGATTTTGCCGGATGCGTCTCTTGCTGGTTGCCGACCAGGTCTTCGTTGAGAGAGGGACGAAGTTCGGGATCGGCGCCCAGTTCGACCTGTTTGTTGTCGACGCGAATCGCGCTGAAATATTCGGCGAGTCCTTCGTCGAACCATCCTTGCGCGGGAGGGTAGTTGTAATTCAACAGCATGGCGGCGAAGTCGTGAGCGACGGCGCGCCAGGATTCGTCTTCGAACAGGTTCAGGACGATGAAGTCCTCATCGTCGCCGGGGAGAAGGAATCCGGGGACGTCTATGGGTTGAGCGTTGCCGGGTTGGCCCCCGCGCAGGGGGGCAACCTGATAGAACGTCTTGTCGTTCTTGAAGGCGAGGATGGTCAGCGGGACCGACTGGTTGAGACGCTCTTTTCCCAGCAGGGTGGCGAAGACGGAGCGCATCTGCTCGAAGCGGAGGGCGACCTCGCGGCCTTTCTTTTCTCCGGCGTCGGTGATGACGGTGAAGTGGGTAGAGTGGATTTCGAGCCAGGGAGGCTCGGCGGCGGGGGCGGGGATTGAGAGCAGGACTATCCCGCACAGCGTGGAGAAGAGGCAGAGCGAGTTGGGACGGGTGCGGGGCATTTTGCGGCCGGGGGAGGAGATGGCTTCAAGGAAATGCTACCACGGTAGGGAGGTTGAGTTTCGCCCGATGAGCAAAGCAAAGCCCCGCGAAAGCGGGGCTCTTGGAACTCTCAGTGCCGGACTTATCGGGCAGGCCGCGAAGCAAGCCATAGTTACGTTGTGCTGGGGTGAGCGTCAAAACTGCAAAAGTACCTAGCGTTCGGACCTGCGAAGGCGCGGTGAATTGGTAGTGGTGTGCCGTTATAATTCCGCATTCATGTTTATGGGCCCTCGAAATCGGATTTGGATTCTTCCCTTCGGCGTTGTCTTGCTTGCCGGCACGATCGCGGCCGCTCCTTCGGGCGCGTCGTGGAGTGGCGTGTTGAGCGATTCGTCGGGCAAGCCGGTGGCCGAGGCTGTGGTTGTGCTGCACGCGGCTTCCGTAGGTCACGACTACATCGCGACGACCGCGGCGAACGGAAAGTTCGCGTTTGCCGCAATCGAACTGGGCGGCTATGACGTGTCGGTAAAAATTGCGGACCAAGAATGGAAGGCCGCTGCTCCGATAGTGGTCAAGGATGCGGATGCGCTAACGCTCTCGCTGCGGATTTCCTTACCAGATCATCCGGGGCAGGGGCAGGAACTCCACATAGTGCCGTCCGGCGAGGTGACGTCCACGCAGGCCAGCGGGGGAGAGCGTCTTTCCAGCGCGGAAGTTTCGAGTCTGCCACTCAACGCTCGCGACTTCAGCAAACTGCTGCTGCTGGCGGCGGGCACCATGACCGACGCCAATGGCGCGGCTAATTTCACGCAGCAGTTTGCGGTGAATGGGCAGCGTGGGGTGACGACGGTGTTTGCCACGGATGGTTTTGACACCACCGATCCGGAGATGGGCGGGGCGACGTTTTCCAATTTCAATGTGGACGCGATTCAGGAGGTGCAGGCCAGTTCGGGTGTGATGCCGGCCGAGGTCGGGCATGGGGCGGCGAGTTTCACCAACGTGGTGACGAAGTCGGGTGTTAACCAGGTGCATGGCAGTCTGTTCGAATTCCTGCGCAACGCGGCATTCGATGCGCGCAACTACTTCGATTACAAAGATCCGACTGGGCGACGGCGCATTCCTCCATTTGTGCGAAATGAGTTTGGATTCACCAACGGAGGCCCGGTCGTGCTTCCGGGCATCTATGACGGGCGTGGGCGCACATTTTATTTCGGCGAGTATCAGGGCTTCCGGCAGGTGCTGGGTACGACGCAGGTGATTCCGGTGCCGACCGCGGCGGAGCGGCAGGGAATCGACACCACGAGTTTTCCGGGCGATACGCTGACGGCTCCGGTGAACGCGGCGGTTTTGCCAATACTCAATACCTATCCTTTGCCGAACCTGCCGTCGGGAGCGTTCGGGGATCGGACTTACGCGGCATCTTCGAAGGTTGTGACGCGGACCGACCAATTCTCGGTGCGAGTCGACCACCAGATTTCGGGCAAGGCCGAGCTGACGACGCGGTTCAGTTTGAATCAGGTGACGGGGCCGCTGACTAATCCCGACCAGACGGCGATCGATCCCAGCTTCGGGGTGCAGTTCTTCGATCACCAGCGCAACGCGGGCGTGAGGTATACACGGACGATTTCTCCGCATCTGACTTCCGATACTTCTCTGGGCTACATTCGAAGCACGCCATTCTTTCCGACGATCAACCACACGCAGCCGGGGATCGGTTTTGCCGACGGATTGTTTCAGAGTTTCAACACTCCCGCGGGGTCGATTTTCGGATCGTACAGCAATCTTTATCAGTTCAAGGAGGACATGGCCTGGGTGCGCGGTGCGCATGGGTTCAAGTGGGGAGTCGAGATTCGGGTGAACCGCGATTCCACGATTTTTGGAACGAATCCGAATGGAATATATGAGTTTGGCGGAGGCACGGCTTACTGTTGCGGCGACGGCACCACGCCGGTGACGATCACGTCGGCGAGCGGCACGCACGATATCAAGCTCGGAGATCCGCTGCCCGACTCGCTGACCGGGCTGCTGACCGCGACGCCATTTTCCTACAACATCACAGCGGCGGCCGATATCACGCCGGTAGGCGACAAGTTCGATGAAGCGGGCGTGCGCCGCGAGGCTTACAACGTTTACTTTGAAGACGCCTGGAAGGCCACCTCGCAACTCACCGTCAATTACGGATTGCGCTATGAAGTGAACAGCCGCATTCATGAGGCGACCAAACGCACGTCGGGTCCTGAGTTTCTGGGAGCGGATGGACAACCTGTTCCCTACACGGACCGTACCGCGACGCAGGTCATGCTGATCAACCCGCAGCCGCCGTATAACCAGGACTGGAACGGTTGGGGGCCGCGGCTGGGGCTGGATTACGCGGTGGGTAAGAACACGGTGCTGCATGCGGGAGGATCGATCAATACGATTGTTCCCAACTTGTGGCAGGATAATTTTCTGACGGCTGCGATTCCTTATGTGTTTGCTCCGTACATCACTGCGCTGCCGGGAGTTTTCGTTCCATTTCAAGATACGTTTGTGCCGGTGAATCTGCCGACGGCTTACAACGTTCAGGGACAACCGATTTTTGCGACGGGGAGAACGCAGGATGTTCCGGCGAATACCGAGATTGATTTGCCGCGCTTCCAGAATGATCTGACCAACCTCACGCCCGGCCATCAGGTGCAGTTACTCACGATCACTGGCGTTGCGAGGAATTTCGGCAACGGCTACATCGGCAGTTGGACGGCGGGCGTGGATCACGACTTCCGCGATGTGAAGGTGAACGTTTCGTACGTAGCGACGGCCGGAATTCATCTGGCCAGGGTTTATTGTCCGAACAGTTATAGCGGGGCCGATGAGGCGCACGCGCCGTTCACGCAGTTCAACGCGGCGGGACAGGCCACGGGAGGGTACGGAGAAGAATTTCTGATGACCAACGGTTCGCACTCCAGTTATCACTCTTTGCAGACCAGCGTCACCAAGAATTCGGCGCGTGCAGGGTTGGGACTGCAGGCCAGCTACACGTATTCCAAGTCGCTTGACGATACCAGCGCGGTGCTGGGTGGACTGGGGCCTGCGACGGGGACGGTGCTGCAGACGTTGCCGCAGGATCCGTGGAATCCGTCGGCCGAGAAAGGGCCGTCGACGTTCGATGTGACCCATGCGTTCAATGTGAGTGTGATTCAGTTGCTGCCGCTGGAGCGGGTTGGTTTTTTGCAGCCGCTGGGGAGAACGCTGACGAGGGGCTGGCAGTTTCTGAACATTACAACCATGACGACGGGGTCGCCGTTCAGCGTGTATTCGGGGGTGCAGCAGACGGGCGTAGGCGCGGCGGGCGCGGACCGGCCCGATCTGGTTTCGATGCCGCATTTGTCGACCAGCCGGGCGGTGCGCGACGACTACTTCGGGCTGGGGATGAATAACTACACGTTCTTCAATATTCCGATTAACCTTCCGGGAGGGACAGGGCCGAAGTCAGGGCGGTTCGGCACGCTGGGGCGCGATACGTTTCGCGGGCCGGGATATCACGATTTCGATTTCGCGCTGATCAAAGACACTCCGTTTGGGCATCGCGGAAACACGGAGCTGGGCAATGTGGAATTCCGCGCGGAGTTCTTCAATTTATTCAACATCGTGAATTTCGGGTTGCCGTCGAACATCGTGCGGGGCAGCGGATTTGGCGTGATCAGCAAGACGTCGGGGACGTCGCGGCAGATTCAGTTTTCGGTGAAGGTGATTTATTGAGGGGAGGCAGGTGGGATAAAAGCCTAGTTGCGTCGGTCATCGTGCCCCGCACCGATTCTTCGGGCACCGCGGTCGCTTCCGAAAGTCATTGACCTGGGGGTGAAAACTTCCAGATTTTGCGCAGGTCGTCAGCGGTGAGCGACTCGTTCATCGCCCGGCACAGCTCAGCGGAGTCCGAATCCCGGGCCGAACGGCATTCGTTCTCGTCTCCCAGGAGCGGAACCAGCGCGATCTTGAGCTTACTGGGTTCGCCGATCTTCCGGACGAGTGTGCCATCGGGAAAGTGACCGAAGGAAACAGAGCGGCCGTAAGGCAGCGGATGCGGATCGGTGGGATCCTTAACCAGTGCGGCCGGAAAGTAGGGCAGTGGGTTCTTCGCGGGAGAGTCTGAGAGGCTTTGGAAGTATGCCTCAATTCGGAAAATGTCGGAGTGCCCACCGGATGGGTAGCTCGCTTCAAGTAAGTAGATACCCTTTCCGCACGCATCCTTCCACTGCGCGGCTGGATCGGTCACAGCGATCCCGTATCCCTCCCAATGGTCGAACCAATCGAGTTCATCGTCCCGGCGTTCGAAAAAGAACCTTCCGGACACGTCGGTCCGTGTCACTACGCTCCGCATGACCTCGGAACTGCGTCGGTGGTCGAAGTTTACTGGAGCGTACGTCACCAACAAGCACACGTCCATTCCCGGCACGGGCTTGCCAGTGACGGCGTCCACTACTGTTCCGGAGATCCACGGCGTTCCGACACGGAAGGGGGATAGCCATTCCAAGAACACGAAAACACGCCCAGGTGCGAGTTGCCACAAGAGGAAGAGAACGACCACCACCGAGAGGAAATACGGCCACCACCACTCAGGTTTCGATCGACGCACTGGAGGCAAGAGGGCGGCCATACCTCATTACCAGCCCGACTCCCGACCCAGTCAAGATTACGGGCGAAGGGACTGATGACCAAGGGAACGTCATGACCACACTGGCCCGCGATGCGGTCAGCCCTCAGTCCTCAGCAGATCCGGAAGTGTTCTGTCAGTTGGCGCGAGATCGCCGTTACCCTCATTGACCGTGGGTCGTGAGTTCGCGAAGGGACTCAAGTGTGCCGTTTTCTGAATTCAGATCGCAGGATCGGTCAATCCCGCCAGGGGATTCGGCTCGTCCGGCTGGACGCGAACGACAACTCGCTTGTTCAACAGCATCTCAATCCAAAGCCGAAGTCCGACGACAATCGCCATGCGCAACGGGTGGGCCCTCCAGTAGCCCCGGTAGACGCGTGCGACTTCACTCCGGTCGGTAACGATTTGGGCCGTTCCAGAAATCGCAGGACCGTCGTCGCTTCCCACATAACAGATAACTCGCGGATTCTTCCGCGCCCGTCTTACTTTGTAAGAATTCCCCGGAGTGAGGAATTCGATCTGTCCGCCATTTACCAGGAGCCACACCTGTACTTTCTTCAGCTCGCCGGATGTCTTGTAGGACCCGAACCACTGGGTGTGTCGTCGGAGAGCGCGTTGCAGTTCTGGAGTCATTTTTCTTGGCCGTGGTTGCCGATCATGCCGCAATCCGCGGAAGAAAAATGTTCAATCTTGCACAGGAGACCCAGATTGTTGTTGCCAAACCTCGCGATCGGACTCATCGGGCGAGCACTCAGGTGCTATCCCCGTGTTTTCATCTCAGGGTGATGCTTTGGCCTCGCACCTCAGCAACCAGGCGCGCGACGCCAGCTAGGGCGCGACTCCGAGCTGCCAGAACAGGAAGCTCAACTGATCGACTGAGTCGCCGATGTCCTGGGTCAGCGACCTGCCGCCGGAATGTCCTGCTTTCAGTTCGTAGCGCAGCAGGATGGGGCGGTCGGACGCGGTGTCGGCTTGCAGCAGGGCTGCCATTTTGCGGGCGTGCAGCGGTGCGACGCGCGTGTCGCCGTCTCCGGTCATGAAGAGTACGGCTGGGTACTTCACGCCCTTCTTCACGTGCTGGTAGGGCGAGTAGGCGTAGAGCCATTTGAATTGCTCGGCGTCTTTGGCTGTGCCGTACTCGGCGACCCAGAACTGCGCCTCCATGAACTGGTCATAGCGAAGCATGTCGAGCAAGGGATGCCAGCAAACCACCGCCTGGTAGAGTTCGGGACGCTGGGTGAGCGCGGCTCCAACCAGCAGGCCGCCGTTGCTGCCGCCGAGAATGGCGAGCTTCGAAGAATTGGTGTACTGGTTTTGGATCAGCCACTCCGCGGCGGCAATGTAATCGTCGAACACGTTTTGCTTTTTGTCGAGCATGCCCGCCTTATGCCAGGCTTCGCCGAATTCGCCTCCGCCGCGCAAATTGGCCAGGGCGTAGACGCCGCCGCGCTCCGCCCACACGATGGCATCGGCGTTGAAAAACGGCGTATTGTTGACGGCGAATCCGCCGTAGCCCTCGAGCAGCGCCGGATTTGTCCCGTCCAACTTGACTCCCTTGGCGTAGAGCAGAAACATCGGCACTCTGGTTCCGTCCTTCGAGGAGTACCACACCTGCTTGACCTCGAACTTCGAGTCATCAACCGGAACCTTGATCTGGGCCCACACCGACTGCTTTCCGGTGGTCATGTCGCAGCGATAGATAGTCGCCGGAATCGCGAAGGACGCGTACGTATAATAGGCGGCCGCATTCTCCCACCGTCCCTGCACATCGTAAATCGCGCCCAGCGCCGGCAGGGTGGGCTCGAATGCCAGCTTTCCATCGGGCTGAAAAACTTTCACGATTGAGGTCGCGTTCTTGACGTAGGCGACCCAGATCTTGCCACCGGCGAGCGTGACGCTGTCGATGGCGTTCTCGGCTTCGGGAACGACTTCGCGCCAGTTCTCGGGTGAGGGCTTCCCCATGTCCATCACCATGACCTTGCCCTTCGGCGCCTTGTAGTTGGTCTGCACGAACATTTTGTCGCCGACCGCAAAACCGAAGGAGCGCGCGTCCAAATCTTTGATGAGCGGCTCGATCGGTCCATTTTTCTTGAGATCCTTGTTCGTCAGACCCTGAGTCCAGATTTCAACCTTGTCTCCGGCGGCGCCGTGAAAGACATGAATGACGAGGTGGCGGCCATCCTCAGAGGGATCGCCGACGATAATGGTGTCTTTCCCGTATCCCTTGCCGAATACATCCGAGTCGGCTTCGACATTTGTTCCCAGCTTGTGGAAGCGCACCCGCGGGCCGTCGTCGAGCATGGTGGAGTAGTAGAACCCGCTCTTGTCGGGCAAAAAAGAAAGATCGAAGTACACTCTTGCCGGCAGTGTATCTGGGAGATCGTGCTTGGCAGCGACGTCGAGCACGTGGACTTCGGTCTCATCCTTGCCGCCCAAGCGCAAGACGTAGGCGAGCAGGCTGCCGTCCTTTGAGACATCCATGATTTCGACGTTGGTCGAGTGGTCGGGGCTCATGGGATTGGGATCGATCAAAACTTCTTCGTTCCCGGCATTGCCCAGCCGGGTGTAGATGACGTACTGTTCCTGATCGGCGGCGCGCTTGCGGTAGAAGAGGCGTCCGCTGCGCTCGATGGGTGAGCTGATGCGCTCCACTTTCTTCAGTTCGCCCAGGCGCTTTTCTAGACGATCGCGTCCCGGCCAGCTGTCGAGGAGTTTATGGGTATAGTCGTTCTGCTGGTTGATCCACGCCCGGGTGTCGGGTGACTCTTGATCTTCCAGCCAGCGGTAGGGATCGGGGACGCTTACGCCATGCAGGGTCTCGTGAACATCGCCCGCGCGGGAGGTTGGGGCTGCGGCAGCGCTGGCATTTTGGGCCACGGCGAAGGCGGGAAACATAACAGCCAAAGACAAAAGGCCCAAGAGCGTGCGTTTCATGGATTCCTCCGAGCGGGCAATTCTGGCCGTCGGCGGCGCGCGATGTCAAGCAGGTTTCCTCGAGGGCGAAAGTAATAAACTTAACCACGAAGGTCACGAAGTAGCACGAAGGACGTCATACTTATGCGGCCCGTTGGGTTGCGCTGCTCCGGAAGGAACTTTCCATGAGGGGTTGCGCGCAGAGTCGCAAGGGGATGTGTGTGCCCATGAGGATCCTGCGGGTTGTGGGACTGCTTCTGGCGTCCTCGGTTTCGTTAGCGCAGAGTTCGCCGCCGGAACCGGCGAAGGAATCGGAGCAGGCGAATGCCGGGCTGACGGCCGACGCCATTATGGCGCGCGTGGCACAGAACCAGGATCGCAGCGAAGAACTGCGCAAGCAGTATGTCTACCGCCAGCACACGCACATCCTCACCCACAGACCCAAGGGCGGCCGCCTGCTGCGTGAAGAGACGGCCGACTATGACGTGGTGCCGACGCCCGATGGAACTCAGAAGGATCTCAAGCTGCTGACTGGGCGCTACTGGAACAAGGGGAAGTACGAGACGTTTCAGGGAGAGCCGGCGCCTGAGGCCGATGGTCTTGATGGAGGCCTGATCCACGGTTTCCGCGAGGATCTGTTGAATGAGAAGAGTAAAGACGGCCTGGGGAAGAACCTGTTTCCGCTGACCACCGAGGGGCAGAAAGATTACGAATTTACTCTGCTGGGGCAGGAGATGGAAGAGGGGCGCAGCACCTATCACATCGGATTTCGACCGAAGGACAAGCACGACATTGCATGGGCCGGCGAGGCGTACATCGACGCGGCGGAGTTTCAGCCGGTGCGAGTCTTTACCAGATTGTCGCGGCGGATTCCGTTTGCGGTGCGGACATTGCTGGGAACCGATGTGCCGGGTGTCGGGTTCAACGTGGTGTACAAGAGGCAGGAGGATGGCGTGTGGTTTCCTGCCACCTTGGGGACGGAGTTCCGGATACGAGCGTTGTTCTTCATCAACCGGGATGTCTCGGTGTCGCTGGAAAACTCGGGGTTCGAGCGGACGCACGTGGAGAGCCGGATGAAGGTGGTGGGTGGGCCGGTGGAGTGAGGAAGACGGGCCCGGCGTCAATGCTGGCGCCCGTGTCGGGAATTTGCCGGTGACGCTGTTGGTTCCGTCGTTACGAGGATTACCTTGGCACCTACTCCTCGGATGATGTCCATCGTATTCACCGCATCTCCCCAATTCACGTCGCGGTCTGCCTCAAAGTAGACGACCCAGTCTGGGCGGGACTTGAGTTCGCCTTTCAACGCAGGGCCCAATGCTTCCCACCCAATGGCTTTTAGATTCAGATAAAGACGTGGCGAGGAGCCGGTGCTTGCATTTTCTACTCGAACCATCGGCGGTGAGGTCCAGGAATCGGCCGCTGCTTTCAGAGGGCCGGGTTTCAAGAGATGGACTTCAATCCCTACGGATCGGTGGTCATAGTCCCACGCATAGAGGAAGATCAGGAAAGTCGGAATCAAAGTAACAGCAAGAATGACCGAGTAGACAAGGCCGAATGACGGCAAACGCGACAATCGGGGTCTCAGCGGTAGCGTCCGGCGCCTAGGATAGTACTGGTGCCCGGCATTCTTGACAATAGTCAGTTGATCCTGCGTCGTTCCTTTCCCCGCTAACCCGGTGGTTGAAAACGCAAGAACCCCTAGGCCGCCCAGAACGAGCACGATTGAAAGCGATAGCAGTTGGTCGTCTAAGAGTTCGTAATGGTCAGACCGCGTCCATACTGTGATCCGCGGTTGGCGACTGTTCAAACAGGCCACGTCGGATAACACATCGATATCAAAGCTATAGCGTCCCTTTCTGCCAGCGAAGAAGTGTCCCAAATACTGATATTCACCATCCGAGTGCGCCACTTCATGCCCTTCTTGGTAAACAATGTAGTGCGTTTTGAGCGGAACGTCTGACGCGGAGTAGCGGCAACCCTGAACCTGCGCCTGATCTCTCGTGTTGACCCAGATCTCGTACCAGCCTTCGAGATTGATTTCGAAGTCCGGTGTCTTGATGTGGCCGGGAGAGAGCGAAACCGGCATGTCGAGAGCAACGAACGTTCGCGTGTTCATCCAACGCTGGTAGCCTGCGGGCAGCAAGATGCCAAGGAGGATCACAATGATTGCAATGCCCGCAACCACTTTGATTGGGGCTCCCATGTTCTAGTTAGACACCATTTCAAGGTGGAAAGGCCAGGTTCCTGAAGATACGAGAAGTGATAAGAGCACGGAGCTGCGCTCGTGGACAGCCGAGGGCGGCTGTCCCTACATGACGCTAGTCGCCGCTGGCGTGGTGCTGCGTGGGAACCAGGACCAGGCGCGGGCGGCCCGTTTCCGGGTGCTGCTGCGACCTGCTGCCGAACGCGTTCAGGATGCAGATGACCGCGGCGTATGCGGCGAGAACGCCGAGGCTGACGGATGCGATGACGGTGGCGAAGAGGAGGACGGGCATTATGAGCGAGATCACGATCAACCAACCTTAGTAAATCTCAGAGTCTGTTACGGCGCCTCTCCCATCCTTCTTCTTATTGCCTGAGCGCGAACCTCAATCCAACTTGCAAGTCTTTTCAATCTAACCTGCGTTGACCGTCAGCGCTGTTGACGACTAAGATACGGAGTAGAGCTGTGCAATTCCACTTTCTAACAATTCTGAAACCCTGTCGACGTTACGGAAGGGGCATGCACCCCGGCGAATGATGGCGATTACCAAGATTTCAGTCCGGGGCGCCCGGCAGCACAATCTCAAGAACATCGACGTTGAGATTCCGCGTAACACGCTGACGGTAGTCACCGGGCTGAGCGGGTCGGGGAAGTCGTCGCTGGCCTTCGACACGATTTACGCCGAGGGGCAGCGCCGCTACGTGGAGACTCTGTCGGCCTATGCGCGGCAGTTTCTGGACCAGATGGAACGCCCGGATGTCGATGCAATTGATGGACTTAGCCCGTCAATTTCGATCGAGCAGAAGACTACCAGCCGCAGCCCGCGCTCGACCGTGGGAACGATCACCGAAATCTACGACTATCTTCGCCTGCTGTTCGCTTCGATCGGCGTGCCGCACTGTCCCAAGTGCGGACGGGCGATCAGCCGGCAGTCCGCCGACCAGATTGTGCAGCGGGTGATGGCGCTGAGTCCGGAGGATCGCGTCATGGTGATGGCGCCGATCGTCCGCGGGCGCAAGGGCGAGTTCAAGAAAGAGATGGAGACGCTGGTCAAGCATGGTTACACGCGGGCTCGCATTGACGGGGAACTGGTCAGCCTAGACGACGAGGCCTTGATCAATCTCGACAAGCGGAAGAATCACACGATCGAAGTTGTGATCGATCGCCTGCTGGTGAAGCCCGGGATCGAGCATCGTCTCGAAATGTCGGTCGGTCTCGCCATGAAGCTGGCGGGCGGGCTGGTGCAGGTGGCGGTGGTAGGCGGCGAAGAGCAGCTTTATTCGGAGAAGCTGGCTTGTCCGGATTGCGGCATCAGCGTGCCGCAGCTGGAGCCGCGGTCGTTTTCGTTTAACAGCCTGTATGGGGCGTGTCCGGAGTGCCACGGCCTCGGCAGCAAGTACGATTTCGATGCGGCGAAGGTCATCAGCGACTGGTCGAAGCCGCTGCTCGAGGGCGGGCTTGGGCCGGGGTCGGCGTCGCAGAATCTGATTCACATGCTGCAGATTTCGGCGGCGGCGTATGGGATCGATCTCAACACTCCGTTTGAGAAGTTTCCCGAGAAGACGCAGGATTTCCTGTTGAACGGCGAACCGGGGCGTGGCGGGAAGACTGGGTTCCACGGCATCTTTGGATATCTGAAACAGAATCTGGAGGAGTCGACTTCGGAAGGCTATCGCGATTGGCTAATGGATCACATGTCGGCCACGGAGTGTCCGGCATGCCGGGGGAAGCGGCTGCGGCCGGAGAGTCTGGCAGTCAAGGTGAACGGGATGTCGATTGCCGACTTTACGGCGATGCCGGTGGCGCGGTCGGTGGCGGTGGCGCAGGGGATTACCCTGCTCGGGCGCGAGGCAGCGATTGCGGGTCGCGTCATGCACGAGGTGGTGGAACGGCTGCAATTTTTGAATGCGGTCGGGTTGGGCTATATCTCGCTGGATCGCTCGGCGGCAACTTTGTCGGGCGGCGAGGGGCAGCGCATTCGGCTGGCAACGCAGATTGGATCGAAGTTGCGCGGCGTGTTGTATGTGCTGGATGAGCCGTCGATCGGACTCCACCACCGGGATAATGACCGGCTGCTGACGGCGCTCGAAAACCTGCGCGACCTGGGGAACACCGTGCTGGTGGTGGAGCACGATGAGGAGACCATCCGGCGGGCGGATTATGTCGTCGATCTGGGGCCGGGCGCGGGGCGGCATGGCGGGAGTTTGGTGGCGCATGGAACTCCCGAGGAGATCATGAGCGATCCGAACTCGCTGACCGGAGCGTATATCTCGGGGCGGACGTCGATTGCGATGCGGGCGGAGCGGCGGCATACCAACGGGGCAGCGCTGACGATTCTGGGCGCGAAGGAAAACAATCTCAAGAATCTGGATGTGACGTTTCCGCTGGGCGTGATGACCGTGGTGACGGGAGTCTCCGGGTCGGGCAAGTCCACGCTGGTGAATGACATTCTGTACCGGGCACTGGCGCGGCAACTTTACCGGTCACGCGAAAAATCGGGCGAGCACAAAGCGATTTCGGGCGCGGAGAATATAGACAAGGTCATTCGCATCGACCAGTCGCCGATTGGAAGGACGCCGCGGTCGAATCCGGCGACCTATACCGGAGTGTTCACGCAGATTCGCGACTTCTACGCCATGCTGCCGGAATCGCGCGAGCGTGGCTACAAGGCGGGACGATTTTCGTTCAACGTTTCTGGCGGGCGCTGCGAGGCCTGCCAGGGCGAGGGGCAGCGGCGCATCGAAATGAATTTTCTGCCCGATGTGTATGTGCTGTGTGAAGTATGCGGCGGGCGGCGCTACAACCACGAGACGCTGGCGGTGAAGTACAACGGAAATTCGATTGCCGACTTGTTGGAAATGCCGGTGTCTGACGCGCTGCCCATCCTGGAAAACATTCCGCAGGTGAAGCAGAAGTTGCAGACGCTGGTCGACGTAGGCTTGGGATACATTCATCTAGGGCAGTCGGCGGTTACGCTGTCCGGCGGGGAGGCGCAGCGCATCAAGCTGGCGCGCGAGTTGAGCAAGCGGCAGACCGGCAAGACTCTCTACCTGCTCGATGAGCCGACGACCGGGCTGCACTTCGATGACGTGAAGAAATTGCTGGACGTGTTGCACCGGTTGACCGACCTGGGCAACTCGATCATCATCATTGAACACAATCTGGACGTGATCCGGAATGCGGATTGGATCATCGATCTCGGTCCCGAGGGCGGGGAAGAAGGCGGACGCATTGTGGCGCAGGGGACGCCGGAGACGGTGGCGCGGGTGAAGAAGTCGTATACCGGGCAGGCGCTGGCGGGGTATTTTGGAAAGGTGGTTGCCAGTTCCCGGTTGTCAGTTGTCAGTTGAATAGTTTCGTTGCCAATTCGAAGCGCGGCAAGCAATGTGATTCCCATGTGTAACCGATTGCTGTTCGTGACGATTGTTGTAGCGGTGGCTTTAGGCCAAACGCCCGCCCCGCGCAAAACGAGCAAGCCGTTTGTAGCAAAGGACTATCCTGCCGAGAAATTTCGGATATCGAAGAACGAATACGCACTTGGTGAGATTACGGTGCGCGTCATCAATGTGAAAAACCTGGGGTACGTCGAACACAAGGATACCCCTCACTATTGCAGCGCGTGGGTAGAGGTGATGAAGCGCGAGCAACTTGTTAAGCGCTTCTACTATGAGGACATCGAGCCGGTCGGCTTCAGTTTTGGAGCGTTTGTGCCCAAGCTGCAGCCTGGTAGCGAGTTTGTCGCCATCGTAAAAGAGGGAGACTATGACGGCCGGCTGCTGCTGGTGAATCGCGAAGGTGAGACCGTGGATCTGCCCGGCGGCTTCTATTTCGTTACAGCCGACAAGAAATACATCATCAGCGAATACGCCTCAGATGACAGCGAGCCTGGCCTCACCGTCTTCGACCTTACAAATCAGCGCATCGTACTCCAGCCGAAAGATACTCCCGAGATCGGGAGCTGGTATAGCGATGAGTCGGGATATTTTTTCATGGAATACGAGCGGCCAGGGCATGCTCAGCGCTTAGACTTGGACAATCAACGCCTCGTGAAAATCAGAGTCAACGCGAATGACCTGAGGAACGCGACCAAGGTTCGATACGACTTCGATCCGCGAAAGAAGCAAGATTGCGTTTCTGCGCAGCATTAGCCTCCTTTAATGCAACCTGATGGAATCCTGCAGTTGATAGACTAGTTTCAAGCTAGGGAGCATTTTTTGTCATCTTCCGATAATTCGCAGTTTGAGCCGCAGCCTGTGGTGAGCGTCGAGCCGCCGGCGCCGAGCGGTCCCGATGGCGTATTAATTAGCGCTCCCGTTCCCACAGCTCCGCCGCCGGTGGAGAATCCGGTGTGGAGCGGGTGGGATGTGCTGATCATTGCCGGCCTGACGTTCGTCACGATGCTGGTGCTGCAGACGCTGGTGATTGTGGGAGCGCTGTGGCTTGTGTATCCGCACTCGAACCTGGGAGCTGTGGCGCAGAAACCGATTCTGCTGCTGCTTTCGCAGTTTCTGATCTATGCCGCAGTGGCCGCGTGCATGGTCATGCTGGTCGAGGGCAAGTATCACGTGCCGTTCTGGCAGGCGATCCGTTGGAACTGGCCGCACTCGGAATGGAAAATGCTGGCGGTGGGCGCCGCGATGTTCTTCACGCTCGGCCTGCTGCAAGCCTTGTTGCCGATGCCGAAGGACACTCCGTTCGAGCACCTTTTCGATCGCCCGCGCGATGCTTACCTGCTCGCCATTATCGCCGTGAGCCTGGGGCCGCTGATGGAGGAACTGTTCTTTCGCGGGTTCATGTATCCGGTGGTGGCGCGACGGATGGGTGTGGCTTGGGGAATCGTGCTTACCGCGCTGCCGTTCGGTCTGATTCACCTGCCGCAGTATGGATGGGCGTGGGGAGCGGCGCTGGTAATCTTTTTGGTGGGTGTGGTATGCGGCATGGTGCGGGCGGCCACTCGGTCGGTGGGGGCAAGCTTCCTGGTCCACGTGGGGTTCAACGGCATGCAAATGCTGATTGCTGTGGTGGCGACGCAAGGGTTCCGGCACATGCCGAAAGCTGCCATCTTTCTGCGGTGAATCGCGAGGCTTGTCTTTCTAAGCGAAGAACCCCTGCACCCGTGCCGCGACCGATGCTTCTATTGCATAGATTCTGCGCGGCAAAAGACGCCGCTCAGGATGACAGGGCCATTTAGAGTAGCCTGACTGAAGAAGCCACTGGGGCTTGATTCTGAAGTATATTACTAGGAATTGTCTCGTTTCAGGCCTGAAGTATGAGCGAATCCGTTGTCCCCAACCAGCGCACGGAATCAGGGCCAAAGACTGTGGCCGAGACCTTGTTGTCGCCCAGCATCCTGGAGGCGATTCCCGACGCGGTGGCCGCGGTGAACCAGCAGGGCGTCATTATTCAAATGAATTCTCAGATGGAGGCGATGTTCGGCTACACCCGGGACGAGTTGATCGGCCAAAGAGTGGAGATGCTGGTGCCGGACCGGCAGCGTGGGCAGCATCATGCGCATCGCGAGCACTTTCATCAGCAACCCAAGATTCGCCGCATGGGATCAGGACTCGATCTCTGCGGAAGACGCCGCGACGGTGCAGAATTTCCGGTGGAGATCAGCCTGAGCCCGGTAGCGACCGCAGACGGGACGATGGTTCTGAGCGTGATCCGGGACATCAGCGATCGCAAGCGGATTGAGGACGAACTGCGGCGCGCCCACGAGGAACTGGACCGCAGAAAAACCCGCGAGCTGCGGGATTCGCAGAACCGGCTGGCGCTGATTGTCGATTCCTCGCAGGATGCGATTATCGGCAAGAACCTCGACGGCGTCGTTACCCACTGGAATAAAGGCGCGGAGCATATCTATGGCTTCACGGCGCAAGAGATGATCGGCAGGCCGATCTCGGTGCTGTGCCCTCAAGATCGGGTCGACGAGATTCCGGCGATCTTGGAGAAGATCCGCAACGGAAAGCAGGTGGAGTACTTCGAGTCAGTTCGCGTCACCAAAGACGGGCGCAAATTGAACGTGTCGATTTCGGTTTCTCCGATCCATGATGCTGAAGGCCGGGTGGTTGGAGCGTCTACCATTGCGCGCAACATCACGGCACAAAAGAAAACCGAGGACCAACTGCGGCAGTCTCAGAAAATGGAGGCGGTGGGGCGTTTGGCGGGCGGAGTGGCGCACGACTTCAACAACCTGTTGGGGATTGTGACCGCCTGTTCGGAGTTGCTGCGCAGCCGGGTCGATTCCGAGAGCCTGGAATATATCGATAACATTCGCGAAGCGTCGAAGCGGGGCGCATCCTTAACCCGGCAGTTGCTTTCCTTCAGCCGCCGGCAACCGGTGCAGAGCCAGGTTCTCGACTTGAACGAGCGGCTCCGGGAGGTGAAGAAGCTCTTGCATCCGCTCATGGGCGATGAGGTTGAGATTGCGCTTTTGCGGCGGTCGACAACCGCCATTGTGGAAGCGGACCCGGGACAACTGGATCAGATCGTTCTCAATCTGGCAGTAAACGCGCGCGACGCCATGCCGCGAGGCGGGAAGTTGATTCTCGAGACCGCCGTATTCGATTTCGACGAATCGTTTGCCCATGACCACTCCCTGACGGCGGGGCGTTATGTAATGCTGGCCGTCAGCGACAACGGAACCGGTATGGACGAGGCGACACGATCCCGGATCTTTGAGCCTTTCTTCACCACCAAGGAAATGGGCAAGGGCACTGGGCTTGGTCTGGCGACGGTATACGGCATCGTCAAGCAGAGCGGAGGGCACATCTGGGTATATAGCGAACCCGCACGCGGCACGACTTTCAAGATTTATTTTCCAGCTGCCGATCATAAGCTGGGGGCTGCGATGGAGTCTCAGACAGAAACTCTACCTCCAAGACGGGAAGGGGTCAGAGTCCTGCTCACGGAAGATGACGCCATGATCCGCCGGCTCACCCGCAAGATGCTGGAGGGCCACGGCTATAAAGTGTTGGAGGCGGAGGACGGGAAGTCCGCTCTGGATGTGATTGCCTCCCAACAGGCATCGATTGACCTGATCCTCACCGACGTGGTGATGAAGGGAATGAGCGGACCGGAACTGGTCTTACGGCTGATCGACGCCCATCCGGGGATGAAAGTGATTTACATGTCGGGCTATACCGGAGAGCTGGTGGCGAATCAAGGCCTGGATGGTGGCATCCGACTGCTGGAAAAGCCGTTCACGCGCGCCGATTTGCTGAAGACTATTGACACCGTGCTGGGGTAGCAACCGTTCCGCGTCCTGAGAAGCTTGAGAGCGGCCCGGAGTTTCCTCGCTGGGGAACCCTGGCAGATGGAAGAATAGCTGGGAGATTCAAAAGCCCCACTTCTCGCAAAGAACGCGAGAAATGGGGCACCCGTTCGTTCCCTTATTCCCAAAAGAATAACTACTTCACCGTGACTGTCAGCAGCTGGGCGCCGCTTACCACGTAGTCCAGCGGCGGAGTTGCGGTTTCGTCGACGTTGGACTCTCCGCTGACGATCATCTCCTGGTTGCCGCGCATGCCTTCCATGATGTTCATCACCGAGATGGGCAACGTGGGCATGACTTTGTCGGCGACCCGGGCTTCGGGATCGGCTTCTAGCAGGGAAACGTACAAGCGATTATTGGCATGCTCTTTGTTGAGCAGCGCAATGGTGGAGGCGAGGTCGAGTTTGCGTCCGAAGGCGGGATTGGTGCGGCCGACGCGATCGAGGGTGTCGCCGTCACTGACCAGGATGCGCAGAGTTCCTTTGCTGGCCGAGGTGGGGATCTTCACTGGAATCTGGCGCACGACCCGCTCGCCACGGTAGGGAGCTAAAACTGTCTCGACAATGATTTGATCGCCGGGACGGGCTTCGGTCACGTCGGTACGGGCGCTCTCCAGGCGGGCCCAGCGGCGTTCGCGGACCAGGTCGAAGTCGAGTTTCAAGCTCTTAACCGCGGGCGCGTTGTAAGGATTGTCGTAGATGCGGCTGAAACGCTCGCCCAGGGAAAGCGCGGCTGCCATGGCGGCAGGCTGGCCGTTTTCGGCTGGGACGAACATATTCTTGAGCGCAACTTCGGGAAAGCCTTTGACGTTGATGCTGCCGTTCAGGCGGTAGGTGATTTCTTCGCCATATTCATTCACGCCATGCAAGGCGTTGAAAACGGTTGCCATGACCGCGATGGGGCTCAGGCGCGGGTTGTTGAGCACTTCGTAATGGAATTCTTTTGGAGGCGCGCCACTTCCGCCGTGGATGGTTAGCGTCACCGGAATCATGTCAGGCTGTTTGTTGAAGACGCCGAGGATGCCGGTGTGACGATCCTGCACGAAAGTTCCAGCGGTCTCCGTGGTGTTGACGATCTTGAAAGCGTTTAGCGGCGAAGGCAGCGTGGCCAGCACCTGCGCCTTGTTCATAGGGAGATCGACGGAGCCGAACTGCAGCAGAGGATGTCCGCAGGCCAGCAGGCGCTGAGGATCGATGTAGGTGACCGTGCATGTGGCGGCGATATCCATATCGCCGCGCACCAGAATCGCGCTCACGGCTGAACCGGCCTCGAGCGGCTCCGGCTGCTTGTCTTCGCTCACCGAGCCTGCGCCCATGACCGGGATGACTCCGGCAGAGGCGAACTGTCCAGCAAAGCGGCGCACGGTGTCTTCGGAGAATCCGTTGAAGACCAGGGGCGCGTCGATGGGCTTCAGGTAGTTGGCGAAATCTTGCATCGAACCGGGAAGCTCAGCGGCATCGCCGGGAGCCGCGGTCTTTCCCGCGGCGCTGGTCACGGTCGGCTTGGTCGAGACGGTCTCTTCGGCGGGTGACTTGTCGAGAGCGTTGATTTCGAGCATGTCGGCGATAGGGGTCACGCCGGCGATCGGCTCTTTCGAGAATTCACCGATGCGGAAGGCGAGCGCGCCCGCAAGTTTGCCGTCGAGATACACGGGGCTGCCGCTCATGCCCGCGACCACGCCGGTGTATTCGACCTTGGTGCCGTGCAGGCGGATCAGAATAATGTCACCCTTGGGTCCGTTCACGTTGTGCAGAACGCCGAGGACTTCCACGTCCATCGATTCCGGCTTGACGCCCTCGAACACTGTCAGAGCATAGCCGCGCATGCCGGGATGGATCTGGTCTACCGGGATCGTGGGCTGTGAGGTTTGGGCGGACAGGGAAATCGTGGATAGGGAAAGACTTAAGACGAGAAGCGCGAGAACTACTTTTCTCATGTAATGCCCCGACAGGACCCGCCAACAGGTCCTAATACAGATTAGACTCGGACCAACTGCGACTCGTTGCACGGAAGGGGGAAAAGATCTGGGACCGGGCAAAACATCCCAATTGCGAATCCTTGCGTCTATACTAGCATAGAGAGTTTTCGGGGTTCACCATGTTTAATCGGCACAAAGATAAGACTTTACAATGCAACAGCGGGAATGGCTTGAGCGCAATTTTCGCGCCGGCGATCGGCCTGGCGCTGCTCTGTGGGGCGCTTCCAGGAGTGGCGCAGGACCAGACTCAGACGCCGGCGCAAACTCCGGCCCAGACGTCATCCCAAACAACATCCCAAACGTCATCCCAAACCCAGGACAACGGCAAACCCAAGCAGGACGCTCCGGCCGAAGCCGGTGGTCCCACCGACAACATGGGTCCGTATGCGATCCCGAAGAAGAAGGCGGAAGACGCGCCCCCGCCGCCTCCGCCCGTCACTGCGAAAAGGCCCGAGGATATGCCGGACTATTCGCTGAAAGTGAACGTGCCGCTGGTCAATGTGGACGTGCTGGTTACGACGAAAGACGGGCAGTTCATTCCCGGGCTGAAGCAAGGTAACTTCAAGGTCATGGAAGATGGAGTTCCCCAGACCGTGACGCACTTCAATGTGTCGCAGGCGCCGATTACGGCGGTGCTGCTAGTGGAATATGCTTCGACGAACTACGTGTTCATGATTCAGGCTCTTCAGGCCTCGTATTCGTTCGCCAATTCGCTGAAGAAAGACGACTGGGTCGCGGTGGCGTATTACGATATGCAACCGCACATTCTGGTCGACTTTACCCAAGACAAGAAGGCTGTTTATGGAGCGCTGAACCAGTTGCGCATCCCGGGGTTCTCGGAGACCAATCTTTTCGACGCCCTGTATGACACGCTGGATCGACTCGATCGCGTGGAAGGAAAGAAGTACGTCATCCTGGTGACGACGGGAATCGACACCTTCAGCAAGCTGACGCTGGACAAGATGATGAAGAAGATCAAGGACACCAAGGATGTGACCATCTTCCCCATCTGCGTGGGATTCATTGTTCGGGAGTTCTGTGACACCCATCCGGGACAGTGCCGCAACGCGCACGGCATGGGCATCCCGGTCGGCCGCATGGACTACCTGCAGGGCGACAATGAGATGAGAACGTTTGCGGCCATGACCGGAGGGCGCGCCTACTTTCCGCGTTTTGACGGCGAACTGCCGGAACTGTTTGGGGATATTTCCAACGACATTCGCAACCAGTACACCTTGTCCTACGCGCCCAGCAACGCGAAGCTCGACGGCACCTACCGCAAGCTGAAAGTTCAGGTGGTGGCGGCCGATGGCGGTCCGTTGAAAGTGAAGGACCAGAAGGGCAAAGACGTGAAGATCGAAGTTGTTTCGCGCGACGGGTATACGGCGAAACATACGGTGGACTAAATCAGTACCCGGTGGCCAGTACCCAGAGAGGGCGACGAGTTTTCTCTTGGTACAGGCTACTGGATACTGAATCAGTGCACATGGAATAAATGGTCGAGCAGGAAGAAGACTCCTGCGCCCACGAAGACCAGTAAAGCCATCTTCATCGCCGGTTCTTTGTTGACTTCGGGAATCAGGTCGGAAGCGGCAACATAGATGGTGACTCCCGCCGCCAGCGGCAAACCCGCCCCGACGTGATGGCGAAACAGAGCCATTGTAAGAACGCCCGCGAGCGTTGACCCACCCAACACTACCGACGCACCCCAAGCCGTGCCCCGGCTGCGTCCGCTGGCCAGCATGACGGAGCTCACGGTAAAGCCCTCGGGAATTTTGTGCAGGAAAATCGCCAGAAAGATCAGCCAGCCCAGCCAGTTCGACACCAGAAATCCGGACGCAATGGCGATACCGTCGAAGAACGTGTGGATGATGAGTCCGAGCAGGACGGAGTATCCCTTGTGGGATTGAATGAATTCGTCGCGATGTGTTTCTTCGCCAAAGTGGAAGTGCGGGGTGACCGTGTGCTCGAAGAAATGGATGATCAGATAGCCGAGTAACACGAGAAAGGCTGCGGACCGTCCGCGCAGCTCGATGCTCTCGGGAACCATCTCGATCAGGGCCGTAGCCAGCATGAATCCCGCGCCCAGTGCGACAAAGTAGCGGAGATAGCGCCGCTCCCAATGCCGCTGCACAATGATCGCGCCGCCGAAGACGTTGGCCGCCGCGGCGGTCAATCCGAGAAGCACGCTGGTGGCGATGGCACCCATAGTGTGAATGTTCGGGGTACTGCCTACTGCTTTTTCACAGCCGCTTTTTGCTTCTGCAATTCAGCGAGGAATGCCTGTTCCCGGTCCGCAACGTAATTCTTGTAGCCTGCTGAATCGATGTATGGGTTGGGTCCGCCGGCGTTCAGTCTCGCGTACTTCGCTTCCATTCCGTAATAACTCCCGTGGGCGCCCAGAAAAACGTCGCAGGGCAGCGACTTGAGGACGCAAAAGCCGTGCGCGTAATCCTCTGCGATCTCGGGATAGCGCGCATTGTGGACCAGCTTGTATCCCGGATTGACGTTGGGGCTGCCGACAATCACAACATCGTAAGACTTGCCCGCCTCGCTGACCCTCAAGCTCCAGGTAGTGCAGCCCTGGGTGTGCCCGGCGGTCTTGTGAGCAGTCAGCGCCGCATCGCCGAGTTTCACCACGTCTCCGTCATGCAGAACCCGATCCACTTTGGTCGGTGGATAGAGGAGCGTTGCATCGTCACCGTATTGGAAGTCGGTCTTGCCACCCGACTCGACGACGCTTACATCCCCTTCCATCACCATGTATCTTGCACCGGTCAGTTTCTTGATCTCGGCGCTGCCTGCGTCGTGGTCGAAGTGAGCATGGCTGATGAGAAGGACCTTTACATCGGTGAAGTGAAAGCCCAACTTTTCAATGTTCTCGCGGATCAGCGGGACGGACGTCTTCAGGTTGCTGTTGATCAGAATGTGTCCGGCAGGTGTAGTGATCAGGTATGAAGCCAGCCCGCGGCTGCCCACGTAATAGATGTTGCCGATCATGCGATGGGCAGGGAAGGGTTCACTCCAGTCTGGGGAACCAGGGGCCTGGGTACTCGCCTGTGCGAACAGGCAGGCGGCGAGTGCCAAGGCCGAACCAAACAACATCAGACGAGTCAGCATACGAAGAGTATACGGTGGTGCGAGGGCTGCTCTTCCCGAAACCAGGTACTTGCAGGCTATCCGCTATGCCGAATGTGCATCACGTCGCCATCTTGCACGATGTAATCCTTGCCTTCCAGACGCAGTGTGCCTTTGGCTCTGCCGTTGGCTTCGGAGCCAGCCTCGAGCAGCTGGTCCCAGCGGATGGTTTCGGCACGGATGAAATGCTTTTCCAGATCGGAGTGGATGGCTCCGGCTGCTTCCTGAGCCCGGCTGTGCGCGGGAACCTGCCAGGCGCGGCACTCGTCTTCTCCGGCCGTGAAGAATGAGATCAGCCCCAGCAATTTGTAGGTTGTGCGAATCAGGCGGACCAGGCCGCTTTCCTTCAGACCGTAACTGGAGAGAAATTCGGCGGCATCAGCGTCGCTCATTTCAGCGAGCTCGGCCTCGACTTTTCCGCAGATAGCCGTAGCCGCCGCGTTAGGGCGCGCGGCACTTTCCGTTAGCTTGTACTTGCTGACGGCTTCTTCGAGTTCTTTGCCTAACTCCATCGACTCACCGATGTTGAGCACATAGAAAATCGGCTTCTCGCTCAGGAACATGAAGCCGCGAAGACGCTTCTTGTCCTCGGGCGTCATTTCCATTTCGCGCAGCGGCTTTTCGGCCCCCAGATGCGCGTTGGCGCGCTTCAGCAGCTCGAATTCTTTTTCGAGTTCCGGAGTCTTCATCTTCTTGAGGTCTTTCTCCAGGCGCTCTAGCCGCTTCTCGATCTGGCCGAGATCGCTGACCATCAGGTCGAACTCGACATTCTTGATGTCGCGCAAGGGATCGATTTCCGCCACCAATGGAACCGAGGGGTCCTCAAACACGCGCACCACGTGGGCGAGGGCATCGACCTGGCGCAGATGGCCGATGTAGGCGGTTTCCTTGAGTGCGTCCTGGCCAATGGCGCCGACATCGACGTATTCCACCGAAGTGTGGGTGAGCTTTTTAGGGTTGTAGAGCGCGGCGAGGCGGTCGAGGCGGTCGTCGGGAACCTTGGCGACGCCGATGTGCGCTTCGCGCGGGTTGCTGGCCTGCGCGGAAAGGTGCGCCTTGGTCAGGATGCGGAACAGCGATGTCTTGCCTACCTGGGGCAGGCCAATAATGCCGGTTTTCATAGGAAAGCTCTTAGCTATTGGCTCTTGGCTTTTAGCTGGTTCTTTGTTGGAATTAAGGACAGGTTGACGGCGCTTTCAGCGCGCGTCTGACAACCTTTCAGGATAAACGATGGGGAGGGAATTGCCCAGACTGCGGATGCTTGAAAGAAAAACCATCAACCACTAAGGACACGAAGTCACACGAAGGAGAACGTCCAGACAAAGATCTCTTCGTCGTGCTTCGTGTCCTTCGTGGTGAAGAAAGTTATCGTCCGGCCGCCTGCGCGGCGGCTGCCGCCGGAACCGTTATCTTTACCGAGTCGGGCTGCGTCCAGACGGCCTTGCCGGTGGTCAGGTCCAGGCGGTTCATGGTGACTTTCAATTGCTTCTGGTCGACCTCGACCAGCAGGTAGTGATAATTAACTTCTTTGCTCTGAAAAGGATCGTCCGCGGCGCGCTCAATGGGATACGCGTGAGCCGCGCCCCCGCCCGAGACAAAATACGTGACGCCGCCGTGCTCGTGGCGCTCGTAGTTGTGCACGTGCCCAGAGAAAACGACGATGCGGTAAGACGCGTGGGGTTGTCGCGCTTCGAGAGTCTTTGCCAACGCCTGCTCGGTGGTGCGTGCCGAGTGTCCGCCCCCGAATTTCTTTTCGTCGGAAGAACTGGTGTAGGGCGGATGATGGTCCATGACGAACACAAAATCCACCTCCGCGGGAACGTGATCGAGTTTGTCGGCCAGCCACTGGCCCTGCGGGCCGGAGACTTCATCCAGAGAGCTGTCAATCACGAGAATTAGCGTATTGGCCGCGCGCACGGAGTAGTAACGGCTGTTCTTCAAGTCGGGGAAGCGCTGAAAGTAGTTGCCCAGCGCGACTTCTTCTTTTCCGTGCAGGTCATGGTTGCCCAGCGCCGGATAGACAGGGATTTTCTTGTCCCGGAAGACGCTGGTTTCGCTGTCCCAAACCTTCCAGTCGTCGGCGTCGTTGCCGTTATAGACGATGTCGCCGGTGAAGCAAATGAATGCCGGGTTCACGTCGGCGATAGCCTGCACCAGCGCGACGCGCACCGGAGGATTGGCGGCTTCGGTGTCCTTGGGATCGTGGAAGCGCGTGTCGCCGTAAGCCACGAAGCGGAACGGAGTTTTCAAGTCGAGCTGCAGATCAACGGTGGACGTCTGCGCGCTCGACTTGCTGGTACAGCCCATGAATGTGCAGCAGAGGAAAACGAGAATCGAGGTCCTGAACATCACGACTGCGGCTTGCGCGAATGGTGTGCGTCGCGAATTCATAGGTGAAGTTCCCGCTCCGGAGTCAGAATCCTATTGTCCCACGACCAGGAATTTTCTTGGTTGACGGAGTAGCCACCGGACGGCGCCGCTGCCGCCGGCACTGTGCGGCTCAGAAGCACGAGTATCCGCCACAACTTGCGATTCATTGATTGATCCCCAGGCGCGAGCTTAGGGCCCGCGCCTGAAATCTCTCTGAAAGGCCAATTCCACAGGTCAGAATTTGAAGCGAACCATGAACTGAAGCTGCCGCGGCAGCCCGGTACCGGTATTCGGAGAAGCGGCGTTGTCGTTGTTGTTATTGAAGTTCACGGTCGAGCTGACGGTCCCGAAGCCGTTCTGAGATGTAAGGTATCCCGCCGTTGAATTAAGCGGGGTATTGTAGACGACATTCAGCGCCCCCGGATCGCCGAGTTGGACATGGTTGAAGATATTAAATGCCTGCACTGCGAACTCCATCGCGACGTGCTCGGTGAGCTTGGTTTCCTTGGTCAGTGCGAAGTCGATTTGCCAGTAGTTCACGGCCCGAATAGCCCCGTTGGGCTCATTGCCATACCGCGTGAAATTTCCGTTTGCGTCAGTCGGCGGAGGCGCGAACGCAGCAAAATTGATTAACGGACTTCCGTTGGAAACGGCGGTGAGCGGGCTTTGGTGAGGCAGAGTCAAGGGCACTCCTGGGATGATGTCAGGCCGCTGGGTCGTCTGGTCGTTACCGTCGGGAAGAAGGAAGGTAAACGCTTTTCCATTGAAGGCAGAATTCGGGTTTGAGGCGGGGACGCTGATGCCGCTATTTACACCGCCGCCCAGGTCCATGAAGACAGTCAATGGATGCCCGGTGTGCCAGAGGCCAATGCTGCTCAGTTCCCAGCCCCCCACCAACCGGCCAAGTATCCCGGGAGAGCTAAGGAACGTCTTCCCGGGTCCAAACGGGAGCTCATAGACAGCATTGACCGCGACGTTGTGCCGAACATCAAAAATGCTGGGGCCTTTGTCGCACTGAAGGCAGTTCAGGTTCTCTGGCCCGTTGGACTCGCCGCCGCCAACCGAGCCATCGTTGATGGAATGGGACCAAGTGTAGCGGCCTTGGAACGACAGCCCTTGGCTAAAGCGGCGCTCGAGAGACAGGCCGAGAGCATTGTACGTGCTCGAGCCGATGTCACTCTTGTAGTCGGTGGAACCGAAGGGGTTCCCCGCGGGATAGTACGGGTCGAGGGTGCGGAAGCAATCGCCGTCTACGGGATTGAACGTGACCGGCTCCGTGCACATGTTAACTCCGCCGCGTGAGAACAACCGCACACCTCGGCTTCCCAGGTACTGCGCCGAGGCCGTGAAGTTGGAGGGAAGTTGATGCTCCACCGTCAAGCCCCACGTCTCCGAATACAGGTCACGGCGGCCCTGCCGCTGAAGGGCACGGAATTTGTTTCCAACCTTCGTCGGGCTTGTTCCCTGAGGAAGATTCGAGAGGTCCGGTTCTGTCTGCTGGTACGCGGGCTCCAGGGGGAACGGGAGGGTGTTGCCGGTATTATCCGTCGGAGGATTCACTGTTACCCGGAACGTGTCGCTTTCCAGCCCGGCGTTCAGGTCGTCGTTCTGCGCCGCACCGTGATAAATGCCAAAACCGGCACGGAAAACGGTTTTCCCATGAAGCGCACTTGGCGCCCATGCCACTGCGAGCCGGGGATCAAAATTCTTGTAGTTTGGATTGTAAAGAGCCGGATTGGCTGGACAGGGTGGAGTGTTGATCGGGCCGGGACTCGGCGCGACATTAAACGAGCCCGTCCCAAGGCAGACGCCATGAAACACGTTGAGATCGAAGACGGTAGTCCGGTTGGTGGCTTCGTGGGCGACTCCGTAATAGTCCCAGCGCAGCCCCGCCGTCACGGTGAGAGTGGGTGTAACTTTCCACTCATCCTGAAAATACGGCATGATGAAGTTGCGGCGCAGCCCGTGGCAGCACCAGGGAGCGATGAAGGAAATCTGCGAAAGATTCGCATTCAGCATGTCTTGGTCGCTGCTGAAGCTAAGGACATTGTCGGCAGTTTGCCCCTGATTAAGCCGGACACGGCGGTACTCTATGCCCATCTTGAACGCGTTCCGACCATGAACCCAAGTGAGGTTGTCGACCAGACCGAAGGTCGAGCCAATCTCGATATCAGCCGTATTGTCGTTCAGCCCGACGAAACTACTGGGCGTACTTACCGCGTAGGTGAGTATGCTCGATTGAGGATTATGGAAGGGCGCACGGTTCACGTAAAACTTGACTTCATTAAAGAGAGTGGGAGTGAATGTGTGCTCCACCGCCAAAAGATAGTTCGCCGGATGGTTGATGGTTTGGACTTTGTCCCCCGGCAGAGCACTTCCGTTGGGGGCATCTACCAGACTTATATCGCGCTGGGCGCGACCGTAGAGCAATGTCTTTTCATTGATTTGATGGTCAATCCGGACCAGCCAGGTATCCTCGTGAACCGTAGTGGGGGTGGGGGCAGTGAGAACGTCAGAATCGGCGTTGTAGTTCGACGAGGTCGGATCCGTCCCCAGATATTGGAAAGCGGAGTCCGGGTAGGTAAACCGCGGTGTACAGCCATTGATCGAACCCACCGAGGCTCGCCAGGGATAGGCTTGCATGATGGAGCACATCTGCGGAGATTGGGTCAAGACCGCTTGCTGATAGGAAACCGTTAGAGGTGTTCCCTGGCCCGCAACGGTTGGACTGGTCGGATTGGCGCAGCAAATGCCCGAAGGCACAAAGAATGTGTTCGCGACCGACTGTAACTGGCGTACACCCTCATAACTGAGAAAGAAGAATGTCTTGTTCTTCTTGATGGGCCCGCCAATCGTCAATCCGTATTGCCCGAGGCGAAACGGCGGAATAGCAGGATTGTTGTTGATATTGTAGTCGTTGAAGTTGCGCGCATCGAAAACCGAGTTTCGGAAATATCCAAATACCGACCCATGGTAGTCATTGGTGCCGTGCTTGGTTTCGACATCAATCTGTCCGCCGGCTTGTGTGCCATATTCCGCGTCGTATAACGCGCTGTTGACGCGATATTCCTCGATGGCATCCTGCGAAATCTGCAGGCGAGTCTGAGATTTCTGTGCCTGCTCCTGAATGCCGCCGGCGTCGACACCGTCGATCGAAAAGTTGTTGTCGTCGCGGGCGCGGCCGGCAAAACGGATGGTACGTTGGTCGCCACCACCGTCGTCCTGGGCGAAGGGTGCGAGGAGTGTGAAGCTGGACCAGTCGCGACCGTTGTTGGGCAGACTCGCGATCTGAGTTGTGTCAATCACCGTAGCCGCTTCGGCCGTGGTGCGATCGGCCAGCGTGGATGCCTTGACCTCGATTTGCTCATTAATCGCTCCCACGGCAAGCGGAACGTCCAACGTGTGGGTCTGTCCTACGCGGAGAATGACGTCTTCGATCAGCTTGGTCTTGAAGCCGGCAGTGCTGACCGTCACCGTGTAACCTCCCACCGCCAGGCCCGGGAAACGGTAATAGCCCTTGGAATTCGTATGTTGTTCTTCGCTCAGGCCAGTATCGACCGCGACGACCTTAATATCGGCGCCCACAATGACGCTTCCGGACGGATCGGTTACGGTGCCCTCGAGTGAGGCGCGGTCCACCTGGGCGTAGGCCGCGGGCGTTCCGGCCAGCAGGAGCAGCGCGGCGGGCACTACAGCGAGTACGAATCTAACAAACGGGGAGTGGGTCGAACGGCGGTGGTGAGTGCTCATGACATCAGCTCCTTGCGAGTCAAGAACTGCTGAATCGGGAGAGGCTCAGGCAATAGCCGACGGCCACGGCGCGAGGTATGGTTCTCCCCCCGGATTACGTTGGAATGAAGTGGACTGATATGACCGGAAATCCTAGAGTCAGGGTGTGACGCAGGGATGAACGCCACGTTAATATTTTTTCAGGTTGCCGAGCGCCGCCCCGGCTTCGGCTCTAAACTGTGGAGGTATTAGGGAACTCCAGCCAGAGACTCGATGAAACTGCTGATTGTAGAAGACGAAGCGCGCATGGCCGACCTTCTCTGCAAGGGACTGACCGAGGAGGGCCACACCGCGACTTGCGCGTCGGACGGCGCCGAGGGCCTGGTGTTGGCGAAGTCCTACGAGTTTGACGTCATTATTCTTGACGTGATGATGCCGAAGCTCAGCGGATATGAGCTCGCCAAACGGCTGCGCGCGGAAAAAGTCCGGACTCCGATCCTGATGCTGACCGCCCGCGACTCCGTGCCTGACATTGTCCGCGGCCTCGACTTGGGCGCCGACGATTACATGACCAAGCCCTTTTCGTTTGACGAACTGGTGGCGCGACTGCGGGCGGTGAAGCGGCGCGCGCTGATATCGCAGGACGTCAATCTGCGGGTTGCCGACCTGGTTCTCGATCCGGCCAGCCGCGAGGTTCTGCGGGGAGAAGAACGGGTTCCGTTGACCCGCACGGAATACAATCTGCTGGAGCGTCTCATGTACCGCGCCGGAAAGGTCGTTTCTCGACGGGCTCTGATCGAATCGGTTTGGGGTTTTGACCGCGACATCGAAGAAAATACGTTGGACGCCTTCATGCACCTTTTGCGCAACAAGATCGATTCCCCGGGCCGTTCCAAGTTGATTCAGACCGTGCGTGGCGTCGGCTACATGATTCGTCCCGACGGGCTCACGTAAGAAGACTGTTATGAAAAGACCTTCGATCGGCGTTCGCCTCACGCTCTGGTATCTGGCGTTTTTTGCTCTCGCGCAACTCGTCTTTGGCGTGGGCATGTGGGTTATCCTGCGGCATAATTTGTATGACCTGGTCGATGACGATCTGGAAGCGCAGGTCGACGACCTGAAGAACTTTCTGCAGTCCCAGCCTAAGGATCGTTCCATCGCCAAGATTCAGGAGGAAGTGACTGAAACTTATGCTATCGAACATTCCGGAGATTATCTGGCGGTCTACGCGGAAAACAATCAGCCGATCTATCGTTCGGCATTCCTCGAGGCACACGCGTCGGCACTGGAGCCGCCGGATCAAGTCGAACGGCCTACTATGAGAAGCCGGAAGATCGACGGCCGGCTCTTCCGGTTCGTCCTGCAGAAAATGGATGCCAACGGTCACGTTTATACAGTGCAGATGGGCATCCCGGCGGACGACGTAGTCGAGACTCTCCATTTGTTCCGTCTCTATCTGCTGATGTTTGCGCCCGTGTTGTTACTGGTGGCGGCGGGTGGTGGTTACTGGCTGAGTCGCAGGGCGCTCGCTCCTGTGGATGCACTGGTGCGAACCGCGCGCCAGGTCAGCGGAACCAATCTCAACAGCCGGCTGCAGAAGTTAGAAACGGGAGACGAACTGCAGCGCTTGTCGGACACGTTGAACGAAATGCTCGACCGGATTGAGTCGGCGTTCCTGCGCATCACGCAGTTTACGGCGGACGCCTCGCATGAACTTAGGACGCCGGTGTCACTGATCCGCACCGAGGCCGAGTTGGCGTTGCGCCGGTCGCGGGGAGAAGCCGAATACAAGGAATCGCTGCGCCACATTCTGCTGGAGGCCGAGCGAACGACCGCGCTGATCGAACAATTGCTGTCGATGGCTCGTGCCGACTCCGGCCGCGAGACGCTGCACCTGGAGCCGGTGGATCTGAGCCAGACGTTGCGGGGCGTCGTCGACGGCTGGCGGCAGGTGGCCACCATTCGCAATCTGCAGTTTTCAGCTAGCCTTGCGGCTCCCGATGTTTCGGTAATGGGCGACGAGACCTTATTGCGAAGATTAGCCGACATCCTGCTCGACAACGCGTTCAAGTACACGTCTTCGCCTGGGTCGGTTTACTTGTCACTCGAAACTAAAGGCGACAGCGCGGTGATCATGGTTCAGGACTCAGGAGCGGGAATCGCCGATGAAGAGCAGGGCAAGATTTTCGAGCGCTTCTATCGCGTCGACAGGGCGCGCAGCCGCGAGCAGGGTGGCGCGGGGCTGGGGCTGGCCATCGCTCAATGGATCGTCACCCAACACGGCGGCTGGATCGAGGTCGAAAGCCAGCTTGGCCACGGCGCCACGTTCCGGGTGGAGTTGCCGATGATCGCAGCGCCCGTGCGGAATCCGCAGCCTGCGTGATCGCTATGCAAAATTTGCAATGACTGCCGTACAATGGAAGGGCCTTTCCCAAGCCGGGATGGCGGAACTGGCAGACGCAGCGGACTCAAAATCCGCCGACCTTCGGGTCTTGGGGGTTCGACTCCCCCTCCCGGCACCACTTTAAAAACCCTGTAAAATATGCGGCTACCTGGGCTTGCTCTCCGCATGCGATCAACCTGGGCATCAGACGGAGCGGATTTTGCGCCAATATATAACTAATGAGCGTTTAGTCTATCCAACTGAAAATAGTAAATTTACTTACAAAATGCTGTATTGAGCATGGATTGCACACCTCCTCCACACTCTAAAAGAGCTCCCCGAATCTCGACCCTCGAGCCTGGACTGGATCAGAAGAGTCGCGGTGCAAAATCTTTCAGATCGCGGCGCCAGGTCTGCCACTCGTGGTCGGTGCCGGGTGATTCGTAGAAGACGTGCTGGATGTTTGCTTCCAGTAGGGACGTATGCAGTTTCTGGAGTCCCGTGCGCATTCTCTCCGGTTCATTCGTCCCCACGCCAAGCCAGAGCAAGTGCACTTTCTTGGCGAAGGCTGCCGAATCTGCGAAGACTCCGTTGTAGTCGGTCTTGGGATCCAGTTTTCGATTTCCGAGCACGAGCATCCCGCCCGCTCCACTGAAGCCGCCGATGTAAGAGAAGAGGTCGAGATGATCCAGCGTGATCTGGTAGGTCTGCATGCCGCCCATCGAGAGGCCTGCCATCGCGCGATGCTCACGGTCGGGTAACGTGCGGAAGGTGGAATCAATGTAGGGGATGAGAGCTTGGGTTACGTCATCTTCGAAGGCCGCTGCCATGTCCTGCATGGCCTTCAGCATTTCTGGTGATCCAAATCCTTTGGCAAACAGATCGACAGGCGCCTCGCCCGCGCGGTGCGCGTAGCCGTAGGCCATCACCACGATCATCGGCTTGCAACTCTTGGCCGCAATCAAATTATCCAGGATGAAATTGGCGTTGCCCTGACGCACCCAGCCGGTCTCGTCCTCGCCGGCGCCGTGTTGCAAATAGAGCACGGGATAGCGCACGTTAGTTCTCGTATCGTAATCGGGCGGCAGATAAACCAGCGCATGCCGCCACGTCCCCGTCACCTTCGAGCTGTACCAGACCTCGCGGACCGCGCCGTGCGGAACGTCTTGGATCGAATAATAAGTAGAGCCCGGTTCCGGAACCTCTACGCCGCTTGCAGGTTTTCCTCCTCCGAAGAAGGCGTGAGTGTTGGGGTCGCTGACCTCGGCCCCGTCAACAATCACCGTGTAATAGTGAAAACCAGGGACCAGCGGCGTAGTGGTAACCGTCCAGAATCCGTCCTGCTGTTTTTCCATGTCCACTTTCGGGCCGCTCCAGAAGTTCAGTCGGACTTTCGTAGCGTCTGGAGCTTTGACGCGAATCTGTACTCTCCCGGTGCTGTCAACCCGCGGATACTCCGCTGCCCATACATTCGTCGTAGAGGGCTGAAAACTGCCTGATTCCTGTGCCCAACAAAAACTCAAAGATAATAGGATCGGTATTACGAATCGCCGCATGTTTTTCTCCTTCGCTGGCTATCGAATGTGAACCATCGCGCTGGCCCGGTGATGAAACCTGGGAGCGGGTAGTGGCTCACTTTGAAAATTGCTTCAGCCTGATGTCATCCTGAGTGGCGGCGAAGCCGGCACGAGGGACCTTACGGCGGGCCGATGCCATCGATGCCGTCGAACAGGCTCGCCGACGCTTCCTGCAGTGCAGGCAATCCTCGCCGCCGTACAACCGATGTCTGGGCCCCGTAAGGTCCCTCCGGAGCGCTGGGCGCGCTCCGTCAGGATGACAACGTTTTACCCGGAGTACTCTTTTCAAATTGAGCCACCACCTGGGGGCGTTACTGCTCAACTGACACGACGGTGACAGATTTAGGCTCCAGCTTCAGAGTCAGCTTGCCACCCTGCAACTTCGCTGAGATCGGCTTCGGCATGACTGTGTTAGGTGCGTCGAAGGCGTTGACACTGTCCACCTTCGGAGCGGTCAGAGTTTCTCCGCTCGCTGATTTGGCCGTGATGCCCGCAACAGCCGCTTCGATTTCGACCGGTTCGTTGGGATCGAGATTGGTAATCTCCAGCCACAACTTACCGGTCGTGTCTTTTGCCGCGATCGCATCCAGGCGTGGTATCGCCACGTCTCCATGCGTGTACCGACCGGCGTCGAGCGTCACTGGTATGAATGTTGCGTCCTGGAACGGCACATACATTTTGAAGACGTAATAAGTTGGAGTCAGGACCATCTTCTCTTTGTCTGTGATGATCATCGCCTGCAGCACATTGATCATCTGCGCGATGTTGGCGCCGCGTACCCGGTCGGCATGGCGGGCGAAGATATTAAGGTTCAGGGCCGCGAGAATGGCGTCACGCAGGCTGTTTTGCTGAACTAGGAACCCCGGATTGCTGCCGGGTAAGGGCGCGTACCAGCCTCCCCATTCGTCCACAAAGAGCGCTACTTTTTTGTCAGGGTCATACTTGTCCATGATCGCCGAGTGCTTGCTGATGAGACCATCCATCTCTAAAGTGGTTTTGAGGATCTGGCTGTACTCGGTTTCACCAAACCCCACGGATGCATAGGAAGGTGGCCAGTGCGGCACCGTGTAGTTGTGCATGGAAAGACCGTTGATGTCCCAACTCCAGGTGTGTTGCTGATAGGCCTTCATGACGGTTTCGGTCCAATCGGTCCATCGCGGGCCGTCACCGCCCGGACCCACGGCGATCTTCAGCATCTGCTGCTTGTCCTGTTGCGCGGGATTGAAGTTCCTTACGAAGCGGCTGTAGATCTTCATCTGGCTAACGTAGTAATCGGGCGTCATGTTGCCGCCGCAATCCCAGCTTTCGTTACCGATGCCGAGCAAGGCGACTTTGTATGGAGCTGGATGCCCGTTGGCGGCCCGTTCTTTTACCAGCGTGGTAGGTGTCGCAGCCGTCATGTATTCCAGCCACTCGGACGCCTCCTGCGGAGTTCCGGAACCGACATTGACCGAGACATACGCGTCCGCCCCGATCTGATCGATGAAGTCCATGAACTCATGCGTGCCGAACGCGTTTGCCTCAGTCACTCCGCCCCAGTTGGGGTTGAGAGTTACTGACCGTTGCGGGCCGATGCCCTTACGCCAGTGATACTCATCGGCGAAGCAGCCACCGGGCCAACGAACGTTCGGAACCTTGATCGCTTTCAGGGCGCCCACAACATCATTGCGAATGCCGCGAGTGTTCGGGATTTTGGAATCGGGGCCGACCCAAATGCCTTCGTAAATGCCGTGTCCAAGATGCTCTGCGAATTGCCCGAAAATGTTACGGTCGACCTTCGCGCCGGTTTTGGATGCATCAATCGACAATTCAACTTTCTGGGCAGCCGCGATCGGCGCAGTGATGCACATAACGGCCAGCGTGAAGCCTATGAGAAGTGAACGCATAAGAAGCGATGTCCTTTCAGCAGACATAACAAATTTAACGGCACTCGAAGTTTGCTGCGTTTTCCGTGTCTCCTTGCCCCTTATATTGTGCGTGCTTCGGATAAGGACAGAGCGGTCGGGTGCGCCCAGGAAAGGCCTTCCCAGTCGCGATCACTGATATTGGCGTTGTGCCCTTTTCTACCCAGCTGACCATTGCGCCCAGCAGATCAAACTGATCCAACGCCTGCCCTCCGCCACAATGGCTCATCCCCGGAACGAAGTAGAACTGACTCCACTTCGAGACGGCGTCGAGGCTTCCGTTTGCAGCCGCCATATTCTTGTAGTAATCGAAGGTGTCGAGAGGCGAGAACCACGGATCGCTGTCGCCGTGGTAGAAGATCAATTTACCTCCGTGCGCGGAGAAGGTCGTCAAATTCGTGGACATCGAATCCACGAGCGGTTGACTGGCCGACAGAGCTTCCTTATCGACGTCCATCGTCATGTCCGTCGTCGCAGGCCCGAAAATGCCGGGTCCGGGTGAAAGCAATCCTCGGAACGGCGGGCCGTTCGTGATGCCCTTGTCGTAAAGGAATCCCGCATAGACTTGGGTTCCACTCGACGTCTTCGGCCCTCCCATGGCCTTCTTGATGGCGGCCGCTTTTTCCGGAGCCAGGCAGGAGTTATTCGTTTCGCCTTTGCAGGCCAAAATCTCAGGATCGAAGTCGCACCCGAGAGGATCGGAGATTAAGCCGTCAGCAATGCCATCTTTGGCGTCGCACTTTTTGATGAGAGCGTCGCTGATCAACTTGCGGTCATTGTCAGTAATCGACTGCTCGAGGATTGGTTTTCCGTTTGCGTCTTTTTGGGCAATTTGATTGAAGGCTATGGGAATCCATCGGCCGATCGCGAGATTGGAAAACCCAGTGCGCATAGCGGGGTCGCCGGAGATGATGCCATTGAAAACCGTGGGATAACGCTGTGAAAGAATCATCCCTTCGCGCCCGCCGGTAGAGCATCCAGAAAAATACGAAAAGGCTGCCGGTTTGCCGTAGTGTTGGGCGATGAGTTGTTTGGCTAATGCAGCGACTTCGGCATTCGCGAGGTAAGCAAAATCCAGATACGCCTGCTCATCGCGCACGAAACCGAAATCAAATCCCGGGTGGCGACTTTTGTGACCTGTATCCGTGCTTGCAACGGCGAATCCGCGTATGAGTCCAGGCGTGTCTCCGGCGGCGTTCAATCCAAGGGGCGCAAGTACAATGCCGTTGCTACCGCCCCCACCTTGCATCAGAAAGTTGCCGTTCCATCGGTCGGGCATGGCCAAGGCGAAAGTGATTCCAAACTCTTCTCCGTCGACTCCGGTGCGCCGGTTCATGACACCTTCGACTCGGCAATATGCAGGCAGAGGTGCGGTGCGAGTCTGGTTCCAGGGAATAGCCTCGGTGGTCCCGGCAGCAATGACGGCCGCTTTGGTGATTTCAACATTCTCGGCTTTGAAGTTGGTCAGCTTCGCGCAGGAGTTCGGTTCCTGCGCCCACGCACAACTAGTCGAGACAAACATCAAAAGCATGTTTCTTACGCATTTCGTATGCATCTCACCTCAATTCCCTGACCTGACTACTCCGGCGGAATGGGCTGCAGGTACTGGGCTACTTTGCTTCCTTAATGATCGCGTTCGCGGCGTTGCCGGCCACGACCCAGCTTGCCGACCCGGCCACGACGGCTTCATCCTCGAACCACAGGAATCCGAAGTCGTCGATGCACTCCGGAAAATCCGGCTTGATGATGATGTATCCGGGAATCACGGCACCCGGGATGTACGCATTGTCGGCGCGATTGTTGCTGTACGTCTTCGTCTTTGAAACTGTACCAACGCCAGCCACATACGAAGTGCTCGATACCGGGTGCGTGCCGAGAATGTAATTGACGGCGCGAAGTGTGTACTCGGGGCCCACGAGATCCGGAAACGTCTTGTGCAGGAAATACATTCGGATGGCCATATCGACGACAGCGCCCGATCCGCCCCAGGTGCCGAGGCTCGGAGGCACGCCGAATGGCGTCTCGTCCAGCCGCTTGTTCAAACCTGCCGCGTATGTTTTCACCGCTTCGCGCAGTTGATCTTTCGCGCTCGCATCCAGATAAGGTAATGCCCGGACCGCTTTCCAACCATTGAAGTCCATCTGCTCGGGAGTAATCATCTGCGGGAATAATTCCTTCAGGCGGGACTTGTAGGGCTCAGCGCCATTGGTGGCGATGGTGAGTTCCAGAGCCGCGGACCAGTCCATGCCGACGAACGATCGGCCACGGCCGCCGCCAGCCGGAGGAGTGGCTGGTGCGGCCGAATTTGTTGGGGCACCTGAGTTGTTCTTTGACTTAGCAACGCCATGAACGCCAGAAACGGCCCCCTGAGACGCAGCCAGCACACCACCTGCGGGAGCCTCACGGTCTGGCCCGGCGCTTGTCGGATACAGCGTTGGATTCGCCGTCGTATCTTTCCATGCTTTAATTGCGGTCTCGAGACAGTCTTTCGCTAATGCGTCGTCCCAGTCTTTCAGCGTATCCGCGGCTACTGCCAGCGCTGCGATGGCATTCCACTGGAAGTATGGATTGTTGGTTGTGAAGATCCAGCGATCGTCCGGCTTGCCCGAGTAGTCGCCCTTCGTTTCGTTCGGGCCAAGCTTCGGGTCGTAAATGCGGCCGTCAGTTTTCGACGCTCCGTCGCCGACCTGTGTGTACTGGCGCAGATCTGGCTCGTGCGTACCGCGTATGGCGTGGCCGATGTTGTGAAACTGCGCCAGGATGAGTAGTGCACCGTGCTTCACTTGCTCGACCGTATCCGGCACGCCATCGGGACGGTGCATCTCAACCTCACGCGCGGTTTCATCCACCGTGAGCTCGTCGTACTTGAGATTGAATTCGCGGTACGCCAGAGCGAGACTCTGAATCACACTCAACTGCGCCGGTTCCTCAAGGTCGAAGTCGCCGGCATCGTACCAGCCGCCCACGTTCATCCCCGGAATGTGATCGCCGCCTTTGTATTTCCCGTCGGTCGCCGTTGCCTGGTTCCAGCCATCGAATTGCTCCCCGACCACTGGCGCCATGCGGCCATCATCGAGGTGCGAAGCGCCATGCCACATGCGGTAACCTTCGCGAACCGAAACGTGATCCATCTGCGCCGCGAGGTGATGGTCGAGGCTGTCCTGCCAGATGTTGGCGTAAGCGTCCTTTGAAATGGGGAAGGGCGCCGTGCGCTGGTCTGCGTACTCGATGACATAAAGTCCGGGGTCGTTCAGGGGGGTGAAGTCGAACTTCGAATAGACGTAGCGCAGCCAGGGAGTTGAAGACGTGATCGGTCCCTCGAACACCTGCTTGTAGGATCCGTCTTCCATCAGGCGCACCACTCGGGCCGTCTTCGGAGCGTTGTATTTCGGATCGAGTTCAAGTACCGCCACCTTTTGGAAGCCCGGCGCATAACCGACCTGGCTGTGCGCAATCACCGGCGGCCGCGTCCAGTTCGGAATCACGTCCGGCCGGATGTGCCACACGACGGCGCCGGTGGTCTTGCCCGAAGGGATCAGCGAACGCAATACGAACCAGCCATTCGGCGCGCGGTCGCGCCCATCGAACAGCATGAGGCTAGCCGTATCGGATACGACGTTCACCCGGGCTAGAGCGTCGTCGACGCCCAGGGTGATGCTCTTGCCTTCGGCGAACGGCAACGGCTGCGTGTATCCCTTAGCCTTATCCCAGTCCTCCAGGTAGTACGCTTTTTTGGGTTCATCAGCGAGTGGCAAAACCTTCGTCATCGGATCGTTCGGCGTTCGCGGGAAGATGCCCGCTGTGGTTCCGTCCACCAGGTAAGCCTTGCCCATGTAGATCGAGGGCAGGAACTCCAGGTTGAAGCCCGCCCGTCCTGCCAGTTTCTGCGGCAGCGGCTTGTCGAGATTGATGCTGACCCTCACACCGCCCGGCTCCGCCGCAAGTTCCAGTGTGTAACTGAAGTCGAACGTGGGGAACGAGAGGTCGGCGCTGAGCCGGTTGTTCGCCTTGTCGGCATGGCGATCTTTGAGAGTTGCCACCAGGTCCCACTGCTCCGGGGTTGGCATCAAGCGCACGTCGCCGTTGGTTGCAATGCGCTGGCCGTGGAGAATCATCTCCATCGCCGTGTTCTTTTGGTCCACAAAAACCGGATGGTACGTGCTGTCGTAGAGAAAAACGCTGAAACCTTGAGTATCGAGATAATTCTTGTCGGTCACCTTCATGGCAAAATCGGCGCCAGACAAGCCTTGGGCCGAGATCAGGGTCAAGAGAAGACCAGCTATGATTCGCGTGAACATAAATTGGGATGAATGCTGCTCCTTTGCCGCAACATGATATGACATCCACACCGGCGGGGCGTCATCTGTTCTCCATTCGCGGAGATTTCTTAGCGGGGGCGGGGTGCAGAAAATAACCAAATTCTGACACATTTACTTACACAGTTTTACAGGAGTTCCTTGCTAAGCTGTTCATTATCAATGCGGAATTGGCAGACGCAGCGGACTCAAAATCCGCCGACCTTCGGGTCTTGGGGGTTCGACTCCCCCTCCCGGCACCAACCCCCAAAGCCCACAGAATACGCGGCTAGCCGGTGCTAGCTCCCGAATGAGATGCACCTCTAGAGCAGACGCAGCGGATTTCGCGTCATATATAGTTGCGAATGAAAATCTATCACATTGAAATGAGTAGGTTTATGGACGCCTACGTAGCAGGTCTGGCTTACACGTCAGTTACACATTTTCGGATTCGCACCGCCTTTCAAGCGAATAAAGATGTTGGGACTACGAATCAACCTTGATGGCAAGGGTCACGTTCTACAAGCATCCAAACCACAACCTGTCGTGCTCACGCTATTTAGCAGGCGACCAAGCCAAAGCTTGAGCTGGAAAGTTGTAGACGGTGAAGGGATGGTCCAGCCGCAAACCGGACACTAAGGCTTCGCACGGCATCGGCGGCGGCATCCGCAAATCTCAAAAGGCCGGTGAGAGTTCGACTCTTTCCGCGCGCACCATGTTTTGCTCCGCCGTTGAGTTGTCGTCACTGACTTCGATATGTGTCATCACTTCCTGGTTGGAACGACGTATTGCAACACCTTCGTAAGCGTCCGGTCGAGGCCGTATTGACAGCGTCCGGATGAGTTGAGGGGTAAGTGTCCATGTGTCGACACTTGTGAACAAGAGTGGGAAGCTATTTCGATGAGGACGGGAGGCGCTGGTAGCGATATCCCCGAGGTTTGAGCTGCTGATTCACGTAGGTGCCTTTGGAGTCGGCGGCGAGGAATGCGGTGTATTCCTCGCCGGGCACGTCAAAGTATTGATAGACCTCGCCCGATTGACGAAACTCCAGTTCTAGCACGCGTTCCTGAGGAGCGTAGCCGATGCTGGCGATACTGCTGGACTCTACCGGAACTCTCTGCATTCTCGAATCGAGCGCTTTCCGGGCGCGCTCTCTCCTTGGATGCGAATGACGTTAAGGAAGGAAGTCGCCCACTTGTCTAGACGGTCACAACCGGGACGCTTACACCTTCATCCACTGCGACCCGAAGACCTCGAAAATTCGAGTCACACCCACAAGCAAGACATTGGCGCAGCAACAAGACGATCGCCGAAGGGGACTGGCCTTCCGCCATCGTAGAGAACTACTCCTAGCTTGAAGTTATGGCCGCAGGTCTCCGCCAACTTTCGGAGTCCCTTGAAGTCACCAGCATTCACGGTGGCGCTCGCCTTGACTTCGATACCGACCAATGCGCCACTTCCCGTTTCAATCACAAGGTCAACCTCGTCCTGATCTTTGTCCCGGTAGTGGTGTAAAGCGCAGCTCTCATCGAACCAAGACGCCTGTTTCAATACCTCAGAGAAAACAAACGTTTCGAGCAGCGGCCCGAAGATCGAACGATCTTTCGTGACCCGCTCAGCACTAGCTCCTAAGAGCGCGCCGAGGAGGCCCGAATCAAGGAAATGCAGCTTGGGCGTCTTTACCAAACGCTTCAACTGGTTCCGAAACCACGGTTCCACGCGACGAACGAGAAACAACTGCTCCAGGATGGCGACGTATTTCCTTGTGGTCTTGTCGTCAAACCCAACTTGGCCGCCTATCTGCGTGAAATTGGTGAGCTGGCCAGAATGGTGTGCAAGAACCTGTAGCAGACGCGGCATTTGGTCGAGTTTTTCCACGTCGGCAACCTCGCGCACATCCCGCTGCACGATGGCTCTTACATAATCGCGTGCCCATGTCTGGCGTCGTTGTGGATCTTCGCGCCGCAGCATTTCGGGGTAGCCACCAATCAAGACGGCCTGTACTAGGTCTTTGCCGATCATTGGTTCCGCAGGTTTGCCAAGCTTGCTATCGAACGCTGCTTTTAGGAAACCCGGCTTCTTACCTCGGATTTCAGCCCGTGAGAGGGGTAGAAGGCTCACGATCTCCATGCGGCCCGCTAGACTCTCTGAGACCTGAGGCAGAGTCAGGATATTGGCTGAGCCCGTCAACAGAAACCGGCCGGCCCTACGATCATCATCGACCGATTTCTTGATGGCCCGGAGGAGGTCGGGCACTCGCTGTACTTCGTCAATGGTCGTTCGATCGAGCGCCCGCACTAGCCCAGTTGGATCGCTGCGTGCCGCAGCCAGGACCGTGTCGTCGTCCATAGTGATGAATTCGCGATTGCCTGCGACCAAATCGCGGACCAGTGTGGTCTTGCCGCATTGACGAGGCCCCGTAACCATGACGACTGGTGTGTCCTTGAGCGCGGTGGCCACTAGTTCGGCGGAAAAGCGAGGAAAGAGCTCGTGATCGGTATCGTCCATGCCGGGTGAAGGCTCCGTCTGATTCGGATTAATGTTCCGTCTATTTCGGATTATAGACTCGTCTGATCCGGAGCGCTCGTATACGCTGCACTAAGTGAGGAGCCTCGGCGTTTCGAAACTGACCAAGGCCTAGTGTTTCAGGCCGCTATTTTCACAATCTGATTGGCTAATCTGCATGCACCGCCCCCAGTACGTTCGTCAACGCGTGACAGCGGCGAGAGGGATCTGCTCCCCACTCGGGTGAGATTGGGAATTGACAAGAATGTATACGGGAGGGGAAAGGCGGGCATTTTGCGCCGCTCGGAGCCTCAGATAAAAAGTGCTCGAAAAGAGCGCGTCGTCGCGAGGTTCTTGTTGCGACCTGACAGGTGGAAACCCTTCAAAACCGGCACATTTGCTTACACACTTTCACGGTTTGTGAAAGATAAACTACTTATTATCATAGGTATACGGTGATACGCAGCGGACTCAAAATCCGCCGACCTTCGGGTCTTGGGGGTTCGACTCCCCCTCCCGGCACCACTCATATCGTTAATCGAACCAGACAGTTAACCGAGGTCCATTCCTTCACGACTTCCAGCACTCTCATGTCTCCAAATGCTCCAGTGTCCCTGTGTGCTCGAACTCTCTCCCACCGGCGATATTGCTCACCGTAGACACACTGTGACCTGGGAAAGCGCGAAAAGATGGGTGCGATCTGACTGACCGACAGTCAGCTGCGCCGTGATCTGGCCATTGCGTCTCGCCTGCATAGTATGAGGCTTAGTACGCTGAGAGTGAACTGGATCGTCCCTTCGTGGCCTGTGCGCTCGCACGACAAACCGCTTCGGTGCCGAACCGACGAAATAGAATGGATAGCAGGTCACGAGCGTTAGAGTGGATTCTAGTGTCGAAGGCTCCAGAACCGCGGTGTCCTTAGGCTCGACGACCTTCACCCAATCTACCTGGTAGCGAAATAGCCCGTTTGCCGTTTGAAGCTGAATCTCGTCATTTCTGCGAATGTCTTTCAGTTCACGGAAGAACGTATCGCGGTGCCCGGCGATTCCGCTATTCCCGGGTTCCCCTGGAAGCGGGGTGCCTTCGATATGACCCGCTCCCCGCCGCAACACTCGCGAGCTTGTCCCTTGCAGCACTGCAACCGACAATCCCAGACTCGGAATATCCAGACGTCCCAGAACGTCGCCTAGTTTGAGCGTTGGTTTAGGCTGTGCGTCTTGGGGCTCTTTTGAGAGTTGAATCTGGCTTTCGAGGGACCGTTTTGCGGATACCTGGTAGAGCCTGGCGTCAAGCAGATTGAAACCCACGTAACCGAGCGCGAGAGTGCCGCTGATGAAAAGAAGGCGCTGACTCCAACGAAGAAACCTTTGGGCGCGCGTTGGGATCCCCCGTTCAGTCCTGGATTTCATGACGGTCGAAGGCCTTTGCTGCCTTTGATGAGAGTGCCGAGGGTGCGAAGTAGCCGGTTCGCGTGCGTACCAGCAAACGTCCGTGGCCGGGGGCGCTTGCTTTCACCTGTATGACTCGATGCGTCCCGTCGCGCTTTCTGTTCGTGGGAACATAGGCGATGGTGTACTGGCTACGGATATCGCGAGCGATCCGTTCGCAGATGGGGGTAACGTCCTTCAGTGATTCCGGCAGGAATGCCTCGCCACCTGTGTCCTTGGCAAGCCGCTTGAGCACGCCGGGGTTGCGATCGGCATCCTCGTCATCGAAGATCCCGATGGTGTAGATAATCACGTTCGCCTGCCCGACCAAAGCCATGATTTCGGTGAGCTTGTGTTTGCTGGCGTTGTCGCCTCCATCGCTGACTATGATGAGCACTTTCTTGTCCCGAGTACCATTCTTCAGGTGCTCAAGGGCGGCAGCAACCGCATCGTAAAGTGCGGTCTCGCCTTTCGGTGCGGCTCTAGACAGCGCGACTTCCAACTGGGTCACCTGGTCTGTGAATGGAGTGTTTTCCGGAAGACCAAACGAAACCTTTTCGTTGAAATTGACAACGAACATCTGGTCTTGCGGGTTGCTGGAACGAGCAAAGCCCAACGCAGCAAGAATAACGTCAGGCCGTTTCGGCTGCATGCTTCCACTGTTGTCGACGACCAGGCCGACCGTGACCGGGACGTCCTCATGACTGAAATATTTGATCGATTGAAGCGCACCGTCCTCATAGACTTGGAAATTGTCCTGATTGAGCCCGGACACAAGAACATTCTTGCGGTCTTGCGCGGTCGCTCGCAATACGACCACATCCACATTTACTTGAATGGTGTAGGGGGCGCCCGGGTCACTCTGTAACGGAGGAGCTTGTGCACGGACAAAGCTCGGCAGAGCAATCAAGGCGAGAAGTGCGGCGAGACAGGCGGTGAAAGGCTCTCTGGCCTGCCGTTTCCGTTCGCTTTGCAGACGCGGCGCGGATAATGAACGCTCAGTCATCCGTTGTTTCTTTTCATGCAATCTGAGTCATGCCCGGTAGGCCGGACGGGCGCAGTAATTGCGCACCGTCCGGCGTCCGGTCGAAACGGGTGGTCTTCATTCAAATTCAGATCCATCCGCTGGCTTGGTTCAAGCAGCTCGCTTCGAGAACGCCGAAATTGCGAAGCCGGCGCCGATTGCCAGCAGCCCAATCAGTGCAATCAGAGGCAATGAGCTCGCTGTTTCGGGTAAAGGATCGGCAGCAGCCACGGTGACAGGCTGAGCAGCAGCCACAGGGGCTGGTTCAGCTGCGGCCACTGGCGGTGCTTCAACTACCGTGGCCAATTCGACTGGTTCGCCAGTAGGGGCAACGGCCTCGATAGGTGCCGTCTTCAGAGCCTCGACAGGCGTGGTCTCCTCGATCGAGGTAGCGAGCACGGGCTCATTGGTTTCCTTGGCCAACTCGAGCGCTCTCGGTTTGGCGTATACGAATTCTTCGCCCCATTCGCGCCCAGGGTAAAACCATGCCCTGAGAGCTTCCGGCTGTCCGGCGGGCCGCTCGCGAAACGTGATGGTCGTCTTGTCCGTCGTTTTCAAACGGTAGTTCGGAATGGCGAGGATCGTCGTAAGCACCTGGGTTTCGTCCTGATTGAAAATCTGGACGATGTGGCGGTCGGATTGCGAATCCAGAATCTTGAAGACATACGTGCCAGCCGGCAAGTTATGTTGTCCCACGCCTGGAACTTCGACGGGACCGCTGAAAGTGATAACAGTCTTCCGGTTCCAGTCATCGGCCCTTGCGGTTTGCACGGCGAGCACACAGAGCACAGCGAGGCACAGTGCGATTCCTATCCCTTTTAGCATTTTCATGATTTTCTCCTGTAGTTTTCTCCGACAAACTCGCCCGGCGGTGGTGGTGCAACAAGAGCTCTTTATGCTGTCGGTTTCACAAGAGATCTACAGCTGGAGAGGTCCGGCTGTTTTCGGAACCGTGGAAAGTTATTCGAAGGCGAGTATCGAGCATGGCTAGTTCGATTGCTGGTCAATATTGATCGCACCGCCCTGAAGTTTCGACTGCGCGGAGGCGGTCACTCCGAATTGTTGCCTGACACGGAAGAATTGTGAGCGATATTGACCACTTTTTATTGCGTTGCCGTGATCAGATGAAATCTTTCGCCAGGCTTCGAGGAGTAGGACGCCATGGCCAAGCCAAGACCCGGTTTCAACCCGAAAACCTTTCTCTCCACTGTGGGCACGGGGCGGGAGTTGATGTCATTTCCGGCAGGACGAGCGATCTACGCTCAGGGGGATGAGGCCGATGCTTTGTTTGTCATTCAAACGGGCAAGGTAAAGCTGTCCGCTAAGTCCAAGGCCGGCAAGGAAGCAACCCTCGACATATTGAGCGACGACGATTTTGTGGGCAAGGATGCCATCGCCGGTCAGTCTTCTCGCACGGCGTCTGCCACGGCGATGACCGACTGCAGCCTCCTGCGTATCGAGAAGAAGGTCATGATGCTGGCACTGACCAAGCATGTGAAGCTGGCCAATCTATTCCTGGCATACGTGCTGGCAAGGTACATTCGATACCAGCAAGACATCGTTGACCAGCATTGCAATCCCAGCGAGAAACGGCTTGCGCGCATCCTTATACGGCTCGCTCACTTCGATGGGACTGGATCCTCCGAGACGGTGGTTCCGAAGGTCAGTCATGAGACGCTGGCAGAGATGGTGGGGACCACGCGGTCGCGCGTTTGTTTCTTCATGAAGAGGTTCAAGGACTCGGGCTTCATTTATTACGAGACCAAAAGCAAGCTGCTACGAGTGCATCGGACACTGCTTGCTTTCTGCGCTCAATAATTCCTGCAGGTTTGTTTGTTCAGCCAAGGTACCGGTCGAACCGCCGGGCCCCAACCCAGGTCACAAAGGGTTCACCGGCGATCGGAAAACAAAGCGATGATTAAGACAATGAACACCTCGCCCCCGAGGCAGAAATCGGGAGTTTCTATGGTGGCGGTCAAGAAGTTGAACACCGGCTTCGATGCAGAGACTTTTCTTGCAAAAGCTGGCGTTGGTAGGACAGCTGTTCATCTGAAAACGAAAGACCCCGTCTTTTCACAAGGCGCTCCAGCGGATGCGGTCTTTTATATTCAGAAAGGTAAGATTCAACTCAGCGTCGTATCCAAGGTTGGCAAGGAAGCGACCCTCGGCATATTGGATGACGGAGAGTTTTTCGGTGAAGGTTCGCTTGCGGGCCAGGCGCTCCGTATGGGCTCTGCAACCGCCATGACGGACTGCGAACTTCTGCGCATCGACAAGAAGGAGATGATGCTGGCGCTTCACCGGGAACACGCGCTCTCGGATATGTTTGTTGCGTATCTGCTGGCGCGCAACATCCGGTACGAAGCGGATTTGGTTGATCAACTCTTCAACTCCAGCGAGAAGAGGCTGGCTCGGATCCTGCTATTGCTTGCCCATTTCGGCAAGGAAGGCGTGCCCGAAACGGTGATCCCCAAGATCAGCCAGGAGATCCTCGCCGATATGATAGGCACAACGCGGTCGCGGGTCAGTTTTTTTATGAACCGGTTTCGAAAGCTAGGGTTCATTGACTACAGTAGCGCGAGGGGGTTGCGGGTTCATAGCTCACTTCTAAACATCGTTCTCCACGACTAGCGTCCGCGCGGCAAGCCCGAAATAAAGTTTCCCGACAACCTGAGCCAATCAGGCATTTTCTGTATCCCATTGCGAACTCATTTCAAGCCCAGTTCACCATTGTATTGTTGCGTGATCCCGTAACACTCACAGGCGGAGTCTTCGAGCTGCTTGCGGTTCACGATCTTTACTAAGCCACGGGTGTACTCGATGAGTTTCTTTTTCTGCAATACACCTGCTGCCATGCTCACGCTGGGCCGGTCTGTCCCGAGCATCGTTGCCAGAAAATCATGGGTGATGGGGAGCGATTCCGAATCCACTCGGTCCTGGGTCATCAGCAACCACCGTGCAAGGCGCTGCTTAATATCGTGCAACCGATTGCACGCGGCCGTTTGTGCAACCTGCATTCCTTGCACTACGGCATAGCGGCTCAACACAAATTGCAGGTGTGGAGTGGTTTCCAAAGAGTTTTGCAAAGCGGCGACCCCTACCCGAAACCCGTCGCCCGTGATTTGCACCACCGCTTGAAGAGGGCTTCGGCTCAGCCCAACAGCGGCCGGCGTGCCTGTAAAGCCTTCATTGCCAACGATGCCGGCTTCGGCGCTCCCTCCATCTTTCATCACAACTACAAGAGAAATCAAACCTCGATTCGGAAAGTACGCAAATTCCAGTTTTCCGCCCCCCTCATGCAGGATCAGATGGTTTGGCAAGCTGACGTATTCGAGATGAGGACGCAGTGATTCGTAATCGCTATCGGAGATCGATAGAAGTATCAGATTGCTGACCGGTTTCCCTTCGGTATTCGTCCGCTCGCCGGACTGTACGATTTGGAGAGGTTTACTTTCCACAAAGCATCCTTAATTATTTAATAGGCTAGAATTAATGGGCCAGAATTAATGGGCCAGACCAGAGCCGAAAAACTCGGACATGCGGGGATGAGATCGCCCGCCGTGCCGTGCGGAGAGGTTGTGATTCTCCCAAACGGCTGGGTGCAACCCTCCCGAAAAGACTTATCAAAACCTACGCTGGCTGCGCCTCCGATACTGAGCATTAGTGACCGCTTCAAGAAGCGCGAAGCCTGGGACAGGTTCAATCGACCTGCCTGAGATGAGCCCGCAATCGGGCTTGCCCGCGAACAGGGGCTCTCTCGTCTATGTAGGATGCCCTACAGACTATCCAAATTAGCGCTTGTAGGATGCGCGGTCATGAGCCGGAAGCTGGTATGGATCGACCAACAGCGTTTTCGGGGTTTTGGCTGCTCCGAATGTGGCTGGCGGTTCAAACCTTCGGAAATGCTATCGGGCGGATCCTTCGCCGATGTGATGCGCAACTTCGAGTCGCAGCGTGACAACGAGTTTGCGTCACACGTTTGCGCGGATCACCCGACAGCCCGACAACACTAAACTCTGAATAATTTCAAACCACTCCGGTTAACCGTCGAACCGCGTAATGGGGGCTTGCCCAGCGTTGTCTCGGACGCGGTCTTGTTTGCGGTTTTGCCTTCCCAGGCAGTAATGAGCAAATCAGGCACTTGCTGGATCTAATCCGGAGAGGCCCATTTTCGTCGCTACGATCACCTCCAACAGAGTTGCCGTGTTACGGACGCTTCCCGAGATGGTGATGAGAGCTTCTGAGACGACAGGATGTTCCTCTGCCAGCAAGTCAAGACGGTCACTCACGTTGTAGAGTTGCTGAACCTCGCGCAGAATCGCGTTCGAAGGCATGGGGACACAGCTTTCTTAGAAAGGCTAAGGAGAGAAAGCTTCAGATGGGCTGACTTAGTTCAGGGAACCTGAAAGAGGGGAAGGTGGTAACCACCTCAAGGGCATCATAGCACGTTGGGAGAGTCCAAGGTGGTGCGGCCTACGGCTGGTTCGCGGTAGACACGATCCACAGCGGGATTGGGATTCTCCCGCTACCTTATTCCGAAGGATCTTTGTGACGCGTCGCCTTTACCCCAGACAGAATCCCAACGCCTAGGAGCACAATCCCGCCCACGGCAATCCAGTGCGCGGGCATGTGCATCAAGTGTGCTCCGTACATGAGTCCGCCGGTCATGATTGCGAATCCGATCGCGTAGATTCCGAACGACATGGCATCTCCTCTTTTAGGTTCGCTGCGATGGTTACGGCCAGAACTCAGCTGCCCGGTTTACCGCACTGAACTGGCTTTTTGGTTCTTAACCTGTAGATCGTTCACGACTTGCTGAACATTCGGCACGGCAGCTGCCACGGTCTCGGCGCGTGAGCGCATTTCTTCTGAGTTCACTTCTCCGGTTAGCGTCACCACTGCGCTCTTCACCGTGTATTCCACCTTGTCATGCAGCTTGTTCTGGATCAGCGCAGCGTCCAGATTTTTCTCGATACCTTGATCCAGGTCGGAGTTCATGGCCTTTGCTTCTTTTTCCACGCCCACTGGAATCACCGCAATCTGATCCGCGACGACCTGGGTGCCTGCAAAGGACTTTGCCAGGGACTCGGCTTGGGACTTGTCGTTCTCGCTGGTGACTTGTCCGCCAAGGGTCACGATGCCCTTGTCAAGATCCTGGCTGACGGAGACGCTCTTGAGGCCAGCTTGATCGAGTGACTTACGGATGCTGTCCGAAACATCGGGCGACTTTGCGGAGGCTGAGCAGCCCAACATGCTCCCGAGTGCGAGCAGGGCGAGAAAAGCAAGGAACAACTTTGTCGTTTTCATAGTCTTCCTTTGATCGGATCTGAATTGAATCCGGGAGAAGTCCAGACTCGCTCATCTGCGCCGGCAGTGCTGTGCAGAATCGCTCACTTTGCGATGAGGCGTGTGCTACCCGGTGGAAACTTGCTGGCCAACTTACAAGACGGTCAATTGTGCTCAGTTTTCTGAAGTTGGAAGTTTGATACTGGCGACTCAACAGGGTTCCCACGACAAAACAACTATTCGTGAACAATTTGGTCTTGTGGAGGTTTCGATGAACTTGAATCTGATGGATCCGAGGCTCATTGCTCTGGCCGCGGCTGTGGTTGTGCTGGTCGCAGTGTCGGTCTGGTTGTACATACGAAAACGCAGGGGCACAACGGCAGGCCTACGGCAAAAATTCGGCCCCGAGTACGACCGCGCGGTGCTGACCCATGGGTCAAAAGCAGAAGCGAAATTAGCGGACCGCGAGAAGAGGATTGAAAAGCTCAACATTCGCGATCTTGATTCAATGGAACACGAGCGCTATTGGAAACAGTGGCAAGCGGTGCAATCCCGCTTTGTCGATTCCCCGAAGGGCGCGGTCGCGGAAGCCGATGACCTGGTGTCCTCTGTGATGAAGGCTCGCGGCTATCCTGTATCGGATTTCGATCAGCGTGCCGCCGATATTTCTGTCGACCACCCTCGTGTGGTGGAGAACTACCGGTCGGCGCATGAAATTGCTCTGCGGGTTGGGAAAGACGCAGCCACTACCGAGGATCTGAGAACCGCGATGATTCACTACCGGTCTCTGTTTGAGGAACTGGTGCAGGTGCCAGCGGCCGTGGAAAGAAAAGAAGTCGCGTAGGGGTTGAACTGAGAGAAGGAGCAAAAGATGAAACCAAGTACGCAGGACAAGACTGAGGGCAAGCTTCACGAAGTAAAAGGGAAGATCAAAGAGGCGGTCGGAAAGGCGACGAACGATTCCGACCTGGAAGTCTCGGGCGCAGCGGAGAAGAGAGTCGGCAAAGCTCTAAAATGGATCGGCCGTGCGGAAAAAGCCGTCGGTGAATAAAAATAAATAAGAGACGGGCTGCGGCCGACACCACGCACCGTCTCACAGTGCTGGAGAGAACGGCGGAACACCGTGCAAATTGGCTCCGATAGCTGCGCAAGAATTAGGGATCTCGGTTTCAGAGCATCCATGCACATAAGAATGTATGGCGAGCGCTTCGACATAGTTTCAGATCCCTTTGATGAAGGGGATGGTGTAGCCGTCCACGCGACCAGCGCACGGAATCCAGTAGTCCGCACGCTTCGGCTTCCGACAGCAATTCTCGTATCGATTTCCGAAGCGGCCAACCTTACCAGGCAGTCGTCTCACCGTTTTGGGTGGGTTGACGAGCCCCTATTGACATGCCAGATCGGTAACGGCAGGAGCTACGCTGCCACAGGCGTCCGCATTGCGTCCATGTAGCTGTCCATGGATTGGGTCAACTGCGCATCTACTTCGTCTGCGATCGTCATGACATCGGGCAGGAGCAAGCTGAAATCCAGGAAGCTCAGATTGCTCTGCAATGTGCCGAAGAGAGTCACCTGCAGTATTCGTGATTCGTGCACGAGCATCGCGGGAGTGTAGCCTTGTTTGTAACGCAGCTTGCCATGGGCTGTTGCGGCCGCGGAAAAGACGGCATCGCTGTCTTTCGCAGTGATACTGGGCTTGCCGAGGCGGACAACCAGATCCTCGACCAGCTTAGGAAGATGTCCCGTACGCTCGTTGTCGCTAAGCAGAACGTGGTTGAGTTCTTTGCTCTGCTTAGCCCGTGCCAACCAATCTTCGACCACACTGGCGATACAGCGCCGCAGTATCGTGCCTACCCTCTCCTTTTCCAGCCGGACGGCAGGTTTGCGGTTCAGCATCTTTTCCCGCACGAGCTCGGCGAGTTTGCCGACCTCGAACGGCTTCACCATGATTTCATCCGCTTCCAGCAGGATCGCAGCCATGGCGCTCTGCACATCAGGGTAGCCGCTGACGAGCAGGGTGAGGGCATTGGGCTGGGAGTGGCGCATCGCGGTAACCACCGTGAAACCGTCACCGGGGTTCGGCATGTGCAGGTCGGTGATGAGCACGTCGAAGCTTTCGGCAGCGATATGTTTCAGAGCTTCGGTGACGTTGGCGGCAGCGACAACTTCAAATCCCTTGTGTCGAAGGGCCGCAGTCATCATGGTGCGAACGCCATCATCATCATCGACAAGCAATATCTTGTGAGTAACGGGCGGTTCGGTCGGAGTCATACAGCACAGCCTCTCGTCGCGAATCGTAACCGCGAGCTATCCCAATGATACTCAGGGTATTTTTCGGGACTGAGCAAAAGTGCACAGTCATTAAAATCGTCAATAGGTATTGTGTCTTAAGTCAGTAGAAAAGCGCGGTCATGGGTTAGCGGCGGAACCAACCCCATTCAGACCCTCACGACCGCGTAAACAGGGCTGCAATTCTGAGCGCTTTAAAGGCCGGACTCACATGGGTCCGGCCCTTTTTCGCGCGGCGAGGCCTAGCCGCCTGATCGACCTATCAGCGGAAACCTCAACTTTGGATTCGAGTCTCGACGAGTCAACTCTGCGCGTCCCAAGCCATCACGCATCATAAGGATGCGGTGGGATCGATCCGCATCCGTGCAATTGTGCGATCGTGGACAACAGCTGGCTGGCCAATCGATCTTTGGCTACAAAAGCATCCACCGACTTCAGGACCTGTTCGGGGATGTCCCTTGCTGCCGATAGCATGATGATCGGCGCTTGCGGCATAAGCCGCCTCATTTCGATGGCGACCTCTTGCCCGTTCATCTCGGGCATGAAATAGTCGACGATTACAACATCAATCGACTGGAGGGAAGCCAATTCCAGTCCCCGGCTGCCGCTGCGAGCGGTCAGAACGGTATACCCAAAGCTTTCGAGGAATGTCTTTTCGCATTCCAGTACATCTTGGTTATCGTCAATACAGAGAACAACTCCGCTTGGGGGTTCTAGATGAACCGATGGGGGCATGGGGCACCTTCCCACCCTCATTGTCAACATTTGGGTTTAGAAAACTGTTCAAAAGTGCTCACCCCTCGGCATTCATCAACCTGGACCGAGGTTTTCGTTTCCTTTTAAAGACAAATGTGGAATTTAAGTTCTACTGAGCACAAAGGCCCTGGCGTGCATAACGCACAGGCTGAACCGCTAAGCTAAAAAATGAAGAGGTGGCGCGGGCGGGCGGATGGGGGATTTGACTTCGCTGAGTGCCCGGCTGCGCCACCAGAGGAACAAACGACCATTGAGGCCGCACAGTTCCTTCACATCTTCAGGAAGCAAAATTACAGCAGTGCTATATTTGCCGACTGTTCAAAATTGCTCAGGCTCTTAAAATAAAGTTCTGTGCGCCAGCCTTGCTGATTTGTCCTGTGGGCGGGTCGTTCTGCCAAACGAAAGGCCGGCACTGGTGTGCTTGCGCTGGGGAAAAAGGCTGATCCCGTCCGCTATTTTCTGAACGTCTCGATGACCATCTTGAGATCCGTCAACTTCGCCGCCTGTTTTTCCGGCGGCTTCTTTTGGCTCGTCCTGGTTCGCGGGCTCTTGAGCCAACAGACCAACTATTCCCACAATAGTCTGACTGCTCAAGATTGCTTACTTTTCCGAGAGTGGAGAAGACTGCACTTATTCCGCGCCGCCTGTGCTCCTGGCGTCAAGTGACTTACAAAATCACCGGAGTTGCCAGTGCATGCACTTAGGAGTTTTCCTGGAAATCATTCTTTTGTGAGCATTACAGACCAGCCTAGGTTTGTCCCGTTCCCCATAATGGGAAGTGACCACATCCTCAGATAGGAATTCCTCTTGGTAAAGCAAAGCACAACAGCGAAGAGACAACTTGATTTCAATCCCCACGCCTTTCTTTCAACGATCGGTAAGGGTAGAAACATGATCTCTGTTCAGCAGAGGAATTCTGTCTTCGTCCAGGGCGAACCTACAGACGGCCTGTTTTTTGTCCAAAAAGGGAAGGTCCGGCTCAGCGTTTTGTCGGAAGCTGGAAAGGAAGCAACCCTCGGCATTTTGAGTGAAGGAGATTTTTTTGGGGAGGGTGGTCTTTCCGGTCAGCTCACGCGCATGTCATCTGCGACCGCAGTAACCGACTGCGTTCTTCTGCATGTCGAGAAGAAGGCGATGATGCGCACGTTGAGTCTGGAACCGAAATTGTCAGCCATGTTTGTCAAATATTTGCTGAAGCGAAACATCCGTTATCAGGATGATCTGGTCGATCAACTGTTTAACTCCAGCGAGAAGCGGCTGGCTCGAGTTCTTCTCCTGATGGCACAATTCGAGAAAAAAGGAGTCTCCGAAATGTCGGTCCCCAGGCTAAGTCAGGAGACCATGGCGGAGATGGTAGGGACGACCCGCTCGCGGGTCAGTTTCTTCATGAACCGGTTCAGGAAGCTCGGCTTCATCAACTACGGCGCTGGAAACAATTTACACGTCCGCAGCTCGCTCCTCAATGTTGTCCTCGATGACGACGAAGGAACAAGCTCAACTTCCCAGGTCATGAATACAAGCGGCCGTGCCAGTAAGAGTCTCGAGCCACCGGCAAAGCGCGGTGACCCTCCTGACAAGGAACGGGCCAGGAGACCTCCGCTCCCCGGTGCCTAAAATTACGCCGGCCGTAAATGGCGGATCATAATTACGAAATGGCACTTGATAATTCAGGAATCCATGGAAGAGAGTGCCGTGAGGCACCGCTGATGAGGTCCGGTACGAAATGACTGCGAAACTTGCTACCGTAAGCGAACGCATTTTGGCCAGTGCAGAGGAAGCCAGCGCCATTCGCGGCGGGAACACGATTCTGACTAATGCGACCGGCCAACCACGCATCGGCGGTATGCAATTCGACCGTGGATATCTCTCGCCCTACTTCATCACCGACCCCGAGCGCATGGAAGTTGCGTTAGAGAACGTCTACGTCCTCATCCATGAGAATAAGATCACCTCGAAAAAAGACCTGCTCCCACTACTGGAGCAAATCACAGGGACTGGCAGTCCCCTGCTCATTATTGCGGAGGATGTTGAGGGCGAGGCGCTGGCTGCGCTGGTCGTGAACAAGA
>JABCZL010000009.1 GCA_013289685.1 Acidobacteriota bacterium | reverse complement strand
TCGGTAGCGAAGTTCGGTTGTGATAACCGCTGAATGCATATAAGCGGGAAGCACTCCTCAAGATGAGATCTCCCAACCCGTAAGGGATAAGAAGGGCCCAGGAAGACTACCTGGTTGATAGGCTGGAGGTGGAAGCGCAGTAATGCGTGTAGCTTACCAGTACTAATCGCCCGTTCGGCTTGACCATAAAATTTACTCGGTGCAGAAAAACAGCTGTCAGCACTCAGCTTTCAGCCATCAGCTAGAATCTGAGCTGCGGCTAAGCGAGTTTCTCTCATCCGCCAGAAATTGGGCGAAGAGAAAGAAAGACGCTGACAACTGTGCGCCGACGAAAAGCCGAAGTAATAAGTGGTTGAAATCGGAAGTAAACAACAAGAAAGTAAGCCACACCCAATCTATTCAGTTGTGAGAGATCGTTCTCACGCTCTTTGAAATTCTGCTCTTAGCTTTTGGCTCTTAGCTCTTAGCCCAATCCCATGGGTGCTAGCTGACGGCCGGAGGCCGAGAGATTTCAAGTTCGCAGCAATGACTCTCCTTGAGTTCGCGGCAATGTCCGCGCCAGGAGATTCAAGCTAATAGCCAAGAGCTAATAGCTAAAAGCTGCTCCGACTTGTCGGTGATCTTACCGCGGGGGATCCACCCGTTCCCATCCCGAACACGGAAGTTAAGCCCCGCTGGGCCGATTGTACTGCACGCGAAAGTGTGTGGGAGAGTAGGTAGTTGCCGGCATTAATAAAGGCCAGTCTGAGAAATCAGATTGGCCTTTTCCTTTTGCGCAGAACCTGTGGAGCGGACACTCCTGTCCGCTGCCTTTTCCGCTGCAGGCTGAGATCGTTTTTGATTTTGGATGGTGCAGCGCTTTCATCGCTGCGATCAGAGCCCTCCCCCTCCCTCCCACCTCCACTCCTTGTCATTCCGACACGCGAGCGAAGCGAACGAGGAGGAATCTGCTGTCTGCCGTGGATCCTAGTCAATCGACGCGACACATTCTGCGATTAGATGATTCATGGCACTCGCCTTTCCGAAGTACATCAAAGAGTGATTTCTGCTCATTTTGCTCGAAGAACGAGAACCTACGGCCGAAGACCACGAGAGCCAATCGGATTTTCCAACGCGAAGGTGCTCGTGCCGGAGCTCGGGCATTCCAAACCGCTGCTCCGGAATCTCTAGAACCTTTGATCGTGAGATATCGGTCGCATTCGGATGCTGGTAAATCGCAAAGAGAATATCGCGATAGCGGGAAGTGTCGGCCAAAAACTCTTCGGATAACTTCGCCATCCAAAACAACTGATCTTCGGTCGCGTATGCTCCGTTGGCTGCAAACCCATAAACGATTTCAGCCAGCGCCTCTTTATCAAGTACGTGTCTCGCAAAATGGTAGACGTTCCGACTCAAGCCGGGGAAGCGATGGAGAAACGCCTCAAGCCTGGACACAACGTCTTCGCCGCGATCCCGAAGCAATACGAGCACGAGTTCCGCATCAGACTCATCGATGTCTGGGTTCTTGAGTAAGTCGAGCAGGTATTCCACTTGTTCTTCGCTTAAATTTTCCTCTTCTAGCTCCTCATCCTCAAAGGGCTCACCCGACACTTCAATGATAAAGCGCCTCACTTTGAGGAGGCTAACCTTCATCTCGTCTACCTCGCCGGGAATGTCTTGGTATTCCTCCTCATATGCGGTTTTGGCCGGATTCAACGAGAGACCCTTGTCTCCTAGAAGCTGTTGAATAAGCACGAAGTCCATGTTTATCACTTCTCCGTCGTTCGAGAAGAGGTAGAAGTCATCCATGAAACGGAGAAGCACCTCTGAGCGAAGCCTCATCGAATTGTCCACGAATTTCAAAAACTCGGCCGATGAGCTTGCAAGGATGAATACCCTGCGGTAGGCAATCGACGGACCGCCCCCCATTTCCCTCGCGAAGGAACTGCCCCAAGTGCTCCACATCGTCGGCGCTGGCGCCAATGTCGCCAAACCAGTGCACCAGGTCGTGGTGGTAAATCGAGTTGAAATACGCAGCGACGTCAAACTTCACCATGAACGGATGCCGCATCCGACTTTCCGTAACGGCGGCTTTGAAGGCCGCGTAACTTTTTGTCGGTGATAGCGGCTCACCATTCTCAAACCGGTATCCAAAGGACCGGCGGGTGTTCCTGAAGTCCTTCCGAAACAAAAGCCTGTTTCTATAGATCAGATCGTAAATAAAAAGCTCGGCGACCGGATCTAGCTTCACTGTTCGACGAAGATGAAAGCCCTGCTTGGACGAGTAGCACCGAGCCTGCGCCAGGAAGGAATGTTCCGCCTCGGCCGGATTGAGGACTTTTTGATAAACATAGTCGAGGGTCTGTTGCCCCCACTTTTCGGCGATAACTCTTGTGGTGGACAGTGGGAACAAGGTTCGCGGGTAGTCGGACAGCAAGTAACTGACACTGTTGGAGGCGTCCCGTTTCGCTCGCGGCGAACTAGCTGCCGGGACCTTAGATTTCACGCTCGTGGACTTCTTGACAGCCATCGGCAACAGTGTAACTCCGGGCCCGCATCTCTGTCGGGTCCCCCATCCTTTTCGTTCTTCGCAAAGGGTGAACCACTCCGCTCTCGACCCCTTGAATCTTGCGATGTCGTTTTCAACGGTCACGTCGTTCGCAGCGCCGGATCCCGGAGAATGGCAGCTCAAAGCCGACCCTTCCAATATCCCGGCTTCCGGCTGGTGTGCGCAACCGCCAAGATCTGAACATTCCCCGAAGTTCGCTCCCGGTAGATCAGAGTAAAGGGAAACGTTCTCAACAAGAACCTGCGGGTAGAGTGCGGACCGGCGGCCCAACGTCGAGGGACGGCGATGACCTGCCCTAGGGCGCGATCCACTTCAGCGTCGAAGCCGAGAGCGGCATCCGGACTTCGTTCTAAGTACCTGTCGAACGCCGATTCATATTCAGCGGTGGCTTCGTCGTGAAACTCCGCCGAGCTAGTGGGCATGGGGCAGCTTGGCTAGGTTGCGCCTGCGCACTTCCTCCCAGGGAGTGGTTTTTGCTTTGCCGGATTCCAGTTCGGCAATGCGTTTTCCGATCTCGGCTTCCCATGCGGCCTCTAGACCTTCGTCCACCTTGCCGCCGAGGTTCGAAATCAGGGAGTGCGCCAGGGCCTCCTGCTCCTCGACCGTAAGCGAGAGTGCCCGCTCCAACAGCTTGGAAACTTCCGGCGTCATTTGTGCCATGTGGACCTCGCTCAGATTAGTTTTTCGTAACTGGGCTTATCGTAACTCGTTCGCGCCTAGAGCCATTTCTTCCTGTCCCCCACCTTTTCCACACCCTCCCCATGTTTATCCAACCTTGACTGAGAAATCCAAACTCCCCATACTCACCCCACGGCGCACCAATAACATGCGCCTTCGCACAGCTAACTCGTTGGGGCTCAAGATTTTGCCCCTAACTGATTGCAGCCCTAGGATTAAAATGCGAAATGTCGCTAAACCTATGATTTCAAGAGATCAGGGGGGAGGGGGGAGGGGTAGTCAAAAGCAATCGAAAATCCCAGCGCCTCACCCGCCAAGGGTTCGCGGTTGAGCTAGAAGCTAGAAGCTAGAAGCTAAAAACTGTAAAGGCACGCCAGAGAATGAGACGCCGCCTCATATCCCGCGAAACGAATTCGCGGCCATCTTCACTATCTTCCGAGAAGGCTGCGGGGACATGATCTCGCGCCTCGGAGGGTCCCCATGAGCGAAGCGGCCAAATTGATTTTCGGGTTTCCGGTCATGATCGACGGGTTCGCCACGGCGAGCAGCGCCCTGCCGGTGCGGCACTTCGCACTTCTCGACGATATTGCCCAGACGCTGAAGGCGCTGCGCTACTTCGATGACGCTGGGATGGTGTTTCTCTGGGGCGAAACCGACGCGAGCGGAGAGCAGACTTTCAACGACACGTTGAGCGGGCGGCGCGCGGACGCGGTGTCCGCGTATCTGCGTTTAGAGGGAGTGCCGCCGGCGATGATTCAGACGTTTCGCGTGGGTTCGGTACTCGCCTCGACCCGAGCTCGGCGGGATGCCGCCAGCCGCCGGGTGGAAATCCGCTATGTGGCGTCGGACACAATTCCGGCCCCGGCTCCGATTCCTGTCGTGGTACGTCCGCAGTTTCAGATTGATCGGCTACTGCCGCAGCTGCACCCGGCATCGGCCTTCCCGCCATTCTGGTTTACGCCGACGCCTAGCAATAGCAGCACGCAATATGGATGGCCCGGCCTGTTTAAGGATGAGGACCGGCAGACCTGGTGTCAGAACATCGCCAACCTGGTTACCGTTTCCGACAGCAGCGGGGGGCTTTCGAATGCTCTCGGCACTCTCTGTGCCCCGATCCCGCTGGGAGGAAGTCACGAGAAGTTCACCCCGCCGATCGACCAGGGGACAGGCCTGCCCAATACCACCATCTTCAATCTGCCCCCCTGGCACTTTTAAGTTGCGGTAAGACCAAAACCAAGACCAAGATCAAGAGCGGCGGACAGAAGTGTCCGCCCCACACACTCAAGCGTGCGGCTTAATTCCGCGGACGCCGGTGGCACAGCCGAAGAAGTAGCTGACCTCAGACACTTCCAATCCTTGCTGGCGGAGGCATTCGGCGAAATGGTGGCAGGTGCCGAAGGCCTGCGTGTAGACGCCGAGCAGGCGGTAGTTGGCGGGATCACCGAGGAACAGACGGCCGATCCAGGGGATCACGCGGCTCAAATAGAAGAGGTAGGGGAGTTGCAGAAGGCGTGCCGGCGGGACTGAAATCTCGACGAAGGAAAATACGCCGCCGGGGCGAAGCAAGCGGGCAACGCGCTCCGAGAGTTGCTGCTGCTGTGTGCGATCGAACGTCTTCAGGCCGAACGAGGAGATCACCGCGTCGGCGCATGCTGGCTCAATATCCCAGGTGAGAACGTCCTGGAGGTGGATCTCGACGCGGAAAGGCCAATGCATTCGGGCGCGGCGAGTCATTTCCTGGGAGATGTCGATTGCGGTCAGGCGCATTGTGGGCGCAGCATGCGGGGCCACAGACCGGCAAAGCTCGTTCATGCCACTCATCAGGTCGACGACATGGGATGCATCGGAGAGTGGCAGGCCCTCGACCAGCTGGTGACGCCAGCGCGCGGCAAAACCGAAGGACGCGATGAAATTGACGATGCCGTATGTGGCGGCCATCTCGTCGAAGAGCGCGCGAACTGCTTTCGGGTCATAACCGGGCTGTGTTGGCATGGGCACGATCACGTTATACGAGCGGGCTTAGGGTCACAAGGGAGTGTCGTCAGGAAGCAAAAGCAACAGCAACAGCAGCGGACAGGAGTGTCCGCTCCACATCTTTCACACGTCAAAATCCCCACCCTCTCGCAAAGGACGCGAGAAGGGTGGGGCACCCGACGGACAACTTACTGGGCCGGGGTTGCGGCGGGCGTTGGAGTAGGGGCTTCGGCGGCTACTTCGGGCGCTGTAACCGGATTGATCTTCACCGTGGCGAGGATTTGTTCCAGGCGGTTGAAGACTTTGTCGCGGTCGACATGCTTCACGATGCCCTCTTCCGACGCGTCGGTGGTGACGTTCAGGGCGAACTCGTAGCAGGATCCATTCTGGAAGACATGGAAGTACTTGGAGTCGCTCTGGCGCGTGCCTGCGCCGGAGACGGCTTCGGTGGCGCGGAGTTCGAGGTCGCCGAGCATCAGCTTGGAGTTCGAGTCGGTGGACGGCGCGGACGATGATTTCGCGGCAGTCGCCGGATCCGAAGTCGCCGCGACAGGCGCCGACGAAGTATCGGACTTTGGAGCGGGCGTGGAGTCCTGTTTCGCAACGTCAGTTGAAGACGCTGGCGCCGCGGGCTCCGTCTTCTCCACCATCTGGGCGACCGGCTTGGGCTGTGGCACGGCGAACTCGGTGCATTGCTCGGCGGTGAGACTCTTGTGGACGCTCACGTTGAAAAATGCGGACGAGAAGTCGGTGTTGGCGAAGCTGGTCTCGGGAAGCTCGACGGCGGCGAGCGCGACTCCGCCGGGCTGCACGAAGTTCATCGCGATCGGATTGGAAGCCAGCAATTCGGTGGCGGCGCTGCCGGTTTCAATCGCGTAGCGGCGCGGATATTCGAAAGTTACGCCGTAGGTCTTGTCGGCATAGTTCACGGTTGCGGGCTTCCTGGAAACGACTTTCTTCGGAGCCGGCTTGGTCGCAGCCTGCATGACCGGTGCGGGCATGGACTGGACCTGGACCGGCGCCTGCGTGACGGGAATCTGGTTGTTGGAGCTAACGGGCTTCGGCTGATCTTTGTCACTGGAACAGCCGACGGTTACGGAGCAGATGATGAGCACAGCGGCAAAAACGAGTGCACTGGTGTTCCTGCCCCAGGTGGGTGCGATTGTGCCCCAGGCTACGGACCGGGTTTCTTTCATGGAACGAACTGCGTTGATGCGGGTCATTGTGGTTGCCTCCTGCCGACTAGCGGCACTCTCAGGAATGCACGGCGGGCTCCAGAGAAGGGCCCGTTGATTTGGCGGGAGTTAGAGGGAAGAGCGGCGAAACACCGCGTGGGGCGCGGGATACGGTGTGGGGCGGAGGACACGCGGGGATCAAGACTCAAAAGTCAAGGCTCAACAATCAAAGGTCAGAATCCCCACTTCTCGCAAAGAACGCGAGAAATAGGGCACCCAGAACCTGCGTGAAGTCAGCTAATATTCTCAGGCGGTGACGATCTTAGCGACAACACTGTACCGGCCGGTAGGGCAGGCTGAGATGGATCTCATTCGAGCCAGCCGCTTCCGTGAATTTCCTCCGCGGCTGCCGGAGCAGCCGATTTTTTATCCCGTATTGACGGAAGAGTATGCAACCCAGATTGCGCGCGATTGGAACACCAAGGATGAACGGTCAGGATTCGCGGGGTATGTTTTGCGATTCCAGGTGCGGTCGGATTTTCTTCAGAAGTACGATGTGCACGTTGTGGGAAGTTCGGGGCATCGTGAATATTGGATTCCCGCAGAAGACTTGAGCGAGTTGAATGCTAACGTAATTGGGGAGATCGAGATAGTGTCGGAGTTTTACGGGCAGTGATGTGGGAATAAAATCCCCACTTCTCGCGCCAAGAACGCGCGAGAAATGGGGCACCCGAAAGAGTAGAGGAGAGGCAATGAGCGGTGTCATGGGTGGGATGTGGTGGAGATGCGTTTTGTGTTTGGTTTGGCTAATGGCTTCTGGCGCGTGCTGGGCGCAAGGCCGCACGCCGGAGAAGATCATTATTGATACCGATATTGGGGATGATGTGGACGATGCGTTTGCGCTGGCGCTGGCGGTGCGGAGTCCGGAGTTGCAGGTGCTGGGTGTGATGACGACGTTTGGCGATACCGAGGCGCGAGCGAAGATTGTAGATCGGTTTTTGGGAGAGGTGGGACGGGCGGAGATTCCGGTGTTGGCGGGGAAAGCGACGGCGACGAAGAATCCGATGTCGCAGCGGCGGTATGGAGAGGGCGGGCACTTTGCCAAAGCCTCGCATGCCGATGCAGTGGAGTTTTTGCTGGAGCAGATTCGGAAGTATCCCGGGGAGGTCACGCTGGTTGCGATTGGTCCGCTCATGAACGTGGGAGAGGCGATTGATAAGGATCTGGCGACCTTTCGGAAATTGAAACGAGTGGTAATGATGGGCGGGTCGATCCGGCGGGGATACGGGGACTTAGGGTATACGGCGCCGGTGGCTCCGATGCCGGAGTGGAATATTTTGAACGATGTGGCGTCGGCGCAGAAATTGTTCGCGGTGGGAGTGCCATTGTTTGTGATGCCGCTGGATTCTACGCAACTGAAGATGGATGAGGTGAAGCGGGCATTTTTGTTCAGCCAGGGGACGGCGGTTACCGACCAACTCACGGTGCTGTATCACTTGTGGGGGCAGGAAACGCCGACGTTGTTTGATCCCATGACGGTGGTGTTTGTGCTGCGGCCGGAGTTGTGTCGGGTGCAGGGGATGCATATTCGGGTGGACGAAAAAGGGTTCACGCGGGAGGAACCGGGAACGGTGAATGCGCAGGTTTGTCTGGAGTCGAATGCGGAGGATTTCTTCAAGTTTTATTTGAAGGAGGTTGCGGAGGTTTCCCGATGATGTCGTGACGGTCACCATCGGGAAGCCAAAATCCGGAAGTCAAAAATCAGAAAGTCAAAAATCAGAAAGTCAAAAATCAGAAAGTCAAAGTCCCCACCCTCTCGCAAAAAGCGCGAGAAGGGTGGGGCACCCTGGAGACCATCATGCCGATCGAGGGAAGTGCGCGGCGCAGATTCCTGAAGAGCGCGGGGCTCGGCGTCCCGGGCTGGGCACTGGTTGGGGAACCCCCCACTTCTCGCGCAAAGGGCGCGCGAGAAATGGGGCACCCGCACTCGGAGCAGAGCGCCGCGACGGCGTTTTATGACGTTCGAACGTTTGGCGCTGCGGGGGACGGGACGACGATTGACAGTCCTGCGATTAATCGGGCGATTGAAGAAGCGACGTCGGCGGGCGGCGGGACGGTCTACTTTCGTGCGGGGAATTATTTGTGTTACTCGATCCGGTTGAAGAGCAAGGTTGCGATCTATCTGGATGCGGGCGCAACGATTGTGGCAGCGGATCCGGCTGGTGACGCGACGCGCGGGTATGATCTTGCGGAGTCGAACCAGCCGTGGGAGGACTATCAGGATTACGGTCACAACCATTGGCATAACAGTTTGATTTGGGGTGAGGGACTCGAGGGAGTCTCGATTTGTGGGACGGGACGGATTTGGGGCAAAGGGTTGAGCCGCGGGTGGGGCACTGGACCGGTTGCGGAACATGCGGGCGTGGCCAATAAGGCGATTGCGCTGAAGAATTGCCGCCATGTGCTGCTGCGGGATTTTTCGATTCTGCATGGCGGGCATTTTGGGATTCTGGCGACGGGCGTCGATAACCTCACGATCGACAATCTTAAAATCGATACGAATCGGGATGGGATGGACGTCGATTGCTGCCGGAACGTGCGAATCGCGAATTGCAGCGTGAATTCGCCGTGGGATGACGGCATCTGCCTGAAGAGTTCGTATGCGCTGGGATATGCGCGCGCCACAGAGATGGTTACGATCAGCAATTGCCTGGTTGCGGGCAGCTTTGAAGAAGGGGCGCTGCTCGACGGGACGTTCAAGCGATTTGCCGCTGACGCCAAAGTGCCGCGCACAGGACGAATCAAGTTTGGGACGGAATCGAATGGAGGATTCAAGAACATTGCGATTTCGAATTGTGTTTTTGACGGATGCAACGGATTGGCGATTGAGAGTGTAGACGGGGCGCTCATTGAAGACGTGAGTGTGACGAACGTTACGATGCGCGACGTGGTGGGCGCGCCAATTTTTCTACGGCTGGGGGCGCGGATGCGAGGTCCGGCGGGGGCGGCGGTGGGAGCGCTGCGGCGCGTGATTTTGAGCAATATCACCTGCTCGTGCGCGCCGGGGTCAAGAATCGGCTCGATCCTGGCGGGAATTCCGGGACATCCGATTGAGGATGTGAAGGTGAGCGACGTGATGATCGTTCATCAAGGCGGTGGGACTCGAAGCGATGCGCAACTTCAGCTGGCAGAGAAGGAGAAAGAGTATCCGGAACCGAGCATGTTCGGAACGACTCCTGCGCACGGGTTCTTCATCCGGCATGCGCGCGGGGTGGAGATGAACGGGATCAAGATCGAACATGCGAATGAGGACTTGCGTCCGGCGTTTGTGCTCGACGATGTGGACGGAGCGGATTTCGGGCGGATCAAGGCGGCGGCGAGTGCGGGGGTGCCGACTTTTGCGCTTCGCAATGTAAGGGACTTCAGTGCTTGGCGCAGCAGGCCTGTGCCGGATACGGAGGTGGCGGTGGTGGAGAAGAAAGAGATCTAGCGCTCCGGCGGAGGAAGTCAGAATCCCCACTTCTCGCGCACAAACCGCACGAGAAATGGGGCACCCGGCACTGATTGTCTGCGGGAGAAAAGGAATTCAACATCCCAACCTCTCGAAAATATGCGTGAAGGGTGGCGCACCCGCATCATCGCGAGAAAGGGAAGGATGAAGATTTCGAGAGCATTGCGTTTCTGGGCGGCTGCTGTGGTTGCGCTCTGTCCGCTGGTGTTTGGGCAGGCGAAGCAAGGGGTCGATCTGATCGTCAGCGGCGGGATGGTGGTGACCATGGATGGGACGCGGCGGATTCTTCTTGATGGGAGTGTCGCGATCAAGGGGGACGCGATTGTGGCGGTGGGGCCGCGAGCGGAGGTCGAAGGTCGATACACGGGTGCGCAAACGATTGATGCACGGGAGCGGCTGGTGTTGCCGGGGTTCATCAACGGGCATACGCATGTGCCGATGACGCTGTTTCGCGGGCTGCACGATGATGTGACTCTGAACGACTGGCTCTACAAATACATTTTTCCGGCGGAAAAGAAAAATGTGAATGAGGAGTTCGTGCGCTGGGGGACACGGCTGGCGGCTGCGGAGCAGATCCGGTCGGGTGTGACTACGTTTGCGGATATGTATTACTTCGAAGACGCGGTCGCGGAAGAGACCAAGGCGGCGGGGATGCGCGGGGTGCTGGGGGAGACGTTCATCGATTTTCCTGCGCCGGATAACAAGACCAATGCGGAGATGCTGGCTTATACCGAGAAGTTTCTGAAGCGATGGCAGGGAGATCCGTTGATTCATGCGGCTCCGGCTCCGCATTCGATTTATACGTGCTCGAAGAAAACTTTGCAGGATGCGGCAGGGCTGGCAAGGAAATATCATGCGCCGATTTTGATTCATGTGTCGGAGATGAAGAAAGAGTGGGAGGACAGCGAGAAGGCGAATGGAATGTCGCCGGTGCAGTATCTGGAGAAGATTGGAGTGCTGGGGCCGAACCTGGTGGCGGCGCATTGCATTTTTGTGGATGAGGCCGACCGCAGGTTGCTGGCGGAGCGGCAGGTGGGGTGCGTGCATAATCCGTCGAGCAACATGATGATTGCGAGCGGAGTGTCTCCGGTGCCGGAGATGCGGGCGGCGGGGATTGCGGTGGGGCTGGGGACGGATGGTCCGGCGGGAAGTAATAACGATCTCGATCTGATGGAGGAGATTGACCTGGCGGCGAAGCTGGCGAAGATATCGAAGATGCATCCGCTGGCGCTGAATGCGAGGGCGGTGGTGGAGATGGCGACGATCGATGGGGCGCGGGCGCTGCATATGGAGAAAGAGATTGGGTCGCTGGAGGCGGGGAAAAAGGCGGATCTGATTCTGATTAGTCTGGAGGAGCCGAACGCGGTGCCGATGTATGACGTGTATGCGCAGATCGCTTATTCCCTGAAGGGGAGCGACGTGGAGACGGTGGTGATTGGCGGGCGGGTGGTGATGCGGGAGCGGAAACTGCTTACTATCGACGAGACCGCTGTGCTGGAGAAGGCGCGGGAGTATGGGATATCGGTGAGGGCCTCGCTGGGGATGGAGTAGGGCGCTGAAGTCACCAGTCACGAGTCACGAGTCAAGAGTCAAGAGTCAAACTCCCCACCCTCTCGCATAGTACGCGAGAAGGGTGGGGCACCCTCATCCATCCTGAGCCTCTGAGTCCCTTATAATCAAAAGATTCTTTATGGCTGCCATTCTGGAGCGGATTGTTGCGGCTACTCGGGCGCGGGTGGCGGAGGCCAAGCGGGGCACGGATTTCCGCGAACTGGAGTGGCGGGCGGAAGGGTATGTGCCGCGCGGGTTTCGGCGGGCGCTGGAGGCGAAGAGTCGCGAAGGAGTGGCGGTGATCGCGGAGTTGAAGAAGGCTTCGCCGTCGAAGGGGCTGATCCGGGCTGAGTTTCATTCGGCGGAGTTAGCGCGGGAGTTGGAAGCGGCGGGGGCGGCGGCACTTTCGGTGCTGACGGATGCGGAATTCTTTCAGGGGTCGCTGGAGAATTTGCGGGAGGCTTCTGGGGCGGTTGCGATTCCCTGCTTGCGCAAGGATTTCATCGTCGATGAGTTTCAGTTGGTGGAGGCGCGGGCGAATTGCGCCGATGCGGTGCTGCTGATTGTTGCGGCGCTGTCGTCGCAAGAGCTCAGTTCGCTCGCGGCCGGAGCGCGGCAGCGGGGGCTCGATGTGTTGTGTGAAGTGCATGATGGCGAAGAGTTGCAGCGGGCGCTGGATGTGGGATGCGATTTGATTGGCGTGAATACGCGGGATCTGCGGACGTTCAAGGTTGATCTGGAGACGGCGTTCCGCCTGGCGCAGAAAATTCCTGTGGGTGTGGTGCGGGTGGCGGAGAGCGGGATTCATTCTGCCGAGGACATGGCACGGTTGCGGGCGGCGGGGTATGACGCGTTTCTGGTCGGGGAGTCGCTGATGCGGGCGGCGTCTCCGGGAGGGGCGTTGCGGGAGTTGATGCGAGTGCCGAGCGGGGCGCAACGAGTTCCGAGTGGGCGGTAGGCGTTCTACTAGTCGAGGGAGAAAGCAGGTTCCTCACCGGTCTTTTCAGGCCGGTTTCGGAATGACAAAACTGTTGAGAGATGCGGGAAATGGGGCACCCCGCGAAGCAAAATTTTCGCTCAGGATCACAGTTGAGTTCATGAATTTACCAGCTACTGACAACTGGCCACTGGCTACCGCGTTATGACTTGGGTGAAGATTTGCGGGATGACGAATCTGGAGGATGCGCTCGTGGCGGTGGAGGCGGGGGCGGATGCGGTGGGGTTTGTGTTTTATGAGAAGAGTCCGCGGTGCGTGACGGTTGAAGTGGCGCGGGAAATTGTGGGGAAGTTGCCGGAGAGGGTGGAGAAGATCGGCGTGTTTGTGGCGCCGGATGCGGATCCGCTCGACGTCTTGCTAGAGGCGGGGCTGACCGGAACGCAGGCGTACATTTCGGCGGAAGGGGTCGCGGGGAGTAGTCCTGGCAAAAGGGCAAAGGCGATTGGTGGGGATTGCCTGCCTCCGCATTTCCGGAGCCTGATGGCGTTCCCGATGAGTTTTTTTGGTGGGGATGTGAGCCAAGTTGAGCAAATGCTAGCGGGTTTTGCCGATTCGAGGAGGAAACTTCCTGAGGATGTTGCGATTCCGGATGGTTTTCTGGATACGTTTTTGTTGGATTCCGGCAATCTGCGCCAGCCCGGTGGAACTGGACATCCATTTGACTGGAAGAAAGCGCGAGGTCTTGCGGAAGGAGTGCGGAAGGAAGGTTTGAAGTTGGTCGTTGCCGGAGGATTGACGCCGGAGAACGTCGGCGAAGCGATTGAGATTCTACGGCCCTGGGGAGTGGATGTGGTGTCTGGAGTGGAGGCGCGGCCGGGGAAGAAGGATGCGGAGAAGGTGCGGGCTTTTGTGAAAGCGGTGCGGGAGATGGATCGGAAGAGTGTCTGAGGGCTGCTGCGGCAGCAGCAGGTTCCTCACCCGGCTTTCAGCCCGGTTCGGAATAACAAAGACGTTAAGGTGGGATGCACAATGACTAAATGTCAGAATGGCAGTGGTTAGAAATATGGCTACGGTTCCGCGGACTACCAAAGTCAAAATCCCCACCCCTTCGACAGGCTCAGGGCAGGCTCTGTCGCGGAAAGCGCGACAAGGGTGGGGCACCCTCTCTTCAGTTCCAGCGAATGAGCCGGGGAGGTTTGGGGTTTATGGCGGGAGATATGTTCCTGAGACTTTGATGGCTGCGCTGGAGGAGTTGGAGCGTGAGTACGAGCGGGCGAAGCGCGACAAGAAATTTCAGGCGCGGCTCACCGAGTTGCTGACGACTTATGCGGGGCGTCCGACGCCGTTGTTTTTTGCGCGGCGGCTTACCGAGAAGTTGGGCGGGGCGAAGATTTATTTGAAGCGCGAGGATTTGCTGCATACGGGGGCACACAAGATCAATAACTGCCTGGGGCAAGGGCTGCTGGTGGAGCGGATGGGGAAGCATCGCGTGATCGCGGAGACTGGCGCGGGGCAGCATGGGGTGGCGACTGCGACCGTTTGTGCGCTCCTGGGATTTGAATGCGTCGTGTACATGGGGACCGAGGACATGCGGCGGCAGGAGTTGAATGTGTTCCGCATGCGGCTGCTGGGGGCGGAGGTGCGCGGAGTTGAGTCGGGATCGCGGACTCTGAAGGATGCGATCAACGAAGCGATGCGCGACTGGGTCACCAATGTGCGGACTACTCATTATTTGTTGGGGAGCGTGCTGGGGGCGCATCCTTATCCGACGATGGTGCGGGATTTTCATCGGGTGATTGGGCGCGAGGCGCGGGCGCAGATTTTGAAGGCTGAGGGGAAGTTGCCGGCGGCGATTATCGCGTGCGTGGGCGGGGGATCGAATTCGATCGGGATTTTTTACGATTTTCTTAAAGATAAGAAAGTGCGGCTGATTGGAGTGGAGGCTGGGGGGCGCAGCGAAAAGTTGGGGGATCATGCGGCGCGGTTTCGTGGGGGATCGCCGGGTGTGTTACAGGGGACTTATTCTTACGTGCTGCAGGATTCGGGCGGGCAGATTGCGCTGACCCATTCGGTGTCGGCGGGGCTGGATTATCCGTCGATCGGGCCGGAGCACGCGGCTTTGCGGGATGCGGGGCGGGCGGAGTATGTGGCGGCTTCGGATGCGGAGGCGCTGGCGGCGACCACTCTCTTGGCGCGGACTGAGGGGATTATTCCGGCGCTGGAGTCGGCGCATGCGGTGGCGGAAGTCGTAAAGAGAGCGCCTCGGATGAAGAAATCGGAGATCGTGATTGTGAATGTTTCGGGGCGCGGGGATAAGGATATTGGGATCATGCGGGAGAACTTGAAACTGGATTGAACGTCAGAATCCTTAACCACAGAGGGCACAGAGGTCCACAGAGGAAATTCCAGGCGGATTGATTTGACTATGCCTTTAGCTTTTTACAAGAAGCCGGCGCTCGTCGCGTACGTTACTTGCGGGGACCCGGATCTCCCGACTACGCGGGAGATTATTCTTGCGGCCATTGAGGCTGGGGCGGATGTGATTGAGTTGGGGGTGCCGTTCAGCGATCCGGTGGCGGATGGGCCGGTGATTCAACGGGCCAGCGAGCGGGCGCTGAAGCATGGGACGTCCCTGGCGCAGGTGTTGACACTGGCGGCGGAGGTGCGGGAGCATGCGCAGTCGACGGGGCTCGTGATTTTTTCTTATCTCAATCCGATTTTGCGGATGGGGATGGCGAAGTTCTGCAAAGTGGCGCGGGCGGCGGGCGTGGATGGCGCGCTGATCACCGATCTGCCGGTGGAAGAAGCGGGAGAATATTTGCGGGCGATGCGGGCGTACGATCTGGCTCCGGTGTTTTTGGCGGCGCCGACGAGTCCGGAGGAACGGTTGAAGCGCATTGCAGAGGCTTCGCGGGGATTCGTGTATGCGGTGTCGCGGACGGGAGTGACGGGAGCGCGGCAGCAATTGGCTGATGACGCGCGGAAACTGGTGAAGCGGCTGCGGCGCGTGACCAGGCTGCCGATCGCGTTGGGATTCGGGATTTCGACGGCGGAACAATTTGCGGAAGTCGGTTCGTTTGCGGATGCCGTGGTGGTGGGTAGTGCGATTGTGGAGACTGTGGAGCGGAATCGGGGGCGGGAGGCGGAGGCAGTGGGGGAGTTTGTGAGGAAGCTGTCACCGGTTACTGCTGAGAGTTCGGTAGCGGCTCGGTAGGATTTCTTGCGGTTACAAAACCCCCACTTCTCGCGCAAAGTACGCGCGGGAAATGGGGCACCCGGGTTCGATGTGCTCGGGTTCGACGTGCTCGACAGGTAGTTAGAATCCCCGCCCCTTCGGCAAGCTCAGGGCAGGCTCTGTCGCACCAGACGCGACAAGGATGGGGCACCCAGTTCGGAGGTAGTACCAGGCCTTCATGGATATCGAGGATTGGCGAAAGAAAATCGATGAGCTGGACCGGAAGCTGGTGGAGTTGATCAGCGAGCGGGCTCGGGCTGCGGTGGAGATTGGAAAGCTCAAGCGCGATACTTCGCTGCCAATTTATGAGCCGGACCGGGAGCGGGTTGTGTTTCAGAATGTGCAGGAGGCGAACCGGGGGCCGCTGGCGGGGCGCGATCTGGTGCGGATTTATGAGCGCATTATCGATGTGATGCGGAATGTGCAGAAGGAAGAGATTGTGACCAAGGCAGAAGAGAGCATCGGCGATGGAGAGGAAAAGCAGGTTCCTCGCTTTCGCTCGGAATGACATAGTTTTTGGTTAGCTAAGAGCTAAGAGCTAGAAGCTAGGAGCTGGTTTTCTATGATTGTGGCGATGCAGGAAGGCGCAGATGAGGCGCTGATTCAGCAGGTGATTGAGCAGCTGGTGAAGTTGGGGTTTGAAGTGCACCGCTCGACCGGGGCGCGGATGACCGTGCTGGGCGCGGTGGGGTCGGGGATTGATTTCGACATCCGCAACCTGGAGTTGCTGCCGGGAGTGCAGGAAGTCCATCGCATCAGCTCGCCGTACAAGCTGGCGGGGCGGAGTTTTCGCCCGGAGGGAACGATCGTCAAGCTGGCGAACGGGATTGATGTTGGCGGGAACGAGATTATCGTGATGGCGGGGCCGTGTTCGGTCGAGACCCGAGAGCAGATCTTTACTACGGCGGAAGCTGTGGGGAAGGCTGGGGCGAAAGTACTCCGGGGCGGGGCGTTCAAGCCGCGGAGTTCTCCGTATTCGTTTCAGGGGCATGGAGAAGAGGCGTTGAAGTTGCTGAAAGAGGCGGGCGAGAAATTCAAGCTCCTGGTGATCAGCGAGGTGATGGAGATTTCGCAGATTCCGATGATGCTGCCGTATGTCGACATTCTGCAGGTGGGAGCGCGCAACATGCAGAACTTCAATCTGCTGCGCGAACTGGGAAAAGTGCGCAAGCCGGTGCTGCTGAAGCGCGGAATTGCGGCCACGCTGGAGGAGGTGCTGCTGTCGGCGGAATACATTATGGCGGGCGGGAATTACGATGTGATTCTGTGCGAGCGTGGGATACGGACGTTTGAAACTTATACGCGAAACACGATGGATATTTCGGCGATTCCGATTATTCACAAGCTGTCGCATTTGCCGATGACGGCGGATCCTTCGCACGGGACCGGGCGGCGGGACAAGGTTGCGCCGATGGCGCGGGCGTCGGTGGCGGCGGGAGCGGATGCGCTACTGATTGAAGTGCATTGCGATCCGAATAAGGCGTGGTCGGATGGGGCGCAGTCGTTGTTTCCGGAGCAGTTCGCGAAACTGATGGATGAGCTGAGGATGATTGCTCCGGCGGTGGGGAGAAAGATATAGAGGATTGAGTCATTGAGTGATTGCGCCATTGAGTGATTGACTGTTGGGACAAATGGCTCAGTGACTCAATCTCTCAATCTCTTAATGGCTCAATTTTCTTATGGCGATTCGGCAAATCACGATTATTGGCACTGGGCTGATTGGCGGGTCGCTGGGGCTCGCGCTCCGGAAGAAGAAGTTTGCCGGGCGGATTGTGGGCTGCGATCGCGAGGGCACGCTGGAACGGGCGCGGATGTGCGGTGCGATCGACGCGGGTACCGTGAATCCGGGAGACGCGGTGCGAGGTTCGCAGGTGGTGGTGCTGGCGACTCCGGTGCTGGCGATTGTGGATCTGATTGAGCGCATCGGTCCGGTGCTTCCAGCGAAGGCTCTGCTTACCGATGTGGGGAGCACGAAGACTGCAGTGGTCGAGCGCGCGGTGCAAGTGTTTGGCAAGAGTGCCGGGAAGCGGTTTCTGGCGGGGCATCCGATGGCGGGGAAAGAGATGAGTGGAGTGGATTATGCGGATGCGGATTTGTTCCAGAAGGCAGTGTGGTTTCTGTCGCCGTTGCCCGGACAGACTTTGAACGAGGGGCTGTTCGCGGAGTTTGCTGGGTGGATTGATGCGATCGGGTCGCGGATTGCGATGCTGCCGGCGGAGGAGCATGACCGGCTGTGTGCGTGGATCAGCCACGTTCCGCAGATGATTTCGACGGCGCTGGCGGCGGCGCTGGTGGAGGAGTTTGGGGATGAGGCTCCGCTGCTTCCGGCCGGTGGGCGGGCGTTGCAGGAGATGACGCGGATTTCGGCGAGTCCGTACTCGATGTGGCGGGACATCGCGATCACCAACAAAGCGAATCTGGAAAAGGCGTTGTGGAAGGTGGAGCAGCGGCTGGCGCACATCCGGGAAAATCTGGCGACGAGGCAACTGGCGGAGGAGTTTGAGTTGGCGCACCAGCTGCGGAAGATTCCGGGGAAGAAGACGATGAAGGATTGAGTAATTGTGTAATTTGGCAATTGTGTAATTGGAAACCTTGCGGCGTTTTGGTTCTCAAATTATCAATTACCAAATTTCCCAATTACTCAATTCATCTAGAATTATGGCGTTATGAATAAAGTTGTGGCCAATGTGGATGAGGCGATCCGCGACGTGTTTGACGGCGCGACCATTATGATCGGCGGATTCGGCTTGTGCGGGATGCCGGAGAATCTGATTCGCGCGCTGGTGCGCAAGGGGACAAAGAATCTGCGAACGATCAGCAATAACGTCGGGGTTGACGGCGTGGGCAATGGGTTGTTGCTGGCGGCAGGGCAGATCGTTCATCACATTGGGACTTATGTGGGCGAGAACCGGTTGCTGGAAGAGATGGTGTTGAAGGGGACGATCCGGCTGGACCTGGTGCCGCAGGGGACGTTTTCGGAGCGAATTCGCGCGGGGGGCGCGGGGATTCCGGCCTTTTACACGCCGACCGGCGTGGGAACGATGGTTGCTGAAGGCAAGGAGACGCGCGAGTTCGAGGGGCGCACTTACGTGATGGAGCGCGGGTTGACGGCCGACTTTGCTTTTGTGAAGGCGTGGAAGGGCGACCGTGAAGGGAATTTGGTGTATCGAAAAACCGCCCGGAATTTTAATCCCATGATGGCGACGGCGGCGAAGATCACGATTGCCGAGGTGGAGCATCTGGTTGAAGTGGGAGAGTTGGATGGGGATGCGATTCATACGCCTTCGATTTATGTGAAACGGATTCTTCAGGGGGAGTTGTACGAGCGGAGGATTGAGAGAAGGACGGTGCGGAAGGTGACTAGCTAGTGGCTAGTTGCCAGTACCCAGTAAGGACGAGGCCGTGCTCGGTTAGGGATCCTTCGACTGCGATTTTGCTTCGCTATCGCGAATCAAAATCTTCGCTCAGGATGACAAAATAATTATGGGTAAGCCGGGGAAGGATGTCGACAAGCGCGAACGAATCGTGCGGCGGATTGCGCGGGAGTTGCGCGATGGGTTTTATGTGAACCTGGGGATTGGGATGCCTACGCTGATTGCGAATCATGTGCCGGCGGGGATGGAGGTTACGCTGCAGTCGGAGAATGGGATGCTGGGGATTGGGCCTTATCCGGTGGAAGGAACGGAGGATCCGGATCTGATTAATGCGGGCAAAGAAACTGTTAGCGAGATGCCAGGGACTTCTTATTTTTCGAGCGCCGATTCGTTTGCCATGATTCGTGGTGGGCATATTGATTTGAGCGTGCTGGGCGCGATGGAAGTGGATGAGACGGGGAGCCTGGCGAACTGGATGATCCCCGGGAAGATGGTGAAGGGGATGGGCGGGGCGATGGACCTGGTCGCGAGCGCGCGGCGCGTGGTGGTGGCGATGGAGCATACGACGCGCGAAGGGGCTCCGAAGATTTTGAAGCAGTGCACGCTGCCGCTGACGGGCGTGAGCGTAGTCGACACCATTGCTACCGAGATGGCTTACATTCGCGTGACTCGTGACGGGCTGGTGCTCGAGGAGATCGCGCCGGGGTTGACGGCGGAGGATGTGCAGCGGGCTACCGAGGCGCGGTTGATTGTGAGTCCGGTGTTGAAAGTGATGGAGAGCTAGAGACGGACAGCCGCTTCGCGGCTGGACAGCCGAGGGCGGCTGTTCCTACATTAGACCAGGAAAATCCCCACAAAAAGCAAAGTCAAAGGCGGCGGACAGGAGTGTCCGCCCCACATAATTCTTAATTCTTACGCGGCGGCGATGCGGCGGATCAGGTCTTCCTGTTCTTGTTTGCTTTCGGCGCCGATGGTGAAGGCGTCGAGGATGCCTAACGACAGAGCGAATTTGATGGCTTCGTCCTGACGGGTGCGCAGCGCGCCCTGGCCTAGGATTTTCATTCCTACGACTGCCTTCCCAGCGGTCTTCATTTCTTTCAGAACACCCACGACGGTTGCGGGGTCGGCGTCCATGATGGCGCCGATGGGATTGATGCGGGCCAGATCGATCTCAACCCAGGGTGATTTCGCCGCGGCGCGCAGGGCTTCAATGGTGTGGCAGGAGCAACCGTGCGCGCGAATGGTCCCTTTTTCTTTGGCTTCGGAGAGGACGTCCATGGCGCCTTTGTAGCGGTCGGTCCAGTCGGCTTCGGTGACGCAGTGCATCAGGCAGACGTCGAGATAGTCGGTGCCGAGCTCTCGGCGGAAGCGGTCAAGATCGGCGCGCATGCTGGCGGCATCGCGCGCCCAGGATTTTGTCAGCACGGTGACTTTGTCGCGCTGTACGTGCTTGAGCGCTTCGGCGACGTGAGGATGGCTTCCGTAGGAATCGGCAGCGTCGAAGAAGCGCAGGCCGTGATCGTATCCATTCAGCAGGAGGTCGGAGAGACCTTTGACGCCGAGCGCGGTTTGATGCGAGTGATGCTCGGAGCCGACGGTGCCGGTGCCCATGGCGAGGCGGCTGGTTTTGATGCCGGTGCTGCCGAGAGTGACGGTGTCGGAGGCGGAGAATTTCGCAGGGAGAGTTTGTTCGGCGATGGCGTTGAGGATGGATGTGGAACTGAGCCAGGCTGCTCCCAGGCCGGAGGCGGAGCGAATGAGGAATTCGCGGCGACGCATGAGGTCCTCCTGAAATTCTTCTTCGAGGCTACATCAGGAGGGGCGCAATAGGGAAGGACCCTCGAAACGGTTGCGGGGGCTTAAAGCCCGCACTTCAGCTCGACCCTTACGCGGCCCTGAAAGGGCCGCTCTTCCACCTGGCTCAGACGCGGAACGGGGCGGCCAGCAGGCGGAAGGGCAACGTGATGGCCAGGAAGATCACTTCGAGGACGCCGTGGACGGCGACACCGACGATTCGGAATGGAAGCAATATCAGCCATATAAACGGATACGCGATCAGGGCGAGGACGGCGAGAGGCCAGCAGAGGACGAAGAGGATGCACCAGATCAGGAAAGTGAACATGACAGAAATCTCCTTCTCTCTCTGGATAATTGTACGTCTGACGCCTGGAAAAAGTTCCGAATGGATGAACCCCTGGAAGACATGCAGACATCTGCGTCTATCGATTGGGTTATTCGAATTGCTTGCGGAAGGCGGCGAGTTGCTGCTGGACTTCGGTGAGTTCGTGGCGCAGGCGTGCGACTTCTTCTTCCAGCGTGATTAAACGATCGGCAGTCGAGTTTAGTTCGGCAGTCGCGGACGAGGGCGTCCGCGCCACATTCGCGTCTTCTGGGGATACGGGAGGTTCGCCGGAGAAGAGGTGCGTGTAGCGCGATTCTTTGGTGCCGGGCTGGCGGGGGAGGACTCGGGCCAGGGGCGGATCGCGTTGGGCCAGGCGGTCGAGCGTGGAGACTACGTCGTCTAAGGCTTCGAAGTGGTACATGCGGTCGGTGCGGCTGCGAAGTTCTCCGGGAGTTTGCGGTCCGCGGAGGAGGAGGACACAGACGACGGCGATTTCGCGGCGGTCGAAGTTGAAGACTTCCTGCAGGCGGTGTTCGAACTTGGTGACGCGGCTGTCGGCGCCGCTGGCGGGGCCGGCCATGCGCTTCTCTTGCAACGAGGCTAGGGCGTCGCGGACGGCGAGTTCGTCCAGGGTCATCACGGGGTCGCGATTGTTCTTTTGATTGCAGGCGTTGACCAGGGCGTTGAGCGAGAGTGGATAGTAATCGGGCGTGGTGATGTCTTTTTCGATCAGGGAGCCGAGGACGCGGGTTTCGATTTCGGTGAGGAGCACTGGGGGTGTCCGAGTCGTGATTTTAATTCAAGTGACTTCCTTGGAGTGACGTCGAAAGAAAAGACTAAACCACAGAGGACACTGAGGAGCACAGGGTAAAGCGAAGTCAAAATCCCCACCCTCTCGCAAAGGACGCGAGAAGGGTGGGGCACCCTCGATTTTATTTAAAACAGGGCGGTGGAGCGGCGCTTCCAGGGCTTGCCTTTTTCGGCGGCGATTTTTTCCATGTCTCCGACGTAGGCTCCGGCCTGGGTTAGGACGTGGTGCAGGTCGTTGCCGATGCTGATGAAGGTGAAGCCTTTTTCCAGAAACTCACCCACCCGCGAAGTTCCAAACAGAAACAGGCCGAGGATTACGTTGTTCTTGCGCGCGTGTTCGATCAGCTTTTTCGTGGCAGCGTCGAGTTCGGGCGAGGTGTACATGTGGGGGAACTCGTATTTGTTGTAGAGGCCCATCGACATGCAGAGATCGTTCTGGCCGAGGAAGAGGATGTCGACGCCGGGGACGGCGGCGATCTCGGCAATGTTCTCGATGCAGGAGGCGGTCTCGACTTGCAGCGCGACAATGCCTTCATTGTTCCAGGTGCCGGCGTAGCCGAGGAGTCCGGCTTTGTCCATGCTGCGCTGCGGGAAATAGACCGAGCGCGTGCCGACGGTGGGATACTTGGCGCAACTGATGGCCTCGCGGGCTTCAGCGGCAGTATTGATGTAGGGGATGAGCACGCCGTCGGCGCCCATGTCGAGGGCCTGCTGGATGCCGGGACGGTCGGCGTAACTGCCGACGCGGACCAGCGACTTGGCGCCGCCGTTCGCAATGCCGCTGAGCATGGCGGAAAGTTTTTCGTAGCCCATGGGGCCATGCTGGGTGTCGACCAGGAGCCAGTCGTATCCGCTATGCGCCAGTTGTTCGGCGACGGTGGGGCTGTGGGCGTTGAGGAACAGGCCCATCTTGGGCGTTCCGGCGCGGAGTTGCTTTTTGAATTCGGATCCGGTGAGTGCGGGGTCGGGCATGGAGCCTCCTGGAAGTCGAATTGAAGAGTGTATCGTATGGGGCGCGGCAGAACTGCTAATGGCATGTCAAAAGTTTGAATGTGCCCATGACCCTGGGACAGATCCAGCAGCAGATTCCTCGGTTGCCGTCGCATTCGCTCCGGCGGCGCTCGGAATGACAAAGCTTTGAGGATGCGCCTATAGTGTGAATGAAAATCGAGGGATAACCATGCGGATGCTTTTGAACTGGGTGCTGAGTGCGGTGGCGGTTTGGATTGTGGCCCAGGTGGTACCGGGGATACACGTCAGCGGGGCGGTGGCGGCGCTGATTGCTGCGCTGGCCATTGGGTTCATCAACGCGACGATCGGGGCGCTGCTCAAGATCATCACGTTTCCTCTGACGCTAGTGACGCTCGGACTGTTCTGGTTCGTGATCAACGCGCTAATGCTGGAACTGGCTTCGGCGGTGGTGCCGGGATTTCAGGTTCGTGGGTTCGTCGCGGCATTTATCGGGGCGATTGTGCTGAGTCTGGTGAATCTCGTGCTGAAAGCGATTGTGATGCCGAAGAAGGACCAGCAATAAAACCCCAAAAAAAAGCTAAACCACAGACGACACGGGGGACGCGGGAGAATCGGGGTCGTCCAGACGCGCAGCAGTGCGAATCTTAGCCAGGGTTCTTTCGGGATCGAATCTCCCCTGCATCCAGGTGCGGTACCACTGATAACGGCGTCCGGTGCGCGTGGCGGCCACGATCGCGGCGGGATCGTCGGAGGAGGCCTGCTCGATTTCTGCGGACACGATCTGGTCGTAGGGGATCATTTGAAATTCGTGGCCGGAGTCGTAGATGAGGAACGTGGCGGTGAAGCGAAATGGGCCGAGGGATTCGAAGTGTGCGGCCATCTCGACGTCGAGACGCTGGGAAATTTCAGCGAGCTTTCCGTAGCGCGCGAGTTCGTGGTTTACCGGATGCTTCCAGGGGGAGCGCGCCCAGAGGAGCGGGAATGCGGCGAAGAAGAGCGACGCTACGGCGAACAGCGCGAAGCCCGCGGTGCTGCCGGCGCGGAATCCGCGCGGCCAGCCGGACCAGGCGCAGAACAGAGCCCATCCGGCGAATACCAGGCTGGCCAGCAGAAATGAGAAGTTGATTCCGCGAATTTTGCGCTTCGTGTATCCCATCTAGCTCTTGGAGGTTGGTGTCGTTTTTTTTGGGTCTGATCGCCTGCCAGTCTTCCTCTTTCAGAATGCGGCCCAGGCTGCTGAATTCGCCGGCGCCTTGCAGGAATTCTCCACCGTCCATGCGGATGACTTCGCCGTTGATGTATCCGGATCCGTCGCTTACCAGAAAAGCCGCCAGGTTGGCGAGCTCCTCGACTGTGCCGAAGCGGTGTTGCGGGTTGCGGTCCAGGGCCAGGGTTTCGAGTCCGGGGTGCGGCAGGACGCGGGAGAAAGCGCCTTGCGTGGGGATGGGGCCGGGAGCGATGGCGTTCATGCGGATGCCGCGGTTGCCCCATTCCACGGCGAGGCTGCGGGTGAGGGCTTCGACTCCGGCTTTGGAGACGGCGGAGGGGACGACGTAGGCGGAGCCTACGGGTGCGTAGGTGGCGGAGATACTCAGGACCGTGCCGGGGTGTTTGGAGGCGAGCCAGCGGCGTCCGCAGGCCATGGTGCAGTTGAGCGTGCCCATCAGGACGATGCCGATCACGGAATTCCATGCGCCAGGCGAGAGTTCTTCGGTGCGGGCGATGAAGTTGCCCGCGGCATTGTTGACCAGGATGTCGAGTGGGGCTTCGCTCCAAATGGAATCGATCATGGCTTCGACGGCGTCCAGGCTGCGAACGTCGCAGGGGACAGCGTGGATTGGGCCTTTCGGCGCGAGCTCCGCGGCGGTTTGTTCCAGAACTTCTTCGCGGCGGCCGCAGATGTGGACGGTGGCTCCGAGTTCGAGGAAGCGTTGAGCCATGCCTTTGCCGAGGCCAGTGCCTCCGCCGGTAATGAGGACGCGCTTGTTTTTGAGAAGGTCGGTGCGGAACATGTGTGCTCCCAAGTTGGAATATGACGGCAAACAGCAGGTTCCTCACCGCGCTTTGCCCGGTTCAGAATGACAAGAGTAAATGAGTTGGCGAGGGTGCGGCTATCGCGCTACACGTCGCAGGCGACACGGAAGCCGTAGTCGGCGTATTGGAATTCGGGAGGGATGCTGGAGCGGGCGGAACAGCGGGCTACTTTGATGTGGTGGCGCCAGGATCCTCCGCGGGAGGACTTGCGGGCGGGCTGCATGTGACTTTGTTCAGGGCCGCGCGGGTTGCGCTCGGGCGCGACTGAGTAATAATTCGGGTCGTACCAGTCGCTGCACCATTCGTGGACGTTGTCGCAGATGTCGTAGAGGCCGAATGCGTTGGGGGCGTAGCGGGCGACGGGCTCGGGGCCGGTTTGCCAGCGGGTGGCGTAGTCGGGGAGAGATTGGGGCGGTGCGTCGCCCCAGGGGAAAGTTTTCTGTTCGAGACCGCCGCGGGCAGCGTGTTCCCATTCGGCTTCGGTAGGTAAGCGGTAAGTGCGGGCTGCTTGCGAACTCAGCCATTCGCAGTAGCGGACGGCCTCGAACCACGAAGGTCCTGTCACGGGCTGTTGGGGATGGTTGAATTTTGGATCGTGCCAGAACGGGGGCGGCGGAACGTTGGCGGCGGCCAGGAAGCGCGCGTATTCGGCGTTGGTGACTTGCGTGGCGGCCAGCAGGAAGGCGTCGACCCAGGCGCGATGGATGGGGCGCTCGCAGTCCTGTCCGGTGCTGGAACCCATCAGGAACCAGGCTCCGGGAATCTCGATGAGCGATGGTTCGAGGCCGTGGGGCTGGGTCTCAGTGGAGGTTGGGCTGAGCGTCATGACGGTTGCCGCGTTTTCTTGACAGGGGTAAAGTTTACCAGCGTTGGCTTGCGAGGATGGTGATGGCGGAGAAGAAGCTGCGGTTCCAGGCGAAGATTGAGGGTAAAGAGGCGGGCGTGGTGGCTGCGATCACTCCGCCGGTGGACGTGATTGAGTACTTCGGAACACGCGCACGCGTGCCCATCCGCGGGACGATCAACGGCTTTCCGTTTCGCTCGTCCCTGATGCCCTGCGGCAACGCGCGCATGATGCCCGTGAACAAGGCGCTGTGCCGGGGCGCGGGCGTGAAGCCGGGAGATGTCGTCGACGTTTTGATGGAGCGGGATGTCGAGGAGCGGACGGTGGAGGCTCCGGTGGAACTCAGGAAGGAGCTGGGGAAAAGTAAGGTTGCGCGGGAACGGTGGGAGGGGCTGGCTTTCACGCACAAGAAAGAAATGGCGCTTTCTGTTTCTGGGGCGAAGCAGGAGGAGACGAAGAAGCGGCGGCTGGCGAAGGTGATGGACGTTCTGAAGAATGGGACGAGGTGGACGGGATAGTAAATCCCCACCCTTCGACTCCGCTCAGGGCAGGCTTTCTCGCGCAAAGGGCGCGCGAGAAATGGGGCACCCTCAGGATTCCTGGCGCAGGCAACGAACTATTTCGGCGATGTCGTTGTCCTGGAAGAGGCGGATGGCGGCGACGCCGGAGGCTCCGGCGGCGAAGCAGGATTGGGCGTTCGCTAGAGTGATCCCGCCGAGGGCCAGAACTGGGATCTTCGCTTCGCAGGCTTTCTGCAGGGCGGCAAGGCCTGTCGGGTTCGCGTGTTTTTTTTCGAAGACTGGGGCGAAGACAGCGAACGTGGCTTTGTCGGCAGCGGCCTGGGCTACTTCTGCTGGGGAGTGACAGGAGACCGCGATCAGGGGATCTTGCGGTGAGTTTGCGCGGGCGGGTGCGCCCGCCCCACATTTCCAGATCACTCCTACTTCTCTTGGGGAGATGTCGTCTGAGCGGAGGTGCACACCGTCGGCTTGGACGGCCAGGGCGACATCGGTGCGGGAGTTGATTAGCAGCGCGGTTCTGGTCTGCGCCATTCCGCGGATAACCTTCACGGCTTCGCGGGCCAGGGCTTCCAGGTCGCGGGTGGGCAGGTCTTTCTCGCGGAGTTGGATGTAGTCCACGCCGGCGATTGCGGCTTCACGGATTTTTTCGAGGAGGCGGTGACGGCGGGACGATTCGTCTCCGGGGAACGCGGTGCGGTCGGTTATGTAGTAGAGAAGACAGCGGGGCGGCATTCACTTGCAGTTTAATGCAGCCCGGCGGTTCGTGTGACGGGCCTCAAAACCAAAACCCTAAACCACAGAGGACACAGAGGAACCCAGAGGGAGCCCGAAAGCAGGTTCCTCGGTTGCCGTCGCGTTCGCTTCGGCTGCGGTCGGAATGACAAGCACCCTCACGGCCGCTGCCTAAGGTCTGGTCTTGGCGATTTCCGGCAGGACTTCGCCTACGTTCTTGGGGGCGCCGCCGAGGTGGTATTTGGTCAGGCCGTCGCGCAGGTACTCGAAGGCGTCTTCGGGGGTGTCGACGATTTTGAACTGGTTGAGGTCTTCGGGAGAAATGGTGCCGGCGTCGGCGAAGGCCTGGAAGTTGAGGATGCGGTTCCAGTATTCGCTGCCGTAGATGACCACCAGAATTTTCTTGGCCAGCTTGTCGGTTTGGGCGAGGGTGAGGATTTCAAAGAGTTCGTCCATGGTGCCGAAGCCGCCGGGGAAGATAACGAGAGCCTTGGCGAGATAGGCAAACCAGAATTTACGCATGAAGAAATAGTGAAACTGAAAGTTCAGAGCCGGAGTGATGTACTGGTTGGGGCTTTGTTCGAAGGGCAGCTGAATGTTGAGGCCGATGGTCTTGCCTCCGGCCTCGTGGGCGCCCAGGTTGGCGGCTTCCATGATGCCGGGACCTCCGCCGGTAGTGACGACGAAACGGCGGCGGCGGGCGGGAATCTGAATGGACCACTTGGTCAGCATATGAGCCAGGCGGCGCGCGTCTTCGTAATAGCGGGCCATGTCGACGGCGGCCTGGGCCCGTTTCAGGTCCTTTTCCAGCTGTGCAACGGGTTTGGCCGCGTGATTCTCCTCGATCGCGGCGAGGGCGTTGGTGGCGTCCTGGCGGCCCTGAAACCGGGCCGAGCCGAAGAAGACGACGGTGTCCTGGATTTGTTCGTGGCGGAACCGGGCCAGAGGTTCCTGATATTCGGCCAGCATGCGGAGGATGCGCCCGTCAGGGCTGTTGAGGAAGGGTTCGTTCTGGTAAGCAACCGGAGCGGATTTGAGATGGTCCGTCATAAATTGGGTCTCGGATTGGGTGTTGCGTTCAAAATTCAAGGGCCGAATCGCAGATTATCAGGGTACCAGCAGTGTGCCTCAGGGGCTAAAGAGCCCGATGAGTCTTCGATACGACGTGCAGCGCGGCTGAAGCCGCGCCCTTTCAAAGCGTTTGCGCAGCCGTTTCAGCGATTCAGCGTTACTGTTGCTCGTGGTAGTGGAGCGCCTCCCAGAAACCGATCCAGATATCGAGCAGGCCCAGGCCGCTGCAGATGCCGCGGAAAAAGCCGTTGGAAACCACGGAGCGCAGAGCCGGAAACGAGAGCAGCAGGTAGTTGTCGGTCCACTCCGGGGTCCAGGGCAGAATGATGAGCAGCACCCCAGCGACGGCACTGATTAAAACAAAGAGAAAGACGGAAATGCGATGCATCCAGACTTGCAGGTGGCTGGGTGGCTCGGCGGCCTCGGTTTCGGGAGGAGGACTGAGAACCGCGGTGCTCGACTCAGCCTGCGGCGGAGCGGGTTTGGGCACGGTGCCGGGAGCGCTGGAAAACGGATTCGGGTCGGTCATTCGGGGCGGCTCCGGCGCCGCGAAGCGACGGCACGGCGAGCGCTACGGCGAGCGTTAGACCCCAGGCAGGGAAAATTGCGGACGAAGGCCATCGGGCTATTCTACGACTTCAGGGCCTTAATGCGCTCGGCGACGTCGCGATAGTCGATGTTGTTGCCGTAAACGTCCATGAAGTGCTTGAGAGCGGAAGGCTTGTCGCCGGCGGTTTCATAGGCGGAAGCCAGCTCGTAGTGCAGCGCGACGCGGGTTTCTCCGTCAATGCTGGAAACGTTCAGAGCCTTGTCATACCAGCGAATGGCGGCTTCGGGCACGCCTTTTTCAAGGAAGCACTGGGCCAGCCAGGTGTAGGTCTGCATGATCTGCGGGAACGCATGTCCCTGATCGAAGGACTGGCAGGCCTTCTGCAGCTCTCCGATGGCCTCATCGAGCAGGCCCATTTCACGGAAAGCGATGCCGAGGTTGTAATGGGTCTCAGGATCGGCGTCGGCGGAGGCGACGTCGGCTTCGAGGTCGTGCTTGAGCTCGCCAAACATTTCGGCGAGATCGACACCGGCGTCATCGCTAAAGGGAGACGCTTTGGCGGCTGATGGAGCAGGAGCGTGAGACACCGGCATGGCAGGCGGCTGCGGCTTGGGAACATCGGCCACGGGCGAGTGCCAGGCTACAGACGCCATTGCGGCCGGAGCAGCCACGGCAGGCGCAGGCAGTGTCTGCGCGACGTGCGGCGCAGGAGGCGCGACCTGGTTGGCCGCGGAGGCCGATGCGGCAGCGCTGGCGGCCAGCGGCGGAACGACCTTCGGAGCGACGACTGGCGCGGGAGATTGCTGGACCTTTTGCTCGACCGGAGCGGCCTGCAGGAAGTCTTCCCCGAGGGACGCCTCGATGTCAGCAACAAACTCGCCCAGAACCGGGGCAGCGGGAGCGGCGGCGACGGGCTGAGTACGCGCGGCCGGAGCCTGCGCGGGTTTCGCGGGTTGGGCTGCGGCGGGTGCTGCGGCCGGCTTGTTGACTGTGCCGGGCAGGAAGCCGTCGCCCAATGAAGTTTCGAGATCGGAAACGAACTCCTGCAGAACCGCGGGTTGCGGAGCGGGCGCCGGCGCGTGAACGACGGGTTCGTGGATTACGGGCTTGTGAACTACCGGCTTGTGAATTACCGGCCTGTGAATGACGGGCTTCTGAACTGGGGGCTCCGGTTCGATCTCGACCGGAGCTTCCGCCACCACCGGAATCTCCTCGACGGCGGGAGGCTCAGGGTCGGCCCCAGGTTCTTCGACAGCGGCCGGAGTTTCATCATCGACTGTGACTTCGACAGTCGGAATATCGTCGGCGGTGAGCTCTTCAATGACGGGCTCGGCCGCGACCGGAGCTTCTTCCGCGGGCTGGGTAGCGGCTTCCACTTCGGCGCGAAGCTCCGCGATCTTGGCCTCATCCCGGCTCAGAGTCTGGAACTTGGCGAGGGCCGCCATGGCCTGCTCGGGCATGCCATGAGCCAGATAAAAGCGAATCTCTTCGACAGTCTCGTCAGCTTTGCTGGGCTCGGCAGCGTCCTGATCGGCGGCGGCGGTGGTGGCCTCGACTGCAGGCGCTTCCACGGCGGGAGTATCAGCCTCGACGGTTACGGAATCATCCCACTCCGAAGAGAGGTCAATTTCGGTGTGGTCCGCAGCCGGTTCGGCTGATGCTGCCGACTCATCGACGACGGCAAACTCCGGTTGGGCGGCTGTGGGCCATGGCGACGCGGCATGCGCCACCGGGGCAGCTTCTTCCTCGGGCGCCGCTTCTTCCTGCGTTGCAGCGTCGTCCGCAGGAGCTTCGTCAATAGAGAATTCGGCTACGTCGCTCTCTGGCTGCTTAAAATGGGAAGCGCTAGCCGGGGGAGCGTCCAGAAAAATGTGTGGCTCTTCGGCGGAGCCCGGCGACTGAACCGATACCGAGGAACGCTCCTCATAGCGGTCGGCGAGTTCGCCGTAGCGCGTAGCTTCTTCGGGATATTCGGCTTCGGAGTAGACGCTCTGCAGAGTGCGACAGCAGAGCGCAGCTTCGGCGAAGCGCCCCGCCCGAGTGTGCAGGGCAGCGAGACGCTGGTTGACGCGCAGATCGGTGGGCGCCAGCGGCAAAGCCCCGACCAGGGGGCCGAGCGCCTTGGCGGGCATGTTGTAAGAGATGAAGAGCTCCGCGTCGGTAAGGGCCGAGCGGATGGCGAGCGCAATCTCGTCGGTATAGTGCTGGTGAATGGAAGGCGCAGTCGCTTCCAGATCGTCGATGAGGACGACGGCTTCGTCCGGCGTAATCAGTTTGTTTCCGGTGGTGCCACTGAGCTGCCCGACCACCTGCTGGTAATTCTGCATGTGCAGGGTGTTCTGGGGCTCGAGTGTGGCGAGTTTCTGGTAAAGATCGCGAGCCCGGGGCAGGTCGCCGGACTGCACGCTGGCGTGCGCCAGAAGTTCGATCACTTCGCTGACGTGGGTGTTCTCTCCGGCCTTGTGAAACAGGTCCAGCAGTTTCTGCAGAGAGTCGGGATTATCGCGCACGTGCCCGATGATGGTGTGCAGGCTCTCGAGAACTTTGTCCGAGTTTTCCGCCAGCAGGCGTTCGGCATGCTGATCGAAGACCTGGAGGGCCGCCTCGTACTGTCCGGCCTGCATAAGGGCGTCGGCGAAGCTGGATATGGCTTGCAGATCGTTGTGTACGGTTAGCAGCTTGTGGGCAACGGCTCCCGCTTCGGAGAGTTGTCCGGCCTGCAGGTAAGCCTTGAGCAGATCGCGGAGACCATCGGGATGGGAATCGATGTCGGAAACCTTTTGCAGGGTGGCAACCGCACCGGCGGCGTCGCCGGACTCGATCATGTTCTTGCCCTGCATGAGCAGGGCATAAGTGTTGCCCGGATCCAGTTTCAGCATGCGCTGCAGGATTTCTTCAGCGCCGCTGAGCGAGCCTTTGGAGCGCAGGCTTTCGGCGGCGGCTGAGAAAATCTGCCAGGCTTCCGTTTTCTTGTTCAGGCGAAGATAGACTTCCGCCAGGCGAACCCGCATGCCGCTGTTGTCCGGGTCCATCTCCACAATCTTCTGGAAGATGCGGACCGCGTTCTCGAGTTCGCCGGACTTAAGGAATTCTTCCGCGACCTGCAGATACTGGGCGCGGGCGTCGTTAAAAAGACCCTGCTGGCTGTAGAGTTCCGCGAGTTTCAGCAAGCTCTCGAGAGACGGCTGGAGCTTACAGATCTTCTTGTACATCGCGATGGCTTTGACCGTGAAGCCCTGGCTGGCATAGGCATCGCCCACATTCTTGAAGCACACGGTGGCTTTATCGGTCTCACCCAGGCGGGAATAAAGATCGCCAACTGTATTGGTGACGGTGAGATCCTTGGCGTCGTTCTTGAGGACCTTTTCGTACTCAGCGATGGCATTCTGCAGTTTGCCCTGCTGGACATACTTCTCCGCAGTGGCCAGAACTTTTTGCTTGTTGAATCCAAACAATGCCATAAGAGTGCGAACTCCAGAGCCTGGTCTGCAATGCAAAGTCTTGCTACAGAACCCGCTGAACGTTTGGGGAACTGCTCCCGGGCACTGCTCCGAGGGTCATCTCAGTTATCGGCAGATGGACCGACCGGACAAGGCCAATTGTACGTCTGGACGTGATGAATCGCATGGTTACCAAGGGTTACCAAAAGGGAGTGTACGAAAGGGTTACCAAGGGAATAGGGGGCGGGTGACTTCCAAGGGGCAAGAGTGGCATCGAATTAAGCTTCGTCGGCGTTCAAATTCAGGGTTGCCCGTGATCCGGGCATAATCCCAAGTTCCCTTGCCCGATCAGGTGGGGCGGTTGCGGCAGCGCACCAGTCGGGTGAACCAAAGGGCTCAGTTCGCACCAGAGTCCGGAATAGCCGAGGGACTGTGGTATCAATGCCTACGCATGGCGGGCAGACTCGAAGCTCCATGCCGTTTTGGAGCACCTCTCGGGGGAAAGTGCGGCCCGGGCTGTGATTTTTTCAGTGCCAGGCGCGAATAACAGGGTGACAGCACAGGTTGCGACGGCAGCGGACGCAACATTAAAGGGAGCAGATGGCCACACCAGAACTCCAGGAAAGGTTCCAGACCGTGGTCGATCAGCACAAGAAAATCCTGTACAAGGTCTGCAATTCGTACTGCAGGAACCGTGACGACCGGGACGATCTGGCGCAGGAGATCATCATCCAACTATGGCGATCGTTCGGCAAATTCGACGAGCGCTACCGGTTTTCCACCTGGATGTACCGGATCGCCCTCAACGTCGCGATTTCGTTCTATCGCCGCGAGAACACAAGAACACGATATGTCATTTCCGACGAAGAGCACCTTCTGGAAGCGATCAATGAGACGAAAGATCAGCCTGAGGAAATAGGGCTCCTTTACGAATTCATAGGGGGACTTGACCCACTGAACAAGGCGCTCGTCCTGCTCTATTTGGACGGGAACAACTACCAGGAAATCGCGGAAGTGCTGGGCATCAGTGAAACCAATGTGGCAACGAAGATAAGCAGATTGAAAAGCAAGATGAAGCAGGAATTTCGGGGAACTGGCCAGGCTAAATCCCAGGCCAAATCAAGGAGCGAGACATGATGGAACTGGATGAACTCAAGCAGAAGTGGGCGGAACACGATCGTAAGCTCGAAGTGAACATCCGCCTGACCCGCCAGCTTCTAAGCGCGACAAAAATGAACCGCGCGCGGTCTGCATTGCAGCGCTTGGCTGTTTTCCTGGCCTTGGAGTCGGCCGCCGCGCTTGCCATCATCATCGTACTTGGATCCTTCATCGGCGACCACATTGCGACGGTGCGGTTTGCGGTACCTGGTGCCGCCCTGGACCTGTTCGAGATTGCAACCTTGATTGTGCTGATACAGCAGATTCGGCTCGCTCTTGACATCGACTATTGCAAGCCGGTTGCCGTCATCCAGAAGCAGCTTGAATCTCTTCGGATGCTACATATCCGTCAGCTCCAGTGGACGCTCCTGCTAGCGCCTCTCCTTTGGACACCACTCCTGATCGTCGCGCTAGAGGGATTTTTGCGGGTAGACGCTTACAAAACACTCGGGGCCGCTTATCTGCTCGCCAATCTGTTATTCGGACTGACCATCATCGCGCTGGCGATATGGCTGTCGAAGAAATTCGGCGACCGTATGGACCGCTCCCCGAAGATTCAGTGGCTCATGAAAGAGCTCGCAGGGTACAACCTGAACGCCGCTTCCGACTTTCTCGCGACGCTATCCGAATTCGAGGAGGAGAAGCGAGATAACTGACGGTCGGTGAGCCGCCCGCGATAACTCCCGGGTCGTCGGCAAACCGGAAATTGGCATTTTCCGCAACCGGCGAAGCGCCCTTCCTGAAATTAGCTCTAGTATGAATGCAGTATGTGGCGTCTGCAGGCGGGCGGTGTATTTTTCCAACTGCGAAATTGTGGGACCCCGCAATGAGGACAAGGGCCTATATGACATGGATTCGAACCGTACCGCTTACCGAGGCCGACGAAAAACTCCGTCAGGCGATCGAGGGCGAGAAGCTGTTTTATCCGAAGGAGTATGCCGAGCCGGTGCATCCCGATCCTTCGGGGGCGTCGTCGATTGTGGGGTCGCATACGTTGATTCCCGAGGCGCTGTATCACGCCTTCAGCACGTTCGGGGCACTGATGTCTCCGGAGTTGCCGCTGCAGCGGCGGCAGCACGAGATGATCGCGACCATGGTCTCGGTGACCAATCGGTGCGTGTATTGAATCGAGTCGCACGCAGAGTTTCTGCGTAGGGTGACGTTGGATAAGGAACTGGTCGAGGCGCTGGCGAAGGACTACACCACGGCTCCCATCTCGGCGCAGGACCGGGTGATGCTCGACTACGTGGTCAAGCTGACCAAGGACGCCACCAAGGTTTGGAAGGATGACATAGAAAGACTGCGGGCCGCGGGGTTTGACGATCGCGGGATCTTGCAGATCACGCTGATTGCTTCGTGGTTCAACTACATTAATCGCGTGGCGGATGCGTTGGGAGTGGGAAGAGAGTAGACACTCTACTTGCATCGCGCCCATGTGACAACTTCCGGCTCACCCCATTCGAATTCAATAAATCCAACACACGGAAGGGTTGCGGCTTTGCCATAGACAGGGGTGTTCTCCTTGAAGGGGGTGTGGTCGATCCCAACGCGCCAGTTGCCTTTCAGAAAAGCAATGTTCTGATCGGCAAAGAATACGCTTCCGTGTCCGGCGTTTACATTTACTCCGAAGACCTTGAGTGAACGAAACTCGGCCGGAACCACGAAACCTTGCTTTTTCTCGGATTCTTTGAACCGCGTTGGGGTTACGGTCAAAGGGCCGGATTGCAGTCGAATGGTGAATTTGTCGCAAGGAACTGGTGACCCGTCTACTTCGCACGCGGTGAGGAACACCCTCAAAGGTTCCGTGAGGTCAAGGCCCTCATTCGGATCCTGGCAGTCTGAGATTTTAAGGTGGGATGTGATGTCCACCTCGGCGGGAAGCTTCAGGATGACCCTGCCGTTGTCGGGTACGTCGGGATCGCAGGAGTAAGTCAGGAACTCCTTGACGAGGTGGTACGAGAACACCGTCGAAAAGACCGTTGGTTCATGCGGTTCAAACTTCCAGCTCCTGACATTGTCCTGAGCAGCCTTCACCAGCAGAAGATTCCCGTAGTCCGACGTCACCGACACTACGCTCGACCCGTCGGTTGTGACCTGGAGGTCCACTTCTCCTTCGACTTGCGCGGTTCGAGGCAGGGACGGATAGAACGGCATGTCGCCAGATTTGACCACCGGCAGCTTGTGGGCAGGGCGCACGTCTTGTGCCAGAGACAGGCCTGGGCACAATCCGAGAATTCCGATGAGAAGCCAGCTCCGCAGCACAGAGACTCCGATCGATAGAATGTTACTCCGAAATAATACGTGTGCACGCCTCCTTTGAGTTCTCGGGTGGATCGGCACATGGGGCAGTTCTTAAACTGTACAGCAACCCGCTCCTCGACCGAACCCTTCCACTAAACTTGAGACTGGAGAGAGGTCGGGGCTCCGTAAGTCTAAGCTTCTTGTGCGTCATGGCTGAATCGATCGCAGAATTTTTCTTGGAGAATTTTCGAGCGCATCGCTACGAGCGCGCCTACCGGCAGCGCCGCGGATATCGCACGGAATCGTTTACCTACGGCGAAATTCTGGAGATGGCCGGCGGCTTCGCTCGCAAGCTGGAAGCGCGCGGGATTGCGAAAGGCGATCGCGTGATGGTTTGGGGCGAAAACTGTGCTCAGTGGGTTGCGGCGTTTTTCGGCTGTGCGCTCCGCGGAGTAATTGTGGTGCCCATGGACGACGGATCCGCGGCCGATTTTGCCATGCGAGTCTTTGAGCAGGTCTCGGCGAAGTTGCTGGTGGGGTCGCGGCGGCACTTGCATGAGTGCTCGGCGAATGGATTGTCGATGGCAAGTTTGAGCCTGGAGGATCTTGCGGAAGCTTTAGATCAAGCGCCGAACGAGCTGCCCAATGTCGCTCTGGGGCGCGACGACATTCTGCAAATTGTTTTCACATCGGGCACGACGGCGGACCCCAAGGGAGTGGTGATCACGCACGGGAATGTTCTGGCCAATATTGCGCCGCTGGAGCGGGAGATGCGCGCGTATCTGAAGTATGAGCGCTTCGTGCATCCGCTGCGCTTTTTGAACCTGCTGCCGCTGAGTCATGTGTTCGGGCAGTTTCTCGGACTGTTCCTGCCGCCGCTGCTGGGAGCGACGGTGATTTATCAGGATGAACTAAAGCCTTCGGAGGTGGTGAACACGATCCGGCGCGAGCGTGTGTCGGTGCTGGTGAGTGTGCCGCGCGTGCTGCAATCCTTGAAACAGAAGATCGAGCGCGATCTGGAAGGCCGCGGAGAAGCCGAGGCTTTCCGCCGGAATTTTCGGGTGGCGGAGAAAGAACACTTTCTGCGGCGCTGGTGGAGGTTTCGCGCGATTCGGCGGCAGTTCGGCTGGAAGTTCCTGGCGTTTATTTCAGGCGGCGCCGCACTCGACAGCGACACTGAGGAGTTCTGGGGGCGTCTGGGCTACGCGGCGATCCAGGGATACGGACTCACGGAGACGACCTCGCTGATCAGCGTGAATCATCCCTTTCGTCTGGGCAAGGGATCGATCGGCAAAGTGCTGCCGGGGCGCGAGGTGAAGCTGGCGGAAGACGGAGAGATTCTGGTGCGGGGCGGTGGCGTGGCCTCGGGCTATTGGGACGGCCGCGGCGCACAGGCCGTTTCGGATCAGCAAGGTTGGTATAGCACGGGCGACATTGGCGCACTCGATGAGAGTGGCAATCTTTATTTCAAGGGGCGCAAGAAGGAAGTGATCGTGACGCCGGGCGGGACCAACGTGTATCCCGACGACCTGGAGGCGGCGCTGCGCCGTCAACCGGAGGTGAAAGATTGCGTGGTGGTGGGGATTGAACGCGGCGGGAATGCGGAGGCATGCGCGGCGGTGATTCTACGTGGTGATGCAAAGCTCGAAGAAGTGGTGCAGCGGGCGAATCAATCGCTGGCGGAGTACCAGCGCATGCGGATGTGGATCGAGTGGCCGGAGGAGGATTTTCCTCGGACCAACACACAGAAGCCGCGACGCAACTTGATACGAGAGGTGGCACAGGAGCAGTTGTTCGAGCAGCCTACGGGCGTCGGCGAGAACCGTCCTCTGGCCGAGCTGATTGCCCGAGTGACTGGGCGGTCTGTGGGCGCGTTGCGCGATGACGCGAGTCTGGACTCAGATCTGGGGCTGAGTTCGCTCGATCGTGTGGAATTGCTGAGCACCCTGGAGGACCGCTATCAGGTGGACCTGAGCGAGACGCGGTTCAGCGCGGTGCAAACGGTCGGAGATCTCGAACGCATGCTGCGCGGAGAAGCGTCGCCGGGCACCGCGTATCACTATCCGAGTTGGACGCTGAGCTGGCCAATAAACTGGCTGCGTGTTTTTGTGCATTACCTGCTGATGCGCCCTGCAATCGTGCTGATGGGGTGGCCTCGAATCGAAGGACGCGAACATCTTCGCGGTGTGACCGGGCCGCTGCTGGTGGTTTCGAATCATGTGGGAGACGTTGATGGAGGGTTCATCCTGACGGCGCTTCCGGTGCGCTTCCGTCATCGGCTGGCCACGGCGACCGGTGGAGAGGCGCTGGAGGCGCTGCGAACGCCCGCGCCGGGGCGTGGATTCTTTGGACGAATGTATGACCGCGTGCAGTGGATTTTGGGAGTCTCGCTGTTGAATCTATTTCCGTTGCCGCGCGAGGCTGGGTTTCGTCGCAGCTTCGCTTATGCAGGAGAAGCAGTTGATCGCGGCTACAGCATCCTGGTCTTTCCCGAGGGGCGGCACACGACCGACGGCAAAGTGAATCCGTTTCGCGCGGGGATTGGGCTGCTGGCGGCGAATCTCGGCATTCCCGTGCTGCCGATGCGGATCGATGGCCTGTTTGAAGTGAAGCATGCGGGCCGGAGGTTTGCAGCTCCGTGGAAGATTGGCGTCCGCATTGGGGAGCCGATGAAATTTCCGCAGGGGACGGACCCGGGGGAGATCGCCTTGGAGTTGCAGAGAGCAGTCGAGCGTCTGTAGCGCTTTTTGAGTAAGCCCGTCTTTAAAAATCCTAACGAGATATAGTAGCGCCGCCGTCCCGGCGGCTGTAGCTGGGGCGTCCCGCCCACGCATCCCGGCTTCGGCTCAGGCGAAGGCAAGATGCTCTCGCAACGGCCGGCAGGATGCCGGCGCTACAGTTACCACTACTCTTCGTCAACCTGCGGTTCGTCCTGATGAATGTCTGCTTCTAGCTGGACTTCCGGAACCTTCGATTCGCGTAGCAGGCGATTGAGCGCGGGCACGTCAGCGTTCTTGAATTCGCTCCAGCGTTTCAGCACATCAGTGCTGTCATGTTCTGTTGCCGCGAGAGCTTGCATTTGCGAAGTAGTCGGCGCGGCGTCGACCTGCCACACTTGCTGGTACAGCGTGCCCGCCTGCCCGTTGAGGCGGGCGAGGGTGACTTCGGAAGATGGTGGAGCGAAGAATCCACCGGGCGCGCCGAGCAGTGCATTCAGCTTTTTCTCGAAAGCCGCGATGGCGTCTTTGGTGGGAGCGCTCGCCTGTGCGCTTAGCTTTTCCAGTTGGGCGCGAATCGAGCCACCCTGGAGCAGCACCTGCGCGGATTCGGTCATGATGGAAGCCAACTTCGTCTCCGCTTGCAGTTTCTTTTGCAGGTCCGCTGAGGTGGCTTTGACGCGTGGGTCCATCTTGATGGTCAGGGGCGCGGTGGAAGTTTTCCCGTCGACCGTGAGGCGGACCGTGTACGTACCGGGCACAACCGTCGGCCCCAGAGGCGCGCGCGGGGTGTCGTACGGAATCGCGGCGATGGGATAATCGTGGCGCGTCGCAGCCGGCGCTGGATAGTGCAGGTCCCAGACCCAGCGGTGCATTCCCGCAGTGGTCGCGAGTTGTCGCGGCGCGCGCACCCAGTACAGCGGGATTAGTTGCTTCTGCAATTCTTCCTCGGTGATTTCGGGTTTGTCGGTACTGGAGAAGCGGCGGACGAGATGGCCCTGCGCGTCAAGCATTTCAACCGTGACCGTGGTGGCCGCCGCAGGAAGGTAGTAATCCACGATCGCGCCGTCAGGCGGATTGGCCCCGACCGGCTCGTCGGGAGGAAGTGGCGTATCGGTGTAGGTGTCACGCTGCACGCGATAGGCGGGCGCGGGGGCAAAAAGATGTACTGAGTTCGCCATTGCAGCCGCAGCTTCGCGAAGAGGTGCGATGTCGTCGAGAATCCAGAAGGAGCGGCCGTGCGTTGCCACGATCAAGTCGTCTTCGTGAATCCAGAGATCGCGCATGGAGGTGTGCGGCAGATTCAGCTGCAGCGACTGCCAGTGGTCGCCGTCATCGAACGAAACCCAGACGGAGTTCTCCGTACCCGCGAATAGCAATCCCTTGCGCACGGGATCTTCGCGAACCGTGTCGACCGGGCCGAATTCGGGCAGGCCAGCGGTGATCAGCTTCCAGCTCTTGCCGCCGTCATGGGTGCGATAGATATAGGGATGTGTGTCGTTGATGCGGAAGCGGCTCACCGACGCGTAGGCAGTTTGTTCGTCGAAGTGCGACGCCGAGATCTGGGTGACCTTGCTCCACGCGGTTACTTCTTTGGGCGTGATGTCGGTCCAATTCTTTCCGCCATCGCGCGTGATCCAAAGCAGGCCGTCGTCGGTTCCGGCCCACAGAGTGGTTACGTCTTTGAACGACGGTGCGAGCGCATAGATGACGCCGCGCTGTTTCTCGGCGCCCTTGGGGACGAGCGTACCGACGCTGGCAGGCACGCCGGGGTTTGCGCGCGTCAAGTCGGGACTAATGGTCTGCCAGTTATTGCCGCCGTCGGTCGTTTTGAACAGGACATTGGCCGCGTAATAGAGGATGTGCGGGTCCACGGGAGAGAACATCAGCGGCTCGGTGCGGTTGGCGCGGTACTTGGGATCGCGAACCGGAATCGGCGTTACGTTCTGCACCTGGCCGGTCGACCAATGGAATTTCGACACTTCGGTGCGGCCGCCGCCGTAGATGACGTCAGGATCGAGCGGGTCCGGAGCGGCGTAGCCGTACTCGATCACGCCCACGGGATGCCAGTCGCGGAAAGTGATGGCGCCGTCGTTGCCACGGCTCGAAATGCAGACCGACCCGCTTTCTTGCTGTCCCGCGCAGACTTTATAGGGGAAGGAGTTGTCGGCGATGGCGTGGTAAAGCTGTGCGGTCGGCTGGTTGTACCAGGAACTCCAGCTGGCGCCGCCGTTCACGGTGATGATCGCGCCCTGATCGCTGACGATCAGAATAATGTTGCCGTTGTTGGGGTTGATCCACAGATTCTGGTAGTCGTCGCCGCCCGGCGCGCCGCGGAATCCTGACCACGTCTTGCCGCCATCGCTGGAGCGCATGGTGACGGTGCTCACCACATAAAGCAAGTCGGGATTTTTCGGATCAACTTTGGGGATGGGGAGATCGCCGCCGCCGATGCGGCCGGCCGGACGCGGATCGTCTGTGATCTTTGCCCAACTGTCGCCGGCGTCATCCGAGCGGTAGACGTTCAGTTTGCCCGAGGCTGCGGCGAGGGTCGCATAGAGGCGGCGTGGATCGCTGGGCGCGATGGCCACGTAGATTTGCGAAAGATCTTTCGGCAGGCCGTTGGTCAGCGGATGCCAGGTGCTGCCGCCGTCGGTGGATTTGAACAGTCCGCCGCCCGTGCCGTTGACTTCGTTGTTGTCCTCCCACGGGCCTTCGCGCGCTTCCCACATCGAGGCGTAGACGACGTCGGGATTTGCGGGATCGACCACGACGTCAGAGCCGCCGGTATTCTCGTCCTTGGAAATGACTCTCTGCCAGGTTTTGCCGCCGTCGGTCGAACGATAGATTCCGCGCTCTTCGCTGGGTCCATACGGATGGCCGAGCACGGCGGCGAAAACCTTGTTGGGGTCGCGCGGGTCAACGGCGAGCGCGGGAATCTGTTGCCCGTCAACGAGGCCGCCGAGATGAGTCCAAGTTTTGCCGGCATCGGTCGACTTGTAGATGCCATTGCCAACGGAAAGATCGGGTCGGTGCAATCCCTCGCCGCTACTCACATAAACGATGTTGGGGTTGGAGGGAGCGACCGCGATGGCGCCGATCGACTGGGTCGATTCGTGATCGAAAATCGGATTCCAGGTGCGGCCGTAGTCGTCCGTTTTCCAAACGCCACCGTTTACCTGGGCGACGTAGAACACATTCGGCTGGCTGGGAACGCCGGCGGCGGCGCGGGTGCGCCCGCCACGGAACGGACCAATCATGCGCCAGTGCAGTTCCTGGTAAAGATTTTCTGGAACCTGGGTCCAGCTGGCTACTGCGGATAGAAGAACCACGACGGCAACGATGAGACGAAGGACTGCATGGGATCGGTTCACTTGCGCCCCCTCTGGCAAATCGCAAAGTAGGTAGGATAAACCAAAAGCCCAGTGATCGGGGTCAGGAGCGACACGGCGGCGGTGACCTATTAGTTAGTTCATTGATGCCGAAATGCCGTCGCAGATCGCACTCCAGCGCTAGGCCATGCCGTGCTTAGCAGCGCATTCTTGGATGCCGAAGTGGCGGGCCATCTTGCGGATATGACCAAGTTCAATGGTTGGATGTTTAGGCAAGGTTGGAAAGACCATGCCCCTATATTTCACCATTCGGAAGTGATTCGTTAGTCGAATGGTGTGCCCGGGGGCGCATTCAGTCAACATGCGCTGAACATCGGCGAAGGCTTTAGAGGCCGACATTTATGCAGCTTGCTTATCGGCTACAGAATAGGTATCGGCTACGTTGTCGCTCGCCGCGAACGGTTTAACTTTCCCATCTAAACGCTCTACTTCGATCCGGACGGGGCGAGAATCGGGCGACTGTCGCGGCAGATTAGAGAACGGTTCAGGTGGCGCTGTATGTCCATCCCGAACAGCTTTCAGCGCGTCTTCCCACGCCTTTTCGTCCGCATCGCCCTCGTTGAAGAAGCGTTCGACTTCCGTTCTGAACTCATTGAAGTTCTTGCTTTCTTGCGCTATATCGAACAGCACTTCCGTGTGGGCCTGCCGAAAACGCAAGAAAGCTTCGTCGATCGTACCGCCGGATTCCGCTATCGCAGCAGGGCGGACACCATACATCCACCATTTATCATCGTCCTCTAGGCGCATCAAAGTCCGCCCAGACAGGGTGATCCGAGCCAAGAAGCCGTTGCCAGAGATGGTGTCTTGGAGGGTTATTAGTATCGGATGTTCCTTCACGGCAACAGTCGGTTCGGTCATCAACATCATTTCCCTCGTAGGTTCTCCCTACGCAATATATCCAATCGGCGTAGACTGATTTTCCGATCAGTTTGCCGACGCTTCAACATTACCGACGGCAAACCTAGGTAATGTGCCCTAGCAATTTGGATTCCATAAGGGGGAAAAGGTTACTTTTGTTACGAAGCGGGATGCTATCGCAGGCAATGGCCGACATGCAAGCACAATGCTCTCCAGGACACTAATTTTACACGGATTGTAGCAGTTCTTCCATCGTCTACACATGGCGGACACTATCGCCACGGCCGCGCTGCGGAAGAATTTCCGGCGCGACGGCAAGAGCTGATTTGCGTCAGGCTTGGCTTCAGTTGGGCTAAATCAACGACTCTCGTTGACGGCTGCGGGCATCGCACCTAAGATAAGGTTCCTCGATTCTGGTGGCGCGCTCAGACTAAAGCTAATGATCAACCAGACCATCTCGCACTACCGCATCACCGGCCAACTGGGCAGCGGCGGGATGGGTGTGGTGTACGAAGCGGAAGACCTGAACCTGGGCCGCAAGGTCGCGCTGAAGTTCCTGCCCCCGCAACTGTCACGCGATCAAAATGCGCTCGACCGTTTTCTGCAGGAAGCGCGGGCGGCTTCGGCGTTGAACCATCCCAACATCTGCACGATCTATGCAGTCGAAAAAGCAGGTGAGGGCGCGGACCTGCAATCGTTCATTGCGATGGAGTTGCTCGAGGGGCAGAGCCTCGACCAGAAACTGATATCTGGCCCGATGGCGATCGGTCCTCTGCTCGACATCGCGATTCAACTGGCCGACGCGCTCGATGCCGCGCATGCCAAGGGGATCATCCACCGCGACATCAAGCCGGCGAATATTTTTCTGACGCCGCGCGGACAAGTGAAGGTGCTGGATTTCGGCCTGGCCAAACTGACGCGCCCAGACCTACAGATGAGTACAATCGGGGCCACCCAAGATTCACCGGCTCATTTGACCAGCCCAGGTGCGACCGTGGGCACGATCTCGTACATGTCGCCGGAGCAGGCCCGCGGCGAAGAACTCGATACGCGCACCGACCTGTTTTCTTTGGGCACAGTGATCTACCAGATGGCGACGGGGAAGCTGCCGTTTGCCGGAGCCACGTCCGCCGTGGTGTTTCACGCCATTCTTGAAGTGAATCCGGTTTCTTCCCTGCAGCTGAATGCGGCGCTGCCTCCCAAGCTGCAGGAGATCATCGAGAAATTGCTGGAGAAGGATCGTGACCTGCGCTACCAGTCAGCAGCCGATCTGCGCGGCGATCTGAAGCGATTGAAGCGCGATGTGGAGTCAGGGAGACAGAGCGCGGCCGGGTTGTCGGCCTCGGGCTCAGTTCCAGCGGCAGCCAGTTCCGCGGCGTCCCGAGCTTCGGCTGACAGTTCCGCCGTGGTCGCGGCGGCAGGACGACACAAGGTGGGGGTCGGATTTACGGTCGTCGTTGGAATGGCGATGCTTCTCGCGGCAGTTTACGGTATCTATGCTTTCATCAACCGCACCCGAACCGTTCCCTTCCAAAACATCTCGATCAGCAAGGCAACCCAGACGGGTAAAGCCACTCTGGTCGCTATTTCTCCCGACGGCAAGTACATTCTGAATGTAGTCAACGATGCCGGGCAGCAAAGCCTCTGGCTGCGAAATCTGCCGACCAGCAGCGACACGGAAGTGGTCAAGCCCGGGGATGTCGAATACGCCGGATTGCGTTTTTCACCCGACGGTAACTATCTCTATTTCACGCGCAGCGAACCCGGCAGCCATGAGCTGAACTTTCTGTATCGTTCGCCGGTGCTGGGCGGAACTCCGCAGAAGCTGGTTACCGACATCGATTCCAATGTGACGTTCTCTCCCGACGGGCGGCAGTTTGCCTTCTTTCGCTACAACAACCCCGAACCCGGCAAGGGGCGGCTCATCCTTCAGTCCACCGATGGAGGCGAAGAGAAGATCCTGTACAACGGCCCAGCCGGCGCCGTAATGCAGGATCCGGCTTGGTCTCCGGACGGCAAGACCATCGTATGCACCGTGCTGCAGCCGGGCGACGCCTTTAGCGGCCTGGTGGCGGTGGACGTTGCTACCGGCAAACAGCGGCTGTTCTTCACTTCCGACAGCTACATCGTGGAGCGCCCGGTTTGGATGTCGAACGGGAGCGGTTTGGTGGCGCTGGCGGACCTGGGACGGAAGCAGATTATTTTCGTGTCGTACCCGGACGGGGCCTCTCACGCCGTCACGCATGACACCAACGACTACTCAGCCCCCAGCCTCTCCCAGGACGGACGGAGCCTGGCTACGGTTTTGAGCGAAGGCCATTGGAATCTGTTCACCATGCCTTCGGGAGGCGACGCTGCTCAGCTTCGTCAGGTCACTTCCGGGGCGCCTCTCTATCATTTCTCGTGGACCAGCGACGGCCAGATGGTACGCGAGTCGGAGGCTGGGCTGAGCCTGGTGAACCAGGAGAGTGGGGCCACGACTCCGCTGCCCGGGCCGGAGCTTACTTTTGTCAAGGGCCCGTCGGCGTGTGGCCGTGGCGGCTACGTGGTTTTTACCAATATATCGGGGAAGGGACAAAAGGCGCTGAACATCTGGCGCATGGATGCGACCGGAGGCCATTTGAAGCAATTGTCGGCGGGCAAGCTGCAAGATTTCGCGGTGTGTTCGCGCGATGGACGCTGGGTGATCTATGAAGACGCCTCCAGCGGCGGGCAATTGATGAAGGTGTCCATCGATGGCGGCAAGGCCGAAGGCGTCTCATCGGAACAACTGGTCGCTAATGGTTTCGACATTTCTCCCGATTCCAAGCTTGCGGCTTTCGCAACCTTCGGGCACCTCGATGAACACGTCGAAAAAATGACTCTGGCTTCGCTCGACTCTGGTCAGACCGTGAAAACCCTGGAGTTCAATCGTCCGCGGAGTGGCCCCATCCGGTTTTCGCCCGATGGAAAAGCTGTGGTGTATCCCGTTCGCACGGGCGGGGTCGACAATCTCTGGTCACAACCGCTCGACGGTTCCCCGGGCAAGCTCATCACCGCGTTTTCATCGGAGCACATCATCGACTTCCACTGGTCCTTCGACGGCAGCAAGCTGGGATTGATTCACGGCCACACGGATTCCGACGTGGTCCTCATTCGCGATTCCCAGCCCTAGGCCCAACTCTGCACCTTCTCATTTTCATTACGGAGTGCTGCTGGAGCCGTCTGCTTTGATTGGCCCCAGAGCCAGCCCACGAGTGCGCCGAATACAAAGTTCGAACTGGTCACCTCGCAGAAGTGTGCCCAGCGAACCGCGTCAGGGAAAACGACGCTCGGCGTCAACAAGGGCGCCACGCCGCTGATGATGGTGAATACCAGTCCCACGGCAAGGGCTCCGGCGAAGCGCGGCAGGCCCAGCATCCGCACCAACGCGAGACAGAGCAGGACGAAGACGGGCCCGCGGAACAGCAACTGCATCGCGAGGATCGATGTCATGGGAGGTAAGTGCTGGGTGGCGTAAAAATCCTTCACATATGGGAAAACGATGACACCCGCGGTGAGGTACAGAAACGAATAGGCGAGATCGGAGACCGCGAACTTCCAAAGTTTTTCGATGCTCGACTTTGATCCCATGGGATGGAAGTGGTCCTGAGGAACGTCAGTCCGCTTTCCAAACAGCAACGCCCAGACGGGGAGAATGAGAACTGCGGAAAGGATCAGGAAGGCGAAGAGTCTGGGCCACGAGATCACAGAATTCGTCAGGAAGAAGACGCCTTCAATCGCGTTCACGCAGCCGATGGCCAGGGGAACGCCGGCCATCGCGGCTCCCAGTTGCCATCCCCGCAAATCGGAGCGAAAAGCCACGAAGGCGAGCGCCGCTACTACCAGCGAATTGGACAAAAGCATCCACTCGGTGGCGTGGGGGGACGCGGGGGGCTTGATGCCAGACATCGTCAACATGCCCGCAACGGCTTGTATGACGGAGAAAGCGAACAAAACCACGAGAGCGCGCCAAATTGCATTCGTTGATTTCATGATGGGCTTCCTTTTCTATTTCCTTCGTTTTCGTAGGTAGCAAGAGCGTAGTGAGTCCAGTCCAGGAGACATTCCGTTCCGCGGATACCGCACTCGAAGGCCAATCTTCCCGAGGCCGGCACCATGGGCTTGAGCACTTCGAATTCCTCGCGCAACGCGTCGATGTAGGACTTGAGCGCGGTTTCGAGCGATTGAAGCAAATTGATTGAGGCCGCCGGGCTGAGAACAGTTTCACTGAAAGCGAAGCGCAGCATGATTTCCTGCTGACCCCAGACCAGGTCTTCCTGCGTGACCGGACGCGTGATCCATTGCTTGAGTTCGGAAAGTCCTTTGGGAGTGAGCCGGAAGACCTGGCGCCGGCGCAGGCCGGAGCCCTCTTCGATGGAGCCGCGGATCAGCCCTGCTTTCTCCAGGCGCGCTAAGGCGGGGTAGATCGCTCCCGGACTGTCGCTGAACGTTTTCATCGAGGTCGAGGAAAAGACTTTGCGCAGGTCGTATCCCGAGGACGGCTTCTGCAGCAGGCCGAGCAGGGCATAACCGAGCGACGGGATCTGGGTTGATCTCATCGTTGAACTCATCTAGGGCACCAGGTGCAACTCGATTTGCCGGCGAATCGTGTGGACGGTGGACGCGCCGCAGTCGAGCAATGCGGCATCGGAACATTCGCGACGACGGGTTTGAACCAGATTGTCCAGGGTGGCTGACAGGATCTTGCCGTCCTTCAAACTCACTTTGATATCGACCTCGAAAGTTTCCTTGCCTACCCCTGCGTCGTATTTGCCTGCCTGATTCTTGCTGATTTGAACCCAGTTGTTCGCAGTGTCCGCTACAGGAGCCTGCATCCACTCGACGGGCAACTTCACTTTCGGCTGTGCTGGAGGAACGTGGCGCACTAACAAGGTCGCGATCTGAGTGGACGTGTTTAGTCCTTTGAGGGTGAGATCGAAGTCGATCGAGTCTTCTCCGAGGGTCACGTAGCTTCCGTCGGCCCAGGAGGCCGGCATCCCGACCTTGACGTAGGCATGATCCCCCGGCCGTTTCAAGTCACTCTGCTGGATGGCCAGCCAAAGATCGCTATAGAACGTTAGTAGGTCGGTGATCGGACCAATCAGGAAGGGCTGGACCTGGCTGAGATTGGGGATCGACGGGGGAATCGCGGGATCGAGCGAAAGCGTCTGGCGAAAGTTCAGGCTTGTTGCCGACAGAGACATGGGCGCGCTCGACTTGAAGTCTGACCAGCCGTATTCTTCGACAAGGTGGCCGCTCGCGTCTTTTTTCACGATGCCGTTAGCCTGGACTTCGTAGGTCCAGCCTTCATTGTCGCCCTTCATGTGGTAGGTCAGCTTCTCGCCCTCCGTGTAATGCCGGGCCAGCGGGCTCAGGTTTGTCGTAGCCGGAATCGCGCTGGGGGTGGTGGAGGTTTGCCCGAAGGAGAAGTACACCGCGAACAATCCGCACAAGAGGCTGATTCCCAAGGTGCGTGTGGAGCAATTCAAGGTCGACTCCCTTCAATGGTACGTCACGTACTATAACGCGACGTACCATAGGAGTCAAGCCATATATGTCAATCCCTCAAAAACTAAGGGCGGCCATTGCTGGCCGCCCTCATTGTCGAATTGTGGCTTGCAAAGCGGTGTTAGACGCCTTTGACGTTCTCAGCTTGCCAGCCCTTAGGGCCTTTGACCACGTCAAACTGCACTTGCTGACCTTCCTGCAGGCTGCGGAAGCCACTAGCCTGAATGGCTGAGAAATGCACGAAGACATCCTCGCCGTTCTGGCGGCTGATGAAACCGTAGCCCTTGGCGTCGTTAAACCACTTCACTGTTCCTGTTTCCATGATGTTGCAATTTCCTTTTTCTTTGATGTAGCGCTGAAACTTTCAGGATTCTCTTGCAGGAAGGTCACTCGCTGGGTTGAGCGGAGAGGCTTGTACTGCGAAGGAACTCTAAAGTCAAACGCAGCTAAATTGTAAAGAAAGTGCCCCATAAAAGCTACATAATTTGCTACGGGCTATGGGTAAACAGTTGATGCGGAAGATGTTATGGTTGGCTCGTTTCTGTGAAAAAACGGCCCGACTTGCGACCTTTTGGCAAACCATTCATCATCTAAGAATGCGCTTGCGGATTCTTCTGGTTTCGATTTTGCTCACCGCTTCGGCGTGGGCTGGGATTGTGGACGACGTGCGCATCGCCCTGGCGCAGAACAATTTTTCGGCCGCGGAGGCGGCGCTGAATTCTTATCGCGGTCAGCAGGGAGTCACCTCCGAATATCTCGAAGCTTATTCGTGGATGGGGCGGGCCGCGCTGGATCAAGGCCGATACGATCAGGCCGCGGCTTATGCCAAGCAGACCCAGACGCTGGCGCTGGAACAGTTGAAGCAGCGGCCGCTGGATGCGGATCTACATCTGCCCATCGCGTTGGGAGCTGCGCTCGAGGTGCAGTCCCAGGTTTTGGCCGCGCGGGGGGAGCGGACGCAGGCGGTCGCGCTATTGCAGTCCGCGCTGCGCACTTACGGGACAACTTCCATTCACGACCGGCTGCAGAAGAACCTGAACCTGCTTTCATTCCAGGGGAAGGTGGCTCCAGCGCTGAAGTCTGAGGAGTTTTTGGGGGCGAAGCTGCCGCTGCCGGCGCAGCTCAAGGGTTCTCCAGTGCTGCTGTTTTTCTGGGCCCACTGGTGCGCAGACTGCAAGGCGGAGGCGCCCATCATCACGCAGTTGCGTTCGGAGTTTGCCGGCAAGGGGCTGCAGGTGATCGGGCCGACGCGGTTCTACGGTTACACGGCGCAGATTGAGCATGCTTCGGCGAGCGACGAACTGCGGTACATCGATGCGGTGCGGCATCGTTTCTATTCTGGTCTGCTCGACATGCCGGTGCCGGTCAGTAAGTACAATTTCGACACTTACGGCGCTTCGACGACGCCGACGTTGGTACTGTTGGATCGGGCGGGGAAAGTGGCCTGGTACCACCCGGGGGCGGTGCCGTATGGGGAGTTGCGGGGGGAGATTGAAAAAGTGGCGAGATAAACTAATGTGACGCGGGTGCCTCGCCCGCAGAGTGTGCCCCGAATGAAGAAGGTCTTATATCAGGTATTCCGAATCGGATGCCTCGTATCCGTGATTGCGCCCATCACCGCTATCGTCATTTATCCGAGAGCAAATTGGCTCTTTGCCTTCCTGCTTCTTGGGATCGCTCTCGTTGTGGTCGGGGTGGTTACACGGAAACAGCCTACACCAACAGAAGTAGCAGACCGCGCCGAGCATTTGCTGGATGGCAGCTATGCCGGATATGCCGTCGACGACTACGAACACCTCAATCCTAAGGGTGAGCAGTTGAAGGATTTGTGGCGGAGAACGATGCGCATCGGTGGCCTGCCTGAGGAGTGGGCCAGGTTGGATGACGAGGCCAAGGGCAAAATTCGCGAAGTGATCGCTGCGATCAGGCGACTGGAGTCCACTGCCAGGAACCACCGGACATGATTCGAGGCCGCCGAGGGTCGCTCGGCCGGACAGCCGAGGCGGCTGTCCCCAGAAAATCAACCTCCATCGACTTCCGTCAGCTTTCCTGTCTTCACGTCGTAAACAAACCCTCGCACCGGGATGTGCTTCGGAATCCACGGATGCGATTTCACGCGCTGCATCTGGAGGCGGACGTTCGCCTCGAGGTCGTCGAAGGCGTGGAAATGCGCGGGCTCGTCTGCGGCGGTTCCCATCTTTTCGGTCAGGCGCGCTTTCAGTTCGTCCTCGCGTACCTTCAGCAGGCCACAGTCGGTGTGGTTGATGATAATGAACTCCTGCGTGTCGAGCAGATGATGGGAGACGATCAGGGAGCGCAGGGCGTCGTCGGTGGCGATGCCCCCGGCGTTGCGGATCATGTGCGCGTCGCCGGGATGCAGGCCCAGGCAATGTTCGAACAGGATGCGGGAATCCATGCAGGCCAGCACGGCTACGTGGCGCTTGGGGTGGACAGCCAGATCTCCCAGCTTGAAATTGCGCGCGAAGACTTCGTTGGCTTTTAAGAGTTCGTCGGCGACGGACAATTTTGAGTGCTCCTGGGAGTCGTTGGTCGTTAATAGTTAGCGAAACGCAGCGTTGGTTTTGCGAACGACCAGCGACTAACGACCGCTTTAGTTTACCCGTTACAATCGGCGCGTGAACGTCGGTATGAACTTGGACGACACCATTGTCGCGGTCGCCACGCCGCCGGGTCGCGGCGGAATTGGCGTAGTGCGGCTGGCGGGGGCGAGGGCACTGGAGATTGCGGCGCCGATGTTGCGGTTGAAGCATGAGTTGGAGGCGGGGCGGGCGGTGTTTGGAGAGCTCATCGAGCCAAACGCCATTTCCGAGGAAGTCAAAATCCCCACTCCTCGCGCAAAAGGCGCGCGAGAAATGGGGCACCCGGCTTCCGGGAGTCGGACCGGAGTGTCCGACCCACATGAGCAGCGCATCGACGAAGTGGTCGTCACTTACTTTGCTAAGCCGCACTCTTACACTACCGACGATGTCATCGAGATTTCCGCGCATGGGTCGCCGGTGGTGTTGCGGCACATTGTGGAACTCTGCGTGGCCGCTGGGGCGCGCGTGGCCGAGCCTGGCGAGTTCACCATGCGGGCGTTTCTGAACGGACGCATCGACCTGACGCAGGCCGAGGCGGTGCGCGACCTGATCGACTCGCAGACTTTGTATCAGGCCAAAGTGGCGGCGCAGCAACTCGAGGGGGCGCTGTCACGGCGGCTGCAGCCGATCAAGCAGAAGCTGGTGGAACTGATTGCGGTGCTTGAAGCGGGGATTGATTTCGCGGAAGACGACGTATCGGTGCTGCCGGACGCCGCGATTCTCGAACACATCGGCGCCGTGCGGGGGCCGCTCGAGCAACTCGCCGCGACCTTTGCCTACGGCAAAATCGTGCATGAGGGATTGACGCTGGCGATCGTGGGCCGGCCCAACGTGGGGAAGTCGAGCCTGTTCAATCGACTGGTCGAGCGCGAGCGCGCGATCGTCACGGCGACTCCGGGCACCACGCGCGACTTGGTCAGCGAGACCGTGGCGATTGGGGGGATCCCGGTCAAGCTGGTCGATACGGCTGGGATTCGCAAAGCTCTTGACGAAGCGGAATCGATCGGCATTCGAAAATCGATGGAAGCGCTGGCCGACGCGGACCTGGTGCTGGTCGTGCTGGACGCGTCGCAAGGGGAGACGACGGAAGACGCGGAGCTCCTGCGGCAAGCGGAGAACCGACCGGTGATCGTGGTGGGAAACAAGTGCGACCTCGGAGTCAGTGGTCAGTGGTCAGTGGTTAGTGGTCAGAAAGTTCTTACTTCAGCGGCTACCGGGGAAGGCATCGCCGAACTGCGTGGAGAAATTTTGCGGCATATTGGCGGAGAGGCTGGAGGACAGCCGGAGTCCGGCTTCCTGACCAATGTTCGCCATAAAGGCTTGATTCAGGATTCTCTGGCGGAGCTGGATGCGGCGAAGAACGCCGTGGCTGGGAAAGTACCGCACGAGATGCTGCTGATGGATCTTTACAACGGGCTGCGCCCGCTGGACGCCATTACTGGGGCCACTACGAACGACGACATTCTGAATCTGATTTTCAGCACGTTCTGCATCGGAAAGTAGAAGGGTTACTTGTATGAGAAGACTTATTTGGTTCGCAGTCGTAGCTGCTCTTTGCTTCCCCAAATCAGCACCCAGCCAAGAGCAGCCGTCCGCAAACCCCAAATCAGACACTCCGGTGTTTCGAGAGCCCTTCACGCTCAAGCTCCGCGTCGACAAGGACCATTATTACGAGGAGCACTACGACAAGCGGATTCCATATGTAGCGGAAAGCGATGTTTATCTTTTCTCGGGCGAGCAGTTCGGAGTGAACCTCGATCTCAAGGGCACTCAAGTCGTGACGGTGACCTATCAGTCGGACGTCAAGAAGGCGGACCTGTGGTTCAATCTTGGGCAGCCAAAGGACCTTGGTGGCGTTGCCATGTCGCTGATCATCGAGAACAAACTGAAAGTCTGGCTGCAGATGGATGCGTTGATGACACTTCCCGGCAAGAAAGGAATTTATAAGACCAGTATTCTTCCAGTCGGAGCAGGTCTGAGTGACTACGAGTCGTGGCCTCACCCCATTGTTCAACTCGTTTTGAGAAACTTTCGGGTTGTCGAGAAGCCGCCAGGCGAGTCGAAAAAATAGTATCGGAGCGCGCGACGCTACTTCGACAATGCCGCCAGCGCGTCGCGAAACATGGCGTCGAACGATCCGCCTTTGCCGTTCTTCGTCGCCGTGGCGAGCGCTTTTTCCGCGGCCGCGCGCTGATATCCCAGATTCAGCAAGGCCGAGAGCACGTCTTCCTCGATCGCGTTCATGGGCGGAACCGCGGGTGCGGAGGCAGGCCCAGCCGCTGGCAGTTTGTCGCGAAGCTCCAGCACCATGCGCTCGGCGGTTTTCTTGCCGATGCCGGGGATGCGGGTGAGCCGGGCCACATCGTTGCCGCGAATCGCGCCCACCATTTCGTCCGCGGCCATGCCGCTCAGGATTGTGATGGCCACTTTGGGGCCGATGCCGCTCACGGTGATCAGTTTCTCGAACAGCAGTTTTTCCGAGGGACGCAGGAATCCGTAGAGGGCGATCAGATCTTCCCGCACGTGCGTGTGAATGTGGAGCGCGACTTCCGCGCCTTCCGCAGGAAGGTCGGAGAATGTCGGCACGCTGATGGTCACGTCATAGCCGACGCCGGCTGTCTCGACTATGGCCTGGTTGGGATGCTTGGCCAGCAGCTTTCCGCGCAAGTGGGCAATCATGCTCACGCCATTGTAGCGCCCACATAGAACTTCCTCTTGACGTGCTTTCTTGATTAGAGTGGATGTCGTGAAAAACCCGCTGACGCTGTGGCAGATCGAGTTGATTCCCTGGTATTTCTTCGGGGCCTACTGGGCGATCACCTGGTTGCGGGTGAAGCGCACCAAGACTGCCGAACCTCTGGTGGACCGCTTAACCACGCTGGGGCCGATGTTGCTGGCTTTTCTGCTTCTCTTTTCTCGTTCGCTGCGAATCTGGCCGCTGCGGCTGCGGTTTCTTCCCGCTGAAGAATGGATTGCCTGGAGCGGAATTGCTTTGACGAGTGCGGGCGTCGTGGTCGCGATCTGGGCGCGGTATTGCATCGGCCAGTACTGGAGTGCGCGAGTCACTCTCAAAGAGGGGCATCGCTTGATCCAGTCCGGTCCCTATGCGTTTGTGCGGCATCCGATCTACACCGGGATGCTGCTGGCAGCCATGGGGACGGCGCTGGTGATGGGCGAGTGGCGCGGAGTCCTGGCCGTGTTAGTGATATTGGCGGCGCATTCCCATAAGGCCCTGCGGGAGGAAAAGTTGATGACCGCGGAGTTCGGGGAGGAGTATGCCGCTTACCGGCAAAGCACGGGATTTCTGTTTCCGCGTTTTCGGAGGCGGACGAGCACTTCCTCACCGGAGCTGCAAACGGGAGACGATGAACGGGCGAAGCGAGCCGGCTAGAGCGCGGCGGCCTGGTCGCGGCGGCGTGCCTGAATCTCGATGAAGACGTTGACCAGCGACACGGCCGCGGGCGTCACTCCAGGAATGCGCGAGGCCTGGCCGATGGTGCGCGGGCGGACGTGGGTCAGTTTTTCCTGCATCTCACGCGAGAGGCCGCTCACGGAGCGGTAGTCGAACCAGTCGGGAATCGAGTGCTGCTCGGCCTTCTTCAGGCGCTCCATGGCTCGCTGTTGCTGCAGCAGGTAGCCTTCGTACTTGATCTCGGTCTCGACGGACTTGAGTTCGTTTCTTACCTCCGAAGAAATCTTCACCACAGGGGACACAGAGGAATTTCTTGCGAAAAACTCCGGCGTGAGTTCCTTCAGCACTGGGACGAGTTGCTCGACCGTGACTTCCGGACGCTTCATGAGTTGCGCCAGCGTCTGGCCTGTTCCAGATCCCCATGAGACGGCACCCGGTGAGCTGTCGGCGACAGCAGATTCCTCGTCGCTTCGCGCCTCGGAATGACAACGCTCCAGCATATCTGCGGTAATCCGCGTGCTTTCCAGCAGCTTCTTCAGCTTCTGCAGGCGCTGCTGCTTCGCTTGAAAATCGGCCCACGCTTCGTCCGAGATCAGGCCTACGCGGCGGCCGTGAGGGGTGAGGCGGCGGTCGGCGTTGTCGATGCGCAGGTGCAGGCGGAACTCGGCGCGCGAAGTGAACATGCGGTAAGGCTCGTTCGTGCCCTTGGAAATCAGGTCGTCGATCAGGATCGCAGTGTAGGCCTCGGTGCGGTCGAGAATCAGCGGCGGCTGCCCCTTCACCTGCAACCCGGCGTTGATGCCGGCCATCAGTCCCTGGCATGCCGCTTCCTCGTAGCCGGAGGTGCCGTTGATCTGGCCCCCCAGGAACAGGCCGGCAATCTTGCGGGTTTCGAGCGTGCGCTCCAGTTCGGTGGGATCGATGGAGTCGTACTCGATGGCGTAACCGGGGCGCAGCATCTCCGCGTTTTCGAGGCCGGGGATCGACTTCAGAATCTGCATCTGCACTTCGACCGGCAGAGAAGTGCTCATGCCGTTCACGTAAATCTCGTGCGTGTTCAATCCTTCCGGTTCGAGAAAGAGTTGGTGCGTCTCCTTGTCGGGAAACTTTACGATCTTGTCTTCGATCGACGGGCAGTAGCGCGGGCCGATCGACTGGATCTGCCCGCTGTACATGGGCGAGCGGTGCACGTTTTCGCGGATGATGCGGTGCGTTTCGGCCGTGGTGTAGGCAATGTAACAGGGGACTTGCGAATCGTGGTGGGCGACGCGCTTGGTGCGGAAACTGAACGGCGTAGGGTCAACGTCGCCCGGTTGAGCCGGAAAGCGCGACCAGTCGATGGTGCGTCCATCGAGGCGCGGCGGAGTGCCGGTCTTGAGGCGGCATCCGCGCAGGCCCAGTTTCTTCAGCGCTTCACCGAGCAAAACCGCGTTGGGTTCGCCCGAACGTCCGGCAGGATATTGCTGTTCTCCGCAGTGAATCAGGCCGTTGAGGAATGTTCCCGTGGTGATGATGACCGCGGGGGCGCCGACGGTGCGGCCGTCACGGAGGCGAATGCCTAGGACCCGGCGACGGTCGTTGGTCGTTAGTCGTTGGTCGTTAGCCAGATCGCCCGGCTCGGTTGGGTTGGCCAACGACCAACGACTAACGACCAACGACGGTTCTAAGATCAGATCCGCGACTTCAGCCTGCTTGATCTTGAGATTCGACTGCGATTCCAGCAGCTCGCGCATCTTCAGGCGGTAGGCTTGCTTGTCGCATTGCGCTCGGGGTGACCACACAGCCGGGCCGCGAGAAGTATTCAGCAGGCGGAACTGGATGCCCACCGCGTCGGTGATTTCGCCCATGATGCCGCCGAGGGCGTCGACTTCGCGCACCAGGTGTCCCTTGGCGATGCCGCCCACGGCGGGGTTGCACGACATCTGCGCGATCAGGTCCACGTTGAGCGTGTAGAGCGCAGTCTTCAGGCCCATGCGCGCGGCGGCCATCGCGGCTTCGCAGCCGGCATGGCCGGCGCCGACGACTACGACATCGAATTGTTCGGTGAACTGCATTGCAAAGCGGCTGAAAGCGAACCCCGGAAAATCCTTGTGCTCGTTTCCTCTTTTATTCTAGCAACTTGGCGGGCCATGTGATCTCCATCACTTGCTGATCTGGCCTTTTCGCCCGTATATTGGGCTGTCCGATAAAACTCCCAGGGGGCATCATGAATACTGCGGAATTTTTTGAGCAACTGGACGCGCGCATCGGAAAGTATGACCTGCTCTGCCATCCGTTTTACAAGGCGTGGTCGGCGGGCCAGTTGACGCGCGACGATCTGCGCGAGTACGCACAGGACTACTACCATCACGTGGAGGCGTTTCCGTCTTACCTGGCGGCTCTGGGGATGCGCCTGGAGGAGGGCGATCTGCGGCGGGCGGTGCTCGCCAACATGTGCGACGAGAAGGGTGTGGACGGGCGTCCGGGCCGGGACGGGGTTCCGCATTCTGACCTTTGGCTCGACTTCGCCGAGGGCATGGGATCGAGCCGCAATCTGGAGTGGCATCGTCCAGTGCCGGAGATTCGGCAGTTGATCAAGCATTTTCATCAGGTAGCCAGCGAAGGCTCGCCGGAAGACGCGCTCGCCACTTTCTACACGTACGAGTCGCAGGTGCCTCGCATTGCCAAGGAAAAAGAGCTCGGCCTGCGCGCGATGTACGGGGCTGACGACAAGACCTGCGGCTATTTCTCTCTGCATGCGACGGCCGATGTTTACCATTCGCGCGTGTGGCGCAATCAGCTGGAAAAGCGGATCGCTGCTCATCCCGAGACCGCGGAAGCCGCTCTGGACGCGGCTGAGATCGCGGCGCGCATGCTGTGGCAGGCGCTGGATGGGATCGAGGCGCGCCGGACGGCGATGGCCGTGGCGTAATCAGCGGAGTGTCGAAGACGAAGGGCCAGTGATTCGATAAAATCATTGGCTCATTTCTTTTTTGGAAGGCAGCGGTTTTGGCTAAAGACATTCCAATCGGGGCGCGTGGCGAGGCGAAGGAGACGGTGGAGTTCAGGCACACGCTCACGTCGCACCATCCGGAACTGCCGCCGGTGTATTCGACTCCGGACATGATCCGGCTGATGGAGACCGCCGCATTCCATGCGCTGCAGCCTTATTGTGAAGGCGACGAGATTACGGTGGGGACGTCGATCAACGTTGAACATCGCGCCGCCAGCGGCATCGGCGCGCGCATCATGGCGGAGGCCGAACTCGAATCGTTCGACGGGCGCTTTTATATTCTGCGTGTTGCGGCCCGCGATGATGCGCAGGAGATTGGTCGGGGAACCGTGGGTCGGGCGGTGGTCAGCATCGGCAAGTTTGTTGAAAAAATGAAGGGGAAGTGAAGTCGGACCTCGGACTTCAGACCGCAGACCTCGGACCCAAGACTGAGAACTGAGAACTGAGAACTGAGAACTGAGAGCCCCATCCTGATCGGCGTTATTTCCGACACTCACGGCTTGCTTCGGCCCGAAGCGCTCGATGCGCTGCGCGGGTCGGACCACATTATTCACGCCGGCGACATCGGCGGACCGGAGATTCTCGAGAAACTTACAACTGTCGCGCCGGTCACTGCCATTCGCGGCAATGTCGACAGGGCAGCGTGGGCCCGCAAGCTAGCGGAGACCGAAGTTGTTGAACTCGCCGCCATTTCCATCTACGTGCTGCACGATCTGGCCGCGCTCGATCTGAAACCTGAGGCGGCGGGATTTAAGGTCGTGATCTCCGGCCACAGCCACGTCCCGAAGCAAGAGACAAAGAACGGAGTGCTGTATCTCAATCCCGGCAGCGCGGGGCCGCGGCGGTTCAAGTTGCCGGTGAGCGTGGCACGGATCACGATTCGCGGCGGGAAGATCGCGGCTGAAATCCTAACCTACCCGGGTGACAGATTTTTCGTAGAGCCCCGGACGCCCTCGTCCGGGGAGCATCGCCACAATTCTCCGCACGCGGGTGTGCCACTGCCGGGGCGGACGAGGGCGTCCGCCCCTCCACCAGCAGTGATTGCTACAATCGCAATCGATGGCACTGCAATTCCATATAGAAAAGACCGCTGGCACCGCGCGCCTTGGGCGGCTGCTCACACCGCACGGCGAGATTCAGACGCCGGTGTTTATGCCGGTGGGAACCGTGGCGTCGGTGAAAGGCATTTCCCAGGACATTCTCGAGGAACTGGGCGCGCACATCATTCTCGCTAATACGTACCATCTTTACCTGCGACCCGGCGTCGACACCGTAAGAAAGCTCGGCGGGCTGCATGGGTTCATGGCTTGGAAACGGGCGATCCTCACCGATTCGGGCGGGTTTCAGGTTTTCAGCCTGAACGAACTGCGCAAGGTTACCGAGGAAGGCGTGACGTTTCGCTCGCACCTGGACGGCTCTTCTCATTTTTTCAGCCCGGAAAGCGCGATGGAGGCGCAGATCGGGCTGGGCGCCGACATTATCATGGCGTTTGACGAGTGCACGGAGTATCCGGCGGATCGCGCCCGCGCGCGCGCGTCGATGGAGATGACGGCACGCTGGGCGGCGCGCAGCAAGGGATATTTTGAGGCGCATAAGAACGAGCTTCCATGGGGCGGACCTCAGACCTCGGACCTCGGACCCCAGCGAAAGCAGATTCCTCGCTTTGCGAGGAATGACAAAAACGAGGAAAGTGCCACACAAACCCTCTTCGGCATCGTGCAGGGGGGGATGGATCGGGAGCTGAGAAAAGAATCGGCGGAGCGGACCATCGAAATCGGGTTTCCCGGCTACGCCATTGGCGGGCTCAGCGTGGGGGAACCGCGAGAACTGACCCGCGAGATTGTCGAATCAACGCTGGAACATCTCCCTAAAGGCCAGCCACGCTACCTGATGGGGGTGGGCACGCCCGAGGAGATTGTGGAGTACGCCAACCTGGGCGTGGACATGATGGATTGCGTCCTCCCCACGCGGGCCGCCCGCCACGGGCTGCTGTTTACCTCGGAAGGCAAGGTGTCGATCAAGCAGGCGCGCTATGCCCAGGATGCAGGTCCGCTGGACCCAAACTGCTCGTGCCGGGTGTGTTTTCGCTACTCGCGGGCCTATTTACGTCACCTTTATGCATCCAACGAAGTGCTGGCGCAGGTCTTGAATACGATCCACAACCTGAGTTTCTACCTTGACACTATGCGGCGGGTGCGGCATTCTATTTCACTTGGGGAAGAGTCCCGTTTTCTTTCTGGTCTCTGGTCTCGACCAAAGCCATGACCTCCACGGATACCCTCCCCGGATTCAGCCTGAAACAGCAGGAACCCGGCCGAAGTCGATCCAAACCCCGTGGTGAAATAACAGCTCCCGCGGCGCTAATGGGCGCGGGCGGATTTTCGCGGGTACATCCGCGCAGACATTTATAAAATGCAAGCTCTACTCATATTGCAGCAAGCACCGGGCGGTGGCGGTCTGTCGTTGCTGATCATGTTTGTGCCCATGATCGCCATTTTTTATTTTCTTCTGATTTTGCCGCAGCAGCGCCGCCAGAAAAAATGGCAGGCCATGCTCGATCAGCTCAAGACCGGCGACAAGGTCACGACCAGCGGAGGCCTGCGAGGCACGGTGATTGCCCTGAAGGATGACGCGATTCATCTGCGCGTGCCGCCGGACAATCTGCGGGTGGAAGTCACCAAGGCCTCGGTGTCGATAGTGACCACCCCCGAGGAAGAGACCCCGAAGACCAAGTAGAAGCACAACATAACAATATAGCTCGCACGGAAATTGTCTTCATCATGAACAAGAATTTTCTCTACAAGCTCGCATTCATCGTGGCCACGGTGCTGTTCTTTCTGTTCGGGATCTTTGGAGTTCCGAAGAGTTTCAGCCGCCAGGGACTGATCGCGGCGGTGAGCGATCACATTCACCTGGGCCTCGACTTGAGCGGCGGAACCCACCTGATTCTGCAGGTTCAGGTCAACGACGCGGTCAACGTGGTAGCGCAGGACTCCATGGAAGTTCTCAAAGAGCAGCTGCGCAAACAGAAGATTGACTATGCCGACATTTCGCAACCAGACTCCCAGAACAATCCTGAGCGCCTGGTGCTGAAAGGTGTGCAGCCGGCAGCACGCTTGGACTTGCTGAGCATTGTGCAGGAGAAGCTGCCGGAATACGACATCACCAGCGGCGCGGACAACTCCTGGAACTTGTCGATCAAGCCGGCCATGCTCGCCGACATGAAGAGAAAGGCAGTCACGCAGGCGATTGAGACCATCCGCGGCCGTATTGACGCATTGGGTGTAAGCGAGCCCACCATTGAAGAACATGGGCTCGGGGATTACCAGATTCTGGTGCAGCTGCCGGGCGTGGATGATCCTGCGCGCGTGAAGGACATCATGCAGAACACCGCGATGCTGGAGATCAAGCTGGTGCTGGGTGGGCCCTATCCTAGTGAGCAAGCCGCGCTGCAGGACAAAGGCGGCGTTCTTCCCCAAGATGCGATATTGAGGCCCGGTAAAGCCGGATCTGGGCCGCAAGGGGAAGGGCCGCAGTGGTACCTGCTGTCAAGAGTTTCTGCGGTCAGCGGTAAGGATCTGCGCGACGCCCGGCCGAGCACCGATCAAAATGGTCAGCCCGACGTCAGCTTCACCTTGACCGGAGATGGTGGACGTAAGTTTTACGCCTTCACGTCCGCACACGTGAAGGAGCCGCTTGCCATAGTTCTGGACAACAAAGTTCAAAGCGTCGCCACCATCGACGAGGCCATCGGTGACTCGGGGATCATCAAGGGCCGCTTCACGGAGCAGGAAGTGAAGGATCAATCGATGGTCCTGCGCTCTGGCGCTCTGCCCGCCAGCATTAAGTATCTTGAAGAGCAAACCGTGGGTCCGTCGCTGGGTGCGGAGTCGATTCGCTCGGGCGTGACGGCGACTATCATCGGCATGGTGGCGGTACTGATTTTCATGCTGGTCTACTATCGCGGCGCAGGCATCAATGCCGACCTGGCGCTGATCATGAACCTCATTATTTTGCTAGGGTTCTTGGGATGGTCCACTATCGCGGGCGTCAACGTCGCTCTTACCTTACCCGGAATCGCAGGCGTGATTTTGACGGTCGGCATGGGCGTGGATTCCAATGTGCTGATCTTCGAACGCATTCGCGAAGAGTTGCGCAACGGCAAAACGCCGCCCTCGGCGGTGGATCAGGGCTTCAGCCATGCCTGGATTACGATCGTGGATACCCACGTCACGACTATCGTTTCGGCCCTGATTTTGTTCCTCTTTGGTACAGGCCCGGTAAAGGGATTCGCCACGACGCTCACGTTTGGCTTGCTGGCGAACCTGTTTACCGCGGTGTTCGTGTCGCGGTTCATTTTCGATTGGGTGCTTAGCCGGAAGCAACGCGGAGAAGCGCTCAGCATTTAAGAATTGAGAAATTGGGGAATTTGGTAATTGGGAAATTGAAACCGCGAGATCGGGGCGCGCCCAAGCTTCAATTACACAATTACCAAATTACTCAATTGCTAAATCTTTGCTAAGTCATAGATAGATAAGGGGCTAGACAAACCGGTGGAGTTCTTTCGCAATACCAATATAGATTTTCTGGGCAAGAAGTGGTATTTTCTCGCCTTTTCGCTGATCTTTAGCGTTGCGGGCGTATTTTCCATGTTGTTCTGGCACCACATCCCGTGGGGCGTCGACTTCCGTGGAGGAACGCTGGTATATGTGAGGTTCTCACATACACCCGACGAAGAGGCGATCCGCTCCGAGATTGATCGCGCGGGCCTGCGGAATTTTAAGATTCAGCGGTTGGGCGCGGTTTCGGACAACGAGGAGTTGATCGATCTGGACGTGCGCGAGACCAGCGAGAAGGCGCTTGATGAAGGCAAGTCGAAGATTATCCAGGCGCTCGAGACTAAGGCTCCGGCGGGCAAAGTCTGCCCGACTGGCACAGAATGCGACCTGAATAACGCCAGCTTTTTGACTATCAAGAATTCCCTGATGGAAAAAGATCCGCTGCACTTGGGTGCCGATGCCGATCAGAAATACGCGGCACAGGCCAAGGCAGTGGTCGATTATCGGGACAAGGTTCTGGGCGGGGTTTTGAGCTCGCTGGACCAGTTGAAAAGCGCGGCCGGAGTGGATCCTGCGGTTGCGGCGTCGATTTCCGATGGTTTCTACCTTTCCGACTTTGGCGTACGCAATGTCGAGATCATCGGGCCCCAGGTCGGCAGCCAGTTGCGCACCCAGGCCGGGTTGGCAACCCTTTATTCGTTGTTGGGGATGCTGGTATACCTGGGTTTCCGGTTTGAATGGATTTACGGGGTTGCCGCGGTTATAACCGTGTTTCACGATACGCTGATCACAGTAGGGTTTTTCTCTCTTAAGAATCAGGAAATCACTTTGACCGTGATTGCGGCCATTTTGACCCTGATTGGTTACTCTAATAACGACACGATCGTGGTATTTGACCGCATCCGGGAAAACATTAAACTGATGCGGCGCGAGAAACTGTCGGATATCGTCAACCGGAGCATTAATCAGACCCTGAGCAGAACGATCTTGACAGCGGGCCTTACCTTCCTTACCGTACTCGCACTCTTTTTATTCGGCGGCGAGGTGCTTCGTGGATTCAGCCTCGCGCTGGTGATTGGCATCTTAATCGGGACGTATTCGTCGATTGCGATTGCCGCGCCGATCCTGGTGGCCTACCAGGACTGGCGGATTGAAAAAGGCAAGCGTCCGGTCGCCATGCCGGGTAAAGCCCGGTAGATTACCCAGTGGCGGCGGAGGTAACGATTGTGGTAGGCCTTCTTACGTAAGGAGTTAGAAGGATTTGCTCCGGATCGAGAAACCGGGAGCAAAGGGGAAGCGGCTGGTGTCTAAGTATTCCTAGGGGTCTGAAAGATCCCAGGGGTCTGAAAAGCAGCTAGGGGAGAACCACCATGTTTGAAGACAGTCTTATCGAATCCGGCGGCAAGTTGAAGACGAAGCGGGGCCGCACGTCGGCGGTCGCGTTTGTGATAGAGGGCATGATCATCGGCGTGATGGTCCTGATCCCGTTGATTTTCACGCAAGCCTTGCCCAAGGGACAAATGATGTTCCTTCTGGTGGCCCCCCCGCCACCTCCACCGCCTCCACCGCCCGCAGCCGCAGTCGTGCAGCACGTGAAGGTGATTCAGACCGACATCGTCAACGGTGAATTACGTACACCCACCAAGATTCCGAAACAGATCAAAATGATTCAGGAAGACGAGGCGCCTCCGCCGTCGATGGCTTCGGCCGGTGTGGTGGGCGGCGTTCCGGGCGGCGTTCCGGGCGGATCGATGGGCGGCGTGATCGGCAGCGTGCTCAGCAGTACGCCGGTTGCCGTGCCGAAGATTGCCACTCCGACGCGCGTGCGCGTGTCGTCGGGCGTATCGTCTGGACTTCTGATCCGCAAGGTCAACCCGACCTATCCGCCGCTGGCGCGCCAGGCGCGTATCCAGGGCGTGGTGGTCCTGCAGGCCCAGATCAGCAAGGATGGCAGCATCCAGAACCTGCAGTTGATCAGCGGGCACCCGATGCTGGCTCCGGCCGCGATTGAAGCCGTGAAGCAGTGGAAGTACAAGCCGTACCTGCTGAACGGAGAACCGGTCGAGGTCGACACGCAGGTGCAGGTGAACTTCACGCTCGCCGGGGGCTAGACTCCCTAGCGTGGCGCGGTTTCGGAATTGCCCTAGAAGTGTGCATGCCCTCCCCTTCCCACCTAAATTTCGGTGGCCGGGAGGGGCTTCAGAGCCCGGGGACGGCCGCCGGATCCCTTTTTGCATCCGGAATGGCCAGGCGGGTTTCGTTGCGTGTGCGGAGAAACGTCGCGTTCTCGCCGGTAATCGAAATTCTTATCCGGCGGTTGGCACATTAGAGCGCATCAAAGTGTCCAAGTAAAGTAAAGAGTTCCGAGGAGGGAAAAGCAACTCATGTTCGCAACTCACGTAGCAGCAGCACTTCTCAGTCACGTTCACGTCGCAGCCACCTGGGTCGTCCAGGAAGGCGGTGGTGGCGTACCCACTGACGCAATTGGTATGTGGAAAACCATGAACTGGGTGGCCCAAGGCGTGGTCATCATCCTGTTCATCATGTCGGGATGGTCCATCGGCGTGATGATCGATCGCTGGATGGCCTACAGCGCCGCCCGCAAACAGTCTCGCGCCTTTGCTCCCGCAGTGGCTGGAGCTCTGCGCGACGGCCGCATCGATGAAGCCATCAAGGTTGCCGAGCGCAACAAGAAGAGCCATCTGGCCAAGGTGGTCACCGCTGGCCTGATGGAGTTCAAGGCTCACCAGGATTCTCCGGGAGCAATCCCTGGCGAAACCATTGAAGCCTCGAAGCGCGCTCTGGAGCGCACCGAAGCCATTGTCCACGCTGAGTTGAAGCGCGGTTTGGGCGGGCTCGCCACCATCGGATCGACGGCTCCCTTCGTGGGACTGTTCGGAACGGTGATGGGCATTCTGCACGCCTTCATCGGCATCAGCAGCTCGAAAGCCACCGGTCTGGCTGCAGTCGCCGGCGGTATCGCGGAAGCGCTGGTTACGACGGCCATCGGGCTGCTCGTCGCCATTCCGGCCGTCATGATGTTCAACTACCTGACCGGCCGCGTGGAAGCGTTCGACGTGGAGATGGACAACTCGTCGAGCGAACTGATCGACTACTTCCTGAAGAAACGCGGCGACGTTCGACGGTAAGAAAATTCCCCACTTCTCGCATGCGCGCGAGAAATGGGGCACCCGCGGTCTCAGCTTGAGTTGCTTGTCCGGCGCTGGAGTATTCTGGCCGCCGGACCTTCCCAACTTACTGGCGGAGCGCTCTCAGCTCTTGGCTCTTGAGCCCCGGATTGCGGCGGAAGTACGGGAGATAGCTATGGCATTAGCGAAACGCAACGAAGGAGCGAAGATCAGCTCCGAGATCAACGTCACGCCCATGGTGGACGTGATGCTGGTTCTGCTGATCATCTTCATGGTGGTCACGCCCATGCTGCAAAAAGGCGTCAGCGTGGACTACGCCAAGGTCAACAACCCGGAGCAGATGCCGGACGCGGACAAGGAAGATGCATTGCTGGTCTCCATTACCCGCGACAACAAAGTCTATTTCGGTAGCGAGCAGATTCAGATCGACAACTTGACCCAGAAGGTGAAGGATCGCCTGGCCAACAAGCAGGACAAGCGCGTGTACGTGAAGGCGGACATGCGGACCCGCTTTGGTGAATTCGTACAAGTCGTGGATGGCGTTCGTGCGGCTGGAGTCGACGACCTTGGCTTGCTCACGGAACAGAGGAAAACTGCGCCAAACGCCCCGCCAGCTCCGGCTGCGCCCGGGCAGTAGTTCGGCGAAATAGAGGAGAACGATCATGGGAATGGGAGTTAGTACGGGCGGCGGCCAGAGTGCAAACATCAACGTCACGCCCCTCATCGATGTGTTGCTGGTATTGCTGATCATCTTCATGGTGATCTCGCCGGTGACGCCCAAAGGACTGGATGCGCTGGTTCCCCAGCCGCCTCCGCCCAACGCGCCCAAGAATGTGAATCCCGACCGCACCATCGTCGTGCAGTTGCTCGACCGTGGCCCCGGTTCGGAGCCGGGCCTGAAAATCAACAACGAAGACGCGACCTGGGACAACTTGCAGGGGCGTCTGACCGACATTTACAAGCAGCGCGCGGAAAAGGTGATGTTTATAAAAGGGGATGATGCCATCCCTTTCCAGAACGCCGCCAACGTGATTGATATTGCCCACGCATCGGGCGTGGACAAAGTCGGCGTCATCACCGCGAAGATCGAAGCGGGCAACTGAACTGCCGGTCCGGCAAGCCCGGAGTCTGTATTTCGTACTCGGCCCACAGCACGGGAGCGCGACGCTTCCGTGCTGCCGCGGACCGCACTTGTCGTGCTTGTCAAACCGTGCTTGTCAAACCGATGTCTCTGGGCCTAGGATGCTCTGTCGAGGGAGACTTATACCGCAATGAATAAGAACCTGAAATTGATCTCGCTGGCAGCCGTGGCGCTGGCGCTCTTCTCCTCCGTGGGATGCAACAAGCTGCGGGCACGCGACCAGCTCAACAAGGGCGTGGAGTCTTACAAGAACAACCACTACGAGCAGGCGATCGATCATTTCCAGCAGGCGGTTCAACTGGATCCGACTCTCATCAACGCTCGCATGTATCTGGCTACCGCATTTGTGTCGCAATACATTCCCGGCGTGGACTCCCCGGACAATCTGCGCACGGCCCAGCAGGCCATCGACGAATATCAGAAGGTGATCGACGCCAACCCGTCTCGCGATCAGAAAGTGAACAGTGCGAAGGGCATCGCTTACCTGTACCTGAATGAGAAGAAATGGGATGACGCTAAGAAGTACTACCGCATGGCGTCGGACCTGGATCCAAACGATCCGGAGCCGTACTACTCGATCGGCGTGATTGACTGGACCGCCTGCTACCAGCCGCGCATGGAAGCACGCGCCATCTTGGGGATGAAGCCCGAGGAGAATCTGAATCCGAAGAACAAGGATCAGGCGAAAGCCTGCGCCGAGTTGAAGGTTAAGAATGCGCCCTCCATCCAGGAAGGCATCGATACCCTGAGCAAAGCCATCCAGCTTCGTCCTGATTATGACGACGCCATGGCGTATCTGAACCTGATGTACCGCGAAAAAGGCGACGTTGAGTGCGACGATCTTGCCGCCCGCGCGGAAGACCTGAAAACCGCCGACCACTGGGTTGACGAAACCCTGCGCGTGAAAAAAGCGAAGGCAGAAAAGGCCGCGCAAAGCCAGGGCGGCGGCATTACGATCGACCAGCCGAAGCAATAGTCGAGTTTTTCGGGTTTTCGGGAACCAGAGCCTCCTTTGCCCGCCGGGCGCGAAAGAGGCTTTTCTATTGCTGCCTGTCTCCTGCGGTCTCTACACGGCAAATCAGGATGTTCTCCCCGAAGTTCGCCGGCGCCGGGCAGCCGAATCCAGTCAGTTCTTTCTTCAGGGCTGGAGCCGAATCGTTGATCCATCCGGCGTAAAAAAGCCAAACCTCCGTTCCCGGGGCAATATCTTTGCTGGCGTTCGCGAATTGGCTGGGAAATGTCTCGGCGAGAAACTTCCAATCGTGAAACGATGTGGCCAGCACGGAATATTGGCCACAGCCGGTCTTGGCTAGCGGTTGTTGGGGTGAAAAAATCTGCACGACGCCATGGCCGCAAAAGTAATAGCCCAGCAGCAGTCCGCTCTCGTAATCCGTAAGGAAGACAGACCCAGGAGGAACCGACGCGTTCAAATATGTGACCGCATCCGTCATCCGCGCATTCAGCTGGTCCCTGGTGTGTATGGGCGGCGGAGGGGCCGGGAACAGGTTACAGACGGCCAGACAAAGCACGATTCCGGCATACTTGATTGAATTTCGAGCCGGAAGGCAGGCGCCGATTCCAAAGCAGATTCCCGCGATCGCGAACGGCCCGAGGAACGAACTGTGCCGCGTAGCGCCAAGCGGATAGAGCCCGGCTAGAGCCACGCCCCAGTTCACCAGAAAGGGAAGACCAAGCAGCAGCGCCAGTTCGCGCGGCGAGGGCCCTTGCGATTGCGGCTCGCGATTCAACCACGTATTACGTTTCAGCAACCACAACAAGCCTGCCAGAAACGTCAACAGTGCCAGAGTACCGACCAGTCCGTGGCTGAATATGTAAGTGAAGACGCGCAGAGTCTGAGCCGCGATAAATTCCACCACGTTCCGTTCGCCGGGATGAAAGGTGGATTTCCGGAGGTATGTCTCCAGGTCCGCCCGTACCATTCCCGACTGCTTCAATCGCGGGACGTGCGTGAGCAGAAAATAAGCGGCAAGGGCGATGCCGCCGATCTGGCCCGCACCCCACACCGCCGCTAGAGCAAGACGATTGCGATATGGATAAAGGCGCACCAGTAGATAGACGCCGATCGAGAACGAGAAAAGCAGTGCGGAATAGTGGGCGAGAAGCGCTCCGTATAACGACAGCGAGAACAGGATCATCGTCGCGGGTGAGTTCCTCTGAACCGCCCGCTCCGAAAGGTAAAGACAAGCTGCCATGAAAAACAGCAGCAGGGCGTATTGCCGGACCTGAGCTGACAGCAGAATGAGAGAAGGAGCGAAGGAAATCAGCAGCAGTCCCATGAACGCCGTTGACCGGTCGGTCACCAGCCTGAGCCAGCGATAGAAGAGCCAGCACGCGGCGGTGCCCGCGAGAACGGAAGGCATACGCAACCACAACGCCGATTGACCCAGCCAGCGCCAAAAGTAGAGCAGCAAAATCAATAGCGGAGGGTGAGCATTCGTGAGGGCCGCGGCCCAGGCACCCGCGACCGTCGACTGGCTGGCCAACAGATTGTGCAGGGCTTCATCGGGATCGAGAAACAGGCGGCTCGCGGGGACCAGCCTGGCGACAAATCCGGCGGTTAAGACAATTGCAGGCAGTACGCCCTCAAGCGAGAAAAACGTCCCGCGATGCTCCGGGTTCTGGATTCCTGACGGGCCTGATCCTGCAGCGGAGGATGACGTCATGCGTTCAATTGAAATCCTGCAATGCGCAAATGATACTATGCCCAGACCCAGACCGAACTTAAGGCCGAAAGTGCTATCCTGAATTCACAGCTTTTTGCTTAACCGATCCTGATGAGCGCGACCGCCCCCATCGTGGCGCAACCGACGCCAGCAACCGATACCCGCTGGAAGGGATACGTGTCGGTCATCGTGCCGGTTTACAACGAGGCTGCGCACCTGGACGAACTGCTGCAGGCGATCCAAGCGTCTCCGGTGAAAAAGGAAATTATCCTGGTCGACGACGGCTCGACCGACGGCACCCGTGAAAGACTGCAGGCGCTGCCGCCCATGGACGACGTCACCGTTGTCTTCCACGAAAAAAACTGCGGCAAGGGCGCGGCGATTCGCACCGCTCTTGCCCATGCCCGAGGCGAGTACGTGCTGATTCAGGACTCCGATTTGGAATATGATCCGCAGGATTATCCCGGCTTGCTCCGTCCGCTCGAACAAGGCAAAGCGAACGTTGTATACGGAGTTCGCCCCGATCGTCCGGAGCGCGGCCTGCGCTTCTTTCTTGGAGCCAAGTTGCTGACTCACCTGACCAATCTTCTTTATGGCGCTGGCATTCACGACGAAGCGACGTGCTATAAGGTCTTTCGCCGTTCGCTGTTGTCACAGGTGCAACTGGAATGTCACCGTTTCGAGTTCTGCCCGGAGGTCACGGCGAAGCTCTGCCGGATGGGCGAGAAGATCGAAGAAGTGCCAATCTCCTACCAGCCCCGCTCCGCGGTGGAAGGAAAGAAAATCCGGCATGCCGATGGATGGATGGCGATCTGGACTCTGATCCGTTACCGTTTCCTGCCACGGGCCCGGTGGATGAAGCCGAAGCCGGAGCTGGCCTCCGCTCCGGACCATTCCGATGCACCGTTCGCGGTGAGTTTCGTGCGCCTGCCGCCGTCATAGGAATTTCCTGCGCGTTATAATTGCTTCTACGCGGTCGGTTCAATTTGGGCGCGCTGGGGAGCATGAATGGGTCAAAAATGCTTGGTTCACAAGCTAGAGTACAACGTCACCCATCACTGCAACTTGAAGTGCGATCACTGCGACCACCTCTCTCCATTTTTCGGCCCCAAGGATAATGATTTCAATAGTTCCATCTCCCTGGCCGCATTTGAGAAGCAGATTGGCATCTTAAGCCGGCACCTGCACTCGGAAGAATTCCTGATCCTGGGAGGAGAGCCCCTCCTGCATAAGAACGTCCTCGACTTTTTGAGGCTCGTGAAAGCCAGCCAGATCTGCGAGAAATCTGTCCTGGTCACCAACGGTTTCCTGCTTGGCAGTCAGGATGACGAACTGTTCCGGTTGGTGGACAAAATTACGATCAGTTTTTATCCTTCGCAGCCGCTGAAGAAAGAAGCCATCGAGAAGGCGCGAGAGCGGTGCCGGGAACATTCAGTCGAACTGCAAATCTTTGACCAGCCCAAGTTCAGTATGAGCATTGTGGGCATCAAGAACGAAGATGACCGCCTGGTCAACGGTATTTTCAACACCTGTACTGTGGCCTGGACGCAGCGCTGCTACGCGCTTCACGACGGCTACGTGTACCGCTGCTCGCGGGCTCCCTTCATCGCGTACAAACTGCACAAGCTGAACCTGATTCCGCAAGACTTCAGCAAGGAAGACGGCCTGAAACTCGAGGACACTGACGATTTCGGGGCACGAGCGCAGGAGTACTTCAACCGCACAACGCCGCTGAAATCCTGTTCATACTGCCTGGGCAGCGTGGGCAAGAGAGTGCAGCACCGGCAACTCAGCAAAACTGAGATACAGGACGAAACCTGGGCCCGGCACAGCATCAGCGAGAGCATTGACCGCACCAAGGCCTTCCGGAGAATCGCCCTGTGGAACTGGTTCAAAGTCAGGTGATGACCAGCTCCTCGGCCGGGAGCAGGTTCGCTCTGTCCCCCGCAGTCCGCAAAACTCTTCTGCGACTCATGCTGCTTTCGTTCGTCCTGCAGGTAGCGTGCATCGGGATTTTTCGTCAGTACAAGACCCGCACGGAAGACGATCATTTCGGTTTTGGCTGGGAGATGGGCCGCATCGCCCGCTCCATCGCGCTGGGGCAAGGCTTCAGCAATCCCTACGGAGGCAACACCGGACCCACGGCCTGGGAGCCGCCGCCGTACCCCTACCTGATGGGCGGCGTCTTTAAGGTTCTTGGCATTTACACGGTTGCGTCGGCCTGGGTGCTGCTCATCTTCAACAGCGTGCTGTCGGCGCTGACTTGTATTCCGGTGTACCTGATTGCGGAGCGAACGTTCGGCGCTCGCGTTGCGTTGTGGTCGGCACGAGTCTGGGCCCTGCTGCCCTACGTCTGGTACTGGTCGATCCACTGGCCCTGGGATACGACCCTCTCGCCGCTGATCCTGAGCCTGATTTTTCTGGTTACTCTCGAAATGAAGCAGTGGCCCGGCCTGCGGGGCTGGATCGTTTTCGGAGGATTGTGGGGCATCGGCGCCCTGACCAACCCCTCGATGCTTTCGTTTCTTCCCTTCTGCGGCTTGTGGGTCTGGTGGCAGAGGTACAAGGCAGGCTTGCCTTCGCTGGCTGGAGTCGCGCTGTCTTCAGCGGTTTTCTTTGTCGTACTTTCGCCGTGGGTGATCCGCAATTACGAAGTCTTCGGACGCTTCGTCCTGGTGCGGGATGATTTCGGACTTCAGTTGCGACTGGGCAACTGGAAGGGCGCCGACGGCATTTATCTGTTCTACCTGGCGCCCAGCAAAAACCAACTGGAGTTCGACAAATTTCAGCGCATGGGAGAATTCGCTTATGCCGAGGATTGCAAGCGGCTGGCGCTGGAGTGGATTCGCGAGGATCCCCGACGCTTCGCCATCGTCAGCCTGAAGCGCTTCATCTACTTCTGGGATGGCGTTCCACGCGAGACCGACAGCCGGGCTCCCGTGGATTTCCGCAATCCTCCGTTCTTCGCCACGTCCGTGCTCGGGATCTGGGGGGCGATACGCGCGCTTCGCCAGAAACGTCCTGCCGCCTGGCTTTTCGCGGGGCTGCTTTTGACCTATCCCACGATCTACTACTTTGTGTTTCCTTACGCGCGATACCGCCACGTGATCGAGCCGGAATTGTTCATCTTGGGCGTCTTCGTGCTCTCAGAAACTGTCCGCCGTGTGCAGCCACTGGCAGACAAGGGCTAACCGCTCTGCTCGCGCCTCCAGTAGAATATCCAGTCCGGCTGAGGACTCCAGGCAATCTGTGCGGCCGGCGTTCTTCTATGTTCAAGAAGATTCTCATCGCGAACCGCGGCGAGATTGCGGTGCGCGTCATCCGCGCTTGTCACGAAATGGGAATTGCCGCGGTTGCCGTTTATTCTGACGTAGATCGCCCCGCACTACACGTCCGCAAAGCTGACGAGGCTTACCCTATTGGCGCGGCGGCCGCGTCCGAGTCTTATCTCAATATCCAGAAGATTCTCGACGTCGCCGCGCGGTCGGGGGCAGACGCGGTTCATCCCGGCTACGGGTTTCTCTCCGAGAATGCGAAGTTTGCCAGAGCCTGCGCTGACGCGGGAATAAAGTTCATCGGCCCAACGGCTGCTGCCATGGATGCCATGGGATCGAAGACGCGAGCGCGACAAGCGGTGGAGCGCGCCGGCGTTCCGTTCGTGCCGGGTACTTCTCGTGGCCTCGAATCGTTCGAGCAGGCCGAGGAGGTAGCTGGGCGCATTGGCTACCCCGTGATGCTGAAGGCGGCGGCGGGAGGCGGCGGCAAGGGAATGCGTCTGGTGCATGGGCCGGAGGAACTCAAGTCGTCACTCGAAGCTGCGCGCAGCGAGGCCGAGCGGTCGTTCGGCGATAGCGAAGTCTATATCGAGAAAGCGATCCTCAATCCGCGCCACATCGAGATGCAGGTGCTCGCCGACGAGCACGGGAATACCGTGTACCTCGGCGAACGCGAGTGCTCGCTGCAGCGCCGCCATCAGAAAGTTGTCGAGGAAGCGCCTTCTCCCATCGTGGATCCCGACATGCGGCGCAGGATGGGCGAGGTTGCCGTTCGCGTGGCCCAGGCCGCCGGATACACGAATGCCGGCACGGTTGAATTCCTGGTTGATCAGCAGAAGAAGTTTTATTTCCTCGAGATGAACACGCGGCTGCAGGTGGAGCATCCGGTGACCGAATTGGTCACTGGACTTGACCTGGTTCATCTGCAGATCCGCATCGCTTCGGGCGAACGGCTGCCCTTCACGCAGGACGATGTCGTGATTCGCGGGCACGCTATCGAGTGCCGCATCTACGCCGAAGATCCTGACAACAATTATTTTCCCAGCCCGGGCAAGATCACGCTGCTGCTGGCACCTTCAGGGCCGGGGATCCGGCGCGACAGCGGCATGTACGAAGGCTGGACCGTGCCCATGGATTACGATCCGTTGCTGGCCAAGCTGATTGGCTACGGCACAGACCGCGATCAGGCCATCAGCCGCCTGACGCGTGCTCTGAATGAATATTTTGTGGGCGGCATCAAGACGAATATTTCGCTGTTCCGGCGAATCTTGAGCGATCCGGATTTTCGCGCCGCGAGGCTGGACACTGGATTTCTGGACCGTCTCCTGAAGCAGAAGCGGGCTGAGGCTCCGGCGGATCCAAAGGCGATCGAGGTTGCAGTGATTGCCGCCGGAATATTTGCCACGCTCGGCGCCGCCGCTGCTGGAGCGGGCGAGCTTGCTGCCAACGGCTCCGCGAATAGCGGGCCGAGTCCAGCTTCGAACTGGAAGATCGCAGCGCACAAAGAGGCGACGCGATGACCAACGGAGTTACTGGCAACTGGCAACTGGCCGCTGGCAACTGCTTTAAATGACGTACGACATCACCATCGACGGCAAGCAGTACCGGCTGGATCTCAATCGAGCGGAGGGCCGCTGGTCGTGCCGGCTGGATGGGCGCGAGGTCGAAGTGGATGCGGTGCTGGCGCGACCCGATGTGCTTTCTCTCCGCCTCGGCAACCTGGCGTACGAAGTGAAGTGCGAGCGCGTGGCGGGCGACATGCATCTTTGGGTGGGCAGCTCCCGCTTTGCCGCGGTGGTCCGCGACCCACGGTCGTTGCGCGGCCGCGTCCGGGCGGTCGATGATCAGGGACCCAGGAAACTCACGGCCCCCATGCCCGGCAAGATTGTGCGCGTGCTGGTGAGCCAGGGCGCCGGGGTCGAGGCGGGCACCGGTGTGCTCGTGGTCGAGGCGATGAAGATGCAGAACGAAATCAAGTCGCCGAAAAAGGGCACGATTCAGAAGATTCTGGTCAGCGAAGGCGCGGCGGTGAATGCGGGCGACGTGCTGGCGATCGTGGAGTAGAACGCACGAATTAGAAACTGCCAGCAAAACCCTCGAGAGGCGTTTATGCTATCGGCGCGGTGGGCGAGGACGCCCGCCGGACAGCCGCCGGGACGGCGGCGCTACTTCTCCATCCCGTTGCTGTCGAGCACCTTCTTTGCGTAAAAATTCTCGACCTTCGCGGAATCCCGCAGCACCTCGTAATACGCGGCTTTCAGCAATTGGTCGCGACGGTCGTGCAGCTGCGAGCGGATGGCTTGCTGCACCCGCGGATCGGACAGTTCGCGCTGTCCCGCCGGTTCTTTCGAGACGAGCTTTACAATGCGGAACCCCACAGCCTGCCTGGTCGCGGGATTCACCACGCCGATGATGGGGCTGTACTGGCCTGGCTTGAGTTTCATGACGGCGTCGCGCGTTGCCGGATCGGTTCCCTTCAGGCCAGACTCGGGGACAGTGCCGAGATCGCCGCCGTTCCCGGACGTTTCCGGGTCTTCGGAGTACTTCATGGCCAGGGTGGCAAAATCGTCGCCACTGTCCAGGCGATTAGCGATCATCTGGACCTTCTTTCGGGCATCGGCTTCGTTTTGCGCTTTCTCGTTCTGATTTTGAGCCTGCGGGTTCGGTTCCGGCGTCACCATGATCTGGGCCAGATGATATCGGGTCTCGATCAGGTTGAACTCGCCTTTGTGCGAGTTGTAGTAGTCGGTAATGTCCTGGTCGGTGATGTTGATCTTGGTCGAAACTTCCTTGTTCATCACCTTGTCGAGAGTAATCGAGCGCCGGATGTCACGCTTGAAATCGGCCAGCGTGATCTTCTTATCCTTGAGGCGTTTGTCGAATTCTTCCTGCGAAAAAGGAGACTTGATGTCGTTGTACTTGCGGTCGACTTCTTCGTCGGTGGCCAGCAGGCCGAGTTTTTCGGCGCGGCGCATCAGGATTTCGTCTTCGATCATCTGTTGCAGGATGTTCAGGCGCAGCGCAGTGGCCTGCTCGCCGGTCGGGGCCTGCGGGGCTGCGGCGACGTTGTTGTCGTAAACCTTGTCGACGTCGGTTCGGAAAATTTTGCGGCCATCCACGGTAGCCATCACGTCGCCGCCAGCCTGCGAGTTGCAGGCGGCCAGGGCTGCCAGCAGCATGGCGGCGGAGAGTGCCGCGGTGCACTCGGCAAAGAAAGAGTTTCTTCTCAAGGGTGTTTCTCCGTTCCTGACTGCAAACCAAACGAAAATCCGACCGAGCGGAGCGGCACTGCTGCGTTCCTTCACGACCAACTATTTGGATGCAGGCGCCAGGACTGATGGAACGTGCTGCGGCACGGATTCTCCTGCGTCTCTCAAAGCGGCGTCCAGTGCGGCGCGAACCTCGGCGATAGGAACCGCACCGTCAATTTTCTGCCCATTGATGAACAGAGCCGGCGTTCCGTTCACGCCAAGTCCCTCGGCTTCTTTCATAGACGCTCTTACGGCATCTTCATTCTGCGCCTTGACACAGGATTGCAGCTTCGCCACGTCCAGGTTGTGTTTCTGCCCTTGCAGCATCGTGATCTTGTCAACCGCTGCGAAGCGCGCCGCCGGAGTTTTCTCAGCGTCGACTTCGCGCTTATTGGCATGGATGTAGTCCGCGAAATCCCAAAAGGCGTCGCCACTCTGCGCTGCCAGGCAATTTGCATCCACAGCGGCATGGATCGCCCAGGGATGAATTTCCGCCAGCGGATCGTCTTTGTAGATGAAGGTGACCCGGTCGCCATACTCGCTGAAGATCTCGGGAAACAGCGTCTGGTGCATGCTGGAGCAATAGGGGCATTCGAAGTCGTCGAAATTGACCACCACGACCTTGGCGGACTTGGATCCGCGCGTAGGCCGGCCGTTGACGTCGATCTTGCTCATGAGCTCGACGAATGGATCTTTGGTTAAGTCGAACTTGGTCAAGCGCAGCAGGGTAGCGCGGTCCTTGGAAAGCAGAAACTTGTAGTCTTTCTGCTTGCTGTCGCCACCACCAATGGTCACCGATACCGCGTCATACCCAGGTATTTCGGTACTGGGAGTGATGGCGCCGACGGTCACTTTCACGTCGACGGGGATGGTGTAGAAAGAGCGCACCTGGTGCTCGATTTTGCGAGCGACGTCCGGGGGCGCGGACTGGGCAACACAGCCCAGGCAAACCACAAGCAGAATGAGCAGCGAACGTCGAATTAGGATCACCAGAAACCGCCTCAGCGTCACTTTTATCTTCTCGATTATCTCACAGCGTATCTGAGCCGGCTCCGGAAGGCGCGGGCGTGCGTAGTGGGTCAGTTTCCGGTTGCTGCTGTGGGCCTCGGAAGTTAGCGGATTTCGCCGATGCGCTGCCCTTGCAGATACTTCCTCCCAACCTCAGCGTCGATCACGACCTTCTTGTTCTGGAACAGCATCACCATGTCAGAGCCGCCGAAGAGAAAGAAGCCGAACTCGTCGCCCTTCTGCAGCTTGGCGCCAACCTCGGGCGTCAGGTTGACCGAGGAAACGAAGCACATCCCGACCGGTAGCACGGCCACAAGCCCCATCTCGGGTGAGTCGATGATGATCAATCCTCGTTCCTGGTCGATCTGGTAGGTCTCACCGTCGATCCCATAGAGCGTGCCGTCTGGTCGCCGAGCCACGTCCATGTACACTCGGCCATGGATGTTGCGTACTTCCTTGATCTCACCGGCGACGGGTACGTGGTAACGGTGGTAGTCGTCGGGGTGCAGGAACATGTGCGCGAAGATGCCGTTCTCGAACGAATTCTGGTACGGGCTGCCGTCCAGCAGCTGAGCGATCGGCCAGCTGATGCCTTTGACCGTGACCTTCGAGTTCTTGTCGATGTCCCACTTGCCTGCGAATGTTGCATCGGCCGGCGACACGATCACCCTGTTGTTGCCGGGCTCTGCGATGGGCCGCTTGCCGGGCTTCACCTCCCGCGCAAAGAACTGGTTGAAGGTGAGCCAGCCGCTCGGTTCCACGAAGTAATCGCCGACGTTGTAGTTGGGTCGTGCCACAAACGAAGGGATGCCCGACGCGGACGCGGGCGTATCCAGAAACTGGCCCCAGGCTTCGATAAACTTTTTCATCCAGCCGCTGAAGCTCTTATCGCGGTTCAGTTGATCCCCCGTCGACTGGTTGACGATGTAGTAGAGCCTCAGCGCCGTGGGAACCTCGTGTTCGGTGGGGACGAACGTGACGAAACCATCCAGATAGACCAGGAACGAGTCCATGTCCGGAAGGCCCTTGAGGTCGGCGGTCCGAATCGCGCCTTCGAGCGCCGCCCGCAAGTCCGGTCGCGCCTGTAGCAGTTGGACCAAGTCCTCGACGACCGGGACATGCCGAGTCGCTTGCTTAGGTGTCTGATCGCCAGCGCCGGACGGCAGGACGACAAGAGAGAGAACGACACCCAGCACGGCTGCCCGCCACGTGTTGCCCAGGAGCACGCTCACTGCCCGGTACCCCCACCCGAAGGTCCTGTTAGGGTTCTTGCGCCACCGCTCCCTTCGGGCCCTTGTCTTTGGCGTAGAGTTTATCTCCGGCGTTCTGCTACTGGCAAACCTTTTGTCCCATTGCCTACTGTTCTACTAGGAGGCCGTTATCGCCAACATGGTCGCGTGACGGCAGTATGCCACGAGATCCAGGCCGGGCGACGATGGGCGAGACGGGCGCGCGCATTGCCTAGGGGCAGACATCCGTGCTTGGGTGTGTTTTCTTCTCAGGACAGCATGTCGGGTTCTCCACAACTCGACTGTCAGTTTGCACGAGGCGACCATCGGATCAGCTTCGGAATCGTTGGCTAATCGGAAACTGGCCCACTACCGCGGGCGGACGGCTCTTCTAGCCGGTGCGGCGCAGTTGCTCCGCGGGCAGCAAAGAATTCATCGATCCGGAGCGGAATCCTTCCAGGTCGAGAGTGACGAACTTGAATCCCAGTTCTTTGAAGATGGCAGTGAACTGGGCTGCCATCGCGGGATTCAGAGCGCGTCCCAGTTCCTCGCGGGCGATCTCAATGCGGACGATGTCGCCGTGATGACGCACCCGGAGCTGCCGGAAGCCGAGGGCTCGAATCGCGTCCTCGCCCCGCTCGACCATGTCGAGCGCTTCGCGCGTGACCGGACGGCCGTACTCGATGCGCGACGAGAGACAGGCGGATGCGGGCTTGTCCCAGATGCGCAGCCCAGCCTGGCGCGCCAGTTCGCGAATCTCCTGCTTGGTGAGCCCTGCCTTCAACAACGGAGCGGCAACGTGGTGCTGCTGGGCGGCCTGCTGTCCCGGGCGGAAGTCGCCCTGATCGTCCAGGTTCACGCCGTAGGCAATCGCGTCGAACCCGCGCGCCGCGCGGAGAGTTTCCATCACCGCAAAGAGTTCGTCTTTGCACTGAAAGCAGCGCTGCCCATCGTTGCGCACATATTCAGGACGGTCGAGCTCCGCGGTGGAGATGACTTCGATAGAAATCCCCTGCTCGTTGGCAAAGGCGATCGCGTCGGCCAGATGAGTGCGGGCCAGGCTGGGCGAATCGGCGATCACCGCCAGCATGTCACTGCCCAGCGCGCGGTGAGCCGCCCATGCGAGATATGCGGAATCGACGCCGCCCGAATAGGCCACGAGTACACGGCCTAGCCGGCGCAGGTCGGCCTGCAGTTGAGCATCCTTCGCGCCGGTGGCAGTTTCGGGAGGCCGCATCGCTCCTATGGTATCAGCCCGACGCCCGGCTTCAGGCGAGGATTTTGGGTGAAGCTCCGCATGGCTAATACAGCCGTTCCTGCCGCCGCAGATTGCCGAACGAGCCGATGTTCGCCAGGCTGAAGGTGAAGCGAAATAGATTTTCATTGCGCACGTTGGCGATGGCATAGCGGCGGTATTCGACCGTCACCCCGCAACAGTCCCAGTTGTAGGTAGTCTGCCCGGTTGCGAACTGCAATTGGTGAGCTACCGAATCGAAGCCAAGGCTGCCGGCGGCACTGAATCCGCGATGGGTAAGCCCTCCGTAGCCCAGCGCCACGCGGAATTGCTGATACTTGACCGGGATTGTGTTGGGCTGCGGAATCTGTAGAAAGGCATCCCCGCCGGCTACGGTGAAAGACCCCAGATTGTAATTGAGCAGGAGCGTGCTCTCATTAACACGGCCCTGCTGGAAGTCGTAGTCGAAGTCCCACTCGGTGTCGGTACGGCTGCTGGTCGCAGCCCGCAAGCGCGACACGATGGGGGAAAGATGCCGCGGTTCGGTGACGAACGCAATACCGGTCAGGGCTTCCGTGGTGGTAAAGACGTTGCGTTGTCCGGCGACCAGCGCCCCGCCAAAGGTCGGGTCGAGAAAATACTTTTGGACAACTTCCCAGGTGACCACTTCCCTCACGTCAGGACCGGTGGTGCAGGGCTGCCCGTCCAGATTGCTGACGCGCTGCCAGGGAACGATCTGCTCCGGTGCCGCGGCACCCACCGCAATGCCGGTCATGGGCGTCTCACACTCCTGCGCTTGGGCCGCCGACTTTTTCGCGTAGAGGCGGGTCACAAAGCCATATTCAACCTCGTGTGTGTCGCTGAGAATGTCGCGCTCGTCGAAATGCAGCACATTCGCGAAATCGTTAACCCGCGTCACAAAACGGTAGACGACCCTTGGTTCAATGACGTGCTTCCACTTCTTCCCCAGAAACTCCTTGTCGAATACTTTCTCCAGCACCGGCGGACGGACTTCCACCGACGCTCCCAGAGCCTGGCGGTTGGTAGGATCCGGGACCGACACTCCCCCGACGAACCGTTCGCTGTAATACGTCTCATGCAAAGTGAGCCCTGGGCGCAGGGACCAGCCACGGAACTGCAAGGGCAGAGAAATCTCAGGGCTGAAGTCGAATCGCCCCAGCAGTGACGTTTGAAAGCCGGGCTCGCTGCGTGAAAGGCCAGCCAGCGAGACGTCGAACGACCAGAATAGCGGCGAATGGCCAAGGGCCCGGTCTGCGCTGGATGCGTCCACGCTTGGGGTGTGCAGGATCCGGATCGAATCAAACGTTGGCGGATTGGAGAGCGCGCCTTGGGAGTTCAGGGTCTGAAAAAAGTTCTGATAGCGCTCCACCATGCCACCGAAAGAGAACCCTTGGACGGTCTTCGACAGAAAAACCTGCGACTTTACCTCTGAGTTCACCGCCTGGGTGAACACTTCGTTAAACGCGAGCCGGAACAGAAACGAACTCAGATAGTCGATATTGGAGACGCCGCGGAAGCCGTAGAAGTTGTCTTCCGCCGTCAGTCGAACCTCCTGGCCGCCTTCTTTCAGCGGGGGCTGGGGGACGCACACTGGGGGCGTCCCACTGCACACTGCCGGCTCGCCGATGCCGCGGTCGATCACGCCAAAGTAATTCAGGTCCAGGTAGGAGCTGTCGCTGGGGCGCATGCGAAATTCTCCTCTTTGGGACCATCCTCTCTTGGAGAGGTATTCAGCGCCGACGATGCCGTCCATGCTGCGGTTGATCGCCCAGTAGAAAGAGTCGCCGACCTCATTGCCGTTAGTGGACGAATGACCGGCCGTAGGCACTAGAAATCCACTGTCCCTTGCCAAACGGTCCACCGGATGAGTCGCGTAAGGAAAGTAGAAAACCGGCAGCCCATGCAGCCAGAAACTGCTGTGATAAATCTGGGCATTCCCGCCCACATCCACCACCACGGTGCGGGCGCGGAACTTCCAGTTGGGATGCGGAAGTTCGCAGGTGGTAATGGTGCCGTCGTAGACCATGTAGTGGTCGGGGCTGGTTTTCTCGACGATTTTGCCGGTAAAGGCAAACGGAGCGGTCGAGGTCAGCACCACGCGGCTGCCTTGAAAGCGGAGCCCGGTGGTTGCGGTCACGTCGTAGAAGCGTCCGGTTTCGGCCGTCAGATTGTAGGTTCCATGACTGGCCTTAATGTGGTCGTCGTTGGGACCACCGTCGAGGGTGAAATGTCCGGAGGCTGTGGCCTCGCCGCTGTCGGAGTCGTAGGTGACTTCATCGGCCCGCAGGATGTAGGTGCGATAGTGAATTTCGGCGTTGCCGTGTAATTTGTAAACCTCGCCGACTTTTTCCTGTTGCAGGGCGCAGATGGTAGCCGAGTCGGAGTCCTGGCCTGCGGCCTGACGGGCGCACGGCGTGGTGGCAGCGGGTGCTGGAGTGTCTGCTTTCTGAGGATCCGCTGCTGTGGAAGAACCCTCTGCCAGGCCGGAATTTCCGGAAAGCAACTGGCTGGTTACTAGCGCCGTGGCGGGAAGCTGATGACAAAGAAACAGCGCCGTGATAAGGAATCTAGTGCGAAGAGTCATCGGAAGAAAATCAACGGAAGAAGATCCATCGCAGGCATACCTGCCCCTTTTCCGCTATTTGCCGCGGCATCGTGAACTTAGCACGCCGCTGGCCGTGCGGCAAAGTGGCGAAAAAGGCTAGGATTCCCGTTGCATTACTTGCGGTTGTACGTTGAGCGCGAACTCATACGATTTCGGAAGACTGGCTTTCATGAATTGTCCGCTGTGTGGAGAAGTTTGCCGTTGTCCATTGGAGCCCCTTCCCGCTGCCTCGTCGCAGTGGAGGCCCGACTGCGAGCCTGCCTCTGGCTCGTCGTCCGTTGCCGCTCTGGAGTCGAAGCCGGACGTCGCGGAAGCGGTTGCTGGCGCAGGTTCGGACCTGCATTCGCATGGGGAGTCCGCCACCTCCCACGCGCCGGCCGAGGTCGAGCCTGAGGGCGGAGATGCCTGGCGCGGAGAACTCTCCGCCCGGCTCAACCGTTATCGCGCGCGCCGCAAGGTGCGTCCACCGCGCTACCCGTCTCTCAGCCTGCGGTTTGAGGCCGCGGAAGTGCCTGCGAGCACTAGCGCTCAAAACGCATTTTCGCCGCCGGACTTCGAGCCCGTCTCCGACCACGCGCTCGCACTCGATGGCATGAGGCGCGGGCCCTCTGGCGAGAACGAGGGGCAATTTCAGCAGGCGCCCGCCGCAGAGACCGCGCCGCAGCAGGTACGTGCGGCGGGACATTCCACCGCGAAGATTATCGAGTTTCCGAGGTTTGCCTGGGGACCGCCTCCGCCTCCATCGGATCAACTTGCCGAACCGGTCAGCGAGAGGCCGCGAATCCTCGAAGTCCCTGAGGTTGCGCCGCCGCTTCCCGCGCTCGGCGGAATTAGCATCGAAGCAGTTGAGCGACCGGCAGCCGAAAAGCGCCCCGGCATCGACATCCCACTGCAGAGTGCGCCGCTTGGCCGGCGCTTCCTGGCGACGTTGGTCGATGGAACGATCGTGGCGGCGGCGTCGGCCCTGTTCGGCTTCATTTTCTGGAAGGTGGCTGCGGTCCGGCCGCCGCTGGTTCAGATTCTGGGGCTCGGGGCAGCAATCCCCTGCCTGTTTTGGTGGGCGTATCAGTATCTTCTGATCGTCTACGCCGCCAGCACTCCGGGATTGCGCGTCGCTGGCCTCCAACTGGCCCGTTTCGACGGTACGTCGACGACCCGTTCCCTGCGCCGCTGGCGCGTGCTGGCAGCCTGCCTGTCCGGCCTGTCGCTAGGGATGGGCTACGCGTGGGTCTTTCTCGACGAAGATGCGTTGTGCTGGCACGACCGGATCACCCATACCTACCTTGCGCCTAGAGAAGTCCCAGCCCAAGTCCGACGGACTCCCGAAGACGTAACCCGTCGGCCAACCGCGAGTCCAGCGAACGGGTTCGAACACTAATGAGCCTTATCGGATTTATCCGCAGTCGTGTCACTTGCACCGTTCCCACCATTCATTCATCGCCAATGTGACCGAGTACCAATTGCTTTCCAAGCGATGCACTTCATCTACGTCACATGGGATTCCGCCGAACTTTCCGGATGCTCGGCTGCGAGCTGCCGCCGAAAGTGAATTCGTTGGGTCGAAGACGAGGTAAACCGTCCAGTCGCCCACAGGAGCGCCGCCCCAACCGTCCCACTCAATGTGCTTCAATTGTCCGCTAACGCTGGATTGTGCGAGAACCTCAGCTTTATATCGACGCGATGATGCGAACCACCGAGCATCGCTGCGGATCGTGTGAGAATTCCAAGCAATCGCCGTTGCAATGACGAAGACTGTTCCAAGCGCGGTATACAAGAACACCCTGCTTCTAGGTCGTTTGGTGTCCAATTGTGCTTCCATTTGAGCACTTTACGCCAGAATCGGTGTGCAGTTCCATCATGGCTGTTGAAATCAGCCGTCACAGGTATTGACCTGCCCCAGGTTGGATCATGCCGGTTTAGTCTGGTACGCTAATCCTCCTATGCGCCCTTCCATAGCCTTCCTGCTTCTGTTCACCACAGCTGCTTTCACTTTTGCCCAAAGACCCAAGCCCGTTGCCGACCGCCTGGCTGCGCAGAACGCTCTTTTCGACGAGCAGTATGAAACCGATCTCCGCAACTTCCCGGAGCGCGCCACCGCGTTCGGCGACTACCGCTACAACGACCGGCTCGCCGACTACTCTCTCGACGCCATCCAAAAGCGCCATCAGACCGACGAAGGCTTCCTGCAGCGTCTGAAGGCGATCGATACCGCGGATTTCTCCGACCAGGACCAGCTCTCGCACGATCTGTTGATCCGCGTCATGCAGCAGCGCATCGCCGATTTTGGCCTGAAGGAATATGAAATGCCGATCAACCAGCAGGGCGGCATCCACACCAATCTCGCCGACCTGCCACTGTCGGTTCCGTTCTTCTCCGTGAAGCACTACGAAGACTACATCGCGCGCCTGCACCAGATTCCGCGCGCGCTCAGCCAGGTCACCGAAGTTCTCCGTGCAGGCATGAAAGACAAGCTCATGCCCGTGCGATTCCTGGCGGAAAAGATTCCGGCGCAGTGCCAGGGCATTATCGATGCCGATCCCTTCCTGCTGCCGACCAAGAAGTATCCGGCAAGTATTTCGCCGGAGGATCAGAAGCGCCTGACTCAGCAGATCACCGACGCCGTCAACGCCGACGTGCTCCCGGCGTACAAGACCTTCGCCGCCTTCATCCAGACCGAATATGCTCCCCAGGGCCGTACCAGCCTTTCCGTCACGTCGCTTCCAGATGGCAAGAAGCGCTACGAAAACGACATTTACGCCCGCACCACGACTCGCATGACGGCGGACGAGATACACCAGCTCGGCCTGCGCGAGATCGATCGCATCGAAGCCGAGATGACCGCGATCGCCAGGAAAGAGGGCTTCGCCGACCTGGCGTCGTTCCGAGCCTCGCTGAAGACGAACCCCAAGTACATTCCCACATCCGCCGAGCAGATCCTCGACGACTTTCGCCATTACATCGCGCAGATGCAGCCGAAGCTTCCTGAACTGTTCACACTGCTTCCCAAGTCGCCGGTTACCGTGGAAGCGATTCCGGAATTCCAGGCGGCCGCTGCGACCCACTACATGACGGGAACGCCGGATGGCAAACGGCCGGGCCGGGTGGTTGTCGCCACGTCCAAGTTCGCCGACCGCTCGCTAATCGATGACGAGGCGGTCGCTTACCACGAAGGTGTCCCCGGACATCACATGCAGCTTTCCGTGCAGCAGCAGCTGGAGGGTTTACCGAAATTCCGCCTGCACGGTCTGGGCTTTAACGCGTATATCGAAGGCTGGGCACTCTACGCCGAGCAACTGGGCAAGGAGGTCGGCTTCTATCAGGATCCGGTCTCGGATTATGGGCGGCTTTCCTCCGAGCTTTTCCGGGCCGTGCGTTTAGTCGTCGACACCGGCATTCACGCCAAAGGATGGAGCCGCGATCAGGTTGTGGAGTTCATGCGCAAAGCTGGCGCGGTCGATGAGCCAACGATTCAGTCCGAGACCGACCGCTACATCTCGTGGCCGGCGCAGGCGCTCAGTTACAAGCTGGGCCAACTCAAGTTCCGCGAGCTGCGCGAACGCGCCCAGAAAGAGCTGGGCCCGAAGTTCGATCTCCGCAAATTCCACGACGAAATGCTCGACGGCGGTACGCTGCCCCTCGATCTGCTCGAAGCCCGAACCGACAAATGGATCGCGCAACAGAAAGCGAAGTGATCGGTTCGTGGCGCTGGCGTCTCGCCGGCTCGCCAGGCTTGGCTCTCTTACGCAGTGGCAGCGAGGACGCTGCCACGACAGCCGCCGGGACGGCGGCGCTACGTTTGCGATTGACAAGGTGCAGGCGAACGTCCCGACCCTCCCTGTGCTATCTTCAATGGTTTAGCCTTTACGGAAGTTCCCGCTGAAGCATGGCTACCGCCCCTGAGGGTACAAAACCGGCAGTAAAGGTCTTCGTCGCCACTACGGTGATGCTGACCTTCATCTCGTTCTGGCGCGCCTCTGCGATCGTTCTCTCCGACCTGGCATCCTCCGCATATTACGCGGGCGGTGATGCCGAAAAGGTCATTGGCAAAAGCGCACCCTGGTTCATTCTGGCGGTCATGTTGTTCAGCTACTGCGTCCGGGCGCTGTACATCGAGTCCAGCAGCATGTTCGTACGTGGCGGCGTCTATCGCGTCGTCAAAGAAGCGATGGGCGGAACTCTGGCCAAGTTCTCCGTCTCGGCTTTGCTGTTCGATTATGTGCTTACCGGCCCAATCAGTGCGGTCTCTGCCGGGCAATACCTGGCGGGCTTCATCAAGGACATTGGCGCGTACTTCTTTCACCGTACGCTGAGTTTTTCCGACGACCATTTCGCCGCCGGATTGGCCATCATCATCGTGGTTTACTTCTGGTGGAAGAACACGCAGGGCATTCACGAATCCAGCCAGAAGGCGCTGCAGATCATGGCCATTACGACCGTGATGGTGGTGATTCTGATCATCTGGTGCACGATTACGGTTTTGCGGGCTCCGGTTCAGTTGCCGCCCAACCCGCTGCATGCGGGCGTGATTCCGCTGAACAAAGAATCGCTGGGCTGGCTCAATGGAACCTGGTTCAGCCACTGGATCTGGATCATTGCGTTCGTTGGCTTCGGGCACTCCGTGCTGGCCATGAGCGGGGAAGAAACGCTGGCTCAGGTCAACCGCGAGATCGAACACCCCAAGCTGAAGAATCTGGAGAAGACCGGGCTGGTGATTTTTCTCTACAGCCTGCTTTTCACATCGCTGGTTTCGTTCTTCGCGGTGATGATCATCCCGGACAAGGTGCGCCCCGATTACTTCGCCAACCTTATCGGCGGCATCGCCATGTACCTGGTGGGGCCGACCAGCCTGAAACTCCTGTTCCATGGCTTCGTCGTACTGGTTGGGGTGCTGATCCTGGCCGGGGCGCAGAACACTTCCATCGTTGGTGCCAATGGCGTCCTAAACCGAGTGGCGGAAGATGGCGTGCTCACCAGCTGGTTTCAGAAGCCGCACCACCGCTACGGCACGAGTTACCGCATCATCAACCTGATCGTCTGCCTGCAGTTGCTGACCATCGTGCTGAGCCGGGGAGACGTCTACCAGTTGGCCGCGCTTTACGCCTTTGGGGTGATCTGGAGTTTCACCATGAAGTCGCTGGCGGTGCTGGTGTTGCGCTTCACCGAACCGGGCAACCGCGAGTGGAAGGTTCCGGGGAATTTGCACATTGGAAAGACGGAACTTCCCTTTGGCCTGATCGTCATTTCTGCAGTGCTCTTCATGACCGCAATTGTGAATCTGTTCACCAAGTATGAGGCGACGATCGCCGGCATTGTTTTCAGTGTGGTCTTCTTCACCATCTTCACCATCTCCGAGCACCATGTCGCCAAAGAGCGCCACGGCAAGCCCGAGCAGCTTGACCAGTTCCGCGTTTATGGCAATCAGGAACTCGGTAGCGGCGCCATGGGCGTGCGGGCGGGCAACGTCCTGGTGGCGGTGCGCGACCCGCGCAATCTTTACTACCTGCGGCACGTGCTTGGCCACACTCATACCGGCAAGCAGGATGTGGTAGTCATGAGCGCCCGTCTGTATCATCGCGAACACAGTTTCAGTGGCAGCACGGTTTTCGAGGCCAGCCAGGTTTTTGACCACTACGAACAGGAGCTTTTTACCGCCGCCGTGGCTGTGGCCGAAAAGGAAGGCAAGCCCATCTCGCTGCTGGTCGTCCCCGCGACCGATGTGTTTGAAGCCATCATGGTGACAGCGCAGCGGCTCGATTCCAGTCGCGTCGTGTGCGGGCTTTCGAATAAACTCACCGCCGACGAGCAGGCCAAGCTCACGGGTGACGCGTGGGAGCGCCTGCCGGAGCCGCGTCCGCGTCTGACGCTGGAAGTTTGCGCCCCCGACGGAACGATTCGCGAATTTGCCCTCGGGCCGCATACGCCCCGCATGCGCCCGCAAGATGTCGAACTCATGCACCAGCTGTGGCTGAATATCACCGCCGATCCCAAGTTCGCCGGCGCCCACCACTACCATATCGTGGCCCTCGCGCTGGAAGAATTGAAGCGTGAGTTGAGTACCGAGCAACGCGCACAGCTCCTGAAAAAGCTCCAGGACGAAATGAACCCCTCAACCTGCAGTGAAAACAAGCCAGATTCGTAAGGAGGTTCCCATGGCGCGCATTCCCGGCGCTCCCCTCAGTCAGGGCGGCTTGATCCGGCGCATGTTTGTGGGGATTGTCTATTCCCTGACCGAACGCAGACTCGGCCACGTCATCATGCCGATCCAGGTGACCGCGCATCATCCCAAAATCCTTTGGGGATACGCTCAGATGGAGCAATCCCAGGCCAGCAGCAAGCTCGTCGACCACAAACTCAAGGGACTCGCTGAACTCCGCGTCGCAACTCTTATCGGATGTCCGTTTTGAATCGACATCGGCTCTGCCGTGGGCAGGGCGAGCGGCATCACGACGGCGCAAATCGCGAATCTCAGCAACTATCGAACAGATTTCAATTTTTCGGAACTAGAGAGGCTCGTCCTCGAGTATGCCGACTCCATGACCCGCACTCCAGTGGAAGTTTCCGACGCGCTGTTTGCCCGCCTGCGGGAGAATTTCACCGAGGCCGGACTCGTAGAGCTTACGTCCGCGATTGCCTGGGAGAATTATCGCGCCCGCTTCGATCACGCCTTCGGAATCGAGGCGGAGAATTTTACCGATGGCGCAGTCTGCGCCTTGCCGGTTCGGTAGGGTGGTAGCGGCGGCGTCCCGCCGAGACGGCGGCGCTACTTGGTCTTTAGGATGTTCTCCAGCGACGCGCGCAGGCTGTTGAAGCGAAACGGATAGCCACTCATCACCAGTTGCGCCGGTTCAACGCGCTGGCTGCCCAACAGAACAGTCTCTCCCATTTCGCCAAAGGCCAGCTTCACCACGAACGCTGGCATGGGAAAGATCGCGGGGCGCGACAACACGCCAGCCAATGTCTGAGTGAATTCCGTGTTCGTCACCGGCTTGGGCGCGACCATGTTCACCGGCCCCTGTAGCAGATCGCTCTTCAGAATGTGATGAATCGCGCCCACCATATCCTGCATATCAATCCAACTCATCCACTGCTGCCCGTCGCCGATCTTTCCGCCCACGCCCATCTTGAACGGCGTGAGCATCTTCCCCAGCGCGCCGCCGGTCGCAGTAAGTACAATGCCGGTGCGCATCTGGACGGTCCGAATGCCGGCGTCAACTGCAGCCTGGGTCGCCGCTTCCCACTCGCGGCAAACTTCAGGAAGGAACCCAGTGCCGGGTGCACTCTCCTCGTTCAACACCTCATTGCCCCGGTCGCCGTAGTAGCCAATCGCCGAACTGCAGGCGAATACCTGTGGCTTGTCTTTGGCCTGTGCCAGCGCTTCGGCGAGAGCGGTCGTGCCCGCGACGCGGCTGTCGCGGATCTTCAGTTTCTTTTCGTTCGTCCAGCGTCCGACAATGCTCTCGCCCGCCAGATGGACGACCGCGTCGAAGCCGGAAACAGCGTCGGGTGCAATCGGCTTTCCGGGGTCCCACGAAATCTGATCTCCGCCGCTGGCCGCGCCTCGCACCAGGCGTGTGATTTCATATCCGCGGGTTTTAAGGGTAGGAAGAAGCGCGCCGCCGATGAGCCCGGAAACGCCACTGACAAGAATGCGAGAAATCATGGCTGACCGCTTGCCACTGTATCAGCTTGCCGGGCGACGGAACAAACTCGCGGCGAATTCGAAGGTTTCAAAACGACCGAAACACAAAATGCGATCCGGACTTCGGTTTCCACTCTGCCCTAGAGTTCCCCCTGCGTCCGTGCCTCACTGCAGGGGCGAGGCTTAGCACCGCAAGGTATAATTGGTGCAGCGTCCCGTTGTGCCCTCTGCCCGGAGCCCCCTTTCCTCGCGGGTATAATCCATCATGGCGAGCTTGCGCCAACAGATCGCTACCACTGCCCTTACGCTCACCAAGTTCCGCGACTTGATGAAGCGGATGCAGGAGAACCGTCCTCAGGACGATCTCACCATCGTCAAGAAAGCCTACGACTACTCCCTGAAACACCACGAAGGTCAGACTCGCGCCTCCGGCGAACCTTACCTGGTCCATCCGCTGGAAGTTGCGCTGGTTCTCGCCGAGATGAAAATGGACCCGGTCGCGATCGCCGCCGGGCTGCTGCACGACTCGGTCGAAGACACATCCGTCACGATCGTCGACATACGCAAGGAGTTCGGCGAGCAAGTGGCGCACATCGTCGAAGGCGTCACCAAGATCAGCAAGATTGATTTCGCCACACGGGAAGAACAGCAAGCTGAAAACCTGCGCAAGATGATGCTGGCCATGGTCGACGACATTCGCGTGGTGCTGATTAAACTGGCCGACCGCCTGCACAACATGCGCACGCTCGAGCACCTGCAGCCCGACCGCCAGCACAAGATCGCCGAAGAAACGCTGGAGATCTATGCGCCTATCGCTCACCGCCTCGGCATGGGCAAGATTCGCGGCGAGCTCGAAGACCTGGGCTTCCGCTTTCTCGATCCCCTCGGTTACGAACAGGTGGAGAAATCGGTCAATGCTCGTCGCAAGCAAGGCGAAGCCTTCATCGCCAAAATGCAGCAGACCATTACCGACAAGCTGAAGGAGGCTGGCATTCAGGCGCGCGTCGAAAGCCGCATCAAGCGCCTATATAGCATCCACAAAAAACTCCAGCGCCAGCGCATTTCCGTGGATCAGGTCTACGACCTTTGCGCCATGCGCGTGATCACACGTTCGCTGCAGGATTGTTACGCCGTGCTAGGGATCATTCACAACCTGTGGCGGCCGGTTCCGGGGCGCATCAAGGATTTCATCGCAATGCCCCGGCCGAATTTTTACCAGTCGCTGCATACTTCGGTGATCACGGAAGACGGCACGCCGTTTGAAATCCAGATCCGCACCGAGGAAATGCACAAGATGGCGGAAGAAGGCATCGCCGCCCACTGGAAATACAAAGACGGCCCGGTGTCTGCACAGGACGAACAGCGTCTTGCCTGGTTGCGCCAGGTGGTCGAGTGGCAGCGCGACGTCAGCGATCCCAACGAATTTCTTTCCACGCTGAAGGTCGATCTCTATCCCGAGGAGGTCTACACGTTCACGCCCAAGGGCAAAGTCGTGGTTCTGCCGCGCGACGCGACGCCGGTCGACTTTGCCTATAGCGTTCATACCGAGGTCGGCCACACCTGCATTGGCGCCAAGGTCAACGGACGCATGGTGCCGCTGCGCCACAAACTGCACTCAGGCGACATCGTCGAGATCCTGACCCAACCCGGCCACAAGCCCAGCCGGGACTGGCTGGGGCTGGTCAAGTCGTCCCGCTCGCGAAACAAGATTAAGCACTGGCTCAACGTGCACCAGCGCGAGCGCGCGATTGAAATTGGGCGCAAGCTGATCGAAAAAGAGGCACGCAAGTACCGCATCGCGCTCAAAGAAATCAAGGACGAAGAACTGCAGAAAGTTGCCTCCGCCTACGGCCTGGGCAAGACCGACGACCTGATGTCCGGCATCGGTTATGGAAAGTATTCCGCGCGGCAGATTCTGGCGCGTTTGCTTCCGGCGGGCGCGACGCACTCCATCGCCGGCGACATCGAATCTGAGGGCCTGACGTCGCAGCCCGGAGGGATCTCCAGCGTAGTGCGCCGCGTCTTCGGCGATCACAACGCCATCACGGTCCGCGGTCAGGGCGACATGATGGTCTACCGCGCCCGCTGTTGTAATCCCATCCGCGGTGAAAGCATCGTCGGCTACATCACCCGCGGCAAAGGCGTGGCCGTGCACTCCATCCACTGCCCCAACGTGACAAATCTGATGTACGAGCCCGAACGTAAGATCGATGTTGAGTGGGCCCGCGATGAGAGCACGCCGACCGCTTATCCCGTGAAGCTGACCGTTTTCTGCGACGACCGCTTCGGCATGCTGAAAAGCATCACGGGAGTGATCGGCGACGCAAAGAGCAACATCCGCAACATCACCGCGCACACTTCCAACAGCCAGGCCAGCGTTGAAGTCGTCCTCGACATCGCGGACCTCAAGCACCTCGAGCAGATCATCGCCGGCCTGCGCAAAATTCCCGGCGTGCATGAAGTGCAGAGACTGCAGAAGATCTAGGGTTAGCAGCAACGTAACTAAGTCAAAAAACAGGGCCGAGACCCGGCGGGGCATTTCGTCGTCCGATTTCTGGGTGTCTCTAGCGGTCTTGCCTGACCCACACATCCACCGGCTTGTTCGTGTTTGGGGTAGTCAGAGTATCTGCCAGCCGATACCCCGGGCCCAGGTTCCGCAACACGGTCCATAGGTCTCTCTCGCCGCTTGGTTTACCGCCGCGGAAGATGATCTCCCCTTCTCGTAGCTGTGCGTCGGATCGTTCTAGAATGACCACCACGGCTGGCGGATTCATCTGTAGTCTTTCCAAGTCGGCGCGGTAAATGTCGTCGGGAGTCACGTCAATGTAGTGGACGTAGGCAAATGTTGCCGGTGCTCGGTGGGCGAGCTGATACAGCATGGGCATGCAACAGAACTCCGCCACTGGTTCATCAGGCCGGGAGTGGCTTTCGATGTCCGCGACGACGCGTTCGAGAAAACGGTTCGTCTCAGGCGTGACCCTGAGGCCGCGAAGCTCCGGGAAGTTTGGCTCCACGGTTGCTCTTTTCACTTCGCCTTCGCGCCAGTCTGCCCAAGCGAAGGGCGATTGCATTTTCAGCGCAGACATGGTGGCCACACCAAATAGCACGAGAGCCACGGCCCCTGCTTGCACAACCCGGCCAGTCCTGTCATTGCGCACATGCGACAGAGCGAAGGCAAATACGAAGGGAAAAGCGGGGATGATCATGGTGGCGGCAGAGGCCCATGAGAATGAGGAGAGAAACACGTAGACGAACGAAGCTGTGGAGGCCAGGAGGTATTGTTCCTCAAGCCAGCTCAATCGGCGAGTAAGGAATCGTCGTCCGTAGCGAACCAGCAGAATCAGAGCTCCTAGTTCACCAAAAAAAAGTGGCCCGTTACGGAATGCGATGCGGGCCCACTGTAGCCCAAAAGGCAGAGCATTCAGGTAGTCAACGGCGACAAGCACGCCGATTGCGATCGCTCCAAACCCGAAAATGAGCCATAAGGCAGATCGCGGCGTCCACGCCCGGTTCGCTGTTCCGGGGCGCTGGTACACGAAGGCCAGCAGGACTATGGTCCCGAGTGCGAGAGCGCCACCGATCCTCAAGTAGGGATCGCCTGCGATGCCCACTGCTTGCCGCCCGAGCAACGATGCCAGTGAGCCTTTGCTGGACGCGCCATGCAGAAACACGTCCGATAAAAAGCTGCGCACAGCACCATGGGCCGCAAGCCAGCCGCAGATCGACCCGACCGGGATCAGCCAACCGATTGCAAACATGATCGCCGCACGCAAGCCATACCACCGACGCCCCCGCGCTGCAATGATCGCGGGTAAGGCCGCTCCTAACGAAACCGTGATGGCGACACCGGCGGTTTGCTTGGTCATCAGTGACACGCCGGCCAGGACTCCGACGAGGGAGAGCGACAGCAGGCCGCCGCCGTTTGGATCGAGAGCAAAACTGGCAGCCAGACATGCCAGCACTGGATACGCGACGCACACCAGGTGCACGCCACTCAGCGACTCGGCGGAAGTCCCAAGATAAAATGCCACGCCGCCAGTAACGGCGACCGCCGACCAGAAAGCGGGAAGGATGCGAGCCAGCCACAGATACAGGCCCAAGAAAAGGGCCAGGGCTATAATCAGGCCAAACATCTCGCCCACCACCACTCGATTGCCAAATACCGAAGTGAGAGCGGCCATGGTCAGCACCTGACCGGGCGGGACGGGCAAATAGAAATCGCGGTAAGGCACCAGGCCCTGCTGTATCCGCAACCCATAGAACTGGAGCCAGCCTTGGTAGGTCAGGCCCAGGTAACGGTTCCACCATGGCAACATGAAGGCAAGGCTGAATGACAAAATGACGAAGGCTCCGGCGAGGGTCACTGCTGGACTGGCAGCCGGGAAAAGTCTGGCCGCCGGGAAAAGCCTGCTTGTCCGGCCGCCGTCTGTTTCCGTAGCGCCCGTTTGATTCGAATCGATAAGCGCGCACATCGTGTTGCACGCAACGCGTGCACTTGGCATATTAGAGGGTTGCTTCTAAGATTGCGACAAGTTAGATTGCGACAAGTATGAGTCGGCCATGGAGTTGCTCTCGTGGAGCAACACACAGCGCTGTGCGCCGCCAGTTCTTCCCGCATTGACTTTCGTGGCGCGCATCTGCGTTAATCAATCGGCGGAAGATTTCCATGCGCGAAGTCATCTCCACCAAAGACGCCCCGCAAGCCATCGGCCCTTATTCGCAAGCCATCAAGGCCAACGGGTTCATTTTTACTTCGGGACAAATCGCGATCGACCCCGCGACCCAGCAAGTGATCGCGGGAGACGTAGCAGCCCAGACGGACCGCGTCCTGCGCAATCTGTCGGAGATATTGGAAGCCGCTGGCAGCGGCTTGGGGAAGGTGGTTCGCTCGACCGTATTCCTGAAGAACATGAGCGACTTCGCCGCCATGAACGCCGTCTACGGTAAGTACTTCAGCACGGCGCCACCCGCACGCTCCACCGTCGAGGTCGCCCGGCTGCCCAAGGATGTGTTAGTAGAAATTGACGTGATCGCCCTGGAATAAAAGAAAAACTCTTAACCACAGGGGACACAGAGAAACAGAGGAAACGCGAAGACCCTGTGTTCCTCTGTGCCCTCTGTGGTTAAGATTTACTTGGAGGGGGCCCAGCATGATGAAGACTGTAATCGCAGGGTTGGTAGTCGCTCTCGCACTTGTAATTGCAGCTCTTGCCCAAACGCCAGCCCACAAGCCCATTCAGGTGGTTCGCCCCAATACCAACACTCCCGCCAAAGTCACCGGCGACGGCGTGAAAACTGACTCCGGCCTTCAGTACTGGGACATTAAAGTTGGCCTCGGACCGCTCGCCAAAGCGGGCGACCAGGTAAAGGTCCATTACACCGGATGGCTCACCACCGGTAAGAAGTTCGACAGTTCCGTCGGCACGAACGGGCCCTACGAATTCACGCTGGGGCAAGGCGAAGTCATCAAAGGATGGGATGAAGGTGTCGCTGGCATGAAGGTAGGCGGCAAGCGCCAGCTGCGCATCCCGCCCGAACTGGCCTACGGCGAAGCCGGTCATCCGCCGCAGATCCCGCAGAATGCCACGCTGATTTTCGACGTGCAGTTGGTGGCGATCAAGTAGCCAACATCAGAACGCACACAAGAAAAGCACACAGGCGAACGCCGAGGCATGAAATCCTCGGTGAACTCTGTGTCCTCTGTGGTGAAGTGATTTACGCCTTAACGACTTTGCCGCTGCGCAGGCAGGACGTGCAGACGCGCATATGCTTAGTGGTCGCGCCCACGCGGGCGTGCACCGGACGCAGGTTGACGTTCCAGCGCCGCTTGGTGACGTTGTGCGCGTGGCTGATGCGGTTTCCCGCTTGCGGCTTCTTGCCGCAGATATCGCATTGTTGTGCCATGACGACTCCCAGAAAATTCAATACTTGTAGGGCAAACCTAGATTTTACAGGAACTTGGCCAGATTCGGCAAACCGAGGTCGAGTCGGTCGTTCCTGTGGATTTTCCGGTTCATCCATCACAGACTTCGGCACCATTTTTGCGGGAAACTCGACGGGACACTGCGCCCTAGTCAATTCCCGGTAGACAAGGGTACCTGTCTTGTTTACAGCACAACCCCAGTGCCGTAGGCACACGATGGGAAAGCCCGGCACGGAAGTGCCGGGTGGGTGACGAAAACGAATCGAGTCCCGAAGGGACGGCACCTCATGGCTCATGCCTATCCGAACGTTCTGATTCATTGCGTCTTCAGCACTAAACAACGTCGTGCTTCCATCCCCGACGACCTGCACGAAAAGCTTTCCATGTATTTCGTCGGAATCGGCAAGGGCTACGACATCCCCGTGCTCTGTGCCGGAGGCACCGCCAATCACGCTCATCTGTTGATTGCGTTGCCCGCAACCATGCCGCTGGCGAAGGCGATCCAGGTCCTGAAAGCCAATTCCTCCCGCTGGCTAGGCGAGCACGGGTTTGATTTCGCATGGCAAGAGGGCTATGGCGCATTCAGCGTGAGTGCGTCGAACCGGGAAGCGGTGAGACACTACATCGAACATCAGGCGGAGCACCACGCGAAACATTCGTTCGAGGAGGAGTTCGTCTCGCTATTGCGCAAGTCGAAGGTTGAGTACGATCCGCAATTCGTGTTCGGATGATTTTCGCTCAGGTGCCGTCCCTGACGGGACTCGGTTCTAGGCCATATCCGCGACCCGGCACTGTCCGTGCCGGGCTTTCACATGCCGCCGCTAACCCGGCTTGGGCATCCGCGTGAACCTCTCTAATCCGCCGCCGGGGTGCTGTGCGATACTTACTCCATGCAGTCCCCTCTCCAAGCCGCCTCTGCGGCCACCGATCCCAAGTCGGTGAAGGTGAACCTTACGACGGGCACCGGTGTCGACATCGAGTGGAACGACGGCCACGTTTCGCACTACAACTTCGTTTATCTGCGCGACGCCTGCCCGTGTGCCATGTGCGAGGACGAGCGCGGCAAAGCTGGCCGCCGGCCGGGCGATCCGGTCGCCGCCGCACCAGGCGCGCTCTTGATTTTCAAGCCCAACGCCAAGCCCTTATCCGCGGAAGGCGTGGGCAAGTACGCCATCAAGTTTTCCTGGAACGACAACCACGATCTGGGACTCTATTCGTGGAAGTTCCTGCGTGAAATCTGCCCATGCGCCGACTGCAAAGCGGCGCGGGCAGCGGGCTAGCGACGGGCGCCGCGTTTTGGGTTCGGCCTGGCATGTTCGACCAAACATGAGTTCGACCAAACAAAATTCCGCCGTGCAATCCGTCGTCAACGAACTGCTGGCGGATCTTCACGCCAAAAGCGGCTGCGAGAAAATCGGACTCACCCGCGAATCCTTCTCCGTGATCCTCTGCGAGGTCGGCTCGAAACACGCAACGGCAACGACTTCCGAAACTGAAATCCGCACGTTCTTTCTGAGCCTGCGAATCGACGAACTCGCCCTCGCCCGCGCCTGCGCCGCCGGCGTGAATTCCGCCTGGGAAATCTTCCTCACGCGCTTCCGTGAAAAGCTGTATCTCTCGGCGCTCCGCATCGCGCGCGTAGACTCTGCCGCCCGCGAACTGGCCGACACTCTCTACGCCGATCTTTATGGCACCAACACCCGCGACGGCCAGCGCGTCTCGAAACTCGCTTCCTACACCGGCCGCGGATCGCTGGAAGGCTGGCTGCGCACGGTGCTGGCCCAGGAATACGTCAATCGTTACCGCCGCACCAAGCGCCTGGTAAGTCTCGACGAAGAATCCGAGGAAGGTGTGCAGTTTCAGGCTCCCGAGCCCGACCCGATTCCGCCCGCCGACCAGCGACTGGTGCAGGCCACAGACGAGGCCTTGGCCTCGCTCCCCGCCGAAGACCGGGTGGTTCTGGGCGCGTATTATCTGGATGGCCGCACTTTGGCCGAGATCGCCCGCATTCTGGGCGTGCACGAGTCGACCATCAGCCGCAAGCTCGACAAGCTGGCTAAGGCCCTGCGGAAGCAGATTGTGGCGGCCCTGGTGCGCCGCGGCATGTCCCGCCGCCAGGCCGAAGAAGCCCTGGAAGTGGACGTCCGCGACCTGCAGTTGGATATTCGCCGGAGTTTGGCGCAAGAATCGTCCCCGCCCGCGTTCTCTGAGAAGAGAGTGGAAGCTCGGGTAAGGGAAGGCCCAGGATGAGGGTTAACGATAGAGTAAACCCGCGCCTTAGAGCAAACCAGCTAGGGAGCGCCCGAACGAACTAGAAGCCAGGAGCTACAGGCTAGAAGCTGCAATGCAAAACGTCCCCAAAATCGTGCGCCAGCGCTTAAAGGCGGTAGCGCCCGCCGTCAATCATCCCGATGCGGATGTGCTGACGGCTTTCGCGGAACAGTCTTTGCCCGAGCGAGAGCGAGCCGGCGTACTCGAGCACCTCGCCCACTGCGGCGATTGCCGCGATATCGTAGCGCTGGCGTTGCCGGTGCCGGCGACCGAGGCAGTCGAAGCCGTCATCCGTCCGTCCCGCAGCGGATGGTTGACCTGGCCGACTCTGCGCTGGGGATTTGTGGCTGCGGGCGTCATCGCCATCGCAGCGTTGGGGCTGCTGCAATATCAGCGGCGGCCAGCAACGATGGCGGCGAACCAGCGGTCCCAAAGCGTTGAAGTTGCAGCTAACGAGCCCAAGAAGTCGACTCAATTGGTGTCCACCTCCCCAACGGAGGGCAAAGAAAAGCTCCAGTCTCCCTCTGTCCCGGCTTTCGATTCTTTCGACGCTCCGAGTCCGGCCGTCAGCGGCGGGAAGAGCGGGGCTCGTGCCGACGCGGTGGTGGCGCGTGCGGTGCCGTCAGCCGGACCTTTTCACGGGAACGCGAGTAATTCGTTACGCCATGGTGGGCCCAGCGTGGCGAATCAATGGCCGCAGCAGAACATGATCCAGAATCAAGCTGCTGCGCCCCCGGCACCGAGTCCGTTCGCGAAGCAGCAGGCCGCTGGGCGTGGCATGTCCGGGGGTGCGCAGGTTCCCACGGTCAATCAAACCGTTCAGGTATCAGCCGAAGCGCCCGCGATGGCAACGGAATCTGCGAGCGGGGAAGCGCGTCTAGCTCAAGATCAGGCTCCGGCGCCGCCATCGGCAAATGCCCACGCTGATGTCACCAGGGCCAAGCCGGCGGCTCTTGGGCAGATCGGCGGCTTAGTTGTCGACTCGTCCGGGGCCGTGGTGCCCGATGCGTGGATAACCGTCACTCCCACCACGACCGGAAGTTCCGCGACCGCGGTAACCAATTCTCAAGGCGCATGGCTGATTGCCGGCCTTCCCACGGGACGCTACAAAGCACAGGCGGAAGCGCCGGGGTTCAAGACCACCGTCCTCGATGTGAACTACGATGCTAATGCCAATCAGCCCTCGATGTACCGTTTCACCCTGAGTCCCGGCAGCGTCGCCGAAACGGTCGAGGTTTCATCTGGGCAAAATGCGCAAATGCAGACGGAGACTGCAACGGTCGGCGGCCCCATTCCGACGCTCAAGGGCAGCCAAGTACCGGTAAGCGGGCGTAACATCAGCCAATTGGCTACCGTTTCGCCGCCCCGCTGGACCATCAGCGCGTCTGGCGCCCTGCAGCGTTCCATCGACCAGGGGAAATCCTGGCAGACGGTAAATGTCTACGCGAATGCCCTCGTCGGAGCGAATTTCTCCGCTGCCGCTGCGGCTCCCCGGGCAAAGGTCAAAGAAGCCGACAAGGCCCTGAAGCGGGAGCTTGCCACTCCCACCTTCCGCGCCGTGGCCGCGACTGGCTCAGACGTCTGGGCCGGTGGTTCCGGCGGGGCACTCTATCACTCGGCCGATGCCGGCAACCATTGGCTGCGCGTTCTTCCAGCCGCTGCGGGCGCCAGCCTCACCGGCGACATCATCAGCCTGGACTTCGCGGATATGCAGCACGGAACAGTCTCGACATCGACCCCCGAAGTCTGGACCACCGGCGACGGCGGCCAAACCTGGCAGAAACAGTAGTGCCTTCCTCCGCGCCCCTTCTCACGCTAAGTTACTTCGGTCAGCCCTCAACTTAGCTTTCTGCTAACTGAGTTACCAAAGTGACTTTACACAAAATGAAGGGAATTCTAATATCCATCTCGTGGTTTGGCAGTTCTGGGGGAGGGCTGCCGAGGCGTCCTGGACTTGAAAAAGTCGAGGGCGCTTTTTCTTTTGTCCTGCCCTGAGCGGCAACGATTACCCCGCGATCCCCGGCAGGACAGACAATATCCGCCAATCTCAAGTCTGGAACACCGACAAGGTGCAACCTCCCGGAGCGCTGTTCTGGCTGTTGACCAACGGCATGGTCCGCCGCGGCATGCCCGTATGGTCCAAGCTGCCTGAACCCCAGCGCTGGCAACTGGTTAGCTTCATCGAGTCCCTGACTCCGGCGCCTCAGTCCAAACCCTATCGGCAAGAAACGCCCCAGCCGTGAACGTCCTAGGACCATCCTAGGAGCATCCCAGGTGTTGCGACTTTCGCACCTCCCCAGGCATCCAATAGCGGTGTTACGATAGTAGGTCCGGTTCCCTACACGGGACGCACTTATACCGACACATCGCCTGGCAGCGCAGATCGATGAATCCTGCCGACAGGCACGACACATAACGAGGAGAAAGAAAATGGCAGGTAACGGAATCGTCGAAGTCACCGATGCAAACTTCGACCAGGATGTTTTGAAATCGGACAAGCCCGTTCTCGTAGACTTCTGGGCAACCTGGTGCGGCCCCTGCCGCGCTATCGCGCCCATTGTCGAAGAACTGGCCACCGAGTTTCAGGGCAAGATTAAAATCGGCAAGATGGATGTCGACTCCAACAGCGCGACTCCCATGCGCTACAAAGTCACTGGCATCCCGACGCTGCTGGTCTTCAAAGGCGGCCAGGTCGTCGAGCAACTCGTCGGCTACAAGCCCAAGGACGCCATTGCCCAGGCCCTGAACAAGCACCTCGGGTAAACGCAGTTTTCAGCCGTCAGCTATCAGCTATCAGCGACAAACGCCCGGGCAAGTCCCGGGCGTTTTTGCGTTCTATCGGCGAGCATTGCAGGGAGGACTACAATGTCGGCCATGACGCGTCGCGTTTTGCCAGCGGCTCTTAGCGCAGGAATACTCTCTTTCGTCTCTCTGTCAATCCCGCCCCGAGCTCAAGGACAAGACGTTCAGCAATATCTCCGGAATCAATACCAAGGCAAGACCTTTGTGCTTCGCGGTTTTCCTGTTGGGGATGTCCTTCGCTATGGCTCTTCCGGCGCATCCGACGGCGCCGCCACCGGAGACTGGACAACCGACGGATTTGTGCGGATAAACGACATTCATCTTTCCGGCGACCGACTGGTCATCAAGGCGCAGCGGCTGACAGTAGTCCGGCCCGACAGAAAAGAGCTCGAACTCTCTCCAAGACTGCGAGGGGCTCCGGACAGGAGGGGTACAGAGACCGTGCAGGTCGAAATAAAAGCGGTAACGGGACACAATCCGTCCCTCGATCAGGTCGTCGCCATCGCGGCCAAAATTTTCCTTACTCCGCAAGACAGCCTGGATGACCTGGTGCCCGACTACTGGAAGCCTTGTGTGCGCCAGGGAATCAAGCGGGACAGTGCGAACTGTTCCTTTGCAGCGGAGATTCTGTTCGTTCCCGGGATCGAGGGTCCAACCTCGAAAGCTAGCTCCGAGACCGCCGACGCGGGCGACGACTCGCGCAATCGAATGTCGCACGTGCGAAACGGCATGAGCCCACCGCATATGACTTATCACCAGGAACCGGAATTCAGCGAGAGTGCGCGAGCGGCGAAGTATCAGGGCACGGTTATTCTCATGTTGGTGGTGAACAAAGAAGGCACTCCGACGAACCTAAGGATCTCACAACCCATAGGATGTGGCCTGGATGAGAAAGCGGTTCAGGCTGTTAGGAATTGGAAGTTTGCCCCCGCGGAAAGAGACGGCGTGCCAGTGGATGTCGACATTGCGGTGGAAGTCGACTTCCACCTGTACTGAAGAGAAGAAATCGCGAGATCGAAACCTGAGAAGTGCTAGTACTTCCGCAGCACCCCAATCACCCGCCCCTGCACGTCCACCGACGCCGCCGGCACAATGATCGGCTTCATGGCCACATTCGAAGGCTGCAACCGTATGTTGTCGCCTTCCCGGTAAAAGCGCTTCAGCGTGGCGTCGCTCTGATCTACGAGAGCCACAACAATGTCACCGTTGTGCGCCGTGCGGGCCTTTTCCACCAGCACATAATCGCCGTTGAGGATGGCCTCGTCCTGCATCGAGTCGCCGCGCACTTCGAGCACAAACACTTCTTTCGAGCGCACAAAATCCGCCAGCGAAATCGTTTCGTTGTTCTGCACCGCTTCGATCGGCTGCCCGGCCGCGATGCGCCCCAGCAGCGGCAGCACCAGGCCCGTGTTCACGCTCATCGCCTGTTTCAGCCGACCCTTAGGAGGCAGCAGATCAATCGAGCGGCTGCGATTGTAGTCGCGCGTCAGCAATCCCTTCTTTTCCAGGTTCGTGACGTGCTTGTGCACCGTCGCCAGAGAGGTCAGCTCCAACCCCTTGCCAATCTCCTCAAACGACGGAGAGTATTGGTGCTCGGCGACGAATCGAGAAATAAAGTCGTACACTTCCCGTTGCCTGCGTGTGATGGCCATAGCGCCATTATTGGCGAACAGAAGGCGAAAAAGCAAGCAAGAAGTGCGGGTCGCACGCGGATCATCACCGCCCATGTGGGGACGGCCTATGTGGACGGGCGCCCTCGCCCGTCCAGGCGGCCCAGGGGCATCGGGCCGCAGCTACCTTAGTCTCACCATTATCGCTACGCTTGTCAGATCCGCGAATCCCCCTTTGAAACTTTTCTCTCGTCCGCGACTCCAATCCACCAGTACTTCTCATTCGTACATAAGACAAGGAAATCCACCATGCACACTTTTTCTGCTCGCATACTGATTCTTGTTGCCATGCTCGCCAGCACTCTCGCCTGCAACGCCAAAGCCAGCCCCGCCGCTGGTCCCGTGCCCGCGCCGGTGCAAGACGCTACCCGTGCCGCGACTCCCGGCCGGCAAACCGCAGTCGTCTCCGGAGGATGTTTCTGGGGCATTCAGGCTGTATTCCAGCACGTAAAGGGCGTGATCAGCGCGACCTCCGGCTACTCCGGAGGCTCCGCCAAAACCGCAGAATACGAAATCGTCAGCACCGGGGAAACTGGCCACGCCGAATCGGTGCAGATCGTCTACGATCCCTCGCAGATCACCTACGGCGAGCTGTTGCGCGTGTTCTTCTCCGTGGCGCACGACCCGACGCAACTCAATCGCCAGGGCCCCGACGAGGGCACACAATATCGCTCCTCGATTTTCTACAACAACGACGAACAGAAGCGCATCGCCGACGCCTACATCGTCCAACTCGACAAGGCGAAAGTGTTTTCGCGTCCAGTCGTAACCAAGGTCGTGCCGCTGCAGGCCTTCTACCCGGCCGAGGCCTATCACCAGAACTACGCCGCGCTGCATCCCGATCAGCCGTACATAATGTTCAACGACGCCCCCAAGGTCGAGCATCTGCGCCAGGAGTTCCCCGACCTCTACACCGGAAAGTAGAGATCAGCCGCGAAGCGGCGCAAGAATGCAGTCGACGGCGCAAGCCGTGGGTGGGAAGAACTAAGAATCAACAAGCCCCGGAGGGGCGAAAGAAACAATCCGGCGCAACACGAAAGAGACTACGATGTTCGATTCCAATCGTGACAAGAACGAAGGCTCCACGGATGTGCGACGCCGCGTCTTCCTCGCGACCGCAGCAGCCACCGTCGCAGGCCTGGCCCTGTGGCAATGGAGAAAGCCCATCGTGATGCAAGCTGCCCCCGCCGCATCCGGCGAGCCCAAAGAAGTGACCATCGTTCTATTCTCCGACGCCGGCCAACGCCTGAAAATAGAACGCATCCCGAAGATTGTGAAGACCGAAGACGAGTGGCGCAAGCAACTCTCAGGCAACGCGTTCGACATCACGCGCCACGCCGACACCGAAATCGCATACTCCGGAAAATACTGGAACCTGCACGATAAGGGCATCTATCGCTGCATCGGCTGTGACAACGCGCTCTTCGATTCCTCCACCAAATTCGAGTCCGGCACGGGATGGCCCAGCTTCTGGGCGCCAATCGCCGCGGAAAACGTAACCGAAATCCGCGACACAACCTTCGGCATGGTCCGCACCGCCGTCGCCTGCACCAAGTGCGACGCGCACCTCGGCCACGTATTCGACGACGGCCCCGATCCCACTCATCTCCGCTACTGCATGAACTCCGCCTCGCTGCGCTTCGTGAAGTAGACGTAGAAGGGATTAGAATCGGGTCATGAATTCGTTGCCCGTTTTCCGCGAGCCCAGCACCGGCGAAAAAATCTTCAACCGCATTTTCGGATTTCTCGTTGGCCTCGGTCTGGGCTTCTCCTACAACTACCTGGTCGAAGTTCGCGGACGAAAATCCGGCAAGCTCTACTCCACACCCATCGATCTACTGAAACTGAACGGCAAGACCTATCTCGTCGCCCCGCGCGGACGAACCCAGTGGGTGCGTAATGCCGAAGCCGCCGGAGAAGTTACGTTGAAGAAGGGGAGCACGCGTCAGAAATTCCGCCTGCGTCCAATTCCCGAAGCCGAAAAGCCGCCTATCCTCAAAGCGTACCTCGATTCGTTCAAGCGCGAAGTGCAGCGCTACTTTCCGATTCCTGCGGGCTCACTGCCGGAAGCGTTTGCGGAACTGACATCGAGTTACCCCGCATTCGAACTTCTTGCAAATTGAATCCGCCCCACGCCGCTCGCAAAAATATTAAAAACCGCGGCAAAGATGGGGCACCCGTTTTGGTCCGGGGTGAATCAACTTTACGAGCGGTTACTTGCTGTCGCCGTCGTGGTCGACGTCGCCGGTGCTTTTCAAAGAAACGGTGTCCGGCGGCCGGGTGTTGCTCTGCTGGGGTTGGGGCTGACGAACTGCCGGTTGCGAGACTTGGCTGGCGTGGGTGGCGGAACTGCTGCTCACTGGATTGATCATAGACATTATCATCGGCACTTGAGGCGCAGAACGTTAGCGAATCGTGGCCGGGATGGGGCAACGTTAGATGGGGCACCGTTAAAAAGAGTTAATTGGCTCGACACGACACGCAGCCTACTTGCCATCGCTGTCGTGGTCGACCTGTCCCGCGCTTTTCAGCGTGACCTGGTCGTTGGAGAGGGCGCCGCTCTTTGGCACCGGCGGAGTCTCGGCTCGAGGATCGGCTTTCGGTTCCGCAGGCGGCTGCGCGACTTGGTGAACATCGGCCGTATGTACGCTGCTGATTGGCGTGATCATATTTGGTCTCCTAAGGAATAGGATCGACACGGGGACGGGAGTCTTTAGTGAATCGTGGCGGGATCGGTGATCTTTAGTAAGGGTTACCTTCTTACGGTGCAGAGAGATTACGATGAATAAGCGTCAAGATTCACTTGTTCTCGCGGAACTAAACTCTGCGCCCTTTCAGAGCTTTACCACTTGCCTCTGAAGGCGCTTCGAAGCCGATGCGGCTGCGGCTGGGCTCGGCGGGAGTCATCAGTTCGCGGATCGCGTCCATCAGGTCCCGGATATCGGTGTCATGACTCTTCAGACGGTGTTCGAGTTCCGCCAGCTTGGTCAGGATATGGCGGTTCCCGGCGATGGCGCGGCGCATCCGCACAAATGCAAGGACAACAAAGACGCTCATTTCGATGGCGCGTTCGGAGTTCAGTACCGTGGCCGCCATGATGGCGCCGTGTTCGGTGAAGGCGTAGGGACGATAACGCGCGCCGCCGTGTCCTTCACTTGAGATCACATTTTGTGATCTCAAGATTTTCAATTCGTGCGGGGAGAGTTGAAACTGAAAGGCGAGAGGAAATCGTTTCGCGTTGCGCTTGACCTGCTGGTTCAGGTGCCGCACTTTTACTCCATACAGTTCGGCGAGATCGGTATCAAGTATGACTCTCTGTCCACGCAGAACCAGGATTTTCGGATCCACTTTCTTCCTTGCGACTGCAATCGCTGACTTGGCCATAGGTAGAGCTCGTTTCAAACTTGAGATCACAAAGTGTGATCTCAAGTTTTCGAGAAGATAGCAGCAGGATAGCAGCCCGGCAGGAAGTTGGAGCACCACGGAAGTTCATCCGGGTGCCTGCGAGTACCAATTAACGAAGAACCTGGGGGGTGCATACCCTGCTGTCAGATTCCGTTTACGCTCCGGTGACGAAGAAGCTTTCGTCGGGCTTGGTGTTTATTTTTTCGGCGGCGACTTGGGCGGTTACGTCCTGCACAAACTCGCGGCGGCGTTCCGGGCCTTTACGTTCGAGGACGCGCACGCGCCGGGCCGGCATGTTGCTGGGCTCGAGGCTGACGATGCGGCCGTCGCGCACCACAATCTGCGACCGGAACCAGTCAGTGCGGAACATGCGGCCGGCGGCGTAGAACGTCATCGACGCCGCGATGGGGCCTTCGAATTCATTTCCGGTGCAGGCCATGATGCGCTTGCCCATCTCCTGCGTCCAGGTCATACCGCCGACCAGGGGATCGTTCAGGCGGCAGCGCTCGAAGGGGGTGGCATGCGAAATCTTGCGCAGTTGCAGGAGTTGCAGCAGGACGGAGGTTTTCGCCAAATTGGTGACGATGATCTTGGCTTCGGTCGCGGAGACGCGTTCCATCTTGATGTGCAGGTCGGGCGACCACTCGCGCTCGAATTCTTCGCGGGCCAGGGCCAGTCCTTTATCGGTCGCTTCAACGTAGCGCAGCGTGGCGCGGGCCAGAATTACGCTGAAGAATGTGGTCACGAGCGTGGCGATGACCGGGATGTAGCTCATCAGCGTGCTGAACGGGATGCGGTACGAGTCGATTAACTGCATGTGCATAGAGACGAGTGGCTCCTGCGGACGCGGCTTCGCGAACAGCTAGCGATCTCGACGAGAATAACGGGCAAGGGGTGGGGGCTCCAGATGCGCATGGTACCGTGGCGGTAACGCGCGCGGGGCTTGGACTTTGGTAACCTGACGTCGGACCTCAGACCTCAGACGTCGGCGAACCTGGACGGTCACGAAGCCGGGGGGATCGCTAGGAGGGCTTTGCAATTGTTCAGGTTAGCTCTGTTGCCAAGTCCGAGGTCTGAAGTCTGCCCCCGCTACTCCAACACGCTGTCGTCCAGCTTCTTCTTGCCCCAGTCCGCCGCCGCTTGCACAAAAGCCAGCACGATGGGGTGCGGCTTCTTTTCCGTGGACGACAGTTGCGGCTGGAAGAGTGTGGCCAGGTAAAACCTGTGCGTGGGAGATTCGATGGCGCGGATCTCGCCTTCGGAGCCGCGGGCGACCACGGGAAACCCGGCTTCCATGGCGGCCCATTCGAAGTCCGGATTGATCTCAAAGTTGCAGAAAAATTCTTCGGTCGCGGTCTCCTGGTTTTTGCCGTAGAAAGACTGCAGGTAAGAGCCGGGGCGCAAGCGAATCTCGGGGACCTTGCCGGAGAGCTTGGGAGCGTCGCCCTTGCGGTTGGGGACGGCGCAGGCCACGGGATAAATGACGATGTTCTTCGAGCCGGAGTCATTCTCGGCGCTGTCGGCGTCTTTGATGTTGAGAACGTTGCGGGCGAATTCAAGGAAAGCGTACTGGAATCCGCCACAAGTGCCCAGGAAGGGCCAATCGCGGCGGCGGGCGAACTCAATGCCTTTGAGCATGCCGTCAAAACTCTTGTAAGGGCTGCCGGGCGAAGCCCACAGGCCATCGAAACTCTCCAGCGTCTTTTCGGCGGTGGCCGCGGTCAGCGACGGGGTGGGCAGCCACTGGGATTCGACCTTCATGTCGAGCTTGCGGGCCGCGTGCTGCAGGGCGTCGTTGGTGGCGTGGTGCGAGCGGAAATCGGCGTTAAAGTCGCCCAGGATTCCGATGCGGACGGCGTCGCTCACGGGTTGATTGTACTAGAGGGGGCGTTGCGGACCAGCGCTCGGCGGCATGTGCGGGGTTAGAAGCGTGGTGCCAGCGCGGGCGAGGACGCCCGCGCCACATGAACCTAGAACAGGCTCTTAATGCCCAGAAAGAAGTAGAGGCTGAGCAGCGCAAGTGCCGGGCCGCCCCAGATCATCAGCGCGCATTTCCACCCCAGGGAACGAGCGACTTCCTGCTGGCTGCGCCAGGAGATCAGGAATGTCTTGTTGTTCGTGCCCTTCATCAACACTACCGGCGGGTGTGGATCGAAGCCGTTTGCTTGCGTCGAGGAGCTCGTATTCGAAGGCAAGCTGTTGCCGACTGTGGCGGATGTGGCCGCGTCAGGGTCGGTGAGAACCTGCACGCCGCCCGCGGTTTGCACCCCTGCGGCCGCCCATGCCTCGGGGCTCGAAATCCCTGCCTTCAGCAGTGCGGCAGTCACCTTTTGTTGCTGAGTCATCTCCGGAGTCTTCGCGGGTCCAGATTCCGGTGAAAGGCGAATGACTTCCACGCGAGTGTCGGATGGTATCGCGAGCCGCTCGGCCATGGAGCCGATATGGAAGTCCGCGTCGCTGCTGCCCGAGGAAAACGAAAGCGAATTGAGCGACATCGAAAATCCATGAGTTGAAATCGAGTTGAGTGGTTCCACGTCCTGAACCGGCCGCGGGCTGACCTCGAGCCCGGGATTTTCCCCCAGCGTTCCCAGGATGAACAGCGAGTTCTTGGGCTTAATGCAATACTCTTCCACCTTGATTTTGTTGTAAGTGGCAATGCGGTGGCGCGACAGAAAGCTGCGCACGTTGCCGGGCACAGGTTCCTTCGAGGTGAAGAAAGAGTCACAAAATTCCTGTTCGAAGTCGCGATGCAGGTCGAGGTCGGCGCCGCGCGGATCGATCAGGAGGCGCCCGGTGTTGTCGTCGACGAAGAAGGGCAGATGCATGCACTCGCCAGCCACCTTGACCCAGGTTTTATTCTTGCCACTCTGTTTCCATTCCCAGACCAGGGTGCGGTAGTAGTAGCAGGGGCGCGCGGTGACAGGCGCGACCATGGTGTGAGGTCCGACAGCCTGGCCGCTCACTTCCACCATGCCCATGGAGGCGCTGCGAATCTTCGAGAACGGCGTATCGAGAATCAGGCGCCGGCGCTGCAGCAGGCGGAATCCGTAGAAAAAGAGACCGATGCCGGCGCAGAAGCCGATCACGCAGAAGATCAGCAGCGTGCTGGGGTCCGACGAGCGATGGATCAGACTAGAAAGGATCACCGATAGAGCCCATGCCGGGCGGGCAAGCACACGCCTCGCTACGGTCAGGCTAGCGAATTGAGGAGGAATGGGGCAGCAGGAAACGGCGGGATGCGCTTACGTTGGTAATGCGAGTGCAAAACGGGATCAGGGGGGCGCGAGCCCTACCAAGTGCGAACCTTGGCGGATTACTCGACTTCGCAGCGTTCGTCTGGCGGCGGATCACTGGCTCGTCTGCCTCAGAGACCGATTCATCACGTCCGCGGTTTGGGCAGAGATGCGAGCGGCAAATCCGGTCTTGGTCGGCAGCAAGCCCAACAGTTCGTCGGTGTAGTGGCGTCTTCCCTTCTCGAACGAATCGCCGAACCGCACCCGGTATTCTTCGAAGGAGAGGTCGGAATTGTCCCAATCGTCCAACTCAGGATGAGCGCTGCGAGCGAAGCCAGCCGCCAACTGGTCGAGCACTTCGGGGGAGACTGGGAACCTGGGGTTTCGGAATAACCGGTGCAGTTCCTGAATGTCCAGAGGCGTGCGAAACCAGAGTCGATCACGACACGGGCCATCCGTCCGAAGTTGGTAGGTGCGCACCGCAGTCGCTTCGGGCGAGGTCAGATCCCGCAATCGCTGGCAAGCGTGAGGGTCGCTATTCTTGCGATCGCGCAAGGCAGGCATGATTTCGGCTAGTGCCTGCCGCTGCCAATCTGCGTCGGCAGGGATAATCACGATATGGACGGTGTTCGAAGTGAGTTCGTAGGAGCTCTCCGGCACGGTGGTTGCGGTGACAGGTGGCGCATCCATCGGATACACGCGATGGGAGGTGATGTTTACCGAGTGCTCACCGAGCTGGCTGTAGTTCAGATAACCAGGCGACCAAAGCTCGACCGGGTCATTGCCGAGTGTGACGCGGCGGGTGTCGACAGCGAGCACCGATGTCTCCGAGCCTTCCCCCCATCCTTTGCGCGGAGGCTGGTAGTGATAGCAGCCCATTGAGACTCCGACAGGTTGGGTCTTTCCCGGTTGGCGATTGAAGGTGTCCGCGGTGGCCAGGTATTTGGGGCAGATCGCAGTCTCGAGCAAGTATCGATTGACAATCGTGCTGCGATAGCGCGTCACCAATCCGATTTCTTCGCCCAGGTGGTAAGTCGTGCGGCCGTCCAGCGTGGCGAGTTCGATGCTCACCCCCGGCGGAGTTGTTTTGGGTAAGGCGGGACTGTGCCGGGATAGGCAGGTCGCGACCTGCGCGCAGACCACCATCGTGAGCGCAAGACATCGGATACAGGGCAGGCACGACATATAGACTTGGACACCGAAGCTAAACCCGATGTGCCAATGGGGGCGCTGGCTTGAAAACCTGACAGCTGCACACCGAAATTCCCTAGCCGCCCGCCTTCAACTCGGTGAGCACTTGCTTCGCGATTTCCTTCAAGGTTTCAAACACGCCGACGCCCTGGAAGGCGACTGCTTCGACAATGGCTTCATTTTTCTTGCGCAGTTCGGTCGCCAGCAGATCGACGGGCAGAATGTTGGGCAGGTCGCGCTTGTTCAACTGCAGCACATAAGGAATCTTGTTGAAGTCGTAGCCGTGTTCTTTCAGATTCGACATCAAGTTTTCGAGCGCTTCGACGTTTGCGTCCATGCGCTGCTCCTGAGAGTCGGCGACAAAGACGATGCCGTCCACGCCGCGCAGAATCAGCTTGCGGCTGGCATCGTAGAAAACCTGGCCGGGGACGGTGTAGAGGTGAATGCGCGTCTTGAAGCCGCGTACATTTCCCAGGTCGAGCGGCAGGAAGTCGAAGAACAACGTACGCTCGGTCTCGGTGGCCAGCGAGATCATCTTGCCCTTCTGCTGGTCCGCAGTTTTCTGATAGATCACCTGCAGGTTCGTGGTCTTGCCGCCGAGTCCGGCGCCGTAGTACACGATCTTGCAATTGATCTCACGCGCTGCGAAGTTGATGAAACTCAAGGCTTTCCTCAAATGCGGGCATACCCTTAGGGGCTGCCGCGCACACCATTGTCCTTATGGAGGCTCGGGGTCTTTATATCATACGGGACGTACCGCACGCAGGTTACTCACGTGACCCCCCGGGCCCCACGGAAGTGGTGGGTACCCCAAAACGGGGAAATTTCGAGCGATTAGTGTGCCGTCGGGATGGCATAGTACCCATCCTTGGCAGCGACCTTCAGGCCCTTCCTGTGCACCTGTACTTCGACGGCGCGGTAAGCCGAGGCGCCGGTGACGGGCTTGGGGGAATATCCCAGAGTGTACTGATTGCGGGCCTCGGAAGCGATTTGCGCATACGCCTCTTCGATCGCATTGCGCGAAAGCTCAGGAAGAGGCAATGCACCGCAGGTCGCCTTCACATATCTCGTAAGGTTGTTGGTGCGGCCCTGGTCCGGCAGATGGAACTTGTCAAGCTGCTTGAAAATGGGCAAAGCGCCGCTATCAACAACCACGGCTCGCACCTGGATGTCGCGGGTTTGGAGCAGGTGCAGCACGCCGCTGTAACTGGCTCGGCTGCCCATTTCCCGGCCATCACTGATGACGAAGATTACTTTTCGGCGGGTGCGCTCGCGCTTGCTAAGATCCAGCGCCGCGCGCAGGATCGCGTCATTCATAACGTGCGCCTCCCTGGGTGGCGTATAGACTGGCTGCACCGGCGGTCCCCCCACGGGAAGCCCGTTTACCGTAGGCCCTTCCGGCCCGAGCGGTCCGCCCAGAACCGGCGGGCCATTGGCATGCCCGCGGACCAACTTCATCTCGTTCAGCACGGCCGTCAGTTTCCCGGGTTTGCCGGTGAAGTCGGAGACCTGGCTCACAGTGCTGCTGTAGGTGTAAAGAGCCACTTCATCATAGGGGCTAAAGGCACCCACGAGAGCGGTGTACGTCTGATTTATCTTCTGCAGGGCGACGTCCGCCATGCCGATGTCGAGCACCACCGCGACTGAAAGCTCGAACGGATCGCTGGTGAAGTAGGTCAGGGTCTGCGGCTTGCCGTTTTCGAGGACGGTGAAATCTTTGGGGAGCAAGCCATCCACCGGGCGCCCGTCGGGAGTTCTCACCATCACGGGGACCTGTACGAAGTTGACCTTCACTACAAACTTGGGGAGATCGTCGGCGGCGTTGATCTCGTTTCTTGGCGTGCTGCCGGCGGGAACGGTTTCCACCGGAGGCATGGGAGGCGGAGCCGCTTTATCCTGGTCTTGATCCTGCTTATTCTGGTCCGGTGGTTGCGGGTTGTCCCCCGGGAACGGAATCGGCTCTGCACCCCTCTTCGTGCCAGTCGGCACTTCGGGAAAGGCCGGCTTGGGCGGAGGCTGGACCGCCGAGGGCGCATCCGGGATATCCTGCGCTGGTTGGGGCTTGGCGGGCGGCTGCTGGGTCTGAGGCTGGTCGCTGGACTGCGCCTGCAATGCCAAGGCCGCCAGGCCTACCGTCATCGCCAGCGCCAGCAGCGTTCTTCCCAACGAGCTCCACCTTGTCTTACTTGCGCTCACCGGTTCCGATCCTCGCCCGTGAAAAAATATACTTCCTTATCAGTGAGATGCCCGAATCGCCCTATTTGGTGCATCTAAAGCTACAGGACTAGACTAACACTAACCCAGAAACGCGAGAGAGTTCCAGAATGCCTATGCCTTTTACCCCCAAGCGTCGAATGATGGCCATAGTGGCCCTGGCTGCCCTTTCGGTTGGGGTTCCATTCACCATCGCGCAGCAGCCAACCAGCCCGCCGGCGACTTCCCAATCCGCTGGCCAGAAACCAGAAGACCAGAAATCCGACGACACTCAGCAGTCCACCGAGACCCTGAAGATCAACGTCAACGTCGTGCAGCTTTTCTTTAATGTCAAAGACAAGCACGGTGCCCTCATCCCCAACCTGACCAAGGACGACTTCGACATCGCTGAAGACGGCCAAAAACAGACCGTGAAGTATTTCACACCTGAGACCAACCTACCGTTGACGCTCGGGATCCTGATCGACTCCAGCGGCAGCCAGCTGCGGGTTCTCGACATGGAAAAGGAGGTCGGCGGGGCGTTCCTGAAGCAGGTCTTGACCGACAAAGATCTGGCTTACGTCCTCGACTTCAACGTCGATGCCAGTCTGATCCAGGATTTTACTCGTGATGTTCAACGCCTGCAGAAGGCCCTGAATTCGGTGAAGATCAATTCCGGTGTCACCATGCCGACCCTCCCCGGCGCCGGCGGCGGTCCGGTCCCTACCGCAGCTTCTCCGGGCACGGTCCTCTACGATGCTGTTTATCTTTCCGCCCACGACATGCTGGCGAAAGAAGTGGGACGAAAGGCGATGATCCTGCTCACTGACGGCGAGGATGAAGGCAGCCGCTTGAAGCTACGGGATGCGATCGAGGCGGCACAGAAAGCGGATTCAATCGTATACGTGCTGCTTTGTGCCGATCGCGGATTCTACGGAAGTATGAGCATCGGCTACGGTGGCGAGGGCGAAATGAAGAAACTCACGGAGCAGACCGGTGGCCGGGTCATCAATGTCGGCAACAAGTTCGATAAGCTCCGGGAAGCCTTCGACCAGATCGCGGCCGAACTGCGCAGCCAGTACAACATCGGCTATACCCCCACCAATACCAAGCTCGACGGCGGCTACCGCAAGCTGGAGATCAAGAACAAGCAGGGTTACAAGATCCAGGCCCGGGCGGGCTATTACGCCGGACGGAAAGAAGACTAGATCGTGAAGACCAGCATATGTGGGGCGGGCACTCCTGCCCGCTGCTTTTGATTTTGACTTTGACTTTGAGTTCTCTGGAATCTCCGGAAATCAAATTCAAAATCAAGATCAAGAGCAGCGGGCAGGAGTGCCCGCTCTACACTGAACACTGATACACTCCCTTCCGGAGGGTCCCATGCCTCATTTCTCCCGGCGTTCGTTTCTGCACCTGTCGGCTGCCGCTTCGGCAGTGGCTGCCTTTCGTGGTATGACCGAGCCCATGCTGGCCGCCGCAGCTCGCCGCCGGCCGCACTCGAAGGACGCCGTGCTGATCGATGCCAACGAGAATCCGCTGGGCCCCTGTCAGGCGGCGCGCGACGCTCTCGCCGCCATCATTCCCCTGGGCGGGCGCTATTCCGACAATCTGACCGACGAACTGGTCAGCATCTTTGCCCAGCAGGAAGGCCTGAGCCCCGACTGGATTTACTGCACCGCCGGTTCAACTCCGCCCCTGGGTCTCAGCGTACTGGCGTTCACCTCGCCACAGAAAAGTTACGTCACTGCCGATCCGTGTTTCGAGGCGGGCATGCACATGGCGGCCATAACGGGAGCACGCGTGGTCAACGTTCCGCTCACGAAAACCTATGCGCATGACGTCAAAGCCATGCTCGCGGCCGCTCCCGACGCCGGGGTCTTCTACATGTGCAATCCGAACAACCCCACAGGCACGCTTACTCCGCACTCGGATATCGAATATCTAGCCGCCAACAAACCCAAAGACTCGATCGTCCTGGTTGACGAAGCCTACATCCATCTGACCGAAACGCCGTCCGCGCTCGATATGGTCAAAGCTGGAAAAGATGTCATCGTGCTGCGGACGTTCTCCAAGGTTTACGGAATGGCCGGTCTGCGCTGTGGATTTGTAATCGCCCGCCCCGACTTGCTCGAAAAAGTTGTGGCCCGCGGCGGGCAGAACTTTATGCCCGTCACCGCCATCGTCGCAGCGACTGCCAGCCTGAAGGATCCGCAACTCGTTTCCGAACGCCGCCGCATCAATGCCACCATTCGGCAGCAGACGTTTCAATGGCTGGATCGCAACGGGTATACCTACATTCCTTCGGAGTCGAACTGTTTTCTGCTCGATACCAAACGCCCCGGCAAGGATGTGCGCGACGCCATGGCGAAGGAGAACGTTCTGATCGGCCGTGTCTGGCCAATCATGCCCACCCACGTCCGCATTACCGTAGGCACGCAGGAAGAAATGGAAAAGTTCCAGGCCGCGTTTCAGAAAGTAATGAAGGCCTAAGTAGCGCCGGCCTCTGGCCGGCTGTCCCGGGGGCGGCTCGCCCGCGAAGGCCGTTCACTCCGGCGCTTCCGTCCACCGGACTGTCCGCCCTTCCCGGCTGCTCTTGTGCGCCAGCAAGAGCGCGCGCATCGTGCGCAACGCCTGCTCCGGTGTCACATCCAGCGGCGCTCCTTTCTCGATGGCATCTCGCACGTTGGCGTAGAACCCGCGATAGTCTCCACGCTCGGTCTGCACCTTGCGAGTTTCTCCATTCACCCGACTCAAAATCCCCCAGCGTTCCTCCGGTTCCAGCCCCCAATTCGAGCCCCAGTCCAGCCCGTCCGGACAATTGGGGCCGCGCAGGATTTCTTCCTGGGGATCCATCCCGAACTTGATGAACGATCCTTCCGTCCCATGAAGCAGCAGGTGATGGCCAGGCGCGTAGGCGATAATCCGCGCCCGCAATGTCGCCCGCGTCCTGGGATACTGCATGATGACGTCGAACGCATCGTCGATCTTCGACGCCTCGCGCTGACGGAGTGCCGAGGCACAAATCGTCTCCGGCTCGCCAAACAATACCAGCGCTCCGTCGATCAAGTGTGGACCGAGATCCCAGAGCACGCCGGCCGCAGGAAATTCCGCCTGCTCCCGCCAGGCGCTCGGCTTGGTATCCAACCGGAACCGATCGAAGCGTGCTTCATACTCGGCGACCGTGCCCAGTGCGCCCGAACCCACCAGCTTCTTCACCGTCAGGAAAGCGCCGTCCCAACGGCGGTCCTGATACACGGTGACCAGCCGGCCGCGATCGGCGGCGAGTCGCACCAGTTGCTCCGCTTCCGCCATGGTTGGCGTGAACGGTTTGTCCACGACCACGTCGCGGCCCGCTTCGAGGCAGGCCTTTGTATACGAATAGTGCGAATCGTTAGGCGTGGCCACCACGCACAAGCCGATGCTTTTGTCGGAGAGCATTTCGTCGAGCGTACGCGCTACTCGAACTTCCGGATACTTTGCTTTCGCATTCGACCCGTGCCGCTCTAGAATGCAGGCCAGTTCCATCCCCGGCACGCCCCGAATTACGGGCGCATGAAACGCCTGCCCCGCCAGCCCAAATCCGATCAAGCCCACTCGCACCATAGTTTCTTTCTCCGCGCCGAACGTTTTAAGCCGTCTTCACGTTCAGCGGTTCTTTTTTATCGGTCCTTCACGCGCCGCACAAATTTCAACCCCGACCAGATCTCAGTGACCGCGCAGACCTTCACGTCGACCAGCCCCGCCGCCAGCCCAATCTCGCGGACAATGTTTTCATCCAGGTCGGTGGCCACACCGGAACTCTTCTTCGGCCAGCTTACCCAAAACATTCCTGCCGGAGTAAGTTGCTTGCTGAGGTGCTCGAAGTCTTCAGCCAAGCCCTGTTTTGATTTTGTGAACACCATGAGGAAGTCGACCGGCTTTTTGAGACCGCGAACAACCTCACACTCGGCCAGCGCCGCTTTCAATTCCGCTTTCACCTCGGCGGGCATCCCATCCAGGGCCACTCGGAATCCGGGTTTGATGCCCAGCTTTTTCGGAAGAGGTGTTCCAGAATATCCCGGCATAGTTTGGGTTGATCAGAACCCGTTAACCACGAAGGGCGCGAAGGTCCCCGAAGGTGGCAAATACCAAGGGCTTCCTTCGTGAACCTTCGTGTCCTTCGTGGTTCATGCCCTTCGCTACTGCACCGGAGCGTACCACCCGCGCCGCGACCGCACCCGGAAATTCTTCCGGTCGTTGGCCTCGATCTCGATCGTCCGGTAGTGCCCGTCTGATTTGAGATCCGCGGGTTTATAGGAGATTGCGTACTGGCTGCGGAGTTCGTCCTGAATTTCGGCAAATGCGTTGGCCACATCGCGAATCTGGAACGGATGGAACGGGTGTCCTCCGGTGGCATCGGCAATGCGATCGAGCACTTTGTCGCCCGGCCCTGAGGTCCCGCTCACGTTGGTACTGATCGTGTAGACCACGGCCTCGGCGCGTTGCGCCATTTCGATCGCCTCTTCGCGGGTGACATGGCTCTGGTTATCGTCGCCGTCACTGAGCAAAATGATAGCGCGCCGCACCGTGACCGACTTCGGAGCTTTCAGCAACTTGTCGCGGCAGGCAAAATAAAGCGCATCGTAGAGCGCCGTACCGCCGCCCGGACGCAGTTCGTGCACTCCATGCGCCAGTAATTCGGTGTTGTCGGTGAAATCCTGTGTGACCTCGGGGGTCACGTCAAAACCGACCACAAACGCCTGATCGTAGCGCGGATGAATCGTCTGGTTCAGGAACTCGACGGCGGATTCCTGCTCGAACTTAAACCGGTCGCGCACGGAATTGCTGGCATCGATCAGCAGACCGACCTGAAGCGGGAGGTTGGTTTCAGCGTGGAAGCTGCGGATCAATTCCGGCGGCTTATTGTCGTCCAACACACGGAAATCCGCCTGCTTCATGTCGGTAATACGCCGCCCATGCTTGTCGGTCACCGTGAACACGACATTCACTTCGTTGGTCCTCGTGCGGATGGTCGTGACCGAGTCGTCCGCGTTCGGATCGGCGGGCGATTGCCCTTGCCCGGCCGGTGTACTACTAGCAGGCGGAGTATTCGAAGGCTGCGCCTGCTGCGGCGCAGCCGCGGATGCCGGAGCGGCCGGCGTTGGAGCCGTCGACTGTGCAGTAGCGCTCGCTGCCAAAGCCAGCAGCAGAGCCAATCCAGAACCGGTAATCAATTTCATCCCCAGAGTCTCCATCTGATTTGACATTATATCTGTCCGCCCGCCATGGTTCTCAACTTGAAAAGGTCAGCCCTTCGTAGGGACGTGGGTTGCCACGTCTCTCTCGACCGCCGCCAGAAACGCCTGCAGCTCCGCCGGCAGCGGGCTCCGCAGCGCAATCTGCTCCCCCGTCCGTGGATGTGCCACTTCCAGCTGCGCCGCATGCAGAAAATTTCGCGACAACGAAATGGCGCCGCCCTCGTCCGTAGCGCGCCCGCGCCGCGCCCGCATCTCGCGCGGAGCGCCATAAAGTGCATCGCCCACAACCGCATGCCCCAGCGACGCCATGTGGACGCGAATCTGATGAGTCCGCCCCGTATCAATCTTCACCTCGACCAGCGCGAACTTGCCAAATGCCGTATCCAGCCGCTGCATGACGCTGTAATGCGAAATCGCGTCGCGCCCGCCCGTACCCCGCGTGGTCATCCGTATGCGCCGCAACCGGTCGCGGCTGATGCTGGCCGAAATCGTTCCACGATCTTTTTTCGGCCACCCATGCACCATTGCGATGTAAGTCTTCTTCACTTCGCGCCGGGCAAACTGCGCCGCCAGCTTGCGATGCGCGTCATCGTTTTTCGCCACGATGATAAGACCGCTGGTTTCCTTGTCCAGGCGATGCACGATCCCGGGCCGCATCTCCCCGCCCACCGTCGAGAGCGCCGCAAAATGATGCAGCAGCGCATTCACCAGGGTGCCGCGATTGCGCTGGTCTTCGGTCGCGCCTGCGCCCGCGTGCACCATCATCCCGGCAGGCTTGTTGATGATGGCGAGATCGTCGTCTTCGTACAGTATGTCCAGCGGAATCTCTTCGGCCATGGCGCGTAAAGGCGGCCGCTCAGCCGAGCCCAGGACGCTGATATGTTCGCCGCCCCGCAGCCTCAGCGACGCCTTCGCCGGCACATCTTTTACCAGAACCTTTTGTTCCGAGATTAGCTGCTGTACCCGCGCCCGGCTCACGTCGAGACGAGCCACCAGGAACTGGTCAAGGCGCTGGCCGCCGTCTTCCGGTGCGACGGAGATGAGAATTGGAAATGCTTCCACCATTCGATGGAACCATACTACAGGCGATCAGATGAATCGTTTCGTCTCGTCGCCAGCATGGCCGACGGAGTGAGGGTATAAAACGGTTTTCGACTGCCCGCTCAGGGCTGTGGAATCGACGCCACAGTAGCGGGTTGCGGCTCCATGCGCTGGCGCAGCATTGTTTCGCGCACCATTGTTTCGCGCACGAGTGTTTCGACCTGCGTCCACAGCCGCGGATCGCATTGGCTCTGCAGGTGGCTGGGCGTAAAGACATGCTGAAACCAGGAGCCTCCGACACACTGCACCGGCGTTTTCTGATAATCGAATCGGTAGTTGCCGAGAATCTGCGTCCTTGAATCGTTAGCGGCGGTGATCTGCGAGCGGCCGTGAACCAGACCATGCGGCTGGTAGAAGTTGACCGCCGCCGCCACATTTTCTGGAATGACTTTGTCGCTTTGCCAAGGCTTAGCGACGCTGTCGACCTGCACGGTGAGCAGCACCGGAATTCCGGCGCGATCCAGTTCGCGGGCCAGCATCACTACGGCCGACGCTCCCCAACTATGGCCGAAGAGAACGATGCGGGCCTGCGCTTTTTCCTGGTCGCTCAGCACGCCGTCGTGATTGGTGTCGAGCAGGCGCAGGATGCTTCTGTATGCCGCTCGCCGGCGGCGATTCTCAAAAACCTGAATCGTCGCACCTTTGGGAAGGTCTTGCCGGATTCTCTCCGCGAGTTGTACCGGCCCGTGGTGCGGATCGTCGTGGCGCACAAAGCCGCCCGCAAATCCGACGAGGATATAAGAGGCGGTCGTGGGGTGGTTCGTTACGGCCCCGTCGGCGGCGGTGAGCAACGGCACTGCGGCGCCGAACGTTGCGAAGACCGCGGCGAAAAGCTGGAATCGCGCCAGGCGAACCACGAATGCTCCTAAGGGATGAGATGGTCCCTGCCGCGGCCAGGTTGCAGGGAAATCGTCTACGGTGTCGGCGAAAGCCCCTTCCAGCAAGGCTTTTAGCTTACTCGACACGACCGCAAGTCTACACCCGCCTGTCAAATTATGCGCCCGTAATTTTTACCAGCGTCAAGGGCGGCGATCCTCGAAATCCCATCTACCTGCTAGTTTTCCTTGAGACAAAAGGATTTCCCACCAGGATGTAGCGCAGCGGTTTGTCCACGGCCTTGGTGATGCCGATGCGGGGAGTGGTTCGGATGCCCCGGGCGCGATATCCGTCTTCGCCGATCCACAGACCGCTCGCCGGGGAGGTGAGATCACACCCATTGTCGCGGACGCGGGTGATACCGAACGCCTCGCATAGGCGTCCCGGACCGCTAGTGAGCCTCACCAGATCTTTTACATCTTTCTTGGCGCCATGGATTTCGATGCCGCGGGCCCGCGCCATTTCTTCGACGCCCGAGAGCGGTTCCACAGCACGGAAGAGAACGCCTCCCGCGCGTCCCTCGGGTTCGCACGAAACATTGAGGCAGTAGTGATTGCCGTAGATGAAGTAGATATACGCATGCCCGGGTGGACCGAACAGCACGGAAGTGCGGGCGGTATTACCGGCAGCGGCATGGGAAGCGGGATCCTTCTCTCCGAGGTAGGCTTCGACCTCCACGATGCGGGCCGTGAGCCGTTGTCTTCCGCGTTTGCGGACCAACACCTTGCCCAGGAGTTCGCGCGCCACCCGGCGCGGATCGCGGCTGTAGAACGCCCGCTCAAGCGGGCTAATTTGGACAGTCGGCGAAGTTTGCGATTCAGGCATCAGGGGAAATCTTAAATGGAATGGGGTGCAAGTTTGTTGGCCGCGAGCAACCGCAGCGGCTAAACAGTTTGCTGAAAAACTCGGATTTGGCGGTGGCACCGTGGAAGATCGGCCCTTTAGGGCCACGTAAGCCGTTGAAAATTAATCTGGGCTTCAGCCCTCGTCGTCGCTCCTTTTCGACCAACTGAGTTTTTTAGCATACTGTAAAATCAGGCATGCAAATCAGACCCGGATCGCGCCGACTAAATCGGTTTGGGCTGTGTGTTCCTTGCGGCGGTCACGTTGGAGGGCGTGTCGTCGAAGGATTTACCCGGCTCGTAGGCAACTTTCTCGTGCCTGGTTCCCACCTTCCGGATCACGTCGTGCCAGCCATCCTCCCAACTGATCCGCGCCTCTCCATCCACCAGGGTCCAGGTCCCGTGGGATGAACCGAGGGTCTTCCTTGCCTCTCCGTCGGCGTCGAGCGTGATGAAGAACGTGCCGCTGTTATTGCCTTCACCCACTTCCCATTTTCCTACGAAGTGAGATCGTCCGGGTGTCATGGCGACATCCGGCGGCCCGAATTCAATGCGGTCAATGTCTGCGGAAACCTTCTCCCGGTGGCCGTCCTTATAGACGATCACGGCCGGAGCTTTCAAATCAATGCGCGCGATCTCGGCGGTGGCCAGGCTCTGGCGGTGCCCGTCTTTGAAGACGATCACCACGGAGGCGCGATCGTCCGCGGGCGAAGCCGCCGGTTTCGCGACCGCACCGGCAAGAGCGAGCAGCAGAATTCCAGAAACTCCAACAGCTCTGATGAGACCACGCATGATTCCTCCCAGCACCGGAGCGCCGAAGGCACAATTCCAGCCCGCAACTCCAGCTAATAATCGATACGAAGCGCACACTGGAATAGTTCCTTCGTCCGCCATCCTACCCCTTAAGCCGCGCCCTCGGCCGATTCCTTCAGATAAGCCAGCACTTCCTCAGCGTGGCCCTCCGGCTTGACCTTCTCGAAGATATGCTGGATCCTTCCCTCGGGGCCGATGATGAATGTGGTCCGCGCTACTCCCCAGACCTTCTTGCCGTACATGTTTTTCTCTTTCATGACGCCGAAAGCCCCGGCGACTTTTTTGTCCGCGTCGGCGAGCAGCGTGAAGGGCAGGTCGAACTTCTCCTGAAATTTCTTTTGCGCTTTCGGAGTATCCGGCGAGATCCCGAGCAGCACCGCACCCGTCTTCTGCATCTTCTTGTATGAGTCGCGGAACCCGCGAGCTTCGATGGTTCAACCCGGAGTGTCGGCGCGGGGGTAAAAGAAGAGAACAACCGTTTTTCCGCGCAGGTCCTTGAGCGCGACTTCTTTCCCATTCTCGTCCTGCAAAGTAAAGTCGGGGGCCTTATCATTGATATTCATGACTTCTCCAGAAGAATCGAAGCCCAACGCCAGGAGCACCGCGAAACCAGCGTCCGGCCCGCCAGCCTTCGTCAAGATTTTACACCGCAGGACTTTATCCCGCGGATCGCTTCTATTCGCGCTATTGGCCTGCGTTATATCGTGGTCCGGCGTCACCCTGGCGCAGGAGGAGAGGCCGCAGATCACGCCCGGGGAGCGGAAAGCCCCCAGAAAGAAAGATGCGGGCCCGCGAGCGCTGGGCGTGCTCCAAATGTCCGCCAACGGCAAGACGTCACTGGTGCCGGTGGCGATCCTGGTCGACGGCAAGTTCTGGGACGCAGCCGCGTACAAGGCCGACCCGGTCCCGATGGCGCTGGAGCAGGGCACGGTCTACGAGGCAGAACGCTCCGGCAGTTCCCTGGGCCTGTTCACGGTCAGCAGCGCGCTGCACAGCCGATCTGCCAACGTGCCGAGTCCGTGGATCGGCACCGGCAAGTGGGCTCCCGCCGGAAGCCAGGAAGCGAACAAACCGTTGCAGGCGGAAACCGCGCCCGCGGGAATCGACAATAGCGACGCCCCTCCGCGGCTCACCCGCGATCCCACAAAAGTGTCGCAGCCTGCGAGCCCGCCGCCGTCTGCACCGCCCCCATCTCAACCCACCGCGCCGTCGGGTTCCGGGGATGACCCTCCGCGCCTGACCAAGGGAGTTTCTCCGCCCTCGTCGCCCCCGCCAGCAAGTTCGACTCCGGCGAGCAGTCCGCCTGCGTCCGGATCAACGCCGCCGGGCGGTTCAAAGCCGAGCGATTCGAAGCCAGGCGACACCAAGCCGAGCGACACCAAGCCCGACGACACCAAGACCGATGCTCGCGCAAACCTGCCAACATCCGACAGCGGGGCCTCTGCAGCCAACCGGCCGACGCTGCGCCGCGGCAAGCCCGTCGAGCCCTTGCCAGAAGATGAAGTGCCCGGCTACAGCAAGCCCGGTGCCGAGCCGACCAAGGCGCCGTCCGCGGATGCCGCAAAATCCGCTCCGCCCGCCGCCAACACAGCGCCGGTCGACATCGTTCCCGCAATTTCCGATGCCACGGGACCCGATCCTAAGTCGTTCGCCTTCGATTGGCTCAAGGACGAAGAAGGGGAGCGCCGCCAGCAGATGATAGCCCTGGCCAAGGAACAGGTGCGCGCCTACGTGGCCGCGCGGGCCAAGGCAAGGATCACGATCACGCCCACGCCCAAGCCCGCGCCGAAGCCGGCTGGTTCGCAGGCTGCTCACCACGCTCCGGCCGCAAAACCGAAAGATCCAATTATCGAAAACGTGCAGATGAAGTCGTACGACTTGTGGGGCAACAACATCCCCATTATGGTGTTCAGCGCCGAAGCGCACATGCCTCCGCCGCCCGCGGGCGCTCCCTCCTCGGCGGTAGATGCTGAGTTGCAATACTCGATCATGCTGGTGGCCTATCCCGACATCTACAACAACCTGCATAAGGTTTATGTAGGAGTGACCGACAAATACCATCTCGACCTGACTCCCCGTCTCGAATTGATCGACGCAGTAGACGCCGACGGCGATCGCCGCGGCGAGCTGCTCTTCCGCGAAATCGCCGATGGCGGCAGCGGCTGGGTCATCTATCGCGCCAGCGCCGACAAGCTGTGGAAGATGTACGACAGCCTGCATCCGGAATAAATCGGGCGAGTCGGTGCGGGCAGCATTCCGTGAGAAGAACTCAGGCGCGGATGAGAACCGCGCCTTCGAGTTCAACTTCCTTCCGCAAGTTATTCGCAGCCTACAGGTTCGTTTTTTGCCAGAGCCTCGGCAGCCTGGCAAAGGAACCTGTCGACCGCGTCGCTGTAGGGTTTCTTGAAACTGGCTGGCCAGTTGGCTTTGTCGGCATAGAGCTTTTGCAAGTTCTGCTCCATGCCGGGATCGCCTCCAGTGAACATCGCCAGCAGCCTTTTCCGGCGTGCCGCCAATTGCCGCCCGACCTCGCCGGCGGGGTCGGCTCCCGTTGCAATGGCTTCCTCTGTGTCTTTCGCCAACGCTTCCCACCCGCGCTGCGACTCCGCCTGCACCTCGGGCGACCAGCGCTTGCGCAGATTTGCCAGTTGCTCTTCGGTGTAATACTTCTTCATCCAGTCTTTTCTGGTTTGCATTTGAATCACCTCGATGACCTTGCGGAATGGCTCCCAATCCGGCTTCCCCCCACTGGCCACGATCTTTTCCGCTCGTTCGATAGCCTGCATGGCGCGGTCGAGATGTTCTCGCTTTTCAGCGAGAATCTCGCGTTGCTGGCGAAGCGCGGCGGTTAGATCGGTGTCCTTGCGGTGAAGGAGTTCCCGGATCTGAGATAAGGGAAATCCGATGAACTTCAACGCTACGATCTGCTCCAGGCGCGCGAAGTCGCGGTCCGAATACACCCGATACCCCGCGGCAGTGCGGCCGCTTGGTTTGAGCAGTCCAAGACGGTCGTAGTGATGCAGGGCGCGGATGGTGACTCCGGCGCGCTTGGCGAACTCGTTCGGCAGGTAGGTATGGTTCACAGGTCCCCCATTCGAGGTTTTAAGGTCTGACGTAAGGGAAGGGTCAAGAAGATTCTAACTTGACTCGTCTATCCGGTAGAATCTGTTCGCTTGACAGGGAGCCTGCCCATGTACAAAGCGTCGATTTTGGCCTTGAGTCTTCTGCTTTCCTGCAGTCTCGCCGCAACCCAGGAACAGGATTTCAGCAAAGTCCAGATGAAGGTCACTAAGGTGGCCGGCAACGTCTACATGCTGGAAGGCGCAGGAGGAAACATTGGCGCGTCGGTCGGCGACGACGGAATCGTCATTGTCGACGATCAATACGCGCCGCTCGCCGAGAAAATCCAGGCCGCGTTGAAAGGCATTACCGACAAGCCGGTACGCTTCATCATCAACACGCACTATCACGGCGACCACACCGGCGGAAACGCCTATTTCCAGAAGCAGGCGCCCATCATCGCGCACGACAACGTGCGGAAGCGGCTAGAGTCAGGCGGATCAGCCGGCAACGGCAGTTCAATCCATATGGACGTGAAGCCCGCGGCCAAAGAGGCCCTCCCCATCATAACGTTCGATCACGACGTGACCGTGCACTTGAATGGCGAAGATATCCGCGCGCTTTTCTTTCCCGCAGGCCACACCGACGGTGACTCGATCATCTTTTTCCCCAAGTCCAACGTCGTTCACATGGGCGACGATTTCGTCACCTACGGCTTTCCTTTCATCGACGTTATGAGCGGAGGCAGCATCAATGGCATGATCGATGGCGTGGAGAAAGTCATTGCGCAGGTGCCGCCCGATGTGAAAATCATCCCCGGGCACGGGCCGGTTTCGAGTCTCGATGACGTGCGCGCGTACTTGACGATGCTGAAGGAGACTCGGGCCGTGGTCGAGAAGGCGCTGAAAGAACACAAGACGCTCGATCAGATGAAGCAGGCGAAGTTACTCGCTCCCTGGAAGAAGTATTCCGGAGACTTCGTCAACGAAGACGCGTTTCTGGAAACGCTCTACAACTCGCTGACCGGGCAGAAGACCGGGAAGTTCATCAAGCACAATTGATGGCCGTCGCGGTGAGACCAGATTAGTGTGGGACCGGGTCTTTGAACCGGTCAGCGGCCGCAGGCCGCTGTAGTCCTCAGCGGGTCACTCACTGGCCGAGTGCCGACCATTCAGGTCGCCGTGCACCCAAAGCGCAGCCAGCCCCACCACCACGCCGCCACCGAATACCACAAACGTGTAGATCATCATCTCGTGCGGCCGTCGCGGCAAATCCCTCGTCAGCACATTCCCCAGCCCGCTGCTGGTATTAAAAAACGCATGCAGCACAATTGCGACGACCACGTTAAACTTCGAAACATTGGCGGCCGCTGTAAGTAAGAATGAGATTCCCACTAGGATCAGAAGAAACTGCCACGGATTGGCGCTGCTCCAGCCCTGCATCTGAAACAGCGGCAGGTGCCATCCTGCCCACAGCGGAGCGAGAATCAACGTCGCCCGCACCGCACCATAGCGCTCCTGCAATCTCGGCAGGGCGAAACCGCGCCATCCCGGCTCTTCGGGAAACGGACCGCCAAGAAGTGTCGAGTAATTGACCGCGTATGTGCTCCAATGCAGCAGAGACGACCACTGCAGCGCGTAGATCGGCGCCTTTACCAGCGCCGCTGATGGCGCCACCAGCACGGCGACGAAGAAGGCGCCCAAGCCGAATACCAAACCACCAGCCAAGCTGTACCAGCCCGTCCACAAGCGGCAAATTTTCATGTCGCGATCCGCCAGCCCGCGAGTGATCAAGGCAGCCACTGTCGGACCGAACGCGCCTGCGAAGAACAGCGGTTCCCCGTAGGTGTCGGCTTTGTTGTCGGGAACGAGGGCGGCCACACCCAGCCACCAGCTCCAGGTCCATGCATAGGTCAGCAGGAAGAAAAGCGTGAGTGGTCTGGAGCGCCCGAAACGAACGGGGAATGAAACAGGATCGACAAATTGTTCCGCCGCACTTGCCATGGCAATGGCGGAAAGATAACACAGGCGTCAGATTTCGGTCAGCGGCTATTTCTGCTGCATCACCAGTTCGCCGTTCTCCACTTTCATCGCGCCAACGTTGTCCGGAAGCTTAAGCCGGTCGCGTTGTTCGGCCAGCTTTTTCTGCAGGGCGGGATTCACCAGTGAAACGGGAACGCTTAAGTCTCCCACCTTGAACTCAGTGGGTTCGAATGTCGCGTAGCCGTCTTTTTCGCCGATGTGGCCAGCGACTGTTACCCAGACATCTTTGCCGGCAATTTCTGTGAGGAACTGCCCGTGCACCAGGTCACCGTCGAAACTGACTTGCTGGTCCTTAATGGTGGGAGCGCTGCCGATGTTGGAGTCGGGAGTAAGGCCGGACGCCCCGCCCGCGGTGCCCAACGACTGCGCCAGCACGGCGCTGATCTCGTCGGAATTGATATGTACCTCAGCCTTGGGACTCGACGACGCGGCCTGTCCGGCGTCGGAGGTCGAGGTCTGGGAGGTTCCGCTCGAGCTCGACTGCTGCGTTTCCTGCTGGAACTCGGCCATTTTCTGATCGAACGACTGCGCATGTTCCGCAATCGCCGCCGGAGCCTGCGGTCGCGCCACCGGCGCAGGTCTCTTCAGCACTAGAAAAATCGCGACCAACGACGCCACCAAAGTCGCAATGCTGATAATGCGATCGATCTTGAATTTCTTCATAGCGCCTCGAGGCGGTCAGCCCAACACGGGCGGCCAATGTCATGGTAGCGGCTGGTCGCAAGAAAGATTAGGTGACCAAAGTGATAGCCAACAAGTGTGGGACGGACACTCCTGTCCGTCGCTTTTGACCTTGGTTTTGAATTTGCAGCTGCAGTTAGCCCGCTGCTTTCGCACTGCCAAACAAAATCAACGTCAAAAGCGACGGACAGGAGTGTCCGTCCCACATGGGCTACTTCAGCTTCTTCCCCAGCAGTTCATTCACGATCTGCGGGCTGGCCTGCCCTTTGGACGCTTTCATCACCTGGCCAACGAAGAACCCGATCATGGTCGTTTTACCAGCGCGGTACTGCTCCAGTTGCTTAGGATTGACGGCCAGAACTTCGTCGATCAACTTCTCCAACACGGCGGTATCAGTGGACTGCTGCGGCCGGCCTTCCTCTTCATACACCACAGGGAAATCTCTGCCGCGCTCGAACGAGAGATCGTAAAGCTCCTTAAGCATCTTGCCCGAGATCGTCCCCGCCTCGACCAGATCGGCCGACGCTGCCACTCCCTTCATCGAAATCGGTGACTGTTCGATCTCGATGCCCTTGGCCTTGAGGCGCCCCATCAACTCGCTCTGCACGAGATTCGCCACGCGCTTGGAATTCTTGGCGGCTTTCGCCGCTTCTTCGAATTGGTCGGCGAGCGACTTCGGAGAGGTGAGCACGTGCGCGTCGTATTCGGTGATGCCATAATCCTTCACCATGCGCGCGCGGCGGGCTTCGGGGAGTTCAGGCATCCCGCGGCCGATTTCAGCCTTCCACTTTTCGTCGACCACCAGCGGTGGCAGATCCGGCTCGGGGAAGTAGCGATAATCGTGCGCCTGCTCTTTCGAGCGCATGCTGTAGGTCTTGCCTTCGTTCGAGTTGTAGAGTCGCGTCTCCTGCGTAATCTTCCCGCCCGACTCGAGGACGCCAATCTGCCGTCCGATTTCGTACTCCAGCGCTTCGCGGATAAACCGAAACGAATTCACATTCTTGATTTCGGCCTTGGTGCCGAATTCCTTCTGTCCCCGCGGCCGCACGCTGACGTTGGCATCGCAGCGCAGGGAGCCTTCCTCCATGTTGCAGTCGCTGACGCCGGTGTAGAGGATGATTTCCTTCAGCCGCGTCAGATATTCGTAAGCCTCGTCAGGCGAAGCGATGTCGGGCTCGCTGACAATTTCAATCAGCGGCACGCCGGTGCGGTTCAGGTCGATGGCGGTCTTCTCGTCCGAGTCGGGAAAGCCTTCGTGCAGGCTCTTGCCCGCATCTTCTTCGAGATGCACGCGGGTAATGTCGATTTTCTTCTTGCCCTTGCCAGCGGGAATCTCGATGAATCCGTTCTCCGCCAGCGGCTTGTCGTACTGCGAAATCTGGTAGCCCTTAGGCAGGTCGGGATAGAAATAGTTCTTGCGCGCAAAAATAGAAGTCTCGTTGATGCGGCACTCGAGCGCCATCGCCGCCAGCGTGGCGAACTCCACGACTTTCTTATTGAGTACCGGCAGCGCCCCCGGCATCCCCAGGCATACCGGGCAGACGTTCGAGTTCGGCGGCGCCCCAAATCGCGTCGAGCACGAGCAGAAAATCTTGGTCGCCGTCAGCAGCTGAACATGCACTTCCAGCCCAATGACCGGCTCATAGGTAGCGTGGGCGGCAACGGAATCGGCCGTCGTGGTGACCATAGGCTGTGATTATAAAGGGCGCAACGAACGAGACCGGGACTGAGCTTTGTCATCCTGAGCAAAGCGAAGGACCTATGCAATTTTCGTGCGCCGCAAAGAAAATGCATAGGTCCTTCGGCCCGCAAAAGGCGCGGCCCTCAGGATGACAATCTTTTTCGCGTGGAGATGCCGTCCTTACGCCCGCTCATAAAACCGGAAGAACAGCGACTGCTTCGACACCGGCTGCGCCTTCTCGGTTAACCCCGCCATCTGCTGCTGGTTCAGCGGAGTGAACTCGCGCGCCAGCTGCACGTTCTGCTCGAGCTGCGGAATGGAATCGCAGCCGATGATGACCGTGCTGACCGGCAGCGACAGCGAATAGTACATCGCCTGCCGCATATCCAGCGTGCCCCCGGTCGTTGCCTGTATCGCCATGCCTTCCCATGAATGCTTCTGTTGTTCGATGGGCGGAGGCGTCCACGACGAAAGAATGCGTCCCCGCGCCGGCACCTTCATTCCAATAATGCCCATCTGTTTCTCCACCGCCAACGGCAGCAGTTGCTCACTGAAGCTGTAGTGATGTGGATCGGCCGCATTCACCGCCATCAGGATCGTGTCGAACGGATGCCTATGGATGGCCTCGATCAGCGCATCAGGCCGGTAGTGGCCCGTGACGCCGAGATAGCGCACGATCTTCTGGTCGCGCGCCTCAAGCAGCGCCTCCATGGCCCCGCCCTTGGCGAAGATCTCGTTGATATCGGTCATGGTGCCAATGTCGTGCAGTTGCCACAGGTCGACGTGATCGGTCTGCAGCAAGTTGAGCGACTTCTCGATCATGCGCATAGACCCGTCACGCGTCCGCTCCTTCGTCTTGGTCGCGAGAAAGGCATCGCCGCGCCGGTGCTTCATCACCTTGCCAACGTATTGCTCGCTCCAGCGCTCGGGCCCGCCGTAGATCGAAGACGTGTCGATGTAATTCACGCCCAGGTCGAGCGCGCGCTCGATGATGGGCACGGCCGCAGCTTCGTTGTTCGCCCTCTCCAGAGAGGCCTGGCCTCCCAGGCTGAAGATGCCGACCTTGTATCCCGTCTTTCCCAGATTCCGCGTCGGCATAGCATCGGTGGTTGCCGGATTGAAAGGCAGAGCGTTCGAGGGCTGAGCCCTGGCAACATCGGGAAGCGCAGCCGAACCAAATACGGCCGCGGTCATGAGGCCGCTGGCCTTCAGAAAGCTGCGGCGATTGCCGGCTGATTTCTGCGACTTCGACTTGCTCATGAGGACCTCCGGAGGGTGTAACGCACTACACTAACGCCAATTGCTGCCCAAATCCACGGCAAACTGGAGTGAAGCCGCCGGACCTCAGCCCTCGGACCACAGCCTTCGGACCTCAGACCTCAGCGACAAAAGGTCCGAGGTCCGAGGGCTGCAGTCCAGCGCCCGATCTTAGTTCGGGTTCTGCGGCGCATCCAGATACTTGTCCACCGCAATCTCGAAATAGAGCAGCTCGTTCCCCTTGGCGTCGGCGACACCGGTGATATCGATGGTCGCGCCCGCCAGAGGCGACGAGATGTCGCTTACGTCGAAAAACAAAAATCCCGACTGCGTGCTATGCGGCTCAACCGCTCTCGCCGCGAATTGCGAAGACTCGATCTCATCCATTTCTTTCTTGCTGATCCCGCTCTTGGCTTTGTGCGGCAGAGGAATCGGACTGGGCCGCGTGCTGGCCTGCGGATTGGACAGGCGCCGGTACAGGTCATCCACGGTAATGGGCGTGAGCTTCGAGTGATGGGCCGTGATCACCGTGATTTCCATCTTGGCGATAGAGATGGGCTGGTCGCCGTCATTGGTCACGATGAAAAAAACCGGCAGGAATCCGTGCGCCGCAAAATCCGTGGAAAAGAGTTTGGCCTTTTCCGGCGTGTCGTAGGGATCGGCAGCGATCGCGGCCTTCTCGTCGCGATGGAAATCATGTGCGGGATAATTGATGGCGGCCTTCGCCACCGGCTTCACAAAATTCTTGCCCGCCAGCACGCCGGGCACAAACCATCCCACACATAGCGCCGCTACGACCAGGCTTCGGATAAATCTCGAGGATGTTGAGGGTAAAGCCCGCATGTCACCAATTATAGAAGGCCGGCGCACCCGCCGCCGATGACCCGGTTTAGAATGGCTCCAGCTTGAGCTATTTTCTATACAGTCTGGTGCTGGCGCTCGGAATGCTGCTGAGCCTGCCTTATTGGCTCTACCAGATTCTGCGCCACGGCAAATATCGCAACGGATTTGTCGAACGCCTGGGACGGGTTCCGGCACGTCTGCGTGCGGCTGGCGAAGGCTCGCGGGCGCGTCGTGTTATCTGGGTTCATGCGGTTTCCGTCGGCGAGGTGCTGGCCGTCAGCGGATTGGTCGAGCAGATGCGGCGCAACCTTCCGCGGCATCGCGTGCTGGTATCGACCACCACCGACACGGGCCAGGAACTCGCCCGCAAGCGTTTTGGCGACGAGAGCGTCTTCTATTTTCCGATGGATTTCGCGTTCGCGATCCGCCCGTTTCTGCAGGCCTTGCAACCGGAGTTGGTGGTGCTGGCAGAAACCGAATTCTGGCCCAACTTCCTGCGGCAGGCACATGCCAGCGGGGCGCGCATCGCGGTGGTGAACGCGCGCATCTCCGACCGGTCATTACCGCGCTACCGCCGTTTTCGCTGGGCTCTGCGGAGAATGCTGGTGCACGTCGATCTGTTTCTTGCCCAGACGCAGGAGGACAGCGCCAGGCTGCAGTCGATTGGCGCCATCGCTGAACGCGTGCAGGTCACCGGAAATCTTAAGTTCGATGTGAGTTTGCCTTCGCCTCCGCCGATTGTGGAGAGCCTGCGCCGCTCGCTCGCGGCCGAAGGCGCCGGGCCGGTGCTGGTCTGCGGCAGCACGGTCGAGGACGAGGAACCGCCGCTGTTGAAGGCGTTTGAAAATCTGCGGGTCGGACATCCGCGTGCGGTGATGATTCTGGCGCCGCGGCATCCCGAGCGTTTCGACGAGGTTGCCATCCTGCTCCGGCAGTTGGGCATGCCGTCGTTCCGGCGTTCGCAATGGCACGGAGAATCGCTGGCGGGCGGGGTTTTGCTGGTCGATACGATTGGAGAACTCGCCGCGCTCTACGCTTTAGGCGACCTTGCCTTTGTGGGTGGAAGTCTGGTGCCGCGCGGCGGGCACAACATCATCGAGCCGGCGCAGCACGGAGTGGCCATCGTGACCGGAAACCATACGGAGAATTTTCGTGACATCGTTGCCCTGTTTCAAAGCCGCGACGCGGTTCGCATCGTGGGGTTGGCCGAGTTGCCTCTGACTCTGATGCACCTGCTCGCGGACAATGCGGAACGGCAGGCTCTCGGCCGGCGCGCGCTGCAGACTATGCGGTTGCAGATGGGTGCGACCTCGCGCACGCTGGAAGCGCTGAAGACCTTGCTGGTTGCGGATCGCGATCCTCTCCCGGCTTCGGCACAGGCTGCCCACACAGATTGAATCCCCTCTCAGCCATTTACGGCGGCGTGGTTGGAGCGCGCAACGTGCTCTACGATCGCGGAGTTTTACAGGCGCGACGCTTGCAGGGAGCGGTCATCAGCGTGGGCAATCTTTCCGCAGGTGGGTCGGGGAAGACTCCGTTCGTGATTCTACTGGGTGAGTTGCTCAAGGCGCGAGGCATCGAGTTTGATGTGCTGTCACGCGGTTACGGGCGCGAGTCCCGGGGCGTTCGCTTGGTCGATCCCGCCGGTCTGCCGCGAGAATTTGGTGACGAGCCGCTGCTGATTGCGCGCAAGGTGCAAGTACCGGTCATCGTCGGCGAAGATCGCTATCAGGCAGGACAATTCGCCGAATCAAGATTCGGACCGCAGCTTCACCTGCTCGACGACGGCTTTCAGCATCGGGCGTTGGCCCGCGACTTCGACATCGTTCTGGTCACGCCGCAGGACGCGGGCGACCAGTTGCTTCCTTCGGGACGTTTGCGAGAGCCGCTGTCGTCGCTGCGTCGCGCGGACGCGGTTGTGCTGGCCAGTGGCGCTGCGGCGGAGTCGTTTCCGCTGGAGGGAAAAATGGTGTGGCGCGTGCGGCGCGGAATCGTCCCGAAGGATGTTCCGCCGCGGCCAGTGGTGTTCTGCGGCATCGCGCGTCCCCAAAATTTCGTGTTGCAACTGCGGGCGGCAAATATCGAGCCGGTAGCCGAGGCGTTCTACCGCGATCACCACCCCTACGAAGAGAAAGACATCCGCGAATTGCTCGCGCTCAAGCAGCGGAGTGGGGCTGGAGGTTTCGTAACTACGGAAAAAGACGCGGTGAACCTGGGAGGCTATCTTTCTGCCCTGCAGCCGCTAGCGGTTGTGCCCGTAAAAATGGAACTCTCGGACGCTGCTAACGCCGTCGATACCATGCTGCACAAGATCGACGAGCGAAAGCACCGCGCATGAGAGAATCGGTCTTCGTAGCGCCGCCGTCCCGGCGGCTGTCGCGGGGGCGTCTCGCCCGCGCACGAGGACAGCGGCAGCTCTGAGAAGTTCGAACGCATCAGCAATATGACCAAGCATCTCAAAGAAGCCGACCGGCTGAAAAAGATCGTCGAGGCCTTTCCCAATATCACCGTCACGGTGCTAGGCGATCTCGTAGCCGACGAGTTTATCTTCGGCGAGATCTCGCGCGTATCGCGCGAGGCTCCAGTCCTCATCCTGAAGCATCGCGAACGCACCGTGGTGCCGGGTGGCGCAGCCAACGCCGCGAATAACCTGGCCGATCTGGGAGTGAATGTCCTCCCCGTCGGCATTGTCGGCGACGACGAGCCGGGACGGATGCTATTGAAATACTTCCGCCACAAGCGCATCGCGGTCAGCGGCGTCCTCAAGGACAAAACCTACACCACGGTCACGAAAACGCGCATCCTGGCGGGCATGACGCACACCGCGCGCCAGCAGGTGGTGCGCGTGGACCGTGAGCCGCAGGAAGCGCCCAACGCTCACTTAACGCGGGAACTGTACCTGGCTGCGAGGAATTACGCGCATGCCTCCGACGCGCTTCTGGTCTCCGACTACGGATACGGTGCGGCCACTCCGGCGATCGTGACCACGTTGCAGGAAAAGGGCAAGCTCGGAGCGGTGCCAATCGTTGTCGATTCGCGCTATCGCCTGGTGCAATATTCTGGCGTCACCGCAGCCACGCCCAACGAACCAGAAGTAGAAGAGGCTCTCGGGGTTCGCGTCGGGCAAGACTGGAACAAGGTCATTGCCGCCGGAGAGCAGGTGATGGCGCGCATGAAACTACAGTCCCTGGTGATCACGCGCGGACGCGATGGCATGGTGGCGTTCGATCACAAGCATAAGCCAGTGGACATCCCGATCTTCGGCTCCGACCAGGTGGCCGACGTGACCGGAGCGGGCGACACCGTGATCGCGGCCTTCACAGCCGCGCTGGCCGCGGGTGCGACGACCGAAGAGGCGGCGCAACTGGCCAACTATGCGGGCGGAATTGTCGTAATGAAGCGCGGCACGGCAACGGTTTCGCGGGACGAGCTGCTGCATGCGATCGAGCAGACGCCGCCGGCTACTCGACCTCATTGAACACAGAAATTGAACACGCAAAATAAAATCCTGAGCCGTAAAGAACTCCGCGAACGAGTGGACGAATGGCGGCGCGCCGGCGAACACATCACGCTGGCCAATGGCAACTTCGATCTGCTGCACGTGGGGCACGTGCGCTACCTGCGCGGAGCCAAAGCGCTGGGCGGAAAATTGGTGGTCGCCATCAATTCCGACGAATCGGTGCGCGCTCTCAAGGGCGAAGGCCGTCCCATAATGCCAGCCGAAGACCGCGCCGAGATTGTGGCCGCCCTCGCCGACGTCGATGCGGTCGTGATCTTCCCCGAGCTCGACGTTCGGGCGATCATCCGCGAGATTCGTCCCGACGTTCAGGCCAAGGGCACCGATTACACCGCCGACTCGGTTCCCGAGCGCGACGCAGTGGCTGAGCATGGCGGCCGTGTCGAGATCGTGGGCGATGCGAAAGATCACTCCACCAGCGAGATCATCCGCTCGCGCCTCTCGCCGAGGAAATCTTGAGCGGAGCTGACGGCACTTCGAACATCATGTCGAAGATCGACCGCCTGCTCATCGTACGCCTGAGTGCGATGGGCGACGTGATTCACACATTGCCCGCGGCGCAGGCCCTGCGCGAAGCGTTCCCCAACACAATGATTGGCTGGGTGATTGAGGAGCGCTGGGCGGACCTTCTGTGCGCGCCCGGAACGCCGCGCCGGGGACCGCGATCACCGCAGCGGCCTCTGGTGGATTGGGTTCATCCCGTCAGTCTGACGGCGTGGCGAAAGTCTCTGTTCACGGTTTCGACACTGCAGCAGATCGCAAAGGTCTGGAACGACGTTCGCGCAGCCCGCTATGACGTTGCCGTCGATCTGCAGGGAGCGCTGCGGTCCGCGCTCCTGGCTCGCTGGTCGGGCGCGCCCGTGGTGTATGGCGCCGCGCAACCGCGCGAGTCTCCTGCCAGCTTGTGGTACACGCGACGAGTGATCGCACGCGGAGCCCATGTGATCGAGCAGAACATGTCGATCGCGGAAGCGGTCGCGCAGAGAAAGATGAAGGTGCCTCACGTAGAGTTTCCTCGCGATGTCGAAGCCGAGCGCCGAATAGATCAGCGGTTGAGCGAAGCTGGAATCCGCGCCTTCGCGATCCTGAATCCGGGAGCCGGATGGGGAGCGAAGCGCTGGCCCGCCGAGCGCTACGGCCGTGTGGCCCGCGCTCTCGCCGCGGACAGAGTTCATGCGATTCTCAACTACGGTCCGGGAGAAGAGGAACTGGCGCGCGAGGCCGAAGCCGCAAGCGAAGGCACGGCCACGCCCATGAAGTGTTCGATCAGCGAGTTGATCGCGCTCACGCGGGCGGCCAAACTGTTCATCGGAGGCGACACGGGTCCGATGCATCTGGCCGCGGCCTTGCAAGTCCCCGTGGTGGCGATCTTCGGGCCGACGGACCCGGCGCGCAACGGCCCCTATCGAACTAGCGACGCCGCGCGCAGGATCGTCCTGCGCAATCCGGCGAGCCCCACCACGCACGCTCGCAACCCGCAGCCCGACGAAGCGATGCTGGAGATCACCGTCGACTCCGTCGTCAACGCGGCGCGCCGATTGCTCGACGAATCGCCCGCGGAGAAAAGTTTTGGGAAGGGCACGGCTTAAGCCGTGCCGTAAGAGCCTCGCAAAAAGATTCGGGCTTCAGCCCCTGAGGGTCGGTTTTGATGTCTGCTTGGTCAAAGATCGCGCGCCGCATCCGGGTGCCGCTGGGATTCGTGTTTGCCGTGCTGTACTTCTGGCTGGCGCGGCCCTCCTGGCGATTCCTCGCGCTGGGCGCGATCCTGATTGTGCCGGGGCTTCTGATTCGCGCGCTCGCCTCCGGACACGTGCGCAAGAACGAGGCGCTGGCAACATCCGGCCCATACGCTTACACGCGCAACCCGCTCTACCTCGGGTCGCTGCTGATCGGTGTCGGCTTCGCCGTCGCCGCGCGCAGTTGGTGGGTGGGCGTGGTTCTGGTGGTGATGTTCTTCGCCATCTATCTTCCCGTGATCCGCGATGAAGAGGCGTTCCTGCGGCGGAAGTTCCCCGAGTTCGAGGAATACGCGCGGCAGGTCCAGCGGATGTTGCCACGAATCACGCCGCGCGGGGACGGCGGGTCGGGCGAGTTCTCGTTCGCTTTGTACTTACAACATCGCGAGTACAACGCCCTCCTGGGAGCGTTGGCGATGTTGGCGGCGCTGATCGCTAAGATCATGCTCCTTCGGAGTTAGAGGCTCTCGATCCCGGCTTGGCTGCAGAACGGATTGTTACAAAACCAAAAATCAGAAGGCCGTAGAAAACTGTATTCAGCAAGAGCGCGACATCCATGATCATTGCATATGCGCCGACCGCATCGAGAAAGGCACCTAAGCCCCTGTGGCTGCCTTCGACCTTCACGAACCGAAGCGCGAACATCGTTCCCGGTGAGAACACGTAGCGGAATGTGTCGGACACGAGGGCGCTGTCGGCCATTGCTGTTGCAATCAAAGCAAACGGCACGGACAGAAACGCTGAGGCGATCACCCGTCTAACGCCTCGGCTAATCTTCAGAGGCTCGTACCCTGTGACGCGACTTAGGCGAGACTGTGCCATTCAAATCCCAACTATTTTATGCGCCGTCGTCCATTTATCGAAGCAATCACTTCCTCGCTACTAGTTCCCTAGCCCGCCCCAACTCCGGCCGCGTGGAACTTCCTCCCTCACAAACTTTCAGCAGCGCCGCGTAATATCCGTTCGCTTCACTCTGCTTGCCGGCTCTCTCGGCGGCGCGGGCCGCGCCCGCCAGCCCGTTGAAGCGGTTGGGATTGAATTTCAAATCCGTCTGATACTCCGCCAGGGCCTGCTGTGGACGTTTCGCCTCCAGCAGCATCTCGGCAATCATCTCGCGGGTGGGGATGCCTTGGGGCTCATCACCCATGGCGTCCTCTTTGTCGGCGATGGGACGCAGCGCCTCGACCGCATCGTCATACTTCCCTTCGGCAAACGCGAGCCACGCCTGCGCCTGTTTCAAATCGTTCTCGGTGCCTTCGGCAAAGTCCTTCTTCTTCTCGTCTACAAACTTTTGATGGATGGCCGCGATCGCGGCGACATCTTTGCGGACTTCCTCCGGCTGGTGCAAGTGCGCGGCGCCGATCGCCTTGGCCCAATATCCCGCCGACTCTTCCGCGGTGTTCGGCACCGCGACCGGCGTGAGCGCTGCCGCGGCGGCCCAGTCCCGCATTTCGAGCGGATACAAAGCTTCCAGATGTGCTTCCATGGCCAGGTGCGGATCGAATCCCAGGCCGTACATGTCGTGCATCTCGGGCATGGCCTTGATCTCAGCCATCAGCGCGCGCGCGTCGGCTTCGCGGCCGCTTTGCAGGTAGGCATAGAAAAGAAAATCCATGGCGTGGAACTGGTGGCCTTCGCCGCCCATGTGCATGGCGGCGGTCTTACGCGTGGCGGCGATCGAAGCGAGGTTGGAGTTGATGTCGTCCTGCCACAGGCCGACGCGAGCAAAAATGTGCGAGGGCATGTGCAGCGCGTGCGGCGCGGCCGGCGCGACCTGTGCGTAGCGGCGCGCGGCGGGAATGCCGAGCTGCGCCAGTTGCGGCTTGTCGTAGGCGTGGATCAGGTAGTGCGCCACTCCGGGATGGTCGGGCTCGGTGGCGAACAGCTTCTCGAGAATCGCGGCCGCCGCCTTGCGGTTGGCAAACGTCGAGTCCCCATGTGGCTCGGAGGCAAGCAGCGAGAGCGCGTAGAAGGTGGCCGCTTCGTGGTCGTCGGGATACGCATCGTAGACTTTCTTCATCGCGTCGGAATAGGCCTTGGCGCGGGCGGCGTGGTCGAGCTTGTCAGAGTCGCGATAGAACGCAAAGATAGCAGCCGTATAGAGTCGTTCGCGAGGCGAGGCATCGCGCGTCAACAACGCGAGCCTCTCTGCGACTCTGGCCTCACCGAGGCCGCGCGCGATCACTTTAGCGTCGGGCTCGTTCCACAACTGATGCCAGATGCTCATGGCGATTCCCCAATGGGCCATGGCGCAGTTCGGGTCGTCCTTGGCGATCTGCATGAATTCCTTCTCAGCTTCTTCGTACCAGAACGAGTGCAGCAGCGCGACTCCGCGGGCGAAGGGCCTCTGCGCCGCCGCCGCGCAGGAGATCGGGAAATGCACGATGCCGAGTTGTGTCTCGGTGAGGTCCTCGTGGTGGTGATGTTCTTTGTCTTTATCGTCGTCGGCGAAGGCGGTGAGGGTGAAGAGGACGGAGAATGTCACAGAGAACATCAGCAGCCAGGCAAGACGCTTCATGGAGAACCCCGATGATCGATGTGACGGAATTCTAGTCAGGCGGGGCGGGGAGGGTCAAACTACAGCCCACGGCATAAGCCGTGGGTGGCCAGCGCGAGGATGGAGGCCTTACCTAGTCGGAAGTGTCCGCGTGTTTTGACAAAATGCCTGCTTTTCCACTGGACATGAGGGGTACAATTAAAGCGCTGGGAGACGGCTCCTTCGATAAGAACGTCCCCCGGCGCTAGTCAATTGGTAGCTGGCCTGTTTGCTGCGTTTGTATGTCTCGTGTCCAAGACCACGGCACACGGGCCGCTTACCTTTTGGGGCGCGTAGCTCAATTGGCAGAGCACTCGGCCTTTAACTGAGTGATGCCCGTCCGAATCGGGTCGCGTCCACCTTTTTGATCCTAGTAAACAAACCTGCAAGCGGGTAGTCGATAATTGTTGCCTGCTTGCATCGGATTGAAGCATTTGGAGTACCCGGAGGGGAAATATGGTCAGCCAGGATCAAGCAATTCAAAGGCTTACGCAGAAGAAGAAGGAATTGCTGGAGAAGCGGGAGAAGTTGATGCGTCCAGTTCAGGAACTGGATAAGGAAATCGCTGCTCTCACTCTTGCCGTCGCCGTACTTCTTCGCGATGAAACTCCGGCCGAGGCGGATGGATTCCCGCTCCGAAAAATCCGGAATATGACTCAGACCCAGGCGTTGCGCGTGATCGCCGAATATAACGGGGGAACAATCAAATCATTGGAAGTCAAGGCGATTTTGATAGCCGCGAAGCTTATGAAGAATACAAAGAACGCGGCAGGTATGGTCAACGGTCTGATTACTAGGAGCGAAGCATTCGAGCGAATTGGACGTGGAGCATATCGCCTGCGGAACGCTCGAGTTAGGGCTGATTTGGAAGATTTTGCGAAACGAGAAGGGCTTCCGTTTAATGACGAGCCCGTTCAGTGAATCTTGTACCGACTTTTCATCGACGAATGCGGGCATCAGGACTTGAAAGGGTCCGACAACCCAAATCAGCAGTATTTGGGGTTAACCGGAATCATCATGGACGAAAGTTATGCCTCTGCTGAATTCACTGCCCGTCTGAACGAGGTCAAGTCGAACACGTTTGGCCGTTCCGACTTTGCGCTGCATAGGCGTGAATTGCTGAATCCAGTAAATGATCCATACATCGCCCTAAAGCAACCGGGGAAGCGGGCAGGTTTCGACACTGCACTCATAGAGCTCATTCAGGATGCGACGTATACCGTGATTACGATCATCATCGACAAGAAACTCCACAAGCAGACTTACGCGGTATGGCGCTTCCATCCGTACCACTATTGCATGACGGTGCTACTGGAGCGTTACGTCCTGCACTTGCGTGGGATCGGCGGTACTGGGGACGTGATGGTTGAGTCGCGGGAGAAAGTGGACAATATTCGGCTCTCGAAAGCCTACCGCTATTTCTATAAAAAAGGCACCGCAAACGTCACGCCTCAACTTATTAAAAAGCATCTGTCATCGAGCGAAATCAAAATCAAACGCAAGGCCGACAATATCGCCGGCCTCCAACTTGCCGATCTAATTGCAAACCCGTCTTGCCGAGAATTAATATGTGCGAGGCTTAACCAGCCCATGACGGCAGATTTCAGCAAGAAAGTAGTCGCGATCCTCTATACGTCAAAATATCGCAGGAATTGGTTGGGGAAAGTGCCCGGGTGGGGAACTAAATGGCTTCCATAAAAACTACGCCCCGGCGTCTTATTTGAATGCGCCGGGGTCGACGAAAAAATCCGTCCGCCTCCGCTTTTTACACGGATTGCTATTATCATGCTCGCTTGCAGGTTTGGACGCAATGGTATTTTTGTCTTACGTACCAACATCTTAAGCCGCTTCCTGTTGATACTCCGCGACGCCCTGTCACGGCACCCATTAACCTAGGCGGCGTCCTTGGTTAGTTAAGTATATTATTTCCATCAAGAGAGATGCGGGCATTGTTCTTTTCCACAGCCTTCCACAGAAATAAACCGCCTTCCTGTGACGGACAACCTTGACTGAGGATATAGAAAGCCCAAACTGGGAAAGTGAGCCAAATCTCCAGCAAGAAATCGGGCAGCCCAGCAGTCGCCGCACTCGCCTGCTCAAATCGCCCCGGTAACTCCTTCCTCCGCGATATTTTGCATGGAAGTCTTGGCGAATCAATATTTTGCGGTCAGGATCGAGGCCCATCCTCCCTAACTTCAAGAAAGGAAGGAATTTATCGAATCGACTAAAAAAAATGTGCGAGACCTCGCCGTCGACCGGTTGCGGCGTCCAGCGAACAGCAGGTTCCTCCCTGCGGTCGGAATGACAATGGCAGGGAATCGAATGACGAGGCCGAAAGGGGCGATGCGACGGGCTAGAGCCACAGTAGCGGCACCAGTCCGGCGGCGGCCAGGGCTACCAGGAGCCAGAGGCTTTGAATGCCGGTTTGGCGGTCCGCCAGGCTGTAGGAGTAGATGCCTTTGACCAGGTTGTTGCTGGCGGCGGCGATCAGGACGCCGCTGGCGGCGACATTCACGGGAGTGAGTGTGCCGGCGGCCTGGGTCAAGCCCATGATGAAGGGATCGACGTCGGCGACGCCCATGACGGCGCCTAGGATTCGGATGCCGGCGCCCCCGAGATAGGTGGCGACCAGCTGGGTGGCGATGAGCATCGCGAGGAACAGGATGGCGAAGAGAAAGGCAGCCGTCAGATCGAGGGGGTTGCTGGGTTCGAATTCGCGTTTGATCTGCGAGGCCACGGGATCGGGGCGGCGGGACCAGAACCATCCGGTGGTAATGGCGGCTGCGGATAGGCCCAGAAACGCGGGAGCCAGCGTTGCGGCCAGAGGGCGGCTGAACAAGGTGAGCAGAGCGGCCAGGCGAAGATACATCACGCCCGAGGCGATGAGGATGCCACCGGAGAACAGATGCGGCCGCTGCTCCCGGGCGGCGCGGCGCGACATCGCCACCGTGGTTACGGTGGAGGAGTAAGCTCCGCCAAGGAAGGCGGCGAGGATGACTCCACCGTGCTCCTTGGTGACTTTCTGCAGCACGTAGCTGCCATAGGAGACGGTGCTGACGGCGACGACGACCAGCCAGGTCTTGAAGGGGTTGATGTGGAAGCGGGTGAATTCCCCATGAGGGAGGGCAGGAAGAATCACGGCCGTGAGCAGCAGGAACTTCGCGAAGGTGAGAATTTCCTGCGGTGCGGTGCGGTTGGCGAGGGTTTCGAGGCCTTCCTTGAGTTCAAGCAGCAGGAGGCTGGCGACGCTCAGAGCGGTTGCGATCCAGAAGTGATCGTAGTAGACGAGCGCGCCGACCAGGTACGTAGTGAGGCCGGACATTTCTGAAGTAACGCCGGCAACCTCGACTCGGGAGAGTTTATGCCAGTAGGAGAGCAGCAGGAATCCGCCGACGACGAGGAAGCCGAGCGTCACGGGCAGCAGCTGTGCGCCGGAAAGAAGAGCGATGGAGTAGCCAATGAATCCGATCAGGGGAAAGGTGCGGACTCCGCCGAAGGAGTACGAACTGCCGGAGGCCTTGTGTTCTTCGCGTTCAAGTCCGATGAGGAAGGACAGGAAGAGAACGAGGACGATCTTGACGGCTTCGGGTGGAAGCCAGCGGTAGAGATCCACTTGCGGTTTGGGCTCCTGTGATGGTGGAAGTATAGACCCGCGGCGGGTGAAGCAGATTCCTCCCTTCGGTCGGAATGACAAGCAGGCCAGGTTATTCGGTGCGGAGCGCGTCCATCGGCTCGATGCTGGCGGCGCGTCTTGCGGGGATGAATCCGGCGATGGCGGCGAAAACGGCGAGCACCAGGACTGCTGCGGCCAGGGTCAGAGGGTCGTAAGTTTTCACGCCATAGAGTTGGCTGGCCATGAAGTGGCCGCCCAGAAGCGCTGCGGGAAGACCAAGGGCAAGGCCGAGCCCGACTTGCCAGGATGCGCCGCGCAGGATCAGAGCGACGACGTTGCCACGGTTGGCGCCAAGTGCCATGCGCAGGCCGATTTCGCTGGTACGGCGGGCGACCGAGTACGACGTAATGCCGTACAGGCCCACAGACGCGAGCGCTAACGCCAGCAATCCGAAGAGAGAGGTCAGGCGGCTGATGAGGCGTTCCTGAGTGAAGTTGCCGGCGACCTGATAGTCCAGCGACTTGAAGTCGAGGACGGTGAAATTGGGATTGATTTTCGCCAGGGTGCGGCGGACCAGCGGTTCGAGGCTGGCGGCGTCTCCGGCGTAGCGGAGCGTGATCGAGTTGGGAAAGAGAGAGCGAGTCTCGGCGGTATTGAAGCTGCGCTCTTTGATGGTGGTATTCAACTGGGTCATAGGGCGGAAATACATGGAGTGCGCGGGTTCGCGGGGGCTGGTGTACTTGGCGTCGGCAACGATGCCGACGATTTCGTAATCGTTCGCATATTTCTGGTCGAAGGTTCCGAAGTGGCGGCCGATAGGATCTTCGTTGGGGAAAAACTTCTTCACGAAAGCCTGATTTACGACTGCGACCATGCGTGACGTGGCGGTGTCTTGGTCGGTGAATCCGCGGCCGCGAACGACGGACTGGCCGATGGTTTCGAAAAAGTGCGGACTGACGCGATCCCACGAGGACCCGTTTTGCGCCTCCGGACCGGGCGCTGGGTGGCCTTCCACATAAATACTCTCTCCCCAGTTATTGCCCTCGAGCGCGCTGTAGAGGGCCACGCCGACACTTTGGACGCCGGGGAGCGCGGCGAATTCGCGGTCGAGCCGATCGTTGGCGGCGGGCATAGTGGCGACGCTGTAGCCGGCGCCAGCGGGGTCGAAGTGAAAGACGTAGCGGTTGGAGGTGGCGATGCCGAAGTCCTGATGTTCGAGGTTGCGCAGGCTCTGGGTGAGCAGGCCGGCGCCGACCAGCAGCACGAGAGAAAGTGCGGCTTGAAAGACAATGAGCGACTTCTGCGGCAGCGACGCGCGGTCGCGGGTGGAGCGGTTCACGCCGCGGAGAGCTTCGGCGGGATCGGAGTGGGAGGAAATCCATGCGGGAACGATGCCGAAGATGAGTCCGGTGAGCAGCGATAGAGCAAAGGCGAAGCCCAGGACCGCAAGAGATGGACTGGCGTGGATGGGCAGTTGTGGCGAGTTGGGGAAGGCGAGAGTCAGAATCGTCCGAGCGCCGGCGTAGGCGACCGCGATGCCTACGAGTCCTCCCGTGCAGCCGAGCAGCAGGCTCTCGACCAGCATTTGCCGGATGAGCAAAGATCGCGATGCGCCCAGCGCCATGCTGATGGAAGTTTGAGCGCGGCGGGTGGCACTCTTGGCGAGCAGAAGATTGGCGATGTTGGCGCAGGCGACGAGCAGAACCAGGCCAGAGATCGCCATCAAGAGGTGAAGGCCGCTGCTGGTTTCGATCTGCAGGTTTTGGACTCCGGCGCCGCCGGGCGTGACCACCACGTACTGCTTGGGGATTTGAGTATCGCGTCCGTTGATGGTGTAGGCGGGCTGCGTGGCCAGCCACTGCCGCAGGCTGGTGGTCAGCTTAGCCTGCAGGCTGCCGACGTTGAGGCCGGGTTTGACGCGGCCGAGAACGTAGAGCCAATTGCTGTCCGCGTTTTTCAGAATGCTGTTCTCGCGCTCCACGAGTGGTTCAAGGTTGAGAGGAATCCAGAGCGCGGGGGGATTGTTGTCGATGCGGTCGCCGAAGAATCCGGGGGGCGAGATGCCAACAATGGTGAATGGCTGGTTCTGGATGTAAAACGTGGATCCGATCACTTTGGGGTCGGCGGCGTGGGCAACTTGCCAGGCTTGGTAGCTGAGCACTGCGACCGGGGCAGCGTCGGGTGCGTCGTCGGAGGGCACGAGCATGCGGCCCGCGTAGGCGCCCAGGCCGAAAGTCGAGAAGTAGTTGCCGGAAACATATTCGGCGAGTTCAGCGTTTGCGGTCGCGGTTCCGGCGCGGACATTCATGGTGCTGTGTCCGGACTGGAAGGCGGCGAGTTGTTCGAATTCAGGCGTGTTGTCCTGGAAGTGGCGATAGAGCTCGTAGGAGAAGATGTCGAAATCGCCGTTGTCGTTGACGAAGCCGCCCTCGACGCAGCAGTCGTCGAGGTCGCCAATGCGGTAGAGAGTGGCAGGGTTGGCGACGGGGAGAGACTTCAGCAGAATCGCGTGCACCAGGGTGAAGATGGCGGTGTTGGCTCCGATACCGAGCGAGATGGTTAGGATGACCGTGGCGGCGAAGCCGGGGGACTTGCGAAACAGGCGGAGGGCGAGTTTGAGATCGTACATTTGTAGGTATGGACGTGAGGATAGCGGAACAGTGAGCAAACGCAAAAGTTCCCCACTTCTCGCAGAGGACGCGAGAAATTTGGAACCGGGATTTGTTAGTCGAAAAGCGAGTTAGAACGAAAAAGCCCCTCGCTTGCGCGAGAGGCTTTTTCTGGGGGAGGGACTTGAGGGCGAGGCGCCCGTTGGTCCCAAGACTACTCTCCGGGGCTAAAGCCCATGAATAAGGGCTCAAGACGCGGCCCTGAAGGGCCACTCTTCCACGGGTGCTATTTCGGTTGCTGCGCTTGATCGGCCGTGGTGACAGGCGCCCCGGAGTTGGCGGAGAGCTGTTCCAGGTCGTTCTTCAGGAGGCTGATTTCGACGCGGCCTCCGCTGATGCGCTTGGTCTTCGCAGCGTCATCCGTTGGTACGGGAGCGTTGCCCATGCCGACGAGGTAGATGCGATAGACGGGAATCTCGTGGTTGAGGACGAGGTAGCGCACCACCGACTCGGCCATCTTCTGCGAGCTGGTGATTGCGGTCTGGCCCTGGCCAGAAGAGAATCCCTGAACTTCGATGATGTAGCCGCGCTGGCCTTTGACGCTGCTGGCCATGGTGTCGAGAGCGTCCTTGGCGTTCTTGCTGAGGACGGTCTGGCCGGGGCGGAAACGGATCTCGGTCTGGTTCTGGGCCTTGTACTGGTCGATGTTGCCCACCACGGTCTCAACGGTCTGGACGCGGGTGGTGACCTGCTGCGCGGTCTGCTGCGCCATGGTGGCCTTGTTTCCAGCGTCGACGGCATGCTGATCGGCGGCGTCGGCCTTGTCGGAGGCGAGCTTGATGCCAGCCTGGGCGCGAGCGTCGGTGTCTTTGATGGCCTTGCCGTTGCCGGCGGTCAGCTCATCGAGTTCGTTGACGCGGTCGCGGATCGGTTCGGTCTGCCGCTTGACGTAGTTCTTGCGGGCGAAGGGATTGATGCGTCCCCAGAAGCCTTCGCGGGACGGGGGTGCCAGAGGAGCTTTGCCGGTGGCGGCATCGGTCGAACTGGACTGAGTCTGCTGGGTGGCGGCAGGCGCGCTCTGATCGGTGGACGAGGTGGTCTGCGCGACAGCCGGGAAAGCGAGAACGGCGGCCAAGGGCAGGGCGAAGAGTAGACGGTTGTTCATGATGACTTCCTCCAAGTTTGGGGCGGAGCGTTTAGCTGACCTTCTTACGCCAGCTTTTCCGCGGCACCCCGGCACGCCTGGGGCGTGCATGAAATTTTGATTGCGTCCCTTTGAACGGCACAGAAAGCCAGCGGTTTCGCTGAACCGGCCCGCGCTGACGCATCGCTTGGCCTGGAACTCTGGGTACCCCAGTTACGGGCGTACCTGCCATTTCTATTACATGTGGGATGCCAAATCGGACCCAAGGGTTGAGGGAGCTAAATGGTTGATATCTATAGACATTGTAGTAGTCTTCGACTGGGAAAGATAGGCTGGGTGCGCAACCCGAGGGTAAATTTGGGAAACCTGATATAAAAACTGCGTAGAAATCGACTCGTCCGGGGAGGGCCGTTTGGGAGCTAAGCATCGGGGACGGAGTGTGGGCCGGTCTGGGGTATGGGTGGGGGTCACTGCGTTGGCATTGTGTGGGGTGATCTGGGGTCAGGGGCCGGAGACGGCTTCGTCCCGAATTCCTGCGGACCATCTGCAGCAGTATTCCGATCTGGCGGTGACGTGGATGCAGGAATATCTGCGGATCGATACGACGAATCCTCCGGGGAATGAGATGCGCGCGGTGGAGTTCTACAAGAAGATTCTGGATCAGGAAGGAATCGAGAACCGGGCGTTTGAGTATGCGCCGGGGCGCGGGGATTTGTGGGCGCGGATTGCACGGAATTCCGGTTCGAGTGATGGAGATCAAAATCCCCACCCAGTCGCACAAGACGCGACAAGGGTGGGGCACCCGCGGCCGATTATTTTGCTGAACCACATGGATGTGGTCACGAGTGATGCGTCGCACTGGAAGGTTCCGCCGTTTAGCGGGGAGATTCGCGACGGATACATGTGGGGACGGGGCGCGCAGGACATGAAGGATGAAGGGCTGGCGCAGCTGGTGGTGATGGTGATGTTGAAACGGGAGAAGGTGGCGCTGGATCGCGACGTGATTTTTCTGGCGGTCGCCGATGAGGAGGTCGATGACACGGGGACCGACTGGTTCATCGAACATCAGCGCGACCTGCTGGGGAATGCGGAGTTTCTGATCAACGAGGGCGGCGAGAACCTGCTGGAGAATGGCTTTGTGAAGTATGTGGGCGTCGATGTGGGCGAGAAGACGACCTACTGGCTGCACGTGGTGGCGCATGGCAGGCCGGGGCATGGGTCGCGGCCGAATCCGGAGTCGGCTCCGAATCGGCTGGTGCGGGCGCTGAATAAGATTATTGCTTACCGGACGCCGCTGCGCGTGTTGCCGGTGGTGGATGAGTTTCTCCGCGACATGGCTCCGTACGAGTCGCCGGAGCGGGCGGAGCAGTATCGCAATATCAGGAAGGCGATTGAGGACAAGAAATTTCAGGAGGAAGTCGAGAAGGATGAGTCGCTGGAGTTTCTTTTGCGCGACACGATTTCGCTGACCATGATGGGAGGATCGGAGCAGACCAATGTGATTCCTCCGGAAGCGTGGGCGAATCTGGATGTGAGGATTCTGCCGGGAGGCGACCCGAAGGCGTTGCTGGCGGCGGTGCGGCGAGTGGTGAACGATCCGGACGTCACCGTCGAGCCGTGGAAGGGGGAGTTTCGCGAGGCGAATTATTCGGGGACGGACAATGCGCTGTATGCGGCGATCCGGGAAGTGTCGGGGAAATATTTTCCGGGGACGCCGGTGGTGCCGCACATCACCAGCGGCTATACGGAGAACCAGCGGTACCGGCCGTTGGGGATTGCTTCGTTTGGATTCAATCCTTATACGGCGACGGATGAGGAGGGGAACACCGAACACGGGAATGATGAGCGGATTCGGGTGGACGAAGTGCGGCGGGGGCCGTGGATTTTGTTTGATGTGGTGGCGGCGGTGGCGGGGCGGTGAGCGCGGGACGACTAGGTTCAGATTGCTCGGAATGCTGATTAAAAAATGTTATCGCGATTTCTCAACAGTTGCCTCAGGGAGAAGCTCGTAGATGGCTCCCCCTTGCACTACGAGCCCCCCTTTTGGACTCATACGTAGAGGGATCTGTCCTGCTACCCGAAAACGGCCTGATGAGCGTTCTGGCAGGTTCTGGGAAGTGACTAGCACTTCATAGTTTGAAATGTTCCAAACGGAGAACGTCGCGTCAATGCGTTTATCGAACGGAACCATATCGCCCCAATCGAACCTCGCCTTCACGATGCCGGTGTATGCTGCGACGCGACTACCGTACCGAGAAGCTGAAACTGCATAACGCACTCCCGTGCCGCGACCTGACAGTTCCTTTACCTTCTTGCCGGTACGCAAATCGAAAACCCTTAGTTTAGGGTCGTGGTCTACAAAGACTCCAACGCAATCATAATCCACCGCGAACAACCGGCCGTCTGCCGTCACGGCAACATCACCGACAAGCAATCCCGTGCTCAACTTGTTTTCGATGACTCCAGAAGCTGGATCGACCACGAACACGTCGGGAGTGTCTGATGGACGTCCGCACGGGAACACGTTTGGTACAGCCACTACCAGATGCTCACCGTCGCTCGTCCAACTGACCGCCTTTGGGTTCATCCATCCTAAACCGCGTTCGCGGGTATTCCAGACGGTTTCCTTCGCCAAGTCGAAGTCAACCACATCTATCCAAGAGTTGCTGAGTCCCCTTACCCAAACTGCGGCAACTTCGTGTCGAGCTGGCGACAACTCCAGACTTGACACCTCTGAATCGATGGTGAAGTTATGCACTCCGTGCTTACCCTCGTATGTCCGAGCTTCAGCGGGTGGCCCGGTTATTGAAATCCGCCTGATCTCTCGCAGGTCATCGGGGCGGAGGACGTACAAGAAGCGGTCGAGATAGGCGATTATGACCTTGCCGTCAGCCGAGTACCTGACATGTTCTGAGCGCCAGTATGTGCGCGGTTCGCGCTTATCTCTTATGCTTACCCGGAGGATGCTCTCGGCAACCAACTTGTCGTTGCGGAAGTCCCAGAGTTGCACCAAGTCTGAAACCTTGACGGTTGATGGGTCGTTCGTCGTTTCTCGGCGGCTAAGCTCGGTGACTACAAAGGACTCATCAGGAGAAATGTCCGCCGAGTTCGGATCTTCATGCAGAACATAGGCTTTCAACTCACACTGCGGAAGCGGACCCCCAGCACTTGCGGGGCAACCCGACGTCAGCCACAGCAACAATACCGTGATGGAAACGAATCGCCTGCTCACGAAGACACTATCGAGCGGACACATTGAATTGGCAATAGACAGAAGATAAATTCTAGGTCATCTGTTAACCCGCTTGCCGTTAATGACTTGCAACCAGCTATCGTTTTCTGTTTCGGCCAGATGTTGCGAACAGGCGATACCGGTTGTTGACCCAGTATGTCCCAGGGCGGTGTCGTTGGGACTCCCTCCACCGGCACGACAGCACAATGGATGGTAGGGATCCTTCGACTGCGTTGCCGTCCGCTTTGCGGACGGCGACTTCGCTCAGGATGACAGGGCTAAGTGGACGACGTCCGGCAGCCGGGCTTTGCCCGACGGACAGCCGGGGGCAGCTGTCCCCACAATAAACCTTGCTCAACGAATTGCGCAGTGCTTTTCGTATTGCTCGAAGATGAAGTTGTCGGTCATGCCGGCGATGTAGTCGCAGATTACGCGGGGGAGGGAATCTTGTTTGGCTTTCTCCTGATAGTTGTGCGGGAGCGTTTCGGGACGCGCCATCCAGAAGGTGAAGAGTTCGCCGACTACGCGCTCGGCGTCCTCTTTCTCTCCGGCCAGCGAGGGGCTGTAATAGAGATTTTCGTAGAGGAACGTTTTGCTCTGCTTGCGCTCGGCTTCGACTGCGGGACTGAAGGCAGCGAGGCGTTCGCAGTGATTGCGTACGTCGTCGAGGGTTTGAATTTTGGCCTGCTGCAGGCGGGCCTGCGTGTTGGTGATGAGGTCGCTGACGAAGCGGTTTAGTTCGCGCTTCAGGGCCTCGTTGAATTTCAGCTTGTCGGGGGCGTTGGGGTAGAGCTGTTCGACCTCGCGGTAGAAGTGCTCGAAGGCTGGTATGCCTTCGCGGATTTCATCGAGCGAGAGGAGATGGGCTTCGAAGCCGTCGTCGAGGTCGGCGGTGTTGTAGGCGATTTCGTCGGTCAGGTCGATGAGTTGGGCTTCTAGCGGCGGGCGCTGGTCTAACAGATATTCGGCTAGCTCGGGATATTGTTTCGCATCGTAGTCGTGGGAGTGTTTGATGATGCCTTCGCGGACTTCGAAGGTTAAGTTCAGGCCGCGGAAGGCGGCGTAGCGCTGCTCGAAATCTTCGACGATGCGGAGGGCGTGCAGGTTGTGGTCGAAGAAGAGGCCGTGCTCGCGCATGGCGGCATCGAGGGCTTTTTCTCCGGCGTGGCCGAAGGGAGGATGGCCGATGTCGTGGACCAGGGCCAGAGCTTCGGTGAGATCGACGTTGAGGCCGAGAGCTCCGGCGATGGTGCGAGAGACTTGCGAGACTTCGAGGGTGTGGGTGAGGCGGTTGCGGAAATGGTCGGAGTAGCGGCGGGTGAAGACTTGCGTCTTGGCTTCGAGGCGGCGGAAGGCGCGGGCGTGGATGACGCGGTCGCGGTCGCGCTGGAAGTCGTTGCGGTAGGGGTGCGGGGGCTCGGGGAAACGGCGTCCGCGGGAGTGTTCGACGTGCACCGCGTAGGCGGCGAGCATGGGGAGAGGATAGCATTGTTAGTTGAGCATTGTTGATTGATGATTTTGCGGAGCGCAATTCCGCCGACAAAGATCGATCACGGGGGCTATAAAGCCGCGGTTGATTTTGCTGCACCTACGGCGCGGCTTAAAGCCGCGCCCTTTCAAAACAGGGGCGTGAATCGAGTTTTTCAGCAGCCTGCTAAAGTGCGCAGTCATTTTCAACGAATTGGCGGCACGACTGAAGTTGTGCCCTTCCCAAAACCTGCGACTGCATTCCTGTGCCGGCGTCCTATCGATGGGCGACCCTTGCCTTTGCGGGTTACGCTTCCAATCCTACGTGGCAGACCCGCCCGACCAGGTAGTCGGGGGCGGTCTTGCTGTCTTCCATGGTCAGGACATCGATGGGCGAGGACTGGTTATGGGGACGCAAGATTAGATGATTCCCGGCCACTTCGACGTATCTCACCGTGCAAGTATCGTTTTTCAGAACAGCGTACATATTGAATTCGCCTTTGCGATACGGCTTGAGTGCGTTGTAATGGCGGTCAATCAAGAGCGTTGCCCCGGGCATGAGCCGGGGATACATGCTCATGGCTTCCCTGGCATCGACCTTGATGAGCACGAAGCGCTGCCAGCTGGAACGGTCGCCTTCGGCTTCGGCTTTCAGTTTGCGCAGGAAGGTTTTCTTGAACTTGAGAATCTCTTTGACGTGCATGCTGGTGATGAGCGGCTGGGTGGCGGCGGTGCGGGCGTCGGTGAGCAGGACATTTTCAAATTCGTCGCCGCTGGGAGGCAGGATGGAGGCGCGCTTGTTGACCTCGGAGGGATCGAGCAGGTCGAGCACGGAAATGCGCTGCACCTGCAGCACTTTGTCCATGCCTTCGAGACTGAGGCCGCGCTTGCGGTTGAGGAAATTGGAGATGTGGGCTTGCTTGAATCCGGTCTGCTGGGCCAGGTGTAGGCCGGTGAGTTCTCCTGCTTCGATGCGCTCCCAGAGAACTTTGCGAAGGTTATCTTGCAGGATTTTGAATTTCATGCGCGGAGTATAGCACCGGTATATAGCACGGTGCTAAGTCGGAAAGATTTCCACAGCCCTGGTTGGTCCATCCAACCTTGACTGAGAAAATTCACAGTTATAGGATCGCCGAATCCTAGAGGCCACTATGCTCGAGGGTAGAAAGCTAATGACGAGTCATCCGGATAAGTCGAACGAGGAGAAGAACTTCGGTGAGTTTCGCAGGAAGGTAAAGTCGGCCGAGGTGTTATCGGCATCGATGGAGCACCTGCTGATGTCGCTGGGCTTCACAGGACGATTGAGCGTGGTGATGCAGAACGGGCGCGTGCTCAAGTCAGGTTATGAAGAAGGCTACTTTCACCAACACCTTGGCGGTGGGGACGACGAGAGTGCGCATAAGTTATAGAAGCGGGGGAAGTTGGCGCCTAGGTCTGCGGATCACATCAGTCAGTCGAGGAACTATGCGGAGCTCTTCATAGAACTCCGTAAAACTAAATAGCTCAAGCAGGTCGTCGTAAGAAAAACGAGCCCTGCGTTCAGTCCCTGCCACTGTGGCGGGGATTGACGCAGGGCTTTTTCTTTTTCGGCTTCCGGCTTCCGGCGTTCGGCTTCCGGGAGGCGCAGCGAGCAGGAAAAGCGGAAATTCAAAGTCAGAGAAAGAAAAGAAAAAGATTGGAGGAGTGATGAGTCGAGATCATAGAGACAAAAAGGGCAGCGTGGGTGTGGAGTTGAAATACTGCGAGCACTGCGGAGCGCTGTGGGTGAGGGAGTGTGGCTCAGGAATGGTTTACTGCGACAACTGCCGGCCGAAAGTGGCGGACTTGCCGGCTCCGAAGCTGAAGCTTAGCAGGCTGATTCTTCCTATTCGTCCTCACACCGAGATTGAAGAGTATGAGTTCGAAATCGACGTTGAGGACACGAGCGACTTTGAAGCGGCAGGCGGTGCGGCATGAGCAACGTGATTGCGTGGATCGCGGCCGCGGCGGAGTGGCCGGAGATTGGAGCAGGCGCCGGCTTTCCCAGACGCAGGCGACATCTGGACGAAAAACCGTTGGCGGAGTATCTGCCCAGGCACCAGTTTCCGGCGAAGGCGGCAGAGGCGGCACCGGCAATACCCGAACTGTCAGAGGCGCCGCAGCCGCAGCAGACCGACGTGGAGGAGGATCGCGAACGGGAGCGGCGAACCTACCGGGGACGAACGGTTGCGATGCTGCGGCGCTACATGCGGTACTCGATTGAAACGGGACGGTTGCCGTCATTGTTAGGGCGCGAGTTCTTTCGGGCGAAGGTGACGGCGTATACGGTGGTGACGTTTGAGGATCGCGTGATCTTCGTGCACGACATGGAGAAGTGCCTGGATCGGCTGGATGAATTTTCGCGGCAGCTGATTGCGCGGCACATTCTGCAGGAACACGACCGGTGGGCCACGGCGAAACTGCTGCACTGCAATGAGAAGACGGTGCGAAGGTATACGCCGGTGGTTTTAGATGTGCTGAGTGAAATTCTGATCGAGGTAGGGCTGATGAAGCGGCTTGACTCGATCCCGAGAAATTCTTGTCAAGGGGGTAAAAGTGACTCAATCGACGCAAGTGACTGTGAAGATGGAGAATATAAAGTTTGAAAAATGTCCACTTTGCCCTTAGCAATTTGATATTCTGGATATAGAGAGTTGGAAAGAAGAAACTCTCTAACAGAGGGCGCACCTTCAGGGTGCGCCCTTGGTGTTTTTGGGCAAGGATTGACAAATCCAAAGTTTGACAAATCTGAGGAAAGCCAAGTACGGGGGAGTGATCCGGAAAACGTCGAAGAGCAAGACGACGACGCATAAATTCGCGAAAAAGAGGATTTCAAGGAAGAGCAAGATAGAACTGAATCCCGCAGGTGTGCGAAACGATATCGCGCAGATGGTGGAGACGCAAGCCAGGACCATGGCCCAGGCAGTGATCGACGAGGGCAAGAAGGGACAACTGGCCACGGTGAAATACTTGTTTGAGATGGCGAAGATTTTCCCGGAGGCGACGGATGGGAGTCAAGCCACGACAGATGAAGAGAGCCTGGCGAAAACTCTGTTGCGCAGGCTGGACCTTCCTGAGGAACCGGTGGTGAGGGATGAAGAAGACTTGCCGCAGGCGGTGACGTCCGTGGAGAAGGCGGCGCCGAAGCCAGCGGAGGAAGCGGAGAATTCTGATTCTGGTTCTGGGCCGGAGGCTGGCGGCGAGAGGAGAGAGTTGGTGGTGGCGTGAGGGATTGGGAAAACCCCACTTCTCGCGCAAAGTACGCGCGAGAAATGGGGCACCCTCCTGCTCACGGGTCGGGAGGAAAATCCACATGCGGCTATGCCGTAGAATTAGGCGGAGCTAGTGCAACGAGAATCACGGGTGGCGGTTTGGGTGGGTCCGAAAGCTAAGGTCAAGATCCCCACCCTCTCGCAAAGGACGCGAGAAGGGTGGGGCACCCGGAAAATTCAGGGACGCACTTATAGGACGATGGATATTACCTGGTTGACCCACCAGATTGCGGTCGGAGGTGGGATTTGGAACTCGGGCAACATGGAGAAGGTGAAGCGGGAGGGGATTACGCACATCATCGACATGCAGATTGAGTTCGATGACACGGACCTGGCGGCGGATTACGGCATTGAGGTGCTGTGGAATCCGACGGACGACGATTTTGAGCTGAAGCCGGCGGAACTGTTTCGGCGCGGGGTAGATTTTGTAGTGAAGGCATTCCGAGACGAACCGGATGCGAAGGTGTTCATTCATTGCGCGGCGGGAGTACACCGGGCGCCAATGATGGCTTTGGCGGTATTGGGCTCGATGGGATGGAGCCTGGAGGACGCGATGCACTTGATTGAGGGGCGGCGCGCGGTGGCGGATTTTGCCGATGTGTATGTGCGGAGCGTGGAGAAGTTTTTGGCGGGGGAGTAGGGTGGACCTTTGGCTTGATCGATTTGCGGTAGCAACGGGAAAAAGCAGGTCCCTCCACTTCGCTTGCCCTTCCCTTCGGGAAGGCCAAGCTCCGGTCGGGATGACAAAATCATCGATAGTCGGGATGACAAAATCATCGATAGTCGGGATGACAAAATCGTTGATGGTTGGGATGACAAGATCGTGATGGTCGGGGTGACAAAATCGTCGATGGTCGATGACAAAAACGTCGGGATGACAAGATCGTCGATGGTCGGGATGACAGCTCGTTGATTGTCGGTGTGAGTGGTGCTGATGGTTGGATGGGTGATGGCGTTTCGAGGGGAGCCGGGGCGTGCTCCCCTCGTTTTTTGGGAGAGGTTCTGTCCGAAGTAAGAAGCGGCAGCGGACGGGAGTGTCCGCGCCATATTGGGATTGGAACGGAGGAGACGATGTTGGACACGGGCCGCCGCCCTAGCGGGCGGCTTTTTTATTGGGTGCTGGCGGTGGTTGCGGCTTCGGGCTTTCTGGTTTCGGCTTCGGGAGCGGTGCCTGTTCCGCAGAGTGGTCCGGCTAGCACGACCGTCGCGGACACGGTGTATTTGGCGGATGGAACCACGGCGCAGGGGAATCTGATTATCACGTGGCCGGCGTTTGTAACTGCAAGTGGGACGGCGGTGGCTGGGGGCACGACCAACGTTACGCTGGGGACGAATGGCGCGCTCAGCGTGGCGTTGGTGCCGAATGCTGGGGCAACTCCGGCGGGATCGTATTACACGGTCGTTTACCAGATCGGGCCGGGCGAGGTGAAAACCGAATTCTGGTTGGTGCCGACGACGTCTCCGGCAAACCTGGCGGCGGTGCGGACCACACCGGGGTCGGGGGCGGCGGGGCAGCCGGTTTCGATGCAGTATGTGAATTCTGCGCTGGCGATGAAGGCGAATGACAGCGCGGTGGTGCACCTCGCTGGCACGGAGACGATTAGCGGGACAAAAACTTTTGCCAGCGCCCCGACTGTTCCTGCGCCGTCGAGCACGAGCCAGGTTGCGAATAAGGCTTACGTGGATCAATCGGTGGCGAATGTGGGGGCGGGAAACTTCTTGCCGACCGCTGGTGGAACCCTGACTGGGCCGTTGACGCTGCCGGGAAATCTGACGCAGGCTCCGCGGTTCGAGTATTTAGGGTTTGGCGAACAAGGAGCGGTGTACCGCTATGAGCTCGTTGCGGAGAGCGATGAAGTTCTGCTCGATCAGAAGGCACTGCCGAATCGCGCGCCTTTTGTTGAGCGGACGGCGGGCGCGGCGTTGCGGCAACTGGCGCAGGATCTGCTGCCGGGAGGGTTCGACACCAGTGCGGTGCAGAATGTGGATACGCTGGCTTCTTACCTGGTAAATCCACAGAAGAAGTTTTCGCATCACGCGGGGGAAATCGCGCTGGCGGCGAGGGCTAGCTATCGAGCGATGAATGGGGCACTGGTGCTGTCTCCGGTGGGAGCAGCGGCCTATTCGCTGAACGAGAGCGATGTGACGTTTTCGCCGACGGGGCTGAAGTTGGCTTGTCCAAAGATGCTGGTGAACGACGTCACCGTAATCGGTCTGGATGAGCCTCAGGCGTATGTGCGGGATTACTTCGTGGGCGATGGGCTGAGCCTGCGATTCTACTTGTCGCAGAAGCCGTTTCAGCAGAGTAAGCCGGCGTTGATCGATGAACAGTATCTGGGGCCGGGGCTGGATCCGGCTACCTGGACTGTGACCGATCCGGGGTCCGCGGTTTCAGTGACGGCGCAGACGTTGCAGGTGAACGGGGGAACGGGGCATGACGGACAAACCTCGGTTCAGTTCATCGAGCAGATTGAATTGGGCGGCGCGCTGGAATTGCAACATGGGGACGTGAGTTTTTCGGGGCCGTCGACGGGAGTGGTGGGCGGGCTTTATGCGGGAGCAATCTCTGTCGCGGGATGCCTGGCGGGATTTCAGGTCACGCCTTCGGGCGCGGGGTCGAGCATACAGGCGCTCATCAATGGATCAGCGACCGGGCCGGTGGTGGCGACGACGGCGGGGCACCGGTACGTTTTGACGACGTACATCTATTCGATGGAAGTGTACCGGGCGGGCGAGACTTATCACTCATCGTTGCATCCGGCGGGCAGCGGGTGGGGAGGGGCGGCGGTGCCGGCGAACGCGAGATTTGTGCTGGAACTGCAGGATATTGATCCGTCAAATCCGGCCACGATGGTGGCGCCGGCGACGGTGCTCTTTGACAGTGTGATTTCGAATGCACCCGGATTTTGTATGTACGCGCTGGTGAATGTGGCCAGCATGCAGTGCAGCATCGCGTACACCTATGTGACTCATATCTCGCTTGCAGAAGTGCGGACGGCGCTCGCAGGTGCGAGTTACGTGACGCAACTGGTGGGGTCTCTTTCGGACGGGGGACAGTGCGGAATTGTGAGCTCCACGTCGCTGGATTTCTATCCTCAGTATGTGCCCCCGTTGAACACGCTGATCGTTGCCAGCTACCGCGGTTTTGGCCGCGCGGTGGCGGACGTCGAAAACAGCGCGAGCGTGGCGACCCTGCAGAATGGAACCGACGATGGAGTACGAGGGATGGTGCGGGCGATGAAAACTCCGAGCGCACGCACGCAGGCGGATTGCGAGAATGCGGCCCTGGCGATTCTTGACGACGCGGGAGGGCTGGCCTGGATGGGTACGTATGAAACGTGGAGTGATTTTCTGCCGGGCAGTGCGGCTGACATTTTTCCGGGCGATGCTCTCACGGTGAATATACCCTCGCGAAACGCCGCGTTCAGTGCGATCGTGCGGACGGTCAATATTGATGTCGTCGATCCGGCGCATGATCGTGGGATGTATAGCATGGAGTTTGCGAATGACCTGGCGGCGCCGCTGGCGATGCAGGATGCGTCGAGTGCGACGACCGTTCCGTTGCAGGGTATGCCGGTACGGCTTTCGACGACACAGGTTGGGTCATACTATCTGGCGGACCTGACGAACGCGCAGATTACTGGGGTGAGTTCGACGACGGTGCAGGTGGATGCAGGGATGACGCCCGGCAGCGGTTATGGGATTGAAGTTCGGGTGCACAACTTTGGCTGGGGAGTGGCGAACGACCGGAACCTGCTGGGACGATTTACTACGCAGGCGTTCAGCCTGCCGCGGTTGGCCCGGACTGAGGATTACTTTTTGCGGCTGTATGACAACTCTTCGCCGCCGCGTTATTCAAGATACGCGGCGGCGCTGCATGTGGATTATCCGTTATGAACGAAGACACGTTCCAGAGCAGGCAGCGACATCGTGGCGTGGCGGAGAAATCTGCGCCGGTACTGTATACGGCGAAAGACTTCCAGCTCGAAGTGCTCGGCAGGTTAGCCGAGATGCAGAGTCTGACGGAGTCGTTGGAGGAGTCATGGGACCGTAAGCTAGAGGCGGTCAAAGATCAACGATTGTTAAAGTTCGACAGCCGGGTTCTGATCGCCCTGGGGGCGATTGCGCTCTCCTTGACCGGATATGTGATTCAAGAGGCGCGCACCACCGCGAGACAAGACAGTGAACTGGAGACGACCAAAGCACGGGTGATGCGCCTGGAGCAAATCGCAGCAATCAATACGGAAGCCCGGATAAAGACGGAAGTTCAGCTCGGAGAACTGCGAGAGGGTCAGACTGAGATCAAGGCCCTGATTCAGGCGCAAGCCATCGCGAGCAAGAAGATCTCCCCGCGTGACTAGTTTTTTTTCTGAGGGGGCGGCGGGCGGCAGATCTCGTTCCGCAGTGAAGACTCAACCACAGTTGTAACAAACGCCTCCCGTTCAGATTGAAGGGGAAAGCGGAGCGTTGCGTGCAATTCACTTGTCACTTTAGAAGGAGAACAATATGAATTTTGTAGATCAACTGTTGAGAGGAATCGCGTTCATCCCGGCTCTGGTGAGCGGGATCGAGGGGCTGTTCGGCGGCAAGTCTGGCGCGGAAAAAAAAGACGCCGCCATGTCTTTTTTGGAGAACGCGCTGGCCATGACTGACGCCGTCGCAGCGAGAGAAATCGTTAATCCTGAGCAATTCAAAGAGGGAATTTCCGGGATTATCGACGGAGTCGTCCAGTGTATGAATGCTTCGACCTGGACGAAAAGTGGAACTCAGCCTGCGAAGACTAGCCATCCGTGAGATGGCATGGCAGAAGCCTGGTTCGCCCCGCGGGCAGGTTTGAATCTATCCGACTTCTTCGCTCCAGGTTTCGAGATTCTTTTTTACCAAGGCCATGAACTGGTCGGCTACGGCGCCGTCGATGAGGCGGTGATCGTAGCCGAGAGTCAGGTGCACGACGGAGCGAATCGCGATCGAATCGGTGCCGTCTTTGTCGGTTATGACCATGGGCTGCTTGGTGATGCCGCCGACGCCCATGATGGCGGAGTTGGGCTGGTTGATGATGGGGAGTCCGAAGACGGCGCCGAACTGGCCGGGGTTGGTGACGGTGAAGGTGGAACCCTCGACGTCGTCGGGCTTGAGTTTCTTGGTGCGGGCACGCTCGCCGAGATCGGTGATGCCGCGCTGCAGGCCGAGGAAGTTGAGGTCGCCGGCGTTCTTGAGGACGGGGACGATGAGTCCCCAGTCGAGGGCGACGGCGATGCCCATGTTGATGTGGCGGTGATAGCGGATGTTGTCGCCCTCGAGGCTGGCGTTGATGATGGGCCACTGCTGCAGGGCGATGACGGCCGCGCGCACGAAGAAGGGCATGAAGGTGAGCCGGGCGCCGTGGCGCTGCTCGAATCCGGCTTTTTGCTTGGCGCGCAGGTTGACGATGCGGGTGAAGTCCACTTCGTACATGCAGTGCACGTGAGCGCTGGTGCGGCGGGACTCGATCATGCGCTGGGCGATGATTTTGCGCATGTTGGTCATGGGGACGAGGTCGCCGGGGTAGGGCGCGGGGGCGGCGGGACGCGGCGCGGGGCTTGGAGTGGGCGAACTGGGTGACGGCGCCGCCTCGCTGCGCTCGACGCGAGCGGGTTGTGATCCCTGGGTCTCGATGAAGGACATGATGTCTTGCTTGGTGATGCGGCCGCCGAGTCCGGTGCCGGAGATTTGGGAGAGGCTGACGCCGTGTTCGCGGGCGATTTTGCGGACCAGCGGGGATGAGCGGGCTTCTTCTTCGTCTTCTGCTTGAGCGGCGGGAGCGGGCGACGGAGCCTGCGGTTCCGGAGTGCGCGGGCGAGACGCCCCCGCTACAGCCGGCGGGACGCCGGCGCTACTCTCGGCGGGAGCGGGCTTGGACGGGGCTGCGGACGCGGGCTTTGGGGCGGCGGGCTTGGCGGCGGCTTCGCCGTCGACTGCGATCGTTCCTACGACCGTGTTCACGTTTACCGTGGTGCCTTCGGTGACTTTGATTTCCTGCAGAACGCCGGAGGCGGGAGCGGGAATTTCGGCGTCGACCTTGTCGGTGGAGATTTCGAAGAGAGGCTCGTCGCGCTGAACTTTGTCGCCGGGCTTCTTCAACCACTTGGTAATAGTGCCCTCGACGATGGACTCGCCCATCTGGGGCATGATGATGTCAGTTGGCATGATTTCCTTCCACGCGCGGCCCACGGTTGGAATGAGGGGCGAACGCAAATGGATATTATAGCGTTTGGGTGAGTTGATGCGAGGGACGCGAGTTGAAGCGTGATTCACTTCAGGCGTCGCGGACCACTGGGGCTGAAGCCCGCTTCAATTCTGCCGCCTCACGCGGCCCTTGAAGGGCCGCTCTTCCACGGTGCTGCTATCGTCCCGCTCTTCCACCGTTGCTATCGTCTCGCTTTCCACAGTGCTGCGATCGTTCATCTCTGTTTTCGAAAATCCTGCTTCGCAAGCTTGCAAGGAATCCCGGCTTCACGAATTCATATTAATGGCGGTCGTGCTTGTCTCCGGCTTCTTTCTTTTCGTCGGTTGGGGTGGGGGCGGGATTGAAGTTTGTTTTCCAGTATTCCTGGGCGGCGGGGGGGGGTTTATCGAGGTGGGAGAGCAGCATGGTGATCTTCCACATGTCTTGCTCGCTGAGAGTTTTGTCCCAGGCGGGCATACCGGTGTAACGGACGCCGGTGCGGATGGTGTAGAAGATGTGCCACTCGGGGTCGTCGGGCGCATCGGAGATCAGGTTTGGCGGAGGCGGGTAGAACGACATGGCGAACGTGGAGGGCTTGCGGTCGAGGCCTCCGTGGCACAGGGCGCAGTTCATGGTGTAGAGCTTCATGCCGTCCTCAAGATTCTGATCGGTGGGCGTGAGCGGGTTGTTGACGCGGGGAGCGTGGCGTTCCATGGAGGCATCCATTGCACCCGTGGCCAAGCGATGTTCGAGGTGTGGAGGCTCGACGTTGGCGGTGGTGGGGACGAATCCGAGCATGGCGAAACCCAGGCCGCCGAGGATCAGGATGAGGAGCGTGACGATTACGCCGAGGATGAATTTGCCCATGGGGCCTCCGAAGGTATTGTGGCAGATGGGCGGGGTGAGGCGCTAGTTTGGGGCGTCTGCGCACAAGCAAAAACCAAGGTCCCTCGACTGCGCAAAACGATTCGCGCTGCTCATCGTTTTGCTCCGCTCGGGATGACAGGGCGGACGAAGGCGGGCGGACGAAGGCGTCCGCCGCTACGTGGGCTAGTATGCTTTCAGGCGGCGGGATTCGCGGACTACGTCTTCCACTTTTGGCAGGTAGTGATGTTCCTGCGGAGGGGAGAATGGAACGGCGGAGTCGAGGCCGGTGATGCGGACGATGGGGCCGTCGAGGTCGTCGAACACCTCCTCATTAATGATAGCGGCGATTTCGCCGGCGAGGCCTCCGGTGCGGGAGTGTTCGTGGAGGATGATGACTTTGTTGGTCTTCTTTACGGTTGCGGCGATCGCCTCGCGATCTAGCGGGGAGACGGTGCGGAGGTCTAGGATTTCTAAGTCGATATTTTCTTTGGCGAGAATCTCGGCGGCTTCGAGGGCGGTGTGGACCATGGCCGCGTAAGTAACGATGCTGAGGTCGCGGCCTTCGCGGACTATATTCGCTTTGCCGATGGGGACGACGTAATCGTCCGCGGGGACTTCGCCTTTGATGCGGCGGTAGAGATATTTGTGCTCGAAGAAGATGCAGGGATTGTTGTCGCGGATGGCGGCTTTGATGAGGCCCTTGGCGTCGTAGGGCGTTGCGGGGCAGATGACCTTGAGGCCGGGATTGTGGACGAACCACATCTCGGGATTCTGCGAGTGGAAGGGGCCGCCGTGGACGTATCCGCCGCTGGGACCGCGAAGAACGAGCGGAGCGGGCGCGCCCCAGAGGTAATGCGTCTTCGCCACCATGTTGGAAATTTGATTGAAGGCGCAGCCGATGAAATCCATGAACTGAAATTCGGCGACGGGGCGCATGCCGGTAAGCGACGCTCCGAAGGCCGCGCCGACGATGGCGGACTCGGCGATGGGCGTATCGATGACGCGCTCGGGGCCGAAGCGGTCGATGAATCCATCCGTGACTTTAAAAGCGCCGCCGTAGATGCCGATGTCTTCGCCTAAGCAGAAGACGGAGGGGTCGCGGTCCATTTCTTCCCAGATTCCCTGGCGGATGGCTTCGAGGTAGGTGAGTTGCATAAGGTCAAAATCTTTCGCCGCGGATTTACGCGGATCAACGCGGATACTTCTATTTCAAGTGCACGGCGGCTTCGGTTTCTTTGTAGCCGCCTGTTCCCTTTTTTACTTTCGGCGTGCCGTATTTCGGTTTGATATCGTGGCAACCGTCTTCACAGTAGACGCCGCCTTCGGCTGATTCTGGCTCGGGCATCGGGGAGTTTATCGCGATCTCGCGTTCGGCTTCTATGATGCGCTCTACTTCTGAAATCAGTTCTGCGTTTTCTTTACTGCTCAGCCACTTCTTTTCTTTCACCAGATAATTGTCGAATCTTGCGATCGGGTCGCGCTTTTTCCAGAAGTCGAACATTGGTTTCGGAACGTAACTTGCGGCGTCGTGGATGGCGTGGCCTTTCATTCGCATCATTTTGGCTTCGATGAGCGTGGGGCCTTCGCCGGCATGGGCGCGTTCTACGGCTTCGCGGGCGGCGTCGTAGACCTGGCAGGCGTCGGTGCCGTCGACGATTACGCCGGGGATGCCGTATCCAATGGCGCGTTCGGCGAGGTCTTTGCAGCGGTACTGCATTTCGGAGGGCGTGGAGTAGGCCCAGAGATTGCTTTCGATGAAGAGCACTAAGCCGAGATTTTGGACGGCGGCGAAGTTGATGCCTTCGTAGGTGACGCCGGTGGACTGGCCTCCGTCGCCAATGTAGGTCATGACGGCGACGTTGCGGCCTTGCAGGCGCGCGCCCAGCGCGACGCCGGAGAGCACGGGAATTAAATCGCCGAGCATGGAGATGGGCGAGACCATGTTGCGTTTTTCGATGTCGCCGAAGTGACTGGTGCCGTCGCGGCCGCGGGTGGGCGAGTCGGCTTTGGCCATGTATTGCATCATGGTGTCGCGGGCGGCGAATCCGCGGACGAGGAGCGAGCCCTGGTTGCGGATCATGGGCGCGAACCAGTCGTCCTTGTCGAGCGCGTAGGCGGAGGCGCAGGAGCAGGCTTCCTGGCCGAGTCCGAAATAAACTCCGCCGACGACCTTGCCTTGCTTGTAGAGATTTTCCAGCGCGACTTCCATTTTGCGATTCAGGAGCATGTAGCGGTAGATCTCGATGCATTGCTGCTTGCTCAGGTATTTCGAGTCGCGGATGGGAGGGACGGGTGCGTCGAGGTTGCCGGTAACTTCGTAGCGGACGTGGCCGTCTTTTTCTGTGGATTGGCGGACCGAGAGGTCGGGATGTTCGAGGCGCAGGTCGGGGATGGAGTAGGTGCGGAGATCGATTGTGGTGGCCGGTGAGGCACCGTTGTGACGGCGGCTTCCGTTCGGGCTGTGCTTGGAGTTCTTTTTCTTAATTGCCATGGTCGATCGCAGAAGCGCTACTTGATGGTATCGCGGAGGTGGGCCTAAGGGATAGGCCAAGACCCCGCTGCGAAAAGAACTATCCCTTCCCCTTCGGCGGAGGTTTAGTAATGGTCCAAGTCGCCAAAAAATCCGGATTGACGACTTCCTGGCCCGTTGATCGGAGTCGATAGGTTCCTAGCTTGGCCACTCGAATCCCGCGCGGGTCGGGCGGAAGATCGAACGACTCACCTGAATCCCGAAGTCCTATCCGAATACCTTGTTCGTTGGAGAACGTGAGTATCGTTCCAACGCATTGACGCTGCTCAATCAGCTTCTCGTTGTGATCCAGATAGGTAAGGCCTATCAGGACCGTTTTTCCAATATATTTCGAAGCCTTAGATTCATCGAGACGTGGCTTGCCAGTATCCGCATCCTCGAACGCTAAGCCCATGCTGTATCGTCCTCTTTATGGAGCACGCGCAGTTCCTCTGGCGGTTTCATTGGAACCCCGACCGCAGGCCCGAGCAACGCATCTAGTGTCTCGACAAAGAGGATCTGGCTGGAGAATACTGTGCCGAAGTTGCGGGAGATGGATTCGGCGACTGCGTTCATGTCCAAAGGCTTATTCAGTTCTTGCTGCATCGACGTGACTGGTTTTGTGGTGATGCCGCAGGGGATGATCAGGTTGAAGTAGGTGAGGTCGGTGTTTACGTTGAGGGCGAAGCCGTGGGAGGTGACGAAGCGGGAGATGTGGATGCCGATGGCGGCGAGTTTGGATTCGGCATTTGTGGTGGCATCGGCAAACAGCAGGTCCCTCGACTGCGCAGGACGATTCTTCGAATCGTCCTGCTCCGCTCGGGATGACAAGGGACTGGGATTTGTCCAGACACCGGTTAGGCCGGGGATACGTTTTGTGGGGATGGCGAAGTCGGCGCAGGTGCGAATCAGGACTTCTTCCAGGCGGCGGACGAAATCGACGGCGCCCAGGTGTTTGCGCGGGGCGGATGGGGCGTCCGACGGTCCACGGGCATGGCTGCGCAGGTCGAAGATGGGGTAGCCGACGATTTGGCCGGGGCCGTGGAAGGTGACGTCGCCGCCGCGGTCGCATTCGAAGAGTTCGACGCCGCGCTGGGCTAGGAGTTCGGGGGAGGCCACTACGTTTGCCGCTTTCGCGTTTCTTCCTAGCGTAATTACCGGGGCGTGTTCTAGCAGGAGGAGGACGTCGCCGATTTTTTCTTCTTTGCGAAGCGCGACTAGTTGTTGCTGCAGTTGCAGGCCGGTCGTGTAGTCTACGGTGCCGAGTTGGAGGATGGAGATCAAAGTCTTTTCGCCGCGGATTTGCGCGGATTCACTCGGATAAACCGAAAGGCTCTACCACAGAGGACACTGAGGGCACGGTGGAGTTGCATAGATCCTTCGCGCAGAGTACGCGCTCAGGATGACATAGCATTATTCCCGTCGTGGTTTCATCCGTGTTCATCTGCGTGATCCGTGACCATTAAGTTCATGCGTTGATCGCCATTCCGTACACGCTGTTCGACGCGTCCAGCATGGCTTCCGCCAAGGTCGGGTGGGCGTGGATGGTCCACATCAAATCTTCCACCGTAGCTTCTAGTTCCATCGCTGTTACTGCTTCGGCGATCAACTCGGTGGCTTGCGGGCCGATGATGTGGACTCCGAGAATTTCGCCGTAGTCGGCGTCGCTGACGATTTTGATGAAGCCTTCGTGCTGGCCGACGATGCTGGCGCGCGAGTTGGCGGTGAAGGGGAACTTGCCGATCTTCACGTTGTATCCGGCTTCGCGGGCGCGGGTTTCGGTGAGGCCGACGCTGCCGATTTCGGGATGGCAGTAGGTTGCGCCGGGGATGTGTTCGGGATTGATCGGCTTAGCGGGCTTGCCGGCGATTTTCGCGACGGCGACTAACGCCTCCATGGCGCCAACGTGCGCTAGTTGTGGAGTGCCGAGGACGATGTCACCGACGGCGTAGACGCCGGGCTCGGCGGTCTGCATCCAGGAATCGGTTTTGATGAATTCACGGTCGGGCTTGATTTTCGTTTTCTCCAGGCCAATATTTTGCGTGCGCGGCTTACGGCCAACGGCGATCAGAATCTTTTCGGCATCGATTTTTTGCTGCTTGCCTTCGGCGGTAATGGTGACCGCGATTCCTGACTTCGTCTTTTCGACTTTGTCGACTTTCGCGCTTACGTGGAAGTTAATACCGCGCTTCCGGAAGACGCGGGCGAGTTCTTTGCTCACTTCTTCGTCTTCAACAGGAACGAGTCGCGGGAGCATTTCTATGATCGTGACTTCCGTGTCGAATGATTTGTAAATCGAGGCGAATTCGACACCGACGGCTCCGGCGCCCACGATGACGAGCGATTTCGGGATTTCTTTCAGGCTCAGGATTTCGATGTTGGTGAGGATGCGGTCATTGGCTTCGAGGCCGGGCAGCATGCGGGCTTCGGAACCGGTCGCGAGAATGACGTTTTTCGCTTTGAGATGGCTGGTCTTGGTGTCGTTGGTTAGTTCGATGGTGAATACGCCATTCTGCGCCGGGCCGGTCAGTTTGCCGTAGCCTTTCACGGTGTCCACTTTATTTTTCTTCATCAGGAATTCGAGGCCCTTGGCATGTTTGGCGACGATTTTTCCTTTGCGCTCCTGGACGGCGGCCCAGTTGAGCTTGCGTGCATCGACGCCTTCGATGCCGAATTCTTTCGCATCTTTCAGGTGATCCCAGAGTTCTGCGTTGAACAGGAGCGCTTTGGTCGGGATGCAGCCGACGTGCAGGCAGGTGCCGCCGAGGAATCCGTCTTTTTCGATGAGCGCGGTTTTCAGGCCGTATTGGCCGGCGCGGATCGCGGCCGTGTATCCGGCGGGGCCGCTGCCGATGATGGCGATGTCGTAGGTAGTTTCGGGCAAGGGAATAAACCTCGGTTCTCAGTATGTAGAGATGACGAAAGGCAAACTATGGATTCTAGAACACGCGGGGGGAGGCGGCCAAACCGCAAAGATCAAGAGCTTTCACCACAGAGGGCACTGAGGATCACAGAGGAGGATCCATTCTGAAACGGAGAGGTTGATGTGTGGGGCAAAAGACACTGAGAACTCCGCTGCGCCGGTGCTGCTGCAGGCGAACACGGGGTCCTTCGACTGCGAAACAGCCTCGCTTATCGCGAGGCTGTTTCTTCGCTCAGGATGACAGAGGTGCGGAAGTGCGACCCTAGTTGTTTTCGTTGCTGGCGCGTTTCCAGGAGATCAGTTCGCCGATGGTGGAACTGGTGCTGGAAACCGGCTGCTTGTAGGCTTCGACTTCCGAGCGCGAGGCTTCTTCGCCCACGGCGCGGATGCTGAGTCCGACTTTTTTCTCTTCCGGATTCATCTTGATGATTTTGAAGTCGTGCTCGAGGCCCGGCTCCAAAGCCAGCGGCTGGCCGTGCTCGTCGGCGGCTTCGGATTTGTGGCACAGGCCTTCCACGCCCTCTGCGATTTCGACGAAGGCGCCGAATGCGGCTACGCGCAGGACTTTGCCGTGAACCACGTCGCCAATGTGATGCGTCTGAAAGAAGGACTCCCAGACGTCGGGCTGAAGCTGCTTCACGCCCAGGGACAAGCGTCGCTTGTCGGGTTCGATGGCCAGCACAACGGCCTTCACGCGGTCGCCTTTTTTCAGCACTTCCGAGGGATGCTTCACGCGCTTGGTCCAGCTCAGGTTGCTGACGTGCACCAGGCCGTCGATGCCGTCTTCAATTTCGATGAAGGCGCCGAAGTCGGTCAGGTTGCGCACGCGTCCTTCAACGGTCATGCCGACGGGGAACTTCTCATGCAGAGAGTCCCACGGATTGGCCGCCAGTTGGCGCATGCCGAGCGAAATCCGGCGCTCGGTAGGATTGACGTTGAGCACCACGCATTCCACTTGATCGCCGACGTTGACCAGCTTCGAGGGATGCTTCATGCGCTTTGACCAGGTCATTTCGCTGACGTGGACGAGGCCTTCAATTCCCTGCTCCAGTTCGACGAAAGCGCCGTAGTCGGTCACGCTGATCACGCGGCCGCCGACGTGTGCACCCTCGGGATAGCGATGCTCGGCGTCGAGCCACGGGTCGGGCGTGAGCTGTTTGAATCCCAGCGAAACGCGCTGCTTCTCTTTGTCGTACTTCAGAACCTTGACCTGGATCTGATCGCCCACGTTCACCAGATCTTTGGGGTGAGTCAGGCGTCCCCACGACATGTCGGTGATGTGCAGCAGGCCGTCGAGCCCGCCCAGATCTACAAACGCGCCGTACTCGGTCAGGTTCTTGACTACGCCGGTGAGGATCGATCCCTCTTCCAGGTGCTCGAGAGTTTTGGAGCGCTTTTCGTTCTGCTCGCCTTCGAGCAGATCTTTGCGGGAGACCACGATGTTGCCGCGCTTCTTGTTCAGCTTAATGACTGCGACTTCGAGCGTCTGGCCCTTCATGCCATCCAGATTGCGGATGGGTCGCAGGTCGACCTGTGAGCCGGGCAGAAAAGCATGCGCGCCGAGTATGTCGACGGTCAGTCCGCCCTTGATGCGGTCGACGACGACGGCCTTAATCGGCTTCTTTTCGTTGTAGGCCTTTTCAATTTCTTCCCAGGCGTGGATGCGCTGGGCTTTCTGATGCGAGAGGTTGATGTAGCCTTCCTCGGCGGGGCCCTTGTCGCGCATCACGTCGATCTCGTCGCCGGGCTTGAACTTGGGCTTGCCCTCGTGATCGAGGACTTCCGCCAGCGGCAGCATGCCTTCCGACTTGGCGCCGATATCGACGACCACGTGCGTCCCAGTCAGCTTCAGCACCGTGCCCTTGATGACGCGGTCTTCACTCACCGCCTCTTCGGCTTCGGTGGTGAAATTCTCGAGCACGGAGGCGAAGTCTTCCACGGCTGCGGTCTTGTCTTCGGCAGTGGCAGCGGCGGCGGTGGCCTGCGTCTCGGTGGGATCGTCGGTGGTGGCGGCAGCCTGAGTCGGTTCGGGCTGGTGCTGCTGTTCTGTCGTCGGTTCGGCTTCGGTTGCGGTTGCGACAGAGGAGTTAGATTCGGAGTTGTGGGCGGTGGTCTCGTCGAACAAGGTTATGCCTCTCTGATGACGGGATGCGGGGGCCTGCTTTGCGGACTGCTGGACGAGTCGTTTGGTTGTGGTGGGCCCACCCTGGCGAGTGAGCTTGGACAATCCCAGCTGTCGGACGTTTTCACAGAGAACCCGCGTCCAATGGGAACTCTTCGACTATAGCAACCGCGCGCGAACAGTGTCAAACGCAAATCGGGCGAATGTTACGGGAAGGTTTCAGCGGTTGCGGTTTTGGAACGTGCCGCGCATCTGCTAACCTGCCCTGCTATGGATTATCTCTGGACGCCGTGGCGCTATGCCTACGTCTCGACCACGGAAAAGACCGGTGGGTGCGTCTTCTGCGATGCGCCCAAGGAAAAGGACGACGCCAAGGTGCACATTGTGCATCGCGGTGAGCGCTGTTTCGTCATTCTGAATGCCTTTCCGTATACGCCGGGGCACGTAATGATCGTTCCTTATCAGCATTTGGACGAGTTGCAAAAGCTGCCGGTTGACGCTGCGCAGGAGATGATGGCGCTTTCGCAGCGGATGGAGACGGTGCTGCGCGAACTCTACCACCCGGATGGGATTAATCTTGGGATGAACATTGGCAAGGCCGCGGGGGCGGGGATTGCGGGACACATTCACATGCACGAGTTGCCGCGGTGGGTAGCGGATGCGAACTTTGTGTCGGTGATTGGGGAGACGCGGCTGCTGCCGGAGACGCTGGACGTGACGTGGGCGAGGATGCGGAAAGCGATGGGCTCTTAACGTTCTTCCCTATGAAAGTCGTAGTCGAAGATCAATATTCCTAGGACCGGCGGCTCTTCTTACACGATCCTTAGCAGTTCCTTTCCGGTAAGATCTCAGGGCGCATGAAATCGATTATCGTCGGCACGGCGGGCCATATCGACCACGGAAAAACGGCGCTGGTGAAGGCTCTGACCGGGATCGATACGGACCGGCTCGAAGAAGAAAAAAGGCGCGGCATCACCATCGACCTGGGGTTCGCGCACATGGGCCTGGTGGGCGCGGACGGCGAGCCGCTGCGCGTTGGTTTTGTCGACGTCCCGGGGCACGAGCGTTTTGTGCGCAACATGCTGGCCGGGGTGGGTGGGATCGATCTGGTGCTGCTGGTCATCGCGGCGGACGAGTCGATCAAGCCGCAAACCCGCGAGCACTTCGACATTCTGCAGTTGCTCGGCGTGCAGAGCGGCATCACGGTGCTCACCAAGTCGGACGCAGTGGACGCGGACACGCTCGATGTGGTGCGGCTGGAGGTTGGGGAGTTTCTTCGCGGGACTTTCTTGGATACCCCAAAGTCAGACAACCCAAACTTAGACAACCTAACATCTATCGTTGCGGTGAGTTCACTGACCGGCGCCGGGCTGGACGATCTGAAGCGGGCGATGATCGCGGCCGCGGCGGAAGTGCAGCCGCGCGATTCACGCGCTCTGCCCCGGTTGCCGATTGATCGCGTGTTCACGATGAAAGGCTTTGGCACGGTGGTGACGGGGACGCTGGTAGCGGGAACGATTCATCGCGACGAAGAGTTGGAAGTCTTCCCTACTGGCCGAAGAGTTCGAGTGCGCGGTCTGCAAGTGCACGGGCGCGCGGCCGACGCGGCGGTCGCGGGACAGCGCACCGCGCTGAATCTGGCGGGGGCGAGTACGGAAGATTTGTCGCGCGGGATGACGCTGGCGCCCGTCGCGACCTTCACCGTGACGCGACGAGTGGATGTGCAGTTGAGGCTGCTATCCTCTGCGCCGCGGCCGCTGAAATCCCGGACGCGCGTCCACTTCCATTCCAATACGATGGAGACCGTAACTGAGATTACACTCCACGGCGTCAAGCAACTTGCTCCGGGGTCGGAGGCGTTTGCGCGGCTGAAGCTCCCGGAAGCGGCTCTGTTGCTGCCTGGAGACCGGTTCATCATCCGCCAATTCTCCCCGGTAGTGACGATTGGAGGCGGAGCTGTGCTGGACCCAGCGCCGGTCCCGCGCATGCCGGGGCACGATGTTTTCCTGAAGAATCTGGCTGCGGGCGATCCTGAGCCAATGCTGAGAGCCCGCATTGCAAGGCGCGGTCACGGCGGAATTTCGATGCCGCGACTCATCGCCGAAACCGGGGGGACAAGGAGTTCTTTAGAAACGCGACTTGCACAGGCGGTAAAAGAGGGGCGCGTGCTGCGGATCGGCGACCTGTTCGTGGACGCGCCTGCTATGGTTCGACTCCAGCAGTTGGTAGTGAGTTCCGTGGACTGGTTTCATCGGAAGAACTCGCTGGTGGGTGGAATTCCGCGGGAAGCTTTGCGTGAACAGGTGAGAGCGTCGGCGGAGGTCTTCAACGCAGTTCTTGATTTACTGACCCGCGAAAAGAGAATCGAGGTTGTGGGCGACCTGGTGCGCCTGCGCGATCACGGCGTGGTCATGAAAGATGAAGAGGCGGAGTCGAAGAAGAAGATCGAAGACGCCTTTGCTGGGGCAGGATTGAAAGTTCCGGCGCTGCATGAGGTGCTTGCGGGACTCAAAGTGGACAAGGCTCGGGCGCAGAAGATCGTCACGCTGCTACTGCGCGACAAAGTGCTGGTCAAGATTTCCGAGGAACTGGTATTTCATCGCACCGCGTTAGAAGAGTTGCGGCGGCTGGTGGCCGCGCAGAAGGCAAAATCTCCGAAGATGGATGTGGCAACGTTCAAAGAACTGACGGGCATCAGCCGGAAGTATGCGATTCCTCTGCTTGAATATTTGGACCGGGAGCGCGTGACCAGGCGCGTGGGGGATGCGCGGGAAATTCTTTAGCCACGGATTGGCGCGGATCTTCACGGATCGACAACCCTGTCTTGCACTATCCGTGTAGATCTGTGTGAATCCGTGGCTAAGTTCTTAGATCTTCTCTTCGGGGAACTCCACTTCCAGCCCCAGCGGGTCGGTGAAGCGATTGGTGACGTTGGCCAGGCCCGTGAGCAGATGAATGTCGACGATTTCCGGCTCGGAGAAGTGCTGGCTCAGCGGCGCGAAATCGGCGTCGGTAATGTCGTGCGGCGTACGCGTGAGTTTCTCGACGTAGGTGAGGGCGGCGCGGTCTTTTTCGCTGTAACGCGAATAATCTCCGGCTCTGAGGGCAGACCAATCTTCCGCCGTGAGACCGACCCGCTTCGACGACGCCAGGTGGTGCTGAGTGCAGTAGTGGCATCCATTGATGAGCGAGACGCGAATGTAGATGAGTTCGTAGAGCTTGCGATCCAGAGAACGCCCGACGCTGGCGTAGAAGGCTAAGAAATTCTTAAGCATTTCCGGACGGTGCGCGAGCGCTTTTTGTGCGTTGCCCGGCTTGCCGCGCAGAGTCCTCTCGTAGATTTCTTTCACGTCGGCATTCGCCGATTCCGGGCTGATCAGGCTGATACGTGCCATCGAGTTCTCCAGGATTGAGAGTGAAACGACTCGATCTTCATCATCGCAGAATTGCGGGGTTTGTGCAGAAGACCGCCCCGTACTCAAGGGATAGCGTTGCGGGCCGATGATAGCGAGTGAGGGTCCTGCAATGAGAACGGTGACGTTGGTTATGCTGCTGGCTTGCACGGGCACTCCGTCCATCTACGCGCAGGAACTTTCTGATATCGACGTCACCACAAAGATTGTTGCGATGGAGCATATGTGGAGCCAGGCATACGTGCTCAAAGACCCCAAGGCGCTGGAGAGGATTCTTGACGACGCATTCGTCAATGTCGAGTCCGACGGTAAAGTGATTACCAAGGCGGACGTGTTGGCGGAGGTGAAGGCATCCGCGGTCCTGCAGGTTTTAACGGAATCGATGGTCGTGCACGTGCACGGCGACACGGCGATCGTCACTGGCGTCGTTCTGATCAAGGGAGTGGAGCGGGGAAAGGCGTTTGCGCAACGCGAGCGTTTCGTGGACACGTGGCTTTACAAGAATGGGCAGTGGGTCACGATTGCAGGCTTGGTTACGCCGATCAGGGAGTGAGCCCAAGCGATCCCTTTCCGCAGCCGATGTGTTGCCGATGTGTTGAAAAGAGTCGACCTCATGAAAACGATGGGCTTGTGGCTGATTGTGGTGTGCGCATTGTCACTGTCCGTTTCCACGCAGGAGGGTAATGAGGGCAGCGCTGCAACGGCCATTCGCGCCCGGGAGCGCGAGTGGGTGGTTGCGCAATCGCGCAATGACAACCACGCTTTGGATCTGATCTTTGACGATTCCCTGGTGTACGTCGAATACGGCAGATTGGTAACCAAGGGGGATTATCTGTCGAGGATCAAGCGAGCAGCTCCACAACTCAGCCAGATCGTCATGGAACCCATGGCCGTTCGCATGTTCGGAAGCACCGCCATCGCGGTTGGAATCTACCGCGAGAGAACTGTGCAAGAAGGCAAGGTCCGAGTGCGGCGGTGGCGGTTCGTCGATACATGGGTGTTCAAGAAGGGCACGTGGGTTCTGGTCGCCGCGGGGGCCGCGCCCCTGACCGAGTAGTAGAATATAGTTTCCTGCCTGCCTATGCGGCACATTCCTATGCTGCACATTCCTATGCTGCACGTTCCTATGCTGCACATTCGTCCTGCAACCATCCATGACGCGGCGCTGCTCTGGACCATGATTCGTGAATTGGCGGAGTATGAGCGCGAACTCGAGTTTGTGACTCTACGCGAGGAAGATCTGGCGCGGGATGGATTTGGGGAGAACCCGCGTTTCCGCGCGCTCATCGCCGAGTGGGATGGACGTCCAGCGGGATACGCGCTTTTTTGGGAATACTATTCGACGTGGGCCGGTCGCGGGATGTTTCTGGAAGATTTGTTCGTGCGCGAGGCTTTTCGCAGGCACGGCATCGGGACGGCGCTGCTGGCCGCGGTGGCGCGCATCGCGGTCGACGAGCACTGCTACGGAATTCACTGGGAAGTGCTGGACTGGAACGAGAAGGCGATCGCGTTGTACAAGCAGCTGGGGGCGACCTTTCGCGACCAGTGGCGGCCCGTGCTTCTCGCCGACGATGCGATGCGGCGACTGGCGGAAAAGGCGCGTTGACGACGAACGAAAACGAAGAGACTCAGCGGAAGACGCGTCCGCCGCGAAAAAATATGAAGGCAAGATAAAAAAATGGCAATCATCAAAATCATTGGAGCGGGGCTGGCCGGGGCGGAGGCGGCGTGGCAGTGTTCGCGGCGCGGCCTCGATGTCGAGTTGTTCGAGATGCGTCCGGTGCGCTCGACCCCGGCGCACCAGACGGCAGATTTCGCCGAGTTGGTGTGCTCGAACTCGCTGAAATCGGACAGCGAGAATACGGCTCCGTGGCTGTTGAAGGAGGAAATGCGGCGAGCGGGGTCGCTGCTGCTGGAGATTGCGCGGGAGTGCGCGGTTCCGGCGGGGCATGCGTTGGCGGTGGACCGAGTCACCTTCGCGGCGCGCGTGACGGAGGCGATCTCGCACGAGCCGCGGATTGCGGTGCGGCGGGAGGAAGTGACCGCGGTCGATGAAGAGGATGGCATCACTATCATCGCCACTGGGCCGCTCACTTCGGACGGACTCGCTTCTGAGATCGCGCGGCTGGGTGCCACGAGCTCGGCGGCTCAAGCCGCTCCCGAAAGTGTGGCCGACACTAAAGCGCTGAAGCGCTGCGCCATTCCAAATCAATCTGATTCCGACGCTGGTTTGGAGCAGGGATTTTCCGATTGCGCCAGCGGTAAGCGGACAGGAGTGTCCGCTCCACATAGTCCACATCTCTGTCCGCACCTATATTTTTACGATTCGATCAGCCCGATTGTGGAGGCGGAGTCGATTGATATGGAGCGTGTGTACATGGCGGCGCGGTATGACAAGGGGTCGGCGGATTACATCAACTGCCCCATGACGCCGGAGGAATACGGCCGCTTTTACGATGGGCTACTGGCGGCGCAGTCGGTCGAGGAGCGCGATTGGGAGAAGCTGAATTACTTTGAGGGATGCCTGCCGATTGAGGAGATTGCGCGCCGGGGGCGGGATACGTTGCGCTTCGGCCCGATGAAGCCAGTGGGATTGATCGATCCGCGCACCGGGCGGATGCCCTACGCGGTGGTGCAATTGCGGCAGGAGAATCTCCGGGCCGATTCCTACAATTTGGTGGGATTCCAGAATCATTTGAAATTTGGCGAGCAGGCGCGGGTGCTGCGGCTAATTCCCGGACTGGAGAATGCACGGTTCCTGCGTTACGGGCAGATTCACCGGAACACTTATATCAATGCGCCGACTTTGCTTCGCGAGACTTTGCAGATGAAGATGCATCCGCGAGTTTTCTTTGCGGGACAGATTTGCGGTGTAGAAGGTTACGTCGAGTCAATCGCCACCGGACTTTTGGCTGGGATGCACGCTGCGGCTCTGGGTTCCGGGGCGGAAATGGCGCCGGCTCCGCGGGCATCTGCCTTCGGATCGCTCACGCACTATGTGACGCAGGCCGATGCCAGGAATTTTCAGCCGGCGAATATCACGTTTGATCTGCTCCCGCCTCTCGATAAGAAGATTCGCGATCGCAAGGAGCGCCATCGTCTGCAATGTGAACTGGCGCTCAGAGAGTTCGACCAGTGGATGAACCAGGTCGGCGCAACGACTGTGAAGGTCTGGAGCTTCGATCGTGAGAATCTGGAGCGCGCGACGGCCCGAGGATGGAGAATGCAGGCGCCACCGGAGAATCGGATTCGTCGGGCGAAGCCCGAGGATGCGGGTGCCATTGCGGAGGTGCTCCATCAATCTTTCCTGGAGCATGAAAGTCTCTACACCCCGGAAGGCTTTGCGGCGACGACTCCGAACGCGGATCAGATCCTGGTTCGCATGCGGGAGGGGCCGGTTTGGCTTGCGTTGCGCGAAGACAGAGTACTGGGGACTGTGGCGGCCGTGATCGAGGGTCAGTCTGGCTACATGCGGGGGATGGCCGTTCTGCCGCAGGCCAGGGGGCTCAGAGTTGGCGCTCAATTGCTCGAGCAGGTTGAGGACTGGGCATCCAGTGCAGGGTGCCGCCGCGTATTTCTCAGTACGACTCCGTTTCTGAGCGCAGCGATCCGGCTCTATGAAGGACATGGGTTCCGGCGCACCGATGAAGAGCCGCACGAACTATTTGGGACGCCGCTGTTTACCATGGAGAAGGATATCCTCGGCAAAGAGTGAGCAGCCGAGCTTCGCTCGGCGGACAGCCGGGGGGCGGCTGTCCCCACATAAACCCTTTCTGGCCCTGATCTTTCCTGCAACAAAAACCCTACACCTCACGTATCTAACAGCAGGCCGGCCTGGAGGGATTACTTTCTCTTCCCGGCCGCGTCCAACCCAGTGTCATGACGGTGCGCGATCTCATTCTCGACGTTCTGCGAACGCTATGGTCGCACAAACTGCGCGCCTTCTTAACCATGTTCGGGATTGCGTGGGGCATCGTCTCGATTGTGCTCATGGTGGCGGCTGGCGAAGGACTGCGTAAGGGGCAGGAAGAACAGGCGCGCAACCTGGGCAAGGACGTGATGATCGTTTTTCACGGGCGCACCAGCCTGCAGGCGGGCGGCACTCATGCGGGACGAGTCGTGCACTGGGAAGATCAAGATGTCGCGGTGGTGCAGGCGGAATCTCCTGATTGCGAATACGCGATTCCGGAACTCGAACAGGACACGGTGCGGGTGCACAGCAATTTCAACAATGCGGCGTTTACCGTGACCGGTTCCTATCCGCCGTTTGGATACATCCGCAGCCTCGACGTCGGTGTGGGACGTTTCTATGACTGGGACGATATGCGCGAGGCGCGTCGTGTTGCGTTTCTGGGGTCGGATGCGGCCAAGCAACTGTTTCCCGGGCGTAATGCGGTGGGCGATACGATTTACTTGAATGATTTTCCTTACACGGTCATTGGCGTGATGGCCAAGAAGAAGCAGGACTCCAGCTACGACGGCTGGGACGTGAACAAGGTCTTCTTGCCGTTTGCCGCGATGCGGCGTGATTTTCCCGACAAGCCTCCGGGAACGGATACGACATTTGATCAGTTATTGGTGACGCCGAAGTCGGTCGATCAGCATGCCGCCTGCAAGCACGAAGTCCGAGTGGCTCTGGCGCGCATGCACCGCTACGACCCCAACGACAAGGAGGCATGTCCGATCTGGGATACGGTGCAGGAGGCGCAGGCCTTCAAGACTATGACCGACGGCATGAAATTCTTTCTGGGAGCGGTCGGAATCGTGACGCTGCTGCTGGGCGGAATCGGCGTGATGAACGTGATGCTGGTGGCGGTGCGGGAGCGGACGCGCGAGATTGGCGTGCGCAAGGCGATTGGCGCTCCGGCAGGAACGATTCTGCGGCAATTCTTTATTGAGGCGTTGATCATAGCGCTGTTGAGCGGGGGAATCGGGCTCGGAGTGGCGTTTGGATTCTGCGCGCTGGTGAACATGCTGCCGATGCCCGACTTTTTTGCCGGACTGATCCCGAGTTGGAGTTCGGGATTGATTGCCGCGGGGCTGTTGGGAGCGATCGCGGTGGGGGCTGCGCTGTATCCGGCGCGCAGAGCTGCGTCGATTGATCCGATTGAAGCGTTGCGGTACGAGGCGGGGGGGTGAGCTTCTAGCTCGAGCAAAGAAACAGCAGGTCCCTCGACTCCGTTCGGCTATCGCCTCTCTACGCTCGGGATGACAGTCGATTTTATGAGCTCATAACTCGTGGCTCGCTACTCGCAGCTCTTTATGCTGATTGAAATCATTCTCGAGGCCTGGATCGCGCTGAAGCGCAACGTGACGCGCAGCTTTCTCACCATGCTGGGGATCGTGTGGGGGATCGCGACGGTCACCCTGTTGATCGCCTATGGCAGCAGCTTCCGCAGCGTTCTGGTGCATGGGTTTGATGCGTTCGGCAAGGGCGCGGTGATTTGCTGGCCGCAGCAGACCAGCGAGCAACCCGGCGGGCAGCGGGCGGGGAAGAAGGTCGTGCTCGAGCAGGCCGATCTGGACATGGTGAAGCAGACGGCTTCGCTGGTGAAGCACGTGTGCCTCGAGACGGTGCGGCGGCCGGGAATCGCCTATGGCGACCGACTGGTGGGGACGGCGCCGGTGCGCGGGGTTTGTCCGGAGTATGGCGAGATGCGGAATGAAGTTCCGTCGGAGGGCCGCTGGATCAACGCCGAGGATGAACTGGAACGGCGGCGCGTGATTTTCCTGGGCGGGCGGTTGCGGGAAGAGTTATTCAGCGGACGGCCTGCGGTGGGCGAGACGGTACAAGTTTCGGGCGTGCGCTTCACCGTGATCGGCGTGATGGCGCGAAAGATTCAGCTGAGCAACTATTTTTCAAGCGACGACGAATCGTCCTGGATTCCGTATTCGGCGGCTGGCGATTTGTGGAACACGCGCTATGCCGCTGTGATGGTGTTCGAGCCGATCGCGCCACAATTTGAAAAGAAGGCGATGGCGCAGGTTCTGGCAGCGGTGGCAACCCGGCAGAATTTTTCGCCGACCGATCCCAAAGCGATCCAGATGTTTGGGCGGGACGAATTCCGGCCGGTGATTGATGCGCTGACGATTGGGCTGCAAGTGCTGCTGACTTTCATCGGGACGTTGACGCTCGGGATCGGCGGGGTGGGCGTGATGAATATCATGCTCGTCTCGGTGGACGAGCGTATTCGCGAGATCGGCCTGCGGCGCGCGCTGGGAGCGCGCAAGCGCCACATCAAGCTGCAATTTCTCGCCGAGACACTGCTGATCATGCTGATCGGCGGCGGGATCGGTGTGTTGTTGTCGTATTTGATCGCGTGGTCGGTTGGCACCTTGCCGATGATGGGGCCATTGTTTGAGGACGATTCCGGGCAGGGCGACATTCACCTGCGCATCTCGATGATGACCGTGATTCTTTCTACCGCGGTCTTGCTGGTGGTGGGCGTGATCAGCGGGCTGGTTCCGGCGATGCGGGCATCGAAGCTCGATCCGGTGGAAGCCTTGCGTTACGAGTAAGTGCGCGGCCGACTCGTGCCGATGCGCCTCGCTGCGCGAGGCGGACAGCCGAGGGCGGCTGTCCCCACATGAGCCAATTTTATTTCTTGCCGCGGGGCCACGAGAAGCGGCGGCCGATGATGCATTTCACAATGAGGTGGTCGGTAGAGCGCGTGGTGCCGACGCCGACCCCGAAGTTGAACTCCCACTCCGGGGCAAAATCGATATCGATGGACGGGAAGAACTGCTGCTGCTGATCCCGCAGCGGGTCAAAGCCGGCGAGTGAGCCGTAGGCCGCGTAGTATTCCAGTCCGCCCGCAATTTTCTTGGTGAAATCGTAACTGACTTTCGCGTTGGGCGAGAATGTAACGCCCTGGTTCACGCCGGGGCCGTGAAACGAGCGATCCAGCGCGGGATTGAAGCTTAGGTACCAGGGACCGATCTTTTTATCGACGATGGGACGAATCTCCCACGTCCAGGTGTCGGGCGAGAATGCCGCGCGCTGGTAGCCGAATTCCATCGACAGGCTCACGCCCACCGGCCAGTGCCACTTCTCGGGTGCGCGCACGCGCGGACGGATGTGATCGCCCACCCACTGCCATCCGTCGTCCGGCTGAATGCTCGTGAAAACATAAAAGCCAACCTCAGACCAATCGTTGATTCCCTGCGTGATTTCGAGAGTTTCGTGCTCGGCGTGGTTGGTGGGAAGCATGCCGTCTTGCACGGTCTTGCTGCCGTTCACGGTGAAGTTGGAGTGGATCTCGACCATGGTCGCGCGCGGCACAACCGTGTCAGCACCGTAAACCTGGATTTCGTAGTTGTCCTGAGCGCGTGCGCATGGAGCAACCAGAATGGCGGCGAGAAGAGCCGGGAATGTGAGTCGCGACGATCGAGTCATGAGGCTAACGGATTCATCGACCTGAAGATTGTGCAACCAGGCCGCCTGTCCCTCGTGCGACCGTCGCTCCAATGATGCACGGTCGGTTCGAGAAGATGCAACTACAACCCCCCGGTCGCGTGCCACACGCCATGGAGCGGAGGGCCGGGGTTTGCCGCACGAATGCGGAACTCCTACGCCATGCAAGGTGTCTGATGTTGCAGACACGCGCGTGCCCGAGAGGAGCAACTTCGATGGCTTTCTCCATGGCAGGAAATGGGGCAGGCGGAGGTCCGTCTGGTCCGCAGATTAACGTCACACCGCTGATCGACGTGCTGCTGACTCTGATCGTCTTGTTCATGCTGGTGGTGTCGATGGACAAGCAGTACCAGGAGAAGGTGCTGATTCCCGAGCCACCGAAGGATCCGGCGTCCCAACCCGTGATTGAGGGCACAGTGGTGATCCAGGTCGTCTGGACGGCGAAGAATACGCCACCAACGGTGAAGATCAATCATGAAGACGTGCGCTGGGAGGATTTGGAGACGCGGCTGGCGCAGATTTATCTGAAGCGCGCGGAGAAAGTTGCGTTCGTGCGCGGCGACGCGGATTTGGATTTTCAGTATGTCGCCGACGTCATCGACAGGGCGCATCATGCGGGCATACAGCGGATCGGGTTGCTGACACAGTATCGGATGGTGGCGGGGGAGTGAATGTTGCCCCTTGCGGGTCCTGCGAGTGGTTACTGAAGTGATCTGCAGCCGTGTCAGGAGCGTGTTGAAATGGAGACAGATTGAGCGCGGTTATGGTCCGGAAATCTTTCAAATCGGCGAAGCTTTTCAGCGACTCCAACTCGCTTCAGTTCGCCAGCGTCATGGCGATCGTGTTGTTCGTCATCTTGGTTCCAATAATGACGTACACCCGTCCGCACAGCGGTATTGGCATAGACCTGCCGAAGGTATCCCAGCCATCGTCCATGCCCGGCGCAAACCGGAAAGACGCGATGCTAGTTACAATTACTCGCGACGGCCGAGTCTGGTTCGGGACAGATCCGGTCTACGATGATGATTCACTGCCTGACAAGATCCGCGAGCGTCTGAATGATCGTGATGTGGAGAGGAAGGTCTACATCAAGGCCGACTGGCGCGCGAGCTGGGGAGCCGTCAAACCAGTGCTCGACGGCGTGCGATCCGCAGGAATCGTCAGAGTTGCATTCCTGACCGATCAACGCCACGTTGCGATCCTCGTGCAATAGCCGACGAGCACCGGGCTTCGCCCAGCGGACAGCCGAGGGCGGCTGTCCCCACATGAATCTTGCTCGCTACGAGTCCCTTGCGCGGTTCTTGATCCAGATCGGCGTGCCGACGAAGCCGAAGGCTTCGCGGATCTGGTTTTCGAGAAACCGCTGGTAGGAAAAGTGTAGCTTGACGGCGCGGTTGGTGAACAGCACGAACGTGGGTGGGGCGACTGAGGCCTGCGTCATATACAGAATCTTCACGCGCGAGCGCACCGGGACCGAGGCGCGTTCGAAGTCCACGCGATCGAGGAAGCGGTTCATTTGCGAGGTGGTCACGCGCTTGCGGCGCTCGGTAGCAACTTCTTCCAGCAATGGGAATATTTTCTCGGTGCCCTTGCCGCTCTGGGCCGAGATGAAAACGATGGGAGCGTAATTCAGGAACTTGAGTTCGTAGCGCAGGCGCTGCTCATAGGCGTCGCGGTCGCCGGGGCGCTTGCTCTCCCGCATGCGTTCGGACTTGGTGGGGCGGGCAGCTTTTTCTTTCCCGTTGATCCTCTCAGGATGGATCACCAGGTCCCACTTGTTGACCACGATGATGATGGAGCGTCCGCTCTCGTGGGCGTATCCGGCGATGGAGGCGTCGAGCTGGCTCACCCCTTCGGTGGCGTCGATGACCAGCAGGGCGATGTCGGCGCCTTCCAAATGCTTGCGCGCCATCACGACTGAAAGCTTTTCGGCCATCAGATGAGTCTTGCCTTTGCGGCGGATGCCGGCGGTGTCGATGAAGCGGAAGCGGCGTCCATTGTGCTCGACGATCTCGTCGACCGCATCGCGAGTGGTGCCGGGGATGGGCGAGACAATGGCGCGATCGGAAGACGTGAGGCAGTTCAGCAGCGTCGATTTGCCTACGTTGGGGTGACCGATGATGGCGACTTTGGTTTCGTGTACGGCTTCGGCGGGCGATGCGTCGTTGTCGGTCGTTGGCTCGATGTCGTGGTCGGAGTGGTCCGCGGTGGGTTCCGTGTTGAATGAAGATGGATTTCGGTGCTTGCGGCGGAGAGGGCGGGGCGCCCTCTCGACAGCCGGCGAGACGCCGGCGCTACTTTCTTCCTCAGGAAGGGCTTCCAGAACCGCGTCGAGCAAGTCGTCGATGCCGCGGCCGTGCTCCGCAGAGATGGGGAACATCTTCGGGAGGCCGAGGCGATGGAAGTCGTCGATCAGGGACGACTGTTTTTCACTGTCAACTTTGTTCACGGCCAGGAACAGCGGACGGTTCGCTTTGCGTAACAGTCGCGCGAGTTCAAGGTCGGGACCGGCGAGCTCGGTGCGTCCGTCGATGACCATGATGATCGCGGCAGCCTCGACAAGCGCTACCCGCGCCTGGCGGTAGATCTCAGATGGGATCAAATCTTTTTCTTCCGGCAGAATGCCGCCGGTGTCAACGATCCGCAGCCGCCGCCCTCCCCATTCGGCATCGCCGTAAAGACGGTCGCGGGTGATTCCGGGCTCGTCGCCGACGATGGCGCGCCGGGAGCCCACGATTCGGTTGAAGAGCGTGGACTTGCCTACGTTGGGGCGGCCCACGATAGCGACGGTGGGAATGCCGGCGGCGGTAGTGGCGAGAGTGCTGGTCGAGTTGTACGTGGGCTGAGTCAAAGTTGAGTCTTAAATGTGGAGACAGCCGCCCTCAGGCTGTCCGGCCGACTCGAAAAGTCGGATCCTTCCAGATACAGAAACCATTGGGCCTGCGGCCCAAGGACAGCCGAGGGCGGCTGCCCCTACATGAGATGTGCCGATGCGTGCAGCCGGAACTAGCTATTATAGAGACTCCTGTGGCTTTGAGTTCCCAGCCCGTGTCTCCCGCGTCCCCGAAGCGCTCCGCTCCCGGCGGGAAAGAGGCCTCGCTCTACCAATTCTTCGCCCCCGGCGGCGTGCTCTCGCGCACCCATCCGGCTTATGAATTTCGCCGCGGCCAGCTGCAGATGGCGCAGGCCGTCGAGCAGGCGCTGGAGGAAAAGCGGCATCTGATCGTGGAAGCGGGTACGGGCACGGGAAAGACGCTGGCCTACCTGATGCCGGTGATTCGGTCGGGCAAGCGTGTCATCATCTCGACCGGCACGAAGAATCTGCAGGAACAACTTTTCTATAAAGACGTGCCTTTCCTGGAACAGGCGTTATATGGCGAACCGGCATCCGGCTCCCGGCTCTCGGTTTGTTACATGAAGGGCCGCAATAATTATTTGTGCCGCAAGAAACTGTACGACCTGACCGATCAGCCCGTACTGAGTGGCCTGGAAGAAATCGAACAGTATCGTGCCATTGCCGCGTGGGAGAAGACCACCGGAACGGGGGACCGGGCCGAGCTGGCGGAACTGCCCGAGGCCAGCGTGCTGTGGCACAAGCTCGACGCGCGCGCCGACGCCTGCATCGGCCAGAAGTGCAGCGAGTTCGAGCGCTGCTTCATCACCGAAATGCGGCGCAAGGCGATGGAAAGCGACATTGTCATCGTCAACCATCATCTGTTCTTTGCGGATCTTGCTATCAAGCTGCAAGCGGATGGCGCGCCCGACGCTGGAATTCTGCCCGAGGCGGCGGCGGTGATTTTCGATGAGGCGCACGAAGTGGAAGATGTGGCCGGGAATTATTTCGGCATCTCGGTGAGCAATCTGCGGCTGGAAGATCTGGCGCGCGACGTTGAGAACTCGATGCAGCGCAACCGCATGCTTTCGGCTTCGCTTTCCGGAGCGCTGGGCAGTTTACGGGAGCGCTCGCAATTTTTCTTCTCGTTGTTGCCCGCGGGCGAGGGACGATTTGCGTTCGAGACCCGCCGCGAATTTCTGGAGGAAAACGGAGACGAGTTTGGGGCGCTGAATCAGGCCCTGACGCGCTTGGCGGGCGAACTCGAAGGCTTGCCGCAGAAGCCGGAGGAAGTGTTCAACTTCGTCCGTCGAGCGCAGGAAATTCAGGCGCAGCTCGGGTTTGCAATGGAAGCCGAGGATCGCAACACCGTGTTTTGGATCGAACGCCGGGGCGGACGATTTAGTACGCGCAGTGGTGCGAACAAATCCGCGGAGACGAGTCCTCGCGGGCGGCAGAATGTGTTTCTTCAGGCAACGCCGATCCATGTCGGTCCAATCCTGCGCGAGTGTCTGTGGTCGAAGCTGGAGTGCGCCGTGCTGACTTCGGCGACTTTGGCCGTGGGCGGCGGGTTTGAGTATATCCGGCAGCGGCTGGGCCTGGAGCATGCGCGCGAGTCGGTGCTGCCCTCGCACTTCGACTATCAAAATCAGGCCCTACTGTACGTACCGCCGGACTTGCCCGACCCGCGAACGCCTCAGTTTACAGCGCAGGCCGCCGCGCGCATTCGCCGGTTGCTCGAAATCACGCGCGGCCGGGCATTTGTGCTTTTCACCAGCTACGCGCAGATGAACGACATTTACCAGCGACTGCTGGGGGAGGTAGGGTTCCCCATTCTGCGGCAAGGTGACGCGCCGAAGAGCGCGCTGCTCGAAGAGTTCCGTCTAACCCCGAATGCAGTGCTGTTCGCCACGTCGTCGTTCTGGCAGGGCGTTGACGTACAGGGCGAGCAACTGAGTTGCGTGATCATTGACCGCCTGCCGTTTGCCGTGCCGAGCGACCCCGTCGTGGCGGCGCGGGTAAAGGCGATCGACGCCGACGGCGGCAACGCATTCTTCGACTATCAAGTGCCGGCAGCTGTTATCACGCTGAAACAGGGCTTTGGGCGCCTCATTCGATCACTGCACGACCGCGGACTGCTGGTGCTGCTCGATAACCGCATTCTGAAGAAGCAATACGGCCGCGTTTTCGTCGAGAGCTTGCCGAACTATAAACGGACGACGGAAATGAAGGTGGTGGAGCAGTTTTTTGGGGCGGAGTGATCGCCGCAGCCGATTATTGCGATCGGGATGCACCCTTCGCAACGGCGGCGTTCATCGCCTCGAACGACGCTGGTTTGGTCCGACGACGGCAAAACATGCCGCCCAACATCTTGATGCTTCCCGTCATTGGAATGATCGTGAATTGACCTTTTTCAATTTCGGCTAAGTCGATGCGGTCTCCGGGTCGAAGGCCGAGCGCGGATGGCACTTTGCGTGGAATGGTGACCCTTCCTTTTGAATCGACGATCGGCAAAGATTCGTCCATAAAATGTAGATCGACAATTTGCTCGTTGAGTTGAGCGCGGACTGCGCGATTCTTCCGCCCCCTTTCGGGGCTGGTTATTCATCGGCAGCGGCGCTGACCCACGGCTTACGCCCCTTCGACAGGCTCAGGGCAGGCTGTGGGCTGCATTCTTCCGCCCCTTCGCGGCTGGGTTTCCTTTAGACTGATTCCCGCATGCTTCTGAAATTAACGATTCTCCCTGGCGACGGCATTGGTCCGGAAGTTACTGAACAGGCCGTGCTTGTTTTGCAGGCGGTGGCTGAGCGCTTTGGCCATCAACTTCAACTTCAAACTAAACTCATTGGCGGAGCGGCGCTTGCGGCGGTGAACGATCCACTGCCGTCGGAAACGGTGCAGGCTTGCCTGGCTTCATCGGCTGTGCTGCTGGGTGCGGTGGGCAGTCTGGCGTTCGATCACAATCCGGGGCATCTGCGTCCCGAGGCGGGGCTGTTGCGCATTCGGCGCGAGCTGGGAGCGTACGCCAATCTGCGTCCGGCGGTGTTTTTTCCGGCGCTGGAGGATTGTTCTCCCTTAAGGCCGGAAATAGTGCGCGGGACCGACATCATGATCGTGCGCGAATTGCTGGGCGGAGCTTATTTCGGGCAGCCGCGATCGATCGAGGGAGCGCCGGGATCGCGGGTTGCGGTCAATACAATGCGGTACGGCGAATCGGAAATCGAGCGCATCGCGCGCGTGGCATTTGAGTTGGCGATGAAGCGGGGGCGCAAGGTTCTGTCGGTGGACAAGGCCAACGTGCTGGAGTGTTCGCGGCTGTGGCGGGATGTGGTGACGCGCGTGGGAAAAAATTATCCCAAGGTGAAATTGGGTCACCAGTATGTGGATTCGGCTGCGATGTTGCTGGTGCAGCGGCCTACGGATTTTGATGTGCTGCTCACCGAGAATATGTTTGGGGATATTCTTTCGGATCAGGCCGGGGGCGTTGTAGGTTCGCTGGGACTGCTGGCTTCGGCGAGCGTGGGCGGGCCGGTTGGGCTGTATGAACCGGTACACGGGTCGGCGCCGGACATTGCGGGGAAGGGCGTTGCCAATCCGCTGGGAGCGATTTTGTCGGTGGCGATGATGCTACGGCATTCGTTTCAGTTGGAGGCGGAAGCAGGGTGCGTCGAGAGGGCGGTTTCGGCGGTGCTTTCACAGGGGGCGCGGACTGCAGATCTGGCAAGGAAGGCGCACGCGGCGATTTCGACGGCGGAGATGGGGCGGCGTGTGGTTGAAGCGGTCAAGGCCGAGGCGGGGTGAGCTGAGGGTAGAGGAATCGGCTGGAGCGGTCGTCCGGTGTCTCACATGGGCTCTGGAGCGCCATAGCACTCAAAATGGCCGGGACAGGGATTCTGAATGTAACGGCCCGTTATCGGCAGTTGAGTATGGGACTCTGCTGAAGGCGACGTTTAAGGATGTCGGAATAAAAGGCGAATAATCGAAGCATCCTTGCTGCGGAGCAACGACCCTGATCCGCCGACGAGCTAGCCTTGTACTCGGCTGGTTCCGTTGCCGCCGCCTGCTGAGGGGGTGCGTGCTAGAAGGCACGCTGCTACTACCGGGCGGCTCGATCCGAGCCGTTTCCCAGATTCCCTCAGCGACTTGACTGATGACACCCCTGCAACCACCAATCAGGAGTCTTCCAATGCGAGCACTTTGTGTGATTGCCCTGGCTGCGACTCTGTGTTTGTTGGGACGGGACCGACCTCCAAACCCAGGCACCCTACAGCGGCGGCCGCTTAAGAACCACCATCGTCCCCATCACTCATACGATCCAAGAGATGATCAATTACAGATGAGGGTTTGTTAGAGCATGGTCAACCCACTACGGTCAGCGGTCCAAGAAACAAGGCTCCCCGAGTTGAGTTCGCACGGGGAGCCTTGGTTGGTTACAAACTCTGTTGTTAGTTTCTATTGTTAGTTTTTATCTGCGGTCTTCCTCCCTGGGGGCCAGTGCGACGCCGCGGAACGCTTCACCGGCGCGGGCCGAGCGCACCGTGAAGAACGTGTCGAGGAAACCGTTCGTTGCCGGCTGGGTGGCGCCGATGAGATCGACGACTGCCACCAGCTGGTTGGGATCGGCGCCGTTATCGCCGTTTTGGCTGATCGTAGACGTGATGGCGTAAATGATGGCGATGCCGTCGTGGGCGACGCCGATCATGTTGCGACAACCGCCGGTCGCGGGCTCGATCGATGCGGGATAGTCCGGCACGCTATAGGGCACGCCGAGGTTGAGTCCATTCTGGATGACGTACTGGCGCACCCAGGTTTGCCCGGTCGCCGTTGTGGTGAGGACCCACTTTTGCAGGCCCGCGGTCGCCAGCGTACCGGCGTCGGCAACGTTCACCTGACCATTGATCACCTGATTCGGCGTGTAGATCAGGTCGCCCTCATCACAGACGTACAAAGTATTAGCATTCGCGAACCAAATCCCAAATGGATAGTCACCCCCCGGGCTACTCGTGCTGGCGTTAGTGTTGGGGAATCCAGGGAGGATCGTAAAAGGTTCGTTAACCAGGCCGCCCGCAGGGGCGTTGGCTGGGGTGGGCAGAACGCCCGGAGTGCCGAGCTGATAGACGGTATTGATGCCGTTCCCGCCGCTGCCCTTTGCGACATACAGCGTGTCGTTAAAGATGGTCTCGCCGCGGAAATTCGTGTCCTTCCCGGGTTTGTCTCCGGGGAACGCAAAAAAGGAAATCATGTCGTTGTCCGGCGGGACGAGCGGCGCTGCGCCAGGAACGAAAAGTTCGCTGCCCGTCGAGTGCGAGAGATTGAAGCCGAGCGTCGTGATCGGCACCTGCTTCTTCGACAGTCCGCCGCTGTTGTCGTTTCCAACCGAGTAATACAGCCCATTGTCCGCCTTGATCACGGCGCGGGAGTTGTCGCCGCTGTAGGCGTCGCCATCGGTGTAGGAGATGTTGCCTCGGGCGTCCACTTCGGCGACGGAGCGGTAGTAAGCAGTCGGATTGGGTGCGCCGGCATAGCTCGCCACCGAGGGGTTGGTCGGGTCACAGAGGTCGGGCGTACTGGAGGCCGAAACATCGATCAGGCTCGGCGCAGTCGGCGAGATGGGACCTACGTTCGTGCCCTGCGTGAGGATGTTGGTCGTTGGATCCAGGGTGAGGGTCGGGCAGCCGGGACCGCCGCGGTAGCCCATGAAGGTCAGGCTCCGGCCATCCGCCGAGCGATTCAGGGCGAGCTCGGATTTGGAGCTAAAGCTGGTCACGATCTCGTTACTCGGAACTTGCAGCTTGCCCAGCAAGTCGCCAAAGGGGGTGAGGTCCCAGAGAACGACGGGCGAGGAGACGCCAAAGCTGGGATCGGTGCTGGCGTTGTTCCAGACGTTGTGGTTGTCGTTGAGATTAGGGGCTTCGCCGTTATCGCTCGCATAGCCGCAGGTGACTGTCACGGCCGTTGTGGCGTTCGAGGGCGGCAGAAGAGGCACATTCACGGTGGCAGGATTAGGGTTTGTGACCGGGCCGGTGTTCAGACATCCGTGGGGTAATACCTCGCCCGGAGTAACCGTGTTGGCATTACCAACGTAGACCGTGCCGCTCAAAACGATGCTGCCGGGCACAAAACCGTGGAAATGGTGATCGGAATCTCGGTCGTGTTCTTGCGCATTTACTTTGACGGGGAATGATCCTAGCGCTAATGCTGCCGCGAGAGTTGCGGCAAAGACCATCGAAAGGCGGTTCTTCATGTTTCATGACCTCCTAAGCCATGCGAACAAGCCGGAAGTATAAAGACAGCCGCCTCCACCCCACGTTAACAGTCCATGAAAAAACGATGAATGATCCGAACGCCCGTTCGATTGGGAGACGGCACCGCGATCAGTGAATCATCGCCAAATACACTCACCAGGCCCGATGACTTCGATCGGACCCTCGGTTTCGCCTTTTCAATTCCCCTTGTTCGTTTTTCGTAACAAATTTCCTGCCAATTTTTGCCGGGCTGCGTTCGGGGCTAAGATGCGCCCAACTTCTTCCCCTCAGTAAATAAGTAGCTCCCGTTTGCGATGACGTCTGCGAGCGGCCGGGCCCCTTTTTGCAATTGAATCAGTTCCCAACGTTGCCCAAGGAGACTCCTCATGGCTGTGAAGAAACTGCAATCTGCAGTGGCCGGAGCGCGAACCAGCGTCACAATGAAATCGGACCCGACACGCATCGATCCCCGCAAACTCAAGCTGGGCAAGGCAGCGGCACGGCATGATCCGCGCACCCTGCTGCTGGCCTCCTATGTCACACCGGCTCTGCCCGCGCCCCCCGCGAGTTTCGATCTCACTGCAAAAATTCCGTCCACCGCCTGGGGCATGATGGACAACGATCAGATCGGCGATTGCACCTGCGCCGCCGCCGGACACCTGATCATGGAATGGACGGCGAACGCGGGCAAGAAGATGGTCACGCCCACCGACAGCCAGATCGTGGCGGCGTACTCGGACATCACGGGCTACAATCCCGCGACCGGAGCCAATGACAACGGCGCCAACGAGATCGATGTGCTGAACTACTGGCGGCAATCCGGCATTGCCGGACACACCATTGGCGCTTATGTCGCGCTTGAACCTGCCAATCACAATCACATCATGGATTCGGTTTACATCTTCGAAGGCTGCTATATCGGCGTGCAGTTGCCGATCAGCGCGCAGGCGCAGACCCAGAACCATCAGCCGTGGTCCGTGCCTCCGGGCGGGCCAACGGGCGACGGCAAGCCTGGTACCTGGGGAGGACACGCCATCCCCGTGGTTGCCTACGACGCGCGCGGTGTAACGGTTGTGACCTGGGGAGCACTACAGACCATGACGTGGACTTTCTGGGAAGCGTACTGCGACGAGGCCTACGCGATTCTCAGCAACGATTATCTGGACGACAAACAGCAGGCCCCGCAAGGATTCGATCTGCAACAACTGCAGGCGGACCTGGCGGATTTGAAGTGAGCGGCAGCAGGCCCGAATGAATTTCCTGGAGCGGAGCCGATCGAACGAAAGGATTAGCGATGAAGAAAGCAGCGAAAGCAAAAAGCACGAAGAGCACAAAGAGCACAAAGAGTGCGAAGCCCAGCGCGGCGCCGCTGCGCTTTGCCCACCCGTTTTTCACCACCACGCCGGTTGCGCAGCGCAAGCCGGTGTCCGGAGTCGGAACCTCTCTGGTCGACTACATCCAGGGAAACCTGGAGCCGGTTCCGCCGGTTAAGGGAGGGTCCGCGATGCAACTGGCCGACGTCATTGGTGCCCCGGCCAGCCAGGAAATTCAAGCGTCCGGCTCCATCAGTTTCCACGCCGTGGGCGACACCGGCAAGAGCGCCAATTCCCCCCAGGGCGACGTGGCTGAGGCCATGGCCACCGACTACAACGTGGCCCAGCCGGCCGCGTCGCCTGCATTCTTCTTTCACCTCGGCGATGTGATCTACGGACCCGGCAAGGACAACGCCTATCGCGGCGAGTTCTACGAACCGTATGTGCACTATCCGGGCAAGATCGTCGCCATCCCGGGCAACCATGACGGGGAAGTTTTCCCCAAGACGGATCCGAAAACGCTGGAAGCGTTCCAGTCCAATTTCTGCGCGGCTTCGCAAACCGTGCCACCGATCGCGGGAACCATCTTCCGCCAGACCATGAACCAGCCCGGAGTCTACTGGTATTTGAACGCTCCGTTCGTGGACATCGTGGGTTTGTACTCCAATACGGCGGAGAATCCCGGATTCATTTCCGGCGCGATTCCGGGCCCGGCGCAGAAGGCATGGCTCATCCAGACTCTGCAAACCATCGCCGCGGCGCGGCAGGCGGGGCCGCGTAAAGCGCTGGTGATGGCGACTCACCATCCGCCCTTCAGTTCCGGCGGGCATTCCGGGAGCACGCAGATGCTGGCCGACATCGATAGCGCCTGCACGCAGGCCAGGCTCATGCCCGACTTGTATTTGTCGGGCCACGCCCACAGCTACCAGCGCTACACCCGCGAACTGAATTTCAACGGCAAGGCCTTGCAGATTCCCTACATCGTCGCGGGAACGGGCGGCATTAACGATCAGGCGATCGTCGCGGCCAATGGAGCAAAAACCGGCGATCACATTTTTGTGAAGTCGCTGCAAGGGTACGGATATCTTTTGATCAAAGCGCAAGGGGATGCACGCGGCAATGCCGCAACCTTGACGACGACCATGTACCAGGTGAATACGACGTCGAAACAAAAATCGCAATACGACCAGGCCACGGTGAATCTGGCGACGAACACGGTGCATTAGGAGCGCCGGCATCCCTTCGACTTCGCTCTGTCGAAAATCCCCACTTCTCGCGCAAAGAACGCGCGAGAAATGGGGCACCCGGATTTTCATAGCTGCGACAGCCGCCGGGACGGCGGCGCTGCTCTACGGCTGAATATTAGAAAGAAGGCACTCCATGGGCGCTCTCACGATCGCGTTCGACACCACTATTGTGGGGGCGCTTGCGCTTCCCTGGGTGCTGCTGGTCATTCATCTGTTCTTTTTCGAAGGCGAGAATCGCATCGAGGAGGCTTTGAAATGGGTGAAAGATCAACAAGTGCAGGCGGCGGCAGGGGTTCTTGTGTTCGCCCTTACATACACCCTGGGCTCTGCTGTGTCGCGTACAGCGCAGGATTTTTTCAACGATGATGACCTTTTCCTTCAGGTTGATGGGCACTTGCTCCGAGGGGTGACTGAAAACCACATCCTTACCCGCATCTATTGCGACAACGACGACGATAACCATCTGCTGCGTGCGGATCCGCGAGATTCCACATTGGCAAACAAAATCAAAGATTTCCGGGCGCAGAAATCGGTGTGTAAGGATCCATTGAAGTGGTGGGTACGCCAAAGGGACGAGAAGACACAGGACAATTTCATCGGAATTGCGGCAGATATTTTCGGCCTCCAGGAAAATGCACTGATGGTCAAGGGCGGGGACTACACTGTGCGGCTCCGACAAATTCACGACCAAGTCATGGTGCTGCGCGGCGCGGCCTTTAACGGCTTGATCGGACTCGCGCTCTGCCTGTTCGCTTGGGGAGATATGCTGCGGCGCGAAAGACTTCACTCCTGGATGCGCTGGGTCTTGATGCCGTCGCCAGCCCTTTACCTTGGCGCCGGGCTGATCGCCCTGCGTCACCACTTCACAGAAGGGTTGCCCCCCGATCCGCCGTTTATGGAATTCACTCTATTGCTCCTCGGAGGGGTTGGAGCTTGGTTGGTCTGGACCCGCCCGTCGCCCCAGATGGCGGGCCAGACCCACTCCCGAGGCCAGGAATCCCCAGCGAACAAGACAGGCGCCGAACAAGAAACAGGAACAAAGGACTTCTGGCGAACATTGCGTTGGGGACGGCTGGCCGCGCTCTCCGCGATTCTCGCGCTCGCCGCCGGTCTGGGATGGTGGTCGACGGAAGTGTTCTACGCCGAGCAGGTGATCTACTCCTACAATTCTCAGGTGACGGCGGCGGCGGAAAAATAGAAAATTGTACGCCGGACGACTAGGAATTCTGGCAAGAAAAAAACCGCGCCTGAGTCAGGCGCGGTTCTGATCGGTTGGCAGTTGGGAGGCGCTCGCGGCCAGGCTCCGACTTAACGGCGCTTCTTGCCTTTCTTCTTAGCCTTTTTAGCAGGCTTCTTGGCAGCTTTTTTCTTGGCCGGTTTCTTGGCAGCTTTCTTCTTCGCTGGTTTCTTGGCAGCTTTTTTCTTGGCCGGTTTCTTTTTCGCAGCCGGTTTTTTTGCTTTAGGCTTACCGCCGCCACCGCTCGGAGCGGCGGGTGCGGGCTTGGGGGCTGGAGGCGCGGGAGCGGACACGGGCGGTGGCTCGATTGCTTCCGGAGCCGGCGTGCCGGATTCTTCTTCCTCCTCTTCCTCCTCGAAATCTTCTTCCAGCGACTCGGTGTAAGCGCCGCTGTCGCCGAATTCCTCTTCTTCATCACGGCCGTAGAGCGTGGGATCGTTAAACGTCATTGTTCCTCCTGATTCAAGTGGCGGCCGGGTGCGGATGGCTCCCTGGCTGCGGGCACGAAGAATTTAAAAGACCACCGGAAACCTCTGCTGGAACGGCGCGCGATTATAGCACGACATTCGGTGCGGACTGCAAGGACTCAGGATACAGCGTTGTGCCTTTCTGAAGTCTCAGGATTCTTCATGCGGGCGGTGAAGTGTTTCTCGATCAGGCAGAAATTGTTTGCCGAAGTTGTTGATTTTGACGTAGCTCGCTACTCGGGTTGGGTGCGTTCTTGTTCCTCGGCGAAGGGTTCCCGGCGAGCGGGTGGATCCCGTAAAGTTAAGAAAATAATTGAGTTGAGGGAGGCGTCGGACCTCGGACTTCAGACCTTACACCTTTGGAGTCCTCAGCTCAATTTTCGCAGTGACTCTACTTTCGGGAGCACCCCTCGTCTTACCGATGCACGATCAGGATCATGCCGGGGCGGAGGATGGCGACGTTGCGGTTGTCGCGCTTGAGGGCGGCGACGGTGGTTCTATAGGCGTTGGCGATGGAGTAGAGGGTTTCGCCACTTTTCACTTTGTGATGAACCACTGCGGCTGGTTCTTTGTTCACCGCTAGACGTTCGATTTGCGCGGACTTGGTGGCAGGGGGCTTGACGGTCGCGCTTTCGGTCGGCTTCGATCCGGTGGCTGGATGCTTGGACTTTGTCCGCGAGCTGGCTACTTCGGATTCGTGCGCACTCGGCGAAACCGGCAGGTGCAGCGCGATGATCCTGCGCCCACTAAGGCTGTTGCCGCGGATGCCGTTCCAGCGGCGCAACATCTGCGGCGAGACGCCGAAGTTTTCGGCGACGGTTTCTACCGTGTCTCCGGCATGAACTTTGTAACGGGTGATGCGGCGGGCATAAGTGGCTTCATCGCTGACCGGATGCTTGCCGGGCGCGACTGGGATGACCAGCTTGGCGTCGGCTTCTAGTTCGGTGCCTTCCAGATTATTGGCGGCGGCGATCGACTTGGCCGTGGTGTGATAATTCCGCGCCAGAGTGGCGAGCGTGTCACCGGAATGAACCGTGTGATAGCGCCACCACAGCCGCATGTCGGCGGGAATCGAATTGATGGCAGTTTCGTACTGGTCTTTCGTTCCGGCCGGCAGGTGCATTTCAAACTTGCCTTCGCGCGGGGTGGTCAGGCGCAGCAGGCTGGGATTCAGGTCCTGCAGTTCGGGCGCGGTCGAGTTCACGCACTCGGCAACCAGCCGCAGGTCAACCGGATAATTGATCGTCACCGTGTCGTAGTCCGCCGGACGATCCATCACGACATTGTCCAAGCCGTACTGCGACGGATTCTTGGTCATGATGGTTACGGCCAGAATGATGGGAACGTAGTTGCGGGTTTCTTTGGGCAGAACGTTGCGGCGGTAGAGTTCCCAGAAGTCGGCGTAGCCGGTGCGCTTCACGGCAGACTGTACGGTGCCCGGGCCGGAATTGTAAGCGGCCATGGCGAGATACCAGTCGCCGAACTGGTTGTACAGATCTTTCAGGTGGCGGGCGGCGGCGCGCGTGGATTTTTCGGGGTCCTGGCGATCGTCGACCCACATGCTGTGGTGCAGGCCGTACCCCCGGCCCCGGCTGGCCATGAACTGCCAGATGCCGCGGGCACCGGCCCGCGACACGGCCAGCGGATGGAATCCCGATTCGGCCTGCGCCAGGTAAATCAGATCCTGCGGCAACCCTTCTTCTTTCAGGGTGGAGACGATCATGTCGTGGTAACGGCCCGAGCGGGCGAAGGCGCGCTCGAAGACGCCGCGTCCGTGACCTGAGAAGTAGGTAATGTAGCCGGCGACCTGGTCGGTCATCATCAGCGGCAGGTCCGAACGCGTGTTCTTGATCTCGGCCTGGGCCTTGGCCTTGACGCCGGCATCGGCGGCGGGAGTGAGTCCGTTCGTCTCGTCAATTGGCGCGGGCTCGGATTTTTGCTGGGCATCTTGCGCCGACGCAGCATCCGCGGTGCCGCCGGGATAGAGCTCGTTGACGCCGGCCACGACGCGATCGAATTCCTTCTGCAGGCGCTCGTCGGAACGGATGTCAAGATTGCTGCTCAGCAGGTCGTTCAGTGCGTTGTCGAAATTCTGCTTGGCTTCATCGATCTTGCCGGCCTGATGGTTGGCCAATCCGGCCTGGTATTCCTTTTCGGCGCGGGCGATCAGATCGCCGACCGGGTCGGAAGCTGGTGCGGAGGCTGATGCAGATGATTCCTGGGAACTGGGTTCTGGTTTCTGGGGAGCTTCGTCGGCCTGAGGCGTTGCGTGGGGCCCGGCGGCTTGAGCGGTCGCAGCCACTGGCGCTGCGGGCTGAAGCGGCTGAAGCGAAGGTGCGGTTCCGGGAGGCAGAAGCGAGACTGGCTTGTGGGCGGTCTGGCAGGCACCGGCCGCCAGAATCAGGGAGGCCAGCACTGCGGTCCGGACATAGAGGTTGGCAAATCGCATATTTCTGATACTTGTTTATTCCTCTATGAGTTGCGGGCTTCTCTGTAGATGAACGCCCGGTGAATTCTACCAAATCGTACGCGGACCTCGCGATGGGGTCAATCGCCGAAAAGGCACCATGGCGGTTACTTTCGGCACTGGCGCTGATGGTTACCCCAAACGGCGATAGAGACTTCGGACTTCGGACCTCGGACTTCAGACCCGGGCCTCGCAGGTTGGATGACGGTGCTTCTGCTTCGGTTGTCGATGGCAACTGAAACCAATTGAAAAGTCTGCAGTCCGAGGTCCGAGGTCTGAGGTCCAGTGCCGGTCTTCACACCCGCCAGTAATCCGGCCGCCAAGTCTGGATCGCCTTCTTGATGTCCGCGCTCGACAGATTTTCTTTCAACGTACGCTCGACCAGCTTCGGGATCTCGGCGTCGGACGCGAAACGCAGTGCGACGAGTTGGCCTTCGGTCAACTCGGGAATGCGGGAGCGCAATGCATCCGGCAGAAGCTGGGTCAGACGCAGGCGCTCTTCCAGGCGGATCACGCGATCCTGCACCTTGAGCGCGTAGAAGCGCGTTTTGACCAACCAAATAAGGAAAGCGACCGCCAGCAAAATCAGCCCCACCGCGTGGATGTGATCGCGGAGATCCCCGTGGGTGATATGTGCGAAGAAATGGATCAGGGTCAGGATCAGCGCCAGCCCGAAAATCGGGACAACATAGAAGTGGTACGGCGGGTCCCAGCGCGTGTGATTCGTCAAAGTCTGGGGTTTCTTTTCGGCCATGTTCAAAGGCTCCTTGCCGGAAGACGTGCCAGTGTAGCAGAGTCGGCTATGATCGGGGCGTCAGGCGCTGGTGCTATAACGAACACCATCTGTTCGAGGCTGAAAGAGAAAAACCATGAACCCCGAAGGACACGAAGTACCACGAAGGGTTAATTGGCAAGTGTTTCCTTCGTGTTACTTCGTGTCCTTGGTGGTAAGAGGCTTCGAATTGAGTGTTGTCCGGTTGTCCAAATCGCCCGGTGCCGAACGTCATTGTAGTAGCGGAGAATAATCCCGCAAATACAACTGTAAAGATGGAGGACCGAAATGCAATATCTTCTGATGACGTATGTGAACGAGAATGGGTGGTCCAAAATGACGCCGGCCGAGCAGCAACAGGGTGCGGCCGCCTACATGGCGTACGGCGAGGCGCTGAAAAAGGCGGGGGCGCTCGTCGGCAGTAACCGCCTGCAGCCGACCTCGACGGCGACGACCGTGCGTATCGCGAACAGCAAATCGCAAGTGCTGGATGGTCCGTACGTAGACTCAAAAGAGCAGTTGGGCGGCTACTTCCTGATCGACGTGAAGGATCTGGACGCGGCGATCTCGTGGGCGGCGCGTTGCCCGGCCGCGGGTCACGGAGTGGTCGAGGTGCGTCCCATCTGGAGCATGCCAGCGTGATTGGGTTGCAGTCGAACCCGATGAACTCCCGCGAAGGCGACGAGCAGGCACGCAATCTGGCCGAAGCAGTGGCGCGTTGCTGCTACGGAAAGCTCGTCGCCTTTCTCGCTGCCCGCACGCACGACGTGGCCGCCGCCGAGGACGCTTTGTCGGAGGCATTCGCTTCGGCGCTTGCGGACTGGCCGCGGAAGGGTTGTCCCGCAAACCCGGAAGCGTGGTTACTGACCGTGGCCCGGCGAAAGATGATCGACGCCTTCCGGGGACAGCGCCGCGAGATTGCCGGCGAGGAGTTGCAGGAGATAGCGGATGGTCTGGGCGCCGCCGCCCTCGCGGCAGAAATTCCGAATCAGATCCCCGATCAGCGTCTCGCGTTGATGTTCGTGTGCGCGCACCCGGCGATCGATGCGGGCATTCGTGCGCCGTTGATTCTGCAAGTGATTCTTGGACTGGATGCGAAGGCCATCGCCTCGGCGTTTCTGCTGTCTCCGGCGGCGATGGGGAAACGGCTCGGGCGCGCCAAAGAAAAAATACGGGAAGCCGGGATTCCGTTCCGCGTGCCGGAGCCGGAAGAACTTCCCTCCCGCCTCGACGCGGTACTGGACGCGGTCTACGCCGCCTTCGCGGAGGGTTGGAGCGACCCCGGCGGGACCGACGTGGCCCGCCGCGATCTCACTGAGGAAGCGATGTTTCTGGCCCGGCTGGTCACCGAGTTGTTGCCGCAGGAGCCGGAAGCGCTGGGCCTGCTCGCGCTCATGCTGCACGCGGAGGCGCGACGGCGGGCGCGACGCCGGGAGGATGGCGAATACGTCCCGCTTGCCGAACAGGATCCGGCTGTGTGGAATTCGCAAATGATTGACGAGGCTGAGACGCTGCTGCTGCGGGCCAGCGCTCTGGGCACATTGGGACGCTATCAGTTGGAGGCCGCGTTGCAATCGGCGCACGTGGACCGCTGCCGCACCGGCCGAGCGAACTGGGCAGAGGTGGTGCGGCTCTACGACGCGCTGTTCGCGCTCGCCGGATCACCTGTGGTGGCGATCAATCGCGCACTCGCCATCGCGGAACTGCATGGGGCGAGCGCCGGTCTCGATGCCATGCCCGAGGCAGCCGCCGATCCTCGGCTCGCCGAATACCAGCCCTACTGGGCGGCGCGTGCCGAGTTGCTGGCCAAAGCTGGCACCTACGGTGAAGCCCGGCGCGCCTACGAAATCGCAATCGGGCTGGAGCGCGATCCCGCGGTCCGGCGCTTCTTGCAAATGCGGCAGTCGGCATTGGATGGCCGGTGAGGCTAACTCCAGCCCGTCGCATGTAGAATCACCTGTTGCCGGAATCCATCCGGAAGATTGCGAATCCATAACTCCTATGAAAGCCATTCAAGTCAAACAACCTGGCGGGCCGGAAGCGATGGAACTGGTGGAGTTGCCGGTTCCGCAGCCGAAGGCGAATGAGGCGGTGGTAAAGCTGGCCGCCTCGGGCGTGAACTTTATCGATGTGTACTTCCGCGAAGGGCGCTACAAGGCTCCCTTGCCGCTGGTGCTGGGGCAGGAAGGGGCGGGCGTGGTGACGGCGGTGGGCGCCGATGCCATGTCGGTGAAGCCGGGCGATCGCGTGGCTTGGAGCGGGCCGATGGGATCGTACGCCGAGTATGCGGCCGTGCCCGCGGACCGGCTGGTGTCGATTCCGTCGGGCGTGACGGACGAGCACGCTGCGGCGGTGATGTTGCAGGGCATGACGGCGCATTACCTCTCGCACGACACGTATCCGTTAAAGCGGGGCGAGACGGCCCTGGTGCACGCCGCGGCGGGTGGCGTGGGATTGCTGCTGGTGCAGATGGCGCACCACATTGGCGCGCGCGTGATTGCAACGGTCTCGACCGAGCAGAAGGCGAAGCTGGCGCGGGAAGCGGGAGCGGACGAAGTCATTCTCTACACGCAGTCCGATTTTGAAGCGGAGACGAAACGCCTGACCGGCGGCAAGGGCGTCGACGTGGTCTACGATTCGGTGGGCAAGACGACCTTCGAGAAGGGGCTGAACATTCTACGGCCGCGCGGGATGATAGTGCTGTTCGGAGGATCGAGTGGGGCGGTGCCTCCGTTTGACTTGATTGCGCTGTCGCAGAAAGGCTCGCTCTATGTGACGCGCCCGACGCTGGGGCACTACACCGCGACGCGGGAAGAATTGATGACGCGGTCGGGCGCGGTGTTTGGGATGATTGCGACGGGCAAACTTAAATTGCGGATCGAGCATAGCTATCCGCTGGCCGAGGCGCAGCAGGCGCACCGCGATCTGGAAGGGCGGAAGACCACGGGGAAGTTGCTGCTGATACCGTAAGGTTTTGGTAGCGCCGCCGTCTCGGCGGCTGTCGCGGCGGGCGTCCTCGCCCGCCGCTGCGTGGGCGAGATGCCCACGCGACAGCCGGCAAGGTGACGGCGCTACAAGGATCAACCATGAAAGCAATTCGCGTGCAGCACACGGGCGGGCCGGAGGTGATGGAACTCGCCGAGGTCCCCGTGCCGCAGCCTAAGCCGAACGAGGCGCTGGTGAAAGTCTCGGTTGCCGGCGTGAACTCGATTGATGGCCACTTCCGCGACGGAAGTTTGCGGACGCCGCTGCCGTTTATCCCCGGGCAGGAAGGTGCGGGGGTAGTGACGGCGGTGGGCGCGCAGGCGAGAGCCGTGAAAGTCGGCGACCGCGTGGCGTGGAGCGGTTCGTTAGGTTCCTACGCCGAGTACGTGGCGGCGTTGGCGGACAGCCTGGTTCCGGTGCCCGCGAACGTCACCGATCAGCAAGCCGCCGCGGCCATGATGCACGGGCTGACTGCGCACTATCTGGCGAATGACGCGCACAAACTAAGAGCGGGCGAGACCGCGCTGGTACACGCCGCTGCCGGAGGCGTCGGATTGCTGTTGGTGCAGATGGCGCGCGCGATCGGGGCGCGGGTGATTGGCACGGCTTCGAGCGGCGAGAAAGCCAGGCTGGCGCGCGAGGCGGGCGCGGATGAAGTCATCGTTTTTACTCAGCAGGATTTTGAAGCGGAAGTAAAGCGGCTGACTGGCGGCCAGGGCGTCGACGTGGTGTACGACGGCGTGGGCAAGGCGACGTTCGAAAAAAATCTGAACGTGATGCGGCCGCGTGGGATGCTGGTGCTCTACGGCATGTCGAGCGGTCCGGTGCCGCCGGTGGATCCGGCGAAGCTGTCGGAGAAAGGGTCGCTCTACATGGCGCGCACTACCCTGGCGCACTTTACCGCGACCCGCGACGAACTGCTGGCGCGCACTGGCGCGCTGTTCGCGATGATCGCGGACGGGAAGCTCAAGCTACGAATTGCGAAGACGTATCCTCTGGCGGAAGCGCCACAGGCGCACCGCGACATGGAAGCGCGGAAGATCGCGGGCAAGTTGCTGCTGGTGCCGTGAAGATCAAAAGCATTCACCACAGAGGACACAGAGGAGTTCAGCGCCAGAGCTTCCGCTATTTTCGCGAATAGTTGCGCGCGTACTCCGGTACTTCTTTTCCCGGCAGCAATCTCGCATCATCGATCGGCTTCCCCGCGACCATCTCCAGCGGCACCACTCCGGCCCAGGTGGGGAACGTGTAATCTTCCTCGTCGTCAATGGCGGGGCCTTGGCGCACTTTCGCGGAGAATTCTTCGATGGGAACGCGCAGTACTGACGTGGCTTTGAGTTCGCGTTCGTTGGGCTGGCGCGAGTCATCCCAGCGGCCGGGCAGGATATGTTCGGAGAGAATGCGCAGGGCCGCCAGCTTTTCTTCGGGATCATCGACCAGCGTGGCCTTCCCCAGAATCACCACCGAGCGGTAATTCATGGAGTGATTGAAAATCGAGCGCGCGAGCACCAGCCCTTCTAGCAGAGTCACGGTGATGCAGACCGGCACGCCTTCTTTGATCTGGCGCAGCATGCGACTGGCAGCGGAGCCGTGAATATAGAGGCTGGCATCCTTGCGGCCGTATGAGGTTGGGATCACGAAAGGCTGGCCGTCGACGGCGAAACCGGCGTGGCAGAGGAATCCTTCGTCGAGGATGCGGTACACGGTCTCGCGATCATAGACGGCGCGATCGGCTTCGCGGACGACACGAGTCCGCGCAGTGGGCATTTGCGTTTCAGACATGGGGGAATGAACTCCGGGCAAGCGCCAAGGATGGGTAAAGGAAAAGTGTAACATCGGATCTTGCTCAGACCTCAGAACGCTCCAGAGTCCGAAGTTGAATTTCGTTCGGGCGGCGCAAGAGGTGTATTCTGCATCGTTCCTTCTGTTGTATACACGGTTGCATAGCCTGTTACATAGAAAGTCTACGGCCCCTGCCTGTGAGCAAAAATGCTTCTTCGTATTACCGTTTTTCTTCTTCTGATTGCGGCTGGTGCCCAGGCCGCTGAAATCAAGGGCAAGGTCACGAACGCGCTAGGCGGCGAAGCGCTGGGGCGGGTCGAGGTAGTGGTGCTGGAGACCAGGGCCAGCGCGGTTACTTCGATCAGCGGCGAATTCGATATTCCAAACCTCGAGCCCGGCAGTTACACCCTGCGGCTCAACGCGGTGGGCTACCGCCTGCTGACCATTCCATTCGCGCTGGCGACCGCTGCGGACGTCAAGGAATTCTCCATCACCATGGTGCCTGACAATTTCCACCGCACCGACAAGGTGGAGGTGCACGGGGACGTATTCCAGGGTGCCGATTCCCCCGCGACGATCGAGACGAATCTGACCAGTTCGGAAATCCGCGAAACCTCGACCGTGTTTGCCGACGATCCTTTCCGCGCGGTGCAGACCCTGCCGGGAGTTTCCGCGGAAGGCAACAATGAATTCTTCGCGGAATTCTCGGTGATGGGCGCGCCCTTCTCCAACGTCTCGATCTACATCGATGACGTGCTGGTGAGAAACCCATTTCATGAGATCGGCAACTTTTCTGAAGGCGCGTCGTTGGGCGTTCTGACCAGCGAAGTGGTCGAGGAAATGAAGCTGCTTCCGGCCGCTTATCCAGAGAAGTTCGGAGACGCAACGGGTGCTGCCCTCGATGTTCACACGCGGGAGGGCAGCCGCGGCCCGGCGCTTTTCCGGATTTCGGCGGGCATCGCAGCCAGCGAAATTCTTGGGGAAGGCGCCCTGGGCACGGCGCACAAAGGATCGTGGCTGCTCTCGGCGCGAAAGAGTTATATCAACTATCTCATTCGTGGCCGGGTGGAGAACGCCGCGGATGTAGGATTTGAAGACGCCGATCTCAAGCTCAACTACGACCTCACTCCCCGGCAGAACGTCAGCCTGTTTGCCACCGACGGCCACACCAACATGGCTGTGAGCGATCCGGCCTCGCTGGCGAATTTTCAATACGCCAGCGGCAACAGTGATTTCACGTTCGTGCGCGCGGGATGGCGATGGACCCTGAGCCCGCACCTGCTGCTCGACGCGCGCGCAGCCTATTTGCGTGAGCCCGACCAGTTGTTCGACAACCGGAATGTGCTGGTCACCAAGACCGACCATCGCGAATGGACCGGCGGTGTGGGACTGTCGTGGGCGTGGGCCCAGGATGACGTTCTGCAGGCGGGGTGGACGGAGCGACAGCCGAGAGACAGCGAATATCAGGCTTACTTGAACAGCGCAAACGTGCAAACCGCCGCCTCCTTCACAGGATCTGGGCTGTACCAGAGTGCCTATGTGCAACAGGCATCGGCGTTGCTACGAGGCCGGGTTCATCTTCTCGGGAGTCTGCGCTGGGATCGCTTCCAAGCGTATGTTCCGCAGCGTTTTTCGCCGCAGGTCTCGATGGGCCTGCGCGTAGCGCGCAACACGGAATTTCAATTCGCGGCCGGGCAGTATACGCAAGCTCCCGGGGCCGCGTTTGGGCCGCCACAGGGCTACTGCGTGGGCGCATCAGCTCTGCCGCCGAGATCTGAACACTACACCGCGGCGGTGGAACAACGGCTGGGAGAAAACACCCGGGTGCGCCTGGAAGCTTTCCAGCGCAAGGACTTTAATGTCTTCGGAGCAGCTCCATCGGTCCCTGCAGGTTCCGCTTCGTGCCCCACAGTCGAGCCGATTCCGGGAGGCACGTTTCAGCGCGATTACTCGCATGGCGTGCAGGTGATCTTCCAGAGACGGAGCGCAAACCGCCTATCCGGCTGGCTGGGATACACGCTGCTGAAAGCACAGCAGCGCCAATATCAAATCTCCGTGCCCTATCCTCCCTATACCCTCTTCTTCAACTCCGGGTTCTACTATCCGACCTTCGAAGACCAGCGGCACACCCTCAACGCGTTCGCCATGTATCGCCTGCGGCCGAGCTTCAACTTAAGCGGGAAATTCCTCTATGGTTCAGGATTTCCGATACCGAGTGGCACGTTCGTCCAACTCGCCAACGGCCAATATGTGGCGACCGGCCTCAATACTCAGCGACTCGGGGTTTACGAAAGACTCGATGCTCGCGCCGACAAGGATTGGGTGTTTCAGCACTGGAAGGTGACGCTGTATGGCGAAGTCTTGAATCTGACCAACCACTACAACGGTCGCTACTTTTACCAATCAGGTATAGACCCGAACACCGGACAAGCGCTGGTGAAAACGCTCCAAGGCTTGCCGATCACGCCGACAGCCGGGCTCGTATTTCAGTTCTGACCTGACGGCTGCTATGGAGCCTGGTACCGGTTCTCGCGATAGACGCGGGTGAACAGAATCGCCACGATCACCAGCACGATGGGGGTGAAGACGCTGGCTTCCGGCCCGACGCTGCCTCCGGTGAGCCAGCGCGGGCCGTTGAAGGCGGAGCCGAACAGATTGTGATAAGCGGGAATGCCGCTGTCGGGCACGCCGTAGAAAAACGTCTGCCCCCAGTCCCATCCGGCGTGAAATCCGACGGCCCACCACAGATTGCCGGTGCGGCGCAGAAACAGGCAGAAGAGCAGGCCGAACAGCACCACCGAGAGCAGTCCGAAGGTGCTCTCTCCTGGATTTCCTTTGTGGGCCAGACCGAAAACTGCGGACATCAGGATCGCCGATGGCCAGAACCCCATGCCGGTGGTCAGGGTGAACTGAAGATATCCACGGAAATAAAATTCCTCGGCCAAGCCAACGATCACGAAGGTCGCGCCCCAGGCTGCGGTTGCGGATGCGATGGTGCGGCCGTGAATCGCCAGGCCGGTGAGATGGAACCCGTGCAAGGCGAAGATTCCGAGCAAGCAGCCGCTGATCGACAGAAACCCGACCAGTATGCCGATCCAGAAGTCTTTTCGGAATGCGGATTGCGCGGGCAGGCCGTACTGGCCAAACTTGCGGTGCTCGATGCGCGCCATGATCAGAGCGCCGATGAACGACGGGATAAGAAAGAGTCCGGCTTCAGAGATGCCCAGTCCGAGAGGAGTGAGGCCGGAGACGCCGATGCCTATCTGTGGTCGATTGCCGCCTTTGAGCGCGAGCATCAGAACGAAGGGGATCGCGAGGACAATCAACGTGGCCGCCATAAGGGCCACGAAAATCAGCACGCGCCAGCCGGCGCGGATGCCATTCGGTCCGCAGAAGATGGTGTGGGGCGGGTGTGAGGAGGGCGCGGGCATCGGGTCGATGGCAGGCGGAGCCGGGGAAAGAGCGGGATCATTCATGGTGAGTGACTTTTTGAGTATCTTCTTGAGTAACTTTCGCAACGCGCATATGAGCCTACCGCCTATGATTACGCAATTTGTCCGGCGAAAGTTTCGCAGGATCGTGAGAGCTGCGATTGCCGCGGCGATGTTGCATAGGTTCTTCGGCGGGCAAAACGCGCCCGCCTCAGAATGACAACCATAAATGCGCGAAGCAGATGTCTACCAATTGATCTTCATCGCGAACTGGAACTGGCGCGGATCATAGGCAGAGGTGGCCTGCCCGGCGTTGCACAATGAACCGCTGCAGAGCGGGCTGACGGCGGCCACATTCATCTTGTTCGCGACGTTGAACATGTCTACGATCAGGTCCATGTTGAAGCGCTCGCTGAAATAGATGCGCTTGGCCACGCGCATGTCCCCGAAAACGACCCAGGGTTGCACTCCGGCGTTGCGGCCCAGGTTGCCGTCGAGGGCTTGCAGAGTAACGAACGGGAACACGGCCGTGGTGGGCGAACTGGGAGTGAATGCGGCGTAGCACCCCTCCTGGAAGAAGCCAGTTTGCGAATACTGGGAGGGGAACGTGGCATAGCCGCAACCGTTGGTTGGAGTTCCAGACGCTACGACGTTGGGCCGGCCGGTGAGCGAGGAGAGCTGGAAGTTGTCGTCCCCGCTGGTGATGATGTTGAAGGGCCGCCCGGAGGCGACTTCGAGAATGGGCGCGACCGTCCAGTCGCTGAAAAACTTTCCCGCAAAACCGCTGCCTGCCACTTTGCCCGACTGATAAACCCCACTGATGACCAGGCGGTGACGCTGATCAAACAGCGAAGTGGAGCGATCCGCGGCAGGGAAATAGCTGTCTTGCGGCGTGGTGGTGGATTGCAAGTCGGTCGAATCGTCAATGGCGTGCGACCAGGTGTACGAAGCCAGGAACTCGTAGTGGCTGGTAAAGCGCTTGCGCAGGTTGATGGTGAGCCCGTGATAAATCGAACTGCCGTTGGAATAGTTGGCGTCCATGTCGCCGAACGGGATGCAGCCAGTAAAGGTGCCATAGTTGCAAGAGCCGTTGAAGCCGGCCGTGCTATAGCCGATGGCGTGAAGATACCCCATGACCGCGGGCAGGACCGTGGTCACGCAGGAGCCGGCGCCGACGGCGGTCACGAAGTTGGCGATCGAGGGATTGATTCCACCGGGACGAAAGAAGTTGGTAAGCGCCGCGGAGACCCAGGGCAGGCCGTTGTTCGGATTTATCCCGCAAGGTGCCGCGCCGGTTCCGACTTGCAGCGGACCAGCGGTGGCGTTGGAATTGGGATCGCTGTAAGCGGCCTGCCAGTTGGCCGTCAACAGGTCTCCGCGAACGGTGTTGGCGTTGATGGGACGGTTGAGGTGACGTCCGCCATTGAAGTTGTAGGCCACGTTGAGAGCGAAGCCGCCGCCGAAATCGTGCTCGATGCCGAGGTTTGCCTGCTGCGCGTAGGCATAAACGAAATTCTTGGACTGCGGATAGCCGAAGGGCTGGAAGGCCAAAGGAAATGCAGCGGGGCTGAACGGAGCCGGAGCATTGGTCAAATACTGTTGCTGCAGGAAGAGCGATTGGCTGGACTGGCCGACCGGGAACACAGATTCAAATTGCTGCTGGTTGGGCTCATAATTCAGCTGGCTGACGGGCATGCAATTCGCGTTCGAGAGCGTGCCGGTGAAAATGCTGGCGGCGTTGAGGTTGCCGGGACTGTAAGGCGTGGAGGCCGCATTGCACGGAGTGCCGCCGGCGAACGCCAACTGTCCGCTGGTCGAGCCATCGGAAGCGTCGCCGAGGAAATACAGGCCGAGCAGCGGATGATCGTAGAACATGCCATAGGAGGCGCGGACGACGGTCTTTCCATCGCCCTTGGGATCCCAGGCAAGACCGATGCGCGGCTGAATGTTGTTGGTGTCGGTCTGGATGCCCTTCTGCAGTCCAAGGTACTGATAGCCGGCGAGAGCCAGCGGCGTGGGCGGCTTAAAGCTGGGAGCAATTTCGACGTCGTACCGCACGCCGTAATTCAGTGTGACGGTGGGGCTGATGCGCCAGGAATCCTGCCAGAAGGCGCCGATCGGAATGTTATGGAATGAATCGCTGGGGCTGCCGATGCCCTGGATGAAATCCTGCGGCAGGCCCGCGCCGTACGCCTGGACGGAGGAAAGCGCCGAAAAGTCAGGCAGCACGCCGGGGGCAGGGTTGATGAAACCAAAGGTCGACGCCGAGATGGGGCCGAAGTCATAGACGCCCCCGTAGTTCACCGTGAATATGGCTTTGATGGGAAGGTAATTGACGTCGATGCCGAACTTGGTTTGATGACGGCCGATGCTCCACGAGAAATTGTCGGTGAACTGATAGCGCTGCTCGGTGCGCTGAATATAGGAGTAAGGCTCGCGACCGAAATACGCGAAGCCGGGAATGTTTACCGCGGGGTCCGAGCCCCCGGGGATGGCGGTGTTGTAGAAATACGACAGGCCGCGGCGGGCATACTGGAAGCGGAATTCGTTTACTTTGTTGGCGCCGAGGGTCCAGGTGTCCTGCAAAGTTCCGGCGACATCGCGAAAAGTCTGCTGCGATGTTCGGGAGTAGGCGTTCTGCCCGAACGGCTGGTCCTGTCCGCCGACTTCAATGCCGGTAGTGGTGCTGGGGCTTACGTTGCCTCGAAGCATAAGCCGGTTGCTGTTGCTGATATTGTGGTCGATGCGGAGGGAATAAACGCTGGTGCCTTCGAATACGGGGAAATTTCCGATTTGCGAGGCTAAGGTCTGGTAGGAAGCGGGCACAAAGCACGGAGGAGCGGCGCAGGTCGTAGGAAATCCGGCGACGCCGGGAATGCCCCCCGTCAACCCAACAGGCCATGCGCCATTGACCGCCATTCCCGATGATAAGCCGGCAAGCCCCAGGTACTGTCCCACTTCCCCCGCATACTGTGCGTTGCTCGCGACGGTAGCCTGAACCGCCGGATTGGCGAGGAACGTGATCTGGTCGGGTGTGAGCTGAAGGTTCACGCTACCGGCAGGGGCCCCGAAAAACAACGAAGCGTCGAACGGCGTCAGACCGAAATTGCCCTGGCCGATGTCGGAGAATCCGGTCTCATGCCGCCGCGTGATTTCGTAGGCGAAATAGTAGAAGGTCTTGTCCTTCTTGAGTGTTCCACCGAAGGCAACGCCCGCCTGCACGCGCGTGTAGGCCGGGTTGGGGACGGTGCTGAAGGGATTCACCGCCTGAAAATTGCGGTTGCGCAGATAGCCGAAGACGTCGCCGTGGAAGTCGTTCGATCCCGAACGCGTGATGATGTTGACTACGCCGCCGGAGGCGCGTCCATATTCCGCGGCATAGCTGTTGGTGATGATCTGGAATTCCTGCACGGCCTCCTGCGAAACTGTGGAGCGTACGCCGTTGACCGAGTTGTCGGTGGCGTCGGCGCCATCCACGTTGACTAGGTTCGAGCGCGCGCGCTGACCGCTCATGTTCAGGCCGGAGGTGGGTGCGGCGCCCGTGTTGGGCGCGTTATCGCGAGTGACCTGCGAATCGGTGAGCGTGAAGTTGATGTAGTTGCGGCCGTTGATGGGAAGATTGTCGATGCGCCTCTGGCCGATCGTGTTGGTGGTCGAACTGCGCGAGGTCTCTACCAACTCTGCCTGCGCGCTTACTTCCACCACTTCCTTGCCGGTTGCGACGGCAAGGGTGACTGGAAGCTCAACCAATCCACCCACTGTGATCACAACTCCGGTGCTTAAGATCCCGCTGAAACCAGGAGCATCAATCGTCACCGTGTAGGTGCCCGGCGGCAGCAGTTGAGCGCTGTAGCCTCCCTGCCCGTCGCTGGTAGCGGTTCGCTCCAGTCCTTTGGCCGCGTCGCGCACGGTGATCTTTGCATTGGCGACGAGGTTTCCCCTGGGATCTTTCACCGTTACGTGCAGATCGCCGGTGGCGGCGCCTCCCTGACCGAAACAGATGGCGGAAAGCAGCAGGAGAAGGAACGACGCAGCAATAGCTTTCACGGTGCGGATCACGGTGCGGATCATGAGGTTCTCCCTTGGACTCGCGAAGGCGAGCAGACGGCGGGAACGTTTCCCATGGCAGATTGCCGGTGTAGTCACGAAATACTTGGAACGCTTTGCTGCCCGGTGGTTTTTATAACAGAACGGCTCCCGAAAACAAGTCAGGAATTGAGGAAGGTCGTTTCCGAGTTACCCCGGACAAGTTCTCGCGACGTGCCCTGTCGCGTCTAGCATTAGGCAGAACATCAGGCGGATGTAAGCCGCTGCGCGCGAATGTGATCAGAATCACAAGCTGGACGCCAGGCGCACAGGAGCAGCGGGATTCCGCAACCGTCCGAGCAGCATCGCGGAGCCGCTCAACCGCTCGTAGTCGCGAAGGATTGTAGCGACCGCCAGGCCGGAGTTTGGCCAAGCCAGGGCAATATAAATCCTGAGGAGCGCGAAAGTGGCGTTGCGGCGCAGCAGCAGCGCGTTGTCGACCAACTGTCGCGCAGCATCCGTGGTGTGGACGTCCCCTTCCGTTAACGCGCCCTGTCCCATGCGGACCAGAACCGTGGCGTTTCGTCCTGCCGCCTGAACATAGGCTGCCAGCGCGCGCAGCCGCTGCCTCTGGACCATGCGAAACTTCGCTGGGGGCAAGCGCCGGCGCAGATAGTCGTCTTCGGCCGGGTCGACGAGGTTGCGAAAGGCCTCGACGTCAATGGGTTGAATTTGAGCTGAGAGCCCGCTGCTTTGGGAAACCTGCAGGCTGCGGGAGACAGCGACGCCGAGGATGAAAGCCAGCGCAACCGCGGCGGCGACTACGAGAATGATTGCGAGAGTCATCGTTGTACCAGTTTCTCCAGTTCCCGGTTCCAGACGTCGAGATCTTCCTCGTGCTTGTGCGATGGAGGTGCAGGAGGGCCCGCCGGCGGATCCTTGGGCTTTGAAGGCGTTTTCGCCGGAACAAGCAGGTAGTAGAACCAGATCAGAACGCAGAGGTGGTGAGCGGCCATGTTGACGAAATCGAGAACGACTCGTCTGGAAGCTGGGAGCCCACCATTGGCTGCGATTGCCCAAGTTGCAAGGTGAACGCACGCGGAAATCGCCAGACCGAGCGCGATCCCGAAAACGGGCCTCGTGGGTTTAAGACCGAAGTACGCCGCGAACAAGAAGATGAAGAGGAGCAGTCCGGATTCGATTAAATAAATCGTTTGATCCAGCAGGTGTGCGCCCGAGATGATTCCAATAAGACTGTCTTTCGGGGCATATGCTGCAGCCACGGCGGCGGTCAGAACCAGGAGGACGCCAACGGCGCGGATGAGGAATCTGCCCAGTCGGACGACGGATGTGTACGAGCCGAAGATATGGGCAAACACCTCGCCGATCAACACGAATTTCAGAGGTCCTTCGATGAGCAAGGTGGCCCAGTCGACCCGCCAGAAATTGTCGGCTGACACGGATGGCACCACGTCGGCGATGTAAAGCGCGAACTGGCCAAGGGAACTGAATAAAGCAAAGGCGAAGAACGCGGGGAACTGCTTCCATAGCCCGCGCTTCCGGCTCAGGAAGCAAAGGAGAAGTAGGAGGAAATTGGGCGCGACCCAGAGATAGTGCCAGAGATATGAGTGCGCCTGCAGCATGGCCGTAGCAAGGCACTATACAGCGGCCCGCTGCAGGCGGCAACGTCACGGTGATTCTTGTTCTGTTTTCGTAAGAACAACAAGCCTTCTGTTACGGTTTGCAGATGGTATTGCCACAATTGGTGGTAGTGGGTGCTCCATCAGCCCGGACTACGGTTGGAACGACCAAAGTGTTGAGGAACAGGACTGCTGCGGCGAGGACGAATAAGGCACGTTTCACGGTGGTTTTCTCCTTGTGACTGCGAAGTGGACCGTGATAGTTTCATGGGCGCGCCCACAGCCGCAATGGGTTGGCAAACCTTCGAGCGTTCGGAATTCGTAACAAAATGACTCTGAAATCGGCTCTTCAGGACTTGAAAGAAACCACGCTGGCGGCCGTCTCGGGCCTGCTGGGAAAGTTGGTCTATCTGGCATCCCTGCGCCGCGCCCAGGGACGGTACGAACACTGGGGGATGGAGTTGGTCCATGGGCCGGAGTCTTCCGAGCGCGCGTTAAAGACGGCTCATGCGGAGATCGTGGCTGGGGTTTTGCGTACGCCGCTGGCGTCTCTGGCAGAGGATCTGGACGAATCGAGCCGTGCCGCAGGGGTCGCGGCACAGGAGTATGTCGAGGGAATGCGTAGTCGCTTCGCCGACTTGCTACCGGGCGAGCGCCTGGACTCGCCCGCCGCCAGTCACCTTAATTCAGTGCTGCTGGCGCTTTCGAGCCTGGAGAAGAATCGAGGGCGTGCCACTCGGTCAATTTCATAGCGACTCCCACGACCTGGCCCAGCACCTCGGCTTCCTGCGGGTGCCGCAGGATACGCACCGGAACGGGAGATAAGGGATGCGGCTGCAGAATGATTTCCTCGCGGCGCATGCTGCACCAGCAGCAAGTGTGCCCATCGCGTGTCTCCACGAAATAGATGGGACGTTCGTATTCCGAGCGCCAGGAGCCTTCTACCACCTTGTTTTTGGATTCGTCCACCTGGATGAAACTGCCGGGCGGCAGAATGGGATACATGGTGAAATCCTGCGTGCCGACGTAGCCGTAGGTGAAATCGCTGTTGGCAAATTGCGCGAGATAGGCGACGGGAACCAGTCCCCACTGCTCGACCATGCGGCCCAGATTGGTGGTGCGACGGTCGTCAAAGCCAGGATCGAGGCGCACCGGAACCTGCACCGAGGAGAGTCCGTTCAGCGCGTCAGACACGTGCGATTTCGGTGGAGAAACCAGGCCGAGGTCGGCGGCCATGTTGTTCAGGTCGACGCCGTACCACGACATTAACTCGCGAATATCGCGGCGGTAGATTACCGACAGCGTGTAAAGACGGAAAATGCTGGGTAAAATGCCTTTGGTCTCGATATCGGAGAGGCGGCTGGGAGGAATGGAAAATTCCTCGTTGCGATATTTGTCGGCAACGCGCGCGCTCGAGTTCTCCACATCCCGCATGGTGAGACCGAGTTTCTCGCGCAGCGTGCGAAGGCTTTTTCCCGCCGGTTGCATGGGTACGCCTCCAAGGAAAGTGGAGGAATCATACCAAAGGTGAGGCGCATTGTGACGACGGATTTGTGTTAAAAGTTGAGGCTCTGCCGCGCTGTTACGAATTCCGAACACGCGCGGCCCCTTGTCCAGCGCGCAAAAACGAGACTCTGCCGCATGCTGTGACGCGGACCGCGCGTCCACTCCCGCCTTGTGTATTTCCTGTGCTTGTTCGGAATTCGTAACAGACCCCGGCAGGAAAGATAGGGATTTTTCCGTCTCCTGCAGCGCCTCCTCCATATTTCTTTGTCACGTGGGGATTTCCCCATCCAGTGTAGGGATGACATTTGTCACGCCGGCCGCGTGATGGATGGCACTGGTGCGCTCGTTCTCTCTCGGCGATGATGCAATCACCGACGGGAAAATGAATGACTTCCCGCAGGACGGCGGACGGCGGAAAGCCCGCCGGGAGGACTACAGATGATCACAACCTCGGTCGCAACTTTGGAGCAACCTCAGCACGCAGATGCGGTGAACTCGAAACTGGTAGTGGCCAGTCTCGAAGGCGTGAACAAGAATTACGGAAGCGTGCGGGCGCTGCGCGGCGTCGATTTCCGGGTGCGTGCGGGAGAGTTGGTGGCGTTGCTTGGTCCGAACGGCGCGGGCAAGACGACCGCCGTCAAGTTGCTTCTCGGACTGCTGCAGCCCAATTCGGGAAGAGCGCGCGTTTTCGGCGGCGACCCCACGAATCCTGAAAACCGGATGAGAACGGGCGCCATGTTACAAGTGGGACGAGTTCCGGAAACGTTACGCGTCCGCGAACACATCGACCTGTTTTCCAGTTATTACCAGAAACCGATGGCGCCGGCGGACGTCCTGGCCGCGGCCGGCCTCGAAAAGGTGAGCGACCGCAAGTTTGGCGATCTCTCCGGAGGCCAGAGGCAACGCGTGCTGTTCGCCCTGGCCATTTGCGGCGATCCGGATCTGCTTTTTCTCGATGAGCCGACCGTGGGGCTCGACGTGGAAGCGCGCCGCATGGTGTGGGACGAGATTCGGCGGATGGTTTCGCGGGGCAAGACCGTTTTGCTCACGACCCATTATCTGCAGGAGGCCGATGCCCTCGCCGACCGCGTCGCCGTCATTCATCAGGGCGAAATTATTGCCCAGGGAACTCCGGCGGAGATCAAAGCGAAAACCGCCGGCAAACGAATTCGCTGCATCACCAGCCTTAGCCTGAATATTCTGCGCCAGATTCCAGGGGTCACTGAGGTAAAAGAAGATCGTGAGGCGATTGAGATTCACGCGGTCGTGGCCGAGTCGATTGTCCGCGAACTGCTGGCGCGGGACGCAGGGCTCTCAGGTCTGGAGGTTTCCAGCGCTGGACTGGAAGAGGCGTTCCTGGCGCTGACGCAAGACACGCCACGCGAGGAAAATCATTCCAACTGAGCGGAACGGATTCACGAGCACCGAGGAGATGCATATGAGCACCGCAACCATGGCGTTGAGCAGCACGCAGATTCAACGTTCGCCGCGACACACGGCGACCATTTATCTGAAGGAAGCGAAGTACGAGTTCCTGAAGAATCTTCGGCTCCGCGTGTACACGGCGTCGGTGCTCAGCTTTCCGATCATGTTTTATGTATTGTTCGGGTTAGTGCTGAACTCGCATCAGGCGATTGGCGCCACGAGTATTCCGAAATATCTGATTGCGACCTATGGCACGTTCGGAGTGATGGGCGCGTCGCTGTTTGGAACCGCGGCGGGCCTGGCCTCGGATCGCGGCCTGGGATGGCTGCAGGTGAAGCGCGCCAGTCCGATGCCTCCGTTCGCGTATTTCGCGGCGAAGGTGATCACCAGCATGATTTTCAGCATGATCATCGTGCTCGCGCTGTTCACGCTCGGAATCACGCTGGGCGGCGTGCGGATGCCTCTCGCCGACTTCGCCAAAGTGTTGGGAACTCTCGCGCTCGGCTCGGTGCCTTTTTCCGCCATGGGGCTGGCCCTGGGATATTTCACCGGACCGAACTCCGCGCCCGCGACCATCAACCTGATTTATCTTCCCATGTCGTTCTGCAGCGGCCTGTGGGTGCCCATTATGTTTCTACCGCAAGTGGTGCGGAAGATCGCGCTGGTGCTGCCGCCGTATCACTTGTCCCAACTGGCATTGGGAATCGTGGGAGGAGGTCAGCATGAATCGAACGTCGCGCACTGGGAAGTTCTCGCGGCCTTCACCATGATCTGCCTGGGCGTGGCCCGCATTGGATTTCAGCGCGACCAGGGAAAACTGTACGGCTAGAGGTTGGGAAGGGTACGGCTTTAGCCGTGCCGTGTTGGTCCAATAAACACGCGGGCCTCAGCCCCCGGGGAACGACAAGGACTCGATCATGAGTGTAGATGCGAAAAAATCGATGGGATGGACGGTCGTCCTCATCCTGCTGGGAATGGCGGCACTCTATGGCGGATTGAAGTGGCTGTCGCTGTTGATTCCCGCTGCCCTGGTGGTGTGGTACACCGCCAGGCCCGGGTTTCGAACTGGCAGGAATTGAGCGGAAGGTTGAAAATATAAGCATGCCGTTCCTGGGTTCACGTGACTTCGATAAGGATTCGATGTCGGGAAGCTGGTCGCTGAAACTGCGGCCCTTCCGGTCGGTGATCCATGACAGGGATCATGGATGGGGACCCCTGCTGTGGTGGCTGTACCTCGGATTCTTCTTCGTTCAACCTATCGTCGATCACGTCGGCCGTAAACAGTGGTTCTTCGACATCCTGGGAGCCCTGGTCTTCCTCATTCTCTACTGGGGAATCTTCTTGCTGGAGCGGCCTCGGCCACTGGTGCATGTTGGTGGCATGTTGCTGCTGGGAGTCCTGTTCCTTCCCTACAACATGGGTGGATCCACGTTCTTCATTTTTGCCGCTGCCATGGTTCCGTTCATGGTCAGTACTCAAGCTCGCGCCATAGCGGGACTTGGGCTGATCGGGGCTGTGGCCGCGATTGAAGGATTTCTTCTGCACGTGAGCGGTCCGGTGTTGTTTTGGGCGGCGGGCTTTCCCATGTTCATCGGCGCCGGGAACGTATTTTTCGCCGAGCGCAACCGCATGAACTGCCAGCTGCGCAAAGCGAACGAAGAAATCGAGAACCTGGCCAAAGTAGCGGAGCGCGAGCGCATTGCGCGCGACCTGCATGACGTGTTGGGGCACACCCTGTCGGTGATCACTCTGAAGTCCGAACTCGCCGGCAAATTAATCGACCGCGATCCGCAACGCGCGGGAAAAGAAATTCGCGAAGTCGAACAAATCTCGCGGCAGGCGCTCTCGGATGTGCGCGACGCGATTCGCGGCTATCGTTCGCAGGGACTTGCCGCGGAACTGGCCCAAGCCAAGACCACACTCGAAACCGCTGGCCTGACCGTGCAGTGCGATGCCGCAACCACGGTGAAGCTCCCCGCAGTGCAGGAAAGTGTTCTGTCCCTGGCCGTGCGCGAAGCTGTCACCAATGTGGTGCGTCACGCGCAGGCTCGCACCTGCCGCATGCGCCTCGAACAGCAGAACGGCAGTTGCCGGCTGGAGATTCACGACGACGGCCTGGGCGGCTCCAACGGCGAAGGCAACGGATTGCGCGGCATGCGCGAGCGCGTCGAAATGCTGGGCGGCACGCTCAGCCGCAGCAGCGATGCCGGAACCACGCTGACCATCACGCTGCCGCTGAAAGACGTCGCGCCGCAAGGCGAAGGCAGCCGCAATTGAATCCCTCAAATAAAGAAAGCGCCAAAGAAACAGCCAGAGACAGCGCCAGAGAAAATGGCAGGGACAGGGAAAGGGATAAAGACAGCCGCAAGACGATCCGCGTAGTGCTGGCCGAAGACCAGGGGATGGTGCTGGGCGCGCTCGCCGCGCTGCTCGAGATCGAGGGCGACATTTCGGTGATCGCCCAGGCCCGCAATGGCAAAGAGGCGCTCGAGGCCGTGCTGGCCCACAAGCCCGACGTTTTTATTACGGACATTGAAATGCCGCACATGAGCGGACTCGACGTGGCTGCGGAATTAAAGCGCCGGCGCACCGGGACGCGCGTCGTTATTGTCACGACGTTTGCACGCTCGGGATATTTGCGCCGCGCGCTCGAATCGGGAGCTTCAGGATATCTGCTGAAAGATATGCGCGCCGAGGAACTGGCGGACGCCGTGCGCCGCGTGCATCAGGGGCTGCGAGTGATTCATCCCGAGCTAGCGACCGAGGCCTGGGCCGAGATGGATCCCCTCACCGACCGCGAACGGCAAGTGCTGCGACTGGCCGGAGAAGGCATGGCCAGCGGCGATATCGCCGGCGAGTTGGGTCTCTCTGATGGCACGGTGCGGAATTATCTCTCCGAAGCGATCAGCAAACTGGGAGCAAGCAATCGCGTGGAAGCCGCGAGGATCGCAAGAACCAAGGGCTGGTTGTAAGACGAGGGGGCTAATCTAGCTTCCGGTCGACAGCGTCGGCAGCGGCTCCATGCTCCTCATTCGCCCGCTGGGTCTTGCGGTCTTCCATCCAACTAAAGAGCATCGCACCCGCAATTGCCGGAGGAGTCACCAATGCAAGCCGATTCCGAATACCCCGCTTTTCGAGCACAAGCCAAAGACCGATTGCCAAAATTGCAACAATAGAGCGTATTACCCATTCTAGATTAGACGGTGGATTCGCCCTTGAGAGCGGGCGTGAGTAGAGAAGCACCCCGGCTCCAATGGCCGGGATGAATATGCAAGCGAGTGGAATCCGAAGCACATTCGTGCCGAATGAAATGACCATCCCCATGGCTAACGCAGATAGCGCACATCCCAACCCAAGTAGTTTCGAGAAGTTGGCGTTCTCAGAGTCCCTCATACGCGGAACTTGTGCAGCCAGACAGATTCCAAAGATTGCCGCCATGAGAAGAACGCCGATCCATTGTCCGATTGTTCCCATATATGCTCGAAACGCAGTCGAATCGCGTATTCTTTCAGTATCTATGGGAAGAGCGCGACGCCCAAATGACTGTCGTAATCAATCGCGTGGAACGGTGAGGATCGCAAGAACCAAGGGATGGCTGTGAAATTGTGGGCCGTACACTCTTGTCCGCCACTGTTAGGGGGGCAAGCGCGGTCTGCCGTGAGCGATCACTTCGTCGACGAAAAAATATCCGCTACCGACACGCGGGCAGGAATGCCCGCACCATCTATCCTACTGCATGCTGGTCCGTTCGATGCCGGCCTCTTCCTTCTTCACTGTCTTATACGCCCAGGCCATGCGCGGGGTGTTGTGGGCGATGCCGATGTGGCCTTCGGGATTGAGCACGATGATTCCGCCGTGGCCGTTCAGGCGCTGTTTCAGATAGTTCATCGCTTCCTGCGCGGACCACTCGGGCAGGTTGCCAGCCTGAATGCGGTCGGCGGTCCACTTGGCAAGCACTAACTTCATGATCGGCTCGCCCCATCCGGTGGTGGAGACGGCCGCGCTCTCATTGTTCGCGTAGCAGCCGCATCCGATCAGCGAGGAATCACCGAGACGTCCGGGAGCTTTGTTCAGCGTGCCTCCAGTCGACGTGGCGGCGGCGATGTTGCCGTTGCGGTCGAGGGCGATGGCGCCGACGGTATCGTGCGAGATCGTCACATCATGCGAGGTGGGCGCGAACAGATCGTTGCCGTCTTGTTTCGAAACAGACTGCGCGGCCTGGTAGGCGCGCAGGCGCTCGACTTCACGCGGGATAATCAGGTCTTCGTTCTGGCAGAGTTCGATGCCGTGCTCGGCGGCGAAACGTTCCGCGCCTTCGGCGACGAAATAAACGTGCGGGCTTTCGCTGAGAATCTTGCGGGCGGCGCGCACCGGATTGCGCAGGCGCTCGACGCATCCCACGCCGCCGGCGCGGAGCGTGGCTCCGTCCATGATGAGGGCGTCGAGTTGGACTTTGCCGTCGCGGTTGAGAAAGCTGCCGCGTCCGGCGTCGAAGGTCTCGTCGTCTTCCAGGATGACGACGGCTTCCTCGACGGCATCGAGCGCAGAGCCGCCACGGTCGCCGTTCAGCACGCGCCATCCCGCAGCCAGAGCGTTGTTCACGCCACGGATGTGGGCGTCGACCATGTCATCGGGCATGGCCCACGCGCCACCGTGAACCACCAGAACGGGATGGGTTGGCAAAGGGTTGTCCCCAGAATCGACTATGCGACCGCTTAGGATAGCACTTGTTCTATGTGGCGCGGGCGCCCGCGCCACATAGACACTATGCGGCTTGGTGGGGAGTGACTGCTACCGGCGGGTCCTGCGTTCTCGTCCAGGTGTAGCGCATGCGGTGGATTACCGTGATGGTGCTGAACACCGCGATCACCCACAACACCGGGGCCATGCGGTTGAAGAGGGCTCCGAGGATTACTAAGACGAGGCGTTCGGGGCGTTCCATGAATCCTACGCGGCAGGAGCCGATCAGGCTTTCGGCTCTAGCTCTCGTGTAGCTGACCATGATGGCACTGACCATGACGAAGGCGGCTAGCACGACCCAGAAGAAGCGTCCGCCGCGGGCATAAAAAACTAACAGCCCGAGGAATTGACTGGCGTCGCTGTAGCGGTCGACGACCGAGTCGAAGAAGGCTCCGAAGCGGGTGACGCGGTTGGTGGCGCGGGCGACCTGGCCGTCCACCAGATCGAAGAAGCCGGAGAAGATGATGACCAGTCCCGCGTAGAAGAACATGCGCTTCTGGTTCGAGGCGTTGGCCGAGCCAAAAAGGACGGCAGCCCAGGTGTTGACGACCAGCCCCATGAACGTCAGCACGTTGGGATTGATGCGGGAGAGCGCGAGCCAGCGCACGGTGGTGTCGAGCAGGACTCCGCAGGCGCGGCCGAAGGCGCTGGTCCAGCTGGCGATCATCGGGAGCGCTCCGCGCCGCAGCGCCTGAAGGCGTTAACCATGGCGGTGCGTTGACGGCACGCCTGAAGGCATGCCCTGATACGGATCGTCCTGATACGGATCGCGGCGGCCATTAGGCGCCTGCCTCTTTCGGTTCGCCCTCGATTTCGTCGTGGATCGTGCTCAGGCTCAGGATTTCCAGTTCGCGCTTGCCGTTGGGACTGACGACGATCACGGTGTCGCCCACTTTCTTATTGAGCAAACATCTCCCGATGGGCGAGGTGGTGGAAATTTTTCCCGTCGCGACGTCCGATTCCTCGCTGGTGACGAGCTTGTACTGCATTTCCTCGTTCTTGGTGCTGTCGTAAACCTTGACGGTGGAACCGAGGCCCACCTTGTCGTGGGGGATGTTGTTCATGTTGACCATCGACAGATCGGCGAGGCGCTTGCCAAGCTGGCGGACGCGCGCCTTGACGAACTCCTGGCGCTGCTTGGCCATGTGGTACTCGGCGTTCTCGCTGAGGTCGCCCAGCGCGGCGGCCTTCTTGATTTCTTTAGGAAGCTCGTGAATCAGCTCGTGTTCGAGCGCGTTGATTTCTTCCTGCAGTTTTCGTTTGATTGCGTCGGTCATGGTTTGAACAACAATGGTTACGGCAAGGCTCAGGACATTATACGCCCCGCGGTTGGGCTGATTCCCCGCCCTTCCAGCGCGCCGGGCAAGGCAACCCGCGCGGGTGAACGCGGACAATCTGGGTGGGATGCGGGGCCGTATGCGACTTCGAAGGGCGATCGAAAAAAGCGTCACCACAGAGGGCAGCGGGGCGGTCGGCTATAGGGGAGCTTTGCATTTCGCGAGGATGAGGGTGAAGCAGATATCGGTGAGGCCGCCAATGAGTTTTTCTGGCTCGCTTCCGGGAGGGGGCACGGCAATGCCTAATTGCGCGGTGCCGTCGGGAGGGGCGGCCTCGATCCAGCGGTTGCCGTTCTCAAAGGTATGGTCCACCGCGACGCGGAATCCCAGCTTGTCGGCGAAGAAACGCAGGCTCCGTTCCTGGTCGCGCACGAAGATGATGACAAAGTGCAGGCACAGATAAGGATCTTTGCCGTCGAGACGGAGACGGGATCGATCAATGCCAAAGGGCAATTCGGAAGATGCCATCGGCGAGATTATAACGGGGAGCAACGGGGAGGTTTTGGAGGGATCCTTGAAAGAACGAGGTCAAGAACAAAGGCGACGGACAGGAGTGTCCGTCCCACACGAGCAGGACTAGGCTTGGAATTCGGAGGCTTCGGGGAAGCGCAGTTTGCACTTGGCCAGGGCAGTGGTGAGGATTTCTTCTACTTTCGATTCTTCGCAATTGCGGGCCATGGCCAGTTCGCTCACTAAGAGGTAGCGGGCGCGCTCCAGCATCTTTTTCTCGCGGAAGGAGAGCGGCTTGGCCTGATGCAGCGCGATCAGGCTTTTGAGGACGCTGGCGACCTCGAGCAACGATCCGGTGCGCATGCGCTCGGAGTTTTCCTTGAAGCGGTCTTTCCAGTCGCCGTTGCTGCCGTTTTCGCCAACCGAAAGGGCGTCCAGAACTTTTTGGATTTCTCCGTTGCGAACCACGCGGCGCAAGCCCACGCTGCCCGCGTTCTGGCAGGGGACCATGACTTTGAGGCTGCTGGCCTTGATGTTGAGTAGGTAGAACCGCTCCACGCTGGTACCGATCGAGCGGCTGCTGATCTGTTCAATAACGCCAACGCCGTGATTGGGATAGACAACCTTGTCGCCGATGTGGAAATTCAAGTCTGTACCGCTCATGTTTAGACACCCAAGGCAGGCGAGGTTCGTGGGGAGAAGCTGCAAACAGTACTAGACACAATGCTACTCCCCGGACCGGGCGAAAGCAAGGAGGAGGGTGGGGCCAGAGTTCGACTCGTTACGCATCTTTAAATCATTGAAAAATAGGATGTTAGAGCTTGCTTGAATCCAGTCTGGCGGGCCTCTGAGGGCCTACCCTTACTGGCAGAACAGCCTGCAGTGGAGGATTAAGCGCATATAATCGGGCCGTGGATTCCAACCACAGAGATTCAATTTCAGACGAGCCAGAGCAGGACGGTTGCCAAGACGTGGGGACGCGCGAGCTGCCCGTCGGCCGGGTGCTGGGTCTCGACGTGGGATCAAAGAGAATCGGAGTCGCGGTGTCGGACCCGCTCGGGATTACCGCCCAGGGCCTGGAAACCTTGCAGCGCACAACCAAGCGCCGCGACTTTGAACATCTGCAGCGTGTGATTCAGGAGTATGACGTGCGGGAGATTGTGGTGGGTCTGCCTCTGCGGATGAGCGGGGCGGAAGGGATTCAATCCGACAAGATGCACGTGTTCGCGGAGGAATTGCGCAAGCGGTTTCGATTACCCGTTCATCTGTGGGATGAACGGCTCACTTCCGCGGAAGCGAACCGCCTGTTGCGCGAGACGGACCTTTCGATCGAGAAGCGGGGGAAAGCGGTGGACCGGATGGCGGCAATTCTGATCCTGCAGGGATGGATGGAACGGCGGGGGAAGTAGGCCTCAGACTTCGGACTTCGGACCTCGGACCTCGGACCTCAGACCTCGGACTTTTCCTTCTTCCACAGAAAATTTCCACTTGCTGTGACGGATGTACTTGAACAATTCTCCCAGATCACCCAAGCTGGCGCGAGAATGTGAAGTGGGTCGGGGGTCTCTACTTTATGTCTGCATCGTACCGGGATCTCAGAGTTTGGCAGAATGCGATGGATTTAGTAGTCAGCGTGTATCACGAAACTCAGGGGTTTCCTAAGGAGGAAGCCTATGGTTTGACGAGCCAGATGAGAAGAGCTTCGGTCTCGATTCCAAGCAATATCGCGGAGGGCAAGGGGCGCTCGACGGATTGTGACCGCGCCCTGTTCTTTTGTCACGCTCGTGGTTCTCTGCTCGAATTGGAAACTCAAATTCTAATCGCGCAGCGATTGAAGTACCTTCCCCAGCCCCGCGCTGAGAATCTGATCCGGGCCTCGAACGAGTTGGGCCGGATGCTCAACTCCCTCATCCAGTCGATTCGAACCCCTCAGAGTGCGAAGGCTTCGGTCGCCTGAGGCAAGCCTTAGGTCCAAGGTCTGAAGTCCGAGGTCTGCTTCTACCGCCCCCGCATCGCCTTCCTGTACGCGAGTACATTCTTATTGTGCTCTTCGATGGTGTGAGCGAAGCGGTGGTGGCCCTGGGCGTCGGCCACGAAGTAGTAGTAGTCGGTTTCCGCGGGATGCATGGCAGCTTCGAGGGCGCTGCGTCCGGGATTGCCGATCGGGCCGGGCGGCAGGCCGGCATTCCGGTAGGTGTTATAGGGCGAGTGGAACTGCATATCCGCATGATGCAGGGCGCCCTGGTAGGTTCCGGCCAGAAGCTCGGCGTAGATGATGCTGGGGTCGGCGTCGAGCGCAATTTTCTTGGCCAGCCGGTTGTAATAGACGCTGGCCACCAGCGGGCGCTCCTCGGCGACGGCGGTTTCCTTTTCCACGATCGAGGCCATGATCACGGTGCGTTCAACGTCATTCGGAGTTTCAGGCGGTGCTCCGGCCGACTGCGCCCGGTCCGCGACCACTCTCAGCCTGGCCTGCGCAGATTCGCCCGAGATCAGGTTCATCTGGTGCGCCACCGTGCGGAACTGTTTGACCATGGCGGCGGCCATGTCGTGCATGGTCATCATGCGGGAGAACTCGTATGTATCGGGAAAGAGATATCCCTCAAGCGACCTGGCTTGCGGAGCGAAGTCGGCAATCAGCGCGGTATCGGACTGCGCTTCTTTCAGGAAATCGTCGGCGGGACCGAGGCCCGCGGCCTCAATGGCGCGGGCGATATCGAACATGGTGTAGCCCTCGGGCACGACCACGGTATGAAAGTAGACGTCGCCGCGGCGCAGGCGCTTCTGAATGTCGATGATGTTCGCCGGCTTGTCGAAAAGATATTCGCCTGCCTTCAGCGAGCGGCCGTGATGGTAGTAGTGCCACAGTACAAACGCCTCTTCGCTGCGAATGACTCCGGCAGTCTTGAGTTCGGCGGCGATGTGGTGGGTGGACGATCCCGGGCGCAGCAGAACGAACGCCTGCCCGGAAGGTTCGGTGGGCGTCATCACCGCCCAGGCGAACCATCCCGCGGTTCCAACGACGGCAATCAGGACGAGCCAGACAATTTTGCGCACGATATTCACAGGGCCAAACTTAATTCACAGGGCCAAACTTACAATAAGCCAGCCACAGTTTAGATGATGTTGGCGCCGGTCGTGACCTGACGATAGTGCGACCTCTTTCGTAAGTACATCGACCCAGCCATCTTGGCTGGCGGCGTATAAGTCCAACCTGGGGTTGCGGTTGACGGGTATCGGCGGATCAACGCGCCAGGAGCTTTTGCCATCTCTTCGCGTGCCTTATTCGTTACGCCGAGGAACCCGTACACTTTAAAAAGCGTCCTGCTTAGCTTTTGCAACCTTCTCGGCGCGGTATACTCAAATGGTACTAGAGGACTTCTTATACCTTGATGAGACGTAGCTGGTCCTTTTTGACCCTATTTTTGTTCCTTGCCCTGCTGTCGACGACCGGCTGCGTGTTTCGCACGCGTCCGGTCGAGGATCAGTACTCCAAGGTCCCGCTTAAGGACTCCACGCAGCAGGGGCTGATCGATAGCATTAATCAGCAGGCCGAGGCCATCCAATCGCTGAAGGCGACGGTGGACATCGACAGCTCCGTCGGCGGAATGAAGAAGGGGCAGGTCACCGATTACAAGGAAATCCGCGGCTATGTCCTGGCGCGGAAGCCGGATGCGCTGCACATGATCGGGTTGATGCCCATCGTCCGTACCACGGCGTTTGACATGGTCAGCGACGGCAAAGACTTCAAAGTGTCGATCCCGCCGAAAAACCGGTTCGTGATCGGAAAGAACGAGGTAGCGACGCCCAACTCCGACCAGCCGATGGAGAACATTCGCCCGCAGAATATCTATGAGGCGCTGCTGATCCGCCGGATTGATCCGAATTCCGAGATCGCGGTACGCGAGAATGGCTATGAGACGCTTCATGACAGCAAGGGGCGTCGAGTCCTGCAGGACGACTATGAACTGACGGTGATTCAGAAGTACGAAAAGGGCTGCACCCAGGCGTGTGTGGAGCACCCCTGGCTGGAGCGCAAGATTATCTTCGGGCGCACCGATCTTAAGCCCCGTCGCCAGTACATCTACGCCGAGGATGGCAAAGTCGTTACCGATGCCAAGTATGCCGAATACAAAGACTACGATGGGATCAGCTACCCCTCGCGCATCGAAATCTTCCGGCCTCAGGAAGAGTACGCCATCACCCTGAACATGTTGAAAGTGGACATCAACAAGTTGCTCACGGATGATCAGTTTTTGCTCGAGCAGCCGCCCGGGGCGGACGTGATCCACCTGGACCGGCCGCAGTCGAGTCTGGCCGTGCCCGCCGGGTTGAACCGCCCGTAAGAATCAACCCTGGGCTCGCGCAGCGCGCTTTCCGAACTCTGGTTCTCACGTCTTATGAACAAAATGGTTGTCGCCAACCTGGTGCATCGGCCTACGCGATCGTTTATCGCGATGAGTGCGATTGCGCTGGAAGTCACCATGATTCTGATGGTGGTCGCGCTGTTCTACGGATTGCTGAACGGATCGAAGAAAAGCCAGTTAGGTGTGGGAGCCGACCTCATGGTGATGCCGCCCGGGGCGTCTTCGATTGTTGGTTTGTCCGGCGCACCGATTCCGATCAAGGTGGGGGATAAGCTTCGCCAAGTGCCGCACGTGGTCGCGGCGGTCCCGGCAGTATGGCATTTTACCTCCAAACCACTGGAGATCATTTATGGCATTGACGTGGCCAGCTATGACATGCTTCCTCCGAAGTTTCGGTATCTTTCGGGCGGACCTTTCAAGGGGCCTTATGACGTTATCGTGGACGATTACTATGCCGGCATGAACCACGCGAAAGTGGGCGACAAGATCGAGATCTCGAACCACGAATTCCGCATCTCGGGCATCGTTCCGCACGGAAAGGGTTGCCGCAAGTGTCTGCCGATCGCGACCCTGCAGGACCTGATAAGCGCGCAAGACCACGTTTCCGTGTTCTATATCAAAGTGGATGATCCTGCGAATGACGGTGAGGTAGAAAAGGCGATCGCGGCGATCCCGGGCATGGAAACGTATTCCGTGCGTTCTATGCCGGAATATCTGTCGACCATGACCCCCGATAATCTCCCGGGATTCGACCTGGCGATCAAAGTCGTGATCGGCGTGGCTGTGGTGGTCGGCTTTCTGGTGATCTTCCAGTCGATGTACACAGCGGTGATGGAGCGCACCCGCGAGATCGGAATTTTGAAATCGCTGGGGGCGTCGAAGTGGTACATCGTGAACGTGGTGCTGCGGGAAACTGTGCTGCTGGCCATCGCGGGGATCGTTTTGGGGATCATCATCAGCCTGGTGACCCGCCGCGTGATCATGTTCGAAAAGCCGGTGCTGGATCTCTTCTGGAGCAACCAGTGGGTGCTGCGGGCGGCGTTGATTGCGGTTGTGGGTGCGCTGGCGGGAGCACTGTATCCGGCGTTCAAGGCTGCGCAAAGAGATCCGATTGACGCGCTGGCGTATGAGTGAGCCTTCCTGGAATCCGGCAGTTCTTATTGGCAATCTCGGGTAATGTCATCCTGAGGCGCCGGTGTTTGGCGCCAAGGACCTGTGCAATTCCGGGGCCGAAAATGTTGCATGGATCCTTCAGCGCCAAAGAGCGGCGCTTCAGGATGACATTGCCGAGTAAAATCTAACTACTGTGCTTCCAGTCCAGCGCGCCTGAGCAGGCGGCGCAGTCCGCGTTCTCCGGCCGATCCGCGCTGTTCGGCGGCGATGTTGCCTTCGCGGTCAATGACTACATAGATGGGATAGACCTGCGCGTTGTACATCGCGGCTAGATTGGTGTCCTTGGTGAGGACGATAGGAACCGCGCGCGGGTGCTCGGCAAGGTACTTCTTCACCTTCTGATCGGGTTCGAGGACGTCGACCGCGAGAACGATTAGTCCTTTGTCTCCGAACTCCCGGGCGATGTTGTCGACCAGCGCCGCTTCTTCCTCGCAATACTTGCACCATGTGGTCCAGAACTCGAACAGAACCACTTTGCCTTTGATGGAGTCGTTATTGAACTGCTCGCCGGTCGTGGTCCTGGCCCGGAAGCGAGGAGCAGGTTGGCCAGTTTCATCATCGCCGGCTCGGGCAAGGAACGACGAGAGCAGCAGGATGCCGGTCAGGCACGCCGAGAGTGTCCGGCGCATCAACATGGCGGAAAATATAACACGGGCGCCGGAGTAAAGATCCCGGCGCCTGTCGGTATTTCCAACCCGATAACCTCGCTCTCGCAAAGCTCCGAGGACGAGGCCTACTGTGGTCCGAAGTATTGCACGTGGACGTAGGTACCGAGTCGTGGGTTGTAGGCGAGATACCAGCCATCATGGTCGGGATCTTCGTAGATCACGACCTGGTCGCTGTCCCAGAGCCAGTCACCGCACAAGGCAAGGTCAAAGGAGGCGACGCCGAAAGCGAAGCCGCCAAACCAGAAACGGCCGGGGCCGCCTCCACCGATGCGCCAGATGTGGCCGCGGCCGAAGCCTCCGGTGAAGCGGCCGTGTTCCCAGGGATGATCGAGGTGGAAACGGGCGTCATCGCGTCCGGCGTCGTGTCCAACCCAAGTGCCGTCGTGGTGGACGTGCGGGGCGTCGGGGTGGCCTTCCCGGTCGCGATAATTTTGGGGCGCGGGCCTGGCCGGCGTTCCGCGAGCCGGCGGCGGTCCATGTTTGGGAACGTATCCGCCACCAACGGCGTGACCACCGCCTCCGCCGCCGTGGCCTCCATGCTGCGCGAGAGCGGGTAGGGAAAGGATGAGAGATACCGAGACGAGAGTGAGGGACACAACGAGAAGTTTGGGGATTAATCTCATTGAACAACCTCCAAGGGTAACTTAACACCACCGCGTTCCAAGTAACAGATCGTTGACAATTCTTTGCAGATTACGCTATCGTAAGGACTTGGTAGTCGTGTGGTTGCCCGCCTGATGGCCTGGCGTCCTCGCTAGGGAATCAACGAGCGGTCTTCTTTCGCAGCATTTTTCATTCTGGGAGAACTCTGATGTCAACCTATTTCCCCAAACCGGGGGAAATTGTGCGCAAGTGGTACGTCGTGGATGCGGACGGGCAGACGCTCGGGCGCCTGGCTTCGCAGGTGGCGCGCATCCTCATGGGCAAAGAAAACCCGCAATATACGCCGTTTCTCGATACTGGTGATCACGTGATCGTGATCAATGCGGAGAAAATTAAAACGACCGGTGTGAAGGCCGAGCAGAAGCAGTATCACCACTACACGGGCTATCCCGGCGGTTTGCGCACGGAAGATTTCAAGAATCGGATGACGCGCAGGCCTGAGGCGGTGATCGAGGCGGCGGTGAAACGCATGCTGCCGAAGAACAAGCTGGCGGCGCACATGCTTTCGAAGCTGAACGTGTACAAGGGCGACAAGCATCCGCACCAGGCGCAGAAGCCGCAGGACTTGAAACTGGAAGTGCGCGAGTACAAGGCGCGTAAAGTAGCAGTTTCGTAAAGAGCGGCGCGAGATCCTTCGCTCCGCCTGAAAAGCGGCTGCGCTCAGGATGACAAATTTTGAGGTTGAGATTCTTGAGGTTGAGATTGAGGAGCGCGGCTTCTGGTTTGAGCCAGAAGCTAGCAGCTAGGAGCTAGAAGCTAAATGGCTGAATTGGTTCAATACTACGGAACGGGACGCCGCAAGAGGGCGATTGCCCGAGTTTATTTGCGTCCGGGCAGCGGCGATTTCAAGGTGAACGGGCGCGCCTTCGAAGAGTATTTCGTGACTCCGGCGCAGCGTTCGGCGGCGAAGGCTCCGCTGGCGTCGTCCGACACGGCAGCGACGTTCAACGTCATTGCCAGCGTGCTGGGCGGCGGCGTACGCGGCCAGGCCGACGCGGTGAAGTTGGGCATTGCCCGCGCGCTGATGCAGTTCAATGCCGAACTGCGCAAGAAGCTGAAGGCTGAGGGCATGGTCAGCCGCGATTCGCGCGGCAAAGAGCGCAAGAAGTACGGGCAGAAGGGCGCTCGCAAGCGCTTCCAGTTCTCGAAACGCTAAGCCCGAGATTCCTCCGCCCCTCGCGTTCGCTCGGGGGTCGGAATGACAAGGCTTTTGATTTTGTTTTTTGTTTGGCTAGGCGCTAAGAGCTAGCAGCTAGTAGCTTGTTTTACGGTGTTCAATTCTTCCCGTGCCTCGCGTGCGGGGCGGGAATGGCAATCCGGAGCGGCAATACGACGCAAAGGATGCAGACTAAAGAGGAGGTTCATTGGCGACCATTACCATGAAGGAGTTGCTCGAAGCGGGCGTCCACTTCGGGCACCAGACCAAGCGCTGGAATCCCAAGATGAAGGAATACATCTTCGGAGAGCGCAACGGGATCTACATCATCGATCTGCAGAAGACGCTGAAGATGTTCAAAGAGGCGTCGAAATTCGTGCAGGACCTGGCGAACGACGGCCGCATTGTGCTGTTCGTCGGCACCAAGCGCCAGGCGCAGGACGCGATTGCCGAAGAAGCGCAGCGTTGCGGGATGTTCTACATCAACCAGCGCTGGCTGGGTGGACTGCTCACCAACTGGGTTACGGTGCAGAAGTCGGTGAAGCGTCTGAAGGAGCTCGACGAGATGGCCACGGATGGCCGCTACGAGCTGCTTCCCAAGAAAGAAGTCATCAAGCTCGAACGCGAGCGCAAACATTTGCAGGCCAACCTGGCGGGCATCAAGAACATGAGCCGGTTGCCCGACGCGATCTTTGTGATTGACTCCAATAAGGAGCAGATCGCGGTGCGCGAGGCGCGCAAGCTGGGCATTCCGGTGGTCGCCGTGGTCGATACGAATTGCGATCCCAGCGAAGTGGATTATGTGATCCCCGGCAACGACGATGCGTTGCGGGCGATCCGGCTGTTTACCTCGAAGATTTCGGAATCGATTGCCGAGGGCGCGCAGCTGATGACCGACAAGCAGGTCGCCGACCTGCAGGCCGCGTCGGATGCGGCGCAGGCTGCAGAAGCCGCTGCTCCCGAGTATCACGGCGACGCCACTGCCGCGGTGGATGCTTCCGAAGACATCAGCATGGAGCAAGTGCTGGGTCCAGGAACGCACAAGAAGCCGGTGGCGAATGAAGAGGCCGAACTGCCGAAGGTGGAGAGTCAGACGGTTTGAGAGCGGTCGCTGGTCGCTGGTCGTTGGTCGCTGGCGAAAACAAAACTGGGATCCGTTGAGGAAAATTAGACCCGCGCGGGTCGTCTGGCGCGGGTCAAAGTTTATAGAGCAGCATCTAATTACAAGAAGGATTTATCGATATGGGTACGACTACAGTGAATATTTCAGCGGCACAAGTAAAAGATCTCCGGGAGAAGACCGGAGCTCCGATGATGGATTGCAAGCAGGCCCTGACCGAAGCCAAGGGCGACATGGAGCAGGCGGTCGTGATTCTTCGTAAGAAGGGCGTTTCGGTGGCGGCCAAGAAGGCGGCGCGCGTGACCAGCGAAGGATCGGTGGCCCAGTACATTCACGCCGGCGGCAAGATCGGTGTGCTGGTCGAGGTGAACTGCGAGAGCGATTTCGTGGCTCGCACCGACGACTTCAAGGAACTGGTGCACGACATCGCGATGCACATTGCGGCCAGCGACCCGAAGTACGTGCGCAAGGAAGACGTCACGGCTGCGGACTTCGCCCGCGAGAAGGAAATTTTTCTCGCGCAGGCGATTGCCAGCGGAAAGCCCGCGAACATCGCCGAGAAGATGGTGAACGGCAAGATGGAAAAGTTCTATGAAGAAGTTTGCCTGCTCGAACAGCCCTTCATCAAGGACCAGACCATCTCGATCTCGCAGCTCATCGCCGCCAAGATCGGCAAGCTGGGCGAGAACATCGCGGTGCGCCGCTTCGCGCGCTTCAAGGTGGGCGACGTGGGCGAGACCGTCGCGGTCACGAAACCTACTGAGCCGAAAGGCGAGTAAACTAAGGGCGCCCTGCGGGGCGCCTTTTTTTGCGGTCGAGAATCCACATTCCTGTCATCCTGAGCGAAGCGAAGGACCTGTGTAATCGCGATTGTGCGGCAGAACTGCATAGGTCCTTCGCTTCGCTCAGGATGACAAGGGCTTTGCTCGGAATGACAGAGTAAGACTGTTGTAAGGGGAAACCAGGCACTGATCCTATGACGACTCCAACCCCTGCCTTCAAACGTGTTCTGCTCAAGCTATCCGGCGAGGCGCTGGCGGCAAACCAGGGCTTTGGCGTCGACACCGCGCGCATCCACGAAGTTGCAGCGGAACTGGCCGACGTTCATAAACTGGGCGTGCAACTCGCCATCGTCGTGGGCGGAGGCAATTTCTTTCGCGGCGTCGCCGACCAGGCCAAGGACATGGACCGGGTTTCCGCCGATCACATGGGCATGCTGGCCACGGTCATCAATGCGCTCGCGTTGCAGGATGCGCTGGAGAAGCAGGGCGTCTACACGCGGGTGCAGTCGGCCATCGAGATGAAGCAGGTAGCCGAACCCTTCATCCGCCGCCGCGCCATTCGCCATCTGGAGAAAGGGCGCGTGGTGATTTTCGCCGGGGGCACGGGCAATCCTTATTTTTCGACCGACACCGCGGCTTCCCTGCGCGCCATGGAGATCAAGGCCGAGGCGATTCTCAAGGCGACTCGCGTGGATGGCATTTACGACGCCGATCCGCTGAAAGTGGACGGTGCCAGGAAATTCAACCACATCTCTTACATGGACGTTCTGAAATTGGGGCTGAAAGTGATGGACTCGACCGCCATCAGCCTGTGCAAGGACAACAACCTGCCCATCATCGTGTTTAACCTGAACCACCACGGCAACATCCGGCGCGTGCTGCTGGGCGAGAAGATTGGATCGAGAGTCAGCGCGAAGGGCGAGTAACTAGCATCGGCCACGGATTTTCACGGATTCGCACGGATTTTGAGAAGTTCTCGATCCGTGGCGATCCCTGTAAATCCGTGGCCGTTCTTCTTGTTCGGTTTATAATGCAACGTTTTGATTCTTAAGTTTCATGGAGCAGACCCATGGCTGACAGCGCGCCTCTGAAAGAGATTCGAGTTCAACTCAAAACGCGAATGGATAAGGCGGTGGAAGATTTCCGTAAGGCGATGGCGGGCGTGCGCACCGGGCGCGCCAACGTGCACATGCTCGATAACGTGAGCGTGGACTACTACGGCTCGCAGATGCCGCTGAACCAGGTCGCCCAAGTGCATGCGCCCGAGGCCCAGCTGATCACGGTGCAGCCCTTCGATCCGTCTCAGCTGGGAGCGATTGAAAAGGCGATCCGCTCCGGAGACATGGGATTGAATCCGATGAACGATGGCAAACTCATCCGCGTGCCGGTTCCACCGCTCACCCAGGAGCGCCGGCAGGACATGGTGAAGCACCTGCACCGGGTGCTGGAAGAGCACCGCACGGCCGTCCGCAACATTCGCCGCGACGGCAACGACGCGATCAAGAAGGCGCTGAAAGACAAGAAGATCACCGAAGACGAAGAGAAGCGCTCGCTCGACGAGATTCAGAAGCTGACCGACGGCGAAATCAAGAAGATGGAAGACATGAGCAAGGGGAAAGAGAAAGAAGTTCTGGAGTTGAAGTAGGACTGCATTTCGCCGCGGATCTGCGCGGATTCACGCGGATAAGACACAGTTGAATGTTGCATCCTGCTCACGAGATATGTGTGCGAGGTCGTTTTCTGCCAATTGTGTCTTATCCGCGTGAATCCGCGTGAATCCACGGCGAAAGAAGTTTTCCCTCGCACAAAGTTCTGTCCGGCTTGTTTCCCGGTAGCGCATCTCTGAAATTGGTCGTTCCACGTAGGTCTCTCCCAGCGCAGGAAGCACCGTATAATCGAAGAGCGATGAAGCAGGTTGTCCATGCCGCGTGCCCGCACGACTGTCCCGATGCTTGCGGGGTGCTGATCACCGTCGAGGACGGGCGGGCTACGAAGATTCAGGGGGATCCGGAGCATCCGGTTACGCGCGGGTTTTTGTGCGCCAAGGTGGCGAAGTATCTGGATCGGGTGTATTCGCCGGACCGGGTGCTGTATCCCATGCGACGGATTGGGCCTAAGGCGCCGGTCGCGGGGCAGCGGAGCTTCGCTCCGCCTGACCGGATCAAAGATCCGGTCCCACACAATCAAGAGCAAAACCAACACACCTGGCAGCGGATTTCCTGGGATGAGGCGCTGGACGAGATCGCTGCGCGCTTTCGCGCGATCTCGAGCGAATTTGGCAGCGAGGCCATCCTGCCTTATTCCTTTGGAGGCACGCTGGGGGCGCTCAACAGCGCATCAATGGATCGCAGATTTTTCCATCGCCTGGGAGCATCGCAACTCGACCGCGCGATCTGTTCGGCGGCTGGAGAAGCTGGGCTGGAGTCGGTTCTGGGCGTGAAACTCGGCACCGAGCCTGAGCAGTTTCCGCACGCCAAGTACATCATTGCGTGGGCGTCGAATATTCACGCCAACAATGTGCATTTGTGGCCGTTCATCGCCGAGGCGCGACGCAAGGGCGCGAAGCTGGTGGTGATCGATCCCTACCGCACGCGGACCGCGGCCTGCGCCGACTGGTATTTGCCCATCAATCCGGGCACGGACGCGGCCCTGGCCCTGGGCATGATGCACGTTATCATCGGCGAAAATCTGCATGACGCCGACTATGTTGCGCAGTACACGCTGGGATTCGAGCAACTGCGTGAGAAGGTGAAAGAGTATCCGCCCGAGCGGGTCGCGCAGTGGACGGGGATTGCCGCCAACGACATTCGCAAGCTGGCGCGCGAGTATGCCGGAATAAGGCCGTCGGTGATCCGTCTGAACTACGGCGTGCAGCGCTCGGAACGCGGTGGGATGGCGACTCGCACCATCGTCATGCTGCCCTGCGTGATCGGATCATGGAAGGAAATCGGCGGCGGGTTGCAGATGTCCACCAGCGGCGGAGCTGCTTTCAACACGAAGGCCTTGAAGCGCCCCGACCTGATGAATGTTGCGCTGGGACGCGAAGCGCGCACCATCAACATGGTGGAACTGGGGCGAGCACTGAACACGCTGAACGACCCGCCGGTGAAGGCCTTGTTTGTTTACGGCTCGAATCCGGCAGCGGTTTGCCCGCAGCACAACGACGTGGTGCGCGGCTTGCTCCGGCCCGATCTTTTTACGGTGGTGCACGAGCAGTTCTTTACGGATACGACGGATTACGCCGATATCGTGCTGCCCGCGAGCACGTTCTTTGAACACAAAGACCTGCAAAAAGCCTACGGGCACTATTATGTCCAGGTTTCGAATCAGGCGATTGCGCCGCTGGGCGAGTGCCGGCCGAATGTTGAACTCTTCCGCGCGCTGGCCGAGCGCATGGGATTCAAAGAGGACTGCTTCCGGGAAACCGTCGACGAGATGATCGATCTCGCACTGGATTCGAAGGACCCCTGGCTCTCCGGCATCAACCGCGAGCGGTTGGAGCAGGGGCAAGCGCGGCTGAATTTCTCGGCTTCCGGAACGTCAGACCCGATTGCAGCGGAGCCTCGCTCCGCCGGACAGCCGGGGGCGGCTGTCCCCACACAACCAGCGTCCACAAAAAACGAATCCACACAACCTGCTCCGTTTCTTCCTTTTGCGCAGGGGAACTTCCGCACGCCTTCCGGCAAGGCTGAGCTTTACAGCGAGGCGGTGAAGGCGCTCGGGCTCGATCCGGTCGCCGATTTCATTCCTCCTGCGGAATCGCGGCACGGAAAGAAAAACGGCTTCCCGCTGGAGTTGCTGGCCCGCAAGTCCGACAACTTCCTGAACTCGTCATTTTCTAATGTGCCCTCGGTACAGGCGATGGAAGAACCCGGACTGTTGGAGATTTCCGCGGCCGATGCCCGGGCGCGCGGCATCGCCGAGGGCGACAAAGTTCGCGTCTTCAACCGCAGGGGTGATATGGTGCTGAAGGCGCGGGTAGACGGCAAAGTTCAGCCGGGCGTCGTCTCGGCACGCCTCAATTGGGCGAAGATGACCCCTGGTTTCCAGAGCATCAATGCCCTGACTTCAGAAAAACTTGCCGACATGGGCAACTCGGCTACGTTTTATTCCGTCTTGGTTGAGGTAGAGTTATCTAAGCCATCCCCATGAAGCAACCGCAGGTTTTGGCGATCGGGTCGACCTGCTGGGTTAGATGTGTGTTGATCGGACCCAGAAAGAGTTGCGGCTTGGACGCTTTCCCTTGCTCTACCGTATAATGACAGTTTTCTTACATCCCAGAGGATGAGGTCGTAGCGATTCCTTTTCGCGTTCATTCGGAGAACCTTGTTGTGCCTAAGCGCCCCCGCCACCTGAGGGCCGTGTCGGTGCCATCTTCTTCATTTCAACGGCCTTGGCCAAGAGTGCGGTGGAGTGTGGGTGGGTTCTGCCTGACCCTCGCGGTGCTCTGGTTCATGACCGCAACCCTGACTTGGGCGCAGAACGATGTGATCTCGGAAATCAACGTCAGCGGCAACCGCCGCATTCCCGCCGAGACCATCAAGTCGCGCATCTTCGTCAAGCCCGGCGACATTTACGACACCAGCGCCTTGGAACGCGACTTCAATTCCCTGTGGAATACGGGCTACTTCGAGGATATCAAGATTCTGCGGGACCAGACTCCCAAAGGCTGGCGGCTGATCTTCCAGGTAAAGGAAAAGCCGACGATCCGGGAGATCACCTACGTGGGCGCCAATTCAGTTTCCAACAGCGATATCCTCGACCGCTTCAAACTGGATAAAGTCGGGCTCGTGGTGGAGAGCCAGTACGATCCTACCCGCATCAAGAAGGCGGAAGTCTCGATCAAAAACCTGCTGTCCGAGCACGGCCGGCAGTTCGCCACCGTCCGCACGGAAAAGCGGGACATTCCTCCCGCAGCGGTCGGCATCACGTTCGTGGTCAAGGAAGGACCTAAGGTCAAAGTCGGCAAAATCAAGTTCGAGGGCAACAAGGCGATTAGCTCGCGAACTCTGCGTGCGTCCATGAAGAACTTGAAGCCGATCGGAATTCCCCATTCCATCTTCCTGGAGAATATCTTCGCCAAGACTTACGACGCGACCAAACTGGAAGAAGACACCGAGCGGGTGCGGGCCGAGTACCAGAACCGCGGCTACTTCAAGGCGGGAGTGAGCGATCCCAAGACCGAAATCCACGATACCGGACACAAGGGACCCCACATTCCGCTGCTGCAGGCGGGTGCCGGCAAAGCGGTGGATATTACGATGCCCATCGACGAAGGCGACAAATTTCGGTTGGGCAAGATCACCTTCAAGAACAACAAGGCGATTTCCAACGTGGCCGCGCTGCGCGCCCTGTTCCCGCTCAAAGACGGAGACATTTTCAGCCGCGACAAGGTCGCTAAAGGGCTGGAGGCTCTGCGCAAGGCGTACGGCCAGTTTGGCTATATCAACTACACGGGCGTTCCCTCCACCACCTTTGACGACGAGAAAAAGCTCGCATTTCTGGAAATCGATATCGACGAGGGCAAACAGTTCTACGTACGGCGCATCGAATTTGTCGGCAACACTACGACGCGCGACAAAGTGATCCGCCGCGAATTAGCTCTCGAAGAAGGCGGTATCTATGACTCGCGTCTCTGGGAACTGAGCCTGCTCCGCCTGAATCAGCTTTCTTATTTCGACCAGCTTAAGCCGGACGACCCGAATGTGACCGAGAAAAAACTGGACGAGAAAAATGGCCAGGTCGACCTCACCCTGAAGGTCCATGAAAAGGGCAAGAACAGCATTGGACTCAACGGCGGCGTCAGCGGGCTGGAGGGAGCCTTCATCGGGCTGAATTACTCGACCAACAACTTTCTGGGAAAGGGCGAAACGCTGCAAGTTCAGATCAGCCTGGGCAACCTGGCGCGCAGCGTCATGTTCGGCTTTACCCAGCCCTACATGTTCGATCGCCCCCTGCAATTCGGCTTCAGCGTTTTCGGGAACAAGATCAGCTATAACCAGGCGCGCCAGCTTTCCATTTTCAGCGGACAGAACTTGAACCTGAATACCGCCCAACTGCAAAACCTGCAGAACTATTCGCAGTCGAGTGTGGGCTTTAGCAGTTCGCTCAGTTATCCCTTGCGGCGCTCGTTCAAGCGCGTCGGCATCACGTATTCGCTGGACCGCTCGACCTTGATTCCCCTGAGTACGGCGTCCAAGAGTCTGTTCGATTACATCGCGTTCCGGGGCATCTCCGGACCGCAAGCGGTGAATGGAATCATCACCAGCAAGATCTTCCCCAACTTCTCGTTCAACACGCTCGATAGCGGCATCTCCCCGCACAAGGGGCACTCGTTTACGCTGGGAATGGAATTGGCTGGACTGGGCGGTACCGTCCGGTCCGTGCGCCCAATCGTTCAGTACAAGAAGTTCATCCCGGTGCAGAACCACCGCAACGCGATCGGCTACACCATCAACGGCTCGTTCATCAGCGGCTTTGGCGGGCTCGTCGCCCCGCCGTTCCAGCGCTTCTTCATGGGTGGTGAAAACGACATTCGCGGTTTCGATATCCGGTCCATCTCGCCGGTAGCGTTTTTGCCCAGCTCGAATGTCATTACTCTCACCAATCCTGACGGCACGCCGGTCCCGAAGAATCCGGCAAACCCGCGACTGGGGAACTGGACAGTACCGATTCCCACGGATCAGATCGTGTTCCCCGGTGGCGATCTGAGCGTATGGTCGAACCTGGAGTACCGCATCACGATTGCGGGGCCGGTGGCGATCGCTCCTTTCTGGGACATGGGCATCGACCCGGTCATCCGGCGTTCTCAGTTGCAGATCGCCAACGTGCAATATGATCAGGTGATCAGTACGCAATTCGGATGTCCGACGCTCGATGCGGGCTACAACTGCCAGGGTGGAAACATTCTGTCGCCGAGGCCGTCGAATGATCTCCAGATTTTGGGCGCGACGAACTGGAGGCCCCGCGCCTCCACTGGACTCGAACTGCAAATGTTCCTTCCGGTGGTCAACGCGCCATTCCGTATTTACTGGGCGTACAACGTGCTGCGTCTGGATGAGGATGCCAGTCCACCGATTCCGATTACGCGCGGCATGTTCCCGGTAGGCGCGGCGGGCGACTATACCTATCGCCAGGCCGTGAACACGTACGCTCCCAGCTTCCTGCTGCGGGAACCACGCAAGACATTCCGCTTCACGGTGGCGACGACGTTCTAGTCTGGCGGCTGTAAGTAGTGGTGCAGTTTGAGAAGCGCCGTTTGAGAGGAATGATTCGTATCAGGGCTTCGCTTCAGCGATGCCGCCAGAGTGAATGAGAGGCTAAACGGCTTCAGCGGTCGTCACAGCCGCTGAAGCGGGCATGCGTGACAGCTTCTGTGGCACGCCTGAAGGCATGCCCTGATACGAATCGCCGCCCTCAAACTGCACCACTACCCGGCTGTAAGTTTGTTTGACGGCGTTAGAGTGAGGTCACTATAATGACAACGATCCACGCCATCCAGTCAGCTGTGAGGGGTGGACCGCACGTCCGCTGGCAATCTAGTGCGCCTTTCCGATGGCGGCCGCTACCGCAGCGGAGACCTCATTCAGTGCGGCCCAGCGTTGACACGAAAAGTCTGAGAACGATTAACTGAAATTCATTCCCGGAAGCATGTTCTGAAAAGCATGTTCCAAGGAGTTCAACCGATCCAATGAAAAGCACGTTTCTGCGAATTCTTCTGGCCGCTGCGGTTACCTTAACGATTTCCGCCTTGGCCCAAACCGGCAGCGCCGCCACACCGTCCGGCCCGGCTGCCACACCAGCTGCCCCGGCGGCGTCGACGCCTGCGTCTACCACGGGACCGAACGGCGGCACTAAGGTCGGGACGATCAACATTGAAGGCGCGATCTTCGGGAGTAACGAAGGTCGTCGCGACCTCGAAGCTTTGCAAAAGAAGTTCGAGCCCAAGCAGAGCGAACTGAAGGGCCAGAACGACGAACTCGAAGCTCTGAAGAAGCAGTTGACCACTACGGGCGACAAGCTGAACGAGGATGCCGCCGCCAACCTGAAGAAGCAGATCGAAAGCAAGCAAAAGCTTTTCGATCGCTCCGTGCAGGATGCCCAGGAAGACTTCGGTAACCAGAACCAGGAGATTGCGGCCAAGATTCTGCAGAAGCTGGCTCCGATGATTGTCAAATATGCTCAGGACAACTCGTTTGGCCTGATCATCGACACCTCGAAGCCCTGGCCGCAGAGCCCCGTCGTGATGGCCAGCGAATCCGTGGACATTACCAAGCCAGTGGTGGATCTCTACAACGCGCAGTCCGGCGTAGCCGCTCCTGCTTCAGGGGCCGCAAAGCCGGCCGCCCCGAAGCCTGCAGGCAGCACGGGAGCTGCAAAGCCCGCCGCGCCCAAGCCGACCGAGACGCCCAAGCAGTAAGTCGAACGGGACACCTGTGGTGTCCAAAAAGTTCCAACAGGCCGCGTGAAAACGCGGCCTTTTTTCTTTGCGCTTCCATCGTCCGCGTGAGCCTTCCCGGTGTCCATACCAGCAACCAAGATTTCACGCTGGAGGACGCCATGTTTGAGGACACCACGCCGGACGAAAAGATGTTTGCCGATAGCATGCTGGAAGCTTCCTGGGCCCAACGCATTCGCCAAAGCTGGACCACGCTGACGTCATTCGGACTGCAGGCGCTGGTCATTGGTCTGCTTCTTCTTTTGCCCGTGCTGAAGACCGTCGGCCTGCCGTCAGCGCGCACCGTTTCCACCCCAATCAGTCTCGGCCGGCGTGCTCCAATGCCGCTGACGGGCACGCCGCGAGTCGCGGCGCCTTCGACCGCGCACAACAATCTCGTTAACGCAAGACTTGTGGCGCCGGGCCATATGCCGACCCACATTGCCATGAGCGCTGATGATCCGTCGATGCAGCCGCCGGGTGGATCCGAAACGGGTGGGTCCGAACTTGGAAATGGCGAACCTGGCTTTCTCCCCGGCGATGGCAGCGGGCTTCCCGCGTCTTTGATCGGCGGGAACAGGCCAATGTTGCCAAGCCCTCCGCCAACGGTTACCCGCGTCATCCGCCGCTCATCCATGCTGGAGGGCAACCTGATTCGGCGGGTCGACCCCGTCTACCCTGCTCTGGCGAAGAGCGCGCGCATTCAGGGCCCGGTCGTTCTGGCCGCAATCATCAGCAAAGCGGGAACGATCGAGAACCTTCACGCCGTGTCCGGGCCGCCGTTGCTGGTGCCGGCGACGATCGCCGCCGTGAGCCAGTGGCAATACCGCCCGTACATCCTCAACGGCGAACCCATCGAGGTGGAGACGCAGATCACCGTGAACTTCTATCTGTCCGGAAACTAGCCGGTACCGGGTGCCCCATTTCTCCCGCGTTCTTTGCGCGAGAAGTGGGGATTTTCGACAGAGCGGAGCCGAGGATTTTCGCAGGAGTAGCGGGAGTAGCCCCAGCGTAACCTGGGCTCACGGGCTGCTCCCGCTATAATCGCGAAAGTGGCAAGCACAGTAGAAATCCTCAGCCGCGTGGCGACCCGCCCGACCTGGGCGGAAGTCTCATTGACTACGCTGCGGCAAAATTTCCGCACGGTGCAGAAACACGTGGGAAGGGGCGTTACCGTATGCGCGGTGGTGAAGGCCGACGCTTACGGTCACGGCGCGGTCGAGTGCTCGCGCGCGCTCGAAGCTGAAGGCGCGAAGTGGCTGGGCGTAACTTCGCTCGACGAAGCGATTCCGCTGCGCGAGGCGGGCGTTCGCGCGAATATTCTTTTGATGACCGGCTTCTGGCGAGGCGAGGAGGCAGAGATTATCCGTCTGCACCTCACGCCCACGGTCTGGGAGCCCTGGCATATCGAGACGCTCGAGACCGCGGCCGCTGCACTGGGCGTGGCGCGGCATCCGGTGCACTTGAAAGTCGATACCGGCATGGGACGTCTGGGTGTCGGCGTGGACCAACTTCCGGGCGTGCTCAACGCATTGAAGGCGGCCAGGCATCTCGCGCTGGAGGGACTCTCGACTCACCTCGCGTCTTCCGAAATCATGGACGCGCCCTCGGTCGCCGAGCAGGAACACAGTTTCGACGCGGCTCGCCGCATGGTGCGCGAAGCCGGCATGGAACCAACTTTCGTTCACATGGCCAACACAGCCGCGGTCATTTCGCGGCGCGAGACCTGGAACACCATGGTGCGGCCGGGAGTCGCGCTCTACGGCTACTACCTGCCCTTTCAGCGCGCCGGACGCGAAGTGAGCGGTGGAACTTTGCGCATGCCAGTGAAGCCGATTCTCACCTGGAAGACGCGCATCCTATCCCTGCGCGATTTTGGGGCCAACCAGCCGCTGGGCTACGGCGCCACCTACGTGACCAAGGCTCCCGCGCATGTTGCGGTGCTGCCCGTCGGCTACGCCGACGGATACAACCGCCAGCTCTCCAATCGCGGCCGCGTGATCGTGCGCGAGCATTATGCGCCGATTGTGGGCCGCATCTCGATGGACCTGACGCTGGTGGATGTCACCGGAATTCCCGGCATCGCGGTCGGAGATGAAGTGATCCTGCTGGGCGCGGGCGAAGGCTTGAGCGTCGACGCTCTGGAGCACGCCGAACTCGCCAACAGCACGCCGTACGAAATTCTCTGCAACATTTCGAAACGGGTGCCGAGAAGGTATTCGAGCTAAAAACGACTGCGGGCCTCAGACTCAGGTTTCGGACCTCAGGCTTCGGACCTCAGGCGCGAACTCATGGCATCGCTCACCGGCCGCTGACGTGCAGTTTTGCTGAGGGCCGAGGTCTGACGGCTGAGGTCGGTTCGTTTCGCGCTTCCATGTACTTGCGCAGCACGGCGTTAATCGTGCTCTGATAGCCACGCCCATGCTTGCGAAAAAATGTCAGCACGTCAGGATCGATGCGCAACGTGATCTGCTTCTTCGGTCCCGGCCAAATGATGGCGTTGGCAAAAAAATCCGGCCCCTGCTTCGGAATGTCAGAGTAATCGATATCCTCATCCCGCAAGGCATCAATTCGCTTCCAGTCCGTTCTGGATCGCCTTTTCGTATTCTTGGCGCTCTTCATGATTTGCCTTTCTCAGTGAAATGATGCGGATCGTATCGTTCGGACGTTCCGCGAATGCCACAAAGGCAAAGCGGCCTCGAATCGTCCCAATTCCAATCCATCGCTTCTCGCCATAGTCTTCACGCGTGTCGGGACGAACCAGAAGCACGCCACGAAACATTTCTTCCGCCTCGGCGAAATGGAACCCGTGTTTTCGAATGTTGGCACGGCTCTTGGTCTCGTCCCACTCAAATGTCATTGTAACTCCAAATGTAGCTACACCTCAAGCGTTTTGGCCGATCCTGATCCTTCTCAGAAATATCGTACTGGGCGGTATTTTCTCGGTGATGGACGTCACAAACCTAAGAGAATCCTGAGGATTTCCCGGATCACGCCGTTCAGAGACGAAATGTAAGCTGCCGACCTGTGATTGGAACAGTTCGGTGATTGCCGCCTGAATGGAGCCCGACCCCTTGTTACACTAGAGGATTAACCATGCCCTCGCGCTACGCACAGTGGATGTACGACTGGGAACACCGGCTCACTTCGGTGGACAACAATCGCGTGGTCCGTCCGCTGGATTGGGGCGTGGAATTTACGCGGGACTGGCCCTGCCGCAACGGCTTTCGCCCCGGGCAGACTCCCGGTCTAGCACACGATAATCCGGAAAAATTCATCCTCGATTACAACCGCCGCATCGTCGCGTCGAGCGATGAATTTTATTCCTACACGCGGCCCACGGATTTCCGCCTGGAGACGCGGGAAGTTCAAGTGTTCTCTACGCGCGAAGTGCCCGATCCCAAGCTTGAGGCCAAGGTCAAAGGCACGTTCGGAGAATTCCTGCGCTTCACTTCGCCGGTCGAGACGCCCTATCCGGAAAACAATCTCGTGAATGCCCGCTGGTTCCCGGCGCGGGGACGTCGCGCCATCATTCTGCTGCCGCACTGGAACGCCGACGCGATCGCTTACAACAGTCTCTGCCGCGTGCTGAATATGCTGGGCATCGCCGTGTTGCGGCTGACCATGCCGTATCACGATATTCGCATGCCAGCCGAGACCAGCCGCGCGGACTACGCGGTCTCCGCCAACATTGGCCGCACACTCGACGCCGTGCGGCAGGGCGTGGTCGACATCCGCAGCTGCCTCGACTGGCTCGAGCAACAGGGCTACAGCCAGTTCGGGATCGTGGGCACGAGCTTGGGATCGTGTTACGCGTTTATCGCCGCGGCGCATGAGCCGCGGCTTCGCGTGGCTGCGTTCAATCACGCGTCTACTTATGTGGCTGATGTTGTCTGGCACGGGCAGTCGACCCGGCATATTCGGCAGGGGATTGAGCAGGAGATTGACCTCGATCGTCTGCGGCAGGCATGGCTGGCGGTCAGCCCCATGTCCTACTTCAAGCAATTCTCGCGCTGGCCGCGCAAGTCGCTCATCGTGTATGCGAGGTATGATCTTACGTTTCTGCCGGAACTCTCGCATCAGGTCGTCGAAGAATTTGAGCGGCACGAGCTCGATCACAAAGTTGCCGTGCTGCCTTGCGGACATTACACGATGGGTGAGGCGCCCTATAGCTATATGGATGGATGGCACCTGGCTTCTTTTTTGCGCACGGCGTTTTGAGTTCAGTCGTGAACCACCCTTAGACTCCGCTCAGGGCAGGCTGCGGGCACGAAGGTTCACGAAGGAGACATCCCAGGACGTCACGCGCTCGTGGTTAGGTCTGCGGTTTAGAATATTGCGATGCCGTTCACACAGGCCGCGAGTCCCAATACGATCGTCGAGCACCGACGCGACCAGTTCCTGATCAGCACCAACCGCGCCCGCCTCGATCTGGACATGATTCACACGTTCCTGACGAGTTGCTATTGGGCTAAGGGAATTTCGCGGGAAATCGTGGCCCGATCCATCGAGCATTCCCTGTGCTTTGGCGTTTATGATGGTAGCGGCGCGCAGATCGGGTTTGCGCGGGTGGTCAGCGATTTCGCTACCGTCGCCTATCTGGGCGATGTGTTCATTCTGGAGTCGCATCGCGGACGCGGGCTGAGCAAGTGGATGATGGAATTCATCATGCGGCATCCCGCGTTGCAAGGTCTGCGGCGATGGATTCTGCTGACTCGCGACGCGCACGGGCTTTATGCGCAATTTGGATTTACGCCGGTGAAGGCGCCCGATCGCTACATGGAACTGCACGATCCGCACGTTTACGATTTGGAGCAGCCATGATCAAGGCTACGACGATTTTTCCTTGGCGAATGATACTCGCGATCGTCCTGGTGCTGTTCCTCGCGACGATCCTCACGAGGCAGGCTTCGGCGCAGGTTGCGCTCCCAGGGAATACGCCCCAGAGGTTGACCGATTTGCAGATCGTCGCGCTCATCGAGCAGGTCAAGCAAATGCCGGTCTCGCGGTTGGACCGAGGATTGCCTCGGGTGAGCTTCGCTAAGTGGTTGCAGGCTGAGGCAGGTCCAGACGCCCGGATCGGCTGGGCGCTCCGCTACGCCAAGGCGACGGCCACGGATGGCGGGCGCGATTTTCCTACCTGTGTTGAAGCCGATGCCATGATGGAGACTGGACGGTCGATCGTAATCCTGATCGGAGTCGGCGGGCCGGGGAAGGTCGGAGACCGCAAGCCTTTTGTTTACCGCGCAGATTTGATGGATCAGCATGACTCTATCGGTTTGAACCATCTCAGAGATATTCCGGCCGCGCTGAGCAGGTTTCAACCAACAGCAAGCCATTGAGAGGTCGTTAGATGAATAAGGACAATCCGATGTACCGCCCACTATACGAAAACGATCCCCAGATTGCCGCCGCGATCGACAACGAAACCCGCCGCCAGCACGAGGGCCTCGAACTGATCGCCTCGGAAAATTTTGTCAGCGAAGCTGTACTCGAAGCCGCGGGCTCGGTGTTCACGAACAAGTACGCCGAGGGATATCCCGGCAAGCGTTACTACGGCGGCTGCGAGTACGCGGACGTCGTCGAGAACCTGGCGCGGGACCGGGCCAAACAATTGTTCGGCGCGGAGCATGCCAACGTCCAGCCCCATGCCGGATCGCAGGCGAACATGGAAGCGTATGCGTCCGTGCTGCAGCCGGGCGACACGATTCTAGGCCTCAACCTGGCGCACGGCGGCCACCTTACGCACGGCCATCATCTGAATTTTTCTGGCAAGACCTACAAGATCGTTCCCTACGGCGTGACCAAAGAGACGGAAACCATTGACTACGACGCGCTGGAGAAACTTGCCGAGCAAGAGCGCCCGAAGTTGATCATCGGTGGAGGCAGCGCCTATCCGCGCATCATTGATTTCGCCCGCATGCGCCAGATTGCCGACAAAGTGGGTGCGCTCTATCTGGTCGACATGGCGCACTTTGCCGGGCTCGTGGCCGGCGGCGCACATCCTTCGCCGGTGCCGCACGCGCACATCGTCACTTCGACCACCCATAAAACGCTGCGCGGTCCGCGCTCCGGCATGATTCTTTCCAAGGCCGAGTTCGCGCAGGCCATCGACAAAGTTGTGTTCCCCGGAATGCAGGGCGGCCCGCTGGTTCACATCATGGCGGCCAAGGCGGTGTGCTTTCTGGAAGCGATGCAGCCTGAATTCCGCGACTACGCGCGGCAGGTGGTGGCCAACGCCAAAGTGCTGGCGCAGTCGCTGGCCGACGAGGGCTTCCGCATCATCTCCGGCGGCACCGACACGCATCTCATGCTGGTCGATGTTTTCTCCAAGGGCATGCTGGGCAGCGAGGCTGAAAAAGCGCTGGGCGAGGCGGGAATCACAGTCAACAAGAATGCTATTCCATTCGATACCAACCCGCCGATGAAGCCGAGCGGCGTCCGCATCGGTTCGCCGGCGCTGACCACGCGCGGCATGAAAGAAGTTGAGATGAGCCAGATCGGACGCTGGATCGCCGAAGCGCTTCTCCACCGCACCGATGCAGCCGTACTGAGCAAGGTCCGCAAGCAGGTGCTTGATCTGTGCGAAGCGTTTCCGTTGTATGCGGAGCGGCGTGCGAAGGCACAAGCCGAGGTGAGAGCCTGAGTTTGTTTTCGAGCAGCGCCCGGGAGTTCGAGGGCGTCTCCGGGGGCAGTGATGTTTCCACCTGAGCTTGAACGGAATGCTTTCCGAGCCAGCAACGGCGAATTCGGTTGGACTCGCGCGCAGATTCCCTCAGTGGTGGACGTACTTCGTTTTCACCGGATCGGTATCCTCGGGGGAGAACTGTGGTGGGTGCGCGATGGCATCAAGGATTGGGTCGGAGTCATCCCGCAGCGGCTTGGCTCGCCGGGCGTGTACGTGTGGGAGACGAAACGCGAGCCTGCCGAATTGTGGCTGGACTTTATCAATCGGTCTGCTTCCAACACCCTCGCCATGGTGGAGCAATGGCCGATGCCAGAGGACTTGCCGCCTAATCTGCCCGGTAAAATTCTGTACAATCTCACGTGGGTTTCCGAAGCGCAGTTTAACGATCTCGGTACGAGGCCCGTTTTGTAGTGCATGATGCCTTAGCTGGCTGTTCTTAATTCCTCTGTGTTCCCCTGTGCCCTCTGTGGTTAAATGCCAGCGGTGAAGATCGCCATCGACATTCGGCGGATGACCGAGTTTGGCGTAGGCACCTACATCCGCAATGTGGTTCGCACGCTAGGCCGGCTCGACCGCGAGAATAAGTACCTGCTGATCGGCTCTCCGGCCAAGGTCGAAGAAATTGGTGCCCTGCCGCCAAACTTTCACACCGTCCCGCTGCTCGCCCCCGACCGTTCTTTCCAGGGATATCGCGAGTTCCGCACCGCCCTGCAGGGGCTGAGTTGCGACCTTGTCCATATTCCCAATCTCTTTTCTGTTCCGCGGGCGCTGCCGTGTCCGTATGTCATGACCGTGCACGACATGCTGGACCACATGTCGCGAACCCGCGAGCGCAGCGGGCTCTGGCGCTCTTTCCACTTTCAGATGACCAAGCGGGTGCTCGCCGGAGCGGCGCGGATTTTCGCCGTATCGAATTTCACGCGCAATGAAATCGAGAAACTGTTTGAGATTCCGTCCGACCGGGTCGAGGTGGTCTACAACGCCATTGATGAACGCTTTCTGCACGGCCATGCCAGCGCCGCGGATCGCGACCTGATCGCACGGCGCTACCAGGTGACTTATCCCTTTCTGCTGTACGCCGGGAGAATCAGCCCGCACAAGAATGTCGTGCGCATGATCGAGGCTTTTTCCGCGCTGAAAACGGAACTGGAGCGGGATCAGGCTTATCCCGATCTCAAACTCATCATCATTGGAGACGATCTTTCGGGCAATCCCGATTTGCGGCGCACCGTGGTGCGCAGCGGAGTGCAACACGACGTGCGCTTCCTGGGATTCGTTCCGATTGAGGTGCTCCGGATTTTTTACGACGAGGCCAAGATCTTCGTCTTCCCGTCGCTGTATGAGGGCTTTGGCCTGCCTCCGCTGGAAGCCATGGTGCACGGCACTCCCGTGGTCACTTCCAATGTGTCGTCGCTGCCCGAGGTGGTGGGGAACGCGGCGGTGCTGGTCAATCCCGAAAACGTATTCGAGATCATGCGCGCCCTGCACCGCACGCTCATGGATCGGCCGCTGCGCGACCGCATGAAGGAGCGCGGCTACGTGCAGGCTGCGAAGTTCTCCTGGGAAACGTCAGTGCGGCGCATTCTCGAAGCCTACGGCCAGGTCGCTCACCGCGGCCAACCGCACGCCGGCCAGCCCGCCGCGGACTGAATCTGTCTTACTTCAGCAGCGGCTGGCCGGGCGACAGGATGGCGAGTTTGTGCAGCTTGGCGGTGATGCGCGTCTTATCGGCATCGGTTTTGGCGGCGGCCAGGCGCTTGCGCAACTGGACAATTTTTTCTTTACGGGTACGGCGCCGGCGAATCTCCGGCCGGCGACTGGGTGCGGACATGAGGCCTCCTGAAAGGTTTTCCAAAAACTGAAATGTTTCCGCGACGTTTTTGATCTCCCAAGCTCGCGGCACTCCATCCACTTCATCTTAACAGTTAGGCAAGCACCGCAGCCTGACCGAGGCCGAAGAGGATCGGGCTGCGCTTATACTATGCAGTTGAATAAGCTAGAGTTGAACAAGCTATGGATCGCGCCTCCATCAGCGACCAGATCGATAGAATCCTGCGCAGCCAGAGCTTCGCCAGCAAGAGCCAGCTCCGGAAGCTGCTGGAAGTGCTGTTTGAGAACATGGATTCGCAGTCCACTCTGAAGCCTGACCGTGTGATCCGGGAGCTGTGGCCCAATGAGACCAAAACCAAGGGATCCGCGGATGTAGCCACAGAGATGAATCGCCTGCGGCATGCGCTGGAGTCTTATTACAACGGTGAAGGCAAAGCCGATCCCATCACGATTTGCCTTCCCAATCGTTCGGCACCCGGACCGGATGGCACGCCAGAAAAGCGTTGGATCGCGGCGAAACCTCGGGAGGAGGAAACCGATGGATCGCCGCTTGCCAACCACGATCAGGGGCCCATTCCACGAATGCGCGCCCGCAGGGGCCTAATGATCGCGGCCGCGATGGCCGCCGTGTGCATTGCGGCCTTCATCACCGTCCGCCTGCTGACGGCGCAGGGCCAGCCCAAGTTTGGGCGCCTCGACGGTGCAGTGCTCCGGATCACCGATGCGAACGGCAAGGAATTGTGGAGCAAAGCCTTTCCAGATGGATTCGCGACCGACTGGTATTACGAGAAGGGGATCGGCACAAGGATCTGGTTCGCTGACCTCGAGGGCAAGGGCCATACCAGCGTTCTTTTCTCGTATCTCTCCGCTGCCGGTCCACAGTCACACGAGACCACGCTGATCTGCTACTCCGATGGCGGCAAAGAGAAATGGCGTTGGAATCCGGGGAGAGAACTGCCAGAGCTCGCGGGGAGTTCCGCCACGTTCAGGACTGTGGCCCTCGTCGTACTGAAGGCAACCGAGCAGAGACCCACCCGAATCGCGGTTGCGAGTATCCATGAAATCTGGTGGCCGAGTCAGATCGCGATGCTCGATGGCAATGGCAAATTGATTTCCGAGTACTGGCATTCCGGAGCCCTAAATTTCATGACGTTGGCCGACCTGGATGGCGATGGCCGGGAAGAAATTCTCGCCGCCGGAATCAGCGAGTACGATCATCAGGCGACCCTGGTCGTGCTGGATCCCGACAAGGTGTTCGGGGCTTCCACCGAGGAGCGGCCTGAATATCAAATCCACGGCATGGGCGTTGCTCAGGAGAGAATGCGCCTGCTGTTTCCGCGCAGCGATCTGAACCGAGCGATGTTCCAGTTCAACATGGCCATGGATCCCAAGGTCGAACCGGGCAGCATTCGACTTACGGTGGCGGAATGCATAACTCCCCTCGGTTGCCACATCTGGTACGAATTCGACAAGACGTTTCGTCTGATAGCGGCTTACGCGGGGGGTGATGAATTTCGCAGCGCCCATGCGCGGTTCTATGCAAATAGCAAGAACCCGCATCCACTGAGTGCAGAAGAACAGGCAGCGTTCCAGAAAGTTCGATGCCTGGTGGGATGCAAATCGGATTTTGTTCCCGTCGGTAAGCTGGTTCCCTAAACCACAGAACCACTTCAGAAAACCACGACCCACCCCGATTTCATACCAAGTTCATATCATTTTCGCCGTGGCGTGCCGCGGGCCGTGTTCTCCCGTGCTAAATTGCTCTGCGCTTGGGGCGTCTGACCCTTCCGTCGCGTTGCTCCAAGAACAGGAGGGTGCTCAATGTTCAATCGGGGCGAAAGCTGCCTGGTTCGATTCTTGACAAATTCCGGCCTCTCACGTGCGGCTCTTCTCGGCGCTATGTTATTGATTCCCATGTTGTTGCTCGTACCCCAGGCGGCGCTGGCCCAGGCTCACATTGCGAACTGTCCCAAGGAACCCGTAACCGGCACACCCATCGCTTCGGGCGATGTGTACGCGGGCAGTCAGTGCGAGCTGTATACCCCGGGAGATATCGACTCTTTTGTCTTCAATGCAAACGCTGGGGATACCTGGCAGATTATCGTGGGGTATCAAGGCGGCTACGGTACGTGCATGGTGCTTTTCGACCCCAATGAAAAGCAGATCCTTCCCAGCACCTGCACCAGTAATGGCCAAGTGTTCGATTCGCAGACACTGGCCGTTACCGGCCAATACACGATCGTCCTCAGCATGGAGGGAAACGGGACGACTGCAGAGTACGCATTGTCGCTTGAGCGTATCAAGCCGTTCCCCGCCGACGCCGTATCCATCGCGCTGAAACAGGTGGTCGACGGATCGCTCTCCGCACCGGCGGAGCAGCAAACGTACACTTTCTATGCGGCCACCACCGGCACCTACCAAGTGTCCGTCAGCTACACTGGCGGCTACGGCACTTGTATTTACCTCTATTATCCTGGCTCGGCGACTCCACAGCCTTCGCCCGATCAGGGCTGCACTAGCAATGGCAGCGTCAAGTTCACTTTCACTCCTCCACAGAACAATACGTACATGTTGCTGCTCTATACAGAGGGTGACTCAACTGGCACCTACAGTCTCGAAGTCTCGTGCTTCCTCGGCACCTGCCCCATCGAGATACCAACCACAACTACCCTCACTTCTTCGCCGAATCCCTCCGCCGACGGGCAGTCTGTCACCTTCACCGCTGTGGTCAGTTCGAGTGAGGGTGCCCCGCCGAATGGCGAAACCGTCTCGTTTATGAGTGGCAAAACGGTGCTGGGAACAGGAACGTTGAGCAGCGGTACAGCAACGTTTTCTGATTCCAAGCTCACGCCGGGTGCCACAACGTCGGTCACCGCGGTGTACCCCGGCGACGCGAACTTCATGGCGAGCACATCGAATGTGGTGAAGCAGGTGGTGTCCGGCCCGTGTACCCTGACCGACAGCCTCAGCTACAGCGTATCCTCCAAAACCCTGACCATGAAGTTCACCGTCGGGAACACTGTGGCTACCACCTGGAACATTTGGCTGACCGATCAGAACACGATGGACGAGCTGTTCTCCGCATCGCAGCCCATCACGACTCCACCGGTGTCGATCACGAAGACCACCCCCCTGTCTGCGGAAGGCAAAGTCGGGGTTCTCTCCACGCTCACCACACCAACCAGTGGGATTGTCTGCTCGAGTTGGGTGCTGATCAATACCGGAACGCCCTAACCAATTTGGACAGGATCACCACAGGCCCACGTGATTCTCGAAACCGCGTGGGCCTTTCCGTTGTCGGCCGCTGATGCGGAAGTCTGGGTTCCCTCCAATCGTCGAGCCTCCCGGAGCCAGCAAATTTATTGAACTCCCCTTGCTAACCGAGAGGAACAGAGTCTAGTCTAACTCGGTAACCGAGAGGAGACACCGGGGTGAGCAAGCCTTCCGATCTGGTCCAGGGGACACTGGACATGCTGATCCTAAAAATCGTGGCGCTGGAAGCGCAGAACGGGTGGGCGATCAGCCAGCGCCTGAAACAGATCTCCAGCGATGTACTGGGAGTCAGTGACGGGTCCCTCTATCCGGCGCTGCACAAATTGGAACGGCGGGGTTGGATTACCGCTCAGTGGAAGTCCAGCGGCAACAACCGTCGCGCCAAGTTCTATTCCCTGACCCGGCTCGGGCGCAGGCAACTGGAAACAGAAACGGCAAACTGGAACCGGATTTCGAGTGCGATCTCCGGCATTGTAAAGCTCAAGGAGGCGTGAACATGCGCTTCGAACAATGGTTGTATACGCTGCCCTTGCGTTGGCGCGACCGCCTTCGCGGCAAGCAGGTAGATCAGGAACTAGGAGACGAACTCCGCGACCATCTTGAGCAGCAAATTCAGGTCAATCTTGAGAAAGGCATGTCGAAGGAGGACGCGCGCCGCTCGGCATTGCTGGCGCTGGGCGGGATGACGCAGATCGAACAGCAGTGCCGGGACGCACGCGGCCACAACCTTATCGGAAATACCATCCAGGACTTGCGCTATGGGGTTCGTCAACTGTTCCGCAGTCCGGGATTTTCTGTTCTCACAATTTTGTGCCTGACCCTGGGCATCGGCGTGAATGCTGCGGTGTTCAGTTGGGCCGAAGGAATCTTATTTCGTCCCTACCCGGCGGTCGCTCACCAGGAGCGGTTGCTCGCTTTGGGCGGAACGGCGCGGGGAGTAAGCGGGGGTGGACCAATTTCGTGGCCGGATTTCCTCGATCTGCAGAGAAACTGCACGCTGTGCGATGCCTTGTTCGTGAGCAAAATTACCGGCAGCACGCTCAGTATCGGGGACCACGCCGAAGTCACCACCGGCAGCATTGTCTCGGCGAATTATTTCGACGCGATCGGCGTTCGCCCCCTTCTGGGGCGCGGTTTCGAACCTGGCGAAGATGTCGGGAACGATGCCCATCCCGTCGTCGTGATCAGCTATGACCTCTGGCAGAAACGATTTCGAGGCGACCCGCAAATCGTAGGCAAGGTGCAGCGGCTGAACAATATTCCGCACACCATCATTGGCGTTACGCCGGAACACTTCTATGGAACTTTCGTGGGCTGGGCGATGAATTTTTGGGTCCCGGCCTCGATGGAAGAAAATTTCGAAAGCGGGGGATACAAACTGGAAGACCGCGGCTCGCGCTGGATCGAGAGTTATGAACGACTCAAGCCCGGGATCACCCGCGCGCAGGCGCAGAATGAAATGACGGCCATCGCCACCCGACTGGAGGCCGACTACCCTGCCACGAACCGGGGTCGCAACATCCAGCTTTGGGCTTTGTGGCAAACCCCCTTCAATAATGCGGGCACTATGCTGCCCACGCTGGAGATCATGGCGGCGGTGGTGGTGTTTGTGCTTCTCATCGCTTGCGCGAATGTGGGCAACCTGCTGCTGGTGCGCTCATTCGCGCGGCGCCATGAAATGAGCGTGCGAATGGCCACCGGGGCTACCGGGGGCCGTCTGTTAAGGCAGCTTCTCACCGAAGGCATGATTCTTGCGGGGCTCGGTGCAGCCGGCGGACTCATTGTGGCTTACTGGTGCCGGCATGCCCTGGGGCTGCTGTTGCCCGCGCGTTCTGGAATCGCGATGTACCTGCCCGGTGAAATCGATTGGCATGTGATGCTGCTCAGCGCCGGCATTTGCCTGATGGCCACGCTGGTTCTCGGGCTGGTTCCGGCGTTTCAGGCGCGCAACATCGATCTGGCTGGCGCCTTGAAGGCGGACTCTTCGAGCGTAACCACCGCTCGCAGAAGAGCTTGGATGCGCTCGGGCTTGGTCGTGTTCCAGGTTTGCCTGAGTTTTATTTTGTTGGCTGGCGCCGTGTTGCTCCTCGAGAGCCTGCAGAAGATTCGAACTGCCAGCCCCGGCTTTTCCACGAACAGGGTGGTGGAAACAAGTGTGTCGCTGGTGGCGGCGGGATACGACGATCCGCGGGCCAAGATTTTTCAGGACGATCTGATCGAGCGCGTCAGAGCTCTGCCCGGCGTGGAGTCCGCCGCGTACGCGCGCTTGACCCCGCTGGACTATGGCACTTATTCTTCGACGCCCATTGCGGTTGACGGCTATCACCCTCCGCTGGAAGAGCAGCCTGCGGTTGACTACAACCAGGTCGGTCCAGCTTACTTCGCGACTTTGGGCATCCCTCTGCTTTCGGGTCGCGAGTTCACCCGCGCGGACGACGAAAACGCGTCCCTGGTCGCGATCGTGAATCGGACCATGAAGGCGCGGTACTGGGGCGACCATGATCCCATCGGACGGCGCCTGCAAGTGAAAGGCAAGTGGGCGCGAGTCATCGGCGTGGCCGCGGACTCCAAGTACGAGAGCATACGCGAGGATCCAAAGCCATTCTTCTACGTGCCACTTTTGCAGGATTTCGTACGAGGGCCGGCTTTGAATATCCGCACAACGGAAAGTCTGCAGAATATTTCGGCGGCCCTGCTCCACGAGGTGCGCAGCATCGACGGGAACCTCGCGCTTTACGAGATGATTACGCTGCAGGAACAGGTGGATCGCTCAACCTCGCCGCAACTTGTGGCCGTAACCCTGGTTTCGATCCTGGCAGGATTGGCGCTTCTGCTCGCCGCCGTCGGCCTCTATGGAGTGATGTCGTACGCGGTGGCGCAGAGCATGCGCGAACTCGCGCTGCGTATGGCTCTAGGCGCGGGCTCCACCGATCTGCTTCGTCTCGTCATTTCGCGAGGCCTGCGACTAACTGCAGGCGGCGTGTTCCTTGGAGCCGCCGCAGGGCTTGCACTGACGCGACTCCTCGGAAAGCTTCTCTACAATGTCAGCCCGAGCGACCCGCGGGCCTTCGGAGCGGCGTTGGCGGTGATGACGATTACCACAGTCGCAGCTTGTTTCTTTCCCGGATGGCGCGCCAGTCGTACCGATCCGGCTCGGGTCTTGCGAGATTGATCCTTCATGCGCAGAGGCTGCTGCCAGTGCTCGCGCGCGCGACGCTTTCCTGCTAAGTCGGGGATTGGAAGTGATTTAGGAAAGAACTTGTTGGCTGGTGAGCGTAACGGCGATGTTACATCAACTGACTTTCCAGTTTGACAATCAGGCTAGCGAAGGCATATATGTCATAAACATATATGTCATCAACAAGTGCGAACTTCGACCGGGAATTGAAAAAGGGAAGTGCCGAACTGCTAATCCTTTCGTTACTGGAGGGCCGAGCGCGCCACGGTTACGAAATCAGCCAACTGATCGAACAGCGTTCGGCCTGTACGCTCAAGTTCAATGTGGCCTCTCTCTATCCCCTGCTGTACCGGCTGGAGAAGCGCGGGTGGATCCAAGGTCAGTGGGTTGAGAAGCCTGGTCAGCGCCGGAGGCGCTATTACCGGCTAATCCCGGCCGGGAAGGCGATGCTAAAGCAACAGCGGCGGACTTGGGCTGAATTCGTGACCGCGATGCAGCGGATTACTGGAGTAAGCCATGCCTGATTTTAAAAAGATGGTGCGCGATCGGCTCCGCGACTGCGGGCTTTCGCCGATGCGTGAGTGCGAGATCGTCGATGAGATCTCGCAGCATCTGCGCGACCGGTACGAGGCACAGCTGTCGAACGGCGCCAATGAAGACGCAGCAGAGCGTGAAATCATTGCAGAACTGGAGGGACGCGATCTGGCGGGCGATCTGCGAAAGATCGAGGAGCGCTGGATAGAACCGGTAGAGCTGGGGACGGGCGAGGGCAGCGATGTCTGGTCAGGCCTGTGGCAGGACCTGCGCTACGCCACGCGCACATTGCGATTGAACCCGGGATTCACGACAGCATGCGTACTTTCACTAGCGCTAGGCATCGGGGCAAATACGGCTATCTTCCAGCTCATCGACGCGGTGAGGATGAGGGTTCTTCCAGTGGCGCATCCGGAAGAATTAGCCGTGATCCGGCCGACAGATTTCCATGTCACAGGCCGGCACCACGGTCGCTACGGATACGTGACCAATCAGATGTGGAAGCAGATTCGTGCGCAGCAGCAAGGCTTCAGCGGGGTATTTGCATTCGGCAATGAGGATTTCAATCTGGCGACGCGCGGGCAAGTGCGCTACGCACAGGGCCTATGGGTCAGTGGTGAATTTTTCGATGTGCTCGGGATTCAGCCAATACTCGGGCGGGTATTTCACCGGCCAGATGATCGCGCGGGTTGTGGTACGCCCGGCACAGTAATTAGCTATGAGTTTTGGCAGAACGAATTTGGCGGACAGGCCAGTGCGATCGGTAAAACACTCGAATTGGAAGGCCACCCGTTTGCGGTGCTCGGTGTAACCCCAGCGAACTTTCATGGGGTAGACGTCGGCCACAGCTTCGATGTTGCGGTGCTCATCTGCTCTGAACCAACGATCGCAGGTGAGAGCAGCCTTTACGTGTTGCCACACGGATGGTGGTTGGTGGCCATGGGCCGATTGAAGCCCAGATGGACTCTGGACAAGGCATCAGCGCAACTCGATGCAATCTCTCCGGGACTCATGCAGGAAACCTTACCGCCCGTGTACCAGGCGGAAGCCCGAAAACAATACCTGCAGAAGAAGCTCGCAGCTTATCCGGGAAGCACAGGGGTGTCCAATCTTCGGCAGCAGTATGAGTCGCCTCTGTGGCTGCTGCTGGCGATCACGGGACTTGTATTGCTGATCGCGTGCGCAAACCTCGCGAACTTGTTGCTGGCTCGCGCCAGCGCGCGGGAAAAGGAAATTGCCGTACGCATCGCGCTGGGCGCGGCAAGAGGACGCATCGTCCGCCAGCTGCTTACCGAGAGCCTGCTTCTCGCGCTGCTGGGTGCGGCTTTGGGTATGGTGTTGGCCCGCCTCTTGAGCTCCTTCCTGGTCCGGTATCTCAGCGGGGAAGGCGATGTGCGCCACATCTTCGTGGGTCTCGCAACGGACTGGCGAGTACTTGGATTTACTGCCGGCCTCGCCGTGCTCACCTGTGTGCTGGTCGGGCTGGCGCCTGCGATCAAATCGACCGGGATGGCGCCGGCACTGGTGATGAGCTTGGCCGGGCGCGGTTTGACTACAACGCGCGAGCGATTCAGTCTTCGCCGGGCACTGGTCGTGGCTCAGATCGCAATGTCCCTCGTACTAGTGGTCAGCGCGTTGCTGTTCGGCGAAAGCTTGCGGAAAATTCTGACTCTGGATGCGGGATTCCAGCGCGACGGCGTGCTGGTGATGGATATCGATTACACCCGCCTCAATCTCCCCTACGATCAGCGAGGTCCCTTCCGGGAGCGCATCGTCGAGCGCGTGCGCTCACTGCCCGGAGTGCGATCGGCCGCGGAGACGAACGTGGTGCCTTTAGGCGGGAGTTATTGGAATGATGAAGTCGTGGTCGATGGCGAGGTGAAGAAGGGTTGGGTCGACATGGGCCTCATCACACCGGGGTACTTCCAGACGATCGGGACGCCTTTGTTAGCCGGCCGCAATTTCAATGAGCGCGATACAGCGAGTTCGCCAAAGGTGGCGATCGTCAATCGGGAGTTTGCCAAGAAGATCATGGGAACCGAAAATCCTGTTGGCCGGACCTTCAAAATCAACGTGTATCGGGGCCAGCCGCAGTACGAGTATGAGATCGTCGGGCTGATGGCAAATGCGAAATACGATGACTTGCGAAAAGAGTTCGATCCAATCGCATTTTATCCTCAGTTGCAGGATGACCGGCCCGACACCAACGGGGAAATTATCGTCCGCTCCAGCGGATTGCTCGAACCGATTGTGGGGGAGTTACGACAAGCTATGGCTGACGTGAATCCCGAGATCGCAATCGATTTTCATTCACTCGCCGCCCAAATCAGCGATGGATTGCTGAAAGAGCGTCTCTTGGCAATTTTGAGCGGGTTCTTTGGCTTGCTGGCCGCAATTCTGGCAACCGTCGGACTCTATGGAGTGATGGCATACATGGTGGCAAAAAGGACAAACGAGATCGGGATCAGGATGGCATTGGGAGCAGCGCCGATACAAATGCTCGAACTGGTTCTGAGCGAGGCAGGAAAGCTGTGCGGAGTCGGAGTTGCAATCGGGGTTGTGGTGACGCTGGTGGTCGGGAGGTGGGCGGCGTCTCTCATATTTGGATTGAAGCCCTACAATCCCGCAGTACTGGCGACCGCGTGTCTGGGACTGGCTGTGGTGGCGGTGCTCGCCAGTATGATCCCGGCGAGAAGGGCGGCTAGGCTGGAGCCGATGGTGGCGTTGAGAGAAAATTAGTCGGGTCGTAATCGCTTAAGCCCGGTGCTACAAGTCGGGCAACAATATCCGTTCCGGAGCAGAAGAACCCTACAACTGTCGAAAACATCGCGATCAAGCCTCGAACTTGGCGGTTATTCTCAAAATGATCCAGACCGTGCGGGCGACCTGTTCGCAAGTGACTGAAAATCCGTTGGTCTTCCCCAAGTGTTCTGTCACACAGGCGTCATAATTCGGAGGTTCGGGGAAGCAACAAATAGCAGAAAACAAAGTAGATTAAGGCAGCCGGACCTGTAAGCCGAATTCTGTCCGCGGGATTGCTCCTGCTGGACGGCCATTCCTCTGGGCCGCGCATCGCTGCGCGGCTCTAGCGACCTACCCGAAGGTTTGACGCACCGAGCCGGCACGTCTCCAGCCGAAGCTGGAGTTCCTCCCTATTTGGTCTTGCTCCGTGTGGGGTTTGCCCTGCCCGCTGCATTACTGCCGCGGCGGTGCGCTCTTACCGCACCTTTTCACCCTTACCCTGGCGTTGCCGCCCAGGCGGTATGTTTTCTGTGGCACTTTCCGTCGAGCGGACTTGAATCCACCCTCCCGGACGTTATCCGGCACACTGCTCTGCGGAGTTCGGACTTTCCTCTCCCCGCGCCCGAAGACGCAGAGAGCGACCGTCCGGTCCGGCTGCCTACAGAATGATTATACAGACGTCAGACGTCAGACCTTCGACCTCGGACCTCCGACCTCGGACCTCGGCCTTGCGTAATCCTGACTTCCACGTCCCAGCTCAAACTGTGCCAGGCAGGTGGATTCGCTGTTAGACTTGTGTGCAGTCTGACGTCCAAGGTCTGAGGTCCGACGCCCGAGGTCTGGCGTCCGCCCATGAACATCGCCGAAGCCATCCGAATCGCGCTGCGCTCGCTGTGGGCCAACAAACTGCGCTCCGTGCTCACGCTGCTCGGCGTGGTGATTGGCATCGCCTCGGTGATTGCGGTGGTCACGTTCGTTTCCGGCATCAACGATTACGTTGCGAAGAAGATCTTCAATCTTGGCGCCGACGTCTTCATCGTCAGCAAAATGTCGGCGGTGGAAACCAACGTAGAACATTTTCTGGAAGCCGAGAAACGCAAGAATCTGGAACTTGAGGACTACCAGGCGGTCGCCGAGGCCTGCCGCCACTGCGACTATGTCGGCGCCCTGATCCAAACAGCCGGCAAGGTGAAGCACGAAGAGCAGGCCATCAACGACACCAACATTCAAGGCATCACGCCGTCGATCGCGACCATCGTGGACACCGATCTCACCGCCGGCCGCATGATCAACGACACCGACCTGGACAACCACTCGCAGGTTGCGGTTGTGGGCGCAGACATTGTGGAACACCTGCTGGCTGGCCGCGATCCCCTCGGCCAGGAAATCCGCATCGACGGCTGGACCTACCAGGTAATCGGCGTGGGCAAGAAAAAAGGCAAGACGCTGGGGCAGAGCGAGGACAACTACGCGCTGATCCCGATCACCGTCTACCTGAAAAAGTACGGAGCGCACAACAACAGCATCGGGATTTGGGGCAAGGCCGCCGCCACGGGAGTGCCGCTGAATCAGGCCATGGACGAGGCGCGCGTCGCGTTGCGCGCCCATCGCCACGATAAGCCGGGCAAGGACGACAGCTTTCAGGTTGAGACCAACGCCAGCCTGCTCGGTATCTGGGCGGGGCTCAGCAATACGTTTTTTATGGCCACGATCGGAATTGCGGGCGTGTCGCTCGTGGTGGGCGGGATCGTGATCATGAACATCATGCTGGTGAGCGTGACCGAACGCACGCGCGAAATTGGTATTCGCAAAGCGCTCGGAGCGCGGCGGGATGACGTCCTGTTGCAGTTCTTGATCGAGTCGATCATGCTGGCGCTGATCGGCGGAGTGCTGGGCGTTCTGTCGGGAGTGAGCGTTGCGGAGATCGTAACCGCGTTGATCGGCATGCCCTCGTCGATCAAGTTGTGGGCCGTGGCGGCAGGTTTATTCGTGGCGGGCACGGTGGGAGTGTTTTTTGGAGTCTATCCCGCGCGCAAGGCAGCAAAACTCGATCCGATTGTGGCCTTGCGCTTCGAAATGTGAAGGGCTTCCGGCTGCCGGCTTTCGGCTTCCGGAAACCAGAGCCCGGAAGCCGAAAGCCGAACTTATGATTCGCAAATCCGAATTCGGCGAAATCGTCCAGATGGCGACGGACACGATCCGTGGCAACAAGCTGCGCTCGGCCCTGACCGTGCTCGGCATCGTGATTGGCGTGGCCGTGGTCATCGGCGTTTCTTCGATCGGGCGCGGCCTCGACGAGAACGTCCGCGAGCTGGTGGCCAGCATCGGATCGAACGTCATTTTCGTGTTCCACCTGGACTTCTTCACCTTCGGCCGCCTGACCGATGAAATGCGCGCCCGCAGGGAGCTTACCTATGACGATGCGCTGGCGATGCGTGATCTGCCGCACGTCAAAGCTGTGTCGGCCGGCCTGCGAGTCTTCCGCCCCGAGTTGGGTGTGGGCAGCTACGCGGTGAAATATCAAGGCAAGAAGGCCCGCAACACCATCCTCGAAGGCGACATGGCCGAGGCCAAGGATGTCTTCGACTTGCCCATGGCCACCGGCCGCTGGTTCAGCGACTTCGATGATGAACATCACTCGCCTGTGGTCGTGATCTGTTACGAGACCCAGCGCGAGCTGTTTGGCGATCAGGATCCGCTCGGCAAAGAGGTCAACATCGAGGGCCGGCTGTTCGAGGTGATCGGCACGGTGACGAAGATCAAGTCGGTCTTCGGCGGTGGGAAGGACCCGAACGATAACCGCGTCATCATGCCCTTGAAGACTTTCAAGACCCTGCACCCGGAGATGAAGCAGCACGTGATCAGCGTCAAGGCCACATCGCACGACGACATGCCCAAGGCGATGGACGAGATTCGCGAACTGCTGCGGCGCCGGCGGAAAGTTGCGTTCGATAAGCCGGATAACTTTGCGGTGATGACCTCGGATTCGATTTCCGATTTCTGGAATCAGCTGACGGGCGCGCTCTTCGTGGGCATGTTTGCGATTTCCAGCGTCGGGCTGGTGGTCGGCGGCGTGGGCGTAATGAACATCATGCTGGTCAGCGTGACCGAGCGCACGCGCGAAATCGGAGTACGCAAGGCGATCGGCGCGCGCAAGCGCGACATCCTGCTGCAGTTCACGCTCGAGGCCATTATGCTGACGGCAGTCGGCGGGGTCATCGGCATTCTGGCGGGTGCGCTGGTCGTCTGGGTAATTCCTGCCGTGTGGCCGTCGTTGCCGGCGCGCATGTCGATGTTCTGGGTCGTGTTCGGATTCTCGTCCGCGGCCGGAGTCGGGCTGGTCTTCGGGATTTATCCCGCGTGGAAGGCCGCGAACCTCGATCCCATCGAGTCGCTGCGGTACGAATAAGGCCTGCGCCGCGCATGATTCACCTCACCGAGCGAGTCTTCCAGTTCGTCGCGATTCTCGGGTGCGTTGCTAGCTCCGTCTACTATGTGATCTGCTTGTGGAGCGCTGCTGCGTTCCTGCGTGGACGGGGTGAATTGTGTGGGGCGGACACTCCTGTCCGCCTGCCGCCCGTTTCAATGCTCAAGCCGTTGAAGGGAACCGACCCCGACATCTACGAAAGCTTCCGCAGCCATTGCCTGCAAGACTATCCCGAATACGAAATCATTTTCGGAGTGAGCGATCCGGCCGATCCAGCTGTCGCCAGCGTGCAACAACTGCAGCAGGAATTTCCCGACCACGCCATCCGCCTGGTGGTTTCTCCCCATAAACTCGGCGCCAACGTGAAGGTCAGTAATCTCGAACAGATGCTGTCTACCGCCCGCTACCAGCACTTGTTGGTCAACGACAGCGACATTCGCGTCGAGCGCGATTATCTTCGCCGCGTCATCGCCCCGCTGGCGGACGAACGCGTGGGGATGGTGACGTGTCTGTATCGGGGGGTCGCGGCGCCGACCTTCGGCTCAAAATTAGAATCCCTCGGCATCAGTACAGATTTCTGTCCGGGCGTGCTGGTTGCGCGTCAACTGGAGGGTGGCCTCCGCTTCGGACTCGGCTCAACGCTTGCCTTCCGGCGCGCCGATCTGGAGCGAATTGGCGGGTTCGAGTCGATTGTCGATTTCCTCGCGGACGACTACGAATTAGGCCGGCGCATCGCCGGTCTCGGCCTCCGGGTCGTGCTCTCAGACGTTGTCGTGGAGACTCATCTTCCTGCCTACGACCTGCGAGGCTTCTTCGCTCATCAGTTGCGCTGGGCGCGCGGTGTGCGCGACTCACGCGCTGCAGGTTACATCGGGCTGGTTTCCACTTACGGGCTCATGTGGGCGCTGCTTGCTCTAATCTCCGCTCGCGCGGCGCCTTGGTCGTGGGCATTGCTGGGTGTGATCGTGCTGTTGCGTTTGACGGTTGTCCTGACAGTAGGCAAATCCGTGCTGCAAGATTCCCAATTGCTGAAGCACCTGTGGCTGCTGCCCGTTCGCGATCTGGTTGCGGTCGCGGTTTGGATTGCAAGCTTCGCAGGTCACACGGTGACCTGGCGCGGCGATCGCTTTGAACTGAAAAACGGCCGCCTGACTCGCATTGCTCCGTAGTCGCACTGCAGCGCTATTTCTCGGGCGCAGGAATCAATTCAAACCGCCCATCCGCAAAGAGCCGGTAGCGCCGCCCGCGCCAGGAAATCGTATTGCCGAAAAATCCGGCGAGCCAGAAGCAAAATCCCAACAAGTCTTCGATTGGTAAAAGCAGCCAGTTGATCCTGGCCCGCAAGACGCGCGCTGAAACCATGTAGGCCGCCGCCGCACGCACGATCACGGTGACCGGCAGAACCGGCCACCACACGGGCGACGCCGCGCACACCAGCAGGGCCAGCGGCAACGGCATGGTAAACAACTGCCCCACATATCCGGCGGGACGCGAACGCCGCGTGCTGCGGGCCCAGCGCAACCGGTGCTCCACATTCTGCTGCAGTGTCGCGCTGCCGATGTGGTGTTCGATGACATAAGAAGAAAGAATCACGCCGTGGCCAGCCTCGGCGGCGAATTTGCCAATCACAAAGTCTTCGGCCAGATAATCCTTCACGCGTGCAAAGCCTCCCATCGCCTGCAGCGCCCCGCGCCGGGCCGCGATGGTTGGTCCCACGGCGAAGCGCATGCCTTCAAGCATTCTTGCCACCACGGCGCTTCCCCAGAAATCGGTGTTCATGCCGGTGGCTTCCAGACGCGACCAGAAACTCTCTCCCGGAACCGCGCGATACGGGCAGGTCGCCACTCCCAGATGAGCGTCCTGAAACTCAGCCGCGATGGTGCGCAGAAGATCCGGCGTCACGCGAATGTCGCTGTCGCTCATTACCAGCAGATCATTGCCCGCCGTAGCCAGCATGCGCTCAAGACTGTAGACCTTTGCGTTGGGATACGGCGGCTCGCCGGTGAGCACCAGCCGCGACGGAATGTTCGGATATTCGCGTTGCAGGCGGGCCACAACCTCTGCCGCGGGATCATTCTCGGTTCGAACCGCAAATAAAATCTCGAACGCAGGGTAGTCCTGCTCAAAAAATGTCCGCAGATTCGATTCCAGATCAAGGTCCAAGCCCGCTAGAGGCTTAAGGATGCTGATCGGTTCAGCGGATCGCAGCGCCGGGGGCCGCACCTCCAGATAGCGGAATGCGGCTAGGATTTGCAGCAGAGAATAAACAATGCTTCCACAAAGGATGAGAAGCAAAATGCCCGCCAGCATTTTGCCCGGACGCATGTCGAAGAAAACTAGAAACAGCGCGCTGCTTGCGCCTGAGAACATGGAGCGAACCAGGACCAAGGCAGCAATTATACCTAGACGTCTTGCTAGGCAGGATTCGCGCCCACACTCAGAGCGGATCGAATCTTCAGGGAAAGTTGCTTCAACGTAAACGGTTTCTGCAGGAAGTTCGTTCCCAGGTCGACGACTTTGTGGTCGAGCACGGTCTTTCCCGCATAGCCGGAAACGAACAAGATCTTGGTATCCGGCCGCAGATGCGCGAGTTCCTTGGCCAACAGCCCGCCACTCATATTCGGCATCACTACATCCGTCACCAGCAAGTCGATCCTCGATCCATGGTTCTTTGACACCGCCAGGGCATCGACACCATCTTTGGCTTCGAGCACTGTGTACCCCTGCAGGCTGAGGAATTCTGCGGCCGCCCGCCGGACGGCCGGCTCGTCTTCCACCAGCAGGACGGTTTCCGATCCGCGAGCCGCGCTCGCAGTCCCGGCTTCCTCGACCTCGACCCGGTGGCCTCGCCCGGCCACGCACGGCAGGTAGATCTTGAATACGGTTCCCATCTTCGGTTCACTATAGGCCCAGATGAAACCCTTATTCTGCTTCACAATTCCATAAACAGTTGCCAGGCCTAGCCCGGTGCCGTTGCCCGCGGGCTTGGTGGTGTAGAACGGTTCGAAAATATGTCCCAGGTGCTCCGGAAGAATTCCCGTCCCATCATCGGTGATGGTAATCAGCGCATAGCGTCCCTTGGGAACCAGAGCTTTCTTGCATTGCACGTAGTTGTCATCGAGCCTCACGTCGCTGGTCTCGATCCGCAAGTGGCCGCCTTCCAGCATCGCGTCCCGCGCATTGGCGGCCACATTCATCAGAATCTGTTCGATCTGCAGCGGATCTACCCGCACCCGGCCCAATCCCTGGCCGTGCACGAAACTGAATTCGATATCTTCCCCGATCAGCCGGGGCAGGGTGTTCGCAATGGGTGCGATCACCGCATTCAGGTCCGCCACGCGCAAGGCTTGCGGCTGTTTTCGGCTGAACGCCAGCAATTGCCTGGTTAACCCCGCCGCTCGCCGCGCTGCCAGGAGGATTTCCTGAATCTTGGATTCCAGCGGGCTGTGTTCCGGCACCGCATCCAATGCCAGTTCCGCATAGCTGGTAATAATGGTCAGCAGGTTATTGAAGTCGTGAGCCACCCCCCCGGCCAGGTTGCCGATGGCGTCCATCTTTTGGGACTGCACGAGTTGGGCTTCCAACCGCAGGCGTTCGGTGAGATCGCGCGCGTTCGAAATGAAGTGGGTAATGATCCCCGCCGCATCCCGCACCGGGCCGATACTTTCCTCCACGTAATACAACTCACCGCTCTTTTTCCGGTTCATCAGAATGCCGCGATAGACATTGCCGGCGAGCATGGTTTTCCACATTTCCTGGTACACCTCAGAAGTCTGCTCGCCCGATTTCAGAATCGCTGGAGTCTTGCCATAGACCTCCTCACGGCAGTAGCCGGTGAGGGTCTCGAACGCCGGATTGACGTACTCGATGATCCCGTGGAAGTTGGTCACCATCACTCCGTCGGCCGACTGCTCCACGGCACGCAGGAGTTTTCGCAAAGTCTCTTCGGCGACGTGGTGCTCCTGTTGCAGGGAATGCATCGCCAGCGTATTCCGGATGGTCCGGACCAGCGTGGCCCCGTCCAGTTGCGATTTAGTCACACAATTCCATGTTCCCCCCTTGATGATGTCCGCCACCGTTTTTTCGTCCGCGTCCTCGGTCAAGAGAATAAAAGGTATCGACACTCCGGCATGCAGAAACTCCGCCACCAGGTGGACCGCTTCCGCGTCTCCGGTTTCATGCTCGAACAGGACCAGGCCATAGGCCCTCTGCTGCAATATCTCCTTGGCTTCCTCCAGAGAGTGGGCATGGTCGAGCTCGGCTGTGAGCGTGGCTTGGGTCCGTTCCAGAATCTCGCGGATCAGGAAGAAGTCTTCCTCCTTCCGGCCCACCAACAGCACCCGCAAGGGCGAGGTGGCGAGTGCGGGTTTTGCGGCCGTTGACACTGATATGGCTCCCTAACACTGTTACCATCGGACAGCAGCGCTTGGGAGTTTAGGGCCGTTAGTTACCTCGACGTTTCCGAATCAGGCACCCGGAATCTGTCGAATCAGAACCAGAGATTGGCCTCGCCGTTCCTTCACCAGTCTCTGAAATGTGCGCTCTGTCCTTCCATTCCCGAAGGACATTAGAAGACAATAAGAATGTTCGCCAAGAACCAACGCAACGGCAGCGTCACTCACAAGATCGATCCGGCCGTCGACGGCGAACGCGATAACATCGGCAGCAGCCTGCAAACGGCCAGTAAAGCCAAGACCCTCACCTATTACCTGCCGCCCAACCCCGTGCAGGACGCCAGAAACGCCACCGGAGACGGCTATCATTCCGACGGCAGGTTACTCGTGATCGTCCTACAATAAACAAACACAACCATACAGACGGGCTTGTTACGCCTCGACTCACCACCGCCTGAACGGCGGGATGAGTAGAAGCCCTGTCTGCAGAAGCCTGTTGCGCGTCGCTTGTTAACCAATCTGCAAGTGCTGCGTCTAATCCCACAAGATCCGGGCTCCATTTCTAGCAGTGTCGCAGAACTAGATGGAACGCCGGGAAGACATGAAACGTATAGACCTTCAAGCGAGGTTCTGCCCCTCGCTCGATGGTTTCTACCTGGAGTCTGTGGGAGGAATGGAACCGCACCCCTGCGTACATGCGGCGAGAAGAACACAGAACGCCGGTTCGCCGGCGATAAAACGAAGTTGAGTGTCATGAACGCGTCCGAACTATTTTGGGGGGATAAGTATATGGAGAACGGGCAGAAAGTAAGCGCCTCAATGCAACCAATGGACAGGTACGACGTTGGCCACGTGCAGGAAGTGATTCGGCAGGCGCATGGAGAGCTGCGTCATTTGCTGCATCAGCGCTCCGAAATTATGAAGCGCATCGGAACCGTCAAGCAGACCATTTCCGGTCTCGCAAATCTATTTGGCGACGGAGTATTGAACGAAGAACTGATGGAACTGGTCGACCGCAAGAGCAGCGGCCGCCAGCCGGGGTTCACCAAGGCCTGCCGCATGATCCTGATGCAGGCCGGGCGCGCCATGAATGCGCGCGACATTTGCGATTACTTCCAGCAGAAAATGCCCGCGTTGCTCGCCCGCCACAAAGATCCCATGGCGTCGGTCACCACCGTGCTGAACCGCCTGGTGGAGTACGGCGAGGCTCAAGCAGTGCTTTCGAACGGCAGGCGCGCCTGGCGCTGGGTCGCGGAAGCGCCCGTGGAGGCCCCAGCTTCAAGCACCGAAGCCGGCCTGATAGCTTAACGAGGATGGTCGGCGTTCTTGAGCAGGCGCATGCTCAGTCATGCGCCTTTTCTCTTTGCAGTCTGCCCTAGCCCGGAGGCAGCAGCATTCCCTTTTCCAGGTGCCGCGTCACGTGAGCGTACGACGCCGCGTGCGGATCGTGCGTCACCATCACAATCGTCTTGTGGAAGTCTTCATTGAGCCGCTTCAGAATTTCGAGCACCTCCGTCGCCGAATGACTGTCCAGATCGCCCGTGGGCTCGTCGGCCAGCAGTAGAGTCGGATCGCTCACGATCGCCCGGGCAATTGCCACGCGCTGCTCCTGCCCGCCCGAGAGTTGCTTGGGCAGATGGTTGACGCGATCCTCCAACCCGACCAGCTTGAGCGCGGTCAACACGTGGTCGCGGCGCTGCTGCGCGGTCAACTTGGTCAGCAGCAGCGGCAACTCCACATTCTCAAACGCGGTGAGTACGGGAATCAGATTAAACGTCTGAAAGACGTAGCCGATGTGCTCGTTGCGCCAGCGCGCAATCTGCGAGTCGTTGAAGCGGAAAATGTCCTGCCCCTGCACCAGCAGTTCGCCGGACGACGGCCGGTCGATGGCCGCAATCATGTTCAGCAGCGTCGTCTTGCCCGAGCCCGACGGCCCCATCAGCGCAAGGAATTCGCCCTTCGCGATGTCGATCGATACGTCGTCGAGCGCAGTCACCTGAAAGGCATCGCGCTTGAAAATCTTGCTGACTCCGCGAACCTGTACAACCTGCGTGTTCGTGGCCACGTTCGTTTCTGCGACTGTGCTCATGATTGCCCCTTCTAGATTGTCCTGTCTAAGATTGTCCTGTTTAGGATTGTCTTTCTTAAGACTGCCCCTTGATCTTAATTCTGTCTCCGTCTTTCAAAGTCGCCGGCGCGGTCGTGATCACGCTCTCGCCCCCCACCAGCCCATCGACCAGCGCGCCATCGCTGCGCTGGCTCACCAGGTGAACTTCGCGTGCGACGGTCTTTCCGTTGTAGGCGATCAACACAATCTTCTTGCCATCGCGATCGCGAATCGCCGTCGAAGGCACGTACACACCCGTCGGTCCCTGCGTAGTCTTGGGCGCGTCATTCGCTAGAAATTTCACCGTCGCATTCATTTCCGGCCGCAGTTGCACGGAAGGATACTTATCCGGATTCAGCACCTGCACCTTCACCTGCACCGTGGCCTTCTGCCGGTTGGCTTCGGGAGAAATCTGCGCGATCACACCGTCATATTCCTTGTCGGGATACGCGTCGGTAGTGACCTTCGCTTTCTGCGTCGGACCAAGGCGGGCGAAATCGGCCTGCGCGATATCGAGCTCGACTTGCAAATCGTTCAGGTCCGCCAGCGACACCACCGATCCCTGCGGCCCGCCCGCGGCCGCGCTGGCAAACTGCGCGGTAATCAGCTCGCCCTTTTCCGCCGTGCGGTCAAGAATCGTGCCCGTCACCGGCGCGCGGATCACCGTGGCGTCAAGTTGCGACTGGGCATAATCAAGCTGCCCCTGCGCCTGCATCAGCGCGCCCTGCGCGCGGGCGATCTCCTCCGCCCGCGGTCCAATCTTTGACAGCTGAAACGCCTTCTCCAGCGAATTCGCGCGCTGCTGATCGGCTTCAAATTTCCCCGTGGCATCGTCCAGTTGCTGCCGCGACACCACGCCGCTGCCCGCCAGTTCTTTCGTGCGGTCAAGCGTCAACTTGTCGTTGGCCAGCGTCGCCCGCGCTTCATCGAGATTGTGCTGCGCCTGCTGCACTTCCTCGGGACGCGATCCATGCTGCAATTCGTCAAGATAAGCGCGCGCATTCGCCACCGCGCCCCTGGACTGTTCATACGACGCGCGGAACTCCTGATCCTCCAGGCGTACCAGCACCTGCCCTTCCTTCACTTTGTCGCCCTTCTCCACGCCGATCCAGGCCAACCGGCCGGTCACCTTGGAGTTCACGTTGATGGTGTGATGGGCCACGATGTAGCCCGTGGCCGAAAGTACCGTGCCGCCAGCGTCGCTCGCACTGGTCTCCGCCGCGGCGCGCACCACCTCAACTTCCGGCACATCCGACGAGAATGCGCGGTAGGCGAGCGTGATCACTCCCAGCAACACCACCACCCCGATGCCACCCAGGATGTAACGTTTTGCCCACGCGGGCGGCTCCCCGCCGGAATCGCCACGCTGCGTGCGGTCAATCCGCAAGCTCTGCAGGTCTTCGTGTTTCGTGTCAATCGCCATAAGATATCGCCATAAGAATAATTAAGTATCCCGCTTTCAGTAGCGCCGCCGTCCCGGCGGCTGTCCGGGGGGCGTCCCCGCCCGCCGCGCTGCAAGGACGAGACGCCCTCGCAACAGCCGGCAAGATGCCGGTGCTACTAGCTGCGCAATGCATTAAGAATATTCTGCCGCGCCGCATGCCACGCCGGAGCCAGCCCGCCCACGAATCCCATGATCAACGCGAACGCCAGTGCTGCCAGCGCTACTAGCGGCGTAATCCGCAGCGCGAAGACCACCTCGCTAAAGGTCACGGCATTCGATGTGCCTGTCTCCATCCCGTTGAACGGCAGCACCAGCAAAATTCCCACAACCGCGCCCAGCAAAGCCAGCAGCAAAGATTCCAGAACAAACGACGTCAGAATTGCCGGCCGTGAGAAGCCGATTACTCGCAAGGTCGCGATTTCACGGCCGCGATACGCCACCGCGGCGTACATCGTGTTCATAGCGGCGAAGATCGAGCCGACCGCCATGATAAGGGCCACGGTCCATCCGATGTACTCAATTACATTGCCGGAACTGGTCTGCTTCGCGTAGTACGCAGTCTCAATGTATCCTTCCAGCTTCAACCTTTGATCATCGCTCACCCGGTTCTTCAGCGCGTCGGCGGCGACGGGATCGGTGGCGCGCAGGTAAGCCGACGAAAGACCCTCCCGGCGATCGAAATCCGACGCCTCCTGATTCACATCTCCCCAAATCTCCGACTCGTAGGCCGATCCGCCGGCGTCAAAAACTCCTACGACTGTCCAGGCTCCCTTGCCGAACTCCATAGTGTCGCCGATGTTGGCGTGCGAAAAGCGTCTGCGGATGGAATCGCTGACTACGACTTCGCGTTGACCCGACTGGAACCATCGCCCCTCGATAAGTTTCGCGCTGGGCCGCATTTCCAGGCCATCGGGCATCATGCCCCGGACCGTGACGTTGACTTCGCCCGTACCGTCTTTCCGGGGCAATACGATCACCACCACCAATTCACCCGACGCCATGGGTTCGCCATGGCTGTCTTTCGCAATGCCAGGCAGCGTTGTGAGTGTGGGAAACAGAGAGCGATCAAATCCGCCGGTTAGTTCCGCTTCCGAACCCTTGCGCAGCACCAGCACGTTAAGTGGATTGCCGCTGCTCACAAAAGCGTGCTTCAACCCAGCCAGAAGTGCCATCAGAAAAATTGCCGTTGTCACTGTGAGCGCGATGCCCAGCGCCGTCATGACCGTGAGCCCTTTGCGAAGAACCAGGTTGCGGATGTTGTAGCTGATCGGTATAGCCATAATTAGTCTCGATTCACGGAGCGCCACTCACCCAATATGCCGTAACCCTTCCACAATATTCATTCGCGACGCCCGATATGCGGGGATGCAACCGCTCACCAATCCTAGAGCAATCGCAACCACTAACGACAACGTCGCGGTCTGCCAGTTCACCCGCATATTGAGCGGCACGCCGAGCGCGATGAACTGGCGGGTCAGAAACCAAATCACCGGAATCGCGATCCCAGTTCCAAGCATGCCTCCAGCCACCGACAGCGCCATGGATTCGCTGACGAAAATCGAAAGCACGCGTTGCCGGGTGAAGCCGAGAGTCTTGAGCACAGCCACTTCGCGAGTCCGGCCCCGCACCGACATTGCCATCGTATTCCCTGAAACCAGCATGATGGCGAACATCACCGCGCCACAAATCCCAAGTATGAAAGCCTTCACGTTCCCGAGCGTCGCGATAAAACCGAGCTGAAACGCTTTTTCGCTCTCTGTCTTCGTCTGCAGCGGCGAGTTGCGGAACATGTCGTCAATCTGTTGGGACGCGCGTGCCACGTTTTCCGCCGAATCAATCTGCGTCGAATACCATCCTGCCTGTCCCTTGAACCACGGTACGGCTTCCTCCAGGTACTTGGCGTTGAAATACGGCGCGTTCTGGGGCGGATCGCGGTGGTAGATGGCGCGAATCGTCAATTCCGGATTGACCTCGAAGATCGTGCCGAGCAAGGTGATGCGGTCGCCAATCTTCCAGCCATACTTGTTGGCCAGGGTGACGTCCACCAGCGCTCCGGCGCGATCCTGCTGCCAGGCCTTCAGCTGGTCGGGCGGGACGATCTTATCCGACGCCACTTTCAGATATTCGTCGGGGTCGGTGGCCACTTGCGCGAAAAAATGTGCTGGACGTTCGTCGAGGTAGCGTCCGCCAAACCACGTCATGGGCGCCACGGCAGTCACTCCTTGAATACTGCGAATCTTGTCGCGGTAGAACGCCGGCAGAAAAAACGCCAGCGAAACCCGGTCGCGGGTAATCACGCGCCGCGACGCTTCGGGCGCGACCTGGTCGATATAAAACGAGCGCCAGATGCAGATCATCAGCGTAAGCAACAGCAGCGAGAAGCTGATGCTGACCAGAGTCAGCAGGCTGCGCCGTTTGTTGCGAAACGCATTACGCACTACGAAACTACCCAGCGTCATAACTTCATCCTGCGTAACTTCATCCGATGTGGCGGAGTCCGTCCACAATGTTTACTTTCGAAGCGTGGTAAGAAGGCAACGCAGCGCTCAGCAGTCCCACAACTCCCGAAGCCAGCAGAGCGACCAGAGCGATTTGAGGTGTAACTTTCAGCGGGAAGAAGCTGACGAACTGCTTCGAGTGCGTCATCATAAAGACCAGCACCCAGCCGAGCCCCGCGCCAATGACCCCTCCGCCGAGCGACAGCGCCACGGCCTCGCTCACGAACAAGCCAAGCACGCCGCGCCGCGTGAAGCCCAGAGTCTTCAGTACGGCGACTTCACGGGTGCGCTCACGAATCGACATTGCCATGGTATTGGCTGACACCAGCAAAGTCGCGAAGACCACGGCTGCGCAAATGCTCAGAATGAATGCCTTCACATTCCCCATCATGGCGACGAACTCCAGTCCGAAGGCTTGCTCGCTCTCGGCCTTGGTCTGCTGCGGCGAGTTACGGAACGTGTCTTCAATCGCGCTGGCCACTTTGCTCACATCTTCGGGCGTCGCCGCCAGCACGCTGAACGTTCCCGCGGTGCCCTTGAAAGTAGGAACCGCCTCTTCCAGATACTTGGCGTTGAAGTAGAGCGATTTTCTTTCCGGATCCGAGTGGTAAATGCCGCGGATATACAACTCGAGGTTCACCGGATAGATATCCCCCGCGATCGAAACGCGGTCACCCAGTTTCCAGCCATATTTTGCTGCCAGAGTGTCCTCGACGATGGCTCCCTGGCGGTCGCGCTGCCAGGCGAGTATCTGATCCTGCGGCATCTGAATATCGCGGTAGACCTTGAAAAATTCATCGGGATCGGTGGCGAACCGGGCAAAAAAATTCTCCGGCTTCGGATCTTTATAGACTCCTTGAAACCACGAAGCCGGAACCACGGACACGACGCCGGGAATGGCGCGAATTTTCTCCCGGTAGTAGCCGGGCAGAGGGAATGTTAGAGAGACGCGATGCCGCACCACCAGCCTCTGTGCCGATTCACTGCTTCCCTGGTTGTGGTAAAACGACTGCCAGATCGTCATCATCAGCGTGAGCAGAAGCAGAGAGAAAGCGATGCTCAGCACCGTCAATGTGCTGCGGCGCTTGTTGCGAAACGCGTTCTTGGTGACAAACCGGGTCAACGTCATCGGCGAACTCCAGAGGGAACCGGAAGCCGGGCGCAGAAGGCAGGCACGTCCCAGCCCACCAAGAATAGACGATGTACCTCGCTATCCACAACCGGTCCGGATTCGATTTGTGCCACGCTTACAAAACGCAACTCCACGGCCTCACCCTCTTCACCTTTTATACTGTCGTGCCGCGGCCGCGCCCACAAGTGGAGATCGTCATCAGGGTGGGATGACAAATGTCACAAAAGACTGCACATAACAGTTACAACCGCCGCCGCGAGCATAAAGTTACGCTCTAAATTCCGCGGGCAGCCGTAAGGGCGCACAAACTGTAGTTGGGCGCCCGCCGCAAAACTTAGGCGACGCGCCCCTCATCCGCCGAAGGTCCATAGATCGCCGGCACAGATGCCTCATTGAGCCGCAGATAGACCGTCAGCTGTCCGCGATGATGCGCCAGGTGGCTGAATACGGCGTTAGTGATCATGACGTGCCGCGGATTCTCGTCGACCACCTGACCGCCAATCACGAATTTCCACGGAGTCATCAAATGCTCGTCGGTCGTGTTCTGCAACGCCTCGCGCGCCTCGGCGAGGCCGCGGTCGAGCGCCGCCACGAGTTCTGCACGCTTGCGCCACTCCAGCGGCTTGAACTTCGCAGCGCCGGGCGACTTGAGATCGAGTTCGTCCTGCTTCACCATCATCGCGACCCACGACGGCATGGTCGCCACCAGCGACGCCAGGTAGCCGAGCGGCATCGACTTCGGATGCGGCTTCCAGTCATTGTGCCCCTCAGGCACACGCGCCAGGGCGCTGCGCGTGCCGGCAGCTTCCCGCTCCAGTTCTGCCAGGAACAGATCAGTCAACTTCATGATGTCTTCTCCGTGGTGCGACCGGTCTCTAAGAATGGCCTGAATCAAGAATGGTCTGAATCGACCATCGGAACCCTATCAAGCATTGAGGACAGATTCAGTCCTCGATTCGTGACACAATAACACCGGCACAAATAACCACGGCCCTACAAACTCATGCTGCAGACCTCAGCCCGGCTGCTCCGCCTTCTGTCCCTGTTTCAGGCGCAACGCTACTGGTCCGGCGCCGCGCTCGCCGACCGGCTCGACGTCACCGCCCGAACTTTGCGTCGCGACGTCGATCGCCTGCGCAGCCTGGGATATCCCGTGCACTCGACCTCGGGAATCGCCGGAGGCTACCAGTTGGGCGCGGGCGCGACTCTGCCTCCGCTCCTGCTCGACGATGAGGAAGCTGTGGCCGTTGCTCTCGGGCTGCGAACCGCGGTCAGCGGCAGCGTCACCGGCATCGAGGAGGCCTCGGTGCGCGCCTTGCTGAAACTTGAGCAGGTGCTGCCCTCGCGACTGAGCCATCGCGTCGCCGCCCTGCATACCTTTATCGTGCCCCTGGTTAGTCGAGATTCAGGCACTCGAGATTTAGACAATCGAGATTCAGGCCATCCCGACTCAAACTATCGACGGCCAACCGTGGATGCAGAACGCCTGTCGGCCATCGCCGGAGCATGCCGCGATCGCCAGGGAATCCGTTTCAGTTATCACAACCGCACCGGCGCTCCCAGCGCGCGCGCCGTGGAACCGCACCGTCTCGTTCATACCGGATATCGCTGGTACCTCGTCGCCTGGGACGTTGGACGCCAGGACTGGCGCACCTTCCGGGTCGACCGCATCGAAGGCAAGCTGAAGACCTCGACCCACTTCAAGCCGCGCAAACCACCTGAGGGAGATTTTGCCGCCTATGTTTCGAAGTCTCTATCGCAAGTGCCGTACCCCTATCGCGCGCGCGTAACGCTGCAGGCGCCGGTCGAGGCCGTGGTCAAGCGCGTCCCACCTTCGGCCGGGACGCTGGAAGCAATCGACGACCATTCCTGCATGCTGCGCACCGGGTCACACTCGCTGGAGGGACTTACCATCCACTTGTCGCTGTTGGGAGTCGACTTTCAAGTACACGAACCGCCAGAACTCCTCGACTACATCCGCCGCCTGGCGGACCGCCTCGGGAAGGCGGCGGGGTAGCTCGTTCAGCGTCAGACGGTGATTCCCAACGTGTAGCTTGCTTACCTTAGTAACTCGAAGGTTCGCACGCTCAGCGATATCCTAACCCTACCCATTCCCCGGGCTCCGCTTGCCAAGTTGTCTCTCGCGGAGATATCGACAAGCACGATGGAATGGAGTGGGAAAAAGGAAATGCCTACTAAACTCGGCCAATTCGAAATCCTAAGTGAACTGGCGAAATCGCCTACGGGCGTGGTGTACAAAGCCAACGACGCTGAAAGCGGGCAGACGGTTGCCCTGAAAGCCATCCAGTTGAGCGTGTTCGGCGAGCACGCGGCCGCGCTCACCCAGGCTCTGCTGGCCGAGGCCGAGAGCACCAAGGTTTTGAGCTGCTCCAACATCACCAACGTATTTGGCGCGGGTGAAATTGAAGGCCAGTTCTGCGCCGCCATGGAGTACATACAAGGCAACAGCATCGCCACGATGCTGGCGCGCAAAGAAGGATTTTCGATCTGGGACCTGCTCGACATCGGCCGCCAGTTGTCCAGCGGCCTCGAACATGCCCGGTCGCACAACATTGTGCACTACAGCCTGGAGCCGTCCAAAATCATGTGCGGCTGGGACGGCACCGTCAAGATTCTCGGCTACGGCGTTTCCAGTGTGGGCAACTTCGTGCAGCATGTCCCGGGAGCCGTGCCCTCGATTCTGTATTACATGTCGCCCGAGCAAGTGCGCGGCGAAGCTACCGATGGACGTTCGAACCTGTTCAGCCTGGGCGCCATGCTCTATGAAATGGTGACCGAGCGTAAAGCATTCGATCGCGAAGACGCGGAATCGTTGCGGCAAAGCATTCTGGAGAGCACGCCCGTCCCGCCGCTGCATGTGAATGCCAAGGTGCATCCTCTTCTCAGCGATCTCATCATGAAGGCGCTGGCCAAGGATCCTGCACAGCGTTATCAGCATGGCAGAGAACTGCTGGACGATCTCGAGAAATGCAAAGAGTCGAGGCCCGCGGCTAAAAAGCCGGAAGCGCCTAAGGGCCCCGCGGCTCCTAAGCCGACCGCAGTGCAGGCACGACCTGCGGCGCCGGCGGCGGCCAAGCCGGCTCCAAAGCCGCCCACGGCGCCGGTGGCACGGCCGTCGACTCCAGTGGCTCCTACACAACCAAAGTCCACGCTGGCTAAGCCAGCCGAGCAGAAGCTCGCCGCTCCAGCCGCGAGCGCCGTTGCCCGGCCTTCAGTACTCGCCAAACCAGTTTCAAGGCTTGCCGCACCGAAAGCAGTTGCGGCGGCCGCAGGCGTAGGCAGCAGCAGCGCCCCGGCGCCTTCTCCTGAAATTTCGGCAACCGGTTCGTCGAACGAGGTCGTCAAGGCCTCTGCGAACGCTACGATTGAGACGCCGGAAACGCCGTCGGCCTACATGTCTTCCGCCGTGGCCGACGAACCTCAGATTGAGCCGCAGATTGAACCGCAGATCGACGAACCGCAGATCGAACCGCAAATCGATGAGCAGCAAATCGAGGAGCCGCAGATTGAAACCTTCGAGCCCCAAGCCGCCGACGAAGGTCCAAAAATCGCAGTCGATCCCATGATGGCCGAAGGCGGTTCGAACGCCAGCGCCGGCGTGAGCTTTTCCGAGATGACGGAACTGCCTCCGCTCAAAGAAGTCTATATACCGCCGCCGCCACCCGTGAAGCCGCTGGACGCTGCGGCGCCGGCCGTCGCAACTTTTGCGTCCATGCGCAAAGCCGACGAAAAGCCCAAAGTTCAGCCCCGCGAAGTTGCCCAGAAAGCCATCAAAGAGATCAAAACCGTTCCCCCCAAGCTCCTCGCTTACGCCATTGGCGGAGCCGCCGCGCTGATTCTGGTCATCGGCATTGGGGTCACAATTTATATTCATAGTCTGGGCAGCGACGACGACGCCGGCGCAGGACGCACCAGCGCCCCGGCGGATACGACTACCCAGCCCGAAGCCAGCCAACCGGAGCCCAAGCCGAGGCAAGCACCGGCTCCTGTCGCGCCACAGCCCGTCGAGACTCAACCCGCCGCCGCCGCCGAGCCCGAAGCTCCCGTGGCTGAACCCGTCACGCCTTCGAGAGCGCGCAATGCTAAGAAGAGGCTGGTCGCGCCCGCAATCATTCCCGGACAGCTGGCCATCGACTCCACACCGCAAGGTGCGCGCGTGCAGGTGGATGGCGCGACCGATCCGAGCTACGTCACGCCGTTCGCGCTGGCGAACATGCAGCCCGGGCCTCACACCATTACCGTGAGTAAACCAGGCTACTCGACCGATACCCGCACCGTGAATGTGGCTTCAGGAAACCGCGCATCCACCGTAATCCATCTCGCCCAGCTGATGGCCACGCTGGTGGTGCGGAGCGATCCCCCGGGAGCCAACATCTACGTGGACGGCCGCGATGTGGGCGCGAAAACGCCCGCCCAGGTCAGCGTCGACAAAGGTCAGCACGTCGTGCTGGTCCGAATGATGGGCTACATCGACGAAACCATGAGCGCGCAGTTCGCCCTGGGGCAGACCTTCAACTTCACACCCACGCTGCGCTCGCTTGGCAACGTCGACAACATCAAGACCGTGGGCAAAATGTCGAAGCTGTTCGGCGGAAAAGGCGCCCAGGCACAAGGGACGGTCAGCATCCACACCCAGCCCAAAGGCGCGCAGATCGCCATCAACCAGCACATGCTGGACAAGAACTCACCAGTCGATGTGTTGCTCGATCCCGGCAACTACGTGATCGACATCACCCTGAGCGGATACGCTCCGGTGCACAAAGTCATCACTGCCGACAAGGGTGGCAAAGTGGTGGTCGACGAAGTGCTGCAGCCGCAATAAGGCAGGTACCATAGACGTCGAGCCGTCCGCCCCTCCTTCATAGATTCGTCATACCCCCCTCTGGGGGCTCGCCCAGAATTTCGGTGCTCACGGGAAACTAGGCTGCCCCATCCAAGCCGCGCCGGGTGGCCCATCCTAATCCCGCCGCCTTTTGGCGGGATTAGGATGGGGCTTTTGATCTGTCATCCCGAAGGCGCGCGTCGTTTGCGCGACTGAAGGCCTGCCCTGAGCGCAGCCGAACAGACCTCCTCCTCTGATTGTCATTCCGACGCGCGAGCGCAGCGAGACAGGAGGAACCTGCTGTTCCGCCCCATCCCATCTTCTTCGGGAAAACTTGCCACACGCTACCACGCATCCACCTCTCCCACACGATTCGTCCCTTGGGGCGCCGTGAGATTTCCACAGCCTTCCACAGCCCATTCCCGTGACGTACAACCTTTACTGAGAAATCTCAACAGTCCACAATTGGAGTAATGCGAAAACGAAATCGGCGGCGCAATCGTCCCTAAGTCCTTTAAACGGAATATTTTGCCCGTAAGTGATTGCAGCCCTTAGATTTTCCCTCGATTTTCCGCTAAATCGATGATTTCAATAGACCGGGGGGAGGGGGGTAGGGGTTATCAAAGGGTAAACTTCCCAGAACGGTCCAAATTTTTCGACTTCAATGTCTGCCAAAAGCCCGCCGAGCTTCCGCTCGGCATGGATGGACGAATCTGTCCGCTGCCACACGAGCAACCCCAAGATCAACGTCAAACGCAGCGGACAGGAGTGTCCGCTCCACACGAGCCAATCCCCACCCGAGCCAAGGGTTCTCAATCCCCAATGACTCAATCGCTCAATGACTCAATAGTTAGATCGGTTTGCCGCGGAAGAAATAGACCAGTTCGATGATCAGGATTACTACCACCATCAGCTCCAGCACGAAGGCGCGGGACTGGTTGAACTGCTCCACCATGAAGCGGTAGAGGTCTTCGGCGGTCTGAAGTTTTTCTTTGACCAGATCTTTGTAGTCGGGGACTCCGACTTTTTGGGCGCAGAGTTTGTAGAGGCGCGCAGAGAACATGTCGCTGAGGAACTTGATGGCGTTGTCGGCGCGTTCGGTGAGTTCGTTCACGTCGAGCAGGACGGTGTGCAACTTGGACGCGGCGCGCGCGGTGCGCCAGCGTCCCCAGAGGCCCGTCCCGCCGGCGTCCAGGAAGTCGTAGACGTTTTCCAGCTCTTTGGTTAGCAACTCGTCGTAATGGCGGAACTCGAGCAGCTGCGAGTTGGCGTACTGCAGAAGCTGGATGACGGTCTCGGCGCCGGCGTCGGTGTCGTAGATGAAGGCGGCGTTCCATCCGATGACGGCGAGGTCGTTGGGATAGTAGGAAATTCGGGACTGCAGAATCTCCTGGCGCTCGCCGTCGGAGAGCATGGACATTTCGCCGCGAACGACCTGGGCGATCTGATCTCCGTGGGCGGCGAGCAGGTCGTTGGCCGAGGGCGCGGCGTCGATGCCGCCGAGCTTCAGTTCTTTCACGTGGAAGATGAAGTAGTCCTCTTGCAGCCACTCGGTGCCGCCTTCCTGCGAAGCGTAAGGCTTGTCTTTATAAGGTTTGATCAGCGCGGGCGCGGCTCGTTCCAGCTTCTGGGTGACCACGCGGGTGGCAAGCTTCTCGAAGTTGGTGTCGGAGGTCCAGCGGCAGGAGAGGTTCACCAGCGTGTCCCAGTCCCCGGAAAACGGGAGTTCGAAGACCAGGCTGACGACGCCGTAATCGTAATACTTGATCTGGCCTTCGAGGCGCTCGCCGCTGTCGAGGATCAGCGGCTCGAGGCTTTCTTCGACGGGAGGACGCTGGTAGCGGACGTATCCCGGAGCCTGATGCTTGAAGCTGGCCTCGGCGGTGCGTGCGCCGAAGATCTTGCGGAGCTCGTCGAGGCGAATCTCTTCGCAGACGTCGAACTGGATCAGCACCAGGACGGAGCCACGCAGGGGAGTTGCCGCCGCGGGCGAGCGGGCGAGATCGCTGGCGCCTAGCGTCGAGAGGCCGGTTGCGAGTTCGGTTGTGGATTCGCGATCCATTTGAGTACCGCCGTGGGCTGAGACCGAGCCGCTGAAAGCGCCGGATGAGGCGCCGGAGACTGGCTCTATTGTCCCAGAAAGTCGTGGATCGGGACAATCCCCGAAAGGCCGTCGAGCTGCGCTCGACCTGACAGCCGAGGGCGGCTGTTCCTACATAACGGCTAAGTGGCTGATAAGTTAGCGGTTGCGGGTGGAGGCCCAGAGGAGCAGGCTTCCTGCGGCTAGGGCTCCGAGGCCGAGTCCGGCTCGTTGCATGGAGGAGTGGACTTCGGCTTCGCGCGCACGGACTTGGGCGGATTCGGGGTAGGGATCGTCGATGTGCTCTGAGGAATTGAGCGCCATTTGCAGGACTTCGGCCAAGTGCAGGGCTTGACGGTCGGTGCCTTGGGCGATCTGCTCGCGGCAGCTGAAGCCGTCGGCGATGATGAGCCAGTCGGGCGGGGCTTTGCGGACCGCGGGCAGGAGTTCGAGTTCGCCGATGGCCTGGGAGATGTCGTACTTATCGTGTTCGAAGCCGAAGGATCCGGCCATGCCGCAGCAGCCGGGAGCGGGAGCCTGGAAGTCGATGCCGATGCGGTGCAGAAGCGATTCTTCGGCGGACATTTTCATAATGGACTTGTGATGGCAGTGGCCGTGAAGCAGGGCTTTACGGTTGAGTTGCGGGAGCGGGGCGTTGTGGGAGTTGTGATCGAGGAATTCGCTGAGCAGGAAGGTTTGTTTGCTCAGGGCCTGGGCGCGCTGGTCGTTTGGGAAGAGGTTGAGGAGTTCGTCACGGAAGACGGCGACGCAGCTGGGCTCGAGTCCGACGATGGGGACGCCGGCTTCGATCTCGGGAGAGAGTTCGTCGAGGATATCGAGGAGCAGGGATTCGGCGCGGTCGAGCATGCCGAAGTCGTAGAGCGGGCGGCCGCAGCAGAGGTTGGCTTGCGGTATCGTGACGCGGAATCCGGCAGCTTCAAGGACTTCGACGGCGGCGCGGGCGGTGGCGGGGTGGAAGTAGTTGTTGAAGGTGTCGGGCCAGAGGAGGACCGCGGGGGCTGAAGCCCTGTCGTTCAGGTCCGAGTGACGCGGCCCTGAAGGGCCGCTCTTCCACTTACGCGTTCGGTAGAACCAGGATTTGAATGTTTCGGGCGCGAAGGGCGGGATGGTGCGTTGCTGCGGGATACCGGCTAGGAGCTTGGCTATGTCGCGGAGGAATGGGAGTTGCGTCGTTAGATTCACCAGGCCTGGGGCGTTCGATGCCAGGCGAGCCCAGAGGTCGATGTTGCCGAAGGCGTAGGCGCTGCGTGGGCGGATGCGGCCTTCGTAGTAATGAGAGAGAAATTCGGCTTTGTAGGTGGCGACGTCGACGCTAACGGGGCAGTCGCTTTTACATCCCTTGCAGGCGAGGCAGAGGTCGAGCGAGTCTTTCACTTCTTCGCTGCGCCATCCGTCCCGGATGACTGCGTCCTTTCTGTTCTGGCCCTGCGTCATCTCCCAGAGCAGGTGAGCGCGGCCGCGGGTGGAGTGTTCTTCGTCGTGCGTGGCGCGCCAACTGGGGCACATCACGCCACCCTCTTCTCGGCGGCATTTACCGACGCCCACGCAGCGCAGCGTGGCGGCCGCGAGGCTGCCGTGATCGGCGGGAAAGTGGAAGCGGGTCGCGGGCTCCCAGGGAGCGTAGTTGGGGCCGAGGCGAAGATCGGCATCGAGCTTGTAGGGCGTCTGATCGGGCAAGCCAATGAGCTTGCCGGGATTCATTTTCCAATCGGGATCCCATGCGGATTTGAACTGGCGGAAGGCCTGCATCAATTCCGGGCCGAACATTCTGGGGAGGAGTTCGGCGCGGGCTTGTCCGTCGCCGTGTTCGCCGGAGAGGGATCCGCCGTAGCTGACGACGAGATCGGCGGCTTCTTCCACAAACTTGCGGAACTTGGCGATTCCCTCTTTCGATTGCAGATCGAAGTTGAGGCGGGTGTGCACGCAGGCGTGGCCGAAGTGTCCGTAGAGCGAGCCCTTGTAACCGAACGCGGCCATCATTTTTCGGAGGTCGCGAAGGTAGGCGCCGAGTTTTTCGGGAGCGACGGCGGCGTCCTCCCAGCCTTCCCAGTTGAGCGGCTCGCCGGGCACGTGCGAGGTGACGCCGAGACTGGCTTCGCGAATTTCCCAGATGCGCTTGGCTTGCTGGCCGGAATAGAGATGCGTGTTGGGCGGCGAGGCGCTGCGCTTGAGGACTTTGACAAGGCCGCGAGCTTTCGACTCGGCTCCTTGCATAGTCTGGCCGCCGAACTCAACCATGAGCCAGCCTCCGCCTTCGGGGAGCAGGGCAAGTCCTTCGGAGTTGATGCCTTTGGTTCGCGTGTAGTAGACGAGAAGATCGTCGAAGCCTTCGAGGCCGATGGGTTGGTGCGTCAAGATTTCCGGGATGTGGTCAGCGCACTGGAAAATGTCAGGATAGGCCACGACTAGCAGGACGCGTTCGGGAGGACTTTCGACCAGGCGACAGGTTGCTTCGAGGACCGTGGCGCAGGTTCCTTCGGAGCCGACTAACGCGCGGGCGATGTGGAAGCCATTTTCTGGAAGAAGGTAATTGAGGTTGTAGCCGGAGACGCGGCGGGGGATCGCGGGGAACTTCTGGCGGATTAGATCGGCGTATTGATCGGCGATTTGTTTGAGCGCGTTGTAGATCTGAGTTTGACGTAGGGACTCTCCGCTGCTCGATGAACCTGGACGGACGAATGCGTCCGTCCCTACGTGATTTGGGGTGCCCTCGACGGTGCGCGGGCGAGACGCCCCCGCTACAGCCGGCGGGACGCCGGCGCTACGGATGAAACCCGGACCTACGCTCAGGCGGGTGCTGTCGTAGGTGACTACTTCTAGTTGGTCGATGTTGTCGTCGGTTTTGCCGGCCATTACGGAGTGGACGCCGCAGGAGTTGTTGCCGATCATGCCGCCGATGGTGCAGCGGTCGTGGCTGGCGGGATCGGGGGCGAAGGTGAGGTGATGTTTTTCGGCGGCGTTGCGGAGATGGTCGAGCACGACGCCGGGTTGGACGCGGGCGATGCGGCGGGCGGGATCGATCTCGAGAATGCGCGCCATGTACTTGGAGAAGTCCAGCACGACGGCGACGTTGCAGCACTGGCCGGCGAGCGACGTGCCGCCGCCGCGGCAGAGCAGGGGCGCTCCGAATTCGCGGCAGAGGGAAATCGCGGCGAGAACGTCATCGGTATCGTGGGGAAGGACCACGCCGATGGGGACCTGGCGGTAGTTCGAACCGTCGGTGGCGTAGAGGGCGCGAGCGCCCGGGTCGAAGCGGACTTCCCCGCGAATCGTGCGGCGCAGAGCTTCCGCCAGCCCCGCGGCATCGATGTGGAAGGACTTCGGGGCCGACGCGGATTCTGCAACTTTATCGGGCATCGGCCAGTTCTAGTTGGAGGACTTTTTGCTCAGGGCTACGATTTGAAACCGGCAGCCGTTGCTACTGGACTGCACACTCACGGTCATCGAGTTGCCCTGGTCGCCCGCGACAATGTTGCACTGATTCTGGTCGGAGCTTCTGATGTTGGCGTTGGGGAATTTTGCTTTGTAGAAGTCGCAGACTTTGTCGACCGAATCGCTGCTTTCGAAGTTGGCAGTGACGGTATGCACGCCGAACACGGTAGCGGAGGCGGTTCCAGCTTTCTGTACCTGCGCTCCAGGGTAGACGTCGACTCCCAATTCTTTGACCGTCTGATCGGGATCGTTTGCGCTGAACGAGCCGAAGGGAGTGTCGACTTTCACGCTGTCACCTTTCTGCGTGACGTGAGCGCTCTTGGCGACGCGATAGACGAAGAAGCTGAAGGCTCCCACGGTGAGGATGCCGAGGCCGACAACGATCGCGATGATGATCAGGATAATTTTGAGAGCGCTGCTGCCGCCCTTGGATGGCGGAGGCGAATACGGAGGAGCAGGCGGAAGGGGCGATAAGGTCGCGCCGGGAGCGGCTGGGCCGGCCGGGACGGCGGCTCCGCACTTGTTGCAGAATTTTGTTCCTGCATTCAGAGTTGCGCCGCAAGAATTGCAGAATGCCATACGTCACCTCGGGTTCGCGTGGGTGAAGAAATCGACGGCGCGAGTATATCGCAGATTGGCAGGCTGTGGAGTAATCATTGGCCGAACAAATGACGGGATGCGGCCGGCGGACCATTGCGTCGCAGGCAAGATCCAGAGATCCTTCACTTCGCTCAGGATGACAACACTAACTTCCGAACACAACGCTAACTCCGGAGGCGGGTGCCGTAGTCGGCCATGGACAGGGCTAGGAGAATAAAGAGGAAAAATATTGTGGAGATGACGACCAGTTTGAGCAACTTTTCGGGGGCACCTTTAAGGTGCATAAAGAAGAGCACGACCAGAAGAGCTTTGGTGGTTGCGATGGTGAGCGCGACGGCAGCGTTGAAGACTCCGAGGTCGAGGAATGCGGCTTTGTAGGTGATGAAAGTGCCGACCAGCAGCGCTGCCCAAACGGCGAAGTAGGTAGTCAGGGGCGAGGACTTTGAAGTGGAATGGTCAGACATAATGAACCTCAGATTTAGCTCTCGCTAAGGCTTCGCCACACGCGAGATCCTTCGCTACGCCTGAAGAACGGCTACGCTCAGGATGACAATGGATTGGATTATGGCAACGCATGGGATTATGACAACGGATTGGATTATGGCAGCGCATCGGATGACATCAATTCGAATTTGTGCTCACGACATTCAATTGCAACACCATCACGGGTGCCGGTCGATCAGATACAACAGCGGGAACAGGTAAATCCACACAATGTCGACGAAGTGCCAGTAGAGGCCGCCGATTTCGAGTGGGGTGTGATATTCGGGGGTGAATCGCCCCTTCCAGGCCATCCACAAGAGCCAGGCGAAGAGACCGAGTCCGATAATCATGTGCAGGGCGTGCAGGCCGGTCATGATGAAATAGAGAGAAAAGAAAATCTGGGCGTGATCCGGGTTGGCGAATTGATCGGGATGACCGGGAATGGGCACGTGATCGAAGCTAAAGGACTTGCCCGGAACGTGATGTTCTTCGAATTTTTGTTTGTACTCGATCCCCTTGATGCCGAGGAAGGTGAGTCCGAACAGCATGGTCAGGATGAGCATGCCGATCATCAGCGTGCGACGGGCAGTCTGCGCCGCCCAAATGGCGAGGACCACGGTCAAGCTGCTGCAGATCAGGACGGCCGTGTTGGAGGCGCCGAGAGTCGCGTCAATGGACTTGCTGGCGGCGCCGAAATCCCCGAAGTACCATCCACGATAGATGAGATAGGCGCAGAACAGTCCGCCGAAGAACATGACTTCGGTGGCCAGGAAGATCCACATGCCGAGGCTGGCGGAGTCGCGCTGCTGCTCCTCAGTGGCGAAGTGGTGCAGGAGGGCGGGATTGTAGGCTTCACCGTGCGCGTCGCTGCGGGCGTCACTGGGGACTCCGTCTGGAACGGCGGCGGTTTGACTATCCGACACTGGGCGCCTCCTCGTCAGGATGAGCGTCGAGTTCCTCGTAGTTATAGGCTTCCCAGGTCACGACAGGCTCTTCTTCAAAATTGAAAGTGGTGGGCGGCGAAGAGGTTTTCCATTCCAGGCCGGCGGCGTTCCATGGATTGTCGGGCGCGGGCTTGCCGTAGCGCATGGACCAGAGGAAGTACATCATGGGCAGCAAATAACCAATGCCGAGGACGGTGGCGCCGGCGGTGGAGAGCACGTTCAGCACCTGGAATTCCGGCGGATATTGATAGTAGCGGCGCGGCATGCCGAGGTAGCCGAGAATGAACTGGGGGAAAAACGTAAGGTTGAAGCCGATGAAAACGATGAGGGCGGCGAGGCGCGCCCAGCCTTCGGGGTAGAGTTTGCCGGAAATTTTTGGCCACCAGAAATGCATGCCGCCCAGGTATCCCATGAGTGCGCCGCCGACCATGATGTAGTGAAAGTGGGCGATGACGAAATAGGTGTCGTGGACGTGCATGTCGATGCCGAGAGAGGCGAGGAAGAGGCCGGTCAAGCCGCCGATGGTAAACAGGCCGAGGAAGCCGAAGGCATAGAGCATGGGCGCGTCGTAGCGGATGGAGCCTTTGTAAAGAGTGGCCGTCCAGTTGAAGACCTTGACGGCAGAAGGCACGGCCACGGCGTAGCTGAGGATCGAAAATACGAGGGCGGCGTAGACGGAAATTCCTGCGACGAACATGTGATGCGCCCAGACCAGGAATCCGAAGACGGCGATGGAGATGGAGGAGATCGCAACGAAGCCGTAGCCGAAAATGCGCTTGCGCGAGAAGCAGGCGATGATCTCGCTGACGATGCCCATGGAGGGCAGAATCATGATGTAGACGGCGGGATGCGAGTAGAACCAGAAGAGGTGCTGAAACAGGAGGGGATCGCCGCCGAGTTTGGGATCGAAGATACCGAGGTGCAAGGCGCGTTCGGCGACGACCAGCACTAGGGTGATCGCGATGACGGGCGTCCCGAGAATCTGGATGATGCTGGTGGCGTAGTGGGCCCAGATGAACAGAGGCAGGCGCGACCAGGTCATGCCGGGGGCGCGCATGCGATGGATGGTGACGATAAAATTCAGTCCGGTGAGGATGGAGGAGAATCCGGCGACGAAGATGGCGAGTCCGGCTTCGATCACTTTGGTGTTGCTGAAGGCCGTGCTGAAGGGCACGTAGAAGGTCCAGCCGGTATCGACGCCGCCGGTCAGCATGCAGTGCAGCATCATGACGCCGCCGATGATGTAGAGATACCAGCTCAGCAAGTTGATCCGAGGGAAGGCCAGATCTTTGGCGCCGATCATCATGGGGACGAGGAAGTTGCCGAGCACGGCGGGGATGGAGGGGATGAGGAAGAAGAAGACCATCACCTGGCCGTGCATGGTGAAAAGTTTGTTATAGGTGTCGGCCTGGACGAGGTCGCCGGCGGGAGTAAGGAGTTCGAGGCGAATGAGCAGCGCGAAGAATCCGCCAATAAAGAAGAAGAAGGTGATCGAGAGCAGGTAGAGCAGGGCGATACGCTTGTGGTCGGTGGTGAAGAGCCACGAGCCGACGCCGTAGTGCTTGTTCAGATAATTTTCGCGCTCGATCGTTTGACCGGCGGGTTGAGTGGTTGCCGTAGCCATACTCATTGCACCTGACTTCCTGTGGAGTGCGCTGGTTCCGGCCTGTCTTGCGGCGACACGACTGCAGCCGTCTTGGTTGTAGCCGCTGCGGTTCCCGGCTGCGCCAGCGATTTCACGTAGGCGACGAGCGCGTTCACTTGTTCTTCACTCACCAATCCCTGAAACGTGGGCATGATGGGCTGGAATCCCTTGACGCGTTTGGCCCCGGGATCGAGGATGCACTCGCGAATGTAATTTTCATCCGCCATCACGGAGCGGCCGTCCTCAAGCTGCACGGGCTTGCCGAAGACTCCCTGCAAGTTGGGTCCGCGGCCCTGCGAGTCGGTGCGGTGGCAGGTGACGCAGCCCAGTTCGGCGAAGATTTTTTCTCCGGTGGCGGAGAGCGGGCCGGTGGAGCCGCCGCTCATCCAGGCTTCATACTGCGCGGGTTCCTGCACGATGACGTAGCCGATCATGCCGGAGTGCTGCGTGCCGCAATATTGGGTGCAGAAAAGATGATAGGTGCCGGGCTTGGTGGCGCGGAACCACGCTACCGTATAGCGGCCGGGCACCACGTCCTGCTTCATGCGGAACGCGGGGACGAAGAAGCTGTGGATGACGTCCTGGGATGTCATGATCAGCTTGACGTCACGGCCGACGGGGACGTGCAGTTCGTTGATTTCGCGCTGGCCTTCGGCGTGTTCCAGTTTCCACATCCATTGTTTCGCGACGACGTAGACTTCGGTTGAGTCGCCCGGAGGAGTGCGGCTCTTGAAGTAGACGACCGCGCCCCAGGCGAAGATCGCCATGAATACGAAGAAGGGGATCACCGACCAGGTCAATTCGAGCGGTGTGGAGCCTTCGATCTGCTCGGCTCGCACGCCGCGCTGGCGGCGGTAGCGCGCGGCGAAGTAGAGGACCGCGGTGAAGATGAGGCCCGTCATCAATCCTGAGACGATGATCAGGAAGATGAACAGGGCATCGACGTTGCCCGCCGCGGTGGAGGCCCTGTCGGGCCATAATGGAAAATTATCGAACATAGTGCTTCAGTCGTTGGTCGTTAGTCGTTAGTCATTTTTCATTTTGCTTCAATTTTTCGACGTTCACCTGTTGAGTCTTGTCGCGTGACCCAAGGGTCTACGCGGCGGCGCGGCTTTCTCGATCCGGAACAGAATGAACAACAGACCGCCTAACAGCAAAATTGTGAGTCCCGCTCCCAGGCGCAGAATGTTGGTGATCACCGCGCCGTATTTTCCGGTCTCGGGATTGTAGTGATAGCAGTAGAGCAGCACCTGATCGACGGCATTGCCGATTTTTCCCGCGGAGGCTTCGACCAATCCCATGCGCAGGTCTTTTGGCGGATAATCCACGCCGTAGAAGTAGCGCGAGATGCGGCCTTGCGGGGTGAGCACCATGATGGCGGTGGCGTGGGCGTACTGCTGGCTTTTGGGATCGTACTGATACTGGAATCCGACGGCCCTGGTGAGCGCGTTGATCGACTCCGCCGGCCCGGTGAGGAAATGCCAGCCGGCGGCGGCGCCGGGACGGCCGTAGCGCTTGAGATATTCCTGCTTTTTGGCGGCGGCGATGGCGGGCGTTTCCTGCGGATTGAAGCTGACCGTGATCACGTCGAATTGATTGCCGACGTCGAACTTCACCATCTTCATGGCGTCGCTGAGTCCGGCGAGGGCTTCGCCGCAGAGCATGGTGCAGTTGTAGTAGACGAGATTCAGGATCAACGGCTTCTGGCCGAAGTAGTCGCCGAGTTTGACGGTGCGCCCGGTGTCGTCGGTGAAGGTGAGATCGGGAGGGACTTGTCCGTCGAGATGCTGTTCGATGCCGACGTTCTGCAGATATGGCGGGCGGACATTGGCGGGCGGGGACATGATGCCTGTGGTCATGGCTTGTCCGAAGGCGGTCGCCGTGAGGAATGCGATCACGAGCAGAAGCGACGGACAGGAGTGTCCGTCCCACACGTGCATCGGATTGTGATTCTGACTGCTCAATTCTTGGGTCCCTTCTTCTGTTCTGGATTGTCCGGTGCGGGCTTCGGTTGTGCTGCGGGTGCTGCGCGCACGGGGAGGCCACGCTGGGCGATCAGGTCCATGGCGCGGTCGATGGGGATGCGGACGGTGCCGGCATTTTTGTCGATGTAGTCGTAGGTGCTGAGCGTCTGTTCTTCTTTAAGGCGAATTCCGTCCAGCTGGCCGCGCTCGTCTTCTTCCAGCTTGGGATTGGGGAATGTGCCTTGCGGGTAGTCTTTCGGGACGTGGCGCGTGTCGGCAGGGGCGTTGGTCACCAGTGGGTTGACCGGGGTTTGCTCGGCTTGGGAGCGCTTGTCGAGATAGGAATAGATGCCATCGACGAGGAAGAAGATGAACAATCCGGCGACGAGAAGACCCAGCAGGAAATAGAGGACGCCGGCGGAGCCGATGTCGCTGCGCTCGTAGCCGCCGTTGCCGGTCGGGTTCGCGGGATGGGGTTGATTGGTCATATTTCTTTGTTCATGCGTTTTCCGGGTGATGGTGGGCCGGGTGCAAGACTTCGATGGCTGACGGGTCGTAGACCGGCAACAGCGGCAGTGCTCCCAGGTTGCGGAAGAAGTAGGCCAGCCAGAAACCGCCGATGGCGATGGGCACGACCACGTCCGCCAGAGTTATGTTGAGAGTTTTCGAAAAATTGGGCTCGATGATCCAGAACAAGTCCACATAGCGCATCAGGAGCATCCACGAGGCCAGCCAGACCAGTTTGCGGATGTCGCGCTTGAAGGGGCGCGACAACAAAATTCCGAAGGGGACGGCGAAGTGGAAGATCACGACGAACAGGCCGATGTATCCCCAGCCGCCGTTCAGGCGGCGCATGTAGTAGGTGATCTCCGAGGGCAGGTTGCCGGCCCAGATGATGAGCCATTGCGAGAAGTTGAAGTAGGCCCAGACCATGGTGAAGGCCAGCATCCACTTGCCGTGGTCATGGACGAAGTCGGGGGTCAACATCTCAGACATGGGCTTGTAATTGTAGAGAATGCGCTCGACGATGACGGCGAAGCACATGGCGGAAAGCACTTCCCCGATGAGGACGACCAGGCCGAAGATGGTCGAGATCCAGCTGGGATCGAGCGACATGACCCAGTCGACGGCGGCGAAGGAGATGGTGAATCCGTAAAGGATTAGGCCGGGACCGGAGACGGCCTTGAAACGGTCAGTATTGTCGCGGGCGCCGGCGCGGTCGGTTTGTTTCGACCAATGCGAGAGCAGGAACGAGAGCAGATTCCAGATCGCGAAATAGAAGATGGCGCGCCAGATGAATCCGCTAGTGGTGAGGTACGTTTTCGTGATGTCTTCCAGATGCTCGCGCAAGTGCTTGTCAGTAATCTGATCCAGCGGCTTCGCCCAGATGTAGATGCGATGCTGCAAGACCGCGACGATCATCGGGATGAACAGGACCGCCAGCAGAGGCACGGTGCGCATGGCTGCGCCGAGGATGCGACGGATGACTACTCCCCAGCCGCCGCCGGTGAGGTGGCGGATCATGAGGATGGCCATGGAGCCGAGGGCGACGCCGAGCCATGCCATGAAGCCGAGCAGGTAGGCGCGGAAGAATTCGTCGGGGCTCTTGATGGCGAGTATGACGGCCACAATGCCGAAGACGGCGCCGACGATCAACGACCGCTGCGCAATGGTCTTCACCACTGGCGGAGGCATTGGATCGAATTGTTTTGCGGGCGCCGTGCTCATCGCTTCTCTTCCTCTGTCTCTGCTTTCGAATTCGTGTCAGGTACAACGACCGGCGGGGTGGCGCCGGATCCGGGCTCGCGGAACTTCGGCGGCTCGGAGGGAATTGTCTGGCCTGTGGGAACGTCGGCCATGGTTGCGTTCTGGCTCAGCTGCAGGGCGCGGACGTAGGCCACGATGTCCCAGCGATCCTGCGGGGGAATCTGCGAGGCGTAGTCGGGCATGGTGCCGAAGCCCTCGGTGATGACGTCGAAGAAATATCCGACAGGCGCTTTTTGCAGGCGCTGAATGTGGAAGGACGGGGGCTTGCGGGCGAATCCGCGGGAGGGGACGAAGCCGTTGCCGTCTCCGAGGCGCGAGTGGCAGGGGGCGCAGAAAATGTTGAAGCGCTCGCGGCCGTGGGCCAGAACCTCTTTGGTGACGGGGAAAGGCATGACGTCGCCGGGATTGTTGCCGATTTTGCCGGTGTAGAAATAGGCGTCTTCGTGCAGTTGACCGCGGGCGATGGTGCCTTCGACTAGCGGGCGGGCGGAGCGCTGGTCGGAGTAGAAGTCGCTGCGGGAGAGGGGATTCTGGCGCGGCTGGACCTGCATGTCAATACGGCAGGACGTCGAGACGATTATCGCGAGCAGCGGCAGGCAAACCCTTAACCACAGATGGCACCCTTCGACTGCGCTCAGGGCAGGCTTCGGTTCACGGAGGGAAGCCCATACTGCAGGCGTTTGTGGAGTCCCACCCCCTTCGGCAGGCTCAGGGCAGGCTCTGCACAAAAGGCGCGCAAGAACGGGCCACCCAGCGCCTAGTTTTAGGAAGTGCTTCATTTTAGCTGGGCACCTCCGAGACCGAGCGCGGGGACAGGGCTTCCAGAAACTTACGCGTGCCCGCCGGATCGTACTTTTTGTCGGACGAGAACACTATTAAAAAGAAGCGATCTTTTGAGGCCGAAGAGAAGCGCGGGACGTTGAATACCGGGTGGTAGGGCATCGGCAGGCCGTTGAAGGCCAGCATGCCGAGTACCGCGGAAATGCCGGCGAAAAGGATCGTCATCTCGAACGTAATGATGATAAAGGCGGGCCAGGAGTGATAGGGCTTGCCGCCGATGTTGAGTGGGTAGTCGACGGCGGACATCCAGTACTGCATGAGGTATCCGGTGAGGCCGCCGACGATGCCGCCGATCAGGACGGTCAGGGGGATTTCGTCGAAGTGGAATCCGATTTCTTCGGCGAGGCCTTCGATGGGGAACGGGCTGTAGGCGTCGATCTTCTGGTAGCCGGCCTGGTGCGTGGTGTGGGCCGCGTCGACCAGGGCCTGAGCCGAGTCGAACTCGGCCATGATGCCGTAGATGGGATCGCGCTTCATATCCTAGCCCCGACCTCAGGGGCTAAAGCCCCTGCAGAAATGGCAGAGTCTATCGCAGCGCTGAAAGCGCTGCGCCACCCCAAAGCAACGCACGCAGAAGCAGAGCACCTGAAAGCAGAGCGCCAGCCGCGTTTTTCAGCGAACCGGGTCATTCCTTCACCTCCGCTTCGGGCAGGAGGGTGCGCATTTCGAAGATCGAAATGGCGGGCAGGATGCGCAGGAACAGGAACATGAGCATGAGAAACATGCCGATGGTACCGATGTAGGTCATCCAGTCCCAGCGCGTGGGGTAGTACATGCCCCACGAGGAAGTCAGGAAATCGCGCTGCAGGCTGACGACCACGATGATGAAGCGTTCGAGCCACATGCCAACCAGAATCACGCCGGAGATGAAGAAGAGCGCGACCGGACTGGTACGTAGTTTCTTGATCCAGAGCACCTGCGGGATGAAGATGTTGCAGATCAGGAGCATGTAGTACGGAATTGCGTAGGGGCCGTGCAGGCGGTTCCAGAGCGTGAAGGCGTCGTAGCGGTCGCCGCCGTACCATCCCATGAACGCTTCGATCATATAGCCGTAACCGACGATGAGGCCGGTGGCGAGCATGACTTTGGCGGAGTTCTGCAGATGGCGGTCGGTGATGAAATCTTCGAGGCCGTAGATTTTGCGGATGGGGATGGCCAGCATCAGGACCATGGCGAAGCCGGAGTAGATAGCGCCGGCGACGAAGTAGGGTGGGAAGATGGTGGTGTGCCATCCGGGGACGATGCCGACGGCGAAGTCGAAGCTGACGACCGTGTGAACGGAGAGGACCAGCGGCGTGGCCAATCCGGCAAGCAGCAGATACATGGTCTCGTAGCGATGCCAGTGGCGGGCGGATCCGCGCCATCCGAGGGAGAGCATGCCGTAGGCGATTTTTAATATTGGATTTTCGGTGCGGTCGCGCAGCGTGGCCAGATCGGGGATGAGGCCGACGAACCAGAACAGCGCCGAGATGGTGGCGTAGGTGGAGACGGCGAATACGTCCCACATGAGCGGGCTGCGGAATTGCGGCCATACGCCCATGGTGTTGGGGATGGGGAAAAACCAGTAGGCGAGCCAGGGGCGGCCGACGTGAACTGCGGGGAAGATTCCGGCGCAGGCGACGGCGAACAGCGTCATGGCTTCGGCGAAGCGGTTGATGGAGTTGCGCCACGATTGGCGCAGTAATAAGAGGATGGCGGAGATGAGAGTGCCGGCGTGGCCGATACCGATCCACCAGACGAAGTTGACGATGGCGAAGCCCCATCCGATGGGGATGGTGACGCCCCAGATGCCGGTGCCTTTGAGGACGAGGTATCCGATGGCGTAGAGCAGCATCATGGTGAGCATGAAGGCGATGCCGAAGCCCACGAACCATCCGTTGGACGCGGGACGGGTCAGCACGATGGCGCTGATTTTTTCCGTGACCGTGCCGAAGGTGTGGCCGGGTTCGATGACCGGGGCGCGATCGACGGCCGCCATCGTCGATTTGTATTCGTCAGCCATTTTTATTTCTGTTTTGTCATCCTGCCGCGCATTTTGCGGTCCGAAGGATCTCTGAAACTCCCGGCAGCACATCAGCCGCCGGCCAATTGCATAGGTCCTTCGACCCGCAACAAACGCGGGTCTCAGGATGACAACAAAAAACTCTCAGCTCTCCAACTCCGGGTTCGGGTTACGAACCTCTGCCAGGTACGTTGTTCTGGGACGCGTGTTGAGTTCGCCTAGCAGGCTGTAGTTTCTGGACTGCGCTTTCAACTTTGAAACTTTGCTGTTGGGATCGTTGATGTTGCCGAAGACGATGGCGCCTGCGGGGCAGGATTGCTGGCAGGCGGTTTGCAACTCGTCGCCGATCAGGATTTTCTTTTCTTCGCGCACGGAGGCAGTTTCTGTGTCGATGCGGCGCTCGTTGATGCGCTGGACGCAGTACGTACATTTTTCCATGACGCCGCGGCTGCGGACGCTGACGTCGGGGTTGCGCATCATCTTATATTGCGGCGTGTCCCAGTCCTGGAAGAGCAGGAAGTTGAAACGACGGACTTTGTAGGGACAGTTGTTCGAGCAGTAGCGCGTGCCCACGCAGCGGTTGTAGACCATGTCGTTCAGGCCTTCGGTGGTGTGGTTGGTGGCGCCGACGGGGCAGACGACTTCGCAGGGGGCGTTCTCGCACTGCATGCAGGGGACGGGCTGGAAGAATGCTTTGGGATTGTCGCGGTCGCCCTGGTAGTAGGCGTCGACGCGAATCCAGTGCATGTGGCGGCCGATGACGACCTGCTCTTTGCCGACGACGGCGATGTTGTTCTCCGACTGGCAGGCCAGCATGCAGTTGTTGCAGCCCACGCAGGAGTTGAGGTCGATCGTCATGCCCCAGGCGTAGTCTTCTTTGTCGTAGGGATAGGGCTCGTAGAGCGTGAGATCTTTCGGCGGCTCGTCTTCTTTGGCGAAGTCCGGCTCTTTCTTATATTCCTCGAGCGTGGTTTCGCGGACCAGGGGGCGATGAGCGCCGTCGGGCGTGTCCATGGACTGGTAGCCCTGGGTGGAGGCGAGTTTGTAGGTGTCTCCGGTCTTAGTTATTTTGACCCCTGAGGCGATCCACGGGGCGGCGGTGGTGCGGAGGGCGTAGGCGTTGAAACCTTGGGCGGTGCCGACGCGGCCGGCGTGGGTGCGTCCGTAGCCGAGGGTGATGGTGACGGAGTTGTCGGGATGTCCGGCTTGAATCCAGACGGGGCCTTGCACTTTATTGCTGTTTAATTCGAGTTCGACTACGTCTTCGGTGGTGATGCTGAGACGCTGCGCCATCTTGGGGCCGATGAGGATGGCGTTGTCCCAGGTGAGCTTGGTCATCGGCTTGGGGAGCTCCTGGAGCCAGCCGTTGTTGGAGAATTGTCCGTCGTAGATGGTGGGGTCGCGGCGGAAGTTGAGCTCGATGGAGTTCAAGTCGTAAGTCGAAGCCTCTGAGAACTTACCCGGCTTCACGGTGAGCTGCTTTGACGCGAAGGTCGTTCCTTCGATCCATCCGTCGTGCAGCGATTTCCGCCAGAACTGCTCGAAGTCCGAGCCAGCGTGCTGCTTCTGCCAGTTCGCGCGAACCAGATCATATCCGGTGGCGTCTGCTTGTCCGGAGAGCAGTGCGACGAATTCCAGAGCACTCTTGCCGTTGTAGAGCGGAGCGATCAGAGGCTGAATGATGCTGGCCGTCCCGTCATAGGCGCGAGCATCGCCCCAAGCTTCGAGTTCGTGCGTCGCGTTGAGATGCCACTGGCAGAGTTCGGCAGTTTCGTTCTGGTACAGGCCGTGATGCACACGCAGCGGAACTTTGCCACTCTTCAACGCGTCGGCAAACTTGAGATCGGCGGGGGAATCGTATGCCGGATTGCCGCCGAGGATGATTAGCAGATCGACTTTGCCGCCGTTCATGTCGGCGACTAGATCTTTGATCGAGTCAGTCTGGCTCACCGGGTTTGCATCAACCGGGTCGGTGAAGAAGACAGTCTTGCCAACATTACCCAGCTTTTCATTCATCGCATGGGCCAGAGCGTGGACCGCAGGAGATTGATGGTCGCCGGGAATCACGACTCCGGTGCCGCGGTTCTTCAGCAGATCGCCAGCGGCACCTTTTGCGAGAATCTCTCCCCAACTACCCGCTAGGGTGCCTCCGTTCTGGCCGTAGACTCCGACAAACGAAGCGAAGGCACGAGTAACGTGGTCGAAGTCCTTCCCACTCATCGGTAGGCGATGATCCGCCTTCGCGCCCGTCGAGGTCGGCGTGCTCTCGACGACATACAGACGGTTCATGGACGCATCCGGATTGCGGCGCTTGGCGAAGTCGCGGATGTATTTGGTGTTGCCGGGGAATCCGGCGTAGAGGAAGTCGGCGTCGAGGGAGACGATTACGTCGGCTTTCGAGAAGTCGTAGCGGGTCTCGACGGGCTGTCCGAAGGCCAGCTTGGCGCCTTCAAGGACGTTGTCGCGATTGACTGGCTCGTAGACGTGCCACTTGGCTTGTGGATAAATCTTCAGGAAATTGCGCAGTTGGTCGGCGAGCGTGGGCGAAGAAATCGTCGGCGTGAGGATGCGGATGCCCGCGCCCTGCAGGGCTTTCTGCGCGCTGAGCGGGCCGCGGATCGCGGCGAGGAAGGCTTGCCACGAGCGGACGTCGCCCATCGACATGACGGTCTGGGAGCGGTCGGGATCGTAGAGACCGAGAATCGAGGCCTGGGTGAAGATGTCGGTGCCGCCAAGGGACGCCGGGTGCAGGTCGTTGCCTTCGATTTTTGTGGGACGGCCGAGATGGCTTTCGACCAGGACGGGGCTGGCGTATCCGCCGAGAGTGACGGCGGTGGCGTAGTACATCGGTCGGCCGGGGACGACGTTCTCGGGCTGGCGGACGTAGGGGACGATGGGCTCGAACGGGAGGCGGACGCATCCGGTCATTCCGGCCAGGCCGAGGGATGCGCCCATGACCTTGAGGAATCCGCGGCGGGAGACGGAGTCGACCCATTCGGAGGCGCCTTTGGGGAATTCGCGGTGCAGGGCGGATTGGAAATCTTCCGAGCCGGCGAGTTCTTCGAGGCTGCGCCAGTATTCGGGGCCGGCCTTTTCTTGTTCGATCTGGGCGGCGTCGTGGGCGGTGGCGGCGTCGATGCGGGCGCGGACGGAGGTCAGGTCCAGTTTTTTCGAAGGACAGACGTCTTCGCTCTTTTTGATCTGGATGAGACCGCCGGGATTTTGTTGGTTCGTCATTCCAAAGCCTGCGTCGCGCTTACCTCAGGGGCTAAAGCCCAATCGATCTGAATCGCTAACGCGGCCCTAAAGGGCCGCTCTTCCACGTTTGCTAAAGGGCCGCTCTTCCACGTTTGCCAAAGGCCGCTCTTCCACGCGCTCTTCCACGTTCGCCATAGGCCGCTCTTCCACCGGACTCATCTGTGACAGGTGCTGCAGGTTGTGATGTCTTTCACGCTGCGGACATGGTACTTGTCTACCAAGGCTGCGCCTAGCGCCGCTTGGTCGTCGTAACTTTTGCCATCGAGGACTATCGGGCTCGCGCTGGTCGGTTGCTGGTAGCGCATGTTGAAAACTTCGCTGCGCGGGCGCAGATGTTTCTCGGGCGCGCGGTGGCAGCTCAGGCACCACTCCATCTGCAGGCTTTCCTGCTGGTACATCAGCGGCATCTTGTCGACGGGGCCGTGGCAGGTGTTGCAGCCGACTCCTTTATTGATATGAATGCTGTGATTGAAATAGACGAAGTCGGGGAGCTGGTTGACGCGCGTCCACTGCAAGGATTCGCCGGATTTGTAGCTGGCGCGTACCGGCTCGAGGAGCTGGGCGTTGGTCCATATCTGCGAGTGGCAGTTCATGCACGTCTTGGTCGGAGGGATGCCGGCGAAGCTCGAGGTCTCGACCGAGGTGTGGCAGTAGCGGCAGTCGATGCCGAGTCCGCTGACGTGGTGCTGGTGGCTGAAGGGGACGGGCTGCGGCTTGCGGACTCCGGCGTAGGTGACGTACGGCGAACGCTGGATTTCCATGGCCATCCAGCTGAGAGCAGCAATGACGAACACCGCGCCAAAGATGGTGGCGCGCGACAGGGTATTCGTACTGCGATGAAAGATCTGCGACATTCCCTTATGACGTCTGGCTTAAGAGACCCGGCGGATCGTCCGCGATGTTGCCCGACAACAAATGTTAGATACGGCGAAAAAGAATTAAAGATACGTAGAGAAAACCACCCACTGGTTTTCTGAGTTGGCTTTGAAACTGGAAATTATAAATATTTCGTGGGAGTTTGTCGCGGATTTTTGCGTTTCGGAAAAGAAAAAAAAGTTCGACGGGAATGTTGCAGGGAAAATGTTGGGTTTTCAACGGAGAGAACAGTTGGGTTCGCCGCGCGCGAGATCCCTCCCTTCGCCAGAAAAACGGCTCCGGTCAGGATGACACCGCGGGCGAGAAATCAGGAGAGCCCGGACGAATGCGTCAGGGCTAGTTTCAACGGAGATTCATCACCATCAATTTGGGCTCGGTCATTTCCTCGATGGCGTAGCGAAGACCTTCGCGACCTAAACCGGAATCTTTGACGCCGCCGTAGGGCATTTGATCGATGCGGAAGGAGGGGACGTCTCCGGCGATCACGCCGCCGACTTCCAATTCTTCGTAGGCCTGGAAGAGCAGCTTCGCGTCGCGGGTGAAGACTCCGGCCTGCATGCCGAAGGCGGTGTTGTTGGCCTGGCGCAGGGCCTGGTCGAAATCTTTGTAGGGCTCAACAGTCACCACGGGGCCGAAGATTTCCTGGCAGTTTACTTTCATGTCGGGCTTGGTGCCGGTCAGCACGGTGGGTTCGACGATGAGATTCTTGCGGCCTCCGCCGCAGAGCAGGCGAGCGCCGGCGCGGACGGCTTCGTCGATCCAGGTGACGGTGCGAATGGCGTCGCTCTCGCGAATGAGTGGGCCGACGTCGGTGGAGTCGTCGAGCGGATCGCCCGTCTTCAGCTGCTTGACACCTTCGACCAGGAGATCGGTGAACCGGCCGTAGACCGAGTGCTCCACCAAAATGCGCTGCACGGAAATACAGGTCTGCCCGGCATACGCGAAGCCGCCAGTGACGCAGCGCTCGGCGGCGTAGGCGAGGTCGGCGTCGCTGTGGACGATGACGGCGGCGTTGCCTCCCAGTTCGAGTACAACTTTCTTTTTTCCGGCGCGACGCTTGATGTCCCAGCCGACGGGGACGCTGCCGGTGAAGCTGATGAGCTTGATGCGGTCGTCGGTTACGAGGAGGCCGGCATCTTCATTGGAGAGCGGAAGGACGCTCAGGCCGCCGTCGGGCCAGCCCGCCTGCTGCACACATTCAGCGAGAAGCAACGAGCAGAGCGGCGTTTGGGGCGCGGGCTTTAACACCATGGAACATCCGGCGGCGATTGCGGGGGCAACTTTGTGGGCGACGAGATTGATGGGAAAATTGAACGGCGTGATGCCGGCGATGGGGCCGAGCGGGAAGCGGCGCACGATGCCCCAGCGGCCGGCGGTGAATTCCTGCCAGTCGAGGGGAAGGACTTCGCCGTTGATGCGCGTGCTTTCCTCGGCGGCCACGTTGAAGGTAAAGATGGCGCGCTCAACTTCGATGCGCGCGCCCTTGATGGGCTTGCCGGCCTCCTGCGCCAGGGTGCGGGCAAATTCTTCTTTGCGCTCGGTTATGGAGGCGGAGATACGGCGGAGAACGCGCTGGCGCTCGAAGGCAGGCAGGCGGCGGGTGGTGCCGAAAGCCTTGACGGCGGCGGCGATGGCGGCGTCCGCGTGCTCGCGACGGCCTTGCACGACGCGGGCGATCAGGGAGCCATCGTAGGGGGCGTGAATCTCGACGATATCGCCGTCTTCCCGCCACCGGCCATCCACAAAGAAACCGTGCGTCGCAACGGGCGCGATCGTCATTTCGGGCATGATCTTTCTTTGGCCCCCAGTACTGACTGGAACAATTATAGGACTTTTGGATGAACGAGATGCGGAGTCGGTTTGAAAAAAATTAACCACTGAGGACACGGGGGAAGTCGACCACGGGGGCTGAAGCCCGTTCGATCTCACGGGGCTCTACGCGGCCCTGGAAGGGCCGCTCTTCCACGGTGGTTCACGCATTTGTAGGCTTCGAAGCGGTAAAGCGGTGATTCGAACTGATTGTTCGGAGCGCGCAGAGACCGAAAATCCGTCAGCCTTTACAATGGGCGCTTTATGAACGACTTCATTTCTATTTCTGAACTGGGGCTGCGTTTGCAGCGGAGGGAGATTTCTCCGGACGAGATCACGCAGGGCTGTCTTTCGCGCATTGAGAAGCTGAACCCGGGGCTCAACGCGTTCATCACGGTTATGGGTGAGTCTGCTCTGGATGAGGCGCGGAGAGCGGAAGCGGAAATTCTGCGCGGAGAGTGGCGCGGGGCGCTGCATGGGGTTCCGGTGGCGCTGAAGGATCTGATCGATACGGACGGAGTTCGTACGACTGCGGCGAGCGCGCTCTACAAGGATCGGGTTCCGACGCAGGACGCGGAGGTGGTGCGGCGGTTGCGGCAGGCTGGGGCGGTCATTGTCGGAAAGAATAATCTGCATGAGTTTGCTTACGGCGGGAGTTCGCTGGTCAGCTACTTTGGGGACGTTCATAATCCGTGGGATGTGGGGCGAGTTGCGGGAGGATCGTCGGGAGGGTCGGCGGCCGCGGTGGCTGCGGGTCTGGCTTACGCGGCGATTGGCACCGATACGGCGGGATCGATTCGCGAACCGGCTGCGCTTTGCGGGTGCGTGGGTTTGAAACCGACTTATGGGCGGGTGTCGAGCCGGGGAGTGATTCCGCTTTCGTCGTCGCTCGATCATGTTGGGCCGCTGGCGGCGACGGTGGAGGATACGGCTATCGTTCTTCAAGCGATTGCGGGGTACGATGCGGGCGACATTACGTCGGTGGATGTTTCGGTGGCGGATTATGTGTCGGCGCTGCGGGAGGGGGCGAAGGGGATGCGGGTGGGCGTGCCGCGCGCTTATTTCTTTGACGAGCTCGATGCGGAAGTGGCGTCGGCGATGGAGCATGCGCTGCGGGGATTGCAGAGCCTGGGCGCGGAGTTGAGAGAAGTTGAGATTGAAGTGCCGACCGACCGGACGGTGCAGGCGGCTGAGTCGTACGCGTTTCACGCGGAGAATGTCGCGAAGAGTTCGGAGTTGTATCAGGCGGAAACGTTGCGGCGCATTCGGACGGGAGAGACGGTCTCTGCTGGCGAGTACATCCTGCGGCGGCGTGAGTTGGAGGAGGCTCGGCGCAGCATTCGCGCGGTCTTTGCCGATGTGGATGTGCTGGTGACTCCGACGACGCCGATGGCCGCTCCGGCGATTGCCGATCTGAAGGCAAATCCGGATGAGCTGCGTCCGGCGGAACTGAGGCTGCTGCGGAATACGCGGCCGTTTAATGTGTGGGGGCTGCCGGCAATTTCGGTGCCTTGCGGATTCACGCAGGGCGGGCTGCCGATCGGGATGCAGATCGCGGGGGCGCACTGGCGGGAGGATTTGGTGCTGCGGGTGGCGCATGCTTACGAGCAGGCGACGGCTTGGCATGGGCGGCGTTGCGGGAACTAACGTGGGACATCACGCGGGAGCATAGCGCTTGATCGAGATGGTCCGTGCATGCTCTCGCGTTTTCGCTACGTCATAGGCCAACTGCATCCTAAGCAGGTGATCCATGTCGGGACCGAACGCCTTTTCGATGCGTAGCGCCATCTCTGGTGTCAGCGCTGCCTTGCCGTGAAGAAGGTCGGAGAGCGTGGCACGGCGTACTTTCAGAATCTCCGCCGCTTTCGAGACGGTGAGGCCGAGAGCTTCGATGACTTCGGTTCGGATCAGGTCTCCCGGATGTGGTGGGTTCTTCATGGGCATTTCGGATTCCCTAGTGGTAGTCGATAAGGTCAATGTCGCTGGCGGTGTTGCTCTGTTCTTCGTACCGGAAGATCAATCGCCAGTTTCCGCTAACAGTCAGGCTCCATGCCCCTTTCAGGTAACCTTTAAGAGGGTGCAACTTCCATCCGGGAAATCGTCGGAGCTGTTCTAACGCGTCGGCTGTTTCAAGCGCGAACAAAAGCTTGCGCAGCTTGTCGGCCATCGCGGACGGTACGCCCTTGGCGTTCCCGTCCTCGTGGAGTTGCCTTAGCCCTTTGTGGCGGAAGCGGACAAGTTCCACGTTGCCCTTTTGTCTCGGCATATTTCTCCTTCAGTCGTACCGCCTGTTTTCTTGGGCACTGCTTGCGGTTGCACTCTTACGTTCGAGCCAAGAGCGGCTAAAGAGAGAAATACTTTCTACCGTTCCCAGTATGTACGGTACAACCGTACATGTCAAGCATTCATTTTGGAGGGCGCCCCATCTGCGCAATTTCCGAAGGCGGGAGAGAAACTGTTCGCAAAAGCGCAATTGCGCGTCGAATCGACGGCTCGGGGCTGCGCCCGGCGGACAGCCGAGGGCGGCTGTCCCCACATACCCCTCTAAGAACTTCTAGTCTACCGTGCGCACATCATCTGGGAGCGTGAGCACGAACTCGCATTTGCCGGTGGCTATGGCGCAGGAGAGGGTGCCGCGGCGGAAGACTTTGACCGGAGTGTCGTCGGGGAAGGTCAGGTGGTAGTCGGCGGTCTTGAGGGCTTCGGTGAAGGATTTCAGTTTCTCGTCTCCGCTGACAAATTTCACGGCGTCGACTTTCGCGGGTGAGCCCCCGCCGCCGCTTAGCAGGATGAAGAAATCGGCGTTGCTGGTTTGGTGGGCCTTGCCCAGGTCGATGGTGCTGAGGTGCTGGAGTTCGTCTTTGGAGCGGGCTACGGCGGCGTCAACTTTGGCGTCTCCTCCAGCGAGCGAGGCCAGGCGGCCGCGGGTCTCGGGATCGGGACGCAGGCCATTCATCGACAGCGCGTAGGTGCGCAGGGCAAGGTCTTTCTCGCCACGCTTCTGGTAGATCTGTCCCAGATGGTCGCCGACTTCGCCGTGATGACCGAGTTCCCAGGCGGCGGCGACATATTTTTCAGCCTTGCTGAGATCGCCTTCGCCGAAGTGAACCCAGCCCAGCGTGTCCCAGTAGGCGATCAGCGATGAAACCAACGGCAACTCTTTGTTGGAGAGGCGGTCGAGCGAGACGTTGCGCAGCGCGGCGGCCGTCGCAGACACTGCGGATTCGGCGTACTGCTGGGCGCGGTCGAGGTGAGAATCTTTCAGCGAGAGCTGGTAGGCAATGTTGTTCCACACGGTCGGGGTGGCCGAGAGTTCGACGGCGTGATCGAAGGCGGCGAGGGCTTTGTCGTCCTGGCCAAGATTCAGGTAGGCGTCTCCCAGGGCCACCTGCAACTCGCCGGCGCCGTTAGCAGTGTCAGGCGTCACGGCTACTGCCTTTTCCAGTTCCGCAGCGGCCAGATCGTATTTGTGCCACTCGGCGTACATCTGGCCGAGGTTGGAGTGGGCGAACTGGTCGAGGGGATTGTTTTCCAGTTGTTTGTTGAAGGCCTTGACCGCTTCTTCGTACTTGCGATCGTTCCAATAGACGCGGCCGAGGTTGTTGTAGGCGTACTCGTCGTAGGGGTTGACGTCGAGCTGCTTCTGGAAGGCGGCGACGGCCTGATCGTTTTCGCGCATGGCGAAATAGACGAGACCCAGATTGTTCCACGCGAATTTATTTTTGGGATCGACTTCGGTGGCGCGCTTGAAGAGCACCAGCGCCATGGGCAGGTTGCCAGCGTCGGCCGCGGCGCGGCCACTGTCGACCAGATCGTCAGCCTTCATATCGGCGGGAGGGGCGGGCGCTCCGGCCACGGTGCTTTCGACCGAAAGCTTCTGCGCGAGGTCGGCGCTCACGGCGCGGCGGAACGATTCGTAATCCGAGGCACGGGCGACGGGGAGTTCGTCGTCGTGCAGAGTCAGCTTGCGGCCGGCGGTGAAGGTGCCGCCATCAATTTTGTACGTGGCCTGATACTCGGCATAGTCGCGCTTCAGAGAGAAAGCCAGAGGCGCGTGCGCCGTGTATTTGGCGGGCAGTTCGAGTTTGATTTGGTAGGAGTACGACGCCTTGGGACCCAGCTTCAGAGGGTCGGGATTCGAATCGGGGTCGGCATCGTCGGCATTGACGTCGGGAAGATTGAACTGCACCAGGGGTAAAACAATTTCCGTCTTCTTCTTGGACCAGTCGAGGAAGTTTGCCCGGGAGACGTCGTAGTTCAGCGTGAACGCCTCGCGGGTCGCGGCTGGATCGCTGACCTTGAGGTTGGTGATGTCTCCGCCCAGGCCGGCGTTCACGTTTTCGACGACGCGCTGCCAGTTGGCTTGGGGGACGCGGCGGAAGACCGAACGCAGCAGCAGTTCTTCGTCGCCGCGAAACTCGTAGTGCACGTGGGCTTCGAGTTTGCCGATGTCGTTGATCTTGCCGTCGATCTCGGAGACTTCGGTGTCGGGCATGGGCGTATCGGCCGGGGTCTCTTCCAGATGCGGAGCTACGGAAGATGGCGGGTCGGCCGGCGGAATTACGAGCGCCTGTTTTCTGCGCAGCGTGTAGGAGAGCAGGCGGAAGGGAGCGACCTCGGCGGTGGTGTCCATCCAAACCTGCTCTTTCTTATCCCCGCTGCCGAGAGGCAGCATGGTGATGACGTGGTCGAACTGCGAGGGCGACGGAACGTCGGGATCGAGCTTGCGGCTGGAATTGATCAGCACAGACCAGGCGTGCAGTCCTTCGGCCTGAAGCAGCGAAGCGAGCAGCGTGTGCTTGTCTTTGCAGTCGCCGTACTGGTCGTGAAGCACGTCGGACGCGGCGTGGGGCTGGTAGCGTCCGACGCCAAGAGAGAGGCTGACGTAGCGGAAGTTTTTCGCCACGAAATCGTAGAGGGCTTCCGTCTTTTCCAGATCGGTGTTCAGGCCCTTGGTCAGCTCTTGTGCCTTGGCGCGAACTTCGGGCGAGGGCGCGCGACGGTCTTTTTCGAGGGAGGCATACCAGCGGCCGATCTGCTCCCAGGTTTCGAAGGTGGTGAGCTGGACATCGGGACGGTCATCGTCGGGACGGTGTTTCTTTTTCTTCTTGTCTTTGTCCTTGTCCTTGGCGGAGTCGTCTTCGCGCTCGAGATGAGAACTCGACCAGTGGTAGATGCGGCGGCCGTTTTCTTCGGTGATCTTCGGATCCAGCCCCGGCTTGCACTTCAGCTTCAGGGAGCGGCCGGAGGGGACATCGACGTCAACGGTTTCGTCGAGGTCGATGTTGGTCTTGTCGAATTCGTATTCCGTCCAGAACTGCCCGGCGGCCAGCGGGGTGTGAATTACCGTGACCATGTCATATTCGAGGACTTCGCCGGGGCGGAGGCCGGGGACAGTAATGTGCTTCTGGCGGTAATCGGTGTAGACGGGGGCTTCGCGTTCGATGGGAGCGCTCAGGTCCTGCACGGCGTCGTCGCCGGCCTTGACCACGCTGCCATCTTCTTTGAGCACGCGCACGTAGGGAATCTCGACGCGCTCGTTGGCGGAGTTGTAGCCTTCCTGCAACTGTCCCCACTGCTGGACACCGGCTTCGCTCTGCACGCGAATGCGGGCAGTGGTTTCTTTGCGTCCGGTGCCGTCGGCCTCAAAGCGGTAGCGCGAGTGCATCTGCTCGATGACGAAGGACTCCTGGGCGTAGTCGGGAGACTTCGCGTCTTTGTTCGCCTTCGCCTTCGCCGCTTCGGCGGCTTTTTGGGCGGCGGTCTGATCCGTTGGGACGGCGCTCTTGGCGGGAGGCGATGAACTCGACGGTGCTGGGCTAACCTGCTGGGAACTGGCGCTGGCGATCAGCACACAGCAAACGATGGCGGCAAGGCAACGATCACGCATAAGTTAGGAAGAGGAACCCTCAGCTATTATCCCATGCAGGCGGCGATGCGCGTAGGCGCGAAGCGACTATGTGCTGGGAAACCATGGCGAATAAAAAGGTTGTACGGCGGCGGACAGGCGGGGATTCGGGACAGCTGGGCCGGAAGCGAATGGGAAAAGCGGAATATTTAACATATAGTGACAATTGCTTTACATAGTAATATTAGAACCTCCCGTCACATTTTTCTCCTCCAGCCCCATCAATCCGAGTTAAAATCCGCTTAGATAGTCTTGCTTCGCCACGATGCGAGGCAGGCGTGACGCATAACGTACTTGCGCCACGATCTTTCCGTTGGAGGTTTTTTGCATGGAAGATCGGGCCCCTGTCGTCTCTTCTACGGGTATTGACCAGTCGTCCAGCACTGCTACCACTTCCGCCGTCAGGAAGCATGAAGGCCGCGGAGCGTGGGTGCTCACCTGCTACGGCATCTGCGGTCTTGCGTTGTTCGGAGTTCTGGCGTACTTCTTCTCGGACTTCATCTCCCATTAGTCCGGGCCCGCGTTGGCGAACGGGCGTGCGCGCCCGCGGAATGCGGTGGAAGTGTACGCCGCAGCTTTCTCCAACCTGTTCGTGATTGCAAAGCCTGTCCGCCGGTGTCCCAGGGCTCAGCGTTGAACGTGCTACAATGAGCGGCCTTAGGTTAGCGCTTCGGCACCCGGCACTCACCCCACGCAAGGATTACGAAACACGCGGAAGAAATCTGT
>JABCZL010000008.1 GCA_013289685.1 Acidobacteriota bacterium | reverse complement strand
ACCCGCTGTTCCAGACTGACATAGCTGAACACCCCATCCTGTTGCTGATCGTCTCCGCGCATGCCTGCTTTCTTACCCTATTTTCCTGTGCAAGGCATATGAGTTTTTCAGCACTCTGTTTAGCCCGGTGAAGCTCTCACCGGCGACATGATGAAAGGCAACCACCGGGGCTGAAAGCCCTCGGCGTATCCGCTCTTAACGCGGCCCTGAAAAGGCCACTCTTCCACGGCGCATCGAGGACTGCTCTTCCACGACACCGCGGGCCGCTCTTCCACGGCATCACAGATTTCCATTCAGCCGTTCCAACCCACGAACTTCTCCCGCGCGGTTTTCTGGGCGCGCAAGAAAGCCTCCGGCAACCCTCGCAACAAATCCGTGGCAACCATCGAATGCTCGCCCACACTCTCGCGCATCACATCGCCGGCGAGGCCATGCAGATGCACCGCAGCACACACCGCCGGCAGCACATCCTTCGGATGTTGCGCGATCATGGCGGCAACCATACCGGTAAGAATGTCGCCCGTCCCGCCAGTCGACATTCCAGGATTTCCCGTCGTGTTGACCCAGGCTTCGCCGTCCGGCTGTACCACCAGCGTCCGGTTGCCTTTGAGCACGACTATCAATTCGTGGTCGCGGGCAAACTGCCGCGCCACGCCCAGCCGGTCTTTCTGCACGTCGGCGGTAGAGCACCCCGCAAGCCGCGCCATTTCCCCAGGATGCGGAGTGATGACCAGCACCCGGCCCTTGCCGCTCAATTCAATCGTCTGCCCCTCGAAGGCGTTCAGCCCATCGGCGTCGAGCACGGTGGGAATGTCGCTCTTGCCCACCAGAGTTCGAACCAGTTCAGCCGTCTCCGGGTATCGCGATATTCCTGGTCCGATCGCCAGCACGCTCTTCCCTTGGACCAGCGCGTCCAGCCGCGCTTCGGCGCCTGCTGAAATCGTGCCTGCGCGCGTTTCTGTCAGAGGTTCGGTCATCAGCTCGGGATGAAATCCGGCAACCGTCGGCAGCACAGACTTCGGCGTCGCCACCGTCGCCAGTCCCGCGCCGGCTCGCAGCGCGGACATCCCGGCCATGGCCACCGATCCAGCCTTGCCGACCGATCCTCCGACGACGAGCACGTGCCCGTACTTCCCTTTGTTCGAATCCGCCGGACGCGGCCCAATCAGCGGCGCGAAATCACGGGCGGTGATCACGTTCAGCTGCAGTGACGAAACGATGGCCTCTGGCGGTGAACCGATCGCTGCTATGTAAGTCGGCCCTGTCGTAAGTGCGCCGAAAACGTGTGCCGGACGCGGCGCGGTGAAGGTGATGATCGAATCTGCGCGCGCCATGATTCCTGTCTGCGGACCCATCGCATCTGCGTCGGCCCCGGAAGGAATGTCGACGGCGACCACCGGCGCCGAACTCGCGTTCAGGATCGCGATGGCATCGGCATACATGCCAGTGACGGGTGGCCTGAAGCCGGTGCCGAGAATCGCATCGAGAAACAACTCGGCAGAAAGGGCGAGCCGCACCCGCTCGTCCTTCAAGTCCTCGCTACGGTGGACGACCGTCGCAGCCACCGGCAGCTTGTCGAACATGACGGCCGCGTCGCCGCGAAGATCTACTCGATCGGCCAGCAGGACGACCTGCACGGTCTTCCCAGCCTCGTGCAACCTGCGGGCGGCCACGAATCCGTCACCACCGTTGTTGCCCTTGCCGCAAAAAACCGTAATCTTCTGCGCAGCGCTGTAATGCGCCAGCACATGTTCCGCCACTGCGGATCCGGCATTCTCCATCAGCGTCAACGAGGGCACGCCGAAGCGCTCGCTGGTGGCGCGGTCGATGGCGCGCATTTCCGCTGCCGTGACAATTTTCATACCGCCCACGACTATAAAACAAAAAAGCCCTCCGCGCTGTGCGGAGGGCCTGAGAGTCTGGACCGATCATGCCTCCGGCGTGCGCCCCGCATGCGACAGTGGATGCACCTCCTGGTAGCCGATGGTGGTCAGCGTGGTCACCACCATGTAGAAACCGTCGAACCACGACCAGCCTTCAATGTAGTGATAGCCGGCGGTTCCAACGGCCATGACGAGCAGCAGGAGCGCGCCGATGGTGCGGAGATTGCGGAGAGCCTTCATGGGGAGCTAAATTCCGAAGTGCAGTACAAAGAGTCTCCCGCGAGACTCCGAGGCTTTGCGACACATCCTGGCTAGCCGCCTGAAGGCCCTCACGGTCGAGTCGCGATCGTACTTGAGCGCCTCGTATCCTTCTCTGTCATCAGTTCGGGAATAAGGCCCGGTTAGTCGCAGGGTCGGGGGACTGTTTTCGAACAGTGCAGCCCAGGCTTCGAATACCTCGGCGGCAGACTGCGCTCCACGCCGGCTAATCACGGTTACGCCCCAAAAGTTGAGGCCTCTTTGGGCTTTCCTTGTTGAAGGATTGTAGGACTTGAACCACGGCAGTGAATCGGCCACATAGTGGATGAGACTGTCATGAAGTTTTACGTAAGTCCCTCGGCGAAGTTGCTTAAAGCGTTCATAGAACGAGCTAGTACTCCGAAGATCATAGTCATCTCGGGAAATCAAGACAAACTCATGAATCATAGCCATGTGTGTCTACTCACCGACTCACCGACTATAAAACAAAAAGGCCCTCCGCGCTGTGCGGAGGGCCTGAGAGTCTAGGCCGATCAGGCTTCCGGCGTTCGTCCCGCAGCGATTGCCTGCACGCGGCTGTGCTTCACGCTGTAGGCGAAGTACACAACCAAGCCAATGGCGAGCCAGACAATCAGACGGATCCAATTCCACATTCCCAGCCTAAGCATCATGTAACCGTTCGCGATCACGCCCAGGATCGGGATCAGGGGCACCCACGGGGTGCGGAAGGGCCGCGGCTGATTTGGATTGGTGCGCCGCAACACCATCACGGAAACCGACACGATCACGAACGCCAGCAGGGTCCCGATGTTCACCATCCTGCCGATATCGTCGATCGGAGTCAGGCTGCCGACGATCGCCGCCAGCAGGCCCACCAGAATCGTGTTCTTCCACGGCGTGCGGAATTTGGGATGGACGGCCGCGAAAAATTTCTTCGGCAGCAGGCCGTCGTTGGCCATGGAGTAGAGAACTCGAGTCTGGCCCAGCAGCATTACCAGCATCACGCTGGTCAGTCCTGCGAGTGCACCCAGCGTGATAATGTGCGACGCGGTGGTGAGACCCCGGTCCAGAAATGCGCGCGCTACCGGCGCCTCGATGTTGATCTGTTGCCAGTGCATCATCCCGGTTAGCACGCCAGCCACGGCGATGTACAAGACAGTACAAATGGCCAGGGAAGCGATCATACCGATGGGCAGGTCGCGCTGTGGATTCTTGGCCTCCTGCGCGGTAGTCGAGACCGCGTCAAAGCCAATGTAGGCGAAGAAGATGTAGGCAGCACCTGCGCCAATTCCTGCGAAGCCGTTGGGCGCATACGAGTGCCAGTCGGTACCCCAGTTGCTAACATTGATGTAGCGAGCACCTAGCGCGATTACGAAGAGCACGACCGAAACTTTGATGACCACGATCCCCGCGTTGAACCGCGCACTCTCTTTGATGCCAACCACGAGAATCGCCGTGATTACCAAAGCTATGATAAAGGCGGGAAGATTCAGCCCGACTTCCATTCCAAACATGTGCGGGGCACCCAGCAACTGGTGCGCCCGCTGCAGCAATTCCGGAGACTGCGTGCTGGTAATGGCGCTTACTTTATCGAGAAACGCCTGCGAGCCCGCCACCAGCGAGGAGTCTGCCGCCTGCGCCATTTGCCGCGCAATCATATTCTCCGCGATCTTCAGCGCGGTCCAGTGATCGTAGGCCAGCCACAGCGGCATCTTGATGTGAAAAATGTTCAGCAGTTCGATGAAGTGATTGGACCACCCCGACGAGACCGTGCTGGCGCCCATGGCATACTCGAGCGTAAGGTCCCAGCCGATGATCCACGCGAGCAGTTCGCCGAGCGTGGCGTAGGCGTAGGTGTAAGCGCTGCCCGCCAGCGGAATCATGGCCGCGAATTCGGCGTAACAAAGGCCGGCGAAGGCGCATCCCAGTCCGGACAAAACGAACGACAAAGTGAGTCCCGGCCCCGCATACTGCGCGCCCAGCCCCACCATGACAAAAATGCCAGCGCCGATGATCGCGCCCACACCCAGCGCGGTGAGCTGGAAAACCCCGAGCGTGCGCTTCAGGCTGTGCTCGCCCGTCTCGCGGGCCTCTTCCATCAGCAGGTTCAGCGGCTTGGTGGCCAGCAGATTTGGCCCCTTGCTTTCTCCCTGGATCTTAGGCGGACTCACTTGTGTTGCCACGTCGCGACCTCCTGGACCACGCATAGTAGACCGGAATCCCCAGCAGCACCACAATCAGCCCCGGCCACGTGAACTGCGGCTTGTAGCGCAATAGTACGACATCGATGAATAAAGCCATCACAATATAAATGACCGGCAGCACGGGATATCCCACGGCCTTATAGGGCCGCACGGCGTTCGGACGGGTCCGCCGCAACACGAACAATCCCACAATCGTCAGAATGTAGAACACCAGCACCGCGAAAATGATGTAGTCCAGAAGCTGTCCGTAGCTGCCGGAGACGCACAGCAGGCACGCCCACACCATCTGCACCATCAGCGAAACCGCGGGCGTCTTGTATTTAGGATGCAGTCTGGCCACGTTGCGGAAGAAGAGACCGTCTTTTGCCATGGCGTAATAGACGCGCGCGCCGGAGAGAATCAGCCCATTGGCGCAGCCGAAGCCGGAAATCATGATCGCGGCTGCCATGAGCAGGCCGCCGACGGAACCGAACATCTGCGTCATAACCGCTGTGCCCACGCGTTCTTCCGCGGCATACTTGATTCCTCGTCCCAGAATCGTCGTTGCGCCGGCAGTTCCATCCAGCGGCAGGGCAGTCAGATAAATAAAGTTGCAGGCAATGTAGAGCGCGATGACCACACCCGTGCCCAAAGCCAGCGACAGCGGCAGGTTCCGGCTGGGATTCTTTACTTCCCCGGCGGTGAAGGTCACGTTATTCCAGGCATCGGCCGAGAACAGCGAGCCTACCTGAGCCACGGCAAGGATGGTCAGCGTCCCAACCATGACGATGGGGCCACCCACCCCGACCTGCACGGCATGCTGCGCGGTCAGTCCCGCGTTGTGCCAAAAATTGGCCCCGAAGTTGGCGGCCACTGCCGTCGCGTTTCGTCCGAGAGCGAAACCAAAGACCGCCAATCCCAGCAGCGCGGAAACCTTGGCCGCGGTGAAGATGTTCTGAATCGCAGCGCCCGTTTTCACACCGAAGATGTTCACCACAGAAAGGAAAATCACCAGCAGGATCGCCATCAGGTTCTGGGTATTGATTCCAACATCCATGTTGCCCAGCACCATGGGCCCGATGCGAATGGGCGGGACCTTCCAGATGAGCAGCAGCCAGTGCGTCGAAGAAATCGATGGCCAGAAAACGCCCAGAAACTTGCCAAACGCCACGCCGACAGCGGCAATGGTCCCGGTCTGAATCACCAGGAATAAAGTCCAGCCGTAAAGGAATCCCCAGAGCGGCCCGAGCGCCTCGCGCAAATAAACATATTGCCCTCCGGCCCGCGGCATCATGGCGGCCAGCTCGCCATAGCTGAGCGCGGCCACGATGGTCATGAATCCGGCAACCGCCCAGGCCCCGATCAGCAACGCCGGAGAATCGACTTCGCGGCCAATCTCCGCCGACACGATGAAGATGCCGGAGCCGATCATCGACCCCATGACCAGCATGGTGGCACTGGTCAGGCCGAGGCCCTGTACCAGTTCCTTATCCTGATGACTGTGGATGTCCCAGTCGCTGCCCGTAGACGGCTCGGTAGAAGTTGTACTCAGGAAGCCTCCGGAGTCGGTCGTTGGTCGTTAGTCGTTGGTCCTTAGTCGTTGGTCGTTCGCCTTCTTCGTCGGCCACTCATTTTGTCATCCTGAGGAGGGCGCTCTTTGCCCGACGAAGGACCTATGCAGTCTGCCGGTTCCGGCAAAATGCATAGGTCCTTCGCTTCGCTCAGGATGACAACCCGAAAAGCAAATACTCACAATGCCCTGAACTTTACCTCAGAATGCGGAAAAATTCCTCTGCTGATTTACGTGGAGCCCGTAACAGATCGGATATCACCGCCACGGAGTCGGCCCCAGCCTCAATCACGGAGGCGGCATTCGCCCGTGTGATGCCTCCGATGGCCACCACCGGCTTGCGCGTTAACTGCCGCGCCCGCCGCACGCCATCCAGGCCCACCACGGGATCAGGCCTGTCTTTGCTGGAAGTGGCGAACACCGGCCCGATGGCGACATAGTCCGCCGACGTGAGGTCCGCATCGCGAAGCTGCTCGGGATTATGCGTCGATACGCCCAGCCAGCGCTCCGGCCCGATGATCCCGCGCACGGAGTCGGGAGACAAATCCTCCTGCCCCACATGCACCCCGTCAAACTCAGCCGCCAGACACAAGTCGGCCCGGTCATTCATGATCCACCGAACATGTGGGTCGGACACTCCTGTCCGACAAACCCGACGCAATTCCCGCGCCTGTTCCAGCATTACCCGCGCATTGCCAGATTTATTGCGGTACTGCAGCAGCCTGCACCCGCCGACGGCGAGTTCTTCGGAGAACGTGATCAGCTCGGCGGTGGTTTGAAAGAACGAGGCGTCCACGATGGGATAGAGACGGGGAACATGAGTCATGAGGCGCTTCTTCCGCCCCGCCGGGGCTCGGTCAACTGCCCCGCGTTCACCCACGGCTCGCGCCGTGGGCTGCAATCTGACGCCGCTTCGCGGCTGCCTCGCGGGCTACGCCGGCTTCCCATTCTTCTTGAGGAACCGCTCAATAAATCCGGTATCGATCTTCCCCGCGCGGAAATCCTCATCCGCCAGAATCTTGCGGTGCAGCGGGATCGTCGTGTAGACACCCTCGACAATGAACATCTCCAGCGCCCGCGCCATGCGCGAAACCGCTTCGCTGCGGTCTTTGCCGCGGACGATCAGCTTGGCAATCAGCGAATCGTAATACGGAGGGATGACGCCCTCGGCATAAGCGGCGGTGTCGACGCGCACGCCCGTCCCACCCGGAGGATGAAACGCAGTAATCTTCCCCGCGGACGGCGTGAATTTCTCTGGATGCTCGGCATTGATGCGGCACTCGATGGCGTGTCCGCGATGGACAATCGGCCCCTGCAGCACGTCCCGCATGTGCGCTCCGGCCGCGATCATGATCTGGCTCTTCACCAGATCGACGTCGGTGACCATTTCCGTCACCGGATGCTCGACCTGAATTCTGGTGTTCATCTCGATGAAATGCAGCCGCCGGTCCTGGTCCATCAGGAACTCAATCGTGCCCGCGTTGCTGTAGCCGATCGCCGCCAGCGACTTGCACAGTACCGCGCCAATCTGGTCGCGCAGTTCGGGGGTAACCACCGTGGAGGGCGATTCCTCCAGCAGTTTCTGGTGACGGCGCTGGATGGAACATTCGCGCTCACCGAGGCTTACCACGTTGCCGTGCTCGTCGGCGAGCACCTGGAATTCGATGTGCCGGGGATGCTCAACGTACTTCTCCATGTAGAGATCGCCGTTGCCAAACGCGCCGGCCGCTTCCGCCTGCGCCGCTTTGAACAGCGCCGGAAGCTCTTCTTCCGTGCGGACGATGCGCATGCCGCGCCCGCCGCCTCCGGCCGAAGCTTTCACGATTACCGGAAACCCGACCTGCCGCGCCCACTCGACCGCCTCGGCGTCGGAGGCAATGATGCCGTCCGACCCCGGCAGAATCGGCACGCCCGCCTGCTTCATCGCGGCGCGGGCTTTTTCCTTCTCGCCCATCAGGCGAGTCACTTCGGGTCGCGGGCCAATGAATTTAATGCCGCTGGTCTCGCACACTTCGGCGAAGTTGGCGTTTTCCGCCAGCAGTCCATAACCGGGATGCACCGCCTCGACGTTGGCGATTTCCGCCGCGCTGATGACCGCTGGAATGTTCAGATAGCTGAGGGCGAGTTGCGGTGGGCCGATGCAGATAGCCTCATCCGCAAAACGCACGGGCAACGAATTGCGGTCGGCCTCACTGTAGATGGCGACCGTGCGGATGCCCAGCTCCTTGCACGCGCAGATGACGCGCAGTGCAATCTCTCCGCGATTGGCAATGAGGATCTTCTTGAACATGGGGAACAGCTTCTAGCTTCTAGCTCCTAGCTTCCAGCTTGTAGGCATTAGCTGCGAGCTTTGAAAAATGTGGGGACGGCCGCCCTCGGCCGTCCGCGGGACGCAGTCCCGCTGCCTGCTCATGCCGCAGACACAAAAAAGGCGCGAATCGGCGCGCCCTGATGGGGAATCCAAATTCACTTCTTCGGCCTGATCACGAACAAGTCCTGGCCGTATTCGATCGGCTGGCCATTCACCGCCAGGTTTTTGACGATCTCCCCGGCAACGTCGGACTCGATCTCGTTCAGCAGCTTCATGGCCTCGACGATGCACAGTACCTGCCCCACTTCCACCATGTCCCCGGGCTTCACGAACGGAGGAGCCCCCGGCGAGGGAGCTTCATAGAATGTCCCCACGATAGGAGACTTCACCATGTGAAGTCCTTCTTCAGGAGCAGGCGGGGCTGGCGGCGCAGGCGCGGCTGCGGGCGTCAAAGGCGCGGCGCCCAATTCAGGGCCGGCCCCCGGGGCGGGAGGCACCGCATAGAATCGCGGCTCCCCGTGACTGTGGACAAGGGTGTGTTCCCCGGCGCGCTTGATCCGGACTTTGACATCGCCGCGCTCCAACTCGAACTCGGCAATATCCTTTTCGATTAAGAACTCGATTAGTTCTTTCAGCTCTTTTTGATTCATTCTGATCTTCGTTATGAAGTCGATATGACGTCCGGTGGGACGGTTCGCCAACTCCCGCGAGCCCAACCCGCCAGCCCAATCGTGGCACGCGCGAAGAAGCCGGGCGCTGATCCTGCCCGGCTGAAAAGCAAAGTCAAGAAGACTAGACTGCCAGAAAATCCTTACCCGTCGGAGTCATCACTTCACAACCGCCGGCGGTGACCGCGACCATGTCCTCGATCCTCACACCCCATTTGCCGGGGAAGTATACTCCCGGCTCGATTGTGATGACCATCCCAGGCTGCAAAATCTCGCGCTGCCCGTCCGCCACGCGCGGGGATTCGTGAATCTCGAGTCCCACCCCGTGTCCAGTCGAGTGCGTAAAATAACGCCCTAACCCCGCCTTACGCAACACCTTACGGGCTGCCGCATCGACCTCGCCGACCGGGATGCCCGGCCGAACGGCATTAATCGCCGCCTGCTGCGCCTCGCGCACCGCCTCGTAAGGCCGGCGTGCGTCCTCAGAAACAGGTCCTACCCACACAGTGCGCGTCTGATCGGAACAGTAACCCGAGAGTATAACACCGAAGTCGCAGACGACGAATCCACCCCGCGCTATCGGCTGGTTGGAGGCCCGCCCGTGAGGCAGCGCCGACCTCGCTCCCGACGCGATGATCGTGGGGAACGACATCTCCTCTGCCCCGCCCCGGCGCGCCGCCAACTCCATCTCCGCGGCCACCTCGGTTTCTTTCACGCCCGGACGCAGCACCTCCAGCGCCCGATCGAACAACTTCGCCCCTAAGGCAACGGCAGCGCGAATCAGTCGCAACTCGTCGGCGTCCTTCACCATGCGCGCCCGCTCGACCACCGACGGCGCATCCTTCAGTCGGACGCCGGCGGGGCGCACCTCGGCGAGCCGATTCTTGTCGGCGATGGTAAAGTGCTCCGCTTCGAGACCGATCGTCCATCCCCGAGCCCGCTTGCGCCGCCGCCCAAGAAATTCTCCCAGTGCCGGAAGAACCGCCTTGCGCGCGATCACCACCTTCGCGCCCTTGACCTCGTCGTGGGCCTGCGTGTCGTAGCGGACGTCGGTAAAGAAGACGCTGTCCGCTTCTTCCACGAGCAGCAATCCAGCACTGCCGGTAAAACCGCACAGATACTGGATGTTGGGAAGATGGCTGATCAGAAGCGCATCGAACCGGGTGGTGGCAAGATGCTCGCGAAGCTTCTTCTGGCGCGCCTGGAAGTCCATTGGGCTGAGTTTATCAGGAGAGGGAGGAAGTTCTCAGTTGTCAGTTGTCAGTTGTCAGTTGTCAGTTCTTCAGTTCTCAGTTCTCAGTTCTGAGTTCTCGGTTCTCAGTTCTCAGTTCTCAGTTCTCAGTTCTCTATTCCTCCCAAACGCAAAACCGCCGTCCTGACAGGTTCTTCAGGACGGCGGCTTCAATCTTCGAACTCGCTGCTTGCTTCTGACTTTACGTCTGACTAAACATCAGCCGCACTACGTCTGAATGATTCGCGGCGTGATGAAGAAAATCAGCTCCTGGTTGGAAGTGGTGACTTGGGTGTGCTTGAACAGGTTGCCCAGGTACGGGATGTTGCCCAGCAACGGCACCTGCGTGATGTTGATCGAGTTCTGCGTCTGAATGACGCCGCCGATCACCACCGTCCCGCCATCGGTCACCAGCACCTGCGTGGTGGCCTGCTGCGTGATCAGTTCCGGGTTGCCCTGCACTTCCTGACCGAAGTTCGGGGTGGTGTTTTCCACGTCCACGTTCAGGAAGATGGTGTTTTCCGACGTGATCTGCGGAGTCACGGTCAAGCGCAGGAAAGCGTCGACGTAGGTCACGGTCGGAGGACCGCCCAACTGCGCCTGGGTCACGATTGGCACCCGCACGCCCTGCTTCACCAGAGCTTGAATGTTGTTCTGGGTTACGACTCGCGGACGGGACAGCACTTTCAGCAAGCCGCGCGATTCCGCCAACGAGAGCACTGCGTCAATTCGGACCGTGTTGCTGGCGTTGATAAAGGTCAAGCCGCTGGTAGGCGCGGTGGACCCGAGGTTGGAGAACAATGGAATGGTCGATCCGGTGCCGCCGCCGCTTCCCGGCGTGGTGATGTAGCCGGGGGTCAATCCGCCCACCGTGGTCGGTGTCAAGCCAGCTTGCTGGTTTCCACCGATCGCGCTGTGGCCGTTGCCCCAGCCAAAGCCGAGCTGCGTGCCGATGTCGCGGGCAAACTGCCGCGTCGCCGCCACTACCCGGGCTTCGATTTCGACTTCCTGCGTCTTGCGATCGAGCTGCGTCAGCAGCCGGTCGATGATGGGAAGCACTTTCGGAATGTCGTTGACGATGACCGCGTTGGTGCGATCGTCGGCCACCACATCGCCGCGCAGCGAGAGGAATTTCTTCACCGTGACGATGACGTCCTTCGCCTTGGCGTAGCTCAGGAAGCGCGTGACCGAGACTTTTTCCACGGCCAGCATTTCGGAATCGATCTGGGCGCGCCGCGCGTCGGCTTCGTGCTTCAGAGTTTCCACGGTGGCGATGCGCAGAACGTTGCCTTCCAGTTCGCGGGCCAGGTCGTTGTTCTTGAGCACGATGTCGAGCGCCTGATCCCACGGCACGTCATCGAGCACAACCGTCAGCGTGCCGTGCACGTTGGGGTCGAGCACGACGTTCAGTCCGCTGATTTCGTGAATCAGACGGAAGAAGTCTTTCAGGTCGACATCTTTCAGGTTGACCGAGATCGGTTCGCCCGTGTACTTCGGGCCGGTCGAGGCCGGTTGCTGAGCGTTCTGCGCCTTTTGCTCCGCGGCCAGGTTGACCGCAGGAGTAATAGTGGGAGCCGGGTTCTGAGTCTGGGCCGAGTGGGCGCTGACGGGAAGCAGTTCCGCGGCAGTCTTGTCGGAGAATCGCGCCGCCGCTTCCTGGGCGCGAACCGCGGGCTCGTCCGCAGCTTCATCTTTTTTCAAATCGCTCGCCACCGGGCTCTTGGCCTGGTAGGTAGGCTCGACCACAACAAAGTCGGTGGGCGTGCCTGAATCCTTGGCGATGGGCTTGGTCGCGGGCGTAGTCTGCGCTTTGGGCGCGGATTGCGCGTCCATCACTCGCGGCGCGAACGGGGACATGGGCTTGCTGGCCGGAGCCGGCGAGCTCGCCGCTACGGTCTCGGAAGCAGCCTTGGCCACCGCGTTGGCGTGCAGGGTCAGCACCAGCTTGCCTGCCGAACCCGGCGTCAACTCGTAGGCGCAAGCCTTGTCGAGGTCGACGACGATGCGCGTGGTCGGGTGCGTTTGGCCGTCCATGCCAATGCGCACGCCCTTGACCCCGGCTGCGCCCACGGCGATGCGGGTCTGGCCGGTCGCCATTACGGTTTCCGGCAGATCCACCACCACGCGAGCGGGCGAGTCCAGAGTGCTCAGCTTCGGCGTCAGTGTGCCGCGGGAGCTGATCTCGACCCGGATGTCGTCCGTGCTCCGGACTACGTTGACTCGATCGAGCTGGCTCGGTGTCTGCGCGGCCGCAGCGACCACCAACAGCAGCAACGATACGAAAATTGTCACTGTCACTTGTTGCTTTCGCATTTCGCCTCTCCCCACCCGCGGGCCTGGCCCGCGTGTCCTTCTCGCAAAACTGATTTCGGCGCTCCCGCCTCCGGGTGCGCCGTCCTGCATTTAAACTGCCGGCGTGAAGATTCTCTTCACGATTTCCCGCGTGAACGGCTTGCCCAGCTTGTCCTGAATCGTCTCCTGGAACACCACCGAGTCGCCCGTGATCTTCACCACGTAGCCGTTAAACACAGGATCGTTTTCCCGCAGAAAATAAGCTTTGTTCAGGTTGTTGGTCACGACCGCGATGAAGCCGCTGTCCGACTTCACCACGCCCCGCAGATTGATCGCGCCAATCTCCAGGCACTTCTTTCCGGTCGAACAACCCGAGCCGTTCTGCTGCACTACCGGACTGAAGAAGGGATCGCGTTTCCCGCTCATCGCCCACTTCTTTTCCTCCGGCTTGGGCTTGGCCGGGGTCCCAGCCGCACTCTTCGCCGGAGGTTCGGGCGCGCTCACTGCAGGAGCCGCGACTTTCGCTGCCACCGAGGCAGACTTTGCGGGCTGCTTGGAGTCGGACTTGGAAGCCGATGCCGCTGGCTTCTCGGCTGGCGCCTTAGCCACTGCAACCTTTACAGGTGCGGGCGCCGCAGCTGCCTTCGTGGCGGTCACCGCTGGCTTCGCCGCTGGAGCAGTCTTCACCGCCGGCGGCGCGCTGTTTTTCGCGACGCTGGGTGCAGCTCCATCGGAGTGCAACGTCAGGATTAGTTTTCCGGCCGATCCGGGAGTCAACTCATAGGCCAACGGCTTCTCCAGATCCACCACGACGCTGGTCGTGGGAGGAGTCTTGCCGTCCATGCCGATGCGCACGCCCTTCACTCCGGCGCTGCCCACGGGAATCTTGCTCTGCGCGCTGGCCACCACCGTCTCCGGCAGCTCCACCAATAAACGGGCCGGCGAACTCAGTTTGGTCACCCGCGGCGTCACCGCCTGGCTGGAACTGATTTCGATCTGGACTCCGTCTGCCCCTGGAACCACACTCACTTTCTGGAGCTGGTTGTTCGCAGAGGACGTGGATGCGGGCTTCGCCGCCGCCACCGGCTTGGACCCCGGAATCGCGGCGGGTTTCACCGCGGGTGCCGGAGCGCCCGGTGCCGGCTTGGGAGCCGGGTTGGCCTGCTGTTGCTGCAGCGATTTTGCCGTGCTGCGCGCGTTGTCGATGGCGTCCGGGTTCTGTGCCGCAGCCGCGGCCCAGCTACCGCCCACCATCATTGCCGTTGCCAAAATGCCTGTCGTTAACCTGATCGTCAGCTTCATAGTCATCCCTACTTCGCCGCCGGCGTTCCCGGTTTCGTCCCGGCGCCTGCCGCTGAAGGTGTCAAATCGTGACTGAAGTATGTGGTCGCCGTGAAACTCGCGATGATGCTCTCGTTGGGCGCGTATTGGTAGTTGTGCTTGACTTTCGCCAAGCTCGGATTCTTCGTCGTGGCCACCAGCAGGCCGCCGATGTTGACAATCCGCTCCAGCTTGCTCACCCGGTCAAAGAAATTGAGTGCCGAGTAGTACGGTCCGTCGAGTTCGATGTCGAACGGCACTTCGGTGTAGTACTGCTGCGCCTTGACGTCCTTTGCCGCGTAGCGCCGCAATTCCACGCCCGCCTTTTGGGCCTCGGCGTCGAGCATGGTGATGAAACCATCCACCTGCTTTTCGTCGGGAACAATGCGCTGCTCGATTTCCAGCTGCTGTTTGAGCTCGGCCAGCTGCTGCTCCATCTGCTTCAGCTTGGGCCGGTAGGACTCGAGCTCGTTGTTTTCCCGAATCTTGTCTTCGAGGGCATGCTGCGCGGCCGCGTTGTGCTCGTTCTGGCTCTTGAACAGGGTGAAATACAGAGCCGCCGTCACCACCGCTCCCCCGAGGATCACTACACCCCACTGCTTGATGCCCGACAGTTCGTTAAAATTCGCCATAGGTCCGCCTCTACGACTTTCCCTTCTCGCAGGTCAGCGTGAACTGAAACGCCTGCATGTCCTTAATGGTGTCGTCCTGAAAAGTTTCCTTGATCTCGACGGTCTTGAAGAAACCGGTCTTTTGCAGGTTCGCGATCAGGTTGGCGACTGCGTCGGTGCTCAACGCCGTTCCTTCCAGGTTCACACTCGTGCCCTGATCGTCCATCTTGCTGAGCCACACCGCTTCGGTGTTATTCACCGTCTCGCCCATCATGGCCAGCAGATTGACCGGACCGGTCTGGCTCTGGCGCAGCCCGTCGATCACATCCACGCGCCGCTTGTAGTTGTTGGCCTGCGTCTGGCGCTCCAGGAACCGCGCCTTCACGTCGGCCAGCTCGCGGTTTTTCTGCTCCGCCACTTTCATGCGCGTCGCGATGGCCTTCGTCTGATGATCCAGCCGGTACCAGTAGCCCAGGTTGAACAACCCGGCGATCACCAGCACCGCAAGGATCTTCAGTTTGGGCGAGCCCATGTCACCCATTTCCATCGTGGGCATCGACGGTCCGCCGCCACCGCGCTTGCTCTTCCCCTTGGAATTTTCCAGCAGGTTGATTTTGATCATAGAGATTCAAAGCTCCTCAGGGCCAAGCCGACTGCCACTGCCATTTGGCCGGGATTCTGCTCCACCAGTTCCGCTCCGTGTCCTTCGACTGGCGGCGTGACCCGCTGGAACGGATTCAACAATTCCACCGGCATCGAAAACTCTTGCCGCAACGCTTCCACCAGGCCCGGCACTTTCGACGACCCGCCCGCCAGGTAGATTTTCTCGATATGCTCGCCGGCCGCGCTGGCCCGGAAGAAATCGAAGGTCTTCTGAATTTCCAGCACGATGATCTCGGTCACCTGCTGCAGGATCGGCTGCTTGGCGTCTTCGCTAACCGTGCCCACCTTGTTGCCCAGCTTCAGCGACTCGGCGTCTTCAAAGCTCAGGTCCAGTTCCTTCTGCAGCGAATCGGTGTACTGATGCCCGCCCACGCTGACGTCGCGCGGGAACAGCGGCGTCGTACCCTTCACGATGTTGATGTTCATTACGCTGGCGCCCAGGTTCAGAAGCGCCACCACCTGGCCCGGCGCGGGCTGGTAGTTGTACTCGTAGCAGTTCTGCAGCGCCAGCGCGTCAATGTCGACGATAGCGGGGGTGCGCCCTGACATCGAGAGTACGTTGGTGTAGTTCAGAATCTTGTCCTTCTTCACCGCCACCAGGAGGACGTCCATCTGCGGACTGCCCACTTCGTCGGAGAGAATCTGGTAGTCCAGGCTGACGTCGGCCAGATCGAAGGGAATGTGCTGCGCCGCTTCCTTCTCGATGGTCTCGGCCAGTTCCTGGTCGCTCATCGAGGGCAGCGAGATCTTCTTCACGATCACCGAGTGCCCGCTTACCGCGGTGGCCACGGCCTTGGTCTTGATCTCGTTGTCGAGGAACAGCTTCGAAATCGCGCTCGACACCGTGCCCGAGTCCACGATCATCGAATCCACCACGATGTCGGAAGACAGCGGCTCCAGTCCGAGGTGCGCGACTTCAATCTGCCCGCCCTTTTTCTTGAGCTCAACTGCCTTGATGCTTGAAGAACCTACATCCAGGCCAACAATGGACTTCGATCCGAATCCAAACATGTGCCCACCTTTGTAGCGCCGGCGTCTCGCCGGCCCTAAGTTTTTCCTACTGTGACCCGGCAGCTTTCGACGCCGCCTTCGCCTTGCGTTTCGCCTGCGGTTCCATCTCGCTCGACTTCTCTTCCATCCACTGGTCCAGCCGCGATTTCTTGAAGCGCCAGCGGTTGCCCAGTTTGAATGCCGGAATCTTCTGCTCGCCCACGTACTTGTAAAGCGTGTCCGGACTCACGCCCAGATATTGCGACGCCTGCCGGATGTTCATCACTTCTCGCGAGTCAGCCATAGATCCCTTTACCTTTTCCACCACTGTCCCCGCTCCGGTTCCATCGGCCCGCGGGTTTCCTTCGGGAGACTGCCTTGCCCTCAATTGCCTGTCCGAGGGCTTTCGGTGTTCCGAGCATATCTCAACCCTGAAAAACCCCGGCTGGGAGCGTATCTCCGCGTTTCATTGGGTTTTTGGCCTGTTTCTTGGAATTGGGGATAGGGTCGCCCGAGGGCAATATCTATATGCTGTGGTATATGGCCAAATGGGCGCAATTAGGAGGGGTACGTGTGCAGATCACACCCAGTCACTCGCAGACCGGTAACTGAAGTACTAGGCACGGTACGGAGGTACTATGTCGCTCGCTCAACTTCCCGCATTTGCACGGGTTTAAGGCAACCAGTTTCCAGAGATGGATGAGTTACTGCACGTCGGAAACTTTGCCGTCGAGAAACGTCACCTTGACGTCCTTGTAAACGTAAATCTGTTTGGTACCCACATTGAAGATTTTGTCGGGCTTACCCAGGATCGACTGCACCTGGTCGGTGGTCATGCCTGCCTGCACGGTCTGCGGCTCCGCTTGTTGTGACTGTTGTGTCTGCTGGGCGGGGGGTTGCTCCTGAGCGGGCTGTTGCTGGCCGGCATCTCCTTCACCTTGAGCCTGCTGATCATTTTCCGTTTCAGTAGTGATCGGGAACACCTGCCCGATGGTGTCTTCCACCTGGCTGGCGCTGGCTGTTTCCAAATATCCCTTGGGAAACTCGAACACCACTTCTGCCTTGAATGGGAAGGGCTGATCGGCGTGATTGCACACCTTACAACCGACCACTTGAAACGATATCTTTTCCTTGGCCACGTTGACATCGAGCTTTAGAGGGTAGACCTTGGCGCCCTTCTTGAAATATCCGGAAACATTCTGCATCATGCCCGCGCAGAAACCGGTCGAGAGATGAAGAACGTTGTCCTTAAATTTCGCCGGGCACAAGGCCAGCGCGGTCCACGGTACCGCGATGATTCCGCCTTTTTGAATCGCCAGAAGGGTACCCGGATCGCCCGCGACTTCGCCGTCGGGTCCTATCTTGACGGTCTTGTACTGCGCGTTGAGTTGCTCCTGCAGGGTCACGGGAGCCTGCGCGGCCGCGAAGGATGGAAGGATGGCCGCGATCGCCGCGGCGACGAAAAGAACGCGCCAGGCCTGACGCATGGAATCTCCTTGGTGGCGGCTCTGTTACTGAACGTCCGAAACTTTTCCGTTCAAGAACGTGACTTTTAGATCTTTGTAGACCCAGATCTGTTTTGCGCCGAGGTTGACGATCTTGTCCGGCTTGCCCAGGGAACCTTGCACCTGGTCGGTGGTCTGCCCCTTCTCAATGGTCTGCGGCTCGGCTGCGGGCGGTTGCGCAGCGGCTGGTTGCGCGGCCTGCTGCTGCCCACCCTGCTGGTCCTGGCCTCCCTGCGCGGCTTGTTGTCCGCCCTGATCCCCACTCTGGTCACCGCCCTGACCCTGCTGGGAATCGTCGCTGATCGAGAGCAACTGCCCGATCGTGTCCTCGACGTCCCCGGCGCTGGCCTTGGCCAAGGAGCCTTTGGGAAACTGGAAGACCACATTGGCCTTGTTGTAGCTCGTCGGGTCCGTCTTGTTACAGGTGTCGCAAGCGACGATACCCATCGTCACCATATCTTTCTCTACGTTCACCTCAATCTTGGTCGTGTAGACTTTGTCGCCTTTGGCGAACAATTTCGTGGTCTGGCCCTGCGACTGGGTCTGGGAAAAATGTCCTAACAAGGCCTTCTTCCCCGACACCATCAAATTGTTGGGCCCGTGCACGACGCCGCCTTCATATTTATTCGTAAGAGACGTCTTGTCGGAATATGGTACGCCCAGCAGTCCGCCCTTCTGGACCGCGAGCAGTGTGCCCTCCTCGATCACGGAGTAGCCACTGGTGTCCGATCCCATCTTCACCGCTTTGTACTGAGCCACCAGCTGCTCCTGCAAAGAAACCGCCTGCGCGCTGGCGCGCCACAACGGGAACATCGTGCACGCGACCACGACGATGGCCGGAATTACGATGGCCGCAATGACGATTGCCGGAATCCTTGCGAACTTCTGCTCGAACCTTTGCTCGAACTTCTGCCCCATGGTTGCAACTCTCCCTTCGAAATCTTCACCGCCTGCCAATCGCCGAGCCGGCTGACCTAATGAGCGCCGCCGCTCGAAGAGCCCGCTTCCTGCTTCACGTCCGATTCGGTCTGGTCGGCAGCTTTGTCCTGATCCTCCAGCGTCTTGGCCGCCGTCTTGTCCGGCGCAGGAGGCGGCACGTCAGATGGAACGGTGCCGGTGTCCGGAGCCTTCGGCAGCCCTCCGGTTCCCTGTTTGGCAGCCAGCGTCTTCATCCCCGCTTCCAACTGCTCCTGGAAGTGGTTATGCATCTCCTGCAGGTCGTCGACTGAAACCGCTACGGTTTTGCCTGCGGCGCAATCGGTCTTCTTGCTGCTGGCGATGCTCACATTCACTTTCTGGTCGGCGTCGGGGGTGTCAGTCAGCCGGGTGAGTACATCTCCCTGCGTGAGCGCGCATTCCTGTCCGTCCGCCACTACGTCGATTTCATCGGAGACCACGAATGTGCGCCGCGCTGGATCCAACGCTGGCGGCACTTCGTTGCTGGCCGCTGCCGGCTGTCCGCCACCCGAGGAAGCACCCGAGGACGAGCCACTCGACGACCCGCCCTTGGCGGCCTCGGCCTGGGAAGCGGTGATTTGCGCCTTCACTTCGTCGGCGATCGCTTGTTTGACCTCTGGCGAGAGCGCCACGTCGCCGCTCGGGGCCGCTGCCGGCGGTCCATTGCTGGCTACCTGATTATCCGCCGCCGCCGCATTCTCAGCTTCTCCGTTGGCTGCCGCCTGAGCCGCATAGGCCGCCTGCAGATTCGCGGCGATCAAGTAGTCGGTAAGCCAGAATGCGGCCGTCGGATACACCGGATAGGGTGCGAAATACCCGCCGTAGTATCCGTACCACGGCGCGCCTCCCCATCCCCATCCCCAATACACCGGCGCCGGCCAGGGGTTGTAGGCCCATCCGTAAAATCCAGGATGGTACCAGTAGGGGTGATAGTAGCCGTAGTAGGGACGGCCTCCCCAGTAGTAGCCGCGGTAAACTCCGCTCCGGTAGACGCCGTGGTAATAGTAAGTGCGCGAATAATAAGAACGGCCGCCGCGGGTGACATAGGAGCGCTGCACGTAGCCGCCATGCCCGCCTGTCGTCACAACGCGAGCGCCATTATGCGTAGTCACGACGGTGCGCCCGCCGTGTATTCCGCGGTTAATCTGCATTCCGTTCCGGTTCACGGAGCGGATCTGCCCGTTGGGGCGAATACTCGCTGATCCTCCGGTTTTCAGGGCAACGGTGCGGCCAGGAGGAGTACGGCTCATGTTCCCCTTGCTGGCGGTGGTCGTTCCACGCCCTCCGGCTGTGACTCCCTTGCCCCCAGTCGTCGTCCCCGGTTTGCCAGCAGTGCCGCCAGTCTTTCCGGCGGTATTCGTGCCGGCGGGCTTTCCGGCTGTACCCGTATTCGTGCGGCCATTCAACGTCGTGTTCGTGCGGGTGTTTGTTGTGGTGCCCGTCTTGCCAGTCGTGCTGGTGCCAGTTTTGCCCGTGTTCATGGTGCTGGTGTGGCTCGTCGAACCGGGCGTGGTGCGGGTATTTGTATTCGTGCGGGTGGGTGTCGTTGTATGCTGCGTCGTATGCTGCGTCGGTCCAGACGGACGGCTCGGCGCGGAGTTGTGCGCGGGAGCGCTGGCATGGGGCGCCGGGGCGCTCGGATGCGGCGCCGGCGCAGGCTTGTGCTGGGCCCAGACGAAAACCGGAACCACCATCATGAGCGCAACCAAAACTTGCTTGCGCAGGGCATTTTCATTCGTCGTGAAATTCATTACAGGCTCCTGACTCAAAGTTTCGTCCGACTGCCAGCTCAAGCGTGCAAACCCAGGACCGTCGAGATTGTTCCGATCATTTTTCTGGGGCCCGGGGGAGAAGGCCAACAGGAAACCGCTGCGGCGCGTTCGGAGCGCCGAGACTGCATCCCTGCGGCGGAGCAACGTTATCAAAAACCCCTCTGCAGGCGCAATCGTTTTTCTGGATTCGGTAGAGTCTTAACAATGTGTTAAGACGCTGCCCCCGCTTCCTCGGGACGCCGCGCTGCTGTAATCTATTGCGTCGGTCCGGAGGAAACACTTTGCGCTATCTCGATCGTTTGCAGCCGCTTGCCCTTCTTCTCATGCGCCTCACGCTGGGCGCCATTATGGTCGTACATGGCTATCACAAAGTCTTTGGGGGTTTGCACCACCATGCGCAGATGGTCGGCGGCCTGGGCCTGCCTGCCTGGTTGGGCTACGTCTCCTCCTTCACCGAGTTTGTTGGCGGGTTGCTTATTCTCGCTGGATTCTTCACCCGCGCGGCTGCATTTGCCCTCTGCATCGACCTGGTTGTGGCCATCTGGAAAGTCCACTTGCACAATGGACTGATAGGATCGCCCGACCGTCCGGGATATGAGTTCCCTCTTGCGGCCGCCACACTGGCCGTCGCCCTGATCTTCTTTGGCGGCGGCCCGATCGCCTTCGACCACGTGCTTCGCGGCGGGGGCGGCGGTGCGTCCAAGCGATCCTGAACTGCTTTGTAAGCGCGCGCAACTTGTTCTGATACTTCGGGTTTGATTGTGCGGCTGTTCGTGTGTGGATCGGACCCGGTTGGCCAGGCGGCTACCCCCGCAGCCTGGCACAATTGAATTCCGGCGCTGTTGAAATTATGATGATTGGGTCACCCATGCACTTGCATCCAAATGGTTTGGCGGTCGCATCTCACCGCCAATAAAGATAATCACAGGAGGTTTCTCTTGAGAAAGCTTGCCTTCCTTGCGACCATCTTCGCATTTTTTGCCCTGCCCAACCTCGCTTCCGCCCAGCAGGGGGATGCTATGTTCGGTTTCGGTACGCTCGTTTCAAATCAATCGTGCGGTTCGTTCTGCCCCGAAAAAGGGGGCTTGTACACCAACATCGGCGCTGACGTCATCTTCCACAAACGCGTCGGCTTCGCCTTTGATGCTACCTGGAGAACTTCACAGGGGAATTACTTCGGCCAGCCCTACCGCCCGATTCTGTTCGATTTCAACGGTGTGTACCAGCCCCGGATTAGCAAAAAAGTCGGCGCGGATCTTATGGGGGGCATCGGTTGGCAGACCAGCCGCTTTTATCTGCCCTACTGCACCAACCAGTTCACTTGCAACAATTACACCAGCAGCAATCACTTTCTGGTGGATGTTGGAGCCGGGCTCCGCTACTACGTCTGGGGACACTTCTTCGTCCGCCCCGAGGTTCGCTACTACCACATCCTGAACAATACCGACCAATTCAGTTCCGACAACGTTTTCCACGTCGGGGCCTCAATCGGATACACTATCGGTCCAGACTAGCCTTCCTTGGGCGGCGGTCGGAAATTTCATCGCGGGCCAGTTCCGACCGCCTGGCCCAACCGCTCGCGGCCGCTTCGCCAGGACGCTGCCACTCCGGCGTACACACTTCGAGATGCTAGAGGAAACGAAAAAGGGGGATGTATTTGAGAAAGTTCGCGTGGCTCATGTCCGTGTGTGCGCTGGTTTCGCTTGCCGGTTCTGCCCGTGCCCAGCAATTTGACTTTGCGGTTGGCGGTGGCACTCTTTTCTCCACCAAGAACAGCACCGCATCCCGGGCGTACGTGTCTCCTCCGGAGAAGGGTGGACTCTACCCCAACCTCAGCATCGACCGCATTTACAAGAACCGTTTCGGCTACAGCGCCGAAATTGCCTTTCGCTACAAAGAGGGATCCTACAACGGGTACCAGCCGTACCGCCCCTTCTTGTATGACGTCAACGCCCTGTACGCGCCCCGGCTCAAGGGCGTGTTCCCGACCGGCCTCGACAAGAGGATCAGCGTGGTCACGATGGCCGGCGTGGGTGGCCAGAGCGTGATTTTCTATAACCAATTCGGCAACTGCGGGTTCTCTGCCTGCAACACCCATCTGAACAGTAATCAATTCCTGGTGCACGCAGGCTTCGGCATTCGCTACAGCCTGTGGCGAAATTTCTTTATCCGCCCTGAGGCGAACTACTACCGCATCTTCAATAACACCTTCCACTCCGATAACGTGGTACGACTCGGCGCTTCGGTGGGCTACACCTTCCACACGGATTAAGATCGAGCCCGTGGCCGGCAGGAAGCTTCCCGCTGAGAAATTAGGAAGCAAATAAAAAAGGCAGCGTCGCCGGACGCTGCCTTTAATTTCCTGGTTGCTGGATGTCTAGTGCATCCCCATGCAGATCTCGGCTTCGTGGATGGCGCGGTCGAGATGTTCAACCGACTTTGCCCGGTGACCGTCGAAATCATGCTCGGCGATTTCCAGTTCGTGCTTGGCAGCCCGCATATGCTCCAGTGCTTCATCGATATGCGGATGTCTTTCCGGCGTCGCCACCGCTGCCGGGGCCACGGGAGCCGCAGCCACCACCGGGGGGGCAGGAGCTTTCGGTCCGGCTGCCGCGGCTGAGAAGGCCAGCGTAAAGAGAAGTGTTGCCATGATGAGCAGAGTCAAGAACCCAATCTTTTTCATGTATTCCTCCTCGTCCGACTTACGGCTCGGACGCAACCGGTCTGATCTTCCACTGTCACTGTCACGGAGACCCCCACGCCACCCGAACCTGCCCGCGACACCCGCACAGTATAGCCGCTCACACAAGACATCCGGCTGTGCAAAAAGTTTACTTTGCAGATGCTCCGGTTAGTTCGCGCGCCGGCTGCGCCACCACAGAAATGCCGCCCCCAGCAGCACCACCACTGCCGCGGTCAGGTCGAAGCGTCTCAGAACACGTTCCAGTCGGTCCCAATGCCGGCCGAACAGATAGCCGACGCTCGAAATCACGGTCACCCAAAGCCCGGCGCCGAGAAAGTTGAATAGCGAGAACTTCCGCCAGGGCATGCGCAGCACTCCCGCCAGTGGTCCCGCGATGATCCGCATGCCGAACACAAAGCGAGCGAAAAAGATGGTCACCGCACCGTAGCGCGCGAACAACTCTTCTCCGCGCGCCACCGTCGAATGCCGGATTCTGAAAAAAGCCTGGTAGCGCTGCAGCAGCGGACGCCCGCCATAGTAGCCCAGCGCGAAGCCGAGGTTATCGCCCGCCGTCGCCGCTACCGTTGCCACCACGATGATCCAGGGAAGCCGCAGATCGTGCTCGGAATACGCCAGGAAACTCGCAAGCAACAAAACCGTCTCGCCCGGCACGGGTATGCCGGCATTCTCCAGCAGCAGGGCCGCGCCCACGGCCCAGTACCCATAATGCACCACCGCATTCCGCAGCAGGTCGAGAATGGAGTGGGTCATGATTTCTTAATGTTGATGTTTCAGTAGCGCCGGCGTCCCGCCGGCTGTCGCGGGGGCGTCTCGCCCGCGCACTCAGAGTCTCATCGCGTCAAGAATTCAATCAACGCTCGATTGAATTCCTCTGGACATTCCTCATACGGCAGATGCCCGATCCCCGGGAACACCACCGTTTGTACATTCGCGAAGTGCCGGGCCAGCGGCTCCATCGACGAAGCATACACTGCCGGATCTTTGCTTCCCCACATCAGCAGTGTGGGAATTGCTGACAGCCTGGGCAACAGCGCTTCCAGTTCCCGCAGGTCCGCGGTCCAGGTGCGCACGATGCTGAGGGCATGCTCGAATAATCCCGGAATTGCCAGCGGCGCCTTGTAGCCTTCGAGGCTTCCTGGTGCGATCTTGCTGCGATCGCCATACAGCCGCCCATGCCAGTAGGGAAACAGAAACGGCATGTGATCCGTTACCCAACGAAACCCCGCCGCCCCAAACCGGGTACCGACAAAAGGCGCCAGCCAGGTCCCATGCGAGGAGTATGGATTGACCGGGCACACCAGCACCAGTCGCCGCAACTTGGGCTTGGAGCCACCGGCGCTGACCAACTCCGCAGCCGCAGCCATTGCAACCGGCCCGCCCCGGGACGTTCCCAGGAGATCGAACGACCCGAGCCCCAGATTTTCTACAAATTTCACGACACGCAAGGCCGTCCCGCGCATCGAGTGGTCGAGCCCGCGCGGCCGGTCCGAGAATCCCGCTCCCAACTGGTCGGGGGCATACACGGTGGCGTAGGGTGACAGCGCCGGCAGGGTATACCGCCAGGAAAACGAATATCCCAGCAACCCGTGCAGCAAGATCAGGGGCGGCCCGGAACCCGCTCGCAGGTAGCGCATGCGGGCGCCATCGAAGTCCATCCAGCACTCTTCGACACCCTGGCCCTGGCCCTGGCCCTGGCCCGCCGTGGAGGCGACTCCCGCCGCGACCTCCTGCATGTCGTTCGTCACAAGTATCTTCTCGCCCAGACAACTCTTTCCACATTGCCGGATTCTAGTTAAGGGAACGCCTCTGTCGCTTCACTTGGGGAGCTTCGGCTCCCCGTTTTTTTTTGACCCAGTGGCTAGTGGTTAGTGGTCAGTGGTCAGCAAGGCAGCCCGGTTGCACCAGTAACTAACCACTAATCACTTCATTTCCTCTTCTTCCCCAACAATTTCTTCAGCACCCGAATCCCCTTGTCGATGTGCTTCTCTTCCATCAAAAACGGAGGCAGGAACCGCATCACCGTATCCTGCGTGCTGTTGAACAGCACGCCCTCCGCCAGCGCCGCATCCACAATCGGACGCGCCGGAATCTCCAGCTGAATTCCCTGAATAAATCCCCTGCCGCGCACTCCCGTCGCCGCCGCGCGTTTCTCCACCAGCCCTTGAAGCTCCTGGTGCAAATACGCTCCAACTTTGTTCACGTTCTCCAGCAGCTTTTCTTCTTCCACGATCGCCAGAAACTCCAGGGCAATGCGGCAGGCCAGCGGACCTCCACCGAATGTCGTCCCATGCTGTCCCGGCGAAATTGCCGTCGCGAATTCTTCCTTCGCGATGAACGCCCCCAGCGGCAGCCCGGCGGCAATCGGCTTGGCAATCGCCACGATGTCGGGCGTCACGCCAAAACTCTGAAATGCAAAGATCGTCCCGGTGCGGCCTAGTCCGCATTGAATCTCGTCGAAGATCAGCGCCACCTTGAAACGGTCCGCCAGCGCGCGACACTCCTGCAGAAATTCCACCGAGCACTCGTAGATTCCGCCTTCGCCGAAAATCGGCTCCAGCACGATCGCGCAGGTGTTGTCATTCACGGCGGCTCGCAGCCCTTCCAGATCGTTCTGCTTCACAAAGGTCACGTCTTCGAGCAGCGGTTCGAATCCCTTGCGATGCTTGTCCTGCCCGGTGAGAGACAACGCGCCGAACGTGCGCCCGTGATACGAACCATCGAGCGCCACCAGCCGGCTTTTCGCCTCTCCGCCCGCGCGATGTCCCGCCAGCCGCGCCAGTTTGATCGACCCCTCGATTGCCTCGGTGCCGCTGTTGGAGAAAAACGCCCGATTCAGTCCCGAAAGCGCGCACAACTTCTCCGCCAGCGGTCCCTGATATTCGTGGTAGTAGAGATTCGAGACATGCACCAGCTTCGCCGCCTGCTCCCGAATCGCCTTGACGATCCGCGGATGCGCATGCCCCAGCGCGTTCACTCCCAAGCCGGAAACAAAATCCAGATAGCGCTTCTCGTCGATGTCGTAAACGAAAACGCCCTTGCCCCGGGTGAACACGACCGGATAGCGGTTATAAGTTTGCAGCAAGTATTTGCGTTCAAGTTCGGCGATTTGCTCGAAAGTAGCCGACGAAGCAGGGGCAGCAGGAGAAATAGCAGCAGTATTCATGGCAACCTCCATAGGAAGATTCGATTTTACCGGAATGAGCAGTGGAAACGAGCGGGTACATCCAGAATGAGGTCACCGAGTGTTATGGAGACATCACGCCAGTTGGCCCCGCACACCTGCAAGCGATGCTACGCAGAACAACGCCACTCGAGGGGCACAACGCGCGAGTTTGCGGGCGTGCTCGGTTGACCGCTACGCGAGGAACTCAACGACTCCAGTTTCGAGGTTGTACATCGAGCCTACAATTTTTATGCCACCGCTGGCTTCGAGGTCCCGCAGCACAGAGCTCTTTTCGCGAATGTTGGCGATCGTCAGCGACACGTTCTTGCGCGCTACGGCATCTACGAACGCGTAGTTCTTGGCCGAGCGCTCCCCCGTGTACTGCGTAGCTTCCACTGCGGGGCGAATCTTCGCCAACAGCGCCGTCAGATTGCCCAGCTGCACGCCGTCAATGGCACCCTTGATAGCGCCGCAGGCGGTGTGGCCCATGACCACCACAACCTTCGAGCCGGCCACCTTGCAAGCGAATTCCATGCTGCCCATTATGTCCTCGTCAGCAATGTTGCCGGCCACACGACCGCTGAAGATGTCGCCGATACCAAAATCGAGAATCAACTCGGCGGGTGCTCGCGAGTCAACACAGCTGAAGACAATCGCAGCGGGATACTGTCCCTTCGCCGTGGCCCTAGCTTCGCGCATGAGATCGCGATGCTGTGGTTTGCCCGACCGGAAGCGTTCGTTGCCAGCTTTCATCTGCTGGATGATTTCGTCCGGCGTCATCTTGTCACGCTGTTCCTGAGTGAGGTCTGCGTGAGCCAACACGCTTCCCAGGCTTGCGGGCACCACGCCAACCGCGGTTGCAATGCCGGCGGCCTTGCAAAAGGCCCGGCGGTCAAATTGATCTCTTCCAGCGCTTAATTTTGAACCGTGCATGGTTACGCTCCTTCGGCCTGCAATTGTATAAGCGCCCTGTCCGCTGGTTAACTGTCAAAAGATGTCAGGGAAGCTCAGAAAAACATTCGAGCATCGCGGGATTACCCCCGAGCGACAGGGCAAACCGGCAGTGATCCGTCGGGGGCTATTAGGAAAAGCTGGATCGTTGATGTAACGATGTTTCGCCGATTACGCGGTAGAATGCCTTTCCGGAGACGAAGGCATACTGGATGAAGCGCCCATTCGTGGTGGTGTTAAGCCTCATAGCTGGATTCGCACTTTCCTGCAAACGCGCTCAAGCTACACCGGAAGACTTCTGGAAATGGTTCCAAAGCAATGAAGACGCGCTATTTAACTTCGAGAAAAATCGGGAGCAAACGTTCGACAAGTTAGGTGCCGAAATGCACAAGCTCAATCCGAGCCTGACGTTTGAGTTCGGCCCAATTGAGGATGGAAAACGAGAGTTCGTCATTAGCGCTGATGGGATTAAGGAAGCATTCCCACAGGTAGAGGCCCTGTACGCAGCGGCTCCCTCACTATCCCGCTGGAAGTTTGTTAAATTTCGCCCTCGACGAAAGCCGATGGATGTCGACTATGAGGGCATTTCCGTGCGAGCTACATCGGTCACAGTTCAGCTAATCCGAAACGGGCAGTTCGCCGATCTTACCGTCTTCATCCCGAACTATTCCGAAGCAGATCGGAAAGCATATATGGCAATCGCGTTTCTGCTACTCGACGGCGCTCTCGGTGAGCACGATGTTGAAACGAGGGTTGGTCAGATTAAGGTCGAGGCAGCTCCCAAAGCCCAAGCACAGACATCTTCACTTCAAGATTTGCCCAAAGCGTTTGATGCTCTCTTTGTTAACTGAGAGATCGCCAACAATTGTTGACGATAACAGCGATAGCACTCCTTGACGACCTCCTTCGGCCTTAGACCGCTCCATTCGAGCGCGGGATCAAGTCGCAGCCGAGATGCTCACTGCCAAGCAGCACATGCGCTGAAAACGAAATCGGTGAACGCCTTCAATTCGTACCCAGCGCAGTCATCGGATCGAGCTCGACCGCCCGGCGCGTCCGCCAGCGGTCGAAACAACAGACGTGGCCCTAAAACCTCCACCGGAAATTCGATTCTGCCGGAATGCGATGTGGAAGCGGGTCCTCGCGGGCTCCCCACGTCAACCGGCCCCGTTCGGTGTAACATCGATTAGGTTCGAGGAGACACCGTGTTTCGGCGACGACGTTGGTTCGCTGCAGCTGCACTCGCCGCATTGGCGCAAGTAGGGCATGCGCAAATTGCCCCGCAGCCAGTTCAGCCTCCCGATAGCAGCACGCAAACTGCGCCCCCCGCACCCAAGCCCGAAACGATCGAGATTCCCCTGCAACTGCCGCCCACGGAAACTCCTGCTGCGCCGAAAGCTCCTGCTGCCTTTCCTGAAATCAAGTTTCCGAACTTCGCTACCTGTTCGATGGCCGAGCTTCGGCTCACAGTCCCAGAGTTAGAGCATCTTAAAGTGGCAGAGAATCAGACGCAACTTGCTGCGCTTCTGGACAAGATTGGAGCTAAGACGGTCGAGATCGCCGGGAAAACGCCTGACCTCATTTCGCATGAGGCTGTCGTCTCCGAGCAACGCGATCAAACCACGCGGCAGAACTTTTCCTTTCTCATCCTGCAACACGCAATGGGTCCGAATAGCCGAGTACTCGACGAATTTCGCGTAGACGTCGCTACGGGCGAGAAACTCCAAACTGACTTTTCCGAGAGAACCCCAGAAGCCGAGGCACCCCCCGCACCTCCGTCTCTGCTGGACTTAAAATCACCCCTCCCGATTGTGCCGCAATCCACAGGACCCACCTCGCGGGGCTTCGTCAGCGAATGGCTTTATTTCTACCCCGCCAACCGGCGGCAGTTGGAGTTCCGCTATCTGGGCCAGGAAAAGATGGACGGCCACCAGACGCTGGTCGTGGCCTTTGCGCAGAAGCCCGGATTGGTTCAGCTCCCAACGGTGATCGACTATAACCACAAGACCTATCCAGTTTTCATGCAGGGCGTGGCCTGGGTGGATGCTTACGACCTCCGGATCGTGCGCCTGCGGTCCGACGTTCTTTCCGTTCCACCCGGACTTCCGCTGCGCCAACTGACCGCCGATATTCGGTTTGCGCAGACTTCCATAGCGGATGTGGCCTCGCCCTTATGGCTGCCGATTCAAGTTGTGGTAACGGCAAACTTGGACGGATCGACTCTGCGCGAACGCCATAGGTACTCGCACTACCGTCTCTTTCGCACCCGATCGAGAATGGTGCTGAAGTAACGACGAGCCTCCAATCGTCACGGCCTCGCGGGAATACCTATTCGTACCGCAGCGCCGTGATCGGATCGACCTTGACCGCCCGGCGCGCGGGCCCAGAGCACGCTATCGCTGCGACCACGCTCAACAGAACCGTCACCGCCAGCAGCACCAGCGGATCGCGGGAACTGCCCTCCGCCCAGCGCGCCAGGATCCTATTCAGCGCCAGCGTCAGGACCAGGCCCACGGCAATTCCACTCCCCACGCTCGCCACCGTGGATGCAAACACGATTCGCAACACATGCGTCCGCTGCGCGCCCAGGGCCATCCGAATGCCGAATTCGTTGGTCCGCTGCGCCACCGAATAAGAGACGACGCTATACAGCCCGACCGCCGCCAGCGCGAGCGCCAGCAACGCGAAAGCCCCGAACAACCACGCCACCAGCTGCTCCTGCTCATATTCCTGCTGGCCCGTGATCCAGTGGTCGAGGTCTTGAACACTCCCGCTGATCTGCTGGTCCGGATCGATGGAGTTTACTTGCTGTCCCACGGCATGCAGCAATGTCATTGGCGGCACGTCCGACCGAACCAGGATTTGCGTCCACACCCGCATCGACAGCGTGTAGGGCACGAAGGCTTCGGGCAGGATCGGATTTCTCAACCCGTCATCGCGCTTGTCGGCCATGATGCCCACAATCTGCAGCCAGGTGTCGGCGCCCGACGCGGCCGTGGTGTAGGGCGGCTCGTCCTTCACATCCGGGACTCTTAGGGAACGCTGGAGTGCATCGCCATCCGGGAAGTAAAGCCGCGCCATGGTCTCATTGATGACGGCCACATGGGCGGCATTGTGGTTTTCCGTTTCATCCCAAATCCTTCCCTGCTTCAGCGGAATTCGCAGGATCGGAAAATACCCAGGGCTCACGAAGTTGACGCGGATCTTCTGCCCGTCGCGCTGCGGCCTGCCCAGGATCTCGACGCCGGTCTGCCATCCGTTCGACGGAGGAGTGGCGTTGCTCGAAATCGCGGCCATGGTTACTCCGGGAACTGTCGCCGCCTTATTCCGCAGTTGCTCGAAGTACGCCTTGCGCGCCGCCCAGGTCGGGTACGCGCCATCATGCACCGGAATGCCCACCGACATCACGTTGTGCGGGTCATAACCCAGGGGCGTGTGGATCAGGCGCAGAAATCCCTCCATCGCGGCGCCCGCTCCTGCCAGCATCACCAGCGTTAGCGAGACTTGGACGGCCGTCAAAACGCCGTGGGTAGTGCGCCCGCCCACCACGCCCGCGATCTTGCGGGTCGTGGACTGCATCACCTGGCTCACCTCGGGCCGCGAGAGCTGCAGCGCAGGCCACAGGCCAAACAGAATCCCGGTGAACAGCGCGACCGCCACACTGAAGGCCAGCACCGGCAAATTGATTCGGATGGCCGCCTCATGCGGAAAGGAATATTTCGGCAGCAACTCCACGATCAGCGCCAGCGCCCGGTACGCCAGCAGCACGCCTAGAGCGGCCCCGGTCAGCGAAAGCAGCAACGACTCGCTCAGCAGTTGCCGGATCATGCGGCCCCGGCTGGCGCCAATCGCCGTGCGTATCGCGAATTCATGCTGGCGCGCCGTGCCCCGGGCCAGCAACAGGATCGACACATTTCCGCATCCGATGGCCAGCAACAGCGCCACTGCGCCGAACAGCAGATACAAAGTCCCCCCTAAATCGTGAACAAACTGTTCATTCAGCCCAACCACGTGCAAGCGGAAATGATCCGAGGGAAAATGTTTGGGAGTTTCCTTCGCGAACTCCTCGATCAACGGTTGCAACGCGGCGTTGGCCGCCTCGTGGGTCACGCCCGGTTTCAACCGAATGCCGACGTAAAAGGCTTTGGTGGGATCCTGTGTGACTTTTTGCGGGAGGTAGACATCGCCATCACCCCAGGTAAAACGCGGGCCGGCCACGCCCACAATCGTGTAATTCTTGCGAACCAGTTGCAGGTTCTGGCCCAACACGCCCGGATCCCCATTGAAATGACGCTGCCAGAATTTATAGCTCAGCACCGCGACCGGCTGCGGATCCTGTCCATCGATCGCGTCCGACGGAAGCAATCCCCGTCCCAGCGCGGGCGGAACACCCATGAAAGAAAAGCCGTTGGAACTCAGGTAGACGCCTTGCACATCTTCCGGCAGATCTCGCCCGGTGACGGTCAGGCTCCAATCATCCTCCATGAATGCGTCTTCCACTACGGGCGACTTCCGCATCTGCTGCCATTGCGCGCCGGTCAGCCCGAACCCTCGCTCCTGCTGCAAATCGTCGAGCAACCGCATATGGATCATGCGGTCCGACGCCGCGTACGGATAGGGATTCATCAGGATCGCGTAGACCACACTGAAAACCGCGGTGGTCGCGCCGATTCCCAGCGCCAGTGACAGGACCGCGGTCAAAGCGAATCCGGGACTCTTGAACAGTTGGCGAAGGCTGAAGCGGATGTCTTGCAGCAGGGTCTGCATCGTTGTCCCTCAGAAGATGGACGAGAAACCGGCACTTCAGTCACCAATCGTGGGCCACTCAAAGTCGTTCTATTTTCAGGGAGCAACAACGTGTGCGGGAGAGTTTGTTCTGTCCGATTTCGCCGGGAGGTGTCCATGATCGGACGGGGACGAGGTTCTCGAGTACCGCCGGGTGCCCCATTTCTCGCGTTCTTTGCGAGAAAGCCTGCCCTGAGCGAAGCCGAAGGGTGGGGAATTTGATCTTCACATTAGTACAGCGGTGGTTCCCCTTCCGGCCGCGTCTTCCACCGCCGGTGCACCCACAACCACTGGTCGGGATACTTCCGTACGTAGTCCTCAATCACATTGGTGAACATCTGCGTGTTAGCGGCGATATCCGCCTCCAGTTCGCCGGTGCGAATCAACTCCAGCGCCGGATCAAACCGCAGCCGGTACTTGCCCAACGCCGCATCCCAGATCGTGAAGCCCGGCACCACTGCCGCGTCGGTGCGCAGAGCAATGCGGGCCAAGCCGCTCGCCGTGCAGGCGGGAATGCCGAAAAAGTTCACGAAGATGCCCTGCGGCGGGGTCATATTCGTATCCATCAATATTCCAACGACTTCGCCCGCCTTCATCGCCGCCAGCAAGCCGCGCACAAAATCATCCTTGTCGACGGTCTGGTTCCCGTGCATCGTCCGGTAGCGGCGAATCATACGATCCAGGTAAACATTGTCCATGGGACGCATGACCACGTGCAGCCAATGGCCATGCAGGGAGTGGGCAAACGCGGAAAGCTCCCACCCGCCGAAGTGCGCGGTCAGAAATAGCACTCCCTTGCCTCGCGCGTACGCCCGCTCGTAATTCTCCAGACCGTCATAGACCACGACCTGGTCGATATTCTGCGGCGTGTAGCGGGGAAACTGGCACAGTTCCGCCAGCTGGCGTCCCAGGGACGTGAACTCCCCGCGCAGAATACGCGCGCGCTCAGCGTTACTCTTTTCCGGAAACACCATCGCGAGATTGCGCATCCCCACCTGGCGCAAACGGAAGTGCAGCAGATAAACCAACTGGGAGAGAGCGATGGCGAAGGCGCGAGAGAGGGGCCGCGGCAGAATACCCAGGATCTTAATGAACGGCCAGGCCGCTGCGTATTCGAGTTTTCGCCGCATCAGGGAAGCGTAAGGGCCGAGGTCGGAAGTCGGAGGTCTGAAGTCGGTCTGCCGCCCTACTTCGCCGCCTCCTGCGCCCACTTCGCCAGCGTTGTCAGAAAAGCGTTCGCGGCGGGCGGCGGCTCCACTTCACCGGTCAATGCCGCCTTGGTAGTCATCATGTGCCCGTAGAACTCGCGGGTGCTGTCTTTGTCCTGCTTGATGACAGCTCCGTTCAGGCTCACGCCGGCAAACACTCCGCGGGCGCGCGAATAGGTGAGCACCTGGGCGCGCATCTTCCAGTCGGTATTGCCTTCAGCGTGACGACCCACCGGGCCCGCGGCTACCGAGGCATCTGCCCCCAATTCAAACTTCGAAGACAGCAAATGCTGCATGCCATCGTTGTTCATGATCAGCATCACCAGGTCGACCGCCTGTCCGCCGATCTGAAATCCGACGCTGCCTCCCTCCAGCATGAAAAACGCCGGCGTGCTCCAGCCCTTGGGAGTGCGGCAAGTGGCCAGCCCGCGCCCGTACTTCGCTCCCACAATGAACCCGCCCTTCAGCATCGACGGGACCACGGCCACGCACTCCGCTTTGCCGAGAATTTCCTGGGGAATGCCGGAGTCCGGCGCCGATTGAATCTCATTCAACACATCCGCAGCGGCTTGCACACGATCGACAGCCTTCGATTCCTTCGGCTGGTCATCCGCAGCAAAAGCGAAGCTGCAAAGCGTCACCACTAGGGTCAACAGAACAAGTTTTTTCATGCGCCCTCACCACACCAAGAATTGACTGGGATCCCGTAGCCAAATTGTAAATGAAGTCTGGGCTCACGAAAGGGCAGGCTGGGGTTTCAGCTGTGACTCAATTTAAAGGCTTCACCACGAAGGACACGAAGTCACACAAAGGAAACCCCTGCAAATGAAGTCCTTCGGGCACAAGCGGAAATTAAGGATGGCAAGGAATGATGGAGACAAAAAAATGCGGGGCTGAAAGTAGTGACCCTAATCGCCACTCTCAACCCCGTCTCCCAGGTTCTGTGGTAGGTGAGGCGAGTATGGCGTACACCCTCAGGCCCCACAAGATTACGAAAGTAAGTGTCCCCAAGTTACGGCGAGCGATGAGCTATTATTTCGCCGTCACCAGCGAATGCGTAATGGCATGCACCGACAACGCAATGCGGTTCTGTACGCCCACCTTGCGCATCAACTTCGCCACGTGCGCTTTTACGGTGCGCTCCTCGATCCCTAACTGGCCGCCAATCTCTTTGTTGGAACGGCCGGCTACCAGCATCTCCAGCACTTCTTTCTCGCGGTCCGTGAATGTCACCCGGCCCGCCGGGAAAATCCGTCCCGGAGCCGACGACACCCGCTCGATAAACATGGAAAGAACTTTGCGCGGAGCCCAGACCGATCCTTGATTCACAATGCGGATCGCCTGCGCGAATTCCGCCGGTGTGGCAGCCTCGTCGACGTAGCCCTTGGCCCCGGACGCAATCGCTTTCAGAATGGTTTCCTCGTCAATTCCGGACCCGGTCACGATGATCCGCAAATCCGGCCGTGTGGCCTTCAGGCTGGCCATCACGTCAAACAGGTTTTGTCCGTTACGGTTGCCGAGCAGGATGAGATCAATGCCTTGCAGCATGCTGATCTCGGGGAGTGCCGCGGAGATGAGTTCGAACTCGGGCTCAGAGTCGAACAACGCGCGGAACCCAACAAAGCGCAATGGGTCGCTTTCCACCACTGCGATTTTGATGACTGGTTTTCTGGCGACGGCTGCTTTCATAGTTTTCCCTGTAGGGTTTGAATTCTTGTATCCAGCATAGTGATAATTCATCGCGATGCAAAGAGAAGGTGACCGAAGGGAAATTACGGGAGTAACATGGAAAAATGAGCTTGAACTTAACATTGGCAACCGAAGTTCACGCCGCGCGCGTGGCCAGTTCCAGCACGCGTCACCGCGTCGAACCGAAATACCGGGAGAAACCGCTCGTATGAGCAATCGAATCGTGACCCATATCGTGACTCATATTGTGACCCATATGAAGAGACCGATTTTGCTGTCGACCATCCTCGCCGCGCTTTTTCTCACCGCCGGCACGTTATCCGCTCAGGACGCCCCGCCCGCTCCGCCTGCACCGGAGCAGACTGCGCCCGCGTACAAACCCAAGTCGCCCAATATTCCCGCCCGCTCCGACTCCGAAGATCTGGCGATTCGCTACATGCTCGTCGTCATCCGCGCCCAGCGCCAGTTCAACAAGCAATACGATCACTTCGCCACCACGCTGGCGGAACTGGTGCACTCCGGATCCTTCACCAAGCGCATGGTCAACCCCGATCGCGGCGACTACACCGCGGGCTTCAAAGGCACGAAGGACAGTTACGTCCTCACCATGACCCCGAAGAATCTGGACGCTCAACACCGGTCTTTTTATGCAGAGGATGACGGCAAGATCCACGCCGACGAAACCAAAGCCGCGGATGAAAATTCCCCGCCGCTGAAGTGAGCAGGAAAGACTCATGTGGGGACAGCCGCCCCCGGCTGTCCTCCGCGCGCAGCGCGGCGTGTGGGGCGGACACTCCTGTCCGCCGCCTTTGATTTTGACTTCGGCAAACGAATCACGGCCCCTGATTGCCGGCCACCGTCGGCTGCAGCAAACGCAGTCCGCTCGACGGACACACATCGGGAAACTCGGCGTACAAGAAAGACTTCCCATCTTTAGGCTGAAACTGCTGCAGCCAGTCAACCACCTTCGCGACCGAAACCGGGAACGGACTCTCGCCATCGGCATTCAACCACTGCAAGCGCCAAGCATCCCGCTCGATCCACTGCCGAGCTCCATCCGCGTGATCCCGCACGGGGCCCGGAATCTCCGCTGCAAAGCTCTCCGCATCCTGGCGAATCAGCCCACTATGGTCGCCAGACACAGCTCGGAATTCTGGCGATGCGAGCAACTTCGTCAACTGCTGCAACTGCTCTTTCGGCATTTTCCCGTGAAGCCGATCCGTCAGTCCGAGGGGCCCGGTGCGGACGATCCGATACTCTCCGTCCCGCGTGACCGCCACACAAACGTGCCGCACCCCGTCGGCCTGCACCACCACACCGGAGCGTTCATAAGAAAGCCGCGCCAGCAAGGCGGAATCATGGTGACCCGTTTCTTGCGCCGACATTCCAAGCGGGACGAGAAGGAACGAAACAGTCAGAAGCATTTTTCGATGGGAGCGCACTGTCGGACCTCCTGCGAAGGATTGAATCATTCTTCATTCTAGTATGACGGCCATCGCAGGATAAAGTTTGCTGTTCGGGTGCCCCATCCTTGTCGCGTACTTCGCGACAGAGCCTCCCCTGAGCCTGCCGAAGGGGTGGGGATTCTGGTTTACACTGTCGCTCCTTCAACGACTCTTATACTGCGACCAAAACGCCGTTCCGCTGAGGTCGCGGGTGTAAACCAAGTCGTTGCCGTCTGCGCCGAGCAGGCGTTCGATCGGCCCCCCATGAAGGTAGGGCCCCACGGTGTTCTCAACGGGACTCCAGGATCCGACTTCGGCAGCATCGAATGTTAGCTTGAAAACTCCCGAACGAGGAGGCTGGCTCGTGCGGTCATGCAGGCTCACAAAGGCATCCCCTGACTCGGTGAGAGCAAACCCAGTGATACGCATCTCTTTTGGAGAAGGCAGCGGATTCAGTTTTCGAATTCTCAGAGTGTTCGTGGGAATGTCAACCTCTACATATTCACTACTGCCAACATTCAGCAGCGCAACCTTTGTAGAAGTACACCTCAAGCTAATCGCGCCGGGATACACTCCATCCACCAACGACCAGCCCGACGAATTCAGTTTCGATTGATCTAGCATGGCAGCCAGTTGGCCTTCGCTGAGACCGTAGCGGCGCAGCATCAGGGAATCTTCGACTCGTCGGCCCGGCGAGTCTCGGTCCACGCCATAGCTCCACACCGTACCATCACCGGAGCCGCACAGGTGGAGAGGAAGAAAGGGCGTGGTTCGAACAACTCGGCTCACGCGACCGTCGGACCCAATGGATGCAATGAAATTTGCGATCACGCCAGCTTCGTTCTCCGTTCCCCCAGACACGACGAGTTCCCCCGCTTTGCTTACCGCCGCATCGCTGATACTGACAGTGCGCGCGTCTTTAAACCATACAGTGGCTTCTCTCGCGACCTGTCCGCTGCGGTCATAGAGCACGACGGTGGGCCTCTCAGGACCGCCCTCCGGCAACTCGTCATACGTAATTAAATATCCCTTGTCCCATCGGAGTCCCCAGTGTCTTGCCCATATCGAGGCGGGCTCGGGGAGTCCAGCTTGCCGATGCGGCACAGCAAAGCGGATTCGTGGTGATCGGTTTCTTGCGCCCACGTGCTGAGCGAGATCAGAAGAAACGAAACGATCAGAAGCGTTTTCGAATGAGAACGCATGACGGAACCTCCTACGAAGAATTGAGTCATTCTAGTATGACGGCCATCCCAGGATAAAGTTTGCTTTTCGGGTGCCCCATCCTTGTCGCGTCTTTTGCGACAGAGCCTGCCCTGGGCCTCCCGAAGGGGTGGGGACTTTGACTTTTACGGGCGCCGCCTAGGGAAGCTCTTATCAAGTACCGTAGAGAAAACACCAGGTCCCTCGACTGCGCAGAATTGCCAAAAAACGGCAATTCTGCTCCGCTCGGGATGACAAAGTAGGAGCTTAATCAGAGATTCCCTAGGGCCGTTCGTCACTCTCCGGAATCACATTCACCTGCACGCTCTTGCGCTCGCCTTCGCTCACGCGCATGCCGCTTCCCTGCCCCTCGTAATTCTTCAGAAATTCAGGATTGTAGTAAGCCTCGCCCTCCACGCTCTCCCAGGTGAGCACCGTGTATTCCCCGGGCACAACGCCATGCAGTGTGAATCGTCCGCTCTGATCGCTGACCGTCTTGCGATAGCGCTCGGCGCGGGCGCGCAGCCGCATCTCCGGGACAGCCACTACCACCGCGTTCGCGACCGGCTCGCCCTTGGAGTCAGCCACAACTCCCTCGACCACCCCGCCATTCGCGCTCGCCACCAGGTCGAGCACCGCAGCGCCGCCATTCACGCTGATGCCCGCATCACCCACGTCCCGACCGCCCGCCGCTACCGACTTCAGATACCAGTCTGCGTTGCCGCCGGTGGGCGAATAAGGCGTTGAGCCCTCGCCGGCGAACTGCACGTAGTAAGTTCCTGGAGGAACGCTCTTCCACTCAAACGTCCCGTCCGCCGCAACATGGGCGAGGTGCGAGAATCCATTTCCCATGGTGAACTCACTGAGCGCTTCATCGTCTCCGTCGGCCGAGCGCAAGGTGAGAAAGATCTGGGTGGGGTCAAACCGGCCGCCACTCTTGCCTTCCAACCGCAGGCGCCCGTGAATCCATCCCCCGGGTTGCGGCGACAGCCGCAGATCTTCAACGCTGTTCGACACCACCTGCAGCGCCTGGCGCGCCATCATCGGCACTGGAGCGTTCTCTACCGTCGCCAGAATTGTGTAGGCTCCGGGCGCGACATCGCGAATCACAAAGCTTCCGTCGGGATGCATCTCCGCTCCATTCAGCACCAGGCTGAAATCGCGCGATTGCAGCATGATCACCGCCGAAGACCTTGGCGGGAGATTCACCACCGACCCGCGAATGCTCAGGCTCGGACCCGGCGTGAGAGAAAAGTTCACCGGAAAATCATCGCCGGCGTGCAGCTGCACCGGCGAGGCCTGGCTGCGATCAGCGGTGCCCGGATAATATGTCGTCTGATATGAAGTAGCCGCTGAGTTATCCGGCGCGCCACCCTTGTGGGTATCCGCGGCCACGCCAGCCCCTTCGATCAGGCTCTTGAAATCCGGCGGCGGACTCACCGACACGTAATAGTTCCCCGCCGCCAGTCCCGCCACGCGGTATTCGCCAAGGTCGTTCGTGCGCTCGGCACCGGCCTGCTCCCACCGGCTGTGCCCCGATGCGAAGGTCTGCCGCAGCACCGCGACCTGTGCGTTGGGCAAAGGATCCCCATCTTCGTCGGTCACGCGTCCGCGCACCACCGCCGCCGCCTGCAACCGAATCCGCAGATCTTTCACTTCCTGCCCGGCCGCCAGCGTCAGGACGCGACCATCGGCGCGCGCGTGGTGCTTGTCGACTTCGAGCAATCCCGTGCGCTCGGCAAAGAGATGGTAGCGGCCCGGCACAATCCCTTCGATACGAAAGCCGCCGTCGGGCCCGCTGACCGCCGTGTAGTCTCCACCCTCCGCCTGGTTTTCGGCAATCAATTCGATCAGCGCTTTCTTCACCGGCTCGCTGCCCGGCTCCCTGGTGACGATGCCCTCAATCACTGCGCGGCTCGCAGGTCTCCCGGCAGCATTGCCCGCGACCTGGGCCACGAGGCTGGCGCTCAGTAGAACGAGACATAGAGAATTGAGCTTCATGGATGTATTCGTGGAACTCAGCTTCATGGATTCAAACTGGAATGGCGGCATTACTTACGGGCCGTGAGGGGTCGGCCAGTGATCCAAGGTCATTCTACCCCGGCAAACGGCCTGCCCCAAGCGCTGTTTCGCGCCTTCGCGACAGCCCTTGACAAACCCTGCTCCCCGTCTTATATTTCGATGGTTGTCTAATTACACGTCGATCTAACTATGGCACCGTCCTCCAACGAAGCGTTCAAGGCAATCGCCGATCCCACGCGCCGTGAGATTCTGCGCCTCTTACGCCGCGGCGAGATGACGGCCGGCGATTTAGCCGAGCGCTTCGACATGACCAAACCAACCATGTCGCACCATTTCTCCGTGTTGAAAGAGGCCGATCTGCTCACCAGCCGCCGCGACGGCCAGCAGATCTGGTATGGCCTGAACACCACCGTGGTGCAGGACTTGATGGCCTGGGCCATGGATTTAATGCGCGGCAGCGAAGCTCGGCCAAAGAATGCGCCGCAGAAAGATGCTCGGCCGAAAGACGATAAGTCCGGGACGAACAGGTCCCCGGAAGAAGACGAAAAATGACAACGAATCCGACTGCCAACAAGACGATCAACAAGATGACGATCAATCAGAAATACTACCTGGGCGCCGCGGCAGTAATTCTCGCTACGCTGGTTGGAACGATCGTTGCGTACCCCCAGCTCCCGAACATCGTCCCCGTACATTGGGACGTTCATGGACAGGTGGACGGCTGGGGCCCGAAGTGGTCGCTATTCGTCTACGGCCCTGGCTTCATGCTCGGCATTGTCCTGCTATTTTCCGCTCTGCCCTGGCTCTCGCCGAAGAAGTTCGAAGTGGACTCCTTCCGCGCGACCTACCTCTACATCATGATCATCATCGTCGCCCTGCTGGCCTACGTTCAGCTGCTCATCCTGGCTTCAGCCCTGGGAGTTGCAATCGACGTAAGCCGCGCTCTCGAAGGCGGCGTTAGCCTTCTGATTGCATTGCTGGGAAACGTTCTGGGCAAAGTGCGGCGAAATTTCTACGTCGGCGTGCGCACCCCGTGGACCATTGCCAGCGAACAAGTGTGGAACGCCACCCACCGTTTCGCCGCCAGAACTTTTTTTGCCGGAGGCCTGCTGGGTCTGGTCGCCGTGCTTCTGCGCGCGCCCTTCTGGCTGCCAATCGCGGCGATTCTCGTTGCGGCGCTCGCTCCCGTCATATACTCTCTCGTGTTCTACAAACAGCTGGAACGACAGGGAGGATTGTGAATGGCAACGAGCAGCAATGGAAAAGGAAACACCCGGATGAAACAGGGGTTCGGGCTTGCTTTGATCGTTCTGGCCGCCGGGTGCGCGGCCCAGGCGCAAGATATCACCGGTGACTGGCAAGGCCCCTTGACCACTCCCATGGGCGAGTTGCGGATGGTCCTGCATATCACCAGGAACGCCGACGGAACTCTCAAGGCCACGATGGACAGCCCCGACCAGGCGGCCGCCGGCGCCCCCGTCGATTCCATCGTCCTCGACGCCTCCAAGGTGCATTTCACCGTGAACATCATCAAAGGAGTCTTCGACGGTGCGCTCAAAGGGAACGGCTCGATCAGCGGGAACTGGACGCAGGGCACCGGCGGACAGAAGATGCCGCTAACTCTGAGCAAGACTACGACGCCCATGAAGATGACGCACGATCCCGCTCCGCCCTCCGATATTGACGGCATGTGGGAGGGCATCTACGAGACGCACGGGGAAGGTGGGCGCATCGAGAAAAATCATGTGACCTTCCACATCAAGAACACCGCGGATGGACTGACGGCGACCGCCGATCTGCCCGAAATGATGGGCATCAAGGGATGGCCGGCAACCGCCGTAACTCGCAAGGGGAACTCGATCAAAATCAACCTGAAGCAAGTGAACGTGATTGTCCAGGTCAAGATCAACAAGGCACTGGACACGATGACCGGCGACTGGATCCAGGGCGACGACCCGGCCCGGGCCTTGAGCCTGAAGCGCACGAAAGAAGAGGCCAGCCCGGAGGCTTCCAAGCCAGCTACGGCGGATGCGCCCAAGCAGTGAAGGCCGCGCATACAGCAGTGAGCATTTAAGGAGTGACGACGTTATGAAGCGATGGATGTTGTTGGGAGTTTTTTTTCTGATCGCCTGCCTGGCTCACGCGCAAGATATTACCGGCGACTGGCAAGGCACCCTCGACGCTGGCGCCAAGCTCCGCCTCGTCCTGCACGTCACCAAAGCGCCCGACGGCAGCCTGAAAGCGACCATGGACAGCCTTGACCAAGCGGGCGCAAACGGTATTCCGGTGAGCTCGATTTCGCTGAAGGATGCCAAGCTGAGCCTGGAACTGGCCATCATCCAGGGCAAGTACGAAGCCAAGGTCGCCGCCGACGGAAACTCACTTTCGGGAACGTGGACGCAGCAAGGTCAGAGCTTTCCGCTCGATTTCAAACGCGGCGCGCCGAAGGCTGTCAAACCTTCCGACATCGACGGCGCCTGGATGGGAACACTCGATCTCGGATCCATCAAGCTGCGCGTCGTCTTCCACATCGTCAGCATTGAAGACGGCCTGACCGCGACTCTGGACAGTCCGGATCAGGGCGCAAAAGACATCCCCACCTCCTCCGTCACCCGCGACGGCTCATCGCTCAAGATTGAAGTGAAAAAGATCGAAGGAGCCTTCGACGGCAAGATCGCTGCCGACGTGTCCTCCATCGACGGAACCTTCACGCAAATGGGTGGCACTCATCCCCTCGTCCTGAAGCGGGTGAAGGATGAAGCGGAGCTGGAACTGAAACGCCCCCAGAATCCGGTGAAGCCCTATCCTTACCGCGACGAAGACGTCGCCTATGACAACAAAGTACAGAACGTCACGCTGGCCGCAACCCTGACCATTCCGCAGGGCAAGGGCCCGTTTCCGGCGGTCGTGCTCATCACCGGCTCCGGCCCGCAGGATCGTGACGAGACCCTGCTCGGCCACAAGCCCTTCCTGGTTCTGTCAGACTATTTGACTCGCCACGGGATTGCCGTGCTGCGCGCCGACGACCGCGGCACCGCTAAATCGACGGGAGATTTCTCAACTGCGACCACTGCCGATTTCGCCACTGACACTGAAGCCGGCATCGCCTATCTGAAAACGCGCGCCGAAGTCGATCCCCACAAAATCGGCCTGATCGGCCACAGCGAGGGCGGAGTCATCGCCCCCATGATCGCGGCCCGCAATAAAGACGTCGCCTTCATCGTGATGATGGCCGGCACCGGCGTTCCGGGAGATCAGATACTGCCGGCGCAAGGAGAGGCAATCGAGGTCGCCGGCGGCAAAAGTCCCGAAGAGGCCGCCAAGAACGCGGCCAAACTTAGAGAGATGCTCACCCTGGTCGAGACCGAAAAAGACGCGATCATCTTAGAAAAGAAACTGAAAGAAAAGATGGCCGGCGACGTTCCGGAGGGCCAGATCGGCCTTCAAATCAAGCAGCTCACCTCGGTGTGGTTCCGTTACTTCCTGACCTACGATCCCGCCATCGCGCTGCGCAAAGTCACCTGCCCCGTGCTCGCCATCAACGGCTCCCTCGACAAGCAGGTGCTGCCCAGCCAGAATCTTTCGGCCATCCGCAAAGCACTGGCAGAATCCGGCAATCAACACGTCGAGGTCGACGAACTGACTGGCCTGAACCACTTATTCCAGAGCGCCAAGACCGGCTCCCCCGCCGAATACGCACAGATTCAGGAAACCATGTCGCCGGTCGCGCTGGACAAAATGGCGACCTGGATCGCCAAGCAGTAGCAAGGCCTATGTAGGGACGGACGCATTCGTCCGTCCGCTGCGCGCAGCGCGGCTTTTAGGCCTGAGTTTGAAACGGAAACTCCCTTTCGACAACTAATCGTGCCGCAGCGTCTCCATGGGATCAATCAGAGTAGCGTGCCGAGCCGGGATATAGCTGGCGAAAAACGTCACCGCGATCAGAAGCAACGAAACCAAAACTAAAGTCAGCACGTCGTGGGGTTTCACCCCGTAGAGGAATTCCGCCAGCAAGGGCGCCGCGGCAAAAGATGCGGCCACGCCAATGACGACGCCGACGACCGACAGCATCATGGCCTGTCCCAACACCAGTCGGACCACGTGTCCGCGTTGCGCTCCCAGTGCCATGCGCAGGCCAAGCTCATGGCTGCGTTCGCTGACCGAGTACGAAATCACCCCGTAAATTCCGACCGCGGCAAGAATCAAGCCCATCGCGGCAAAGAGTCCCAGCATTTCAGAGAGAACCGTCCAGGGCCGAGCCGAATTCGAGACCGTCTTCTCCACCGTCGTGACTCCGGACACGGCTGAATCTGGTGCCAGGCTCGAGATTGTTCTCCGAACGTTCTCGATCAGCGCCGCGGAGGTAGATCGAGTGCCGATAACCAGGCTCTTGTGAACCCGGCTCTCCGTCCAGCCCGGCACCGTATGCGCTGGCAACTGCAAATACGAGACATACGCCTGGGGTTGCGATTCGCGGATCAGCTCAAACTGTTTCACGTTTCCCACGATGCCGACGATCTGTCGCGGCCGTTCCTCCGGGGAGGAATCGAACGTGATCTCCCGCCCGATGGGATCTTCGTTGGGCCAGAACTTTTGCGCCATCGCTTCGCTAATCACGACCACCGGCGCAGATGTCTCCGTGTCCTGCTCGGTGACGCCGCGGCCGCGCACGATCGGAATGCCCATCAACTGAAAATAACCCGCACTCACACCATCCAGGATTATGCTTGGCTTTTCTGCCGAAAGATCCGTACTCCGGCCTACAATCGTGAAGTCCGGAAAAGCATGTTGGGCGTTATCGGCGAGCGGAAGCCAGTCGACCAAAGCCACACTTTCGACGCCGGGTATTTCTCGAACCCTCTCGAGCACCTGCCGGCAGAAAATTTTCACTCCCGGCTGGATCACATTAAACCCTGTTTTATCCTGACCAGTGGCGTCCATGTACTTCTCCCCGGTCAGCCGCACTTCTGCCGTTAGCAGATGGTCGGAATTGAAACCCGGACTGGTGCGCAGGATACGAGCCACCGTATTGATCATCAGCCCCGCACAAATCAACGAGACCAACGCCACCGCAATCTCCGCCACCACCAGGATGTTTCGCGTGCGATGGCGGGACTTGGTCGCTGTGCTCCGGCCTCCCTCTCGCAAACATTCATTCGGGTCGTTTTTCGATGCCCGGTAAGCCGGGATCAGCCCGAACACCAGGCCGGTCAGAACGCAGACGCCGAACGTAAAGAATAAAACCCGGCCATTCACAGAAACTCCTGCTGTCGGAAGCAGGTATTTGGACAGCGCAACCAGAATCCGGACGCCCGCGAAAGACAAAATCAGACCCGCTGCCCCGCCGGCCAGGGAGAGTAAAACACTCTCGGTCAAGAGTTGCTGGATTAGACTTCTCCGGCTTGCGCCCAGAGCGACGCGCACTCCAATTTCCCTGCGCCGCCCGTCCCCGCGAACCAACAGCAGGTTGGCGACGTTCGTACATGCAATCAGCAGAACGAACCCCACCGCTGCGAAGAGCAAGTAGATGACCTCCGCCGACCAGCCGAACAGCCCCTTCTGCAAGGGCTCAACTTTCACTCCCATGCCTGTGTAGACTTTGGGAAAAACCTGGGCCAGATGAAGCGCCGTGACATTCATGGCGGTTTGAGCCTGCTCCACGGAAACACCCGGCTTCAACTTTCCAATGCCAACCAGAAATCGGGGATCATCGAAACCGGAGTCCGCTGGATCTGCCATGCCGTGGATGTAGTAAGCCTCGGGGACACCTGTGCCAAAGAGGTTGAATCCAGGATTCAGAACCGCTATCACCGTGGTTGACGCGGTGTCGACGAAGATAGTGCGCCCAAGCACATTCGGGTCACCCCCGAAATGGTGCTGCCAGAATTCATAGCTGATTGCGACACCGTCCGATCCCTTCTTCTCAGACAGGGCGTCCGTGGGGATGGTGCCTAAGAAAGTTTTGACACCCAGCAGCGAAAATAGCCGCACACTAACGTGCTGCACACCGACGCGTTCCGCAGAGCCCGCGCCCGACATGGCCACCATGTCCGGCCACGACACGCACTCGATTTGCTCGAATACCTGGTTGTCGGTTCTCCAGTGGGCCACGTCCGTGCCTGAGACCGGTCCGCGCTCGCGCGGATATTTCGTATAGGTATTCGATAGAGACACGAGCCGGTCTTGATCAGGATAAGGAAGAGGACGCAGAAGAAGTGCATCGACCGCGCTGAAAATCGTTGTCGAGCCGCCGATCCCGAGGGCCAGCGTCAGCACGGCCACCAGAGTAAAGCCGGGCGCCTTGCGCAGTCCGCGAGCCGCGTAGCGAACGTCCTGCCCGAGAGTTTCGATCCAACGCGCGATGGACCCGATGCGGACCACGCCCAAAGTGTAACTCAGCGCGCCGCCGGAGTGGGTCGAAGAACGAAATGACGTCGGAACCACAATCCAGGCACGCTCAGCTGTCTTTGCGGTAGAGAAGATTGCGCATCGCGGCCCGGCGCGCCTCGTTCGCTTCTTTGTCGACGGTCCGCTTCGGCGCGGGGTCGGCATTCTCAGGCTCGCTGCAAGCCGGACAGCGGTTGGCAAAGCCGGGCTTCCCCGGCTTCAGTTCGAACTCCTCGGAGCATACCGCGCAGACTTTGATAGGAAATGCCATTTCTCTACTATGATAACAATCCACACGCAATGATGAAGATGAAGACTCTGCTGCGAGGCTTGGCTCAGCTCTTGTTTGTCATTGCTGGCCTGTCGTTTCTTGTGGGCGGTCGAGCCATCAGTATCTTCAGCAAGACAGAACGGGTGCTGGCCGAAGGGGAGGGCATCGGCCTTGCTGTCGTATGCGGTGGCCTCGGATTTCTGGCCAAGTCTGTGGGAGACAATCTCGACGACGGGGACTCCAGCGATCAATAAACGTGACGGCGATTGATCGCCACCCGCGACGAAAGAACATGCTCTTCGCAGCTGAGTGAAAAATCTTTCACATTGACACCACCAGGAATTCCGGACAATATTGCCGCCGCCTTCCCTGAGGCTCAAAACTAGACATTCAAAACACAGGAGAGTTCGATGTTAAGAAGGATGTTAAGAAAAGTGTGCACTCTGGTCGGTCTGGCCACTCTACTCGTGGCTGCATCGACGTTAACCGCCTTTGCCCAACAAGCCATTCAAAGCCGAAAATTGCAAGCCAGCACTCTGCGTACGATGAAGCCAAGCACCCTCCATTCCAGCCAGAATTTGAAGAGATACGGAACCACCAAGAACTCTGTGGGGCTCAAAACCGCCGAGTCTTCCTCAATCCCGGGCATCGACAGCATCGTCAACTGGAGCGATCAATTCAACTATGCCGGGTATGACGGAAACGGCAATGCGCAGTCGGTCTGGCCTTACACGATGGTCGGAAACCCGCCCGAATCCGGGCAGAGCACGTCGATTAAGGCTCCGATTGTTCCGGTTACGGTGGAACTGCTGGGTCCTGATGGCAGCGTGGCCTTAACCTTCGGTCCCGACGGAAACGTCGTCAACAATGCTCTTTCGTCTCCCGAGTTTGAGCCGTTCATCTACACCAATGGTATCGGTCAATTCAACGACCAGATGATGCGGGCCGCGTTTGCCGACCGTCTTCACCACCACCACCACGGCGACGGCGAGCGCGACGACCAGGACGGCTGGCACACCATCCTGTATCCCAAGCTCCGAACTGGCAGAACCATCCAGGTGCCATTCCTCACTGCCAACGGGGCAAACGCGTGGTATTACTTCGTCAATGCAGCGGGGCAGCCCGTGCTGGGAGCCATCGACTACGACACCTTCGGGAACCTGCTTTTCCCCGCGACCTACCCGTTCGACAGCAGCACTCCTGTCGGAGCCGCTGAACTGGCGGGCGACATCACCACCCACGATATGTCAACGTTCCTCTTCAACAACACTGTACTGTTCTACGGCGGCAACATCAAAAATTGCTGCATCATCGGCTACCACACTTATGACTACGAGCCCGGAATCCCGCAGAATGGAAATCTTCCGCGGCTTTACGTGCTGAACTATTCCAGCTGGCTATCGCCCGGTCTTTTCCTTTTTGGTTTCGAGGACATCACGCCCTGGAGCCATGAAATGGCCGAGACTTTCAATGACCCCTTCATCAACAACGCGACGCCGTGGTGGTTGAGTGTGGATCCGTTCACCGGTGGTGGGAATTGTCAGAACAACCTCGAAGTCGGCGATGTGGTTGAGGTTCTCGACTCCCTGAACCCAGTCTCGACGATTCCGGGGAATGGACTCACCTATCACCCACAGAACATGGCTCTGTTCCCATGGTTTGCGTTCGAGTCGCCGTCCCCGGCAAACCTGGGGGCCTACAGCTTCCCGGATGAAACGACGCTGCCATCGCTTTCTCCCGGGCCGCTGCTTCCCGGCTGCGTAGCGGCTCCATAAACACCGAACCAAAGCGTTTCGCTATGAGCCGCCCCTTGTACGGGCGGCTTATTTTTTGCCGTGATGCCGAGGAGAATCGTGGCCCCACGTTGGCCGACGACCCGGAGTTGGACGTCGGCCCCTCAATCCGTCCGCGTGGGGCCGGGTGAATCCATCAGCTTCATCATCAGATAGGTGAAGTACTCGGCGTCGGTCCTTGCCTCCTGCTTTTTATCCGCGCCGGCGCCGTGTCCGCCCTCGGTGATCTCGTCATAGAAGAACGGCTTGTGAAACTCCTCCAGGCGCGCCGCAAACTTACGGGCATGAACCGGGCCCACGCGATCGTCCTTGGTGGTGGTAAAGATCAGGGGCTCCGGATACTGCACATCCGGCTTCAGTTGGTTATAGGGCGAAATGGACGCCAGAAACGCCCGCTCCTCGGGCACTGAGACGGACCCGTACTCTCCCACCCACGACGCGCCGGCCGACAGATGCTCAAAGGCCAGCATGTCGAGCAGCGGCACCTGGATCACCACCGCGTTCCACATCTGGGGGTGCTGAGTAAACTCCACGCCCATCAACAGGCCGCCATTGGATCCGCCGATGATCCCCAGCCTGCGCGACGAGGTGATCTTCCGGGCGACCAGATCCTGGGCCACCGCGTAGAAGTCGTCATAAATGCGCTGCCGGTGGGTCTTGAGCCCGGCCTCATGCCAGGCGGGACCGAACTCGCCACCGCCACGAATATTGGCCAGCACAAACACGCCGCCATGCTCGAGCCAGAGTTTGCCAGCCACCGCCCGGTAGCGCGGCGTGCTCGCGACCTGGAATCCGCCATAGGCGTTCAGCAGCGTGGGATTCGACCCGTCGTAGCGCATATCCTTGCGGTGCACCACAAAGTAGGGCACCTTGGTTCCATCCTTGGAGGTTGCCTCCAACTGCTCGACTACATCGGGGCTGGCGTCAAACTGTGGCTTCTGCGACTTGGCCAGAATGAACGAGCCATCGCCGGCGTCGCCCAGCCACAGAGAAGTTGGCGTTAAGAAACCCTCCATGCCGAGAAAAAAACGGTCGTCGGTGCGGCTCGTCGTCACGGAATTGATGGTGAGATTGTCGGGCACCGGAAGCGGCTTCCGCGTCCAATTGCCGTCGCTGCCCAAGGTGTATACATAGGCCCGCTGCTGCACATGTTCGAGCGTGGTCAGGATCAAGTGATTCCTCGTGCTCGAGAACCACTGTTCAAACTCCTGCGAAGTCGGGGCAAACACGACGACGGGGTTGAGGCGCGTCTGATCCTTTTCGAGCGCGGACAAGTCGAGCGCAACCATCGATCCCTGGGCAATCTTGTTTTGTCCAGCGGGCGTCCAATCCTCATCCAGCTCTGTGATTAACTGGTCGTCGAGTATGCCCTCCACTCGGGCCTTGAGGGGCAGGGCCAGCTTCTTCGGTCCGCCGGGCAACAGCAGATAGGTTTCATGCGCGAAGGTGCTCAGATTGCGCTCAACGATCTTGGCGACGTGGCCCTGTCCGTCGATGAACACTCGCGCGCCATCGCCGTAGCCGTTGTCCTTGACGTCTCCCCGAAAAACTTCGACGGAACTCTCCAGGGGCTGGCCGCGCTTCCACAGCCGAACCGTGATGGGGTAACCGGCCTCGCTCATCGTTCCCGGACCCCAATCGCGCCCAATCAGCAGCGTGTCTTTGTCGACCCAGGCCGCAGTCTGCTTGCCACGTGGCAGGACAAAACCGCCCTCTACAAACTTGCCCGTCTTTAGGTCCATCTCGCGCAGGGTATCCGCATCCTCGCCGCCAGCCGACAGCGACACCAGGCAATGCTCATCGTCGGGGTGGAGACACGTCAGTCCCTTCCCGACCCAGCTCTGTTGGTCGGTTTTGGAGAGCGCGTCGTAGTCCAGCACCGTCTCCCACTTCGGCTCGGCCGTCAGAAAATCCTTGAGGGTCGTGCGTCGTACGATTCCTCTTACGTGCTCGGCGTCGCGCCACGTGTTGTACACCGCGCCATTGCGAAGCTCCGGCTCTGGAAGCCGCTCCGGAGACTCCAGCACCTTCAGTGCCTCGGTCTGCAGAGGCGAAAAGTGACTGTCCTTCTCCAGTACGGCCGCGGTACGCGCATTTTCTGAATTCACCCAAGCCAGTTGCCGATCGCCGTGTATGTCTTCCAGCCAGGTGTATTTATCCGGCTGCTCCATACTTGGCTGCTGAGCCCGCGCCGGGATCGCTGCCATCCCCGCCACCAAAGCCGCCAACGTCATCAGCATCGCCGCTGGGCGCGCGGTCGTTCTTGCAGAAGAGATTCTTGCAGAAGGCTTTCTTGTAAAAAACATTTCAACGCACACGCTCCTTGCCGGACCCTCGGTCGCACCCGGCTCATGACTTCGGCGGTAGCCCGCCGGCTACATTTTTGCTGGTGAGAAGTATCGCATTCCCAAACCGTCTTCGTCTTCGAAAAGTGGAGCGATACGCACCCGCGCGGGAATCCGTTCGTCGGCCAATCCGCCGCGGCCTTTCTCTCGACGATCCAGCTCGTTCCCATTCCGGCCCTTGAACCTTGCCCAGAATGGCGGATGTTTAAGAACTGTGCAAATTTGAACAGACACTCCAGCAAGCCACGTTGTAACTTCGCAGGAAAATGGGGCGTGAAAGGTCTATGCAACCTCACCGGTCGTTTGCTCATCTGAAGTATCGCGACCGAGACGCTTATCTGAGACCCCGCGCGGCCTTCCTCCCGACCATTCTCCCGACGATTCGTACCGTAGCCGTCCTGATCAGCTCGGTGGCTCTGATTACTGCATCGAATCTCGTTGCCCTGGATTCGGGAACGCCACCGTCGACCTCGACCACATCTCTGTCCCTGGACCAGGTGGTGGACAACCTGGTGCGCAAGAATCAAGAGCGCGCGCGGGCCCTGATGCACTCCGAGGGAACTCGGGTGTACCGCCTCGCCTATCGCGGATTTCCCAGCGACCGGGACGCTGAAATGACCGTGAAGGCCACCTACGACAGCCCATCCTCGAAAGAGTTCAAAGTGGTTTCCGAGAGCGGATCGAAGCTGATTCTGAATCGCGTCTTCAAGAAACTCCTGGAAGGCGAGAAGGAAGCCGCACAACCCGCCATCAGCGCGCGGACCCAGTTGAATCGCGATAATTACACCTTCGAACTGGTGGGCTACGAGCCCTCGAGCACGGGCGGGCAATATGTGTTGCAGGTGAGCCCGAGATCCCGCAGCAAATATGTCTATCAGGGCAAGGTGTGGGTGGACGGAGTCGACTTCGCCGTTACCCACATCGAAGTCGAACCCGGCCAGAACCCGTCGTTCTGGACCAAGAAGAGTGAGATTCGTCACGAATACAAGAAGGTTGGAGCCTTCTGGCTGCCCGCCCGGAATGAATCGGTCAGCTACATCCGTCTGGGAGGACGCGCCACCCTGACCATCGAGTACAAGGACTATCACGTGAGTGAGGCTGGTCCGCAGCCCGGACGCTAACCTTTGGCGTCATCGGGCGCGAGCATGTGGTGATCCTTGCTTTAAACCGGATTGCTGATGCCGGGCGACAGCCTTCACCAAGAATCGGCCGCTCGGGGTTGATGAGTGCTATGGGGATTTTTCACCAGTTAGAATGCATCATGGCCGATTCCACGCACTCTTACGACGAATTTGCTGCTCATTACGACCAAATATTCAAAAGCTGGGAAGCAAGCATTGTGCGACAGACGACCGTGCCAATCTTTATTGCGCACGTGACTGTTGAAACCCGGCCGTCAATGGGTGCTGTGGCGATCATACGTCAACAATTGGCATCACCCGCTTCGCGCCCCTCGTTTTCCTCCTATAACAACTGACAGGTTCCAGTGGCTGTAAACAAGGTAAGCTACTAGCGACCACCTAGACTTGACAGTGCGTTTGCGTCGATGAGAGACTGCGGCTACCGGCCGGCGGAACTGTTTCGGACTGTTGGTCCGCCGAAAACCCATTCCGCAATCCTGCCGCAAACCTGCGACGCCCTCGGGTATAAGTATGAGTACCCATTCCAGCCTTGATCGCGCATCGTTCGAAAAGTTTTTGGCCAGCGCGGTTGCCGTGCAGGAGAGCGGGCTGGACAGCCGGTCGCTCTCGGCTCTGGTCGAACTCCACCTCTCGATTGCGACGGGCGAGCCCGACTTGGATCGAGCCATGCACATGGTCGCCGACCGTGCGCGAAATGTGGCCAACGCTACTGGAATCGCGGTTGCGCTGCTGAAAGCAGACCACCTGGTGTACCGGGCCGGTAGTGGAAGTGCTGCTGCTTATGTCGGCCGGCGGGTGACCGCCGTGCTGAGTGTCTCAGCGCACAACGAGGCAAGAGATGAGATTCTGCGCGTCGAGAATGCCCAAGGTGACACGCGAATTGAGGCGGCGGTTTGCCGGGTGTTCGGAGCGAATGCCCTCCTGATCGTGCCGATATACCATGAGCGGGCGGTGGCAGGGGTTCTGGAGGTCTTCTTTAGCGAGGCGCACACTTTCCAGGATCGAGAGGTGAGCACCTATCGAGTGATGGCCCGACTGGTCGAGGAGGCGATGTTCCGTGAAGCCCGGCTTGACCAGAAAAAATCTCCGGCAACACAGCTCACGACCGTGCCGCATGCCATTGAGCCGACTGCGGAGGCCGGTTCCCGCGAGCCCGTGAACGCTGCGACAACAATTACCCAGCCAGTGAAACGTGTTGCCCAGGACAAGCTCCGGTGGAACGTTGCCGCGGCAGGCGTTGTTGCCCTGCTGGTGGTGGTTAGCTGGATTGCCTACGATCACCGCGCGGCGTCGCCCGTGGACGGCTCGGCGCCACAGCGATCGAATGCCACCGAGCAGCACGTACCCGCCAGGCCGTCGCCGGCAAGCAGTCGCATCTCCAAGCCTCAGACCGCAGCAGGTGGAATGGAAAAAAGGAAGGTTGCCGATTCCGCGTTCAAGCGGGTCCGGGTCGGGCAGAATGAAGTCGACTACATTGCAGAAGATGTAACCATACGGCGTTTCACGACCAAACCGGCATCGCCGCAAAGGCGGGCCGGGGAGAGGCAGGTCGATTTCGGGGAAGATGTTACGGTGCGCTATTTCGCTTCCAAACCACCGGCTGCGCCGGCGGCACCACCGGTGTCAGCGGCCGCGCGATCGGTGGAACGCTAAATTGACCTTCAATGCGTGAAATCGGGATATTTCAACAGCTAAGAGTGAACAGCGTTACGATCCTGCGGTGCCCGTATCCACCAGCCGCGAACTGCTTCAGGCCAATCTCCGAACTTACGGCGAAGACGAACTTGCTGCTTGCATCCTGACTCTCAGTGACGCTGAGATGAACAAGATTGGCGAGGTCGCAGATCACTACCTTTACGCGCCCGGAAAGCCCCCACTTTTGGCTAAGGTAGTTGCTTTGGCTGCCGTCGAAGGTCTTGAAGGGGCTAGTCGCCCACTGAAGCGTAATCGAAGGCGATTGAAGGGCATTTATCCGGGAATGTGGCCCACGCCTAACCTGGAGCGTCTGGGCTAACTGCGCTAACAGGCGTCGACCGCCAGCAGTATTTCTGTTCTCAAGCGGTTGCTATCTATTCGCGGAATCCCGCGCGAGATATCTATCGGTTCCGGCGTTCAGCTGGCCCTCAGCGAAGGGGGTGGCTATCGCGTCTACCGGCTCAGAACGATTCCGGTTCGAATGTCCGAGACCAGGCATCAATATCCCTTGAAGGGGAATCGCAAATGAGTATCAAAGGCTCGACAGCACTTATTACAGGAGGAACGAGCGGTATTGGCCGAGCGGCGGCTAATAAACTGGCGCAGCTTGGTGTCCATGTCCTAGTGGTTGGCCGCAATGTGGAGCGCGGCGAGAAGACGGTTGCCGAAATCCGCGCAGCAGGGGGCAAAGCAGATTTTATCCCTTCTGACCTTCGAGACGCGTCAAGCGCGCGCGCAGTGGCGAGAAGGGCGGTCGAACTCGGAAACGGCCAAGTCGATATTTTGATCAACAACGCGGGGATCTTCCCGTTCGGGCCAACTCATGAAATGACAGAGGAAGCGTTTGACAGTGTGTATTCGCTCAACGTCAAGGCGCCGTACTTCCTGGTTGCGGAACTTGCTCCGCTGATGGCGAAGAGAGGCAAAGGCGCAATCGTGAATGTATCGACCATGGTTGCCGATTACGGAGCATCCGGTATGAGCCTCTATGGGTCGAGCAAGGCCGCCATCAATCTCCTGACCAAAGCGTGGGCGGCTGAATATGGCCCGAGTGGGGTCCGCGTCAATGCCGTGAGCCCTGGACCTACGCGCACGGAAGGCACGGACGCGATGGGGAAGGCCCTCGATCAACTCGCCGCTCAGGCGCCGGCGGGTCGTCCGGCTATGGCAGACGAGATCGCCGAGGCCATCGTTTTCCTGGCGACGGATCGTTCCAGTTTCATTCACGGCGCAAAACTCGCCGTCGACGGAGGGCGCACGGCCATTTGAGAATTGCTCGCCCGCCGATGAGGCAGGTTTACCCGCCGGACCCTTTACCTCGACTATGCCCACGGTGAGCAAGAGCAAGCGAAACTCCGACTCAAGATTTTCTAATCTTCGTTACCGGGTTGCTTCCCGTTTCGTTGTCTGTCGCAATCCCAATTTCAACTGACGTTAGTCAGGCCAGAGCACTTAGAACTCCCTGCACTGGCCAGTGCGGGCTATGGGATTTTACGACAACTATCTGCGGAAACAGGGGAACGGGTATCGGACAACGGTGCCGGACGTTCCAGCTAACGGAGTTGGACAGGTGCCCCAACCTCCCCAGCGTCAACAACCGGCACCGCCAAGAATGGTACCGACGGGAAAATCCGTCATCGTTGTCCCAAAGCAATGATCGATCTTAACTGTCATAAGCAAGCCATAGCACTCAAGATCCCTACGGCGGCACGATGAGTGATATGGGGATTTTTTCGCCAACCATCTGTTTGTGCGGCCTTGGTTCCCCCGAGCATGCGAGAACTATTCTCGTTCAGGCTTCCGCCTTTGCGCTGCTGGTAGGCGAGGATATTGGGCACATTCGTGTTGGTCGAACGCTTGCTTCACTCTTGCGGGCGGCTTGTGAGAAACCGTGCGACCAGGATTGGGTACGATCCAATCGCACTCCGCACATCCCCAAGCCGCAAAGGTGCTATCTTCCAGCCAGAGTAGTTCTCTAGCCATGGGACTCGTTGTCATGTGAGGAGTGCCGGAACGGAGCGAAAGATACCTGTACAACCGCAGACAGTGAATCAGGTATTTCCTGTAGGAGGCCGATTCCCGCAAGACTCTCTCAGTGCGTGAAATGGATGTGACGCCAAATATCAAGTGAGCATAGAATTGCCGGCGATTACCGAGTTGTGGATAGTGAGCTCCTACAGGAGGCAATCATGAAGAAGGTCGCCGCGATCGTTCTACTGTCGTGCTGTGCGCTCGCCCAAGATAAGAGGGCGATTTCTCGAGCGGAAGTAGGCTGCGGACCGCAGGACGAGAAATTCGAAGTGAAGACCGACGAATCGCAACATCCGACACCCACGCCGAAAGATGGCAAGGCGATGATCTATGTCGTTGCGGACGGCCACCTCACCAGCATTTTCGGATTTGACGAAATGTGGGTGGGTGCCGTCAACGGTGGCGTCAGCGGTGGAAGGTATTTCTTCGTGCCAATCGACCCCGGTGAACACCATGTCTGCGCGATGCTGCAATCCTCTCTTCCAGCGAGAGGCCCTCGAGTTTCGGTGCATTCATTGAAGGCAGAGCCAGGCGAAACCTATTATTTCAGGACTCGCTTGGTCGGCATCAGTACCGGGTTCGTTCTTCAACTAGACCAGTTGGATCCAGACGAGGGAAGGTGGTTTGTTGCCTGGTCAAAGTTCAGCACTTCGCATCCCAGGAACTGATCGGCTGAGCATAACTGTCGCAAGCAAGGCCGTTACACTGAAAATCTGCTGTCATCGAGTCGATGAGCGATATTCCAATCTTCCGTCAACTCCAGTCCCCATCCAAGAACAAAGGGCAGCGAGCGTGAAGCTCGCTGCCCTTTGGCTTATACCCTTCCCCGGGTATTGGCCAGAGTTAAACCTGCCTTACTGGTTGAGCGGGTTGAAGGTGAGGATGGTCGCTTCGGCCGTCGAGCAAGCGCCCGCGGGGTCGACACGAACCACAGCATCTTCTTCCGCACAGAAAGCGCGGATGCCGGTCTGGTTCTTCGCAAGCGGAGTTGCCTGAATACCATAGCCCGCGTAGACGCCGGCCACAACTGTGCCCGGGGCAGTGGTGAACGAATAGCCGCTCTTGCCGCTGGCTGCCGGGTTGCCGTTGTTGGCAAGCACGGAGTCAATCAAGCACGCCGAGGTCGAGGCGGGGACGCAAGCTGCGCCCAACGCGCCGCCCAAGGAAACCAGATCTTTCGAATAGCCCACCGTCGGATACGCCGTCTGGTAGGTCACTTCGCCAGTGGTAACGGTACGGATGGAGGCGACAGCAGACGACTCGTTGGCCGCCATGCGGGCGCGCAGCAGGTTCGGAATCGCAATCGCTGCGATGATCAGGATGATGGCCACCACGATCAGCAGCTCGATCAGTGAGAAACCCTTTTGTTTTCGCATCTTTAATTTCCCCCAAGCTGTTTTAAATTGAATTTGAACTCATCTGGTCACGAATGACTCAGTCGGGCATGTATGTTGCATCTGCTATGCCAAAAACCCGACTGTGCGGGTTACGGAGGACCGCCTTTATTCTCAATAACGTGGGGCCATTTGCGCGTTCTTGCTCTGCCAGGAGAACCCTATGCTGCCAGCGAACGGCATGGGCCTTGTCAATTTTTGTCAATCTGAAGCGATTCGGGTGTTCAGGTGAAGTTGGGGTTTCGAGGAGGCTTGCTTAGAGATCTTGCTTAGAGATCTTGCTTAGAGATCTTGCTTAGAAAGGGCGGGCGACGATCACGTAGACCAGCGCGACGATGCAGAGAGCCAACACCAGGAGCGATAGCTTCTCGACTTTCAAAGTGTCTTTGCGCGTCGTGGATTCGCTTGCCATGAGGTGTGTTCCCGTTGCCAAGATGTATGCAGTTTGCCGTAAGCAAGGCGTCTTGATAATGGCCCGACAGTGGTTGGCACGGCGGTAACGTATCCAAAGTTTTCTCGCCGGAAACATCCGGTGGAGGCAGCGGATAATAGCCGAATGGCCTGCGCTCCGATTCCGACGATCGCCGGATCTTCTCACATGCGCCATCTGGGGAGACTCTTTGTCCTTTGCGGCGCAGTGATGCTGTCGTTCTCCCCCGCGCTGGCGGCGGATCGTACAGGCGTGGGTTCGTTCGAAATCGAAGTGGACAGCATGACCGGATTCTTCCCAAGCCCGGCATACTCGATCAAGATCGCAGGCAGCGGACGGATCACCTACCGCGGTTACGCCAACGTGCACGCGATGGGCAAACGGCGCGGCAGAATATCCCGCGCCGCAGTGGAGCAGCTCGCCGCCGAAATCCGAGCATCAGGATTTCTTGATCTGCCCGGTCCCTACGACAATGGGCCCTGCTCAGCCATCGATAGCCCAGCGGGTGGCGTGCGGGTTCGGCTTGACGGCCGCGAGAAGTCGCTCGGCACCTGTGGTGCGCCGCCGGCGGTTGAGCAACTGATGAACCAGGTTGAATCGCTAGCCCAGGTTTGGCGCTGGGTCGTCTATGACCCAAGGGAGCTGCGTTCTGACATCGCTCATGGCTGGAAAGTTTCCGATCATATGCCGAAGTTGATGGAGGACGCGATCATGTGGAACGCCGATGAGGTGATCCGGATTCTCGCCAGCAACGGCGGCGATGTAAACGGATTCGACGACTCGCACCAGCATTTCCTGGAGATGGCGCTCCGGTTCGGAAGCGTCAAGGTGACGCGGGCCCTGCTCGATTCGGGTGCGGACTGGCGAATCGAGTCCAGCGAAGGCGATAACAACATCGCCGTCGCGGCTGCCTGGCGCGATCCCGCAATTGTGAAGCTATTCCTGGAAAAAGGCGCGGATCCCAATGCCGTCACGAACGCAGGACACACCATGCTGATGAGTGCCGCATCGATGGCAAATCTGGCCAGCGTGCAACTGCTGGTGGAGAGCGGTGCAGATGTAAACGTGAAGAACGAGCGCGGCGAGACCGCGCTTGCGGTGGCCCGGCAACAGCAAAGGGTATACCGCACGGCTCCGAAGAACGCCGACTCATTTCAGCCTGTCATCGACTACCTGCTCGCGCACGGTTCGGTTCAGTAGCTTCGCGCCTTTCAAGAATTCATTCCTTTCGTCACGCAGATAGCCACGCAAATAAACGTCCCGCCTCCGGCCGGCAGGAATACGCCCCAATTTGCTTTCCCCATCCTGAAGGCTGAAACGAGAGTCCATGCGCTTCCGGCAAAAAGAGCCACGAGTGAAATCGCCATGGGCAGGAAGTAAGGCTCAGGATAGAACGAGAAAAACATGGATCCCAGGAGAGTGGCGACTGCCAACAACGCCGCGGGGGGAGCAAGCCCCGCAGCCATACCAGCGCCGGCGATGATGAGATCCTCGCTGCGAGTGGAGAGAAGCAGCCCGGAAACCGCGTAGAGCAAGAGCGGCAGAGCAAACCACAAGATTGCGAGCGGATCGGGGACGCCGCTCGGCATCGCCCCTGGATGCAGTGCATGCCATTGCTTGTCCGAAATAAATGCTAAGAGCCAGTAGGCACAACCGGCCAGCAGCGCCACGCATAAGGCGATCCGTATTCCGTGCAGGGGAACTGGACGATCCTGCTCGGCAGTTGGGGACGTCGGATTGGCCAAATTTGGGATGCCTCAACATCGCTCGCCGGGAATTGCTCGAACTTTCAAATCGAAATTCTGCCTTGAGTCAGCGCTTCTGCAACGCTGCATCCGCTGGACCGTAAGCCGCAGGCGTTGTCGGATAGAGCGCAGCGCTCAGCCGCGGGTATCGTGCCGCAAAGAAATACAGGGAATACGCGGGAAAGAATACGATGGCGGGCACAGAGATGAGCGAGACCAGGTAGAGAAAAGTTCCCAGCAAAATGCACCCGAGGACTACGGCCAGCGCGATGGTGTGCGCGTTCCACGTCAGCCCGGCCGTCTTGCCGGTGAGAACCGCCAGGATGCCGAATACCACACTGGGTACGACGAAGATCAACCCTAAAATGAGCGTGGCCGCTCCAATGGCGATGCTGGCCACGATGGCCAGCACGATCTTCATCCCAAGATAAGCTGCGTACGCACCCGTCTCGGCCTGCATCATGGCCCACAGTCGCCGCCATCCCTCCGTGACGCCAATATTCTCCAGAGCCATCTGGGGAACGACAAAATCTTTTGTCAGCACCAGAACCACGGCTGTGACCACGAGGAAAATGAGGAATACCAGAAAGAGGACGATCCCGCTCGACACCAGCGCGGGCAGATGAGCTCTCGGCTCTCTGAACAACCCTCTGGCGAAAGCCAGGGCCACGGGGACTCCCACCAGCACCCCGATCCCAGCCAGGGCGAGGAGAAAATAACCCAGCTTCCACACGAAGTACTGCCATCCGTTGCCCAGCCGGCGGCTCCAACTCCAGCGGATGTGACACTCTCGGGTGACGATGCTGTCGAACAGGACGAAGCGCATCACGCTGCCTACATACGTGAGGATGATTCCGAGTGCCAGCGCCGCGATAAACACTGCCCCCAGCATGGCGGACAGCGCGGCCAGCAGGGCAGGATCAATTCCCAGAGAGCCCGGGAAACCAGCGCCCGGGAACCCAGAGCCCGGAACCCCAAGGTGTGGAGTAGTCTCGGGATGGCCGGGAAGGTTGAAGTTGGAGCGGTTACATGCATTAGAACCGAGTTCTCCCGCCAGCAGCCCGACAAAAGCCAGCTTCGTCCATTGCGCAATCCGGAAGCGCTGGAACAGTTGCTGCTTGGTGTGTGCCAGGGCGAGCGTGATCGAATCCGCGGCGGTAGTGGGCAACGTGCACCTCGTGGGCTGAACGGCTTCAGCAGCAAGGTACTAAGAATTTAGCCGCGGATCAAATCATTTCGGAGAGGTGGGCGCGAATCGCTGGGTCCCGCAAGGAAGCGCAGAGGACGGAAGAGGACGGAAGACCGCGACGAGAGAGCGGGCCATCCAGGCACGCGTTGGCCAACAACTGGTTGTCCTCTAGTAAGAGATGGCCAGCTCGGTCAGGAACTGCTCGTCTGCCTCCGTCAGCTTCGTCTCGAAGCTCGGCGCAGGCAACGGCCTGCTCTGCCGCGTGAGTGCCCATTGACACGCCGGACAGGTGCCGGCGATGGACGAACTGGTTTGGCAATAGGGAACGTGTTCGTGGGGGTTCTTCATGATTACAGTCTCCTCAAAACTCCTTAAAAGAAGATCCTCCACTGTCCATCGGCAAAATGGGAAAGGAAAATAGCGATCGCGATGACTTCGGTAATCAGCGGGAAATTCTGATGAAGAACGTTACAGGGAGGCGGGTGCCCCATTTCTCGCGCCGTTTGCGAGAAGTGGGGATTTTCGCTCGCGCGAAAAACCGAATGGCATTACCGGTATGACGAAAAAGAAAGTCCCCACTTCTCGCACAAAACGCGAGAAATGGGGCACCCAGGATCTTGATTAGTTCAGGAAGTACTGCCGGTACAGGGTGTCGCGTTGCACGGGACGGAAGCCGGCGTCGCGGATGATGCGCCGCAACTCTTCTTCGGTCGTGCAGTTGGTCACGCCCGCGGCACGCACCACGTTCTCCTCGAGCATCACCGAGCCTACATCGTTTCCGCCGAAGCGCAGCCCCATCTGGCAGACTTTCAATCCCTGCGTCACCCAGCTGGATTGCACGTTGAGGAAGTTCGAAAGATAGAGGCGCGAGATGGCCAGCACTTTCAAGTAGTCGACCGCAGTGGCTTCGTCCCAGTGACGCCCACCGAGAGCGGTGTTCTGCGGCTGAAAGCTCCACGGAATGAATGCCGTGAACCCGCCCGTCTCTTCCTGCAGTTCGTAGAGGCGCTGAAAGTGGTTGACCAGATTTTCGTAGTTCTCGCCCACGCCGAACATCATGGTCGCGGTGGTGCGCATGCCGATCTGGTGCGCGGTGCGGTGAACGTTGAGCCAGTCGTCAGTTAAGCACTTCAGCCGCGCAATCTTGTAGCGGACCTCGTCGTCCAGCACTTCCGCGCCGCCGCCGGGGATGGAGTCGAGGCCGGCATCGCGGAGGCGCAGAATCGTGTCGCGAATCGAGAGCGCGCTGTACTCGGCGATCGCAATGATCTCGGACGCGGAGTAGCAATGCAGATGAACTTTCGGGAATCGTTCTCTGATCCCGCGCAGCATCTTCTCGTGCCAGTCAATCTTCAGGTCAGGATGCAGCCCGCCCTGCATCAGCACGCCGGTGCCTCCAAGCTCGACGGTCTCGCGAATCTTTTCGTAGATCGTATCGAACGCGAGAATGTAGCCTTCCTTCGCCGCCGGTCCCTTCAGCGGCCTGTAGAACGCGCAAAATGTACAGTACTCGGTGCAGAAGTTGGTGTAGTTGATGTTGCGGTCGATGATGTAGGTGACGACGCCCTCGGGATGCAGCTTGCGCCGCACCGCGTCGGCCTCCATCCCAATGCCGATCAGGTCATCGGAGTTGAACATGTCGAGCGCTTGTTGTTTGGTCAGGGACATTTGGGACTCACAGAAACCTGTTTTCATTGTAACGAAACCTGCAGAAAAAATTTCTGGTGGAGAGGCGTTCATGAGCCCTTTTTTGGCGAGTTCGTTTTGGGAAAATCGCGGGGTTCGAGGGGTACCCCCCTCCCCCCACCCCTTTGAATGCCGCGACTGGCGCGGGGTTTGCAGGCAATAACCTAGTTGACGCACATGTACTTTTTACGCTAGATTGGCTTGGTGACGGGGCAGCAGTGTGTCTATGGTTATTGCCAATCATTGCTTTTCTTGTCCTCCTCTTGGTAGGAGTGGATAGTTTCTCGGGCCAATCTGCAAGTCGTAAGATTGCCAACCACGGCTATACGTTTTCCGTCGGTGATGCTGCGATTTGCTGCAAGTTGCCAGCAGGTATCCTCTTCGTTATCGACCGTTACTATGTCACCAAATCCGTTGTCGAAAACATTTTTCCCTTTTATGACTATCGTTTCCCTGTTTTTGCGAATAGATTCCAATCCGGAATCGTCCAGTCCCTGGATGATTATAAGAGTTGGACTGGTGGGCTTCTCGGGAAGAAGTTGCTGTCTGCTGTAGGTCTCCAACTGCGATGGCCCCATTGGGTTGTTGGAACTCGGGTCGATTCTGGTAACAACCAATTCAAGTGTTGCGATTTTGGAAACGCTCTTTCCGCTATTGGTCAAAGAGACCTGAATTTGATTCGGCTTCTCATAGGAAATATTGGGAACTACTATTGCAGGTATGCCGCTTGCCAGTTGATGCCGGATCAAATCAGTAGTTCTCTTCATCTCTCCCAGTTGGCAACTGGCAACAATCACATACACAATCGTTGCTGTGGCAATAGCAAAGGTGAAGAGGGTATTCAGCTTGTCGTGCGTTTCTTCTTTTTTCCAGCTCTGATAATGCGCCCACAGCCAGTCTCTCATCGCAATCTTCGCCTCTTGGAGCTTGCCGCTGCCTTGTTTGGGCTGTTCTTGGGGATTAGTTTGTTGGGGTGGTGGATTGTGTTCGATTCCTTTTCCGGCAAGGTCCAGCCGACTATCGGAATCATGCTGCTGGCCGTTAGCATCTATTTCGTCCATAATGCGATTGAGAGGCTACTAGACCTATGAAAACACCCGAATACAGGGAAGGACCGGAAGCGCTGGAGAGCTTCAAGGCGCTTGCGGGCGCAATTCTACAGGCGAATCCGAAAAATAAGAAGAAGCAGGTTAAGAAACCTGCTTCTGGAAAGAAAGCGCCGAGATCCGACAGGGATTAGAGCGGTTCTTTGACTTGCGCCGTCCCCGTCCCTGTCGGCGCGTGATGTGGCGAGTCACTCTTGCCCGTGAGATCGCTATAGGTGAGACGATGGCCGAGAACGTCCGACATGACCGTGGCAAAACGCTCTGCATCGGTGATCTTTCGGCCTTCCTCGTCTTTGCGGTTGTTGTACCGAAAAACCTGTTCGTCAACGTAGCGTGAAAGATGGAACGGCTCAACAGCAACGTAGGTTCCGCGCAGTGCTCTCTTGAGCAGCGACCAGAAATTTTCCATGCCGTTCACATGCACGCGGCCCTTTACATAACTTTCAGTCTTGTTCACGAAATCATGCACGAATCGCCAGTTCATGTCTCGCGTGTAAGCTACGGCGTCATCGGTATAGACCTTGGTGCCGTATTTGATATTTTTCAGAAGAATATTTTGCAGCGTTTCGCGCTTCACATTCGGCACAACCTGAGCACGGACCTGACGCAGATTCCGGTCAAGCATCCCATGCACCACAGTCTTTCCCGTTGCGGCTCCAGCGAATCCTTCCTCTTTCACGAATCGTTGCCGACGCGCCTTATGCATATTGCGAACCTTCCCGCCGACGAAGGTTTCGTCCGCCTCGACTTCGCTACCCGATCCGCCGATCTTGGTCGTATTACCAAACTTGCGGCCCTTCATAACCTCACGAATCCGCTGAAGCATGAACCATGCCGTCGTTTGCGTTACTCCCAGAGCGCGGCCCAGTTCATGCGAACTGATTCCATTCTTGGCATTGGCCAGCAGCCAAAACGCCGTCATCCACTTGTCAAGACCGATAGGCGAATCTTCCATGATCGTCTTAACCTTGACCGTGAACTGCTTCTTGCAGGCGTAGCAGAACCACAGGCGGCGCGTTTTGATGAACGAGTTTTTAGCGACTCCGCAGCGCGGGCAGACCACGTTTCCATCCGGCCAGCGAAGGCCCTTGGCAAACTGGAAAGCCCGGTCAGGATCGGCAAAGTATGTAATCGCTTCTTGGAGCGTTTTCGGCTCGGGAAGGCTGTTCGGTGCGTCCATACAGAAAACGATACCAGAAGCGCACATGTGTGTCAACTAGTTTATTACCGGTTTGCAAAAATGGTCTGCAAAATCTTGAGCCCCAAGGGTTTAGAGGTCAAAATCTTGAGAACAAAGGAGTTAGAGTCTGGCTCGGGATTTCTGCGGGCACCGCCTCCGCCTTGACCATGATCTGCTGTTTGAGTTTTGGGGTCAAGGTCAGATGTCACATTGGGTTGTGGAAAACCCGAGGGGGAGTCTCTCGCGAATCCCACCCTTTCGCAAAAAGCGCGAAAGGATGGGCAACCCAGGATTTATGCTCGCGTAAAAATGGTGCGCCACCCGCGGTGTTCAAGTTCACGCAGTAGCTTGTAGCGCAGCCCGTACTTAATTCATCTGACATCCGCTGGCCCGGGAGATTTTCAGCTTCCAGATCCCATGGTCTCTTGCGAAGACATGAGTTAGGTCTTCGTTGGCCATGTTGCCATTCTCTTTCCCCGTATAGGTTTTCACGAAAACCGCGACCGCGGTGTCTCCCAGCAGGTACACATGCAAGTCGTGCATCTCGACCGAATAAGGCGGCGCCTGGCCGGCATGCGGCTTCATACCCTCGATGATCTCTTTCTTGCCGGGACCAGGTGCGCTGGGCAGGAGGTTCACATAGTCGTCCGCCAACGTCCGCTCCATAAAAGCAATGTTGGTGGACGCTTCGCTCTTGAGCAAGTCGGCTTCAATGGCCTCGATCGCGCTGGTGTCGCCTTGGACGCCCGTCGCCGCCGTTGATTGTTGCGCTTGAGTGGACGCGGCCTGATTGAACGCTGATGGGACGCAGAGACAGAAAAACAAAGCGAGAGCGATGGCATATCGCATGAGACCTCCTCGCGCGATTGGGATGACGCGAATAAAGAATGACGTCTCGGCTGATTCTTGCAAAAAATGTAACTGAAGAATGGCGGCTGGCCAGCCTTTCCTCGGAAACCATAAAAACTGAGGGTGCCCCATCCTTGCGCTTTTTGCAAGGGTGGGCAGAGATGCCGCCAGCAGCGCCGGGTTTCACCGCAGGGAATCCTCCCAAGCGCAGGCTCGGAGATGACCGAACTGGGCGCGATTTTCATCCCGTGGCAACCGATGGCGCGATGCTGCCGGCGCTGACGCCTTTCGGTTATCGACTCGACGGCCTATGCATTCTGAGGCATATTGTGGAGTAGCCGATACCGCACAGATCTTGGGAGTTGAGGCGGCTTGAAACATGAATTGCCTCAGCGGCTAAACAGTCTGCTGAAAAACTCAGTTGGTCGAAGAAGAACGACGACGAGGGCTGAAGCCCAGATTAATTTTCAACGGCTTACGCGGCCCTAAAGGGCCGCTCTTCCACGGTAGCACCGACAAATCCGAGTTTTTCAGCAAACTGTAAAGCCGGCATTGATTCGTTTCGACTTACGGCGCGGCTTGAAGCCGCGCCCTTTCAAGACAAGACAGCATCGTGAGTTTTTCCGCAGCCTCTGAAGCCGTGTCCTTTCGACGCCGATCATTGCTGCCAGGTTTCCGGCCCGGGAAAGGGCACTGTGGACGACGATCCGGACTCGATAATCGGCCTTCAGAGAAGAGAACTGATTAACTTTGTACGTAAAGCAGACACGCGCTACAACGCCACGGCCTTGGACGCGTCTACGAACTGTAGTTCCGGCGCTGGCGGCAGGGCGCCGATCTCGGCTGCGTACTGGTAGAACAATCGCAATCCCTCCAGGCACCCGGCGTCGAGCTGGTAATGAATGTTCTGGGTGAGGTAATTCCGCACCTCGGCGTCGCTGATGTCCAGGCGGGGCGCCCATTCGCGGGCGATCTGGGTCATGCTGGCGGGTTCCAGACCGTGGTCGCGCGAATTCTGAAACACTGATGGCAGGTCGAGCGACGGGGGAGCCTCGCGCAGGGCGTCGCTGCGCACGGCCCAGAAGGCGAAGACAAAGGGCTTGCCGGTATGGCGAATCCATTCTTCCGCCAGGTCGAGCGTATGGTAGCGGAGGCGATCAACCTTCAGCGCAGGATCTCCAATGAGCAAGGCGGCATCGTGACTGGCCAGCATGGCGTCGACATCGGGCGGCATCGCAGTGAATGTCCTTCCGCCGCCCAGCCACTTCTCGAACAGAATTTTTGTAAGCGCCACCGAGGTCATGGAAGAAGTATCCAGGGCTACGGTGCGGACGTTTTCGATGGGAACCTTGCTGACCAGGAGGATGGAACGTACCGCCCGCCGTGAGGCGATCGCGACTTCGGGCAGTACCTGTAATCCCGGGATTTCGGCATAGGCCGCGGCGGGAATGATGCCGATGTCGGCCGTTCCGTCGGCCAGCGACCGGGCGCACGACGAGGGCAGGGTGTAAGAAATGTCGAAGTCGCGGCTAGCCTTCTGCTCCACCCCGTGTTTTAGCCCGGCATGCTCGAAATCCCACATCAGGGGGGCGGTATTCAGGTAGGAAATGGCGGAAATACGTAAACGTCTCATTCTTTCCACAAGTTTATCAAACCCATTGTGACGCATGACCTTGACACGGTTCTTCCCGGCTCAGTACAGTCCGCTCGGAGTGCATTTTTGTCCAACACCGCAGTATCCCCGGCCGCAACTCATCTGCTGGAATGGCTGTCGATCTCGCTGACCCCCGGCCTGGGGCCGACCAAGGCGCGCAAACTGGTCGAGCACTTTGGATCGGCCGAGGCCGTATTCCGGGCGTCGTTGACCGAACTCGAGAGCACGGGAATTCAAGCCGTTTCCGCCCAATCGCTGGCCACGGGCAAATCGGCGGAACTGGCGCGGGAAGAGATTGCGCAGGCCGCCGCGGCCGGCGTGACGATGGTCTCGATGGACGACCCCGCGTACCCGCCGCGTCTGAAGGAAATCTATGATCCGCCGCTGATTCTTCGGGTGCGCGGTAATCCCGAGGTGCTGACCAGGCCTGGCATTGCCATGGTGGGAACGCGCCATCCCACGGTGTATGGCACGGGCATGGCCGAGCGGCTGGCTTGCGATCTGGCGGCGCAGGGATTGGTCATTATTAGTGGCATGGCGCGGGGCATCGACACCTCCAGCCATCGCGGGGCGATCTCCGCGAAAGGCAAGACGGTCGCGGTGTTTGGCACGGGCGTTGACGTGATCTATCCCAAGGAGAACTCGCGGCTTGCGGAACAGATTCTGGCTCTGGGGGGCGCGCTGATCTCCGAGTTTCCGCTGGGAACGTTTGCCGCGCCGCAAAATTTTCCCATTCGCAACCGGATTATCAGTGGCATGTCGGTGGGCGTGCTGGTGGTCGAAGCCGCCGAATATTCCGGCACGCGCATCACGGCGCGCTGCGCGCTGGAGCAGAATCGCGACGTTTTCGCCGTGCCCGGCAACGTCACCAACAAGAATTCCTGGGGACCGAACACACTCATTAAACAGGGCGCCAAGCTGGTGGCAACCTGGGAAGACGTGTGGGAAGATCTCCCGACAGAAGTACGACTTGCATTGACTCCGCCCGCCTCGCCTGAATCCCCAGGCTCGTCGTCCGCATCTCTATTCCCGGACGAAGGGCTCCCTCCTCACGAAAAGCGAATCCTGAGCCTGCTGAAAGCCGACGAGACCACGCACATCGACGAAATTGTCGAAAAGCTGGAGAACGAATTGTCGTCTTCCGAAATCTTTGCCGCGCTGTTTGAGTTGGAACTGGCGGGCAAGGTGAGGCAGATGCCGGGGAAGAATTTTGTGAAAAGCTTCTAGCTTTTGGCTCTTGGCTCTTGGCTCTTGGCTTGAATCGAGTGGTACTGGGGGGGCGATGAGGAACTACAAGGACTTGCGCGTTTGGGACGAAGCCCACAGGTTAACGCTCTCCGTCTACAGGGTCACGCAGGCGTTTCCGAAGGAAGAACGCTTCGGTTTGACCAGTCAGATTCGACGTGCGTCGGCTTCCATTCCGGCGAACTTGGCCGAAGGTTGCGGCAGACGATCCGACGGGGAGATGGGACGATTCGTCCAGATCGCGATGGGGTCAGGTGCTGAACTTTCCTATCATCTGTTGCTCGCAAGGGACTTGGGCTTCGTGAACAACGAAGAACACTCCGAGCTGAACGCAAATCTTGAGAGGATCATGAGGATGCTGTCAGCGCTCTCGTCAAAAGTAAGGAATCCCTCGGCGGCATAGTGGTTTTGAGCCAAGAGCAAAGAGCCAAAAGCCAAGAGCTTTCTTCCCGTAACTTGTTGCTTTCCGCCTATTCGTGCTAGCTTCGAAAACGGAGCGCAAGGAAATTGAGGATACATTGTCTAAAGGTTTAGTCATTGTCGAATCGCCGGCCAAGGCGAAGACCATCCAGAAATATCTGGGGAAGGGCTTCACGGTCGAGGCATCGCTCGGCCACGTGAAGGATCTGCCCAAGAGCACGCTGGGTGTGGATACCAGCAACGAATTCGAAACGGATTACGTCGTCATCCCCGGCAAAGAAAAGGTTGTGGCCAGGCTGAAGAAGCTGGCGGCCTCGGCGGACTTCATCTATCTGGCGCCCGACCCGGACCGCGAAGGCGAAGCTATCGCCGCGCATCTCGCGAGTGAACTCGGGGAGAACGGCAAAGGGAAAAAAGCCAAGAAGATCAAATTGAAGAAGGGCGAGGAAGCACCTCCGCCGCGGATTCAGCGCGTTACCTTCAACGAAATCACCAAGCGTGCGGTGCAGGCGGCGTTTGAGCATCCGCGTGCCATCGATCAGAACCTGGTGGATGCGCAGCAGGCCCGGCGTGTGCTCGACCGGCTGGTGGGATATCAGGTTTCTCCGCTGCTCTGGGATAAAGTTCGCCGCGGTCTTTCGGCGGGACGTGTGCAGACTGTCGCGCTGCGGCTGATTGTGGAACGCGAACGCGAGATCAAAGCGTTCGAGAAAAAAGAATATTGGACGATCGACGCGCACCTCGCCGCCAGCAAGCCGCCCGCGTTCGACGCGCGGTTTGTGGGGAAGGGCGAAGAGAAAGTTGAAGTCACCAACGGCGAAGACGCCGAGAAGATTCGCGCCGCGCTGGAGACCTCCGATTGGGTCGTCCGTTCGGTCGACAAGAAAGAGCGCCGCCGCAATGCCGCGCCGCCATTCACCACCAGCAAACTGCAGCAGGATTCTTCGCGCAAGCTGCGTTTCAGCGTGAAGCGCACCATGATGATCGCGCAGCGTCTTTATGAAGGTGTGGAACTCGGCGAAGAAGGACTGGTCGGCCTGATCACCTACATGCGTACCGATTCGACCCGGGTTGCGCCTGAGGCGATCCAGGAAGTCCGCGAATATGTGGGCAAGGAATATGGTCCGACATACTTGCCCGAGACGCCGAATACTTTTAAAGAGAAGAAGGACTCGCAGGGCGCCCATGAAGCGATTCGCCCGACTTCGGCGATGCGGCATCCCGACCAGGTCAAACAATACTTAAAAGAGGATGAATTCAAGGTCTACAAGCTCATCTGGCAGCGTTTCGTGGCTTCGCAGATTAATCCCGCGGTGTTCGACCAGACCACGGTCGACATCGACGCGAAAAATGGCAACGAAGTTTTCTGGTTCCGCGTAACCGGGTCGGTGCTGAAGTTCGACGGATTTCTGCGAGTCTACGAAGAGTCGAAGGACGGCAAGGACGAAGAAGACGAGGAACTGAAGCACAAACTGCCCGCGCTCGAAGCCGGGCAGAAACTCACGCTCAAGGAGCTTAAGCCGGAACAGCATTTCACCGAGCCGCCGCCGCGTTTCAACGAAGCGTCGCTGGTGAAAGAGTTGGAAGAGCGCGGCATCGGGCGGCCGTCTACTTACGCCGCGATTCTCACCACCATTCAAGAGCGGCAGTACGTGCAGAAGCTGGGCGGGAAATTCTCGCCCACGGAGATTGGGCTGGTGGTTACGGATCTGCTGGTGGAAAACTTCCGCGACATTTTCGATTTGCAATACACGGCGCGTCTGGAAGAGGAGCTTGACGAAATCGAAGAGGGCAAAGAGAGGTGGCAGGACGCCCTGGCCGATTTCTACAAGAAATTCCAGAAAGACCTCAAATATGCCGAAAAGCATATGGAGAACATCAAGCGGATGGAGAAGCCTACGGACGAGAAGTGCGAGCTCTGTAAGGCGCCGCTGGTGATCAAGTGGGGCAGGCACGGATCTTTTTACGCCTGCAGCACGTTCGATAAAGAAGACCCGAACACCTGCAAGTTCACGAAAGAGAATCCGATCAACTTGCCGGACCTGGATTCGGCCGACGTGCAGGAAACGACGCAGGAAGAGTATTGCGAAAACTGCGGGCGAGTGATGGTGCTGAAGCGCGGGCGCTTCGGGCAGTTCATGGCTTGCACGGGATATCCCGACTGCAAGACAACACGTCGTCTGGACCAGGGTAAAAAGGTTCCTGACATTCCGCTCGATGAACTGTGCCCGAAGTGCGGGCGGAACATGATGATCCGGCACGGGCGTTACGGGGAGTTCACCACTTGCAGCGGGTATCCCGAGTGCAAGTATGTGAAGCAGAATTACATCGGGGTGAAGTGTCCAGAGTGCAAGGACGGCGATCTGGTCGAGAAGCGGGCGCGCAAAGGGAACACATTCTATGGTTGCGGAAATTATCCCAACTGTAAGTTCACGTCCGCGCACAAGCCGCTGCCGGAGAAGTGCCCGTCGTGCGGGAGCGAGTATCTGGTCGAGAAGAACCTGAAGGCTGGGCCGGTGATCGCTTGTCCGAATAAAGAGTGCGACTTTGAGCGGCCAGCGCCGCCGCAGGACGCGGCCGCCACCTCGGCCTGAACTGATGATGTAATCTAGTTGTCGAACACGCGGTAGGACCGCGTGGGATACAATTCCATTTCTCTTTCTCCACCGTTTGCTCGTAGCTTTCTACAGCCCAGGAGGATTATTCAAATGGCAAAGAAGCCGACTACTGCCGATGCCCACTTGATTCTGGAACTCTACGATCTGCGCCGCGAGGCGGAGATGCGGAAGGCGCGCAACTGGTGGGGTAGTGAATTTTTTCCCCAGAGCGTGGACGATGTCATGAAAGTCGCCTTCATGATGGGATCGCAGGAGAACAACTGGTTTCGCCAGGTCGCCGGATATTGGAACATGGCGGCGGCGTTCGTCCTGCTGGGCGCGTTGAATGAAGAATTGTTTCTGCAGCCGTCCGTGAGCGGCGAGATGTTCCTCATCTTCGCCAAAATCCATCCCTTCATCAAGGAACTGCGAGAAAAAGTGGGCGACCCGCATTTCTTCCTCAACCTCGAGAAAGTCATCACCCACACAAAGTGGGGCCGGGACCGCCTGACCTTCATGGTCAAGCGCGTGGAGATGCTGCGCCAGAGGCGGGCCGAGCAGAAGGCGAGCTAGGGCGCCACTCTCGCAGCAAACTACATAGGTCCTTCGCTTCGCTCAGGATGACAGGGCCTCGGTGAAATCCTCGTCGTTAGGCTAATTTCCTGTGAGCGCAATCAGTTCCTGCGCGACCGCATCTGTTATCCTAGACGGCTGTGCGGATGATCTGGTGGTTTCTGATCCTGGGCGTAAGCACGCTGGTGGTAGTGTGCGTGGCCATCGCCCTGTACGTGCACTTGCGGCGGCATCTGCAGAAAGCGCACGCTTCGCATGACGGACCGCTGAGTGAAGCGGAGCGCCACCGCCAGACAGAGCAGCGCTGAAAGTTGCAGTTGCGATCGGGAGGTCCAGTTGATGGCAAAGCCGGCAATTCAAACTTTAGGAAGTTCGCAGGACCGGGCCCTTGAGGCTTCGCGGCAGGTTGCGCTCGTGGTGGGCGCGAGCCTGGTGGTAGCGTTGTGCGCGCGAATTACGATTCCGTTGATGCCGCTTACGCCGGTTCCGCTGACGGTACAGAACATGGGCGTTCTGCTGGTCGGGATGGTGCTGGGCAGCCGGCGCGGCTTTGCGGCGCTGGCGCTTTATTTGGTTGAAGGGGCGGTCGGATTGCCAGTTTTCAGTCCGAGTGCTACTGGTCTGGTTGGAATCGCGCATCTTCTCGGGCCCACCGGTGGATTTCTGATGGTGTATCCGTTCGTCGCTTTCCTGGCTGGTTATGTTTTTGAGCGCGGGACGAAGAGTTTCTGGCGCGCGGCGGTGGCCGGATTGCTAGCTGAGATCTTGCTTTTTGTGGTCGGATTGACAGGGCTTTACCTGTACACGCATTCACTGGCCAAGGCCGCATATTTCGGCGTGTACTGGTTCGTTGCGGCGGAGATTATCAAGGTGATGTTGGCCGCGGCCATCGCCACGCGCTTTCGGCGGGGCGCAGTGCAGCAGTAAGTCCAGCCGTAGATTTCTGGAGTTCATAATGACTGTAGTATCCGAAACATCCAAAGCGCCGGGAGGCAATGCCTCCGGTCAGGTACGCGAGATTACGGTGGCTCACAGCCCGGATTCCGACGACGCCTTCATGTTCTACGGCCTGGCCACGAACAAGGTGCGCACGCCGGGCCTGCGCTTCAGCCACACGCTGTGCGATATCGAGACGCTGAACCAGAAGGCGCGCGAAGGCGTTTATGACGTCAGCGCAATTTCGTTTCACGCTTATCCGTACGTGCAGGATAAATACGCGCTGATGGCCTGCGGCGGCAGCGTGGGCGAGGGCTACGGGCCGATGATCGTTTCGCCGCGCCCGTTCACCGCCAGCGAAGTCAAGACCAAGCGCATCGCTGTGCCGGGCACGCTCACCACGGCTTATCTGGCGCTGCATCTGTTTGCTCCGGGAGTGGAAACCGAGGTTGTGCCGTTCGACCAGATCATCCCGCAGGTGCTCGAGGGGAAATTCGAAGCTGGGTTGATCATTCACGAAGGACAGTTGACCTTCGACAAGTTGGGCCTGCACCGCATTGTGGATCTCGGCCGGTGGTGGCAGAAGGTGACGGGCCTGCCTTTGCCCCTGGGAGGTAATGCGATTCGGCGGGCGCTCGGCCCGGAACTGATGCCTCTAGTTTCTACCGCGTTGCGCGAGAGCATCCAGTATGGGCTTGATCACCGCGAAGAAGCGCTGTCGTACGCCATGCAGTTCGCCCGCGATCTCGATACACAATCGGCCGATAAGTTCATCGGCATGTATGTGAACGAGCGCACACTCGACTACGGCCCCGACGGGCGCGAAGCTGTCCGCCGGCTGCTCGATATGGGGCACAAGGCGGGGATTATCGGGCCGGAAGCGCGAGTGGACTGGGTGGGGTAGGACGCTCTTGGCTTTTGGCTCTTAGCTTTTGGCTTGGAGCCTTCCGCTCCGCTTCGATTTTCCGCCGAATCGTCATCTAAGAACTCAGGGATGGAGACTCATAGCCCAATTCGACCAGGGGCTGCGGTTTAGCTAAAAGCCAGCAGCCAAGAGCTAAGAGCCAAAAGCTTGCCTCCCCAAACACTCCTCATCGACGCCGACGACACGCTTTGGGAGAACAACATTTATTTCGAGCGGGCCATTGCTCGCTTCATTTCGTTTCTGAATCACCACGAATTTTCTGCCGAGCAGGTGCGCGGAGTGCTCAACGACGTGGAGCGCGAATGCATTGTGAAACACGGCTACGGACTGCACAGCTTTTCGCATGCGCTGGTCGATACGTTTGAACGGTTGAGCGCGAAGCCGGTCACGCCGGAGTTGCACGCGCAGATTCATAGCTTTGCGCATAGCATCGCCGATCATTCTGTGGAGTTGTTGCCTGAGGTGCCGGAGACGCTGCAGTACTTGTCGGAGCGCCATCGGCTGATCCTGATGACCAAGGGAGCGATCGCCGAGCAGACGGGAAAAATCGAGCGCTCCGGCCTGAAGGAATATTTCGCGGCGGTCGAGATTGTCGCCGAGAAAGATCCAGCTGCATACGGGCACGTGGTGGAAAAACATAAGCTGGCGCTCGATTCCACGTGGATGGTGGGCAACAGCCCGAAGTCGGATATCAATCCCGCGATGGCTGCCGGGCTGCACGCGGTTTTTGTGCCGCACGGCGACACCTGGATCCTGGAGCACGAGGAGATCAACCCGGCTCCTCCGCGGCAGAAACTGCTGATCGTCGGGCGGTTTGCCGAACTGCGCGAGCACTTCTAAATCTCGAAGCTTCACCACAGAGAACACAGAGGAACACAGAGCAGCACCACGAGATGAAGCCTGTGTGACTTTGTGTCCTCGGTGATTCAGCTTTACGCTGTGAAAGTATTCGCCATGAATCCGCCGCAATAGCCCGCTGGTGGCGGAATCAGGCTCGTCACTATGTTTTGATGTTGGTCACTACAGCATCAAACTAACCAACACGCGCTCTCGCGCTGAGTATTTCCCGCATGGTACCCTCGTCTTGCTCTGCGATCTGGCTCCCACTTCGTCAGTGGCGATTCAGACCCACAATTTACGGCGGCTGTTGCATACGGTTGAGGCGCTTTCCGAGCTCGGGCCCGCGCTGACGGCGGAGCGCGACTTCTCGGAAACTTCGCGGCTGATGCTGTCGGCCATCATGGAAGCGGCGGGCGCGCGCGAAGGTGCGCTCTTTCTGTTCAACGACAAGCCCGCCATGCTGACCTCCGCCACGGCGCAGGGATTCGCCCTGATGCCGAATCCTGCCTTCATTCCTCTCCTGCCCAAACATGTGCATGCGATCAGCGCGGCGCGTGGGCCCATCGTGCTGAATTCTTCGACATATTCTGTTTTTCTGAGTTCCAATGGCAACGTCGCGCCTGAACTTTTCAAGTGCCTCGCCCCGTTAAAAGCGGGAGGCCGGCTGGCCGGAGTAGTCGCGCTGGGGCGCCGTCCGGGCGACGCGCTGTATGAAGACAGCGAACTCGACGCGCTGGAACTTTTGTGCAGCTACATCGCGCTGGCGGTGCAGAATCATGCTTTGACGCAAAGCATCGCGCAGCGTGTTTCTGAAAACCTGCGGCTCATGGCGTCGTTGCACGGGTTCTACGACAACGCGCTCGAGGCCTTTGCGACGGCCATCGACGTCAAGCACGTGAACATTCACGGACATTCCCTTCGTGTGGGGCGCTACGCCGCGGCCATTGGCGAGGCGATGGGGATGGAGTCGAGCGACGTTGCGGCGCTGCGCAGCGCGGGGTATCTGCACGACATTGGAAAAGTTGCGGTCGATCGCCGGTTGTTCGGCAAGCCCGGGGCGCTCAATCCGGATGAGATTCGCGAGATGGCGGACCACACCACCGTCGGCCACCAGATCGTCAGCAGCGTGCAGTTTCCCTGGCCCAAGATTCCCGAGACCGTGCGCTGGCACCACGAGCGCAGCGATGGCTCGGGATATCCCGACAAGCTCGGACAGGATGACTTGCCGATGCAGGTGCGCATTGTGGGCGTGGCCGATTCGTTCGACGCCATGACGAGCACGCGTCCGTACCGGGCTCCTCTTTCGGTAGGCAGCGCGCTGAGCGATCTGGTGCGGATGGCTCCGGATAAGTTTGATGCGAACGTGGTGCAGGGACTGCTAATTCAGGTGCGCCGTGACGCGGTGGGGAGCAACCGCGCGCCGCTGCTGCACGGCATGGCGGTGAACATTGCGGCGGCCGACATCGACCACCTCGCCGCCACTCTGCAGCACAAAGTTTCCCGCGGGAAGATGTATCTGACCACAGAGAGCGGCCACTAGAACCTTGCTGCCGCGGGGTTTCGGCTCCGAAACCCTTGCCCTGCAATCACTTTCAAGCCGTCCTGGAATCTCGTCTGACAGCAACTTTTTTCCCCGCAAGGGTTCATAATGAAGACACGTGCTCCGTCCGGGGAGTTCTGAATGAGATCCAGTCTTAGGCGATCGAGTCTTGGGCGATCCAATTTTGGGCGATCCAGTCTTGGCGCCAAGCTCGCGCTGTTTCTGCTGTGTCTGAGCCTCGCCTTTGCGGTCCCGCAATTGCTGGCCAAGAAAAAAGAGAAGGCGCCCGACTCTGGCGCGAACGAACAGAAGCGAGCGGTGCAGGCGCTCAATCGGCTTACGTTTGGGCCGCGGCCGGGCGATATTCAGCAAGTGACGGCCATGGGCGTCGACCGCTGGATCGAGTTGCAGCTGCACCCGGAAAAAATTCCAGACAACGCCGTCGAAGCCCGCCTGGCGCCCTTGCGCACGCTGCGCATGAGTTCGAAGGAACTGGTCGACAACTTTCCTGACAACGGGGTGATCAAGCAGGTCAAGGACGGCAAGCGGCCTATGCCTTCCGATCCCGCGAAGCGCGCCGTGTATCAGGTGCAGATCGCGCGCCTCGAGGAGAAACAGCAACAGAAAAATGACCGGGTCGAGCCAGCCGCTGCGCCGGCCCCCGCTCCGGTTCCCACTGGACCGGCCGCCAGCGACACCGCCAAGACGGAAGCAGAATTGGCCGCGGCGGCAGCGGCCAGCCCGGATTCAACGCCCGGCATGGCCGCGGACGGCAACGGCATGAACCCGACGAGTTCGAGCTCGATGAGTGCCTCCAACCCGCCGGCTAACGAAATGGCCGCGGCGCCTCCGGCCAAGGTGAAACTCTCGCCCGCGGACGAGGCCGAAGCGCGCCGCCGCGAAGATCGTCTCTATGCCGATTTGAAGGTGCAGGGACTCATCGACCTTCCACCCGACCAGCGCTACAAAAAAGTAATGGCAATGTCGAGCGACGAGCAAGTGGCGTTCGCCGACTCTCTGCGCGGCGGCAAGGGGCAGGATTTCGTCGCGGGCATGGACCCGAAGCAGAAGGAAACGCTGATGGCCATGAATAACCCGCAGGGCATCGTGCACGATGAACTGATGCAGGGAAAATTGCTGCGAGCTATTTACAGCGACCGCCAGCTGGAACAGGTGATGACCGATTTCTGGTTCAATCACTTCAACGTGTTCGTGGGCAAGGGTCCGGAGCGGCTGTTCCTGACCGCGTACGAGCAGGACGTGATCCGCCCGCGCGCGCTGGGAAAATTTGAAGACTTGCTGATGGCCACGGCGAAGAGTCCGGCGATGTTGTTTTATCTCGACAATTGGATGAGTGTGGGTCCGAACTCCATGCAGGCGCTGGGGATTCCGGCTCATCCGGGGCCGTACGGTCCCTATGGTCCGCGGCGTTTTCCGCCACCGAATCCCAACGCAAAACGCAAGCAGAACAGCGGCTTGAATGAGAACTATGGCCGCGAGTTGCTCGAGCTGCACACGCTTAGCGTGAATGGAGGATACTCGCAGCGCGATGTGACCGAGGTCGCGAAGGTCTTCACTGGCTGGACCATCGAGAAGCCGTACGAAGGTTTGGGATTCAAGTATGACCCGCGCATGCACGAGCCCGGGCCCAAGTTTGTTCTGGGACATCGCATCAAGCCCAAGGGTGAGGACGAGGGCAAGGAAGTGTTGCACATGCTGGCAACCAGTCCGCAGACCGCGCACTTTATTTCGTTGAAGCTGGCGCAACGTTTTGTGTCGGATGATCCGCCGGCGGCGCTGGTCGACCGCATGGCAAAAACCTTTCAGAAAAAGAAAGGCGACATCCGCGAAGTGCTGACGACGTTGTTTCAGTCGCCGGAATTCTGGGCGGCTGACACCTATCGCGCGAAAGTAAAAACGCCACTCGAGTTTGTGGCCTCGGCCGTGCGCGCCACCGGCGCCGACGTGGACGATGCACTTCCGCTCGCGCGCCAGATCGGCAACATGGGCATGCCGCTGTACTCGGCGCAGCCGCCGACGGGGTATTCGATGAAGGCTGACACCTGGGTGAGTTCGTCCGCGCTGCTGAACCGCATGAACTTCGCGCTGGGGTTGACTGCGGGAAGAGTTCGAGGCGTGAAGGTGGATGCGGTGCAGTTGGCGGGCGGGCCGCCTCAGCCAGCGGATGCGGCGGTTGCGCTGTCGACCATGGAAGCGAAGCTGCTTGCGGGCGACGTATCGCAGCAGACACACGACTCGATCATGGCGCAGATTGAAGCTCCGGCAAAAAGCGCCGCGGCCAATCAGCCAGGAAAAGGGCCGCAAGATCAGGGCTCGCAGGATAAGAGAGCTCCGCAACGCAAGCCGGGGGACGTGGCACGTCCACCGGACGCGAGCACGATCGCGGGATTGCTGCTGGGCTCGCCGGAGTTTCAGAAGAGATAGCTTTTGGCTTTTGGCTCTTAGCTTTTGGCTTGAATCGCACGGCTACAGGCAGTGGAGCAACTCTATAGAGATCGGTGGGATCGAAGCCAAAAACCAAGAGCTAAAAGCCAAGAGCTAAGAGCCAAAAGCCGGGAGCTGTTCACATGTCCATTACGCGTCGCATCTTTCTTCGCAACAGCGCGCTGGCCGTCGTCGGGACGGCGGCGGTGCCGAGCTTTCTGACCCGCGCGGCTTTTGGCGCCGTCGAGGCGGGCGGGCGCAACAAGCGGCTGGTCGTCATTTTTCAGCGGGGCGCGGCGGACGGGCTGAACATTGTTGTTCCGCACGCCGAGCCACAGTACTACGCGATGCGGCCGAGCATCAATATTCCACGGAAGTCGGTGATTGATCTGAATGGTTTTTTCGGACTCCATCCGTCGCTCGCGCCGTTTCAGCCGCTTTGGCAGCAGAAGCATCTGGCGATCGTTCACGCGGCGGGATCGCCCGACACGACGCGCTCGCACTTCGATGCGCAGGATTTCATGGAGACCGGCACGCCGGGCGTGAAAGCCACCGACGACGGATGGCTCAACCGTTCCCTGCACAGCATGCCGCGGGCAGCGCAGGATTCTGCTTTTCGCGCGATTGCGCTGGGGCCGTCGTTGCCCCGCATTTTAGGCGGCTCCGAGCCGGCTGTCGCGATGAATAACATCAACGACTTTTCGGTGGGTGGGAAGAATCCCAAAGCGTCACCGGCTGCGACCGCGTTTGAGGCGATGTACGACCACTCCTCCGACAGCGTGCTGCACGGCACGGGAGCAGAAACCTTCGACGCGGTAAAGATGCTGAAGGCCGCCGATCCCGGAAAGTACACGCCCGCTCCCGGCGCGAATTATCCCAAGGGCCGATTGGGCGACGGCTTGCGGCAGCTGGCACAACTGATCAAGGCGAATCTCGGCGTGCAAGTGGCGTTTTCCGATATCAGTGGCTGGGACCATCACGTGAACGAAGGCGCGACCGAAGGTCAACTGGCTAACGTGCTGACGGAGTTCTCGCAATCGATCGCCGCGTTCTGGACCGATCTCGGCGATCTGGGCGAAGACACGGTGGTCGTCACCATGTCGGAGTTCGGGCGCACGGCACGCGAAAACGGCAATCGCGGCACCGACCACGGGCACGCCAACGTGATGTTCGTGCTGGGCGGCCCGGTCAAGGGCGGCAAAGTATACGGACGCTGGCCCGGCCTGGATCAATCGCAACTTTATGAGGGCCGCGACCTGGCCCTGACCACGGACTTCCGACAGGTGATTGGAGAGGCGGTCGCCCGGCACATGGGCAACAAGAATCTGGCGCAGGTCTTCCCGGGGTACGATAATCAGCCGGGGAAATTTCTGAGGGTGCTGGGATAGGGCGATCTCTCTCCGCCTTTATGCGCCGAGCAGCTTGAGCGCGACCTCGACGGTCCTTCGGATGTCGGCCTAGGGAGGCTCTGATCAAATATCGTAAGAGAAAAACACAAGGTCCCTCGACTCCACAGAATTGCCGAAAGGCGGCAATTCTGCTCCGCTCGGGATGACAAAGTAGGAGACTAATCAGAGATCGGCCTAGTCCAGATCGATCTAGTCTCTAGTCCAGATCGATAAAGACTTCGCCGTTTTCGACTTTGATGGGGTAGGTCTTCAACTTCTGATCGGGATGATCCACGGCCACGCCCGTCTTGGGATCATATCGCCAGCCGTGCCAGGGGCAAACCACCTTGCCGTCTTCGACGACTCCCTGTCCGAGCGAGCCGCCCTGATGCAGGCACACGTTATCGATGGCGCTGATCTTCCCCCAGATATTGGCAATGCAAATTACTTTTCCGTTGCAGGGAAAGTCTCGCGCTTCGTTGGTGTAGGGCAGATGGGCTTGGGGAATGATTTTGACGAAGGCCATAGTAGGTTCGGTGAATACTAGCCTAGCTTAGAACGGGAGCATGGCGACTGGAAGTTGCTGAATTGGATTCTCACCAAAATCCGCACTACTGGGAAGCTGCCAGAACGGCTGTGAGGGCAACCGAGATCAGAGTGACTGAGGACCAAGCCAAACCGGCGAACCTGGGTGAGCCTTTGCCGAGAATCCCTAACACAATGCCAGCTACCCCCAACAGAATGCCGGCGGCAACGGTAGCCAGGAACAGCACCGCAGCAAAGCTGCTCTCGCCGCGAAAGTGCATGACCACGGTTAGAATTAGGTCAGCCAGAATTGCGATACTGGCGCACAAAAATCCCCAAAGAGCGGCTTTTTCTCTCCATCCTGACCAGCCCCGTTTAGCGCGAAGAACCCACACCCAGGTTCCGGCCAGAAGCACGCCTTCCGAGATAGCGATGATGTCACCGGCGTCCAAGGCATCTTGCCGTTCGAATCAGGAATGGTGCCGAGCCTCGCTCGGTCGTACAGATAAAGCCGATGGCCTTTCGCGGACTTCGTTGGTCCTGGCTTCTATTTCGGCTGCAAAGTTTGCGCGATCATTACCTGGCGCTTGAAGTTCTCGACCATGTTCGGGTCGAGGCGGACTTCGGTGGGCTTCTTGGCCAGCGTCATGGTGTCGATCTTGTCTTGCAGTTTGAGCAGCGCGTAGAAAAGATTCTCGGGGCGAGGCGGGCATCCGGTGACGTAAACATCGACCGGGACGATTTTGTCGACGCCCTGCAACACCGCATAAGTATTGAACGGGCCGCCCACGGACGAGCAGGCGCCCATGGAGATGACCCACTTCGGATCGGGCATCTGGTCGTAGATGCGCTTCACGACTGGCGCCATTTTCAGAGTCACCGTGCCGGCGACGATCATCAGGTCGCTCTGGCGCGGGCTGGGGCGGAAAACCTCCGAACCGAAACGCGCGATGTCGAAGCGCGAGGTGGAGGAGGCGATCATTTCAATCGCGCAACAGGCCAGGCCGAAGGTCATCGGCCATACGGCGGACTTGCGTGCCCAGTTGAAGACGTAATCAACTGTGCTGATCATGAAATTCTTTTCGAACTTGTTTTGCAGCCAACCCATGCTTGGGACCTCGGGAAACGCCTACTCTGGAGTCTAGGTAAGGCGCGAATCGGTGTCAATCGGCCAGTTGGGTTAAGCTGGAAGCCTGCACCTTTGCATAAAGGGGTTCCGTGAGCCTGTTTCAACCTATTCCGAATGCCGGCAGCGCGGCCGATGCGACGCGGCCGCTGGCGGATCGCATGCGCCCGCGGACGCTCGAGGAATATGTGGGCCAGGAGCACCTGATCGGTCCCGGCAAGCCGCTGCGCACGCAGGTCGACCGCGACGATACCGGATCGCTGATCTTCTGGGGCCCTCCGGGCACGGGAAAGACGACGCTGGCGAAGATTATCGCGAGCATGACCAAGGCGGAGTTCATCGAATTCTCCGCTGTGCTGGCGGGGATCAAAGAGATCAAGCATGTGATGGCCGACGCCGAGCGGGCGCGGCAGTATGGCACGCGGACCATCGTGTTCATCGACGAGATTCACCGCTTCAACAAAGCGCAGCAGGATGCGTTTCTGCCGCACGTGGAAAAGGGCAATATTCGGCTGATCGGCGCGACCACGGAAAATCCGTCGTTCGAAATCAATTCCGCATTGCTGTCGCGCTGCCGTGTCTATGTGCTGAAGCCGCTTACCGAAGACCAGATCGTATTGTTGCTCCGGCGGGCGCTTACGGACCGCGGGCGCGGGCTGGGGAACATGAATTTAGCGGCTTCCGACGACGTGCTGAAGAAAATTGCCAGCTACACCAGCGGGGACGCGCGCAGTGGCTACAACGTTTTGGAAGTTGCGGCGGGACTGGCAAAACCCCCACTTCTCGCAAAGGACGCGAGACCCTTCGACTCCGCTCAGGGCAAGAATGGGGCACCCGGGCCGAGCGAGATCACCGACGAGATCGTGCGCGACGCGCTGCAGAAGCGCACTCTGCTTTACGACAAGTCGGGCGAAGAACACTACAACCTGATTTCCGCGCTGCATAAGTCGGTGCGCAACAGCGATCCCGATGCGGCTTTGTACTGGCTCGGACGCATGCTGGAGGCGGGAGAAGATCCGCTCTATGTTGCGCGGCGCGTGGTGCGCATGGCCGTGGAAGATATTGGGCTGGCCGATCCCAATGCGCTCTCGCTGTGCATGGCGGCCCGCGACGCGGTCGATTTCATTGGCATGCCGGAAGGCAACCTGGCGCTGGCGGAGGCCGTCGTGTATCTGTCGGTCGCGCCTAAGTCAAACGCCCTGTACACGGCCTACGGCGACGTTCAGCAAGACGTCGAGCAGACTGCGGCAGATTCGGTGCCGCTGCATCTGCGCAATGCGCCCACCAAACTGATGAAGGGACTCGGCTACGGGCAGGGATACCAGTACGCGCACGACCTCGAAGGCAAGGTCGCCGACATGCAATGCCTGCCTGACAATCTGAGCGGCCGGGTCTATTACCACCCTACTAATGAAGGCGTTGAAAAGCGCATCCGCGAGCGCATGGAAGAGATCAAACGCCAGCGTTCGCGGGCCTCAGAGAGCGGGCCCGCGCAGCCAAAGAAAGAATCGTAACGCCCCACGCGGCATCTTATAGAGCAACCTTAAACGTTTGCTAAAAGGCCTGCCTTCGGCAAGAAGGATTGGTTTCAATGGCTACGATTCCGAGCGCTGCCAGCAACGAAATTGTCCCCGTCCGTGCTCTGCCCGTCGATCTCATCGAAGACCTGCAGCGCGTGCAAAAAGCTGCGCATAAGATCACCTCGATTCTCGACCTCGACCAACTGATCGACAGCGTGGTCAACGAGGTAGCTGATTCCTTCGGATGCATCGAGGCCAGCATCTACCTGCACGACGAAGAGCACAGCGAGATGGTGCTGGCGGGGGTGCGGGGATGCCTGGAATGCTGCGCGCCGGGCAAAGGACATCGCCTGAAAATCGGCCGCGAGGGAATGGTCGGATACGTCGCTTCCACCGGCCAGCTTCACTATGCACCTGACGTTCGCGAGGACCAGTACTACGTGGGATGCCAGGCATCGACGCTCTCGGAGGTGGCTATTCCGCTGCGGGTTGGCGAACGCCTGGTTGGGGTGTTCACCGCTTCTCATCCTGAGGTTGACGGTTTTCCTCGTCAGCAAGTGAGGATTCTGCAGGCTTTGTGCGATCACGTTGCTGTCGCCGTGAACAATGCGCGGCAATTTAAGCATGAACGGTCGCAGCGCGATGCTCTGGATCGCGAAGCCCAGGAAGCGCGCGCCATGCAGCAGGCGCTGCTGCCTAAGAGTTCTCCATACATTCCCGGGTATGTGGTTTCCGGACTCAGCGTGCAGGCGCGGGCTGTGGGCGGCGACTGGTACGACTTCATTCCCTTCCCCGACGGGCGCTGGGGACTGGTGCTGGCCGACGTCTCGGGCAAAGGCACCGCTGCCGCACTGCTGATGTCGGCGACGCGCGGCGTTTTGCGCTCGCTGGCGGAGGCCCGCTGCACGCCCGGCGAGGTACTGACCCGGCTGAACCAGTTGCTGGTCGACGATTTTCCCGCCGGGAAATTCGTGACCATGGTCTATGCCGTGCTCGATCCCGCAGCCCGCACCGTGGTTTTTGCCAACGCCGGACATCTGCTGCCGCTGTTCATTGACGATCGAGGCGAACACTTTCTGGATACGGAACGCGGGCTCCCCCTGGGGCTCGGTTGCGGAGATTATTCCGAGACGCAGGTTTCGTTGTCCGCGGGATCGAAACTCATTTTCTACAGCGACGGCATCACCGAGGCAGTCAATGCCAGTGAAGAGGAATATGGCGCGTGCCGTCTAGCCGAGCACGCGGTCAAGCCGGGGGCGTCGGCGGTGAGCATCGTGGATGACGTGCGGTCGTTTGCCAACGGGTCGGGCGTGCGCGACGATGCCAGCGTGGTTTTTGTGGGCGTCGGACGGTAGTTCGTGTGGGGCGGACACTTCTGTCCGCCGCCTTTGACTTGGATCCTGCTTATTTGGTCAGGAAAACCGCCGAACTGTCTTCTTTGGAAAACAAAATCGTAATCAAAATCAAATTCAAAGGCGGCGGACAGGAGTGTCCGCCCGACACTGCCGCTCAGCGGAATCGCTGGCGGTGTTCTTTCAGGATGCAGCGGTCCATCACGACGAATATCCCGGCCTGGCGCGCCTTTTCCGCAGCCTTCTCGTGGACGACGCCTTCCTGCATCCAGATGGCCGGGACTTTGAGTTGGATGGCCTGGTCGACAATCTCTTCCACAAACTCCGGACGGCGGAAAATATTCACGATGTCGATTTTCTCGGGCACGTCTTTCTGCGAAATATCGAGAATCGACGCGTAAGCTTTTTCGCCCAGGCACTCCTCTATCCGCGGATTGACCGGGATGATGCGGTAGCCGTGGCTCTGCATGTAGGCTGTGACCCCGTGGCTGGGACGCAAGGGATTACAGGAAAGGCCGACCACGGCAATGGTCTTGGCGCGCTTCAGCAGTTCGGCAATGGAATCCGATTCTGTCATGGAAGCGGGCGATCCGCCTTACTTCACTTCTTACTCGATTGCTCCTCTTTGTGTTTGAACATTTTCAAGGCCAGCTTGCGGATCGTCTCCGAGACCTCCTTGTTGGCGGAGATGTTCTTCAAATCCGCGACTAACAGGTGTTTCATCAGGCCCAGTCCCAGATCGAGAGGAGTGCGCGGGTTCGACACCAGGTTCCGCACCACTTTGTAGTTTTTCATGAAGCGCCGCTTCAGAGGAATCTGGCGCAGCACGGATTCGAGCACGTTCTTCTGGCTGGCAAATTTTTCAACTTCGCCGTCGGAAAGCTTGGGAGCCTCCAGCACGGCCAGCGCCACAACTTTTGTGCCGTCGCGGATAAGAAGCGAGCGCTCTTCTTTATTGCCTTTCAGCGCCAGCTGGATGCGACCCTTCACGTCGAGGTGGCTGATCTTCTGAAGCGCGTTCTCACGGATGGGCGCCGCCGGGGCCTTCTTGACTGCAGCGGCAGGTTTTGGCGCGGCGGGCTCGGCGGGGGCGGGCGCGTCCGCAACGTCGTCGACCGGAAAATAGTCCGATCCTAACAGCTCGACGATTCCGCCAATCGCCTTAAAGGGTTTGTCGCCCTCCGCGGCGATGTCGTGCTCGTGTTCCTTGAGGTAGGCGGCGAGAGCTTCGTCGTCCGCCCATTCGTCGCCGGTCCCGGAATCCGCTACCGGCGTTGGCGTTTCGGTCGCGGCCTCCGGGTGCTCGACCTCAGAAGTCGCGCCGGGCGCAGCAGCGGCGGCCGTCTGGCGGGCGCTAGTCAACAACACCCGTATTTCGTCGGCTTTTTCCTTCGCCAGATATGGATTGGCCCGAAGCGCCTCAAGGACTCCGCTAAGCGACTGTACCCGCGGACTTTTGAGCATCACTTCGATCGAGTCCCGGGAAGCGCCGATCGCCAGTTTCGCCACTTGCGCTTCGGAGATCGAAGGATTCTCGAGGAGGGCGGGCAGCAACGGCGGCCGCAAATTGTCGGGGGCGATCAAGTATTCCAGCACTTCTGTTGGAGTGGTGGGATCGGCGGCGGCCACGAGCGATGCCTTTTCGTCCCATCCCGCCAGAGTCATGCGAGCCACAGGGCCGAAGACCGGGTTGTGCCGCGCCAGATATACGAGGATTTCGATGTTCTCGGCCGGCGAGACCTGGAGGGCGCCACGGGCGGCGAATTGCATCAGGTTAGACGGCAGCTTCGAAGCGCGAATTTGATCGATCGTACGCGCCATAGCGTCAGGCCTCGACGAAGGGTTGGGATTTTCTGCCGCCGGGAATCGCTTGCCCTGCGGCGAGCGCGTCCAACTCGTTCACGGCTAGTTCCAGGTCCCGGGTGATGCGATTCCGCTTGTACCGGAGAAACACATCCCGCAGAGTCCGATAGTACCAAAGAGTGCCCTCGCGTCCACCGTTGAACCGTGACCAGACAGATTCGCCGATGGCGCGGTAGTCGCTGAGGATGGAGCGGACGTTGTTGACCTTATCGGCAGCCGAAACCAGGCGGGTGTCGGCATCGGCATTTTTCAGGTGACGGATATATTTTTCCTTGCGATCGCGCCACGGCGGCTTGGGGTAGGTGTCGGCATCGGTGCAGCCGTCGACAACTTTCGCAACGCGGCTCCCAAAACGGCGGCGAACTTCTTTGAGCATGGGCGCCCCGCCGCAATCCTCAACCACATCATGCAGAAGCGCGGCGATGGCGAGATCTTCGTCGCCGCCAGCCTCCAGCACCAGCGACGCCACGCCCATCAGGTGCGCGATATAGGGAATGGTCGAAGCCTTGCGCGTTTGACCGGAATGTTTCTCGGCCGCGAACTGGATGGCACGCAGAAAGCGAGGCCCGAGTTTTACTGAGCGACTTCGAACTTTTGGCTGCTTAGGCATAGTCCGAGATTTCTAGCCTTGTCATCCTGAGAGACGCGTTCTGTGCGTCTCGAAGGATCTATGCAGTCTGCCTACAGCATCGGAGCCTCACGCGAGTTGCATAGATCCTTCGGCCCGCAAAGAACGCGGGCCTCAGGATGACAAGGGTTTACGCACCCTACTGCTTCTCTCCGCGCCGCGCCAGCAGATACGCCCGAATGAATGGCTGCAGATCGCCGTCGAGCACTCGATCGACGTCGCCGACCTCGGTCTTGGTGCGGTGATCCTTGATCATCCGGTAGGGCTGCAGCACGTAGGAACGGATCTGCGATCCGAATTCGATGTCGAGTTTCGAGTCTTCGATTTTCTTAGTAGCCGCGCGCTTCTTCTCCATCTCGAATTCGTAGAGCTTCGAACGCAGCATGCTCATGGCGCGCTCTTTGTTTTTGTGCTGCGAGCGCTCATTCTGGCAGTTGGCGACCAGGTTCGTCGCAATGTGCGTGATGCGCACGGCAGAATCTGTGGTGTTCACGTGCTGTCCGCCCTTGCCGCTGGAGCGGTACGTATCGATGCGGATATCTTCCGGCTTGATGACAATCTCAATGCTCTCGTCGATCTCCGGCGAGACGTAAACGCTGGCAAACGACGTATGCCGGCGCTTGGCCTGATCGAAGGGCGAAATGCGCACCAGGCGATGGACTCCAATTTCACTTTGCAAAAGTCCGAAGGCGTATTCGCCGTTGACCGCGAACGTCGCCGACTTCAGCCCCGCTTCTTCGCCCGGCTGGTAGTCGTAGAGAACGGTCTCAAACCGCTGCCGCTCGGCCCATCTCAAGTACATGCGCAGCAGCATGTCGGCCCAATCCTGCGACTCGGTGCCGCCCGCACCGGGATGGATGGTGACGATGGCGTTGCGCGCATCGTTCTCGCCCGAGAGCAGCGTCTCGGTTTCGAGGCGGTCGAGCAACTCGCGCAGGGCGCCGATTTCGCGCTGCAAATCGGCGTCAACGTTCTCGCCTTCTTTGGACAGGTCGAAGTATGCGGCAATGTCGTCGCCGCGGCGGGCGAGATCGGCGTCGGTGGCGAGCACGTGCTCCAAGCGCTTTTTCTCGCGCATGACCTGCTGGGATCGCTGCGGATTCGACCACAGATTCGGGTCGGCGGACTGCTTTTCAATTTCGGCTAGCTGCGGACGGACTTTCTCCGCGTCAAAGATACTCCCGAAGTTCGTGGACCTTCTTGCTGAGTTTTTCGTATTCCAGCACCAACTCTTGATTCATGAGGACGCGTCAGCCTTTTTGCGATTTTTGGAGCGGTTTCCCGGGGAGTGTAAAGCGCGCGAGCAGCGCTCCCAATGAAATTATCGCACACCCATACGCGAACCAGTCGCCGTGGCGGGCATAGAAAGTAGTGACGGAAGTGAGGGCATAGGGCGCGACCAGGGCCGCCCGCTGCTTGCGGGGGATTTGCGCCACCACGCGTCCCCAGGGGTCGATCGACGCCGTGACCCCGGTGTCGGTTGCGCTCAGCAGCCAGCGGTTGTTCTCGATGGCGCGCATGCGGGTCTGGTTCAGGTGCTGCGCGTAAGCGCCGCTGTCGCCGTACCATCCGTCGTTCGAAATGTTCACGAATACTTGCGCACCCTGATCGGCGAACTGCCGGACTTCATCCGGGAAGATGGACTCGTAGCAGATGAAGACGCCGAGGCGCGCGTCGCCCGCGTCCAGAGGCCGGCGCGATGTGCCCCGCTGAAACTCGCCGACTGCCTTGGTCAGGCCCCCGGCAAACGAGAACACGCTCGGGAAGGGCAGATACTCGCCGAAGGGCACGAGATGGATTTTGTCGTAACGCGCCGTCCATTCGCCGCTGGGGCTGATCAATGCCGCGGAGTTGTACAACGGCGAAGTCTGCCCGCCGACGGCCGCCGACGATGAAGTTCCAATCGCTCCGACCACGTTCCAGGTCTTGGTGTCGCGAGCCAACTCACTCATCGTGTCGCGAAATCGTGGGTCGTTGGTGAAGAACGGCGCCGGCGACTCGGGCCAGACGATGAGATCGATTTTCGCCGCCGAACTTTCTGCGGCCGATTTCACCGTGAGTTCTGTCAGTTCATTCATTGTCTGCTGCAAGGACCCTGGCCGCGTCCAGTCGAACGAAACCGGAATATTCTGCTGCACCAATAGCGCCGCATGGTCGGCTTTCGCGGGAGGGGCTTCGACCAGTCTCCCGGCCTGCAGCACGGCGGCGGCGGCCAGGGCCGCGGCCAGCAGGGGGAATCGCTTCTCCCGCGGAACCAGAAACGCCGCGGCCAACGCGACATTCACCAGCACAATCTCAAACGAAATACCGTAGACGCCGGTAGCCGACGCAATGCGGCAGAGCGCGACGTTGTCAACCTGCGCGATTCCGAGCAGGTTCCACGGAAAGCCCGTGATCCGGGTGCGCGCCAGTTCCACCGCGACCCACAGAAACGGAGCCATCACCAGCGGGCGCCGGTAATCCCGGGCCGACCCTGCCAGCAAGCTAACTAAAAGACCAAAAAAACCGTGATACAACCCGAGATAGCAAGAGAAGAGAAACAGCGCCAGCAGCGCTTCGGGCGTGCTCAGGCCGCCGAACTGGCGCATGGTGTCGTAGATCCAGTAACACGTGCCCGCGTACCAGAGGATTCCGCAAGCGTAGCCCAACAGAAATCCCTGCCCGGGCGTGGCCGGGCTTAGTCTGACGGAACCGGCAACCTCGAGTTCACCCGTGGAGCGCGCGCGAAGCAGGGCCACGATCAGAGGAGCCAGCGCAAACCAGGAGAGAACATAAACGCCGGGAAGCGGAAAGATGATGGCCTGAAGAATCGCCGACAACCCGACCAGCAGCCAGGCGCTGAAGTGAATTTGCCGCACGGGCAAGGATAGCAAAAGACAGTTGCCAGTACCCAGTTGCCGGTTGCCGGCTGCCAGTTGCCAGTGAGGACCTGACTGACGTCGTCTTGAAAGGCGCGTTTTGAGAGTTTTGAAAGGGCGCGGCTTCCAGCCGCGCCGTGAGACGTGCGAGATGAATGACGGCTTTAAGCCGCTGAGGGAATCTCTACTTCACGGTCTGCCTGCCACTCGCTCGCCGAGGCTTGAGCGGACGAAGTCTGCAATCTCTGCGGTGACGTAGGGCGGCGGCGTGATGCGGAAAACCGGGCGTCCGGCCACCGGCTTCAGAGATACGGATTGCCACGCCAGGCTGTCGGGAGTTTGGTGCAGAATTACCGCGCTCGCGCGGTCCAGGAATTCCCGCGCTGAATTCTTGAAATCCGCGGTCGAGGGGTCGAGTACAGTCAAGTACAGATCCGGCTTGAGAAACTTCAACACGCTGTTCGACTCGATGATCACGTTGCGCGCGTCCGCGAGGCGCTGCCGCAAGGCGGGCATCGCTTCGGCCAGTCGGCCTTGTTCCGTCCGCACCCAGAAGGTTTGCGCGGCCCCGGCTATGAGGAACCGGGAGGTATCCGACTTGCCGGAACGGTCGCGCTCTTCGGAAATTGCCCACGAGTGATCGGCGGTCGCGCAGTCGCAAGCCTGGCCGTTCGCGGAACAGACGCCGTGGCCGTACTGCGTAATCTTGACGGCGGTCCAATGGAACTCGGGCAACGCGGAGATCAGGCCCGCGACCACGCTGGTCTTGCCCACGCTGCGAGAGTGTCCGCCGATGACGATGATTGCCATAAGTGCCGGACCTCAGGGGTCGGACCTCAGACATCGGACCAATCAGCCTTCGACGTGTCGGGCTTCATTAGCTTGCACCGACTCCGAGGCCGGGGCTGACCAGTATGCTGAAAAACTCAGTTGGTCGAAGAAAAAACGACGACGAGGGCTGAAGCCCCAGATTAATTTTCAACGGCTTACGCGGCCCTAAAGGGCCGCTCTTCCACGGTAGGACCGACAGGCCCGAGTTTTTCAGCAAACTGTGAAGCCCACGGTCTGAGGTCCAAGGTCTGACGTCCGAAGTCTGTTTCATTACTTTTTTGCCAGCCGCGCCAAAGTCGCCAGTTGCTTCAGATATTCACGCAACGGTTGCGCCGGGGTCCCCCAGAACGCCACGCCTTTGCCGCGCAGAACTTTGTTGGGCAGAACGCCGCCCTGGCCGCCGAGCATGACTCCTTCTTCAATGCGGGCGTGCTCCCCGATACCCACCTGGCCGCCCAGTATGACGCCGTTCTCGATCACAATGCTTCCCGACAAGCCCGTCTGCGCCGCAATCACAACGTCTTCACCGATCTGGCAGTTGTGTCCGATGTGGACCAGGTTGTCGATCTTCGTTCCGCGTCGGATGCGGGTTTCGTCGAGCGCGCCCCGATCGATGGTGGAATTCGCCCCGATCTCGACGTCATCCTCGATCGCCAAGCGCCCCACTTGCGGGAATTTTTCGTAGTGCCCAGTCTTGCGGTCGCGCACATAGCCGAAGCCATCGCTGCCCAGCACGGCGCCCGCATGCACGATCACGCGATCGCCCAGAGTCGTGCCCGGATAAATCGTCACGTTAGGATAAATCTCGCAGTCGCGCCCTATGCGCACGCCGGCGCCAATCGAGCAACCCACGCCAATCCGCGTGTTCTCCCCGATCTGCGCCTGCTCGCGGACTACCGCCTGTTCTTCCACAACTGCGCCGGGGCCGAGCAGCACAGAGGCATGCAGCACGGCCGTAGAGTGCACGCTTCCCTGCTGTGATGCGCCGTTGAGTGGCGGGACCTCCCGCAGCAACCGCGCGGCCCGTGCAAAGGCAAGTTTAGGATGGTCGGTGACCAGGATCGGGCGCGTGCCCGTCCCAGAGGCGGCGAATTCGCCAGCGATCACCGCACCTGCGCGAGACTGCAGAGCCGAGGCCAGATGCTTTTCATCCTCGACGAAGACAAGGTCCCCCGGCGTCGCCGATTCGATGCTGGCCACGGCACTCACTTCGGCGCGGCCCTCGCCCATCAGGCGGGCTCCGACCGCCTCAGCGATCTGTTGCAGAGAGCGCTTCATGGCTCTCACTGTATAGCAGTGGGGTCGGAGGAAGGAAGAGTGTAGCCTCTGGCGGGAAAAACCACACTCTGGTTGGAGAAGAATGTGGGAGAGGCGCCCCGTTCAGGAGATGCTCCCGTTCTAAGGAGGGGAGCAGGTGCTCTTGCTCTGGCACATGACGAATGTGCCGCTGCCCGTACAACCATCGATGTTGCCGCTGCTGGTCAATTGCCAGGTGCCAACGACAACTCCATTGGTCAGCGTGCCAGTCGTGGTCGTCGTTCCATTTGACGTGCCGGTAAGGCCACCCTGATAGCTGGTCAGCGCAAGGACATTGCCCGCTGGCGTGACCGATGTCACGGTCAAGTTCAGCTGGCCCGTGACCTGGCCCGTCCCGGTATTCGTCGAGAATGTGGCATTCCCAGCCGCGCTTAGAACATTCACGCCGTTGGCAAAGCACGCGCCGGCGTTGATGAAGCTGATGCCCGTACTTGGAATGTCGAGGGGAACAGTAGCGGTCCCGTTGTCTTGCACGTTGAAGGTGGCCAGGAAAGTCAGGGCGCTGGCTGGGCCTGTGCCTCCGACCAGATTGGCCTCCCATTGCGCGGTGCTCGCCGTATTGGTGTTGAAGTTGTTCAGGGTGTTACTGGCGCAGCCACAAACCGCGAGTTCCAGCGCCAGCAGCATCAGGATTGCAAACTTCTTCATGTACCGTCCTTGAATTTAGGGTCCGTATTTGTGATAGCTCGTATCAGGATAGCCCCGTATCAGGATAGAGAGATGCGGGCAGGCACGTCAATGGATGCTAGCAGGCCGCCCGTGGAGGAAGCCTCCCGGGCGGCGTTGTGTTGGTAGGCTTCCTCGGTGCGCTTCCTCGGATGCGCTTCCTGAGGGCGCTTCCTCAGAGGCCCCAGCCCTACTGCATCGCTGGCGTTAAGACCGGGTTCATGGTGAAAGTTCCGTTGCCGGTGCAGGTCCCGATCGCTCCGGTGACCGTCCATGTGCCGGTGATCTGCCCGCCGCTCACTGTGCCGTCCAGGGTGAGGATGTTCGCCTCTACCCCCATGGACATGATGACATAGTGAAACTTGCCCGATACCTGGCCGTTGAAATTCCCGGTGATCGTAAATGTGCCGCTCTCGGTAGAAGTGGGGAATGTGCACGGAGTGTTGTTCACGGTAAGGTTAAAGTTGGTCGTTCCCAGAGATCCGCCGGCGTTTACGGTTAAGTCTGTCATAAAGCTGAATGTGTTGGTCGTCGAGTTCGACAGCGTTGCCGTCCACATGCCATTGATATTGCCGGTCGCGTGGGAAGTCGCACATCCTGACAAGATCAGGATCATGCCTAACAACGCTACTGCGGTGATTTTTTTCATGGGAGATCGCTCCTCTGCATTTTTCTTGGACCCAGAAGCGGCGCAGATGAGGAGGATGCCGGTTTGATTGCGCAAGGATGCAAGAAACCGGTTAATGCCTCGTCTTCAGGGTAAGAACCCGAGCCGCGCGCAAAGGTTGCTGCTGGTTGTAAGTCCTACAGTCGTAGGGCCTTCCGAGCGTCCGAAACGCAGCCTGCCGGGGGCAAGAAGGTCCGGCCGCGCCGAATTGAGTTTCGGATCTATCTCTTGACCGAGGGCAAATGGTGATATATCATGGTATATATCATCGGGAAGACTCCATGCCCACTGCAAAACTCTTTCGCAATGGCCGCAGCCAGGCCGTCCGCCTGCCCGTGGACTTCCGCTTCGCGGGCTCCGAGGTCTACGTCCGCCGCGACCCGGCAACAGGCGACGTCATTCTTTCGCGACGGCCGGAATCCTGGCAGGATTTCTTCGCTTTGACCAGCACCCTCGATATACCTGAAGACTTTCTGTCAAACCGCAAAGATGGGCCGCCGCAGAAACGAAAGCTCTTTTAATGCCAGTCCGCTACCTGCTCGACACCAACATGGCCAGCTACGTAATCAAAGGCAATCTTCCGCGCGTGCGGGAGAGGCTGGTCAAGGTGCCCATGGCCGAGGTTGGAATCTCCGTGGTCACGGAGGCGGAGCTGCGGTTTGGCGTCGCGCGGAAACCCAAGGCCTCGCGGCTCGAGACGGCGGTCGAGGAATTCCTGCTTAGAGTGGAGATTCTGCCCTGGGATTCGGCGGCCGCGAAATCCTATGCGGCGCTGCGTTCCGCTCTGGAGCGTGCCGGCGAGCCCATGGGAAACCTCGACATGATGATCGCAGCCCAGGCACTGGCTGCGCTCGCGGTGCTGGTCACGCATGATCGAGTGTTCCACCGCGTGAAGCATTTGAAGATTGAGGACTGGACCAAGGCGGGATAAGGGCAACCTTTGGCGTCATCATCGTGGAATGTGTATTCCTTGAATCGACATCCACATCATAGAAAGAGCCAGAACGAGACTCATCAACGAGAGGATAATCGGAGCCCTCGACCAGTTCCGCGCTGGCGCGATCTGCCAATACTGCCGGTACAGCGCCCAGTCCTTATGAGTTCGCCAAAAGCCGATGCGCTCACCCGCCGAACGCATACGCAACAGGACCAGAAACAAGAGAGCATTGGCGATTCCCCCAAATATCATGGCCGCAGCAAAATACGCCAAGTTGGCAGAGGACGATAGTAGTCTCAGGACCGGCATCGGCTTTCCTTTGTTCCCCTACACCAATGGGTTCATGCCGACATGAAATCCGCGATCTATCGGGAGATATCTCGCGACGGGCGTGCCAAGCCCAGGATCAGCAGAGCAATTGACACGCCCAGGAAAAAGCCGCTGGCGAAGTGTGCAAAGTTGCCGTGGGTCCAGACTCGCAGACCGAGGCCGACTGCCAGGGCCAACGAACCTGCCGCGGTAGACAAACTATTCCTACTGCGAGTCATGCAGCCTCCCAAACAAGATCCTGTTGTTCCGTCTGCGCAGAGCTGGGCACACGGGGATCCATGCCATCCAGCGTCCGCGGGCAAAAGTGCCCGCGCCACACGTGCCTATGCGCCACGCTTGGTTTTTAATTCCGCGAGCAACTGCTCGATGCGGTCTTCTTTTTCGAGCGCGGCCAGGCGGTCGTCGAGGTTGTCGCCGGCGATTTCCGATTTCGCCTGGCTCACGGCTTCCGAGTGCGCCACTTTACGCTTCATGCGGTCGAAAGCCGCCATCTTCGAGCCGTCGCCCGAGGCCATGCGCGCGTCGCTGGCCTTGCCCACGGCGCGGGCGCGGCGATGCTGCGCGATCAGCACGTCGGCCTTGGCCTGCGCCTCGGTCAGCTTCTGCTCCAGTTGGCGCAGGGCGGACTTCAGATTTTCCACCTGCGCCTTCTGGTCCGAGACCTGCTGCGTGAAGTTCTCGCTGAGTTCGCGATAGCTCTCCACGCGCAACAGTGAGGCGCGCGCCAGGTCGTCTTCTTTTTTGTCGACGGCGAGCTCGGCCTTGCGCATCCACTCGGCTACTTTGTCTTCGTTTTCTTTCTGCTTTCTCTCCAGCAGGTGCTGGTCGGCGATCGCAATCGCCACCTGCGTCTTGACCTGCAGAAGCTGGTTCTGCATGTCGAGAATGACCTGCTTGATCATCTTTTCCGGTTCCTCGGCCTTGTCAATCAGGTCGTTGAGGTTGGCCCGGACTAATGTGGAAACGCGCTCCAGTAGTGCCATGATGGACTCCTTTTTTGACTTCAGCTTCTAGCTTCTAGCTGCTAGCTACTAGCTGCTAGCTTGTTGCCCTTTGATTTCTCATTTCGTGTACGCGGTGAATCTGCGCGCACTCCGGACAATTCGTTTCTTTGGGCCGGAACGACGCGCCGATGACGATGCCGATCGCCACTCCGAGTGCCAGCCAGACGCCCATGTGTCCGGCTGCAACCCCAAACACGGCGCCCAACGCCGCTCCCAACGCGATGCCTAATCCTGCGTGTTTTGATTTGTTCGTCATAACCGTGCTCCGGAGGGCTTTCGGCTTTCGGGCTACCCTGGTATTCGCCTTTGCGAAAGCCGGAAGCCGAGAGCCGGAAGCCGGGAACGAACCCCGGTTCGTTCCCGGACCCCTCGCTAGGCCTTCGGCGGATTGCCCGGTTTCGGGGCTTTGTCGCCGATCAGCCGTATCTTGCTCATCAACTCCGACAGCGGCATGCCGGAGAGCGTCTCGAACAACGCCGGAACCTGCGCCGCCATCTTGGTGATGTCCCCGGTGATTTTGTTCATTCCTGACTCCGCTCCGTTTCCAGTGGAGACGATCGTGATCTTGTCGACATTGGCCAGTGGAGCTGCCAACGCTTTCACGATCTCCGGCATACTGGCGAACAGCCGGTCGATCACTGCCGCCTGGTTGTACTCCTGGAAAGCTTCGGCCTTCACGTTCATCGCGCGGGCCTCGGCGTCGCCTTTCTTGAAAATGATTTCGGCTTCGGCTTCACCTTGCGCACGAATCGAAGATGCCTGGCCTTCGGCTTCGGCGATCAGGCGCTGCTTCTCGGCGGCAGCGAGAGTCTCAATCCGCTGACGCTCGATCTCCGCCCCCTTCAACACGGTTGCGATCAATTCCTTTTCGCGGCGGTTGATTTCGGCTTCCTGCACCTTGACCTGCTGCTCTTTCTCGATCTGCTGCACCTTCACCGACTCGGCAATTACTTGCTGCTGCATGATGTTGCTCTGGATGTCGTAGGCCTTGTCAGCCTGCGCCTGCTGGCGCTTCGTGACTTCCAGGTATTGCGCTTTCTTGATTTCCAGATCGCGCTGCGATTCCGCTTGCTTGGCAAGAGACAACGTCTCAGCCAGCACGCGCTCCTGATCGGCCTGGGCTTTGGCGACGGCGGACTCCCGCTGCGCCAGTGCGCGCTTGATGGCGGTATCGCGGTCGGCTTCCGCCGTTGCGACGTCGGCGTCGCGCTTGATGCGCGCCACATCCGGCTTGCCCATGTTGGTGATGTATTCGTTTTTGTCGCGAACTTCTTTGATGGTGAACGAGATGACTTCCAGTCCCATCTTGTTCATGTCTTCGGCGCACGTGCCGCGCATGCGGTCAGAAACCATTTCCGGCTGCTTCACGATTTCTTCCACTGTGAGCTGGCCGATGATGCCGCGCAGGTGGCCTTCCATGACCAGCCGGATCAGGCCTTCGCGCTCCTGATCGGACTTGGTGAGGAACTGCTCCGCCGCGGTCAGCACCGACTCGCGATCGGACTTCACCTTGATCTGCGCCACGGCTTCGACCGTCACCGCGACGCCTTGCTTGGTGTACAAATCCTGTTGCGGCGCCACGTCAAACGACATCAGTTCCAGGGACAGATCGCGGCAGACCTGCACCATGGGCAGCACCAGTGTGCCATGGCCCTGCACCACGCGCGTGCCGCCCAGACCGTACACGATGAGTGCCTCGTGCGGCCCGGCTTTGCGATAGAGCCTGGCCATTCCGCTCATCAGGAACAGCAGGACCATGACACCCAGCCCAACGAAGATCCAGATCGTTACTACGTTCGAGATCCCACTGAACATAACGCCTCCTGTTACGAATGCAGTGTTAGAAACTTCGCTCCGCTTGAGTCACGCACCGCGGGGGAGTCTGAGCCCATCAACTCGGAATGGGCTGGCGGCGGGTTCAGATTCCACTTGATGATCGAGTGGTTTCCAAACCAGACAAAACCGATCGTCACGTAAAAAACCAGCAGCAGCGGCCAGGCCGCGGCCGGCTTCAGGGCGTGCGCGATCAATAATCCGACCGTGGACACGACCAGCATGAAAACCATGATGCCGAGCCCCAGGTCCAGAGCGCCTTCGCGGGACGTGTAGCCATTGGGCTGCCAGTTGGCGTCGAAGTGGACCGCCATTCGCACCGGCAGGCGGTCCCAATTTCGCCAGTAGTCCAGCGTCGTGACCGGCAGCGCCAGCCACATCAGCCCGACCAGCGTCTTGTAAGCAATTCGATTCATGGTGTCTTCCCGGCACAAATTTCATACGAGCAAGTCAACGCTTGATTGAGTCGTCGGCAGCGGTTTCGTCTTCTCCCGACATTTCGCTCCACGGTCGAACGTAGGCAATTCCCTTGTCGTAGCGTTCGACCACAACCTCGGTTCCTTTGGCGATGGCGCTGCCGTCCTCGCTGCGAGCGCCACACACGCGGCGCGTTCCCACCTGCGAGTAAATAACTTCGCCGGTGCCCCCTTCGCGGATGGAAACCGACAGCCGGCCGAGCACACCCACCATTTCGTAGTCGGCGGGATCCATGTTCTCGTCCTCTGAAATCAGCACTCGGCTCAGGAATAGGAAAATGATTCCGCCGCCGATCAATCCGCTCAGCACGGAAAGCGTCAAGCCCAGGCCCACCCACAGCGAAGAGAAGCGCGTAAGCAGATATCCCGTGCCGCCAAACCAGGCCAGGAACGCGGCCAGCGACGGAGGATTGAACGGCGAAACGCTGCTGCTGCGGGGCGCAGAATGCGCGCCTGGCGCATGCGGGGCCGTGGGGCCGTGTGCTGCTGCGGGCGCGTGACTGCCCGCGGCCGGAGCGTGTCCCATGGGAGCATGCCCAGCCGGCAGATGCGGCGCGCCGTGCCCGTGAAAGTGCGGCAGATGCAGACGGCCGAGACGCGAACTGCCAAAAATGAACGAAAAGAAACTGAAGCAGAAGCCGACCGCGAAACAGATCAAATAAAAGTCTGACCAATCGAACCTTGTCGACGTCATCGGATTCGCCTCCCCTCCGCATTCGCGGCCTGGCTGGCGCGAGATGGGCCCTGGCTGGCTCGAGAATGGTTGCCGCTGGCGGCCGCAAGCTCGGGACGCAGCGCTTCCAGCAGGCGGTCGGCTAGTCCCGGCGTGTCCAGAATTGCTCCCAACAACAGCACGCAACGGCGCGTGTCCTTCTCGCGCGCGGCCTTGATCAGCACGTGGCTGACTTCCGGATCGCTCGCGAATTTCTCCGAACCTTGCAGCAACCAGACGTCTAGTTGGCCCTCCGTGGTGCGCAGGTCGGAAGTCAGCTCGGCATGGTAGCCGTCGGGGTCATCCACGAGAAATCCGGGATGCACCTTGAAAAACTTGGCCAGCAGCGCGCGCGACGACTGGGTCATGTGCGGGCGCGCTCCGTTTTCGATCTGCGAAAGATAGGACTGGCTGATGGAAGCCCCTTTTGTGCTTCCACGGCCTTTGCCCAGCTCTTCGCGAATGGCGCGCACCAACTCGAGCTGGGTCATGGGACGCCCGAGGCCGCGCAGCGAGCCTTCGACTTCGCGCAGGTACCGAATTTTCTCGCCCAGCTTCACCGGCCACGCCCCTGAGGTATATTTCAGTTCGCAATAGTTATATTGCAATTTGCGATGTTTGTCAAGAAACCTATGTGGAGCATTCTCAGGGGCTTACAGCCAGAGTCCGGCGGGAGCGCCCTAGAAAAACAAAAATGCCCCCAGGTCAGCCCAGGGGCGCTTCTTTGTCTTTTTGTGTTTGTGGTCGAAACCCGGACTACTGGCGGCGGCCGTTGTGCTTGTCGCGGTAGATCTGGCGCGACATCTTATTCTGCTGCCGGTTGACTTGCTTCTTCTCCTGCGCGGTCAGCTTGCCACCATTGGCGGCGCGATCGTTGCGGACTTCGTTGTTGATCTTCGCTTCATTCTTCTCCAGGTGAGCAGTCTCCCCGGCCGTCAACTGGCCGCTCTTCACGCCTTGCGCGATGCGGTCCTGCTGGTTCTCGGCGCGCTTGCCCACTTCACTCTTCGGGTCGGTGTTCTGCACCGCGGAGTTGTGCTTGTCCTGATAGATCTGCTTGGAAAGCTGATTCTGCTGCTGGTTCAAGGTGGTCTTGTCGGCCGCGGTCAGCTTGCCGTTATCCAGCGAACGCATGTCCTTCTCTTCGTGGTTCAGGTTGGACTCTTTCTTTTCGAGATTGGCGGTCTCGCCGGCAGTCAGCTCGCCGCTCTTTACGCCGTTGGCAATGCGGTCCTGCTGGTTCTCTTTGCGGTCTTGAATGCTTTCGCCGGTGACCGGGGCCGGGTTGGTGGTTTGGGCCACAACTGGCAGCGCAAACATAGCGAGCGCTGTACTCAAAAACGTAATCTTGATGGTGCTCTTCATAGGAACTCTCCCATTGGTCTGATTTACCTGCATTTGCACAACTTTGTGGCCACACGAGGAAGAAACACATATTGTCAAGAAATGTTGCGAAGTTTTTATGTGGTTTGGGGTGAAGCACTTACAGGTCAAATGGCTTGACTGGCGCGGGTTTCGGGCGGGTATTCAGAGTCCCGCTTCGATGCGGGAGCGGGGATCCAAATAATCGCGCAGCGCGTCTCCGATGAAATTGAAGCTCAGCACAGCAAGCATTACGGCGAGCGCGGGAAACAGGGCGAGATGCGGGGCGTCGAACAGGTGGGCGCGGCCGTCGTTGAGCATCGCTCCCCAACTGGCGGTGGGCGGAGGAACGCCGAGTCCAAGAAAACTCATGGTGGCTTCGGCGAGGATGGCTCCGGCCATGCCGATTGCGGCCTGCACGACGACTGGCTGAATGATGTTGGGAAGGATGTGGCGGGCAATAATTCGTAAATCGGAGGCGCCAAGCGCGCGGGCAGCTTCGACGAACTCGCGTTCGCGGGCGGCGAGAACTTGTCCGCGCACCAGGCGCGCATAGCCGACCCATCCGCCGAGCGAAAGAGCGAGAACGAGATTGAAGATGCCGGGACCGCGGAAGGCGATGAAGGCGATGGCCAGCAGGATTCCGGGGAAAGAAAGAAACGCATTCATTAATACAACGTTGACGAAGCGATCGATGCCTCCGCCGTAGTATCCGGCGATGGATCCGATGATGAGCCCGAGGGCGAGCGATGTAAGCACGACGCAACTGCCGACCAGCATAGAGATGCGCGCGCCGTAGATGACGCGCGAGAGAATGTCGCGGCCGAGTTCGTCGGTGCCGAACCAGTGCGCGGAGGAGGGAGTGCTAAGCCGCGCCGGCAGGTTGATGGCAGCGGGATCTTGTGGCGCGATCCACGGCGCGAACAAGGCAAAGATCACGAAAACCACGACCAACACCACGCCCAGTGCCGCGAGCGGATTGTGGCGGGCATTTCCGGCGACCTTGCGGCGAAACGAGATGGCGGCGCTGGACATGGGTTGTGGTTTAGGAGCGTGCCCGCTTCTTCGCTTTGGGCTGCTTCAACGCCACGATCTCTCGAAGCGCCACGCGAGCTGCTTCTGTCCGCGATTTGACTCCCAGCACTTTCACGGCCTCGTCGGCCAAACGGGTATCCAAACGGATCGATGTGGTGACAGCCATTTTGCCTGCCTCGATTCTCGCATACAGAATCTAATTCATCCGTCGGCTCGAATGAAGTGCGCCTTTAGGGCACCGATGGTGTACTTTTTATGGTACATTGCTCAGTAATGAGCAAGAAGAATCTGGGATCGAGCATTGACGATTTCCTGAAGAAGAGAAACATCTTTGAGGAAGCGCAGGCGCACGCCGTCAGGGAAGTGGTGGCCTGGCAACTGGCCAAAGCCATGAAGAAGAAAAAAATCTCCAAGGCGCGCATGGCGGCCTTGCTGAAGACGAGCCGGTCGCAGGTGGATCGAATTCTCGATCCGCAGCGCGACATCACGCTGTCGAGTTTGCAGCGGGCTGCGGCGTTGGTGGGGCTGCGGGTGGTGATTGAGTTAGTTTGACGGTTGCGATTGGAAAATCAATCGCAAATGCTCCGGTCGGCATGACAGATTTTAGGGCTGGCCGCGAAGGACAGACGCCTCTGACTGATTAAGTATTCCGAAACGTCTGTCATCCCGACCGAGTCAGTTGATCTGCGAAGCAGTCAACTGGCGAGTGGAGGGACCTGCTTTTCTGGCTGATACATGTGACGGGTGAACCACTCAGCGGCGAGATCTTCCCAGGTGGAATTTCGGCGTTCGATCAAGCAGACCTTCTTCACTCGGCTCCAGCGCTTGAGTTGCTTCTCGCGGTCAATTGCCTTCGCCACGTCGTCGAACGATTCGTAATACACCAGCCGATGGCATCGATACTGTTTGGTAAAGCCCTCAATGAGCCCATTCTTGTGTTCGAACACTCGTCGGCTCAGGTCGTTCGTCATCCCGATGTAGATCACGCGCGACTTGCTGGCGATAACGTATACGCTATAGCAATGATCTCTCACGGATGATTCCAGAAAAGCAGGTCCCTCGACTGCGCATTGCAATTGGCTCTGCCAATTGCAATGCTACGCTCGGGATGACAGGTTGTGGGTTGAAAGCAGAGAAAACCTTACCGGACGGTGACCATTTTGGAAACGTGATGAATGCGCCGCCTCATTGCCGAATCCTCGGATTCGCCACCGAGTACAGAACATCCGTCAGGAAGTTCACCGCGACATACGTCATCCCAATCGCCAGGATGCAGCCTTGGACCAGGAAATAGTCGCGGCTGGAGATGGCGTCGACAGTGAGGCGGCCGATGCCGGGCCAGGAGAAAATCTTTTCGGTGACGATGGCGCCGGCGAGCAGCGCGCCGAACTGCAGGCCCAGGACCGTGAGTATCGGGATCATCGCGTTGCGCAACGCATGGCGGTAGACGACGGTGCGCTCGGGGAGGCCTTTGGCGCGGGCGGTGCGGATGTAGTCCTGGCTGAGCTCTTCGAGCATCGAGGTGCGCACCATGCGGGTGAGGATGGCGGCCAGCGCGCTGCCCATGGTGAGCGCTGGGAGCACGAGATTCGCGAATGAGCCTGCGCCGGAGACCGGGAGCCATCCGAGCTTGATGGCGAAGAGCAGGATCAGGATGGGGCCGAGCGCGAAGTTGGGGAACGACAGGCCGAACAGGCTGACGACCGACAGCAGGCGATCGTCCCAGCGGTTGCGGCGCTGTGCCGAGCGCACGCCAGCTGGGATGGAGAGGACGATGGCCACGAATAGCGATGCCAGCGTGAGCCGCAGCGTGTAGGGATAGGCTTGGGCAAGGCTGAGAGTCACGCTTTTGTTGTAGCGGATGGAGCGTCCAAGGTCGCCGTGGAGGACGCCTTTCCAGTAATGGAGATACTGCTCGCCGAGCGGGGCGTCGAGGCCGTAGGCGTGGCGGGTGGCGGCGATGTCTGCGGCTGGCGCGCCTTCGCCGAGCATCTGCGCGATGGGGTCGCCGGGGACCAGGTGGATGAGCAGGAAGACGAGGCTCACGACCAGCCAGATAACCGGGAGGGTGTAGAGGACGCGTTGGAGTACGGGTTTCAGTTCTCGGGTTCTCGATTCGCAGTTTTCTTATGGTGTCATCCTGAGCGGAGCGAGCGCGCATGCGCTCGCGTAGTCGAAGGATCCTGTGTCCCTCGGATGCGCTCGATGCGCGGACACAAGGTCCTTCGACTGCGCGCGGCGGTTCGCTGCGCTCGCCGTCGCGCTTCGCTCAGGATGACAATCATATGGGCTCTCGGAGATCACTGGCGCCTCCATCAATCTCCGCCTTGCTTTGCGGCTTCGGCTTCGCCTTCAATCTTCGCGGTCGTCTCGATTCTGACTCGGGCGATGCGGTGGCCTTCCAGCTCTTCTACTGTGTAGCGGCGGCCTTCGTATTCGAAGGAGTCGCGCAGGTCTGGGATTTTCTGCAGGCGGGCGAGAATGAATCCTGCCAGGGTTTCGAAACCGGCGTCGCGCGGCAGGGTCAGGCCATACTCGGCCTCGAGGTCGCGGATGTTGACTGAGCCTTCCAGCACGATGACCGATTCATCTTCCAGCGCGGGTTCGCTGGGGGAGACGTCGAATTCGTCTTCGATGTTGCCGACCAGTTGTTCGAGGATGTCCTCGACGGTGATCACGCCGGCGGTCGATCCAAATTCGTCGACTACGACCGCGAGGTGGCGGCGCCGCTCTTTGAACTCGGCCAGCAACTCCGCGAGAACCTTGGTCTCGGGGACGACCAGAACGTCATGCATGATCTGGCTGATCTGCATGCGCGAGATGCGGGTCGAAGTCGACTGGCCGAGATTGCTCAGGCGGAGCCGCATCCAGCGCATGAGGTCTTTGTAATAAAGCACGCCGACAATGTGCTCGGGGCCGCGTTGCGGGTCGTAGACCGGGATGCGCGAGTGCTGGCCCTCGACCACGCGGGCCAGGGATTCGTCGAGCTGGAGATCGGAGGGCAGAGAAAAAATGTCAGGCCGTGCCACCATGACTTCGCGGACAGTGATGCTGTCGAGCTCGATGGCGCTGTGAATCATCTCTTCCTGGAACTCGGGAATCTGTCCGAACTGGCGGCTGGCGGTGACGATGAGTTTGAGTTCGTCGGGCGAGTGGATGGCCCCTCCGCGGCGGGTCATTTGCGCTCCGAACATCCTCAGAACCAGGCCGCCGGAGCGCCGCATAAAAAAGAGGACGGGGCGGGTGAGGGTGAGGAACGCCTCCATGGGCGCGGCGACGGCCAGGGCGACGTGCTCGGCGCGCTGCAGGGCCAGCGTCTTCGGGACCAGTTCGCCGAGGATTACGTGCATATAGGTAATCAGGCTGAAGGCGATGGCGATCGCGATGGTGTGCGCGTAGACGGCTGCATGCGGCACTTTGTGGACGAACTCCATGCCTTCAACTAAGCGCGCGACCATGGGCTCGCCGATCCAGCCCAGGGTCAGGCTAACCATGGTGATGCCGAGCTGAACCCCGTTGACGACCTGGTCGAGGTTCTGGTGAAGGCGCTGCACGATGCGCGCACCGATGCGGCCCGCTGAGATGAGCTGCTGGATGCGGGTATCGCGCACGCTCACCAGGGAGAATTCGGCTGCCGCGAAGAAAGCATTGGCCGCCACCAGGAGAAGGATCAGAAAGACCCGGAGCAGCACAAAGGCGATCATGGAAGGGTAATTCTAACATTTTAAAGGCAGTAGGCAGTGGCCGGTGGTGCATGTGGGCGCGCCTTGTTTTCGTGGGTGCCTGGCGAACTGGCCAAAGAATCGAGCCTGCGGCCCGAGGACAGCCGAGGGCGGCTGTCCCCACATGGGCTTTTATATATGTGCCTTGGGTCACAAAATTCCAGGCTGTGATGCGCTATCCTTTTAAAGAGTCATGGGTCTAACTGGCAGGCGGCAGATGGGTTAGCGGTGACGGCGGTCTTTTAAGCTTCACATCGGAACTTCACATCGGAAATCATAAGTTTTCCAGAACAAGAGTGTTTTCTCAGGAACAAAAGCAATCCGGACCGCGTACATGAGTGTGAGGGCAGCGGAACGGCTCCCTTAACTCCACTGGGCGGTGTCAATCTAGAGCAAATACAGGAGGCGTTGTGAACGGTAACGGGAATCATAAGAAAAAGCGTCGCAAACTGATTATCTGGGGCAGCGTGGGACTCGGGCTCGTGCTGCTGATCGCGGTGGGAGTCTTCGCGGCGACGCGTGGCGGCACCAAGATTGATCCGTCGAAACTCGCCAAGGTGGAAAAGGGCGACCTGGCCAAGAGCGTGGTGGCGACCGGCAAGGTCACGCCCATCACGAAGGTCGAGGTAAAGTCGAAGGCCAGCGGCATCGTGAAGAAGCTCCTGGTGGATTACGGCGACAACGTCAAGAAGGGACAACTCCTGGCGCAGCTCGACAAGATCGAGATCGAGGCGCAGGTGGACCAGTCGCGCGCCGCGCTAGAGGCAGCGGAGGCGAATTTGAAGAGCTCGCAAGCCGACTTCGAGCGCGCCAAGGTCGATGCGGAAGGTCCGGATGTGCCGCTGTTGAAGCGGGCCTACGACCGGGCCACCGGCATGGCGAAAGACGGAGTGGTTTCCGCCTCGGCGCTGGATGACGCAGAGAAAAACTACGAGATGGCCCTGAACAAGCAGAACGTGTCGAAGGCGCAGGTCACCGTGCTGAAGGCCAAGATCGCGCAATCCCAGGCGAACGTGGCGCAGGACCAGGCCAACCTGAAGCAACTGGAAGAACAGCTCAGCTATACCGACATCATTTCGCCGATCGACGGCATTGTGCTGTCGCGCGATGTGCAGATGGGCGACGCGGTGAGCTCGATCCTTGTGCTGGGTTCGTCGGCTACGCTGGTCATGACGCTGGGCGATACCAGTGAAGTGTATGTGAAGGGCAAGGTCGACGAGAGCGATATCGGCAAGGTTTATCTGGGACAGCGCGCTCGCATCAAGGTCGAATCGTTCAAGGACAAAACCTTCGATGGCAAGGTGACAAAGATTTCTCCGATGGGCGTGGAGAAAGATAACGTCACGACGTTTGAAGTGCGCGTGTCGATCCAGAATCCGGGCGGCGAACTCAAAGCCGAGATGACCGCCAACGCGGAAATCATCCTGGAAGAACACAAGAACGTGCTGCAGATTCCTGAAGGCGCGATCCTGTACGACAAGGATAAGAAAGCCTCGGTTGAAGTTCCGAACCCGAAGGGGAAAGAAGGCAAGGATAAAGTTGCCGTCAACATCGGAATCTCGAACGGCGCGAAGACCGAAGTGCTGAGCGGGCTGAAGGAAGGCGATCAGGTCGTACTGCAGTAGCACACGGCGTCAGACCTCGGACCTCGGACTTCGGCCAAGCAAAAAGCCGTTCCGAGGTCCGAGTTGTATAGGTCTGACGGATGAAGTGAAGGCTCGAAGTTCAAGGTCTGAGGCCTGAGGTCCAAGGTCCGAAGTCTGAGGTCCAAGGTCTGAGGTCCGATTCCATGACTCTCTCCGAAATCCTGCGCCAGGCGTTCGCCACATTCCGGGCCCACAAGATGCGAACGTTCCTGACCATGTTTGGGATTGTCTGGGGGATCGCGTCAGTGATCATCCTGGTGGGACTGGGGCGCGGCTTCAGCGTCGATCAGAAAAAGCACATGCAGAGCCTGGGCAAGGATCTGGTCATCATGTGGGGCGGGCGCACCAGTTCGCAGGTGGGCGGGCGCGCGGCGGGGAGGGAGATTCATCTCAGCGTCGACGATGCCGACTTGATTCGCGACGAGTGCTATACGGTCAAGAACGTCAGCCCGGAATTGCGGCGGACGATTCCTGAAGTCAGCCAGTACAATCTGGCGAACCGCGGCGTGGTTGGCATGTGGCCGTCATATCAGGATTTCCGGTCGCTGCAAGTCTCCGAAGGCCGGCTGATTTCCGACGACGACGAGCGCGAAGGCCGGCGCGTGCTGGTGCTGGGCTCAAAGGCCTACCGGCAGCTGTTCCCCGGACAGCCCGCCATTGGCGCCAGTGTGCTGGTGCAGAGTATTCCCTATTTAGTGGTTGGAGTCCTGCAGGAGAAAAAGCAGAACTCGAACTACAGCGGCCCGGACAACGACTATTTGTTCGCGCCGTATTCGGCTGTGTCGCGCGATTTCCCGCCGCCCACCAAGCCCGGAGCCGGAATCCTGCGCGGATATCTGGACGACATTGTCTTCGAAGTCGGCGATCCCGAGGAACATGAGGCCGCGGTTCTGCAGGTGCGGAGCACTCTGGCGCGGGTGCACCACTTTGACGCGCTCGACAAGGACGCGCTGTTCATCTGGGACACCATGGACGGGGCCAAGCTTCTGGACAAGATTTTCGGCGTGATCACGATTTTCTTTGGATGCGTTGCCATTGTGACGCTATGCCTGGGCGGGATCGGCGTGATGAACATCATGCTGGTATCGGTCACCGAGCGCACGCGCGAAATCGGCACGCGCAAGGCGATGGGCGCCACCAAGCGCGATATCCTGCGGCAGTTTTTCGCCGAATCCGCTATGTTGACCGTGGTCAGCGGCATTCTCGGGCTCTCGGCCGGAATCGGCATCTGCGCCGCAATGGAAGCCCTGCCTCTGCCCGACTTTGTTCCCCATCCCATCGTTTCGTGGATTTCGATTGTTGCTTCGATCCTCACCCTTTCGTTGATCACCGTGACCGCGGGCATGTATCCGGCCCAGCGCGCCGCGGATATGACACCTGTGGAGTCACTACGCTATGAATAACACTCGCACTCTCCGCTCAGCTTCTCTTCGTTCAACTTCTCTTCGCTCAACCCTCGTGTCCAGCCGGTTGGTTCCGCTGTTTGTGATCGCGCTGGTCGTGCTTTTCTCCACCACGGCTGTTTTTGCTTCCAATCCGCAAGGCAGGTTCGAGAAAACCTTGCAGGTCAGCGGGCCCGTCGATCTTGAGGTGCTCACGCATTCCGGCGACGTCACCGTGCGCGCCGGTTCATCGGGATCAGTCACCATCCGTGGAAAGATTTATGTCGGCGACCATTGGCTGATGGGCAACCGCGAGGCCGACGTCCAGGCGATCGCACAAAATCCGCCCATCCGCCAGGAGGGCAACAAGATTCACATCGACTACGTGGACGTGCGCAACATTTCAGTGGACTATGAGATTACGGTGCCCACAGACACGGTCGTCCGCACCCACAGCGGCTCCGGTGATCAGATCATCGAAGGAACGCATGGCAACGTGGACACGCAGACCGGGTCGGGCGACGTGAAACTGGCAAACCTGACCGGCGAGGTTCACCTGCAGACTGGATCGGGCAACATCCGGGCACGCCAGATTTCGGGCCCGGTGCGCGGCGGCACGGGAAGCGGCGATGTCGAGATTGAGGAAGCCGCAGCGGGCAACATCGATCTGCATACCGGCTCCGGCAACATCACCGCGCGTGGCGTGGAGGGCGGATTCCGCGGCGAGACCGGCAGCGGCGATGTAACCGCCGAGGGCACGCAGGGCGGCTCGTGGGAGATTCATACCGGCTCGGGCAACGTGCACGTGCGCCTGCAGGCGAATGCCGCCTTCGACGCGGACATCTCCACGAGTTCCGGCACGGTCGACGTTGAGTCGCCGATCGAGATGACTGTGCAGGGACGCATCGGAGATTCGCACAAGCAGATTCACGGCAAGGTCCGCGGCGGAGGACAGCTGCTGCGGGTGCGCACGGGCTCGGGCGATATACACATTCAGTAGGACGAACCGAGGCCTTGTCATCCTGAGCGAAGCGAAGGATCTATGCACTCTCTCGCAGTCAGCAAAGTGCATAGATCCTTCGCTTTGCTCAGGATGACAGAGGAATCGAACGCACTTATATGTACATTATTGTATGTACCTGAAAGAGCTCATTTCGCAAGGCTGGCAGTCGCTGATGCGCAATCGCACGCGTTCGGCGCTGACCATGCTGGGCATCGGCTGGGGTCTGGTCTCGGTCGTGCTGTTGCTGGCCTATGGGCAGGGCCTGGGCGGATGCGTTCTGCACGCCTTTCTGAACATGGGCAACAACGTGATCGTGGTTTGGCCTGGGCAGACCAGCATGCAGGCCGGCGGCCAGCGGGCGGGCAAGGCGGTCAAGTACGAACTTGAGGACGTGGAAGCGATTCGCGACGAAGTGCCGATCGTGCGGGCGGTGAGCGGCGAGATCGACCGCGATTTCGGGTTCAAGATCGGCACGCGGGTCGTGTCGATCCAGGTGCGCGGCGTGGACATGCCTTACGGGCAGATGCGCAAGATCGAAATCGCGGACGGGCGCTACTTTAACGAGAGCGATTTCGCCGACCACCGGCGGGTCGTGATCCTCGGCTACAACGCGGCGAAGAAGGTCTTTCAGGGCGCGCCCGCCGTGGGACAGCATGTCGAAATTGGCGGGCTCGATTTTGAAGTGATCGGCAGCATGCGCAACAAGATTCAGGATTCGATGTATCAGGGGCCGGACAACGAGAATGGATTCATTCCCTTCGCCCTGATGCGCGATCTGAAGAACGTTCGCGATCCCGACGAGATCATCATCCAGCCGACCGCGCCCGAACTGAACAAGAAGGCGCTCATGGCGGTGCGCGAGGTGATTGCGCGGCGGCATCACTTCGATCCCAAGGACGACAAGGCCACGCCGGAGTGGGACACGATTGAAGACCGCGCCATGATCAATGCGTTTTCCTACGGGCTGCAGGCCGTGCTGGGACTGATCGGGGTGTGCACGCTGGCCGTGGGCGGCATCGGCGTGATGAATATCATGCTGGTGTCGGTGACCGAGCGCACGCGCGAAATCGGCTTGCGGAAAGCGATTGGAGCGCGGCCCCGGCACATTCTGGTGCAGTTTCTGCTGGAGGCGCTGGTGCTCACGTTTGTGGGCGGCGCGATCGGCATGGCGGTCGCCGAATTCCTGACCTGGGCAATTCCTCCCATGCCGCTGTACGATGAGTTCTACAAAACCACCGACCATGAAGGCGCAATCTTCCTGCATGCCTCGATGGGCGTGATGATGGTTTCGTTCGTGATCCTATCGCTGGTGGGAATCGTGTCCGGCTTCTTCCCTGCTTTGAAGGCATCGCGGATGAATCCGATTGAGGCGCTGCGGTACGAGTAGGAGTTGCCTCCTAGACTCGATTTCATCGTCTGCCTTTGCGTCGCCAGACAAGACCTACATCCCAGGGTTTAGAGCCGCGTATTCAAATCCGCCCTCAAAGTGTCGATCTGTCTCTGGAGCTCGGGGGGATAGGTATGACCGCGCCCGATTTTTGCATGCTTACCCAGAACGATTACTAAAACATCTGAACTTCCTACCCAGTAAAACAGCTTGCCGGCCCATCCAACCCCAACATGGATGCATCCGTGGGATGGCACGTCAGCCGGTCCCTGATGGATGGCCTCAGCGTCTGTGTAGAACAGCGAGCACGCCATGTTATCTGGCGGCTGTGGGTATACATCGCTGGTGTGATGTGGAAAACGATTTGAAGTCAGCGGGAACACGCCGCGCCGAGACGGAAACTCAACCGAGCCGCCGTGACACCGTAGTCTCGCCAGACCCGGAATTTCTTTGCCGTCTTCAAAGGCGGTGAGCCACTGGGGTTCCGCGATGAGGTTTACCACAATCACGCGACCGTCCGGCTTCGCGTCTTCGAGGTTATGGGATCGAGAAATTAGGTGTCGGAGCAGAGTTAGGGTTTTTGGACCGGCCACGCCGTCCACAGGAAAATTCTGGTAGAACTGAAACTCCATCACACGGGCCATCGTCATAACATCGAAATTGTCCCCTGAGAGGAGTGGCAACCCGGTTGGACTTACCCGGTTCAGATCATGGATCAGTTTTTCCACCAAATGGCCCGAAGCACCCAACGCAAGCTCATGTGACATATTCACCTCCTCAGTAGAAGCCGCACCGTAACTGATATCTCGCGGGTTAGGCGTTAGTCCTAACGCTCACTCGTAGGGGCCCACCGAACATCGATGTCACAACCCATCCGAAGCGGACAGCGCGTGTCTGAGTGAAACAAAACGAACAGATGAGGGAAGGACCGGCTTAAGAGGCGCATACCATCTCCGGGACGGGGCCGGGGGTTACTCGGAGCGTTATTTTACCCGAACCTTGCTCTTAGGTCTATTCGAATCCGAAATTGGCGCGCAGATAGTGTGCGGAGCCGGTGAGATCCGATGGCCTTCTTTTTCGCCGTCAGCATCCTATTACCTCCGTGCCTTGACGCACAAATTCCCGTCCAATTACCCTCGCTGTACCTAGAATTTTGTCTTCCAGCGAGGGAAAGTTGCCACATCGTCCGATCATCACTCTGACCACCGATTTTGGAACCAACGATCATTTTGTGGGCGCGATGAAGGGAGTCATTCTCGACATTGTGCCCGAAGCCGCGATCGTGGACATTTCTCATGCCGTGCAGGCCTTCGATGTGCTCGATGGCGCGCTGGCGATTTCCCAGGCGTATTCGTATTTTCCGAATGGCACGGTCCATTTGGTTGTCGTGGACCCCGGCGTGGGCACCGAGCGGCGGCCGATTCTGGCGTCGAGCGACGGATATCATTTCGTCGCGCCCGATAACGGTGTGCTCTCCATGGTCTATGCCAGGGAAGAACGCATTCACGTGCGGCACATCACTTCCGACCATTATTTCCGAACGCCGGTGAGCAGCACGTTTCATGCCCGCGACGTGTTTGCTCCGGTGGCGGCGTATCTCGGAAAGATGGTCGATTCGCACAAATTCGGAGACGAGATCGAAGATTACGTGCGTTTCGCTGCGCCCCGACCGAAGGCCACTGGCGAGGGCCGCTTGCGCGCGGTGGTACTGAAGGTCGACCGCTTCGGCAACCTCATCACCAACATCACGCCCGAAGACGTGCCCGCGCTGTTTGCAGCCAAGCCCGGCCCGTTCAAGATTGTGGTGGGAAGCCGCGAGATTACTGCCATCCACCAGGCCTACGCTCAGGGCACACCCGGCGAAGTGTTTGGCATTGTCGGGAGCATGGGATATCTCGAGATCGTTGCCAACCGCGCAGCCGCAGCGCAGATTTCGGGCGCCGGCAAGGGCAGCGAGGTCAGCATCTTTTTAGGAGAAGCGGCGGCGGCCGGCAAGGGAGCGTAGTTGAGTAGCGCCGGCAACTTGCCGGCTGTCGCGGGGGCGTCTCGCCCGCGCTGTGGCGGCGAGACGCCGCCACGACAGCCGCCGGGACGGCGGCGCTACCGTAAATCGGCGTACCGTAGATCTAGGAACTCTTCGGTTTGGGATGGACGTAGCGCTCCATCTCTCCCGTCCACTTGAGAAACCGCCACAGCTCGTAGCGCTCGCGCCACATGAATTCCCAGAATTCCAGAAAGCCGATCTGCGTCATTTTCACGCCGGTATAGGTTTCGATGCGCCACAGCAGATAGGGACTCCGCCACGGGGCCAGGCGATGGCCCTTGGTGGCATTCCACAGAAAGCGCAGCTTGTAGACCATGCAGCCATCATACCGCCCAGTCAAGGCGCGAAGGCAAGGCAAATCATGAACCACGAAGGACGCGAAGTATCGCGAAGGTTCCGCAGCAAGGTCTTCCTACGTGTGACATTGTGTGCTACGTGGTAAGGGATTTGAATTTAGACACCCGCGAGGCGCATGTTAGAATCCAGTCTCTGCCAGGAATTTTCCCGCATGCCTGACGCCAACGCCCGCCAGAAGGCCGAAGACCACTACTATGCCGCGCTCGACCTGATGGCCGACGGTCACCTGGAAAAGGCTGTCGCCGCCTATCAGGAGTCCCTAACTGCCGACCCGACGTTTACCGAGGCCATGCACGGCCTGGCGCGCGCTCTGCAGGACCTGCAACGCTACGATGAGGCCATCGCGGTGGCGCAGCGGCTGGCGGAAATCGATCCCGACGACGTTCTGGCGCACACCAGCCTGTCGGTGCTGTATCAGAAGAAGGGAATGGTGCCCGAGGCCGAGGCCGAGGGGGCCAAGGCGCGCGTGCTGGGGTGGAAGGCGCAGTTGAAGAAGGGCAGCTTCTAGCTTCTAGCTTCTAGCTTCTAGCTAACCCAGCACAGAGCCCGCCCCTTTATTCGATCGACGTACCGGAGCCAAAGGTCGTGGACGCCGCCTGAGACCAGCAAGGCGCGGGAGGAGCCAGCAGCTAGCAGCTTCTTTTCTACAATCCGTACTTTTTCATCAAATGCCGGAACGAGCGGTAGGAGATGCCGAGGACGTCAGCGGCTTTGGTTTGCACGCCGCTGCTCTGGTTGAGCGCACTCTGCAGCAGCGAGCGCTCGATGCCGGCCACGTAGGTTTCCATGCCGACGCCTTCGGGAAGGGTTACGTCGGCCCCGACTTCGGGCAGAGTCCCGCCACCAGCCGCGGCGGCCGCGGCACGCGCTTTCGGGCGTTCCGCGGGCAGTTCGACATGCAGTTCCTCGCTGACCTCGAGAGCGACGGCACGCTCGACGGTGTTCTCCAGCTGGCGGACGTTTCCCGGCCACTCGTAGTCGCACAGGGAATCGAGCGACGGCGCATTCACGCGCAGAATGCTGCGGCTGGCGGCGCTGGCATACTTTTTCAGAAAATGGTTGGCCAGCAGCGGAATGTCTTCGCGGCGCTCGCGCAGCGGCGGCACGCGAATGGGAATCACGTTCAGCCGGTAGTACAGATCCTCGCGAAACAGGTTTTCGGCGACGGCCTTGTCGAGATCGCGGTTGGTGGCAGCGATGACGCGCACGTCGATCGAGATTTCGCTGGTGCTGCCCACCGGACGCACCGTGCGCTCCTGCAACACGCGCAGCAGCTTGACCTGCATGGCCAGAGTCATTTCGCTGATTTCGTCGAGGAAGATGGTGCCGCCGTCGGCGACCTCGAACAGGCCGCGCTTGTTCTGGTTGGCTCCGGTGAACGCGCCTTTCAGATATCCGAAGAGTTCGCTCTCGAGCAGGGTCTCAGGAAAAGCTCCGCAATTGACGGAAACAAAAGCTTCGGTGGCGCGCGGCGAGCACACGTGCAGCGCGCGGGCGACCAGTTCCTTGCCTGTGCCGCTTTCCCCGTTGACCAGAACGGTCGAGGCGGTGGAGGCGACGGTGCGCAGCGTCTGCTTGAGCTTCTCCATGGCGGCGCTGGAACCGATGATGTTGTCGAGCGAGTTGCGGGTTGCAGCGTCGCGGCGCAGGGCGAAGTTCTGCTTGCTCAGGTTGAGTTTCTCGACCGCGCGATTGAGGGCCAGCTTGATTTCATCCACCAGCCCGGGACTCTTGCGAATGTAATCGGTGGCGCCTCCAGCTTTTACCGCCTGCACAGCAGCCTCGTAGTCGTCGACCGCAGTAATTAGAATGACGGCCGAGTCGGGCGAAACCCGGTGCGCGTGGCGCAGCACTTCGATGCCGTCGATATTCGGCATCTTGATGTCGGTGATGATGACGTCGTAGAGGGCGCCGTCGATTTTGTTCTTTGCCGTCTGCCCCGCTTGCACTGTTTCTACGCGGTGTCCCTCGCGGCGCAGGGAGATGTCGAGCATTTCGCAAATGGAGCGTTCGTCGTCGCAGACAAGAATGTTAGCCACGCAAACCTCCTCCGGCTGCGGCCGCAACCGGCCGGGCCGCGACTACTACCTGGGCTTTCCCCTGCGCCTTTTCGGGCACGCCCTCGCCGGTGGAAGCTGGGCGCTCGGCATCCAGGCGGCGCAGCCGCAAGACGAGCGTGGTGCCCTGCCCCGGCTTGGATCGCGCCCAAACTTTGCCGTCATGCGCCTGCACAATCTGGTAGACAATGGCCAACCCCAGGCCGGTGCCGCCCTCGAAATTGGACTGGAAGGGCTCGAATATTTTTTCGATCTGTTGCGGCGTCATGCCCGTTCCCGTATCCCGGAAAGAAACCTGCCAATCATCGCCCAGAGATTCGACTGCGGCGGTCAGCGTTCCGCCATCTTTCATGGCGCGCACCGCGTTCTCACAAAGGTTCCAGAACACCTGCTTGAGCTTGTCGCCGTCGGCGATGGCCCAGGCCTGACGAACGCTGAACCGGCGCTCGATGGTGATGCCGGTTTTCTCGGCCGTCATGCGGTGATCCATGAGGGTCAACGTATCTTCGACGGACTGGACCAGGTCGACCCGGTCGAAGTGATATTGCTTAGTGCGGGAGTAGGCCAGGAAATCGGTGATGATGCTGTTCAGCCGCTGCGACTCGCGGGTCACGATGTCGAGCAGACGGCGGTGATCCTCGTTCATCTCCGGAACGCCGGAAAGCATGCTGACCGACCCGGCAATGGAGGTGAGCGGATTGCGGATTTCGTGCGCGATGGCCGCCGCCAGCCGGCCGACGGCCGCCAGCTTATCCTGCATCCGGACTTCGCGTTCGAGCCGGCGAATCTCGGTCAGATCGTCGAGGACGTATACAAATCCCAGTTCCCCGCGCTCCGGCACGGTCAAGGATGCGACCCGCACCCGAACCGTTTTGCGGAATTTCGTGGGCGGCTCGAACCGCACTTCGCCATGGCCCTGGGGGGATTCGACAGTGGGCAACGGATCCAGAAACAGATGATGAACCGGCGCACCCAGCAGTCCGGCCGGGCTCCGCTCCAGCAAACGCTGGGCCGCGGCGTTGACCAGCGTGATTCGCCCGTCGAGGCCGGTAGTGATCAACCCGCTGCTGATGGAATGGATGATGTTTTCGTGCAGCGCCTGCAGGCTTTCCAGCGCGCCGCTGGTGTCTTTCAGTTGCACGCCCACCTGCCGCAGTTTCGCGGTGAGGAGTCCGGCCAGGTATGCAACCGCCAGAAAGCCGAAAAGATTGACGAAGATGATGGCCTGCAGCGCTTTCAGCGCGGGATGCGTGCTGCTATAGGAAGGAACCACCGCATAGTAGTTCAGTTCCAGCACCGTCCCGTAAAGAATGAACGCCAGGGCGGCCACCAGTTGCGCCCACACCCGCGGCAGCAGCACGCTGGCAACGATGATGACCAGGGGATAGAGAAAGTTCAGCGAACTGTCCCACCCTCCGGTTTCATGGACCACCAGACTGACCAGAATCAGATCGGTGAGAACCTGCAGCGAGGCTTGCAGGCGGTGTTCCTGCCACAACGAGAGCAAAAGCACGTAGAACAAAGAAAGGGTGTACCAGAACACCATGGTACTGAGGAAGAGCCGCATGGGCAGCGGAGTGGGGCTGAACTGGGCGATCGCCAGCTCAATGGCCAGCAGGAGAGTCAGGATGAAAATCCGGACCCGAACCAGCCACACCAGCCAATTGCGCTCGTCGAAAGTCGATTGCATGATTTTAGGTCTTAGGTCTGGGGCATCAGGTATTGGGGGTCTGGATCCCAGGGCCTAAGACCTTGTATCTAAGACCCAACACCGTTCTTCGATCAGGAGGCCGGCGCTGCCGTCAGCTCCGGCCTCCCGAGCGTTTGACTTTTCTAGCCGGCCAGCTTGGCGATCATGGCGAACAGCGGCATGTAAAGCGAGATCACGATGCCACCGACGCTGACGCCGAGTACAGCGATGATGAGTGGCTCTAGCATGGCCAGCATGTCTTTGGTGGCCGCGTCGACTTCTTCTTCGTAGAAGTCGGCGATCTTCTGCAGCATCGAGTCCATGGCGCCAGTCGCTTCGCCCACTCCGATCATCTGCGTCACCATGTTGGGAAACACGCCGCATTCCCGCAGGGGATCGACGATGGTGCGTCCTTCTTCGATGGCCTTGCGCACCTTCATCAGCGCCTCTTCCAGCACGGCGTTGCCTGAGGTCTTGGCGGTAATGCTCAGGCCTTCCAGAATCGGAACGCCCGAGGTGATCAGGGTGCCCAACGTACGGGTGAAGCGGCCGACCGCAATCTTGCGCAGCAGCGAGCCGATCACGGGGATGAAGAGCAGCATCTTGTCAAAGTAATAGCGGCCGCGGGGATGCTTGCGGATCTGCTTGATCCCAAAGAAGAGACCAAAACCGCCGACGCCGACCATCCACCAGAACGTCTGCACGAACGCGCTCAGCCCCATGACGATGCGCGTGGGCAGAGGCAGGGCAACGCCCAGTCCGGCAAACAGGTTCGCGAAGATCGGCACCACCCACTTGAGCAGGGCGCCCACGATCAAGCCCGCCATGCTGACCACGGCGACGGGGTAGATCAGGGCCGATTTCACCGCCGACTTCAGGCGCACCGCCTTTTCGACATAGGTGGCCATGCGCTGCAGGATGATGTCGAGAATACCGCCGGTTTCACCGGCCTCGATCATGTTGGTAGTGAGGTCGTCGAAGACAATGGGATACTGGCGCATGGCGTTGGCCAGCGTAGCGCCGCCTTCCACCGTGGTCCGCACTCCCGTCAAGATCTTCTGGAATGCCTGGTTTTCCTGGTTGGCCGCGAGGATTTCCAGACACTGCACCAGCGGCAGGCCAGCGTCGATCATGACCGAAAACTGGCGAAAAAAGATCGCGATGTCTTTGGTCCCGACCTTGCCCGAGCCGAACGTGGGCATGGAAAATTCCTTGCCTTTTTCGCGGATCGCGCCGGGCGTGATGCGCTCGCGCCGCAACGCCTGCGCCAACGATTGCTTGTTGGCCGCCACCCGCTCGCCGGTAATCTTCTGCCCGGATGCGTCCTTGCCGGAAAATGTAAAGACTGGCATGTTTAGCTTCTCCTCACTGAGTTGCCTGCTGGTTCAAAATCTTGTTCGGCCCGCGGTTATGCTCCATCCACCCTAGTGCTTGGAGGGAGCGGCACCTCTGGCCAAAGTCGTTCCCGCCGCGGTCGGACGGTTCACCAAGGTTGCGCCGCGGTTGATCATTTCCTGTAACTCGTCCGTATTGCTGGAGCGCGCCATCGCCGTTTCCAGCGTAATTTCTTTCTTGAAGTAGGCCGTGGCCAGCGACTGGTTGAACGTCTGCATTCCGAATTTTTCCTGGCCGGACTGCATGGACGAGTAAATCTGGTGAATTTTGTCTTCGCGAATCAGGTTGCGGACGGCTGCGTTGGGTACAAGAATCTCCATGATCATGGCCCGGCCCTTGCCGTCGATGCGGGGCAGCAGGCTTTGGCACATGATGCCTTCCAGAACCAGCGACAGCTGGGCGCGAATCTGCGGCTGCTGGTGCGCCGGAAATACGTCGATGATGCGGTTGATGGTGGAAGTCGCCGAGTTGGTGTGCAGCGTACCGAAAGTCAAGTGGCCGGTTTCGGCGATACGCAGCGCCGATTCGATGGTTTCCAGATCGCGCATTTCGCCGATCAGCACGACGTCGGGATCTTCACGAAGCGCGGCGCGCAGCGCGTCGGTGAAACTCTTGGTGTCGGCGTGCAGTTCGCGCTGGTTGACCAGGCAATTCTTGTTCATGTGCACGAACTCGATCGGATCTTCGATAGTAAGAATGTGATCGTGACGCTCGCTGTTGATCTTGTCGATCATGGCGGCCAGCGTGGTGGATTTGCCCGAGCCGGTCGGTCCAGTTACCAGCACCAGACCGCGCGGCTTGTCGCACATCCTGCTGACGACCGGCGCCAGGCCGAGTTGGTTGAACGACTTGATCTCGAAAGGAATTAGACGGAAGACGGCGGCAGTGGCGCCGCGCTGGTTGAAAACGTTGGCACGGAAACGAGCCAGTCCTTTTAAACCGAAAGAGAAGTCGAGCTCCAGGCTTTCTTCGAAGCGGTGCTTCTGCGAATCGGTCATGACGCTATAGGCCAGCTGCTTAGTTTCGGCCGGCGTCATCTGCGGCAGGTCGAGCGGCGTAAGATGGCCGTGCACACGAATCTGGGGCGGCGAGTTGGTGGTAATGTGCAGGTCGCTGCCGTTCATCTCCAGCATTCTCTTGAGCAGATCGCTTAACGACAAACCCATGGCAAATTTCCCTTTCGGTTCCGAATCTCTAATACGTCGTTAGTCATTGGTCGTTAGTCGTTGGCGGACCACTAACAAACGCCGACCGTTCGCTATTGCCCTGACTGCCTCCAACTTCCAGACCGCCGGTGCCAGAGGTCGTTAGCTAACAACCAACGGCTAACAACCAACGGCTAACAACCAACGGCTAACGACCAACAACTAGCGACCAACGACGGGTTTAATGAATCGTTTCGCGTGCCACTTCTTCGAGCGTCGTCATTCCCGCCATCACCTTGATCAGCCCACTGCGCCGCAGCGTGATCATGCCGCGCTCGATCGCCTTCTTTTTCAATTCCACGGCTGAGGCTCCGACCAGAACCAGCTCCCGGATCTCGTCGTCGACCTCCATGACCTCATACAGACCGCAGCGGCCCTTGTATCCGCTGTTGTTGCAAACTCCGCAGCCCTTGCCCTTCTGGATTTTCACCGTCTTGGCTTCCTGGGGAGTGAATCCTGCGTCAATCAAAGTCTGAACCGGTACCTCGATGGGCTCGATGCAGTCCTTGCAAATGCGCCGCACCAGGCGCTGAGCGCAGATAAGATGCACCGAGGTGGCCACCAGGAACGGTTCAATGCCCATGTTCATCAGGCGGGTAATGGTTTCCGGAGCGCCGTTGGTGTGCAGCGTGGAGAGCACCAGGTGGCCCGTGAGTGCGGCCTTGATGGCAATTTCGGCGGTTTCAAAGTCGCGGATTTCGCCCACGAGAATGATGTTGGGATCTTGTCGCAAGAAGGAGCGCAGAGCGGCGGCAAAGTTCAGTCCGATCTGCTCTTTCATCTGCACCTGATTGACGCCCCCCAACTGAAACTCGACCGGATCTTCCGCGGTCATGATGTTGGTGTCGGGCTGGTTCAAGCGCGAAATCGCGGAGTACAGGGTATTGGTCTTGCCCGATCCCGTTGGCCCCGTGACCAGCACCATGCCATACGGCTTCAGAATGGCTTTTTCGAATTTCACCAGCGACTCGGCCTCGAAGCCGAGCTTGGTCATGTCCAGACGCAGGTTTTCTTTGTCGAGCAACCGGAGCACGATCTTCTCGCCCCACAACGTGGGCAGAGTGCTGACGCGGAAGTCGAGCTGCTTCTTGCGGCCGCCGATGCTCATCTTCAGCATGATGCGGCCGTCCTGCGGCAGACGCTTTTCGCTGATGTCGAGCTTCGACATGATCTTCAGGCGGGACGTGATCGCGTCCTTCAGCTTCAGCGGCGGAGACATGATGTTCTGCAACACGCCGTCAATACGGAACCGCACTCGGAATTCTTTCTCGTAGGGCTCGATGTGGATGTCGCTGGCTCCCCGCTTCACCGCATCGCCCAGAACGACGTTGACCAGCTTGACCACGGGAGCTTCGTCGGCCGCTTTCTCCAGTTCGGCCAACTCCATCTGCTGTTCTTCCGATTGCAGTTCGACGTCGCTCTCGTTCATCTCCGACATCGACTGCATTACCGCTTCGAGATCCTCTTCCTTGCCACTGCTGTAGGCCTTTTCAATCCCCGCCAGAATGGAGCTTTCCGACGCGACCACCGGCTCGATATTGAAGCCGGTCATGAACTTGATATCGTCCATCGCGAAGACGTTCGTGGGATCGACCATCGCGATGGTGAGCGACGCGCCCACGCGGCTCAACGGGAGAATCTGGTAGCGCTTGGCGGTCTCGAAGGGAATCAGCTTGACCACGGCGGGGTCAATTTCAAAATAAGAAAGGTTAATGGCGGGAACGCCGTACTGGCGGGAGAGAAAGTTGGTGACGTCCTCATCCGTGAGGAAGCCGAGCTTCACCAGGGCAGAGCCCAGGCGACAGCTCTGCTCCTTCTGAGTCTTATTCGCTTGTTCCAACTGCTCTGGGGTAATGATCTTCTCTTTGACAAGAAGGTCACCCAGCCGTTGAGACATAAGCCGATCTCCTATCCACGTGGGTGGAACGACGCCTTGCACTCGTGCAGGCATGGCGCAAACGGCCGCCCATCAATGGGGAAGACGCAGCTCATTCGCGTTGACATAAATTGTCAACGCTGGCGGGTTACTGCACCACTTACTTTGGTACTTGCACTTGAACGTAGCGCTTCACCGCTAGGGCTGGAATTGCCCTGAACTCTACGCCAAATGCATTTTTTCCCGCCGGCGACGGGCAAGTTGCGAGCCCGGGTACATGCACTTCAGTAAGTCTCAGTCGTGCTCTTGAGACTCGCTTCGCCAGCGGAGAGCCCGCTCGATTAGACTCGGAATAAGGAATTCCTAACTTGTCGCGCACCCATAAAGAGAAAGAGAATGAACTGCGGCAGTACTATCACGCTCTATATCGTGCATGGGGACCGCAGCACTGGTGGCCCGCGGAAACGCGCTTCGAAGTCATTGTCGGGGCCTACCTGACGCAGAACACGGCGTGGACCAACGTGGAACTTGCTCTGGCGAACCTGCGTTCCGCGCGAGTGTTAGGCGTCGACGGAATCCGAGAAGTGCCGCTCCGCAGACTGCAACGCCTGATTCGCCCTTCCGGTTATTTCCGCCAGAAAGCTGCGCGGCTTAAGACATTCGTGGCCTTCCTCGACCAAAAATACAGCGGCTCGCTGGCGCAACTCTTCGCGCAGCCGACCGGCGAGCTTCGTGAAGAACTCCTCAGCTTGAACGGCGTGGGCCCGGAGACCGCGGACTCGATTCTTCTCTACGCGGGAAATCATCCTGTCTTCGTCGTGGATGCCTACACGCGGCGCATTCTGGACCGGCACCGGATCCTGCCGGAAAACGCCGATTACGAAGAAATCCGCGAGTTGTTCCAGCGTGCGTTGGCGCCACTGGCTCATCAGCAGAAACTCATACCCGCGAGCGCGGCGCCGCAGCTCGAAGCAGGCATCCGCGGAGCCGCTCACCCACCTTCAGCGATGAGCACGGCGGCGCGTACCGCGGAGGTGCAGGTCTACAACGAGATGCACGGGCTGATCGTGGGAGTCGGCAAGCTTTACTGTCGAAAGAGCAAGGCCGCGTGCGAAACCTGCCCGCTCGGGCCGTTCCTGCCAGCGGGAGGGGCGTCGGACGTAAGAACAGGGAGGAAAAAGTAGAGCGCGTATCCTTTCTGGTTATTTACGTGTTCCTGAGCTCGACCTACAATTGCCATTCCCCAAGGAGAGGCATCATGAAGATCAACGGGATTGAGGGCATGTCTTCCGATCAACTGCGATTTGAGCTGCAGCGGGGCGCCAAAATCGTTTGCTACAACTACTGTGTTTCGCTTCTGGTGATCACTTTTCGCCGATCGTCCGACGCGTATTTCATCCCCGCCGGAGAAAGCACCGTAGGTAAGGGACTGCCCTGGACCCTGCTCACTCTGGTCATGGGTTGGTGGGGAATTCCCTGGGGACCGATCTTCACCGTGCAATCGCTGATCGTGAATTTCAAAGGCGGGAAAGATCTGACCACGAATTTCAGTACGGCCATGGCTCGCACAACTCCTCCGCCGGCTGTCGCTCCCGCTAAATTCTGAAGGAGCCCGAATTCTGAAGCCATGCCGTTCCGTATCAGCTTTCGCCTTGTGACCCTCCTGCTGGCTCCGGCGATTCTTTTCGCCTCCAGTCCGCAGGGTTTGCGCGACTCTGCGCAATCCGCAGGAGTGCTGGTGGGCGCTGCGGTTCGTCCATCGCTGTTCTCCGAAGCCGCCTACTCAGAAACGCTGGCGCGCGAATTCAACATGGTCGAACCTGAGGACGCAATGAAGTGGTGGAAGGTACGTCTGAGCCAGGGCACCTACGACTTCGGCGACGGTGATGAAATCGTGCGCTTCGCGCAGGCTCATGGCATGAAAATTCGTGGGCACTGCCTGGTCTGGGATCACCACAATCCCGAGTGGCTTGCGCAAGGCCATTTCAACCCCGCTCAATTGTCCCACCTCCTGCAGGAGCACATCGCCACGGTGATGAAGCACTATGCCGGTCAAGTCTTCGCCTGGGATGTGGTGAACGAGGCACTGGATGAGCACGGCCATCTCAGGGACTCGCTCTGGTACAACCAGCCCGGCATCGGACTCTCTGACAAGGGTACTGCGTATATCGGGCAGGCTTTTCGCTGGGCGCATGAGGCCGATCCGCAGGCTCTCCTTTTCTACAATGAAGCGGAGGGCGAAGGACTGAACCGCAAGTCCGATGCCATTTACGCCATGGTCAAAGATTTCAAGGCTCGCGGCGTTCCCATCGACGGAGTCGGGTTGCAGATGCACGTTGCGCAGCTTGATCTCGACACCGCAGCCATCGCCGCCAACATCGCTCGCCTGACTGCGCTGGGAGTTCAGGTTCACATCACCGAGTTCGACGTGTCCCTGCCCGTGGACTCTAGTGGTCAACCCCGCCACGACGATCTGCTTCGCCAGGCTGAGGTTTATCGCGGCGTGGTCCACGCGTGTCTGCAGAGCCCAGGCTGCGCCGCCATTCAAACCTGGGGATTCACCGACAAATGGTCGTGGATCGGGTCCCACTCACACGGCACACGCGGTGCCGCGCTGCCTTTTGACAGGGCCTACAAGCCCAAGCCTGCATACGACGCCATGTTCGAGGAGATGTCCGCCAAGGCAAACCGCCCGCACTGAGTGTGGAACCCCTGCAGCTTGTGGCTCTCCCCGTGCATCTATAATGACTTGCACAACCTGGCGTTCGCAGCCAGGATAAATGCCAGTGGCACACCCGGCCCCCATCCCGCCGCTGAAGACTTCGCACCGCAAGCAGGTCATCATTCTGCTCGCCATTTCAGTTTTTCTTCTGCTCGCGATTTTAGTATCGCAAACCGCCTTCGACCTGACTTTCCTGCGTCCCGGAAACAATCAGGACATCGCGGTATTCGCCGCTCTCTCGGCGCTGATCTTCCTGCTCTTCGTAGCCCTCACCTTTGTTCTGATGCGTAATCTGCTGAAGCTTTTCGCCGAGCGCCGCCTGGGAGTGCTCGGTTCAAAGTTCCGCACGCGCATGGTCGCCGGAGCGCTTCTGCTCTCGTCGTTGCCGGTGATGGTGATGTACTGGTTTGCCTACGGATTGATGAATCGCTCGATCGACAAGTGGTTCTCAACTCCGGTGGAGGAGGTTCGCGCCGACACGCACGCCATGGTGACGCTGCTCGCCGGCTACGCCATGCAGAACGCGCGGGCGGAAGCGTCTTCCATGGCGTCGTCGCCAGAGATCGAACGCAGCTTTTCCGGACACGGCTTCTCCGCTGTAGTAAGCGAATTTCAACGCCACGAACCGACATTGCAAGGTGGATTTGCCCTCGCGGTGCGGGATGATAATGAGGAGGCCAGTTTCAACGCCCCCGCTCCGTGGCCAATCCTCAAGTCCAAACTGCCGCTCGCCGTCGCAGCTCAGGGACATCCCGCTCAATTCACCTGGCAGCAAACGGACTACACCCTGGGCAGCGCTCCGGTTCCGGGCGGGGGGCTGATCCTGGTGGCGATTCCTCTTCCCCCTGAATTTTCGCAGACCGTGCGCCAGGTCGAGGCCAGCCAGCAGCGCTACTACGATCTGGCGCGCGAGCGGAAACTGGTGCGCCGCACGTACATGGGGCTGCTGCTGCTGCTCACCATGATCGTGCTGTTCGTCACCACATGGCTGGCCTTATTCCTCTCGAAGATCGTGACTCGTCCGCTGTCGGCGCTGGCCGAAGCCACGCAGGAAATTTCGCGCGGACGCCTGGATTACCGCGTGCCCGTTACTTTCGCCGATGAAATTGGGGACCTGGTGCGTTCCTTCAACCGCATGGCGGAGGATCTGGAAGGCAGCCGGCGGCAGATTGAGGCCTCCAGCCGCGACCTGAGCGCGGCCAACGCGGAGCTCGACCAGCGCCGCCGCCAGATGGAAACCATTCTTGAGAGTATTCCCACCGGCGTGCTCTCCCTCGATGCCGGCAGGCACGTGACCCACATCAACCAGGCGTTGCTCCGCATGTTTCATCCCGACGCCGGACGCGACGCCGCGCCTCTGATTCTCCGTGGAGCTTCTTTGGCGGATGTATTTCCCCCCGAGGTGCTGGAGGATTTCGAACCTCTGCTGCGGCGCGCCGACCGCATGGGTATGACCACCAGCCAGATGGAGATGCAGCTGCCTCGCGTGTCGTTGAACGTCGCGGTCACCGTGGCAACACTGCGGCATGAGGGCGAGGGCTCCGGCTACGTGGTTGTCTTCGAAGACCTCTCCGATTTGCTGAAAGCGCAGAAACAGGCCGCATGGCGGGAAGTGGCGCGCCGGGTGGCGCATGAAATCAAGAATCCGCTGACGCCCATCGCCCTGTCGGCGGAGCGGATTCAAAGGCATCTGGACCGGGCGACGCCGGATGATCCCGCTTCGATGGGCGTGGTGCGTTCCTGCGCGGAAACCATTGCCGGAGCCGTCGAGACTGTAAGAAGACTGGTGGACGAGTTTTCGACCCTCGCCCGCTTCCCCGTCGCCAAACCGCAGCCCGCCGACATCAACGAAGTCATCGAGAACGCGCTCTCGATGTTCAACGGGCGTCTGGATGGAATTGGCGTGCACACAACTTTGGCCTCCGATCTACCGAGAGTGATGGCCGACAGCGAGGCGATCAAACGTGCGGTCGCCAATCTCGTCGACAACGCTGCCGAGGCCTCGCAAGATTCCGTGGTGCGCGAGATTGAGATTACGACGGCACTAGTCGCCAGTCGCGACGCGGTGGAGATTACCGTGGCCGACACCGGCCATGGCGTAAGCCGCGAGCTCAAAGAAAAACTCTTCCTGCCTTATTTCTCCACTAAGAAGCGCGGCACTGGACTCGGCCTGGCCATCGTCAGCCGCATCGTGGAAGATCACCATGGCTCCATCCGCGTAGAGGAAAACCACCCGGTCGGTACGCGGTTCATCGTGGAACTTCCGGTTGTCCCCGAACCGGCGCCGGCCGCGGCCACCGTCCAACATGCATAATATCCTTGTCGTTGACGATGAAACCGGAATTCGCGATTCTTTAGCCGGCATCCTGGCCGACGAAGGCTACTCGGCCTCCTGCGTCGGCAACGGCGAAGAGTGCCTCGACCTGCTGCGCAAGGCCGCGTTTGACGTGGTTCTGCTCGATATATGGCTGCCCGGAGTGGACGGCCTTGAGACCTTGGAAAAGATTCGCGAGCTCGACAATCCTCCCGAAGTCATCATGATCTCCGGCCACGGCACCATCGAGACCGCGGTGCGCGCGACGAAACTGGGCGCGTATGACTTTCTGGAAAAACCGCTCTCGCTCGAAAAAACCTTGATCCTGGTCAAGAACGCCATCGAGTCCAAGAAACTGCACCGCGAGAACGTAGACCTGAAAAAGCAGCTTCAGGTGAAGAGCATCATCGTAGGCGACAGCATCCCCATGAAGGCCCTGCGCCAGCAGATCGGCTTGATGGCTCCGACCAATGGCCGCGTCTTGATCTACGGTGAATCCGGCACCGGCAAGGAACTCGTGGCCCACGCCATCCACGCCCAGAGCCTGCGCAAGGACGAAACTTTCGTCGAGGTCAACTGCGCCGCAATTCCGGAGGACCTGATCGAGAGCGAACTCTTCGGACACTACAAAGGATCGTTCCCCGGAGCCGCCGCCGACAAAGAAGGCAAGTTTCAGAGGGCCCACGGCGGAACGCTCTTCCTCGACGAAGTCGGTGACATGAGCCTGAAGACGCAATCGAAAGTGTTGCGCACGCTGGAGGAGCAGCGCTTTACGCCCGTGGGCAGCGATGAGACCATCACCGTCGACGTGCGCGTGATTGCCTCGACCAACAAAGATCTGGAAGAAGAAATCTCGCGCGGGAATTTCCGCGAAGATCTTTTCTATCGGCTTAATGTGATTCCGTTCTTCGTGCCGCCCCTGCGCGAACGCAAGGAAGACATCCCACTATTTACGCGGCACTTTTTGAAGGAACTGGCGGCGACCTATGGACGCCGGCCCCGGGAAATCTCGGATGACGCCATCGAAGTGCTCATGCGTTACTCCTGGCCGGGAAATGTGCGCGAACTGCGCAACGTGATTGAGCGCATCGTGATCATGAACCCGACCACCACGCGTTTCGACAGCAAACACCTGCCGCCGCTGGTCTACCGCGAAGGCAGCCGCCGCGCGTCGAAAAGCGAATTTTCCACGCTCCACCAGGCGCGCGATGCCTACGAGCGCGACTACATCCTCAAAACCCTCGACCAGAATCATGGCAACGTAAGCCGCACCTCCGAGGTTCTGGGCCTGGAGCGCAGCCACCTTTACCGGAAGATGAAGGCTTTGGGGATTGCAGCGAAGGAGTAGAGTTGCGAACAAGTCTGCCTTTTGTGGAATGGTTATTTGTGTAATAGAGATGTTGAGCCAACAACACGTTTCTCTCCTACCGCTTCGAAATTTTGCCTGTCACAAGTAACAGTTGCCAGCCACTCCCGCGTGTATTGCACTAGCACCTGACATAGTGATCATGCGGCCGTGCGGAAAAACCAACCTCCTGGTCTCCACTTCATCCCCCGGCAATCGCGGCGAATGTACGCGGCTGCCGTGACGAGGCGTTCAATGCGACGGAAACCTGGTTTTACCGCGATCATTTTGCTAGTCGCCATGGTAGTCTCCCCGGAGTTTGGACCTTTGCTCTGGGCGCAGACAGCGACTCCCACCCCGCAGCAGCTGGACCAGTTGTTGGCTCCGGTCGCGCTTTACCCTGATTCTCTGCTGGCTCAGATCACAACCGCCGCAACCAATCCGCAGGAAATTCTGGACGTGGATAACTGGCTGCAGCAGAACTCCGGGCTTTCCGGCACGACTCTCACCGACGCCGCGCAGCAGCAGGGGTTCGATCCGGCATTCATCGCGCTGACGAATTTTCCGCAAGTGCTGGATATGATGGCGCAAAACATCGACGATTACGCCGCCATTGGGCAGGCCTTTTTGGCGGACCAGGGAGCGGTCTCGGCTTCGATCCAGCGATTACGAGCCCAAGCTTATGCGGCCGGGACGCTGCGCAGTACTTCGCAACAGCAAGTGGAGGTGCAGCAACTGGCGGGTCAGACCATCTATGTCATCCAGCCAGCAAACCCGCAAGTGGTTTATGTTCCTGTATACAATCCCACCGTGGTTTATGTCAGACCCAGCACAAGCACTGCGGTCGTGACGCCGCTGATCACTTTCGGAGCGGGGATCGCGATTGGCGCGCTGCTGGTTGGCAACCCGCCGTGGGGATGGGGTGGGTGGGGATGGAGTTGGGGAACGCACCGGTGCTATTACAACCACGTCGTCTGGGCCGGATGGAGAAACCCTTATCGCCCGCCGACTGTCTGGTACCGTCCGCGTCCGGTTCTGTATACCAGTCGCCCCGGCTATCGCGGCAACTGGCACTATCGTCCGCCGCACTATCGGCCTCCGGTTCCGGGACCCCGTCCACCAAATCGCCCGCCTTGGGGACCAAGCAACCCGCCCGGACACAGACCTCCCGCAGGGGCTCGTCCGCCAGTGCAGCAACCTAAGCCCGGCACACCCACCCATCCAATAGCCAGGCCGTCCCCGAAACCGCCCGGCTCAACCAGGCCGCCAGCCAAGCCGCCGACGGGAAAACCAAACCCACCGGCTCAGGGGAAGCCAAACCCTCCCGGTACAAATCGGCCTCCGGCCAATGGCACCAGACCGCCGGCAACAAATCGGCCAACCCCTCAGCCGAGGCCGACAACCGGGGGCCAGGTGCAACCAAAAACGAGACCGACAGCGCCGCCTGCCACAACTCGGCCCGCCCCCCAGCCGAAACCCGCGCCAAAACCTGCACCATCGGGCGGGTCTCAGCCGCAGAGGCAGACGCCTTCGCACTCAAAACCGGCACCGAAGCCGCCACCGAAATCTCAACCGAGGCCACAACCACAACCCAAGAATTGATTGGTGGCACGGGCGACTTTGATAGCTAGGATGTGTGCCGCACGATGCGGCAGGCTTCCCTGATTAGTAGACCGATTTGCGATCTGTCCTGCCTGGGCCTGGAGTTGGCTCAGCCACTGGAAACTTTGACAGCTTACACATTGAGAATGACGCTGTATTCTTTTTGAATGTAGCTGCCCCGATCTCAGCGACAAAAGTTGGTGTATATGTTCGCCGAAACAAGGAACCATCGCGACGCAGGATTTCTCCCTCTCTTGAATGCAGTCTTTTGCCTGGATTGCGAGGTCATCAGTAGCAGTCGAGGTGACGAATGCCCGGCGTGCAAGAGACGCTCGCTGGTGAGCCTCGCTCGGATGCTCGGGGGGAGTTTGCACGCGCACAGGGCACAACACTCTGACGAATGCGAAAGTGGGTTGTTCGACATCACAATTACGGTCGAGTTGCAGCAGATGCACGGCAAAGACTTGAGCACCACCGTTGAGAGGTTGACCGGTGTGATTGGCCCGAAGCTCGCCCGAGACCGAGCGTCTTTCCACATCAAGGTGAAGCCGGCACTAAACAAACTCGACCTGCAGCCCTCACTTTTCTTCCTGGAACAGGATGCCGCATAGAGCATTGCTATTACCTAGGATCCAGCGTCGATAAGTGAAACGGGGATGTTACGCCAACTGACTCGGCGCTCCCGCTACGCGACGAGCAGCGAACTTGTCTACGGTTGGCGTGCAGGTCCAATCTGCGGTGCGTGCACTGGCTTGGCCATGCCGTAAAAGATCACGACGCCTTGGCCACCGCACCGAGTTGACAGCGCCTCTTTGGGTGTGCCGATACAACTGTCGATATCCTGCCAGTTGTTCATCGCCCAGACATTGCCTGCCGGATCGACAGCGATATCGGTCATCATCTGCAATCCACCGCCAACGTATCCGCCTGGAGGCGAAATCTGGTCGCCAGTATGTGCGCCTGGCGGGCAATGCTCAGCGCGCGCGCCGCATAATTCCACGATCGGACTGCTCGGCATGGCGAAGTTGGAGATGCAGACGTTGTCATTACCGTCCACCACCACCGCCCACGGGCCGGGGAGGCCGGCGCTTTTGAACGGCGAGCCCGGAAATTGTGTGCCGTCCGGCCGCAACAGCGTGACGCTGCCACCGTTCATGGTGCCGCCTTGCTGCTTTGACATCGTCATCGTCAGGTAGTCAGAGGCTGACGCAACGCCCTCGGTCTTCAGCCGCAGTCCCATGTCGACCAGATGGGCCATGCCCAGCAAGCTAGTACCGAACCGGTTGGTGACCCACACGTTGCCCTGACTATCGATGCCAAGGCCGCTATTGTTGATTCCGGTCTTGAAGTTCTCGGCCTTGCTGGGATCGGAGGCTGGAAAGCGCGTGACGTGAGGCGTGCCGCTGTTAGACACCCAGATCCGGTCCTGCTGGTCGATACCAAGGTGGAACGGAGCTACGAATGATTTGCACGGCTCCGCGCTGTCCCCCTCGCAAACGATCCGTCCGCTATTTATATCGCCCTTAGGAAAGTAAACGAGTTGCCTCTTCTCGATACCCAAGACCCAAACGTCACCGCTCGGCGTTGCGATGACTCCCTGCATCAGACCCAGCCGGCCGCCGAAATTGATGCCCTCCGATGGTGTCAGGGGCGTGCCGTTCTTGTCGAACACAGAGATTGATTTGCTGCCATAGCTGGTAAGCCAGACGTTGTCCTTGGCGTCAACTGCCGCACCGAAGGTTCCCCCTTCCATACCCCCGCCCGTGAAACCCGTGGTGATCGGCGACAGAGGTTTGCCGTTTGGAGCGAACTTGGTGGCGTGGCCCTGCCACAACGAGTCCTGCCCCTGCCAGCCGACGGTGAAGTTGTCGCCGACCCACAGGTTGCCCTCGCTGTCGAACATGCACTTCCCACCGGCGACATACCCGCCGCCCGTGAACTTGAGCGGAAGTGTCCAGGCGCTAGGCGCCCAGTTGAGGTAAGGCATATAAGGGACCGCAAGCATGTGATTGCTCGCCGATACTTGATAGAACTGGCGGAGCAGGTCGAAGAGTCTCTCGGGCTGGTACCAGGGATTAAGGGCGATCGACTCGGCTGCGTTCAGCGTGTCGTTTGGGGCTTCGCCGCCCGGAGGTGTAGCGGCCGCGAACAGGCTGCTGCAGGCGTCCGCCTTCACGCGATTGACGCAACCCGAGAGCAGGTCGGCAAGCGTGGCGAAGTTGGCCATCGTTGGCGTCTGGCCGCTGTTAAGCGGGTCCTGAATTGCTCCACCCCATCCGCCGGTCTCCACATCGACGAAGTTGGGCAGATTGCCCACAGCGATGCGAAGACCGAGCGCATGACCCTTGATCGTCGTGCCCTCTAAGAATTGCGCATGCGTCCAGACGGACGCCACGGTCGTCATCTCGTTGATGACTACACTTGCCGGGGGTCTGCTGCCGACAACCGTCATCAGGGCGATGGCTGGGTTGTCGCCGCCCCTGTTGGCCGTGGGTTCGCCACCTGTTGCCACCAGATAGAGGATGACGTCTTCCGACGCGCTTACACGAACCTCAAACCTGCCATCGTTCCCGGTCTGGGCTTGAGCGAGTTGCTTGGGCGCGTCTGCACCTTCCGCCCACAAAGTTACGGTTGAGCTGGCGATGGGTGCGCCTCCGCCCAGCACCCGACCTTGAATGCTGTCAACAGCCGAAGCCAACACAGCCAGCAAGACGCTGGCGACGAGAAGCGTTCCCAGTACCAGTTTTCGAACAGTTGTCGTCAAGTCCAAGCTTCGTCCCAATGTAATCCTCCGGCGGCGCACTTCTGTCGAGTGCTGCGACTCGCTATTTCACTACCATCGCGGACATCCGGGAACTGTCGGTTCTAACAGTGGCAGCGGCTGCGGGTACTGTCGACCGGATGGATCAGCGATTGCCCTTCCAGGTGATATGGGACTCTGTTTTTTCTGCTGTTTGCCACGGAGCGGCATGATAGGTGTTGTAACCAGGCGTTAGCGCTCAGAACCCCTGCCGCCGGGTCAATGAGCGTAATCGCGATTTTTCGCCAACTGAGGCAGGCCACTACTTGGGTGCTCGCCTGGCATTTCTTAAGAGATGGACGGTGTCAGTGCGATGACTCTTCAATGCCAATTCTAAAGCGGTCTTTCCTTGTCTGTTCTTGGCTTCGACAGCTGCACCGTTGTCGAGCAACAATCCGACGGTTCGTTCATCCTCGTATCCGCCCTTTGATGCCGCTAGCATCAGGGCAGTATCGCCGCGGCTGTTCGTCGCTTCGAGGTTAGCTCCTCTTTCGAGAAGTAGTTTCACGGGGTCGACCGTGTAAACAACGCCGACGGCACTGTAGGGGCCTGCCCCCGCAGAGACTAGCAAGGCCGTATTGCCGTCTTTGTCCTTCAACTCCATCTGAGCGCCATTGTCCAGCAGCAGCGTCATGTTCTGGGTTCGTCCCGCCGATGCTGCCGCCATAAGGGCTGTGCCTCCGTCAATGTCCCTGGCGTTAACGTTAGCCCCTTTTTCCAGCAATAGCCTCATAGACTCAAGAGTCTCGGGCATGTCAATGATTGCGCATTCACAGGCCGCACGAATCAGCGCAGTACCGCCGTACTTGTCTCTGGCCTCTACATCTGCTCCCCGTCCCAGCAGCGCCCGCACGACCTCGGTCGAGCCGTGCTCCGCCGCCCATATCAACGGAGTTGCTTCATCGTAGTTCCGCGACTCGATATTCGCTCCGTGGTCCAGAAGTAGTCCGACCGTCCTGGCGATGTCAATATCCGGCCGCGTCTGATTCGGTTGCTCTTGAACCTGTCGAGTCGGTGCGGCCTGGATCTGTATGACGGCGGGACCTGATTCGCCCATGGCGAATAAGGCTTCATTCTTAGCCTTTAAGTCTCCTCCACGTTCCAACACGAGGGCGACTTTTGTGGCGTAGCCGAGGCCCGCAGCCTCCCTGAGAGCGCTTTCTCCGCTCAAACCACCGGCGACGGGATCAGCGCCTCTGGCCAGCAAGAGCCTTGCGACATCACGGTGGCCGTAGTCTGCGGCCAATGCCAGTGCGGTCGAACCGCCTTGGTCCTTGGCGTCAATATCCGCCCCCTGCTGCAACAGGTGCAGAACAGTTGCGGTGTCGCCCTTTCTAACGGATTGCAGTAGTTCGCTGTCGAGCATTGCACGATCGACCGGACGTCGAGTGCAGGTAACGCATGTTGAGACCGCGAGGCCCAGCAGAACCCATATCCCACTCCGGGCAAGTGTCATACTCTGCGCGAATACCGCCATCGAAGCCCGAGCAGTTGTCACAGTCCCATTATGCGCTCTGGCAATCGTGGAATCCCGCACCAGCAGTAACCAATCAACGGCAACTGTTCAAAACAGGGTGCTCGCACGTTTTGACCGTTGGTCGCGTGAAATGGGGATTTTCGCCAGTTAGCGTTCTCAAAGCGGCGTTGCGCTGTGCAAGAAGCGAGAGGAAATCGCTGGAACTGTCGATTCTTACAGTAGCCCGGGTTGGCACAGCAGCCCTAGAATTCATCCCGTTCACACCGGTTGCAAAGGGGAAGAAACGATGGCGATCCAGAAGAAAAAGACTCGACCGAACATAGTATTCATCCTGTGCGACAACGTTGGCTGGGGTGATTTCTCGTGCTACGGTGGGAGCATTTCGACCCCTCGGATCGACAAGCTTGCCAGCGAAGGAATCCGCTTCAACAACTACACCGTTGAGTCGCAATGCACGCCGACACGCACCGCGATCATGACTGGCCGCCAGTCGGTGCGTTGTGGCACCTACAAGGTAGTGATGCCCGGTCAAGGCGAGACCGGAATTGTGTCATGGGAGTACACAATCGCGGAACTACTCTCCGACGCTGGCTACGCTACATCCCTGTGGGGTAAGTGGCATCTCGGTGAAGTCGAGGGACGGCTACCCAATGACCAAGGCTTCGATGAGTGGTGGGGCTATAAGAACAGCGTTGATGAGGCAGGATGGACTTCGTACGCGACGTTCAGGGCGCTGGCCAAGGCGAAGGGGATCGAGACGCCCAAGATATGGAAGGGTAAGAAGGGCCAAAAGTCCACAGCGGTCCGCGAGCTGAATACGGAGGTGCGTCCCCTGCTGGACGAACTGATCGTCGGGAAGGCGACCGATTTCATCAAGCGCGCTGCTGCCGGGGACAAGCCGTTTTTCACCTACATCGCACTGTCGCACCTGCACCCACCGGAGAAGGCGCATCCAGATTTCGACCAGACCGATCCCTCCCGGTTGGGGACGTACGCGGACCTCATCGCCGAGATGGATTATCGGGTCGGGCAGATCGTGGACTGCGTGGATGCGACGGGGATCGCTGATAAGACACTCATCGTGTTCTCCAGCGACAACGCGGCAGGGTTGATGAAAGTGTCTCCCCCCGGAGGTTCGAACGGTCCGTTCCGTGGCAATTTCTTCACTCCTCCTTGGGAAGGCTCGATGCGGGTTCCGGCGATGGCCCGATGGTCGGGCAAGGTGCCTGCCGGGGTTGTCACCGAGGAGATGCTCTCGGCCCACGACTGGTACAAGACCTTCGCTGCATTGGCGGGAGCCTCGGACAAAGTTCCTACCGATCGTCCGATGGACGGTGTTGATGCCTCCAAGTTCCTGCTGGGACAGAGCGAGAAGACTGGGCGAGAGACCCTCCTGTTCTTCGGCCCTGACGGCTCCCTCATGTCCTCGAAGTGGCTCAACGTCAAGGCTGTGTTCCGCCACACCGAGGGCATTGACCAACCGATGCTGGACACTCAGTTCCCAATCTTTTTCGACCTCGGCAGCGATCCCGGCGAGAGGTACAACCTGTTCGACACTAAGTTGGACATGGGCTGGATGTTCGGGGTCGCGTACCAGGCTATCGCGGAGTACGAGAAGAGCCTCGCCCAATATCCGAACATCAAGCCGGGCGGGGAGTTCAACGGCTATAAGACCGCACTTCCGAAATCGGCGTGATTGCGATCAAAGCCGGCTTGTCGGAGTGCGAAGTCCGCGCTCCGCTGCGAAGCGGAACTGTCAGCTCTGACAGTTGTCGGCCCCAATGTGGCCTCGTAACCTTGCCTGCGAGTCGGATAACGATCTGAGGATTCGAAATGACACGACCGCCGCAAGCCAGCAAACCAAACGTTGTTTACTTCCTCGTCGACAATCTCGGCATGGGCGAACTGAGTTCCTACACTGGCAGTGCTTTGCGCGGAGCCACGACGGCACGCATCGACGCCTTCGCCCAAGAAGGCATGATGCTTTTCAATTTTGCCCCGGAGACACAGTGCACGCCGTCTCGCTCAGCGTTGATGACCGGGCGGTATTCCATCCGCTCCGGTAATCAGACAGTGGCCCTCGCCGGATCGCACGGCGGTCTCGTGCAGTGGGAAAGGACGCTGGGAGACATTTTCTCCGAGGCGGGCTACGCCACATCCATCGTGGGCAAATGGCACATTGGCGACTCTGAGGGTCGCTGGCCCACCGATCACGGATTCGACGAGTGGTATGGGATCCCGCGCTCGTATGACGAATCTTTGTGGGCAGACGACCCCTGGTATGACCCAAAGCGCGACCCGGTTACACGCGTCCTCGAAGGCCGCAAGGGACAACCCGTTCAGGAGCTTGAGCAACTGACGGTCGAGGTGCGGCGCGACATCGATGTCGAGTACATGAAGCGGGCAAAAGACTTTCTCAAGCGCAGCACGGACGCGGGCAAACCGTTTTTCCTCTACTTCAACTACTCCATGATGCACCTGCCGACGATACCGCGCGCCGAGTTCAAGGGCAAAACAGGCCATGGTGACTGGGCTGACTCACTGCTTGAAATGGACACCGATTTTGGAACGCTGCTCGACTATCTCAAACAGCTCGGCGTCGACGACAACACTATCGTTGTTTTTTCGGGGGACAACGGACCGGAGGAAGCGGCCCCGTGGCGGGGCACGGCTGGATATTTCGACGGGTCCTATTTCACCGGCATGGAAGGGTCGCTCCGAACCCCCGCGCTGGTGCGCTACCCCGGTCATGTGCCGGCAGGGCAGAAGAGCAATGAGATTGTTCACATCACCGACATATTCACGACACTCGTCCTTTGGGCGGGACTGGAAGTTCCGAAAGACCGCGTGATTGACGGTGTCGACCAGCGCGCCTTTTTCGAGGGGAAGCAAGCCAACTCGAACCGTGACGGCTTCCTGTGTTGGATGAACGACACGCTCTATGGAGTCAAGTGGCGGAACTTCAAAATGGTTCTCGTGATGCAGAAGACGTTGACTGACCCGGCCCTGCATCTTACGACCCCGCACTTAATCAACCTAGATACCGATCCGAAGGAACGCGAGCCTCTCGACTATCCCTACCTGCACACATGGGTTATTGCTCATACGGCAAGGCTCTTGATCGAGTATCAGAAAAGCCTGGGTCGCGAACCCCTGATTCCTGTCGGTGCGCCGTTAGATTATGTGCCGAAACAGAGGCAGCCTGAGACCCATCTGAAATCTGTGGCCGAGTGTCGCGCGGTTAGATCGTCCCCCACAAACGGGACAATCTAGAGAGGAGCAAACCATGAATCCAAGTACTTCTGGGGTCGTCGATCCAGTCGCACAAGAGCCGTCCACATCAGAAAGGCTAATGGCGAGAGATGCGGTTCCAAGGTCGAATACGGCGGCGGGGCAACGCATCCTGAACGGTGCGCCCACCGCGGCTCCGGTCTTCAAGACGTTTGCCGACTTCCTCGGTGCCGTGGCCCTGCGCAAGGTTCCACCGGTCGACATGCGTCCCGTCGTGCCCGGCAGCGTCAGAGCCGATCTGGATATGGTCTTCCAGAAGGGGGACAATTATGAACTCAAACTGAATCTCTTCACGCCGAAGAACTCAGCCAAAGCCATTCCGCTGGTCGTCATGATCCACGGCGGCTGCTGGATTGACGGCGGTCGCGCCGACTACAACTACTACGGCGTCAAACTCGCCCAACTAGGCTACGCGGCGGCTACCATCGACTATCGGTTAGCAGACCAAGCGCCCTACCCGGCTGCGGTGGATGATTCGCGAAACGCCATTCAGTGGCTTAAAGACAACGCCAAAAGCTACAACATAGACACCAATCGCGTCGCGTTGCTTGGCGGTTCGGCAGGTGGCCATCTGGTCGAATTGATTGGCTACGCTGCCAATACTCCGAGCAAGCAGTATCCCAACGGGCCAGGACCGAAAGTGAAGGCCGTTGTCGCTTTCTACGGCTGGAGCGACTTGACCGACCCCGCCGTCCGCGATCCTTATTGGAATGAAGCCTTTCTTGGCAAGAAATATGCCGACGCCCCTGAGCTTTACAAGGAAGCGTCGCCAATAACACACGTCAGCAAACAATCCCCCCGACCATACTCTTGCAGGGCACCATCGACGCGGTTGTTCCGATGAGCCAGTCAGTGAAGTTGGCGGAAAAACTCGAGGCCAATAGCGTGCCCTACATCTTTGCACCGTTCGAGGGGAAGTTTCACGCCTTCGACTTTTTCCAAGACACGACCGCCCGTGCGTTGTATTTCATGGAGAAGTTCCTGGCCGAGTACTTGTGAGCGCCACTAGAGACTGACCAGGCAGCGTTGGGAAGAAACTATCGCCCGGTTAAGTTCATGGACATTGAGGGTTCCGAAACCGATGCCCAAGAAATGAAGGTACTTGACATCGTGCTTGACCAAAAGCTCAGAAGCCTGGGCGTATTCCTCGACGTGGTGTTCGCGCTCATGTTCTTCAGAATTGTCGAGTTCTTGGCGCCATTTCAGGACGGACAATGGGCGCACCTTCCGCACGGCATTTTGAGTCTCCTCGCAAGCCAACCAAGGAATCTCGTGCGAGTGGGGTTCGGCCTTGTTATCACGGTCTACTACTGGAATCGGAAAAACACCTTGTTCAGCCTGCTTGCAAGGTCGAACAGCATCATTGCAACGCTCTCCATCGCGGGTCTCTCCTTCCTCTGTTTGTTCATGTATGCCTTGATCGCCGACCCCATGTATGTAGGTGGCGTCCCGACGCTACTCTTGCAGTCAGTCAGTCTTGTGATAGCGGGCCTTTTAGGAATTTTCGCACTTCGATACGCAATTGACGCCGACCTGACGCGGCCAGAGCTGAAGCCGTCCGCTGAGCAAATCGCTCGCATCGATCTGAGCAACCCGCTGACAGCCATAATCGCGACGGCCTTGGCGTGGACCGGCCTGACCATTTGGACCCTAAGCTGGTTTGTCTTGACGCCGCTCACTTGGTGGCTCCTCGCGAGACGAAGAGGGCAAGACAGGTCACAGCGACCCGCCGACCACCATAAAAGAGGAGAGAGAGCAACAATGAAAATCAACAATGCAATCTTAATTCTCGCATGCCTTGCTCTGGTGTGTGCTTCACCCTTGCTGGCACAACAAAAGGGACAATGGGTGCCGGGACAGTTTGGCCTCAACGCCGGCGTGATTCCCGATCCTGGCATCACCTACGCCAACCTGGCTCTCAGTTACTCCGCCAGCCAGTTGAATGGCCCCAACGGAAACCAGATTATTCAAAATGTTTCGGGGACCTATTCCTTCTGGGTGGATGAGAATATTCTCTACTACGTCCCGCATCACAAGATTCTTGGCGGCTATTTCATGCCGTACATAGCATTGAATTATGCGAGCGGCTCCGTGGTGGCTGCCCTGCCTCCTCTTCTTCCCGGGAATACATCCGGAATTAGTCTGAACGCGGGCGGATCGGGTTTTGCCGATACCTACGTGCAGCCAGTGAACATAGGCTGGCACTTGAAACGAGCTGACTTCAACGCGGGATACGCTTTCACCGCCCCAACCGGCCGATACACTGCGGGGGCGAGTAATAATGTCGGTTCGGGATATTGGGGCAACAACATAACCACGGGCACCACGTTCTACATCACCAAGAACAAGGGTACGAGCGCAAACCTGACCACCGACTGGGAAATCCATGGGCAAAAAACAGTCGCCAGCCCGGTGTCGGGTCAACTCAGCAAAATAACTCCCGGCCAGGCTTTCACCATGGAGTGGGGTTTTGGCCAGATTCTTCCCGTGAAAAAAGATATGAGCCAACTCGCCCAACTCGGCCTGGTTGGCTATGACCAATGGCAAGTTTCGAATAACGGCGGCAATTACCTGCTGGCCGGAGTTCCCGTAGCCGCCAGCAGAGTTCCATACTATTCCGTTCAAGGAATCGGCGTTCAGGTCAACTACCTACTTACCACAAAAGACCTGGTAGGTTTCTTCAAGTACTACGACGAATATGCGGCCAAGGCTCGTCCACAGGGACGCACGATCGTATTCGGTTTTTCCTGGACCTTGAAGATTCCAAAGACGCCGCCCGCCAAACCTTAGGGCAATCTATACTGCCTGATTGAGGGGTTTTGAGCGTAATCGAGATTTATCGCCAGTTTAAGAGATTCCTTAACGGTGGCCGGCTCGGATAGGTTCCGGTTTGCCGACGATCCGACCAGAGATAACTGGACGTTTCCCAAGCCCGCCGTTTGGGCCTGCTCCTCACAGTTGGGACTCGAACCCGCTGACCGTGCTCTTTCAAAGCGATTGTACTTTGCGGGCGCTCTCGGCGCGCGCCAGGAACTCCGCCATGTTCTGGTCCTTGGCAGCGTGGCGCGCCCACCCTTCCGCCGTGGCGTTCCAGCGATAATCTAGAACCGTCATATCGATGCCGTGGTCAATGAGAAACTGCGCTGCTTCATAGTTCCCGCGGACGGCACATTCGTGCAAGATGCTGGCTGGCTCATGCGTGCTCCAGTTGGTATTGATGTTGGCTCCACGCTCCAGCACGAAAGACGCAATCTCAAAATGCCGGTTCATGCACGCCCAGGCCAGCGCTACGTCCAGTATGTGTTGCGCGTTGGCGGGGGTCCAATGCAGGTTTCGCAAAACGGCAGAGTTGTTGGCAGGGTAATGCTGACCGAGACTCCCCAGCCTCGGACGGCCGGCCTCATCAAACCAACCCCTAACTCGCGCGAAGTCCCCTACCCCGGCCGCGTGGCAGAGATCATCGGGCAGCGGCCAAATCGGGGTCAACAGAGGAATGAGATGCGCCTTCCCATATTCCAGAGCGAACACCAGCGCGGACGTACGAGGGCGCCTCATCGCCAGCGCGGGAGCCAACTCCAGCAGCCGTGTGATAAGGGGCCCGCGATCTTTCAATACCGCTCGCTCTAATAGTTCCACCTGCAGCGCCACATTGGATTCGCCGAGCAGATCGGGTTCCCGCTCTAACCACCGGCTGAACTCTTCGAGGTCATTTTCATCAATCGCCGCCAGCAGTTCGTTCATAACGACCGTCTGCCAGGGACTCCCGTACTCTCGAGGATGTTCGGCCAGGTATTCGATGAAGCCGCTTCTTCCACGCCATTTCTCCACTCGTTGCCCGAGCGCGGGGTCGAGCTCGATGCAACGATTGAGAAGGAGAGCGGCGACCGCCCGCTGCTGAAAACGGCAGGCACAGAGGAACGCCTGCGAGACGGCCGCGGCATCGCCCCCGGGGCGGTTCCGTGCCGACTCAAGACAATCGCGAACGCCGGCGTCGTCACCCAGCGCGGCGAGAAGATCTAGTCTGCGCGGCAGAACACCCTTGCGCGAAAGCAGCTGCAACACTCCCTTGGCGCGGGCGCGAATGGCGTCTTCCCATATCGCCGGGTTCGCGATGGCCCCGGCGTTTAAGAGAAACTCCGCGCATTCGAGGCGTGTGAACATTTGCTCCCGGTAAGGATCGCCGCTGTCGCCAAACGAGCCGGTGGCAAACCCGAGCAACGATTCTCCGGAATCGCTACGCCACGATACAAGCGCTGGATACTCCCGCACCAGTTGCGTCAATCGCTCGAGGCTGTTGTCGTGGATGGCGCGCTCCGCCTCAGCGGCAGCCCACTCCAGGCCTTCGCCTTCCTGGCGGAGCACAGCCGCGCGAAGATCCTGCCAGCCTGCGAAACCGTATTCCCGGGCAAGCACAAGTTGGGCGTCTCGCAGCGAAAGAGGAAGGATCGGAACCGGCAGTTGGCCGTGGACACGAGCCAGAGCATCGGGCTCGCCGGCGGCGAACTGGCGGACCAGTTTCTTGGCCTGCTTCCGGATGGACTCAAAGGATGAGTGAGAGGGTAAGGACTTGGATGGGTTCACAAAAACCTCCTTTCATATTTGCCGGTGTCCCGCTGATACCAGGCTGAAAGAAGGTAACGACGCGCCTGAAACGAAAACAGGTGGGATGCTTCCCTTGCCGCGGGTAGGAGACGCCCTGTTAGCGCACTGGCCCAACCTTATCCGGCTCCGTCGAGCTTGTCAATCCATTCCCCGCAATTCCGCCTAATCCACCCGTAGAGCCACAAGGCCACCTCTGGGAAATTGATCCGACTCCTCGGCCTGGAATACAGCCCGTACGCAGCTCGGACGGAGCATCGATTACGCTATCCTCGATACTGTGTTTCGACTCGCGGCCTCGGTTCACACATTTTTAGGACTCGGTCCTTGGGCTTCTTTATATCCCACACGAGCCCAAGGAGGGATAAGCAGCGCAATGTGTAGTAAGAGATGTCGACCTCCCACCAGAAGAATCCCATACGAGCCGAGGCTGAGTAGTAGTGGTGGTTGTTGTGCCATCCTTCTCCTAATGTGACCAGGGCCAGGATGAAGCTGTTACGGCTGGTGTCTGCCGTTTTGTAGCGAATTCTTCCCAACATGTGACAAAGAGAATTCGTCACAAACGTTCCGTGATACAGCAGCACGGTGCTGATAAAAAATCCCCAGATGAGGCCGGGCCATCCCATGAAGAAAAAGCAAGCGGCAGCCAATAGCACTCCAGGAACCGCCCAGTAACGGTTCAACCAACGAAGTTCCGGGTACTGGCTGAAGTCTTTGATGACGTTGAAATCAGTGGCCTCGTACTTATTACTCATGATCCAACCCACATGCGACCACCAGAAGCCGCTTTGCAGGGGAGAATGTACATCTTCTTTCTCATCGGAATTCCGATGATGATGGCGATGAAGAGCTGCCCACCAAAGCGGTCCCTTCTGCAGAGCGGAGCAGCCGATCCATGCCAGAAAGAACTGGAAAGCACGACTGGTGCGGTAAGAGCGGTGAGAGAAATATCGATGATATCCGGCGGTGATACCGAACATGCGGATCGCATAAAGAGCGGCGCAAAGCGCAACCGGTTTCCAGGAGATTCCGACCCAGAAGGCCCCGAGACAAGCGGCGTGCATGCCAAGAAACGGCAGGTTCATGATCCAGTTAATGCGATATCGGTCCGGTGAAGCACCTTGAATCGAATCATCGTGATCAATCTCGGTTTGATCAATCTCGGTTTGATTAATCGCGGCTGCGCTATTCATCCTTCCCGATCTCCTTTTGCCCAGTGTGAGCCTTTTGAACCAAAACTCACGAATAGACCGCTTGCGCTGCATGGTTCGGAGCTGCATGGTTCGGAGCTGCTGGGGTCATGCTTCTGCGTTTGAGTTTCAGTCGAAGGTGACCTCCCGCGGGGAGCAGGGTCAATCCCTCGTAAGGCACAAGGAGCATCTCATCGCACAGCGAATACCGGAAGCGCTGAGCCAACAGGCCGAGGATGACCGCAACCTCGGAATAGGCGAGCTGAGTGCCAACGCATATGCGCGGTCCACCGCTGAAGGGGAAGTAGGCGAACTTCGGAAGCGAGCGACGAAAAGCGGGCGTCCAACGTTCGGGTAGGAAGTCCAGGGGCCGATCGTACCAGCGCGCGGAGCGATGCACCGCCCACTGCGGAACCAGCACGTCGGCACCCACCGGAATTTTATGACCGCCAATTACAACCGGAGATACCACCGTACGGCCGATCCGATGGGTGGGCGGATAGAGACGCAGTGTCTCATCGAGGGTCGCGCGCAGCGAGGTTAGATCCTCGAGATCACTCATCGACGGCGCGTCACCGTGCAAGTGAGACTCGAGATCGGCGGCAAGGGCGTCGGCGTGTTTGGGATGACGTGCCAGAAGATACAAACTCCATGCCAGCGCCGATGCCGTGGTTTCGTGCCCGGCAAGAAGCATCGTGACGGACTCGTCGAGCACCGCCTGCCGGCTCAAGCCACCGGAGAGAAGAAGTCCGAGGAAGTCACGACGTGGTGGCTCATTCCTGCGTTGATCGATCCTGCGTTGATCGTTCCTACGTTGATCAATCAAACGGCCGAGGTAGTCATTCAACGCGCCAAGTTCGCTCTTGAGTCGCCGCTTCAGCCGCCCGGGGAGATGGAAGGGCAGCGCCTGGCCCACGTTCAGTACCGCATGAGCAAGATCGTGGCAGGTTGCCGCCAGCGCCCGGACAATGCTGCCCATCTCTTCGTCGTACACGCCGAACATAGTCTGCGCGACGTTTTTCATGCATAGATCAACGATCTCCGGATAAACGTCCCGTACGTCTCCGTCGCGTACGTCCCCGTCGCGCGTTTCTCCGTCGCAGCTTTCTCTGACGCACCTGTCTCCGACACACCATGACGACAGCATCTCCTCCGTACTCTCGCGAACCAGGCGGAGGAAACCTGTCATGCACTCGGCGCCAAAGGCGGGCTGCACCAGATGCCGGTGGTTCGCCCACTGCTCTCCGCTGGAGGTGAGCAGACCATTGCCGAACAACACCTTCATCCGCCGCAATACATATGGCTTAACGAAGCTCTTTGGATGGTTCACCAGCACATCGGCAATCGCGGCCGGATCGGTGACAACGTAAACGCGTTTCACAAGAAAACGGGTCCGGACGATTCCGGCGGTCTGTTCGCAACGCTCAAAGAATTCCAATGCATTCCGGGCAACGTCGCGAGCACCGCCGAAGAGCCAGGATTCGTGGGGATACTGCGCCAACGAGACCGGCGCAGTAGAGCAATAACTTGGTGCAGGTGTGTGGAAGGGGCAAGACATATTGATTGGTGCCGGAAGAAACCTTCGTACGACGGGGATAGTGCTGGATGCTTAACTTCCGGGCAATAGGCGGGAACTTAAGGTTGTGTTGAATTTGTATTAGGGCGCAAACTATTGACATGAAATGAATTGCTGTCGGCTCACGCGAGTTTAAGGTAAAATCTTGCCGGCTCGTGAGGGTGCTGCTGAGGTGTCCCATCCCATCAAAATGCCGGATCGCCTCCAATTTGGAGACGACTTCGAACTGGACGTGCGGGCTTACGAGCTACGCTCGGCGGGAATCCCCTTAAAACTAAACCCAATCCCTATGCAACTCCTGCTTTTCCTGTTGGAGCGCAGAGGGGAACTAGTGACCCGTGAGCAGATCGTTGAGCGGATCTGGGGAGAGGGCGTCTTTCTCGATACCGATAACAGCATTAACGGCGCTGTCAGTAAGATTCGCCAGGTGCTGCGGGACAATGCCGAGCAGCCGCGCTTTGTACAGACTGTCACGGGCAAGGGATACCGTTTTATCGCAGCCGTGGTTGAGGTGATGCCCGCCTCCGCAGGAGCTGCCCCCGAGGGGGATACCTCGGCGGCTCACACGCTGCTGGGCAAGAAGATCACACATTACCGGATCCTGCAGCTGTTGGGTGGCGGGGGCATGGGGGTGGTCTACAAGGCGGAGGATCTGAAACTGGGCCGTCGGGTCGCGATCAAGTTCCTGCCTGCCGAGCTGGCCAGTGATCCCAAGTCTTTCGAGCGGCTTGAACGCGAGGCCCGAGCGGCTTCTGCGCTCGAGCATCCCAACATTTGTCCGATCTACGAACTCGGAGAACACGAAAGCCAGCCTTTCATTGTGATGCAGTTGCTCGATGGGCAAACCCTGCAGGATCGGATTGAAACCACGAGCCAGCAAAAGAGGCCGCTGCCGGCGAATGAGGTACTTGATCTTGCACTACAAGTTGTCGCCGGTTTGGAGGCTGCGCACGAGAAAGGCATCATCCATCGTGACGTCAAGCCGGCCAACATATTTATTACGAACCGCGGTGAGGCCAAGATTCTCGACTTCGGCTTGGCGAAGGTCGTCGAATCAGCGATTGCCGGCCATCCGGCCGCGGGGCAGTCCGATCTGGGAGAAACGGCGGTCGCAGCATCCACAGCGGCATTTGACACTCTGCGACTGACACAAACCGGCACGACCGTGGGAACGGCGCAGTACATGTCCCCCGAACAAGTTCGGGGCGAGAAGCTGGACGCACGCACAGACTTGTTCTCGTTTGGTCTGGTGCTCTATGAGATGGCAACGGGGCAGCGCGCCTTTCCGGGTAACACGGTGCCGGTGGTTCATGACGCCATTCTGCACATGGCGCCGCTGCCGATACAGCAAATCAGCCCCGAGCATTCACTTCTGGAACCAGTCATCTCCAGGGCGATCGAGAAAGATCGTGAGCTCCGCTATCAGAGTGCAGCTGACATGCGAATAGATTTGCAGGGGTTGAAGCATGACTCCTTGACCGGGCATACCGCGGCAGCAGATTCGGGCGGGGTGGCGGTTGCACAGGCTTCTGCGGTTCGCGTCGCGTTTGTCTGGAAAATCGCGATTCCCATCCTGCTCGCTCTGCTCTTAGCGGGAGGGCTTTACTATCGGTCGCGCCTGCAGAGCAAGCGCCTGACCGATAGAGACACCATCGTTCTCGCCGATTTTGCCAACAGTACGGGAGACGCAGTTTTCGACACGACCCTCAAACAGGCGCTGAGTATTGCCCTGAACCAGTCGCCGTTCCTGAATGTGCTTTCCGACGACAAAGTTGCGGCGATGTTGCAGAGAATGGCGCTTCCAGCCAACACTACCCTGGTGCCCAAAGTGGCGCGCGAGCTGTGTCAGCGGGCGGCGAGCCGAGTTTATATTGCCGGATCCATTAATCGTTTAGGCAACGAGTATGTGGTCGGCTTGAAAGCGGTAAATTGCAGGACCGGAGATGTGCTGGCGCAGGAGCAAGTCACCGCCACGTCGAAAGAGCAGGTGCTGGGTGCGCTCGACAGCGCCGCGAGACAGTTGCGCGGCGAACTGGGAGAGTCGCTGGCGTCCCTGCAAAAATTTGATTTGCCGCTGGAAGATGCCACCACATCCTCGCTTGAAGCTCTGGAGGCGTACAGCACCGGGCTGGCCACTTGGCGCCAGAAGGGAGCGGAGGCGGCTCTTCCTTACCATCAACGCGCCATCCAGCTCGATCCAAATTTTGCCGGAGCATATTCGGCGGTGGGCTCGGATTACTTCGCTCTTGGAGAACTTACCCGGGCCAGCGAGTATTACACGAAGGCCTTCCAGCTTCGAGACCATGCCAGCCGGCGGGAGAGCCTGAGTTTTACCGCCGATTACTACATCTACGTTACCGGGGAACTGGATCAGGCCGCCCAGGCACTTCATAACGTCATCGCGAACTATCCGCGACTGAGCGGACCGCATATGAACCTTGGCAATGTGTACACCTCGCAGGGACTCTATGAAAAAGCCGTCGAGGAGTATCGCGAAGGCGCCCGCCTCTTCGACGATGGTGTCATGAACTACCAGAACCTTGCGAACGCTCTGATGGCCTTGCAACGCTTCCAGGAAACGAGACAGGTAATCCAGGATGCGCGGGCACGAAAGGTGGATGACTACATTCTTCACTTGCAGGTTTACGCTCTCGCCTTCCTCGCAGCGGATTCCCAGGGCATGGCTGAACAGCAGCAGTGGTTTGCCAGCCACCCTGAGGTCGAACACAATGGACTTGCCCTTGCCTCCGATACTGAGGCCTTCTCCGGGCGTCTGATCAAGGCGAGAGAGCTCACCAGTCGGTCTGTGGACTCCGCCATCCGCGCTGACGGCCAGGAGTCCGGGGCCATTTGGCAGGAGAATGCGGCCCTGCGCGAGGCTGCCTTCGGCAATGCCAGTGAGGCAAAGAGATTAGCAACAGAAGGGCTCAAGCTCGCCCCCGCGAGTCAGGGTGTCCAGGTCGAAGCGGCGCTCGCGTTTGCCATGGCTGGCGACACCACACGGCCCGTATCGCTGGCGAAAGAAGTCAAGCAACGCTTTCCGATGGATACCCAGGTGCAGTCACTTTGGCTCTCAGCGATTCAGGCGCAATTGGCGCTGGATCGGAAGAATCCCGCCGAAGCCCTCGGAGCTTTGCCAGATTCTGGCTCCCTGGAGTTGGGGCAAATCTCATTTCTAGACAATCTTTCCTGCCTTTATCCCACCTATATTTGCGGTGAGGCATTTCTGGCGGCTGGGCAGGGCAGCGCCGCCGCCGCCGAGTTTCAGAAGATCCTCGACCACAGCGGCATCGTCTGGAACTGTTGGACGGGAGCGTTAGCGCATCTGGGCGTGGCTCGCGCCAACGCCTTGCAGTCGCGAACCTCACAGGGAGCGGATACCGATGCCGCCCGCGTCCGCGCGCTAGCCGCCTACAAAGATTTCCTCACCCTCTGGAAAGACGCTGACCCCGATGTCCCCATCCTGAGAGAAGCCAAGGCCGAGTACGCGAAGCTGCAATAGGCGGATACCTCGAAACATATTGCCTCCCGCACACCCCCGAACTCGCATCATGAGTGTAATCGCGGCGATTTCGCTCATTGAGAGTTTCTAGTGGGCCGATGCACACGAGCTGAGACCTTCCATCAGTCAAACTCAATTTTCTCGAACCCCAGGCCCTGCAACAAACTCATGATCGTCGCAGCCGCGTTCTGCTGGGCGTTCCGCAGAATGCCGTCGGCCATGGCGGCTTCCTTCAGTTGACGTTCCGCCTCCTGGCGGACTTGCGTTTCCAGGTCCGGATCGGTAGGTACCAGCAGCCCGGTTTGCCGGGAATACACGCGAGTCTTCGCGCTGTCGATGCGAGTGCTGAAAATCTGGGGCGGAGGAAGACGCAAGTGCACCTGCTTGCCATCCACTTTGACGTCGCCCGGCTTCAGATTCGCGAAATCGATTCCCGCAACAACTTCACCGTGCACCAGCATCAGCAGGCGATCTCCGGCTAGAAAATTCGGCAACAGCGGATTCTCTTTCGCGCCGGTCACGATCTTATCCATCGTGTAGATCACTGTCTCCAGCCGCTGCAGTCGCTGAATGCGATCGACCACGGTGGGCTGGCTCACATCGATCGTGAGGGTTCGGCTGGTCACCGCCGACCAGATGTGGCCCAACAGCGCGCGACCAGAACTGCGCGACAGCATCAGTCCGCCAATCGTGCCGACAGCCACTACGCCAAGGAACAGTCCCAGGATGAGCGCAGTGAGCGTCCCTGCGCGGGATCGCGTCGACTTGGGAGATGGGGGCACACCCGCGGGTACATCGGCTGGCACATCAGCTGGCACCTCAGCGGGAAGGTCAGGAGGGTTGGGCATCCCGCAAGGTTATCACTGGGAAGCGGTGAATTAGAACTCGCGCGCAAGGAAGGCGCGCACTTGGGTAGAGACCTAGCGCTTCACCATGTGAATCTCGGTGCCGTTCTTGCGGAACTTGACTTCATCCATCAGTTGATTAATCAGAAAAATTCCGCGGCCGTGATTGGAGTAGAGATTCTCGCCTACCGTGCAACTGGGAATCGCTTGAGGATCGAAACCGGGCCCGGGATCGCGCACGATGATGAGCATGCCGCGCTGCTCGTCGCAGGCCACCAGGCACTCCACCACTTTGCTGGGATCTTCCTTGGCGCCGTGAACTACGGCGTTGGCCAGCGCCTCCTGCAGGGCCAGCTCGATGGCGTCTTCCTTGCCGTCGGCGCATTTCATCTGGCGGACGGCTTCCATCACCTGCTCCACGACCGGGTCCACGGCCTTGCGGTCGGCCGCAAGCGTGACGCGCACGCGCAGGTTCAATTTCTCTGGATCGAAGTCGTACTCCGGGAGCTGCTCCTCGGAAGAATCCCCAGATTCCATGGTTGGCTGTTCGTCCCCTGTGCGCCGTTTTACCGGAAGTACCGCTCGTTTCAATTCTAGCGGCAAGGCGCAGATCGGGCAATGGCCGCCTTACTTGAAGCGCTCGTTACCATACCATAACCTCAGTCTTCTGTCTGGTTACGGTCGTCGTTACGGTCATCGCCCGCAATCGTCGGCGCGGTTGGTTCGGCCTTTTCTTGCGGCGTGCCGTGTTCCCTCATCCGATGCTCGAGTTGCCGGCGCCAGTCGAGTTCTTCGACGAAGCGGCGCGAATCGCGCCAGCCCGGTTCCGCTTTTGCGTAAAGTTCGAGAAAGACCTTGGTCCCCATCATGCGCTCGATCTGCAACCGGGCGGACGTACCGATCTTCTTCAGCATCGATCCGCCTTTGCCGACAAGGATTCCCTTCTGTCCTTCGCGCTCGCAATAGATGGTCGCCGCGATCCGGGTAAGCCGCGCGCCTTCCTCGAAGTTATCGACGAGCACCGTGGTCGCGTAAGGAATTTCTTCACTGGTGTTTACCAGCACTTGCTCGCGGATGATTTCCGCGGCCATGAACCGCGCGGGTTGGTCGGTGATTTGATCTTCGGGGAAATATGCCGGGCCGGCCGGCAGAGTCGCGATGACCATATCCAGAAGCGTGTCGAGTCCGTTGCGCTTGAGCGCGGAAATCGGGATGACTTCCGCGAAGTTATAGAGCTTGCGGTATTGCTCGATGAGCGGCAGCAGTTTCGATTTCTCGCGGATCAGGTCGACTTTGTTCAAAATCAGAAACGCCTTCGTCTTCGGCCGGCGCAGCAAGTCGAGCGCAAACTGGTCGCGAGGATCGAACTTGCGCGTGACATCCATGATCACGAGCACCAGGTCGCAGCCCTCCAGCGCTTCGCGGACCTCGACCATCATTTTTCGACCCAGGGATGAGTCGGGCTTGTGCACCCCGGGAGTATCGACCAGCACGATCTGCCCGCCGTCTTTGTGCTTGCCCTTGCGCTTGGGAACGTGCACGACACCCTGAATGCGGTTTCGCGTAGTCTGAGGCTTGGGCGAAATAATCGCGAGCTTCTCGCCAACAAGCGCATTGAGCAACGTGGACTTGCCTGCGTTGGGGCGGCCAAGAATGCAAACGAAACCGGAACGGAATGGCATAGGGGGTCAGACGTCAGACCTCAGACCTCGGGCTCCATCCTTGTGGTTGTTCGGGAACTGAGGGCTGAGGGCTGAGGTCCAAAGTCTGACTATATCAGTTTCAACTGGCGCGGCTGCACCGCCGTGACTCTCACGCGCTCGACTTTGCGGTCGGTCGACTCCAGGACTTCAAAGCGCAGACCATCTTCCTCCACCACTTCGCCCTTGCGCGGAATGCGGCCGGCGAGCTCGCTGACCAGTCCGGCGATCGTGGCCGACTCTTTGCCTTCGGGCTTGCTGCCGAAAAGTTCATCGAGACGGTCCACATCCATTCCGCCGGCCACGATGAACGAGCGATCGCCTTCGCGAACGATCTCCGGCTTGTCGTGGTCGTCGCGGATCTCACCCACAATCTCTTCCACCAGATCTTCGATCGTGACCAGTCCGGCGACACCGCCGTACTCGTCCACCACAATGGCCATGCGGATATTCTGCTTCCGCATTTCGCGCAGCAGGTCGCTTCCCAGCTTGCTCTCGGGAACGAAGTAGACATCGCGCCGCATGATCGTATCCAGGTGGCGCACGTGGGCTTCGCTGTCGGGCACCTGCAGCACGTCCTGGGTGTAGACGATGCCCTTGATGTTGTGAATGCTGCCTTCGTACACCGGCACGCGCGAGTAGTGCTTGACGCGCAGCATTTCGACGAAGCGTTCGACCGTAGTGTCGGAGGGAACGGCAAACATCTGCGGACGCGGATTCATCGCTTCCCGGACGGTCTTGCCGCTGAATTCGACCACCGACTGAATCAAGTCGCGGTCGCCTTCCTGAATAATGCCCTCTTCCTGGCCGGCTTCGATCAACGCATCCACGGCCTCGGCCGAAGTCTCTGGCAGTTCAGTTGTGTTCTGCTTGGTCAGCGAAGCTACCGACTGCAGGAAGCCCAATACGATGGTCACCGGCATGACCACGTAGATCAGTATCTTTAGAACCAGGGTCCAGTGAACCAGCCACTCTCCCCTGGTGCGCGAGAAGAATACGAACGGCAGGAAGCGGTTGAAGACGACCACAATCAGGATCAGGCTGATTGTCGTTTGCAGGATTTCGTAGATGCTCCAAGTCTGGTCGCTGAAAAGCAGAAAACCAATGAGCAGGGCGATCGCGGCCATGGTCAGTTGCGTCAGCACTGCCATGGACAGGGAGGCCCGGGTGCGGCCCACGCCCAACTCGGGCTCGACCTTCTGCTCGAAGACGTCGATGTTGTCCTGAAATTCGCGGGAAAGAAACTTGCCGACTTCCTGATAAACGCGGTCCACATAAGAGACCAGCGTGAGCAGTCCCAGCAGGAGAAAAAGTGCGACGGCGACGGCGTAGTTCATGCCGGCCTCCGCGCTCCGGCCGCGCGGCGTGCGGCGTGCGGCCTGCGGGCTCGCACCGGCTCTGGCTTCACTCGTTCAATCTTCACTCGTTCAATTAAGGCAGCCGGCAAGTGGAGGGCCCGGCGCAACTTTGCCTCTTCGCGCGCCATTCGACCATTATCGCGCTCGTGATCAAAGCCTGCCAGATGAAGGATTCCGTGCAGCGCCAGAATCTTGATCTCCTGGCTGATGGAATGTCCGAGGCGGATCGAGTTCTCGCGGGCGATGTCGGCGGAGATGGCGACATCGCCGGCGGGCGCTGCCGGTTTGCGGGGTTTCGAGGTGGAAGAAGTCGACGGAAACGACAACACATCCGTCGCCTTGTTGTGGCCGCGAAACTGGCGGTTCAACTCGCGGACGGCGGCACTACTGGTCACGAGCACATTCACCGGGGCGCGGAGGCCGGCGGCCTTCCGCGCGCGAACCACGAAGCGATCCAGCGAGGCTTCGTTCAATCCCGCGACTCTCTTTTGCAGAATCACCAAATCTGCGCCTCTGGCCTTCAGCACAAAAGCAAACAGGAGGGCCGAGTCGCGGCCCTCCCTGCAATGTGTACAGCGCTATCCCTTGGCTTCGGCCGACGCCGTCTTGTCTTCACCGGCAGCCGGCGGAATGGCAGCCGCTGCGTTCGCAGCTGCTGCGGCCTGCTTTTCGCCCGCGGACGCCGCCTCAGGGTTCCTGGGCTCGGCCAGCAAGAACATCTGCTGCTCGGTGACGCGCGTCTTGTGCTCATCGTAGGCGCGGACGATGCGCTGCACCAGATGATGGCGCACCACGTCGCCTTCGTCGAACAGAGTGAACGCCAGGCCATTCACGTTCTTCAGAACTTCCATGGCCTCGAGCAAGCCGCTGCGGCGCGCGTTGGGCAAGTCGATCTGCGTGATGTCGCCGGTAATCACCGCTTTCGAATTGAAGCCCAAGCGGGTGACAAACATCTTCATCTGCTCCGAAGTCGTGTTCTGCGCTTCGTCCAGGATGACGAACGAATCGTTGAGAGTGCGTCCGCGCATAAAAGCGATGGGAGCGATCTCGATGACGTTCTTCTCCAGATAGCGATCAACCTTTTCCGGCTCGAGCATGTCGTACAAGGCGTCGTAGAGCGGGCGCAGGTAAGGATCGATCTTGTCCTGCAGCGTGCCCGGCAGAAAACCCAGCCGCTCGCCGGCTTCCACCGCGGGGCGCGCCAGGATAATGCGGTTCACGCGCTTGGCCATCAGCGCGGAGATGGCCATCGCCACCGCGAGGTAAGTCTTGCCGGTTCCTGCCGGGCCGATGCCAAACACCATGTCGTGCTTCTCGATGGCTTCGAGATACCGGCGCTGATTGCTGCTCTTGGGTTGCACGGTACGGCGTCCGAACGAACGCTGGCGTCCGGCATCCGCCAATCCGCGCAGGGTCGAGTTGGGATCGGAGGTTAGCACGCGCAGCATGCTGTTGAGGTCGCCATTGTTGAAAGTGTGGCCAGCGCGCTGCAGGGTCTCGTAGTCGGCAAAGACCTGTTCGGCGCGGGCTACATCCTTGGCCGCACCTTCCAGTTCGATGGCGTTCGAGCGCAGATTGATGGTGATGTTCAGACCGTCTTCCAGCAGGCGCACATTCTCGTCCCGCGTTCCGAACAACGTCTCGATGTTGGGGCTAACGCCAATGCTCTTCTTCATTCAGTATTCAGTTTCTTCATTCAGTTTCTTCGACGAATCTAGTGGGGACAACTTCGGCCGTCCGGCCGGGCAAGGGCCCGGCAGTCGCTGGACATTGACACCTGTGCCTGCTCGACCTCACGGACAAAGCAGGGTTTCGCTTGGAGACGGGACCAACCGGAATGCGCATGCCTGGAAGGCAAGTCACTACCATTGGGTTCAAGCCTACCGCTGAGCGAAGAGGGAGTCAATGGGAGCAATTTGACGCCTGTGGGAAACTGTCTGCATGAAGAAGCCGTCATTGCACGTGACCAAATGGCTGGGGGATATTCCTGTAGAGATCGCCTGCACGTCTTGTCCGGAATGGAGATTCCGCGCAACGTCGACCAGCCATCGACCCAGCCGGGAAGAGTACAGCCAGCAGCTGCAGCGCGCGTTTGACCAACACTTCAAGAGTGTCCACCAGAGCAGCGTCCATCAGAGTGATGACTCCGGCAAAATCAACTCGTAGCGCCGTCGTCCCGCAATGAAGCGGGCACAGCTCTGGTCTGAGCCCATTGGCGCAGAGTCTGAATCTCCTCCGCACGGGTGGTGGAGAGCGGCACGGTCTGCGCCAGTGCGTCGAGAAGCGACTGCGTGGTGAGTTGCTTCTTCTCGGAATAGGCAGAGTAGAGTCCGCCCTGGACGGCTGCGTCAATCTCGGCGCCGGAGTATCCCTTGGCGGCGAAGGCAGCTTTGTCGAGATCGAAGTCTGCGGGATTGCGTTTGCGCCTCGCGAGTTGAATCGAGAAGATCTGCTTACGCTCGGACTGGTTAGGCAGGTCGACGAAGAACAATTCATCGAAGCGGCCCTTGCGGATCAACTCCGGTGGCAGCACGGTCACGTTGTTGCAGGTCGCAGCGACGAACACTGCGGCCTTGCGGTCCTGCATCCAACACAGGAATGAGGCGAGCAGGCGCGACGAAACGCCGGCGTCGGCCGACGCGGAATCGGGGCCGCTGCCGGCGAAGACCTTCTCCAACTCGTCGATCCACAGGACACACGGGGCGAGACCTTCGGCAACCTGAAAGACTTTGCGAATGCGTTTTTCGGTTTCACCGATGAACTTGTCGTAGACGGCGGAGGTGTCGAACTTGACCAGCGGCAGCTTCCACTCTCCGGCAACCGCGCGGGCGCAAAGGGACTTGCCGCAGCCCTGCACGCCGAGGATGATCATGCCGCGCGGCGGCTCCAGACCGAATTCGCGCGCCGAGTCTTCCCAGGCTCCGCGGCGTTGGCCGAGCCAGTGTTTCAGGTTCTCCAATCCACCGACTGCGGCCATGTTGTCGGAGGCCTCGACGAACTCGAGCATGCCGGAATGCCGCAGTAGTTGCTTCTTGGCTTCGAGCACATCGGTGACGCTTTCGGGGCACAGCGCGTAACGCGTGACCAGGGCCTGCGAGATGGCGCGCTCGGCCTCTTCTTCGGTCAGGCCGCGCAGGTTGGCGGACATCGCATCGACCCCGGCGTCGTCGAGTTGCAGTTTCAACGTGTACGTCTTCGAGAGCCTCACGACCATGTCGTGGATGATCTCGCGCAGGCGAGCGCGATCGGGCAGCGGGAGATCGAAATACTCGACTAGCTTGGTCAGCTCCGCGGGCACCGCAATTTCGGGCGCGGTGATGATTACGGTGCGGCGGTTGGCGGCGAACTTCTGGCCTACATCGCGCAGGCGGCGCACGACGACGGGGTCGTCCATGTGACGGTGAAAGTCTTTCAGGATGAAGACGGCTTCGACGGTCATCGACTCCATGTTGGCCAGCGCCTGCACCGGGTCGCGCGTGTTGTAGATGGCCGTGCTGCTGGCTGCGGCTGCGCCGTCGCCGCCGCCCAGAGATGACGCCATCGCGCGGGCCAGCCGGTCCGCTTCTGGGCCGCTGGGGCTGAGCGCGCTTCGCACTTGCGCGTAGCTGCGTCCGGCTTGGGTCCAGAGTGTGTTCTGGTCGATGCGGGCTTGGAGGGACATCTTCTGTCCCTCAGGCGGAGCGTTGGACCCGGAGCGCAGCAGGCCGTCGGCAATGGTCCATTCGAAGGTCGCCATGTTGAGTTCGGAGCACGCCGTGCGCACCATGCTGACGGCGTGGGTCTCCTCCGACGTCTCCATCACGATGATGGGGGTCGAGGAGTTGATGAGCACTTTGAGGCGATCGAGTCCGTCTGTCATGACATTTGTGTGATCCCGAACGGCGGCGAAGTTCAGCCGACGGAAGGATCTCGCGCAGGTCTTCGCCCGCCGGGATTCGCTCCACGCGAGATCCTTCGCTCCGCCTGAAAAGCGGCTACGCTCAGGATGACGCCCGCACTCCCTAAGTCTCAACTCCATCTGTTTGACCGGGTGGGAATGCTTCCCTATAATAAGGAATTCGGACCCACCCGAATATCCTCTGCAGACACGAAGGTAACGAAACCAGCTATGGCAAATCATCTTTCGGCGCTGAAACGTGCGCGCCAGACCGAACGCCGCACCGTGCGCAATCGCGCCAACACCTCTACCCTGCGCACTCAGTTGCGCGCCCTGCGCGAGACCATTGAAAAAGGCGACAAGGCCGCCGCCGAGCAGGCGTACCGGCAGACTGTCTCCGCGCTCGACAAAGCCATTCAGAAAGGGACGCTGCACGAGAACACTGCCTCGCGGTATAAGTCCCGGCTGGGTGTGCGTGTCAATGCGATGAAGTAGGCAGGGCTTTCGGCTTTCGGTTATTGCGATCTGGGCAGACTCCTTTATGAGGCGTCTGCCTTTTGCTTTGGGATTCATGCCCCACCGATACATCCATAGTTTTTTTCTGCGCTAACGCCTAATATCCTTCGTTTCATCGGGTTGCGCGCTTTAGATACGGGTCGATCTGGGCAAAATCTTGAGCTGCAAGGACTTGCTCGTAAAATATTGTAGAATAATGGGTTAGCTGCCAGGCTGCGGACTCTGGGCGCGCTGACTTCGGTTCTGCTGGGGCGGCGATGCATGTTCCCAGTTTGCACTTTCTGTATCCTCAGTAAAGGTCGTTCGTCACACGATTTGCGTTTCTTTCTGTGGAAGGCTGTGGAAAACGGGAAGGGTGTGTAGCCTAGGGGTTCTGACTGAAATGGTCTGTCGTCAGGAGTTGATTAAGAATTGGTGTGACGGCTCCGATTTTACTGTGCGGCCACGGAAGGTGCCTCCACAGGATAGAGAATCGCGCTGAAATGGGTATCGCGACACATCTCCCCTCGTGGATAGGGCATCCGAATGAGCCTGTCGCAGAATCAGAGGGACATAAATTGGCTCGCTCATTGTGCTGCTTTGTCTCCGTGCTGCTGTTCGCCACATTTTCTGTGGCGCAGTCCTCAGATCGCGTTGAGATATTCGGTGGTTACTCAATTGTGACTCCAGATTTCACTGGATCGGTCCCAAAGGGCGCGTCAGGTTGGAATGTATCTGGGACCGTGAACTTTCTTCGACATGGGGGAGTCGTGGCTGATTTTTCTGGCTTCTCTCCGAGCGGTCCTAACCCATGCCCCTCCTGCGGCGGCGGTCCGTTCGCCCACTACCACGCATTCCTGGGAGGTCCACAAGCGTCGATTAGCCTTGGAAAGATAAAACCTTTTGCCCATTTTCTGATGGGTCAAACTTGGGGCAGCCTCACACATACAGACTCTCAATTCGGTGGTGATTTCAGCTACTTTACCTATGGCGCCGGCGGCGGGGCCGATTTCGTTCTCGATCGCTGGTTTGCTATTCGAGCCCAAGCAGATTGGTTGCACGTCGGTTCTCCCGGCAACGTGGCGCGTATTTCAACCGGATTGGTGGTTCGATTCTGAACTCCGCCCGCAATTTGAGTTCACACTTCTTTGCCCTTGCTCTCGGCTGCCGGTCAAAGGCGACGGACAGGAGTGTCCGTCCCACATGTTTGTCCAACATGTCCGTCGCCATCTGACCGTCATCACTTCAGCAGCATCACTCCTGCACCATCACCATTTGACCCAGGTTGCCTGATAGCGGCGGGTTCCGTCGGCTGACACGTATTGCTGGAGCGATGCCGTCGCATATCCCGCGCTGGCCATGGACGCGGCGGTGGTCTTGTAGGTCGTACAGGTCAGGCCGTCGTTGCTCTGCCACGCAGAGAAGCCGGGGTTGGGGGCAAAGACGGCGCGGAACAGGTCGGTGCCGGTCGAGTTGAAGCCTTCGACTCGCGACGGATACTTGCCCAGCTTCGCCTCCGCGTTGAACTTCGACTGGTAGGCGGCACCGGTCATCCAGCCAGTGTAGGTGCCGTACTGGTCGAACAGGTCGGTCGTGAGAAATGACGAGGTGCCACTGAATGCGGTCCAGAGATCGTTGTCGAGGTCTGTAAAGAACTGAGGGGAGCTCGGGCGGGAATTGAAAAGCGCGGCCCAGCCAAATCCGTTGGAGGCGTGCACTTGCTCGGTGGAGGTGCCGGGCAGGCTGCCGGTGTGCCACCAGTTGCCGGAGGAATTCAATTCCCAGCCCATGCCATACCAATAGCCCGAAGGAGTGTAGGTGGTGAGTACATTCGAGCCGTTGATCTCGGACCAGAGGACATTGGGATTCGAGGTCAGATCGGCGAGGGAGGTCGAATTGAGCAACGGGGTGTGGCCATTGCGTCCATCGATAGCTGCCTGGAAGCGCAACAGGTCGACGGGGGATGCGACCCAGGCGCCATGCGCGGCCATCGCTTCGATATAAAAGTTGCCGTAGGGATTGGTGTAGGCGTTGAGGCTGGTCGCGAACACGTCCTGTCCAGAACCGGAACCGGGGTAGTCGTAGTACACGACCTCGCGGTCGGCGGCCCAGATGGTGCGTCCTTGCACGATGCCGGTGGCTCCGGCGGGCGCTAGAACGCTGGTGGTCGCGTAGCTGGCATAGCTCTTGCCGGTGACCTTCTCGATGACGGCACCGAGCACGCAGTAGCCAAAGTTGGAATAGTCGTAAACTTTGCCCGGCGTCCAGTAAACCGGCTGGCTCAGCATGTATTGGATGATGTGGTCGCAATTGGGCGGCGAGGGAATGCCCTGCGCGGCGGCAATCGTCTCGGGTTCGAACATGGGATCGCCTTCGGTGCTGCAGTTGGTGCATCCGGTTTCGCGGCTCCAACCGCCGGTGTGCTGCAGCAGATCCTGAATGGTGATATTCGAGAGCGCGGCGGTTTGCGGCTTATTGGGATCGGGCTTAAATCCCAAGATCGAAAATGGTTTGTCGGTCAACGAGAGCTTGCCGTTCTGGACGAGGGTGAGAATTACTGCCGACGTGATCTGCTTCGACACGCTCGCGAGTCGAAACAGGCTGTCGGGATGCGCGATCAGGGAGTTGCCGGTATCGCTCAAGCCGTAGCCGCGGGCCAGAACCAGCTTGCCATTGTTGATGACGGCCACCGCGCCGCCCGGCACTTGGTACTTCTTCATGAGCGCAGTGATGACGCTATCGTAGGAGGTGGTGGAAGAGGTCGAGCCGAGGCCGACGGCGGGCGCGGTCGAATGCCAGCCGGAGATGACGGTTTTGTCGCAGCTGCCGTCTGCCGTTTGCGTGGAACTCCAGGTGTTGGGAAACATAAGCACCGCCACGTACTGCGAGCCGCCCACCACGTAGCTCTTGACGTCAAAGATGCGCGCTTTGTTTTTGACGGCGAGGCTTTCGGCGTTGGCGACGGTCTGGCCGTAATACCACCACCAGCCGAGTCCGGAGGGCGCGGCGTTCATAACCACGTTGAAGGTGCTGCCCGTGGAATCGGCAGGATCGATGCTGATGAGATAGGCATTGTTGGCGGTCAGGTTCGCCTGAACCTGGGCGGGCGTGATCCCGTAGTACCACCACCATCCGGATTGACTCGACCCGGTATTGGGAACCATCACGACTCCGTAGACGGTAGAGGTGCCGCTGGTGTACTGGCGCAGATCGATGAGGCGGGCCTTGTTGGCGGTGAGGTAGGTTCGGATCTGGGCTGGGGTCAATCCGTAGTACCACCACCAGCCGCTGTAATCCGCGCCCACGTTGTGCAGCATGATGGCCGCGAAATAGGTGGTGCCGCCGACCACGTAGGGCTCAACACTGATGAGGCGGGCATCGTTCGCCGTGTAGTAATTCTGGAGCTGCTGCTGGGTCAGGCCGTAGTACCACCACCAGGCTTTGTTGTAGGTGCCAGTGTTCTGGACCAGGGCGACGTCGAACAGCAGAGGGCTGGCGGACTGAACGCGCAAGCTCACGAGCCGCGCGTTCTTCGAACTGATGAGCGTGGACACCTGCGCCGGCGTCTGGCCGACGTACCACCACCAGCTCGCAGGGGCCGTCTGCAATGGTTCGCCGAGCGAGGCGCGGGCGGGCGATACTATGCCGAAGCTGACGATCATGAGTGCCAGAGCTGCAAGCGAAATAAGTCTGTGTGTTTTAATCATGTCCCTCTCCTTGTGCGCGATATCACATGCGCGATATCTAGTGCGCGATTTTCAACCTCATTTTCAGTTGCCCTTATGAGCAAACCGAACGGGTCACCGCCTCTCGCCGTGAGCAGGCGAGAATGCGGCGATGATTGGCTCATAGGTGGACGAGGGGGGATACTTCACGGGCCCAAATGCAGAAGGGATTATGTTTCGAGGCGGTGGCTTTGTCAATGTGCAAGTAGTTGCAGCCGGGATGTATTTTGACGATGAGATTACCCGGTTCCTCCACGAAGAGCGCATCAATATCAATATCAATGTTTGACGGGGGTAGACGGGTAGTCCTGCCAGAGGTATTGCAGGGCTTCGGGGAGCGTTTGCTGTCTCACCGCCCGGTCCACATGCGCGGCGTTTCGGGCGAATACGAATTGGTAGCGATAGCCCTTAGCCGCAAGCACCTTGGCCATAAGCTCGTTGGCGAGGACCCAGTCGTGCATGTCGTCACGCATGACGTTGGGATTGAACAGATCGCGGTCGCCGACTTCCATCCAAATGCGGAGCGGCTTGGCCGGGCTCTCGGGGATGAGGTGCTCGTGAAACTCCCAGGCGCCGTGCTGCGTTTGCGGATTGGAGGGCCACTGCTGGTTGACATAGGTTCCGGAGTAGGTGAGAACGCGGTGATAGAGCTCGGGGTGATACCAGGCCATGATCAGGGCGCAGGAGCCTCCTGAACTGCCGCCCATGGTGGCGCGGGCGTTGGGATCTTTGGTGAGCTTCACGTGAGCCTCGGCTTCGACCAGAGGCAGAACTTCCTTTTCCACAAACTCCGCATAGACACCGGACATGGTGTCGTACTCGAGACCGCGTTCACTGCCCTGCGCGTCGCCGCTGCCGTTGCCGATGGAAATGGCAATCATCACGGGGACCTTGTGTTGCGCGATCACGGTGTCGAGTACCGAGAAGAGCAGGCGGTCAGGGCCGTCAGTGCCGACGATGAAGGGCGCGACGCTGCCGGGGACGTATTGCTTGGGGACGTAGACGGCTACCTTGCGCGTGTAGGGAGCGGGGTGGCTTGTGGTTAGGATGAGCTTGGCGGGGTCTTTGGGATCTGGCGTGCCGAAGGTGCTGGGATCGCGCGCGATGCCGGGATAGATCTTGCTGTCGGAGGAGTTCATGGTGAACTCAATGACGGTGCCCTGGGGAATGCTGTCTGAGGCCTCGGGAGCGTTGTGGGTTGGACCGAGGATGAAATTGCCGTCCGCATTCGGAGGAGCGTTCGAGCCGTCGGGTAATTCCTTGGCAGTGACATAGCCGGGCGTGTTGGGATCGCGCGTGGGCGGCGTGGACTGGGCAGAGAGTAGATTGGGAACCGCGATAAGGCCCAGCAGAAGGCAGAGGCTTAGAGAATGCGGAGTAGGATTCATCCTGTCAGTTTGCAGTATTTGCGATCCGAGAGGAAGGACAATTCGGCGCGGACACCTCGTGGGCGGGCGAACTGGGCGGCGATGTCAGCCGGATATGTTAGTTGAGAGGGCGGCTGGCGGTGCGTGAGAACTGGTGCCGTCCCTACGGGACTCGCTTGTCCTGTCCACTCTCACCCGGCACTTCCGTGCCGGGCTTTCACATGCCGCCGCTTCGCGGCTGGATTTCGGGTCGTTTCGAATCACCGCTCTCTCAGAAATCTAGCTCTCACGCACACACAGCCAGCCTCCCAGCAATCAATGCATCGACTTTCGCGGCACCTGAGTGCTACCGTCCTTTCGCTGGCTTGGGCGTTGGCTTGGGGGCGCTTTGGTGCTGTGGTTGCGGGTTCGGTGCGCTTTGGTGCTGTGCAACTGGTTTGACCGAAGGGGTGGACTTGGGCGCGCTCTGGTGCGGTTGCGGCGCGGTAGAGGACGGATGCGACGGAGGAGCGGAAGTCTTGGCCGTGTGCGTCGGATTCGCGTGCGCCTGATTCGTGTGCGCCTGATTCGAATGCGTGTCAGTCGGGCGAGCGGTATTCTGCGCTTTAGTGTTGCTCGCTTTATCCGTGTGGCTGGGGTTGGTGTGGCTGCTGTCCGCTTTCTTGCTTGGCGCGGTGTTCTTGTTCGCAGCGGTGGACGGGTGGCTCGCCGGCTTGCTGTTGTTGCTCGCTTTCGCGGGAGTCGCGGCATGCTTGGCGGCGGGCGTTAAGGCGCGCGCCTGCTTCGGGGACATGGCCGGTGCCTTATAGGGAGCTCCCGCAGACTTGGCTGCCACGACGCCCTTCCCGCTGAATGCGCCGGGCTTGGCCGTGGCGGCGATCGCGGGGCATCCGTGGTTGGCGGACGCGAAGTTCTGTTTGTTCTGGCTGGCCAGGTGTTCGTGATGGGTTTGCGAGGCCAGCGGTTCGGTGTGGTGTTCGTGCTCCGCCATTTCTTCGTCGTGCGTGGGACGGGCCGCAACGCCGCCATGGCCGCCGTTGAAGGCCACGTGCGACTCATTGTTGACGATGACCGTCTTGTTTACGTAAACATTGGTGATGTGGACGGAGTCCACATGCACCACAGCGGTGTTGTAGAAGAAAGAACGTCCGCGCCATTCTCCGCCACCAAAACCGACTCCGCCGTAGCCGAAGCCGTAGTTCACTCCGCCGTAAAAGCCGATGTGCGGGCCCCAATAACCACGATGCCATCCATAAGCGCCGTCGTGCCAGCCCCAGTAGCCGGGCGTCCACAACAAGCCGACGGGCGCGACCACCCACGTCCCGGGCACCCAGTAGTAGCCAGCATCGTCATTCCAGGCCCAGTAGCCGGGCGTCCACATATGGCCGGGGCCGGGGCAGATCGGCTGTTCGTAAACCGGGAGTGCAGGCGGAGCGACGCGAACCGAAATCCCAACGCTGATCTGCGCATGGGAGGCGGCGGCAAGGGACAACATCATTACGGCGAATACCAGGAGGCGGACCGAGCGGTGCATTGTCATTGCTTTTCCTTTGACCCCGGACGCTTGCCGGAAGTTCGGCAGCGTCACAGGGCGGGGCGGACTTTCGTGGCGTGGATCCATTGTGGCTCAGAACCTGCCGGCTGGGCGGATCACGTTGGTTCCGTGCAGACACTGGACTTTCGGGTAAATTGCCGAGGGTTGCGGTGGTTGTTTGAAGCGGATTCTGTAACTACTGGTAAGGAGATTGCTGTGCAGTTGCTGAACGCTGGCGGCTGATAGTTGAGGGCTGGCTTTACACGGGCCGCTCGTAATTCCGCGGAGATTTTGCGTGAGCAAACAAGACCAGCGGATCAGACTCTGCTAGCCGGAATGAAACCGCACTCCGGGTCCCAGCCGGGCGATGAACACGATTGCCAGAATTACAGCGGCGACTATCCATCCCGGGCTGCGCTCGATTTCGGGCATCTGCAGTTCGCTGCTGGGAATGCGCGGACTATACAGCAGCTGCCACATCCACGCCAGTGCGGATTTTCCACCGAAGGACGCAGCCGCAGCGGAAACCAGAATCAGCAGCGGCCCAACCGGGTTCAGCGCGCCCGCAACGCAGGAGAGGATTCCAGCAGTGAGGTAAGGCGTGAGCATGAGCTGGCGTGCGCGCCGCACACGAATCTTCGCATCTCGGCCCAAGAACGGACGCAATTCGCGCACGCAAAAAGGCACAAACACCAAAAAGTAGGTAACCGCTCCTAGCGCGACCAGGCCAACGCGCCACGCCCACGCTGGCTGCCATCCCGCAACTACCGCAGCCCAGTCACCGAAGTTGCCGATGCCGGAGAACAGGAAATATCCGCCTGCGTCGAACAGATTGAAGGCCATCACTAGCCAGAAGAAAAAGCGCCACGACCCACTCTGTCTGGTGGCGCGCGCGGCGACCCAGAACACCGCTCCGAAGGCCAGATTCGCGAGTGTGCCACCCGCCGCTACCAGGCGCGTTTCCGCGCTGCACTCAAAGTGCACCGTGGACAGCACCAGGGGCTGTCCGCCCGTGACCACACACATGCCTCCGTGACCAAGACCTTCGTGAATGACGTCGGTAATGACGGTGGCAGCGATCGCGATCGCCGCGATGGTCAACCAGTCGGGCTGAGTGGCTGCGGGCGACGGCGGATTGGATCCACTGAAGTCAGGCGCAGGGTTGACGACCATGCGCTGCATTGTAAATCGCTGCAGGCTGGTGTTCTCACACCGGGAGATGTTCCTGCATCCAGCCGGGGGTTTCGGGCTTGGGCTCGGTGGTCAGGTCCATGACGAGGCGCTCCAGAACCATGCGTTTGCTTACGGGATTGGAGCGAAGGGCGAGGTCAGCCTTGGCCACGAGACGAATGGCGCGCGTGAGTTCGCGGCGGGATTTGTAGCGGCGGGCCTGCTTGATGATGTCGTCGGCGGCGAATGGGGGGACGCGGAATCCCTGCCACAGCGCGGCCCACAGCATGCGCTGGTCGCGGACGTTGCGCTCGAGGATGACCAGCATCTGGCGGAAAGTTTTTGCCAGCATGTAGATGTGTCCGATGGCGGCCTCTTCGCCTTCGCCGGAGAGCAGGATGGCGTCGAGAACTTCCAGGGCGCGGACGCGCTCTTTGGCGGAGATGGCATCCGTGAGTTCATATAAAGACCGCTGCTTGGCGGCCAGCACCATGGTTTCGACGTCGCCCAGGGTGACGCGCTTCTTTTCGCCGACGTAGAGAATCAGCTTTTCCAGTTCGTTGGAAATCATCATCATGTCTCCGCCCAGCGCGTCGACCAGTTCGCGGGCGCCATCGGCGTCGATCTTTACTCCGCGGCCGGCGCAGTACTCTGAAATCCACCGAACCGCTTCGCCCTCTTCCACGCGCGCCAGTTCGACGATGCCGCAGTACTGGCCCATGGTTTCGCGGATGCGCTGGTAGCGTTCTTTGTCCTGCATCTCCATGCGGCGGACGTCGGCGGGAATGCTGATGTGGTCGGCGACGAAAACGATGAGCGCATCGGGATTGGGATTCTTGCAGTAGGCTTCGATCGCGGCCAACTTGTCTTCATTCGAACCGCGGCCAAAAAGATTCTTCACGCCCTTTACGAAGAAAACCTGAAACGGAGCCATAAGCGACGGAGTGCGGGCGCGGTCGAGGACCTCGGCCAGATCGGTTTCGGCGAGATCGAACTCGAAGAAACTGAAATCGCGCAGATCGGCGGGGACGAGATGTTCGAGGATCGCGTCGCGAAAGCGCTTGCGGAAAAAGGCCTCATCGCCGACGAAGACGTAGGCCGCGCGCAGCTTGCGCGATTCCAGTTCGCCGACAAAGCGCTCGGCCTGGGCGAAGGCCCGCATCAGATTTCCCTCGTGGCGCAGGTCATTGTTTTCGAATGTAACATCGGGGATTCGATTCGCAAAGTGCCGAGATCCTTCCCTCCGCCTGAAGAACGGCTCCGGTCAGGATGACACCCCGTTTGAAACCCGAATGCAACTACAGAACTTCTAACGAACGGCTATAACTTGCTCAGGAAGTCTATTACTTCGGGCGAGGTCCAGTCGACGGGGCCGATGAACTTGCGGCGCATCACGCCCTGGCGATCGATCACGTAGGTTTCGGGCCAGCCGGCGGTGCCGTAGGTGTTCGCGACTTTCTGTTCGGGATCGCGCACCGTCAAAAAGTTGACGCTGCGCAGTTTGAGAAACCGGTGGTAGGCGTCGCCATCGACATCGATGCTGACGCCGAGGACCGTGACGCCCCGGCCGCGCAGGCGATCCTGCATTCTGATCAACGAGGGCAACTCTTCTTCGCAAGGGGGGCACCAGGTTGCCCAGAAATTCAAGACCACGACCTGACCGCGAAACTGGTTCAGACTCACTTTTCGATCGGAGTCTTGCACGGTGAAGTCCCGGGCGGCATCGCCGATGTGAGGCGGGCGCGAGCCGGTGAAGCAGCCGGAAGCGAGCAGAGTGGCGGACAGGGCCAGGCAAAGAAAACATTGAGAGTGTGCGCGCGAGATCCTTCCCTCCGCCTGAAGAACGGCTACGGTCAGGATGACACCCCTGGAAGATTTATCGCGCTGTCTGCTGCGAAAAAATCGCTTCACGACCTAGAATCCCTCCAGGATGTTGGAGACCAGGGTGCGGGCGAAGTCTTGCGAGAGGCGCCGGAAGGCGGGGGAATCCTCCTCGAAGAAACTGGTCAGGTCCTGCGAAACTTCATATTGCTCGCGGAACAGGTACGCCGGATTCTGGTAGAGGACCTTGCCATTGCGATCCGTGAGCGTCACCTTCATGCTGACCACGATCAGCACGCTCGCTGCCTGCCCCGTCGAGGTGTTATAGGTGAGCGGAGAAGACACGGTGGAAAGCACGGTGCCGCGCAAAGTGGCGTCGGCGTCTTCGGTGGGGTCGTTGAGGATGCGGTAGTGGGTCCGCGTAGTAAATTCGCGCACCACCGAGTTCGTCAGCATCTGCTCGATGCGGTAGGTGAGGGTCTCGTTCTTGAAGACCGGAACGGCGATGGTCTTAACATTTTCCGGAAGTTGCACGGCGTGACCGGCGGTGTGGTAGCCGCAGCCTAATCCGGACTCCAGCACAACCAGCGCGAACAGGATCAGGGCCGACAGGCTGGCCGCAGGCGTCTTCATTGAATCTTCCCGGTTGGGCGGGTGGCGGTCATACTCTCGGCGCATTCCACGGCGGTCAGGGCGGAGATGCGGAGATTGTCCGCGGCCGCCCACAACCAGACGCCGTTGGGCTGTGCGGGATCGATTTTGAGCGCGAGCTGGATGTCGGCCTGTCCGGCGGCACTCACGTTGCTGGGAGGATCTTCCTCCGCGCCCGGAATCGCCACATGATCGCCGGCCAAAGCCTGGAACAGGGCCTGTATATCAGGAGAGCTCTCCATTTCGAGGAATAGCGCCAGAGCATAACCGTGGAAAATGGGAGCCTGGAGGAGCGTGAGCGAAGGCCGCGGAGCACCCTCGCCGGCAATCTTCTGATAGTGACGGGAAATACGAGCCTCCACCGAATCGAGCGCGGGCTGCGATTTCTGGCCATAGCGCGCCAGCATATTGAAAGCGACCTGCGCGTCGTAGACGTCTTTGGGGAGAGGCTGGAACGAAAGCAGGTTGACGGTTTGCTGGTGCAATTCGTCCATGCCGCGTTGGCCGTGCTCCGAGGCGGGTTCGAAAACCGTGGCCACGGCACGGCGGATCGCGCCCGTCTTTGTGGTCCGCAGGAGCAGCAAAGCCAGAATCACCGCGACCGGATGCGCGGTGACGCAGGGTCCGGGCTGCAGTTCCGGGGCGGGGATTTGTCCGCGCTCCCGCTCGACCCATACCGACCGCACGCTGGCCCCGGCTTCGTTTTCCAGAGAGGAGGAAAGATCGATGATGGCACTGCCGGCATCGCGAGCATCTTTCCAGTTCTTGCGTGTGCTCTCTTCATCCGAGGCAAAAAAAGTAAAGTCCACGTGCTCAAACTGCTCGGCGCGCACTCTCTGGATAAAACTGATCTCGTCGCCCATGGCCTCGAGCTGGCCGAGGGACTCGTCGTCATCGAGCAGGCGAATATCGGCGGCCGGGAAGTTGCGCTCGTTCAGCATCTCGGCGATCTCCTTGCCCTTGAGCGAAGCGGCACCCACGATCGCGGCGCGATAAAGATTTCCGCGAGCGGCGACGGGATGGGACGCAGGCGGGGCCTTGACGGAGTCGTTCATGAGGTCTGCGACGCCTCCTTGTAGGGCGGAGACGGAGGATCAGGGCGGCGGCGGAACATCCATTGCAAACGCCAGAAAACGCCGGAGACCATGTAGAGCAGCGCGATAAAGAAGAGCATCTGGCGCGAAAAGAACCAGATCGAGGCGATCAGGATGCCGAGGAAAAGAATCAGGCGGAAGGGATGACGCGAACGGAAATCGATGTCTTTAAAGCTGTAAAAGCGCCAGGTGCTCACCATCAGGTAGCCGACGGTCATCACCATCGCGAACCAGGTCAAAGCGGTGTACCAGGACTCGAGAGGATCTCCGGCAGCGAAGTGCACCACGGCGGCAATCACACCCGCGCCGGCAGGAATGGGCATGCCGACAAAATACTTCTTTCCCGGACGACCGGGATTCGAGGGTTCCGGATTGCTGGTAATGTTGAACCGCGCCAGGCGGCTGGCTCCCGCGACCAGGAAAAGGAAGCTGGCAATCGCTCCGAGCTGGGTCAGCTTGACGTGCCAAGTGTTGTGCCAATCGGTAAGCAGGACCGGAGGCATCAGGAAGAATCCCCACTTCCACGCCAGCATGGCGGGGGCGACGCCGAAGGTGATCGCGTCGGCCAGAGAGTCCAGTTCCTTGCCGAAATCGCTGCTGGTTCCGGTCATCCGAGCGATGCGGCCATCAAGGCCGTCGAACAGCACAGCGAAGCCGATCGCCTTGGCCGCATTGTCGAGATGCCCATAGTCGGCGAGGGTGGCGTGCAGGACCTCGAGCATCGCGTAGAAGCCCAGGGCCATGTTTGCGGTGGTGAACAGCGACGGGAGAATGTACATCCCCTTGCTGAGACGGCGGCGGGGTTTGCGGGGAGGTTGAGCGATCTGAGGCTGACCCATCGCAGCTTGATCCAGCGCCGATTGATCCGTCTTGGCTTGATCCATCAGTGCGCCCTCTCGGTGGCCGGAGCGCTTCCGGCGTCCGCCAGTGCGCCTTGGGGCTGCAGGTGGGCAAGCACGGTGGAACCGCCTTTCACGTGATCGCCGACTTTCACGTTGACGTGGGCAGAAGCGTCGAGGAGGACGTCGACGCGCGATCCGAACTTGATCAGGCCCACGCGCTGGCCTCGCTCCAGCCGGTCTCCAACCTTGGGGTAGAACACGATGCGCCGCGCCAGCAGGCCCGCGATCTGCTTGAAGACGACTTTCTGGCCGTCGCCGTCACTTTCCACGGTGACGATATTCTGCTCGTTCAATTCGGCGGACGTCTTATTCATCGCGTTCAAATACTGGCCGCGCTGGTAGCGGACGTCGCGGATCACGCCGGCGATCGGCGAGCGGTTCACGTGCACATTAAACACACTCAGGAAAATGCTGAGCCGCGTGAGCTTCTCGTTTCCTACTGTTATGGGGGAAACGTCGGTGACTTTGCCATCGCCGGGAGAAACCACCGCTCCGGCATCCTGTGGAATCGCGCGCTCAGGATCGCGAAAGAACCAGAGAAAGAAAAATGCCAGCAGGCAGGGGACGATCGCCCAGGCAGGCTGAGTGAGCCAGCCGAGGAGCACAGCGGCTGCGATCAGCGGCACCGCGTAGAAGTATCCGTCACGCACCATGAGAGCTTTTAATTATAGAGCAGGCTGACCGGGCTCGGGACGATTTGGGGACGGCCGTGAGTTTCGCGGGGCCGACTCTGTAGGGCGAATGATCGCTTCCAGTCGGGCGAAAAGGCGGTCGTCGAACGATCTGGGCTATAAACGATCCGGGTGATAAAAGATCCGGGTGATAAAAGACTACGGGGTTAGCCGGGAGCGACACTACCTTCGAGAAGAGGGACTGTTCCAGACGAGCGATTTTGCGGGGGAGATGGTAACGGTGATACGCAACCACGGATCTCGGAAGCAGAAAGTGGAGCGACGATGAAAACGGAATTGCTGCGATTCAACGGCGCTGTCGAGCGCGATCCCGGTATCGATGCGTGGATGAAAGAGCATGCAGGTGGATTGGGAGCCATGGCGCATCAGTGGTTTGAAGTGATGCGAAAATGCGGGGACGAAGTCCGGGAGCTTTTGCATGACGGCTGTCCGGTTGCATGTTTGGGAGATGCGCCGTTCGGCTACGTCAATGCATTCACGTCGCACGTAAACGTGGGGTTCTTTCACGGCGCAGCGCTGCGGGATCCGGCGCGCTTGCTGCAAGGCACGGGCAAGTTCATGCGCCATGTGAAGCTGAGGCCGGGAACGGCCACAAACGCAGCAGCGCTAAACAGGCTCATCGAGGATGCGTACGATGATATAAAGGCGCGCGTTGAACACGGCTAACTCAGAAAAACGCACAGAAGATTGGGAATGGAAATTTGGTAAGTATCAATAAAAAAGGCGCTTCGTCGCGCCTGGATGGTAGATGAGTTCCTCCCTGAGCGGCGATGCCGCTTGGAGGTTGGCCAGATTTTTACGCTACGTTGACGCCGTACTGCTGGCGGTACTCGCGCTCGATGGACTCCATCTGATCTTTGAGGCGGAGTTTCAACTTTTTCAGACGGACCTCTTCTAGCTTCTCGTCTTCGCTGAGGTAACGTTTTTGGGTGAGTGAATCGAGGCGTTTCGAATACTGCGTGTGCTCCTGAGCCAATCTGCGGAATTCCTCATGATTGGTCAGAAGTTGGTCTCTCGAAGTCAGCATCCAGCAGACCTCCAACCGGGATATGAGCTGAGGCTAGCACAGGGCAAAAGTGGGTTCAATGCCAAAAAAGTGGTGCAGTCTCAGTGTGAGAAACAGAGCTATGGCAGGAAAAGGCGGTAGAGTACCGCGTCTTCCGGGGGATTTGTGTAGTAGGACTTGCGGCGGCCGGTCTGCTCGAACCCGGCTTTTTCGTAAAGGGAGCGCGCGGCGGCGTTGGATTCGCGGACCTCGAGAAACACGGTGGTGCTGTTTGTTCTGCGGGCCGCGGCTAGCAGGGCGTCCAAAAGGCGCTTCCCGAGGCCTTGTCGGCGGGCTGGGGGGGCGACGACTATGTTTTCCAACTCCCATTCGGGGGCGAGATGCTGAGCTACCAGGAAGCCCGAGATGCTGGTATCTGCGCGGCTCCTATTCTCTTGGGCCGACGCGGTCGGGGGGAAATCTTCAGCCAGGAGTACGCGTCTTCTCCCACCTTCCTGACCGAATGCCTGGCGATATTGCTCTTCGGTCCAGTGTCCGGCGGTCGCGGACTGGCGCTCCAGGGCCAGGATGGAAGGAATATCGGCGAGAGTTGCGGGGCGGATGTGCACGGGAGTTTGGAATCGGGGGTAGTTCAGCTAGAAGCTAGCAGCTAGGAGCTTTGTTTCACAAATATCTCGGCGTCGGAGCGACGCATGTAGTTCGCTTCCAACCGCTCGGGCGGGACCGTTCTGCCAGCCTGCAGCTTAGTCCATCCGAAGCGGGCGATCATTTCAGAGTTGGGGGGATCGACGGCGAGCACGGGGAGACCTGCGGCCCGCGCCGCATCCGCTAAGGCTGAGTCGGGGGTGACGACCGTTGATTCTTTCGCAGCGAGCAAGAACTCCGGCTGCGACAGCAGTTCCTCCCGGAGAACCTGGACCGATTCGCCCGCCATTTCGTACGCTCCGAAGAAAACTTCACGGCGCCCGCCATCCAGTGCCGCGACAACCTTGCCTTGAGCGCGAGCGACGGTTGCCACAAGCTCCAGCAGGGACACAGGAACGATGGGCTTTTGCAGAATCTCGGCCAACGCCTTGATTGCTGCGAGGCCGACGCGCAGGCCAGTGAACGAACCCGGCCCGGAAACAACGACGAAGGCGCTGATGTCGGTTTTGCCGAGAGCATGCTTTTGCAGGAGCCCTGCGATCTGCGGCACGAGTTGCGCCGAGAAGGCTCCGCCCGCGAGAGGCGCAACTTCGATCAACTGGATTTCGTTGGTGCTGGAGCTTTCACCCGCGCGCGCCAGTGCAACGGTGCCGTTCCTGCCGGAAGTGTCGGTGACGAGAAGAAGCATTTCTGTGCGTTCTTGCTTTATCCGTGGTAATCAGTGAAATCCGTGGCCGGTGCGGATTCTTATGCTTGCACTTTATCCCTGCACTAGCTCTAGTAGCACGCCGCCGGTGCTGGCGGGATGTACGAAGACATATTTGTGTCCACCGGCGCCGGTTTTGATCTCTTGCGACACCAGGCGCACGCCGTCTTTTTTCAGCTTTTCGACGGCGGCGGGCAAGTCTGGCACTTTGAGGCACACGTGGTGGAGCCCTTCGCCGCGCTTGGCGATAAATTTGGCAATGGTTGAATTCTCGGAGGTGGCTTCGAGCAGTTCGAGCCGGCTTTCGCCGACCGGAACCATGACTAGGCGGACTTGCTCCTGCTCGACCGTTTCTTCGGGGGAGACGCTGAGACCCAGCTTTTCGTAGATCGCCTTGGCCGCCGCCAGCGATTTGACTGCGATGCCGAGATGGTCGATTTGGAACATTATTCGTCCCTACTGTTGCGTAGCCGGAACTGTGTACCAAGGCGAAATCAGTTCGGTAGGTTCCGGATCCGTTCGTCTCTTGACGAAAATGCTTTGCGCAATTTCCGCGCCGCTCGCCGTCGGTTCTTCCTCCGTCTCCCATTCATAAGCGGAAAGTGGATACATCCGAATCCAGCAGGCATCCCGTTCCGTCAATAACTCGGCTCCAAAGCGCTTGAATCCCGGACTCTTCGAAGGATCTTCGCCAGGACGAATAGCGAACGACCATCTGACCTCTTTTCCTCGGCGAGTTAAGGCATAACCCGCGGGTTCGCCACAATTCATCGCATACACTAATACAGCGTGGTCCGCAGGTGCCTCGAAGCGGAATCGCACGCTATACTCCGCTCCTATTTGGTCCGTCACCCGGTTTTTGTACTCCTCGTTGCTCATTTTTCTGACCGACAGGACCCTTAGCGTTCCAAGGTCCTTCCTCTCACCGGGCTGGCCAACGCTGTCGCGAGGGTTCGCGGTCAAGAGGAGACCGCACAGCAGAAGTGCCACTGCTTTGATCCGATTCGTGGCCATTTGTTCTCCTAATCAGTGTTTGTCACCCGATCCGGCCCGCAGTCGCGCTCAAAACCTCCCCGGACGAATGCGTCCGGGGCTACGTGTTCTTGGCCTGCGCTGCGATTTCTTCCACCAGCGTGTACGGATCGCGCTTATGTTCGGCGACTTCCGCGGCCAGCTTGGTCAGATTCCCGTCGCCGAGCTGCTTCCGTGCTTTCTCCAGCATGACCTCGCGAAGCATCTCGACGAGTCTCTCCTGCCAGTTCTGCACACTCTTTTTCAGCGCAAGATTCTCTTTTTGCAGATAGGCCTCGTAGTCGGCGATAGCCGCGGCCAAGTCGTCCACTCCGGTTCCATCGCTGGCTACCGTCTTCACGATGGGGGGCGTCCATCCATCGTGGCGCAGGGCCAGCGATTGCAGGGCGCGAATCTCGCGCTCCACTCTTTCGGCACCTTCGCGATCGCTCTTGTTGATCACGAAGATGTCCGCGATTTCCATGATGCCCGCTTTGATGGTCTGCACATCGTCGCCCATGCCGGGGACGAGAATCACAACGGTAATGTCGGCGAGGCGGACGATGTCGATTTCATCCTGGCCGACGCCGACGGTCTCGACGAGGATTACGTCACGGCCCGAGGCGTCGAGGACGGTGGTGACATCGGCCGTGGTGCGGGCGAGGCCGCCCAGCGATCCGCGGGTCGCCATGCTGCGAATGTAGATTCCGGGGTCGGCGAAATGTTCCTGCATGCGAATGCGGTCGCCGAGAATCGCTCCGCCAGTGTATGGACTCGTTGGATCGACTGCGACAATTCCCACCGTGCGGTTCTGTTTGCGATAGAGTCGCGCCAGTTGGTCGACCAGCGTGCTCTTGCCCGCTCCGGGCGCGCCCGTCAGCCCGATCACGCGAGCCCGGCCGCTGTGCGGGAACAAGGCCTTCAGCAGGTCGGACCATCCCGGACCGCGATTCTCGACGGTGGAGATGGCGCGGGCCAGGGTGCGCACGTCGCCCGAGCGGAGCGAGTCGATCCGGGACTGATCGATCCGTGCCTGGTCGATTCGTGCCTGGTCGATTCGTGCCTGGTCGACCCGTGAGTCGGGATTCGCGTGCGCAGTGTCCAACGGAGCCTTATTCAAGCAATCAGTGTAAAGCAGGATCGGAGTCTGGGAAAGAAAGTGGTATCGAACTTCGCTCGACGGACAGCCGAGAGCTGTCCCCACATGAGTGTTACTAATACCTCACGGCATTGCAGGCCGGGCATGACCAGCGCTCTCCGGTGAGCGCCACCAGTGGCGTCGTACAGAACGGGCAGACCGTATCCGTGGCCGGAGGCACTGCTGAGAGTTGCTGCCGCAGGGACGGCTCCTTCGGAGCACCAAGCAGATCAGAGAGAAGGAGAATCCCTCCTCCCGGGGCGGCGACTCGGAGGATCCAACCGATCACTCCGAGATCAGCACTGCCCGGGACAGCCCACACCAGCAACGAAAGGGCAATCGCGCACACGAGGCCTACCCATTTGAAGGCCCGGCGAACCTTCGGGTGAGCGTGTGGTGGCTGACCACACACCTCGCATTGCCAGCGTTTCCAAAAGCCCACCGGCAATATCGGGATCCAGAAGAGGTGCCCCACATCGAAGGTCCGGATAGCAATGGATCGACGCGGCGCCTTGCACCGCAGGCAGTAGTCATTGCGAAACGCGACCTTCTTTGGCCAGAAACGGTAGGAACCGCGAATGATCAACATAGATTCGCCGGAGGCGGTTTGCTGTATATTAGTCCACTGCTTCAAGGAATACACATTGTCTTCTGTCTCTACGCCGCCCCCCCGTGCCGGCAAGCGCAGCCTCTGGATTGAGACCCTTCCGCTGCTTGTTTTCCCCGCGATGGCGATCGCTGTACAGAGCCGGCTGCCAGCCTGGTTGTTCATGTGGGCGCTGTCGTTTGCGATTTTTGCAGGGCTGAAGTGGATGACGTGGTGGAAGGCTCGTTCTCACGTTGCGCATGGCGTTGGCCGTTCGTTCGCCTACCTGTTGGCTTGGCCGGGTATGGACGCGGAAACGTTTCTTGACGCGGACAAGCGGCCGGTTCAACCGAGCGCTGAGCAGTGGGGTTGGGCTGCCGGGAAGACCGCTCTGGGAGTTGCGTTGCTGTGGGCGGTCGCGCGCCGCGTGCCGGAACAAGATGAATTGCTGCGCGGGTGGATCGGGCTCTTAGGGTTGATCTTCCTGCTGCACTTCGGCAGCTTCCATTTGATCGCGCTGTTCTGGCAGGCGGTGGGGATCGCGGCCGAGCCGATCATGTCGAAACCGATTCTGTCGAAAACGCTGAGCGAGTTCTGGGGGAAGCGCTGGAATCTTGGATTTCGGCAGCTGGCTCACGATTTGATTTTCCGTCCGCTTCACAGGCGCACGGGAGTGGCCGCGGCCGGGTTGCTGGTGTTCATCGCGTCTGGCCTGATTCATGACCTGGTGGTTTCACTGCCCGCCCGCGGAGGATACGGCTTGCCCACCGGATATTTCATCGTGCAGGGCCTCGGTGTGACTTTAGAGAGGTCTCGACTCGGCAGGCAGCTTGGCCTACAGAAAGGCCCGATCGCCTGGATCTTCCTGGTGATCGTGACCGCTTCGCCGGCCTTTTGGCTTTTTCATCCTCCGTTCGTGTTGCGTGTCATAATTCCGTTCATGCGTGCGGTTCACGCTTTATGACACAGACTCTCGCGGAGCGATGCTTTGATCTCATTTTGTGGCTGGCGGGCGCCGGACATTTCGTCATTCTGTTTGCCAGCGCTCAGGTGCCGTCGCGCTTGCACTGGAAACGGGATCTGGCGCAGCTCATGCCGTTCAACCGGAAATTGCTCTGGGTGCAGGGCGGATTCACAGTGCTGACCATCATTGCGTTCGGCACGCTCACGCTCGTGCTGCACACGGAAATGCTCCGCGGCGACCGGGCGGCGTTGGGATTGGCGTGTTTTGTTGGAAGCTACTGGACGGCGCGGATTCTGGTCGACGCGTTTTATTTTTCCCACGAAGACTGGCCTCAGGGACGAGAGTTCGTGATCGGCCACATTCTGCTGACCGCTCTGTTCGTGGCGCTCGCCAGCAGTTACTGGGGACTGTTTGTGTGGCAGGTGTGGCTAAGAGCCAAAAGCTAAGAGCCAAGCCGCTAGTCCTTCAGCAGCTGCCGGGCGATCACTAAGCGCTGAATCTCGCTGGTGCCTTCGCCGATGGTGCAGAGTTTTACGTCGCGGTAAAACTTTTCGGCTGGATAGTCTTTGATGAAGCCGTAGCCGCCGTGAATCTGCACGCCTTCGTTGGCACACCGCACGGCCACTTCGCTGGCGTAGAGTTTCGCCATGGACGATTCCTGCGTGGTCTTCATGCCGGCGTCTTTCATCGACGCGGCGCGCATGGTGAGCAGCATGGCCGCATCGATCTCGGTGGCCATGTCGGCCAGTTTCCACTGGATCGCCTGGAAATCGCTGATCGCCTTGCCGAACTGTTTGCGCTGCTTGGAATATTTCAGGGCCGCCTCGTACGCCCCCTCGGCCATGCCCAGCGATAAAGCAGCGATGGAGATTCGGCCGCCGTCTAGCACGCGCATGGCATCGGGGAATCCCTGGCCCTCGCCGCCCAGCAGATTCTCCGCCGGAATCATGCAGTCTTCGAAGGTCAACTCGGCGGTATCGCTGGCCCGCAGTCCCAGCTTGTTTTCTTTCTTGCCGGGACGGAATCCCTTGGTGTCTTTCTCGACGACAAATGCGGAAATGCCGTGAGTGTGCGCCGCGCGATCTGTCACGGCGAGCACGACGATCACGTCGGCATAGTGGCCGTTGGTGCAGAAAGTCTTGGTGCCGTTCAAAACCCAGCTATTTCCGCGGCGCACGGCCGTCATGCGCGCGCTGCCCGCGTCCGATCCGGACGACGGCTCGGTGAGTCCCCATGCGCCGATGAATTCGCCGGTCGCCAGCTTGCTGACGTACTTCTTTTTCTGCGCCTCATTGCCGGCCAGAAAAATATGGTTCGAACACAGCGAGGTGTGCGCCGCCACGATGATTCCGACCGACCCGTCGACGCGAGAGAGTTCCTCAATCGCGGTCACGTACTCGACGTAACCCATGCCCGCTCCGCCGTACTCAGGAGGAAAAACCATCCCCAGCATTCCGAGCTTGCCCAGTTCTTTGATGGTGGCGAGCGGAAACTCGCCGGCCTCGTCCCACTTCATGACGTGGGGCTTGATCTCACGCTCGGCAAACTCGCGAACGGTTTTTTTTAGTTGCAACTGCTCTTCGTTCAGTTGGAAATCCAAGGTTCCTCCGGCCCGATGCGGCGCAATATCGTCATCGGCTGGACAATCTGATTCCGATTAGAACACAGCGTTGGAGTGCGATAAAGTTACCCCGGGAAGTCAATCCTGAGCATGCGGAACCCAGCATGAACACTGGGGGAAATGCGGGATCCCGCATTCTGGCCAACCGACCGGATGGTTGGCCGAACTTTTACGGAATACTATCCGCGTAGTGCGGGACGTTCGTCCGGAGGACGCTCGCTTCTGACTAGGGAACGGGAGCCAGAAATCGCTGAAAGACCTCGTTCGAGAGCAGTCTCCCGCGCGGGGTGAGGCGAATGCGATCACCGTCTCGGTGCAGCAGGTCGTCGTTGATTAACTCTGCGATTGCGGGCGACACGGTATCGGCGGCCTGCTGACCGAACGTCGCGGTGACGTCTCGCAGGTTCACGCCGCGATTCAGGCGCAAGCCAAGAAAAAAGCTTTCTTCCAATGCGGATGCGTGCGAGATCACGGCGCTCTGCAAGGGCGATCCGGCAACATATTTTTCCAGGATGTCGGCGGCTGCGAAGCGCATCGCGTCGGCTTCGGGCGTCGCCGACCTCAGCATCGAGTGAGCGTCGACGCCGAAGCCCAGATAGGGCTGCCGCGTCCAGTACTTGAGATTGTGGCGCGATTCGGATCCGGGACGCGCGAAATTGGAAATTTCATACTGGGCGATGCCGCTGGCCTCCAGGAGATCGCACGCGGCGAGATAGAAATCCGCGGTGGCCTCTTCGTCGGGGACGAAATGAGCGTGATAGCGGGTTCCGCCGGCGATCACCTCGCGGCCCAGTCGCGAGTCCTCGTCCACTTCGAGCATGTAGACGCTAATGTGGGCAGCGCCGGTGGCGAGGGTCTCATCGAGCGACTGCTGCCAGGATTCGGCGGTCTGATGGGGAAGGCCCGCGATCAGATCGACATTGATGTTCGTGATGCCTGCGGCGCGCAGACGGGCAATGTCTTCCAGGACGGTTGCGCGCTTGTGTAACCGTCCAACCGCCGCTGCCTCGGCATCGACGAGGGACTGCACTCCCAGGCTGACGCGATTCACGCCGCAGCGCAGCAACGCTTGCAGCACCTCGGGTGAGAGCGTGCCTGGCGCGCACTCGACCGTCACTTCGGCATCGGGCCGCACAGAGAACTGCGCGCGGACCGCGTCAAACATCCGTTGAAGTTGTCCGGCCTCTAGCACCGTGGGCGTTCCACCGCCGAGGTAGATCGAGTCCACTTCGTGCTCGAATTGCCCGCCGATCTCTTTTGCAACCTTGTGAGCATCGGCGACGTCGGCGCACACGCGATCCACATAGCGGTCAAAGACGGCCCGTGAAAACACGTCGGACGCGAAGTTGCAATAGCTGCACTTCGTCCGGCAGAACGGAACGGAGATGTAGATTCCCAAAGGCACTGTTCTGATTATCCCACCCGCGGGCGTGGGGCCGTTCGGCGTTCGCTCAGGGCAGGTCCGCGCGACATAGAAACGTTTTCCATCCCGGCGGCTGTGTCGACCATCTATTTGAGGTACCCTGTGGAGAGGCGTGTTCAACGCCGCTCACCCGCTTCTTTGCGAAGTTTGACCGGCAAACAATGGCCCAGGAAGAGGAAGTACTAGGCAAAGCATATGACAGCCGCCTGATGCGGCGGCTGCTCACTTACCTGCGTCCTTATCGCTGGCAGGTGACGATTGCCATTGTCTCGATCGTCCTCAAATCGTTCTGCGACGTGCTGGGGCCTTACCTGGTAAAAGTCGCCGTGGACCGCTACCTTGCACCGGTGAAGGGCGCGACTCTGGGCTTGTGGAGCTGGCTGAGCCCGCGGCCGCTGCACGGGATCGCGCAAATTTCCTCCATTTACTTCGGCCTGCTGTTGCTTACCTTCGTGTTGGAGTTCCTGCAAACATATTTCATGCAATGGACTGGACAGAAAGTGATGTTCGACCTGCGCAGCCAGATATTCCGGCACCTGCAGCGCATGCATGTGGCTTTTTATGACAAGAATCCGGTCGGACGGCTGGTCACGCGCGTCACTACCGACGTGGACGCGCTGAACGAAATGTTCACCTCCGGCGTTGTCTCGATCTTTGAAGATCTGTTCGTGCTGTTGGGGATTCTGGGCGTGATGCTGTGCATGAACTGGAAGCTGGCGCTGATTACGTTTGCGGTGCTGCCGTTCATTGTGGTGGCGACCAAGGTCTTTCGCGACAAGGTGCGCGATTCTTACCGGCGTATTCGCACTGCCATCGCCCGGATCAACGCATACTTGCAGGAACACGTCAGCGGCATGGTCGTGCTGCAGCTTTTCAACCGCGAGCGCAAGGCCTACGACCGCTTCTCCGACATCAACCGCAGCCACATGGACGCGTTCAAAGACGCGATCATGGCTTACTCGGTTTACTACCCGGTGGTTGATTTCTTTTCAGCGATCGCGATTGCTTGCGTGATCTGGTTTGGCGGGCAGGATGTGCTACGCGGCGTTGTTGCCAACAGCGTTTCCATTGAGTTCAGCCGCCAGACGCTGGTGTCGTTTCACGTGGTTGCGACCGCAGCCTCGCTCGGCGTGGTGATCGCCTTCACGGCGTACGCGCAGCGTTTCTTCCGCCCCATCATGGACTTCAGCGAGAAGTACAACATTCTGCAGTCCGCGATGGCGGCCAGCGAACGCATTTTTAAGCTGGTGGATACGCCGGTCGACGTCGTTTCGCCAGCCGTGACGAAGAGGCCCGAAGGCCCGGGACGCATTGAGTTCGACCATGTGTGGTTCGCATACCGGGAAAATAAAGACATGGAGCCCCGGACGCCTTCGTCCGGGAGCGCCGGCGCAACCGCGGACGAGGGCGTCCGGGGCTCCACAATCTCGGACTTGCCATCTCAGCCCGACTGGGTTCTGCGTGATGTGACCTTCGCGATCGAGCCGGGAGAAACCGTCGCGGTCGTCGGCCACACCGGAGCCGGCAAGACGACTCTTATTTCCCTGCTGCTGCGCTTCTACGATGTGCAGAAAGGCGCGGTCCGCATCGATGGGGTCGACGTCAAAGAAATGGATCTCAACGACCTGCGCGGCCGGTTTGGCGTCGTGCTGCAGGACCCGTTCCTGTTTACCGGCACAATCGGCGGCAATATTCGGCTGGGCACGGAGCGCATTCTGGACGCTCACGTCGCGAAGGCTGCGGAGGACGTGAATCTCGGCGATTTCGTGCGCGCGCTGCCCAACGGGTTCAACGAAGAAGTCCGCGAGCGGGGATCAACGCTTTCGACGGGCCAGAAGCAGCTCATATCTTTCGCCCGCGCCCTGGCGCATGAGCCGAAGATTCTGATTCTCGACGAAGCTACCTCGAGTGTCGATACGGAAACCGAGTTCAAAGTGCGCGACGCGCTGGGACGCATGGTGGAAGGACGGACGTCGCTGATCATTGCGCACCGGCTGTCGACGGTGCAGCGCGCCGACAAGATCATCGTCATGCATAAGGGTCAGGTCCGCGAGATGGGGACGCACCAGGAATTGCTGGCGAACCGCGGCATTTACTTCAAGCTGTATCAGCTGCAGTATAAAGATCAGGAGTTGAATGTAGCGCGGGGACCCTCGCCCACTAACGGGTCGGGGGAATTACGGCAGCCCGAGGTCACCGCCAGCGCGGACGACTGAGTTCGTCGCGCGGCTGCGAGGTGTTTGGGTAGCGCAGTCGCGGGCGGGGCGCCCGCGCCACATACGCATCGCTCCCTTACAATGCTGTCTTGCGAATCCTGATCTCAGCCGGCGAGGCTTCGGGGGAAATGTATGGGGCGGAGCTTATTGGGGCTCTGCGGCGGGCCGCCGAGCGAAGGCCTGCAGAGCTGCCCTCCGCTGGACAGCCGAGGGCGGCTGTCCCTAAACAAGCCACTCTCGAGTTTTTTGGCGTGGGCGGGGAGCGCATGCGGGCTGCGGGGTGCGACACCGTGGTTGACTCGAAGGACCTCGCGGTCGTGGGCATCACGGAGATTGTCAGCCATCTGCCGAAGATCCTGCGACTCTACCGGCACCTGATCGCCGAGGCTGACCGGCGCAGGCCTGATCTGGCCATCGTCATCGACTCTCCGGCGTTCAACTGGAGGGTTGCGCGGCAGATGAAGAGACGCGGCATTCCTACGGTGTATTACGTGGCGCCGCAATTCTGGGCGTGGCGGCAGGGACGCGTGCGCCTGATCCGCGACTATATCGACAAGGCGTTGGTGATCTTTCCCTTCGAAGAACAGTTTTACCGTGAGCGCGGCGTGGACGCTATGTTCGTCGGTCATCCCCTGGCGGAGTTGCCGCACCCGACAGTCGAGCGGGGCGACTATGCAGCGCAATTTCATCTCGACCACACCAAGCCGTGGATCGCGCTCATGCCGGGCAGCCGCGTGAAAGAAGTTCGCATGAACCTGCCGACGATTCTAGAGGCGGCAGGTCAGCTTGGTTCGGCGTATGAATTTCTGCTTCCGGTGGCACCCACGCTCGACCCTAGCTTTCTGCCGAGCCTCATGGGCCAGGGGAAAATCACTCTCGTGCCGGATGCCCTGCCAGCGCTCTGGCACTCGCGCGCCGGCATCGTAGCCAGTGGCACGGCAACAGTCGAGGCGGCGATGATGAACACGCCGTTCGTGATGGTCTACCGCGTCTCGCCGCTGACTTATCTGCTGGGCAAGCCCCGGGTGAAGGTTCCAAGATTCGCGATGGTCAATCTGATCGCCGGGGAGGAGGTTGTGCCGGAGCTGGTGCAACAGGATTTCACCGCGGAAAAGGTGGTGGCCGTGGTGAAGGAGATCCTGCCCGACGGCCCCGCGCGCGACCGTATGCTGGAGGGCCTGGCCCGCGTAAAGGCGCGCCTTCGCGCCCCACAGGCTGGTTCCGGGGCTGTACAGCACCCGGCCGACCGGGCGGCGGACATCATCCTGGCGCTGGTGCCTAAGCTCTAGGCTCGTAGGACGCAGGCGGGAAGCAGGTTCCTCGTCGCTGTCGCTCCTCGGAATGACAACCTTGTGGGATGCCAATGAGCTAGCGCTTGGAATGACAACCCTTTTGGGATGGCTTCGCTCAGAACGACAAGCTTGTGGGGATGCCAATGGAGCTGACGCTCCTCGTTGCGCTCGGAATAATCACAAAAGCTGGAAATGACAAAATCCTGACATACGGCAAGCTAAACCTTGTGCTCCCAGCATCTTTTGCGTGAGAATCTTCATCATAGGAAATGGGTTATCATTTCCTGGAGAATCTCCTGAATGTTGAGTCACCCGCGGCGCGCTCTGAGCGTCCTTAGCAGTTCTCTGACCCTGACGTTGGTAGTGCTACTCGCGATTCCGTCGCGGGCCGCCGACAAAACGCGCCTACGGGTGGACGACTACCAGATCGAGGCTGAACTCAGCCCGCATCTCCACCAGATTACGGCGCGCGCCAAGGTAAAATTCACCGCGCTGCAGGATCTGAGTGTCGCGGTCTTTGAGCTGCACAACGACCTGCGTGTCACCAAGGTTCTCGACGAAAAGAATCAGCCGCTATCGGCCGAGCGTGTTACCCAGGATTCCACTGTGCGGGTTCCGCTGCCGGCAGGGCTGTCCAAGGACGCCTCGACTACCCTGACCTTCGAATATGAAGGCGTGCTGGAAAGCGCCGACAACAGCCCCGTTCCCGGCCTGAAGCTGGCATACATCGGCGATGACACCAGCTACCTGTTCTACTCCGGACGATGGTTCCCGGTCAGCGGATTTGGACTGAACCGTTTCACCTCGACCATCAGCGTGACCGTGCCGGCGCACATGTTCGTGATCGGCAGCGGACAATCTACTGTCGTCGACACTCCGGCCTCGAAGAAGCCCAACGCGAGCGTGCTGCCGACCAAGACTTTCAAGTTCGTCTCGAGCAAGGCCAGCTTCCCTGGCACGATCGTCGCCGGAGTTTTTCAGGAGTACAAGAGCGACGAAGCCGGCATGGACCTACACGTCTTCTTCAAGCCTACGCATCAGAGCCTGGCTTCGGCGTACACCACGACGGCGGTGCAGGAGTTCACCTTCTTCATCACGCTCTACGGCCTGCCGCCTTCGCAGAAACTCAACGTCGTGGAACTGCCGGGCGACACGCTGCCTTACGCGTGGGCGCCGGAAATCGCGGGCCTGGCCGGGCCTTCTGTCACCGAGAAGACCAACTACCGCCTGCTGGCGGATGCGATTGCGCACCAGTGGTGGGGCGTTTCGGTGAGTCCGGCGACGAAGGACGACTGGTGGCTGAGCGACGGCTTCTCCCGCTATTCGGAAGCCATGTATGTGGAGAATGCCGCCGGAGCCGCCGGTCTGGAAGAAGCAGTGAAGGATATGTCGGTCGGCGCCTTGGCCTATGACACGGTTCCGCTCTCCAGCGCCAGCAAGCTCGACATCTTCTCTACGGAATTTCAATCGCTGGCCACTGACAAAGGGGCGATGATCCTGCACATGCTGCGCTGGGTGCTGGGCGAAGACAAATACAACAAGACGATGCGCGAATTTGCCGGGGAGTTCGCCGGGAAGGCGGCGAGCATGGACGACTTCAAAGCCATCGCCGAGAAAAACTATGGCGACCAGCTCACCTGGTTTTTCTCTCAGTGGCTCGATTCCACGGGCGCGCCGGAATTCAAATTGAAGTACACCACCTACCGTCTGGGCGGAGCCGGCGCCCAACAGCCCAAGGAAGAGAAGGCTTCCGGATTCCGTGTTACCGGCGAAATATCGCAGGATCTCGATCTGTTCCGCATGCCGGTGGACCTGCGCATCGATACCGACGGCAAGACCGAAAACAAGCGCGTTGAAGTGGTGGGCACGACGTCACCGTTTTCGATTGAGACCTTCGGCCGTCCGCGCCGCATCGCGATCGATCCCGACCACCACGTGTTGACCAATACCAGCGACATAAAGCTGCGCGCCTCCATCTTGCGGGGACAGGCGCTGCAGCAACAAGGGGATCTGTCTGGGGCGCTGACCGAGTTTAACAAGGCCCTCGACCTCAACAAGAACAGTTCGCTGGCTCACTACCGGATTGCCGACGTCTTCTTTTACCAGAGGAATTATCAGTCGTCGGCCAACGCCTACCGGGCGTCGATTGATGGGGACGGCGAGCCGCGCTGGACCGAAGTCTGGAGCCACATCCAACTGGGCAAGATTTTCGACATCACGGGCCAGCGCGAACGCGCTGTGGGACAGTACCGCCAGGCAACGCAAACCAACGACAACACTTTTGGAGCACTCGAAGAGGCGCGGAAATATCTGCAGAAGGCCTACGAGCGGCCTAAGGAAAAAGCCTCACAGTAAGACACTCCGGTACAACAGATTCCTTTCTTTCGTCGGACGATAAACAGTTGATGTCCAGCCGCTGTGCTCTGATGTGGCCGCACTCTTGTGCGGCACGCCGTGGCCAACATAGTCCGGATCGGCTAACCTTTTTCCTCTTCGCGGGGTCTAAGTCACTACATGCCAGCAGGGAACTTTAAGGGACCCGGCTGCGTATATCTGATCAGATGGTTAGGCGGGATTGAGACCCCTCGCCTGAACGTTACCCGGGTGCCCCCACGCTCCTCCCCGGAGGCGTGGGGGCATTATTCTCCAACATTGTATGCGAATGCTTCTGGACATCGTGCGGCAGTCCCTGTCGACCCTGTGGGCGCACAAGCTGCGCTCGTTCCTCACCATGTTCGGAATCGCGTGGGGCGTGGGATCGTTGCTGCTGCTGGTCGGTCTGGGAGAAGGCTTTCGCAGCGGCCAGGAAAAGCAGCTCGCGACTCTCGGTCAAAACATTATGTTTATGTTTCCCGGACGCATTCCGGCAGTCGAGGGCAGCACGCAGTCCGGGCAGCTCTACTACTTCACCTACAAAGACTATCTGGCGATCCGCAATGAGGCCCAGTTCGTGGGGGCGCTGTCGCCGGTTTTGAATCGTGAGGACATCCGGGCGGTCAGCGATTACGGTTCGACCAACGGCCAGGTTTTCGGCGTGGCCTCCGACTACAACCAGATTCGCAACGTTCCCGTGGAACCGGGCCGCTGGTTCAATAACCAGGACAATGCCGACCGCCGCCGCGTGGCCATCGTGGGCTGGGAACTGCTGAAGAACATGTTTCCAGGACGTCCGGCCGTGGGGTCGACAATTTTGCTCAACGGTATCAACTTTGACGTGGTCGGTGTGGTCGCGAAAGTCGGGCGCGACGGCAATAACGGAACGAACTCGCGGATATTTATTCCCATTGAAACCATGCGCGACCTGTTCCCGATGGCCAAGGCCAATTCGGAGAACGCGATCTCGTTCATCAACTATCGCCCGATCACCAAGGAACTGCACGCCGAGGCGAAGGACGAGATTCATCGCATCATCGCGCGCCGCCACGGTTTCAATCCCAAGCTGCAAGACGCTTTCGAAGACTGGGACACGATTGAAAACATGAAGCGCGTGGGCAGGATTTTCGATGCCATGGACTGGTTTCTGGGAGTGGTAGGGGTTGTGACCCTGGGCCTGGGGGCCATCGGCATCATCAACATCATGCTGGTGTCGGTGACGGAGCGGACGAAAGAGATTGGTCTGCGCAAAGCGCTGGGCGCGACCTATCGCGCCATCCTGACGCAGTTCTTTATCGAAGGTGCGTTCTTGACTGCGTTCAGCGGCGGGATTGGATTGGCCATCGCAACCGGCTTTGTGACGCTGCTGGCCATGTTGCCGTCGCCGGAGGGCTTTGACACGCCCCGAATTATCCCGGCATCGGCTATCGCAGCGATTGGCTCGCTGGCGATTGCAGGGATAGCCGCGGGTTTGTATCCGGCACGAAAAGCGGCGCTATTGCCGCCGGTTGAAGCGCTGCGGCAGGAGTAAAAAACAGCTTCCAGCTGCTAGCTCCTAGCCAAACCGGGCGGGAGTCAGGTTTGAAGCTAGAAGCTAGAAGCTAGGAGCTAGGAGCTGTTTTCCATGATCGTCGATCTCGCAACTCAGGCTTACAACGCGTTGCGCCATAACCGGCGCCGGAGCCTGCTGACCATGCTCGGGATGGCATGGGGCATCGCCACGGTTGTGCTGCTGCTGGCCTATGGCACGGGTTTCGAGCGAGGATTGTGGTCGGCGTTCCGCTCGTTTGGCACCAACCTCGTCTTCATTTTTCCCGGCCGCACCGAGTTGCAGGCTGGAGGCACGAAAGCGGGAACGCAGGTTCGCCTCACCATCAACGATGTCGATTCCATTCGCGCCGAAGTTCCGCTGCTGAAGCGGGTTTCGCCGGAGGCGTTCAAGAATTGCGTGGTCGCCTATGGCACGCGCAGTTCGAACTATGGCGTCAGTGGCGTTTATGCCTCGTATGGACGGATGCGCAAGATGGAGGTGGCGGAAGGCAGCTTCTTCAGCGAGGCCGACGACTTCACGCACACGCGCGTCGCCGTGATCGGCTCCGACGCGAAGAAAAAGCTGTTCTCGGGCCAAAACGCGCTCGGCGAGAATCTCCGCCTGGACGGCATTTCCTACCAGATCGTCGGCGTGCTCAAGCATCAGGTGCAGAACGGGGACGACAACATCAACGAGCACGTCTACGTTCCCTACAGCGCCATGAGCGACCTGACCAACACGTACTACTTGAGCTCGGTCGTGATGGAATACGAAGGGGATCATGCTAAGGTCGTGCAGGCGGTACGTGAATCGATGGCCTTTCACCACAGCTTCGATCCCAAAGATCACCGCGCCATCTTTGTCTTCGACGTGTTTGCCGATCTGATGGATTTGCAGGTAATCTCCACCGGGATCAAGATTCTGCTCGGATTTATCGGATTGCTGACACTGGGAATCGGCGGCGTGGGACTGATGAACATCATGCTGGTGTCGGTCACGCAGCGCACCCGCGAAATTGGCGTGGAGAAAGCGTTGGGCGCGCACCGCTGGCACATTCTGTTTCAATTCCTGGCGGAAGCTCTGGTGATTACCGCTTTGGGCGGGCTGTTGGGCGTGGCCCTCGCATATCTGGTGTCGTGGTCTGTGGGATCGCTCACGCTGTGGAGTGCATTTGAAGAAAACGCCAGCGAGGGCGACATTCACCTCTATATTGACTCCTCCACGCTGATCTGGTCGACGATGATTCTGAGCTTCGTCGGCATCATCAGCGGCATGCTGCCCGCGATCAAGGCCGCCAGGCTGAATCCTATCGAAGCGCTGCGTTACGAATAATTTCCTCTCGCCTTTAGTAGTGGTAGCGCGCCTGCAGAAAATCAATCCTTCGTTCGCTCACGCGGTACACTAGCCGGTGCTCTTGGGTCAACCGGCGCGACCAGCATCCCGCAAGGATGTACTTCAGGGGCTCCGGCTTTCCGATTCCTGTGAAGGGGTCGCGTAAGATTCCTTCGATGAGTTCGAGGGCGCGAAGCGCAATTTTTCGGTCGGTTTCGACCCAGTAGCGAAGGTCTTGCCGGAACTCGGAATGAAAGACTGCGTCCCGGTCTACCTTAGCCGGCAAGTCCAATCTCCCGGCGGAGTTTGTCCAACGACTCCGGTTTGCCTTTTCTCGCAGTTGCCCGCCGCAGTGCAGTCAACAGTCGCCGCGCATTCTTTGGCGATCTCAGAAGATGCGCGGTCTCTATGAGGCCGGCGAGTTCATCGGCGGGAACCATCGCAACCCTCTGATCGCCCTTCCGGCGCACGATCACAATTTCATGGTCGTTGGCCACGCGGTCAAGCACGGACGCCAGACTTTGGCGCAGATTGGTATACGTCGTCTCGGTCACTTAAAGCCTCGCATTCCAAATGTACAGGAATACTGTACATAATTCAATCTTCTTGCTTTACAATCTTTCCGTGTCTACGGCAGCTTCCCGACTCGACCGCGTGCTGGCGCAACTGCGCCTATACGAACATCCCCTGCTGAACTTCTCGGCGCGAGCCAAAGGCGAAGGAGTTGAGATCATCATCAAATTCAAAGACGAGAGCATTCCGGTGCACACCTACTATTTCGATCTGCATCCCCGCGATCTCGACGATTCCCAGTTCGAATGGAGCTTCCAACGCCAACTCTTCGACGCGCTCCATGACTACTTCATGGAAATGTTCATCCGCACGCCGCAGGACCGCGCCGACCGTCAGCGGAAGGGACTGTGAGCACGCTCCGCCAAAAGATCGAGCAGGAGATCCGCGAACACGGCCCGATTCCCTTCTCGCGCTACATGGAGATTTGCCTTTACGATCCTGAACTCGGCTACTACTCCCGCAACGCGGGCCAGTTCGGAAAAGCGGGAGACTTCTACACTTCCAGCGATGTGCATGCGGTATTTGGACGGCTGCTGGCGCGGCAATTCGAGGAAATGTGGCGGGCGTTGGGCTCTCCAGCACAGATCACGCTGAAAGAACTTGGCCCGGGCCGCGGACTTTTTGCGCAGGATGTGCTGGATTGGTCGGAGAAAAAGTTTCCAGACTTCTTTGGGGCGCTTCGTTACGTTTTAGACGAACGCTCGCCAGCGTTGCGCGAGCGAATGGAGATTGCTCTGAGCCGTCATTTCGAATCGGGCAAGGCGCTGCTGTCGGGCGAGGAAGTGAGCGAGGATGTCAGCACACCGACGATCGTCTTCGCTAACGAATTCTTTGATGCCCTGCCGGTCGAGATTCTCAGTTCCAACGGCGCCATGCGCATCGACGCGCGGCATGACCATTTTGTTGAGACCTGGACGCAGGCGTCGCCGGAAGAACTCGAATTCCTCGACCGTTATTCAATCCATCCTGGGCCCGGTGAGCGGGTTGAAGTGCCCCTGCAAGCGCAGACTCACATGAGTGGCGCTGCCCACCTCGAGCGCGGATTCGTAGTGGTCATCGATTACGGCTACGCTCGCGATGAACAACTTGCGGGACGGCATCGCGGAACGCTGAAGGCGATCCGCCAGCATTCGGTGAGCGCCAACCCTTACGAGGCGCCCGGCGAACAGGACATCACCGCCGACGTAAACTTCACAGCGCTGGCAGCGAGCGCGGAACAACAGGGTATGCGGCCGCAGAAGCTCGTCACCCAATCTCAGTTTCTGCTGGGTATTGGCGAGGCCAATGAATTTGCCGACGCTTTCGAGGAATGCCGCTTGCCGCAGGAGCTCGCGAAGGTAGCTTTGCAGCTCAAACACCTGGTCACTCCCGCTGGGATGGGAGAGAGCTTTCACGTCATGGTCGCGAGCAAGGGAATCGAAGAAGAGAAGGTCGCAGCCCTGGCAGGCCTGAGTTTCGGGCACAAAGCGGCGACACCTAAAATTATGTGGCGACGGCGCAGCGAGGCGACACGTTCCTAAATTCAGGTTAGGGTTTGGAAGGCGCTTCCGGATACTCGTACACGCCGCGCCCCGTCTTTCGTCCTAAGCGTCCGGCCTTCACGTACTGCACGAGCAGCGGAGCGGGTCGATACTTGTCTCCTAGCGATTTGTGCAGATATTCGAGAATGCTTAGCCGCGTATCGAGGCCGACGAGATCCACCAACTCAAACGGACCCATGGGATGGTTCAGCCCCAGTTTCAGAGCCTTGTCGATGTCGGCGGCTGACGCGATGCCCTCCTGCAGCATGTGGAAAGCCTCGTTGCCGATGATAGCGTTGATGCGGCTGGTGACGAAGCCTGGGGACTCCTTGATTACAACGACTTCCTTGCCCATGCGTTTGCCCACCTCGACCGCGGTGGCCAGCGTGTCGTCGTCGGTATCGAGCGCGCGCACGACTTCGAGCAGCTTCATTTTGTGCACGGGATTGAAGAAGTGCATGCCGATACACTTTTTCGCGCGGTAGGTGACACTTGCGATTTCCGTCACGCTGAGTGACGAGGTGTTCGACGCGAGCATCGTCGCAGGCCGGCAGATTTTGTCGAGCAGCGTAAAGATCTCGATCTTCGACTCCATCTCCTCGGGGACGGCTTCAATGATCAGGTCGGCCTCGCGCGCGGCCTGTTCGACGGAGCCCGCGTACTCCAGTCGCTGAAACGCCGAATCGGCATCGGGCGCGGTGACCTTGCCGAGTTCCACCGCCTTATCGAGATTGGCGCGAATTTCGGTCTCAGCCTTGCGCAGAGCCCCGGGCAGCAGGTCTTCGAGGATGGTGCGATACCCGCCCAGCGCCGCGGCGTGCGCGATGCCTCGCCCCATGATGCCGGCGCCGATCACTGCAATCGTGTTGACTTCACTCATCGGACCCGGCTCACCTATTTCTCCGCCTTTTCCAAATCCGCGATGGCCGCATCGATGGCGCCGCCGGCCGCGCGCAACGAGTCGGCCAACCGCTTGCGCTCCTCCGCGCCCATGGCGGGAATATAAATACAAATCCGGCGCAAGGTCGCCGTGATGTCTTCCACATAATTCATTGCTCGGATCAGTTCACCTGTCACTACTGCCATGAGACTCCTCTTTCTCGTCTTGAATCTGCTCGTGTCAACGTGCCGGAAAAATCCTATTGCGGCTCGATCGACGGTTAGAGGCTGGCCTCGTGAGCCGAACCATCTAGTGCCGAACCTTCTATTTTGGACGTGCCCACGAATTTAGTAAAGGCGACGATCCTCGCGGGTGGTGGTGCAGTTTGAGGAAGGCGATTCGTATCAGGGCTTCGCTTCAGCGATGCCGACAAGCTGAATAAGAAGCTAAACGGCTTCAGCCGCTGGCCTTGGCCGTCACAGCCGCTAAAGCGGGCATACGTGGCGGCTTCTGCGGCACGCCTGAAGGCATGCCCTGATACGAATCGCCGCCCTCAAACTGCACCACTACCATCCTCGCTCCTGTGAACGCAGCTGAAATCTACATTCTCAAAGCTTGAGCGGCCGTGTCTTTATTCACACCTTATATTCACAACGGGGCAACCAGGCGGGCATATAATCGCAATCAATTCTTTTAATGGGGCGTTGGGCCCTGGCGCGAATCGAATGGTATATGGCAGACAAGGCTCTAAAAAGCTACATTTTCGCGAGCGACTTTGACCAGACGCTCACCTTCAACGATTCGGGCTACGTGCTCGCTGAGTTGGTCGGCATTCCCACCGAGGAATTCGAACGCAAGTCCAAGGGAATGGCCAAGATCAACCTGGTGCAGCAGGGCGCGGAACTGGCCTATTTGCTGCTGCATGATCCGGAGTTCAAAGCGAAAGTTCGCAAGGAACATCTTCACGAGGTGGGCAAGCGCATCCGCCTGAAAGGCGACATCAAGCTACTGTGCCAACTTCTGGATGCGGGCATCGACGGCCATCAATTTGATTTTTATGTTCTATCGGCTGCGCCGGTGGAGATTGTTATCTCGGCGCTGGAAGATATTGTTCCGCCCGACCACATTTTCGGGACGGAGTTTCGCTACAGGCCATCGGGAGAGATCGACACCATCGTTCGCGCCACCGCGGGCTACGGAAAAGTCGCGGTGCTCGACCGCCTGCTCGAGCAGCAGGTGGCTGGACCCGATCATGTCATTTATACCGGTGATGGCAGTTCCGACATTCACGTGATGCTGCACATCAATTCGCGCGATGGACTCACCATTGCGGTTTCCGAGACGCCGAACGTCTCGCAGATTGCGAAGCGCACGGTGCTGAGTACGAGTGCACTCGCCGTGCTGGCGCCGATTCTCGAAGAGATCGCCGGCTGGGACGTTACCGCATTCGCAGCTTCTTCGAGGCCAACGGAATGCTGATTTCAGAGTGGGAGCGCGTTCGCACGGACTGGCTCACCGTGCGCCCCGCCGTCGAGCCTGCGCCGGCAGAAGGGGAACCTTCGTCCCGGCTGGAGCGCGCAAACTCTTGAAGAGGGCGGACCCGTCATGCTGCGCGACCGAAATCTGATTCCCCTCTCTCGCCAGCACCAGCACGCCCTGGCGCTATGTGTTCGCATCGATCGCGCCTCGCCGATCGGCGACGCCGATCTGGCCGCATGGCAGGCGGAAGTCGCGCAGCACTTCGAAAGTGAAATCAGAATTCATTTCGCGGCAGAAGAGCACGTGCTGTTTCCGGCGGCGCGAAGGTTCCCGGAATTGGGTCCGCTGGTCGACGAACTGTTACTCGATCACTTCATGCTGCGCGAATGTTTTGCCGAAGCGGAGGCACGAGAAATGTCTGCGGCCGACCTATCTGAATTCGCGCGGCGCATGTCTGCGCACATCCGAAAGGAAGAACGCCAACTGTTTGAGCGGATGCAGGAATTGATGTGTCAGGAGGAACTCGCTCGGTTGGGACAAGGCTTGGAAGAAGCGCTCAAAGACGCTGGGCAAGCCTGCGCGCTGCCCGCGAATGCAACCCGCCCGCCCACGAAGTGAACTGCGCCGCGACTCAGCGCGTTGCCGCTGCCGCGTGCACCTGCCGGAATCGTGCCGCGCCTTCCCGCCCCATGTAACGCTCCAGCACCGCCGGCTCGGTCTGGCGCAAATCCACCACCACCAAACCGTCAAGGACGTTGGAAAACTTGCGATCGACGTTGAATCCGACCAGTTTGCCGCCGATCTTGGCATATTGCCGGAGCAGAATCGGCAGGCCTTTGCCGTCGGCCTCCACGTCAGTGATGGGCTGAGAAAGCTCGTCCAGGTCGCGGAAGGCATGGTACATTCCGCGGCAATCCCACCTTCGGAGGAGTCCCGCGCGAAAGGGCCGCCGCGGTTCGATCAATCCCGCGAGTTCATCCTGTTGCATGTGCGCTTCAAAGAAGCGGTAAATCATTTCGCGCGACGCTTGGTTGTAGTCGTTGCTGATGCTCACCGCGCCGAACAGCACGGGAATCTCCGGATGCCTCGCCACCATGCGGGCGATTCCCTTCCATAGCAGCAGGAGCGGCGCATATTGGCGCTGATATTCCGGCCGCACAAATGAACGCCCGAGTTCAAGCGCCGGGCCGAGCTTCTCGAAAACTTTCTCGTCATAGCGGAAGAGAGTGCTGGTGTAGAGCCCGGCGATACCGCGTGCTTTCAGAATCTCAGCTGTATTGCCAGCGCGGTAAGCCCCTACTATTTCTTGCTTGGTTCTATTCCACAACAAGATGTGCGAATAGTAGTCGTCGAAGGGATCGAGATCGCGGCTCTTGCCTGTTCCCTCGCCCGCTCCGCGGAACGTCAACTCGCGCAAACACCCTACTTCCCGCAGCAGTTGCGGGATCTCCGCTGCAGTTCCAAGGTAGACGGCGAGATCGCCGTTCGCCGCCAGACACCGGTCTTCAGGCAGACTCTCCACTTCTTCGGCCAGCAAGTCCGGCGACACCGGAGCCGCCACTGGCTCCTGAATCTTGAAGGCGAGACGCGATCGCAATGCCGTGTGCCACACTGCTTCCGGCTTGCTTCGGCGAGCGAGTAAGTAGGTGCGCCAGCGTAGATATTCAGTAGCCTCCCGATCGCCAGGGATCGCCTCAACCGCATCCGCCCGGATTGCGCTACCCACACGGACTTCGACGGTCTTGCCTTCCTGCTGCAGGAATTCCTGCAACAGAAACGTCGCGCGCAGCTTGGGATGGAGCATGCCCATCAGCTGAAATCCGACGCCGTTGTAGCCGCAGAAATATACCGGCAGCGCCGTAGCTCCAGTCCTGCGAATCAGCCGCACCGCCGTGTCGTTCCACTCCGGATCGGCGATTTGCGCCGCCGGCATCTGCCAGTGCGACACTTCGCCGGACGGAAAGATCGCGAGCATGCCGCCCTGCTGCAACCAGGCGAGAGCCTCCCGCACAGCTCGGCGGTTCGACTCCACCGATCGGTCAGATTGAAACGGGTCCACAAAGATGCAGTGCTTCCGCAATTCAGGCACGTCCGCCAGCAGGAAGTTGGTCAGAACTTTTACGTCGGGCCGCACGCGTGTCAGCAGCACAGTGAGGATCGCGCCATCGAGCACGCCATACGGATGATTGGCCACCACCACAACTGGTCCGCTGGCGGGAATCCGCGTTTCATCGGCCGCAGCGACGCGCAGTCCGACGCGCATTTCTGCGAGCAGGCTTTCCAGACGAAAGCCATCCGGCGATCGCTGCACCCGCCGGTACAACTCCCTGACCTTGCTGACGGGAGCGAACTTTTTCGCCAAGCCGGGAAATTCAGCAGCGTGCGCCAACACTTCACCTTGCGTCGGATCCGCATGCAAATGGTCTAAGGGCATTTCATACCAATAGCGCAAGCCCATTGCGCCAGCATGAAGCGCAGGTTAAAAGCTGATGAAATGAGAGGTGAGGAAACTCGAAAGTAACCACAGGTGCCCGCGAAGCGCGATTCAGGTCTCAAGCCGGTAGCGCTTCTCGGCGAGCGCATATAGTTTCCGCCACACCAGGCGATTCATCGTCACTACGGTAGCTGCCATCATCATGGTTGCGGCCAGCAGCAGGTCGAAGTTGCCGGCATCGGTGGCCTGGGAGATGGTCGCGCCCAGCCCGACCGTCGTGTAAATGTGGCCCTTGAAGTGAAAGTATTCCGCGACGATGCTCGCGTTCCACGCCCCGCCGGAGGCCGTGACCATGCCGGTGACGAGGTAGGGAAAAATCCCGGGGAGGATCAGCTTCTTCCATCGCTCAATCCCTCGCAACCGAAAGACCGAGCAACACTCCTTCAAATCCGTCGGAATCGCAATCGCCCCGGCAATCACGTTGAACAGGATGTACCACTGCGTTCCCAGCAGAAGAAGCACGATCGAACCAATTCCCAACCCGCCGCCCACGCGAATCAGCAATAGCAGCACCACGGGGAAAAGTGCGGTCGCGGGGACCGAAGCGGCAATCTGCGCCAGCGGCTGTGCGATGCGAGCCAGGCGCGGATTGAAGCCAATGGCCACGCCCGCAGGAATCGTCCACAACGCGCCGAGCAGCAATGCGACGTTGACGCGAACGAATGTTGCAACCAAACCGATCCCGGCCTCCTGCAACTCCACCTTCTGCAGGCCGGCCAAAATCATTACTACACGCACGACGCCATAACTCATCGCAGCCAGCAGCGCGACTACCAACGCCCGCACAAGCCAGATCTTCCACGCGCTGCGCTGCTCGGCCTTGTCGCTGGAACGCACGCGGGAAAAATACTGCATCAGCCGCTCGCTCAGCGGGCGCACCGTCTTCTTGCCAATCTGCGCCAGGCTGTGCGAATGCCGAATCAGGTCGAGCACCCACGAACTCGGACTGTCCGTGCTCTCGACCTGCTCCACCTTGAATTTCTCCGCCCATGCAATGACTGGACGCCAGACGAACTGGTCGAGCAGCACGATTACCGCGATCATGGTGCCGACTCCCCAGAGAATTGAACGTGTGTCGCCCGCGCTGGCTGCCGTCTGCAAATACGAACCCAGCCCGGGCAGCCGGAAGTCGCGCGAGCCGAGCACGAACATCTCGCAAGCCATCAGGAAAAACCAGCCGCCCGCCACCGACATCATCGAATTCCAGACCAGGCCGATCGCCCCGAAGGGCAATTCCATTTCAATGAAGCGCTGCCACCAGCTGAACCCATAAACTCTTGCGGCCTCGCGCATCTCATTCGGAATGCTCTTCATCGATGCATAAAAGCTGAAGGCCATGTTCCACACCTGGCCGGTGAAGATCAACAGGATTGCGCCCGCTTCCACACCGAGTTGCCTCCCCGGAAACAACGCCACCATCGCGAGCATGACGGGAGGAAGAAAACTGAGTACTGGAATCGACTGCAACACATCGAGCAGGGGAATCATGAACCGCTCTAAGCGCTGGTTCGAGGCGGCTACGTAGCCGTACACCAGGGCGAAGGCCAGGCTCAGCACGTAGGCGATCGTGATGCGCAGCAGCGAATATCCCGCGTAAGCTGGCAGCGCGAGCAGGCTGCGGGAGATCTCAACCTCGGGCGTGAACGGGCCGAGCCAGGTGCGCCCGACTACCACTACGCCATAGAACAACGCGATTCCCGCGCCGAACATGAGCAGGTCGGGGAGGTACGAGATCTCGATGCTGGGCAGTTGCGTCCAGATTCGATACGCCGAAAATCCTCGCAGGCTGGCTGATTTTTTCATTGCGATTGCTGATTCGACCCAGTGAACTCTTCTTCAGGATTTCGGTGCGGAGGCCGAGTTCTGCGTCTGGCTCGCTGGCGCCGATGGAGGCTCTGACGACGCTGGCGGTTCGGATTGAACCAGACGGCCCCTTTCGCGGTCATAATCGAATATCTCGGCATAGCGGCCCCAATTCATTGCGGTCTCGAACTGGCGCTGCACTTCATCTTCGGAAAAATGTTCGTCGAGAATGTCGTGAAAGAACTCGTCGGCGATCGAGTGATCCGACTTCCGCTTCAGAATGCTGTCAATCTGTTTCAGGATGGTGACATGTTCCAACGCCGCCTTCCGGAACAGCACCTTGCGCTGCTGGATGTCGGCCTCGGCGAACGCCACTCCCTGCGGCGTAATCTGCACGTCGCCCTCTTTCAACCACGCGAAACCCAGCAGCACGCAAGCCTCAAGAATCGGGAGCAGATCTTCGACGTCCAGCACCAGTTCCTCGGCCAGGCGGAACAAATCCTCGCGCCCGCCGCGATCGCGCAGCAATTCCGTCAGGCCCGCGATTCCGCCCACGCGCGCGTGCGGCAGCATCTGGTATTTCGCGGTGCGGAGGGGCGCTTCCTGCTTCTTCAGAACATCCTTCGTCAGTCCTCCGGTGGGCAGGATGATTTCCGCCGTGGTCTCGGCATCGGGCAGATCGTGCTCGACCTCCGGTTCCGTCATCACCTTGTAGATGTAGTCCACCAACTCCACAAAGCGCGCCGACTTGCGGTCCCGCGGATGCTTCAACCGAATATTGAAATCGGACCGAAGGCGCGCCGGATTTCTTCCCAGCACCATGATTCGGTCGGCGAGCATCACAGCCTCTTCAATGTTGTGGGTCACAATAAAAATGGCGCTGGTGGGCATTTTCTTGTTCAGCCAGAGTTCCAGCAGTTCACCGCGCAGGTTTTCTGCGGTAAGAACGTCGAGCGCCGAGAACGGTTCGTCCATGAACAATACTTCGGGCTCGACGACGAGCGCGCGCGCGAATCCCACGCGCTGCTTCATGCCTCCGGAAAGTTCCTTGGGATACGCCGTTTCAAAACCGTCCAGGCCCACCGTGTCGAGCGTGCGCAAAGCGCGTTTGCGGCGCTCGACGGGTGGTACGCCCTTGGCTTCCAGCGGGGCTTCCACGTTCTCCAGCACCGTGAGCCAGGGGAATAGAGCGAAGCTCTGAAAAACTATGGCCACGTTGGGCATGTGGCCGTCCAGCGGCTTGCCGTGCCACAAGAGTGTGCCCGACGACGGTTGCGCGAGCCCGGTCAGCATGCGCAGCAGCGTGGATTTGCCGCAGCCCGAGGGCCCGAGCAAGGCAACAATCTTCCCCGGTTCGATCGCGAGATTGGTCAGGCCGACCACTTGAATCCGCGTGCCATCCGCCTGCGGATAGGATTTCTCGACCCCGACCGCTTCGATGATCGGTTCGGTTGCCGGTTCGGCCTGCGGTTCGATTGGCGGTTTAACAATCGGTTCGGTCACGCCGATACTCCCCTACCCTCTATACACGAACAGCGCCGAGGCGCAAAGCACGCTGTTTTTAACAACGCATTCACAATTAAATCCAAGCTGGCTGCCAGGGTGCCCCATGTCTCGCGTCTTTTGCGAGACGTGGGGATTTTGACCTTTGACAACATCGCGAAACCGTTCGTTGGGAACCGACTCCAAACTACTGGCCCCGCTGTCAGCAGTTCACGCGGCAAAGTTTTCATTCGGCAACGTGGCGAACGGCTTGGGAAGACGATCGCTCACCTCGGCGAGCAGCGCCAGTTTCGCAGCGAGTTCGCTCTTGAGCCGTTGCGGGTCGAAACGCCACCGCCAGTTCCCGCCATGCAGGCTTGGCGTATTCATCCGAGCCTCGCTGCCGAAACCAAACACGTCCTGCAGCGGAACGATGCTCAGGCTCGCAGTGGAACATTGGGCGGCGCGGATAAAGGCCCAATGGATGCCATCTTCGCAGCGTCCGACATAGGCCTCCGCGTTGCGGCGTTCGTGCTCGGCCGCACCAGAATTCCACCATCCCTCCACCGTGTCGTTGTCATGGGTGCCGGTGTATATGACTTTGCCCTCGGCGCGATGCGGCAGGTAGATGTGCGCGCCTTCATCTCCGAAGCCAAACTGCAAAACGGCCATCCCGGGAATTTGCAAGCGATCGCGCAGGGCGTACACCGAGGGAGTGATGTAGCCCAGGTCCTCGGCAAAAAACGGCAGGCCGCCCAGCGCCTCGCGGACCTTCAGAAACAGGTCGTCCCGCGGACCATCGACCCAGCGGCCGTTCACCGCGGTAGCGTCGGCCGCGGGAATCTCCCAGAACTGGTCGAACCCGCGAAAGTGATCCAGCCGGATGTAGTCGCAGTGCTGAGTCGCCCAGCGGAGCCGCCGAATCCACCAGTCATAACCGTGCTCCTTCATCACATCCCAACGGTAGAGCGGAGTTCCCCAACGCTGCCCGGTCTTGCTGAAAAAGTCAGGGGGCACGCCGGCCACGACTTCCGGCTCCAGATTTTCATTCAGCCGAAACAGTTCCGGGTGCGTCCAGACATCGGCGCTGTCATGGTTCATGAAGATTGCGACGTCGCCCACAATGCGGATCGCCCGCTCGGAGCAGTATCGCCGCAACGCCCTCCATTGTTCATAGAAAGCGAACTGCAATGCGCTTCGAATCTGGACATCGGCCGCGAGTTCCTCACGCGCCTTATCCAATGCAGCGGGCTCACGATGCGCCAGATCGCGCGGCCACCGATTCCAGCTTTCTAGTTTCTGCCGGGCGCGCAGAGCATCGAAGAGAACAAAATCTTCCAGCCACCAAACATTTTCCGCGCGAAACCTGTCAAACCGAGCTTGGGCATCGCCCGAAGCCGAGCGCAGGAAGTTGCGCGCCGCCTGAAACAGCAGCGGCATCTTCTGCGCGAAAACCTTCTCGTACTCGACGGGACCGGAACTGGCCGACGATCCGAGGGTCTGGTCGATCTTTTCCTTGTCAATACCAATATCAATATCAATCCAGCCACGCTCGGCGAGTCGTTCCAGGCTGATCAGCAGCGGATTACCGGCGAATGCGGAGGTGGAAGAGTAGGGAGAGTTGCCGTAGCCGATCGGCCCCAGCGGCAGAACCTGCCACACGCCCTGGCGGGCGGAGGCGAGAAAGTCTACAAACTGATAAGCGGCCGGCCCAAAATCACCGACGCCGCCGCGCGAAGGCAACGACGTGGGATGCAACAGAATGCCTGCGGCGCGCGGAAAGGACATGTCACCGCCGCTACATTCCCTGCTCGCTGCCGTTGCGACTCAATAGCTTTATTTCTTCTTCGTTGCGCTTGATCTTTCCAGACCTCGTCATCTCATCGACCAGGCTGGAAACGAACAGGGCGAAGCGCTCCTGCTGCTTCTGCAGCAGCAACTGATCGCGGATCTGGTCGCGCTTGGCGGCATAGTCGGCATCGGTGGGCTGCTGGTTCTCGAGCACCGCGAGGACTACGGCGTCTGTGCCGCTGTTGATGGGACCGCTGATCTCTCCTGGCTTCATGTTGAACGCCACCGAGGCTTGCCCCGACATGGAGCCCACGTCGGGCACCTGTCCATCGGGCAGGACAAAGTCGCTGGTCTTCATGGTCGCGCCCAGTTCCTTAGCCGCGCGCTTCAGATCATGTTCGGCCTTGGCGCGATCCGACAGTTCCTGGATCTTCTGCGAAAGGAGAACGCTGGAGCGTTCGTTCTTGAACTCTTCCTCGATCTTGGTGCGGATCTCCTCAAACGTGGGTGTCGAAGCCGGCTTCACCGCGAGCAACTGAAACACCACGACGCCTTGAGAGGACGGAGCAACATCCGGCGGCGATTTTTCAGCCTCACTGAACACCGCATCCATAAACTGAGTCGCCGGCCCCAGCCCGGGCAGTATATCTTTGCGGGCAACGAAATCGGAGTTGATCACCGGGATGTGCTGTGCCGCCGCGGCGGCGTCCAGACCCTGGGCACGAGCCTGCTTCAGAAGGTCCTCCGCCTGCTTCTGCGCAATCTGCTGTCCCTTCTGGTGCTTCAGGATCGGCTCGATCTCAGCTTTCACCTCGTCCAGAGATTTCGTGTGCGCTTCCTGCTTGTCGTCCACGCGAATAATGTGGAATCCGTAGCTGCTCTTCACCAGATCGCTGATCTGTCCCTTGGGAAGCGAGAACGCGGTCTTCTCAAACTCGGGGACGGTCTGCCCCTTGCCGATCCAGCCAAGCGATCCACCCTGCTTACCGCTGCCCGGATCTTCAGAATATTTCTTGGCTAAATCTTCCAGCTTGGCTCCGCCCTTCAACTGCTTCAGCAAATCTTCGGCGCGATGCTGCGCCTCCGCGACGCCCTTCTCGTCCACTTTCCCGTCGGGCCCCGGCAGGGGAGTCTTGATCAGGATATGGCTGACCTTCACCTGTTCCGGCACGTGGTACTGGTCGCGGTGCTGATTGTAGTAAGCCTGCAGATCGTCTGTCGTAATCTTTACGCCATCTTCCGCCTTCGCGGTCTCGACCACCGCGTACTTCACCTTGCGCTTCTCCGGCACCGAGTTCGCGTAGCTCGCCTTGTGGCCTTCGTAATACGCCTTCAGTTCTTCGTCGGTCGGGTGCAAGCCCTTGCGCAAATCGTCCTGCTTCAACACCGCATAGTCGAACTTAACCTTCGCATTCTGCTTCAGGAACTGCCCGTGAATCTCGGCTTCACTCACACTGGCGCTGCCGGAAATGAGCGCCTGCAGCTTGGTCAGCAGAATGTCGTGGCCCACGGCCTCTTCAAACTTGGCCGGAGTCATATTCGCTTGCCGCTGCAGCTGGTCCTCATATTCGGCCTGTCCGATGAAGTTGCCGCCGGGGAAAAAAGTTGCCGCATAGCGTCCGTGCTGCAGCTCGTCCTTCACTTCCCCTGGGGTTACGCGCAACCCCATGCGCGCGGCTTCGCTCAGCAGAGCCTGACGGCTGATCAACTGGTCGACCGCGCGGGTGGTCTCCTGCTGGATGAGAAAGGGCATGATCTTCGCCGCCATCTCGCCGTAGCGCTGGGCGTCCTGCTGCGCATTTTGACGCGCTGTCTGACGCACGTCGTCGGTGCTGATATCCGCGCCATCTACCTTCGCGATCGTACCCTGGCCGGGCGTCCCGCCCGTGAATACATCCCCTTGCAACCCGCCGGGGATCAGCGTAATCACCATCGAGGCACAAATGATCAGGAGCAGCCCGCCGAGAACATATTTGGTGGTCTGCCCGGATTTTTGCAGAAATCGAATCATTGTCTTATCACTCCAGAGTAGAGAGGCGAATTTTTAATTATAAACCAGCCCGGCCACCTTCGCCGGACGGCATCCGATTGGCAAGCATCCCTGAACTGCCTGGGTAAAGACTGGGGTCGCTTTCAGATGGGTCCCGAGCCAGAGAATCCACAATGCTGCAAAACTCCGCTATTGAAACGTATTAATATAAATGTTATCCATTCACGGGGACATTTTTCCGCGAACTTGACCGCAACGGTTCGCACGCTGCACGAACCGCAATTCGATTGAATACATTGATTAGGAGCAACATGATTAGGAGCACCATGAACTCAGGCAAGCTGTCGGCAGTCACTCTTCTCGTTGTGATTCAATTCCTCCTGGTTTCATCCCTTCTGGCCCAGAACCCAGCCGCGACGAACGCAGGAGAAGCCAAGTTAGTCCTGCGCGAGGGCTGGTCTCTGCAAACCTCAGCCAAGGTCGAAGCCAAGGGAGAAGTCATCTCGACGCCGCAGTTCGCCCCGAAGGGATGGCACGAAGCGACCGTGCCCACCACTGTCGTCGCCGCGCTGGTCAAGGACAAGACTTTCGCCGATCCTCTCTTCGGCACGAACCTGCGCGACTACCCGGGCATGAACTATCCCATCGGCCAGAATTTCTCCAACATCGCCATGGCGCCCGACAGCCCCTACGCGGTCTCGTGGTGGTACCGCAAGCAATTCACGGTCCCGGCATCCTACAAGGGCAAGACTGTTTGGCTGAAGTTCGACGGCATTAACTACCGGGCGAACATTTTTCTGAACGGCAAGGAGATCGCCAAGTCTGATGACGTGGCTGGAGCCTGGCGGACTTACGAATTCAATGTGACCGACGCTGCCAAACCTGGCGCTGAGAACGTGCTTGCAGTCCAGGTCTATTCCCCCACCGAACACGATCTCGCCATTACGTTCGTCGACTGGAATCCCGCGCCGCCTGACAAGAATATGGGGCTGTGGCGCGATGTAAACCTCACGTACAGCGGCCCGGTGGCGCTGCGCTACCCTACAGTCGTATCGAAACTGAACATGCCCACCAACGATTCCGCGCAGCTGACGGTCACCGCCCAAGTGAAGAACGGCACGAATCAGCCGGCCAAGGGCAAGGTGAAGGGCCAGATCGAGAGCATCAAGTTCGAACAGGATGTGGAACTTGCACCCAACGAATCGAAAGACGTCACTTTCACTCCCGACAAATTCAAGCAACTCGTTTTCTCGAACCCGCGACTGTGGTGGCCTGCGCAGATGGGCAAGCCCAATCTCCATCCTCTGCACATGGAGGTTGAGGTCAACGGCGCGGTCAGCGACCATTCCGCCACCGAGTTCGGCATTCGTGAAATTACTTCTGACTTGAACGCCATCGGCGGGCGCGCGTTCCACATCAACGGAAAGAACATTCTGATTCGCGGCGGCGGTTGGACTCCCGACCTGATGCTCCGCGAAAGTTCTCAGCGCCTGCACGACGAGTTCCGCTACGTCCGCGATATGGGACTCAACACCGTCCGCCTTGAAGGCAAACTCGAGACCCAGGAATTCTTCGACCTGGCCGATCGTCAGGGCATTTTGGTCATGGCCGGATGGTGCTGCTGCGACTTTTGGGAGCGCTGGCCGCGCTGGAAGCCTGAAGATTTTGAAATCGCCAAACAGTCCCTGCGCGACCAGATCTACCGCCTGCGCAGCCATCCCAGCATCGTCATGTGGCTGAACGGCAGCGACAACGCCCCTCCGCCCGACGTCGAACAGATGTATCTCGACGTGGAGAAAGATTTGTTCTGGCCCAATCCCGTGGTCTCATCGGCGACTGGAAAGAAGACCAGCGTCACCGGCAACAGCGGCGTCAAGATGAGCGGGCCCTACGAGTATGTAGCTCCCAGCTATTGGCAGGTCGACACGCCCGAAGGCCAACCGGGCCGCAAGCTGTGCAATCCCGGAGGCTGTGGCGGCGCCTACGGCTTCAACACCGAAACCAGTATGGGACCGGCTGTCCCGCCAGTCGAAAGTATTCGCGCCATGGTGGGCAAAGACCACATGTGGCCCATCGACGACGTTTGGAACTATCACGCCGGTGGCGGCGAGTTTAAAACCATTGGCGTATTCAGCGACGCCCTGGCTAACCGCTACGGCAAATCTGACAACGTGGAAGATTTTGCCATCAAGTCGCAGATGCAGACTTACGAGGGCGTGCGGGCGATGTATGAGGCCTACAGCCGCAACAAATATCAGGCGACCGGCGTGATTCAGTGGATGCTCAACAACGCCTGGCCGTCGATGATCTGGCACCTATACGATTACTACCTGCGTCCCGGCGGCGGATACTTCGGCGCCAAGCGCGCCATGGAAGCCCTGCATCCGGTTTACGGCTATGACGATCATTCGATCTGGGTGGTCAGCAGCCAGTATGAAGATGTCAAGGGGCTGAAGCTCACCACGAAAATCTACAATCTTGATGCGACCGAGAAGTTCACGCAATCGAATACGGTCGATGCTCCGGCTGACAGCACTGCGAAGATTTTCGCATTGCCCGACGTCGCTGGACTGAGCCCCACGTATTTCCTCGCTCTGCGCCTGGAGGATTCCACCGGCAAACTTGTCGGCTCGAATTTCTACTGGCTTTCCACCAAGCCCGAAACGCTCGACTGGGCAAAGAGTAACTGGTGGATGACTCCGACGGCATCCTACGCGGACTTCACCGCGCTCTCACAACTGCCCAAAGTGAAACTGAAAGTCACCGACCACAGCGAGCGCAAAGACGAGGAAGAAATGACCCACGTGACTCTTCAGAACCCGAGCAAGAGTCTCGCCTTCTTTGTGCGCCTAAAAGTCGTCAAAGGTGTGAAGGGAGAAGAGATTCTCCCGGTGGTCTGGGAAGACAATTACATTTCCCTCATGCCGGGCGAGAAGCGCGAAGTGACGGCGACGTATCGCGCCAGCGAATTGGGGGCAGCGAAACCGGTGGTCGAGGTTAGCGGCTGGAACGTGGAGTGAGAAATTTGGTAGTTGTGGAATTGGGGAAATTGAGTAATTGGAAGATCGAATCTTGAGATCACAATTTGTGATCTCAAGTTGATCATCCAATTACACCATTCCTATTGCACGTGCTGCGAAACCGAGAGGATATTGCCGTCAGGGTCCTTGAACCACGCGACTTTGTCTCCCGTGGGCGCGGTCCAGATTCCGAGTTCGTCCTGCTTGAAGAATCCGAAGACTTCGAAGTGGACGCCCTTGTTGTGCAGCGCCCGCACCATGTTTTCAATCCCAGACACCTGCCAGCCGAGAATCGTGAACTGCGCCGGAGTAAACTCTTTTCCCACCTTTGCGACCCGGATCATGATTCCGTTGGCATCCATCACCAGCGCAAAGCCGTCATCGTTGATGAAGCGCAGGCCAAGCACGCCCTCGTAGAAGGCTCTAGCCTTGTCGGCATCCCTGGTCGGCACGAAAGCCACGATGTTGGTGGACCCAAGCATACAATCCTCCTGGTGCCGCTGCGGCGCGGCGCGTATCCCGAATCACTTGCACCTTACAGCATTGCTCGAATTGCTATCTTTCGCTATTATGACAATAAATGTCGCGAATACGACAAACTCCGGAGGCGTGCCCGGCTTTTCCCTCCGCGGTGACGACACTCGCGTACGACTTCGTGAACGGCCACGCCATTCCTGAGCATTTTCATCCCGAGGATCAACTGGTATACGCGTGCCGAGGAGTGATGACGGTGCGAACCAGCGAGGCCGCGTGGATTGTCCCGGCGCAACGGGCCGTCTGGATTCCGGCGCGGATTCCTCACAGCATTGTCATGTCGGGCGCGGTATCGATGCGGACGATCTACTTTCGGGCCCGGCTGGTTCGACGCCTTCCCCGAACCTGCTGCGTGGTCAATGTTTCGCCGGTTCTGCAGGAACTGATTCTGCATGCGTGCACGTATCCGCGCCTGAACCTGCGATCGAAGATTCAGGCCCGTCTCATCGCTGTCATCGTCGATCAGTTGGGGATGGTAAGGGCAATACCGCTACAACTCCCGAGTCCAGCGGATCCAAGAGCGGTCCGGGTAGCCGAGGCGCTGCAGCGCGATCCGAGTGAGCAGTGCTCGCTGGATGCGGTCTGCAAGCAGGCGGGAGCGAGCAAGAGAACGATCGAGCGGCTATTCCAGGTAGAGACGCACCTGTCGCTGGGAAAGTGGCGGCAGCAACTCCGCCTGATGCGGTCGTTGCAACTGCTCGCCGCAGGCGAAAAAATCACACATGCCGCCCTGGAAACCGGCTACAGCACGCCCAGCGCGTTCATCGCCATGTTCAGGAAGACGCTGGGGACTACGCCCGGCCGTTACTTCGCGACTCACGCCACTACGAATCGCTGAAATCAATCATCACGGGCGCGGAGCGGAACCAGTTCGTCTTGTATCCCACATAGAGAATTCCGACTGCAAACCAGATCCCACCCACGGTCTTGGCCAGCGAATTCAGATTCCACCAAAAGTAGGTGCAGACCAGGAAACCAATGAGCGGTAAGAAAGCGTCGACCAGAAGCCGTCGCCGATATCCCGCCCGCACCTTAACCGAGAACTGCCAGAAACACGCCAGGTTCACACCCATGAAGGCAAGGAACGCGCCGAAGTTGAGGAGTTCGGCTGCATGCTCGTAGGCATTGCCGATGTGATACAAGAGAACGGCTCCAGTAAACGACAGCCCGCCAATCAGAAGAATGTTGTTGGTCGGAGTGCTCGTTCCGGGCTTGAGTTTCCCGAAGAAGCCCTTCGGCAACACATTGTCACGTCCCATGCCAAACAGCAGCCGCGCCGCGCCCAGAGTCCCGGTCAGTCCGCTGCCAAACGCCGCAACAATCAAGATCGCGGCCATGGCGTTGAACATTACCTTCCCGCCGACGCGGTTGCATATATCCATGAATGCAGTTTCAAAATTCGTAAACGTATGCCAGTCCGGCCAGACGCGGGCTCCGAGGTACGCTTCAATCCCGCTGCAAACACCGGCAAAAATGCAGGTCAACACCACCGCCAGCAGAACGTTCCGTTTCGGATTTTCCACATCTTCGGCGAGCGTAGTCACGCCGTCGAAGCCGATGTAAGTCAACGCAGCGAACGAACTCGCCTTCAGAATCTTGTGAACATCGAACGTCTTCGGATCGTAGATCGGCTGTAAGGAAAACAGTCCTGCCCACCCTTGGCCGCCATACAGATATTTCAGCGCCAGCACAACAAAAGCCACCACCACCACCGACATCACCGCAAGGAGCACCTTGTTCGCCTTTGCCGAAGCCTTCACACCAATCAGGTTCAGCACCGTCATGACGCCCGCGATCAGCAAAGCCCACACCATAAAAGGAACTTGCTGCACATAACGCTCGTGAAGCGCAGTCGCAATCCAGACCGTGTTGATGAGCGGTTGCAGCAGGTAATCGAGAATCATTGCCCAGCCAGCGAGGAAACCGAGATGCGGGTTGAGTCCCTTGCCGACATAGGTGTAGGCCGATCCCGCTTGTGGATACAGCGCGCCCATGCGTCCATAGCTGACCGCGGTTATGAGCATGCCAACGAGCACAATCAGAATGATGGTGACGAAGTGGCCGTCGGAAAGTTTCTGCGCCACGCCATACAAAGGCACCGGCGCAATGGGTTGGATGAGAACGATTCCGTAGAAAATCAGGTCCCAAAGCGTGAGCGTGCGGCGAAGCCGAGGTGCGGCGGAGGAGGACGCAGAAGTGTTTTCCATGGGTCCGGCTATTGGATTATGGGTGAGGCGAAATTGTCAATATTAAAACGTTTCCATATGCGCCCTTTTAGGCTGGGCCGGGCTCTATTTTGCATCGCCGTAGTCGAACCAGTATCCACGCTGCTCGTTTCCCGACATGTGCCGCGTGTTGTACTCGAGCAGATAGTTCACGTGCGCATCGTCGAGCGGGAAGGATTTCTTCGGCGGATAAGGATATTCGCCCATACTGAGGAAGGGCAGCGGGGCGACGTAATTCCCTTCCGCCGCGTAGAAGTCCATGTCTTTTTCGTAACCATTGGCCGCAAAGAAATAGTCGCGCACCCAACCTTTCGGAAGCGCGGGCAGATTGGAAGGATCGAAGTCGAGCCGAACTTCATCGCCCGAGCCGAACACGACGAGCTTGTCATCGGTTGCGGTCAATAGCGGCAGGACGTCGCCATAACGCGTGTAGGTTCCCGAGGGACGCGTGTAGGGCCCGGTCGCACTCACCGTCTCATAAACATATTGCACGTTGCCAGCGGGAGTGCCCTCGATCTTGAGCGGATATCCGTGGAATTCGAGATCGGCGTGCACCAAGGGCATTGAGGTCAAGCAATAATCGTAGCGCCGGCGTCCCGCCGGCTGTCGCGTGGGCGTCCCGCCCACGCCCTGGCCAGCAGCGTAGCACTCATTGGCTTCACTTTGCTCCCCGGCGGCCCGGGCGAGTCGCCCGCCGGACAGCCGCCGAGACGGCGGCGCTACCTGTTCCGTACGGTCGATCTGAATGCTGTCCCAGTAAACCTGCAGATTGGTCGTGATGCGAATCTTTCGCGTGCCCGGCGGCAGCTTGCCGGTGAGATCGGCGGTCATGGTGCGCGGACCGCCCGCGGGAAATCCCATGTCGTCGATCACGCGTTTCCACTGTCCGCTAGCGCCGAGCGCTTCCACGTATGGCGAGATCGCTTCAATTCCGGCTTGCGACGCCGCGTACATGCTGTTCGCCGAAAAGTATTCGACCTCGCCATGCAACAGCAGCCAGAGCGGACCGCCGCGGTAGGCCTCACCCAGATCGAGTGTCAAGCTATGAGGCTGGGCGAATCCTTGAAACTGCGTGAGCGCAAAATCGCCGAAATAATGGTGCGCGCGTAAATAGGGCAGAACGTCGTGCCCGTGATCGTCCCACGCCCCCGCCGGTGGACGCGCGTCGCGGCTTACCACCACCTTGAACGGCGGATACGGCGGGTTCGACGCGAAATACTCGTTGGGATACACGTCGACATCCACCGGATGATCGACCGCCAGCAGCCGCACCTGATCGAGGTAAACAGCCTCTTCGAGCGGCTCCATGAAACGGAAGCTGAGAAGACCGGCGTCGGACCTCGGACGTTGGACCTCAGCCGAACCCGGGTGCCCCATTTCTCGTGTACTTTGCGAGAAGTGGGGATTTTGATTTCCCTTCTCCCGAATCGCAGCCCGATCAATCTTGATCCACTCCACGGGCCGCGGAACGTCGCGCTGGCCGGGCCCGACCCAGTGGCCGACCACGCCCGCGCCCAGCATGTCAGCGACAAACTCGTAGCGCTCGCCGTTCCACACAAACAGCGTTGGGCAGGAACTGCCGCGGCGGTCGATCTCCTGGAAGTTTTGCTGCTTGTCACCAGCGATTTGAATTTCGTCTTGCAGCACGCCGGTTGGCCACAGCATGCGCACGATGTCCGCTTCTTTGGAATCGCCCAGGCCGACGACGATGTCTGTGGAATTCTGCCCCAGGTAGCCGTTGGAGCCGTAGATTTCAAACTTCTGCCGGTTCCCGCCCGCAAAAACTTCGACCTTGGTGCCGATGGCGGACTTATTGTCGGCCAGTCCCTTGAGCGACAACCGCAGCCAGTGATTCTGATTGCCGCCCTCGTTGCGCAGCAACACGGCCGGCCCGTGATTCTGCGTAATGAGCAGGTCGGTGGCGCCGTCGCCGTCGTAGTCTCCGGTGATGATGGCGCGCGGATCTTTAAGTTGAATTTTGTCGAGGCCAACGTCGACGGTGACGTCTTTGAAGCCGTCAGGCCCGAGGTTGCGGAAGAGTTTAATTTCGCCCTTGCCATCTTTCGTCTCGCCGACGGCGACGAGGTCAACCCAGCCGTCGTTGTCGTAGTCGAAGGCGGCAATGCCCCAGCCCTTGAGCCATTCTACTTTCGGAAAGTCCACTCGCCTCGCTAACTTGCCTTTCTCATTCCGCCATAGCGTTATGCTTTGCCCATTCGTCCATCCGTCGTGCGTGAAGGCCGTATCCATCCAGCCATCATGGTCGAAGTCGAGAACCGCAGCGCCTCTTACCGGCGCCGGCATGTCAGAGGACCACGGCTTTTGTAAAAGGAATTTCCCCTCTCTCTGATTCTGCAAAATACTCGGCCCCAGTCCCGGCACCAAAATATCAACCGCTCGATCATTGTTGTAATCTGTGCCGATTGCTGCCTCCCCTCCGGACGATCCCATTTCCCAGAATCCCAACTTCTCACTCACGTCCGTGAAGGTTCCGTCTCCGTTATTCCGAAACATGTCTCCCCATTCGGCCTTATCGCCGCTACGGGTCACCAGGAGATCAAGATCACCGTCGTGGTCATAGTCGATGAATGTGACTCCCAGGTTTAAATCATTCGCGCCGACGTTGGCGTCAGCCGTAACGTCTTCGAACGTGCCGTCCTTCCGGTTATGGAATAGCCTGACGTCGTCGTTCCCGGTGAGTACGATGTCGCTCCAGCCGTCGTTGTCATAGTCGCCCGCGGTGCATCCGGCTCCCTCCAGTTTTGGGTCAAGCCCAGCCTTCTTCGTAACATCCTCGAACTTGCCATTGCCCAGGTTGTGGTAGAGAGAGATTCCCCCTCCCATCCCGCCGGCCGCAACAAAGATGTCGATTTTTCCGTCATTGTCATAATCAAGAAAACAGGCTCCGTGTCCCAGGTAGCCAAGGAATTGGTTCGCACGAGAGGGCTCAGGCCCTTTTCCTATGAGTCCCGCCTCCCTTGTCACATCCACAAACCGCACCTTGATCGGCGCCGGGGCTTTCAACACTGCCGACGGCGATTCCACCGCGCGCGAGTATTGGCCCTGCTCGCCGTAGGCCAGGCTCATGGGCGCACCAATTTTGTTCTGGGTGATGTACTGGAATTTCTTGAGGTGCTCGCGGGCGTGGTCGACGTCGCCGGATTGCTGGTACGCGCGTGACAATCCGAACTCCGCAGAAGCATGATGCTGGTTGAGTTTCAGGGCACGCTCGAAGGCGTCGATCGCCTCGGGAAACTGCTTCGCCTGCACGTACGCGCTGCCGAGAAAATACCAGGTGTCGGCATCGTTCGCATCGATCTCGACGACGCGTTTGAAGGCATCGATCGCCGCCGGCGCGTCGCCGGTATTCTTGGCCAGCATGCCGAGGTTGTACCAGGCGTTCGGATTCTCAGGATCCTGCTTGAGCGTATCTTCCAATGCAGCCTTGGCTTCGTCGATCTTCTGCAGGTTCAGGTAGGCGACGCCCATGTTCAGCCGCGCGATCGCGAGCTTGGGATCGGCTTCGGCGGCCTGCTGAAACTCCTTCAATCCCTTCTCGAAAAGCTGCTGGTTCATGTAAGCCACACCGAGGTTGTTCAGGCGCGCGGCCTCGATGGGATTCGGTTTTGACTCGGGAGCGATGAGGCCGACGGCGGCGAGCAGCGTGGCGACGAGAGCAGCAGCAATTCGGGGATTCATCACAAGGATTTAACCATAAAGCACGAAGGCATACTCAGTAGTCGGCGGCAACCGGGCCAAAAGCAATCAAAGTTTTGTCATTTCGAGCGAAGCGAGAAATCTGCTTCTGCGGCGGTAACAGCGAACAGCAGGTTCCTCGTCGCTGCGCTCCTCGGAATGACAAGTGCTTTTTGAACAGCGGCCGTCCAACCCGGCAGCCTCAGTTTACTTCCTCGCAGCCGCTTCACCGTAGGCCCGTTTGGCGATTATGCCCTTCCCTTCCTGCACCGTGACGGTCTGGCCGGCGTCGATGTTCGACAGCTTGTCGACCTGCCCGCTTGGCCACTGAATCTCAACGCTGTCGGCTTTGCTTTGTGAGCCCAGGCCAAAGGTCAGCACCAATTCGCTTTGCGCCAGATAACTCGATCCGGAGCGCAGCATCTTCCACTGCGTGTCTTTACCGTTATCCCCGCCCGCGCTCACGCGGACGACCGCTCCAATGCCGTCGCGGTTCGACTTTGTGCCCACGAGCTTGACGCGCAGACTGTGGTTCGTCCCGCCTTCGTTGTGGAACAAGTACGCTGGCCCGGCATTCGTGGTCAGCAAAATGTCGAGGAAGCCGTCGTTGTCGATGTCGGCGTAAGCCGCGGCCCGCGCCACTTTTGGCGCCGCGAACACACTCCCCATCTGCGTCGTGACTTCGGTGAACTTCCCGCCGCCGAGATTGCGGAACAGGTGCGGAGGCTCGGCATAGCTCACGCGCTTCTGCACGCGCTCGATCTGATCTTCAATGTGGCCGTCGGCGACGAAAATATCCTGCCAGCCGTCGTTGTCGTAATCGAAGAAGAAACACGCGAAGCCCAGGGTAACCAGGCTCGCCCGGCCTACCTCCGACTGCGGCGCTTCGTCGACGAACAGTCCGTTGCCCTCGTTGTGATAGAGCGAGACCATCTGATTAGCGAAGTTGCTGATGATGATGCTGGCGTGGCCGCTGTGATCGTAGTCGGCGGCATCGACGCCCATGCCCGCCCGCGCAATCCCGTCCTCGCTGAACCCGATGCCGGCCGCCACGCCGCGCTCCTCAAACGTCCCATCCTTCTTGTTGAGATAGAGCTTGTTGGGCTGCGTGTCGTTGGCGATTACGATGTCGGGCCAGCCATCACCGTTGTAGTCGAGAATCGCAATTCCCAGACTCTTCGACGTGGGATCGCCCAGCCCAGCCTTTTGCGTCGCGTCTTCAAACTTGCCGCCGCCCAGGTTGTGCCAGAGGCGCACCGACGTGCCTTTATACGACTCTGGCGTGCAATAAGATTTGTGCGTACCGTCGAGCGTGCAGTAAAGATCGGTCTGCTCAGTCCATTGCACGTAGTTTGCGACCACCAGATCGAGTTTGCCGTCCCGGTCGTAGTCCACCCAGGCGGCGCCCGTCGAGAACTCGTTCGGTCCCCACATTCCGGCGGACTTGGTGACGTCGGTGAACGTGCCGTTGCCGTTGTTGTGAAAAAGATGACTCTGGCCGAGCGCGGTGACGAAGATATCGTCAAAACCGTCGTTGTCGTAGTCGCCCACCGCCACGCCGAACCCGAACATGGGAATCGCAAGACCCGATTTGCGCGTGACGTCGGTGAACGTGCCGTTGCCATTGTTGTGATAGAGCTTCAGTGTGGTCGGGCCTAGTATTCCCGAACTGTGCGGGTGGCCAGGAAAATCGTCTCCGTTGATAAGAAGGACGTCGGGATATCCGTCGTTGTCGTAATCGATGAAGGCGCAGCCCGGTCCCATGGTTTCCGGCAGCCACTTCTTTCCGAACGCGCCGTTGTTGTGGGTGAAGTGAATTCCCGCCTGCGCGGTGATGTCGCGGAAGTGAAGTTTCTCTTGTGCGTTCGCGGTGAGGAGAAAAGACGCTGTCAGGAACGCGAACCCAAGCGCCCGGACGAACTTCCATGGATATCGATGGAGGCGCATTATTTCGAGGCTCCGGTATTCGTGGCGAGAGCTGCCGGGCGTTGCCCGGCAGAACGGCCGAGAGCCGTCCCCACATGGGCCTTGCTTGGCGCAAGCAGCGGCACGGAAACATGCTCGTGCACGGCCTGACGCTCGTTATTGTCTTCGGGATGAATCTGGCGATAAGGCCCGGTGATGGCCTGCGACGACTCGTCGGCCTTGAATCGCATGTATCGTGCCTCATGTTCCTTGGCTAGTTTTTCCTGGCCGAGGCCGTTGTAACAGAGCATCAGGTTATAATGCGCCTGCAGATCTTCGGGATCGATCGCCAACACTGACTGCAGAGTCTTCACGGCCTCGTCGTATTTGCGTTGCAGAAACAGAACGCGCCCCAGGTCATTGATTGCCACCCGGTCGCGTGGATACTGTGCCAACACCATGCGCAGTCGCGCCGCCGCGCCGTCATAGTTGCCGTCCGCTCGTAGAACCTTGGCGTAGAAAAAATTAGCGCGGGCCAGATTCGGAGACAGGGCCAGAGCTTTTTCCAGCACGGTGCGAGCGCGCGGCATGTCGCCTTCCTGCACCGCGCAGCGGCCAATGTTCACCCAACCATCGGGATTATTCGGGTCCGCCTCCGTCACCTTCTGGAATGCGGCTGCCGCGCCTTTCAAGTCTCCCTGCAGAAACAATCCGATTCCATAATCGTTCCAGCGCTGCCATTCTTCTTTGCGGACAATCGTCTTCGGCTCCGCTGCGGGTGCGTTATGCGCTACGACCGGAAGCGTGACTTCGTTCTCGGCGAGGGCGACAATCGGCAGCTCGGGAATTTTTTCTTCCTTCGCCGAAACTCCGGCCAGCGACGCAGTGAAGATCGTCGGGCGGTCGTCGTAATCGGGAGCCACTGCGTAGGGCTTGGACGGATCAGGGATTCCGGCGAAAGCCTCGTGCGTTCCATACCACGAAAACTTCCGGTAGCACAGCCGTGCGTGCAGCGTGATCTTGTTGCCCGCGTTTTGCGGGATCAGCATTCGATAGTGCACCGTGTCAGCGGCGCCTGGCGGGATGAGCCTCACGTACACGACCGCACGCGTCGCCCATGCATTGCGCTTGTTGATGGGATTGCCATGCGCATCAATCTGGAGCGAACGGTAAAAATGCGCGCCTTTTTCCACGGGACCGTGGCCGTTGTCCTCGACCATCCCGCTCCAGAAAATAGTCTGCCCTTTGTCGTCAGTGCCTTTCAGTTCGAGCCACGTGTCGTAAGCGTCGACGGTGCCGCCGGGAAAGAAGTGCCCAACCTTCTTCGTGCGAACCACCACATCCACGCGCACCGTGTCTCCGCGGCGGAGAGCCGGCTGAGCGAGGTTCAGCGGCGCGGACACAGGGGCAACTTCCCCTCCCGTCTCGGCAGCCATCTTGCTCTCGGCTTCTTCTCCCACGGCGAAAGTGGTGGAGAGTTCCGACTGCGTCGCCGCACCGGGCTTGAGCGGAGCCTGCGCCGGAGACAACGCAAAAATATCAACCGTGAGAGCCCCACTCTTCAGGAAGTCTTCCGTCAGCTTCAACTGCGGCGCATCTTCATTCGCCGTGGGCACCGCGGTATTCGCCCCGGGAAAACGATGCGAGTGAACAAAGCCGTTGACGTTGCCCGCGTCCTTAGAGGCCTCCGCGGGCATGTGGCAGTCCGCACACTGCTGAGGCTTCGGCGGATAGTAGAACGACCGCGCCCCCTGCCCGGAAACTCCGCTGGCCTGCCAGTTGTCGTACTCGTTGAAACCGCGGAACCAACGGTAATTGTTCACCGGGACATCCAGGTGCACCTTGTGGCAGGAGGAGCAGAATTCCGCTGTCTGATCGCGCATGAACGGTTTTAGAAAAACACGCCGGTGGGGCTCCGGATTCAGCCGGATCAAAAAATCATGCAGCGACCGGGCCACCGGATTCTGTGTGGCAGCGAGTTCATGAAGCTTGGGATACTCCAAATAGAAATCACCCTGCCCCATCGTGCTCTTCACGTTGGCGATGGAGTGGCACATCATGCAGCCCAGCCCGGCCTGCGCTTCGGGCCGGTGCACGATCTGCTTGATCGGGCTGTCCATCAATCCCGCGTACAGCACCGCGGGATCGTGGCATCCGCCACACCACTTCGACGGCTTGGTGCCGATCGTATCCTGCATGTACTCGATCGACTTGCGGTACCACTGGTTGTTGAACGAGGAAAAATGGTGCGCCGAACTGAACCACTGGTTGTAGATATCTTCGTGACAGCGCTTGCAGGAGTCGGACTCCATGAAGAACTTGCTGGGAATTTTCTGCTTGCCGTAAACCTGCGCCGAACTGGGGAAGAACGCGCCCTCTGGGCCGTCTCCTTCTCCGTTCATGTTGTCGGGGGGCATCGTCGGATTCTCTATGCGGTTGCGCGTCTGCCAACTCTCGCGAGTGTAGCGCGCGCCGTAGCCAACGCCGGCAAGTATCGCCAGGCAGATCGCGGCCCGCACGGCACCGGCAGCTATCCTCGACGCGAGCGGCGCGGGGTCGGACGACTCGCGCCTGCCCAGCCATCCCGCGATCAGCAGGCCCACGCCCGCGGCTGAAATCACGATGTGGAGATAGAGCTTGTTCCATTCGGTTCGCGGAGTTCCGGTCTTGATGAGGACCACTCCCAAGACCGCTCCCGCCGCAATCAGCAGCCATCCCACCCGTGAGGAGAGGCTTCCCGATCTCATCAGGCGCGCGAAGGCGGGAATCAGCAGGATCGCGACCAGTACGCCTCCTAGTGCGTGCAGCAGGACCACCCCCGCGTACAACATGTTCGGCTGAGGAAACGTGTAGAGATAAGCGGCAGAGATCGCCAGGAAAGGAACGAGCCAAGACAAGGCCCGATTGACGATTCCCCCAGATGTTGGCATTTGCCGCATGTGCAACGGAGATGGAAGCTACGCGAGCAGGTCAGCCCCCAGTGGCCGAAATCCCGCGCAGATAAAGTTAAACGGGGGCGACTACCGGCGGAATAATACAAAAATACTATGGCGGCATCAGAGGGGTCAGGCACGCATGCGATTTTGCGTCTCCGGAAGGCGAGTCTTGCACCCCTCGCTCTTCGCAGGACTCACAGAGTCAACCCGACAACCACGAAGGGCACGAAGGTTCACGAAGGAAACATCAACATCGGAACAAGGTTTCCTTCGGGTTACTTCGTGCCCTTCGTGGCCGAAAGGTTTTCTAGGCCCCGATCCACAGCGAGCTTTTCTTGTGGAGTCAGCGGACGATAGGCTCCCTTCGGCAGGGTGCCCAGTTGCAACGGACCGATGGCCACGCGCACCAACCTGAGCACTTCGACGCCGAGGGCCGCCAGCATGCGCCGAATGTGGCGGTTCTTGCCTTCATCCAGCGTGATCTCAAGCCAGCAGTTTTTCTCTCCCGCGCGCAGCAATCGGGCCCGTGTGGCGCGAAGAAAATCCCCGTCCTCGCTCGTCACGCCGGTCTCGATTGCGCGCGTGAGTATCTCGTCGGCGACCATTCCGATTTGCACGTGGTAGGTTTTCTCCAGATGCGTCTCGGGCGCGGCGATTCGCGCCCCCCACTCGGAATCGTTGGTCAGCAGAAGCAAGCCTTCGCTGGCTTTGTCCAGCCGTCCGACGGGAGCAACCCAGGGCAGCAACTCACCACCTTTCTCCAACACGCCATATACCGTTTCCCGGCCTTTTTCGTCGGACGCCGTCGTCACCACTCCGCGCGGCTTGTTCATCATGAGATAAATCTTCTGCCGTGGATCAATGGCATGCCCGTCCACCACGATGCGATCCTGCTCCAAGCGAACCGGTGTCTCGGGGTCGCGCCGCACATCTCCGTTCAACCGCACCCGGCTGGCGCGAATCAACTGCGCGGCTTGCGAGCGCGAGCAATATCCCAGCTTCGACAGTGCGCGAGCCAGGCCGATCTTGCGGGTTGTCGCCTTCGAAGGCACGCGCGTTCCATGCTAATCGAAGCGAGCAGGAAAGCGGGCAGACTTCAGACTTCAGACCACAGACCTCGGACCTTAAACCTCAGACCCTGTAGGTTCGAATTCCTGAGGAGGGGCTTTCTGCGGCTGAAGGTCCGAGGTCTGAGGTCCGAGGTCCGACATCCGAGGTCTGCCGTATGCATATTAGAGCGGCGCTTGGTAGGATGTTCATCTCTGAACAAATCAAAGGAGCCCTAATGGCCCACCAGCATCCGCCGCGCTTTCTGAAGATTGTCGACGACGCCAAGACACGCGTGCGCGAAACCAACGTCGACGCCGTGAAGACCAGAATGGATCGTGGCGACAAGTTCCTGCTGGTCGACGTGCGCGAGGAGAGCGAATTCGCCAAAGATCACCTGCCGAGCGCCATTCATCTGGGCAAGGGCATCATTGAGCGCGACATCGAAGCACGGGTGCCGGAACTCAGCACGGAAATGATCCTTTATTGCGGTGGCGGATTCCGCTCCGCTTTGGCCGCGGACAATTTGCAGAAAATGGGCTACACCAATGTCATCTCGATGGATGGCGGGATTCGCGACTGGCGCGAGAAGGGCTATCCGCTGGAGGCAGGTTCGCAAAAATAGCTGGACCCCGGACGTCGGACGTCAGACCTCAGCCAAAACGTGAGCGCGAGCGGTCTGAAGTCTGAGGTCTGAGGTCTGAGGTCCGAAGTCTGAAGTCCATACTCACTTATGAATGCTCGCATCCTGTTCTGGTCGCTGACGTCGGCGCTTGCCGGATTTCTCTTCGGCTTCGACACCGTCGTGATTTCCGGTGCCGAAAAAACGATTCAGGCGCTGTGGGGACTCAGCCCCGAACTGCACGGCAGAGCGATCGCTTCGGCCCTTTACGGCACGGTCGTCGGTTCCCTGGTCGGTGGCTGGCTCGCTGATCGATTCGGACGCAAAGCCACGCTGCTTTGGATCGGCGTGCTTTACTTTGTCGGTGCCGTGGGTTCAGGGTTAGCGCCAAACGTTGCCACGTTCATCGCAGCGCGCGTGATCGGCGGGTTGGGCATCGGCATTTCGACCGTGGTTGCGCCCATGTACATCTCGGAGATCGCGCCGCCCAAGCATCGCGGACGTCTGGCCGGCATGTTTCAGTTCAACATTGTTTTTGGCATCCTGATCGCTTACGTTTCGAACGCGCTGCTCGCGGGAATCGGCGAAAACGCCTGGCGCTGGATGCTGGGTGTGGCCGCGTTTCCATCGTTTCTTTACGCCGTGTTTTGCTTCGGCCTTCCGGAGAGTCCACGTTGGCTGCTCAGCCGGAAGGGCGACCGCGAAGCCGCTCTGCAAGTTCTGCAACGAATCGAGCCGGACGCTGCGAAGGCCGAAATCGCGGCCCAGGCGGATGCGATTGTCGCCGCATCGTCGCAGCAAGGTAGGTCAGGACATTTCTGGACGAGACAGCTCAGCAAACCAATCCTGCTCGCCATCCTGATTGCCTTCTTCAACCAGATGTCGGGCATCAATGCGATTCTGTATTTCGCGCCGCGCATTTTTGAGCTGACCGGCCTCGCCGCGAAAACCGCCCTGCTGCAATCCATTGGAATTGGCGTTACCAATCTGGTTTTCACGTTTGTCGGCCTGTGGCTGATTGACCGGTTGGGCCGCCGCACGCTGCTCTACATCGGATCGTTCGGCTACATCACTTCGCTCGGTCTGGCGGCCTGGGCCTTCTTCACCAATCATTTTTCCATCGTGCCGGTCTGCATCTTCGCTTTCATTGCTGCCCACGCCATCGGTCAGGGCGCCGTCATTTGGGTTTTCATTTCCGAGATATTTCCCAATCGTCAGCGCGCGGAAGGTCAGACTCTCGGCAGCTCCACGCACTGGATCTTCGCCGCCCTGCTCACGACGTACTTCCCCAGAATGGTTACCTCCTTTCCCCCCGGTTACGTTTTTTCCTTCTTTACCGGCATGATGGTGTTGCAGCTCATCTGGGTAAAGACGATGGTTCCGGAGACGAAGGGTGTGCCCCTGGAACAAATCCAGAAACAACTGGGAATCGAATAGGCTTTCGCTTCGTGGTACTCGAGGAGCGGGTCAAGAGATAGTGCGAGAGAGAGCGGCACTTCCTACTTCGTGGCTTGCGTGGCTTGCGTTCTCAGCGTCTGCGCCAACGCGGTTCCTAATTGATCGGGCTTAAATCCAAACGGCCCCGGCCGGCTCTTGTACGCAACCCGGCCTTGCGAGTCGATCAAATAAATACGGTCGGGCCAGCCGGTATAGGCTTGCTCGGTCGAATTGCCAAACTCGTCGAGGACGGCCGGAAACTCGATCCCAAGTTTCCGCACGCACGCCCCGGCGATGAAGGCTCGATCATCTTCAGTTTTCGGGCTGGCAAAAACAACGTTGTCTTTGATGTTGCTCTGCATCTGCCAAACGTCGCTGGGATGGGCCTCGGTAATGTAGACCACCAGAAACGCAACTCGATCGCGATACTGCTGGTAGAGCTTGTTGAGGGCGGGAACCTCCCGCCGGAACGGCGGTCAAGTGTAGCTGCCGAACACCAGCACCACGGGTTGCCTCTGGTTTAGCGCGGAGAGCTGAACCCGCTCGCTCTTATCCACCTTGAGCAGCGAGAAGTCTGGCGCGTGATCTCCAACGTGCAGCGTACCCGCGCGAGCGTGGGTCCAGGCAGTTTCAAACGGAAAGATCAGGAAAGGGACCGGGCCCGGCATTCTGGCCATCACGCGGGCGAACGTTTCTGGAGGTTGACGCATCGCCCACACGATGTAAACTCCGAAACAAACGTAGAGGAGCGCCAGGCCGACCAGAAGTCTGCTCAGGAGCCTGCGGGTTGAGGGACTCACCTTCAGCATCAGAATAGAAACTTCAGGGCGACCTGGATCACGCGCGGGCTCACATCCGACTGGATTTGCCCGAACGTCGTCGTCGATTCAATGTCGCTGACCGGCAAACGGTAATTGGTGTGGTTCAGCAGGTTGAACAACTCACCGCGGAATTGCAGTTCTTTCGATTCCGTCAGACGAATATTCTTGAACGCCGAGAAGTCCCAGTTCACGTACCGCGGGCCCAGCACTGCGTTGCGACCCTCGTTCCCAAACTGCTCGACCGGAGAATTCGGGTCCTGGACGATTTGTTGAAAGGCTTTCACATTGAACCACTGTGCGGCCGTACGTGGCCCGGAATTCGGGTTGCCCACAACGTTCGGCCGATTGCTGGAAAATCCAGAAATCTCGGGTGCCTGCCCTTGCAGCGAAACGTCGTTCGAGTCGAATACCGTGAACGGCGTGCCGCTCATGGCCGTGAAAATCCCGTTCAACTGCCAGTTGCCCAGAACCTTGCCGTACCAGGTGGCAGAGTGTCGCAGGAAGGGCAGGCTCCACTGATAACTCAGCACCAGGCGATGGCGGGCATCGAACATGGATGGCCCTCGCTCCGCAGCGAGATCGAAGGGATTCTGCGCCAGGTCGTTCTCCCCCGCGACGGGCTGCGAAGCCGATCCCGTGATGTTGAAAGATGAAACGTCATCGATGGAGTGCGACCAGGTATAAGACGCGAGGAACGACAGGCCGTGGCTGAATCGCTTGCGCAGGCTGGCTTCCAACGCGTTGTAACTGGAGTTCGAAATACTCGCGATCTCGCCGACCGAACCGTACACGCAATTATTCGGCTGGGCCAGGGTGCATCCGGAGTACAGGCGTCGCTGGTTTACATTATTCTCAGTGGAAATCGGACATGGCGGATTGGGATTCGAGCAGCCAGGGCTGGTAGTGTCCACGCCGGGATAATAGACGGCAGGATTCCCTTCGATGAATCGCGGCAGCCTCACACCAGTCGTGCCCACGTATCCCACCTGCAACAGCCAGGCCTCCCCGAATGAACGTTGAATGTTCAGATTCCAATCCTGCGCGTAGGGCAGATGCAGATTGCGCGAAACCACCAGCAACGTCATTGGCTGGGGGAACGGCACTCCGAATGGATTCGGGGTATAAAACGGATTGGAAAATGAGTTGATGGGAAATCCCAACTGCAGAGTCTTCAGGTATGGAGGAGCACTGACTGGATCCTGCAGCGGACCGCCTTCGCCGGTGTAGTACGGTTCGTAGAAAATCCCATAGGCCGCGCTGACCACCGTTTTGGCGTCGCCGCGCGGATCCCACGCAAGTCCGAAGCGCGGCGCGAAAGCTGTCTTCTGCGTTGGAATCAAGCCCGCCGGAACGCCAGCATCGCCGGGATAGAGAAGTCCAGCCGGAGCGTTCGGCAGTACTCTCGATTGCGCTCCGGGAACGAAGAGATTCACCCGGTTTTGATTCTCGGTGAAAGGAAAGGGAAGTTCGTAACGAACTCCCAGGTTCAGCGTCAGATGTTCGTTGACCTTGTAGTTGTCCTGTCCGTACGCGTCCACAGCGCGACCGCGGATTTCACGAGCAAAGTCTCCGCCGCCCTGTAGAAACACCACGGGGTTGCCAGAAAGAAAGTTGGCAAAGCCGTCGTTGTAGAGGAAGTTCGCGAATGAGGGGATGCCGGCGAATACAAAAAATCCATTCGTAGCGATGCCCTGCAGGGCATTGATCTGGTCGCGCCGGTAGCCACCGCCAAATTTGAATTCGTGGCGGCCATGGATCCAGCTGAGCGAGCCGGAAAAGTCAAACGTATTCTGAAACGTGTTGCGCGGTCCGGTGATGGGGTCGCCCACCGAGGCGTATCCGCCGACCTGAATAAACGGGGGTCCGGCGGCCGAGGCTAGTGTAGGAGCGTATTGGAAACCCAGATCCGCAGGCGACTGATGATTCAGGTGCTGGTCCAGCAGGAACTTATTGCGGAGATACGAGAAGCGCGCGACCCCGATGATGCTGGGCGAAAAGATATGGGTCTCTTGCGCGACAAAGTTCTGCGCGCGATCATCCTCGCCCACTGGAAAGCCGGGGACATTCGCGCCCACCGGCGAAAGCGGATCTGTAGTCGGGCCACTGCTGTACATGTAGCGGAAATTCAGGGTGTCTGCACGGGAAAGATAATGATCCAGGCGCAAGCCGAATTGGTCGTTATTCGCGATCAGGGTCTGCGTGGCGATGAATCCATTTTCTCCGACGTTGGGCAGAGGGAAAAACGGCGCAACTTTCGCGGCAGTAGGATCGATGGGCGTGAATATCGTCATCTGGTTGAATGGTACCGGTGTTCCAAAGAAAGTGAGCTGCCCTTGCGGATTGCTGCACATACCGGTAGTCGGGTCAAGGGAAGCTCCGGGAATGGACGTGCACAGCTCGCCGAAGTTGCCCTGGCTCTCCGCTGCGGAAGGCACGGTGGCCGGCACGGTTTCGCCCTGCCGGTTGCGGAAGCCCTCGTAATAGCCGAAGAAGAAGGTCTTCTCCTTGACAATCGGACCTCCGAAGGTCGCGCCGAACTGATTTTGCTTCAGAGGCTGAACGCTGCGCGTGAAGTAATCGGAGGAATCCATCGCGTCGTTGCGCAGAAATTCCCAGGCGGCGCCGTGAAACGAATTCGTCCCTCCGCGGGTTACGACGTTGGTCGTGGAGCCAGTATTGCGTCCGAACTCGGCGTTTGCGTTGTGGGTAAGAATCCTGAACTCGGCGATCGCGTCGATCGGTGGCTTCAGAACAAACCCCGCGTCTACCGCGTTGACGTTATCAGCTCCGTCGATCAGAAAATTGTTCGACTCCGGCCGTTGGCCATCGACGGCGTAGGCTTGGCCCTCTCTCGCCGGGCCTCCAGCTTCGAGCAGACCCGGAGTCAGAGGCACGACACCCGGTTGGAGCGTTCCTAGCTGAGAGAAGTTACGGCCATCGAGTGGCAGGTCGAGAATCTCGTGCTCCATCACGGTTTGCCCGAGACTGCTGACCGTGCTCTGCACCAGGGCGGCATCCGCGCTCACTTCGACTTGTTGACTCTCCGACCCGACCTTGAGGTGAATGCTGACCGTCGCGGTTTCGTTGAGATCCAATGAAATCCCTTGCTGCAAGTGTTTCTGGAAACCTTTCGCCTGAACCTCCAACTGGTAATGCCCGATCGGCAGTTCGACCAGCACGTACTGTCCCTGATGATCCGTGACCGCAGCACGAGTCAAGCCGGTCTCGATCTGCTTTGCAGTGACCGTGGCGGCCTGAACAATCGCCCCGCTCGGATCCAGCACAGTTCCGCGAATGCTTCCGGTGATCTGCTGCGCAGCCAGGTTCAAGCTTGCAAGGGTCAGAACCGCAAGAGTGGTCACCACTAGAAACGCAAGTCTCCTGAAATTACTCACAGATGTCCCCATTCCCCACCAATCGCCAGTGACGCTGAAGTGAAAACCATGTTGCGACTCGCAGGCATTCCACAAACGCCATCGAGTTCGCACCCACAGAATTAAGTGCGGTGATTATAGGGACGCATATCAGGAGGTCAATAATGTGAAAGAAGTATGGGCACGGCTCTCAGTGGGCCCTTTGCCGCTCAGCCTTACTTTTACTTTTGTTCAGTCGCCAGGTGGAATCTGAACATCATGGGCAGGACCGAAGACCAGTATTTCCAGGTGTGCGCGCCCGGTGCCGTCGACCATCCATGAGGGATGCCGAGTTCCGTTAGCTTTTCATGCAGATCGCGCATGGTAGAAAAAAGATGATCATCCGTTCCGCAGGCGAGGAAAAGTCTTGGAACCGGACCGGGCACGACGATTGTGTGCTTGCCACGGCCCTGGGAATCGAGCGGCCCGGGCGGCGGCGGTTGCGAAGGCCAGAAGCTCCACTCCTTATCCACAAGTCCACTCACCACGCTAACGCTGGCGAACCGGCCGGGAAAGCGCCTTCCCACATCCAGCGACAAATAACCGCCGAAGGAGAAGCCGCCGATCGCCCAACGCTGCCGTTCGAAGGGGATGGCGTAGTGGCGCGAGACCGTTCCCGCCACCTCCTCCGCCACCAGCGTCAGATAGTTAGGGTAGGGAAAGCGGTCGGAGAACTCCCGGTAAAAGCTGTCGAAGCGAACGTCGGGCAGGACCACGATCGCGGGCCGCACCTCATGCCGGCCCAGCATCTCGTCGTAGACCTGGTCCACTTTGAGATGTTTCAACAGGTCCTCTGGCCGGTCGCGCCAACCGTGATTCAAGATGAAAACTTCCGAGGGAGCAACGGATGTTTTGGGTACCAGAGCCAGGAAAAAGCGGGGCTCGTTCATTTCGTTGGACCAGAAACGAACGCGTTCCACTGCGAGGTTAGTGCGTTCCGAGAGGCGCACCACTTCGATTTGGCCGCGGGCGAGTGGCTCCTTTTCGAAGGCCTCTTTGCGTTGGGACGCGAACAGAAACCACGCGGTCAGAAACAGTAGGGTGAGAAACAACGTCGCTACCAGTGCCAGTGCTCTTAGGCTCCAACGCTTCCACACCGCGGCACCTCACCGAGTTGTCTGTCCGTTATCGGCCGCGCCAGTTCCCTGGCCAGCAAGTTTTTTCCGGATCAGTTCGTCGATCTGCTCCAGCGTATCCAGGCTGTGAACGTTGATTTCTCGCGGCACAAATTCAACGTTGAAACGCGCTTCCAGAAAAGTCACGAGGCCGATCATCCCGATCGAGTCGATGAGCCCGCCGGTGACGAGCGGCGTGGCATCCTCGATCACGGTCTGGTGTACACCGAGCAGAACGTTTTCAGCGATGAACTGCCGGACTGCGGTCTTGATCTCCATGGTTTAGTGAAGCCTGGTCTAGTGAAGCTTGGTTCAGTGCAGCTTGGTCGAGTTCATCTGCGATTTTGCCTAAAGCTATGTAATCGATCTTGCCCCGGCTTCCCTTCGGGATAACATCTAGAAACAGGATGTGATCGGGCAACATATACAGAGGCAGTGTTCGCGCACAGTGGGCCTTCACTTCGACCAGGGTGAGAGCGCCGGCGGAACGGGCCCGGACAAAAGCAGTGATGGCGGTTCCCGCATTCCCGTTCTCGACAGCCACTGCCGCCGCTTCCAGTATATCCTCGCGGCCCGCGAGCGCAGTCTCGATTTCCCCCAGTTCAACGCGGAAACCGCGGCGCTTCACTTGCCGGTCCAGCCGTCCCAGGAAAAGATAATTGCCATCGGGCGCGCGTGACACGCGGTCCCCGGTGCGGTAATACCGTTTGCCCTCCAAGGTGACGAAGGCACGCTGCGTATCCTCGGGACGGTTCCAATATCCACTCATCAGCGAATCACCGCCAGCGAGCAACTCGCCACTGGTTGCATCTACGGTCACCGTGGCGTAGGGACAGGGCTGGCCGATAGGCAACGGCTGCGATCCGTCGAAACCGCTCGGCACGCGGCACCATGTGACCACATTCGTCTCGGTGGGGCCGTAGAGGTTCGCGCAAACCGCCTGTGGCACCGCGGCCTGCAACCGCGCCACGTCCTGACCGCGAAAGACCTCTCCCGCGAAGAGGATGACGCGCAGACCGGGGCACTCATGCTGCTCCAACCCTCCCTCGGCTAACATGCCGGACAGGATCGACGGCACGGAATACCAAAACGTGATGCGGGCCTCGCGCACGAACTCCACCAAAAAACGGGGCATCCACACGATATCGCCGGGCACCAGCACGCAAGTGGCGCCGCACAACGCCATACTGAAGATGTCAAGAGTGGAAAGATCGAAACTGAGAGGCGAGGGGCACGCGATGCGATCGGCGGAACTGATCTGAAACTCACGCGCGGACCATTCCACGAAAGCGCTTACCGCGCGGTGGGAAAGAACCACTCCCTTGGGCCGCCCAGTAGATCCCGAGGTAAAAAGAATAAAAGCTGGATCGCCGGCGTCTGCTCGGGGCAGCAAGTGGAAGTGTTCGGCGGAAATGTCGCGACGAATATCCGGCGCGTCCCAAACGATGTTTTCGCCGGTCTCGCGGTCGATAATTCGCGGCGACGAATTCTCGTCGCCCTCAATCACCAGCCGCGCCCCGCAATCCGCCAAGGTCGTTTCGATTCGTTCTTTCGGCCACTGCGGGTGGATCGGAACATAGACGGCTCCAGCAAGCAGCGACGCGAACACTGAGACAATCGCTTCGGTAGTTTTCGGCAGCACCAGGGCGATGCGATCTTGCTTCCGGATGCCGTGTTCGACGAACCGCACGGCCAGCACGGCAGCTTGCTCGAACAACTCACGGAAAGTCGTGACCCGATCTTTTCCACTTCGATCTTGTTCAACGATGGCCGGCGCATCAGGCGAGGCCGCCGCCGTTCGCCGAAGCCAGTCCGACAGCAGGACACTTTCATGTGCGAAGCCTGCAGGCGCGGTTCTTTCAGGCGCGGGCAAGCGTCACCCCCCAGGTGAAACCGATCCCAGCGGAAGCGAATAACAACAATTGGCCGGGACGAATTCGACCTTCGCGCCGCAGATGCACATAATTGATGACAAGGTCGCTGGCAAAAGTGTGACCGTACTCTGCCATGGGGGTTGGCGGCAGCCCGCCCGGGGGCAATCCCACCATTCTGCGGAAACCCTCGCGATCCCGCTGGCTGATATTGGAATAAATGAAATGATCAATGTTGTTCAACCTCAGGGAAGACGCATTAAGGACTTTTTGCACCAGCCAGTACAAATTCAGATAGTAGACCGGCATCACTTCGTTTTCCATGCACGCCGCATCCACCTTGATTTCGAGATGGCCGTTCGTCTTGACCAGGGAAATGGCATCGTGCAGATGGCCGAGCGTCATGACCTCGATGCCCAGCAGCAGCGGACCTTCCGCGCCTTCCCGCCGCAGAATAACCGCACTCCCGGCGTCGCCTTGCACCGTTACTGGAAGCAGTGAGCGGCTGCCGGCGGGCGCGGCGTCGCCCGTCACCAGCAGCGCGGTGTGAATGCTTTCGTCAGTACTCATCCAGCCCAGCGCGGTCTTCATCGCCAAGTGTAGCGCTCCGCACCCTCCGGATTTGAAACTCAGATTCACCGAAGTTTCAGCCCCGAGGTCGGCGCTGAGTTTGTGAGCGAAAGAGAGATGCTGCGAATTTTCTCCCGGGAAAGTACTGTAATCGAGGATGAGATTGATGTCTTTCCCCGTGATCCCAGCCTCCGCAATCGCTGTGGAAGCAGCTTCGAGGACCAAGTCATAGGGCTGCTTGCCACTGCAGACTCGGACGCGGCTCAGTCCAAGACCTTCCTCCGCCTTTTGTCTGGCTTGCGGGCTCAGCGGGGCGAGCGTGGTCTCCACTCGATCATTTTCCCGCCGCAGGACCGCTTCCACGGACTCACCGTCGGGCGGAACGGCATACGTCGCGGCTGCGATTCGCACAGTCATATTCAAGGCAGCTCCAGCATATTCAAGGCAGCTCCAGCAGAACCGCCGCAAAACCACCGTCGCCGGATGTTCCCAGCAAGAGAGCCGGTCCCTTGCGCGGTCGGCTGCTCAAGGCCAGGATTAAATGCAGAAGACCGCCAGCATCGATAAGACCCGCGGCCACCGCCTGGGCGGGGACAATGGCTGTGGAGGGTCCGCCAACCTCGCGCGCCAGAGCGGTTACTGAGCTGGGAGCGCAAGGTGCGCCATTCCCAGCGCAAATCGTCAGACTCGGAACCGAACCATCGAGCATTTGGCGGATCGCATCCGCCGCACATCCTCCCGCCACCCCGCCGCCCGCCGCCCACCGGACCGAGCTGAACTGGGCATAGGCACGCGCTTCCCGGCGGCCCGCCGGCTCCAGAACCAATGCAGCTACCCCTTCGCTGGGCACAAATCCGCCGCCTTCCGGCAGAGGCTCCGAATTGTAGCAGGCTGGCGACAACCGGCCCGCGGCCTCGTACCATTCGTAGACGGTGCGCGTCAGCGTATCGCCTGCAAGCACTATAGCCAGGTCCGCCTGCCGGTGGCGTAGCAGCGAAGCTGCTTGGATCAACGCAGTCTCGCCGGCAAAGCCCGTGCTGCCGACCGTGATATTAGGCCCTCGCAGACTATGCCACAAAGCCACATGACTGGCCGGAGCGTTGGCGAGCCCCTCGGGAAACGGACTGGGGTCTGTCCCGCGCCACCCATTGGCGGCAGCGCTTTGGAAAAAAGCCTCTGTAAGTTCCGCACACCCATAGCCAGTGCCGAACACCACCGCAACCCGGGACCGGTCCAACTGGCTCAGATCGATCCCAGCATCCTGAATGGCCAGAGAAGAAGCCACCAGGGCCCACGCTGACAGGCGATCCAAGCGCCTGGTCTTCAGGCCCGGCACCACGCTGGCGGGGCGAAATGGCTTCACCAGAAAAGCTCGCCGCGGTCCGGCGGTGGTCCACGCGGTGAGGGATTCGGGTTCCAACAGGCACGGGGGGATTAATCCGGCGAGCGGGCCATAGGGACTCACCGAGCCGATACCGGTGATGGCCGCCAGATTTGAAATCATGAGCGGTTGTTCCTGTTCCCGAAAATGAGCACCGTGTTGCTGCCTCCAAATCCGGCCGAAACCGACATGGCCAGTGGCAAGGACGAACGTCGCACTTCTCCCCGCAACCAGTCCACACCCGAACTCTCGATGGGGTCGATCAGCCGCAGCGTGGGCAGCAGCGCTCCACAACGAATGGCCGTGATCGTGATAGCCGCCTCCAACGCTCCGGCCGCGCCCAGACAGTGTCCGAAATAAGATTTTGTCGAAGACACCGGAACTGGACGGCTGCGCCCGCGGAAAGCGGTCTCGTATGCGCTGGTCTCGGCAATATCGTTCAAGGGCGTGCCCGTCCCGTGGGCATTCACGTACCCGATCTCATCCCCACTAACCTGCGCCATTTCCATGGCAAGGCGCATGCAATCCGCCAAGCCGTTCCCCTGTTGCTGGGGCGCGGTGGTGTGAAAGGCATCGTTTGTCATGGCCCATCCCCGCAAGACGGCGAGAACTTCGGCATGGCGCTCCGCGGCGCCGGCAAGTGTTTCCAGCACCAGCACTGCGGCTCCTTCACCAAGGTTCAGCCCCTTGCGATTCTGGTCAAAAGGCCGGCAAGGGTCCGGGTCCAACGCCTGCAAGGAACTGAACCCGCTCAGAGTGAACGGACACAGTGCGTCACTGCCCCCCGCCAACATCATGGGCGCCGCTCCGTCGAGCAGCATATTGGCGGCGAGCGCGATCGCCATCGCGCTCGAAGCGCAAGCCGCTGAAACTGCACAGCGCGGTCCGTGGACGCCCAAATGTTCGCCCACGGCGTCGGCAACGTGCGCCGGCGGATAGGTGGCGGCCCGCGCGAGGCCGTCGTTTCGATACCAGGCCGCCGGATCCTCAGCGATTCCAGGATCGATCTCGCTCAAGCCCGCGACCGTGCTGGCCATAAATACACCGGCGCTCTCGCGAATGGCGACGCTCTCGCAATCGCGATTCGCTACCGCGTCCCGAGCCGCCACCATCGCCAGTCGATCGCTCCGCGAATATCGGGAACTGGCGCCGTTTGCCGGATGCGGCAATCCGCAAACCTGGGCCGTGGTTCCCTGGAATCCGGGATACACATCCTTCGTGGGCGCCAGACAGCAGTTGCCCGATAACACGCCGGCCTGCAGGCAATCCAGCCCGATGCCATAAGGGCTGACCACGCCGACACCAGTAACGACGATGGTTTTCCGAGGGTCGTTCATACGAAGATCGTAATTCGAAGATCGCTAATTCGAAGGTCGTTAATGCGAAGATCCTTAATTCGAAGATCAGTCACGGGAGGCAACCGGCCAAAAATCAAAAAAATTCATCCACTGATCGTAATGGGTCGTCAACGTTTTTTCCAGAAAGCGCACGGCATGGCCTAAAGCCTCTTGCAGGCCGGCGTCGCGGTCGCCGGATGCGGCCTCTCGCCCTACCGGCGGGATCGGATCGCCCATCAACGCCCGATAGCGCAGCCAGCCTTGGCGGATCACGAAGCCGGGAAGCACCGGAGCGCCCGAGACCTGTGAGAGAAGAAAGGGCCCGAGAGGAAAGCTCGCCGGTTTGGAAAAAAAATCCATATCAGCACTGTGACGCTGATAGACGCGGTCACCCTGCATCGCCACGATCTCGTTTCGACTCAGGGCCTGTAAGAGTTCAATGGTGGCCTGCGCCCCTCCTCTGAGATCCACAATCTTGAGCCGTTGGCTGGCCATCAGATTTCGCAGCGTTATCTCCGCTGGTTTGTCCTCCACCACCCTCGCCACATTGACAGGCCGGCCGTGCATTTCCAGCAGGCGCGAAGCAAATTCCCAATTCCCCACGTGTGCCGTCCACACGATCAGCCCGTTGCCGGCCGCAAGAGCTTGCTCGATCTTGGCGCCGCCGCGCTCCGGGTCGACCAGCATCTTGAGGAGTTGCGGATGTGTAGCCTGCGGGACGTAGCAATAGGAAACCATGAGGTCGCAGAACGAATAGAAGACCCAATATACCTTCCATTGGAGCGCGAGCCCGCGCTTGCCCGTGACATGCCGCAGATTGTCGGCCACTGCACGGCGCTCTCGTTTCAGTATGAGGAAGAAAATCAGCGCGGTGACCACTGCGATCGGGGGATGGAGAAATCGTGGCAGCCTCGGGATGATGGCAAATATGGTGCGCAGCGCCGTGATGTTGTGAAAACGGTGCTCGTACCAGCGCGTCACTTTCCGCCCGCCCGCCCAATGCCGCCCCGATACGCGAGCGGAGTGCCGTATATATTGTGCTTGGACAACGTGGGATAGCCTGCCGGGGGATTTGTTAGGTGTCAGGTCCTTGCTGCCGTGACCTTGGCTTCGATGATCGCCGCCAAAGTGTTGAGACTCTCGAAGTGTTTCTGGTCGAAATTGGCTTGCACCAGCTTGATGCCGAAATGCCTCTCAATCTCCAGAACGAGCTGAAGAATATCGATGGAATCGATTTCCAAGTCCCCGCCCAGCAGCGGCTGATCGTCGCGCAGATCCTCCGGGGTCATGTCGGTGATCCGCAAGCTCTTCAATATAATGGGTTTGAGTTGCTCCTTAACGCTGGCCATAGGGTTCGTTTACAGCACCCAGAGCATACCACAAAGCTCGCCACGAAGAGACGCTGTCGGGATGGGTTTTCGAGGGAGAGCTTCCTTCGTGTGACTTCGAGTCCTTAGTGGTAAAGAGACTGTAATGTCATCAACTACAACAGCCCGCCATCGACTGCGATCACCTGTCCAGTGATGTAGCTAGCCTCCCGGGACCCCAGAAACACCACCAGCGGCGCTACTTCCTCGGGCTTGCCAAAGCGCCCTAGAGGAATTTCGGAAAGCAGGCGATTCTTCTCTTTTTCAATGTACTTGGCGGACATCGGGCTCGGAATCACTCCCGGGCAGATTGCGTTGACTCGGACATGAAATGGCCCTGCCTCGCGGGAGAGCGCCTTGGTGAAGGCAATAATGCCCCCTTTGGACGCCGAGTAATTGCACTGGCCGGCTTGGCCACGAACTCCGCTGGGCGACACGATATTGCAAATAGCACCGCTTCCCCGCCGCATCATGCCCGGCAACGCCAGCCGCGAACACAAATACGTGCCGCGCAGATTGGTTTCGATCACTTCATCCCACTGCTCCTCAGACATAAAGCTCAACAGAACATCGCGGTTGATGCCCGCGTTATTGACCAGGTAATCAACTGCGCCAAACTGCTCTTCAATGCAATCGAACATGGGCGCCACACTCGCCTGCTGCGAGAGATCGGCTTCCACGGCCAGCGCCTCTCCTCCCGCGGCGACAATGCCTGTGACCACTCCGTCCGCGGACTCTTTCCCGTGGCGATAATGCACGGCCACGCGGAACCCCGCGCTTCCCAGCGCTCGCGCAATGGCGGCGCCGATCGTCCCCGAGCCGCCCGTCACCAGCGCGGTCTTCCCTGCCGTCTCCCGGTCGCCCTTCAGGTCGCCCTTCAGGTCGTCCTTCTCGTCGTCCTTCTGGTCGTCCAGCGGTCTTTCAGCCATATTGTCGAATTTAGTGCAACGGCTTGAAGATCAATATATAAGTCGCCCAACGCGAGTTGTAGCGCGGGATATTCCCGTCCAGCGCGTAGGAAACTGTGCCTTGCACCAGCGTACCCAGTGGGCCGGGCACGTTGAAGTTAAGCTCCACACCGTCGAATTTGCGGAACTTGAACGACTCCTCCTGGTTGCGGGCGCGGGCATAAGCGTACATCCCATCGATTTTCATCCAGTCCATGATGTTGAAACCGTAGTGCACGTTCGCCATGGCGATGGCGTCAAAAGAATCCGTGCCGGGAGGAATGCCATGGAGGCGCGGCGACGCAAGAAACGAAGGGAAGTAACGTGAGAAGCGGTCCAGCTGGTTTCCACCCCAGTAAGAGAGGTCCCACCCGCCCTTGGTGAACTTTCCGATGTAGTAATCCTTGTTCAAATCGGCGTCGTAAAGCGTGTATGCATTTTGCTGAGGCTGCGTCAACAAATTTGGCGATACCGGACCACATCCGGCCGGAGGCAGGGCCTGCGCAGTACATCCAAACTGCCTCCAGTTAATGCGCTCTCCACGCGTCCCGTGGGCATCGAACACATAACCTCTGCGGTTGTACTTTATTTCGACGCCGGGAAGCACGGTCAGGCCGTTGCGCGGCAGTTCGTATTGCTCCGCTGCCGAGCTGGTGCGGAGGAAGTTGTCGTACGCGAAATAGGTGAACGCCGTCAGGCTGAGATGCGTGGCCGGTTGCCACGAGGCCCGCAGTCCCATGGTTTGCTCCCACGTCCATGTCTCCCCTTGCACCGCTTCCGTGTTGCCACTGTACAAGCGGTTCTCGCCGGGGAGTCCGTTCAGCGCCAAATCCAACGCCAGGCGGAACTTCGGCCGGTACTGCTTGGAGAGATCGGAAATCAGGATGGGCCCGGCAAAGAAAGTCGAAAGTTGAGCGCCGGTGTGGTGAAAATCGAAATCCGCAATGCTGATGCCGAGAAACGGAATCGGAAAATTGAACGTGCCCCCGTACATCGCGCCCGCAATCAGAGATTCGATGCGCTTCACGTTCTTCTCCACCAAAACGCGCTCGCCACCTTTCTTTGCCAGCGTTCGCAGTCCCTGGTCGGTATCGCGGTACATGGGATCGTCCGAACTATGCTCAGCCGCGAGGGCGCCACTAAATTGCGGAGTATTGATGACGTAGTCCGAGAACTGCACCGTCCTCTGCAGCACAAAATCGCGTCCCGCCGCATTCAACAACTGCTGGGCTGAGATGGAGCGCAGTAAGTTGTATTGATTTCCTTTGTCGTCGCGGACTAATTCGAAATTCTGCGTCTCGACGTTTACCAGCACGTTGCTCTTCGCGCCCCGTTGGCTCAGGTACTGCTTCACCTCGCGAAAAGTAGTGCCGTCGATCCAAATCTTACCGCTGTAAAGCGCCTCGTTCCCCGCCCGGGGCTCGACTCCCACCACATAACACAGGGCCCCGTTAACTTTTTCCGTCCCCAGCAGCTTGTAGTCATAGCGCTGGTTGAGCTTCAATTCGAGCGGCTGCGTCAGCACCTTTTCCGGCTCGATTTGCGGCAGCGGAAAAGCATGATTCTTCCCGAATTTCCCCCCATTCACGTATAACTGCTTTTGCGCGATTTCCATCTGGCCGTCGCGGTGGAAAAATTGCTTGAGCTGCATCGACACATCGAACCCCGGCCCCAGATTGGTGCCTTCAAAGTGCAGGCTCATGAAACTCGAGGCCAGGTAGTTTTCCAGCTTCTGTTTCTGCGCCTCCCGGTTCTGCTGCCAGCGGGCAATGATTTCCTCGACCTTCAGGTCGACTCCGCCCTTCACCTCCACCGAAGTAATGTTCTGAGCGGCCTCGCTCTGCTTGTGAATGGAGATCACTGCATACTCACTCGTGCAAGCGCAGGTCTGCTCCATGCCCTTGCCCTTGTCCAACTTCGTGGCTTCGCCGGCCGGGAGCCGCGCTCCAGTGGCGGGGTCGTACCACGAGATCTCGAATGGTCCCGCGTTGGCGCCCTGCAACTTGACCGTCTTCGGCGAGTCTGGACTCCCATTCACGCGGGCCACGATCACCAGATCCGACGGGCCGCCGCCGAACCACCGGTGCTGATCGTTTCCCACGCCTTCTACCGCGACACTGAACGGTGAGGCGGCGGCATCCGTCGCGAACATGTTGTTCGTGATATATCGCGCCATGAAGCTGTTGACCGCGCATACGGCGTCTGCGGACCTGGCGTCCGGCGGCTCGGACCAGACGATTTCCACGGAACTGCCGCTCGCCGCGAGCATCGCCGCCAAGAACGACGAGGTTGTAGCCGACGTTCCAGCGTCTAACTTAAGGATGAGCGGCTTATTCAATGCATGTTCGGAAATCCACGCGGCATCCTGGCGCCAGCCCTCCGAATAGGTCGTTCCCAGCAGATCGGAATAGGTGGCGAGCCGCGTCACCACATCGCCGTGCCGGCCGATAAATCCCGACCCGAAAACAAATGCCACGCGCAAGGCGGCGTTGCTGGCCTTAGCAGTTAACGCGATGCGTGCCAGCCCGAATTCAAGAAGATCGGGAGCCGTCAGCGGTTCGATTCCCTTGGCTTCGATTTCCACAATCAGTCCGCGCAGCGCGGGCGCCGAGAGAGGCATGCGTTTGAGGAACGCGTCAACCCGCTCGGTAATCTGCTTCTCCGACTCGTTGCGGGCGACCGAACCAACTCCTATAACCACATGCAGCCAGACCTCGGATCCCTCGGGCATGCTCTGAACGGCTTGTGCCTGCTCGTCCAAAAAGCTGGCTGAATTTTGGTCACCTGAGAGACTGAAAGACAGCGGCGGCAGCACGATCAATTTGCCCGGACTTTCACACTGTTGGGCGGCCTTTAATCCCGCGGCCAGGCTCTGATCGGTTGGAATCGAGACCGCCGCCCGAGGCAGACCAGCTTCCGCCGTCAGCGGTAAAAGCAGAAGCCCGGAAAACAATGGAAGAGCTGCAATTTGCCTCAACCCTGCCACTGGTGAGAAGAACCGGGAGAAGAACGACGTCGCCAAGCGAAGCGAGAATTTCATGAAAATCAAATCCGAAAGTCAGAATTTTGAACTTGATCGACAATCATAGAAAGGAATCGGTGGTGCTCTGGGGTATCGCGACGAGATCGGGCCCATGACAGCTTTGCGAACGTACTGCTTTCGTTTATCGGCTTTTCATCAATCAAAGCTTAGTCGTTTGAAAGTATATACGAACACTTGCGGACCGACCCGTACCCTACCAAGTGCTCTGATGCACGAATCACGCCAGGCAAGAGGCCCAGGAAGCAAGAAACTAAACAGAAGTCCTTCGTGGACCTTCGTGCCCTTCGTGGTTGACGCCTTTCTCTCCGCATCGTCAAACCGCCCGCCGTTGTTCCCATAAGAAAATGACTGCTGGAACCAACCCGAGCCCGCCAACCAGCGCCAGCGCGACTCCTAGCGAAGTTACCAGACCCATTTCGGCAAGCGGCGCGAAACTGGAAGCCATCAGTGCCCCGAACCCAATGATCGTGGTCAGGTTCGATTGAATCAGTGCCGCGCCTGAGGCCTTCGCGATCGTAAGAATCTCGTTGCGTTCGTTTTCCAGGTAACGGCGGACTAAGTGGATGCCGTTATCGATCCCGATGCCAATGATCAAAGGAATCGCCGTAATCGACATGAAACTGAAGCGGTGCCTCACCAGCAGCAGCAGCCCGAACGTCACAACAATGCCGAATACGATGGGGATCAGTACGATGAGCGACACACGCAGGTTGCGAAAACAGAGGTAGACGATCAACAGGATGCCAGCCGCGGTCCACAGCAAGGCTCGGCGGCTGTCATGCAGTACTTGCCTCTGCATGTCGCGGTTCATCTTGTCGAAGGAGAACTCCACGAACGGACCGTATTGATTCTTCCACGACGCGATAACACTGTCCGGAACTACATCGATCGCATCGGGATTCGTGGCATAAAACGCGATGGCGGCGACGTACTTACTGCCCCCGATCTTGCGAATGCTGTTGTCGAGCAGTCCTGGCGGCAGGAACTTGGCAGCCGTTTCTACCGTAATCGGAGCGTAGCCTTGTCCTAGCTTTCTCAGTTGGTCGATAAAGGGCTGGAACGGTTCGGGCCGAAAACCATTCTCGCGGAGAGAAACCTCAAGCGCGAGCGCGGAACCAGCCAGATTGACGCCCGTGAGCGAGCTGGCCCGATCCTTTTGCGTTCGCTCGGAGGGAAGGAGCGCCGTCGGAGAGAAGATGGACTTGATGACGCCACGCTGCCGATAGGCTTCCAGACCGGCCGTCAATTCTTCGGCCCGGCGCAGTACTTCCTCCTGGCCGCCGGCGATCAAGAGCACGTTCGGACTACCTTCGATGCCGAACCTTGCCGAAAGCCGGTTCTGCGCGGCGACCGCTGGATTATCGGCGCCAGTGATTTCGAAGCGCCCTTGCATTTTGATCGCAGGAAGAAATAATAACGACAGCAGGAATATTCCCAAGCCTAAGCCGACAACCAGGCGGGCGTGCCGGCCCACAAAATCGACGAATTTCCGCGCGATCCAGGGAAGCAAGCGAAAGGTAATGGTCTCCGGCGCGCGCGGCTTCGAGAACCGCCACCATAGCCTCATCAGCGCAGGAACGGTCAACAGGGTGTGGAACATCATCATGAACATTCCCACCGTCAGGACGAACCCGAACTCCGCCAATGCCTTGAAACCGGAGAAAGCGAGTGAGGCCGTCGCTGTCGCCGCCGTTACGATGCAGAAGACGACACTCAGCCCGGTGGTTTCGAAGCTGCGCCGCACAGCGTCATCCAGCGTCCCGCCCTTGGCCCATTCCTGCGGCACCCGGTTGAAGAAATGTACGACCTGGTCGTCTCCCAGTCCCGCCAGAATCGCAATAAAGGATAAGCTGATGAGATTTACTTCTCCCGGATAGAAACTTGCGATGCCCGTTGTCCAGAGAATCCCCAGGCCGGCGGGCAGCAGCGACAAAAGCAGCAGTGGAATTCTCGGATAGATCACCAGGCACAGCAACAGATTGCCCGCGATCGAAAGCAGAGAAATCCGGCGAATATTTTGCTCGATGAACTGGTGCTCCTGCTCCGCGTAAACATACGCACCCGCCGCAATGGCCCGCACTCCGGTGTCCTGCAAATCCGGCACAGCGCTCGCCTTCTTGATGTCCTCCTGGATGTGCTCCCGAGTCCAGCGCACCACTTGCTCGGCGAACTTGTAATCCATGGCCGACTGGCGTGGTTCGGCGATGATGAGCAGCGCCTTGTGGTCTTTGCTGAAGAAACGGTTCCCCGATCCCCAGTTCAAATCGAAGTTTGCAAACTGCGAAACGCCCCGGCTGTCGCGCGCCTCCACTTCCATCAGGCCCAAAGGATCGGCAACGAAATAATTCGTGCCTAAAGACGAGAACGGAGAGACCAGTTCGACGGCGGCGCGGCGGACGGTTTGATGAATTTGCTTCGGATCCAGCCGCCGCTTCAAATCCTCCTTTTGCTCTGGCACCACGAACGACGGAAAATTCCAGGTAAAGTACCGCACCATGTTGAGCAGTTCTTCTTCCTGCAAGCCGCAGCGCGCATGCAGGAACAACCCGCTGCCTTCCATGTCCGCGGTGAGACGGTCGGCCAGTTCTTCCATCTCGCTGGTGGTGTCGGTTCCGTCCGGGGCTTCGATCAGCACGAATAGCTGGTTGCCATAACCCAGATCCTTCCCGATCTGGCTCGCGGCTTGCCATTGCGGATCGTGATTCCCAAACAAGTCGGTCAGGTCGGTCCCGGTTCGCAGGTTGTGGATGTTCGCATACAGCAATAAGGTCCCGACCAGGCTCAGGGCCGTGACCAGCCCCGGATGGCCTACTACCAGGCCGCCCACCCAGCGCATGAAACGGGCCATCATGCTACGGACCATCACGCTGCGGCTTCCGTCAACGGTTTCTTCGCGATGAACAGGATATGAGCCAGGGGCAGACGGTTTCGAAACCGGCGTTGTTCAACCCGCATACCCGCATTCTCCAGAACGTTACGGTACTCGGCGGCCGGAAGCGTCAAGGGCCGCACCCCGGCGCGTCCCCATAAGAAGATGAGCCGGTCGAAAGCCATGGTAATCGTGGACCACAGACCGCATTCCCGATCGTGGACCCGGAAGATCAGTATTCCGTTGGGCACGAGCGCCGAGCAGCACCGTTGCAGCAAGGTCAGTTGCTCATCGGCGCGCAGGTACTGCAAGACATCCAGGATAAGAATCAAACCGGATGGTGGAAGATCGAGAGCACGAACGTCCGCGACGCTGAGGTTCGCATTGAGCTGGCTCAGGGCTTGGCGCGCGACCCCGATGCGATGCGCATACAGATCGCAACCCACTAGGCCCCGGCTGCTGTCACCGAAAGCCGCAAAGCCCAGAGCCATGCCGTAGCCACAGCCTAGATCCACGACTGTCCCCGATCCCAGGTCTTCGGCGGCCAGCAGCTCCGCAAGCAATACAAAGACCCGATCCAGACGCAGCTTCCACCGCACGAACCCGCGGTCAGCCCGCGCACATCCGGCGAACATCCGATTCACAAAAACAATGCGATCCCGCAATCCCGCAGTCTCCGGCGCCCTCGACCGAACCACCACCGTCGTAACCGCCGCCCCCGCGCCGCCCACGATTATCCCCAGCACCACGCTGCCCATCACCCAGGCTAGAATCTCTTCCTTCATGTGCGCGCCCATCACCCAGGCCAGGATTCCTTCTTTCATGTGCTCGCCAGTGAGCGCGGGCGCGTGAAATGGCCGAAATGAGCCAGTGCGGAGAAAATATCCGAGTTCGAACGAGCAGGCGACAATCGGAATCTGCAACAGCGGATTGTTAATGAAAGTGCTGGCCAAAGTCAGCGGCTTGTTCAGCCTGAACAACAAGGCCAGACCGAATGCCGCCAGCAGTTGAAACCCATAGATCGGCACGATACCGATGAAGATCCCCACGAACACCGCGCAGGCGGCGCGGCCGGGCGTGAGATCCTCCTTCAGCAGAACGGTCGCGAACTCCCGCATCCGAGTCTGAAATGTCCGGATCACAATTCAGCCCGCGACCACCGACAATTCACCGCTCGCAACCATCTCTCCGTCCACCCATACCGTGCCGCCGATGCACGCCATCTTGCCAAGTTCGGTCAGCATTTTGGTTTCAATCCGCAGTTCCTGCCCCGGGCGCACGGGCTTGAGAAACTTGAAGCGGTTTACCGCCGCCAGCAGGGCCACTCCTTCTCCAGCCACTTGCGGGGTGGTCGATCCCAGCATCACTCCCGCGGTCTGTGCCACCGCTTCGATCAGAAGAACGCCCGGCAGAATCGGCCCGGCGGGAAAATGCCCGGCAAAAATCGGGTCCGCCGGATCGACGAACTTCACGGCTACGCAACGCAGTCCCGGCTCCAGCTCTTCCACCCGGTCGATCCACAAGAACGGAGCGCGATGCGGAATCATCGCCTCGATTTCACTGCGCTCGATTATTTTTCGCTCGATCACTTTTCGTTCGATCACTTTTCGTTCCATCACTGTGGCTTGTATACCTCAAATGTTTCCGCCGGAATCTTCGGGTTCAACGAGTTCACGTCGATGACGAATACGCTGTTTACGCCGCTCTTGCCATCCACTTCCAGCGACTGCAGCAGGAAGTCCCGCTTGTTCAGCTTCACCACAAGGTAATTCAGCCGGCGACGAAAAGCGTCCGTCCGCGGAACCAGTTTCATTTCGAAATCCCCGGCGTCCTCTTGCACGGTGATCGTGAAGTTCTTTTTCAGGTTCCCGATGGAGTTCTCCCGACTGAAATACGACTGGGTGCGGCGAACGCTGCTTCCGACTTCCAGGACTTCTGTCTTGTCGCCGCTCGTAACGTTGAGGTAGTTCTCGTTGAAGCGAATACGTACCTTGGCCGGTTCGGAGTACTCCAGTGCGAATCGGGTAGTGCCCTCGGCGCAAAACTTCCCACGCAGCACCAGAGGCTTCACCATCAGGCTGGAGGTGCGGGTTTCGGTAATCGTCCCGCAGAAGCTGGTGTATTTCTTCTGTGCTTGCTGAACCCCGTCCCAAATCCGGCTCAACAGATCGTCGGCTTCCGCCGCTAAAACTCGCTGAAAAATCAGAAGCGCAAGCAGGGCGGCTAGCGGTGTGATCCGCGGGATCATGTCATGCACCCAGTCATGCACCCAGAAATCGAAATGCTACCGACCACAGGCAAACCCGCACCGTGTCCCGCACCGGCCTCATCTTGGAGCGCGCCTCGCCGTCGTGATAGATCGTCCGCACCGGCGCGTGCGCGATCGTACAACCCGAGCGCGCCATCTTGATCAACATTTCCATTTCCAGTTCGTAGTATCGGCTCCGCAGTTTGGTCCCGCGAAGTTTATCCAGCCGGAACAGCCGGAACCCGCTCTGGCTGTCGCGAATCTCGCGGCCCACCAGCGACGACGCCACCCGGCTGCCAATTGTGTTGGAATAATAACGCGATCGAGGCATCGAGGCGCGATCGAACGAGCGCGCCCCAATCACCAGATCCGCTCCCGTTTCTTCCGCCACCCGAAGCATGCCGGGAATATCTTCCGGCCAATGCTGTCCGTCGCCATCGAGAGTAATCACGTGGGTAAAGTTCTGGGCGCGGGCGAAGTCGATGCCGGTGCGCAGCGCCGAGGCCTTGCCGCAATTCCGAGGTGACCGCAGGCAAGTCGCTCCCGCATCTCGGGCAACTTCCCCGGTTCCATCGCCAGAACCATCGTCAATCACAACGACTTTTTCCACATGTGGTTGAGTTCCCTTCACCACGTCGGCGATGTAGGGGACTTCGTTGTAAGCCGGAATGAGCGCGCAGGTTCGCATACGAGGGTTTCAGCGTAAGCGCAGGTGCGCCGGGCCAGTACGCTGTAATTCGCTGTGAGTGTATCACGCGTCGAACCACACCAAGAAGCCCTACCAGCAAGCCCTTCGTGACCTTCGTGGTCGATGATTCTCTCTCCGTCGTTAAACCCACCCAACCATCCCAGTTCCGTCTTGCAATCCGTCCCCGGAGTGGAGTAACCTGTGGCCGCAATTGGGGATACTGGCAACCAGCGTTTCCGCAATCCGACTAAAATTCACGCAATCTCAAGACTGATTCTAGGATGCGACTATGAAAGCACTGCTCGTGCAATGCCCGGCAACGTCCCCCTGGGTTCCGAGGAGGCAGTGGGAGCCACCATCGGTGGCCTTGGCCACCATCGCCGCGCAGATCGACAACCACGACGTAAAAGTGCTGGATTTGGCGCCCGCCCGCAAGCGCGCTATTCCAATTCTGATGGAGACATTGCAGCAAGAACGCCCCGACGTCGTGGGCTTTTCCGGGATGGCTTTTCAGTACGACTGCAACCTCCGTCTGGCGTACCTCACCAAGCAGTTCGATCCCTGCATAAAAACCGTGCTCGGCGGCTACCACGCCACGCTGTCCTATGACACCATTGAGGGATCACCTGGGGCAGACTACTGGGACTTCATCGTGCGCGGCGAGGGCGATTTTAGCTTCGGAGAACTGCTGGACTCGCTCGATGCACAAGGCCGCGGGCTGGACAACGTGTTAGGCGTGTCCTACAAAACCGAACACCGCCAGTTTCATCACAACGCCCCCCGTCCGCTGGAAGACGTAACCAGGATTAAGCTTCCAGCGCGCGATAAGCGCATCATCAAGAACTTCCACATGTATTTCCGCAAGGCCGACGTAATTGAGACTTCCCGTGGCTGCCTCTACCACTGTAATTTCTGCAGCATTCATCAAATGTATGGCAGCTCGATCCGGCAGTATCCGCTGGAGCGCGTGTTGGCCGATATTGAGGACGCCTATAGCCGCGGCGCCCGCCACATCTTTTGCACCGACGACAATATCACCCAGAACATGGATCGCTTCGAGCAACTGATCGATGGGGTGATCTCGCTCAAACTGAAGAATCTGCACTTTACGACGCAGGCGACTGTGATCGGGTTTTCCCAACGCCCGAACGTCATTAAGAAATTACCCAAGGCGGGCTTCGTCTCCATCTTCCTGGGCATCGAAAACGCCTCTACGAAGAATCTCCGGGCCATGAAAAAGCCCAACACGCTCCCCGCCATCAAGAAGGCGATTGCTGAGTTGCAGAAAGAAAACATCGTCGTGATTGCGGGCCTCATCAACGGCCTTCCCGACGACGATCCGGAGAGCATGCGGGAGAACTACCAGTTCATCAAAGAGCAGCGCGTTTCCAGCATCATGGACCAGATCATGACTCCCTATCCAAAGACGCCGTTGCGCGACAACATGCTCCGCGACGGTCAGATCCAGAACCTTTCCGACTTCCGCTGGTATGACGGCTACTTCAGCAACACCCGCACTTCCGCTTTATCCCCGGAGGAACTCAGCTTTGCCCGCTGGAAAATCCGCCGCGAGGTCATCGGAATGTGGTGGCCCACGAAGAGCGACTGGAAATTCTTCAAGGGCTACAGTTACGTATGGGCGTTCGGCCTGCGCCATATCATTTGGCTCAACGAGCGCATACTGGAGCTGTTGTTCGGTATCGAAGGCCGCTACAAGCTGCAAATGCGGCACTTCATGAAGCTCAATGATTTCGGCATCGAAGTTCCCGGCCTGGAGCGAACCGACAGCTATCATCCGGTCTATGGCACTTCGGAAGATCCCTTTCGCGACACGCGCCGTTCCCTGCTGAAGAGGCGTTTGCGCTTCTCCTGGCGAAAGCTGCTGGAGATGCCACGCGGCTCCGGGCGTCGCCCTGAATCAGCTGTACCAGCCTCCTTGCTTGCCAAGGAGCAACCCGCGGACCAATCGGGGTCCGGGAATCCGCTCGTCAGCATTGCATCGCCGCGAATGCAATGAGAATGACAATGGGTCGTCCATCGGTGATGATTGAATTTACGCGGGCAGGAGTCGGGCTCGGCTGGTGCCAGGGAGGTAGCCAGTGCGAATCCTGCTGCTAAGGCCCTCTCAAGAAACCTATCAGTTCGGGTTGGCTCCTTTTTTCCAAACCGAACCGTTAGGTCTCTTGTACCTGGCGGCTGCGCTTCGCCCGGCGGGGCATTCCGTCACTTTGGCGGACATGCGTTTCGAGCGCCGCAGCATCCCTGAAATTTTGCGCGAGTCCCAGCCCGATCTGGTAGCGATCTCCTGCCTGCACATCCTCGAAGCACCGACGTCGCTCCGGCTGGCCGACCAGATCAAGGCGTACAATCCGAAGATTTTTGTCGCCCTCGGCGGCCACGCCATCTCCGCCTACCCCAAGGCCGTCGACCTCAACCGCTCCGTGGATGCAATTTGTGTCGGCGAGGGCGAGGCCCTGATGCCCGCTTTGTGCGACGCCATCGCCAAAGGTCGCCCGCTCGACACGCTTCCATCGTTGCTGCTCCCCAAGGGAGACGGGCACTTTCAGGCCACTGGCGTCCAGCCCGGGCGGTGGCTCGATTTGGCCCAGATGCCCCTCCCCGACCGGTCCGTCGTTGCCCGCTATCAGAAGCGCTACTGCTGCTTGAATTACATGCCGATGTGGACCATGGAGACGGCCCGCGGTTGCACCTACCGGTGCAACTTCTGTTCGGTGTGGCAACTCTACAAGCGCACCTACCGCTGCCATGCGCCCGAACAAGTACGCGCCGACTTCGAGGCTACGGGCCGCAACCTCTTCATGGTTGACGATTTGTTCTGGGCCGACCGGGCACGCAGCGAAGAATTAGGCCACACGCTGCTCCGCTCGAAAGAGCGTAAGAATTTGCTGCTGGTGCAAACCCGCGCCGATCTGGTCACCGAAAATGTCGACCTGTTAAAGCTCTGGCGTCCGCTCGCGAAATCTTTCGACATTTTCTTTGGCCTGGAGTCCCACACCAGCCCCGGCCTCAACTCGCTGGTTAAAGACGCCGACATTAACAAGACTGTCGAAGCGGTTCGCATCGCCCGCGATCTCGGGTTTGGCGTCACCGGAAATTTCATCATCGATCCCGATTTCACCGAGGCAGATTTTCAAGGCCTGTGGGATTTCCTTGACGAGCATCAACTGTATCGCGTGGGATTTACCATTCTGACACCGTTGCCGGGCACGTACTACTTCGAAAAAAGCAAGAAGAAGATCGAAGTATTCGACTGGACCCAGTACGATCTACACCACCTGCTTTGGCAGCCGCGCCTGGGCCCAGAGCGCTTCTTCGAACTTTATTGTGAATCGTGGCGCCGCAGCGTCCTCAACATCGCGGGAAAAAAGAAGTGGTGGCAATGGCTCAGACAGGTCAGGCTGCGCGATATTCCCCGCTTGGCCCAGATTCTCGCCCGCACTCAAACCCTGATGGATCCCCAGGCCTACCTGAAGGAGACAAAACTCCTGGCCCCGAGAGGGTTGACGCCAGTTTCCGAATCCTCCACCGAAGGAGTCGGCGCCCTCCGCGGCGCCTGATTCATAGTGATGATGTGGGACGGACACTCTTGTCCGTCGCCTTTGACCTTGATTTTTTCGTGAGTGTACGACCCGTGAGTGCACAACCGTCGAAGAGCGGCGCTTCAGCGCCGCGTAAAAGTGCATGATAGATGCGGGCTTTAGCCCAGGGTGGGCCGCAGTCGCACTTCGACCTAATCCCCGCTGCGTCCCACCGCTTCCTGGTCCGCGTGGGAGGGCGCCTCGGCGGGCAACCCAATCTGCACAAGGTTCGGGAGCGGTTGTTCTTTCAACACAAACTCGCGGTAAAGCTTGGCCATGCGTACGTTCTCTGCATCCCGCTCCGCTCGCGCCTGCAACTTCTCCTCGCGGGCGTTCTTGGCGATGCCCAGTTGCTCCAGGTCGTGCTGGGCCTCGTTGGTCACGATCTCGTCCTTCAAGACCAAATGATGTTCCGTACTGCTGAGCTTCACGCTCTTGCCGCCCGCGAAAATCTCATGGCGGCCGTGCTCCTCGTACCACTTGGTCAGCGTGGCCGTCATGTGCATCTTCTCGATGATGTTCCGCCAGCCCATCCCCGTGTTATAGGCGCAAAAGGAAATCTCCCCCTCTTGCGTGGCATACGGGATGATGCACTGCTCGGTCCTTCGGAAATCGTAGTTGAACAGATCCTGAAACCACATGCCCGCCACGAACAGCAGATTCCAGCGGTCGCGCCTGCGCCGCAAAATATCAGCCTGCGTCCGCTTTCCAGAGACGTCCCCGTAGTCACGTCCCGTTGCGCCCAAACCCTTGTCGAGCTTCCTCAACATATCGAACGCGCGGAAATGTGTCGGTGCACGAAACGCATCGTAGTTTCGCACCAGCGCCAGCGCCATCCCCACAACTGACATCCACTTGCTGCGAGCCCAATCGTTGATTCTCGCGACGTCCTTGGCGAACTGATCCGCGTCCACGAACGCGGTCACCGGGATTGCCTCGCGCGTCTCCTTGTCGACCATCATCGCCATCCCCACCCCACAGTTAGGATGACAACCACAAGCTACTTGGCCCCAGGCGGCTTCGGGGCCGTGGACCAGGTCGGCCCAGTCGGAAAACGTGCTCAGGAATGAGAGTGGGAACCAGTCGCGGACGGGTTCGCCAATATGCAACTGATTCTTCACATCGTGTGCTAGGTGCGAGAGGGTGTAGCGTTGCGCCCGGCGGCGTTCGTCGGTCACGGCTTCGTCGCGGCCGGTGAAAGAGACGGGCTGGAACGACACCATGGCTATCTTGTCTGGGTTATCGAGTGCGAATTGCACCACGCGGCCGACCTGCTCGTTGTTGATTCCGTTGACTACGGTCGTCACCAGCACGATTTCGACGCCGTTGGAATGCAGGTTCTCGATAGCGCGCAGCTTCACATCGAACAGATTCCCGACGTTGCGATGGGAGTTCGCAGGGTTGCCGATACCATCGAATTGGAGATAGGCATAGCGCAAGCCCGCTTCCGCGGCCTGCCGCGCGAACTCCGGGCTCTTGGCGAACTCAATGCCGTTGGTAGCGGCCTGCACGCTGTCGTAGCCGAGCTGGCGCGCGTAGCGAATGGCGTCCAGAAAGTGGGGGGACATGGTCGGCTCGCCCCCGGAGAACTGCACCGACATCTGGCGCCGAGGCTTGATCGAAAATGCGTTGTCGAGCAGCGTCTTAACGTCGTCCCAGGTAAGCTCGTGGACGAAGCCCACCTGGTTTGCATCCATGAAACAGGGGTCGCACATCATGTTGCAGCGGTTGGTCAGGTCGATGGTCAGAACCGACCCTCGCCCGTGCTTGATGGTGCTGCTGCCGTGGTTGTGTAGTTTTTCGTCGTTATGAGCGCGGATGTCGCGGCCGGGGAACATCTCCTCCAGATGCCGGAAGAACTGCGGATCAATGGAGATGACATCTTCGAAATGTCCATGCAGGGGACAATCCTTGACCATCAGGATTCTGCCGTCGCGCTCAATAATCTGGGCCTTGATTTCGCCGGGCTTCTCCGTCAATAGGACGCGGTAATCCTGTTTGCCGTCGACGATCTGCTTGCGGATCTCGGGCACACAGCGGGGGCAGAGCGAATCGGTTTCCCGCGGCCAGCCCAGGGGCGGCTTCAACTTTTCACGGGACTTCAGCAGCGGCTTGTCCGACCATTTCGGAGTGAAGGACGGATTCTCGGGAACGAGGTCGTTCCACAGGCAAAATGTCTGCCACGCCCCATTCGCAGTAATAGACATCGCCTTTTCAAGGTATTTGATGAGCTTATGCATTTGCCTTGACGCTCGGTGTTGAGCCCGCCACAATCTCGTCCACATGCCGGAACGAATGATTTTGCAGAACGCTGTACATATCCACCAGATCGCGCTCGGTGTATCCGTTTTCCCTTAGAACATCGATCGACCGGCGCAGATGCTGACGGTTGCGCATGCCGAATCGTTGATGATAGTCGATCAGGTGGCTCATCATCTCGCTCTTCGGAAACGTGGCGGTTCCCCGGGGCATGTCGTGATAGGACAACGCACCATCCGCCAGGAAGGCGCTGGTATCCCAGCCGGCTTCCGCCGCCTGCTCGACGATTTCGCACCCGTCGTATCCTCGGAGACAAAAGTGGTATGGAAGGAGCGACGGCATCTGCAACCGGGCCAGGTAGTCGAGCGTCATGCGGGCGTCGGCGCCGGTTTCCGTGGGAAAACCGTACATGGTGTTGACGTTGACGACCATCCCGCGGTCCTGGGAGTAATTAATGATCTCCGCGGCCGTTTCCAGCCGCATATTTTTCTTGACCAGCTTTTGAATGCGCGGACTTCCGGATTCGACCGCATAAGTAACCCAGACGGTTCCAGCATCGGCCATCAGGTCCACCAGTTCGCGCGTCATGATGTCCGCGCGCAGCCCGTTCACGAAATAAAGGCGCCAATTCTTGCCGAGCCGGATAATCATCCGAAACACCGCCTCGGTGCGCTTGCGGTCCATATTAAATATGTCGTCGACCACGTAGAAGTCCTCGATGGCGTGGTCGCGTGACATCTGTTCCATCTCAGCCACAACGTTCTCCGCGGAACGCAACCGGGCGGTCTTGCCGGCAAAGGTATTGCAGTAAGTGCACAAGAACGGACAACCCCGGCTGGTGAGCAGGACCCCTTGCCGCCGGTGGTTGTAGGCATAACTCAAGTGCTGTTCGTACCGGCCCAGGTCGACCAAGCCGTAATCCGGGAACGGCAATTCGTCGAGATTGTCGGCGATATCGCCGTCGCCCAGGTCGACGGTCTGGTTTTCTTGCCGCAACACCAAGCCATTGGTTGCGGTGCCAGAGAGGAGACGAGAAAACGTCAACTCACCTTCCCCAACTACCAACAGATCGATTGCGGGGATGGCTTTGAGCACGGCGCCACGCCTGGCGGTGGCGATCGGGCCGCCGGCCACGATGGGGATATCCAGAACACTCCTGGTCAACTCGGCAACCCGCTTGAGCTCGTCCTCGAAAAGGCTGATGCTGCGTATGCCGACGAGATCGGGACGATAGTCCAAAAGCTTCGCTACCAGCTCTTCGTCCGAGCGGGCATCCAACGATGTTTCCAGGATCTCGATATGTGCGTCCGGATTGTGCATCCGCGCACTGCTGGCCACGTACATGAGCCCGATCGGGGGGATGTGAACCTCGGGCGTAACCAGACCACCGACCCAGCGCCGCTGATCGTTGGCCTCGATCAACAGGACCCGGCGGCATTTCGAGATCCTCGCCAGGAGGTCACTTTGCGGCTTTGGTGTTGACGAATCGATGGAATACAGCACAGTTTTCCCCCTTGGGGTTTGATGGGTGGCCAGCCCCGCCGAGATCCAAACCCCACCCCAGTTTGTGGAAGACTATCAGATCGCATTCTTCCGCGACAACAATCTTCCCGCGGACCTGGAAGCCACCGGGCATGGTTTTTTTGTGGCATTGTTTTGAGCTCCTATGTATCCTCAACTGCGCTGAAAGAGAAGGGTTTCAACCACGAAGGGCACGAAGTATCACGAAGGGCTTCATTAGATATTGTTTCCCGCTAGCGAAGTTGCACTTGCGAATACCCCATTCAGAACGTAATGAGACTCCGGTCAGCCTGGAAGATTGAGAACTATACCTACCGCGAGTGCCCGCACCCGGACCGCGAATTCGGTTATGCAGTTTCCCTGCACAATCACTCGTGCCATTCCATAGAGAAACTGGCGGCCCTCAACCAGGTGGTCAAGCTGGGCTTCATGCGTCCCTTGAGTGGAGTGCTGCAGAGGTCGTTCGGCCTCGACGGCGTCGAAGGCCTGAACTACGCAGAGATCACCTATAACCCGCCGTACACACCCGAAGATGTGTATCGGATGGAGGCCGCAGCGGCGGCTCATTGGGGCTTCGACGGCGTCCACCTGGCCATCACCGATCACGACGAATACGCCGGCAACCTGCCTCTGCTGCATGGCCGGCCCGATCTTAATGGCTGCACCAATGGCTGCACCAACGGCCGTATCGCAATCGCCGAAGAGCTCTCCTTGTGGTACAAGGGGCACTTATTTCATCTTGGACTGAGCGGGCTGCCCGAAAGTGGAATCGACGAAACGCACCGTAGAATTCAATCGGCTGCGCGGGGTGGACGGCACGACGAATTGTTTGAAACTCTGGCCGCCAGCGGCTGCCTGGTGGTCCTGAACCATCCCCTGGTCGCCTGGGCGCCGGGGGCGGCGGCAATTCCCATCACCGACTTGCTCACCCGCTACGGCTGGGCGATTCATGCATTGGAAGTGAACGGGATGCGGCGGCGGGAGGAGAATGATCGCGTTCTGGAACTCGCCCGCCAGTGGAACAAGCCAGTGGTGGGAGGAGGGGATAGCCATCTGCTGGTCGCCAGTTCCATCGTCACCCTGTCGCAAGCCGCGACGTTCGGGGATTTTATAGCCGAAGTGAAAGACGGCCGTTCGGTGCCGTTCGTGACGCCCGATTATTTTGCCCCGCTCAACTGGAAGCTTTTCTTGCGGGTCCTGTTTTTCATGTCTCGCTACCGGCAAATTGCCAGTTATAAGGGAGAACCGGTGGCCGCCATGCTGGAGGGCCGTAGAGTCTTGCTTGACCCTGTAGGGTTTGCAAGCCGCGCCTTCTTGTCTGTGGTCTCAGCTCTGGGACTAGCTCGCTGATGGACTCCAAGCGGTCTCATAATGAAGGATTGTCGTTCCTCGGGCGTCCTTGCGTGCAAAGACACGAAAGCCCCGGTTATCAGCCGGGGCCGGATTGATACTGAACGCTGTCCGCGAAACAATTCTAGGATAACTCTGGCGGCGGCGAAGTCAAGCGGAATTGATTTCGTCGAGTGACGACAGAGGGTGAGGGAGTCGAACCCTAATGGCTGATGAGCCACTCGACGGTTTCGCGGACCGCGTCCAGTACCCACTGGCATCACCCTCTAAACGCTGTCCACGGAAGGAATTCTAAGCTGGGTGCGGGATCGAATCGTGGAGGAAGGCGAATAAATTCGGGATGCTGTGTCGATTCGGGAATTCGCATGGCCCGGAAAATTCCTTGATGCAGCACTTGTGACCGAGGTTAAGGCGGACTGATTAGCGAGCCGATTCGCAGGCCACGGGTTCCGGAGTTCCGGCGGCAGCATCTTCACGCGGGCCGGCCAGCACGAATTCTAATCCGCGTTTCCTGAGCTCATCGATGACCCGCGGCAGGGCCTCCAGCATGACGTGCGCCCCACGAGGCAGATGATCGTGCAGAAGGATAATGTCTCCGCTGGCCGCCTGTCTCAAGATACGCCGGGTAAGAACGCCAGAATCGGCGGTGAGGGTATCCCGGGTGCGAATGCTCCAGGAGACATACTCCAATCCCGCGTCCGTGAGATAGGACTGCAGCAGCACGTGGCGCATGCCCACCGGCGAGCGAAACAAGCGCGGACGGAAACCACATATGCGGCGCACGCTTTCCGCACCACGGTCGATCTCAGCCCGCAGGCGCGAGGGCGTGAGAAAACAAAATAGCAAACGATGCGACCAGGTGTGGTTGGCGATCAGGTGTCCTTCGTCCCAGGCCCGGCGCACGATTTCCGGATACTGGTCGGCGCGCTTCCCTACCACGAAGAACGTGGCCTTCACACCTTTCTCCCGAAGCAGGTCGAGCAATTTGGGCGTATCCACGGGGTCAGGGCCGTCGTCGAAAGTCAGGGCTATTGCACCCGGACGTTCCACGCGGGAGCGGTTGGCCACCAGCCATTGGTTGCGCGGATGAAATAGCAGGTAGAGCGTGAGCAGGGTGCCAATCGTGTAGATGAAAGCCGCGAGCAGGAACCGCGTGAGGGTGAAGGGATAGAGCAGAGCCACGGAGGCGTTGGTCGCAAGAAACAACAGGAAAAAAGTTGCGGTCCTCGCCATATCGGTTGTCCCAGGCCCGAGGCGGGCGGAAGTCGGAGTGCCATTTTAGCACTGGCGGTCATGCTTTCTGCCGGAATGATCTGCGAATTCCTTGACAAAGTGTGCGAGAAAAATTAGATTTCGCAGTTCTTCTGTGACTTCGGAGGATATGCTGCTATGAGACATCGCGGCTGGGCCGCATTACTGATCGTGACGATGTTCGGCGCGTGTTTGCAGGCTTCGGCCCAAGAGTTGGTTTCGTCCAAGCTGTTGCCCCCAGCGTCCGTGCTGCGAACTGGGATCGCCGCCCGAAATCCCACTTTTGAAATGGGGGACGACCCCTCCAACTCCACCCACGCGGCTGCACCACACCGGCACTGGAGCAAGACCGGAAAGATCCTGACAATCGTGGGCGTAGGCCTGATAGGTGCTGGCACGGCGGCGATCGTCCACGGCCAGAACACCCGGGTTGCCTGCAGCAACGGCACCTGCGTGAACGTCGCCTGGAGGGCTACAGGAGCAATCTGGGCCGGTGCGGGCGCGGCTTTGGTGATCGTTGGGGCCACCCGGCGCACCGAAGACTAATCGCGCGGTGGTTGCGGAGTAGTGTCGAGGACGGAGGAGCGGCGGGCGATCTAGTCGTTCAATTCTAATTCTTCTTCCCTGGCGCCTCGCCCGTAACTTCCACTTGGATCTTCGTGCCCGCTTCGTCCAGCGCCGCTTTCAGGTAGTTCTTAAAACCCCAATCGTTACCGTAATAGGGTCTCACCGGGATCGTTGCAATTTCGGCGTTGGTGGTTGGATCGATGAAGTGTATGGAAAGAATCAAGTGATAGTTGTTGTAGTCGACTCGGACGTCGGAAAACTTGATGTAGAGGTCGTTGCCCGCAGCGTTCTCGTCCCCTCTGTCTTTGGCGGAGGTGATGGTTCGACCGGACACTAAGTTTCGTGAAAACGAAGAGTTCAGGGAACCTATGATGTCGGCCCACTCGGTCTTGCTCTGATAGCCCCAAAGAGCCCAATCGTCGGCGCCCAGGTCAACCCATCCGACAAAGATGCGGTTCATGTGACTCATGTCGACGGTCGATTCCTTGGACAGAAAGCGCGGCACCTTATGGCGCGCCGCCAGAGAGGGGAGCGGGAAGGAAATACAAAGCAACAGCAGCGCGGCTGTCGTCAGCCGTTTCATGGAATGCTCCTTAACGCCATTCGGGGAGCACGGGATAAACCGTGCGCTAGCGAACTGAAGTTTCTAGATCGTCTCTATCTCCGTTATCTATTTTCCGGCGGCAAACTCCTTCTGCAATTCTTCGCTGACCTGGTCCAGTTCCTTGATCAAGCAACCCTCAAGGCCGCACATATGCGCGCTGTAGGCCTTGAGTGGAATCGATCCAATTTCTGCGTTGCTTTTCAGGTCGATGAAATGAACCGAGAGGTGCAGGCGATATTTGTGGTCATAAGTTACATCGGAAAATTTCACGTAAACGTCGTTTCCTGCGGTGTTTTCGTCGCCTTGGTTTTTGGCTGCGGTCATCGTCCGTCCGGAAAGGGCTTTCGATTGGCAGGCTTCCTGAAATGCGGTGTTCGCGTGGTTGATCACGGCTTGATACTCTTCGCGGGTGGCATACCCTTGGTGATGATAGTCGTCGGCGCTAACGTTGACCCATCCGAGAAAAACTTTGTTCATGCCCTTCATGTCCACAGGGGCGAGTTTTTGCTTGGCCATCAGGAGTACTGGCAGAGCTACGGTTAGCAGCCAGACTGCGATAACAACGGTGCGTTTCATAAAAGGATTCCCTTCTCCTTATTGTGGCGTTAGAAATCTGCAGCAGCGCATTTTGGAAGTCGGGTAACGACCCCGAATTGTATCACTCTGACAAAGCGCTTTTCTTCTTTCGAGGTTAGAACTCGGGACGGAATGCGTTCGCCGTCAGATCGCCCAGCATTTTGTGCCAGGGATGGTTTTCGTTCTGCTCCACCTCCGCGACCATGGTGCGCATCTGCTGCAACACGGGCGGCGCGGCGTCGTCGTACACGTCACCCTGCAACAATTTCAGCACATCCAGACGGTACTTGGGGTCGTTGATGAAGTAGGTGAACAGCACGTTCAGACGGTAGTACACGGTGATGAAGTCGTACCAATTCTTGGTTCCCACGCGCAGTGTGTTCTCGAAGGTGGAGAAACTTTCCCGTGAAAAGTCGTTCTTATCCAAGGCGGCCAGGATGTCTTGGTGCGCGAAGCGGGAACTGTTCAGCGCAATGCTGACGCCCGTGGAAAAGATGGGGTCGACGAAGCGGCCGGCATCGCCGACCAGGACGAACCGGTCGCCACAGAGTTGCTTCATGGCATAGCTATAGTCACCCTCGTCCTTGAAAGGGCGGACCCTGTCGGCTTTGCGCAGAGTTTCTTCCAGCATGGGCCGCGAGGCGACCGACTCCCAAAAGAACTTTTCACGATCGCTTTTCGATTTCGCAAAGTTCTTCTTCTGCGTGACCACGCCTAGGCTGGTCACGGTACTCGTTATCGGAATCTGCCAGATCCAGGTGTTGGAAATGGGCAGGAAGTGGATGAAGATGTAGTCGCGGTTTTCGTCCTTCCTAGAGAAAACCCTGCGATCATAGTGATCGAACCAGGAGTGGATGGCGTACTGGTCGAACACGGTATCCTGCACCTTGAGCTTGAGCTGGTTGCCGAGGAAAGTGTTGCGGCCGCTGGCGTCCACCACCATTTTCGCGCTGACGGCCATCTCTTTCCCGTTGCGCCCCATCGTGAACCGTACCACCGGTTCCTTCGGTCCGAAATCGACTGCGTTCACCTTGACGCCTTCGTACACCGCCGCGCCTAACTTGTTGGCGTGCTGTAACAGCATCAGGTCGAACTTGCCGCGGTCCACATGGTAGGTGTAATTCTTGTCGACCCCAGCCTGTTCCCGCTCGTCAAAGCGAATGTCGGCATGGCAATCCGGAGCCAGGCCCTCCCACCCAAGCTGATAGGGATTTTTTTGCTTGTCGTCCGCGGTCCAGACCGCGCCGAACTTGTGCGGAAACTTGGCCTCCTCCATCTGGGGAAGAAAATCGAGGTCTCGGAACACGCGCGTCGAAGAAGGTACCAACGACTCGCCGACATGGGGGCGCGGAAACAGCTCGCGCTCAAACACGACACAACTGACGCCCGCCTTGGCCAGATAGGCGCCCATGGACGATCCCGCCGGCCCTCCGCCAATAATCGCGACATCGAAATCCGGTTTCGTAAGAACCAACGCTTCGTCCTCGCTCCTTCGTAGAAGTGGATTCCATCGGGACGGCCGACGGCCCGGAAGTATTATAGGGCGTGCAGGTGGGAGGACCGTTTGGTCTTTTTTGTACTTTGCCGTCGCGTTTGCGCACGCCAGCAGCTGAGTGGATCGGCTTGCAAAGCGTCACTCGTCCGACCAATACTTGTTGAAGCCGATATAGTCAGAATCCAGGTAGGCAAGGATCTTCCGGCGCAGTTCTAGAATGTCGACGGATCCCTGCTTCTGATAAAGCACCTTGCCGCCAGGAGCCAGCAACACGGTGTAGGGCACGGCTGATTCCCACTTGGGATCGAATGCCGCCTGCAGCGACGCGGTGTCGTCCGAGGCAAAAAGCAGATTGCGGCTGGTGGCGTGCATCTTCTCCAGCAATTTCATAACGCTTTTTGTCTCGTCAGGCATGTTGGTCGATACCGTGACCAATCCCAGATCGCGGACGCTGTACATCCGGTAAGTGTCTTCGAGATCGGTGAACTCGGCTATGCACGAACCGCACCAGGTCGCCCAAAAACTGACCAGGAGCATTTGCTTGCTGGGATTGGCGCGCAGCGTCTTCAAGTCGGCGGCAGTCGCCATCTCCAGTTGTACGGGCTGCGCCTCAATCTTCCGCAAGCCCTCGATCCGCGAAGACGCCTTCTCCTGCCACTTCGTCGAGCAACCGAAAACTCCGGTGTGTTTCACGGCGACTTCCTGATGCGCCAGTATCGCGTCGATCGCATTGCGCGCATCTTGCGTCTTCACCAGCTCTATTCGGTAGCTGTTGTCAAGGCGGCCTTCGTAGCGCAGACGACGTTCCTGATCAAAGATAAAGGCGTGCGGCGTTGCCTGCGGACCATACGCCCTGGTCACCGCTTGCGTGTCGCCATCGTAAAGATAGGGATATTGCAGGTGCTTGTATTCGACGCGGATTTTCATCTCGGCCAGGCTGTCGCTGATATCCGAGGAGTCCAGTTCATCGATCCGGATCGCCTTCGGATCGTTGGGCTGAATCGCCACCACGGCCACGCCCCGGTCCTTGTAGTCCGCGGCCAGCCTCCCGATACGCTCTTCATACATCTGCGCGATCGGGCAATGATTACAAGTGAAGACCACAACCAGGATTGGACTTGCCGCATAATCGCTGATCTTGTGTGTCTTTCCATCCACGCCGGATAGTTCGAAGTCAGGCGCGGGCGAACCAAGTGCGAGGATCGGGTGCGCGTCTTGTGTCCAGGCGCTGATAGAAATCGATAAGAATAAGAATAGACAAATTCTCCACATTTGCTTCTGTCCCCTATGCCAAGCCGCTAGGCGAGTCTGCGTGCAAATTCCATGTCTTGCCGCATGTCGTCGTTCACGTCGCCGTCTTTTTCGTATTCCACAGCCACCAGTCCGGCAAAATTCTGCCGATGCAGCTCCTGCATGACCGCAGGAATTTTGGAGATTCCTGTTCCGAGGAGCACGTTCACTTCGCCGTCCACGGCCTGAATATCTTTGAGGTGCACCAGTATCAGACGAGGTCCCAATTTGCGCACGGCGTCGACGGGATCATGGCCGCAAGATGCAAAATGTCCCACATCGGCCGTAGCTCCGACGGTTTTGGAAAGTCCAGCGAGAGCACTCAGCACATCCTCTGGGCTCTCGTAGGCGAACTTCTCGCCCTTGAAGTAATGATTATGGATTCCGAAGGTCAACCGTTCCTTCGTAAAGCGCCGATCGATTCGATTCAGAATGCTGCCAGTAGCATCGCCTGTGACATTGCTGGAGCCCAGCAGCCTGGCAAACCGCACCGCGTTTTCTAGATCCTGATCTTCTTTAATGGTTGCCGTGTAGTAGGACACGCAGCGGATTCCCGCTCGGTCAAGTTTCGTTCGAGCCGAACGAAACAGTTCCTCGGTGGGGTGGTTCATCAGCATGAACTCCCCGCGCGACATTTCGATTTCCCCAACTCGCAGCGCTTTCAGTTGAACAATCATTTCGTCCATCGAGAGATTGTGATAGCTATAGGTGCCAATGCCAACGTTCAACTTCGTCGCGGCGCGCAAGGGAAGTGCGGTTGCAGCCAGGCAGCCGGCCACCGTCTTCACAAAACATCTTCTCGTGATTGCTTCTTCCCGAATCAATGAACCCCTCGCTGTCTTGCTTTTTCGCCAGGCTAGTTTGCGGGCAGCGGACGGGATGTCACATCTGCATTTTCCAACCCCATCGCCCATTTGATGGCCTCGGTAATCATTTGTTGGAACTCCGGTTTGTCCCAGTTCGTGTCCACGTGCCCTAATGTCGTGTAATAGACACGCCCTTTGCCATACATCTTTGCCCAAGTCACAGCAAAATCGCCGTCGGTGCGATGGACATTCTTGTTCTTCATGTCGAGTTTGCTGACATCGAGCCGCATCAGCACTCGCACCTTGTCGCGTGAGTAGTCTTTCATCTGGTAAATTTCGTCGCGCAACGTAAACGAATGCGGGAATTGTTGCATGCCCGGGAAGCCTGGGTCCTCCACAAGGATGGGCGCATCGAAAGTAGTCCACGGGTGCTCGTCGTAAGTCCCGCCAACCATCTCCACAAATTCGGGCCAGTCGACGAAAGTGATAGCAGCGCTGTGCACGCCAATGAATCCCTTGCCGTCGTCATGGATGAACGACAGGAAGTCGGCCTTCTGTTGGGCATTCATTTCGAGGTCGCCCCCGGTAAAGAAAAGCACGGCATCAAAGTCGTTCAAGTTCTTTGCGTTATATTCCAGCTTCTTCTTGGTTAGCACCTCGGTGTCAGTGCGCAGGGTGGTGTCCCACAGCCCGGTTTCCCGTCCCAGTCGCTCGATGGTCGCCATGGCATGCGACACGGAGTCGTGCCGGTATCCTTTTTCCTCTCCGATGACAAGGAGGTGTTTCTTTGGTGGCGGACCAGACTGAGCCGTGGAAAATGCAGAGAGCACGGCAAGAATGGGGATGATCAGGGCGCGAGGAGCAATCTTCATATTGGAGTTGTCGGTGGTCCTAATGTTCAGCCTTCGGCGTCAATGATCCGCGTCTATAATCCGCGTCAATGATCAGCGATTGAAGCCTTGCTGTTGGCAACATTTTTCTTTTCCGGCTGCAAGTCTTTGGGAGAGATTCGCGGATCGTAAACCAGGTTGAAGAAGCCAACCATCATCTCGTCCCAGCTCTGCTGCCCCCAGATCACGGTTTTTGTGGGGTCTGGATTCTCCGGATTGTCCGGCGAGTTGTCGAAATGCGCTGTGCATTCAATTCGCGCCCCGGGGGGCAGCACAATCGGCTCGTCGAGGTTGTACCAAAGCTGCCAGTGCCAGTTGTATTGCGGCACGCGCAGGATGATCCGCGTCTCACCGCCCGGAAATACGATGCGATATTCAAAATCCTTTCCCCTGGCGTGCATATGGGGATGAATCGAGGCCAGGATCACCTCCTTGCGAATTTCAAAGAAAGCATCCACGCGGTAGTTGGGATCGCCGGGAGGAATTTTGAACGTGCCATTGACCGCCGACAACGTCTGCACTCTTTTCTTTGGCGGTTCTTTGGCGAAAACCAGGCCCAGCTTGGTTCGGTCCATCACCGCTTTTCCATTGGGCGTGTAGTGCACCTCGAATACGATGTCGGATCCGGCCTTCACCAGTTTCGCCTCGCCCACCGGCAAGACTTCCGCGGGCTGGCCGGGAGCATAGCCAACCAGAAAATCGCTGGGCAGAGCGCTGGTGTCAACGTTCTCATCCGTCTTGGCCGGAGGAGCTTCGAAGAAAACTCCCGGCTTTTGATCTTTGAAGTAATTCGATCCGGGTTCGCGAACGTACGCGATGATGTGGTGAACCACAGAGCGCTCCGTAGGTCGAACTTCGACGGCCTGCACCCATTTATCTTCCGTGAAGCCGGTGGGCACAATCACATATTGGTACTCGACCATGCCCGATTCCGGCACAGGGAATTCTTTGGGCAACTGAAAAATCACGTCCGGCTTTGGAATGCCCCATCCTTCCACAAAGTTCACGGATGCAGGCATGTCCTTGGGATCGCCCTTCGGCGCGCCGGCGGTCACCCACGCCACGATTGTGTCGATCTCTTTTTGGGAGAGGGACCTGTCATTCGCGAAATGTCCAACCTGAGGGTCGGCAAACCATGGCGGCATTCGTTTCTGCTTCACGTCCAGTTTCATGGCTCCGGTCCAGGGTCGCGTCTCATCGTACGTGAGCATTGAGAAGGGTGCAGCCTCGCCCGGCCGGTGGCAACTTTGGCAGTTTTTCTGCAGGATCGGCGCGACATCCTTCGTAAATGTCGGGGCGTTCATGTTTCCCATCTGGGCAGAGAGATATGCTGCCGAACAAGCCGCGAACAGAAAAGTAAGAACCGTGCGATTCATTGCGTCTATAGCCTCTCTGGCTTCTGCTTCCGTTCCAATCCCTGGATTCGGTTCACAGATCATATCAAGAGTGTCCAACACCCGGGTCATGGGGCGTGAGAGTCTCTCGACGACGATGGGCTATCTGCATCCGGAAACGGCGCAGATCAAAGTCGTCGTCGACGGGCTGAATCAGCAGAAGTAGGTGATGTAGCAAAACCCACGAAAACGGCCACAGTTACGAGTAAGTAAACAGAAGACAAAGGATGGCAGGTGCTTGAAAAGATGGTGAGCGCGGAAGGAATCGAACCTTCAACCTACTGATTAAGAGTCAGTTGCTCTGCCAATTGAGCTACGCGCCCACGGTGGGGATTTTGGCTGGTAGGACGAACGAAAATTATAGCATTCACGCCCTCTTTCTCGCTGGCGAAACCGCAACGGCACTTATCGTTTCTGCATTTCTCGGGCGAGTGGACAGGCGCGTGTGACACGCCAGCACCAAAGGGGGAAAAAACATCGAGGTCGGTCGCGGTCCGCACGAAGGATTGCGCGCGCGATGACGCGCAGGCACTCTCCGACGCCGAAGCGCAACGGCAGTTGGCCGCGCGCCGCAACGGAACGAGAAGCTAGGAACGCTGGCGAGCTTCCGCCGCCAGGCCGGGCGCCTCGCTCGTCACCGGACGGCGCGGAGGCAACTGATCGGCTGCGATTGGAGGACGATGCTCGACCGTGCCGATCACCGGCGCTTCATCCATGCCGTCGGCGTATGCCATCGACGCGAAACGCTGCTCGCTGCACATTTGATCGATCATGCGCTGCTGCCGTCCGTTGAGCACGGCGTGAGGAAGAATAGGAAAATTGCGGAACATCCACAGCAAATAAATCCGCTGCAGGAATGATGGCATTACATATCGCGGACCGATCGGTGTTTGAACCTGCACCACTCCCGCCGCGAGCTTTTCGATCAACATACGTGGGCCCACCTGGAACCTGAAATTGGCCAGAGCAATTCTAGGGCCGCCATTATTGCACCACGACTAATGCAATGGGAAGCTTTTTTTCACAGAACCCCGGGGAAATTGAAAGAACTTGCGCCGGATCGTGAAAACGGACTCCCGCACGGTGTAGTTTTGGGAAAGTTTTCCGGGAAACCGATCCTGAATCGGAACAACCTCAGTGCTTCTTAATCAAGCCCATCAGTCAAGCTCAGACCGACGCTTCGGGCAGGATATCCATGCGGCGGATCTGGGCCGCCACACCGAACTCCGAGCCCTCTTCTTCGACCCTCACAATGGTGGCCTGGCAGCATACCCAGCATTTCTCGCCCGAGGTGAGCTCGGGGGGGAGGATCAGCACCAGTTCGACCTCGGCGCCTTTTTCCATGCGGGACTTGGAGTAGAGGAAGACTCCGTTAGCGCTGACATCGCGCGTCTGCGCGGTATGGTCCGCTCCCTGGGCGGTGCGCACGCGCGTGAGCACGCGCGTGGAGATTCGGTTTCCGGAGCGGCGCTCGGTGTCAGCCTTCATAGGGGCAAAGTGCCCACCTACTGTACACCAAGGCCGTGAATTGGGCGAGGAGTTCGGGCTCCCGTCGGGGAGCCCGCAATCCAGATTGGGACTAGCTGGTCGGCCGTCGAGCGCGGGCTGCGGGGACGACCAGGGCCTGCTCCATGGTAGGCACGTTGGTGCCTCGGAGTCTCACCTCGACGTCGTGCAGCTTATCGGGCTGGAAGGTCTGGTAGTAGGCCTGCACCAGCAACTCCATGGTGAAGGGATTGTCCTGATCCTCTTCCAGGTGCGCGATGGCGTCTTCGTATTTCTTCTGGTCCATTAACAGAGCGCCCGCGGCACCGTGATACGAACTCTGAATCACGCGGTTGCGGCTGCCGTTGGCCAGAACCTCGAGCTGGTGGAGGGCCTGGTCGGCGATCGTCTGGTTGCCCGCGCGGGCTGCCCGCACGGCGCGGATGCGGAGGATACGCGACATCTCTTCATCGCGGTCCGAGGTGGAGATAGTCGAGCGATGGCTGAGAGATTCCTCAGCCAGCTTCAGATGCTTCAGGGCGGCGCTGTCGTCGGCCTGGTACTCGGCCATCTGGCGGAGCGCCTGCGCCTCCTGCAGATCCTGTTCCTTGGCGTGCGCCGTTTCGGCGATTTCCTGAAGGTTCTTGTCGGCTTCGGCGAAATTGCCTTCTCGAACAAACGTCATCGCCCTCTGCATCCCGTAAGTGAGGCGGTCGGCTTCCGTGTGCGCGAAGCGAATGGCCTTGTCGTATTCCGCGCGGGCCTGCTCTTGATTGCCCATCAGCGCATTGGTATCGCCTAGACCGAGTTGCGACGACACGAAGTCTGGGTCAATCTTGAGCGCGGCGCGATAGTGAGTCAGAGCGCCTTCGAAGTTCCCCGACATGCGGAGGAGCTCTCCGTAGGAATCCTGCGGGTTGGGCTCTTTCGGAAGCAGAGCGACGTAGCGGTCCATGGCCGCAAATGCCTTGTCAAATTTCCGGTTACGGGCATCCACATACGCCAGATCGTTCAACGCGGCGGGATAGTTCTTGTCGATGACAAGAGCCTTCTCCATGAAGCGCTGCGCCTGATCATTGCCGTTCTCGCCCATCAGCCAGTTGCCGGCAAGATAAAGCAGGTGCTTGTCGTGGGGATACATCTCGAGCATGTCGTTCATGGCAGTGATGCCGCCGAGGAAGTCGCCTTCCTGCACCTTGGAAATCCATGCAACCATCAATTGCTCGCCGGGCGTCAGCTGGGGCGCAAGCGCCTTGGCTTTGGCCCGAGCGTCACTCACTTCCTGGGGATTGCCGCTGTTAAAGGCGATCCAGGCCCAGGCCAGGGCGAGCTTGGGATCTTCCTTCACGGCCGCGCGCCAATCCTCGTTGCAGCGCTCCAGATAAAGATTCTCGTAGTCGGCAATGCCTTTGTCGTAAAGCTCGCGGGCCTTGGAGGACGAGGTCGTGACTGGCAGGGTGGAAGTTTCAGCCTTCTTGAGATGGTGCGCGTAGAGAGGCGCGGCGAGAGATAGTGCGAGAGCGAAAACGACACAGCTCTTCATAGAAAACGAGCGAGGCATCGAGATCTCCGGAACAGAGCTTTTTAATGGGGAGGATTACGAGAAAAGGGTAACATCGGCGTAACCTGGGGACGAGGTGACGAAAGACGTAGGACGGATGCGGGACGCGGATCTGCCCACCGCTTGGAGATCGGGCCAAGGTTACGGATTCAGCCATAAAAAAGCCCCTGCCGCGGGCGGCAGGGGCCGAGGAGACGTCGGAGACTAGAACAGAATCTTCAGCCCCAGCTGCATATTGAAGGCTTCACCGGGACCAATCCCGGGGGCCCCGTTGAAGTCGCCAATGGTGTCGGTGATGTTGCCATTGCCGGGACTTGTCGCACCGACTCCCGAGGCGAAGTTGATTCGGTTGAAAGTGTTGAACAACTCGACACGGAACTGAGCCTTCACCCGCTCTGTGATCGGGATGCTCTTGAGCACGGACAGATCAAGGTCCGCGAAGCCAGGTCCGTAAATCTGGTTCCGGCGCAGGTTGCCGCCGAAGATATTCGGGCCCGAACACGGGGCGGTCCCGCCGTCGATCCCAGGCAGACAGAATGCGCTCGCTAAACCCGTGATCTGGCCTGCGTTGATCCAGGTCACGCCAGTGAAGCTGGCGCTCTTCTGGAAGCTATGCGACACACCGGCGAACGGGCTAGCGATGATGTCATATCCCGTACGGGTCTGATCGAGAGGCTGCCCGCCGTGGAATGTCATCAGACTGTTAACTGACCAGCCATGAGAAAGCCACCTCGGACCATGTTCTGAACCGGGGATGTCCCAGGTCAGGGTACCGGACAGATTTTGGCGAGTATCGAAGTCGCCGTTCCCGTACTCCGCGGCGAGGTTGTTGCTGTCGTAGGGAATGGCACCACGGTAGGCTGAGATGTCATCCAACTGGTGAGCCCAGGTATAAGCGAACGATGCACCCAAGCCGTGCCATGCTCTCAGACGCAACGTAGCCTGCAAGGCATTGTAGTTCGAGTTGCCGATGCTGTTGAGCTGGTTGATACCCCCGTAGTTCGGGAACTGGCCAATATACTTGCCGTTCGTGGTAGGTTGGGCCGTGATTGGGCTGACGACGGTCGCCCCACCCGGAAGCTGGTTGATGTTCAACATAACGGACAGCTTGTGGCCTACGCTGCCCACGTAACCCAGTTGCACGACTGCCATCCCGTTGCCGAAGCTCTTTTGCACATTCAGGTTGTAGTTAAAGAAGTACGGCGTGCGAAAGTTCTGGCTTACGGAGAACACATCGAACACAGAACCCGTACAGTTTGGATCCGTTGCCTGGTTACCGGTTACGCAGGTAGACACGCCGGGAAAAATCGGCACACCGGGCTGCCAGACCGCGCTGCCCAAACTATAGGTGGAAACCGGGTGCGGACCAGCCGGGTTATCCTCCAGACCGTCAGCATTGTTTGGCGGGCGGAAGTCCAGGAAAGGGTTCATATTGATCTGGTCGTAGAACACACCGATCCCGCCGCGCACGACCAGGTCTTCCCGGCTGGTCGGCTGAAAGGAGAACCCAACTCGTGGGGCAAAATTGTTCTTGTCGGACGGAAAGATGCTCCCGATACCGTTGCCCTGAATCTTGATTCCGCCGGCGGATGGAATAAAAACGGCCAAGTCCTTTGTGCTGCTACTGTGGAGAGGGCCGAAGTAGTCCCAGCGCAAGCCCCAGTTGATGTTGAGTCTGCGGGTGACCTGCCATGCGTCCTGCCCAAAGAAATCGATCCCGTTGACCACGACTTTTCGCTCGGCATCGCCCACCGCGATCCCGCCTGACTGAATAAAGCCAGCCATGAAATCGGCGAGGGCGAAGATGTTCGGATCGATCGCGCCCAGTGCGTTCGTGCATCCCGCCGGCGCCGTGCTTGCATTCGTGCCACAGTACGCCGCCCAAGGTCCTTGGGAGCCGTCGAACGTGAATTTACCGAGGGAGTGACGGTAATAAAACTCGTCCACATGCCCCTGGCGGAATTCACCTCCGAAGCGGAACTGGTGCTTGCCGACGTTGTAGGAAACAATATCCGCCAGCATACCGGTGATGTCGTTGCGGCCTTCCGGCGGCGTGATGCCGACCTGCTCAAAACCGGCGAAGCCGGGAAAGGCCGTGGTCAAGGTCGCACTTGGAGCGATCACAAGGTTGGGCGCGCCCAGAATCGGTTTGCCGTTAATGAGAGCATCCGGGCTGAGGTTGAGGCCATAAGAAGTCGTGTCGAAGCTGTGATTGGCGTCGTTGAAGACCTGGTTGAAATAGTTCACGCCAAACAGAATCTGGTTGGTCATGCGCGGAGTGAGAACCGAATTCAGCGTGGTTGCGTAATTGTAGACATGGATCGGGGCCTTCTCGAAGTAGTACGACAGGTTGGAACTTGCGGTCGCCAGAGCCGCGCTTCCGCCGAGCGGCGCGATCTGGTCTCCTTGACCACCGTACCAGCGGATGCTGAAGTGATTCTTCTCGTTGAAGTTGTGGTCGAGTTTGACCAGGCCATTGTAGCTGTAGCCAATCGAGGGGTTGGTGGCGAAATAATTGCTGGGCTGCGCCGGCAAATTGGCGATGTAGCTCGGCCAGAAGTTGGCTGCCATCTTCTGCGAGATCGTGCTCGGTGCGATCTCTTCGGCAGTCAGCAATGTCCCCGCATCCGCCAGATAGGCACTCGATGGCTCCGTATTCAGTCCGGAAAGGCCGATCGTATACTTCTGCTTTTCGAAGGTAATGAACCAGAACGTCTTGTCTTTGATGATTGGTCCGCCGATCGAAAAACCAAAGTTCTCGTTGCGCAGCGGAGGCTTGGCGTGCGAGACTCCGGCCGGTAGAGTGCTGGGGTTGAAGAATGGCGTGGCTGCGCCAAAGGCCGTGTTGCGGTTGAAATAGTAGGCACTGCCGTGAATCTGGTTGCTGCCCGACTTGAGAACGACATTAACGATTCCGCCCGCGTTACGGCCGCCCTCAGCGTTGGAATTTGTCTGGGCAGCGAATTCGTCGATGGCGTCCAGCGGCATGATGACGCCGGCGATGCCGGAGACTCCACCCTGATTAACTGCGGGAATGTTGTGCCAGAAGTCGTTGTTGTCGACACCGTCAATCTGCCAGTTCATCTGGTTGGCGCGGGTACCGTTGAGGGATCCGAAGCCGCCGACCGAGTATCCGCCGTAACCGGGCTGGACCGCGGCGAACTGAGTGAAGTCGCGGCCATTCATAGGGACGTCCTGCACTGATTCGGTGGGTAAGATATTGTCCTGCGCGGCGGTCGTGGTATCGAGGGTCAGGGCCGCGGCAGAGACCTCCACAGCAGTGGTACCGGTTGCTCCGACCTTGAGCTTGACGGGAAGGGTGTAGGCGCCTCCAGCGACCACCGTTACGTTGTCGACCGTCTCCGTCTGGAACCCGGCGGCCGACACTGAGACCTTGTAGGTACCCAGCGGCAAATCTTGGAAAGCGAACTGGCCGTCACTGGTCGTCGAACCAGTGAGGACGACTGCTGTGGCCACGTTGGTGGCCTTGACGGCGGCGCCGGCGACCACCGCTCCCGACGGATCGGTAACCGTACCATTGATCGCACCCCGAAATGTCTGTCCGTACGCTGCTGCCCCAAGCACTACCAATACTGCAACGCTACCCAACCAACGTCTCATATAAATCTCCATTCCCGGCTCTCTCAGAAGCCTCAATTCCCGCCTCTTGCGTTCGACCCTACACCGAAGCGGATGTGGTTTGAACGACGGCAGCAAGTCATGCTCCAAAACGGGCGACAGCCGCCGGGTCCCTGTTTGCAATCACTTAGCAATAAGTAAATTGCAAGAATGCAGCATTAGCTAAGAATTATAAAAAAATAGATATGAAAAACGATATGAAAAGACAAAAGCGGAGCGACGGGGCTCATTTCTGGCTTCTGGCCAGACCAGTTCGACTTTGAGTGGAATCAGACTCTATCCAAACTGAAGGACCATCGTCAACCAAAACATTTGTGGCTGTTGGTCCGGCAGTTCATGCCTAAGGCACAATCCACACAAATCAGCGGGTTAACAGTTTTTGCGATTTGTTTTTCGAATCCGCTGGCGCAAGTATTTAGCGGAGAAACCGATGTTTCTGGGAGACATTGATGGCAATGGCGCGGATACTAACTCAGAAGGTAAACGATACGCCGCCGCGGACCGAGCGCGCGGCCTGGACCAGGTAGACCGTCTGGCCGTCCTGGCCGAGCACGGGAACGTAGCCCTGCGCCAGGAGGTTGCGCAGGTCGATGAGGGCTTCCATGTGGCCACCCATGATAGGAATCGGCTGGCGGATAAAGACGTTCAGGAAGGGATCGCTCTGTCCGGGAGAAGCGTTGAACATATCAACGGGAGTGATCGCCGATCCATTCACCCAGCGGTAGGAGGCGATCCAGCGGGTGTGGGTGCGCGGCATGATGCCGCTGAACTTGGCGGCGAGGGCGTGGCGGCGCTGTGTAGCGATTGAGGGTAGAGCGTTTTGCAAAGCAACGTCGGGCGTCGTGAGATTAAGAACGCCGCCGAAAGCGTAGTCGATGGTACCAGTGAGATCGTCGGAGAACTTGCGTTGCAGGACGACGCGCAGGCCATTGGTGTCCAGCGTTTTGCCGGTATAGCTGAACGTGCCGGAGGAAACGTCGGGCAAAAGGAATCCGCCGGCGGCTGTGGTTTGGCCGGTGCCGGTAAGCGCGGGATCGGCCACCCGGTCGGTGAACAGGGCAACCTGAACCTTGTTCTTGCCGGCCCGGTGCGACACGCTCACTTCCTGATGATGAGCACTCTCCACTTGGGGAGCAAAGTTGAGCAGGCTGACTCGAGGGTTCGATTCGCTCAGATCGGCCGGCGCGGAGTCGAAACCCTTCTCCGTGCGCAGATCAGGCCGGGAAGTCGCATACGCGTATTCCAGAACGGTGTCGGGCGAGAGATGAACGTCGGCGGAACCGTAGGGGCGAAATGCAGAAACGTGGCCCAGGAACTGGATGGTCTGAAGCTCACTGCCGAACTTCAATTCCAAAACGTCGTCAAGGGCAATGTCGTCGGCCGCGGAAATCGCGAGCGCCTGTAATGCGGCGTTATGCAGGCTGGGATCGGAAGGAGCGAAACGGCGCACGGTCAAAGCCATCGTGGGCGTCGAACCGTCCACTAGACGATGCGAATAACTAGTGCGCAGCACGGCGGCGGGAAGACCCACACCGTAGGCTACGTTGCCGCTGAAGGCCAGGTGTCCGTCGGAAAAGACGGAGCGCTCAAGGTTGAAGGCGGTGCTCATATCCGATCCGCTGCCGTAACCGGCAGCAGCGGAACCGGCGAGGAACGAGAGGCTCCCGGTTAGCGGGTGGCCTTGCTTCGCGTTCTCGGCAGTCGTCCCATCAGCACTCGTCCCAAGGATAAGCGGGTCGGGATCGTCGAAGACGCGCAGAACGGGGCGATTCGCGACCGAACGAAGAGTCCACTTCCAGTCGTCGTCATCCGGAACGGAGCGGATGGGGCCAAGTTGCATCACGCCCAGCAGCGTGCTCAAGGTGACGTTGACATTAAGGCTGGCGCCGGGGCGCAGGCCCACTTTCTCGCGCAATGCCGGGAGGAAAGACGGGGCCGTAACTTTCAGTGTGTATAGACCAGGCAACAAGCCGGTGGCGCTGTAGAATCCCGCTCCATCGGTGAATACGGTGAAGGTGCGATTGGCTGAGCCGAGAATCTGCACCACGGCGCCCATCTGCGGCGCGCCGGAGATATTGCGAACGTATCCCGAGATCGCTCCCGGCTGCTCTCCAGCCCAAACGGGAAGCGATAGCCCTAAAACAATGGCCGAGATTCCGAGCTTAGTCCCGAGCTTACCCAGTCTCACTCCACCCCACCCCCTGGGGGGGGAAACGCAGGGAGTTACTCTACTGCAAACACCGCCGACGGATCAATGGTCTGCTTGGAAATGTTGTCGTTCACCTTAATTTCGATCTTGTAGGTACCGGGCAACAGGTTGTCGGCCTTAATCGACTTCTGCAACGTTACCTGCTCGCCCAAATTGCCCATGGTGTCGGTAGTTTCGGTTTTCTGCACCACGGATTTATTGGTCGCGAGGTTGGTGATGTTGTATTCAAAAGTGGCGGAAGGCTTGTGCGTCTTCTCATCCACGCCGAGATTGTAGACCTGCATCCAGAAATTCAGTTTCTGGTCTTTGTCCTTCTTGAACAGAGCCGGCTTGCCGTCGGCCGGGGCCACGCGAGGCCGGACTTTCATGGTGCCGATGACGAACATTCCGGTACCGATAGCCTTGGTGGGAACCGGTTCCATGTCGTCGGCCACAATCAGAGTCGAGGTTGCCAGTTTGTCTTCGGAGAATTCGGGGACGTTGACGCTGCGGCTCCATATACCCTTGCGGTCGCCGTTCACGTCTTTCACCGCAACGTACAGTTTGTAGCGGCCGGCACGCAGCGGCAGAGCCTTCCAGTAAACCGAGGCATTCTCCGCCGTGCGGGGCAGCAGTTCGGCGGGCACGTCGACCTGCACCGTGTCTTCGAAGGTCTGGACGATCTTGCCGGTCAGGGTCGAAAGCCGCGCGTAGATATTGACGGTCCCGCGCTGAATGCCGTCTTTGTTGACGAAGGTGATATCGCGATTCCTCATCTGGATCGTGACCGGCACCAGCACGGTGTCGCTGGTGACTTTCACGAAGTCGGTACGCACATCGAACGGCATCGGGTTGAGGATAACCTTGGAGTTAACTTCCTCGGTGAGGTCCGAGAACTTGATTTTCGGAGCCGCCTGTAGCTTGGCGAACGTCTCGAGCCGATCAAATTCCTTCGAAGCCACCATCGCGCTGTCTGGACCTGCGCCCAGGCGTTCAATGCCACTTGAGTTGAAGCGCTGCGCTTTGGACGACCTCCCCATCTGCTCATAGAGCGTCAGGCCGGCGTTCGGCGTCATAAGCAGAGCATCTTTTTCGGAGCGGTCCAGGGTCATGTGGTATTCGCCGCACATGCAGGGGTCGACGAATTCGATGATCACTTCCTGGCCAATGCCGTCAATGTAGCGATACCGCCAGTCTTCAAACGGGAAGGTTGAGGTCTCGCCGCCACCCTCTTCCATGGGGCGCTCGTAAGTTCCACCCGAGGGATGGGATTCGACCTCATCGGGCTTGCCGTACACGATCCAAATGCGGCCGCGATCCGTTCTCCAGCCGGGCACACCCGCAGCGAAATGCTCGTTGGCGTAGGCAATGCGCTGGTAGTGCTCTTCCTTGTATTCGTTCTCTTCGGTATCAGGGGTAGGGTCGCGTCGTTGCCAGAATGCTTCGATGAAGTTGTCGCGCTCTTCGTCGTTCGAGAGCTGCTTGAAGGCCGCGCGTTCCTCGTCGGTAATGATCCAGACAACGTCCTCCTCAAGCCACTTCTTGTAGGTCTTGCTCACTTCCTGCTTGAAGGCGCGCTCATTCTTTTTCTTCTGCTTCTCGGTGACAGGACGCTTCATGGGATCTACGGCATCGGCCGGCTGGGCTTGCGCAGCGCCGGCGGTATCCTGGGCGGGCTTATCGGTGGACTTCGGGCTCGCTTGGTCCTGGGCAACAGCGCCGCAGACCAATAGACTTGCAAATGAAAGACCTGCAAATACGAGCAAAATTCGCGGAACGGCTTGATACGAAGAAACCCGGAACATGAGAGGGACTCCTGCCAGACAACAGTCGTCTGCCTATTTTAGGCCCGTTCGTCGTGTGAAAGCAAGGTTAAGTCGTGCCCCGAGAACAACTAAACGAAACTACCGCCGTTTGGTTTAGAAGCGGGCGAGGTTGCCCCGAGTTGCCTGCGCCGGGTGCCAAATCGTGTCACAGGGGTGCCAAAAGGGGGTGGCCGGGGGATGTCGGCCCGGGCTATAATGTTGGGCTCCGGGGCAGTCGCTATCACTCCCCAGTCGTAACGGGTCTCGGCCACTTCTTTCTACCTCTAAATCCTGATCGGGAACTTTCTCGGCGCCAGGATCGTAACAGGTGGTGTGTGCCCGTCACTCTGAGCGAAGCAGCGGGGGTCTTTTGCGTAAGAATAGCGTTATGGCAAGGCTCGGCGTTACTTACGGATAAATAACCCGGACCGTGACGGCAAACCATGAAGACTTGGAAAAAAGTTGCAATTGGCATCGGCATCGCGGTTGTGCTCGCAATCATTGTCGGTTTCACCGTTAACCAAAGCAGCAAGAACGTAGTGACGGTACAAACCGGCAAAGCGCAGCGGCAAGATCTGGCCACGGTGGTGAGCGCTTCGGGTGAGATTAAACCGAAGACTTACGTCAACGTCGGCGCCAACGCGATGGGCAAGATTACCCGCCTTTATGTGAAGGAGGGCGATCGCGTAAAGAAGGGGCAATTGCTGGCGCAACTGGAGAACGTGCAGTCCTCGGCGGACGTGAATGCCACCGAAGCCTCCGTGCAGGCGGCGCAGACGGACGCAATGGCGGCGGATGCCGCGCTCAAGACTTCGCAGGCCGACCTGCAGCGTGCCCAGGCTGACTACGACCGCAACAAGCTGGACTGGGATCGGGCGCAGAGCCTGTACAAAGATGGGCTGATCGCGAAGTCGGATTTCGACAGCCGAAAAAACGCATGGGCCACCGCCGACTCGGGTCTGGTGCAGGCGCAAGCGAAAGTAGCGCAGGCCAAGGCGCAGATGGACTCCGCCGACAAGCACGTGACCTTGAACCGCGCGAACTTAACTCGCGTCAACGACGTATTGCAGAAGACCAGCTACAACGCGCCCTACGACGGCGTGGTCACGAACCTGCCGGTGCGTGAGGGCGAGACCGTGGTCATGGGCATCCAGAATGCGCCGGGCAGCACGCTGATGACAATTGCCGACATGTCGATCATTACGGCCGAAGTGAAGGTGGATGAAACCGACATTGTGAATGTGCATCTGGGACAGCCCGCCGAGGTGACCATCGACGCCATTCCAAAGAAGATTTTTCATGGCACGGTGTCCGAGATCGGGGATAACGCGATCGTGCGCTCGAGCGGGGTGTCCACCTCGCAGCAGGCGACCGCCAGCGAGGAAGCCAAAGATTTCAAAGTGGTGGTGAACCTGTCGGATGCGCCACTGGACTTGCGTCCAGGGCTTTCGACAACGGCGAAGATCACGACGGCCACCCGCAGCAATGCGCTGGCTATCCCGATACAGGCGCTGACCCTGCGCAGCAAGGATCAGATCGACCAGCAGAATAATCCGCCGGGTTCGGTACACGCCGCGGCACCTGCAGCCAAGGAAGTCGCATCCAAGTCGAAAAAAGAGGATGACGTGCAGGGGGTTTTCGTCCTCCGCAGCAAGAAAGCGCTGTTCGTTCCGGTGAGCACAGGAATTACGGGCACCACCGATATCGAGGTGCTCGACGGCCTGAAAGAGGGGGACGAGGTCATCACCGGGAGCTACAAGGTGCTGCGTACGCTGCGTCCCGGGAGCAGCGTGAAGATCGACAATACGGTGCCCAAGAAAGCAGAAGATGAGTCATAACCTTAGCCGGGCTGGTACGTCCAAAGGGGAAGCCGGCAGAGGTCTCGCAATACGGCGTCTCAGAAAACGGAGCCTGTAGTCTAGAGCGTACTGAACCCAAACGATCGGAGAGGTCAGTGGCACCGGACAGAGTCGAAAACCAGGAGAGAAAAATGGCAACCGCAGAAGTCATCAGTATGCCCACCACCGCGAACCTCGCGCCGCCCGAGTCGTGCATGATTGCAGCCGAAGATCTCTGGAAGACCTACGACATGGGATCGGAGCAGCAGGTGCATGCGTTGCGTGGCGTCAATCTGCGCATCCAGCGCAATGAATACGTTGCCATCATGGGGCCGTCGGGTTCGGGCAAGTCGACGCTGATGAACCTGATTGGCTGCCTCGACACGCCATCGCAGGGCAAGTACTGGCTCAACAGCCAGCTGGTGAGCGAGCTCGACGACGATGAACTGGCCCGCATCCGGAACAAGGAAATCGGATTCGTATTCCAGACCTTCAACCTGCTGGCCCGCGCCACCGCCCTGCACAATGTGGAACTGCCGCTGATCTACGCTGGCATTCCGACGGACGAGCGGATGGACCGCGCCAAGGCCTCGCTGGCGGCCGTTGGCATGGAAGCCCGCATGAGCCACAAACCGAATGAACTCTCCGGTGGTCAGCGGCAGCGGGTGGCCATTGCCCGCGCCCTGGTGAACAAGCCTTCGATCATTCTGGCGGACGAACCCACCGGCAACCTGGATTCACAGACCGGCATTGAAATCATGGCGCTGTTTGACCGGCTGCACGCCGAGGGCAACACCATCATTCTGGTCACCCACGAAGGCGATATCGCGGAGTACGCGCACCGGGTCATCCACATCAAGGACGGCGTCATCGCGAGCGACGAAAGTAAGGGGCCTGGACAGCGCAGCTAACCGGGGCGCGCTGTTCGCCACGAGTTCATTTTCGTTTCTTCTGTCCCCGATTTGGATTTCAACGAGCGGACAGTGACGGCTCTAAACCGCCCATCACTGGCCGCTTTTTCTTGTCTGCGTTCGTGAATCGAACTCTTATCAGCCAGAAGATCATCAACAGCAGTGGCAGAAAACTCAGGAAAACCAGCATGCCTGTCTTGCGCATGAATGCCGGGAACAGATGCTGCCGCGCCAGGAATATAGACGCCGCGGCGATGAACAGCGCAAAGCACATGCGCCACAGGTGCCGCGCGATGCGGTGTGAGCCAGTAATGCCGCGGCGCACGAGCATGCGAACATCGCCTATAACGGCCAGCCAAGCCACGGAACCCATGAAGAAATAAGGTCCAGGAGGATAGTCATACTTCAATCCCGTCGGACTGATTGCCGCTTCTAATCCCAATGTCACCTCGACAACGGCGACCGCCAAAACAATCAGAAGCGCACCCCAATCAAAAATGCCGGGTTCCCCATCCCTGCGCCGGGCGGTCAGCCATGCCGTCGCCACCAGATAGAACGTGAGGGCTCCTCCGAGGATGTTGCCGGTTTGGTGCTTCATGATCGCCAGAAACACCCCGCTCGACGACAGGCAGAGCATGGTTACGACAAACACGTTTCCCGCGATGCCGTGCCTTCGCGATCCCTTACGCAGAAACACGGTCACAAATCCAGACAACATTCCCAGCGTCCCCGCAACAATATGAAGATCCAAAATTGGCGATTGCATAGTTCCTCTCCTTCGTTCAAGGCCGGTTGAGCTTCTGCAGCATCACCTTGGAGTTGAGATTTTTCGGGTTCCATTGCAGTGCCCTCTCATAGTTGGCGATAGCCTGCGCCTTGTCGCCGGCCCGCAGGTACCCTTCGGCGAGACTGTCGTAGGCGTTACTCGATCGCGGAAAGTTCTCAACATTGAGCTGAAAAATCCGTATGCCCTCGCTGAACTTTTCAGCGCGAATCAGCCGGTAGCCCAGAGCGTTGAGCTGCTCTTCGTTGAAGTTGTAGACGGAGACCTGGGCGGACTTCAGGTCGTGATACTGCTGAACCGCCCGATCGATTCCGCTCGATTGAATGGTGGCCGACAGCGTTTCCGCGGTCGACTTGCGGAAGTCAAACGCAGCTCTGACCTGCGGCACCCAGATCGCCATCGTGGCGGCGAGAAGTCCAGCGGCCATCAACAGCGTGACCACAAAAAGCATGGCTGCCGCAGCCATGCGGCGCAGGGTCCCAGGCCGGTCCTGTGCACGCAGATAGATCTCCAGCACCGCGAGCGGAATCAGGTACTGCGCGTACGAAAGAGTGGTCGGCAGCGGCCCCGTAAACGTCGTCGGATCAAGCCCGACCGGCGCCCGAAAAATCATGAACCACAAAAACAGCATGATGCGGATAAACCACGAAGCGCTCACCACCAGAAATAGACGCAAGGCCCAGCGGCGATGCGTCTTGAAATCGCGGGCCAGCGCGTAGCGCAACGCCATGCCGCCGCAGATCCAGATCAGCACTGCATTCACCGTTCCGCCAATGTGCTGCGGAAGATCCCCAACGCTCCCCCGGATCCAGTGCATGTAAAGTCCGGCCAGGCTGAGCGCGCCCGCGGTCAGCATGTAGATTCGCCCGTTCCACCGATGAAATGCAGGCAAGCGGTTACGCACTTGCGGAATGAGCTGAACCGCCCCGGCGAGCATGATGATGGCCGCCGAGATCAAATGCGTCGCAACCGCAAAATTGCCTTTGGTCACGCCCGGGACGTAGCCATGCGTAAAATTCCATGCGTGATAGTCGCCACGCAAAGCAGTAAGTGCATAGAACGACGTCACCGCGAACCCGAACGCCAGTTGTCCGATGAGCGTCACGCCAAACCAGAACCGCGCGGAAGCCTTCAGAGCAGTGTCGGCAACCGAACCCAGTTCCCAGCGACTGGACACTACTTCCGGCAAAACAGCGCTACTCATAGTCCACTCCTTTCGTGAAGCCCTGGGCACACGTATCCCGCGGCTTCCCTAAGGCTTCAACGAGCTTATTTGTTAGCGATCCCCTGTTTGTTTACGGATCCCGCCGCGCTCGCGGGTTGTCGTACCGAGAAACCGTTCCCACAGATAAGCCATAAACAGATAACCCATAAACAGATAACCCGCAAAAGAGAGCCGTCGCCGTCAGGTAGATAACCGCTGCGACCAGATCTCCGGCAAATCCCCACCTGCCATGCACGAAGAAAAAGAACACGCCGGTTGCGACCGACAGCAAGTAGTAGGCAAGGACAACCTTGGTCCGAGGGGCCGGCGATGCTTCCGCCATCCGTTTCGTGATCTCAATCGTGCTCATAATCGTTACTCCTTCTGCGAACTGCTGAACTCACCGAATTCACATCACAGCGGTCCGCGCTGCCGCCGCAGCCGCACCGAGGCCGCCAGAAACACCGCCGTCACCGCCAACCCGACCCACAATCCTGCGCTCATCAGAAAATGTCCTGGCGTGAGGTGCATCATCGGATTCGTCGGAAAGCTCTCCGACATCGGCACTGCTTCCGGCCCGCCAGTAAAACGGTTCCCAATCAGGCTGCCGAAATACGATGTGCCGAACACCATGCGCTCGCCAATCCCAATCGCCAGCAGAGGCACCGTCGCCCACACGATGGCCGCCCGCCGCGCCCACGCGGAGATAAACATCAGCCAGCCGTAGATCGGCGCCTGCCATAGCGTGTGTACCGTGATCAGGTGATAGAGCAGCAAAAACGACATGGTGAACGGCGAAAGGTGATTCCACAGCGCCGCCACGCTCCCGCCCGACGCAGCCAGCACTGCGCTCTGCACCAGCAGCATCAGAAACTGTGTGACCGTCGTGATGCTCCACCCCAGCACGGGCACGATCATGAAGGGAATGCTCGCCTTCGCCAGAATCGTGGTGCGATCGGAAACCGGCAACGACTTCCAGAACAGGATGCTGCGGTCCCTCCGCTCACTCTGCAGCGCTTCCACCGAGTAGTACAGCCCCACCACGAGAGTCGCCATCATGATCAACCCGGCGGCGTAGTCATACGGCTGCGCGATCTGATCGTGCGTATGCCCATCGGGCATCATTGTGGCTCGGGCATGAATCGGTTGAAGAACGGATTTGACCACGAACCCGAACAGAAACACCGTGGCCGCCGCCAGAGGCGCAATGTAAACCGCACGGTTCTCCCACAACTCGCGCCGCACCGACCAGTAGTAAGGCCGCAGTGTCGACAACACTGACGGCTCCGGGCGCGACGAGCCCATCGGCATTCCATTCACCGCATCCGCTTGCGTGTTCATCGAGCCCCTCCTTGCATCGGTCCGGCATGATTGCCGATCACAGCTACGAACACATCGGCAATCGTCGGTGTCCGCACATCGCCGAGCGCAACCAGTTGCTGCCGCTCGACATGATCAAACAGGAAAATGCTGCGGCCCAGCGTCTGCCTCTCGTGCATGGGCTTGAGCGCCCGGGCCGCGGCGACGCGCTCCGGATTCACCATCACTTCCACATACCGCGACTCAAACTCTTCCATGCTGCAACTGAACACAATCTTTCCGCGGTCAATAAACATCAGGTCGGTGAGCACGTCCTGGATCTCGTCAATCTGATGGGTGGTCACGACGATGGTGCGGCTGCGATCGTAGTAGTCGTTCAGCAGCGAATCGTAAAACTGCTTGCGATAGAGAATGTCGAGGCCCAGGGTGGGCTCGTCCAGCACCAGCAATTTCGCGTCAATGGCCATCACCAGAGCGAGGTGAAGCTGCGTCACCATGCCCTTCGACAATTCCCGGACCTTGCTGTGGCGGTGAATCGAGGTCTTTGCCAGAAAACCTTCCGCCTTGGCGCGGTCAAATCGCGGATGCACTCCTCCGACATACTCGAGTACTTGCGAAACCCGTATCCAGCGTGGCAGCACGGCCACATCGGCCATGAACGACACATCACACATCAACCGCTCACGCTCGGTCCAGGGATCGCGCCCGAGTACCCGAAGTTCTCCCTGATAGGGGGTGAGGCCGAGAATCGCGTTGAGCGCGGTGGTCTTGCCTGCACCGTTCGGTCCGATGATTCCGAGGATGCGGCCCTCTTCGACACGCAAATCGACGCCATCCAGAGCGACGGTAGTGCCGAAAGACTTGCGGAGACCGCGCGCTTCGATGCATGCCATGGCTCAGCGCTCCTCTTCCTTTTCTTCTGTGGTTTTATCCGGCGTCCGGCGAGCGCCGTCCCCATTCAAGAGTTCATCGGCTTTCAATCCGAGCCGCTGAATGGTCGCGTACACCCGGGGCCATTCTTCCGCAAGAAACTTCTGGCGTTCGCCCCGCAGCAGCAGATTGCGCGCGCCGGCGTTGATGAACATACCGAGTCCTCTCCTGCTCTGCACCAGTTGCTCGTCGACTAGTTGTTGATATCCTTTCAGGACCGTGAGGTGATTGACGCGATATTCGGCCGCGACACTGCGCACCGAGGGCAGCGGATCGCCTTCCTTCAGAACTCCGTCGAGTATCATCGCGACCACGCGGTCGCGAAGCTGGCGGTAAATCGGCTGATTGTCGTTCCACTCACGGTCCATCATGGGTTCCAGATTGCTTTAGCCAATTGCGTTAACCGATGGCTGAACGTTGCTTGAAAACATTGGTTACTGAACATTGACTGCTAACCAAGATACGCCTGACGTCATTTTGCCCGCTGCAGGTCGACGTGCGCGCGCACCGGCTTGTCCCCGGGCTGCATGTAAGTCCATTCCTCAGTGTGATGGTTCGCGTCGATCGCGGTGAAGACCGCATGGTGCATGTGTCCGTACTCTGTGCTGCCCGCGACGTCAAGAAAATCGAATTCCACCGTTTTTCCGTCCGGCGACATCTTTCCCGTCATGCGCGGCCTATTTCCGGCATCGCAATAATGCGTCAGAAGCAGGCGGTCCCCGTCCAGATAAAGCATGGTGATCGGATCGTCAGGCCTTCCCTCTCCCGTCATCTCATGCACCATAGCGTTACCCATGGAAGTCACGCGCAGCGAGACCTGCATGTGCTTGCCTTCGATCTCGGCTTGCGGCGGGAACGTTGTGATGTGACCTTCCCAGGAACCCGCCAGTGTTTTCAGTTGGTCGAATGACTTCTGCGCGTCGGACTGCGCGAAAGCCACGGTGGACAGCGACAGCGACATCAGAACAACAGACAGCAGCAAACGATGCGATTTCATGGTTCAATTCTCCTTATTCGCTTCTGGATCTTTATGCACGAGCTAACCTCTGGCATATACTGATATAGTTAACTATATCACTATGAAATATGCAAGCTCTTTTTTGATTTTCTTTTGGCGGGAAGGAGATTGGGTCGGGAACTCGCCCAGGCAAGTGTCGCGGTCTAGCCAACAATGAAGAGACATGAAACTGAAACTAAAGGCTTTACTAGCGTGGCTTGGGCGGGGATTGCTGGATTGGCGGATGGGCGCTCAAGGTTTTCCCATGGCAATCGAATTGGGCTGCGATTCGGCCTCAGGCGCCGGGTCAGCAACGGCTACCCTGTCCCGGCCTGCTTTCTTGGCACGATAGAGTGCGGCGTCGGCGGCTTCGATCAGTACTTTGGGCGACGTACCATGCTGAGGAAGTTCGGCAACACCCACCGATACGGTGACCATTCCGAGCGACAGCCCCTGATGCAGCACCTGCAACTCGCGTATCTTGGAGCGAATGCGTTCAGCGCGGGCCTGGGTGACGCTCAAGTCCGCCAGCGGGAGGATGACGATGAATTCCTCTCCCCCAAAGCGGCACACAATGTCCTCGGCACGCACGCTCTTCAATAGAAACGCAGCGGTCTCGCGCAACACGGTGTCGCCGGCGTCGTGGCCGTAAGTATCGTTGAAACTTTTGAAATGGTCGAGATCCAGCATGAGGACGCCGAGTCCATGCTCGGCGCGCACGGCCCGCCGGGTTTCCCGTTCCAGCATCTCTTCCAGGTAGCGACGGTTGTAGAGGCCGGTCAGCGGATCGCGGATCGACTGGCTGCGCAAGGCCTCCCGCAGGCGGATGTTGGCCACGGAGAGTCCCACGTGTTCGGTGAACATGTTGACCGTCAACAAGACGGGCTGGGGTAGTTCGCCGGGTTCGATCATTTGGAAGTGCAAGATCCCGATGGCTTCGCCATGCGCCATCAGCGGCAGGCAGCAGTAAGAGTGCTGGCCAGAAGCCGCGTGCCGGCACTCGGCTGTGGGATCGCCGGCCACGACAACATGCAGGTGCCCGGTGCGCAGAGCCCAGCAATCTTGCGGTCCAAAGCCATCCGCAGCCAGTTCGCAATCCCCCCAGAGGGCAGCGACGTCGAGCAGGTCGCGCGCAGCGTTGAACAACAAGAGAGCGCCGCGCAGTTCCGGAAAAACCTTCGGAGCCATGCCGGCTACGACCGATAAGAGGTCTTTCACTTCCGCGCAAGTCTGCAGCAGTTCAGCCATCTTTGCCAGATTGGCAGACCGGTTCGAGCGTTTGGTCAGTTCGCTCACCATGAGCTCGGTCTGCTGATTCAGTTCCTGTTGTGCCAGGGCCCGCTCGCGCATCTCCATTTCCAGGCGCGTATTGGCGTCCATGAGCGCGGCCGTGTGCTTTTTGAGTTGCTCCTCCAGCAACTGCTGGTTGCGCATCTGATCGTCAATGTCGGTGCAAGTCCCGAACCACTTCAAGACAGCCCCCGCGGAATTTCGCGTGGCGGTGGCGCGGACCAGGTGCCAGCGAAAACCCCCAGCCGCACTGCGCAAGCGAAAGTCCATTTCAAAAGGCTCGCCGCTACTTCGAACGTTCTCCCAGTTCTGCACAGCAACGGGCTGGTCGTCGGGATGGAGACCGCTGACCCAGCCTCCTCCCATGGTCTGCTCTTCGCTGAACCCAGTCAGTTCGTACCAGCGCCGGTTGCAGTAGTCCACGCCCCGATCAGAAAACGCAGTCCAGATAATCTGAGGGATAGCCTCGGCCACGGTGCGGAAGCGGGCATCGTCGTCGCAGGGATTGTTGTCCTTGATCGCCAGCGCAGATGCCCGATTTCCGAGCGCCGGGAACAACCTTCCGACCAGCTTCCCCACGCCGCGGAGAGTGAACAGGACGACGGCGAGGACCGCGATCGCCACCAATGCCAAAACCACTATGTTTTCGTAATTTCTGTAAAGCATCATCCACCCTGACGTATCGTCCTCCCAGACACCAACTCCGGATCAACCACCGAGCAGACTGGCGCGGAGTTCTTCCCCGTCGGCGCGGTGGCTGAAGGAGATATCGGCAACGTTGGGTTTTCTCGTATTAGAAGTAGGTAAGAATTTTGTTGGCGCGGGAGGAAGGAAGTTCGAGGCGATGAGTCACTGCGGAAAATAGGCGGAAAATAATCAAAGAGACGTAGCGGAGCTACGTCTCTTTGAAACATGCGGAATAACCTACGGGTTCGTGCTGACCGTTTTCGCCGCGGCCTGATCGGCCGGAAGTGCGGGGCCGGAGGTGAAGAAATTGTGGTCGTACATGTTGCGATAGATGCGTCCAGCAATTTCGGCGGCCTTGGGACCGAAGGTGGGGCGTCCGCCTTCCAGGAAGACGACAACCACAACGCGCCCAACACTGGTGTTGGCGTAGGAGGCGAACCAACCGAAGCGCGTTCCGGCGTGCGAACAGGTTCCCGTCTTGCCCAGAATTTCTTCTTCGTTGAAGTTGAGCCGCAGGCTGCGAGCCGTACCGTACTGCACCGCTCCCGCCATGCCGTCGGAAAGTTCAGGAATGACCGGAGCGATATCGAGCTGCCGCTTTACGCGCGGCTGAAAACCCGCCACCTCTTCGGGGCTCGTGGGATGCTGCAGATAGTAGAGCGTTCCGCCATTGGCAATCGCCGAAACCATGGCGCCCAGTTGCAGCGGGGTCATGGAGACGCCTTCGCCGAAAGAACACATCTTGCCGACGCCGCCCAGGCTGGTGGGAATCGGCTCATCTGGATAGCTGCCGAGTTGTTCGCCGGGAATGTCGTATCCCGCGAGTTCGCCGAGCCCGTATTCGTGGGCGTAGTAGGCGACTTTCTCAAAACCGAGCTTGCGTCCGACGGCCTCGAAATAAGCGTTGTTGGAGTGGGCCAGCGCGGTGGTCAGATTCATGCGACTGCGGCCGCCGAGAGCAACTTCCGTTTCCTTGGAGACCAGGCCTTCGCTCAGTGCCGCCAAAGCCACGGAAAGTTTGATGGTCGAGCAGGGCTGTGCGCCGCTCGACAAAGCCAGCTTCTGATTCACCATGGCCAGCACGCGTCCGCTGGTGGGCTCGATCGCCACGACTGTACCATTCATGTTGCCCAGCGCGTCGACCGCAGCCTGACGCACAATTGGATCTTCGCCGGTGGTGATGTCCCCGGCCGCAATGTCTTCGGCGAACGAGCTCATGTGAAAGCGCTCGTGATAGCGGCGGCGGTGCGTGCTCGCAGAAACTGAGGTGACGGTTGCGCTGCGGCTGCGTGCCAGGTGATGCAGGCGGCGCCGGGTGCGCTGGGTCTCACTGATCTTTTGCGATTTCGATTTGGCCGTGGTGTGCGTGCTGGTGCTGATGTGCGCCGCGAAACTCACGCTCGCCAGGGGCAGACAGGCAAGCAAGGCCAAGAAAAGACGAAAGAGGCTCGTTCCTTTGAACATCTGATTGCTTTCACTCCCCGGACGCTTACCTTATTCGATGCACGTACCGTGCCAGTAGGTGGTAACTTTGCCAAGTAGCACAACTTCGCTGATATTACGAGAGTTAGCCTAATTCTGGCAACCGAAAAGTTTCGATCCTCTGAAACACAAATCCCGATTTAAACCGTTATGGAACAGGGACATACGACGCGGTTACCTGTGGTCAGACCCCTTCAGTAACGGGTTACTGATTACTGGAAAGGTACTTCCCCATGTGAAAAGCTTTTCCACAGCCGGAACCCCTTCGCCGGGCGAATTCGTCCGATGATCCGCAACGCAAGGTTTTTCGCGACTACATCACTTCGTTGCGCTTGCGCAGGAACGCGGGAACGTCGAGATCGTCCTGCTGGAAATTCGTCACGACGGCGCTGCGCATGTGATCGAGCGAAGTCACCTCGGCGGCAACGTGGTCGGAAGCGTGCGAGAGCGGCGCCGGGGACATCTCATCCACGTAGCTGCGATCGTCCGTCATGCTGTCTTCGGGGACGGGCGACTCCATGATGTGCTTGGGCGGTTCCGGAATGAAATCGCGCGAACCGATCTCTCGCGGAGCGTGTTGTTCCGGAAATTCCATGGCGTCTTCGTGCGCGGCTGCGAAGGATGTGCGCGTCTCGGTCGGGCGGTGACGAGCCGACGGGGCCTCGCGGAAACCGGTTGCGATAACGGTGATCTTCACCGCGTCTTTCATTTTCTCATCCATCACAGCACCGAAGATGATGTTGGCGTCTTCGTGCGCGGCGCTCTGGATGATGGTGCACGCCTGCTGCACTTCGGCGAGCTTGAGCGACGTCGAGCCGGTGATGTTGATGAGGATGCCGCGCGCGCCGTCAATCGCTCCGGCTTCCAGCAGCGGCGACGCAATCGCTTTCTGCGCGGCTTCGATTGTGCGCTTCGCGCCGCTGGCCGAGGCCGTGCCCATGACGGCATAACCCATGCGCGCCATGATCGTCTTCACGTCGGCGAAGTCGCGGTTGATGATGCCGGGAATCGTGATGATGTCGGAAATTCCCTGCACGCCCTGGCGAAGAATGTCATCCGCAATGCGAAAAGACTCGAAGAAGCCGGCGTCTTCGGCCACGGCGAGCAGCTTTTCGTTGGGGATCACGATGGTGGTGTCGACCGATTCCATCAGCTCGGAGATGCCCCGCTCGGCCTGCTGCATGCGGCGTTTGCCTTCAAAGGCAAAAGGTTTGGTCACAACCGCAACCGTGAGCGCGCCCATTTCGCAGGCAAGCGACGCGATGATGGGAGCGGCACCCGTGCCCGTTCCGCCGCCGAGGCCGGTGGTGACGAAAACCATGTCGGCGCCTTCGAGGGCTTCGATGATCTTGTCGGAGTCTTCGAGCGCGGCTTTGCGGCCGACCTCGGGATTCGCGCCCGCGCCCAGGCCATTCGTCAGCTTCACGCCGAGTTGCAACTTGACGGGCGCGTGCGACATGCGCAGCGCCTGCAGGTCGGTGTTGGCAACGATGAACTCGATGCCCTCCACGCCGGCATCGATCATTCGGTTCACCGCGTTGCCACCGCCGCCGCCGACTCCGATGACCTTGATCTTGGCGTCGTTGCGGGCCTCTTCGTTGAAGCTGATGCGAATGCTAGAGTCTTTTTTCATAGTGTCCACCTGTTTGAAGATCTGTACTACAAGTGACTAGTGGTTAGTGGCTAGTGGTTAGTAAGAACTGTCGGCCATCGCCTCTACTAGCAACTAAACCACTAATCACTAGCCACTGCTTTTATGCTCCTTTTCCCACCAACAGCGCTTTCAATCTTGTTCCCCAGCGATCTTCCTGCAAGCCGCGCGCGATGCGGGCGCGCTGGCCGTAGTTCACCATGCCGAGGACCGTCGCGAACTCGGGCTCGGATAATGTCGACGGCATCCGCGCTAGCGGGGCGGGCCACGAAAGCCGCACCGAGCGCCGCAGCACGGATTCCGCCACGTCAAAGATTCCGGGCAGGCGCGAGGCACCTCCGGTCAGCACGATGCCGGCGATGCAGACTTCGAACATTCCGCTTTGGCGGAGGGTGTCGCGCATCATCTCAAAAAGTTCGCGGGCGCGAGGCTCGAGAATCTCAGCGACCAGGCGCTGCGGCAGCAGTCGCGACGGGCGGTCGCCGACCGACGGAACCTCCACTTCGTTGCCTTCCGGAATCAAGGTCACGATTGCGTTGCCATAAATCTTCTTGATCTTCTCCGCCTCGGCGAGCGGCGTGCACAGGCCCACGGAGAGATCGCTGGTGAAATGGTCGCCCCCCACCGGGATCACGCCGGTGTAGGCGACCGCGCCCTGCTGAAAGACGATCAGTTCGGTCGATCCAGCCCCAATGTCGGCGAGGCATACACCCAGTTCGCGCTCGTCGTTGCGCAGCACGGAGTCGGCTGCGGCCAATGGTTCGAAGACGGTGTCGTCGACATGCACTCCCGCGCGGTTCACGGCGGTAATCACATTTTGCGTGGCGCTGGTCGCCGCAGTCACCATGTGGACGCGAACCTCCAGGCGCGCCGCCATCATGCCCAGCGGATCGTGCACTCCAGCCTGCTCGTCGAGAATGAATTCCTGCGGCAGCAGATGCAGAATCTCGCGATCGGCGGGCAGCGGGATGGCGCGGGCACGGTCGACTGCCTGCTTGATCTCCTCGCGTCCGATTTCCCGCGGACGCGTGCCCAGGCTTATGCCTCCATGGCTATTGACGCCGCGCACATGTGCCCCGCCCAGGCCGACGATCGCATGCTCGACCGCCGCGCCGGCAATGTCCTCGGCAGCTTCGACCGCTTTCTGGATCGCGGCCACGGCCTTGTCGAGTTCAACGATGATGCCTTTGCGCGAGCCGCGCGACTCGGCCACACCGTGTCCGCGATAGCGCAGGCCGCCGTCGGTCAGCTCCGCCATCAGCGCACAGGTCTTGGCGCTGCCTACGTCGATCGCCGTCAGAAAATTTCCTTGCTGGTTCCCCATACTTTATGAATCCCTCGACTGCAATTAATTTGAACTCGTGTTGACCGGCGGTTTCGCAATGGCTGCACTCGGTTTCGGAATCGCCGGTTTCGAAATTGCTGGTTTCGAAATCGAAGGATGCGCCGTCGCGGATTGCGCAGGCTTTTTCGCTTCCGGTTTCGGCGGCGCAGCATGCGTGGCGCCAGCCACGGTTTTCGGAGCCGCCGCCGGAGACTTCCCTGCCACTTTTTTCAAGTTCGGCGCTTTCGCCGCCTTCGGCTTCCGAACCTTGGCTTTCGGAGCGGGCTTCTTCGCAGACGCCGATTCCAGCTTCTTGTCGGTCAACTCGAACGCAGGCTTGGGCAGAGTCCGATCATGCGGGACCATGCGCGTGATCAACGCCGCCGGCTTCACCCCCGCGGCCGCGGCGGCCTTCGCCGCTGAAGCTGCCAACGCAGGCTGTTTCGACTTCGACTTTCCTTCCAGGTCAGGATTAACGATTACCTGGTTGTCGTAGCGCAGGTTCACCGACTCCAGCTTCTGGAATTGCTGCCGCCACTCCTGCACGTGGCTCACGTAGGTCTTGTACCGCTTCAGATAATCCGACGAACCCAGTTCGACCAGCACATCGCCCGCGGGATCATTCACTCGAACCTTAAGGTTATCGAGATCGGAGAGATCCACTTCGCTCAGGTCCTGCGAGTAAAGGGCGCCGCTGGAGTCGAGTTCCTGCACCAGTTCGTTGTAGGCCTTCATGCGCGGGGCCCGCGTGGAGAGCGGCTCGCCGGGATTCATCCCCAGAATCACCGGGAAGGAATATTTGCGTTTCTGCGGCAGTTCCATCAAAGTTCCGCCGGCATCGATCAGGAAAATTCGCGGGCCGACGCGGGCGAACGCGACCGGGGTACGCTCGTGGATTTCCACCTTCAGGCGGTTGGGCACGAAGCGCATCACGCTGGCCGATTCCACCCACGGAATCTGTTCGAGTTGCGTTTTCTGCTGGGCCAGCGGGATGAAGAAAATGTTGCGGCCGATGTCGGCGCCCATCACCTCCATGATTTGCGCCTTGGTCACGTTCTGCATTCCCGTGACGTCAATGTTGTCGCTCGACTCCACGCGAAAGCGCCACGAACGCTCGCCGTACTCGTATAAGCCGGCAGCGACAATCGCTCCGGCGCATAGAATCGCGGCGGCGACAGAGGCCCACAGCAGGCGGCTGGCAGTTTTTCTGGGAAGTGAGCTGCGACGGGCGGAGACCCGCTTTTGCCCGCGCAGAAAGGGAGATTCCTCGTCTACATCCAGATCGACCAGACGCGCGTCGTCGAGCCCCGAAGCGTCGCCCCCCGGAACATGGAGCCCGCCACGCGCAGGTTCAGCACGCGCAGATTCAACGTGAGAATGCTCGGCGCTGGATGGGTACAACTCTTCCTGCAAGATGGTGCCGCTGGATTTCCGCGCCATCAGTTCAGGTCAGTTGTCGTGAGGAATCGCTGAGCTTTTTCAATATAACTTCATTTCTCGATTTGAGATAGATAAAAATCGCCTCTTTTGCACAAACGGGAACCGGATTGGGTACCGCCACGAACGGGCCACGCGCCATGCAGAGGTTTGTCATTCCGCCGGAGCCGTCCGTACTCCATGTTTGTCATTCCGAAAGAGCCGACCGTACTTCAAGCTTGTCATTCCGACCGGAGCCGGAGCGCAAGCGACGGCGGAGTGGAGGAACCTGCTGTAGTTTTCAATGCGAGAAACAGCGGATTCCTCCGCCCCTCGCTTGCGCTCGGGGGTCGGAATGACGATGAAAATGGGGTGAGCAAAAAAAATTGGGCGCGGCAGGTTTTCCGCGCCCCATGTTTGCCGGGGAGGCAAACTCCCAGTAAAAAGAAAACTCGATCCCTGCTAAACCGGGCCCGCCGAGCTGGATTCGATGTGAATCTCCGGCATCACGGGCATCTTGATCATTGGCGGTCGCGGAATGTTCACGCGAATCCGCGGACAAACCACCGGAACAGAAACCGCATTGACGGTGATCGGGGCAAAAGCCGCAATTCTGAAGTGCGCTGTACGGGCCGCGATCCGAGTTTCTAGCCGCGCGCGAGTCGCCTCGAACCGGGCTAACTGCCCCTCTTCGCGGGCTGACATGACCTCAAGTACCGCCGGGGACCGCTCGATCATGCTCTTAACGCGGGTGAGCGGGCAGGACGCCCTCTGGTCTCGGGCTGTCAGCAACTGCGCCTCGGCCAGGAACTGGTCGGCCCGTCCAGAGGCCAGGGCCACCACTGTCGCCGTGTTGTGCTCGAAGCGATCCGCGATCTGGTGCACCCGCTGCAGGCCGCCATCGTGATAGCTTGCGTTCAACCCGGCTGCCAGCACCCCTGCGGCCAGCCATCCCCATGCCTGTTTCACATGCCTGTTCATTGCGTTAACCCCTTATGGCTGATAGACGAAGGGCTTCAGAATCGGTTAGCAACGGAAGATACGAGGCCGTTTGGCGGGAAGTTCCCGGCGTCGTCGAAAAAAGTCTTTATTTATCTGCGAAGAAAGTGGCTTGTCGCATAAACCGGTTCCAATACGTCTGCGGCACGTCATTGTGGTGGGTTCCGGTATCGCCGTCGACGTCGATATTCGATTGTTTCGCAGCCAGTCTCTTCAGTGTTTTAGATCTGTCTGGAGTGCTTTCACCATAGCGGATCAACAGCATTTTGCCGCTGTTTTGTTGTGCCCATTGCACCCAGCTGCTTTCGACAGGGCCGTAGACACAATCGAAACCCCAGAGTTGCTTGATATTGCCGGAGTACGGCTGAGTGGTCTGGGCAATTTTAAGCATTGGAGAACCGCCTCCGGAGTGGCAGGCAATGACCAGGTTGCGGAGTGTCGGGATGCTTTGGAAAGAACTGTAAGCTCCCAACGCGGCGAACACCTGGTCGAGATAGTTGGAGAGTCCGCTGGAGTTAGTCAAGTTCCCGGACTGCGAAGTTGGCCCTAAAGTCGGGGCCGCAAGAATCACGTTCTTGTTGCCGATGTTCACAAACTCGCGGAAATGAAAGCTCGAATATTGCGTCCAGTACTGCTGGATAGTGAGGGATGCGGGATAGGTTGGGTTGTTGTGGTGCCCCATCAGCCATAAGATCACATCCACCTCTGCTGAAAACTTATAGTTTTCAGGAACAAAGATTCCCGTCATGGGGTTGGGGGCAGGTCTTCCTCCGAGATCAATGGTTACGTAGTAGGTCTCGCTTTTGACAGTGGTTTCTTTGGAGATCAGAGGTGGCGCAGCCATAGGATCACTCTATTGTGACTCTTGGAGATTGTGAATACTTGGCTGAAATCGTTTCATCCGGCTCCCTCTGCTCTGCCAATTAGAACGTACTGCGCTGTTCATCCAGCTCTCCCGAGTGCCGCACTGTCAGAAAGCGGGACGCCTCAGTCGCCCGCATGGGCGTCCTCCCTCTCTTTCAATCCGTCCAGAATCAGTGGCCCGAACTGGGAGACGCTGCCCGCTCCCAGGGTCAGAATCATGTCTCCGTCTTGCGCGGTCGCCGCGGCTGAATCGGCAGCGTCGGCAGGCGAACTCGCGTATTGGACGCTCTTCCCGCTTTTCTCCCGAATCCTCTGCGCCAGGATTTCGCCCGTGATGCCCTCGATCGGCTTCTCGCTCGCCGCGTAGATGTCGAGCACGAAGAGCGAGTCGGCATCGTCGAAGGCGGCAGTAAATTCTTCCATCAGGTCGCGGGTGCGAGTGTAGCGGTGAGGCTGGAAGATAACGTGAATCTTGCGAAATCCGCATTGCCGCGCCGCCGCCAGCGTGGCCTTGATCTCGGTGGGATGGTGGCCGTAATCGTCGATGACGCTCACGCCCGCCGCGCGTCCACGCAACTGGAAGCGCCGGTCGACGCCGCGGAACTGGTCGAGCGCCGTGCGGATGGCCTCGACGCCAACGTCCAGGCCGATGCCCACGGCAATCGCCGCCGTCGCGTTCAGCACATTGTGCACCCCGGGCACGTGCAGCGTGAACTCGCCCAGATTTTGCCTGCGATAACTGACACCGAACCGATTCAAAGGCGGGTGCCCCATTTCTCGCGCGTCTTTTGCGCGAGAAGTGGGGGTTTTGATCAGAAAATCGGACCCGCGCTTGGTCCCGTAAGTCACCGTACGCCGCTGCACATCAGGCAGCAGCCGCCGCAGCACAGGATCATCATTACAAGCTACGATCATGCCGTAGAACGGTACCCGGTCCATGAAGTCTAGAAACGTTTTCTTAACGTCGCGCATGTTGCGGTAGCAGTCCATGTGCTCGCGGTCGATGTTGGTCACGACCGATAGTATTGGGGACAATTTAAGAAAGCTGCGGTCACTCTCGTCGGCCTCGGCCACCAGGTATTGCGACTTTCCCAGCCGCGCGTTCGACCCCATCGCATCGACTCGGCCGCCGACCACCACGGTCGGATCAAGCCCTCCCGCGGCCAGCACAGCAGCCACCATCGAAGTCGTAGTCGTCTTGCCGTGCATACCGGCGATTGCGATGCCGTATTTCAGCCGCATCAACTCGGCCAGCATCTCCGCGCGCTGGATTACGGGAATGTGCAACTTGTGCGCCTCGGTGACTTCGGGATTCTCGGCGGCGATGGCCGAACTGGTGACGACTACCTCGGCGCCCGCAATATTTTCCGCGCGATGTCCTTCAAACACCGCCGCGCCCAGGCCAGACAGGCGCTGCGTGACGGAGGAACTCTTCAGGTCGGAGCCGGAAACTTTGTAGCCGAGATTAAGCAGCACCTCGGCGATGCCGCTCATTCCGATGCCGCCGATGCCTACGAAATGAATGCGTTGAATTTTCGCGAACATAAGTCAACTTCTTGGCCACGGATTTACACGGATCACATAGATAAGCCCCCAACTTTGAAAAAAAACGAAGTATCCGTGAAGATCCGTGCAAATCCGTGGCTAACTTTCTTCGATTCCTCCTACCCGCGCCGCCAGGGCAGCGATATCGCGGGCGGCATTGGGATGCGACAACTCGCGCGCGGCCTGGCTCATTTGCTGCAGCCGCCGCGAATCCTGGAGCAGCGCCGCGATCGTTTCCGCTAGCCAGACTCCCTCCAGCTTCGACTCCTCGACCACCACCGCGGCTCCGTGCCGCGCCAGGGCTTCGGCGTTGATGCGTTGATGATCGTCGGCCGCGCGCGGGAACGGAACAAATACTGCGGGCTTCCCCGCCGCCGCAATTTCTGCGACCGTACTCGCTCCCGAGCGGCATACGACCAGATCGGCGCGGGCGAAAGCCGCCGGCATGTCTTCGATGAACTTGAAGACCTCGAATGTGAAACTCACCGCGGACACGCCCGGCCTGTTCTGCAACGACTGATACGCCGCCAGCGCGTCATTATAGTCACGCTCGCCCGTTTGATGAATAATGTGAATGCCCGGCGCCTCGCGCTGCAGGACGGGCAAGCAGCGAATCATCGCATGATTGATGGCGTGCGCGCCCTGGCTCCCGCCGAACACCAGCAAAGTGGGAGTGCCACCGCGCTTGGGAGTGATCTCGAAAAACGCCTGCCGCACCGGCACGCCTGTGACTTCAGCGTGACGAAAATACTTTGCCGTCTCCTCGAAATGCACCGCCGCTCCGGACACAAATCGCGCAACGACCCGATTGGCAAATCCCGGCACCACGTTCGGCTCGAAGGCTAGCGTCGGAATGTGCTTGATCACGGCCGCCAGCATCGCTGGGCCCGAGGCATATCCACCCACGCCGATGACTACGTCGGGCGCGAACTCGTTGAGCATGCGGCTAGCATCCCACACGGCGCGCGGCAAATCGAACGCCGTCTTCAACCGCGTCGTCACGCTGACATTCTTCAGCGCGCCCACGCGCACCAACTGCAGGGGAAATCCCGCCGCGGGCACCAACCGGTTCTCGATGCCCCGGGCGGTGCCGATGAACAGCACCTCGGCGTCGTAGCTTTTCTTGAGCTGATTGGCGATGGCCAGCGCCGGGATCACGTGCCCGCCCGTCCCGCCGCCCGCCAGCATTGCCCGCATGCTGTGACTATAAACCAAGCCAAGCTCGCCACGGATTCACACGGATAAGCCCAAATTCAGAGGAATCAAAAACCAGGAAAGACAATTTTATCCGTCATTTCTATCCGAGATGCGTTATCAACTAGGCCTGCAATATAAACTTGGAAGACGGAGGTGAATCGACAATGGGAGAAGCCGAAAAGGATGGCGTTAATTTCGTCATAGTGCCCACAATGACGCCGCGCGAAGTGGTTTCATTATTGCTGGGCAGATTTCCCGCGATGCGTGACGTTATTTGCCCAGATGAGGACTGCTTTAACGAAGAAACCATTGTCTATGACTCCTTCGCCACCGAAGTGGTGAGGAGGGTGGACGACGGCGATCTCTTTGACTCAGTTATTCGGTTTATTGACGACATCGCAGAGAGCAAAGATCGGCTCCTCAACAACGTCCTGGTTGTCTGCCTTTTAGAAGGTCTCGCCTCAGACCCCGATATTGCGCGAAGAGTCTCTGGAGCGGTAGGCGAGACTGCCCGGACGTTGCTTCGCGATGTGGAGAGAAACTTTTATCATCGCATGAACACGTGACCTGTACTTCAGTTCCAGGGCAAATGTTTCTTTATTCGGCTTGCTTGGTAATGTTCAGCAGCACGCCTACACACGCCAGGGTCACGAACAGCGACGAGCCTCCGTACGACACCAGCGGCAGCGGAATTCCCTTGGTGGGCATCATGCCCAGCACTACGCTGATGTTGATGAACGCCTGCAGCACCACCATGCTCGTGATGCCCACCGCCAGGTAGCGGCCGAACAGGTCTTCCGTGCGCCAGGAAGCGCGCATGCCGCGCCACAGGAAGATCGCGAACAACGTAACCACGAAAAGCGCGCCGACCAGGCCCAGTTCTTCGGCGGTCACGGCAAAAATAAAGTCGGTGTGCGGCTCCGGCAGGTAGAACAGCTTTTGCTTGCCTTCCATCAATCCGGTGCCGGTCACGCCGCCCGTGCCCACCGCAATCAGCGACTGAATGATGTGAAACCCGGTCTTCTGGCTGTCGGCATAAGGATTCAAAAACGCCAGAATGCGGGCGCGCCGGAACCCGACATGGAAGATCAGAAAATACAACGGCACCAGCGACGCGCCGAACGCATACGCGAAATAGCGCATCCGCATCCCAGCCACATACAGAACGCAAGCGGCGATTCCGGCGCAAGCAATCGCTGTGCCCAAGTCCGGCTCCAGCACAATCAGGCTCAGACACACAAGGACCGGCGCAGCCGCGGGCACCAGCGTGTTGCGCACGTCGTCGATGGTCTTGACCCGGCTCTCCAGAAAATAAGCGAGAAACAGAATTAGTACCGGCTTGGCCAACTCCGAGGGCTGGAACGAGAGGCCGCCGGCATGGATCCAGCGATGCGTGTTGTGCGAGCGATCGAGAAAGAAGACGGAGATGAGCAACAGCGTGGTGAACCCCATCAGCGAAAACACCAGCGCGGGATGCTTGTAGCGGCGGTAGTCCACGCGCATGGTGACGACCATGGCCATGAGCCCGGCGAGTGCCCAGACCAACTGCTTCGACAGAAACGCATACTCCGAGCCAAAGCGCTCCCGCGCCATGACCGCCGACGCCGAGAACACCATCACCAGCCCCACAAACACTAGCAGCATGGTCACGGTAAACAGCCAGCGATCGACACTCACGCGCTTTGCCATGGGAAGTTCATTTCACCACGGGGCGGGTGCGATTGCTGATTGTTGATTTTTGATTGTTGATTGTTTTGGTTCGCGGGGCGGGTGTGGGCACTGACAGGTATGATGGGCTTTGCACTCGATCCAGGACAAGCAAATGATCGAACGCGGCCCCGCTACCGAAGACGAAATGATCAGCGCGTTTCTTCAGGCGGAAATTGACTCGCCCCGGTGGGGCCCCTGTGTGAAAGCGAAGCTGACTCATCTTGGATCGGGGCGTCTGCTGATCGATTCGCCCAATCTGAAAGACGCAGCGGAGAACCTTCGAAGGAAGCAGGTCCTAGACTGCTACAGGTGCTATCAGCCTCGGAAAGATATCTTCACGGGATTTCCGCTTGACGTTACTTGGTACCGGGCCGAACTGCAGGCCCAAGATTTTCAGACGATGCAATACATGGCACACCGTTATTGGAGCGAACTCTCAAACGGAACGCGCCTCGTCTCTGTCGGCGCACGCAATTTTCCCGGCTACGCGTGCGACCGGCGCTTCCTGCACATTGGCGCTATTATCCACGATATTCGTGACGGCAAGCGCTTCGCCCCTCTGATTGCGGCCCAGCACCATGGCGGCCATCTAGTGCTCATCGAAGGGCACTGTCGAGCCACTGCATACACCGTAGAGGGTTATGCGGGATTGGTGGAGGCATTCGTGAGTTCTTCTCCGTCGATGAATGAGTGGGAATTCTACTAATTTTGGTCGGTTGGCCAGCCTCCGCAGCTCATGCTAATCCTCGCACAATCTCCTTAAACGCCTTCCCCCGGTGCTCGTAGCTCTTGAACTGATCGAAGCTGGCGCACGCGGGGGCCAGCAGGACCACGTCGCCCGGCTGCGCTACGGCGTTCGCCTTGCGGATGGCGTTCTCCAGCGTCTCGGCGTGCACGACCTCGACATTCTTAATCTGCGATTCGATTTTCGCCGCCGCCGCGCCGATCGTGTAGACGCGCTTCACGCGCTGGCGTAGCAGATCGTTGAGGACTGTGTAATCGCTGCCTTTATCCTTGCCGCCAAGAATCAGATGGATATTCGCGGGGAATGACTCCAGCGCCTTGATCGTCGCGTCGACGTTGGTGGCTTTCGAATCGTTGTAGTAATCGACGCCGCGGATCGTCGCCACGTATTCCAGCCGGTGCTCGACGGCCTTGAAGGCGCTCACGGCCTGGCGGATTTTCTCGGGAGCGCATCCCATCAGCGCGCCCGCGCATACCGCCGCCAGCACGTTCTCCAGATTGTGCGCACCTTTCAGCGGAATCTCGGAGACCTGCATGATCTCGCGCTGTCCGCCCGTAGCTTCGCGAAACACGATGTTGCCTTCGCGCACCCACGCGCCCTGCTGCACTTCCTTCTGCCGGCTGAACCAGAAAACCTGCGCGCGCGTTCGACCACCCATCGTGACGCAGGTGGGGTCGTCAGCGTTGAGCACCGCAAAGTCGCGCCCCTGCTGATTTTCAAAAATGCGCGCCTTCGCGTCCACGTACGCTTCAAACGTGCGATGCCGGTCGAGATGATCGGGCGTCACATTCAGCACCAGCGCAATCCTCGGACGGAAAGTCTGGATCGTTTCCAGCTGAAAGCTCGAAATCTCAAGCACGATCACGGTCTCCGGCTGGGCGCGTTCGGCCAGCGAGATCGCAGGCGTGCCGATGTTGCCGCCGACCAGCGCCGGGAAGCCCGCCGCCGTCATGATTTCTCCCATAAGCGTGGTCGTCGTGGTCTTGCCGTTCGACCCGGTAATGGCGATGATCGGTCCGGGCAGGAATTGCGCCGCGAGTTCGATTTCCCCGATCACGGCCTCACCCGCGGCGCGCGCCTGCACCAGCGGCGGCGCATCCACCGGAACACCGGGGCTGACCACGATCAAGTCCTGGCCGCGAAACGTGCGGTCGCCGTGGCCTCCGGTCTCAACCGTGATGCCGTGGTCGAGTAAAACCGGGATTTCATTGCGCAGTTCATCCCCGCTCTTGGTGTCGGACACCGTGACCCGCGCCCCATGCGCCTTCATAAATAGCGCCGACGCCACCCCCGACTTCCCGAGGCCAACCACCAGCACGCGTTTTCCGTTAAGTTCCATCGCAATTTCTTAAACCACTAAGGACACGAAGTCACACGAAGGAAACCCTTCATCGAGAATTCCTTCGTGAACCTTCGTGCCCTTCGTGGTTCATGATCTCCCAGACCCTATCTCAGTTTCAACGTCGTTAGCGCAAACAGCGCGAATATCAGCGACGCGATCCAGAAGCGCACGATGATTTTCGACTCCGACCAGCCCATCAGTTCGAAGTGATGATGCAATGGCGCCATTTTGAAGATGCGCTTCTTGCGGAGCTTGTAGGATCCGACCTGCAGAATCACCGAGACCGCCTCGATCACGAATACTCCGCCAATAAACGGCAGCAGCAGTTCCTGCTTGATGATGACGGCGACGGTGCCGATGGCGCCGCCCAGCGCCAGCGATCCCACGTCACCCATGAAGACTTCCGCAGGATGTGCGTTGTACCAGAGAAAACCGATCGACGCCCCGACCATCGCTCCGCAAAAAATGGTCAACTCGGCCACTTGCGGCATGCGCTGCAGTTCCAGATAAGTCGCGAACGTCGCGTGGCCGCTCACATAAGTCAGCACCGCCAGCGCGCCCGCCGCGATCACGGTGCATCCGATGGCCAGGCCATCGAGCCCGTCGGTGAGATTCACTGCATTGCTCGCGCCCACGATCACGAATGCCACGAATGCAATAAAGGGCAAGAACGCGAGCGGCCATATATGCGGATATTTTTCCAGCGTGCTCATCACCAGGTCGGGATGGAACTGTTTCAGGAAGGGCACGATCAGCTTGGTGGAATACAGGTTGTAAGCCTGCATGGCGATCAGCATGGACGCGATTACGATGCTGGTTGCGATCTGCAGACCTAACTTGGCGCGGCCGGTCAGACCCAGGTTGCGGCGGCGCGTGACCTTGGTGTAATCGTCGGTGAATCCGATGGCTGCGAACGCGCAGGTGGAAAAAACTGCAATCCAAACGAAGCGGTTGCCCAGGTCCGCCCACAGCAGGGTGGGAACGACGATCGCTATCACGATCAGCAGCCCACCCATGGTGGGGGTGCCTGCTTTTTTCTGGTGTGCCTTTGGGCCCTCTTCGCGAATGTATTGTCCGATCTGGAAATCCCGCAGGCGGTTGATGACCAGCGGACCCACAATCAGCGCGGTGAACAGAGCGGTCAGGCTGGCGAACGCCGTGCGGAAGGTGACGTAGCGGAAGATGCGGAATGGCGCAACGTAATGTTGCAGCTTGACGAACAACAGCCAGTAGAGCAATCAGCCTCCGAACTACAGCCGTCAGCTTTCAGCCGTCAGCTTTCAGCCGTCAGCCTTCAGCTATGGCAATCAGGTACGATCAGCCGCGATCCCCCGAAAAAAACTTTGTCATTCCGACGCTGAGCGAAGCGAAGGCGGAGGAACCTGCTTTTCGCCAAACAGCGGCGTTCGGCAAACTGCAGCTAAATCCCCCGCCGCGTCTTCCACGTCTCCAGCGCCTTCTCCAGTTTCACGCCGCGCGATGCCTTCAGCAGCACCACATCGCCGTCGCGCGTCTCGCGGGCCAGCCACTCGCCCGCTTCCTCGGGCGTGGCCACGAATTCAGCTTGCGCCCCAGCTTGCTGTGCACCTTCGACCATCCCCTGCGCCAGTCCGCGCACACCCAGCAGAACATCAATTTTCTTTTCGGCGATATGCCGTCCGGCCGTGCGATGCATCTCGGCTCCCGCCGGACCGAGTTCGAGCATTTCTCCCGCGACCACGATCCGGCGCCCGCCTTTCATCGCCGCCAGTGCATCGACCATGGCGTGCAGCGCCTTCGGATTGGAATTGTAGCAATCGTTGATGACCGTGATGTTACCCAGTTGGAGAACCTGCCCGCGCTTGTCAGGCGGCGTGAGAGTCGCCAGCGCGCCGACCGCTTCTGCCGGCTTCAGTCCGCGAGCCAGGCCCACGGCCACAGCTGCGAGCGCGTTCAGGATGTTGTGTTCCCCCACCAGCGGCAAGCGCGCACGCTCACGCGCGCTGGCTAAGACCACATCAAACTCTGAACCCTCAGCGCCGCGGGTCTGTACGTTTTCGGCGCGCACATCTGACGTCACCCGCGTGCCGTAGGTGGCGACCTCGCCTTTGAAGTCACGCCCGAACTGCGAAACGTAGTCGTCGTCGGCATTGAGCACGGCGGTTCCGTTGGCGGGGAGCGACTCGATCAACTCATACTTGGCGCGGGCAATTCCCGCCAGCGAATCAAAAAACTCCAGGTGCACGGGGGCAACGTTGGTGACGACGCCGATCTCGGGCTGCGCGATCTTCGCCAGCGCGCGAATTTCTCCCGCATGCGACATGCCCATTTCAATCACCGCGACGTCATGCTCCGGTTCCAACTTCAGCAGCATGAGCGGCAGTCCGAAATGATTGTTGAAGTTGCCCTCGGACTTGAGCACGCGAAAGCGCGCGCCGAGAACGTGGGCAATGGATTCTTTCGTTGTCGTCTTGCCCGCCGAGCCGGTAACGCCCACCAGCGGCTTGCCCCATAGTTTCCGCACGGCAGTAGCCAGCGTTTGCAGGGCGACCAAAGTGTCGTCCACTGCCAGCAGGCGCGTCTTGTCGGGATAGCGATGAAGTTCCGCTTTCTGGACCACCGCCGCAGCTGCGCCTTTTTCCAGAGCCGCGTTGACATAATCGTGGCCGTCGAGCCGCTCCCCCTTCACCGCAAAGAAGAGTTCACTCGCACTAATCGTCCGCGAGTCGATAGAGTAACCCTGCACAACTTCCGCGCGCGGAAAGTCGCCCGTGGCAGAAGTAAACTCCGCGATTTTCGAAAGCGGCAGCTTCATGCGGGATTCCCCGCGGTGGGCGCTGCCTGGCATTCGAATCCGGCGGCCCGCAAGGCCTCGCGCGCTACTTCAACGTCATCGAAGGGAAGCGACCCCTCGCGCGTAACCTGCACTTTCTCGTGGCCCTTTCCCGCCAGCAGGACAATATCTCCAGGGCGCGCTTCTCCAATGGCCAAGGCAATCGCCTTGCGGCGGTCGACTTCGACGGTGTACTTCACGCCCGTCTTCTGCAGGCCCACCAGCGCGTCGTTGATGATCGCCCGCGGATCTTCGCTGCGAGGATTGTCGGAAGTGAGCACCACAAAATCGCTGCCGCGCCCGGCGGCTTCGCCCATAAGCGGACGCTTGGCCCGATCGCGATCGCCTCCACAGCCGAACACGGTGAGGACTCTCGCGGCGCCTCCGCCGCGCGATACGAACTCGCGAGCCAGAGCCGTGAGATTGCGCAGTGCGTCGTCGGTGTGAGCGTAGTCGACAACCACCGTGAACGGCTGCCCGCAATCGACGCGCTCGAATCTTCCCGGCACATGCGTGAGCGACTCCACTCCGCGGGCAATCGCCTGCGCTCCGCAGCCCCGCGCGTAGCAAGCGGCCGCGGCGGCCAGGATGTTGTACACATTCACCCGCCCGATGAGCGGCGAGAAAATAGGAATCGTATCTTGCGGCGTGGCCATGTCGAAGCGCGTACCGCGGGGGGTGATGTCTACGTTCTCAGCGTGGAAGTCAGCGCGCTCCCAACCGTAGGACAGCACGACAGCGCTGCGCTTGCGGCTGAACTGGGCCAGCTTCGCGCCATATTCGTCATCGAGGTTAGTGACCGCCGCACGCGGCGCGTCGGTTCCACAACCTTCGAAGAGCACGCGCTTGGCGGCGAAGTATTCGTCCATTGTCTTGTGATAGTCGAGGTGATCGCGCGTCAGGTTGGTGAAGACGGCAACGTCAAAGGGCACGCCGAATACGCGCTCCTGGGCGAGAGCGTGGGAAGAAACTTCCATGACCGCGTCGGTCGCGCCCAAACCGAGCGCCTCATTGAACAGGCGCGCTAGTTCCAGCGCTTCCGGCGTTGTGTGCGGGGCAGGATAAATCTTCCCGGCCACGTGATATTCAATCGTCCCGATCAGAGCGCTCTTGCGTCCGGCGGCCGTCAGAATCGCCTCGATCAGAAACGCGGTCGTACTCTTACCGTTCGTGCCGGTAATTCCTGTGACCGCAATGCGCTCGGCAGGACGTCTGTAGAAATTCGCGCTCAAGCGCGCCAGCGCTCGTCGCCCGTGCGGCACGAGGGCCCAGGCCACGCCCTCGCGGGGTTTCTCGGCTGGCGAGTCGGTGACGACCGCGACCGCTCCGGCCCGAATCGCCTGGTCGATGAAGCGATTGCCGTCCGACGTCTCCCCGTGCATGGCCACGAACACGCACCCTGGCTTGACCCGGCGCGAGTCGTATTCCACACCACTGACGCTGGGGTCTCCGCTCTGGGCAAGGACCTCTGCGCCATCCAGCAGATGTTGGAAGGTCATTGCTCGGAATTATAGGGCACCACAAAAGCAATTGCTGATTGCTGATTGTTGATTCCTGATTGCCGATTGAAAACCTCTATTACCTCCGTCACGTTCCCGCCACCGCTTTCCTGCGCTACATTGAGTTTATGAGCACCGGAACCGGTTCCGCCAAATACCGCTGCGCGCAGTGCGAGCAGCCGGAAGGCAGCTGCCAGTGCGAGAAATACTGCTGCCTCTGCCAGTCCGTCATCGACGTCCGCCTGTGTACCGACGGACTCCTGTACTGCGAGCCCTGCCGCGCGGCCTGCGAGTACAAGACCGCAGACTAACGAACGGTCGCCCATCTCTCTTCGTCAGATCCTTAGGGCGTGCTTCGACCTCCCGATCCTCACAAACATTTGGCAGCGTGCGGGCCTTTGAGGGACAATAGTGTGTTTGACTTTTTGTAACTGTTTTCTGCCCTTAGGAGACTCCATGGCTACCACGGTGCACGTCAGCGACGTTGCCGAGTTGCTGAGTGAAGGCCGGACGCACTTCAATCTTTCTCCGGCGGTGCTGGTGGAGCACTCCATCCGGCGTAACGAAGCGAAGGTGGCGGCGAACGGCGCCCTCGTGGGGTACACGAACCGTACCGGGCGCTCTCCCAAAGATAAGTTCATCGTCAAGGATGAAACCACAGCCCACACCGTCGCCTGGGGCGCGGTGAACCAGCCGTTTGAGCCGGAGAAATTTGACGCGCTCTACGAGCGGGTGATGGAGCATCTGCGCGGGCGGGAGCTTTTTGTGCAGGATCTTTTCTGCGGCGCCGATCCCGCCTACCGCCTGCCGGTTCGCATCGTGAACGAATACGCCTGGCACAACTTATTTGTGCACCAGCTATTCCTGCGCCCGTCGGCGGAGGAACTCAAGCATCATCACCCGGAGTTCACTGTGATCGCCGCCCCGGAGTTCAAAGCCGATCCCCAGCGCGACGGCGTGGCCTCGGAAGTTTTCATCCTGCTGAATTTCACACGCCGCACAGTGTTGATCGGCGGGACTTCCTACGCCGGCGAGATGAAGAAGTCGATCTTCAGCATCATGAATTTCCTGCTGCCGCCTCGGAACGTGTTCCCTATGCACTGCTCGGCCAATGTGGGGCACAACGGAGTGAGCGCGCTCTTCTTCGGGCTCTCGGGCACAGGCAAGACTACGCTGTCGGCCGACCCGTCGCGCGATCTGATCGGCGACGACGAGCATGGATGGAGCGCTAACGGCGTCTTCAACTTCGAAGGCGGATGCTATGCCAAGTGCATCAAGCTGTCGAAGAAGAACGAACCGCAAATCTGGAACGCGCTGCGCTTCGGTTGCGTGCTCGAAAACGTCACCCTCGACCCGCAGACACGCAATCCCGATTACAACGACGACAGCAAAACGGAGAACACCCGCGCCGCCTATCCTGTGGATTTCATCGAGAATGCTGTGATCCCGGGTATCGGCGGGCATCCGAAAAACGTTGTATTCCTCACCGCCGATGCTTTCGGCGTTCTGCCTCCGATTTCGAAACTAACGCCAGAGCAGGCCATGTATCACTTCCTGTCGGGCTATACGGCGAAGGTCGCGGGAACCGAAGCCGGGGTGAAAGAGCCTACGGCGACGTTCTCGACCTGCTTCGGATCGCCGTTCATGCCGCTGCCTCCGAAAACCTATGCGGAAATGCTGGGCCGCCGCTTGCGCGAGCACCACGCGCAATGCTGGCTGGTGAATACCGGCTGGCAGGGCGGGCCGTACGGCGTGGGCAAGCGCATGGAGATTCCTCACACCCGCGCCATGGTCGACGCAGCCGTCGAGGGCGAGTTGATCCAAGAAGAATTTGAGATCGAGCCGACGTTTGGATTCAGCATTCCGAAACGCTGCCACGGTGTGCCGCCGCAGGTGCTGAATCCGCGAAACGCATGGCCCGACAAGGCCGCCTACGACAAAGCCGCCGAAGACCTGCGCAACCGCTTCGCCAAAAACTTCGAAAAGTTCGATGCCCCGCCGGAGGTCAAAGCGGCCGGGCCGAAGGCGCAGAGGTAGGCGAGAGTTCATCTCGCGAGCAGCCGGGCTTCGCCCTGGCTGGGCAGCCGACGGCGGCTGTCCCCACATGAGCCGATGAGCAGCCAGAAGTGAAACATGTGGAGACAGCCGCCCTCGGCGTTCGCCGTGCGCAGTACGGCGCTCTCGCCTACAGCGTGGCCTCCATCTGCAGCGCTTCGATCATTCCGTTGAGAGTGATCTGGGCCGTATCACGCTTCTGCTGCAATTCAGAGATCTCCCGCCGCAGCGCCTGCACCCGATCTTCCTGTTCGTTCAGCTCGCGAACATAGCGCTCGACCAAAGCTTTCTCTTCCGAACTCCCCTTCAGCGCCTTCATATTCTCGCGCACTCGCTGCTGATCTTCGGAAATGCTCGTCACCTGCGCGCGCCGCCCGGCAATCATCCCGTCGAGTCCGGCGACGTCGTTCTTTTGAGCAACGATGCGCCGCAGCGCTTTCTCCACGTCCGGATTGATCATCTTCTGCTCGAGGAAAAACTTGATCTGGTTGTCGGTCACGTTCGTCAGCGCATAACTGTTCAGGATCGGCCGGTATTCCTTGACCAGCAAGGTCGTGGTCTTTTTCGGCTCCACGGTGAGGCGGAAGCGATGGAACGATGCGGAACTCTCCGCCGGCTTCTCGTCGTCGGTCAGCTTCCATCCCGGACGCGCCGGATGCTCAATCACCAGCGTCCTGGTTGACGTGTCGCGGTTGCGGATGGTGTAGGTATTCTCCTGGCGTTCCTGCGTCGATTGCGTCATGGTGCCGTGCGCGATGGTGATTTTCGTGACGCGCTGGTTGTCGGTTTTCTGCTTGGCATCGACCAGTACGCCCAGGTCCGCTGCATAGGAGAGAAGCCGCTTCTCGCCCGGCTTGATCGCGCCCATTAATCCCTCGCCGGCAAAGGCGTCGCCCTCCAGCACATTGAAGCTGCCACCGTCGAGCGTTAGGTCGCTGGTGTTGTCCACCCAGAGCGCGTGCAGCACGTTGCTGTCCGATGGATTCCAGACGGACACTTTCTCGGCATCGATGCGCGACTGCAGGATGGGCACCAGCGCCGACTGATTCTTGCGGATGGTGATGCGGTCTTTGAGCTTGTACTCGAACAAGTCGCCGAGTTCGCGGGATTGGCCGACGGTGTCGCCGAAAGCTTCGCGCTCCTTGTCGGTGACGATATAGTTGACATCTTCGTCGAGAAACTTCTTGTTGGCGCTGCCGCCAGAGCCCGCGCCAACGCCACCTCCAACGCTAGACGAGATACGGCTAGGTATGGCGAGTTTTGGAGCATTAACGGGGACTCCGCCCGCAACGCCGCCGACCACGCCCGCGGATGCCATGGGCGGAGGAGCAGGAGTCGCTTCCTCCAGCGTCGCCTCATGCGTCTGCGGCGTGAGCATCGCATTCTCCGGCAGCGCGACCACCGGACGCCGCGTGTAATAAGGCTGCGAGAGCTCCTGCACAAACGACTGCGGAGCGCCCGCGACCAGCGACAACTCCACATCCTTCCAATCTTCGCCGACCGTGTTGTCGACGATGGCCCAGCCCTGCAGCAGCGGCTTGCCGTCGCTTGGAATCACAATGCGGTACGTGCTCTTCCACACCGGCACTTCGCTGATGTAGCTGACCAGCAGATTGCGCTCGCCCTCGCCGGCGGTCGAGATCGTCATCCGGCGGACATCCTGATCGCGGGTCGAGGCAACCAGTCCCAGATATTTGCCCACCTCGTCGTTCACTTCTCTTTCCGCGACGCGCACGCTGGTCGAAGGAGTCAGGTCAAAGATGCGCACGTCGCCGCCGTCACTGACCACGGAAATTTGCGTCAGACTGATTTTCTGGTCGCCCTTGCCAGCCACATCGCGATCTTCAACGCTCAGCAGGCGTCCCACTGCGCTCTCCGTGCCGTTTCGCACCTCCAGACGCGCCCCGCGCAGCGCGTCGAGAAACTGCGCCGTCGTGGGATTCTCGCCCACTGGCAAATGCAGCGAGCCCAGCCGCCGCTCCAGCGGCGCGACCGAGTTGTAGCTGACGCCGGTAATGCGTCCTTTGCCCAGGTCCAGCACGGTCAGCGACTTCAGCACGTCGTTCAGTTGCGCCGTGGTGAAATCCACATTCACGTCCTGGCTGCCGCGAACATGGCCGGCGTGTTCGAAGTAACCGACTCCATTCTTGTAGAGAATCACACGGGTCACCGGCAGCCGCGCGGCCGGATCGGCCGATGGACTCGATGGCGTAGAAGACTGGCCAGATGAAACGGCAGCTAGCAGAAGACACACAAATGCGATTTTCAGGGAACGCATGGCTCCTCCGTCAGTGAAAGGCCCGCGCGTCGAACGCGTCCGAAAGAGAACGAGTGGCGTCTCTAGTTCTTGCGTGCGGCGCGGACCCTGTGTTTTAGACACCGAGCGGAGGCGTCTTGGAACCGTGGATGCGACTGCGGCTTCTTGGGATGGCTGATGCTCAGGTGCGGAGAAGGACCGCGCCGGCGCAGCCGGGCTTTGCCCAGGCTGGACAGCCGAGGCGGCTGTCCCCACACGAGCGTTTGCGAGCAATTTGTGGAGACAGCCGCCCCCGGCTGTCTGCCGCTCGCAGCACGGCGCTCTCCGTGGGCGCGCTATGCTTTCTTGAGCAAACGCGTGATCCAGATGAGGAAAACGGCTCCAATGATCGCCACTATGATCGTGCCGATGAAGCCTCCGGCATGGATGCCGAAAAAGCCTAACAGCCAGCCACCCACCACGGCGCCAATGATGCCGAGGACAATGTCCATGACCGTTCCGTAGCCACCGCCTTTCATGATCTTGCCCGCGGCCCATCCTGCGATCAGTCCAACCACTGCCCACCAAATCAGATTTGTGATCATGCCGAACCCTCCTGTGCGGAACGGGAGGAGACTATGGTGGGGACGCCAATCTGTCAAGCGCGCCTGCGGCGACTCCAGACGGCTTTTTGTGGAGACAGCCTCCCCCGGCTGTCTGCCGTGCGCAGCACGGCGGGGCCTGTGCTACGTGACTTCCACAGCACTTCAATTCAGCAGCTGTGATTAAATCAACCTATGTTCGCCCGCAAGATTCGCGTGGAATATGACGCCGACGGCCGCAGACTACCCTGCCCGTTGAAGTGGCTCGACAGCTTCTCCATGCGCAACTTCACCAACGCCACCGTTTTCGACGACACGCTGCCGCTGGCCGACGGCCAGATGGAGATTGGCACCAGCGTCCCCCTGGACAAACTCAAGGACGCCATGGAGGACTGGTTCCGGCGCAAGGGCTACCTTCCCAAGGACTCGCATTTGTCACTGGCGGAGCACTGAAAATCGGATCACACTACCTCGCAATCTTTCTTTCATGGAACCGGTTCGGATGGTTGGTAGAAGGGCCGTGGCACCGGCATGGGGTTCTGGAAGTTGGGGCAAATCTTGCGCAGACCGGCACCGGCACGGGATTTTTGACGCGGCACGAAAGCCTGTCGGCAGGCAGTCGCCAGATGGGCCCTCATGTTTTCAATCACTTGGGCCAGCGTTCAACATGGCACGCCAGTTGCTCGCGCATACGCGGAGGTGCTTTCATGAGCGGCAAGGTATTGCAGCTGTCCCCCCCAATAAGCACCCGCTTTACTAGCAGAAGAACCGCACTTCAAGATTCCCGGAGCACCCAGCCGGTCGCTTCGCTCGACATGGGGTTTCTGCCATCCTGGTTTGAATCCGATTCCGCGTCCGACAAGGGCCGGCGGCGGATTAACTGGGGAGCCATCTCGGGTCTGGCAATCTCGATTGTGGTCAGCGGCGGTGTCTGGGCCGGAGTTCTGTGGATGGTTTCTCGCTTCTGGAAATAGCCAAGCCCAAAACCCAAGGTCCCCCCCTGCGCCGTCGCTGGCGCTCCGGCTACGGTCGGGATGACAGATCTCAGGGCGCCCGTTTACTTGTCGTACTGCAACAGCGACATCACCTCGTACTCTTTGAGCTTGTCGCGACCCTTGAGGAATTCCAGTTCCACCACAAATCCCAGGCCGGCGATCTTCGCGCCCAGCGAGGCGGCAAGTTTGGCCGTCGCTTCGGCCGTCCCGCCCGTAGCCAGCAGATCGTCCACGATCAGAACACGCTGGCCTTTTTGTATGGCGTCCTTGTGAATCTCCAGTGAGTTGGTACCGTACTCGAGCGCGTAATCGTATTTCACGGTTGCCGCGGGAAGCTTGCCCGGCTTGCGCACGGGAACGAATCCGGCATTCAGACGGTAGGCCAGCGCCGGGGCGAAGATGAAGCCGCGCGCCTCCATGCCCAGCACCAGATCGACGTCCTGCGCAATGTAGTGCTCGGCTAACTTGTCGATCAGCGTGGCGAACCCGGTCTTGTCCTTCAGCAGGGTCGTGATGTCGTAGAACAGGATCCCCTTCTTCGGAAAATCCGGGACTTCGCGTATCAGGTGTTTCAGTTGATCGGCATTCATAGCCCCGGCAGGCGGAGACGGCATTTACCACGCTCCTTCAATACGAAATGAACTTATTCCAGCGGCAGGACTGGCCTCGGATACTTCAACCGCATCCACGCGCGCCGCGCGCGGACCTTCGCGCAGGCGGCCATGCAATCCTGAGAGCTGGTCGCGAGTCCCCTGGGCCAGAACTTCCACGCTGCCATCGTGATTGTTGCGCACCCATCCGGCGATGCGCAGCATGTGCGCCTCCCGCTCGACGAACCAGCGGAACCCGACGCCCTGCACGCGTCCGCGGACCACAAAACGGCGAGCTTCGATTGGCTTTTCGGTGGGAGTCATTTCTGAAAATGTCATCCTGAGCGGAGAATCAGTTTCGCGAAGCGAAGCTGATTCGTAGTCGAAGGATCCCTATAGCCTCAAAACACCGAAAACGCTGCAAGGAATTTCCAGCCGATCCTCCGGAAGAATGCTTTACCGCACCCTCAAAATCCCCGCCGGGTAGGGATCCTTCGACTCCGCGAGAACCTCGCTGCGCGACGTTCTCGCTACGCTCAGGATGACCGCTGAGCCCTCACGCCCGCGACAAATACGCGCCTTCCGAAGTATCGACCTTAATCTTCTCACCTTCGTTGATGAACGGAGGCACCTGCACGACCAGTCCGGTCTCGGTCTTAGCGGCCTTGGTTACGCTCGAAGCGGTCGCGCTCTTCAGTCCGGGCTCGGTCTCAATCACCGTCAGGATCACCGTCTGCGGCAGCTCGATGCCAACCGCCTTGCCGTCGAAGAATTCCACTTTGATTTCGAGGTTGGCAATCAGGTAATCGACGGCGTCGCCCAGCACTTCCTTGCTCAGGTGGGTCTGCTCGTAGTTGGCGATGTCCATGAAGTAGTAGCTCTCGCCGTCGGCGTACAGGAACTGCATCTCGACTTCGTCAACGTTGACCTTCTCGATCGGGTCGGGCGAGCGAAAGCGGTGCTCGAACATGGCGCCGGTGCGCAGGTTGCGCAGCTTGGCCTGGATGAAGGCGCGCAGGTTGCCGGGGGTGCGGTGTTCCACACTGAAAACGGAGTGCAGATCATTGTTGTGCTTAATGATCATGCCGGGACGAAGCTGGGTGGCAGGGATCGACATCGCTTGAAAAACTCTCCTTGTACGATTGCGGTTCTGAGCCGGCGGAAGACGGGCAGGCCACAAGTTCCGCCGCCCTACTCTGGGACGAAGGCGAAAACATTATTTTACACTCAGGTGCACCGGAAAAGAAACCTTCCCCTGGGCGAACTCATCGAAGGGGTGCGGATTACACGCCACGGATTGGTCTCGCCGAGGCCGTGAGGTAGGACTAGAATGAGTAGGACTCGAAATCAGGTGAGGCTGGAGTCTCCGCGCAGCTTCCGCGAATATGCCCGAACGAATATGCTCGAATTCCCCGGGCGGAAAAATTGAGGTCTTCATCATGCGAATCGGACGTTACGAATCTTCAGACAGCAGCAACCTTGGCACGGCCATTACCTTCCTCTTGATCGGACTGGGCGCAGGCGCGCTGGCCGGACTTCTGCTCGCTCCCAAGACCGGCAAGCAAATGCGCCGCGACCTGCAAAAAGGCTTCGAAGACGCCAAGGATAAAGTCGGCGATTGGGCCGACGACGCCAAGGACCGCGTCCGCGACGTGGCCAGCCGTGGCGTGGAGCTGGCCGACGATCTGCGCGAAAAAGTCGAACCGCTGCGCCGCGCCATCAACCGCAGCTAGAAAAACCGGCGTCGGACCTCAGCCGTCGGACCCCAGACCGTTAGGGCTCAGGACGGCTGAGGTCGGAGGTCTGACGCCGGTTCTTGCCCCATCAGTACAGGTGAAAATCCACCTGCACCGTAATCTTTGTCGCCACTGGTTGGCCATTAAGCGTGGCAGGCCGGAAGCGCCAGCGGTTGACCGCCTCAATCGCCTTCTCATCTAAGCCCATTCCCAGGCTCTGCCGCACCCGGATATCGTACGGATGCCCGTCCTTGCCGACCACCAAGAGCAGCAGCACGATTCCCTGCGCCTTCGCCTTGCGTGCTTCCTCAGAAAAGCTCGGCTCCGGGTTGAAGATCACCTGCGGCACAGTCATACCCTTGCCATCGGGAAAATTCCCGGCGGACCGTCGCCAACGAACGGCCCGGTTCCGGGCCCGATGCCACCGCAACATCCCAGCCCGATCCCTGTGGGACCGCCCGGTCCGTCGGAGAGCAGAGAAAACTTCGAGAAAGGATCGCCAATCTGTCCGCCCTGCGCCAGCGCGATGTCCGGGGCCACATTCACTGTCTCCGGCATGGGAAGCTTCGGCGGTTCCTTCGCGAGAATCACGGTCGGAGGCACCAGCTGAGGATCGAGCGACGCGGGTGGAATGTTCCCATGTGAGGCCGGGAGCGGATCATGGTTGCCGCCTCCGCCACCGTTCCGCCCTGAAAAGATCAACGGAAGCTCGTTCAGGTTGGGGAGCTTATTGACGAACTCGGGCGGATGCTGGATCACGCAGCTCGTGAAATAGATCAGCAGTCCCACGATCGCAGCCTGCCCGAGCATTGAGAGGATGAAAGTCTCGCGCCGCGCGCGGTACAGTCCGTCGTTTTCCGTCGAGAGCATCGAAAAGATATTCGGCCCCGGCCCGGGCGATGCAGCGGTCATGAGTCGCTCCTGCCGACAGGTTGTCGCCAACCTGCCGTACGACGCACAACCGCCCAAAAAGGATTTCCCAGGAAAAAGTAGCCGCCGCAAAAGTAGCGCCGCCGTCCCGGCGGCTGTCGCGGGGGCGTCCCGCCCGCGCACCTGCGAGGGCTAGGTGCCCTCCCGACAGCCGGCAAGATGCCGGCGCTACAAGAAGCCTTCTACTTGAAGATCGCGGCGAAGAATCCCCCGAGCCGGCGGAAAAAACCGCGGTGCTCGGGCTTCTGCTTCTCCGGCGGCGGCGCCTGGACCACGGCATCAAGATGAACCTGCCGGGCCGCGGAATCCTCCACCGGCAAGTCTTTGGCCGCCTGCACGGGCGGCGGCAACGCCGCAGCCGCGCGGTTCTTGGGAGTGAATACCAATGGAGCATCCACCTGCACGTGGACGTCGTTCGGCTGAGAAGCCGGCAGGGGTGCCGTCTCCGGCCCATTCGAGAGCCTGGTGCCAGCACCGGACGCGTCTGCCGAAGTCGTGACCGCGGGCGCAGCCGGAGTCTCGCTCCCGCCGATGCGCACCTTCTCCGGCAACTCCGAGTCCGGAACATTCGGCGCAAAAGGAGCCTGAGCCTGCATCACTGGCGAAGGCGAAGGGCATCCGCACTCCAGCGGAACGTCGCCGTCCACCTTGTCGATCTGTCCGGAATGAAACACCGCCTGCTCGGCCGGCTTGACCTGATAGATGCGATCTCCCATAAGCTCTGAGACGATCGCCGAAGAGGTATTGCCCTTCAGCGCCCGCACGCAGGTTGTACCGTGCGAGTCGGTGCTGATGGCGTAGTGGAATTCTCCCGGCCCCGCGAACAAGATGCGGAAATCTGGAGTCAGCACCGTGTCGGCCGACGCGCGCAGCGAATAGTGAGCTTCGATCGCGCCCGTGCTCATGCCGAACATCAAGTCGCGTCTGGTCTGCGAGGGCGTCACCGAAACGGTGGTGCCCGGACATATCCGAACTTCTCCCCCGCCAGACACCCGCAGCACCGCCGTCTCCGAACCCGCCGTCACCGACGCACCTGCCCCGATGCGGCTTCCGGCCAGCGCCATCGCGCCCGAACCACTGGTCACCGGTACCACCGCCGGATTTGTGCCCAGCGACAAGCCCGGCACAGTCGGCGGCTGCAGCGGCGACGACTTTCCGCCGGCGTTCACATCCTCCGCCGGCTTCAGCCGCACCATCAGGCGATGGCCCGCGCCGTCCCACGTGTAGCCGTAGGGCGCCTGCAAGTCGAGAACAATGCGCGTGACCGGAGGTTGCCGTTGGAATTGATCGATGCGGATCGCGAGGATGTGTTCCTTCTGAATTGGAATCCGCCTCTGCGTCAATCCCAGACGGGAGTTGGGTAAGTCGATGACCAGGCGCGACGGCGAATCGAGCGTCTGGATCTCAGGAATCACCGGGCCGCCGCTGGTCAGAATTTCCACTGCCGGCACGCCGCGTTCATGAACAATGCGAACGCTCGTCACCACCGGCGGCGGACCAAAGGTCTGAGCCGCAGATGCAGCAACCATCAGCGCCGCAACCAACATCCCACACACAAATTTGAACCCAGGTCGCGGCACGGAATCCCTCAATGGAAGCTTGAAGGAAACATATCACTTGCGATGGATGGGAGAGAAGGGTGAAGAAAGTGGTTAGTGGTTAGTGGTTAGTGATTAGCGATGGGGCGTGCGTCTTTACTAGACACTAGCCACGAATCACTAATCACTGGCTTTACACTTCCGCAAGAAACTCGTATTCCTCGATGACCGCCGCGACGGCGAGTTTGCCGTCGGCTCTTGCGTTCTCTACTCGCACCACGCGGCCTTTGCATTGCACGCGAATGCTCTCCGTCAGCGTGATCTCGGGCGGCAGGGTCAGCGTGAATCCAATCGGCGATCCTTGAGCGATGGCGGATTCCAGATAAAAACAAATGCCCCGGGCGCTGACGTCACGAAGCTGGGCCGGCTGCGCGGCGTTCTCGTGATCGACGGTAACCGGTACGCGGAGCGGGAAGCGTCGCGCGCCGCGTTTCTCCTGCTGGGGCTCGGCCATGCACCCTCCAAAGTGGCTGAAACAGCGTTTGAAACGATAATTGAGGATGCTACGCGCCAGCAGCAGGGTCAATACCACCCTTGGGTCACCGGGTGGCTCTTTCAGGGGAGAAACACCCGACCGGTTACTCCGGTGTAAGCTGATATGAGCAGGAATGCTGATGCAGGAGTGGGAATCGCTTGATTTTCGTACTCGACAACTACGATTCGTTTACCTACAACCTGGTGCAATACATCGGTGAACTGGGCGCCGAAGTCGAGGTTCGCCGCAACGATCAGGTTACCGTGAGCCAGGTCGAGAAAATGCGGCCCGAACGAATTGTCGTTTCTCCGGGCCCGTGCACCCCGCAGGAAGCAGGCATCAGCATCGAACTGATCCGCCACTTTACCGGCAAGGTTCCCGTGCTCGGAGTCTGCCTGGGGCACCAGGCGATCGGCGAAGCGTTCGGCGGACACGTGGTCCGCGCGGCCCATCTCATGCATGGCAAGACTAGCGCGGTCATGCACGACAACCGAACCGTCTTTCAAGGTCTGCCCATGCCCATGACGGCCACGCGCTATCATTCGCTCATCGTCGAGGAAAAGGATCTGCCCGCCGAATTGGAAGTCAGCGCCTGGACCACCGAAAAAGACGGCACCCGCACCATCATGGGCCTGCGTCACCGGAATCATCCAGTCGAGGGCGTGCAGTTCCATCCCGAGAGCGTGCTCACAGACGCCGGAAAGCATCTGGTAGCCAACTTTCTGAATCTGTGATGAAATCGCTGCATGTTTCCTAACAGGTTTTCTGTTATCAGGGGAAGCGTCGTGGCGCGCAGATCTCTTAGCTCGATCCTGCTTTTCGGACTTGTGCTGGCGGCAAGTCTCACAGCCTGGGCTCAGGATGTATCGTCTGGGCAGTTCCGCGTGCGCGGCAACGCGGCCGTTCGTGCGCTGCCCGAAGGATCGTGGCGTTTCATCGCTTCCGGAGACTCGCGCAATTGCGGAGACATAGTCATGCCCGCGATTGCCGCGCAAAGCGTACAGTTTTCTCCCAGCTTCTACTGGCATCTCGGCGATCTGCGCGCGATTTCCAAAATCGACGAGGACATGGCCTTCGCGGCCGCCAACGATGGCAACTTTCTGAGTTGCAGCCTCTACTTGCCGCGCGCCTGGCCGGACTTCATCGACCACCAGATCGCCGCCTTCGGCAATTTGCCCTTCTATGTTGGGATCGGCAACCACGAAACCATTCCGCCCAAAGACAAAATTCAGTTCCGCCGGCAGTTCGCCGCCTGGCTCGACCAGCCTGCCTTACACGATCAGCGCGTGAAGGATGAGGCTGCGCAATCGTCTCCAGCTGCCAAAGAAAAAAAGGCAAAGAAAAACACCGACGAACCGTCGGAGCCACCCCTCCCGCAGGCCTATTATCACTGGGTCCAAAGAGGTGTCGACTTCATCTATCTCGACAACGCGTCCGACTGCTTTCCCGAATCGCAATTGACCTGGCTCGACGGCGTTTTGCAGCGCGACACCAACGACAAGGACGTGAAAAGCATTGTAGTGGGCATGCATGAAGCGCTTCCCGACAGCGTCGGCAACCACCACAGCATGGGCGACAGCAAAGTGTCCGGGGCGCGCGAGAGCGGCCAGAAAGCCTACGATAAGTTGCTAGCCTTCCACACGCAGACCACCAAGCCGGTGTACGTACTTTCCAGTCATTCGCACTACTATCTGGAAAACATTTTCGACACACCGGAATTGCAGAAAAAAGGCGAACCATTGCCGGGATGGATCGTCGGGACCGGCGGAGCCGAGCGTTACGCGCTGCCCGTGCCGCCGTCCGACACCGCGAAGAAAGACGTTTACGGTTATCTGATCGGCACTGTTGCGGCGGATGGAACGATTCAGTTCGCTTTTCAGGAAGTCCGCGAGCCCGATGTGCCGATGGGTGTTCGTCGTGATTACCCGCAGTCTCTGGTGCGCTGGTGTTTCGCCCACAACTCCCAGAACACCGATCCCGGAGCCGGAGAAATCACGCCGCACTGCGCGCCGCCCCCAAGTTCAGAACCTCGGAAGTGCGAATAACGCAGGAAGAATCTTGCGGACGATGACGGTCTCCCCGGCTCGGGCTTGGGCGGCGCAGACGGACGTGGGGAAAAACTCGTCGCTAAATTTCTCGCGTTATGAAATTGAGTCCCTACTTCACGACCGTCAGGTGTCTCAGCACAAAGTCGTAGTCCTTCCTGTAGCTTGAGAGTTCAGACGCGCTGTCGGCGGATAGAACGACATTGAGCAACAAACCATCTATGGAAATCTTCGTGACCAGATCAACGTAGGGATTCTGTTTTCGCTGGCAGGAGAACAACTGGGTCCTGCACTCACAGCCCTGTTCAAGCAATCCTGGTTTTGCGAGGTCCCTCACCTCTGTCGCATCACAGTTCTTTTGAAAAGACTGCCTGTCCTTCTGCACCGCACGCTCAAGGGATCCCTCCCGCTTTTCGACGTTCACGTACATCAGGGTTCTGGCGCTGTTGTAATCTTCCCTTCGTTTCAGGAAATAAAAGACCCCTTTCCTATTCGCATCAAGAACCCACCCATCAGGCAATTCAACCGCCACGATCCCACCCGCGGTGGTCAGGTATTGTGGATTCGCCAAATGGACCTTCGCCTTTCCGCACTCCGGGATATGGTGAGGGTCGGTATCTTGGGCCCAAGCTGTCAGGGTGAGAAAGACGAACGAAATCAAAGATTTTCGGAGCACAACGAAGAGCCCTCCTCGAAAGGAACTCATACGCATCGCCTTTCCAATTTACGCACCCCGTGCTTTCTCCACCGCCCGCAGCACTGCCTGCGCCTTATTCATCGACTCCTGAAATTCGCTCGCCGGATCGGAATCAGCCACAATCCCCGCTCCCGCCTGCAGATATGCTTTCTTGCCCTGCATCAGCAGCGTGCGAATGCCGATACAGGAGTCTAAATTCCCCGCGAAGTCAGCGTACAACACCGATCCCCCGTAGATACCACGCCGCGTCGGCTCCAGTTCTTCGATGATCTGCATGGCCCGCACCTTGGGCGCTCCGCTGAGCGTGCCCGCGGGGAAGCAAGCGGCGAAGGCGTCGAGCGCGTCCAGACCCATGCGCAGCGTGCCTTCCAGCGCCGACACCAGGTGCATCACGTGCGAATAACGCTCCACGTACATCAAATCTTTCACTTTGACCGACCCGTACTCGCTCACGCGTCCCAAGTCGTTGCGGCCCAAGTCGACCAGCATCACATGTTCGGCGCGTTCTTTTTCGTCGGTGCGCATCTGCTGTTCGAGCCGCTGGTCCTCGGCTTCATCGCGCCCCCGCGGATGCGTGCCCGCGATCGGCCGGTACTCCAGTTTGCGCCCGGTCACGCGCACGAGCATTTCGGGAGAGGACCCGAGAATGTGCGTGTCGCCCGACCGCAGGAAATAAAGATATGGCGACGGATTCACCTGCCGCAGCGAGCGGTACAGATCAAACGGCGCAACCTCAGGCGTAAAGTCGAGCCGCTGCGAGAGCACCACCTGAAAAATGTCGCCCGCGGCAATGTACTCCTTGCAGCGCTCCACCCCGCGCAGGAAAGTCTCGCGCCGCGTGACCGAATGAACTTTGAGCTTGCCCTCCTTGGTCTTCGCCGACTTGCGCCACAGGGCTGGACTCAGCCCCGCCGCGAGTTTCCGCTCCAGAGCAGCAATGTCGCGAAGCGCCCGATCATAAGCCTTGCGAGGACTTTCGCGGAAAACATCGGCGGCCGCCATAATGTGGATCTGATGCCGCAGATGATCAAACGCCAGCAGGCGATCAAAGAACATCAGCTCGGCGTCGGGCAGCGCCAAATCGTCTTTCGCATGCTCGCCAATTTTTTCCAGCTGGCGAACCACGTCGTAAGCAAAATATCCGACGGCGCCTGCCGTAAATGGAGGCAGCCCGGGAACAATCGCGGGCCGGTGCTCGCGCAGCAGCCGCTTCACCACCTGGAAAACATTGTCCCGCAGAACTTCGCGCCGGCGTCCGCGCTCAATCTCGACCGTGCCCTGGCGAGCCCTCACCCGCATGTAAGGCCGCGCCCCCAGAAACGTGTAGCGCCCGATCTGCTCGCCCCGCTCCACCGACTCCAGCAGAAAAGCGTGCGGTTCTTTCTCCGCAATCGCCAGAAACGCCGAAACTGGCGTCAGCAAATCCGCGCTCACGGATTTCACCACCGGGACCAGCGTGGCCTCCCGCGCTAGCCGGGAAAATTCTTTGAAGTCGGGTTGCAGCATTTGGTCTGGGATCCACCGCCGAACGGTGGGCCTTCATTATAGGGGAGGTACGCGGATGGAGGAGCCGGTAGACCGCGTCATTTCTCCGCTTCGCGGATGAGCACCACGTCAGACTCCCGGTGTCCGCGGACCACGGCAAGTTGCTTGCCGTCGAACGAGTAATCGAAGTCGCGAATAAACTCCGACTTGAAATCGGTGAGTTGCTTTCCCGGCGAGCCGTCAAGATGCTGCAGCCACAGATTATCGGTTGCGCCGTCCCGCACCGGGTAGATGACGCCTGTCCCATCGCGCTTGAACTCGATTGACCCAACGCCAATGCCCAGGGCGAACTCTGCGCGCGTCCGTTCGAATTCCACAAATCGGGGCGGCTGGCCGGAATCGAGAGGCTGCAGCAGGAGTTTTTCTTTGGTATCGTCCGGGCGGGAACTCACAAATGCCGCAACCTTGCCATCGGGAGAAATCGTGATGCGGCTGAAAACTGGGAATTCCGAAATCTGTTGCGATGCCCCGCCGTCGGTCCCAACCTTCTGCAGTTTGTTGTCCGCATCGGAATAGAGCACAGACTTGGCGTCGGGGGAGCAGACCGGCAAGAAGTCAAACTTACCCCTCGTGAGCTCCTTCGCATTTCCACCATCCACATCGGCTCGCAAGAGATGACCCTGGATTTTGGCTCCGGAACCGATGAGCATGAGGATGACGCGTCCATCCGAGCACGCGTGGGCAAAACCCGGAAACGAGAACTGGGAAAACAAGGGCGTCTTGCTACCGGAATCGGGATTGAGCAGGCTCACACCGCTGGTGATCGCCGTGACCAGGAGTTGGCCATCCCGGGTCCAGGAGACCTCGTAGCTGGGCGCTCCCTCGATGTTGAACGGACGAGCTTGCGAACTGCTGCCGCCGTCGGAGAGCACGTAGGGAGTCAGGTGGGTCTGCTCTTCAATCGCGGCCACCGTGTGGCCATCGGCGGCGACGCTGAGATCTATATACGAGTTGGTGTCGCGAGTGACGGGCGACACCTTACCTGCTGGATAAGAAACAAAAACGATCTGGGCCTGCGTGGAGAAGGCGTGCACAGCCAAAGCCAGCAGTCCGCGGCCATCCGCAAGCCAAACCGGACGGGTGAAGAACAGGTCATTCGAAATCACGAACAGGTTGCGCTTGCCGCTCTCCACGTCGATGGCCGCCAGGCCGCCGAGTTGATCTCCCGGCTGTGAGACCGGGATCACGATGGTCTTGCCATCGGGCGACCAAGCCACATCGAGCACCGCTTCGTTCACGGGTGCTGTCATGAGCGTCTTTTCTTCACCCCCCTCCACGGATCGGGTGATCAGTCGGTACTCGCCCGGCTTCGGATTATTCGCCAGCAGGTAGGCGAATTTCTTGCCGTCGGGCGAGAAGCTGATGTTCGAATCGATGTCGGTCACCAGCTTTTGCGGAGTGCCGCCCAGCACCGGAGCACGATACAAATATTTCAGTGACTGGCTGCCTGGCTCCAGACGAACGAAATACAGGTAGTTACCGTCCGGGGAAAAACGTATGCCCGCGTAGTTGAACGGTCCCGGAGCCACCACCTGCGTATTGCTGTTGGTCGGAACGTTGCGCAGCCACAGGCTCTGCTGCCCGCTTTCGTCCACGACGTGGAGCAGATATTTGCCGTCGGGCGAGATGGCCACGCGAGTGGCCTTGCCAGTTTCGGTCACCTTGCTTACAGAAAAATTCTGAAAGGGCGCAGGCCGGGTGCGGGAGAGCAATGCATAAATTCCATAAGCCGCGGCCGCAACCAGCAGCATCACGACCGCACTGCCGACGCCGAGTCCCAGTTTGTGCTGCTTGGCCGCCGTGACCACGGCGGAACTGCTGCCCGCATGCGCAGCCGGGCCCGCCGCCGGAGCAGAACTCGGCCCCTCCGAACTCGCTGCCGGCATTTGCCGGCTGGAATCCGTATCGCGCTTCAGGCGTAGCAACTCCGAACGCATCTCCTTCGCGCTCTGGTAACGCAGCTCGCGGTCCTTCTCCAGCGCGCGGTTAATGATGTCATCCAGCTTCGCGGGAAGATTCGGGTTGAGGCGGATGGCAGGAGTTGGGGCGCGCTCCAGAATTGCATTGAAGATCAGGGCCGACGTTTCGCCTCGAAATGGCAGGGTCCCGGTCGACATCTCATACAGCACGGCGCCAAATGAGAATAAATCGGTTCGGCCGTCCAGTTCCTTGCCCTTGGCCTGCTCGGGCGACATATACGCGACGGTGCCCAAGGTCGAGCCGGGACTGGTCAGGTGCGGTTCATCCACCGTCCCCGTCATCGTGTTGGCCGACGCAATCTGGTCGGCGGAACCGGCGGCGAACGCCACCTTCGCCAGCCCGAAGTCGAGAATCTTGGCGTGTCCACGCTCGGTGACGAAGATGTTCGCCGGCTTGATGTCGCGGTGCACGATGCCTTTGGCGTGCGCCGCATCGAGGGCGTCCGCAATCTCGATGGCCAGCGACAGAATCTCCTCGGTTTCCATGGGACGACCGGCGATGCGGTGCTTCAGCGTCACGCCATCCAGAAACTCCATAGCGATAAACGCCTGGCCGTCCTGCTCGCCGATATCGTGAATGGTGCAGATGTTGGGGTGGTTCAGAGCGGATGCCGCCTGGGCCTCGCGCTGGAGGCGGGCAAGCGACTGAGGGTCGCGGGCAACGTCATCGGGCAGGAACTTGAGGGCGATAAAGCGATGGAGGCGCAAATCCTCGGCCTTGTAAACCACGCCCATGCCGCCGCCGCCAAGCTTCTCGAGGATGCGGTAGTGAGAGATGATCTGGCCGATCATAGTTCGCGACGATGTTCTCGACGTGTTCTCGACGTGTTCCCAACGATCAGTATTCCCGATGATGAGGCCGAGAGCGTCGCGTCATGTTAGGCGGGATGCATTTGCAAGTCAAACAAACCTGAACCACCCGGCAGCCCGTACCATCTCCGGCCCAGCCCGCGAAACTTTGGTCACTTGTTACCCCCTGTGCAAACGTTAAACTCAAGGATATCCCGAGTATTATGAACGTTTTGGGCTTCCGCTAGTCTTGAGCGCTTCTCCGCACCAGAGAACGAACTGGAAAGACGGGCACTCGGATTGACGGCACGATTCTTGCGGTCGAAGATTACGGCTCACGCAGCACCGATTTATGCGAATTAAGTTTTGGGGCGTCCGCGGTTCCACGCCCACTCCACAGGCCGAGAACCTGCGCTACGGAGGCAACACCTCCTGCGTCGAGGTGCGCGTGGGAGATGAGATTTACATCTTCGACTGCGGCACCGGGTTCCGCGTGCTGGGGCACGAACTGAAACGCGAATTCGGCGACCGTCCCTTCGCTGCACACGTTTTCGTTTCGCATTTCCACTGGGACCACATTCAGGGCATGCCTTTTTTCCGCCCGCTGTACGAAAATCCCAACAGCCAGCTCTTCTTCCATTCCTCCAGCCGCACTCGCGGTCTCGAGCAGGTGATGGCCGAGCAGATGGCCTCGCCCTACTTTCCTGTCAACGTTGACCAGATGGCCGGGAAGCGCGACTTCTACAACATCGACAATGGCTGCCTGCCCATGGCCAACGGCACCCAGATCAAAACTGCGTGGCTGAACCATCCCCAGGGTTGCATGGGATTTCGTCTGGAAACCAAAGAAGGCGTGCTGGTTTACGCCACCGACAACGAGCCCGGCGATCCAGACTTCGACAAGGCCGTGCGGAAGCTGGCCGAAGGTGCCGACATCCTGATCTACGACGCGCAATATCTGCCCGAAGAGTACGAAGCCCGCCGCCGCGGCTGGGGACACAGCCACTGGCGCGAAGCCGTCAACGTGGTGATGGAAAGCGGCGCGGAAGAACTGATCCTCTACCACCACGACCCGGACCACACCGACGCCATTGTCGACAAAGTTGTACAGGACGCCCGCAACTACTATCCCAGAGTTCGCGCCGCCGCCGAGGGGATGGAAATTCTGCTGTAGCGTTTGTACGTACAACGTTCCTGCACCGAAACAGATTTCGCTATGCCTTGGTCACGTTCGCGGCTGACCAACTCTTAACAAATTCTCCCAGCCTTGCCAGGGCGGCGGGAAATTTGTCGGTCATCGCCGCGAACCCCAGACGAAAATGCGAGGGCGCATCCCAACAATCCCCGGGTGCAAGCAGAACGCCCTGTTCCGCAGCCGCCTGGCAAAAGGCGCGGCTGTTCTCTCCGCTGACCAGCCATGGGAACGCGGTCAACCCGCCACGAGGTGGAATCCAGCCCAGCGTCTCACCATGTTCCGACATGAACGACGCAAGCTGCCGAAGATTCCGAGTTGCGGTTTCCTGCGTTTTCCCCAGAACAATATCCCGGCGCCGCATGGCAATCTCCGCCAGCATTTCTCCGGCAGTATTGTTGGAAATGGAAAAATAAGTGCGCGCATTCCAGTAGAGTTCGCGGCGCTTAGGGTCGTGCTCGATCATCCAACCGGTCCGCACTCCGGATAAAGGAAACGCCTTCGAGAAGTCATGGATGACGGTCGCATGCGGCAGCCGCGAAGCCGATCGCGTCGCCTGGCCGTGATATTGGACATGGTATTGGGAATGATAGATAGGGTGGTACACCTCATCGCTGACCAGTTGAATTTCACGGGACGCGGTGAACTCGTGCAAGCTGTCCAGTTCCGCATCGCTAATCGTGGCACCCGTCGGATTGTGGGGACTGTTCACCAGAATCAACTTTGTATTTCGATCCGCCAGTCGCTTGATCTCGTCGAGATCGAAACGAAACTCGTTCTCCTTCCGAAGACTGTAGTAGCGAGTCTCGATCCCCAGCGATTCGGGCAGCGCGGAAAACGGCGGATAGCCCGGCTGCGGCAGCACAACGTTGGCTCCAGCTTCCGCGGCCAGCCAAAACAGAACGAGAAGCGCCTCCGAGGCGCCGGTCACGACCTGAACCGTGTCGACACTCACATCCTGCATGTCGGCGATCGCCGCACGTAATCCATCGGCTCCTGCCGGGCGGCTGTAGGCCAATTTGTGATTCAGAAACCGCTCCCGCTGCTGCTCACTGGCGAGACTCAGGATCTCATTCAGGGTCCAGCGCGGTCCTTCGCTGGCGGCCAGGTTGAATTCGATGTCGTGCTCATAGGCCGCCAGCCACATGTCCAGCAGGAAAGGTTTCAATTGCACGTCGCACCTCGAAGGACTACAAAAGATTAGATCAGTGGCGGGCAAATGCGGCGCAAAATCGCCGGCGAATCGTCACCAGGCCCCCGGTGGCTACACAAGGATGCCTGTTTACCGTCAGCTTAAAACGGCGTGCAGCCGTTAAAGTATCCCGAGCAAAAACGCTGGCTCATTCCGCGCGGTACAATCGTTCGACCTTATGCCCCTGCCTCCCGGAACCCGGCTGGGCCCCTACGAGATCACCGCGCCCCTGGGCGCGGGCGGGATGGGAGAAGTCTACAAGGCCCGCGACACGCGGCTGAATCGCATCGTCGCCATCAAGGTTTCCAACGAACAGTTCTCCGAGCGCTTCGAACGCGAAGCGCATGCGGTCGCCTCCCTGAACCATTCCAACGTCTGCACCCTGCATGATGTCGGGCCGAACTACCTGGTAATGGAGTACATCGATGGCGTGCCTCTGAAGGGACCGCTGCCCCTGCAGCAGGCGCTGAAGTATGCCGCGCAGATTTGCGATGCGCTCGACGCGGCACACCGCAAGGGCATCACTCACCGCGACCTGAAGCCCGCAAATATTCTGGTCACCAAGACCGGCATCAAGCTGCTCGACTTCGGGCTCGCCAAAATCGGACCGGGCCCGAACCCGCCGAGCGACGCCACCCTCACCATGGCGCTCACCGGCAAGAACGAAATCGTCGGCACGCTCTACTACATGTCGCCCGAACAGTTGCAGTCACAGGCTACCGGGCAGGAGATCGATGCGCGCAGCGACATCTTCTCCTTCGGGTTGGTGCTCTACGAGATGTTGACCGGCAAGCGCGCGTTTGATGGATCTTCTCCAGCCACGGTGATTGCAGCCATCATGGAGCGTCCGGCCCCGTCGGTTGGCGACGTAGCACCGCCAGCATTAGACCGGCTGCTGAAACGTTGTCTCGAAAAGGATCCCGAGAACCGCTGGCAAAATGCTCGCGATCTGAAAGCCGAGCTGGAGTGGATCGCACAAGCACCCACCGAAGTCAGCACCCCACCAAGTTCTAGCGGACGGCGGCCGCTGCTGCCCTGGATTGCGGTAGGTACGCTCGCCCTCATCGCAGCAATTGCATCCGGGATTGCGTATCGCTCCACACGGCCTGCGGAATTGAAACCGCTGGTGCGCCTCGACGTGGACCTGGGTCGCGACGTCTATCTGAACGCGTTGGGCGGGTCCGACATCATTCTTTCGTCGGACGGCACGCGGATTGCCTACCTATCCCACAGCCACCTGTTCACGCGCAAGCTCGACCAACCCGTTGCCACCGAACTACTGATCACGGCTGGCGCGACCAGCCCATTCTTTTCCCCTGATGGTCAGTGGATTGGCTTTATCGCGGGAGGAAAGCTGAGAAAAATCTCCGTGGAAGGCGGCGGCGAGGTCGTGCTGTGCGACGCCTCCTCTTCTTACACCGGCGCCGATTGGGGCGAGGACGGCAATATTGTCGCGAGTTTGCGCATCACCGGCGGACTGTCACGAGTTCCCTCCGCTGGCGGCACTCCCACCCCGGTCACCGAGCTGGTGGGAGAGGAACGGACGCATCGCTGGCCGCAGATCCTGCCCGGCGGCAAAGCGATCCTCTTCACCGTGGAAAATTTCACGGTAGGCTTTGATGATGCCAATGTTGAAGTCGTTTCGCTGACGGACCACCGCAGGAAAACCCTGCAGCGCGGAGGTACTTACGGGCGTTATGTGGCTGCGTCCGGCGGCAAAGGCTACCTCACTTATGTGAACCGGGGAACGCTGTTCGCCGTTCCTTTCGACCCGGAGAAGCTGGAGACCTCTGGCTCGCCCAAGCCGGTGTTGCAGCAGGTTTCTTATTCCGCGATGTTTGGCTCGGCGAAGATAAGCTTTTCGCGGACCGGGACTCTGGTGTACCGGAGCCGCGAAATCGACACCTCGCGTGTGATCATCCAATGGTTGGATGCGGCAGGTAAGTCGCAACCGCTGCTCGACAAGCCTGGCCTCTTCGTGAATCCCCACTTCTCTCCTGACGGCGAGCGGCTGGCGGTGGCGAACGACGACGTACATTCCGGGATTTGGATCTACGACATTCGGCGCGACACGTTGTCACCGTTGACCGGCGAACGGCAGGGAACTCACCCAGTGTGGACACCCGACGGCCGGTACATTGTGTATCAAGCGCCTAATGGGATCTCGTACGCGCGCGCCGACGGCGGCAGCCGGCCCCAGCTTCTGACCGAGAGCAAGGAGTTTCAATACCCCTCTGCCTTCTCGCCCGATGGCAAACGGCTGGCGTTCTATCAAGCGGGACCACAGGGGTTGTATCTTTGGACCCTGCCCGTTGAGCGCGACGGAGACGGGTTGAAGGCCGGGAAACCGGAACCGTTCCAGCAAACCGCTTCTGGCGAGCGGGGTGCGAGCTTCTCCCCCGACGGACGCTGGCTGGCATACAGCTCCAACGAGTCGGGAAGTTCCCAGGTTTATGTGCGCGCGTTTCCCGACAAAGGCGGCCACTGGCAAGTCTCCAGCGACGGCGGAACCTCGCCCATCTTCTCTCGAAACGGTAAGGATCTGCTTTTCTTTGATGTCCCGCAAGATCGGATTATGGCGGCCAGCTATTCGGCCAAAGGCGACTCGTTCGTGGCGGAAAAGCCGCGTGAGTGGTCGAGCCTGAGCGTGGCTCTGACGATGGGCGGCGCCGTGGGAGCCCAGTACGACATTGCTCCTGATGGAAAGCGCATCGCCGTAGGCACCTACACCGGTGGCTCAACCCAGCAAGACTCGGGTCATGTGATCTTCCTCGAAAACTTTGTCGACGAACTGCAACGCAAGGTACCACTGAACGGCAATTGACCCTCGCTCGCCGGACTATCCCTTCCCCAAATATCTCGCGACCACGGTGGCGCAGGCTTCGACAAACTCCTGTTCCGAACGGTCGAACGTGTTGGCAAAATAGCTCTCGATATCGAGTTCCGCCGCGAGTTTGCCCTTCACAGAAATTGGCACAACGATCTCGCTGTTCACCATCGACGAACCCGCAAGGTAGCGCGGATCTTTGCTGACATCTTGCACCACCACGGTCTGCCCGGTCGTGGCTGCGGCGCCGCAGAGCCCGGTGTCGAGAGGAATGCGAGCGTTGGGCGTAAAGCTGCCGACGAACGGGCCCACCAACAGAATGCCGGGATCCGCCGGATCGACCAGATAGAAGCCGACCCAGTTGTAACGCGTCATCTTTTCATGCAGACGTTGCGCCATACGATCCATGAGCGACTGCGCGGTGGAAGCAGTCTTAGCAAAGTTCTGAAATTCCCGGAGAAGTTCTTCGTGCACAGGGGTCATTCTTTGGCTCTTTCATCCAAGCAGGAGGGTGGCAATCTATTTCGCCTCCATCCGACACCAGTCTAGCGGATGTCGCAGCGAAGCACGCTGGCGCGTTCTGTCCCCGGAACTCCTGCGGCTAACATTCCGCCGTAGCTCTGCACATTTCCTGAAGAATTCACCGGCATCGCAAAACTGCCTCAGTTACCGACGTAACGCCCGCGTGATCGAAATTGGGAATCGATTCGCGCCCGGGGTGATATTTTCAATAGTTTGACGCTGTTAAAGAAATCCTGTTCCCCCGAGAAAGGTGCATGCGGACATACAATTCGATCGCGCTGGCAATGGCACTGCTCAGCGCAACTCTGGCCACACCTACCTGCTGGGCCCACAACGATGACGACGCCGATCTGAAGGCGCAGGTTCAGGCCTTACAGCAGCAGGCGGCTGCTCTGACGCAACAGATTCAGATCTTGCAGCAGAAGATCGATCAGAAGGCCGATCCGGCCCAACTAACTTCGAGTTCTACAACCTCGAGTTCGGTAACCTCGACTCCAGCGACCACGGCTCTGCCCACAGCGGGTCCGAACGCGGCATCCGCCACCGGCGGCTCGCAATTCGTTGCGCCCTCCAACGCCAAACACGGCTTCTTCGAGCGCAAGCCCGGCGACCGCATGACGTTTTACGTCCCCGGCGGCGAATTCACCACCTATGGCAATCTTGACGTCTCGGTCGACGCCACGACCAAGGGCATCGCCAACGAAATTGGCCCGGATGGCAATCCCCCGGTCGGCAACATGGGATGGATGCCCGCCCTCTCCACCAACCTCTCTTATATCGGCGTGCGCGGATTCCAGTCGCTGGGGAGACTGCCCTTCGACTTTATCTACCAGCTCGAGACGCAGATCGATATCGCGTCCACCTCCGGCACAGGGGAAACTAACTCTAATCAAAGCAATGTCGTGAAGGGCGGCCTCACCTCGCGCAACAGTTTTCTGGGACTCTCCTCGGCGAGCTGGGGATCGCTCATGCTGGGCAAGACCGACCCGCCGTACAAGAACTCGACGGCGAAGTTCAATCCCTTTTTCGCCATGATCGGCGACTATCAGGTCGTCATGGCCAACACTGGTGGCGACAACCGGGTTGAGTTCGGCACACGTCTCGATCATTCCATCTGGTACCAATCGCCCAACTGGCGCGGCTTCGTCATCGACGCGCTGGTCTCGCCTGGGCAGAATCGCGCCGACAACAGCGACAACATCGCCGCGGGAGAATCCGATTGCACCGGCGGCAATATCCCCGGCAGCGGCGGCATCACGCCCGTTACCTGTAGCGACGGTTCGTTCGGCACGGCCACCAGCGCCAGCCTCTCGTATTCGAAAGGCCCTCTTTACATCACCACCGCGTATGAGCGCCACGAGAAGGTGAACCGCTCGAGCGACATCACGGCGATCTACGCCTCCGGCAATGCCTACTCGCAGCTGCTGGTCGCGCAGGACGTCGCCGACGAAGATGCCGCCAAGATCGGAATGATCTATACGTTCCCGACGAAGACCACGGTGGGCGCAATTTTTGAAAAGTTGGACCGCTACGTGCCTGTCGACTTGCAATTCCAGAATGAGCGGCAGCGTCTGGGCACCTGGCTTGTGGCCAGCCAGAAACTGGGTCACACCTACAGCGTGCACTTTGGCTGGGCCCACGCCTTCCGCACGCCAGGCGATCCCGGACAGCACAACGATTCGACGGTGGTCGCTCCTGGCGGAAATCCCGCCACCGACTTCACCGCCGGCGCACATGCTGACAACACCGCAAACCTGTTCACGTTCGCAGTGAAGAATCAGCTCAGCAAAAATCTGACCGCGTATGTGGATTGGGCCCTCACGGCCAATGGACCGGCGGCGCACTACGACCTGGGCGCGGGCGGACGAGGCGTGACCACCGATTGCCACGACGCTTCGGACGCGACCGGAGGCTTCGCTCCCTCCAATCCGCACTGCTGGACCGGAGGCAACCTGATGGGAGTTTCGGCCGGATTGGACTTAAAGTTTTAAGACCTGAAGTTTTGAGAACTGACGTTCTAAGAAAAAAATATTTCACGATAACGGAGACCTACTCGATGGCTGCAGTATCTGGAGCACGTGGTAAATCCAATGTACGCTCGCGGCGGGTTGCCCTGGCGACAACGTCGCTGTTGCTGTTTTCTTTCGCTTGCGCGCTGCTCGTTTCTCCGGCTCGCGCCCAGCAGGCCATGGTTCTTGTCGGGTCGGGCTCGACCGTGCCGGCGCCGCTCTATAACCGGTGGGGACAAGAGTTCGGGAAGCGCAATCCGAAGATTCAGATGAAATATCTCCCGGTTGGGACCGAGGAAGGGATCAAGCAAATCTCTCATGAATCGGGCGACTTCGGCGCGGGCGAAGCGCCGCTCACCGAGAGCCAGCGCAAGGACGATGGCTTAATGGAACTGCCGGCGGTGATTATCGCCATCGTGCCGGTTTACAACCTTCCCGACGTGCATCAGGAGCTTCGGCTTTCGGGCGAAGTGTTGGCCGACATTTTTCTCGGCGTGGTCAAAACCTGGAATGCGCCGCAGATTGCCAAGATCAATCCCGATCTCAGCCTGCCCAACATGACGATCCACGTGATTCACCGCCCAGCGGGCAAGGGATCGAACTACGTCTTCAGCGATTTTCTTTCCAAGTCGAGCGCGAAATTTCGCGCCCAGATCGGAGTCAGCGCGTCTCCCAAGTGGCCGGTGGGCGAGCCCGCCGAACGCAGCTCCGACATGGCCGACAAAGTAAAACACGAGCCCGGATCCATTGGGTATGTGGAGTATCAGTACGCGGTCAAGGACAGCATCCAGCAGGCGGCCGTGCAAAATGCCGCCGGCAACTTCGTGAAGGCTTCTCAGCGCGGACTTACGGCCGCCTGCGAAGAGGTGGAGGCGCCGAACTGGCGGAGTTTCTCCGCATCGCTGGTCAACGCGCGCGGAGCCGATTCCTACCCCATCACCAGCTTTACCTGGATTTATCTGCGCGCCAAAACATCGGATTCGGCGCGGGCCGCGGCGCTGCGCGACTTGCTGAATTGGACCTATTCCGACGGCCAGACCCTCGCTGAACAAGAAGGCTACGCCGCGCTGCCTGCGAAGCTTCAGGCCGAGGTGAAAAAGAAACTGACCGAACTGCGCTAGGGATCAGCGTCGCCAAGCTCTTCCTGCTCCGGAACTGTGGGTGCCCCGTCCTTGCGTTTTTTGCAAGGGCGGGCCGCGATGCGAAACTAAACGCGGAACCTTTTCGACTAACCGCCTCCAGCTTGCTTCCCAACCACCCCCGCTCATATACTCGGAACGTTTGCCCGCTCCGTCTGGGGACCCTCCCGGCAGCGGCCAAAACCCGACCTGCATTCATTCCGGAGACCACTTCTATGACGACAACGATGACGCCCCCGCACGTGGATAAAGAAAGCAATCCATGGGAGTCGCAGCGGGCACGGTTTGATCTGGCTGCCCAGAAGCTCAATCTTGACGAGGGCCTGTGGCGCGTTCTGCGCTATCCCAACCGGGAGCTCACGGTCTACATCCCGGTGCAGATGGATGACGGGCACCTCGAAGTTTTCACCGGCTTCCGGGTACAGCATTCCATCGCACGCGGCCCGGCCAAGGGCGGCATCCGCTACGCGCCCGACGTCACGCTCGACGAAGTGCGCGCCCTGGCCAGTTGGATGACCTGGAAGTGCGCCGTGGTCAACATCCCCTTCGGCGGAGCCAAGGGCGGAGTGATCTGCGATCCCCACAAAATGTCGATGGGCGAAGTCGAGCGCATGACTCGGCGTTACACTTCCGAACTCATCGAATTCATCGGCCCCGAAAAAGACGTCCCTGCCCCCGACGTCAACACCAACGAACAAATCATGGCGTGGATGATGGACACATACTCCATGCACATGCGCCAGACGGTCACCGCAGTCGTTACCGGGAAGCCGATCAACATCGGCGGCTCCCGCGGACGCCGCGAGGCCACCGGCCGCGGCGTGATGATCGTGTGCGACGAAGCCTGCGCCAAGCTCGGCCTCGCCCGCGAAAGCACCCGCGTCATCGTGCAGGGCTTCGGCAACGTGGGATCCAATGCCGCGCTGCTGATGCATCAGGCGGGCTACAAGGTGATTGGCATTGCCGAGGTCGGCGGCGGACTGCACAACGAGAATGGCATCGATCTGAAAGCTCTGGTCGACTTCCGCCAGAAAAACGGCACTGTCCATGGCTTCCCCGGCGCCGAGAAGGCGGAGACCGCCGATCTTCTCGTCGAAGACTGTGAGATTCTGATTCCCGCCGCCACCGAGAACGTCATCACCAGCCGCAACGCCGACCGCGTGAAGTGCCGCATCCTGGCAGAGGGAGCGAACGGGCCGACCACATCTGCCGCCGACGATATTCTCACCGACAAAGGTGTCTTCGTGATCCCCGACATTCTGGCCAACGCCGGTGGCGTCACCACTTCCTATTTCGAGTGGGTGCAGGACCGCCAGGGCTACTTCTGGAAAGAGTCGGTGGTCAACGAGCAACTGGACGAAATCATGAAGTCGTCGTTCGGAGACGTAGTCCGCTACGCCGAAACGCACCAGGTCAACAACCGCATCGCGGCCTACATGCTGGCGATTGACCGCGTGGCCTACACCATTCGCCAGCGCGGCATTTACGCGTAAGAGTCAACGACCCCATTTCTCGCGCAAAAGACGCGCGAGAAATGGGGCACCCGGGGAATTTTCACCAAGGAGAGCTCATGAAAACCGTTGAAAGAAAATTGATGGCACAAATTGCGGTCCTGGTCTTCGCGCTTTCTCTGGTCAATGGCTTTGCAGCAGCGCAGGGAACGGCACCGGCTGCAAAACCGGCAGCCACGGCTGCGCCAGCATCCGCGGCGAAGCCAGCGGCGGCCGACAAGCTCGACATCAATACGGCGACGAAGGATCAGCTGAAGGCCCTGCCCGGAATCGGCGACGCCTATTCGCAGAAGATCATCGACGGCCGTCCGTATCGCGCCAAGAATGAACTGACGCAGAAAAAAATTATCCCGCAAGCCACCTACGACAAGATCAAGGACATGATCATCGCCAAACAAAAGAAATAGGTGGCCGTGTGGGGCGGACACTCCTGTCCGCCGCACTTGCCTTTGCTCTTTGCCTTTGGCTCTTGCCGTCGCTCTTTTGTCTTTCTTGCGCTCCTTTCGTCCCAAACTGGAACCTCCAGCAAAGGCAACATCAACATCGGCGGACAGGAGTGTCCGCCCCACATTCCTTCCATTGCGTTCCCTCTTCCCGTGGAGCATAATCAAGCTGGATCCCGGTCCAGCCTCCGGAACCACCCCGTAGTGTGAACCTGCCCAACTCCATCACGCTGATCCGTATCTTCAGCATTCCTCTGCTGATGTGGATTCTGTTGAGCCCCCGGTTCAATGGGGTCGCTGGCGAACGGGAACTGCTGGCTTCGGCGATCTTCATCGCCGCTTCCATGACCGACGGGATTGACGGCTACCTGGCCCGCAAACGCGGGCAGGTCACCACCATGGGAATCCTGCTCGACCCGTTGGCCGACAAGCTTCTCATCGCGGCAGCCTTCGTCACGCTCGTGCAGTTGAACCCCAGCCTGGTTCCGGCATGGATCGCAGTGATCGTGGTTGGACGCGAATTCCTGGTGAGCGGGCTGCGTTCCATCGCTGCCTCCGAGGGATTCACCATCGAGGCCAGCGAACTGGGCAAGTTCAAAATGGTGGTGCAGATCGTTTCGGTGGTCGCTGTGATCCTCGACCACCGCTGGAAAGAGTGGGTCGTCTTCGGCAATTACGTGTTCCCCATCCACTGGATCGCGCTGGTAGCGATCTGGTTCATGGTGTGTGTTTCGCTGGTGTCGGCGGTCGACTATTTTGTGGCCTTCTGGTCGAAGATCGACCGGCGCGTGGTGAAGCGCCGTCGCCGCGCCTTCATCCTCAGCCGACGTAGGAAACCAGTGCCGCCGCCGCAAGCGGACCGCGATGTCGCTGCCTCGACCTAGTCCCGTTGCCGTGGAGTCTGGCGAGTCCTCGCAGAGTGAAAGCTCGCGGGATGAAAGCTCGCGGGATGAAAGCTCGCGGGATGAGCGCCTTGAATTGAATCGCTTTGAATTTAATTTTAATAAAGACGAGCGTGACCTGCTGCTTCGCCTGGCCCACGAGTCCATTCTCTCCGCGCTCGAAGATCGCAAGATTCCGCTCGACCCGCCCACCGATCATCTCGCCGAACCGCGCGGCGCCTTCACCACGCTCTACCTGCGCGGAGAGTTGCGAGGGTGCGTGGGCTATGTCTTCCCCGTAAGTCCGGTATATCGCGCCGTCGCAGACACCGCGCGGGCCGCCGCTTTTGAAGACACACGCTTCCATCCTGTGACCCTGCCGGAAGCGCGCGATCTCGAAATCGAACTCAGCATCCTGTCGCCGCCGCAACCGATTTCGGCCGAAGCCATCGAGATCGGCCGCCACGGCCTGCTGATCACCATGGCCGGACATCGCGGCTTGCTCCTGCCGCAAGTGCCCACCGAACATCACTGGGACCGCACCACTTTCCTCGAACAAACCTGCCGCAAAGCCGGCCTGCCCCTGGATGCGTGGAAGAACGGTGCGACCATCGAGGCCTTCACCGCGGAAGTCTTCGGGGAAAAGGGATCGGCCCAGAACTGAATTGCATTAAGGTCTGGAACGGGTTCAGCCGTGCGCCAGCGTCGACATCATTCGCGCGGGCCTGAGCTCGCTCAGGCGCAGATCGCGGCCGGCCGTGCGGGGAGGCCGACACGCCGCAACAGATCTTGGAAGCGTGAGTTGTCCCGCACTCCGTCCATGCTCGGATCTATATGAAGATAGATAAGCCAGTGGGAGTGCTCTTCGTAGGATTTCTGTAAGTATTCAATCGCGCGGTCGTTGTCTCCCAAGCCGACGTGGATTCCGGCGAAGAAGTAGGGGGCAACGTATCTTTGCTTTGCTAGTTTTGTCAGATCATCGAGCACCTGAAGCGCTTCCTTTGTCCTGCCAGCCGTGCCAAGAGTTTGCGCCAGTGCTGCGTGCATCAGGGGACTGCTGCCTGACAGCTTCACTGCCTTCTCACCCTCGGCGATGGCCAGCTCGTAGCAACCCGTTTTCCTGAGCAACAGGCCGAGAATCCAGTACGTGACGGGATAGTTTGTGTCCAATTCGACAGTTCGCCGCAGTTGTTCGATGGCTTCGTCGTACCGGCGGGCGTGGTACAGGGCCCATCCCACTGCGACGTTGATAATGAGGGACAGCGGATCGAGATCCTGGCCGTTCTTCATCCTATCTAAACCTTCTCCGTGACGCCCCATGGTCATCACAAACTCGGCGTACCAGTGGTTGGCAGTTGGGTAGGTAGGACCCAGTTCGAGGCTGCGCTTGAACTCTCGCCCAGCTTCTTCCCACCGCCAATCGTAAAGCCACAACAGGGCCGCCAGGGACGTGTGGGGTTCGGCGAGATCCGGGTTGAGTTGCAGGGCGGTCAACGCCGCGACCTTGCCCTTGGGGAACACTTCTTTCGGCGGCAGATAGCTGTTCCATCCCAGCAGGACATAAGAATCGGCCAAACCAGTGTAGGCGAGCGCATAGCTGGGATCTTTCTCGACCGCCTGCTGAAAGTACTCGATCGCTTTGTTGAAACCTTCCTCGGTCCACCTGTTCCAGTGATGACGACCTTTCAGGTACAGCCGATAGGCCTCTGCATTCTCCGTGTCGTGTCTTGTGAGCCGCTTCTTTTCCGCCCGGGTCAGCTGTAGCCGCAATTTTCCCGAGATCTCGCTGGAAATTTCGTCTTGCACCGCAAAGATATCGCCAGGCTTGCGGTCATATTGCGCGCCCCATAGTTGAGAGCCCGTGGCTACGTCGACTAATTCGGCCCCTATCCGCAACGAACCACCGCTCTGCCTCATTTTTCCTGTGAGCACGGCGCGTACGTTGAGCTCGCGACCGATGGCCTGAGGATCAATTTCCCGGCCCTTATACCGAAACACCGTGCTCTGCGCCATCACTCGCAGTTTGGGTACCGTGGCCAGAATATTGATGAGGCTCCCCGTGATCCCGTCGCTGAGGTATTCGTGTTCGGGGTCGCCACTCGCGTTTTCGAAAGGCAAAACTGCGAGCGAGTCAATGATCTTGGAGACTCGCTGTGGGCGGAGGCCACCTGTTTGCGCAGAGGAAGTCTGTGCTCGCGGCTGGCCGGCGGCGGATAAACGGGTGGTGGTAGGTGTGGGGACCGATCCTGCTTCTTCTTCCGCAACTCTGCGGCCCGACTCGGTGTCCCGCTTCAGCCGTTGGAGGTCAGCACGCATGTCGGCCGCATGCTGATAACGAAGGTTGCTATCCTTCTCCAGCGCCCGGTGGATCACCTCCTGGAGCGCTGGGGGAATATCGGGATTCACGCGGATGGGAGCGACTGGATTGCGGTTGAGGATGGCTTCCGTGATCAGGCCCGAACTGCTCCCTCGAAAAGGCACGCTCCCAGTGGCCATCTCGTAGAGAACGATACCGAACGAAAAGAGATCGGTGCGACCGTCCAATTCCCTGGCCCGTATTTGTTCGGGAGACATGTAGGCCACGGTTCCTAGAGCCGTCCCCGGACTGGTGAGATGATCTTCGGCGATATAGGACAGAGCTTGCGTCGGCTGCGCTGCGATCTGGCTCGCGAGACTCTCGGCAACAATATTCTTAGCGAGGCCGAAGTCGAGAATCTTGGCATGCCCCCGCTTGGTGACGAAAATGTTGGCGGGTTTAATGTCGCGATGAATGATGCCTTCGCTGTGAGCAGCATCGAGCGCATCGGCAATCTCGATGGCAATCGCGACGATACGCTCCAGATCCAGAGTGCCGGCGGCTATGAGGTATTTCAGCGTTACGCCATCCAGATACTCCATGGCGATGAACGCATGGCCTTCGTGGCTGCCAATTTCGTAGATCGTACAGATATTGGGGTGATTGAGCGCGGATGCACCTCGAGCTTCCCGGCGAAAACGCTCCAACGCAAGCGGGTTCTGGGCTGCGGCCTCGGGCAGGAACTTTAGCGCGACAAACCGGCCGAGCTCATTGTCCTGGGCTTTGTAGACTACACCCATGCCACCGCTCCCCAGTTCCTCCAGGACACAGTAGCGCGAGATGGTCTGCCCGGTAGCAGGATGGGCTTGAGCCACACTCGATGCTAGGGCAGGCCCACGTCACTGCATACCGGTAATAATGCCAGTGCCATCGGAAAACCCGGGTCAGCCAACTAACTCAGCGGTGAGGTCACCGTAGTCATTACACATTGAGAGGCGTCAACGACAAAAATTAGAATCCCAAAAAACAAATAAAACCGGGGACGGTTTCCCGTCCCCGGTTCCAGACTGTTCTTCGGTAACGCTTCCGTGACGCTACTGTACCTGATCCGCTTCCACGCCATCGCTCGCAGGAGACACCGGCCCGTTCTTTACCTGACGGTCACTTCGATCTTGAACACACCAGTCCACTCGTAGCCGTTTGGATTCCAAAAGATCGAGCCGTCGAGCGGCTGGCTGCGGCCTAGAGCATCGATAGCTCGCGACCAGATCTCATGAACGCCCGGCTTGAGATTCGCCTTCGTTGTCCACCGATACCAAGCGTACGGGCTGTCAGGTACGTCGAACTTCGCCGGCTGCCAGCTTTGGCCGCGGTCGAACGACACCAGCACCGACTCCACCCGTGCTGAGCCATCGTTGTACGCAACGCCGCTGACGGTGACCTCGCCCGCCTTCAGTTTGGCCCCCGACTCAGGAGCGAGGATGTAACTCATCAAGCGAATGTCCCAGGTCGGCCGGCTGTTCGCCAAGGTGAATCTGAAATTTTCTCCGGGCTTGAGGAGCGACAACGGAACACGATACTCCGTCGCATGGTAAAAGTTTGGAGACTCAGCCGTCTCGAACCGCAATCGGCGGAGCCACTTCACTTGCATGGTACCGAACAATCCCGGTGTTACCAGACGCACCGGTCCACCGTGGATGCCCGGTATCGGCTCGCCGTTGAGCTTCAGAGCAAAGATGCTTCTTTCCAGCACGGGTGCGATCGGCAGACTGTGCTCGAAGTCCGGCCTCTCAAGTCCCTGGGGCAAGTCGTGGCCCTCGGCCGTCACGAACTTGACCTGGGGATCCACACTGACGTTGTGCCGTTCGAGGATTGCCTTCAGCGGGACACCCGCGAAGCGAACGTTGCCCACTCCACCCTGATTCCATGGCGTCCCGGGGATACCTTTGTATTGCGATCGTCCGTTCCCAGAGCACTGCAGGATCATCTCGTACTCAACCTGCTCCATCCCGAGCAACTCTTCGCCACGAATGACGACGCGAAATGGTCTGATCAGTCCGACCAGTTCGGTCTCCCAGCCTTCTAACGGCAACGGTTCGAGGGTCATCCCCTTGGGCAAGTCCTGGATATTGCGAACGAAGAGGTACTTCTTGTCCGTGATACGTTGTTCGGCGAGTAAGCCGACCGGGGTTGATAGCACGAGAGGGACTTGAGACATAACCTCCAGCCGCTCGTCTATCCCCTTGATCCATGGCGCTGCTTCAGTGCTATGCGGTTCAGTCGACTCGCGTAGCGCAGTCTGTGTTGACATACATCTCTCCTTTTGAGTTTGGGTGACAGAATTACCTTGCTCGCCGGACTAAGCCCCGCTCCCCCCAACGGCGAATCGCATCGTTTAATCACGGTTCAGCCTTTTCAGGTGGCGGCACAGGAAATCGACCTCGTCGGTCACGCTACGCTCGAAATTCTCGCCGATGTACGGGTCGAAATGTTCGAGCGGGTAACGGCACACCTCGGCGCGGTCCCCCATCATTCGCGCGACCGCCTCCGCAGCTTCGGGGGGCACGACTGAATCATGCTCGCAGATTTGAATCAGCGCCGGACATCGCACCTGCTGGGCACTGCGCACTGGCCGATAGAAACCTGCAAAGACTGCGATGCGGGCCGCGACCTCCCAGCGAAAGTCCTTGGGCGCGATCGCGCGGAAGCCGTCAACGGCGCCGTTCGATGTGATCACAGCGAGACTACCCGGAGGCCCGACTGCCTTTATGCAGTGAGTGGCGCCGAACAGGGCCATCAGCAGGTCGAACGTCCCGTGGGCGGTGAGCCTCAGGATCTGACGGAGCCCCGCATATCTCCAAATTTGGAGGACGGAGGCCCGCCCGTCCATCATCGGGCATTGCGCCACGATCGCCGCGATTCGTGAATCCCGGGCAGCAGTCGTCACCACGTGGCCTCCCGAGAACGACGTGCCCCACAGCGCAATCCGCGCTTCGTCGATCCCAGGAAGCGACCGTGCAAATGCGACGGCGCTCGCGTAGTCCTCAAGTTGGTGGCGCACGGAGATCAGTTGGCGCGGCTCTCCATCGCTGGCGCCGAAATGCCGGTAGTCAAACAGCAATACAGCAAAGTCCGCGAGAGCGAAGCGCTCCGCGTACGCTGGCAGGCGCGCATCGCGCGTGCCAGCGAAACCATGGGCCATCACAACGCAGGGAGCGCTGGTGCTGTTATCTGTCCTCACCGTCGCCGGCATGTACAACCAGGCGCGGCAAGTAACGCCGCCGCTCCGGAAACTGACGTCTGATCGCTCGACTACGCGAATAACTCTATCTTCAGACTGATGAGCTAACCCTGCTTCCACAACTGCTCCTTCGACCGCGCGGCGTGATGTTGAACTTGTTTTCCCACGTAAGCCGCCTCAGCTTGAGGTCGAACAGGATTTTGAAGGGGACAAGAGGCGGCCTTACGCGGAAGTCGATAATCCGTTTATTTTTCCGCTTACCCATGGTTGACTCCCTGAAGGTGATGACCAGCGATGCGCGGTCTGTGTTGACATATCTCTCCTCTACAGCGTCAACGAAGGAACAGCGCGCCGATCCGCCTAAATTGCTCGACGGATCGGCGCGACCCAATTCCCTTCAATCGACCGCTCATCCGTAAACCAGCGAATACATTAGGCGGCTAAGTTCTCCGCCAATCTCCTGGCCACCTTCGCCTCGATGACCTTCCGAATCAAGCGCCGCGTTCGCTCCACAAACGCGAGTTTGTCCGCCAGGCAGCTTTCAAGCAGGACGCCAACGCCATAGTGGCCAGTTACATCAGCGGCCGCCACCAAAGCCACATACTCGGCAATACGAAGGTGAGCCAGGTGTGTGACTTTTGCCAGTATGAAAAGGTGCCTTGCGGTTGGATTTTGTATCTCAGCGAGTTCCTTGCGAAAATCCTCAATGAAGATTTCCTGGAGTCGCGAGTTAACTTTAACCGGCTGTTCTCCGATCAGTTTGAAGCATTGGTCTTGGGTAGCGAGGACTTTCTCTGTGACGAAAGCACGCGCTTCCAATGCCTCTCTTATGTCCGGATCCTGCGCCTGCTCGCTAAGTTCCTGATAAATCTTCGCACTCCACGCGGTCCCCTGACGGAGGCCGCTCAGCAATCGGACGAAGACTTCCTTTGGGGTTTGTACTGACATGATTTTCTCCTATGTGTGATTGTGATTAGTTTTGCGTTGGTGGTGAGTTAGCGAAAGATCGAAAACCTGTATTTCACGAGACTCACACTCAGCTCAAGGATTCACGTTAGCTTCCGGAGGAGCACACTCTCCGGGTACCGTCTATAAATCCTCGATAAAATTCATCTTTGCATTCATGTCGCCGTAGAAGACCATCGCATCGAGGATCTGGTTCACTGGCAGCCTGTACAACGGATCATCGTCCGACGGGCGGAACTGCAGGGTTGCGTCACCGGCCCAGAGTTCGCCTTTCTCGAGCGACCAGGTCATACCGGTTAATTGCGACAGTGCCCACTTGTTCTTAAGACCAGCTGCGTATGGTATGAAGCGTGTGCAGATCGTCTTGTACGGTAGTCCCTGCGGCTTGCCAGTGGGCTCGGGCAGCGGGAGCGTCAAGTTGTAGGGGAACGGGAAAGTCGGCTTTCTGTTTGCCGGCAGCGGCGTCGAGATCATCTTGCCTGTTTTCCGGAACGTGTAGGAAGCGATTCGGTTTCCGCTTCCTAGTGGGCGCTGATGAGATCGCTCGAGGTAGCCGGTTCCCATTTCACCGTGCCAGTCGAGCCGGATGTCAGCAAGTTTCTTCGGGTAGCCCCCGGCTTCACGGCCCGAGGTCATAGCGGAGTCAGTGTCCACCCAGATCTGCGCCACATAGAGGTAAATCTGTCCCTTATAAAGGCATGGAATCGTCTGGATGGCTTCCTTGTAGGGGGGAAGCGTGCCTGCGCGATAGTCTGCGAAGACCATCTTCACCGCCGTCTGGCTCGGCGCCAGCGGGATACTGATGAGTTCGCATTGAGCCGGCAGCCACTCCGCGGCCGACTCCGCATCCGTCATATAGTCGATCAGGATCGCGTCTATGTCGAGCCAGTCCCAACCTTCCGGCCCGAATGCCGGATAGGTGGGCGCGTAAGAAGGCATGGAAGCCCCGAAGTTCTCCTTCGTCAATTTGCCTCTAAGTCCCGCCGCAATGGGCGTAACCACTTCTGCTGTAGCCATCTTGATCTCCTTGCCTTCTAAATTGTCGGATCGGTCGTAGTCGAAACACCTTTACGCCGCGGCTCGAACCGGTAACTTCTCTGCTTCCGCTTTCTTGGTTTTGAGCAACCGGGCTGCGTTGGAGTAGAGGTACTTCTCCATCGTCTCGTCGCTGACCTGGAATTGCTCTTGGAGCTTCAAGGTGTCCTCAACCATCACCTTCATATTCGCGAACGGGAAGGCGCTACCAAAGACAAGCTGATCAGGGATGCGCTCCAGGTTCATGGCATAGAGAAATCCGTTCGGCCAGAACATGTAGACATCGGCAGAGATGTGGAGTTGCGGCCACTTGGCGCAAAGGCCCAGCACTTCCTGAACATAGGGATAACCCCCATGGGCGAGGACCACGTTCACCTTCGGGAATGAGAACAGCAGCCGGTCAAGGGCTTGAGGATTGTTGAACGAGATGTCTGTTCCGGCAAAGAGTCCAGTCTGGATCAGCAGGAAGGCTCCCGTTTCATTGAGCACCTCCAGGATCGGCCAAAAGGACGGGTTGTCGGTGAACGTTCCCATCTTTCCTAGCCCGACTGTCTGGTAGCCCGGTTCAAGGTTGGCGCCAACCATGCCCAGCTTCTTGATCGCCCTCTCAAGCTCCCGAGCAGTCTTATCCGCATCCTGATCAAGGTTCAGTTGGGACAGTCCGAAGAATCTGCCCTTGTATTTGTTCTGCAGGCCGGCCAGCGTGTCGTTGTCCATGCAGAAGTCAGGCAAGCCGCCGACATAACGGCCGTTCACTACCACCGCGTCGATTCCCGCCTCGTCGATCTCTTTCCACCACTGTTCCATTCCTCCTGGTTTGTCCACACCCATTTCTATGGTGGGTGAAGTCGTGTTTGCCCCGCGATTCTTAACTATTAAGTGGCTCTTCATCAGTACGTTGTTCTTGAGGTCGAACAAGCCCTTGTACGGCTTGAGCGGCGGCCGATTGCGGAAATCGATGATCTTTCGCTTTGGGTCACTCATGATAGTTGCTCTCCTGTTGTTCCCAGGAACTGGGGCGTGAACGCCAGACTTATGCGTGTACGGCAGGAACTACTATCGGCAGATTAGTTCTGATCTGTTTCGTCAACTACTGGCAGAAGTGACAGTCAGGAGGCACCCTTGTTGATTGTCCCGGCCAACATTACTGCAACAAACCGCCACGGGATTTGGTTCGACCAAGGAGATTGTGGGAATCGTTAGCGAAAAATCGCCATAGCACTCACTGACATCCATCGCTTCCAGCAAAATAAAACCGGGGACGGTTTCCCGTCCCCGGTTCCAGACTGTTCGGTAACGCTTCCGTGACGCTACTGCACCTGATCCGCTTCCACGCCGTCGCCGGCATGCACATCTTCCAAAGCGAACACGATCATGCCGGTCGCCGTGGTGTTGGTCACACTGAGTATTACGATTTCGCCCACCGCTCTCCGCGGCAAGTCCCGGACGTGAATCACGGGGCCGTTCCCCTTGGTGAACATGGTGGGATCGACCGAAGGCGTCTTTTTCTGGGTGTCTTCGGAAACCGCGGCCTTGAACGACAAGGAATCGACCGGGTCTTTCAGATCGACCTCATAGGAGCGCACCGCCCGGAAGAAGTCGCCGATCTTCACACCCTGGTTAGCGCCGATGTTGAGATAAACTTTGTGCCCGGTGCCCAGCACGGAATCGAAATCTTTTCCCATCACGATGCGGCCGGAAAGCTTGCCGCTGGCTGGCAGGAAGCGATCGAAATGAATCGGCGTGTGGAAAGTCACGGCCTGCTTCTCCGCAAATGGAATCGCCGTGTCGCCGGGATTGATGCCGTCACACGAGTATTCGACCTGCCCAATGGCGACTTTGTTGCGTGTGTCAATGATCTTCACGCGCCCAACTTCCTCGTAGGGCTGGCCGGCCTGTTTCAGCATCTTGGCTTGTCCAGGGAAGGTCTCATACTCGTTGACGTCGCGCAGAGCGCGCACGACCTCATACTCCGCTCCCGCGCTATAGCCGCGTCCCTCGAGATAGATCATGTCGCCAGTCTTGAACTTCGTCGTGGTAGGGGTTTGCAGTCCACCGGCCACGAAGTTGGCGTCAGGCAGGGTCTGTTTGCTGATAAATCCAGCACAATATAAATCGGCGTAGGTAGGCGTCTGAACCCGCTGGGTGGGAAAGCTGTTGGTAGTCGGCGAAGTTCCCTGAGGAGCTTCGAATGGATTCCCCTCAGCGCCGCTCTGCGCCCAAGCCGCGGTCGCGAGCAACAACACGAACAGTCCTGTTTTCTTCATGTTACCTCCGGGGAGCACCGTAATGCGTCCCCCTCCCTAGTTAAGTGCGAGAAGAAGCCAAATGCCAGAAACGAAAAGGCTTCAGCCGGAAGGTAACAAGTAGGTAAGGGTGGGTCAAGGTTACGAGGGTGTTGCGCACCCTTGGAGCAGGGTTTTCTCGTTTTTCTCGTTTTTTCTCGCGCCGACTAGTAATCCGTTGTTGCATAAGTAATTAAGGCCCTGTAATAATTCGCCGTCATTCAGTATGTGTCCCGAACAGTATGTGTCCCGAACCGGGCTTCTGAACGACGGACTTCTCTGAATTCCGAACGATGAATTCTGCTCCTGCTTACGCGCCCCGTCTTCTGCCCCTGCGATTGCCGCGAGTCTGCGTGGCGGTCACCGGTTCCGATCCCAACGAGATGGCCGAGAAAGCCGAAGCGCTCGTTCGGGATAACTCCTTTCTGGAGTTCAGGTTGGACTACCTCTCCAAGCCCGGCCTTGCGCTTCCCAGAATCAAGCGGTTTATGGAGTCCCATCCCGGGACCGTAGTCATCGCCACCTGCCGCCGGGTCGCCAGCGGAGGCAAGTTTCGGGGATCCATTGCCTCGCAGTTGGACGTTCTGAGCAAGGCTTCCTCGGCAGGCTGCCAGTTGGTCGATGTTGAGCTGCAAACCGCCGCGAAGTGCAAGCCCGAACAACTTCAGAAGCTTCGCACGCGCGCCGCCTTGATTCTGTCGTTCCACGATTTCCGGGCCACGAAGAAGCTGGACGAAACGCTGGAAAAAATGCTGGCCTACCCGGCGGACTTCTACAAAGTCGTCAGCACGGCCACCACGCTCGCCGACAACGTGACCATGATCAAATTCCTGGCGCGGGAGGGCGACCGGCACTCCCTGGTCGGCATGTGCATGGGCGAACAGGGCATCATCAGCCGCGTTCTGGGCGTGCGCGCCGGAAGCGTGTTCACCTTTGCCGCCGCGAGTGCCGGAGAAGAGACCGCCCCCGGCCAGGTGGCCGCGCAGGAATTGCGCAATGTTTATCGCATTGACCGGGTGGACGTGGCCACGCGAGTCTACGGAGTCGTCGGCGATCCCGTCGCGCACTCGCTTTCCCCTGCCATCATGAACGCTGCCTTCCGCCGCGAGAACGTCAATGCGGTTTATCTGGCTCTCCATGCCAAAACGCTCAAAGATCTGCTCACATGCGTGCGCGAGATTCCCATCCACGGGATCAGCGTGACGATGCCGTACAAAGAAGCGATCCTGCCGCATCTCGACAACACCGATTCCCACACCACTAAAATCGGCGCCTGCAATACAGTGGTGCGAGCGCAGGACGGCAAGCTGTATGGCTTTAATACCGACGCCTCCGGAATCGTCCGCCCGCTGGAACGCCGTCTGAATACTCTGGAAGGCGCCCGGATTCTAGTGATTGGAGCCGGCGGAGCAGCCCGCGCCGCTGTCTTTGGACTCAAAGAACGTGGGTCGGAAGTCTACATTCTGAACCGCACCGCCGGCCCGGCCAAGAAACTGGCCCACCAGGCCCACGCCCGCATCATCAAGCGCCCTGACCTGAAGAAGCTGGCCTTCGACGTCATCATCAACGCCACTCCGATTGGCATGGGGAACACGCGCGAAACCCCGCTACAGGAGAACGAGATCAACGCCCGCTACGCCTTTGATATGGTTTATGATCCGCCCGAAACCCGCTTTCTGAAGCTGGCCAAGGAGCGGGGCGCCCAGATCATCCCGGGAATCGAGATGTTCGCTCACCAGGCGGCCCGGCAGTTCGAAATTTGGACCGGCAAACCTGCCCCCTGGGACGAGATGCTGCGCGTGGTCCTGCTCGCGTTGCAAGAACGGACAAACCGCTCCGCGGCCGGCAAATGAAGCATCACCGCCAAATGCGGTTTAGCGGTAACCTTTCGGATATTCCAAGACTGCGCACTACCGGCCCGAAGGACAGGCTTTTCTCGAAGGACTGGGCGGCGAGAGGCGTGGTGCAACGAGTCGGAGCGAGTATCTTTGTTGCGCTCTTGCTCATCACATCCGTTGGCTTATGTGCCGGCGGCGTTATGCTACGGGACCAAGTTTCGAATGCGGTCGACGGAATTTTGGGCCGGGTATTGGGAACTGCGGCGGCGCTGCTCCCCTTCCTTATGGCGTGCGCTCTTATTTTCGTCGCAGTCAGGCTGATCAGGGGTGTCAGCAGATCACTTCACAAATGAAGCGCGGTTTTATGAGCGTGTTCCGGGAGCTGGCGAACGTTGGAGTGGAATTATTCGAGAGCGACCGGGCGGTGGTCCCGAAGTCTGAGAACCCGGGGGAATCATCAGCAGATCGACTTCGTGCAGCAACTGCGGCGCAAGATGGAGCGCCAGGATCTCACTGATATGACTGTCATCGCGATATGCGACCAGGTGGTCTATGATCGTCTGACAGCTTGACCCAGGGCAGAAGAGGCCGGAAAAGTCCACCCACCGCACACTGGAATCGCCGCTCACGGCAGCCCTCTCCAGATCGCGGACTTGCTGATTCAGCCCGGCTTCCCTGGTGATCACGCACGATTTGGAACCCCACTTTGCCGACGCCGCGCGCGATAAGCACACCGGGACGTCGAACGAAGAATAGGGAATGTCGGCCATGACCAGGGTCTTGGTACCAATCGCGTCCAGTTTGTTCAGCACGGTCCGCAATCCGACTTGCCATTCCCGTGGCGTGACTGGCCGCTCATTCAGGCGCGGGTTGCCAACCCCTGCCGCGGATTCTCCCAGCATCACTAGGGAAGGCCGAAGCACCGCAATACGTTCTATTGCTTTCCCCTGCCACGCCTCGCACGAGGCGTCCCTGGCATGGCCTTCGGAATTGACCTCCCGGGCCGCCACCTGGCAGTTGGCCTTTAGCAGCGTCACCAACTGCCAGTGTCGTTCTTCAGCCATTAAATTCGCCGCCGGAAACCATTGCCCCGCATGAGAGTCGCCAAAGAGGACTACCTTGGTCTGCGATCCCCGGTCGCCGAAGATGCACTCCTTGACGCCAAATACTCCGACAGGCACAAGGCAGTCGTGCCAACTGCCGACAGCGCTGGCTGCCTCTATCTGCCGTTGTTGTCCAGTGGCGAGGCTAACGGAGGCGGCATGGCTTGCGCCCAGAGCCACGCTCACCCCCACCGCTGGAACCAGAACTGCCAGGCCGATAGACAGCGCAGGCCTCGCCATCAAGAACGGATTGAAGCGGACAGGATTCTCCAGAAGCCAGTAAGTGAGCTGCGCCATCAGCAGAGCGCCGAACGCCACGAGCAGGCGGCCACGCCAACTCAGCCCGGGAAGGCACGCCTTGGCATAAATCAGAAAGGGCCAGTGCCATAGATACCATGAGTAGGAAAGCCTTCCCAGCCACTGCATCACCGGCAACCCCAGCATGTTTTGTAAGATCGAAGGAGTCCCCGTCGCGCCTTCAAGCAACATCGCCAGGGTGCCGGCAACAGGCACAAGTGCAACATACCCTGGGAACACCAGCATCACGCTGTAGAAGTAGTGACCAGCCGCTAAGAGTGCGGCGAAGCCCGTCCAGCTCAAAAGCTTTAGCCATTTTTGTTTTTGCAACAGGTCATCTCTTCGCAACAAACAGATGGGATGAGAAGGCCGGTCTCCGGACGGGATGCGGTGTACGCTCCCAAGTTATCGACGTGCTCGAAGCACAGATAAAAGGAGACCGGCAATGAAAAAGGTTAGCACCAGAGCAGCAGCGCAGA
>JABCZL010000007.1 GCA_013289685.1 Acidobacteriota bacterium | reverse complement strand
TCTCCGAATGCCGCGCCAGAAATGCCACGACATGATCGCGAACCGGATCGAGTTTCCGTGGCCGTCGACTAGAGCAGCGCCGCGCTGCAGCCACATCCGCCTCCAGGTCGAGCAGCTTGAGCACTTCGCGACTCCGCGCGTCGGCGAACTGCTGCGCGCGCGGCAGCAGCTCCTCGATCTCGCGCCCTGGCGCCGAAGATAATCCGCAGTCGCGCTCCGATCGGCCTCCACGAGATGCGAGTCGCGTCGCCTGCCTCAATTCGGGTTCTGCCGGCCACGAGAAATCGGCAACCATCGATTCGAGTTTGTGATCACCATCCTTCGCTTTCACGAGGCCTCCGTTAACTTCACGCCATGAATCCGGCTTTCGAACATCGCAACTCGCTGGATCCGCCGCTTCCTAGCTACACTCGCACGCAACTGCTGCTGCTCACGGTCCCACTGCGCACGAGTGTAAGGCGGAAGCCTCACGCCAGCGCGAGCCCTCGCGCGTTCGATGATCGCCTTCGCCGCGAGAAAACGAAGATGCTCCTGCGTCGGCCCATGCATCGGGCTCATCGCGAGATCTCTCCACAGAGACGATGCCGTCGCATTGTCTGCGCGACCAACTCCGCGGCCACGTTGTCGTTTCTCCAGCCCAGATAAAATTCGCGGTACTGGTTCAGCACGAAATAAAGTTCGCGCGCTTCCTTCCACAGCGGAAAGTGGAGATCGCTCTGGCCAACGATCCACGTCCCATCGAGCTGCAGCTTTGTTTGTCGGTCGTCGACAAACAACGCGAGCGCCGATTCGGGATGCGCCTCGTGCTCGTCGGTCAACTTGCGCAGCGCAACGATTGCGCCCGCAAACTTCGCGGACAAGATCGTCTGACCCACACGTCCCGAACACCCGGAGTCAGTCCAGGTCACTACACCATCGGTTTTCAAAACGCAGCCATAAATTCCGATTCCGCCCTGCGACGGCACGCAACGCCCGGAAGCGAAAACCTCAACCCTCACGCGCGCCTCCCGATCTCGCGCTCGGTGTCGACGAGAGATTCCGCCGTCTCCTGCAGGCAGTCGAAATGCACGAAACCATCGGTGCCCGCGTGCATCTGTACAATTTCCTCGTCCCAGCGGCATGGCTTGCCGCACAACGGACACTTCCCCGTATCGCCGTTCTTCATTCGTCGCGCCCTCCGTGCCGTTCTGCGTTCATCCACCGCGGACTCTTAGTCCTCCGCGCCTCTCGAAAGCCGCTCTGGGCCTGCCTTTTGCGCAACCGTGCCCGAACTGTGCCCTGAAAAAGTCACTGCAACTTCCCGACCTGCATCGGATAAAGTTTGCACAACTCCTCCGCCAGCGCAGCTCTGTCAGAACCTGCGCCAGAAGTTTTCCCACTCGCTCAACTCGGGCGCGCTCGATGGGGTCCACTCCGTTGCCGGCCTTCGTGCTCTTCGTCTTCATCGTTCTCCTCCGGTTCGTTGTCGCCAAGGTCTCGCTCCATCTCCTGCTTCACCGCGTAGTCGTCCCAGATGTCGGCTAACCGCTCGTTCATCGCACTGCCTCCGGCCGATCGAACAACTCGCCCTGCACTGACGGCTCTACATCTCTCCGCGAAACGATCTCCAACCGCGGCGCTTCCTCGGGCTGCAGCCGGTTCCATCCCATCCCGACGATGAACTGCCAGCCAATCTGCCGGCGAATGTCGTCGTTGACCGGTCCGCCGTGTTGGTTCAGCCAGGCGACGACGCGGTCCTCAATCGAGACCAGCAGCGCGTCCAGGTCCTTCTCGTGGCCTCTCCACGCTCGCATCGGTCGCAACGTTACCGCTTTCAACTGCGCGCTTGAGTTCATCGTTCTGTTCTCCTGTCTCCAGTCTGACGTCGGTCTGCACAGCGGATGCCGCGCTGATTAGCCTCTCCAAATTTCGGCGCATCCACGTCCCGAATGGTGGAACTAACCCGCCCGGATTCTTTCCGAACTCCCAAACTTGGGCCTGCAGCCAGGATGCGGACAATCCTGCCTGCTTTACGCGCTCCAGCGCTGCCCGTGCATCGAGAATCGGAATGCAGCCGCTCTGGCGTGGATAGGCCGCGAGGATCTCGTGCGCACCAGGTTCGAAATGATTCTGTGGAGTAGGTTGATCGATCTCTGGCGGTTGCTCTTGCTGTTGCCGTTGCCGTTGCTCTTCCACTTCCCCAGGAAGGTTTTGCGGTTGCGGTTGCGGTTGCTCTTGCTGCTGAATTTGGGGTGAAGGATCTGGAAAAAAAGGCGCGCCGGTTTTGGGCGCGCGGTGTTGCTCTTCTGCTGTCAACGTCTGACTTGAACTCTCCCCCCTAACACCCCCCTCTTCACATACCTCAATACACCCACCTCGTACTAAACCAACCTCCACGGCATCTAGTTCCTGTGGCTTTCGTGGCTCGCGTTCCTGTGGCTCATGGCTCAGCGTTCCTATGGCTGCTGGCTCAGCGTTCCTATGGCTTTCCGTCGCAACGTCGATGGGACAGGCGTTCCTATGGCTCTCAGCGTTCCTATGGCTTTTGTAGCTGGTAGCATTCGCCTTGCGATCACTCCGGCGCTTCCGATCCTCACCCGGTTTACGCCTTGCCGCGTCGATCACTTCTTCCCGGATGCGATAGGCGTTATGCGGCCGTCCCGATCGATCCCGCCAACTGCGGATTTCAACGACGCTATCCGCCTGGAATCGATGCACGGCTTTTCTCACTAGTCGCTCACAATTGCCTGTGCGACCAGCAAGAGTCTTTTCCTGGGGCCAACACCAGCCGGCCCAGTTCCACCCCGCGTCGAAACCATCACTCTTTGGTTTCTTCTCCGATCCCGGCGACGATGTCATGATCGCTATTTCCTTTAAGACGGCGCGCATTCCCGGTGCATGGTCATAGAGCGTCGACTCGCCAATGCGGATCTCTAGCGATAGTTTTGGTTTCGGTTCTTGCTCAGCTCGTGCAGCCATGCTCTTGCTCCTGCCAAACTCGTTTGTCGTGCCGTGCCTTCCTCCGCAAAACAAAAACGGCCAGCAAATGAGAGCTGCACCTCTCACTCGCTGGCCGTTGTGCCCGCATTCTCTTTCTGTAGGGCCTTAAAGAAATTCAGCGCGACCTTGAGCGCGTTCGCTCGTGCTAACGTGAGGCCCGCCTGTACCGGATGTTTCGCGCGCTGCTTCGCTGCCTCCTGGAGGAGCCGTGCACGCTCCTGGCTCAGACGCAGGTGTGCGTAGGCCGCTACCAGTTGATCATTCGACCGCGGTTGCTGGATTACTTCAGAAGGTTCGGATCCCATCGGTGGCCGCTCGGTGGCGACCCGTCGAAGGTCGCTCCTGTTAGAGCGGTCCGATTGGACCTGATTGGGGAAGGCGCTGTGCTGCGCGCGGAGATCGGCCCGGCGAATGGCGAAATCGAATTGTGTGTGGAAGCCATGTGACCGGATAACCTTGTTTTGCGGGGCGCGGGGTCATCCGGTCAAAGGAGTGTCGCCGCACGCCCGCAAAACCAAGACAAGATCAGGATTACCAGAATGAACACGAGGACGCAAGTGCAAAGTTGCGCCACTTTCCACTTCCCGGCGCAGCGGACTGATGATCCGCTGCGAGGCTGGAAACGCGCGCTGGGCAGTGCTTCCCGAGCGACAATGCCCGTACCATGCCCGTGTGAATCTGTCCACCGGTGGACGGATTCGGAACCCCTGGCGAAGATACTTTCTGCTCCGCGTCAGTCGGTTTCCTACATTCCCACAAAGGAAAAGAGCGGAGGGCTGGTTTGCCTCCCGCTCCTGCCTGCCGGGTCGGTTGGTCCGCTCACCGGCGAACTAGTTCGGCTTCCTCTCGTCGCTCTCCGCATGCTCGCGCGGCCATTGCAGACCGTAGATTTCGCACATGCGCCGCACCAGCCACTGAGGATCTTTTTCGGGCGCAGCCGCGGGCGCGATGTTCAGCTGAACCGCCGCCACATTTCCCGGCACGAACTCGCCGGCACCTGCTCGCAGCTCGCCGCTGATCTTGCCCAACATCTCCAAGCATGCGAGCCTGGCGCGGATTGCATTCAGCGCGGCCGCGTAATCCCGGCGTCGATTGGCGTTCACGGTCATGCGCTCCAGCTCGGCAAGCAACGATTCAACGCGTGCCGGTAACTTCGCAGTCACTCGATCGTTCTGCACCTGGCGTACCTGCAGCTGCTGCTGCTGCTCGATGATCGCCGGCACATGCGCGAAGTGTCGACGCAGACTCCATGCGGTCGTTCCAGGATGGGCCTTCGCGATCGCGCGCAGGCTCATGCCAGCGACGTGGCTCTCCTCGATCGCCGTGCGGTCCTCTCTCCGACAAATGGAACAGACGGCGCTCATCGGGTCGCCTGCTGGCTCTCAGGAAAGAGCACTAGCTGTGGCAGCCGCATCTCTGGCTTGCCCTTCGGCTTCCTGCGCGGTTTCGGGCCATCCCAAGGAAGCTGAGAGCCTCGCCGTTTCCGCGGTTCGGACTGTAGCGATTGTTGCGGCATGGCTAAGTTTTGATCGGCTCGCCTCTCGGTAAGCTGCTGGTCGCGATCGGTTGATTTTCGCGGTGCCACTGCTCTCGGATTCGCGCCGCGTTCGCATCGTCCGAAGTTGCATGCTGCCTGCGCTTGCGCGCAACCCCAGCGTTTCCAATGTGCTGTCGTGCATCGAGCGGAAGCTCTGTGGCTGGTCGCTGTTGAGATTTCTGGAACTCCGTGTCCTTCGTGCCGCTCCAGAGAACTTCGTACGTCTCCGCCATGAGGCCCGTCCCCCTGTTGCGTGTTGCGCAACACTTTCGACGGTGTTGCGCATCGTTCTGAGGCGAACGTAGCGCAGGAAGGGGAGAATGTCAATATCGATCAAGGCCTATGTATGGAAATCCTTGACGGGACGCGGTGTGTGGCTGGAAAGATCGATGCTTATGGATATAGACAGCGTTGGAATGTTGCGCTGTACTGGCGGAATTTTACACCTTTTTCCCTCTCTTCTTCTCGGGAACTCCGGGCGCTCTTCTCCCGGGAGACGGTGGAATCTCGGGCCACTGCGCTTCGAGTTGCGAGGCAAGATAGAGCAGCCGTCTTTCGGACACGTCGCGGGGAGCTGTGCCATCCTTGACAGCTTGAATCTCAGCAGCCGCAGCAGCGCGTTTCCTCAGGGCCTCCGGCAATTTGCTCTTATCAAGAATCCGAACAATCTCTCCCTCGTGGCGGCTGGTGTGTGCATCGCGTTTCAGTTCTTCCAGTTGAGCGTCGGTCGGGGGAGGGTTAAAGCTATGGTTGGTGATTACCCAGAAAATTCTGGGGACGACGATCGCATCCGTCACATGCCATTCGGAATGCCATTCGGAATCCGCCAAGCTCACCACTAGATCCACGAGGTCTCGGACGAACGCCGGATCCTGAAGCACTTCTACCGCGTTTTCAATGATCTTCACGGATAACAATTCTGCCCGATTCACTAGTGATCAGTCCAGCGCGAATTGCAAAAGGCAGGGCACAGCGGATTCGATATCCGGAGCGTCCCCGAAAAGCCTTACGGGGCGCGGCTTCGCAGTGATGGTGCCCGAAATGCGCCCAAAGAATCGCCGTTAGCGGCTGATCGTCGCTCCGACCCACAGCCAATGCAGAATCAGCGCGCCCAGGCCTCCGAGCAGAAGCGCTGGCAGCCAATGAATGTGGAGCGAGTGAAGGCCACGAGGCGAGGTCACATCGGAGGCGCGTCTCCCGTACAGCACATCCGTGCGTCTTCGTCGGCTCTGCTGGTACTTGCGCTCTTTGTCAGCCCGCACCGTCCACCTGGCGAGAATGTCCGCGATCCGCACCACGCCATACAACGGCCAAATTGGATTGCGACTCAAGATCCCCTCCGAAAAAGAGAACCGGCGAGCGTACTCCCCCGAGCCGCTCGCCGTTCCTCGTCACTGCCGACTCCCCCGTCGGCAAGCCTGTTTTTAGGGCGTACCGGCGGAGCCGTCGATCCGGTAGCCGGCGCGCTGCTGCGCCCTTCGCGTTTCTCGCGCGCGCCGGCGTTCGCGTTTCCATTTCCACAAAAAAGCGCAGAGCAGGACGACGGCCGCGAGCAAAAATTCTTGCCAGCGCTCGCTCATAGCTGTTTTTCCCTGCGTCGTTTTCGGTGCTCCCTCACCGCATCGACCAGCGCGGCGGTGATCACCACGGTTGTGAGCCCGATTAGAACGATCTCGGAACACCAGAGCATCTTCATGCTGCCCTCCGGCGCCGGAATAATTCGCACCCGCAAAGCCAAAGGACCGACAGCTCATCTTCCTCGATCACCCCAGCGTCGCATCGCAGAACAAGGCAGGCGACAATGTTTTCGATGTCGCCAGTCGAGAACTCCCGCCAAACGTCCCGTTGGATGCGACTAGCCGGCATGGCTGACCTCGCTTTCATGCTCGATCGCCTGCTCCTCGATTGCAAACCACAGCAGCGACCCGTGAGAATATCCGACCAAGTTTTTATGATCCGCGGCCGCAAACCAGATCCGGACCGCGGCCTGGTAGCTTTCGTCGACGAAGGCCTCGCAGTAAAACGATTGATCCTTGCATTTCGTTTGTGTGACGGCGCCCAACTGGATGCCATGCGCCAACGCGGCAGACTCCGCCTGGCTCATGGTTCCCTTCACAAGCAGCTTTATTCGTTTCACGGCTTGCCGCACGGCTCCCCCGTTTCTGTGCCACAGCTGACACCGGACGGCCCTGCATTGTTGTGGCTGAGCCAAGCCCACGAGAAAAGGATCATCGCGGCCAGAAGGAGAATTACGAGCAGACGCCAGATCATCGCGGCCAACTTCGGAGAGAGCCCGCGAAGGGTGGAAAGATCGGAGCGGCGCCGTTCATACGGCGAGTGGCGCGCATCAATCATAAGCGCCCCCAGTCCGGCCGCGGCGCGGTCGCCAGTGCTTCAGCCTGTTCGATCTGGCATTGATCACAGCACGCTGCCGGCGCAATCGTGCCCGTCAAAATGCAGAAAGCCGATTCGCTCGCGCGGTCGAGATGCAGGTCGCACAAGAGCAGCTTTACCTGTTTGCGGTCGACCCGATCTTTGATGATCGTTTCGTAGGCTGTCGGAAAAGGAATAGGTGTGCGGAGGGAGTTGCGGAGAGGTGCTGCGATTGCGTGTCCCATGGGTCACTCTCTTTCTGTGTGGTCCTGAGTGGACCGAAGGTATACCTTCGGCTGAGAGTGTAGCAAAAAGAATCCTTGGATTCACTAGTATTATTTTGTTGTGCCAGAAGGCCGGAGAACAGCAGAATTGAAGACGTGAACACGAAGCGAACGATCGCCGCCTCTGTAAAGCTAAGTGAGTCTGATTGGAAGCTGCTGCAAGAAGCCGCTGCACAGCTGTGGCCAGGGGTCCAGTTGTCGCGCTCTACCTTGATTTTGACCTTAGCCCGACGAGCAGCGGAAGAAGCACTCCAGAAGAACAAACCACCGCGGAAACACTAATCCACAGAAGGTGCCGGATCGGATACCAGTGTGTCTCTTAGAATGGCCCGTGCGAGGCCGCAAACAGGCCTAGGAGCGACGATCTCACCCGCCCTTGGACGATGGACCTCTACTGAAACGGAATTGCCCGCAGCGCGACGGACTTTTCTGTCGGATGCGCCGCGCGGAAAATCGTGCCCAAACTATGCCCAACACCTCTCGACAGGTCCTCACCGGACCGCACATTCCGCACGCGGGGAATTTCCCAAGTCGTTGTAACTGCAAGAAAATAGGCAGGCGGGAAAAGTGAGTTGGACGATTAGAAATCCGATGCTCTATCCGTTTGAGCTACGCGCCCGCGCGAACCACAGACTTCATTTTACCCGCAGTTGGAGCGATCCCAAACCCGCGATCGCAAGCTCGCACAGTCAGGAGCCGGGGAAGAATCGGACGGGCGGGAGAGACGCTCCCCGCCATGGGAATGAAAAAATGGTGGGCGCTATAGGATTCGAACCTATGACTTCCACCGTGTGAAGATGGCACTCTACCGCTGAGTTAAGCGCCCGCGAGAGTCATTTCATTCAAACATTTGCGCGCGGATTATGCAACTTGCCGGGCCGACTGCCGCTTCTGGCGCGCGGTTGGGGGATTTGTGATTTCCTGATTCTTGATTCGATTGAAACCCAAGCTTCCCGCGGTTGAAGGTTTTCAATCAGCAGTCAAAAATCAACAATCAGCAATTTCTCTCCATCCCCAAGCTCGCGCCTTGCCGCTACCGGGTTTCGGCCCCATGCCCGCGCATGGTAGCCTATCGGCGGCGGCGCAAAGGGCGGGCTCGGGGCCCGGTTGCGTCCTGGCTAAATCATCTTTCCCATGGCGCTCGAGCCAAAACCCTCGCGGACACCTGTATCTCCTTCATCCAAAGGGACTTCCGCGCCTCCTGACGGCCAGCAAGGCACGCAACTTTCGGGCCCCGACGGGGTTGAAACTAATGTGAGCACAGCTGCACTGGATCGGGGCATGCTGATGGCTGCGACGACGCCGCAACCTTCGTCTGCGTTCTCACCGGCGGTGGTGGGCGGAGAGCCGTCCGACGCCGAGATCATGCTGCGCGCCAAGGTGGGCGACTCGTCGGCGTTCGATTACCTGGTGCAGAAGTATCGCCGTCCGATGATCAGTTTTATGTACCGGATGGTGCGCAACGCGGCAGCGGCGGAAGATCTGGCGCAGGAAGTTTTTTTGCGGGTGTATCGCTCGCGGGCCAGTTACGAGGCCAGCGCAAAGTTTACGACGTGGCTGTATCGCATCGCGACCAATCTCGCGGTAAATCATGCGCGCGATACGCGCCACGAGCGGCCCGAGGTGCAGGTCAGCCTCGACGAGCCGGACCAGGAAAGCGGCGCCACGCTCGAGTTGCCCGACGGCAATTTGACCGCCGAGCAGGTCATGGTGCGGCGCGAGCGCATGCTGGCCATTCGCAGTAAAGTGGAAGCTTTGCCCGAGCAGCAGCGGCTGGCGGTGGTCATGCACAAGTACCAGCAGATGGACTACAAGCAGATTGCCGAAGTACTGAAGAAGAGTGAGTCGGCGACCAAATCGTTGCTCTTCCGGGCGTATGAGACTTTGCGGGAACAGTTAAAAGAATTTGTGTAGCCAGACTGATTTATTTGTGAGCACTGATTGTGAGCGAAGAGCGAAAACGAAGAGACAGTGGCGAAGAGAGAAGAGAGTGGTAAAGGGGAAGCGGTTATGAATTGCAATGAAATTCGTGAACGGATGCCCGACGTGGCGGCTGGGTTCAGCGAACTCACCGTGGACGAAGGCAAGCATCTCGAAAGTTGTGGCGCGTGCGCCGAGCAATTGCAGGCCATGCGCTCGACCATGACAGTACTCGATGAATGGCAGGTTCCGGAGCCGACGCCGTATTTTGACGTGCGCCTGCAGGCCCGCCTCCGTGAAGAAATGGCCAAACCACAGGCGGGCTGGCTGCATTGGTTTCGCCGTCCCGTGCTGGCGGCCGCGCTCACCGTGATTCTGGGAGTGGGCGTGGGCCTGTTCTTTGCGCGGGGCAAGATCAGCAATCATGGACAGGAAGCCACGATTGTTGAACAACCGGGCACGGCGGTCAGCGATCTGCAGGCGCTGGAAAATAATCACGACATGTATTCGGATTTCGAGATGCTCGATGACCTGGATGTGCAGCAGGATGTCGTAGCGAATCCGTAGCGGATCCAATAGGTAGCGGATCCAATAGAAGATTCGCGCGCTATTTGTCGAAGTTGCATACTGAACGGCGAAGTGCAAGGCAAGGCGGGAAAAATGAGCCGGGGACAATACAGGGCGGGTTGGCTGGCGGCTGCCGGATTGGCGGTCGCTATGACCATTCCCCTTCCCGGTCTCGCGCTCAGCGGCGCATTCCACCCGTCGCAGCAGAGGCATGTGGCCGCGCCTCCTCCGGCACCGCGGCAACAGGCGCCTCGGCCGCCGGCAGCCCGGCCACCGCAGGGACGGCCGCAATTCCAGGGACGGCCGCAAATGCAGGGACGCCCGCGGCCGCAGGGCCATGCGGGAGATTGGCTGCGGCGCTACAAAGACATGCCCCCCGCCGAGCAGGAACGCGAACTGCAGCGGGATCCCGGGTTTCGCCGTCTGCCGCCGCAGCAACAACAGATTCTTCGGCAACGCTTGCAGCATTTCTCGAACCTCCCGCCGCAACAGCAGTTGCGCGTGCTGAACCGCATGGAGACCTGGGAGCATCTGACCCCCGCGCAGAAACAACAGGCGCGACAGATCTACGGCCAGATGCGGCAGCTTCCACCGGAGCGCCAGCGCATGGTGACCACAGCCGTTCGCGACTTGCGTTCGATGCCGCCGGACCAGCGGGAAAGAATCATCGACTCCGGACGATTCAAAGGGATGTTCTCGCCCCAGGAGCGCGAGATGATGCGCGGGGCTACCCGTCTGCCTCTCGCTCCTGCCGAAGGTGGCGAGGGGCCGTAGGAGTAGGTCGGCTTTCGGCTTTCGGCTTTCGGCTTTCGGCGCCTCTGTCTCTTAGCTTCCCATCCTCAAGACGCTTAACGTCAGCGCGGACTATACTTTGGGCCCATTTGTACGTACATCCATGTACGTATTTTCCCCAGCGTCGGGTCGAGGAGCCTCGCTTTTTCAGTTTCGGGTGGCGTGTGGGATGCCCTTCCTTGAGCCGGAAACGACCCTGGCAGCGACGATCATCGACGCAGGTAGTCGAAGCATCGTCCGTGAAGAGAACCCGCGTCCTTGAGCCTGTAAAGCGTCCCTACGACATTTCAACGACTTACACGAAGACGTAACGACTTGCACGAGAACGCAACAAGATACGCGGCTTCCGGCTCTCGGATCCAGAATCCTCGTGCGGTGAGAATGCATCGTCACGAGAGAACTGAGAACTGAGAACTGATCCGGAAGCCGAGAGCCGAGAGCCGAAAGCCGGCCCCTACTTCCGCAGCATATTCCGCGCAATAAAGAACACATTCGCCGGACGCTCGCCCAGCCGCCGCATGAAGTAGGGGTACCACTCGGTGCCGAAGGGGATGTAGACGCGCATGCGCCAGCCGTCGCGCACCAGCCTCTGCTGCAGGTCGCGGCGAATGCCGTACAGCATCTGGAACTCGAAAGAGTCGCGCGCGATCTTTTCGCGGATCGCGAAGGCCTGGGCTTCTTTGATGATCCTCTCGTCGTGCGTGGCCAGGCCGTGATAGATGCCGCTCTTCATCAGAATCTTCATCAGCTTGATGTAGTTCGCGTCCACGTCGGCTTTGCTTTCAAACGCGATGCTCGCGGGTTCCTTGTAGGCTCCCTTGCACAATCGAATGCGGATGCCTCCCGCCAGCAATTTTTCGACGTCGCTTTCAGAGCGCTTCAGGTAAGACTGAATCACGGTGCCGACGCTCGACTGGTTCCCCGGCATGCGGTGCAGTTCGTGAACGAAGTCCAGCGTGCGCTGCGTATACGGAGAACCTTCCATGTCGACGCGCACAAAACCCGGCGGCATCATCGCTGCCGCTTTGGCGACCAAGCCTGCAACAATGTCGCGGGCCAACTGCTCATCGACGTCGAGGCCCATGTGGGTCAGCTTCAGGCTGATGTTGGCGTTGAGCTGTTTGGCCGCGATGGCGTCGAGAATCTGCTCATAGAGCGCGGCGCTGTGGCGGGCTTCGTCGGGATTGGTGACGTTCTCGCCCAGGTTGTCGATGCTGACGCTCATGCCCGCGCGGTTCACGGTCTGGGTGACGCGCACCGCGTCGGCGATTTCCGTGCCCGCCACGAACCGGCCGGAAACGCGGCGTCCGATGGCGGATCGCTCGGCAAAACTGCGCAGAGAGCGATTTTCAGAAAGACGGACGAAGAACGTCCTCAGCATGAAGTACCTGCCGTCTGTGGAAAGATGAGAAGAGGAATAGCCGCCACGTGCATTATGAGACCACTGAAATTTGTACCACAACTGGAGATTCGCGGGACATGGACCGGTCTGCGCGGAGACGGTGGGGAGCGTCCATCCGGGGTCAATGAGTGAAATGGGGACTTTGCACCAACTACCCCCTCGGGACTTGGGGCCAGCACAACACTTCGGTACTCTTCAATCGGAGCGTTCGTGGACTAATAATCATCCTAGGTGTGCCGCCATGCGTCGATTCTTGCCAATTCTCTTGGTTCTCGCCCTCCAAGTGCTTGCGTCAGAAACGAGCCTTGCTCAAGCTCAGACTCTCACTTCAAACGACGGTTCATCTGAAGAAGTGCCTCGGGATTCCGTTCCTCAAAATACCCCGTGTGTCGGTCAACCGAAGTCGCGTAGAGAGTTGGCAGCATCTTTTCAACAGGGGCGGCTTCCCGAGGCCTCTGAGATTACCGGGACATGGGTGGCAATCGGGACTGTGTGGTCTGAGTACCGGAGCCTGAACTGTTCAGGCGAAAATCGGGGAAGCAAATTCGAATTTGTAATGGTCGCAAACGGCTACTCCGCCGAACTACACCCGATTGGCACTTATCTCCAAAAGGTCACGATGAGGCCGGATCATAAGGGAAGCGTCGAGTTCCCAGTTGATTTTGAGGCCGATGAGGGTCCTGATACTTACCGCGGCCGCCTGACGAAACGTGGTACGCTAGCATGCCTAGATGGCGCACTCAGTGGCGTAGAGTTCAAAAAGATGAGGGTGGAAAAAGGACGGATTTACGAGGGGGCAGAAGTACCCTGAGGCCAGACGTGCTGCTGTGTAATACGGCGATAGCGCTTAGAACCACTCAGTGAGCGAAATGGGGATTTTTCGTCAATCATCCGATCTGGGGATTCCGGATGTGCGACAGTCGATCCTTTGTGATCCATACGCGGTCGCGATGCGGACTGGTGCGCGGTTGCCCAGTGCTGAGTTCACACTTCTCTCCCGGAGCGGCTCCACAAGTCGGACACCGAACAGCGAGCGCCTGCTTTGGGGTGAGTTCTTTTGCCACACAAACCTTCACGTACAAAAGGTTGGTCAACTAGATCAAGCTACGGGATGCCATCTGGACGGGTCTACGCCCTCCTGACAACGGACATCGGGCGATTTTGCAGAAATGCGCTGATGAGCGAGCTGTTTATTTGCAAGCCGCCGTTGTAGCTGACGAAGCCTTTCTTCTTGAACGCATTCATAAATTTGCTTACCCTTGCGCGGGTCGTACCAACCATTTCCGCGAGGGTTGCTTGGCTCACCTTCAGGGGGTTCTCTGGCTTTGATTCCTTGGTTATTTGCCCAAACAACAACAGAACCCGTGCCAGCCGCTTTTCGCTGAAATTGAAGAATTGATCTGCCAGGTCTTCCTCGACTCGAATAACTCGGGAAAGCAGATACGCATTAAGCAACGCTGCAAACTGCGGGTCGCGCTTGAGCGTGCTAAGCGTGCTCTCCTTCTGCAAGCGAGTGATATTGGAGGGCCCGATTGATCGCGCCGTGTACATCCGCAGAGATTGCCCGCCCAGACAGCCTTCGCCAAAAAAACTACCCCGCAGCAGGACGGCGATTATCGCTCTTTTGCGACGCGTAGCGGCCATCGTGAGCTTAACCGTACCGCTCTGGATATAGAAAACTGCATCGGCTTTGTCACCTTGGGAAAAAATGATCTCGTTGTCTCGGAAGCTCCGCACAGTCATCGCAGACCGGAATTTTTTGCGGAAAACTGTGGAACTGAAACCAAGAGTTTGTTCAATCGCCATCTGGCTCCTCGGTACAATCAATTCAATTGGGAGTACCGTCCTCCGTATAGAAAAATAAATCATGTGGCTCGGGAATATGACGTGCATGGTCAATAAAGCTCATGCACAATTGCACACAGTATCTACGTGGTAATCTCGGGCAAAATCCTCGGACCCGAGACTCCATAGGCAGGATGTGCGCAGGGCTTGGTTGGCGAAACCAGGCGATTACACTCAAAACCCAGCCTTCACCAGGTGTAGTGAGCCGTGTAGGTGATCTTCTTCTCCCCGTCGGGAGCAATGGTCACGGGAAACTCGATGGTCTGGCTGTCTTTTTTCTTGAACTCGTCAGACTTGGCGGCGACTTCCCAGTTCGCGCCGCGATACAGGCGCTCGACGACGCGCACGTCCACCGGTTCTTTCTTGTGGTTGCGGACTTTGATCTCGAAGGACTCGGTCGCTTCGCGCCGGTTGACGTCGACGGTGTAGTTGGTGCGGCGGCGTTCTCCGGTGAGATCGAAGGCGTTGCCGGTATAGACGCGGATGGTCTCGTCGCGCGGAGTGTGGTCGATCATGTTCTCGCCGGTGAACTCAACCTGGCCGTCGTCGCCGTGCCGGTAGAAGCGCACGCGCCCCTTGGGCAGTGGCATGCCGAGATGATTGGCCTGCGAGTTGACGAACTCGCGCATCACCCAGATTTTCGTATTGCTTTCGGTGCCGTAGTTATGGTCGTTGCGGATGTTCTCCCAGTTCCAGCCGTTGTAGCGGTTGGGGTCGATCTTAGCGCCGTCGTAGATATAAACCTGCTTGGCGGCCACGCCGGCCGCATGGATGAATTCCACCTGCTTGGTTTCGCTGTCGCGCAACGTGGTGCTGCGTTCGAGCGTGTAGAGGTGGTATTCGTCGAAGGCTTTCTCGGTGACGGGCGGGGTGAACATATCCCCGGCAACCGCAACCATCTGGGCAACCTGGCGGCCACGCATCGCACCCGGCTGAATCTTGTTCACATCGCCCGCCATAAGCTTGATGCGGGCGTTCTCGAAAGTGCGGCCGCTGCGATTGTCCATGGTGATCCAGCCGACGATGTCGACCAGGTCTCCTTTTTCGGGCGCCACAATGTTGTAGTCGGCTTGCCAGGTCATGCCGCCGCTGACGTAAGAAAGCTCGGCGGGAAACTTGCCCGGCTTGTCGGTGGCAAGCAGCCACTCCAGGCGCGGCTTGAGGATGGTCTCGGCCGTCAGGTCGGGAAAGATGGGCGTGCCGGGAAGGCCGAAGCGCAACTGGCCCGCGACCTCGATGATCGGCTCTTCCTGGCCCGGATAGTTCTGGGCGTAACCGTTCATATTGAAAGTATCGGGGCGCACGAATCCGCTGCGTACGACCTTGCCCTTTACGATAGAGCCGCCGGGCTGTTCGAAATCAATGGTCCGGCCCTCGTAGAGTGAGAGCAAGGAAAACTGCGAGACCGGATCGGCGCGGTAATTTTGCTCCAGCACGTTCACCGCGTGTTTACCCGAAGGATCGCGCAGGATCACCGAATCGGGCTCGAGGTGCATGGTGATGTTGTTCACGTTCACCATGTTCTCGCCAGACTTCAGATCGAGAGGGAGCTCCTCGCGGACCACGGCGAAATCCTGGTTATAGATGGTGAGTGACGGTTGCGTGGCCTGCTGCGCATAAAGGCTGCCACCGAGGACGAGGACGAGGGCGAGAAAACAGACGAAGCGAGCGTTCATGAAGGTAATCCTCCGCAAGAGCCGGGGAGCCTGGCTCTCGATGGCTTTGAAGCAGGAAGCGGCTGTGATGAGCCGCCCGGCTTCAGCCTACCTTCAATAGAACGCAGGCGGGAGTGATTCTTGCGGGGCGGGTGTCGCCCGCATCGTGAACATTCTGGGATTACTTGCCGTGCCCTTCCAGAAACTTCTCCACTTCCATCGCGGCCATGCAGCCGGTTCCGGAGGCCGTGATGGCCTGGCGGTAGCGGCGGTCCTGCACATCGCCGCAGGCGTAGACGCCGTGCACGCGCGTGAAAACGTAGTTGTGGGTTTTGAGGTAGCCGTCGGCGTCCGTATCGAGCTGGCCGGCAAACATCTTCGCGTTGGGCTCGTGGCCAATGCCGAGAAACAGCGCGTTGGTGGGGAAGTCCCACACGTTGCCCGTCTTCACATCGCGCAATTTGAGGCCGGTAACCTCTTTGTGGTTGATGTCGTAAACATCTTCCACCACCGTGTTGAGCAGGAATTTTATTTTTTCGTGATGCTGGGCGCGATCGAGCATGATCTTCGAGGCGCGGAAGGCGTCGCGCCGATGAATGATGGTCACCTTGCTCGCGAAGCGTGTCAGGAAAAGCGCTTCCTCCATGGCGGAATCGCCGCCGCCGACCACAGCGATCTCCTTGCCGGAAAAAAAGAAGCCGTCGCAGGTTGCGCAGGACGACACGCCGTGGCCGATCAGCTGTTGCTCATGCGGCAATCCTAACCACCGGGCGGAGGCACCGCTGGCAATGATCAGAGTCTGGGCGTGGACTTGATGAACCCCCAGATGCAGCAGAAACGGCCGCTTGCTGAGGTCGGCGCTGGTGAGGTGGGCCATGCGGTATTCCGCGCCGAAGCGCTCGGCCTGCTTGCGCATGTTCTCGACCAGCTGCGGGCCCAGAATGCCTTCAGGAAATCCGGGGAAGTTCTCGACCATCGTCGTCATGGAGAGCTGTCCGCCGGGCTCGTGGCCTTCGATGACCAGCGGCTTCAGGTTGGCGCGCGCCGTGTAAAGCGCGGCAGTGTGTCCGGAGCATCCGGACCCGATGATGACTACGTCGCGAGTTTCGCTCATGAGTTTAGTCGTTGCAGATTAGATGGCCGAGTTTCGATTTTGATGCACGCTCAGGTTTAACGGCCTAAACCACGAAGGACACGAAGGTTCACGAAGGAAACATTACAGATGAATTCCTTCGGGATACTTCGTATCCTTCGTGGTTCATGCTTCTTCGTTCGCGACAATGCAGCTCACTTTTTTTCTTCGATGGGCCTTTTCATTTTGTTCGTTGGTGCAGGCTTCGGCCTCGACTCCACGCTGATGTTCGCCAGTTCCTCGGGCACAATTTTCTTGATGCCCAGCAGGGCGCGATAGTTCGCCAGCACTCCCGACGCGCTGCGGAACAGCGGTTCGTAGGCGCTCTGATCGGGCGCGGGACCGCCTTCGGTCGCTAAACAGCGGGCGAGCGCGATCGAAGGTTTGCCGAAGCGCTCCAGGCGCACCCGGCTGGCGGGAGTATTCGACGTGAGCATGGCCTCGGAACTGGTGACCGACGACGCGCTGTCTTCGAGCGAGACCTGAATCAGATCCTTGGGATCGCGCACGTGCAGCACCAGCGTCTCGACCATGGTCTGGCCGTCGTTGCTGAAGGAATACTGCACGCTGGAGAACAGCGCCTGCACCGAGAACTCGCGGCGAATGCGAACGTAACTCGCCACCGATTTTTCGTCGGCGAAGTGCGTGCTGGCTCCGGGCTGCAGCAGGTTCGGCATGTCGCTCAGTGTCGAACGCCCGCGGGACACTTCAAAATCCGCGCCGAACAGGGGCGCCTTGGGAACGCGGTCGAGCGCGGCGGCAATTTCCTTCTGCTCCGCGGCAGACGGCGTGCACACGTTCAGCATGTTGACTTTCACCTGCGGCTGGGCCGACTGAGTTTGGGTTTGCGGATTCGCGGGCTGGTCCTGCGCGGAAACTCCCTGCGCCAGCGCCAAAGCGAAAAGACCACTCAAGAGTGTGGAAACCGTAAGCAGCGTTCTGGGCACTGGAGAATTCTAAACGAGAACGCCCGGAATCCTAAATCCCAAAAGATGCCAGAGGTCACTTCACCTGCAAGAGAAAGGCTCAACCACGAAGGGGACGAGGTTACACGAAGGAAACCAACCAAACGAAGTCCTTCGTGATACTTCGTGGCCTTCGTGGTAAAGACCTGGAATTCGCGGGAGCCGCCGGGAACGTCGTAAAATCGAGCTATGGCAAATCTGACGCTGGTTTATGGCATGAGGCTGCTGCCGTCCGAGGATGTGGCCGAGGTGGGTCAGGCTCCCGTGAAGCTCACAAGTGGACGGGAAGCCCACGTCACCATGCACGTGCTCGAAGGCAGCAAGGAAGATATCGAAAAGCAGTTGCGCACCAGTCTGGAAGCGTTCTTCGATCTTTATCCGGAGATCTAGACCCGGAGATCTAACGGCGGGCCTGAAAATGCGCGAAATCAGAATGGCCTGTCATCCCGGGCAAAGCGAAGAGCCTGCCGTGAGCCTGTCGAAGGGACCCATGCACTCGCGCCGTCAAACTACATAGGTCCTTCGCCTTCGCTCAGGAAGACAAATCGGATTGGTCGGGATGACAGACCTGCCAAGCTGCGCACCGCACGGGATTTCGCTTCGCGCAGCACGATAAATCTGAGAAAGTAGTAAGCCAACGAACAGCATGCAATGGTCCTATCCAGAATTGCGGCTCCGGTTGATTAAGGCCGGACTGTGGCCCGAAGGCCGCATGGCACGCCTGGCCTGCTATCTGGCGGCCATGGCCGGTCTGCTCTATGCCGTGGAGAAATTGCTGGGGCTGTTGGCTCCTTCCTGGGGCGATCACCTGGGCGGATGGGTAGGATTCCTGGCGTTTCTCGCTGCCGTGCTGTTTTTTGTTCTCGCCTTCAGGTGGCTAAAGCGCAGAGTCCTGTGGCGGCTGCGGAACCGACTGATCGTCACCTACGTTTTCATTGGAGTGATCCCTGCTGTGCTGCTGGTTACGATGGCGTTCGTCACGCTCTACGGGCTGGCGGGGCAGTTTGCCGTTTTTCTCGTGACCTCAGAAATTCACTCTCAGCTCAGAAGTCTGGAGGCGGCCAACGCCGCGGTCAGCAATGAACTGGCGGCGCGACTGGAGCGCGGAGATAATCCTGCCGCTGAATCCCTGGCAGGATTGCGCAAGCGCGATCCCGCTTGGGGACGGCGTCAGGTTTGCGCCTGGTACGGTGACAAACCGCTGCCCCTATGCAACGAATTTAAAGGAGCGGCGCTCACGCGTCCACAGTTCGTGAAGGACCGATTTCGCGAGATCGTCCGCGATCACAATGAACTGCATCTACGTGTGGCCACGTCGCTTCCGATCAAATCGAGCACTCTGACCGTGGTGACCAGCGAGCCTTTTGACAAAGAGCTGGTGGGAAACATTGCTACCGATCTGGGCGAAATCACGCTTTTTGCGTCGGGAATCATGCTGAACCCTGCGGCAGCGGCGGATCGTGCGGCCGTGACTCGCGCTGCCGCTTCAAGCAGTCCCCAAAAAAGTGACGGTCGAATCTCCATCAACACAAACCAGCAGGGGACCTCGGTGGAAGTCGACCAGCAAGTGCTGCAACCCACCTTCACGGTCGGTACTCTGCCCGGCCCGGCCGATCGGCTCGATCTTGAGATCCCACTCGCCGGCACTTCGCTCACGGTAGTGGATTGGGACACCGGCGAACGCAGGCAGAGGGCGCTGGTCAGAGTTCGAACCCGTCCCTCGGTGCTGTACGGCCATCTATTCGCGGCGCTGGGAGAATTTGTCCAGGGTGTGGCGTACATCCTGATCGGCGTGGGAATTTTCTTCGCCATCATCGAGCTGATCGCCCTGATCATCGGCACGCGCATGACCCGCACCGTGACGGCGGCTGTAGCGCAGTTGCACGACGCCACCAGGCATGTCGACCGCGGCGACTTCAGCCACCGCATCCCGGTGAAATCGAGCGACCAGCTCGCCGATCTGGCGCACTCGTTCAACTCGATGACCGCCTCCATCGAGAAACTGATCCTGGAGCAGAAGGAAAAGCAGCGCCTGGAGAACGAGCTGGCCATCGCCCAGGAAGTACAGGCACAGCTATTTCCGCGGCAGGTTTCGGAACTCGAGTCGCTGGAGGTGCATGGATTCTGCCGTCCGGCGCGCACGGTCAGCGGAGATTACTACGACTTTTTGACGGCCAGCTCGCACAAGCTGATTCTGGCGGTCGGGGACATCAGCGGAAAAGGAATTTCCGCCGCGTTGCTGATGGCGACCATCCACTCAGCGGTGCGCGCCTACAGTGTGGAGAATCTGCCCCAGATGCGGGAACCGGTCGCCGTGGGCGCGGTGGCAGGCTCAGGCCGGGTGTTGGCGGCTTGGCCCGAAGGCGTGGAGGTGTCTCCCGGAGCCCTGCTCAGCCTGCTCAACCATCAGCTCTACGAAAGCACTCCGCCGGAGAAATACGCCACACTGTTCCTGGGAATTTATGACGGACGTTCGCACCACCTGACCTACAGCAACGGCGGACATCTGCCTCCCATCCTGATCGGGAAAGATGGCACCATCCGGCGGTTGGAGGCCGGGGGAACCGTGGTGGGCCTGTTCGACAATATGACGTACGAAGAGGGCGCGGTCGAAATGCAGCCCGGCGAAATTTTCCTGGCCTACAGTGACGGCGTGACCGAGCCGGAGAATGATTTCGGGGAATTCGGCGAGCAGCGGCTGATTGATCTGGTCCGTGAGAACCGGGACCTGCCTCTGCCCGAAATCAGCCAGATCGTAACCTTGGCCGTGGAAAACTGGATCGGCGATAACGAACAGCCCGACGATGTGACCCTGGTCCTGGCCCGGGCGCGATGAAGATCAAAGGCATCAACCAGCAAGGACACGAAGGTTCACGAAGGAAGACCTTGGCAACATTAGCCTTCGTGCTACTTCGTGCCCTTGGTGGTTAATGCCTTTCCTCCGCCCCTATCGAATCGCCGCGATTGGCACGCCTCTGCGGGTTGACATCAGAACCGTCATGCAATACCTTTGGTGCCTTGGTGTTCACAACTCGGTACGCGGGAGTAGCATAACCACGGCAATGCGCCGGGGCTCCATCCCGGAGATGACGGTTCGAAACCGTTCCTCCCGCCCCAGTTTTTCCTTCAAGAGAGGCATACGGCCTCAGATTTTCTGCCTTTTCCAGCGCCCCTGCTTGAACAGGATGGCGCTGGCGCCGGCAATCGCCCCCTCGGCTATCACAATGGCCCAAAACGCCCCCTTCGACTGCAGGTTCACACGAATCGCCAGCCAGTAGGCCAGGGGGATCTCCAGCAGCCAGAAGCCGAAGAAATTCACGATGGTCGGCGTAATCGTGTCGCCGGCGCCGTTGAACGCCTGCAGCATGACCATACCGTAGGCGTATCCAATATTGCCGTAGCTGACGATGCGCAGGCAGGACGCGGCCAGGGGCACGACGGCAGGATCATTGGTGAATAACCGCACGACCGGCTCCGCGAAGATGACGAAGAGAACTCCCACCGTTCCCAGGAAGATCATGTTGTAGAGGCCGGTGCGCCAGACAGCCGTTTCGGCGCGGTCCGGCTTGCCGGCGCCCAGATTCTGCCCCACCAGCGTGGCCGCCGCGTTACTCAATCCCCAGGAAGGCAGAATCACGAAAATCACGATGCGGATCGCGATCGTGTATCCCGCCAGGGCGGCGGCACCGAAGATGCTGATGATGCGCACCAGCCCGATCCAACTGGTGTGGGCGATAGCAAATTGCAGAATCCCGGTCAGCGACACTCGTACCAGCCGCCACAGCACGTCGAAGCGCACGCGAAGTTGCCGGGCGAGGATATGAATCCTCTCCGTGCCTTTCAGCAGGCGGTAGAACTGGTAGATCACGCCAATGCTGCGCCCGGTGAATGTCGCCAGCGCCGCGCCCGTCACACCCATCCGCGGGAACGGCCCCCAGCCGAAGATGAGGCAAGGATCCAGAATCAGGTTGATGATGTTCGACACCCAGAGCAGGCGCATGGCGATGGCAGCATCTCCGGCGCCGCGAAAGATGGCGTTGTTCAGAAACAGCAGCAGGACGGCACAACTGCCGCCCAGGCAGATTCGGGTATAGCCGCTGCCCACCGCAATGATTTCTGGAGTAGCCCCCATCAACCTCAGAAGCCGCGGAGCCAGCAGCAGGCATGGCAGCCCGATGGCCAGAGAAACAATGAAGCCCAGGGCGATCGCCTGCACGCCCGCCACCGCCGCACCCTCGGGATCTTTTTCGCCGATGCGGCGCGCGACCATGGCCGTGGTGGACAAACTGAGTCCCATGCCTACCGCGAACACCAGGCTCAACATGGACTCGGTGAGCCCCACCGTAGCAACGGCGTTGGCCCCAAGGCGGCTCACCCAGAATACGTCCACCACGGCAAACAGGGACTCCAGCACCATCTCCAGCACCATGGGCACGGCCAGCAGGAGAATGGCCCGGTTCAGACTGCCCGCGGTGTAGTCCTGATGAGAACCTCTGACAGCCTCCACCAGCGACGACCACAGGGAACGCTGCGGCTGCGCAGCAACAGAACTCGCGTCCATAACCAACCTTTAGCTTTCCGCGACCGCGTCCGGGAAAATCCACGGAAGCAGGCGCATTTCGAACCGACCATTTTCAAGATGGACCATTCCACAACAGACATTCCACAACAGACAATGAAAGATAGTCAGGAAGCCCGCGTAGCAGCGGGCCGAACAGGATGGCGAGTTAGCGAGGGCTGGACATGGCGTTCCTCAGCTTGGGATCGGTTCGTTTGGATCGGTCGAAATCGCGGGCCCCACTGAACCGAACAGGCGGGATTTTATCTCAAGTTCCCGGCTTTTTGCCAGCAAAAACAGGAAAGCGGCGGATGGGTCGGAAGTCCATCCGCCGCCTACTCAGGAGGTGAGTGAAGTTCGCTACAAGGCCATGCTATTCCCGGGACGGCAGGAGATGAGAGCACGAAGGTACTTCCCGGGCTGATTTTCGTGCAGGCGGTCTCCTTTCGGGAGCAATCCCAATAAGGCAAGCGGGGCAACTCCCACATAAGCGCAAACTTAACCGCCGTACTCCCTCCCACTAAGGTGGATAAGAATACCTGTCCGGCTACAGAATGCCCGCGCTCCCGGCCCAACGGGCGATATAGGTCCGCAAGAAAGAGGTGAAGTCGTCAGCGCCCGGCGGGAGTTTTTTTCCTCGGAGGCTGATCCGACACAAGTCCAAGTTCACAATGGGATTGATCAGCCTGCTCATCACGACTTTGCGATTTCGGCAGGCAGGTAACACGAACGAAGGGATGACAGCATTGCCCTCGCCGGCTTCCACCATGGCGATCATGGTCTCCAGATAGTTGAAGACGGCGCGCGGGTGGACGAAAACACCGGCACGGGCCAGATGCCTGTCGATGAACTGCTGGACCAGATTGCCCGGCGCCAGCGAGACTAGCGGCTCTCCTTTCAGAGCGGACCACGTGGTAGACGTGCGGCGCAATGCCAGATCGTTGTCGGGGCGAATCACCATCAACGAAAAGCGAAACAACGGCGTCCGGCGGAGTCCCGGCGCGGGCTTAAAAAACGCACCCACGCTCATATCGAGTTTGCCCTCTTCAACCAGTCGCGTGAGGGCCTCTCCGCCGACATCGAACAATCGAATGCGGAGGTCGGGCCGGTTACTTCGAAATTCCTTAATTGCTTCCGGCAGTATGTTGGCCGCGACCAGTGGCGGCGCGCCAACCGATAAGGAGAGGCTAGCTTCAGCCGCCGATTGCCCGACGCGGGATACGGCGGCATCGAACTTCTCAAGACTCTCCCGGACCACTCCCAGCAGTTCGCTGCCGGAACTCGTTAGGCCGACGTGGCGAGTCGTGCGATCAAATAGCCGGAATCCGAGTTGGGTTTCCAACTCTCGAATCAAAACGCTCAACCCGGATGGGGTGATGTAAAGTGCTTCCGCCGCACGCGAGAAGCTTCGATGCTGGGCCACCAGCGAGAAAGCTCGAAACTGGCGGGAGGTAAAGTCCATTCTTGATAATACCTCAACAATTGTTAATATATTTGAACTTGTGTCACAAGACGGCATGAATTGAAATAATGCGGCGGCAGAATTCCGGTCGGCGGCTCCGTCACGATGGAGGAACGTCCCTTGCAAGACTTACCAGGCAAACAGCGCGTCTCGATTGCCGGCGCCCGGGCCTCGGAACCGGCTTTTGTCAGTCTGAAGCTCCGCCAATGGATCATCTGCGGAGTCGCGGCTCTCGGCTTCGCCTTTGACTTGTACGAAATCGTGATCCTGCCGCTCGTCGTGCGACCTGTACTCATCGCCCTCGGAAGCCTCAAGCCAGGCAGTCCTGAGTTCAATCTTTGGGTGGGACTGATGTTCTATGTTCCATTGGCCTGTGGCGGGGTGTTTGGGCTTCTTGGAGGCTACTTGACGGACCTTCTGGGCCGCCGGCGAGTCCTCGTTTGGAGCATCCTGTTATATGCGTTTTCGGCGTGCGCGACCGCCTATGCTGCGACATTGCCCCAGTTCTTGATTTTCCGCTGTACCACCATCATCGGCGTATGTGTGGAATACGTGGCTGGAGTTGCCTGGGTAGCGGAACTCTTCTCCAATCCTAAGCAACGCGAATTCGCACTGGGCTATACGCAAGCAGCCTTTGGCCTGGGAGGACTGATGGCGACTGGAGCCTACTACGTTGCCGTCACCTATGCCGAGCGCTTTCCCGCCATCCGGATGGGCCACGAGGCTTGGCGCTACGCCTTGCTGTCAGGACTCATACCAGCGATTCCGCTCATCCTGATGCGGCCATTCTTGGCTGAATCAACGGTCTGGCAAAAGAAAAAATCCCAGGGAACGTTGAAGCGGCCTAGCGTGGCCGAAATCTTCCGGCCAGCTCTGCGAAAGACCACGCTGGTCAGCACAATGCTGGTGGCGTGCAGTTATGCTCTCGCGTCAGGAGTCATACTGCACATGCCGCGCATGGTGCCCGGACTGACCGAGGTGCGCAACATGTTGCCCCGTCAAATAGAGCAAACGGTGAGCAGCGTGCAGGTTTTTCAGGAACTCGGAACGATTGCGGGGCGTTTGGTGTTCGCCCTTCTAGTTGTTCGGATCGCCACGCAGCGGACTCTCTTGCGCATTTTCCTCGTTCCCGGCTTGGCAGTGTTTGCCTGGGTCTACTTTTTCGCCGCCACACACAGTCTGGCACTTCTCAAGCTGGGAATCTTCCTCGCGGGTCTATTTCTGAATGGAGCGTTTAGCCTTTGGGGGAATTACCTGCCGCGCATGTACCCGACCCACCTGCGCGGCACGGGAGAGAGCTTCGCGCTGAACATAGGGGGCCGATTGTTGGGGGCTTCGGCGGCGCTGGTCACAACCCAACTCGCCAACGTCATGCCTGGCGGAGGCACCGCAGCTCGGTTAGCTTATTCGGCCGGCACGGTCGCGGTCCTGGCCTATTCGATGTCATTAATCGGGAGTTTCTGGCTGCACGAGCCAGAACACGCTGAGCTGCCTGATTAGAATTTCTGCGGGGGCGTGGGAAGGTCCGATGATCAGCGCCGGCATGTTCCGCGTGATACTTGAGAGGCGAGCGAGGACAGAGATGAAAACAGAACAACCAAAGCGTTGGCTGAAGCGTGCGGTTCTGGGGATCGCAGGATTGGCCGTGTTGACCCTGAGCGTACTCGCAATTCTCGCCTCAACTACAAAACTTCCCGGAGAGGAGAAGACTCCAGCAGGTGTCCGCCAGGACACAGCTTTATATATCACGATGCGCGACGGCGTGCAGATTGCCGCGGACGTCTACCTTCCGCAGGACTATCAGGCGGGGCAGCGGCTGCCGGCGCTGCTCCGGACCACGCGCTACGGGCGCGACGGCCAGTTTGGCTGGGCATATCGCCTGGCAGTGGCTTTCAAGCAGACTGATCCGCATGACGAGCAGACCGACTATCTGAATCAGCGCCACTTTGTCGTAATCGTGGCAGATGCGCGCGGCAGCGGTGCCAGCGGTGGTCATCGTGAAACGGAGTTTTCCCGCGAAGAGATTTCCGATCTGGGCGAACTCGTCAACTGGGCGGCAATCCAGCCCTGGTCCAATGGCCGTGTTGGAACCTTCGGCGGTTCCTACGAGGGAGCGACGGCAGAGCTGACGGCAGTGACGAACCCAGCCGCACTTAAAGCGGTTGCTCCATTTTCCAGTCAGTTCGACGTGGGAATGCTGGCATTCCCAGGTGGAGTCTATGACCAGGCCGTGCTGCAGTCCTGGAGCGATCTAATTCGCAGACTGGACACCAGCGGCGGCGATGTTTGCATTGCAAACGGGTTGAGCAGTCTTCGTTGCTGGTGGGCTGGGCGATTCCTGCGGGGTGTGAAGCGCGTGGATGCCGATTCGGACGGACGGCAGCTTGCCCAAATACTAGCTCAGCGGCACAACCAATATCCGACGGAGCTACTATCACAGGCCGAGTTTCGGGACGACCCGCTGCCGTTGCTCGGCGGATCTTCCACCACTTTCGCGGAGATAAGCTCGTTCGGGCATCGCACCCAAATTGAATCGTCTCAGGTAGCGATGCAAGTCTGGTGCGGCTGGCTGGACTCAGACGTTTGCGAGGGCGCTCTGTCGCGCTATTTGACCTTCAAGAATCCGCAGCAAGTCATCATCGGTCCCTTTTCCCACGGCTTGGACTTCAATGCCGATCCTTTTCTCACTCCCGCCCAGCACTCCCCTCCGGAACCTACGGTCGAGCAGCAGAACCGCATCATGGCGGATTTCTTCGAGCGTCTGCTTCGTTCTGATGCATCGACCTCGATTGAATCCGGAATCCGTTACTACACCATGGGCGAGGGCCAATGGCATGACACCAAGGTCTGGCCGCCGCAGGGATTCGACCGTGCAAGCCGGCTCTATTTCGCGGAGAATCATGCGCTCAGCCCAGCGCCACCAGTGACCGCCACAGCAAGCGACATTTATCCGGTCAACTTCACAGCATCAACGGGCAAGGAAGATCGCTGGACGACGGAACTAGATCTCGACATCCTCTACCCTGACCGCTCCAGTGAAGACGGCAAACTCCTGGTTTATACTGGCGCTCCGCTGGATACAGACGTGGAAATCTCGGGCTCGCCGGTAGTGGTGCTCGAAGTCGGTTCCACAGCCACAGATGGGGCATTTTTCGCCTATTTGGAAGACGTCGCACCCGACGGCCACGTCACCTACGTGGACGAGGGAGAACTGCGGGCGATCAACCGCAAGCAGATGGATACGCGCGAACGTCCGTATAATTCACCCTGCCCGGCCTCTGGAAGTTCCCGCCACAATGCCCAGCCGCTTGTTCCCGGAGAACCGGCCGAATTGAAGATCTGCATGTGGCCAACATCCATCCGGTTGCGAAAAGGTCACCAGATTCGCGTTGCCCTGGCAGGCGCGGATGCTGGCACTTTCCGCCGCTACCCGCCGGTTGGTGACGTCACCTGGACGGTTTATCGGCAGAGCGGGTTGGGGTCTTATGTGGAGCTACCGATGCGGGGACGTTAAACGAATGGCCAGTTGACACTTCGGTTCCCTCCGGTCCAGGTAGACTTTGCGGAACGGAATACGGTAAACCGCCTGCGATTGTGCCCGAGTGACAGGCAAAACCGGCCGCAACTCTTCAGTCTCTCATGATGCGCGCGCCTGTCTCGCGTCGCCGTTCCGGGCTTCGATGGCCTTGACCGAGTTTACAAATGCCTTTTCCAAAACGCCCTTGCCGATGGTTCCGACTACGAGGCCGAGCAACCATCCCTTCAGGTTCTTGCCCTCGCGTACCACGACCACGTCGATTCGGTCAGACCATCGGGACGACGTGTGAAGGTGTAGGTGTGGCTGGACGCGCCTCCCCACGTGTTGGAGTCGGTGGTCGTGAGGACGACGTGGTTGGGATCGGACCAGTCGTAATGAAGGCGTTCCCAGATGCCGCCCGAGCCTTCGGTGACGTCGGCTTGGGTGGGGCCGCGGCTATGCACCTTGAGGTACTCATCGGCGCTGTTGCCAAAAAGGTTCGAGCGGCCAGGTCCGAAGTCGGTGAGCCCGGCGACGTACTGCTCGGGCGTTGAGGTGGTCGTCTGGTGCATATGGATCGTGGACATGCATCGCTCCCTTTCGCTTCCCGAACTCCCGGGAATCTGAGTCTAGTTTTTAAATAACCAGTCCCCACGCCTCATACTGCCTTCTTTAGCTAGGCGGCGACGAACGGCTGTCCGCCGTCGATGTCGTAGGTTGCGCCCGTGAGGGCGGTGTTGGTCATGATTTGTACGGCGAGTCGACTCCATTGTTGGCGAGTTTCACATTGTCAGGACCACCCGGAACTCAGCCTTACCGCTCAGCATCCGTGCGTAGGCGTCGGCCGCCCTTTCGAGCGGATAGGTTTCGATCATGGGGCGCACGCCGGACATTACGCAGAAATGCAGAGTGTCTTCTGAAGCCGCAGGTGTTCCCGCAGCCCATCCCTGGATCGTCTTGCTGCCAAAAATAAGCTGCGACGGCGTAACCTCAATTGGTTCGAGTGCCGCACCCACCACAACCAGTTTGCCGTTCGGTCCGAGACCGTCAACCAACGCTGACATGGCTTTGGAGCTGGGTGCGGTCGCGAGGATGACCCGCGCTCCTCCGAGTTTTTGTAATTCCTGGGCCGCATTCGTCGCCTGACTGTCAATGTAGACGTGTGCTCCCAGCTTCTTGGCCAGCGTTGCGTTTTCGGAACCGCGTCCAATGGCCGCGACGTTATAGCCAAATTTGTTAGCGAACTGGATACCGAGGTGGCCCAGGCCGCCGATACCCTGCACGGCAACGAGGTCGCCAGGCATCGCGTCGCTGTTGCGGAGGGCGTTGTAAGTCGTAATTCCGGCGTCGAGCAGGGGCGCAGCTTCGACGTCCGTAAGGCCATCCGGGATCGGCACCAATGCTTCCACGGGAGCGATCATGTATTGCTGATATCCGCCGTCGTAGCTGTAGCCGGTCACCTTGACGTTGCGACAATTACGAAAATCGCCACGGCGGCATTCGCGACAGGTATTGTCGTGGCCACCATGCCAGCCGACTCCCACACGCTGACCTTCGTGCCACATAGTCACACCCGCGCCAACTTCATCAATCACCCCCGTGACTTCGTGTCCCGGAACGCGCGGAAATTGGCTTCCCGGCAACAGTCCTTCTTTCACCAGCACATCGCTGTGGCAGACGCCGCAGGCCTTGACTTTAATGCGCACCTGCCCTGCATCGGGCTGAGGAATTTGGCGATCGACGATTTCAAAATCCCCTCCGGGCTTAGAAATCTGAGCAGCCTTCATGGTTGCAGTTGCTGGTTTGGGTGTGATTCTCAACGTTGCCATAAATCCTCCTATGATTTCGGGTTTACCTGCGGATTCCCATAGTTTGTGTAAAAGGATGCATTGTGATTCCTCCTATGGGTCGTGGACACGCGTGCTCCCTTTCTCGTCCCGGCACTCCCGGGATTCTGAGTCTAGTTTTGATTACTCCGGTCGATACTGCTCATAATGGCTTCTTTAGCTAGGCGCTACGACCTGCTGTCCACCGTCGATGTCGTAGGTTGCGCCCGTGAGGGCGGTATTGGTCATGATGTGTACGGCGAGCGCGGCCACGTCCGCGGGGCCAACTACACGTCCGATGGGAAGCGTGGTGCGCAGCTGGTTGCGACGTTTTTCGAGCTGATCGCCCAGCAGTTCCGCGGACAAAGGCGTGTCCACGAATCCCGCGGCGATGAGGTTAACTCGCACGGGCGCGATCTCAAGCGCCAGGTTAGCGGTGAGCGAGGGGAGCGCAGCGGTGACTGCGCCAGCGATGCTCATGCCGATCGCGGGGCGTCGACCACCAGTGCCGCCCATGAGGATCAGTGTTCCTCCCGGTCGCACTTTGTTGGCCGCGTTGCGCGCGACGTAAAGTGCCTGCAAGAGGTGTTCGCCGATAAGATCGCGAATCTTCGCGAAGTCCATATCGGCGAGGCGTCCGTAGTATGGCCGACCGGCTGTCACCATCACGTGGTCGATGGTCGGGAGGTCACGGAAGAACCGATCGAGAGCAACTGGATCCGTGGCGTCGAAGGCAGCGGTACTCAGGGCATCAAGCTCACTGGCAGCGTGCCGGAGGCGCTCGGCATTCCGGCCCGTGAGGATCACCTTGGCCCCTTCGGCACGTGCACGACGTGCCGTTTCGAATCCGATGCCAGCGCTACCGCCGATCACAACAACCGTCTGCCCAAGGAGCGCCGGTTCAAGGTGGATGGGAGAGGGGATAGTTACGGTGCTCATGGTTCCTCCGATTCGCCTAGTATACTTCTGGCTACGCTGCCCAGCAGTCCGAAAACTACGCTCGAGTAGTGGCTCAGTTTGAATTTCTTCGCGTACTTTGTTTCTTCGCGCAGTTAGCGGTTAAAGTCTCTCTTTTTCCGCCCAGTAACAAGGGCCTTTGACCGCAGAGTTCGCAAAGGAAAGCCGCAAAGTACGCGAAGGCTTTCAAATTGAGCCCCTACCTACGCTCGCCTTAAGGGTGATTACAGCGGAACACAATATTCGCGGTTCGCGGTTTTCGTCCAATGAGTGCTGCAACGTCGGATTGTCGGAATTCGCAGCTACGTCCGTGCTTGCTGGCCCTCGAATCGCTATTCCTGCTTCTGCGCCAGGTTTAACACTCGCGCCGAGACCGCACCGTTCTTCAGCATGCCGCCAAGAATCACTGGACCCAGCGGCGTCGACAAAATTCCGCGGCCGTCGGCGCGCACGTCAAATGTGTCCTCCGTCACCATCTCCCAGTGAGACCCGTGCACTTCAAAGGCAAACGTGACGGGGGAGATCTCGGCGAGTTTGCCGTCGGAATCCAGGCCCTTGTAGTTATGCGGAGTGGTGGTGCCTCCGGAGAACAGAATCTTGTGTTGGTGTTCGCCAGCGCCCGCGATGATGCCGAACCGCCCGGGCCCGGGATGTGGAGGCAACTTGCTCCAGGTGATTTTGTCGGGATCTTTCTTGTCGATCTTGCCCATCCAGCACTGGTCGGACGCGACGTAGGGAGCGCCCGCCGCGGGATTCTTCATGGCGCCATCGACGTACACGATCGTATCGTCAGACAAGCCCCCGGCGTGACCGAAAACCGGGGTTCCGGGAAAGGGAGTACCGTCGCTCCAGGTATCTCTCTCGGCGTCGTAGACCTGAACCAGGTTGACCGGCCCGTTTTTCGATCTTCCGCCCACCAGATAAATGTAGCGGTCGTGATTGACGCCGATGACCGCGCTATCGACCGGCACAGGGATATCTTTCGCGCGGTACCAGCGGTGCCCGTCGGCCAAAAAGGAATTTACGTCCCCGATGGTGGTTTCACTGCCCTGCCCGTCGACCGTATATCCGCCGAAAACAAAAACTTGCCCCCGCGCGCCCACGGCGGACGCGGCCAGGCGTCCGGCGACTCCCGGCACCGGGCGGCCTTCGACCCACTTGCCCGACTTGAAGCGCAGAACGTACATCTTGTTGGTGATGTCGTCCCAGGTTTTCTTGGTGCCGACGCCCATCAGCGAATAGAGCTCGATGCCACTCTTGAGCGACGCGACCGCGTTGTTGGAAACCGCGACGGGCATGGGCGGGACTCTCGAATTCTCAGCCGCCAACAGGAATGCGGCGCACAGGGCCACGAACAGCAGTGGGAGAAGGAAGACAGGGAGTTTCTTCATTGGTGAGATATTACGTCTTCAGGCCCACAGCGGCAAAGCGGGCGGCGGGTGATGATTTGACTAAACCCTTTTGACTAAACCCTCGCCTCCTTGATGAGTCCCTGGCGGACTCCGTGAATGAAGTCGGTGTAGGCCGGAGTCTGGCCGTTGGCGCGCATGTGGGTGGCGATCTGGCCGCGATGATAGGCCGAGTGCAGCACGACGTGGGTCAGAACGTCCACAATGGTACTGGTCCACTGCTCGCCCTTGCTGTTTTTATAGGTGATGGTTTGAGACACGTCCCCGGCGGTGATCAGGTCGAGAAATTCGAGCCAGAGCCCGCCCAGCGTGGCCGCTTCCGCCTCACACTGCGCGAGATCGGGCTCGGGCCAGACGGGGACACTCTGGGGCTGCTGTTTCAGCCGCTCCAGCCACACCCGCTCGGCGGCCAGAATGTGGGACAGCAGCTGCAACGATCGGTGATTCGCGGGGCTGGGGTTCGCGCCGCCCGCGGCTCGGATCGCGGCCAACACCTCGCGGTTCGCCCATTCATCATAGGCGAACTCACGGCGCAGATAATCGGCAAGATTCACGAAATGGCCTCCATCGCGTGAGTAGTGGCGACTCATCCAATGTAGCCCGTAGCGTGGCCGACAGGCAATGGCCGTGGCCGAATTTGACTTGCTGGAGAAAGGGAGGGGAGAGAGAATTGCCTTGCCTTGAAGGCATGGCTGCATATCGAGAAACCCAATTGGCGCGAACCCAAGAGCCCGCGTCGATTCCACATTGTTTTTGCCCGGCAAGAGGCCGTTGAAATACGCGCGAACGCAGCGAACGAAGTCATGAGCCGAGCCGAGCGCGAATATCCGGACTATGCATGGGAACGAGTTAAAGTTTCCGACCTCAATGGCTACGTAGTGGAAGGGACAAAGAAATAGAAACAAGCGGATGCGAATCCGGCGGTTGTAACCATCCTTTCACAATTCGGGATTAGACTGCAGAGTTGGGTTGCGCCCGGCAGCGTCGGGGCGCGATTAGGACACCAGTCCCCCACGTCTCGCAAAAGACGCGAGACATGGGGAACCCGCATCTTTCATGCCACGCAAAGCGCCAGCGTCCCGAAATACCGCTGCCGAGGAAGTTGAAGCGAGCCAGCGTCCGGCAAAGACCGCGGCGGAGCCGAAACTGGGCGGGCCAGACGACCTGGCGCGGCTCGCGCTGAAGGCTTGCCTCATCGCCCGCGACGCCGCGTTCAACGTGCGCGACTTGCTCACCAGTTCTTCGCGCATGGCGTTTCTCGCCATCAAGGATTGCGAAAAGGAACTCGACCTGATCGAGCGGCAGATCGACGAGCGTCTGCCGGAGGCCATCACGCGGGTGAATGAGGCGCGCGCCCGGCAGTTGCTTTCCAGTCTGAAGTCCACCACCGACCTGGAGCGCATTGGGGATCTGGTGATGAGCGTGGCCATGCGGGTGCAGGCTCGGACCTCAAAGATGGCGGCAGCCGATGTGCGCCAGTTGGTGGAAATGTCGGTGGTGCTGCGCGACATGCTGGACCTGGTGCACCAGGGATTCTCCACGCTCGATCTGGAGTGTGCCCGGAAGGTCTTGCAGATGGATAAAGAGATCGACCGCGTTTGTCACGCCCTGTTCCAGAAGCATCTGGCGGAAACCGTGGCGCAGGGGGATACCACGGGTTTCGATGTGCTGCTCATGGCCCAGGCCCTGGAACGTGCCGGCGATCACACCACAAACCTCGCCGAAGACCTCTACAGCCTAATTGAAGGCCGCAGCCTGCGGCATCTGCCGAAGAAGAAGGCGACGAATTAGGGTCTCGGCTCTTGGCTCACGGCCTCAGAACTCCCTCACAAATTCATCGTTCATTAACACGGGGGAAACATTCGCGCAACATTTGCCCAATACAGTCTTGGATACGTGCCCTCCCCTTGGGAAAGTCCTGTGACTTCGTGGGCCCTGACGCCAAAAATGCAGCAGCCAGTCGAATTCCACGAACGGAACGGGAACTCCAGCGGCCCCACCCCGTTCCGTCCAGTCATCTTTGTGGTCGAGGACGATGAGGACATCGCCCGCCTCATTTCGCACAATCTGCAGGCGGCCGGGTTTGAGGTGCAGAGCTTTGTCAGCGGCGCTTCGGTGCTCTCGGAGGCGGTGCGGGAAATGCCGGCACTGTTTCTGCTCGATGTGATGCTGCCGGGGACCGACGGCTTCGAACTCTGCCGCCACATCCGCCAGACCCCCATCCTTTCCGCCACGCCGATCATTTTTCTTACGGCCAAGACCTCCGAGGCCGACCGGGTGAAGGGATTGGAACTGGGGGGCGACGATTACATCACCAAGCCGTTCAGCCCGCGCGAACTGGTGGCCCGCATTCGCAGCGTGCTGCGCGGATTAGGCCAGATTCCCGCGCCCGGTGAAGTCATGCGATTGGGCGAACTGGAAATCGATGTCTCGTCGATGACCGTACAGGTGCAGGGTCGCAACGTGCTCACGACGGTGCGCGAATTCCGACTGCTGGAATACCTGGCCACCCATCGCGGCCGCGTTCTGACACGCGATCAACTTCTCGACGCGGTGTGGAAAGAAACTCCTTTCGTGACGCCGCGATCCATCGACGTTTACATACGGCGTCTCCGCGAAAAGATCGAGGGCGACCCCCGCCACCCGCAATACCTGAAGACCCTCCGCGGCATCGGCTACCGCTTCGAAGTGCCAAAATAGCGCGATAGCGCACCATAACCATTATGTGTCATCCCGAGCGAAGTGTTCGTCCGCGAAGCGGACGAACACGCAGTCGAAGGACCCCTACAATCTGGATTCAACTTCGCCGCTTCAGGGAGTTCTCCCTCAGTTCGGGCATCAAGATAGAACTCCCTTCCACGTCCATGCTTCTATGAGCGAAGTAGGGATCCTTCGACTCCGAGGCTGGTCCACTTCGCGGACCAGCCTCTCCGCTCAGGATGACAGTGCAAGCTCATGACAGGGCAAGGTAATTCCTATCATTTACTCTTTTCATCGCACGCTCCGGCCGCGTCGTTTATTCTGCCTACATCCTTAAATGCCTTCGAGCCAGCCCAAGCCGCTTTGGAAAGCCGACGACCAGCACGCCCGCCTGGCCGAAGTGATTGCGCATTCGGACGAGCCTGCGAAAGATAATCCGCTGCGCCGTGACGTTCGTTCGCTGGGCTCGATCCTGGGACAAGTGCTGGTCGAGCAGTCCGGTCAGGACTTGTACGACTCCGTGGAAGAATTGCGGCGACTGCTGATCGAGCATCGCGAGACCGTCCGCCGCAGTCCGGAGCAGCTGTCTTCGCCGGAGCTCATGGTCAAGGCGCAAGAGATCGTTGCCGGGATGGACTTGCCGCGCGCCTACCAGGTCACCAAGGCCTTCGCGACTTATTTCGAGCTCACCAATCTGGCCGAGACCAACCACCGTCGCCGCCGCCGCCGCGCTGGCCAACTCGACCGCGAGCATCCGCCGCTGCCCGGATCGTTTCGGGGCACACTTCTGCGCATGAAAGAAGCTGGGATTTCGGCAGAGGACGCCGTGGCGGCGCTCAACCAGATCGCGATCACTCCCGTGTTCACGGCACATCCCACCGAGGTCGCGCGGCAGACCGTGCTGCTGAAGCGCCGCCGCATCGCGCAGGAACTGGAACGCCTTGATCGCCTTCCGCTCACGGCGGAAGAAGCGGAAGACTGCGAAAACAACATTCGCGCCGAAGTCACGTCGCTATGGCAGACCGACGAAGTCCGCATGGCGAAGCCCACGGTCGACGACGAGATCCGCATGGGCCTGCGCTACTTCCGGCTCTCCCTGTTTGATGCGCTGCCGAAAATCTATGCCGAGATCGCGGAAGCCTTTCGCGACGTCTACGGCCTCGACCTCGACGAAAACAACTTGCCCAATCTGGTGCACTTCGGCTCGTGGATTGGCGGAGACCGCGACGGCAACCCCCTGGTCAAGCCGGATTGCATTCGTGGCGCGCTGGAGATGGCCCGCGGGCTGATCCTGCGCGAGTACCTGAACGACGTTGAGGCGCTGAGCGACCGCCTCAGTTCTTCGCGCCGCCAGACCGGAGTTTCGGAAGAATTGCTTTCGCGATTGAAGCAGTACGAACGCTCGATTGCCGGCGTGCATCTGGCCTGGGGGCCGCACAACACGACCGAAAGTTATCGCCGCTTCCTCTCTTATATGTTCCACAAGCTCCAGCAGAGCCGCGAGGCGGTGGACGCGCCCGCCGCTTACCACGACGCCGCAGAGTTTGAGAGCGATCTTCTTTTAGTACAAAGCAGCCTGCAAACCCATCGCGGAGAACGCCTGGCGCGGACCTACGTCAGTTCCTTGCTGCGGAAGGTGCGCACGTTTGGCTTTCACCTGCACACGCTCGACATCCGGCAGCACGCCCGCGTGCACGCGCGGGTTATCGAGGAACTGGGGCCCACGCCCGAGCGCAGTACGAATTCCGCCGAGAGCCGCGAACTGCTCGAGACCTTTCGTACCATCGCCAAACTGAAACGCATGTATCCCGCGCAGTCAATTTGCCGCTACATCATCAGCGGCGCGGAGTCGGAAGACGATGTCCTGGGTGTGATTCGGTTAGCCAAGGCCGCCAACGTTCAAGTTGCGGGATCTGCCGAAGATCCCGGCTTGATGCCAGTCCCTCTCTTTGAGTCCATCGAGTCTTTGCGCGCGGCTGGCTCCGTCATGCGCCGCCTGTGGAGCGATCCCGAATATCAGCCGCTGCTCGATTCCTGGGGGCGATGGCAGGAAGTCATGCTCGGCTACTCCGACTCCAACAAAGACGGCGGCATGTTGACCAGCACCTGGGAGCTTTATAAAGCACATCGCGAGTTGCATCAGGTGGCGAAAGAATCTGGAGTGAAGCTGCGCCTGTTCCACGGCCGCGGCGGAACGGTAGGCCGCGGCGGTGGACCCACGCACGCCGCTATCCTTGCGCAGCCGCCCGGATGTTTTTCGGGCCAGATTCGCATCACCGAGCAAGGCGAAGTTCTCAACTGGAAGTATGCCGACCCGGTGCTCGCCGAGTGGAATCTGGAACTGATGATCGCGGCGAGCCTCGAAACTCTCACGCTGCATGGAGAACAGCAGTCGCAGCATCCCACGCGCTGGGAGGAAGCCATCGAAGAGATGTCGCAGGAGGCGTACCGCATCTACCGCCGTGAGATCGCCGACAATCCCGATGTGCTGGAATATTTCGAGCAGGCGACTCCGGTTAACGAGCTGGACACGGCGCGCATCGGATCGCGGCCATCGCGCCGCGGCCGTTCAATAGATAAGACGGGCAGAAGGCTGGAAGATTTGCGCGCCATCCCCTGGGTCTTTGGCTGGATGCAGAGCCGGCACGCCGTGCCCGCCTGGTTCGGCGTGGGCTATGCGCTGGAACAATTCGCAAACAACGGGCCGGGGCACGAGCAACTGCTGCGCCAGATCGCGCGCGGCTTTCCGGCGTTCTCGGAACTGCTGCGCAACGTGGAGTTGGGCATGGCCAAGGCCGATCTCGGCATCGCGCGCGACTATTCCGGGCTGGTGGGGAATGCGGCGCTCCGCAAGCGCGTCTTCTCCATGCTGGAAGAGGAATTTTTGCGCTCCCGCCGCATGATTCTGCGCGTGACTGGCCAGCGGGAACTATTGAGCCGCAATCGCGTGCTGGCGCGGTCGATCCGCCTGCGCAATCCCTACGTCGACCCGATGAGCCTGATTCAGGTGGAACTGTTGCGGCGGAAACAGCAGGGACAACAGAGCGCGGACCTGGAATATCCCCTGGGTGCGACCATCAACGGAATCGCCGCCGGCCTGCATAACACCGGCTAAGAACGGATTGATGATTTTTGACTTCTGATTGGAGATTGCAGATTAAAGACCTGCGTCCGCGAGACCATCAGCGAGTCGCAATCTTAAATCTGAAAGCTACATCAGCTCCGCAGAAGCGGCTATTGCTTCGGCGCATCGGCGGCAGGCGCTGGTTTCGAGACTTCGTTCGCGGTCTTCTTCTTCACAGGCTGCTGCCGGGCAGCTTCAGCCCGCTTCCGCTCCTGGTAGCGGCGGTCATGCGATTGTTGGTCGGACGCTTGTTTCTTCATCCCCCTATCATGTCACAGATTCCTCATGTGATTCCTGCCCATGTGGCGATGCTCAAGCGGCGACGGTCGCCCTTCGACTTCGCTATGGCGAAAATCCCACTTCTCGCGCCAAGAACGCGCGAGAAATGGGGCACCCGGCCGGCCTCCATGAAACGGGCTTGGAAGACCAGACTTCAGATCGCACGACCCCTTGTCATGCTGAGCGAAGAACGAACTGCGCGAAGCGCGACTCGTTCGCAGTCGAAGCATCCCTATATCCAGCTCATCTCCTGCTAAAGAAATGACGCCACCCACGAGTAAGACTCCGCACTGCGATTCCGCCCGAAAGGAATCGCGTCAGGTAGGGATGCTTCGACTCCGCCGCGAGGATCGCTGCGCGATCCTCTCGACTCCGCTCAGTATGACAATGCGCTACCTATTGATGTCGTCCTTGGCCTGCAGCCGCTTGATATAGCCTTCTAAAGCCTTCTTGTTGGCGTCCGGTGCGCCGGTCAGAGAGATTTGCATTTCCTTCACCGCGCCATCAAAATCTCCCTGCGCACTGCGCACCCGGGCCAGGCCCAGATGCGAGGTCCAGTCCTCGGGAAACTTCTTCGCGCTGGTCCGGTAGAGCGCCAGAGCCTCGTCCTGTTTCTTCTCCACCTGCAACTGACGGGCATAGGAGTAGAGTTGCACGGCACTGGCCTTCTCCAGCGCCTTGGCGTGGAACGTCGTAGCATCTTCCTTGCGTCCCATCGCCTCAAGGATCCTCGATTTGCCGATCAGGTTGTCAAATCGTTCTTCCGCCTGAATCGACTGGTCTTCATCTTTCAGCGCTTCGTCGAGATTGATTTTGTTGGCCAGAAAGTATCCGGCCGCGTCGTCCCAGCCTTCCCAGTAGTATTGATTAAGCCCGTACAAATGCCGGTGGATGCTGGCGGTAACAATGTCGTTCACCTTGACCTGAACTTTGAACGGGACCGCAACTTTATCCCACCGCATGGTGACGACGGCCGAGTCCGGCTTCACCTCGTCGAAATCGTAGGCCAGCGCGTCGTGGGCATCGGCCGTTTGCGGCTTCACGTTAACGCGCAAAGCGTCTTCTCCTTGCTCATAAGAAAAACTTCCCCACGAGGTCGAGTTCTTGGAGAAGATCACTGTCCACTGGCTCTCGCCCGGAATCATGTGCAGGCCATAGGTCCCCTTGTCGAGCGGCTGGCCTTCAATCGTCACCGGATCGCTGAACGTGATGGTCGTATTTTCATTCGCTCCGGCGCGCCACACTTCCCCGTACGGCACGAGCTTGCCCCAGATGGGGCGGCCGTTGGCCAGCGGCCGGTGATAGTTCACGGTAATGTCGGTGATGCCGATCCGCTGCATCACGCGGGCGTGCTGGCTCTGTCGCGGCAGATCGAGCATCAAGGTTTCGCTCGTGGCGGTCTGCGCGGAACTAAAACTTGCAATCAACAAAACACCGGACAACAAGGCAAGCAGACGAAATCTGGGCATAGAGAAGCTCCTTTTTCCCTGCCGGGATGGGCAGTCGACGAATCAGAAATCTGAATTCTTGAACTTGGGATTTAGCACAAACTGTCGCGACACTGTTGGGATTGGACGGACGGAAGAAGGGGAGGTGAGCGAGAGGGCACGGAGAGCAAAAGCGGCGGGGATGAGTGAAATGCCCTGGTTACGTCAGCCTGACTAGCAAATCGTCGCATCTTGGAGTAGAAAGTGGTCTCGTAGGCACCTTCGTTAGGGAGGACCGCCATGAGAGTACGTCCTGATTCGGTTTTTGTTTCCAGCATCCTTCATACGATTGCTCTTCTTTTCTTCGTCCGACCAGCGCTGTGGTATTACGGTGCCGCGAGTGACCGCGCTGCGGTGGCGCAATTGGATGCAGGCTTTCAGGGAGAACTTTATGCGGACCACCGTTTCGGGGTTGCGTGCCTGGCAATTATTCTCATCGGGCTGATTGTTGTGTGGACGGGGAATGCGAAGCGCTCTCGCCCGGCGTGGTTCGTGATGTTTGCCGTCGTGTGGTTCTGGGCGTTTCCAGTTTTCATCCTTCCCCCTGTCGTAGCGCTGGCCCGTGGGGAATTCATGCTTACGTTCCCAGAGTTTTTCTATGACGCGATCTCAGGGCCTGGAATGAGCACGCAGATAGTCAGGTCGATCCTCGTGTTTTTTATGATGGTAGTCGGATTGGCGCTACCGATGGGGAGGTTCTTTATAGCCAGGAAGGCAAACGAGCCAGTTCATCTGCCTTCGAAGAGACTTGCTGTCTCCTTGCTGATCGGCATTCCGGTGGCTGCGCTTGCGTTGTATTGCTGGTTGAGGGTGGGCGTTCTCTACGAGCTTCCAACTGCGCAGTTGAATGCGGTCCTACTACAGCCACCGCCGCCACCACCCCCGCCACCGACTCCCTGCAAATGCCCTGATGGAACTTAAGGGGGGTGGCGAAAAATCCCCATTTCACTCATAACCGGCGCCAAACCATCCCTCTTGACAAACCTCGCCCCCCGGAGCAGAATCTTTAAAGGCGAATAAAAAGCGAAAACGCCTCCGCGGCTCTATTCTGAACACCAGCCCCGGCGCTCCCTGAAATTCTTCCGAGGAATGTTATGTCTTCCGCAGTGATTTCCACTTCGGCGGCCCTGGGCCGCCCTTTTTTTGATGACGACACTGAGCCTGAAGTGGGCTCGCTCACGAGCGCCAGTCGAGCTTCGCTCGACCGGACAGCCCCTTCGACTTCGCTCAGGGCAGGCTTAGGCGGCTGTCCCTACATAAACCTGCAGATTTCTGAGAAGCAAGAGGCGCAGGAATCTCCCCTGGCCCGCGTTCAATCCGCCATCAAAAATCGGCCATCAAAAATCCTTCCGGCCCGCGTAACCCCGGCTTCGCAGCTAGATATTCGTCCAGCGCCGGAAATGGTTTCGAGCGGCGTCTCGGCCCTCGATACCCTGACCGGGGGCCTGCCGCGCGGATGCCTGACTGAAATCTGCGGCCCCGCCTCCTCGGGACGCACCACCTTGCTTCTGGCCGCGGTGGCCGCCGCCACTCGCCGCGGAGAATTCTGCGCGGTGGTCGATGCCAGTGACGCGCTCGATCCCCAGTCTGCGGCAGCCGCCGGGGTGGAGTTGGAACGGCTGCTGTGGGTGCGCTGCGGCGAAGATTCAAAGGATCGAGCAAGCAAGGATCAATCAAGCGACGGGTGCCCCATTTCTCGCGCGCCTTTTGCGCGAGAAGTGGGGGTTTCCTCGCAAGTAGCACTCGACTTCGACCGCACTGGATGGAAGGAAACTGGGTTGAAGGAAAATGGCTCGCGGCAATCCGAGCGCCGTATGGAGCAAGTCCTGCGTGCCACGGATTTGCTGCTTGAAAGCGGCGGCTTCGGATTGATCGTCCTCGACCTCGGCGATCTGCCGCCGCAGGCGGCGCGCCATATTCCACTGACCACGTGGTTCCGCTTCCGCCGCGCAGTGGAGTACACGCCCACGATCCTGCTGGCCATCGAGCAGCACCCCATCGCCGGAAACTGCTCGTCGCTGCTGCTGCAGCTGTGCGCGCCAGGCGATCAGGAAGAAACGATGATGCTCGATCCATCAGAATCCAGCCGCGAAGCGGCGGCATGCGATAGCCCGGCACAGCAGTGCCGGGTAGCCGTGGAAAAAACCAACAAGTCCCGTAGGGACGCCACAACCTCTGGCGCAATTTCCCGTCCCGCGCACGCGCAACTGCTGACCGGACTGAATATCACCGCCGAACTCATCCGCTCACGCCTGGACCGCAAACCCGCACGCTCGGTCGCGTTCGAAACCAAAACTGCCTGGGCGGGATGAAATCAATAACTCAATGACTCAATAGCTCAATCACTCAATCACTCAATGACTCAATGACTGAATGACTCAATGTCGCCATGCCGTTTGCCTGCATCTACGTGCCGAATTTTCCCATGGCGGCGGCCCTGCGCGCCGAACCGGAATTGCAGGCACGCGCGGTCGCCATTCTCGAAGGCAAACCTCCGCTGGAAAAAACCATCGCGGTCAATGCAAAGGCCGCCCGCATGGGCATCGCGCCCGGCATGACCAAAGCGCAAGCCGAATTGTGCCCGGAACTCGCACTACGCACGCGTTCTCCGCTGCAGGAATCCGCCGCGCATGCCGCCCTGCTCGACTGCGCCCAGTCGTTCTCTCCGTGCGTGGAAGACGCCGCCTGCGACACCGTCCTGCTCGATCTTGCGGGCATGGAATCTCTGTTCGGATCGCTGCCCGAAATTTCTCGCGCTCTCCACAACCGCGCGGCCGCGCTCGGACTCGAGGCCAACGTTGCCGTGGCTTCCAATCCCGACGCGGCCGTGCTCGCCGCCCGTGGCTTTTCCGGCGTCACTGTGATTCCTTCCGGGAAAGAAGCGGAGCAATTGGGATCTTTGCCGGTGGAAGTGCTGTTCACTGATCAACTCGGAGCCGAGCATCTCGGAGAAGACCGCCCCGATGGAGACGAAAAAAAAACGGCCGTCCGCCTGCTCGAAACCCTCGACCGCTGGGGCATCCGCAACCTGCGCGGGTTGGCCGCGCTTCCAGAAGTTTCGCTCAGCGAACGTCTGGGACAAGAAGGCCTGCGCCTGCAGCAACTGGCGCGAGGCGCCGCTTCTCGCACGCTTGTGCCCCTGGAAGCGCCGCCGGTATTTGAAGAAGCCGTCGAACTGGAACATCCCATCGTCTTGCTCGAACCTCTGGCCTTTTTGCTGAATCGCCTGCTCGAACAAATCTGCGCGCGGTTAGGTTCGCGGGCCCTGGCCACGCAGGAACTGCGCCTAACGCTGGAGCTGGAAAACTTTTCTGCACACTATCAACAATCAAAAATCAACAATCAACAATTTATCCGCACCCTGCGGCTGCCCCTGCCCATGCTCGACACCAAAGTTTTTCTCAAGCTGCTGCAACTGGATTTGAACGCGCATCCGCCGGGCGCGCCCATCGTTAAAATCCATCTGGCCGCCGAACCGGCACGCCCGCGATCCGCGCAGGGAGGCCTGTTCCTGCCTCCATCGCCGGAACCGGAGAAACTGGAACTCACCCTCGCTCGCATTGCCGGGATGGTCGGCGGAAACAAAGTTGGAGCGCTGGAGTTGCTCGACACGCATCATCCTGAGGGATTTCGCATGCAGCGCTTTGTGGCTGAGGTCCCGCAAAAAAGTGAGCGCGAAGCTTCTGACAAGGCGGAAGAAAAATCGGTGGTCACCGCTCTGCGCCGTTTTCGTCCGCCGCTGCGCGCCAGCGTGACTCTGGAAAACGGTCAGCCCGTGCATTTGGTGTGTCGAAAAAAAGAAGTGCAGGGCGATGTGCTCTGGAAAGCCGGCCCCTGGCGCTCCTCCGGCGACTGGTGGGAGCGCGAAGCCTGGTCGCGCGACGAGTGGGACATTGCTCTGCGTAACAGCGCTCTGCAAAACAACGCCCTGCGCAACGGCGAAGCGATTTCTTTCTACCGCCTCGTGCACGATCTGCTCGGCGGCGGCTGGTTCGTGGAAGGAACGTATGACTGAAACAAGTGGTCAGTGGCTAGTGGTTAGTGATCAGTGAAAACTATTGATTCCAACATTTTTACTGGCCACTGACCACTAATCACTGGCCACTGATGTACGTCGAACTTCACGCCCGCTCTGCTTTCAGTTTTCTCGAAGGTGCGTCTCTGCCCGAGGAATTGGCCGCCGTGTGCGCCCAGCTCAAACTGCCGGCCATGGCGCTGCTCGACGCCGACGGCGTGTATGGCGCGCCGCGCTTCCACCTGGCCGCAAAGAAGATGGAAATCAAGGCGCACATCGGCGCGGAAGTCACCTGCTCTCCCCTTCATCCTGTCATCCTGAGCGGAGCCAGTGCTGCACGAAGTGCAGCACTGGCGGAGTCGAAGGATCCCTACCCCCGGCAGTCTGCCAATGGGATAGGGATTCCTCGCTCCGCTCGAAATGACAAATCGGCGGGGCATGCCAACTCTTTCCGTCTTCCCCTCCTCGTCTCCTCGCGCGCCGGCTATCAAAATCTCTGCCGCCTGATTACCAAAATGAAGTTGCGCGCCAAAAAAGGCGAAGGCGCCGTGTGCGCAGACGAACTGCAAGAACACGCCCACGGCCTCATCTGCCTGACCGGTGGCGCGGAAGGCCCATTGGCCGCGGCCCTGCAGCAAGGCGGCATCGACGAAGCCCGCCGCCAAGTCGATCGACTCATCGCCATCTTCGGCCCCAAAAACGTCTACGTCGAACTGCAACGCCATTTCCAGCGCGAAGAAGAATCCCGCAACCGCGCCGCGATCGACATCGCCCGTTCGCTGAATCTCCCTCTGCTGGCCACCAACGGCGTCTGCTACGTCACCGCCAAAGCCCGCGAATTGTGTGATGCCTTCACTGCGATTCGCCATCACCGTACGTTATCCACTGCCGGGCGCCTGCTCTCCCGCAACTCCGAACGTTTTCTGAAATCCGCGCCGGAAATGCAGCAACTCTTCGCCGACCTGCCGGAAGCCATCGCCCATACGCTGGAAGTTTCTTCCCGCCTTGAATTCACGCTGAACGATCTTGGCTACGAGTTCCCGCGCTATCCCGTGCCCGAAGGCGAGACCATGAATTCATTTCTGCGCGAGCGCTCCTGGGAAGGTTTTCGCGATCGCTACGGCCGCAAGCCGCCCGACCTGCAAGCCCGGGCTCGTCTTCAAATCGAAAAAGAATTGAAACTCATCGAAAGGTTAAAACTCGCGGGATACTTTTTAATCGTCTGGGATCTCATCCGCTTCTGCCGCGAGCAAAATATTCTCGTGCAGGGACGCGGATCGGCCGCCAACAGCGCCGTCTGCTACTCGCTCGGCATTACCGCGGTCGACGCCGTCAGCATGGAGCTTCTCTTCGAGCGTTTTCTTTCCGAAGAACGCGGCGAGTGGCCCGACATCGATCTCGACCTGCCCAGCGGCGACGAGCGCGAAAAAGTGATTCAGTATCTCTACAAAAAATACGGCGAACGCGGCGCCGCCATGACGGCCAACGTCATCACCTATCGCAACCGCATGGCCGCGCGCGAAATGGGCAAGGCGCTCGGCTTCGATCCGGAAACGCTCCAGAAGATTTCCGCCGCCGTCGCTACCTGGGAATTTCGCGACGAGAACGACGCGCTCGACCGCCGCTTCCGCGACGCCGGACTCGACCTCAATCATCCCCGCCTGCGCAAATATTACGAACTGTGCCTGGCCGTGCAGGATATGCCGCGCCATCTCGGGCAGCACTCCGGCGGCATGGTCATCTGCCAGGGACAACTCGATTCCGTCGTGCCACTCGAGCCCGCGTCCATGCCCGGCCGCGTCGTTGTGCAATGGGACAAAGAAGATTGCGCCGACATGGGCATCATCAAAGTCGACTTGCTCGGCCTCGGCATGATGGCTGTGCTAAAAGATTCGATCGAACTCATCCGCGACCACTATCACGAAGAAGTCGATCTGGCGCACCTACCCGCCGACGATCCGCCGGTGTATTCCGCATTGCAGCAGGCTGACACCATCGGCCTCTTCCAGGTAGAAAGCCGTGCGCAAATGGCGTCCCTGCCACGACTGCGTCCGCTACGTTTTTATGACCTCGTGGTCCAGGTCGCCATTATCCGTCCCGGACCGATCGTCGGTAAAATGGTGAATCCTTTCATCCAGCGCCGCCAGGGGCGCGAGGCCGTCACTTATCCGCATCCCTCTCTTGAGCCCGTGCTGAAACGCACGCTCGGCGTGCCGCTGTTTCAGGAGCAACTGCTGCGGCTGGCGATGATCGCCGCCAACTTTACCGGAGGCGAGGCCGAAGAACTGCGCCGCGCCATGGGTTTCAAACGCTCGCAGGCGCGCATGAAAGAAATCGAAGCCCGGCTGCGCGCCGGCATGACGCAAAATAAAATCTCGCAAAAAGCGCAGGAAGAAATTATTCTCTCCATCACTTCGTTCGCGCTCTACGGATTCCCCGAATCCCACGCCGCCAGCTTCGCGCTCATCGCCTATGCCAGCGCTTATCTGAAATGCCACTACCTGGCCGCATTCACCGCCGCCCTGCTCAACAACCAGCCCATGGGATTTTATTCACCCGCCACCATCGTCAAAGACGCGCAGCGCCACGGCTTGAAGCTGTTGCCCGTGGATGTAACGAAGTCGGAATGGAATTGCAGTTTAGAGGCAGTTGCTAGTGAAGTCGTTGGTCGTTCGTCGTTGGTCGTTGGCCAAAGAAAATTGGAAGAGAACACCGGCGCTAACGATCTGCCCCCAGACCAGTCCCGCAAGGGACGGCATTCGTTAGCCCAGGACGGAAGTCCTGGGAAAGAACCGTTCATATGGAACGAGTCCCGGAGGGAAGGCACTGAGCTTGGAGGAGGCGCCATCATCGCGCTACGCATGGGTTTGCGCTACGTCCGCGGCATGCGCGAAGAAGCCGGCCAGGCGCTGGTGCGCGAACGCGCGCGCACTCCCTTCACTTCCATCCACGACCTCACGCGGCGCGTTCCCGAATTACGGAAAGACGAACTCACCACGCTGGCGGAAATCGGCGCGCTGAACGCGATCTCAAAATTCCTTGTCATTCCGACCCCCGAGCGCACGCGAGGGGCGGAGGAATCTCGCAACTCGGGACCCGGTACTCGCAACTCGCTTCACCGCCGCGACGCGCTCTGGCAAGTCGAGCGCGCCGTCCGCGGCTCCGGACCGCTGCTCGAACAACAGCCCGAGCCCGATTCGCCCTCGCCGCTTGCGCCCATGAATCACGAAGAGCGCCTGGTCGCCGACTTCCACGGCACCGGACTGACCGTGGGCCCGCATCCCATGGCCTACCGCCGCGAATGGCTCAATGCCATGGGCATTCGCCGCGCCAGCGAACTGCGCGACCTTCCCAGCGGCAAGCGCCTGCGCATCGGAGGCTGCGTCATCACCCGCCAGCGCCCGGGCACCGCCAAGGGATTTGTTTTTGTCAGCCTGGAAGATGAAACCGGAGTGGCCAACGCCATCATCACGCCCGACCTGTTTCATCAGAATCGTCTGCTGCTGGCCAGCGAGCGCTTCCTCGCCATCGAAGGGATCTTGCAGAATCAGGACAACGTCATTTCCGTCCGCGCTGAACGTGTGCAGCCGCTGTTCGTCACGAAAGCGGAAACTGTCTCGCACGACTTTCACTAGCAGTGGTTAGTGGCTAGTCGCTAGTGATTAGTGGTTAGTAAAAGACGCTCCGACCTTTCTCGCGACTAACCACTGACCCCTAGCCACTGCCTTTTCACTTCCCCGTATAACTCACTCTCCAAATCGAATTCGACCCGTCGTCGCTCACCAGCAGCGAACCGTCCGAAGCGGTGGCGATCCCAACCGGACGTCCCCACACATGCCCATCCGGCAGCACGAACCCGGTCAGGAAATCCTGATACTCGCCGGTGGCGTGCCCGGTCCCATGCAGCGGCACACGGATCACTTCATAGCCCACGCGCACCTTCTTGTTCCACGATCCATGCTCCGAAGCAAGAATGTCTCCCTTGTATTCCGCCGGGAACTTGTCCGCCCCGTAGAAGATGAATTCGAGCGAAGCGTTGTGCGGCTGCAGCAGCACGTCGGGAACGAGCACCTTATCTTTCAACTCGGGATGTTTGCCCTGCTGCCGCGGATCCTGATGCGCCCCCATGTACCACCACGGCCATCCGTAGAATCCGCCTTCCTCAACGTGCGTGATGTAATCAGGCACAAGGTTGTCGCCGAGCGCGTCGCGTTCGTTCACCGAGCACCACAGTTCGCCCGTCTGCGGATTCACCGCGATGCCGCCGCCGGCATTGCGAATGCCGTAGGCGTACACCTTCAACTCGCAGTTCGCCGAATCACACCACAGAATGTCGGCGCGATCCTTCTCCCTGGGATGCGTATCCACATCGTCGTCATTCGACGCCGAGCCCACGGCCACAAACATCTTCTTGCCATCCGGAGAGAATTCGACCGCACGCGTCCAGTGCCCGCCCCCAGCCGGCAGGTCGGCGATGTGTTGCGACGGCGCACTCGCCTTCAGATCGCCATTGTGATAGGGAAAGCGAATCACCTCGTTGGTGTTGCCCACGTAAATCCACTGCGGATCCGAACCGGGCGGATAAAACGCAATCCCATACGGCTGCTTCAGCCCCTCCGCAAAAACCGCCGACTGCTCCGGCTTGCCGTCGCCGGTCATGCCGCGGAACACGCGGATTCGTCCGGGATCGCTCTCTGCCAGGAAAATATCGCCATTGGGAGCGGTGCGAAGCAGACGTGGATTTTCGAGCCCGGCCGCGAAGAGTTCCACCTTGAACCCGGCGGGCGCCACCGGCCACGCGTTCTCCGGCCGCGCCACCAGTTCGGCGCCGTTGCTCGAGGAATCGGTGGCATAGGGCTGGGGAAGATCTTTCACCGTGATCTTGCGCGTCGTTCCGGGCTTCTCATAGCGGAAATCGGTGAACGGCGCGTTGGGAGACGCGTCCTTCACCGCCCCGGTGTCCACTTCCGCGACCGGGGCTGCCTTCGCGGTGGCGCCCACATTGCCGGAAACCATCGCCTCCACGTAGGTCACAATCTGCCATCGGGATTGCTCCGGCAGGGCCGCCCATGAGGGCATCCCGTTCTCCGGGTCTCCTTTGGTGATAAACCAGAACACCTCGCCCGCCGCCACTCCCGCCAACTTGCCATCCACGAGAGAAGGCACGTTACCGGTTCCCTTCCCGGCTTTTCCGTGACAGGCCAAGCAGTTCCGGGCGTAGAGCGGCTTCCCCGCGTCCACCGCCGCCTGCTGCCCGGCAAATGGATTCTTCTGCGCTTTCGCCGAGGCCGGCGCGTCATGAAACGGTTTGTCGACCGCCACCAGAGCGGCCAGCGGAAGAAGAGAAAAGAGAACAGCCGGGATGATCCTGCTGATGCCCAAACGCATACGTACCCTCGCGTGTGAATTTTCCGACTTTAGATAAGGCGCTTAGTTTAAACGATGCGAAGCAGCGCCTCAGGATGAAAATCTTTTCAGGTTGCGATCCGCCGAACCAGTGCGCGCAAAAGAGGCTGCGGAAAAACTCACGATTCTGCCTTGTCCTGATTCTGCCTTGTCCTGATTCTGTCTTGTCTTGAAAGGGCGCGGCTTCAAGCCGCGCCGTGCGTCGAATCAATGCCGGCTTCAGCCGCTGAGGTGAATCTCAGCCGTACAAAATATCTTTTTCCGCAACCTCTAAAGGCGTACCCCGACGCAAGACGGATTCCCTGAGCAACTTAACAAAGAAGTGAAGGGCGCCGCACGGCGCCCCTCCGCGGAGTTGAATGACCGAATCATCCCTCATCCAGCTTCTTCTATACCGCCTGCCTAATACGGAAATACCTCGGTATTCGTGATCGCGATCGGATAGAGGAAGTTCTTGCTCAAGTCAGCCGCAACACCCTCCACCTGCAGCGGGCCGCCTAAGATGACTGCGGGCTCATTGAAGAAGTCGCCGATGGCGATGTTATTGCTTGAGATGGCAAAGAGTGATCCGATAAATCCGGTCGAGAACACATAGTTCCCGCCGCCTGTGGTGGTGAACGGAGTATCCGCCAGACTGGCCACATTCACCGTATTGGCCGTGCCGCCGCCGTAACCGCCATCTGTGTCGGTAATGCCGGTCACCTGCCATACGCTGTCGGTGAGCCGGTTGGAGACGATGGCCAGCGCTCCGTAAATGGAATTTGCAATCGGAGCCGGCGCTGTACCTCCGTTGAGCGGTATCGACACCGCGGAATAAGCATACGTGAGTGCCGGAAACGTTCCCTTAGCGTTTTGGACGGTCGCGAACAGCACGCTGCTGGAAAGGGCACCACCGCTGGGCACAGCCAGGAAAGCTACCTGCAGCGTGTCGCCAGTGCCGTAGTTGGCGAGCGTGGTCGGGGTGGTTGTGGATGCTCCAACCGGCATGGTGTAGAGCGTTGCCGTTGCTTTGGTTGGGTCCGAGGTGCCAGAAGTGTATTGGAAAGCGACAACCGAATCGTTGCTGCCGATCAGCCGATAGCTGGTCCCCACGGTCGAGGTGTATGACGGTGCCGTGTAGAGAAGCTTGGGCGTGCCACCGACGAGCGCAACCTGATAGAACGCAGCGGAAACGCTCGTGGTGCCGGTAAGGACCTGGTAGTACAGGTTGGTGTCGTCCTGCGGGGCGGAGTAGTCGAGAGTGCTACTCCCAATGTTCTGGATTAGAGTGACCGCCAGCGTGGCTCCATCGATGCGGTACAACTCATTCGCCGGGGTGGTAGCGGAGGTGGTCACGGTGAAGAACAATTCGGGAATGCTTAAGGTGGCTGAGTCTAAGACGCCCGTGACATAGGCGGAGCCGCTCAGGCCCGTGATCTTCTGCGTGGGAGACGTGAACGTGTTATCGCTATAGGCGTTAAACGACTTCGTGGTTGAATCGTACAGCAGCAGCGCAGTCAGTTTGCCGTTCTGATAGACGGATTGGATCTCGGTTGTGTTGATGCTCACCACAGCTGGGGCCGTGGTCGCCGAATCCGTGTAGTGGATGACCTCGAAAGTTCCTCCGCCCGAACTGCACTGGATTGAAGTGCCGACCTCGATGACGATGAACAGCGTTGTCGGCTGCGTGACGTCAGTCTCCGAGGAGAACGCCCCACAAACCTGTTGGGTCGAAGACAGGGAGAGATTGCTGACCTGGGTCGGCGTCGGAACGCTCGACGTGTTCGCCAAGGCCAGGCCGAAGATCTTGGTGGTTCCGGTGGAGGTGGTGTCGGCGTACATCATGAGCTGCGGCGAGTACGTCGCTAACCCGCCTTTCGTGGAAATTTGCGTTCCGAGCCCGAGCAACTGGGTGGTGTCTGTGGTGACAAAAGTTGGAGCGGGCGCCGAAGTCAGCTTGTCCGAAGGAATCACGAACAGGCCGTTCTTTCCGGTCGGGGTTACGCCGGGGACGGGGGTCGCGGAATAGGGGATCCAATACGCGCCACCTCCGCCGGTACCGGTTGAGCAGGCAACTGCGACGTTGGTCACATCGGCTGACCCCACTGTGCCGGAGCCGTTGGTGACCGTGCAGGTCTCGCCCGTGGGCTGCGTGCCGACCGTGACGCTGTACGTGGAGCCGCTGGCGATGGGTGTTTTAAAGGTAAACGCGCCGTTGGCACTCACCGTGAGCGAATCGCCACCGTTGTCGAGCAGCGTCACCGAAGTACCGCTGTTCAACCCTGAGACCGAGCCGCCGATGGTGAAGGTCGCAGCGGTTTTGCAAGCGACCGCGACGTTGGTCACGTTGGCTGAGCCTACTGTGCCCGAACCGTTGGTGACCGTGCAGTTCTCGCCCGTGGGCTGCGTCCCGACCGTGACGTTGTAGGTCTTGCCGCTGGCCAAAGCTGTTTTGAACGTGAACGCACCGTTGGCTGTCACCGTAAGCGAATCGCCGCCGTTATCGAGCAGCGTTATCGAGGCGCCCGTGTTCAATCCCGAGAGTGTGCCGCCGATGGTGAAGGTCGGGGCTGTGCAGGCGACCGCAACGTTAGTCACGTTGGCGGTGCCCACCGTTCCCGACCCGTTCGTGACCGTGCAGGTTTCGCCCGTGGGCTGCGTGCCGACCGTGACGGCGTACTTCACGCCGGTGGCCAATGCTGTTTTGAACTTGAAGGCGCCGTTGGCGGTCACTGTAAGTGCATCGCCGCCGTTATCGAGCAGCGTCAAGGAAGCGCCAGTGTTCAAACCCGAGACGGTGCCGCCAATAGTGAAGGTTGCGGTCGATTTGCAGGCGACCACGACGTTGGTCACATTGGCTGTGCCTACTGTGCCCGAACCGTTTGTGACGGTGCAGGTTTCACCGGTGGGCTGTGTGCCGACGGTGACGGCGTACTTCACGCCGGTGGCTAAAGCTGTTTTGAACTTGAAGGCGCCGTTGGCAGTCACCGTAAGCGCATCGCCGCCGTTATCGAGCAACGTTACGGAAGCGCCAGTGTTCAAACCCGAGACTGTGCCCCCGATAGTGAAGGTAGCGGTGGCCTTGCAGGCAACAACCACGTTGGTCACGTTGGCTGCGACGACTGTGCCTGAACCGGCTGTCACCGTGCAGGTCTCGCCTGTAGGTTGAACGCTGACCGTGACCTTGTAGGCAGATCCGCTGGCCACAGGTTTTGCAAAAGTGAACTTGCCGTTGGCAGTCACCTTGAGCGAATCGGTGCCGTTGTCGAGCAGCGTCACCGAAGCGCCGGTGTTCAGGCCCGAGACCGTGCCGCCGATGGTATACGTGTTGGCCTTGCAGGAGACCACGACCGTGGTGACATTCGCCGCAGCCACCTTCCCCGATCCCTTGGTCACCGTGCAGGTTTCGCCGCTGGGCTGCGTGCCGACGGTGACGCTGTAGGCGGCACCGCCTGCCAGCGCTGTGGTGAAGGTGAAGGCACCGTTCTTCGTTACTTTGAGCGCGTTCGTGCCGTTGTCCAGCAGCGTCACCGACCGGCCGGTGATCAACCCAGAGACTGTGCCGCCGATGGTGTAGGTCTTGGCTTTGCAGGTGACTTTGACCGTGGTGACATTGGCGGAGCCTACTGTGCCTGAACCGCCCGTCACCGTGCAGGTCTCGCCGGTGGGCTGGACGCTTACGGTGACGCTGTACTTCGCACCGGTGGCCAGAGCCGTTTTAAAGGTAAATTTTCCGTTGGCCGTCACCTTGAGCGCATCGGTGCCGTTGTCGAGCAAGGTCACCGAAGTCCCGGTGTTCAACCCGGAGACGGTGCCCCCGATGGTGAAGGTAGCGGCCTGTGCAAATGTCGCCGATGCCAGAAACACCAGGCACGCTGATACGGCTGCGAATACCTTCGAACGGTCGATGCGCATTTTGATCCTCCGGCTTATCTCGCGAGCTCCCATAAGAGAGGCGTAACCACGGCGCTCAGGCCGCAGTGAATGGGTTTGAATCAGGGCCGACTCTTTTCCGGTCTGCAGCGGAAGCGAGTATTGGGGCAGGCAGTGTCTGCCCCAGGGGGGATTGGTTGGGCATCATACCACTACATGGAAAAGAAGAAAAGCAGGAAAACAGCCGGATCAGGCCATGGTAAAGGGAACCAGCGGGGCGGCCGCCAGGACACTCGCGGCTGAAGAGGTTTGGTAGCGCTACCGGGCAACAGTCGCGTACAGCCCAGCCGATTCTCTGCTACGAACTGGCAGTTTTGCCAGTAACCGGAGCGCCATCGTGCTTGATACGTTTTTGTTCTGACTGTGTCCGGTCGAGAACGTTTTTCGTGGTTCCTCGAGGAGGAATAAGCCCATGAAAAATCTCTGGAGGTGACCCCGAGTGGGTAAATCAATACCTGGCAGGAAATGGCTGCTCCGGAACATCATTCTTGCGATAGCACTGGCGCCCCTGCCGCTTCTCCATGCCCAGAATGACTGCACTGGCATGTGCAAACTCAACAGCAATCTAGGCATGGTGGTCAACATTCCCGTCAGCTCGACGGCGCACGTCATGGGAACAGGCTGGGGTGCGACAGGAGGAGTGGGCTACAACTTCAACCTGAACAACGCAGTCATCGGCGAGTTTCTATGGAACAGGATGTATCCTTCCAGCCGAGTGCTGCTCCCCCTCCAAACGGAGGCTTCGCAGTCCAGCATCCTCAACGGCAACAGCAACCTTTATGCTCTCACTGGAAATTACCGGTACGAACTGAGCGGTCAGAAGTTCGGCACCTATCTCATCGGCGGCGGCGGCTGGTATTTTCGCAAGAACTGGCTCTCCCGGCAGGTCACTGTCGGCCCCGGCACCATATGCACACCAGCGTGGCTCTGGTGGGGGTTTGCTTGCACATCGGGAACGGTAACTGCCAATCAGACTCTGGCAACCTCTACGACAAGTGCATGGGGCGTGAACGCTGGCATAGGGTTCACGGTAAGAGTTGGCGAAGCTCCCTACCGGCTCTATACAGAGGCGCGTTTTCACTACGCCCCGACCAAGGACATTAATACCCAGTTCATTGCGGTTACTTTTGGAATCCGCTACTGAAAAATTCAACTGTCCCACTGGCGGTGGTTCAACAGTAAGTGTGAGAGCAAGCACATGTCTTCTGAGAGTGGGACTGGCAATTCTGACAGTCGACATTATGGGACTGTCGCGAAACGATTTCGCTGGGGCTGCGGATGTCGGATGCTGAAACGGCTGGATGTTCTAACAAAAAATGAACGTAAGCCAATACTGGAGGAGAACAACCATGTATTTCACAGATGACTCACTACTACCTGAGAATCAGGCACCGCTCATGATCACTGCCGCGCCCTATGGGCCGATGTGGATGCCGGACGATTTCCCCGGACAAGTCCCGCTCACATGGGAAGAACAAACCCAGATCGCGGTGGATTGTTATAACGCGGGGGCCACGCTCCTCCACATCCATGTGCGCGATCCCAAGACCGGCCACATCTCCAAAAACCTCCGGGAATATGGCGACCAGGTCGCGCGCGTGCGCAAGGCCGTGCCCAAGATGATCCTGCAGGTCGGCGGGTCCATCTCTTTTGCGCCGGAGCCGGGTGAAGAAGCGAAGTGGGGGAGCTACGACGCGCGCCACAAGCTGGCCGAGATCGATCCGAAGCCTGATCAGGTCACGATTCTGTGTGGCTCAGGCCTCTGGGACCTGACGGCACTGCATCCGGTAGATGACGCCTTTCAGGGAACGCGCTTTGAAAATCCGGTGATGATCCACGCCATGGCCAACATGGTCGCCGACTCCACACCGGATTTCTATCTGGAGAACATCAAGCGGATGGTCCAGCACGGGATCCAGCCTTACTTCGCGCTCGGCCACGTCCACGGTCTTGAGATCGTCGAGCGGCTGATCGCAAGGGTTACTACATGGGGCCGATGAACGGCTTCTTCAGCATGGGCGCCGGTGGCGCCTGCGGCGCAAATCCGTTTGACATCATGGAGCTGATACGCCGCACGCCGCATGGCTCGTGCTTCACCTACCAGACGACGTTCCGTCTGACCCACTCGCTTGCCATGATGTGCATCGCGCTGGGACAACACACCCGTGCCGGTATCGAGGACAATCTCTGGAACACCACCAAGGGAGTGCGCATGACCTCGATCCAAATGATCGAGCGCGACGTTCGCTTCGCCAAAGAGCTGGGGCGCGCGATTGCTACGCCCGAACAGGCGCGCCAGATGCTGAAGATCGGGGTCACGTACTCATCTACTGCGGAAACGCTCGCTAACCTCGGCCTGCCGCCGAACCGCCGCCCGGGCAACATGGGCTTCATGGTGCATGAGACTGACGGAAGGTTTCACCCGGCTGCGCAGGGTGGGTGCGGACACATTCACGCAGGCGACTGGGAGGGTAAGGTGGATAAGGTGGAGGTCACGGGAAAACTCAAAGTTGCCTAAGAAAGCTGAGTCCTGCCCCGGCTGACGTAGCAGGGCTCACTTTTTTTTGTGCCGGGCGCGATCAACGGACTAGGCAGAACTGGAGTGCGTAGCGAGGCCGACCATGACTCAGTGGATCAAAATCGCTGAAATCGACGATGTGCCTCGCGGCGCGGGCAGAGCCTTCGAGGTCGAAGGCATCTCTATTGCTGTCTTCAACGTTGACGGGAGACTGTACGCGATTGACGACAATTGCCCGCACCAAGGGTCATCGCTGGCAATGGGCCGTCTCGATGGCTACGTGGTTACTTGCCGATCGCATGGGATGAAGGTCAACGTGACCGCCGGCGAGCTGCAGCCAGGGTTGGGGTTGAACGTCCGCTCCTTCCCTGTTGAGTCACGCCCGGATGGCCTCTATGTCGGCCTTCAGACGTCTTCGTGATACGAAATGGTGGCGGACATTTGCTGTGAATCCTCTCGCAAGGAGAAGAGAAAATGGCGAAACTCCAGAGTTCTCCGGTTTTGTAAAACGTTGCATAACACAGACTGGGCGTGCGCCCCAGCCTTTCCCGTGTCCGCGTGCAGACTGCCAGTTCACAAGTACTATTGGCGACCAGAACCTCCCCTGAAGCTCCTGAGCCTGTGGATATCGCAGGGGATGAAGACGGCGAAAGAACAAAATGCTAGACAAAGAAAAAAGTGGGGCAGGAAGCGAAATAGAAAAAGAAGAGAACGAATTCAAGCAAGAACTGAAACTGGCCGACAGGCTTGCTGTTGAACGGACCGTTCTGGCAGCAGACCGAACGATGCTGGCCGGGGTGCGCACATCGATGGCACTTATCGGCTTTGGATTCACGATATTCAATGTCCTGAAGTACGTGCAGGAGCATTCTCCGATGAAAGTCATCATGCGGCCTCAGACGCCAAGGAACATTGGCGGCTTCATGCTGGCGGTGGGAATCATTCCCCTGTTCCTTATGATCACTCAGTATTCCCGGACATTGAAGCGCATGGGCAGGAAAGAGAGTGTCTTCCGCAACCCTAATTTCCAGATGGCCGCCGCCGTTCTCTTGCTCGGGACCATTCTGCTGGTCACCCTCATCGGAAACATTCTTCTGCTGTGAAAAGCACTGGCGTGATTGATCCCGCGCGAGCATGGAAACCCGGGGACGAACTCAGGGAAAATGCGGGGCCAGACGGGACACTCCTCAATTCACAGGCAGGCATCGTGATTACGTCGCGGCAATTGCCTATCTGTTACCGAACTTCCAGCCGAGTCCGGAAGTGGTTCCATAGTCGCTGCCTGAGAAATGTGATGGCGGCTGGTTGTCCCAATTTCCGTAGAACGAGACGTTCCAAGTCAGGTGGCGGTACAGCCTTACGAAATAGGTCATGTTCGTGTTGACAAAGACGCGCCCCGGTTGCGACAGCGCTGGGAATACCGTGGCAGTAACGTCCAGATTAGTTTTGTCGAACCTGAAAAACTTCAACTCGGTGGTTACCACGGCGGCCGCGATGTTTGGACTGGCCCGCGAATTAGTGGGATGCGAATAGGATGTGTTCTGCCAGCCGAAGCCGGCGAGCAGTGAAATCTGGGCATGATTGGTGTTTTTAAAATACCGTCCGATGCCTCCGCTAAGGTTCGTCTGCAGTCGGATATCCTGTGTCGAACTCTGCAGGAAGCTGCTGGTGCCCGAGTAATACCAGTTGTTCCAGCGTAGTAAACGAAGAGCATTGATGCCCAGGGAATTTCGGGTCGACACGCTATCCCCGCTACTGGAGGCGAACGAGGAACTCATGTTCGCTCCCGCCGCCCAGCGTTCTCCCGGGTATTCGACGGACGAACTCAGGTTGTACTGGGTCGTTTGGTTGCCTTTGGAATACATGATCCCTGAGTTGATGTCGCCATTAAGGCGCCGCCAGAATCCGTCGGCGGTCTGATAGACCTTTACGATCTGCGATTGCGCAACCTCCTCTGCTTGCCCGGCACTCTCCAAGATCTGAATTTGCATCGGCCGCCCGGCAAGTCCTTCCGCCGTGAGCAGCGTTCCGGTATATACCGATCCGTCCTCGGTCTTCACCATAAACAATTGTTTGCTCTCCAGGTGATTCACCTTGGACCATTGGATCGAGCTAGTGCCGTCCATGTAATCGAACTTCACGAAGAGCACACCAGAATCGAGGCCTTTGATCTCGCCCGTCAGGCGATCGCCGTTGTTCATGACGATGACATCGGACTTTTCTCGCGCGAACAGAGGCACGGTAAACAGAAGGGTGAAGCAAAGGATTGCGGCCCCAATTTTCATAACGATGTCGATCTACCTCGGAGACTGGTCGCGGAGCATCGCGGGGCCGATGCAGACAGCGCCCCCATGACCCGGTCTGCGTGGGCGGGGTGCGCACCCCCTCTCGAAGCGCATTTCTCACAAAATCCTGCCGCTCGCAGTTCGATCTCTACTGCTCGCCCATAAGGGTCTTAAGCTTGGACAGGGCCTGACGATAGTCGAGATCGGCTTGAAACATCTCTGCCTCTACTTTGGCTTTCTTAGCCGCTATGACCTCTGCACCGTTTTCTTCGTAACTCGCCCTCTGAACCTGAATTGCTGAATCCAGGCGGCGAGTCAGTTCGCTCAGTTGCCGCGAGCGCTGCAGTTCGAAGTGGCTGCTCTTGACCGCCGCGGCGACTTTGGCCTTGGTCAACTGCAGGGCAATCGCCGCCATTTCAGCCTGCGCGGTCGCCCCTTTGATTGTGTGTTCGCGCTTGCCGAAATCGAACACGTTATAGGTCGCCATGACTCCTACGAAAGAGAAGTCGTGCGGCAGCAGAGGAACTGCATTGTTGTTATAAGCGTATCCGCCGATCACGGCGACGACGGGAACATAAGCCAACTTCTGCAACGTCAAGGCCGACCGCGCCTTCACTACATTTTGCTCTGCCTCTACCACATCGGGGCTCGCCACTAATGCTTTATCGGTGGCCTCTTTCAATGAGATTTCTTCATAGCTGGGGTCGGGAGGCACCAACTGCAGTTCTGTGTCAACCGGCCATCCGAGCAACTCATTCAGAGAAGCTCTCAATTCTTTTTCCTTTGTGGTTGCGATCGCCAGCGCATTGCTGATTGCAACCAGTTCCTCGTCGTGGCCGGCCGATGCCACCGGAATTGCCGCACTGCTGCTGGCCACCAGCCACTTATTCGCACTCGCCGTGGCGTTCAATTTGGCAAAATCCAGTTGCCGTTGAGCGACTAGCAGTTCGTAGTAGGTTTTCTCGACCTTGCTGGCTGTCTCAGGGACAGGCATCCCCGCTTTCGCCCGCGCAATGCGCTCGTCTGCCAGGTTGATCTTATAGAGTTCGCGAAGCTGGAACAGGGGCGTAATCGGTTGGGTCGCGGTAACCGCAACCAGAGTTTGATCTTTGCCAGCTAGTGGCACTCCAGCGTTTATCGTTCCACCCTGAATCGGACGCGCAATCTCAATCTCTGTACCCATGAACTTGTTGAAGTGAAAGTTCGTGAACGTGGAACCAATTTGCGGGAAGAAAGTGGACATCGTCCCCAGCCGAGTCTGCCGAGCCACTTCAACTTGAAGCTGGCCGAGGCGCACCATGGGGTTGCCGTTCGCAGGGGCGGCTCTCTCCTGCGCTTCCTGCAGCGTGATCAGCCGGGCAGCTGCCGAGGTAGTAACCTGCTCCGAACGAGCGCCGAGGACGACGTCCCGACTCTCACGCCCTTCCGCGGGCTTGCGGGTCGGGCTTTGGTATGCCGGGATGAATTGTAGATTCAGACGGGCTCCGGGGGCGTCCGGCAGTGGCGGCACCGGAGCCGAAGCGATGGTCGGGATATCCTGACCTGCTACAACTCCACTGAGTACAAGACAGCAAACTAGAGCGATAGGGCTGCGCAGCCAGCAGTTCGGGACCACTGATATCCGTTCGTTGCTTTCCTTCATCGCTTTTCTCCTGTACGTCGTGCCTTCTAGTACGTCGTGCTTTCTAGCCTCAATAGAATTTCGAATCCCCTGACCTTGCCACCGCGACAGCGAAGGGGAAACAAACCGACGCCCGCACAGCGCATCCTGGATCGCGGGAATATGCCTTCGAACCGGTCGGGCGGCCGTTTTTGTGACCTGTTTTTTCATCTGCCGAGATGTAAACCCCGACCCGCGGCTGCCGAATAGAGCATTGCAGAACTAGGAGAACTTCCAGCGATTGCCACTATTTAGGCTTGCTATGTTCTCCCCTGTCCGTGACCCGAGCCTGCCCGGCCACACTACAACGAATATCGCAAAGATATAGGGGGGCGGCAGCGACGAGAACTGGCAAAACTAACAACTCTGCCCAACGCGCCGTCGGCTCGCTCGACATCCGCACATCGAGGAACATGTTGTCATCCGGATCGCTCGTGACTTCGAGCCTGCGAGTCGGCGCCACAGTGTATGGGACCGAAAGACGTGTGTACCATTTTGTGCTGTGACCGCGAATTCAGGTCAAGGAGCGTCAGGAGGCTTTTGAGGCAAAACAAAACCCGCTGATTGAGCGGGCTTTAGCGGAAGATAGCTGGTAGCGCTACCGGGAATCGAACCCGGGTTTGAAGATTGAGAATCTTCCGTCCTAACCCCTAGACGATAGCGCCTCAGAAGGCGAAGCTAAATTATAACAAAGCGGCGCCGGTTTTCAGCGCATGCCATCGCCCGATTGGCGCTCTCGGCCGCTTGATTCTCGTCTTTCTTTTTCTGATTGCTGGCGCTGACTTCCGCTATCATCTCTGGAATTTTGCACAGCCCCATCGCATTTTTTTGTGCAACTCATTCCCTTCCACAGGCTCTATTAGGGATATAGTAGTTCTAACCCGCAAAGCGAAACTTATACTCAACACGAATAAGCAGGGGCAAACTGTATGTTGTTCATTCATCAACAAATCCAAACATTCCTACACTTAGGAGCATGCAAGGAGTATCCCATCATGGCGAAAGCGAAAATCCCCAAGAAGACGAACCCCGTGAACGGCAATTCCACCAACAGCGCACCGCCCGTTCCTGAGGCCACCGTTCCTGAGGCCACGATCAAGACGGCAGAGGCGTCGCCCGCAATCCCAACCAACGGAAACACCAAGAAGACGGAAACAAAAAGGGCCCCGCGCAAACCCGAGATCGTCAGAACCGAACCGCGCGCCAACCTGGTTCCCATTAACCTCGAGGACGAAATCCGCAGCCTTGCCTACTTGCTGAGCGAGCGCCGCGGATTCGAATCAGGCCACGAGACCGAGGACTGGCTGGCGGCGGAGCACGAGGTTCGCCAGCGCTACCAGCAGCACAGCGCATAAAGCAAGCGCCTCGCTCCTGAAGCCGCTAGGCGGCCGAGCCCCGGCCGCCGCTCTCCGTGGAAACGTTTACGCCTGCCTCGTTTCAGCGCCGCATCTCAGCTCAAATCTCTGACGCACGAAACTGGCCCGTTCTCGCAATGTCCTTCCGGCACCGCGCTTTCTGCTTCCCGCGGTTGCCTCTACCTTGGGTTTCTGAAAAAATACGTTGGGGATCTCCCACATGGCGCAGATTGGTAGTTTTGCCTTGCTCCTCGCATTGGCGCTGAGCATTTATTCGTTCGGGGCCGGCCTGATCGCGCTCTTCTTTCCCGGCGACCCGATGTGGGAGCGTGTCGGCGAAACCGCTCGTCGCGCCGGCGTTGTAGTTTTCGGAGGAGTTCTTCTCGCCGCCATCGCCCTTGTCGTCTCCGCCTTCCATGACGATTTCACCATCGCCTACATCTTTCATCACAGCAACCGCGACCTGCCTGCTCCTTATAAGTTCGCCACCTTGTGGTCGGGCCAGGAAGGTTCAATCCTCTTCTGGGCCCTTCTCTTATCCGGATACGGCTTCGTGCTGCGCCTTCGCTACAAGACCGATCCCCGCCTGTTCGCCTATGCGTCGGTGGTTCTCGCCGGCGTGCAAATCTTTTTTCTCGCGCTGGTGAATTTCGCCGCCAACCCTTTCGGCCTGCTCGAAGGCCCCATGCGCGCCGATGGCAGCGGCTTGAATCCTCTTCTCCAGTATCCCGAGATGGTCATCCATCCGCCCATGCTTTATCTCGGTTACGTCGGAACCACCGTGCCCTTCGCCTTCGCGCTGGGCGCGCTGATCATGAAGTATCCCGGCGACAAATGGATCCACATCACCCGCCGCTGGACCATGGTTACCTGGGGCTTGCTCACCTGCGGAATTTTCCTCGGCGCGCACTGGGCCTACGCCGTCCTCGGCTGGGGCGGCTACTGGGGCTGGGACCCCGTCGAAAACGCCTCGCTGATGCCCTGGCTCGTCGGCACGGCGTTCCTGCATTCGGTCATGATGCAGGAGAAGCGCGGCATGCTGAAAGTCTGGAACATGTGGCTGGTCTTCGCCGCGTTCTGGCTGGCGATTCTCGGAACATTCCTAACGCGCAGCGGCATCATCGCCTCCGTCCACGCTTTCGCGCAATCGTCAATCGGCCCCTGGTTCTTCTGGTTCCTCGTTATCTCCTTCGTTGTGTTCCTTTTCTTCTTCATCAAGAACCATGACCACCTGCGCAGCGAGCACAAACTCGAGTCGCTCATCTCCCGCGAGTCGAGTTTCCTGTTCAACAATCTTCTCTTTGTGCTGCTCTGCTTCGTGGTGCTCTGGGGAACATGGTTCCCGAAAATCTCCGAGCTGGTACAGGGCAACAAAGTCACCGTAGGCGCGCCTTTTTATAATCGCGTGGCGATCCCGGTCGCGCTGCTGCTCCTGATCCTGACCGCCGTCGGCCCGTTGCTGGCCTGGCGCAAGACTTCGTTCGAAAGTCTCAAGCGGAATTTCCTGTGGCCCACAGTCGGCGCGGTTGCCGTGATGGCCTTCCTCATGATCACGCCGCCGAGCTGGGGATCGCCCTTCGGCCTGCGTCCCTGGCAGGACATTTCTTATTTCTATTCGCTGATGGCCATCGGCCTGTGCGTCCTGGTCACCCTCACCATCGCCAGCGAGTACTACCGCGGCAGCAAAGTGATCGCGGGACACACCGGCCAGGGCATGTTCGCGTCGATGGTTCAACTCACGCATCGCAACACCCGCCGCTACGGCGGCTACATCGTTCACTTCGGCGTGGTGGTCGTGATCATCGGATTCGCCGGGTCCGCCTTCAATCAGGACAAAGAATCGGAAAAAGGCCTGGCCTACGGCGACCACATGACGATTGGCAGCTACGACATGGTTTGCCGCTCCTACACACAGGACGACAACGCGAACGTAGCCAGCGAATGGGCGATCATGGACGTCTACCAGAATGGCAAGCTGATCGACACGGTCACGCCGCAACGCCTGTTCTACAAGGCGAGCCGGCAGGCGTCCACCAAACCGAGCATCCGGTCGACCTTCAAAGAAGACCTCTACCTGGTTTACGAAGGCCAGAACGAAGCCGGACAGCCCATCATCAAAGCGCACCTCAACCCGCTGGTCATGTGGATTTGGATCGGCGTCTGGATCATCCTCGGCGGCACAGTGCTGGCGCTGATCCCGAACGCGCCAGCCCCAGTCCGCGTCCCAGCAGCAAGACTGATACAACACGCCGCCCCAGTGGCGACAGGAGATTAAATGTAGGCACAGCCGCCCTCGGCTGTTCGCCGGGCGCAGCCCCGGCTGAGGGAAGCATATCGGAATGGGAAGGGAGCACGACCGGGAAGGGCACGACTTCTAGTCGTGCCATAAAAGCGGCGCGGATTTGCGGCTTTAGCCGCTGAGGGCTGCTCCACTCGCACCGAAAACGAGTAACCAACAAATGACCACAAAACTCAACCCGACCCTCCGCCGCCTCCTGCAATGCGGCTCACTCTGTCTCGCCGTCTTCGCCTTCACCGGCGCCGGCGATCCCGCCACCCGCTTCAACGAACTCGGCCACCAGATGATGTGCATCTGCAGCTGCAACCAGATTCTTCTGGAGTGCAACCACGTCGGCTGCCCCGATTCCGACGGCATGCGCAACGAGCTGATGGCCGCCATCAGCCGCGGCGACAGCGACAGCCTGGTCGAGCAAGCGTTCGTGCAAAAGTATGGACCCACGGTACTCGCCGCCCCCACCAAGACGGGTTTCGATCGCACCGCGTGGATCGTGCCGTTCGTCGCACTCGGCGTGGGAGTACTCACTGTGGTTTTCGTAGTTCGCAATTGGAAGAACCGGCCGCCGCCTCCCCCGCCCGCCGGCGTGCCACCGATTCGGGGAGCGGAACTGGAAAAGTTCCGTGATCAGGCGCGCAAGGAGACCGACCTATGACCTTCGAACTGGCCTGCTGCCTTCTGGCCACCGCCGCAGCTCTCTTCTACATTTTCTCCCCCAGCACCTTCCTGGTTGGCCCGGAGAAAACCCGCGCCTCGTACTTGCGCGAACGCAAAGACGCCGTCTACGAAAATCTGCGCGACCTGAACTTCGAATTCAAAGCCGGCAAAATGCCCGAAGCCGATTACCAATCCCTGAAATCGTCCCTGCAAGACGAAGCCGCCACGCTCCTGGCCGAAATCGCCCGCCTCGAAGCCAAAGCCGCCTCAGCCCCAAGAAAAGCGAGACCATGAACCGACCCCAAACTAGTGTCATCCTGAGCGGAGCGGGAAGTGCGCGAAGCGCAGTTCCCGCGCAGTCGAAGGACCCCGTGTTCGCGTATGTCACCCACTGCCCCCGCAAGGAGTTCTCACGCAGAACCCGCGCGCCACGCGTTCTAAGCATCATCGTCCTCCTGCTCTCCTCCCTCGCCTCCGCCCAAACTCTAACCGGCACGGTAAAAAACTCCACCACCGGCAAGCCCGGCGCCGGCGACGAAGTCATCCTCCTCAGCCTCGGTCAAGGCATGGAAGAAGCCGGCCGCACCAAGGCCGACGCCAAAGGCAAGTTCAGTTTCAAGCTCGACGCCCAGGGTCCGCACCTCATCCGCGTGATCCATCAGGAAGTCACCTATCACCGCATGGCCCCTCCCGGAACCACGTCGGTGGAGGTCGAAGTCTACGACGCCGGCAAGAAAGTCGAAGGCCTCGAAGTTGTGGCCGACATCATGCGGTTCCAGGCCAGTCAAGGACAGCTCCAGGTCGAGCGCACCTTTGCCGTGACCAACAACTCCAAGCCGCCGCGCACTCAGATGAACGAGCACAACCTGGAGTTCTACGTGCCCGACGGCGCAACCATCGGCGAGGCCCAGGCCATGACCGCCGGCGGCCAGCCGGTGAAGTCCGCGCCCGTGCCTGAAGGCGCGAATGCCAGGAACAAATACGCCTTCCTGTTTCCACTGCGCCCCGGCGAAACGCGTTTCAACGTTGTCTACACCGTTCCCTACACGGGCAGCGTGAATGTCGATCCCAAAAGCGTTTACCCGCTGGAACATTTCGTCGCCATCGCACCCAAGTCGATGGAGTTCTCCGCCGCCCCCGGAACCAATTTTCAAATCGCGCCTTTTCCCGGCCAGCCCGATGCCAACGTAGAAGTGGCGTCCAGTGCTGGATTAGGTCAGCCCCTGGCTTTCAAGCTCTCGGGAGAAGGCATGCTGGCCCCGCCCGCGGAAGATGGCGGCCAGCCCAGCCAGGGCGGCGGTTCCTCCGCCCAAAGCGACAATCGCCCCGGCGGCGGCCTGGGACCGCCCATCGATGCGCCCGACCCGCTCCAAAAATATCGCTGGTACATTCTTGGCGGCTTCGCCGCTGTTCTCGTCGTTGGTGGAATCTTCGTGGCGTCGCGTCAGCAAGCCGCCAACCGCGCCGCCCATTCCAAAGGAAAGAGTGTGGCTTCGCTGGTAGATAACGATAACGATAACGAAGACGATTACGCGGCCACCGAAGCCCCCGCGCGCGCGACTTCAGCGAGCAATGCGCGTCCCGGCGACACGCGCCCGCAGCCTGCCGCTCCGCGCAGCTCGCCGACCTCCATGCTGCTCGAAGGCCTGAAAGAAGAGCTCTTCCACCTCGAAGTAGAACGCCAGCAAGGCCGCATCTCGCACCAGGAATACGAAACCGCCAAGTCCGCCTTAGATCAAACCCTGCAGCGCGCCCTGAAACGCGAAGCCCAAAAAGCCTAAGTCGCAGGCGTGTGTGGGACGGACACTCCTGTCCGTCGCCTTTGACTTTGGTTTTGGCAGAATATATTCGCCCTGCTAACGCAATGATTCTAAGAGCCCTGTGGACGGCGTGGGATCCGATTCCCAGCGAATTTCCTCGGGCGGGGCCCCTGCATCGCCCCGCAGGGCGTAACATCTAATGAGGAAGTTCCACCAAAAATTATGGGAAACATGTTTAAGACCGCGTTCCTGCTGACCGCGATGACGCTGCTGCTGATGTTCTTCGGCCGCTACTTCGGCGGCCAGAACGGAATGTTCGTAGCGCTGGCCTTCGCCGCCGTCATGAACTTCGTCTCGTACTTCTATTCCGACAAGATCGCGCTGGCGGCGTATCGAGCCCAGCCCGTAACGCGCGAAGAATTGCCGCGCGCCTACGCCGCCGTCGAGCGCCTCACGCAGAAGATCGGCATTCCGATGCCGAAGATTTATGTGATCCCGACCGAATCACCCAACGCCTTCGCCACTGGACGCAATCCGCAGCACGCTTCGGTCGCCGTGACCCATGGGATTTTGGGTTTACTGACCGACGAAGAACTGGAAGGCGTGCTGGCGCATGAACTCGGCCACGTCAACAACCGCGACATCCTGATCAGCTCCGTCGCTGCAACTCTTGCCGGAGCAATCACCATGCTCGCCAGCATGGGCCGCTGGGCCATGCTCTTCGGCGGCTACGGCGGCCGCGACCGCGACCGCGGCGGTGGCGGAGGATTAACCGGCCTCCTGATGCTGATCGTCGCTCCGATCGCCGCGACGATGATTCAGCTCGCCGTCTCGCGCTCCCGCGAATATCAAGCCGACGCCACCGGCGCGCATTTCACCGGCAATCCGTACGCGCTGGCGAGTGCCCTGCAAAAGCTCGACACTTACTCGCGCCGTATCCCGATGCAGGCCAGCCCCTCGACCGCGCACCTGTTCATCATCCAGCCGCTGCTGGGAATCAACTTCGGCGGCCTGTTCTCAACCCATCCGCCAATCGCCAAACGCATCGAGCGGCTGACGGGACGGCCCGCGGAGTTTACGCAGTAAGGACGCTTTTGGCTCTTGGCTTTTGGCTCTTGGCTTTTGGCTCTTGGCTCTTGGCTCTTAGCCTGGATCGGATTCTTTCGGCTGCGGACGCAAGTTCCCGGTTGCGGAAACGTTCTAAGCTCGTTGGCTGGAAATCGCGGGAGAGAAAAGCTACAAGCCAAAGGCCAAGAGCCAAGAGCCTCATGACGTACGTAACTCCGCCCACTCCATGCCCGATAGTAGAATCGAAACAATGTCGCCCGAGACCGCTAGCGCCGTTTCTCACAAAGCCGCCGAACTGGAAACCGCCCTCCGCCGCGTGATTCGTGGCAAAGACGACGTCGTCCGCCTGGCGCTGGTCAGTATTTTCGCCCGCGGACACCTGCTGATTGAAGGCGTCCCCGGCGTTGGCAAGACCACCCTCGGACAGGCGCTGGCCCGCGCCATCGATTGCACCTTTCAGCGCGTGCAATTCACCAGCGACATGCTGCCGTCGGACGTGGTCGGTATTTCGATTTATTCGGCGGCCGAACAGGTATTCGAATTTAAGCGCGGCCCGGTGTTCACCAACGTTCTGCTGGCGGACGAGATCAACCGCACCACGCCCAAAACGCAGTCCGCCCTGCTCGAGGCCATGAACGAAGGCCAGGTCACCGTCGACGCACACTCTCACGAGTTGCCGCAGCCGTTTCTGGTAATCGCCACCCAGAATCCGGTGGAGCATCACGGCACGTATCCTCTGCCCGAATCGCAGCTGGATCGCTTCCTGATGCGCGTGCGCATGGGATATCCCGACGCCCAGGCCGAGCGCCAGATTCTGCGCTCCGAGGCCGGAGTGTCGCAACTGGCGGAGCTTCGCCCTGTCCTCACCGGCGCTGACGTCCTCGAGATGCAGCATGCGGTGAAGCAGATTCGCGTGGACGAGTCACTTGTGAGCTACGCTCTCGAAATCGTGCGCCGCACCCGCGAGTCGGAATTTTTGTCGCTGGGCGTATCGCCGCGCGGATCGCAGGCGCTCTACCGCGCCGCGCAGGCGATGGCGTTTCTGGAGGGCCGCACCTTCTGCACTCCCGAAGATATCAAGCCGCTGGTCGTTCCCGTCTTCGCCCACCGCATCGTCGTGAGCGGGCTCTATGCCTCGACGCTGAAAAAATCCGAGCAGTCGGATCAGGTGCTGAAAGAGATCATCGAGAACGTTCCGGTACCGGTTTAGGAGCTGTTGCCCGTTGCCAGCAGCCAGTTGCCAGATTGTCCTCCCGGACTCAAATATTCCACCGTTAGGTAATTCCGAGTTACCCTAAAGGGCGAACGCTTTCTGGCAGGGGACTTCGAGTCGTGGCCAACAAGACAGAACCCAAAACCGTGAAACGAGGACACGCGACGGTGCGGTCGGCGCGTCGGATCGTGGGAGTGTGGGAGCAGGAAACCAATCCATTTCACACAACAACGGTTGTTTACACGATCGCGTTCGAGAGCGGACGTCTCCTGGTTGGCGGAGTCGATGAAGAGGATGGTACCGTTTTCAAAGTCTCGAACGTAAGATGGGACGGCAAGAAGCTCTGCTTTTACAGCTTGTTTCCTCCGACAGGTCACAAAGCAGGACACGTGTTGCACTTGCTCGGAACGAAGCGAGCGAAACACCAAGTGACTTATTCCGACGAAGAAGGTAATTACGTCGGCGAAGAAATCTGGCGGAAAAGGCGCTCGAACCTGAAACTACACGGGAAACCAGTGAGTTCACCCACCTCAAAACGCCGTCTTACCTGATTTGCGTCTTCGCTATAATCCTTCTCTCATGTCCTTCCTTCGCTTCCTCATGCTGCTCTCGCTCGTGGTGTGGATCGGCGGGATCATCTTTTTCTCCGTGCTGGCGCCGACGGCGTTTCATGTGCTGCCCACAAGGCTTCTTGCCGGAACGTTAGTCGGCAGCCTGCTGACCAAGCTGCACTGGATCGCCATCGGCTCGGGCGTCGTGTATCTGATCAGTTCGCTCGCCTTCAGCCGCTTCACCGACGGCACAGCGCACGTCTTTGCCATGCGCCATGTGCTGATCTGCCTGATGCTCGCGCTCACCCTGTTTTCGCAATTCTGGATCACTCCGCGGATGCATACGCTGCGCGCCCAGGTCGCCAACTTTGACGCCGCCGCCACGCTCAACGACGCTGCACGCATGCAGTTCGAGGCGCTGCATGCCTGGTCGACACGCGTAGAGGTCACGGTGCTGCTGCTGGGATTGGCGGTGGTGTATATGACTGCCGGTATCTTCGCCCGCCGCTGAGGGCTTTCCAGCTGGAGTGCAGCCAATCCTAACTTGCGGCCACCATGCCTGTAGCAAGCCTGGAGCGTCCTAAAACGCGCTGCCGCCGCCGCCCCCAAAGCCTCCGCCGGAGAATCCACCTCCGCCGCCGCCCCCGCCGCCAAAGCCGGACCCGCTTGAACTCGCGCGCGGGGCGGAGACGAAGACCTGGTGCATGTCGCTCGCCATGCTGTGCATGGAGCTGGAAAAGAAAATCGGATTGAAGCCGCCCACATAGCCGCCCGGCCCCACATACCACTGCGGCGGATCTTTGACGATGCCGGAGAACGCCTGCGCCCAGTGGTGCTCCACGCCCAGCGCCATGGCGTACGGCAGAAATTTTTCGAACGTCGTCGGAGGCATGACCTTGAGACGGTCGGCATCCACGCGATTCATAAACTCCTGGAAGCCGAGCACAGCGACGTGGACTCGCCCTCCCTGCACCGTCTTGGCGGTCATGACTCGCGCAAACAGCCACCAGATCACCGCCGAGAGCGGCAAGCATACCACCAGCAAGAGCGCCGAGTTGAAAAAGTTCGCCCATCCTAAATACTGCAAGATGCCGAACGGGATCAGAATCGCGACGGCCGCTCCAATGCTGTATCCATTGGCCGACTCCGGGTCGAGCAGATAAATCCCTTTCTTCTTCAACGCCGCCATAATGTCCTGGCGGATCACCGGAACGGCCGTGTAGAAGCGGTTCTTCAGGCTGGAGAGTCGCGTATCGGTTCCGTCGGCGAACACGTTCTCCAGCATCACGCGCTCGTGCGGAGCCAGATCGGCGCCCCATTGCTCGCGCGGCTTGAGCAGGTGGAAGACATAATCCTTGTGGGTGAAGACCAGAGTCTTCTCGGCGGTCTCTTCGATCTTGATGTATCCCCGCACAGCAAGATCGATGATGGTCGATGTAATGTCACGGGGATGAATGCTGTCGTCGAGCAGCGTGCCCGCCTCGGCGGGAGAAATCCCGGGCGGGGGATCGTACATGGGCGCAACCGAAACGCCTGGATCGGGATCACGTCCCTTGTACCACCACAGCGTGAACATCACGGCAAGAGTGACCAGCGGCAGAAACACGATCGGATTGCCGCTCACGAACCAGAAGAACTTCGTGAGCGCGCTAGGCTCTTTGAGAATGTCTTTCGGAATGTAAACGTCAATAGTCAACCCGCCGCGCATGGGCAAGGGACTACTGGTCTCGAACTGCGCCTCGGCGCCGTTCACCGTGGAAGTCGCGTCGCGCTGGGTGGAACCGTACACGCCGGTAAACGCCTGCGCTCGGAGTGATCCCGCCGCAAACATGGGGAATCGTACGGTCGCGGCCGCGTGATCGATCGGGACCGGCCAGTCGTTTCCCGTGACGTTCCAATAAAATTCGTCGTGATCTTCGAAGAATCGCGTGCCGTTGCGCACCCGGTAAGTGATCTCGACCGTGCGCGTCGCATCCACTGCGTCGGGAATATAAATTTTCAGATCGCGCGCGCCATTGGAAGTGGACGAGTCGTACTTGAGTTTGCCGCCGCTCCCATCGGTGACGCTGGTGACCGCGAGGAAGAGTTCGTAATTCGTCCCATTGGGCCCGGGATATTCGATCGGGATGGTGCGATGAATGCCGTGAAATTCGCCCTCGAAGACCAGAGCGATGCGCTCGGTCACTAGAGCGCTGCCATCCTGATTAACGGTGATGGTGTCCTGAAAGTCGCCGACGCGCCAGGATTTTGCGGCGAGAGGCGCGGCCAGCAAGAGCACACACGCGGCCACTTCGTAGAGACGTAGCTTGCTACGGCTCCCTCGGCCGGACAAAAGAGACGTTGCAAGCAACGTCTCTACAAGAGAGAGGGCTTTCATCGGACTAAAATTTCACCTGCACGGGCTCGCGATCGGCATCGGTGGTCTCGAAGAATTGCCGCGCCGTGAAGTTGAACATCCCGGCCAGAATGTTGGTTGGGAACGACTGAATCTTCGTGTTCAGGTCGCGCACCACGGCGTTGTAATAGCGCCGCGCGTTCTGAATCGAGTCTTCGGTCTGGCTCAGCGATCCCTGCAGCTGGGTGAACTGCTCCGAAGCTTTGAGCTCGGGATAATTTTCCGCCACGGCAAACAAACTTTTCAGCGCGCCGGTGAGCTGGTTTTCCGCGACGGCCTTGTCGGCGGGTGTAGTCGCCTGCATGGCCTGCGACCGGAATTTGGCTATGTTTTCAAACGTGCCTTTCTCGTGCGAGGCGTATCCCTTGACCGTCTCCACCAGGTTGGGAATCAGATCGTGCCGCCGCTTGAGCTGCACATCGATGTCGGACCACGCCGAATCGCAGCGTACCCGCAGCTGCACCAGGCTGTTGTACATGCCGATGAGCACCACGGCGATGACAACCAGAATGACCAGAAGAATGATGCCAGTCACGAGGCCTCCTCATTAGGCTCAAGTCTGAAAGATGAACGGGAAATCAATGGGACGGTAACACAGTGGGAGCGCTCTCGCAAACGCGAACGCGCGTCAGCCTTTGCATTCTGCGATAAGAACTTTGCAGGGATTTGAGGAGGTGTGAGGACCGCGCGGAAGCCGAAAGCCGGAAGCCGTGTTTACTGCTGTGGCGCGAAGTATCCCTTGCGCGCCCGCACTTGAAGATCCTTCTTCAGGGAAGAGATCTCGATGGAGCGGTAGCGCCCGTCCGCGTCGAAATTGGCGGGCTTGTAGGAGACGACGTACTGGCTGCGCAGCTCGTCTTCAATCGCGGCGAACGAGTGCGTAATGTCTTTCATCTTGAACGGGAAAAACGCGCGTCCGCCGGTGGCTTCGGCCAGTTGCTCGAGAACTTTGTCACCGCGCATGACCAAGCCGCTGTCGTCGGTGGAGATGGCGTAGATGATCACTTCGGAGCGCTGTGCCATCTCAATGGCCTGCGCTTTCGAGAACTCACTCTGATTGTCCTCGCCGTCGCTGACGATCACGATCGCTTTCCGCAGCGGATGATCCGAGCGGTCTTTGAGAAATTTGTCTTTGCACGCGTGGTAGACGGCGTCGTACAGGGCAGTTCCGCCGCTATCGTGCAGCTTGTGTACGGCAGCCGAGAGCAGTGGCACGTTGTCGGTGTAATCCTGAGCCATCAGGCTGTGACTGTTGAAGCCGACAACGAACGCCTTGTCGAACCCGGCGCGCAACGTGTGTTGCAGGAAGCTGGTGGCCGCATTCTGCTCGAAATCAAACCGGCCGTCGACCGAGCCACTCACGTCGACCAGCAGACCAAGATGCAGAGGCAGGTCGGTTTCGCGGCGGAAGTTGAGAATGGCCTGCGGAGGTTTATGGTCGTCGAGAATATTGAAATCGTTTTGGTTCAGGTCGCGCACGAACTTGCCATGCTTGTCGGTCGCGATGAAGAGCACGTTGACTTCATTCACCCGGGCGTGCAGGGTGATGATGCTCTGCGGATCGTCAGAATTCTCAGCCGAATTCTCAGCCGAGCCGTTCCCAGCATTGTAAGCGGTCAGGCTCGGCGCCGCGGGCGCATGGGCGGACTGTGCGCGCGATTGCCCCACCGACAAAATGGTTGCCAGCAAAAGCGTCAGCAGTCGAAGAGTAGAATTCGTGTACTTCATGCCCAAGGAATCCAATTTTTTCACTCTAAACCCGTCCCAGCACACTCCCAAGCTATTGGATGCACGCCGGGTGCCGAAAGCGAGTCCACACCGGACCCCGCTCTGTGATTGACTTTAGGAGCGCGCCGTCAAAGTGCCAAGTTACAAAAGGAGCACACGTTTGGTCATGGCATAAAACGTGCGGATTCTACCATTTAGGTGCCGCGCATGAACTTCCGGGGTCGAGGCCCCGGTAGTCAAGCGGACTCAGGGGTTAGCATATAGTGATACCAGTAGTGACACCAGTGGCAGGGAATCAATAACTTTTTTCTTAAAATCTCTTTTGGAGGGATATTCATGAAGAAATTCGTCGTATGTTTCATCGTTGTCCTGATGTCGGCGGTGACCGCGTTCGCTGCCGACGACGAGCGTGAAGAAGATCGCGTGAAAGATGCGGGTACTGTCCTCAAAGAAGTTCTAAACATCCCGGAGGACATTCCGCAGGACCTGCTCGACAAAGCCGAGTGCGTGATCATTCTGCCTTCGGTGAAGAAGGGAGCGTTTGGCATCGGCGGCAGCTACGGGCGCGGCATCATGATTTGCCGCAGCGGCGAGCATTATAAGGGCAAGTGGGGCGCTCCGGCCCTGTACGCGCTGGAAGGCGTCAGCATCGGATTTCAGCTGGGCGGACAGGCCACCGACTTTGTGCTGCTGGTGATGAATCCCAAAGGCGCGCAGTCGCTGCTCTACAGCAAAGTGAAGCTGGGAGCGGATGCCTCGGCTGCGGCCGGACCCAAGGGACGCACCGCCGAAGGCGCGACCGACATCGTCATGAATGCCGAGATCCTTTCCTACTCGCGCAACAAGGGCCTGTTTGCCGGAATTTCTCTGGAAGGCTCGACGCTGCGTTCCGATGGCAGCGCCAACGAACGGCTGTACGGGAAAAAGTTGACGGCAAAAGAAATCATCCGCGAAGGTAAAGTCAGCACCCCGCCGTGCGCGCATGAACTCGTGGCGCTGCTCGATACCAAATCGCCGGTCAACAAGTCGGACCCGAAGTCGCTGGAGTAAGGTTCGCGATTCGTTATTCGTTATTCCCTGTGAGATCCTGTGACCTCTGTGGTGAAAGGTTTTCCGGACCCAGTTCGCTGCGCGTGGGCCAGCGGCGAGCTGTCGATTCGTTATCACGATGAGGAATGGGGCGTGCCGGTGCACAACGACCGCACGCTCTTTGAATACCTCATCCTCGAAGGCGCGCAGGCGGGCCTGAGCTGGATCACCATTCTGAACAAGCGCGCCCACTACCGCCAGGCCTTTGACGGATTCGATGCCGAGCGCATCGCGCGCTACGACCGGCGCAAGATCGAACGGCTGCTGCTCGATCCCGGCATCGTCCGCAACAAACTCAAAATCGCTTCGGCCGTGGGCAATGCCAAGGCGTTTCTTCGCGTGCAGAAAGAGTTCGGCAGCTTTGACCGCTACATCTGGCAGTTCGTGGACGGCAAGCCGCGAGTGAATTCGCCGAAGTCGTTGCAGCAACTCCCCGCGCGTACCGTGGAATCCGACGCGATGAGCAAGGACCTGAAAAAGCGCGGTTTCAAGTTCGTCGGATCGACCATCTGCTATGCCTTCATGCAGGGGGTGGGAATGGTGAACGATCACGTTGTGGATTGCTTTCGCTACAAAGTCCTGAGTTCTGCGAAACGGTAGAGCTGGCTCCAAGAAAATTGCGGCAATAAAAAAGGGCCGCGGCTTGGGATCGCGGCCCTTGGTTTAGTTAGCCCAGTTTACTTAGCCCAGTTTAGTTAGCCCAGCGCTTTATTGTTCGCCGCCAGAAGCGTTGCTACCCCACATCACGTTACTGCCCCACATCACGTTGGTGCCCCACATGACATTGCTGCCCCATATTCCGTTGCTGCCCCACATCACGTTACTCCCCCACATCACGTTACTCCCCCACATCACATTGCTGGCGGAGGTTGCGCTGCTGGCGGAGGCGGACACGGAAGCTTCCGAGCCGGCGACGAACTGAGAACCTCCCCACACGTTCACGTAAGACCACGTGGCAGAAGTGTTCCAGACCGCCGACGGGTTGGCATTCAGATTGACGGTGTTGGTGCTTCCGTTAAACATGGCGACCGGAGACATCGCGGTCCCCTTGGCCAGGTCGGTGTTGTTGAGAGCGGCTTCTACGTCGACGTAACCGGCCCCGACTGTAAACACGTCGTACTGATCGGTATAGGTGATGCCGGTTGTCGGATCGGTAGTGCTGCTGTACGCCGGCAGCGACTTCCAGGCGGTCTTCATCAAGCGGGCCTTCACCTGATCAGGAGTGAGGCCGGGACTCTTCTGCAGCAGGTCCGCAACGACTCCGCTTACCACGCCCGTGGCCATGCTGGTGCCACTCAGGGTGAAGTACTTGGAAGAGGAGGCGGTGCTTCCACCGTTTACGTAAAAGCTGTTCGGAACCTGATTGCCGGGATATTCGCTATAGAGCGTCGAACCCGGAGCTTCGAGCGAGACCAGCAGGTTGCCGGGCGCGACCAGGTCAGGCTTGGCAATGGCATCGATGGCGGTCGGTCCCTTGGAACTGTAGCTGGCGATCAAGTCGTCGACGCGGGTGGGAGTTCCCATGGGCTTCATCGCGCCCACGGTAATCACGTAGGGATCGTTACCCGGCGACGTGATGGTTCCGTAGCCCTCCGTCGGCAGATAGCGTCCGTTGTTGCCGGCGGCAACTACGACGACGATGCCGTTCTTCCATGCCGCTTCGGCTGCCTGGCAGACCGGATCGAGCGTGTAGCTTTCGTAGACGGCGCGTCCCAGAGAAAGATTGAGCACACGGATGTTGAACAAAGGCTTCAGCGAGATGGCGGTATTGATCGCCGAAATCACGGCGCTGTCGGTGCCTTGGCCGTTCTGGTCAAGCACGCGCAGGTTGATGATATTGGCCTGCGGGGCGATGCCTTTGAACTGGCGTGAATACTGCCATCCCGTGGAACTGGCGCCATTGCCCGCGATCAGGCCGGCGACGTGCGTGCCGTGGCCAAACTGATCGTTAGCGCTGGCGTTGCCGGGAACAAAGCTCTGACTCCATACCACGCGCGAAAATCCCAAAAAGCCGCCGTTCAAATCGGGATGGCTGCTTACTCCGCTGTCGACCACGGCGACTCCGATTCCCGCGCCGGTGTAGCCGGATTGCCACGCGGCGAACGCGTTCACCGCCGGAGCAGCATTGCTAAGCGTCGGAGTAAGCGTGCGATCCAGGCTGATGTATCTCACGTTGGACTGGTTGGAGAGCGAAAGGATGTTAGCCAGCGGCAGGTCCGCAACAATCGCATTCACCAACGGCAGCGCGTTCAGAATCGAGCCCAGCGTCCCAAGGAGATTGAGATCCAGCAGACCGGGCTGGCTGTTGTACTGCACGATTACCCTGGCAGTTGGAGCCGTCGACTTCTGCAAGTCGGGAGACAGCTTTGTTGGGTCGGCAGCGCAGGCCACCGGAACAATCACCATCAACAACAGAAGTAGCACGAGCTTCTTCATTGGTTCCCTCACGTTAAGCGCGCCGCACAGGCGCGTTACCTCGCCCAGGTGACGACTGTAAGTGCAGGTGCAGGTTCAGGTCCAAAATGGGAGAGGATGTAGTCTATTTATCAATCACTTAGAAGCGCGTATTGCGGAACTCAGCGGCCACTTTGTCCCATGGCTCGGGCGTGGGACAACTTGTCTCAAGATTCTGTGGCGAAGACCCAGAGTGGCCGCCTTGTAAGTGACTGATTTATCAGGAGAAAACCATCGTAACCGGACGAATTCTTTTTGCCGGGACAGCGCCCCGCAATTCGTTGAAAATTTAAGTACTTATCATGTCGTGGGGTCGTTCCATTGGCGCACGTGAGTACATCACCGGCATGGCTCTGGCGGGAGCCGCGTGCTTTGCTTTCGCTTTTTTGCACTGGCGATCGAACGATCCGGTCAAGTTCGTCTGCTACATGCTCGCGGTGCTGCTGGCGTCCTCGCTGAAAGTCACGCTTCCCGACCAGGATGCCACGCTCTCGGTCAACTTCCTGTTCACTCTGCTGGGAATTCAGGAACTCGGCTTGCCCGAGACGCTTCTGATTGTGCTCGCCAGCACCCTGGGCCAGGCTTTCTTGCGCCGAAAGCACAGCGTGAAACTGGTGCACTTTGTTTTCAACTGGGCGCAGCTGACGGTGTCGAGCACACTGGCCTATGGCGCCTATGTGCTGGTGGTGGCGCGCGTCCTGCACGCGCCCGGACCAGTGGCTCTTCTGGCGGCGGCGATCACCCACTTCGGATGTAATACCGTGGCCATGTCGACCGTCATCGGCCTGACCGAGAATAAGCCTATCCCGAAGGTCTGGAATGACAGCTGTCTCTGGTCGTTCCCCTACTTCATGGTCGGAGCCGCGGTAGCGGGGCTGGTGCACTTTTTGAACGGGCATATCGGATGGCAATCGTCGCTGCTGATCCTGCCGCCCATCTATCTGATGTACCGCTCCTATCGCCTCTACCTCGGCAAGCTAGAGTCGGAGAAGCGGCACGCCGAGCAGGTCTCTAATCTGCATCTGCGGACGATTGAAGCGCTCGCGCTGGCCATTGAGGCGAAAGACGAAACGACCGGCGAACACCTGCAGCGCGTGCGAGTGTACGCCATGGAACTGGCCAAGGAACTGGGCTTAAACGAGGACGAGACCGAGGCGCTGCGGGCGGCATCGGTGCTCCACGACATTGGAAAGCTGGCAGTGCCCGAGCACATTATTTCGAAGCCGGGGAAGCTGACGCCTGAAGAATTCGAGAAGATGAAGATCCATCCCATTGTCGGGGCCGAGATTCTGGAGCAGGTTCACTTTCCATATCCGGTAGTGCCGATTGTGCGGGCCCATCATGAAAAATGGGACGGCAGCGGGTATCCGAACGGGCTGGTCGGAGAGGCAATTCCGATCGGGGCGCGGATTCTCGCAGCGGTCGATTGCCTGGATGCTCTGGCCTCCGACCGCCAGTATCGCAAGGCGCTGCCGCTCGATGATGCCATGGCTAAGGTGGTGGCGGATGCGGGCAAGAGTTTTGATCCGAAGGTGGTCGAGATTCTGCGGCGCCGCTATATCGAATTGGAGAAGCTGGCCAAGGAACAACCGCTGCAGGCTCCGCCGAAATTGTCCACCGATATCAAAGTTGAGCGCGGATTGGCGCCGGCGGCGGGGTTCGCCGAATCGGGCGAACCGGCGAGCCCGGCCTCAGCATCATCCGCGGATGTCAAAGCGCTGCTGGTCGCGGCTCGACAGCACGGCAAAGAAATCATCCAACTCAACCGCCAGGCCAGCGCTTCTTCGGGCGCCTCTTTGCGCACCGAAGACATTCTTTCGCTGCTCGCGGTGCGGCTGAAGCGGCTGGTGCCGTACGACTCCATGGCGGTGTACTTGCCCAGGAACGGCACGCTGGCCGCAGAGTTTGTGAGTGGCGAAAATTTCCGGCTGTTCTCTTCCTTACGGATTCCGGAGGGAGAGGGCCTCTCAGGATGGGTAGCGCAAAACCATAAGGCGATTCTGAACGGGAATCCGTCGGTCGAGCCGGGCTATCTGAACGATCCCACGAAGTACAGCACGCTGCGTTCGGCGCTGGCCGTGCCGCTCGAAGGCAGCACGGGAGTAGCGGCGGTGCTAGCTCTGTATCGCGTCGGTCAGGATGCGTTCACGGCAGACGATCTTCGCGTGGTGGAGGTAATCGGTTCGGGGCTGGGGCTGGCAATCGAGTGCGCCGGCAAGTTGAGGGCCTCGGCAACGGGCGCGGGATCGGGACAGTAAATAGCCAACATGATCCTCAGTGTCATCCTGAGCGAAGCGAAGGACCTGTGCACTCCCGCTGAAAACTACATAGATCCTGCGCTTGGCTCAGGATGACAGAGTTGATTTACTCCGCGAATTCTCAGGATTCCCAAGACGTCAGCTCTTCCGGCGGAAGCTGTTCGAAGAATTTGCGTCCTAACACGAGCTTTCCTTTCAACGCACCGAGTCTCCGGCGACCGCTGCTGCGAGTTCTGATCGGAACCAGCCGAACACTACGACCTTTGCCGCTTGAAATAATGACTTCTTCGCCCATGCATGCTCTCTCGATGAGCTGAAGGAATCTTGCTTTGGCTTCCTTAATACTCACGATCACCATTAGCTGACTCTACTCCATCTCAAAGCTCACATACAGCAGGCTGCCATCGCGCTCGACCTGCAGCACGACGGGATCGCCGGTCTTCAGAGCTCCCACGGTCGCGCGGAGTGTGTCCATGGAATCAATGGACGTGCTGTTGAGGTGGTGGACGATGTCGCCTGCCTGCAGGCCGGTATCGGGAAGGATGAGGTCGGCAGCGCGCCCCACCACGACGACTCCCGTGGGAATCCGAAGCGACAACTTGGAACGCAGGTCGTCGGTGAGATCGATCGCCAGAACGCCCAGGCGGGAGATGAGGCTGTTTTCGGGATTGACCGAGTCAAGAAGCTCGTCCATGTGATCGTGCTGTTCAATCGCCGGGACGTAGAGAGTCTTCTTTTCGTTGCCGCGCAGAATCTCCAGCTTCACGACCTGGTCGAGGCGGTGCAGGTACAACGCTGCCGATAGCGAGGGCAGAGTTTCGATGCGCCGGTCGTCGGCGGTGAGGATGATGTCCTGAATCTGCAGTCCAGCGGCGGCGGCCGGGCCATCGGGTTTCACGTCGTCGACGACCACTCCCCAATGCTTGGGAAGGTGGAGGCCGTCGGCCAGAGTAGGCGTGATCTCCTGCGCGCCCGCGCCAATTTCCACACGATGGACGTGCCCGTACTTGCGTAGGCTGTGGTAGACAAAATCGACCACGCGCGCAGGAATGGCGAAGCCTAAACCTTCACTGCCTCCGCCTTGCGACAGAATGAAAGTATTGATTCCGAGCACGGAGCCGTTCATATCGACCAGCGGGCCACCGCTGTTGCCCGGATTGATAGGAGCGTCGGTCTGCAGGTAGGTGAGCGACTTCGCGGGATCGGCCTGACGGGCGATCGCGCTGACCACTCCCATGGTGACCGAATTCTGCAGGCCTTCGGGGCTGCCGATGGCAAACACGAGTTGGCCGACATGGGGCCGCTGCTGGATGCCGAGAGGCAGCGTGGGCAAATCGGTGTCGTCAATCTTAAGCAGCGCGAGATCGGTCTCCTTGTGCTGGCCAACGAGTCGAGCTTCCAGGATGCGGCGCTTTCCGATCGGCACCTGTCCGGCAGAGTCGCCCATGGGCAGCGGCAGGGCGACGCGAATGCGTTGCGCGCCTTCCACCACGTGGGCATTGGTCATGATGTAGCCGCTGGGGTCGACGATGACTCCCGAGCCCACCGCTTTTTGGCGGACGATATACGCGGTCTGCGATCGTTCGTCATCGCGCTCGCGCAGCGGCCCGTATCCGGTGACCAGGATCTGCACCACCGCGGGAGAAACTTTCGCGGCTAGCATTTCCAGATCAGCGTTCAGCTTTTCCAGAGTGTTACCGGAGTCGTCGGGGTGCGTCTCGGAAGCGCTGGCCTTGCCTGCATTCTTATCCGCCTGCCCTTTCTGGGCGACGGCCGGTGTAGACTGCGGTGACTGTGCCAAGGCCAGTTGCGACACACCGGAGAGAATAAACAGGGTGCACAGAATCATTCGTGCAGGTGCCGTCGCACCGTGCATGCAACCGGCATTTCCCCGGGGGATGAATGGCATGGGACTTCCTCCTTCTCGAACCTCTCGCGTCTCTGCATTCTGCCAGAACTCCAGCCTCTGTGACGAACGGAGAATGACGAACAGAGCCTGGCGAGCACTTTGCTACTATTGGGGTTGGCCGCGGCCGGTGAAACGCCCGCTCCATGGAACCGCACGCCTTTATCGCAGAGGCATATCACCGCATGGCGCAGCACCACGCGACCGATGCGCCACATCCGAACTGGAGCGAAATGGAGAAGGATGGAACGGTGAGAGCGGCCGCGAGCCAGTACGCGCCCTATCCTTCGGAAACTCGAAAAGACCGCAGAGTCTCAAAGTTGCTCATCGCGGGCGCAATTCTTAGCTGCGTCTTTCAATTCGTATGGTTTGCGTCGAAGTGTTTCAATCAGATCGATTTCGACGGGATGGCGTATACGGGGATCGCCCATCACCTTCACCGAGGCGAGTTTCATTCCGCAATTAACGCATTCCGTAGCCCGCTGATGTCCTGGCTGATCGCAGGCTTCTCTTTCGGAAGCACGGACTATCTGCATATAGGCAAATTCGTGAGCGTCGTGAGTTTTTTATTGTGTCCGGTGCTGCTCTATGCTCTGGCGGCGAGCCTATGGCATTCGAGGTTGGTGGCTTCTCTCGCGGCCTTGCTGTTCACGTTTGGTCGTGGGCTTTCAGTCGAAGCGATCTCCTCTGTAACCCCTGATTTCCTGTTTGCTGCGCTGGTGCTGGTCTATTTCATTGTCCTCCTGCGGTGTGTTCGCAATGACCATTTGCAAGACTGGTTCTTTCTCGGAGTCGTACACTCTCTGGCATTTCTGGCCAAAGCGTTCGCCCTTCCCTGGCTGGCGCTTTGTACCCTGTCGGCCCTCGGGCTCTCGCGTAAATCATGGCGAGCTAAGTCTGAGCGGCTGGGTGTGGCTGCATTGATTCCTCTGATGGTGGCGGCAGGTTGGGCCACAGTATTGCACTCCAAGTACGGGGTGTACACGACGGGCACCCAATTCAAAACGAACTTACTCCAATGGACATTGCGAGCACACCCTGAACCCGGAAAAACAAGCTATGCGCTCTTGGAAGATACCTCCAAAGAGTTGGATGAATACACCGTGGATGATCCAATGCCGCCACAGTCGTGGCGATGGACCTATCACGTTGCCCTGAGGCAGGCTTTTCCGAAGATCATTCTCGCCGAGGAGCGCAATATACCTCTCGCCCTGAAAGAACTGGCAATGGTCCTGACGCCCGGTGTTGTCATCGCGTTTATCCTCATGATCGGGATTCTGACTACTAATAAGGACTTGTACCCCGTGGAGTGGCAAGTGGCGCTCGTCATCGCGCTCAGCGCGGCCAGCTTGGTCTTGGCATATGGCATGTTGACATTCGACGGCCGCTATCTGTTTCCGCTGGTTCCTTTGGTACTGGCCATCGCCGCGCGTTTCTTGATTGCCGACCAATGGCTCAATCACAATAGGTGGCGACAGATCAGTGTTGCCTTGGTGGTTCTCGGCATATTCGCATCGCTCGTCTATCGATCGTCGCCCTATCGCGTTTTAACCAGGGACTTCAGACTGGCTGGTTCTGAGGCCGGTTTGATCTTGAAAAGACAATCAGCACCGTCATCGACTCTGGTCAGCATCGGCTCCGGTCCCTTTCCAGAACATGGTCTGGGTTGGGAGGCAGGTTATCAGGCTGCCTACTTCAGTGCTGATAGGCTCATTGGAGCGATGGTTTCCTTGCCAAGCTCAAACGAACTGAGTACACTTCTGGCTGATCTCACGAAAGCTTCTCCTGACGCAATTGTGGTGTGGGGAAAACCTGGCGATACCAAATACGCGGGTTTGTTGCGGAGCCTCACGTCTCAATATCCCCGCTCTCCGGTTGAGAAAATTTCCGATCCCGTTCTTGGGGAGGTCGGAACGGTTGTGTTTGCCGCTCGATAACGGTTCTTAAACGGATTGCCTTCGCGATCAAACCCGGATAGCGTGATGCGATGGTTCTTCGCCTTCTTTTTTGTTTCGGGTTTCTGCAGCATTCTCTACGAGCTTGTATGGCTTCGCCTGGCGATGGCGCAGTTCGCTGTCACCACCGCGCTGGTTTCCATCGTTCTCTCGGCTTTCATGATCGGGTTGGGCGTTGGCTCGTGGAGGGCCGGACGCTACATCCGCAGCCGTAAACTTCCATCGCATGTTCCCGCGCTGCGGCTTTATGCGTTGACCGAGCTTCTGATCGGCCTGTCGGCGATCCTGGTTCCCCACGAATTGGTTTGGGGGCGAATCGTGTTAGCGAGGATTGATGCGGGTGCTCCGCTCCCCACGGCGGTATATTACCTGGCTGCTGGGTCATGGATTGGGCTTACGTTGTTGCCGTGGTGCGCCTGCATGGGCGCGACCTTTCCGTTTGCGATGGCTGCGATCCGGGAAAGCCTCTCGGAAAAGTCCGCCCGCTCTTTCAGCTACCTCTACCTGGCGAATGTTTGCGGTGCGGTTACCGGCGCTGCCATCCCTCTGCTGTTGATCGAGTTGCTGGGCTTCAGAGGTACCCTCCATGTTGGCGCTGTGTTGAATCTCTGTTTAGCGGTTTCGGCATTTGTGCTCAGTCAGGGTGAACGACCGCACCTGCCAGCGGTTCCCGAAAGAACGGAGCGTGCGCAATCCGGCGCAGGCAGCACCGCGTGGCCTTATTGCCTTTTGTTTGCCACCGGCTTTACCAGTATGGGAGTGGAGGTGGTGTGGATTCGGTTGTTTACCCCGGCGCTGGGCACGGTGGTGTACGCTTTTGCCATCATCCTGGGGTTGTATTTGGGAGCAACCTACGTTGGTTCCCTGATTTACCGCAGAGGCAAGTTCGGCGAGGATGCGCCTGGGAACTTTTTGCTAGCGTTAATCGCGCTTGCGGTTTTGCTGCCACTGCTGCTCTGCGATCCCCGATTGCGGATTATCTACCCCCTGCGGGTCGCAGCCATTCTTCCATTTTCGCTGGCGGTAGGATTCGTGACTCCGATGGTTCTGGATCGCGTTTCCGGAGGGGACCCGGACCGCGCCGGCACAGGATACGCGGTCAATATCGTTGGCTGTGTATTGGGTCCACTGGTCTCAGGATTCCTTCTCTTGCCTCTGCTGGGCGAGCGGTTTACTCTGCTGGCGTTCGCCCTCCCGTGGATCACATTTAGCTTGTTAACCTCACGCGCTCAGGTCGCTGATGCCGCAGGAGTGCATCCGCGCTTCTTGGTCAAGCCAGTATTGGCTGGATTGATCGCCCTGACCCTGGTGTTCGCTACCAAGGATTATGAAAGCCAGTTTACGCCCCGCGAAGTCCGCCGCGACAGCACTGCCACCGTGACCGCCATTGGCGGGACCAGAACAGAAAAGCAGCTCCTTGTGAATGGAGTGGGCATGACGGGCATGACCCCGATCACCAAGATGATCGCCCACCTGCCCCTCGCTTTTCTGCCCAGAGCGCCGAAGAGTGTTTTGGTTATTTGTTTTGGAATGGGCACTACTCACCGCTCGGTTCTCTCATGGGGCGTGCATTCGACTGCGGTGGAGCTGGTCCCGAGTGTGGTCTCCGTGTTCCCATTTTTTCACGCGGACGCCAATCGATTGCTGAGTTCGCCGCTCTCGAAAGTTGTGATTGATGACGGCCGCTTTTATATGGAGCGGTCCAACCAGTTGTATGACGTTATTGCCATTGACCCGCCGCCGCCGGTCGAGGCCGCCGCCTCCAGTCTCCTCTACTCGAAGGAGTTTTATTCCATCGCCAAGTTGCACCTGGCTCCCGGCGGCATTCTTCAGCAATGGTTCCCCATGGGCAGCAACGATCCTGAGATCATCGCTTCTGTGGCGAAAGCTCTTCAGGAATCTTTCCCGCACGTTCGAGTCTTCCACTCAATCGAGGGCTGGGGATACCATTTTCTGGCCAGCGAATCACCTCTGCCCGATCCCTCGGCCGCAACTCTCGCCAGCCGCCTGCCCCCGGCCGCCGCAGCGGACCTGATGGAATGGGGTCCCGCACGCGACCCTGAACAGCAGTTTGCCGGAGTGTTGAATCAGGAACTATCGTTGGACGGCCTGATCGCACGAGCCCCTGGCGTACCCGCGCTTCAGGATGACCGTCCGGTAAATGAATACTATATTTTGCGGCGCGTTCAGGACCCGGAGTACCGGCGGAGGGTATGGCGCAGATTCCTGGCCAGGATCGGAAGAAAATTGTAAGGCCGACCCCCATGATTGCCAGTCGCAGGGTGGTTTTCCCTCGATCGCCGCGCGTTCGCGGCAGGGGGAACCTAGTTGCTACCGTTAACTAACCCGTAATCAGGCTTTTACAAGAGTGTCTTTCGTGATATAACCGCCCGTGAGCATAAAAGTGGGCCTGCGCCCGCCGGGAGCTTGGTTTGACGACATTGGCCTCATTCGCAGACGAGCAACAAACAGCAGGCCAGTCTAGAGGAGGTACCGTGGGCGAAGAAGCACGGACCGGGAAACGGTTCCCGCTGGAATTGCCGATCAAGATACACAAGGGCGAGACCGGCGGAGACGCCGAGGGAATAACCGGGAATCTGAGTGCGGCGGGAGTCTACATCCGCGCCGATTCCTCGATGGAAATTGGTTCGCCCGTGGAATTTGAAATCACGCTGCCTCCGGAGATGACGGGCGGTCAGGAGAATGTGACCATCCAGTGCAAAGGTCGGGTGGTGCGCGCGGACGCAACGGGCGAAGGTGGAGAAGGCCGCGGTGTGGCCTGCGTGATCGACACGTACGAGTTCGTGAGGAACTCATAATCGTTTTGCAAGCGGACTTTCTTGGAGCGTTGACAACATGCTCAAACTGATTCTGGCGGATAACCAGGCAATCTTCCGGGCGGGCATCGCCAAAGTGCTCGCGGTGGAAGATGAGATGCGCATTGTGGCCCAGGCCCAGACGCCTGAACAGATGTTCATGGCATTGGACAAGTTCCGCGCCGCAGTGCTGGTGGCGGCCGCGGGGTTCCACGGTGACTTCGCCGCGATCATAGTGGCCGCGAACAAGGCCAAGACCCGCGTCATCGTACTGGCCGACACCGGGGAGAGCGCGCAGCGGCACATGTCGAATGGCGCTCACGGCGTGGTCTATCGCAATGTGACCAGCGCGGCGCTGGTCGATTGCGTGCGCAAAGTGGCGCGCGGCGAAACCTGGGTGCAGGACGTTGCCGTGCCCAGCGAACTCACCGAGAACGATATGGTCGGGCTGCGGGTCCGCGACCGGCTGACGGCGAAAGAACTGCGCATCGTGGCGCTGATTGTTCAGGGGTATAAAAATAAAGAAATCGCCACGCAGCTCGGCACCACCGAACAGGTCATCAAGAACTATCTGCGCAACGTGTACGACAAGATCGGCGTGTCGGACCGGCTGGAACTGGCGCTGTTCACCATCCACCACCGGATTCTGAACGAAGCCGCCGCCGCGACTACATCGGGGACGGTAGCACAGCCGCCCGCTGGGGTCGCGCAGTAGGATCAATCGGGATGAGATCAGGCCGCCTGCGGGCGGCCTTTCTTTGTAGCGCCGCCGTCTCGGCGGCTGTCGTGAGAGCCTGCCCTGAGCTTTCCGAAGGGGCATCGTGCCTTCGCCGCGCGGGCGAGACGCCGGCGCTACTGTCTCGCATGCCGCTCGCATCAATCCCTCATCGGTCCGCATCTATGCCTGATATGGAATTTCGACAGCTTGGACGATCTGGTTTGAAGGTTCCGGTTCTGAGTTATGGCACGGGCACGTTTGGCGGCGGAACCGAGTTCTTCAAGGCCTGGGGGGCGAGCGATGTGGCAGAGGCAACTCGTCTCGTCGATATCTGCCTCGACGCCGGCGTGAATCTATTCGATACGGCGGATATTTATTCAGACGGGCTCTCCGAGACCATCCTCGGGAAGGCGATCGCCGGGCGGCGCGAGCAAGTCTTGATTTCTACCAAAGCAACTTTCCGCATGGGACCTGGTCCGAACGATCTGGGGTCGTCGCGGTATCACTTGATCCAGGCTTGTGAAGCCAGCTTGCGGCGGCTGGGAACGGATTACATCGACATCTATCACCTGCACGGCTTTGACGCGCTGACGCCGGTCGAGGAAGTGTTGAGCACGCTCGACAATCTGGTGACCAGCGGTAAAGTGCGATACATCGCGTGCTCGAATTTCTCCGGTTGGCACCTGATGAAGTCGCTTGATGTTGCCGACCGCTACGGGTGGGCGCGCTACGTGGGCCACCAGGTCTACTACTCGCTGATCAGCCGGGAGTACGAGTGGGAACTGATGCCTCCGGGCGCCGATCAGGGAGTGGGCGCGCTGATCTGGAGTCCGCTGGGGTGGGGACGGCTCACGGGGAAGGTCCGGCGCGGGCAGCCTCTGCCGAAGGAGAGCCGGCTGCATAAGACCGCGGACATGGGTCCGCAGGTTTCTGCCGAGCATCTGTACAGAGTGGTCGATGCGCTGGATGAAGTGGCCAAAGAGTGCGACAAGAGCGTGCCGCAGGTCGCGCTGAACTGGCTGCTGCGACGGCCCACGGTTTCGACCGCAATCTTCGGCGCGCGCAATGAAGAGCAGTTGCGGCAGAACCTGGGGGCGGCGGGATGGAATCTGACGGCTGAGCAGGTCGCGAAACTCGATCGCGCCAGCGACGTGACGCCGATCTATCCGTACTGGCATCAGCGGCAGTTTACGGAGAGGAACCCCGGGGCGGCTGCGCCTGGCGGTGGCCTCGGGGGCTGAAGCCCCAAAATCATTTCATACGCTTAACGCGGCCCTTGAAGGGCCGCTCTTCCACGGTAGCGCCGGCATCTTGCCGGCTTTCGCCGACGGCGTCCCGCCCTCGCGTTGGCGGCGAGACGCTGCCACGACAGCCGCCGGGACGGCGGCGCTACAAAATCTTCTCTCCCACCGCTTTCGCTTGCGTGAAGAGGTAGAGATAATCCGGGCCGCCGGATTTGGAGTCTGTACCGGACATGTTGAAGCCGCCGAAGGGATGCGCGCCGACCATGGCACCCGTGCATTTGCGGTTGATGTAGAGGTTGCCGACGTGGAACTCGTGGATGGCGCGGTCGATCTTGTCGCGCGACTTGGTGTAGACGGCGCCGGTCAGGCCGAACTCGGTGTCGTTGGCGATTTCGAGCGCGTGATCGAAGCCGCGGGCCTTGATGACCGCGAGCACCGGGCCGAAGATTTCTTCCTGCTCCAGCTTCGACTTTGCGGGGATGTCGGCGATCACGGTGGGCTGGATGAAGTAGCCTTCGCCCATTTCAGTGGCGCGTGCGCCGCCGGTGATGAGGCGTCCGTCTTTCTTGCCTTGCTCGATGTATTCGAGGATCGTCTTCATCGAGCCTTCGTTGATGACCGCGCCCATTGCCGCGTTCTCGGTGACGTCGCCGACCTGAATCTTTTCGACACGAGCTTTGAGTTGTTCGAGAAACTTGTCGTAGACGCGCTCGTCGACGATGGCACGCGAGCACGCTGAACACTTCTGGCCCTGGAATCCGAAGGCAGCTTGCGCGACGCCTTCGACGGCGGAATCGATGTCGGCGTCGGCGTCGACGATGATCGCGTCTTTGCCACCCATTTCTAAAATAGTCCGCTTGATCCAGACCTGTCCGGGAACTTGCGTGGCCGCGACTTTGTTGATGTGCAGGCCGACTTCGCGCGAGCCGGTGAAGGCGATGTAGCGGGTCTTGGGATGTGCGACCACTGCATCGCCGAAGCTGGCACCGGCGCCGGGGCAGAAGTTCACCACGCCCTCGGGCATTCCGGCTTCTTCCAGCAACTCGACAAACTTCGCGGCGATGGTGGGGGAATCGCTCGACGGCTTCAGGATCACGGTGTTGCCGCTGACGATCGAGGCCAGGGTCATCCCGGCCATGATGGCGCAAGGGAAATTCCACGGCGGAATCACGGCGCCTACGCCGAGCGGAACGTACATCAGCGTGTCGCGCTCGCCGGGAAGCTGGATGGGCGTATGAGCTTTCGCGAAGCGCAGGGCCTCGCGCGCGTAGAACTCGCAGAAGTCGATAGTCTCGGAAATGTCGGCGTCGGCCTCAGCCCAGTTTTTGCTGACTTCGAAGACCAGCCATGCCATGAACTCCATCTTGCGCTGGCGCATCAGATCGCCCACACGGAAGACCAGGCCGGCGCGTTCCTCGACAGTGGTGCGGCTCCAGGTTTCGAAGGCTTCGAGCGCGGCTGTCATCGCCGGTTCCACGTGGTCTTTGTTGGCTTTCTGGTGGATGCCGACGATTTGCGAGGGACTCGACGGATTCAGCGACTTGATCTTGTCAGTGGTCTTGACGCGCTTGCCGCCGATGATGAGGTCATACTCGCGGCCAAGCTGGCCGCGGACTTTGGCGATGGCGGCGCGCATGCGGCGGGCGTTCTCGTCGTTGCGGAAATCGAAGAAGGGCTCGGTGACGAATGGTCCCTGATGCAGGGACGTGCGCGGCCGGACGGGGGCTTCTAGTGTTGCCATGGGAGGAATCCTTTCGAGGGATTGCTTGGTTATTTTACACCTCGAGTCCGGCCCTCGGCTTTCGGCTTCCGGAGGGAGGAGTCTCCTTGTTTTCGAGTGGGTTTATGGCGATGGCAACGCGGGGAGGATATGCCGTACATTTTTTTCGAGCGCGTGGTTAGGATCTTGGTTCTAAACGACTTGCTGCTCTTGGGTCGGGCATGATCCGGGCAAAATCTTGAGGCGAAAAGAGTTGCGGGCAAAGTATTGCGGAGTAAAGACTTAGCTTCCGGTTTCGAGGCCTGCACCGCTGAAGCGGGGTGGCATTGATGGGAAGATGCTTTGCGCACGTTTTCCAATTCTGCGCTCTTCTGATTTCTCAGTAAAGGTTGTTCGTCACAGGAAGCGCCTGTGGAAGGCTGTGGAAAAGTACTGCTACCTGCTTCTGGCCGCGGAGCCGTGGAACATCCCCACTTCTCGCGCAAAGGGCGCGCGAGAAATGGGGCACCCGGCGAAGGGCGTTCCACAACAACCGGCTCAAATTGGCGGTGATCAGGACTATAGCGGTCCAGGAAAGGAAACAAATCGTTCTCGTAAAGGCCTGTGGCGTGGCTTTTCGGTGGGCTGATTCAGGGGCAGGTCAACTGCGCGGTGGCAGAGACCTGTGCCGTATGCTGCGTCATCTGGGATATGGGCTCATTTTGATTCGCGGGAGCGGTTGCCCAGAGAGTGAAAGTGCCCACACCAAAGCAGGTGGCGACACCCTCGGCGGTGATGCTGAACGTGGGAGGGGTGGGCGGGGTGGGAGCATCGGACGGCGGGGGAACTGTCCAGGGAGTGAAGGTCCACCACAAAGCGTTGGCTACGATGGGTTGACCCGAACCGTAGCTGCCCATGGCGGTGAACTGCACTGCGCCATTGGAAAAATTCTTGGCGTCAGCGGTAGACGGAGTGATGGAAAGGGAGTGCAGTTCATGGCCGCTGCCGCAACTGGCAACCAACCCTGCGACGAGAAGGATGGTGGCCCAGGCTGCGAAAACTTTACTTTGGTGCATGGAGCCCTCCTGGCTGTGCTTGCCGCCCGGGAGACGCGTGGGCGCAAGCGCAGTGCGCGGTTTGCGACCGTGCTTTGTTAACCGTGGTTTCTTAACCCGGAGAAACAAGAGAAGTTTCGCACGTTTCGAGCGGGCTGAGAAGGCCGCCGCGCAAGCGCGCTGTCCGCTGCGCGGTCACTGTAGTGCGAGGATCAGGAGCCGTCCCACGAGTGCATTCCATATCCCTGGGCGCCTGTCATCTCAGCGTCGACGGTGGTAGACTCGAACGTTTTCATCGAGGCGATTATGGAAATAAAAAAGGTGGGAGTGGTGGGCGCGGGGACGATGGGCAATGGGATTGCGCATGGGTTCGCGCGCGGCGGATTTGACGTGGTGCTGTGCGATGTGGAGGAGCGGTTTCTGGGGCGCGCACTGGGGACGATTGCGAAGAATCTGGATCGCGAAGTGGCGAAGAACAGGATTACGGCCGGGGACAAGGCTGCGGCGCTGGCGCGCATTCGTCCGGTGACCGAGCGCGGGCAGCTGGCCGAGTGCGATTTTGTGATTGAGGCCGCGACCGAGAAGTTTGAAGTCAAGACGGAAATTTTTCGCGATCTGGACCGGGTGACGCGGCCGGAAATTATTCTGGCGTCGAATACGTCTTCGATTTCGATTACCAAGCTGGCGGCGTTGACCGCGCGGCCGGAGAAAGTCATCGGGATGCATTTTTTCAATCCGGTGCCGGTGATGAAACTGGTGGAGGTGATTCGCGGGCTGGCGACTTCGCAGGATACGTTTCTCGCAGTTCGTGATTTATCGGTGCAGCTGGAGAAGACGCCGGTGGAGGTGAACGACGCGCCCGGGTTTGTTTCGAACCGCGTGCTGATGCCGCTGCTGAATGAAGCTATGTACACGGTGATGGAGGGCGTGGCCACAGCGGAGGCTGTGGATGAGGTGTTCAAGCTGGGGATGAATCATCCCATGGGGCCGCTGACGCTGGCCGATTTCATCGGGCTCGATGTTTGCCTCGACATCATGCGCGTGCTGCAGGGCGGGCTGGGCGATCCGAAGTACCGGCCCTGTCCGCTGCTGATCAAGATGGTGGACGCGGGGTGGCTGGGGCGGAAAAGCGGCCGAGGGTTTTACACATATTGATGATTTTTGATTGCTGATTGTTGAGTGCTGAATGCTGAATGTTGAATGCGGAATGAAAACATCTGAGGGTGTTTCTCGCACTGGGAGCGACGTGTGGTTCTACTTGCTGGCCGCGCTTTGCGGGATTGGGGCGGGGTGGGCGGACGTTGCGATCAACGATATGCTGTTCACGGCGCTGCTGGTGTTGTCGGCCTGCCTGCTGCTGGGGTTGCTGCGGCCGCGGTGGCCCTGGCGGTGGGTCGTAACGGTGGGAGTTTTTATTCCGCTGACTGAACTGGCTGCTTACGTAGTGCTTACCGTCAAGCCGACGCGGGCGCAGATTTATGGATCGTTCCTGGCATTTCTTCCGGGGATTGCGGGGGCGTATGGAGGATCGTTTATGCGCGGCGTGGTGGAGAATTTGCGGCAGGGGAAGTAAGGAACTGACCTCGGACTTCGGACTTCAGACCTCGGGCAGGGAAGGGCCGACGGCTGACACCTGAGTCCGTACGCTCGGACTTGCGGCAAGGTGGTCTGAGGTCTGGAGGTCCGAGGGCTGAGGTCCACTCTTAGGTATCGGCTAACCAGAAAGTTACTCCCGGTTCCACAGCAACTACGCGTATGCTGCGATCATGGGTCTGCGATCATGGGTGTAAGTGTGACTATGCTGGCCTCGGGGAGCCGCGGGAATTGCGCGGTGGTGGCCAGCGCGCGCACCAGGATTCTGGTCGATGCCGGCATTTCCTGCCGTGAGACGTTCAAGCGGCTGAAGACGCTGGGCGAAGATCCGCATTCGCTTTCGGCGATTCTGATTACTCACGAGCATTCCGATCACGTTTATGGACTGGCAACGCTGGCCAAGAAGCTGCGCATCCCAGTGTTCATGACGGGTGGGACGCACCAGGCGTGGGCGCGGGCGCTGCGCAACGAAAAAGGCGAGCGGCCGCGACTGGAAAAATTCGAGCCGTTCGAGTCGGGGCATCGCTTTCAAGTGGGAGACATTGAGGTCAGGCCATTCACCATTCCGCACGATGCGGCCGATCCGGTGGGATTTACGTTTCGCGCGGAGGGCATCAAGGTTGGGGTCGCGACCGATCTGGGATACTTGCCGGTGAGCGTGCGCGATCACCTGCGCGGCTGCGATGTGCTGGTCATGGAGTCGAATCACGATCTGGAGATGCTGCGGGTGGGACCTTATCCGTGGTCGGTGAAGCAGCGGGTGATGAGCCGGGTGGGGCACCTTTCGAACCTGGCGCTCGCTGATTTCTTTACGAACGACTATGATAATAATGCAGCCTTTGTCGTGCTGGCGCATCTGTCAGAGCAGAACAATCATCCGGAAATCGCCCGGAGAGAGGCAGAGCGAGCGCTGGCCACGCGGGGTGGATTGTTTTCGAACCGCGTGCTTCTGGCATCGCAAACCGAGGCGCTGGAGCCCATTCGGCTGTAGCTTGGGTTCTCTCGGAATGATTGGCCTGGTAATTGGCTTAGCTTAATCCCCATGAGTCAGCAGTGCGTGGATCCAATTGTGGGCAAGATTCTGGCGGGCTGGCGGTATGACATTTCCGGCCTGGCGCCGGAGATGCGCGCCGACTACGAAAGCCATTTTGCGGAGTGTGAACACTGCCGCAGCCGCCAGCAGATTCATCGCATGATCGATGTGGGACTGATCGCGCTGGCCTCGATTTCTGCAGGAGTGTTTTTGCTGGCCTTTGGCGTGATCTGGCACCTGGGGCCGCGGCATGCTTTCTGGATGGAGATTGCCGCGCTCGCGGGCTTTGGCCTTTCCGCTTTGATCTGGCTGGGCGTAGCGGTGGCGACACCCGCACCGGTCACGGTTCTCGATGCTGCCAAGGAGGGCGCGCGGCGCGTGCATGACCGCTTGCCCGAAGAAATCAGGCAACGGCTCCCCGAAGAACTCCGCATCCGAATTACCGGGACATAAAAGCAATGCATCGGCTCTGGCGCATGATCGCGGTGTTGCTGGCGCTCACGATGGCCACTGCATTGCCCGGGGCGCATGCGGTGGCAATTCCGGCAACCCAGACCGGTCATCCGGCGGGATGTCACAGTCACGGGCCCACTCCGTCGCCTGCGCCTACCAGCTACCAGTGCTGCGTGAACGGTCATCACTGGACGATTCCAAGCGTGTCGTTTTCTTTTTCTGTGCGGCTGCTGCTCGCGCAGTTCGCTACATTGGATGTCGGCGAGGACCTCTCGCTGGCCTCCACTCTCTCCGCGCATTTTTCTTTGAGCGCCGTTACTGCCAGCAGTCCACCCGGGATTGCTCCGTTGCGAATCTAGAAAGAGCCTTAACCACGAAGGACACGAAGGTGCACGAAGGCCTTGATGGCAAGGTTTTCTGCGTGCGACCTCGCGTCTTCATGGCAGTGATTGCAGATTGAGTGATGCGAAGCTGGCGGTGAATACCGCAATGAGGTTCTCGTGAAAATTCGATTGCCTGGCGGACTGATTCTATTCGTGCTTTCGGCGGCCTCGGCTTGGGCCCAGCAGAGCCCCGTTCCTCCTCCGCGCGAGCATCCGTCCCAGGGGCAGGATACATCCATGGCGGGCATGCAGATGCCCGGTATGACGATGCCGGGCGAGCAGAATGGGTTTCAGCTGCCCTCGCCGCATGAAGGGTCGGGGACGGCCTGGCAGCCGGCTTCGGTGCATGGGCCGGCGTGGATGTGGATGAGCGGCGGCTGGGAATGGATGGCGCATGGCGTCATTTTCGTGGATTACAACCAGCAGGGCGGCCCGCGCGGCGAGGGCAAGGCGGAGTCGGTCAACTGGGGCATGCTGATGGAACAGCACCGGCTGGGTGCAGGCACGATTCTTTTCCGGCAGATGTTTTCTGCGGAGTCGCTCACGTCGCCGCATCCGGGATTTCCGGAGATTTTTCAGACGGGGGAGACTTACCATGGCGAGCAACTGGTCGATCATCAGCACCCGCACAATGTGTTTGCCGAACTTTCGTTGCTGTATATGCTCCCCCTGACGAAAAAACTTTCGTGGGAGTTCTACGGCGGACCGTCGGCGGAGCCGGCGCTTGGCCCCGTCACCTATATCCACCGCGCTTCGGCTTCTGAACTGCCGCTGGCTCCGTTGAGCCATCATTTGCAGGATTCCACGCACACCAGCTTCGGCGTCGTCACCACCGGATTCGTGATTGACCGCGTTAAGCTGGAGGCTTCGGCTTTCAACGGGCGCGAGCCCAACGAGGAGCGCTGGAGTATTCAGCTGGCGGCTCTGGATTCGTGGTCGGGGCGGGCGTTTGTGGCGCCCACGCGAAACTGGGTGGCGCAATACAGCGTTGGACGGCTGGAGCATCCCGAGGCGCTGGAACCGGGCAGCCAGTGGCGGCAGACGGCATCGGTGGAATACAACCGGCCGCTGGCCCGATCTGACGAAGATTGGGGTAGCTGGGCGACGTCGCTGATCTGGGGGCGGGTTCACAAAATCGCGACCGCTACGAACCTGAACGGCTATCTGCTGGAATCGACGCTGAACTTTCGACGACGCAATTATGCGTTCTCGCGGCTGGAACTGGTCGACAAGGACGAACTGTTTCCGCAGGCGGCCGTGCACCCGGCTTACCGGATCGGGGCGTATACGTTCGGAGGCGTGCGGGACTTGATCCAGAACCGGGCCTGGCAACTGGGGCTGGGCGGGGATTTGACTTTCTACTCGAAGCCGGCGGCGCTTGATTCGAGCTACGGGAACAATCCGGTATCGTTCCAGATATTCCTGCAGATGCGGCCCGGACGAGCGGAACGACATCACTCCCATTGATGCTTCAGACATTGATACTTCGGAGATTGACACTTCAGAAAAACAGTATTGTGGGGGACGGTTTCCGCCGTAGAATGAAACTCTGAAATCCTTTTCCAATTCGCGCGAGAATGTCGATTCGATGCTACTGCGATGACGACACTTCAATGACTTCACTTTGATGACGACACTTCGATGAACAAGGCCCTGAAGACGCTGCGGGCGGTGCAGTGGTCGATGTTGGTCAGCATCCTTTTGTACGGACTTGTGGGTGAACTCGTGGGCCCGAATGCGCGGGCGGTGGACCCGGCTCTCAGCTACTTGTTCTCGACGCTGGCGGTGGCGATCGTGGGAGTGATCTTTGTGGTGCGGCGGACGCTGGTGCTGCGGGCTGCGGAAAGTCTGGCGATCCATCCCGACGACAACCTTAGTCTCAACCACTGGAGAACGGGGTATCTTGCGACGTACGCTTTGTGCGAGGCGCTGGCATTGTTCGGGCTGGTGCAGCGCTTTCTGGGCTGCAGTTTGCAGCAAAGCGCGCTTTACTACCTGGGGGGATTTGTTTTGCTGTTCTTCTTCCGGCCGCGGCAGCCGATGGCCAGCGCCTGAGTTAAGAAAAAGCATTAACCACGAAGGGCACAAGGAGTTCATTTTCGGTCGAGCCGCCGCGGGGCTGAAGAGACCGCGTGAGAACTCATCTTTCGCCCCCGCTGGGGCTTGTCGGTGTCCCGCTTTTCCCCCGGCTTACGCCGGGGGCTGCATTCTAACGCCGCTTCGCGGCTAAAAGCGGACAGCCTTGTTCCACCGCGTCGCCGAATATCTAGTTCTCACGCACACACTGAAGGCCTATTTCAAGGCAGCCTTATCGCAGCGCTGGAAGCGCTGCGCCACCCTAAAGCGGCTGCGGCCGGTCGTTGGTGCCCAGGAGACGTTGCAAGCAACGTCTCTACGAGGGGATGTGGCAGCTGGCCAGGCCGCGCTTTTCCAGGTACTGCTGGTGATAGTCTTCTGCGGGATAGAAGGTCACGGCGGGAACGATCTGGGTCGCGATCGGCTTGGAGTAGCGGTGGGCCTTCTCCAGCGCGTCCTTCGAGGCTTGCGCCTCTTTGGCTTGATCGGGCGAATGATAGAAGATCGCGGTGCGGTACTGCGTGCCCCAGTCCGGGCCCTGGCGGTTGACCTGGGTGGGATCGTGATTCTCCCAGAAAACTTTGAGCAGATCGGCGTAGCGGACCTTGGCGGGGTCGAACTCGACCTCAACCGCTTCGGCGTGGCCGGTGCGGTCGGTGCAGACTTCTTTGTACGTCGGGTCTTCGGTCTGACCGCCGGTGTAGCCGACTCGGGTTGAGACTACGCCCGGAATCTGGCGAAAAGTGGCTTCGACTCCCCAAAAACATCCTGCGGCAAATGTGGCTTTTTCCATGGTGATGCTCTCCCCTGGGCTGGATGACGATGATTACGTTGGTTTCTAAATTGTCACTCATTAGATGACGAAACGCCAGGAAAGTCACAGACTGGTAAAATCATGCGGATTACCTGCATGAACATTGACGCTCCTCTGGAATCAAGATAAAGTCCGGAGGCAGGGTTGTCCTAGGGGTTACATCAAGGGATACATCAGGGGTTACGTTCTGTGGTTTTCTCCACCAGCCGATTCCAAGCCGGACCAAGCTTCGGACCAAGGAGTGCGCGGAAGCTTGCGCTCGTGGTTTTGTTCGCCTTGATCACAACGGCAGCGCTGGCGGACTCTGAATTCACGGCGCAAAGGCGCCTCGGCTACCGGACTGGCGATCAATGGGAGCCTGCGATTGCGGCCGACGGCCGCGGGCATCTCTATGTGCTCTATCCGCAGTATGGTGACGTTCCCGATTGTGCGAGCTGTAAAGTTCCGAGTGTTGCCTTGCTCGTCAGTAACGACAATGGGCTCACGTGGGAGCCGTCGAAGGCAATCCTTCCTTTTTCGACGGGCCAGTTCGATCCGCAGATCGTGGTGGATCCGGTGGACCGGCAGACGGTGTACGCCTCGTGGCTGCAGAACAACCGGCGCGATATTGTGGTCGCCCGATCGCTCGACTTTGGGAGAACGTGGTCGTTCGCGTGGGCGGAGCGTGGCCCGGAAGACGCCGACAGGCCGCTGCTGACGGTTCGCGGCGCCGATGTTTATATCGGATTCAACCACGACGAGAAATTCTTTGTTGCCGCGTCGCATGACGCTGGACAGACCTTCCGCAAGGTGCAAGTGAATCCGAACGCTGAGCCGGGATCGTCGCTGGCGGGCGGGGCCACGATCGATCCAGCAGGCAACGTTTATTTCGGCTGGACCGCCTACGCTCGCCACGAAATAGCAGCACGCCCGGTGGGGATTTATCTCAGCCGCTCGGCCGATGGTGGACGCACGTGGAGCACGGCGCTGCTCGACGTCTCCAGCGCGCCTCCAGAGTGCGGCGCGCAGAACTGTGAAACCGGGTACCTGGGGGCGCAGATCGCGCTGGCATCGGACGCAGCGGGCGCTCTTTACGCCCTGTGGAACGCGGGAACCACGAACGGCGGGCCGGAGCGTATCTACTTCTCGTCTTCGACCACCGGGGGAGCCAGCTGGTCGCAACGGGTCAATGTTTCCAACGCGGACGCAAGAGTGGAGCATGCGTTCCCCGCGATTGCGGCGGGGGCTTCGGGCGATGTTCGCATCGCATGGATGGATGCCAGGGTATTTGACGAGGACCACCCTAACCGTCCGCTGTGGAATACCTTCTACCGAAGCTCGACCAACGGTGGCGCCACCTGGAGCGAGTTAACCCGGCTCTCCGGGCCCGCGCCGGGTTACGACTACATTCTGCGGGGAGGGTTCCGCTTCCCTTTCGGGGACTACTTCGGCCTGGCGATCGACAGCGAAGGTGCGACGCACGCGGTGTGGGGCGAAGGCCGCGACTACAAGTCTCCCGGCTCGATCTGGTACACTCACGGCCGATAGCGGTCGCGCTATTTCCGATCTGAATTCTTACAAGCAGTTTCTTTCTTAACGGCATTGCGAACCGGCCGTCTGGCCTTAAAGCATTCAGGCGCTTCAGTTCGATCGCTTCAGTTCAATCGTCTCAGTTCAATCGGTGGACTAACGGAGGATTCGATGCACGTGATGGGCGTGAATCTGTGGGCGGTGTTCGTGTGTGCGCTGGCCGACATGGTGGCTGGCTTCGTGTGGTATTCGCCGGCGCTGTTTGCCAAACCGTGGACCGTTTTGATGGGCTACGATCCGAACGACAAAGCCAAGATGGCAGAGCTGCAGAAGAGCGCAGGACCTTCGTATGCCATGTCGATGGTGGCGAGCATTCTGGCGGCGATCGTGCTGGGAAAGATTCTGGTGGTGGCGAATGTCTCGACGGCGCTGTCGGGCATGGAGATCGGTCTGGCCATCTGGCTGGGAATCGTAACGACCGTTCAATTCACGGGCGCGCTGTTCAGCCGGCAGCCGTTCAAACTTTATCTGATCAACACGGGATATCAGGCGGTGTGCTATCTGGCGATGGGAGCGATTCTGGGCGGCTGGCGCTAGACAGAGGGTTTAGACTTGAATTCAGGTCGTCGCGTCTGGGCGCTCATTCAGACTCGGCGATTTGAGTTCGGAGGAGGAACGATGCGCAATCCCGCTCGCTTGTTCCCGCTGGGCCTGTTGCTCGCACTCGCGGTATGTGGACTGGCTCAACAGACTGGAGGCCAATCTGAGACCGCCATACGCGGCTGGCTTTCCGATGAAGGATGCGCCCGTGGACGGGCGGAGAGTGGCACATTCACCGCGACGAATCCGACATGTGCCAGAGAATGCGTCGCGAAGGGTAAGAAGATCGTGCTCATCGACCCGGACCGGAAAATGATTTTCGAGATCGCCAATCAGAACCTGGCCAGGAAGAACGTTGGCGACTACGTTGAAATCGCGGGCCAGTTGGATCTGCAAGCGAAATCAGTCCGAATCGATTCCTTAAGAATGCTGGAGCGGGGCACGGCCAGTTGCGACCGCCCGAAGCTCAGCAACTAGCGGCTATTCCAGCAACATTCCGCCGGTGACGTCGGCGAGTCGGGTGACCTGGTGTTCGCTGCACCAGCGTTGCAGCTCGTCGATAATTTTTTCCGTGGCGCAGGGATCCCAATAGCTGGCGGTGCCGATCTCGACCGCGGTGGCTCCGGCGAGCATGAATTCGACGACGTCGGCGGCGGTGGAGATGCCGCCCATGCCAATCACGGGAATTTTCACCGAGTGCGCGGCGTCGTATACCATGCGCACCGCGATGGGCTTGATGGCTGGACCGGAAAGTCCGGCGGTGACGTTGGCGATGCGCGGCTTGCGGGTCTCGGGGTCAATGGCCATGGCGACGAACGTATTGACGAGCGAGAGCGCGTCGGCGCCGGCCTCCTGCGCCACATAGGCCATTTGCGCAATGCTGGTTACGTTGGGCGAGAGCTTGACGATCAGCGGGCGCCGCGCCACACGCTTGGCCGTTGTGACGACTTCGTCGAGCGAGCGCGGATCGCTGCCAAACTGCAAACCTCCGTGGGCGGTGTTGGGGCAGGAAACATTCAACTCGTAGGCAGCGATGCCTTCACCCTCGTTCAGGATCTCGATGGTATGTTCGTAGTCCTCGCGGGTGTAGCCGAAAATATTTGCCATCACGACGGTATTTTTGATTTCGCGCAGGTGCGGCAGCTTCTCATCGAGAAATGCCCGCGCCCCGATGTTTTGCAGACCGATGGCGTTGAGCATGCCGGCCGCCGTCTCCCACAGGCGCGGCGGAGGGTTGCCGATCATCGGTTCTTTCGACAGACCCTTCACTACAAAACCGCCGAGCTTGCCCAGGTGGACGACGTCCTCAAATTCGACGCCGTATCCGAACGTTCCGCTGGCGGCGATCACGGGATTCTTGAGCGGAATGCCGGCAACGGTAACGCTGAGATCGGGATTCGAGCGTCCGGAATTGTCGGTCATGGCTGGCCTTCTCCCGAGGCCGAGGTTGTGGCGCGGTGCGCCAGGGCTTCGGTCAGCACGCGCCCGATGGAGTGGGTGGGAGCGTTGATTCCCAATAGCGACGCCAGCGTCGGGGCCAAGTCGACGGGCTCGACACTGGTGCGATAGGTTCCGGGCTGGAATGGCAAACCGTAAAAGGCCAGCGGCACATGCGTGTCGTAATTGTAAGGCGAAGTGTGGTCTGTGCCCTTGCCCGGCCCGACGGTGTAAATATCGGGAACGCCCATGACGTACCAGCTTCCTTCCGGGGAATAACTGTTCAGGTATTTTCGTCCCAGCGCGGTGTTGGGAACTTCACCTTCGGCGAGTTGCGACTTGGTGTAGTAGTTGCGCAATCCAGCTTGCTTCATGGCTTCGCCGACCGCCTTTTCCGCGTCGTGCTCATGCACGTGAGCGGCGGCGAAAGCGTCCTGATCGAGCCAGGCCAGGGGATAGTCCAGCTTCACATACTTCAGATCGGCGGCGATGTGGCCGGGAGAAAATTTCGCGGCGATGGCTTGATTGATTTGCGCCTCGAGTTTTTCGACGTTGAGGTTGGCGGCCGGAATACGCAGCTTCTTCACCGCATCGGGCAGCGAGGAAACGCCATGGTCGGCCGAGAGCGCAATCCACACGTTGGCCAAGCCGATCTGATGGCCAAGGAAATTGAAGAAATCGGCCAGTTCGCGGTCGAGGTCGAGGGCCATCTGCTGCATCTCCGGAGAATCCGGTCCAACCTGGTGACCGAGAATGTCGTTGGGCGAGAGGCTGATCGAGAACAGGTCCGTCGCGGGACCGAGGCCGAGTTTCTCGTACACCATCAATTCTTTTGCGAATTCGAACTCGTATTCGTTGCCGAAGGTAGTGGAGCCGACGACTTCGTAGAAGCCGGCCTCTTCACCGTTTTTTCCTTTGCGGTGCGCGGTGGAGCGCAGAACGGCGCCCTGCGCGTCCTTCCATTCGCGATCCCAATATTTCGCGGGGCGGGAGGAATTGAAATCCTGCACCCACTTCGGAAGGGCGTCGCGGTAGTAGGTGGAGGTGATCCACGCGCCGGTCTTCGGTTCGATCCAGTAGGCTGCATCTCCTGCGTATCCGGCGGGGAGGACGGCGGCGCGGTCTTTTAAGGACACTCCAAACACACGAGATTTGCCTTGCGTGGCTAGCTTGAGTTCGTCGCCGAGCGTGTCGGCCAGCAGGTTGTGCGGCGAGGCGCCGGCCTTGTCTCCCATTTTGTCTGGGGCCGCGCCTACCAACTTGGTGCTGTCGTCTTCGACGGAGGTCACCATGCGTTTCTTTTTCTGGTCCCACCATTCGTTGGCGGCAATGCCGTGGCCGTTGCTGTAGGCGCCGGTGAACAAGGTGGCGTGTCCGGGAGCGGTGCGGGTGTTGGCGTAGTCGTAATTACAGTTGGAGAAGTACGCGCCGTGATCGAGCAGGAGGCGGAAGCCGGCGTCCCCGAACTGGTCGCGGTAGCGCTCCAGGTAGTCGCCGCGAAACTGGTCAATCACGATCACCACCACCAGTTTGGGATGGGCGTTGTAGGCGGAGGAAGAACCGGCGACTGACAGCCCAACCACCGCCGTCAGACATGCCAACAGGAAGAGCAGACGCGCGGCGGCACATCTGGGGGACGAGGTCATCGCGAAGTTAGTTTACACAGCCTAGGCGCATCCGCCAAAACTACTTCGGGTCGTGATGGCCTTGTGGGGTGGTACTATTCTCGCGCCGTCCGTCTCATCTGCACCACGGAGGCTGTTTTCTATGAGAAGGCTACTTTTCGCTGCGATCGCGGTCGCATTGTTGATGGTTCCGATGCTGGCGGGGCAGCAGAAATCGCATGCAGCTTCGGCGGCGCGAATCGCCCGCGGCAAATACCTGGTCGAGGACATTGGTTTGTGCGGCGACTGCCACACACCGCGCAACGACAAGGGCGAACCGGTGAAGGAGCAGTGGCTGCAGGGTGCGATTTTAGACTTCAGACCCATCACGCCGATGCCGGTATGGGCGGAGAAGGCGCCGACCATCGCCGGGCTTCCGGGCTGGGAGAACGATGCGGCTATTAAATTCTTGATGACAGGCATTGCTCAGAACGGGCTGCCGGGGCGTCCGCCCATGCCGCGCTACCGATTCAATGTGCAGGATGCGCAGGCCATCGTGGCTTACCTGAAGTCGCTGGCGCCGGGCAAATAACAAAACCATTAACCACTAAGGGCACGAAGGTTCACGAAGGAATTCTTGGGCTCCTTCGGGTGCCTTAGTAGTCTTTGTGGTTGATGGTCTGGGCGGCGCTCCGAGCGTGCATTCTTCGGCACTTTTCCGATAGAGTATTGAGTTCCTATGCTTGATCTGAATTTCGTACGCGAAAACTTGCCTTTGGTGGAAGAGAAGCTGCGCCAGCGCGGCATGGATCCGGCTGCCGTGCTCAGGGACTTTCGCGAAGTCGACACGCAGCGCCGGCAGGCCATTACCGAACTGGAGACCCTTCAGGCAAAGCGTAAGAAAGCGGCAAAAGAGCTAGGGAAGCTTCTGGGTGGGCTGAGGCTCGCGCGAGCCGAAGGAGAAGCGGAAAACGCGCCTCCCGAGAATCAAGAACTGCGGGACCTTCGCGGGGAGATCCAACAGAAGGACACGGTGGCCCACGAACTGAATTCGCGTCTCCGGGAAATTCTTGCGGGCATTCCCAACTTACCGCACGCGAGTGTGCCCATCGGCAGCAGCGCCGAGCAGAATGTCGAAGTTCGACGCTGGGGCACACCGCCTCAGTTTGACTTCACTCCTAAGGCGCATTGGGACTTGGGAGCCGAACTCGGCATTCTCGATCTGGAGCGCGCGGTGAAGCTCACTGGGGCGCGCTTCGCCGTCTATTGGGATCTGGGGGCGAAGCTCGAGCGGGCGCTGATGAACTTCATGCTCGATCTGCACACGCAACAGCATGGCTATACCGAGGTTCTGCCTCCTTATCTGGTGAACTCGGATTCGATGTACGGTACGGGACAGCTGCCGAAATTTGCCGCGGATTCTTTCAAAGTTCCTACTAGCCAGTCGCTGCACAAGCCGGTCAAGGGGGATTTGGTTTACAGGGAGCAATTGACCGGTGATTTCAAAATCATAGCGGTTGACGACGCAGCGCGCACTGCGGATATTGAGTTGGTCTCGCCGTTCCCAGACGCACCCCCTGTCATTTTTCGAAAGCAGCCATGGGATAAATTGCGCTGCCAACGGGACTTTTGGCTGATTCCGACGGCGGAGGTTCCGGTCACGAATCTTTACCGCGACGAAGTGCTCGACCTGGCGCGGCTGCCGGTCTCGCTCACGGCTTATACGCCGTGTTTCCGCAGCGAGGCGGGATCGTACGGGAAAGACGTGCGCGGCATCATCCGGCAGCACCAGTTTCAGAAAGTGGAACTGGTGAAGTTCACGCGCCCGGAGAACTCCTACGAGGAGCATGAAAAACTCACGCACGATGCCGAGGAAGTTTTGCAGAAACTCGGGCTGCACTACCGCGTAGTGGCGCTTAGCACTGGAGACATGGGATCTTCTTCGGCGAAAACCTACGACATAGAAGTGTGGCTGCCGGGACAGCAGATGTTCCGCGAGATTTCGTCGTGTTCCAATTTTGAGGCGTATCAGGCGCGGCGGGCGAATATCCGGTATCGCCCGGAGGGCAAGAATAAGACCGAGTTCGTACACACTTTGAACGGCAGTGGACTGGCAGTGGGCCGGACATGGGTTGCGATTGTGGAGAACTATCAGCAGGCGGACGGGAGCGTTATTATTCCCGATGCGCTGCGGACTTATATTGGTGCGGAGAGGATTACGGCGAGGAAGTTTTGAAGGGCGGGCTGCTTCGGCTGCGCCGACGGGGCAGCAGGTTCCTCACCGGGCTTTCAGCCCGGTTCGGAATGACAAGCCTAAAAACTTAGGAGCTAGAAGCTAGGAGCCGCGAGCTAGTAGACTTGCAGAGAGCAGAACTCACGACCACCGCGCCCAGCGCGCCGCTGCCCATGAACGCCATCTGGCGAACAATTCGGGGATACATTCTGTGGCAATACGAGCGGGGCACGCTGCACTACGACATTATGGTCACGCTGATCATCCTCTTTTTGTGGTTCTCGCCGCGGGTGATCAACTTCAACGACAAACCGATTGAGCGCAATCCGCATCCGACCGAGGTGATCGTGACGGCCGATGCCGAGGGTCATCTTTTTTATCAGGTTGCGGCCAGCGCGATTTCGCCGGGCGATGACCAGTCGGTGCGCGAGCAACTGCTGCACATAATCGAACCGATTTCGGGCGCGGTTTCGATTGTGAGTTTCGAGACAGTTTCTGATAGCAAGGGAAAAGCGCAGAGCTATAAAGTGCTGGCCAAGCGGGACTAACGAAACGGTCGAAAAGACAGCTCGCAACTGGATATCGAAATGAAAAGTTTCACACTCATCCCCATCGCGCTGGTCTGGTGTTTTCTTCGCATCGCGTCCGGACCGCAACAAGCGCCCGTCGAATCGAGCCCGCTGAATACGGTCCTGAAAAAAATGGATGCCGCCGCTGCCAGCTTTCGCGGCACGCAAGCCGAGTTTGAGTGGGACGCCTACGAAAAAGTCATCAATGAAATCGACGAGTACCAAACGGGAACGATTTATTACCGCCGCGTGGGCAAAGAAATCGAGATGATGGCCGAGGTCAAGAGGGCCGGAAGCGATCTGAACAAGTTGAAACCCGAACCCAAGTTTGTGCTCTTCAGCAAGGGCAAGGTAAGGATGTACCAGCCCAAGACCGACCAGATCACGGAATTCGATCTCGGAAAGAATCGCGGCGACCTGCAGAGCTACGTCGTGCTGGGCTTTGGCGGCAGCGGGCAGGATCTGGTGAAGACGTTCGACGTCACTTATATGGGGGCGGAGACCATTAGCGGCATCTCGACGGCGAAGCTGCAGCTCGTTCCCAAGTCCGAGAAGGTCCGAAACACATACAAACAGATTTTTCTATGGATCGATCTCGATCGGGGGATCTCGGTGCAGCAGCAGGCCTTCGAACCCGACGGAAACTATCGCCTGGCGAAGTATTCTGGCATTCGGATAAACGAGAAGATCCCAGACGACGTTTTCAGGCTAAAAACCACGAGCAAGACGCAGACGATTTCACCATCTGGCTAAGTCGTTGAATTTAAAGAGCAAGAAGGTGTGCTGAGAATTGCATGCGGCGAGCTATACTGGCCCCACCTTCAGTTGGGTTCATTCATGGCCAAGGTTTTTACGATTGTAGTCCCTCCTAAGCTGGGCAATAAGCGGAGGCAGCGTAGCTCAGATCCTCGTTACGTGGACGGGCAACGCCTGCTGGTCGAGGCCATGAAGTATCTGGCGCAAGCCGACCCGGTGCAGAACCGGCCCGCAATCGAACTTATTTCCGAGCACGTCCGCACGCGGTTTCGCATGAGCGACTCGCCGCTGGGGTAGAACCAGATCGGAAGAATAAAAAAGGCGGCCATTTTGGCCGCCCTTTTCGTTTTGTGGACCGCTTCAATGTTCATGTTTCAGAACGAGTAACGCGCGCCGAGCTGCATCACGCGCTGTTGGCTCAGCGTATTGATGAAGTTGCCGAAGGAAGCGGCACTGTCAAGGAAATTATTGTTGTTCATCATAGTTCCCACGTCAAACCGTGCGGAGTTGGTCACGTTGAAGACCTCCCAGCTCAATTTCAGATTCTGGCTCTCGGTGATCTTCCAGGCTTTCGACAGACCCATGTCGATATTGAACGATCCTGGGCCCCGCAGTTCGTTGCGCTGGCCGGACTCGCCAGGGAGTGAGTAACGAAACGAGTTGAGCGCTGCGGCTGGATTCTGGAAAACGTTCGGAGTGGTACCTCCAAGAATGAATTGGCCGGTCTTGGGCTTAGGTCCCGTCAGTATTCCATAGGACTCAAGATCCCAGTTGGTGGACCAGTTGTTGAAGGCGTACACGTCAAATGGATATCCCGTGGACCACCGCCACAGTCCCGAGATCTGCCAGCCGCCAAGCACTGCTTCCGCGATCTTTGACCTTCCCACACCAAACCGTTTCCCTTTCCCCAGAGGAAGTTCATAAACCCAGTTGGCATTCAGTGAATGGGTGGTGTCGAAGTCCGAAGGGGCGCGCAGCTGTTTGGGCATCCAGGCATTGATGATCTGGCTGGAGAACCCGAGGCCTTCGAAAACGCTGATGCGCTCGGCATTGGAGCCGACATCAATGGACTTGGAGTAGGTGTAATTTATATCAAAGCTCAAACCACCGGAATGGTGGCGCAGACTGAGTTGCCCCGAGTTGTAAGCGCTATTGCCGATACTCGACCAGGCATCCAAAGAGGCGGTTTGGGCGGGGAAGAAGGCGTACGGACTCTGTTGACCATTGATGGTCGCGCATGCGGGGATGCATGGCCCACCGTTCGGGGTCGAGTATCCCCAGTATCCGGCCAGGTCGGCGGCGGCCAAGGCCGAGCTCTCATTGCCAACCACGCTATAACCACCCGAGCCGTTTGGTGACATGCCGTAGCAGCCAAATAAATCGTACATGGCCTGGGTTGCGGTGAAAGTCGTCGCGGCCCCTTCACCATTCACGCATGTGGGGAAACCTTCGGTCGGTCCAAAAAGAACGCCACCGTTGGCGCTCGAAGCCATCTTAAAAACGTTCTCCCAAAAAGCGATGGGGGCAACATTCTGAATGGGAACGCCCGCCCGGTACTGTTTCGCCAAAGCCTGCGCCGCTTGATAGTAGGTCATGCCGGACTGGGGATCTCTTAAGTTTGCCGGTTGCGCCAAATCAATTTCCTGCAGCAGCCGGTGGGCGAAACGGCCAACATAGGACGCCTCAAGCACAAAGCCCTTCCCCAAGTCACGAGTGATCGAAAAGTCGAAGACGTGGGAGTAGGGTGTCTTGAGCTTATCGTCCAGGCCGAAAGTGATATAGCCGGGATTGGGCGGCGGAACAATGGGGAACGATCCGCTGGGGGCGCTTGTATAGTAAGGGACGCTCGCTGGTGAGGAACAAGACCCGCCGGGCAGCCCGTAATAGTTGGACGGGATCGTGGTCAGGCTGGTGAAACGTGAGGCGCAATCCACTGAGACCGAGCCGGCCGCATTCCCGTTCGAACTGCTCAGACCGAATCCGTTTTCGCGGTCAAACGAGCTCGTAATACCCTGACCGAAGTGATCGAAATACATCCCCCACCCGACACGAATGCTCGATTTGCCCGGTGCCCCCCAGATCTTCCGTGCAAGCCCTGAGTCTGCGGTTGGCGAATAGGCAATGGCCAGTCGCGGGGCGAGGTTCTTGTAGTCCCATCCCCAATAAGGCTTGGCGTGATTAGCCTGACCGCTCAGCGCAAACTGGAGAACGTGGTTGGGGTCGAAGATCGGATTGCCGGACGAATCCAACCCGGTCACAAAATAATTCTGTCCCAGCTCTGCGGCTTTCCCGCGCTGCATAAACCAATCATGGGTACTGATGGTCGGCGCCACCTGAGTGCCGGACGTTTCGTAGGGAGGCTCCAGCAGTGAGTAACGCAGGCCGAAGGTCAACGTCAGATTAGGGCGCGCCCGCCAGGAGTCTTGCGCGTACCACTCCCATTCCCAGTCGCGATAGTCGCGGTGAACCATGGTGCCTTCGGGCAAGGCGTTCAGATGCTTGTCCAGGTTGTAATTCGCGCTGACCTCACTGACGAGACCGGCCAAGTCGGTCACCGCCACATCGTAGCTTTGTATAAACCCGCCATCGACGGCTGGGTAAGGCCCGGTAGAAGGATCGAAACTCACCCCGGCGCCTGCGATCGTGGTGGGAGACATCCAATCCTGGTTGGTTGTGGCACTGAAAAAAGAGGTTTGGTTGGAATTGCTGACGTTATCAACCTTGCGCAAATTGACGCCGAACTGAAATGTGTGGCTGCCTCTCTGCTTGGTCAGGTCGTCCACGAAGTTCAAGACCGGGACCTGGCGATTGACACTGGAGCTAAAGGCATTGATGTCAGTTATGAAGCGAAAAGTCACATGGTGCTGGGCCTCGAGGCCCCGGTCATCAAAGGCTTCCCGTATATAGCCAAACCGGAAACTATTGATCCAGGAATTCTTGAAAGTGGAAGTGAGTCCTGCAGTCAGACCCTTGCTGGTGACCACTTCCTTTACAGAGTTCGGCTGTCCCGGGAATTGCTCCGCGCCGGCATTGTTGTGGTCTCCATCCTGCACGCCCCGCACAAACAGGCGATGGTTACCATCGGCGGTGAGGTTGTAATCCAACTTTGCGACATACATGTTGAGGTTGTCAGGCCACGGAGAAGCAAACGTATAGCCGAGCAAGTTATACCCATCACCCACCGCGGTGCTGTTGGCGACTGGATATTGCTGGAACACCTGCATCACATAGGGGTTGGGTCCCGGGCAGGTCGGGAAGGTCCCCTGGCAAAAACCGGCGGGAGGGGTGGGTTGACCGGTGAAGACGCAACTGCCGATCGTCGAACAGTTTGGATCCAGGCTAGCTAAATCGGAGGGTGCCAAGGTCTGGAGAAGCGACGGTGTGCAGGCGGGATCGGTGCAATAGGTGATATATCCTTGTCGGAGTCCGTTGACGGTCGGGCTGCCGCTAGGAACGGTTTGGGTAACGACTTGGTCTTCGCGCTTCCGCATGCCTTCATAGCTCAAGAAAAAGAAAGCTCGATCCTTCTTAATCGGGCCGCCTACAAAGGCGCCGTAAGTATTCCGTAAAAGGAAGGCCGGACGGTTGGGAAGTCCGCTGGAGATTTGGGCGCCCTTGTTGAACCAATCGTTAGCGGCGAAGGTGGGACGATAGTATTCATAGCCGCCGCCGTGAATGCTGTTCGTACCACTCTTGGTGACGAGCGCGACTTGCCCGCCGGAAGAACGGCCGCTATCGGAATCGGAATTGGCCGTAATTACGCGAAACTCCTCCAGTGAGTCAAGCGGGACGCGGATCGCGCCTTGCAGGGCTCTCCCGCCGGCCTGGTCATTGTTGTCCGTGCCGTCCAGGGTAATGTTGGTCTGGTCGCTCCGGCCACCATTGACGGTGCCGCTGCGGCTATCAGAGTCAAATCCACTTTGGGTTTGGCTGTTGATGGCGCGGCTGTTACCGGTGTATACCACGCCGGCCTGTAAGGTCAGAATACTGGTTGGTTCTCGGCCTTCAAAGGGCAGATCTTGAATTTGTTGGGCATCAAAGGCGTGCCCCATCGATGCATCTTCGGTGTTGACCATGGCGGCAGAGGCCTGGACCTCCACCGTTTCCACACCCGTCGCCACTTGCAGGGTCACGTTGGCTGTGCCCGGGGTGCGCACCAAAAGCTGAATGCCGGTCTCTCTGAGGGTTGCGAACCCTTGCGCCTTCACGGTGAGTTCATAGGTCGCGGGCGGGAGTTCAAGAAACTGATACTCACCCTGACCGCCGGTCATACTATCGCGCGACAGGCCGGTGGCTGGATCCTTCAGGTGAACGGCAGCACCAACAACCACCGCACCCTTGGCATCGGTGACGGTGCCGCGCAACGAGGTCGTCGCCGATTGCGCTGAAGCCAGCGTGCCGAGCGCGAGGAAAGAGGTGAACACCAGCGCCACGAGCAATGAACCAGAACGCATAGGGAACTCCTATCCACCCAATAGGGTCGTATTCTGATTACGTCTTGCCCAGGAGCTTTGAGACCGAGAGCGGGGCCTGGGGAACCTGATGGGGCGCTATTGTGCAACTTCACCACGACAACATTCAAGATGAATTTTCACGAGATGCACATGGGAGGCGATTGAACACGCTGATTCACGGGACATTGGCGAAGATTTGGAAAGTTTACGCACGCCGCTGAAAGAGGGCCGAAGCCAGGACTATGACCGCGGGATAGCATTCCAGCGTGTAGCGGGGCTCGGGATTCTCGAGGCTGCCGAGAAATGCGGAACGTAGCAGCAAGAAAACAACGAGCAGTCCAACGCCAAAGACTTCCCGCGCGCGGACGAGTCCGGCGGCGGCTAGCGCGACATAGACCAGATTGACAAAGCCGAACACCAGGCTTACGGCGAGCCAGCGGTGGTCGTCGTTGAACTCCCACCAGCGCGGGTCCGAGGGAAAGAGTTCGACTCGCGGACGCAGCCACATGTCGGCGATGCGCACGGCCGGAAGCCAGAGGTAATACCGCAAGGGCGCGGCGTGAACGCGTTCCCGCGCCAGAGCGGCGAAGCGGGCATCGAGTTCCACCGTCATGTCGTGGTTGCGGTTGTAGTCGGCGAACAGTTCGCTGGTTGTTTCCCGCTGCTGCTCGGAAGCGAAGGCTCGAAGCGGCAGCCGCGTTATGTCCAGCTCGGCTCCGGGAACGTTCCAGTAGATTTCCTGCACCGAGACGTAGTCGGCGATCCAGGTCTTAGTCCAGCGGTTGAAGCCCGTCATGACAATGTCGTCCGAGTCGGTGGCATAGCGCGGAGCGAGAGGCTCGAAGCGGTGCAAGGTGTGCAGATTGCGCAGCGTCCAGGGAATCAGCGGTGCGGTGGCTGCGGCCGCGACCAACATTCCGGCCCAGAGGATGGTTCGCGGGGCGAAACGCCGGCCCGCGCCAGCTTCAGCTCGCTGCGTCCGCAGGCTGCGCAGAAGCATCCAGAGCAGATATCCGCCGATCGCCGCGAGCAGGATCCCACCGTCGGGGCGGAGCAGAATCGCGGCCCCGACAGACGCTCCGCACCCGAGCCAGACGAGGCTTGGGTAGACCAGACTGGGGTGAACCGTTCGAGTCTCGCCAATTCCCAGGCCGCGCAAGGCGAGGTCCAGGGCCAGAGCGGTGAAGAAGGTCTCCAGCGTCTCGGTCAGTGCGGCGGCTGAATAGTTGGCGAGAAACGGACAGAGCGCCGCGAACAGGAACGCCGCCTGCGCGGCTCGGTCGCCGAAAAGCCGTCGGGCCATATCGGCAATCAGGAAGCACGTCGCCAGATCGAACAGCACTTGCACCAGCAGGACCGCCCGAAAGTTTTCGTCGCCGAGCAACGCGAAGATCACCGCCAGGAACGCCGGATATCCGGGCAGGCGCGAGAGCGTGGGCACAATCGCGCCAGAGTTGGTGATGCCGTAGACGCCGTGCTGAAGCCAGTTCTCGGCGATGTTGGCGTAAAACCGGGAGTCGTCCACTACCCCGGGAAAATACGCCACAAACAGCAGGCGAAGGCCCAGGGCTGCGAGGCTCGCGCAGGCCAAGAAACGCGTTTTCTTTCTGATCAGTTCCTGCATTCGTACTTGCACCGGCTCCGCACGCGCGAATCATAGCGCGTTTGCGGCAATCCCGGAGGCAGGAAAATGCATCAAATGAGCCAGAGCAGCTAACCTTACCCTGCCTCGTCGAGAATTGACCGTGTGCCGTCCACGGCATACGATGAACAGATACTCACCCATGGCTCAACCTGTCTTTTATGATCCGAGACGTGCCCGGTGGAAACGCCTGCGTCGCCTGGTAGACGTTACGGCGGTTTTCGTCTCAGCATTGGTCATTTTCTTCGTGTACACGGCGCTGCGGGATGAACCCCTGCCGGAACTGTTGTTTTCGCCGCAAAAGCGCTCCCTCAAAGCCCTGAAGGAGAGTGACAAAGAGAAAGCCCGTGACCGCCAAAAGAAACTGGCGGCCCGCTCTCACCGCAAGTCCAAATTGGCGGCGTCGCAGGTTACGCTGAATCAGAGTGAAGGAATTCGTGCGGCTTTCTATGTGCCCTGGGACGCGGCCAGTTTCTCGTCGCTGCGCGCCTACGCCCACCAGATCGACATTCTCTATCCCGACTGGCTGCACGTGTTCACGCCCGATGGACGACTGCAGGGCGTCGACGACCAAACCAACAAGTATTTTGATGTGGTGCAGGGCAACACGGTTCTGCCGGTCGACGACCGCGTGATGCCGTTTCTGAAGACGGAAGACCCCGGCATGGAAGTCTTCCCCATGGTGAATAATTCCGACGGCGCGAACTGGGTGGGAGACATCGCCGGGTTCCTGAACGACCCCGATGCCCGGGCGCGTTTTCGCGATCAAGCCATGAAATTCCTCGCGTCGGGTCACTTCCGGGGCCTGATTGTGGACTTTGAAACATTTCCACCGGCGGGCCAGCCTGGGTACGTCTCGTTGTTGAGAGAGCTGTCTGGCGACCTGCACGCGCGCGGGATGAAGCTCTACGTTGCGGTGCCACCGCACAGCAACGAGTACGACTATCCGGCGATCGCCGCGGCGGCTGACGGCATTGTGCTGATGAATTACGACGAACACTATCCCGGAGCCGAATCGGGTCCGGTCGCGTCGCAAGACTGGTTCGTCCAGAACCTGACGTTTGCCAAGACAGTGATCCCGAAGGAAAAGATCATCTGCGCGATCGCCAACTACGGGTATGACTGGGTGCTCAAGCCCAAGAACGGGAAACTGCCACCCGAGGAGCACGACTCTCCGGTCACTGCGCAGTCGGCATGGCTGGCGGCGCGAGATTCTGAAGAGGACGTCAACTTCGACGATGACGCGATGAATCCTCACTTCAGCTATCTCGACGAGCACAACACCCGCCACGATATCTGGTTCCTGGATGCGGTGACGGCATTGAATCACATGCGATCGGCGCAGAATCTCGGCATCCAGACGTTCGCCCTGTGGCGGCTGGGCAGCGAAGATCGCTCGCTGTGGAGGGTCTGGGACATACCTGGGGATGTCGGCGCGACCGACAAACTGAAAGATGTGCCACCTGGTGCGGAAGTCGACATGGAGGGGCAGGGCGAAATTCTGCGCATTGAAGACAAGCCCGCCCATGGCACGCGCGATCTGACGGTCGATGCAGGAAGCAAGCTGATCACCGATGAGGTCTTCCAGACTCTGCCGGAGCCTTACCGCGTAGGACGCTATGGCTATAGCCCGAACAAGGTTGCACTCACGTTTGACGACGGGCCCGATCCCGAATGGACTCCGAAGATTCTCGACGTGCTTAAAGAGAAGCACGCGACTGCTACTTTTTTTCTGATTGGCATTCAGACCGACAAATTTTCCGGCATCGCGAAGCGGATTTACAACGAAGGCCACACCATCGGGAACCACACGTTCACCCATCCCGACGTCAGCAACATCTCGACCGCATATTTCAAGATGGAATTGAATCTCACCGAACGCCTGTTCGGCAGCCTGATAGGAGTTCGCGCCATCCTGATGCGGCCGCCGTATGCGATTGATGAGGAGCCCGACACGGCCGACCAGGTGCGCCCGCTCGAGATTCCGCAGGAGATGGGCTACATCACCGTGGGCAATCGCATCGATCCCGATGACTGGAGCGGCAATCCTACAGCTGAAAAGATTTCATCGTACGTGCTGTCCCATCTGCCGCCCTGCCGTCCGGAAAATCTGCGTTGCGGCAACATTGTGCTGCTGCACGATGGCGGCGGGAATCGCGCCGAAACCGTGCGCGCCCTGCCCGCGATCATCGACGGCATTCGGGCTCGGGGATATGAAGTTGCGCCGGTGTACGAACTGCTGGGCAAAACCCGGGCCGACGTGATGGCGCCCTTGCCGGCTGGCGAGCTTTGGGCCGCCCGGCTCGACCGGTTCGGCTTTTGGCTGTTCGACGCAGGCATCGTCTTCATCACCTGGATATTTCTGGTGGGCGACCTGCTCATGACGGGCCGCCTGATTTTTATTGGAGCGGCGGCGGTCTATGATCGCGTGCGGGAAAAAATTTTCGGCAAGCCAGCGGAAGTCGCGTCCTACCGGCCAAAGGTCGCGGTGCTGATTCCCGCCTATAACGAAGAGAAAGTCATTGAGCGCACAATACGGGCCGCCCTCAATTCGAATTATCCGAATCTGCGCGTGATTGTGATTGACGATGGCTCCAAGGACCGCACCCTCGAAGTCGCACGCCAGGCCTTCAAGGCCGAGGCCGCTGCAGGAAAGGTTCTGATTCTCGGGAAACCGAACTCGGGCAAGGCCGAGGCGCTCAACTACGGCATCGAGCACATTGGAGATGCGGAACTTTTCGTGGGCATCGACGCCGACACCATCATCGCGCAGGACGCCATCTCACGCCTGGTGCCGCACTTCATCAATCCCAAAGTCGGGGCTATCGCGGGCAATGCGAAGGTGGGCAACCGGGTTAATCTCTGGACGCGCTGGCAGGCGCTGGAATACATCACCAGCCAGAATTTCGAGCGCCGGGCGCTCGACGTGCTGGGTGCGGTCAGCGTGGTACCCGGCGCTATTGGGGCATGGCGCGTTTCCGCGGTGCGCGAGGCGGGCGGATACCACGTGGACACCGTCGCCGAAGACGCCGACCTCACCATGGCCTTGCTGCGACTGGGATATCGCGTTGAGTACGAAGACATGGCGCTCGCCTACACCGAAGCTCCCACCAACGCGAACGGCCTGATGCGCCAGCGTTTCCGCTGGTCCTTCGGAATCCTGCAGGCGGTCTACAAACATCGTAAAGTTGTCGGCCGCGAAGGCCCGTTGGGATGGGTGGCGCTGCCCAACATCTTCATCTTCCAGATTCTGTTGCCACTGGTGTCGCCGCTGATCGACATCATGTTCGTGGTGGGCACGATCTGGTATTACATCCAAAAGCATTTCCATCCGGACTCCACCAATCCCGCCGACTTCCACAAGCTGGTGTTGTTCTTCTTCGCGTTCCTGGTGATCGACTTTATCGCCTCGGCGATTGCCTTCGCTCTGGAACGGTCCCATGCCGGCGAGAAAGAAGATGTATGGCTGCTGAGCCAGGTCTGGCTACAGCGCTTCGCTTACCGCCAGCTATTTTCGGTTGTGCTGTTTAAGACTCTGAAGCGCGCGCTGGAAGGCCGGAAGTTCGCGTGGGACAAGTTGGAGCGCACGGCGGCGGTGAATTATGTGCCGGCGGAGAACCGGGATCACGTCAACGTACCGTAACGCCGGCGACTCGCCGGCTGTCGCGGGGGCGATTCGCCCCGCATCATCGGCTACGAAAAACTAAAATGGTTTTGCGCTGCTATGCGCGGTGGCGGCGGGGACGCCGCCACGACAGCCGCCGGGGCGGCGGCGCTACGGGTCGTTCAGCGGAACAGCAGCGCCGCAAACTCGGCCAGATTCCTCCGCCAGACCATCCATGTATGCATGCCCGGGGTTTCGATGTCGACGTGCAGCACGCCTTTGGTCTTCAGCCATTCGCGCAGGTTGCGGTTCGGGGTGATCAGGCGGTCTTCGGTGCCGCACGCAATCCAGAGCAGGCGAATTTGCTGGTTCGCCTTGGCGTCTAGACCCGGGAAAACTTTCTCAAACTCGTCGGGCATGCCGCCGGCACTGAACGCGCCAATCCAGGCGAACTTGTCGAGGCCGTTCAATCCGGTGCGCAGCGATTCGGCGCCGCCCATGGAGAGTCCGGCGATCGCCCGGGAGTTGCGATCCGTGGTCACGCGGTATTCGCTCTCGACCTTGGGCATGACTTCGGTCAACAGCGCGTCACGAAATTTCCGGAAGCTCTCCTCGCGCACCTCGGGATGGGTGGAGATGCCTCCCCAGCCGACGCGAATCACTTCCATGGTACCGTAACCGAGCGGCATCACGACGATCATGGGCTTGGCTTTGCCCTGTGCGATGAGATTGTCGAGGATCACGTTAGCGCGCCCGACCGCAGTCCATCCACTGGCGTCGTCGCTGTATCCGTGCAGCAAATAGAGTACGGGATATGTCTTTTTCGCGGACGGTTCGTAGCCCGGCGGCGTGTAGACATAGAAATCTCGCTGATCGTTGGCCGCCGTAGACCGGTAGAAATGATGATGCACTTCGCCGTGGGGCACATCGTTCAACTCCCAAGGCAGCGACGGAGGGCCGGGAACATGCACGAAATTCCCAGGGGAAAGCAGATTCGGGACCAGTCCGTGGTTGTAGGGATCGAGGGAGCGCACGCCGTCGACGACGATGGAGTATCCGTAGTAGTCCGGAGGCAGGGGCGCCGTGTTGACGGTCCAGACGCCCTTGTCGTCTTTCTGCATCGCCAGTGGTTCGGCGCCTTCGCGCGCGAGTTTCACCTCTTGCGCGTTGGGCGCGAGGAAGCGGAAAGTCACGCTGTTGTCGGAGTGCACCTCAGGAGTGTCAAGCCAGGGCGGCCTTTGGGGAGGGGGAGTTTGTGGAGGCTTAGCTTCCTGCGCGATCGCGATAGCACCGAAGAAAAGAGGAAGAACGAGAAAGGCCGATTGAAGTGTCATGCCTTTTCCTCCAATGAGGTAAACGGCACAATTGTATAAGGCGCGAACCAGCCTTTTCTTGATTCTGCTGTTATTTTTTGGCGGCGACTTCCAGACGGGTTTCGGCACGCTGCAGCGCGTCCAGCGCGCGGTCGACGTCGACCATGGTATCGCCGTTCGCCAACCGCTGCTCGGCGCGCGCTTTGGCTTGGCGCGCGCGGTCGACGTCAATTTCCGAGGGACGCTCCGCCGTCTCGGCGAGTATCGTGACTTTGTCGGGCAGAACTTCCGCGAATCCCCAAGCCACGGCCAGGCGCTGTTCGACTGAGTTCTCGCGGAAACTAATCTCGCCGACTGCCAGTTCAGTGATCAGCGGAGCGTGGCCCGGCAGGACGCCCAGATACCCATTCTTTCCGGGAATCTGAATTTCCTCGGCCGCCGTGTCCACAACTTTCTTTTCCGGCGTGACGATCTCGAGTTTAAAAGTATCTGCCATTAAGACTGCCGTCGGACCTCAGACCTTGGACACCAGCACAACCTTGTCGAGGTCCGAGGTCTGACGCCCGAGGTCCGTTCTTTACGCTGCCGCCTTCATCTTCTCTGCTGCTTCCAGCACTTCCTCGATCGGTCCCTTCATGTAGAACGCCTGCTCAGGGATGTCGTCGTACTTGCCTTCCACAATCGCTTTGAAGCCCTTCACGGTGTCGGCGATCTTGACGTAACGACCCGGCGCGCCGGTGAACTGTTCGGCCACGTGGAACGGCTGCGAGAGAAATTTCTGAATTTTGCGAGCTCGCGCCACGGTCAGTTTCTGATCCTCGGTCAACTCGTCGATGCCGAGAATCGCGATGATGTCCTGCAGATCTTTGTAGGTCTGCAGAGTCTTCTTCACGTTCTGCGCGACGTCGTAGTGCTCCTGGCCAACGATGCGCGGATCGAGAATGCGCGAGGTCGAAGCCAGGGGATCGACCGCGGGATAAATTCCAATTTCGGTCAAGGCGCGCGACAGCACCGTGGTCGCGTCGAGGTGAGCGAAGGTGGTCGCCGGGGCCGGGTCGGTCAGGTCGTCGGCAGGCACGTAAATCGCCTGGACCGACGTGACCGAGCCTTTCTTGGTGGACGTGATACGTTCCTGCAGTTCGCCCATTTCCGTCGCCAGGTTGGGCTGGTAGCCTACGGCGCTGGGCATGCGGCCGAGCAGCGCGGAAACTTCCGAGCCGGCTTGCGTGAATCGGAAAATGTTGTCGATGAAGAGCAGGGTGTCGGCGCCCTCGGCATCGCGGAAATATTCCGCGACCGTGAGCCCGGTCAGCGCGACGCGCAGGCGCGCCCCTGGAGGCTCGGTCATCTGGCCGTAAATAAGCGCGGCCTTCGATTCGGCGGGCTTGCCCGGTTTGATCACACCCGACTCCGTCATTTCCAGCCACAAGTCGTTGCCCTCGCGGGTGCGTTCGCCGACGCCGGCAAACACGGAGTAGCCGCCGTGATTCTTGGCGACGTTATTAATTAGCTCCATGATAACTACGGTCTTACCCACGCCCGCGCCGCCGAACAATCCGATCTTGCCGCCCTTCAGGAATGGCTGGATCAAGTCGATGACTTTCACGCCGGTCTCGAACATCTCCGCGCTCGTGGCCTGCTCGTCGAACGCCGGGGCGAGACGGTGGATCGGCATTCTCTCTTTGTATTCGACCGGGCCAAGTTGATCGACCGGTTCGCCGATCACGTTCATCACGCGGCCCAGCGTCCCGCGGCCCACGGGCACGGAAATCGGCCCACCCTGATCAATGGCCTTCATGCCGCGCACCATGCCGTCGGTGGGCTGCATGGCGATGCAGCGCACGCGGCCTTCGCCCAGGTGCTGTTGCACTTCGAGAATTACGCTGATCGGGCTGGGCACGGTGAAGCCGTCGCTGACCACTTTTACAGCCTCATAGATCGGCGGCAGTTTCCCCTCGGGAAACTGCACATCGACCGCTGGCCCCGCGATTTGAATGACATGTCCTACGTTTTCAGGCATAAAACCTCAGCTCTTAGCTATTGGCTCTTGGCTTTTAGCTTTGGACTTTGCCAAGAGCCAATGGCCAAGAGCCAAAAGCGGTTTTCTTCACATCGCGGCTGCGCCGCTGACGATCTCGATAATTTCTTTCGTGATCTTCGCCTGCCGGGCGCGGTTCATGACCAGGGTCAGCGAATCAATCATGTCGGTCGCGTTGTTGGTGGCCGAATCCATCGCGGTCATGCGCGCGGCGTGTTCGGCGGCCACCGATTCCAGCAGCGAACGGAAAATCTGGATGCTCACATACTTCGGCAACAGGGCGCGGAACAATTCTTCCGGCGACTGCTCGTAAATGTAGTCGACTTGCGCGGTGCCGAACTGTGAAGCGGATTCGTCGGCCTCGTGCTGGGGACCCCGCATGCCAACGCCCGCGCTGATGGCTGCTTCTTTGGCCTTCTTTTTCTCTTCTTCCGTCATCTCCTCAACCAGGCGCACCGTCTGCGCGCCGATCTGCTCGATAGGAAGAACCTGCTCCACGATAAGGCGCTGGGCGATCACCGACTTGAATTCGTTGAAGACAACGTACACCGCGTCGATCTCTCCGCGGCAGTAACGTGCGATTACGTTCTGGGCCAAAGCCGAAGCCTGCGCGAACTCCACCTTGCCGAGGATGCCGACGTGCTCGCCGGTGATCTGAATCGCTGCGGCGCGTTCGGCCTCGTCCGGTTCGGCTTCGATCGATTCGGCGAGATCCGCCAGGCTCCGCGTCTGCACCTTCGCGGCAGGATAGCGGCGGCGTAGGAAGTCCCGCCCTTTGCGGCCGATGGCTTCGATGTCGACGTTCTTGCCTTCCTTCGACTCGAGGAACCGAGAAGCAGCTTTCGTGATATTGGCGTTGAATGCGCCCGCTAGCCCTTTGTCTCCGGTGACGACGATCAGCAGAATATTCTCTTCTTCGCGCTGCGCCAGGAGAGGATGCTTGGGTTCGCCGGTTTCCGGATCGTAAATTTCGGCGCGTGCTACCAGCGACTTCAGCACATTGGTCAGCATCTGCGCATACGGACGCGCGGCCAGAGCCCGTTCCTGCGCGCGGCGAAGTTTTGCCGCCGAGACCACTTTCATGGCCTTGGTAATCTGCCGCGTGTTGATCACGCTGCGAATGCGGCGCCGGATGTCGAGAATGTTTGCCATTGGAAAAACTGCTCTTGGCTATTGGCTATTAGCTCTTGGCCTGTGACTCTGTGATTCAAGCCAAGAGCCAAAGGCCAAGAGCCAAAAGCTTACTTCGCTACTACTTCCCGCGAGGCCACGAACTGCTGCTTCGCTTCTTTGATCACGGCTTGCAACTGGCCTTTCAGTGTGTCATCGAGAATCTTTTTCTCCATGATCGATCGCAGCAGGCCGGGATTGGTGGAGTCGACGTACTTGTAGAGTTCAGCTTCGAACTCGCGCACCTGCGCTACAGGAAGATCGTCGAGGAATCCGCCCGTGCCGGCCATGATGATCAGAATCTGCTTGGAGAACGGCAGCGGCGAGAATTGGTTCTGTTTGAGCAGTTCGACCAGGCGTTGGCCGCGGTTTAACTGCGCCTGTGTGGCCTTGTCGAGATCGCTGCCGAAGGCCGCAAATGCGGCCAGTTCGCGGTATTGCGCCAGTTCCAGCTTCAAAGTACCCGCAACCTGCCGCATGGCTTTGATCTGCGCGCTGCCGCCCACGCGGCTTACCGACAGACCCACGTTCACCGCGGGGCGCACGCCCTGGTTGAACAAATCCGTTTCCAGATAAATCTGGCCGTCGGTAATCGAAATTACGTTGGTTGGAATGTAGGCGGACACGTCGCCCGCTTGCGTTTCGATGATCGGCAGCGCGGTCAGCGAGCCGCCACCCATCTTGTCGCTCAGCTTGGACGAGCGCTCGAGCAGTCGCGAGTGAAGATAGAAAACGTCTCCGGGATACGCCTCGCGTCCCGGTGGCCGCCGCAACAGCAGAGAGATCTCGCGATACGATGCCGCGTGCTTGGAAAGATCGTCATAAATGACCAGCGCATGGCGCTTGCTGTCGCGGAAGTGTTCGCCCATCGCGGTCGCCGCATACGGGGAGATGTACTGCATAGGCGCCGGTTCGGAGGCTGACGCCGCCACGACGATGGTGTACTCCATCGCCCCGGCATCTTCCAGAATCTTCACCACCTGCGCGATCGAGGAACGCTTCTGCCCGATCGCGTTGTAAATGCAGATCAGGTCGTTGCCTTTGCTGTTGATGATGGTGTCGAGCGCAACCGCGGTCTTGCCGGTCTGGCGGTCGCCGATAATCAATTCGCGCTGGCCGCGGCCAATCGGGATCATGCTGTCGATGGCCTTTAGACCGGTGGCCATGGGCTCGCGCACAGGCTGCCGGTCGATGACGCCGGGGGCGATGCGTTCCAGCGCGATGAATTTATCGGTCGCGATGGGGCCCTTATCGTCGATCGGTTCGCCAAGCGAGTTCACGACGCGGCCGATCATGGCGTCGCCCACGGGCACGCTCATGATGCGGCCGGTGCGCTTCACCTCATCGCCTTCTTTGATCTCGGTGTACTCGCCGAGCAGCACCACGCCCACCTGATCTTCTTCCAGGTTCATGGCGATTCCGGCCACGCCGTGCGGGAAGGCCAGCAGTTCGCCAGCCATGACCTTGTCGAGTCCGTAGACGCGCGCGATGCCGTCGCCAAGCGTGATGACGGTGCCGGTCTCATCCACCGAGATCTGGGTTTCGTAGTTCTCGATCTGCTCGCGGATCAGTTTCGTGATTTCGTCTGCTTTGATTTGTGCCATAAATCAGCTCTTAGCCTTTTTAGCTGATAGCTGCTAGCTTCTAGCTTCTAGCTAAGCCAAAACATCTAAGCTAGAAGCCCGGAGCTAGCCGCTAAGAGCTAATCGCCTCCCGAATCTTTTCCAACTGGCCCTTCACCGAACCGTCGTAGATCGTGCTGCCCACGCGGACCACCGCACCGCCCAGCAGCGCGGCATCGAGGGCAAAGTGCGCGTGTACCTTTTTGCCCGTAACTTTTTCGATCTGCGCTTCTAAGGATCGCTTCTCGGTGTCGCCCAGTTCGCGGGCACTGGTGATTTGCGCCTCGGCGATGCCCATGCGCGCATCGAGTTCTTTCTTGAGCTGCTCGACGATCCGGCTCAGGAATTGTACCCGCCGGTGGTCGATCAGCACTGCTATCAGGTTGCGGACGTGAGGCTCGATCCCTTCTCGTTTTACAATCGCGTCCAGCAGGTTGCGCTTCTGGTCGGCCGGCACCGCGGGATTCTCCCAGACGCGCCGTAAATCTGCGCTCTCGGCGAGCAGCCCGGCGATCCGGCGCAATCCGCCGACGGCTCGATTCGCATCGAGATGCGCGCTGAGAACTACGTCCGCGAACGCCCGAGCATACGTGCTGGCGACGGAAGCCACGGTTTAATTCTTATCCTTTCCCGAATCGTTCGGGGACTTGCCCAACTCTCCGGCAAAATTTCGGACCAAAGCTTGGTCGGTGGCGGCATCGACATGAATTTGTTTCCGTGCCAGGCCCACCGCGAGATCCGCGGCATAGGCCGTCAGTTGACGCCGCGCGGCTTTGGCCGCTGCCGCAATTTCCTGCTCCGCCGAAGCGACGATCTTGCGCGCGTCTTCTTCAGCCGCGGCCTGGATGCGAGCTTCCTCGGCCACGCCTTCTTTTTCGGCGGCATCGCGCATCATGCCAATTTCGCCATCCAGTTGCATCAGGCGCGATTCGATGTCGGCCAGCCTGCGGCGCGCTTCTTCACTGGCCATCTGCGCTTCCTGCATCGCCTTCTGGATGGCCGCGCTGCGGTCGCGGAACATTCCCGGCAGGTATTTGCGCCCGGCCCAGATGACGATCGCGGCAATTACTACAAAATTCAGAATCACGCACAGCCAGTAAGACTGCTGGAGGCTCAACCCTGTGAGTCGTTTGATCAGTTGCACCGAGGCGGATTGCTTGAACTCCGCCATCTCATCTTTTTCTTCTCCGGCGGCTTCCTTACTCTCATGCGCCAGTTGCCTGGCAGCGCCTGCAGGATGTTCCGTCGAGTTCTCTTGTTTCTGCTCTGAAGAAGCAGGTTGCTCTTGCGCGCGCAACGACGCCCAGCCCGCGAAACTCACCATCAGCAACGCCAGCAGGCCTGCGCGGACGATCCTCATCGATAACATTTTGGCTGAGAACATCATCGTCCCGCTCCCGCCGGTTGCAACACGCGCCGCACGATTTCCTGCGCCAGTGCAGCCGCGTCCGCCGGCAATCCCGCCTCCGCCGCGGCGCGATCGTTCTCGATATCCTTCTTCGCTGCCTGCACCTGGGCATGAGCTTTGCTGCGGGCCTCGTTCAGCGCGTTGGTTCGAGCCTGCAGCGCGGCTTGCCGCTTCGCTTCCTGGGCGCGGAAGACCGCGGCCCGTGCCTCCCGCAACTTCTGCTCATACTCGGCCGTACGCGCTTCAGCTGCGGCAATGTCGGCGCGAGACTTCTCCACCGCGCCTTCCGTCTTGCTGCGTCGCTCTGCGAGCACGCGCTGCAACGGCTTGTGCACGATCGTGGTGTAGAGCGCGTAGAGCAGCGCCAGCAGAATCACCGTCGGCACTGATCCGAGCAGTAATTCCCCTAGTTGTCGAAGCGTCTGATCCATTGTCGGCTAAACAAGTCTGCTGATCTGTAGACCGGGATAATGAGGGCTATGAAAACTGTTAAGTCTAAACGTCGAAAGGAGTTCATGTCAACGCGAAGAAGATCGTTTTAGGCCGCCGCGGAGAGCGTTGGAACGACCGGTTCGGACACGACTGTCGAAGGACTTCGATTTGTATCAGGGCAGGGATTGAGGAAGGCCTGCCCTGAGCGGATCCGCCATTAAGCCCATAAAAACGCAGGCTTTAGGCCTCTCCCGGGGCGGCTGCCCGTGCGCTACCTCGCAAATTTCTGCACATAGTCCTTGACTTCGTCCAAAAGAGGACTAGCATTGGAGTATCACCTCCGATCCAATTCAGGATCGAATGGGCCGATAGCCAAGGAATGTCACCGCTTCTTGGTTGCCGGCCCATTTAAATTGCAGTCAGTCTGATGTTCTCCGGAAGATTGCTTATTAATTGGTAATCACTCAGTAATCATTAAGGCTATTGAGCAGCCCTGCGACTGGTGGTAATATTTCGGCGCTGGCGCGATTCCGTTCTCTCTTCTCCGACGTTTGGCTTCTAGGAGTACTCCCATGCGGTTGCGCATTATTCTGCTCACCCTCTCCTTTGTGTCGATGTTTTCCGCCGTTTCGTCGGGCGCAACGCCACAAACATTCCTGACTCTGAACGGTCAGGGAATTAACCAGACCTTTACCCCCGCCGACGGTACCTTTTCGGTTTCGAACAGCGCGGAAGAGGTGTCGATTTCGTTCCACACTCCAACCTTCAGTCAGTTCTGGAATCTGGACTTTGGTTCTCCGAACACGCGGAAGTTCGGGTGGGGCGAGTACGAAGGAGCCCAGCGCACGGCTTTTCGTTCGCCCACGCGACCCGGGATTGACGTGAGCGGAGATGGTGCAGGGTGCAATACGGACACCGGGCGCTTTCTGGTCTCGGACTTTGCGCTCAACACGGACGGCACCATCGCCCGACTCGCAATCGACTTCGAGCAGCATTGCGAAGGCGCACCGCCGGCACTGTTCGGATCGTTTCGCTATAACTCTGCGGTGGCAGCTGTGCCGCGCGTGTCGGTCGCGAACGCTTACACCCTCAAGGGGAATGCGGGTACGAGCGACGGGCTCGTCACTTTGTCGCTTTGCCTGCCCAGCACCAAGGTCGTTCAAGTGGCGTACGCGACAGCTGACGCCTCGGCGGTGCAAGGAATTGACTACGTGAATACCACAGGCACGGTGACGTTCCAGCCTGGAATTACGGCACAAACGATCACCATCCCCATCATGGGAAACGTCGTCGCTCGCGGCAACAAGGTTTTCAGGGTGAAGTTGAGCGCTGCGAGCGGCGCCCCCATTGGATCCTCCTCCGCAGGCATTCTCATCCGTGACCCCAACGTGAACCTGACGGCGCTGGCCATGAGCAGCCAGGCGGGCGATTTCGTGGGGCAAGGACTGGAATATCTGATTACCGAGTCTGACGGCACATTCACCCCGCAGAACTCGGGCAACGTGGTAACAGTCTCGATCAACAATGGGGATAGCTGGGAAACTGATTTTGCCGGACCGACGAGCGCGCGGCTCGCGCCCGGAGATTACGAGAATGCGCAGCGGTATCCTTTCCAGCCCGCGGGCACTCCGGGACTGAGTGTTTTTGGAGCGGGGCGGGGATGCAACACGCTCACGGGAAACTTCGAGGTACTGCAAGCTGGTTACAGCAGCGTCAGCATTTTGCAAAATTTCTCCGCCAACTTCGAACAGCACTGTGAGGGCGCTGTGCCGGCTCTGTTCGGCTGGGTGCGGTACCATGCGAAGCTGCAGCAATTCTCAGTGACTGACGCGGTGATCAGCGGATCGTCAGCGGCGTTCACTGTGACCCTTAACCCATCCAGTGCAACCTCGCTGTCCGTCAATTTCGCGACGGCCGACGGCACCGCCGTTGCGGGGACGGACTACGTATCCACTTCGCAAACCGTGATATTCTCCCCGGGAGTGACCGAGCAGACGGTCACCGTGCCGCTGCTGAATCCGGGAGCTACTTCGAAAACGTTCTACGGTAAATTGTCGTCTCCCATCGGAGCCGCTGTGTGGGTCGGGCAGGGATCGGCTACGTTCTAACGACGAGAGCTAGGAAAAATGAAGCGGCGTCAAAGGACGCCAGCATTTTTTCGTCGAGCCCAAGGCTGGCCGGAGAATCGCTCGTCCAGCCTCGCGTCGGCCATGGCGAGGCGCCCGAAGCCGCGACGTTGGAATTCCCTTGCGCCCGAGACGTCTGCGAAAGTGCGATCAAACTGACCAGGACGACGAGAGCCTGCAAATTTTTCTTCATGTTTCCTCTGCGCTTAAATCTCACTTTTCTTCCGCAAACACGACTTTGCCCGCGACCATCGTGGTCACGACTCTGGTTTTCGAAATCTCTTCCGGCTTTACCGAGAAAATATCCTGCGAGAGCACGGCGAGATCCGCTTCCTTGCCCACTTCGAGCGTTCCCAGCCGATCTTCGGAGAATCGCGCGTAAGCCGAACCCTGGGTGTAGGCGTTGACCGCCTGCTCCACGGTTATGCGCTCTTCCGGCGTGTAGACATCTTTCGTCAGTACGTAGCCGGCCTGCCCGGCGCCGTCGAACACTCCGCCGACAAATTCACTGCCGCTCGCCGGCTTCCAGATTTGCCGGGTGACCGCCTCTTGCATGGCGGTGAACGGATCGGGAGGCCAGATGCATGGCCAGTCGCTGCCGAAAGCCAGCCGGGTGCCGCTCTTCTCCAGGCTCTGCCAGCGGTCGGTGGTGGTGCGATCCTTGGGATCGTAGTTGGAACCGTTCTCGTCGCAGCAGAAACTCGGCTGCATGCTGACGATCAAGGAAGACCTGGCCGCGCGCGGAATATCCTGCGCCGGCAGAAAATCGCCGTGCTCGAGTCTGAGGCGCCGGTCACGCGGGCCGTTTGCACGCTCGACCTCCTCGTAAGCGTCAACCACCAACTGCGAAGTATCCGGACGATACGCGTGGGTCATGATTTGGAATCCGCGCTTGTCGAGTTCCAGAACCAGATGCTTGTAGTCCTTCGCTTGATAGGTCAGCGGAGGAACGAGCCCAGTGCCTCCGTCGACGAAGAACTTCACCAGATTGGCCGAAACCCAATCGTCGTGATACAAGGTGCGCGCTTTTTCCAGATCGGCGAGGAATTCCGGAGTCAGGTGGTGGTTCACCGCGACGGCGCCAAAAGAGGTCCGCGTGCGCACGGTAAGTTCTCCACGATCGCGCAACGCGGCGTAGAGTTCGATCTCCGCCAGATTCCCGGTGGCGTTCACCACGCTGGTAATTCCGTACCGGTTCAGGTGATGCGAGGCCTCGCGCACCGCCGCCAGTTTCTCTTCCATGGAGAAGCGATTTTGCAGAGCGTGCTCCATCACCGCCATGGCAGCTTCCAGCAGGACGCCAGTCGGGTGCCCGAACGCGTCGCGAATGACGTTTCTCTCCTCGGCTGGATCGGGCAGCGGCTGATCGGTGATTCCGGCAAGAGCCAGGGCTTTGGCATTCAACCAGAGTGCGTGTTCCGCGGTGTGATGTACGACCACTGGCCGGTCCGGAACCGCGCGATCAAGCAACTCGTGGGAGGGAGTCCAAGGCGGAGTCGTATTGAAATCGGCGCGGCCAATCAGAACTTTGTCGTTGGGATGGCTGGCCGCGAACGCCTTGATGTTGCTGACCAAGGCCGTGGGTTGGTCGGGGGTGATGCTGCCCTCGGGCGACGACAGATTGAATCCGAGCAACTCCAGGCCGCCGAACCACATGTGGACGTGGGAATCGGAGATTCCGGGAATGACGGTGCGTCCTTGCAGATCGATGACCTGCGTCTGCGGTTGTTTCCTGGCCAGGATTTCCTCGTCCGTGCCCATCGCATCGATGCGGGTTCCGGAGATAGCCAGGGCCTGCACCCACGGCGCTTTTGCGTTGCCGGTGTAGATGTGGCCGTGGATGAGAAGGGTGTCACTGCCGAACAAGGCAGATGGAACGAATACTAAGACTGCGGCGCAGAGACTTACCAACGATCGGCGTTTCTTCATCGTCTGCCTCGCGTAAGGCTCACTTTGCGAACAAGATGCGACCCGAGCCTAGTCCAAGCCGACAAAGTTTACCGCACGACGAATGCTTTTATCTTTCGCACGACCGATTGCGGAGCTTCAACCTCAAGTTCCACGGCTCCGTCGACGTACTTCCGAGAGTAAATTCGCGCTTTCGCTTCCAGCATGGCCAGCGTTTTCCCTTCTTTTTGCGGGATGCGGAGATGTACGCGGCTGACGGCATCTTCTTCAATCATGGCATCAATCCGCTGCAGAAGTCTGGCCAGACCCGTGCCTTCCTTCGCCGAAACATAAACTGTTTTCGAATCTTCGCGCAGTGAATCCGCCAGCAGCGACTGTGTTACTTCCTCGTCCAGCAGATCGATCTTGTTCATCACGCGCAGGCGCGGCTTTTTCTCCGCCTCCAGTTCTTTCAGGACAATCTCTACCTGGGCGTCCTGCTCGGCAGAAAGTCGGCTGCTAGCATCGGACACATGGAGAATGAGCGACGCCCGCTGCACTTCTTCTAGAGTCGCGCGGAACGCCGACACCAGAGTATGCGGCAGGCTGCGAATGAAGCCGACGGTGTCCGACAGCAGCACTTTGCGCTTCGAAGGCAGGTCAACCCCGCGCAGCGTGGGATCGAGCGTCGCAAACATGCGCGGTGATTCCAGTACTTTGGCCTGTGTCAGTGCGTTGAACAGCGTCGATTTGCCTGCATTCGTGTAACCCACCAGGGCGACGGTCGCCACCGGCGCCGACTCGCGCCGCTGCCGCTGCTGAGCGCGAATGCGCCGGACATTTTCAATCTGTTGCTCCACGTGCCGGACGCGGCGCGCGATCTTCCGGCGATCGGTTTCCAGCTTGGTTTCGCCGGGACCGCGTGTGCCGATGCCGCCGCCGAGTTGCGACATCTCCACACCATGCCCAGCCAGCCGCGGCATCATGTAATGCAACTGCGCCAACTCGACCTGCAGTTGGCCCTCCCGGGTGCGCGCATGCTTCGCAAAAATGTCGAGGATCAGTTGCGTGCGGTCGATCACGCGCCGCTGAACTATCTTTTCAATGTTGCGTTGCTGCGATGGACTGAGATCGTGGTCGAAGAGCAGAACGTCGGCATCCGCCGCGGCCGCCGCGCCCGCGATTTCCTCGAGCTTGCCTGCGCCGATCAGGGTTGCCGGATCGGGCCGGTCGCGGCGCTGCAGAATCTCGCCAACCACCTCGGCCCCGGCACTCTCGGCCAGGGTGCGCAGTTCGGCCAGGGACTCGTCGGCGTCGAATTCGGGAATGCTGGGCTTGCTGTTGGACTTCTTCGCGGCCCCAATCGCGGCCGGCTGCATCGCGGCCGCATCCCGCGCGGTTGACGCCTGCGCGGTGACCGTCCCCTTCGCGCCGCTGCGCCCGCGGGTTCGGACTTCGATGCCTACCAGAAACGCGCGCTCGCGCTGCGGTTCGCGGCGAACCACTTCGGTTCCGAGAGGCACACGTCGGCCCGCACGCGCCGTGCCGCGGGATTTCTTGGTATGAGAACCTGCCAAACTGAAAACGACCAGTCCTTATCGTTAATCCTTATCCTTACCCTTTTATCCCTCGGTGCCCGAGGCGCTCGCCGCGGCGATCGGTGCCACAGCCGTGCCCGCCGCCGCTTTCTCCGGATGTGCCACGTGGGCGACATGGGTCGACGCCACCCGCCCCATGACCACGGTGGAGATGGCGTGTTTGAAGATGAGTTGCTCCTGACCGTTCGCCTCCAGCACGACGGAGTACTTGTCGAAAGAGCGGATGCGGCCCGTTAACTTCACCCCACTCAGCAGATAAATCGTGATGCTGAGCCTCTCCTTGCGGGCCGTGTTAAGGAAGGAATCCTGAATGTTTTGCGCCGGCTTATTGCTGTCCATAGCCGATCTCCTTGCTTTACAACCTGCGAAGATTTGTAGACTGCGAACTTGCCACCACCAGCCCACAGGCGCCCATGGACCAGCGACCAGATCAATGCAACAGCATGTTCCCAGAAGCTTCCCGCTGCTCGAGGAACAAGGGGGGTAACCCTGCCGACTTTATTCCCACCGGATTTCAGCCAGGCAGGCAGGTGTGAGTACGATACGGCGAACCCGCCAGCTTTTCAACCCCTCGGTATTAATCCTTTCGGTAGGCCCTTTCGTGTGTCCTGATTTTGTAACAGATGGAAAAAACATTTGCCAAGAGATCGCTCTGGCTTCACCATATAGCCACTTCGGCGTTCTCTCTTTTTAGTCAGTCGAGTCAATCTCAACCCTAACCCACTTCGTTGTCGGGGCACTTCGTTGTCGGGCCACCGTTTCCATCTTCTGGTCGCAAATCCAACTTCAACCTGTTTTGGTAAAGGAGAAAAAAATGAAACACAAAGCCCCTGCAACCGGCCCAATTTTGTTTGGGCTAGTTGTCTTCGCACTGACGCAAATGAGCCTGGTCGCGCAGACTCCAACGACTACGCCCAAATCCGTGGCGCCGGTTTCAAACCCCTGTCCGCGCTTTGCCTCAGGCAGTCCTATCCGGCGAGAACCGGCCCTGTTCAGCCAGAACGGCGTGCTTTCGGTACAGTTCTCGTATCAGACTGTGATGGACGCCGCCAACAGAAATCTGTTCTGCTTCATGACCCCGAGCGGCATGGAGAATCCCACTCTGTATGTGAACCCGGGCGACACTCTGAACATCACCATCACCAACAACACTCCATTCCAAGCGGGGACGATGGCCATTAATCCGCCCAATTGCGGCGATAACAAGATGACCCCGTCGTCGGTCAATATTCACTACCACGGAACGAACACTTCTCCGACCTGCGGATCGGACGAGGTGATCAAAACAACCATCAATCCCACGCAAACCTTCCAGTACAGCATTGCCTTTCCGAGCAACGAGCCTCCGGGACTGTATTGGTACCATCCCCACGTGCATGGCCTGGCTGAAAACGCGGTCCTCGGTGGGGCGGCGGGAGCCATTGTGGTGCAGGGCATCCAAAACGTGCAGCCCAAGGTTTCCGGGCTGACGAGCCGGGTGTTCGTGATTCGGGATCAATTACGAAGCCAAAACTCGACCGTAGCGGAGAGCGCGGCTGGAACTCCTAACGGCGTACCGTTCCGGGACCTGACGGTGAACAATGTTCCTGAAAACACGACCACGGATAGCAACGGCAACACGACCTATACGCCGGCCGTTCTGCAGATGGAGGCAGATGATGATCCCGAGTTCTGGCGAATTTCCAACTCGTCTTCGGACTCGATTCTTGACCTGCAACTGCAGTACGACGGGACTCCTCAGACTGTACAACTGGTGGCAATCGACGGCGTCGCGGTCAACTCCCAGGACGGAAGTGGGCCGGGCCAGCTCATCCCTGTAACGGATTTTCGCCTGCCGCCCGCGTCGCGAGTGGAATTCATCATCCACCCACCCTCCCGGACAGTAAAGCTGGCACAATTGGTAACGCTCAACATTCCAGCGAATAGCAATGGCGTTGGCGATGATGATCCCAACCGGCCTATTTTCACCATTCAACAAACAAACGACTCCAGCGTCACGGCTGCCAAGGCTGGCAAAGCTACTCCTGATAGCAGGCTGCCAAAATTCACCGCCTTTACCACGGCGCAGCAGCGTTTTGCTGGCATCCTGGACGCTCCGATCGCCGCATATCACACTGTGTTTTTCGACGAGAACGGGACCACAAACCAGTTCTTCATGGCGGTGCAGGGCCAGCCCGAAATGACGTTCAACGGCAATGCTCCTCCGGCCATCACCTCCCAGCAAGGAACTGTAGAACAGTGGACGGTTGAAAACCATACTCTTGAAAACCACGAGTTCCACTTCCACCAGATTCACTTTATGGTGAAATCGCAGAACAACTTCGGGACCAACGGCTTTACCCAGGTGCTGGCAGACAACACCCAGTTTCTGGATATGATCGAGGTTCCGGCCTGGGATGGAAACGCGGGCGATCCCTTCCCCAGTGTCACGCTCCTGATGGACTTTCGGGGGCCGGACGTAGGAATTTTCGTCTTCCACTGCCACATCCTGAATCACGAGGACCTGGGGATGATGAACATCATCCAGGTTGTCGGGAATTCAGCGAAGAAAGTTGGTCCGCCCGTCCCTGCGGATAAGGATTCGACCCTGACCCCCGCGAAGTCGGCCGCCATGCGGTCCGAGGCCGACGCAGCCACAACAGGCCCGGGAGGTGCACACCATCATCGTTAGACAAATCTGACATTTTGGTGTTTGCTGGGGCCTGCCGATTAAAGCGGGCCCCTTTTTTCCGCTTCGAAAAACAGATCCGGACAGGCGGTCCGTCAGTTGACAGAGCCCGCACACAGAGTGCAGACTTTCCTCGACTCAACGGTGCCGCCGGAGGCCATCCCTAAGGGCCGCGAGTTTCTTTCAGTCTGTCATTTGTAGCTTGCAGCCGGATGTCTCTTCGCCGAATGCCCCTTGGTCTCAGGGCATTCGGGGGCCCCCACAACCTGCAGCTCGAACCTGGCGGAGGAAATCTCATGCACCATTTCGTCGCAGTGGCAGCATCTCTGGTCCTGCCCACCATTTCTGGCAGCCAAGCCGCGCAGCTTATTCTGCGGTGGTTTCACATCATCGCCGGGATCACATGGGTCGGCCTGCTCTATTTTTTCAACCTGATCAACGTTCCCTTCATGAAGCAGGTGGACGCCTCGGCGAAACCGAAGATATTCCAAAACCTCACGCTCCCGGCTTTGAACTGGTTCCGCTGGAGCGCTCTTGCCACGGTGTTTATTGGCTTTTGGTATTGGGGACAGTTCCTGGTCGCGCCTGATGCCGAACGCCAAGGCGTTGGGCAGGGCAGCACCTTCGGCCTTTTTCTGTTGCTCTGGGTCGCTGTCTGGGCCATCCTCTTCCTCGTAATCAAGAAGATCACACCCAGCGGATATGTCCTCGGAGCCATTACTGCGATTTTGGTCTACGCTGCGGGCTGGGTATTTGTGAACTACACCCCAGTCGGTGGAGACGACAATCACGTGCTTTCCATCGGGGTAGGCGGAGGCATGGGAATCGTAATGCTGTTCAACGTGTGGGGCATCATTTGGCCCAACAACAAGAAAGTGATCCGTGGAACCCTGGCCGGCACGCCTCCCGCAGACGGTGCGGCCCTCGCCCGGCAGGCGTTCCTGGCCTCGCGCACGAATTTCTTTTTGTCGGTGCCACTGCTGTTCTACATGGCCTCCAGTTCCCATTTCTCCAGCACCGTGATCTTCGGGAAGTAAGAATGGTCCGGCATTCGGTCTGGCCCCACGCTGCGAGCGTGGGGCTTTCGTTTGTTCCCCTATTCGAGCTCTCGACGAAACTCCGCCAGGGATCCTCTGGAAACTTATCGAGGCGAATTTCCCTCGGAACTATCTCTCGAATAACGGGTTTGGAAACGTGTAGAATTGCATTCGTCCCAGGACTCGGGCCGCTGGCCCCAGATCGTTCTCCGCACTCAAACCCGAGGAGGCTTGAAGACAATGAAATTTCCTTCTTCCGTGTTAGCTGGCACTTTGCTCTTAACGTTCGTCGCCAGCGTTGCCCAACAAAGCTCAACCCCCGTGAAGTGGGCGGAAGGCGCGCCCAACGCCACATCCGAGGTCAAGAACGACACCAAGATCGAAGGCCTGAAGACCGACGACGTTCAGATCTACATCAGCGTGGCAGAGATCAAGGAGACCGAATACAACCGGGTCTGGGTCCAGATCTACAACCACAGCAAAGCAGCGATAGATTTGGATCCGCAGTCGGCGATCCTGATCAATGAGAAGGACAAGACCGTGCGCGCCGAGGTGCCCAACAAAGCGGCCAATTCGATCCAGAAGTTCGGCGAGGCAAAGTCGCAGGAGTTGACCTCTGCCCATTGTCCCAACATGATTGCGACGCAATGCCAGCCCACGGTGAGCGAAGCGCAGGTGGCGAAGCAGGTAGCGGCCTACTCCGCCCAGCAGGCACAGTGGGTCCGGGACAATGGCCTCACACAGAAGAGCATTGCGCCGGGACAGGATGCGAAGGGCTATATCGTCTTCAAGAAGGAGAAGAAGAAGACAAGCTACATCTTGAAGATCCCGGTTGGCACGCAGGTTTTTGAGTTTCCCGTTACTGCCGACAACAAGGCACCCGAATTCGACTGATCACCCCGATTGGTCCATGGCGCGGAGGAACAATCCTCCGCTCGGAAGCTCTGATTTTTCTTGAGGCCTCTTGAGAGCGGGTGTAGACTCCCCGGTATTGAGGCTCCGGCCTTAGGGAGGTGCGCATGCCCACCCGCCTCGTTTTCGTCCTCCTGGTCGTCCTTACTGTCCCAGCTTTGACCCAACAATCGACCCTCGCATGGCGGGCCAGCCAGAAGGTGTGGTCGCGCGGACAACCGATGAGGGCGGACTCGCCGCCTGAACTTGACCCCAGGGCAGCGAATCTGCAGGCCATCCATCATGACGCCGAGGAATTGACGAAACTGAGTGCATCTTTGCAGGCCAACCTCCAGCAGTTGCAGAAGGGCTTGCTGGCCAAGGATCTGGCGCAGAACCTCAAGAAAGTGGAAAAGCTCTCCAAGAAACTGCGGGAGGAAGTCGCGCAGTAAAAGCTGCGGCTGGGTCAGGAAACAAAGACCTATCCGAAAATACTGATAACCCCCTTCCAATACAAAATAAAAGGCGGCCTCGAATTTCGAGGCCGCCTGCCAGCATCCGCTGGTCGGGGTTAGATTGAGACCCTAGAAGTTGAACTTCGCCGTCAACTGGATCAACCGGGTCGAAGCGTCGCCACCCAGGAACGATCCCAGAATGCTGGTCGGCGGGTTGACCGTGCTGCGCACTTGCGCGAAGTGCGGGCTGTTGAGGTCATTCACCGGCGACGCAAAGTTGGGATGGTTGAACAGGTTGAAGAACTGGACTCCGATCCCCAGCTTGGCCGTCTCCCACTTGGGCATCTGAGTGTACTTCATTAGCGTCATGTCGGTGTCCCAGTAGTGCGGACCAGAGAACTGGTTCCGGGTCTGGTTCACTATACCCGTCTGCAGCTGGTTGCTAGCACCCGCCCCCGTCACACCGTTATCCGGGAAGTTAGCAATCGAAATGCATGTCGACGGCGCATCCAAGGTGCCGACCGGTCCACTGCACTTCGGGTGACTGGTGCCGTTATAGGTTGCGAATGCCGGCCCGCCGAAGCCCAATCCGCCGAGCACACCAGTGACGGCGGAGTTTGTCACAGTGTACGGGAAGCCAGTCCGCCAGAACCACGTGCCCGAGAGTTGCCAGCCCTTCAATGCAAAAGTCGGCCCCTTGGGAAGTTCATACACGTAGTTCGCATTGAAGGAGTGCCGGGTGTCGTAGTCGGCATTGCCGTAGTTGAACTGCCGGAGGTTGTTGTTGTTGGCCGGGGTCAGAATGCTGTTTCCATAACCGTTGAAGATGTAGGGATTCAGGCCGCCATTGGAAACTTCGTCCAAGGCGTGGCCATACAGATAGTTTGCTTGCATCTGCAGGCCGCGGTTGAAACGGTGCTGAACGCTCGCGGCCAAACCGTTGTAGTGTGAGACTGCCACGGTCCGGATGTCTGAGACCTGTCCGAATCGACCATCCCAACCACCGACGGTGACGAGGCCACCCGGCTGTTGCGCGGTCTGAAGTCCCGGCCAACCATTGGCGCATGAAGGTCCACCCTTATACAGCGGCACCGGCGGACAATATCCGTTGATCCCGTTGAACGCCATGGTCTCGTGAATGCCGTGATTGCCCACGTAGTTCAGGCTGATTGATGTATTGTTGCCGAGGCCTTTCTGGATTTCGAAGTTCCACTCCTGGGTCGTAGGAGCATGAATATTGCCGACCGTAGTGAAACCTGGAGGCGAGAAAAGGCCATTGGTTGCTGTCGCGAGTTGAGCCAAGTTCTGGCCTGACGAGAATCCAGCCAACAGAGCTGCATTCGACGCGGCAGCAGTTGCGAAAACGTTCCCCTGCGCAGCCTCCGTTGGCGCGATGCCGGTAAAGGCGGTACCCGCAGGGTTAACGCCGACAAATTGAAAAATATTGTCTAGCGGAGTGTTCTGTAGAACGCCGTCAGCAATCGACCCCTGGAAGGAGTCCATAAAGATGCCGATGCCACCGCGGAACACAGTGTTTTTGAGGCGGGACGGCGCCCATGAAAATCCAAAGCGCGGCTGCCAGGCGATGTTGGTAAACGAGGGCACCGCGTTGCTTAGGCCCGTCTTGATCGCCTGATTGTAGGGCGTACTGGCCCCCTGCTGGCTCACCGTGTCCCACGGCCCATTGAGAAGTGCAAAACAATTCGTTCCGCACTTTGGAACGGAGTTGTGGTCCCCTCGCAGAGCGAACGTCAGCTTCAGGTCGCTCCTCGGCTTCCACTCGTCCTGCGCATAGAATCCCAGTTGATACAGCTTGATCGGATCGTTGAGCGAGCTGGGGAAGCTCTGAACCAGGAATGCTCCCGCGCCGCTGTAGTAATTGCCCAGGCTCAGTGCGAGGTCATAACCACTGGTATAGAAGCCCTCATCGTGGTCGCTGATGAGGTTGCGGTGGAAGTACAAGCCGAGTTTCAGGGTGTGCTTGCTGTTCAGCGAATAGGAGTAATCGTCCACAATCTGGTAACCCGTAACGTTACGTCCCTGCGGCCAGTTGAAATCGATGCCGCCCACCGTCGTCAGCGATCCGTCGTTGAACAGGACCGTGGTCGGAAATGCAGTCAGAGTTTGCTGAAGATTCGCCGGCCCGAAGATGGCGCGATAGTACTGGCTGGTGAACAGGAGGTTATTTGCAGCCTTGGCGCCAAACACTCGGTTCCAGCTGATCTGCCCCTGATATTCGGGCTGATAGCTGGTCGAGTTGAAGATCGGGTTCAATGCATCGGTAGCCGTTGCCTGGGTGCCAATGTCTTCCTGCAACCGGACGAACAGCTTGTCGCTGTTGGTGACGTTGAAGTCAAAGCGGCCGGAGGTCAAGTACTCATGAGTGAAATTGCCGACGGTGTTCGCGAACGTGTTCGTGCAATTCAGGCCACCGTCACCACCAAACGTCAGGTTCGGCGTGACTGCCGTATCGGTAAAAACGTTGCCCTGGCAACCGGTTGGATCCCCAGCGCCCGGGCTGCCGTTCCCAATCGTGTTATTCGTGTTTCCTTTGGCGTTGTTCCAAAACGGGAACATCTTTTGGTAGAACGGAACCGAGTCCCCGAATCCTGTGGCGTTCAGGTTGTCGACGATTGCTTGCTGGAACGGTTGCGTGGGGGCGAGAAGGCCGTTATTCGCGACAGGGATCATCACGCGCAAGCCTTCATAGTTCCAGAAGAAGTACGCCTTGTTCTTAATAATGGGACCGCCAAACGACGCCGCATACTGGTTGGCGTTCACAAAGCCCCGCGGCTGGTCGTTGGCCTTATTCGCCCAGTTGGTGTGGAAGTAATCGTTGGCGTTCATCGCCCGGCCGTTCCACCAGTAGTTGGCGTTGCCGTGCCAGTTATTGGAGCCGGACTTCGTGATGTAGTTTACGTTCGCGCCAATAAACCCGCCGTACTGTCCGGAGTAGCCGTTGGTCACAACCGTCGCTTCGGCAACTTCGTTCTGGCCGAGCAGCAGATTGGTGGCGCCCGAGTTATTCAGGTTCAGGAACGGATCGTTGTCGTACATCCCATTCAGCGTGAACAGGTTCGAACTGCCTGACATGCCGAAACTGGAAAAGTTGCCGTAGCCGGAACCGGTATTCATGACCGAACCGGGGGCGGTCTGGGCAATAAAACTCAGGTCGTTGCCGGGATTCGGAACTTCGGAGATCGAGCGTTCATTGAACGTCGTGGATATTTCCGAGGTCTCCGCTTGCAGCAGTGGGGCTTCGCCGGAGACTTCCACGGTCGTCCCAGCCGCGCCGACTTCGAGCTTCGCGTTTACGATCGTGTTCTGACCCACGCTCACGGTTGTGGCGGCGCTCAAGGTCTTGAAGTTCGCCGCTGCCACCGTCACCGAGTACGTGCCGGGCTCCAGGAGTGAGAACTGGTAGAAACCTTGAGCGTTCGTCTTGCCGCTCTGCGTGAAGCCCTTCTCAGTGCTCTTCAGGGTCACTGGGACATCGGGTAGAATCGCGCCGCTCTGGTCAGTCACCGTTCCGCTGATGGCGCCGGTGGTTGTGCTTTGTGCCAATACCACGCCGGGCACTAACAGGGCTATCACCGCCAACACCGCAAATAGCCTGCTTAACGTTGTAAATCGCATTTCCTGTCCTCCTAAATTTTCGTCAGTCATGATTCGGATCCGAGCGCCTTGGCCGGTTTCCTGGGAGCATGGCGCGACCCGATGGAGCTGCAAATCTTTGTGAGACCACTGAAACATTTGTGAGAGCTGGGATTTCAAGAACAGCCACTGTCGAACTCACCCGTCTACCGCGGGTTTTATAAGTACAAAAACAACACAAGAGTACAACTAGAAGTGACAGTTAAGTGCAACTCAGAATCCAAACAAGGCTTGCAATAAACAATTTGTTTTCAACAACATAGTATTGAGGTGTTGAACCTGCCATACCGAAAACGGTATAAGTCGGCGGGAAATAGTATGGCATTTGGAAGGAAGTAGGGCTATGGTCTGGCAGCCCGGATTGAGTCGCAGGACCTATCCCCGCCTCTTTTTGGATGGGCGGGAGGGCACTTCGCCGGGTGCCAGGACTCTTCTCACGATCGGGTTATTCAGTTTGTACTTTCGCTCGGCGACCTTCCCGGCATCGTCTTTCACCCGCAGGACGAAGACTGGCAGCGTGCCTTCCTTGTCGAAATCCTCTTTGGAGACCGTAACCGGCAGACTGCCGTCGAGGCCGTGTTCGCGGTAGGCGGTTTCGTAGCGATGCTTGCGGGCGTTCCAGGTGAACACGCGGACCTGATCGTAGTCGTACGGCAGGCCGTCATGGGGTTCGGTGAACAGGCACAGGTATTGCGGGACCTGCTTCTGCACGCCTTTTTCGCTGTCCGGCACTTCGTTCAATAGAAAGAAAGCGACGAAACGCTGGCCCTCGGCGTATTGCGCGACTTCGAGCGGGATGTCCACGTCGACCATCCTGGCCAGCACCCAACCCACGCGGCCGAGCGTGTCGCGCACCAGCCACCAGTCCTCGAGGACCGACCCCGTGGAAGCTTTCGCGCCGGGCCTCCCAGGCAGCTTGGGTGCGGGCGCCGCACCGGGCTGCTTTTCAGCCGTTGCCCGCTTCAGGATCGCGACCTTGGCACCGGAGGCAAGCTGGTACAGATGCTCGGTCTCCCGGCCGGGAGTGACGTGCAGATTGGTCTCATTGCGCAGAATTCCCGGAGCCTGGATAGGGTCGTTCTGATTGTCCGAGGTGAGTTTCTGCACCGCGTCGAAGGTCTTTTGATCGACCAGGAAACGCTGCTCGACCCAGCCTTCGAGTCCGGTTGTGGTGCGTACCCGCGCGAAGCGCTTCTCGCGCTCCAGCACTTCGACGCGCTCGCCATTCTTCACATTGCCAACGCGGTTAAAGATGGCCGCTATCTGGTCGCGGAGGGCGGCCTGCGGTGCCGAGACATAGGCCACCTCCAGCACGCGGTGACGCCCGCGACCGCACGCAGGAAGCAAGAGCATGGCCGCCATAACGGCCGCAGGAAGCAGCCATCCAGCCCGGGATGAGCGCAACTGTCTCACGTTGGAGTAAGAGTTTAAGACGAGGACCTCCTACTATAGCGCGTTGCGGGTGCGAGTTCCGGCACGAAGGTTTAGGCCTGGTGCACCTACAGGGCAGAGTTCAAGACACAGGCGAGCCACCTCGATTACCATGGAGTAGGACTTTCGGACGTTGCATGTTCGGTCCCAGGCTTCCCGGATAAGCGTTTTTGCGTCTAAAGATATTAAGATAGACGTGGGCTGCTTTGGGAGAAACCCAACCAAAATAGTCAAACACTGATAAGTCAAACACTGATACTCAAATACTGATGAAAAACAAATCTCGCAATCGCTTCTTTGTCTTGTCTCTGATCGCGCTGGCTGGCGCCGTATGCGCCTCGGCGCAGGATACGCTCGATTCCGTGCTGCGGCCGCCCAAGGGCGCGCAGGTCGCCATTGTGGTCTTCGAGGACCTGGAGTGTCCTATGTGCGCGCGCACGGCGCCGCTGGTTAAACAGGCTTCGAAGACCTACAAGATCCCGGTCGTGCGGCATGACTTTCCGCTGCAGATGCATCCCTGGTCGTACCAGGCGGCCGTGATGGCGCGCTACTTTGACACCCATTCAAAGGATCTGGGCAACGATTTCCGCGACTACATTTTTCAAAGCCAGCTGGAAATCAATCTCCAGAACCTGCGCGCCTATGCCGAGAAATTCGCCGCCGCGCATAAAGTCGATTTGCCGTTCGTCCTCGATCCTGGCGGGAAACTGGCCGCGCAGGTCAATGCCGACCGCGATCTGGGCAAGGCTATGAAACTCGACCACACCCCCACTGTCTACATTGTGAGCAGCCGCAATCCCAGCCGGCCGTATGTGGAAGTTAAGGACAACAGCCAGCTGTACTCGACGATTGATGCGGTGATGAAGGAATAGACGAGACGATTTTCATTGCTGATTGCTGCTTTGAAAAGCAGGGCAGGCACGAACCGCGCGTTGGTTTCAATCATCAATCATCAATCAAGAATCAGCGATTCCTATCCCGGGCGCCCGGTGTAGTGCTCGGTCGAGTGCACGTGTTCGTGGTCTTCCAGGGATTCCAGGTGGGTGATCACTTCCGCGGGCTTGTTGAGTTCCACAGGCAAACGTTCTTCGAGCGCAGTTGCCAGGCGGTGCGCTTCTCCGACGGCCGTGGCGTGCGGAAAGAGCAAGTGCACTTCAATGATCTGCCGGTATCCGGTTGTGCGATAGCGCACGCCGTGATAATTGATGCCGAGTTCGCCGCAGATCGTATCCAGTTTCTCGCGGATCTGTTTGCCGGCTTCTGGATCGGAGTAGTCCAGCAAGCCCACCGCTGACCGCCACGCCATGCGTCCCCCGGACCACAGAATATTGACCGCGACAGCAATCGCGACCAGGGGATCAAACGGCTTCCAACCCGTCAGCATGACCAGCCCGAGTCCTGCCACCACGCCAAAGCTGGTGAAGCAGTCAGTGAGAACGTGCTTGCCGTCGGCTTCGAGAATCAGGGAGTGGCTGCGCTTGCCCACGCGCAACAGATACCAGCCCAGCCAGGCATTGAGCAGACCGGCTGCGAGAAGAAGCAACGTGCCCTTGCCCAGATGGTCCAACGGCAAACCTGCCAGCCATTTTTCGATCGCCTCCACCAGAATCCAGACGGCGGCGATCACAATCATGGCGCCTTCGAATCCCGCAGAGAAAAACGTGATGCGCTCATACCCGTAAAGGAACGTGGGAACGGCCGGCTTGGTGCTCAGCCGGAGGCTGAATGCGGCAAACGCTACAGCGATCACATGCACCACGGACTCGGCAAAATCCGACAGGATCGCCGCGGAGCCCGTCATGTAGTAGGCCGTCGTCTTGCCCACGAGCATCAGCACACCAACCGCCAGCGACATGCGCATGGCAAATCGCGCCGCGCGGAGTTCCTCGGCGTCGCGGTGGCCAGCGGCCAAGGTCGGCAAAGTCGTTGAGGAGGGATCCGGCATGGTTTTACGTAGTCTGGACCATGCTCACACGAAGACGCAATGCGGGAATGTGATTGAAATCACAGCGCACGAAAACGATGGTTAATTTCTGATTGTTGATTGCTGATTGAAAAGCCTTCCAAGAGGGGTCGACAATTCTGTTATTAATCCCCGAAGCCGATCCCGATGGCGCGCGCGGTGCGCGCCAACTCGCCATCGGGACGCATTTCTCGCGTACTTTGCGAGAAGTGGAGATTTTTCTGAGTTCACTTTCCGCTGAGTGCCTTCCGGAATCGCACCAGGAAACGCCCGTCGTTCATCGACCACAAAAGTCAAAAGCCCCACTTCTCGCAAAAAACGCGAGAAATGGGGCACCCGGCAACTGACTTAGTTCACCGTCAGAGTAACCGCAGCGCTCACGACGCCATTCGATGATGCAGTGATGCTTGTGGTTCCTGAGGCCAGCGTCGAGGCGTTACCATTCGCATCGATGGTTGCAACGGTCGTGTTGCTCGAAAGCCAAGTTGCCACCGAACTGACGTCCACAGAACCGTTACATGTGTCCGCAGTCGCAGTAAAAGGAACTGTAGTTCCTACGGTGACGCTGGGGCTGGTTGGCGACAAGGTGATCTTGGTGATGCAGGCGGCAGTCACCGTCACTGTGGTTTGACCGGTGGCGGCGCTGTTTTTCGTAGCGGTCGCGGTGACATTCATCAAGCCCACGGTCGTCAAAGAGGTAGAGGCCGTCACCAGCCCCCCGCTGGATATAGTTGCAGCCGATATGCCGGTGGACCCCGGCGTTATGGTCCAGGAGACGGGCGTGGTGCCCGTGCTGCCGTCGCTGAACGTGGCGTTCACACTCATCTGAACGGTGTTGCCGCCAGCCGTACCCGATACGATGGTAGGCGTTGTGGGCGTCACCGTAATCGCGGTCGGCGTAGGGTTCACAAAAAATCCGGTGCAGCTCACCCCCAGGGCTAGCGTGGCAAGCGCGGCTAGGGCGCCCATCAATCGGAGTTTGGACTTGGTCGAAGACATGGTTTTAAAAGACTCCTTGGGCGCGCGCCGGGTCGGTTCCTATGTGTATTTCTACCCGCTCTATCTGCAAAAATTGTAGCAGAGAAGATTTGGCCCGGCGCACACTCCGGTACCTGAACTACGGGCGACGGAACCATCCCTGACAATCGCCACGCATCCGCTCCTGGTCAGAACGCGACTCCTAACCCGGCTTGCAGAAAAACCGCAGGGCACTGGCAGCCGAAAAAAGGCTAGCGGAGCTTCGCTCCGCCGGACAGCCGAGGGCGGCTGTCCCTACATACCCCCCTGTCCCCTAGCGTCCTTTATGGTGCTCCGGCTTCGGTGGGGCCGGCCGCTTGGGCGGCGGGCTTAACTTGTGGCTCTGCTGCGGCGCGCTCGGTTTGGGTTGCGGAGAATGGGCCGTGTGCGATTCATTCTGCGGACGGCTCTGGCTGGCATGAGTCTGGTTCGGACGGCCTTCGTTCCCATGCGCGGTGTTGCCGGCCGACCCTCCGTTATTGGAGGGCTTCGAAAACGGCCGGAATCCGTCGTTCGAAGTTCCCTTGTTGCCCGGGGTGGACGCTACCCGCGCCTCTTTGGGCGACATGGCGGGAGCGTGATATTCCCCGCCCGCGCTCCGAGCTGAAACTGCAGAACGGCTGCTGAAGTCGCCGGCCCTGGCCGTGGCTGCAACCGCCGGACGTCCATGATTTTCAGACGCGAAGTTCTGGCGATTCTGGCTGGCCAGGTGTTCGTGTTGGGTCTGTTCGGCTAGCGGAGCGGTGTGCTGCTCGCGACCGGCCGCTTCTTCCTGCGCCGTAGGACGGGCCGCAACGCCGCCTTCCCCGCCGTTGAAGGCAGTGTGATTCTCGTTCACAACCACAGTCCTGGTGTAGACGTTGGTCACGTTCGTGACGCTGACGTTGGTGACTGTGCGGTTGTAGAAAAATGCTCCGCCGCGCCATTCGCCTCCGCCGAAGCCCACGCCGCCGTAACCGAATCCGTAGTTAATCCCGCCATAGAAGCCGACGTGCGGGCCCCAGTATCCAGCGTGCCAGGCATAGAATCCCCCGCCCCAGCCCCAATACCCGGGCGTCCATAGCATGCCCACGGGCGCGACCACCCAAGTTCCCGGGACCCAGTAGTAGCCGGCGTCATCGTTCCAACCCCAGTAGCCGGGAGTCCAGAAATAGCCGGGCCCGGGGCAAAGGGGCTGTGCGTACACGGGCAGTGCGGGCGGCCCCACGCGGACCGAGATGCCCACCGCAATCTGCGAAAACGACGCTGCAGAAAAGATTAGAATTACGACTGCCAGCAACAGCCCCCGGACTACAGCTCGATTCCTGTTCATCAGCCCTTCTCCCTAGATTCGATACAAAGCCAACCGGACCAGTGCGAGCGTCCACGCCATTGTGTCGCAAAAAACCAGCGCCTGGGCGGTTGGGTTCCTCCCTTGTAAACACTGAACTTAGGAGGATGTTGCTCAGGTCAAAAACTATTTGGAATGAGTGGCTTGAGCGATCGGGATTCTGGCTCCGAGCAAAAGGAACTGCAACGCAGAGGCGCGTCTTGTCATTGACCGCAGACCTGCGAACTAATTGATCTTCTTGCCGCGCGTGATCCGCTCGTCAATGGGCTTGCGTCCGGCGAATCCTTCCTGCGTTCCGTGCCAGTGGGTAATGGACTTCTCGCCCAGTTTCCAGCACAGCAGAATAATCTGGCCTTCGATTTCGCAGGGGAAATCAAGCAGGCCGATATCGATGTCCTTCACTTGCACGCCAATGGAGTCGATCTCCGACAGCGCATCTTTGGCGCGCTGCTCGGCCTTGATGCGGTCGGCTTTGCGCCGGGCCAGCGGCACCACATCGACGAACGTGCCGCCATTCAGAAAAATTTTGTGCGCCAGCGCCTGTTGCTCGGCTTCGACTTCTTCCATCACCTTCTTGCCGGCGATCGCGGCGCGCAACAGCGACTCCAGCACCGGCAGCAGAGAGTGCGCTTCCTCGAGGGTGAACGTACGGTCTGACATGGGATACCACTATCTTAGCGCATGCAGACGGCGCACACACGCCCGACGTTCAGCTGCAATCAGGGCGGCCTTTCGTGGATGCGGCGTCGCAGGATGACTGTCGCAGGATGATTAAGGTTTATTCGCGTCCGCCGGAGCGCTCAGTCCTTGCACGTCACCCACGATTCTGGCTAGAGCCTGATCGAAGTTCCTCTCGCGGTTGCCCTGCAGAATGGCCCATGCCGCATGCTCGGTGAATGCCCACAGCAAGGCATTCGTTTTGGGATCGCGAATCACCAGCCGGAACTGAGGATCATAGGGCCTGCCCGCAAGGGTGTCTCCACGAGACGCCTCTCCGGCAATCGGGGGCACGGTGAACTCGATTTCGAAAAGGAGATCTGCATCGGCGGGAGCGCCAACGAGTTCGTACCGGCCCCAGGTTTTCATAGCGGCGTAGAACTGGTTGTACGTACGATCAGAACCTCCGCTGAACTGGCCATCGTCAATCCAAGGTTCGTCTCCGCCTGCGTTGGCTACGAACACTTTTTTCGCCGCAAGAATCTGCGCTGGAAGAGGCGCGGGCGGCGCCGGCTTCGCCTGTTCCGCGGACACGATTGAGACCTGTAGCAGAGAAATCGCAAGACTGACAGCAAGAACGTGTGCTCTGAATCGAGTTGTCATAGTTCCTCGTTCCTCAACCGGATGGTTACCCTTCTCGAACCCTGAGCTGGTTCGAATGTTCCTGCAAGTGTTGCCTACAACAGTAGACGGGTCGAATCCGCATTGGCTGTATATTTTTATCTAGCGAATGTAAATCCTTGTCAACAAATCTCGGTCAACAAATCTCGCCGAAGCTTGCGTGAATCCGGGGCTAAGAAGTTTGCTTGAACTACCGAGTGCGCCCGTGCGAAGGGTCCGCCGACGTGGCCGTGTTCACGTCGATCGGCAGCCCCGCGGCGATTCCCGGCGCGTTACAATTCCCGCCGCTGTAGTTGGTGCAGCGCCCCGCAACATCCTTGCGCTGCGGCGACTGCGCGAACTGCCAGACTTCGGCGAATCCGACTCCGCTCAGCGCGGGGCTTGGCGGCCGCTGCGGAAAAGCGCATCCCGGCGCGGGCGGGCAGGCGTCATTGGTGACCCAGTACGTGATCTCACGTCCGGCGGCGTGCTCGTGAATGTCCTCAGCAGTGACGACGTTGCCGTCATCGGCGGCGGCCATGCCGGAACAATAGATTCCTGCGCGAAAACCGGCTGCGGTGACGCCGTCGACCCAGGCGTAGATGTAGGCCTTCTGCTCGGGCAGCATGCGGCCTCCCTGTTCCTGATCGAGAAAAATGATGGTCGCGCGCGGGAAGCCTTCGCGCCGAGCAGCTGCAGCGGCGGCTCGCGCGTCCGATTGGCCGAGGCGAGTTGCGTCGGTCACGGTCTTCAGCTGGGCGTAAAGGCGGCCATTGAACAGCACCAGAAATCCGAATCCCGCGGACTCGACGGCAGCGCGATGTCCGGCCCAGCTATTCGACGACGCTCCGGGAGGATGGTTGAGCCAGTATCCGGTGTAGGAGAAGGTCTGGTGGAGCGCTTTTAGATTGGCGTCGCCGGGGTATTGGTTGCGGTCGAAACCGAGATAGGCGGCGCTCTGCGCCGCAGCGAGGCTTGTCTGAAAACAAACAATTGCGAAGAATTTGAGTTTTCGTAAATGCATCACGAAGGCACCGGCGCTGCTGACCACAGTAACTGGCGAGTCCGCCGCCAGCTATTTAGCATAACCTAGCGAGGCCTCGGGAATGCGCTTCACTCGTCGCTCATTTGCCAACCGTGCATGCTACCTAGCGCCCCTCTGCTTTCTTCTCGGGCTTTCGCTTTCGGCACAAGAAACGTCGAAGCACGCGGATCAGACTCGAGCCGAACTCCGGGGAGTCCTGCTACAGACCCGGGACGCCGTGATCCGACTGGCGGCAGAAGATGACAGCAGCGGCAATGGATCGATCTCGCAGCGGGTGAGTCAACTTGTAGAGTCCCTTCTCTACGTCGACGATCGTGAGGACGTCCGGTATTTGCAGCACCATTTGAAGAAGGTCTATGCGGACGAAATTCGTTCTGCGTTGGAACCTTCAGCCACCCTTCAGGATTTCGCTTCTCGCGTTTCAAAAGCGAGTCGCGAGAAGGACACTTTCGAACACGACAAGCAACTGCAAACCATAGTTAGTCAAGAGATCGAGCGCGGATTCATCGAAGACGCCGTAAATGCCGCACGAATGATCCGCTTGCCAGGATCCCGGAGCACAGCGTTTATCGACATCGCCCTGGCGCAGCATCGCAAGGGAAATGATTCCCAGGCTGACGACGCAGTAACCGCCGCGATCCACGCATGTTTTCAGCCGGGAACTGGATTGCCTCTTATCATCGATCCGCCCGACCGCCAACTCACTCAGGTTGCCAGTGCGCTGGCGGGTGGATATGCGGAGGAAGCACAACGAGTCTTGGCGGAAGCGGAGAAAGCCGTCGAAGCCAAAGCCAGACCCGATTCTTTCGATTGGTCAAACCTGGCCCAAGCCGCAATCGACGTCGGTGACTTTCCCTCGGCGTCTCGCTGGATGCAGAAGGTGGAAGGCGACGAAGCGCGTGCCGACCTGCAGACGCGCATGGCAGTTGCGCAAGCACAGCAAACCGGCGCTGACGAGACCGTGCGCGCTGCAATGAAAATCAGCGATGCCTGGGTGAAAATAAAAGTCCTTCGCGATACCGCCAACAAGCAATCTGAAGCGGGCGACAGCATCGCCGCGATTACAACTCTTCGACTCGCGATCGACGCTGCGAATCTCGCCCACGAGCGCCCGGTCCTGCTTTTGCATGACTTGGCCTGGGCTCAGATGGATGCCGGAGATCGGATTGGTGCTGAGCACACGCTTGAGGTGGCGCTGCAGGAAAACGAAAAGCCTGCATTTGGGCAAGACCAGGTTGACGCCTGGGCGTTGCTTGCCGATACATTCGCCTACCTTGGGCAGTTCGACCGAGCGCACAAAATAGCGTCGAAGATCAGCGACCATTATTTCCGGGGTCGCGCGCTCGGTTTCATCGCGCAACGAGAAGTGGAGGCCGGTCATTCGGGGGAAGCTCTGGCTTGGGCGAAACATCTAAGCGATCCCGACGAACGAGCCAGCGCCTACCTTGCCATCGTCAGGACCACAATCGAAAAACTCAAGAACGAATCGAAAGAGTGAGCTCGCGAATCGCGGTGTTGAGGACTGACCCTACCCCCCGATGTGCACCATGGTTCTCGAAGCCGGGACGAAGTCTGCTTCGCCGATGTGGTGGCGTTCTTCTTTCTTCTGCACGACGCCCTGAATGAATTCCGCTAAGTCTTCGTCGCTGGCGCCGCGGCGCATTTGCGCGTGCAGGTCGTGATCCCACACGGAAAACAGGCAGGTGCGAATCTTGCCGTCGCTGGTGATCCGGATGCGGCTGCAATGTCCGCAGAAGGGATGCGACACGGGTGCGATGATGCCGATCTCGCCGACGCCGTCTTCGAAGCGGTAGCGCCGCGCCGTCTCCGAGCGTGCGTGCGGAATCTCGACCAGCGGCCGGTACTCGGCCATGCGCGCCAGAATTTCGTCCAGCGTGACCACGGTCGAAGGCGCCCAGGTTCGTCCCTCTTCGAGTGGCATAAACTCGATGAAGCGCACTGTCACGCCCTCTTCGCGCGCGAACATGCCGAACGGAATGATCTGGTCTTCGTTGAAGCCGCGCATGAGCACGCAGTTCACTTTCAGGGGCCACAGCCCTGCGCGCCGCGCCGCGCGGATTCCCGCCAGCACGTTGTCGTATCCGTTGGGCACGCGCGTGATGCGGGCGAACCGGTCCGGATCGACAGCGTCCATCGAAACCGTAACCCGCGAAAGGCCCGCGTCTTTCAACGGCTGCGCCAGTTCGGCCAGCATGTGCCCGTTCGTAGTCAGCGCTATATCCAGCGGCTCCCCGTTGCTGCCATTCGGCCGGCGCAACTCCGCGAGTTCGCGCACAAAGTCCACCACGCCCTTGCGCAGCAGCGGCTCGCCTCCGGTCAGGCGAACCTTCGTGATTCCCATGCCGACGAGCACGCGCGCCATCCGCAGATAATCCTCGAACGGAAGATCACCGTAGAGCGCCCCTTCGTTACCGGTGCGGCAGTAGACACACTTGTAGTTGCAGCGGTCGGTGATGGAGATCCGCAGGTCGGTGATGGCGCGTCCGAATTTGTCGTGGAGAAACAAGCTCTTGGCTCTTGGCTATTAGCTCTTGGCTCTTCGCTCTTCGCTCTTCGCTCTTGGCTCTTGCTCTTGCTTATCTGCTCCGGCCCCATCGCGGACTGAGGCAAAAGGCTAAGAGCCAACGGCCAAAAGCGATTTACGGAAAGCAAACAGGCGGGACCATCCCGGCGGCTGTCTCCTTTCCAATGCGCTCCTCGCGAAGCGCGGGAGGCGCCGGCGTTTCCACCAGCACCCTCGGGAAAGTGTGGGACGGACACTCCTGTCCGTCAAAACTTGCCCTAGCCGCCGCGGCCTGGGTATTCCCGAAGGTCAGGGCAGTCGGAAACCTACGTTTCACATTATAGGACGTGCGGGGAGAAAAGAAGACTCAAGGTTTTGCATTCGCCAGAGCCTTCTCGATCGCCGCCTCGGCCATGGGCGCCATGATCTTGTACCCCGCCGCGTTCGGATGCAGGCCATCGTCGGCGAGATCCTTCTTCATCAGTCCTTTGTCGTCGACCATCAAGCTGAAATAATCGAGATAGACGCAGCCGCTGGACACAGCCGCGCAATAGCTCTTCAGCCACTTGTTCAGCTCCAGGATCTTCTCGGGCGAGCGCTGGGCAAAAAAATCTTTCGACTTCTCGGTATAGTTGTGCACCGGCAACACCGACGAGTAGATCACCGTGATCTTGTTCGCGCGCGCGAGGTCGGCGAGCGAGGCATAGTCGGCCTCGATGTCCTCGAGCCGCATGGGCCCGGTATTGCCGGCAATGTCATTGGTTCCCGCAAGAATAATCACGACTTTGGGCTGCAGGTTAATTACATCCTGACGGAAGCGCACCAGCATCTGCGGCGTGGTCTGGCCGCTGATGCCGCGATTGATGTACGGCTTGCCGGGAAAATATTCGTCGAGATGCCAGATGTCAGTGATGGAGTCGCCGAAAAAAACGACCCGGTTCTCGCCCGCTGCCGGCGGCTTGAGCGCGGCGTTGGCGTCCCTGTAGCGCGCGAGCTCGCCGAAGTCGTCGGTGAAGACCGCGATGCGCGAAGCCCGGTATTGATCCAAGCCAGGGAAGCCGGTGGAGGGAATGAAAGGCGCAGCCGGAGGCGCTGTCTGCTGCGCCAGGACGGAAACCGCAAGGAAGAGCAAGAGGACCATCAGGCGCGTCGGGAAGTAGCGAGGTGATTTCGTGTGGTTGTCCTTCAGGTAACTTAAGGATAACTCAGCCCCACTGCATCTAAGTCACGCCTCCTCGATCCAATGGAAATCCGAGGCAACGTCGCTGTGTCAAGTCCTGTGCCGCGGACGCGCCTCGCTTTGCTCGGCTGGACGGGCGAAGGCGCCCGTCCCCACATGGACCGCTCCCCATGTCAACATCCGCAAATTACATGCCGTCGTAGTTCGGGCCACCGCCGCCTTCCGGGGGCACCCACGTGATGATCTGGTACGGGTCGGCGATGTCGCAGGTTTTGCAGTGGACGCAGTTGGACGGGTTCAGGCTGATGCGTTTGCCATTGGGCTGGCTTGCGTCTTCGACCATTTCGTAGACATTCGCCGGGCAGAAATTCTGGCACGGGCTGCCGAATTCCTTCACGCAGCGCGTGTTGCAGATGTTGGTGTCGTGGATCACCAGGTGCGCGGGCTGGTCTTCTTCGTGCTTCGTCCCGGAGTGGTAGAGGTCGGTGAGCTTGTCGAACGTGAGTTTGCCGTCGCCCTTGGCCGGGCCTAGCAGGTGCGCTTCAGGGCCGCCATCGGCTGGAAGATCCGCCAACTTGCGCATGCGCTCGTAACCGGCCTTCGCGGGATAGCGGTTGCGCAGGCCGCGTCCGCCGGTGATCATCTGCAGTCCGGTGTGGAACATGCCGGCATAAATTCCATGCTCGAATCCCTGGTGCAGGTTGCGCACTTTCCAGAGCTCTTCTTTGATCCAGCTGGATTCGACTTTTTTCTGAAATGCGCCCAGCGTTGCCGCTGAAGAATCATCTTTGGTCAGCGCTTCGAACGCCGTCTCGGCAGCGAGCATGCCGCTCTTGATCGCGAGATGAATTCCCTTGAGCCGGGCCGAATTCAGAAAGCCGGCGGAGTCGCCGAGGATCATCCATCCGTTGCCCGCGACCGGCGGAATCGCCCACCAGCCGCCGTAGGGCATCGACTTCGCGCCGTAGCGGATCATCTTGCCGCCTTCGAGAAGCTTCGCAACAAACGGATGCTTCTTGAATTCCTGCAGCACACGCTGGGGATCGAGCCGCGGGTCGGCGTAATCGAGGCCCGTCACAAATCCGAGCGATACAACGTTATCCTTGGAACCGTAAATCCAGGCGCCGCCGTATTCTTTCGTGGTGAGGGGCCAGCCCAGAGTGTAGATCACTTCGCCCGCTGCGATGCGGCCTGCGGGCACTTCCCAGAGTTCTTTCACGCCGACGCCGTAGGTTTGCGGGTTGGCGTTCTTCGCGAGATCGAATTTCGTGATGAGCTGCTTGGTCAGCGATCCGCGCGGGCCTTCGGCGAGGATGACGACTTTTGCTTGCAGGTCGTATCCCGGCTCGAAGTTGGATTTCTGGTGACCCTCTTTGTCGACGCCCTTGTCGTCGGTGCGGACCCCGGTGACGCGGTCGCCGTCAAATAGCAGCTCGGAGCCGGCGAATCCGGTGAATATGGTGATCCCAGTCTCTTCGACTTTGCTGCCCATCCACTTCACAAAGCGGTTCAGCGAGATGACGTAGTTGCCGTGGTCGCGGAGAAAGGGCGGCGTGATGGGGAACTTGAATTTGGATTTTTCGGTGAAAAAATAGACGGCTTCTTTCGTAACTTTAGCGTCGAGCGGAGCTTCTTTCTCGAATCCGGGCAAAAGCTCGTTCATCGACCGTGGATCGAGCAATGCGCCGGAGAGGCAGTGCTGCCCGACCTCGCGAGCCTTTTCGAGCACGTAGATATTTTCTTTGCTGAGTTGCGAGTCGGGATAGGCGGCGTTGTGAGCGTCGATCAATTGCGCGAGTCGAAGTGCGCAGGCCATCCCGGCCGGGCCGCCACCGACGATGACGACATCGGCGGGCATCTGCGGACGCTCAACGCCTTCGAGAGGCTTGCGGAAAATCAACATAGGAAAAACTCACCACGGATTTGCGCGGATCATCGCGGATAAGGCCAAGTGATTGATCCGTACTCATCCGCGAGAATCCGTGGCAAAAGAACTTCAGCTTCCCGCCTTCGCCTTCTTCACTTCCTCAATCAGCGGCGGCACGATGTCGAACAAATTCCCAACGATCGCATAATCGGCGATTTCGAAAATCGGGGCCTCTGAATCTTTATTCACCGCGATGATGGTCCGTGAGCCCTTCATTCCGACGATGTGCTGAATGGCGCCGCTGATGCCGAGCGCCAGATACAGCTTGGGGGCGACCGTCTGTCCGGAGGAGCCGATCTGGCGGTCCATAGGCAGCCATCCTGAATCGCAGATGGGGCGCGATGCCGCGAGGTCTCCGCCGAGGGCGTCGGCCAGTTGCTTCGCGATCTCGATGTTTTTCTGCTCTTTGATTCCGCGGCCGACGGCCACAATGATTTCCGCCTGCGTGAGGTCGACTGCCTGCTTGGCCTCTTTGAAAACTTCCTGCGGTTTGTTGCGGATGACGCCGTCGGCAATTTCGACACTCACAGTCTCGACAGGAGCTGCGCTGGTTCCAGCTTCCGCCTTATCGGCGCGGAACGCGCCGTTCTGAAACGTCGCGAACCACGGTGCGTCGCTGGTGAAGCTAACGTCCGCAGCCAGCTTGCCTTGGAACATCTGCCGCGTGAAAACCAGCTTGCCGTTTTCGTGCTTGAAGCCGATGCAGTCGCTGATGACTGTGCGTCCCATGGCCGTAGCGAGTTTGGGCGCAAAGTCGCGCACCTGGTAGGTGTGCGGCATCAGCACCAGTTTGGGCTGCTTCGCGGTGAGGAATTGCTTGAGTGCCGCCGCGAACGCATCGGACGTGTAGGGCTCGAGCTTCGGCGACTCGACGGCATAGACCCTGGCGACTTTCTTCGCCGCTACCTCGGCGGCGAAAGTCGCGACGCTGCTGCCGACAACCGCCGCCTCCAGCGTCCAGCCGGTGGCTGCTGCGATGGCTTGCCCGGCAGTGATGGTTTCCCACGAGACGCGATTCAGTTTGCCTTCGCGTTGTTCGACGACGACTAACATCGTATCGGGCATAAAGTCAGCTTCTAGCTGCTAGCTCCTAGCTTCTAGCTAAACCTGCCGAGCTGCGCTCGGCGGACAGCCGAGGGCGGCTGTCCCTACATACATCTCTCAGACAAAACTCTCTACAGCACGCGCAGTTCGTTGCGCAATTTGTCGACTAGCTTCTTTGCAATCTCGCTCGCTGACCCTTCAATGTGTTCCGTCTTTTTTGTTTTCTGCGGAACGTACAGGCGCTCGATTTTCTGCAGATTGTCGCCGATCGCCGACCGCACTTCCGCCAGGGCTACTTTCCGCAGCGGCTTGTTCTTGGCCTGCTTGATGCCGATCAACGTGGCGTAGCGCAGCTTGTTAATGCCCGACTGGATCGTCAGCACCGCAGGCGTCGGCATGTCGACAAACTGAAAGTATCCAGCTTCCAGCTCGCGCTTCACGCGGATCCCGCCGTCGGTCTTCTCGATCTGCATGATGATGGTCGCGTGCGGTAGGCCCAGCAACTCGGCCAGGATCACGCCGGTCTGCGCGTAGCCGTAGTCGTCGGACTGCAGTCCGGTAAAGATCAGATCGAACGATTCGTCTTTGATGGCGGCGGCGAACGCCTTGGCGGTATTGAACGCATCCAGGCCGACGAACTTGTCGTCTTCAAGATGGATCGCCCGGTCTGCGCCCTTGGCCAGCGCCTCGCGCAACACCTGCTGGGCGCGAGCGGGGCCGCTCGTGATGACTACGACTTCGCCCTTGTGCTTCTCCCGCTGGCGCAGCGCCTCTTCCAGCGCGTAGGCGTCGGGCTCGTTGACTTCGTACGACACATCTTCGCGGATCCACGTCCCGCTTTCGTTGAGCTTGAGCGGCGCATCTTTCTGCGGCACCTGCTTCATGCAGACCAGGATTTTCACGACCGGCACTCCTTGCCCTGCGGCCTCGGAAAGCTACAGGAAAACGTGTAAGTATAAATGACCAGCGGGTGGAAAAGCGCCCTGAACAATGAATTGTGAATTGTGATCAGCCTCACAATTGCGCCGGGACAGGCGCAGGACGGGGTTGAAAATCGCGGGGAGCAGCTACTCGGTGATCACAGTCGACTGCCCGGTAAGCTCGAACCTCTTGCGGCAGCGCATGTTCTTGCAGGCCATCATGTCGTCCTTGCGCACCATGTACGATCGAAATTTCGCGAAGCGCGCGCGGTCGCGATCGTCGGCCCGGCCCTGGAGTTGGCGTTTCTTGGTGCGCACCACCCAGGTTACTTCGTACTCCCCCGCCTGGTGGCAGTGGGGACAATTCAGGGAAGCCAGTTTCTTTTCCTGCTTTTCGTCAAAAAAATCGCGCTCTTCCATAAGTTCGGAGTCGGGCAGCGTACCTCAGCTTCCGACCAACTCTCCCGGTCAACTATGGATTATTGCACATTTCACAGGGTGCCCGATTCCGAACTCCCGGACCGGCCGCGATCAGGGGTACACTCCTTTCAACTGCAGGGCACAGGCGGTAGGGCATAGAGTGGCCAGGAAGAAAAAAACAAAGCGCTTTCGCGCCGTGACCGCAGTCAAGGAATTAGCGCGCGAGCGCGTCGGAGCGCCTCCCGCAGGGCAGATCGTAGTGGAGAAAAAGAAGAAGCCAGAGAAGCACAAGCCTACTCTGGGCAAGCTGATGACTGAGGGCGAGTGATCCGAGTTAGTTGAAGGTTGCCGTCACAACCGGGTTCCCACTCAGAGTGAACGCGCAGACGTTGTTGGTCGGAGATGTTGGGCAGTTCGACCACCCTCCAAACGTCGCCGCACCGGATGGCGTTGCGGTCAGCGTGATCGAAGTACCGCTTGCAAAAGCCTGTGTGCTGCACGGCCCTGGCGTGGAACAGCTAAAACCGAGTGCCAGATCCGAGACCGTTCCAGTACCGGGCCCCAAGAAAGTCAGGCTCAAAAGCGGGTTCCCAGTGCCGCCGCCCGTTCCCGTATAGCAGACCACATTGCCAGTCATGTAACCCGTCACCAGAGCCCCGGACGAGGATATTCCTCCCGCACTTTTGTTGGTGGTGAGCGTGGCCGAAATCAGCGTGCCTCCGCAAGATGCCCCGGTTGCCGTCAGCATGCCAGTGGAACTCACGGTGAACATCTGGGGCGTATTCGATGCCCAAGTCGCCAGGTTGGTGACGTCCTTGGTCACCGGAGGGTGAATATAGGTGCCCAGCGCTCTCAGTTGCACCTGCGCGCCCATGTTGTCGATCACGGGAATGTTCGTCGCGCCGAAAGTCTCGACCGCGGGCTGAATCTGGATCGACACCAATTCCTGGCTGCGTCCGCAACTGTTGATGCCAAGCAGCAGACCGGCGATGGCGACAAGAACCGCGATGCTCAACCACTTCCCGTTCATGGAACGACTCCCTCTTTTGTATAGACGCGGTCAACGCACTACTGGCGCGGGATTGGCTCAATTTAGTCAAAAGGCCGGGCAAAAGCAATAGGAGCGAAGGCTCCTCCCGCTAGCCTTTCACCGCCTCCGTCACGACTTGCACAAAGTCCCTTACGTCCTCTTCCGTGGTGTCGAAAGAGCACATCCAGCGCACGATGCACTCCTCTTCGATCCACGAGTAGAAGAAATAACGCTCTTTAATTTTGGCGATGGCATGCCGCGGAATCTGCGCGAACACGCCGTTGGCCTCGACCTTCCACACCACCCGAACCTGCGGAATCTTCCGCACCTCGGCTTCGAGCACTCGCGCCATGCTGTTCGCACGCTCAGCGCTCCGCCGCCACAGATCATTGGTCAACAGCGCCTCGAATTGCGCGGCGATGAAGCGCATCTTCGAGGCGAGTTGCATCCCCTGCTTGCGCAGGTAGAGAAAATCCGCACTGAGCGCGCGATTGAAGAAGACCACCGCTTCCCCGCCCATGATTCCATTCTTTGTTCCGCCGAAGGAGAGCACGTCCACGCCCAAATCGCGGGTGGCCTGGCGCAGCGTCTGGCCGAGACTGGCGGCGGCGTTGGCAAGGCGCGCGCCGTCTACGTGCAGAAACATATTGTTCTCGTGCGCGAAGCCGGCCAGAGCCTGAATCTCTTCCGGCCTGTAGACCGTCCCCATCTCGGTCGACTGCGTGATGGAGACGACTCGCACCTGCACGTGATGCTGATCGCCGATCCCGTGGTAGGCGTGGCGCACCGAGTCGAGCGTGATCTTGCCATCCTGATGCGGCAGCGGGATCAGCTTGCATCCCGTATGTTTTTCGGGAGCGCCACATTCGTCGGTATAGATGTGGGCGTATTCGCTGCATAGAACCGCGTGGAACGGGCGGTTCAGCGCCTGCAAGCTGAGTACATTTGCGCCGGTCCCGTTGAAGGTGAAAAAAACGTCGATCCCCGGACCGAAGTGTTCTTCGAATTTCGCAAGCGCTGAGCGGGTGTAGGGATCGTCGCCGTAAGCCACCACGTGTCCCTGGTTGGCGCGCGCGATCGCGTCCAGAATTTCCGGATGTACTCCGGCATTATTGTCGCTGGCAAAACTGCGAGTCGGCTGCTTGGATTCCTGCGGCATAAGAAAACAATGTAGCAGAGTAGCCGAACGGGCTGCCTCCGGACCTCGACGACCCAGATTCTCAGCCCCAGGATTTTCTCTGCGCACTCTGCCGCATTCCTTCGCGATCTCTGCGGTTCAAGCTCTTGACCGCAAAGAGCGCAAAGAAAAGCTTCCTGTCCAATATCTGAATTGGCGCGCACCGCGACGCACGAATTACAATTCCTTGCCTGATCGTGGAGGCCTGCTCGTGAGCCTGAAGTCCATCCGTAAGTGTCTGATTCTCGTTCTCCTTTCTGCGCTCGCTGCGGCGCAAACCGCAGAGCAAAAAACGGCCCAGTATCTGGACTCGGTCCGCCGCCAACCCTCTTTGCTGCTGGCCTTCCTGCGCGAAATGCCCAAAGGCGGAGACCTGCACAATCATCTCGACGGCGCGATCTACGCCGAAGATCTGCTGGACTTTGCCGCCAGCGACAACTTCTGTGTCGACCGCACTACGTCCCGCCTGCTGGGCGCTCCCTGCGATACGTGCGAGCACTACACGCCGAAACCCAGCATTCGCTGCGCTTATGACGACCACATTCTCTACAACCAGATCATCGACGCGTGGTCGATGCGCAACTGGCGCCCCGGCGACGAATCCGGACATGACCACTTCTTCGCTACCTTCGACAAATTCGGCCTGGCGTCGCACAACCACGTGGCTGAGGCCGTCGCCACAGTCATCAACCGCGCAGCACGTGAACAGGTGCAATACGTGGAGTTCATGCACACTGCCGATGGAGGCGCAGCGCCGAAGCTGGGCATGCAACTGGGCTGGGACAGCAGCAACGACTTTGCCACCATGCGCGAAAAGCTCTTGGCCGGGGGCCTGAAAGAAATCGCTGCAGCCACCAGCCAGACGTTGGCAGAAGATGACGCCCACGCCCGCACCGAACTGAAATGCGGCACCGCCGACGCCGAACCGGGATGCAACATCACCGTGCGTTACCTCTATCAGGTGTTGCGCGGCCTGCCGCTCGAAGCCGTCTTCGCGCAGATCGTGCTCGGCTTCGAACTCGCGTCGTCCGATCCGCGCTTCGTGGGATTGAACCTGGTCATGCCGGAAGACTGGTACGTGCCCATCCACGATTTCAACGAGCACATGGCCATGCTCGACTACTTGCACGGCGTCTATCCCAAGGTGCACATCAGCCTGCACGCCGGTGAACTGGCGGCGGGACTGGTGAAGCCCGAGGATCTCTCGTTCCACATTCGCACGTCGGTCGAGCGCGGCCACGCCGAGCGCATCGGCCACGGCGTCGACGTCATGTTGGAGAAAGATCCCATCGGCCTGATGAGGGAGATGGCCGCGCGCAACATTCTCGTAGAGATTAACTTGACCTCGAACGATCAGATTCTCGGCGTCAGCGGCGACGATCATCCCCTGCCCGTCTACATGAAGTACGGCGTCCCGGTCGCGATTTCGAGTGATGACGAAGGCGTCGCCCGCTCTGACATGACGCATGAATACCTGCGCGCCGTCGAGGGCTACCGACTTCCCTACACTGAGCTGAAGCGCATGACGCGCCAGAGCATCGAGCACAGCTTTCTGCCGGGGCAGAGTTTGTGGGCGGAGACCAAAGGTGCATTCCGGCCAGTGGCCGCGTGTGCGTCTGATGCCGCTACCGAAGAGAAGCCGACGCCCGAATGCGCAAAGTTCCTCGCCGCCAACGAGCGCGCCCGGGAACAGTGGAAACTCGAAACCGCGTTCGCGAGGTTCGAAAAGAAGTTCTAGTCAGACGGCAAATTCGAGGGTGCCCCATTTCTCGCGCGCCCTTTGCGCGAGAAGTGGGGGTTTTGGTCGCACTCAAAGAAAGAAGTGCCATCGCTGGATCCATGCCGCGCAAACGAACCCTAATTCCGTCTCCGCTTGCATGGACCATGCAACCCGCGCCGGTTCCTCCTCCGCCGCTTCCCGTGCTGGCCGAACGCGGAGGCACGCAACTCCACACTCCGCTCCCCGTCGCCATCATCGATACCCGCGAGCAGAATCCACTTTCCTTCCGCCGCTTTCGAAAATGGTTTGCCGACGTCGAGGAACGCGCCCTGCCGCTCGGCGACTATTCTGTCGGCGGCATGGAAGACTCCTGCGTGGTCGAGCGCAAGGATCTCGCCGACCTGATTCAGTCGTTCACTACAAATCGCCAGGTCTTCATCAATCGCCTGCGCCGCATGAGCGAGCGTCCGCATAGCCTGCTCGTGGTCACCGCGTCGTTAACCGAGATCAAGTCCGAGTATCCCTACCGCGGCGCCAACCCCAACCGCATCACACAATCGCTGATCGCCGTGCTTGCCGGACTGCGCGTGCCTTTCATCTGCACCGAAACCCACGAACTCGGCGAGGAGATCGTCGCGTCTTATCTCTACCAGACATTTCTGTATGATTGGCTGGAGCGCAACGGCCACGGCCGCCATCTGGCCGACGGCGACTTGTAACGCGACTCCCGATCATGCCCGACCAATTCGCGCTTACCGACTCCGCCGCACAACTGATCCTGACGCACACCGCACTCCGTCCGCAGATTGCTCTGGTCCTCGGCTCCGGCCTGGGTGGCTTCGCCGATTCCCTCACCGACGCCACCCGCATCCCCTACGCCGACATTCCCGCCTTCCCACGTTCGACTGCAATCGGCCACGCCGGCCGCCTGGTCATTGGCCACGCCGGCAGCGTGCCGGTCGCCGCCATGCAGGGCCGCGTACATCTTTATGAAGGATATTCACCGCAGGAAGTAACCTTCCCCGTCCGCGTGTTCGGACGGATGGGCATTCGCGCCGTCATCCTCACCAACGCGGCGGGAGGAATCAATCTCAGCTACTCGCAGGGCGCGCTGGTCCTGATCCGCGATCACATCAATCTGCAGGGAGTGAATCCCCTGGTCGGCCCCAACGACGACCGCTTCGGCGTCCGCTTCCCCGACATGACGCATGCCTATGCGAAGGAATATCGCCAGATCGCGCGCGAGGAAGCCGCCAAGCTGGGCATCCCCCAGCATGAAGGCGTCTACGCCGGACTGCTCGGCCCCAGCTACGAGACTCCCGCGGAAATCGAATATCTGCGAAGAATTGGCGCGGACCTGGTGGGCATGTCGACGGTGGCCGAAGTGATCGCCGCCCGCCACATGGGAATCAAAGTGCTGGCGATTTCCTGCGTGACCAACATGGCCGCAGGAATCCTCGACCAACCCCTCTCCCACGCAGAAGTAATGGAAACTGGGGAACGCGTCAAAACCACATTCGAAGCATTGCTGCGCGCAGTGTTACCGCGCATGAACTAGCCGGAATCTTAGGACTCCCCCTGCAGAATTGTCATGCTGAGCGGAGAACGACCTTCGCGAAGCGAAGGTCGTTCGCAGTCGAAGCATCCCTACAGTCACATCTGCTGCCGGCCGTCCCTGCGACATTTCTCGAGATAGGGGTGCTTCGACTCCGCAAGGATGATCGCTTCGCGGCCATCCTCACTCCGCTCAGCATGACAATCATCTCTCACTTCGCCCGCGGAATAAACAGCGCCACCGGTGGCTTAATGCCGTAAGTCGCCGCAAAACTGTTCTGATTTACCGCCAGGGCAAAGCGCCCACGCGAATCGATGTAGATCAGCGGCTGGCCCAGCGGCACGTCGCTAAACGTGCGCACAAATTTGATCTTGATCGCCTCTTTGTTGCCCAGCACCACCGGCACCTCCTGCCCGCGCTGGTATCCGAGTTTGAAGAAGTCCTCGGCATCGACACTGGTCACGAGATTTCCAAACGGCCCGTCGGTGGTGATGACTTCGCCGCTCAGTCCGCGCTCGTCGAGTTTGGTCGGCTTCAAATCCAGCCGGACCAAGTCCTTCACAGGCATCTCGGGACCAACCTCGGTCCAGTCCTCACCGCGCGCCAGATGCGCCCCGACGGGCGAAAAAATGTCGCGGCCATGAAACGTGGAGGACAGCTTGCTGCCGATCATCCAACTCGTGTTCGTAATTTCATGGACGGCCTCGATGCCGTCGTGCTGCTCCACCAGAGTGAGCAGCCCGTTGTCGGGTAGCACAAAATATTGGCCGCGCTTCGACTTGGCCACGATGGCCTTGCGCGTACTGCCGACCCCGGGATCAATCACGGCGACGAATACCGTGCCGGCAGGAAAGTATGGAGTGGCACCGTCGAGATAGAGTGCCGCGTCAGTAATCGAAAAAGGAATAACGTCATGCGTCAGATCGACGACGCGAACGTCGGGCATCACGGAGTACATCACGCCCCGGCAAATGGCGACGGAGTCGTCGACGACTCCGAAGTCGGTCATAAAAACGATGGTAGGGGGATATTTCTGCGCGGATTCGCCGGCCAGCACCGGCCGCGCCACAGCCGTCAGCAGAAGAAGAACCACGCTGACCGCGATAGCCCAGCGAGTCGAATCGTTTCGTCTTCGTCGTGATGAAGTCATAGGTTGAGCTGGCATAGGACCACAATTCTACTCAAGCGACGGAGCACCGGAAGCAAAAATGTGGGGACAGCCGCCTCCGGCTAGCTTGCCCTGAGCGAAGCCGAAGGGTCGAGCGAAGCCCGACAGCCTGTGGCAGTCTATAATGCTGCTGCAATCCAAAATCCCGGAGGCTCTTATGTCGCAAGTCATCCCCGAGAAGTACCGCGATCTTTTTCAAAAGCGGGCCTTTGCCAGCCTGGGGACGTTAATGCCCGACGGCCGCCCGCAGGTCACGCCCGTGTGGTGCGACTTTGACGGCGAGCACGTCATCTTCAACTCCGCCAAGGGACGCCAGAAGGACCGCAACGTCCGCCGCGATCCCCGGGTGTCGCTGGCCATTATCGATCCCGAGAACCCGTACCGCTATCTGGAAATCCGCGGCCGCGTGGTCGAGATCACTGAGGACGGCGCCGCGGAAAGCATCGACAAGCTGGCAAAAAAATATCTGGGCGTCGACAAATATCCCTACGGGCAGCCCGGCGAAGTCCGCGTGCTCTATAAGATCAAGCCCGAGCACGCCACGGTGATGGGATAGCGTTTATGTGGGACGGACACTCCTGTCCGTCAATTGCCGAGACGACCATTTCGGAGGACTGCGAAATGAGCGTGTATGGCACCGTGGAAGAGCGGCGCTTCAGCGCCGCGCCAGCGGGATAAATCCATCGGGCTTCAGCCCCTGCGAGGTCGCATCCGCACCTACAATCTCTGCTTTCTCGGATTCGGCAACGTCAACCGGACTCTGGTCCGGCTTCTCGAAGACCGAGCCCAGGAATTGCGCGAACGCTACGGCATCACATTCCGCATCGCCGGAATCGCCTCTCGCCGCCTGGGATGGATTGCTGACGCCGAGGGCTTGGGCTCTGCTTCGTTGCTCGCCCTCAATTCAGATTCGCCTCCCGGCGTTTGGCGGACAGAGCCTGCCCCGCATAAAAACATCCGCGACTGGCTCTCGGCCGCGCAAGCCGACGTTCTCTTCGAAGCCACGTCGCTCGACGTGCAAAGCGGTCAGCCCGCCATCGACCACATCCGCGCCGCGCTTGAGCACGGAACCCACGCCATCACCGCCAACAAAGGCCCCATCGTCCACGCCTACCGCGAACTGCGCGACCTGGCCGCCGCGCGCGGAAAACGATTTCTTTTCGAGTCGACGGTCATGGACGGTGTCCCGATTTTTTCCTTGTTCGATCAGATGCCCGCCATTCACTTGCAGGGTTTTCACGGAATTCTTAACTCGACCACAAACGTGATCCTGAGCGAGATGGAGCAAGGCCTCACCTTCGACGAAGCGCTGCAGAAAGCGCAAGCCCTCGGGATCGCCGAAACCGACGCCACCCACGACATCGACGGCTGGGACGCAGCTGTGAAGACGGCCGCGCTGATCACGGTCTTGATGGATATCCCCGTGCGGGTCGAAGAAGTCCAGCGAGAAGGAATCCGCGACCTCACCCCGCAAGCCCTGCGCAACGCCCGCCGCGACGGCTGGCCGTTCAAGCTGGTCTGCCGCGCCCAGCGGGTCGGCGATGGTGTGAAGGCAAGCGTCGCACCCGAAAAAGTGCTGGCCACGTCACCGATGGCCAAAATTTCCGGCACATCGTCTTACATCTACTTCGAAACCGACATCTTCCCCGGCCTGGCCATCACGGAAGAAAATCCCGGCCTTTACGCGACGGCCTACGGCATGCTGGCCGATTTCGTGCGGGCAACGGCCGCGCACTAATACCACCGCATGTAGCACCGTGGAAGAGCGGCCCTTCAGGGCCGCGTCCCCGTCCGTTCGAAATTAACCTGGGCTTTAAAGCGCGTGTCACTCCACCGTCCTACGCAGCCCTGAAGGGCCGCTCTTCCACGGCGAAGCAATCGTCCGCGGCGCAACGCAGAATCGGGAAGGGTACGACTTCAGCGTGCCGCAGATAACGCGGGCTTTACCCCCCGCGCGGGGGCTGCCTTGAATCTCCGTGATAAAAATAGATAGCCATGCTGACCACTGAAAATTCTGCCGCCCACGGCCTCGACCTCGCGTACGCGCGCTCCCAGTTCCCCTCCCTCTCCCAAACCGTCAACGGCCACCCCGCCGCGTTCCTCGACGGCCCCGGCGGAACGCAAGTTCCGCAGCGCGTGATTGACGCCATCTCGGACTACCTGCGACACAACAACGCCAACACCGGCGGAGCATATGCCACCAGCCGCCGCACCGACGCCATGATCGCCGAAGCGCGCGCTGCCATGGCTGACTTCCTGCACTGCGACGCAGACGAAGTCGTCTTCGGTCCGAACATGACCACACTCACTTACGCTATCAGCCGCGCGATTGGCCGCGAGTTGAAGTCCGGAGACGAAATCGTCGTCACCCGCCTGGATCACGACGCCAATGTTTCTCCCTGGCTCGCCGTGGCCGAAGACCGTGGGGCGACCGTCCGCTGGGCCGAGATTCACGACGAGGACTGCACTCTCGACATGGCCGACCTGGCCTCGAAAATAAATTCCAAGACAAAGCTCGTCGCCGTCGGGTACGCTTCCAACGCTGTCGGCACCATCAATCCGGTAAAGGAAATCGTCCGCCTTGCCCACGCCGTCGGAGCGCTCGCCTACATCGACGCAGTCCACTACGGCCCGCATGGCCTGATCGACGTGGCCGCGCTCGACTGCGATTTTCTGGTGTGCTCGACTTACAAATTCTTTGGCCCGCACATGGGAGTGCTCTTCGGGAAGCGCGAGCATCTCATGCGCCTCCGCCCTTACAAAGTCCGTCCAAACACGAATGCGATTCCGAATTGTTGGGAGTGGGGCACGATGACGCACGAGCTCATCGCAGGAATCACCGCGTGTGTTGAATATTTCGCCGACCTAGGCCGTGCCTCAACGAATGGAGCTACAAGTATGAGGGTGCCCCACCCTTCCGATTTTTCGAAGGGTGGGAACGATGCTGCCGGCGCCAGTGGGGTAAAGACCGAACGCCGCGCCGCGATCGAAGCCGCCTACACAGCCATCCACGACCACGAACGCGCCCTACTCGAACGCATCATGACCGGCCTGAAGAAAATCCCCGGCCTGAAGATCTACGGCATCACCGACCCCGCGCGCTTCCACGAACGCTGCGGCACGCTCGCGGTCCGCGTAGCCGGACACACGCCCCTCGAACTCGCCACCAAACTCGGCGACCGCGGCTTCTTTACCTGGGACGGCAACTATTACGCGCTGAACCTGACTGAGCATCTCGACGTCGAGAAATCAGGTGGCTTCCTGCGCATCGGGCTGGTGCACTACAACACGGCAGAAGAAGTCGACGGCCTGCTGGCCGCTCTGCGCGAGATAGTGGGAGCTTAGGGATCAAAGCGCCAGTCGACGCAATTTATCGATCTGTTCAGCGTTGGGAAATTCGCGCACCCGATACCGCACCGGAACGAACTCCGCTTCTTCCTCTAGCAGATTCTCCACAATCGGCGCGGCCGCCTCCCACGGAACCACAAAATGATCGCCGCCTTCCGGGTCTACGATGAAAGAAATGTTTTCTGCCCGGGGCAGCGAACTATCGACTCCCTTCGTCCAGACACAGGCGCTGCGGGCGAGTCCATCCTTCCGCTCGAAAATCATGTAGCTCGCCACGTAAATGTCACCGTTCTCCCGCTTGTGAATTGCGTTCAGAAGTTCCTGCTGCTGCGCGTAGTCGATCGCATCCCGTCTCCTCTTGATCTTCATCCACGCATCTCGCAGCGACGGATCTTCGGGGACCCACACCTTCCATGCCCCATCCAGAAGCACGTAAAGATCGGGCGAGAGGGGATGGCCTCGGTTGAAATGGCTTTCCATCCCATCCCTCAAGATGCCCGCCAATCCCGAAGAATTGTTCGAGCCGGTCAGCCACAGTTCATTCCGGCTGGGCACAAACGCGACGGGGTCACCGTCCACCGAGAGACGGTAGATGATTTCCGTGAGCAGCATCCGCGAACTGTCGTAGGAATCGCCCCACTGACTCCAGTAAACGCCGCCTTGGCCGGCAACCTGGCCTGGATCGGTCTTCTCCCAGAGATTATCTTTCGCCGCGGCAAACGCTTCGTCGAGACTTACGCCCCACTTCTCAAAACTCTCGCGGTTGATCGAAGTGATATTGCGCTCCGTGTCGTAGGCCAGCGCGACCACCAGTCCGCCGACCAGGGGCTTGGTCACAACCTCCGTGCCGGGATCGTCTTTCCCGTCCTTGCGCTGCATGAGCCTCACGATGTTGAAGTAGGCGGCATCGCGGATCGCGGGCATGAGGCCGGGCTTGGCCGACGCAAAGTCAGATGGAATGGAAGGTAACGAGGGAATCGAAACTGCGCCGCCAACAAATTCCGCAAGAACCGCCGGACGCATCTTCCGGCTGGCACTGCAGTAGTTGGCGTAGATGTTGCTCAGAAAAATCGTGCTTTTGCCGTCGCCGGCCTTGAGCGCAAACTCGCCCGCAATCTCCTCGACGTGTTCGAGCCCGGCTTTTTCAAGCGCTCGAACGACAATCTCGACAAAGCGAGGGCGGCTCGGTTTGCTGGAAAAAACTTGATCGAGAAGGCTCATCTCAAATCTACCCGCGCGGTCCCGCGCGTGCAGGAGTGTAGGCGGGGTCCGGAAACAACGATTCCGGCCATCCATAACTCATCGCTAGTGATTGGCGGGTGAAGTCGCGGCCGGCGCGGCCGACTCGGAGACCACCAGCATCTCGTATCCCTTGCCGTTCACTTTGAACTTCATTTTGTCTTTGCTCAGGGTCAGCTCGACCGGGGCATTCACCGGCAGCATTTCTTTGTGGGCTTCTTTTTCCTGCCGCACGTGGTACTCCGTCGTGTCGGTGCGAATCACATATTCCTGGCACATCAGCTGCATGGTCTGCTTCTTACCTTTGGCCTCTGAGCCGCAGGGGACGGAGTTCTCCGATACGATCGTGCCCTGCATTTCTTTGTCCTTGGCCGCCGCCGTCATAGTCAGCGCCGTCATACCCAGGCCCAATGCCGCCATCACCAGCAACGTCTTCGTCTTCTTCTTCTTCATACGCACCTCCGTCATTCACTTCGCTCACACACACAACAGCCCGGGACGCATCCCGGGCCGAAAAAACTTATGCCCCACGCCCCAGAGGGGGCGGGTACCGCGACCGTCGTGCGAGCCGCTACGGCCAGCGCTTGGCGGTGTCTTCCCATCCGGCGGCGCGCACCGGCTGCGGAGCGGGAATCGATGGCGGCGCCGGCACCGACATGCGAGCCGTCGCCTGCGGCCCGTTGACTGCAGTGGCCAAGGCAGGCTTCCCAATGTCGGACAGCATTTCCTTTTCCTCAGAGAGCAGTGGAGCCACCAATCGCAGGGCCTCCACTTCCTTTTCCAGGCGGGTCAGTTCCATCTCTTTCTGCCGCAACACTTCATACACGTTCTTCATGACCATGGCACCTGCCGATTGCTTCGAAATTTGTAAACCCTGGTTCGAACTTTAGCAGAGTTGCCTATGTTGTCAAGGGTTTCGGGGGGTTCCGGTAGTACAGAACTGGGCGCGGAACGAACTCTGGCTGGGATGCACAAGCTCTTTCAGCGCAGCAGGAAGATGGCGACTGCGGCGATGCCAACCGCCAGCAGCACGCCAAGAATGTACTTGTTCCTCGCGAGCCACGATTGGGAGGGTGCCAGTCCCGCGCTCAATACGAACTCGGGGACCGGCGCTTGGGATTTCTGCGGCGCTGGCTCGAGCACCTTCTCAGGGACAGGGGCGCTCGGGACCGGTTGTACCGCTATGGGTTTCGCCGCGTTTACTGTGGATTCCTTTACCGCAGGCGATGACGCAATGGCCGTGCTGGAAGCCACGACCGGAGCGGACAACCGCTGTACCGTCGGCAGGGGAGCGCTCGTCGCGACCGATTGCGCCGCAGCCGCGAACGCCCGAACTTCTGCCTTAGAAACCGAAGCAACCGGAGCAGGCGCCGCCGTCTGCCGAGGCACGGCCTTGGGAACTTTCACCTGCCCCCCCAGCTGCCCGCGCCACTTCTTCTCCTCGCACTCCACGCAAAGCACACGCCCCGCCGAGATCGGAAAGCCACAGGCCTCGCACTTGCGCAGGCTCCTTAAGACTGGTGGAACATGGCTCTGGTCAGCCTCTCCCGGCTGCGCCGCATCGGACGTGGGATTCAGCGCAGCCGACCAGAACAATGGCTTTTTCGAGGGCGCAGCTTCTGCGGCCGGAGCTGGGACATCAGGGGCTGGGAATTCCTCCTTCAACGGCACCGGGGTTACGGCTTCTCGGTTCTGTTCAGCGGCCACTTTCACAACCGCCTTCTGCTCGTCCAGAACCGGATCTTCCAGAATCACGTCTTCCAGAACCTGTCCCTCCAGCTCCTGTCCGTCGAGCGCTTGTCCATCCAGCACCTGCTCTTCAAGAACTTCGACCTTGTCGACGTCCAAGGGCGAAGCCTCCTGCATCTTCAGTTGTTCCGGCAGCCGCTCCGTGGCCTGCGCCAGCCGGACTGCGGTTTCGACCATTTCGCTGAGCCGCTGCACGGCCGAGACATCGCGCACTCCGAAAGCGTTCGCCTTCCCCGAAAAAAGTTCGAAGACTCCCAGCACCTCGTCGTCATTCACGACCGGCATCACCACCACCGACGCAATTCCCATCTGGCGGCAGACTTCGCGATTCACCCGGGCATCGCGCGCGGCGTCGTCGCAGCGCAAGGGTTGGCGTGTGCGCACACTTTCCCCGGAAAGCCCGAACTCGGTGGAAAGCAGGGCGCCCAACTCGGGCGCATTCTCGCCTGAGCTGGCGCGGCACAGCATGTCATTTTTGCCATCGCGGCGCAGGGCGATCGCAGCTCCGCTCGCGCCCGTAATGTACTGGGCGCGGTCCGCCAGCAACTGCAGGGCGGCATCGAGATCGCGCTGAGCCATTTCGGCTAGAGTATGTCCACTATCCTCACCGGGAAAACGCACGTTCGAAGCGAGCGCGCTCGCCTCCGCGCGCGCCGAAGTGAGGGCTGCGGAAACGCTGTGTGGGCCCCGAGTTGAACTGTTCTGCTGCAATGCTTGCTCCGGATGCAACTCTGCGGTCTTCGTTCTTAGATCCCACGCCCGCTACCATCGGTTCCGCGCCGCGCGCAGGCGCGAGAGTCCCGTAGGGTTCCATGGCGCGTGCCATGACTCCATGGAGTTGCGAAGGGCGAGGGCGCGATCCGGCCGCCACAACTCACCTAAGTTATAAGGATGCAGTAGTTTGAGTCTCGCTCGGAGCGAGCGAGGTGTCAAGAATTTCCCCACGCAGAGGTACTACGCCAAAAGTTTCAACCAGCGTTTCCGCGGCGGGCGGGAGACGCGGCACAACTTTACTCTGGCCCCCGCGCCGCAGCGCGGACTGGGCGAGCCCATTGGCCTCCGCATTGCTTTCGCGCGGCACGTGCGAGATGGAAAACGCGAGCGAGCGCGCCAGCTTCCGGCAGGTCCAGTGCAAAGAGTAAAGACGCGCACTGCGGCAGACATATTCTCCCGTCATCTGCCGCACCACTACTTCCGAGTCGGAATACACGTGCAGCTTTCGTGCCTTGCGGGAGACGGCGTACTGCAGAGCTTCCATGAGCGCCGCGTATTCGGCGACGTTGTTGTCCTGGTGGCCAATCCACTTGGCGATGCGTACTGGGCCGCTGGCGCTGCCGTTGATCACCACCCCAATGCCCGACGGCCCCGGATTTCCCAGGCAACCGCCGTCCACATAGGCCACGAGTTCCGACATCACTTCGATTTTTCTCAGCCCTGCTTGCAATGTGCGCCCATCCGCTTCCGCGGTCAAGATGATTATTTGGTTCCCTTTCATCATTTTGGCGGATGCCCCAGCGTTGTGCAATCTTATGTGCAAAACGGGGCGGAATTAAAATCGCCTGTGGATAAGTTCCGGTCTTGCAACCATTTGCATTTTTCGTTATGCACAGGTTTGCAGGAAGCTATTGCACCAATAGTTTGCGTTGACGTTTTTTATTTCTCTGTTAAGGTGGTTTGCGTCGACGGTCGAAAGGGTTGGCACAATAATACTGAGCCGGTCCGAAGTAGACTGAGTGATCAGCAGGACGGGGCGACCCGTCAGGCGACCAGACCTGAAAAAACCGACGGCTCTGCGAGGGGTAGTTGGGGTTTGGAACTGCGAAAGCAGTGATCGCATCAAGGGGTCGTGACGGTACATGCTTCCACGTTGTTGGCTCCCTCGCAGGAGCTGGCGGCTAGAGCATAACCAATGTCACGGCCCTTTCAATTTTCCCCCCCTGTTTTCCCCTCAAGCCATTGTCCATTGACAACTGTCCGACGCCGACTCGGCGTTACAAAAATTTACAGCAAATTACTCCCCTCGTCCGGTACGTGCTGATATACTCGCCGCCACAAAAACGGAGGACACCGTGGTTCCACCGCCGCGCGATACCCCAGGCATGGTCGAAGTAACGTCGACCACACCCCTCGCCGTGCTGTTCTATAACTTCAAGAAGAACAGCGACGTGGTCAAATACGAACATCTCAGCGAGTTGACGAAGCGTATCGCCCCTCTGCTCGATGCCGGCGGCAGCGTCACCCTGATCGGCATGGCAAGCCGCACCGGACCAGAAGGCTTCAACATTCGATTATCACGGTCGCGGGCGGCCAACATGCTGGGTGCGCTGGCCAGGATTGTCGGCGATCGTGGAAAGTCCGCTCGGGCCGCGCTCGGTGTCTCAGAAGGATCGGCAAATGCGGCGCGGGCGGGCGATGCCGCGGGTGTCGAGAACCCAAGATTTCGCGCGGTCTCCATCACTGCGTGGCTCTCCGCCGATCCCCCGGATCCCCAACTTCCCGACGGCTACGCAGACATCGACGTCTCTGACCTGCCCAACACCACGGTCGGCCATTTCATGGATCCCGGAGCGGTCATTGAGGGAGGCGTGAGTACAGCGGTAAGCATTGCTGAGCTGATCTCAGAGGCGGCGTGGATTGGAGTTGCTGCCGAGTTCTTTCCGATCCTGGACGGCGTGTTCCTCATCGTAGGGTTAATCTGGACCTTCAAAGAGGCGGACGACCTGGCGCATTTTAATGGCTGGGCAGGCGCTTTCGCGCAAGCCTGGCAGGACATGGCCAGCACCTACAGCGATAAAAAACTGGATCCGCACCATCCGGAAACTTGGCCGGCCATTCCCAAACCCTCACCGCATTTTCAGTACAACGTTCCCGATTCCGCCCTGAACGCGAGCGACCAGGCGGCACGGGCTGGAATGCGAGAAGGCGTTGAGGCCGCTTACAAGGCGGTGCAGAATCTGGAGCTGAACCCCAAGGATCTAAAGGTCCCCAAGACCGGCGAGGTTATCAAGGGCACCGGGAAAGTCACTCTGTGGTGGATGTACCAGGCACGGAAGGGCGACGTTTATGGCGCCGTGATGGAGTCGATTAACAAAAAGCTGCACGAAAAAGGTAAGGGAGACTACCCCCTCCACTAGTAATTCGTCGGCATTGGCAGCCGGTAAAGCAAATCGCAGCATGTATCATGCCGTCCAATGTTTCGGGCGGCGGAGTGGGGGCTTGCCCGAACCGGTACGGCCCCACCCTCAATAGAAAATCGATTTACTAATTCTTCCGCTCCTGTGCAATAATTCCTTCCCGTAACCCTGTCACGGAAAATTAAATCCAAAGACGGAGAATCTTATGGCTAAGTATCCCCTGTCCCGTCGTCAATTCATTCACCTGGGCTCCGGCGCTCTCGCCGCCACTACGGTCGCCAAAACGATTTTGCAGCCGCGCGTGCTCTCGGCCGCGGCGCGTCCCGTCGCTCCCAGCGACACCATCCGCTTCGCCTCCATCGGCACCGGAATTCGCGGATGCGAACACCTCGAAGCCTCCCTCGAGGTTCCCGGCATTCAGTGCGTCGCCGTTTGCGACCTCTATGACAGCCGCCACACCGCCGCTCGCGAATCCGTGAAGAATCCCAGCGTCACCTCGACCCGCGACTACCGCTCCATTCTTGATCGCAAGGACGTCGACTCCGTCCTCATCGCCACCATGGACCACAACCACCGCCGCATCTTCGAAGACGCCTGCGCCGCCGGCAAAGACGTTTACTGCGAGAAGCCCATGTCGCATCTCGTGGAAGACGGATTCGCCATGATGGATGCCGCGCACAAAAATAATCGCATGGTCGCCATCGGCAGCCAGCGCGTCAGTTCCGTGCTCTACGCCAAGGCCAAAGAGATTTACGATTCCGGCAAGCTCGGCGAAGTCTTCTCCATCAACGCCTACTGGGACCGCAACTCCCCCAGCGGCGCCTGGGTTTATCCCATTCCGCCCGACGCCAGCGAAAAGACCATCGACTGGAACACCTTTCTGGGCGGCGCTCCCAAAGTTCCGTTCGATCCTATTCGCTTCTTCCGCTGGCGCTGCTATAAAGACTACGGCGAGGGCCTGGGCGGCGATCTCTTCGTCCACCTGCTCTCCGGCATTCAGTTCATCACCGGCATCAACGAGCCCGCGCAGCGCGCGATGTCCTCCGGCGGCATCTTCCACTTCAAGGACGGCCGCGAGTTCCCCGACCTCATCGAGACTCTCTACGACTATCCCAACACCCGCGTCACCCTGCGCTGCAACCTGAACAACAACGGCGGAGAATTCATCGGCTTCTACGGCACTAAAGGCACGATGATCATTAAAGACGCGACCCTCACTTACAAGCCCGAGGACACGCGCCCCGAGCCCGAGGGCTATTCGATTTTCGGATGGCCCAAAGCTCTCCGCGATCAGTACCTGCAGAAGTGGCACGAGGATCATCCGGAACCAGCGGCGCTGAAGTGGAGCGTTGACGCCGAAGGCGAGTCCTACGCCAATCCTCCCGGCTACAGCGACACGGTTGATCACCAGGCCAACTTCTACAACGCCGTCCGTACCCGCAAGCCGGTGGTGGAGAACGAAATATTCGGCAACAATGCTGCCATCGGCTGCCACCTGGCCAACTTCTCCTATTTCAACAAGACTGTAGCAGTGTGGGATCCAGCGCAAAAGAAGATCGTCAAAGGCTAATCCCAAGGGTGCCCCACCCTTCTCGCGCACCTTGCGAGAGGGTGGGGATTTTGATTTGCGGGAACGATCCGGGTGCCCCATTTCTCGCGCCTTTTGCGAGAAGTGGGCTTTTCCGGTGTGGTTTCCTTCGTGTAAACTTCGTGCCCTTCGTGGTAAAGATCGTTACGTGGTATTGGTAAGGATTAACGCCGGATAAGCCCCAGCGCCCGTTTGACACCGTCCCTCGCCGCTTTTATGCTAGCTAACATGTTCATTCCATCCACCGCCCGTGCCATGGCTTGTTGTCGACCGGCGCCGGCGCGTGGGTAGGGAAACAGCGAGATTCTTCCCAACCCACCCGGTGAAGCGGGTGGGTTTTTTTCATCCGCTATTTACCGAATAAAAGCCGGGGCGGGCCGACGTTCTCGAATCTTGAATAATTCGAATTCACAAGGAGATCACCATGACGACTGCTACCGAAAGCGAAACCTACAGCGTTCCCCGGATCAACGACACGGCCCCCGATTTCACCGCTGAAACCACCGAAGGGACGATCCACTTCCACCAGTGGATCGGCGATGGCTGGGCCATCTTATTTTCACACCCCAAGGACTTTACCCCCGTCTGCACCACCGAACTCGGCTACATGGCGAAGCTGCAGCCGGAATTTGCTAAGCGCAACACAAAGATCATCGGCCTCAGCGTCGATCCCGTCACCAACCACAGCAAATGGGCGGCCGACATCGAAGAGACCCAGGGCGCCAAGGTGAACTATCCGATGATCGGCGACCCGCAACTCAAAATCGCCAAGCTTTACGGCATGCTGCCCGCCAGCGCCGGAGAGACCAGCGAAGGCCGCACCCCCGCCGACAACGCCACCGTGCGCACCGTCTTCGTCATCGGCCCCGACAAGAAGGTCAAGCTGCAGATCAGCTATCCCATGACCACGGGCCGCAACTTCGACGAAATCCTGCGCGTCATCGACTCCATGCAGCTCACCGCGAAACACAAAGTCGCGACTCCGGTGAACTGGAAACCGGGCGACGACGTCATCATCACCGGCGCGGTCTCGAACGAGGAAGCGGCGCAGAAGTTCCCCGGCTTCAAGACGATTAAGCCGTATCTGCGAGTCACGGCGCAGCCGAAGTAGTGCGGCGCAGCGAAAAGCGGGACAGAAAAGGCGCCGTGGGTTGGCCTGGGCCTGTGATCTCGCTGGCGTCACCGACACAGTGGGTGCCCCACCCTTCGCGTGTTTTCGCGAAGGGTGGGTACCACCGACCTCGACTTGTCCGTCTCTCTACAGACTCGTCATACCCACCCTTGCAAAGAACGCCAGAATTAAGACAGCCTCGTTCGTGGTAGCGCTGGGCGAGAGCGCGGACTTATTCATAGCGCAGCGCGACCATGGGGTCGATGCGCATTGCCCGCCGCGCGGGTATCGAACACGCGGCTAGCGCCACCAGCACAAGCAGGATGCCAACGCCCGCAAACGTGGCAGGATCGTAAGGCCGCACGCTATAGAGCATTGCGGCCATCAGCCGTGTAACGGCCATGGCCGTCGCGATGCCGATGATTGCGCCGGCCAGCGCCAGCAGAAGTCCACGCCGCACGACAAGCCGCATCAGTTCGCGCCTTTGCGCACCAAGGGCCGTGCGAATACCGAGCTCGCGGGTACGCCGCGCCACTTCGTACGAGAGCAATCCATACAGGCCGATGCACGCCAGTATCAGGGCTAGGATGGCAAAGAAGCTCGACAGGCGGGACATGAGCCGCTCCTGATAGAGCGTCTGCTCAATCTGCTGGGTCTGCGTCCGTACATCGAAGAGAGGCACGTTGTTGTCGGCCTGCGCAACAATGTCGCGCACCTGTTTTACCAATGCCGTGGGGTCGCCGGCAGTACGCAACTCGAAGTGGGCGCTGTTGCCCACCAGGGGCAGGAACATGGTGGGCAAGATAGCGCGCCGCAACCGAGCGTATTTGGTGTCGGCGGCAATGCCGACGATGAGATAGCCAGGCTGCGGTCCCGTTGCCGGCTCATCCTCTTGTTTATTGCCCATATGCCGGCCCACGGGATTCTGGTTGGGGAAGTACTTCCTGGCAAACGCCTGATTGACGAGAACCGGCACGGAAGCGGGCTGCGGCTCGGTTTTTGGGTGCGCGGCCTTTGCTGGATTGCCGGATGCGGCAGCCGCCTCCGCCACGGTCATCGCCGCGTTCGTCGCCTCTGCCGAGGCAAAGTCGGCAGGCGTGAATACGCGGCCGGCAAGGACGGGAATGCGCATCGTCCGAAAGAAATCCAGCCCCACCTGGAGCGTAGCGGTGTTGGCATTCGATTTGGGGGGCGCATCGTCGAGGTGCACGTCTTCGGCTGACCAACTTTGGCTCAAGAGCGCGTCCTCGGAATAACTGGCAGACACCACGCCTGGCAGCGCTTCGAACCGCTCCTGCAGTTGCCGGTAAAGCTGCACCGTTTGGTGGTCTGTGTATCCAGCTAGGCTGGGATGTATGCCAAAAAGCAGGACGTTGTGCGTGTCGAAACCCGGATCGAGCGTCTGCAGCTTATGCAGGGTGCGCACCAGCAGGCCCGCGCCGACCAGCACAACGACCGACAGCGCCACCTGTGCCACCACCAGCGCGTCGCCGAGCCGGACACGCCGGCCGCCCTGCGATGCGCCGCCGGGGATGGACGACACATTCTCCCTGAGCGATGGTGTAAGGTCGGCGCGCGCGCTGCGGAAGCTAGGCGCAAGACCGCACAGAATGCCCGTGGCGAGCGTAACGCCTCCGGTGAACGCCAGCACGCGCCAGTCCGGAGCGATAACAAACGGGAAGGCCTGATCGAGGCCGCTGGAGATCAACTTGGTGAGAGCGCGCACGCCCCAGACGGCAACCAGAATGCCGAGCGCACCGCCGGTGGTTGCCAGCACCAGGCTCTCGGTCAGGAGCTGGCGCGCAATCCGTGCGCGTCCGGCGCCCAGCGCCTGGCGCATGGCCAGTTCCTTCTGCCGATTGGCAGAGCGCGCCAGAATCAGTCCAGCCACGTTGGCGCAGGCGATAAGCAGAACGAACCCCACTGCAGTCATGATGACTTCGAGCATGGCTGCAATCTGGCTGCTCTCGCCGTTCAAGGCCTCTCGCGCCGGCAAAAGCCGGAGAACGGGCTGGTCGCCATCGCTGAAGATCGGCTTGGCGGCGTCCAGCACCTCCGCGTGGAAGAGTGTGGTTGCCTCAGCCTGGGCCTGCTCGACCGAAACGCCCGGCTGGAGCCGGCCAGCCAGGACGACCCACCAGATCGCCGGATCGGACAGCGAGTACTCTGTCCCCCACCTTTCGTTTTGCACGCGCTTCGCGAGCGACAGCGGCATGAAGAAGTCCTGGCTCTTGCCGGGAGTCAGGCTGGTGAAGCCCGGTTCGGCCACGCCCACGATGGCCGCATCCACGTTGTTGAGGCGGACCGCGCGGCCCACGGCGGCGGGGTCGGCTCCAAAAGCGCGCTGCCAGTAGCGGTAGTCCAGGACAATAGCCGGCGATGCAGCAGGCGCATCGTCGGCGCGGCCGAGCGGCCGTCCCAGGATTGTCTTTGCGCCGACGGTCGAGAAGAAATCGCCCGAAACATACTCGCCGCGCGCGATATTCGCCGGCCCGTTGCCGCTGAAACCCACTTCAAAAGGACCCGCGAACGCCGTCACGCCTGAAAATAGGTTCGTGCGGCTGCGCAGAGTCTCATAAAACGGAACAGAAAATGCGCAATCCCTGGTGTCGTCATTGTCGTCGCAATCGCCATGGAGGCTGTGTCCACGCAGCTTGGGCTGATGATGCGCATTCCAGCCAAAGATCACCAGGCGCTGCGGATCTTCGGCCGGCAGCGACCTGAACATCACCGCGTCGATGACGCTGAAGATCGCGGTATTAGCGCCGATGCCGAGCCCCAGCGTGAGAATGGCGACGGCCGCAAAACCCGGCGATTTTGCCAGCATCCGCAGTGCATAACGCAGGTCTTGTACCGTCTGTTCGATCCATAGCAGCGATCGCTCGTCGCGATGCGCCTGCTTGGCCTGTTCCTCACCGCCGTAGGCGCGCTTCGCGGCCAGCCGGGCTTCTTCCGGCGACATGCCCCGGCATTCGAAATCGTCGGCCAGCAGGGTAAGATGCGACGCAACCTCGCGTGCCAGCTCTTCTTCTGCACGATTGTTGCGGAAAAGATCGCGGAACTTGGACAGGATTCGTCTTGAACGCGACATGACCGTTACTCCTCTGCCAGCAGCTTTTCAACCATGCCCGACATCTGACGCCAGCGCGCGGTCTCGCCATCAAGTGCCTTCAATCCCGCTTTCGTGATGGCATAGTATTTTGCTTCGCGGTTGTTCTCCGTCTTGCCCCAGGAGGCGCGCGTCCAGCCGTGCTGCTCCAGCCGCACCAGCGCCGGATAGATGGTCCCCTGGTTGAGATTCAGGGCGTCCTCCGAAACCTGCTGGAGCCGGTTGGCAATGCCATACGCATGTTGCGGCCCCATCGTGGCGAGGGTGCGCAGGATCATGAGATCGAGTGTGCCTTGGAGAATATTGGCGTGCATTCTCTTCACTTGGTAATCAAGTGAACATCTTGTTCACTTGATTGTCAAGTGGAAACCACAGAACCGTTTTCGAGGCGCGACAAGCCCCACACGGGGTAATTCCTCTGGAAAAAAGGGCGACGCCAACCGCCAGTCGCCTAAAACGCCACGGTACGCCATCCACCCAGTTGCGAGACCGCAGGCTTCGCTGCAATGATGGAGCACGGAAGCGCATGCGGTCCGGTGATCGTCCCGGTCTTCAAAACCGGCGGGCGGCAGGCAATCCTGTCACCGGTGGGTTCGACCCCCACTCGCTTCCGCCATTTCGATAACATACCGAGGCACACCATTCCTCATGAACATCCTCGACGTGGTTGTCGGCAAACCGATAAAGACCAGTGACGAACGGGCGGAACAGATTGGTCCCGCGCAGGGCATTCCGATCTTTGGTCTCGATGGCCTTAGCTCTGCCGCTTACGGGCCGGAAGCTGCTCTCAGTCTTCTGATCCCGCTCGGCCTGCTGGGCGTTCACTATATCGTTCCCATCAGCGCGGCGATCATCATCTTGCTGTTGATCGTTTACTTCTCGTATCGCCAGACCATCGCCGCCTATCCTTCCGGTGGCGGATCCTACACCGTGGCGCGGTTTAACCTGGGCGCACCGGCCGGCCTGCTGGCCGCGGCGGCGCTGCTTGCCGACTACATCCTCACGGCCGCGGTGGGAATTTCCGCGGGCGTCGGCGCGTTGGTCTCGGCCGTTCCGTCCCTGCTGCCGCACATGGTTTCCCTGTGTGTGGGTATTTTGATCGTCATCACCATCCTCAATCTCCGCGGCGTGCGCGAGGCCGGCACCGCTTTCGCGCTGCCTACGTATTTGTTTGTGGGCACGCTGCTCATCACGATCGTCGCAGGCGTTGTGCGTGTGGTTCTTAGCGGAGGGCATCCCACCCCGGTCGTTCCCCTTCCGCCTCCACCGGCCATGACCGAAGCCGTGACCTTCTGGCTGCTGCTCAAAGTGTTTGCCAGCGGCTGCACAGCCTTGACTGGCGTGGAAGCGGTCAGCAACGGCGTGAAGGCTTTCCGCGAGCCTGCCGTGAAAAACGCGCAGCGCAGTCTCACCGTAATTATTTTTCTGCTGGCGGTGCTGCTGGCCGGAATCTCTTATCTTGTTAAGGTTTATGGAATCGCCGCGACCGACCCCGGCCAGCCCGGCTATCAGAGCGTTCTCTCCATGCTCACCACGTCAGTTTTTGGCAAAGGCTTCTTTTACTATCTGACGATTGGCTCCATCCTTGTCGTTCTGTCTCTCTCCGCCAATACCGCCTTCGCCGATTTTCCGCGTCTCTGCCGGGCCATCGCGCAGAACAACTATCTGCCCCATGTCTTCGGCTACCGCGGACGCCGGCTGGTTTACACCTATGGCATCGTCGTCCTCGCCGTACTCTGCGGCGGCGTGCTCATTCTTTTCGGCGGCGTCACCGATCGGCTGATCCCGCTCTACGCGGTCGGCGCGTTTCTCGCGTTCACACTTTCGCAGACCGGCATGGTCATGCACTGGCGGAAAAATCGCGGTCCGGGTTGGGTGAAGAGCGCGCTGGTGAACGGACTGGGCGCTGTCGTTACCGGCACTACCACGGTCGTTGTGCTGGTTGCGAAGTTCGCGGAAGGCGCCTGGATCACGCTGCTCTTTATTCCTTTAACCATTGTTCTTTTCGCGATCGTGCGCCGTCACTATCACCACGTGAAGGTGCTCACCACCTGCAAGATTCCCGTGGACGTGGCCGGTCTCAGTCAGCATCCCATCGCGGTCATCGCCATCGACCGCTGGAGCAACATTACCCGCCAGGGAATTGAATTTGCCGCCCGGCTGTCGCCGGAAGTGATCGCCTTGCATGTCGAACCCAACGAGCATTCCGAATTGCTGGAAGGCGACTGGGAGCATTATGTGGTGCAGCCCTTCCGCGCGGCAGGCAAGGAACCGCCCGAACTCCAGATCGTACCTTCACCCTACCGCTTTGTCGTCATTCCCGTGGTGCAGTTCGTCCTCGATCTCTCGAAGAAAAATCCGGGGCGCAACATTGTTGTGGTCATTCCGGAACTGGTAGAGGACCGATGGTACGAATATTTCCTTCACAACCAGCGCGGGCGCCTTCTGGAGTGGGTGCTGCTCGCCCGCGGCAATGAACGCATCTTCACCGTCAGTGCGCCCTGGTACGTCGGGCAACAACCCTGATTCCACAAGCATCTGTCACAAACAAAAAGACCGGTCCGCGCTTGTGGACCGGCTCTTCATTCTTCTGCATCACCGCTGGATGGCCGTCTCCTCGGGACCGATGTCGATTGGTGCAAGGTAAGTTCAGTAACACATTACTGTCCCAGCCTTGACCTTCCTCCTGCTGCCCCGTACACCTCCGATACCTGCCGCTGCGCTGCCCCTCCGACGTATGCTCTCCCCATCCCGAAAAGACTTTCCTATGACCTTCCCCCAGTGGCAACAAAGACGCGAGCTTCGCTACCCTTTGCATCTCCCAGTCCTGGTCAGTATGTCCGAGCGCAAGGAGATGCGCACCCGCTCCGAGAACATCAGTCTCGGTGGCATTCTTGTGTCCAGCGCCATCCTGATTCCCGAGGGCTCCGCGGTGGAGGTGTCGGTTGGCGTGGACCACTTACCCGATCCCGGCATCCTGTTGTGCGCTCGCGGCAAGGTGCTTCGAGCACAACCAAAAGACACTGGCGAGTTCGCGATCGCGATTCAGTTGGAGACTTCGTTCCAAACCCCGCTCTCGAAAGCCCAGCCCCAATCGGATTCCGATTCGGCCAGAGACAAACAGAAGAACCTGCCCTCTCTGGTCGCACGGAAGAATGCGGCCGCCGCAGGCCGTGGAACGCACTTCGACCTGGCCTGGCACAACGAGACCTAGGCTTCCCCCAGTACACAAAGCTCGGGGAATCCCCGCTGCCCGGCCGTGCCGAGGCATAGCACCCACGGGCCATTCTCTCTCTCCCCCGTCAGTCGTATGCTCGTTCTTGAGCAGCACTTGGGGGAGGGCTGATCAGCAAACGCTCAGGACTCAAACCGAGTCCGGGCGTTTTGTTTTGTAGCCTCAGAAACCGGAATGGATCGCGTCTCCCGAAAATCCTCACCAGAGTTTTGCCTGCATCTCAGGATTCGGCACTTCCAGCGCGCATTCCGGCATCTCATTTTGCGCCTTGTTGACCAGCGCGCTGACCGCGTATCGCCTCATCAGACTCGCGTCGAACGGCACCAGCAGGTCCGCCAGGCGTCCCGCCTCCGTCGCCGGCGCCGTCAGCCAAGTCTGGTAGTGTCGCCGCGGAAGGATCACCGGCATGCGGTCATGCACGTCCTCCAGCAACTCGTTGGCAGCGGTAGTCAGGATCGAGCACGATTCCAGCACTTGTCCCGCCGGCGATTTCCACCGATCCCAAACTCCCGCAAAAGCGAACAGTGAATCGTCCTTCATGCCGAAGTGAAACGGCTGCCTCTGCTTGCCCGATTTCTTCCACTCATAAAATCCGTCTGCCGGGATCAAGCACCGCCGCGCGCGAAATGAATCCCGAAACGCCGGCTTCTCCAGAACAGTCTCGCTCCTCCCATTGATGTGCCGGGCTCCCACCGAAATGTCGTCGGCCCACGACGGCACCAAGCCCCACCGCATCATCGAAAGCACGCGGCTCGCTCCGTCCTGCCGAACCGTCGCCACCGGCTGCGTGGGAGCGATGTTATAGCGCGGGCTCCACTCTTCGTCCTCTGAAATGCCCTCCGAAATGCTCTCCGAGGCGCTCTCGAAATACTCCTCCACCACCTGCTTCCTTCGCGACAATCGATAGCGCCCGCACATGAGAAAGATTATGCCAGACAGCGGTATACTCGCCCTTCGATCTTCATCGCAAAATCATGGCCAACATTCTCTACGGCGTGAACGGCGAAGGCGCAGGCCACTCCACCCGCGCCAAAGAAGTTCTCTCTCACCTCATAGCCCAGGGACACAGCGTGCACGTAGCCTCCTTTGACCGCGGCCTGCAAAATCTGAAGACCCAGTTCGACGTCACCGAGATCTACGGCTTCCGCTTCGCCTACCTCAACAATCGCGTCCGCTACAAGCGCACCATCGCGAAGAATCTGATCACCGTCCCGCAAGCCGCGAAAAGCCTCTCCCACCTGAAACACCTCGTCGACGAGTGGCACACCGATCTGATCATCACTGATTTCGAGCCGCTCACCTGTCACATCGGGCACAAGAAGCGCCTGCCCGTCATTTCCATCGATAACCAGCATTGCCTCACCAACGCCGAAGTTTCCTATCCGAAGCAATACCGTCGCGACGCCGCGGCCGCCAAACTCGTCACCCGCCTGATGACTCCGCGCGCCAATGCCTACCTGGTGATTTCTTTTTTCAGCGCGCCCATCCGCAAACCCAACACGTTCCTGTTTCCTCCGCTGCTGCGCCAGGAAATCCTCGATGCCGTTCCCACCGAGGGCGACCATATCCTGGTCTACGTGACCTCGCCCGCGCCGGCGCTGGCGAAGCTGTTAGGCACGGTCCGTTGCCGCTTCATCGCCTACGGCTTCGGCCGCGAGGAGACAAATGACGAAGGCAACATCCTTTACAAGAAGCCCTCTCTCGACGGCTTCTTCGCCGACCTGACCAGCGCCCGCGCCATCGTCGCCAATTCCGGATTCTCCCTGGTCACCGAGGCCCTTCATCTGGGCAAGCCCTACCTGGCCGTGCCCGTGAGCCACCAGTTCGAGCAGATCTTCAATGCCTACTGGCTGGAAAAATCCGGCTACGGTTCTTACTGGGAGGAATTGAACAAAGAACGCGTCGAAGCCTTCCTCTACAACCTGCCCCACTATCGCGAAGCCCTGGCGAAATATCCGCGCCAAGGCAACCGCGCCTTGCTGGAAAAACTAGACGCACTGATCGCGGGCTATGCGCACATGTAGCGACAGCCGCCTCGGCTGTCCCGCCGGAGCCTGCCCTGAGCGAGCGCAGCGAGCCGAAGGGGCGAAGCCCGGCGGCCCCACTGCAAGGCTCTCCGCCACGCTCCCGCGATTTTTCACATTCCCCAAACCCGCCCCGCTATGCGAAATTAGTTCATGTCTTTAGTCGTTCGCCCTTCACCCATCCATTCCGTCGGTGTGTACACTTCGAAGCCCATCCGTAAGGGCGCGCGCGTGGTCGAGTATGCCGGGGAGCGCATCACCCTCGAAGAGGCCGACCGCCGTTACGATGGCATCTCCCGCACTTATTTATATGGACTCGATGACGGCAAGACCGTGATCGACGGCCATGGCCTGGGCGCCTACCTGAATCATTCCTGCGATCCCAACTGCGAGGTCGACGAGATCAAGGGCCGCGTCTGGCTCTTCGCCATCCGCGACATCGCCGCCGGCGAAGAACTGGTCTGGGACTACAACCTCTACGACGACGAAGATCCCGCCCCCTGTCACTGCGGCGCCCGCAAATGCCGCGGCACCATGTACTCGCGGGAGTGGATGGCCAAAATGCGCCGCAAAGAAGCGCGCAAGAAGAAGAAACTCGAATCTGCTGTAGCCGGGAATGGGCGCAATGAAACCGGGAAGGGCACGACTTCCAGTCGTGCCCCAGCGCCCCTAAATGAAGCCGGCTTCAGCCGCTGAGGGTCGCTCGCTCATACAAAGAGCGTGCTTCAAGCGGTTAAACAGATTCCTGTTAAAGTTGGGCCGGTTTCGCCCTTCGACTGAAAAAGGGCCTTTCGACAGAGAATACTTGACGACTAGCTCGGAATGCGATATATCGTTTCCCGACTATGGCCGAACGATTCGATTCATATCTACCGTTGTCCTCGGCGGCCTTGCACGTCCTTCTCGCTCTGGCCGGGGAAGACCTCCATGGCTACGGCATCATGCAGGAAGTCGCAAGGCAATCGGAGGGCATCTACAAACTCGGCCCCGGCACGTTGTACGACAATCTGCAGAAGCTCGTTCAGGTTCGATGGGTTCAGGAATTGGGACCGCGCCGGGGAGATGATGATCCGCGCAGGCGCTATTACCGGCTCACTGATGCTGGACGAGATGTCCTCAGGGCCGAGACCGCGCGCCTGACGCAGGTTGTCCGCGAAGCCCGCATGCGACTGCGACTCCCAAACCCCGGGAGAGTCTGATGCTTAGGCGTCTATATCGTTGTGCCGTGCGTTTGCATCCTTCCAGCTTTCGCCGACGTTTTGGAGATGAGATGCTCTACATCTTCGATCAGCAAAAGGGAACAATGCCTGCGCTCGGTGTAATGCTGGACTGTGTCTTCTCGCTCTTAAGACAGTGGATGTTGCGACCACACATCGGCATTGAGCTACCCGCCGCTCCTATGCTAAGTACGGCAGCGGATCATATTCCTTCATTCGAGACACTCGATCCGTTCCGCCCTCGCCCGTCGGCAATCGTTAACGGCGCGGTCCTGTCGCTGATTCTGTTCTGCATGACTGTCTTCGCGATTCGTTACAGCTCGATTCATGTCTTGAATCTGCGTATTCCGGGAATCGCGGTCAATCCAAGCCAACAGATTGGCCCCCAGACACGCCTGCAGTTCGACGTAATTCCCACGGAGCCGGAAGGTATTCAAAGGAAGACGATCGCGTCAAGTAGCCCTCGTAGGCCGGCTGCGGCCGTAACTCGCGGAGCGACGATCTGGCTTGACCCGTATGTCGGAAAATATATCTCCAACTACCCGCCGGCGAAGATTTCGATTCAAATCGAAGGGGATCCCATCCGGGGTGATCACCTCTCGCTTTCGCTGGCTGCCGCTGGACACCCGAGCCTTGCTCTCTCACCCGAGTCCCCCGCGAGGTTCATTATCGTCGGAGCCGAGAATAGCTACGTTGACTTCACTGCTGACGCTGAGGGCAGGATTTGCTGCTTGTCTTTCGTTGCAAACGGCAACGCCGTCACCGCTCAACGTCAGTAGCTAGAGTCAAGGTGCATTCGCTCTAGCTCGCAGGAACCGGTGCAACCACCGGCTTCTTCCCGTGCTCCCGCCATCCCTCAATAATCAAATACAACACGGGAATAAAAAACAAATTCAGAAAGGTCGACATGATCATCCCGCCAAACACAGTCGTCCCCACCGAATGCCGCCCATTCTCTCCCGCGCCCGTCGCCAGTACCAGGGGCAGCACGCCGAGAATGAATGCCAGCGAGGTCATCAGGATCGGACGCAGACGAATGGTCGCCGCCTGTATCGCCGCTTCCACCAGCGGCACCCCGCGCTGGCGCAGCTGTTCCGCAAACTCTACGATCAGAATCGCGTTCTTGCTCGACAGCCCGACCAGCATCACCAGCCCGACCTGGCAGAACACATCATCCTGCAAACCTCGCAACCATTGAGCACCCAGCGCTCCCAGCAGCGCCATCGGCACCGCCAGTAACACAATAAAGGGCAGCACAAAACTTTCATACTGCGCCGAAAGCGTCAGATAGACGACCAGCGTGCCCAGCCCAAACAGAATGATCGAAGTCCCGCCCGCCGCCAATTCTTCCAGCGAGAGCCCCGTCCAACTATAAGAAAAGCCTTGCGGCATTTTTTTAGCCAGCGTTTCCATCGCCGCAATCGCCTGTCCCGAACTATATCCCGGCGCCGCCGAGCCATCGATTTCCGCCGAGCGGAACAGGTTGTAGTGGCTGATGACCTGCGGCGTCGTGGTCTGCGTTACGCTGATTAGACTGTCCAGCGGCACCATGGCCCCGCTGTCGGAGCGCACGTAAAACTGTTTCAGGTTCTCGGCTGTCGCCCGGAATTGTTTGTCCGCCTGCACATACACCCGGTACGACCGGTTGTTGAAATCAAAGTCATTCACATACGATGACCCCATGTAGACGCCCAGCGTGTCCGTAATTTGCGACAGCGGCACGTGCAGGCTCTTCGCCTTCTCTCGGTCAATCGTGACCAGATACTGCGGATCGTTCGCGGTAAACGATGTAAACAGCCGGGTGAGATCTTTACGCTCCCCCGCCGCACGCAGCAGTCCCTGGACCGTGCCCGCCAGTTCCTCCAGTTTGTGCGCCGCCTGATCCTGCACCACGAACTGGAATCCGCCGAATTGTCCCAGACCTTGAATCGGTGGAGGCAGCGTCGCAAACACTATGGCTCCAGAGATTCCAAACATGCGCGGACGCACGCGGTTGAGAATCGCCGACGCAGTGTGCGCGTCCCCTTTGCGCTGCGAATACGGCTTCAACGGAACGAAAATAAGTCCCTGGTTCGCGGCCGAACCGGTGAAACTGAAGCCGGCAACGGAGAAGGTCCCTTCCGCTTCCGGCACGTCCGCCAGCAGATCCGAAACCTGCTTTCCAATCGCCTTCGTATACTCCAGCGACGCGCCCGACGGCGCCTGAATGACGATGATGAAGTATCCCTGATCTTCGTCCGGCACGAACCCCGTCGGCACGCGGGTGAACACGAAATAAGTTGCGCCCAGACCGGCGAAAAACAGCAGCGCCATCGCCAGCTTGTACTTCAGCACGTGATGCAGCAGGGCGCGGTACCCGCGGGTGAAGGCATTGACGCCGTCGTCAAATTTCTGCAGCCACCACCATTTTTTGTGGTGCCCGCCGCTCAGAAAGATCGCCGCCAGCACTGGAGCCAGCGTGAGCGCGTTGAAGGCGGAAATGGCAATGGAAAATGCGATGGTCAGCGCGAACTGGCGAAACAAGATGCCGGTCGTCCCGGGGAAGAACGCCACCGGCACAAACACGGCAACCAGCACCAGCGAAGTAGCGATTACGGCGCTGGTAATCTCGGCGGTAGCGGCGGCCGCCGCTTTGTGCGAGTCGTGTTCGCCCTCCTGAATGTGGCGTTCAATGTTTTCAATCACGACGATGGCGTCGTCGACCACCAGGCCGACGGCGAGCGTAATGCCGAACAGCGTGAGCGTATTGATGGAGAAGCCCAGCAACTTCACGAAGATGAATGTGCCGATCAGCGAAACCGGAGTGGCGATGAAGTGAATCATCGTCGTCCTCCAGTCGCCTAGAAAGATAAAGATCACCAGGACGACCAGCAGGATCGCCGAGCCTACGGTGAAGGCCACGTCGCGGATCGACTCGCCCACCGCGTCGGTCGTGTCGAAGGCGACCTTGACGTGCAAGCCCGGAGGAAACTTCTCCTGCAGCCGGTTCAGTTCGGCAATCGCTTTGCGGTCCACATCGAGCGCGTTCGCCGTCGAGAGCTGCGTTACTCCGATTCCAATGGCATCGTGCCCGTCGAATTGCAGATCGGTGGCGTAATTCTCGGCGCCCAGCTCGGCATGCCCCACGTCTTTCAGGCGGACCAGCGTTCCGTCGGAATTCGTTTTCAGGATGATATTGTCGAACTGCGCCGGCTCGCTCAACCGTCCCACCGCGCGCACGCTGACCTGATACGACTGGCCCAGCATCGACGGTTGCTGGCCCACTTGTCCCGCCGCGACTTCGACATTCTGCTCGGAGAGCGCATTCACCACGTCGGGAGCAGTCAGTGCGCGTCCCGCCATACGCACTGGATCCAGCCACAGCCGCATCGAATATTTCCGCTCGCCGAAAACGATCACATCGGCGACTCCGGGAATGCGCTTCAGCGAGTCCTTCACGTAGACGTCGATGTAGTTGCTCATGAACAGCGTGGAATACTTGTCGTTGTCGGAAACGACCGCTGCGCCGAACACGAAGTTCTGCGAAGTCTTCTGCGTGGTGATGCCGACCGCCTTCACGGAAGCCGGAAGCCGTCCCTGGGCCGTGTTCACCCGGTTCTGAATGTCGACCGCGGCCAGGTCGGGATCGCGATTCAGGTCGAACGTGGCAATCACGCTGCTGGTCCCATCGTTGCCGCTGGTGGAAGTGATGTATTTCATCCCTTCCGCGCCGTTGATCTGCTGCTCAATCGGAATTGTGACTGCGCTCTCCACCGTCTGCGCGCTGGCTCCAATGTAGAAGCTGGTGACGCCCACCTGCGGCGGAGCCAGAGTGGGAAACTGCGAAATCGGCAGCGTGGGAATCACCGCCAGGCCCGCCAGAAGAATCAGCAGCGCGCAGACCGAGGCGAAAACCGGACGTTTAATAAAGAAGCCTACAAACATGAGAACCTGTTCCCCTCACACCGGATAACGCGAGCAATCAGCACGCGGCATTCATCATTTGGCCACCCCGTGTAGCAGGTCTTCGGCATCGCACTCAAATGGCTAAGTGCTAAATGCCAATTGCTAAGTGCTCAATTCGGAAGTCTTTAAGAACCGGAAGCCGGAAGCCGGAAGCCCGCGTCAGCTCATCGGAATCACCGGCACCCCGTCCACCAGAAACTGCGTCCCGGAAATAATCACCTTATCCCCGGCATTGATCCCGCCCTGCACTTCGTAGTCGTTGCCCACGGTTTGTCCGATGGTCAAAGGTTTCTGCCGGGCCACGAACGAGCCGCCGTTCTGCGGTTCCGCGACAAACGCAAAATACTGACCGCCCAGCCGCGACACCGCGAGGATCGGAACCTGCGGATTCTTGTGCGTTCCCCACACCACCCGCGCCCGAATAAACTGCGACTGCCGCAACGCATCGTTCCCATTGGCGATGCGCGCCTTCACCAGCACCGTCTGCGTCGTGCTATCCACTTGCGGAGAAATAAAGCTGATCCGTGAGTCGGCCAGTACCTTGCCATCGCTGTCAATCACCTGCACCGGCAGATTCATCTTCAACTGCGAGGAATGCTCGATCGGCACATACACGTACGCTTCCAGGCTTCCCGGCTGATCGATCGTGGTCAAAACCGTCGTCGTGGTTACCCGGTCGCCCACGTGTACCGGAACATCGCCCACAATCCCGCTGCGCAGCGCCACCACCCTGTAGTAGTGCAACTGCACCTGCTGTTCATTCACCGTGGCATCGAGCGCGTCCAACTGCGCCTGAGCAGCGTCCATGGCCGACTTCGCCTGATCGAGATCCTGCTTGCTCACCACGCCCGCGGCCGCAAGACCCTGGGCGCGGTCATACTGCTTCTTCGCCCAACTCAGTTGCGCTTCTTGCGCCGCCCGCGCGCTCTCCTGGCTCTTCACCGTGGCCTGCTGCTTCAGAGGATCGATCTCGATCATCGGACCGCCCGCTGCGACTCGCTCGCCCGAATGCACGAAAATCTGCGTGATCTGCCCTTCGACCTGCGGCATGATCACAGCCGAATCCCGCGATTTCAGCGTGGCCACGTACTCGCTCGCATCGTTGACCGGTACCGCCCGCGCCTCCAGCACCTTAACCGGCATGCCGCCCGGTCCGCCTGCTTGAGCATTCGGAGCAGCTTTGCCCGAGCATCCGACTGCAATCACACTTGCCGCCAAACTTGCGGCCAGCATGCCCCTTGTCGCCAATTCCTGAAAGTTGTTTGCCATAGGTCAGAAATTCGTTGCTATCTACTGTAACCCGAAACCGGCTCGGACTCACGGAATGGAAAGGAAACCCAACCGGAATTTGCTCCGGGTCCTTCGGGTTCCAACGCCAGCACCAGCGGCCCGAACACCACAGCAGGCTTGCCCATTTTCACGGAGAGAAGATTCTACGCCACAAACGTCGATTTTCTGTTGACCTAAGAGCGGTCCAGGACCGGCGCGTCATTCCGGGCCGGAGTAGGTCCCTTGTCCTACCAGCCGAAGTAGATGCTTTGTCCTTCCGACCCACTAGATACGTTTGTCATTCCGAGGGCAGCCGGAGCGAATGCGACGGCAACCGAGGAATCTGCTCTCTCCCCCTGAGCGGAGTCGAAGGGTGGGGATTTCCTCAGTGTCCCCTGTGTCCTCCGTGGTTAAAGGGTTGCCTTTTCACTCCCGAATCCTGCGCGTCCACCCCCGCATCCTTTATCCTAGTATCTGCACTCTTGTAACCGAAATCATGACTCCGAAAACCAAGACTTCCAACGGCGGCTCCCGCGCCGCCGTCGCAGAAACCAACGGCTCCAACCCCGAGCGCGAGCGCGTCTTCAACGCCTATCGCCAGTGGGGATACCTCGAAGGCGACCTCGACCCCCTCGGCTTCCTCCGCCCCCGTGAAGCGCCCGAACTGGAAACCGACGGCGAGTACGCCCGCGAAGCCCGCGCCATCTACTCCAGCACCATCGGCGTCGAAATCAACCACATCTACTCCCCCGATCGCCGCCGCTGGATTTACGAGCAGATGGAAGGTGAGCCTCCGCAAGAAGATCAAGCTCGCATCCTCGACCTGCTCATCCGCGCCGACGTCTTCGAGCAGGTCATGCAGCAACGTTATCTCGGCAGCAAACGTTTCTCGCTCGAAGGAGTGACCGCGCTCATCCCGCTGGTCGACGAAGTTCTCGACACCGCCGCCCAGCGCGGCGCTGCCGAATTAGTCATGGGCATGAGCCACCGCGGCCGCCTCAACGTCATCGCCCATGTCGCCCAACGCCCGCCCCAGGAAATTTTCGCCGGATTTGAAGACGTCGACCCGCGCAGCGTTCTCGGTTCCGGTGACGTGAAATATCACATGGGCGCGACCGGCGAATACACAACTAGAAGCGGCGGCAAGGTTCACATCCATCTCGTCTCGAATCCCAGCCACCTCGAAGCCGTCGATCCCGTGACCGTCGGCCGCACCCGCGCCAAGCAGGATCGCACCGGCGAAGGCGGACGCGAAAAATATCTCCCGCTCTTAGTCCACGGCGACGCCGCCTTCGCCGGACAAGGCATCCTCGCCGAGACCATGAACTACGCAGACCTCCCCGGCTTCACGGTTGGCGGGACCATTCACGTCATCGTCAACAATCTTCTCGGCTTCACGACGAGTTACACCGAAGAGCACTCCACGCGCTTTGCCGCCTGCATCGCGCGCCGCCAGTCCATTCCCATCTTCCACGTCAATGGCGAAGACGTTGACGCCGTCGTCCGCGTCGCCCGCATCGCCACCGAGTATCGCTACAAGTTCGGCACCGACGTGGTCATCGATTTAATGGGCTACCGCCGTCACGGCCACAGCGAGGTCGACGATCCGACGATCACCCAGCCACTTCTCTATAAGAAAATTAAAGAGCATCCGCCACTCTGGGAAATCTACGCCGACGACGTCGGCGCCACCGACGCGCCAGCGCAAGCCGCCACCATCAAGGCCGAGTTCGAAGCCGCGCAGAAACAAGCCGGCAGCATCAAGCACAAACCGCTGATGCGCGACCTGCCGCAGTATTGGAATAACTACTTCGGAGGCCTCTACCGGCCCGAATACGAAGTCGAAACCGGACTCTCGCAGGACGAAACATCCGAGCTCAGCACCCGCCTCACCACGTATCCCGAAGGATTTCACATTCACCCAAAAGTGAAGAAGCTTCTCGAGCAGCGCGCCGAGATGGGCGCCGGTAAGCGTCCCGTTGACTACGGCATGGCCGAAGCCCTCGCCTTCGCCAGCCTCGTGAAGGCGGGCACGCATGTCCGCTTCAGCGGCCAGGACTCCCGCCGCGGCACTTTCAACCAGCGCCACTCCGTCCTCACCGACATCGAAAACGAGAACGAATACGTGCCGCTCGAAAATATCGCGCCCGGCCAGGCCCGCTGCGAAATCTACAACTCCACGCTCTCCGAGGCGGGCGTCCTCGGCTTCGAATACGGATACAGCCGCGACTATCCCGAATCGTTAGTCCTGTGGGAAGCCCAGTTCGGCGACTTCGTCAACGTCGCGCAAGCCATCATCGACCAGTTCATCAGCGCCGGAGAAGCCAAATGGAACCTGCTCTCCGGCCTCGTGATGCTGCTCCCGCATGGCTACGAAGGCCAGGGACCGGAACATTCCAGCGCGAGAATCGAGCGCTTCATCCAACTCGCCGCCAAACACAATATTCAGATCGCGCAGCCCAGCAATGCCGCGCAGTATTTCCATCTTCTGCGCCGCCAGGCCCTGCGCCACTGGCGCAAGCCCTTAGTCGTGTTCACTCCAAAGAGCATGTTGCGCCATCCCGACGCCAGCTCGCCGATTGCCGACTTCACCCACAAGAGTTTTTTAACCGTCATCCCCGACACCGAAGTCGGCGAAGCCGACCGCATCCTGATCTGCACCGGAAAAATCGGCCACGAACTTCAGAACGAACGCAAAAAAAGAAAAGACACCACTACCGCCATCGTCTTCTTAGAACAGCTCTACCCGTTCCCGGAAGCAGAGGTCGTCGCCGAGTTCGACCGCCACGGCAAAAACGCCGACATCGTCTGGGTCCAGGAAGAGCCCGCGAATATGGGCGCACTATTCAACATGCTCCCCCGCCTGAAGCGCATAGCCGGCGACCGCCCAGTCCTGAGCGTAAAACGCAGCTCCGGCCCCAGCCCCGCCACGGGAAGCGCGAAGGCCCACGAAGTAGAACAGAAAACGTTGCTGACCCTGGCCTTCACCACGAAGTAATTTGCATTTGCTTATGTGGGGACGGGCGGGTTTGCGCTTACTAAAGACGTCATCGAAACACGAACTCAGTCCGCTGATACTGAGTTCTTCCAGATTGTCTGACGAGGATCTCAAACTGATCATTCTTGCGTTTGCTACAGAACCCGATGTGAACCTGTCTCAGCGAAGGCAACTTGAGCAGATCGTCGTACTGCGCTGGCAGAAAACCCTGAGCTGCGATGTGAAGGAATTCTTCGAGGGCTGGGGCCGTTCCAATTGCACACACGTCTTTCAGGCCTTTCATATTGTCTAACGCCATCTTCCGTAGTTGGGGCAGTCGGGACAAGTCAGGAATATCAGTGACGTTCCGCAACTCCCGTAGCTCTAGGTATTGCAGCCCCACCAACGATGAAATGACGCTGATGTCAGATAGTTCTCGAATCCGGCAAAGCTCAAGGTACTTGATGCTTTCTTTGCCCGAAATCGCAGATAGGTTCCTGATGCCGCCGAGCACGATCTCTAGTGACCACAAGTTAGGCAAACTCGATACATATTCGAGACTAGGAGTGCTGATTGCACGCAGGCTTAACTGTTCAAGGCATTGAAGATCGGCGACAGCGGCAATTCCGTTTTGCTGTCCTGCCAGACAAAGCTTGCGCAGTAAGTTAAAACGGCCTAATCCCTTCAATTGAGGTTTCTTGGACCTCGTCGGGCCTAGCGTCAAGGACTTAAGTCCACTCGGCAGGGACGACAAGAAATCAAAGCTCTCAAGAGCGAAAATACCGACGTGGAGTTCCTCAAGGATCTCCAACGCCGCCAGGTGTTCGATCCCAACAGCCATCATCAAGCAGTCCGCTGAGAACCGACGAACGTTGTTCATTCCTTTGACGAATGACAGGTCGCACGTCGAGGAGTAGAAACCATAGACCCTGAGTTCGACATCGGGTCGAAGTGCAAATAGACTCTGGTTCAGTAGCTCCCAAGTTTGGGGCGATACTGGCCTGGCCGTCTGGAGAATCCGGAGATTCGGATTTGTCGCAAGATCGTGAACTTCCCTTTGCGTGAGTCTGTCAAGAAACTCAACTCTGTGTTTGCCCAATTGCTTGTCAGTCGCCAGCATTTTGATCTCTCCGCTCGGTATTTGCGGGAAACCATAGTACAACGGCCCATGTCTCGCCGTTTTTTGCGAAGGGTGGGATTTCCCTGATGTTAATCTAGCTCTCCACTCGCCATGCCCCGCCGCCCCCAACCTCTCCGCATCGCCATCGACACCGGCGGCACCTTCACCGACTGCGTTTGGATCGATCCGGTCACCGGCCGCCTCCGCATGCTGAAAGTTTTCTCCACACCCGCCGACCCTTCCCAAGCCATCGTCGGAGCCCTCCGCCAAATCATCGGAGAGAAGACCGCGCCCACCGGAGACCTCATCCTCCTCCACGGCACCACCGTTGGCACCAACACGCTGCTCGAGCGCAAAGGCGCCCGCACCGCCCTCGTCACCACCGCCGGATTCGAAGACGCCATCGAGATCGGACGCCAGGCCCGCCCCAAACTCTACGACTTCTTCTTCGACCGCATCGCCCCGCTAGTCCCCAAAGATCTCCGCTTCGGCATCAACGAACGCACCGCCAGCGACGGCAAAATCCTGACCGCTCCCACGCCGCAAGAACTGCAGACTCTCTCGGCACAACTCTCCGCCGCAAAGCCGCAATCCGTAGCCATCTCGTTGCTGTTTTCGTTCGCAAATTCAAAGAATGAAGAAGCCGTCGCCGAAGCACTGACCTCGCTACCCGTCCCGCTCTCCATCTCCCACCAAATCCTCCCCGAATTCCGCGAATACGAACGCGCCTCAACCGTAGTCATCAGCGCCTACCTTCAGCCAGTCATGCACCGTTATTTAGAAAACTTAGAGGCGAGGCTTCCGGCTTCCGGCTCTCGGCTTCCGAAAATCCCCGCTCGTCGTGCTCCGGAAGCCGGAAGCCGAAAACCGGAAGCCGGTCCCCGCATCTTCGTCATGCAATCCAGCGGAGGCATCACCGCCCTCTCGACCGCCGCCCGCGAACCCGTCCGCACCGTCCTCTCCGGACCCGCCGGAGGCGTCGTCGGCGCCGCCGCCACCGCCCGCGCCAGCGGCTTCGACCGCATCATCGCCTTCGACATGGGAGGCACCTCCACCGACGTCTCTCTCGTCGAAGGTGAAATCAAAACCGCCACCGACGCCCACATCGCTGGCTTGCCCATCAGCGTCCCCATGCTCGACATCCACACCGTCGGCGCCGGTGGAGGCTCGCTCGCCCGCTTCGATGCCGCCGGTGTCCTCCGCGTCGGCCCCGAATCCGCCGGAGCCGATCCCGGCCCCATCTGCTACGGAAGCGGCACCCAGCCAACGGTGACCGATGCAAATCTCCTCCTCGGCCGCCTCCAGCCCACCAGATTTCTCGGCGGAGACTTCACGCTCGATCTCGCGCGCACACGCCGCCTCACGCAAGAGTGGCTGAAAAAACAAAACTCCAACCTGTCATTGGAAAAATTCGCCGCGGGCGTAATCCGCGTAGTCAACGCGACCATGGAGAAAGCCATCCGCGTCGTTTCCATCGAGCGCGGCCGCGACCCTCGCCGCTTCGCCCTCGTCGCCTTCGGCGGCGCTGGAGGTCTGCACGCCTGCGCCCTCGCCGAAGCCCTCAGCATCCCGCATGTCATCGTCCCCGCGCTTCCCGGCGCGCTTTCCGCTCTCGGCATCCTCGCCAGCGATGTAGTGAAAGATTATTCCCGCACCGTGCTGTGGCGCGTCTCCGGCAAAATTCCGGCCGAGCAATTGAATCGTGAATTAACCGAGCTCCAAAAAACCGCCGCCAAAGATTTTCGCCAGGAAAAATGGCAAGGAAGTCCGATCTACAACCGCAGCGTCGATCTCCGCTACCGCGGCCAGGGATACGAACTGAACATTCCCTTCACCAAAAATCTTCTGCGCGACTTCCAGCAAGAACACCATCGTCGCTACGGCTATGCCCACCCCGATCGCGAACTAGAGCTAGTGACTCTCCGCCTCCGCGCAGTGCTCAAATCCACCACACGTCATGTGGAGAAACCAGCCCATGTGGGGACGGCCGCCCTCGGCCGTCCAGGCCGAGCAAAGCTCGGCAGGCTCTCCCCGCCCGAAGTCCCAGTCCTATTCGAAAACAGGAAACTTCCCACGAAGATCTACCTTCGAGACGACCTCCATTCCCGCAAGCGATACCCCGGCCCGGCCATCATCACCGAATACAGCGCCACCACCGTCATCCCTCCCGGAAAAACTTTCCACCTCGACCGCGCCGCCAACCTGATTGTTACAATCCGATGAAATTCGACCCTCGCAAGGCCGCTGCCAACCGACAAGTGGTAACCGTCAACTGCTTTCCATTTACAATAATCCCGTGAAACCAAGCCTGTTCGTCGTCGAAGACGACCCCGATATCTCTCGCCTGGTCCGCCATCACCTGGAAAACGAAGGCTTCACCGTGCGCGTTTATCCCACCGGCGCCAACGTCCTGGCCGACGCCGAACGCCAGCGCCCCGCGCTCTTCGTCCTCGACATCATGGTCCCCGGCAAGGACGGTCTGGAAATCTGCCGCACCATTCGCCAGACGCCCGGCCTCGCTTCGGTGCCCGTGATTTTCCTGACCGCGAAGAGCAGCGAAGCCGACCGCGTTCTTGGCCTCGAACTCGGCGCTGACGACTATATCGCCAAGCCCTTCAGCCCGCGCGAACTCGTGGCCCGCGTCAAAGCCGTGCTGCGCCGCTTCGAGCGCCCCCTGCCGCCCAGCCCCATGAAAGTTGGCGATATCGAAATCGATCCTTCGGCCATGACCCTGATGGTCCGAGGAACGCTGGTTCCCACCACCGCCACCGAGTTCCGCCTGCTCGATTACTTCGCCCGCCACAAGGGACGCGTCTTCAGCCGCGATCATCTGCTCGACTCCGTCTGGCGCGACACCGCGTACGTCACTCCGCGCTCGGTCGACGTCTACGTCCGCCGCATCCGCGAGAAAATCGAGCCCGACCCCGAGAACCCGCGCTATCTGAAAACCGTGCGCGGCGCCGGCTACCGCTTCGAGGTCCCCAAATGATGAGGATGCCAAACCTGATTTACCACAAAGGACACGAAGTTACACGAAGGAACCCGCCCACGTTTTTCCTTCGTGAACCTTCGTGCCCTTTGTGGTTCAAGGGTTTCGCATGCCGCAAGAGGACGCATTGAAGAACCGCATCTTCTTCAAACTCCTGGCCGTTTTCCTGATCGTCATCGCCGCCACCGCCGCCATTCTCGACGTCATGCTGGGCGGCGCCTGGGAATCCTCTCTGCGCACCGAGATCGAGCGCAACCTCACCCAGAAGACGCTCCTCTTCGCGCATCGCGTCGAAACCGACCGCGCGCACTCGCTCACTGAAATCGCCGCGCAGGAAGCTCTTGCCGCCGGAGCCCGCGCCACCATCATCGACGCCTCCGGAAAAGTCCTTGCCGACTCCGAATCCAATCCCGCCACCATGGAGAGCTACGCCGCCCGCCCGGAGTTCGCCGCCGCCCTCGCCGGCAAGACCGGCGAGAACGAGCGCCGCAACGCCACTCTCGGTGTTCCGTTTCTCTATGTCGCCGTTCCCGTGTCCGGTGGCGCGGTCCGCCTCGCCTATCCACTTTCCGATGTCGAAGTCGTACAAGCGCAGATGCGCCGTCGCCTGATTTGGGGATCGACCATCGCCTTCTTGATCGCGTTGCTCATCGCGGCCACCGCGTCCGTTTTTACTTCCCGCCGTCTCGAGCACATCGTGGACGTGGCCGTGCGCATTGAGCAAGGTGACCTCCGGGCCCGCGTCGAAGACAAACCCCTCGATGAAATTGGCCGCGTCGCCGCTGCCATCGACAAAACCGCCGGACAGGTTGAACGCAGTTTTGCCGCCGTGCGCTCCAGCCAGCGCCAGCTCGAAACTCTGCTCAACAGCATGCAGGATGCGGTCATTGCCGTCAGCTCCGATGGCCTGGTGCAATGGGCCAACCAGCCCATGGACCGCCTGGTTCCTCAGCACACGCGCCTCAACGCTCCCGTGGTCGAAACCATCCGCGATCCCGATTTCCTCGCCGCCGTCAAAGCCGCCACCACCACCAAACAGGTCAAGACCACCCGCGCCACGTCCATCGTTCCCGGCCGCGCCTACGATGTCACTGCCGCGCCCCTACCCGATGGCGGCGCCGTCGCCGTGCTCCGCGATCTCACCGAGACCGAGCGCGTTGAGAAAACCCGCCGCGATTTCATCGCCAATGTTTCCCACGAACTCCGCACTCCCCTTACTTCCATTCAGGGATACTCCGAAACTCTACTCGACCTGAGCTCCGAAAACTCCGGCCCTAACCGCGAGTTTCTCGAAATCATCCGCAAGAACGCCGCCCGCATGTCGCGCCTCACCGAAGACCTGCTGACTCTGGCCCGCGTGGAATCGGGCGAGACCCGCTTCGACACCGAATCGGTCCCGCCCATAGAACTCCTGCACGACGCCGAAGAAAGTTTCCGCGAGATCGCCCGGAGTCAGGAAGTAGATTTGCAGATCGTCGAGACGAACCTCGATCACGGATCCGTCTCCGTCGACTCCCTGCCCAGCGTCCGCGCTGATCGCGAAGCCATTCACCAGGTTTTTTCGAATCTGATCGACAACGCCATGAAGTACGGCCGCTCCGGCGGACGCATCCTGCTCGGTGCGCGTCCGGCTCGTCGCGGAGTGGAATTTTACGTCCAGGATTTCGGCGCTGGCATCGCCAGCGAACATCTGCCGCGCTTGTTCGAACGCTTCTACCGCGTCGACAAAGCCCGCTCCCGCGAATCCGGCGGCACCGGTCTCGGCCTCGCCATCGCTAAGCACATCATGCTGGCCCACGGCGGCTCCATACGCGCCGAAAGCGAACTCGGCCACGGCAGCATTTTCCTGTTCACCTTACCGACCGCCTGAGCCCTCCTCAGAAACGGGTGCGGGTGCCCCACCCTTGTCGCGCATTTTGCGACAGGGTGGGGACTTTGACTCTGTTCGTTGGGAGGGGACTCTGACTCCCTACATCAGTTTCCCCTTGCATTTGTTCGGTCTTGTCCGACAATGATCTGGAAGGTCGCACGGATCGCGTGGATCGCGCGAAAAATGACGGAAAATTCACAGCTTATTAACCACAATGTCCACAGAAGAATCTATTGTTAGGCGTTGGCCATCCAACCACATGAACGGCCGAATCGCGACGACGATTCCGCACGTCCACCTCGTCGCCCGCGTTCTCGGCATCCGGACACGATTATGAGTACCGCGATCAAGCCTCCTGAACCCGAACCGGCCCATCACTACATCGTGCGCCGCACCGTGGAAGCCTGCAACATGGCCAAGGAAGCCGCCGGCGCCGCGGCCGAAGGCATCGCCACCGGCTCCAGTACCTTGCTGAACTCGCTACGCCAGCGCGAGCGCGAACTCGACACGCTCGACACGGAAATCGACAACGGCGTCACCACCGCCATCACCGAGGTCGGCCCCGCCGAGGCCCGCGAGCTTCTCGCCTGCATGAAGTTCATGATCGGCCTGGAACGCATCGGCGACCTCCTGCTCAGCTTCGCCAACAGCGCTCTCTCGGTCAGCGGACGCATCGACCCCGAAGACACCCGCGACCTCACCCAGATGGCCACCATCCTCGAGAAGATGCTGACCGATTGCGGTGCTGCGTTTTCCGCCCGCGAAATCGGTAAGGCCATCGACGTCCTCCGCGCCGACGCCGAAATGGACCGCCTGCGCAACCTCATCTTCCTGCGCCACATCGAGAATCCCGAAAACGTGCACCGCCAGGCCAGCCTGCAAGTCATCTTCATGACCCAGTCTCTCGAGCGCGCCGGCGATCACGCCAAGAATCTCGCCGAAGAAGTCTGCCACTTCGTCAGCGGACACACCGTCCGCCACGTCCTTATCGCCTACGACAAGCCCGTCGAACAAATGTTCATCGACTACCTCCGCCGCCGCGACCACAACCGCTGATACGAGCAAGTAAGTACCAGTTATGTGGCGCGGGCGGCCCCGCCCGCGTGCCCGCTGTGATCGGATCGCCTGGCCTGGAGCCCTCGGTGTTACTTCCGTTTTCTAAATCGGTGCGTGACCCATTGCCCCGGTGTACGATGCAAGTATGAAACAAATTAGCGCTTCCTTCCGGCCGCTCAGCACGTTGCTGCTCGCCGTGCTTCTATTTACAGGCTGCAATGCACTGAACCCTCTGTGCGGAAGCGCCCGTCCCGCTCCATCCGTCTCGTCTCTTTCTGCCGACACCATCACCTTCAATCAGGTGCAGCAGGGATTTGTGCTCACGGTGAACGGCAGCGACCTGCTCGCCTCCTCCGTTGTCATGATCAACGGGACAGCCGTCCCGACGCTGGTCCTAAGCAGCAAAGAGGTGGAAGTCACGCTCACACCTTCGGTGATTTCCGGTCCCGGAACAGCCAGCGTGGTGGTCCACACTCCCGGCGGAAACTCGTCTTCCCTCGGTTGCAATAGCGGTGGAACCAGCCACACTCTAACCCTGACCGTCACCTAAACAGACGCGGGAACTAGCGCGCGCGAAACTGCACGCAGCTGCGGGTGCCCCATTTCTCGAGCGTTCTGTGCGCGAGAAGTGGGGATTTTGATTTTTTGTCGAAGCTTGCGGCAGGCGCTGGACCTACTTAAGCACACTCCTGCGTCGGGATTTCAGCACCCGGTGAGATCATGCCCGGCCCCTTGACCGCCACGCTGCGCTCACCCTTGCGGATCAGCACAATCGCCGCCAGAATCGCCGCCGACGCCAGCACCACTCGCATGGTCAACGGTTCAGAGGCCAGAAGCCATCCCAGGAACACAGCCACCACTGGATTCGCATAGGTGTGCGTCGCCACCAGCGCCGGAGGACATTTCTGCAGCAGCCATGTGTACGAAGTGAACGCGACCACGGAACCAAAGATGACCAGATACGCCAGACCCAACATTGACTTGAGAGAAATGCTCGCCCAGTGCGTGGCATGAAACTCGCCCGTGAGTCCAGCGGCCGCGAGCAGCATGACCGCACCGCAGATCGTTGGAAGCGCGGTGCGTCCCAGCGCATCGTTGGGCAACTTGAGCCGGGGAGAGATCACTACGCCCACCGACCAGGACAGCGATCCTACCAGCACAGCCAGCAGGCCGAGCAGGCTCGATCCTTTGACCGTCAGCTCTACACCCGTCAACATGGCCACACCGAGCACGCCCAAACCCAGGCCCAGCGCACTGAGCCGGCTGATCTTCTGCTGGCCCATGGACCAGGCCAGAACCAGGATGAACATGGGTTCGGTCGCGATGAGCAACGCTGCCAGTCCTGATCCCACATACTGTTCGGCCCAGTGCAGCGAGCCGTGACCAATCAAGAAGAAAAGTGCACCCAATGCGAGTCCCGCGATCCAATGGTCGCGCGTGGGACGAAAGCCGCGCGACCACGCCCACGCGAAAAGAATCGCGCCCGCAATGGAGTGCCGGACGCCTGCGGCGACCAGCGGCGGAATGGTCTCGACCGCGTAACGAATCGCCAGGTAGGTCGATCCCCAGACGAGATAGATAGCAGCGAAGGCCAGCGCGAGTTGAATGGAATAGGCGCGGTTGCGGCCGGGTGCGGGTTGGCGTGGGTTGGGCACAATCACGGGTCTGCCTCCAATGTTAATCATCTTTTCGTTCGGCAACCTGCCGCTGCGGGCAAGGACCATCATTTGCGTCGCCTGGTGACTGATCATAATCTAACCTCTAAACATAATTTAACAGGTTATGTGGATCGTAGAGGATCGCATCTAACTTGTCAAGTGTGTTTTAATGGTTAGATAATTGGTTGTGAAGGGAGAGCCTCTGACAGAAACCAAGGAAGCCAGGAAAATCGTGCGGCGGCGTCCGCCGCGGTTTGATCTGATCGCGGGCAACGTGTGTCTCGACTTCGTCAATACGCTCGACGACCGTCACATCAAGCCGAAAGAATTGCTGGAAAGTTATGTGGACCTTGTCCGGTTCGGTGAAGACGCCGGGCTGCTGGATTCACGGCAGGTAGACCGGCTCTACGAGCGCAGCCGGGCCCACCCGGAGCAGGCGCAGGAAGTCTTGATCTGGGGAAGAGAGCTGCGCGAGGCGATCCACGATGTTTTTTGGGCGATCATGAATAAGCGCCCGGTACCTCCGGCGGCGCTCGCGCGCCTGAATGCCGACGTTCAAACCGCGGCTGGGCACATGCGGCTGGTGGCGGTAAAGGGCGGCGGCTTCGAGTGGAGCTATGACGACCAGGGCGAGTTCGACAGCGTGCTGTGGCCGATTGCGCGTGCGGCCGCCGATCTGCTGGCGTCGGACCAGTTGCAGTATGCGCGGGCCTGCTTTTCAAAAACTTGCGAGTGGTTTTTCCTGGATACGAGCAAGAACCATCAACGGCGCTGGTGCGACATGACGCGCTGCGGGAACCGGGCGAAGGTGCAGCGGTTTTACGCGCGGCAGAAGGAAGGAAATTCCTAGCTTTTCGAACAGACGTCGCGGAGGTCTGCCAGTCCCGTCAATGAGGGCTATGGCGATTTATCAATAACTATGTAATCCCTCCTCCCCTTACAATTATTTATATGGAACACGCAGCCTTTGAATCACCCTTGTCCGACGAACAGTTGAAGGAGTTGGGCCGCTTGGTTGTGAATACTGGCTTTGCTGAGTTTATTCTCAACATACACGTCGGAATGCTTCACAAAATCCCGCACGCTGCCAGAATAGTATTAGTGAACCCACTTCCTCTGCGACGAAAGGTTGATATTCTAACCAGTGGATTGGACCAGATTCCAGGAGCCGAGACACGCACCCTCGTTGACGAAGCCTGTAAGTTGGTAGGCGCGTCAATCGCGGAGCGAAACCTCTTGCTGCACGGAATTTGGGGCGTTGATGCTGACGGCCCCGATGCCAAGCCTCTAGTTGCGGCAACCACCAAGACGTCAGGGACCAGATACTCCGCCGACATCACCAAATACGCTGATATGTTTGCCGTAGCGTCAAGGAAACTGAAACACGCGATAACCATTGACAGCGGCGGGAAGATCACGGATGAAGCAGAACGCCTTGTGCTCGTACCGGGCTAATCTTCTCCCTTGACGACAGTCACCCGCGTTGCATTCGCGAAATCGCGAAATGAAATTTGGAGGCGACCTTGGTCGAAGGTCAATGAGGGCAATCGCGATTTTTTCAACAAGTCACCTCAGGTTGGTTGCCCGCCCGCGCAGCGGACGCTATAACCATCCGCCGTACTGCATGGCCTGTTCATCGCCCGTGACGCGACCATCCTCCGGCGATAATTTTGGCAATACGTCAACTAGTTCTTTCTCAAGAACGCAACGCTCCGCAGACACGGCATCCATAAGCTTATGCGCCATTTCCTTGAACATCCGTGTGTGCTTTTCATCGAGTGGCGCCCTAACGTCTTGATGGAGCGGCACTAACATCGGGCGGCGGCCAGATGACCTAACAACACTCAGACGAAGGCGCCAAGCACTGTGGTCCGAATGAGCTAAGACCTCGTTGCGGTCCTTCATCACGACCTTATGCAGAGCCCGTTCATCAGGTGAAAATCCGGAGAGAAACCTCTCAGGCAGTGCAGGCAGCATCGTTTTCGAGCCTCTGTTACCAGAGAATGGTCTGGCATAGGCAATAACCATCGCGCAGTTCAATGCCTGCAGGATATGTCTGTCTTTCTTCGGGTAGTCACGATGAAATTTTGCCTTGAGAATATAACTTGAAATGTCGACCGCCTGTTTGAAATCATTGTAGGACACCAGTATTCGTCGGAGCAGGCGGAACTTGTCTTCCTTGCCAGTTTTCATCTGAGTCCGTTCCTTACATCGAACGTCACTTGTCACAAATACACTACGCCAAACCGTCGCAATCAGGCGATTGCGCTCAGAACCCTCCTCGGTTAATGGACGATCTAGCCTTCAGAGTCAAAATCCCCACCCTCTCTCGCCAAAGAACCGCGAGAGAAGGATGGGGCACCCTGGGGCTTCCATTACAATCACGGCACGACTTATCTGACACTGTGAGATTTCAGGAGGGGCCGTGATTGCTCGCGTGGTTGTTCTTGGGCTGCTGGCGGGTTCGGGTTGGGCGCAGAACGTGGTTCATTACACCGCTAAGACTGCCAATGTGAAATATCTTTTTGCGACGGCCGAGCCGGTTTTGCGTTTGAAGTCGGGGGACATTCTCGACACGAACACGCTCGACTGTTTTGGCAACGGGCTGAAGAAGCCGGGAGATACGTTAAGCATGGCCAAGGGGGACAATCCGCTGGCCGGGCCGTTTTACGTGGACGAGGCTGAACCCGGGGATACGCTGGCGGTAAAGATTCTCGACTTGCAGGTCGACGGAGAGTATGGGGTGGGTGCGTTCTCGCCGGGGTTCGGCTCGATCAATTCGTCGCACTACACGCCGATGCTGGGCGGCGAACTGCCGGAGCGGGTGTGGTTTTATCCCATTGATCATGCGGCCAACACGGCGACATTCAAAGCCATGGATACGGATTTCTCGGTGAAGATTCCCATGCATCCGTTCTTTGGGTGCATCGGAGTGGCTCCGGCGAATGGGGAAGCGCGCAGTTCGATTGTGCCGGCGGAGTTTGGCGGGAACATGGATTCTCCCGAGGCCAGTGTGGGGAACACGGTGTACTTTCCGGTGAATGTAAAGGGCGGGCTGCTGTATCTGGGCGATGGGCATGCGGCCATGGGAGATGGTGAAGCCGCGGGATCGGCGATTGAGGTGCCGCTGAAGGCTCGAGTACAGGTGAGCGTGATCAAGGGGCGGAGGATTGATTGGCCGCAGTTTGAAAATGATGATGCGATCATGACCGTGGGGGCGTACCGCCCGCTGGAAGATGCGACGCGGATTGCATTGACGGAACTGGTGCATTGGATTCACAAGGACTATGGGTTGTCGGAACTGGACGCTTATGAGCTCTTGTCGAAGGTGGGGAAGATTCATTTGAACGAGATGGTCGATCCGAATTATGTGGTGGTGGCTTCGATCGAGAAGAAGTACTTGCCAGCGAAGAAGAAGCCGTAGGGTCATGGTGGGTAGGGGGTTGCGGCAGCATTTCGAGTCGTGGTGAGAGAGACGTTGCGAAGCAACGTCTCTACGGTGGGTTTACGGAAATCACGAGTTGGTGGGGACGCTTATGGGCAAAGCAGCACGGCGGCTGAGCATGGCGCAGTGGGATGTGTTTTCGTCCCGGCCACTGGAGGGAAATTCCCTGGCGGTATTTTTCGACGGGCGCGGCTTGAGCGATGCGGAGATGCAGGCGATCGCGATGGAGATGAATCTGTCGGAGACGACGTTCGTCTTTCCACGTGACGCGGAGACCGAGCGCGAACGTGGTGTGCGGGTGCGAATCTTCACCGTGCAGGAAGAGTTGCCGTTTGCGGGACATCCCACGCTGGGGACGGCGTTCGCCCTGCGCGCGGAGTCCGGGGCGAAGGAAGTCGCACTCGAATTGAACGTGGGAAAAGTTCCGGTTCGATTTGAAGATGCTCGATTTGAGGCGACAACGGGAGAGGCCGTGTCCGGGGAGATGACGCAGATCGATCCAGTGTTTGGAATGCAGCATGAGCGCGAGGCGCTGGCGCGCGCTACCGGATTGCCGGTCGACGACTTCGATACGTCGCTGCCGATCGAGACGGTGTCGACGGGGCTGGCCTACACCATCGCTCCATTGAAATCGCTGGCGGTGATCCAGAAGTTGCGGGTCGACCAGAACCGGGCTGGCGAGTATCTGGAGAAAACGGGCGGGAAATTCTTTTACTTCGTGGCGCGTGAAACCGTGGATCCGGCGGCCCGTTTGCACGCCCGGATGCTGTTTTACAACGGCGAGGACCCGGCCACGGGTTCGGCGGCGGGGTGCACGGCGGCGTGGATGGTGGCGCACGGAGTGGCCAAACCAGACGAGCGGGTTCTGATCGAGCAGGGCATCGAGATGCAGCGGCCGAGCCGGATTTTTGTGCGGGCGACATTCCACGATGGCCATCGGAAAAATCCCGGCGATAACCGGATAGTTAACGTGCGCGTTGGGGGCAACGCGATCGAAGTAATGCGCGGCGAAGTGTTCCTCTAACCCAAGTTGCGCAAGGTGCGGCAAACACAGCGGCGCACCGTCTCGCGAAATAATCAATGGCCAAGAAGTCCCATTGGCATCGACGCTACTTTACAGTGCGCTCGCTTCCCGGTAGGATTCATTTCGCTCTGACATTCTTCATATAGAGAAAAGCCTCTGTTGGTTTTGCGACCCGCTGGCGTGGCGGCGCGCGACAGAGTGCGGAAGGCTGATGAAACCCAAGCGCACGATCCTGTGTGTAGACGACAACGAGCAGTCTCTCTCCCACCGCAAAATCATGCTGGAAACCCGCGGCTACCGCGTCTCGAGTTTTTCGCGGGGAGAAGAAGCGCTGGCGCGCTTTATGGAAGGCGGAGTCGACCTGGTGATCGCCGACATGGCGATGCCGGGGCTGGACGGGCCGCAATTGATCGCCAAGATCAAGGATATGTCGCCGCACACCCCGGCGATTCTCATCTCAAGCAAGGTTCGGATCTACGATCACGACTCGCAGGCCGACGTTTTCCTGACCAAGGGAATGTACGCGCCGGTCGATCTGCTGGAACGCGTCCGGCTCTTGCTGGTGCGGAAACGCGGGCCCAAGCGACTGCAGCAGCGACCTCCGCAGATTTCGAGCCAGATCGGCGCGGCGTGAGTTAGCTCCTAGCTACTAGCTTCTAGCTAATACCTTCCTGGGGCTACTTTCTAGACACTTTCATTAGTGACACAGCGCGGGGCCGCGGGCGGCGTATGCCTTCGTGTAAGATTCTTACAGGCATGGCCGAAGCATTCATCGAAGCAAAAAACCTGCGGAAGACCTATCACGTGGGCAAAATTGAGGTTGAGGCGCTGCGCGGCATTTCCTTCAGCGTGCAGAAGGGCGAGTTCGTCAGCGTGGTGGGCCCGTCGGGGAGCGGGAAGTCGACGCTTTTTTATTTATTGGGCGGGCTGACGCGGGCCGATGGCGGCAGCGTAGTGCTCGACGGCGACGACCTGGCCACGCTCTCAGACGCGGAGCGGACCCGCATGCGCAAGCGCAAAATTGGCTTCGTATTCCAGAAATTCAATCTGCTGCCCACGCTCGACGCCCGGTCGAATATTGCGATTGCCAGGGAGATATCGGGGAATGGCGACGGGGATCCCGCGCACTTTAATCGCATCACCGACCTTCTAGGGCTGACCAAGAGACTAGGGCATCGCCCGTCGGAGCTTTCCGGAGGCGAGCAGCAGCGCGTAGCGCTGGCGCGCGCGCTCATCAACAAGCCGGCGGTTGTGCTGGCGGACGAGCCCACCGGCAACCTGGATTCCAAGAACTCAGACGTCGTGCTCGGCATGCTGCGGAAATCGAATCAGGAATTAGGGCAGACGGTGCTCATGATCACCCACAATCCGGCGGCGGCGGAGTACGGCGACCGGATCATTCACATGCGCGATGGACAGATTGTGCGGCCGGAAGAGGATCCGCAGTGGGCGCTGCATAAATAAAGCTGACGTCGGACTGGGTTGCCTTCTGTGCGTGGCGGGACGCCCGCCTGAGAGCCGCCAGGACGCCGGCGCTGCGCTCTGCAGTGCTATCCTAAGTAAATCTTATCCCGCGATGAGGTCTTAACCCTTTCATGTCCAATCCGGAAACTCCTGAAACCCAGCCTGCGGTCGAGAACACCGAGTCGTTCGGCGACATACTGTCGCAATACACCAAGAGCCATTCGCGCAAGACGGAAGGCAGCCGGCAACTGCAGGCGACGGTGATTGCGGTCAACGCCGAGTCGGTGTTCTTCGATATCGGATACAAGTCGGAAGGGATTTTGCCGCTGGCCGCGCTGCAAGGGGAAACGTTGAAGCCGGGGGACAAGTGCCTGGTAACGGTGAAGGGGCGCGACCTGGATGGGTACTACGAGCTGTCGCGGTTCAAGGTCGAGCGGCCCATGGATTGGACGGGGCTGGAAAAAGCGTTTGCCGACAAGACCACCGTTCTGGGGACGGTGACGGGCGTGATCAAAGGCGGGTTCAGCGTCGACGTGGGAGTGCGGGCGTTTATGCCGGCTTCGCGCAGCGGAGTTCGGGACGCGGCCGAGATGGAGAAGCTGGTGGGGCAGGAGATCCGCTGCCGCATCATCAAGCTCGACGTCACAGATGAGGATGTGGTGGTCGACCGGCGCGCGGTGGCGGAGGAAGAAGAACGATCCGCCAAGGACAAGTTCTATTCGCAGATCAAAGAGGGCGAGACGGTGAGTGGCACGGTCCGCAGTCTGACCGATTACGGCGCATTCGTCGACTTGGGCGGAGTGGATGCGCTGCTGCACGTGAGCGACATTGCGTGGGGGCGTGTCAACAAGCCGGCGGATGTGCTTTCGGTGGGACAATCGGTCGAAGTGAAAGTGCTGAAGGTAGGGTCGGAGGGCGAGAAGAGGCGGATTTCGGTGGGATTGAAGCAGCTGCAGCCGCAACCGTGGGACGCCGTTCCAGAAAAGTTCAAGGCGGGCGATCGGGTGCGGGGCACGGTTACGCGGCTGATGGAGTTTGGGGCGTTCGTGGAACTGGAGACCGGCATCGAGGGGCTGATTCATATTTCCGAGATGTCGTGGTCGAAGGGGAAGGTCCGGAAGGCCAGCGACGTGGTGAAGCCGGGCGAGACGGTGGAGGTCGTGATCCTGCAGGTGAGTGCGGGAGAGCGGCGCATCTCGCTGGGACTGAAGCAGGCGCTGGGGGATCCGTGGGTCGACGCGCCGCAGCGTTTTCCGGTTGGATCGGCGATCGAAGGTCCGGTGACGAGTTTGACAAAGTTCGGCGCCTTCGTGCAGATGGCTGAGGGAGTGGAGGGCATGGTTCACGTCAGCGAGATCAGCGCGGAAAAACGGATCAACCAGCCCGCGGACGTGCTGCGGGTTGGGCAGGTGGTGCAGGCGTTGGTCATCGCGATTGATCCCGAAAAGCGGCAGATGCGTTTGAGCATGAAGCAACTGGTGCCGACAGGCCTCGACGAATACATCGCCGAGCACAACGAAGGTGACGTGGTGACGGGGAGGCTGATGGACGAGTCGGGCGGGTCGGCGCGGGTCGAACTGGGTGAGGGCATTCATGCGACCTGCAGGGTCAGCGCGGCGGCGCCGATGAAGAGCGAGGTGCCCAAGGAGGCGAAGGCGGATCTGTCTTCGCTGAGTTCCATGCTGCAGGCGCGGTGGAAGAGTGGGTCTGGCCCTGCGAAGGCAGAACCGGCGCGGGCGGGACAGGTTCGCAGTTTTCGGATCGCGAAGCTGGACCGTGAAGCGAAGAAGATTGAGTTGGAGTTCGCGTAGTTCAACGAACCATAAACCACTAAGGACACTAAGGTTCACGACGGAAGCCAACGCGCGTGCGTGACCTGTTGTGCCTCTGGGAAGCGCGCCGGGAAGTGCGGATGCGGTATAATTTTCCAGTTGAGCGGGAGTAGCTCAGTGGTAGAGCGCGACCTTGCCAAGGTCGATGTCGCGGGTTCGACCCCCGTCTCCCGCTCCAGATTTTTCCTAGCCTGCGGTCCCAACGGAATCCAACTCAAGTCAGTTCTTCGGTAATGCCTTGTCGAGTGCGGCTTTCAGGGTTTCGAAGGCGCGCTTCTGATAAGCCTCCGCATCTTTGCGGGTAAACACTGGGGCTACGGTTTCAACATAGCTGCGAGCTGCCGGGTAGTCGTGGTGCCGATAGGCGATTTCGGCGCGCTCTAACGTCACGCCTGCGCCCCAGTCGGGGTCGCCGGTGAGTTGGGCCACGACCGGGATGTCGATTTGCTGCAAGAGGGCAGACGCTTCGTCCAATTTGCCCAAGCCGATGAGGCAACTGGCCAAGGTGTCGGCGGTGGCTCCGGTCAATCCAGCGCGCGGGCCAAATCCTTTCGTCGACGCCTGATAGGCCTCACGGGCATTGGATTCGCCTTCGCGATAACGGCCTGACCGGCACTGAGCGAGAGAGGCGTCGGTGAGCGTGGCGATGGCGAAGAACGAAAGCGGGCCTTGTTTGCGGACGGCGAGGGCGTGGATGGCCAGGTCGTCACGGATGGCGTCGTCCCAAAGTTCGAGGCTGCCTTCCGACTGGGCCCGCGTAGCCAGTAACTGCATGGTGAGTTCGTGGTCGGGGCCGAGCTGCGACACAAATTCGGGATAAATGCTGTTGGCCTCTTGAACCGCGTCAGGGTATTTCTTCTCGATCATGAAGGCCTGAGCGAGATTCAGGCGCACGCGCAAAACGTGCGGGCTGTCCGGACCGACGACGCGAGTGAAGGCGGCAATGAGATCGCGAAATGTCTGCTCCGCTTTCGCGCCCTCCCCTAGGCGAATGTAGGAAAACCCCAGCCTTTGCTTGAAGGTCAGGCGCGCGCTTTCGTCGAATTCGGGAAGAGCGTTGGCCTGGTCGACTGCGGCCTGGAAGTTCTCTGCGGCGGACTTGGCGTTGTTATCGATCAGTGCGACCATTCCCTTCGCCGAGGATAGCCAGACCGGCAAGTCGGGCCGCGGGTGAGGGAGCCTGGCGATCAGGGCTTCCTGTTGCTGGAGGATGGATTTGGCTAAAGGAAGCGAGTCCTTCTCGTAGCTGCGTGCTTCGAGCGTGGTGCGCTGCAGCTGAACGATGATTGCGTCCTGCGATAGATCGCCATCGGCCTGCTTGAAGAGGGCGGCGGCGCGATCGTATTCCTGGCGGGCGTCCGGGTAATCGGTCCGGTTATCGAGGGCGCGGGCAATGGTTTGATGGAGACGGGCGGCGACCAGCGGTTCATCTTTGAATTTTCGATCGATGCTGGGCGAGGCTTGCTTGATGGCGTCCATGAGTGACTCGCTGGACTTGCCACTGACGAAAGGATTGCCGCGGCCCAGGAGATCGTCGGAGAGAAAGCGGTTGATGGAACTGGCAATCGCGGTCTGGCGGTTGGCGTTGTCGCGTTCGCGAGTGGCTCTGCGGTAAAGCGTAAAGCTGACGGCGAGTCCGGCGGCCAACGCGACCACCGCGAACACAACCCAAGGGCGGCGGGCTCGTGCCTGCGCCAGCTTGTGCTCGGCGGTTTTCGCGCGGCGCTCGGCGGCATCCAGTTCGTCGCGACGGATGCGGCGTTGCTCTAAAGTAAGCAGGCGCTCGACCAGGTCGGCGGCGCTGTTGAGCCTGCGGGCAGGATCGCCACAGGCCGCATCGGCGATGTCCTCACGAAGCAGAGGATCTTGGATCTCGGCTTCCCAGCCCGGGGCCAGCGGCTTGCGGAAATCGCCGATGGTCAACTGGTAGAGCATGACGCCGAGAGCATAAACATCGGCGCCGGCGCTGGGAGACTGGCCGGCCAGAACTTCAGGGGCCAGATACATCAGCGTGCCGGTTAACTGCTGGTGGGTTTCGAGCGATGCGGTCTGGGTGAATCCCAGGTTGGTGATGCCCAACGAACGCAACCGCGAGGGATCGAACAAAGAAGCGCTGCCGAAGTCGGCGAGTTTGATCTGCCATGCGTCTTTAGCACCGGGCACGACCAGGACGTTGGCGGGTTTCAAGTCCTTGTGAAGGACTCCAATGTCGTGCGCGGCGGCGACGGCCTGGGCAACATCGATCAACAGTTGCAGGCGGGTAGCGGAGGGAACCTTGGAGAGACCTCCCTGCATTTCGGCCCATTCTGCGAGGTTCGACCCGGAATACTCGCTTTCCAGAAAATAAGGGGCGGTCTCGAAATTCCATTCCAGGATGCGGACAAACTCTGGCCGGTCGCCCAGAGATTCGCGCAGGAAACGGGAGACGGTAATCTCGCGCTTCAGGCCCTTCAAGCGAGATCCATCGGCGGCGAACTTGAAGACCCGATGTTCGTGAGTTTTCGGGTTTTCAGCCAGCCAGACTTCGCTCGATCCCGAGACGTCCATGGAACGAGAGAGGCGCCATTGCTCCCGGCCGGGAACCGCGTCACCGGTCTTGAATCCAAGTTCGGGACCGGCGGCGGCCGCCACCGTTTTGCAATAGACCGGAACGCCCAGGCGATAGCCAACTCGAGGAACCGTAACGATCGCAGGATGGTCCTCGTCTCCCATGGCCTTGCGTAGCTTGGAGACAGCGGTGGCTAACGACCCATCCACCACCATAACGTCGGGCCAGACGGATTCGAGTAATTCTTCCTTGGTGACAACCTCTCCGGCATGGAGAAGAAGCTGCAGCAGGATGTCGAGAGGCTTCGATTCGAGCTCTACCGGCTTGCCCTTGACCCGCAACTCGCGTCCCAGTTCGTCAAATTCGTAGTCGGCAAAGCGCCACAGGCGGCCGGAAGTCTCTGCAACTTCTCCTGCAGCTCCTTTGTAATTCATAGACTTGGCCACTCTTTAGACTTCTTAAGAATTCCGTCAGGACATGCAGCGAGGGATGGTGCAGACTGCTTGCCCAACGGACACTGGTAAGCGGAGACATTTTGCCACGAACCAGTCCGCCGAGCACGCAAAAACTGTGGGATGCCCAGATTTGTTCGCCCGAATTCCGTTTTGCGGAGAGATTTATATGAAACAGCGTGGAACCGTAGTTTCGATGATTGTGCTTTCGCCGATTAAGCTGGCGATGATCGTATTGGCGCTGCTGTTGGCCGCGGAAACCGCGAGTGCCCAAACCTATACCGTGCTGCACACCTACCCGATCGGCTCCGGGGCATGGAGCGGCATCCGAGCGCCCCAAATGATGGCGCAAGGCCGCGATGGCGATCTCTACAGCACCTTAGCCAATACTGGAACATTGTTCGACGGCACGGTGTACAAGATCACGACAACGGGAACGTTGTCCCAAGTTTACAGCTTCTGCGCCCTGACGTCGTGTGAAGATGGCAGCGACCCCGAGGGCGGCGCGACGCTGGGCTTTGATGGGGACTTGTACGGGACCACGAAGATCGGCGGCAAAGATGGGGCAGGAACGGTGTTCAAGGTCACTCCCCTGGGAGTGTTGACGACGCTGTATTCCTTTACCAACAGCACCGACGAGAGCGCCCCCGTCTACACGACTCTTCAGGGTCAGGATGGCAATACCTACGGCGTTTCCGAGGTAGAGTACAACGGGCAGTACGGAGCGTTCTTCCGAATCAGTCCCACGGGTGTGTTCAAGGCCCTCGCCGACTTCAATTACACCGACGGCAGTTTGCCCAACCTGCCTACGCAGGGCACCGACGGCAATTTTTATGGAACCGCGCAATATGGCGGCAAGAGCAACTTCGGCGTGGTGTACAAGATTACTCCGGGCGGCAAAATCACCGTTCTGCACAACTTCGCGGGCTATCCCAGCGACGGGACCCGTCCGATCGGGATCCTGGTGCAGGGGCCCGACGGCAATTTCTACGGGACGACTTATCAAGGCGGTACTTACAACGAAGGAACCGTGTTCAAGATCACGCCGGCTGGCGTTGAAACGGTGATCCACAGCTTCACCTTTGGCCAGAGCACCAGCACCAACCTTTATGATGGACAGCTTCCCGAGGCGGGTCTGACGGTTGGAACCGACGGCAATTTTTACGGTACAACGCTCAACGGCGGAATGACGAACTACGGAACGATCTTCAAAATCACGCCGGCGGGCAAGGAGAGTGTCCTCCACAACTTCTGCTACAAGACCTGCGATAGCTTCGGCGCCACGACACCCCTGGTGCTGCACACGAACGGAGAACTCTATGGCAACACTAACGGGAACTCTTTGGGTGGCGCTGTTTTCTATAGCCTCAACGTGGGATTCAAGCCGCTCGTCGATCTGGTGAATTGGACCAGTAAGGTGGGCTCCACGGTTGAGATCCTCGGTCAGGGGTTCACGGGGACGACCGGTGTGTCGTTCAACGGAACTGCCGCGAAATTTACGAACGTCACCGATACTTACATGACGGCGACCGTCCCCGCGGGGGCAACCACGGGGACCGTGACGGTAACGACGTTTACCAGCACGATGAAGGGCAACCGGACATTCCTGGTGACGCCGCAGATCAAGAGCTTCCTCCCCCTCAGCGGGATTGTGGGAACTCCGGTGACCATCACGGGAGTCAGCCTGACGCAAACGACCGCGGTGACCATCGGCGGCAAGCCAGCGACCTTCAAGGTCAACAGCGATACGAGCGTGACGGCGACCGTGCCGGCCGGAGCGAGAACGGGCGCGGGCATCAGCATCACGACCGCGGGCGGGATCGCCAGCTTTGGCAAGTTTGTGGTCGTGCCTGAAGTCACCAGCTTCACTCCGACCAGCGGGCCGGTAGGCCAATCGGTCACCATCACGGGGAACAGCTTCACCGCTGCGACGAAGGTAACGTTTGGCGGAGTTGCTGCAACCAGCTACAAGGTGATCAACGACACCACTGTGGACGCGCTGGTACCGACAGGGGCAGTGACGGGGGCCGTCGCGGTTACCACTGCGGGTGGCACGGGAACCAGTAAGACTAATTTCACGGTCACGCCGTAGTGGGGTGTATAGCGGCACATTTGTGCCCGGGGGATGAGGAAGCCATGAATCCCCCGGGCGTTTTATTGCTCGGTTGCTGAGGTCGTCGCGTCTTATTGCGCCCGCTTTGCAGATTACATGCCTTCAACTCTGAACAAATCGGCGGAGGTTGAAGCGGCGAAGCGGTTGCCAGTACAATGAATTCTGCTCGGAGAAGAGGGCGCGGTACCCAAGTGGTAAGGGAGAGGTCTGCAAAACCTTTATGCGTCGGTTCGATTCCGACCCGCGCCTCCAAATTTTTCTTTGTAGTTGCTTTGAGTCTGCCTACGATTCCCGCCTGCCTTGTACGTCGGCCTTGATGGGCCGTTTCGATTCTGTACATCCAACCTATGCGCCGTAAGAGTGATCCACGCCGCAACCTCCGCCTCTTTGTGTTCGCAGTCGTCGTGCTTTTGGGGAGCGATCTGGCTACAGGACAGCAGGTTGAAAAGCAGCTGCCGGATGCTCCTACTCCGGGCACTCCGACTCCGGGGACGAGTGAGACGAAGGGATTCTTTGCCCGCTGGGCGGAGTTTTATCGCCAGGACTGGAAGGGGACTGCCGCTGCCTCGCCTGCGCCAGCCCCGGCGCGGCGCGGGGTTCCGTCGCCGCTGGATTCGCCGCCATTTCCGAATTCGGATTGGTCATACGGGGGTTCGCCGGTGATTGGAGAGCCGGACACGAACAGCTATCCGCTGATGACGGCGATCAATCAGGCTCGGAGCCGGACGAAGGTGTATGGATGGATCGATCCCACGCTGAACTTCGGCACCTCTTCGCACTCCAATTCACCCGAAGCGAACGACAATTATTCGAATCGCTTGCAGATGAATCAGATTGTTCTCTACGCCGAGCGGTTGCCGGATTCGGTGCAACGCGACCACGTGGACTGGGGCTATCACCTGACGGCGCTCTACGGCACGGATTATCGCTTCACGATTGGGAAGGGCTACGGGAGCGGGCAGTTGCTGAACGATCATCATCAGTACGGTTTTGATCCGACGCTCGAATATGTCGACGTCTACTTTCCGCAAGTGGCGCAGGGAATGAACGTCAGGGTGGGACGCTTTATCTCGGTGCCGGGGATCGAGGCGCAACTGGCACCGAATAATTATATTTTCAGCCACTCGCTCTTGTATGCGATTGATCCGTTTACCGACACAGGTCTGATGGCGACGGTGAAGCTGAACGATCGTTGGCTGGTGCAACTGGGGATTACCGATGGCCACGATGTGGCTCCGTGGACGCCCGACGCAAAGGCCTCGGGCACGGCGTGTGTGAGTTATACGACCACGTCGGTGAACGACAATGTTTACGTCTGCGCCAACGGAATCAATGACGGCAAGTATGCCTACAACAATCTGCAGCAGTATGACGCGACGTGGTATCACAAGTTCTCGAAGACAGTGCACATGGCAACCGAAACCTGGTACATGTATCAGCGCGATGTGCCGGCGCTGGGCGGGACGATTCAGCCGGAGACGGGCGCCAATGCCGCGTATTGCCTGCCGGGAGAACAGCGGTGCACGACTCCGGAATATGCCGTGGTGAATTTCCTGCAGAAGGAACTCTCGTTGCATGACTTCCTGTCGTTTCGCAGCGACTTTCTCAACGACAAGAAGGGCCAGCGCACGGGCTACGCGACGCGGTACTCTGAGAACACGATTACGTGGGTGCACTGGATCGGGACGACGGTGCAGATACGTCCAGAATTACGGTTCGAGCGGGCGTGGGATATGAGGGCTTACGATAACGGCCGGCGGCAGAATCAGCTGACGGTGGCGAGCGATTTGATTTTTCATTTTTGAACGGCGTTGTTTCGGCGTTGTTAGGAAGATAGATACATGGATGGCGTACGGATGGATATCTGGCTGTGGGCGGCGCGATTTTTCAAGACGCGGCCGCTGGCGAAGCGGGCTTGCGAGCTGGGCAGAATTTTGTCGAACGGGCAACCGGCCAAGGCGGCGCGGGAAGTCCGGGTTGGGGATCGGCTACGCGTAACCAATGAGGGCGGCGAGTTTCAGGTGGAAGTGCTGCTGCTGAGCGAGGCGCGCGGGCCGGCCTCGGTGGCGCAGGCGCTCTACCGCGAGAGCGAGGAGAGCCGCGAACTGCGGGCGAAGGCGGCAGCGGAGCGGAAAGCGATGCGCGAGTTTGAGACGCTGCCGGAGGGGCGGCCGTCGAAACGCGACCGGCGGCACATCATCCAGTTCCGGGGTCGCGGGTAAGCGCGAAAACCCTTCACCACAGGGGACACGGAGGAACACAGGGGCTGGCCGTCGAAACGGCGCCGACTCTTGCTGGTACGAGCTCTGGTAGACTCATGGTCGCAAATCAGCGCTTGCATACCATGAGCCTTCGCCGATTCTCCATCTTTTCCATTTATCTGGCGTTCTTCTTTGCAGTCTCGATCGCTCATGCACAGAATTCTGCGGCCACGGATGCTGTCGCCGATTACGTCAAAGCGGAAATGCAGCGGCAGCACATCCCCGGGCTGGCGCTGCTGGTGGCGAAGGGCGGCAAAATCGTGCGGGCCGAGGGTTTCGGACTGGCCAACGTGGAATTGCATGTGCCGGCGAAGCCGGAGACGATCTTCCAGTCGGGATCGGTGGGAAAGCAATTCACCGCGACAGCGGTCATGATGCTGGTTGAGGAGGGCAAGGTTGGGCTCGACGATCCGCTGACGAAATATTTTCCGGATGCTCCGGCGAGTTGGAAGGAAGTGACCGTGCGTGAGTTGCTCAGCCATACGGCGGGGTTCGGCGACTATCCCAAGGACTTTAATTTCCGCAAGGACTGGACCGAAGACGAAGAGCTGAAACTGATCGAGAGCATTCCTCTGGCGTATCCGCCGGGGACGAACTGGGAGTACAGCAATTTCGGATATGTGACGCTGGGAATTCTGATCCATCGCGTGACCGGCGAGTTTTATGGCGACTTTCTGCAACAGCGAATCTTCCAGCCGCTGGGCATGCAGTCCACGCGCATTATCAGTGAAGCCGATATCGTTCCGAATCGTTCCGCGGGTTACCGGCTGATCAAAGGCGAACTGAAAAACCAGGAGTGGGTGGCGCCCATCGTGAACACGACCGCCGACGGCAGCTTGTATTTTTCGATTCTCGATCTGGCCAGGTGGGACGCCGCACTGTACACGGAAAAACTGCTGAAGCGGTCGAGCCTCGATTTGATGTGGACTCCGGCGAAGCTGAAGAACGGACAGCCGAATAAGGGCAACTACGGCTTTGGCTGGTTTATTGACGACAGGAACGGGCACCGGTGCATTCATCACGATGGCGCATGGCAGGGATTCGAGACCGCCATCGACCGCTATGTTGACGATCAGCTGACCGTGGTCGCGCTCTCGAATCTGGAGGATGCTGAACCCGGGAAGATCACTCAGCACGTTGCGGAAATGTATCTGGCGGGCAGGTAGTCGCGGCAAACGGTCGGCTGACTTCGTCTCGCGATTCGATTTGCATCTTCATGCCGTACTTTGGACGCAATGTAATCAAGGGCTCGGGCTCGACGGGGTGACCAGGTACGAGTGTCAGCTTCCATTTCTGCGCCAGCGTCGCCAGCAGCAGCACGCCCTCCATCCAGGAAAACGATTCGCCGATGCATTGCCGGACGCCCGCTCCGAAGGGAAAGTAAGTCAGCTTGTTTCGCCGCGACCGGGCCTCGGGGGTGAAGCGTTCCGGATCGAAGCGGAGCGGATCGGGGAAAAAACGTGGGTCACGATGAGTGATGAACTGGCTCATCAGGACAGTTGTTTTCGCGGGCAGGAAAAAATCTCCTAACTGAAAATCATGGCGCGCGTAGCGGCCCATGGCCCACGCCGGCGGATAGAGCCGCAGCGATTCCGCCAGCACCATCTCCACATAGCGGAGACGGGGAACATCGTCGAAAGTGGGCAGACGGCCTTGCAACTCGCGGTCGATTTCCTGGTGGAAGCGGCGTTCGGACTCGGGGTTTTGCGAGAGCAGGTACCACGTCCAGGAGAGCGCGTTGGCCACGGTTTCATAGCCAGCGAGAAAGATCGTGATGACCTGATCGCGCAGGGACTGCTCCGAGGCCGCGTCTTTATTGGGTGAGGCGGCAATCATCAGGTCGAGCAGGCTGCCGGAGTGGGAACTGCGCTGCCGGTGCGCGGCGATCATGCGGTACACGACGGCGTCAATACGCTTGCGGGCTCGGACGAAGGCAGCCAGGCCGGGAGGGCGGATGTGCACCAGCCACTCCGCAGCGGGCAACATCACCAGAAAATTGTAGAGACCCATGATGCGGTTGATGGCGTCGGCGAGTTCACCCACTTCACCTTTCGTTTCACCGCCCGCTGCCCCACGGAGATCTGTAGCAAACAGGGTTTGCGCGACCACGTTGAGGGTCAGGTGCATCATGTCGACGGCAATGTCGCGCTGCTCGCCGGGCCGCCAGCGGTCGCGCAAGCGGGCTGCCTCCTGGACGATGATGGCGGCGTATTCGGGAATGCGCTGGCGATGGAACGCGGGCTGCGCCACCTGGCGCTGGGTGCGATGTTGAGAGCCTTCACTGGTGATCATGCCCTCGCCCAGCAGCATTTTGGTGCGCTGCACCGTGCGTTCTTTGACGAAGTTGTCGTTCTGCACGACCAGCACTTCGCGGATGTAGTCAGGATGATTCAGAAAGACAATGTGATGCCATCCGATTTTGTAGTGCGCGATATCACCGTATTCCCGGGCCAGGTGCTGAAAGAGCAGGATGGGATTCGCAGGGCGGAATTTGCGGAGCGCGAACCAGAGAAGGTTGCGCTGGAAGCCGGGCGGGAAGCGGTAGGCGGCGGGTCCGCGGACGCTATTCCCGGGAATGTCGTTCCTGGCTGCGGTGGCCATTGTGGTAGTGTACGTCGCGGCCAGCAGATTTGGCGAAGAGGCATTGGGGCGTCGCTACGATTATCGTAGAGACGTAGCTTGGTACGTCTCTGCCGACGGCGTAAACGAACCCTGCGCTCGCGGTGCTGCCGACAGAGACGTTGCAAGCAACATCTCTACAAACGCTTCGCTGCTTCGGATTTCTGGAGTAGATCCAAATCCTGGAGTACCTCGGCGCTGTGTTTGGCCGGATCTACGCTGGTATAGGCTTTCGCGATCTTTCCGCTGGGATCGATGAGGAAGGTATGACGCGCGGCAAACTTTACGACGCCGAGGTTGGTTAACGATCCGTAGGAGTCGGTGACCTTGTGGTCGGTATCGGCCAGCAGTTTGAAGTTCAGGCCATCCTTGGCGCAAAACTTTTTGTGCGACTCGACGCTGTCGAGGCTCACGCCCAACACGACGGCATTGCGGTCGGCGTACTTCGGCTGATCGGCTTGAAAATTGTGGGCTTCGCGCGAGCATCCTGGCGTCTGATCCTTGGGATAGAAATAAAGGACGACCCACTTGCCGCGGTAGTCTTTCAAGCTGACGGACGAATCTTCCTGCGAAGGCAGCGTGAAGTCGGGAGCGTCGCTTCCTTCGGAGGGCGGAGCCGAATGGGACAACAGGCGCGGGACGAGTACGATCAGCACGACCACAACCGCCAACAGCAGCACGATCCGTAACATGGAGTCCTCCTGCAAACGGAGAGGCGATTTTAAACCAGTCGCATGCCGATAAGAAAAACAAAGGCATAAACCACGAAGGACACGAAGGTTCACGAAGGCCGACCGGCAAGAACTCTCGTGCCCTTCGTGGTTAGCGCACTTACGGTCCGCCAGCAAAAATCCGAGCGTTTCAATTATGATGGAGTATTGCGCATTCTGCGATGGAGAAACCAGACGTGGCTCAGACGGAAACTGACGGCTTAGAGGTTTTAGAAACCAGGGAGTGGGTCGACTCTCTGGACTATGTTCTTGCGAAAGGCGGCCCCAACCGGGCAGGCCGATTGCTGCAGCAGTTGGCGCTGCACGCGCGGCGCGAGGCCGGCATCAACCTGCCTTTTTCGGCGACCACGCCGTACCAGAACACGATTCCTACTCGGCAACAGCCTCCGTTTCCCGGCAGCCAGGAGATGGAACGGCGCATCAAGAGCCTGGTGCGCTGGAATGCGCTCGCCATGGTGGTGCGGGCCAATAAGATCCAGGAAGGCATTGGCGGACATATCTCGACCTTCGCGTCGGCGGCCACGCTGTATGAAGTTGCGTTCAACCATTTCTTTCGCGCGCAAACGGAAAGCGGAGACCGAGACGTGGTGTATTTTCAGGGACACGCCGCTCCCGGAATTTATTCGCGCGCTTATCTTGAAGGCCGCATTTCGAAAGAGAAGCTGCAGAACTTCCGCCGTGAATTGAAACCGGGTGGAGGGCTGAGTTCCTATCCCCACCCGTGGCTGATGCCGGAGTTCTGGGAGTTTCCCACCGTGTCGATGGGACTGGGGCCAATCCAGGCGATTTACCACGCGCGCTTCATCAAGTATCTGGAGAATCGCGGGCTCAAGCAGAGTACGGGCGGGAAGGTCTGGGCGTTTCTGGGCGACGGCGAAATGGACGAGCCCGAGTCGCTGGGATCGATCACGCTGGCCTCGCGCGAAAAACTCGACAACCTTATATTCGTGGTGAACTGCAACCTGCAGCGGCTGGACGGTCCGGTGCGGGGCAACGGAAAAATCATTCAGGAACTGGAAGCGATTTTCCGCGGCGCGGGCTGGAACGTCATCAAGTGCATCTGGGGCTCGGATTGGGACAACCTGATTCAGAACGACCGCGATGGGCTGCTGGTCCGGCGTTTGGGCGAAATCAGCGACGGGCAGTATCAGAAGTATTTTGTCGAGAGCGGAGCCTACTTCCGGCAAAACCTGTTTGGCAGCGATCCGCGTCTGCTGAAGATGGTCGAACATCTTTCCGACGATCAATTGGCGCGTATGCGGCTGGGCGGGCATGATCCCATCAAGGTGCACGCGGCGTTTCGCGCGGCGGTGGAGACGACCGGAGTGCCGACGATTGTTCTGGCCAAGACGATCAAGGGCTATGGGCTGGGCGAAGCGGGAGAGGGCAAGAACATCACGCACCAGCAGAAAAAATTGAACGAAGACGAGTTGCAGATGTTCCGCTCGCGCTTCGGAATTCCGATTCCGGACGACGAACTGCACAACGCGCCGTTTTACCGGCCTTCGGACGACAGTGCCGAGATCAAATATATGCAGGCGCGGCGCCAGCAGTTGGGTGGATACATGCCGACGCGCAAGGTGCGGGCGGCGGCTCTGAAATCCGTGCCTGATTCGCATTTCGAGGAATTCCACAAAGGCACCGAAGCACGCGAAGTTTCGACGACCATGGTGTTCGTGCGATTGCTGGCGAAGTTGCTGCGCGATCCGGAGTTGGGCAAATTGATCGTGCCCATCGTTCCCGACGAGGCCCGCACGTTTGGCATGGAAGCATTGTTCCGCCAGGTGGGGATTTATTCCAGCGTCGGCCAGAACTACGAGCCCGTCGACATGGACACGCTGCTCTATTACAAAGAGGCCAAGAACGGGCAGATTCTCGAGGAGGGCATTACCGAGTCGGGATCGATGTGCTCGTTCATCGCCGCGGGCACGGCGTATGCGAATCACGGTATCAACACGATTCCCTTCTTTATTTATTATTCGATGTTCGGTTTTCAGCGGATCGGCGATTTGATCTGGGCCGCGGCCGATATGCGCTGCCGCGGATTTCTCGTCGGCGGCACGGCCGGGCGCACCACGCTGGCGGGCGAAGGGCTGCAGCACCAGGACGGCCACAGCCATGTGCTCGCGCTGCCGGTGCCGAACCTGCTCTGCTACGATCCGGCGTTTGCGTACGAGATCGCCATCATTATTCAGGATGGCATCAAGCGCATGTATGTCGATCAGGAATCGATCTTCTATTACTTGACGGTTGGGAACGAACCTTTGGCGATGCCTGGGATGCCACAGAATGGCAACGTTCGCGAAGGCGTGCTGAAAGGGCTGTACCGGTTCAAGGCTTCAGCCAAGAGTGACGCCAAGCTGCGGGCGCAACTGCTGGGCAGCGGCGCGATTATGTTTGAGGTGCTCAAGGCGCAGCAGATTCTGGAAGAAAAGTACGGAGTCGCGGCCGACGTGTGGAGCGTGACCAGCTACAAAGCGCTCTATCGCGATGCTAACGATTGCGAGCGCTGGAACATGCTGCATCCGGCGGAGGCGGCGAAGGTTCCTTACGTGACGGAAACTTTGAAAGATGCGTCCGGGCCTTTCATCGCGGCGTCGGATTATATGAAGGTACTGCCGGAGAGTTTGGGCAAGTGGGTTCCGGGGCAACTCGTCTCGCTGGGAACCGACGGTTTCGGGCGCAGCGAAAGCCGAGTAGCATTGCGGGACTTCTTCGAGGTGGATGCCAAGCACATTGTGCTCGCTACCCTCGGAGCGTTGGCTCGCGAGAAGAAGATCGGCACGGACGTGGTCAAGCGGGCGATTCAGGAGCTGGAGATCAATCCTGACAAGGTGAATCCGGCGATCAGTTAATCGGTTTCGACGATGCGATTCGTAGAGACGTGGCTTGCTACGTCTCTCTTTCGGCGGCAACGGGGAACGACGGTTTGAGGTGGCGCCGGCAAGGCGTTGCAAGCAACATCTCTACGGTGAAAAGCGACATTTTAGAAAAGGAACGGACGCGGTGATCGAATTCAAACTTCCCGAGCTGGGAGAAAATATCGAACAGGGCGACTTGGTGCGCCTCATGATTGCCCCGGGTTCCACGGTGAGCGCCGGTCAGTCGGTCATGGAACTCGAAACCGATAAGGCTGTCCTCGAGGTGCCTTCGTCGGTGAGCGGAACCGTGCAGCAGATTCACGTGAAAGAGGGTGACAAGATTAAGGTCGGTCAGGTGATCTTCACCGTCGAGAACGGGGCTGGTGTAAGATCCGCGCCAGAGATCGCAGCAACGGTTGCCCCGACAGAACCAGTTGGGCCGCCCGTCGCGGCATCTCAGCCCGCGGGTTCGCCCGCGCCGTCCTCTGCTCCATCGACACCTGCCTCCGCTCCAGCAGTGGAGCGGGCCGAACGCCGCGCTCAGCCGCAGGTTGCGAGCGAATTCAAGTTGCCCGAACTCGGAGAAAACATTTCGCAGGGCGATCTGGTTCGTCTGATGATCGCGCCCGGCACCAAGGTCTCCGAAGGCCAGCCGGTGATGGAACTCGAGACTGACAAGGCCGTGGTGGAAGTGCCTTCGTCGGTGAGCGGCGTGGTCAAAGAAGTGAAAGTGAAAGAGGGCGAGAAGATCAAAGTCGGACAAGTGATCTTCACGCTCGAAGGCGGGGCACCAGTGCAGGCCGAAACCACACGCGCGCGGAATGCCCCCGTGGAACACGTTTCCGGACAGCACGGAGCGCGGCTGGCGTTTCAGGCAGCGATTCGCGCCGAGGGCAAGACGGAAGAACAGGCTCTGCCCCCCGACCAACCGCGGCCCGCTTCGCCGGTCTTTAGTATGCCGCTGCAGTTGGGCAAAGTTGCCGGGACAGAACATCGTCAGGCGATTCCTGCCGCGCCGCATGTGCGGCGATTTGCCCGTGAGGTCGGCGTTGACATTTACGAGGTCAAAGGAACGGGCCCGGGCGGACGCATCAGCGAAGATGACATCAAGGCCTACGCGAAAGCGTTGCTCTCGGCGGCGGCTACGGCGGCGCAGGCACCGCCGCGTGCCGGATATTTTGCGCAACCCCAACTGCCCGACTTCGCCAAGTGGGGCAAAGTCGAGCGCGTGTCGATGCGCGGGGTCCGGCGCAAGACTGCAGAGCACCTTGCCGAAGCCTGGAATACGATTCCGCACGTCACGCAGCACGACCGCGCCGACATCACCGAACTCGAGCAACTGCGCGCGCGCTTCGCTCCGAAAGCCGAAGAAGCCGGCGGAAAAATGACAGTGACGGCAATCGCGCTGAAAGTCTGCGCCGCGGCGCTCAAGGTGTTTCCGCAGTTCAATGCCAGCATAGACATTGAGAAAGAAGAAATCGTTTACAAGCAGTACATCAATATTGGCGTGGCCGCGGACACGGATCGCGGCCTGCTGGTTCCGGTGATCCGTGATGTGGACAAGAAAAACATCGTTGAGCTCGCGGTCGAGTTGTCGCAGCTCTCGAAAAAAGCGCGGGACAAAAAGATTACGCCCGAAGAAATGCAGGGCGGGACTTTCACCATTACGAATCTTGGCGGCATTGGCGGCGTCGGATTTACGCCCATTGTGAATCATCCGGAAGTCGCGATCCTCGGGCTTTCGCGGTCGCGCATGGAGCCGGAGTGGATTAACGGCAAGTTTGAGCCGCGGCTGATTCTGCCGCTGTCGCTCTCTTACGATCACCGCCTGATCGACGGGGCCGATGCGGCCCGCTTCCTGCGCTGGATCGCGGAGGCGTTTGAACAGCCGTTCCTGCTGTCGGTGCAGGGATGAAAATCAAAACCATGAACCACGAAGGGCACGAAGGTTCACGAAGGAAACCAGTGATCGACGTGGCGCTTCAAGTTCTCGCTTTAGATTCGTTTTCCTTCGTGTACCTTCGTGCCCTTTGTGGTTGAAAGACTCATGTCTGAAACGACAAACTTAAACATCGCAGTCGTCGGCGGCGGTCCCGGTGGATACGCCGCCGCATTTCTTGCCGCCGATCTCGGGATGACCGTCACCCTCATCGATCCGGAGGTGAATCCGGGCGGCGTTTGCTTGTACCGGGGCTGCATTCCGTCGAAGGCGCTGCTGCACGTGGCCAAGTTGGTGGAGGAATCGCATCAGGCGAAGGACTGGGGAATTGAATTTGCCGCGCCGAAGATTAACTTGGCACGCCTGCGATCGTGGAAGGAAGGCGTGGTTAAGAAATTGACCGGAGGGCTCGGCATTCTGTCGAAGCAGCGCAAAGTTCGTTACGTGCAGGGGCGCGCGGAGTTTGAGAATTCGACGACGCTGCGCGTGACAAAAACTGACGGCGCAGAAGAAGTGCTGAGTTTCGACCGCATCATCATTGCGACGGGTTCACGTCCGGCGATCGTTCCGAGTTTGAAACTCGACACGCCGCGCATGATGGATTCGACCGGAGCGCTGAATCTCGAGGATATTCCCGGCAGCCTGCTGGTGGTCGGCGGTGGATACATTGGTCTCGAACTGGGTTCGGTCTACGCCGCGCTGGGCACACGCGTGACTGTGGTCGAAATGCTTTCCGGATTGCTTCCCGGCGCGGATCGCGATCTGGTGCTTCCGCTGCACAAGCGGTTGGAAAAAATGTTCGAGGGAATCCTGCTCAACACGACTGTGGCTGCGGTGCAGGACGAAGGCACCGGCATTCGGGCCACGTTCGAAGGAGCGGATGTCGGGGTTAGCGAAGCCAAGCCGCACGAGAAAGTGTTCGATCGCGTGCTGGTGTCGGTCGGACGCAAGCCCAACTCGGAGATTGCGGGCTTGGAAAAGACGCAGGTGCAAGTCGGGCAGCGCGGGTTCATTCAAGTAAACAAGCAGTTGCAGACGGATGATCTGGCCGTCTACGCCATCGGGGACGTGGTTGGCGAGCCCATGCTGGCGCACAAAGCGATGCACGAAGGCCGCACGGCGGTCGAAGCCATCGCCGGACACAAAGTCGCGTTTGAACCGAACGCAATTCCCGCCGTGGTCTTCACCGATCCGGAAGTCGCCTGGTGCGGGCTGACCGAGACGCAGGCACAGAACGAAAACCGCGAGATCAAGGTCGCCAAGTTTCCCTGGGCCGCCTCGGGCCGCGCGATTACACTCGATCGCCCTGAAGGCATGACCAAGCTGCTGATTGATCCGCAAACGGAACGGGTTCTCGGAGTCGGCATCGTCGGGGTCGGCGCCGGAGAGTTGATCGCGGAAGGCGTGCTGGCCGTCGAAATGGCGGCGCTGGCCCGCGACGTCGCCATGACCATTCACCCGCATCCGACGCTTTCGGAAACGGTGATGGAATCCGCAGAAGTTTTCTTCGGTACGAGCACGGACATCTACCGGCCGAAGCGGGGATGACGCGCGAGTTCTTAATATCCAGTCTTAATATCCAGTCTTAATATCCAATCTTAATATCCAATCTTAATTTCCGATCCCAGCGTCCAAATTGCCGTAGCTCGTTTCGATACAATGAAATTCACTTCGAGCGGCAAACGACTGCGTGCGCCCGTGGCGCTTCGGGCTGGAGAACATCATGTCCTCATCCTCATCTTCATTCTCTAAGACCTTCTTGCTTCTGATTCTTGCTTTTTCTTCCAGTCTCCCGATCACCGCGCAGTCGCCGTTGAGCAGTGTGTTGCCGTCTTCCTCAACAACGAGCACATCCAATGCGCCCAGCGATCCGCTGGGGCGCACGACGCCTTCGGGCGCCGTACTGGGATTTCTACAAGCGGCGCAATCGGGCAACTACAGCATCGCCGCGCAGTACCTGCAGATGAGCGCGGCACGGCGGCAAACCGAAGGCGAGCAGGTCGCCAGCCAGCTGAACGCAGTTTTGAACAACCCCAAAGTATTCACCGGACGAGTCGGGATCTTTACTCAGGCGGAAGGAATTCCTCAGGAAGGCGTTCCGCTCGGCCGGCAGAAATTGGGGACGATGTCGTCGGGCGATATCGAGGACGACCTGGAACTGGTGCGCGTGTCGGATCCGAGCGCAGGCAAGATCTGGTTAATCTCTTCCGACACGCTGGCCAAAGTTCCCGAGCTCTACGATCAGGCTGAAGCACGACAAGTTGAGAGCAAACTCCCAGGCGTTCTGGTAAAGCACCAGATCGCAGGCATGCCTCTGTGGCAGTGGCTGGCGCTGCTGGTGGCAGTGCCCATCGCCGCAGGGATCGGCTGGATTCTGCTGGTGCTTCTGGAAATTCCCGTGCGCTGGTGGGCGCGCCGGCAAGGCCAGGTGGAAATCGCCAACTGGCGGTCGGTTCCGGCTCCGGCGTGGCTGCTCACCGGCACAGTGGCTCACCAGATTTTCACGCGCTACCTGGGAATCCCGCTGCTGCCCCGCCACTACTATTTCCAGTTCACGTCGATCGCACTCATCGTCGCCGTGACCTGGATAGTGTGGCGCGGGGTGCGCTGGTCGTTGCGCCGAGTACGCAATCGTGCGCTGGCCCGCGGGCACGCAGGCACGGGATCGCTGATGCTGCTGGGCGAGCGCATTCTGAAGGCAATGATTTTTGCCGTCGGTGTTATGGCGGTACTGGGCAACCTGGGCTTCAACATGAGCACGGCGCTCGCCGGCCTGGGCATTGGCGGACTGGCAATCGGCTTCGGCGCACAGCAGACCATTGCAAATCTTTTCGGCGGCGTCTCGGTGCTGGGCGACGAGGTGTTTCGCGTCGGCGATGTGTGCCGCTTCGGCGACCGTACTGGAGTCGTCGAAGATATCGGGCTACGGTCCACGCGCATCCGCACCGAGGAGCGAACTCTGTTGGCGATTCCCAATGGGACCGTGGCGTCGATCAACCTGGAGAACCTAAGCCGTCGCGACAAGATTCTGTTCAAGACGACTCTCGGCCTGCGGCCCGAGAGTAAGGCGGACCACGTCCGCTTCGTGATCGCGGAAATCCGCCGCTTGCTCTACAGCCACCCTAAGGTGGAAACCAAGACGGTGCGGGTGCGCCTCACCGACATTGCGGGCACTTCGCTCAGCGTCGAGGTTTTTGCTTATATCCTGACGCGCGACTTCAACGAATTCGCCGCGGTGCGCGAAGATGTGCTTCTGCGCATGATGGATATCATGGAGGACTCGGGCGGCGGGTTGGCACTTCCGGCGCAGACACTTTACTTAAGCCGCGACGCCGGAGTGGAAAAAGAAAAAGCCGACAACGCAGTCAAGAAGATCGCAGAGCTGCGTGATGGCAAGCAGTTGCCCTTCCCCGACTTTCACGAGGAAGATATCTCTTCTTTCAAGGGATCGATCGAGTACCCGCAGCCCGAGTCGGCCGTGCGCAAGCCGCCGGGTGATTCGGGCAAGACGCACTAGCCGCAGAAGAGCGAGAGATCCCGCGGCCTCCGTTGACTTGAGAGTTTGACTTGAGAGTTTGACTTAAGAGTTTCACTCCACGTAGGATTTTGCCCCAGTGACCGGTGGGATCACCTCGTATTACCGCCTCGTCGAAGAGTTGGGCTACCCAAAACTGCGGAGTATCGTCTTATCTATTTGTGTGTGGTTTGAGCTGATGGAATCTAGCGGAGGGAATTCATGGCGAAGCGAAGCGCGTTGAACTGTCTTTTGGCTGGAGTGCTGGTGGCCTGCGCGGCGTATGTGCCCATGGCAGGCCAGTCCACCGAGAGTACATCGGGGTATAACCAGCCGCCGAAAAACATTCTGGATGTGATGCGCGCGCCCTTACCTCCTCAGCCCGCGGTGAGCCCGACCTACGACTCGATTCTGCTGGTGTCGTGGCAGGAGTATCCACCGATCTCGCGCGTGGCGACGCCCTTCTTGCGGCTAGCAGGAGCGCGCGTTGAGCCCAGGAATCACAGCAAGCACGACACTCCGGGCGGCTACGGCATCACGCCCTGCGCCACGGGCTTCGACCTGGTGCATATCCTTGGCGGCGCGGCCGGTGGCGCGCAGATGCATATCGCGCTTCCCGCGGGCGCGTGCCCAGGCGAGCCCGTGTGGTCTGCGGACGGAAAGCGTTTTGCTTTCGTGAATATCGCCGCCGAGTCGGTCGAGCTGTGGACCGGAGACGCCAAGACTGGCGAAGTACATCGAGTGCCCGGAGCACACCTGAATCCGATGCTCGACGACGAGATGCAATGGATGCCCGACCAGAAAACGCTTCTGGTCAAGCTGGTGCCCGAGGGTATGGGCGTGCCGCCGCCCGAACCAATCGTGCCGATTGGCCCGAGCATCCAGGAGACTGAAGGCCAAAAAGGTCAGAGCAGCACTTACGAAAACCGCGACACGCTCAACAACAAGCACGACGAGGATGTCTTCGACTACTATGCGGCCACGCAGCTTGCGCTGGTCGATGCGGCGACCGGAGCGATCACGCCCGTAGGAAAACCGGCGAATTACGAATCGATTGATCCCGCGCCGGACGGGCAGCACATTCTCGTCATCGCGATCCACAAACCTTATTCTTATGTCACCACCTATGATCGCTTCCCGAAGGAAGTCGAGGTCTGGGACGTGACGGATCGCTCCCATGTTCTGACTCACACCATCGCGTCGCTTTCGCTAGCGGACCGCGTTCCCATTCATGGCGTTCCCCTGGGTCCGCGCGACTTTTCCTGGCGGGCTACCGATCCGGCGACGCTGGTCTGGGCGGAGGCGCTGGATGGCGGCGACTGGAACGTGAATGTTCCGGCGCGCGATAAAGTCGTACTTCTCAAAGCGCCGTTCACCGCATCCGCGGCCGAAATCGCACGGACGGAGCAGCGTTATGTCGGCTTTATGTGGGGCGAACAGCCGCGCACCGCGCTCATGAACGAATACGATAACAACCGGCACTGGAGACGGACGTTTGTTGTCGATGTGGATGGTCAGCAACAAAAACCTCGCCTGCTCTGGGATCTCTCGACGGACGAGAACTATGCGAACCCCGGCCGTCCGGTGAGACGCCAGCTCGCGAACGGCTCGTGGGTGATTCGGCAGGACGGCGATTCGATCTACCTTGCAGGAGTGGGCTCTTCGCCCGATGGAGACCGGCCGTTCCTCGACCGGCTCGATCTCAAAACGCTAAAAACAGAGCGCCTGTTCCGCAGCGAGAAGACCTGCTTCGAGCGATTTCTTTCCTTCACCGGGCCGGAGACGCGGACATTCCTGACGTGGCATCAATCGCCGGCCGACCCGCCGAATGCGTTCACGCGAACGCTGGGAAAATCCCTGACCGCTCCCGCCGGAGAAGCGACTTTTTCTTCGACCAGCGTTGCGCTCACTCACATTCCCGATCCCACGCCGGAGGTGCGCGCGATCAAGAAGCGGCTGGTCAAGTACAAGCGGGCCGACGGGCTGGACTTGTCGTTCACGCTCTACACGCCACCGGGATATCAGGAAGGCACGCGCGTTCCGACGATTCTGTATGCCTATCCCCTCGACTACGCCGACGCTTCGACTGCGGGCCAGGTTACAGGCTCGCAAGAAACCTTCACCCAACTGTATGAATACAGACTGTTGCTGCTCGGAGGTTACGCGATCATCGACAACACTTCGTTCCCCATCATCGGCGATCCGAAGAAGGCCTACGACACTTATATGGATCAGCTGGTCGCCGACGCGAAGGCCGCAGTCGATGAAGCCGTGCGGCTGGGCGTTGCCGATCCCGACCGCATTGGAGTCACGGGGCACAGTCATGGCGCTTTGATGACGGCGAATCTGGTGGCGCATTCTGATTTATTCCGGGCCGGCGTTGCGACCAGCGGATCTTATAACAAGACGCTTACGCCTTTCGGCTTTCAAAACGAGCGGCGATCGGTGTGGGAGGCGACGGATGTCTACTTGAAAGTCTCTCCATTTTTCTTCGCTGACAAAATCAAGACGCCACTGCTCATCATGCACGGCGCGGAAGATGCGAATCCTGGTACTACGCCGCTGCAGGCGAACAAGCTCTACGAAGCGATTCGAGGCAACGGCGGTACCGCTCGCCTCGTCGTGCTGCCGCACGAGCCGCACTGGTATACCGCCATGGAGTCGAACGAACAGTTGGTGTATGAGATGCTGCGCTGGTTTGACAAATATGTGAAGAGCGCACCACCGCGCACCGTGACCGGCACCCGTTAGATCAACCGTGAACTGCGTTGAGATGAGTCGGGTTCTGCCGTCGCGCCTGCCAGCGGCGGCTGAGCCAACTGAGAAATAAGTGCGTGGGGAAATAAACGAACAGCGGCACCACGGTCAGGTAGGCGAGTAGATACGCCCATCCTGGAATCACGTGCTGTTCATGGAAGAACAGACCGCGCGCCCAGTTCACATCCTGCTCGGGCCGCCAGAAATAATTGAGCGACACCACAATCCACGCCATCAGGGTTTGCAACTTCCATCCTCTCGGGTCATAACCGAGACGCCAGATCGCCCACAGCAGCAGCGGAGGCGTGATTACATGAAACAAACTAAGGAGGCGAATGGGGAGCCTCAGATCGGGATCGAACATGTATTCCGTGCCGCCGATGAGGTGGTGTGAGGTGAGCAAGGCTCCGACGAAATCGACGGTGTAGAGCGTCTGGAACAGAAGCAATCCCGACGCCACCCAGGAGAAGAGCAGCGGGCTCTCCAGCCACAACGCAATTCCGATCAGAATATTTCCCAGGTCACAGAAGAAGAGAAAATTCTGCAGGCCGTACTGCCGCCAGTACAGGGGCGCCCAGACGATCAGCCACACGGTCCAGGCGATCTTCAGCCATAGCGGCAGGCGCATGGCCCGATATTGTATGCGAACCAGCGCGGCGCTTGTTTCCCGCGTCCATGGCCGGTCGTAGGGGTTGCCCAAAATCCCCACCCTTCGACTGCGCTCTGTCGAAAATCCCCACTTCTCGCGCAAAGAACGCGCGAGAAATGCGGCACCCATTTCCATCCAGTGCTCCCATGAGCGGACCGAAACACCATACAAATCCGAGGAATACGAATTACCTGCGTAACTTGCCGGAGCTTACGGGTGTACCTAGGATGACCTTGGTATGGGTTACGAAGCTCTTCTCTTCTGTCCCGACGAAAAAACCGCTCGCACGGTGACCCAGGTCCTGAGCGAGCTGGAATTCAGCGTCGAGGCCTGCATGGAACCTTTCGCTGCAGTCAAGAAGCTGATGGGCCAACACTTCGACGCTGTCGTGGTCGACTGCGATAACGAGCAGAATGCCACATTGTTATTCAAGAGCGCGCGCAACTCGACGTCCAACCAGGCGTCGCTTGCCGTAGCCGTAGTGGAAGGTCAGGCCGGGGTCGCGAAGGCGTTCCGTATTGGCGCCAACCTCGTCCTGACCAAACCCATCAACATTGAACAGGCCAAGGGAACGCTGCGTGTGGCGCGCGGACTGCTGCGTAAGGGTGAGCCGGGAAAACCAGCCGTGGCCGCGGCGGCGCCGGCGAAACCTGTCGCGGCCAAACCCGTTGCACCTGCAAAACCCGCAGTTCCGGCCACACTGGCAGCCGCCACGGCGCCGCGTCCGGCAGCACCTGCTGTCGTAAAACCCGAGGTAAAAGCCGCATGGCCGACACCGGCAGCGGCAGCGGCGAAATCAGTACCCGCCGCGCAAGATGACGACCTGCTCGATATTGGCGATGATTCCGTTGCGGCGCCTGCAGTAGCCGCTCCGATATTGCCTGCGAACGTTTTGCCGGCGAGCCACGGGGCCAATCCGGCACTTACAACCGGCGCCGACGTCAGGTCAGCTTTCCATCCCGGCGTAACCGGATTGCACGGCAGCGGAGCCGCCAGCGCGCCCGCTCCAGCGCGTGAGGCGCAGGATTCTCACGTCGCAGAAAAACCGGCCACGAGCACTACCGCAGATGCTTTATTCGAAAAGCCAGCGGAGGCAGCCCATGCCGGGCCCGCCGGCGCGATCGGGTCCGAGCCAACTTTCACGTTTGGCGGATCCAATCTTCCGGAAAAATCGAGTGGCGCGAGCAAGAAAATTCTATTGGGATTGGCTGCAGCAGCGATTGTCGCCGCAGCCCTGTATGTCGGTTTGACCCAGTTCAAGGGACGCACGAGTGAGCCAGCCAGTGTGCCGACGCCGGTAGCCTCGGCTCCGGTAGCACCGGCCGCAGCGAAGAAGCCGAGCGGTGCTCTGCCCGCTTTGCCAACGGCCCCTGCACCGAAGCCGACGACAGCTGCATCCTCGCCGAGTTTACAGCCCGCCGCGACCCCGAAGAATAACGCAGTGGACAACACCGATTCCGCTTCGGACGACACTACGTCCTCCGCGCCGAGTTCCGGTTCGTCCGCGGCAGACAAGACTGAAGCTGCCGCTCCAGCGCCCCTTATCGTCAAAGGAGGCAGGACTGGAGCAAAGAAAGCGGCAGCCGCAGCGGACGCTCCAGCTCCCAGCATGGAGGGAATCGCAACCACGGGCGCAGGCGCGCCACCGCCGGACCTGGTCAGCAGCACAGGAAGCGCGCCCAAACCGATCCTGCAGACGATGAATATTTCACAAGGCGTGTCGCGCGGGTTGTTGATTAAGAAAGTCCAGCCTGCCTATCCGACCAACGCCCTGGCCTTGCGACTTGAGGGCGCCGTCGAGTTGCTGGCGACGATCTCAAAGACCGGCGACATTACCCACGTGAAAGTGCTCAGTGGAGATCAGCAGCTCACCCGGGCGGCCACGGATGCGGTCAAGCAATGGAAGTACAAACCGTACCTGCTGAATGGCGAGCCGGTCGAGATCCAGACGCAGATCACGATCAACTTCAAGTTACCCAAATAAGTTCGCCGGAGGCACGGCGGTGTGACCCGGCCTTGCTCGCCCGTTTTTCCTTCCCGTTACGGAACTCTGGGTGCCCCGTCCTTGCGTTCTGTGCAAGGGGCGGGTACGATGCTGCTTGTAGCATGGCTGCTGGCAATCCGGTGAAGCGGGGCCTGGTGGAATTGCCGGAGCAATGGCGCTTGAGCAGTTATCGTTTCTATTTGCTCGACGAGGCTGGACCGGTGCGAGTGAATGAGGGCTGGGGGAAGATTTCATTTCGAGCGCCGGCAGCGTAGTCGGGCCACATCGCGCAAAGGTTTCCAACTCCCGCCCTTCGCAAACTGCGCGAAGAACGGGGCACCCACCGCGTTGGTGACGCCAGCGAGATCAAAAGCCTGGGCCACCCGCCCCCAGACCTATGCTTGAATTATCGTTCGTCAGATCCTTGAAAAGGCGGCTAAGCCCTTAGTTTTGAAGATTTTGCCCCTAAGTTGTTGTGGCCCTTAGATTTTTTCGCGTTTTCCCGCTAAGTTGATGATTCCAATAGGCCGGGGGGAGGGGGGGGGTACCCCTCAGACCAGCCGCGTCCCAAAGCGAAAGTCCCAGCCAAAATAAAGACTGCGGCCCGATACTTCTGGGCCGCCTGGACGGACGTATGCGCCCGTCCCTACGCGAGCAACTTCCGCCACGAGATACACTGTCCCTCATCAGAAGGGAGACGGCATGCGAGGACTCAAGGACAAGCGCGTTCTGATTACGGGCGGGGCGAGCGGGATTGGGGCGGCGACGGCGGCGCGGTTTCTGGAGGAGGGATCGCGGGTGTGCGTGCTTGATCGCGATGCGACGGCTTGCGGGCACATCAAGCACGAGCTGCCTTTGTTGGGCGAGGCGATTATTGCCGACGTCACCGACCTGATGCAGGTGGAGGCGGCGTTTGCCGAGGCGATCCGGCTGATGGATGGCGTCGACGTGCTGATCAACAATGCGGGCATCAGCATTCGCCACAAGTTTCTCGACATCACTCCGGAAGAGTGGGAGCGGGTGATCGCGGTGAACTTGACGGGCGTGTTCTACGTGGCGCAGACGGCGGCGCGGCACATGTGGGAAAATTTTTCGGCAGAGCGAGGCAGCGGCGTGATTCTGCAGACGGCGTCGACCAATGGGGTGATGGGATATCCGTATTACGCGGACTACAACGCGTCCAAGGCGGGAGTGATTGAGCTGACGCGGTCGATGGCGCTGGAACTGGCGCCGAAGGTGCGGGTGTGCGCCGTGGCTCCGGGATACGTGCTGACGCCGATGCAGCGGGCGGAATATTCGGACGCGATGCTGGCGGAGGTGAATCAGAAGATTCCGCTGGGGCGACATGCGAAGCCGGAGGAGATTGCGGGGCTGTTTGCGTATCTGGCGTCGGACGATGCGGCGTTTGCCACGGGGCAGGTGTTCACGATGGATGGTGGAGAGACGGCGGGAGGGTTGGCGAGCCGGTGAGAGAGATGAAGGCAACTGTGTTTCTTGGCGGCGGGCACATCACGGGCGCGATGGCGGCGGGGCTGCGGCTGGCGGGATATGCGGGGGAGATTGTCGTGTATGACCGGCATCCGGAGAAGGTGCGGGCGCTGCGGCGGGAATCGCGAGTGGAGGCGGCGCGCGACTTGAAGTCGGCGATGCTTCGAGCAGAGGCGCTGCGGGCGGGGATGCTGGTGATTGCGGTGCGCCCGGGATCGGTGCGGGAGATGCTAAGGGAAGTGGCGGCTTGCGGTGTGACACCGCCACGGTTGTGTGTGAGTCTGGCGGCGGGGATTCCACTGCGGAATTTGCGGGCGTGGATGGGACCTCCGGTGCGGTGGGCGCGGGCGATGCCGAGTCCGGTGTGCCGCATTGCCAGAGGGCTGACTCCGGTGAGTTTTGAGCGGAGCGTTACGAAGAGTGAGCGGGCGCGGGTGCGGCGGTTTTTTGCGCACGTCGGGCCGGTGATGGATCTGCCGGAACGCCAGCTGGATGCGATTACCGCAGTGCACTCGCCGACCCACGGCTATCATGCGCTGGCTGCTTTGACGAAGGCTGCGCAGGCTGCGGGGCTGGACCGCGCGACTGCCTTGACAGCTGCGGCTCACGCTTTGAGCGATGGGATCTTCTACTGGCGAGAAAGCGGTCAGAGTCTGGAAGAGTTGCTGCGCGAAGCGGCTACGCCGGGCGGGATTGCGGCGGCGACTATGTCGGCGATGGATGCGTCGGGGTATGCGCGAGTGGTGGAGAAGGGGATTCGAGCGGGTGTGAAGCGGGCGCGGCTGAATGCCAGGCGGTGATTCTGCGCGGGCGATTCATTTGCGGTTACTTTGGTTACCGTCGAGGTGGGGCGCGGTCTGCCACAATAACTCACGGTGCAACGAGTGCCCGGACTGGCGAGCCTGCGGGCAACAACTCCGATGGAAGTGACCACGGCCAATGCGACGCGACGCAGCACGCGAGTTCGGGTGGAGATTCCGGTCAGCGTGATCAGTCTTGACCGGACCAAGCCGTTCGGGGACCGGTGTGTGGTGCTGATTGTCAGCGCGCAGGGATGCGGCTTTCGCAGTTCCGAGGCGCTGCAGATCGGGACGCCCATCATGCTGAGCGGTCTGCCTGGCGGAGGCAGCGTCACGGCGCGGGTGGTGAACTGTGTGCCGCTGGGGAACGACGGCAACTATTTTCTGATTGGGGCCTCGTTGTATACACACGGGAATTGTTGGGGGATTGCCAATCCTCCGGCCGACTGGAAGGACGCCGCGCAGGACAATCCCGCTCCGCCGCCAGCGACCAGCCATCCAGCGGAGGCTCCGCAGCTGACTGTGAACAAGAAAGTCTGGCCGTACAACCTTTTCTCCGAGGGCGCCGAAGTCCATCCCGGGCGCAAGTAAGTCAGGCGCAATAAGTCACACCGCCGATTTCAATATGCAGATGCTCGCAAGACGCGGCAAGCTGCGTCTCTAGAGGGCAAAACAGGTCGGTCTTGTTCTTTCGTAACCTCGCCAACTCCTTATACGCTGCCATACTCTGGGTAAGCATATGTCCGAAGAGCTCAATTCGACAGAGCCGGTTGTGCCGGGCAACAGGAATCAAGTGAGCGACCGTCCGTTCCGCGTGAAGCTGCGGGGCTCGGTGCTGGTGCTGGTGCGGTTGCCGAATCGCCGGTCGTTGAGAGGCGCGCTCCATCAGCTTTCGACTTCGGGCGGAGTGATTCATCTGGAGAAGCCGCTGGACGAGAAGCTGGAAGTCGAGTTGATTTTTCACCTGCACAAGACGACCATTCGGGGCAAGGCGCAGATGCTGTTTCCCATGTGGGCAACGCAGGGGTGGATGCAGCCGTTCCGCTTCGTAACCCTGTCCGATGCCGATCGGGAAAGTCTGGATGCGAACTTGAAGTCGTTTCTGGGCGATGCGGCGAAGAACGCCGCGGCCGGATCCTGAACCTACCTCGGGGGCTAATGAGTGTGCCTGAGAACCGGTGTCGCCCCTCCGGGACTCGCGTGTCTTATCCACTCTCACCCGGCACTTCCGTGCCGGGCTTTCACATGCCGCCGCTTCGCAGCTGGATTTCGGGTCGTTTTCGAACCATCGCGGTGAAAGACTTTTTCGCAGCGCTTGAAGCGCTGCGCCACCCAACGCCTCACTCTTTAGTCTCCCGCCTGCGTTGAAACGTCGTCCACGGCCGCATGGTTACTCTGGTTACCTTGGGGACGGGGACGGAAGAGCTATGATCCGAAGACAGGAATCATGTCATGAAGAGACTCAGCTTTCTGGTTTCACTCACGAACGACGACAACGACTACCAGCAGGAGCAGGCTGCGGTGGCGGAAAAAGCCGGGCGGCGTCTCGGCGTGGACGTGAAGATCATTCACGCCAACAACGATGCGCTGGCGCAAAGCCAGCAGTTGCTGCATTACGTGCAGGATTCTTCGGTGGTGCGTCCCGACGCCATCGTGTTTGAACCTGCGGGCGGTACGGCATTTCCGCAGGTGGCGCGGGCGGCGGCGGCGGCGGGAATTGGGTGGGTCGTACTGAACCACGAGGTCGACTACATTCTGGAGCTGCGGCGGAAATTTAAGGTTCCGGTGTTTACTATCACCTCCGATCATCAAGAAGTGGGAAAAATTCAGGGAAAGCAATTTGCGGCGCTGCTGCCGAATGGCGGATCGATACTGTATATCGAGGGCCCGGCGAACAGTTCCGCGGCGAAAGAACGAACCGCGGGGATGAATCTGACCAGGCCGTCGAACATTCAAATCAAGACCATGCGCGCGAATTGGACGGAAGAGAGTTCGTATAAGACGGTGAGTTCGTGGCTGCGCTTGCGGACTTCGCAGGAAAGTCACATCGATCTGGTGGGGGCGCAGGACGACAGCATGGCGATGGGGGCGAGAAAAGCGTTCAGCGAGATTCCGGAGAGTGAGCGGGCGCGGTGGATGAAGATCCCGATCACGGGCTGCGATGGAATGCCCAAGACGGGCCAGACGTGGGTGCGCAATGGGACGCTAGCGGCGACGATCTTCATTCGTCCGAATACCGATCTGGCGATTGAGATGCTGGTCGAGGCGTTTAAGGGAGCTGCGTTGCCGGAGCGCAAGATTACGGAACCGGAGTCGGTGCCGGCGCTGGCGGATCTGGCAAGGTCGGGGAAGATGCATCGCTCTGCTGGGGTTTGAGCGATCCGAGGTGAGAGTGAGGTTTCAGGCGTCCCTACGGGACGCCTTTCTTTTTTGATCGCGGTAACCCGGCGTTGGAAACGCCGGGCTATTTTCGGGTGCGCCTACGGCGTACAAAGTCTTCGCGTTTAGGGTCAAAATTCACATCCCTTCGGTAAGCTCTAACGTCACAAAAAACGCGACGTTTAGGATGGGCACCTGCGTCCGTTTTGCGTTTGTGCACGGGCCGCTCGCCTTCGGCATCGCGGGACGGCCGAGGCGGCCGTCGCCACATGAGCCGAGGTGGCTAACCTGTCTTCCCTACTTGTTTTTCTTTAGCCTTTCATCGGGGATGAGCTTATTCCCAAAACGTGGAAACGGGAGTAAGCTGTCCCCGGCCCTGTGGCCGCCGCGGGCAGGGATCTGCCGGGAACGTGACACGTTCGAACGCCAATCACAAAAATTGAAGGGAATTCCCTATGGGAAATGCCGGAAGAAATTTGGAAGCCGCTCAACCACAGTATCAGGCATCGCAGTTGACCTGGGACAAGATCGCCGAGAGCAAGGAATTTAAGGATTTGATGGCGACGAAAAAAACCTTCATCGTGCCGGCGTTCATCTTCTTCGTGGTTTACTACTTCGCCTTGCCAGTGCTGGTGGGCTACGCACCGCAATTCATGTCGATCAAGGTTGGGTATTTGAACCTGGCCTACTTGTTTGCCCTGTCGCAATTTTTTGTGGCGTGGATTATCGCAGGGTTGTACGTCAGAGCTGCCAACAACTTTGACCGTCTGGCGGAAGACATTCTCAACAAGGCCGAGGATGCCAAGGGAGGCAAGTAGGTCATGAATATTCCGCTGACGATGTTTCTGGTGTTCATCGCCATCACGCTGGGTATTACTTACTGGGCCTCGAGGCGGTCGGCGGGAGCGAGCGCGTACTTTGCGGCGAGCCGCCAGATCAAGGGCTGGCAGAACGGGGTTGCGGTGGCCGGCGATTATATGAGCGCGGCGTCGTTTCTGGGGATTGCGGGCCTGATCGCATTCTATGGGTATGACGGGTTTATGTATTCGGTGGGCTGGCTGGTTGCCTACCTCACGGTGCTGCTGGTGATTGCCGAACCACTGCGCAATGCCGGCAAGTACACGATGGCGGACGTGCTGGCGTACCGGCTGAAACCGCGTCCGGTGCGGGCCACGGCGTCGCTGAGCACGCTGGTGGTGAGTGCGATTTACATGATCGCGCAGATGATCGGGGCGGGGACGCTGGTGAAACTGCTGCTGGGAGGAATGGTTACTTACAATCAGGCGGTGATCGGGGTCGGAATCCTGATGATCGTCTACGTGGTATTCGGCGGCATGCTGGCGACCACGTGGGTGCAGATTATCAAGGCGATCCTGCTGATGTCAGGGACATTCCTGCTGAGCATCCTGGTGTTGGCTCACTTCCACTTCAGCTTCAGTCAATTTTTCGCGGCGATCTCGCAGGTCACCTATCGCGACGCGAAGGGCGCGGTGGTGGTAAAAGACTTTCTGCAGCCTGGGCTTCTCTATAAGGCGCCGTACGGGCCGCTGAATCTGATCTCGCTAGGGCTGGCGTTGATTTTTGGCACGGCGGGATTGCCGCACATTTTGGTCCGGTTCTATACCGTGCCCGACGCCAAGACGGCGCGGCACAGCGTGGTGTGGGCGATGGTGCTGATTGGCAGCTTCTACATCATGACGACATTCCTGGGATTCGGGGCGGCGACCATCGTAGGGCCCGACTACATCAAGGGCCACGGCGGGACGAACATGAGCGCGCCGCTGCTGGCCAACGCTTTGGGCGGGTCCATCTTCTTCGCGTTTATTTCAGCCATCGCGTTTGCCACGATTCTTGCGGTGGTGGCCGGGCTGACGATCAGCGCGACGACTTCGTTCTCGCACGATTTCTGGACCAACGTGATTCATAACGGGGTCGAGCGGAAACCGGGTGAAGAAGTGACGGTTGCGCGCATCTCGGCGTTTGTCGTGGGCGCGGTGGCGATCGCCCTGGCCATTGTTTTGCAGACGTGGAATGTGGCATTCCTGGTGGCACTGGCGTTTGCGGTGGCGGCGTCCGCGAACCTGCCCGTGATTGTGCTGTCGATTTTCTGGCGGCGATTCAATACGGTGGGCGCGGTGTCGGGACTCGCGGTAGGTTTGCTGGCCTCAATCGGTCTGATCCTGATCAGTCCGAGCGTGATGGGGATCGATCCGCCAACCGTGACCGGCGCGGCGCGGCACCTGATTCAGGCCAAGGCCTGGTTCCCGCTGGATCATCCCGGCATCATCAGCATTCCGCTGGGATTCGTTGGAGCGATTCTCGGAACGCTCGTGACTCATGAACCGGCTTCGCAGGATAAGTTTAACGAACTGCTGGTCCGGTCGAACACGGGACTGGGGGCGGAGAAGGCGACGACGCACTAGAAACGTGAAGTGTCGATCTGCAGGGCCGAGGCAAGCCCCACCCATAAACTCAGCTCAGGGCAGGCTTTCTCGCAATGGCGCAAGGAATGGTGCACCCGGCGTCAGTACGTTTCCAACAACGATCTCCGTTGTGCCGGCTGCGGTGCCCGCCACGCAGAAAGTCATCGATTGTTTACGGACCGAAAGGTTCCTATTGTCCGGCCACGCCCTTGTTCACCAGGACCTTGACTTCTACGCGCCGGTTTTCAGCTCGCCCCTGTGCCGACTCGTTGGTCGCGGTGGGATCCGCGGTGCCCATTGCGCCTGGGGCTACGACATGCCGCACGGGCACGTTGCAGTCCTGGATCAAGTAAGCAATAACGCTCTGTGCGCGGTCCATGCTCAACTGCTGATTCATGGCGGCGTTGCCCGAGGAGTCGGCAAAGCCCTTCACCTGGATGATGTAGCCAGTGAGATTCACGGCATTGTGCGCCAGCGCCGAAAGGGCGGCCTTATCGCTTGCCGAGATCACTGATTTCCCGACCGCGAAATTGACCGTGATGTCGGCTTTGGTCTCATACTCGCTGAGCTCGGAAAAACGCTTGTTGGCTGCCTCAATCTCCTGCTGGTTGGCTCCAATATCCTCTCGATTGGCTGTGATCTGCTCTTTGTTGGCGGCAGTTTGTACTTGGTTGGCCGCAATATCCCGCTGATTGCTTTGGATGTTCTGTTTGTTGGAGGCAACATTCTGCTGATTGGTCTGAACTGCGTGCCGCGTGGGTGTCAAACCAGCTTGAATGGTTTCGGCCAACTGCAGATCGTCTGAGTCGAAGGTGATGGTGTTGGCCGTCACCCGGCTTTGCGCATCGCCGGTTCCCTCGACAGAGATCTTCAGCCCGGGAATGAGTACCGCCGCTGACATCTGCTTCTTGCGGAGGCCGAGCCCCTTTGGCTGTTGCACTTTGGTGGCGTCGTCGAGAACCACGACGACGTTCCCAGCGGCAGCGGTTTTTATGGTCAGAGTCTCTCCGGTTCGGGTAGTGATCAGTCCCTTGAGTTTGACCTTGTCGTTAGATCCGCCATAACCTACTCCGATCAATAAACAGCACACCAACACCGTATACGCCACTATGGGTTTCCAAGTCTGCTTCATAACGGTTTTTCCTTTCCATCGGTTGTGCGAAGGCTGCCCGGAGCAAAGGGTGACTTGCGCGTTACTGCCTTGTCGCGACGACAACTCTATTCAAGAAGGTATCCTTCGACACCCAACTAGTAGTAGAAACAGCGGGGCGGCACAACTGGCAGAATTAGCAGTCCGACGAATAAAAGCGGGCGGCTGAGACGAAAAAGAATGCCACCCATAGGGGGCCCTGAATTCGGGGACTTCAGGAGCAGTGGATCCAACATCTCCTGATGCTATTGCCGAGAGGCTTATGGCTGATTGTCCTGAAACCGGCCCATCATCCCCAGTTTGAGCGCGCGACCACGACTGGCACAAATGCCAGTATGCGCCGAACCGCCACTGCCCTAATTTGGGTGCGGCTGAACCCGTTCTACATATCCGGCAAAACCCTCGGACGATCGCGCCGCAGTGAAGGCTGGCAGAGGGCCATTCCCGCTTGCATGCGACAAGCGCTTCAGGAGTGTGTGATGACAATCGAGAGCACGAACGCGGCCTACGGAGTCTACACAGAGGACGTGCCGGTCACGGATGTCGTGCACGCACTCAACGATGCGGGGTTTGACAATGAGGATATCTGTCTGATGCTAGCCCGCAGCCACCCGATTTCCATGATCGTGCGGGAGGCTTCCTTTCGCAACGCAGATCGAGAAGCCTCAGCGGTGGCTGCGGGACTGATTGAGTGGCTGTCCGAATTTGGCGCCGTCGTGATTCGGACGTTCGGCTTCTTCATTCGTTCGCAGATGTTTCTCCACGCGTTGGTGACGACCCGAGAGGCTCCCGATCTCTGCGGCAACTCCGAAATGCTCATGGATCTGGGTTTCTCCGAAGAGGATGCCGGGCGACTGGAGGATCAGCTATGCGAGGCCGGGGTTCTGGTCTATGTGGCATGCTCTGAGGCGGCGCAGGCAACCTGGGCTGAGGAAATGTTTCAGCGGATCGGAGCGCGGGAATCGGCGGCTCTGAACCCTCGTCAGGAGTCTGACACGGCCGCCTAAGGCTAGACTGGGATTTGCGGACCAGCAACTTGGACTAACGAATTCAGAGGGACTTCTGCCGTGGGTTGGGCGTGACGATCAGGCCTCTGTGAGGATTACGACCTGCGGCCCCTTGCAGGCGGAACATCAATGACGACAGACGGCCGCTCGCCGCTCATATACAACCATACCCTTGGTGGGCTAGCATGACCTTCTGGCCGCGAATTGCAGGTTCGCAGCCAGAAATGCCGCCAGAGCCGCCGATGGCGCGACGCCTTTCCGCATGATTACCACTGTTCCGGCTTCCTGCTTAACGGAAGACTCGTGGGCATCCTCGCGGCGCATTTCACGCGTTAAGGCGGGGGCTCACCTGCCCTTAGTACAACAAGTTCGGCGAGACAAACAGCTTGTTCGAAAGCACCGCGTTGATGGCGGAAAACAAGTCCTGGTTCAAGCGAGATTTCACAACATAAGCCGAGCCGCCGGCGCCGATGCCGGCGTTTAGAAAATCAGAGTCTTCGTGAACCGTAAGAAAAATAATCTTGGCGCGGCATCCCGAATCCCGCAAGTCTTGCGCGATATCGATCCCGCTCACGTCCCCCATAGAAATGTCGAGGATGATGACGTCCGGCCTGAGCCGCAGGTATTCACGGACCACAACTGTCCCGTCAGATATGGCGCCGACGACCTTGAATTTTTTTTCCTTTTCCAGCATTTTGCCGACGTGTTCGAGAACGGCAGAATTGTCGTCGCTAAGAAGTATGGTCGTATTTTGCACAAGCCCTTCTTCGACCGCCAGCACTGCGGGACTATTTCTGTCTCGGCCCTGATGCGCCAGCCGCCGCCGATCTATTGGCTCCACGGAGAGACCTTCCCACGGATGGTAGTGGGCTTCCAGCGGCCTCCGCCACTGTCAGAATTGACGGACACCTATGCTTGGCGTCGAACCTTCTCATCCGGTGCAGGCTCTTCTAACCGGACAACCTTCCTGGTGGCTGGAACCGTTCCCTTTACCTGGGAGCCCAGCGAGGGCTTTGACCAGATGGAGAACTCGCCGCCCACGGAGCGCAGACGCTCCCGCATGCTGACCAGTCCAAGGCCATGCCTATTACGCGATTGCTCTGGATTGAATCCAATCCCGTCGTCGGAAACGCGCAACTGGATCACAGTCGTTTCACGGGTCAATTCCACTTTTGCGTGACGAGCATGGCTATGTTTGACCACATTGTTCAGTGATTCCTGCACCGTGCGGAACAAACTAAGCGAGACGTTTTCTTCGAGATCCTGCGGTAAATCCCGAACCGTGCATTCGATCTCAATCTTGTGCTGGCGGGCCAACTCGTGGCAAAGATCCCGTACGGCGGCTGCCAGTCCGAGGAAGTGCAGCTTGGAGGGATGCAGCTGATGAGACATAAGCTGAATGTCGGTCGCAACGTCATTGGTCAGTTGCCAGAGCTCCTGCAGTTGTTTCTTCTTGGACGGATCCCCATTCGCGGATGTGGCCTGCTCGCATTCCTGGATTCCGTTCGCCAGCAGCGCCAGCCTCTGGTTGATGTTGTCATGCAACTCGCGCGCAACGCGCTCTCGCTCCGCCTCCTGGGCATGGATGAGCCTGCCGCTGAGTTCGAGTCGGGCAGCTCTTGTTTCCTTCTGGTCGCTGATGTCAAGGCAATAGCCCACGTATCCGGCAAACGCCCCGTCCTCCAGGAATCGGGGTACACTCTGATCGAGCATCCAGCGGTACTGGCCATCGTGCCGCCGCAAACGGTACTCGCTGGTGAATTTTTGCTTCTTGTCAAAGGCATCGGCGTAAGTCTTAAGGTGTCGATGCAAGTCGTCGGGATGTAAGTTGCTCACCCAGCCCTCCCCCAGCTCCTGTTGTATGGTTCGGCCCGTGAATTCCAACCACGTTTTGTTGAAGTCGGTGGCGAGCGTATCGGGCCCGGACAGCCAAATCAGCATAGGTGCCGAATCTGCCATCAGACGGAACCGCTTCTCGGATTTCTTCAGTTCCTCTTCCGCTCGTTTTCGGTCTGTGATGTCGCGTGCAATTTTGGAAGCGCCCACGATCCTGCCCATCGCATCTCTCAGGGGGGATATGGTCATCGAAACGGAGATCCTTCTCCCCTCTTTCGTCAGTCTTACCGTTTCGTAATGTTCAACCTTTTTGCCTAGTCTTGTACTTTGCAGAATCACTTCCTCTTCCTCCTGCAGCTCGGGGGGAACAAGAATAGTGATGTGTTGTCCGACCGCCTCCTCTTCACGGAATCCGAAGATATGCTGCGCACCCAGGTTCCAACTCCGAATGATGCCATCGAGGTCCTTGGAGATGATCGCGTCGTCCGAGGATTCCACAATGGAAGCGAGCCTGAATCGAGCCTCCTCCGATTGCCTACGCTCGGTAATATCCAGAACTGTGCCGCGAAGGCAGGTTACCTGGCCCGTGGCATCGCGCACAGCCTCACCACGGGCGGTGACCAACCTTCGGCTGTTGTCCGGCCGCACTATTTCCAAATCGAGATCCTGAATCGAACCCGTCTGCAACCCCTGCGTTATTGTGGCGCTGAGTCGATCCCAACTCTCGGGGGTGAAGAGCTGCGCGAGGTTCTTGTACTCTGGAAGGGGAAATCCGGGATCAAGTCCGTGGATGCGATAAAGCTCTTCCGACCACCTAAGGGTGTCTTTCTTTGCGTCCCACCACCAGTTGCCCATCCGCGCGAGGCGCTGCGCTTCCGCAAGTTCAATCTCCTTGCGACGCAGTGCTTTCTCAGCGCGCCTGCGTTTGGCGATATTGCGCAGAAGCAAGACGATCAGAAGTGTTTCGCTGAACAGAAGTGCGAAGAGGCCCAAGATTTTCCAGCGGTAGAGCTCCCATGGGGAGTATTCCCAGTAGCGAACCTCGGTTTCCTTGGGAAGCTGGTCTTGAGAAAATCCCCAGCGGTGCAGTTGACGCCAGTCGACCACGTTGTGCTGAAAATCGCCCGAGACAACCGGGATATTTTCCGGCTTCTCTCCCTTCAAAACACGCTGTCCATCATTCCCCAGGATGCGCCCCACTTCGCCCAGATCGGCTACGCTCCCTCCAACCACTCCCCCGCCCACGACGGAGGAGAACGTCCCGTAGATCGGCCGGTTAGCCGTTTTGGCGATAGCCGGCAGAATGCGTGCAGGGATGAATTGCTCACCAGAAGAGTCCATGATGAAATCGAGGAATAGGATGACACTGTCGGGCGGCGCCTGCGCCAGTCGAGGTCCCAGATCCGAGAGTTGAAGATCCGTCACGTATTGGACTTTTAGATTCGGTTCGTACTCACGAAACTGTTCGCGGGCTAGCTTGACATCAAGCTTCTCGGCGTCCGACGAGCCCGCAACCACGATCACGCTGGAAGTGCCAGGATTTTGTCGCAAAGCCAGCTGTAGGGTGGGTAAGAAATTCACCCTCCGGATGACACCCGTCCTACCCGCTTTTTGGTTCAGCCCGCTCGAAGTCTGTTGGGGATCGACAACAAAGAACAACAGGACGCCATCAGGAAACAGCTTTGCGCGCATCTGTTCCGCCAGAGCCACCGTTTCTTCGTTGATAGCAATGAGCAGGTCGAAGGTCTGGCCACGATACTTCTCGAGAAGATAAGAAGCCGTAGCCTTTTTGCGGGTTGGGTCTGAGAGCGCCGAGGAAAACTCAAGGTACTCAAGGTCAAAGTGAACCGGAGTGGAGACGCCCTCGATAATGTGGCTCTCGGCCTGCTCGATCAAAGCGGCGACGTCGGGCAAGTCCGGATCTGCGGAAGAAAGGAAAAGCACCTGGACCTGCTGGCGTGTGTGGCGGGGAGCAGGAACAGACTTCTGAGCCGTACCCAGCGGTGCTATGCAGAAACAAACGACGCAGACCACCGCGAGCCGGAATGTGGCAATCCCGGCGCCACGCCATCGCAGATTTCGCGTTGTCGACGTACTAAGTACACTTTCGTTTCGATAATCCTTGCGAACCTTTGGCGCTTATGTCAGGAGACAGAAGCCACGTACTGCAACTACTTACTTAACTGTCACAATTGCTGGTCTGACATGGCACATCTGCTCACCCACCAATCGACACTAAGAGACACCCCGATAATGCGGATAGTTAGCTGGGAGGCATACGCAGGATTGCCGTTCATGAGTGTCAGCACAAGGAGCTCTTTCACTTAGCGGGTACCGTTGCCGTCGGAACCCAGACGTTATCGGCAGCGGCTATCTCGCTGTTCGGCAGTTCCGTTGTGAAATTTACCCGCTGCAGCCCCGCTTTCTTCCCCGGGATCAGCTGGAACACGGCGTAGTACTGATTGTCGAAGATTTTCTGCAAACGATCCAGGTACGGCTTAAAGCTGATCAGATTTGAGGTTCCGAGGGAAAAGCAGTCGCCACCGGTCTCATCGGCGAGCTTGGAGAGGCCAGAAAGGCCAATCTGCAGGTCCCAGGAGTTTCGCGCAGCTCGACCGACGCCGACGGCGTAGAGCGAGTGAACAATCACGTTGTAGCGCTGGCTGATCTCGCTCGCAGAGTTCACGTCGGGGCTCATGGTAGGCATACTGTGATAGACGGACCCGAAGTTGGGTCCTAATAATCGAGGACTCGTGGGCTGTGCGCCACGCAGTCGGTCGATTCCGTCTGTCACCATCAACACCTCGCGCCGGATATTCTGCTGAGGCCAGCTCTTCACCAGGCTGATAAGCGAAAGATACGGACTATCCATGGTTGAGTACCTGCCCATGGGCAGACGTACTGCCTTGGCAGCGAGAGCGTGATCGGCGGTGAAATTCTGGGCGAGGTTGACCGCTGCGTTGGACATATATCCTACGCCGATCGTTGTTGATGCCGGCTGAGCGTTGATGAAGTCGCGAACATCGTTAAGGTTATTTCCGATTCGCGAGTCGAGGGTGTCGTCGATCAAGATGAACAGTTGCAGCCCGGCGTTGTCTCCTCGGGCAGGAATCAATTGAGTTAGATTGCGGAAATTCTTGCCTTGTAGCACCTTCACATCTTCCGTCTTGAGTGGCGAAACGTCGCTGTCCTCACGGAGCGCTTGTTCTGTAATTACCATGTGAACCTGAACCGTGCGCGGAGCTGTCTTCTCTTGTGACTGCAGAGTCTGTACCGTCAGACCCAGCGCGCACAGGATAGCGAACAAGCCGAGGGCAACTTTGCACTTATTCATTCATTTCTCCTATCCGAATCAGGCCTCGAGGGACACGTCGCAATCAATAAGGCACAGACTAGAAACATCGATGTAGTTTGCTTCAGCATGGGTTAAAGATAAGCCGTCGTCCCGGTCGTTGTCGTTGTCGCTGTCCATACGAAGGAAGATTACAGCCGAACAACACCTAGAAGGTGCGGACGCGACCCAACACTTGCGATTTCAGGCTAGCAATCGAATCAGCGACTGACGACTGTCAAAAGTGCCAGCCTAACGCTGGGTAAAGCACTTCCTGTCATTAATGACAGGTATCCCCGCGGCATCCTTCGGATAGTGTCGAAAGGTATTCAAAGTCGGACTCCCGACTCTCTCTGAAACATCGCACTGAGTACTGCGGGTTTCGTGCTGCCGCGAATTTCTGGTGAACTGTGACGGCGATGATCGCGCAGAGATCTTAGGAGGAAGCTGATGAGACGATTCTTACTCTACCGTGACCCGCGAAAGTGAGGTCACCATGTATAGCATTCGATCCAGACAAAGCGCACAAGTCCGGGCCGGATACGCTACATCCTCCGACCTTTGCGAAAACTTTGTGGAGGACCTGCAACCTTTATACCTGCTTGCTTTTTTGCTGACCGGCAGTTACGCCGAGGCGGAGCAATGTTTCGTTGCGACTGTTGATGACGCCATAACAGCGAATGGGGTTTTTAAGGGGTGGGAGCGCTCCTGGAATAAACGGTGCTTGATCATCAACGCCATTCGTCGTGTGTTTCTGGCGTCAACCCCAAGCGGTGGAAAACGAGACGCCGGGCGCGAACTCGGTGTCGAATCACGAGTACATCCTGTCATCGATGCCGTGGCCAGATTGGCCCCGCCGCTTCAGCGATTCGTTTTTGTGATCTCTGTCTTAGAAGGATACTCCGAGCATGAATGCGCTCTTCTGCTTGGCCGCACGCCACGAGATGTACGTGAGGCGCGAACCTATGCACTGTGGCAGTTCGCGGGCATCACTCCTGCGATGGCGAAGATTAGAAGGCAGCCCCCGATTTACGGTAGTTGAATGACCACTTGAGGATCCGACCTCGTTCAAAAGCAAGAGATCAGCTCCAGTGTTCTGGAAGCCTGTATGGAATTCGATCCGACTATTTTCGCGGGACGACATCCATTCGCTTCCGATCGGTTGAGCACAGATCGCCGGGTGTGAACGGCGGCAGCGCGGGCTCGGTGGACACCACGCGCCGTGGGTGATCGTAGACCCTACTTCAGTTCAGCGACATCCACGGTAGCGTTGCTGTAGCGGACGGCGCGGTTGCCCAATTGCTTGATCACATCGACCGTTAGCATCTGGCCGAACGCGAGAACGACGACTCCTTGAGCAAACAGCGTTGGCTCCCACTTCTTCATCCAGATCTCGTTTCCGACATGGACTTCAGTGTTCTCCGCGTGAACTTCGTTGCGGGTGGCACCGATGACAACCGTTAAGCGCGGATGCAATTGGCCGGCGCCACTGTGAAAATCGTGTTCTACCACCGCGCACGCGCTTCGGTAGAGATTCTCTGCCTCACGCATCTGCGCCGGGCTGAGGGAGAAGCTCGCTTTTTTGGAATGGCGCACCGAAAACGATCCGTCTGAGGAGGACTGCGCCAGAGCTGCCGAAGCGAGCACAAGAAGTGTCAATGTTATTCGCCACATTTGGACCCTGCTTTTCTGCGTGCCACGTAATCGTTCCACGCATTCAAGCACAGGCTAGTCAGCGATAGCGGTGTTGACAACTGTCAAGACAGACAGTGTGTCATCTTACTCTTGCACTCGGCTCCTGCACTTGGCCCGCGCACCACGGGGCTCTCGTGAGACGCGCGATTGTTGTTGGCAGTTGCACGCTTTTTTCTCAAGCTTGCAAGGGTTGCAGGGTAGGACACACCGGTACAATCATGTGAACGGCGACCGCGCGGAGGCCGTGCCTGGAGCTCACTTGAGTTCGGCGACATCGACCGTAGCGTTGGTGGAGCGGATGGCCCGGTCGCCCAATTGCGTGATCGCATCTCGGGTAAGCAACTGTTGGAACGCGAGAACCACGACGCCCTGCGCAAATGTCGTTGGGTTCCACTTCGTCATCCAAATCTCCAAGCCGCCGTCCACCTTCATACCGCCTGAGTGGACTTCATTTCGGTCAGCTCCGATGACTACTGTGAAGTGCGGATGCAATTCAGTAGTACTGTGAAAGTTCTGCCGAACCGCTGCGCACGCGCTCTGGTAGAGACTCTCCGCGTCATGCATCTGGGACTTGCTGAGGGTAAACTTCGCATTCTTGGAATGGTGCACTGAGAATGATCCGTCTGAGGAGGATTGCGCCAGACCCGCCGAAACGAGAACGAAGACCGCCAACATTACTCTGAGCATTTGGTGCCTACTTACCCTGCGATGTGAGATCGAAGCACATATTCAACGAGCCCAGCATAGTGGACACCACCGGAACGGATAACTGTCAAAACAAACAGTTCCTGCTCATAAGGTCTCGGCAGGGCGGTCTTTCTGAATACCGGCCGAGTGACAGGTTCTCCTCGTGAAGCTGGCCTGGCCTATGTTCCGAAATTGTTTCGAATAAGGTACGGGAGCCGAAATATGCTACAGGAATTTCCACTCGATTTTAGTGTGCATGTAGCGCTTGAGAGAGACTTACCAGGTTTTGCGGCTGCACGCGAATCACGCCTCCGCGAGGACTATCAATATCGGCGATGAGGAAGAAGGAGACAGACACAGCGAGAGGCAAGACGATAAACAGGCCGCTGGTTCGATGCGCTCCATAACCGAACAACAAGTTGCAGCCAGTGGCGATCGCTGCCAACAAAAACCAGGACTCAAGGGGGATACGGTTCCACCAAGCAGCCTGTGTATACCCCTGCGCGTTCAACACATCGTTCATGCCTGAAGCGGTCAGGGCGGACATAGGCGTCGGCTGCGCCGCGGCAGGAATCTCTACGGCTGACCACAACTCGCTCTGCAGTTGAACAGTATCGGCGTCGATCTGCCGAAGCTGCCACCTATCTTGCGTGGTGTAGAAGAGCACGCGCTGATCGAGATACGTCAGCAGCAGTTCACGCACTCTTGCGGCATCCGCGGCAGGCAGCATGTCGGCGCGGACGTACTCGGTGCCGATCGCGTTAGCCTCCGCCTCTTCGTAGTTTTTGCGTTGTTCATACCGGTTGATGGCCATCGAGAAAACGAATCCGATCAGGAGGCTCAGCAGGGTCAGAACAGCGCCTTGGACAACGCCGAAGTCTTCCCGATCGACGTCGTTCATCGGGCGCAGCTTCTTCTGCAAAAACACACCGACCAGGGCGGAAAGACACAACGCAACGAACGAGAAAACAAAAACGAGGAGCGGAAAATCTACGATGCTCTTCATCCGGTATCGCTGGCCTCGAACCGTTCTTGCGGCATGGTAGTTGGGGATTGCGCGAATACAGAGCTGGGGCTAATGACGGAACTGGAGACGTTATCGAGAGCCGCACCGGCAGAAAGTGATGTGGCGGAGCGCAGGCGAAACGCGGCAAAGAAACGCGTCATTCCACGACCTGGCTCCAACTGTCATCCGGGTCAAACTCAGTCATTGCGGTTGCTGTTTCTGTTGTGGTCTTCCCCAAGTCTTTTTGCAGCAGCACCCCATCCTGGTTGATGATGAATGTCATTACTCCCGAGTTGCCGTATTCAGCCGGATAGGCAACAAAGGCGAACCCACCGGCCATTTTCCCATCGACAACATAGTCCTTTGCACCGCCCGGTGCGTGACTGCCTTGCCGGTTCAGCATATGGAAGTAGTAGCCATGAAAGGGCAGGTGCGAATTCGGCTTTGCGCTGTATCCTTCAGTGGTCGCGAATGCAACCAGCGGTCCGAGCGGGCTTTTCGGCTGACCTTCTGCTGATTCCCAGTACAAACCGTTCTGCTTGCCAGTGTCACTAATAAACTTCAGCGCGAATTGTGGCGTGCTTCCGTCCGCGTGTCGTTGCGAGTAGTACTCGGCCTGAGCGTCGGCCAGCGCTCCACAAACGTCGATCACAGCCAGTTCATTCCGGCCGATACGGCGGGCCAAGATCTCATCCTTCCCCGCCGCCACGTCGAAAAACCACTGGCCGCTAGCAGTCTTCTTCAGCGGAATCGGAAAAGCAAAATTATCGGCTCCGATTAGTAACACTCGGGCGTCGTCAGGCATTTTGCGCCAGCGATGCATCACTCCGTACGCTGCCACAAATGCGTCGACTGTGGCTTTGTCCTGCACCGCATCGCCAGAGAAGATTATGCCCTTCGATTCGGGGCCAAAAATTCCCAGCACTGCGTTTAGATCTCCTGACTTTGCGGCATCCAGCAGTCCATTCCCGGCGTCATCGGGCGAAGCAAAAACTTTGTACGAAGGTTTGTCGGACTTGTCGCAGGCCGCCAGGGTGACGATAAGGGAAAACACCAGGAACCGCATCGTTGCAATGATTTTGTGGGTTGCGCGCGACATACCTATCCTCCAAGGTTTCCGACCGTTCGACATTTCACAAACCGAGATCCAGCTAGGGTGCGTCTACACGTAGTTTTCACCTGCGGCCGCCGCCACCCCAACCTCCGCCCCCACCCCTGCTTGCCGAGCCGCGAGCACTCTCCGACCTGGATCCCCAACCTCCGCTGCCGCTGCTGAAGGCCGATGATCCGCCACTCTTCTCCTGCGATCCCCAGCCGCTGGAAGACGGGTTGCTCTTATATGCGCTTTGGCCTGAGTAACTGGAGCCGTATTTCTGAGTGTTGTTGGAATTGCCGCTCCAACCGCTCCCTGTATTGCTGTACTTGTTTCCATTCACTGACGCGTATTTGTTGCCGTTTGCGGTCTGAGCAACAGCGCCACTGTTGTATTTACCCGACGCGCCATAGGCCGAGCCACCGTTTGAAGTTTTCACGGACCCGGTAGTTCCCTGGGAAGTCGTTTGATGCTGACTGTAGGCCGTGTTGCCGTTCTTCGAAACCGTCGAACTCCCCCAGCTTCCATTGGCATTGGAACCTTGTTGAGTCTGACCGTAGGCCCCGGTCCTTGGGTTGTAGGCTTGACCGGCGCTCTGACTACCGTAACCGTTCGAGACGGTGGCGCCACGGGCGTAAGTGCCAGTCGAAGGGTTGTATCCCTTAGCGGCGCTCGCACTGCCATAGCCGTTCGAGACGGTGCCACCCCTGGCATAGGCCCCGGTTGATGGATTGTAGCTGGTGCCATAGTGCGCGACGCGTGGTGGGCCTGCACCGTAATAGCCGCCATGCCAGGCGCTGTTTCCGTAGTACGCTCCTCCGCGATACACCACCGTGGTGGTGCCGTGCCAGCCGCAATTCCAGCTGCTATATCCCCAGGCGCAACAACCGTTGCTCATCATCGCGCCCACTGCGATGCCAACTCCAAAAGCAAGAACGGCAGTCGTTGCCACAGCAGCCGTGCTGTAACCTGGCGTCACATAAGGATAGCCGTAGACCACTGCCGGGTTGTACATCGGGACGTACACGACCTGTGGATTCGTCGGTTGAATCACGATGACTTGCGGTGACTGTTGCACAACCGTGAGCTGTGAACCCGACTTCAGGTTGCCTGCTGCTAATGCTTTCGCACGCAAAAACTGAACCGCGGACATGATATCTGCGGCTTGGGTGTGATAGGCCTCTCCTAAGGCAGAGGTCCAACTAAGGTTGGTCGCCAGGTTGGCGAGCACCGAGGGAAATTGCGTGAGAGCTTTCACACTCGGGTCCCACGATTGAGTATTAACCGTCTCCATCAGGGTCGGGCCGGTGAGATTGCTGTTCTGCTGCAGCCAGCTGGCAGCGGCGGCAACCTGGTCCGGAAAGGTTGCAGCTCCAAGAATCTGCGCTACCAGGGAGTCCGGGTAAAGCGCGATTGGAGCTACCAGTTGCTGTAACTCTTCCGCAGTCAACGGCACACCTTGTCCCGAATATCCCGTCGAACCGGATTCTTGAGCAGTTCCCAAAGGCGCCGTGCCGATGACCAACAGCAAGGACAGCGTCATTGACGTAAGCTGTTTCGCAAATGTCCTGATCATTATTGTTTCTCCATGCCAGCGTCGCTTTTTTGTTTATTGGGGTGCAGTAATCACGAGTTCCGCTTCCGCGGAATCGCACATTCCGTAGATGGCTCCGGAGACACAGGCGCCTACGGAATACTTGTAGCAGCCCTTTTTGTTCGCTACAGTCGAAGAGGAGCGATCGGAACCGCCAATGATCGCTTCTGAGCCAAAAGGTAAGTCGGGGCCAAAGTCCAAAACAAAACCCGTGTTCTTGGACCCGCTTTTCCAGATGACCGTGGTGCCGGCCTTCACGCAGAAAGGCTGGTTACCTTTCGCCTTTGGAATCATCGGAGTCGCGGAAGCGGAAGAAGCAGTGCGCTTGATCTCCACCGCGCACGGGGCAGACGCAGATCCACAAGTGTTCTCGGCGGTGCATATGGCCTGCGGGTTTGGCTCCGAGCAGAGATATTTTTCGCTGCCGCGCTGCTGCTCCTGCGCCACGGTGAGAGAGGACAACAACATAACCACGGCCAGCGCCGCAAGATGCTGGATCGCAGAGACTGGTTTTGTTTTCATAAGCATGCCTACCGCCTAGTTCACGCCTGGCGTACCTTGCCAGTCGAGAACATCCACGAGCTTCCAAGGGTTCTGCGCGAGATCAAACTGCAATTGGCCTTGCTTATCGATAATCAGTTGAGTTGCGGGATACACAACGCCCGTGCTCTTACTCTTGTCGGCGGCGTCCAAGTTGAATTCGCCAGCCGTCAGGTTATAGGACTGGGACTGGGTGTCGAAGAAGGCTTCCCCGAATCTGATCTGACGGTTGGTCACAAACACGATTTTTCTTCCGGTTGGTGTGGGAACCATGCGGATATAGCTGACGTCATAGCCGAGGGTTCCAGTGATCGAGCAGTGGCCCACCGCCTTCATTTTGGAGAGCGCATTGACTAGACCCTGATTCTGTCCCTTGGTGAAAGCGTCGATCAGGATCTGACGGTCCTCTGGAGTGGACCACTCGTAAATATCCAAAGTTACGCCAATCACCTGCCCCAGCTGTGTACCGGTACCCATAGCACTCGCTTCGATCGTCTCGGTCTTCGGCCCGCGGGAGAATGCGAAGGTTCCTGCGAGCACCAGTAGCCCAATGGGCAAAAGCCGGCCTATGACAATCTGGCGAGTCTTCATCGCTTCGATGTGCATTTTCTAGCCCTCCTGATTTAAATGCAGAGGAATGTCGCTCGGTCTTATGCTGGTCGCGAGGATTGATCCTGGCAACTGTCAGTTTTGCCAAGGTCAAGCTGACCCTCTTTTCTCCCCGAACTTCTGAACCGCCGCGGGCCGCTGGAAGATCGTATTCGACTGAAAGTCGTATTGCGTGCGGTTTTGCTGTTTGGCGTATCGCCTTCCCGTACTGGCCGTAATTCACCCATTCATGCGACCCGAAACCTGCCTCGGTCCATTTCTTGAACTCACCTTACAAACAAACTACGAGGCGCTTTTCCAGCCCACACCTGTCAGAACTAACGGTTGCAGACCAACGACAGGCACGTAGACTCGAATGCTAAGAGCAATCGCATGAAAGCGCTTGTACCGACCGCGTGCTGTCGCCTGGCACTTTCGTTGCGTGCACCTTCTCTTGGCTCCCGCCAGCGCTTGCCGCAGATCGAGGCGCGCTACACAGCAATTCTGTCGAGAGCATGGAGCCACTGGCTCAAGGTGGCGCTCTCCGTTTTTTTATATTGTGTTTCGGTGAGTGCGCAGACGGTCCAGTTCCTGCCGGAGGTTGACACTTACCTGACGCTCAGCCCAATGTTTCGGGTTTATAACCAGACCAAAGACGATCGGGATGGAGGCGACTCAACCCAGATTACAAGTGGGCCAAGCCTCCAGTTGTACCTTAAGCCACTCCTGAAGTTGAAGAAGATCACCGCATTCGATCTGGACGATTCAAAGCCGAGGCCCCTGGTGCTGGAAGCCGGATATCGGTATATAACCGCTCCGAATGAGCCTTTCGAGAGTCGCTTCACGACCGCGGTAACGTTTCGCTTTCCCATGACGTTCGGATTTCTGATCAGCGACAGAAACCGCGCGGACCTCGACTGGAAAAGCGGCACGCCGTTCAACTGGCGCTATCGCAATAAATTTACGCTTGAAAGAACGTTCTCGATTCACTCCTATCATCCGATACCCTATGTCGCCTTCGAGCCCTACTACGAAAGCCAGTACGCTAAATGGAGCACTACCACCGAATATGTGGGTTGCCTTCTGCCTGTAGGAAAGCATGTGCAATTCAATCCCTACTATGAGCATGAGAACGACACCGGCAGCACGAAAGGTAACAAGCAGGAACAGTATGTTGGTCTTGCGGTTTATTTCTTCTTTTCAGTGAGTGCACCCCGGAACGCAAAACAACCCTGAAGACTTTAATACTTCTACCGCTTGGCGAGTGCACTGCAGCCATGTAAGCGGTGTCTTGATTGGGTCCGACCGCGCGAATCCCTTGGAAGAACTCGCAACTTCTGGGATGCCTCTGGAACCACTCTTTATTTGGGTTACGTTGGAGCTGGATTCGGGTTACGTTGTAGCTTGACCATCCGACCCAGGGCGAGGGCTGTGCCGCCGCCGACAAAACACTACTTGCCGCATAGAAAACTGGGCGGCCCGTGGACAGCCGCCCAATCTCATCTCTCGACGCTCTTTCAAACAGCTTCTACTGGCTGACCTTTTCCTTTTCCGCCGCGAGTTCAACTCCGTTGGATTTTGCTGGACCGTTACGGTCGATCAGGGTGGCGAAGTCTTGCGCCTTGAACGGGTACTCGCGAGCTGATTCTTGCCCGCTTGGCTTCGAGGTTATGTCTACCCGGCGGTTGTAGGCGTACACAATTGTCTGTATTTTCTGTAAAGCATTCTGCCGGTCTTCTGGGCTCAGGCCGGGATCCTGTTCGACAAGTTGCTTCACTTGGTCGGCACTCAGGTTCTGCTCGGCGCCATAAGACTGAGTCTCAATTTTGTCTTCGGAAATCCCCTGTTCCACCAGGAACCGTTTGGCGAGCGCGGCACGCCTTGCGGAGAGAGGCTGGTTGTAGGACTCCAGTCCGCGCTTATCGGCGTGTCCCGAGAGAACCAGGCGAGCATCGGGTTGGTCCGCAAGGTATTGAGTGAAGGATGCCGCAATAGCCTTCAGCGTCTCCTTTTCGCTTTCGAGGAGAGCATCTTCCGACTTGAGCGATCGCGGCCGGTCGGTCTGGAAATAAACGCTGCGTGAGAGTTTGATCTCGGGTTGCTCGATCGAGCCCACGATGTGCAGGGTAGCGGTTTTGGTGTCAGCTCCGCCGCAACCATTGCTGGCGTTGAGCGTGTAGGTAACGGTTTCGTCGATTGGCCCGGGATCGGTCTTCTTGGGGGCAATCTGCAAAGTCCGGCTGCCGGTGGGACTCACCGTGCCCAACGGTTCAATTGAAACCGTCGACGCGTTCGAAGCTGTCCAGTTCAAGGCCGTGCTGTCATCGACCACGACCTTATCGCCGACGCGCTTGTAGTGGACTTCCGGCGTCGAAAGGTCCAGATTGGCCTGGATGGCCTTGTTGACATTGACGGTGGCGGTCGCAGTCGCGGTGCCACCGGGCCCAACCGCGGTCAGGTCATAGGTGGTCGTCTGCATGGGTTGGATAGATTGTTGACCCGAATCTGCGACCGCCCCAACGGGGGTGATCTCAACGCGAGGTGCGTCGGTGGATGTCCATTTCAGTTGCGAGGCATCTCCGCAGTTGAGTTGCGCTACCGTCGCCGATAACTCCGCGGTGGGCTTGACGACAGCAACGAGCGCACTAGCACTGCCGACGGTGAAGCGGGGTATGGAGGTGAGCTTCTCTCCGCGCGACCAGGGAACGGTCTTGCGCACACCCTTCGGGATATCGATGAGTACGCGCTGGTTCGCTGGAACCTCGACGGGACCCGACCAAACCTCCTTGTCTCCGGACAGCACCGTTAGCTGGTAGGTGCCGGGAGGAACAACGAGTTCCTGCAAAAACTTCCCCTCGTTATCAAATTCGTCGCCGTGTCCGACGAAAAAGGCGGGGGTCTTCCCGTTCAGCAGAATCGCCTTGTGGTCCGCACCCTCGATCGTCATAGCGCCGAAGGGACCCGAGACCGTTCCCGTGACCGGCGTGAGGGAAGCCCTGAGCAAGGCGGTTTTGCCCGCCGTGATGGTGACCGTCTGGGTCAATGGCGCATAGCCGTAGTTGACCAGCTCAATCTTGTGCTCGCCCGCGCTGAGCTTCAGGACGTAGATTTTGCTGGATTCGCTGATGGCGCGACCATCCGCGAAGACAAAGGCCTGCTGGGGAGTAATCTTAAAGACGAGTTTGCCGTTCTGGGCAAGACTTGAGATTCCACCCGTCAACATTAATAGAGCGACGGATAGAAAGAAACGGGATACCTGGGAGTAAACTTTCATGGCGAACTCCTTATCTCGGGATCCGGGGACTAGGTGCGATCGAGCAAAGAGGATGATCCTGTGACCACTTCGTAGCTAACGCTCCGGGGGAGCATTTCCTCGATGCTGAATTGGCACATCTGCCCCGACTTGATATCAATAACTCAACCAGTTCACCACTACTGCGGCCGTTTGGGAGCTGTTACTTTTAACAGGTGTCAGCAAGTTACCCCGAGCAGGCGATCGTCATGACCCTCTTTCTCGTGACGTGTGCCCTTTCACTGTTCGTTTCCGCTTCGGGGCGTAGAAACTCCAGTGGACCATTTTGGGAGCTAAGGTCAGATCCAAGGCGGCTATGCGTTACGAGCGCCTTCGGAGGTCACAATTTTGAACAGACAGACGTTCTGGGGTTACACAAACTGCTGACCCTACCAGGCTGATTATGTCTTGTGCATCTTGCGGGTAGGAGGCTCAGGCGGAATCCAATGCTGAGATAAACATCCGTTGCCGGAGTCCTAGAAATATTGATTGTCCCGGCCCTCTGCTATTCCTAAACCTTCTAGTCTGTCTAGAGTGCGGCTTTTCGCGGTTTGCTAGTGCGAACGCGAATTGGCGCTGTTGTTCCCCGATAAGCGAAGCCTAAACTGAAAGGGAGATTGTTCGCGAGGTTGCACTGGTCGTTTGAGCGCGGTTCGAGCGTAAGGGCGGAATGATTGTTCGCCTAGAGACCACTGACAAAATGCTTTCCCATGAGAACGGCTTCCACGGCAGCTAATAGTTCTGTTGCGGCTCTTGTCTTCACAACGTAGCCCGATGCACCCAAGCTAAGAGCTTCCTGCACCACGTCAGCAGAGGATTCCTGACTCACGATGATTATCTTGGCGTCCGGGGCAAGCTTGCGAATTCGTCGAGCGGCCTCCATTCCATTCAATGTCGGAAGTCCGATATCCAGGAGAATCAAATCCGGTTGCAACTCTTCCGCTTGACGAATCCCTGCTAATCCGTCCGAGGCCTCGCCGACGATCTGGAACCCGGGTCTCTCTCCTAGCGTGGAACATACAAACCGCCGGAACGGTTCGTAATCATCGACCACGAGAATCCGGATTGTTGATGAGGACATTATGCACGCGATACTGCACCGCTTCATTTGCGCGACACTGCACCGCTTCACATCCTCGCAACAACATACACCGGATCTCGACGAACATGTCGAGATCCGGCCAGCATCCGGCGGCTGAAACAACAAGCCCTCTGGGGGAAGGCCGGCAATAGTGTAGGGATGAAGCGGAACTCTGTCGTTGCTCCAGAGCAAGTAAGAGAAAATAGTTCCTAGAAGCGAAGGTAAGGCTGAGACGCCTGACTTTAATCAATCATGAGCGCTTCGGGAGCATGGAGAAGGACTCGGCCGCGTCCTTTGGAGAGAATTCCGGCACGAACCCACTTTCTTAGCACGCGGGTGACGGTAAACGGGCTGATATCAGCCAAGGCTCCGAGTTGATCGTTGGTAGCGCGGATTTCGATTCCGCCGGGATGAACCTCGTTGGATTGGTCCCCGAGATTGAGTAGAGCTGCTGCCAGCCTCTCCTCAGCAGTCTTGGTAACCAGACCGACATGACGGTCAATGTAGTCTCGCAAGTAGCGAAGAGCTATGTGCAGACCATTTTCACCGAGCAGGGGATAGCGGGCCGTCAACTTCCGTATGACGGAGCGGTTCCAGACCAGGAGTTCACAGTCGGAGGTGGCTTCTGCGGATGCCATATAGGCGAACGGACTCGTCAGCAGGGCCACCAACCCGACGACGTCCCCCGGCACCAGCCATGCCAGCAGAACTAACTGGCCCTGTTTGGTGAGGTGGTAAAAGCGTACTCGGCCGCTTTGAATAAGGAAGAAATGAGTAGCCCGATGACCCATGGAGGTGATGTTGTGCTTGGCAGAAACCCGCCGGATTTTGGCTGCGGCAAGAATGGCCCGCATCGCAGGTTGCTCAAGACCGGTCAAGAAGCTGGAGGTTCTGGCAGCCTTCGATGCTGATCGAGGATTGATCATCTTGTATGATCCCCGGGTTGGGTGAACCGCGGGCCCTAAGTGATCACTTCAAAGAGAGGAGAACTCGTATCAACTTCCAAGCCGGAGGATTTGCGGATTGCGTTTCGAGAAGCAGGCTACCTTGGGACAACAAGGGATGCAACTGTCTGTATTGACAGGCATCGTCGTCCACCCAGGCACTGGCCTCGGCTAAGCGGCTACCATGTGGTTTCTGACAGCGTACTTGACCAACTCCGCGCTGCTTTTGGCGCCAAGCACTTCCATCATCCGATACTTGTGGTAGGCCACGGTCCTGGTCGACATGTTCAGGATGCCGCCAACTTCCTTCATCACCTTTCCTTCGGCTAGCAACTGCAGTACTTCACGCTGCCTCGGGGTCAGGCGTTCATCTGCATTGATCAACTTCTTATGGCTCCAGCGGACAACATCGATCGTGTCTCGCGACAGGCCCCGGGATACGTACGATTTGCCCCGTAACACCTCGCGAACCGCAAGCACCATCTCAGCCGCGGCACAAGTCTTAAGCAGATAGCCGGACGCACCGCGCGCAAAGGCTTCGGCGGCCACGTCTGCGTCGGGATTCATGGTGAGATAGACGAGCCTTACAGCAGGCAACATTTCTTTCACCTGCTGCCCCGCGTCCAACCCGTTGAGGATGGGCATGGCAACGTCTACCACGATCACATCCGGCTTCAATTCGCGGGCAGCACGGAGCAGGGCGCGGCCATCGCTCACGATTCCGATCACATCAAAGTCGGTTTCGAGAAGTTTCTTGCACAGCTCCGCAATCAGCGTATGGTCGTCGGCAATCAAAATGCGTGAGCGGTTGGACACGTTTTTTAGCCTCCTCAGTACACGCCCACCTTTGCCGTGGGGTAGGTGCTGCGGATTTCCCCGTTCAAGCTCCCACTTGAGGAGCAAATCCGTTAGTGCCTGGGTATTCGGTCAACTTAATCAGTCATCCTTGTCAGTCATCCTTATCCGTCAGCCCAGGCGCGGTGCGAAATTCCTCACCAGGAGGGGGTTGGCGGTTGCTTGTAGCACTACGCCTTGCCAACAGCGCCAATTCAGCTTCCGGGACGGTAAACCGTGAAGCGCCGCAATCTATGTAGACGAGAACCTGCGGGGATACTGGAATGCCGCGATCATCGATGTTCTGGAGGCCGCTGAAATGGATCATCATCTCAGTAGTAAATTCCACCTGATTGGCTGACTGACATACTGCGCAACGCATACAAGGAACCCCACTTGCGTTCTTGCGGTTTTGCGTTCGGGAAACGTCTGTATGGGTGTATGCAACCCTGAGACAGATTTTGTGCCAGCCTCGATGAAAATACATTTCAGGGCTGTTGGTTGTAAACTTGCCATGACTCACGCGGGCTTGTGAGCCACGGAGAGCGCTGGCCTGGATTCCATCACTCCAAGAGTTCCGCATGCCGAACTGTTGTCGTTGGCGCAGCTGGAGCGCCTATCCGATGAACAGCTTATGGCCTGCCTCCAGCAAGGGCAGCGCGACGCTCTCGCCGTCCTGTTCGACCGTTATCAGAGGCTAGTCCTGAGCATTGCGCTGAAAATTGTGCGCGACCCCGGTGAGGCAGAAGACGTTACCCAGACCGTTTTCCTGGATATCTATCGGGCCGTGGCACAATTCGACCCCCGTAAAGGCAATACTAAGGTGTGGTTGATGCAGTATGCGTACCACCGCGCCATCAACCGCCGACAACAGCTTCAGGGTCGAGAATTTTATAAAAACACGGAACTGCACGAAGAAGAACTAGGGACTCGGCCTGTGGAAGCTCACGCAACCTTTGGCCTAAGTTCACCAGAAACGAAAGAACTGGTTCGGCAGAGTATGGCCGCTCTATCAGACGCGCAGAAGTCGGTGATCGAAATGGCCTGCTACGAAGGCCTTTCCATGCGGGAAATCGCGGAGCGGACAGGAGACTCATTCGTCAACGTTCGCCATCACTATTATCGCGGGCTGCAGAAGTTGCGTTCTTTGATATCGGGCGGAACCGACGAGAAATCGAGTACACAGAGAGGAAAGTGTGCCTGAGCCGGAGCGGAGGGGATTGCCCGAGCACGAGCAGTTTGAAGCGCTTTGTGCGCTTGCCGCCGGCGGACTCCTGGAGGGCGCGGAGCTTGTTGAGTTCCAGGCCCATATGAAGGAATGCGGCGAATGCCGCTCCGAGTACCAGGCGGTGTCCAGTCTCGTCACCAGGGAGTTACCGCAAGCCCAGGGAACTTTCCGGCAGAAACTGCGGGAGATGAGGGCGAGACCGTTGCCTTATTCGCGGCAGCGCTTCCTTCGTCGGGCGCGAGCCGAGGGCGTGGTTTTCTCACGCGAAATTGAGACTTCCTCTCGATCGGGTCCGTGGTACTTTGGTCCCGCCACAATGCTGGCCCCGATTGCGGCCGTAGTGGTGGTTGCGGTCTGCCTCACGGTTTACCATTTCCGTGCGACGCCGGACACGGCGCGGACGAAGGATGCCGCTCACGCACAGCAGATCGCCGAGCTTGCACGGGAGAACTCCGCGCTTACCGCGAGCCTGTCTCGGTTGAACGAGTCGGTCGTGGCAAGCCAGCGAGAGATTAAGAATTTGCGCTCCCAATTAGGCGCCGATAACCTGCTACGCCATAGCGAACAGGCAGGAGAGGCCGTGCGATCCTCCAGTCATGACGCGCAATTATTGGAGGAACCCCGGAACCAGGAGAAACTGCTGGCAGAAGCCAGAGACGAAGCGGCGCGTAGCAGCCAATTGCGCATCAACGACGAAGCCTCCCTAGTGGAGCAGCAGACTCGTATCACGGAACTGACGAACAAGTTGCGAATCGCGAGTGCTACTCTCGATCAGGAACGGCAGCTCGCAGCGGCTGGTAAGGATGTCCGCGAACTGATGGCGTCGCGCCAGTTGCATGTCATCGATGTCCGCGACACTGACCCGAATGGTAACCTCAGCCCGGCCTTTGGACGCGTTTTTCTGACCGAAGGCAAATCGCTCACCTTTTACGCCTTCGATTTGAATGAAGACAGGGCGTTGAATGCAAAGCGTAACTTCCAGGTCTGGGCAGTGCCGGAGGCAGAAAAGAACTCGCCGCGCAGCTTGGGTTTGCTGCACGTGGATGCGAAAGCACACGGGCGTTGGGTGTTGAAAGTGGAGAACCCGGAGCTCGTGAAGGAAATCAGTTCAGTGTTTGTTACGGTCGAGCCCTCGGCCGGCGGTAAGCAACCCACCGGACAGAAGATGCTCTATGCCTACATGGGTGAGGCCAATCACCCGTAGCGGACAACTCGCTTCTCTTGTGCGAGAATCCGAGACCTAAAAGTTCCTCTCGTGATTCGAATCCTTGTCTACTGTCATTTCTGACAGTGGATCCCAGGAACTTCCAGCCTCGTTATTGGCGGCTTGAATCAGACTCACACACAAGGATATTCTTCTTTGCTCCAGAGCAAGGAGCGGAACTAGTTGCGCTCCGTCACGCACTAGCGGAGAGTTGTGATGAAGTGCCCTGTGCTCGTCCTGATTTTTCTTCTGACGACAGTGGTGGGCCTTGCACAAACAGAAAGTGCCCGGATTTCCGGCAGGGTGGCGGACCTGAGCGGCGCTGTGATCGTCGGCGCCGGGTGCGAGATCACCAACATCGAGACTAACGTCTCGACTTCCACTACTACCAACCAGGACGGGATTTACGTCATACCCGACCTGCGCCCGGCCACGTACCGGCTGACTATTCAGAAGGAAGGTTTCCGCACAGTCGTCCAGCCCAGCCTGCAACTTTACGTGCAGGATGCGGTCAACGAAAATTTCACGCTCGCGATCGGCCCCACGTCAGAAAGCATAACCGTCGTGAATTTCGGGTTACAAACCGACTCCGCGTCTGTCAGTACCGTGGTGGACGACCAGTTCGTGCAGAACATGCCGCTGAACGGGCGCAGCTTCCAGTCGCTGATCGCGGTGGTGCCGGGCATAGTGTTCACATCCTCAAGTGTAGAGGGTGCTGGCCAGTTCAGCGTGAACGGCCAGCGCAGCGACGCGAACCATTTCACGGTGGATGGTGTGAGTGCGAACTTTAGTTCTGCGCCACAGTGTTGCCTGAGTCAGAGTCTGGGTGGTGCCATTCCGGGATGGACTTCGGGAGGCGGCACCAACGGGCTGGTATCCGTGGATGCCGTGCAGGAGTTCCGCATCCAGACTTCGTCGTATGCGCCGGAATTCGGGCGCACTCCTGGGGCGCAAATCTCGATTGTCACGAAATCCGGTGTCAATCAATTCCACGGCACCGCGTTCGACTATCTCCGAAATGACTTTTTCGATGCCCGAAATTATTTTGACGTGCCGCCGCAGATCAAGCCTCCGCTACGCCAGAATGACTTTGGCGGGGTGCTGGGCGGTCCCATCATAAAAAACAAGACTTTCTTTTTCTTTTCTTATGAAGGGCTGCGGCTGACACAACCTGAGACGGCCCAAGGCGCTTTTTATACGGAGTCCGCAAGGGCAGCTGTTGCACCGGTCTACCAGCCGATCATCGACGCCCTTCCGCTTCCGACCGGACCGCCCATCGCCCCCTGCGACAACATCACAAATCCATGCATGGCGAATCTCTCCGCAGATTTTTCCGATCCTTCCAACATCAACGCCACCAGCATTCGCATCGACCACAGCGTAAACAGCAAAATCAGCCTGCTTGCGCGCTACAACCACGCGCCATCGTATGACACTTTTCGAGCCTGGGAACAAGTAGAGTATGACCACGTCAACACGGACACGTTGACCGCGGGTGCAACCATCACCTTCACTCCCACCAAGTTGAACGATTTCCGCGCCAACTGGAGCCGAAGCACGGGCACCAGCATTAACGTCCTGACCGACTTTGACGGCGCCGTGCCGCCGCCCGCGTCAGCTTTCTTCCCGCCGGGTTCTCCCTATAGCTTCAGTCACAGCCAAGCCGTTATCGCTGGCGTCTTCGACGGCACGCTATACGACAACATCCAACGGCAACTCAATTTCGTGGACACGTTCTCCTGGATCATCGGTGTGCACCAGTTGAAGTTCGGCGTCGATTATCGCCGCCTCAACCCCACCGGCGGGGAGAGTACGAATTATGTTGCTGGTCTGGGTTCGGCTGGGTTCCAGAACTTGGTGCTGGGAGATGTGGGCGGCATCATGCTGGGCGATAAGTATCCTCTTTCGGTGAACATCAATAATTACTCGCTGTTTGCCCAGGACACCTGGAGGATGACGAATCGCCTGACGCTGACCTACGGGTTGAGGTGGGAGATCAATCCTGCGCCGGAGTCGGCATCATCCGGGGAGCCGCTCTACGCGGTGCACGGAATTTTCGATTCGAATCCGCTTGCCCTCGTGCGGGAAGCGCCCTGGCGGACAAGGTTCAGCAATTTCGCTCCACGCATCGGCGCTGCCTGGCAGCTCACCCCCGAAACAGTGGTGCGCGGAGGCTTTGGCCTCTTCTACGATCTGGGCTACGGGAATGTCGGCGATGCCGCAGGCGGCTATCCGTACTTTCGCATCGCATTCAATCCCCAGCCACCTGGAACGGCTTTCAATCTGAACAGCTCGGCATTCCAACCTATTCCGTTTTCAACGACAGTCAAGGTGAACCAAGGCGGGCTCATCGGTGCCGATCGGAATCTACAAGTGCCGGTCACCCTGGAGTGGAATGCGGCCATTGAGTGGGAACTTGGAGCGAACCAGCGATTAACAGCAACCTATGTTGGGGCGGATGCCCGGCGACTTCTGCGCGAAGACACGATTGCTCCGCAAGGATTATTCAATGGCCCGTCTAACCAAGCTATATGGAATGGCGGGTATGCTCACTACGAGGCTTTACAGTTACAGTTCCAGCGTCGCATGTCGCGCAGCCTGCAGGCACTGGTGTCCTACACTTTAGCGAAATCGAGCGATGTTTCTTCCAGCGATGCGACCGGCTCTGTGGCGCCGAGCGTGAGCCAGATCGTGCTGCCAGCGATGTCGCCCTCCGACTTCGACATCAGGCAGTCTATTGCTGGGGCGGTGTCCTACGAGGTGCCGGCGCCTGCGTGGGGCCGGGCCAGCAACGCAATCCTGAAAGGCTGGGCCGTGGACGGGCTGGTGCGCGCGAGTTCTCCCCCGCCACTCAATGTAACTGTTTCCAATCAAACCGGCTCCGTCGGCTACTACTTGACTCTGGCCAATGTGGTGCCCGGTCAACCTTCATGGATCCCCGATCCGACGCAACCGGCTGGCAGGGCGCTGAATCCGGCTGCCTTTTCGTTACCACCCCCGGGAGTGCAGGGAGATTACCCCCGGAACAGTCTGCGCAGTCCATACGGGATCGACCAGACCGATCTCGCCCTGCGGCGCCGTTTCAACGTGACGGAACGAATCAAGCTTGACGTGCGCGCCGAATACTTCAACGTGTTTAACCATCCGATGTTCGGAGCTCCAGGGGCCGCCGAACCATACAGCGGGTTACCGGGGTTTGTGGCCTTTGGCAAGGTAGACACCACAACAAACGAGGCGCTGGGCGGCGGCGGAACCGTTGGCGGACAGAGCCCACTCTACGGACTGGGTGGTCCGCGCTCGGCACAGTTCACCGTCAAACTGATCTTCTAAGCCGAACACGCGCTTTGAGAAGAGTATGCAGAAAGGACAGGCGACGGATGCATATACGCTACCCGGGAGCGTTATTTGGTTTTATTTCTTCTTTCTTCGCTCGCGGCGCCAAGTCGAGGTATTTGATGAGTAGCACCTCATTTCCTTTTTCGCTGTAGACGAGCTGATCGACGAACCGCTGGGCAAGAAGAACGCCAAAGCCGCCAGGCCGCATGCCGGATGCCTCTCGATACGCGACGTGGCGCAACGCATCATCCTCTGGGTTTGCGATGGCGGCGTGGGGAATCTCGTCCAGCGTAAAGCCTTCGCCGGGATCACTGATGCGGCAGATGACCATGTGCCTGGCGCGCAAGTAGGAAATCTCGACTTGCTGGCTGGGGTCGAGGCGCCCGCCGTGTTCGATGGCGTTTGTGAGCATCTCACGGAAAGCCATGCCGACCTCACCTTTTTCCGGATCAGGCAATTCGGCGATCTCATCGAAGAATTGCAACACACGTTCCGCGGTTTTCATGTCGCAGCGAGCGCGTATGCGGATCCATTCGGGCGTAGCCGACACTACATCGATCCCGTCATCCCAGCAGGGTTGTTCGATCGCATGTTGCACCATGATGGCGAGGGCGTCCAAGGAAAATGGTTTGGAAAAATAGCTGAACGCCCGCTCGCGCATCGACGTGATTACATCTGCTGGCGTGCTTTCGTCCGCCAGAATGATCAGGCGCGTATGGGGACGGATGCGCCGGATCTTGCGAAGCAGTTCGATATCCTCTTTGCCCGAGGTCTTCTCGCTGGTCAGGATCAGATCGAAGCCTTTCCTTTGAGCCAGGGCAAGGGCAGACGCGTTGTCGGTTGTGTGCTGGATCGCCCATACGTTGGGTTCGAGGACTTGCCGCAGCCGCGCTTGAATCTCAGAATCTCCACCGACCACCAGGGCGGTGCGGATCGGGAACGGACGCATTTCGATGCTGGGAAGGGCACTCATTTTGACACCACTGAGGTCTCGCTACGAAAACAATTTGGCGAGCCATTTAGTCCAACAAGAGTTTCCTCGTGACGGTGCAGAATCGTTTTCGCCAATCTTGAGCAATTCGATGGTTACAAAAGCTTAAAAGGTGCGCTGATGGCCGCACACTAGTAGAAGTTACAGCTCGCGGGAAAGCCCATGTCAGACCTGGCGAGCGATCTCCCGGGAACCCGTGCCTACAGCGCCTCCGGCGCCATCCTGCGGTGCTGGCCGCAAGGCTAATTCTTCCTCCCAAATCCTAACTGTTACTTTTGCCAGTATTCGCTGACGAGAAGGTCTCCTACCATTTCCTTTGTGAGTTGCTCTCCGGAGCGCACGCGAAGAGCGTCAAAACGGACGCTCTCACAAAGCAACGTAACCTGCTCCGCATTTTTGTGCACTCGGGACAGATTGCGGGCGATCAAGGAACGTTCCGTTGATTTTCGAACTTAGTTCTCAATTCGAGAGGAGAAGAGAAATGCGTAAATATTGTGTTGTGGTGGGTTTGATGTTGCTCACAGCAGGCGTGGCGCTGTCTCAAGAGTTTCCGAAGGTCGAAACATCACCGGCCTTCATGTTCATCCGCAGCAGCCCCAATCTCGACCATTCGTTCTTCATCGTACCACCGGGCGGTGGCCCACCAGTGCAGGTAACCGGCGGAAATAGCTTTAACTGTGCCGGCGGTGGGGGCACGATCGCCTTGAACTTAACCAGCTTGCTCGGCATCGCAGCGGATCTGGGCGGCTGCAGATTTTTCGGTAACACAATCGGCTTGGGCAATACAATTACCGGGAATCAGTTTACCTATTTGTTCGGGCCGCGGATTACCATTCGAAGCGCCAGCGCCTTCCAACCATTTTTCGAGCTCAACTTCGGAGGGGACCGGCTCTCGGCCAGTTGCAAGAGCGGTGCGAATACTTGCCTGACAGCCGTTGGCAGCGGCACTTACTCCAAGAACGCTTTCGCTATGACGGTGGGAGGAGGGTTTGACATCAAAGTTAACAAGAAATTCTCCATACGGCCCGTCCAGGCTGAGTATCTCTACACCCGCTTTGGCAACAGCTGTGCTCTTTCTGTCTGCAACAACAACAACAATCAGAACAGCTTTCGTTTAAAGAGTGGAATCGTGATTGGCTGGGGGGGGAGCGCCTCCAAGTAGCGACTCCGTTGACCTTGGCCTCCTCTCCACGAGGTGGCCAAGGTCGCGAGAGGGCATTTCTTGCCCGCTATTTGTCTAGTGAGATGTACCCTTTCTTGTAAAAAGCGTGCAGCCGTTGGGGTTTAGTTGCCGATGCCACGCGCACACTTATCCTTCGCCATTTTCCGTCTCGACTCACGGCGGGATGATACCCGAGTACATATTGACTGCGCATTTCCCGACTCAGTTCGGCAGCGGCATCGGAAACTTTTGTTCGATTCTGCAGGGCAATGGTTCGGCCTCCCGTGCAATCGGTGATCCCGCTCAACCACTGCTTGCCCAGCTTTTCTTCGACCGGGCCGAAGACAGGGGTATCAAACAGCCCGATGGCATACACCTCAACGTCTCTTTCCTTCACTAAGCCTTTTATTTCCCTGTAGCTGTGGTGGCTCACGTTATCGCCACCGTCGGAAAAGATGACGATCGCCCTGCGCTTGTACTTTGCCGCGTGCAACTGGTCCTCGGCCAAGTAGATCGCATCCAGCATGGCAGTCGGCCCGCGAGGTTCCGCTAGCGCAAACTGCCGCTGCATCTCGTCGATCGAACTGGTCGCGCTAGCCAAGAGTCGTGGACGGTCCGAGAAAGTAATCGCAAAGTATTCGTCTTGCGGGTTGGCATTCCTGAAGAAACTCTCCAGCGCATCCCGTTCGGTATCGATTTTGTCGCGCATGCTCGAGCTGACATCGAGAAGCACGGCCACGGAAAGAGGCTCCTCATCCTCGAAAAAGTACTGGATTTGCTGAGGTTTCTCTTCTTCGTAGAGCGCAAAGTCTTGTTTCTGCAGAGCCGTGACCGGGTGGTTCATGGCGTCGGTCACGGTCACGGGGACCAGAACCAGGTCGACAGAAACTCGAAATGGTTTGGTACGGGCCTCTAGAGTGGGAACCCCTGGCTTTTGACGAGGTTCCACGTGCACGTCATCCAGGGACTGCGCCCGCGCATACGGCGAAGTGAAAACGAAGACCGCCAAACAGGCAAGAAAGAGAGGGGAGAAGGCTCTTCGACTCAGAGCGATAATGCGTAGCTTGCAACGGAGAAAGGGGCCCACAGCGTATGCATGTTCCAATAAAGAAACAGCATTGTCAATCGAAATCGACGGTTGGAGCAAAGGACATTTTCCCGAAAAACTGCGACCAACCTCGGACCTGCACTCTGCATCGAAAGACGAGCAATCCATTAAAATCAGCCTATCGGCCACGTTCCATTCTGGAACGCATTCGGCCAAGCCCCACCTTCGAGTCATTGACAACCTGGAGATAAGGAGGATGATTGTTGGAAGAAAACGTTCTCTCGCCCTTGCGCAGGGAATGGGGAAATTCCCGTTCGATCTCGGAAAGGTCGGTGCGGAATGTCATCAATCCGCGTTCTAGTTGTCGAGGATTTCGCGCCTTTCCGGCGATTTGTCTGCTCAACCCTGGAAAAGAGGCAGCGCTTGAAGGTCATCTGCGAAGCAGCCGACGGAATGGAAGCAGTTCAGAAAGCGCAAGAATTGAAGCCGGAATTGATTTTCCTTGATATCGGACTGCCCAAGCTGAGTGGATTTGCGGCCGCTCGACAGATTTGCGAACTCTCCCCGGATTCCAAAATAATCTTTGTGACCCAGGAGTCTGCCCCTGACGTGGTGCAAGAAGCGCTCCGGTTAGGGGCGCGCGGCTATGTTAGGAAGACCAGCGCCGGAAACGATCTGCTAGCCGCCTTAGAAGCGGTTCTTGAGGGCCGGCGGTTTGTCAGTAGCGGTTTGTTAACCAGTATTCCCGCCTAAGCAGCTACCATGTGGGTCCTGACCGCGTACTTGACCAGTTCGGCGCTGCTCTTGGCGCCAAGCACTTCCATCATCCTGTATTTGTGATACGCAACCGTGCGGGTCGACATGTTCAGGATGGCGCCAACCTCCTTCATCACTTTCCCTTCGGCCAACAACTGCAGCACTTCACGTTGCCTCACGGTGAGGCGTTCATCTTCCTGGACCAACTTCTTGTGTTGCCAGCGTAAACAATCGATCGCGTCTTGCGACAAAGCTCGAGATACATACGTTTTGCCGCGTAACACTTCGCGAACCGCAAGCACCATTTCAGCAGCGGCACAGGTTTTAAGCAGGTAGCCGGAGGCTCCGCGCGCAAAGGCTTCGGCAGCCACGTCTGCGTCGGGATTCATGGTGAGATAGACCAGCTTGACGGCCGGCAACATTTCTTTCACCTGCCGCCCAGCATCCAAACCATTCAGGATCGGCATCGCGACATCGAGCACGACTACTTCCGGTTTCAATTTGGCGGCAGCGTGCACCAGGGCGCGGCCATCGCCGACCACCCCGACGATCTCAAAATCCGTCTCAAGCAATCTTTTGCACAACTCGGCAACTAGAGTGTGGTCGTCAGCAATCAAAATGCGGGGGCGGCTGGTCATTTTCGTACCCCTTTACAGAAGATGCAAACAAGTATCGTGCATGGTGAGTTGGCTCACCGATTGGCGTGATTTTATCACGTTTCCATCTCTGATGCTGAGCGAATCTGTTCGCTGGTGTCCGCGACTTAAGCACACTCTCCCGCGGCAGACTGAGGCCTCGCTGGCGTTCCGTTCCGTGTCGAAGTCGCCGTTGCCGATGTACTGCTTGCAAGGCGCTCCAATTCCGTCTTTTTCGGCGACGAAACGCGCGAAGCCGCAATCGAGGCAGACCAAAAGCTTGGGGAACATCAATACGCCAGGTTCGTCGATGTACTTGGGGCCGCCGGAATGGAGATTTACTTCAGCCGTAAATTCCGCTTGATGGCCCGATGCACACGAAGTACACAACATGACACACCTTTGGGCGAATCTTAAACTACCGGCGCAGGCCCGTCGTTCACAATTGCACACTCCCCACCAGCAAAAACTAGAGCGGCTCAATGGCCCAATCAAGAGGCGCTTCTGTGTAACGTCATCCCCCTCCGAACAGAGGTCAATCCCACTTAGACCGTCGCCAGCCCGTTGACAACTTACAGTCTCAATCGAGGCGCTCCGAAACGACCAAGGTGGTTCCTCGGCACGAGACACGCAGAACAGGTAAGTGTCGGGCTCATCCTCGACCTCAACAGATCCGTTGGTCTACGCTCGCGGGAGGGTCAATATCCAATATGTACTCATGACGAGCAGCACGAATGCGACCGACACTACTGCGAAGCGTGGCCCAAAGATCTCGAAGCGTTGGCTGAGGGCGGTCAGCAGCAGCACCGTAGCCAGGACGACGGTGACCTTCACGTACTTGTCGCCATTCTCCCGCGCGCTCACGCCCTTTTCGAAGTGACCTTCCGCGTCCTCCGCAAGCTTCGCAGACTGCTGGCTGTTTGCGTTCGCATACTCCGCCATAAAGATGGGGCCGGCCGGCGCTGAGGGATTGTTGACTGGGTCAAGTTTCCACCAGGCCGCAAACGCTTTGGCATACTCGGGCCGGAATCGCCGCTCGTAGAAAGCGGCCAGCTTGTCTTTGCCAGCTACCTTCGCTCCAACCCAACCGTTGAAAGTAGTTATGTCATAAAGGCGGTCTTGTCCCCCCAGCGTCGCCTTCTCTTGCGACATCACAGTGGTACGAGACGCAAGATTGTAATGCTGGTTCGAAAGGGCGTCCCACTTCGCCGCCTGGTAGCCGCTCCACGCAGTGGTGACGGCGACAATCGCCAGCACCATCGCCTCCACGATTTCGACCCACTTCGAGCGGCTGTCGGCTGCTGATGGATGATGGTGGCCGTGCTCTTGAATCTTGTGGGCGAACTCGACGTTCGAGGTTGCTTCGGGCATCAGGTGTACCTCCCAGCGTCAAATCGGAAGAAAATATTGCGCGCAGTGATTGCTGATCAGGTTATTCACACCTCAAGTGTCTCGCCCGTTTCTGCCCAGCATCCAGACGTTTTGAATCATGCCGAACAGGAAAGCAGTGGTCAGCCCGAACAGTAACCATCCATTCAGCGCTTCGATCGCTCCCATCAGCTGCCAGTGGGAATCGAGAGTCAGGTTCTCGTGCCCGTAACTGGTTATCGCATTCAGTGAATAAAGCATCGCGGACTGGTAGTCGGGGAGAGCACCGAGAAATTGGTAGGAGAGAGCCCAGATGCTGGCTTCTACCGCGTGCAGGATAATCGCAAGGAAGGTTGTCGTGCCCATGACCTGCGCGAACCCGAGCATCGGATAGCGGCGCGCCGTCATGCTGCGCAGACGCCGAACGCCTCTCTGGTTTATCAGCCCGAGACTGAACACATGGATGACTACGGTCAGTATGATGATTGGAACTCCCCAAGCCCAGTCGGCGCGCCATAACAACGGACCGACAACGTAGAAGCTCAGAGCGCTGTGGGCCATCGTCATGGAGAGTTCCCGACAGCAGCCCAGTCCGGGCCGCTCGCTTCACTTCTTCTGCGTCTGCTCTTGTTCCAACTGCTTGAGTTTTTGCTCCATCATCATCTTCTGCTGCTGCTTGGTTAACTTCGGAAACAGGAAGGCAATTTGCAATCGCATGGCCCAAGGTGAAGCTCCGGGGGGATGGACGGCGTTGCCATAGAACTGAAGTCCGACATTGACTGGCTGGAATCCGATTCTCATGATTCTTCCGATGCCTCCACCAAACGGCACCACCCATCGACCGCCATTTGTGGCCTCCCAGTTGGCCGTGAGCGTGGGCTGCCAGGTCAGATACCAACCCTTCTGTAAGTTGTAGTTGACGAAGTATTGCAACAGGAACTGGTTCACGGCGGGAAGGTCGGAATGACCTGCTACGGACCAGACGTTATTCACAAGAGCCCCAAGAGTCCACTTGCCCGGCTGTACGAGGACGACGGCCGTTGGGCCCAAACCGAATTTTCCCTGCCCAAGGATGCCCGTCTTAGTCGCCGTGGGCAAAAGCAATTGCGGCCCGACGCCCCAGATCAACTTGCCCTTCTTCGGGGATAAGAAAAATGCGGGTTGCATGTCTCCGAAGCCGTAGAACCCGGATTGAGCACCAGCAGGTTGGAAGATGACCGGCGTGATCCAGCGGATGATGAGGTTCCAGTCCTTCCCGACGGTGAGCGGAATCACAGGCTGAATGTTCAGAACATTCTGGATTCGGTCGCTCGGCCCGACGCCGAAGTTCCAGTTCTCCTGGATAGGAACGCTGATGAGACTAGCCACGGGATTCTGCGCCGCTTTTCTTAAAGCGTCCGTACTGGCTGCGGCCGCCGGCGTTTCCTCCGTTGCGGCCTCAATTCCCGGCGTGCCAATCGGCGTATCTTGCGCTGCCAGCATGACCGTGAACAGGAGAGGTGCCACCAGCATCAAGACGTTTCGATTGCCCATAGATTAGTTCCTCTCAATCCGCTCGTTTTGTAGCGCCAAAGCCTGCGAGTTCTGTTCTTTGCTTTCGGGAACCCGAGCGACCTCATTTCCCTGCGTCAAAGCACGACCAGGGGCAAAGCTGCGGTACAAGCTCCATATCGGGCAACGGCCGCCGCGCTACTTGACGGCCGGAAGCTGGGAGGCGATTTGTAGGTCGATAATCATCACCAGTTGATGTTCGACCTGCATGAACCTGGCAGCGGTCTTCGCTCCCATCTTGTTCTTGACCTGCTCGTAGCAATTCTTCAAGAGAGCGTTCCGATCAGACACCAGGGCGAAGCTTTTCTGTACGAGTTCGTCCGCCTTTTCATCCGTCATGGAGTCGTAGTTGTCGGCATACTCTTTGATCAAGGCGAGCTTTTGATCTCCCAGCTTCGTCAGGTCCGCGTCGTAGCTCTTGTAGATAGGCCAGAACGTAGAAGCCTCATCAGGCGTGAATTGCATCATCGCGCCTAGAATCTCGACCTTCTCCGCCTTGACATCGGCCCTGATGAGATCGATATAGGCCTGAATATTGCTTTGCTGGTCATCCGATTGGGCGGTTCGCTGAGCGGGCAAAACCGGAGCGAGTATCAGGATCAAGCTGAACAACATCGCAATTCTTGAGATCATAAATTTCGCTCCCATTTCTCTTTTGGTGATCCTTTACGTTTGTTTTAGAAACTCAATTCAGGCGGAGAGGCGCTCGCAACTCAAAACTGAGGCGCGTTTCCGTTGGCAATTGAACCTTGGAACCGCTCGCGGCCACCGTCGCCGCACCCAGCCCTGCGCCGGAAACAACTCCGATCGCGGCGCCTTTGCCGCCGCCGGCTATTCCACCGATCACCGCTCCTAACGCTCCTAAACCGACTGAGCGTTTGGCATACTTCGACCCTTTTCCCGGCGCCTTGACCTGCGCGTAGTTGCTTACTACGTCGAGGCTCCTGCCATTGACGGTAATGTCATACAGCTTGATCGAAAGCTCGCCGCTCGTTTCCGCTTTAACGATTTGAACCGTCGCATCTGCGTCACGGGGTATCACCACGCGGTCGCCCAGGATGACCGGATCGTCGACACTCGCGCGGAAACGCTCACCCGGACCCGTCTTCGTAGAGTCGATGCCATCAATCAGCCGTACGACAATTTCTGTACCCGCGGGCAAGGTTTGGGCGCCGGCAATACTGGAAGCCAGCAGTAGCACAACGGAAAGAAGCGAAAATGTTTTCATCAGAGCAACCCGATGTAGGCTAGCGTGCCGGTGCGTGGATCGGGAACTGGCGAAAGTACCAGCGGGGACGGAAGGGTGACATCCGTTCCCTTGAGTGAAACAGGCTGCGTCTTCGCGTTGGCGCAGGAGCGCTTCAGGCCGCCAGCTTAGGAGCTTTCTGCGGGCATTGCGCGTCGTAGATCGCCTGCATCTCCCTCAGTTTCAGCACGCCGTAGAACACGGTGATCGCCATGGCAACGACCAACACCATGACCAACCCTCTTTCCGCGGTGAAGTCCCCTTCGCGGTTGGCAACATAGCTGGCGATGATCAAGCCCAGAATGCCGATATTGATGGCCCAATTCACCTGCCTCGAGACGACGAAGTGCAAGGTGCCGAAGCCTGCCAATTGGTAAAGCATGAATGGCAGGATGGCTACCATCGGCAGCAGTTCGGATGCACCCAACTTTGTATCGATAGTGCCAGGAGCCACAGCATGCAGCAACCGACTGTGCGCCAGTTCATGGAACAACGAGGGAACCGCACACAACAACGGCACCACGGCGAGCAACTCGAGCACCAGTGCACCGCTCCAGGCGCCGATCTGCGACGAACGATCGGCGCCAGCACCGGATGATTGCGAGCCGATGAAGATTCCACCGACGATGGCTGCAATACTAGAGAGCATCAGCAATTCCACCGAGATGCCGAAGGCCTCCGGTTCGCCCGTCTTGAACAGCAGCATGGCCAGAAAGCCGGGGGTGTAGAAAAGCACGCGCACCAGTTTCGCCCAAACTCGCTCGTCGCGCTCCGGCGGGAGAACTGGGAGCGCACGTCCATTGCTTCCGATGGTTGGTCTAACCTTCGAAGCTTTCGACATTCCTATGCCACCTTATGCTTGCCCTGATCGTCGTGAAGGGCTAATTCATCTGTTCCCTTCACCTTGTGATCTTCGAACTCCGCCAGCAGTCCTTCGTCCGTCAAATCGAGAGGGTGTGAATTCTCCCAGTCATGATGCGCAATTTTCGTCAGGCGCTCGATCACGTCCGCGTCTCGCACCTCGATGGCCAATTCTCTGCGGCTATCAAAGCTCCCCGGCGCCAGATTGATAGAGCCAACTATTGCGCGGGCATGATCTGCAAGAAGCATCTTGGCGTGAAGTTTGAGATGTTTAAGTTTGTGAATCTTGACGCCGACGTCTTGCATGATGCGCATGCCTCCCACAGCTTCCACAAGCTTGTCCTTCTTGAGCTTATGAGGAGGACGGGCCATGACGTGGATTTTCACTCCGCGGCGCGCAGCCCGCACCAGCCGCTCGATAATCACTGGGTCCTGGTAACGCTCATTCTGCAGAAAGATGGAGTCCTTCGCATCGTCAATAAACTGCGCGATGCGGTCGCGGCCGTTGCCGCAGCACCAGATCAAGTGAGAATGCGCGTCCCCCTTGAAGGACTTACGAGCCCAGTCCGCCTCGAAGCATTCGACGATTTCAGCCACTTCGTGAGCATGAGAAGTAACGATGGCGTAATCGCGGGTTTCGGTCAGGTTTTTCGTTTCCCAGTTCAGCGACTTTACGAACGCCGTCGTATCGTCCACCACCATCGACTTCTCGTGAGTCACGTCATACTCGGGATTGCTGTCGATGACCTCGACGCCCCCGGCCTCGAGTTGCTTGCGGGACTCGCGGTTCTCCGATTCGCCGTCGCGGCGGGCGGGATTCAGCATGACCCGTACTTTCAAGCCGCGCTGCTTGGCCGCAATTACAGCTTTCAAAAGCGATGGATCTGAGAAGAGGAACATCTTGACGCGCAGAGACTTTGTCGAGCGGTTTATGGCATCAAGTATCGGCTTGGCGGAATCGTCGGGCATCACGATTAAGGAACGTGACATACATCCTCCTTGCGATCTCTCGCACACCCGGCACCAGACGCCGAGTTACGACGCCGTTCCATCAGGCTATCGGTCGACACGGGGGCCGAAAACTGTCAAAAGAGACAGGCTCTCCGCCTTGTCGCCTGGTTTATTTCGGTCTACCCAACCAGGAATGCTGCCAAGCTGCCGAGACGTTTTGGTAGCATCCGCCAAACTGGATGTGGGGACAGGGCTTGCTCGCGAAAACAACTCGACCGCCTTCGCCAACCTTCGCGTTCTCCCCCATGCTTCAGGCCGACCGCGCGTAAGTCGGCCGGGCAGGCTCTCGAGTGCCGGCCGCTCGCATGCGAGCCTTTCTGCTGGCAACTTCCGCCGGCCACCGGGCGCGATTAATGCTTCCTAGCGGAGTGCTGTCAGGGGTCGAGTTCCCAGTGACGTCGATATAGGTGGCTTCGGCAGCATCCGGCTGAAGATGCGACTTCGGCAGCAACGTGAGCCGTGCCACGGTATGGAAAGGTGCTTCCGCTTCGTTCCATTTGACGCTCGCATTTTCGATCCAGAAATTGGCGTCCCGACGCTTACCCCAGTAGGTCATCCTGTCGGTGTCGAGAAACTGAACTCCGAAGTCGAAGCTGCTCATTTTGCTATCTTCGTTGAGGTGTCGGATCAGTTCGTCCTGCAGGCCGTTTGGGTTTCGCCTTTGCAGAGGATCAGCCGGGTTGTCCGGCGACGGAGTAGCCGAATGCTTCACGACATCAATCGGTCCATAACGAAACGGTACGTTGCTCTCATAACGCAATTGCTGATAAGGCTTGATAGCCTGGTGCATCTGAGGTTGCACCAAGGTCAGGGTTCTCAGCACTCTCAGCTTGTCCTTGAACGGCAGAGACCACATAGCGCCGGCTGGATTCGATGCCGTCAGTAGCTTGGAGAGTGCCAGGAATCCGCTTGCGTCGTTGATGGGAAGAGTCTTCGTATTCTGCAGCGAGAAATCCTGCCGGCCAGAGTGTTCGTCAGAAACAGCCGTGCCCGCCCGGGTGAGGTCCACCGAAAAAGACAGTGAACGGACGTCAGCCTTGAAGTCAGAATTTTTTCGTGGATCCGCGTTCCCAAACCGCACTATGGCAGCATAAACGCCAGGCTTGGCAAACATTCCTTTCGCGAGCCGCGCTGCCAACCCTTCGTCACGTCCGACGGTGACGTCTAGAACTTCGAATAACGCGCGGGCACTCACACCCTTTACGTGAGTTCCACGTTCGAGAGGCCGGTGCTGTTTCGCTGCAGACTTCGCCTGCAATAAAAGACTTCGATCGATGATCTCCTCGATCTCAGCCTTTTCCCGGACGGGATCACGGTCGGCGTCGCTACCGGTCACTCCGAACCATCTGGTTAGAAACAGCATAGGGGTAAGCCCTCCTGCAACCCGTCACAGTTGCGAAATAAATTTGACTGCGGTGATGCTCGGGAGGAAGCAGTAGGCAGCTGCTCTCGTCGTGACGAAGGTTGAGAACCCGGTTACCTTGATTGGGAGCGCGCCGTTCGCCTGTGGAATCACGAAGATGCTTTCCACCGGGTCTTGAGTACCAATCATGGGATCCTTCGACTTGGGGTTCAGCCGGACTGCGCCGGCGAATTCGCTGTCGTTTACCCAGTGGCCAAGCACGAACTCGTATTGATTCTCGATGCTGGAATTGATGAAATACCCGAGAAGCCCGCGTTCGATGCCGTCGTAGGGTTGAGTCGGATCATAAGTTGGTCCGTAGGGCATGCCACGACGGACGAGCCGGTGAGTATTATTGCTGCCCCCGGGAATACCCTGGCCTGTAACTGGCTGACCGCGTGGGTTTATACGGCGCATGTGCGCGCCCACCGGACAACGCAGTCCCCTCGGATCGCCTGACCCATCAGGGTTCACGTATTCGAAGTCGTTTAGTTGTGCGGGTGGAATCCCGCCGGCGGGAATATCCGTTTCTGGCGACAACGCCAGAGGAACACCGTTGCGCCAACGCCCGCAGATCTTGGCGGCCAGCAATTCGGGATCTATCTTGCCCTTGTTCGATTGCAGGAAATTCTCGAATCCAACAACGTCCGTTTTGATCATCTTGAAGACAGCAAAGCTTCCGTTCAGACCGAGTTCTCGAGGTTCCGGCACAAAGTAATTCTCAGCTTCGTCTCGCAATACAAACAGCCAAGGTTCGCAGGGCTGCTGATGATCTGCCGTATATCGTTCCGGACCGCCACGGATGGTCGTCATGCTGATGCCGTCGGTGTAACCGAAGGGAACCTTGCAACAGAAAGTGGGCTTGCCATCTACTGTATCCGTCCATGCCATCCCGTCGATCCGCCAGATTTCTCGAAAGGCATTCCCTTCTGCGAATGACGCCGCTAGCCGGTCGGTGTAAGTCGTCATCGCCTCCGGGCTAATGGCGTGCAACGTCACCATGACGTGGTCGCTTCCCCGGCCAAAGCCTCCTATCCAGTTCTCAGGCGCGCTGGGTCCCGTGTCGTTTACTAGTTCCGCACGTTCGGCGGCGCCAGCAATAAACGCCCCGAACGACTTGAACGAAAGCGTCGGGACGCGATCCTTCACTTCCAAGGCGACTAGTCCGGGCCAGGTGATGCCTACGTTGAGGCAGTAGTCGGGCTTGTGGCGGGGCACATCGGCAGGATTATCTCCGGGTCCGGGCGCGAACCCCACATGCCAGTCTTCAGCGGTCGTGATCTGCGGCGCGTCCGACTCATCTCCACTGACGAGTCGGCCGAGCAGCTTGCGTGCTTCCGTGGGGATGCTCACCGTAAGCAAGAAGTGCCGCACCAGCGGCATTCTGTACCCGCGGAGGATGAATCCCTGAATATCACCGAGGTCCAGCGCGGAAGGCGTAGTTCCCCCAGAATGAAGATTTGACCCAGAGGTCCCATGCCCGATAAACAAGCGGTGGAAGAAGCTCTCTCTTTCTTTTGTCTCCGGCATCAGTACTTTGTTTTCCCCGGCCACTGCATGTTTCCCTTTCAGCCGATTACTTCGTCCAGCCACGCGATTGCGGATGACCGGGACTTGCTATCAATTGGATTGCATCTCTCACGCCTGATTTCTCTGATTCACTCTCAAAGCTTCCAGGACTTCTCCCCACCAAGCGACTTCGTCCAGATCGTCTCCGCGCAATCGAATTCGAACAAACATCTGAGCCGTTTCCAGGTCGTCGGCGCATTCGTCCAGCAACGTCATGGCTTGAACGACCGCGGTTGGGAAGAAGTTGCCACTCATCGAATTTGCAGCCATAGTCGTGCTCCAATTTACGCAGCCGACGAGCCTGGTTGTGACACGCTATCGGCGATGAGGGCGTGGATGTCCTGGACACTCAAGCCGGGATACGCCTGGTAAAAGCCGATCGGAGTGCGATTCGCTCCCGCCGCGAAGTCAATGAACTCTTGCAGATATTTCCTGCAGGGAGAGGGCGGTGCGCCCTTCGTGAACTTGAATAGAAGGTCGAAGACCTGGCCGATATTCTTGGTGAAATCGGCGATGTACTTGTCAAAGGAGCCGTCATACACCGTGAAGAAACCAACCTGATAGTCCTCAAGGGGAACGAACTGTGCGAAATGGGGAGTGCCGACCTTGTCCAGGTCCTTAGTGGTCCCATGTCCCCTCGCGCGCAGGATCAGTTCCACTTCGATGAACGCAAGTTTTGATTTCATGGGCAGGATCACCAGGAAGGGATGCAGTTCACCGGCACCAACGATGTTTGCAGCGGCTGCCAGAGCCTTAACCTCCTTCGCGGTGACCTCCGGGTACGCGGTGTAAAGATTGAGCGCATGGAGAAGATGGTCCGCGGTCCATTCGACGAACGCATCTGTGTGATCAGCGACCGGAGTGAGCGGCGGATCGACCACATGCTGGAGGATCGCATCGAATACCGGTCCTGCGCGCTGGGCGAGTTGGGCCATCAGTTGACTGAACTCTCCGTCGAAGTCTCCAAGAAACAGCAAAGTCTTTTCGCTCAGAACCGTGAATCGCGAGTAGTGAATCGTGCCGATCGCGTCTTGCGCTTGAAATATTGCCGGCATCAGCGGTGGAAGCTGTTCCGCCAGTGCCTTTGCCTCCGCCGGCGTCTTCAAGGGAAAGCTGAGGGTAAAGTGGTTCTGGCTCATAACGTAGTTTCCTTTCGCTAAATATTTTCTAGTGTTGTGAAGCCATAGCGAGTTCCGTTGTGTCGCCTTCGTGGCTGTTCCAGCCTTTTCTTTCGGACTTAGAACGATCTCACTGGCAATCTGCACTGTGATCTTGGGAAAGTGCCATTCCCGCCGAACTGCCCCATATGCCGGCGCCGCAAGCAAGAGCGCCAGCAAACCATGAAGAACAAATGCCGGCCATAGCAGATAGCCGACGAACCCTCCGACTGCACCGAGATAGCCGATGTAAAGAGTTGCAAGCAGATAATAGATAAACAGGCCCGAAGTGGCCTGGGCAGTTACGACGTCCCTGGTTGGCCAGCATGCCAGCCCTAGAGACAAAAGCCCGAACCCGCCCACGCGGCCCACCGCAATGCCGCCACTGGAAAGGCTGGCGTCTATGAGCAACTGGACGACAAAATCGGGGTTAGCGATTAGCGCAGATCCGGCCGTCACCTCAAGCCCTGCAGCCATCATCGCCAGTTGTTTTGTCGTCATCTTATTTCTCCAACATGGCTTCAGATGTCGAGATCCGGTCGGAACCGATTCGTTTCGTCTCTACCGTCCGAGTCACGCGTGGGTCGGTTCCCTCTTCGCCTGCCGCTCGAAGAAAAACGCAATGGCCAGCGCGAGAATTAGAGCTGCGATCCCCAGCAAGGTCAGGCTTGACACGGTGTTCGGTTCTTCAATAATCACTTTCCGCGCCATCGCAATCAGCGCAACTTCCAGCACAACGCGGACGAAAATAACGTCCTTCCACTGCAGCGTCTGTCTCTCGCCTGATCCTTATGTTTATGGACCTTATGTTTATGGACCCTTGTCGTCACTAGCCAGGTCGGTGCTACCGTGCCCGGACGGTGCTCCGCGCGCAGCGGCCTCTTTAATCTCCTGGGCTCGCGCCGCTACAACGGACAACGGAGCATCCGGGAATTCAGATCGTGCTTTCTGCAACGCCTGCTGATCCATTTGTAGATCGGGCCACTCGTCTGGTTTTGTTTCCGGGATCATTTGCTGGCTCCATTGACACGGCATGGAACGAGCGATGTCTCACATTTTTCCTGCGAGTTTTGGGATCGTCTGCCGCTTCCCTCATGGGATCATGCCGCATTGGATCAGCTTGTCGACGACCTGATCGGCGACGATGCCGACGAATTCATGCCGCATAGCCGGATCGGTGCGCAACATCTCCATGGCTTTCTGCTCTCCTGCTGACGGAGGCTTGTTCTGGGCCTTCGCCTGCATCAACTGCTGGCACGTAGACGTCTGGTACTTCTGGACGACTTTGTTGGCGACGGCGTCGAGCACCGGATGTTGAGCAACCGCGACAGTTACGTAAAGCAACGTAATCGCCAGTGCGAACAGGTAGGAACGCTTAATCATGATTTTCTCCTCAGCTCCAGTTCGAGACACGCAAACCGGCCTCGTTTTGCAGATCTCGGAGGGAGGATGTTCAGGCAACGACACCGGCGCCGAGCATCCCACCTCCGCATGGCCTTACATCGCTGGCCATTGTTTGAACATTTTCACGACCGCTTTCTGGACCAGCTGCTGATTCTTACTTCCGTTGTTATTCAGGCTGTTTTGGGCCATCCCACGCCATACCAGACTTTGATTCTTCGCGTCATACAGGTCCACGATCATTGTTCCGATAACGTTTTGCTCCGGAGTAATGCCGCCCATGCCGCCGCCGATTCCCCGCATGCCCCACGCGCTATAGGAGGTCTGCTCTTTCAACCCGCCGTTGGCAGTGACGATGAGGTCGGGATTCTGGCCTTCTTCCACCTTTTGCAGTCCCTTGCCTTGGAGTGCCGAGTCGATGTCTTGCACCGCTACCTGTGCCAGTATCGAATTCTGGATCTTGTTGGCGTTGTTGGAACCCCAGGCGTAGGTATGAAACTGTGAAAAACTCTGGCTGTGGTTGTAGTTGACGGAAACCTGTTGCGCGACGGCAATCGTGGTGGCGATGCACACCAGCATCGCGCACCACGCTAACTTTGTTTTCATAATCGCCCTCCTTCTTCTCTCTTCTCTTCTCGCGATACCCAACTTTGATTTCAACGTCTGTGGGCTGTCAGCAAATCAACAAACTGCCATCACCCTTAGTGCGCTATGACAAAATGTCCTGCCTCACGCCGCCTTCTTTGCCTGGTGTAAAACCCGGTCGGATCGCAAGGAGGAAGTCCTGAAACCGCACACTCCGAAGTAAACTACGGTGTAGAGAACGACCGTGGCATCCATCCCGGCACCGAACCACAACCCCCGCGCATAGGGGCGGCTTACGTTCGTCAAGACCAGGTAAACGAGGAAGGCTTTCTCAAAAACGCCGAAGCTGAGAATCGGTTTCCGCCAGGGTGTCCAAAAGGCGGCGACGATCATGAACACACCCATCAGTCCGAGCATGAATCCCCAGTGCTGCAGGATGAGGGTGTAGTCCTGGTCATACGGGATTAGTACGACCTTCTCTGCTGTCCACCGGGGCCAAAGGGCGGCAAGTCCGCCTAATGCAGTTCCAATGCCCGTAACAATAAAGAAAGGCCGGAACGTGTGATCGAAAAAATGTTTCATAACTCAGGCCGTTATGGCATAGGTGCAGCGCGCTGCAGAATATCCTTGGCTGTCGCGGTCAACGTGACCCCGGTGCTTCGCAATCGTCGGCACGAATGATTCGGCCCCGCTCGCCATCGCCGCTAGTTAAGCTTTGAATTGCCGGTCCTACTACTGTCAGAAGAAACAGTCCGACCACAACTCTTCGGGGCAATGGACAAGGAAATAGAAGGGACCGGCGCGACTGTCGCTTTTGACAGTTCCCACCTTGCAACCCACCCGCTAGCCTGACTTCGAAAAGACCGCAACTGATTCGAGCCTGCCACTATCGAGCGCAAAGGCGAGTGCACGCATGAAGGCAAGAAAGGTAACCACCGCACAGGCCGCACTGACGCATTCGACATTGAGGCGCTCGGTGTGGATCTTGATCGCCCTTACTGCTTCCGCGGCGGTGGTGGCCGCCGCGTTCCGCCCGTGGCCTCTCTCGCCTCCCATTGTGGAGGCGGGACCTCCCATGACCGAAGCCGCTGAGGCCGCGGCTTTCGGTCGAACCATTCCCAACTCCAATCCAATCCCCACACCGACGCCACAAGGGATGGTCTGGATTTCAGGCGGTGAATTTGCCATGGGCGCAATGGATCCGCCGCCCGCCGATGAAGTCGGCATGCATGCAGCCGCTGACGCACGGCCCATCCACCGCGTCTATGTTGACGGCTTCTGGATGGATGCGACGGATGTGACCAACCAAGAGTTTGCCAGGTTCGTCCGGGCGACAGGTTATGTGACGGTGGCAGAGCGCAAGCCGACCGCGGAGGAGTTTCCCGACGCTCCCCCCGAAAATCTGGTCGCCGGTTCAGTCGTTTTTTCAGCACCCAACCACACCGTATCGTTGAACAACCATTACGAATGGTGGTCGTACATAAAAGGAGCGAGTTGGCGCCACCCCGAGGGGCCTGCGAGCAACCTCAAGGGACGCGAGAATTACCCGGTCGTTCATGTCGCGTACCGAGACGCGGTGGCCTACGCGAAGTGGGCCGGCAAGCGTTTGCCCACCGAGGCCGAGTGGGAATTCGCGGCGCGTGGAGGTCTCGCCGGGAAGCTCTACGCATGGGGCGACCAATTTAACCCCGGCGGAAAGTGGATGGCAAACACCCACCAGGGACAGTTCCCCTACAGCGATACCGGAGACGATGGATACGCGGGGATTGCTCCAGTCGCGCAGTTTCCGCCGAATGGCTATGGCCTGTACGACATGGCGGGCAATGTGTGGCAGTGGACCAGCGACTGGTATCGCCCCGACTACTACCGAGAATTGGCTGCAGCAGGTGGCGTTACGAGAAATCCGCAGGGACCGGACTCATCCTACGATCCCGTCGAACCAGCCGAACATAAAAGAGTCCACCGCGGCGGATCGTTTCTGTGCAGCCACCAGTATTGCTCGCGTTTCATGGTGGGCACACGAGGCAAAGGCGAAGTCAGCACCGGCACTAATCATCTAGGTTTTCGCTGTGTAAAGCCGGTGCCGGAAGCCCAGAGAGACATGACTGCAAAGAACCGAAGCTGGTCAGCAAGCAACGGGAGCGTAAGTAAATGAAGATCAGAAATGCAATTTTAGTTCTGGCATGCGTCGCGGCAGGGCTCGCCTCGCGGCTGTGTGGCCAACAGAGCGGCGAATATTTGCCGGCGCAATTCAGTCTCAATGCGACTGTGTTACCTCATTCCGTATTCACTGATGACAGCCGCGCTCTTTATTACTCCGTCGGACACCTGAATGTAACCAAGGAAAACCAACTTCCAAGGCCTACCAAGCCGTACTCGATCAACACGGGAGGCAACGTCCTCTTTTTCGGTCCGAAGGATCAGGTTCTCGATGGTGATAGTTTCGCACCTTTTATTCTGGGAAGCGTTGCCAACAGTTTCACGGTGGCAGCGATAGCCGAAACCAGCGGCGAATCAAAGGTTGAACATCCATATTTTCAGAATTTTAAGACCTGGAACCTGGTTTGGCCTCTGAAGAGAACCGATGCTTACGCCGGATTCAGCTTTGATAGATCTGAGGACCAGTTCACTGCGGAAATGACCAACAATGTGGGTCCCGGATACAGCGCGAGCAGCACGTCGCCGGCGATTGCCGAGCCGCCAGCCGATCCAAGGGGCCAAAACCAATCGGCGGCGCCTTTGCCGCAGCCGCTAAGCTCTGACGACGACGGCGGATGGCATATCGCGGTGAGTCCCTATCTCTGGCTTCCGGGTGTGCACGGAACGGTGGGCGTAGCTGGCAAGGACGCAAGCTTTAGAGCGAGCCCGAGCGATCTGCTCTCGCATTTCAAATTTGGATTGCTGGGGTTCGTCGAAGCTCGCCACGGCCGGATATTGACGTCGCTCGACATGATGTTTATGAGGCTCGGCGATGACAGAGCGGTCCCGTTTCCGGGCCTCGAGGAAACAACCGCGAACCTTACAGCAAAAATATTCCTTCTTACTCCAAAAGTTGGCATCCGCTTGATCAATGCGAAAAAGCTCAAGGCCGATTTCCTAACCGGCATTCGCTACTGGTACTTCGGAGAAAGCCTGCAGTTTACTCCTTTCGTACCGTTCCTGAACTTTTCAAAATCTCAGAATTGGGTTGATCCCCTGGTGGGAGGAAGAATTGAAATGGGCCTTTCACGCAAGACCGTGTTCACTCTCGCGGGTGACGTCGGCGGATGGGGAACCGGCTCCCAACTGGAATATCAAGTGGCGGGCCTTCTAGGCTACAAGGTGAAACGGAACATGACGCTGCAGGGCGGATACCGTTATCTATACTTCGATTACCAACGAAGCGGTCAAGCGGGTGCCGTTCTCACTACCGCCATGTCTGGCGTCGTGCTTGGCGTCACACTGAATCTCAATTGACACAAGCTCATCACGACTCTGGCTGGGTCAGGGAGGCGCTGCATCTCGTTCGATTGGGCAGTTCTTGTCACGGGGCAGTTCTAGCCTGCCTCGCTTGTGCGATGTTTCCTTCACTCTGGGCCTTGAACCTTCATGCGCAATCCCCGCCTGCTCAAATCTCGGACATCAAATCATCGAATCCCCAAGAACAGGCAGAGGTTGATAAGCCACCAGCAGCAGCGATTAAGTCGGAACCGGAAAAAACTAAGAAAAAGAGCACCACCCATCGCGGCGCGCTTGTTCCCGCTCCTCTTCCAATTTCGAGCCCGACCGTCGGTGTCGGGATCGTCCCCGGTCTGGGCTACATCTTTCCCTTCAGCACGCACGACAAGATTTCTCCCCCATCGACCATAGGCGCGGCAGGTCTTTTCACCAACAACGGGAGTCGCGGTTTCGGCGTCGGCGCAGACCTCTATATGAAGGAGAACACCTATGAAATCACGTCTCTCTATGCTCACGGTAACGTGAACTACGACCTCTACGGCAGCGGCATCGCCGCCGGGCTGAAGCTGCCGTTGACGCAAACCGGTCACGTTTTCCGTGCTGAAATCTTGCGCAGGCTCTGGTGGAAAGTCTTCATTGGGCCGCGATTTTGGACAGGGCAGTCGTTTGTTTCGGTGACCCCAACCAACAGTCAACTTCCTCCTCTGCCGTCGAACCTCGGAGTCCACACCACGCTGCGAGCTTTGGGCCTGCGGCTGATCCGCGACACACGCCCAAATCAGTTCTACCCGGTCGCTGGAGAAAAGCTGGAATTCACATCCGACTTCTTCATGCAATCGCTCGGCAGCAAATTCTCGTTTCAAGCGTACAGGCTCACCTTCAACAAGTACCACAGTCTAAGCAAGAATCAGGTTCTGGCCTTCGATTTCTTTGCCTGTGCCACCGCCGGGCAGCCCCCTTTCTACGGGAATTGCGTCTATGGAACGAAAAACGAACTGCGGGGATATACGCCCGGCAAGTACCTCGACCGTTACATGTCCACTACCCAGGTGGAGTATCGCCTGACACTACCGAAAGGGTTTGGCCTGGCTGCATTCGGGGGCGTTGGCGAAGTGATCCCTGGTTCGAGTCAAATACTCTTCAAGAGCGATCACTTCCTGCCTGACGTGGGCGGAGGTCCAAGATTTGAACTGAGTAAAAAGTATCACGTCAATCTTCGCACTGACTTCGCCCGGGGAAGGGACAGCTGGACCTGGAGCATGGGCGTTGGCGAGGCATTCTGACAATGCGGGCTATCTTCTTTGCAGCGCGAGCCTTGCGCATTCCCAGATTTTGCATGCCCTGTAACAAGTGACAGTTGCCGAGCAGGCGTACGCAGAGTCGACTAACGAATTAGAAATAGCTTCGGCTCAGCTCGCCCAGCCAAGCTATGTGCGAATTTCATCTCGAGGACACATGAAAAACGTAGCCAGGCACATTCGCGGTACCACCCTACCAGCCCTGTTTGTTCTCTTGACCGGCCCGGTATTAATCCCCTTCGCGACCGCACAAAATCCGGAACTGCAGCAGTATGTCGCGGATATTCAACAGTCCATGGCAAAGAACAAGCAGTCCCTCGCGCAGTACACCTGGAACGAACAGGTCACGATCAGTCTGAAAGGTGAAGAGAAAAAGCAGGAGCACTTCCAAGTGCGCCTCGGTCCAGATTTTAAGCCCCAAAAGACTTCGCTTGACCCGCCCCCTCCTCCTCCTTCTGGGGGACGTCTGAAGCAGCACGTTGTTGCAAAGAAGACAGAAGAGTACAAAGACTACGCGAACCAGATGAGGGCGTTGGCGCAGCAGTATGTGCCACCAGACAAAGATCTGCTGCAGCAGGCTTTTGCGAAGGGGAACATCTCGATCGGCCCGGCTGGCGCTCCCAGTGAGCTTCAACTGGTCATTCACAACTACTTGAAGCCTCAAGATTCGATGGCCCTGGTTTTTGATAAGACCAAGAAAGCGCTTCTCCGAGTTCAGATTTCCTCCTACATGGACGACCCAAAGGACGCGATGAACCTGACGGTCCAGTTCAGCAGCCTGCCGGATGGAACAAACCACGTCGCCAATCTGGTAATCGACGGAGTCAGCAAGCAATTGAACATTGCGATTCAGAACGCGAACTATCAGCATGTCTGAGCTTTGGTTCACCCGGTAGTACGCGGCGCAAGGGAGACACCGCATGACAAGATCGAGATCCAACCTCGCGTGGGCCGCCTGCGGCATCACCTTGGTGCTGGCGCCCGCGAGTGTGAGGTCCCAGTCGCCCGAGGTTCAGCAACGGGTGGTTGCGCTCAAGCAAACCGTGGCCCGCGACCAGCAGAGCATCCGGCAGTATGAATGGATCGAGACCACGGTGATCAGCCTCAAGGGCGAGGAAAAATCGCGGCAGCAGAAGCAATGTTATTACGGCGCTGAGGGCTCGTTACAGAAAGTCCCGGTGTCAGCGTCGCCGCCCCCGGAAAAGAAGCGTGGGCTGAGGGGCCGCATCATCGAGAACAAAAAGGAAGAGCTGACGGACTACATGAAGCAGGCGGTGGCGCTGGTGAAGGTCTACGTTCCCCCCGACCCTGCGAGAATCCAGGCCGTGAAGGACGCGGGCAAGATCAGCCTCGACCTGCCGGGGGCGGGTAGAGGGGCGCGCTTGAACCTGAGCGGCTATGACAAGCCTGGCGACCTGCTGTCCGTGGAAGTCGACCCCGCCAGCAACCGGCTGGTTGGACTGACCGTGGCCACCTACCTGAACGACGCCAAAGACGCAGTCAGCCTGAATGTTCGCTTCTCGTCCCTGCAGGACGGTACGGGATACCCGGCCACCGAGGTTCTCATTGCCAAAGCGAAGAATCTTTCGGTTAACGTAACCAACTCCGGATACCGGAAGTCAACGCAGTGACCGGAGCCTTTCAATAGGAGTAAGGAATAAGGTCCAGGTCGTGCGAGGCGGACTCGGATTTTTCCACAGCAATCCCATCACTGCTCAAAATTGAACATTCCCGCGAGTGGGGTTTGAGGTATCATTCTTCCCCGAAGCGGAGAAGTGTGCGGTTTGGTACTGGACTGCAATGCCCCCTCAAAAAACGCCATCAGCTGACGGTGAGCGAAGCATGTCGTCGGTTCGGGTTCTGGTGGTCGATGATTACGAACCGTTTCGGCGATTCGTATGTTCGACCCTGGGGAAAAGAGTGGAATTCCAGGTCGTCGGCGAGGCTTCAGACGGGCTGGAAGCGGTGCAGAAAGCTGAAGAACTGCGACCCGATTTGATTGTCCTCGATATTGGGCTGCCAACACTGAATGGTATCGAAGCCGCTCGACGAATCAGCAAGCTCTCCCCCGCCACCAAGATACTCGTTCTGACCCAGGAGTCATCTGCCGCTGTGGTTCAAGAAGTTTTCAGCTTGGGGGTACAGGGCTACGTTGTTAAAGCACATGCCGGAAGCGAATTGTTAGCCGCCGTGGAAGCGGTTTGTCAGGGCAGGAAGTTTGTCAGCAGGGGAATACGGGGTCAAGATTCCACCGACGCTGCGGACCTTCCCGACCTCGACCGCGAGGAGACCTTCCCATCGCCTGCACCAGTAAAAGGTGAACTCACGCGCAGCCATGCGGTTCAATTCTACCCCGATGATGAAGCCTTTCTCGTTGGATTTGCTCGCTTCATCGCAACAGCCCTCAACGCCGGAGAAGCGGTCATCGTGGTCGCGACCGAGTCGCACCGGAACCATCTGTTTCAGACATTGCAGGCCCAGGGTGTGAATATCGGTGCCGCCGTCGAACAGGGGAAGTACATCCCGTTGGACGTTGCCGAGACGCTCTCGACCTTCATGGCGAACGATCTGCCCGACCCGGTTCGATTCGTGAAAGTCGCGAGCGATCTAATCACCGTCGCGTCTAAATCGGCGAAAGGTGAGCTTCCCCGGGTTTCCGCCTGTGGCGAATGCGCACCTACACTCTGGGCTCAGGGGAACGCGGATGCGGCAGTTCAACTGGAACATCTCTGGGACGAGATGGCTAGGACCTGCAATATTGATATTCTCTGCGGATATGTGTTGAAACCGCTTCAGCGCGAACAGGAGAACCACATCTACGAGAGAATCTGCGCAGAACACTCCGTCGTTTGTTCCCGCTGAAGGTCATCAGACAGCCCGAAAAACTACGCCGCGACATCCCGCTCTACAGCGCGCAACTCGGCTTCTGGAAACGGAAACTGCGTAAAGCCGCAATCTAAGCAAACCAAGAGCTTTGGGAATATCATCAGGGCGGGCTTGTCCAGACCTTTCCGGCCGGGAAAATGAATGTTAATCTCAGCGCCAAGCTCCGTCTGGTTTTCTGACGCACACGATTTACACGACATAACTGTCTTCCCCGCGCTTCAGAGCCGGGCCTCATTTCTGTGATTTCCTCAGCAACCGTGGCCCCCTGTTGAAACGCGTGCAGGCCTCCAAACGGGGATCCAATCAATCTAAGTCTCGGGGATTTGATGTTGATCCAGCGGTGACGGGGAGCACCGTAAAACGTGCTTTCCCTCACACCCAGGTGTGTTCCGATAGGTGTGTTCCGACTTACGCTGCCAAGTTCCGGGACCAGCAGTAGTTGGCTGCACGACTTCAGTGTTCCTACCCCGCCGCGCGCATGGAGTCGCTTCCCGAACTGAGAGACACGCGAGCCTGGACGGTGGTTCCGCTCTTGGGTTGTGATTCGATCGAAAACGTTCCCTTCACCAGTTTCAGTCGCTCCTCCATTCTGATGAGACCGAGCCCCTGGCCCTTCCTTGCCGCTTCGAGGTCAAAGCCTGCGCCGGCATCGCGAACCATAAGATGAATCTCATCCGATATCCCCCACAACTGCACTTCAAAGTCTCGCACGCCACTGTGCTCCACTCCGTTGTGCAGCGCTTCCTGCAGAACGCGGAAGAGGCATATGGAAACGTCCGGCGGTACGAGGCTGGGTAGACCGCGGCTCGTGAAGTCAATCGCTACTTTCTTCCGGTCGCCGAACTCTTTGCAAAAGCATCTCATGACCTCTGCGATGCCAAGATATTCCAGTCTTGGAGAGTGCAATTCGTGGGCCGAAGCTTTGACATCGGACAATATCTCCAAGGTCTGCTGCCACACCGCGTCCATGCGGCTGCGAATTTCTTGAGTCTGGTTGGGAAAGTCTGTTTTGAGTTTGTCGATCTCAATCGCCGACAAAGCAAGGCGCTGACCGATGTCCTCGTGAAGGTCTCTCGCGATCCGGTTATGTTCGCGTTCTTCTGCCTCAATTGCTCTGCGGGTTGCACGGGATAGGGCTTCTTCCGCCTGTTTGCGCTCGGTAATGTCCACCGCCATGCCCAACATGCGCTCGGGGCGACCATCTCGCGAGTAATAGAATTTTCCTTTAGCGTCGACCCAGCGTACAGTCCCGTCCGCCCACAGGATCCTGAATTCCGCGGCATACGGCTGGTGGCCGTGCATGGCATTACTCACCGCTTTCCAGACCTGACTTTGATCGTCCGGGTGTACGCGCCGACGGAAATCCTCAACGTGCCCGACGTAAGTATCGGACGGGATTCCGAAGATCGTTTTCAAGTCGCCGAACCATTGATCTCGTCCGCTTCTCACGTCCCAATCCCAGGCCACTGATCTGGCCGAGTCCATAGCCAGACGGAGCCTATCGTTGGCCACACCGACGCGGGAAGCCAGCCCGCGTCTGGCAAGAAATTCCTTTATATAAGCGGCACTCGCCAGACCAACGATCGCAACGGTTGCGACCAGCAAGCGCAGCGTCCTCATACCGGTGTTCTCATTCCGCTGGAACAACTCCCCCACCATAGGGATGGAGATCATCAAAACCGCAAGCATCGCCCAAGCCGACGCGTGCGAGCCTCGGCTACCGTCAGAACGGGTTGCTTTTACTACAGCTCCCGGTACCTGCCGTGCGCGTAGGGGGATCCACACAAACCAGCAGACAGAGGCGGTCAGACCCAGACCATACAGCTTGCCGTTGACATAACCTCCCGAGTCAATTGCAAGATTGGTGGCTGCAGAACTTAAGGTGTACAGCGAAGTTGCTCCTAACAGATGAAGATAGATTGACTTCCAGGGAGCTTCCACACGAAGGCTCAAAATACCTACCACCAAAACCAGTGCTAAATTCTCCAACAGGTAGAGAATGTCAAAGCGGAAGGCGTAACTGGGCGACCTGGCGCTTGAGAACAGGTACTGGTAAGGAAAGACCGTATACCCATAAAGGAAGCCCCAAAAGAACAATAAGGAAAGAGAGTTCAAGATCGTCCGGTAGATTCTGCGCTCCGATACATTCCGGTGTGGCAGAATCGCTACTGCTGCCATGAACGGTGCGATGTGGAGGAACAGCACCGGATCGGCAATCGAATTTTCGGGCACTTCGATGTGCAGACCAAGTTCGTAGTACAGAAAAATCCATTGGTCCAGCGCCCAGAGGCCGTAGCCGATTGCCAGGAATGTCCAGAACGGCCGGCTTCCCAGCGTATTCTGTATTCCGTTGCGAACGGCGAAACTGGTCGCCAAAAGCAGGAGCAGGAAATAACTAATCCCGCTGTACGAAACCAGGAACGAGCCCGGCTTTACGGCGATTGCAAGGACGCTTTTGATGATTACGATTCCGATTAGCGCCATCGGCCAAGAAAAATATCTTAGCCACATTCCGAGATTCGACGAGGATCGTTTCCTCATGATTCCTGCCAGAACCAAATACGACCGCACTCTGTGCCGAGCCGCCCCACGATATAACTACTACGTCCGTCACCCAGCCGCACGCATGGAGTCGCTTCTTGAGCCGAGGGGCACGCGAGCGTGAACCGTTGTACCGCGCTTGGGTTGTGATTCGATGGAAAGAGTTCCATTCAGCAGTTTCAACCGCTCTTCCATGCTGGTGAGACCAAGCCCTCGGCTCTCCTTGGCCGCTTTGCTGTCAAAACCCGCGCCTGAATCGCTGACCGCGAGATGAATCTCATCCGGCGTCCCCCACAATGCCACCTCGACGTGCCGGACCCCACTGTGTTTTGCCGAATTGTGCAGGGCCTCTTGCAGAACTCGGAAGAGACAAAGAGAAATGTCCGGGGGCAAAGGGCCGGGCAAATCGTGGCTCTTGAAGTCGATCTTCACCTTCGTCTGCTGCCCAAACTCCTGGCAGAAGCCTCTCATGGCGGCCACTATGCCCAGATACTCCAGTTTTGCCGAGTGCAACTCGTGCGACAACGATTGGATGTCGGTTGCTATCTCGGCGGTCTGTCTGTGTAGGTCGCCAATACGGCTGCGGACTTCAGGCAAATCCTCTGGGTCTTGGCGGAGTTGTTCTAACTCGACGGCCAGCAGTGCGAGGCGTTGACCAATGTCGTCGTGAAGCTCTCGGGCAATCCGGGTGCGCTCCTGCTCCTGGGCCTCAATCAACCTGCGGCTCACGTTTGAGATGGCCGCTTCCGCCAGTTTGCGCTCGGTTATATCTTGAGTTGTGCCACGTAACCGGACGATGCGGCCTGTGGTATCGCGCACTGCTTCGGCGCGGGCCGTGACCCATCTTGTGGCGCCATCCGGTCGGATCATCTCCAGGTCGAGTTCGTATGGTCTTCCGTCTCGCAGAGTCGCTTCGGCGGCGCGTTGCAGTCGCTCCCAACTTTCAGCACTGAGGAGGCCAGGGCACTCCTTGTAGTTAGGCGCTGGCAGCATAGGATCACGGCCGGCGATCCGGTAAAGCTCTTCCGACCAGATCGCTACATCGTTCTGAATATCCCACTGCCAGCTCCCGATTCCGGCTACACGCTGGGCGTCGGAAAGTTCCATATCTTTCCGACGTAGCTCCTCATCCGCCCGTTTGCGCTCCGTGATATCCACCGCCATCCCGATCACCCTAAACATCCTGCCGTGCTCGTCAAAAAGAGCTCGCGCGCTTTTCTCCAACCATAAAACCGAACCATCGGGTCGCAACACGCGATAGCTAATCTGGACATTCGGGTTCTCGGGACTAAGTCGGTTATACAATTCGCCGAACTGCTCGCGGTCGTCTGGATGGACTCTGACCAGCAATTTCTGACGAGTGAGCGGTCCCGCCTGATCACTGACACCGAGGACTCTCCGGTATTCCTCGGATCCAACCACTTCATCGGTTGCAACGTCCCACTCGAAGGCGTACATCTTCCCGGCTTGGGCCGCCTGGCGAAAGCGCTCCTCGCTTTTTTGCAGCGCCTCATCCGCCCGCCTGCGCTCCGTCACATCGATGCCGATCCCGATATAACCGGCAAAAGAACGATCCGGATTAAACCTCGGCACTCCGATGTCGAGAACCCATCGATATTGTGCGTCGTGCCGTCGTAGCCGATACTCGATTCTGAACTCCTCACGCCGGTCAAATGCCTGGGAATAGGTATCCATGCATCTCTGTAAATCTTCGGAGTGCACTCCCTCTGCCCAGCCGTTCCCAAGCTCAGAGTCGATTGATCGTCCAGTAAAGTCCAGCCACGGCTTGTTAAAGTACGTGCAGAGCTTGTCCGTTTCCGACATCCAGATCAGCACCGGCGCGGTATCCGCCATCAATCGGAAGCGTTTTTCGCTTTCGCGGGAGGCTTGCGCGGTTTCTTTCTGTTCTCCCGCGAGAACAGCGAGGACTGTGAAAGTCGAGGCCGCGAAGAACAGGAACAGCTGCAGCGAGATCACGTTGGCGAGCGGCTCCGCTCCGGTGAACGGACCGCGTCCGTGGACTGCGCCCCAAATCGACAGAAATGCAACTGCGATCATCGACGAACTGATTCCCGTCAATTCAAAACGCAAAGCGGCCCATAACAGAAATGGCAGAAGCGAATAAATCGCCACTGGCGGAGGGGTGCGTCCGGGCGCCAGGAAGGCGAGATAGCCAACAAAACTCAACCCGGCGATCAGTGCGGCCGCCTCGAAATAGAAAGCACGCGCCTTCGGCGTCCATGCCTGTACGGTGTTCGCCCAGCTCAAAATGGCTGGCGCTACGGTAACCAGAGCTAAAGCCTCAGTGAAAAAGCCAATCCTCCAACGAATCCAGTAGTCTCCGCCGAAAGCGGCGGTGGCGATAAACGCTGCCGCCAGCGGACCGAGGACAACCGCAAAGAATGAATATTTCGTTAAGGCCCTTAGGCTGTTCAGGCGAGGCGGACCATCGAAGGCGTAGCTAACCCCCAAAGCGGCGATAAGAACCTCGACTGTATCGGACAGGATAAGGAACGCGATAGAACGAAGCGGCACGCCCGCTTGCAGGTCATAGAGGACAAATCCTGCTAAACCTGCCGCAATCAGTATTGGCCAGACCCTCCGCGGCACCAACAACAAAACCGCAACCAGAATCGCGCAACCTGGCCAAATCGGCCAGAGCATTTCGGGCCGTAGCACCAGTGACCCACCTGCCTTGGCAGCGAGGAAAGACAGGAATGCCACGAGGCAAGCAAGAACGACTATGCGGAACGGAGAATCCGGATTCGCGATTCTCCACGTTAGGCGACTGAGTACAGAACTCATACGCACCTTTCGCCTTGGAAAGAAATGCCAGGCAACTGCTTACGCCCTCATGGAAGTTCGCCTGCCGGTCAAATCAGCAGAGCAATTGTCCGATGGTCGTGGTGAACAAGCATGGATATTAGGGAAACCCGCCCCTCCGCCGCTCGGTAGCAGAGCGACAGCGTCGCGCGAGGCGTGGCCAACCACAGGGAGGAAGAATCACGCCTCTTCCACATCAACAACCTCGGGGCTCCGCGCGAAGAGTATACGTCAGCAACTGCATTCGATAACTCGCGCGTTCTATTCGACCTTATACGCGCATGTCTTGTGCTGTGGCAAGCTGAATTCAGCTCCTTACCAGACGCTGAAGGCATCCCCGGCCCTGTCAACTTTACCAGTGGTAATTCTGCCAGCTCGAAGCTAGTTACTTCATGCAGGAGCCCCTATGAAGAACGGTTGGTTGGGAGTAGGTCTGCTGGTTGCCGTGATTTCGTTGCCTGCGTTTGCGCAAGAAAAAGAACAGGATCGCGTTGCAAACTCTGGAAAAGTAATGCAAGAAATTATGAATGTTCCCGACGATATCCCGCAGGGTGTACTCGATAAGGCGGATTGTGTTGTCGTGCTACCCTCCGTTCTCAAGTTTGCCATTGGAATTGGCGGCAGTTACGGCCGGGGTGTAATGACCTGCCGGGGCGGCAAGGATTTCAAGGGCGCTTGGAGTGCTCCCACCATGATGGCTCTGGAGGGCGGCAGCTTTGGCCTGCAATTGGGCGGGCAGGCAACCGACTTTGTACTGCTGCTGATGAGTCCTCGGTCCGCCGAGAACATCCTCGCCAGCAAGGTCAAGCTCGGGGGTGATGTCTCGGCGGCGGCGGGCCCGGTTGGGCGAACGGCCTCCGCCGAAACCGACGCTACCATGCGAGCCGAGATCCTTTCCTATTCTCGCGCTCGGGGACTGTTTGCTGGAGTCTCTCTCTCCGGCTCGACCCTTCGTGCAGACAATGACGCAAATAAGAAACTCTACGGAAAACAGGTGAGCGCGCAAGACATCGTGTTTAAACACGCGGTCGCGGCGCCTGCTTCCGCTAAGCTGTTATTGGCGACGCTTAACAAGAAGTCTCCCAAGAACATGTCGAATGGTGGTGGCGGTTAGTTGCATCGGGGCGGTGCCCCAGCGATAGGCCGCACGCCGCCCTCTTTTAAACCTCGACCTTGCTTCACACAGTGAGAACGGGTTCACCTGCTTGGATCCTTACGGAGCCGCGCCTCCCGTCTCGGCCTTGTGCGCTACAGTTTACGGCGGATGTCGGGGCAGAACTCTTTCACGTCCATTGTCAAAGTGTCGTAGCTAACCTGCGTGCCCCACAAAGTGGCGGTGTTCCTCAGGTTTCGATCGAAAGGAATAAACAGGTGCGGGTTCGTCGGTGTGCTGATGCACGTACTCCGAGGATGGTAGCTGTAGGTAGAGAGCGCGCTGCCAAAAATCTCAGAGTAGTTGAACTGCGAATGACCAGAATCGATGCGGGTGACGAAGATTCGGCTCCAGGGTGAGGATCCGACGAGCGAGAATCAGGAGTTTGTGGTAAAAACGGGGCTCCCCTGATAGATTTCGGGGAGAGTCTACGTAAGGCTAGATTGAGGATTTCATTCGGAGGGCGCAACAATCACGGCATTTACGGGTTTAATAAGAAGAGCGGGTGTCACACAAGAATCTGAACTCTGGTGTTTCCGCTATCCAATCTGCTTCAGAGAGGAACGAAAGCTCCTTGGAAACGGCGACAATCCGGGTTCTCGTGGTCGATGATTACGAACCATTCCGCCGATTTGTGTGTTCGACGCTGAAGCGGAAGCCGGACTTGCAGATCGTCGGCGAAGTCTCGGACGGACTAGAAGCGGTGCGGAGAGTCGAAGAACTCCAACCCGATTTGATGGTGATCGACATCGGGCTGCCAACCCTGAATGGAATCGAAGCAGCTCGACGAATCCGCAAGCTCTGTCCGGAGTGCAGAATACTGTTCGTTAGCCAGGAGTCCTCTGCCGATGTGGTGCAGGAAGCGCTCAACCTGGGCGCCCTGGGTTACGTGGTCAAAACCCATGCCGGAAGCGAGCTATTAACCGCTGTCGAAGCAGTCTGTCAGGGCAGGCAGTTTCTCAGTCGCGGTTTGTAAGGCTCACGATTCTTACCCATCGCAACGCGAACGCTCCGTGTCTAAATTCTTATTTGGGCTTGGGAGGCGCGATTTGGACTTCTATTGCGTGCGATCTGTCTGATTTCGTCGTATCCACAGACACTACCCCCAGACTTCCGTTGGCATCGCGCAGTTGAATGATCCCTTCCGAGCCCCCAACGCCTACCGTTTCACGGGTCACTATGGTCACCCAAAGACCCGCGCCGGGATCTCCTGGGTTGGGTTGCTCTACAGTTTTCGTGGTTTGTTGGCGATCCGCATTGGCCCGCTGGGTCGTCGTAACGCGCTGCACCAGGTGCAGGCCATCATCGCGGGCCGCCCCCGGAAGATCGACGGAATAGGTGTCCTCCGTTTTGCGGCTTTCCCCCGAAACATCCCCCGATTCCTTGGACACAGTGCGGGACACTTCATTAAGTTTGCCTTCTGAATCCAGCCGCGAGACCCGTTCTTCGCTGCTGCGATTCTTGCCTTGTTCCTGGATTGTCGTGTGCCGTACCTCAACAGCCTGCCAGACTCCGGAGCTATCCGGCAGTTGTGTGGTCTTTTGAATTTCAACCGTATTACCGGCGCGTTTCTGACGCTCCTGGGTCTGCATGGCGGGAGCCAGGGCTCCATTGATGCCGGGGAGCATTACAGTCGTCTTCGTCTCTTCGGCGTCCGGACCGGTCCTCAGCGTCTCCTGGTTCTCCCGCTGAACTACTTGGAGATTACCGTTCGCATCTGGATTTGAGGTGGTGCGCACGACCTTGGAGCCGCCCCCCGGAAGAGTTTGTTTCTCTTCTTGCGTGACCTGGAACAGCGTTTTCGTTCCGTTGTCGCCCCGCACAAACGTGCGCGTTGTGGACCGTGTCGTGGTAGAGGTTTCCCGCACGGTTTCTGTTTCAATGTCCTGATACGGTTTGAAGTCTCCGCCGGCTCCGCGCGTCTGGAGTGTTCGCACGTCAACCGTCCGATTACCGTTCTGCGTATGACTCTGGATCGTACGCGTGGAATTCGTGGAGTCTTCCTTCGAATCGGTGGTGGCGGTCCACGACTTGTCTGAGTTGCCCTCCTGAGAATCTGGCGTTTGCGCCAGCACAATGCCTGCAGAGCAAAGACACAATCCCGTCACAAGGAATAGACGCAATGGCGCGCGATGGGCCGGAAGTGGAATGAACTCAGCCACGCTGCATGCTACAACGGGTCTGGCTTCTCCGCATACTGGCAATATTGGCAGGTATATCGGCCTGATTCAGGCTGGAATCAACGATTCGCGTTTGCGCTGGATTCTCTAAGCCTGCGGCTGATGAACAACCCTCCCGAGAGAACCGCCCTCACAGCCATCACGAGCTCACCGACAATATCGACTTTGAGGACATACCCCCGAGCCCCGGCGTACAGGGCCTCGCGTGCTAGTTCTGGATCGTTGTTTCCGGTCAAGAACAATATCGCCGAGCCGGGAGAGGAGCGCCGGATTTGTCGAGCTACTTCGATTCCATTCAATTCTGGGAGGCCCATGTCCAGTACCACCAAGTCGGGCTTAAGTTCCTTGGCTCTCTGAACCGCTCGCAGCCCGTCGGCTGCTTCTCCGACGATCTGATACGCTGGCTGGTCTTTCATGATCGAGGAAACTAAAGTCCGAAACGGCTCGAAATCATCGACCACAAGAATGCGCACCAACCCCACTCCCAGAGCCCCATATTCCGAATACAACACAGAAATCCTTCCTTCACTTACAACCTTCACCATCATTTGCGATGATGGCAGAGTGGGAGGACCTCAGTCGTTGCTTCACGACAGCTTCGTACTTGCCCAGGGACAATGAGGGATATGGCAAAAGAACTGTGGAGAATGGAGAGTTATCAAACCTGACGCAGAAAAAGCCGCCCTGGAGCGCGCACCACGACCCGGCCGCGGCTCTTGCTGACCGCGCCGTTGCGCTGCCACTCGCTCAGAAGACGACTTGCGGTGAACGGAGTAACATTGGCGGCATTTGCCAACTGCTCGTTGGTGATGTCGAGCTCAATGCCGCCCGGGACCTTGTGGCCAATACCCTGCGCAAGACTCATCACTACTCGCGCAAGTCTTTGTCGAGCGGTATGGCTGATCAAAGCCATGTGTGAGGCGTGAAACCAGGTTAGATAATCCGACGCGATTGAGAGTGCATTCTCCTGGAGGCCCGGATACCTTGCGACCAGCTCCCGGATCACGCTGCGGCGCCAAATGAACGCTCGGCTGTCTTTCACCATTTCCGTGCCGAAGAGATAGACCGATGGTTCTGCTAGCAGGGCGGCACCACCAAATACGTCTCCGGCCCCGAACCAAAGAAGAAGCACCTTCCGTCCTTCCTCGCTGATGGAGAAATGTCTGGCGCATCCTTGGGTTAACAGAAAGAAATAGTCGGCAGGATCCCCCTGGTTGGTAACTACCGAGTTGGCGACGAAGCTCCGCGACGTTGACGCGGACACCACCAGTTCAAGCTCTGAGGACGTAAGCCCTTGCAGAAATCTGGATTTCTTGTCTGGGGAGAACATTGAAGCTGGGACACCAATGGGAGCCGATCCAGACCAACGATTCGTTGTCATCGCGGCAACTCCTTATTATTCGTGACGCAACGCTTCAATTGGGCTCAAACGAGAGGCGCGGATGGCCGGTACCACGCCACTCACCAGGGCTACTGCCGTCAGGATCAGCGTGGCGATGGAGAGCGTCCAGGGATCGATCAGCAGTCGAATGTCGCCTGCTTCCGCGTGCTTAGCCATCGCACTATATAAGGTGAGTCTTCCGACTGAATGAGCAATGACATACGCCAACATTATTCCCAGCAACCCGCCCATGAAACTGATGGTGAGGGCCTCCGTCAGGAATCGGAAGAAAACATCCCGCTGTCGTGAACCGAGGGCCATTTCCATGCCTATCTCGCGACTGCGCTGCGTCACGGACACCAGCATGATGTTCATCAGCCCCACGCCCCCTGTGCCCAGCGTAAGTGTTCCGATCAACCCAAGTAGAACTTTTAGACCGAGCGCCATCACTTGGAACTGGTGCACCTGATCCATCACGCTGTAAACGAACAGCGCACGGCGATCCACTGGGTTGAACCTGTGTTGTACCGCCATCACCGATCGGACAGCCCGCTCCAGCCCTTGGTAGTCATTGATCTCATAGTTGAAGCCGATGGAATCGAGGAAATGGATGTCCGTAAGATCTCCCATAGTCGTGAAAGGCACGTAAATAATGCGATTGATGTCATCGTCGCCCTCCTCCATCTTGGCTCTCAAAACGCCAATTACCTCAAAGGTGATCCCATCGATACGAATGCGTTCCCCCTGGGCGTTACGTCCAGAAAAAAGTTTTTCTTTGGCTTCGGAACTCAGGACCGCGACCCGGGCGCGCTGCAGTTGATCGTCGAGAGTGTAGAAGCGCCCTTGGGCCGGTACCAAGACCTTAATCGAGGCGACGTTGGGATGGTCCCCAAAGACTTCGAAGTTGAAGGTTCGAGTGTCGTACTGAATGCTGGCGCTTTTGTACACCTCCGGCGTGATGCGTGAGATTTGAGGAACATTCTTTTTCAGCAGATCGACATCGTCCAGCGTAAAGCGGAGTGGAGAGCCGGCCTTCTGGCCGCCGGCTTGCATGGAGGTACGCCCCGGGATAAGAATCATGGTCTTGGTCCCGAAGCTGGCAAAGATGTTGGCCATTACCTGGCCGCATCCATTCCCGTAGGCGAGCAATAGCACCACGGTAGCAACGCCCCAGGCCATGCCCAACATGGTGAGCGCGGTTCTGCGACGGTTGTATCGAATAGCCGTCAGCGCTTCTTGAAGTGTATCGGCTAACACTGACTAGCACTCCTGTCGAAACGCTTCCACGGGTTGCAGCATAGCCGCTTTGCGGGCAGGATAGAGTCCCGCTGCGACTCCCGCCACCATCAGACTGCAAATCGCCAGCGCAGCCGTCATGGGCACGACTTTAGGCGGATCAAAACCCTGCGGACCGCGAACAGTTCCGAGCACCCCCATCACGGCGGCAGCCAGCGCGATGCCGACGAGTCCACTGGCCAGAGTTAAGAAAATCCCTTCGAGCAGAAACTGAAATAGGATGTTTCGATTGGTTGCGCCCACCGCTTTCCGCAAACCGATTTCGCAAGCTCGTTCGCTGACCGAAACCAGCATGATGTTGACCACCCCAATGGCTCCAATCGCAAGCGTGGCCAGTCCTACGCTGCCCAGAAACATGCTCATGGCATCGAAAAGCGCGCCAATCATCTCGGACTGCTGAATCGTGTCCCATACCTCGAATGCGTTGTCGTCACGGTAGTCGAAACCGTGATTCCGGGCGATGATCTTGCGCACCTCCTGCTGCGCCAGCAGGTGTTCGGCCCGTGTGACCGGCTGGAAGTTGATGAAAGAAATGGCGCCTCGCTGTCTTTCCCCTTTCAGCGGGAAGTACATGTTCATGACCTGGTAGGAAATGTAACCGCGAATGTTGGTGGAATTGTTGTCGCCGCGGCCTACGCGCTGCACGCTACCGATGACTTCAAAGCGAATGCCGTTGAGCAGGATTGCTGACCCTACCGCCGGACGCCCGGGAAAGAGACTTCTCGTCATCTCGTCGCCGAGAACAATCATGTTTCGTTTCTGGTTATCGTCCTGCTCGTTGAGCCAGCGCCCCTGCTTCACAGGAAGGAACCTGATTTGATTGAACTCGGGCGTGACGCCAACGATCTCTCCGTTCGTGCTGGCAAACTCGCTCACCGCCCGCACGTCGTCTCGTGCAAGTACCGGAGCAGCCTCCCGCACATGTGGGGCTGTGTTGCGAACATCGAGGTAATCCTGGAAGGTCAGCAGGTAGTTGCGGGCCGAGCGCAAGCTACCTTCTATCACCGGCGCACGGCCGGGAAAGATAAACATGATGTCCTGCCCGAATTCCGCCATCTCCCGCTTGTTCCCCGAGCGAAAGCCCTCGCCAAGTCCCACCAGCAGCAATAACGATCCAACACCCCAGGCGATACCAAACATCGTGAGGAACGAGCGCAACTTGTGTTCCCACAAAGTGCGGAGCGTCTGCGCAAGGACATCTGCAACGGTGCGCACTAGAATTGTCGGCTTTGTATTGAACACTCCGGCGGATCCTTTCAGAATAGTGCGATGCTCTCATTGCGCAGCGATTTGACGGGCAAACGAGTGTCGCGGCACTCCCGGGCACTGAACTCGACGCGTCTATTACCGCAGCAATTCATCGTCGTCGCCTACTGTCAAAACTTGCAAGACGTCGGGAAACATCGGCAGAACCATCAGGAGAAGCAAGAATCGCCACTGTGAGTTTTGCCAGTTCCGCTCGCCGCACCGGGGAACATAGTCTCGGCTGAGGCTCCCACCGCCGAAGGCGCAGGAGTCCAAAGGAGATGTCGACATGAACTGCACGCGTGCCATTCTTTGCGGAGGATTGTTGCTGGCAAGCACGCTCGGATTCGCACAGACAGTAGTTCGGATTGCACCACCTCCGCCGGTGCGAGTCGGAGTAGTTGGCGTCGCACCCGGGCCGGGATATGTCTGGGTTGGTGGATACCAGCGCTGGAATGGCACCGGATATGTCTGGGTGGCTGGTAAGTGGGTTCGTCCGCCACGCGCCGGCGTCATCTGGGTATCGCCCCGCTGGGTCAAGAGCGGTGGTGGCTGGGTGTTTTACAAGGGATACTGGCGCTAGTAAAAGTCCGACCAAGACTGTCCCGGCCGTCTGAAAACGAACGCCAGCCGTAAGCTCTCGCGTTGGAGTTACTGAGACTTTCGCGCGCTATTCTGAATCTTCTGTACTAGACCCCTGTGGATTGCTGTGATGCGTCGAACACCACTTGATCATGCCACCATAGCCGTTTAAAGAAGGTACGCGCTAAGGTGAGGCTGGTTGTCCGGTGTGACGATGAAAGCGTCCTTTCCACTATGTCGGCGATGTTACGGATCCCATCAATCGCATCGAACAACTGCTTTTCCGTTGCCCCAATCGGCATGAACACATCCCTGCAGGTATGAGTCTGGTTGATCAGGACGGCCGTGGTCCCTGGAGGCACCCGCTCTTGAACACAGATCGTGTCGGCCATCCGAATGGGCACATAATCCAGCCAAGCGTCATCGGCGAAGCTGACTTGCTGTGGACCGCTGGCGCTGTCGTTTCGGTACACAACCAGGCTGTGCCGGGCCATCGTGCCCCGGAATAGTTCGATAGCGGCGTACTGCTCTGGCAGGGAAAGCCTCGCCATGCGAGCTGCCTGCGGGATCTTTGCGACGAGGCCACAGTCGAGCGAGTAAGGCGCTTGTCTTACCCACCGGCCGAAGGTCAGTCCTCCCTTCTCGATAAAGTCGAACAACTGCGGGACGGAATACGCGCGGTCCTGCGGATGCAGCAGAGCATCGGCGACAGCCGCTTCATGTTGAAAGTCCGGGGCCTGGCTCAGCAGGCTTTCCAGAGGATGTCCCGGAGGCAACGCGCTGAGCGCACCCATGAGATCGCGGATTTCCCCATCGTTGGCATGAATACCGATCCGCCTGCAAAACTCTTGCAGCATATAGATGCCGGTTCGTCCGTAGGGCGCGTACACCATAAGGTGCATCGCTCCGCCTGGTTTGAGCACGCTGCGCAGAGCGCTTAGGCCTGCATCGGGGTCAGCGAGATGATGGAGGACTCCGGTGCACACGATCTGATCGAAGCTCATCCCCAAGGAGCTTACTCGCTCGACAGCAAGCTGGTAGATCTCGAGGTTATTCAGTTTGTATTTTCCCTTTAGCTCCTCGGTGCGGCGCACACTGGTTGCGCTCAGGTCGATGCCTGTGACCTGAGCCGCAGGCCAACGCATGCCATGCTTAGCCGCCTGAGATGTTCCGCAGCCGGCGACGAGGACGGATTGATCTTCCCGATAGGAACGTGTGGGCCAAAACAGATGGTAGTCCGCGCGGCGTCGTTGGCGTTCCAGCCATTGGCTCCGATATCTGTCGAGATTATCGATCGGCCGAGGGTAGGGATAACGGTCGTAAAAGTCCTGGACTTCTGCCGCTATATCCGGTAATGGCGAAATGTGCATTGCGAGTTGGCTCATGGCAAATGCCGCGTTCAAAAAATGCCCCGGCAGACCGTGGTCTGCCGGGGGAAACCGTCAATCCCCTGGACGGTTTCTTTCAAAAGGAGACCTGCCGACCTCTCTTTCGACAGGTCCCCAATCTTACTTGCCGACCAAAACGCCATGGTCTGCTTCTTCGTGCTGCTTGGCCGCCGCTGCCGCGGCCTTGGCGGCTGCAGCGTGATCCAGCTGCGCCATCACGCCGTCCAGGTTGAACGAGGCCGCCTTTTGGCGCGGCGGATAATTGATGTAGTTCTGGATCTGGGCCGCCACGACCGCCTGACACTGGTAAAGCTGAGGAACGTGGTTGATCATCCAATCCCAGTAGACGTTCGAGTTGACGTTGGCGCGCTCGAATGGATCGCGCCGCAGATTGAATATATAGGGAAGGCGCAGCTTCACCATCGGCTCCTGCCAAACCGCAGTTGTAGTTGCACGCTGCTCTTCAAACACCAGCTTGTAGTCGCCTACCCGGACCGCCATCACACCGCCATCGTCGCTGACATAGAAGAAGGATTGTCTTGGGCTCTCCTTCGCTTGGCCTGTGAGATAGGACAGTACGTTGACCCCATCGATGTGCACCTTGAAGGTCTTGTCTCCGGCTTTATGACCGGTCAACAGCTTCTTGCTTACATCCGGATCTCCCGCAATTGCGAGCAACGTCGGAAGCATATCCTGGTGGGAAACGATGCCATTTAGCACCGAGCCCGCCTTGATCTTGTTGGGCCAGCGCATGAAGCAAGGAACGCGCCAGGCGCCTTCCCAGTTCGTGTCCTTCTGGCTGCGGAACGGTGTGTTGGCACCATCGGGCCAAGTATCGTTCTCGGGGCCGTTGTCGGTGGAATACATGACAAAGGTGTTATCGGCGATGCCCAGTTCATCGAGCTTGTCCAGCATCTGGCCGATTTGCTCGTCGTGCGTGACCATACGATCGCTGTAGTCGTCCTGCCCGCTCTTGCCGCGATTCTTGTCGGCGAGGTGAGTGCGGAAGTGCATCGCCGTCGAGTTGTACCAGAGGAAGAACGGCTTATTCGCTTTGGCCTGCTTCTCCATAAAGCTAAGAGCGCCTGCAGTAATCTCCTCATCGATGGTTTCCATGCGCTTTTTGGTCAGCGGACCGGTATCCTTGACCGTTTGCTTGCCGACTCGTCCCCAGCGGGGATCGGTCGTCGGATCGTCCTTGTCACTCGCAAAGCTGTGCATCACGCCTCTCGGGCCAAAGGCCTCCAAGAACTTAGGATCCTTGGGATAGTCAGGGAGTTCCGGCTCTTCTTCCGCGTTCAGGTGATAAAGATTGCCGAAGAACTCGTCGAATCCGTGCACGGTCGGCAGGAATTCATTGCGATCACCGAGATGGTTTTTGCCGAACTGGCCGGTAGCGTAGCCGAGCGGTTTGAGCAGTTCGGCGATTGTCGGGTCTTCCGCTTGAAGTCCGACAGTCGCGCCGGGCATGCCGACTTTGGTCAAGCCGGTGCGGAGTGGGTTTTGGCCGGTGATGAAGGCGGCCCGGCCGGCGGTGCAACTCTGCTGGCCATAAAAGTCGGTGAAGGTAACCCCTTCTTTGGCGACGCGGTCGATGTTTGGAGTCTGGTAGCCCATCATGCCGCGGCTGTAGTGGCTGATGTTCCAGGTGCCGATGTCATCGCCCCAGAGGATTAGGATATTCGGTTGCTTTGTAGCCATGATTTTGTTCCTTCCTTTAAGTTGATTTTGTTTTTGAAGTTTCCGGCGGTGACCGGAGAAGTACGTTCAGTCGCGTTTCCCAAACAAGAGCGACACAGGATCCGCGGGTGGATTGAATGAATTCGAGGACTGTTCATGCCGCCCGTTCCCGAAACGAATTCTCGACCAGATGACTGGCTAAGCTGCGAGCGGCCAAAATCGTCATGAGGCGGGTCATGCCGGTCGTTGCCATGCTGATGCCGACCAGGGTCCCGATCACCCACCACGAAGTGAGGGGCCAGCGATCCCAGATCATGGCGGCCACAATCAGAGTGACGACGCCATCCAGCAGCATCCACTTTGATCCGCCACGATTCCTGGTCGAAAAGTAGACGATCAAGTTGGCCACACCCTCTGCAGCCAGGAATATCCCAAGCACAAGAGTCAAACCCACAATCCCTAAGTCAGGGCCCGTGAGCAGATAGGCGCCCGCTGTGAGGAAATAAATCGAGAGCATGAGCATCCAAAGAGTCTGATCGACATTCTCGGATTGAAACGCGTGCGCGAACTGCGCAATCCCGGCGAATACCACCAGCCATCCGATCAGGATCGTGATGCCAATCGATGAAACGATCGGCAAAATGACGGCAAAGACTCCGAAAACGGTGAGCAATACAGCCAGCACAACCGAGCTTTCGAACGCTCGTTTCAATCCTCCTTCCAACGCCGTCATACGTTTCCTCCTTCGTCGAGTCTCTAACACTACGGTTCAGTCGAACGTCGATCCGCTGGGCGAAGCTCGCGGTGGAATTTCGGCACGCACCGGGATGTCTCGTCCATCCTGCGGCGGAGCCGTCGCGGGGCGTACCCCGCTGAAAGGCGTCTGCGGCTCGGGGTTGCCGTGGCAGAAGCGGAATTTCCTGCCGCTCCCGCAGGGGCAGGGCTCATAAGGTCCGCGCTTAGCGTCCTCTTCGGCGGTTAAAGCCATTACTTCGGAAGGCGGCAGGCCACTCTGCAAAAGTTGTGCCATGGTCCGCATGGCAGGGCGAGTGTGAGTGAAGAACAAGTACAAACCGGCACACAGATAGTTCTGACCCGGATCGCCGTCGCTCGAGAGCATAAACCGATCCTTCGGGCAGCCCCCGTTACATAACCCTCTTACCTCGCAACGCTGGCATTGCGGGGTCAGCGAATCGCGTTTGTCATCTCCGAACTTGCGCTGCTCGGCCGAGGCCACAAGCTTCACCAGGTGCGTCTCGTGGATGTTGCCCAGCTTGTAGCGTGGCTCGACAAAGTGATCGCAGGAATAAACATCGCCGTTGTACTCCAGCGCCGGGCCATATCCGCAGGTTGGAGCGTGGATGCACAGTAAATGGCGGCCAAAGTAGGCCTCGAGCGTTACGTCGAACATCTGCACAAAAACCTGGCCCACGTCATGGCGCACCCACTCCTCGAAGATGTCGACGAGAAAGCGGCCGTACTGTTCGCCACCCACGGAGCGCTGGGTTACGAGGTTGCCGGACTGCGTGTAAAGCAGACGCTTGCGGCCGGGCTGCTCGCTCCAGCCCTGGTTAGCGATATCGATCGTCTCCGCGCTGGCACGCTCCACGATCGGGATAAATTGCACCCACTTCGCCCCCATCTCATCGCGAAAGAAACGATAGACCGTGCGACCATGGTGTTCGTTGGCGGCGTTCACCGTGCACAATATGTTGAATTCAACCCCGTGCTTGCGCAGGTATCTCCATCCCTGCATCACCCGGTCGAAGGTACCGCGTTTGGCGCGATCGAGCCGGTAGGCGTCATGGATCTCGCGTGGGCCGTCGACGCTCAAGCCAACGAGGAAATTGTGCTCCTTAAAAAAAGCGCACCACTCATCATCCAGAAGGATTCCGTTCGTCTGAAAGGTGTGCTCCACAGTCTGCTCGGGCCTGCGATACTTTTCGACGAGTGCAATGGAGCGCCGGAAGAACTCCACCTTCATCAGCGTCGGCTCCCCGCCCTGCCACGCCACCGTTACCGTGGGCGTGCGGTGCGCTTCCAGCAGCTGACGAATGTAGGCCTCGAGTGTGGCCTCCGACATCCGGTTCTTTTCGTTGGGATACAGCGCCTCCTTAGACAAGAAGAAGCAATAGGTGCAATCGATGTTGCAAGTTGATCCGCTCGGCTTCGCCAGCAGGTGAAAGCCCGGCGGCGATTGGGCTGGCCAAGTATCGTCAGTCTGCAGAGCCATTTTTGTACCGGCTTGTGACGGGCAACAGAGTCCGTTGTCAGTCGTGGTTGTCTCTTGCAGCGACAGACTAGGCCGAAGCTCTGCAATCGGTAACTGTCAAAACATACAGGGGCGGGATGGAGTGAAGGAAAGCACAACGAGAGACACGGTTTCGTTCTGCGGGTCGTAGACCCAAATGGTGACGTTCACCAACGCGGTCTATGGAATCGGCAACCAATTCGACTTCCGGTCTGCACCCGGAGACTCAGCTTGGAGATACACGTCCCGAGAACCTCCGGACTGCTTCCGGCCATGGTGAAGTACAACCAGAACGGACCAATAAAAACCCTACAGAGTGTGGAGTTCCCTTGGGTGGCCAACCTCCGCGATGGCGCGATCATAACCTCTTCGCACCCAACAGTGCGAGAAAGAAGACCGCGGTCAAGGCCGATCCTACGATCGCAATCGCCTTGACGAATGCCACGGTGAGAGCGGTCTCTGCGGGTGACATCATACGACCCTCCCGATTACTTCTTTTGAATTCGCCGAAACTTCGGGCCCCCATCACAGTAAAGGCCGCCAGGATTTTGAGCCTACAGCCATCATTGGCAATAATCGCCCCGCCCAAGAATTAGCCTGGACGGGGCGCTTAAACGAAAGAGCAACGCCTTGCTTACTGCCGTGCCATCGCAATTTGGACGGCTTCCTCCGGCGAAACGAGGTGATCGAGGCTCACAGCGTCCTCGGCAATGGCGAGTTGCACGCCCTTGACGTGACCCGTAAACTCGTTCCCCCGCGACCCGTAGTCGGGCGACACGGGAGATCCAGTGTCCACTCCGACGTCGCAACCATCATCGGCGGAGAAGACCATGGCCGCCGTGGCCGCGACCTTGCCCTCGCCGACTTTCTTGCCATCCACGAACAATGTTGCCGTGCCACCTTTACCCAGACCGCCACCAGCGTAGGCAAACTCCATGCGCACCTGGTGCTCGCCCGCAGGCAGCGGACCGCTGGACTCGGCATAAAACTGATGAATGCCGAGCAAGTTGTAGCAGTACTTGAGCTTGCCCCCCTTGGCGTAGAGGCTCCAGCCGCCGATGTTGCCGCCTTGGGCGACGATGACGCCCTCGGCTCCGGTTGTGGGTACAACGATCGCCGCCGTCACCGAGTGGGACTTGTTCTTCAGATTGAGCACGGAGTTTTCCGACAGGCGACCCATGCTGCCAAACAGGATTTGCGATTTGCCCGTGATCAGCTGAGGACGGCCTGCCGTATCCGAGTTAAGACGCGCACCGAGGTTGTCATCCAGCGGCAACACGTTGTAGCGCGTCGCCTCGATCAGCCACAGGCGCTGGAGTTCGTGCAGTTTTTCCGGCATCTGCTTCGACAGATCGTTTGCCTGGCTCCAGTCTTTGTTGGTGTCGTAGAGTTCCCAGACGTCGTCGTCGAACGCTGGGGTTTTCTCGCCGATCAGAAGCCATGGTGTTTTGTGCCGCGTCACCGCGGTCCAGCCGTTGTGGTAGATGCCGCGGTTGCCGAACATTTCGAAGTACTGCGTTTCGTGGCGCTCGGCAGCCTTAGCGTCGTTGAACGTATACGCCATGCTGACGCCCTCGATCGGATGTTGCTGAACGCCATTCACGAAAAGCGGCTGCGGCAGGCCCGCCACTTCGAGGATGGTCGGCGCGACGTCGATGCAGTGAGCAAACTGGCTGCGGATTTCGCCTTTCCCCTTGATTCCCTTGGGCCAGTGCACAATGGTCCCGTTGCGCGTTCCGCCCCAATGCGAAGCGACCTGTTTGGTCCACTGGTAGGGCGTATTCATGGCGTGCGCCCAGCCCACAGCGTAGTGGTTGTAGGATTCTGCCCCGCCCAGCTTGTCGATCCTCTCCATCAGGAACTCAGGCGTCTCCAAAGCGGACGCGCCGTTGAAGTTGATCATCTCGTTGTAGGTGCCGTGCAGAGTGCCCTCGGCGGATGCGCCGTTGTCGCCGATGATGTAGTAAATCAGCGTGTCGTCGAGAATTCCCAGCTTCTTAATGGAATCGACCAGGCGGCCAACATGATGATCGGTGTACTCCATGAACCCGGCGTATACCTCCATTTGGCGGATGAGCACGGGCTTGAGCGCGGCAGGCATATCGTCCCATGACGGGATCTCTTTATGCCGCTGCGTGAGCTGACTATCTGGCGGAATGACACCCAGCTTTTTCTGGCGTGCGATGGTTTCTTCGCGGAGCTTGTCCCAGCCCTGGTCGAACTTGCCTTTGTACTTATCGGCCCACTCCTTTGGAACGTGGTGCGGAGCGTGGGTGGCACCCGGCGCGAAGTAAACGAAAAATGGCTTGTCGGGCATGAGCGCTTTCTCTTGCCCGATCCAGTTGATGGCCTTCTCCGTCATGTCCTCCACCAAGTGGTAGCCCTCTTCGGGCGTTTTCTTCACCTCGACGGGGTTGGTGCCTTCATAGAGCGATGGGTACCACTGATGGGCCTCGCCGCCAATGAACCCGTAAAAATATTCGAATCCTCCTCCCCCGGTTGGCCACGCATCAAACGGACCGGCTGGACTGGTCTGCCAGACGGGCACTTCATGGCACTTGCCAAACTGCGCGGTCGCATATCCGTTCAGCTTAAGTGTGCGGGCGAGGGGCGAGCACGTGTTCGGGAGAACTGAGTTATAGCCGGGTGAACCGCTGGCGATTTCGGTGATTCCTCCCATAGCAACCGTGTGGTGATTGCGGCCGGTCAACATGGCCTGCCGCGTCGGCGAGCACAGTGCTGTGGTGTGAAAGCGGTTGAATTTCAGTCCACCGGCTGCCAGCAGTTCTGCGTTCGGCGTGTAACAGGGTCCACCGAAGGCGCTGGAGGAGCCAAAGCCGGCGTCGTCAATCAGAATTACCAGAACGTTTGGAGCGCCCTTAGGCGGGCGCAGCTGGGTTATCGCGGGGTACTTGTTTTCCGGATCCTTGGCGTCGTACAGCATCAGGCCAGTGCGTGGTGGATCAGGGATAGGAAGAACAGATCGCTGGATCTCATCTTGGTCATTCATATGAAAAGGCAACCTTCCTTTTAGAAGTCGGCAATGCGGTGCTGGAGCGAACAGAAGTACACGTCTTACTGCCGAGACTATGTCTCTGATCCCCGCGAAGCGACTGTCAGAAAGTACAGTTCTTGCTCACCTAGCGCCGCCAGTGGACACGGAACGCTTCAATCGGATGCGCGAAGGCAAGTCTCCAGGAGTTTCTGCCGGCACTCAGGCGATGGCAGTAGTTAAAGGGCAGGCGAATACGGGAAGTCTTAATTAGGCAGTAACTAAAACCCAGCTCCAGGTGCGTGCTCGTCGCAAACTGCACTCACGACGCCGACTTCCCTGACGCATCCAAGCACATGGGTGGCAATGTTGGGGCAGTTTGGGTTGTCGCAGAGGTATTCGGTGAGTAACTCTTCGCGCCCGTCCGGCGCGGTGAGGCCCGTCTTAATCGTTACCTGAGGAATGGAGTGTCCCCTAACCGAATACCGTTCAATTATCTGATGGATAGGGGACTCAGCACAAGTACGTTTGTGTGTCCGGACCCGGTCGCAACGGAACGAATCTGAAAGGTTAAATCGCCAGAAAATAGTCTTGAGTGGGTCCCTTCATTTAGCGGTAAATGTATGCCGCCATCAGTGCACTGGCGCCCGCGGCCGCAAGGATCCAGACGGTTACGACTGCGATCGGGACACCGACGGACGCCGCCCAATTGGATTCTTCTCTTCGCCGATTCTCGGCGGCATCGGCAACGTCACGACATTCGGTGAGCACGTCCGGCGGGCTCATCCTTTGCAGCAGCTTCATCCCCACGTACAGCACCAGCACATCGTCCAGAGATCCGATCACCGGGATGAAGTTCGGGATGAGTTGAATGGGACTGACCAGGTAACCTGCGGTGGATGCCGCCACCAGCCTTGCGTACCAGGCCGTGCGCGGATGTTTGAACACGAGATAGAAGATATGCGCTTCTTTCTGGAGTCGTTGCACCCGTTGCGTCCAAGTCACAGGCTCAGGACCCGCCGGGTTGTGGGCGAAAAAGAGACGAAAGTTCTTTCTACGAAGGGATTCGCCGTCCACGGTATGCTCTGCGCGCTACGCTACGAGTGGACTCGAGGCGCCACAACTGTTAATTCTGACAGCAGAGAAGAGCCATCACTGGAGGACGAATGCGACGAGGAATCGAAAATTCGCCTCGATGTACTTCAGGAAGGGGATCTTGATACCCCCGCCGATGGCATGTCCCTCGATCACTGACAAGAGCAGCAGCGGCAACCACGCGAAAAGACTGATAGCCACGACTTCGCGATGCAACAACCCCAAAGCCCTCCCGGCTAGATGTGTCCGCCGGCACAAATAAAAGAGAGGACCGCCCAGGACCAATGAGAAATCTGGTGACGCCTGGACCGGCTTCATTCTCAATGCGGAGTCAAGCGGCTCCACGGCCGTCTGCATTGTTCTCCAGAATCTCGGTTCATCTTCATAACCGCGGTTGCGAATAGATTTCGGATCTGCTTCTGAGCCGCAAATTCCGCTCCCCCTAAAACGGCCCGTGGCGCAGCAGGACCCCGTAAAACGTGACGACTCCAATCAGGATGACCGCAATCGCGACCACGAAAGAGATGGACCATACTTGCCGCGCGTGAGATGCCCCAATCTGGTTCAGAAACCTCCGGTGCTGCCAAGCCGCGGCCGTTAGTCCCAGCGTGCCCAAAGCAATCAGGCTCATTCCCAGATTGCGCGGCGCCTGTGGCCGCCGGATGTTGCCGGCGGCAATCTCTTCGGCCTGGTATTGAAAGAACTTGTAAATGCTGAAGCCGAATCCGATCATCGAAATTGCAGTTCGGATCCATGCCATCAGCGTTCTTTCAGACGCGATAATCGTCCGCTCGACGGCCAGATTGGTTCGCTCTTCGGCAAGAAGCGTTCCTCTATCCTTTGGAGCTATCGACGGTGTTTCAACCAGGCTCATGACACTTTCCTCAGCCGGGGAATGTCAGCCGGTGGTGTTGAAGCTGTCTTCTTCGGGCGAGCCAGACGCGTGACCAGCCCTCGCAGAATCAGGTAAGGCAAGATCGCCAGGATGAAGGCGACTATGATCATTTCCCCCGGATATACGAAGTGCAATACGATCATCTGATAGACCGCGTCCAGCACCAGCGCCAAAATGAACACTCTGCCGACACTCTTCCACCCGTCTTTGATCATGTCGTGGCGTTGGCCGGGATGCGAGAGGAGGCCCCAGAAATACGGCGGCTTGCCTGCCCTGGCATCGGCCAACCCCGAGCGAATTGCGAAGAACGCCGCCATGCACGGCTGGAGCACCAGTCTGAACTTCATCGGCCCGCTGACACGGGCGAGAAGTTGAGTTCCTACGCGGACCCACATGTTGTCCATAACATCCCTTCCTTTTCGAATACGTTCAACGTCGGCGGAACCAGCATGCAGCGCTCGTCGCTTTGAGAAGTCCCTCACGCGGCCGCGCGCGGCCCCTCTGCAGGCGCGTCGAGCGGCACGATCGACGGCCAGTGCTCACGCACCGCAAACACCCGGAAAGTGAACGTAACCAGCACCGCGATCAGCGTGACGGGAAAGAAGTGCGGGCTCGCCTTCGTTGCCGACGCGAGCAGCGTGTAGACCGTACTCGCCAGCACCGCGGCCGCGACGAGTAGCTGCGAGGGCCGCACGACCTCTGGCGTGACTCCGGAAAAAAGGTCGATGAACACTCCGCCCGCAGTAGTGGCGATCACACCGATGACGATCGCACTCCAGATCCCAAGATTGTGCTCAAGCGCTTTATGAGCGCCCAGGATGGCAAACCAGGGCAGTGTGAAGGACTTGAAGTAAGCCAGGACCCTGGTGCGGAACTGCTCCTCCCTTGAGTCGGCCCAGCGATAAATCGCCAGCCCAAGCACACCCATCAGAGCGCACACGAGAAGATAGTAGGGGTCCTTGATCGGCGAGGGGATTTCGTTGAGCAGGATGTCGCGCGTCACGCCACCGCCGATCCCGCCGAAGAAAGCCATAATCACAAGTCCGGCGGCGGTGTAGCCGCGGTTGTGCGATGGTTGGCGGGCGATGAGCACTCCGTAAAGTGCGTTAATGCCGGCGGAGAACATATCGACGTTCGGAAAGCTTGGCAGATTCATTTCGGGTTCCTCCTCAGAACGGCTAGCTGCCCGCAAAGCGGCGGCTCTGGTGCAACTGGTCTGCTCATGAAATGCCTACCTTCCGCACGGGCAATGGATCCTCGCCATCGCGGGTGGCACGGGGAACCGGAACCTCAAAGGCCACTCGGGCCGGCTTGTCGGGCCCTCCCACAGACGCCTCAACCCGTCGTTGAGCATCGACCACTCCTACTTGTTCACTCGGAGTCCCGAGCGCCGCCAGGCGCCAAGGCCAATGGCCCTCGAGTTCGACCACCAACGTCCAGCTAAGGAAGGTTCGGATCACGACCAATGCGCCGAGTATCTCGAGACCGTTGGCAGTCAGATCCAGCAAGACCGTACGAATGACATCTGCCGCGACCATGAACTCGAGCCCCAGCAAAAGTGCACGGCCGAGCAGCACCTTATACGCGCGGTATGGGTCTGCGGCTCGTGTCGATAGTTGCCCAAGAAAGCGCAGGGAGCCAAAGATGATCGAGGCCACGATGATTACTACCGCTAGTGCCTGGATTCCCTGCGACGACCATTCGAGCCATTCGCGCATGCTACTTATCCGGTATCAAGCAGCGTCGTACTACTTGGCCTTCCCGCCGCCGCCACAGAGAAGACATCAGCATTGCTGGAGAGGTTTGCACACAACCCTCCTTCACGCCAATGAGTGAAACCAGGCTCGTCTCTTTGTCCGAGTCGGTTGGCGAGCTTTTGCAAAAGTCAGAGGACTTACACTCACGTGGAGACTAGGAGGACAGGTCTGAGGCCACAACTGTCACATCTGACAGGGCTGACTGGAGATCGCTGGCTGCAGCATACTCCGGTTAGTTCCTATGGCGATTCTGCGGCGACGGTTGGGCGACTCACTCTGAACACTCCCCCATTCAGCGCCAGCCGTTGTATATCAAAGACAACTCTTCGTCTCGATCAGCACGTCCCCGCGACAAGGAGTAGATTCCGCTTACTTCGTCAGAATTGCACCTCTCCGCCAGGAGTTCAGCAGTGGAAACGCACGCGAACCACCCGAGAAACCATAACGCCAATGCTTTCGAGTTCCAAACCAAGGTTCAGCCAGGCGCTGAGGAGGCCAGCTGGGAGTGGGACATCAAGACCGACGTAACCACCTGGTCCGAACAACTCTACCGCATCGCCGGTCGTCATCCGCAGACAACCTTGCCTTCCTTCAAAGAGCATTCCTGCTTCTATACTTCAGACAGTTGGGACAGACTCACCGCTGCTACCGTGCGGGTTCTACAAACGGGACAACCTTACGAACTCGAATTGCAAATGCGCCGGCCTGATGGTACCCGAAGACGGGTGATGGGCAGCGGCGAAGCGGTGCGCGATGCCAAAGGCGATATTCTCCGACTTTGTGGCACCGTTGAAGACATCACCGACCACAACTGGCAGGTCATTAAGGCTGAAGAACCCGAAAGCCTGGTGAACGACGATTACAGAATTAGCGCCCGATTAATCCAGGCGCAAGATGAGGAAAATACCAGCACTGCACGGGAATTGCGGGACCACATCTGTCAGAAGTTATGCCTCTTAGCGGTCGAAATCCAGGGAATGGCCCCGGCTTTCCCGGAGTTGACTCAACGGGCCCTCATACGCCTTGAACAACTCTGGCGGAATACAGCGGAAACGGTCGATGACATCGACCGACTTTCACACCACCTCTATCCGTCGAAGCTTGAATTGTTAGGGCTTCCCGTCGCTATCGGAGGGCTTTGTCGAGAATTCGCGAGTCGAAATAGAATCTCAGTCGAGTGCAGTTGCACAGACGTCGTCCGTGAAAACATCGGCAAGGGAGTCGCGCTCAGCTTCTTCCGCGTTCTGCAGGAGGCGTTGGACAGCGTTGCCAAGCCCAGTCACGCTCTTAACGTCCGCGTCGAACTTATCGGTAGCTCGAGGGAGCTGCAGCTCCGGGTGTCAGACGATGGAGCAGGCTTGCAACCCGAGGACACGAAAGCTACAGCGAGCCTCGGTCTCATCCGCATGAAGGAAAGACTGCGTTCCATCGGCGGAGAGCTCGAGGTTTGGTCCGCGCCAACCCGAGGAACCCGAATCGAAGGTCGAGCTCCACTGAGGGAATCTCTACAATAGTTCCGTCGAGTCTGCGATGCTTCCGGGCTAGGAAAGCCTACTCGGGTTGAACCCGAAGGCCAGGACGGTTTGCCGTGGTACAAATATAGAGGCTTACTTGTTCACGACCTGAGACGGTCCGGCGTCTGGAACCTCGTGAACGCGGGCGTCCTAGAACGTGTTGCCATGAAAATCAGCGGGCACAAAACGCGAGCGGTGTTTGACCGCTATCACATCGTCTCGACAGATGACGCGAAGGCTGCGATGCAGCTTGTCGAATTAAACGGAGTTGCCATAAGTGCAAAACAGATGCAAAAATCATCGACGCCAGCTCGTAGACTCCGCACATATCATAGAAAATAAAGGCGTGGGCCTATAGCTCAACGGTTAGAGCAGCAGACTCATAATCTGTTGGTTCCAGGTTCAAATCCTGGTGGGCCCACCAATTCGACCACGCTGTAACCATCACCGAACTCAGTTTTGAGAACAAGCTGGAAGGCATTAGGGACCAGGCAATGACCGTTTGACGAACGGGTCGTGAGGGCGATCGCCTGGTCCCGAGGGCAGTATCCCTGAATCGACATTCCAAGGCATCAGGTCAGTCAATCGTGAAGGTACTTGCCCCGGAGGAGTTTGGGTTCTCGACCGAGGTGGCGGTGATGGTGATTGAATTGGGATTTGGAGCCGTGTTCGGCGCGGTGTAAGTAATCGTGGCGGTGTCGCCATTTCCTGCGCTTCCACTGTTTGTCGGATTGCTCAACGCCCCGCACCCCGGCGAGCAGGCGGTCCCGCTGCTGGTCAGGGTCCAGTTCGCGCCCGCGAAGTTACCGTTGTTATGGCTGATGAACGCGGTAAAGACGGCCTGCGTCCCCGCGGAAATGGACGAAGGGACGGGTTGGAGCGCCAGCGTTGTGGTCTTTTGTCCGATATTGCATCCGATGGCGCCGGCAGTCAGCAGAAAAATCAGAGAACAGACTAGAACTCGTTGAACTCCTGCCAGCGTTTTAGCAGTAGATCGGAAATCGTTGCTCATTAGGCTCCTTTTGATTCGAAAATTAAACTGCAAACATGAGCGTGCATCGGGGGCGCACGAAGAAGCACCCCGGCGGACGCGGCGAACTTGATCGGTAACTTGAGGCACGAATACGTTCACACTGCCAAAAGCCGTGGCAATGGCGGTAACAAAGTGAGGTTGAGATTGAGTTGTTTGACGGCGTGACCGGACCTGGGGGAAGATCCGTCGGTGGGCTCTTGGGCTAGGGGCGACTATACGGAGGAGATGGCGCGAACGCAATACAATTCTGAGAAAAGAATCAGCCCTCGAGACGCACAAGAGCCCTCGAGCCCCCTGGGTGAAGCGGCGCGTCAGTTAACGGAAATGGACTTGAGATTGGCACCGTCTGGGGCGCGGTGCCAGCGAGGACGCGGAGTATCGATGCCTTCGTCGGCGCAGTAGATGGAATCTTTGTCATTGACGTGGCAAAGGACTCCGTGGCCTACCGAGATCTCCTTAGCCCGGCCTTCCAAGCGGATCCAATGTGTGTCTCCGGCCCTGAAATCGTCGGAGTAAAACATTTCTCCATTGCGATTGACGCCCCAGAGATGGCCCTCGCGTATGACGACTTGCCTAAGGGCACCCGGGATTTTTTCCCAGCGGCCGTGTTCCATGCCGCGGTAGGACGTGCAGAAGATCTCATCGCGCTCGTTGACGCCACAGACGAAGCGTTCCTCGGGACCGAAGCCCTGGGCCCGGACGTGAGTGTGTGGAAATATGAATACAGCAGCCAGCAAGGTAGCCAGAACTAGTGTGATCGCGATACGGGTGAGCATGGCGTGATCTCCTTGAGCAAAATGTTGGCGGTACAAAGCAGGATACCGGCACGACGCACTCGCTGCACGCACATCATATATGACGACATACATGACGACGATGGTTCGCGTGCCAGCGCGCGAACCGCGCCGGTCGTCAAGAGATAGGAACAGCAAGGGCTGGCGGGGAGCGGTCCGGCTTCCAACGGTAACAACCAAGAGTGACCGCGGTTCATTGATACTCTTCGTTTACGCCGGCTGCTACACTTTCCAACGATGCGGGTGAAGATTCTCGGCTCGGCGGCTGGCGGCGGATTCCCGCAGTGGAATTGCGCCTGCCCTAATTGCCGTGCGGTGCGCGCCGGAACTTTTCGGGGGAAGGCCCGCAGCCAGGCGCAGATTGCGATCAGCGCGGATTCGCGCTCGTGGTTTCTGCTCGGCGCTTCTCCCGACTTGCGCGGACAAATCGAAGCCACCGCCGAACTGCATCCCCGCGAAGGCGTCCGTCAATCGCCCATTGTGGGCGCGGTGCTGGCCAACGCCGACGTCGACCACGTGCTTGGGCTGCTGCTGCTGCGGGAATTGCAGCCGCTTCGCGTGTACGCGGCGGAGTCCGTTCGGCGAATTCTGACGGAAGATAATTCCATGTTCGCCATGCTGCAGCGCGTTCCCGCTCAGGTGACCTGGACCAGCTTTCCGCCCAGGACAGAGTTTTCGCTACAAAATCCTGCCGGTGAAGATTCGGGGTTGCGATGCCGGGCACTCTCGCTGGGCACGCACTATCCCGCGTACGTTTCGGCGTCGCGCCAGGACGAACTGAAACTCGGGGAGGCATCGTTGGGACTCATCGTCGGGCTATCGTCGGGGAAACGTCTGGCATACATGCCGGCGGTTCCGCAGATCGACGAGGCGCTGCTGAAGGAATCGGAGGCAGCCGACGTGTTGTTGTTCGACGGCACGTTCTGGAGTGACGATGAACTGATCCGCATTCAAGGGTCGGGGCAAACCGCGCGGCAGATGGGACACGTTCCCGTTTCTTCCGCCGAAGGCAGCCTGGTTCAGTTGGCGGGACTGCATCATCCACGTAAAATCTATGTGCACATCAACAACACGAATCCCATGCTGAACGAAGCGGGCCCCGAATATCGCCAGGTACGCGAAGCAGGTTGGGAGATCGCGGAGGATGGATGGCAGTTCGACCTGTAGACGCAACCGCGCCCGGCGCGGATCTGCTCTCGTACGACGGGCTGCGGGCCCAGTTGCGTGGAGTGGGCGAAGAGCGCTACCACCACCAGCATCCGTTCCACCTAATGATGCACGAAGGGCGGCTCAGCCGCGGGCAGCTTCAGGCCTGGGCTTTGAATCGCTACTATTACCAGAGCGTCATTCCGATCAAGGATGCGATCATTCTTTCACGCGGCCCCGATCCGGCTTTTCGCCGCGCGTGGCGAAAGCGCGTGATCGATCACGACGGAGACGGCACCGCGCATAACGAAGGCGGAATCAAGCGCTGGCTGAAGCTTGCGGAAGCCACCGGACTCGACGCCGAACAGGTTGGCGCCGGGAGCGGCATTCTGCCGGCCACACGCTTCGCGGTGAATGAATATCTCAACATTGTGCGCAGCCGCAGTCTGCTGGAAGCGGTCGCGTCGTCGCTGACCGAACTGTTTTCGCGCGACCTGATTTCGCTCCGCATGGAGAAGTTGCGCCAGCACTATCCGTGGCTGTCCGGCGGTTTGGCGTACTTCGAGGCACGCTTGACACAAGCACCGGAAGACGCCAACTTCGCGATCAACTACGTGTGCGAGAATGCGAAGACGCGGGCCGAGCAGGAACTCGCCATCCAGGCGCTGCGCGATAAGTGCGACATTCTCTGGGCGCAGCTGGACGCGCTCTATTTTGCCTACGTGCAGCCGGGTTGGCCGCCTCCCGGCGCGTTTCTCATCGAGGGTAGCTAGGATGGCGCCACCGTCAGACGCGAGCCAGCCGCGCCTCGCCGCCGGGTGCCGATGGGGCGGAACGGAAGAAGATCGCGTAATACTATTCCCCGAAGGCGCCATCAAGCTGCAGGGCACCGGGCGGCAGGTGCTGGAGCGATGCGACGGACAGCGCACGTTCGGAGAGATCATCGCGGAGTTGCAGAAACAGTTCGACGCGGCTGATCCCGCTAAGGTTCGCAGTGACATCAGCGTGTTTCTGGAGCAGTTGCAGAAAAAGCGGATCGTGGATTACTAGAAATTTGGTAATTGTGTAATTGAGTGATTTGGTAATTGAATCTATCGCCTGCGGTGGAACCAATTACCCAATTCCTAAATTACTCAATTCCACAATGCTTTCCAATCCTCTCGCCCTGATCGCCGAAGTTACGCACCGCTGCCCGCTGCACTGCGTCTATTGCTCGAATCCTTTGGAGCTGGCGGGCACGCCGTCGGAACTTTCGACCGAAGAGTGGACCAACGTTTTCCAGCAGTGCGGCAAGCTCGGCATGTTGCATGCGCACTTTACGGGCGGCGAACCGCTGGCTCGCACCGACCTGGCGGAGCTGATTTCCGCCGCGCGGGCTGCGGGACTCTACACCAATCTCATCACCTCAGGCATCGGGCTAAATGAAGAGCGGCTGCAGGCGCTCGTCGATGCCGGGCTCGACCACATCCAGATCAGTTTTCAGGATTCGCGGGAGCAGGCTGCGAACTGGATTGCCGGAGCGAAGGCGCACACGCACAAGATCGAACTGGCGCGGGCGATTCGGCGGCAGGTGGGTGAGAAAAAGATTGCGTTCACCGTGAACCTGGTCGTGCATCGCCAGAATCTTGACCACTTGGAAGAGATGATCGGGTTCATTGAGCAACTGCATCCCGAGCGCGTCGAGATCGCGCACACGCAATACTACGGGTGGGCGCTGGCCAACCGCGCCGCTCTGCTGCCTACGCGCGCGCAACTGGAGAAAGCGGTGGCGATCGTGGCGGAAGCCGAGAAGCGGCTGGCCGGGCGGATTCGCATCGATTCCGTTGTGCCCGACTACTACGCGAAATATCCCAAGGCCTGCATGGGAGGCTGGGGGCGAAGATTGATGCTGATCAATCCCGCGGGCAAAGTGCTTCCCTGCCACGCGGCGGAAGTGCTGCCGGGCTTGTCGTTTGAGAACGTGCGCGAAAAGACGCTGGGATGGATCTGGCAGGAATCGTCTTCGTTCCGCCGTTTCCGCGGCGAAGACTGGATGCCGGAGCCGTGCCGCAGTTGCGACAGGCGCACCGAAGATTTCGGCGGCTGCCGCTGTCAGGCGTTCCTGCTGGCCGGGGACGCGACGGTGACCGATCCAGCCTGCTCGCTGGCGCCATCGCACGGTATCGTCGAATCGGCCGTGCGAGAAGCGAATGCAGACGCCGCAGTCGCACAGCCTGCGCCTGCGTCGTCGTTCGTGCAATTACAGAACGCGAATACGGAGTTGTGGAGTTACCGCACGAATCCCGAGTAATCAGCGCCTTTGTACGTCGGGTCAGCTACCAGCGCACACCGATGGTGATGGGGCGCAAGTCGGTAGTGATGCCGTAGTGCTTGCCGTGGAGATAGCGGAATTCGGCGTAAAACTCCATATTCGGGGTGATCTTACGCGTGATGCCGCCGCCGAAGTTGGCGCCAAGTTGGTTCTGGTTGGCCTTGAGAAATTCTCCGCGCACGGGCAAGGTCCCGGCCAGGCACGGCCCCCACCAAAGGAAGAAAGGGTTGCAGGCCGATCCCGGAAGCGCGGTCGAGGAATCCAGCTTGCCTGATCGATGAAGAAAGGAGGGACCGGCCACGATGTACCCACCCCAAACCTTCGTGACCGGAACATTGATGATGGGATCGAGCATGAGCGAGTAGACATGGCTGGTTGCCCCGGGCGCCTGCGCCAGTTCCAGCGCGGAATTGCGCAGCGGCAGATTGTCGAACTGGAAATCCAGGCGAAGTCCAAAATATTTGCTGTAGTTGCGGGCGACACCAGCAGCCCCGATGGGGCCTCCGCCACGGACAAAATTCGCGGTGGTGCCGTTGGTGAGACTGGCTCCGCCACCTACGTTGAAGGTCCAGTTCTTGTAGTCTTTCACCTTTGGCTTATGCGTGGGACCGACCTCTGCGGGCGAGGCTTCCTGCGTGCTGGACGGTTGTTGATCGGGCTGCTGTTGGGCCGGGGTCGGTTGGGCGGGTGGCTGCTGCGCCGGGGTTTGTTGGTCCGGGGTCTGTGGGGCTTGGGCCTGCTGGGCAAAGACCGTGGTGGCTCCCGCCAGAATCGTCACCTGAATTAATGCCAGAACGATCCTGCATGCAGGAACCGTCGCGAACTTTCGAATCATTCATTCTCCTCCCGCTGCCGGGCGTGGTTGCGGACTTAGCGCTCGGGCCATACTTTGGCCGCATAACTCGTCATAACTCGTCAAAGACAGGGCGCTTCTGGAACGACGGGTCCGCGATGCTCCCGCCGGGATTGGACTCGCAGCAGGCAGACACCATGATATCAACTTTGATGCCGATTCCGCCCGCGATGCCGCCTTGCGGGTGCCGTTTGCAGTTTCCGATAACCGCAGATCGCACGTATGATAGGGGATTCCATTTTCTGAGCGAGAGAGTCTTTGCCCAAGCGAACTTCAAAACCTGCAGCCAAATCGGCCACATCCAGGAAGCAGGAACCGAAGTCCGCCTGCCGTGTCGCACTGATCGGCTTTGGAACCGTGGGCCGCGCGGTGGCAAAAATCCTGTGCGAGAACGGCGGCGGATCTCTGAAGCTCACCCACATTTGCAACCGCAATGTGGAGAGAAAGAAACAGTCTTGGGTTCCGGGCGACGTTATTTGGACCGACGACGTGCAGTCTGTGCTGAACTCGGATGTCGAGATCGTGATCGAGCTGATCGGCGGCCTGAATCCGGCGGGGCAAATCGTGCGGAGCGCGCTGGAGGCGGGCAAGTCGGTGGTCACGGCGAACAAGCAGTTGATTGCGCGCCACGGGCCTGAGCTTCTGCAACTGGCCAGCAGCAAGGGATGCCAGATCGAGTTCGGCGCGTCGGTGGCCGGAGGAGTTCCCGTGCTTCCGGCGCTGCGCACCGGGTTGTGCGGAGACCGGCTGCACGGCATTGCGGGTATTCTGAACGGCACCTGCAATTACATTCTGAGCCGGATCGAAAACGCGCGGATTCCCTTCAGCGAAGCGCTGGAAGAAGCGCAGGCACGCGGGTATGCCGAGGCCGACGCTTCGGAGGATCTGGATGGCGGGGACGCGCGCGCCAAACTCGCCATCCTGGCGCTGGCGGGTTTGCACACGCAGGTGGCGCCAGAATCGATTCGCGCCCGCACCATTCGATCGGTGGACGCGGTCGACTTCGACTATGCGGCGGAACTGGGCTGCACCATCCGCCAGATTTCGCGGGCCGACTTGAAGGGGGACACTCTGTTCGCGGACGTTGGTCCGTGCGTGGTTCCGACGGATTCTCCCTTTGGACGGGTGCAGAGAAATCTCAACCTGGTGCTGACTTCGGGCCAGTACGGGGGAGACATGGCGTTTCTGGGCGCGGGCGCGGGCGGCGATCCCACGGCAGTCGCGGTGGTTTCGGATTTGATGTTCGTGGCGCAAAGCCTGGCCGGTGGAGGGGGCAAGAGAGACGTAGCAAGCTACGTCTCTACGGCGGGGATCTCCACACCAACGATTAGCAGCGATTTCGAGACGCCGTGGTATTTGCGGTTTTTTGTGCGCGATCAGCCGGGGATCGTGGCACGGCTGGCACAGATCCTGGCCACGCATCGCCTGAACATTGACTCGTTGCTGCAGAAGCCGGGCTTTGACAAGGCCTCGCTGCCATTTGTGATTACGCTGGAGCCGTGCCGCGACGCGCTGCTGCATCCCGCGGTGGAAGAAATGTCGCAGCTGGATTTCGCGCTCCGGCCGTGCGTGTGCCTGCCAATTTTGCGATAGGCCGGATTGTGCGGGAAGAAATAAGCGCCGGTCGGTCTCGGTTAATTCTGCGCTACCAAATCTGCGTTGCGAGCTAACCGGCGCTGGCCGAGATTAATTCCAGAAGGGATTCTTGAGACCAGCCGGCGCCAGCGCGCTGTTGGTTTGCGTTTCCGTGCCCGACTCGTCCGAGATTTTCTCGTCGGTGAGGCGGGAGGGCGGCGGCGCGATCAGTTCATCTTTCCTGCCGGGCGTTGGATTAAAAGGATATTCAGATTTCATTGGGAGAGGACCTCCATCTTTATGATCTAGGCTCATTAAACACCTCATGGGCCGGTCCTGAGGCCGCAAAATTTCGATGCTTGTGATCGAAAAACCAGCAAGGGCTTCTTTCGGCCAGACGGCCGGGTGGGCGGGAATCTCGACTTCGATATATGCTGGTGAGTCCGCTTCTGAGACTCGTTCCGGGCGGATATTCCTCAGGAAGCTCTGATCAAGTATCGTAGAGAAAACCCAAGGTCCCTCGACTGCGCAGAATTGCCGAAAAACGGCAATTCTGCTCCGCTCGGGATGACAAAGTAGGATTCCCAGGAGGACGCGATCATGAAATACCGCAAACTCGGCCGTACTAGCTTCGACGTCAGCGACATCGCCCACGGGCTGTGGGGGATGAGCGGGTGGAGCGGGTCGGACGATAAGGAATCGCTGGGCGCGATGCAGTTGGCTGTGGATCTGGGCTGCAACTTTTTCGACACTGCGTGGGCGTACGGCGAGGGTAAGAGCGACGGCTTGCTGGGCGAGATCATGGCGCGGAATGTGGGCAAGCGAATTTATGCGGCGTCGAAGATTCCTCCCGGCAACGATCAGTGGCCCGCGCTGCCCGAATACAAGTACGGCGACGTTTTTTCGCCGGCCCACGTTTTCAAGTATGCGGACCTGATTCGCAAGCAGCTGCGGGTGGATACCATCGACCTGCTGCAATTTCATGTTTGGGACGATTCGTGGACCGGTGTGCCGGAGTTCCAGTCCACGGTTGAAAAGCTGAAGCACGACAAGTGGATTCGCTTCTTCGGGCTGAGCATCAACCGCTGGCAACCGGAGAACGGCATCAAGGCCCTGCGCACCGGTCTTGTGGATGTCGTGCAGGTGATCTACAACATCTTCGACCAGGCGCCGGAGGATGAACTTTTCCCGGTGTGTCAGGAACTGAACGTGGGTGTGATTGCCCGCGTGCCGCTCGATGAGGGCAGCCTGGGTGGGAAGATGACTCTCGAAACCCGCTTCCCGAAGGGCGACTGGCGGGCGGGATACTTCGGTCCCGAGAATCTGGCGAAGACGGTCAAGCGGGTCGACAAACTGAAAGAGGTTTTGCCCGCCGGGATGACTATGCCGGAGATGGCGCTGCGTTTCATCCTGTCGCATCCCGCGGTGAGCACGACGATTGCCGGGATGCGGAAAGCGCAGCACGTGCGGCAGAACATTGCCACGAGCGACGCGGGGCCCTTGGACAAATCGCTGCTCGCGGAACTGAAGAAGCATCGGTGGGATCGAACGCCGCAGCGGTGGTCGGACTAAGCTCGAGACTTGCTTTCACAAATTTGCTTTCACAATCTTGGAAGATCTTACGCACGAGGAGTTGATTTCATGAAGCGCGCTCTAAGCCTGGCTATGTTCGGCTTGCTCCTTCTCTCCGTTGGGTTCCCCGTGAAGGGCTATGCGCACGCACCCGATGAGACCATCGCCTCACGCACTGCGCAGATCGATGGCGTCAAACTGTACTACCTGACCTCTGGCCACGGCACACCGCTCATCCTGTTGCACGGCTATGCGGAGACCTCGCTAATGTGGAAGCCGATTATTCCCGCTCTGGCACAGCGCTTCACCGTGATCGCACCGGACCTGCCCGGCATCGGAGACTCGGACATTCCCTCCGACGGTCTGGACATGAAGACTGCAGCGATCCGCATTCATGACCTCGTTAAGTCGCTCGGCGTACAGAAAGCCGAGGTCGTCGGACACGACATCGGCCTGATGGTCGCGTATGCCTATGCCGCGCAGTTCCCGACGGAAGTCACGAAACTGGTGTTGATGGATGCTTTTCTCCCCGGTGTGGAGGGTTGGGAGGCCGTCTATAACAACCCCAACATATGGCATTTCCGCTTCAATGGGCCGACTCCCGAAGCCCTGGTTCAAGGTCGTGAGCGTACGTATTTCGATTATTTCTGGAATGATTTTGCGGCTGACAAGACTTATTCGATTCCAGAAGCCGATCGCAAAGCCTACGCTGCAGCGTACGCTCGGCCGGGACGCATGCATGCGGGATGGGCCTATTTCGTTTCGTTCCTGCAGGCGGCGAAGGACTTCGCTCAACTCTCTCAGACCAAACTGACCATGCCGGTGCTGACGATCGGCGGCGACAAGTCGTTGGGAGAAGCGCTCGGGCAGCAAGCGAAGTTGGTTGCGACCGATGCGACCGTCGTTGTGTTGAAGGACACCGGACACTGGGTGCTTGAGGAGCGGCCCAGGGAAACAACCGAAGCGTTAGAAAAGTTTCTCTGATGTTCTCAGCATTGTTTTCCTGGGCCACTTTTGACCGGTGACGCCCCTACCATCTCTGGTAGTAGGTGATCCCATCACGGTAACCTCTATTTCTGACCGGGCGATGCTTCTGGCCCATCAAGATTTCAGGCGTGATCCCAAGCCTCCGCTGACGATCTCAGGGCGAAAGAAGGGAAAGGTTTGCTCAGAAAATCGTGCCTCGTCATGTTGTCGGCGCTCCTGTTGGCGGCCGTTCTTCAAGCCCAAAACCCCAGAGGCTCTCTGCGCGGGGCGGTGCAGGACGCGACCGGGGCTCGCATTCCAGCAGCGAAGATCGTGGTGCAGGCGGCCGATTCGTCGTTGCGGCGCGAAGCCGTGAGCGAAGACCGCGGCGAATTTCGGCTGGATGATCTGCTCCCCGGCAGATATCGCATCACGGTAAGCGCTGCGGGATTCGCTCCGGCGCAGGCGGATGTTTCGATCGCGGTGAGTTCGGTGCGTGAAGTCACGGTCACGCTGAGGGCAGCAGCTGCGTCGGAAACGGTTTCGGTGCAAGGACAGAATTCGTCCATCACGACCCAACCGATTGACCTGGTCAGCGTGGTGCATCAGGGAGTGATCAGCAGCCAGGATTTGCAGACGCTCCCGCTCGCAGCGCGCAGCTTTGCCAACATTGCATATCTGGCACCGGGAACTGAGCCGGTGGAACCTTCCGATCCAACCAAGGCGCGGATCACGGCGGTTTCAACCGGGGGAAGTTCGGGACTGAACAACGATCTTTCGGTCGACGGCGGGGACAACTCCGACGACTGGATTGGCGGATTTCTGCAGAACTTTTCGCCGGACGCGATTCAGGAATTCGCCGTGCGCACCGCGAACGAAGACGCCGACACGGGTGGGACCACGGCCGGCTCGGTGGTTATTACGACGAAGCGCGGGACCAACGAATGGCACGGCAGCGGAGCGTTCTACGAGCGGGCGGCCGACCTGAATGCGCGGTTTCCGATCGAGAATCCCGCGCCCAATCCCAAGCAGCCGTTCTCGCGGCAGAACTACGTCGCCACGGTGGGCGGGCCGATTGCCCGCGACAAGATCTGGATGTTCAGGTCTTTCGAGTACGTGCGGGAGAACGCCAGCATCGCCTACAGCCCCAATAGCCTTGCTGAGTTCGACGCGCTGGCGCAGATCGCCGCGGACGGGCTGATTCCCGGCGTGCCGTCGATTGCGGTTCCGCAAAACGTGCCGATTCCGTTTCGCGATTACATCGGGTCGATGCGGTTCGACTGGGCGCAGTCGGAAAAATCGCAGTGGTTTCTGCGGGCTTCTGAAGACAGTTATCTAACCCGCAATGCGCTGGTGGCGCAAGCGACGCTGTCCTCGACTGGATTGACCACGCACAACAATTACTGGAACAGCGTTGTCAGCAATACCTACGGTTTCAGCCCGACGTGGCTGGGCACGTTTGTGTTCGACGCCAGCCTGCTGCACCTGACGCAGACGCGGAATTCCACGCTGGGGTTCGCACTGGCGTTTCCGTTCAGCTCGACGACACTGACCGTTTCTGGCTTCGAGACTTATGGGGATAACCAGTTCGCCACGCCGATTACGCTGTTTCCGTCGCTGCGCAATCAGGAGAAATATCAGCTTCGCTACGACCTGGGCCACGCCACGGGCGACCACTCGTTCAAGTTTGGAGTGAACTTTATTCATGAGCCGGTGCTGGGCGGGGCGTTCCCGGGGAATCAGGAGACGCTGTACTCGTTTCCCAACGATCCGGCGTTCTACACGTTGAATGCTAAAAATCTGGCGCAGTTCCCGATCGACTATGCGGATGGGGCGGCGACCACTCCGGCTCGCGATGGAAGCTTCTCGCAAAATGTCCAGCGGCTCGCGATGTATGCGCAGGACTCGTGGCGGGTGTCGCGGCATCTCACGGTCAACTATGGATTGCGCTGGCAGACCACTTTCGGGCTGTTCATCGCTTCCGGGCACGACCAGATGGTCAATCCGTCATTTTCTTTGCTGCCGTCTTTTGGGCTTCTGGAGAGCGCACCTGAGGATGATCGCAAGCAATTCGGGCCGCGGCTCGGTCTTGCGTATTCGCCGGGCAACAGCGGCGGGACCGTATTTCGCGCGGGCTTCGGGCTTTTCTACAACGATCTTGCGCAGAACGGGTGGGCCGCCGCGTTACAGGCGGTGAATGGAGGGCCGAATCCTCCGGCCGCGTTGATCGATCCCAACTACAAGACTCCGTACGCGCTGCATGCGACCGGCGGTGTGCAGCATGCGTTCAACTCGAACTGGACCGCGAGCGCCGACTACACCCACGAAGAAGGCAATCACGCTTACCGCGCGTATCCATTTGTTGTTCCGACCGCGGCCACCGTTTTCCGGTCCGACAACCGCTCCAGCTACAACGCGCTCATGCTTCACCTGCAGGGAAACGTTGCGAAGCGGTTTAACCTGGTGGCGAATTACACCTTCTCGAAGGCGCAGACCTGGGGATGCGTGCTGGGCGAACTATTTGATTACGTGAATGGAGTTTGCAATCCGCTGAACGCATTCGCGCCCGGCGACTATGGACCGTCGGGCGAAGACGTGCGCCACCGGTTCGTGCTCGCGGGAACGGTCTACATCCGCGGCGGCGTTGAACTGACGACCATGGCGCAGGCTGAGTCTGCGCGGCCGTTCACGATCACGACGGCGGACAACAGCCAGCGGATCTCTGTGAATAGCAATCCTACGGCGCTCGATGCATTTCGCGGCACGCCTTACATTCAGATGGATCTGCGGGTCACCCGTCCGTTCAAGTTTGGCGAGCGGTGGGAGGTGCGTCCGTTCGCAGAGTTCTTCAATGTTTTCAACCGCAATAATCCGGGAGCGAACTACGTGGCGAATATCAGCGCGCTCCCGCTGATTCCGAGCGATATCGCATCGGGGAATGCGACTACTATCTGCCTCGACTTTCCGACCTGCGCGACGAACCGGCAGGTTCCCGTCACCAGCTTCAAGCAGCTGGAGATTCCCGGGGGCGGTCTGGGGGATTTCTTTGGGCCGGGCACTACCGTCGGAATTCCGTTTGCGGCGCAAGTGGGCTTACGAGTGAGTTTCTAGGTTGGACCGCTTGTTCACTTCGACTGGGAAGGATCGTACGCGATCAGAACGAACACTTTAGAGGATGGTTCCCCAGACAGAACTACTTTGAGAGTGTTGGTGCGCAGAAGTTTGACCGGCGCTTGCGCGTTGCGGGAGTGATCCGCGGGAATGACGTTCTTGCCGTTCATGAAAATCTCATAGCTGCGTGTTTCGTCTGCGCCCTGACCGTCTCCGTTTGTGACTATCAAAAGACAGCAACCGTTAGGCACGGGGTCGACGCGAAACTCTGCCGATCGGGTACATGGCGCGTCCGAGGAGCACCCAAGGAATGGTTGCATGTATACAGATGGAGGGTAGCCTGTGAAACCCGCCTGCGGATGATCGGGTTTGACTTCTTGACAAGCAGTAAGGGCCACGCCGGCAAGATAGAGGAACGCGCAGGCGAACGATTTAATAGTCACTCCGTTCCTCTCCTCTTCGGGAAGATACCTACCTCACCAGCCACTCCGTCGCCGTATGCACCTGCGCCAGCAGTTGGCCGTAGGTTACGGCGAAGACCGCGACTGTGGCCAGCGCGGCACCGAGGCCGTACCACGGAGAGAATCTGTGAGGTAACGCGAGGCGGTCGTCGCTCCAGGCGATCAGGCGCTCGATGCGGGCGTTCATGACCGAAGCGGGGCTGTGAATCAGGGCAGCGGTCAAATCCACGGGAGCGTCGGCCGGGCCCAGGCGCGACAGTTTAATCAGCGCGGCCGCCAGATCGAGCGCTTCTCCGGCGTTTGAAACTGCGGCGTCGTCGGCGGTCATCTCGGTAGCTTCGAGCCAGGCGGCCTCCAGGCCAGACATTCCAGGAAAGGTGACGAAGCGCAGCAGAAGTTTTTTCAGGTTGTCGCGGCGGCGGATGTGCGCGATCTCGTGATTCAGGGCCGTCTGCAATTCGTTGGCGGTCAGCATGGACTCTGCGGCTGCGGACAGCAGGACTTTGGGACGAACAATGCCTGCGGCCGTCATGGCCGGAACAACTTGCGAAATCCGCAGAACTGGAACTGGCGAGTGGGACTCGACCGGCCGCGCCGCGGTCGTCCATGTCGCAATCGTGCGGGAGGCCCGGCGGAGCGCGATGCTGGCGTTCACAACTCCAAAGATTCCCAGCATCGCTCCGCAAATCCCCAGCGCCAGGGGAATCCCGCCCATAGGCTCGTCGATCGCCCTCGGCTCCAGCAGCAGGAAAGAGGGAACGGTGAAGGCCGCCGTGATTACCGCCGCTGCGGCCAGCGGGAGCATTCGCAAGGCAAACAGCAAATCGGCGATCCGGCGAACCGGATGCTGCTGGCTGTGCACCCGGACCGTGCGCCAGGCGAGACACACGGCGAGCGACAGCGCACAGTAGACCATCACGAAGACGGAAAAGGAGACGGCGAGGCCGCGCGCGGCGAACATCAGGCTTTGTCCTTATTCTTGGATTCGCGGCGGGGTTCGGCGCTGCGCAACTGCCGCCGTTTGGCTTCGACGACCTGGCGCAGGTCATCGAGCAGTTGCGCGTCGCGCTCGGTCAGGACTTCGACGAGATAAGAGATCGGCAACGACGATGTTGGGCTCGCATCCAACAATTGCCGGAAGGCTTCGCCGGCGACTTCCCGGTGCAGTTCCTCGCGAGTGAATCGCGGCGCGTAACGGAAAGCGCGGCCTTCGACCTGACGCGACAGCAGATTCTTCTTGAACAGACGGTCGAGCGTGGTCATCACCGTCGTGTAAGCCAGGCCGTGACAGGGGCCATCATCATTCAGCAGATCACGATTCAGCAGATCGCGGACGGTGGCGTGGCCTTGCTCCCACAGGGCTTCGAGCAGGCGCTCCTCCAGCGGGCCTAGCTGAGGGGAGGATGCGCCGAAATGGAAGATGCGTTTCACGCGGGAAAAGCTGAGGCAGAATTCTATCTCAGGCGGAAAACCAGCGCTATCGGGATTTCAGGCCGCAGGAAGAAAGGCCCTTACCACGAAGGACACGAAGGCTCACGAAGGAAACCCGAAGGCCTTCGTGAGACTTCGTGGCCTTCGTGGTTGATGGTTTTACGTCCAAGATCGAGATGGCGGCCCCGGAGGGGCTCGAACCCCCAACCCTCAGTTCCGAAGACTGATGCTCTATCCAATTGAGCTACGGGGCCGTGGGAGGAAAAATCTGGGGTGGGAAACGGGAATCGAACCCGCAACCGTCGGAGCCACAGTCCGGTGCTCTGCCAGTTGAGCTATTCCCACCACTCGGCTTGATTATAGCAACTGTTGTTGGCGGATGGCAGAGGCGGGGGAGCGGCGGAATGATAGGAGACGGCTTACTTATGGGTGCGCCGGGCTTCGCCCCTTCGACTCGCTGCGCTCGCTCAGGGCAGGCTCTGGCTTGGACGGCCGAGGCGGCCGTCGCTCCATGTTAGCCGCGGCCTACGCCTACGTATTCGAATCCCAGGGCGCGGAGGCGGGTGGAGTCCAGCAGGTTCTTGGTGTCGACGATGACCGGCTTTTTCAGCAGGTGCTTGATGCGGTCGAAATCGAGGGCGCGGAACTCGGGCCATCCGGTGCCGACCACCAGGGCGTCGGAACCTTCCGCCACAGCGTAGGCGGAGTCGCAATAACGAACGGTGGAATTGAGCCGCGTCTTGGCATCGGGAATGGCCACGGGATCGTAAGCCCGGACGTGCGCACCTTTCGAAACCAGGGTTTCGGCAAGACGCACCGAGGAGGATCCCGCGACTGAATTTGTGTTGGGCTTGAAGGCTAGTCCCAGAATGCCGACTTCTTTGTTCTCCACGGAGTTCAGGACCAGGGCAATCTTGTCGACCAGGCGATCGGCCAGGTAATGGTTTACGTCGCGCGCTGCGCTGAGCACTTTCAGGGGCACGCCATGGGTCTCGGCCAACTGAGCGAGCGAGTCCATGTCCGATTCCGCGAATACCCCGCCCATGCCGGCTCCGGGTTGCAGGCAGCGGGGAGCGATTTTCTTATCGAGACCGAGAGCCAGGGCCAGGTTGACGGCGTCGGCGTTCACGCGTTCGCAGAGCGCGGCCACTTCGTTGATGAAGGAAATTTTGGTTGCCACGAACGCGGTTGCGGCTTCGCGCACCAGCTCCGCGGTCGCCTGGTTGGTCACAATCACGGGCACGCCGCGCATGACCAGGGGATGGAAAATCTGCTTCAGCATCTGGACGGCTTCACTCGAGGTCGAGCCCAGAATCAGGCGGTCGGGCCAGTTGAAATCTTCGACGGCGCAGCCATCGGTGAAAAACATCGGCTGTGACACGATGGTGGCCTGCAATCCGGCGTCTTTGATGCTTTTCTCGAGCGCGTTCGCGGTGCCCACCGAAGCCGGCGTGACAATCGTCAGAATGGGAGGCTTGGCAGCCAGCCGCGTAATGCGCATGGCCACGTCCATCAGGCCGTCGGCTTTATCTTCGGCTAGGAAAATGACTTGGGTCTTGCGGGCAAACGATTCGATGTCGGTGGAGTAAGCTAACCGTCCGGCGCGAACGTTGCGCCGAATGATCTCTTTCAGATTCTTTTCGAAGAAGGGAATGTTGCCCTGGGCCATCTCGACCATGCGCGACCGGTCGGGATGACAGCAGGAGACTGGAGTGCCAAAATCCGCCAGGCAGGCCGAAATTACTGTTCCCAGATACCCCGAACCGTAAACTCCGATCTGCATGTGCTCTCCCGTCCTAACCGGAACCCCGTGTCAGAAGTGGCCTTTGATAGGGATAGCCGGATACTTGCCCTACTCTTTATCTACAGCCATGGGCGCGGCTTTTCAACGCACGGGAGGGAGATGTACCTAGGGCCATGGGCCTATGGCGGGAGTAACTGGACGAGTAACCGGAGGGCCGATTACGGACGGTTATCGCGGAACGAGAGTACGGCCGAGGACCACGGGGGCCAGATCGACCCAGCAGTTGCGGGCGTCTTCGCGGACGTCTTCGCGGACAAAGGTCAGCCTTTCCAGCAGGATACGCCGGCTTCCGGAATAGCGGGTCCAGCGCTCGCGGGCCAGCTGAAAGGCCGCCTGGGCGGGCTGTTCGGCGCTCATCTTCACGATCGTGAGGTGGGGAATGTACGGCCACTCTTCCTTGAACGCGAGCGCTTCGGTATTCAACTTGCTGTGCAGCTCGCTCATGCGTCCGGCCGCGCCGTCCACGCGGATGTACACCGTGGGCGTGACCGGGATGAACGTCTCTACATCGCCCAGGGTCACCTCGAAGGGCTCCTCGTGGCCGCAGATTCGCTGCAGAACCTGCAATGCTTCACTCTCGGAACCCTGTAAGGTGCGCGGAGGCAGGATGGTCAGATGAGCCGCCAGATGGGGAAGGTCGGGATGCAAGTCACGCCGGAGGTTCTCTACGAACTCTCCCGCGGGATTCTTCAGGTACGCCACCAGCGCGTAACGCGGCTTCTGCATACTGGGGGAAAATTATACCCCGCGTGGAGGGCGAGGCACTGCCCAATCGAGGACAGGTCGCTCAAGTCCGGAGGCCGGGGGTTGCGGAACGGTCTTTAAAGATCGGGTTCGGAACGCCGACAGGTGCACATGTCATCTCATTTATAATGAAAGCTTGTCGGGGCGTAGCGCAGCCTGGTAGCGCACCTGCCTTGGGCGCAGGGGGTCCGCGGTTCAAATCCGCGCGCCCCGACCATTTCGGTCCCTCTGCACCAGCGGCCATTGCGGCTATGTTGTATCCGAAGCAGTGGTTGCGCTCGCCCGCCTCGCTGCGCTTGGCGGGACTGGCGAAGGTGCCCGTCCCCACACGGGCCCTCTCCACACGAGAATAGGAATGCGGACACAGCTGTGCTAGCATCAAGGAAGGGCTAAATTCCGCGCTTTCTGTTGAACTTGCCACGACTAGCCAAGCTCCCTTCTCTCCATACAAAGGCAGCCATACAGAGTCGGCCCATACAAAGGCACTGAAGAGGCATTCCACTTGGCGATGAACGACACGAAGAACCGATCGATGCTGGTGAACGGAAAGACCGATATCGCGGACGACGAGGTGAATGACCTGCTTCCACAAGACACGCAATCCCCCCAGGACGTAGACGATCTGCTTGGATCCATTGGCACGCGCGGACTTGAAGTAGTGGAAGAGCCGCATTCGCCGTATTCCGCGCTGGAACGGCGGACGGCGCACGATTCCGAGGAGGTCGAACTCGATCTGACTCCGGGCGCTCCGGACTCGGCCAGCGACCCGGTACGGGTTTACCTGCGCGAAATGGGGGCCTCTCCGCTGCTCACCCGCGAAGAGGAAGTGGAGATTGCCAAGCGCATCGAGCGCGGACAAGTCACGGCAATGAAAGCGCTTTCGCGCTCGGCTATTGTCATCCAGCAAGTGCTGGCCCTGGGCGAGGACCTGAAACGCGGCCTGCGCTCAATCAAAGACCTGGTGGTGTTCGACGAGGAAGAGATCACGGACGAGATTCTGCAGAACCGTGTCGACGACATTACGGGCCGCATCGACGAACTGAACAAGCATTACAAGACCGCCAACCGTCTGGCTGAGAGGCTGGCCGCGATCTCCGCGAAGAAGAAGCCGAGAGAATATCGCAAGGTTCGGGGGCAACTGGGCCGCGAAATGGTGCGGATTTCGCTCATCATCCGGAATCTTGGGTTGAACCACGCGGAGCGCAAGCGCCTGATCGAGCGGGTGAATAAAACCATCGAACTCATGCGCGTGCTGGACCGCGAACTGGTGAGCCTGGAAGCGAAGATTACGGCCACGCGCAGCGAGGAGCTCAAGAAAAACTACCGCGCCGCCCAACGGCAGCATCGCGTCGAGATCAAACGGCTGGAAGACGAGGCCGGAATGACGTTTCCGGACCTGCAGCGGACGCAGCGCAGGATGATCCAGGGCGACATGAACGCGGAGCAGGCCAAGCGCGAACTTATCGAAGCCAATCTGCGGCTGGTGGTCTCGATCGCCAAGAAATACGGCAATCGCGGGCTGCAGTTCCTCGACTTGATTCAGGAAGGCAACGTCGGCCTGATGAAAGCGGTCGACAAGTTCGAATATCGGCGCGGCTACAAGTTTTCCACGTATGCCACATGGTGGATCCGGCAGGCCATCAGCCGGGCGATTGCCGACCAGGCGCGCACCATCCGGCTGCCCGTACACATGATCGAAGTTGTGAACAAACTGATTCGCACTTCGCGGCAGCTGGTACAGGCGTCAGGGCACGAACCCACGTCGGCGGAGATTGCCAAGCAGATGGACATTCCTGAGGCGATGGTGCGCAAGGTGAAGAAGATCATGCGCGTGCCGATTTCGCTGGAGACGCCCATTGGCGAAGAGGGCGATTCGCATCTCGGCGATCTGATCGAAGATCGCACGAAGATGTCGCCCGCTGAGGCCATCCTAAACGTCAACTTGAAGGAGCGCACCGCGCACGTGCTGCGGACCCTGAGCCCGCGGGAAGAGAAGATCATCCGCATGCGTTTTGGCATGGATGATGGATCCGAGCACACGCTGGAGGAAGTTGGCCAGTCGTTCGACGTCACGCGCGAGCGCATTCGGCAGATCGAAGCCAAGGCTTTGCGCAAACTGCGGCACCCGTCGCGGTCGGGCAAACTGCGGTCGTTGCTCGACGATGTGCAGGAGTAGTTTAAGTTCGCCGCGTCCGGCGCGCTTTTGTCATCCTGAGCGGGTTTTCCTCGCGCGTTTTTCAACGGCAAGCTGATCACTTTCTAAACAACCGTCGCCCACCGCGCTAGTCGCTCGGATCTTTTCCGGCTGCGACTTCCAGTTGGCCATACGCGATTTGGTAGTTGTAGCGCGCAGTGACGACCTGGGCTCCCGCGGTAGCAGCTAACAATTCCGCGTCGGTCAATTCAATGATGTTTCCTACTCCGGCCGAATAGCGGCCCTCGGCGAACGCCAGATTTTCACGCGCTTCCTGATCCGCCTTCGTGGCCAGACCGATTTGCTGCTGGGAGACGGTCGTATTGGCGTAGTCGGTGTAGACTTCGCGATCGACCTGCAGCTGGGCGGATTTCAGGTTCGACTCCACGGCGCTCTTGGCCTGCTCGGTCCCGTTGAGAAAGGCGCGATTGAAGCCCCCTGTGAGAAGCGGCTGCAGCAGGCTCTCGCCGAAGCCCACGTTCCAGATGAGGGGGAACTTCAGGTTCTGAAAATCGGCGAAGCTCGAGAAATTCAGGCGGGGCTTGAAGTTCGAGCGCGCGGATACGATGTCCCCTTCAGCGGCTTTAACGGCCTCGCGCAGCGCGCGCAGGTCGGGGCGCAAAGTACGCGCGTCCGTCAGATATCCATCGACAGGATCCAGCGCAAGCGCCTCATTCAATACATCGACCAGGGTAAATGTATTCTTCACCGGCAGACCTATAGCTGTCGCTAAAGCCGCCTGAGCTACCGTCAGATCGGATTGCGCCTGCACCAAATCGAGTTGCGCGTTGGCTAGCTGCACTTCTTGTCGCGTCACGTCGATCTTGGGAACACGTCCCACCTGGAAGAAGGCATTGATCTGTTCGAGATGCTTGCTCTGATCCTGAACCGTCGTCTGCCGAACCTGAACCAATTGCTGCGCCGCCAGCACGCTGAAATATCCGTTGCGCACGTTAAGCAGCGTTTGCTGGCGCACGCGGTCGCGATTGTCCTGAGCCTGAGCCAGTTCCGCTTTCCCACGCTCGACCGAGCCGCGGGTCAAGCCGAAGTCATAGATGTTCTGGCTGAAGTTCAATCCAGTGTAGTAATAGGGAGAGTTCGACCAACTCTCGCCGTTGAATGAACTGTTGGCGGTGGAGGGAGAGATCCCCGGCGTCGCGGCGTAGTTATAGGTCTGCTGGTTGTGGCTGGCGCCGAAGCTGAGATGAGGAAAGTATGGCGAACGGCGTTCCTTGAGATGGGCTTCGGCCACGTGGACTTGAGCTTCGGCAGTGGCGAGATCCGGCTGATTCTGCTCGGCCAGGCGATAACAATCCGCCAGGGACAGAGGCTTGTCTTGGGCGGAGGCCGGAGAGATCGCGATCAAAAGTGTTAGTGCCGCCCACGCCGAGATTTGCGTGCGTGTCTTCATCCGAAAGTTAGAGCGCGACCCTCAACCAGGCCTCCCGCTTCATCACAGCGCTGAAAGCGCTGCGCCACCCAAAATCGAATCAACTGCCGGGATGCGCCACCGGTTGCACTTTGCCGCCTTCGGGCACGCGTTCTCCGATGCTGCGGGCGACGCGCTCGCCCTCGTCCAAACCGCTGAACAGGCGCGCGGTCTCGCCGGTTTGCTCGGCAACCGCGACCTGCGTGAACTTGATTGTGTTGTCGGGGGTCACGACTGCCACGAACATCTGAGTTCCGCGAACGATCAACGCGTCTGAGGGCACCTCGACGTAGCGCGGGGTCTGCACTTTCAACTCGGCCTGCACGAAGCTGCCGGCGAGGATGCGGTTGTGCGGATTGTCCACGTCGATCTCGACCAGTAAGGTGCGAGTCTTGGGATCAATCTCTCCGCTGGTGCGACTGACCCGCGCCACCAGCTTAAAAGTCGGGTTGGCCTGATCGGTGATGGTGACCGCATCTCCGTTGCGGACGAAGGGAGCATGCGCCTGGTCCACATAAACATAGATGCGGAGCCGTGTAGTCTCCGAAACTTCGATCAAGGGCAGCGCGCTGGTCTGAGACGTGGCGGCATTCTGGATGAGCGCGCCGGGATCCGAATAGCGCGCTGTGACGGTTCCGCTAAACGGAGCCCGCAATTCTTCATACGACTTCAAAGTGCCGATCTGCTCCAGGTTCGCCTTAGAAACCGCGGCGTCGGCGGCGGCCTGGTCCGCGTCCTGTTGTGAGATCATTTCTTTCTTGACGAGAGTGGCGGCGCGGTTGGCGATGAGCTCTTTATTGTGCGCGTCGGCGACCGCGGCTTGGTATTGCTTGTCGGTTTCCGGGGATTCGATCACCGCGATGACCTGGTTCGCGTGGACGAAATCGCCCTTGTCGACGCTGATGCTGCGCATATAGCCACTGACTTTGGCATACAGAATCGCCGACTGGTAGGGACGCGCTTCGCCGATCAGGCGAATCGTATCGGAGCCCGCGACTTTGTGGGCGATGGCAACTTCGACGGATGGCCCCTTCTGACTCTCCACCGTCAACTGCTCGGTGGCGGCCTCCACGTGGGCGCGCTGGTGGGTAAAAAGAAGAAAGGCCCCGATCCCCGCGATCACAACGGCCAGTATGCCGGCAAGGTAAAGCCAGACAGATCCGCGGCGCCGGCCTTGCGATTCAGACATCAGGCTTCTTCTCCTTTGAACTCTTCGCCGCGCGCTTCGGCGATGAACTTTGCATCGAGCAAGTGCCGCGTGGGAAAATCCTTTCGCAACAGTGTATAGAAAACTGGAACGATAAAAAGCGTGACGACGGTCGCCACCACCAATCCGCCGATCACGGCGCGGCCCAGGGGAGCATTCTGCTCTCCGGCCTCGCCCAGAGCGAGCGCCATGGGAACCATGCCGATGATCATAGCGAGCGCGGTCATCAAAACCGGCCGCAGCCGCGTCTTTCCGGCTTCCAGCGCCGCTTCGATGGGCGACATGCCGTGCTCGACCCGGGCGTCGTTGGCATAGCTGACGACCAGAATCGAGTTCGAGGTCGCGATCCCCACCGCCATGATCGACCCCATGAGCGATTCGACGTTGATGGTCGATCCGGTCATGGCCAGCATCCACAGAATTCCTACCAGCGCTCCGGGAACGGCGATCATGATGATGAAAGGATCGATCCAGGACTGAAACAACACCACGATCAGCAAATACACCAGCACGATGGCGAGAATCAAGCCCATGAGCAAACTGCGGAAGGACGAATTCATCACTTCATACTGGCCGTGAATGCTGATGCGCATGCCGAGAGGGAGTTTCCCCAGGCTCTCGATTTTCTTTTGAATGCCGGCCACGACCGAGCCCAGATCGCGACCCTGAACGTTCGCGTTGATGTCGATCACACGCTGCACTGTGTAGTGATTGATTTCCGCGGGAACTGAATCTGGAACGATCTGAGAAACGTTGGCCAGCGTCTCATACTGCGGTTGGGGCACGGGTTGCGTCTGCGGAGCACTCGCGGCTTGCAGAGGATTGGCGGCTCCGGGCAGGCTCAGCGGAGTGCTCATCAGGGTGTCGACGGAATCGAAACGCTCGGGCGGAATGCGCACGGCCACGATGTAGTTGACGTTGTTCGTCGGATTCAGGAAGTACGACGGTGCGATCAACGAACTGGACGACAGCGAGATCAGCATGCTGTTAGCGACACTCTGCTCGGTCAGGCCCAACTGCGCCGCTTTCTCGCGGTCAACGTTGATATGCAACGCGGGATACCGGATGGCCTGCTTGACATGTACGTCAACCGCACCGGGGACAGTGCGGATTTCATCTTTCAGCTGGCGCGCGATCTGATACGACTGGTCGAGATTCGGCCCTTCGACTTGAATGTCAATCGGTGAGGGCACGCCGAAATTGAGCACCTGGCTCACGATGTCGGCCGATTGGAAATAGAAACTTGATCCCGGGAACTCGCTCGGCAGTTGTTGGCGGATCTTCTCCATGTAACCTTCGGTGGGGTGATGCAGAGGCTTCAGCGCGATCAGGACCTCGGCGTCCATGTCGCCCACATTGTCGATGGGCACGAAGGCGAGATTGTAGGAAGTGGGCAGACCCTCCATATCATTAATCGTATCGATTTCGTCCGGGGGAATGATTTCGCGAATCCGTCCTTCGACTTTCATCAACAACTGCTCGGTATCCTCCAGCCGGGTGCCGACCGGCGCGCGGACGTGAAGCTTCATCAGCCCGGCGTCGACGGTGGGGAAGAAATCCGTGCCGATGATGAAGGGCAGCACTGCGGTGACCGCGAACATCAGTCCAAACATACACAACGCAAACACCCGGTGATGCAGTACCAGATCCAGGATGTTTCCGTAGCCGGTGCGCAGGCGCTCGAAGGCAAGCTCACGCTTGCGGTTCAGACGCCCCAGGAATCCAGGATTTTCTTCCTTGGCTTCATCCGCTTCCCGGTGACCTTCGAAGAGATATCGCGAGAGCGTCGGCACCAGCGTTCGAGACAAGATATAGGAAGCCAGCATGGCCAGCACCACAGCCAGCGCCATGGGCGTGAACAGGTACTTTGCCGCCCCGGAGAGCAGAACAACCGGGAAGAACACAATGCAAATCGCCAGTGTGGCCACAATTGCGGGCACGGCAATCTGGCTGGCGCCGTCGAGGATCGCCACCATAATCGACTTGCCCATATCGAAGTTACGGTTGATGTTCTCGATCTCGACCGTCGCGTCGTCAACCAGCATGCCGATGGCCAGCGCAAGGCCGCCCAGGGTCATGATGTTAATGGTGTCGCCGCTCAGGTTCAGGCCGATGATGGCGGTGAAGATGGCCAGCGGGATCGAAGTGCATACCACAATCACGCTGCGCCAGCTTCCGAGGAAAGCCAGAATCATCAGCGAGACGAGAATCGAAGAGAGCACGGCCTCGCGCACCACTCCCATGATCGCGGCGCGCACGAACACGGATTGATCGAAGTCGATCTTCAGCTCCATCCCCTGCGGGGCGGAGGCTTTGATAATCGGCAAGGTGTCGCGCGTCGCTTCCACCACGGCCAGGGTCGAGGCATCGGAGTGCTTCAGGATGGCGAGATAGGTCGCACGCTTTCCGTTCACGTGCACGATGCCACGCTGCTCGGCAAAACTATCGGAGACCTTGGCCACATCTCCCAGCAAAACGGTCGCCGACCCTACGACCTTGATCGGGATGCGGCTGAATTGCGATACCGTGTCGGGGCTGGAGTTGAGTTGCACGCTGTAGTCGGTGTTGCCGATTCTGGCGTCGCCCGCGGGCAGAATCACGTTCGAAGCTTGAAGCGCGCTGACCACATCTCCCGCCGACAGGCCCTTCGCGGCCAGGGCCTGCGGGTTGATGTCGATGATGACCTGGCGTTCCTTTCCGCCGAACGGTGCGGGAGTGGAAAGCCCCGGTATCGTAAACAATCGCACGCGAATGAAGTTCACACCATAGTCATAGAGCTGCTGTTCGGAGAGAGTCTTGCTGGAAATCGTGAGCTGCGCTACGGGAACGTTGGTGGCGTTGAACTGGATCACGCTGGGCGGCGTGATGCCCGGAGGCGCGATGCGAAGGATGGTACTCGACACGGAAGAAATCTGCGCGATCGCGGCGCCAATTTCCGTCCCCGGCTGAAAGTAAATCCGCAGCAGTCCAATTCCCGGGATCGACTGCGATTCGATTCGCGAAATTCCGTTGACCGTGGTGGAGTAGCCGCGTTCACTGATCAGAACCACGCGGCGCTCCATGTCTTGCGCCGAGAGTCCGGGATAGGTCCACACCACTGCGACCACCGGGATATCGATGACCGGGAAGATGTCCACCGTCATGCGCGTCAGCGATAGCACGCCGAGGATCATGATCAGCAGGCAAGAGACGGCAATGGTGTAGGGGCGCCGCAGCGCCAGTCGAACTAACCACATAACCTTACCGTTGACCTAGCTGGAACTGGCAGGCCAAGAACTGAGCCCGCCATGTGCCCTTAGATTCCCTGGCTCCCGAGAAGTCGTAGAGACACAGGCTACTACTATGCCCCTGATTTGGCTGATACGTCCAATACATTGGAAGGTTTCAGTAATAGCAATCCGGCATTAGAATAATGTCCATGGATTTGCGCCAGCTGCGTTATTTCGTTGCCGTTGCCGAGGAATTGCACTTCGGCCACGCCGCTCACCGTCTGCGCATCGCCCAACCCGCGCTCAGCCGGCAGATTCAGTCTCTGGAAAAGGACTTGCTGGTGCAACTGCTGTTCCGTAACCGGCGCCGGGTGCAGATCACCCCGGCGGGACAGGTCTTTCTCGAACGCGCGCGTTTGATTCTGGCGCGAACCGACGAGGCCGTGCTCGCGGCCCAGCGCGCCGGGGGCGGGGTGAGTGGAACGCTCAATCTGGGGTTCGTAGGGTCGGCCACTTACGACGTTTTGCCGGGGGTATTGCGCGAGTTTCTGCAGGCCGCCCCGCACGTCGATCTGACTCTTTCAGAGATGACCGTTTACGCGCAAATTGAAGCGCTCACCGAAAAGCGAATCGACATAGGCTTGCTCCGCCTTCCCGCCAAGACCGAGGGCCTGGTGTTTCGCACGATTGCGCGCGAGCCGTTGTATGTTGCCTTACCAGGTTCGCACCGTCTGGCTCAGTTGCCCGCCGTGCCTCTGTCTGCCTTGAGCGAGGAGGCTTTTGTTCTATACCCCGACCATCCTCGTCCAAGTTGGACGGAATACATCATTGGCCTTTGTCAGCAGGCCGGGTTCCGTCCCGTCGTCGTACAACGCACGGTGGAAATTCAGACCACGCTGAGCCTGGTGGCGGCCGGCATCGGAGTGTCGATCGTGCCGAAATGTATTGGCGACCTGCAACGCAAGGACGTGGTGTTCCGTCGTCTGGCGGGAGTGCGGGCGCGCACCGAACTGCTGGCAGCGTATCGCGAACACGATCCCTCGCCGGTTGTGCAGACGTTCCTGAAAGTTTTGTGGAGAAGAGTTCGGGCTCAAAAGGGCTCATCTCGAAATAACAGGTCGATGGATGCAGAGGAACCGGTGCGTCATCCGGCGAAACATTAGCTGGCCCCTGAGCAAACCTCTATTTCAAGATCTTGGCGGGCTCTCGAATTGCCTCGGCGAGGTCGCTGAGGAAGCGCGCTGCACGGGCGCCATCGGCGACACGGTGATCGCATGAGACTGTAAGCATCATCATGGACCGAACCGCGGGCTGGCCCTGAACGGCGACGACCCGGTCGGCAATGGTTCCGACCGCGAGAATGGCGGCTTGCGGCGGCGTGATGATCGCGCTGAATTGATCGACCTGATACATGCCGAGATTGCTGATGGTGAACGTGGCATCTGCAATATCGGCTGGCCGCAGCTTCCCGGCTCGCGCACGCTCGGCGACGTCCCGCCGCTGGATCGCGATTTCCGCCAGGCTCGCGCTATGCGCGTTGTGAACTACCGCGGCGACCACGCCGTCCTCGACCGCGATGGCGATCCCCATGTTCACGTGATCGTGCAGGCGAATGCCCTCGGCGCTCCAACTCGCGTTAAGGCGCGGGTGCTTGAACAGCACGCGGGCTGCAAGCGCCACCAACAGGTCGGTATGAGTGATGCGGACCTGGTGCTCGTTTTCGATCTCACCCACCACGCGTTCCCGATATTCGTTAAGCGCGGTCGCTTCAATCTCGCGGCTCACGAAGAAGTGAGGGACGGTGGTCCAGCTCTGCGTGGTACGCTCGGCCATGATGCGGCCCAGCGAGCTGGGAGCTTCGATGCTCCCGGATTTTTTCTCTGGCGCCCCTGATGCAGGAGGCGCTGAGGCTGCTGCCTGAACATCGGATGCGAGAATCTCACCGCCTGGGCCCGAAGCCCGCACCTTCGCAAGGTCTACACCCAATTCTTTGGCGAGCCGACGGGCCTTGGGAGAAATTTTCGCGCTGGGCGGCGTTTGTACCGGAGCGCTGGCTGGCGGTGCCACAACATGGGAAGACTCAGTCTTCGCGTGCGATCCAGCACGTGCGGCCGGCACGGCCGGTTCGCTCTCGACAGGGGGCGCTTCACCGGGCGCGACGATCCATGCGATGGTCTGCCCCACAGGAATATCGTCGCCGGCCACCGCTTTGATGCCTGCCAGGATGCCGTCGGCGGGAGCTTCCACCTCGACGACGGCTTTGTCGGTCTCGATTTCTAGGAGCGGCTCACCCTTGGTGACGCGGTCGCCTTCCTGCTTCCGCCAGGCGATGAGCTTGCCGGTTTCCTGCGCCATCTCGAGGGCGGGCATTACTACGCTGAAGGCCATGAGGTTTGAGTTTCTTTCCGGGGCGGAGAAGTGGCGTCCCTAACGGGACTCGTTCCCTTTTCCACTCTCAGCCGGCACTCCCGTGCCGGGCTATCATAAGCCGCCGCTTCGCGGCTGGATTTCGTGCGGTTTGGCTAACCGTCTCCTCAAGATTTTTCAGTAAATCTCGAGGGCTAAAAACTCTAACCCTAAACTTCCACTCGCTCGGTCTTCGCGCTGGTCTCGATCATCTCAAGCACGCGCTCGCTGGGCGCAGATTCGGATTCTCTTGTCGTCGGCAGCGGGCCGTTCACGGTGTAGTAGTGCGCGCCTGCGACCAGGAGTTGCTCCGCCGGGAAGCGCGTGATGACTTCGTGCCCCGTCGGCGTGACCACGATTTCTTCTTCAATGCGAGCGGCGCTCCAGCCGTCGGTCGAAGGCCAGAATGTTTCGAGCGCAAACACCATGCCGGGCTCAAGCGTCTGCGGATGATCGAGCGAAACCAGCCGTGAGATCACGGGCTTTTCCCAGATCGCCAGCCCGATGCCGTGGCCATACTGCAAGGCGAACGCGGCTTCTTCGTTGGGAAAGCCGAAATCCTGCGCCTTGGGCCATACCGCCGCGATCTCCGCGGTGTTGCGTCCTGGGCGAATCAGTTCGATGGCGGCGTCGAGATAATCGCGGCACCGCTTATAGGCATCGACCATGGCGTGCGATGCGTAGCCGATGGTGAAGCAGCGGTAGTAGCAAGTGCGATATCCCATGTAGGAATGGAGGATGTCGTAATAGACAGGATCGCCGGGGCGTAGCACGCGATCGGAGAAAACATGCGGATGCGGATTGCAGCGCTCGCCGGAAATGGCGTTCACCGCTTCGACGTATTCCGAACCGAGATCGTAGAGAACTTTACTGACTAACCCAACAGCTTCATTCTCGCGCATGCCCGGCTTCATGGCGCGGTAGAGCTCGTCGTAGGCGGCATCGACCATCATGGCCGAGGTGTTGAGGAGAGAAATTTCGTCCTGCGTCTTGATGACGCGGGCGTTGGACATGAGCTCCTGGCCGTCGACCACTTGAATCCCTTCGCGTTGCAGCGCGAACAGGACCGGAAGCTCGATGATGTCGATGCCGACCGGTTCTTTGTGCAGGCCGCGCATTTCGAGTTCAATGCGAATCTTCTTGGCGACGTCTTCAGCGCGTCCATGCTCGGGTGACATGGTGCCGCGCAACATCGAAATACCGGGGCGCGAGCGATCTCCGAGCCAGGGGCAATTTAGTTGATGATGCTTGGCGGCGGAGCCGAAGTCCCACAGGATGGGCTCGTCGTTTTGCGGGAGGAGCGTGAAGCGGTTGGCCTTGTCCTGCGCCCAGGTGCCGATGTGCGTCGAGGTGAGATAGCGCACGTTGTTCATGTCGAAGCAGAGCAGCGCGCCCATCGACGACTTCTTAAGCAAGTCTTTCGCTTTTTGCAGGCGCTCGCGGCGGAGGCGATCGAAATCGATTCGGTTCTCCCAGTCAACGGCCATCGTTCCGTGAGTTTTGAGTCCCATAAATCAGCTCCTAGCTGCTAGCTCGAAGCGAGGGCGAGACGCCCTCGCGACAGCCGGCGGGACGCCGGCGCTACGTTTTGTTACACAGTCTTCGCGCGGCTTCCGAAACTGTTTCTTCTGTCGGGACCGTCACATCTTCCAGCGGCGGAGAGAACGGAATCGGGACGTGCATCGCGCCCATGCGCTTCACCGGCGCGTCGAGATCGTAGAATGCGCCTTCGGCGATTACTGCTGCGAGTTCGGCCGTCACTCCATAGCGGCCGTAGCCTTCATCGAGCACGATCACGCGCGACGTTTTCTTTGCCGAGTCAATGATAGTCTTTTCGTCGAGCGGCCACGTGGTGCGCGGATCGACGACTTCCGCGCTGATGCCTTCTTTTTCCAGAATGTTTGCCGCGCCCAGCGCGACCTGCACCATGCTGCTGGTCGCCACAAGCGTGATGTCGTCGCCTTTGCGCTTTACGTCGGCCACGCCCAGCGGGATCGTGTAATCCTCCGCTGGCACAGGGCCTTTCAGCTTGTACATCATCTTATCTTCGAAAAAGATGACCGGGTTCTCGTCGCGGATCGCGGTCTTCAGCAGGCCTTTAGCGTCATAGGGCGTCGAAGGCAGCACAACTTTCAATCCCGGCACGTGACTGAACCAGGCGTGCAGCGACTGCGAATGCTGCGCCGCCGAGCGTCGGGTCGCGCCCAGTGTGGTGCGCATGACCATCGGGACCCGCCAGTGCCCGCCCGACATGTAATGCGCTTTGGCGGCCTGGTTGACCATTTGATCCATGGTCAACGTCAGGAAGTCGCCGAACATGATGTCGACTACGGGCCGCAGACCGGTCATGGCTGCGCCGACTCCTACTCCAGTGAATCCAGCTTCGGAAATTGGGGTATCGACCACGCGGTCAGCGCCGAATTCTTCAACAAGTCCCGAGAGCACTTTGAACGGCGTGCCCGCTTCGGCCACGTCTTCGCCGAAGATGCACACCCGCGAGTCGCGGCGCATTTCTTCGGCCAGCGCCTCGCGGACCGCCTGCGCAAATGTGAGTTCACGTTCTGGCATAAGCTCTGGCATAAATAAACTTCAGGCGTAGACGTCTTGTTCTACCTGGTCGACGCTGGGATACGGAGCCGCAATGGCAAATTTCACCGCGGCTTCCATCTCGGTGCGGCCTTCGGCAGCAACTTGATCGAGCGCCGCTGCGTCCGGGTGGCCTTGCGACAACAGCCAGTTCGCATGCAGCTTGATGGGATCGCGTTCGGTCTTCCAGTGCTGCTCTTCCTGTTTCGAGCGGTAATACTCGCGATTGATGTCGCCGACGTGATGGCCGCTGTAGCGGTAAGTGTCGGCCTGCAGGAATGCCGGACCCTCGCCAGCCCGGGCCCGCTTCACCAGCCGGGTTGCCACTTCGTTCACCGCGCGTACATCCTGGCCGTCGACCGCTGCAGCTTCAAGCCCGAATGCTGCGGCGCGTCCGAGGATGGTTCCGGCCGTCGTCTCCGAGAAATGCGTGTACTCGTTGTACATATTGTTTTCGCAGACGTAGATCACGGGCAGCTTCCAGAGTTGCGCCAGGTTCATCACTTCGTAGAGCGATCCCTGACCGAGCGCGCCTTCGCCAAAGAAACACACCGCCACGCGGCCGTTTCCTAATCGCTTCGAGGCAAACGCCGCGCCGGTCGCGATGCCAACGCTGCCGCCTACAATCGCGTTGGCGCCCAGGTTCCCGGTGGCGGGATCGGCAATGTGCATCGATCCACCTTTGCCGCGGCAGTAGCCGGCTTCCTTGCCCAGCAGTTCGGCAAACATCCGGTCGGGGGACGCACCCTTGGCCAGGCAGTGTCCGTGGCCGCGGTGCGTGCTGGTGATGTAGTCGTCGATGCGCAGGGCTTCGCAGATACCCACTGCGACCGCCTCTTCGCCGCTGTACAGATGCGCCAGCCCGGGCATGAGCGCGCGGGTATACAGCTCGTTCACCTGCTCCTCAAACAGGCGAATCCTCACCATCTGGCGGTAGGCGCGCAACCACTTGTCTTTTTCCGTAACTTCGGAACCCGGAGCCGAGGAACCAGGAGCCGCGTTGGAAGTAGCGGTCGTCACTTCTTCCCCCCTGCGGTGACAGGGGTCGTCACGCCAGCCATGGCGGCGAGCACGTCGAACATGCAGGCGAAATCATACTTCGTCCAGCCCATGCCGCGGGCGGCGGTAAGAAACTCGTTGCTGACGGCCGTGGTCGGCAGTGGCACGTCGAGTTGCCGCCCCAGGTCCATGGCCAGCACCATATCTTTCTGCATCATGTTCACGTCGAACCAGGCTTCTTCCGGCTGCTGCAGGACGAACGGGCCGCGGTACTTGATCATGGGAGACGCGACTGCGCTGTTGACCAGCACATCGACGGCAACCTCGCGGGCAATGCCGCTTTTTTCCGCCAGCAGTACACCTTCGGAAAATGCCAGCATCTGCACCGCCAGACTCAGGTTAATAGCAATCTTCATGGACAGGGCCAAGCCATTGTCGCCTACGTAGCTGACCTTGGGGCCAATGTCGAGCAGCAGGGCCTTGATTTTGTCGAACGTTTCTTTCTTGCCGCCGACCATCACCGAGAGCTTGCCTTCCTGTAGAGTGATCACACTGCCCGAGACCGGCGAATCCACCATGTCGGCGCCGACAGAGCGCACTTTCGCGGCGAGGGCGCGGCTGACCGTCGGACTCACTGTGCTCATGTCGATGAAAATTTTGCCGGTGCTCAGGCCGGCCAGCAGCCCGTCGGGACCTTCGGTGATCGCATGGATCGCGGCGGAGTTGGTCACCATCGCAAAGGTGTAGTCCGATGCACTCGCGACGGCGCGGGGCGAGTCGGCCCACTGCATTCCTTTGTCCACCAGCCACTGCGCTTTGGTCCGCGTGCGGTTGTAGCCGGTCACCGTGTGACCCTTGCTCAGCAGCCGGTTCACCATCTGGCTGCCCATGACGCCTAAACCGATAAAGCCTACTTTCGCCATCTGCTTCCTTGGCGGCTAAAGCCGCTGTTGCTTGTGCTGTCTCTTACGGCGCGGCTTGAAGCCGGGCCCTTTCAAAGCGCTCGGAACTTTTCAGCAATCTTCTCGTGCGTGCTCTGTTAGTGCGTGCTCTGTTTGCCTGGTGCGCGTTTCCCCGTCGACGTCTGGCTGTCGTCGCGCACTTGCGACAGGTGCGCGCGCATGGCTTCGCGCGACTTCTCCGCGTCGTGCCGCTCGACCGCGTCGAGAATCCGTTTGTGATGAATCTGCCCTCGTTCCGGACCACCGGGAACTTTAAAGATCCGCAGTCGCTGCTCGCGCAGCAGACCAACGATCGAATCGAGCAGCGAAAGGATGAGCGGATTGGCCGCGCCCTCCGCCAGGGCCAGATGAAAATCCAGATCCGCTTCGATGTAGGTTTCAGGATCCTGCCCGGCCCGGTCCATCGCCGTCACGGCCTCCCGCATGGTCGACAGTTCCGGCTCCTGGATGCGCACCGCGGCTAGCGCCGCAATCTCCGGTTCAAGAATAGCCCGTACTTCCGCCAGATGAGTGGATCCCTCCGGTTGACCGATCTTGACCATCAGGTCCAGCGACTGGCGCACAGCCTGCGTGGTGCCGTCGGTGATGAAAGTCCCGCGGCCCGAGTACGCTTCGACCAGACCTTTTTCCCGCAGAGCCTTCACCGCTTCGCGTACGGCAGTGCGGCTCACGCCGAAGCGCTGGGCCAAATCGCGTTCCGCGGGAAGTTGATCGCCGGCTTTCAGATCGCCTTTGACAATGGACTCTTCAATCTGCTGAACGATTTGTTCGTAGAGTCTCGACGTACGAACCAGCTTGTACAAAGTTTTGTCCCCCGCACATGCGAAGCCAGCCAGTGGACTGGCCATGGTCCGGCTACTATACCGCATATCCACTGGGCGTTGGCGCGTTTGTTGGGCGGAGGACACGGTTTGGTATAAAGGTCTGGTGGTATGACCATAAGCATGCTACTACAGCCAGCCCAGACCGCGCAAGTCCCATCAACTCCCTGAAGTCCAACCACTTCCGGGTTGCCGTCCTGGTGACTAGCCGGGTGCTCGGAGGTGGTATAACCTGCTTCAGATTCCATCCAAAATTTGAATTTGCTTGACACTGTTTCTCCGATAGTGGTATGGCTGTCGGACCAGCAATATGGAGGGGTTCCTATGCTATCGCGCCCTGTCAGCGCGGCCACGTCCTACGTAGGACGGAAGGCTGCAGCTTCGCGGCTTTTGTTCGCCACTTTCACGCTGCTCGTGTTCTCAGTCTGCGCGACGGCTCAGACTACGACGGGCCGCGTTCTCGGCACCGTGACTGATCAGAGTGGCGCCGCGGTAGCTGGCGCCTCGGTGATGGTAACCGACGTCCAGCGCGGCACCTCGCGCACACTGACTACGGACGATTCCGGCGGATACTCGGCGCCCGAACTCCAGCCCGGCACCTACAAGATCCGCGTAGAAGCCAAAGGCTTCAAGACGACCGAGCGGCCGAACGTGGTGATTGAGGTTGCCACCGACGTGCGCGCCGATTTCTCGCTGCAGACCGGGCAGGTCACGGAGACGGTAGTCGTGCAAGAGGACGTTCCGCTCGTTAACACAACTTCCTCTACGCTGGGAGGCACGCTCAGCAACCAGGAGATCAACGACCTGCCGCTGAACGGGCGTAACTACGAAAACTTGCTGCAGCTGCGGCCCGGCGTGATGCGCTATCCTGGCGGCGGTTTCTCGACCACCAGCACCAACGGCCTGCGCGCCGAGGACAACGCTTACTTCGTTGAAGGCTTATTCAACAGCGAACCGTTTTCCGGGCAGGGCATTATCAACGGCGCAGGTATCGCGGGCGATTCCGCGACCATCCTGCCCATCGATGCGATCCAGGAGTTCAACGTTCAGGAAAATCCCCCAGCCGAATACGGCTGGAAGCCGGGAGCGATCATGAACGTGGGATTGAAATCAGGAACGAATTCGCTGCACGGCACCGCGTTCGCGTTTGGCCGCGATGGCGCGATGGACGCGCGCAACTATTTCAACGCTGCGCCCGCTGCAAAAACGTCGCGAACCCTGGAACAATTTGGTGGAAGTTTCGGCGGCGCGATTGTCAAAGACAAAGCCTTTTTCTTCGGCGCCTATGAGGGACAGCGCTACGACGTGGGTAATTCCTATAGCGTCACCACGCCCTCCATGGTGCACTTTTCCAACAATGCTGGGAACTGCACTTCTGTAACCGGCGATTGCGGCAACAGTATCCCGGATGCGATTGCCGATCTGGTGGCAAACGAAGTCCCAATCAGTGCAGCCAGCCAAAAGATTTCGGGCTGCACAGTGTCCGGGTCCACGGTGACGTGTGCTGGTACAGGCTTCCCCATCAATGACACACAAAGCCCTGGCATCGTGCAGGGATTCCCCAACGACGTGGGAGTCGACAACGCGTTGGGCAAGGTGGATTTCAATATCAACCAGAAGAACAGCATCAGCGGCATATATTTCTACGGAAACAACAATGGGACAGTAGAAGATTTTCCGGAGTTGCAATCCTACTGGCGATCGAAGATCCACACCCGCGCTCAGGTCGTCGGAGGAAACTGGATCTGGATGCCCGGTACCCGGTGGGTGAACGAAGCGCGTGTCGGTTACAACCGTCTAAACCAGCCGACCTTTCCGGGTGACCTAGGGACGCCGGCATCCGGCTACGGTCTCACTACCGGCGTGAGCGGACCCTTTACGGGTGGACTGCCACGCATCGGTTTCGCGGGAGCATTCGTGCCCGGCCTGGGCGCCTTCAAATGGCCGAAGTTCCAGGGACCGGACGCCAGAACTCAGTTCATCGACCACGTTTCCTACACGGAGGGTAAACATTCTCTGAAATTCGGTGGCGAACTTCACCACAACGCCTTTAACGGCGGCGCTTTCGGCAACGCGCGAGGCAGCATCACCTTCCTGGGCACGGTAGCGCTGCCAAACTCCACGGCGCTGGAAGATTTCTTCGCCGGCGACCCGTTCAAGGGCTCGGTACAGGTGGGCGATCCCACTCTGCATATTCACAATTGGGCCTACGGATTGTTTCTGCAGGATGACTGGCGCGCCAGCAGGAACCTGACGGTCAACTTCGGCGTGCGCTACGAGTACAGTACGGTCATCAGCGAGCAACACGACCTGCTGGGCAACTTCGATCCCAACTCAAAAACCGGATTGATTCAGGCCGGGCAGTCCGGCGTCAGCGGTCCCTACAATCCCGACCACAAGAATTTCGCCCCCCGCGTGGGCTTTGCCTGGGACCTGAACGGCAAGGAAAATACGGTGATACGGGGCGGGGCGGGCCTGGTGTACGAAACCGTCAACTGGGAAGCGATGCTCGCCTTCAACAATGCGTTTGGCCTAGGCAACGTGCCCACCGCAGCCACTATCGATGCCGCGGGAGACACGGCGGGCGGCACGATCACGGCCGGAAATCTGGCAATCCCTCCGGTTATGCCGCAGTGGGACAGCGGTGCGCCGATCTTCGGCGCAAACGTCAGTACGACCAGGCTTGATTGCGACCCAGTAAACGCAGCCCCATGCCCCATCATGAGCGTGGCCCGTAACCTGACGACTCCTTACATCTGGCACTGGTCCCTCGGCATGCAGCACTCGTTTACCCCGAATCTGTCGCTGGAAATGTCTTACGTGGGAAATCACGGCTCGAATTTGGTTGGGATTCGGGATATCAACCAGGCGCCTGTAGGCAGCGACTACAATCCCAATTGCGCTTCGGATCAGGCTTGCCGTCCGTACACGATGAACAACAAGTTTCTCTACCTGAGCAATATCTTCCAGATGGGAAACATCTACCGCTCAAACTACGACGCACTACAGGTCACTCTGAATTCGCGCAACTTCCACGGCTTGAGCATGGTGGCCGGCTACACCTACGGCCACTCGCTCGACGAGGTGGGTGCGAATTGGGATTTTGGTTATGGTGCAGGTCTTCCGCAAGACTCTTACAACGTAGGACGGGAATACGCGAACAGCGACTTTGACATTCGGCATCGTCTGACGGTATCGCTCACTTATGCCATCCCCGGTCGCACCGGCTTCGCGCAGATGCTGGAAGGGTGGGAGATCAACTCGATCATCACCTTGCAAAGCGCCCAGCCCTGGGGACCAATTGATTTAGGCACAGATGCGGCGGGCACCGGTCCACTGCCGGTAAGTCCGCCAGCGAATGCCCCTATTCGCTGGAGTTTTTATCATGCTGGAACAGCAGGCCGGGGCAACCCGTCGGATTTCAAGTCTGGCCCGACCGGGATTCCGTTCTTCTCGGGGGCCTCGAATCATCCGGACTGTGTAGCCAGCGCGACGGCGGTGGACGGAGCCACCGGACCCTCGATGAAATCCCTAGGCATGTTCGGCTGCTATGAAAAAGGGAATTCCGTCATGATTCCTCCGCCCTTGGGACAATTCGGCAACATGGGGCGGAATACGTTCCCCGACTCCGGCTTTAAGAACTTCGATTTCTCCATTGCCAAGAACTGGCACTTGGGCGAAAAGCTCCGCGCCCAGTTCCGAGCCGAGTTCTTCAACATTCTCAACCATCCCAACTTTGCTAATCCGTACGGGGGCCAGAACGGATTTGGATTGAACGACCCGTCCGTGCAACCGTTCGGCTGCGGATGCGCTACACCTGACGTGGCGGCGGCCAATCCCGTTATCGGATCCGGTGGAAGTCGCGCCGTTCAGTTGGGATTGAAGTTTACGTTCTAGAACCGCAGTCGATTCTGAGGCGAGTACCGAAGGCCGGACTCATTCCGTCCGGCCTTTTCTTATCTACTTCGCCCGCCTAAGCAGCGGGCCAGACAATCTGGGGATCACGCACCATGAGAAACAGAACTTCCTTCATTTTCTTAACGCTGTTGCTGGTATGCGCTGGTATGTGTGGGCTCGTTCTCGCGCAGAAACTCGAGCAGAACCTCGCGCAGAAAAAAGAAGAGCGCCGCGATCGGACCATCGATGAAGTTAAGACTGAGGCCGTTCGCCGCGCCGAAGTGGGCCAGTACCCGCTGATCGGCCTCGATCCCGCCGACATCAAGGAAGCCTTCGAGAGCATCCACACGGCTGACAAAGACGAGTGGGCCGCCGGCTTCATGCGCGTAGCCGATCGCTACTTCAACGAAGCCAAGTCGCTGGAAAAAACGGATCCCACCAAGGCCAACGCCGACTACATCCGTGCCTGGCGCATCTATTCGTTCGGACGCTGGCCGATTCCCGCCTCCCCTGGCAAGCAGCGCTCCTACGAAAAAGCGCTCGAAGCGTTTCTCGATCACGCCAAGTTTTTCGATCCTCCGCTCGAAGTTGTGCACATTCCTTTCGAAGGGAAGGAGATCGTCGGCTACCTGCGGCTGCCGAAAAATGCCAAGGGACCCGTGCCGCTGGTCATCGCGGTCAATGGCCTCGATAGCCGCAAGGAAGATCTCACCGAAAGCTTCAGCGCAATTCTTCCCTTCGGCATCGGATATCTCGCCGTCGACGGCCCCGGCACCGGGCAGGCGCCGATCAAGGTCAGCAAAACTTCCGAGCGCATGCTGTCGAAAGTCATCGACTACGCACAGTCGCGTCCGGAGATTGACAAGAACCGCATCGCCCTGCACGGCGTGAGCTGGGGCGCATACTGGGCCACCAAGATGGCGATCGTGGAGCGCGCCCGCTTGCGCGGCTGCAGCGCGCAATCGCCTCCGGTCGACAAGTTCTTCCAAAAAGAATTCCTGATGAACTCGCTGCTGGGCAATCGCGAATATCTTTTCGATCAGGTTCCAGCGCTCATGAACATTCTCGAAGGAGTTCACTCCCTCGACGAGATGGGCGAGTACCTGCCGAAGATGTCGCTGGTGCACCAGGGCCTGCTGGGCAAGCCAATGGCGCCCATGTTAATCCTTGCGGGCGTGCTCGACACGCAGGTTCCCATCGAAGATGAATATCTGCTGCTGAATAAAGGTGACGTCCCCAAACAAGCATGGATCAATCCGCAAGGCGGCCATCTGGGACGGCAGGTCGGTGTGTGGCCCGATCCCAGAATCTTCAAAGAAGTGATCATTCCCTGGCTGGTAAAAACGCTGCAACCGCCGAACTAACAATGCTCATGTGGAGACGGTCGCCTCGGCCGTCCCGCCTGGGCAGCCCGGCGGCTAAACAGAGTGCTGAAAAACTCATATGCCTTGCACAGGAAAATAGGGTAAGAAAGCAGGCATGCGCGGAGACGATCAGCAACAGGATGGGGTGTTCAGCTATGTCAGTCTGGAACAGCGGGTGC
>JABCZL010000006.1 GCA_013289685.1 Acidobacteriota bacterium | reverse complement strand
AAAGCGATCGAGAAAGCGCCGGCATTCGAATGGTTCGGCCTCGGACACGGCACCGGGGTTCCCGGCGCCGAAACCGTCGTATTACTCATGCTGTATGAAGAACATTATCAGGTCGAGCCTTAGCCGGGCGATGGTTCCTGGCGTTGAAATAAAAATTCAGTTGCCGCTTGGCTTGGATTCGTCTTGCCGGGCCCCGTCGAAGTCCGGCCTTCTCATCCCATCTGATCTAAACAGTCGTCCTTCCTAAAATCGAGAGCTGGTGTCTAATCTCCACATGCTTCGAAGAATTGCAATCGCAACTCTTTTGATTGGCTGGTCTGGAGCTGGATCATTCGACGAGGTTTTAACGCTGAAGTTCCAATCCTACGCCGGGTAGCAGCATCGAGCCCCCGGAGCAAGCTCAAGCTGTTGTAACATCCCGATTACGCTCATTGTCGGGATCGAATCTGCTTGGCGAGGCTTCTCAGAACTTTTGGGCCTTCCTCGTTGCACCATTGGTTTGGACTACCCGGATAGTCTGATTGCGTGCGTAGGCATTCGATTCTGGTTGCTTTAAGTACCTCGTCAGCGATTCGCACCGAAGTCGAAGAGTACGGTAGAAATTCTGGGGCGGGTGGAAGAGTTCTTTGAGAATCGACTCCAGATATGTAGTGTGGGGCTGGGACAGAACCTGTCCTGAGTGTAAAATGTTTGCGTTTCTGAGGTAGCAGGGAAAGTCCTGATCGGCTCTGTTCGGCGCTGCTCGGGACGAAGCCCGCAAGCGATATCAGGGCGAATGGTATGGCGACGACTTTCCATCCCGGGATCAACCACGGACATACCCCAAGCGGCCGTTGGGCGGACGTGCAAGCCAATCCGAACAGTTCTTTCGAGCTGAATCTCCTTTGTCCGCGACTCAGTCCAAGGGGTCTCGTAGACGCGGCCATCATCGCAAAGTTCGCCGCCAAGCCAATCGCCCTGGCTCATCTGCGGTACTATCTGGCGGGCAGCGGGAAGGACTTTGACGAGAACGTCAATATTGATCTGTGGCTGCGACGGGATAAGGGCATCCAGTCGACACTCGCCAGCCATATCCCGGCCACTGGGGTTGGAAAATTCGCCGACTCCTTCAAGCTGGAACAGTCCGATTATGACGATCAGGATTTCCGCTTTGCGTTTGGCGCCATCGACATACTGGATTTCGAAGTCGATTACAGCGCGGGAACCGTCCACGTCTGGTTCCAGGATTTTTATGAATGGCATCCGGTGTAGCCGGGACTCTACACCGCTCTGTCGGGCGATGTGGCGCGCGAGACCAATTGTGTGCACGCCGCTCTGGTCGAATTGAAGTCCTCCGGGGCCAACGATTTCTGGATGAAAGGCGAAGCCACGGTGCCGCTCAGTGTGATCATTCCCGGCAAAAGGAGCGGCGGCAGCATTTGGGATCTTTGATACGCCCTGGCGGAATCGTCAGCGATGTAGTGCTGCCTGACATGAGTGGACCCTCAGTTGCGACGAAAGTACGGGCGTTGCATCCGGAAGCGAAAGTCTTATACGTTTCAGGATATGCTGAAGTCCCCGTGGCTCAACAACTCATCGCAGAGGGAGCCATCCTCCTGCAGAAGCCACTATCACGAGGTGACCTTCTGAGAAAAGTGGATGAGATGCTCCATCTCCGCACTTCGCTCGGCTCCAGATAAGCGCTTCCCCTCGGCAATTAGATTGAGCAACATGCGATCGTTTCCGGTTTGTCGGCAAACCGGAAGTAATCCCAGCCGCCAGCAATCGTCCCAACTGGCGATAAATCGCCATTACACTCAAAATACCCGGACCGGGATTCTGAGTGTAATGGCGAAGCAGTTCCTCCAGCCAAGAAAAATGTAGGCAAAATGTAGGCAGCACAACTGCCTATAGCGTAGTTTGATGATATCGGGACCCCAGCAGAAGCCTTTCGGGACTGGGTTCTAAAGGGTTTGGCGGGAAAATTGCTTGTAGCACACACGGAATCCTAAGTCTGGTGCGTCTGCCAATTCCGCCACTTTCGCACGGTCGGGAATAATAGTTTACTGCCTTTGCCAACAGTGGGGAAGGCGCGACGCCACTCGCTAGTATCTGGAAACCTAGTGAGTTAATTCAGCGATCTGCACGTGGTAGGGATCGAGCAATCCGCCAGTGGCGTAATCCACGGCGGTTACGGAAAGTTGATAGCCGACTTCCGCCTGCAACAGGCTTTGTTCTGCCGCGGCCAGTTCGGTTTGAGCTTCGAGGACCAGAAAAATCTGGCCCGTTCCCAGTTCATACTTGCGCTGTTCTGCTGCCATGGTTTTTCGTGCCAGATCGACTGCTTCTTTGCTGGCCGCCACGCTGATTTTTGCCTCCTCAAGTTGATGGACGGCGTTGCTGACGTCGTACGTGATCTGCTCACGAATCTGCCGGTCGGTGTACAAATCGCGGCGGCGCGAGACCAGAGCGTTGCCGAGAGCAGCTTGCCCGCTCCGGTTTTTGATGGGCAAGTTCAAGGTCAACGAGAATCCGTAGGAGGGATATCCAAAGCCGAAAAGCTGGTTCAGCGAATCGCCCAAGCCTCCGTAGGACACCAACTGCGGCGGAGTGACGTTGAGATTGTACTGGTTGCCTCCCAGTCCGTTCCCCGAATAGTTTCCGCTCAAGCGCAAGTCGGGCAGCAGATTGTTGTGAGCCAGCCGGATGCTGGTGTCGTCGTTGGCCAGCGACTGGCGCGCTGCTTCCAGTTCCGGGCGCTTTGTCATTGCCTGTTGCAGGGCCGTCGCTGCGTCGATGCTCCGCAACTCTCCTGCGGGTTCGGGTGTTTCCGTTAAATCGAGATCAATCGCGCGAAAGAAAGGATCAATGTCGGCGCCCACGGTTTGACGGAAGGCATCCTCGGTCTGCTTGAGAGCGTACTCGCTTTGAATCACCGAGACGCGCCGGCCGGCCACCTGCGATTCTGAACGATAAATATCCAGCGGCGGCAGGGCGCCCAACTCCAGCGCGCGTTTGTCGTGTTTGTAGGTGGCCTCGGCGGCGTCGAGGGACTTCCGCGCAACATCGAGGCTTCCGCGAGCCTGCACGACGTTCCAATATTGAGTGACGACCGACTGAATGATGCCGCTGACCTGCGCTTCGAACGTGGCGCGGGATGCTTGCAGGTTTCGGCGCGCGATGACCAGGGGCGCGCGATTCGCGAACAGCCAGCGATTCCGCAACAGGGGCTGCGTGAACTGGAAGCTCAGAAAGGAAGAGATGGAGGGGTTGATGAAGTCGTTGGTGCTGTTTGACGAGAGCTTGGTCGTGTTGAAATTGACTTGAAAGTTAGTTCCGGTCTCCAGCGTCTGGCCGTAGGTGAGTTGGGTGAACTGGTTCAGCGTGCTCAGCGGAGCACCGAGCGCTGGCACCCCCGAAAGTTGGGTATACGCCTGTGAAATCGACCGCTGGGCGTTGAAGCTGCCCTGCACGGAAGGGTCAAAAGGCGAATGCGCGCTCAGCAGCGCATACTTCGTATTTTCGATATTCAATTCCTGGAGCCTGACATTGCTGTTATTGGCCAGAGTCACGGCCACCGCATCCTGCAGGGTCAAACGCAGCTTGCCATCCACCACGTGATCCCGCATGTATTGTGCGCCCGGCAGCGTGTTCGAGACGGCCTGCAGGTTCGTCAGTCCGCGATATGTTTCCGGTTGACGCGTGGTCTGCGCCCAGCCGGGCTCAGTGAACAGATGCAACGGCAGCAGAAGGCAAGCGAGAAGCCCCAGGCGAGAATATTTCATTCCTCAATCCTCCAAGGTGTGTTGACTGATGCGTGAAGACGGTGGCCGCGTCCTACTCCCAGCGAATTGCTTCCACTGGATCGAGACGTGCGGCTTTGACTGCAGGGTAAATTCCGAAAACGAGTCCGACCGTAATCGAGACGATGAAGGCTAGCAGGATGGAACTCAACGTCACAATCGTCGACCATCCGGCGAGCAATGCGATCAGGCGCGACATCACGAAGCCGAACACGATGCCGAAGCTTCCTCCCACAAAGGAAATCAGCATGGCCTCGACCACGAACTGGCGGATGATGTCCGACTGCCGCGCGCCCACAGCGCGGCGCACGCCAATCTCGCGGGTCCGCTCCAGAATGCTGGCAAGCATGATGTTCATGATGCCGATCCCACCGACGAGCAGAGAAATCGACGCGATCGCAACCATCACTGCGTTGAATAAACGCTCCGTGCGCTTCTGCTCGGCGAGCAGTTCGGCGGGCACGATCACGCTGAAATCTCCGGCGGAATGATGCGACGAATCGAGAATCGCCCGCACCACCTGCGCCACGGAGGCCATGTCGGCGTTGTCGCGAATGTTCAGGTAGATGCCGTCAATCTCATCGCGCACATCGCTGTAGTTATCCTCCAGCCGCAGAATTGCCGAATTCAACGGCACGTACATGATGTTATTAAGGTCCTGCGTGGGCACGCCCGCCACTTCGGTTTGCGAACTGAGCTGCGGCGAAGCCACTCCGATCACACGGAACCAGGTTTCATTGGCCTTGACATACTGTCCGATCGGATCGGCGGAACCGAACAGGCTCGACCGGGCCGCCGCGCCCAGCACGACCACTGGCGCGCCCCGCGTGTCTTCATCGTCAGTAAAGAATCGCCCTTGCTGTACGTGCAGTCCCGCGATCGCCAGGTAGTTTGGATTGACTCCGTACACCGTGGGCGGATCCTGCTGCGATTTCGGAATCGTCTTCGACGGAGTCATCCGCTTCCGCGGCGTGCCGGCGACGATGTCGTTGACGTCGTCGCGGATCACGCGATAATCCTGAAAAGACAATCCCTGAGAAAGTTTGCGAACCTTCTGATGTGCCTGCCACTCCGTGGTTTCTTTCGCTTCCACGATCAGGTTGTGCACGCCCATCTGTTCGATCAGGGCCATGACTTTCTGTCGCGCGCCCGCGCCAATCGAGAGCATTGAGACCACGGCCGCGACGCCGAAAATCATCCCCAGCATAGTCAGCAAAGACCGCAACCGGTGCAGCAGCAGATTCTGCAGCCCCAGTTGCATATCGGGGAGCCACTGCTGGTAGCCCCGTAGCAGACGTGCCGGAGGAGTGGACGCAACCGTCGCCATTACGGAGCACCTCCTCCGCCGACAGGCGGGGGAGTGCCGGCGTTCGTTGCCCTTCGAGGAGCAGTCGGATCGATCAACGCGATCTCCGTGCCGGCGCTAATCCCATCAATAGCGGCGCGACTCTCATTCTCGGCCTGAATCTTCACTTCGCGCGGATCAAAGTTGCTGCCATTATGTACGTACACCACGCGCTTATTTTCTTTCAAGAACAGCGCCTGTCGCGGCACGTACAGCACGTCTTTCCGCGGATCGCCATTAATCGAAATGTGGGCCGTCAGTCCAGGCCGCATGCGCGGGTCGGTGGTTGCGAGTTTGATGGTTACTTCGAACTTGGTGCTGGTATCGTCGTCCCACATTCTGCGAGTGTTGGCGCCGCCCACGGTCTTCACGGTGCCGTGAAACGTGTTGCCCGGAAACGCATCGAGCTGCATGTCGACCGGCTGCCCTTCTTTGATGTTGTTGCGCTCGAGTTCTCCCACCTTAGCGCTCAGTTCCATTTCCTTGGCGTCGACGACCTGGCCTACCGTTCTGCCGGGTTCAACCTGGTCCCCTTCGCGATATTCCGGTAGCGACATCCCGCTGAAGAAAAATCCGCCCGCCGCGCCCTCGTTCTTTTCCAACGCGACCAGACCGTCCATGGGAGCGACAACGCGCATCTTGTCGATGTTGCCCTGTGCCTGGTCCATCGCGAGCTTTGCCTTATTGCGCTTTTCCTCGGCCAGCGAGATGGCGGCCTGATTCGATGCGCTGCGCGACTTGACGTCCTGTTCGAGTTCGGCGAGCACCCGCTTCGCCTGGTCCAGAGCCAGGTCGTTTTTTCTCGCATCGATGGTGCTGACCAGTTCATTCTTCTGCACGTCCAGTTCGGCGCGTCGAACGTCGTACCGCGCTTTGAGCAGCGCGACTTTGTCCTGCGCCGCGACCACCGCTGCGTCGGCTTTCGCCTTGGTGATCTCCTGTTCAGCCTGCTGCAATTCGGAGCGATTCTGATCCAGCTTGAAATGCTGCTCGGTGGGATCGAACTCCATCACCAGATCGCCCTTCTTGACGGCCGTGCCGGTGTGCAGCAAATGCGTGATCTGCAGCGCACCTCCGCCGATGGGAGGCGCGGTCAGCATCTCGGAATGGCTGGCGCGTAATTCTCCGGTGACGAAAACCTTCATGTCGAGGTCGCCCCGTTTCACGCGTCCGGTCGGAACATCGTCCGCGCCGGCTGCCGGCGAGGCCCGGCGCACGGCCGCCACCACGCCCACCACGGCGCACAGAACGACCGCTGCCACTGCCCACGTGATGGCACGTCTGCTTTTCATCTCAGTTGCTGCGTTATTCCTTGGCCGTAGGATCGCGCAGCGCCAGCTGCTCTCCGGCGCTCACGCCCTTGGCGACCATGATCTTGTCGCCACTTTTTCTGGCAACCTCAATCGCGCGTTCCTCGAACTCCGTTCCTCGCCACACGTACGCTACATTCTGTCCAGATTTCTGAAACATTGATTGGGCGGGGATGGTGATTGCGTCGGGCACCCGGTCCACGATCACGGTGACCTCTCCCGAAATGCCAGGTTTGAAGCGCGGATCGGTCTGATCGAGAACGATCTCAAGAATAAAATTGCGCGTGATGGGCCAGCCGCTGGAAAAATCCATGCTGGCGATGGCGCCGATCTGCTCGATGTGTCCGGTAAACTGCCGGTCGGGGATGGCATTCAACTGCACCGTCACCGGCTGCTTGAAAGCCAGCCGGCCGCGTTCGGTTTCATCGACGCGCGCGGAAATGCGTAGCGTGTTTGCATCCGGCAATTCCGCAATCGCCGCCCCGGGCCACGCGCGATCTCCCGGCCGGTAGGTAACCGGACCCGAGCCGCCCCAGTGCTGCAGAAGGCTGATCGTGCCCGCCGAGGGCGCGCGCACGCTCATCTGCGCCAACGACCGCTCGGCGCGCTGCACGTCGAACTTGGCCTTGGCGCTGAGTTGCACGCTGCTTTCGATGGTTGCCTGGTTGAGAGCCTTGTCCGATTTCTCTTTCGTTTCCGCCTCCCGCAGAGACTGCTCGGCGTCGGCCAGTTTTAGCTTCGCCTCTTCTCCCTCAATCTTGGAAACGATCTCCTGCTTGCTGGCCTCGAGTTTTGCCGATTCCACGGCATAGCGCGCTTTCAGTACAGTGGTCTTGTCTTCTTCCTCGGCCAGCCGCGCCTGGGCGCGGGATTGATCGATTGTCGCCTCCGCCGACTTCAGGCTGGACCTGTACTGTGCAAGATCTTGCTCGGTTTTTGTTTTGTCGAACTCAACTACGACGTCGCCGGGTTTCACCGCGGTGCCTTCCGCCGACACCTTGATGATCTGCAGATCGCCGGCCTCGGAGGGAGCGCTGATCGTGACCGACTTCAGCGCTTTCACTTCGCCGCGAAATTGCAGAGAGTCCAGGAATTCCCCGCGCTTCACTGCGATGGTCGGAACAGTAGGCGTGCGCTTTCCCAGGCGGACCGCCCCCAGAACGACGCCGCTTCCGGCCAGCACCAGAATCACGACGGCCATCGCCTTGCGTCGCATCGAAAGCTGGCGGAATCGCTGAATCATTACGAACCACCTCGGACGGCTGATTCAGCATTTGATCCGGCGTTCTGTTTCGTGATATCCACATCCACTGCAGCAGACAGATCTGGCATCAGCTTGGGGTCATTGCCTGCGATCGACACGATGACCACGAAGGAGCGAAGCTTGCTCGAGAAATCTCCACCCTCGCCGATGGGCGCCAGTTGATCGAGCTTGGCCGGGAACACCAGATCCGGATAGGCATCCAGCCGCACCTTCGCCGTCTGCCCAACCTGCAGGCTCGGAAAATCCTGCTGGTTGGCCAGCACGCGCACCTGCATGGTCGCTGGATTTACAACCTGCATGAACGGCACACCCGGACGCACCTGATCGCCTTCCTGCACCTCGCCCATGGTTCCTTGTTTCCAGATTGTGTTCAGCACCACCACGCCGTCGAGGGGCGAGCGAATCTGCATGAGGTCCGCGTTCGCCTGCGCGTGCAGCATGGTCTGTTGCGTGCGGTCGCGTTGAATTTCCAGAATGCGGATCGCAGCCAGAGCCGCCTTGCGCTTCAAATCAAAAGTTTCGCGAAGCTGTTCGAAGGTCGCTTTGGCTTCGTCGAGATTCTCCTGATTTTTCTCGGCATCGATGCGCGAGACGATCTCCTCTTTCTGCATTTCCAGTTCTGACTTGCGGAGATTGTCCTCGGCCGTCTTCAGTTCGGTCTCATCCTTGGCTCGCGCCGCGTTCTCCTTGGCCTGCTCCTCAGCCACCTGGTCGACCAGCTTGGCGTAGTCCGCCTGCTTGTCGACGAAGTCCCGCATCTGCGCTTGCCGGTCAAACTCCACCAGCAAATCTCCCCGCTTGACCCGGGTGCCCGCCGTCGTGAGGTGAATAATCGTGAGCGTTGGAACCGACTGGCCGGCCAGCAACGGCGCGAGGATGGCCCGCGAATGCACGGCCTCGGTGGTTCCTTTGAGCCGCAGAACTTGAGTTGCATTGGTGGAAGCTGACGCCGTGGAAGTTCCGATCGCGGAAGTCTTGGTCCGGGTCCCGACAAAGACGAAGGCAACGATGCCTAGAACCACCACGGCCGCGGCGATGATCATCGAGCCAACGATGATCCAGCCGCGCAAACGTCGCGGGCGCGCTCGGTCGTCTCTGGGTTGTTCCGGTTGTGGTCCCGGCTGATCTACCGATGGCTCAGGGTCGGGAATCACTTCCGCAGGAGATGTGTGCATCGCTGAAATGCTCCCGCCGTAGGAGTCTGGTTGTACCGCAAAAGTTGCCCGGCCGCCGTGGTCCCAAAAGAAACGTGGTCTCAAGAATAGATCGTGAAGACCGCCTTCGCTTGCGATTCCTGTCGCATTTTTTCTTCAACATTTTTCTTCGACAGGGAAGAAGTGGCTCCGGGAGGATCCTTCCACGACCTGCGAAGCGGCCGCGGCCCGGAATCAATCAAGAAAGGACCATTGCAACGAACAAACTGAACGAAGCGGCATCTCCCCTTGCGCGGCTGCGCCAACAGAGAAATGTACGGCCACGCAAAGCATCGCGGCCGCACCGCATTGCACTTTGCGAGGACGCCATCCAATGGCGCAACTCTCGCAAATGACGTTTACTGCACTTCGTTCAACTTTTGATAGATCAGCATCGCCACCAGCACCAGCAGGAATACGCCGGACCCGATGCTGAAGACGCGCACCGGAATCGTAAGCCGGTTGACCTTGACCAACAGCTCCGTCTGCTCATCCTGCATGTGCGAATTGTGGTCATCCAGAAACAGTTGATCATCCTCGTGCATGGTGAGTGTGCTCTTGTAAATCAAGAGGATGATGAGCCCAACGGCGAACACTCCGAATATCACCGTCACTACAGTTAACGTCATAAGCCACCTCGGCAGGTAACAACCCAAGTGCTGCAGCTCTTCCACTTCGTGGTGGGGGCACGCAGAACCCCGCACCACTCCTGGGGAACGCCTTGTCGGAAATGATTATAGACCCGTTGGCAAGCTCCAGCACCGAATTAATCCCTTTGTTCGGAGCCTCTTACAGGAGTGGGAACAATGCGACTTCCCGCCCCAGGCGGCATCCAATTAGGAGATAGTTTCCCACAGAGGGTGCCAATCAACCCTTGTGCCGGAAACGACATTTGCTATAATCAAACAGCTTTAAAGCCAAGGAGATACGAATGGCCACCACAACTATCCCTGAAGTGACCAAGAAGGCCGCGCCGGTCACTCTAACTGCCAACGCTGTCACCAAGGTGAAAGAGATCATGGGCCAGCAGAACCCCGTTCCCGCCGGCTTGCGCATCGGAGTGGTGGGTGGCGGATGCTCCGGCTTCTCCTATTCCATGCAGTTTGAAAACGGCGCTGGAATGATGGACAAGACTTTCGAGATGGAAGGGCTCAAGGTGTTCGTCGATGCGACTTCGGTCATGTATCTGAACGGCTGCATCGTCGACTACGTCGAGACTCTGGAAGGCGCAGGCTTCAAGTTCGAGAACCCGAACGTCAAGAGCACCTGCGGCTGCGGATCTTCGTTCAGCGTGTAAGCAGGTCACAGAATTGTTGGATAGTGGAACGGCTTCGTCGCCGGCGACGAGGCCGTTTTCATTGCCATCGTGACTTCTCGATCATGTGGGGACAGCGGTGAATTAATGTGGGGACAGCCGCCCCCGGCTGTCCGCCGTGCGCAGCACGGCGATTCTATCCGAGTTCCTACTGCTGCTGTTGCTGAGGTGGGGGATTACTCGGCGGACCCGGCTGCCCGTACCCACTCGATGGCGAGTTCGAATTGTTCTGCAGCCCTGAAGAAGGTGTGCCGAATCCGCTGCTGTTGCCGAAGCCGTTGCCGGGTTGCCCATTGCTTCCGTTTTGCCCGTTGAGATTCGGCTGCCCGAATCCCTGCTGCAGTTGCGGCTGATAGGGAGTCGTAATCAAGCGTCCTTGCTCTTGCGCCGGATCGTAAACAAAAACCCAGTCTTTATATTTCTTCTTGTGATTGAACTCGCGGATTGTCGGATCTTTGCTGATGCTGGCGACCCCGATGATCGGACCGCCGATGATCTGCCCGGAACCTAGCTGATTGCTTCCGGAATTCAGGCTCCCGGTTGCTGACGAAGTCGTTCCGCTTCCATTACCAGTCCCATCTCCCGCCCCATCCGAAGACGCCTGCGCTCCCGGCTGCGACGGATCCGATCCCGGCGCATTTCCCGTCGTCGGCTGATTCTGGCCGAACGCCGAATTCGAACTCGCTCCAAACCCGCTGTTCCCGCCGAATGCCGAAGGCTGTGACAATCCCCCGTTTAATCCACCGGATTGCCCGATCGGATTCGCCCCGGGAATGGTCCCGCCGCCGATTCCGCTCAGCGCCATTTGCACTTCGCCGAAATGCAGCAGCTTGAAGTCGGCGCACTTCCCGTTCTTGCAGTTGAGGGGATCTTTGTATCGCTTGCGCAGAAACCGCTGGTTGTTGCTGTTCTCGAGATCCTCAATCTTCGTTGGATAGCGCCCGAATTTCTTGTAGTAGGCGCGGATCGCCCGCGAATACTGCGCTCCGCGATGAATCATTTCCTCCTCGCGGTCGCGCTTGATCTCGAATGTAATGGAAGGCACGATCACTGCCGCGAAGATGACGATCAGCGCCATCGCCAGAAGCAGCGTCAACATGATGTAGCCGCGCTCACTGCGCCGAGTTGGAGAAGGGAAATGCATCGAATTGAGTAATTGAGAAATTTAGTAATTGAGTAATTTTAAGGACAGCGGTTTTTCAATTACCCAATTACTAAATTACACAATTTCCCAATTTGCCTTACCCCTGGGTCAGCGGGATGTTCTGCGGCGGACCGCTGTAGACCATGTCCTGAATCTCAACCGATGTGGGCGAGATGCGGATCACCTTGTAGCGCCGGTCCACAATTTCGCCTTCACCCGCCACCCACACATCCTCGCCTGACGCCGACTTCAGGAATATCTTCTTCGGTTCTCCCGCGGAACTGGCAAAGCCATAAAACTTCAGCGGAATCGGCGGCGCCTGCGGAATCGTAGGCGGCGTGTAGCCGATCTCCGTTTTCTTGCCGTCTGTGACTGGGGACGCACCCACCGGAGGAATGCGCACATCTTCCGCCTGCGACACGAAAATATTTCTTCCGCTGCCGGCATACATCGTCTGCTCGCTCGAGGCCAGCAAATCCAACCGCAGCGTCGGATCCAGATTCTCCACCCGCGGCTTTTTCCCCGGCTTGGTCCCCGGGCGCGGCGTCGTGTGCGTCACCACTGGAGCCGCTGCCTGCGCACTCGAAGTGGGCGTCGACGAACCCGTCAACCACGGGATGACCGAGTACGCCATGGCGAGAACCGCCACCACGCCGAGCACGGCCGCCCACATCGTCTGTTTCTTGTTTTCGAATCCCAGTTGCACTTACGATCCCGCCTTCAAATACGTTTCCAACTTCACACCCAACTTAACCGGCCCCTGCTGCTGGCCGCCCAGGGTTACGTTGTTGATGATAAAAAACATCTCATCGCGTTCCAGCGCGTTGATGAACTTTGCCAAAGCAGTATAGTTGCCCGCGAAGTCCGCATCGATCTCGACCGGTTGCAGCCCGCCGGCTTCTGCCGCGTCCACTTTGTATTTCTCCTGATCGATCGTCACGCCATTGGCAACGGCCAGTTTGCCCAGTTCGGTTAGAATCTGCGACTCCTGGGAAGGGAGGCGCGTCTTATAGAAATCGCTGATCTGATGGCCTGCCAGTACGACCTTCTGCGGGAGATCCTTCAGCGGCGCAACCTGGTGTGTTTTCGTGATTAACTCGGCCTGAAGCGTGTTCTGCTCCTGCCGGCGGGTTTCGGCCGACCCCACCAGAGGCGAAAAGTACACAATCGCCGCCAGTAAATCGATGCCTGCCATGATGGCGAGGGTGGTCGTCAGGTTCTTCCGGGTTCGCCGCAGGTCGGGCATCAGTGCTTACTCCCATTCGGCGGCGCCTTTTTCGGCTTCGCGCCTGTCTTCGATTTCATTTCCATCTTCGGTGCGATTTTCGTTGCGGCCGGGCCCTCAGCGACCAGCGGTTCAGGAACATAAATCGCAACAATCTCGACTCTCTCGGTGTCGCCGGTTTGCGACTGCTCGGAGTGAGCGGCCGTGACCTGGGTTTGGGAGAAGCGTTTCGATTCCTCCATCCGGCGAGCCAGTTCCAGAGCCCGATCCCGCGAATCGCCCGCCACCGTCATCTTTAGTCCGAGCTGATTGTCCTCATCCAGTTGTGGGCTGATCGATTCCAGGTGCACGTGCGGAGGCATTACCTTCTCCATGCTCTCCAACACGCGCGTCCAGGAGAACGCTTTGCGCTCGATCAGTTCGTTCAGAAACTGGGATTCGTCGCGGGTGGTGCGGTTCTGCGGCAGATTCAGGATTCTTTCCGCTTCGGCGCGCAGCCGGTCGCGATCGGCAATCATCGCCTGCTTCTCGGCGATCGCTGCCCGATCCCGGCGGGCGTTCACCCAGCCGGTGACGTCGAGCGTCAGCAGCACCAGCGTGAGCAGTGCGACCGCGCCCACAGCCGTGCCCCAGCGCATCCAAAATTGCCGCGCATCTTCGTAGGGCTGGCTCGCGAGATTGATATCCAAACGCATATAAAAAACCAGTGGCTAGTGATTCGTGGCTAGTGATTAGTGCCGAGTAGATTAAACTGACCACTAATCACTAACCACTGACCACTGCATTACGAAATTAACGCTCCCACCACTCCCGCCATTCTCCAGCGCGGTACCGAACCGCCAGTGCTCGCTCCCAGTTGCGCCGACGACACCAGTTCCTGCACTTCGGCTCCAGTCTGCGCGCGCAGCGCGGGCGCCGCGCCGCCCGACTCCGGCAATCCTGCAATATAAATTCGCTCAATGTTCAGGTGGTACGTGTCCTGGAAAAATACAACGGAGGGATACACTTCCTCCGCCAGTTGCTCGCCCGTGATCGTAACTCCGCGCGTATTTTCCAGCGTGCGGAACAATTGCAGCTGATCTTCATTCAGGATGGCAATGCTGGTGGTGTGCGCATCTACTTTGATCACCAGCGTTGGCCTCTTGGCGTCGGCCGCGCCGATCGCCGCCAGCGTCGAAGGCAGCACGATGCCCGGATTAAAACCCGCATCACGGAACGCGGCTTCGTAATCTTCGATCACGCTCGCCATCGCCACCGCTGCCACCACCCGCACTTCATTATTGACTTTCTGCGCGTGGTAGGAAACTTTCGCCTTGTCCACGTCAAAGGGCAGCGATTTTTTCAGCCGGAACCGCACTACGCCGAGTGCCTCTTCGCGATCGGAGGGCAGAGTATCGAATTCCACCAGCATCACCCGCACGGCCGCATCGGGCACGATCGCAATCACGTCTTTGGAGCGTTGCGCTACGCCACCCAACGCCGATTCAATCCCTGCGCGCACCGCATCCCGCTGGCGCAGATTATTTTCCACCAGGTCGGGAATCACGCTGCCCGGCGCCAATTCGCGCGCCGCCGACATTTCCAGGCCGTCTCCGTGGTCGCTGAAGCGCCCGGCCAGCACCCGGTCCGCAGCAATCTCACAGGCCAGCTTGGGCTTCGGGATATTTGAATTTGAACTCATTGCCAACAACGCCCCTGAAAAAACTCTTCTCTAAATCAGAAACCGAATCCCCCACAAATGCAATAGCTGAAAGGGCACTTGAGGGAACGTAGCGCCGGCATCTTGCCGGCTGTCGCGAGGGCATCTTGCCCTCGCACGTGCGGGCGGGACGCCCCCACGACAGCCGCCGAGACGGCGGCGCTACCCCGCGGTTGGCTCCGCAGAGTATCCGAGACAGCCAATTTCTTTCTGAACTCTGTCTACCGCATGGCCTCGATGAACGTGACCTTGTTGATCTCTTTCAGCGTGGTCATGCCCAGCCGGACTTTATCCAGCGCCGATTCGCGCAGGAATCGCATGCCCTCGTCGCGGGCGGCGCGCCGGATCTCCGACGTCGGCTTCTTGGCCAGAATCATTTCGCGGATGCGGTCGCTCAAATCCAGCAGTTCGTGAATCGCGGTTCGCCCGCGGAACCCGGTGCCGGCGCACTCTATGCAGCCCGGTCCTTCATAAAGCGGAACACTGCCCCACTGCACCGGATCCAGTCCGCTGGCTTCGAGAATGTCGGGCGCATAATGCACCTGGGTGCGGCACGACTCACAAATCAAACGCACCAGGCGCTGCGCCAGAATGCAGTTCAAGGCGGAAACAAAGTTGTAGGGCTCGACGCCCATGTTCAGGAAGCGGCCAATCACGTCGACCACGTTGTTGGCGTGCACCGTGGTGAACACCAGGTGTCCGGTCAGCGCCGACTGAATGGCGATCTGCGCGGTCTCCGCATCGCGAATTTCGCCCACCATGATTTTGTCCGGGTCATGGCGCAGAATCGATCGCAGCCCGCGGGCAAAGGTCAGTCCTTTTTTCTCGTTGACCGGAATCTGCGTGATGCCGCGCAGTTGATATTCCACCGGATCTTCAATCGTAATGATCTTGTCTTCATCGGTCTTGATCTCGTTGACCGCGGCGTAAAGCGTGGTGGTTTTGCCGCTGCCCGTGGGCCCCGTCACCAGCACCATGCCGTAGGGCTCTTTGATGTAGCGTCGAAAACGCCGCAGGTCATCTTCATCAAAGCCAACCACGTCGAGCGTCAAACTCTTGAACTTCTCGCTCATCGACTCTTTGTCGAGCACGCGGAGCACAGCGTCCTCGCCGTGAATCGAGGGCATGATCGACACGCGGAAGTCGATGGCGCGTCCGTTGTACTTCACGCGGAAGCGGCCGTCCTGGGGCACGCGGCGCTCGGAAATGTCGAGCTCGCTCATCACCTTGATACGTGAGATCACCGTCGAGTGATGCTCTTTCCCGATGGGCGGCATGGCCTGCGTGAGCACGCCGTCAATGCGGAACTTGATGACCACCGAGTCGTCGCGGGTTTCGATGTGAATGTCGGAAGCGCGCCGTTGCAACGCGGTGAAAATCGTGGTATCGACCAGCCGGATGATGGGGCTGGTATCGCCCGTCGCCGTCAGCTTATCGATGCTGAGAGTCTCTTCCGCGCCGGTATTCTCGTCTTCACGGATAATCTGGAAGCCTTCGCTGGCTTCTTCCAGCACGCGCTGCGACTGCTCGGTCTTCTTGAGAATGTCCGAGATCTGTTTCAGTGTCGAGACTTTGGTGATGATGCGCTGCTTCAGCAGCAGGCTGATTTCGTCGATCATCATCAGCTGGCTGGGATCGGCGATGGCGATGGCCAGCTTGCCGTCGACCGTCTCCTCCAGCGGCACAAAGTTGTAGCGGAACATCAGCTCGACGGGAATTTTCTTGAACAGTTCGTGATGCAGTTCGAAGCCGCTCAGGTCGACGAATTCGCAGCGGTAGCGCCGCGCTACGTCCTGCGCGCGCTCCAGGTCGGTGATGGGGTTGCCGGTCGGGCTGATCGGCCCGCCGTTCCCCCCGTTCACGAACAACGATTTTTTATCGGCTGTCGCCATTTAATTACCGGGTGCCCCATTTCTCGCGTCCTTTGCGAGAAGTGGGGGTCTTGCGAAAGTTCTTGCTCCGCCCTGTCCCCTAGTGCACTCCCAGCGTGAAGATCGGCAAATAGAGCGAGATCAGCACTCCACCCACAAAAACCGCCATCACGACCAGGATCAACGGTTCAATCAGCGCCATCGATGCGCCCAACGCCGTCTGCACGTCTTCCTCATAAAATTCCGCCACCGAGTTCAGCATCGCAGGCAGCGCTCCGGTGGATTCGCCGACTTCGATCATTTCCACCGCCATGTCCGGGAAGATTTCCTGTTCCTCCAGGCTGCCCGCCAGCCCTTGGCCCTCGCGCACCCGGATGCCCGCCCGCATCACACCTTTTAAGATGCGCCGGCTGCTCATCGCAGAGCCCGCAGTTTCCATCGCCGGCACCAGGGGAAGTCCGCCTTGCAGCAAAGTCGCCAGCATCCGCGAAAAACTCGCGACCTGGTGCTTCACCCGGATATCGCCCAGCAGCGGCAGGCTCAGGATGACGCGGTCAATGCGGTCTGCCCCACGATCGGTATCTTTCCAACGCCACAGCACGAATCCCAGAATCACCAGCCCGACGAACACAAACGGAGCATACTTCTGCGCGTTCTCCCCAACGTCCAGCATGAAGACCGTGATCGCCGGCAACTTTTCGCCGAGGCTGTTAAACAGGTCGCCAAACTTGGGCACAACGTAAGTAAACAGGAACGTCACCATGATCATCACCACGGTGACCAGAATCGTGGGATAGATCAGCGAGACGAACAGCTTTTTGCGGAAGGTCATCGCCAGCCGCTGGAAGCCGATGTAGCGCGTGAGTACCTCGTCGACATTGCCGCTTTTTTCGCCGGCCATCAGCGTCGTGGTGTAGATCTTGGGAATGATCCCTTGCGCGGCGAACGCATCGGAGAGCAACTCTCCACCTTTCACGCGGTCGCGCACGTTCTCCAGAACCTGCTTCAGTAGAGGGTCCTTCTGCCGCTTGATGAGTAATTCGAGCGAGTTCAGGATAGGCAGCCCAGCCCGGATCAGCGTCAGGAACTGTTGGTTGAATACCAGAAACGTGCTTTGTTTCAGCTTCCGCCGGCGGCGCAGCGAAACTCCCGACGTCAGCATGCCCTGGGGCTTGACCCAGTAGACCAGGTAGCCCTGCTGCGAGAAGCGGTCGCGCACCTCGGCTTCCGAGTAGCCCTGCTCGATGTGCTGCTGGACGCGCCCGCGATCGTCCGCGATTTTTACTACAAATTCCGCCATTTGCCGACTTTTCCGCTGCTTTTCCGGACCTGCGCCGTACCGCTCAGTCTAACATTCCCACTTAACTATTCTATGCCGCCAACCACCCTCAAACCGCACCCCGCCAGTACGCAAGTAACCAAGCAAGCCATGTAGCGACAGCCGCCGGCTCGAGCTCTGTCATCCCGAGCGAAGTCGAAGGACCTTGTGTCTCCGTGGCCCAAAGCCGAACCACTACGGCTCCAGCCCCCCCTCCACCGTTTCCGTTCCCGCCGGAGGCTTGAACTCGAACCGACCATCCCCGATCGCGACGTCTTCCTTCATCTCGCCGAAACGGTACTCCGTGGCCGCCCCGTCCACATCCTGGATGACGATCCGGGCGATCTGGTGGTCTGGCGTAACCTCCAGCAAAATCTCGCTCACCCGATCTGCCAGCGCCTGCGGCACCCCGCGCAGAACCACATTCCCCGCTACGATCGGCTCTACATCCGGAGCTAGAGATAATCCCTGCAACTCTTTCTCCAGCTTGGTCTTGCCCAGCAAGAAGGCCAGCGGAGAGCGAACGTCCTCCAGCTTCTTGGCCGCCGTTTTCCGCGCCTGCCGGTCCGCCGGGACGTAAAACCACGCATCTCTCCCATCGCTGACAAACAGCTTCTCTCTGGGAGAACGGTACTCCCAGCGCATCTTGCCGGGTTTTTTCAGCCACAGCGTCCCAGTCTCGGTCCGCTCCATCCCCGCCCCGCGGTACAGTTCGGTAAACTCCGCCTGCAGCGAGCGCAGATGGTTATAGTGGGCATCGATGGCGGCGGCCAGGGTCTTCACGTCAGCCGCAACGCCGGCGACCGATACCACTACCGTCATCAGACACCACACCATCGCAAAGCGCAGCCAACGAACTCGCATCTGGATAATTTTCACCGGGTACCCGCCCGACATGTTTAGTCAACCATGTTAGCCAACCATGTTCAGCCAACATGTCAGCACCCTCGCGCAACTCGGGAGGGAAACACGGGGCAGGCTCCAACTGGGGGACTCCTGGCATGATTGTAAGCCGGGCGCGAAAGAATTGTCATTCCCGGTAGTGGTGCAGTTTGAGGGCGGCGATTCGTATCAGGGCATGCCTTCAGGCGTGCCGCAGAAGCCGCCACGCATGCCCGCTTTAGCGGCTGTGACGGCCAAGGCCAGCGGCTGAAGCCGTTTAGCTTCACATTCACTTTGTCGGCATCGCTGAAGCGAAGCTCTGATACGAATCGTTCTTCTCAAAACGCACCACTACTAAGATTCCCACCGACTCATGATTGGTTAGCGAAATTCGTTAGCGAAATTGTTTAGCGAACAACGAGTATTGATGCGTCCCGGCAATTTTTTTCAGCGGCCCGCGCTCACTCAGCGTGTGCTCCAGCATCGGGTTGTGATAGAGCACATACACCGGCCGGGGATGCGCACGCAAAGACTGTTCCAGGTTCGAGATCACTTTGCGCATTCCCGACTCCGGGAATGGATTGAACAGAAAAATTACCAGCGGATCTTCGGGAAGAGGGAACTCGGTGGCGTCGGCGCAGATCGATTCGAGCGCGAAGCATTTCTGCGATTCGCTTTTGTACTGGCGCAAATTCTGCAGGGCGATCTTATGCAGCGAAGGCAGAAGTTCCACGCCGACAATCCGGCGGAAAGGATAGTCCGACGCCATCAGCAGCGTGCGTCCCTTGCCGGAGCCGAGATCGATAAAGGTGAAGTCACGAAAGCCTAGCACCTCTCGACCAGAGTCCAGACCTTGCTGAACCGCGCCGATCATCTCATGAAACGCCGCCGGCTCCGTAGGCTGGTACGCGGAATGGAACATGCCCAGCAGCCGGTCGCGCCATCCCACTGCCCCGCTGGTGGTGTTCACACGATAGTCCCAGTCGTATTCGGCGTCGCCAAAGCGCGCCCGCAACCGGTCGGGCGTAGAGTCGCGCGCGAACTCCCACAGCACTCCCAGCAGGCGCCGAGTTGCGGCGAAGTATCCCTCGTAGGTGGCGGCATACGTCCACCATTGCCACGCGGTTTCGAGCACGCTGATCTGTGAAGGCGAATCCATGAGAATGACGGACGCCTAGACATGATAAGGGGAAAGAGCAGTGGCTAGTGACTGGTGGTCAGTGGCTGGTAAGTCTCAACCACTGACCACTAACCACCAGCCACTAATCACTGCTCTTCGTGTGGAACTTCGGCGGCGCAGGTATGTATCCCGGGGGCGTGCCTTTGGTGATGAAAGGGAAGTCGTCTGGATTCTGCACCAGCACCTGACCCTTCGCACTCAGCTGGTAAGGATTCCCGTCAGGATCGACCGGGACAGCGCGCAGGTGTGCGGCGGCGGCGAGTTCGGAAATGCTGGCGGGAAGACGGCCGGTGCGCTCGCCGAATTGGGTGACCAGGGCTTGCAGGCTGGTGACATCTTCGTCCACCCGGAGCGAACGCAGGTGTTCGATCGCGTTTTGGCGGATGTTGGTCTCGTGGCTGGATTCGTAGGTGGCGCTCCACAGCATGCGGGAAGTCGCGAAATCGCCGGCGTGCAGGGCCATCTGCGCGGCCATGATCTTCATGAAGGGATGCGCGTCGGGAACTTTCGAGCCGCGCTCGAAGACCTCGGCCGCCTTACGGTAGTCCTTGAGCTCGGTATAGTAGACGAACCCGAGATCGTAATAGAGATGCCAATTGTCAGGATTGTGCGCGATGCCATATTCCATCAGATGAATGGCCCGGGCAGGTTCGCCGGCGCCGCCCGGCGGTTTCGGGGCCAGGAAGCTGGCGCCGAACTCGTAGGCGGGAATCATGTAGGGGTCGAGCGTGGTCGTGATCTCCAGCAGCGGAGCCAGTTCGTTGTAGGTGTGCGCCCGGTCGTAATGCCGATGGCCGAAATACTGCACCGTGCGCGTCCAGTAAATGCAAGCCATCAGGCCATCGAAGCCCAGGCTGGCGCGCTTGATCATTTTCGGGGAGTTGACGTAGAGCGCGTCTTCGATGGTGGCTTTGGGGCGGATCTCGTCGATGTGCCGCAATAGCAGAACGCAGGCGACCAGCGAGACCGCCATGCAACCGGCGGCGATCACAGTTGTTCGCTTCCGGCCGTTCATCTTTCGCGGGATCATTTCAAATTCCTGCGCTCGAAAATCAGCACCGCGCCGCTCAACGCCATCGCCGTATAGAACAAGGCATAGAGCGTGTTGTGCAGGATCAATTGCGAGCTCAATGGTTGCTCATGCGCCGCCGCGCTGATCACGTTGAGCGCTGAAAAATTGGGTACCAGATAGGCCGCCGCCGTGGCGAACCAGCGGGTCACGCCGTGCGCCAGCCCGGCGAATCCGCGGAGGTCTTCCGCAAAGCTTCCAATCACGAACAGCGAAAACGCGAATACCGCCGACAGTAGCGGGGAAGAGAACGACGAAAACAGCAGGGCCAGTGAACAGATGATCAAGAATTCGAGGACGATGAAATACAGCGCTACCAGGATCAGCGCGTCCGGTTTCGAGAACTTGTGCGCCACATAGAACAGCGCGCCAAACACTCCAATGGCCATGAAGAACGTGTTCACGACCAGGGTTCCGGCCAGGCCAAAGAACTTTCCTACAATGAATTCCCAGCGCCGGACGGGGCGCGAGAGCACGGTGTAAAGCGTGCGCTTCTCGATTTCTTTCGAGACCAGCCCGATGCCGATAAAGATGGCGATCACCACGCCGAAAAGTGAAACGGCCGTGAGGCCCAGATCGACGACCACCAGGCGCTCGATGTCGATGGAAATCTGGCCCACGAAAATGGCTGCCCCCGAAAGCAGCAGGGCGAAGGCAATCAGGTTGTAGAGCACCCGGTCGCGCACCGCTTCGCGGAAAGTGTTGGCGGCAATCTGAATTATGCGTGGGCTCATACGGCGGTTCCTACGGTCTTGCCCGCACTGGCAGCTTGCGAGGGCTGCAGCTTCTCCACGAAATAGGCTTCGAGCGAGGTGCGCAGCGGTGTGATGGCGATCAGGCGGATGTGCTCGCGGCGCAGCGCGTCGATGGCCGCGTCCTGCTGGTTTTCCGCCAGAACGGCGCGCACTGTGTCACCCGTGACGTGGCATTCCGCGCCCAGAGCCTTCATCGAGGCCGGAATCTGCGTGCCTTGCCACACCACTTCCACCTTGCCCTGCACCGTCGAAGTCAAATCTTCCACCGCGCCCACTCCGCGCAGTTCGCCTTTGTAAATGATGGCAACGCGATCGCACAATGCTTCGGCGTCGGAGAGAATGTGGGTCGAGAAAAATACCGTCTTGCCTTCCTGCTTCAGCTGTTCCATCAGGTCGCGAACTTCGCGGCGCCCCAGGGGATCGAGGCCAGACATGGGCTCGTCGAAGAACACCAGCTTGGGGTTGTGCAGAATCGCCTGCGCGATCCCGGCGCGCTGCAGCATGCCCTTGGAAAACTTCCGCAGCTGCACGCCCTGAATGTCAGTGAGACCCACCCGCTGCAGCACTTCCTCGACGCGGCGCTTGCGGTCTTTGGCGGGCACTCCCGAAAGCTGTCCGTAGTAGTCGAGCAATTCGTGGGCAGTCAGGTAGTCGTAGAAGTAGGGCTGCTCCGGCAGGAAGCCGATCTGCGCTTTGATTTCAGGATCGGTCCATTCGTGGCCCAGGATGCGTGCCGTTCCAGAGGTCGGGAACACCAGTCCCATCAGCATTTTCAACGTCGTGGTCTTGCCCGCGCCGTTGGGGCCGAGGAAGCCGAAGATTTCTCCCTCTTCCACGGTGAGGTGCAGCGGCTGCAAGGCGCGTTTGGGACGTTTGCGCCAGAAGCCGACCATGTAGGTTTTTTCCAGTCCGAGAATTTCAATTGCGGCCATGGTGCATCAGACTTCCGAAAAAGTATTTTCGGAAAATATTATAAGCAACCCAGGGCGGGAGAAGATCACCATGCCGGTTACGACGGTCACTGCACCATCGAACGGAATCAGGAGAAAGACCGTGCCGCCAGAAGGGAGTGGCACGTGATTCTCAACTTGACACGAGATTCTGATGAAATTACTGAGCCACGGGAAAAGCCAGACATGGCGCAAGGGTGCTGACCGGAGCGTCGCCGGGGTTGGCCAACTGTGAGCGCAGAACGCCATCGTTCGTAGAGCAGTAATCGTGGTTCCCGGTGGAATGAGCCAGCAGCGGTGCGGCGCCAGCCACGAACGCGGCGTAGTTGATGGCGCCACCGGGAATGATGCCGGTAGCCAGGAAAACGTACCCACTCTTTCCGCCACTGCCGGGCGTAGACGAGGACAGGTGGCTGTCGACCAGACACGCGCTGGTAGAGGCCGGAGTGCAGGGGTTTGCCCCGCCGAGAGAGATGATGTCGGGGGAATAACCGACGGTGGGATAAGCGGTGTCGTAGGCGACTTCCGCGCCTTTGATGGCGGCGAGCGAGCCCACGGCCGAGGCTTCGTTGGCCGATAGCCGCGCCTGTAACAGGTTGGGGATCGCGATGGCCGCAATGACGAGGATAATCGCCACCACGATCAGCAACTCGATGAGTGAGAATCCCTTTGTGGAACGCATGAAAATCTCCCTTAAATGGTGATCAGACTTCGGGGAGGCCGCTTGGTGAATGAGTTGCAATCTCAGCTCCAAGTTCTGCTTTGTGCAGAACCTTCGGTAACTCACTGGAATTTGCGGCGAATCAATGGGTTAGCCGAGTTGGAAGGCGCAAGGTTGTACGGTCTCACAGCAGATGTGACGAAAATTGTCACGCTGCCTTGACCTAATCGGGAACCTCAGGCCGAGAGGCCTTATAAACACCAAAGAGGCAGCGAACTGATGTTCGCCGCCTCTTGGTTGTAAAGCTTGATTGTAAAGAAGGTACTTCGCCGAATCGAAGGGCCTACCGGTTCAGCCCTTACTGATTCAGGTCTTACTGATTCAGCGGATTGAAGGCTGCGATGCCCGCTTCGGTGGCGGAGCAAACGCCCGCCGGGTCGACACGAATCACTGCGTCTTCCTCAGCGCAGAAGCCGCGGATTCCCGTCTGGTTGACCGAGGACGGGATCCCCTTGATCGTATAGCCGATGTAAAGGCCGCTTGAGGCGGCGCCGGCGCCCGTGGTGAACGAATATCCGCTCTTGCCACTGCCAGCTGGATTGCCGTTGTTGGCAAGCACGGAGTCAATCAAGCACGCCGAAGTCGAGGCTGGGACGCAGGCTGCACCCAACGCACCGCCCAGGGAAACCAGATCCTTCGAATAGCCAACCGTCGGATACGCACTCTGGTAGGTGATTTCGGCAGTAGTGACGGTACGTATGGAAGAGACCGCCGACGATTCGTTCGCAGCCATGCGAGCGCGCAGTAAGTTCGGAATTGCGATCGCTGCGATGATCAGGATGATTGCCACCACGATCAGCAACTCGATCAGTGAGAAACCTTTGTGTTTCCGCATTTAGTGTTTACCCCAACCTTCTGAAAATCCGTGTAGTTACGTATGACCTTGTTCAGGATCAATGGTAGCACTTGTCTGGCCAAAAGCCGTGAGGGCCGGGGCATTCAGTCAAGAGCCTTGTTTCCTGCATCCCACAAACATTCGCCCTCATTGTAACCCTTCGCCGGACGGCGAGACTGCAAATGCCGGGTCGATTCGTGACACTTTGTTTCACTTCTTGTTTCACTTCTAAGTCTTGAACGCGGCGATGGCTGCGTTTTGCATGTGCATGAGCAAAATTCTGAGAAGAGCGACTGCGGAGCGGGAGTGACACGCCTCCTTATCGATTGTGTCAATTTGGAAATGTGATGCCAACAGAGTCCTAGCCGGGTCCTTCGGGTTGGCTGACCGCAAAGCGAGTGACTTGCGTAATGTTCCGGTGAGGTACCTGCGTGTAGCGCAGTCGAGCGTCCTCATATAATCGGCCACAGTGGAGGGTCCTCACTTGTCGACTGCACCCGCACAGGCCAAACAATCAGAACCGGCAGAGACTGAATCTGGCAACAGCGCTCCATCTGAACCGTTGTTTGCTGCGCCCGGCAGGCGAGCGCTTCTTCTGTCTCTGGTGCTCGTCGTATTCACCTTGGTGATTTACAACCAGGCGACCCATCTTCCCTTTGTCAATTTCGACGATGACCGCTATGTAACCGAGAACCCCCACGTGCTGGCTGGGCTCACCTGGGACACGGTGAAGTGGGCGGTGACTTCTACCGGTGAAGCGAACTGGCACCCCTTGACCTGGATGTCGCACGCGCTCGACTGCCAGTGGTTTCGACTCAATCCCGCCGGACATCACCTCACCAGCATTCTTCTACACACGATGAGCGCGGTGATGCTCTTTCTTTTGTTGTGGCGTGCCACGCGGCGGCTGGGGCTGAGCTTCTTCGTGGCCATGGTATTCGCGTTACATCCGATCAATGTCGAATCGGTGGTGTGGGTTGCAGAACGCAAGAACGTGCTGAGCACCATGTTTTTTCTGCTGACCCTGGGCGCCTATGGCTGGTATACGCAAAAGCCGGACTGGAAGCGGTATCTCGCAGTTGCGGGCTTGTTTGTCTGTGCCCTGGCCTCGAAGCCAATGGTGGTGACTTTGCCCTTCGTATTGCTTCTCCTTGACTACTGGCCTCTTCGCCGAATTCGGGGCTGGAGCGAAACCACGGAGCTGACCCCATCGCAAACTGGGCCTGGAAAGCTGGTGGTTGAGAAACTGCCTCTCTTTGCACTCTCGGCTGCCAGTGCTGCGATTACCATGTATGCGCAGCGGGCAGCGGGAGCGATACCCGCGTCGACATATCCTCTCGCCGTCCGCCTGAAAAACGCAGTTTACTGCTACGCGCTGTACGCGTGGAAGGCAATATGGCCAGCCAAACTGGCTCCGCTATATCCGCATCCCGGTTATTCCCTGCCCGTCTGGAAGGTCATCTTGGCCGTGCTGTTTCTGGTCGCGACCAGCGCGCTCGTGGTCAAATTCCGTTCCCGCGGATATCTGTTGGTGGGATGGCTGTGGTTCCTGGGAACGCTTGCACCAGTGATTGGAGTTGTGCAGATGGGCAACCAGGCCATGGCCGATCGCTACGCTTACATTCCGCTGATCGGCCTCTTTGTGATGATTGCGTGGGGCACCGCGGACTTCGCCGAGCGCACAAAGCTGGCCTTCCCATGGAAAATCGTGACGGCTGCCTGCGTGCTGGCAGCGCTCTCGCTTCTCACCTGGCGGCAGATCGGCTACTGGCGAACCAGCTTGGACTTGTGGGGGCACACTCTCGAAGTCACGAGCAATAATTTTGTTGCGGAAGACGAGTTTGGCGGAGCGCTGGCTCAGCTCGGTCGCACTGACGAAGCCTATCCGCATTTTGTGCGAGCGGCGCAACTGGAGCCGGCCGACGCGGTTTCGCAGACCAATATTGGCTATTATCTTTACCAGCATGGGCGTCCAGCCGAGGCCGTGCCACACTATCAGCTTTCCATCCGTTTGACCCCCGATGCCCGCCTGCAGGCCCTCACCTACGCCGACCTGGGCTGGGCGTATTGCGACCTGGGCGACTATGCCAAGTCGCACGCCAGTTTCGAGCGATCGATTCGACTGAATCCCAACCGCGCCAACACTTGGCTGGGAATGGGGCTGCTTACGGAACGCGATAGCAAGCTTCAGGAAGCGATCCGTGATTATGCCATTTCCGTGCAAATCCAACCCAGCGCCCAGGGTTATTTGGGTCTCGGCCGCACTCTCGCCCAAACCGGGCACAAGACTGAGGCGCTCGCCGCCTTCGAACTAGCGCTGAAAATCTCTCCCGACCTCGCCGAGGCTCAGCAGGCCGCCGCTGAGCTGCGGCGATAAAGATTCGGAATCTCCGCTAACCCGGAAAAAACAAAGGGGCAGCGAGCCGAAGCTCGCTGCCCGTTTTGGCTTGTACCCTCCCCAGGTACTCGCCAGAATCAAACGTTACTGGTTGAGCGGGTTGAAGGTGAGGATGGTTGCTTCGGCCGTCGAGCAAGCGCCCGCGGGGTCGACACGAAGCACAGCATCTTCTTCCGCGCAGAAACCGCGGATGCCGGTCTGGTTTTTCGCAAGCGGAGTCGCCTGGACACCATAGCCTGCATAGACGCCGGCCACGGCAGTGCCAGGAGCGGTGGTGAACGAATATCCGCTCTTGCCGCTGGCTGCCGGGTTACCGTTGTTGGCGAGCACGGAGTCGATCAAGCAAGCCGAGGTCGAGGCGGGGACGCAAGCTGCGCCCAACGCACCGCCCAAGGAGACAAGATCTTTCGAATAGCCCACCGTCGGATACGCCGTCTGGTAGGTCACTTCGCCAGTGGTGACGGTACGGATGGACGCGACAGCAGACGACTCGTTGGCCGCCATGCGGGCGCGCAGTAAGTTCGGAATCGCGATAGCTGCGATGATCAGGATGATGGCCACCACGATCAGCAGCTCAATCAGTGAGAAACCTCTTTGTTTCCGCATCTCTTTTTTTCTCCCCAAGCTTTCTTAATTTTGAACCCGCTGGTCCATTAATGACTCAGTCGTTACAATCGTTGCACTTGCCTGGCCATCTCCATCACCGCCGCTGGTCGGTGCGCAAGCTAGTTTGTTTGCAACGCCTGGGTGGACTCTCAGGTCTTTCTTGGAATCCTGATCCGCCTTGCGACGCCAAATAGTGGCGGAAGTTCACGATCTTTTGTCATTCCGGGAAGTTCTTGAGCTACAAGATCTCTGGGTTGGGAAAGCAGCGCAGGCCCAGTTCTGAAGGCTGCGTAGTAGTTGTCCAGGGGCGCGATTGCCGCGGTGCTAAGGGGAACGCCTGGCGCCGAGTGCTAAGTGCTAAGGGTCAAAACAACAAAGGGCAGCGAGCCGAAGCTCGCTGCCCGTTTTGGCTTGTACCCTCCCCAGGTACTCGCCAGAATCAAACGTTACTGGTTGAGCGGGTTGAAGGTGAGGATGGTCGCTTCGGCCGTCGAGCAAGCGCCCGCGGGATCGACGCGAACCACAGCATCTTCTTCCGCACAGAAAGCGCGGATGCCGGTCTGGTTGATGGCAAGCGGAGTGGCCTGAACGCCATAGCCCGCATAAACGCCGGCCACAACTGTGCCCGGGGCAGTGGTGAACGAATAGCCGCTCTTGCCGCTGGCTGCCGGGTTACCGTTGTTGGCAAGCACGGAGTCGATCAAGCACGCCGAGGTCGAGGCGGGGACGCAAGCTGCGCCCAACGCACCGCCCAAGGAGACAAGATCCTTCGAATAGCCAACCGTCGGATACGCCGTCTGGTAGGTCACTTCGCCAGTGGTGACGGTACGGATGGACGCGACAGCAGACGACTCATTGGCCGCCATGCGGGCGCGCAGTAAGTTCGGAATCGCGATAGCTGCGATGATCAGGATGATGGCCACCACGATCAGCAGCTCGATCAGTGAGAAACCTTTTTGTTTCCGCATCTCTATTTGTCCTCTCGTTCAGTCTGGTTTTGTTACTTCAAACTGCTGGTCACGGATGACGCAGTCGTCACAATATTTGCATTTGCTTCTCCAAAGCGGCTAGTTACCTTGGTTACGGGTGGAGGCTGGGCAAGGGCTTTATTTTCAGCACCAGGGCAAACTTCAGTCCCTGTCTGCGATGCCGGATTGCGTCGATGCTGGCAAAATTCGGCGTTTGCCCTGACAATTCGTGTCAGTCTGGAACTGCAACTCGTTCCATTTTGAAATGCGCCGCCATCTGCGCCCTTCTTGATGCGGTGCGCTGCGCTCTGGGACGACAGCGCGCTGCGCGTCGACCGCGTAAAATGTTGCGGCGCAGTTCGTGAGCACCACACGCGAGCACCACGATGGATATTTCGAAAGAGTCATTTCAAGTCGAGGCCGAAATCGCGCGCGCCTGGACGCTGCCCGCCGATCTGTATACCGGCGCAAGCACGTTGCTCGCCGAAAAAGAAGAGATTTTCGCCCGAACGTGGCAGGTCGTTGGTCACGTCAGCCAGGTCGTGAATTCCGGCGACTACTTCACTGCCGAACTGATGGGTGAGCCTCTGTTGTTGGTGCGCGGCAGTGACGCCCAGCTGCGCGGCTTCTACAACGTGTGCCGCCACCGAGCCGGCCCGCCGGCCGAGGGATGCGGCTCCCGCAAACTGTTTCGCTGCGGATACCACGGATGGACGTACGGGCTCAACGGCGAGTTGCTCAGCGCGACTGAAATTGAAGGCGTGCAGGGATTTCGTCCGGAAGATTTTGCCCTGAAGCCGGTTCGAACCGAGGAATGGTTCAACTTCGTGTTCGTGAACCTTGATCCGGAAGCGCGGCCCCTGCGCGAGAGTCTCGGCGAGTTGCCGCAACAGGCGGAGAGGTTTCCCTTCGCACAGATGAAGTTGTTCGAGCGCCGCACCTACGACATGAAGTGCAACTGGAAGACCTATGTCGACAACTACCTGGAAGGCTATCACCTGCCTAGCGTGCATCCGGCGCTGAATCGTGAACTGGATTACAACGCGTACGTGGTCGAGCCGTATACGCGGGGTCGTACGGGACACGTACGGCAGTTCAGCCCGATTCGGGGAGCGCAGCCCGGCGACGCCACGCCCCGCCGCTACCCGGAGGCACGCGAAGATTTGACCACCGACTACTTCTGGATTTTTCCCAACTGGATGCTCAACTGCTATCCCGACAATGTCTCGCTGAATGTCGTGTTGCCGGTCGCTGCGGAGCGCTCGCTGGCGATCTTCGAGTGGTATTTGCCGGAGAAAGATCACGCCACTCCGGCAGCGAAGGCAGCGGTGGAGTTCAGCCATCAGATTCAGATTGAAGATGTCGGCATCTGCGAAATCGTGCAGAAGAATCTGCGATCACGGAGTTACTCGCGCGGCCGCTTCAGCGTGAAGCAGGAAAAAGGCGTGCACGCGTTTCACCGGATGTATGCCGAAGCTATGAAGGACGCAAAGTGCTGACCGCATCGCGCTGATTGCGGCCGATTTGGTCTGGTGTTTCAGCGGCCGCTCTCGCATGAGGGTGATTATAAAGGTCTTATCAAAGATGTACGTACATAAATGTATTTTAATGCAGCACCTGTCGGTAGAACTAAAGGATGTCTTGCGATCCTGCTTTGACGTCTGGGGCGTCGCCCAGGATGCCATTTGCCGGGCCGGAAACGGCCCTGGCGTCGACGATTCGCTGCTCAGTGCGGGAAATCTCCATCCAGACAAAATCGCGCGTCCTGGAGCCTCGCAGCGCGGTTCTACGACTTTTCAATCACTTCCACGAAGCGTCAACGACTTGCACGGAAGATCAATGACTTACCGACGGGAACCGATTAGGCGCATCGCACTCCGGATTTATTTCTGCTCGCGGATCTTTTTTAGGGCATCGATGCCGTTCTGGTTCTGCGGGTTCAGGTCGATGGATTTCTGGTAGTTCTGGATAGCCAAATCTTTTTGTCCAGCTTTCACATAGGCCTCGCCCAGGCTGTCATAGGCATTCCAGAATTTTGGGAAGTCCTGTACTTCCAATTGAAATATCTGGATGGCGGCATCGGTTTGTCCGGCGAAAAGGAAGTGATAGGCGGGGGCGATCAGCGTATTTTCATCGATAGCATACGGCGAAGACGAGCCGGCCTTTTTCAGCTCTGAATATCTTGTGATGACTCCTTGCGGACCCTTGAGGCTCGCCACCAGCATGAGCAGTTCCTGGGCCGACATTTGGTCGGGGGTGTAATTCCATCCGTATTCCCTGGCCACACTTTGGGTTAACTGATTCGCGACGCTGATGCCGTTGTCAGAGTTGGCCATGATGGCCACGCCTTTGCCGGAATCGGCGAACATGATCAGAAGTGCCTGGAAGCCTTCATCGGCGCCGTTGTGGCCGAACTCCTCCGGATTCTTGTGACTGGCGAGAAAGAATCCCAGGCCGACCTGCTCGATCTGCGGCTTCAACATTTCGCGAGTCGTAGCCTCAGACAGAACGTGGTTGGCTTTGCCTTGCTTGGAGAGCGCGATTTCGATGCCGAATTTCGCCAGGTCGGTGGCGGTGGTCCATAGTCCGGCAGCGGCCATTTCCGGATAGATGTGCCATTTGCCGGGGATGAGCGTGCCGTCGGCGCGAGTGCCGGTCGCGGTGGCGGCCGCACGCACAGGGGGTAGCGGCTGCTCGTAGCTGCTGTCGGCCATACCGATTTTGTCGAGCACGGCTGCGCGCATGAACTGGGGGAACGGCTTGCCCGTCACATCCATCACAAGTTGCTGCTCGATGGTGACGCCGCCGCCGGAGTAGCGGAATTTGGTTCCCGGAACAAAATCGACGCGAATGGGTGCGGTGTTGGCAGGAGGCTCGCCGTTGAAAATCTGCACCAGCGTCGGAATTGGCGTACCAACTTCGTATCCTGGGAATCCATGGACGGTGAGGCCGGCGCTGTGGCTCATAAGGCGGCGCAACGTGACTTTCTCGTCCTTGGTGAACTCGTTGTCCGGCACTTGCCACGACTTGAGTTTCAGATTCACGTTCTCGTCGAGAGCAAGCGTTCCGTGCTCGACCAGAGAGAGCGTCCCGGTTGCGGCTACGGGCTTGCTGATCGACCCGGCTTGGAAAAGAGTGTGGACCGTTACCGGTGTGGGGGTACCGGCCTCGGTGACTCCGTAGGCCTTGGCCCAGGCGATTTTGAAGTTGTCGATGACGGCGACGCTGAGGCCGGGGCAGTTGTAGAGTTGCATCAGCTTCTCGAGGTTGAGTTGCTGCGGTGGTTCAGTGCCGCTGAGAGGAATCGGCGGGATGCCGTTTTCCACGCGCTGCATGCGGGCGGCCAGGTCGGAATCTTTCGGGCCGGGTTGCGACTTGGATTGCGCGTGCGCAGACACGGCCGTCATGATCATCGAAAGAACGACGGCGGAGATCCGGACGAAGCGCGTGGATGATCGAGATGCGGATGAGCGAGATGACATGAGTCCTCCGTCGAGGCGTGGCACGGCTTGGAGTATAGGGTCTGGAGTATAGACGCCGGGTGAGCGGCGGCGTTAGCTGACTGCTTTGGGTGGAATCTATGCAGATCGCGCGGTTATCGTTCCAATGCCTGGCGGTCCCAATTGCCCGACTCGGCGGCGGCCTCGTAGGTGCTCTGGAGGAATTCCATCAGCGTTGTTTTCGGAGAATCGGCGGTGCGCACGTCGTCGTACATCAGCAGGAACTCTTTCAGTTGCGGATGGTAGAAAGCTGCCGCGGGTCGAACTCGCTGTTGAGCAAAGCCTGCGGGCTCGGGCGCCGCGTAGGAGTAGAACGCAGGTCCCTTGATGTCGCCTCCGCCGGGCCAGAATCCCGCGCTACTCGCTTCGTGAGAATAGGCTTCCCGAGTGATGGAGTCGGCCCCGGGCCGTTCGGGCGCCCGGCGGCCCGAGAAGCGGGTTACAGCCAGATCGAAGCTTCCCCAGAAAAAATGAACTGGACTGACCTTGCCCAGAAATCCGGCGCGGAATTCCTTGAGAATCTGGTCGACCCAGACCAGGATGCGCCAGAACTTGTGTACTGCTTCCGGGTCGTAGGCCTTGTGAAGATTGTCCTTCTCAAATGGAGTTGGATCGGGAATCTCGCAGGGCGTCGTCCAGATCTTCACGGTCACGCCGAGATCGGCGAGGGCGGTCATGAACTTCTTGTAGAACTCAGCGACGCTCTGGGGTTTGAGAGCGATCGCGACCATGCGACCGTCGCTGTTTTCGAGCAGGAGTTTGTGCTCGATGAAATCGAAGCGGACTTCGACTGTTCCTCGCTCGTAGGGCATCGCCGAAGTCGTCATTCCCCGCGCCGTCAGGTAGAAGGGAACGTTCCAGAAGTGATTCACCAGCGGACACAACTCTAGACGCACCTTTCCGACGACCTGCGTCCACATGTGCAGGGTGGCGAGCGTGTCCTTCCAGCTATCGAGTGGCAAGGCAGGAAGCTTTAGATCGCTTGTTTTGTCCGGCGTCATGGTTCACTCCATCCTGATTCATTTCGTCCTGATTCATTCCATCCTGATTCATTTCGTCCTGGTTCATTTCGTCCTGGTTCATTTCGTCACAGTTCAGGCCGTTATTTTAGAAGCCCGTAGACCTCAACTTCGCCTCGGGTGCCGAAGTAGACGCGGCCGTTGACGACGACCGGGATCGCGAAACGCGTGGCAAAGGCGGCGCGGTCGCGCTGGCTGTTCTGCTCCGAAGTGTAGATCGCCTGCCCGAGTTTGGTGGCGTCGAAGGCGTAGAGGACTGCGGGTTTGTTGTCAGGGCCGTCCCAGGTTTTGGTGGAAAGGGCCCAGACGATGGCGTTCTTGTTGCCGTCGGCGGAGATCGAGGGCGTTGCGCCGGAGGTTACAAACTTCATGGCGGAAGACCTGATCGGCGTGAGCTGGCCGTTCTTGATGGCGTAGCTGCGGAGGTAGTCGTCGCTGGCGGCGAAGAAGGCGTGGCCGTTCCAGTAAGCCATTGCGCCTAAACCGGCTCCCGCCATCTTAATCCTCTGGACGATGGCGTCGTGGTCGGTGTGAAATTTTCCCATTTGGTCGCGATCAATCACATAGAGGATGGAGTGCTTGGTGGGTTGGAGCAGAAGATGACGATGCGGTCCGGGTTGATCGGGGAGCAGCGTGGGACCGCTGGAGCCGACGTCGGAATCACCTGCGAGGATGTCGGCTTGATCGAACGGGGTAAAGTAGTCGTGGATGGCGAGAGATGAGCCGTCGAGTTTGAGAACGGAATCGCCGTAGTCGCGGCCTCCGCTGGTGGCGTCGAAGGTGCCATTGCCGGTGGGCACGTAAAGATTGCCTTCGGAATCGACGGCGGGGCCGGTGTCGCTGAGCCAGATTCCGGCCTCGCTGCCGTCGGGATCGACGTTGAGCACTGCTTTTTGCGCGAGCGTTTGCGGATCGTAGGCCATCACCCAGCCGTGGTAGGGATCGACATCGCAGGAGGAAGCCCAGGCCAGGTAGACGTTGTTGTTGGCGAGAGTGAGCGCGGCTCGCGGGTTTTCGCGTAGCGGGTCGAAGGGGACCTGGCGGTTGGACCTGCCTGCGCCCCGGCCTGGCACCGATGCCGTGATCAGTTTCGGGCCGCCGAATTTTTCGACACCCGTGGTGATGGCGAGCGCGTGCAGGTGCTGGAAGTATTCGTCGTCGCCGACCTTGTGCGGAATCATGGTGCGCGCCAGTATGTAGAGCGTGCCCGTCTTGACGTCGATGACCGGCGTGGAGGTGATGCCGACTTCGGGGCGAATGAACGGGCAATCAACCATGTCCTCAGAAAGCGGTCGGACTCCACGCGACTTGTCGAGGAAGCTGACTTTCCACAGCGGGGGATCGCCGGGGCGATTGGCGTCGAAGGCGTACACGCTGTCGTGCTCGGTGGCGACGAAGAGCACGTCGTGCGTGCCTTTGCCGGGGACCTCGACATTCGGAAGGAACAAGGGTTGCGCGTAGACTGGGCCGTCGACTTTGAATGCTCCTAGTTTGCCGAATTGTTTGACGTTGACGTTCTGGGGAGTAAGAAGTTTCTCGTTGAGAGTTGCGCCGGTGCGAGCGTTGTCGTATTGCGAGGTGGTGACTTGCGCGAGCGCGGGAAGGGCAAGGACGAAAGCGAGAGTGACGCGGGAAGAAATCGTCATTTGGAAATCCTCCGGAGCGCGGCTTTTGAGGGCTCTGACCCGTTGCGAGCATATGAGGTAACGGTGCCGTCCCTACGGGACTCGGTTCCTAACTTAGCGAGCTGACCCAGAACTTACATCCCTTCGACTTCGCTCTGTCGAAAATCCCCACTTCTCGCGCAAAGAACGCGCGAGAAATGGGGCACCCGGCAACTCTGCTGCATCGCTATTGCTTGTCGGCCGGGGCCTCTGCGGGCTTGACAAAAAGTTTGGGATCGACCGTGGGATTCAGCTCGATCTTCTTGAATTCGGCGTTGCTGGTTTCCTGGCCGTCCTGTTTGTTTTGATGTTTGTAGGGCATGGTCAGGCCGTCGACGGTGCGCCAGTCGGCGAGATTGCTTTCGCCATCGAAGGGGCCCGATTGTCCCATGGCCTTGTATTTTTCGCGGAGAATGTAGCCCGTCTTGGGATCGATGTACCAGCGGACCCAGGGGATGGCGCCGTCAATGTCGAGGATGGCGGCGTCGACGTCGCCGATTTTTTCCGTGCCCGCGGCGGTGAACGTAAATGCAGGATCGTCAACGTGCTGAGCGACATAGACGAGATCGTGGTGAAGCTGCGCGAGCATTTCGTCTTTCTGCGCGGGCGGCATGCTGCGCGTGCCCATCCCCGCCATGGTCATGAAAGCGGCGTCGGGCGCAGCCACAATGGTCAGAGCGCCCTGCTGCGTCTGTATGTCGATGTGCATTCGGTCGGGGAAGGCCACGGTCACGTCGACCGGGCTCGGCGGAGCGCCACCGTCACTCTCGGCGATGCTGATGTGCATGGTTTTGATGGAGTGCAGTTTCGGCAAGCCTCCCATGGCGGCGGCGACTTTTGCGGCCAGCGCTTTGCCTTCTGCGTTGGAGGCCGTGGGCTTGGCGGTGTCGGCTTTTTCGGCGGGCGGGGGCGGAATGGCGATGTCGATTTCCTTTACCGCGCCCAGCGATGACAGCGGCTTGTCGAAGTCCTTCGTGTTGCCGACGACCAGCACCGCGAGTTGGTCTTTGTGCAGATACTTGGTGGCCACGCGATTCACGTCCTCTTTTGTAACTTTCTTGATTTCCGCCTGGTACTTGTCGAGCCAGTCGGGAGGATATGCATAGTATTCGTAGGTTATCCGCTCGCCCAGAATCTTGTCGGGCGAGTCGAGACGGAAGATGAACGCGTTGAGAATGGCGTCTTTGGCGTGCTGGATCTCCTCGTCGGTGATGGGCTTCTTGGCCAGATTGTCGATGTCCTCACGCACCGCCTGAATGGCTTCGATCGTGGTCTGACTCTTGGTGCCCATGCCGACTTGCAAAATGCCGGGATGGCCGAAATTCGTGCCGATGCCACCTCCGACGCTGTAAGCCAGTCCACGCTTTGTCCGGATGTCGTTGAACAGGCGCGACGAGAAACCGCCGCCAAAGGCTTCGTTGAACACGCTGATGGCGTAATAGTCGGGATTGTCGCGGGTGGTGCCGAGCCCCACCATGTGGATGGTGCTCTGGTTCACGTCATCCTTTGGGATGAGGTAATAGGCGGGCTTGGCGGGCGAGTATTGAATTCCGTTTTTTGGGACCGCCGGACCTTTGGGCCAGGAGTCGAAGGCCGCGCGCAGCCGGGCCTCCATCGCGGTGGAATCGAAGTCGCCGCTGATGCCGAGAATGATGTTGTTGGGATGAACATAGTGGCTGTGCCAGTCGATCAAATCCTGGCGCGTGATGGCGGCGACGGTCGAATACTCGGGCACGCGGGCGTAGGGATTGTCTGGGCCGTAGGCAAGCTTGACAGACTCGCGGTGGGCGATTTCGCCGACGTCGTCGTTGCGGCGGGAGATGGCGTCGCCTTCTTCTTTTTGCGCGAGGTCGATTTTATCGGCGCGGAATTCGGGATTCTGCAGCACGTCGACGAAGGCCTTGAAGACGTCATCGAGGTCGGCCTTGAGGCACGAGAAGCTGATGGTGGTTGAGTCGGGGCCGCTGCCGGTTTCCACCTTGGCGGCGCGAACTTCGAGGAAGTCGTCGAGTTGATCGCCGGTCTGGGTCTTGGTGCCGCCGGTGCGCCAGACTTCGCCGTAGATGTCCATCAGGCCGGTTTTGCTGGCTGGTTCGTTGACCGATCCACCGCGGATGCGGGCGCTGCCGTCGATCAGCGGCAGTTCGTGATCTTCCTGCAGAAAGATCACCATACCGTTTGAAAGTTCGATGCGCTTGGGTTGCTGCGGCTGGAATGCGGGCAGGGGAGGGATGGGAACCTGCTGCCAAGTTGCAGCTTGTGCGGCCGCCTGGGGAACGGTAACGAACATCGTGGCCGCAGCGAGCATGGTCAGAAGGAGAGTCCGCTGCATTTTCGTTGTGCAGATCTTCATTGCGCGGCCGTTCGTTGTGCGGGCGTTCATTGTGCAGCCGTTCATCGCGCACCTCCCTGATCGGCCGCACCACTGGAAGGCTGATCGCTGGAGAATGAGTCACCGGAGGGTGATCCGCCAGAGGGTGATCCATCGGAGGATGGTTGCCCTCCGCCGGGAGCACCTCCTCCCGATGAGTTTTCGATCACGCCCACCGTGCGGTTGGTATCGACAAAGACTTCGTTCGCGACGCGCCGAATGTCAGCCTTTGTCACCTGGTCGATGCGGTCGACCGATTTGAACAGCTCGCGCCAATCGCCGTAGCGTGTCTGGTAGAAGGCGAGCTGCGTGGCCAGGCCTTCGTTGTCAGCGAGGCCGCGAATCAGGTTGGCTTTGCTGCGGGTCTTGATCATCTTCAGTTCGTCGTCGCTGATGTCTTCCTTTTTGAGCCTGTCGATCTCCGCGTGGATGGCGTCGGCCATCTCCTGCGGCGAGTGCCCGGGGAGCGGTACGGCATAAAACGCGAACAGGTGGGGATACTTGGTGTCGGGCAGGCCGCTGAATCCAGCCGAGTAAGACGCGATTTTTTTGTCGCGCACCAGCGCGCGGTAGAGGCGCGAGGTTCGGCCTTCCGACATGAGATCGCTGATGGCGTCGAAAACGGCGTCGTCTTTGCTGCGGTAATCGGGGCGGTGGTAACCCTCAAGGTAGAGCGGTTGCGAGCGATCCTTGAGCGTGACTTTGCGTTCGGAGTTCTGCGGAGGCTCGATGGTTGTAGTCTCGTCGGGCTGAGGGCGCGCGGGCAGGCGGCCAAAATATTTCTCGAGCAGTGGCATGGCCTGGTCGGCCTTCACGTCGCCGACGACGGCGACCACCATGTTGGCGGGCACGTAATATTTGTCGAAGAATTTCTGGGCGTCGGTGGCGGAGAAGGAGTTGAGGTCGGATATCCATCCGATGCCGGGCCGGTGATAGGGATGGGCGGCGAACGCCGCTTCGGTGAACTGCTCGATCAGGCGGCCGACGGGGCGGCTGTCGACGCTCATGCGGCGCTCTTCGATGACCACGTCGCGTTCCTTGTAGAACTCGCGCAGCACGGGATGCAGGAAGCGTTCGGACTCAAGATAGGCCCAGAGTTCGAGGCGATTCACGGGCATCGAGTAGTGATATTCGGTCAGGTCGTAGGCGGTCGAGGCGTTCATGTCCTCGCCGCCGTTTTGCTCGACCAGCTTGCCGAAGGCGTTGCTGACGACATACTTGTCGGCTGCGGCGATGGCGTTTTTCCAGGCTTTTTCCAGTTGCTTCAACTTCGCATCGTCGCGGCCGACCGACTTGTCGCGCTCGGCGATGTAGGCGGCGTAAGCGACCTCGATTTTTTCCAGGGCGATCTTCTCGGCAGCGTAGTCGGTGGTGCCGATTTTGTCGGTGCCCTTGAAGGCCATGTGCTCGAACATGTGGGCCAGGCCGGTGGCGCCCATGGGATCCTGCGCGGAACCGGCGTCGACCAGGGTGTAGAAGGAGAAGACGGGAGCCTCCGGGCGCTCACAAACGATCAGTGTCAGGCCGTTGGGAAGGGTTTTGACCTGGATGCGCTTTTCGAAGGACGCGACGTTCTGGGCCAGGGCGATGGCCGAGAGAAGAAGGAAGAGAACGGCGAATTTCAGAGTGCGGTGTTTCATCGGGCCTCCGGCGGCTGAACGAACATAACAGGTATGACGGGCATGTTCTGCGAATGACATGCGTTGGACGGACCAGCAGGGCAGAAGTTTGAAAGTACGTGGAGGGAAGGGAAGTTGTCAAACGGGCGGCGGCTAAATTCCGGCTGCTCCACGAGCTTTGGCCCATTCACCCTCCAGGTGGAGTTCTTTCGTCCACTTCTCGATATAGGAGCGGTCCAGGGTTTCCCGCCGCGCTTGCAAAATTGCGGCTGCATCCTCGATTTGCCGTTGCGATTGCGCCAGCTTCGACCATTCCAGCTTGGCAACCACAATGTCTTCCGCGCTGGCCACGAATAGAGAAACGCCCTGCAGATTAACGCGTATGCGACGGCGGAATTCCTCGCGGCTGAAGGGCCGGGACTTGAGCAGGATGAAGTCGATCTTCCATCCTGTAGACAGGTCAATCACGTTGAACATCGATTCGGCCTGGTGAGCTTGCAGGGCCGCATCCAGGTCGGAATAGTACTGGTCGGCGGGCAGGCTGTGCACCAAGCCGCGCAACTGTGCTGGGGTTGCCTCAACGATGACGTCGATGTCCTGGGTTGACCGCGGAGTGCCATGGTAGGCGCTGGCGAACGATCCAGTCAGCATGTACGCGATGTTATTTTGATCGAGCGCGGTCGTGATTCTTTGCAGGACCTCGGAGATGCTCATCGCAATCCCGCTGGCAGCGGATTCGGCAGGAACGCCAGTCTTAGGAGTTCACGCGCAACGCGATCCGCGGGCCAGTCCGGGTGCTCCCGCTGAATCCCGGCGCGGGCAAGTTCTCGGGCGAACAGGCTCATCTCAAATGCCAGCAGGACACGCTGTTCCCCGGTCATTGCACCATGAATCGCGTCCTGGATGGCTTTCGCCGCGGGACTGGTATCGCTGATGGGCACGGGACGATTCTAGTCGTGAGCGATAATAGTTCACAATATCGATTCACGATATCGATTCACAATATCTAAGAGGTGCGCGCGCACAATGGATTCGGCCATCGACATTCAGGGCAGGCACCTTAAGCTGTCGAACCTGGAGAAGGTGCTGTATCCCGCCGTGGGATTCACCAAGCAACAGGTGATCGATTACTACGCCCGCATCGCGCCCGCGATGATTCCGCATCTGGCGGGGCGGCCGCTGACGCGCAAGCGGTATCCCGACGGCGTGGATGGCGAACCATTCTTCGAGAAGAATGCGCCCATGCACAAGCCGGAGTGGGTAAAGACAGCGCCCATCTGGAGCGGGCGCAACCGGCGCACCATAAATTATGTGCTGGCGGACGATCTGGCCACGCTGGTGTGGCTGGCCAATCTGGCGGCGCTCGAACTGCATCCGTCTCTGTCGCTGGCCAAAGACATCACGTGTCCGACGGAGATGGTGTTTGATCTAGATCCGGGACCGCCGGCGAATATTGTGCAATGCTGCGAGGTGGGGCTGTGGCTGCGCGAGATCTTCGAGCATTTTGGGCTGCGGAGTTTTCCGAAGACGTCTGGATCGAAGGGGCTGCAGATTTACATTCCGCTCAACACGCCGGTTACTTACGAGGTCACCAAGATGTTTTCGCACGCGCTGGCGCAGTTGCTGGAGCATGATCATCGCGATCTGGTTTTGTCGGAGATGAGCAAGCAGGCTCGCACCGGAAAAGTGTTTGTCGACTGGAGTCAGAATGACGAGCATAAGACGACGGTAGCGGTGTATTCGCTGCGGGCGCGCGAGCATCCCACGGTTTCGACTCCGGTGACGTGGGAAGAGGTTGAGCGGGCTTTTAAGAAGAAGGATGCGGGGTTGCTGGTGTTCGAAGCGCCGCAGGTGGTGGCGCGCTTTGAGAAGATGGGAGATTTGTTTGAGCCGGTGCTGGAATTGAAGCAGCGGTTGCCGGATTTGAAGGCGGGTGCGGCCGCGCCTGCGGCTGAGCCAATTGAGATTGCAGCGCAGGCGGATGAGGATGATTCGCCGCTGCGCAAGGCCGAGCGGAAGAAGCCTGGGCGCAAGAACTCGGATGGGAAGTCGCGCAAGGTATAATCCCGGGCTGCGCACGGTGAATACTTCGATCAAAATCCCCACCCTCTCGCAAAGAACGCGAGAAGGATGGGGCACCCGGCGGTCTAAATTTATGGCGCAATTTTTTGCAGGAACTTCGGGATGGGCTTATCCGAGTTGGAAGCCTGATTTTTATCCGGACAAGCTGGCGCAGAAGAAATTCCTCAGCCACTACGCGACGCTGCTCAATACGGTCGAAGTGAATTTTACGTTCCGGCAGCTGGTGAAAGAAACGACCATCCAGAACTGGCTGCAGGATACGCCGGCGCATTTTCGTTTCGGCATTAAGGCGCATCAGGTCATCACGCACATCAGGCGGCTCACGGGGGCCGAGGACTTTGTGCCGCGCTTTCTAGCGACCATTGAGCCGCTGGCCGCCGCGGGCAAGTTGGGGCCGGTGCTGTTTCAGCTTCCGCCCAATTTGAAGGCGGATGCGGCGCTGCTCCAGGATTTTCTGGCGATCCTGCCGCGCACCGTTCCGGCGGCGTTTGAATTCCGGCATGCGTCGTGGTTTGCAGACTCGACTTGGGATCTGCTGAAATCGAGCAACGTGGCGCTGTGCGTGGCCGAAACTGAAACACTGACCACGCCCGAGGTCGCGACGGCGGGCTTTGTGTATTACCGCTTTCGCAAGCCGAGTTACACGGGCGAAGAGCGGCGGTCGATGATCGATCGCATTCGGCTGCATGTCGCTGCGGGGCGGGATGTGTTTGCTTATTTCAAGCATGAAGAAACGCCGGAAGGGGCGCTGTATGCGGTGGAGCTGCTGCGGGAATTGACCGGCGGGGAGCCGGCTTGAGAAGCGGCATCAGGTCGGCAGTGATTGTCTCGGTTGCGATCTTTCTGACGGCCGGCGCTGCGTCGGCTCAGGAATCCGCGCTGCGCACCGTCCACGTTTTTGTCGCGCTCGCTGACAATCAGAGCCAGGGCATCGTGCCCGTTGCAGCGAAGCTCGGGAACGGGGAAGATCCAGAGCACAACCTGTACTGGGGCTCGGCGTATGGCGTGAAGACGTTTTTCGCGCGTAGCGCGGACTGGGAGAGGATCACCTGCGGGGAAAAACCGAAGGCCGAGATTCTGGAGCGCTGCGTATTCAAGTATCGCGCGGCGAATGTGTATCTGGTGGCCGACGCGTATCGTGGCCGCGAGATCCGGCAGGCGATTCTTGATTTTCTGGCTTCGGCGGCGGGAGACGATCCGGAGACGGTGAGCGTGCCGGCTGCGTCGGGTGCACTGAAGCTGCCGATTCGGGGCGGGGCGAACCTGGTGGCCTACATTGGCCACGACGGGCTGATGGATTTTCAACTGCAGCAGTTTCCTCACAAGAAGAACGACACTCATCGCGATGCAGTCGTGCTGGCCTGCGCCAGCAAACAGTTTTTCGCCGAGCCGGTGCGAGCCTCAGGCGCTTATCCGATTCTGTGGACGACGGGGCTGATGGCTCCCGAGGCCTACACGCTGAAAAGCGCGCTGGACGGCTGGATTGCAGGAGAGAACCAAGAGCAGATTCGCGATCGGGCGGCGGGGGCGTATGACAAGTATCAGAAGTGCGGGTTCCATGCGGCGCACCGGTTGCTGGTCAACGGGTGGTGAGTGTACGCTCCCGAGACGTAGCAAGCTACGTCTCTACGAAATGATTCCATCCGCATCCTCCTCATCACTTTTCTTAGTGTCCGATAACAGGCATACTGAATCTCTTCTCTCTATGACTTCCGAGCTATGACTTCCGAGACCAACTCGCGCGTGCTCTCTGGCTTTCTCGATTACCTGCGCATCGAGAAGGGGCTGGCGGCCAATTCGATCGGGGCTTATACGACCGACATACTTCAATTTTCAGAATTCCTGGACAAGTCTAAGCGGCTTCTGTTGACTGCTCGACGGAACGATGTGCGCGAATTTCTGCAGCAGCTTTTTTCGAATCAGGTCGACGGGCGCAGCGTGGGGCGGAAGCTTTCGGCGCTGCGTCATCTTTATCGATACCTGTTGCTCGATAAAAGAATCGACCACGATCCGACGCTGAATATCGAATCGCCGCGGCAATGGAAGGTGTTGCCGAAGTCGCTGGCGCGCGATGAAGTTGAGTCGACACTAGCGTCTCCCGCGTCGCGGCTGGGGCATCGTGACACGAGAGATGGGGCGGCGTTGGCCGCTCGCGATCGCGCCATGCTGGAGTTGTTATACGCAGGGGCGTTGCGGGTTTCGGAGATGGTGAATGCCACGCTCGAGGATTTGAAGTTGGAATCGGGATACATGCTGGTGCGCGGCAAGGGCGACAAGGAACGCATCGTGCCACTGGGTAAGCCGGCGCAGGATGCGTTGTCGGAGTATCTGGCGCAGGGGCGGCACGTGCTGGCGGACAGAAAGTTCAAAAATCCCCACCCCTTCGACAAGCTCAGGGCAGGCTCTCTCGCGAAGAACGCGAGAAGGGTGGGGCACCCACCGACACTTGCTGTCACGAGTGGGAATTCGCCGTTTCTGTTTATCGCGCGCGGGGGGCGCCGGTTGACGCGGCAGCGGGTTTGGCAGATGGTGGGAGAATCGTCGGTTGCATCCGGACGGCATGCTTCGCCGCACATGTTGCGGCACTCGTGCGCGACGCACATGGTGGAAAACGGAGCCGACCTGCGCACGGTGCAGACCATTCTGGGGCATGCGGATATTTCGACCACGCAGGTGTACACGCATCTGGCGCTGGACCGGCTGCGGACCGTGTATCAGAAACATCATCCGAGGGCGAAGGCAAGATGAAGAAATTGATGATTGTTGATTTTTGATTGCTGATTGAAAATCACTGGGAGATGCGTGCCGGTCAGCCGTTCAATCAGCAATCAAAAATCAACAATGACCACGTCGAACACGATCGTTAGCAAGGCCGTGGCCGATTTCGTCCGCCACCTGCGCGAGCGCAATGCCTCGCCGCACACGATCAAAGCCTACAGTGGTGACCTGGCAAACTTCGCTGCTTACGCCGGTTTGCGGGGATGGAAATCGATCGACCACATTGCGATTCGTGGATTTCTGTCGCAGCTTTACGAAAAGGGATTGGGCAAGACTTCGGTGGCGCGGTCACTGGCGGCGGTGCGGTCGTTGTATCGGTGGCTGGCGCGCGAGGGTGTGGTCGAACAGAATCCCGCGAAGCTGGTGGCCACGCCGCGGTTGCCAAAGAAACTTCCGCGGGTTCCGACCATCGAAGAAATGAATTCTGTGCTCGATGGACAGATGCCGGAAGTGGCGGTGTTTCCCGAGCGCGACCTGCTCATGCTCGAGTTGCTGTATGGGTGCGGCATCCGCAACTCTGAGCTAACTGGGATTAATCTTGACGACATTCGGCTGAGCGCGGAGGCCATCCTGATTCGCGGTAAAGGGAAGAAAGAACGCTATGTTCCGTTTGGCGGTTCGGCAAAGAGCGCGCTGGTAGCCTATCTTCCGGCACGGCAGGCGATGCTGGCGGAAACGCGCAAGAACTCGGCTGCGCTACTCATCAACCAGCGCGGCGGGCGGCTCACCACGCGCAGCGTGGGCCGCATCATTAAGAAGATTGCCGTGGCCAAGGGACTTTCGCCCGACGTGCATCCGCACACGTTGCGCCACGCGTTCGGGACGCACATGCTGGAAGAGGGCGCCGACCTGCGCGCCATTCAGGAGTTGTTGGGGCACGAGCGTCTGGCCACGACGCAACGCTACACGCAGCTTTCGATGAAGCATATGTTGCAGGTGTACGACCAGACGCATCCGCGCGCGAAGTAAAGGACGTCTCCTGAGAGGCAGCTTTTTGACGATGCAAAGTTCTTATCATCCCGAGCGAAGCGAAGTACGCGTTTACTCGCCCGACGGTGCACAGATCCTTCGACGCCAAAGAACGGCGCCTCAGGATGACAGGGCATTGTTCGTGAATATTTTGAAGAAGCGACAGACTATCTGCTGCGCAGTCCTTCCCACATCGCGACGATCCGCGCTTTCAAGTCCGCCGTGAGTGTTTCGTAGGCCGCCTCCGACGCCTCGGATTCCGGTGGCGGCGAGATCGGGTCGCCGAAAACCATCTTCAGAGGTGTGAATCCCTGGAACTTTTGGTTTCGCGGCCACGCAGTGTAGAAGCCCTCAATGGCCACCGGCACAATCGGCACCTGCAGGTGAATGGAAAGAATCGCCGCGCCCTTCTTGAAGATTCGTGGTGTGCCGTCGATGGAGCGTTCGCCTTCGGGGTAGAGCATGAGCGCCAGGCCGTGGCGCAGCCCGAATGCACCAGCGCGCATGGCGGGAACCAGATTTGCGTCGGGATCAAGTACCACGACTTTGATGGAGCGCGCCAGTTTGCGCATCAGTCCCTTGCCGAAGATGTCGCTGGTGCCCACAGCAAACAGACGCTGGAACACATCCGGCGGCAGCACGCTGGCCAGGATCAGCGGGTCGAGATAGCTCTGATGGTTCGACGAAATAATGTACGGGCCAGATTTGGGGAGTTTCTCAAGTCCACTCACTTTCAAATGAAACCGGTCGCGCGCGATCAACTGAAATATTCTCGACAGCAAGAACCAGAAAGTGTCGGTGATGCGATTGGGATGAGTCAGCGCGAGGACGTCGGGGTCGTCGGGATCTTCGGCCAGAATGGATTTCCATCCGGCGAAAGTTACGCGCGTTGTACTGCCGGAACCGCTAGCCGCGCTCTGCAGGACGGCGTCAACCAGGTCGCGGACGGTGTAGATCTCGGTGAGTTGGGACTCTTCCACGTTGCCGCCGACCTGCTCTTCGAGCCGGCTGAGCAGTTCGACGCGCTGCATGGAGTCGAGGCCGAGATCGAGTTCCAGATTGTGTGTAGGCCGCAGGGTCGGAGGCGCGGAGCGCGCGGTCTCGCGGATTACCTTCAAGGCGCGCTGCACGTCCCCTTGATCGAGCCACGCGGCCTCATCCGCAGTGAGCGGTTTCTCCACCGGAAGTTCTGAGTCATCGGGTAGCTTCTTTGCCTGATTTGCTCGCACCCGTTTTTCGACTTCGAAGCGTTTGATCTTGCGGGTGGTGGTGCGGGGCAGATCGTCCTGCCAGATTTCGTAGCTGCCAATTCGTTTGGTGGAGGCGATCTGCGGCGACAGGCCTTCAATATCGAAGCGAATGGCTTCCTTCGCGTTGACAATCTTGCGTTGCCGCAGCGCGTCGAAGTTCGGGACAATCACGGCGTGCAGGCGGTCACCACCTTCTCCGGGCTTGCCTTCGAGTCCCATCACGGCCATTTCCTTGATGAATGGCGACTTCAGGTAATGCGTCTCGATCTCCTCGGGATAAACGTTCTTGCCATTGCTCAGAACGATCACTTCTTTCTTGCGGCCGGTGAGAAATAAGTGGCCTTGCGCGTCGAAGTAGCCAAGGTCGCCGGTGTAAAGCCATCCGTCGCGGAGTACCGCGGCCGTGGCATCGGGGCGGTTCCAGTAGCCTTTCATCACGACCGCGCCGCGCACCGCGATTTCACCGACCGCCGGGCCTTCTTCCTGAGGCTGCGGGTCGACGATCCTGCCCTCGACGCCTTTCATCGCCCTGCCGCACGAACCGATCACGTTGTCGTCAGGGAAGTTTACGAAGCACGCGGCGGTGGTTTCGGTCAGGCCCAAGGCCTGCAGGATGTCGATGCCGAGATCGTGAAAATCCTGCATAATCGCCGGATCGAAGCGCGATCCGCCGGTCGCCAGGTAGCGCATCTTTGGGCCCAGAGTGTTGTGGACTTTTTTGAAAAGAGTGGGACCCGCGTTGATGCCGATTTTGCGCAGCGTGCGGTTGAGTGCGACCATCGCGCCAAAAATCTTCTGTGTAATCCCGCCGCGCTTGGCAATCTCCTGGAAAAGACGCTCGTGAATCAGATAGAAAAATTGCGGTACGACCGCGAACGCGGTGATGTTGCGCTCGGTGAGGGCGCGCAGCAATTCGGTAGTGTTAAGCGTCTCCAGGTAAACGACGCGGGACCCTTTGACCAGCGGCAGCAGCAGGTTTGCCATCAAGGCGAGAACGTGGAAGAGCGGCAGCACCCCGAGCAGCGCGTCAGTGGGTCCAAGGTCAACCCAGTTGAATACGGCCTCGACTTCGCCCAGAAAATTGGCATGGGTCAGCATCACGCCCTTGGGGTCGGCGGTGGTGCCGGAAGTGTAGAGCAGGGAAGCGAGATCGTCGTTGCTCGCGGACGCGGGCTTGAACTTGCCTGGGCCGGCGTCGAAGATCGCAGGTAGATTGCCCAGCCAGTGATCCTCAATGGAATGGCCGGTCATGCGGTCCGGGTCCATGAGGACGAGGCCCACGTGCAGATCAGTAACCGCAGGCCGCGCCACGGAGAGATGTTTCGCGTCGCAGAAGACGGCGGAAGCGCCGCTGTCTTTCAGAAGCTTGGTGAGCTGATCGGTGTGCAGGGCGGTGTCGAGGGGAACGGCGACGCAGCCGGAGGCAATGATCCCGAGGTAGGCCGCCACCCAGCGCGGGTGATTGTCGGCGAGAATCGGAAGCCGTGATCCATGAGCGAATCCGTTTTCGGTGATCCACCGGCCCACGGATTCGGCCATGCGGCGAAGTTCGGCGTAGGTACAGCTTTCGATGTGATCGGGGCGCTGGAGTGCGAGCGCGACATTGTCCGGCCAGCGCTCGGAGCATTCGACAAAGCGGTCGTAGAATGTGGGCATTCGTCGAGGCGAATATACACGAAAAAGCCCTTGGGCCGCAGTGTTTGCGTGCGGGTGCTCGATGCTTTCAGGCCGCACGCGCGCGAGGTTGCGGGTTCGCTGAACTGGAAGAATCAACGGAGTTCCTCCGCACCTGTTCCAGCATCGAATATGCTAGGCTTTAAAGGTACTTTTGGGCGTGCTGCCCTTTGAAGGAATTCCGGTTGATTAATCAGCTGCTAGGCAAAGTTTTTGGGACTAAGAACGAGCGCGTCATCAAGGCGCTGATGCCGAAGGTCCTGGCCATCAACGCGCTTGAGCCTGAGATCCAGAAGCTCAGCGACGCGGAACTGCGCGCCAAGACGGAGGAATTCCGGCAGCGCATTCAGGAACGGCTGAGCCATGTGACCAGGACTCCGCGGGCCGAGGCTCCCGAACCGGGCGAAGACGAGCCCGATGTGGACCAGCAAAAGCAATTCGAAAAACAAGAATACGAAGTGCTGCAGGAGGTACTCGAAGAAATTCTGGTGGAGGCCTTTGCCGTGGTCCGCGAGGCCGGACGGCGCGTGCTCAACATGCGGCACTTCGACGTGCAGTTGATCGGCGGCATGGTGCTGCACCAGGGAACGATCTCGGAAATGAAGACCGGCGAGGGCAAAACGCTGGTTGCGACACTTCCGGTCTATCTCAACGCGCTCAGCGGGCGCGGCGTGCACGTGGTCACGGTCAACGACTACCTGGCCAAACGCGACTCGGAGTGGATGGGCCGCCTCTACCGGTTCCTCGGCCTCACGGTCGGCGTCATCGTACATGACCTGGATGACGAGCAGCGGCGTGCGGCTTACGCGGCCGACGTTACCTACGGTACCAACAACGAGTTCGGCTTCGACTACCTGCGCGACAACATGAAGTTCGACATCAAGGATTGTGTGCAGCGCGGACACAATTTCGCAATCGTCGACGAAGTCGATTCCATCCTGATTGACGAAGCCCGCACGCCACTGATTATTTCGGGCGCCAGCGAAGAATCGACCGACAAGTATTACAAGGTCAACCGCATCATCCCCAAACTCGAAAAGGGCGAAGAACTCGACGTCGCCCCCGGCGAACCGGCGCAACTCACCGGCGATTTTGTGGTCGACGAGAAGCACCGCAACATCACCGTCACCGACGACGGCTGGGTCAAGGTCGAGGGCCTGCTCGGCATCGGGAACATTGCCGATCCGGAAAACTGGCCGCTCAAGCATCACGTCGAGACGGCGATCAAGGCGCACGCGCTGTATCGCAAGGACGTGGAATACGTCATCAAAGACGGCGAAGTCATCATCGTCGACGAATTTACCGGACGCATGATGCCGGGGCGGCGCTGGTCCGACGGGCTGCACCAGGCCATTGAGGCCAAAGAAGGCGTGAAGATCGAGCGCGAGAACCAGACGCTGGCGACCATCACCTTCCAGAATTACTTCCGAATGTTCAAGAAGCTGGCGGGAATGACCGGAACGGCGGAAACGGAAGCGGCCGAGTTCGACAAAATCTACAAGCTGGAAGTGGTCGTGATTCCGACCAACAAACAGATGCTGCGGCTGGAGCACCCTGACATCGTCTACCGCACGGAGAAAGAAAAATACTTCGCGGCCGCAGACGAAATCGAGCAACTCCATGCCAAGGGTCAGCCCGTGCTGGTCGGCACCACGTCGATTGAGAAATCCGAGCGGCTCTCGGAGTTGCTGAAGAAAAAGGGCCTCAAGGATCACGTCGTGCTGAACGCCAAGTTTCACGAGCGCGAAGCCGAGATCGTCGCCCAAGCCGGACGGAAGGGCCGAGTCACGATCGCGACCAATATGGCCGGCCGCGGCACCGACATCTTACTCGGGGGCAATCCCGAGTTCATGGCCAAGCAGGAACTGGTGAAGAAGGGAATCGCGCAGCAGTTGCGCGTGGCCCAGGGCAAAATCGAAGGGCCCCAGGAGGATGGGATCACTTCCATCTTCTATTACAACGGCAACGAGTATTCAGTCCCCACCGACAAATGGGCCGAGGCCCTGGCTCGCTACAAGGCGCAGACGGATGTTGAGCACGATGAAGTGACCGCGGTCGGGGGCTTGCACATTCTGGGAACGGAGCGGCATGAGTCACGCCGCATTGATAACCAACTGCGCGGGCGCGCCGGACGCCAGGGCGATCCGGGATCGTCGCGTTTCTACCTCGCGCTCGAAGATGACCTGATGCGCATCTTCGCCAAGGAGTGGATCTCGAACCTGCTCCAAAAGTTGGGGATGGAAGAGGGCGTGCCCATCGAGTCCAGGATGATCAGCCGCCGCATCGAGACCGCGCAGAAGGCGGTGGAAGGCCAGCACTTCGAATCCCGCAAACACCTGCTCGAGTACGACGACGTGATGAACAAGCAGCGCGAGGCCGTGTATGGCCTGCGTCGCCGCTTGCTCGAAGGGACCGAGCAGAAGGATCTCATCCTTGAGGACTACGTCTCGGCGATTCTTGCCGAGTTGATCGAGGAATATTGTCCGGCCAAAGCGCACGCAGCGGATTGGAATATCAAAGGCCTGAAAGACGCGGTATTCACACGCTTCGGCGTCGATTTCCTTGCTGAAGGCGTGAAGGCCGATACCCTGAACCGTCAAGAACTCGGTGACGCGATTTTCGACAAGCTCAAAGAGCGCTACGACGCGAAAGAGAAGCTCATTGGGCCGGAAGCGATGCGCCATCACGAGCGCATGATCATGCTGAGCGTGATCGATCAGCAGTGGAAAGATCACTTGCTCAGCATGGATCACCTGAAGGAAGGCATCGGGCTGCGTGGTTACGGCCAGCATGATCCGCTGGTCGAGTACAAGAAAGAATCGTTCGACATGTTCGAAGCGATGATGCAGCGCTTCCAGGAAGACACGGTGCGTTATCTGTACCTGATGCAGATCCTGGAGCGGCCGCCGGATGCAGGCGCAGGTAGTCAAACATCCGATGGATCGGCGCCGAGCGGCCCAGCGGGGCAGGAGCCGGGGCCGGGAGTTCCGGCGCAGCGTGGCGGGGATGGCAACGGGCGGCGTCCTCCACGCCTGGTCTCGACGTCGGCTGATGAACTGGAAGAAGCCTTCATGCGCCGCAAGCGCCGCGAACTGGAACAGGCGCGCATGGCTGGCTCTGGAGACACGCAGCAAGTGCAGCAGGTGGTTCGCGGGCAGGAAAAAGTCGGGCGGAACGATCCTTGCCCCTGCGGGTCAGGGAAGAAATATAAGAAGTGTCACGGCGCGTAAGCCGCGCCTAACGGGTGCCCATCCTTGTCGCGTTTTGGGCGACAGGATGGGGTGCTTGACTTTATGTCCTGAAGACTTCAAGGTCAAAATCCCCACCCCTTCGACTTCGCTCAGGGCAGGCTCTGTCCCTCCAAAGAGCGGAGGGACAAGGATGCGGCACCCACTTCATCTTTTGACGGCTTTGAACGTCATCTCTTCGGCGGGACTTTTCGTTTCCTGCTTCCAGTCGGCGAACAGAGCTGCGTAATTCTTCGTGATGTAGTCCGCGGGCGTGACTCCCAGCCTCTTCGCGGTTGCGTCGATCCAGCGCGGCGGGCCTTCGATCTCGCAGAAATTGCCGATCGGCGTTTCATCAACGACGACTTTGCCTTTACCATCGGGCATTTTCTTGTCAACCCACTCGGCGCGGAATTTTTCGTAGCGGAATGAGGGCGCATATCCCAGCGCTCGAAGAATCAGGTCCATCTTGTTTCCGTCCGCGACGCTGGTTTCCAGTTCTTCGCGGCTGCTGTGCCGTCCCACTCTACCCTTGCATTTGTGGGTGAGAGTACAGGCGGAGCCATACTTGCGGATTCTGAGCAACTCTTTGCGCTTGCGTAGAATTTCTCCCGGCAGATCGTATAGCGTGTTCATTTCGCGAGTTCGCCGGGTGACCAGCCGGAATCCTGCCGCGCGCAGCTGGCGAGCCAGGGCCCGCAAATCTGCCACACGAAACTTGATTTCGATTTCCCGCTGCATGAGGAGAAGTGTATTACGGATGCGCCGCACCTGCTGCGGGAGTGCCTGCGATGGGGAAGCGCGACGGCCCGAGTTTCTTCTCCCAGTCCACTTCGTCCAGGGGACCGACCACGAACCACCAACTGAGGCCGCCAATCCAGGCCACGACCGCGGTGATCAGGAACGGCCAATAGAACGAATGGGTTCGACCGAGAAGGAATCCTGTGAGTACGGGAGCTACGGCGCCCCCAAGATTGCCCACGAAATTCTGCACCCCGATCCAGCGCCCGACCATGCGAGGTCCGGCCAGCATCTGCGAGATCGCCCAGCTGTTGCAGACGCTGATTCCCAGAAATGCCCCGGTCGAAACCAGCATCGCGGTGAAGATGCGGCCGGGCGCCAGCGCTGTGATGGCGAGACAAACGCCGATACCCACGTGACCGAGTAGCATCAAGCCTTTGCGCACCAAGGTTGGGGAGGCTCCGGCGTGAATCCAGCGGTCCGAGAGTTTTCCTGTCGCCGCCGAGGAAATCGCGGAAGCCAGGAAGAGCAGACCGCCTGAGTTGGCCACGTCGTGCAGGGAGAGGTGGCGCCCCCGCTGCAGATAAGAGGGCAACCAGGTCACCAGAAAATAGAGGAAATAATTGATGGAAGCCTGTCCGACGCAGGTGCCCCAGGCAGACCTCTGCCGCAAGATGTCGAGAAAGCCCGCTGTGCCGCTTCGTGACCGGATGGGCGCGTCGGTTCGGCGCGGCATGCACGCCGACCACAGCGGGAGCCAGAGCAACCCTGCCAGGCCGAGCGTGAGAAAAAACGGCCGCCAGCCAAAGCGTCCGACGGCGCGGCCTCCCACCCACATTCCGAGTGCAGGGCCCAGCGCCAGGCCCACCATGATCATGGAGTTGGCAAATCCGCGGCGGTTCTCTTTGAAATGGCTGCCCAAGACTTTGCCGCACGACGGGAACGTGACCGATTCTCCGAGGCCCAGAATCACACGGATGATCAGCAGAGCGGTGAAACCGTGCAGGAGCCCCGTAATCGCCGTCGAAACCGACCACAGGAAAAATCCAGCGGCAAAGACCCACTTCACATCGAAGCGGTCCACCAGCCAGCCGGCCGGAATCTGCATTAGGGCGTACGTCCAGAAGAACGCCGATAGCAGAGTCCCCAGCTGGAAATCGGAGATATCGATTTCGTGCTTGATCAATTCGGCCGCGATCGAGAGATTGCTGCGGTCGATGTAGTTGATGAGGACGGACAGGGCCAGCAGGAAAAGCACGCCGTTCATGCGGGCGTTGCTGGGCGCTTCGTGGTTGGTCGTGGCAGTGGTGGCGGTCGTTGACTTGGCAGTCATTAGTAAAGCCCGACAATGCTACACCATCGCAGCAGGTCTACCCGAAATTTATGTGTCGCTCTACACTGCAACCGCCGGTCGCGACGGTGCTATTATTTTCGGCGATCAAGATTCCAAGCCAACGGGGAAACATGAAGAATTTCTTCCAGCGAGAAGCCGTCGACGAAGTGATCTCGCGCATCGATATGCTGCAGCCTGCGGCGCAACGGCAGTGGGGGAAGATGGATGTGGCGCAGATGATGGCGCACTGTTCTGCTGCGCTCGATATGGCCGCGGGACGGCTCAATCCGCCGCGGCTGTTCATTGGCAGGCTGATCGGGCGATTCGTCAAGCCGATCTACTCCAATGACAAGCCTTTCTCGCACAACAATCCCACCGACCCGAAACTGGTGGTTTCGGATCAGCGGGACTTTCAGCGCGAACAGGAACAACTCAAGGTTAAGATTCGGCAGTTTCACGAGGGTGGAGAGGCGCAGTGCACCCGGAATCCGCATCCGTTTTTTGGCGCTCTGACTCCGCAGGAGTGGAGCCGCGGCATGTACAAACACGTGGACCATCACCTGCGGCAATTCGGCGCATAATTCCGAATGCAAGCGCTCAGCTGAAAGTGGGCAGCCTCACCAGATCATTTTTTGGAATCGATTCCAGCGGCTGCCCGGCCTTGCGCCAGGCGGCCAATCCGCCGACGATCACGAACGTGCTGAAGCCTTTTTCCTGCAGTAGATGCGCCACCCGGGCGCTGGTCGCTTCGCGCGCTCAAGTACAGTAAAGGTAAATGTCCTTGTCTTTGGGGAGATTCTTGATCTCTTCTTCAAGATTGTTGGGCTCGATGCGGATCGATCCTTTGATCCGCTCGGTTCCGACGTCGTAGTAGCCGTGGCTGCGCACGTCTGCGATGAGCACACGGTAGGCCTCGTCCGAAGCCAGACGCGCGACCAGTTCCTCGACCTGCACCCGGGGCATGACGCGGTACTTCTTATACTTGCGGAACTGCACCGCGCGGTAGACGGCATACACGACGAGCGCGGTGATCACCACGACTTCCATGGCGCGTCGCGCCGCGTGGAACCCGCTTAACGTCGCGGCCAGAAAATCGCGGGATAAATATCCCACCAGCAGGTAAGTGGTGGAATACAGCAGCGAGCCAGCCAGGTCGAGGCGCAGGAACTGCCCATAGCGCATCTTCATGCTGCCCGCCAGGGGCGCGGCCATGGTGTTGACCCCGGGAATGAACTTGGCGACGACCAGCGTCGCCTTGCCGCGCTTGTAGAACGATTCAGCGGACCGGAGGATGCAGGTTTCGGGATTCATCGAAAGACGGCAGAGGAAGCCGAGCAGGGCCCAGCCGGAGTAGCGCCCCAGCCAGAACTGCGCCGAGTCGCCCAAGAGCAGTGCGACCATGGCGGCCAACAGGACACCGGGCGCCAACAAGGCGTGGGACGCGATGGCGGCCCCCGCTGCGACCAGCGCGATCGCCGCCGGAAAGGGCAGGCCAACCGCCTCGGCAAACAGCAAGGCGAACGTCAGGGCATAGCCGTGGCGCACCATCATGGAGAGCAGGTCATTCATCGGTTCAGATCGGTTTCAGATCGGTTTCAGATCAACGGGCGTTACAGAACTGATTCGCAGGGGTTTGATTCCCCGCCACCCGGAAAGGGTTCAGTATAAACAATTGCCGGGCGCTCACACGCTAGCAATTGCCCGCGGTTGCCGACGAAGTGCAGATCGACTGCATCAGTTGCTGCTCGAGATTCAGCAGGGGGGTGTCCTCTTTCACGGGCATATTCGTCAGCACAATCACGGAAAAGCCATCGTCGAGAAATACGCCGTTGAACGAGGTATAGGCGGCCGTCTCACCGTTGTGCCACACAGATGGATGACCCACTTCGGTCGCATCGACCCAGCCCATCGCGTATGGAGAAGCGCCTCCTTGCGGATAAATGGGCAGGCCAGAAGGGGTCACCATCACACTGAACAGCCCTGGCGGGATCACCTTGCCGTTGAGCAGGGCTGCATCCCAGGTAGCCAAGTCCTGCACGTTCGACCACAAAGCGCCCGCCGAAAAATACAGAGACGGGTCGGGGATGAGTCCGGGACTCGGGCCCTGCGTATAAGGAGATGCTGCGCCTGCCGGTTGGAGATACGAAGTACTGCTCAACCCTACGGGCTGGAAAATGTTCGATGCCATGTAGCTCGGATAGGTCACGGAACTCACGGCCTCGATGACCGAACCCAGGACATAATAGTTGCTGTTGCTATAGGCGTAGTAGCTGCCCGGCGCGAATATCAGCGGCGCTTGCGCGATCTGGGTGAGGACTGTCTGCTCGGAAACGCCGTTGACCCAGGAACTCACGTCAGGGAAGTCAAGGTAGTTCGGCAGGCCCGAGGTTTGGGTCAATAACATGCGAAGAGTGAGCCGCGGATCGAACGCGTAATTCGGCAGATAGGTGAGTACGGTGTCGTCGAGATTCAGCTTCCCGGCATTTTGCAATTGCAAAACTGCGGCAGCAGTGAACTGTTTGGTGACGGATCCGATCTGAAAGTCCATCGACGGCTGGACAGCTTGGCAGGTGGCCAGGTTCGCGTAACCATATCCCTGGGTGTACAGAATCTTTCCATTCTTCGCGACTGCCACCGCCACGCCCACCAGCCCTTGCGCCTTCATTTCGCTCAGGACGAGAGGATCGACCGCCGCCGCCAGGCTTCCGTTGGATGACGATGGCGGCGACAGGGGTGGGCACGAGTTCAGGGTGTGATTGCTGCCTCCGCAGGCAATAAGGCCCCATCCTGCTGACAGCAGAATTCCAAGCAGCAGACCAGCTAGGTAGGAGCTTTTCAACGGCGAAACCCCGGTGGAATTGGATGCCCGACGCCCGAAGGCGGGTTGCTACTTCTCTCTGGCTACTACAAACTCGGGCGCCCAGAGCAGGGCCCGCTTGATCTCCGTATCAGGGAAGGTGCAAATCGCCCTCTGGGCGGATTCGGCATATTTTGTGGCGCGAGCCGTGGCGACTTCCAGCGATCCGTACCTGTGCAGGATTTCCAGAATGTCGGCATGAGTGACGCCGTTGAAGGCCCCATGATGGAGTACAGTCTCGATTTTGGAACGTTCTTCCGGAGTGCAGCGTTCGAGCGAATGGATCACGGCCATCGTGGCCTTGCCCTCGCGCAAGTCGCTGGCCACGGGCTTGCCCAGCACATCTTCCGAGGCGGTCAGATCCAAAACATCGTCGACAATCTGAAACGCCATACCGAGATCGTGTCCGTACTGGCCCAGCGCCGCTTCCTGCTCGGGGGTGGCTCCGGCGAGAATGGCTCCCAGGCGCATACACACTGAGAATAAGCACGCGGTCTTGCGGAAGATGAGATCGAAATGCTCGTCGAGCGTGATCGACTTGCCCAGCTTTTCCATCTGCAGCAGTTCGCCCTCGACCATCTGCTGCGTGAGTTCGATCAGAGTATCGAGAATGCGGAAATTGCGTTCCTGCACCGCGATCTTGAAGGCCTGCATGTAGAGCCAGTCGCCGGCCAGCACGCACTTCGAGTTGCCCCACTGCGTATTGGCCGCGGGGCGGCCGCGCCGCGTCTTGGCTTCATCGATAATGTCGTCGTGCACCAGGGTCGCGGTATGAATGATCTCGACCACGGCTCCCAGCCGGACCGCGCCTTGCCCCCGGTAGTCGAGCAATTTCGCGGAAAGCAGCAACAACGCCGGGCGGATTCTTTTCCCTCCGCCGGCGCGCAGATATTCGCCAATCTCGGTGATGGCCTGGACGCCGGAGACCGTGTCACGGCCGAACTCGCCCTCCAGCGCGACGAGATCGTCCCGCAACAGATCGAATACTTCTTTTCCGTTAATGGCGGCCGTTGCGCTCAAGTAAGTCAGACCTCAGACTTCGGACCTCAGACCTCGGACTTCAGGCGTGGTCTGAAGTCCGAGGTCCGAAGTCGGGTTCTAGTTCGTCCGGTAATTCGTAAACTGCAAATCAATTCCGAAATCGTGCCCTTTCAACAGGGCGATCACTTCCTGAAGCGCGTCGCGATCCTTTCCGCTGATGCGCACCAGATCGCCCTGAATGGAGGCTTGCGCTTTCTTCTTGGAGTCTTTCACCAGCTTCACGATCTCTCGCGCTTTCTCGATGGCGATGCCTTGCTGCATGGTGACGCGGCGCTTGGCCGTACCGCCCGCGGCCGGTTCGACCGCGGCGTATGTAAGGCCTTTGAGCGAAACTCCGCGCTTCACCAATTTCTGCTGCAGGATGTCATTCACAGCCTTCAGCTTGTACTCATCGGCGGAATGCAGCACGATCGCATCCTTTTCCAGTTCGATATTCGACTTCGAATCCTTCAGGTCGAAGCGTGTGTGAACCTCCTTGAGCGCCTGCTGGATGGCGTTCGAGACCTCGTTCAGGTCGATTTTGCTCACCACATCGAAACTGTTATCGGGCATACATTTCTAATCTTTCTGAAATAATGGAATCTTAACCAGAGGTTAACAGAACCGCGAGTCTACGGTGCGGATACTTTGCTTTCAGCAATTTCATCCAATTTGAAAAAATTGTAGAAATTGCGCGAGGTCTGCTCGCCCACTTCGTCCATGGAAAATCCGCGCAATTCGCCCAACTGGCGCGCCGTTTCCTTAACGAAGGCGGGTTCGTTGCGCTTGCCGCGATGCGGGACCGGCGCCAAATAAGGCGAATCGGTCTCGATCAGCATGCGGTCGAGCGGAACCTGGAGCGCCGCGTCGCGAATCTGCTGGGCCTTGGGAAACGTTAAATTCCCCGCGAAAGAAATCATAAATTCCATGTCGAGCGCGCGCTTGGCCTGGTCCCAGTTTCCGGTAAAACAGTGCAGAATGCCGCCCAGCCAGTGCGGAGCCCACTGCTCCTGAATCATGCTTAAGCAGTCTTGCCAGGCATTGTCGCTGCCGTCAGACGGCCGGCAGTGAATCACGATGGGCAGCTTCGCCGCTGCCGCCAGTTGCATCTGCCGCGCGAATACCTGCTTCTGCGTTTCTCGCGGAGAATGATCGTAGTAATAATCGAGGCCGATCTCGCCCCAGGCAATCACCTTGGGATGCCGCGCCAGTCGCTCCATTTCGCTGTACGCCTGGTCGGACGCCAGGCGCGCCTCGTGAGGATGGATCCCAATGGTCGCGTACATGAACGGATGCTTGTCGGCGAGTTGAACCCCGGCATCGAGCACGGGAGGGCCGTCACCGTTACCGATGGCGACCATGGTCCGCACTCCGGCCTCGCGGGCTCGTGCGATAACTTGCTCGCGGTCCGCATCGAACTGCTTGCCGTCGAGATGTGCGTGCGAATCTACAAACATGGTCGTTGGTCGATGGTCGTTGGTCGTTAGCGAAAGCGACGGTCGCTGGTTTGTGTGGGGACGGGCGCCTTCGCCCGTGCGGCCAAGCGCAGCGAGGCCAGTTTTTGATCTTGCCTACTTGAGCCGCGCTCCGACCGGCACATCTTCCAGAAAGCCCGCCAGCACTGGCTTTCCGCCTTCGAGCGAAGCCGCCACGATCATTCCATTCGACTCCATGCCACGCAGCTTTCGCGGAGCCAGATTGGCCACGATCACGACCTTGCGGCCGATGAGAGTCTCGGGTGCATAAGCCTCGGCGATTCCGGCCAGAACCTGCCGTACTTCCGTCCCGATATCGATTTCCAGGCGCAGCAGTTTGTCCGCCTTGGGCACGCGCTCGGCGACCTTCACCACGCCCACGCGCAGTTCAATCTTGGCGAAGTCGTCGATCGTAATCTTCCCGCCGTCGGCCGCAGCAGCAGCCGCAGGGGGCCCCGCGGGTTGCGCCTTCACTGGCGGAGGCGTCGCAGGAGGCTGAGCTGCCGGCTGCTTCGGTTCCTCCACGGCCGGACCTCGTTGCTGATCTTCCATCTGCTGCATCCTTTCGATTGCGCTCTTGTCGGCGCGCGGGAAAACCGGGTGCACATCGCCGAGCTTCGTGCCCAGCGGCAACTGTCCCCAGGCCAGTTCGCTCAGCGCGATCTTCTTGATGTCGCCGAGGCCCATCTGCGCCCAGATTTTGGCAGTGGCGTCGGGCATGACCGGATGCGCCAGTGCGGTTGCGATGCGCAGCGCCTCGGCCGAAGTGTAAAGCACCGTGGCCAGCCGCGCTCGGCTCGCATCGTCCTGCTTCTCGCCCAGTGACCAAGGTTCGTTTTCGACGATGTACTTGTCGACCGCAGCGATCAGGCCCCACGCGGCCTCAAGCGCGCGAGAAAACTGGAATTGATCGAACAGCGTGCCAAATTCGAGAATCGTCCTGCGCGCCGTCTCGGCAATCGCGTCGTCCGCGGGAATTTTCGACGCCGTTCCCGACGGATAAGGCACCTCGCCCTTGAAGTACCGGTTAATCATGGTTAACGTGCGGCTGGCCAGATTTCCCAGGCCGTTGGCGAGGTCAGAGTTGTAGCGCTGCACCAGCGCGTCGAAGGAAAACGAACCATCCTGCCCGAATACGACCTCGCGCAACAGGAAATAGCGGAGCGCGTCCGCGCCCAGCACATCGAGAATCGTCTCCGTACGCACGATGTTCCCACGCGACTTCGACATCTTGCTTTCTTCAAACAGCAGCCAGCCGTGCGCCACAATAGCTTTCGGCAATGGCAATCCCGCCGCCATCAGGAACGCGGGCCAGTAGACGCAATGGAAGCGAACGATCTCTTTGCCGATCATGTGGACGTCGGCCGGCCAATATTTCTTGAATGCCTCTTGCGCGGCGGCGTGCTTCGAGCCGTAGCCGATCGCCGTGATGTAGTTGGCCAGCGCGTCGAACCACACATAAATCACGTGCTTGGGATCGTCGGGCACGGGGATGCCCCAGGAAAATGTCGAGCGGCTGATCGACTGGTCGCGTAGCCCGGAGCGGACGAAGGAAATCACCTCGTTGCGCCGAGTCTCTGGCCGAATGAAGTCCGGGTTCTTATAAAGCTCCAGTAACTTGTCCTGGAAGGCCGATAGCTTGAAGAAATAATTCTCTTCGTGAACCGTTTCAGTAATGCGTCCGCAGGTTGGGCAGGGATCGCCGGGCTGCGCGCCGTCGACATAAAGTTCGTCCGAGACACAATACTGCCCGGTGTACGTACCTTTGTAGATGTAGCCGTTGTCGCGAATGCGGCGAAACAGTTCCTGCATGCGCTTCATGTGCCGCTCTTCGGTGGTGCGGATGAAGTCGTCGTTCGAAATTCCCATCCGCTTCCAGAGATTGCGGAACTCCGCCGAAATCTCGTCGGCGTACTGCTGCGGCGTTTTGCCGGCAGCCTGCGCGGCCCGCTCGATCTTTTGGCCGTGCTCGTCGGTGCCGGTGAGGAAAAACGTGTCGGCGCCCAGCAGTCGCTGGCGGCGCGCGATGGTGTCGCAGGCGATCGTGGTATACGCGTGCCCAATGTGCGGCCGCGCGTTCACGTAGTAAATCGGGGTCGTAATGTAAAACTTTCGAGTCATATGTTTTTGAACCACAGAGGCCACTGAGGATCACAGAAGGCTGCTCCGTGTTCCTCTGTGGTTAATGTTTTTCGTCTTCCGCGAGATACGCTCGCGCCGCTTCCTGCATCACCGTCTTCAGCGGCACCCGATGCTCGCTCGCGATGCGCCGGCAGTCTTCATATTCGGGCGCGTAGTTGGTGACGGTTCCGTTCATGCTGGCAATTTTGATTCGCACCTCGCCCCATTGGGTGCGGACGTTTTCCCAGCGGCGTGCCAGAGTCTGCCGAACCTCGTCGCGCCGCCGGACGCCCAGCGTGGTGGTTTCGGTGAAGATCAACTGCGTCAGCTTAGCCGCATCTTCGGGTTTGCACAGCACTGTGAGCAGCGTACCCGGACGGTTCTTTTTCATCTGCACCGGCATGCCGAACACGTCCAGCGCGCCTTCTGCGAGCAGTCGATCCATGACGTATCCGAATACCTGCGGATTCAGATCATCGAGATTGGCTTCCAACACGGTCACGGTTTCGGACGCTGTCTTCGCGGCCAGAGTTGACGCAGCCTCTCCTATTGTCAAGCGCACAACGTTCGGAAGGCCGGGGAACTCACGCGTGCCCGCCCCGTAGCCCGACTTTTCAAGTTTCATTTCGGGGAACGCGGCAAAACGTTTGGCCAAAGTCTTCACAATTGCCGCTCCGGTGGGTGTGACCAGTTCCGCCTGCACGCCCGACGAGTACACCAGCGCGTTTTTCAACAGCTCGACCGTCGCCGGGGCCGGCACGGGAGACGTGCCGTGAGCGCACTGCACTGTTCCGCCGCCGACGTTCAATGGAGAGCAGACGATCTCATCCGCGCCAAGGACTTCAGCTCCGACCGCCGCACAGACGATGTCGACCATCGCGTCGACTGCTCCCACTTCGTGGAAGTGCACCTTCTCGATCGAAGTAGCATGAATCTTCGCCTCGGCGGTTCCCAGGGCCTCGAAAATCGCGATGGCCGTCTTTTTGGCAGTGTCGCTGATCGCGGCCTTGCCGATGATCTCGCGAATTTCAGTTAACCCGCGGCTATGGGAATGTTCATGTGGCGCGGGCGCCCCTTCGGCGGGCTCAGGGCAGGCTTCCGCCCGCAGAGTTTCGTGCACCGAAGAATGCTCGTGGTCATGATGATGTCCCTGGTCGTGACTATGATGACCGCGCTCGTGGTGAGAGTTCGTGGGCGCCCACGCCACATCTTGTTTCGCCCAGTACTCTTCCCGCGGAAGGTCTTTCTCCCCGTCCACCCACACGTCGACCTTGGTCGCTGAAATCCCGCTGCGAACGACTCGCGAAATTTCCAGCCGTGCGCCTACGTCGAGCGCCGCCACGGTTTCTTCCAGAACTCGCGGCGGAACTCCGGCATCGATGAGCGCGCCCAGGAACATGTCGCCGCTCACGCCGGAAAAACATTCTAGATAGGCAATGCGCATATGGAAAACCGTCGATGGCCGTTAGTCCTTGGTCGTTGGCGAACACTCATCGCCCCGGCCCACAGCGGAGCGGCTAACGACGAACGACCAGCGGCCAACGACGGGACTTTCATCATAGGGAACCGTTCCATCTCCGTCAAACATTCTCCGTCAAACGTGCGCCCCTCGCCCGCTCTGATAAAATCACTGTTTCTTCAATCACTTAGAGGAGCTTCTTGTATCGTCATCTGGAACATCGTCTTGCCCAGCGCGTGCTGGAATGTCTGCAGCGGCGATATCCCGGCGTCGCGTTGCCGGGAGTCGTCGTCGAACAGCCTCCCAAGGTCGAACTCGGAGACTTCGCGATCCCGATTTTTCCGTTCGCCAAGCCTCTGCGCGTGGCGCCGCTTAAGATCGCCGAGACGATTCGGGCGGAGATCGGCGCAATGGAAGGCATCGCCGGAATGCAAGTGGCTCCTCCCGGCTACCTGAACATCAGCATCGACCGGGCATGGATGGCCGCGGCCCTCGTTGCCGACCAGAAGCCGCCGACTGAGATTCCGCCGGGAAAGATTCTGGTTGAACACTCGAGCATCAATCCCAATAAGGCCGCGCACATCGGACACCTGCGCAACGCCATTCTCGGCGACACGTTCGTTCGACTGCTGCGCTATGCCGGCAGGGAAGTCGACATTCAGAACTACATTGACAACACGGGGGTGCAGGTGGCCGACGTGGTGGTCGGCTTTATGCACATCGAGAAGAAATCGCGCGCGGAAATCGAGGCGCTGACCCGGCAGCCGCGCTTCGACTATTACTGCTGGAATTTGTATGCCCGGGTTTCGCAGTGGTACGAGGCAGACAAGGCGAACCGGCAGCTGCGGCTGCAGACCCTGCATGCCATCGAAGATGCTTCGACGGAGACTGCTGCCGTCGCCGATTTAATCTCGGTTGCCGTGTTGCGCCGCCATCTGGAGACCATGGACCGGCTCGACATCGAATACGATTTTCTTCCGCGCGAGAGCGAAATTCTGCATCTGCATTTTTGGGATGCGGCTTTCACCAAGCTGAAAGAAGCGGGGGTGCTTACCTTCGAGAGTGAGGGGAAGAATGAAGGCTGCTGGGTGATGCGGCGTGCCGGGACTGCGGAACCAAATGCCACCACAGAGGACACTGAGGACACAGAGGTAGACAAAATCACAGAGGAAGACCAGAAGGTGATCGTGCGCTCCAACGGGACCGTCGGCTACGTGGGCAAGGACATCGCTTACCACATGTGGAAGTTCGGGCTGCTGGGGCGCGACTTCGGATATCGCAAGTTCTACCGTTATCCGAACAATCACGACTGCTGGATTTCCACCGCGGATGGCGAGAAGGATCATCCTCATTTCGGCGACGTGGCCGAAAACTACAACGTCATCGACGTACGACAGTCGGAAGCGCAAAACACCGTTAAGGAAGCCCTGCGCGATCTGGGTTACGGAGAAGCTGCCGACCATTTCACGCACTTCTCCTACGGGATGGTCGTGCTGACTCCGCGCTGCGCAGCCGAGCTCGGCTACAACCTGAGTGAGGAAGAGAAGACGCGATCCTTCATCGGGGTCAGCGGGCGGAAAGGCTTCGGCGTGAAGGCTGACGATCTGCTTGACCAGTTGATCGTCTCGGCGAAGAAGGAAGTCGACTCGCGGCATCCGCAGCTCAGCGATCCCGAGCGCTTGCAGATTGCTACGCAGATCGCTATCGGCGCTTTGCGCTATTTCATGCTGAAGTACACCAAGCAGTCGGTGATCGCCTTCGACTTCAAAGAGGCGCTCAGTTTCGAAGGCGAAACCGGTCCGTACGCGCAGTATGCGGTGGTGCGTGCGACCAGCATCTTCCGCAAAGCTGGCGTCGATCCCGAGACTTTCGGTCAAGACGCCGCCAGCCAGATCTCGCCCGCCGATCTGGCTCAGGCATTCACCGGCGAGGCTGCGAACGAGATCTGGGAACTCTGGTTGGCGTCGTCGAAGACGTCGTCGGTGATCGAGCAGTGCATTGCAACCACCGAGCCGGCGTTTCTGGCGAAACATGTTTTCCAGCTCGGGCAGCTTTTCAACGCCTTTTACCACCGCCATCCGATTCTCAGCGAGCCGGACGAGAGGCAGAAAGCGTTCCTCTTGGCCACCGTCGCGGTCGTCCGCCGCGAATTAATGAGATGCCTGGCGGTCATGGGCATCACGGTGCCGCCAGTCATGTAGAATACGTGCCACTAAGCGCGACGCTCGGGCTGCGCGTCCCTGTTCAACATGCAGAACGCCCCACCTCTATCCGATCCGCGTCGCCCGCTGCTCCGGCGCATCGCCATCGGCTTGCTGATCTTGCTGCTCTCTCTCGCCGCCGCTGGAATGATCTACGAGAACATCTTCGAGGCCCGCGACCGCCGCTTTAATCCCATGGAGGGCAGGCTCTTCGACGTGGGCGGGTACAAAATGCACATCGACTGTACGGGTGAGGGGAGTCCTGCCGTCATACTCGATTCTGGCCTGGGCGACAGTTACATTTCGTGGCGCAAGGTGCAGCCACAGATTGCAAAGTTCACGCGCGTCTGCTCCTACGACCGCGCCGGACTCGGCTACAGCGAATCCAGTTCGCAACCGCGTACCAGCAAAGTGTTCGCCGCTGAATTGCACGCGTTACTGCGGGCCGCGGGCGTTGCGCCGCCTTATGTTCTCGTCGGCCATTCGATGGGCGGATACGATGTGCGCCTTTACGCCAGCCTCTACCGCAACGAGGTTGCGGGTATGGTGCTGGTCGATGCTTCCCATCCCGATCAGGAGAGTCGTTTCCCGCCGGAGCTCAAAAATATGGAAGGCACCCAGCTCCGAGAAGCCGAATTCCTGGAATTCACCATGCCCTTCGGGGTTCCGCGCTTGCTCAATCTGTGCGACGACGATCCCGAGCAACGTGCCGCCGAATGCAATTTCCAATCCATGCGCGAAGTCATCGCAGAATTCAAGAGCATTAAGGAAAGTGCCGCGCAAACGGCCGCCACTGGCTCGCTCGGCGACATGCCATTGGCCGTGCTGTCGCACGATCCCGATAAACCGTCTAGCGAACTCCCGGCAGACCTTGCCAAACCCGTGAACGATGCCTGGGAGAAGATGCAGGAAGAATTAGCTCACCTGTCGACGCGGGGGACGCAGACGATCGCGAAGAACAGTTCGCACTACATTCAGATCGATCGGCCCGAGGTCGTCGTCGACGCTGTCAGAGGCGTGGTCGAGCAGGCGCGTGGTGCGCAGCCTGTGTCGTCGTCGAAGCCGAACTGACCTTCATTTTAACCTGCAAACTCAACCTGCGATTACTGACTCAGACCGCGCAAACCTGCTAACCTTTTTCCCTCACCTTGGAATCCGCGCGTAGGCGGCGTTTTGCTTCCGCACCCCAGGAGCGCACGATGAAATCGAATCGGACTGCATTCGTCCCGATTGCCCTGACTTTTTGGTTGAGCATGCTTTTGCCACTGCTCGCAAGCGCGCAGGACTCTTCCACGCGGCCGCAAGCCCCGGCCTCCGCTAATCGTCAGCGGATTGGTCTGGCTCTCAGCGGCGGTGGTGCGCTCGGCCTGGCCGAAATCGGCGTGATCCAGTGGATGGAAGAGAATCACATCCCGGTGGACCGAATTGCCGGAACCAGCATGGGCAGCATCATTGGCGCGATGTATGCCACCGGCATGTCTCCGGCCGAGATCCAGAAGTTTGCCGAAAAAATCGATTGGGACGCAGCCATGCTTCCCGAGCCGGCCTACACCCAGCTCTCCTATCGCCGGAAACAGGACCGGCGCGACTTTCTAATCCATGCACCACTCGGCCTGAAGCAGGGACTAAACGGGCCCAACGGAGTCAACCCCGGCCAGGGAGTGGGCCTGTTGCTCGACCGCATTGCCTTCCCGGAATCCAGCGTCGCCAGCTTTGACGACCTGCCCATTCCATTCCGTTGCGTAGCCACCGACATGCTGAGCGGGGAAGGCGTGGTTCTGCGGGACGGTTCGTTGGCTCAGGCGGTGCGTGCCTCCATGGCACTCCCGGGCGTATTCACCCCGGTTGAGATCAACGGGCGCGTGCTGGCGGATGGCGGGATGATCCAAAACATTCCGGTCGAAACCGTTCTCGCGATGCAAGCGGACGCGGTGATCGCGGTGGAGTTGCGCCTTGCCCCCGGGAACCTCACTCAGCTGGAAACGCTCCCGGGAGTGCTCGGTCGCGCCGTCGACGTCATGGTGACGCAGAACGAGCGCCGTTCGCTGGCGCTGGCCCAAGCCAAGGTAAGCGTCGACATGACCGGTTTCACGGGGACGGACTACTCGCGCGTCAAAGAACTCATCGCCCTCGGTCACAAGACTGCGGCCAGCCAGTCGGCCGGTCTTCTTCCCTATGCAATCCAGGATCCAGCGGAGTGGGAGGAGTATCTGGCAACGCGCGCGGCGCGCAGACATCGGGCGCCCGCGAAAATAGAGGCCATCGAGGTCACCGGTGCGGATTCCGACACCGACACCAGGATCAAGCACCGGCTCAGCAAGGCGTTCCGCGGGCCTCTTGACCTTTCTAAAGTCGACACCCAACTGACCCGCATCGCCGGGGAAGGCCAGTTCGACAGGCTGGGGTATGAGGGATTCACGCAGAATGGAGTTCCCGCCCTGCGCGTTACTACCCACGATAAATCTTATGGTCCGCCATTCCTGGATCTCGCCGTGAATGTGGACGGTTCCGGCGTGGCCGCTTTTGATTTCTCCGCCGGTGCGCGAGTGACTTTCATGGACATCGCTCACCACGGTGGCGAGTGGCGCAACGATCTCCTTTTCGGGTCAAGTAATCTGGCGGCCACCGAGTTCTACCAGCCTTTAGGGCAGTCGCACTTTTTTGTTTCGCCGTACGCATTCGCTTCGAAGTATGCCCGCAACTCGTTTACCGGCCAGACGCGGGTTGCAGTCTTCGGGGACGAGCGTGCGGGGGGCGGCTTCGACATCGGGTATGATTCCGGCCGCCTCAGCGAACTCCGCCTCGGCTATGAAATTTTCGATGGCAAGTTGAGTCCGCTGATCGGGGCCGCTGGTTTGCCTATCGTCCACGGCAGCACCGGCGAATTCCGCGCGCGCTACGTTTGGGACGGGCAGGACAGTCCCTCGGTGCCCAGCAAAGGCATGCGCGTGGTTGCGACGCTCTCGCGCGTACTGCAGAGCCCGGGGCTGGCCCATCCTATTGGGCAACTCGACGTGCAGACTTCCAGCTTTGTCCCAATCGGTGGAAAGACTTCGCTCTTTGTCGATATGTCAGGAGGGACTACCTTCCGCGGCTCGGCTGGCCCGTTTCAGGTCTTCGCGCTGGGCGGACCGTTTCGATTAGGCGCCTATCTTCCGCAGGAGTTTCTGGGAAACCACTACGCCTATGCGTCGCTTGGATTTCGCCGTGAACTTTATCGCCTGCCCTCCCTGGTCGGAAGAAAAGTCTATTGGGGCGGATGGTATGAGGCGGGCACCACTTTCGGCACGGCCCTGCTCGATCCCGGGCCGGTTGCCGTGCACGGCACGTTCAATCTGGGAGTAATCTCCGACACCATCGTCGGGCCCATCGCGCTCGCAGGCAGCGTGAGTCCCACCGGCCAGAGTCGGGTAAATTTCTCGATCGGACGACTGTTCTGAGCAAGGAAACGATTTCCCGCAAATGAAAGCGGCCCAGGGTTTCTCCCGGGCCGCCCTCGCATCCCGCTTTCTATTTTCCGCCGGCGGTGCCGCGCTTTCCCAGCCACGACGCCAGTTGTGTTTCCTGCTGTGACTTCAAATCGATGCAGTTGTTGATCCGTTCAATCGATTGTTTGTAGGTGCGCTCTGCCGCCGCGACTTTGTGAGCGGTAAAGAACTCCGTGACCTGATCGCGTAATCCGGCGTCGCAGAAAACGCTGGTCGCTCCCACGACCTCGGCGCTGGCAAACGGGCCTCCGGCTTTTTCAATTTCCGGCCAGTGCTGGCGGACAAAATCCCAGGCCAATTGCTGCCCGGCTGGATTGCCCATTACGCTGGTGAGCACATTGAGCGCATCCTGCGATCGCACCTCAGGTGAGATGGCGAAGTCCAGCGTGCGCTGCAGCAGCTTCGGATCGCTGAACTGAGGCAGCGTGAACAGGTACGTGTAGTACTGCTCGGGTGATTTTGGATTCTTCGTCGCGGCGCTGATCCGGTCGTAGAACGCAATATCCCCATTCAACGCCGCAAGCGCGAAGGCATCGCCGGCCATTTCGCTGTCGACCGATGACGGATCGGCCAGCGCCTGCTCGGCAAGTTTGCGCGCTTCCTCCAGGGCCTCTGGATCGCGGGCATCATAGCCCAGTGCGCCGAACACCCGCGACCGCAGAGTTCGCTGTTCGTCGCTCTCACCGGGCTTCGGGTTGTATCCCATTTCCTGCATGGCCGGGGTCAGGTATTGCCGCAGCCACGCACGATAGGAATCACGATCGCTATCGCTGACGAGGTACCGGCTGATGTAACCGAGCTCTTTAAGCACGTCTTCCAGCACTGCACGGTTGCGGTCCGACTGCAAGCCTTGGGCGAAGGCGAGATAGTCGCCCACCGGTTCCCGCCCGACTCGCACCGAAGCCCAGATATCGTTCTGCAACGAGATTCGCTCCGCTGGAGTCAGCTTGGTCTCGGCGTCGCCGGCCAGAGCCCGCACTGCATCCGCGGAGTAGCCGGTGCGGTAGTATCCGGTCGCGCCCGCGTTGGCCAGTACCCACGTCGAGCACCCTGGCAGCGTGAAGGTCTCTTCCTTCTTGGTCATCAGTTCGCACTTCGAATCGCTGCCGCTGGCCGATCCCTTCATGCACAACGGAATCTGCCAGAGCTCATCGTTGCCCGCTTCAAACTTCGACCGGTCAAAATAATAGCGCTGCTGGGTCAAAGACACGCTGGTGGAATTACCGGAGCACTGCGCCTTCACGTTGACAATGGGAGCGCCCGGCTGTTTCACCCACGTTGGCATGATCTTGTCCACGGGCTTCTTCGAGGTTTTCGCCTGCGCATCCCAGAAATCTTCCGCCGTCGCATTGGCGTATTGATGCTGCTTGAGATACGCGTTTACACCCGCGCGGAAGGTCTCTTCGCCAAGATACGATTCCAGCATGCGCAGCACCGATGCTGCCTTGCCATAGGCGATTCCGTCGAACAGTTCCTGAATTTGTGCCGGGGTGTCGGCTGCCTGATGAATCGGACGCGTATTCGCCAGCGAATCCACGTTGAGGGTTCCACCGGTTCCGCTCACGTCGTCGAGAGCGTAATTCCATTCTGGTTTCCACTTCGCGACCGGCTTGCTTTCCATCCAAGTGGCAAATCCTTCGTTGAGCCAGATGTCGTCCCACCATTTCATCGTGACCAGATCGCCAAACCATTGGTGCGCCATTTCGTGTGCGATTACGCTCGCGATGGTCTTCTTCAAGCCAACGGAGCCTTGCTTCTCGTCAATGAGAAGAATCACTTCGCGGAAGGTGATGCAGCCGGTATTCTCCATGGCGCCCGCGGAAAAGTCGGGCAGGCCGATCAGGTCCAGCTTCCCGTAGGGATACTTGATTCCGAAATACTTGTCGTAATAGCCGAGAATGTATTCCGCGGATTCGAGGGCGAACTTGCCCATTTCTTTCTTGCCTGGAGTGCTGTAGACGCGAATCGGAATGCCGTCGGCTTCGCCCTCAATGTACTCAAAGTTGCCCACCACTAGCGCCGCCAGGTAGGACGACATTTTCGCGGTCGTGGCGAAACGAACGGTGTGCTTGTCCCCGGGGCCGGGAGTATCAGACACGATTTTCTGGTTCGAGATTGCGACCTGGCCGTTGTCGGCGATCGCCGTAATGTCGAACGTCGCTTTGTAGTCGGGTTCGTCGAACGAGGGGAAGGCGCGCCGCGCATCGGTAGCTTCAAACTGCGAGGCGGCATATTTGCGTCCCTTGTCGTCCTTGCCGAGGTACAAGCCGCGCATTTCGTCGTTGAGAATGCCCGCGTAGGTTATGTGGACCGTGGCCGGACCCGCGGCCAGCGGTTTCTCGACCGACAGCACTACCATTTCTTTTTCTTTGTCGGGCGTGACCTTGGCCTTCTGGGTGGCGCCACCACTGGTGACCGTGACGTTGTGGAAATCGATATCGACCGCGTTCAGCGTGATCTCCGAGGTCGGCTTCAGCAGACGGATCGCAATGGCTTCATCGCCCTCGAACTGGGCGTTGTCGAGATCGGGCGTGAACGTGAGTTTGTAATTCTCTGGTCTTGCCACCTCGGGCAGCCGCTGCGCGGCAGCCAGCGAGATTGTCAGCACGAAAAAAGTCATAACTGCAAAAATACGCTTCATGGTTTCCCTCAGGAGATTGAATCGGATTGCTTCCTTAATTGTGTTTCTCGAAATGGCGAGTGTCGCGAACGCAGTTGCACAACCCCACTCCAGCTTGATACGGATGGTGCCTTGCGAAAGTTCAACGGTGCGATACGGGCACCCCATTCAGAACGGTTTCCGTACAGTGATTGGCGCCAAACCAGTACGGGATTTCGCGGTAGTCGTTTACGTCAAACACCGCCAGATCAGCATCTTTTCCGGGCTCGATGCTTCCTTTACGATCGGCCAATCGCAGAGCCCATGCCCCATTGATAGTGGCTGCCGCGACCGCCTCCGCCGGAGACATCTTCATGTGTGTGCAAGCTAGCGACATTGCCATGGGCATGCTGATCGTGGGTGAGGTGCCGGGGTTATAGTCCGTCGCCAGAGCCACTGGCACGCCGGAATCGATCAAGCGGCGCGCATTCGGATACTCCTTCAAACCCAGGAAATAATTCGCTCCCGGCACCAGTGTCGCCACGGTATCGCGTTTCGCCAACTGTGCAATGTCGCCTTCGTTCACGTGGTCCATGTGATCGAACGAGGCTGGATCAAAACGCAGGAACGGCCCCAGAACTGTTTCCGAAAGCTGGCCCATGTGCGCGCGGACGCTCAACCCATGCTGCTTAGCCGCTGCAAAGATCTGCTCGGTTTCCTCGGCAGTAAAGGCTCCCTGGTCGCAGAACACGTCCACAAATTGGGCGAGCTTCCGCCGAGCCGCTCGAGGAATCATCTCCTTACAGACGATCTCAACGTACTTTTGTGAGCAGCCCTTAAATTCTTTTGGGACGACATGGGCTCCGAGAAGGGTGGCCACGACCGTCCCGGGCCAGCGCGAGGCCGCGTCCTTAATGGCCTCCAGCGACTTCAGTTCCGACTCGACGGTGAGGCCGTATCCGGATTTGGCTTCCACGGTTGTGGTGCCATGCGCGGCCATGTCCTGCAGCGCGGTCACGACTTTCGCGGCCAGGGCGTTCTTGGCCGATTTGCGAACCGCCTCCAGGCTGGAACGGATTCCTCCGCCCGCTGTCGCAATGTCTTCGTAGGAAGCGCCTTCGATGCGCTTCTCGAAATCCACCAGCCGTGGGCCCACAAAAACGGGGTGGGTGTGCGAATCCACGAGGCCCGGGAGTACCACCTTGCCGGCGCAGTCGATTTCTATGACTTTCTTCCGATGCTTCTTGAGCCACGGGTCGCGCAACGCGTCTCTGGTCGCGCCGACAGAGACGATCTTGCCGCCCAGGCACAGCACCGCGCCATCCTTCAGAACGCCAAGCTCTTTCAGGCCGGACCCGCGACGCGGCCCGGACTTTGCCGGTGCGGCGCGCAAGGTGAGCAACTGGCCGGCATTGACTAGCAGCAGTGCTTTGGATGGGTGGGGTCGTCGGGTTGCGGTGCTCACGTGTAACTAGTCTAACAAAGCCTCCAGTGGCGAAGGCAACGTGAACCCGTCGTCTAATTCGGTTCGCGGAGTTGACAGAGTTGCGCCGTCGGCTAACATCGGACGGGAAGGTTCAACCATGATGAACGCTTGCGCGATCAGCGCTTGGTTTCGGATGTTGATGACAACACTTTTGTGCGGAATGTGCGGAACAGCGCTTCTGTCCGGCGCTGCCGCGCAGGAGTCGCGCGTCGCTGCACCCGCGGCTGGAACGCTGCGTCAGGCCGGCGAGGCTCGCCACCTTACGATTGGCACGGCTGCCGCCGCCTCGCATCTCGCTGAGGCGGACTATGCCGCCATCCTCGGATCGGAGTTCAGTCAACTGCAAGCGGAGAATGCTATGAAGTTCGGTCCCATTCATCCCAGGCCTGATACTGACCCGAATCCTTACAATTTCGTCAGCGGCGACGCGCTGGTCGCGTTTGCTCAAAGCCATAACATGGTGGTTCGCGGGCACACTCTGGTCTGGCACAACCAGCTGCCGGAGTGGGTCACCAAGGGGAACCACTCTCCGGCCCAGCTTGGCGAGATTCTGCACAGCCACATCAAAACTGTGATGGCGCACTATGCCTCGAAAGTTTACGCGTGGGATGTGGTCAACGAAGCGTTCAACGACGACGGCACCCTGCACCCGACCATCTGGTACGACCAGCCTGGAATCGGCGCGGGGACGGGGACCAAGTACATTGAGCTGGCTCTGCGCTGGGCGCGCGAAGCGGACCCGAGCGCGAAGCTCTTCTACAACGATTACGACGCGGAAGAAGTAAACAAGAAATCCGATGCCATCTATGCCATGGCGAAGAGGTTCAAGAAGAACGGCGTGCCTCTCGATGGCATTGGTTTTCAGGCGCACGTGGGATTGCACTTCGACGATCCGGCGAAGCTGGCTTCCTTCGCCAGGAACTTGAAACGGTTTGCCAAACTCGGGCTGGAGTTGCACATCACCGAACTCGACGTCCGGCTGAACGATTCAAGTCCGGCCTCGCTCGCCGCGCAAGCCAAACTCTATGGCGAAATCACCACTCTGTGCGTCCAGCAGCCCAAGTGCAAGCTGCTGCAAACCTGGGGATTCACCGACAAGCACTCGTGGATTCCGGGCTTCTACAAAGGGCAAGGATGGGCGCTGCTCTGGGATGACAAGTACCAGAAGAAACCGGCGTACGAGGCGGTGCACGACGCGTTGGCCAAGTGAGCCATGCGCACGCAGGAACTGCCCAGTCGCGTTTTGGAATTGGTCAACCGAAGCCATATTGCCTGAATGTCGGGCATATTGTATAATCAGATACTCATACATCCGGACATCCGAGGTTAGATCATGCAATCGGCCAGAGTGGGAAAGCGCGGCGCAATCGTAGTCCCGGCAAAATTGCGCAAGCGTTTTGGCATTGAAGAAGGCAGCATCGTGATCGCCGAAGAGAAGGAAGACGGCATCCTCATCCGGCCGGCGATCGTTGTCCCCGTCGAACGGTACACTCCCGAGCGTAAGGCGGAATTGCTGCTCTCCAACGCCATCGACGAGGCGGACTATCGCAAGGCGCAGAGAGTGGTCCGAAAGCTGGGCCTCGATCCGGATTCGATTCCGCACCGGCGACCAGTGTAAATGGATCGCCTGTTTCTCGACGCCAATGTTCTGTTTTCTGCCGCGTACCGGCCGGACGCCGGTCTTCTCCGGCTCTGGAGGCTCGACAACGTGACATTGTGCACATCCCATTACGCCTTGGAAGAAGCAAGGATTAACCTCCACGACGAAGAGCAAGCGATGCGGCTGGCGAAGCTGTCAGGAGGAATTCAGTTGGTTGAAGCCGGCCAACGGGCACTTCCGCGCGGGGTCACTCTGCCGGAAAAAGATGTGCCGATCCTACTTGCTGCCATCGCATCTCGGGCAACTCACCTGTTGACGGGTGACATTCGACACTTCGGACCGTACCTGGGCAAGAAGATCGAAGGGGTTGTGATCGCGCTTCCCGGGGAATACCTCCGCAGGCGCACGAAGCGCGACTAAACCTGGCCGGCCAGAGCGATCAACGATTACGAACTCATCGGTATCTTCACGCCGGTCTTCTTCGCAAACTGCTTTGCCTCGTCGTAACCTGCGTCGGCGTGACGAATGATTCCCATGCCGGGGTCGGTGGTCAGGACGCGCTCGATGCGTTTGGCCATCTCGTCGGTGCCGTCGGCGATGGTGACTTGTCCGGCGTGCAGGGAGTAGCCGATGCCGACGCCGCCGCCGTTGTGGATCGACACCCACGACGCGCCTGCGGCCGTGTTCAACAGCGCGTTGAGCAGGGGCCAGTCGGCGACTGCGTCGGAGCCGTCCTTCATGCTTTCGGTTTCTCGGAACGGCGACGCCACCGAACCGCAGTCGAGATGATCGCGGCCAATCACGATCGGGGCCTTGATCTTGCCCTTCTTCACCAGATCGTTCATGGCCAGTCCGAATTGCGCGCGCTCGCCGTAACCCAGCCAGCAGATGCGCGCGGGCAGGCCCTGGAACTTGATGCGCTTGCGTGCCAGGTCGATCCAGCGCCGCAGGATGCGGTTCGCGGGGAACAATTCCAGAACCAGATCGTCGGTCACGTGAATGTCGGAGGGTTCGCCCGACAGTGCGACCCAGCGGAACGGGCCACGGCCTTCGCAAAACAGCGGACGAATATATTCCGGTACAAATCCGTGGAAGTCGTAGGCATTCTTCACGCCGCGCTGAAAGGCGAAAGTGCGGATGTTATTACCGTAGTCGAAGGTGACGGAGCCCATCTTCTGGAGGCGTAACATGCCTTCGACGTGCCGTGCCATGGCATCGAGCGACCGCTCCTGATAGGCGTGCGGGTCGTTTTTCCGTAACTCGATTGCCTCTGAAAGAGTCATGCCGTTCGGCACATATCCGTTCAGCGGATCGTGAGCCGACGTTTGATCGGTCAAAATGTCGGGAACGACACCGCGCTCGGCCAGTTCCGGAATCACGTCGGCGCAATTGCCGACCAGCCCGACGGAAACATTCTCTTTCTTGCGGATGGCATTCTTCAGGATGCGCAGGGCTTCATCGAGCGTAGTGACCATGAAGTCGCAGTAGCCGGTCTTGAGGCGCTTCTTGATGCGCTCGGGATCGACGTCGATGCCGAGAAAGGCCGCGCCTGTCATGGTCGCTGCCATGGGCTGCGCTCCACCCATTCCGCCCATGCCGCCGCTGACGATCAGTTTGCCGGCGAGATCGCCGCCGAAATGCTTCTCTCCCGCGGCGGAGAAGGTCTCGAATGTGCCTTGCACAATTCCTTGCGAGCCGATGTAGATCCAGGAACCGGCGGTCATCTGGCCGTACATCATGAGTCCGGCGCGTTCCAGTTCGTTGAACTTCTCCCAGTTGGACCAGTGGCCGACGAGATTGGAATTCGCGATGAGCACGCGCGGCGCGTGATCGTGCGTCTTGAAAACGCCGACGGGCTTGCCGGACTGCACCAGCAAGGTCTCGTCGTTCGCGAGAGTTTTGAGGGTGGCGACGATGGCGCGGTAGGCTTCCCAACTGCGGGCGGCGCGGCCGGTTCCGCCGTAGACGACGAGGTCCTGCGGGCGCTCGGCGACTTCCTCGTCGAGGTTGTTCATGAGCATGCGCATGGCCGCTTCCTGCTGCCAGCCTTTGCAGGTGATGGAGTTGCCGCGCGGCGCGCGAATGGAAGCGGGGGCCTGGAGCTCGGTTTCGACGGGCATGGGTAGATGGTACTTCTTGACGCTGTGCAGTACAAATTGGGTTGCGCAAGGGGGAGGGGCAGGTTCGGAAAGACATGCGTCTGTGTGCGAGGCTCGCTGTGGAAACCGCTTGAGGGGCTCGCGTCTGTGGGCGGAAGCAGCGGGATTGCGGCGGGGGATATCGCTCGCATTTTCCTCTTTCGCGTTCGGTAAAATCTGATTCGTAAGAACTTACTTTGGGTGGATCGGGTGGAATCCAGATAAAATCTTGAGCCGCAGGGAGTTAGCGGCAAAATCTCCAGGAATGACTTAGGCTCGCAGCGCCGATCGAGTGATGGAAGTGGTTGGAAGAGTCGAGGCTCAGGGATGGGTGATGCAGCAACTGCTGCCGGACGACTCGAAAACTGGGCTCGCGGCCGCAAAACCCGCGAGCACACGGACGATGTGATCCCGCAACCCACAATTTTGCGGTTATTGTGGGTTGCAACCCATATTAAGGAGATGCACCGGGATGCTAACTTATTGAAAAGATGGTGGCCAGGGACGGAGTTGAACCGCCGACGCCAGCCTTTTCAGGGCTGCGCTCTACCACCTGAGCTACCTGGCCACATTTCCAAACCCGCTGTCCGCGGGCTGCGAGGAATGTTCGCTTCACGCTGATGGTGGCGGGATTCGCAACCGAACCAAACTGCTCCAGTGCCGGAAGCGTGCGGAACGACCTCGATTATAGCAACCGCGCTGATTTCCCTCAACGGATAGCGCGCGCTTTCTTTCGAAGAAAAACGCGCGCCCCGGATTCGGCGGTTGCACTCCGAAAGACATCCTTAACATCCATGCACATCCCTGGCCGACTCATCCAGCAAAGCTCTTCACGAACTCGATCAGGCTGCGCAACGCAATGCCCGACGGTCCCTTTGCAATCCACGGCTTCTGATCTTCCATCCACGCTGTGCCGGCAATGTCGAGATGGATCCACGGCGTGTCTTCGGCAAACTCTTTCAGGAACATGGCGGCGGTAATGGCGCCGCCCCAGCGTCCGCCCGAATTGACGATGTCGGCAATCCCTGAACGAATCTGCTCTTTGTATTCGTCGTCGAGCGGCATGCGCCACATTTTTTCGCCCGCCTTCGCGTTCGCGCTGTGGAAGCGGTTGTACATGTCGTCGTCGTTAGCGAAGATTCCTGCGTTGTTGTATCCGAGAGCAACAACGACCGCTCCAGTCAGCGTAGCGGCGTCGACCAGATGCGTGCAGCCCAGCTGGCGTGCATAATAAAGACCGTCGGCCAGAACCAATCTGCCTTCGGCGTCGGTATTGATAATCTCAATCGACTTCCCTGACATCGCGATCTGCACGTCGCCCGGCTTCTGCGCTTTTCCAGACGGCATGTTCTCAGTCGCGCACACGATTCCGATGACTTTCACTTTCGGCTTGAGCAGCGCAATCGCGCGCATCGCGCCGATCATGGTTGCGCCCCCGGCCATGTCGTATTTCATCTTTTCCATGCCGTCGGCGGGCTTGATCGAGATGCCCCCGGTGTCGAACGTAATTCCCTTTCCCACCAGGCCCAGCACCGGCTTCTCAGGCGCGCCCGCAGGTTCGTAGCGCATGACGATCAGGGCGGGCGGTTCGTCGGAGCCTTGCGCCACGCTCCAGAACGCACCCATCTTCAATTCCTTGATCTTGTCGGCGCCGTAGACGTCACATTTCAAGCCGACTTCCGCGGACATCTTCTTGGCGCGCTCGCCAAGAATCGTGGGCGTCATACGATTGGAAGGTTCATTCACCAGGTCGCGCGTGAAGTTTTGCGATTCGCCGATGACTTGCGCTTCGTTGGCCGCCTTTTTCAGGGTGGCCTCGTCTCCGCCTGCGATCACGGTGAGCGCGTCAATCTTCTGGTCTTTGCGGTCGCTGCGATAATAATCGGGGTCGAAGTTTCCCACGTGCGCGCCTTCTACAATCGCGCGCACGGCTTCTTCTGTCGGAATGCTGGGCGGAGCGACGAAGGCAAAGCTGCGAATCCCGCGGGACTTCAACGCCCGCACAGCTGTTCCGGCAATGCGCCGCAAATCGTAGCTGGAGAATTTCTTCGCGCTTCCGCCCGAAACCAGCAGCAGACGCTTCGCCATCAGGGTGACGGGCCGGTGCATCAAGTTCGTCTCAAACGGCTTGCCGGCAACTTCCCCGCTCGCCAGCAGGTCGGCGGCGACCGATTGCACCGCCGGGTCAACGGTAGCAACTTTGAGTTGCGGCTTTTTGTCTTTCTCTTTTTCATTTTCATTGGGCGCGGGCTCGGCGTGGTCCAACACCACGGCGACCAACGATTCAGTTTCCAGTTCAGCGGGCGTAGCGAGAGAAATTGTCGTCTTCATAATTTTTGGGAATACTTTAGTATCGTCGGCAGGCAGGGATTCGCGCAAGCCGATTTCTTGGCGGACCCTGTGCGGCGTTCAGAAGGCCACCGGTAGGCTCTGATTCCCACGCCGCGCCTAGCTTTAGCGAATGGCGGTGCAGTCGCCGGTTTGGTGGTCGGCGATCTGGAAGCGCAGAAAATCGTGGACCGCGTCCAGGGCTTCCTTGCTGTCGGCAGTAATCGTGATGCGCGCGCCGCGCGGGACCTCCTGCATCTCCCAATGCAGGTCACTCTTCAGGCGCGTCATAGTAGCGGTGCCGGGCACGTCCTGGCTGTGAACCAGCATAGGGGCGTTGAAGTTGCCTTCGGCGAACATGTGGACGATATGCTGGAAGTGTCCGCGAATCTGCTCCAGACTGGCGGCGTCTTTGAAGTCATTGGCGCGGACTTCGATCAGTCCCCCGTCTTGCGTGAGAACGAAGTGGTGAGTGCTCTTCTCGTGGGAGAATCCCATGACCTTGTCGCCGTGCTCGTTGACCGCAGCTTGATGGTCTGGAACCTGACGATCTTGTTGGCCGTGGGCAAGACACGTTCCCAAAAGAATCACCAAAGCGATGCGAAGCATAAAGGATCTCCTGTTCATTTCATTGTTTTGACGGGCCGACGCAATGGTTGTGAGCGATTCTTAACGGCTCCCTTCGTGTACCTTTGTGTCCTCCGTGGTAACGGTATTGGCATTAAGCGGCCACCAAATGCCGGAACAAGGTGACTGCCTTGCCCGTACTTTCCAAGTCAAGTCACGCGGTCGAGATGGCGGCATTGGATCGCCTGCGATATGATTCAAAGCCGCAGCCCATACAGGTGAGGTTCTTCATGCAGATTCGATGGAAGCTGGTCGCGCTCGTTGCCGTGTTGGCCCTGGGACTCACTGCTCTCATAAACCGCAAGACAGCTACGGCAGCCGCCGCCCCGCAAGCAGCGGCTCCAACCGTCAAGGCCCCACCCTCAGCCAAGATCGCCAAAGAAGCGGTACCAGCAGGAATCTCCATCCCCAACACCACGCTGGCCATCAACTCCGACAAGCCCATGTCGGAGCGCGTGGTGCATTACGAGATCGACGCGAAGTACGATGCGGTCAAGCACACCGTCGACGCCACCGAGGTGCTCACCTACCACAACCTGACCGGGCAGGCCCTCGACCACTTCCCCTTCCATCTTTATCAGAACGCATTTCAACCCAAGGCTACATTTGTCCGTGATTCAAAACTCATGGGCACCCGCGACGTTGCCTATGAGAAGTGGGAAGAAAAGCTTTACGGTTCGGAGGAGATCAAAAGCCTCGAAGTGGTCGGCCAGGGCGATCTGACGTCGCAGTTGCAATACATCTCCCCCGACGATGGCAACAAAGACGACAAAACCGTCGTCGATCTGCATGTGGCCAAGCCCATCGTGCCCGGTGCGTACGTGCAATTCAAGATTGCCTTTCAAACCAATTTTCCCGAGACCCAGGCGCGTTCGGGATGGAAGCGCGATTTCGTGCTCGGAGGTCAGTGGTTTCCGAAGGTCGCCGTGTTCTGGCACGGAGCATGGAACTGCCACCAGTATCACAACACCACCGAGTTCTTCGCCGACTTCGGCGTGTATGACGTCAAGCTCACGGTTCCAGCCTATGAAGTCGTCGGCGCCAGCGGCGTCATGGTCGACGAAAAGAACAATCCTGACAACACCAAGACCGTGACTTATCACGGCGACGACATCCACGACTTCGCCTGGACGGCCAGCCCGCGCTACAAAGTCCGGGAGAGCGTGTATCAATCGCAGATGGGTCCGATCAAGCTGCGCTTCCTCATGCAGCCCGCGCACTGGAGCCAGGCCGAACGCCACGAAAAAATCACCACCGAAACGCTCGACCGCTTTGAAAAATGGTACGGCCCGTATCCTTATAAGACCCTGACCGTGGTCGACCCCGAGCCTGACTCGGCAGCGGGAGGCATGGAGTACCCCACCTTCATCACTGGAGGCACGAGCTGGCTTATGCCGGACGGTGTGTACCTGCCTGAATTGGTTGTGGAACACGAATTCGGCCACCAATATTGGTACGGTATGGTGGCTACGAACGAATTTGAAGATGCCTGGATGGACGAAGGCATTAACAGCTACACCGAAGTCAAAGTTCTGGATTCGATTCTGGGCAAGAACACATCCATCATGAACATCGCGGGCGCTACCATCGGCGAGCGCGAGCAGCAGCAGCTCTTCTTCATCGGCGTGGCCGATCGCGATGCCATAGCCGAGAAGGCCTACGAGTACCACGATTCAGCCTCCTACGGTGGCATCACCTACGGCAAAACGGCCAGCGTGCTGCTCACCCTCGAAGGCATCATCGGCGAAGACACCATGGACAAGGCCATGCACACGTATTTCATGAAGTACCGCTTCACCCATCCCACCAAGGAAGACTTCCTCAAGACGATTGAAGAAGTTTCCGGCAAGAACCTCCGCTGGTACTTCGATCAGGCCGTATATGGAACCGAGGTCATGGACTACGAAGTGCTCGATGTCCATTCCTTCCCGGTAAACTGGTACGACGAAAAGAAAGACAAGAAAGACGAGAAGGACGGCAAGAAGGACGGCAAGAAGGACGGCAAGAAGGACGGCAAGAAGGACGCTAAAGACGACACCGTCTACCAGTCCTACGTGTCGCTTCATCGCAAGGAAGACTTCGTGATGCCGGTCGAAGTCGAGATCAAGTTCGATAACGGCGAAAAGGTCCGCGAGCACTGGGACGGAAAGAACCGCTGGATCCGATACAGTTATCAGAAAAAAGCTAAGGTCGTCTCCGCGGAACTTGATCCCGACCATTCGGTGCAGATCGACCGCAACGATTTCAACAACAGCCACATAGTCGAGGCAAATCCCAAGGCCACCCGCAAACTCTCCACCTACTGGCTGTTTGCGACGCAATGGGTCAGCCAGGCTCTGGCGTGGTGGGCAGTTTAGAGCGCATCTGGCGGCCTGCGAATTGACAGGGATCGAGGACAGAAACGAATGAGTGACAAAAAAAGTGTACTAAGCAGTGGCTTGGGAATGGTTCTGCGGAACAAGCGATATATTTTCTGGTTCTGGTTGTTGAATCTCACTCTGGCTGAGTTTGGCACCTCGGCTTTTCGCAAGAGTGCGCACGCCGTCCTCGACCACAGCCTCCTGGGCGATCGCCTCGTTCATGGATTCGATCTGGCGGTGATGATCAACCTGTTTGCACGGCCGGAGTTTGGCTCGATGTCGGCGATGACGACTCCCGCCCTGTACTTTGCGTTTCTGTTTTTTCTGGCGACCGCGCTGTTCCTCCCCGGAATCTTCGCCGGATACGCCTCCACCTACCGGCTGCCCCGCGAAGATTTTTTCCGCGCCTGTGGCAGAAATCTCTGGCGCTTCATCCGCCTCATGATCGTTGCTGGCATTGTCATGGGCATCTTCGCCGGAGTTTTGTTCGCCATCAACGGCGCGCTCGTCAAGAGAGCTGGTGAGAGCACCAACGAGCTCCTTTCGTTTGAGGTCCAAATGACAGGATTAGCCGTGATTTTCCTGGTGATGACCGTTATCCGAATCTGGTTCGATCTCGCCGAGACGGACGTTGTCCTCAGTGATCAGCGCGCGGTGCGCAAATCGATCTGGGCCGGCCTCCGGCACACCTTCCGCAGTCTCTTCCGTTTACTGGCCAGCTATGTCGTGGCCGCGGTGGTGGCCGGGATCATCCTGGTGGCCGGCATCTGGGCCTGGATGAAGCTCGTCGCCCCCGAGAGTGTGCGAGGGGCGTTCCTCATCGCCCAATTCACGCTGCTTTTGTTATTGATCCCGCGCTTCTGGCAGCGCGGAGTCGCGGTTTCCTACTGGCAGCAGAAGATGATGCTCCCCGTAGTCTCGGTGCGCCCGTTGGAACCGCGTCCGATGGAGCCGATGGGGCCGCAGCCAGTCGCGGTTGCAGCGGGGTCCGACCCGACGCCGGTGGTTCCGAGCACGATTCCGAATCCTCCCGCAACGCCAGAATCCATGTAGGACAGCCTCCCACGGCTGTCCGTCGAGCGTAGCTCGACCGGTTTTGATGTCACCCAGGTCCGAAAGGAGGACTCTGGTCTTCGGCCCGATGGACAATCGGCGGCTGTCCCCCACATTCGCCTAAGTCAGACCACCACAACCGTAATCCCCGGATTCCGCCTCCCCAAATCCGGATCGCTCTTCAACTCCGCCCGAGCCTGCAACAGCCGCCAGGTCGCCTCATCCGCCTTCGACCAGTCTTCTCCGAAAATGCACCCGCGAATCCGGCCAGCCTCCGCCAAGTCGTGCAAATGCCTCTGCACCGCAATACGAATATCGCCCCCGACCCCGCTCGACCCATAACCGTGGACGACCTTGAGCAACGCCACTTTTTCCTGCCGGGCAACGATGACCTCGCGGTCCAGCCGCTGCAGCGCCTCCAGCACCGAAGGCATATCGGACTTGAGATTGATTGTCTTCATGATCCATGATCCATGATCAATGATCAATGATCGGGTCTCCCGATGTAGTGGCCCATCCTGGTGGACATTCGACGGCCTAACTTCCCTGCCGGCGCGGCAGGATGGTGAACTTCTTCCGCCCAGGGAGTCGGTAGGTTTCAAAATCGTCATGATCGATGGTCAGAATCGTGCCGAGGTGTTCACGGGCAGCGAGATGCACCAGCGTGGCGTCGGCGAAATCCATCGGGCGGTCGGCATAATCTTGCATTAGGGTCTGAAGCTGGGACAATTCGCCGTGCGCAATTTCCGACATCTGAATCGCGCCCGAGCGGAGCAGTTGCCAGACGCCGCGAGCATCGGGAACCTTTCTCCGGGCCAGATGGAATACCTCAGCCAGCACGGCTTCAGTTGTAAGAAGGGGCAGGCGGCTGTTGTTGTAAGCCCGCACGCAAGCGTCGTGCCAACCGTCGTTGCGATCCACGAGCGCGAGAATAACTCCGGTGTCAATCAGAGCGGCGGGCAGTCCGGCGGCCGAAACGGCGAGCGAGCGCATTGGATTCCTTGCGATGCTTTTGATAGATGATTTCCCGAACTAGTTCGCCGGCTCTCTCGGCGCGCGTTGGATCGTCGCCCGCGACCGAGCCGATCGCCGTCATGGCCCGCTTGCGAATCGCGGCTTGCTCGGCTTCATCCTCGGAATGACCGTTGCGCCGTTCGGCCAGCCAGTCGGCGGTCACTCGGTCCAGCAGCGCGGACAGTGATGTCCCTTCGCGGCGAGCCTCTTCCTCAAGCTCGGCCTTTCTATCTGCCGATAGACGCCAGCTGTAAACTTCCGTCTTCATGCACTACAGTGTAGTGCATGCCAAGGAAGGCGTCAACCGGGATGATTTTCCCCGGATGACTTCCCCGCACCCACATACCAGAACTTTGGTGCTCCTTACGCCTTCCTGCTGCGCCCGATCGCATCCCGCGCCTCTTTATCCGCCGTCCGCCGCCGCTCCGTCTCCCGCTTGTCCCAGAGCTGTTTGCCCTTGGCCAGAGCCAGTTCCACCTTGACCCGCCCGTTCTTGAAATACAGTCGCGTGGGAATCAGGGTCAGCCCCTTCTGCTGCGTTTTCCCGATCAGCTTGCGAATCTCTTCGCTGTGCATCAGCAACTTCCGGGTACGCAGCGGGGCGTGGTTGTGAATGTTCCCGTGTTCGTACGGGCCGATGTGGGCGTTCAGCAGCCAGACCGCATTCTCCTTGACCAAACCGTAGGAGTCCTTCAGGTTGGCCAGGCCCCCCCGGACCGATTTGACCTCGGTCCCAGTAAGAACCACCCCCGCCTCAAATTTTTCCAGCAAGAAGTAGTTATGTGAAGCGATCCTATTAACGGCAGCGTCTCGCTCGCCCGACGCTGTAGGGTCACGCCGCGGAGATTTCTCCGGGTTGGCCTTGGTCTGGTGCGTGGATTGTCGAGCCATGGGTGGTGGGTTTTATCTTAACAGCAGACCAGAAGCGGACTTCAGACCTCAGACGTCGGACCTCGGCCCCGGTTGTCCGAGGACCGAGGTCCGAAGTCCGAGGTCGGGCCGTAGACCCATTAGTCCTACGACCAAAGAGTGTAACTCCCGTGTGCACAAGCACTTCGGGAGCCGGAAACAGCGATGCTATAATCGCCTCATCCGAAGTTTTTTTTCGTGTAGCGAGTGGATTTCCCGCGCGCCAAACCCCGTTCGGGGCGCCGCACAGCGAGGAAAACCGCTCATCCGGCGAAGACTGTAATAAAGAGGATCATCTCTTGAGGATTATCGAATGAGACGTCTGATGCGCCCGGCACTCCTGCTGTTGCTGGTCGCGGTTGTATCGCTGCCCGCCATCGCCGACAAAGCCAAAGACCTGTACGCCAAGGGTCAGGACGCGGAGGCTCGTCAGCAGTACGTGGCGGCCTACAATTTTTTCAAGCAGGCCTACGACCTGAAGCCCAAAGAACTGCGCTACCGCTCGGCTTTCGAACGAACTCGTTTCGAGGCTGCCGCCCAGGTCGTCCATAACGGGCAGAAGCTCCGCGAGGACGGCAAACTGGACGAAGCCCTCGCCGAGTTCCAGAAAGCTCTCGCCATCGATCCCTCGCTGTTCATCGCCAAGCAGGAACTGAACCGCACGCTGAAGATGATCAACGACCAGCGCAATCCTCCGACGCAGGCCGCCGGCCCGCCCGCCGGCCTGTCGCGCAGGGTCCACGACGCTGCCGGCCCGGTCGAGCTTGGCCCCATTTCCAACATCCCCATCACCGTCAAACTAACCGACAAGTCCGACACCGTCTACCGCACCATCGGCCAACTGGCCGGAATCAACGTACTGTTTGATCCCGATTACACTCCCAAACCGATCAAGGTTGAACTCAATGGAGTCACGCTGGAAGAGGCGCTGGAGATCACCGCGCTGGAGTCGAAAACCTTCTGGCGCCCGGTCACGCTAAATACGATTTTCGTGGCCGCGGACAATCCAGCCAAGCGCAAGGAACTGGAACAGAGCGTCCTCAAAACTTTTTATCTCACGAATCTCTCCGCCCCCACCGAGTTGCAGGATGTGGTGAACGCGATTCGCGCCGTGCTCGACGTGCAGCGTGTGCAGCAGTTGCTGTCACAGAATGCCTTAGTTGTCCGCGGCACACCCGATCAGATCGCGCTGGCGGAAAAACTGGTAGAGGATCTGGATAAGGCGCGTCCCGAAGTCATCGTCGACATCGCGGTCATGCAAATCAGCAAAGACCGGTCGCGCACCTTGGGAATCAATCCGCCCACCAGCGCCACCGTAACTCTACAGCCGAACGTGAGTTCCACCACCACCACCGGTACAGGCAATTCCGGAGTGGGTGGAACGGTCACGCAGAGTTCGGGATCGAATGGCATTAACCTGAACACCCTGGGCAACCTGAACGCGACCGACTTCCAAGTCACAATTTCCTCTGCGAACTTGTCGGCCGTGATGGCCAACAGCGACACCAAGCTGATTCAGAATCCCCAGATTCGCGCCTTGGATGGACAAAAGGCCTCTCTGAAGATTGGCGACCGCGTCCCCGTCGCCACCGGATCCTTCCAGCCCGGCATCGGCGGCGTGGGCATCAACCCGCTGGTCAATACCCAATTCCAGTATCTCGATGTCGGCGTCAATATCGAGATCACGCCCCACGTCCACTCCAACGGCGAAGTCACGCTGAAGATCAGCATGGACGTTTCTGCCGTCACCGGCCAGTCCAACATCGGCGGCATCAGCCAGCCCATCATCGGCCAGCGCAAGATCGAACACGAGATTCGCCTGCGCGACGGCGAGGCCAATCTGCTGGGTGGAATCATGGAAGATCAGCAGACCAGGCAGCTGAGCGGAATTCCCGGACTCGCGCAGATTCCGATCCTGAAGTACCTCTTCGGCCAGACCACCCAGGATCACTCGGAAAACGAAATTGTCTTTGCCATCGTGCCGCACATTATCCGGGGCACGGAAGTCAGCGAGATCAACCAGCGGGCCATCGACATCGGTACCGCCAACACCATCCAAATGCGCTATGCGAGTCGGCCGCAAGCCGCTCCGGCTCCATCGTCCTCGCAGCCCGCGACACAGCCTCCGGCGACGCAGCCTCCGGCAAATCAACCTCCGGTAAATCAAGCTCCTGCAAATCAACCTCCGGCTGGCCAGTCGCCCGCCCCCAATGCCAGCGCCACACCCAGCTTCCTGTTTGATCCGCCTACCATTCAAGCGGCCAAAGGCGGCACTTTTGTGGTGAATCTCCTGCTTTCCGGAGCCCAGAACGTACATTCCGTGCCGGTGCAGTTGAACTACAACCCGGCCATGCTGCAACTGGTCAACATCTCCAATGGAGGCTTCCTCTCGCAAGATGGCCAGGTAGTCACCCTGGCTCATCGCGAGGATGAAGCCGTCGGACAGTCGCAGATTACCGCTTCGCGCCCCCTCGGCGCCGGGGGAGTTTCCGGCCAGGGCGCGGTGGTCACCATCACATTCCAGGCCAAGGCCGATGGACAGACGCCCCTGACCATCACTCGAGGCGGAGCCCGCGATCCCGGCTCCCAGTCCATCACTGTGAACGGAGCGCAAGCCTCGGTCACGGTCCAGTAGCACGGTGGAGAAGAAATCGATTCTTGCTTGGTTTTGAAAGGGCGCGGCTTTAAGCCGCGCCGTTATCTCTCCGCAACGAAGCGGGCTTTAGCCCCTTAGGAAGGTTGGGCTTTACTCCGAAAGCGATTGAATGGCCGACCAGATACTAGAGCAAAAGATGATCAGAGCACACACATTCCATCACGGGCCGAGCGCGAACCGCGCTCGCGGTTTTACGCTCCTAGAGCTGATCATCGCGGCGACCATCCTCTCGATCCTCACGCTGATGGCGCTGCCCCTGGCGCGCGTCACGATTCAACGCGAAAAGGAAAAACAACTCCGCAAGGCATTGTGGGATATGCGCGACGCCATCGACCGCTACAAAGATGCCGCCGACCGAAACATGTTTCAGACCAAACTGGACAGCCAGGGCTATCCCCCAACTCTTGAGGAACTGGTCAAGGGAGTCGAAGCCCAGGGCGGCAAGAAAATCCGTTTCCTCCGTTCTATCCCAGTAGACCCCATGACGAAAAATAAGGAGTGGGGCATGCGCTCCATGCAGGACGATCCCGACTCCGACTCCTGGGGCGGACAGAGCGTCTTCGACGTCTACACCAAGTCGGAAGGCACCGCGCTCGACGGTACGAAATATAAGGATTGGTAGATAAGGACTGGTAGGCAAGGACTGGTAAATGCTACGGGGCGTGAACAAGTCGGGGCGAAGCGGCGCTGGAAATAACGATCACGCATCGCTACGCCTGTTCGCCCGCAGCCGCAACAACGCCCGTGGCTTCACGCTCCTGGAAATGATGATCGTCATCAGCATCATCATCATCCTGATGGCGATCGCGATTCCGAATTACAACCGCACCGTCATCCAGTCCCGCGAATCCGTTCTGCGCTCCAACCTGAGCACTTTGCGCAGCGTGATCTCGCAGTATACCCTCGACAAACAGAAAGCCCCTCAGTCGCTCGACGACCTCGTCACCGCCGGATACCTCCGCCAGATTCCCGTAGATCCCATGACCAAGGAAACCAACTGGGAAGTCGTGCAGGAAGATGTGATCATGGCCGTCGACCAGCAGGAACCCGGCATCACCGATGTGCACTCGGCCTCACCCGGCACCTCCACCGACGGAACCGCCTACAGCACCTGGTGAATCCACCCGCTGCCCGTCGCTCACCCTGCCCGTGACTTCGCCCAAGCCACCAACACCGTGGGTGGCCCATCCTAGCCGCGCCTTCTGCGGCTAGGGTGGGTACCGCAAACCTCGACCCTACGTCTACCTTGCACTGTGTCGCATTGTTGAATGGTGCATTTCGGAGTCACCGCTCTCGCAAGTCCCGGAAAGCTACCGCCCCAGGCCCTTGGCCATAGCCTTCGCTAGATTGCCGTTGGCGTCATCATCCTTCAAAGCCCAGAAGAATGCTCCACCCAGGCCCTCGGGTACGCGCGTTTGCACGTACTCCATCTTGAGGTTTACCGTCTTTATGTTGTCGTAGGTCCAGAAAGTTTGCGAGGTCGGATCGTAAATCCATTGCGCCAGACTGATGGGATCGAATTGGTGATCGAAGCCCGTCAGGCTCTTGAGTGTACCGAACGTGGCCAGTCCGTCGGTTTGGAGCACGTCACCCGCGGGCGAAGGAGCCGCTCCGGTGGAAGTCTGGTACAACCCGTGGTTCACCTTAGGAACGCCCGTCCAGCCGCGGCCATAGAAGGGTACGCCCACCAGTAGCTTCCGTGGTGGCACTCCCGCAGCAAGGTAGGCCACCATCGTGTCTTCGACATCGAAACCCTGCCCGAAAGATGGATCCTTGGGGCTATCGAAAAGTGGCGATGCGTGGTTGGTGGTGGACTCCCAGGTCCCGTGCATGTCGTATCCCTGCACGTTCAGGAAATCCAGTTGGCTAGCGACTTTGGCCAGCTCCATGTTGGAATAGTTGGCCGCGCCCGCGGGCGCGAACATCGAAAGCTGGTAATGCGTATTATTCGCCGCTCCCAGGGCATCCAGTTGCTTGCGAAACTCGCGCATCAGCAGCGTGAAGTTGTGTTTGTCGGCGGCTAAGGGAAACTCCCAATCGATATCGATACCGGCGATCAGGCCCGCGATCGAAACCGGATTGCCGCTGTAATCGGTGCCGACATTTCCAGTGATGAACATGTCGAGGCAGGAAGCTACCAACTGCGACCGCAATTGCGGCGTGCTGGCAGCGTAGGAGAAACCTGCGGCGTTGGCGGCGGACGCTCCACCGAGCGAGATCATGATATTCAGATCGGGGTGGAGTTGCTTCAGTTGAAGGAGCGCGCCGAAATTTCCATAGGGCCAATTCGTGTAAGGCTTGCCATTAACGCTGGGCAAGTACGGAGTCTGGTAGTCCGCCCAGGGATCGGCTAGCTGGCACTGCGCATTGGGCGCACCCGAAGTGGGTGCGACGTTGGCGAAGGCGTAGATCAGGTGCGTGATCCTGCCGGCCACGTTGTTGTGCTGCAGGTTCGCGATGTTGTAGTTGGCGCCGTAGATACTCCACTCTTCGAAGTATCCCGCGAGAATTTTGCTCTGGATGCTGTCCTGGGACTGAGCAACAGCCGACGTACCGGAAATGAGCACTACCAGTATCGCGAGCACCAGTGTGCTGAGGAGCACGAAGCGAAGAAGGGACTCGGGCGGGCGGGATGGGGAACTCTGGGTCATGGGGATTTCCTTTTGGGGCAAGAATACGAACGGCGAGAGTATAGACCTATATAGCAGTTTCAGCAATAAAAATTGCGAATTCTATGCTTTCTCCATAGAGCTATATAGCACAATCTGGAGTGTAAAGTGTTATCGTCAACTCACTGAGGCGGTCACTGTAAGAGTTCGAACTGCGGAGCGTCCTGCGTCATGCAGAGTGGCGCCGTTTGAATTCATCAATCCTGCTCTTGGCCCTGTCTTTCGCGTCATCCACAGATTGGCTGATCTTCCCCCGGCTCTCGGCGGCCTTTTCGGAAGCGGCCTTCTTGTGCGATTCATGGATCTGCTTCGCGGCGTCCTTGGCATCGCCCCAGGTTTCCTTCGCCGCACCTTTGGCCTGATTGACCACTCCTTTGTTGGCCAGCTTTTGATTGCCAACGCGTTCTCCGACGCTCTGCTCCACTTTTCCGACTGCCTGAGCGATCTTGCCAGCCACCTGATCTTTGTTCATTTTTAAGTTTCTCCTGATCCCGTTACATCCAGATCACGCTCTCTTGCGGGTTTTTGCCACCATCTTTTTCGCGGCGCGTGGTTTCTTGCGAGCTACAGCCAAGGTTTTTCTCTTTTTCTTTTTCTTGGTTGCTGCTTTGACTTGAGGCAGCAACGTCAGCCTGGGCTGTTTCGCCTTGCGACGGTGTCCATGGTGCAGCGGCTGGATGCGCGCAGCTTCTTTTTCCGTTCGTAGCTGAGTGTCTGCAGCTTTTTGGCGCTCTTCCTCAAGGTATTCCGGAATCGTTTGAACTGTCATGACTTGCAGTGTGGCAGAACTATCTCCGGTTAGGCTGTTCAATTTTGGCCACTCCCGTGACAATGTCATGGGTACACGAGTAGGCGCGGCACGCCCATGAAGATTGCGAGTGGGCTAAGTCTTGCCGTTGAGAAACCTGCCTCACACGCGACGCACGAGCCACACGATCACGAGAATCACAATAATTGTGCCGAGCACACCCATACCTAACATAGTTCCTCCAGGCGAACATGTAGGGCATCGAAGTCGCCCATGCAGACATGATGGGCTAGACTCCGACTTTCGTCTGAGCAAAACGAAACACTATGCAGTCGGCCTTTGGGTAGGCTGCCTTGGCCGAGAAACTTCGATCGAACACTACAAATCTAGGTGGAGACCCACGGACTTGTGAGAAATCGCCCCATCGCTCATTGCCCAGCGGTCAAAACGTGCAGTCGCCTCCAATACACTCACTAGCAGGAACACCGCAACTTCACTTCGCTTGCACGTTCTAAGTACTCTGCGTGTGCTGACAAATTGCGGCAGGGGTGTTCCTGACCGTGGCCCGCTGTCGATACGACACCGTTTCAGCGACTTACTCCTGGTTCTTGTCGTCGGGTTTGCTTGTGGCGGGCGCGGCTACCGCTTCTCTTTCGTTCAGGCGCTCTTGTCGGCGGAGATCCTCCATCTCGGCTCTGTTCTCCCTGCGGAGCTCCAACACTCGCCTTCTTTCTTCTCGCCAGATTCTGAGCCTCTGAATGAATGAGGATCCAGCGACTGGGATTTTGGTCTTCTTCTCTTCCGCTCGCTCAGCCTCTCTTTCTGTTCTGAGGGCGCGCCATTCCTCTTTTCGCAGCGCGAAGCGCATGTGCATTTCCCGTTCGCGCTCATCCTCCAGTTTTTCGAGAAGTCGTCTGTTTGAAGCCACAACGTCCACCAGCGCGCTGGTGGTCCACGCGAAAGTGAACAATCCGGAAATGGCAACGATGGGGGTGACGATGTGCCAACGTTCTGCGACGTCCATCCTCCCCATGCCAAGTGTTGTGTAGGTGTTGGCGCAGAAGTAGATCGCATCGTAGGCGTGCACGATCAAACCCATGCGCGTAAGGACGAAGGCCCAAATCAGGATTTCAACAAGATGCAGATCGAGCATGAGGAATACAGACCATCCGAACAAGAACGAAGCCGCGATCAGACGGGGCCGACCCGAGCGCAGACGTCGTTCGCCATGCCTCTGTTGGAGCAGGATCCAGTGCAGACCAACTCCGTGGAACAGGGCGAGAAAAACCAAGACGAACGCACCAATGCCGAGGGCCGCGAGTGGTTTGAATTCATCGGGAATCTTAGCCAGAAGGGTTGGAATAGTATCCCCGCAGTTTCCCGTGCTGTCTCACACGGTTCTTCAATCTTGGGTGTACGACGATATCCAGGCTGCCCACAACTGTTGCTTTTGACAGGTGCAGCAGCATCGCCCGACCCACGACGATGGCTACTAAAGCAGGTCTCGGGGGGCCCTGGCAGTCGCAAGAGAGAGTGATGAGTGCGCAGAGAGTGCAACAGACGAATCATCTCGGCCGCATCAATCTCCGATTCGCGTTGACGGCAGCAGCATTGATGGTGCTGGTGCTGGGCTGGTTAGTTTCGGCCCTCGGGCAGCAGACCACTCCGAATCCAATGCCTCCTGTGCAGGATGCGCCTGCCCCTGGTCGTTCCACCCAGACCCAGAGTCCGGATTCCTTACCTAAGCAGGGGCGGACTCCAGCCGCGGCAACCACCAAAGCGCGAAAACTTAACTGCAAACACGCCGCCAATCCGGGCAAACGAAGATTTGGCTGCAAAGATGAAGACTTTGACCGGGAAGAGACGCTGACCGCGGACTGGAACGGCGCTCGCGCGGAGGCAAGAAGACTGGGAATCACGCTTAGTGGTTCGTATTACTCCGCTCTTCAGACCAACGCGAGCGGCGGCCCACATCAGGTGTGGGGCTACACCGGTCAGCTCACTACGGCGGTAGACTTCAACTTCGAGAAGCTGCTCAAGATTCCGGGCATGTCGCTATATTTCTCTGATTTATGGGGTACGGGAAGCAACCTTACGGCGACTATCGACAGCGTCTTCCCGGTCAACCCAAATTATGCAGTGGGAGCCCACTTGGAAGAGATATATCTGCAGCAAAAGTTTCTCAAGGGCAATCTAACCGTGGCTGCGGGCCGCCTGGCCGCCAGCTATACCTTCGCAGGGCTTCCCGTCTTCGACAACTATGTGAGTCTTGCTATCAATCCAACCCCAGTGTCTTTGCTTTCCAATGATCTAAGCTATACCGGTCCACCACCCGGATTAGAGTGGGGGGCACAGGCTGTCTACAACATCACTCCCGTTGTCCAGGTGGCAGCCGGAGCATTCAACACCAACCCAAATTCCGCAGCTAATGGGAACATCTTTGCCTTCCAGCAGGGGAACAAGGGTGTGCTCGTTACGGCCCAGTTAAGCTATCTATACAACCAGGCACCAAGTGAAGAGGGGAAGCAAGGCCAATACACGGCTGGCTTCTTCGAGGACAACAACTCATTTGCCACACTTCCGAACGGCAACGGAAAGAGTGATGGCAACTCCGGCGTATTTGTCCTTGGGCAACAGACAGTGTACCGGCCGGAGGGTCCAGGCACGTCACAAGGGCTTACGATCTGGGGTTCCTGGGCGTATAGCTCGAAACAGTTGCTCAGTTCCATGCCTGTGTTCGGAGGAACTGGGCTTAGCTATGAGGGCCTGATCAAGAAGCGAAAACGCGATATTCTCAGCGCAGGCTGGCTGTCTTCATTGACGTGTGTAAACAAGGCTAGCCGGTAGCCGAGCGCCGCTGATGTGAGCAGTGCGAGCCACACGCTTACACCCACAAGCCACGGCTTATCGAGGAAAAATCTCGCTTCATCCAAATCAGCCCACCCGGACAGCTTTAATCACCGACTCTCGCGCCGGCGATCGCACCAAGGATCGGAATAGTCGGGCAACACCATTAAAGAACGTGATATGCATTTGCCTTACTATCTTTACGTCATTGCGTGCAATCAGGCAGCTGCCACAGCCGGAGCAGCCGCGACCGTTGGGGCTGTGTTGAACTGTATTCGATAGAGCTCGGCATATACGCCATTGCGGGCTATCAACTCGTCATGACTCCCTTCTTCCGCGACCACTCCTCCCTTGAGCACGACGATCTTATCGGCATCGCGAATCGTGCTAAGCCGATGCGCGATCGTTATGACGGTTCGTCCTTTCATGAGTCGCTCCAGAGCCTCCATCACTAGACTCTCCGACTCGGTGTCGAGAGCGGCTGTCGGCTCATCCAGGATGAGGATGGGATTGTTGCGAATAATGGCTCGGGCAATCCCAATACGCTGCCGCTGACCGCCGGATAACGTTTCTCCGCGCTCACCGATCATGGTGTCGTATCCGTGAGGCATCCGAGCGATGAACTCGTCCGCGTTGGCCAACTTTGCTGCTTCCAGGATCTGCTCCTCAGTTACGCCACTCTTGCCAAACGCGATGTTGTCGCGCACAGATCCCTCGAAGAGCTGGGGCTCCTGGAGCACGTAGCCGATCTGGTCGCGGAGTCCATGAAATTTATACTCACGGATATCGGCACCGTCGATTTTGACCGCACCAGCAGTGGCATCGTAAAACCGCGGGATGAGGCTTACGACGGTGGATTTACCGCAGCCCGTGGGCCCAACGACTCCAACCATTTGCCCCGCTTTCACTTTAAAACTGACATCCGTCAGCACCGGGGCATCGGCGTCATAGGCGAAAGCTACATGATCGAATTCGATCTCACCCCTGAGCGCTTGCGGCTCGCGCGCGTCAGGTCGTTCCGGAATGATCGTGTCGGCATCAAGAATCCCCCGGATACGTTCCACGCCGACCGCTGCCTGGGCAATAGCGTTGGTCATCGTGGCCAGGTCCTGCACAGGCTTGAAGAATTTGTTCAGATACGAAAGAAAGACGGTCAAGGCGCCTGCAGTCATGACTCCGGCAATAATGAGCGCCGAGCCTCGCCAGAGCACGATGGCCGTGCAGAACGCAACCGTAACCGCCACAATCGGAGACAGCAACGCCTTCACCCGCCGGGCTTTGAGCGATGCAGTGACGGTCGCCCGGCTGACTTCAGCAAGTTCCTTTTCCGCGAAGTCCTGCCTTCCGAAAGCCTTCACGACCCTCATCGACTGTAGCCCCTGATCTACCACAGCGACGATCTTGCTTTGCTCCTTGCGGACCTCGTGGGTTGCCTTTTTAACCGCCTTCTTAAACCTCGACACCAGAAGAAGCATGAATGGGGTCACCGCCAGCGCAATCAACGTGAAGTCCCAATTTAGCCTGAACATAATGAACAGCATGGCTACGATCGTGAACAGATCCACAACAATGCCGAGCGTGGACGAAGAGGCGAAACCCTGGATTGTCTGAACGTCTGAAGTGATCGTGCTCAACAGCGTTCCGGTTTGGTGACTGTCGTAATAGCTGAGCGATAGTTGCTGGAGGTGGTGGTAAGTGCGCAGACGCAAATCGTTTGCGACCCATTGGCCCACGCTGGTGGTGTAGTAGCTCGCGACATAAGACGCGATCGCACCTAACACCGCGATGATCAGCGCCGCGATCGCTGCCGCCGCTGCGATCTGCATTTTGCTGCCACCGCTCAAAACAGGTCGCAGGAAGTCGTCGAGCCACGAGGACAGCTTGTGAGAACCGACCACATTGTCGAGGATGATCTTCAGTGGCCACGGCCCGGCCACGCTCATCGCAGTTTCGACAAGCATCGCCGACAGGATAATCAAGAGCGTGCCCCGGTAGGGGCGAACGAGACTGCGTATCAGGCGGAACAATTTAGATATCCTCGCTTAACGCATACGCGAAACGTCCCTTATTTAGACCAAGAGGTGTCACCTCGGTCCAGACGAGACTTGGGGACCCGTAGGGATTTCTGCACCGCCGATCACGTCAAAGACGCCAAGCCCTCGACTCAGATTGCCAGATCAACCCAACACGACTCCGCTTTCCGGACGACCAGCGACTAGGATCGCCCGCCGGCGCAAGCCGCAAAGGTTTCTGGATGGTATCGCTTCAGTCTAAATAGGCGTCTACATTCCTCCAGCCACCCCTTTATTCACCAGCACCTTGACGTCCACCCGACGGTTGTCCGCGCGTCCTTCAGCGGTCTCGTTAGGCGCTGCGGGATCAGCTATGCCCATCGCGCCCGGCGCCACGATGTGTCGCAGAGGGACGCGGCAGTTCTGCAGCAAGTACGCGACCACAGCTTGGGCTCGATCCATGCTCAACTGCTGGTTCATCGCGGCATTGCCCGATGAATCGGCAAAGCCCTTTACCTGGATGATGTAGCCGGGTGTGCCAATTGCGCTTGCCGCCAGCACCGACAAAGCGGCTTTGTCACTGTCTGAAATTGCGTAACTTCCGGTGGCGAAGTAAACCACTGCTTTGCCCTTCGTGTCATATTCGGAAAGCTCAGAGAATCGCTGAGTGGTAGCCTGAATCTCCTGTTGATTAGCTGCGATATCCTGCTGGTTGGCACCAATGGCTGCTTGATTGGCCCCTATCTGCTGCTGGTTGCCGGAAATCTCTTCCTTGTTGGTTGAAATGTTTTCCTTGTTATCGGCAATGTTGGACGTGTTGGTCGCTTGCTGCTGTTGCGTCGGGTTCAAGCCAGCCTGAATAGTCTCGGCGAGAAGTAAATCTTCTTTCGTGAGATTGATGGTCTTGGCGACCACTCGGGTTTCAGTGCCGGTGCCCTGAACTGACACTTTAAGCCCAGGGATGAGAGCGGTGACTGCCTGCTCCGTGTGCCGGAACAAACCGACCGGTGTCTGAACCTTCGTATCATCCGTCAACACTACGACGACATTTGTTGATCCCTTAAGAGTCTTCAGTGTGAAATCGTCCCCGTCTCGTCCGGTAATCAGTCCGTTGAGTTTGACCTTCTTGCCCTCCGACGCGCCAAACGTCAACCCGACGCATACCATGCAAAGCAATGCGATGCAGGTCACGATCCTTCTACGAGCATGCTTCATACGATTGTCCTTTCGCGGCTATCTTTGTCTGAACTTGTGCGAGCAGTCTCCTTTCGGAAAAGCGAGAAACGATAAGGAGAGTAATTCGCTCGCTCGTTCGTCATCGTGAGCTGCTTGCTCATCCTGAAGGCTAGCCCTGTTTTGACGGATGTGTAACCGTCAAAACTGACAGTAGGGGAAAGCCCATGAGGCTCGGGGGATCCGTCCCAGTTAGGTCCGACTGCCAAAAGTATTACGAAGCGCCCGAGTTCGGGAGCGACCTGTCAAAAGCGCCAGCTGCCAAGCACCCCAAATGTCGATGAAGTTTCACCCGTACTCATATTTCATTGATCGCGACCGGGCATCTGCGGCAGCGTGGTCGTGACGAGCCACTGGGTCCTCAGCGAAAAACAATGCGACGATGAAATACATTCTGAAGGGGTTTGTTGTGTGGGCACGTCTTAGTCGCCCTGGACGGTTGACCCGCAACGAGTTGCGGGTCACGCAACCCGTTCGAGAAGGCCTGCGTTCCTATGGAGGAGACCCGACCTAGGCCAGTTGGATCGTGCCGACGACAGGAGGCACGGGCGCGCCCTTTTGTGCTCTCACTGCTGGCTTGCTGTTTCTTTGTTTGTCTCGCAGCTGATCATCTTGCACTGACGGCTGAGTCGGTAGAACCGAAGAACATACTTGCTGGCGAAAAACCCGAGAACATCCCAGTCGCGCACGGCACCGCGGCCCTGGGCTAATGTCGACTTGCGCCAACTTCGCCGGTGGCAAATAGCTGAGCCTGCTGGAGGAATTATTCGATGTCATTGGCTTGGTCTCAGATGGGCAGGCTGCTCTAGAGGCAGTACTGGCGCTCGAACCCGATTTGGTCGTGTTGGACATCTCGATGCCAGGTATGAGCGGCATAGAAGTCGCGAGGGAAGCAATTCAGAGCGAACCAGCCTTTCTTCCTCTGGTACAACGCCCGGGCTGAAATGGCGGAGATCGCCGTGCAGTTGACCAAGGCGAAAGTCGCCGCGGACAAAGTGCCTGCCCTCAAGAACTCCGTCCACTGCAGATCGTTTCCGGCTTTGATCTTCACAACGTAGCCGCAGGCCCCCAGACTGATTCGCTGCATTTCATTGCGCGCGTCTGGGTTTGGGAACTGTCGTTTGCGACAGCGTGCCATCGAACTCGACCCCCAATTTCGCCATGGCTGTCGCCCATCTTTGAGTCTCGAGCCGATCGCGATGTTTCAATAGTTTTACTGATTGCCCTGGAGCAACGAAGTTCACCAGACCAACGAGCTAGTCTTTTCTCCTGTCGGATTTCACCGCCTGCTGAGGGGGTGCGTGCTAGACACCGAATGCTTTCCTATGGTTCTGCTGGTGCGGTTATCCCTCTTTTGGGCCATTGGCAAATCATCGAAATCAGGATTAAGTTCTGCTTCAAGCCGAGGGACGTTTCTATCCAGATCATGGCGAACCGAGGCTGTGCGTTGACGCACGAATCGGTGGGCGATCTCAGAGTGTTTAAAGGAGCAAGCGTGTTTACCCAGAACAGAAAGTTACTTTGTGTTTGGTTTCTCCCGGTGGTTTTCCTTCTCGCGGTGCCAACCTGGGCGCAGATTACGGCCAGAGATCACGCTTACGCATTGACGTCTCCGAGTAGCACTATATATGGCAGTAGCCAAACCCCACACGGACCGACTGGAATCAACGGGACTGGATTCAACAACCGGAACGCATTTGACCTGGCTTCTTCCTCCGCAGTCCATGAGATGGGCGTTCCTGACAATGCCACGAGGAATTCTACTTCGGGTGCGATCAAGAAAAAAACTGCCGAGGGTATCGCGGATCGAAGCCCGGTAGATAACAACCTGCCACCTACGCTGACGGTCAGTACGGCGGCACTTTTGGAGCTACACGCAATGCGCAAGAGCGCGGTGGACCTTTGCATTGAACTTCCTTCAAAATATCGAACGCACTTGCCCGAATGCGCAGAGATCTTCAAGCACGAAATTCGGCTGCAAGGACTTGCGAAAAATCATCAGTGACCCAACTCGCGCCCCAACCGGGCGTGCCGAAGTGTGCCGTACGATTCAATCCCATGTAGGCAAGATCGCTTGCGAGCAGGCTTGATTGTCGGTAAGGACTTCGGCGGCCACTTAATACTCGCTTAACCCACGGATTGAATTTTGTGCCCCGTAAGCAGAATCTAGCGGCCGGGAACCACATCGATTTGAAGCTTCGGGTCGGCGGCCGGGACGTAGGTAGTTGGGAGTCCCAGTTCACGACGCACGATGTTGCAGCCTTGCGCCAGGGCACTCGCCTTGTAAAAGGCGATCTCGCGATTGCAGCCCTGACGTCCGAAGCCGCAGTCGTTCGAGATAATCAACTTTTCCACTGGAATATATTTCAGCGCCTTGCGGATTTCCGCCGCCACGTCTTCGGGGCGGTCGGCTTGCAGCGCGCGGTGACTTACGGCGCCGACGCAGATTTTTTTCTTGAGATCGTGCTTGAAAGGTTCGAACAGCTCAAGGTCCGCCTGGTTACGATCTTTCATCTCGAGAGTCCAGACGTCGCCGCGGCAGCGCTCCAGGTAGATTTCGATGGAGTTCGCATAGCTGGTGTTCTCCATGACCCGCTGCATGTTGGGATTTCCCCAACATGTGTGTATCCACAACTCCACGTCGTCCAGCCCTTGTACTTCCCGATTGAAAGCTTCAATCATGAACTTCACTTCTTCGTGGTCCTTGCCATACGTGTTGGCCATGAAATGGAAGGTGGGCTCCTCAATCTGGATGCACCTGCAACCCGCATCGCGGAGCAACAACAATTCTTTGTTCATGGCTTCGGCCATGTCCCAAATGACTTGCCGCTTGTCTTTGTATTTTGGAGTGTGGATGTCCAAGAAGAGAGCCATCACCTGGGAGCAACAGGTTCCGAACTTGAGAGGCTTCCTCGTTTTTCCCTGCGCGATGCGCCACACTTTAGGGTAGTCCAGGGGGCGATGTTCGATTTTGTCGACGACGTGCGGCCAACGCCACCCGGTGTAGATTTCGTTCAGCAGCGTGCCCGGCGGATAGTGTAGCCAGGGCGCTGTGGTCGCCTCAGGTTGGAGGTAATCTCCCGCGAAGCCGGCCCAGCGCTGCAGGGGATAGTGGTGCCAGGCACGGCCGGCGAGGTCTTCATCCACGTGGAAGTCACCGTGGGTCACGATATCGAGGCCCGCGCGATCCTGGTCGCTGATCACCACCGCCAAGGCATCCTGAAATTTCTCGCGGAAGCGAATGTCCTGCATGCAGGTGTCGAGGGGGCGACCCCACATGCTGACGTCATACCAACGTGGACGTGGAAAAGACCCGGTGGTGGTGCTGGGAAGAATTAAGTTGGCAGTGGCAGTGAACATGGGTTCCTCCGAATAAACGCGCAGATACCCTCAAGCACTGGGGAGCGGCAGGTCGTCGGTGATGGCTTCATGGCGCGGTGGTGGATCTGGCTTTGCCCGAGCGATACGGCTTCGTCATTTGTGCGCGATCGCAGGCTTTTCGTCGATCAGTTTGGGATCTGCGAATTGCAACCAGAACCCCATCATCTCCTCGTCGCTGGGCTCACCCCAGCGGATGGCTTTGGAGGGATCGGGATTCTGCGCATTGTCAAACGAGTTGTCGAAGTACGCGGTGGTTACCAGCTTTGTGCCTTTGGGGAGCAGGAACTGGTGTTTCAGGAAGTAAGTCTCCTGCCAGCGGAAGTCATAATGCGGCACATTCAGTATCACCTCGCGGCGGCCATCGGGATAAACGGCTTCGGTGGTCATACTCTTCCCGCGAAAATGCATGTGAGCCGTATAGGCCAGCACGGTGACATCCTTGGGCAAGGTGTAACACGAAGTCACCCTGTGATTGGCGTCGCCAGGCGGAATCAGGAAAAGGTCGTTCCAGATTTCGTACTGCGCGATTTCGTGCTTCACGGGTTCGCGGGCAAAAACCAGGCCGATGCTGGTGCGATCTTTTACGTCCTCGCCAGTATGGTTGCTGTAGTGAACCTGGAACTGCAAATAAGAGCCTGCCGGAATTCGCAGCGCGTAGCCTGCCGGCCGGGTCTCAGCCAAATGGCCCGGCAAATAGATTCCCGGCACGATGTTCAAATATCCGGACGACATGCCCGGCATTCCGCCGCCATCGGGAGAGGCGCACCCATCGTCGACCACAGGCGCGTCTGTCCTCAGGTGTAATACCTTGCCGGTGCGGAAATGATATTTATCGACTCCGGCATCGGCCTTGCCATGCTCTGCTTCTTCCTTCGCCACTTTGTCCGCTGCGATCACAGAAACGGTGGCATGATGCACCACGCGCCGATCTCCGGGGAGCACCTCGGCCGCCTGCAGCCATTTGTCCTCAGTAAAGTTGGTGGGAACGTAGATGTATTCGTAATCGTCCTGACTGGCGCCAGCCACGGTAAATTCGGGAATCGTCAGCACGAGGTCGGGTTTGATATGCCAGCCTTCGAGGAACACTGGCGCGGGAGGCAGATCCTTCGCATCGCCTTCCTTGGTGCCGGTTCGAACCCAGGCATCGATGGTCGCGACGTCCGCGTCGGAGAGCCGCGGATCGTTCATGAAATCGCCAACCTTGGGGTCGGCATGCCACGGCGGCATCTTGCGTTGCACCACGGCCTCACGAATCAGCCGAGCCCAGGGACGAGTATCCTTATATGTCATAAGCGACATGGGAGCGATGTCGTTTGCGCGATGGCACACTACGCAATTCTTATACAGAATCGGAGCCACATCGCGGTTGTAGGTGACCTCCTTCGGAGGATTCGTGCTTTCTTGTCCTGCTCCCAGGAACAGACCGCCAAACGCGATTAATATGAGGACATAGACAATTCTGCGCGGAACCATAGGTCCTCCCCGTCGAAGCCGTCATTCTAAGTCCAGGTCTGCGCGATGACAAGGATTAGAACCGGGGCTCGCCCGGTGTGGTAGCTCAGCCTTCGTCACAATTCGGCGCCATGCTAACATCATCGATTCACGAAAGCTAAACGCTGAGGACTCTTCGAGCCATGAATTACAGCCGTCGTAGCTTTGTCCGGCTCGGGGTAGGGGCCGTGCTCACCCTTCCCGCGAATCGGTTGTTCGCGCAGGAGGGAATGGGGGGGCACACCGCCAAGCCCATGCCGAGAGGTGCGCCCTCCGGGCGCCCCTTCAACTCCCACTTCGTCGACGTGGCCGCCGAGGCCGGCCTGCACGCCCCGGTGATTTATGGCGACGAAGAAACGAAAAAATACATCGTCGAGTCCACGGGATGCGGCTGCGCCTTCATTGACTACGACAACGATGGGTGGATGGATTTGTTTGTGCTTTCAGGTACTCGTCTGCGCGGAGCTCCCGAAGGCACCACGAATCGACTGTACAAAAATAATCGGGATGGCACGTTTACCGACGTCACAGAAAAAGCTGGTTTACACTCGCTTGGGTGGGCCTGCGGCGTCTGCATCGGAGACTACAACAACGACGGTTTTGACGATATTTTTTTCACCACGTACGGGCAGAATGTCCTGTATCGCAACAACGGCAACGGAACGTTCACGGATGTAACCAAAGAGGCCGGGCTGTGGAGCGATCAACTGAGGTTCGGTGCGGGCTGTACCTTCCTGGACTATAACCGTGATGGGCACCTCGACCTCTTTGTTTCGAATTACGTACGTTTCTCCTTTGAAAGTGCAGGCGTTCCTGGCGAAAATCCGTATTGCCGATGGAAGGGAATCCCCGTGGAATGCGGACCTCGCGGGTTGGGGACGGGAAAGCATTCGCTATATCGAAATAACGGCAACGGAACATTCACCGACGTAACTCAGGAAGCGGGCATCCATCGCGCTCCAGGCACATACGGCCTGACTGTGGTCGCGGCGGATTTCGATGAGGATGGATGGCAGGACATCTACCTCGCCTCCGATTCCACTCCCAGTCTCTTGTTCATGAATAATCGAGATGGAACCTTTCGTGAAGAAGGAGTGCTGCGAGGCGTAGCGCTCAGCGAAGATGGCATGGAGCAGGCGGGCATGGGAGTCGGAGTCGGCGATTACGATCTCGACGGACATCTCGACCTTTTAAAGACACATTTTCTGGACGACACAAACATCCTTTACCACAACGACGGGAAGGGTAATTTCGACGATGTTACGGGAGCGTCTCGCATTGGAGTCGAAACTCGATATGTTTGTTGGGGGGCAGGCATCGTTGACCTGGACAACGATGGTCTTCCGGACCTCTTCATCGTTACCGGCCATGTTTACCCGCAAGTGGAACGAAGCCTGCCGCAATATCCCAACAAGACACCGCGTGTCGTCTTTCGGAATCTGGGCAAGGGCGTGTTTGAAGAACTCTTGCAGGAGGCCGGTCCGGGGATAGCGGCGTCCCACTGTAGTCGAGGATGCGCTTTTGGAGATTTCGACAACGACGGGGACATCGACATACTGATCATTAATCTCAACGAGCCTCCCTCGCTGCTGCGCAACGACTTGAGCGGCACAACGAACTGGATCAAGGTGAAACTCGATGGTGTAAAGTCCAATCGCAGCGCCATTGGAGCCAGAGTTCTCGTCCATTACGGTGGCAAGACCCAGGCGCAAGCCGTGTTGAGCCAATCCAGCTTTTTCTCCTGCAGCGATCCCCGTTTGCATTTCGGCTTGGGGACCTCCACTACCGTTGACATTGACGTCTACTGGCCCAGCGGACTCCACGAAACTTTCAAGCGATTACCCGCCAATCGACTCGTTACGATTAAAGAAGGTGTCGGGCCCATCGCCAACCGTGGCTGGTCCAAAACCTAAAGGGAGTCGCGCTCGGAGGCTACGAGCAGTGTCAAACGTCCCTATTCTGAAACCGAACTTGCGTTCTGGAATCTCCGTAAGCGTTTACGGGCTGAGTAATCGCTTACGCACTAAAAAATCGTTTTTCTCCAGAGTTTTACCTTGACAACGCGCATAGACCCGACATATAAACCGTCGATCCGATGTTATGTGGGGATACCTAGTCGCTAGTTCCGGTAAGTCGAGGAGGAAAGTGATGCGTATCTGTAAGCTTGGGGTTCTACTCGCCGCTGTTCTCAGTTTTGCATTCACTCCTACAGCCGTAAGTCAGAACGTTTACGGAACCATTGCCGGAACCGTGACCGACAGTAGCGGTGCCGCCATCGGCAGCACCAACGTCGTGTTGATCAATCTGGACAACAACGAAAAGCACAACATACCGACGGACGGATCGGGCAACTATACGTTCGCGAATATTTTGCCGGGCCGCTACAAAATCGAGGCGGAGAAGAGCGGTTTTAAGAAGTTCGTGCGGGAGCCGATCGTGGTAGAGATCGAAAGCGGCATCAGGGTCGATATCGTGCTGCAAATCGGTGCGCAAACCGAGACGGTCGAGGTAACCGGCGCGCCACCCTTGCTGCAGCCGGAAACGAACTCGCTGGGGCAAGTCGTCGAACAACGATCGGTCACGGAGTTGCCCCTGAACGGCCGCAACCCGCTTGCCCTGGTGGAACTGGTCCCCGGCATCGTGCCTCAGGGCCAGCCCTCGGGTGGGAACGCCTCTGGCGGCAATCCGGTCGGCGCGAATCCTTTCGCGCTGGGAGATTTTCAGGTGGGCGGAGGCATGGCCGGTCAGAATCTGATTCTGATTGACGGTGTGCCGACGAATGGCGCGTATCTGAACGTTGTCACCGTCATCCCGACGCAAGACGCCATCCAGGAATTCAAAGTCCAGACCAACAACCTGGGTCCGGAATACGGCCGGTTTTCCGGTGGCGTCGTCAACCTCTCGACAAAATCGGGTACGAACCGCTTCCATGGTTCGGCATACGAGTTTTTGCGCAACAAGGTGCTGAACGCCAATGACTTCTTCTCTAATCGAGAAGGGCTCGCGCGCCCTGCCTTCACCCAAAACCAATTTGGAGCCAACCTCGGTGGGCCGGTTATTCACGACAAGCTGTTCTTCTTCTTCAGCTATGAGGGCTTTCGGTTACGGCAGGGGCACCAATTCTCGTCCTGGGTCCCTACGGACCTGGAGCGCACGGGGGACTTCTCCGACCCGACGGGTGGGTCAAGCGGCAACTCCTCAGCGTTCACCATTTACGATCCAACGACGAGTGCGGGCTGTACCTCCGGCGCGGCCACATGCAGAACGGCCTTCACCGGCAACAAGATTCCCACGGCCCGACTCGACCCCACCGCGCTAGCCCTTCTGTCTTACTTCCCGGAGCCCAACCTGGCGAATAGTACGATCGGTAATTTCGCGACGAGCTATAGCAGCGGCGGCTCCGTGAATCAGTACAACACGCACATCGACTATGTGCTGAGTGCGAAGCAGAGGATTTACGGACGCTACACGCAATCGAAAATTCTCTCACTTCCCGACAATCCGTTCAGCCAAATCTGCACCGACCGCTGCACGGAAGTAACCACCGCGAAACAGGTTGCCCTCGGGGACACGATTACGCTTTCACCCAAGATGATCCTGGACCTGCATCTGGGCTACACGCGTTACATATACCTGCGCACGCCTCTCAGCGAAGGCATCGACATGTCGAAGTTTGGACCGAACTGGGCGGCGTTAGCCCCCGAGATGACCTATACTCACATCCCGCAAGTGTGCGTCTCGCAGGCCCCTGGGGATGATCGCTGGGGCGGCGGTTGGTGCGCTCAAGGTACCGGCAGCGGCATCGGCGCCTGGGACGACACGTGGAGCTTCGCTCCGACGCTATCCAGGATTATGGGAAAGCACACTCTTAAAGTCGGCGCGGAAATTCGCGTGCTCCGCAACAACTATTACCAGAGCAACAATCCCGCGGGCTTGTTCCAGTTGGACGCCAACATGACGGCGGCAAACCCGAATGACGCCGCCAACGGCACGGCGGGTAGAGCAGCGGCACAGGGAGGCAATGGTTTCGCGTCCTTCCTGCTCGGGTATGGAAATAACGGCAGCGTGGTTGAGCCAGCGAGAACCGCAGATCAGAATCTTTACTATGCGTTTTATGCCGGCGACACCTTCCAGCTCACCAGAAAAGTCACACTGAACCTTGGCGCTCGCGTCGACCTGCAGGGATCTTGGACCGAGCGGTACAACCGCATTGTCGCGGACAACCCAACCGAAACCAGCCCATTGCTGGCGCTGAGTCCTGCAGTGTCTGCCGCTTTCCCCAACCTGAAGGGTGGGTTTGACCTGGTAAACTCGAGCCGGCATTCGTCCCGCAGTCCGTTTCCATCCTGGAACCATGTCAGCCCGCGTCTTGGGGTTTCGTACCAATTGGACCAGAATACGGTGATCCGTAGCGGCTACGGAATGTTTTACCTGCCGGTGGATATCCGGTGGAATGATGCGCCCCACAACTTGTTTATCAACTCGTTCTCCTCGCCTTGGCTGACGACCCAGGCCGACGGAGTTACCCCAAAGGCTACTCTGTTCAATCCATACGCCGGGGGAATCACCCCTCCCTTCGGGAGAAACCAAGCGTTGATCGACGTGCAAGGCAACGGCAACGAAGCGGCGGCGTCCAACACCCCATCTCCGTATCTTCAACAGTGGAATCTGGACATTCAACACCAATTCCCCGGAAACCTGCTGGTGGACGTAGCCTATGCCGGGTCGAAGGGCACGCACTTGCCCATGCACGATCAGACGATCGACCAATTGCAAGCGCAATATCTGCCCAAAACTGCGGCGGATGTGACGGCCCTGACGACCCTGGTCAACAACCCCTTCGCCGGAAATTGCACGGGTTGTACCGGCCCGGTGCAATCCGGTGGTGTGGGAACCAATGCACAGGTCAAGGCAGCTCAGTTGCTGCTGCCCTTCCCGCAGTTCGATAACTATTCACTGGCCGAACCGAATGACCGCGATTCGAGTTATCACTCGATGCAGTTGAAGGTGCAGAAGCGGTTCGCAGCAGGCGCGCAACTGCTGGCCAGCTACACCGTCGCGAAACTCATCGACAACACCAACTCGGAAATCAATTGGCTGGAGGCCGCCGCTCCGAGCTGGAACGACGCCAACGCCTATAACCTCCGGGGCGAGCGTAGCCTGGATGGCTTCGACGTTCCGCAGCGGCTGGTTATCGGCAGCATTCTGGATTTGCCCTTTGGACACGGCAAACAGTTTGCCAGTAACGCATCGGGCGCTGCCGACAAGGTGATCGGCGGGTGGGGAATCAATACCATCATCACTTTCCAGAAGGGCTTCCCGATTATCATCGGGGGGTGCCCGGGTGCGCTGAGCAACTCCGGCATTCCCAACGTAGGCTGTTCCCGGCCGACGAGAACTGCCCTGTCAAGCCTCACTTCCGGTTCCAAGAACCAGAAGTTAGCTCATTGGTTTGACAATTCCGTGTTCACTAACGGGGACCCGACCGTCTATAACTATGGTACTGATTCGCGAACCGAGCCAAACATACGTGCCGACGGAATCAGGAACTTTGACTTCGCCGCTTTTAAGAACACGACGTTTGGTCCAGATGGTCGAATAGGCCTCGAGTTCCGGGCAGAGTTCTTCAACCTATTCAATCGCACGCAGTTCAATCCGCCCAACACCAGTTGCTGTGCCAATGGCAATCCGAATTCGACCTTTGGCCAGGTAACCGGCCAATACAATCTGCCACGCGTTATTCAGTTTGCCTTAAGGACAACCTTCTAACCTCTTCGCATTTGTGTCCGGGCGGGGTCCGCCCGCCCGGACACAAAGATTCTTCTCTCCTTCCCTTCTGTCCTGGCTGGTATTCTCATCTCTGGGGCTAAAGCGTTTTCCATGCGTTCGGTGAGAATCACGAAGAAGCTTCGACTGATTCCTTTCCTCGTCTGTCTCCGCCCGAGACTTGCTGCCCTGAAGTGGGCATGGCGGAGCTATCCTCGCGCCAAGGTAGCGGCTGTCTTTCTTCTTACGTTTTCGGCGATTGTGCCGGGATTCGCGACAGGCCAATCGTCCGCGCAAGAAGAAGTCGAACGGTCTTTCCGCGCCGGCCAGGCAGCCCTGAGACGGGGCGATTTCGCCCGCGCCACCGAAGAGTTCAAGAAGGTGCTAGCCCTGGACCCAAGCCTGCTTGAGGCGGAGGTCAACCTGGGACTCTCGTACCAGGGCCTACTGCAGTACGACACGGCGGTCCACTATCTGGATAAGGCTCTGCGCGAGAGGCCAAACCTGGTTGGCCTGAATGTAGTTGCCGGAATGGATTACCTGAAACTTGGCTCATCGGAAAAAGCCAGGCCGTTCCTCGATCGCGCCCTGAAGCTTGATCCCTCCAACCGCGATGCGCATGAGGCGATGGCTTTGTATCACTTGAGTCAAGAAAACTTTCGAGGCGCGGCTGTGGAGTTCCGCCAGATCGCCGCCCTCGATCCCGATAAAGCCGAGGCCTGGTTCAAACTCGGACACGAATACCTGGATCTGGCGGCTCGGTTGGCTTATCGGGGCGCTCGTCTGTATCGCGAGTCGGCCTGGGGACATCGTTTCCTGGGCGACATGCTCTTGCAGCGCAACCGTTGGGAAGATGCTGCGCAGGAGTACCGCAAGGCCCTCGGCATCGAACCTCGGCAATCCGGTTTGCATACATTGCTTGGCGAAGCCTACCTGAATGCCGGAAAACTGAAAGAATCCGAAGCGGAATTTCGCCTCGAACTTCAACTTGATTCGAGGAGTGAACTGGCGTGGCTGGGCTTGGCAAACCTGCAGCTGGCCAAAGGCCAAGCTGCAGAGGCGCTCGATTCGGTAGGCAAAGTCTGGGAAATCTCTCCGGAATCCTTGAAGTTGCACCCGGAATTACCCTCGATCGAACTTGCCAAGCAGACGGCGCAGGCTTCCATCTCGGGCTTGCTCGGTCAGCCCGAAGGCCCGGCCCGGCATTTTCTGATGGCGGGTCTTTACGCCGCTACGAATGAGAGCGCGCTTTCCGAGCGCGAATGGAAATCATTCCAAAACGATTTCTCGAAGTGGCAACAGGCGTCGCGCGCTGCTCCGCAAACACATGCCAATCCGGATCCCTGTAAAGCCCATCTCTATTCTCGCTGCATTACCTTGCTGCAAACGGCTAAGCAGCGGACCGATTCGGCGCAGCTCCTCCTGGGAAGAACTTACTTTGCGTTGCAGGAATACGAACGCGCGGCGGGCGCGTTAGCGCAAGTGCATGGCGACACCAGCGTAAATGCCGAAGCCAGCTACTGGTTGGAGCGGACCTACCAGGCCTTGGGGGCCGAGGCCTACGCGCGACTCGAAGATTCTTTTCCCGACTCCTGGCGAACTCACCAGCTGCGTGCCGAAGACGCCGCCCTTCGCCAGGATCTTGACGGTGCGATCAAAGAATATCGGGCGGCCCTGCAGTTGCGTCCGAATGAGGCGGAACTTCACGAAGCACTTGGTGAATTCTACCTCGATAATCACTCGGACGGAGACGCGCAGGGTGAACTGGAGAAGGCCGTGGCGCTCGATCCCTCGCGGACCAAGGCTCTCTATCTGCTGGGACGCCTGTACGTGCAGGACCGGGAGAACGAAAAGGCGGTGCGCTATCTACAACGTGCGCTGCAACTTCAACCCAATCTGAACGAGGCCAGTGGCCTGTTGGGGACGGCATACGTGCGCATGGGACAGTTTGCCGATGCGATCCCAAGACTCGAGAAGGCGGCTGCTTTGGACCATTACGGCAACGTCCATTATCAGTTGTATTTGGCGTATCGCAAGCTCGGCCAAACCGAACTCGCGCAGAAAGCCTTCGCGCGCTCGCAGGATCTCCGTCGAAGCTCGCTTGAACGTGACCAAGCTCTAATCATGGGATCTCCGCAGGTGGAACCAGAACCGCAGTGACCATAGACTCCCGACAGAGACGTCGCCAAGTCCTTGCACTGCTTTCAACAATTAAGAACCAGCCAGTCGAATGATGATTCCGGCGCCGGACCCCGGGTTGCCGGCGCTTAAGCTGTTCCTCCGCCTTGGGATCGGCGGAACATTTGGTATTCGGCGATGGCGTTAGTGAACGCCAATAGACTTTTCCGCGCGTCGATGCCAGGATGGAAGGCGCTTTGAATAGGCGCGCGCCAGGGCGTACTAAACTGGAAGTTCATCTACTCCGTTGAAAACAATGCTGTCGCCTGTCTTCTCGACCTCCCACTTGAAGTCTTCGCCCGCTCCAGGTCCGTCGCATCGAGTGCACCGGAGCTGCAAATTCAGGAGCGGCCGGGTTTCCCGAATCAACCTTCTCGACCATTGGGCTTTCCCCTGCTAACAGGGAAAAAATGCAAGGGAAAATCTCATTCTCCCGAGAACGAAATTACGCACGATCCTCCTATAGGGCACTCAGTCGGCGAGACTTATTGAGGTAGCGACCCTGCAACGAACAGGGAAATTCCCGGAGATATCTGGGAATACGATTCCCTGATACGGTAACGTTCGATCGCTTTTCAGGAGACCTTGCTTTCGCGAGTGCAGAGGTGAGATGCCGAGTTGGGTTCGTTGTGCGACCCAAGCTCAGCGGTCCGCTGGCGCCAATCCTTCCCGGCAAACGTCGGTTTGCGGGTCGAGTCTCCAGTTTCTTAGCCGATCGCTCTCTAATACGAAACTGATCCGTTTTAACCTTGGATGAACCAAGCTGGTTACTTTTCAGCAACTTTTTTTTGTCAAGCGAGAACAGAGCGAGAGAAGATGTTCTATCCGATTCCACTGAGCGTAGGACCCCTCCTTAGGCTCGCAACTCTAAGTTGTATTTTTTCGCAATGTTGCGAGGGGACTATGCATCACCCGCCTGTCACGATCATTCGTGTTCCCCATTGCAGATCTTAAGATCGATCCTAGAAATCCGCGGGTTCACAGCGAGCGGCAGATCAACCTGCTTCAGAAGAGCATCAAGACCTTCGGGTTCCTCTGGCCTGTCATGATTGACGGAAGGCGACGAGTCCTCGCGGGCCACGGCCGGATTGAGGCTGCCAAACGTCTTGGGGTCCAAGAGGTACCCACGATTAGCATTTCTTCACCTGTCGGAATCCCAGCGGCGAGCATTCATGATTGCTGACAACCGGCTCGCTGAGCAGGCTTCTTGGGACGAGCAGCTACTTGCCGAACAGTTCAAGGAACTCTGCTCGGTAGAACTGGATTTTGATCTCGAGGCCACAGGCTTCGAGGTGGGTGAGATTGATGTTCTAATCGAGGGTGTCTCGCCTGACCCTGCAGATGACTTGCCTGAGAGGAAGCCGGTTGAAGTAACACATGCAGGCGATCTTTGGCTCGCGGGTCCACACCGGATCTACTGCGGAAACGCTCTCAATTCCGACAGCTACTCTGCACTGATGGAATCCCATCGTGCGGCCATGGTCATCGCGGACCCAGCGTTCAATGCCATGGTGGATGGGCATGCCACCTGACTCGGGACCTTTCGCCACAGAAATTCCCAAATGGCCTCCGGCGAAATGACGGAACCTGAATTCACCGACTTCCTGGCCCAAGTCTTGCAACGGAGCGCATCCTATAGCGTCGACGGTTCACTCCACTATGCATTCACGGATTGGCGGCACATGCCGGAGCTACTTTCAGCTGGGAAGCAGGTCTATTCGGAGTTGATGAACGTTTGCGTTTGGGTGAAGGACAACATCGGCAGGGGTTCACTGTACCGGGGCCAGCACGAACTCATTTTCGTATTCAGGACCGGTAAGGAAGGTGATCGCAACAAGGTTCAGTTTGGCCAGCACGGGCGGTGCAGAACGAATGTCTGGCACTACCGAGGAGTGGATTCGTTCTCTCGTTCCCGTGACGAAGGAAATCTACTCGAATTGCATCCGACGATGAAGCCCGTCGCTCTCGTAGCGGACGCCATCATGGATTGCACATCCCGCCTCGATATTGTTCTCGATCCGTTTCTGGACAGTGGCACAACCGTCATGGCGGCTGAGCGTACGGGTCGTGAGGGTTATGGTATCGAGTTGGATCCTCAGCGTGTAGACACGATCGTTCGGCGCTGGCAGACATTCACCCGGCAATCCGCCACGCTGGAACGCTCTGCTCGATTGGGCAAAACAGAATTCGCCCAGGTACGGAGTATTCGAATACTACCGTGAACTGGAGCTGCGAGCCCGTCTTCGCTTGCCCGACGACTACGACTTTGTTCAGAGCGACGAAGACGAGCCGATTATTGCCCTTCAAAAGGGCACCGGTCGCACGATCGTCTGGACGGCGCAAGGCTGGGTTGGGTACCGCTTAGGGAACGACGGTCCTTGACATGAGCTGATCAACAGCGATGTCGGCCAGAAAGTAAGGGGTCGCGTGAGCCGCCAGATCACTTGACTGTACGCTGCCGATCGCGTCTGACCAATCATTTGAAGATGCGCCGCATTCGCGGCATCCCTTCTTGCCGACCTGATGCGAGACGAACGGCTCATTTGGTAAGTGACCAGTTTGATTTGATTCGAAGATCAAGGAATCTGTGGCTTCGAGGCTATGACTACGTCGCTTCCGCCACACACAAGGACGACATCATAACTCCTTAACCTTGGCCTTCTGCTTGGCAACCAAGTGCTGCATGAACTTGGGCCCTTCCTTCTTGTAGGCCTGCAGGTTCTTGCGAATCGGTCCAAGGTCAAAGCTCGACTGAGGAATTTCGGATGAGACAGCACAGAAGCTCGGTGCGAGTCGCCGGCGCTTAACCAGGATAGCGAGTCTGGCTAGTTCACTCTGCCACGCAGTATCCAATCCACGCTCTTGTGAAATCGCTCGGATAGCAGGATCAGAACATCTATGCTCGGCGCGGCCTTTCCGTTTTCAATTTTCGACAACTGCCCTTGGCGGATGTACAGATAATCCGCTAGTTCCTCCTGAGGCACGTCACCCCTTAGGGCCCTAATCCGAGAACCTATCGCGGTCAAGTCTGCTTTGGGTTTCCGGGGGAGCAAGAACTACCTCTTGAATTTTATTTGTATTCCATATAGAATATTCTGCATAGAATATGCTGCCGACGCACACAACAGGCACTTTGAACCTAACCGATCCACCACCATCTTGCCAATTAACTCAGCGGGATCGGCAGAGCGCAACCGAGACGGAAAAATTAGGAGTGAACAATGACCTACCAAAGTAATGCGACAATGGCTGAAGCCCTGTGGGGGAAAATGTCCCAAGTCGCGCTCGATGTGTTGGAGGATCTCACGAAAAGGTACTCGCTGCGGGTCGCCTTCGGTGAACTCCTGTACTTAGATGGAAAGTGGTACGTCACACACTCGGTACTCTTGAGAATCGCGACTCGTCATCGTTGCTCAGGAATTCAAGTGCGACCAGCGCTGGGACTCAGCGATCCGAGCGCCTCCCGCTGGGCGTTCAAAGCGACTGTCTATAAGTCTAAGGTCTGTAGAGGCTTTGTCGGCTACGGCGACGCCGATCCTTCAAATGTCTCGTTCCTCGTGCACGGTGCAGAAATGCGAGTGGCAGAAACCCGCGCCGTCAACCGCGCTTTGCGCAAAGCCTACGGAATCGGCATCTGCTCCGTTGAGGAAATCGGATCCTTCGGCGAACCACCGCAATTTTCCCGAGAGCCGAAGAAGCTCCCGCCACAACCAGCCAACGGAAATGGTCACGGCAGCCCGAAGGTGCGTGACCGCCTTTTCCAGATCATTCGCCAGCATCAACTCGAACCCAACCTGGTCAAGGCCTATGCCACCGACTTCTGCGCTGTGAAGGCGCTTCGCGATGCCACGCGTGAACAGGTAGAAGCCTTCGTCACGCACCTGGCCGATTGGGCCGAGAAGGATTGTAATGCCCTGCTCTGCCAGCTCAACAGCTACGTCGGCCAGAAAGAAGGTGCCGCATGAAACGCCAGATCACCGGCCTACACGCCGCCGATCGCTGTGCCTCGGACCAGATACCAGACGGCCTCTTCCTGGTCCAGGTGCAATGAGTCAGGTTTCAGCGGCAAGCACAGAAACCTTATTACACGCTCAGTCTGGCTATTCTGGAGCCCAGCCGGTTCTCCGGCCACATCTTTTCGAGCCGGCTCTATTGCAGCCCTAAAGCCCTCTGGAAGTTGAACTGGTTTCTGCGCGACTTCGGCTACGACACCGAACTCCTCGGACGCGACGAAGTCGATGAGAGGCAGCTTGTAGGTCTGAAGGGCGTGGTCAAGATCAGCCACATCGACTTTAACGGCGCTTCCCTGCTCAGGCTCGATGGTTTTGCTCCCGCCGGCCGTTGGGACGAACTTTCCCCCGCAAACCTGGACAATCCGCAGGTGGCCTGAAATGACCTACAGCTACACCCAGATCAGCCACTACCTCGCCTGCCCGCGGCGGTATCGGCACCGCTATCTCGATGGCTGGAAGGAGAAGGACACCCGGGCAGCGATGCTGTTCGGCCGTGCCTTCGAACGCGCCCTGGGTGCGCTGTTTCGCTGGGAAGATCCCGGAGCCGTCCTATTTTCTGAGTGGTCTGCCTGCCAGAGCCAAGAGCTGCACTACTCCAAACGAGACTCCTGGGAGCGCATGCTCCGGCAAGGCCTCATGCTCTTAACACGGTTCTGGCAGGACGATCGTGTCCGGGTCCTGCAGCCTCAACGGAATCTGCAGATCAAGTTCACCCGGCCCATCGGCGAAAAGAACGATTTCGTCGCCTATATCGATGCCATCGGAAGACTCGACGGCACGCGCTGCCTGCTGGAGTGGAAGACCTCTTCCAGTCGATACCCGGAAGAACCGGAGGGACTGCTGTCTCTGGATCCGCAGCTGGTTTGCTACTCCTGGATCACCGGCATTGCGGAGGTCGCCCACGTCGTATTCGTCCGCAAGAGCATGGTCGAGGTCCAGTACCTGAGCACTACTATCACTGACGAGCAACGGCAGGAGTTCGGCCATTTTGTGGAAGGCACGATCCGCCGCATCGAATCGGCGGACTTTCCGCCGCATAGTGGCATCCGTTTTCCCCCAGAATCCGTGCAGCAGCTGCCCGTACGTGGGGCTCTGTCTTGGAAAGCAAGCGATGATTGACGCCGCGGTGGTGCGGCGTCCAGGAGCAGAAGATCTTGGTTGGATTGACGAGCTTAATTATAGGAATCCGCCCATGCCGCCGAAGTTCAATCGCAGTCGCGCGATATTTGTCCTGAATAAGATTGACGAGATTCTGGCCTGGGAGCAGCGGAAGGAGATGGAGCGCGACACCAAGTTCGTTGAACTGGGGCGCTATCTATGCGAGGTGCGGGCGGGACAGTACTGGAAGGTAGAAAACCTAAAGTCTTTTGATGATTTCTTGGAGAGGCGGTTTCCTGGATCGAGGAGGAAAGCCTACTACCTGATGTCGATCCACGAGAACCTGCCACCGCAGGCGAGGAAGGAACTAAAGAAGGTGGGCTGGGCGAAGGGGCTCGAGTTGGCGAAGCTGGCGCGCCGGGACCGGCAGAACTTCGATTGTGCAACCTGGTTGCACAAAGCTCGTGACTTGTCGAAGGAGGATTTTCAGCGGGCGGTCGGGAAAGAACTCACCGGAAAAATAACAGAGCCGTGGGAAATTGTCTACTTCAAACTCTATCAGAGCCAGATTCCCGTCATCGATCGCGCCCTCGAGACCACGGCGCTCATGCTGGGCAGCGACCGATCCCGAGGCTACTGCCTGGAGATGATCTGTGCAGACTTTCTGGCGGGAGCCAACCTGGATAACGGAGATCCGGAGACGCTTCTGTTCTCGATGGCGAGGTTCTTCAAATTCCTACCAGGAGCACAGAGGGAAGCATTTTTGGAAGGCCTAAACGAGAAGGCATCATGAGTTCGACGAGCCCCGATCCTTCGCGCTTGCGACTCGATCCGGAATCGTACGAGGCTTTGCGCCAGCAGGTCCTGCGTCGGGACGGCTGGCGGTGTCAATCATGCGGCACGATGTCGAACCTAGAAGTCCATCACCAACAGTTTCGGAGTCACTCCGGCCACGATTCCGAAGAGAACTTGATCACACTGTGCGCAGTCTGTCACGCCGGCGCGCATCGAGTATCTTTCGAGTGAGCCCTTCGTCTCTTTTCCTTTCCCAGGACTGTTCCGCCTTAGATGCCTCTAATTTCCTTCAGTTCCAGTTCTTGGGCTCTGAGTCCGCGTCAATCCCACGTTCCACACTGAGAATCCGTTAGGGACATCGAATAGTTCCGCGACATCGGCCACGGGCACCGCCTTTCTATGGCTATAGATCAACAGCCGCCGATGCTGGTGAGCGCACGGCGGCGGGCAGGGAAGAGGTATGTCGGGATGAGTCTGCCCCTCGGGAGGCGGACAGCCATCTTTGAAGGGTGTCGTTGTGGTATGGAGAAACGGTCACCTCGGTGGTTCCGTTGATACCCGTGGCGTCAAAGATTACATTGCCCAGCGCAATCGCCGCTTCAGGTGCGGCGCCGCAACCGGGCAGCGCATTTGTACCCCGGCGCATCCGAGTTCTGGATCTCATCTTCTCGCTGCAACAATAACTACTATTCTTCAGAAACTGGAACAGTGCCGCACTTCAAGGTCATTGAACTACAACCTGTAGAACCGTATTATGGTCCAGACTGCCGGAAGTCGCTGTGATCGTTACATTGTAGGTTCCCGATGGCGTCCCAGGCTTACTGTGAGTGGATGGACCGCTTCCACCGCACGACACGCATACCACGAATGCCAGTACCATCGCCGGCGCGGCAACGATCGAGACGCGCTCGGACTTCCGGAGCCATAGCGAAGCCAAGCCCAGAAACGTGAAGGTCCACACCAGAGGCACTGTTCCCGGCGGAAGGTCAATGTTAGGCACAGCCCCTGTGGTCGTCGGCTTCGTCGTTGCCACCTGCACATTCGCCGTTTGGGTTCCGCCGCTGATCTGCACAAAAGAGGGCACGCTGCAGGTCGGACCTAGGGACACCGCCGGGCTGATGCTGCAACTCAAGTTGACCGTCCCGGTGAACGATCCGGTTCCAGAAAGCGCCAGGCTGAAGCTCGCCGTCTGTCCGGCACTTATGGTCTGGGAACTCGGTGATCCGGGAGCCGGGCCCATCGTAAAGTCTGGCGGCGCCTGCACCACAAGCGACAGCGTGACGGCATTAACTATTGAGCCTGAAGCGCCCTGAACCTGGACAGGGTATGTGCCAGCCTGCGTGCTCGTGCCGGTTGTAATGGTCACCACCGATGTTCCGGAGCTGTTGCTGATCGAAGCCGGACTGAATCCACAACTGGCGCCACTTGGCAAGCCGGAACACGAGAGTGTGACCGCACTATGGAATCCAAAGGTTGGCGCGGCTGTGACCGTTGATGTGGCAAAAGTACCCGCAATAACAGAGGAGGGGCTTAACACGGTTGCCGAGAATATAAAACCGGGTGGGGTGGTATTGAGTTGCACAGCTATCCCGAACACATTTGTCCCTACCGGAAAAACGATGTCGGGCTCGCCATCTTTATTCATATCTGCAATTACAACCGGCCTGCGGAACGGGCCATTAATTGCCAGAGGAGACCCGAAACTGCCGTCTCCGTTGCCTGGAAAGACCGAAGAATAATACGCTCGAAGTGCTAGTAAATCCTGCTTGCCATCTCCGTTCAGATCGGCAACTGCGTACGTTCCATCGTCCGAACCGGATATTCCCGTCTTAAATTGAAATGTGCCATCGCCATTGCCCAAAGCCACCAAACCGTAAAAATCCACCAAGTCAGGTTTACCATCGCCATTGAGGTCGGCGGTAAACGGCGCGTTAGTAAAACCGTTTGACAGGCTAGGGAAGACCGCTGCCTGGAACGTTCCGTCGCCATTGCCAAACAGGAACGACAGGCCCTGGCCCGGTGTCCCGCCGACTGAACCGCCTATGCAGGCGATATCGAGTTTTCCGTCACTATTGAAGTCGGCGACTGAAAAAGGGACGTATCCGGCAGCATAATAAATGACGGGACTCGCGAAGGTCCCATCGCCGTTTCCCAAAAGAACCGCAACTGTTCCCTGGCTAACCCCGGAAGCCGGTACAGTCGACAACAGATCCAGTTTGTTGTCGTTATTGAAGTCGACTGCCTGGACCACCGAACCGAGACTCTGCGGATATGAAACTGGTGATTGAAAACTGCCATCGCCGTTTCCCAAAAGCAGGTTATAGCTCTGGTCGGAGGTCACGATCAGATCGAGGTTGCCGTCTCCGTTAAAATCGCCGGCCACCAGAAGGGATGCCGCTACGAGATTAGATATTGGGTAAGTGTGAGCCAACGACAACTGGCCTAATCCATTATTGCTGAGGATGTCGACATCGGAATCCGCCAGCACCGCCACTCCCGGTGGCTTAGTCTTGTCGAAAACGCCGACGAGTGGGCCTTCGTTCCCACCCCCAGTATTGCGGGAGTTCAGAACGACTAGCGGCACTGCTTCGAAAGTGCCATCGCCGTTTCCCAAGAGAAGGCCGGTACTCGCTACGAGGTCCATCTTGCCGTCTGAATTGAAATCAGCCACTACAAGAACTCCGGGAATTGACGTCCCCGGTACATTCTGGTCCCCGCCCTGGCTAACACCCGCAACATAACTGTTGGTGTTGGTAAACGTGCCGTCGCCGTTTGAGAGATAAACCTGGACCACGTCAAAATCACTCTGAACGAGCAAGTCCGGGTTGCCGTCGCCGTTCACATCTGCAGCTGCCAGCGCCCCCCCGAGCGTGACAGGAAGAGCAGCAGATGGCGGCTGGAAACTACCGTCTCCATTGCCGATTAGAACGTATGTGCCATTTGGGCTGCCACATGATGCGCGGCAGGTTGAATCAGTAACCGCCGCATCCACTTTCCCATCACGATTGAAGTCTGCGACCGCAACGGCCACTGGGGCGGTGACTCCCGCAGAATAAATTGGACTCCCAAATGTTCCGTCACCTTGACCTAACAGCACGATTTCTTGGCCGGGTGCGCTGAACAGAAGATCCACTCGGCCGTCGCCGTTGACGTCTTCAAGCGACAGGAGAGGTTGCCCAGCCGCTGCGTTTGCATCGAAGGTATACTGAATTCCTGAAGCAAAAGAGCCGTCTCCTTTACTTAGATAGGCAAAAAGCACGATGTTGGAATTGGAGTTGTAGAATCCGACCACATCGGCTTTGCCGTCGCCGTTCAGGTCGGCGGATGCCACCACCTGCAGGCTCGCGCCGCTGGGAGTGCTGACTGGCGATTGAAAGGTTCCATCGCCGTTCCCGAGCAAAACAAGTAATGTGCCAGTGCTCTGCTCCAACACATCGGGCTTGCCATCGCCGTTGAAGTCCGCCACTGCCAAAGCAGTGCCGGTAATTGCCATGCCCGGGCTGAACGTCCCGTCACCTTTGCCGAGATACACGGTCCCGCTGCACAGGAGGTCGGGCTTGCCATCTCCGTTGAAGTCTGCCACGAAAGGAGATTGTGGCCAACAGGGATTCGCAAGCGGTTGAAAGAACGAAACCTGACCCACAAGCGTATACGAGACTAGGAACAAGAGAAGAGCGTATACGAGGACCAGCAGGATACTTCTGCGCATGGCAGCCCTCCTTAACAGGACTTGTCTTGTTGAGACAGCACGTGATAGGTCCGTTTTTTCAGGCGGTGAGAGTAGCACAGGCTAACTCCCAGTGCTCGCGTCAGGCTCTTGCGTTCCTCGAGACAACTGGCATTCCAACGATGCGGTGAGATTAATAATCCGGAGCTACACCATCAACAGTTTCGCAGCCATTTTCGGGAGGAATCTGCCCTGAACCGGATCACGATGCGCACCGGTTGCCCACCGAAAGTTCACCGCGGATCCTTATTTCACACGGCCACCATCAACTCTTCTTAGCGGCGACGGTTTCCGGAGGGGTGAATCGTGGTCATGGAGAAACGGTCACTTCGGCGGTTCCGTTGATGCCCGTAGCATCAAAGATGGTTGCGGATACGCTCTGATTGCCCGCAGTCATCAAGGTGAAGCCGTTGGTCCACGTATGGGACCCTGCATCCGCTTGAGTAAAGCGGTATTGACTGGGAAGGATCGCGGCCGGATCGGAACTGGTGAAGGTAATATCGCTGTTGATAATCGTGTCCCTCCTTCCGTCGATGGTTGCGGTCACGGTAACAGTAAAGGGGGCACCCGCGGTTGCAGTGGAGGGAGCTGTGAAAGTAAGAACGGCATGAGGGGTCGCGCAGCCGGATGCCATCGATAATCCGATAGCCGTCATCAACGCGGACAGCCGGAGATGACGGGACAATCGAGGCCGGCATCTACTCTGAGCTATGGCGGCCAAGCTTGCCCAATCGAACATTAATTCCGAACATCGGTCCGTAAACATTGATGCCATAATTGGAAAACTTCGGTTCGGACAGATACAGGTTGGAGATATGCATCCAGTTCAAGCCAGCCGAGATCGCATATCGCGGATTGAAGTTATAGCGAACTCCACTGCCCATGTTTAGGGTAAAGGTAAAATCCTGCCCCTGGGCGTACAAGACACCGAGCGGCCCTTTCGCGTCAATATTTCCGAGGCCCACTCGTCCGTCAAAGTAGGGAGCGATCCTTCCTCTCCGCGGCACGAAATTCCGTCGAAAGCCGAGGATCCAAGCAAAATAGCGAGTCTCTGGTCCGCGGGGAATAAGAGTGACAGCCCCGCTGCACTCAAGGTCCCAGTTGCCCCGAAGAATCCAAGGGCCGCCCACGTCATCGATTTGCCAGCGGAGAGAGCCAATGATGGGGACCAGCGTATACTTCAGCGAGGTCATGGTATACCCATCGCCCAGAAAAACATCGAAAACAAAAGGTATGTTGATGGGGAGCCATCCGCCGTCCAGTGAGAATTCGAGCTTGTTTTTGTAGTAAATATTGCGATTGAAGTCAGGCGGGGAGGGAGACGGTTCGACAGCCGATGCGTTTGAATTCTCCCGAGACGAATCGTACATCGTTGCCAGCAGCAGCCTTGGTCCGGCTGACCCCTGCAACAGCTCTTGAGCCCCGAATAAATCTGTACGGGAAGCAGTTTTTGGGCACCCGGCTACAACAGAGCCAGAAACCTTCATCGCACAGGATACCTCCGAAGAGATAATCGCCGCCCTATCTACCTCACCTTCCGCTAAACCCGAGCCTTCGTGAGCGTGGCCTGGCTCGATTTCAGAACCAAAGTGCCCGACACGTTTTAGTGGTTGCGAGATTTCATCGACCGCTGGAGATTCAGGGATTAAGTCTTGAAGAGCCTGAGCGTCCATCGTTGCGGCGGCTGCAACGAACACCAGCAGTACCATTCCAATGGTTAATTGGAATACTCTTCCTCGGCTCTCAAGATGTTCGCGAGAATCCGCGAATTTCATTGCTGCCGCGCCCTTCCCGCCTCGGTATGCCGACTCCCTGGTAATATTCATTTGCCGCGCAGTTTTGGGAGTTACCGTTCTGCCGAAGAAATTTCGTTGCGAAACGACCGGCCGCCCTATTGAGACACTGAAACGGTTTTCACGCGCTGGGACTTGACGCGTTGACCAGTTCGCTGGCTACTGAACATTTCCTCCAGATCTTGAATGGACAAATTCACCAGGGATCGGACCACGCGATCAGCGCCGGCCTCCGACAATGGACTGGCGTTCTCAGGTACCGCGATGGCAATGCAGCGGAGTCCTGCCGCGATTGCCGAGCGAACTCCTGAGACGGAGTCTTCAACGGCGAGAAGACATTTGGGGGAAAGGGAGAGACGGCGAGCTGCAATTCGGTAAACCGCGGGATTAGGTTTACCCAGGGCTACATCATCACCGCTCACCACGACGCCGAAATATTCCTCGAGATCGAGTTGCTCAAGTGTCCAACGTGCGCGTTGCCGGCTCGCAGATGTAGCAACGGCCATGGATAGGCCAGCCTGCCTGGCATTTTTGATGAATTCGACGCTGCCGCTCATAGGTCTGAGATCTGCAGAGGCCCGCCGGAAGAATTCATCCTTTTTATTACCGTATAGCCGAATCTCGGAATCCGAAAGTTCGCCGAGAAAATGAACGAGAATCTCTCTCCGCTTCCGTCCTTCAAGAATGAAGTCCAGATCCGCTTCCGGCACCTCCTTCCCGAGATAAGCAAGAAAGGCACGCCAAGACTCCTTGTGTAGAGGGTGGCTGTCAACGATAACGCCATCCAAATCGAAAACCACCCCCTCGAACATAGAATCAGTCATTCTCAAAGGTTGTGTACCCAGGCCATGTGGTTTGCGCTCGTTGATAGTTCTCCATTGTTCCAACATCGATCAGATAGTCGGTTATCCGAAAGGCCAGCATTCGATTCTTGAGTGTTGGCAACACATCAAATCCAATGTCAGAGGGGACACGCTCAGGAATAACATCCAACAAGGCGGGGGTTGCAATCATGAGTCCCGAAAATGCGAGGTTGCTGGTTGGAAGTTCGGGCTTTTCAACGAAAGTCTCGATAATGTCCTGAGAATTAGCCGTAATGATTCCGCAGCGCGACGGGTCAGGAACTTCGTAGACGCCAAGGGTTGCTGCGACCGTGCGCTGGCGGTGTAAGTGCAACATCGCTGCCAGATCGGCACAATGAAGAACGTCCGCGTAAAACACCCAGAACAGTTCCTCTCCATCGACCCAGCTGCGATTGGCGCGCAGTGTTCCAGCACTTCCCAACAGTCGGGTTTCCTCCGCAACTGTGACGCGCACATCGCCATCTGCCAATTCGCGCAGAAAAGTCCGTACCGCATCGGCATGTGCGTGAAGGTTGATCAATACCTCGTTGATGCCAAGCTTCTTGCACAACGTGAGCCAGATAGCCAGCATCGGTATGCCTCGAATTGGCACGAGGCACTTTGGGATACGATCGGTAATAGGCCGAAGCCTGGTGCCGTGACCAGCAGCTAAGAGAAAGGCCTTCATGGAAAATGTCAGCTGATCCTACGCGACAGGCACTTGCGTCGGGACAAAAGTCCAGCGGCAACCGCCGCGTTCATCACGATTCACGAACGGATCGTTCGCGATGGCCTGTGCACCCTGCATATCAAATCCAAAATTCATCTCGTGGACGCCTTGTTGTCGCATCGCCTCTCGAACGCTCCCCTGGAATTCAGGTTCGCAATAGAGAAGCAGGAACCCGCCGCCGCCAGCTCCGGTAATTTTGCCTCCCAGTGCACCGTTGCGCAGGGCGAGGCTATAGAGTTCATCGATATGGGGCGTAGAGATCTTTGTCGAGATTCGACGCTTGGCTTGCCATCCTTTATCAAGCAGTGTACCTAGTTCTCTTATATCTCCCTGCCGAAGAGCGCTACGCATGCGGATTCCCAACTCTTTTACCTCGTGCAAAGCGTCAACGGTAGTTCCGGCTTGGCTACGGGACGATGACTCCTGTTCCTGAAGTATGCCCCAGGAGTTATGGGACGAGCCGGTAAAGAAGAGCATCAGATTCCGCTGGAGTTCTGCTAGAACAGAAGGGTTCAGATCGACAGGTTCAACTTCTGTGCTGCCGTCCGGATGAAATGAGATGAAGTTCAAGCCTCCAAACGCAGCCGCATATTCGTCTTGCTTTCCTACGGGTTTCCTGAGAATGCGACGCGCGATGTGAAATGAGCGCTCGGCTAGATCGTACTTTGAAATCGGTTGCTGGAGGTATGCGGTCAAGGTTTTTAGAATGTTGACGCACACGCTCGCAGAAGACCCAAGGCCGGTGCCTGGCGGAATCTCCGACGCCAGGAAAAGATCAACCGCAATATTGCAATTCATCTCCTTTAATACCGCCAACGGGATCTCCAGCGAACTTCGACTCAAGTTCATTTTGGCGATGTCATGCCAAGTCTCGAACACCCTCAAGTCAGAGGAAATCACTTGAATGCGGGAGTCCGAGCGCGATGTCAGGAAGGTATAGAAATACTTGTTGATGGCTACACTTAAAACTGACCCACCAAACTGTTCATAGTAGGCCGGCAGGTCAGTGCCGCCACCCCCGAAACTAATCCGCACTGGACTGCGAACTATGAGCATGAACCAAACTCTCCTGTAAGGCAAGGTCCGCGGGTTCCTCTGGTATAACCTCCGAGGCAGCATCTGGGCTCTGCTCGCGGAACATTCGCAGAATCAGCGTCCATGCTGTTTGGAGTAACAGCGAGACATCCTGAAAGAGTGAGCGACGAAGAATGTATTGCAAGTCATAGCGAGTCTTATCTTCGGAGGAGTGCTGATGGCGCAACCCGTACACCTGCGCAAGACCTGTGATCCCCGGTTTAACTTTAAGCCGTTGGCGATTCCACTCAGTGTAACGTAGCGCTCGGTCGAGTCCTTCAGGCCTTGGTCCGACAAGGCTCATATCACCTCGCAAGACATTCAACAATTGAGGTAATTCCGTAATGCTAAGCTTTTGAAGCACTCGTTCATAACGCGGCAGACAACCCGCCGCACGGGGCGAATTCAGACGGTAAATGCCGAATTGCACGCCATTCTTGCCGAACCGACGTTCGGTACGGAATGCCCGCCCTTTCTTGAATCTGAGAAGCGCTCCCGCAGCCAGCATTGGCACCAGGCACACTGGAAGTAGGATTAACGCGATGCCAACGTCGAAGGGACGCTTCCAGAGTGGTTCGGCATCACTGGAAGTAACTGGCACCAATTGCAGTAAGGGGACGCCATCGAGATCGCTCAGTTCGTGTTTCGTAAGATAAAGCTCATAGGGCTGCGGAACCATACTCACGGCAATTCCTCTGCGATTACAGCGTGACGTGAGGTCCACTATTTCAGGATGTCCAGGCGTCGCGACGGTCAGAATGATTTCATCTACCCCCCGGGACTGAAGTAGCTCAGCGACGTCGGAGCTTTGGAGTGTGATCGCATCCTTGCGGTTCGCCGAAGGAAGATTCGGGCAAGCATCCTCACCTGGGCTAAGGAAGCCAACAACTTCCCTAAGTACTTCGGGATGGCACCTGATTTTGGTGACCATCTCGCGAGCCAGCGGACCGTTTCCGACGATCACAACCTTCCGGATGAGCCCTCGAGCTCGTCGCGAAGCGAGGATTGATCTCGCTATAACCCGGATCACCAGAAACCCTAAAAAGAGCAATAGACCGAAGTACCCGAGCGCGAGCCGGGAAATATATTCTTGCAGCAAATAAGCGAGAGTAAAGAGCGCGCACATGAGAGCTGAAACTGCGAGAGAGAGTTGGGACACGACAGCAGAGAACACCCAACCGGCCCTAAAGCCATCGAGTCGCACCCAAGCGGACATCACGCTCCAAAACAAAAGCGTCGCCATCAGGGGCGGAACGAAAGTTAGCGCTGAACTATCCGCAGAACCGTGCCAGGCCCAGCCGTAACGGAGCAGGTAAGCAAGGGGCATAGCGAGCACACCCCACGCGAGGTCCGCAGTCAGAACAGTATTTCGCAGGTTGCGGGTAGTCATCGAGAGTTCCAACTCAAGCCGAGGCATCAACCTTATCGCGAGCCGAAGTGTTAACAACCGAGTTGCACATCCGTGCCCTTACGGCGCAAAAGATCGCGTGGTTCACACCAACGTGAAGGTCTTCAATGATCTGCATGTTGTCGGACGGAACAATCACGCACAGGTCGCAGAGAGGTTTCATCCGGCCACCTTGAAAACCGGTCAGCCCGATGGTGAAGGCGCCGGCGGCCTTAGCAACCTTAAGGGCCCTAAGCACATTCGGCGAGTTGCCGCTTCCGCTGATTGCCAGAACGATGTCCTTCTTGGCAACAAAGGTCGCTAACTGCTCAGCAAATACTTCTTCGTAAGAAGCGTCATTCGCCCATGCCGTCATCAGTGGCAGGTTATCCGTGAGCGCCAATACTCGGAAGCGGCGGTTGCCGTTCACAACGGTCCCCTTACCGAGATCACAGGCACAGTGAGAGGCGAGCGCAGCGCTGCCACCGTTGCCGAGTACGTAGACAGTTCGATCTTCAAGGTAAGCGTGCCATAGTACGTCGGCAACGCGATCGATAAGGGCAAATGGCAACCCCCGAATAACAGACTCAACGCCCAAGAAGTATGTTTCCGAGCGGGTGAGTTCGTGAGGCGCCGAAGAAGGACAAGAATCGACATCACTAATTCGCAGTTTAGACGCTGTGCTCATATTCGGGTTTACCTCTGGTGGGACTTTGAACATTAGAAAAGGACTCTCCGAGCTTCCGGTAAGGCTATTTGCTGGCGGCTAGCACCACGCCGGCCTGTTTCATATCAGAGTAGGCGTCCTGGATCTGCTCGGGAACGCCGCCGCTCTTTGCGATCCAATCTATGAAGTCGTCCAGAATGTCAGACAGAGTGTGTTTAGGAGCCCAGCCCAACACCTGAAGTTTTACGATGGATGATACGCTGTGGCGGTTATCGCCGGTTCGGTACTCGGCGGGGATGCGAAATTCGACGTCATTCCCGACCTTGTCGCGCACCAACTGCGCGTACTCGATGACTGAGGTCGCCCGGCCACTCCCAACATTGAAGGCTTGCCCATTCGCGGCATCTTTTTCCAGAACCAGCATATGGGCGTTCACCACGTCTTCAATATGGACGAAGTCGCGCGTCTGACAACCGTTCTCGTAGATAACCAAAGGATCTCCGGACAAGGCGCGACTGACAAAGATCCGACAGATCCCTGAATAGTGGTTGAACAAAGACTGTCGGGGCCCCTGGGTAATTGAGTATCGCAGACTAACCGTCGGGATTCCGTGGATCCAGCCGAGTCCTAAGGCGATCTTCTCTCCCGCCAACTTTGAAACTGCGTACTGGTTGTAGGGATTCGTGTGTTCCTCTTCGAGCAGTCGGGGGCATGCTGGATGTTTACAATGCGGACACAATAAGTCCCACTGGCCACGCGCGAGTTGTTGCTGCGACCGAGGCGTTGCCAGCAAGAATCCGTGCTCAAAGCAATCGTATTGTCCTTCTCCGTAAACGGCTTGAGAGGACGCCACAATCACCTTCTTCACTGGCAAACGATCCTGTACGATCAATTCGTAGATCAGCGCTGTTCCAACAGCGTTGACGTGAAGGAATCTGGAGAAATCCGGCATGTAATCCTGATACGCAGCCTGATGGGACACTACGTCCACGCCCTTGAGAGCCTCCCTCAGCACCGCTTTATCTGTAACACTGCCGTGAATGAATTCGATCTGTGATGGCAAATAGGTCGGACAGCCGTTGGGGTGAACTTTTGAATCCAGGCTGTCAAGAACCCGGACGCGGAAGCCTTCCCTCAAGAAGCGGTCAACTAGATGAGAACCGATAAATCCTGCACCGCCGGTTACCAGGACGCGCACGTGTGTCTCCTAACCGTTTCGATTCGTGGTGTAGAGTTAAAAGTTGATGTTTATCACGCGCGGGTCACCCGAAGGTTTCCGATTCGACAAGAATACGGACTCCAAATCCTTGTCGTTGGAAGGTGACACCGCACTCGCAATGTGCCTGCTCGTCTGTCGAAAAGAGCAGCTTTTCTCCGCAGCGACAGACATACCCTCTGAGCTGAGCAGGGTTTCCGGTGACGAGTGCAAAGTCGGGCACGTCGTGCGTGACCACCGCTCCAGCCCCAATCAGAGAGTACCGCCCAATTTCATGACCACAAAGAATCGTGGCGTTGGCGCCAATGCTCGCACCTTCGCGAACGACAGTCTGGAGTCGATCATTGACCACCTTGCTTCGGGGATAAAGATCGTTGGTAAAGACACAATTGGGACCTAAGAACGCGCGATCTTCAATCGTGACCCCCTCCCACAACGCCACTCCATTCTTTATCACTACGTCATTGCCAATTACGACGCGTGATTCAAGATAGCAGTGCTCTCCAACGTTGCAATTCGTACCGAGGCGAACAGTTTTCATGACATGTGAGAAAGCCCAGACGCGCGTGCCATAGCCAATGTCGGCGGTTTCGACGATCGCTTGCGGGTGAACAAAGAAGTCGCTGTCACTCATACGATTGCCTCAGCACGAGCGACAGAGCTTAGAGACTGCAAGACTGAGCGACCACCATTCTGCATGCACTTGGCAGCTAGTTCGAGCACGTGCACCACCGACAACCCGGTTTCACCATCGCTAATGGGACGCCTACCTTGCAAAATGCTGTCGATAAAGTCCCGGCATTCGGCACGAAGCGGTTCGTAATTGTGCAAGGTCGGACACCAGACGCCACCTGACCTATAGCTGAGAGTTGCATCCGTAGCCCCGGCCTGCAGTCGATTGTCGATGGAGGGATTGTGGACCTGTACTTTGTCCGTGGGGTGCATCTCGTCATATACCACCTCCCCTTGACTGCATACTATACGCATCAGTCGGGTCTTGTTGGAAGTAAGCCAGCCTACATGAACCTGGGCCAGTCGGCCGTCTCCGAAACGTAAAGTCACAAATACAGCCTCCGCCAAATTCCGATTGGTAAACGATGCACCGTAGGCGATAACCTCTTCTGGTACTCCCTTCATCAGATTAAGAATGACTGAGATATCGTGAGGCGCCAGGTCCCAAAGTGCATCTACTTGAGGGTCCGGGGGGCCGACATTGGTCCGAACCGCAGATATGTAATAGATATCCCCTAGTCTGCCTTCATCAAACAAGGATCGAATTCGAGTGACTGCAGGTGCGTAGAGAAATAGGTGGCCCACAGCGAGGATCCTGCTTGCTTGCGCCGCTACCAGCACCATCTGCCGTCCTTCTTCGACGGAAGTGGCCAGCGGTTTCTCGACCATGACGTGTTTGCCGGCTCGCAGTGCTGCGATGGCCAGTTTGTGATGTGTGGTTGGGGGCGTCGCAATTACTATCGCATCGATACTCGGATCCGAGATAACGGTCATCGCATCGCAAGATCCGACAATATCTGGATAGCGCTTAGCGATGAAATCCAGACGACCCGGCCGAATGTCGCTGATTCGGGCCAATTGCACATCTTCCATCCCGGCAAGCGTGCGAACTAGGTTCGGACCCCAATAACCGCAACCGATAACGCCGACACGAACTGAAGATTTAGTCATTGTGAAAACGTTGACTCCCGCTGATTACAAACCAGAGAGCATTGCACGAGGCGTCTTAAAGATAATGTTCAAATCCACCCAAAAGGAGCGCCGGCGAATATATTCCAAGTCGATCCGAATCATCTCCTCTATCGACACACGGTTGCGCGCGCTCACCTGGTATAAGCCGGTCAGCCCCTGGGGAACCAGCAGGCGCTGCTTTTGCCACTCCCTGTACTGGCTAACTTCATCGGGCAGGGAAGGCCGTGGTCCAACGAAACTCAAGTCCCCCCGAAGGATATTCCAAAGTTGAGGAAGTTCGTCGAAGCTGGTGCGGCGCAAGAAACGGCCGATGCGGGTTATCCTCGCGCGCTCCGCAAGTGCCGTCTTATAAACTGGCTTGCCCACTACATATGTCGTCGGCGTGCCGTTCAGTATGTTTCTTGACACATCAGCCCGTGCCACGTCGGACCGCTCGGCCGGATGCATGCTGCGGAACTTGTAGAGACGAAATTCTCTGCCATATTGTCCGACAGCGCGGTTCACAAACAGCACTGGTCCGTTGGAGTCAATCTCAATCAGGACCGCGATCAATAGCCACAGCGGCGTCAAGAGCACGAGCATCACGAGAGCCAGAAGAAAATCGAAGCAGCGCTTGCAGGCATGGAAGAACGGTTGAGGGGCAAGCGCCACCGGATCCAGCAGCTCACCATCGCGGTCTCGATGTTCCTCAGCTGGCGAAGAAATCAGCGGTGGAATGGCAGACATGATCGAATTGTTGCTCAGTCATCTCAGGGAAAAGTGGTAGAGAAAGCACTTCGTCCGCGATCTTCTCAGCGATCGGAAAATCGCCCTTCTGGTAGCCCAAAACTTTGAAGGCAGGCTGAAGGTGCAAGGGAATGGGGTAGTGGATACCGGTTTGGATGGCGCGGCCTCGAAGAAACTCTGCGAGCGCGTCGCGCCGTTCACAACGGAGGGGGAACAAATGGTGTACGGGTTCAGTGTTTGAAATGCTTGAAGGAAAAAGCAGTGGCAAACTCGCCAAACGTTCCCGGTAGTGAGCCGCCCAAAATCTCCTTTTCTGATTCCATGCGTCGAGAAAACCCAACTTGTAGTTCAATACCGCGCCCTGAATGGCGTCCATCCGGTAGTTGAAACCGACCTCCTGGTGCTCGTACTTACTGAGGTGACCGTGATCGCGAAGGCGACGGACGCGGTCGCTAAGCGCAAGATCATCCGTGGTAATTGCTCCGCCATCGCCGAACGCACCCAGATTCTTACCGGGGTAAAAGCTGAAACAAGCTGCGCGACCGATAGAACCCACTCGACGATCTTCGAAGCGAGCCCCGTGAGCCTGAGCAGCATCTTCAATGAAATGTATACCTTTGTCGGCGCAGATCGTCAACGCAGGTTGCAAGAGGAGTGGTTGGCCGTATAGATGAACCCCGATGACAGCGCGACATCGTGCTGAAAGCACCTCCGGTAGTTTACCCACATCCATTTGCCAATTCTCGAGATCTGCTTCCAAGAAGACGGGCCTGGCCCCCGTCGCGCAAACCGCTGCGGCGGTCGCGATGAAAGTATTCGCAGGAACGACGACCTCATCCCCAGGACCAATATCCAACGCCAGTAGCGTCAGGTGTAGCGCAGCGGTGCCGGAGTCGACAGCAATTGCTTCTTTGACCCCACAATACTCGGCAAAGGCTCGCTCAAATTCCGCAACCTTCGGACCTTGAATATAGTTAGCCGAAGTCAAGACCCCATGGACCGCTTCGTTTAAGCCCGGCGCCAAATTCCTGTACTGTTGTTGCAGGTCGAGAAACGGAACGGTCACGCTCTGAACTGTGTCGCAGGTGGTTGCCATATGTTCTTTCAACTCCTCTACATGTCAAACCGTGGCGGGAACAGCAAATTGTGGGGACATAGTGCTCGGCGAAATCAACAATCTGTCGACGGATGATCTGCTGGGCTTACTTTGCCTACCCGTGTTGAATTGTGAGTAAGCCTCTCGCAGGAAGAAGACAAGTGATTCATTTCACGAAGGTTATGGACAAGTCTGGCAAGGGCTTGAAGACTCATAAAAATGTGGAACTTGCGGTTTCCGTACTTCTTTCCACCAAGTCCTCGTTTTTCGGGAGCTGAAAGTACACGCCATCTTCGGCTAGGTGGGCGTAAGCGATCCGAGCCCGCTCTTTTCCGGGTCCGTCAATCTGCCACCGGCCGTTCTCGTGAACCAATTCCAACCGATTCCTCACTCGCCACCAGTCATTGACCTCCGAAGGAAGGGCAATCCACAGATCCGTATCGGAACGCAGCCGCGCGAGGTGACCGAGCAGTTCGGAGTACGTTTCTTGGGCGCGACTCTCCTGAAGATAGTCAGGATGGGCAATGATACTGATGAGCCCATGGCCCTCCTGGATGAGCTGGATCTGGTGTTTCCATAGGTCGATGGAGTACTCGCCGAGGATGTGAAACAAAGGATAATCCTGGATGGTTGTGACCGGGAGCTCGAGAATGTTCCCGACGAAAAATGGCATCACCGTGCAGCAACCACCGCCTTGCGGATCCAAGTGAGCTACGTTGGGGACAGACATATCATAGGAGAAGTCAAGTGCACCATACCAATCCAAGTTTCGATACAGCGCCCCCGATCGAAATCCCTTGGCTTGAAACTCTCGCCCATAGGCGTTGATCCTTTTCACTCGGTGCAGGAATTCCTGATGTTCCCAGTACAGACGGCCGTCATGGTTCAGGTCATGCACGTTGATTTCAAAGCCTCGCTGCCGAAACTCGTCCAGTAACGATTCGGGAGCGCTATAGCGGCACTCAGGAACAATTTGGAATGAAGAGGGGATGCGAAACGCCTCGTCTAGATTCATTAGACTGGAGCAAAATCGCACTCCCGCTTGCGTTTCTACATCGTGTGTCACAATGGCAGCACTCGAATGTCCATCCGGCCAGAACCAGATAAACGGGATCTGCTGCTGGCCCTGTGCCCTGATCCACACGGCGAGCAAGTTCTCGAGCAGGCGGTCTGCCGTACGGTCGACAGGCCAGCTCGGAAATTGCGTTTTCATTCGCGGGGCTAGAACCCATCGTTGAAAATGTTTGCGAATCGAAATCGGCAGCAACGGGCGAACCCGGTAGTAAAGGCCGCGGCTCAAGCCGTGGAGTCTTCCGCCGTTTATATGAGATTTTCCATTCGAGACGTATCGCTCGTGGCGAAGATTCTCTACGGCGTCGACTGCATCAAATGAAAGCAGGCATCGCCCCGGTTCGAATTGCGTGTTGGCGAATGTGTCGTCCAGAGGCTCGTCAACCGTTCGTGCCACGCGCGGTGCATTGGTTCGACCGTAGCAAACCACGTTCTCCCCAAACAGAAAATAGCCAGTGCGGGATTCGCCGGCAGCAGGGCCGACGAAATCGACGCCCGGGTCGGGACAACGGAAATGCTCAGTCAGGAGCTGGTTGAGCGTAAGCATGAGATAGGTCTAGCCCATGTGGGGATATAACAGCCCACCCACTGCGGTGAGAAGCGAATCTGGCAAGCGCGCAAACGCATAGCCCGCGACTTGCCCGGGCCATGTTCGCACGTTCTGTTCACGATGTGCCTGAGGGTGACGGTAGTAGGTCAACACGGTACGGATGCTACCCCAGCGCTCCTTGAACTTCACGAGATTGGCCTGTTCGATGTCGGAACGCCCCATGTCCAGCACTCGGGCACCTCGCTGCTTCTCGGCCCTTATAGCTTCCCAGAGCAAAAGTTGAATCCCGCCCAGATTATGGAATCGTTCATCCGTGCAGCCATATTTGTAATACACCTGCTCGTTGAAAGAAAGCGTGAGAATACTCGCAATCGGTTCTCCGGCTTTCGATGCGACGCGAATAGTGATCTGTCTGCCCAAGCAGTCGACAAGATTCTGAAACCATTTAAGCGGCTGAGGTGGAACCGCATGCCGGCGTCGCGTTCGGATCAGGAGTCGGTAGAAGCAACGAATAAGTTCTGGCGAGCGCCCTTCCGCCGACGAAATCTTCTCCCGCTCAGCGCGTTTAATCGGCTGCTGCACGGCTTTCCGGTGGAAGCTTTGGAAGAGGTCTTCCTGCTCCGACTGTATGTCCAAAGTATGGAAATAGAAAGACCGATATCGTGCCATTCCGCTTTCATCGGCGGAGATCAGTTCGCTCCCTCCCTTCGGCCTCATCTCCACGTATTTGCAATGTTGTGAACTCGACGCGTCAATCAGGGATGCCACCAGCGATTCCCATTCTTCCTTAGTATCCACAAGCGGTTCGCAGTGGTCCGAGAAGGGCAGCGAAACCAGCCGCCGTCCGGTGAGCCAGCTTTCTATCCGACAAAGGACTACGCCGTTCCTCAGCTCCTCGGCTTGCGAGGCTGTTGTGTAGACTACTGGCTCGTAGCAATACGTGCGCTGCAACACCTCGAGCCATCCGCGAGTGTGAAAGATCGAGGCACGCGGGTGTCGCTCGACGAAGCGTTCCCACCGCGGGTCACGTAACGGATCCAGGGTGAATATCTTCATGGTGAACGATGCTGTTTCGGGCTATTTCCCTCAACCACCAGCGCGCCGCCATCCAACAATTCAAGTGTTCGCTCGGGGAATGTCGTCGCCTGTGGTGGGTTTCCCACTTGCTGGAAGCGAGCTCCCGAGGTCTCGCGGACGAAGCGAAGAATCTCCCCAGCAATGAAGGGTGCCATGCTGCGCCCATTAGGGGCGACGGGGCGATCAGTGCGCCTTGAGGGCAATGGAAGCGCGTCAATTTCGCTTGGCTCGCGCAGCAGCCGCAGCCGGCCCTGGGAAACGAGGTATTCGTCGGCCGCCGCGATTTGGCCGCCAAAAAAGCTATAGACATTAAGGCCGAGCAAGGCTGCTTCCCGGACCATCGTTCCGCCGCCGCTGAATACGACATCGGAAAACCACATCAGACTCAAGCCATCTACAGCCTGCGCCGAAACAGTGAACTTCTCCGAGGAAAGCCCGTACCGCTGACGCAGTTCTAATTCCTGAGCTTCCGTTCGGGCAGACACGACGACTTGGATGCCGGGCTCCCGTGCGAGGCGGTTCAAAAGCGCGCGAAATAGCAAGTCCCCAAGTGCGTCATGATAATGAGCCCACGTGGCAGGTGGCCGTACCGTAACAATGACCCTACGAGGATCTAACTGCAACTTTTCCAGAACACTCGCATCCGGTCTGAATTCGTACACATACACCTCTTCCTTGAGGCCTGGATAGCGAACGAGCTTCTGCAGATTCAAACCTTGAGCCGCCAAACGAGCCTCGGGTATGACCTCCGGGACAAGAATTCGGTCAGAAAGGATGTTTTGCAGTTTGACGGAGGAATACTCATAGTCGTCGAGAGTTAGGACGGGCAAACCGAGTGTCCGAGCAGCGAGTATCATCGCCCTGGAACCATGGCTGACCGCCGCTGCAACGCAGTGCTTTGCAACCATGTGCCGCAACTGCCACGCGCGGCCGAGCGTGCTGGTAACCTTTCGCGTCAGAGACGAACTTTGACAATGACGTCCCACCATCGTGAACTCCAAGCCATGCTTCTCGGCGAGACTGCGAGTCTGGGAAAAATCGCGCACGGTGAGGATGAAATCCAGCCCATTACGCCGCAATTCGCGAATCAGTGGTGCAAAGAGCAACACGTGCGGCGAATTATCCATATCAATCCAAATTCGCATGCGAGGGCTATCCTTTAAGCCTTGCCGAAATTAGTGCGGCAGTTATCGGGTGTTTTGGCACTCACTTCCGCGCTAGAAAACAAAAGTGACCAGAGAACAGCAACTTGAAAAAATTCCGCCTTTTTACCGGCTGCCTCAGCAAGCGGAGCCCCACTTCCAGAAACAGGTTTGCGGGTGACTCCAGTGTGAAAAATGGAGCAAATAGATCGGAAAGCCCGACCAAGCCAAGAAGACGGCGAGTGATTAGAGTCAGAGAATCAATTCCCGGCCGAACCCGGATGGACACAAAGCCCGCGTCACGTAGCAGCGTGCAGAATCCGTAAGGCGTGTAGTTCCAAAAACTCCGAGAGTGAAGCGGTTCCAGGTGAGAAGTAGAACCGACAAAAACTCCTCCAGGTTTCAGCACCCTGTGTGTTTCCGACAGGAGCGCCTCGGGATGCCTCACGTGCTCGAAGACTTGGCGCGAGTACACGATGTCGACGGAATTCTCTGCCAGCGGGATACGAACTCCGTCGTAGGTGCAAAAGCACAGAGGTCGCTTCGCTTGTGCATTGGCTTCCGGTGAATCCGCGATGTCGAGGCCCAGCCACCGTGTGTTCCGGCTCCTCCGACGGAAGGCATCGTAGCTTGCTCCCGTTCCACACCCCAAATCAACGATCGTTACACCGTTCCCGTGGGCGGAGACTTGGTCGAAAACTGCGAAGGCCTCCCGCAAGCTATGACTCTGAACGGAGCTGTCATCCGGGAGAAATTCGTAAAGGAGCTTTGCATCGCCCCGGGAATACCAGGCTCGCGACTCCTTCGCGGCTCTTCGTTGCACACGCTCCGCGAACCAGGACTGTTCTGAGGGCTTCATGGGAAATCTAAGCGACTAGGTGTGGGTTTCAGAACCCTTGATCAGTCTTCCAAGCACTGGAATCATGCGGCGACCCGTCTGAAGCTTAAAGTCAACCTCTGCCTTTGCTCAGGAGGTACTACCAACACCTCCGCCAAGTCCGATGTGTTGTTCTTCAGAGACTCGTCGAAACAATAGGGCTCGAGGTGAGTCTTATGCCGCCCGCCGCTCAGGCGAAACAAATGAGCATTGTCGTACAGACAATCTCTTAGACTCCGTTCCGAACCAAACTCACGCGCGGCTTGACCGGAGACCTCCATTAGGATGAACGGGCGGTCGCGCTGGATCGTCTTTCTCAATCCTCTGCAGACCGATGCTTCCGAACCCTCAACGTCGATCTTCACAATGCCCACGCCACTGATGTTGGCCGACCTGAGAAACTCATCGCCGTTGCGCACGTCGAGCAAAACCGGCGCTGCCTCGTGATCATTCAGGTCAAACCAGTCCTCCACAAATGATCCCGAGCCTTGGTTGTTGGTTCGCGGAGGGTAATATCGCCGTATATCGTTGGTTTCCCCTAAAGCGACGGGAAATAGCTGCACGTTGCGGACGTTGTTGAGAGCTAGAAGAGCACGGGCCCGTTCGAGTACAGGGCTCCACGGTTCAAACCCATATCCCCGGTCGGCGTGCGCGCTCATAAAAAGGAGATGGTGGCCCACATTGGCACCCACATCGAGGTAGACAACGGGCCGTCCAGAGGAACGAAGGCATTTTGCTGCATGAGCCATGACATCGAGTTCGGACTTCGCGTGCGCGCCGAAAAAGAACACGCCCCAGTCCAGGTAATTTCGCAGATTGCCAGGGTAGCGTAGACCATAGAAGTTGACTTCGAAGTGGAAGTCGGGCGCCGCATCGGGTGAACACAGAAGGCGTACGAGGGAGACGTGCCCGTGCGGGATCCAAGGTTGGTGGCCAAGCCACCGAGCCACGCGCAATCGCGCTGGTGTTGGGGAATCTGTATTTTCAAGCGGCGGTGGGCGCATTCACCGAAACCTTCCTTCGTACAGAACTCATTTTCTCGATGACGTCACAGATCTGCTCAGAGGCACCCGCATACTTTCGCGCGGCGTCGACACAAGTGCTCGGGTCGAACTCAACGCTGCCCAACACTTGGAGCATGCGAATGGACATCTCTGCCGGTTCGCGGGATTGGACCAGGTAGCCCGTGACCCCCTCCTGGACCACCTGGGGTGCAATTCCCACAGGGGTAGAGATCACCGGCTTTCCGCAGGCCAAAGCCTCTGCGAGCACGAGCGCCAGACTTTCGTGGAAAGACCCAAGGACTAAACCATCGGTGCAGTTGTAGAGCTGAGGAAGATTGGGGCTTGGGGGCTGCGGAATGTATCCCAGAAAAAAGACTCTTCCATCCAGTCCCAACTCGTGTGCCAACGCCCCCAATTTAGGGCGCTCATCGCCATCGCCGGCAATCGCCAGAAACGCATCCGGAACCTGGTTGGCTACGAGCGAGAATGCCCGCAACACCAAATCCACGCCCTTCTTCCACGCCAGTCTGCCAACGCACAACAGAATTCTTCCTTTCGTGGGCAAACCAAAGTGGCGACGAGCCTGCTCGCAGTCGAAGCCGGGAATCGGCCGGAATTCGTCTTTGTCAATCGAGGTTGGCAGAAGATGAAAACGCTCTTTCCTCGCTGGCACTCTCTCCGTGTAAAGATCGTAGCTCTCCTGGTCGATGACAATGAACTCGTCGGCACCCTCGAGAATCCTCCGAACCACTTTGCCATACAGGTACCCGAAGGCCCGCGTTCGAGCTATTGCATAGCGGGAGTAAGTGATTTCGGCTCCCTGGGGATTGTGCATGTGGTAGAGAATCGGCTGGCGTTTGGACCAGAAAAACGGAAGCGATTGTGGGGCATTCAAATACAGAATATCGAGGTCAAGAGCGTCCACCAGGCGTCGCCGAAAGAGGTAGGCCAGGAAGGTTTGTGCGCGCACAGGTACAAGGGGCTTGCGATTTGCATAGCGTGCCAGGTCGTGATGAAAAAGAGGGATAAAAGGATACTCGCGCCCGTAGATCACGCGTTTGGAAAGTTGACCGACTGGCTCGTCTTTGGTCGTGCTCATGCCGAGCAGGAAAATCTCGAACGGTCTTTCCTTCGCGTGTTTCAGGAAGATCTTGATGGTCGGCTGACTGCCGCCGCCCTCTCGCCCTTGAAAATCGGTGCCCAGCACGATCCCGATCCGGATTTTATTCGCGCTCATCGCTTCAGCACACCGTATAGGCCAGCGAGCCGCCAACCACCCGTGGCACAATAGACTTGACGCGCATGCTGCTGTGGCTCCGTGAACAGGCTGGCTTTCTTACTTTTGATAACTACCTTATTCGCAACGTGCGTCTTTGTTGAAGCCGCTTCCACTAGGGCCAGAAGCCAATACGTCCTTGGAGGTCCCAAATCCGCAGAATTGAAGGGAGTCCCCGATTCCAGCAAAATCCTTATAGCGAATCGTTCCCCAAACATAGACCAGCTTTCCCGAAGCGTCGTTCTGGCTAGGAACGTATATAAGCCCATATCGTTGATGAGCCACATATCGTTCTTGAGCTACGGCCTTAGTGGGATCGAGGGCTTACCGTCTCTATCAACCTTCTCAACTTTCTTCCCCAATCTTGCCGGTATAGTGCTCTTGAAATCCCGATCCTCGAATTTTCGTCGCTCTGGTGTTGGCGGGGAAGCAAGGACATCAATTCGCAAGGCGACCTCTATGTTCTCGGCGTCTTGTTCCCCAATGTTTATCGCGGTGAAAGTTCCCCACATCTCCTTCGTTTTGTCGTCGTATTTTGCTCCTATGTCACGGCGATCAAGGTATGGGCAGCAATGGGTCAATCGCGCTTCGCGTCTCGCGAGGTCAAGTTGCTGATTCATGGTCGTCCACTGATCCTTGGAGTATGAAACGTAAAAGTATGTCAGTACGACGATTGCGATAGTCGCAAGAGCCGTGATGACGCCATCATGTCCGTCGGCCAGCACGAAGAGCCATCGGACGAGTCGCCAGAGTGCTACGATAGGCCACACTATATATCGGGTGTACTTTCTGGTCTTGCCGGAGTTGTCCGTTTGGCCCTGACCTTGCGCCTTTTGGGTATCGCCTTGCGGGACGACAATGACAGCCGGGGCGCTAGGTTCTTTTATCTCGGCACTGTCTCCCCTACCCCCTGTTTCTGGCTCATCTACCATGTCTTTGGCCTCAGCGATTCTGCAGTGGCGCCGTGTGTCCCGTAGGAACGGCTATGTTGCGCGATCCGACGTTAAGCTGAACTGCGCCTCTTCGAAGGGTTGGGACCATATATGGTGGAAGCCCTTGTTAGTTCGCTATTTGGAGTCGTCTACTTATGGATTTGCCACCACGCGAGCGGAAAGAGTAAAGCCTGTCTTCTTTGCCTGTTTCATGGGGTTTCCTCGTTCTTTCGTCGCGACGTCACAGACGTTCTCCAAAAGACGAACATCGACATCACCGCGAACATATACACGTTGGCGTTTGGCGAGGAGGCGATATCTGTGGTGAAGGCCTCGATCACAAACGAGAGGGTGGTCAAAAAGGCCAGCAAAGCGAACTGCCTCTCGAAATCGCTGGATGTTCTGCGCCACGCGCCCCATGATTTGAAAAGAATCCAGAACAGGTAAGCACAGAAAGCCAGCAGCCCGAGCGCGCCGGTTCCCAGGAGAAACCAGAGGAAGGAGCTCTCGGTAACACTCGAGGTGAAGAACTTCATAGACAGGAAATCCCGCACTACCTCGCCCCAGCCCAGGCCGAAGACCTGGTGAAACAGATTGGCGTGCGAATAGTTCACCATCCACTCGCCCCATAGCACGACCCTTCCCTGAAGAGTCAGAACGTTGGGGTTGATCTGCTCGTTCGTCCGAGAAAAGCTGGAGAACAAGCGCCAGCCGATTCCCGTGCTGGATGCCAGCGCCAAACCCAGCGACGGCAGGGCAATCCCATACAGCAGCCGGCGACGACCGCCGGCCCAGAGCCATAGACCGACCGAGACGAGCATCAGTCCGCCGACCGTCCGGCTTTGGGTGGAAACAATAACCACTGCCAGCATGGAGAGGAGCAGCAAACTGAGTAACCTGCGGAAAGCCGTGTGAGCCCGTCCGAACACATAGAGTCCGCACAGAAAAAATGAGAGAGCCACACCAGCCAAGGCGTTGGGGGAACCGTACTGGCCGGCCAGTCGCCAAACTTCATCCACTGCGTTGCCAGACACGCCCTCGACACCTTTTCCCAGGTATAAGCCGAGAGTCATCAAAACGAAGAACGAGGAGTAGAAAACGGCACGGATAAGAATGTCGATCTGCTTCTCGGTGCGGAAAAGGGATCCGAGCAGCAGCGCGACCACCAGACCCCACGCGGTGCGGGCAAACCCGCGGGCGCCTTCGCTCAGCCCGCCAATCAGCCAGGAGAGAGTGGTAAGCCCGAGCAGCATGGTGAGGAATTGGTTTGGTGTCTTGGCGTATTCACTATGACGACCCTCGGCCACCCAAACCGCCACCAGCAAGATGGCAAACACCGCGGCAAAACCCTCCTGCAAAGAGAGTCCCGAGGATGCTTTCAGAGTGAACCCCGCGGAATTCGTCTGGAACGGTGTAATTGAAACATCGACCAGCGGACGCAAAGCCAGAAGAATCAAAAGAATTCTTGGCCCAAGCCTCAAGCATTGCAAGGCCGGCATGCCGAGCATGGCAACGAGGAGAATAGGGAAGACGACGGCAACAGCCACTACCGCTGGTTTCTCGTTAGCGAATGGAGCCAAAGCGTACGCCGCACCCACACCCAGCAGCGCGAGAAGAACTGCGACTGCACTTTCATATATGGGAGCAATTCCCGCAGTTAAGGTTGTCGCATTGGCTCTGTTTTCCGCCATTTTCCCGGCGTTCCCCGATTCGCTATGCAACTTCGCCCTCGCTCGCAACCGCCGCGCGCATCGGATCAAGGCGATAGAACCGGAGGACGAGATAGAAACCAGCTGCGATCAAAGCCTCAGTGAGGACCGCAACCCAGGCCATTCCGAGATCGGCGTAACGAGGCGCCAGAATCAGTGCGAGCGCTATATCGACGGCCCCCGCCAGCAGCATGACGGAATTGAACAACCGGTCCAGGCCTAGAGGGAGCATCCACTGAGTTCCGTACCCCTGCCCAAACGCGATCAGAGCCGGCATCAGAGCCAGGATTCGAAGGAGAGGAACCGCGGGCGCAAATTCCGGACCCACGATGATCCGTATCAGCCAGGGCGCGGACAGGTAAACAAGAAGAGACAAGGCCAGCCCGCCGGCCCCCACGAGAATGATTCCCATGCGCGCCAGTCGATGGGCCTTCTTCCTGGCGTGATGGAGGAGATAACTCATTCGTGGATACAACGCCTGTGTGACCGGATTCAAAAGCCGATAGGACGCTCGGGAGATTTTTTCAGCGGCCGCATAGTAACCAACCAATTGAGGTGCGACGAACAGCCCCAGAATGAGCGCGTTTCCTTTGGCATACAGTTCAAGCGAGCCCCGATAGAGGAACATGCTGGTGCCCAAGCGGAGGCCTTCCCAAATGGAGCGGAATGTGGGCAGGAGGAATGGCACTTCGCGGTAAGCCAACACCAGTTCGACCACTGCCGGTAGGCCGTAGGCCAGCCCCTGAATCACAAGCACAAGCCATGCGTCCTGGAGCCGGTGGACAAATAACAAGATCGCAATGATGCCCGAGAATTGCGCTGGGGTTTCCAGGGCTGCAACCAGCCGCATACGCTCCAGTCCCTGGAAAAACCAGCTCATGCTGAAACCCTGCACCGCTCCCCAGAACATCCCAGCCCAGAAGAGGCGGGGGTGTTCGCGAAAGATCGGAAACCAGATACCCGCCGCCAGGGCCGGCCCGATGCACGCCAAGCACAAAAATACCCGCGCTCCCAGTACGTCAGCCAGTATTTTCCCCAGCTTGACGCGATCCTCGCGGTGGCGCGCCACTTCCCGATTCGCCGATAAGAAGAAGCCGAATTCGATAACGACGCTCAAATAAGTCCCAAATGCCTGAGTAAAGGCGACTAGGCCCCAGCCGGCCGCGCCCAGCACCCGCGCGAGGTAGGGAATAACCAGCAGAGGGATGAAGTAGTTCGGTAAGTAAACGGCATAAAGCGAGATGGTATTATGGACCAGCGTATGGCGTGAGAGTCGAGATAGTCGAAGTTCCTCCGGGCATTTCATCGATGGACACAGTCCAGTCCGCAGATCCGGCTTAGAAATTGGACGGGGTCAGAAAGAACTGCCGGCGATTTCAGGATGACCGTCCCGAGGCCCCTAAGCATAGTTCACTAGCTACTGATGAAATATCCGCATCCGAACAAGTCCACAAGCAGCTATTTGCGCTGCACCCTGAAATGCCAGCGCCTGTTAGATTCTGCTCCCGTTCCGTTCCGCGAAAACTTCGGGAGGCTTGCTTGCATTGTCGTAACCACTTCTTGCGCCAGTGCTTTCCGCGGATCACTTGCGTCGACCCCTGCCCAGGCTGTCTTGCCCAGCGACCAAGTCAACGCCAGAGAAAACGCAAATGCAGTTCCCAAAAGCATGATGACCAGACGCGGAGGGAACGATTTTTTCTCTGGAATATTCGGAGCGTCGAGCACCTTTACGGTTGGAATCTCTTTTGCTTCCTGGACCTTCGCTAACTCATATTCCTTGGTTAGAGTCTCAAAAACTGCCTCCTGCACTCTTGTGCGACGATACAGATCCGCATAAGTAACGCCGAGCAAGGGGAGCTGCCGGATCGATGGATAAAGAGAGTCTCCTTGCTGCCCGGAGGATCCAGTCGCATCCTCACCCTTGCCTCCCATTTTTTCGAGTTGTTGGCTCAATTCATCAATGCGTGCCCGCACAGAGCGGACGCGCACGTTGTTATCGGCGTAAATCTGCCGAAGGCCTTGCAGCTCTGACTGTGCGGCAATGAGCTTGCCTTGCAGCGTCGCGGCTGCTTCGACCATTGCTTTTCCTTGTTCCTTAATATCGATCGCCGTGTTCTTGCTGGAGAACTGACTGAATTCTTTTTCTGCCGATTCCAGGTCCTTATTTACTGTTTGCAAGCGCTCTTCCAGAAAGATGCGCTCACGACGGGCAGAGGATGTGGAGAGATCCGCGACAAGACGGTTGAGCTGTTCAACGTAGGCCTGGCACATGGCTGCCGCGCGCTTTGGGTCATGGTCCATCACACTGATCGTGATGATTTGACTCTTGGGGTCGACCGAAATGCCCGTGTGTTGAGCGAGCTGCGAACGCGCGTCCTCCATCCGGCGGGCCCCGTAGAGTCCCTTCAGGTCGAACTGTTCGATGAGTCTGTCCTGGACTGTACGGCTGGACAAAATGCCGACGAAAACGTCGCTGGTGCTTTTGAGGCCGAGCATTTCACTGGCGATGCCTCCTAACCCTCCTACGCTGCCAGAAAGTGCGGCGGCCATGGCGAGGCCGCCCGGCTGCCCACCATCTGGAGGCATGAGACGCGCGGTCGATTCAAATCGCATCGGGATTAGAAAGGCCAAAATGGTGCTCGCAAGAAGTCCATAAAGCGCAGTGCGAGCAAGTGGCCTCCTCTGTTGCCAGAGTTGCGCCAGGTAAAAGACTGAGGGATGGCTTTCCCGAGAGCGCTGCTCGGGCGGCCCAACGGTCAGAATTTGTTCCGGAAGCTCCGGCATAGGCTGCCGGGCAGGAGCGATGCTTGTGCGGTTCATCGTTGGTCCACCACGCCGGGCACGCCCGAGCCAGAATGCCGGAACAATCTCTGCGACCTGAACAGAATCCTCGCAGCGGTCACATTCCTGCAAACGCTTGGACTAGTTCCGACGAAAGATCCCAATCTGGCGGCCAAAGGTCTATCCCCATCAACCGGCAGTCTCATGCGAGCCATGTCAACATCTGCGAGTGCCCTGCTTTTTTCAATCCAAAGATTAGAAGATCGGAGGTGAAGCGGGAGCGGTTCCATTAATGGTGTGCGACCGGCCAGAAGCCAAACTCAAACGACGCCGCCACATTGGATTGATGGTTTAAGGCCAACAGTGGGATCTGCCAACGCTCGTACTGTAGGCTGCCGGAAAACCGAAAACCCGAGCGCGAGAAGATGTCCGCGTTGACGGCCACGTCATTTTGCGTTCCGCCTTGCGGAATGAATGTCTGATCGACTTTCCGATGCCGAAACTCCAGCCCGATCTTATTTTTTGCAGAGAGCCAATAGTTCATCCGCACAGTTTCACCTTGTGCCGCTCGCCCTAACCATGTCCCTATTAATCGACCATCGTTTGTGTAGCCATCGACATATTGAGAGTTGGTGTAAAAATAGCCCGGCGTATAGTACTGGACTGGAGGGTCGGTAAACCCACCTTCCAGCCTCAAATCGAGCTTTGGGACGTGCGGGACTTTGGCTAGGTAGATCCCGCCTTGAAAGATGGACTGCGTCGGGTAAGGAATCGGAGAAGGCTCATCTTCGCTCATGGCCTCCCCATAAAAGGTCAGCCAGTCTCGCAATTTCGGAATCCGATAAGAGAAATCGGCACCGGAGCGTCCATCACCCAAGGGATCGCCGTGAACATGGATGCCGAAAAAAGACTTGAACATCGTGGTCGGGGTGAGAGGTTGTCCAGGGCCTCCATACTTCGACGTCAAGGACAGGCCAAACTCGAAGTTCTGCGTCAGCTTGAAAGTAATCCTTCCGCCGCTGAGAAACGGCTGAGGTCGCAATTCGTGCCCGTACTGTCCGATGTCTGGACCGGTCTTGCCGCTGAAAGTCGTACTCAAAAACCGTTGTCCCGAGAGCTGCCCGATAAAGCCCGTCAAGCGTATATCGCCCAGATAGCCAAAAAGCCAGGGCAATCGAAAGGGTGTGATCCGATCGATGCTGAACATGTTGTTAAGCGGAGCAATGTTGTTCGTAAAAATCATCGTCCCGCTCTCACTCGGTCCCCACCACAAGCTGCGCCTGCCGAACGAGAATTGCCAATTGTCGATGTTCATGCCCGCGTACACGTCCAAGAGCCGAAAGCGGCTCACGTCCGCAACGGGCATGGGCGGTGGATTCGGCGGCAAACCATCGACATTGCTTATGAAGTTGAGCGCTGCCGCCGAAGGCGACGGAGCGGACGGTGCGGACTCATATTCTCCGCGGGTGTAGACCACGAATGGCCCCAAAGTCGTCCAACCGGAGACTCCTGCCACACTGTTGAAGCCTTCTTCGTAAGGCCTGCCATAGTCGTTCAGTATTGTCTGGCCGAAGTGATAATTGTCGGTCAGCGGCTTCCCCGCGATTCCCAAGGCGCGGACATAGACCGACTCGAGTTGTGCGCTGCGATTGGTTTCGCCACTCATTAACTCGGAATCGCGCGCGAACTCTTCTGAAAGCGCGGAGTAAAGTTGCTGGACTTCCGCCGGTGCATCCGTCTCGGGTTCGAGTTCCCCGGCTTCACTTAACAACCGGGCGCACTCCAGTCGAGTCCAGGGGCGCATTCCCAGACTTACGGTTTTCACGTAGCCGAGGGACGCCATTCGCTCCAGCGCCGGGTAGATCCAGCTATCCAGCGGAACGTAGGGCGAGCCCATGAACGAAGGCGTCCGCATTCTCTCCCCGCTTACAGCTTCTCGCGGTGACTCAAACACTGCGCCACCGATTTCGGCGTCGTGCCGCCTGCTGTAGACGCTTTGTGACACCAGATATCCCAAGATGCTTCCCACCAGAACATCCGAAGGAAAATGCTGCCGGGCCCGAACTCTCGAGAAACTGACGGCCGAAGCCATCCCGTAGGCGAACAGCCTCGGCAATGTACCGTCATACTCATGTGCAATTACTCCGGCAATCGCCCATGCTGCAGCGGAATGTTCCGATGGAAACGACGTGCCCCCTTGAAAAAAGGCGCCGCTCCCGTTTCCCTGATAGGGGCGTTCCCGCCGGAATGAATATTTCATGACCTCGATCGGTATGAGAGCATCGATGGCTGCCTCGCCCGCGAGGAAGCCGGTTTCGCGCCAGTGTTCGTTGTGGCTGGGAAAGCTCATTAGATACATGGCTGCGCCGGCTCCAGCGAGACTGGCAATACCGACATTCGACACGCTCTTGTAATGACTAATGGTGGTGGGGTTCGTCGGCAATGAAGCGCTGTACTGTTTATCCGTTACGAACAGGCCAGCTGTAACTCCCGCCAAGGGCACCAGCCAGGTGGCGTCAACCAGGCGGATGTGTGCTGGACTCGTCCAGATGTGCTCCTGGTCTTGCGCGAAGTCCTTGATCGCGCCGCCGAAGAACTTCTTTGTTGCACTCTCAGACGGCTTACTGTCGGCCAGCGGCGAGCTCGCTGTGGATTTCTTCGAGTCGGCAGAAGCACTCGGCGCCACCGGTTTGACGTCTTTCCCTGAATCCTGAGAATGTGCTTCGGGCACGATGTAAAGTGTCGTAGCAGCAGTCAGAACGCCAGCCAGAAATTGGGTATGCACTCTCAACTTTAAGGGGCCCCCACTTCTACGGGTGAATGTACGCCACCGTGAGAGCAGCTGACGATGCGACCTGAGCCGCCTGCAATATCGCGGTCCAATTGCGGGTGCCGATTCTAGGCGCCTTCTCCGGCACGACGATCGAATCCCCCGGCTTCAACACGGCGCTCATGGGGTCACCCGACCAGAATCCGGAGTTGTTCTTTGCCGACAGAACCGACCCATCGGCTCGGACCACGAACATCGCATTCTTGTCCGCAACTTGGGTCAGCCCTCCCGACTGGCTCAGGTACCACTTTGCGCTCCTTCCAGGGAGATAACTAACAGCCGTAGGATTGAAAACCTGACCACTCACGAGTACGTAGTTCGCCTTCTTCGGAATGACGAGTTCGTCCCCGTCGCGGAGCGGGACGTCGGCAGTACTGCCTGTCAACGCATCCAGGCTCTTCATGTTCGAGGGAATGTGAATCACGACTCTCCCGATGGGCGGTGTAGCTTCCAGCTGTTGCAGCGTGGTTTCAACCTGCGCCACCGCTGTAAGTTTCGCATTTTTCTGATCCGTGCCAGCCTCGGGCAAGGTCTTCAAATAACTTTCCTCGTTCTTGACGCGGTTCACCAACTCGATGTGGGCTGTCATTTCCAGGTCGCGCACCTCGCGGCGGATCAACACCGCGCCATAGGGGTAGGCTTGTTGGGTAAAGCCACCGCAACGCTTCAGCACGGAACTCAGCCGCTCGCCGGGCTCAATCCCGTAGCTGGCGGGATGTTGAACTTCGCCTCGCACCGAGACCGAAGAGCCGAGATCATTCCATTGTGCGATCTGTCGAACGGTGAGGACGTCTCCGTTGCTCAGTGGCACGTCCTCGCTGGAGTCCCCTGACAACACCGCTGCCAGTTTGACTTCGAGACGTTGGCTCGAGTGACCGGGCGCCGTGCTCGCGGCGAATCGGGTTAGGTCTGCGGCATCGAGGAATGCAGATCTCGTCGGCCCTCCGGCAACTCTTACCAAGTCCGCAACGCGCATATTGGAAGGTAGCGGATACCGCCCGGGTTTTGCGACTTCCCCCTTGATGTACACGGTCGGCGCTTCCACTTGTGCCTGGTTTCGATGTACCAGAATTCGGTCGCGCGACTGCAGAAGGAGATTGTCGACCGGGTTTCCATCGAGCGCCTGGTGCAGATCGACGCTGAGAATCCGCAGAGTTCCATCGCTCTCGGTACGAAACAGCTGCGCCGAATCGAGGGATGCATCGGGGGTTACGCCTCCCGACAAGTAGATCGCATCTCGCAAATGGGCCTGGCCCGAGGTGCGATATTTCCCTGGGGACCGAACTTCTCCACCTACCCACACGTCTGGAGCGGGCTCAAAATCGAACCGGCTGAAGATCCGTACCGTGTCCAGGGGCTTTAGGACCGGCGCCGAGGCGGGATCCGCAAGTGCAGCCGAGAGATCGATGCTTTCTACGCTAGGGTGGAAGTCAGGCTTGTTCAGACGGATGATTTCAGCGTAATGAGCCGCCGGTTCGGGCAACAGATCTCCGTAAGATGAGATCAGGTCGGTCAACTTCATTCCCGGCTTGTACGAATATCGACCGGGACGCAACACGTGGCCCAGAAGGTAAATGGCGTCTTCGTTGTAGGCGGCGATGGGGAAGATGTGTACCTGATCCCCATCGCGGATCTTGAATGCTTCGAGTTGCTTGGTGATCTGATCCGGATCGCTGGTCGCCGTCAGATCCAAGGTCAACATGGTTCGCTTGTCGTGTGCTTCGAGTCGCTGCACCTCGATGTGGCGCAGGGCCGCGGCTGGCAGAATTCCGCCTGCCAGTTCCAGAACTTCGTCCAATGAATTCTCATTCAGCAGTTCGTACACCGCCGGGCGGCGCACCATCCCGTCGACGGTGGCTTGAGGTCCGATCGGAGGGACCAGCAACGTGTCGCCGTTCTCGAGTCGCTTCAGGTCCCCGCGAATGCCGTGGAGGAGGAGATCATAGGCGTCCACTTCCTCAACTAGTTCTTTGCCACGGTAGTGTTTGAGAGCCCGTAAGGACCCGCGGCCAGTGACGCCTCCTGCGGCAAACAGCGCATTGAGTGGCGTTGAAAGGGAACTGATGTCGTAAGCGCCCGGTTGCGCGACCTCTCCAACCACATAGACTCGTACGGTGCGCAGGCGGGAAACCGAGACGTCGGCAGATACATCCCGGAACGCGCTTCTGAGCGCGTGCTGAACTTCCAGTTGCACATCCCCGAGGCTCTTGCCGGTTACCAGCACCGGACCCGTTTCGGGTAATGCGATCCTTCCTTCCCGATCCACCAGGCGAACCAGTCGCTGCGTGACGCTGCCCCACAGATCAATGGACAGACTATCGCCCGTTCCTACCACGTAGTCGGGTCCTACGGGCAGATCCATGGGAATCACGTCCGGCTGGTTGATCGAGTTCCGGAATATTTCCGAACCGAACCTCTCTGCGGGGCGCTGCCAAGCCGCCGATTGAACGTACATATCGTAAAGAGACGGTATGTCGGAATACGGATTTGCCCGGCGAACCATCTTTACCGGCGTCACGTCTTCTTCTTCGGGTTGTTGAACTCTGGGGCGCTTCTGACGCATCGACTGAGAGGGGTTGGCCTCGCGCGGGCTGTTTCGATCTGCGTCCGCGATCGTATCCCGTGGCCCTGAAAGGCCGTTAGGCAGCGAGGGGATGTTTGGTTGATCGGGAGAAAGATCCGAGCCCGACTTCGGCGCAATCGAGGCTAGTTCGATCTGTGACGACGAGATGCCGTCGCGCTGGCCTGGTTCCTGCTCATCTGAATTCAACTGAGTTCGGAGCGTTCGCGAGGGATTCGGTGAGTACGAGGGCGATCCGTCTCCGGGCGTAGCGCCGGGGTTTTCATCCGGAATAGGAGTTTCGTTCGTGGATGGACGGTTCGAGCGCCGGCTTGTGGTAGCGGGTTTGTCGCAGTTTTCGTCCTGTCGTGGATCGCAGGTCGCCGTACGCTCTACCGCCTGATTGTTACTATTCTTGCCGGGCTGGAGGGCTTCGATATCTTCCTGCGCTTCAATCTGGACCAAACGGCGGGCACGCTCCTTCAGAAGAATGTCTTCCTCTTTGCCGTAACTTGAATCTGGATTCGGCGAAGGCATCAGGTAGCCGTAGCGCTGCAGCAGTCGGGTCGCCACCGCTCGAAATTCTACATCCCGGTTGAGACGGTCGAATATCGCCTCGTCGAGCAGCTTCGCATCCTCCACCACTTGTCCGTCGTCGGTGGCTTCTTTCGCAATCCAGCGCTTCAGTTCCACCAGGAGTCCTGCATCTTTCGCGAGAACTGCTCGAATCTGAACCGCGGACGCCGCTACGCGATTGAAGTTGTCTTTGGCAAGGTCAGACGTGTCCGCCGTGGAATTCCTGCGGGCATCGTCTCGAGGGGGGCGGGGCCCGTCGCTCATCTGACCATGCAACGCATGACCAAGCAGGAGCAGCAGAATCCCGCAAAGTGCGTTCGGGAAAAACCTGTTACGGTTCCTGTGGTTGGTGAACATTATAGTTTCCGACGTACTTAAGATTTCTTGGGAGGTCTAAGCTTGCGGACGAAACGCGTTGAACTCTCGTGTCAGGCGACTAACTCGACGTCGGCCTCGTCCACTTCGACGGCCACGGAGCGCATGATCAGATCGAGCGAGAAAACCAAGCGGCATTTGTCCTTGTTGCGGCGGATGATGCCTTCCAGCCCTTGCATGGGTCCGCTACGGACGCGCACCCGGCGTCCCACGCGCAGGTATGGATGTGGTTCGAGGTTGGAGCTGGATTGCCGGTTTCTGAGACACTCGATTTCCTGCTCCGGCAACGCGACGGGCTGGCCGTTGAAGGTCACCAGCCGTACAGCGCCCGGGACCTTCAGTACCTGCAGCTTGTCCTGGAACGCCATGTGCACGAAGACATACCCGGGAAACAAGACGAGTTCCAGTTCTTTGCGGCGGTCCTTCCACCGTCGTACCGACCGATACAGAGGCAGAAAGCAGGAGATGCGGCGCTGCTCGATCTGCTCGGCCACGCGCTTCTCGTGGCGCGGACAAGTGTAAAGGGCATACCAACTCTCTGATCCAGCCTCGTGAGGCGCCACTGCCGGACGGTCGATTCCTGTTGCTAACGCCATCATTCCGATCCTTCGTCGGCTAGGTGCAGCTTCGCCCCGTGACTTACACAGGGCGCAGTGATCTAAGTCACTATTTTTCAGATACTTGCAAGCAACAGCGCGCAATTTGCCGGACCATCCAGGTGAATCTAGACCGGAGTTAAGCCGACCAAAGGCGCCCGTTGCCGCACGGCATTCAAGATGCCCGCCTCAGAGCTTTCCAGCGGTTTGCTGCGGATGTCTACGATGGCCCAGTAAAACAGGGCACGATTTTGTTCTGGAGCCAGCGCAAGAATCCTCATTTCGGGGTAGCGTCCGAGCAGGAAACCGCACTGAGCACGGTGCTCCTCCCGTTTGTCGATGGCCAGAATGAGCACGTCCGGCCGGACTTGTTCGACGACCTCGGCAAGGTCATCCTGTTTCCCAACTTCCCCAACTAGCTCGATGTCGGGCTGTTCGGCGATTGTGGTCATGATGAGTTCCCTCATCAGGCGAGGCTGATTTGCAACGAGGACGCGGACTCGCTTCATGATTACTCCAATCGCGTTGCCGGCGTTAGCCGTACGATAGAGCCGGAATCACTCCGAGACAAGGTTCAAATCGGAGCTATCTGATGGGCACCGTTCACTCCTTTACGTACTTCTCGGAAGGTTGTCTGGGTACTCGTCAGAGCACTCGTGCTGGTACTGATGAAGTACCGTTGTAGTACTAAGTCGGTACCAATCCCGCCGTCTCTGCCGCCTAAGCCGATCTGGCGATAACCGGGGTGCTAACCTTCTTCGCGCTTCCTTTTCGATGATCGGAGCTCGACACCGTGGTCAGCGCCACACCTTTTAACATCCAGGACTTCACAAAGAGTAAGCGTCGGTCGAGATCTACACGCGCAGCCGCTTTAGCGAGTCAGGTACTTCGACGATCAGATTATGCCCTTCGAGGCCGACACTAACTTGTACCAACAACAGCACGACCGGTTCTAGGAAAACGAATGGTTGCCAGTTGAAAAATGGCGCAGATGTCGCTTGACACGACGGACCATTCGCGTAAACTTATAGGTCCGAAGATTCCAGAGGCTTAGGTGTCGGGAGCGTTGTGTCTCCGCAGGGACTGGTTGGCACAACTTTATTTCGAGAATGGAGTTCAATGTCTTTGGCGGCTCAACCTCCGCAAGGAATCGAATCTCGGCCGTGAGCTATTCAAAATCGTTCTTGGAGCATCATCTAGACGAATCGTAGCCCAACGAATCGTTAGGAACGAATTAGACGTGGCGTGTTAGGGGGCACGCCCACGTCTGTTGAGGGTCATGCATCATAGTGGCCAAAGGAGTGCTCGATGGAGCCACAACTCATCTCTGAAGTCTTCCTCCTAGCTGAAAACCGGCTGCTGCGCGAATCGCTCATCCGGATCCTAACGAAGAAGAGTGATATCCGCGTTGTGGGAGCTGCCCCTTATTCTCCGGCCGCGCAGGAACAAATCATCGGCACTCGCCCTAGCATTGTTCTGCTGGATTCCGTTGGTCCTATTTTTTCCGAAGTTCGCCTGGTGGCTATGCTGCAGGCTGCGATCCCCGGTGTGCGGGTCGCCATGATCGACATGGAACTGGATCAGTGCACATTCTTGAGGGCGGTTCGTGAGGGCGTGGTTGGATATGTCCTTAAGGATGCCTCTGCCGCGGAAGTGGCAGGTATGATCCGAGCCATTGCCGCAGGAGAAGCCGTTTGCCCACCGCCTCTCTCGATGGCCCTCTTTCATGTGGTCCAGCATCGGTTGCTCCCGTCAGGGACCACCCAAATACTGAGCCGCCGGGAGCAGGATCTGGTAGTGCTGCTGCGTGAGCGGCTTACCAACAAGGAAATCGCTGCGAAACTGAACTTGTCAGAACAGACAGTGAAAAATCACGTGCATCGCATGCTACGAAAGATCGGTGCCGCCGACCGCCTCGCCATCGTCGAGTGCTACGACCTGCAATCTCTCACACTGGCTGGTTAAGTTCTCGGGGTCCGGTCGGGGCGCTGCTGCCGTTTGAGCTTAGCAACGCGGCTCGAAACGAACTCAGGCGATGAATTCCACATCCGCGTCATCCACTTCGACTGCCACCGATCTCATGATCAAATGAATCGACAAGACAATGCGGCAGCGGTCCTTGGTGCGCTGGATGATACCCTCCAATCCTCTCAGAGGACCGCTCCGCACTCGGACGCGGCGTCCGACGCTCAGGTATGGGTGCGGCTCTATGTTTCCAGAGCGTGAGAGATGGTTTTGCAGGTTTTGAATATCCTCTTCTGGCACGGGAACGGGCCGCCCGTTAAAGGTCACCAGTCGCACGGCGCCGGGAAGTCGCAGCACGCGCAACCGATGCTGCAAAGCCATTTGCACGAAAACGTAACCGGGGAACAAAACTAATGCCAGCTCTTTGCGGCGGTCCTTCCACCGGCGCACCGAGCGGTAAAGAGGTAAGTAGCAAGGGATACCTTGTCGGTTGATCTGGTCGGCGACCTGCTTTTCGTGACGCGGGGCGGTGTAGAGCGCGTACCAGTTGGCCCCGCAGGTTTCGGATTGCGGTGCCGTCGTAATTGTAAGTGTACTCATAGCAGCTCTCGACGTGCAGCTGGATACACCTTGAATCGATTGCGATGGATATAGCTTCGCCGCCTCACTTACAGGGTACGGTGAGCTAAACCCTTGTACTTACCAACTTCAAGAACGCACATCCGGCGCTCTCTTGCAGGTGGCCCGTTAAGTTGGCACGTGCGAACGAAGGCTGAATTCCCACGACAGCAACTAGGATGCCTGCATCCGAACGGCTGTTGAATCCGTGTTCGTACGATGAAGACGACTCGACGAAAGGGGACGAGAATTTATCCTCAGGCCGAGGCCGGGACTTCTATCTTGAATCACGAGCAGCACGCAACAACCTGAACAGTTAGTAGCGAGCAGAGAATACCCCGCCTGCAGTACGGAATTGTCTGAGAAATGTAAATAAACTGTCATAAAAATCCCGAATTGGAACGACCCGTCAGCAGTTTCTAAGTGCACCAGGAGCCTGTAGAAACATCTTGTCATCGATCCTCACGGAGGTGAGACCGTGCTCGTTTTGTTAAAGGTTGCCGGCAAGGTTCGAGAGGTTGGCCGACCAGAAAGAAAAGAACGCAAAATTGGAACGTGACAGCGCCGGCCAGAATATCCGCAGCCCGCCAATGAAAAGGTTACAAGTTGTTGACAAGAACGTGACAAGCCGCTCACCCGGCTCGGCGAAAATTGTGCGTTTTTCGGAGGGGCTTTCCCGCTTGGCCGGAAAGACTCTATATGCATCCCCCGGATTTCTTGCACAAGGACGCTGAGACGAAGCTCTGCGAACATTACATCGCAGCCGGCGCGCTCTGCAGTCTTTCGACCAATTCCGAGCGGGTGCTCGACGCCGCACGCAACACGTTCCATGCGCTTGGAGTTCAGCCAGGCCCGGCCGACTTCCGCCTACGGTTTTGGGTTGACGATACGGACGCATCACAACCGCCTTGGCCGAAGCCGTACGTGAGGGGACTGGACCATCTCGTCTTTGCAGGCTTTGACGAGGGAAGTTCGATGCTGGCCGATCTTCGTACATGTAGCGTCATCGGGCGATTCTCGACGGGCATGGCTTCGGATCTTGCATATTGGCAGGCCGTGATCTTCCCCATGCTGCTCACGGTGGTGAGCGCGTCGGTGGGCATTGCGGAATTGCACTGTGCTTGTGTCGCGAAGGAGCAGGACGGCGTACTCGTGGCCGGTCCGTCTGGGTCTGGAAAGTCGACGCTGGCACTAGCACTCTCCCAACAGGGTTTCGGGTTCCTTTCGGACGACCGCACGTTTTGCTCGTTAGAGAAAGCTCAAATACAAAGCTGGGGTATGCCAACTCCTCTCAAATTGCGCCCTGAAGCGACCCTATGGTTTGACGAATTGCAGAGGGAGCGCTTAATCGATAGGCGGAGCGGGGACCCGGCTTTTTGGCTTGAACCCGAACAGATTATCGGAGTGAAACGGGTGCGACAATGTCGACCAACCTCACTGATCTTTTTGGACCGACGGGACACTTCGGAATTCCGCTTGAGTTCAATGTCGTCCAGAGAGGCGCTGAGCCGGCTGGAACGTGAACTGACGATGGAACTTCCCGAAGCAGCGGCGAGGCGCTCGAGGACACTCAAGGGGGTAGTCGAACTTCCATGCTGGCTCTTACAGTATGGGGGGCAGCCCCACCTGGTCGCCCGCCAGATTTCCCGGCATCTTGCGGAATTCTGACGATCCAAAGCCAGGGGCGAACGAGCGAAAGTCGGGACAGTGGGTACGGGAATATGAAACATGCTGTCGGCACTCCTTCGATCCAAACTGCGATGCATGCGGGAGCAGGGATGGCTATGGGAGAGAACGTTCACGCGGAAGAGGTCAAGAACGATCCGATGCGCCGCTTCGTGTCGACTCCCTACGCTGCCTGCCTGCCAGTGATGGGAAGCACGGTGCGCTTAGAGACGAACCGTCCCAAGCTCCTAAGCCACATGGTTGAACTGTTTGCTCGTTATCCGGGAGCACCCGACCGGTGTCCGAAGTTTCTCTGGAAGATTGTGGTGGATTCGGACGTAAAGTTCGGGCAGCCCTGGCCGCGAAGATCCACCTTCTCGGACGACGGACTTCGTTTTGCCCAGTTTGGGCAGAGGAATTTCCTGGCAGTCGACCTCGAAGTGAGGGCGGGGATCGGATTTGTTTCCGAAAGCCTCATGGAAGACAAACTTGGACTTACTAGCCCGTTTCTTGACAACCTGTTTTGTTTGACGGTTGGTGCCCTCGGGATCGTCCCGCTCTGGGCAAACTGTGTGGCACGCGAGCATAGGGGAATATTGCTGTTCGGCGAAGCCAATAGCGGAAAGACGAGCGCCAGCTATGCCGCGGAAATACTTGGGCTCGACTTCCATTCAGACGAGGGAGCGTTTATAGAGCTTGATTCCGGAGTTCTGCGGAGCTGGGGCGGATTTTGGCCCGCTACTTTTCGTCCGGAAGCCCTGCAATTCTTTCCGGATCTCAAGGATCGGACCGATTGCTGCTTTCATCGGGATTTCGTCGTCTATCACCTGGTCAAACAGCGTCCGCGGAGCGGTTCGGGTTCGTCGATTCAACCGCTTTGCTGCCTCTTCCTTGAGCGACAAGCTTCCGAAATCCCCAGCGTCTCACGGGTTGCCCGCCACGACTTGGCGAGGCTGCTAGCTGACAGTGTCCTGTTCCAGGACGACGAGCGTTTTCGCGAGCGGCAGGCCAAGGTTCTGAATGCCCTCGAAGGACTACCAGCGTACGTGTTGCGCTATGGGAGTAACCCCGCCGTAGCCGCAGCCACGATGCGGGACTTGCTCGCAGCACAAAACTACACCGACCCAGGTCGGGAGCTACTGGGCAGCCAAAACACTCGACCATGACCGCAGTCTAGGTGTCTATGAAGTTGAGGACTATGAAAACAAGCTTTTGGACAACTCTGACGTGCTCTCTCGGTTACCTGCTTCTTGTACTGTCCTGTCTGGCTCAGTGGCGCCATCCGCGGCCCTTGTTACACCTGGATTATTTTTCTGGGGGCTATCTGGCATTGCGCTTTTTCGGGTCGATTTATTCTCTTTCGTCCAGTCGGAGGGCGTTTTATTCGTCCCAAGTGAAGAAGCAATGGTGGGCGCTAGATTCGGATCCCACCGGGCCCCGATGGGTGATGGTTTTGATGGTACTCGATTTGGCGGTCTTCCTCGACTACGGTCACTTCCGCCTCACTCCCGGGTTGGCGCGTCCTGCGCTGCAGACGCTTGGAATCGTCCTTTATCTCGTGGTCACCTTGTGGCAGATCTGGACCGACTCCTACCTCGCGCAATATTTCAGTCGAAATCAACAGACACTACTACCGATGAACCGGGGACCGTATCGCTACGTGCGTCATCCACGGTATGCGGCAGCGATTGTGGGAAAGGCAGCAATGGCCCTCATCTTTGCAAGCGTTGTCGGATGGTTGCTGGTCATCGCCTGGGGTTTGCTTCTGCTGAATAAGATCGCAGTCGAAGAAAGGCATTTGAGGAAAGTGTTTGGGCCGCCCTATGAATCATACGCGCGGACCACAGCAAAGGTAATTCCCGGAATCTACTAGTTCAAGAAATCACTGCGCCGTTGGGTAAACACGGTGCGCAGGTTGCGGCAGTCGCAGGGGGAAGGGAGCGCTACCGTGGAACATACCCGCCTAGTCGCCGCTGGCGAAAAGTTCTTTGCGATCGTCGGCCGTTCGCTCACCGCTTTTATTGTGATTGCTATTTTGGTAGAGGTATCTTCATACGCCGCGCTCAACATCTACGGTAGGCTCCACCGCGATCCCCTCGTTCCGCAACAGAGCCCAGCCTACGATAACGAAAAGTGGAGTCGCGAGTTTTGGGCAGAACAATCCACTTTTTGGTCCAAAGCCCGCAGTAACTACCTTCCATTTACGGTTTGGAGTGTGAGGAAATGGCATGGGAAATACATCAACACAGACGAAGTGGAGATGGGGACGTGGCGAAGAACAGTCCAGGCTGCCGGCGACGCGTGTAAGAAGACGACTGCGCGGAAGGTTTGGGTCTTCGGCGGATCAACCGTGTATGGAATAGGGACTCCAGATTGGGCAACGATCCCATCGTACTTGGCGCGGGAACTCAATGCTGATTCTTCGGCCTGTTGGGAGGTTACGAACTTAGGGGCTGAGGGTTATGTCACGAACCAGGAGGCGATCTTGCTCATGCAGCAGCTCAAGGCTGGGCGGCGGCCTGATGTTGCGATTTTCTATGATGGCGTCAATGAATCACTGGTGGGCGGGTTCTCACCCGGAGTTCCAACCAAACACTGGAACTTTGACGCGATCAGAGCCAAATTTGAAAATCCCGAGACCAGCAGGCTGAGTGTCCTGAAGGTGACTTACGCCGTGCAATTGATCGCTCAGCTAAAGCAGAACGATAGCCTAGATCAATACCCGACGTTTTCCAGTAGCGAACTGGCTGCCAAGGCTCAGGCAACCCTCGAAAACTACGAATCAAACTTGAGGATCGTGAGGATGTTTGCGAAGGAATACGGCTTCAAGACCTATTTCTTCTGGCAGCCAGTTTTGGCGTATGGAAATAAGCCGCTGGTGCCCTTCGAGCAGAAACTAAAAGAAGCCCGTGGCCCAGAGTTAGGTGGTCGGGTTCGGCGTGGCCTCAAAGCCGTCTATGAGCAGGCTGAACGCCGTTCTGAAGCGTCGGGAAGTTTCGTGTTTCTCGGTCATGCATTTGATGATGAAAGACAGCCGATATATGTCGACGAGTTTCATCTGGACCCGCGTGGCAACAAGATTATGGCTGATTCCATTGCGCGGGTGATGCGGCTCGGCGGAGGTATGCAATAAGATCGCCTGCAGGGCAGGAGTTCTGATTAGAGGGTGCGCTGTGCGAACAACTGCTGCCAATTGATGATCAATTGAGGCACGAACACTGCACCAACAACAAGTGTCTAGGTCAGGCGTTCGGCTCCGACATCAGTGGTTGGCGCAAAGGGCAGGTCCAGTATGACACGGTTTACTACAAATATCAGCGTGACCGCATAGCTCCTCATAACCCATTGCCTGTGCACTTCAAAGTTCCGTCTTCGGGCTGCACGAAGTGCCATCAAGCTGGTAAGCGCCCATAGCAAAGATTGCACGACGGTTTCAGTCGACATTGTCCGTATACCGTGAGTGAATGACAGATAGACCGCCATGGGCGCCGCAAGCAGCACACCTGCTATATAACAACGGCCACACCAGCGATGAACCGCAGGGTGATGCTGGCGCAGCCTCGTGGAAAACTGAACAGCACCCAGCACTAACGCCGTCGCACCTCCCAAGGCGTGAACCATCAGCTTGCCGAAGACCGGGGAGAAAAACTTCCAGGTGTTTGACCTGTGGTCTATGAAGAATTGTTCGTTGTGGTACAAGACGAATAGAGTCATAAGGCCCAACACAAAGAACAAGGCATGCTTTGCAGAGAGGCGATTCTTTGCGCGAGGGATCTGACCTGGTGCGGCACCGAAAGACCGATTAGTGGAGAAGCTGATTTCCTGATCCCTGTTTTCCATTACTTCTTATCCACCAAGAAAGTCTCCAATACGAGAGTATCCATCTCGCTGTTGGAGAATGTTTGAAAGGCGTTGGCTGCGGTATTCACGATCGGCTCGCCTCGAAGATTAAACGAAGTGTTGAGCACGACCGGAACACCGGTCGCTTGTCCGAAACGCTCGATCAACCGATAGTATCGCGGGTTCTGGTCGCGAAAAACCGTTTGCAACCGTGCGGTCCCGTCCACGTGAGTGATCGCCGGCAATGCACTTCGCTGGCTCTCTCGGACCGGAGCGACGTAGAGCATGTATCGGGCCGGGTGGTGGCTCTGTGCTTGCGGCAGGTCAAAATATTTTTCCGCGCATTCTGCGAGGACTGAGGGCGCGAAGGGACGGTATGGTTCGCGGAACTTGATCTTCGCGTTTACGATGTCTTTCATCCCAGGGTTTCGCGGATCAGCAAGAATGCTCCGGTTGCCGAGTGCCCGCGGTCCCCACTCGAATCGTCCTTGGGACCAGCCGATAACCTTGCCTTGCGTCAGGCGGTCAACGACCTGGTCAAGCAGTTCGTTCTCATCATCGAAATGCCGAAATGGGATGGCGTGTTGACGCAGAAAATCACCAATCTGCGCATCAGAATTGGGGCGGCCCCAATAGGCGTGCTGCATGGTGAAGAGGCGAGGTTTGCCGAGCAAGCTGTTGTAGGCCCACAAAGCCGCTCCTAAAGCTCCGCCCCCATCGCCCGCCGCCGGTTGCACGAACAGCTCTTCAAAAGGAGTCTCTTTAAGGATGCGAGCATTCGCTACGCTGTTCAGGGCAACGCCGCCTGCGATGCAAAGCCGCCTTAGACCCGTGTCGCGATGCAGATGGTTCGCCATGTTCAACAGAAGGTCTTCCGTCGCTCGTTGAATGCTGGCGGCGATGTCGGCGTAATGCTGATTGACGTAGCAGAGTTCATTGTAGCTTCCCGGCGGCTCGCCGAAGTACTTCGGGAAACCCGTTACTTTTGTGAAAAATTGCAGCTCACTCGGCCGCGGTTTACCAAAGAGGGCGACAAACCGTTGGTTGTAAGTCTGGTCAGTCGAATTGTGGAAGCAGAAGTAATCCATGTTCAGCGAAAAGGATCCGTCGCGGTTCTGCGTGACCAGCCTCCAGACCTTGTCCACGTAACGAGGCACGCCATACGGGGCCATGCCCATGACCTTGTACTCGCCCTCGTTCACCTCGAAACCGAGAAATGCGGTGAAGGCGCTGTAGAGGAGTCCGAGCGAGTGAGGAAACTCAATCTGCTTTAAGAGGCGAATCTCACTTCCCTGGCCGACGCCGTACGCTGCAGTGACCCATTCTCCAACGCCATCGACAGTAAGAATCGCCGCTTCGTCGAAAGGGGAGCACAGATAGGCGCTCGCCGCATGCGAGAGGTGATGCTCGCAAAAAAGTACTTTGTCCTTGCTTACGCCGAGTTCGGTTTGGAGCGTAGTTCCGACCCAGAGTTTGTCGACCATCCACGAAATCATAGACTCGCGAAACACCTTCCAAGATTGGGGGTAAGTCTGCAGGGTAGCCATCAGAATGCGGTCGAACTTGCGGAAGGGTTTTTCAAAGAAAACTACGTAGTCCAGATCCCTGCCTTCGATTTCGGCTTGCTCGAGGCAGAAACGAATTGCGTTCCGGGGAAAGCCGAAGTCATGCTTCACCCGCGAGAACCGCTCTTCCTCCGCGGCCGCCACGAGCATTCCGTCGTGGAGGAGGGCTGCCGCGGCATCATGGTAATAGCAGGAAACTCCGAGGACGTACACCGTTCACTGCCTTTTGGCCCACTGAAGATCGTGGGTCTCGTCAGGACGTTCGAGCCATTGGGTAGGCCGACGCTGTATTCGCAAAGGGTCCGAGAACAGGCGCACAACGATACCAAAAGGGAGCACAAGCACCGCGTAGAAAACGGTAAGCAGTATTCGCGCCTGAAACGTTCCCACTGCCCGAGCTATTCGTTTCCATCTTTGCCAGACTTGCTTGAGCATGGGGTGCCCTAGAACAACGTGTAGATAAAGGGTGCTACAGCGGAGCTCTGTGCCAGAAGAATGAGTGCACCAATTAGGAACAGAGCGACCAACATGGGCACAAGCCACCATCTTTTGTTGTTCCAAAAAAAGGAAAACAATTCGCCGACGATTCCAAAACGGGCTGCCGTGGTCCGTGCAGTATTCGCGATACCCATAATTCCTTTTCTTAATTCCGCGGAGCGGATTGCTGTTTTCCGGGATGATCACGCATGTAGTTTGCGATTGCTTGTGCCACGACTTCGTTACCGCGAGGACCGAGATGGCCTTGATCAATATAAACGGGTTCCTTCGTCGAATCGAACACGCCACCGAGAAAAACAAAGTTTCCCTCCTGCGCAGCGCGGCGCTCCGCCTCATGGTACGTTGCCGCCATCATGAGAAGGCAGGCATTGTCTGCCGGAATGTCGCTGGCATCCGCTCTTGCCAGGCGTTGTTCAAAGGGAACAAGTGGCGTGTGTCCGTACGTAAGGAGTGGCTGCCAGAAGGGATACAGCTTAAATCCGTATGCCCCGGCGAGGGCTCGCACCAGCAGCACATTTGCCTCATACTTGGACACTACGTTCATGATTCTCGGCTGCACTTCCGAAGCCTGAAGCGCAACCGAGCGTGGACGATGGAAACGCACTAAGAGTTCCCCCGCAAGCCGCACAGCGTAGGACTTCTGGAGGAAATCGAGCCTGGCAGACGGAGACCCCTCAACCCGAGACTTGATAGTTCGGTACGCGCCATGCGGCGGTGGAGGGCCCGTAGCGCACTGCGACATAGAATCGTTGAGGCCGTCATAGAAGATCACGACATCGGGATGCCCTCCTACCTTGAGCTGTTCTTCGAGCAGGATCAACTCCTGATCCGTGACGTAGCCTTCAACTCCGAAATTGGAGACGAGCACGCAATTCTGCCCGCCAGCGTTCAATTCACGTGAGAAGTACGACGGCATAGTGGCCCAGTCCGGCACGCCCACCCCATACATGGTCGATCCGCCAAACGTCCATACATTCAAAGAGTTTGATGTGACGCAGTTGCCTGGGTTCATCGTTCTGCGCCAAAATCCTCCCACTCCCAAGTCGTTGTTGATGTACTTGCTGTGCCACTCGGTGACACCCCAGAGCCGAAATGGTACGTAAGCTCTGGGCTTTTCTTGCCGCAAACCTTCCTGTATCCAGAATTCGTGCGCCCACTCCGCTTCCTTATACACCGGACTTGCTTTCTGATTCTCAAATTGAGCCTGCCGTGTAAGTGGGTGGAGGGAACAAATCATCCAGGACACACACTCGACGAAAGATGCCAGAACCGCTACGGCGACAATGGTGTAGCCCAGTCCAAAGCAGCAGCGTGACAAGAATCTCAGGAGAGGCGATATTATTCGAGATTGAACAGCTCGGGTGTCGATCGTCAAGGCACCAGTCGAGCCCCGGTCTGCGGAGTGTGATCGCTCTTCGAGCTCGACTGAATTAATCATTACCTAATCCGGCAGAACGACGCGTGCGATGGCGCTCAAGCCCACGCCGCGGCCGCAATCGGTCGCGTACAGCAGAGTGTGATTATCTGCCCATGAGGGAGAAATCGCATTGCAAGGCGTGTGGGTTAGCTGTTGTTCGGATCCAGTTCCCAATGTTCTGGCAAACAAGTGCCACGACCCGCGCTCGCGCCGGCTGAATGCCAGTCGCTTGCCGTCAGGCGATATTGCTGGATACCTGATGGGAGCGCGAAAATCCGACAATTGTGTCACTTCGGGCGTTTCGCGACGGACGAGCAAAAAATGCGGATCACTGACGCTTCCAGCGGCTGCGATCACATCTCCATCATTCGTTACCGTTACGTCGAGAGGCTGGTACGTTTTTGGCAGAACAAGTTGAGTGGCACCGGGAGAATCGGTTGCCAACAGCCATCCCGTCCGGATTCCTTGCTCCTCTCGGATGAAAACCAGCCACTTTCCATTGGGTGACAGAGCGGGATCCTGGCCTTCGGTGATAGTTTCGGAAACGCCTGCAGTCGGAATCTTGACGAGCTGTGATCTCTGGCCCGCTAGTTCAGAATAGAGCAGATCGCTGCTCCGCGAGCCAGCAACCGAGAGAGCATCTCCTGGCAGCGACATGTCGTTCGCCGCGCCGTTGGTGAGAAGTATCGGCCGGTACTTATCGATCTCCATTTCTGTAAAGGCCACTCCATTGGCCACAGGAACAGGATTGGCGAATCGATATCCATTGCTACCGGTCTGCAGGCGGCGGCTGAAGTCTTCGGTACGGTTCGCGAGGTGATAGTTGTGGATTGCTAGAACCATGACCGCAATCACGCCGATAGCCCACCAGCGCCTTGCCTGCCGCTTAGCCGCATCGTCCCACAAGCTATACAGCAGCAATGTGTAGAGAGCGCTGATAGCGATGAGCCTGTGTGGAAACCAGTCCGTCATCCTCAGCGGTATTGGTGCAGCGGCAATCACATACAGGACAAGGAGTGTGAAGGCTGTCTTGAAGTTGCCGATGGCGAGCAAGGCGTCAAAACCAACAATGGCAGTAAAGATCAGGAGGCACGAGTGATCCGCACTCGCATACGTGGAAAGCAATAACATCAGGGGCAGCAGCGCCGCCCATCGCAATGCTTCGGCATGTGAAGTATTGTCGCTTTTTGCCGATATCAGGAACCCAAACACCAGCGCCGCGACCGTTGTTGCCGTCGCCAGTGCGTAAAGGACGGACGAATTGATCAAGGGCGTCGGATTGAGTTCCGGTTCCATTAGAAACAAATGGCTCCAGAGAGTGATAAAGGAGTTCTGAGACAAGTAGTAAGGCCCGAGCCAGTCCCCCCGCGAGGCTTGAGGCAAGACTTCTCGGACGAAGACTTGGTGGACTTCTGCCCCGAACAGGCCGATCGAAATGGCCACAAGCGTCATTGCTCCAATCACAAAGCCAGTCAGGGCTCGCCAATTTCGCTTCCGAATGAATAAGATCACACAAATTGCCGGGAATAGCTTCATTGCCGCTGCAGCGGACCATACCACTCCCGCAGCCCAATGCCTGTTTCGGTACGAGACATAGTAAGCAGCGCAGATAAGAAACAGGATCAATACGTAGTATCGCGCAAACATGAAATCGACCCTGAGCGGAAGAGTGCATAGCAGAGTGATAAGGATGAGACGGCGCCAGCCCAATAGTGTCGTATAACGAAGCGTGAACAATGAAAGAGCAAGAAGTACAAGATTCGATACGATCCAGACGCGCTTCGCAGCAAGCGGCTTCAACCTTGTCAGCGGCAGCAGCGGAAGTATCGACGTCGGAGGGTTGGGCGCAAAGCTTACCAGACCTTCGAGCACTCCCAGGTGATCGTTTTGACGTTGGAACCAGGTCCATTCATAAACGCGGTCGAGTGGAGTACCCTGGTGATAGAGTTCTGCTGCCAGGTAGTAATCCGGGAATTCACTTTTCAGATGCCGCCATCCTGGCACAAGGGTAAGCCCGACGAAGGCCACTGCCAGAATCGCGATTATGCACCATTCGACGGCAGGTAACCAATTGAGGAATTTTGGTGATGGCGGCGGGCTTGCCGACAAGTTATCGATGTCAGAAGAGTCGGTGCTGAGGCGGATTTCGGTTGCTTGATGCATGCAGGAAGCGAACGCAATGTCTTGCCCAAGATTGGCCGACGCCCTTTTCAAGGGCGGCGTTTCGGTCTATGCCGAGACCGCATCATAAGCTGTCGCCTTGCGCGGAGAGATAGCGCTTGAAGCAATCACGTGCAGGTCGGCGCCGTTTCCGGCTGCAGCCTTTTCGCGTCCACGCTCGGCTTGGGTAATTTCACAATGTTCTTCAGCTGACGATTAATCCACAGTTCGACCGGGAAACTGTAAAAGTCGAAATTCAGGCGTACGCGCGCCGGGTAGGCCGTCAGGTGCTGAATCGCCTTGGCGAATCGTCCGTGGCCGGTGGTGGCGATGGGTTCGCGATCGAAGGCGATGCGCAGGTAATCGCGCATGGTCTGAACGCGCTGGTGATCGCTGCCTTTGAGCCAGGGCAGAACCGTGTAGCGCGGGAAATAGTCCGCCCAGCCTTCCAGAGTTTTTGGGACTTCGATTCCCAGTTGGGCCGTCTGATGAAAGATTGGCGAACCCGGATATGGCGTAAAGATGTTCGTCCAGAATTCTGCGCCGGGAAACTTCCGGCAAATGTCCATCATGAAGTTGACGGTCTCGCGTCTTTCTTTCGGGCCTTCGCCGGGAAACCCAAAAATGATGTTGAATGACGGGATCACTCCCGCCTTGATGCAACGCTCCGTGGATTGATAGATGTCGCCAAGAACCTGAAAATCTTTGTTCATCAGCTTCATGACGGTGGGAGAAGCCGTCTCGATCCCCTGACAGATCTGATGCAGCCCGGAACGACGCAACAGGGTCAACTCGCTGATGCTGAGACGAGCTGTTAGATTGGTCGTGGCTTGAATACTCCACTTAAAGTTGGCTCCCGCCTTAATCAAACCTTCTGCGATCTTGAGCGAACGGTCGAGGTCCACCAGGAAATTGTCATCGGCCAGCCACAAGAGATCGAGGCGGTAACGTCGCGTCAGTTCGATGGTTTCAGCGACTACTTGCTCGACCGGGAGGCAGTTCCACTTGCGTCCGTAAACACCGGCGTTCGTGCAGTAGGCGCAATTGAACGGACACGCCAGACTGGACACGTACATGGCCCAGCGGCGGCCACAGATTTTCTCGTAAGCATCAAAGTCCGCCAGGTGATACGCCTTGGCCGGCATTTGCTCCAGCCTCTTTAGCGGTCGGTCTGGAGTGAAGTGGAGTTTGCCGTCGATCTTGAATCCGACGCCGAGAACATCCGCCAGGGAAGCATCATCCCGCAAGCGGTCGGCTACCGCCAGCATGCTTTCCTCACCCTGGGCACGAACCACGATGTCTACGTAAGGTGCTTCGAGCGTCTGCGTGGGAAGCAGAGAAGGGTGCCATCCGCCCAGAACAATCGGAAAATCAGGGTCCCACTTCTTGATGGCGCGGGCAACTTCAACGGTCTCGCGAATCATGGGCCCGGTGACCAGGGAAATGCCCAGGCAGAGGGCATCTTTTACTTCCTCCATGATTCGTTTTTTGTAGTCCGGAGTAATCGACGCGTCGATAATGCAGATCTGGTATCCCGCTTCTAAGAGAGGAGTCGCGATGGCAAGGATGCCGAGGGGAGCAGTGGCCTCAATGCTGGAGAATGACGCAACGAAGAATACGATTTTTTTCGACGATTTCACGGCAGTGCCTTTCGTCGTGTACGAGCAAAATCACAGATCGAACGCGAAGAAGTGAGATTCAAAAGGTAGCAATCGGTAGCCCGGCATTTGTCTCAGAATTGTCAAAACTCTGCAAAATTCAATCGACCAGGTACCGCTGCATGCCAGTTCAATTCAGGCCTAGTTTCGTGACGAAAGCATGACGATTGCCCATACTTTCTGGCTCACGAAGCCTTTTTTGACGGAAGTGAATCGCCCGTCCATGGAATCGAGGCCGCGGTGGCGGTTTGCCGTAGCGCACGATTCCGCCACCGCCAGCGCGGAATCTCGCAGACGTAGCGCAGCCCCGCTGATGCATAATAAAAAGTTCGCCGGATCAGGCGTTGGCGTCTCCACCAACCTGCGTTCAAAACAAGGGAGGGGTCACTCTTTATGGACGACGCGACGCGCGAAAGGCGCGAGCACAGCGATTCCTTTTGATGCCGGGATTGCAGATCCCACGATGCGCTTCTGTACTGGTGATGGAGAAACAGAGCGAGCTTTGCGCTGGGAAACAAGTTAAACTCGTAACGCGGGAGATCACACAAAGCCCAATTCCGTGCGTAATATTCAATCCAGGTGCGAGGTCCCGGACGGATCGTGGTGCTCCAACTTTGCACCAACTTGGGGAGGGGCACGGCAAAGAGTTGGGCGGCCACTTCCGTTACGATTACGACGAATTCCCGCAGTACGGCGCTGTCGCCGACTCGCTGCTCAATCCCCCTCCACAATTCCGTGTCCGAAGTCCGCCGATGCAGGAAATAAGCGATCTCAAACAAGCAAGACATGCGTATCCATTGACCGAAGAAATGGTTGCAGGCGTGTAATACCTGCAGCAGAAAGGCATTCTCGTCCGCTTGAGCGGGAAACGCGAAGCCATTCCAGTGACGCGTTCTCGCTTGCGCCACCGAGAACAGGCTTGGAATCGGCGGCAACCCGAGCATCTTGCTGTCCATTATGTCCGTGTGCAATTCAACTGCGTGTGGCGCTTGCGGTGAATATTGATCATCGCCGCGTGATGCCGACCCTCCCGGAATGATAAAGATCGAATCCTTGCTCGACGGGGACTTTTGCGAGCTGTAACCCACGTCGATCAATCCGCGGCATGCAGGCGGTAAAGACTGCTCGTCTACCAGGTAATCGAGGTCTGCCTGATGCCGGAGGGGAGCATATGGACAAAACTGCGGAACGAGAGAGAAACCTTTTATCACCACGTACTGCACGCCGGCATGATCGAAGCTCTTATTGATCGCGTCGAATCGATGCGACATGTCATCAACCCGCAACTGGTTGGACGCGAAATTCCGTTCCAGACGAGACAGCACCACAGGCGGGACGACGTCGCCTGCGTGTGTGTCCTTGAGCCTCTGCAGGAAGTAGAAGGCTAACCCTGCGTCGTCCAGCCACTGCAGAACATGATTCCACTCCCGGCGACTGAACGTCTCAATCGCGTTGACTCGATCGCGGTGGTCGCGCGAGAAACTCAGGAATCCAACGACGTTCTCAACTGGAGTGGGCTTCACCCATGCACCTCCAACGGGCGTCGCAGCGCGATTGGGCAGCGTGTTCGTGGAGAATTCATTCTGCACTCGGTCGGTCCGATGATCCAAGCCGCCGGAAGTGGCAAACGAGGACTGCGGGTAATTTGCAAGCCTCTACGAAGGAATGAGACTTGCCGGCTTGCGCGAAAAGCGGCCTTTCTGGTTCGCCTAGCCAAAGAGGCTCATGCGTTTCGCACTTGAAGCCGTTGGTGCAAAAGACGCGCACGATCTCCTCAGCTGTGCGGGAATGCATGTCGATTTGAACAGCCGTGCCGCGGTCCCGAAAACCGACCCGCCAACCATGCGCGTAGGCTTCAGGATGAAGATCGCTCACGAAGATATCCGCTCCACGTTTCGTCACGCGTGCCAACTCGCGCACCATGGATTCCAAGTCACGGATATGTCCCACCGCGAATGAACAAATCGTCAGATCGAAGGCTGCGTTGGGAAGGGGAAGCTGCTCGCAGTCCGCTGTTGCGAGTCGCCCTCGGATGGCAGTTTTCTTTCTTGCGACTCGCAGCATCGCGCTGGAGCAATCAATTCCTATTCCCGATTCACAGCCGTGCGTCATTAATCTCTCCAGCCAACGGCCTGTGCCGCACGCCAAGTCCAGGGTCGATTTGTTGCGAAGGTCGGTGAGCAAAGGCAACAGATGACGTTCTTCACGTGCCAAGAGTGGATTGGGAGCGTGGTCATAGATGGGAGCCCAACATTCATAACCCTCCGCGGCACGGACTGTGCGAGACGCGCCGGGCGCGGGATGTTCATGTTTACTATCGGTAACAAAATCACGATCGATATTGGTCGCAACGCTCACAGGCTCTCTGCCTTCGGTTTTCGCAATTCGATGACCTGCTGCATCCATTTCAATTCCAGCGGCGATCCGTACACTCCGAGGCGATAGCGCCAACTGCTCAGCGCTTTCAACGCGAGTCGCCCCCAATTCGGCAATCTTATGTCCTGGACCGTCGGCCAACGGGACGACACCACCAGCTCAAAATTGTCGATCAACTGTTTCGTGGTAGGTCGCAGCCATGGTGTCTGCGGGTCTTTCTGCGTGGCGAAACGCTGCCAGTGCTCCGTCGCCCATTCGTCGGGCGTTGTCGGAAACTGAACTTTGTCCTCCACCTCACCGTACATGCGAGCGCGCTGTGGCACAGGAGTGTAGTGTTCGACGATGATCTCGGCATCGGGATTCAAGCGCTTCAGTTGCCGTATAAACCCGATGCAATCGCGAGTGTCGCCTTCCGGATCTTTCGGATTTCCAAAGATGATGGAGAATTCGGGGATAATGCCAAACCGCCGTATGCGCGAAGCCAGCGCCAGAGTGTCTTCCGCACGGAGATCTTTGTTCATCTCCTTCAGGATTGCGTTTGAGCCTGACTCCGCCCCAAAGAAAATCATGGTGCAGCCGGCCCGTCGCAGCGCCTCTAACGTGCTGTCCGAATGTTTCATCATGATGTCGGCTCGCCCTTCACACCACCAGCGCAGATTGAGCGGCGCCAGGCGGTCCGCGAGTTCCCGGGTGTGGTCTTCCTTCAGGAAGAAGTTGTTGTCGTAAAACTGTACGGCGTCGACTCGGTAAGTCTTGACCAGATGCCGCAGCATGCCTTCAGTGCGGGCGGGCGCTTCCATCTTTTCCCGGCTGCCGGAAAAGTTCACCACGCCGCAGAAGCTGCAGCGATAAGGGCAACCCAGGCTGGCCTGATGAACCGCTGTCCGCCGGCCTAGAAACGTGGGTAGAAGGTATTGCTCCGCGGGCAGGCGGTGATACGGATACCAGGGGAAGTCGTCGAGACTCCGCATGGGGCGCTCCGGATTCTGGCGCATCGTCCCGTCGGGAGTTTTGTAGGAGAGTCCGGGAACGTCTTTGGGGTCGCGGTGTCCGCGAATTACTTCGAGCAGTTCGAGGAACGTCTGCTCCCCCTGGCCTCGCACCGCATAGTCCACATAGTTCGCGTTGAGTGCGGCGGCAGTGTAGTTGGAGGCAAAATAGCCTCCCCAAACAATGGGCAACTGGGGAAACCGAGCGCGAATTTCGCGACAGCTTGCCACTGCGCCGACGGTCTGCGGCCCCGGCATGACCGTAACCGCAAGGAGTTCTGCTCCGCGTTCCTTGATGAGGGCAATGAGACTTTCAGTGGGATGTGGGTCGAGATTGCCATCGACGATGGCGTATTCTTCTTTGCCTTCCACAACCGCTGCGATGGCTAGAATCGACAAAGGAAATCGGCGATTGCGCGGCCGGGTTGCTTTCGGATTATAGAAAAGGATCATCTGCCGACACTCAAACCCACCGGTGTTGCACCGGCAAGACCGGCCCACGATTTGAGATTTAGTACGGCAGCTAACCTACCAATTGCGAGGCGGCGGTTTGTCTCAGTTTTGTCAAAATTCTGCAATTTTCAATGGTTGCCATCGCATTGAAATTCGCGGCTCCTCGTACGCCGAAAATGGCATATTTCAGCGCTGTCATAAGTGACAGACATTTGACAATCCGATGACAAATCACCGGGACTTGCAACCTAGAGTTTTTGTGAGCCGAAGTCTCCAAAGTGAAGCGCTTTGCCCGGGACGAACAAAGTCGTGTTGTTTTACCCGCCCTACGACGGTCCCCCGTTGGGTGCGCCCTTATCCCTGCTTTGTCTCGCATCCCCTCTATTGCAGGCTGGATTCGAAGTCAAGCTCGTCGATAATCTGATTGCCCCGGATTACGAGGCGACCATTCTGCACGAGTCGGAAGATGCGCTTCTGCTCGGTATCTCGGTTCTGACCGGGCCGCATATCGGGGCCGCGGTGCGAGTCTCGAAAGCGGTCAAGAAGCTGCGGCCAAACTTGCCCATTGTGTTCGGGGGGTGGCACGCCAGTCTCGCTACGCACCAGACTTTGCGTGAGCCCTTTGTGGATGCGATTGTGAGGGGCCAGGGTGAGTTGACCCTGCTCGAACTGGCTCAGCGCCTCGCCAACCGGCAGGATTGGCACGGCATCCGCGGCCTGTCATTCAAAGATGGCGACGGACGAATCGTTCACGAGCCGGAACGGCCGGTCGCGGACATCAATACGTTGCCAGCGCCCGCTTACCATCTCGCCGATCCAGGCACTTATGCCGCTGCCTCTGGCGTGCGGCAACTTGCCTATACCAGCAGCGTGGGCTGCCCGTACCAGTGCAATTACTGTACCGACCAGGTGTTTTACAAACGCCGTTTTAACGCCTATCAAGTCGAACGGGTGGTCAACGAACTCGCCGAATTAGTTCCGCGCCACAACATTGAGCACGTCCCTCTGTTCGATTCCAATTTCCTGGTTGATCGCAAGCGTGCCGTAGCGATTGCGAAGGGAATCGTTGCCAGCGGAGTCAAGTTCCAGTGGGATTTCCAGACCTCCACAGATTTTCTTGCGCTGATGAGCGAAGACGACGTGCAATTGCTGGCCGAAAGCGGTGTGCACCACATCGGATTTGGCACCGAGTCGGCCTCTCAGGAGGTGCTGGCCCTGATGAACAAGCGGTTTCAGCACGTGGAGCAGATGGTGGAAACCGCCCGCAAGACGAACCTGGCGGGCATTCATGTGGTCTTCAACATCATTCTGGGTTACCCCGGCGAGACTGATGCCCACCGCCAGCAGACGTTTCGGGTCATGAGCGATATTGCCAGGGAGTATCCCAACGTCAGTTTTTCGCCGAACATTTTTACTCCTTATCCGGGGATTCCCATTTGGCCACAGCTGAAGGAGATGGGCGTCTATGAGCCGCAATCTCTTGAGGAGTGGGAAACCCTGGCCTTGGGCACGAACGTCCTGCCCTGGCTGCGCGGGGAAGAGCTGCGGCGATTGCGCCGAAGTCTGGAGTACTTTCTTTTGAACAACCAGATTCGAAAGGTCACCAGAAAGATTCCATGGGCCCGACGCGGCGTGCAGCGGCTGCTGGGAGCGCCCGTCCGTTGGCGAATCGGCAAGAGTCGCTACTCGTTTCCGTGGGAGTTGTGGTTGTCGCGCGCCGTGGAGAAAGTCGTCACCCGGCGTTCGCTTTTGACCGGGCAACCTCTGGCCGAGCGCACGCAGGAAGTGGGTTGATTCAATTCAGGGGCAACTGAAAATGGCGGACGTTCTACTCACTCATTCCTACCACCTTTATTACGACCGCAAACAAATGCGGAAGATGCAACCCTATCCTCCGCTGGGTACGCTCTATGCCGCCTCGCTCCTGCGGAACGCAGGCTTGTCTGTCGCGGTGTTCGACACCATGCTGAACGATCCGGAGGCAGAATTTCAGACCGCCCTCGAGCAACATCGGCCGAGAATTGTCGTGGTCTATGAAGACAATTTCAACTTTCTCTCCAAGATGTGCCTGACGCGAATGCGCGACGTCGCGTATCAAATTCTCGAGACCTCTCAGCTGGCTGGGGCCACGGTGTTGGTGAACGGCTCGGATGCTTCCGATCATGCTCTGGACTATCTGCAGAAAGGTTTCCGGTGTGTGTTGCTCGGGGAAGCGGAATGGACTCTGCTGGAAACGGTCAACCTGCTCCTGCAGGGAAATGACGACGCCCTGGAGCAGGTTGCAGGGCTGGCATATCTGCATAAAAAGACGGGAGACGTAGTGAAGACGGAGCGGCGCGGCCTGATGCGCAATCTGGATCAGCTGCCGTTTCCCACGCGCGATCTTATCGACACCGATCAGTATCGAAGGGCGTGGAAGGCGGCCCACGGCTATTTTTCTCTGAATATCGTAGCCAGTCGGGGTTGTCCTTACCGCTGCAATTGGTGCGCGAAGCCGATTTATGGAGACTCATTCTCTGTTCGCTCCGCGGCAAGCGTCGCCGAAGAGATGCGCCAACTGAAATACGACTTCGGCGCGGAACACCTCTGGTTTGCCGACGACATTTTTGGATTGCAGCCGAAGTGGGTTCGTGAGCTCGCGTCCGAAGTACAACGGTTGGACGCGGCGATTCCTTTCAAAATGCAATCTCGCGTCGACTTGATGAGCCCAGACAATGTGTCGGCCCTGCGCCGCGCCGGCTGTGCCGAGGTGTGGATGGGCGCTGAATCGGGGTCGCAAAAGATTTTGGATGCCATGGACAAAGGCACGCGCGTCGATCAAATCGCCAAGGCCCGCGAAAATCTCAAGCGCGCAGGGATTCGAGCCTGCTACTTCCTGCAATTCGGATATCCCGGGGAAACCTGGAAAGACATTCAGAACACGATCAAGCTGGTTCGCGACACGCGTCCCGACGACATTGGCGTCTCGGTCTCGTATCCGCTGCCGGGTACCAAGTTCTTCGAGCGCGTGCAGGCGGAACTCGGGGAGAAGACCAACTGGTCCGATAGCGAAGACTTGTCCATGATGTTCCAGGGCGCCTACACCAACGAGTTTTATCGCGCATTGCACGACGCTTTGCACGCCCAGGTCGACTGTTGGAACTCGGGTTCATCCACAGTCGCGCAAAAACAACAGGGCGCCCGCCAAGAGCCGGAAGAGCTGTGGAGGCGCGTGATGCACTTGGAAAGGACCTGCCGAAACCCAAGGCCGACTGTATTCGCGAGCCACGCGCACGAATTGGTTCAGCTGCAAGACTCTAGTTACGCGACAAGCTTCGACGAGCTGTTGGGCGTTCTCGCGAGTTAGCCACCATCATGGACATCCTTCTCACTCACGGCTATTTTCTTTACGAGGACCCCAAGGAGCTTCAAATCATGAAGCCTTATCCGCCGCTGGGGATCCTTTACATTTGTTCCCATTTGCGCCAGAAGGGCGTGAATGCCGAACTGTTTGATTCCACGTTTTCATCGCCGCAGGACTTGTGGGACCTGCTGAAGCAAGGGCCGCCGTCGGTTCTCGGAGTGTATGCGAATCTGATGACCCGGCCGAATGTGGTCGAAATTCTTCGCGTCGCCAAACAACACGGCTGGCAAACATTGGTCGGAGGACCGGAGCCCGGCGCCTATGTTCAGGAATACCTGGCAGCAGGAGCGGATGTAGTCGTAATCGGTGAGGGCGAAATCACGCTGGAAGAATTGGTGCCGGCGCTTCAGTCGCACGCGGTCGACAAGCTGGACAAAATTGACGGGATCGCGTTCCTGGGGCCGGATGGTTCGGTCGTCCGCACCAAGCCACGCGAGCAGATTAAGGATATCGATGCGCAGCCCTGGCCGGCTCGGGAATTGATTGACATGTCCCGCTACGTGGAGGTCTGGCGCCAGCACCACGGGATGGGATCGGTTTCACTGATCACGGCTCGCGGTTGTCCGTACCATTGCCGCTGGTGCAGCCACGAAGTGTTTGGGAAAACGCATCGCCGCAGAAAGCCCGTGTCGGTTGCAGACGAACTAGAGTGGCTGATCAACCGCTACCAGCCGCAAATGGCGTGGATGGCAGACGACGTCTTCACCATTCACCACGGCTGGCTGTTTCAATATGCAGCCGAATTGAAACGGCGCAGATTAAAGTTGCCCTTCGAATGCATTTCGCGGGCCGACCGCCTGAATCTTCAAGTCGTCGAAACCCTGGCAGAAATGGGATGCTTCCGCGTCTGGATTGGTTCGGAGAGTGGCTCGCAGCGCATCCTCGACGCCATGGAGCGCGGCGTTACGGTAGAAGAAGTGCAAACGGCCGTGGCTCTTTGCCGATCGGCGGGCATTCAAACCGGGATGTTCCTGATGTGGGGTTATGAGGGCGAGGAAATGTCCGACATCGAAGCCACAGTGGAGCACGTCAAGAAGACGGATCCCGACATCTTCTTCACTACGGTTGCTTATCCCATCAAGGGCACGCCCTATTTTTCCGAGGTAGCGGACCGCGTGGAGGGCCTCAAGCAGTGGAGCGAAGGCTCGGATCGGGAATTCCGCATTCGCAACCGGCACTCGCGCCAGTTTTATAGGTTTGCTGACAAGTTGCTTCGCAGTGAAGTGGATCTGAAGCGACTGCAGCCAAAGCCAGACGCGGACGGCGCGCAACTGGCTGCGCTGCGCAATGGAGTCGCCGAGGCGCGGGCTGGTCTGCAGGCTACGCATGCCGAGGTCGAGGCTTGAGTTTAATGTCTACTACCCAACAACTACAGGGAGTTGCTGCTCCGTTTGACGCGGTCGCGGACCGATACGACGAGACCTTCAGCTCGTCGACGATCGGTCGGGCCCAACGCGGGGCGGTGTGGCGTCAGTTGGAGAAGACATTTCGGTCCGGAGACCACATCTTGGAAATCGGATGCGGAACCGGGGTAGACGCGTGCTTCCTGGCGGAACGGGGGGTGACAGTCCTGGCTTGCGATTCATCGCCGCAGATGATTGACGCGGCGGCTCGACGAGTTCGGCAAAACGGATTGCAAGCCCTTGTGAAAACGCGGGTGCTACGCGGCGAGGATATTTCCACGTTGCCACCAGACGACTTATTCGATGGCGCTTTCTCGAATTTTGGCGCATTGAATTGCGTCGATGACGTCGAGCGGGTAGCTCACAGTCTCGCTCGAGTGCTCAAACCAGGTGCGACTGCTGTGTTGTGTTGGATGGGTCCCCGGTGCGTATGGGAAATGATCTGGTACCTTGCGCACGCGGACAAAGACAAGGCATTCCGTCGCTTCAAGCCAGAGGGGGTCAACGCCAGAATCGCCGACGGAGCATTCATCCAAGTCCATTATCCATCCGTGAGATTTCTTGCCCGGAGGTTTGCTCCTGAATTTCGTTTGAAAGGGGCGCGGGGCATTGGAGTCGTTGTGCCCCCGAGTTACGTCGAACCGTGGGCCGGGCGGCATCCACGATTGCTGCAAGTTTGTGAGCAGGTTGATTCGTGGCTCGGAGGGTGTCCGGGAGTTCGGTTGCTGGGCGATCACGTGCTGGTGCGACTGCAGCGCGAGCAAACGGCAGTCAGTGGTGTTTGAGCGATGAGCACGCTGGTATCGATCACAGCTCCGGGCGAGTCGGCACTCGCGGCACACCAGATTCATGCCCTGCCGGTACTGGTCATTTTTCCTCACAACCAGTGCAACTGCCGCTGCGTGATGTGTGACATCTGGCGTATCCGCCAAGCCCAAGAGATCACTCCTTCGAACCTCGAAGAGCAATTGGCGTCATTCCGAAAACTCGGTGTGCGCTGGGTGGTCTTTTCCGGTGGCGAGCCCCAACTCAATGAAAAGTGGAGTTACCTGGCACGAATCGTTCGTTCGGCGGGAAGCCGCGTCACGCTTCTGACTGCGGGATTATTACTGAAATCGCAAGCTCAGATCGTCGTCGACACCGTTGACGATGTAATCGTCTCACTTGATGGTCCGCGTGAGTTGCACAACCACATTCGCCGCGTTGCGGATGCATTTGAGCAGATGTCAGAGGGTGTCAAAGTTTTACGGCAGATTCGTCCTGACATGCCGGTTCGAGCCCGCTGCACCGTACAAAAAGAAAATCACGGTATGCTGCGAGCGGTTACCGTGACCGCGAAAGAGATTGGTTTGAGCTCGATTTCGTTTCTCGCGGCTGATCTCACTTCTAGTGCCTTCAACCACCCCGAGGGCTGGCTGCCCGATCGGGTGAACCGCGTCGCTCTGTTGCCTGAGGAGGCCGATGCGCTGGCGGCCGAGGTGGAACGCCTTATCGAAGAGCACCACGGGGATCTGGAATCAGGATTTGTGGTTGAGAACCCTGACAAATTACGGCGCATCGTCCAACATTTTCGCGCACACTTAGGCCGCGCCGAAAACGTGGCGCCACGCTGCAACGCACCCTGGGTCTCGGCCGTGATTGAAGCATCGGGGGACGTGCGCCCGTGCTTCTTCCATCCGGTGCTCGGAAACATTCATCGCCAGGCATTGCGGGACCTCATCAACAGTCCGGAAGCCTTACAGTTTCGCTCGAGCCTCGATGTTGCCAGCAACGAGATCTGTCGAAGATGCGTTTGTTCCCTCTACGTGCCGCGGCAAGTCGAGCCAACAAAGCAATAGTTGCTTCGACGGATACGGATTCTCAGTTCACTGCTTGAATGCAAAGTCCAAGGTCTTCGCTTCACCGGCCACAACGGTGACCTTCTGGATCTGCGTTCCCAGCTTTTCCTGCCAAGCCGTGATCGTGTAGCTGCCTGGGGGCAGGTCTTTCAGCTCGAAGCCGCCGTTCTTGTCAGTCACGGCAAAATACGGATGTTTGAACACCGCGATATAGCCTTTCATCCAAGGATGCACGTTGCACTTCACCGGGACCGCGACCTCGGCGCGCGCAAAAGTTTGCTCTAGCGGCACGCCGGGAGGCTGCGACATGTTCCACTCGCGATTGTTGTTGGGAGTGGGATGAATGTTGTGCGTGGTGCCATCGTCGTTCACCACGCTAAGTTTCTGATTGGCCTGCATCGCCAGGACATGCGGTTTGTATTGACAACCTTTTTGCTCCAGCACCACGGGCTGTTGCGGGGGCTGAAACGTGCCGGCGGCGAGACCATCGGAAATGTAGATCACCACGTTGGCAAGTCCGCCATCTGCAGCGACAACGATGTCTTCCGTGGTGGCCGCAGTCGGATGTGCCTTGGCACAGATTGGATCCTGCGACATGTCGATGCGCGCAGGGTTGGGTGCGGCGCCTGCGAACTTTACGGTGCCTTTCAATGACGCGGAATCGCCTGCTGGACGGGCCCCAACCCAACTCGAAAGCGATAACAACGTTACCAGGACACACGTCGGAATCAATGCGTATCTCAATTTCATTTCGAACCTGCCTTCTTGTTTCCTTTTTTGTCTTCGAGGTTTTTAAGGACGAGCGAACCTTCACTGTCCTTGGGTTTCATGTTTTACTTCTGGCTTCATCTGCGCGTGCTTGTTTTTGGAAGTGTGTAGTGAGCGGATATAGTGCACCACGTCCCACCGCTGGTCGGGCGTCATGGCGTTCTCGAATGACGGCATCGGTGTACCGTCGAGGCCGGTCACCAGATCGCGAAACATTTCCTGGTCCGAGTCTCCGCACTTGAACCGCGTTCCACTGGTAAAGTCGAACGGTGTGATGGGATAACCTTTGCTATCCGTAAGAGTGGCTGCGGACGGGCCATAGCCGCGTCCATCTTTGCCGTGGCAGGACCAGCAATTCATACTCTGGAACAGCTCCGCCCCGCGCTGGATACTCTCCGGGGAGGACGGCGGTTCGGGCGGTATCTGCACGGGAGTTCCAGGCTTCTCCTCCTGAAAAGCCGAAGAGAAGGTCTTTACATAGGCAACTAGATCCACGCGCTCCTGGCGCAGGAGCGGTTTCCATGAAGGCATGCCAGTGTCGTGAATCCCGCGGCTGATGGTGTCATACAGGTCGGTATCCAGGGGCAGACTCCCGCTGGGCGTGGATCGGCACTTGAACACTGCTTTGGTGAAGTCGCGGGGCTTCGGATCGAGATACGGTGCGCTCTCCCCTCGCCCGTCCCCATAGGGACCGTGGCAGAAAATGCAATAGCGTACATACAAGACTTTACCCCGCTTCGCGTTTCCGACCAACTTGCCGACGTGGGTCTCCTGCGCAGGGCCGGCCACGCTCCATATTAAGGAGAGACAAATCATTGCAGTGCCCGCCCGGTTGAGTTTCATGTGCACAGGAACGCCCTCCTAGAAATCGAAATCAAGTCCCATCAAATAGCTATTGTGGATGTCGTCTTTGCCAGAGAGAGGTGCGGCCCCGGTGTTGATGATGCGGGAATATTCCTGTGTCCAAGCTAGGCCAGCGCGGGGACTCATGATTGGATACCAGCGATAACCCGCCGTCCAAGTGTCGAAGTTTCCAGCGTTACCGGGAATACTCGGATTTGCTTGCTGCGACATGCGAGTCAGCTCGTACTTTCCAAGGAAGATCAGGCGGGGGTTCGGATTGTAGTGCGCTTCAACGAACCCGCCGTTCCAAACCGGGCCCGCAGCGCCCAGCGGCAGGTTGAAGGGCTGATTCGACGGGACACCATTCCCGAGGAACACGTTGTCGTATCCATGCATGTAGAACGTGTAGAAATCGAACTTGTCCACATACCAGTGTCCGTAGGCGCCCAGCCGGTAAAAGCTGCGATTTCCCGTGCCTGTCCCAGGCAGAGGCGTGCCTCCGTTGGTCTGGAAGTAGGTTGGTGATTCTCCGAAAAATCCGTAGACGCCGACCTGCTGCCTTCCAAACCACGGCACAGCGAAAGACTGGTTAAAGTTGGCGTACACGTCTGCGGCCTGATTCGCAGGCAAGCCTGCGGAGCCGTTGCTGTCGGTTACTACGGCTACCGAGTACCGAGTTGAGTCGTCGTCCGAATGCCCTTGCAACTCAACCCCGAGCTGAGGAAGTCCTATCCCTGCGAAGAAATTTCTGTCACCGGGGGGAGTGAACAAATAATTATAGTAAATGGAGCCAGTATTGTTCTGTATGAGGGAGCGCTCCTGAGAGATAGGTTCGTCGAGTTCAAACCTGCCCAGCTTGAGATTCAGCCAGGGCGAGCCCGCAAGATGATCGAGACGCACCCAGACCTGGGCCAAATTAATGCTGCTATTCCCGATGAAGGGTTGAACAAAGAACGAAATGTTTTTGTAAAGCGTACCCGCAGCAATCACGTCAAGGCCGCCCAGATCGAACCCGGATGTCGTCACCGATGACTCCACCAGTCCGCTGGTACCGTTGCCCGGAACTATGTCCACCGGTTGGCGATTGTTGTTTTCGCGGTGCCAGATCGGCGTCGTGCGAAACATGATCGGCCAGTAGGAGGGTTCCTGATAGATGGGCGCATCACGGCCGTTGCCCAACTGGAACCCATTGTCTTTAAAGGTCTGGCCAAAATTGTTGAGCATGGGCCAGGCCTCGTGACAGGCGGAGCACGGCAGCCCGTATTTGCGCGCGAAGGCAGGGATGCCATACGCCGGTTGTAGGCCCACCAGCAGAATTCCCAAGGCCAACAACTGCAGGCGGATAGTTTTGAAAGTTCCGATTCTCATGATGCCTCCCCATCATTCAGCAAGACTCTGCCAAAGGGGCGGGCGTCTTCCTGAGGGACAAATTTGTAGCCGACACCGTGAACGGTTCGGATAAAGACGGGACAGTCAGGATTACTCTCGATTTTCTGCCGCAACTTCGCGATGCAGTTATCCACGGTGCGGTAACTGGAACGCCTTCGCTTAGGCCACGCGGAACTGATAAGCCTTTGGCGAGAAACCACCATTTTCGGTCGAGAAACTAGAAACTTCAGCACTTTGAACTCCCGAAGAGTGATCTGGATTGGCTGGCCAGCACGACAGAGTTCCATCGTTCGGAAATCCAGGGACATCTCCCCGAACTGCGTCACTTGATCGATGGTTTTGACTTGAAAATCTGACATGTTCAGTCGCGGTGGCCGTCCAACTTTGCTGTCGCATACCTTAGCTCTGGCAACTCGATGGACTTGTCACGAAACGGTCACATTCTTGTTAAATCCGTGTAGTCGAATATGCGTTCAGGGGGGTGGGGTTTGCAGACAAAGATCAGATGCCGTTCGAAGCCGCTTACGGCTCCGACAACTGCTTGCAGCAGCGGGACCTGAAGGTGTAAGTGTCTCTCAGATCGCTTCTGGAAGTGTCGTCTTTTGTGGTGCATAGCGGCGCATCGGAAGTCGATTCCGGTCGTGAGCCAGCCTCTCAAAATAATGGAAGATGACTCCGGGAACGGACCTTGTTCCGCATGGGAGGTCGTCGAAAACCGTTCCAGACAGGGTATGCGGGCCGTGCAACCTCACATTGTTAAAACATATAAAGGTTGCGAAAAACGAATGTCGTTATATAATGCCTCCCGCGTTGCGCTCTGAACAGGAAGTTGCTGTGGGATTCCTGCCGAGCGGACGGCTGCAGCTTCCCCGATCGTTCCTCCCCCCGGACTGATAAAGGGATTCGACACCATCGCACGTAGGTGGTGGGATTTCTGTTGTCCAACTCGTCCACTCATTTCGCCCTCGACCAGGAGAGAAACGTATGATGCGCGCCCGCGTCTGCTTCCAACTTGCTTTGCTGATTGTTGCCATCACTTTCACTACCCGAACTCTCGCACAAACGCCGGCCATTAAAGCGCTGGGCAACGACACGCTCACATTTGAAGAGGCAGGCAGCAAAGCCGGGAATGGTCAGGCGGCATTTACGTCGTCCGTGTCTGGCCTCACTTTTCAGTTTTATGAGGACCGGGCGTCGATTGAGATTACCGCGACGGGCGCACCTGGCAGTAAGCCGATCCGCCTGAGCTTGTCGGGAGCGAACCAGAGGCCACGCCTTTCACCGGAAGGAAAGTTGCCTGGTATCGTGAGCCACTTCCCGTCATCCGACACCCGCACCTGGCGAACCAACTTGCGAACATGGTCCGGCCTGCGCTACCAGGGAATTTATCCGGGCATCGATCTGGTGTATTACGGCAATCGCGGCCAACTGGAGTATGACTTCGTTGTCGCTCCGCAACGCGACCCCAAGACGATCGCTTTGAATATCAGCAGCGCGGACGAGGTCAACATCACCCCGGACGGAGCGCTGACCATCAGCGGCAGTGGAGCCAGCCTGCACTTTTCCCGGCCGGTGGTCTACCAGTTGGCGGCAGACGGCTCTCGTGAGCTCCTCGCTGGTGGCTATGTGATGAAGAGCGCCGGCCGGGTTGGTTTCGACATTCCGACCTGGGATCACACCCGCGCGCTGGTTATCGATCCAGTGCTCCTGTGGTCGTCGTTTCCGGTGGGTTCGATCTCAGGGGATACTTTCTACGCCGTGGCCGTCGACTCCAGCAGCAATGTTTACCTGGCAGGTCGCAGCAGCGGAGGGCTGACAGTTGAGAAGATCAGTTCCAACGGCACGACCTTGGTGTACCGGGCCGTCCTGACGTCCACGCCGTCATACAGCGCCGTGCCTGAGGACATACGCGTAGACTCGGCGGGCAACGCTTACATTGTCGGGTACTCGGGCCCAAATTTTCCAACTACAGCAGGGGCATTTCTAGGCTCCGTTACCAGCGGTAACCATGCGTTTGTCGCCGTGCTGAACGCCGCTGGAACCGCGCTTACCTATGCCACCTACCTGGCGGGAACCACCAGCTCTGCGGACCAGGCCAATGGAGTGGCCCTGGATTCGACCAACAAAATCTATGTGACCGGTTACACCGACTCCACTACTTTTCCAACGACGACTGGGGTGTATGAGACGAAGAACCCCAACAGCCAGCAGATTGGTTTCGTAGCGAAGCTTGATCCCACGAAGTCCGGTGCAGCCTCGTTGGTTTACTCCACCTATCTGAGCGGTCCCACATACCAAAGCACGGAGAATGCCATCGCGGTGGATGGCTCAGGCAACGCGTACGTCGCGGGAAACGCTTATTCCGATTTTCCCACCACGGCAGGTGCTTATGCCTATGACGGAGAAGGATTGGGGCAGGGTGGTGTCTTTATCACCAAATTAAACCCAACTGCGACGGCGCTGGTTTATTCCGCCTATCTCGGGGTCGGAACGGCGAATGGAATCGCCGTCGATGGATCCGGGGACGCCTACGTTGCAGGAACGACCGCCGTCGAAGACTTTCCCACGACAACTGGCGCCTTCCAGGTGATTTACCCGGGAAGCTTTGCCAGCGAGTTGAATGCCGCGGGAAGTGCGCTGGTCTATTCCACCTTCTTGAACGGTGCCATGGAAAGCACGACGCCGACGGATATTGCGATTGAACCCGGATGCGTTTCCGCTTGCAGTGCGTTCGTGACGGGCTACACCAGTGAGAATGACCTCCAACTAGCCAACCCAATTCAGGATTTCAATGCCAGCTATGTCAATGGCTCCTCGGGTAACGACGCGTTTGTTACCGAATTGAACGCCACGGGCACGGCAGCCGTGTATTCGACTTATATTGGCGGCTCGAATGACGAAAGCACCCAGTACACCGCTCACTCTCCAGCGATCGCGGCGAACGCCACTGGAGATGCCTTTGTGGTCGGGGAAACCAGCTCGAGCGATTTCCCGGTCACGCTGACCGCGACTCCATATCGCAGTACGTTCGCGTTAAGAATCGGTGCGACTGCGGCGGCCACAGGGGTGGTGTATCCGGCCACGCTTGCCTTCTCGACGAACCAACCAGTTGGCGCGGTGAGCGCTGCCCTGGTTGTTACCCTGCGCAATATGGGCAGCAACGCCATGCCGATCACCAGCATCACGCCGTCACCGGCGGATTACTCGGAAACGAACACCTGCGGCTCCAGTCTGGCTGGGGGCAGCGAATGCGCCATAACTGTCACGTTCAAGCCAACGACGGCCGCGTCGCGCCCCGGCACCCTCACGATTGTGCAAGGCGGCAATAACAGCCCCAACATAGTGAACCTGACGGGAACCGGCGTGAGCCAGCCTCTCCTCACTTTGAGTCCCACTAGTTTGACTTTTGCGAACCAGAGTGTGGACACGGCGAGTCCGTACCAGACCGTTACAGTGGGCAACGCCGCTACCACCAGCCTGACGTTGAGCAATCCACCATTCAGCATCAGCAGCAACTTCGCACAGACGAATACGTGCCCGACATCGCTCGCGACAAACGCCACTTGCACCGTGAATATTGCGTTTCTGCCCACGGAGAACGGGGCGTTCAGCGGGCAAATGTATGTGAACAGCAACACGAACAGCTTGGCCACCACGTACGTGACCTTGTCTGGCAACGGAGTCGTGGGTGCGCCGGGACTGACTTTGAGTTCGGCCGGTTTGGTGTTTAACCCACAAGTCATCGGTACCACCAGTTCCGCTCAGAGTCTGGTTGTCTTGAATACCAGCAATGTTCCCGTAACCATCTTTGGACTTTCAGTGACGGGGACGGCTCTCCAGGACTACACAGCGACCGGCTGCGTTACGACCGTGTACCCTGGAGGACAGTGCAGCGTGAGGGTCACCTTTGCCCCCACGGCAGCCCTAACACGAGCTGCAACAGTGACCATGGCCGACAGCACCACGGCTGGTTCTCACAGCTTTACCCTCACAGGAACCGGCGTGGCCCAAACTTTGACTCTGATGATCACGCCGTCGTCCGTGACATTTGCCGACCTCGGCGTGGGAGCGATGAGCAGCAACTTTCTCGTCCAGGTCTACAATTCCGGTGACGCTCCGGTGATCATCGATCGCGTGTTTACGACTGGCGATTTCCGCATCTACTCGACCGGTTGCGTGACCACACTGAGAGTCGGGTCCTATTGCACCACCAACGTGCAGTTTGCGCCATCTGCCACAGGGGCGCGCAGTGGCACCCTCGTCTTCGAGGATTCCGCCACCGGCAGCCCGCAAAGCATCGTTCTGAAAGGAAACGGCCTTGCCGCTGCGCCGTTAGCGATTGCGACGCCTGACAGCATCAATTTTGGTACGCAGGCGCAGGGCACCACTACACCGAACGCACTTACTGTGAATTTGGACAACATTGGCAACGTGCCTTTCGACGCTTCGAATGTGTCCATCACCGGCGCCAACGCCGGTGATTTCCAGATTTCCTACCAAGGTTGCGCCAGCGTTATCGTGACTCCCGGCCGCAATTGCCAGGTACAAGTCACCTTCACGCCTACGGCGACCGGAGGGGCCGCCCGAACCGCCACGCTAACTTTCACCAATGGAGCCGGCACGCAAACAGCGACGCTTGCCGGAACGGAGGTAGCGGCTACCTATACGATGGTTCTAACTCCGCCTGCCATGACCTTTCAGGTGCAGCAGAAGGGTGTGCAGAGCCCGGCGCAAAACGCCTGGCTGATCAACACTGGAACGGCGGCCATCACCCCCTCAAAAATCACTTCCAGTAACACCGACTACTTGTTGAGCGGATGTGTTGGCACTGTCATACAACCCAATACTTCCTGCGCGCTTTATGTCTACCTCACGCCCACGGTGACAACCACGGATAACGCGACGTTGACCATTACCAGCAACGCCACGGGGAGTCCGCAAACCATAACTGTCACGGGCAGTGGGGCCACCGCGGCACCGGCAATGCAGCTATCGCCCTCTGGTCTCGCCTTTAGCAGTCAGGTGGTATCTACCACCAGCGCCACTCAGTTCGTGCAGGTGACGAACAACTCGGCATCGACAGTGACGGGCATCACCATAGCCACGTCTGGCACAAATGCGGCCGACTTCACGATCAGCAGCAACAGTTGCGCTGCAACGCTGGCAGCGGCGTCCGCATGCGGCTTCTATGTTGCCTTTAAACCTGCAGCAGCCGTTGCCAACACGGCAGCGGTCACTATCACTGACAGCGCCGGGACCCAGACCGTGACCCTGGCTGGCTATGGCGTTGCCTCCACTTCCTCGGCGCTGCTGCTTCAGAGTGTGCTGCAGTTCCCGAAGCAGACGGTCGGGTTCACCAGCCCGAACCAATCCGCCACGTTCGAAAACACCGGAGACTCTCCCCTCACGATTTCCAGCGTCGCGCTGGGCGGAGCCAACCCGGGCGACTTTGCAATGTCGGGTTGCACCTCGACTCCGTTGGGCGCCTTCTCGACTTGCAACGTCAACGTAACGTTCACGCCCACCGCGTCGGGACCCCGCGCGGCTACCGTCACAATTACCTATACTGGCGCTGCCGGCAGCCCCGCGGTAATCACGCTGTCGGGCATGGGAGTAGCCCCGTCGACGGGGCTGGAAATCGGTCCCACCACGATCGCCTTCCCGCCGCAAGTGGCCACCACGCAGAGTCCGATCAGTCCTTACGTGCTGCTCACCAATACGGGCACGTCGCCGGTCACGATCAACTCCATTGCGATGACCGGCGCAAACGCGGCTGACTTTACCTTCAGCAATGGTTGCCCCTTGTCGCCCGGCACCCTGCAGCAAGGACCGCTCGGCAACACTTGCAATGTGTACGTGTACTTCACGCCCGGGGCAGCGGGTGCGCGCACGGCCACACTCACCGTGACTGACAGCGCGGGCAGTCCCACCGTGATCGCTCTCACCGGAACCGGGCTTGCGGAAACTAAGCTCCTGACGGTTTCGCCGACCACCCTGGTCTTCGGACCGCAGGTGACCGGAACCACGAGCGCCGTGCAGTACATTAACGTTACCAACACAGGCAACTTCACCGTTACCTTCACCAATGTCACGATTACAACCAACTATGCCCTTTCCAACAGTTGCACGGGCCAACTTGGTCCGGGCAGCAGTTGCAGCATTGGGGTGACGTTCACACCGACCAGCGCGGGCACCAAAGCTGGCACCGTGACCATCACCGACAACGCTACCGGCTCCCCCCAGAAAGTGACTCTGTCGGGCTCGGGAATCGCGACCACTTCGGATATCCAGCTTTCGCAGACGACAGTGGTGTTCGACGCGCAAAGCTTGACTACGCAGAGTCCTCCGCAGATTGTGTATTACTACAACCAGGGAAACACCCCTGTAACCATCAATACTTTTGCGCTAAGCGGCAGCAATCCGGGAGACTTTTCCACCAGCGGCAGCGGTTGCAGTGCGGGCGGGCAGGTCAGCGCGCTCTCCTACTGCACTTTCCGAATCACATTCACGCCGGCGGCCGCAGGAGCGCGCAGCGCAACCCTGACGATTACCGACACCGACCCCGGGAGTCCTCGAAACGTCGCCATTTCCGGGACGGGAATCAGCAGTAGCGTGCCAGAGGTCCTGCTCACACCGTCGAGCTTGACGTTTGCAACGCAGGCCGAAGGCACCACCAGTGCTGCGCAAAATGTCAACCTCACCAATAACGGTGCGGGAAACCTGACGATCTCAAGCATCGTGATTGCGGGCGCGGATCCAAGCGACTACAAGCAAACCAACAACTGCCCTGCCACCCTGGCGGCTGGATTCAGCTGCAATATCGCGGTAACGTTCTCGCCGATTGCAACCGGAACCCGCACCGCAACCGTGACAGCGACCGACAGCGCGACAGGAAGCCCGCACTCTGTGAACCTTACCGGTACTGGCAAGGCAGGCGCGTTGCCGGTGGTGACTCTCACACCGCCGAGTCTGGCGTTCCCAGGCGTGGCCTTGAATAGCACGAGTAAACAGACCGTAACCGTGAAGAATACGGGTGCGGCTGCACTGAGCTTCACCAGCATCACGATCACGGGCACGGTGCCGTCGGACTTCTCGCAGACGAACACCTGCACCGGGAGTATCGCAGTCAACGGGACGTGCACCATCACCGTGAGCTTTACCCCGTCAACCTTCGAAGATCAGACGGGAACGGTCTCACTCACGGACAACGCGGCCAATAGCCCACAATCGATACTGATCACAGGAAATGGAGCTGAGGCCGCGGTGTACCTCTCGCCGTCGTCGTTGACCTTCCCCGGAACGAAGCAAAACACGACCAGTTCGCCTCTGGTCGTAACGGTGGAAAACTACGGGAATGCGACGTTGACGATCAGCAACGTCGCCATTACTGGTCCGTTCCTTATCTCGGCCAACACCTGCGGGAGTTCGCTTACGGCGGGATCGATTTGTACGATCTCGGTCGAATTCGCTCCCAAGGGAACGGGGGCATTCGCCGGTACGTTGATCCTGACTGACAACGCAGGAGACAGTCCGCAGACGGTTGATTTGAGTGGGATGGGCACCCCGTAGAACTCGGTGGCGACCAGGTGCGGGGCGGCATGCCCCGCACCCGGTCGATCTCGGTCGCACCCGGCCAAAGGCCGTTGTCGGGTTCTTAGAAACTCTCGGACTTCAGCAGCATGCAGGTGACGTCGTCGTGCTGAGGGGTATTGCCGACGAAGAGATCGACCTCGGCCATGAGGCGCTTGAGCATTTCCTGGGGCTCGACCGATTTTCCGGCTTCAATCGCGGTCAGCAGGCGGGTCTCGCCGTAATCTTCCTGGCGGGCGTTCTCGGCTTCCACTAATCCATCCGTAAAGATGATCAGCCAATCTCCGGGCGCGAGCGTGATGGTGGCCGAGTCATATTTCGCGTCAGGCAGAATGCCGAAGGGGAGGCCTCCGACATCGAGGCGCTCGATTTGTCCGCTGGCGCGGCGCAGGATCGGATTGTTGTGGCCGGCGTTGATGTAGTCGACGGTGCGGTTGACGGGGTCGTATTCCGCGAGGAACGCGGTGGTGAAACGCAATCCGCCCTGGCTGTTGGAGCAGGCGTAGCGGTTCATGTTGGAGGCGAGTTCGGGCAAGGCTACCTGCGCGGTGGAAAGTGTTTTGAGGCTGGCCTGAAACGTCGCCATCAACATGGCGGCGGGGATGCTCTTGCCGGCGACATCGGCCACGGCGAGAACCACGCGGTTATCTTCTTTGGAACGGCCGGGGCGCGGGAAGACGTCGTAATAATCGCCAGCGACCGTGTTGGCGGGACGTGTGGCGTAGGCGATGGCGAGGCCCGGAATTTGCGGAGGGACGCCGGGCAGGAGCCAGGTCTGGATCTCGCGCGCGATCTGCAGGTCGCGCTTCATGACGACGCGATCGGCGATCTCCAGCATGAGAAGGATCAGCAAAAGTAGTCCCGCCCAGAAGTGGAGATCGAATTCAACTCCCTGAACTTTGCCGGCCTCGCCAGTGAATTCGAAGGCGACGTGCGGGAACACCAGCATAATCAGCGCCACCAGCAGCAACACGCGGCGCGCGGGTGAGAGCTTTTCGAACACTGCCCAGAAGAACTCTTTCACCACATGCAGGCGGTGGCCGCGAGCGGTGAGGCCGTCCGGAGTTTTCGCTTCAACGTCTTTGGAGTAGAGGCGATAACTGGTGCGGGCTTCGGACTCGAACTGAGACCAGAGCTGGCTGACCTCAAGACCATCCGTGACACGTCGCCAGAAACGGTGCAGCCGCACGCCGAATGTCGCGGGCTGGCCGGGTTGTGGCGCGGGAGGGGAAGCGGTGACCATGGGACTCTCGATTATAGAGGATCGAAGAATTGATGAATTTTGCAATTAAGTAATTGAAGAGCATGTTGCGATTCGACCATCGCAAATTGCTCAATGACTCACCTTCCACAGTATTCAGAACAGATTCAGCTGTTCATCAAAGGCCTGCACCGGCCACTTGGTTGCGAAGGCGGGGCGTTCGCGGCGGTGGGCCCGCGTCATCTTGTATTTCTCACGCAGGTGCGCGACTAGCTGCGTCAAGCGCTTGGCGTAGGCGGGCGGAAGGAAGGCGCGGTCGTGATAGCGCTGCCGATAGTTCTCGGCGAGATGGTGGAAGTTTTGTTCGAGGAAGGGAAGAAACACGGCGGCGGAGCACGGTTTCAGAAAAAGCGGGTTCGCGAAAACGTAGTCGGCTCCGGCTTCGGCGGCGGCGCGGATAACGGCCTCCAGGTCTTTGGGAGAATCGGTGATTCCTGGCACGACCGGCGAACAACTTACGCCGACGCGCAATCCTGCCTGGCTCAGCGCCCGTACGGCGTCGAGGCGGAGATCAGGGCGAGGGGCGCGCGGCTCGAGAATCCGCGCCAGGTCGATATCGAGTGTGGTGACCGTGATATGGACGGAGAGAGGATTCGCCTTGGCTACTTCTTTCAGCAGATCGAGGTCGCGGACGATCAGGTTCGACTTCGTGACAATGCCAAGTTCGAAGCCGCGATGCCGGGCGAACTCCTCCAGAATTCCGCGGGTGACTTCGTAGCGGCGTTCGGCGGGCTGGTAGGGATCGGTGGCAGTGCCGAGCGCGATGGCTTCGTCCGGTTTGACGCGACGCAAGTCGTGCCGCAGCAGACCGGCGGCGTGCTCCTTGACATAAATCTTTTGCTCGAACTCCATGCCATCGCGCATTTCCATGAACTCGTGGGTGTAGCGGGCGTAGCAGTAGCGGCATCCGAATTCGCAGCCCCGATAGGGATTAATGGTCCAGGTGAAAGGCATCTGACGATTGCTAACGCAGCGGTTCAGTAGAGACTTCGCGGGCAAAGTAAAGTACTCGACATTGTGCCCTTCGCGAAGGGACTCGCCCTGGGACGCGAGACGCGCGATGCCAATGAGACGAGGTTTGTCGGGAAGCGGGAGCAAGGGCAGGGAGGGCATATTTATTCGCCTTTTGTTCGCCTAAGAATAACTTGCTTGGCCCGCGCTGTCAAGAGTGCGGTGCCACCTCTTCCCTCGCCTTGATTGGCGTCGGAACCGTCTATTTTGCTGGGAATCGTCGCGATAACGGACGAAGACTAGAGCTTACTTGGTCTCACCGATTTGGGAGTAGGCAGGACTGCCCAAGTTTTGGCGGACCGCGATGCCAAGCTCGGCTGCGCCCACCAGGCCCCGCCAGGCGTGGATCACATGGCCCTCGGGCGACAGAAACAGCAGCAGCGGATCCTCCGATGTGTTTCCTTCCGTAATCGGCGCTGCAACGAATGTGGCGGTATCGAAATTGAGATCAGAGATTGCGTTGGCCAGGTATTCTTTTTCCGAAGCTTTGTCTGGAACCCGGCGAAAAGCGATCATCGTCTTCAGTCCATTGCCATGAAACTGCGCCGCAAGGCTCTTGAGGATGGTTAATTGCCTGCGGCTCGTTTCATTCAGCAAACCGTCAGAGTCGAGCTTGCCTGAGAGCACGGCATAAATCGTCCACTTGCCGCGCAGAGGCGGTTCGGCACCGCCGTCGATGGCGGTCAGCGGCTTTGAAAGCAGATCACGATAGGTTGTGTCCGGTTGCGGTGTCGCGGCGGCGGCTTGCGGCCAAAACGTCTGGTCAGTATTTGGCGCAGCGATCTGACGAAAGCTGCTTCCGGCGTCCTGGCCGCTGTGTGCCTGGTAGTCTGCGAAACCCTGGAACATGCGGTCCCCGTAGTTCCACTTTCCGTCCAACACGCCATCCTGCGAGTAAAGACTGTACTCGTTTCCTTCGAGATGTAGGGCCCGGTCGCTGGTAATCATCCATGGCGAGGTTGAGTAAATCCGGTTGTTGCGGAAGATTCCATCTCCGCCCTGAAAGATGGCGTCGTTGATGAGGGCCGGGGCAGTCCCTGGTGGATTCCAGTAGACCGTGTTGTCTTCAATCACGAGCCCATCCAGCTTTCCGTCATTCCATGTATGTAAGAAGATGGCCCCTTGAAACTGCGCCATCCTCGGGCTACGCGCGTTGTTGAGGCAGGCGTTGCGCCGCACTTCGCTGTGATGTGTGATATATCCAGCGGCGAAGACCGCAATGCAATATCCCTGCGTATCGTGTCCGTAATTGTCGACTACAGAGTTATTCGTGTTGCCGTAGTCGATGTCGAAGGCGCCACCGTCCACGCCAGGGCTGTCCGTCAGAAACGCTTCATTTTGCTCGACAATGCAGTCGCGACACATCCATGTCCAGATTGCATTGGGAGTTCCCATGCTTTCGGTTACCTGCATGCCGGTATTCCAGGCCACGCTGGAAGCGATTCGGCCATCGCGCACGCGAAAGAGCACAATGCCGTCTCCCTGAACGTCATGCACGATTGAGTTACGAATAACGACGTGTGTGCTCCAGGTGCTCTCAGGCGGCCATCCAAAATTGCCACCGCCTACCATGATGCCAACCCACTCCTTCGTGTTGTAGGCAGTTACGCCATCGACGAGCACATCGTCGAAGCGCTGGTCGACACTCCCCGGAGAAATCACCACTAACCCGCTCTCCTTGTGTTTCATCTCTGCGCCACCGACATGGTGGACCCGCAGATTCGCCAGATGGATGTGATGAAGGATGCCTTTGTCCCCGCTGATGAACACGCCGAACGTACTGGCCCCGGATAGATCGAGAGAGTCGATGTTCCAGTACTCCTGGTTGAACAGCTTCAGTACTTCCTCCTTGGCGGAATCCGCCACAATCCTCGGACGTGCTCCCGTGCCGTAAGCGGTCAGCCGAATCGGCGCTGAATCCGAACCGCTGCCTTTTGGCCACAGTATTCCGTGGCACATGCTGCCGCGCTTAAAGCGCAGTTCATCCCCGGCGGCGAATGTGTGTCCGTTTACTTGCTCCAGCGTGGTCCAAGGTGTATCCGTTGATTGGCCGTCGGTCTTTTCCACATGGTTGCTGCAATCCACGAAGTAGGTCGCTCCGCGAGATAAGGATTGGGCAGCGCAGGATGTCGCACAGAAAAGCAAGCTGACCAACGCGATGCTCAGCGCCCTTATTTCGAGGAATGCTGCACGAGGTTGGTGTGACATATTGTTGTGATCGAGAGGACCACTTGAAAAATGCGCAGCCATGTGCGAGACCGCGAGCCTAATATTGCACCGCGAAGAGTCGGCAATCCAGGTTGACAGGATTTTTCTCGGTCGATGAGCAGCGAATTGTGATCGACTCCCCGGCATGCATCGCATCATGACGAATCTCACCCACCGCCCAGGAGAGCCCGCTCCAGATCAGCTTGTCGTAGTTGATCTCGATCGGGATACTTTTCCCTCCCTGAGTGGCCTGCAACGCAAGAACTTTGCCCATCGGGATACCGTCGGGCGGACCGCCCGGCCAACTCCGCATCAGACGGCCATCTTTTCCTCGCTGCTGCAGAATAATTCTGAGATCGCCCGACTCTGGAGGCGCGGTCGTCGCCGTGACGGCATTGCTGCCATCAACCTGAAACTGTGCTGCCGCGGGGCGGATCATGATTGGAATTCGTACGTCCTCTTGAATCCCCAAATCGTACTTTGCCTCCGCGTAATGACCGAATCCAACCGCAGCCATCTGCCCAGGGCCCAGTTTAATCTTGTCCCCAGTCAAAATAGGGTTGAATCCTGCATCACGAAAAAGAATACGTCCGCCGGCAATCGGGGGCTGCACTCGCGATAGCAATGGCATCTCGATCTCTTCCACGGTCTGTCCCGGATTCACGACCGTAAACACCGCTCCTAGCGCATCGAACGAACCAAAACCATAGGGCTTAACTTCTCCCGGCATTCCACCAAACGTCTTGGTTCTCCCCATGGCCTGCAGAGGCACGTACATCGACTGCACTTTGGCGAACCACCGCGCTTGCTGGTCATCGAGGAACTCAAGATTCCCGTGAATGGTATTTATCCAGCCGCCCCGAGCCACCATCAGGAGCAACATCCCCTGCAACGCATTCGTCTTTCGGTAGTAGATGGTTCCGGTGTTGCCAATCATGAAGCCGGTGGAGTCGATTCGCTCCAGCGGGAGAAAGCTTCGTTCGTACTGCCGCACCATGTGGTCGCTGTAAATGTCCACAGATCGCCAGAAATTCATCTCGGGAACATCCGAAGGGCGCGGGTCGCCGGAATACAAGGCGTCGAACACCTCCAGCCAGCGCAGATCGACCGGATGCTGAAAGGGCAGAGGCAAGTCGGTGGACTCGACATCACCGCCGAAACCGTTGAAGCCCTCGAGCACGACGTCAGGATTTTTCTGGCGGAATTTCTGCAGCGCCTCGCGGAATGCGTTTTGATTGCGGAGGTTGATTTCTTGTGGCGTTTGCGTCTTTTCAGAGTCTGGGGTCGCCGCTCCAAAATCGACGAAGTCAAATTTGAACATGCGGATGCCGCGATCATACCAGTACTGCAGAACCGTCATGAAATCGGGCAGAAACCCGCCCTCGTAAAACGACATCGATCCCTTGTTCTTGTTGAGAGAATTCTGCCATTGCGGCGCGGTGTTAATCTTCACCAGCGTGTTGGTGCTGAACCATAGTCCGGGCAGAATTCCATTTTGCCGGCACTCCGCGATCCAGCGGTCAGGACCGTCGGGCCAGTTCGGCTTTCGCCACTGGCGGTAGGCGCCGTCGGGAGCGAACCAGAACGCGTCCATCATGTAATAGTCGAAACGCACTCCGAATTGCTGCAGGCGGACGATCTGCGCCAGTTCCCGCATGGCCAGCTCTTCGGTCAGGGGAATGCGGTCCGATAATTCGTCGTAAGCCGACCAGTTGTTGTACACCCAGATCGGATCGCGCAGCAGCGGCGCGCTCAGGCGCTGCGGGTTCCACTCCTGCGCTCCGCTTCCAGACGACGTGGCAAGCACAAAGGCGGTGGCCAACAGCAGAAGCAATGCGGCACGCCAGATCAGCGTGTGTTTAGAAACGATCGGGAAATGCTTCATATTCAGGTTTGCGAAAAAACAGAACTTGATTCACTACTGCCCGGTGATGCCGGCCCAATCGTCAGTCCGGAATGGCGAGGCTGGCAAGCCGTCCTTATTAAACAAATCGCACACCGGGCTGTCCGCCCACGCATAGCGCACAGCTACGGGACTGGGCACATCTCGACTGGAAACTACGACCGTGTCGCCGTCAATGCGGGCCTCGGCCCAGTGGAACTTTCGATCCGCACCGGCGATGGCAAAACCATGTAACTCCGTGCCGCTGCGCGCTTCCAGACCTGAACCGACGCGAGTAAAGCGCAGTCGGATCTCACTGCCATCGATCCGCATGGACTCATATAAAGGTCCCGAATATTCCAGCGGCTGCTTGTAAGTCGTACCCTCCGACCACAGCGCGAGCCGCTGGCCAACTTCCAGCTTGCGGTGGGGATGAAGATCCTTCGGGTCTCCGACATCGATGGTGACGGCCAGGCCGGTCTGCGGAACGTGCTGCACCGTCATGAGCTGCGCCTCGCGCAGTTCGGCCCACGCAGATTCGCCTGGCTGGTCGGGCGGTGCGCCGTGATTCGGCAGCTGCACAATCAAGAATTCCAGATCTTTGTCGTGCAAGCCGTCGCGCCAGCTGCCGATCAGCGCGGGCAGCAGCTTCCGATACTGGTGAGCCTTGAGTGCGTTGCTCTCTCCCTGGTACCAGAGCGCACCGCGAAATGCTGACGGCAGCAGAGGCGTGATCATCCCTTCGTAAAGACCGGAGACGGGGATTGGCGGATATTCTAAAGTCGTCAGGCTTTCGATCGTGAACCCCGAAAGCGCGTCCTGCGTATAGGGCAGGGTAACTCCCCAGCCGTCCTGGCGGAGATCGCGGAACCACACCGTCACCGGGTGCCAGTCGGCTGATGCTTTCATCACCGGCGTGGCGTAGTCATCCCAGTCGGTGACGGTGGGTTGCTTCGATCGAAAACGAAAAGAACCATTGCCTCGCACCCAAAACCGAATGCCGGCATAAGTAGTGAGGTCGAGTGCGGAGCCATCCAGTTTGTAGCGGGCCGACAGAGTCGAATCCTGAGTACCATCGAGTCGCCCGGCGACGCGGGCTGCGAACACGCTTCCACGGCCTGGCGAAACGAGCTCGAAAGGCGCATCCGGCGCGTCCTCCCAGTTGTATGAAAATGATCCGCCCGTGGAAAGGCGGGCGGTTCCGTCGTCAAAGTTCGCGAGCAGTTTGGTCGGCGAACCGGGCGTTGCAGGAAGCAACTCGAAATCATCGAATTCCAGTCCGAACGGGAGGGAACTCTCGGCGAATTGTTTTTCAGCGGGCGTCGCGCGTTGCCATCCTTCGAGAACTGGCTTCAATGTTGCTTCGGATTGAAACGCTTCTGGAGCGATCCAATCTTCAATCGCAGTTCCAGGCCACGCACTCTCTACCACGCCGACGGGAACATTCAGCTTGCGGTGGATCTCGCGCGCAAAGAAATACGCGACGGCAGAAAAGCCCTTCGCGCTATCGGGAGTGCATATCTTCCAGTGGGCCGGAAGCGTGTCTTCCTGCGGCGATAACGCAATCTTCCGGGGGACGGTGAACAGTCTGATCTGCGGGTAATCGGCTTTAGGAACCTCCGTGGCCGCGCCCTCGGCGCCATCGAGCGAGAACGTCATGTTCGACTGGCCGGACGCGATCCAGACCTCTCCGATCATCACATCTTTTATTTCGACCTTTTTTTTCCCCTGTACCGTGAGGGTGAACGGTCCACCCGCCGCCAATGCCGGCAAACGAACGTTCCAGCGGTGACGAGCGTCGGCAGTCGTGGTCGCGGCATGGCCGGCGAGGCTCACAGTGATCGACTCACCCGCATCCGCCTTGCCCCAGAGACGAATCTCCCGCCCCTGCTGCAGGACCATGTGGTCACTGATGAGCGTGGGAAGGACGGGGTCGGCCCAGCAGCTTAGGCCGTGCGCGAGCAAGCAAAGAAATGCGGCAGATCGCACTAGGTATCGCAATCGACGGCGCCACGCTCTGATGCGAGGCTCCATTTCTCGATGATGGCGGGATTCCATGATGTGGATCAGTATAGGCACTCCAGATCAGAGCGCAAGCGGCGGGCTCCAAAGGCCCCGCATTCTTCGATCACGTTTCCGCTGGTGCATGCCCCTACATCTTCATCTCTTTTTTCAGAAGATGAGTTTTGCGGCCAACTGAACAACCCGCATTTGACCTGCCCTGGTCAGCTGGCCGAAAGTGCCGTCGGTTATGATCCCGTCCGGGTTGCCGAAATGCGGCGTGTTAGTGATGTTGAAGACCTCAAACCTAGTCTGCAACTTAACATCTTCCTTGATCCCAAACTCTTTAAACAGCGAGGCGTCTGTATTGGCAAATCCCGGACCGGTGATCAGGTTTCTGGATGCCGTGCCCGGTGTACAGCCGGTCAAAGTGGAGGGGACCGAAAAGGCAGCAACATTGAAGTAGTAGTAGCCTCGATCGGGCGCGGCAGGCGGCCCAGATCCATTCGGTGCTGGAGGTGGCGTTCCGTTGGGATCGCCCACCAGATCAGGCCGCACACCCGGACAAGTATTGAGCGCAGCACCGCGCACGACGTTGACCGGATTTCCGGTGTGAAGCTGCAGAATGCCGTTGAGTTGCCATCCCCCTAACACAAATTCTTCCACGCGACCCCAATTTGCGAGGAACTTTTGCCCGCGTCCGATCGGCAGGTGATAAAGGCCGCTCAACACAAAATTGTGGCGCACATCGTTGTCGGCAGACGCGATTTCCGCGTTCAGGTCGTACGGATTCTGAGGAAAATCGCTGTTCTGGCCAAGGTTAAAGGGCGCCGGACCGTTATCGATATTGTGCGAGTACGTGTAGTTCGCCAGGAAATTCAGGTTTTTGGAGACTCGCTTGGTCAGCTTCACCTGTAGTGAATCGTACTCACCCCAACCGAAATCCGTCAAAGCCTGGATCTTTCCAAGGTTTGGGGTTATGAGACCTTCACTCCCAGTGGCGAGATTGAAATTGATATCGCCAATCTCATACGAAAGATGTCGGCTCTTCGAGCCGACAAAAGAAGCTTCCAGGGTAAAGTTTGATCCCAGCTCACGCTGCACCGCCAGATTGAACTGCTCGGCGTATCCCGTCTTGTTCTTTGGGTTGACGTAGTAGCTCGTCAGCAGGGTGCCCTGTGGAATCGAAGCAGTTGGGACTTTGCTGGCACCTGACGGAATCGCAACCGTCGTGTTCCGCGGAATCCCCTGGTCGAGCTGGTAGTTGTATGTGCCATCACAAACGGGAGTTTGCGGTGTGACGCTGCACGGGCCGAAATAGTAGTAATTCTCGTATGAACTCAGTTCTGCAAAAGGATAGTTCTTGGTCAGGATGTCCTCACGTGCATCGTTCTCCGGAGAATAAAACAGCCCATAACCTCCCCGCAGGACGGTTTTCGGTGTCAGCTGGAATGCGAGTCCAAATCGCGGCGCAAAGTTATTCCAACGCGAATTCATCAAGCCCGCGGAGTTGCCCCCGCGTCCGGCCAGCAGCATGCTGTCTGTGGTGGGATCGTAATTGGCTGCCTGGTTATGCGCTTCCGTGTAGGGTGCCTGAAATTCATAGCGCAGCCCGTAGGTCAAAGTCAGGCGGGGAGTAACTTTGTACGTGTCGGCTCCAAAAAAATGCATCTCCCAGCTCTGGGTATGTGGGTTCGTCAACTGCAGCCCCACGTATGTTACGAACGGAACTCCAACCAGCAGGTCCGAGACATCCGAGCCACCGTTGGGAAACCATGCGAAAGGGTTGAAGTATCCGAAGGTCGGGTCACTCGTGGACGGCGAGAAATAAGCTCCGTAGTACTGGTAGCCGACGGGGAACAAAGAAAAATTGGGGTACGAATTCAGGCGCCGGAAGTCGCCGCCAAATTTGAATTCGTGCTTTCCGACGCCGCTCAGCGTCACGCTGTCGGTCAACTGCCAGTTACGGTCGCGGATGTAAAAAGGCTTGTAGGAGGAGCCTCCGGTGAAGTATCCCGAATAGAGCTGAATGTAAGGATAGCTGTAAGTTGCAGGAAAACCAGGGACATTTACATTGGCCATGCCATATTGGGTAGCCAGATTCTGCCCCAGCAGCAGAGGATACTGATTAAGGTAGTAATTCGTGTATCCAAACCGGGCCTCATTGAAGAAGCGGGTCGAGAACAGGTGAGTCTCGGTGACAGAGTATTCTTGCGCCCCACTTTCCTGGTTATTGCCAAAATCATTGTCGCCGGCGTTGGGAACGGTGGCGTTGTTCCCATAAGGACCGGCATCGTAGATGGTTCCATAGTTGTAGTGAAAGACCACGGAAAGCCTGTCATTGTCGGAGAAGTTCTGGTCGAGGCGGGCATCGGCGACCTTCGAGATTGTCTTATCCGGGGCGCTCACCAGGTAGTTCTTGAACCACCCGTTATCCGATCCCGTAACGTTGGGCTTCGGGAAGAAATGAAGCAGAGTGTTCAAGCCGGCTGTGCTGACTTCGCTGGCGGGGATAACGTTTCCGGGGAATTGCTTGGAGAGGCCACCATAATTCTGGAATGAGACCTGAGGATCGAAAATAGGAATCACCTGGCCGGCAGGCACGCCATTCTGACCCGCCAGTGGATCAATCAATCCCGACAAGTCGACTGAGCCGTCAGACAGTACTTTGATCTGGTTGATTGGGGGCACGGAATCGATGTAATTGGCGGCGGTTGTCTGGTGCACTCCCTCGTAGGACGCGAAAAAGAACGTTTTGTTTTTCACGATGGGTCCACCGAGTGTCCCACCATAGTTGTGCTGCTTCAAAATTGAAGGTGGAATGTAGTTTCCATAGATTCCATAATCCTTGGCTGCGGTGAAGTTCGGCCGAAAGAATTCATACGCATCTCCGTGCCAGTGGTTCGATCCCGACTTGGTCTGGATCGATACGTCGCCACCGGCAGAACCCCCAAATTCCGCGGAGTAAGAGGAGGTGGCTACCTTGAACTCCTCGACCGCATCGACGCTCGGAGTCGCCGTGATGTCCTGGGTACGGTTGCTCGTAGACTCCACTCCATCAATCTGAATGGAGTTGGCGTATTCGCGCTGTCCGTTCATCGACCAGTTGAAGGTATTGGTGTTGCCAGCTCCGGTCGTCACGCCCGCGGCTAACTCGGTCAGGGTATAGAAGAATCGCCCGTTCAGCGGTAGGTTCAAAATATCGTGCGATTGAATGACATCGCCGGTTTCGGCGCTTTCCGTTTGGAGCATGGTAGGTGCGTCCATCACCGTCGTCACTGTAGCTACAGCTCCAATTTTGAGCCGGAAGTTGATGAGTTGCTTCTGGTCGATCACGATGCGGACATCCTTAATCGCAGCACTCTCGAATCCATCTTGTTCGACCGTCACGTTGTAGATGCCGGGCAGGAGGTTGAACACGGTGTAATTCCCCCAGACGTCGGAACGGCCCGGATAGCTTACGCCGGTCGCCGTATTAAGCGCCGTTACGCGGGCACCCACGACGACGGCGTCCGATTGATCGGCAATCCGGCCATAGACGGATCCCGTGGTCGACTGCGCCACCGCCATTGCGGCCACAACCAGAAGGGCGGCTCCCACCGTCAGTGACAACCAGGCAACCTGTGAAATTCTCTTCGACATAGCGTCGAAATCGACCGCGATCCTTGCGATGCTACGAGCATCGAATGCTACAGAACCGAATCTGGTTGTTTGCATAATTCCCCCCCCATCACATGTCGAGTTCACAAAATCTCGCTTCAGTGGTCGGCAATTTCTCATGGCCGAAGGTTTGCCACTTCTTTCTTCTTCAACTGCACTTCTACCAAGCCCATCGAGCCCGGGGTCGTGTTGACCCCGTTCCCATCGGGCTGCATCCCTGAAACCTTTTCGTTGGCGGTGTAAAACAAGGTGAACGAATTTTTGCCCTCCGAAATCAGGCCCAGCGGGGTCCGCACCTCGGTCGCCCATACTCCTCTACCTTCCTGGACCGGCAAATGTTGGCCCGCAGACCAGTGAACGCCGTCCCCCGAGAATGTATAGCCAATCGCATTGGGCGCGTCTGTATCGTAGACGGCGACGTAGGTCCCGTCCTCGAGTTTAGTGACAATGGGATTCTCGATGAAACGCTTCTCCACTGTCAGGGGATTCTGATCCGTGCAACGCACCCAGGGCCCGGAAAGATCGGGAGCTTTTGCCAATCCAACCTGCCATAGAGAGATAGGAATCTTCTCGGTGTGAGCGCTGCCATACAGCGCATACCACCGCCCGCCAACTTGGTAGGGAAAGAAGGAATCCGTTCCCTGCAGGCCCTCCCATGCGTCGGAGTCCCGGCCCCGCTGGAGAATTACGCCGGCATCGGAGTACGGTCCGCCGATTCCATCCACCCCCGGGGTGTTCGACACCGCACGCCAGATTCTTCCTTCATGGTTGGTTAACCACTCGTGCGGTGTATCCGGAGCCGCTTGATAGGCCACGTAGAACAGGTTCCAGCGATTGTCCGCAGGGTCATACACCGGCAGGGGAGACCATAACGCGGCGCGGGGATCCTTCCCGCTGAACTCGCCGCTCGACTCGGCCAGCGTTGCAACCCGGGTCCAATGCAGCCGATCTTGGCTGGTCCAATGTGCCAGCTTCATCTTGACCCAGTGCGGATCTCCCACCATTTCTGAGGTAAACAGGTGGTAGGTACCATTCAGCTTGAGCACCCTGCCGCCTTCGAACCCGTACTTGTTGCCTTCCGCGCCGGCCGACCGGATGGTCAGCACCGCACCCTCGAACCGCTTGGTGACCACCAGTTCTGAGGTTTGCGTTGCGACAGGGCCGCTCATGGCCCAGAAGGAGAAACAAAACACACAGGCGAGCAGCAGACTCCTGAAAACATCTCCGAATCTTGGCGTCGCGGCCACTCCGAGGTTGTATTCGACTATGCCGTCGTGTAACAAGGTAATCGAGGTTATGTTGGAGGTTAACCGGGCGCTTCCGCGTTCGATTTGCTACAGAACGCATTCCTGGCACGCCGAATGGAGCGCAAAAATAGTCAAACCAACCCAAGGGACGGATCATTACATGCGGTTGCCGGCTTCTAAGAGGAGTTTCATGGCCAGTGGGCCGGCTTCATCAGCATCAAACAGGTGCAGGACCCCTACAAAATAACCGCAAGTAACAGATCAAATAACCGTTATTTCCACCCATTCGCGCATTCGACTTCCGCATTGACCACGGCCAATCGCCAGTGCTATCGTGCGGACTTGACCGAGGAAACGTCGGGCCGGGAGCGGCATTCGTTGACATTCTCCCCGACATCACAAGGTGGCCTCCGTTCACACTTCCGTAACCCCTTCCATCTCGCTCTTCGAGAAGCGAGAAGAACTACGCCGCGTCCTCGAAAGTAAGTACTTTGCCAACTCTCCGAAGAAGACTCGGTTCCTCGAGTTTGTCGCCGAGCAGGCCTTTGTGGGCAACGGAGAAAAGTTGAATGAGTACCTCATCGGGGTGGAGGTGTACGACCGGGGCGTCGATTTCAATCCGCAAAAAGATCCGATCGTGCGTGTGCAGGCGCACGAGATTCGCCGGCTGCTCAACAGATACTATGAGGAGGAGAGTCACGGCGGCCTGATCCGCCTCGACCTGCCCTCCGGTCATTATGTACCCATCTTCCGGCGCAGTACGTCGGAGGAGACTGTGGCGGATGCACCGAGTACGCCCGAAGGCACGAAAGCTCTTATCCCCAGTCGCGGACATCTTTCTGTCACTCTAATTCTCGGCGCTCTTTGCCTCGCGCTTGCCTCACTCCTGATCGTTAATTCATGGAAAGGCACACAAGCCGTACAACCCATAGCACAAGTCGCCAGCTTGCCGGAGGGCATCGAGTGGTTCTGGCGGCCCTTCCTTCCTCCGGCCGAGGCGCCGCTGATTACGATTCCAAATCATCCGTTGTTGCGCGCGGCTCACGATGGAGACAGCGCCCAGACTCTGGCGGAAGGTCACGAGATTCCTAAGGCGAGCCTGCCGGAATTCCGTGACACGATTCACTTCCGCGAATTGAAGCGCTTCCTGTTCGTCCCCAGCCTCACGGATTTCACGTCCGTAGGGGAAACCCTGGGAGTGGTCAACCTGTGCAAGATGTTTGCCAGCGTTGGCCAGGGTTGCCGGGTGCAGCCTTCCCGCCTGGTCAACTTCGAGGAAATCAAGGGCGACAACGCGATTCTTCTTGGGGGCAATCAGTCCTGGAGCGGTCGAGTGTTTCTTAACGACCAGGGATTTCACTTCCAGAGTGGTGTGATTCTCAACCGCAATCCTCAGCCCGGAGAAAAGGAAGTTTACAAACCCGAGTTCGACTCTGTAACCAACCAGCTGACAAGGGACTATGCCGTTGTGCTGATGATGCCGAACGAAAGAAAGGAAAAGCGCGTTCTTCTGATCTATGGCATCTACACGCAGGGTTCTCAAGCTGCCATCGAGTACCTCACCAACCCTGAACGCATGGCGGAACTGCGGAAATTGCTGCTTGATCTGGCCCCCGACCACAAGACAATACCACCGTATTTTCAGGTTCTGCTCACCACCACAGTCGAGAATTCGGTCCCCGGAAAATCCTCACTCGTCGCCCTCCGCATCATCCCCAACTGAGTTGCTTTCGTCTATTTGTTCAGGCTCACTACGGCGACCTTGTTAACTCCGCTGCATGCCAGATACAGCCGCCGGTCGGGTGTCGCCACCATGTTGCGAACCACGCCACCACCCGATGGAATCGCCTTCATGCTGAACACCTCCGACTTCGGATCGAACTGAACCAGGGTATTAGGATTCACGCCCGATTCGCTGTACCAGATCTTGCCATCGTCCATGATCGCGATTCCGTATGGTCTTGACTCCGAGCCGCCCGGCGACTTCCATTCTTTTACGAGCTTTCCTGCGGACGGATCGAAGTGTCCCAGATAACCACGCGCGTAATCGGTGTAATAAACGGTTCCGTCTCGAGCGAGCGCGAGCCGTCGCGGGCGCGCACCCGAATCCGGCAGGGTGTATTCGCGAATTGTCATCGTGCGCGGGTCAACCGTGGCTAGTTTGTTGGTGCCGAACTCGCAAAAAAGAGGTGCATTGTTCGGCAGGATCACGATGCCGTAAGGCACAGAGTGCGCAGTTGGCACTTTGATGAGGGTCATCTTCCCGATTTTAGGATCAAGACGCCCAATATAGTTGGTCTCTTCATTGGTAAACCACAGGATGCCATCGTGGTCGAATGCGGGCGTGTGTGGATCGATCTTGGAGCCAGCGTCAGGACGATACTCGGCGATCTCGCCCGTCTTGGGATTCAGCTTGCCAACATATCCGGCTGAAATCGCGGTGAACCAAATGTTCCCGTCCTGGTCGGCGACCAGCCCGTGCGGACCGGAATTTGGCGTCTTCAAAGCATATTCCTTAAACTCTCCCGTCTTCGGATCGAGACGGCCGAGTTTATTTGCTCCCTGCCCTGTGTACCAAAGCGAGCCGTCGGGCGCGAGTGCGGGATCGTGCGGCCGAGACTTCGGCGTCGGCACTTCGTATTCTTGAATCTGCACGTTCAGCGTCCCCACCGTTGGGGAGGCGGCAAGCGTGGCGGCTAGCGTGAACAAGCACAGTCTGCTCAGGCGCATTGGACACCCTCCATATCAGACAAATTGTATTCCCGGAAGCTGCTGTTGGGCTCTGTCGGCTTCCTGTCTCATTTTCACGAACAATTTAACTCTCCGTAACATTCTTGTCACACGGCCTTCCTTACTATCGGTTGTTGAGGTCACAAAGAAAAATGAAAAAGACAATTGCATTGCTCTCCCTCGCAGCCGTCTGTTTGATCGGCACCGCAATCGCTCAAACCAATAACAACTTCCTGAAAGGCAATATCAAGCGTGTTCTGCTGATAAGCGTCGACGGTATGCACGCGGTTGATTTCGAGAACTGTGCCAGAGGCATCAGCACCATTAACAATGGACAACCCTTTTGCCCCGCCCTGGCGGCCCTGGGCAAGACCGGCGTCAACTACGTCGCCGCCAGCACCTCAAAGACTTCGGATTCTTTTCCCGGTCTGACCGCGATCATCACCGGCGGAAGCCCGGCCTACACCGGCGTCTACTATGACGTGGCTTATTCGCGGAATTATGATGCGCCCGCGAAAACCACCGGCAACGGCCTTGGCGCTGGGCCCTGCACCCCATTCGCGACGCCGACAGGCACCACGACCGAGTACGAAGAAGGCATCGACATCGACAAGACCAAGTTGAATGGCGGCGCGCCGGGCGCTTCGCTGACCGACGGCGGCATCGCGTCGATCGACTCGAAGAAGCTGGTCCGTGATCCCAACAATGGCTGCAACCCTGTTTGGCCGTGGGATTTCGTTCGCGCCAACAGCATCTTCAGTGTCATTCACGGCGCTGGCGGATTCACGGCATGGTCTGACAAGCACCCCGCTTATTCCTCCGTGGCTTCTGGTGCTGGGCCGATTGCGCTCGACGATTTCTACGCGCCGGAAATCAACTCCAACGTGGTCGCCCTTCCCCACGTGGTCACGCCGCTCGGGGCATCCTGCGACCCAATCCGCGATCCCGGTTCGGACCTGACGGCCTGGACCAACAGCTTCCAGAACATTCAGTGCTACGACACCCTGAAGGTCAACGCGGTCCTGAACTGGATCAATGGGAAGAGCCACCTGGGCGCGAAGCAGACCCAGGTTCCCACCATTTTCGGCATGAACTTCCAGGCGCTGAGCGTGGGCCAGAAGCTGATTGAGGCGAGCAACAGCACGACGGGCGGATACCTAGACGCAGCTGGCACGCCGGGCGCGGCGCTGCTAAGCGAGTTCCAGTTTGTCGACGCCGCAATTGCGGAATTCGTCGGCGAACTGAAGGAACAGAATCTCTTCGATTCGACTCTGATCGTGATCACGGCCAAGCACGGCCAGTCGCCCATCGATCCCAGCCGCTACGTTTCTCAACTCATCAACGGCACTTCGCCCGTCACGCTGCTGTCAAACGCGGGCTATATTCCGTTCTCGGAATCCACCAACAACCCCACCGGCATTGGACCGACCGAAGATGACGTCTCACTGGTCTGGCTGTCGAATTCCGCCGATACTTTACCCGCCGTCCAGATCCTGGAAGCGAATGCCACCGCCGCTGGAATTGAGCTGGGGCAGATCTATTACGGCCCTTCGCTTACGCTGAATTACAACAACCCACTCTTTGACCCGCGCACGCCGGACATCATCGTGACCCCGAACGTCGGAGTTACATACTCCGGCAGCACGGCGAAACTGGCCGAGCATGGCGGGTTCGCGCATGACGACACGAATGTCGTGCTCCTCCTGTCCAATCCGTCCTACGCAGCCAAGACGATCCGCGCTTCGGTGGGCACCGTCCAGGTTGCGCCTACGATTCTCCAGTCGTTGGGCCTCAGTCCCACGTCCCTTAGCGCGGTTGTGTCTGAGGGAACGGCCGTGCTTCCGAAGTAACCGGTCAGTTGCGAAAGCCGGTTCAGCCGACAGCGGACGCTCCTTCGGAGCGTCCGTTGTTCTTAGCCCCGATTGCAATAGCTATGTACCAAGTCTGCCGGGAGTAACTAACGTGGCTTCGTTTTACTTTCCGGTTTCGAGTTGCGGAACATCGAACCAAACCCGCGTCTGATGGCTTTGCATTTCAGCGTTGAGGATCGTCAACTGCCGCAGCCCGTCGGTGAACTGCGGATACTCCGGCACCGCGGTTGGCTCCGCAATCGAAGCATAGAACCTTCGGAAGACCTGCTTGAAGGTGTCGTCGTAGCCTTCACTGTGGCCGCCCGGCAGATCGGCGAACTTGCGCGCCGCCGGTTTCAAAAGAGACGGGTCCTTGACGAAGATTTGATTGCCGGTGTCGCGGTGACCGGCCCAGAGTTCGTCAGGCCGCTCCTGGTCCCACGCCACGGAAGATCGTGTGCCGTAGATTTCAATGCTGAGGCGATTCTTGCGCCCAGCTGAGACCTGGCTGGCCGTCATGCTGCCACGGGTGCCGGTTCCCATCCGAAAGATCAAAGCTCCGAAGTCCTCCGTATCCACCGGCGTTTCGATGTAGTCTTCCGGGCCGAGCAGCTTATTGGCGAAGGTCTCGACGGAATGCTTTGGCTGCTTTCGCGTTGGATGGAATGTCTGAAGATCGGCGCAGAGCGATTTCACGCGCAGGCCCGTGACGTGTTCCGCCATATCAAACCAGTGCGAGCCGATATCGGCCATGCAGCGCGATGGCCCTCCAGCTTTGGTCTCTACGCGCCAGTTCCAATCAGTGTCGTACAGAAGCCAGTCCTGGGAATAGGTGCCCTGAACAACGAGAATGTCGCCCAGATCTCCGGCTTCGCGCATACTGCGCATCTGCTGCACCATGGGGTAGTAGCGCAAATTGTGGCAGACGCAATTCCGCAATCCCTTATGTGCCGCCAGAGAAACGAGTTCTTCTCCCTCCTCCACGCTCGTGGCCAGAGGCTTTTCGCAGAGCACGTGCTTGCCTGCGTTAAGAGCATCCTTGGCCATGGAAAAATGCTGGGCATTGGGTGTGCAGATGTGGACCGCATCGATCTTGGGGTCGCGCAGAATCTCGCGGTAATCCGTCGTAGTCGTGGGAATCGAAAAGCTTGCGCCCAGTCGTCGCGCTGCTTTGGCGTTTCTGCCTGCGATCGCCACGGCTTCCACGGACTCAACTCGTCGGACCGCCTCAAGATGCACTCGGCCCATGAAGCCGGTGCCGAAAATCGCGCTTCTGATCTGTTTCATCTTAGGTTCGCTTTCGCTCTTGAATCTCTCAACACTGCGCCGATCCGTTCCCGAGTCGATCCAATCTAAGTTACCTCCAGCAGGTTATGTCCACCACGTCATGTCCACCAGGCAGCGCCCGGTTTCTCGCGGATGACAATTCCATTTAGGAAGTTGGCGGCCTTGGTCAAACCCTCTTCCGGGGAGAGCAGACTATCTTCGTGCTCGATGGAAAGGACGTAATCGTAGCCAAACATGCGCAACGTGGAAATGAGTTCGCACCAAAACTCAGCGCCGTGACCGTAGCCGCAGGTACGGAAGATCCAGGCGCGTTCCCGCTCTTGGGTATACGGTTTGGTGTCGAGCACTCCGGTGCGTGGAAGGTTGCTGGCGTAAATCTGGGTATCTTTGGCGTGGACATGGAAGATGGCGTCCTGCAGCACGCGCACGGCGGCGATGGGATCGATGTTCTGCCAGAACAGATGGCTGGGATCGTAGTTGCAACCCACGCTTGGGCCGGCGATGGAGCGCAGCCGCAGCATCGTCTCAGGGTTGTAGACGACGAACCCCGGATGCATCTCGACGGCGATCTTCACGCCGTGGTCGGCAGCAAACTTCGCGTGCTCCACCCAGTAGGGTGCGACGACTTCGTTCCACTGCCAGTCCAGCACTTTGAGGTAGTCAGGAGGCCAGGGACAAGTGACCCAGTTGGGCGCCGTGGCATTTGGAGAGTCCCCGGGACATCCTGAAAAGTCAATCATCATAGGGACGCCGAGCTTCTCAGCCAGCAGAATCGTCTTGCGGCTCACGTCGCGATCGTGCTTGGCGCGGTCGCGATCCGGATGCACCGGGTTGCCGTGAGAACTCAAAGCGCTGATCTTTGCGCCGTGATCCGCCAGGACCTTCTGAAACTCAGCGAGTGCGGACGGATTGTCGAGCATCGAGAGCTTGCAGTGGGGATCGCCCACGTAGTTTCCCGTCCCCAGTTCCACGGTATCAATATGGAGCGCGGCGAGTTTCTTGAGAACCACGGGGAGTGGCAGTTGCGACAGCAGGGGAGTAAAGACTCCAACGCGCATAACGCTGTTCTCTCCTTGAAATGGAACGGCATCATTCTATCGCAGCCGCCTTATGGTACCTTTTAAGTTTCGATCCGTGTCACGAAACGATAACGTTGGAAGGAGATCGCTTGCGTTCAACTCGAATCGCTTCGCTCTTATTCTTGTTCCTGCCCGTTCTGATGATCGCGCAGAATCAGGCAGCTGTCGATCCCTCGCTGCCGGCCCCGCCGCACGAAAAGCAAGTGCGTCTCAAGCACATTCTGGTGATTGGACAGACCAAGGGATTTGAACACGACTCGGTGTCCGATGGAATGGTCGCCATCTACGAAATGGGCCGTGAGAGCGGCTTGTGGGATGCCTCCCTGCGCACCGATGTTGAACTCATCACGAAGAAAGATCTGGGAAGAAACACGAAGAATCTCAACTACTTCGATGCTCTGGTCTTCGTAAGCACGACCGGCGAATTGGATCTCGACGACAGCCAGAAGGCAGACATGATGGCGTTCATCAAGGACGACGGAAAGGGCTTTGTCGGCGTGCACGCGGCTCTCGATACGAATTACAAATGGCCGGAGTATGGCGAAATGATTGGCGGATGGTTCGACCAGCATCCGTGGTCCACGTTCAATGCGCCCATCGTGAACGAAGACCCGAGCTTCCCGGCGGTCCGTCACTTTCCGAAAGCGTTCCTGAAGTATGACGAAATCTATCAGCCCAAAGAATGGTCGCGGGAAAAGGTAAACGTCCTGCTGAGTCTGGATCCCTCGAAACTGAACTACGCCAACAATCCGCGCATCCACAGAACGGACCATGATTTCGCCGTGGCCTGGGACAAGATGTATGGCAAGGGGCGCGTTTTCTATTCCACGCTCGGGCACACTCAAGAAGCGTGGAGTGACCCCGACATCCGCAAGATGTATTTTGAAGCGATCAAGTGGGTGCTGGGCATGACCGAGGGCAGCACGGCCACTCATCCGCGGCCGCAAGTGCCCGCTGATCAGCACTGAGGCCGCGATGAACTTTCCATATTCAACTCGAGCATGTGCAACTCGAGCACGTTCAACTCGACATGGCAGCGCTTTGGTGGCAGCGCTGTGGCTCTTGAGCCTCGCGAATTCCGCTGCGCAAGCGCCCGCGAACACGAAGCCATCAGCAAGCGGAGGTAAACAAAACCGGGCCGCGGCGTCCAAATCGTACCCGCCAGAACTGGTGCAGCAGGGAAGCGCCCTCTTCCGGAAAGACTGCTCCTTCTGCCATGGCCGCGATGCTGGCGGCGGAGAGAGCGGGCCGGACCTGACACGCTCAAAATTGGTGACTGCGGATGTGGATGGAGACAAGATTGGTCCGGTTGTGCGCAATGGACGGCCGGACAAAGGCATGCCGCCCTTTGATCGCTCGGATCAGCAGATTGCCAGCCTGGTGGCCTTTATCCACACGCAACAAAACAATGCGCTCGCGAGCGCTGGGGGAGGCAGGGGAAGCGGCGGACGTAAAGGCGTCGATGTCTCGGATCTTCAAACTGGAAACGCCGAGGCCGGCAAGCGATACTTCGAAGGTGCGGGTGGATGTGCAACCTGCCATTCGCCGACCGGCGATCTGGCTGGACTGGCATCGCGTTACAGCGGTCTGGAACTCGAGGAGCAGATGCTCTATCCCAGGCACGCGAAACGAAAAATCTCAGTCACGCTAGCGTCCGGTCAAACGATTAGTGGCACCTTGGCATATCTCGATGAGTTTACGGTTGGGCTCATCGATTCCGCGGGTTCGTACCGATCCTGGCGGACACGAGATGTTCGGTACAAGGTGGACCCGGCGCTGAACGCTCACGTGGAGCAGTTCCCGAAATACACAGACGCCGACATCCACAACCTGATGGCTTATTTGCAAACGTTGCGCTAGACGACGATCTGTTTGCTGCTGAGAAAGTTCTGAGGGCCCAGTCGATATGAATTTTGCGAGACATTCATTCCTGATTACGGTGAGTGTATTCCTGGCGCTCGCTTCTTCCGGCATCTCGCTGGCGCAAGGCGCGGATCAGCAAATGCTTTTGCACCCGCCCGCCGACAGTTGGCCGGGATACCACGGCGACTATTCCGGTAGGCGTCACAGTGCGTTGAGTCAGATCACGCCGCAGAATGTGGGAACTCTCGCACTGGCTTGGGCGTTCCAGACGAACCAGACCGCGCCCATCAAGTCTTCGCCGCTGCTGGTGGATGGCATTCTGTACGTTACGGTCCCTGACAATATCTGGGCACTGGATGCACGCTCCGGCCATCAGATCTGGCACTACAACAAACCGACGAGCCAGGGCGAGCACATCGGAAATCGCGGCGTAGGCATGTACAAAGGCTACCTCTTCTTCCTGGCTCCCGATGCACACCTGGTGTCGCTCAACGCTAAGAACGGAACCGTGCGCTGGAGCGTCGAGGTGGCCGATGTCACGAAAGGCTACTGGACGAGCATGGCGCCGCTCGTCGTGGGGAGCCACGTGCTCGTCGGTGTGTCCGGAGATTTTGATAATTTGAGCGGGTATATCCGCTCGATTGATCCGGAGACCGGAGCAACCCAGTGGCAGTGGAATTCCACGCCTCCGTCTGGGACAGCGAATCAAACGACCGGCGGCATGACGTGGATGCCGGGAACATATGATCCCGACCTTAATCTGGTTTACTGGGGAACCGGCAACCCGACTCCAGTGCTGAACGGTTCAACGCGGCCGGGCGACGATCTTTACACATGTTCCATCGTCGCGCTGAATCCGGACACGGGCAAGCTGGTGTGGTCTTTCCAGGTGTCGCCCCACGACACCCACGACTGGGATGCGGTGGAGACTCCGGTGCAGGTCGACGGCGATTTTCACGGCGAGCCGAAGAAGATGCTCATGCAGAGTTCGCGCAACGGCTACTTCTTTGTTCTTGACCGCACTAACGGAAAGAATCTGCTGACTGCTCCTTTCGGGCCCGTGAATTGGACGCTGGGAGTCGATCAGCAAGGCCGCCCGATTCCGAATCCCGCCAAGGAACCTGCTCCCGACGGACGCCTGATTGCGCCGGACGAGGGGGGCATGACCAACTTCCGTTCGCCTAGCTTCGACACCAAGAACGGGCTGTTCATCGTCGACGCTCATCCCAGCTGGAGCGTCTACTTTGCCAAGCCGGCCGACGGAGTCTATGGGTGGGCGGGCGCGGACTACGACGTTTGGGGCAAGGGCGTTATCGAGGCCATCGACTACCAAACCGGCAAGATAAGTTGGAGCCATGAACTCGGGCCGGAATCTGGCGCAGGAGTCCTGACTACCGATTCGGGGCTCACCTTCACCGGCGACGGTATGGGCAACTTCCTGGCGCTCGATTCGAGCGACGGCAAAACGCTTTGGCACGCCGGCTCTGGGTCGCACATCGTGAGTTCTCCCATTACCTACGAACTCGACGGCCGCCAGTATGTGCTGACCAGCAGTGGCGGCGTGCTGTTCGCATGGACACTCCCGCAAGCGCAATGAACAATGAACAATGAACAATGAACCAGGAACGAGTGTGGTCATAAACGCTCATCAGCCGAGACCGACGCGTTTGCGGTTCCTGGCAGTGTTGGTCGGCCTTTTTCTTGGCGTGCCGCAGACCGTGATTTCGCAAAGCTACCTCGTAACCGGCCAGGAAAGCGGTGAGTCCGACCGAGAGAGACTCGGAAAGCCGGCCAGCAAGCAAAGCATTGCCGAAGCGACGGAGCGGTTGAGACGGAGCGTGAACGGCAAAGCGATCGTGCATAACTGCCACCAGTCGAAGGGCCATGACGTTAGAGTCGAGGAAAGCTCGGAAATCACGCAGATCACCGGCTGCGATCTAATCCTAAAGACGCGGAAGACGACTACCTTACCGGACGGCCCGCGCGAACTGGAGTTCACACTGTATGCGCACTTGGCCGATCTGACCACACCTGCATCCGTCGAACCGCAAAGCTTTTCCGAATGCAAACCCGCTACGGGCGCCATCCTGAAAGTGATGAGCCGGGCCCAGCCGGGGAAAAGGGTGCGCGCCACACGCCGATCAATGGCCGAGTCCGCGAATGGAGCGAGCAAGGCTGAGCAACCGGAAACTCAAATTGCCACGGGCGATCTCAGCTTTTTCTTTTCCGACGCTGATATGGCCCGAAAGGCTGCCCGGGCATTAGATCAAGCTCTGAAGGTGTGCGGCGCGACAGAATGGCCGGACGAAGACGACTTACCTTAGAAGTTGCAAAGATTTGCAACCCCTGTGTTGTGTCGTATTTTTCGCGGGACCGAAGCGCATATTTTGTTGACAAGCTGCCATTTGCATAAGAAGATTCGTTACGCTTCAGCATTCAGTGGCCTTGTGGAACTCGGGGGAGAAGCCACGGGTCGATATATTTTCTTGCGGGCTGTGGACGGAAATCTAGCTGAGTTCAACCGATTAACTTCGATTCGCATTCCTGGTGCGAAGGGATAAGTCTGCCCTTCGCTTTTACTGTTTAAAAAACTCGCATTGTTGTGCCGTGAAACTTCAGGGCCAAGGTTCTGGGAGGAATTCGCCATGTTCGTCCGTCGTGCGGTCGTTGCGGTTGTTCTGATGTTCAGCTGCGCGGTTGCTGTAGGCCAGTTCGCTGGCCAGAACATCAACATGGTTTCAGGCACAAACTGGCCCGCGGGAGATCCTTTCCTGCAGCGGCAGAACGAGCCGTCCATGGCGGTTTCCAGCCGCAATCCGGAGCATCTGATGGCGGGGGCCAACGACTACCGGACGGTGGATATTGCCAATCCGCTGGCGCCGACCATTTTGGGCGACGCCTGGCTGGGCGTGTACACCTCGCTCGATGGCGGTGAAACCTGGAAGAGCACCCTGCTTCCAGGATATCCTCAGGATACTTCGTCGATCGGCACGGCTTCACCGCTGCACAACACGTATACGGTGGCCACGGATCCAACGGTGCGCCCCGGGACTCACGGTTTGTTTTACTACAGCGGGTTGGTTTTCAACCGGGCCACAAACGGCGCCAGCGCCGTCTTCGTAGCCACATTTCAGGATCAAAATAACAAAGGGAACGGCGACAACGCGCTGCTGGTCACCGACAACACTGGGACTCACGGCAATCCGTTTCTTTACATCAATGCGAACCTTGTTCATACCGCTACCACCCGGCAATTCCTCGACAAGCCCTGGATCGCCGTCGACATTCCTCGTCCGGGAAGAACCGCCACGTGCAAGATCAATGGCCAGACTTTTCAGAGCGGCTACGTCTATGTGTTCTACACCGTGTTTACCAACCAAGGGCTGCCCACTCAACATTCGTCGATCATGGAAGTGCGATCCACCAACTGCGGTGCGAGCTGGAGCGCGCCGCTAAAGCTGAACGACGACACCCGGCAAAATCAGGGGGCCTCTGCGGTGATCGACCCGCAGACGGGCGCCGTTTTTGTGACCTGGCGGGCTCTTGCCTTCAAGACTATGCCCGATTCCATTCAGTACGCCTGGTCGCCTGACGGATGGAACTGGGGCAACGGAATCAGCGACGGCTTGGTGTACACGTTCCCGGCTGCGACCACAACTGCTGGAGCTTTTGACCAGAATCAGAGCGGCAACACGTTCCGCACGACGGATCTACCCACGGCCGCCATCGACGGATCAAGCAAGATATGGGTTGCATTTACGCAACGAGTGGCTGGACCCGGGGCTACCAGCGGTTCGCGGATCGTGCTGACCACGCAGTCCTACCCGATGTGGACCTGGTCCACTCCCTATGTCGCGGACAGCACCTCATGGGCAAACGGCGCCGCTACTGTCCCCGGATTCCAGTTCATGCCCTCGTTGGCGTTCGCTTACGGCAAACTCTCGCTGGCATGGTTCGATTCCCGCCGCGACAATCTGGAGAGTGTGCTGACTTGCCCAACCGGCAACACCTGCACAGGTCTGTCTCAGTTGACGAAGGTGGATCAGCCAATTCCCGGCAGCACGATTGCGACTCCCGCCACGGTTTTCACGCCGTCGATCACGGATCCGAACTCCGGCATACGCCACACTCTTGACGTGTTCGGAGGAATGATCGATCCCACGGCGGCGACGAAGTTCAACGGGTTCCAGATTTCGCAGTACGCCTACTGGGTCGACCCAACCGACAATCAGATTGAGCAAGGTTTCTTCAACCCTCCCAACCTGCCTCTGTTCGTGCAGGGCACGACACCGTTCATAGGCGACTACCTTGACACTGCCGCGCAGACCATCATGCCGAGCGGAACTTCCTGGGTCTTCAACACGAAGGGAAAGGACAGCGTAACCGGCGCCACGCTCGCCCCGGATTTTCACATCACCTGGACCGACAATCGCGATGTAGTGCCGCCACCGGTGGTCAACGGCGCCGAGGACTGGACGCAGTACGTTCCGCCCAATTCAAACATTCCTCAAATCAGCACATACTCCGGCACCGGCAATGCCTGCCCAACCTGCAGTACTACGCAACCGGCCTGTGCCACTGTCTCTGACGATAATGGCAGCCCGTCCGCATACAGCGGCGACCGCAACCAGAATGTCTATACTTCGCGCGTTACTAATGGATTGGTGGTGCGCTTCCGCGAGAACTCCAAGCCGTTGAGCAAGTCCATTACACGGTCGTTCTCGCTGCTGGTGAAAAATACGATTAGCCCGCTGCAAGCTTCTCCGCTGGGATCGCCCTCGTTCTATCGGATCCTGCTCGGGGTTACCTCCACCAGTCAGACGGCGAGTTGCACTATATCCGGCGGGACCGCCAATCTTCTCCCCACAACGCCGAACTGCTACGTCGACGTGGCCGTCAGTCCCAACACGACCCTGACCCAGGCTGTCACGCTGACCTCGACCAGCGCGACCGCCAGCCTGAATGTGCTGGTGGCGCAGATTCAGAGCATTCCGGCCAGCGGCGCGAATCCGGTTTTCTCTGGTTTGCAGGCGGTGGCTATCATCAACGCCGATCCTTCCAATCCCTCGGTGGCCAATCCGGATTTCGTCACCGCCGATAACAGTAACCCGGACGTGGCGACGCCCTACGGGAATTTGCCCATCGCGAATGGCGAAGAATATAACCCGACCGTCGATGGCCCTGCGGATCCGGCCAGCGGAATCTTCACGGCGCAGGTCGCGACGCCGGCAATTTTCACTCCCCGGATCCTGTCGCCTGCCAACAATTCGCCCGCTATTGAGACGCCTTCGGTGTTCACCCCGCGCATCAACACACCCCGAATCGCCTCGTTACAGGTCGTGAATCCGACCATCGTGAATGCGATCAATACCCCGCGCATCAATACACCCCGCATCAACACGCCAAGAATCGTGGCCCCGGACATTTTCACTCCCCGGATCACCGATCTTTCCGACGGAGGGCCGAACAGCCTGACCGATTACAGCTGGACGGTCAATAACAAAGGCAACACCACCGCCAGTTACAGCACATCGGAATTGATGAGGTCCGCTGGGGTCTCGTGCTGCCCATCCAGTTGCTCGGCCAATCCTTCCAGTTGCACCGTGACCGCCAGTAACCCCGCCGGGCCGAATTGTTCGATATGCCAGTTGATCCAGCACAAGGTGTTCGAGAATCCAACCACCAATCGAGACACGAACAGCGGAAATCCAACCTGCGATCTGAACGTGCAGCAAGGCTACATTACTGTCGCCAACATTCCCGATCCGGCATTCGGTACGGGAACAACGGGAAGCTCGCCTTCCAACCCATCGAATTCCACGCTGTCCCTGTCACCGGGCGAAGGCAATCGGGTAACCCTGAGGGTTGTGGCGCCGCCGGTCACGCAGACAGTCTCGCCGTTCAAAACTGCGGCGACTAGCTTCTCAACGGACACCGGTCAGAACGCGCCGCCCGCCTCGCTTACGATCACAACCGGCGTATTGCCCGTAGCGGTTGTTGGGCAGAAATACACGAACACCGTCCTGTCTTCCGTCGGCGGATTCGGTTCAGACGCCTGGACCGTGCCTGTCAGCCTCACCAATCCGGTTGCGGTCGAACCGCCGCCTGCCCCGAACTCGTCCGAGCCCTTGCCGGTATCGCCGTTGACCCTAAGTCCTTCCGGCCAGATCAGCACGAGCGTGGTAACCGCCGCTCCCGGCACTTACACCGTCAATGTACAAGTACAAGACTCGGCAGTTAGCGGCACGGGAGTCAATACCGTCCCTAACCCGGCGCTCGACGTCCAGCAACTGCAGCTCGAAGTGAACCAATTCATGATTTCGAACGTGACTGTCGCGATCAACAACAATGTTGGCTTCACGGATTACATGAAGGCTGGTGATATGGCGATGGTGTCGGTCACGGTCAGCAGCACGGGCCCCGCGACTGCAACCACCGTAGTTCCAACCCTCACAGTAAACGGAGTTGCGGCAGGGACGCCGAGCGGTCCCACGCCGGGTGTCAGTTGCGGCGCGCCAGCTCCGACCAGCGCCACCATCATGGGCACCGGAACGCAGCAGTTTAACTTCACGTGCACGGCGGCCAGCGGAAACGGATATGTGACCTTTACCGCGAATGCCACCGGCCAATACAACAACGCGGCGGCGAACGTCCTGGCCACAGCTACTTCTGTTTCCGAGCCGGCAGTGACGCCGAGTGGAACCGCGCCAAACGTCGTCGTCGACACGGTCCCCCCGACGCTCACGTTCGTGGCCACCACGTCAACGCAAAGCGCCCCCGGCTGGTATAACGCGCCCGTGGTCATTCCATTCAACACTGCGGACAACCTCTCGGGAGTGATGTCGGCCACTGCGACCTCGCCCGCCACCAGCACGGGGCTCAATAGTGGGGCGATGACGCTTACCATCGAAGGCAAACTTGTCACTGGAGCGATGACCGTCACGGATTTCGCGAAGAACACGGCGTCGCCCTTCGTTTCGTCTGGCTTCAACATTGATGAGACGCTGCCCACGATCTCTGGAGTGGCTAGTCCCGCGGCCGACGCTTACGGATGGAACAACGTGCCGGTGACGGTCAGCTTCGCCTGTAGTGATCCCAATCCGACGAATGGGCCGGCGGGACAGCAGTCTGGACTTGCCAGCTGTACTGCGCCCGTCATCCTTAGCAGCGAAGGCGCAAACCAGAACGTGCCGGGAACCGCAACAGACAACGCGGCGAACTCGAAACAGTTGATCGTGGGTCCGATCAACCTCGACTTCACGAAGCCGACCGCCACCGCGTTCGTCGCCAGCCCGAGTGTTCCTGCGACCGGTTGGTACAACACCACCACGCCCAACCTGAGCTTCACCTATTTGGCTGCTGATGCGCTCTCGGGCGTCGCTACGTCAACGCCCACTCCGGTTGCGGTGCTGGGAGAAGGAACTGCAGTAACGGCTCCCGTGATCGTTACCGACAAAGCGGGCAACACTCTGACCACTACGACGCCAGCGGTCATGGTGGACCGCACCCCGCCAACCATTGCCGGTATGGCCAGTCCTTCCGCCAACGGTGCGGGATGGAACAACACCGCTGTGACGGTCACATTCACCTGCAATGATCCGAATCCAGTAAGCGGTCCGATCGGACAGCAGTCCGGACTCGTTGCCGGAGCTGGCGGTTGCACCGCGCCGGTCACGCTCTCGTCAGCAGGCGCCAACCAGAGCGCGTCTGGAACAGCAAATGACGTGGCCGGAAACTCAACCAGCACCACGGTACGGCCGATCAATATCGACCTTATACCGCCGGTCGTTGTGCTCGCTTCGCCGGTGGACGGGCACGCATACATCAACAACCAACCCATCCCTGCGAACTACGCCTGCAGCGACGACCTCAGCGGCGTCGCGAGTTGTTTGGCTCCGGTGGCGGCGGGTAACTCCTTCACCCAAACCACGCCCGGAGCATACTCGTTCACGGTCACGAGCTCAGACGTGGCGGGGAATGCGTCATTCGCCAGGAACGGTTACGCGAGTGTCTACTACAGTTTCGTAGGTTTCCAGGCGCCCCTTGCAGGAGCGGCTGGACCGGGAACTCCATCGACTCCGCCAACCGCACCGACGAATTCCGGCATGGTCCAGGGAGCGGTTATTCCGATCCTTTGGACCTTGACCAGCCCAAGCAACACCTTGAACCCCGGCCCAGTTACCGATCCCACCACGTTGACGAGCCTGAATGCGTACCCGTACGGGAACGCCACTTGCTCCGGGGGCATTCCCACGTCGATGACTCCGATCCCGCTTCCTGCGGCGACATACGACGCCACCAATCAACGCTTCCAGTCCCTGTGGACCATCTCCGCTGTGACGCCGGGATGCTATTACCTGCTGATCACGTTCAACGATCTCAGTTCGTACGCGACGAACGTGACTATACCCGTCATCACTGCGGCGGCGGGCAATGGCATACTTGGCTATTTCGGGGACGGCGGCGCACCGACTAGCGCGGAGTTTCAATATCCTACGTCCGTTGCAGTTGATAGCGCGGGCAACCTCTACATCGCAGACAACTACAACCAACGCATCCGTGTCGTGAATACGCAAGCCACCGCCCTCACGATCCTGGGAGTGACGATTCAGCCGGGAACCATCGCGACTGTGGCGGGCACTGGTACAGCCGGTTACACCGGGGACAGTGGCCCGGCGATCAGCGCGACGCTCACCTATCCGAACGGTGTGGCGTTGGACAGCGCGGGCAACCTCTACATCGCGGACACGGGCAACAACGTGATCCGCATGGTAAATACGAGCGGCACTATCACGACCGTGGCCGGGGGAGGCACTCCCTGCGGCGGTGCAACTGACTCTGTGGGAGACGGTTGCGCAGCGACCAGCGCGCAACTCGCCGGCCCATATCTCGTGACGCTGGACAGCAACAACAACCTCTTCATCGGGGACACTCAGAACGCGCGTGTCCGCGTCGTAAACATGCAGGGAAGCAGCAGCACAATCCTGGGAGTCACGATCCAGCCTGGATACATCGCAACCGTTGTGGGCACGGGCACATCGGGCTACTCCGGGGACAGTGGCCCGGCGACCAGCGCGCAACTCTCTAACGATACCAATGGCGTGGCAGTGGACAGCGCCGGCAACCTGTACATCGGGGACGCGAACAACTGCGTCGTCCGCAAGGTCTCCGCTGCGACGGACATAATCACCACGGTCGCGGGCACGCCTTCCACCTGTGGCACCGCAGCCGGGGACGGTGGCGCGGCTACCAGCGCTACGCTTAATCTTCCCACGGCTGTGGCGGTGGATAGCTCTGGCAACCTCTACATCGCGGACTGGGAAAACAACCTCATCCGTGTCGTAAACACGCAAGCCAGCGGCATCACAATCCAGGGAGTCCCGATCCTGCCTGGGAACATCGCGACCATCGTGGGGGGCGGCACTGGATGCACCGGCCAAGCTGATACCTTCGGAGACGGCTGCCAGCCGACGAGCGCGCAACTCTTGAGACCCAATGGCGTGGCATTTGATAGCGCGGGCAACCTCTACATTGCGGACAGTAACAACCAACTCATCCGCAAGGTCGCGCCTTAGGGTACCGGAAGGGAACGAGAGTAGGAATTCAGAGGACTGGCGTGAACCGTAGCGCAGGCAGCGCTGCTTACAGCTTCGCCAGCCGCTTCTTCGCGTCGTCCACTATGGGATCCTTGGCGTTTGGCACCTTCATCGCGAGGAAGTTGCGATAGGCGTCGGCGGCGGCGCTGGTGCTCTTCAATCCCTCCAACGCGCGGCCGAGATAGTAATACGTCGGCGGGAAGTAGCGGAAGGTCTGCTGCTCATCAATATAGATGTCGGTGGCTTCGCCACGGCGCTTCAGGCAAGTTTCCAGTTCGGTGCTGGCCTCGGTGAAGGCTCCTGCCTCAATGTAACCCCGCGCCAGATCAAAGCGCGAGAGCCAGGAATCCTCGAGCCGCTGAGATTCGCGGTAGAGCTGAATCGCCTCTTTGGCGTGACCGCGGCTCAGCTGAATATCGCCCTCGATCAGTTTGCCGAACGCCTGCGGCACGGCCTCCAATTGTTTCGAAAGCTCGGACGCCAGGGCGGCCGCGTTCGCGGAATCGCCCGCCATCACATAAACGCGGGCGGCGGCAAAAAGGACGTTGGGCTTGCTCATGGCGACGCCCTTTTTCACCGATTGCAGGGCGTCGGCTTTCTTGCCCATCATGACCTGGGCCTCAGCGATCATGACATACTTTTTTCCGGCCGCATCGGTCGCCTTGGCTACGACGTCACCCTCAATTCCTTTTTCCAGCGCGGCAATCGCTTGCTCCGGATCGCTGCGGTAGAGGCCAAGATCTCCCAGTCCCCCGGCTGCCGCCGAAGCGCTGTCGGCATTGACCGTTTCGATCTTGTGCCAGACGTCTGAAGCCTTATCAAAATTTCCCTTGCCGGTTTCGCAGAGCGCCAGGATGGTGAGCGCATCCGGGTAAGCGGGATTGATTTGCAGGGCGACGTTGGCCTCGCGCTCGGCGGCTTCGTAATCGCTGCCGATCAGCGCGTATAACGATGCGTTGGTGCGGTAGACGATGTTCCTGGGATAAATCTCCACCGCGCGCCGGCTGGCGTCAACCGCGTTGGCCATATCGTGCTTCAAGTAGTAGGCGTGGGCCAGAGCGCCGAATCCCATATAGTCCGAGGGATACTGCTTGACCAGCGTGCTGAATTCGTCCACTGCTTTGTCGCCATCGGAAACTGCGAGATAGTAGCCGCCGCGCGTGCGGTATTTCTCGCGGTCGGTCATGCGATCGATGTGTTCCATGGCGAGCTTGTAGTACTTCGTCGAGTCGGCCAGGTCGCCAATGTTAAAGTACAGCGCGCCCAGGTTTCCGTAGGCGCTGCCGAAGTTAGGATCGAGTTCGACGGCGCGGCGGAAGCCCTTGATGGCTTCGTCGGTCTTGCCGGCATTACGGGCTTGCTGCGCCTCGGCGTATTCGTGAGTGGCTTCGAGGGAGCCCGTGGTGAAGGTCTCGGCCTCGGCGAGCTTGGCGGATTCCGAAGCTCTATCGCCCAGGGACGTTCGCATCTGGCTGGCCAGAGCGGCGACTGCTCTCAGGATGTTCGCCTTGTCCGGGGCTTCACTTTCTTCGGTCGCGATGGTCTTACCCGTCAGGGCATCGCTGACTTTGCTGATGAGTTTGTAGCCCGAACCCGCGGGCGTAATCGCACCGCTCACTACCACCTGGACACCTTCCCGTACGGCCACGAGCCTGGCGTTGGCCTCGTCGAGCGCGGTCGCTCCCGGCTTCAAATCGGAGAGAGTCGTCCGCGCCTGGGCGCGATTGAAAACGCTGATGAAGGGCGCGCCTTCCAGTTGCAGCGCGACGGTCGGTTCGATGGTGCCGTCGAATACCTGGTCGGAAGTGTCATTGCGGAAGTCGGCCAGCAGAACCGTGAGGTTCTTCGGAGTCTGAACCGTCTTCGGGCGGGATTGCAGAAACCAAGCCCCGGCTGCCGCGAGCACCACCGCCGCTAATACAAGAACTCCCATCACCAACCGCTTCTTCTGGGCGGGGGGCTGCGCAGACGTTCCCGGTGGCGGATTCGCAGGCGGTATGGACACTGGCGGCGACGAACGGATGAGCGAGGGCGCTCGCCTGCCCTGAATTTCATCAATTCGGTCCAGAACTTGCTGTGCGCTCTGCCAGCGCTGCGCCGGGTCGCGCTCCAGACATTTCGAGACCAGTTCGCTGATCGGTTGCGGAATCGTCGCATCCCAATCGGACGGCGGCGCCGCACGCTCCTGCATGCGTTTCAATAGGCTGGCGACCACGCTGTCGGCGTGGTAAGGCATTTTGCCGGTCAGGAGTTCGTAGCAGATCAGCCCCACCGTAAATATGTCGGAGCGGGCATCCAGTTCCTTGGCTTGCGCCTGCTCCGGGGACATATATTCCATCGTGCCCAGCATGGTTCCGGTACGCGTCATTCCGTCCCCGCCGACGGTGCGGGCCAAGCCGAAATCCATCACTACGACCCGGCCCTGGTCATCGCGCATGATATTGCCAGGTTTCAGATCGCGGTGGATCACGCCTTCCCGGTGCGCTGCCTGCAGGCCGCTCAAGGTCTGCTTCATGATCTCGACGGCTTCCGGTACCGGGAGCTTCCCCTGCTTCTTCAGGATCTGGTAGAGGCTCTCGCCCTCGACGTACTCCATGGTGATGTACTTGATTCCGTCGGCTTCTCCCAGGTCGAAGATGCGGATCACGTTCCGGTCCGTGACCTGGCGGGCGAGGATGAGTTCCTGTTTGAAGCGTTGGAGGATTTCAGGATTGGTGGCCAACTCCGGCCGGATCACTTTCAGGGCGATGACGCGGTCCAGTTCAACGTCCCTGGCCTTATACACGGCACCCATGCCACCTTCCCCCAGGATTTGGAGAATCTGATAGCGGTTCCCGAGTACAGTTCCTGGGGGAAGTAAAAGAACGCTAAAAGAACTGGCGGGCGGAGCCGGTGAGACCGGAGTGACGCGACCGCCGGGAGGCGCCTTCGGGCCGGTGACGGGCGTGACAGGCGCAAGCGGCGGCAGCGCTCCCTCCAGCATCGTCGCTGCTTCGGAAAAATCGGCATCCGGGGAAACGGGTCCCGGCATTCGCACAACATTATTCTTTTCTGCGGGCGGCGGAACTCCCGAAGCCCCGCTATCGGGCACAAGAGTGCCGGCTTCGTGATCGTGCTTCTGCGTTTTGGGATCGCTCATGCCGTGTTCCGCAACACGCGACAGTTCTATCCGGCCAGCCGCGAACGAGACCGACCCGCATCAGCCTCACGAATACTGTTCATCTCGACAGGCCGCAAGAATGCCCATGCAGTATATACTGCCGCGCCAACAGCTGAGCATGCAAAACGCGGTGAGAGCGGGGGTTCACGACTTAGGTTCGTGAGTTTGGGCGAGCGAACTGAAACGGGAATATAGACTTTTTGAGTGCGGGAAGTTGAAGTTGTCGGATTGCTGAGCGGACTTATTTTCAACAAGAGCCGAGGGCGGCAATCCCCCCATGGTTCGCCGCTTCCCCGGCTCTCAGTGCGTACTGCACACTCATCATCGGATCACGCTGTGCGGCGTGAAATGCCCGCCCCGCATGAATCCGAGCACCGAGGCTTAGGTCCCGGTGCCAGTCAGAGCAATTACTTGCGGGCTGCCTCCACCGTTGTCGGTAATCTTGAGGCTCCCGTTGAACGATCCAGTTGAAGCAGGTGCAAATTTCACCTGGACCGGGCAACTCGCCCCTGCGGCAAGAGTTGCGGGGCTCACTGGACAGCCGTTGCTCACCAGTGAGAATCCCGTGCCGGTTACGGTAATGGAAGTGAAGTCAAGTGTGTGGGACGGGAATGATCCGCCGCTGATGTTTTGGATCGTTACGGTCTTGGTCACACTCGATCCGTGGGCGACGGAACCAAAGGCGACAGGATCGGGACTGACGCTGACTTCTGAACCGGTACCGGTGAGGCTGATCTTCTGAGGTGTATCGGTCGCTGCATCGGCAAAGCTGATGCCTCCCGCTCTGGCGTTGATGTCCTTCGGAGAGAAGGTCACGGTCACGCTGCAACTCGCCCCCGTCACCATGGTGGCGCCGCAGGTGTCGGCCGTGGCTGTGTAATCCGCCGGTGAGACCGTGACTTTGGACGTCAGGCTGGCGACTCCAGAGTTGTACAGAGTTCCGGTTTGGGGGGCGCTGGTTTGTCCCAGTTGCAGTGTCGGAAATGGAAGCGTTGAATGCCAGACGGCGGCCGCGGGCGTATTGAGATACACGGTGTAGTTCGCAGCATTATTCAAGACCACGAAATCGTTGAAGCCGTCGTTGTTGAAGTCACCCGCGACAATCGCTTCTGGCGAAGCGGTGCCACCGCCGCTGGTCGGCGAAGTAATCTCGTAGCGAGTCTCCGGAAGGAAGGTGCCGTCTCCTTTCCCCAGCAGAATGGTTGCGGTGCTTTCTCCGTTGTTGGCCAGCACGAGGTCCGGAATTCCATCCGCATTCATGTCGGCGACGGTGACGGCGACGGGAATCTGGCTGTTCGGGATGGTGTAAGACACTGGGGCCGCGAAAGTGCCGTCACCTTTTCCCAGGAAGACGGCCAAGCCGCTGTTGTAAACCACGACCAGATCCAGAATTCCGTTCTTGCGAAGCGAATCGGTCGCAATCCACAGCGGTGTAAAGGGCACACTGATGTTGGCGGGCGAGCCAAAAGTGCCTGCGTTGTTGAGGAAAATGGAAATGTTGTTGCCCACGCAGACCGCAAGATCCATCTTGCCGTCCCCATTGAAATCGCCGGGCACCACGCATACGGGCGACACGTTGGGAGGCAGCACCAGAGTAGCGGAGACTGCGCCGAATTTTCCCGTGCCGTCGTTGGGCAGTATAGAAATCGTATCGTCCGTGTAGTTTGCGACGGCCAGATCCATGTGACCGGTCAGACGAAAATTACCGGCCGTGACGGCAATGGGGTTCTTTCCTGTCGCGTACGTGGGCGAGGCTGTCGGGAACTTGCCGGTCTTGTCGTTGATCATGACCGAGACGGTGTTGTCGGCGTAATTCGCCACCGCTAGGTCTGCGAATCCGTCACCGTTGAGATCGTCGGCCACAATGCCTCGGCTGCTGTTTCCGACTTGATATTGGGTTGCCGTGAATGCGCCGGTGCCCTTGCCTTGAAGGACCGTGACAACGCCGTTGCCGGTTGTACCGCCAAAGGCATTCGATATGGCCAAGTCCAGTTTCTTATCGTGGTTAAAGTCCGCCGAAGTCATATAGTACGGTTGCCTCCCGCCCGTTGGAGTCGTGACCTGAGGATCGAAGCTGCCCTTGCCGTTTCCCAGGAGAATGGAAACCGTGTTCGTACCTTGATTGGTCACCACCGCGTCGAGTTTGCCATCGTGGTTGAAATCGGCCAGTGCGATCGCAGAGGGTTGAAAACCCACGGCGTAATGAGCGCCGGGAAATACGAAGCTGGGATTTCCCTTCGTGGTTGTATTGTTGATAGCGACGGTGAAGGTGGTGCTCGCGAACAATCCATTGCGCTCTACTGTGATCAGGTCCAGCTTCTTGTCGCCGTTGATATCGATGGCCAGCAGGGCAAAGGCGCCCGTATTGTTGGGCACCGGGAAGCCACTCGTGCCGAAAGTTCCGTCTCCGTTCCCGAGATAGACAGAGGCCTCAAACAACCCGCCGAGCGCGATATCGAGTTTGCCGTCTCCATCAAAATCGCCGGCCACCACTGCCCACACGGGTTGGGCTGCCGCGAGGCTCGCGCCTTCCGTGAAAGTGCCAGTGCCCGATCCCAGGAAGACGTTGACGTTCTCTCCCGTATAAGTGCCGACGGCGAGGTCTAGATGTTTGTCGCCGTTGAAGTCGGCCACCGCCACCGAGGTTGGATTCGCGCCAGTGGAATAAGGGCTTCCGCTCGGCTGAGTGAACGAGACATTAGTTCCGGTGCCGTTATTCAGAAGAACCGTCACGGTGCTGGCGGTATAGTTCGCCACCACCAGATCCATCTTCTTGTCGGTGTTCAAATCTGCGGCCGCCAGGGCCACCGGTCCGGTGCCCACGGGGAATGAGACCGCAGCGTTGAATGTGCCGTCTCCTTTGCCTGTGAAGATGACAACGCTGTTGGCGCCATTCAGTACCACAGCCAGGTCGAGCTTCTTGTCGCCGTTGAAGTCCGCCGCGGCCATGGCTGTCGGAGCGGTCGAGGCCCCGGTCGAGAACGGCGTCAGTGCCTTGAAGGTTCCATTGGGCTGGCCCAGAAACACCGAAATGGTGCTGTCCGCATTGTTCGCCACGGCAAAGTCGGGCATGCCATCGCCGTTGAAGTCGCCCACGGCTACGGCTTGTGGTGACTTTCCGGTCGCGAGTTCGAGTTTGTTGAAGAAATAAGCCTGCGCGAGAGCGCTGTAGGTCGACAGAACGAGCCCGGCGAAAACCACGAGGCGAATGAACCTTGCCATAAGTACTCCTTCGAATCGGAGGCTGGATTTCCCGATATCTTTGTGTTGCTCCTGCTATGGACGGCGCATCATTTCTTCCATCTGTTCATGCGGAAAGTCGGAGCGGATCGGCTCATCGCGATCTTCTTTTTCTCAAGAGCGGCACCGGATGCCCGCCCCTCGCACTACCCAGCGTGACCTTCAGACGTCCCAGCGGGCTATCTTCCTTCTATCTCTAATTGCGGAAACAAGATCGAAATTGGCTCATCAAGTCAAAAATAAATCGATGTTGTCGGGATCTGGACCGGCCAAGTCCCGCCCAAAGACGAGAATCGGCCCGAGGATTTCTATGCGGCGAGAGGGAGTGAAAAAAGAACACAGCTCTTGTAGCTAGCAGGAAACGTGTGACATCCGAGCCAACCTAAGACTGCTTTTGTATCTCTTGATCCAATTGTTTCATCAGGCGTTCTCTTAATTCCTGACCTACCGACACTCTTGCATCAAGCTCGGCCTTCGTCACCACGCCTTTTTCGATTAACAACTCAGCGATGGCGGCCGACTCAGCAAGAGCCTGTGTCGCAAACTTCATCGTATCGGCCAGCATGGGGATCAGCGCGGCGAACTCGCCACTCATAGGCTTGTCTACGTCCATGGCTGCATTCTCCCTTCGGTGGTGTGCTCTCACGAGTGCATGAAGTCTAATCCCGGGATCGCTGGTGCGCTATCCCGATCCGAGAACTTCACACGGGGTGCGACGCATCAACCACACGTTGCTACCCTTCGGGACCCAATTTACCCGCATTTTCCGTAGGTAGAAGAAGAACAATCAGCCAAGCGACGACCGGATTCAGGATCCTTCGTGTCACGCCGGGCCCGGGTTTCACTTATGTCTGAAAAGGGTTGCCTTTTGCCGGAGATGCAGTACAATCTCTCTCCGGCCGCTCTGGGCAAATGCGACGTTATTCAATCGTTTGCATCAGGTGTTCGGCTCCCCCCGCTAGACCGCCAACTATCGTTTTGACAATCGGCCCCAAACTGCTCGACGACGACGGAGGTTCCCATGAAGCGCGCACTGGTACTGTTCCTGACCGGTTTTTTTCTTTGCCTGGCTGCGACCCTAAGTTGGGGGCAGCTTCCGGCTGGCGACGTCCAGCAACGGCCCAAGCCGCGCTTTAAAGTCATGCATATGAAGAACGGCCAGGCCCTGATTCCGGCAATCCGCCAGCAGTCCAGTAGCGGCACCATCATCCCCTTGTGGAACTACAGCCTGGTGTCGCCGTTCGACAAGCTCTCGTACTCCGGACAGATGGTTGGCCGAAGCCCCTTCTTCCACGGCTACCGCTCGACCGTGATCCAGAGCTACCTGATCCCGGTCAAACTGACTTTCTCCGATGGAACGGTGCTCGATCCGACCGTTTCTAACTCCTGCCTAGGCGCGACCACCCTCAGTGTGGTCCAGAATTCTCCGATATTCCAGACCACCGACTGGATTATGAATGGGGTGGATGTTGGTACGGCGCAGTACATAGACGCTTTTCAGCGCGCCGATTTCTGGAGTGACGTTTCGGTGGCAGGCAACAGCTTTCACAACAGCCTGGTCTTGAACACGGAGGCCAAGGTTAGCGTCAGTGTCCCCGCCGCCGACGGCGCCGTCTTTCCTTTTCTGTGTAATGAGGGCCAGATCGACATCAACTGGTGGGACGCGCTCGTCGAAAATACGATCCTGCCTTCGCTGGTCCTCAAGGGTGTAGGACCGAAGGGCGTGCCGATCTTTTTATTCGACAGTGTCGAGATGTGCGACCCGTTCTCCAACGGGAGTTGCGGTATTCTCGGCTACCACAACGCGTACACGCCCGGTGGCGTGCTGCAGACTTACGGGGTCGGCGACTTCGATAACTCAGGCTTGTACGGCGGCGACATTTCAGTTCTGACTCACGAAGTGGGCGAGTGGATGGACGATCCTCTCACCACCAACCCCACTCCCGCATGGGGCAATATCGGACAGGTGTCCGGGTGCCAGAACAACCTGGAAGTCGGCGACCCGCTGACCGGCACATACTTCCCGGCAGTCACCCTTGGTAATTTCACGTATGACCCGCAGGAACTGGTTTTCTTCTCTTGGTTCTACCGGCAGTCGCCTTCGATTGGATCCGGAGGCGCGTTCTCGAACAACGGCACGTTCAGCACGAGCCCGCCATCGTGTCCTTGAGGCTCAGGCTTTCTAAGGACGAGAACTGAAAATGCTATGACGGAGGCTTCCATGTTTTGCCCATCTCAAGTTTCGCGGCTGTGCGGGTTGGTGGTTCTGCTGTCCCTGGCGACGGTTGCCTGGTCCGACACCACGAAGGGCGTGACTAGTCAGGCCAGCCAGGGCTCCAATGACTCTGTGCAGTGGTCGCAACTCGGGGCGGACGGCACCATCTTGGCCTCCAGCGTCGGTGCAACCTCGGTGGGCGGGGTCGCCGTGAACGTCGGCCTTGCCGGCCCGAATAGCATAGCCTCCGCGGTTTGTGCGGCCTCTCCAACCTGCAGTTGGTCGGGAACCGGGTTCGCCTCCGGCGATCAGGTCATCTGGACTTCCGATGCCTCGGCTGGAGGAAACGGACCTCTAAAGCTGATGTTTGGCACCAGCGTTTCCGGGGCGGGCGCCTTGATTCAGGCGGACGAGCCTGGTCAGTTCACCGCGGAAATACAGGCTTTCAACGGCGTTACCCTGCTCGGCTCATTTACGGTGAAGAGTAATACCAACGGCGACGCCGTGTACATCGGCATACTCGATCAAACCGGCCCGAACATCACGTCCGTGACTTTCAGTCTGACAGCTTGCGGTTCGGCCGATGCAAATTGCGTGCTTTCAGATTTTGCGGTGGATACGGTTTTTCTCAATGTGTCGTCCGGGTCGTTCGGGCTGTCGCTTACGCTCGCCGGGACGGGCGCTGGCACGGTAGCCAGCAGTCCTGCGGGCATCAGCTGTCCGGGCACATGCAGCGCCAACTTCGCCAGCGGAACGGTCGTGACCCTGACCGCGACTGCAACTGCGGGATCCACCTTCGCCGGCTGGAGCGGAGCGTGCTCTGGCACCGGAACTTGCAGCGTGACCATGACCGCGGCTAAGGCAGTCACCGCCACCTTTAAGACCTCGGTGACGACCTTCGCGCTGTCGGTGACTTTGGCCGGCACCGGCACGGGTTCAGTCAAGAGCAGTCCCAGCGGCATCAGTTGCCCGGGCACCTGCAGCGCGAACTTCAACAGCGGTAAAGTCGTGACTCTGACGGCGACTGCGGCCGCAGGCTCCACTTTCGCCGGGTGGAGCGGAGCTTGCTCTGGTACCGGAACCTGCAGCGTAACCATGTCTGCAGCCAAGGCTGTTACTGCAACGTTCAACTCGAGCAGCAGTCCAGCGGTGACCCTGACGCCGACGAGCCTGAACTTCGGCGCGGTGGCTACGGGTGTGACTAGCCCGATAAAGACGGTGACGCTGAAGAACTCCGGCAAAGCGACGCTGACGATCACGGCGATTACGATTACCGGAACCAACAGCGGTGACTTCCCGGAAACGAGCACCTGCGGAAGTTCGCTGGCAGCGGGTGCCGCTTGCCTCATCAAGGTTCAGTTCAAACCATCGGCTACTGGCGCGCGCAGCGCATCGGTGAGCATCACCGATAATGCCGCGGGCAGTCCGCAGCAAGTGCCGTTGAGCGGAACCGGAACCACCGCCAAGCTTGTTCCAACACCGTTGGGGTTTGGGACGCTGGCCGTGGGCTTAACCAGCCCGGTCAAGAAAGTGACTCTGACCAACATAGGCACGACCACGCTGACGATCAGCAGCATCGCGGTCACCGGCGCTGAAGCCGGAGATTTTCCGGAGACGGCGACGACCTGTGGAAGTTCTCTGGCAGCGGCCGCGAGTTGCACGGTCAGCCTGACGTTTAAGCCGACGACGACGGGCGCTCGCAGCGCGAACCTGACGGTCACCGACAATGCTGCAGGCAGTCCGCAGCAAGTGCCGCTGAGCGGAACTGGTACCACGGCCGAGCTTACGCCCACCAGTCTGAGCTTCGGAAAGGTGACGGTGGGCACCACCAGCTCCGTCATGACCGCGACCCTGAAGAACGTTGGCACGACGGCGATCACGATCACCAGCATCACGCTCGCCGGTCTCGACCCGGGAGATTTTGCGCAAACCAACACGTGTGGGAGTTCGCTGGCGGCGAGCGCAAGTTGCACGATCAGCGTGACGTTCAAGCCGACTGCGACGGGCGCTCGCAGCGCGCTCTTAAAGGTCACTGACAGCGCCGCCGGCAGCCCGCAGACCGTCACATTGTCCGGAACCGGCTCGTAGAAGAACGGCCTGTCCATCAAAGGTACTTCGCATATACTCGGCACCCCTAGCCCAGTACAGCGCGCTCATGGTGATGAAGCACCGGTACGGGCCGCAGTCGATCCATAAGTTTCTGCGCTACGAAGTGGATGGCTACTACGTGGCCGCGCCCAGGAGCGCAAGGAGGAGGAATCTCTGTACAAACTCGATGTCAACCAGGGATACATCCATTACAACGAGGGCGCGCTGGTCATGTACGCCATACAGGATTACATCGTCGAGGATAAAGTCAGCAAGGCATAGGCCGAGTTCACCAAGGCCTACGCGTTCAAAGGCCTGCCTTACCCCGTTTCTCTCGACCTGATTGCGTATCTAGAAAAGCACACACCACCGGAGTATCAGTAGCTCAACGACGATCTCTGGAAAAATATCACGCGTATGACAACCGTGCGATATCCGTGAACTACATCCAGCAAGCCGAAGGCAAATACCAGGTGCATCTTGTGATCGACGCAAAAGAAGCTGCGAGCGGACGGAAGAAAGGGCCAGGAGCACGCGATTCCCGTCCATGACTGGATCGACATTGGGGTTCTGGATTCTGACGGGAAATATCTCTATCTGGAAAGGCAGCTGATCGACAAGGAACGGTCCACGTTCGCATTAAACGTTGACAAGCGTCCGGCTCAGGGGGGAATTGATCCGCTCGACAAACTCATTGATCGCAAGCTGACGACAACGTGATTCAGGTGGAAAAGCAATAAAATCACGACTCCACGGGCGAGGATCGGGAGCGAAGAGTGATCGGGCTACGGGAGACTACCAGGAGTTAGGTCGCCCGATCTGGCAGGTCAATGCGTCGTCGTAAGGCAAAACTTGAATCCCATGAGAGTAGAATTGTGAGAAGTTCTTCCATTGGTAACGACTCGCGGTCTTGACGATCAACGAGCAGCAGCCGGCCCCGTCATAACTCAGCCGCCATACGGCATAGCCTAATCTCAGGAGTCATCGTCAATGAGCACCCTCACTTCGAACCTCTCATCCGAAATTTCTTCTCTGAGTCCCTATGGCGAGACGCGGTCGACAATCGCCGGGAAGCCGCTAAATGCCGAAGAGTTGTACAACACGGACGCCTATTGGCGGGCTTGCAATTACCTCAGCCTCGGCATGATTTATCTGCTGGATAATCCTGTGCTGGCGGAGCCGCTGCGGCCGGAACACATCAAGAACAGGCTGCTGGGGCACTGGGGATCGAGCCCCGGCCTGTCGTTCATCTATGTTCACCTGAACCGGCTCATCAAGAAATACGATCTCGACATGATCTTTCTGGCCGGTCCGGGCCATGGGGCACCCGGTGTTCTTGGACCGGCGTATCTGGAAGGAACGTACTCCGAGGTCTATCCGGAAAAGAGTCAGGACGTCGAAGGCTTGCGTGATTTCCTCAAGGAGTTTTCGTTTCCCGGCGGGATTGGGAGTCACTGCACGCCCGAGACGCCGGGGTCGATCCATGAGGGCGGGGAACTCGGCTATGTGCTGTCCCATGCCTGTGGTGCCGCGTTCGACAATCCGGAATTGATTGTCGCGGCGGTTGTGGGCGACGGCGAATCCGAGACCGGGCCTCTGGCGACTTCCTGGCACATCAATAAGTTTCTGAATCCTGCACGCGATGGAGCCGTCCTGCCCATCCTGCATCTGAACGGATACAAGATTAACAATCCGACCCTGCTGGCGCGCATCTCGCACGAAGAACTGGAGAGTCTGCTCCACGGTTATGGTTGGACGCCCTGTTTTGTGGAAGGCTCCGATCCCGAAAGCATGCATCAAGCCATGGCGGCGACGGTGGAACACTGCGTTCTGAACATCAGGAAATGTCAGCAGGCGGCCCGAAAGCAGGGTGTGGGCGACCGGCATCGCTGGCCGATGATCGTGTTGCGCTCACCCAAGGGTTGGACGGCTCCGCGTGAAGTCGAAGGCCACTGGTTGGAGGGCTTCTGGCGAGCGCACCAGGTGCCGCTGCCCAATGTAAAAAAGGATCCCGAGCAACTTCGTACCCTTGAAGCCTGGATGCGGTCGCTCAAGCCCGAGGATTTTTTCGATGGTCACGGCAAGTTGGCGGCTCAATTTAGAGAGTTGGCGCCGGAAGGCGGCCGGCGAATGAGCGCAAATCTTCATGCCAACGGGGGACGGCTGAAGAAAGCGCTGCGGCTGCCGGATTTCCGCGAGTACGGAGTCAAATTCGAGCACCCTGCAAGAACCATGGTCGAGAACATGCCCCCGCTCGGTGCCTTCCTGCGCGATGTGATGAAACAAAACATGAATAACTTCCGGGTGTTCGGCCCGGATGAAACCACGTCCAACAAGCTCGATGCGATTTACGCGGTCAGCAAGAAATTCTGGATTGAGCAGTTCTTCCCTGAGGATTCCGATGGCGGCGAACTCGCCACCGACGGCCGCGTGATGGAGATGTTGAGCGAACACACCATGGAGGGAATGCTGGAGGGCTATCTGCTCACCGGACGACACGGCTTTCTGTCCTCCTATGAAGCCTTCGTGCACGTCATTGACTCCATGTTCAACCAGCATGCCAAGTGGCTTGAGATTTGCAACCATCTGTCCTGGCGCGAAGCCATCGCGTCGCTGAATCTCCTGATCACGTCAACGGTATGGCGGCAGGATCATAACGGCTTTACCCATCAGGACCCAGGTTTTCTCGATGTGGTGGCCAACAAGAGCGCGAGCGTCACTCGTATTTACCTTCCGCCGGATGTGAACTGCCTGCTGTCGGTCGCGGATCATTGTCTGCGCAGCCAGAACTACGTCAACGTGATCGTCTGCGACAAGCAACTGCACCTGCAGTTTTTGGACATGGAGGCCGCCATTACGCATTGCACCAAGGGCATCGGCATCTGGGATTGGGCCAGCACCGACGAATCCGGCGAGCCCGACGTGGTCATGGCGTCAGCGGGCGATATTCCTACCCAAGAGGCCTTGGCCGCGACCGCCCTACTGCGCAAGGAGTTTCCTGACATCAAGATCAGGTTCATCAACGTTGTGGATCTCTTCAAGCTCCAGCCCAGCACCGAACATCCCCATGGACTACCCGACCGCGATTTCGATTCCTTGTTCACTGTCGACAAGCCGGTCATCTTCAATTTCCACGGGTATCCTTATTCGATCCATCGTCTGGCATATCGCCGGAAGAATCACGAGAACATTCATGTGCGCGGGTACAAAGAAAAAGGCAACATCAATACGCCGCTGGAACTGGCCATCAACAACAACATCGACCGCTTCAGCCTGGCGATGGATGTAATTGACCGCGTGCCAAGATTGCAGAGAATCGGAGGCCATGCGAAGGAAAGATTCCTGAACCAGCAGATCGAGTGCCGGAATTACGCACACCAGTACGGGGTTGACCAGCCTGAGGCTGCTGGATGGACTTGGCCATACTAGTGCGGGTTGGCAAACAATTCACGATGGGTGAGGTTCACCCAGGATGACGCGCACCGTGTCGCGCGCAATCAGCAACTCCTCATCGGTAGGGATTGCATAGGCGAGCAGCGTGGAATCCTCGGTGGAAATCTTGCTTTCGCGGGCCACGGTTTCCTGATTGCGCGCAGGGTCGACCATAAGCCCGGCCCACTCCATGCCCTCGCAGATCAATGCGCGAATCTCGGGCGAGTTCTCTCCAATGCCGCCGGTGAACACCACCGCGTCTGCGCCACTCATCGAAGCCAGAAATGCGCCGATGTATTTTCGGGCCCGGTAGCAGAAGACCTCGATCGCGAGCCGCACCCGCCGATCCTCATGCTCCTTCAGTTCCGCCTGCAGTTCGCGCATGTCGTTGGTGAGTCCGGAAATGCCGAGTAGTCCCGACTGCGTGTTGAGCAGCGTGTCAACTTCTGAGGGCGACATCCCCTCTTTGCGGGCGATGACATTGACAATGGCAGGATCAAGGTCGCCGGATCGCGTGCCCATGACCAGGCCCTCCAGCGGTGTCATGCCCATCGATGTGTCCACTGAATTTCCTCCGCGGATCGCGGTGGCGGAACAGCCGTTTCCCAGGTGGAGCGTGATGATGTTGGTTTGTTCCCGCGTGAGTCCCCGCAAAGTGCGGTAGCGGAACGCGACATAGCGGTGGGAGGTTCCGTGGAACCCGTAACGGCGGATGTGGTGGCGGCGATAAAGGTGATACGGAACCGCGTACAGGTACGCCTGCTCCGGAATCGAATGGTGAAACGAGGTATCGAAGACGGCCACCTGGGGAATGGTCTTGCCGAAGAGTTCGCGCGCGGCCTGAATGCCTTTAATATTGTTCGGATTGTGCAGGGGGGCAAGATCGATGCAGTCTTCGATTCCCCGTAACACCTTATCGTCAATCAGAGCAGATTCCGAAAACAACTCACCACCGTGCACCACGCGGTGCCCCACAGCGTTTATATCGCCCGTGTTCTTGATCTCAGGGACGCCGGACTTGTCAGAGGCGATGAACCGGACCAGATAATCCAGCACAGCTGATATATCGCGTAGTGGGGCTGTGAATTTCTGACTCTGGCCCTGCTGGTTCTTAAACTGGATGATGGCCTCGCCGCCAATCCCTTCAACTTCCCCCCGGCAGAGGCGATGGTCCGTGTATTGTTTGATCCGCTCAAGACCGGTGGCAATCACCTGGAACTTCAAGCTCGAGCTTCCGGAGTTCACGACGAGAACATTCATGCGCGGTACTCTCCGACTGGGCGGGACGTACCAAGATAACCTCTCCGTGGTGATAACCACAATGATGACGGAGAGAGAGTGCCATCACGATTACATCGCTGCGGCGAATCGCGTAGAATAGCGAAAGAGAATGTCCGCTATTTCCACGCCCAACGACGACCGAGGTATTCCGATCTCACCAAACGCTCTTGCTCCCATGGAGTTCTGCAAGGGTTTCCTCTGGGGCGTATCGACCGCTGCCCACCAGGTGGAGGGCAACAGCCAAAATCAATGGTCGGATTGGGAAGCTGCCGGGCGCATCCGTTCTGGCGATGCGTGTGGAAGTGCGTGCGACTGGTGGAACAACGCTGAACGCGATTTCGACCTGGCGCGCAACATGGGCCTCAATGCCATGCGTTTTTCGGTGGATTGGAGCCGCATTGAACCACACGAAGGCGAATGGGACCTTGCGGCGTTGCGGCGCTACCGGGAAATGCTCGACGGTCTGGTGGAGCGTGGGATTTGCCCCATGATCTGCTTGCATCACTTCACCCATCCCCGGTGGTTCGAACAGAAGGGCGCTTTCTTAAGCCCGGATGCTCCGGAACTCTTTGAGCGCTTTACTCGCCGGGTGGTGGGCGCGCTCGGCGAGCATTGCAACCGTTGGCTGACTTTCAACGAGCCCAACGTGTATTCCGCCATGGGATATGTTCTCGGCGAATTTCCCCCGGGCCGCAGCGGTGACATCGCCGCCTCAATAGAAGTAGTAAGCGCGATGGCTCGTTCGCATCTCCGCGCCTACCGTGCGATTCATGAATTGCAGCCGCACGCAGAGGTCGGATGGGCTCACCACTATGTTGCATTGGAGCCCGTACGCCGCGGGCCGGATCGCTGGATCGCTTCACTGGTGAACGAGCTGTTCAACGAGAGCTTTCTGCGCCTGATGCAGTATGGCAAGCTTCCTTTTCCCTTGAGCGTGCTCGACGGAAACGCAGGCGACGTGAAAGGTTCCTGCGATTTCGTGGGCTTGAACGTTTACAGCCGCTTCCATGTGGCTTTTGATCTTAGGCATGCCGCGCAGGCTTTTGCTCGGCTGTTCGTGCCACCGCACGTTCCACAGGGGGACAGCGCGTGGGAGCGACCGTACGGTGAGGCTTATCCTCTGGCTCTGCGGCGTGCCGTCGAGCGGGCGAAGGGCCTTGGCAAACCGGTTTACATTCTCGAAAACGGAGTGCCCGATGCGCAGGACCGCATCCGCCCGTGGCTCATCGTGAATGCCGTCAGGGAGCTGCACCAGTTGATTGCCGAAGGCCACGACGTTCGCGGCTACTTTCACTGGACGCTCACCGATAATTTCGAATGGACTGAAGGCTGGCATCTACGATTTGGTTTGGTGGCTCTGGATACTGTCACGCAGGAACGAACGATGCGTAACAGCGGACGCCTTTATAGTGAAATCGCCCGCAGGAATGGCATCTCGCAAGAGATGATTGCCGAGTATGGGCAGTTGGAATCTGCAACCGGAAAGACGTCTTAGGCGGACTCGTTTTCTGCAATGTCCTCTGCGCTTTCTGCGGTCGAGCGGTGGCTCAGTGTAATGCCGCCAACATAGCATCCCGCCCCATGAGATCGACGTTTCCCATGGGAGCGACCGGCATATATTCCGGCATGTGCCGCTCAAAGACCTCCTCAAGGATGACTGGGACCTCAAACAGCGCGCGATTGGTGTGCGCTCGGGCGTTGTCGCGAAATTCCTGGAATGTGGAATGCTGCAGGAGTTGTTCAACTGAGCCCGCAATTCCCCGGAAACTCGGCAACACGATGCCGAGCCGATTTTCGGTGAGCCATTCCGCGTTGTAGCGCTCCTGGGGCATGGTTTTGGCGTTGCTTTCCACAATGACTGGCAGATCGAACTGCAGGGCTTCGCTGATGCATCCTGGGCCCGGCTTTCCAATGAAGAAATCCGCCAGAGACATGTAATGATCGACCTGGGTAGTAAATCCTTCGACGAAGATAGGCTTCCTGGTCGGAAGCTTTTTGAGTTCTGCGCCGAGGCTTTGGTTGTGGCCGCAGATCATGATCAACTGAAGTTTCAGAGAGCTTTCGCTTAGCTTCGTGGCGATGTCGAGCATCACCGGCGCGCCGTGCCCGCCGAACAATACGATGCCCGTGGGCCAATCGGGCGCCAGCCCCAAGCTCTGCCGCTCCGCCACACGATCAATTATCAGTTTCTGGTAGAACTTCGACTTCATGACCATGCCGGAAGTCTGGAATATTCGCAGCGGCGAGTGACCCATGGCCAAAGCCTGCTGCTTCGCCCGCTCCGTTCCGCAAATCAAGTATTCCGACTCGCGCTCGATCCAGAAGTGTGGCGGGTAGTCGGCGAAATCCGTCAGCAAGGTAATGAAGGGTGCGTCCGGAAGAGATTTGCGAACGCTCTCCGCGATTGCGCGGTTGAAGTGAGGAATGACCGACAGGACGAGATCAGAGGGATGTTCGGACCAATACCGTTGCAGGGCCCGAACAACGCGGCCATGATTCAAACGCACCAAGCTGTGCAACACAGGCAATAGCTGCTGGGTGTAACGCGTCCAACCCCGGCGCAAGATCAGGTTGTAGACGTCCTGCATGCGGACGCCGGTGGTGCGATGAATCGGGTCGATCTGGTCCAGCAGTTCCTGCAGATTGAGCAGAGAAACTGCCCACGGGTTGGATTGTGCTTGCAGCGCGCTCTGTAGAGCATCAGCGGCGTTGCGATGTCCGCCACCGGCATCGAAGAAGACGATGTTCAGATTGCGCATAACTCACCTCATCGTTTCGGACGTCCGCCCGGATGGCTGACGTTTCGTCGTACAGGCAAAAACCGAAACGCGAGCATCCATAACCACACGATTCGCGATCTTCAATACAGGACGATGAAGGGATTGTTAAATGTTGATGAATGCGGCGGCAAAAGGTAACTTCTTAGGTAACAGCGCTGGAGTCCGGTTCAGCGGCTAGCGCCGAGGCGAACGAGAGGCTTAAAGCTCGTGACTTGTGCCGACTGCGGACCTTTGGGATTCTCTACGCCGGCGCTGGACAGATTGACCGGCATTTGGCCGGGCATCGGAATTTCCCCAAAAAGTGCCCGGGCGGCGCTGGTCTCCGAAACTGTCACATTGGAAAACGTACAAATGTAGTTCTGAATTTCCGGGAAATCATCGGCGAGGTATGGATTTCCCATGGCCAGAACTACTGTTTTTTGCGCAGCGCGGCCGAGAATTCTCTCGAACAAAGTACTCGTCGAGTCCGGGAGAGACGCGGGATGCTTTGCGCCGTGCGCCACTTTCCTCGATCTCGCAGCCGAGGGCACGATGTACACGGCGACTACGACTGCCCTCGCCTGGTCCACCGCTTTCAGTACGCCATCCGCCCTGCCATGCGCGACGCGTGGGTCCACATAGACTACTTTCGCATCGGGCATGCGGGACAGAATTTCATGCTCCAGAACACGACCATCCTCGGCTCGAACGTTGTCGCACAGCACGATGACCAGAGCGGCTTGAGCATTCAAACCTCCTCGTTGGCGGAGAACCACGTTCTTAACAGACGCCCCACGCCTCAGCGGAAGCAGATTGCCGTTGTCACGCACCAGGGTCACAGAGGCATCCGAGATTCGCTGACCGGTTGCTACATTGTCTGGACTGCCCACCAGTTTCGGTATCGCAGCCACATCCACCAGACGAGTCGTCTGCAGACCCAGGGAAGCTTTGGCCTTCAATATTTTCAAGACGGACGCGTCGAGACGCTGCCGGGAAATTTCGCCGGAGTGGACAGCATCGAGAACCGCACGGTAACTGGCATCAAGGTCGGCGGGCATCGTGAGCACATCGTTCCCAGCCTTGAAGGCGTCCACCGCGGCACGCCCCACGTTTCCCGCGTACAGGCGGGTGAGGCCTGCCATATCAAGTCCGTCAGTGACGACGATTCCCTTGAAACCGAGTTCGTGCTTGAGCAAATTGGTGACGATGGCCGGTGAAGTCGTAGCCACAAGGTTGGGGTCGGGATCGAGCGCTGGAACTCTGATATGCGCCGTCATGACAGCGTCGACCCCGGCTTCGATCGCCTTGCGGAATGGAGGCAGGTCGACGGTGCGCAAGACTTCCAGATTCTCGTCTACTCGGGCGACGGCGAGATGCGAGTCTATCCCGGTATTGCCGTGCCCCGGGAAGTGCTTCGCGGTGGTCAGCATTCCGTTGGCCCGCGCACCGCGTATGTAGGCAGCCACCAACGCCCCTACCTGGTCAGGGTTCGCGCCGAATGCTCGCGTGCCGATAATGGGATTCGCAGGGTTGGAATTCACGTCGGCGACGGGGAATAGGTTCCAGTGCACACCGATCGCACGGCTTTCCTGGGCCGTAATGCGGCCGAATTCCTCAGCGTAGGCCACCTTCCCGGCAGCGCCAAAGGCCATGGCGTGAGGAAACACGGTTGTGCCGAAAAGATGCGCAGGCAGGACGCCCTGCTCAAAATCTCCAGCGACCAGAAGTGGCAGCTTTGATTCCGACTGCAGTTGGTTGAGCTGGACGACAGTCTGATAGCCGCGGTCGCGGTGAAGAAACCGCCCTCCAGTCGGGGCGGACATTGCCAGCGATCCGATGTGGTACTTGCGAATGCTGTTGGAGATCCGTAGGTACTCTGAGTTCCGAACTCCGGAGTATCCCACCCGCAGACGAATCATGAAGAGCTGGCCCACCTTTTCTTCAAGGGAAAGAGTGCCTAAGGTTCTCTCTGCCCAGCCTTTGTCGTCCTTCTGGAGACGGAAGGCGGGGGATTGCGGGTGTTTTTCCCGAGCCTGGTCCGACGGTCCAAAGAGGATGAACAACCCGACGGCCAATGCGATGCGAAGCGTCTGCACACCCCAGCATACGTTGAAATGTGGAGTCTCGCCTCGATGACTTGGAGCCGGGTTGCAATCAAAGGTACATGTTCAGTTGGCGACGCGAGATCACCGAACAGCGCTGCCGCCATAACTTTTGAATAGCGGAGTCATCTGCGGAAGGCTCATATGGTGACCCTGATGTTAGGCGGCTTTCCATGGGCGCAGTTGACGCCAAATCGAAGGCTGCCGAATCAGTCACTTCGTGGGCGAGTTCAGGTCGATTCACACAACATTTCAGCGGCGGCTTCGCCGGTATCGACTGCTCCTTCCATGAAGCCCTGCCACTCAGCGAGATGCTCGCCGGCAAACAGCACCCGACCGTGGGGTTTTTGCAGAATGGGGCGGACGCTGAACCACTGCCCGGGGCGGTAGAACGCGTAGGCACCCCCGATCCAGTTCTGATTCTGCCAAGCCTGAGTTCGGATCGCGACCGGGTGCGTGGCTGGCGTCTTTGGTCGCCCGACCGCGTGAAGGATGTCCTCGGTTAGCCATTTCGCGACGTCATTCTTGTTCGGTTCCGCAGCCAGATCATCCGCTTTTTCTCCGATCGCATAGCTGCACAAGATGCGGGCGTCGCCCCCCTGGAGATACGTACTGTCAAAACAGAAATCGGAAACGCGGCTGGTGAACACGGAAAAGCCGCCGTCTTTGTGCTCAGGCCAGAATCGCGCGCGATACAACACCGCTGATTTCATGATCCGCGAATATTGCAGCCGATCCGCGGCATCAGTTTGTGCTGGGCTGAGTGGAGGGTCCCATTCAATGTTTCTGAGGCAGGGCGCCGGAACAGCACAGATGCAGACATCGGCCCTGAACTTCTCACCATTGGCGAGAGCTACTGTCACTTCCTCGCCTCTTTGCCGAACCAGCTTAGCTTCGGCGCGTGTCCGAACTGACGCGCCGCCGATGCTCCGGGCCAGAGCGTGAATCAGGCGCGAATTGCCGCCGGCAATTTTCCAGTCCATTTCATCGGTGGCGTTTCCACCGAAATATTCGGTCGCAGCCGTGTAGGCCGAGGTCTGCCGGATCGACTCGCCGAAATCCGTGCTGTCCATGAGATCTCGCTTGAGCAGTTCGCGATGGCTGAATTTCCTCTGCTGCAAACAGGTCCACCAGTCCAGCTTGTCGAGGCGCCTCTTCTCGCTCTCGTTGTAGGTCTTGAACTCGGCAGCGAATTGCTGAAATCCCTTGTGCGCTTTGGCCGAGAAGCAGTCTTCCCCCGGGCGGTACCGGCGAGAGCGACTGTTCACATTCCAGAAAAAATAGGAATACTGGTGCGGCTGCAACTCCAGGCCAAACTCGCGCGCCAGCCTTTTCATGGCGTCATGATCGTCACCGATCCATTCGCCGCCTAATTCGCAGATGAGCTTTCTGGCCTGCGGGAACCGATAGGAAAAAACGCGTCCGCCCAGCCTGCGATGAGCTTCGAAGACGTCGACCCGCCAGCCCCGCCGCGCGAGGCGATAGCCAGCTGCAAGACCGGCAAGGCCGCCGCCGATCACAATGCAACGGTGTTTCTTTCGCGGCAGCGGAGCCATGACAGCAGAATGTCGCGTGCTTTTCGACACGGGCGTTGGCGATTTGAGGGAGTTCATCGATTTGTGACTCCTTCCGGGCTTTCGGCCGACAGCGTCAGAGGGTACCTTATTCAGACCTCCCTACCGCGCGATCCGCGACTTGTTCGGAAAACGTAACAAGATGCGATTCTTGGCGCCGGGACCGCGGAACGCATGTATGAAGGCGAATCGCCGCTGCGGACGAAGAGACATCTGGGGAGTGCGGCAGCACATTCGGACGGAGACGCGCAAAAGCGTCGATACGCTTGAGGCGTCCCGGTCACTATTCGACAGCAGCCAGAAGGCATAGCTGCATTCGGTCCTCTGCAAGTGGGATCGACCGGCCCGTAACTCACTAGGAAAGACTGGCTCTGAGGTCGCGCCGTTGACCGCCGCCACCATCTACCATCCGCGGATGATTTCGGTTGTTGTGAGCCCATACTGCGAGCTGGCGCGGTGGGTGCTCGACAGGCTGGGAATTCCTTACGTGGAAGAGTGCCATGCTCCGGTGTTCAACGTGCGTGCAACGCGAAGGTATGGCGGTAGCAGCGTCGTGCCGGTTCTCGATACGGGCGAAACCGCCCTGCTTGACGCAAGGGCCGTGGTTGACTACTACGAGGCTCGGGCGCCCCAGAATCTGAAGCTGTATCCTGCAGATTCCGCCGCAAAAAGCGAAGCTCGCCAACTCTTCAATTTTCTCTTTGATACCTTCGGAGTGGCCGTGCGCGCATGGGCCTATGCCTATATGCTCCCAGAGCGTAGCCGCACGATCCGGGCGTGGATCAAGGGCGCGCCGTGGTGGGAGCGATTTGCCGTGCCGGTCGTCTATCCTTTACTGGCCGCAGCCCTGCGGAAGAATCTGCACCTCCAACCCGACAGCATTGCGCAGCAACAGCCGATCATCGAATCCGCTCTCTCCCAGATCGAGGCGCGGCTCGCGGATGGACGCCGATTCCTGATGGGGGACACATTCACCGCTCCGGACTTGGCTTTCGCCGCTCTCTCCGCACCCATCGTGATCCCGCCACAATATGGCGGACCCATGCCGTCGCTCGATCTGTTGCCCACGGCCATGCGTTCTACTATCGAAAGCTGGCGTGCCCGCCCCTCGGGTCAGTTCGCTCTGCGACTGTATGAAAACCGACCGCAAAAAGCGCCTGATCTGGTTGCGCTCGGCAAGCACGGATCGGGGCGCACGTTCAAAGACAAGCTGCTCAATTTCGCGATCAGCCCCGGCATTCTGCGTCCCGTGTTCACGTTTTTGCGGCGCTTCTCTCCGATTCTGCTGCTTGGCAAGCACGCCATCGTGACCCGGAATTCCGATGTGATTGAGGTCTTGAAGCGCGACAGCGATTTCACCATCCGCCAGATCAATGCGCCAAAAATAGATCAGATCGGCGGCCCCTTCATTCTCGGCATGGACGCGTCGCCGCAGTTCGACCGGGAGAATGCGACGCTGCATGAGGCTGTCCGGCGCGAGGATATCGAGAGGATTCGGCAGTTTGTTGCGCAAGCAGCCGGCGAACTCGTCGCCGCCGCGCGTCCCCGGCACCGCATTGACGTCGTGAATGGGTTGGCACGGGTTGTAGCGACTCGGCTGGTGGCCTCGTATTTCGGCATGCCGGGCCCGAACGACCCCACGATGATGCGCTGGATGCGCGACATCTTCCATTACATATTCGCCGACCTCACCAATGGCCAGGACGTCAAGCGGGACGCGCTGCATTCCAGCGTCGAATTGCACGCGCACATGGACGCCCAAATCGCGCTCCGCAAATCTCAGTCATCGGATAGAAACGACGATGTGCTGGCGCGGTTGCTGGCCTTGCAGGATGCCGCGCATCCCTGGCTGGATGATCTCGCAGTCCGTCGCAATCTGGCGGGCGTGATCGTCGGCGCCGTCGATACCACATCGAAGTTTGTCGCTCTTGCCATCGACGAACTGCTGCGGCGGCCGGAAAGACTTGCAGAGGCGCGCGAGTGTGCGCTGAAGGGCGATATTGACGGGGTCCGGCGCTACGCATGGGAAGCCGTGCGTTTCAACCCGCACCATCCGCTTCAAGTACGTTATTGCGCGCAGGCCTCACAGATTGCGCAGGGCCAACCGCGTGCAAAGAACATACCGGCGGACACCTTCGTTTACATCGCGACTCTTTCCGCCATGTTTGATCCGGATGTCTTCACGAAGCCCGGCGAATTCGATGCCCAGCGCCAGACTGACTATCTGCATTTCGGTTACGGCATGCATACCTGTTTCGGCAAAGCCATCAACGGCATACAAATACCGGAACTGCTGGCGACGCTGCTGCGCCTGCCGAATCTGCGGCGCGCGCCGGGCGGTGCCGGCCAAATTCTTTATGACGGCCCGTTCCCGAACCGCTTGGTCCTGGAATTCGACGCCTGAGAAATGAGGCCGCGATTATGACCCATACCGTTCTGACGTTCATCAGCAAGGTGAAACCGGACCAGACCGACCGTTTGGGACCACTACTCGACGAGATCAACAAGGATCCGGAGAGCAACAAGTACATACCCTTCCGCTCTTTGGGTCTTCTCCACTTTGCCAGCCTGGTGCTGCACCAATCGCCGGATACTCCTGAGTACGGGCCGTATCTCATTTTCGAGAACAACTTCGACGGCGAACTCGACGACTATCTCAAAGACCTGTACGTTCACGCTTCTTCGGGACTGCACCAGATCTACAGTGCGTGCCTGGATTACACGGTCACAAGCCCTTCCGACCGCCAGGGAATCATCGCCTATTTGAAAGACCACGTAGTGCTTCCCAACGCCTATCACATCGGAAACACCGGCCGCAGCGTCACGCGAATTCTGCAAGAGCAAGTCTTGCACGACGCGCTCGAAGCTCACGCGGACACGCTGGTCGAACGCGGCCAGCCTGCATCGCCCGGCGACTTACTCGCCAACTTTCAGCAGTTTGTTCGCGACGATCAGAAATGGTCGTGGATCCCGGGGGTCGGGCCGCGGCAAACCTTCATGGAGCAATTCGCCAACTGGTCGAAGTTCATTCTGGCGATTGTGATCGCGCTGGTGCTGTTACCCATATGGATTGTGCCCTTCGTAATCTGCATGCTGGTGCTGCGCTACAAGGAAAGTACTGATCCCGTACAACAAAGTCTGGCTGATTCCACCAACGTCCGGCAATTGCTGGAGAAAGAAAATCAAACCAAGATCGTGCAAAATCACATGGCCAGCATCACCATCGTCAAGCCGGGCCGGCTGCGCCGGGTCGCCCTGTGGACGGTGCTCTGGGCCGTGAACCTTCTGGCGCGGGCGCGCGCCACTCATGGCGAACTCAGCGGAATTCCCAGTATTCACTTCGCGCACTGGTCGATGATCGATGACGGGCGCCGGCTTCTTTTCCTCAGCAATTTTGACGGAAGCTGGGAGAACTACCTCGACGACTTCATCGACAAAGCGGCGGTCGGCCTGACCGGGGTCTGGAGCAATACCCTGAATTTCCCACGTACCTATTTTCTGATTTTTGGCGGCGCGAAAGATGGACCGCGGTTCAAGGCCGTCGCCCGCGACGGCCAAACTATTACTAACGCCTGGTACAGCGCCTACCGGGATCAGACCGTGCAGGGCATCGACAACAACAGCAGCATCCGGGAAGACCTGCTTAAGCCACTGGATGCAACCGGGGCGATGGCGCTGCTGCAACGTCTCTAAGAACTGAGAACGAGGAGTGTTTCATGGCGGAACTCGAACGCAAAGATATTCAAGGAATTGTCGTAAGCGCGTACAAGCACCTGCCTTGCGCGGTGTTTCTTTTGCTGCGGGTGAAGAACGCGCAACCATCGCGGACCTGGCTTGCGCAAATGGCCACCGAAGTCATGGCCTCCGAAGCGAAAGACGAGACTTTGTCCATCAATATTGCATTCACGTACAGCGGACTGAAGAACCTGGGCTTAGGCCAAGACGCGCTCGACGCTTTTTCGCTGCCCTTTCAGGAAGGCATGGCAGCCCCTTACCGCGCCCGCCTGCTCGGCGATAACGAAGAAAACGCCCCCACGGGCTGGGATTGGGGAGCGCCCAACAATCCGGTGGACGTGCTGTTGATGATTTATGGAAAAGACGAAGCCACGCTGAATGCAGCCTTGGAACGTGAGCAGAAGGCGTTACCTGCTGGCGGAGTCGAACTGGTGAAGATTCTGTCTGCCCAGCGCCAACCGAACACGCACGAGCATTTTGGCTTCGCCGACGGAATCGGTCAGCCGGTGATGGCAGGCACCGGAAACAAGCAGCGCCAACTCCAACGCACCCACCACGCCACGGAACTTCCCGTTGGAGAATTTCTTCTAGGGCATCCCAACGTCTACGGCGTGATCGCTCCCAGCCCCGCGGTCAAGGCTGCCGACGACTCCCAGAACTTGCTGCCGGAGATCCCCGCCGATGCCGCCGGACTGAACGCTGAAGCAGGAATGCACGACCTCGGCCGCAATGGAAGCTACCTGGTGTTCCGCCAGTTGGCCCAGCGCGTCGCACAATTCTGGCAATTCCTTGACAAAGCCACCTGCACGGCCAACGGCGCCAGCAATCCGGGGGCTCGCGACCGTCTGGGCGCGAAGTTTGTGGGCCGCTACAAAAGTGGCGCGCCACTGGTGCTATCTCCTGAACACGATAATCCCGCGCTTGGAAACGAGAACAATTTCACCTACTACCCCAAAGACCCTGACGGCCTCAAGTGCCCAATCGGATCGCACGTCCGCCGCTGCAATCCCCGGGATTCGCTGGGACCTGATCCCGCGACCGCTCTGAACTCGGCGAACCGCCACCGCCTCCTGCGTCGCGGCCGGTCCTATGGTCCTCCCCAAGAAAATCCCCTGGTCGACGACGGAGCCGAGCGAGGCCTGCACTTCATGTGCCTCAACAGCGACATTGAGCGCCAATTCGAATTTGTGCAGCAGACCTGGGTCAGCAACCCCGTATTTAACGGGCTGGACGGCGAGGTGGATCCCCTGGTGGGCGATCTCTTGCGAGGCGATTCCATTTTCACAGTGCAGGCTGAGCCACTGCGCCGGCGGGTGGAAGGTCTCAGCCGATTCGTGGTCACGAAAGGTGGATCCTATTTTTTTCTGCCCGGAGTGCAGGCCTTGAAGTATCTCGCCAGTCTGCGATCCTGAGGAAACTGACTTCGGTGTCGAAAACGTTTCGAGGTGAATGATTATGGTGCGCAGTACAGCCGACAAACCGGCTCTCATCACATTTCCTCCGAGCCTTGACAGCGAACTGGCGCGCTTTCTGCTCGAGCACTACGGAATCGATCATGAAGAGCAACCGCACGCCTTCCTTTTCTGTTTCTTCGCCACGCTCTGGCGCGGCAGCACCGTGATTTTCCCTCTGCTCTACAACGAATCCCTGAAACTCGTGGGCCCGCAGGCCATCAACGATTACTTCGATCAGCGCTGCGCCCCCGATCTCCGTCTATGCCCCCAGGCCGCAGACGAAAAGCAGCAGGTCACGAGTGACTGGACCCTGTTCAACCAGACCCTGGCCTTTGCTACCGCGGTCTTCGCCTACTATCACCTGCTGCCCCATCGCCAGCTGATGATTCTCCCTCTGAGCCGGGGCACTCCCACTTTCGAGCAAAAATCGGTTCAGCGCGCCTACCCGCTGTTTGCCGGAGCGCTCAGGATTCTCTTGCGACTGACGGCTCAGAGGGCGCAGCAAAGCCTGAACCAGGTTCGCACAGTATTTAGCCATGTGGACACTCGGCTCGGCGACGGCAGGAAGTTTCTAGTCGGCAATCGGCTTACACTTTCCGACCTCGCGTTCGCTGTCGCCGCGGCACCGGTTGTGTTACCCCCAACCTACGGAGGCCCGATCCCGTCATTTGACGAAATGCCCCCTGAGATCCAGGCGGCGGTAAAAGAGATGCGCTCTCACCCCGCCGGACAATACGCTCTGCGGATATACGAGGAACACCGGCACTTGGGGTAGTTGTCGTAAGCAGGTCAGGCGCTTTTCTTTGTCAGGCACTTCAAGTGCGCGCAAGTGTCGCCGTGGCCGCAGCAGCCTGCGGCTCGGTGAGGTGGCGCGATGGATCCACGACCAGCCAACTCGCGGCGCCCAGCAGACACAACGCAGCTGCTACAAGAAATGAGATCGTCCAGCCGAACCGGGCTGCGATCCAGGGAGTGAGAGAAGCCGTGAGGGCCGCCCCTATCTGGTTTCCCATATTCATAAAGCCTGATACCGAACCGGAGGACGTGCCCGCAAGGTCGGCGGTTACGGACCAGAAAGAGCTTTGAGAGAGATAAAGCGCACCTGCTCCGCCGGCGAGCACCACGCTGGCCAGCCGGGCGCTTTGAACTTGCGAGCCGAATGCAATAAATATGCCAGCGATGGTGATCGCGAATGCCGCAAGACCGCAGCGTCCGACTCGTGGTCCCAGCCATTTTGTGAGCCGGTCGTTGATCGCTCCTCCTAACAGGCAACACACGAGCATGGCGAGAAAGGGCAGCATGGTGTAGAAGGCGCTCGCTTTCAAATCCAGGCCACGCACTTTGGCAAGATAGCGATAGAACCAGCTAAAAAATATCCAGGCTACGTAGCCGTAGCAGAAATAGCTGACGGTGATGGCCCAGACTTCTTTGCTCTGCAGGACGCGCCCCCATGACACGAGCGTTTTCGGATCAGAGCTCGTTTGCGTGAGTCCCGAGCGAATCAGCGTTAACTCGGAGGGGGAAACGCCGGGATGCCCGGCGGGCGTGTCGCGCGCAGTAGAGAACCAGACCGCCCCGGCGGCGAATCCGATGATGGAACACAGCCAGAACGACGAACGCCAGCCGTAATGGACCATTATGTAAGAGATGAGCGGCGGCGTGATGCCGGCGCCCGCTCCAACTCCCGCAAAAATCCATCCGTTGGCAACGCCGCGCTCCGAGGTCGGAATCCAGCGCGCGATAAATTGATTTGCCGAGGGATAGATGACGGCTTCGCCGGCTCCCAGGAGAAATCGGACTGCAACAAATACCAGGAGAGCTCCTGCAATATTCGCCGGGACCAGAGCAGTCAGGGCGGTGAAGATTCCCCACCATGCGACACCCCCGGCCAGCACCCGGCGCGGCCCGTAGCGGTCCGCAAGCCTGCCGCCGACGGTTTGAAAAAGCGCGTAACCGACCAGCATGGCACTGAATACTTTGCCGAGTTGCACGTCGTTGAGATGATAGGCCTCGGCAATGGAGCCGCCGGCAATGGAAATGTTGACGCGGTCGAGGTAAGAGACGGCGCTGAGGATAAACAGCCAGAAGATTAGAAACCAGCGCACGTTACTCGATCTAGCAGCGCTCGTTCTCGCACCATTCATAGCAGGGGGCATGTTCGCCTAAACCGCGTGTTCGCGCAATACGCGTGAAAGCTGCTCGGCCACAATCTTGTCTTCGCCGGATTGCAGCATGAACGAGCACATCGCCAACCCCGGCCGTCCTTCACCGCCTCCGATCACAATGGAAGGTTTTGAGTTGCGCAGCAGCTTGGACGCTTGCTGAGGCGTCACAGAAATGCGGGACGCGTCCCAGGTGATGCTCATGTGGGGCACATGATTGGCGATGTCGGGCACAAAGAATGAAGTGGTCACTCCCGGAACTTTCGTGATTTCGCGAGAGATTCCTTCCAGCCGGGCTTGCCATTCTTTGGCCAGCGCTTCATGATCTTCCGCGAGAAATAGTTCGAGAGCCTTGACCATGCCCAGGATTTCTTCCTTGCCGACTTTCTGGCTGCGGCCTAAGGTGTCTTCGTGCGGGCTATTGTTCAGCAGGGCATTCGCCACCGTATCTTTGCGGCCGATCAAGAGCCCGGCGCACTGGGGCCCGCGAATCGCCTTGCCTCCGCTGAACGTCACCAGATCGTAACCCATGTTCGTGTAGTCCCAGAGATGAGAAACGGGTGGCGTATCGGCAGCGGCGTCGTTCATGCAAGGGATGTTGTATTGCTTCGCCAGCTTGACCCATTCGTCAACTTTGATTTGTCCCGCGGCGTTGGCGAAGTTGGAGAAATGCATCATGGCCGAGCGCTCATTGACTGCAGCTCGCAATTGATCCGGTGTTTCGACTTCGATGAGCTTAATGCCCGTGGATCGAAGTTGATGATCAAACGGATTGCGATGCGATTTCTGAATGATCACCTCCGACTTCATGCCGGTCAGGTCGGGCAGTTGCCGGATCAGGGCCTCTTTCCCGCCCGTCAAAATGCCGGCTAGTCCCGATTGAATCGCGGCTGCCGCACCCGACGTTACTAGCGCGGTGTATCCATCCGGAAGCTTGAGCATTTCAGCGATGCGCTTGCCCGCGGCTACTTCTAGATCCGGAATGTTCACAAAGTGCCGCCCGGCCATGGTCATGACCGCTTCCAGTTCGGGGTGGGGAAGGGAACCGCCTAGAACGGTCATGGTGCCTTCGCAGTTGATCACTGTCGGCACCCCGAGTTCTTCGTAGGGATTGCCGGTTTGTCCGAAGCCACTCACCTGCGTACTTGTCCCAGCGGCGGCGCTAGGCCGGGAGAATAACTTACGCGGGGCCAGGAGCGAGCCTGCAATCGCTCCCACGCTACCGAGAAAACTGCGGCGGTTCCACTTCGAGTTGAGTCGCATGAGATCTTGCTCCTTAGAAATTCACTTGCGCGTGACTGCGGCAATGCAGTTGATTTCCACGAGAGAGTCTCCCGGCAACGCAGCCACCGCTACGGTTGTGCGTGAGGGGCCGCCGTGGGGAAAATATGTCGCGAACACTTTATGCATTCCGTCCCAGTGTTCAATCTTTACCAGGAAGACATTCGCTTGAAGAATGGTGTCCATGGATCCTCCGCCAATTTCCACGTGCTTCTTGATCTTGTCCATGACCATGGTGGTGTGAGATTCAATCGTCCAGTCCTTGGAGTCCCGACTATCGTGAGCGCCCTGCCCCGCGACGTAGATCAATCCGTTGTGAACAATGACTGGCATAATGACGTCTTTGTCGCTGCCCGGCTTCCCTTCGCTGTTCATCTTGCGGATTCCGCTCGCGTCCTGCGCAGTGGAACTTTGAGCCAGGGCATGGTTGGGCAGTACGGCGGCGCTGACTCCCAAAGCGGACAGCACGGAAGCGAAGCGCGTGGCAAATGTTCGGCGAGTAAGATTCAAATTCATGTTTTTCTCCTTCAATTTGCAATTTAGCTGCGAGATCCAAGGCACTGATTAAGGCAACTTAAAGCTGAAGATGTCACTTCCGGCGGCAATGGCCACGTACTGCTTCCCGGCGACGGCATAGCTCATGGGAGATGCACTCATATCCTGACCGGTATTGAAGTGCCACAGCGGCTTGCCCGTCTGTGCTTCCACAGCTTCAAATGATCCGCCATCGTCGCCGAAAAACACCAAGCCACCCGCGGTTGCCATAGTCCCGCCAGAGGAATGTCCTCCGCCAACTTGGGGATACTTCCAGACAATGGAATTTGTATCCAGGTTGAACGCTACCAGAACTTTCTGCGAGGTTTCGCCCGGGATGCGTTTCACCCCCGTTGAATAATAGCCGCGACCCTCCTGAAAAGTCTGCGGCTTAAAAAAATAGGTCTCACACTCTTCCAGCGCCATGAAATAGACCGAATGGGTGGACTCATTATAGGAGGGTGCGAACCAGTTGGTCGCTCCCGCGTAGCCCGGGCAAACGCGGGTTCCGGTCGCCGTAGGTTCGATGCCTGTCCGAACCGGCCTGCCTTGCGGGTCGATTTCCTTCGCCCAATTCAGCTTCTCCACGAAACGTGTTGCGGAAAGAAACTTTCCATTTGTTCGGTCGAGCACGTAGATGTAGCCATTTCGGTTTGCCTGCACAAGCAGTTTTCGTTCGACGCCCTGGAAGGCTGCGTCGATCAGGATCGGAGTCTCGACCGCATCGTAGTCAAACAGATCATGTGGCGTGAATTGAAAATACCATTTTAGTTTTCCGGTATCCGGGTCGAGGGCCAACACACAATCGGTGTAGAGATCGTCTCCCGGACGCACGCCACCTTCGAAATCCGGCGCGGGGTTGCTCGTGCCCCAGTAAATTGTGTTGAGTTGCGGATCATAGGTTCCCGGCATCCAGGTGGTTCCGCCGCCGTGCAAGTACAGCTTCCCGGGCCAACTCGAGGAACCGAATTCTCCGGGACCGGGTATGGTCCAGAAGCGCCAGGCCAGTTTGCCGCTCATGGCATCGTAGGCGGCCAGAAAACCTCGAACACCATCGTCTCCACCGGAGGTACCCACCAGGACTTTGTCTTTGATCACGAGCGGCGCGCTGGTTGCGCCGTAATTCTTGTTCCAGTCTGCGTAGGCGACGTCCCAGATGAGATTGCCCGAGCGGACATCCAGGCAGAGCAGATGCGCGTTGTCGGTCTCCATGTAGACCCGGCTGTGCCACACAGCGACGCCGCGATTGAGGTGCCCGGAGGCGTCGTCGATCAATCCTTCCGAAATCGGCCACGAATGGTGCCACACCACTCGTCCGGTCCGGGCGTCAAGCGCGGAGGCGTCATTGCCTGCGGTTACCAACATCATTCCATTGACCACCACTGGAGTGACCTCAAGCCGTTTCGAATTGCTCGCATGGAACACCCACTCCGCGCGCAATCCCGAGAGATTGCCGGGGTTGATCTCAGAAAGGCCGCTATAACGACGGCCAGAGTAGTCCCCGTTGTAAGAAACCCAATTCGCTGCGGGCGGTTGATTCAGCAGATCCTCGGAACGCACGTCGATTGCAGTAGGCGTGACTGCAGGCGTGTCATTTCCCGCCCGGGCTGCGAGGCAGGTGGTGACGACCGCGATAAGCACAGCCATCCGCATGTAATGAGTCCTGCCGCGTCGCGGCCCACAAAATGAAAGTGCAGATTATCCAACGAAAATCAGTTTTGCACAAATGGACTTCATTAGCTACAGTCTGCCAAACTTCTTGACCGCTTCTACGATCGATTTCATCTGTTCGATCACGGGATACATCGAGTGCTCCTTGAAATCCATTTGTTGCGCGAGGGTTAACACTTCCTGGGCTCTGGCCCTCGGCACCACGACCACCCCGTCGCTGTCTGCGGCGACGATATCGCCTGAATTGACGGTTACACCGTCGCAGACCACCGGAATCTGGGATCCAGCGAAGCGATAGTGATGCACGGAAGTGGATGGAACGATGCCAGTCGCGTAAACCGGGAATCCGATCTTGCGCAAATAAGCCACGTCGCGCACTCCGCCATCGATCACGGCGCCAGCGTACCCGCGCGCCGCCATGGCCGTGCCCATGAGCCCGCCCATGCCTGCGATGTTCTCGCCGTCCTCGACCACCATCACGTAAACAGCATCAGTAGAGCCCTGATCGATGGCCGCCAGCATGCCGTTCAAAGCAGTGGGATCAGTGTTTCCTTCGTCCTTCTTCAGTTGGACCGTTCGCGCAAAGCCGGCAAACTTTGTGGTGAAGATGGGTTGCATGCGGTGACTCAAGTACATGCGCTTGCCGGTCAGTTGTTCGAGCGCATCCGAGACCGACGCCACTTCGACGCGACGAAAATCTGCAATTAAAGCGCTGTCGGACTGCGCTGCGGTGGTCCCGCTGGACTGCGCGCGCAGGCGTTCGGCTCCGTAGAAGATGGCACACAACGTGGCGAGGGACAGAACAGATACTGCAACATTGTGGGATTTCGCAAAGCGGCGAAACTTGTTCATTTCGTCCTCCAGGATGTATATATGTGCGCGGACTCTAACATGGATTTCCGTCGCGCGGAAGAGTCAATCCATTGATGGCGAACGGGAAGAGAGATGAAACGTACGATAAGTACCGCACCGTTTATGTCGGGCATTTGCGCGGTACAGTTCGCGCTGGTGCTGACGGCTGTGTGGGCCTCTAGTGGCCTCGCTGCCTGGTCACAGACCTCACCGCAAAATCTCCCAAAGAAAAACGTCAAGCTGGATTCACCGCGGGGCAAGCAGGTTTTCGCGTCGAACTGCGCTAACTGTCACGGCCTGGACGGAAGGGGCAGCGAACGCGCGCCCAATATCGCGGAACGGGCAAGTGTGCAGCGGCTCTCCGATGCGCAGACCTCCCACATCATCGAGAATGGCGTTCCTGGCACTGGAATGCCCGCCTTTCATTCACTCGAACATTCTGATGTGGAGGCAATCGTCGCGTACCTGCGTACTCTTCAAGGGAGAAAGCGAACGCCCAAGCTGCCTGGTGATCCAATTCGCGGAGAGACCGTTTTCTTCGGCAAGGCAGGATGTTCGGGCTGCCATATGATATCTGGCAAAGGCGGCTTTATCGCCTCCGACTTATCTGGGTACGCGGGCAATCGTGGTGTCGACCAGATTCGGAGCGCGATCACCGCCCCCACTTCGAATGGCGACCGGCTGGCGCGATTAGTAACCGCGATGACTCGCACCGGTGAGAAATATTCTGGGCGAATTCGCAATGAAGACAATTTCTCTCTGCAGTTGCAGGCGCTGGACGGGACGTTTTTCTTTGTGGCCAAGTCCGACATCGAAAGGCTGGACAGTTCACAGTCTCTGATGCCCTCCGACTATGATTCCACTTTGAGCCACGATGATTTGAACGATGTCGTGAGCTATCTGATGCGGGTCGCCCACGCCAGCAGCCGCGAGTCGAAAGCTCCAATCGAGGCGTTCGAACCGGAATAGTCGCAGCTCGTGCCTTCAAGTTTGGATGACCGCTAAATGACCTGCATTCGGTTAGAAGAAAGGCATCCCCATGAACCGCCGCATGAAGATCTTGCAAACCTTGGTTATCGCGACCTCACTGCTGCTTGCGGTTGGGGCGTCCGGTGTTCTGGCTAACCCACGCGCGCCTCGCGACTTTCAGCTGCAAGCCGAATCGCCCCAGTTCTGGAATCTGGTGGATCACAACGCCAAGCTCACTGTCGTGGGCACGGGCTTCGGTTTTACCGAAGGCCCGGTGTGGGACGAGGCGGGATTCCTCTACGTGAGTGACGAGACGATTAACAAGATTTTCCGGCTCTATCCCGATGGCAAGAAGGAGGAACTGATTGCGCTCGGCGATCCTGATGGCAACACGTTCGACCGCCAGCATCGGCTGATCGACTGCGCCAGCGTGTTGCGTGCCATCATCGCGGTGACTCCCGACGGGAAATACAGCATCCTGGCGGATCATTTCGACGGGAAGAAGTTAAATAGTCCAAACGATGTTGTCCTTGGTCCGGATGGCGCCCTGTATTTCACCGATCCGAACATGGATCTGGTTGCCGGAGAGAAACAGGAGATCCCGTTTCAGGGCGTCTACCGGCTGGACGATAAAGGCAATTTGAAGTTACTCACCAAGGATCTCACGCAGCCGAACGGTCTCGCATTTTCGCCGGATGGCAAGCGCTTCTATGTCGACGATAGCGAGAAGAGAAACATCCGCGTGTACGACGTCGCCGCCGATGGAGGCCTGATCAACGGGCGCATCTTCGGCGAGGAGCCGGGTGGAAAGGGCGATGGCGTACCCGATGGAATGAAGGTTGATAAGAACGGTAACCTCTTTGTCACCGGGCCGAAGGGCATATGGGTCTGGGACGCCAAGGGAAACCATCTTGGAACCATCGTCATGCCGGAGCAGCCGGCGAATTTGAACTGGGGCGATAAGGACTATCGCACGCTCTACATCACGGCCACGACATCGGTGTACCGACTGGAGATGAAGACGCTAGGCTTCGTACCCTATTGAGTAAGGTTCGCCAGCGGCGATTGCACGATAGTTTTCTAATGAGGAAGCGAGAAGCTGATAATGTCGCTTCCTGCGGCGATGGCGACGTACTGTTTTCCGTCGACCGCGTAACTCATCGGCGACGCACGGAAGCTCTGGCCCGTATTGAATTGCCAGAGGGAATGGCCGGTTCGCGCCTCAACCGCTTCAAATCCTCCGGTATCATTTGCGAAGAAGAGTAAATCTCCGGCTGTTGTGAGCGTCCCGCCCCAGGAGTTTCCGCGGCCGACCTGGGGATAGCGCCAGACGATTTTCCCTTCGGGCACGGAGTACGCCAGCAGAATCTTCTGAGCGTGGTCATCGGTTGCCTGCTTTGTTCCTGTACCGTAGTAGGTTTCGCCAGGCGTGAATGGTTGTGAGCGAGAAAAGAAGACACTGCAACTCTCAAGCGCCATGACATAGAAAAATCCTGTATCGGGGTTGTAAGAAGGCGAGAACCAATTCGTGGCTCCGTCGATGCTCGGACAAATGTCAGTACCCGACGCGGTCGGTATTCGGCCCGACAATCCGGGGCGACCGGAGGCGTCGATTCCTTTCGCCCAGTTTAGTTTCTCAACAAACGGAGTCGCCTTGAGGAACTTCCCGTCTGTCCGGTCGAGAACATAAAGGAACCCGTTGCGGTTGGCTTGCACCAGCAAATCACGGGTTTGGCCATTCACTTTGGTACTCAACAGGACTGGTGTTTCATTGGCGTCGTAGTCATACAGGTCGTGAGGAGTGAACTGAAAGTACCACTTCAGCGCCCCAGTGGTGGCGTTCAACGCCAGGACGCAGGCTGTGTACAGGTCGTCACCGGGACGGGAATCACCCACGAAATCCGGAGCCGCGTTGCTGGTTGTCCAGTACAGCGTATCGAGTTTGGGGTCGTAGGTACCGGGCATCCACGTTGTTCCACCGCCGTGGAGGTAGGAATCGCCCGGCCAACTGGAAGAGCCGAATTCTCCCGGAGCGGGAATCGTCCAGAATCGCCATTTCAGGCTGCCGGTCGCGGCGTCGTAAGCGGCCAGGAAACCGCGCACACCGGAGTCGCCACCGGAGGTCCCGACGATCACTTCGTCTTTGACCACCAGCGGAGCGCTGGTGGCGCCATACTGTTTGGCCTTGTCGGCGTAGGTGACATCCCATAACAGGTGCCCCGTGCGCGCGTCGAGACAAAGCAAGTGGGCGTCGTCGGTTTCCATGTAGACGAAGTTCTTCCAGACACCAACTCCGCGGTTGTGATGAGCCGCAGCATCGTCGAGCAACCCGGTGCTCACCGGGCGCTCGTGATGCCAAATAATCCGGCCGGTCCGTGCATCGAGCGCCCATGCATTGTTGGCGGAAGTGACATACATTACGCCTCTGACGACCACCGGCGTCACTTCCAGTCGCTCGGAGTTGGAAGGATGGAAGATCCACGCTGCACGAAGCCGCGCGACATTCGTCGGCGTGATTTCGTGCAAGCTGCTGTAGCGACGCCCGGTGTAGTCGCCGTTATAGGAAGTCCAGTTGGCGCCGGGAGGCTGTGTGAGCAGATCGTCGGCGCTCACGTTCACATCGGCAACCACGGGAGCTTGCCCCTGTTGTCCTGCGGCGGAACCCAAGGACCAGAAAACTGCCAAAGAGACTATGGCGAACTTTTTACTGAATGATGTCATGTCAGTGGGCTTCGACCGCGCTAACTCCAACTTCCTGCAGAGAACCGCGGTCGAGACCATTCTCATCTTCCAGATGAAGCGAGATCCGGGCGGGCTTGGCAGCAGGTGTCAACTCCGTGTCCAGCACAACGAGATCAGCTGGGTCGACCTGGGTCAGCGGCATGGTTCCAAAACTCGCACCGTGTTGGTTGTAGAGGTGCGCGACAAGGCGTCCCGTGAAAAATACTCCAAAGGAACCCGAGAGCCGGATGCGGCCACTCTCCAAGAGAATCGCTTGAAGAGATCGCACCACTATGCCCGCATCGTTCACGCCGTGGAACTCGCTCCCAGCGCGAGTCGGGAACCACTCTGTGTCGAGATCGCGACTTTCGCCCGGTCGCAACTGCACGAGAGGGCTATTGATCTCGGCTTCCAAATACCGAGGCGTTCCATCGCCTCCGGAAGTCAGCGAAAGCTCGCCCTCGGAATTCAGCCTTGCCTCGGGGCCGTTCGTCCAAAAAATAACCGATGCTTTACCGGGATACGTTTCGTTCTTTTCGTAACGGAAGCGCTCGACCATGGCATAGCGGCTGCTGCTGTCCACCACTGCCAGCCAGCCAGGCGTCGAGTCCAGCCACAATTCCGCGGCCATGTGCACATAATGCAACGCGAAGAGACCGTCGTTCCTGACTGAAACCGCTGGATTTTCTGCCGGACCGAACCGCACGTGGTAGCGGTTGAGATAACTACTGGACGGATTCGCCGGAGTGAATGTCCAGAAATTTCGGTTGGCGTGTGAGGGAGTGGCTGGGTCGGCAGTATCGTACTGCGAAACGGATTGCATGGACCACTCGATGACATGGCCCGTCGTGTTCCGCATCGTGGCGTGAAAACGGATTCGTGGGGAATCGGCGTCCAGGTGAATCGTGCGCCGGATTTGAATTCCAGTCTGCGGATCGGCGGGGCCGGTCAGTTCGATCTCGCATTCCCGTCCTTCCGAAACCTTTCGAAAGGCGTAGGGCCCGTCATCGATCAAATCGGAATTGCCCACCCAATGCTGCTCATCGTCGTTTCCCTCAGGTAGCAGCCAGAGCTTGTCGCCGCCATAGTTGAACCAGCGGGAGGGGTCGGGCGGCAGATATTTTCCTGCGTACTCCGGATTCACGAAGAGAAACGGATGGCCCGCAAAAATCACCTGCATGAGGCGTCCGCCATTCTGGGGAACGACTTCCAGCTTTAGCCAGCGGTTGGAAAGTTGCTGGGCGCTCCAACCCTTGTAATTCGTAGCCTCGATGTGACAAGAGGAATTGGGCTGAACCGGCTGACCCGTAGTCTGGGCGCGAGCAAGGTTCAGGTTCAAGAAGCAGGAGAGCAAAACCGTTGCGCAGCACCGCATCATGCTCTCACCTTGCATCCGCCACGCCATGATACATCCCCATTGCTCGATAGCATTCTTGAGTCGCACACAACTGTTTGTTTAAAAGGCTGCCCGGCCCCCTGATCGACGAGCTTCTAAAACGAAACGAAACCCAATGAAACGAAATAATTTGATTTGCGTCAAGCGGATTCTGTGATATACGAAGTTCGCGGCGATGAGAAGCGATACATGACCCGGCGAATCGTTCGAATGGTCGGATTGGTGCTGCTGTCTTTAGGCGCAGTCGGCACTGCGCTTGGCCAAGGTGCGCAGCCGGACCTCAGGGGGAAAAGCGTCTTCGAGCTGAGATGCGCGACGTGCCATGGACTCGACGGGCTCGGAGGTGAGCACGCGCCAGACGTCATCCGACGAAGTGCCGTGCGGGCGCTCTCAGATCAGGCGCTGCTCAACCTGATTCACGATGGGATTCCGGAACTCGGAATGCCCGGATTCCCCGACATGAGCCAGGAAGATAGACATGGGATCGTTGCCTATATGCGATTCTTACAAGGGAGCTCCGCTGGGGGCGCGATGCAAGGGGATCCCGCCCGCGGCCTGGACCTTTTCTTCGGAAAGGCCGGCTGCTCAGCTTGTCATAGTCATGGACAGTCCATCTCCGAAGGTCTCTTAGGGTTTGCTCGGGATCATCAGGCCGGCGAGATTCGCAATGCGATTCTCAATCCGGCCGGAGGCCCGCAGGAAACAGCGACCGCCGTAGCGCGGGATGGTCGAAAATTCTCCGGCATCGTACGGAATGAAGACAACGCCTCACTGCAGCTGCAGGATGGAGATGGCCGGTTTTACCTGCTCATGAAATCCAGCCTGGCGTCAGTCGGGAGGAAAACTGGAGAGCCCATGCCTGTGGACTATGGGCAGCGCCTGAACACCACCGAGCTTAATGATCTGGTCAGTTACATCCTGCGCGAGGCCCGCGCTGGAGCCATCCCTTCACGGACATCGGAGGAGAACGAGGAGCCTCATCCTCATGCTGACGATTGAAGTCCGACCGAACTGAATGAAAATGATCAAAAAATTGCTACTGTTGTTGCTGGTGCTGGCACCCGGGCTCCGAGCGCAAGAGCACCCAGTCGATCCCACGTGGCTGCATCGCTACGTTCCCGATCTAACGGAGGCGAAGGCCGATCTCAGTTCTTCGACTTGCCACTACCGGCCGATGTTCGGGGAGAGCGACAAAGAGAATCGATCCCTCCAGACCGTAACTCGATTCGGGGAAGTCACTCTGGATGCGCACGGCGATTGCCAGACCGTACACTACGACCGGCAGGAGGAGATCTATTTCGTCGTCGAAGGAGGAGGCATGCTTCACTTCGAAGATCAGGTGCAAGCTTTGCGCAAGTACGACTTCACGTACTTGCCTCCCAGTGTGAAACATTCGATTTCAAATCAATCCGACCAACCGCTGCGTGTGCTCGTGATGGGGTTCAAAATCCCGCCATCGATTTCAATCGGAGTCCCGTTGCCACATCCGAAGGTTGCAAACCTCGAGGACTCCAAAGAACAGACAGTCAGCGGTCACCCAAACTCTGTTTTGTACAAACTTCTGATCGGACTGCGCGCCGGCAAGCGAGATCTGATTGATGAAGCCTACGTGATGAACAGTTTTTTCTGGATGGATTTTGCGCCAGGAGGAACGAACTGGCCTCACCACCACGAGTTCGCGGAGGAGATCTATCTGGTCATCGATGGCCAGGGCGAAATGGTGGCGGGCAGTGGAATGGACGGAGTCGAAGGCCGTTATCCGGCGAAAGCCGGAGACGCCTACTATTTTCGGCCCAACTGCACGGTCGGTTTCTACAACCAAAACAAACCAAGGGCGAAAGCATTTATTCTGGCCGTTCGAGCGCGCGTCCCACTGCATGAGGATGAAGAGTAATTAGTTAATCGTCAATCCTGGAGGTGTCGAAAATGCAAGCCCCGAATTCCAGCCGTCGGTCATTCATGAAGTGGGTGGCAGCGGCTCCGCTGTTGAGCCAGATCGCTGTCTCTGACCTTTACGCCAAAGCTGCTACCGCCGTAGGCAAAGACCCGCGACAAAATGTCTACAGCCGCCTGGGGGTAAAAACCGTCATCAATTGCCGAGGCACGTGGACCTACCTCAGTGGCTCGCTGGAGTTTCCTGAAGTTCGCGAAGCCCAGATCGAAGCCGCGCAGTATTTCGTGAATATGATCGACTTGCAGCACGCGATTGGGCGGCGGTTGGCCGAACTGACCGGCGCCGAATCTGGAATGATCACTTCCGGTGCTGCCGGCGCCATGGCCGTCGCAACCGCTGGATGCATGGCTGGCACCGACGACAAGTATGTCTGGCAGCTTCCCGATACCACTGGCCTCAAGAATGAAGTCGTTATGTCGGGTGGCCGCAGCGCCTTTGATAGCGCGATTCGGCTAACGGGCGCGAAACTAGTGCTCGCCTATTCGCCAGAGGAAATCGCTAACGCCATCAACCAAAACACGGTCATGATCTACACCACTCACCTAGGCGAGGAACTGCAGAAGGAACTCGCCATCGCCAAAGACCATAAGGTGCCAATGCTCCTGGACGATGCCGCGGGTATTCCTCCGGCTGATAATCTCAAGCTCTATGCCCGGATGGGAATTGACCTTTACACCTTCTCCGGCGGCAAGGGCCTGCGCGGGCCCCAGTGCAGCGGTGTGCTTCTGGGCAGAAAAGATCTGATCGAGGCAGCCATCATGAACTCCGCCCCGCGCGAGGGAGCCGTTTGCCGTCCCATGAAGGTTGGGAAAGAAGAAATGATCGGCTGCCTTACCGCCATCGAAACATGGCTGAAGCTAGACGATAAGAAGCTGTATCGCGAGTGGAACGAGCGTGTGGGCAGCATCGGGAAGCTGGTGGAGACGGTGCCGGGTGTGGAGACAAGCATCTACATTCCCGACGATGGGAACCGCTATCCCACGCTGAAAATCTCCTGGGATCAGCACGCATGGGGATTTACTGTTGCCGACTGCGTGCGAGCCCTGCGCGAGGGCGACCCGGTGATCGAAGTGCTCGGTGCCGATAATCCGAGCTTGGTGAAAGTGGTTCGCGAAGGCAAACCCAATCCAACCAGTAAGGAGCGGCCGGAAGCCAAACATATCGAACTGGTTTCGATGACCATCCAGCCCGGCGAAGAAGTCGTCGTGGGGCAAAGATTGCGCAGCATTCTGGGAGCAGCACAAAAAGGTGCCCGGACAGCCTAGAATCCGGGCTTGGCTAAGCGCGCCCGTTGCAAATGGAAGGCGAATGAAATCATTGATGGCTGGATTGTTGCTGTGGTCTGCCGTCGGCGCCCAAGCCCAGGCGGTGGCGGCCGCTCCTTCCCATGATGGTCCCGCGCGCCACGGGGGCGCCCCATCCAGCGTCGATGCCGGGGACTATATCTACGTCTCCGGTCAGGGGCCTCGCAGCGCGGATGGTGCGTTACCTCCAACTTTCGTGGCCCAGGCGCGTCAGGCATTCGTGAACTTGAAATCGGTGGTCGAAGCCGCAGGCTTGACCATGGATCACGTCGTCTATACCACGGTCTACCTCACCGACATGAGCCAATATGGAGAGATGAACCGCGTCTTCGGCGAATTCTTTGGGAAGGTTCCGCCGGCTCGGGCCGTCCTGGGAGTTGCCGGGCTTCCTGATCCCCCAATCGAGATCAATGCCGTCGCAGTGCGGAATCTCTCGGAGAGGCGCGCCGTCTACCCGCCGAACTACAAGTCAGACGAACCTTTTTCGCCGGGCATTCTCACTCATGATCGGTTGTTCGTTTCTGGGTTGCCTGGCACCCTTCCCCCCGGCGAAAAGGTTTCAGACCCACAGGCGGCCCAAGTAGACCTCGCGCTCGACCGAATGAAAGCCGTCGTCGAGGCGGCCGGGCTGGACCTCGGCCACATGGTTTTCGTGAATCCTTACCTGACCGCGCAAATCCCGATGCGGGCGATGAACGAGCATTACGCGCATCGATTCGAGTTCGGCAATACGCCGGCACGGGCCACGATCGAAGTCTCGAGCCTGCCCAACGGCGCACAAATCGAATACACAGGTGTTGCAGTTCGTGACTTGGAACAACGCCGTGCCGTGCGTCCGAAGAACATGCAGCCCAGCCCCACGGCGAGTCCCTGTGTCTTTGCCGGCGATACGTTGTATTGTTCCGCGAAGAGCGGTTTCATTCCCGGACCGAACGGCGGAGTCTACAGTTCTACGACCGCCGTCCAGCTTCGGCAGACGATGCGAAATCTTCTGGATAATCTCGAGGAAGCGGATATGGCCTTCTGCCAGGTTGTGTCCACGAATGTTTACCTTGACGACATGGCGGACATGGGGGCATTCGACGAAGTGTACGTGAAATATTTCCGTGGGGCGTTACCGGCCAGGACGGTCGTCCAGCAGATTGCGCCTGCGGAGCGCAGCCCCGATAAAGATGGTCATTATCCGGACTTGGAGCAGGTTTCGCTCATCGCGGTGCGACACGCCTGCCCTCAGTGACCATCACAGGCAACAATGTTGGTTGAAAGGCTCAGGCTCCCACGGCGAGCGCCTTGCGCGCGATAAGTCCGAAACCTTTGGATCGGGCTTCTTGTTCTAGAGTCTTGGCGTGAGCGCGGGCTGAGGCGGGATCGGTCTTGGCCTCAATTTCACACAATGCCAGGCGGGCCTCCAACTGGTAACGCAAATTGCGGTGTTTCCCGGCGTCTACGATGACCGTCTTGAGAGACTCGCGGGCTTCGGCAAACTTACCGACTGCCGCCTGCACGCGGGCGTTAGCAATCCGGAACAAACAACTTTCCTCCCACCCCTGACTTTGGCTCAGCAGGGACTGAGCCGCACCGATCGCCCGCGTGGCGGCTGCCGTGTCCCCTTGATGCAAGTCAATTTCCGCCAGTAGGCTGTCGGCGCCGATCTCGTCGGCGGGGTCTTTGTGCTCGTGAAAAGAGGACAGAATCTGGTCGATCTGTTGTTTCGCTTCGTCCGGATGGTTTTCCTCATCCGCAATCTCTGCCAGGCCTTGCTCAATCATGGTCGTCATCCCGGAATCACTCGTCGCATTCGCGAGGGGAAGAGCCTCGGAAAATGTCTGATGTGCGCTCCCCAGTTTTCCCTCCAGTTTTGCGATATTCCCCAGGTAAAAGAGATCGCTGACGATCATGTGCTGGTTACCGCTCTTCCGCGCCAGGTCGAGCGAATGTTGACAGGCCTCCTGAGCTTTGTCCAGATCGCCCAACATTGTGAGTTGGCTGGTTTTCTCGTTCAAGGCGTAAGCGGCGCCACCATCATCTGCCACCTCAGTAAAGATGGCCAGAGCCTGGTCGTCCATCCTCATGCTCTCGGCAAGACTACCCTCGTCGGCAATGGCCCAGGCGATCCCCATGAGTGCCCATGCCTCGCGATTTCTGTCACCGATTTCGCGGTAGATGGCCAGCGCCTCTTCGTCCAGTTTCTTGCCGCCCTCCACGTCTCCTTGTGACTCGCGAGCTGCCGCGATCGCCGTGAGATCGATCGCAGCGCCCGTTTTGCTGCCAATCGTGCGATTGAGAGCCAGCGCCTGTTGGTAGAGTTTCTCTGCCGGTTCCCACTCGCCGCGGTTCGAGTGAACGTACGCGATGTATTCCAATGAGTTCGACACGCCCCACTGATCTCCAACCCGGTTGTAGATCTCTTTCGCTTCCTCGGCAGCAGCAATCGCTTTGTCTCCTTCACCCAACGGAGCCAAAGTCGCTGCCTCGAGATAAAGCGCCCTTGCCAGGAGCACTTCGAACCCGCTTGCCCGGGTCTTTTCCACCGCCCGGCCTGCCGGGACGCGAGCCGACGAATATTGACCAAGCCGGATGTAGTTCATTTCTTCGGCCAAGTCGATGCGGGGATCGTCGCGGGAAGGAGGCGGCAACTGGCGCAGCGACTGGATCGTGGTCAGCGCGTCGGTTCGCTTGCCTCCCTGAGTTTGTGCGTCGGCCAAACGCAGCCCGTATTCGATGTCGTCGGGAAAGAAGTCGAACAACGTATGGTAAAGATCCGCGGCCTTGTCCCACTCCTTATTCATGGCGCGGTATCTCGCTTCGATGAACAGGCGGTCCTTATGCTGCAGCTTGTCTGATAATTCGAATGACTTCTTGGCTTCCGCGTTCGCTCTGCCTTCATAACCCAGCTGCGACCAGACCTCAGCCAGCGCGGAGTGAGCAAGCGCATATCCTGGGTCAGAATGGATGGCCCGTTCCAGCAGATCCCGCGCCGCAATTGCGTCGAACTGGCGGAGCTTTTCCAGTCCCTCGGCGTACAAACGGGCGGCTTCGGTATTGGAGGGCAGGGAAGCTTGAACCCTCGCTGCCTGATCTCCGGAGACTTCTGGGACCGCGACCTTCTCTCGCAAGCGTGCCCCGGCGCGGGCGACAATCTGGAACAGATCGGCTTCAGTGCCGGCTTCGGAAATAACCCCTACGGTTTCCCCGGCCGCAGTGTCCTGAAGTCGAATGTCGAGACGGATCTGCCCTCGGGCTTGCTTTCCCAAATCGCTGTAGGAACCGAGTACCACGACATCGGCGCCCAGGGTTTGGCGAATCCGGGCCAGCGTGTCTTTCGAAAGCGTGCCGCTGTTTACAAACGGGAGACTGGTTTTCAGGCGGGCTACTTCTTCGGAAGAGACCATGCGCAGCTGATCGCCGGCTCCCAACTCGGTGGTCAGCATCTCGGAAAATGCAGTGGAAAGCCAGGCTGGATCGCTTCGTCCTGACAGGTTTTGGAACCCCAGCACTGCCACGCACCGGCGCGGTTTGATGGCCATTGCCGGCACAGACGCCGCGGATTGTTCACCCTGCCCGGGCCGATGGTAACGGTAGCCAACGGCCCCTCCCAGAGCGAGAAAGAAGACAATGCCTGCGATCGAGACCGCCAACATCCGGCGCGGCTTGGTCTCCTCGATCACCACCCGCGACCGGGAGTGGCTCTCCACGACCAGGCTCTCCTCTTCGGAGATGACGCGTACTCTCTCGGTGAAGCGGTAGCCTCTGCCTGGAATCGTGGCGATGTAGCGATGCTCCCCGGCTGCGGCGCCCAGAGTCTTCCGCAGCACAAAGATGTTCTGCGCCAGGTTCGACTCCTCGACGAAGGTGTCGGGCCAGACCGCCTTCATTAAGTCGTCCTTCAAAACCACTTGTTCGCTGTTGCGGACCAGCACCAACAGGGTCTCGAAAGCCTTCAGTTGTAAGGGAACAGGCTCGTTGTCACGCAACAGGAGGCGCTTCGCCGGGTCCAGGCGGAAAGGGCCGAACTCGTATAACTCCTTCCCCTGGTTGCTCATAGACCGCCTGATAAATTTCTGAGATTTCTCTAAAGACTTCTGAAGGCCACTTCGGGCAGGATGCCTCCCGTCGAGCGGTGGGGGATCCAAAAGCCGAGCCGAACGCGGAAAGCAATCTATCACGATTTCGGGGTGGAGCAAAGCATTTGGAGGGGCGAAATGGCGGTTCATAAAAGGACCGAAATCACCATCGAGACCGACCGGGTCCTGATTATCCGGCGGCGGCGGATTCTTCGAGCCTGGTGCCAGGAATGCGGCCACGAAGTGGAAATGGTGGATCCAAGAGAAGCTGAGGCCATTACCGCGGTGAGGGGATTGCCGTTGCGCGACTGTGCCCAGTGGCATGTCGCCCAAAGCCAGGATGGAGCCGGACTCATCTGCCTGGACTCGCTGCTGAAGCCGGTGTGAGGGGGACGACCGGCTGTCAAGGATGTTGGACCGCAAAGGCTGGGGATGCGGAAACCTTGGGGGGATTTCCGCCCTCAGCCTTCGTGTTGACCGCGCCACCGTTCCCGTCGAATACCGTCGGCATCGTGGTGCGTGAACGGCGCGGCCGAAACCAAGAATGCAAGTCCTGGCACAGAATGAGATTCAAAAGGAGAGTTGAGATGCGAAAAATCGCAAGTCTATCAGTGGCGCTTCTGATCTGCATGCTGGGTGTGCTTGTCCCCCGGGCCGTCTCGGCTACGACACCGCTTCAGTATCACGGTGGACCATTTCTGCAAAACTTCGAGATCTACCCGCTGTACTACGGCAATTGGTCCACCACCGACATCACCACGCAGCAGACCTATGTCGTGAATCTCGCGGCGTACATGTCGACCGCGGGTGCCCCCGCCGGCCAGCAGCCCATGACGAGACAGTACGGCGTCGATCAGGTCACAGTGGCAGCAGCGGCCACGGCGAGCCCCTCCGCGAAGCCGATAGTTCTGACTCGCACGGCAGTCCTCAACATCATTCACGCCAACCAAAAGACGGGAAACCTTCCGGCGTTCGGCCCGAATACGCTGATCGTCGTGTTTCCAGCACACGGTTTCAGCGTGACCGGGTGCAACGGATGTGGAGGTTTCCACGCCTCGCAATCGACTTCGGCCTTTTGGGCGGTCGTCCCCGCGGACCAGGAGCAAGTCGTGATCGCCCATGAAATCTTCGAGGCCTCCGCCGATCCAGCGGTCAACAATTTTCAGGGATGGGACGAACTGGTCGACCAGTGTGACAGCGCCAAAGCAATCAAACTATCGTTCGGACCGATTCCTCCGGTCATCGACAACACCAAAGCCGGCATCTGTTCGACCAGCGGATATTCCAGCCTCAGCGAAATCCAGGTCTACGGTTGGACCTACGCAAATTACAGGGCCAAGTACAACACATTGTGGACAGCAGGTTGGCGCCTCTACAGTCTGCAATCGTACGTATTGTCCAACGGCAATGTGTTTTACAACGCGGTGTGGCGGCCGGGAGGAAACACGGCTGAGGAGCAGCTCTACGGTGTGACCTACGCGGATTTCATCAGCACGTACAACACGCTGTATCCGGAAGGCTGGCGTCTGTACATTCTTCAGTCGTACGTGATGCCCAACGGGGATGTGCTTTACAACGTGGTGTTTCGGCCGGGAAATCTGGGTGAGCAGCAGCTCTACGGAGTGGACTACACCACATTCCGGGACAACTACAACACTCTGTATCCGCAAGGCTGGCGTCTGTCCATTCTTCAATCGTACGTATTGCCCAACGGCGACGTCCTTTACAACGCAGTGTTTCGGCCCGGAGATTCAGGCGAAACTCAGGTTTATGGGTGGACGCTATCCGATCTTCAGACCGAGTACAACAAGCTGTGGAATGAAGGTTGGCGCCTGTACATTCTCGATTCCTATGTCATCTCCGACGGGACGGTGCGCTACAACGCGGTTTGGCGGCCGGCGACGCACGGCGAAATCCAGGTCTATGACTGGACCTACTCGAGTTACCGCACCGAATACAACACCTTATGGAAAGAGGGCTGGCGCCTGTACATTCTCACTGCCTATGTGCTTCCCGGCGACTTGGTGCGTTACGACGCAGTCTGGCAGGAGGGCACGGTGGATCGCCCTTTGTAGCATTCACGGTTGGAAGGAAACATCGGGCCGGAAGAAGCAAGATCAGTGGCAGCCCTTCAGTTGAGAAAGGAGCACGATACCGACACAAGGCTGTTGACGAAACCTTTATCACCCGTGAGCGAGAGAAAAACTGGTTTGACTCACGGTTGATGAGCGCTATAGAGAGGCGATAGTCCTCATTGGGGAGTTAGTCTTGATCATCCTCCCACGCAAAGCGTAGTTCTGGATTGTTGACGGCGACATCGATCACTGCTTTTCTGTACTGATCTACATCAAAAATGAACGGCCCGAAGTCTGAGTAGTCTCGCTGTGGTCGATGCGGTTGCCTGAAGGAGTCCCAAACAACAGTGCGTTCAGCCACCACGATTCGAGCAAATAAAGGCCAACAGCCAACGTTGCCGCACTGGCATTCCAATAGTGAATGTCCCGTTCGATGCCCTTGACCCGACCTCCCTATGAAGTAGTGTTCGAGAGAGCCGTACCCCGGAGGTGGAGACGGCGGAGTGAGACCAGCCCACATCGGGATCAGACCGCGATATCCTCCGGTTGGTTCAAAACCGTGTTTTCGCTCAAACGATTCGACCAATTCGGTGAGGAGGACACCACTCAAGACAGGGGTAAGTGACAACACGTCTGGCTCGTGCCCTTCCATCTGTTTAACCATGAATGAAAGAACGACACTCGTCTCCATTGGTTTTCATATTAGCAACACGTTGAACAAGTTGCAGCCGTTTGAACCGCTTAGTGCATTCACGAGAGATCCCGCGACCGAATCACTCAGTAATTCTTTGCGAGGTATTCCCGCAGCCGGTCAATCCGGAAGCTGGCATCGCTGGTCTCGATTTCCAATAAAAGTTGTGCGGCGGTCAGCTGGTTGCGGAAGTCGAAGGCCGCAGAAGTGTCCGGATCGCCTACCTGCTGAAGATTCTTGGCGATCTGCCTGCTTTCTTCCCCCAGAGACTTGAGCTTGGCCTCCTGCACCGAGACGCTGTCCAGCAACTGCTGTCGAAGGACCTCCATGCTGCGCACGACGTCGCCCTCTTGCACTTGTTTCCATTCTTCGTAGTCGCCGGCAGCTCGATCCAGGTGCTTGTTGATGGCTCGGCTGGCGAGATTGTAGCTGACTGAGACTGCGCCGTACGGTTGCGGACCCTGAGCAACCGGGTTGACCTGCTGATGGACACCCACGGAAAGAGCTACATCCCAATTATTCTGCCGGGATAACTTAGCCAGCGCTCTTTGCTCGTTCAACTCACTGCTTTGTTTTTCTGCGACCAGTTCTTTCAATGGTTTATCGCTCAGCAGTGGAAGGTAGAGCGCCGCGATCTTTGACTGGGTGTCGGCCCGGTCCGCATCCAGCTTGATCTTCGTCGTCTGCAGCGAGAAGAGCATCGGGCGAGTAGCGTTCTGAGCCTCCACCATCTTTGAGGTTCTTTCCATCAACGCATCCAGCGACTTCGAAGCCTCGTCGATTAGAGCTAGCCGGTTACGCAGAGCTTCCTTCTCCAAGCTAGGCAGGGCATACTGGATGTCCTGCTGGGCGGCTGTCGAGGCCTGGTATTGTTCGCAGTTTCTGCGTCCGACAGACATAGTCAAACCAGCTTTTCTGATTTCTGAAAGGCCGACCGAGGCGCCCCCGACGACTTGCAGTGGCAGGCCAGTCTCGGGCTGGGTCATGCCTGCTGCGGCGCTGGGCGTGCGCAGCAAGTCTCGCTGCGCCTGCGCCTGCTCCATAACGTAGGCGCAGTAGGCCTGCTGATCTTTAGGGTCCAACGCGAACGCGTGGGCGGAGCTAAACAGAACTAGGGGTATAACCAACTTCCAGTGGTTCAGGAACATTCTCGCTCTCCTCAAGACGACCGAATAGCAGGGTTTAAAACAACACCGGTTTGCGGCCCAGGAACACGGTCTTCGACTTCGCAGATTCGCCATGGTCCAGATTCATCTGAATCAGGAAACCGCGAATCTGGGTCTTGAAGATGGGATGGACGGCCTGCTCCTCACCCGGGAATATCTGCTTCACGGCGCCCACCTTGCGGCATGCCAGCATATTCAGATAACAGTCGTAGATCGGAGCTCCGGCCACGGCATTCGCCTGGTTGTCATAAGGAACGAAAGCAAAGTACAACCTCTGTTCCCCCGACGCATTCAGGTAGTAGGGACTCTGTTTCGCCGTTCTGATCGCATCTCGCAGCCGATCGATTTGCCGGGTTTCTTCCTGAAGCTGTTTTTCCGCAACATTGACGGCGACATCCAACTGGGCAACCTCAGAACGCAGCTCCACCTGCTTTTCGAGCACGTCCAGCGAGTTCGTGCCCGTTGTCGTCTTATCCAGAACATTGTCGGTGAGTAAGATCTCGGCAATTCTGCTGTCTGTATAGGCGCCCTGTGCGGTGTTCAGGGCAGAGAGTTGTGTCGCGGCATCGCCCTTTGTGATCAATCCGGCGGCCAGGTCCTTGTTGATGTTTGTCTCTACTTCCTTGAGCTGCGCCAGCACCTTTTGCGTTTTCACATTGTCAGCCTGCTTCTGCTGATCGAGCGTTGCGAGCTGCGGGCCGGTCGTGCGATTGTGCGTCTTCTCCCGCGCAATGGCTTGCTGGAGTTCCGGTTCCAGCTCCAGCAGTGCTCCGCGGTGCTTTTTCATCTCTGCCAAACCGCTCTGCAGTTTGTTCGTATCCACCTTGAGATCTTCGATGGTCTGCTGGCTGGTCACCAGCTTCTGCCGGAAGTCGAGGCTCTTCTCGTCCGCGGCCGAGAGGATGACGGGAGCAGCCCATGAGCTGTTCACCGCATAAAAGCCCATCACGAATGCATACGCAACAATGCCGGCGAGGACCAGATACAGGACGGCGATGGCAAAGATGCGATAGAGCGCAATCACCAGGCGATAGTGCAGCGATTGCCGAGCCGGCTCTTTTTTCGGTTCAGCCGGAGCCGGATTTGCCTGGTCTTCCGAAGGCAAGGAATTAAGCGTGGGTGTTTCCAACGGGCACCTCTTGTGGTTCTATAGTTCGAGTCCCCCAGTCCGCGGAATCCATCGTGCACAGAGCAAGGGGCGTGAGAAACAAGCTGCTGACCAGCGACCAGGCTACATAGGCGGCGAAAGCTAATGGGTGGGCAATCGCTTCTTTCGCGCTGTACTTCTTAATCACCCAGGTAAGAACGGCTGCAATTCCAAGAGCCGCAACCAGCGGCACAGGTCCTGCCCAGGCCAATGGATCGGAAGTGAGTGCCGTGACCACGACCAGGAATCCCACCAATGCCCCCAGTGGAACCAGGACGAGCGTTAACACCGTGTTGGGATGCAGTTTCCAAACATGCTGTGGCAGGGTTCTGAGGGTAAAGAAAAAGTCGCGCACGATGCTGCGCCGCCAGCGGAGTTGCTGTTTGAAGAGCACGGACAGTGTGTTTGGGACCGTAGTCCAGCAGAGTGCGTCATTGTTGATGTAAGTTCCGTGACCCCGCAGCAGCGTCTGATGGGTCAGAAACCGATCTTCCCCCTGATTCACCGGAATACCGAACCAATGGCGGGACCGAATCGCCGGCTCGATCTCAAGCAGCAACGAACGCCGGATCGCGAACAGGCATCCGCTGATGCAGCAGACACTGCGCGTCCAATTTTCGGGAATTTTGTAGAGCTGGAACGCCGAGTAGTAAACGATGGTCTGAATGGCGGTAATTACACTGTCGTTGGGGTTCCTGACTCCGACTCTGCCGCCTACTGAGCCCATGCGCGGCTCGGCGAAACAGGCAGTCAGTTCCCGAATTGCATCGCGATGGAAGATGCAATCAGAATCGATGGAGATGATGATCTCAGCCGACGAGTGCTGCAGCGCATTGCAGACTGAGCGCGCCTTTCCGCTATTGATCTCATTCCGCCCGGTTCTTATGCGAATGTTGGTGAAGTCGCGTTGGGCCTTGAGCATCCACTCGTAACTATCGTCGACGGAACAGTCGTCTTGCGCGATCACTTCGAATTTTTGGTTCGGATAGCTGCTTTTGCTGATGCTCTCAATCGTCTCGTAAACCGTTTTTCCCTCGTTGTAACAGGGCATCAGCACGCTCACGGTTGGCTCATATGTGTAGTCCTTTCGGGCCTTTGTGCTGGGGAAGGAGAACTTCAGAATGATCCCCATCAAATATTTGACTATGGAGATCAGCAGGCAGAGAACGAGGATCAGCCAAAGCAGAATGGGGGCCATTACTGCCAAGCCTCCCATGGTTCATGTTTCGGCCTTGAGACGTTCGGGCTTGGGACGTTCGGGCATGGGACACGGGTATGCCTGGCAGATGGGGCGTCCATGTTGCGATCTGCTTCCCGATCGTGGGTCACGCGCGGCTCTCCCAAGCCGCACAATATCACATTCAGGTCGCATCTTTGTTTCGCCGATACTTTGCGTCTGGGACCATTTGCCTGGTGCCATTTCAGAGACTTGACAGAAAGTGGCCTTGGTGACTGCCTGAAGTGGCAATTAGGGGTGATGGTGTCCGCTCGCGGAGTGGTACCGCCTGTGATGCCCCTTGCAGATCGATGAGCCGCCGTAGATTTCCGGCCGTGCAGCAGCAAACCGTGCGCTATTTAGAAAACCTCTGACGCACCTTCTGCCACTCCTCGGTGGAGAAGAGGCGCGGCCCCACTTCGATGAGGCGTGGCGTCATATTGAAGAGTGCCACCCGGTTCCAGGGTCTGCCATCTCGCATCCGAAGGCCCTTTTCATTGAGGTCACTGACGATGCTTGAATAAGGGAAGTCCTGGACCAGCAATTCCATCATCAGCATGAGCGTCCTGTTCTCGACCGGATCGATCTCCAAACGCTGGCAATCGTCCGAGATGCGCAGTCCGTAGGGGATATCCTCGCTAAATGCTCCTTGCGTCGGAGCTTCCGACTCGGGCAACTCGCGCCGCCATTCGATCGATACCATCTGCCATCCCGTCGCCGTGCGCTGCCGGATAACCTCGGGACTGTATGGCCCGGAAATCACATCGCGAATCCGCTCAAAATGCGCCATGATAGGCCTCCGTGAGACGATCTTCCGCTTAAGCAACACGCAATCCACCAGCCAAAGTCGAGCGTGATACGAACCGCTCAAGTAGTTCCCCAGCATAGAAATAGCCGCCCCATCGTTCTGGCCTTAAACCGTCGGCTGTCCACTTGTGTAAATCGCTGTTCGCTTCCGGACGCCCTGCACCGCACGTGAGGACCCTCACGTTTGGCGAAAAAATCGCCAGAGCACTCATCGACCGGGAATCAAAACAGCCCTCGCACTCGCTTGTGCTAAGGCCGATCAACGTCAGCTATCATTCAGGAATGAAACGCATATTGCCGCTCCTGTTCCTTGTGGTTTGCGGCGTTCGGTTGTATGCGCAGTCAGGGCAACACACCGAACACAGCCTAGAGCAGACAGGTTTCGAGGCCGAGGGGGAGTTCGACAGGCCCGCCGCAATTCCCGCCGATGCTCTGCAGTCTCTGCGTTTGTCCAAGAGTGGTGACGATGAGTTGCAGAGGTGCGCGGAGCAGGAAGGAATCGCGACGGCGGACATTCCAGCCTCATGGTTTGTCGCGTCAGAGATTCGATTGAGCAGGACATCCTCGTCGGATCTGATCGTCAGGGGCGAGCAAGAGTGTCTTGGAGGAGCGCACATCGCCCAGTTCTGGGTGTTGGCGAAATCAGCGACAGGATACAGGATCGTGTTTCGGGGGCGAGCAGATGGTCTTTCGGTCCTGCCGAAGCATAGCAACGGCTATCGGGACTTGCAGTTAGTTATCGTTACGCAGGCTGGTGCATACGTCGATCATGTGAACTTCCAGTACTCGAAGGGGGAGTACCACACCTCGGGACACCGCATGGAACGTGCAAACTAGCGAAGAATCCCCATCTCACTCACGGACCCCGTCGGCCAATGCTCCATGAAGCTATTGTTTTTGGCGTCACTGCGTTACTATCCGCAACATGGAAAAGTGTGCAATGTCTTGGAAGCATCCGGCGATTGCCATCCTTTTGTTTTGTGTTGCATGTGCAGCAACTTTGACGGCCCAATCGAGGACGTCAGGTGGGGAACCGCCGATCGGAAACGTCCACGTCGATGTGACGCGTGGGCATGCCATCAACTCCTTCGACCCAGACAGCGCCCTGGGCAGTTCCATCGACGTTCTGTCTCATGACGGGATTGACAAGGTTTACACGCCGCACATCGTTCAAGAATCGCTCTCCGCGGGCTGGGGACCGATCACGTATCGCAACAACTCCGAGCTCCGCATGGCCGCCTGGCATTGGACCGAGAATGGAACCTGGAGCGATCCGGCGCACAAGAGCGGATACTTCACCGGCAGCACTGATCTGAAGGAACCGGTGCGGTACATTCTTTCTTACGCCTTGCCACATCGCGGCTTCTCGACCAGCGGAGACCGCCCGCTGCAGGGTCCGAATCTCACCTATTGGAAAAGCAATCCGTATCTCACGCGGAAGTTCACCGGAGAAAGCGACGCACTGCACCCGCAATGGGTGATCGTGGATCTGAAAGCCGAGAAGCCGGTGAACGCGATCCGCATCGCGTGGGCAAGCCCATATGCGACGACCTACCAGGTGGAGTATTGGGTGGGAAAACGAGCGCTCGACTTTGATGCGGGGCCTCAGGGCGAGTGGAAGGTTTTTCCCGCGGGCGCACTGAAAAACGCTCAAGGAGGAACGGTTTATCTGAAGCTCGCCGACGCGCCTGTGAGCACTCAGTACCTGCGCATCTTGATGACGGAATCGTCGAACACATGCGATCTGCATGGAGCGGACGACGTCCGCAATTGCGTGGGATACGCCATTCAGGAAATCCGCGTCGGCAGCGTCGACTCCAATGGCGCCTTGGCCGAGGTGCAAAAGACTTTCAGCGAAAGACCAACCACCTACAACTCGTCCTCGATTGATCCCTGGCACTCGGCCACTGACGTCAACGACACTGGCGGCTATCAGCACAGTGGCTTCGATCTGTTCTTCACCAGCGGACTCACCAACAATCTTCCTGCGATGATTCCGGTCACGATGCTTTACGGAACACCGGACGATGCTGCCGCCCAGATTGCCTACATTGAGAAGCGGGGCTACCGCATCGGATACGTCGAACTGGGCGAGGAGCCGGATGGCAAGCACGCCATGCCGGAAGACTACGGCGCCTTGTACATTCAATGGGCCGCGGCCATCCACAAGGTTGATCCGGAACTCAAGCTGGGTGGGCCGGTCTTCGAAGGAGTGAACGAGGATATTCGAGTCTGGCCTGACGCGCAGGGACGGATTTCGTGGATGGTACGTTTCGTGGATTACTTGAAGGCGCATGGCCGTATTTCCGACCTGGCATTCGTGTCCTTCGAGCATTATCCGTTCGAGCCCTGCGACATCACGTGGAAGACTTTGTACACCGAGCCTCAGTTGATGAAGCACATCCTGCAGGTATGGAGAGACGACGGTGTCCCCAAAGAAGTTCCGCTCATGGTGACCGAGAACCATCTGGCCGCGGCACTCACCGGGCCCATGACGACGATCTTCGCGGCCCTGTGGCTGGCCGACAATGTGGGCTCTTTCTTCGAGGGCGGGGGCGCCGCTTTCTATCATTCGCCGATTCAGCCGCAGGGCATTCAGAGGACTTGTCTGGGATGGTCCTCGTGGTCGAACTTTGTTTCGGATGAAGACTACAACATTCAGGGATACACGTCGCCGTATTACGCGGCTCACATGATCAACCAGGAGTGGGTGCAGCACCGGTCCGGCGTGCATCAGATGTTCCCCTCTTCAACGGACATCAAGGATGGCGAAGGCAACGTGCTGGTTACTTCGTACGCAGTGCACCGTCCGGATGGGAACTGGTCGATCATGCTGGTCAACCGCGACGAGAACAGCCGGCATAGCGCGCGCGTGCGATTTGAGGATTCCAAGAGCAAGCAGAATGCGTCGTTTTCCGGACCCGTCACCCTTGTGACCTTCGGGGCAGACCAGTATGTTTGGATTGACGATGGCCCAAACAGTCACGCCGACCCGGATCATCCACCCGTCGCAACCGTAGTGAATGCAGGTTCGCAGACTGTGTTCACCCTGCCAAAGGCGTCAATCACTGTTTTGCGGGGAACGGTCGCGGGCTTCAATGATTGAGGCCGCAGTAGCCCTTCTTGTGAATCGGGCTGACGGGTCATCCGCCAGAAGCATTCGCTGAAAGCGCTACTGAGTGAACTAGCTTATGAAGCTACGGTGCCAGGGAGGCATGACGCGATCGATACCCGGATCGCAATCCTAAGAATCATGACTCGAGACATGTTCAGAATTCTCGATGGACACGCGGAGCACCGAAATCATCTGCCACTCTTTCTTTCTCGTCAAGCAAAACGTTTTCCGCGGGATTACGTTTACCCTATGAGTTTGCGCTATCATCGCTGCATCTGCGGCGGAGAGCTGACCGGAGCTGCAGTCGCATAGTAAGGACTGAACAATGAAAAAATTGCGCAGCCAGGCGTGGTACGGACGAGAGGGCCGCGATGGTTTTCTTTACCGCAGTTGGATGAAGAACCAGGGTTGGCCACACGACCTGTTCGATGGGCGGCCCGTCATCGGGATTTGCAACACCTGGTCGGAGCTGACGCCGTGCAATGCTCACTTTCGCGAACTTGCCGAGTTCGTGAAACGTGGTGTGTGGGAAGCGGGCGGCTTCCCTCTGGAGTTTCCCGTCATGTCGTTGGGTGAAACGCAACTGCGTCCGACCGCCATGCTCTTTCGCAACCTGGCCAGCATGGATGTAGAAGAGTCGATTCGCGGCAATCCTATCGACGGAGTTGTCCTGCTGATGGGTTGTGATAAGACAACTCCCTCTTTGCTGATGGGGGCGGCTTCGTGCGATCTGCCCACGATTGGACTTTCCGGAGGCCCCATGCTCTCGGGCAAATTCCAGGGCCGCGATTTAGGGTCGGGAACCGGGCTGTGGCAGATGACCGATCAGGTGCGCACGGGAGAAATGAAGGCGGAAGAGTTCTTTCAGGCGGAGAGTTGCATGCACCGTTCCAAGGGACATTGCATGACTATGGGCACAGCTTCCACCATGGCGAGCATGGTCGAGGCGCTGGGAATGAGCTTGCCCGGCAACGCGGCTATTCCCGCAGTCGATGCGCGCCGTAATACCCTCGCCCAGACGACTGGACGGCGCATTGTCCAAATGGTACGGGAGGATCTCTGCATGTCGCGCATACTGACGCGCGAAGCATTCGAAAACGCGATCTGCGCGAACGCAGCTATCGGCGGATCCACGAACGCAGTGATTCATCTGATCGCAATTGCGGGCCGGGTCGGCGTGCCATTGTGTCTCGACGATTTCGATCGGCTGGGATCAGCTCTGCCATGTCTGGTCGATATTCAGCCTTCGGGCAAACATCTGATGGAGGACTTCTTCTACGCCGGAGGACTCCCCGTCGTACTTCGCGAGCTCGGCGAGGCCGACGTTCTTAACCGAGACGCCCTGACGGTGAACGGACAGACGATCTGGAAAAACGTCGCCGATGCCCCCTGTTGGAATCGCGGTGTGATTCGTCCCTTTCAAGAACCTTTCAAGACGCGCGCGGGAATCGCTGTCCTACGAGGTAATCTCGCCCCGGATGGGGCAGTGATCAAGCCATCGGCCGCGAGTCCACACCTGTTGCAGCACTGCGGGCGGGCCGTGGTGTTCGAAAGCATCGAGGAATGTCACGCTCAGATCAACGATGACACGTTGGACATCGATGAAAGCTGTGTGATGGTCTTGAAGAATTGTGGCCCGCGAGGGTATCCCGGAATGGCGGAGGTCGGCAACATGATGCTGCCCCAGAAGCTTCTCCGCAAGGGTGTGAGCGATATGGTCCGCATTTCCGACGCGCGCATGAGTGGCACTGCGTATGGGACAGTTGTACTGCACGCCTGTCCGGAAGCCGCCGCGGGTGGACCGCTCGCACTCGTGCAATCCGGTGATATGGTGACACTCGATGTTCCCAAGCGTCTGCTTCGGTTGGATGTCGACGACAGCACCCTCGCTGCCCGACGCGCAAAGTGGACACCTCCATCTCTTCCAGATCGTGGCTGGCTGAGGCTTTATGTCGAACATGTCCAGCAAGCGGACAAAGGCGCCGACCTGGATTTCCTTGTTGGAAGTAGCGGGGCGCGCGTGGCACGCGACTCGCACTGATTACAGCTCTCGGTTGGGGAGGCGCCTAACCAATCGTTTCAGCTAATGCAGGTCCCAGCGATCGCCTAAACGGGTGGCCGACGCTCGGGGCCCTTGAGTAAACGTTTGCTACAATCAAGGGACGAGCGCGCGCCCGCGCCCGCGCTACGGGTTCGCGCTCCATTGGGAAGGTGCAATATGCGATCCAAAATCTCTCTTCTTCTGACCGTGTTTCTCTCCGTAACTTTTCTTGCGGCAGGGACCGATGTTTCGGACAAATCCGCGGAAGCTTTGAAGCTCGAAGGCGACGTGCAATATACGCACGATCCCGCGATCAGCAAAGACGGCGATACCTGGTACCTCTTCGCAACCGCCAACGGCCCGGTGCGGAAGGGTGAGTTGCCAATCCGGTGTTCGCACACTCTGCATGACTGGAAACTGTGCGGCTACGTTTTCGACAAGATTCCCGACTGGATCACGAAGGAGAGTCCAAAGACAAAAGAGCTGTGGGCGCCGGATGTTTCCTACTTCAACGGCGAGTACCACTTGTACTACGCGTTTTCGGTTTTCGGCAAGAACACTTCAGGGATTGCGCTGCTGACGAATAAGACGCTGAACCCCAGCAGTCCTGATTTCCGCTGGGTCGACAAGGGGCTGGTTTTGAAATCTCAGGTGGATGATGATTTCAACGCGATCGATCCCAATCTGGTGATCGACGAGAAAGGCCAGCCCTGGCTCGCTTTCGGCAGCTTCTGGAATGGAATCAAGATGCGGCAGATTGATTCCCAGACCGGTTTGCTCTCCGCGAAGGACACGAAACTTTATTCTCTGGCCAGCCGCAAACGCCCGGACAATCCTCCTCCGAATCCGCCGGGCCTGCCGGGCGATTGGCAGGCGATTGAAGCGCCGTTCCTCGTGCGCCATGGAGATTACTTCTATCTTTTCGTCTCCTTTGATTTGTGTTGCCGAGGCACGAAGAGCAACTACAAGACCATGGTCGGACGAGCGCGAAGCGTGACCGGGCCGTATGTGGACGACAAGGGAACGCCGATGCCGGAAGGCGGCGGTACCGCGCTGTTGCTGGGAAACAGTCGCTGGGTGGGACCGGGTGGAGAATCGGTGCTACAGCAAAAGGACGGAGACATTATTGTGTTTCACGCTTACGATGCCAGGACAGGCGAAGCGTTCCTGCAGATTTCGACGCTAGGCTGGGTCAAAGGGTGGCCCAAAGCGGAGTTAGAGGGAGGAAATCCGGCGAACCAGTAGCGCCAAGGGTCAGTTGTGCGAAGCAACGGCAATCGCAAGTCACTGATTAGCCTTGGATTCCGGCGCCTGCACCTGATCTGGGTCGAGAATCTTCAGCACATTTTGATGTCTTTCCACTTCCTCGTGTTCGATCCGGCTTGCGATTGCCAGCTCTTTTTCCGAATCTTCCTTCCGGCCCAGGCGCGAGTCGGTCAAACCCAGATAATAATGAGCCTCTCGAAGCCGGGGCTCGCTAGCGATTGCCTTCTCGAGCAGAGCGGCAGCTTCTGGAAAGCGCTTCTCCTGAAAGCGCACCCGCCCCATGCCCGTGAGGGCGCTAGCGTGTTGGGGAGCGCGGCTAAGCACGTGCTCGAAATCTTCGGAGGCAAGGTCAAGTTTTCCGCCATCCAGTTCCATCAGGCCTAGTTGAAAATACGATTCAGTCTGTTGCGGCTGTAAGGCAATCGAGTGTTCGAATTCTCTGCGAGCGTCGGCTGTGCGTTGTAAGGTTTGCAGACTAACACCCAATGCGTAGTGTCCTGAGGCATCGTCGGGGCGCAGCGCGATGTAGCGCTCAAAAACCTGCTGGGCGTCGTCAAATTTGGCGAGAGCCATCTCGGCGCGTCCCAGGCCGTAGAGGGCGTGGGTGTCCTGTGGTTTCACTTTCAGGGTCTGATTGAAAGCGTCCGCTGCGTCCGGAAAGAGGGACATCCCGAGCGCCACCATGCCGAGGTCATACTCCACGTCGGAATCGACGGGATCGACCTTGCGAGCCGAGATCAGCAGGGCGAGGGCTTTTTCCAGGTCACCGTGTTGCGCTGCGGCGTGGGCCAGCGTGCGCCAGATGTTCAGCAGAGCGGCCTGAGCATCTCTCCGTCCCGGGTCGAGGCGCAAGGCTTCCTGGAGGGGCGGAATCGCCGACTCATTCTTTCCCATCTGTATGTAGAGGAGTCCAAGATCGGCCTGGGCCCCGGCGAAGCCTGGTTGAATCGCGATCGCCTGGCGAAAGAGGGATTCGGCTTCGGTTTCCCGATTTTGCTGCGCCCGGATAATGCCCAGAAGATTCAAGGCGTGGGCGTCATTCGGCGAAGCTTGCAAGACCGCCTGCAAATAGGTCTCTGCCAGCTTGGAGTCGCCGGCAGCAAGGGCAGCAGCAGCGTCCTTCACGGTAGGCGCAGGGGTGTGGGTAGTAGTGGATTTTACCTGTGCCAACCCCCCGAGCGTCAGCAGAAGAAACCAAAGTGTCGCCCCGCACACGATAAGTCGAGATTTCCACGCCGTGATTATGCGGGCGCCAGCTGCATGCGAAGACATATCGTTCCACGCCTTACCGCGTATTCAGGCCGGACGCCATTCCTCTCTTGGAATCCGCGCTCTTCTTGCGGATCAACTCTGCGGTCAGTCGAAACTGCTCATCTGCGTCTTCCTTCCGGTTCAGACGCTGGTAGATGCGGCCGAGAAGGTAATGACTGGAACTATCTGAGGGACTGAGCTTCACTGACTCTTCGGCTTGTTGACGAGCCGGGTCCAAATGGTGGGAACCAAAATAAGCCCTGCCCAGTTCATAGTGGACCTTGAATTCGCCGGGTGCGATCTGTGTAGCCCGTTCGAGCAATTGAATAGCTTCGTCGATCCGGTTCGACTTCAATAGCAGAGTTCCTAAATTCAAGTACGGCTGCTCCGAGGGAGAGACAGCGGCTTGATCCAGTTCGATGGCCTTCTGATACGCGGTAATGGCCGGTTCGATTTGATTCTTAGCCTCAAGGCTTAAGCCCAGATTGTCTTGCGCCTTCACGTTGGCGGGGTCCTGCTTAATGACCTCCTCAAAAGCGGCGATCGCCAGGTCAAACTGATTCTGCTGATAGCGAACCCGACCCAGGTGGTAGCGCGCCTCAACGTCGTCCGGATTCAGTTTCAACGACGATTCCAGGTAGTGAGCTGCGTCGGCGTAGTCGTCCAGGAGGACATAGTCAAGCGCGACGATCATCAAATCATTGGCTGCGGGAGGTTTCAACTTGGCAGCGTCCGAAAAAAGCCGTAGAGAATCTTTGGGCTTGTCCTCGCGAAAGGAAATGTAGGCCAGCAGGTAAACCGCGTCATCCGATTGCGGATGGGACCGAGAGTAACGTTCGAGAGCCGCAGCGGCGTCGTCAAACCTCCGCATGTTCACCAGAGACTTGCCGCGATACAAGAGTGCATCGGTCTTGCCGGGATCCCGCTGCTCGCATTCCTCGAAGCCATGCTCGGCCTCGGACCAGCGGTGCTCGCGGAACCTCTGCATGGCAGCGGTGCAGGAATCGGTCTGCCCGGATATCGCAACCGGGGACGCGACAGCCACCAGCAGAAGGACCGTCCTGAACACTCTTTTCATGGCCGGATTCCCTACTTTGGGGAAGAACCCGCTTCTGTCACCGTCAAAATCTGGTCCGCTTTTACGTCGGAGAGAACCTGACTGGTCCCGCTGGGCCAACGAATCTCCACGCGCGCGATCGAGGGATCGGCGCCGATGCCAAAATGGAGGCGTTTGTCGCCCGATGACTGATAACTGCCGCTGGTCGTGACCGTTGCATATTGGCTGCCCGACACAGTAGAGATCTTGACCTGAGCCCCGATTGCGTCACGATTGCTCTTTACTCCCACCAACCTGAGAGTGATCCAGTGATTCTTTCCCGGCGTCTCGTTGCGAAGCACCCGGGCTGGGCCGTCAATGGAATTGACGACCACGTCGATTCGGCCATCATTATCAAGATCACCGGCTGCCATGCTGCGCGACGCCCATTTCTGCTGAAACACTTCTCCGGACTGAGAGGAAACGTCCAAGAACTGTTTTCCGTGGTCGTTCCACAACAGTAATGGAGACTCGAGATACCGAAGATGCGGTTCGTTCACCTGGATTGTGTCCATGACATGCGATTGCACAATTAAGAGATCTTTCCACCCATCGTTATCGTAGTCGAGGAAGCGAACGCCCCAACCTGAGTGCAGCATGCTGATGGCGCCCAAGCTTGTAGTCTGCGTCGTATAGTCAAAACTGCCATCGCCTGCATTAGCGTACAGAGAATACCTCTGATTCGCCAGATCCGTGACGATCACGTCAGGCCAGCCATCGTTATTGTAATCTTCGAAATCTACCCCCATCCCGGCAAACGTGGCGCCACTTCCATCGAGGGCCACACCGGAGGGCAGCCCAATCTCTTCGAAGGTCCCGTTGCCCTTGTTGTGAAAGAGAAACTGGGGAATGGAGTCGTTGGCGAGGAGAATGTCCATCCAGCCGTCGTGGTCAAAGTCGGCGATGGCCAGGCCCAGCCCCTTTCCCGGCTTGTCGATGCCGGCCTGGTGAGAAACTTCCGTGAATTTACCGTTGCCCTCGTTGTGATAGAGCAGGATCGAAGCTGGTTTGAAAAGATCGGGGTGACAGTAGGAGCGGAAGCCTTCTTCGCGATGACCGCAGTAGATGTCATCGAAGTCCCAGACCATATAGCGGGCGACGACCAGATCCAGACGCCCATCGTTGTCGTAGTCAACCCAGGCTGCGCTGGTGGCCCAGCCTGATCCCGCGACCCCGGCGCTGGCGGTAACGTCGGTGAAGGTGCCGTCGCCGTTGTTATGGTAGAGCGTGCTGTGGCCATAGCCAGACACAAACAAATCCTCGAAGCCGTCGTTGTCGTAATCGCCTACAGCTACCCCGGTTGAGTAACCGCTCCCCGCAAGGCCCGCCTTTTCAGTGACATCCTCGAAGGTACTGTCCGGTTTCTGGTGATAAAGACGATTCCAATAGCGCGGGCCATCCTTTTGGGGAATGGAGCCCTTAGGCATCGGGTCGTCAATGCGCGCACCATTGGCAAGAAAGATGTCCAGGCGTCCGTCGTTGTCGAAGTCGAAAACCGCGACACCCGATCCCATCGTTTCAGGTAAGTATTTTCTGGAAGTCTTGCTGGCTTGCTGTTGGAAGTGAATGCCTAACTTGTCCGTCACATCCACGAACTTGCCGGGAACACCCACCTGGGGCACGGAGGAGGAACTGGATGCCTGGGATTGTCCAAAGGTCGGATAGAACACGAGCGCCAGCATGACCAACCGAGCGGGCGAGAGGAGACCTCGTCGAGGGATGCCCCATCGTCTATTCCGAATCTGCCTCACAGCTTTGCTAGTGTAATACTCTTCCGGAAAGCACGAACCTCCTGTCAAGGGCCTCCCGACAACAACAAAGGCCGCCGCCGGAGCGACGGCCCTGAAATTCGCACGGACCCAGGCCTGCAACTAGAACTCGACTTTGAGTTGCAGCTGGATTCGTCTTGGACCCAGCAAATAGCCGCCACCTCCGATCGTCGAATACGACCCAAAGTCGATTACCCCAAATAAGGGATCGAAAGGATAAAGATCGCCGGGGCGGTTCCAGATGTGCCGGTTGAAGGCGTTGTAGACATTGACTTGCAACTGTACGTCGCTGCTTTCTGTAATTTGGGTGCGCTTCAACAGGTTGAAGTCTTCGTCCAGGTAAGCTCGCATCCGCACCGCCCCGTCTACCCGTGGCATTGTGCCGAAGACGTAACTGCCGCGCGCTGTGAGGTTCGCGTTCGAGTTGGGATCGTTGAAAGCGCCTGAATTAAACATGGTATCGGTCACCGGGTTAAAGCTTCCACCCTTCCATGCGGAACTGAGAATTGGCGTTCCAGGAACCTGGTCGAAGCGAATGCACCCCGGAAATGCGGGTACGCCTGTGGCGCATGCAAAGGCAATCGGCTGGCCGCTTTCATATCGCTGAATGCCGCTGATCGACCAACCTCCGACGACTCGATCCAGGGCCCCGCCCCTTGACAGGAACTTCTTGTTCCTGCCAAAGGGAAGCTCGTAGATATAGCTGACTACGAAGTTCTGGGGAAGATCCTGATTGCTGATCGCCTTGTCGCCTTGTTTGTTGAAGACGTTCTGCGGAGCACCACCCTGGTGAAGGGTGGCAAAGAAAGGCAAAGCGGAGTCGGCATTTGTCAGGGTCTTTGACCAGGTGTACGAAGCCAGCAAGTTGAGGCCGTTGCGGAAACGACGCTTCAATTGCGCTTCCAGCGCATTATAGGTGGATTGTCCCAGGTTCTCCAACTCGCCGTCGGTATTGAACCCGAAGTATTGGGGAAATGGCACCAGCGCCTGCGCCACGATGGCGCCGGACGGAAATCCTGCGTACGGAGGAGGCACCGCGCTCTGGGACCCAATGGGTGTGAGAAGCCCTGTACCCATAGAGAAGTATTTCGGGTTGAGCGCATTGACCGCATCGTAGTTCGAGCGCAGATTTTGCGAGTGCTCGCCGACGTAAGCAATGTCCATGATGAAGTCAGTCGACAACTCCTTTTGGACTTCAAAACTCCAGTTCTGGACCATGGGCGGGCGGCCATAAGTAGGATCGATATATTGCGGCCCGGCAAAGTTCAACTGGGTGGGATCCAGGTTGGGCGGTGCGGGATAGGAGGGCAGTCCTGAGTCAATCGGGAGCGCCGGGTCGAAGCCGTTAATGCTGTTAAACGCGGGATTCGCCTGAAATCCGGTTCGGCTGAAGCCGCCGAAGTCGGCGTACTGGAGATTTCCGTAGAGTATGCCGTAACCGCCACGAAAGACGGTTTTCCCGTTGAACATCGAAGGCGACCAAGCGAAACCAACGCGAGGACCAAAATCCTTTTTCCATGTATTCGCCCAGCGTTCATTCGAATTGCCGTTGCGTCCTGCACCTTTGCCGGCGAAGACCAGGACTCCGGGTAAGTTGCCGGCGCCCGGATTGGGTTGAGTCAGGCTGATGTTAGAGGTGTCGCCGTAGGCCTCTTTTCGTGGTTCGTCGACGTCATAGCGCAACCCGAGACTCAACGTGAGGGTTGGCATCAGCTTGAAAGTGTCCTGAAAGAACCCCGCATAGTAGGTGCTCGTCCAGCGCGCCTGGCTGGCGTAGGCGGTAACGTTTGCTGAGCCCAGTTCTCCCAGAAGCATGCTGGCGATGCCATTGCCGCTGAGATTGCTGGTCGCCGATGTACCAGCGGTTTGGCCACGGCCAAAATTAAAGCTTCCGCTCGTGTTCTGGAAGTTCAGAGGCGAATACTGCTGATACCACCCCTCGAACCCGAACTTAAATTCGTGTCTGCCTTTGACCCAACTGGCGCTATCGGCCAACCGGAAGCCATTATCGATGGTGTCGCCATATACGTTATCTCCGAATCCCGCCGTGGAAGCTTCACCCGGAGAAATTCCAGGGAACATGCGACCGCTTGCCCCGGTGATGCCAAGTTTCGCATCCCAATCGCTCCCGTGGCCGAACGCGACGCCCGCGCCGACGTTCTTACTGTTCGTTCGGTTATAGCCGAGACTCAAGTGATTGATCAGAGCAGGACTGAACTGGTAATCGTATCCGAAGCGGATATAGTGGGTGCCGAAAAATTGATTGCGTCCGTATCCGGCAGCATTATTCCATTCGGGAATCGTCGATAGACGCACATTGTTGCGGGACGAGTAAGTGAAGTAGGCCTTGCTTTTCGCGCTGATGTTCTGGTCGATACGAAAAGTCGTCGTCGTATCCAGAATCGGATAGCTGTAAGGAAACACATAATTATTGACCAGGTTGTTGTTTTGCGGAGCAGGGTAGTACGAGAGCAGAGTCTGACCCACCGTAGAAAAACGGCCGCTGGGGACTGCATTCTTGCCTCCGCTGCCCGCTTCATTCATAAACGCGGTCCTGCACTCTACTCCGCCGACTGTCTGAGTAGTCGCGGGATCGAAAATTTCGCCCTCGTATATGGGTGTATCGTCACACGGATTGGTGCCCAAAACGTTGCCGGTGTTCAGCGTTGCGGAAAAGTCGCCGCCCAGCTCCGCTGTTGTCGGCACAGTTGAGGTCTGGGTACCGCCCACATGCTGGCGATATTGCTCCCACGAGAAGAAGAAGAAAGTTTTGTCTTTTCCGTTATACAGATGTGGAATTACGACTGGACCGCCTAACGTCCCTCCGTAATCGTTCTGCTTGTCCAGCGGAGTCGCGTATGGCGACCGATTAGCCGGATTCTGAGAGAGGAAATAGTTGTTGCCCCAGCTATTGGCGTCCAAGTCTTCGTTGCGGAAAATCTCATACAGGTTTCCATGGTACTTGTTGGTTCCGCTCTTGGTGTTAAAGCTTTCGATTCCGCCGGTGGTCTGGCCGAACTCTGCGGGTACGGTCGAAGTGAGGACCTTAAATTCGCTGAGGGCGTCGACGGAAGGAGCAGTCTCGTCGAACGAAGAACCGTTCTCCGACCGCGTCATGGAAGCGCCATCCAGCAAAACCTCGGTCCCGTAGTTCTGCCCGCCCGTAATCTTCGATTCAAATGTGCCACCGTTGCCGGAATCAGAACCCGGTCCTACGACACCCGGAGCCAGATACACAAACGATTCCGGAGAGCGCATGTTTTGTACGGTACTGCCGAGGGGGAGCGGCAATTCTTCAATCTGTTTATCGCCAACGACCGTTCCAATATCTGCGCTCTCCGACTCTACGGTCGGTGCGTCGGCTGAGACCGTGACGCTCTCGCTGACGGCCCCGGTCGTGAGCTTCACATCCACGGCCGAGGTCGAGGCGACTTGCACTACAATTCCGGTCAGCGTCGTTGACTTGAAACCGGGTGCGCTCACCGTGAGGTCGTAAGTCCCGATGTTGACGTTGGGGAAGCGATACGACCCTGCGCTGCTCGATACCGACTCGTACACCGCGCCGGTCAACTTTCCTTTAGCGGAGAGTTTCGCGCCCGCAACCATAGCGCCCGTGGGATCGGCAACATTGCCCGCAATGGATCCCTGGTTTTCCTGACCACCTGCCATCGAGGACAAGGTGAGAGCGGTTAGTACGAAAAGGAAACCACCGGTGAGTACTCGATTCACGAAACCTAGCAAACGCTGCATAGTCATCCTCCGGAATCAAGAAGAGCCTTTTATCTCACGCTTCCATCAGCATCAGAAAGCGTTTACTTTAACGCCCAAAATCTATCCGCTATTGGCTTACACTCGAGGATCGTTTTATCTTGTCCTGTAATTTCTGCGCCTGCGCCGCGTCCTCTTGTTGCTTCAATCGCAGGAATGCGTCCAAGGCGGCTTTCGATTCTTCCGGGTGCTGGGAACGTCGATAAAGCTGTGCGAGCTGATAGTACGATTGCCGCAGCGAGTCACCGTCTGCCCGCTCACCCTTGGCGACTTCCGCCTTGAAGTCGTCGATCGCATCGTTGACGAGGCCCAATTGAGCTTCCGCTCGGCCTTTCTGGTAATGCGCATCGCGATAGTGCGGCGATTGGCGCAAGACCTGGGAGAGGAGCGACACAGTCACGGCTGGCTTCGACCTCTCAAGGCTGACCACCGCAAGTTTGTAAAGGGATGAAATGCTCTCAGGGTCAATCTTCAACTCGTCTTGAAACTCGGATTCGGCTTTCTCGAGCTGATTTTGCTGCCAAAAGATGTCGGCTAACTCCTCGTGCAGACCTGGTTCGAGAGGCCGCAAATCCAGCGCGTTCTGACACTCGTGGACAGCATCCTCCAGTCGATCGGCCTCGACAAATGACTGCGCAAGGGCCTGGTGCACTCGCCATGAGTTCGGATCCGCTTTATACATCTCTTCATAGCTTTCCTTGGACACCAACATATGGGCCCGGCCCCGGTGGTAGAGGATGTCTACATCCCCTGGACTCAGTTGATCAGCCTTGTCGAGCGACGTGACCGCTGCTTGGGCATCGCCGGCCGCTAACTGCGCAACACCGAGCCACATCAACGCCTGGGCATTGCTGCTGTCGATCTGAGACTCGCGACGCAGAGCCGCAATTGCGGCCGGGTAATCATTGACGCGATAGCGTGCAATTCCCAAGAACAGATGCGCACCCTTGAGTTTGGGCGAAAGGGCCACCGCGCGGTTGAATTCTGGAATTGCATCCCGCAGATGCCTTTGTTGCAGCTGCGCAAGACCGAGATTGAAATGCACTTCTGCTGAATCGGGACTGAGTTTGGCGGCGAGGGTGAACGAGGCAACGGCAGCATTCCAGTCGCCCGCGTGCATCGCCCGCGCGCCCTCGTTAAACGATTTCTCGAAGCTTGGATCTTGGGCGAAGAGGTCGGCAGGCAGCGCCAAAACTGTCAGCGCTGTGAGCAAGGCCATGAATAGCCTCAATTTGGTGTGTTCTAGCTTAATTTTCCCCACTCCCCACCAAAATGGGGCCACTATAGTACGAATCCGTTAGGGCTGTCAAGAAATCCTGCATTCGGAAAACGATTACTCAATGGGACTGTTGGAGCCCCTCCGTCCGCCATAGGTTCGGCCAAAATCTAACCCTTGGCCAGAGCCTCTATGGCTTGGGCGGCGGGGACTGGGTCTCCGCTACCACACCCTTTCCCTCGAGTATGGTAACGATGCGATCCACGCCGGGCAAGCTGGGATGTTCGACGGCGCCGCTGGGCCAGTGAATCTCTACGGCTTCTATTTTTGAGTTGCTTCCCAGACCAAAGTGAACGCGGGGATCGTTCGAAGAGCCGTAACTGCCTCCGCTGATTACGTCCGCGCGTTGGCGAATTCCGCCGGCAGTCAGATACACCGATGCTCCAACCGCATCTCGTGGACTCTTGGGTCCGCCGACGAGTTTGAGCTCCACCCAGTGATTCTTGTCGGGATACACATTGCGGAGCAGGACGGGAGTGTTGTCCAACTGATTGATAACGACATCGATCTTACCGTCGTTGAACAAGTCGCCGAATGCCGCGCCACGCGCCGTCAGCAATAGAGCCAGGCCTGTTCCTTTGACCGGCGGGACAAGCTCGAACTTGCCATTGCGAAGGTTGCGGAAAAGCAGCGGTCGCTGCGCAAAGGTAGTTCCCCAATCGCTCTTGTCCACCGCCGGATACACATGCCCGTTGGCTGCGAACAGGTCCTTCCAGCCATCGTTGTCGAAATCGAGGAAACCCGTGCCCCATCCCAGGAAAGGGATGGTCGGCTCGGCAATTTCCGCCTGGTAGCTCACATCAGTGAAGTTGGCGTCGCCGTCATTGCGGTACAGCGGTTTGTAGTCGTCGGAAAAGACTGTGTTGTAAAGATCGAGCCAACCGTTGTTAAGATAGTCGCCCACCGCGATTCCCATCGAGGCCGTTTCGCGGCCATTCTCGTTCAGCGCGTAGCCGGAAGCATAGCTCGAATCTTCGAAAGTGCCTTTCCCCTTGTTGAGGTAGAGATAGTTTGGAGTAGAGTCGTTGGCCACTGCGAGATCCACTTTTCCGTCATTGTTGAGATCCGCAAAGACAGCCGTGAGTCCATAGTAAGCATTGGCATCGCTCACGCCAGCCTTCTCGCTGACGTCGCTAAAAGTACCGTCTCCATTGTTGTGGAAGAGGTGGTCCGGTTCGCCCTTTAATCCACGGGGCCCGCACATCACCTTTAGTCCGCGGAATTCGCACGTGGAGAAGGCCACGACGGATGAGCCCGGCACCGGCGGATGTTCAATGTCATAGTGCACATAGCCCGGAACGAAGAGGTCAAGTCGCCCATCGCCATCGTAATCGCCGAAAGTTGGTCCGGTAGACCAATTGCCGAGTGTCACTCCGGCCTTTTCCGCAACGTCGGTGAAAGTTCCGTCATGATTATTGTGATACAAGCGGTTCTTGCCGAAATTCGTTACGTACAGGTCAGGCCAGCCGTCGTTGTCGTAGTCTCCCACGGCTACGCCGAAACCCCAGCGATCGTTGGTAACTCCGGCCTGTTGCGCGACGTCGGTAAACGTGCCGTCGCGATTGTTGTGAAACAGCGCCGCGTGGGGTGGAGAAACTTTTCCCGACATGGCTTCGTAGGTAGATCCGTTCACCAGATAAATGTCGAGCCAGCCGTCGTTATCGTAGTCAAGCAAAGCCACACCCGAACCGACGGTCTCAAGAATGTAGGTTTTTTCCGGCGTACCCATGACGTGACGCCACTTCGTCAATCCAGCCTGTGCGGAGACATCCTGGAAGACGACAGGGCCGCTGTCGACAAATCCGCCTGCCGTGATAGGGCGACTTTCGTTGTCCAGTACGGCGGCGTGCGCCCCGCCCGTCGAGACTACTCCGGGAGTCTGTGCAGTGGCGTGCTCCGGTTCCGGTTTCTCCTGCGCCGCAGCGCAGGCTGTCAAAACGAGCACCAGAAAGCCACAACCCACAACCGACACGCCCCAACTCATTCTCGGCTCCATTGCGGTGAAGGATTCAGTCAACATCTGCCGGTGTTGTCGGCGATCGTTCCTGGTCACGAGTTGCCCTGCTCGGTTCGTGTCATCTGCCGGATGAACTCGGTTTCCCGGGGATCGTACGGAGTGCCATCGGTGTGGAAAATATCATGAAACCACAGAGGCGGCTCGCTGCTGTAGGTTTTCTCCCACGAATCCCACGGATAGATGGTCTGCGTTTTACCGCTGACGAATCCCCAGTTGTACGCTCCGACTTTCTCCTGCTTGAGGATCGGGAGGATTGCGGCAAACGTGCTTCCCAGGGGACGGGCCATATATTCGGTGCAAATCAGAGGTCTCTGGAAGCGTCTCAACGGCGCGATCCGCTTTTTCATGGCGTCGGGAGGATCGTAGCAATGAAATGTGATCACGTCCGAGTTCTCAAGTTGAAACCGTGCCATCTCGCTGATGTGCGCTTCGGACCAATCTCCCTTCCACACTCCGCTGGTGAGGGGCTGGGAAGGATGAGCGCTGCGAGCCCACTTCCACTCCTGCCGTAATAGTCGCAGAGCCGCTCCCGCTTTATTGGCGAGTTCCTGGCTGCTGTATTGAGGGCTGTCATTGTCCGGTTCATTCATCAGGTCCCAGATCAGAACACGCTTATCGTTGCGAAAGTGGGCAATCACTCCCACGACGTAGGGCATCAGTTCCCGGTTCCATCGCGATTCATTTTTCAGCAAGTCCGCTCCCGGCGCTTGAACCCATCCTGAGTTGTGAACATGCGGACGTGACTCGCGTTGCTTGCCGAGGTGGGGGTTGGGGTCCCACACGGAATCCAGTAGCACGAACATAATTCGAATGTGATGCTTGTCGGCCACCGCAAGGAACTGGTCCATGCGCTTGAGAAAACCTGCAGAATCCTGCTGCCACAGCAGGTTATGCAGGAAGACGCGCATGGTATTCATGCCCAGAGATTCGGCCCAGCCGAGTTCGCGATCGATCGTAGGCAGGTCGAAGGAATCCGCTTGCCACATCTCCAATTGATTGATCGCAGTGCTGGGAATGAAATTGCTTCCGATAAGCCAGGGATGGTGAGAATACCAGTTGTTTGCTCGCTCCGCCGTCCATCGTGTGTCGGACGCGGCGCAGAAAAGGGAAACAACCACAACAAATCCCACCAAGTTCAGAATCGCAATCAATCGCTTGGGCATACGCTTCTCGGTAGAGACCTCAAAACAAGTGCGGCTACGAGCTGCTCGCAGTCCGACACGCGGAAAAAGCCTACGGCTGAATCTGCGGCCAGCCGTTTGTCCATGTCAGAGAGTTACAGAACAAATACGGCGTGCCATCCGGCAAATGTATCGCATGGAATACTACGATGTCTCCGTTTACAGCGTCCACGTAGGCGGTTTGTCCTCCCGGCCCGCTCCAGGTGACATCATCACCGGCCAGAAGCTGTGCGGCTCCGCCTTGCATCAGGTCCGCCCCATTCATATCGACGAACGGGCCGTTAGGACTGGTGCCTCGCCCTACCATGATGCGATATGTGTCCTGATAGGGGTTCGGGTTGCAACAATCATCGAAGGACACAAATAGATAGTAATAGCTGTCTTTATGTACCAGGCTTGAACCCTCGATCGGATCGTATTGAGCGTTCGGGCGGTACGCCAGCGAGTACACGGTTGGATTTGAGCTTAACAACCCGCCCGTGACGGGATCGATCTGCCGCTGCTTAATGCCGGTCCAGTAACTCCCAAAGGTCAGCCAAACACTGCCGGAATCCACCAGAATGTTGGGATCGATCGCGTTGAAGTCATCGGTCGAGTTCGACCCCAATATCTCGCCCTGATCGATCCATTGATAGTTCGGGTCAGTTTGATCGAGCGTGGTATTAGTGGCCAAGCCGATCACGGATGTATTGGATCCAAACGTCGAGCCAGCGTAGTACACATGATAAAGGCCATTGAAGTAAGAAATGTCTGGCGCCCACAGTCCGAGCACTCCCGGAACCGATTTCACGACCCACTGCGGAATCTGACCGAAAACGGAGCCACAGCAGGCCCAGGCCACGCGGTCCTGGGAGCACAGAATTGGAAGAGACCCGCTGACGGGGGCGCCGGTGTCTGTGCTGAACGCGTAGTACGTATTGTTGAAGCGGATCACGCTGGGATCACGCACGGGCGAAATCGCGCCGCTGAGATGGTAGTTGCTGAATACGGTCGGGATCTTCGGATTGGAACTGCCGCCACGGCCCCCGCTGCAGGACGCCACAACCATCACCAAGGCGAGAACCACGACGACAACAGACGAATTGCGTCTCATTAGAAGCTCCACAGAAGCTCCACGTTCCGGGTGTCTTCGTTACGCCAACTGTAGGGCAAGCTTGGTGACCGAGGCCGGCGGAAAGCGGAAGTTGATCGTGCCTCCCCGGACCTCTGCGCTCTGTGTACGCGGCACGACTGCGTTTTTGTCCGCGAACGTGTTGTGAGCGTGGATGTCGGTATGGGTCAGGATCGTGGCCTCTGCCGTTCGAATTTTTGCGCTGCGCACCACGACCTCGGCGTCGCATGCTTCGCTTACATGAGGATTGACGACCGTCAATGTCAGATCCTTGTCGCGGACCGACGCCGACCCTTTCAATCCCCAAAGCGACGATGCCTTTCCATCCCGGTCGTAGTCGATCGCTGGGGCGGAGAAGATGGTACGCAGCGCCTGTCCGCCCTGGTGGGCGGCGTACATGGCGAACACGTGCCCAACAGGCGTGACCACGAACCGATCCTCGTGGGCGAGATAAAGACTATTCAGGCAATTGATCAACTGAGCGCAATTTGCCATTGCGATCTTTTCGGGGTGGCGATTGAATATGTCGAGGGTCATCCCACTGAAAACCGCATCGCGTAAGCTTGGCAACTGTTCCAGTTGATCGCCGGGAGTGGCCTCGCTGCCGGGCTTGTACCAGGGACCCCATTCATCGACAACCAACTTGACCCAGTGTTCCGGGTCGTCCTCTCCCATGACCTGCCAGTGGCCATTGATGAGCCCCTCCATGCGGTCGCCTTCGCGCAGTAGTTCGTACCAATCCACCGCGTCAAACTTGAGCGCATCGCCTTTGCCTTGCACCCAGTCGCGCGTGCGGCCGCGGCTGAGATTCCAAGCGTAGTGGTGGAGCGCCCAGCCATAGACGCTGCGCAATTGGAAGCGACCTTTGCGGGAAATCTCCTCGAAGAAGCCGCGCGTCCATGACCAATCATCCACGTTCGGGCCGGACGCAATGAACGATAGTTCCTCCCGACTGTCGGGCGCAGATCGCGGCTGAAAGCGCGGGACCCAGGTGGTGAATCGCCGAAACTCCACGGCGTATTCCTGCGCTGTGAAGTTTCCTCCACATCCCCACGATTCATTGCCTACGCCCCAGAAACGGACGTTGAAGGGTTCTTTGAATCCTGCCGCCGCGCGCATATCAGCCAGCGTCGTGCTGCCGGCAGGAGAGTTGCAGTACTCAACCCAGCGGTCGAGTTCTTCGGCCGGCAGACTTCGGAGGTTCGCGGCGAGATAAGGCTCACTGCCGATGAGCTTGCAGAAATGTACGAACTCGTCGGTGCCAAATTCGTTGGGATCGTAGCGGTGGCTGGCGGGCGCTTCGGGAGCTTCACCTGGCGCCCAGAAATTAGTTCGACGCGGACGCCGGTCCGCCGGACCAACTCCGTCGCGCCAATCGTAACTGTCGGCAAAACAGCCGCCGGGAAAGCGCACCACGGGAGCCTTGATCTTCCTCATCTCGTCGATCAGTTCTTTGCGGATTCCATCCACGTTGGGCACTTTGGACTTTGGGCCCACCCATATCCCGTCATAGATGACCCCGCTCAGATTCTCGGCGAAATGCCCGTAGAGGTTGGGGGAAATGGTTCCCAGGGGTTCGTTAGCCAGGATTTCAATGCGCGAATCGGAGCCGCCGGATTGTGCCCAGGCCAGGGGGAACGGCACTTTGGAGGCGAGGACCACTCCCGCCCCTGCCAAGCCTGCGCAGAGAAATTGTCGGCGTTGCATGTGGACCTCACTTTTTCTGAAGACGGCGAGATAATATGGTCGTCATAGTAAACGCTTGCTGATTCTGATGCTATTGTTTTTTCGGCCAGCCGCGATGCAGTTGGAACCCAAGCCGCATTTTGCAGGTCCCTCTCACCCGGGCTGTGAGCGAGGGGACCTCGGGTACACTCAGGGAAGCGCCATGTCCCGCATTCTGATTTGCGCGTTGCTCCTACAACTTCTAGCCTCACCCACCTGGCTTTGCGCCCAACGTTCGGACTCTGGCTCTGTTGAAGTGCGAATCATTGTCGTGGACTCATCAGCCCAGGCAGAGCGAGTGCTACTGCGCCTGAAGAACGGGGAAGACTTCGCCGAAGTTGCGAAAGCGGTCTCGATCGACCCAACCGCTTCTGACGGAGGCTATATGGGCAGGGTCGAGCCCTCGATGTTTCGTGCTGAACTGCGCGATGCTCTCAAGGGGATGACTGTGGGGCAGATCTCAAATATCGTCCATACGCATTCGGGCTATGCCATCCTCAAGATCATTTCGCCGACGGAGGCGGGAACCATGCAAGCCACTGCCCCCGCCCGCTTATTGCCATCTTCTGCAACGGGAGCGATCCGCTACGCGCCCAACGTTGGAGGAAAAGGAGAAGCTGATCTGGCTTTCCGTTCGTTTCCGAAGTCCGACGGGTGGAACCAGGATCTCCAGGCGATGTGCGATATTCGGCAAAGATCTCTGGCCTCAGTGATCGAAACGGTTGAAAAGCGACTGGATCCGGGAAACCCCGAGGGTGTGGCCAATGGCAGCGCCCTCGACCGGATTCAGATGCACTACGCGCTCGCCAACATTTACTCCTATAAGGGCGAGATGGAGAAAGCGATCGAGCAGTGGGTGTCGGCCTATGACATTGCGACAAAGGAACTACCTGGCGCAATGCCTGAACTGGAAGAGGTGCTCGGCATCGCTTATCTGCACAAATCCGAGATCGATAATGACGTCTACCGGCATCCCGGCGATCGGTGCATGTTTCCACCGGTCGCAAAGCAAAGTTTTTCCAAGCCCTCCGCATCCGACAAAGCGGTTGAGTATCTGCTGAAGTATTTGCACCGGAAGCCCGAGGCGCTCGATGTCCGGTGGATCCTCAACCTCGCCTTCATGACGCTGGGAAAGTATCCGGAAGGAGTTCCTCAGCAGTACCTGATTCCGCCCTCAACCTTTGAATCGCCGGAAGATGTGGGGCGGTTTGTGGACGTTGCGCCGGCGGCGGGGATCAATCTTTACTCGATGTCGGGCGGGCTGATTGTCGATGATTTCGAGCGCAAGGGGTTGTTCGATATCGTGACTTCCGATTTCGGCCAGTGCGCCCCCATGCATTTTTTTCACAACAACGGCGACGGCACATTCATCGACCGCACGGCCCAGGCGGGACTGAGCGCGCAGTTGGGTGGCCTGAATTTGATCCAGACCGACTACAACAACGACGGGTGCCTCGACATCCTGGTTCTGCGCGGGGCCTGGGAGTTTCCCCAGAGGATGTCATTGTTGCGCAATAACTGCGACGGCACCTTCACCGACGTGACCAAGGCCGCTGGTCTAGACCTGCCACTCCAGACCCAAACCGGAGTTTGGGCCGACATCGATAATGACGGCTACCTGGATCTGTTCGTGGGCAACGAGAATGGACCGAGCCATCTTTTCCGCAACAGGGGAGATGGCACGTTTGAAGACATCTCTCACGCTGCCGGTGTGGATCGCGTTGCTTATACGAAGTCCATCGTCGCTGCGGACTACGATAACGATGGGTACGTGGACTTTTACGTCTCAAATCTTAACGGCGACCATTTTCTCTTTCACAACAACCACAACAAAACTTTTACGGACGTAGCCTTGCGGGCGGGAGTTCAGAAACCGTGGCAAAGCTTTGGCGCGTGGTTTTTCGATTATGACAACGACGGCTGGCCCGATCTGTTTGTCACGAGTTACTACGTGTCGGTGGACGAGTCGATCCGCAGCTATCTGGGCCTGCCTCCCAATGCAGAAACCATGAAGCTCTACAAGAATCTCGGGAATGGGACCTTCCGGGACGTAACGGCAGAAGTCGGTCTCGACCGCGTCTTTATGCCCATGGGCGCAAACTTCGGCGACATCGATAATGACGGCTTCCTCGATATCTATCTGGGAACGGGGAATCCTAGCTATGCTTCGATGTTGCCAAATGTCATGTTGCACAACAAGGAAGGTAAGTTCTTTACCGACGTGACCGCTTCGTCAGGCACCGGCGAATTACATAAAGGACATGGGGTCGCCTTCGCCGACATCGACAACGATGGCGATGAGGATCTGCTCGAGGAAGTCGGAGGCGCCGTCCCCGGCGATAGCCACGCCTTCCGCCTTTTCGAAAACCCCGGCAACGGCAACGACTGGATCAGTCTGCATCTAGTCGGCGTCAAAACCAACCGTGCAGCGATCGGAGCGCGCATCAAGGTGACGGTGCAGAATGAGGGAAAACCACCACGGTCGATTTATCGGACGGTGGGCAGTGGAGGGTCTTTCGGTGCGTCTCCGCTGACGCAGCACATCGGATTGGGGAAGTCGGCGCGGATCCTCGATCTGGAGATCACGTGGCCCGTCAGCAACACACGCCAGGACTTCTCGAACATGGCGGCGAATCAGTTTTTAGAGATCAAGGAGTTTGCCAAGGGTTACGATATGTTGGAGCGGCCCCGCTTCCGCCTGGGTGGTCCGCAGCGCGATCAACAGCCTGCAGCAGAGAAGTCTGCGTTGAGCGGAAGCACAGCCGCCAAGAGGTCGGCACCATGATGCGTCGGAGGGTGTGGCACGGTGGCCTAGCTGCGCTATGTGCACTTGGGCTTGTCGCCAGTGCCGCTCTTGCATCGTCGTCGCAGAAGTATAGCGTCACGGGATTGCTGCTGGCGTCTGACCTCTCGAAGCACACAATCACCGTCTCTTGCAAAGAGATCGTCGGGTACATGGATGCAATGGTGATGTCGTTTCCCGTGCGAGATTCAAAATTACCGGACGGAGTTCAGCCGGGGGTTACGGTGGAGTTCACGCTGGTGGTCGAAAAAGGCTCGTCCTTTGCCGAAGGCGTCCGCGTCGTCCCCTTCGAGAGTCTTGAACTGGATCCAACCGAAGCCCGGCGCCTCAAACTGCTGGAAAATGAAACCAGCGCAAAGCCGCCGTCGGCTGAGGTTCTTAGTGTGGGCGCGGCGGTCCCTGACTTTCAGCTCGTCGACCAGAATCATCAGGTGGTATCTCTCTCGCAGTTCACAGGCAAAGTCGTGGCTCTGACGTTCATTTACACTCGGTGCCCGCTGCCTGATTATTGCCTTCGACTGTCGAATAATTTCGGCGTTCTGCAAAGGCGTTTCGGCAACCACATGGGGCGGGATTTCATCCTGCTCACTGTCGTCATCGACCCCGTTCACGATCAGCCCGACGCTCTCAAGAATTACGCCCGTACCTGGAAGGCGGATCCCCACAATTGGCGCTTTCTCACTGGAACACAGTCCGACATTCAGCTGCTCTGCCGCAGGTTCGATATGGCGTTTTACCCCGATGAGGCTCTCTTTGTGCATTCGTTTCATACCGTCGTGATCAGTCGCAGCGGACACCTGATTGCCAACCTCGAAGGCAACACATTTACGGCGCAGCAACTGGGCGATTTGATACAGACGGTGGCAGACCGGCAGGAATAGGGCCGTGCGAACGCACGGTGTGCTACTCCACGTCCAACGTGATTACGGAGATGGAATGCTCCGGCAGTTCCACGGTAAAGCTTGAACCTGCGGGAACGTCCTTGCCGCGGATCGCTACTGCGTCCGGGGTGGAGAAATTGTTGGCCGCGTCGAGGGAAGCAGCCGTAAGCGTATCCATGCGCGCTTGCGGGTGAGTCGTTGCTCCCGTTATTTCGATCGTAGTGCGCAAAGCGTGCGACAGATCTGTGTTCACCGCCTTGACGAAAATCTGCCTGCCATTGGAACTGCGGCTCACGACGACGTCGAGATACGGGATAGAACGTCCCTCAAGAGGGCTGTCAAACGTGGGACTCTGCACTTGCGCGCTCAGGCGTTGCCGTCCCAGATGAGACGCATACAACTGGTTCGCAAGATAGGTCGGAGTAACGAATACTCCGTGACGACTCGCCTGGATCAGCCCGCCGGGCCAGCCGTTCACCATATCCGAAGCCGCGCTCATGCCGACATTGCTGCTTCGCTCAAACACGTTCATCAAGCGCGCCGCGTAGAGTGCCGACAGCATCGAGTGTTGAGCAGGCAGAGGCAGAGAGGTGTTCCACTCGTTGATGGCCAGCTGGATGGTATGGCCCGGAACCAATTCAGCAATCGCTTGCGCTACTTCCTTGTAGAAGCGCTCGTAATGAATGGGGTGGGCCAGCAGGTTTCTCGCATCTCCTTGCATTTCTCTTTGCCCGTAATAGTGATGAATGGCCAGATAATCGATCTTGGAACCGGAGGTCTTGAGGACCATGCGATTCCAATTCATGTCGTTGTCACCAACGCCAATGAGCCGGATGGACGGGTCTACCGCGCGCAATACCTCAGCGTAGCGTTCCAGATTTCGTGCGTAGGTTGCAGCGTCGGAGTGCCCCCGTACCCAGTTCCCCCAGATTTCGTTGCCTACCTCCCAATACTTCACCCGATAGGGGGCTGGGTGCCCGTTTTCGGCGCGGAGTGCTCCATACTTCGACGTAGCGGGCCCATTGGCGTATTCCACCCACGCTGCGGCTTCCTGAGCGGTTGCTCCGCGGCCTTCGACGTTCACGGTAAAAGAAGGCTCGGTCCCGAGGTCGCGGCAGAGTTGAATGAATTCGTCCGTGCCGAAATCTCCCGGCTCCAGTTCGTTTCCCCAGGAAAGGTTCACCCATGCGGGACGCTCATCTTTCGGACCGACACCCCACAGCCAGTGGTAGTCCTGCGCGACGTTGCCGCCGGGCCAGCGAATAAAGGATGGCCGGACTTCTCTGAGTTTCTCGAAGACATCGGCTCGAACCGCATGCACGGCGTCGCCGGGGATCAGAGAGATCTGATCGATCCAGAATCGTCCCTTTCCATGAAACAACACCACCAACTTTGCCAGCGGATCGTCCGCGGTTGAAGTCAGGCCAAAGTCATATTTCCGCCAGGGCCCTGCAACGCCGGGGATCTCGGCCGACGCATAGCGTTCCCCGTCAGTGCGGTCCGCTTCCAGGGCGACCGTGAGCGATCCGTCGAAATCAGCTGTTCTGGCCCAAACGTAACCGTTATAACTACTTCCTTTGCGGATGGAAATTCCACTCTGCCGAATTCCATGGCGCTGCCCAGAGTCATGCGCCAGATCAATGCGCAACGAATGATCAGGGACATCGGTTGTTGTTGGCCGGGTCGGTGGGTAGAAGACTTGGTCATCCCAATGAAAGTGCAGACTTGAATCGTCGTTGCGATCGTCCGGATCGCGCTCCCAGTAGCGTGGGAGTCCAATCGCGTTGGGCGCTTCGTCGAAGCTGCGGTCACGAAGAAGCTCGGCGCTCAAACCACCCTTGACTCCCTCAAACATAAACTCGTCAAACTGACCGTAAAGGGTGGGGCTGATTTCTCCTTCGACCTTTGCGGCATCTATGACGATCTTCGCAGTTGGGGCAAGCTGCGCGACGCTGATTGCGGTGAAACAGAGCGCAGAAGCGGCAGCCACGACCGCAGCCCCCACATGTCTTGCCATACTGCTTCGGAATGGAAAAACTGCCACAGTGTTCCTCGCTGAAGCCGGTTGTTACCCGTTTGTTTGCGGATCGAGGGCTATTCGAATTCGACCCGGTCAGTTTGGCAAACTCCCCGAGACCGAAGTGAAGCCGCAGAAGACTCGAAGCCACACTGCCGGACTTGCCATCGTTATACTAATGGGCCAAACTAAATGCCTTTCCGGCTCACGAATCAGCGAGTAGATTTAGAACACTCGTCCATGAAGGGATGCCATGAATCCATTTTCCGCCTCCAGACGCCGTTTTCTTAAACAAGCTTCCAACGCCGGGATGGCATGTTCCGCGACGGCAATGTTCGGGAGTTCTTTATTGTCGCCGCCTGGCGCACGACAATCGGCTTCGTCCGCCAGTGGGAGTGCACCTACCCGGGTCTACGTCGACTCCCGACGAACCATCGCGCCGCTCGATCGCAATCTTTTCGGCTCGTTCCTGGAGCACCTTGGCCGGGCGATCTATGAGGGCATCTACGATCCCGGATCCAAGTTATCCGACTCCCAGGGATTTCGGAAAGACATTCTCAACGAAATCCGGCAACTCGCGGTTCCGATCGTTCGCTATCCGGGAGGGAACTTCGTGTCGGGCTATAACTGGCTCGATGGCGTTGGTCCCAAAAAGGATCGGCCGCGGGTGCTTGACAAGGCTTGGGACACGATGGAATCGAACCAGTTCGGAACCAACGAGTTCCTTGCCTGGTGCAAGGCTGCAGGCACGGAGCCTCTGATGGGGCTGAATCTGGGAACAGGAACACCGGAGGAGGCGGCCGCTCTGGTTGAGTACTGCAATATCGACAAGGGCACCAAATGGAGTGATCTGCGGCGACAGCACGGCATTGCTGATCCGTACAAGGTGCAGCACTGGTGTCTGGGCAACGAAATGGACGGTCCCTGGCAGATCGGGCACATGTCAGCCACGGAGTACGGTCTGAAGGCTGCCGACGCCGCCCGGCAGATGCGCTACGTGGATCCGTCGCTCAAGCTGATTGCTTGCGGCTCAAGCGGTCCCTTTATGCCGACGTATCTCGAATGGGATCGCGAAGTGCTCGAACAGTGCTACCAGTATGTGGATGGTCTCTCGCTCCATCGCTACTTTGGCAACAATGATCGTGACACTGGCGGCGATAGCTCGAAATATCTCGCTATGAATCTGAGCATGGAGCGGCAGATCGCCGAGACGGTTGCGGTCTGCGATCTGGTGCGAGGGCACAAGCGATCTGCGAAGAAGCTGTGGTTGTCGTTTGATGAATGGAACGTCTGGTATCGCACCACAACCGGAGATGCGGTGAATGGCCACCGGCAGGAAGCGCCGCATTTGCTGGAAGAGATCTACAACCTGGAAGATGCTCTGCTGGTGGGCGGGCTCATCAATTCTCTGCTGCGCAATGCGGATCGCGTGAAGCTCGCCTGCCTCGCGCAGTTGATCAACGTGATCGCTCCGATCATGACGGACGCGAACGGCATCCTGCTGCAGACGATCTACTACCCATACAGTTGGGCACTGCAATTTGCCAGAGGTACGGTGTTGGATCTCTTAGTACAGTCGTCGACTTATGAAGTTGCCGGTTTAGACCAGGTTGGGCATGTGGATGTCGCAGGTTCATTAGATCGCGGCGATGGCAAACTCTCTCTTTTCATTCTGAACCGCGATTTGTCGAAGGCTCACGACGTGGAGGTAGTGTGGGAAGATGCGAGTCCAGCGGGTGTGATTTCAGCTTTCGTGCTGACGGGCGATGACCTGAAGGCTGCGAACACCTTTGCTGCACCGCTACGAGTTGTGCCGCAATCGTTTGCAGTACCGGCCAGCAGCGGAGGGCGCACCAAGTTTGAGGCTCCGGCGCGCTCCTACACAGTTGTTCAATGGTCGCTGTAGGAAGAGGGCGAAAAGGTAAAGAAATGGCTGATAAAGGAAACATCTCGCGCAGACAGTTCGTAACCGCGGCAATTTCGATAGCGGCCGTATCGTCTCTGCCCACATTTCCAGTTTTCTCTGAGGTCAGAGCCAACGGAAAAACCATGCCGCAGACGGTTGCGGCGCTGACCGACGCGCCCGGTTGGAGAGATCAGGGTATTGAAAACCTAGCCAAATCACCTCACGCCAAGCTGCGGGATATTCCAGTGCGCGCGGTCACTATCACCGGCGGTTTCTGGGATCAACGCCGCGAGATCAACGTGACCAAGAGCATCCCCACGATGCACGACCTGCTAGAAGCCAACGGCCGCATGAACAATTTCCGCCGACTGGCCGGGAAAAGTACCGCTGCGCAGAGCGGTCCTGTGTTTTCCGATTCCGATGTTTACAAGTGGACTGAGGCGGTTGGTTTCGTGCTGCAATCGGGCGATCGTCCGGAACTCAGGGCAAGCGCTGAGAACCTGATTGATGAGGTCGTCGCGGTGCAGGAGCCCAGCGGCTACCTGAATACTTATTATCAGGATGATCGCAAGTCTTTGCGAATGCTTCCGCAAACTCAGTCGACCGGTCATGAGTTGTACAACATCGGCCACATGCTTCAGGGAGCCATCGCTTACTACCGCGGGACGGGCGACCGCAAGTTGCTCGATGCCGGCATTCGCTTCGTCGATGATTTCCTGATTCCGCATTACGGTCCCGCGCCCAAGCAGCCGATTGTTTCCGGTCACCCCGAAATCGAGATGGGACTCATCGAGCTCTACCGAATTACTGGTGACAAGCGTCAGCTCGATCTTGCCGGCTATATCCTGCAGGGAGACTCACGCATTGAGTTGCCGGAACGCCGGACCATCTACATGTTCAGCGGAACTCCCTTCACTTCGCGGACCAAGATGCAGGGGCACGCCGTGCGGGCGATGTATGCCTGTTGCGGCGCCACCGACTACTACATGGAAACCGGAGATCCAACGTACTGGCAAACGCTCAACAGGCTCTGGCAAGACACGACCACCACCAAGATGTATGTCACGGGTGGAGTCGGTTCCCGGTCTGACGGGGAAGCGTTCGGGGATGCTTATGAGTTGCCGAATTTCCGAGCGTACGGCGAAAGCTGCGCCGCCATCGGCAACATGATGTGGAACTGGCGCATGCTGGCCGTCACTGGTCACGCGAAGTTTACTGACATCATAGAGCGCGCTCTGTACAACGGGATTAATTCCGGAATGTCGCTTGACGGCACGCTCTATTGCTATCGCAACCCGCTGGCTTTTGATCCGTCTACCGGCGACAAGATTCGCAATCCCTGGTACGACGTGACCTGCTGCCCGCCCAACCTTGAGCGGACTTTCGGGTCGCTCCCAGGGTATTTCTACAGCACCAGCGCAGACGGAATCTACGTGCACCTGTACGACAATTCCGAGCTCAACTGGCACCTGGAGAATGGAACTGGTCTTAAGGTTGGGCAGAAGACGAGCTATCCGTGGGACGGTGGTGTGGAGATCACAGTCACGCCTGCGGAAGCATCCGAGTTTACTGTTTACCTTCGCATTCCTGGCTGGGCCGACCACGTGCAAGTATCCGTAAATGCCAAGGAGCTGACGGGTGCGACTCCGGGAGCATATCTGCCGATCCGGCGCCGCTGGTCACCGGGTGACATCATTCAGGTAAAAATGGAAGTCGTGCCCCAGGTGATTGAAGCGAATCCTCGGGTGGCGGATGACACCGGGCGAGTGGCAATTCAACGAGGGCCGCTTATCTACTGCCTAGAGGAGATCGACCAACCGAGCGGCATATCCCTCAGCGACGTTGCCGTCAATCCAGGGCGCCAGCCGGCACAACAATTTCAGACCGAATTCCGGAAGGACTTGCTCGGGGGCATGGTGGTGCTTCATCACACAGGCGCGGTTTACGAACGGGGAGCGTCGGAGAAAAACCTCTATTTGCGGTATGGCGCGGAAGTAAGAACCCGCAGTGTTCCTCTAACCTTCATTCCCTACTACGCCTGGGCGAATCGGCAAGCGACCTCCATGCAAGTGTGGAATCTGGCACTGCATGCATAGCTCGTCCTCAAGACTCACCACGAGAGGCGCACAAGGGAAAAACCCTGCCGAGGCAGTGTGAAGTGCAACTCGATGCTACCCCGCTGAATTTCCATCCAGGAAGGCGAGTTGAGAAGTTGTAGGTGACCGGCACTCTCCAGGCGCTTGTACTCGCTCTCAGACGGTGATTGCGGTGAGCCCATCTCTCTCCAGGCGGTGAATGTGTTGCTGTGGTCGGAGTCCACCCGAAAGTGTTCCAGCAGCGCGCGTTTTTCATCGGCGGGCAGCCCAGTTATCGACACATTGATGGAAGTGACGGGGAAGGGAACGTCGTTATCGTGATAATTCCAGACCAGGACCTCGATTTCACGCTTCTTGCGAGTCGCGATGACGTTGATGTCAGGCATCGCGCGCACGCCGCTGCGTACAACTTCGTCCGTTGACACGCCTCCTGAACTGCTTGCTTTGACGCGTTCATTGCCCATGAGTCCGAGCATCCGAAAGGCGTTCAAGACGGGCTTGTCCAAGCCGTTCGTTGCCAGCTCCCGGAAACCTGCGAAATAAGGCTGGTCCTCGAATTCAAAAGCCCAGGTGACCACTCCGAGAAGAGGGACGTATTCTTGGCGCGCTAACGCCAGGATATTATTCAGAGCCTCGATGGTATAGGCGCCGTAGAGCGGTCCGTTGCGATACAGGTTCTGGGGATTGTCTTTGGCAGAACAGGCTGCACAACCCTCAGGATCCGACTCTCCCAGGATGATCGGAGTCTTCCGCCACTCCGGAAAAGAAGCCACGATCTTGAATCCCTGTTCGATGGCGGCAAGCTGACGGCTGATCCCCATCTGCACGTGGTCCCCTTGCCAGGTAGGAGATCCCTTGGGATGAAAGCTGATGAAATCAAGGTGCGATCCAATCTTGCCGTTTGCGTAATTCTTCTGGTGTGCGCAATGGTCGAGGAAGGCCCGTAGAAAGTCGGCTGACTTCGAGTTGCCTGGGCCGGTTGTGTCCGGTCCTCCGATCCGCGCCCCGGGAAGGGCTCGCAGGACTGCGTCGACCGAAAAGTCGTAAAGCTTGAAATATTCCTCCGGCGTTCCCTGCCAGTACCCAATGTCGGGCTCATTCCAAACTTCCCACAACCAAGTCTTCACTTCGGCATCGCTGTAGCGTTCGCGAAGATGGTGAACGAATTGGAAAACGAGATCCGACCACTTCTTATAGTTATTCGGAGGATAGGCCCATCCGGTGTAGATGCCGTTGACTTTATCCCGTGGAAAGTCGTGACGATAGGGCTCGGGGTGAATGGAGAGCGCCTTGGGCATGAAACCAATCTCGACAAGCGGCTTAACGCCGGTTGCGCGAAAAGTGTCGAAAATACGGTCGAGAATCGTCCAATCATAGATTGCATGACCGGATGCATCTTCCGAGTAGACGTTCGTCGATCCCCACTTCAGGGAAGCCGATCCGTCGCCGCTGGTCAGCAGATTGTGAGTGCGTATGTATACGGGAACCGCATCTGCAGCGGCCAATTCGCCGAGTAATTTCTTGCCATTTGGGGCGTACGTGTAGTTGGGCTCGTCGTAGCCGAAGTAAGTCCAGACAGGCGGGAACTGGCCCTCAAACTGGTCGTAGTGGACCTGAACGCTGACGCTCGGCGAGGGTTGCTGGGGCCAGCAAAATTGACTTGCGAATCCGAGGAGAACAAGGGCGGAAACAAAATGCTGCTGCCTTTGGCTATGGGAACTGCGACCGATCACGAACAATCGCACGATTCTTAGAGCTTTCACCGTCGCTCCACGCCAGCGCGCCTACTTCTTGGCTTCTTCTGCCGCAGACTCCGCGACGGCGATCAGTGTCGGCAGGATTTCTCCCATTCCGTCGCTGCCCCGCTGTCCCAGCGAGAAATACAACTTGCTGTAGAGAGCGTATAGAGTGTTGTACGTGCGCTGCGCCGAATCATTCGGCAGGAACGCGCTGTAGGAAGGGCAAATCTTATCCTGCGCCTCCTCGACGCTTTTGAAAATGCCGGCCGCCAGAAAAGCGAAGATGGCAGACCCAAGACTGACCACGCTCTCACTGGGAACCAATACCGGCCTGCCCAACACGTCGGCATAAACCTGGTTCAGGACGTTGTTCTTTTGGGGAATGCCGCCGGCATTGATCACCCGTTTGATAGGTACTCCATTGTCGGCCATGCGATCGAGAATCACTCGGGTGTGAAACGCGGTGCCTTCGATCGCGGCAAACAGTTCGTCCTGGGCCGTGCTCTGCAGGTTCCATCCCAGCGTCGCGCCGCGCAAGTTGGGATTCACCAGCACGGTGCGGTCTCCGTTGTCCCAAGTCATTCGCAGTAAACCGGTCTGCCCGGCCCGATAATTCTCCAGACCGGCGCTCAATGCATTTACGTCGGTTCCGGCGCGAGAAGCGATGGCGCTGAATATGTCCCCGACGGCTGAGAGTCCGGCTTCGATTCCCGTGTGCAGAGGGTGCACGCTGCCTTGGACAACGCCGCAAACTCCCGGCACCAAGTTCACCGAGGGAGTGATTCCAATGATGCAAGTCGACGTGCCGATGACGTTCACCATGTCGTCGGTTCGGCAGCCGGCGCCAATCGCATCCCAATGCGCGTCAAACGCTCCCACCGGAATCGGAATGCCGGGCTTGAGCCCCAGCTTCTCCGCCCATTCGGAACTGAGCCAGCCAGCGATTTGATCGGATGTGGCATATTCGCCATCCAGCTGGGCGCGCACTCCCTTCAACAAGGCGTCCACTTTCACCAAAAAGCGCTCCGGCGGGAGTCCGCCCAGTTGTGCGTTCCAGAGCCACTTGTGCCCCATAGCGCAGACACTGCGCTTTACGTTCTTGGGGTCAGTGATACCACACAACGTCGCCGCCACCATGTCACAGTGCTCGAATGCTGAAACGAACTCCGATCGCTTGTCCGGGTTGTGCCGAAGCCAGTGCAGCAGCTTGGAAAACCCCCACTCTGACGAGTAGACCCCTCCGCACCACTGGATGGCCTCCAGGCCTTCTCGGTGAGCCGCTTCGGTAATCTCGGCAGCCTCGCCCTTAGCGCGGTGGTCGCACCACAGGTAGTATTCGCCGAGGGGCCGAAGGTCTTTGCCGACAGGAATCACCGAGGAGCCCGTGGTGTCGAGCGCAATGGCCTGCACCTGATCTCCTGGAATGCGGGCCTTCCGCAGCGCTTCGCGCGTCGCGGATGCAAGTGCCCGCATGTGATCGTCGTGGGATTGGGTGGCGTATTCCGGATCTTCGCGTTTGCGGTGCAGGGGATACTCGGCTATGGCGGACTCGAGCCGACCCCTTTCGCTGTCGACAAGAGAGACGCGGACACTCTGAGTTCCGAAATCGACTCCCGCCACGATGGCCATCAGCAGGCTCCCTTCGGAGATTCGTGCCAGTGCATGTCCCAATTCAGATATCGAGTGGTCGCTTCATGCACGACCGACGCCACGGTCGAGGTCTTAGCCAGATGATCGGGGAAAAATCCGCGTTTGCCCACGATCAGGCCCATCGTCAACTTTTTCTTCGTCATATCGTCCCGCTTTTACCAGCAACACCACACATGGCCAGGCAGGTTGAAGAGGACCACGGCACGGCCGAATTCATCGGAGGATTTACTAGTTGGGAAATGCCCCGCAGCTGGAATCCCCGACCGGCGACCCGAAAATAGTAATCGTTTACCGAGCTGAGTACCAATCTTACATTATTCCCGTGCCTCGTCAATTTGCAACCCGCCTTACGGAGATGGCGAAAGAATCCTACCTGGGGAATGGACCGACGCGAATGCAAAAAGAGGGCGATCCCGTGCCGATGCTAGACCGTGGTTGTGGCCTGGCGAGTTCTGCTGGCCCCAGCCCTTTTAGGGGATTTCGACGAGGATTTGCCAGTTGGGGCCAACGCGGTGGAACGTCTGAGCACCAAATTGGTGTTCAGTTCGTACTCGTGGCGCTCATGCGAGGGCGGGCGGTCTTCGACCTCGTTCAGGAGCGCCTGGAAAGCAATTTTGGCCAGTTCCTTCTGCGACATTTGAACCGTGGTCAGGGGAGGAATTGTAAAGTCGGACATGCGGATGTCGTCGAACCCGACCACGGAAAGATCGTCCGGTATTTTGATGTTCTGGTCATAGGCCTGCCGCATGACTCCGATGGCCGTCATGTCATTGGAGCACAGCACGGCAGTTGGCCGCGTGCTTAACAGGCTCAGGTCAATCAGGGCGCGCATCCCGCCCTCGAGGCGGTGATCGCCGACTACGATGAGATCCGGAGCGAGCCCTATTTCGATCATCGAGGCCTTGAACGCCTCTCGCCGCGCCAGTGCAGACTTCAAATGCAACGGACCGGCGACAAACGCGATCCGCGTGTGCCGGAGTGCGGCGAGATGCTGTACGGCTTGACGAATTCCGTTTTGATAATTGATCTTTATATTGGCTATTCCTTTGACATCGGGTCCCACGTCGACGAACACCAGCGGAACGCTACGGAAACGCAGGTGTTCGAGCAGCGTTTCTTCCATGCCAAAGGTCAGAATCGCCACGCCATCCACCCGGCGCTCGATCATGCGCCGGACCGACGATTCCATCCGTTTTGGGTCATGCACAGTGGATGTGAGCAGGATCTCGTAGTTATTCTCGACTGCAAGATTCTCGAAGGTTTGCACGATCTCCGGAAAAAATGGATTCGTGAATTCAGAGACGATCAGGCCAAAAATACGGCTCCGGCCGGAAACCAGTGCCCGAGCCTGGGTGTTGGGAAAATATCCCAGTTCGTCCACCACTCTCCACACCCGCTTGGCAAGTTGAGGGTCAACCGTAGGAACATGATTAATAGCCCTGGATACGGTGGCGGTGGAAACCTTTGCTCTCCGGGCGATTTCGCGAATATCCATTGGGTCTGAGCAGGGAATAGGCCAGTGTCAGTGCGAGTTATCTTACCATAGCTTGCCGATAGAGTTGGGATTCAAGGGGCGCGACGAGCAAACGTTTGCCAGGTTGCGCCCACCTAGGTTGGTGCATTCCCCAGCCGACTAGAGCGAAGAAGGCTCCACGAAAAAAGTTGAGTTCGAGCGTCGCACCGATGATTTGGATACGGCGGAGAAATCCTCGTCGCCGTGGCCTTCGGCAAGTGCCTGCTGGAACACAGCAAGCGCCCCTGCTGCAGTTTGTAAATGAATTCCTTTCGCTGCAGCGTCCCCCAGCGCATGCCGCAGATCCTTGGCCATCCAGCGCAGCGCGAAGTTTGGCGTGAAGTCGTTAGCAGCCATTCGTTCCGCAACTCTCTTCAAGATTCCGCTTCCGGGAGCACCGCCGGTGAGAACGGATACGGCCTTGCTGCGGTCCAGACCGCCGGCATCGATCATGGATAGAGCTTCGGCGAATGACGCGGCCTGCACTCCGCAGACGAAGTTGTTGATCAGCTTCATAAGCGAGCCGCTTCCGGTCGGGCCGAGATAGACGACATCGCGACCCAGCACAGAAAGCACTAGGCGGGCCGCATCGAGTGCCGCTGCCGAGCCTCCGACGAGGAAAACCAATTCGCCCGATGCAGCATGCGGCTTGGTGCCGGTAACTGGCGCATCCAGGAATTGGCAGCCACGCTCGGTTGCCTTGGCGGCAAGTTCTTGAATCCAGTCTCCGCTGAGCGTGCTGGACTCGATCAGGACCGAACCCGGGGCGGCGCCAGCCAATGCGCCGTTTTCCCCCAGCCAAACGGCTCGGGACGCTGCGTCATCTGCCACCATGCTGAGAATAATCTGGGAACGCAATGCGGCATTGCGAGGTGAATCGGCGATGAACGCTCCACTACTGGCGAAGGGAATGCATTTGTCTCGCTTGCGGTTGTAGACCGCCAACGGAAAATGTGCGGAGAGCAGACGATTGGCCATGCCCGAGCCTATGATGCCCAATCCCAGAATGGCGACGTTTGTTTTTGCCATGGTTTTCCTCATCCCAAAGGAATCGCTTTGACTAGACTGTGCTTCGACGTGTGTACCCGCACCGGGTTTCGCAAAGCGCGCCCGTAACCCTTGACGGCGACTTGCATGACATCTCCATCCTGGAGGCGGATGTGGTCGCTAAAACTGAGGCAGTCTGTGCCGAAGAAATGAACGTGGACATCTCCCGGCCGGCGGTGGGCGTCGAACTTGAAATGATGATGCTCGATGTTTTGCAAGCTATGGCACATCTCCGATTCCCCAGTGCGGTAGGTTTTGGTCCAGAGCACGCTGCCATTCCTTTCGATCGTCGCCGCCACAGGTACAGATTCGAATTTTGCGTCTACCACGAGTTCTGGTCCGAGGGAACAGGTGCGGAGCTTCGATCCGGCGAGGTTCAAATAGTTCTTTTTTTCGAATTGATGGTCCGAAAACTCGTTGCCTACGGAGAAGCCGATTCGGTAGGGTCGGCCGTCCGGAGCAACCAGGTAAACGCCGGCGACCTCAGCCTCTTCTCCACCGTCTTCCGCATAAATTGGAATCTCGAGCGGTTCGCCGTGAGCACGGAGCGCGCAGCCCGTGCCCTTGTGGAACCACTCCGGCGGGATGCCGATGTCCCCTTCTGTCGGGCGGCCGCCTTCGACTCCCCAACGGAACATCTTCATGCTGTCGGTCAGATCTTCGGCAACCGTTGCGTGCATGGACTGGCGCCCGCGCGCACTGCCGAGATGTGTTAATCCTGTGCCGGAAATCAGGCAGCGCGAGGGTTCGTCAGGATGGTCAATGGCTGGAAGCAGACGCCATTCAGATTGGCCCGCATAAATTGGATCGTTATCGAGCGTCCCGTTCCTGGCCCTTTGTTGCGCCACTTCGCTCAGCTTCATCTGTGCGGCAACAGCGATGTTAGCCAGATCGTAAATCGAAGGGCAGTTGTCTAATAATCGAACCTTCGGTTCCGCGACCAACGCAACCCGGCATAAAGCACCTTTCTTGATTTGGATGAGTCTTGTCATGGGATCGCTTTGGTCGCCGCCAGCGTACATCAGAGCGTAGGAGAATAAGAACGCGGACTACAGGGCAGAGAACTGCCCGTTGGTCACCGGAATGTCTTTGCTGATAGCTGGCACCGCGACCGGCAGTGTCTGACGGTCAAGATAGCTGATTGCGATCGCAGCACTGGCCAGGATGGCGATTCGCCACCGCAAATGCGCTACGTCCTTTTCCCAACCGCTTCGCAGTGATGAGTATGGGTTATACGCGATATGGTAAACGTTTACTCTCTGTTCGGGATCACCTTGGCGGGGATGGCGTGGGTGTGGTTTTACAAGCTGGCTAACTCTTGGACAGCAAGATGGCGCTGTGCAGACTGCGCACACTTTCTTCGAGCACCTGCACGCGCTCGTATTCCCGTCCCTGAACTTTGCCCATCGACAGCCGCGGGTTGCGGTAGCGCATTGGACTGGGGACTGGCGTACTTAGTCCCACATGAATCTCACGGACTCCGGTACGTTCGATGATCGCGGCGGCGTCATGGTGACCGATGCCACCCCCGGCCATGATGGCAATGCGGCCGCGAGCCAAATTGGCGAGCCGGGCGATGGTCTCGGCGCCTTGCAGACACTTTTGTTCGCCGCCTGAAGTTAGAAGCCGGTCGGCGCCGGTGGCGCAAACGTCTTCGAGAGATTGGACCAGGTCGGCGGCCATGTCGAAGGCGCGATGGAAGGTGACGTTGAGCGGGCGCGCCAACTCGACCAGTTGGCGGGTGCCCGGGACATCGATGTGACCTCCGGCATTGAGGATGCCGAGCACCACGCCGTCGGCGCCAAGGTTCTTCGCCACGACGATGTCGCGGCGCATGACCTCGACTTCCTCGTCGGTATAACAGAAGTCTCCGCCGCGGGGGCGAATGATGATCTGCAGGCCGATGGAGACACGGGCACGGACCACCCCGATCAGTCCGGCACTGGGGGTGATTCCTCCCTCGATCAGATCGCTGCACAACTCGATGCGGGTCGCCCCGCCCTGCTGCGCGGCCATTGCAGAGGCCACCGAATCGACGCAAACTTCAATCTGTACTTTTTCGGCCATGGGTCCCGTTAATAAAGATCGTCGCGAGAGTGTCCAGCATTCGCTTCCGGTTCGCAAAACTGTGCGGAGCTCCCATGTCCGGCAAACAGATGCAGAGCTGTCTGCGCGGCGAAAGAGACTCACGGTCTTGGGAGGTCACCCGCGACGCATGCTTCCGGGCAGCCTCCCACAAGTCGAGGCTAGAACGAGTAGTGCAAACCGAGTTGGATATGTCGTTCCTGGGAGCGGACGCTGCTGATTGCACCGAAGTTGCTGTCATCGATCCCGTTATCCGGATTTCCGTAACTGGCGATATTGAAGAGATTGAAGAAGTCAGCCCGGAAGCCAAGGACGTGCTGCTCACCCCACAGGTGGAAGTCCTTGAAGAACGATGCATCAACGCTGCGATAGCCCGGCGCCCGCTCGGTGCTGTTATGGGCCGTGCCGAAAGTATTCTGAGCCGCATCCCCATAAGCACAGGCACCGTTCGCCGAGCACGTATGTGAGTTGTCCGCAGATTGGTCCGTTCCCCACCAGTCCGCAAGGGAACGATTGTGGATGATCATGGGATGGTATTGATTGGCTCGACTGAAGCCCCATCCGCCGTTGTTGGTGTTGCTGTTGTTTGGGCCAAAGATAGTGACGGGCAATCCTGAATAAAGGATGGCTGAGGTTGCGAGCCTCCATCCTCCAAACACGGCATCAAGAGCCCCCTTCGCATTGCCACCGTAGGCCCTGCCGTGGCCGAAGGGTAGGTCATAGACCCCTACGAAGTTGAGGCTGTGCCGAACGTCCATAGCGGAGGGCCCGTAGTCGGCGTTGAGATCGAAACCGTTCTGCACCGAAAGCCCGTTGAAACTAGTATTCGACACTGCATAGTTCCCCGAAGAGTCAGTCAAGGATTTTCCGTAGGTGTAGTTCAGGGTGTATTCCAGGCCGTGGTGCACGCGCTGACGCAGAGTAAACTGGGCCGCGTTGTAACTCATTCTGGCCTGAGACTCAGTGGTGAGAATGCTGCCGCATTCTCCCACGAGAGAGAAGTAGGGCGTTTGGTCAACGGCGGGTATGGTGGCAGCGCCGCATCCTCCAACGGTAGAGAGGTCTTGCGCCTGCGCAGCAGTCAGTTGATTGCCGTTTCGATAGTCCGCCAGGTGATGCCCGACTTGGCCGTGATATCCCGCGCTGAAAGACAACTCATTCGTGATCGCGTATTCCGTGACTAGCGTGAACTGATGGATGTACGCGGGCTGCACATCTTGCGGCCATACCGAGTACAACGAGTTGTTGATCCCCAGAGGCTGGCTGAAAGCATTATCCACGGTGAATGGCGACCCTCCCGAACTTCCCGACGGAGTAGTGGCGTTGCTGTTGATGGCCAGCGAGAACGGTGGACTGGACGTCAATCGCTGATTGAAGGAAAAACCCTCAAAGAAGCTGGTTGCGCCGTAACCGCCCCGAACGACGAGTTTAGGCATGGCTTGGAATGCGAAACCCACGCGGGGCATGATTTGCTTGTAATTGGCGTCGTAGCAAGCGTGACTAGCGCATACAACTGACCCCGTCGCCGCACCAGTAGGAACATGTCCTGCGTACTCCACGATACCGCCTGGAAGCACGTTGGCAGTCTTATTGTTTTGCTCATACCAGGGCTGGTCGTATTCGTACCGAATCCCAAGATTCAACGTCAGCCTGGAAGTCATCTTGTAATCGTCCTGAAAATAAACTGCCGAGCGCCACTGGCGATTTCCGACGAACCCAAGGGGGGACGCGAGCTGAACATTGGAAATCCGGCCAAGAACGAAGTCTGCCGCGCCCCAGCCTGATCCACCGGCGGGGCCTGTAAATTGACCGTTATAACTGAGTTGCCCAAGAAATCCGACGTTTCCCGCGTTCAGGTAGTTCTGCTGATATCGCGTGGCCTGTCCGCCAATCGAGAAGAAATGCTTGCCCCGTTGCCAGGTCAGATTGTCGTAGTAGTTGAAGGTATTGTCGGTGAAGACCTGAGGATTAGCATTTGTACCCAGATAACTTACGCCATTGTTGATGCTCTGTCCCGTGAAGCCCACATACTTCTGAGTGCCAAAAGGGATCCCGACTTTTGCGTCGCCAGTGTAGCCAAACTGTCCCGTCGGATCGCTGGGGACTCCGTTGTTCCAGCGCACCCGGGTGAAGCCAAAGCGCGTTTCATTGACGATCGTCGGCGAGAAAGTGTGAACAAAACTGGCCCCCGCAATCTTTGTGGGGTAGGTGTTGAAGTTGGGAAAATCGACTGGAATGATGGCCGTGGTGTAGTCGCTGCCCTTGCCCTGCGAATAGAAACCCGCAATCTTGTTCTTGTCGCCCGGAGTCCAGTCGACTTTAAAATCCTCCTGGTTGTTCGAAACGTAGCCAGACTGTGGGCCCACAAAATTTGCTTGAATCAATCCGTCCCCTCCGTTCTTAAGGGACACCGGAGGCCGGTTGGGCAACGGGTAGAGTTCTGGATGTGCAAAGAGGTAGGTCGCAACCGGATTCACGATGGGCACGCCCTGGTCATTGGCGTATGGGGTGAAGTTGTTTTGCGTGTCGTAAAGCTGAATCGGTGAAGCAGCGTCGGTCAGCAGGGCAGAAAAGTCTCCGGTGCGCATGGCTGGGGTAAGTACGCTGGCCGAACTCGACCCGCCCGTATGATGGCGGATCCCCTCGTAGTCGCCAAAGAAGAAAAGCTTGTTCTTGACGATCGGTCCTCCAAAAGTCGCGCCGAAGATGTTCTGCGTGTAAGAGTTCTTCGGGGTGACGGGAGTGTTCAGGCCGTTTGCCCATGAATTGGCGTCGAGCTTCTCGTTTTGCAGCAGGTCGTATAAAGAGCCGTGAAACCGGTTGGTGCCGGACTTCAGAACGGTTACGATCGCTCCACCATTGGCATTTCCGTAGGTCGCGTTCGCATTCCCTGAGACGACACGAACTTCGGCGATGGCGTCGGGAGCGGGGTTATAGCCGATCAGATTGTTCTGCGGCTCGTTGTTATCGGCGCCTTCGATCGTATAGTTGTTCGCCTGCTCGCGGTTGCCGTTGATAGCCGCGATGCCACTGTTGTATGTATTGCGCTCGATGGCGTTGTTTCCGCTCATCCCGGTGGGATCGGTATCGATGGCGCCGGGCTGGAACAGGGTGAGCGAGGAGAAGTTCCGCCCGTTCAGCGGAATATTCGCAATTTCGTTGGTCGAAAGCGTGTTCCCCAAGGTGGAATCGGTGGTGTTAAGGATGGGATGAAACGTCTCCTTGACCTCCACGGTGGTAGAGCCGGCGATCCTTAACTTGACGTCGAATTTTGCGGTTTGATCGATTTCGAGGGGGAAGGGCTCGACTTTTTCAGTGGCGAAGCCTTTCGCATCAATCTTCATCGTGTAAGTGCCGATCGGAAGGAACCGGATCGTATAAACGCCGGCTGCGTTGGTCGTAGCCGAAGTTTTCACGGCCGTCGCGGTGTTCTCCGCGATGACGGTTGCCCCTACCACTACGGCGCCGCTGGGGTCGGTGACCAGGCCCGTGATGGAGCCGGTGACGGTTTGTCCGAGCGCAGATGGCAGGCAGAGCAGGGCCACCAGGCAACATCCGACAAGGCATCGAAACCAGTTTGTTCTCATAATGTCCTCTTGCGTCCTCACGATTGTCCGTAACAACGGACGCTAATCTGGGCGGTTGGCGACTGTCAAGCAAAAAAATGATCGTTTTGGCTTAAAGCGATCACTACTGGCCTTTGTTAGGCGAAATAGGCAAGCTCCATTAGCCACGGGAGGCGGGGTCTCGGAAAAGAACAGGCCCGGTCTGAGGACCGGGCCGTGTGTGTAGAGCGGCGTTTTGGCTAATGGTGGTCGTGGTTCTCGGAACAGCTGCGACTGACTTTGGTTAGCGTGTTGTTGTTCGATGCGATCTGGCAGTTGTAGAAGGTGCCGTCAGAATCGAACGCAGTGTAGCTCTGCGAACTGGCGGCCGGGCTGACGTCGGTGGAGTGCACCGAGTTGGTCACCGAGTTGAAGGTAGCAAGCTCATCGCCGAAAGAGACCTTGCTGTCGGTGTGGTATCTCTGCGTGGTGTCAACCGTAAGGCCGAAGGGAGAGCTGCTGACGGGAAGGATAAGGTTGACGGTGATGGGGAAGCTAAAGTGGTCGACCGTCAACGCGGTGTCTCCCCCTCTGGATACCGTCGTCTTCGTCGAGACGTCGTTCTGCACTGCAGTCTGCTGGTCGAGCACGGTGAAGTTGACGGTATCGAAATCGATGGTCTGAGTGCTCGAGAAGTTCTGGTGCTCAGAAAGGGAAGTCGAAACTTTGCCGTGCGAAGTGTTGACGTAGCCGGCAATCGTGAAGCGACGATTGGAGGTGACACCAATCGTGCCGGTCACAGTCGAGGTGCCTTGCAGATTCTCGGTGACGACCGGGGCCGGGACGGTCAACGTGTTTTTAGTGAGGGCTCCGGTGACCGTGGTTGATCCGTGATCGAGATAGAGCAAAAGAGATGCACTCTCGGCGAAATAGCCGTCGTCGTTGAAGATGCTGAGGGAGACGGTGTGCGGGTTTCCGTCATTGAGCATACCGGCGAAGGGCGTGAGGTTCACGCGATAGGGAACGAAGTCGAGCGTCTGAGCGCCGGGCATCGGGATCCATTGGTCGGGGAGAAATCCGGTGAAGACCCAGGGAGAAACGGGGGCGATTCCGGCGGGGTTGCCGTCAATGGTGATTTCGGTCTCGCGGAAGTCGGTGTTTCCGCATCCATAGACCTCGTTGATGCTGGCCAGGTCATTGGGGAAACAAGCGTACCATTGCTCGTCGGTCGACTGGCTCTGGGAGACGACATCGAGGTAGAGGCGCTCAATGTTCGTCGGAAGCATGAACGTGGTGGAGAACTGATCGGTGGGATGGAACAGAAATGCGGGCAAGTTGATTCCGCCGCTGCCGTTCGACTGGACTAGGGGAAGCACCGCGTCGGCAGGCCGATGGTGGTGGTCGTCCCCGCGGCCGTGATCGTCGGAACTACGATCGTCGGAGCCACGATCGCCGGAGCCATGACCGTCGTCGGGATAAAACTCGAGATCCGCGTTGACGGTGAAAACACCGTTCAGAAAAGTATTGTAGGGTGGAGGGCAATCGGTGGTGCAGTTGCCGAGAACGATCGTGCCCTGTTGCGGAATAGAAAACAGAGCGGCGTAGTCGGTGACGTCGCGCTCGATGTGCCAGGTGTTGGTGGCACTCGAAAGGGGTTCGGGAGTGGTGCCGAAATAAATGTTGGCGTTGGCGAGAAACATGCTCGCCGTGCGGTCGAACTGGGTGCCTCCGTTTTCGCTGAAGTCGGCTTCGAATACGACTTTCTTCCACGGGCCGGAGCAATTGGCGGGAGGCGTGAACTGGAAGGTCTGAGTGGTGTCGGAAAAATGAGCGAATGTATAGTTGGCAAACAGAGACACCACGCAGGGCTTCCCATGCGGCCGCGAGACGGGCGGGTCGGCGGTCACCTCGAATTGAGTGCCGATCTGGCGGTTCGTGCTCTGCGCGAAGGCGGCTGCGGAAATGAGAAATGGGATGAGAAGGGAAGCGACGAGTAACCGACGAAAACAGCGATGGAGGAGATGCATAAGACTCCTTAGCTGGAGGTGGGCATTTCCGGCGGGAGGGGCCTCCCAGTCCCGGGGGAATCCCTTATCGCACTCAATCCCGCCGATTGTCAAGGCAAGATTGATCGCATTGCGTAAATTCGCTCAATTACATGCTCTGTATGCAGAATTATGCACACTGACGCTCTCGCTCGTTCTATAGTCTGAGCTCGGTTAGGGTTTTCGGCTTCAGTTAAGCTCTAAGTTGGGACGTCCGATGAAGACACGACCACGAGAAGACCAAATCCTGAAAGAGTTGCGGCGGAAGGGAAGTCTCTCGCTGGACGAGTTGATCGCGGACCTCGGTGCGTCGGCGGCGAGCGTGCGGCGCGATCTGGCCCAACTGGAATCGAGAGGTCTGGTGCGGCGAACGCACGGCGGCGTGACGCTGGTCGAGCCGCTGCTCTATGAACCCTTTCGCTACGATTCCCTGTTTCAAAACCGCGAGCAGCAAAGCACGGCGGAAAAGCGCAAGATCGGCCTGGCAGCGTCTGAACTGATTCACGAAAACGAGACTGTGGGCTTCACGGCCGGCACCACGACGACCCACGTCGCGCGAAATCTGAGGAACCGGCACAACATTCGCGTGATCACGAACGGGATCAATATCGCGATGGAGTTGAGCAATTGTCCAGGATTGAAAACCTTCGTTACCGGAGGATTCGTACAGTGGGCGGGTTCGTTCTCGCTGGTGGGACATGCCGCGATCACTTCGCTGAATGACATTTATATGGATCGAGTGTTTGTGAGTGTGTGTGGAATCGACCTGGCGCGCGGCATCACGGTGATCGAGCCGGAGGAAGGATTGACCTTTCGCGCGATGATTCAGCAGGCCAAGCAGACAGTCGTGGTAGCGGATTCAAGCAAGATCGGAATGGTGACGCCGGCGCTGATTTGTCCGATCTCAGACATCGACATGCTGATTACCGACAAACGAGCTTCCGACAAGGCGATTACGCCGTTCCTGGAGCGGGGGATCGAAGTGCAGCGGGTGTAGTTTAGGACGGTTATTCTTTCGAATTGAACAACTGGAATTCGCGGATGTACGCTTCCGCGGACGAAGAAAGGATATTGAGGCGCACGCGTGAAGCGGACGCGGGCGCAAAGTGGTCGATTCGCTTATGACCGATCGCATTTCCCTGGAATACCTGGATCCACCGACCGTGTCTGTAGATCTCTACTGCATATTCCTGGACGTGCTGGCCGGCGTTCAGCCATTCCATGGTGAGCGCACGATCGAAAGTGACGGTGGTGGCAAAATTCACCTCGAGCACGGCATGGTGCGAGCCGCTGGGGGCTGACCAGAAAGTGTCGGGATTGCCGTCGAGCGCGAGTTCCTCCTCCAGGGTTGCCTTGACGTGATGGGCAACGAGATTATTGTTGTATCGCTGGCGGACGGCGGCACCGAATTCCTTCAGCCTTTGCACATCGGCTTCGGGCAGCAGTCCGCGACGGTCCGGCGCAATGCCTAACATGAGCTGTCCGCCGCGTCCGACGGTTTGCTCGTAGGTGAAGAGCAGATCCGGCAGGCTTTTTAGGCTGGACTCATCGTTGGGATGCCAGAACCAGTGATTCTTGCGAAGCGGCGTGTCGGCCTCGACCGGGCGCCAGCGAAGATATCCGTGGCGGTCGATCACGTTCCAGTTCTCGTACGGTATGAATCCATCTTCGTTGCCTACCCAACGGATGTCGCCGTAGTCGAACAGCGCAACGTCGGCAAACACCAGCGTATTGGGCTGGAACATGCGAAGCTCTTCAATGATTCGTGAAAAGTTGTAGACGTGCCCGGCGCTGCCGGCGCCATCGAGCCAGAACTCCTGCAGATCGCCATAGCCCTGGGCGAGTTCGTCGAGTTCGGCAGTGTAGTACTTGTCGTATTCGGCAGAGTTGCTATAACGGGATTCGTGACGGTCCCAGGGAGACAGGTACACGCCGAATTTCAGGCCATATTTTCTGGCGGCTTGTTCGACTCGGTGAACCACGTCGCCGTGGCCGTTTTCCCAAGGACTGCTTTTGACGCTGTAATCCGTCTGGGCCGTGGGCCAGAGGCAGAATCCGTCGTGATGCTTGGCGACGAAGACCACGTATTTGATGCCCGCGGACTGAAGGGCCCGCATCCACTGCTCGGGGTCGAATTGTGTGGGGTTAAATACTTTCGGGTCGGCGGTGCCGTCGCCCCATTCGCGGTCGAGAAAGGTGTTCGGGCCAAAGTGAATGATCGCGCCCATTTCGAGATCCTGCCACTCGACCTGCTGGGGAGAAGGTTTTGTTTCGGTGAAGGTCTGCGCCTGGCTCCGGACGAGCTGACTTGGGACGAGGATGATGACGAGGAACAGGACGACGATTTGCACGCGCCTGAGGATGGGCATGGGCAAATCGTAACACTCAATCGCTGGCACCGTTTCTGCACGTTGCCAACGCAGTTGCCACTGGCGTGGCTTTTCATCTTCCTTTAGGGTGGCCGACGGGCATACTATCTCTGGGAACCTCTGAAAATAATCGACAGTCTGGGAACGGAAAACACAGCCCGCAGTGAACACCGAGAAAAAAGAGGTACGGAAGAAAGAATACCCCAAGGCACTCGTGCGGTTCTTATGGGCAGCCGCAGTTCTTGCCATCGTCGTCACTTGGTGGGCGACTCGCCGCGCTTCGACCACAGCCAATTCGGTGTCATTCAATCAGACAATCCAGCCGATTCTCTCCGAAAATTGCTATGCATGCCACGGTCCCGATCCAGGCGCCCGCAAGGCGGGGTTACGACTCGACCGGGCGGAGTTTGCCTTCGTCTCACACGAAAAATATGGCCCGGCGATCATCCGCGGAAATCCCGATAAGAGTCCGCTGGTGCGCCGTATTGAGTCGAACGATCCGAAAGAGCGAATGCCTCCTCCGGAGGCGCACCGAACCCTGAAGCCCGAGCAGGTCGCATTGTTGCGACGCTGGGTGAAGGAAGGTGCGGTTTACGAACCACACTGGTCGTTCATTGCGCCTAAGCGTCCCACAATTCCGGAAACGAAAAATCGTCAATGGGCGCGGAACCAGGTGGATAGTTTTATCCTGAGCCGCCTGGAGAAGGAAGGGTTAACCCCTTCGGAAGAAGCCGACCGGCCAACACTGATTCGACGAGTTACCTACGACCTGACCGGCATGCCTCCATCGCCGCAGGAGGTGGCCGCATTTGTGGGCGACGGATCCGTGGACGCATATGAGAAAGTAGTGGACCGGTTGCTGGCGAGTCCGCGGTACGGTGAGCATCGTGCTCACTACTGGCTGGATGTAGCACGCTACGGCGACACTCACGGGGTCCACCTGGATAATTTCCGCAGCATCTGGCCCTATCGCGACTACGTGATCAAGTCCTATAACCAGAACAAGCCTTTTAACCAGTTTGTCAAAGAACAGATCGCGGGAGACATGATGCCCGCGAAGAACCTCGACACGATTGTCGCGTCTGCGTTTCTGCGCGCCGGGATCAGTTCCGGCGAGGGTGGAGCGCTCATCGAAGAGCTGAGAGTGAACAACAAGCGCGAACGCGCGGAAGCTTTTGGCGCCGCGTTTCTGGGTCTCACCACCGGTTGCGCAGTTTGCCACGATCACAAGTTTGATCCCATCACGCGAAGAGATTTCTATCAGCTGACCGCATTCTTCAACAATCTGACGGAAAATCCATCGAATGATGATCGTGCAGACTGGCCACCCTTCATCCGTGTACCAAAAGAAAACAATCGCGCGGCCTACGAACAAATTCTGGCCAAGCGCTCAGAGGTGGAAAACCAGATGGGCCAGCGGCGCGCACAGGCTCGCAAGCTTGTGACCGCCTGGCTGCAGGACACCAAGCTGCGGGCGCAGCCGGTGAGCACCGCAGGTTTGGAGGTGCGCCTTCGTTTCAACGAACAGAAGGGTGTGGACTTCGTGAACTCGGCGCCTGAAGCGAAAGGGAAGACTGTCGCCGCGACTGAGAGCCCGGTGATCTGGGGGGAAGGCACATGGCTGTGGCCCTACATGCGAATGGATACAACCACCCGGCTGGATTTGCCCGATGCCGGCGCCGTTGATGCGGACCAGCCATTCTCTGTGGCCCTCTGGCTGCGTCCTGACTTGCGGCCGCTCGACTCCAAAGACGCCAAGCAGCCGAGCGGCGTAATTTTGGCGCGTGCCGATGCGAAGGAAGGCTCGCGTGGCTGGCAGTTGCGTATCAACCAACGCAAACTGGCGTTCACACTCACGCACGAGGGCCCCCGCAATGCAGCGACGGTAGAGACAAAAGAGAAAGTTCTGATCGAAGGGCGTTGGAACCATATCGTTGCCACCTACTCCGGAACTTCCAAGGCCGCTGGCTTGAAGCTTTACGTGGACGGCCAGCCACAAGAGCTGACGAGCGTTCAAGACAAACTGGACGGCACCGTGCGTACTTCGGCGCCACTAACTTTCGGGCGAATATTTCCCGACGTGGACCCGCTCCGGCAGTCGGCGTTTCAAGACTTTCGCTTCTATGCCCGCGAGCTCACGCCGGATGAGGCGGCGCGAGTGCCCTATGAGGACTATGTGTCGGAGATTGTGCAGAAGCCGATCGCCTCGTGGTCCGACGATGAGTTCAAAGTTGTGAGCGACTTTTACTTGGCACAGCGCGATGAGCTCACACGCTCGCTGGCGGCGCAACTCCCTGTCCTCAACAGCGAACTCGACCAGCTTTCCAAAGATGGCGATATCTCGTTGGTCAGCGACGAAGGGCCCGGACTGGCTTATGCAGACATGCTAACGCGCGGGGTGTACAACGCGCGCACCGAGCGGGTTCGTCCGGCCGTGCCGCATTTTCTGCCGCCGCTGCCTGCGGGTGCGCCGCCGGACCGGCTTGGGCTGGCGGAGTGGACCGTTAGCCCAACCAATCCGCTGACCACACGGGTAACCGTCAACCGCATGTGGCAGGAAATATTCGGCACCGGGATCGTAGAAACGACGGAAGATTTTGGCGTGATGGGCGCGAGGCCAAGTCATCCCGAGCTGCTGGACTGGCTCGCGGTAGACTTCCGCGACAGCGGCTGGAACGTGAAACGGTTTTACAAGCAACTGGTGATGTCCGCTACCTACCGCCAGTCGGCGCGTGTAACTCCGCAGCTTGCGGAAAGGGATCCAAAGAATCGTCTTCTTGCCCGAGGACCTCGATTCCGCATGGATAGCGAGATGGTTCGGGATAGCGCACTGGCAGCCAGCGGTCTGCTGGTCGAAAAATTGGGTGGACCAAGCGTGAAACCCTATCAACCGCCCGGATTTTGGGACGGAAGCCACGACGCCAGCAACACCCGGAAATATGTGCAGGACCATGGTGACGCCCTCTACCGAAGGAGCCTCTACACCTTCTGGAAGCGCATGGCCACTATGCCTGACATGGACACCTTCGACTCTCCCACGCGCGATGCCGCTTGCACTCGCCGGCAGCGCACCGATACTCCGCTACAGGCCTTGGTGGCGATGAACGAACCGTTGCGACTGGAGGCATCGCGGAAACTGGCGGAACGCGTGATTCACGAATCCTTAACCGTGGATGACCGGCTGAACTATCTCGGTCAGGTATTGCTCGCTCGCAACTGGAGTGCGAAAGAAAAACTCGTGCTCGAAAGTGCACTCACAAAATTCCGGGAAACCTACTCCAAAGACCCGGCAGCCGCCGCCCGGCTCTTGAACGTTGGCGAGAGTAAAGTTGATAAGACCATTCCAGCGCCGGAACTGGCGTGCTGGATGTTGGTTTCCAGCGCGGCGCTGAATCTGGATGCGGTGGTGAACAAATGAATCCCAAAAAACTAATATCGCACATTTGTTGCGACAATCACGGCGAAGGCCCATCGGTTTACGATCTGCCCCTGCCGAAATCACTGCGCGAAGAATGGCTGCGCCTAGCCAGCCGACGGCATTTTCTCGGCCGCATGGGCAAGACCCTGGGATGGGCCGGCTTGGCTGTGCTGATGGGCGACAAACTACTCGCGGGTGCGGCGAGCGCCGCTGAGCCCCCGTTGCCCAGCCCTGAAGCCCTGCACTTGCCGAATTTTCCGCCCGCGGCGAAGCGCTGCATCTACCTATTCATGTCCGGCGCCCCACCTCAGATGGATATGTGGGATTACAAGCCCGGCCTGAGCGCTCTCTATGACAAGGACCTGCCCGACTCTGTACGCGGTAACCAGCCCCTTACCGGGATGACCGCCGGCCAGGCTCGTTTCCCGATCGCTCCATCGCACTGGAAGTTCTCGCAGCAGGGCAATGCAGGGCGCTGGGTCGGTGATCTGCTTCCCTGGACCGGGAAGATGGTCGACGACCTAACGCTGGTGTACTCCTTGCAAACCGACGCCATCAACCACGAGCCGGCAATTCTTTTGATGAACACCGGCAACATGGTCCCTGGCAAGCCGTCGCTGGGAGCATGGTTGTCTTACGGCCTGGGCAGCATGAACGAGAATCTTCCAACCTTTGTGGTGCTCAACTCCGCTTTGATTCCGCATTCCAATCAGCAGCCCATTTCCCCGAAGCTGTGGGGCAGTGGATTCCTCTCGAACGAGTACGCCGGAGTGGCTTTCCGTTCGGAGGGAACTCCGGTGCTGTATCTTGACAATCCGCCAGGGTTGAGCAGCGCCACTCGGCGCGAACTGGTCGACGCCGTGAATGCCATCAACCAGCTTACCTACGATGAGCTCGGCGATCCCGAAACCCACACGCGCATCCAGGAATACGAGATGGCGTTCCGGATGCAAACGTCGGTGCCCGAACTGGCGGACATGGGCGACGAGCCCGCCAGCACTTGGACACTCTACGGCGAAGACGCAAAGAAGGCGGGCACGTTTGCGCACAATTGCCTGCTGGCACGGCGCATGGCGGAGCGCGGAGTACGTTTCACACAAATTTATCAGCGGGGTTGGGACGTACATGGCGACGTGGTCGGCATGCTGCCCAAATTATGCTCGGCCACGGATCGTGGCTCCTACGCACTCGTCACCGACTTGAAACGACGAGGAATGCTCGACGACACACTCGTCGTGTGGGGTGGAGAGTTCGGCCGCACCGTCTACAGCCAGGGAGGCCTGTCCAAAGACAATTACGGGCGCGACCATCATCCCCGCTGCTTCACGGTTTGGATGTCGGGCGGGGGCGCCAAGCCAGGCATCGCATATGGCGAGACCGACGAATATTGCTACAACATTGTTCGTGATCCCGTACCCGTACGTGATTTCAACGCCACGCTGCTTCACTTGATGGGCATCGACCATGAAAGGCTCACATTCAAGTTTCAAGGGCTGGACCAAAAACTCACCGGAGTACTTCTAGCAAAAGTTGTGACTGGACTTTTGAGTTAGTCTATCTACCGCCATGCGGCAACGAATATGAGCAAACGAATATGAGCAAACGAACTCGCAGATCGTTCCTGGCAACATGTTCCGCTGCTGGACTGGCGGCGTCGTTGCCGTCTTTCGGCCTTCAGACCTCGGACAAGTCTGGCACGCGCCCTCCAGTGCTTGGTTCCGGGCCACACACTTACGAGTGCGCCCACGACTGGCTGGTGCCGCCTGAGGGCATGGTGTGGGGAGATACTCACGGACTGTGTCAGGATGAGCAGGGGCACATTTACGTCGGGCACACCGTGCATAAATCGAGTATGCGCGGCGAAGCGATCGTCGTATTCGACGAGAAAGGACGTTTTGTTCGCGCTTTTGGCGAGGAGTTCAGGGGAGGAGCGCATGGACTGAAACTGCGCCGCGAGGGCAAGGATGAATTTCTCTACCATTGCGACATCAACCGTTGCAATGTCGTAAAGACCACGCTAGCCGGCGAAGTCACCTGGGTGCATGGCTATCCGCGAGAAGACGCGAACTACATGGAACAGCCCATTGCCTTCGTGCCGACAAATGTCGCATTCGCCCCGAACGGCGACTTTTACGTCGGTGACGGCTACGGCTCGAACCACATGCTGCGCTTTTCACTCGCCGGAAAATTTCTGGGGGAGATCGGCAGGCCAGGACGCGGCGACGGGGAGATGGACAATCCGCATGGACAGTGGGTCGACCCGCGAGGGGAAACGCCAGTGCTCGTCATCGCCGACCGCGGAAACCGCCGGATTCAGACCTTCACGCTCGACGGCGCTCACTTGAAGACGGTCAAAGACGAGGCTCACCTGCGCATGCCGTGCAATTTCCAGACTCAGGGAGAGTGGATGGTCTGTCCCGATCTGGACAGTCAGGTGTGCATTCTCGATCGCGAGTTCAAGGTGGTGGCACAACTCGGAGACGGAAAATCCGAGAATGGCGAAGTGGGATCCCGGCGCAGCCAGTCGCGTCCGCAATTTACACCGGGAAAGTTCATCACGCCGCATGACGCCATCTTTCTGCACAATGGCGACATTCTTGTAGCCGAATGGCTGCCGATCGGGCGAATCACACTCCTGCGCAGGACGTAACGAGATCAGGATGCCACTTCGAGTCCGCGCGTGGATGGTGGCCCTCGGCATCGCTGCGATTTTTCCGCTGCCAATTCTGTTGCTCCAGGCCCCACCGGATGGTCTCCAGCGCGCCGAACTGGCTCAATTCCTGGGCCGGTTCCACCCCCTTGCAGTGCACATCCCTATCGCCCTGCTGCTGCTTGTGCCGCTGCTCGAATGCGCCGCGCTTGCTCGAGAGCAGAGACACTTGCGCCAGTCGGTAGATTTCGTGTTGGGACTGGCAGCGGCTGCGACCATCGCCTCGGCGTGGCTGGGATGGATGCTCGCCTGGAGTGGCGGGTATGAAGGCTCACTCGTGACGCGACATATGTGGGGCGGTTTCTCACTCGCAGTCGCGAGCCTCGCCTGCTGGGGCCTGTATGGTTGGAAACGAAGCGCCTATGCGCTCGCCATGTTGGCGACGGTGGGCTTGCTGATCTGGACTAGCGACCAGGGCGGCAAGTTGACTCACGGCGATTCGTTCCTGACCGAGCATGCGCCCGATCCGCTGCGTCGCTGGCTTGGTTACAAACGACCCCCGGCGGTTGATCCAACGAGTTTCTATGCAATGCGAGTGCAACCGATTTTCGAGGAGAAATGTGTTCTTTGCCACAATGCGGGGAAGTTCAAGGGCAAGTTGCGACTGGATACCTATGAACATGTAATGCGCGGCGGCAAGGATGGTCCGGTAATTCAGCCTGGTGAACCCGGCAAGAGTGAACTCTTTCGGCGTGTAACCCTACCGCCAGAGAGCAAGGACTTCATGCCAGCGGAAGCAAAACCCGCGCTCAGCGGGCCAGAAATCAAAGTCATCGAAAAGTGGATCGTCGCTGGAGCGACAACGCACATTGCAGATGCCGAAATACAGGGACTGTTGCCGTCCTCGGAGGAGAAAGCACCGGCGGCGCCTCTGACCGCGGACTACCGTCCGCAATCACAGACGATCGCCACTCTCGAATCTACACTCGGCATACGCCTGGTGCCTCGTTCCCAGAATCCGACCGACGGACTGATCCTTCGCACGGACAGCGCACCGACTCGTTGTAACGACGCGACTCTGGAGCAACTTGCGCCTGTTGCCAACCTGATTGTGGATGCGGAACTCGCCCGCACCCAGGTGACGGACAAGGGCATGCAGGCTGTCGCAAACTTTTCTAATTTGAGATTCCTCGACCTTTCCAAAACGGCAGTGACTTCCGCCGGAGTGAAAGAACTCACGAAGCTGGAGAAGCTGGAGCGGCTGAATCTGACTCAGACCAGAGTTACCCGAGCCGGCCTCGCTGCAGCAAAAATGAATCCGCGTTTGAAGGGGCTGTATCTGTTCGAAGCCCACTGAACCGCATTCCCGACGCTGCAAGTCGGGTCTCTATGCCGGTCGTGGTCTGAGCTACAGCTGGTCCGACGGCTCTCCTCAAGGGAACAGGAAAAATTTCGGTTGACACAGTTCTCAATCGTTTATAATGATTCTCGTTCAATAATCATGCGTCTTACCCATGAGCAGTTCCGTGAGCTGGCCGCAAAGCACGGTTTGGCGGTCACGCACCAGCGTCAGGTGGTCTATGAGGCGGTCATCGCTTCCCACGGACATCATTCTCCAGAAAGCATTTATGCCGCGGTCCGGCGTCGAATTCCATCCGTTTCTCTGGCCACGGTCTACAACAATCTTCGGCTTTTCATCGAGTGTGGGTTGCTGCGAGAAGTCACTCCTCATGCGTCCACATTGCGCGTGGACGGCAATCTCGAACCTCATCACCACTTAGTCTGCTCCCGCTGCAAATCGGTGCAGGACATCGAAGGAGACTTAATCGATTTGAAGCGCCTATCCCGGCAACTGCCGGCTGGCTTTGATCTGACGCAGCCCTTGATCGAGGTCTTTGGCCTCTGTCGCAGCTGCCGTGCAAAACAATAGTTCTCTTTTTGCGCAATGCGCAATCAAGATTCGAAGGATGAAAACATATGGAAAATACGCTCGCGACCTCATCGGGAAGTGTTTCTCCCGAAGCTAAGAACAAAAGCACCTCACCCGAAGCCAAGTGCCCGTTTAACCACGGCGCCTCCGCGCCCACGAACCGCGACTGGTGGCCGAATCAGTTGAATTTGAAAATCCTGCACCAGCACTCTCCGCTATCCGATCCGATGGACAAGAAGTTCAATTACGCGGAAGAATTCAAGAGCCTCGACCTGAAAGCCGTGATCAAGGACCTGAACGCCTTGATGACGGACTCGCAGGATTGGTGGCCAGCCGACTTTGGCCACTATGGACCGCTTTTCATTCGCATGGCATGGCACAGCGCGGGGACGTACCGCATCGGCGACGGCCGCGGCGGCGCAGGAGCTGGTCAGCAGCGCTTCGCGCCGCTCAATAGTTGGCCCGACAACGTGAACCTCGACAAGGCGCGCCGGCTGCTATGGCCGGTCAAGCAGAAGTATGGCCGGAAGATTTCGTGGGCCGACCTGATGATTCTCGCCGGCAACGTCGCCCTCGAGTCGATGGGCTTTAAGACCTTCGGTTTTGCCGGTGGGCGCGCGGACGTGTGGGAGCCCGAAGAATTGAACTGGGGGCCTGAAGGCACGTGGCTGGCGGACGAGCGTTACAGCGGCGACCGTGATCTTCAGAATCCGCTCGGCGCGGTGCAAATGGGCCTGATCTACGTGAATCCGGAAGGGCCCAATGGCAAGCCGGATCCAATCGCTGCGGCTCGCGATATCCGCGAGACTTTCGCACGCATGGCGATGAACGACGAGGAAACGGTCGCACTCATTGCTGGCGGACATACATTTGGCAAAACCCACGGCGCGGCTCTTCCCTCGAAATATGTCGGCAACGAACCGGAAGGTGCCGCTATCGAGGATCAAGGCTTCGGGTGGAAGAATAAATTTGGCAAAGGCCACGGTGGCGACACCATCGGCAGCGGTCTGGAAGTCATCTGGACCACGACGCCCACGAAGTGGAGCAACAACTTCTTCACCAACCTGTTCAGTTACGAATGGGAACTGACGAAGAGTCCGGCCGGCGCGCATCAGTGGACGCCGAAAAATGGCGGAGGCATCGGCACGGTGCCGGATGCGCACGATCCGTCGAAGCGTCATTCGCCATCCATGCTCACCACGGACCTCGCCTTGCGGCTCGACCCGGCGTACGAAAAGATTTCACGGCGCTTCTACGAGCATCCCGATCAGTTCGCTGACGCGTTTGCGCGGGCGTGGTTCAAGCTGACGCACCGAGACATGGGGCCGCTCCCGCGCTACCTTGGCCCGCTCGTTCCGAAGGAAACACTGATCTGGCAAGACCCGGTTCCCGCCGTGGATCACAAATTGGTCGGGGAGAAGGAAATTGCTGCTCTGAAGGCGAAGATCCTCGCGTCCGGACTGTCGATCTCCCAACTAGTCACCACGGCCTGGGCGTCGGCGGCGTCGTTCCGCGGTTCCGACAAGCGTGGTGGAGCGAACGGGGCGCGCATTCGTCTCGCGCCGCAAAAGGATTGGGAAGTGAACCAGCCGGCCGCACTGGCGAAGGTTCTCAAAAAGCTGGAGGCGATCCAGAAGGAGTTCAACAGCTCGCAATCCAACGGAAACAAGTCTAACGGGAACAAGTCCAACGGGAACAAAGGCGGGAGCAAAGCCAGCAACAAACGGAAGCAGGTCTCGCTGGCCGACCTGATCGTGCTGGGCGGCTGCGCAGCCGTCGAGGAAGCGGCGAAAAGGGCCGGGCACAAAGTAAGGATTCCTTTCTCGCCGGGGCGCACGGACGCTTCGCAGAAGCAGACCGACGTGCACTCGTTCGCCGTAATGGAGCCGGTTGCTGACGGGTTCCGCAACTATCTCCGCAGCGGACAGATCCTGTCGGCCGAAGAGTTGCTGGTGGATCGTGCGCAGTTGCTGACACTGACTGCACCCGAAATGACGGTTCTGGTCGGCGGCATGCGCGCCCTGAATGCGAACGTCGGGCAAACCAAACACGGCGTCTTCACCACCCGGCCTGAGACGCTGACGAATGGTTTCTTCGTCAACCTGCTCGATATGAATACGAAGTGGGAGCCCTCCTCCACATCCGAAGGGGTATATGAGGGACGCGATCGCGCGACGGGCAAAATCAAGTGGACCGGCACGCGCGTCGATCTCGTCTTCGGTTCGAACTCGCAGCTCCGGGCAATCGCAGAAGTCTATGCATGTAACGACTCGAAGGAGGCGTTTGTGAAAGACTTCGCGGCAGCGTGGAACAAGGTGATGAACCTTGACCGGTACGACCTTGCCTGAGTTCGGCGAAAAAGAAAGCTGTCCACTTCGTGCGGTTGCTGTTGTTTTGGATCGGCTAAACCGAAGTCGTCGCTTTTCTGGATCGCGGGGGCGCATCGCACCCCCGTGCCGCCCTTACCAAGGCGCGACAATTTCATACGCACCGAGTGCGTCGCCGGGCGCCCACCTTTCGGCCCGGTTATTGGATGATGACCAGGTTCATGCTCCAGGGAGTGAGAGTCAGCGTGAGGGGCAGGCTTTGCGTGCCCATGCTGGTGGGATTCGGCGGGGCCCACGTACCGCTCCCTGCCGGGTCCGGCGGAGTGCCGGTCGGCGAACCCGACAGGTCGTAAATGGCCTTGTCGTAAGTCGTGACCGTCACGCTGGAAGATGAGCTTCTGCCGGTCAGCGCGATTGTGATCGGCTGGGCGAGGTTTTCGTTGTCGTTGAATAGGAACACGGCCGTGCCGTTGGGGTTGGTGGCCGCATAAGCGCGCACGTCGGTCGGGTCACCCGAAACGCTGGTCGTCAGCACCTTCTGGCCGTTGACGCCCATCTGGCTGAACAACTGAAACGCGCGTGCCGTGGGAGACATGTTGCCGAGCGGGCCCGCGCCCGGACAGGTGGGATCGTCCGATCCATCGGAGAAAACGTTGTAGGCTCCGAAATCCTGCCATCCATAGAGCGATGTGCTGAGGTTTCCGCTGGTGCCGTTGCAATTGCCGAAGCCAATCCACCAGGTCAGGCGCGAGACGCCAGCGTTCATCATCTCGCCCAGCACCTGGCCGGCATACAGACCCTGGGTAATCGACCAGCTCTGCTTGCCCGGGTTGCTGTAAGGCCCGCCGATCTCGCCCACGTAAATGGGAGTGTTCGGAGTCCCCCAGTTGTTCAGCTCCGCCTTGAGGGTGTCGATGTTCGTGGTCAACCCCTGCGCCGCCTGCTGCACGATGAAGGTGTCGTTCTCCTGGCCCGGCGCTTCCGGGTAATAGTGATATTCCACGAAGTCATAGGACCCCTTGGCATTGGCCATCACCGTGTTGTCCCATCCGCCGGACGTATTATCCGCGTCCACGTCGATGCCGACGAGCGTGCTCGGGCTGGCCGTTTTAATCGACTGGTAGTAGCCGGTTGTTCCCACCACTGCGGCGGCGTAGATGGTGGGGTCGTTCTTGGTGGAGTGCAGGTCGTACTCCCAGCTCCCATACTCCTCGTTGCCCACCGTCATGTGGCTCGGAGTGATTCCTGCGTTCAGCGCGGCCGTGGCCCAGGCGGCAGCTTCGCTGGGATCGCCGCCGGCGGTGCAGGCTGCGTCGGAACCGTAATTCGCCGTCAGCGCCACATCGAGGTTCGCTGGCTTGGCCACGTCGTTGACGAAATTGGGAAACGTGTCGTTCGGATCGGAATAGCCGCCATTGCACTGAGCATTGTTTGACCAGTGGTATTGGTCGGAATCCGATCCTCCCGGCCAACGCACCTGCGTGATACCGGCAGCCTGCAAACCGCTCACGATTCCGGTCTGGTTGCCGACCAGGTCATACCAGACAGCCATGTTCATTCCCAGCAGCTTGTTGGTCACTGCGGGGGTACCGGTGCTCGACAGATCCACGGTCACCGAGCTAACGGTGGCCGAGGCTACAGTTACCGTGGCAATCGCGGTGACTGCTGTCGGGGTAGCGTTGGTCACGGTGAGGACGTACGTGGTGGTCGCTGTGGGGCTCACGCTCACTCCCACGCCGCTGGTGGCGGTCAGATTGCCGGGCGTGATCACGCCGGTGCCGTTCGCGAACACTGCGGTCAAAGTCGCGTTGGATCCCGTCGTAATGGTTTCCGAACTCGCGCCGAAGCTGGTAATCGCCGGCGCAGCGTTCACGGTGACGGTGGCCGGCGCGGTGACCGCCGTCCCGCTCGTGGGAGTGACGGTCAGCGTATAAATTGTGGTCGCCGTGGGACTCACGTTTACAGCTACGCCGCTGGTGGCTGGAAGATTGCCCGGAGTGATAACGCCTGCGCCGTTTGCGAAGACGCCCATCAGAGCCGCGCTAGTTCCATTCGTAATGGAGGTTGGATTCGCGGTGAAGCTGGTAATCGAGGGCGGCGGAGGCGGTGGAGGAGTGGTTGACGACCCACCACCGCAGCCCGTCAAACTTGCCACGCCCAGGCTGAGAGTAATGGCTAGCGGAGTCAGAATAAGAAGACGTTTCATGCGATTCCCCGTATCTGGGACAAGAGAGGTTCTCATAATAATGCAACCTCTGCAAGACCGTACTCGTTAATGAATAGTTCGTCTGAAGGCACGCCGGGCAAGGGTTTGGACGTGCTCGTCAACGATTGAAATACCCGGGAACGCTGCCAGGTCTTTGGCTCAAGAGTGCACATCCAACGTGAAAGAGGCGATTCGGAAGTACATAGAATTTGTTGTTCTACCAATGCGGACGACCACTTGGCTCAGATACCGCGTTTGCACCGGATTGTTGGCCGAACAGATGCGAGGGACAGCCCAGCCCGCTCCGGTCAGAGTCGCAATCCACAGCACGATCGCACTCAGTCTGGCGGCAACTCCGAAGCTTTCTTCGATGACCGCGGTATGCGCGCAAATGTCGCCGATTCGTTGCCGAACCTCAGAGCATGCTGCCACGGAAGTCCCCACCAGATAAAAGCCAAGGCCGTCGAGGATCCTCAGAAGATTGCGCACGGCGCACGCAGCTAATGCGCCTCGTTGGGTGGTTCGCACCACTCGGATTCCCACCAGAACTTTGCCTAGCGTGGCGCCACATGCCGCCTCCAGCAGCCAGCCATACAAGAAAAGCATGGTGGCGTTCAGCGTTATCGCAATCACCAGGGAAGCGGCTGTGAGCTGCAATTCGGTCGCGTCGAATCTGCCCCACCGCATAAAAGCCCACGCATCGACGATAGCGAACAGGCCAAACAGCAGAGCAAGATCGAGCACAAAAGCGATGAACCGGTCGCCGAGCCTGGCGAACCGGTATCGGCCAGCGGCGCGAACGGGAGGGGAAGTGGCGTTGGTGGCGGTGCTGACGAGGGCGGGCTTCGTCAGTCCGCACTCCTCCAAAAGATGCTGGCTCGAAGGAATAATCCCACCGCAGCGTTTGCAGTGCTTTGCGCTCGAGCTGACTTGGCCGTGGCAATGCGGACATTCCATATTTCTGCGAGGCCCTGACCGTCTGTTCGTCAACAATACGCCCACATCGGCTGGACGTTGTATCACCGAAGGACAGCGGTCAACTGGCCATTGTCCGGTTGGGTACTACCGAGACGAAGGTAATTCGGGGTTGGACTCGGTCTTGCAATTACCGTTGCCATCGTGCTCTTGGGATTGAAAGCAGGCGCTCTGCGGACTCGCGCGGACCGCGTTTACTCGGCAGCCGGGACTCGATAAAAAGCGATCTCGCCAGCCTTGAGCAAGGCCACCTGGTCCTCACGCGGGGAAATCGCGAACGTTTGAACCGCAGGCACTGGGTCTGGAAGGCCAATGGAAAAAATGCGATGTCCATTGTTTGTCCGGTAGATCGTTACCCGCGCACTCTTCAGATCGGACGGTTTGAAAACCGACTGCAACAGCCGCGATTGGTTGGCTTCCGCAATTCTGATAGCGAACGCATTGCCGCCGACGTTTCCGCCCGCGGTTTGCTCGAGTTCTGAAGAAGAAGACCACCCCTTGAGCACGACCTTACCGTCGCCGTGGAGGACGCGGTACCATCGGTTGCCCGTTTGCCGGTCGCAACCAACCACGAACAGCAAGTTTCCCGGCAGACTCTCTGCTTGTGGCACACAGGATGAAGTAGCGACGGCGAGAACCCGCCGCTGTCCAACCCAACTGTTCTCCACGATTCGCCAATGGTTGCGGCCAACGCTGGGGATGTGGACCTCGCCTTCGTTCAGCAAGACTGGCGGCGGGACGCGGGAAGAACGCATGATCGATGTCAACAGCCTGAATTGCGAATCGAGCAGCAGAATTTCAACATCTTCTTCCGGTTCGCGGAGTTCGGCTTCTTCCAGCTGGCGATGGATTTCGCGCGAGTGCCGCTCGTGAACAATGCCTGCGGCGAAATATTGTGACGCCGGGGAAATCCGCACAAACGCGAGTGGGCCTCCCAGCGAAATCCGGCTGCGCAGCTGAAGTCCGGGACCGTAAACGCGCAATTCCTGACCTACATGAATCAGGACCTGGTTCTCTCCGATTGGCCATAGATATCGGCCGGAGTCTGGGACGCGCCAATCGACCGTCTTCACAATCTCTTTTTTCTCCAGATCGATGAGCACGGCGCGCACGATGCGAAGTTTGCCTGAGGAATTTGCTTCTGCCCCACTGCGGGGGACGAGGATGTGGGGGTTGAAGGTGAAGAGAAACTGAGTCGGGCCCAAGTAAGCAATGCTCGCGTCGTAATTGAAGCCGGACATTTCCCGGTTTGCCGACGCGCCCAGATAGCCTAGTCCTTTCAAGGGCAGAGTAATCTGTGCGCCTTGAATTTCCGGGTCCACCTGACCTTCTGCGAGGGCCACCGTACAGTCGGGAGCGACGCAGAGCTCACTCTCGTCCGCAATGTTTGGAGGTTGGGGTTCGGCGGCCTCTGGCGCAGGATTCCCAGCGGCTGCATCGGGATTGGTAACCTTAGCTTCCCCTGTTCCAGTGGCCTCGGCTCTCAGATTCGGAACAAGTGCGAACTGCGTTCCCGCGCTGAGCTGCACATTGTGTCCGGTAGAGGAGAGGATGGAAGCACCATCGATCCCCTGTCCAACCGAGATGGCAAGATGAGGAACTCCGACCACCTGTCCCGGCACTACCGAAGCTAACGTTTTAGCGGGACGCGGTGCGAAATAGACAGTCGCAGCCGCCTGGCTAAGACTGCGCACGTTGGAGTTCAAGACGAGACCAGCCGCCGAGCCTAACGGCTGCAAGTCCTCTGTGTAGGGATCGGAATCGCGGGCGGGAGTCAGAGCCACCACCGCAGCCACGGTCAGAAACAATGGTTTCATAACCCGGCCGCCGCACTGACCTGCGTCAAAGATGAGGCCGATTTCTGAAGTCTTCTCGGTTTTGGAATGAGCCTTTTGGGTCACCACATGACCTTGAATGATCGCGCCCTGCCGCAAATCGCAAGAAGGACTCTTCCACGCCAAAGCCAGCTTTGCCAGAATCGGATCTCCGGCTTTGACCTTCGTGGCGTCCAAGCGCTGGACTAGTTCTGCCCATACCGGTGCGGGTGTCTGCGCGAAGAGAAGGTGCGGAGACCAGAGCAGAGCAAGGCAGGGAAAGACTCGTAGGCGCTTACACCACGACATTGGCGCGATGCTCCTCAGCTACTGCCGGAATGCGAAGGCCCGCAGAAGACGTCCCAAAAAGCCAGGATGTCGATTCTCAACCTCGAACCACCGGTGGGTCTAAAAGAAGGATACTCCACAATAGCTGCGTGGGACAGAGTTGGTTTCCGGCCTCAGAACCCGGCGTTGACCGTTACGGGTGCTCGTCGGGAGTCGGCGCTAGCTTGAGCCAGCCCTGACGGGCGGCATCGTTCCCAGGGTCTATTTTCAAGAGGCGGTCGAGAATTTCGTAAGCGTTATCGACATCGTTCGCCATGAGATAGGCTCGCGCCAGGTCGAGGTACGCCGGCCTGTAAGATGGCTCGATTTTGATCGATTCTTTATACAGATCGATGGCTCCACTAACTTGTCCCTGCTGGAGTCGAAGGTCTGCCAGCTTACTTCGAACCTCCGGAGACCTAGAACCGAGGTCGATGGCTCTTTGCAAAGCCTCGGCGGCGCGCGCTCGCTCGCCCGGTTGCGCGACGGCCAGAATGAGCCCATAAGTAGCTTGAACCTCTGCGTCGTCCCGAAGCTCCTGCCCAGCTTGTTGGAGCGTTGTGAGGCCTTTTTGCCGAAGGATCGGATAATGTCCCGCCACTTGAGGATACGCAAGAGCCAGACTCCGCAAATCCGCTTTTGCATCTTCAAAGCCAAGTGGCCTGGGAACGTACACAAGCTCTTCCGAGGTCGCCGGCAAAACCTGATCGCGGGCTAAAGGATTCTCTGACGGATCGCGCAGAATCCGGTGATCTGTCGCAGCCGCATGGCTGATATTTTCCAGTTGCTGTTTTGGCATGTGACATGTCGCGCAACTGTCGGGGGGAGAAGTGGACTGTCTCTTTGCAAGAGGCGCCCGGCAGGACTCGACCTTGTGGCAAGTGAGGCATCGCTCGCGGAAGTCCTTTGCCGCCTCCGCCCCGCGCAATTGCACGTGCGGATCATGGCAGGTGATGCAACCCAGACGCCCCTTGCTCGCGATCGCACACCGGCTCAGTCTTAGCTGTTCAAACTGATCCAAAGCGGTGAATCGGTCTCCTTTGACCTTGGCCGGAACGGAAAAAATGGCGACCACATTGTCCAGCGGTGTTCCGGGCCGGAAGTCGAGCTCGTTTTTTCCCGGCCGCAGGACCCGGGCGTCGCCCAGGAAGTGGCATTGCGCGCAGACATCGTCACGGATTTCCGCGGGCATGGTCGCGGGGTTAACAATCGTGTCGTCGATCCGCCCCTCAGGGGGAGAGCCCTCCTTGCGTTCTCTTACATGGATTGCGCCGGGACCATGACAACGCTCACAGCCAATGCTCAGAAATCGAAAGGGAGGTTGCTGAAAGTGGTTCGGTCTGTCCGCAACGAAGCTCGGTTGTCCAGTATGGCAGTCCACGCATAATTCGAGAGCCGGGCGCGTGAAGTCCCGGAACAAAGACGTTGCATATCCGGGAGAAAGATCCCATCCATTGGTGCGCGTGTAGAAAGAAATCGGCGAGACGAAGAAGGCATCGCCCTTGCCGACCAGATAGCTCTTACCGACCTCGCCCGCACCCACAATATAGGCGACTTCATGTGTTTCGGAAAAAACCAGCTGGCCCTTGGCGTCGCGCTGCGATTCCTCGTGGTACATTTTGCCATCGCGGGCGTAAACGCTATAGGTGCGGTCCAGAGTACTGTTGGAGAAGGTAATGGGCTTTATCAACGACTGTAGATCGTCCTGCGAGGGAATCGTAGCCGATCTCCCCATCGCAGTCTGTTTGAAACTTTTGTATTTAGCGGAGTGGCACGATCCGCAAACCTCGTCGCCAACATACTCCACACCCGTTTGCGTGTTCAGATAATGGGCTCGCGCGGGTTTTTCGGCCCCAGGTTCCTGGGGCGCACCGTGGACTGGACCAGGGTGAGAGCCTGCAAGCGTCAGGCAGATTGCTGCCAGAACAAAGTTCCACCGTCTGCAAGAGTGATTTGAGCGCCGGGGCAAGGAAATAAGCTTTGAGAGTTGGCGAGTCGCCAAATCCTGGTTCAAATTGGGTTTCTTAATCTGAATCTGACGCCAGACCGACACCGTTCGTTTGGGCGACCGGAAGGTATTATCGACCAGCGCACCGATTTTGTATACCACTAAAGACGACCCGTCTGCGCAAAGAATTTGAGAAAGGGGCCGTTCTCACGTATACAAACAATCGTGCTGTCATGAATGTACACTTGCAATTCGGACCATCGTCAACCAGGAGGCCACCACATGCCAACGGATAAAGAATCGAAAGATGTTTCCAGACGAAGTTTCATTCAGCGTACTGCAATGGGCGGTGCGGGACTTCTGATTGCAAAGGACATTTTGGGTTCTGGGCCCTCCTCTGAACTCTCCGCCAGCGCGCCCAAGAGTGCGAACGCTGCAATGACAATGACCGGCGTCCCGTTCGAAGCCAGAGACCGCGTGCGCCTGGGAATCATCGGTGTCGGGGGACGCGGTTCCAGCTTGCTAGGGGACTTACTGGCGATCGAAAAAGTGGAGGTCAAGGCGATCTGCGACCTGGTGCCGGAAAAAGTGGCGCGCGCGCAGAAGGCGGTTACCGACGCGGGCCAGCCACAACCCGCCGGATTCAGTAAGGGGGAATTGGATTTCAAGAATTTGACCGAACTCGACCTCGACATTGTCTACATCGCGACCCCATGGAACTGGCACGTTCCGATGGCGCTCACCGCCATGAAGAATGGCAAGCATGCCGCCGTGGAAGTGCCTGCCTGCACGACCATTCAGGAGTGCTGGGATCTCGTCAATACTTCCGAGGCCACTCGCAAGCATTGCGTCATCCTCGAAAACTGCTGCTATGGCTCTACCGAGATGATGGTTCTCGGCATGGTGCGGGATGGAGTCTTCGGCGAAGTTACCCATGGCGAGGCGGCTTATCTGCACGACTTGCGCAGTATCTTGACCTCAAGCGAAGGGGAGGGCCAGTGGCGCCGCTTTCCCCATATCCAGCGCAATGGCAATCTGTATCCGACGCACGGACTGGGCCCGGTGGCGCATTATTTGGACATTCATCGCGGCGACAGGTTCGACTATATGGTTTCGGTGAGTTCGTCCGAGGCGTCGCTGAGCGCTTATGTGAAAGCGAATTTCCCGGAAGGAGATCCTAAGCGCGCCGAAAAGTACATCTGCGGCGATATGAATACCAGCATCATAAGAACTCTGAAAGGCCGCACTATTCTTCTCCAGCACGATGTGGTGAACCCGCGGCCCTACAGTCGCCTCAATTCGATTTCGGGCACGAAGGGAATATTCGCCGACTATCCGGCGCGCGTTTTTGTGGATGGCGAAAAACAGGCCGATGGTTCCAGCCGGGAGGATTGGCAGAACATCGACGCATTTCGCGATAAGTACGAGCACCCACTCTGGAAGACAACCGGGGAACTGGCGCGTAAAATGGGCGGCCACGGCGGAATGGACTACATCATGAATTACAGGCTGATGGATTGCCTGAAAAGGGGTCTGGTGCCCGACATCAATTGCTACGATGCCGCCGCCTGGAGCGCGCCGACTCCGTTAAGTGAGGCATCGGTGGCGCAGAATGGCGCTCCGCAGAAATTTCCCGATTTTACCCGCGGCAAATGGGCCGCCCGTGCGGACGTTCCAGGCTTTGCAGTTCAGACTTAAGCGTGGGGTAACTCCATTCTTCGCTGACTTGGCATAGGAGCCCTTTATGATCGAAAGCCCGCAGGTGGAAAGTCCCGCTTCAGAATTGCATGTCACAGAATCTGAACTCAAGCCGGAAGGGCCGACCCGCTTGGTCTCGCTGGATGTACTCCGCGGGACGGTGATGTTCCTGATGCTCGCAGAAGCGATGCGCCTGCATGCGACGGCAAGCGCGTTCCCGAATAGTACATTCTGGAAAGTAATCGGATTCAACACCGATCACGTGGATTGGCAGGGCTGTTCGCTGCATGACTTGATCCAGCCTGCCTTTTCTTTTCTGGTGGGCGCGGCTCTACCGTTTTCGATCGCGAGCCGGAAAATGAAGGGACAAGCCTTCGGACCCATGCTGGCGCACGCTTTCCGGCGCGCGCTGATCCTGATCTTTCTCGGAATCTTTCTGCGGTCGCAGTGGTCGCGTCAGACCTACTTTACCTTTGAGGACACGCTGACGCAGATCGGACTGGGATACGTATTCCTGTTCCTGCTGGGATTCGCGCGAGTGCGAACCCAGGTAGTGACGCTGGTCCTGATCCTGATCTTTTTTTGGGCAGCCTTCGCGCTTTATCCCGCGCCGGGTCCGCACTTTGACTACGCCCGGGTGGGAGTTCCACCGGACTGGACTCACAACTACACCGGATTCCTTTCTCACTGGAACAAGAACTCCAATCTCTCGTGGGCCTTCGACGTTTGGTTCCTGAACCTGTTTCCGCGCGAGCAGCCCTTTGTCTTCAATGAGGGCGGTTGGTCCACGCTGAGTTTCATTCCAACGCTTGCAACCATGATTATGGGGCTGCTGACTGGAGAATGGCTCAAGAGTAAAGGATCGAAGGAACAGAAATTGCGCGGACTGGCCATCGCCGGAACAGGCTTGGTGCTGCTCGGACTGCTCTGCCAATGGGCCGGCATTTGCCCCATCGTGAAAAGGGTCTGGACATCGTCGTACACCCTGTACAGCGGAGGCTTGGTGATCCTGATGCTTGCCGGGTTTTATGCCCTGATCGACTGGAAAGGATGGCGCCGCTGGGCGTTCCCGCTTGTGGTGATTGGAATGAACTCGATCGCCATTTACGTCATGAGTTGGACCATGGCGAGTTTCTTCGGCAAAGCCGTCGACATCCACCTTGGATGGGCGCTGTCTGCGATCACAGGCCCGACTTTCCAGCCCGTGCTTCACGGTTTTACCGTGATTTTGATCTTTTGGCTCATCCTGTTGTGGATGTACCGCCGCAAGATTTTCTTAAGGATCTGAGCAATTGCGCAAGGCATGCAGGCCGAGTTTTAGGCGGGAACGGATTGGCCTGATTTTGTTTGGACTGAGAGGCGATGTCTTGCCAACGATCAGGAACGCGGGACGAACAATTCATTCTGTCCCTTATTCATTTTTCTAATGGAGGATCTCTGCTTCTGCCGCCGAACCACGCGCGGAATCAGGGCTGATCCAGATTTTGACTTTGGCTGGTTCGGCAGCGAACTCGTCGCGGTCATTCCAAATCGCAAAAGCTTCTGACGGTAGTTCAAACTTTATCTTTTTTGTTTCGCCTGGAGCTATAGCGACCGTCTGGAATCCTTTCAACATGCGCACCGGTTCTGCGACACTGGTCCCCCGCAGCTGAATGTATAGCTGCACTACTTCTTTGCCGGCCCGGGATCCAGTATTCGTCACCTCGGCTTCGGCAGTCATGACCGTTGCCCCCGCGCTCAAGGCCTTATTCAGAGCTGCCGCACTTAAACTTTGCGTACTGATCTGCGTGGTTCCGTAAGAAAAGCTGGTGTAAGAGCCACCATAGCCGAAGGGAAACTGAGGGCTATTCTGTTCGTCGAGATAACGCGACACGTATTTGCTGACGATATCGGTCGGCGGGCGAGTAAGGTCCACGTCGCCGGGCGGGCGTCCGGTGTTGAGGGAGTTGTAATAAAGGGGCTCTTGCCCCACACTGCGCGGCCAACTGACAACCAGTTTCCCGCTGGGATTTATTTCACCGAACAGTGTACGCGCCAGCGCAGGCCCTCCACCGATTCCGGGCAGCCAGGCCGCGATCACTGCCGGCACATGATCGAACGCCCAGGGCACCGTCAAAGGCCGTCCGCTGAAAAGAATCAGAACCACGGGCCTGCCCGTGCGGACGATAGCTTCCAGCAATTCCTGCTGCCTGCCGGGAAGTCCAAGGTGAGCGCGAGAAGCCGCCTCGCCACTCATCTCCGGGCTTTCTCCCAGCGTCAGAACAACAAGATCGGCCTTCTTAGCGCCAGCGACGGCCGCCGCAATTTCCTCGTCGGAGCCGTCGAGAATGCCGGTTCCCCGGAACCGCAACACATGGCTTTCGCCAACACGCTGCGCCAGTGCGGCCGGGAGCGAAAGGCGGGGACCGGCTCCCTGCGGCGCTCCAGCGGGATAAGAAGAATCGTCTCCCAGTGGTCCAATTACGGCAATGTTCTGGGTTCCGGCCGTCAGCGGTAGCAGCGCTTTGCCGTCCGGCCCGCTGGCGTTCTTGAGCAGCACGAATGATCGCTCGGCCGCGGTCTGCGCCATCGCGATGCTGTCCGGATGGTAGAGTGCTTTCGCTGCCGCGCCCTCGTCCACAAAAGGGTGTTCGAATAGACCAAGAGCGAGTTTGACGCGAAGTACATGTCGAACCGCTTCATCCAGTTCAGCGGTGGTCGCCTGGCCCGAACTGACGATCTGTCCCAGGTTGTCGTGGTAGAGGCTGCTGACCATGTCCATATCTACGCCTGCGACGAAAGCCTTTCGCGCCGCGGTGCGGCCGTCATTCGCGACGCCATGCGGAATGAGTTCCCCAATCGCATTCCAGTCGCTGACCACCAGTCCTCGAAAGCCCCACTCCTTGCGCAGAACCTGCTTCAACGTGAACGAATTGGCCGACGAAGGCACTCCATTCAAGGAATTGAATGCGCTCATCAGCGATACCGTCCCAGCTTCGACCGCCGCATGAAATGGTGGCATGTAGAACTCGCGCAGGGTATGTTCGGAAATCTCCGTGCTGTTGTAGTCGCGCCCACCCTCGGCCGCGCCGTAGCCGACATAGTGCTTGGCGCACGCCGCGATACTGTCCGGCGCATTCAGACGCTCGCCCTGATAGCCCCTCACGTAGGCAGCGGCCATCGCCGATCCCAGATAAGGATCTTCGCCCGCGCCTTCCGCCATGCGACCCCAGCGCGCATCGCGCGCAATATCGACCATCGGCGAAAATGTCCAGCGGATGCCGTCGGCGGACGCCTCCATGGCCGCCACGCGCGATGCCTTCTCTACGATCGTTGGATCCCAGGTGGAAGCCAGTGCCAGCGGAATGGGAAACTCAGTCTTGAATCCGTGGATGACGTCGAGCCCAAACAGGATGGGAATGTGCAACCGCGACTTCTCCATCGCAATCTTCTGATACTTATTGATCTCGTGCGGATCGATCACGTTGAACAGTGAACCGATCTGTCCGCGGGCAATCATATCGTCATAGTCGGTCCGTCCCGTGCCTGGCCCGGTGGGTTGGCCAGCGGAATACTGCACCAACTGTCCAACTTTTTCTTCTAGAGTCATGCCATGAAGGATTGATTCCACCCGGGCGTCGAGACGAGCGTCGGCAACGCTGGACGGGAGCGTTGGAGAGTGGTTGGATGGCGTCTGAGCGGCCAGAGACAAGGTGACGACCGCAACGATTCCGCCGAACCTCCCTCCGATCCCGCCTCCGAATCTCAGCCCGCGTGAGAGCGCTTTCATCAATGTCGATCGTCTGCTTCGATGTGGTCCGAGAGAGGGAATGAGAATGTGTCTTGAAGATGGCATGAGAAACAACCTCCGTCGGGCCTGTGTCGTGGGTAGCTACTAAATCGGGTTAGTAGAGCGTTGTCGGAGAGTATGAAAAACGTTTTTCTGTGCAATGTCAATCAATAATTGCGTCCGAAGTATTGCGCGTGCTGCCGCAACAATTGCTTGCTACCCTCATTCGGTTTGTGCGAGACTGCGCAGCGTGACGACAAAAAAGACGGGAAAGGGCGCCGGCCGGACCGTGCGCATGGGGCCCAAACCGGTGAGTCTGAAAGAGCTGGCGGAAGGTCTGGGGCTCTCGCCTGCCACCGTGTCACTGGTCATCAACCGCTCGCCCGTTGCGGACTCCATCCCCCAGGAGACGAAAGACCGGATCTTCGCCGCCGCCCGGAAGCACAAGTACCGTCCAAACTTTTTTGCCCGCTCGTTACGCGCCCAACGCAGCTTCACCATTGGAGTCATCGTCCCGGAAGTCAGCGATGGCTACTCGGCCTCGGTCATGAGCGGCGTGGAGGACCATCTGCTGCAGGAGGGATATTTCTACTTTGTTGTCAGCCACCGGCATCGCGCGGATCTGATTGATGAATATCCCCGGCTCTTTTTGGAGCGATCAGTCGACGGCCTGATTGCAGTAGACACTCCGTGGACACTACAGCTCTCTGTGCCAGTGGTCACCGTCTCAGGGCACAACCAGGTGAAGGGCGTTACCAACATCGTGCTCGACCATGTGCGGGCCGCGGAAGTCGCACTCAAGCATCTTTCGCAACTCGGTCATCGCGACATCGCGTTCATCAAAGGACAGGAATTCAGCTCCGATACCGAAGTCCGTTGGACCAACATCGAAAAAGCCGCGCGCCAACTGGGCCTCCCGATCTCCCGGGCGCTGATTTCTCAACTCGAAGGAGATTCTCCGTCTCCCGAACTGGGATATGAAGCCACTCGAAAGTTACTGGCGTCGCACAAGCCATTCACCGCGCTATTTGCCTTTAACGACATTTCTGCGATGGGCGCGATCCGGGCGCTTCGCGAGGCCAAGTTGCGCGTGCCCGACGACGTTTCCGTGGTTGGCTTCGATGACATTCAGAGTGCCGCGTACCAGAATCCGGCTTTGACCACAGTGCGCCAGCCCCTCCGCGAAATGGGAAGGATCGCCGCCGAGACTCTTCTGCGCCGCATCCGACGCTCAGGACCCGATTCGCACGGAGGCGAAACCATGGTCGAACCCAAACTGATGATCCGCGAAACCACCTGCCGTGTCCGAAACGGCGTCCGCCCCAAATAAGAGACTAGTCCAAGAGCGTCTCGCGGAGCTCCACTGCCCGAAGATTCCAAAAATACCGTTCCCGGCAAAACACCCGGCTGCCCCCGCCCAGACCAGCCTGATGGCGCGAACAAAATCGTTAAGGTAAGCACGTCCCCCAAAAATGTTTCGGCTCGAAGGGAACCTGCATCTCAAGCTCGGGACAACAATGCGCTTGACTGGGGAAAATCGCGTGTGCTATAAGCCCAACTATTGCTACTAAAACGCTTTTCTAGCGTTTTAGTAAACCACGCTCCGGGAACTCGAAGGTTCAAGATCGAAGTCCTAGTAAGACCGGGAGGCCTCAATGAACCGTTCCACTTCTTCCGCACTCCGCGCGGTCTCGATGGTTGCCTGCATTGTCCTTTCCGCCGTCATGGCGCACGCACAGTACCGAACCTCCATTCAGGGCGTGGTGACCGATGCCACCGGTGCAGTGGTTCCCGGCGCCCACCTCACGCTGACCAATCCCGCAACCGGTGAAAAACAGGTCAGGACCAGTGATGACTCCGGTGTGTTCAACTTCAACGCTCTGGCCGCGGCGCGCTTTCGCTTAGAAGTGCAAAAGGACGGCTTCGAGAAAAAAGTCATCGACAATCTTCAGCTGATTCCCGAGCAGCCGAACGCTCTGAACGTGCAACTCGTGGTCGGCGCCGCATCGCAGACTGTCACCGTAAATGCCGAAGCCGCGCCTTTGCTGGATACCGAGACCGCTTCCGTCAACGGCGTGGTCTCTGCGAACCAGGTTCAGCACATGCCGTCGTTCGGGCGAGATGTCCTCAAACTCGCGCAGTTGGCCCCTGGCGTATTCGGCGACGGCTCACAAGGAAAAGGCGGCGGCGGCTACAATTTGCCGGGCACAGAGACCGGTGGCGGCGCTTCTGGCGGCGACACGGGCATCTTCAATACCGAAAACGGCGCGCCGGTTAGCGCCAATGGTCAGCAGACCCCGATGAACGGCGTTGTGATTGACGGCATCAGCACCACCAGCGCCGTCTGGGGCGGAACTACAATCATCACCCCGTCGGAAGATTCGATTGAGAGCTTTAAGGTCATCGCCAACGACTACGACGCCGAGAATGGCCGCTTTAGCGGCGCCCAGATTCAGATCACTACCAAGAGCGGCACCAACAATTACCATGGCAGTCTTTTCTTTACCGCTCACCGTCCGGGTCTGAACGCCTATCAGCCCTGGAACGGCCCCGCGAGCGTCACCAACCGCGGGGTTGATTTGAGAGACCAGAGCCGGTTTAACCAAATCGGCGGCAGTGTCGGCGGCCCCATCATAAAGAACAAAGTTTTTGCCTTTTTCAGCTACGAAACGATTCGCGAGCACACCACCTCGACTGGGAACCAATGGGGCGATACACCCGCGTTCGACGCCTTGGCCCCGTCCGGGAGCATCGCTTCGACATTGGCCAACTTCCCTGGGAATGGCATCGCCAACAAAGGCGTGAGCACCGTTACCTGCCTCGAAGCCGGCCTGACAGAAGGCACAAACTGTCACGCAGTTGCGGGAGGCCTGAATGTCGGCACTCCCCTGAATCCCGCTTTGTTCCCGCCGGGCCAAATCGGACCGAGCACCGGTTTCCCCACTGGGGGGATGGATCCCGGCTGGACGAGTTCGTCGAGCCCAGGTACTGGCGGTGACGGCAGCGGCGGCCCGGAGAATCTGGGTACCGTAGCCGACATTGCCTATTACCAAACCGCCAGCCCGACCACCAAGACTGACGTTCAGTACAATGGCCGCCTTGATTATGATGTCACTCAAAAGGATCGCGTCGGCTTTGCCATTTACTGGGTTCCACAAACCAATAACTTTTTCAACGGCGAGCGGGTATTTGATGTCTTTCACCATAGTCAGACCAACTACGCCTATTCCCCGATCTGGAACCACACCTTCTCTCCGACTTTTCTGAACGAACTTCGTGCAAATGCTGCCGGCTGGCGCTGGAACGAGATCACCTCGAACCCGCAATCGCCGGCGGGACTGCCAAACGCCTCCCTCGATTTTTCCATCGGCACCGCTTCCATCGCTAATTTCGGGCCGAATGTCGGCAGCCATTTGGATCAATGGACCTACGGTCTCAAGGATGTGGCCACCAAGATCCTCGGGCCCCACACCATCAAGTTTGGCCTCGACCTTACGCGCCTTTCTTATCTGAACGCGTGTTTCGGTTGCGCTGTACCTAGCTACGGCTTCTTCAACCTCTGGGACTTTCTCAACGATGCCCCGCGCCGCGAAGGTTTTATCCTGGCCGATCCTAATACCGGTGCACCTACGGCCGAACGCCAGGACGACCGCGAAAGCATCTATGGGTTTTTCGCCCAGGATGACTTCAAACTTCGAAAGAACCTCACGCTCAACCTGGGCCTGCGTTGGTCTTACTTTGGCCCGCTCTATTCCAAAGAAAACAACATGTTTGTAGCCGTCCCCGGAGCGGGGTCAAGTTACTTGACAGGCCTGGTCGTTAAGAAGGGAAATTCCTGGACCGCGCAAAAAAACAACTTCTCTCCCGAAATCGGTTTCGCCTGGAGTCCGACTCGATTCCGCGACAAATTGGTGGTTCGCGGCGGATACGGCCTGAACTACAACCAGGAAGAAATCGCCATCTCGGCAGGTATTCAAGGAAATCCGGGTTTGTCGATCGGGGAGTACATAAGTATGGGCGCGCCGAACTCTCCGAATCCCGGCATTTTCTACGCTGCTTCATCGGATCCGCACAACGCTTTCGGCTATCCGCCAAACCCGAACTTTAAGTTAGCCTTCGGCTCGAATGGATTGCCCACGAGTGGCGCAGTCGGCGTTGCCATCTGGCCCAATACTATGCCGACGATGCGGGTCCACCACTACTCGTTGGATACCCAATACGATCTGGGCCACAATTTAGTGGCGTCCCTGGGGTACCAGGGAAGCTTGTCGCGAGACGTCTTATTTCACCAGAACCCGCAGGCCGTTCCTGTCACCCAAGGTTACGCCTTGAATCCGCAGATCAACGGGGGGGACTACTGGAGTTCGATCGGGAGCGGCAACTACAACGCCTTGCTTGCCGAATTGAAGCATGATTTCTCGCACCAGTTCATGGCCGATGCTCAGTTCACCTGGGCCAAGAGCCTGGACAATACTTCGCGCCCATATACGGAGCCTTATTACCCTTACGACCCCAACCTGAGTTACGGACGCTCCGACTACAACGTAGGCAAAGCGTTCAAGCTCTTCGGCCTGTGGCAGCCTGTATTCTTCCACGGCAACAACCATTGGATGGAAAAGATCGCTGGCGACTGGTCGCTCAGCGGGATCCTCAACATTCACTCGGGGTTCCCCTGGAGTCCGTTGGTGAGCGTTTTGAACGGAACCCTCTATTGCGGAAATTGCGGATACGGGAATCTCTACCCTGCGGCCAACTTGGGCGGAGCCGGAACCAGCACCAGCAACAATGCGTTCAAGACTGGCTCGAACTATCCCACCCCCCCTAACTGTTCATCGGGTGTGTGTATCTCGCCGTACTTCTCGAATCCAACCTATACCCCCTTCACCGGTACGAACTCAGGAACTGCGCTTCCCCAGGCTCCCGGAGTTCGTCGCAACTCGCTCAATGGTCCTGGATACAAGGACCTAGACTTGACGCTGTCCAAGGGCTTCGGTTTCCCGAACATGCCGGTGCTCGGTGAAAACGCCAGGCTTGAATTCCGGTTTGACGTCTACAACCTCTTCAATAACCTGAATATCGATTCAACGACCATCTCCAACAACATAGGAAATCCGAATTTCGGCCAGGCCCAAGGTGCTCTAGCCGCCCGTACAGCCACGCTGGGGGCTCGCTTTAGCTTCTAAACTCAAAAGCCGCGCCGAGCAATCGGCGCGTGCTTTCCGCATCCCCGCTGCCGCAGAATGAATAAACCGTTCATCCTGCGGCAGTTTATCGTTTAGGCTTTCGTCTGAAACCCGGCCCGCTCCATCCCCCGCTGCGCCTCCTTGTTCTTCATGAATGTGTTCCACACAAAACCAGTGCGCAGATTTTCTGCCATCAGCATCGTGATTCCGAGATCGATCCCGAGTACGTCGAGGTTGTACCAGTTGGTCAGCGGGTTGAATGCATCGACAAAGCCGTACCGACCCCACGCCTTTGGATAGCGCTCCCTGATCGTCCGCAGAACCTGCTTGCAGTCGGGAGGGAGAAACGGCAGCGACCCGCCGGCAGCGCACGGGACCACGCTTCCATCCAAGTTACCCAACCGCGGCGGCCCGCCCCATGCCTGGTATCCCGTAGCCGAGTCCGATGCCGTTATGCCCCAGAGATGGTCGCTGTAGTCGGGAAACTCCTCGCGCAGCGACAGGCAAAACATTTTATCGGCGATCGTTGCCTTCACCGAGTTTTCAAAATAGTTTGCATAGGCGTCGCGTTTTCGCCGGAAATCGAACCAGGCTTGCGAGTATTGATGCGTGAACAGCGGGTCATGCCCTGAGATGTATTCCAGACCTTCAAACTCCACCGTGGGTCGCGTCCATGCTTTCCAGGTTTCCGCCGGAACGGGATGCGTCGGCGACCCGAGCGCCAGCAGGTAGATCATCATGAGTTCGCAGTAATGTTCCCACCGGGCATCGAGAAATCCTGACTCAGGATGCCAGCCCATGGAAAATGTCTTGCCGCCATTCAACATCCACGGCCAATCGACACGCTCGTAAATCTTCGTCGCCAGGTCCTGAATTTCTGAGTCCGCAAAATGTTGGCGCGCGGTCAACACTCCGCACAGCAGAAGGGAAGTGTCAATCGATGAGATCTCACACTTCCACTGCCGCTCCCCGCTGTTCACCTCGATGAAGTGGTAGTAGAACCCGTGTTCATTGGGAAGTTTCTGCCAGAGAAAACGCAGAGTCCCGCGGACGCGCTCGACGATTTCGTCTTTCTTTCTGTAGCTGCGCTCGTCCGCAATGCACAGCCCCGAAAGCCCAAACCCGGTGGCTGCGATACTGGCTACAGTATGTGTGTCATTGCCATTCACGAGGGCGCGATCCTTCACCTGACCGGTCGTCGCGCCTGCCTCGTTCCAGAAGAAATCAAATGCAGTTCTTTCGATCTCGTCCAGCAGCGAATCATCGGAACCGGAGTAAGGAACACGCGCAGGCTCCGTAAAAGCGCGTTGCTTCTCCGCCCATCCGGCAACCGGGACGAGTGGAAGGCAGGCCACTCCCAGCAGGGCACTGCGCAACACGTCCCGGCGGCTCAACTGGACCTTCTTTTCAGTCTGTACGGCACTCATCTCTATTTCCTCGCTTGAAATCATATACCGCTTCACCTGTGGCGTCCTCGACGTTCACCTGCGCTTGAGGAGATACAGCGCGCCTGCGATTTGCGCTGTATTCCCGATTGGGGATACAACCCGATCATTGGTTGAAATGTTAGGCTCAGGGGTACTGCAAGTTTTCAACACCCACGCCTTTGTGTGTCCCACGATTTGATCGTCAGCGATCGAGAGTCGGCTAACTTTTGGTGAGGGCTGACTTTACAAACTTTTACTCATCCCGTGAACATCCCAATCCATTTTGACTGTATCCTTTACCCACCGTAGCTTGGGGATCATCGAACATAGCTTGGGGATCAATTTCTCGCAGTAGGCATTATGAAGTTCAGAGGATTGATTCTAGGCTGCATGCTGGGGGGATTTCTTGTTCCTCTGCTGCCAGGTTGTGCCCTTGCGCAAGCGACTCCGTCTGCATTTGACCACGTGGTCGAGGCGGCGACCGCTGCCCGCGAGCGAGACGATGTGCCTCAAGCCATCGGACTCTACAGTCGAGCGGTACAGCTCAGACCACGATGGCCAGACGGCTGGTGGTTCCTTGGGTCTCTGCAATATGAGACTGAGGCGTACCCTGCGGGCCGAGATGCTCTAACCCACTTCCTTGAACTTGTCCCTGATGCTGCCCCGGCGTGGGCGTTGCGAGGCCTGTGCGAGTTCGAAACCGGCGAGTACTCGCAATCGCTGACGGATATTCAGCGCGGGTTGTCATTAGGGGCAGGCAAACAGGCCCATGACGAAACAATTCTCCGCTACCATGAGGCTCTCCTCCTCACGCGCAGCGGAGATTTTGAGCAAGCATTGCAAGAGTACGCGCCGTTTACTCGTAGCAAGGTATCGAATCCGGAATTGCTCGTCGGCATCGGCTTGGCCGGGTTGCGTACACCATTACTACCGCGAGACTTAAAGGAAGATAAGCGGGACCTATATCTTGCGGCCGGGAGCGCGGCCTTTCTCTTCATGTCGGGAGACGAGGCGGCCGCGCGCCAAGAATTTCAAAATCTGTTTCAGCGCTTTCCGACGGCCTCTGACGCGCACTATCTGTACGGGCTGTTATTGTTCCCGACGGATCCCGACCAGGCGATCGCCGAATTCAGACGAGAGCTGGAAATAGCACCTTCCAATGCCGCCGCTCAACTGATGGTGGCCTGGGATGCCCTGATGCGAAACGATTTCTCCACCGCGCTCGCTTACTCTGAAAAAGTCATGGCCGAAGAGCCGACGCTGCCCAGCGCTCGACTTGTGCTCGGCCGCGGACTGGTGGAGACGGGGGATGTGAAGGGCGGCATCGACCTTCTGGAAAAGGAGTTGCGACTTGAGCCGGACAATTTTGAGATTCACCTCGCACTGGCGAGAGCTTATTCCAAGTCCGGCCGCAAAGAAGATGCCAGGCGCGAGCGCTTGCTGTGCCTTCAGATGGAGAAGAGTGCGACAAACCATGAGGTACGCCGCTGAGGTACACCGCCAAGGTACTGTCTGGTTTTGTGATATGGGTCGCCTGCGTGCCAGCCGTGGCCCAGCAGCGACCGAGCGGTTCGGCGTCATCTTGCGCGCACTGCCATGCGGCCCAAGCCACAAGTCAACCGCAGACGCCGATGGGCCGGGCAATCGAACTCCCCGGAGAAAATCCCACATTCAAAGCCCATCCCAAAATGACGTTTCGCAGGGGCGCTTACGCCTACTTAGTTGAGACTGTTGGTGACAAGACTACTTACACAGTCACGGATGGCACCAATACGCTCAGCTTGCCCATTCGCTGGAGCTTCGGAGTGGGCGGGCAGACCTGGATCTTGGAGTACCAGGGCAACCTCTACGACAGCCTGGTGAGCTACTACCCGGCCATCGATGGCCTCGATATCACAATGGGGGACGAGCGGATTACACCCCACACACTAGAAGAAGCCATGGGAAGAGAGTTGAAGCAGGGAGAGACCAAAGCGTGCTTTGGTTGCCATGCCACCAACGCCGTGATTGATCGCAAGCTGACGCTCGAATCCATGCAACTCGGAGTGACTTGTGAGCATTGTCACGTGGGCGCGAATGCTCATCTGCTGGACGCCCTTCAGGGAGAGTTTGCCTCTGTACCGCCAAAACTCAGAAAGCTATCCACCGAGGACATCTCAAACTTTTGCGGTCAATGTCATCGTACCTGGGAGGCGGTGTTGAGAGGTCACTTCGAGGGTGAGATCAACGTCCGCTTCCAGCCTTACCGCCTGGCTAACAGCAAGTGCTTCGACGGAGCCGATCCCCGCATCAGCTGTTTGGCGTGCCACGATCCTCACCAGGATGTCGTCCGCCAAGATTCTTCTTACGATCCCAAGTGTCTGAACTGTCATGCGGCGTCAACTCAACCAGCATCTGCCGCCGCCCGGGCGGGAGCGCCACCCTGTCCAGTGGCAAAAGCGAATTGTGTGAGTTGCCACATGCCGAAAGTGAACCTGCCGGGTGGTCACCTGGCCTTTACCGACCATCAGATTCGCGTGGTAAAACCTGGAGAGCCTTACCCCAATTAAAGGCGCTCCAAAACTATATATTTTAGGGAAGTGTTCTGCCTGCCTTTGCGCGTAGCGCGAGAAGCTCCAACACCAGCTTGTTCTCCGCCTGAGCAAGCTGCTCGACCGATTGGCCGTTTGCTTCCTTCAGAACGCCATCGATCACCGTCTGCATCAGTGCGGGCGTGACCTCGGGCATTTCGAGTTTCTTCATTTGGCCAACGAAGCCATCCATGAAGGTTTTTACGAAGTGTTGAATTCCGCCGGGCCCACCGCCTAAATGCCACTGTAGGCTCGGGCCCATCACACCCCACCGAAGCCCCGGCCCGTAGCACACGGCGATGTCTGCATCCTCCACACTGACGACGCCTTGCTGAATGAGATAGAGAACCTCCCGGTAGAGCGCTGCTTGTAGCCGGTTCCCAACATGGCCCGGGACCGCTTTACGCAGCCGGATCGGCTTCTTGCCGATAGACGCGTAGAACGCCATGGCTCGTTCGATCACCCCTTCTGACGTCTTCGCCCCGCCCGCTACTTCAACCAGGGGAATGACGTGGGGCGGATTAAAAGGATGGCCGATCACACAGCGCTCGGGATGCTGCTTACAGCTCGACTGAATGATATCCATGGTGATGCCGGATGCGCTCGAAGCGAGGATCGTGTCCGGAGGAGCGGCTTCGTCCATCTGGGCGAACACTTTGGCCTTCAACAGGGGCCGCTCCGGGACGCTCTCCTGCACAAAGTCGGCCTTCGACACAGCCTCTTTCATATCGGCAGTAAAAGTCAGCCGGTCGCGGCTTGCACCCGAAGCCAGACCAATGACCGTGAGCAACTCCCAAGCCTCGTCGACGCCCTTGCGTAAGTTGGCCTCCGCGTCCGTCGCCGGATCCGTCGCGATGACGTCCAAACCGCTTGCCAGATACTGCGCCGCCCAGCTCGCGCCGATCAAGCCTGTCCCAACGATCGCTACGTTCCGAATTTGCGTATGTACCATATCGTTCGCCATGAAGAATCGTGTTTCCTCGAAATTTCTAGTTGCCCGCAACTCCCGCTTTGGAAGGCTATTTCTGCCGCCGGACTCCCAGGTAGTGACCCTCCGGCGGCCCCTGGACTTGCCGAGAATTGAACATGCAGCAATGGTAGCAGGCCCGGTTGAGACAACTCACTCCCAGCGACATTCCCAACTAATGACATGGGACTAGAGTCAAAGAATGAAATTGCGATTACGCAACAGGTAACCGAAGTAACTACCTGCTCTATCAACTTCGTGGTGCAATCTATTGAAAGAAACTCTAGCGTTTCAGGGGGTGAAGGATGACGGCAACAATTTGCAGGCTCTGGAGAGAGGAATCCGGACAAGATATTGCAGAATACGCCGTGATGCTTGCGGTGATCCTCGTGATCGTGGTGGGCACGGTCCGTCTCGTCGGATCGAATGCCAATAACGTTTTTTCTTCGGTCGCGAGTTCCATCCAGTAGATGGCCCGGGTAGCCGAACGGATGATGCGCGGGTAGAGATTTGGATCACTCGGGATGCGGAAGCGTCGCATGCTAGACTTTCTCGTTGCCAACCCTTGAAAACCTGCGTCGCCGCCTGTTCTGGATCGTGGCGCGTACCTGCCTGGCTCTCTATCGCCGGTTTCCGGTGTTCGGAACTCTGCGCGCATCCATCGCCATCATCCGACGCAACCAGCAATTCCTGGTCATTCAAAGGAACGACGGACGCGGACTCTCTTTGCCCGGAGGACTCGCAAGCTGGCAGGAAGCAGAAGAAGAGACGCTGCGCCGCGAGGTCCTGGAAGAAACCGGACTGCGCGTCACTGGCCAGGAACTGCGCATGCGCTATCACAGCACGGCGGATGTCCCCTGCGACACTTCCGTTTTCGCGGTGCAAGCTACGGGAGAACTGAAGAATTCCTGGGAGGGATCACCGCGCTGGATGACGATCGCGGAACTTGAGCCGCGAATGTTGAAGAGCCAGCGCCCCGTGCTGGAATTACTTTGTAAGATGTGCGCTGCATCTCAGCCCGAGAGCCCGGCGAGCGTGGATGGACGCCCTCAATGATTGATACGCGAGTTTCGCCAAATTGATCTATTGAAAGTTATTTCGACAGTTATCGCTCTTGAGTTCGCATTGTGAGGGCGAGACATTGGTGCAACCGCTCCCGCTGCGGTTGGCGTCGGCCCGCGCGGACTTACTGGGCTCCCGCCTTCTGTGCCAAGGGCTTCGCGATGTCATCTCTTCTCTATCGTCGAAGAAAATGCAGATGAGGCTCGAATACCACCACTCCTGGTCATTCAGTGAATGCGTCTGTGCCAATCCAGGAAGTGGCCAGTTCCTTCAGATTCTTCTTATAGGTGCGGGTTACGGTGTATTCCTTTCCGTCCTTAAGACGAAGGCCGTACTCGCCTGTGGTCCAAGGCTTGATCTCGTCCACCTTTAGACGGTTCACGAGCACCGAGCGATGGATACGGACGAAGCCATAGGGCTTCAGTTTTTCCGCCATGACCGATATGGATCCTCGCAGTAAATAAGAACCCGTCTCGCGTTTCAGCAGGACGTAGTTGCCCTGAGCCTGCACCGCAACCACCTGTGCAGGATCGATGAAAAAAATGCGGCCGTTCGCTTTGATCGCGATTTGACAGGGTTGCTGCCTTGAACGCTGCTGCAGCTGTGGAAGTGCATCAACTGGCCGGGCCATGCGGTCTCCGTCGGTTCGGCGAGATGCGGCATCCAGGGCTTCGTTCAGTCGTTCGTTGGCAAAGGGTTTGAGAACGTAGTCCACCGCATGTTGCTCGAAAGCAGCGATGGCATGTTCCTCGTGAGCTGTCACGAACACGACAGGCGGGACCGCTTGGCCAGCGGCTTTCATGCGGTCCAGAAGTCCAAGGCCCGAGACCTCTGGCATGCAAAGGTCGAGAATCAGGACGTCGTAGCAGGCGCTTGACAGCTTGGTCACCGCGTCGATCGCATCTCCTGCCGACTCGAAGTTCTCGACATCGCGTCTTTTGGCCAGCACATTCGCTATGGCTGTACGGGCAAGGGGTTCATCAGCAATGATCAGCGCGCGCATATTGGTTGTCCTCGTCTCGATCATTCAGCCAAATATGACGCCTGTCGCCGCTCAGAACCAACGAGTACAGAATTGCATGGTCACGGATGTCGCACTCCCTCTCACGGGGATTTCCTACATAACCGGGGCGACCGTTCCGTCTGACCACTTGCTCACTGAGACAACAAATACATCGATTGGTTGCACGCCTTTAAACTGTGGATTCAGCATCACAGGGGATTTCGGCAGATCCGCACCCCAAACTGCACCATCCAGAGCAGGGGTATAAAACATCAGGTGCGCCAAGTTATGATCATCGTGATCGGTGAGGTAGGCATCCTTCGACATCATGTAACTCATACCGCCCGCTTCGAGCTGGGGAAGTTCACCTTTTTCGAATGCCACTTTGTTGCCCTCGATGATTTCAGCTTTCGTTCTCCCGGCTAATACCATTTCTGTCCTCTTGTAAGTAACCGGTAAGACGGATCGCGCGGCCGGAGGATTGAAGCAGACCGGACCGCGAATTTTGGGATTCCAGAACTCCGGAGCGTCGGCGGGCGACATCCATCCACGCTCCACTACACATACAAATCCATTCTTGCCTTCAACGGCAGTTTCGTAACCACGCCGCCCGAGGACCAGAATTCTTGCCTCGTGGGATATGGCCTCCGGCGCCGCGCTTCGGGCCAAGGTGATTTCGGCGTTGCGGTCGGCCATAAGGTACTGATCGATCGGGGCCATGCTCGGATAGGGTGTTTTAGTGTCCTGTGCCCACGCTTCCATTCCGCTCAGCAAGAGAACGAATGAAAAGCTCAGGGAAGCAACTATCGCGACTTTGTGGTTCATCAGTTCCTCCTCCGGGTTGACTATCAAGGCCGTTGTAACTGGACGGGGTCGAGTTGGTCTCCAGCCGCATCGCTTGATGCGAGCTTTCAAAGCGTACGAGCCGGTCGGTGCATCATCACCAGCAAAATCTTCCTGGAGCCGCAACGCACGCCCTCAGTCCGTGCTGCTGCCCGGCACTCGAAGAGATCTCAGCCAGCCCACGATATTTCTGATTCCTGCTTTCAGTACGTTCACATCTTGAGCATTCTTTGCCAACGAGATGTAGCCCTCATACACCGCGATCAGAAAGCTGGAAGTCTCGTCAGGGTCTAGGTCCCGGCGGACCGTTCCTTGCGTCTGCCCCCTCCGCAAGGCCGTCGCAATGCCTTCCTGCCAGACCTGGAATACTCTCGCCAGGCGCTTGCGGAACTTTTCGTCCAACGGAGACATCTCCTGAGCCAGGTTGTTCAAGGGACAGCCACCTCGTACCGCTTCGGGCCTGAGCGATGTCGCCCGAACAATGTTGATCAGAGTCTCGATCGGGTCCCCGCCACCAAGCAGAGGAAGCAACCACTTGTCGCGGGTCATTACTGCGATGACCTCGTCGACAATGGCGTGTCCCAGTGCTTCCTTGCCATCGAAGTGGTAATACAGCGCGCCCTTGGTGACCCCGGTTGCTGCCAGAATTGTATCCAGGCCGGCACTCTGGAAACCCGATTTGTAAACCTCCTGGAATGCCGCCTGCAGCAGGCATTCCCGCGTGTGCTTGGGATTGCGCTGCCTCTTCGCACTCGGTTTCGAATGCTTCCGCAGCAACATACCGACCAGTATGTATGTAGTGATTCCCAGAAGTCAAGAACAGATATAGCAACTGGGCGGCCCCTCGGTATATCGTTCAAATGAACTTTGCCGAAAAGAGCACGCCCAGCCCGCCGGTTGGGTTGCGCCGGCCGCCAACCGTGCAATGGTCGGAATGCACTGGGGGGACTCGCGCTTCTCCGAGTTGTCTTGCTGAGATGGCAATTCCATCCTCCCGTGACATCCTTGAGCGGCTATCCCATTTCTGTTTTGATGAAAATGGAGTTTTTCAACAGCCACGCGCCATAACACTCAAAACCCCTCAAATGAGCTGCATCGCACGTTAAAGCCCTGCTTCTCAAAAAAACGCGACCGCGTCTCACTAGCAAGCCTACAATTCTGCAGGGGTGCCATGATGAATCTTGAGCGCATAGGTCAGGACATTCGCTTCGGCTTGCGCTCGATGCGCAAGAGTCCCAGCTTCACGGTGATTTGCATTCTTTCGTTGGCACTGGGCATCGGGGCAAATACCACGATTTTTACGGTCGTCAACGCCGTCCTTCTCCATCCGCTGCCAGTCGCTGAAATCTCTCGCCTGGTGCAACTCGATACCGTTGACAGCAAGACTCAGGTCACGCAGGCCGGCGCCACCAAGCTGGGCATGTCCTATGCCAATTGCGATGATTACAGGCGACAGAACCAGGTGCTCGCCGGGCTCTCGTGTATCTCGGGCACTCTACTGACCTGGAGCGGAGAAGCGGAACCCAAACAGGTCGCCGGCCAATTGGTGAACGCAAACTATTTCCAGGTCCTCGGCCTGACACCAGCCGTCGGACGTTTCTTCCTTCCTGATGAAGACACCAAACCAGGCGGCAACAATGCGGCCGTCCTTAGCTATAGTCTTTGGGCCAACAAGTTCGGTTCGGACCGAAACCTGATTGGCAGGACAGTGACGTTCAACGCGACGCTATTCACCGTCATTGGAGTGGCCCCGAAAGGCTTCAAGGGAACATTCACAATCGGTCCCGCCGACGAAGTCTGGATTCCGGTCAGCATGTATGGTCAGGTCCTCGCAGGATTTGTGAAAGATAATTTCAGAGACAGGCGATTTCTAAACACATTTACAGTGGCGAGATTAAAACCGAGAGTTAGCGGGGCAGAGGCTGAAGCCTCCCTGAGGACGATCGCCTCACGGCTCGAGCATGATTACCCAAGAGACAATGCTGGACGCAGCGTCGCGGTTTCCGCACTAGCTGACGCCGCCGTGGGCATCAATCAACACGACCAATTTGTCGTGGCCGGGGCTCTCATGATGGGTGTCGTCGGACTCATTCTCTTGATCGCTTGCGTCAATCTCGCCAATCTCCTGCTGGCCAAGGGAGCCCGCCGGGAACGTGAAATGAGCATCCGCATCGCTGTAGGTGCTAACCGTGTACGCCTAGTTCGCCAGCTTTTGACCGAGAGTCTGGTGTTATCTCTGTCCGGCGGCGCAGTCGGACTTATACTTGCGTTCGCCGGCCGCCGCTTGCTCTGGGCTTTTCGTCCACCCTTCATAGAGAATAATGATCTCGACCTTGCGCTCGATTCTCACGTACTGCTGTTTACCCTCGGCCTTGCGCTGCTGACCGGAATCATCTTTGGCCTGGCCCCGGCCCTCAAGGCTTCCAGGGCCGAGGTATCCGAGGCGCTCAACGCCGGTGGCCGGGGCGGAAGCGCTACCTGGACTCGCGGTCCGTTACGCGGCATCCTGATCGTTTCCGAGGTCGCGCTTGCCCTCATCACACTCGTCGGTGCAGGACTGTTCATTCGAAGCATGCAGAATGCACAGAGAACAGATCTCGGCTTTGAATCGCAACGACTTTTCGTCATGGCGATTGACCTTGGGGCGCTTCATTACGATGAAGCACACGGGCAGCAGTTTTATCGTGACGCCATTCAGCGCGTGACATCCTCTCCCTTCGTGGAGGCAGCGGCGGTTGCCTCAAACCTCCCGCTAGGCGGCGGCCTTGGGCGCACCGTATTTCCTGAAGGAAAGGACGAGACATCCGGCTATAGGGGCACCATGACGCAACTTGACGACGTTTCTCCGGGGTTTTTCGACACTTTGCGCATTCCCCTCAAGCGGGGGCGAACCTTCACCGATCTCGACAAGAATCAGACCCCGCCCGTGGCTGTGATCAGCGAAGCCATGGCTCGTCATTTCTGGCGGGATCAGGATCCGATTGGCAAGCGCTTCCACTTCTTCGGCGACCCCAAGTTGCTTGAGGTGGTAGGGGTCGTAGGCAACACGGTGATCAACCAGATCGGGGAAGATCCTCAACCGCTTGCTTATCTTCCACTGACCCAGGATTACTCTCCGGCCGCGACCTTGCAGGTGCGCACCTCGGGGGATCCACGTGCGGTCATTGCCACGGTGCGCAGCCAGATTCAGGCGCTGGACCACAACCTGGCGATTACGAATGTTCAGACCATAGAAGAGGTGTTGGACCAGGGACTGTGGGCGCCTCGCATGGCAGCCGCGATGCTGAGCTTATTCGGCGGCCTGGCGCTCATTCTCGCGGCAATAGGTGTTTATGGCGTGCTTTCCTACTCCGTAAATCAGCAGACGCGCGAAATTGGAATTAGGATGGCGCTCGGTGCCACCCCTTCCGAGGTGCTCCGCTGGGTAATTGGCCAGGGGCTTCGGTTAGCGGGCGCGGGCGTGCTGGTTGGGGTTGTCGCAGGTCTGGGGATAATGCACTTTGTGGGCAGCCTGCTGTTCGGCGTCAGCACCTACGATCCCGAAACCTTCGCTACAGTGACACTAGTGCTGGGAATGATCGCATTGCTGGCGTGTTATCTGCCGGCCCGAAGAGCCACAAAGGTTAACCCACTTCTGGCATTGCGGAACGAATGAGCCATCGCCTAGCTGGTTAGAGGTGGGGGTTGGATGCTGACGCGCCTTGCCGATTGGCGCCGAGAATTGGCGAGCCGAGGCAACGAGTGTAACGGGGATTTTTCGCCAATCGATATTGCACACCCAATAGGACGCGACCTACAATTTCAACCGTGACGCGATCATTGACTAAGGTCTTCTTGGTTGGTGGGGGCTGTTTCCGCAACCGCGTTTAGGTCTTCCAAACCCCCGGCGCCTAAGGCTGAGACGTTCCGAGGGCGAATCGTCGCATACTCCAATGTCAAAATGTGTGCTAGCGCAAATGCACTTTGGGAAATGATCATTCGCATTGAAGGCTCCCCAACAAAAGGTCCGTCGAAAGTTATTCGTGTAGAGTTCTCGCTCCCTTGCGACGAAAAATTACCTAAATGGGTGACCCGGAATGTGTCCGTCCAAACGTTTCAGGTGACCCGAGAACCCCATGAACTCGACGCGATATTGAATGAGTTTATGGACTGCAAGAATGAGGTTCCTCCCACGAGTTGTGCGGTGCCGATGTGGAAACCCGTTTCGGCAGTAGAAGATGAAGCGCTCCCATTTGGACAGCGATTGCCAACCTACGATTCTGTGGTTCAGCTTTACTTTCGCTCGTATAACGGATTCATCGCTGGCGGCCTTAGGGGCTTCCGTCGACTGAGCACCGCTCCAACAACAATCCATGTCGAACTGAACGAGTGGATACGCTTTAAGACTCCCGGCCAATATCGGGTCACCGTCATTTCCGGGCGTACTTCCGAAGTCGGTTCTAGCAGTTACGGCGACCTCGGAGTCACCTCGAACTCACTCACCTTGTCGATCGTGCCCGCGACGAAGGAGTGGCAGGAGTCCACGCTCCAGACGACGCTCCAAGTCCTCAGATCTTCAGGGCCACCTGCAGTTCCGAGTTCCAATCCAACCGATCCACGAACCCAGGCGATCAAGACATGCGTTACTTAGGCACAGCCGATGCGGCTCGCGACATGGCAGGCCGGATAGACGGCGGTAACTCGGACTGGGAGTTCGAGGCAGGATTGCTCGGATCACCCGCCCGGAGCGCGGGATTCGAGGAAATGAAACGGCTTTTGGTTAAGCCAGATTTCCCCGTGACCGGGCGCTTTCTGAGTACGGTGTCGGTCCTCGCTTTACCGGAAAACGCGAGTGAGAACGTGCCCACCCAACGCGAACAGGTGGAAGCCGGATTTCGAAAGGATTTGATCTCTGCGTTAAAACAGAAGCAAGGCGCGGCGCTGGCCGTCAGCGCTGGTAGCATCGTGGAAGATGCCGCTATCCATGCGTCTCCTTTACCCGTCGACCTGAAGCAAGCAACGACGCGCCAGCTAGTCGAAACCTTCGACAGTCTTTCCTATCAAAAGCAAGCGGAGCTACTGCGATTCCGATGGTCTGCACTTGACCATCAGGAGATGTTGCCAGTGCTTAGAAGAATCGCGGGACGAGACCTAAACGAAATGTGGTCAGACGAAGCTAGCGGTGCTGCTCTTCAGCGTTGGTACCAGAAGGCTCCAGATGAGGCCCGCCCTGGATCCAGCGCTATGCTACTCGCGCCGTTGAACCGAAACTTCTCGCATTCCTTGATCCCCGGATCGGAAAGCTAGCATGTATCCCTCAGGCATATTTGCGGGCGTATGTTCTCAAGATTGATGCTCAGGCTGCGAAACCGCTGGTCGAGCGCGCCTCGGCGGCTAAGGGGGCGGGGTTTACTGCCTGCTACCAAAACATCCAGTCAGACATTTCCGTAGTGTCGAGGCAATAGCAAACCCAGAGTGCTCCGTTGCGCGGGTCAAAATCGGTGTAGTGAGGGAGGGAGCATTTTGCCGTTCGTATACACCACCCCCTCAAGCGTTTGACGGGGATAGCTATAGAGGGCGGGAAAATTCCTACACCCCCCGTGGAATGTCGAGCGGGGAGTGGGGAATGTGGAGCGAAGGGGAGCTCTATGATTTCTGCGAGTCCTCGAAATCGGCGTGCGCCACTAGCACTTCGAGGGGGCCACCAGATAAGCTCGGATGCGGGAGTACCCAACCATGGTACCGAGCGAGTCCGACGAATTGACAACGGAAGAAAAGAAGGTATCATTTCCACCTTTCTATCCCGAGCAGGTCGGTGGGAGTCCTCGCTGACTGGCGTCAACGGGAGGCGGACGAATCTAAGCTTAAATCCTACCGCCCGTTAGCATCTTGGCCCAAGGACCAGTCAACGATCCGGCTGTCTAGCATCGCGATTCGCAACCCTCATGTTTTCCGTTGCGCTTTCGACATTTCGACAGGTCCTTTTTCCAGTCATAGCCAATCAGCTCATACGCTCGGTCGAGCCTTCCGAACCGCCGCCTCAATTTGTGCGAAGAAATCAGCCTGGGCGCAGTGTCAATAATTGGCTTACTGAGTCGGCCATGTG
>JABCZL010000005.1 GCA_013289685.1 Acidobacteriota bacterium | reverse complement strand
AGCGATCCACGTTAATGAGCGGTGGTACAACCAGAATGAGCGCGAGCAAGATTATCGCAGCGATTCCCGCAACCACTAGAGCTGTCCCGCGGCGGACGGGCATAGCGATACGAGCGGGCGGTGGAGCTACAGGCATCCACTTAGCGTGCCATAAAACCCGTCGCTAAACAGTTCAATTGTGACCAAGATTGGCGACATCTTGGCGACTGCGCCCGGATGAAGCAAACCGGAAATAATTACCACGAAACGCCGGGCGGGGAGCCGCGTCTGGGTAGTTTACGAAACCAGGCGGCTCCCGCCGAAGGCGCAGGTTCAGCAAGCGGTTCAGGAAGCGTGGCTTTACGTGACGGTAGTTCTAGCGTGGGTTTTGAGCTTCTCGGAGCAGCGGCCGCAGGGAGTCGACGGAAACTCCGAGAGTGCCGCCGGTGAAGCCGTCCATGTAGGCGGAGTTGACGCCGATGACCTCGCCTTTGGTGTTGAAGACGGGGCCGCCGCTGCCGCCGTGGGCGGTGGGGGCGTCGTAAATGAGCTTGTCGCCGACTACGTCGCCGAGATGTCCGCAGGTGGTGGAGGGACGAATCAGAGACAATGCGGCCAACTCGCTGGCGGCGCTGATGTCGTTGTGGCGATAGGCCATGCGCTCGTAAATTCGGGTGGGCGACTTGGCGACCATCCCGGCAATGCCCATGGGATAGCCGATCACGGTGACCAGTTGTCCGGGCGCTCCGGGCGATTTTGCAAGAGGCAGCACGGGGAGACCGCGGACGACGTCGGAATCTTCGGTGTGCAAGACGGCGAGATCGGAAGTTTTCGAGACGGCCGCGGGCAACAGATTCACGGGCGTGGGCGAGCCGGGGAAAAAAATCACCAGACTCTCGAGCATCCCGGTGGCTCCCTGATCGATGAGCTTCTGGGCTTCTGCGTCTCCGTACCAGGGCTCGGCTACGTGACGGTTGGTCGCCAGCAGGCCGTTGCCAATCAGAAATCCGGTGCCGGAAACGCGGGCGCGAACCACGGGACGTTGATTGGCGAAGCCGACTTGATACACGCCGTAAATGTATCCGATGGAATTGCGGTAGCGGTTCAGGACGACGGCGGGCATGGCCTGGTCCTGCTTGAGTTGTTCGACTTGCGCCGAGAGTTCATGGACCTGCTTCTGTAGATCGCTGGGAGGCTCGGCCTGGGCAGTGGTGGGGGCGTAGTAGTGGACCATGGCGAGGGCTCCCAGAAGGAGCACGACTCCCATGACGGCTTGCACGACTTGCTGCCAGCAGTCGCAGACAGGGCTGGCTTCCTGCGGGGATTGGGCTTCGAGCACCGGGACTTGGGAGGTTGGGAAATCGTTGATCTGGGGATCGGCCATGAGGGTCGAAGTAGCGTCCTCGGTACTATTCCAAGTCGTTCTTTTTCAGCCTTTTGAGCGCGGACGCCGCGGAGACCGAGAACTTGGAGTAGGTATCTTCGCCCGTCTGGCGCGGGTTTGCTACGGTACTGAAGACAATGTACGGGCGATTACGGAAGAGACTTCAAGAGCTCTCACCACATAGGACAGGCGGAACACGGAGGAAAATCAGGGAGTTTTGACTCCCAGGCGCTTGGCCATCTCTTCGTACAGGAAGCCTTTGCGGGGATCGTAAGGCTGGACCCACTCACCGTCGATGACGAACTGGGGGATGGCGCGCTTGCCGGTGCGCTTGACGATTTCGTCGATGGCGCCGGGAGTGGTCTCGACGTCGATGTCTTTGTAGGGAATGTGGTGTTCGGCGAGAAAGCGCTTGGCCACACGGCAGTCGGGGCACCAGGCGGCGGAATAGACGGTGAGGTCCATCAGTTCATTGTACGCGGGTGACGCTTCTTAGACGCGCTCCAGTTCCGTCAGCGTGCGCTCGTTGACCACGTTGCCGGTGTTCAGGGTCGACGCGGGTTCGAACAGCAGGAGCCAGCATTCCTCGTCGGCAACGGGCTTGTGTTCCACGCCGCGTGGGACAACGATGAACTCGCCTTCCTCGATCCATTCATGGTGGTCGCGAAATTCCATACGGAAGCGGCCTTTGACTACGAGGAACATTTCGTCTTCGCTGTCGTGATGGTGGAAGACAAATTCACCCTTGAGTTTGTCGAACTTGACGGCTTGGCCGTTGAGCTCGGCTCCGATGTAGGGCTTCCAGTATTCGGTGATTTTCGAGAACTTTTCGGCGATGTTGACTTTGTGCAACGAATCCTCCCACGGGTGGCGCAGGGGTGCCCCGATTGACTTGGTTGGATTCGGCGGGGCTGGCCGGGGTGCAAGGAAATTTGCGGCGAGCCGGACGATTCCGCAGACGGAAAAAGCTGCTTACTCGAGCGGAAAGGGATTGTCCGAGTTTAGGCGACTGGGTTTCCCTCTCGGGTAGTGCTTATCCATGAGTTGCCGGAACTTGGGAAAGCCGTCATTTCCCAAGCCGAGATTCGCATAGGTCTGGCCGAGTGTGGTTCCGCCGGCTTGCACAATTTTCTTCCACGGAATCTTCAGTTGCGTATGCAGGTAGTTCAGGAACAGAACGGCGCAGCCGGTGGAAACAGCGTTCTGGTCGGAGGGGTCGTTGCGGTTCACGTAGTCGGGCCGGTTGGGGTTATCGAGCCACGACGAAGCTGTCTGATAGGTGTCCAGCTTGCCCGGATAGAGAGCCGCAGCCAAGGCACGCTTAAGACCTGTTCCCTTGCTATTTCCGCAATCCGACCATCCCTTGTTCTGATAGGCTCCGAACACATCGGTCGCTTGTGAAACAGCCAGAGCGCCAGTAAAGTCCGGATCCAACGCCGGATTGGTTTTGGCGTCACAATAAACAGTCTCGTCGGAGCAGCCATGGTGGTAGGCGCCACCGTTGCCTTGTCCGGTGGGGTCAAGCTTCTTGATTACGATATTGAAAGATTGGGGGGGCGCGCCGCCGAAAATCTCAGTGAGCCTGGCGAAGTCACTGTCGAACCTGGCCAGCACGGCGCGGGCAATCGTCGAACCATTGTTGCCCAACGAAGGTTCGTAGTAGACGGAACAATGAGCGGCGGATCCCTCCTGTGTGACTGGCGCATCGAATGGCTGGTCGGGGTTCGTGGGTCCGGCGGGACGGGTCAACAAACTGGCGATCTTTTCGTCGAGACGAGCGTCCTTGCCGAGGGCGGCGACTTTCGAGGAGGCGTTGGGGAGTAGAGCGGCGTCTTTAAATGCCTTATAGAATGTGACCGCCTGCTCACTTTCGCCGGCGCTCTCAGCCAGGCTGGCGGCGAAATACTTCAGCTCGGGCCAGGACGAGATGTTGCGCGCAATGGGCACTATCTCCTGGAAGATGGTTTCAAATTCCTCGGTCGTGGCGGGTGTGCCGTTGGCTACTTTGCGCTTTAAGGCAGCGGCTTTGACGAGCCCGTCCGCGAAAGCCTGGAAATCGGCGGCGCTCAGCAGACCGTCTATTTTATTTCCCCCGGCATTGGTAAGGTGCTTCAACAGAAGCGCGAAGGAAAGATCGGAAATGGCCTTGTCCTGGGATCCGCCGGACTCGAAATATACGGCGCCATTGTCGCTGCCGCTCAGGGGCGTGGCGTCCCCGGATACGATCGTCTTGTTCGCATCGACCACGTAGAGGGTGAACGCCAACGTTCGTTTTCGCACTAACAGGTTCTGAATCCAAGGAACGACACCGCCCACTTGTACGCTGCCAACACTTACATTGACGTTAGCCGGTTCCAGAAGGCTGGTCGGCATTCTTACGGTTTCCGCACTCATGAGGGGAATGAATGAAATGACATCTGCCCCGACCGACGACCTGGGCGTTTTCGGCTTGGCAGGCTGCGGCGCGCTTAACTGCTCTTGTGCATCCGCAAGGTCGCGCTCGATGCTCTTCATGCGAGCCTGCAACATCTGCGCCAGCGCGATTCCCCGGGTGCCGTCCTTGTCGTCCTGGCCGACCAACTTGATCGGCATGATTACATACTCGTCCGGCTCAAGAGTCTGGCGCAACGCGCGTATATACAAGACATCGCAGTAGAGGAGGACCGCTCCGACGATCAGGTACGCCATGAGCCGGATGATACTGTCCATTTCGGCTCCCACGACCAGGCAAGCTGGAAAACGCCTGCGATTTTACACCCTGGAGCGCAGCGCGGGGCGGCGCGACTGTGTTGGCCGCCAAGAGGAAAGCCGCCAGCTTTTGGCTGACGGCCTAAAACCTGCCGAGCTGCGCTCGGCGGACAGCCGAGGGCGGCTGTCCCTACATTGATACTTAGAAGCCCGCGGTTCCGGTATTCGCGTGGTTGTTGTGCAGCGTCACGCGGACGCCGCGTTGTTCGTTGAGGCGAGTGGTCGTGCTCCAGTCGACGTCGTTGGCACTGATGACGCCGGTGCCTCCGCCGATCAGGGAGTACGTGATGCGGCTATCGTTATAGCCGTAGCCGCTGACGGAGAGTACGGTACCAGTGGTCAGGACGAAGACGGGCATGCCCGGAAGGCTCGCGATGTTTGCCAGATTCAGACTCGACAGACTCGGTGGAGTGACGTCGCGCGAGACGTACGAGGCGTAGGATGCCTGCGGCTGGGCCTGAAGCACCTGGTCGCTTGGAGATCCGGCAGCGCGGACGGCAAGTTGCAGTTGGGTGCTGCTGGCTTGACCGTCATGTTGCGAATCATGGAACGAGTCGTTCTGATAGCGGCCGAAGAAGTGCCAACTGGGGCCGTAGGTCTGCGCCACTTGCGGGATATCAACATCGTCCATCAGGCGCAGGCTAAGCGCGGTTTCGCCCTTGAGCGCGGGGCGTGGGCCGCGGGCCGGCAGCATGATCACCTTCCAGGGCCACAGGGGCGGGATCATCCATTCGATGATGTCGCGCTTGGCGTGGCCTTTGCCGTCGATTCTGCCTTGCTTGTCGACTTTGTAGCCGCGGGTGGCGATGACCTTGGCCTCGAGCGGGAGATCGCCGCTGGGCAGGCCGATGCGATCGAACTGCAGCTTGAGATTGCCCTTGCCCCAGAAGTGGCCGGGATCCTTGGCCGACTCGAGATGGCCGACCAGATAGCTTCCGCGGGGAAAGGCCTGCTGGCCGAATTCGGTCATGCTGCGCAGGTGGCAGAGGACGGGATCGCCGACATCGGCCGTGGCCGAGGAGAAATTAGGTTCATTGAGGGTACATTGCAAGAGAGTACCGGCGGGCAGGACGACGTCCCGTGCGCTGGCGCCCAGGCTCAAAGAAAGAACGGCGAGACCCAGCAGGCTTACCGCTAGGGCCGGATGCAAAGTGGACTTCATACTTCACCTCGGTCGCACGCCCCACGCTTGCGCGGACTCAGGAGGAGCCCGCGGGATTCGGGCATCTAATCACAGGTTGAACCCGGGGTCAATGAGGAAGTTGCGGGAAGATGTGGGAATCGCTTCTGCTACCATGCATGCCGATGCATGACTTGCAGGAAGCAGCACCGGCCACGCCCATTCTTGACTCAGGAGTTCTGCCGCCAGTTCGTCGCGGCAAGCGTGCCGTTGGCGTAGTCATCGGCGCGTGCATCGGTATCGTGTTTGCCGTGGTCATCAACAATGTCGGCAGCCTTGGACCGCAACCCGGCCTCGCACTTCTCTTTTACTTCACAATCCTCGGACTCGTCGTCACCATACACGAACTCGGTCACTTAGCGGCCGGCTGGATCGTTGGATTTCACTTCAGCCTTATCTCCATTGGGCCGTTCACGCTCAAGATCCAGTATGGAAGATTGAACGTTCAACTTCGTCGTGATCTTGGAGCGATCGGCTACGCTGGAATGCATATTGAAACAGTGAAGAAGGCGCGCCGGAGTTTACTTACTTTCGTTGCAGCGGGTCCGGGGGCGAATCTGCTGTCTGGAGCACTCGCGGTGCTTTTCGCTTATTTTGCCGCTCCGACATCACGCGACAGTTGGCTCCTGCCGTTTGCGGCGGGATTTTCAGCATTGTCGTTCATTATGGCCGTGTTGAGTCTTATTCCGTACGACCGAAGTGACGGTGCCCGCTTGTGGATGCTGCTGAACTCCCGCGAAGGCACGCGACGGTGGATTGCTTCCTGCGCCCTCGGGAGCCAGCAACGAAAAGGCATTCGCCCGAAAAATTGGAAGCGGAGTTGGATGAAAGCAGCCTGTTCGATTCGAGACGGACGCTTAGATGAATTGAACAGCAATCTGCTCGCATACGTAGCAGCGAGTGATCGAAAGGATGCGGTAGCCGCGGCCGCATATCTGGAACGATCCCTTGACCTGGCGCATTACCCTCATCCCGCCCAAAGGGATTTCATAGCTCGGGAGGCATCCTATTTCTGCGCGTGGTTTCGCGACGACTCACCGTTGGCAGAGCGCTGGCTTTCTCAGATAAGGAGACCGAAACTCACGACACAACTCCTCCATGTCCGCACCGGCATCGCACTGGATTGTGCACGACACAATTTTGACAGTGCTCTCGCCGGATGCAAGAAGGGTGCCGAATTCATCGGGCGATTGCCTGACAGCAAGATGAAACCGCTGCTGCAGGATTCATGGCAAGAGTGGACAGAGGAAATCCAGCAGAGGCAGAACCAGATGGTGACTACGCAAGTTTGAAGCTCTCCCGAGAAACAAAAGCCGCCAGTTTTTGGGCTGGCGGCTGAAAAACCTGCGCGCTTTGCGAGCGGGGCGGACGAATGCGTCCGCCCCAATGTGGGATTAAACCTGACCCATTCCGCCATCTACGTTGAGGTCCACACCGGTAATGTAGGAAGCCTCTGGACTGGCGAGGAATAGAACGGCGTGGCCAACTTCTTCTGGAGTGCCGAATCGCTTCATAGGAACTTGCGTCTTCACGTGGCTGGCAAACTCGTCCACTGCTGCCTGGGGCAGGCCGGTGCGCCCGAAGATGGGAGTGCTGATTGGCCCTGGGCTGACCACGTTCACGCGGATGCCGCGGTCCACCAACTCCGACGCGAAGGTACGAGCGAGTGAGCGTACGGCGGCCTTGGTTGCCGAATAAACGCTGGTGCTGGCACTTCCCTTTGAATTGACCACCGAGGAGTTCAACACAATTCCGGCGTTGTCGTTCAGATGGGGGAGCGCCTTCTGGAGGGTAAAATACAGGCCCTTCACATTAATGTCGAAGCTTTCGTCGAACAGTTGCTCGCTGCTATCGCCCGCGGGAGCAAACTTGGCGATCCCGGCATTGGCAAAGAGGGCGTCGATCTTGCCGAACTTCGCAGAGACCTGGTGGAAGAACTTGTCGATGTCATCCAGTTTGGAGACGTCGGCCTTCACTGCGAGCGTATCCCCGCCAATGAACTTGGCGGCCTCGTCGAGCGTTTTCTGGTCGCGGCCGGCAATTGCGACTTTGGCGCCTTCTTCACGGAACAGCTTGGCGGTTGCTAATCCGATTCCGCTGTTGCCGCCGGTGATTGCCACAACTTTTCCTTCAAATCGTTTTGCCATGGAATTTCTCCTCAATGAACTGCGGCTAATAGTTAGAGACTCAATGTGCCGCCTTATTTCTATAGTTTGATGAGTGTTAAAATATATAGATTCAAGTTTATTGACGAAGGCCTCGTCTTAAACTGGGAAGCGGAAATGGATCAAACGATATGGATCAAACAAGGCTCGCCAAAATTGCCAAGGCATTGAGCGACCCGACGCGCTTGAGCATCTATGAGGCGATTGCGGGGTGCTCGGAGATGTTTTGCGGGGAATTGGTGGAAAAATACCAGCTGACACCCGGGACGATTTCGCATCATCTCAAGGTTTTGGCGGATGCCAATCTGATTGAGTCGAGGCGGGAGGGGCAATTCATCTACAACCGGGCGCAGCCGGAAACTATCCGGGACTACAGCGTTGCCCTCGCCAAACTTGCGAGGCTTGGACAGCGCCCCTGAGCCGGCAGCCGTGGGATAGCACCAAAGAGAAGCCGTCAGCTTTTGGGCTGACGGCTAAAACCTTGCCGAGCTGCGCTCGGCTGGCGGGCAGGAGTGCCCGCCCCACATAAGCAAAACCTACTTTTCGTACAGGAGGACGCCTTCCGTCTTCTCTGCATCTACGGGTCTGTAGAAGAGTTTGTTGTCTTCTAAGAAGACCTCGATGAAGGCGGGGCGGGTGGTGATGGTGCCCTGGATCAACGCCTCCGACAGCGGGTCTTCAATGTACTTCTGCAGGGCGCGGCGCAACGGGCGCGCGCCGTAGCTGCGGTCGGTGAGGGTCTGGTTGAGGATCCACTTCTTGGCGTCGTCCGCAACCGTGACCGTGATGGCTTTCTGCGCCAGGTTCTGGTTGAGTTGGTTGACCATGAGCTCGAGAATCTGGATCAGGTCGCTCTCGCCCAAAGCCAGGAACAGGATGACTTCGTCCAGACGGTTCAGGAATTCGGGGTTGAAGGTGCGCTTGACTTCGCCCTTCACAAGTTCTTCCACCTTGTCGGAGATCATCTCATCCTTGGACGACTGGAAGCCGAAACCCTCGCGCTTCTGCAGGTGACGAGCGCCGATGTTCGAGGTCATGATGATGATCGTGTTCTTGAAGTCGACGGTGTTGCCGAGGCCGTCGGTCAACTGGCCGTCTTCAAACACCTGCAGCAGGATGTTGAAGACATCCGGATGCGCCTTCTCGATTTCGTCGAGCAGGACAACGGAGTAAGGAGCGCGCTTGACGCGCTCGGTGAGCTGGCCGCCTTCTTCGTAGCCAACGTATCCTGGGGGCGAGCCGATCAGCTTCGAGACCGAATGCTTTTCCATGAATTCGGACATGTCGAAGCGGACCAGAGCTTTTTCCGTGCCGAACATGAATTGCGCCAGAGTGCGCGCGACTTCAGTTTTGCCGACCCCGGTGGGGCCTAAGAATAAGAACGAGCCGATGGGGCGATTGGGATTCTTCAGGCCGGCGCGGGAACGGCGGATGGCGCGGGCCAGAGCGCTGATCGATTTATCCTGCGAGATGATGCGCTTGTGCAGCTCTTCCTCGATGCGGAGGAGCTTCTGCGTTTCTTCCTCTTTGATCGAGGTGACGGGCACGCCGGTCCAGCGCGAGACCACGTCTTCGATGTCCTCGCGGTTGACTACGCCGGTGGAAGATTCGTCGAGATGATATTTCTCTCGCAGGGCGCGCAGGTTCTCGCGCTCTTTGCGTTCTTCATCGGAGTAGAAGCGGGCTTTTTCGAACTCGTGATTCGCGATGGCGTTTTCCATGCGATGCACGATGAACTTGATGCGCTTCTGGACTTCGGTCAATTCTTCGGGTAGCGAAGTCTGGCGCAGCTTTACGCGGGCTCCGGCTTCGTCGACCAAGTCGATGGCCTTGTCGGGCAGGAAGCGGTCCGGGATGTAGCGGTTGGAGTGCGAGACCGCGAAATTGATGGCTTCGTCGGTGTAGGTGACGGCGTGGAATTTTTCGTAGCGATCTTTGATGCCGAACAGAATCTTGATGGCGTCGACTTCGTTCGGCGGCGGAACTTTCACGGCCTGGAAGCGGCGCTCGAGGGAACGGTCTTTTTCGATGGACTTGCGGTATTCGCCGGGCGTGGTGGCACCGATGCACTGAATTTCGCCACGCGATAGAGCGGGCTTCAGAATGTTGGCGGCGTCGAGTGAACCCTCGGCTGAGCCAGCGCCGACAAGCGTGTGCAATTCGTCGATGAAGATGATGGAGTTCTGATTTTCCATCAGTTCCTTCATGATGGTCTTGAGGCGCTCTTCGAACTGGCCACGGTACTTGGTGCCGGCGACGATGAGCGAAAGGTCGAGAGCGAGAATGCGTTTGTCGGCGAGGAACGACGGAACTTCGCCGTCGGCGATGCGCTGGGCCAAGCCTTCAACGATGGCGGTCTTGCCCACGCCGGGTTCGCCGATCAGCACGGGATTGTTCTTGGTGCGGCGGCAGAGAATCTGGATGACGCGATCAACTTCACCTTCGCGGCCGACCAGGGGATCGAGCTGGCTGTCCATGGCAGCCTGGGTTAAATCGCGCGAGAATTCGGCGAGCAGCGAACTTTCACGCTGGCGCTGGGGCTGAGCTTTTTCCTGAGTGCTGCGGGCCAGTTCCTCGCGGATAGTCGACAGGCGCAGGCCGCGCTCGTGCAGAATCTCGGCGGCAAAGCACTTTTCTTCTCTTAGTAATCCCAGCAGCAAATGCTCGGTGCCAATGTGCCGGTGCGAAAGGCGCTCGGCTTCCTCAGCGGCATAGGCGAGAACCCGCTTGCATTCGTTGCTGAGCGGGAGATCGACCGAGGTCGAGACCTTCTCGCGGATGGTGGTGTGTCCCTCGATCTGCTTGCGAATCGATTCGACCGAGGCATGGGACCGCAGGAAACGGTTGGTCAGAGCTTTGTCTTCGCGCAGAAGCCCGAGAAGCAGGTGCTCGGTCTCGATATAGGGAGATCCGAACTGGCTGGCTTCGTAGCGTGCGAAAAAGATGACGCGCCTGGCTTTCTCCGTGTAGCGTTCAAACATAATGCCCTTCCCCCTGGACCTTCCTGGTCGAGAAGAACTTTTGCCCGCCCGACCTACCGAACCTGGCTAACCTTATTCTTACATTATGCAATCAAAGAGCCTCAAAACCCAAGCGCTGAAACGATTCTACAAACCTTTGATCACGTTACCAAAGAAACTTTTGTGAAGCTTCTTCGCTGGGTCACCTTTGCGTCAACTTCTTGCACTTTGATCTACTCATCTTTCGCCTCGGGGGCTAAAGCCCTCAACATCCGTAACCGTCTAACGCGGCCCTGAAGGGCCGCTCTTCCACTTCGGCGCCGCTCTTCCACCTCGCCCGCCCTTTCCACCCTCCTTACGCTGCTCTTGCATGTCGCTCAGACTCCTGCTCGCTCGCTTTCGCTCTTCCGCCTCGCTCAGGCCGGGAGCGATTCTGGCGGAATTTCTTCTACGCGCCCTTTCTGCAGCCTTAATACGCGATGGCAGCGGCGGGCGAACGACAAGTTATGCGTTGCGATGAGGGAGGTGAGTTGGTGCTCGCGATGTAATCGCGCAATCAAAGCGAAGACCGCTTCCGCCGTGTGTCCGTCAAGGTCTCCCGTGGGCTCATCCGCCAGCAACAGCTTGGGGCCGGTGATGAGCGCGCGGGCCAGCGCCACCCGTTGCTGCTCGCCGCCCGAAAGTTCGCCTGAGCGATGATGCGCACGCTGCTCCAGTCCGACCTCACGCAGCCAGCGTGAAGCTTCGGGCTCGGCCTGCTGCCATGTCTGCCCCCGCAGCAGCAGCGGCATGGCAACGTTTTCTGCCGCCGTGAATTCGGGCAGCAGATAGTGGAACTGCCAGACGAAGCCGGTCTCCCGATTGCGAAAGTCCGCGGCCTCGTCGTGCGATAGCGTATTCAATCGCAAGTGGGCGCAGTATACGTCACCTGCAGAAGCACGATCAAGAGCGCTGAGTATGTGCAATAAGGTACTCTTGCCGGCTCCGGATTCGCCGACGATGGCAAGCATTTCGCCGCGCCGCACCTCGAACGACAAATTTTCAAAGAGCACCAGATCCGATTCGCCGGACCGGAAAACCTTCTTCAGGCCTTCCACTCGAAGCATCGAGTCTTGTTCCGTTAGATGCACATTTTGTCTCTTTCGTTCCAGGGGCTGCGGGCTGAAGGATCATAACCTACGGTCTGGCCAGTATCGGCCTGCTGTTTAGTTAGTGCGCATTTCGGTGAAATCGTTTCGGCGCCGCCAATTCCAGAATCCATATGCAAGAAAGGGTATACCGCGTCCGATGCTGAGCCCGGGATTTGCCTTATCCGTGGGAATTCGCATGAATCCGTGGCGAAGGGGTTCTCATTCATAGCGCAGGGCCTCAGCTGGGAGGATGCGGGAGGCTGACCATGACGGGTAGAGCGTTGCCGCAAACGAAATCAGCAAGGCGAACAGCGCTACCCAGACGCCGTCGATTGGCCGAGGGGCGAAGGGGACGTAGTCAATGGAGTAGACCTCGGGCGAGAGAGCGATGACGTGGTAGTGACCTCCAACATAGGAGATGGCGTAGCCCACCACGAGGCCGATCGCGGTGCCGACGGCGCCGATCAAAACGCCTTGCGCGATGAAGACATTCCGGATTTGCGCCCGGCGGGCGCCCATGGACATCAAGACAGAGATGTCTTTCGTCTTTTCCATAACCATCATGATAAGGGCTATCAGGATGTTTAGAGCAGCCACGACTACGATGAGACCGACGGTTATCCGGGTAAGAAGCTTCTCCTGGTTCAGGGCGTGAAACAGGGCCTTGTTCTGCTCCATCCAGTTCGTGGCCATGAATCCTTTACCTGCGGCATCTTCGATGGTGCGCGAGATTGTATCTGCCTTGTCGATGTCGTCCACTTTGAATTCGACGACGGAGATGAAGTCGCCTAAGCCGAACAATTTTTGCGCATCCGACAGGCGCACGAATGCCCAACTGGAGTCGTAGTCGAAGAAGCCGGAGTTGAAAATGCCGACGACGCGGAATCGGTTGTATTTGGGGACCATGCCGAACGGAGTCAGTTCGCCTTGCGGGCTGACTACGAGGACGACGGAGCCGATGGTAGCTCCGAGGTTGTCGGCCATGTCTTTGCCGAGGACGATGGGGGGCATGGCCGCGACGCGCTGTTGCACTCCCGCTAGTGAGTCGGGAGATTCGTCTCCTTGTGGGGAGCGGACACTCCCTTCGACTGAGGTCAGGGCAGGCCTGTCCGCTGCTTTTGACTTTGAATCTGGTTGCGTGGGATTCCCCGGTTCGGATGCGGCAGGTTGTACCTGACCGGGAGCAGCGTCTTCCAACTCGTCGGCCGAACCTTGCTTAACCGTGGTTAACAGGTCTCCCACTTTGCGCTCGTAGCGCGGGATCATGCCCTTGAGGATGGCGCCGTGCGCCCGCGGGCCGCGCGAGATCAGAACTTGTTCGAAAATTGCAGGAGCGGCGGCGACCACGTGCGGCTGCCTGGAGAGGCGGTCCATGAGCTCGGGCCAGTCTTTGATGCCGTCGTCGGCAATGCGCTGCAGGCTGATGTGCGACGTGGAGCCGAGCAGGCGCTGTTGGAGGTCCTGGCGAAATCCGTTGGTAATGGCCATGGCGACTACGAGGGACGCGACGCCGGCGGCGACGCCGGCGATGGAAATGCCGGTGATGATGCCAATGAAGGCCTGGCGGCGCTTGGCGCGCAGGTAGCGGGTCGCGATGAAGAGTTCGAAGCGCATGAAAGAGCTTTCAGCTGTGAGCTCTCAGCTTTCAGCTACGTCGGATTATAACGATTGCTTGTGGAAGCCTGTGAGTATCGGATCATACGCGAAGCTTCGGCAACACTGCGTGGACCCTCTGACGATACGCAACGAACTCATCCCCGAAACGCTTTTCCAACTCGGCGTCTTCCAGGCGAATCATTACTGCGCCGGTGGCGATTGCGAACGCGGTGAGCAGCCAGCAGACTGCGAGGCCCGTTCCTACGCTCCAGGCCAGCATTTCGCAGAGGTGTCCAAGATAGACAGGATGGCGGACCCGCGAGCGGATTCCGGTGGTCACGAGGCGTTGAGCGTGGTTTCCGGCGCGGACTTCCGGCAGGCCGCCTAACTGTGCCCAGCTGAAGTGCGCTCCGGACCTTGAATAAATAAAGATTCCTGTCGCGAACAGCAGCCCTGAGGGAACCCAGGTCCACGGTCTGGAATAGAATGCTGCACGGCGCCACGGGCCCGTTAACCCGGTCATGACAATCCACATGACGATCCAGGCGGGGACCAGCACCCGGAAGGGCGAGCCTTCGCGGGCACGCCAGCGGTGGGCTCTGCGGTGAACCATGAGCCAGAACAGCGGGATAGTGGAATAGACGACGCAGGCTAGCCATCCCAGGGTGCGCAGGAACTGCATGGGGGGATTTTACAGGGGTGATGAGCGGCTGAAAAAAGTCGGGGCGCGAGTACAAAATCCCCACGTCTCGCAAAGAACGCGAGACATGGGGCACCTGGCGTGGAGTGATTTTACAGGCGGAGCGACTGGAAGGCTCACGCGGCAGCGCTTAAAGCGCTGCGCCACGCTAAGTCAGGTCCCAAAATCAGGTCCCACGCACCTAGGTCATCTTCCCGATTTCCGCTGCCAGATGGATAATGGGAGAATGGCGCGTGCTTTCCTGAGTGAAAATTGGCTTCCGAAGTCGGTGCTGTGTCTGCGCGATTACGACCGGCACAAATTTCTGCTGGATCTGATCGCTGGAGTCACGGTGGGTTTGGTGGCGCTGCCTTTGGCGATGGCGTTTGCCATCGCCTCGGGACTGACGCCGCAGGCCGGAATTTATTGCGCGATCGTTACCGGGTTTCTGGTTTCGGCCCTGGGCGGGTCGAAGATGCAGATCGGCGGGCCGACCGGAGCCTTTGTCGTCGTCGTAGCAGGGATTGTCGCGGTGCACGGCGTGGACGGGCTGTTCATGTGTACCGTGATGGCCGGCGTGCTGCTGGTGATCATGGGAGTTACCGGGCTGGGGACGGGTGTGAAATTCATCCCACGGCCGGTTGTGATTGGATTCACGAATGGGATTGCGGTGCTGATCGCCAGCACGCAGATTAAAGATTTCTTCGGGTTACATCTCGACAAAGTTCCGGGTGTGTTCTGGCTGCGGGTGGAGGCACTGGCCGGCAATTTTCATACCTTGTCGTTTGAAGCCACTGCGCTCGCCGTGTTTACGCTGCTGACGCTGATCATTTGCCGCGGACTTTCGCCGCGGATACCGGGGCCGATTGTGGCGCTGCTGCTTTCGACTTGCGCCGTTTATTTCTTCAAGGTGCCGGTGGAAACGATTGGGACCAGGTTCGGTGGCATTCCCAGCGGGCTGCCACACTGGCGGATTCCGCATTTCCGTACCGACCTGATTCACGGACTGCTGGGGCCAGCGTTCACGGTGGCGATGCTGGGCGCGATTGAATCGCTGATGTCGGCAGTGGTCTCAGACCGGATGAGCAACGACCGGCACAATCCGAACGTGGAGCTGATCGGGCAAGGCGTGGCGAATATCTTCTCGCCGATGTTTGGCGGATTGCCGGCTACGGGGGCGATTGCGCGAACCGCGACGAACATCCGCTCTGGGGCACAGTCGCCGGTGGCGGGAATGATCCACGCGCTGACGCTGCTGTGCATTTTGCTGTTTGCCGCACCGTTGGTCAGCTATGTGCCGATGGCGGCGCTGGCGGGGATTCTGATGATCGTCGCCTACAACATGGGCGAGTGGCGGGAGATTCCGCAGCTGCTGAAGTTGACCAAGACCGACATCAGCATCTGGCTGGTGACGTTTGCGCTGACCGTGTTTGCCGACTTAACAGTCGCAGTCGAAGCCGGGATGATTCTGGCGGCGCTGCTGTTCATCAGCCGCGTGGCCTCAACCACCACGGTGTCGCAAGTGACCGAGGACTATGTGGAAGACGGGCGCGTACACATTCTGCAGGACAAGGACATTCCGTATTACGCGACCATCTTCCGCATTCACGGCCCGTTTTTGTTCGGGGCAACGGACAAGATCTGGGCGGTCACGGAGAATCTGCATACGCTGCCGCCGGTGGTGATTCTGCGGCTGCGCAACATGACGGCGCTGGACGCGACCGGATTGTTCGCCATTGAAGAGGTTGCCAAGCAATTGCACGGCAGCAAACGCACGCTGATTTTGTGCGGCGCGCGCGAACAACCGGCGCAGCTGATTCACCAGGCGGAGTTTGCCGAGGTCATCGGGCAAGAAAACATTTGCGACAACGTTCAGGAAGCGCTGCGGCGGGCGGAGGAAGTGTATGAGGGGCTGGAGCAGAAGTTTGTGGGGGCGAAGAGCTGAGCCTTCACAGGCCCCAGAAAGGTACACTGATCATTCCCGGCTTGCCTTCAATCCCTGCAACTTTTTTCTCATTTCAGCGTCCTATCTGGTGGAAGATAGAGACGGGGCGAATCCGTTTGCGACGGATACGCGTATAAAGGACAGGGGTTCTAATGCTCATCAAGAAGGCCGAAGACATTCTTTCGTCAGAGATCACTCCCAAAAGCTTATATCTGAATCGCCGCAAGTTCCTGGCGGGCGCAGCGCTCGCCGGAGCCGCGGCCGCAACCGGCGCGGGCCTGCGCGAGTTGATCGCGCCTTCTACCACGGTCTTTGCCGGAAACAAAATTAATGGCATCCAAAAGAGTCCGCTGAGCACGACTGAGGCGGTCACTCCCTACAAAGACGTCACCAACTACAACAACTATTACGAGTTTTCCACCGAGAAAGACGAACCCGCCAAACTCGCCCAAAAATTCCGCACGCGCCCCTGGAAAGTGAAGATCGACGGCCTGGTGGAGAAGAAGCAGGAACTCGACGTCGACGCGATCATTAAGATGGCTCCCCCCGAGGAGCGCATCTACCGCCATCGTTGCGTGGAGGGGTGGTCGATCGTCGTGCCGTGGATTGGATTCTCGCTGAGCGAGTTGATCAAGCGCGTGAATCCCACTTCCAAGGCGACGTTTGTCGAGTTCACCACGATTTTCGATCCCGGTCAGATGCCCGGCCAGATGCGCAATGTGCTCGAGTGGCCGTACGTGGAGGGGTTGCGCATGGACGAGGCCATGCATCCCCTGGCGCTGCTGTGCTTCGGCATGTATGGCGAGGACCTTCCCAACCAGGATGGAGCGCCGCTCCGCATTGTCGTGCCGTGGAAATACGGCTTCAAGAGCGCGAAAGCGATCGTCAAAATTCACTTCACCGACAAGCAGCCGCTGAATACCTGGAACATTTCCGCTCCCCGGGAGTACGGTTTCTATTCCAACGTGAATCCGAACGTGGACCATCCCCGCTGGAGTCAGGCCAAAGAGCGCCGGCTCGGCGAATTCCTGAAACGCCCGACTCTGATGTTTAATGGCTACGACCAGGTCGCCAGCTTGTATAGCGGGATGGATTTGAAGAAGAATTTTTAAGAACAGTGGTTAGTGGCTAGTGGATAGTGGCCAGTGAACGCCTTTGACTGGCCACTATCCACCGACCACTAGCCACTTTTTCTCATGCTTCGCTACCTCAAACCCGTGCTCTTCCTCGCCTGCCTCGCGCCTCTGGGCTGGCTGGTGTGGAGAGCTTTGCACTCCGCGCTGGGCGCGAATCCGATTGAAACTATTACGCACAACACCGGCGACTGCACGCTGACGTTCTTACTGATCACGCTGTCGGTCACGCCGTTGCGCAAACTCACCCGCCAGTACTGGCTGATCGGCTTGCGCCGGATGTTCGGCCTGTTCGCTTTTTTCTACGGCACGCTGCACTTGATGACCTATGTGTGGCTCGACAAGTTCTTCGACGTCCACGAAATGCTGGCCGACATCGCCAAGCGCCGGTTCATCACAGCCGGAATGACGGCTTTTGCCCTGATGATTCCCCTGGCCCTGACGTCCACCAAGTGGTCGATCCGAAAACTGGGGGGCAAGCGCTGGCAGGCGCTGCACCGGTTGATTTATTTCAGCGCGGCTGCCGGAGTCATCCACTACATCTGGCTGGTGAAAGCCGATCTGAAGAAGCCGCTGGAATATGCGGCAGTGCTGGGGGTCTTACTGCTCTACCGGTTGATCGCGTGGATTGGATTGCGCAGCGCGGCGGTGGACAAGGTGAGAGTGTCGGAGGGCTGAATGGCTCTGACGGAGTTCCTCCCAAATAAAAAGCGGCTCTCACGTTTGATGTGAGAGCCGCAAATCCTTCCCTACAACAATCCTACCGGGCAGGGGCAATCAGGCCCTTGTTACGCGGTTTAGCCGAGCGCGAATGCGGGATCACCCGGAGCATCGGAAGAGCATGGGGCTGCATTACGGCCGCTTGATCGCTGCCAGGAGTCGTCTGGATCTGGAACGAGCCCAGGGCCGCTTGCGTCGGATCCACGGAAATGAACAGCGCAGTGGAGTTGTCGACGGCGTAGAAAAATACTTCCTGCAGATCGGTGCTGAGGGTGGCCGAACCTGTGCCATCGGAGTTCACCATGTACGTGCCATTCACGCTGCCGGTGCCTAGTGAGCCAGCGCCAGTAAAAGCGCCGTCATTGAAGTCGATGAGGCCGGTAACGCCGCCGCCGCTGGTCGCGGTCTGGAACTCGGCGATCTCGTCAAGCTCCCAGCCGTTGCTAACGTCCTCTCCAGTATTGTTCAGTCCGTAGCCCTGCGAGGCGGCCACGGTTGCTCCTGGGGTCTGCAACAGGGCGACCCCTCCGGTGATTCCTGCATTCCCGCCCCCTATATTGGCCCCCGTGTCAATCTCCAACATCTGGATACCGCCGCTGGAAGGATAGGCGGCGAACATTGACCCGCCGAAGAAGCCTGTCAGTGTAACCACGAATCGTCCGCTACCGGAGGGAGAGGCGCCGAACGAACCGGTAAAGGAATTCGGCACAGCAGGATTAGTGCCGTTGTCCACGAGGCCGCCATCATTCACATCTTCAAAAGAACCAGTGGAAATCGTGTTGGAGCCGTTGGAGACCATGAAACCCCCGGCGGAGAATAGAGTGCCCGTCGAGTCGAGCCCCGCCATCGTGAAAACGAGGTTGCCTGAGGGAATCGAGGCGCTAGGCTGAGCGAAGACATCGCCCACTAGAATCGCCACTCCGTCGCTCTCAATGAGCTTCAGATGCGTGGCATCAATGGCATACACGTCAAACGTGAGCGCTTGAGCCGCGAACGCCGTTGTGAGCGAAGCCGTCCCTGGGGTGGTTCCCGAGCCCACCGTAAGCGAGCCAGTGAGAGGCGTCTGCGCCAAGATCGCGGGATAGCTGTTGACATCCGCGACTCCGGCGTTCGCACCGCTGGTACTGATGTTGCCTGAAGAATCGAGCGTGAACGCCCCGGCCATGGCGAGCGGGCTGCCGTTAAAACTGCCGGAAAGGCTGAAGGCGTAGGGAGTGTTTTCAATCGCACTTTGGGCCACTGCGGCGGGTTGCACGTCAAGTGTGCCACTGCCGGTTCCACCCTGGTCGAAGCGAGTGATCAGCCCGTGCGAACTCGAGGTCAGGACGAAGTCGACGTCAGCCTCGAACTGAGTACCCCCGGTGGGGGTGATGAGCAGTTTGGCGAAGCCGCGCCCGTCTTTCGAAATGCTGTAAGTGCTGGTGCTTCCGATCGCCGCAACGCCAATCCCGCCGGTGTTGTCGACCAAATCCACGTTGCCTCCCGATATCTGTCCGCCCGTGCAGCCACAAGCGTTCAGCGAGCCAGCCATTATGAGGGTGCTGAGGTTGCCGCCCGCGCCAACGTCCTGGCCCACGGTCGAAAATGTGTAGGTGCCATTGAAGTCGGTATTGCTGAAGGCGCCGCTGGGCGGCGGCGTCGCGCTGTTCGTGCTTCCGCAAGCCACCAGCATGGCGAGAGTAAAGAGAATGACGGGCAGGACCACACAATTTCGCAACGACATAACTTCCCCCTGAGGTAGGTTGGCGTAGAGTTGGGTCTTCTGAGCTAAATTTAGCACGGTTGAGTTGCCGTTAACGTCAACCCGAACCTAGAGAATAAGTAGCGGTGGGTACTAAAGTTTTTTGGCGTCTTTACATCTCTTTACGTTGGCGAACTAAAAGGTAGTCATTCCAAGGAGGGCGCTTCTTTGACCGACGAAAGCCTGACCTGAGCGAAGTCGAAGAGGAACTATGCAACTGGCCGAGGAGTGCACAGATCCTTCGCTTCGCTCAGGATGACAGGCGCTTTGCTCTGATGACAGGCGCTTCGCTCAGGACGACAGGCGCTTTGCTCGGGATGACAACCAGACCTGATGATCGCGGGAGGCTTGACCGGGGCGGCTAGGGATGCACCTCGGCCTGCTGCCCGGCGAGAGCGCGCAAAGACTGATCATAGGGCGCTCGGGCGATCCCTTTTTCCGTGATGATGGCGGCCACGTACTTCGCGGGAGTTACGTCAAAGGCGGGGTTTTCCACTTCTACGCCGTCGGGAACCATCTGCTTGCCGGCGATGTGGGTGATTTCCCGGGCGTTGCGCTGCTCGATGGGAATCCTGCTGCCGTCGGCACAAGCCAGATCGACAGTTGAAATCGGCGCGGCCACGTAGAACGGGATGCCGTGTTCCTTGGCGAGGATCGCGACCGTGTAGGTCCCAATCTTGTTGGCCACGTCGCCGTTGGCGGCAATGCGGTCGGCGCCCACCACGATGGCTCCAATCTTGCCCTGGCTCATCATCGCCCCGGCCATGTTGTCGGAAATCACGGTGGTCGGGATGCCGTCTTTCATCAGTTCCCACGCCGTGAGCCGCGAGCCTTGCAGAAAGGGCCGGGTTTCGTCGGCATACACGTGAATTTTTTTGCCCTGCTCGACGGCCGCGCGAATCACGCCGAGTGCGGTGCCGTATCCCGCCGTGGCCAGCGCTCCGGCGTTGCAGTGCGTGAGGACGCCGCCGTCGTTCGGCATGAGCGTCGCCCCGTGGCGTCCCATGGCCTGGTTGGCGGCGATGTCTTCGGCGTGCATGCGCCGGGCTTCTTCGATCAGATCGCGCTTGATTTGCGGGATCGGCCGGATGCGGATGCGCTCGAACTTCTCCTGCATGCGCCGGATGGCCCAGAAAAGATTCACCGCGGTGGGCCGGGTTTTGCCGATGAGATCGCAGATCTGGTCGAGGTCGCGCTTCAGGTCGCCCGTGGATTCGGCTGTGGAATTACTCACGCCCAGCGCAATGCCCATGGCGGCGGCCACGCCGATCGCCGGCGCGCCGCGCACCACCATGTTGCGGATCACGTCGGCCACCTGCTCATGCGTTGTGCAGGTGACGTAAACTTCTTCCGTGGGCAGCTTCGTCTGGTCAATGAAGCGTACGCCTTGGTCGGTCCATTCCAGGGTTTGGATCATAGGTCAGTCGTTGGTCGTTGGTCGTTGGTCTTTGGTCGTGGTCTTTAGCTGGGCTTAAACTTTATGCGCCTCGCAGCGGGGGCGCGGGTTATTCGTTACCGCCGGCCTGCCGCAGACTTCGCATGCCGCCGCCACGGCAAAAATGCTGGGCTCGGTGTCGTCGTTTTGCAGCATGTGTTCCTTGCGCACGTCGTTCGCGGTGAAGATGGAAACGAACGGCGCCGGCCCGGCCGCCTGCTCCACGTTCGGACGTCCCTTAGCATCTTCGCGCTCGATGAGGCACATCACGCCGACGACTTCGAACCCGAATTCGCGCGCCGCTTCAATCGCCTGCACCGTCGATGCCCCCGTAGTGCAGACATCGTCCACGATCACGACCCGCGCACCCTTTTCGCGGAAGCCTTCAATCCGCTGCCCGGTGCCGTGCTGCTTCTCGGCTTTGCGCACCAGAAAGCCGTCGAGCTCACCGCTCACTACCGCGACCGCTACCACGATGGGATCCGCGCCCATGGTGAGTCCGCCGATCGCCTGGGCTTTCCATCCGCGCTGCCTGATTTCTTCGAAGAAAACTTCCCCGGTCAGCCGCGAGCCCTTGGCGTCGAGCGTGGTGGTGCGGCAGTCGATGTAGTAGTCGCTGGTGCCGCCGGAAGAAAGTTTGAACTCGCCCAGCCGGAACGACTTGTGAGCCAGCGTGCTCAGCAGCTTCTGACGCGCGGAATGCATGAAAATCTACGATATCACGTGGGCTGGGTTCCGGCGTTCGGCGTTCGGCTTTCGGCTTTCGGCTTTCGGGCGACGTCGGACCTCAGACCTCGGACTTCCGCCCTGCGCCTCGGAATGTGTTTGCGTGTTAACCTGAATCTTTGCCAGCAGCAAAAGCCGTGGTCGACCCGCGTCTCAGGACGATTCTGAATCGAGGTATGACATTGCAGAGTTCGCGCAGGATCTTTCTTTCCATTCTTGGCAGTTTTCTTGGTCTCACGCTTGCGATGAACGGTTTCGCCCCCTCCGCCTTCGCCGACGGCACACGCACCTGGGAGCAGTCAAAATTTGAAGACCTCACCAAGGGCACGGCCACGGGAGTGGCCATTCGCAGTTCCGGCGGCCTGGAACTGGCTCCTTCGTTCAAACTGCTGTGCGCGACGCCCTCGACGTACATCTGGGCTGTGGCCTCCGACGAGGCGGGAAATATTTACGCCGCGACCGGGTCGCCGGCGCGGGTGTACCGCATTACGCCGGATGGCCAGGCGACCATTATTTTTGAGCCTCAGGAACTGCAGGTGCAGGCGCTCGAGGTCGGCCCCCACGGCGTGATCTACGCCGCCACCGCGCCCGATGGAAAGGTCTACAAGATCGAGCACAAGCCTCAGGCAAAAGGCGACGCGCCCAAATCCGACAGCAAGACCGAGAGTAAGAACGAAAAGGAAGCGGCTAAGCCCACTCTTGATTCGTCCTGGAGTTCCTCCGAGTACTTCGCTCCCGGCACCAAGTACGTCTGGAACCTCGTTCTCGACAAGTCCGGCAACCTGTATGTGGCGACCGGCGATCACGGCGAGATCTACAAAGTCACGCCGAAGGGCGAGCACTCGGTTTTCTTCAAGAGCGACGACACGCACATTCGGGTGCTGGCGCTCGATGGCCAGGGCAACGTCATCGCCGGCACCGACGGCAGCGGCCTGGTATACCGAATTTCTCCGGCGGGCGAGGGCTTCGTCTTGTACAGCGCGCCCAAGAAGGAAATCACCGCACTGGCCCTGGATCGCGCAGGCAACATCTATGCCGCGGGTGTGGGCGAGAAACGCGCCGGCGCCACATCGCCCGCGGGCCCTTCGCCCATGATCTCGATGGGATCAAACGTGCCCTCGACTGGTCCGCAGACTCCGGGAGTGACGCTCACCATGACGCCCAACAACCCGCCAGTGGGCCCGTTCCCATTCCCCGGCGGAAGCGCGAGCGGCGGATCCGATGTGTACCGCATCGCTCCCGATGGTTCCCCGTCGCGCATATTCACTTCGCGCGAGGACATCGTCTATGCGCTGGCCTTCGATTCGCATGACAAGCTGCTTGCCGGCACCGGAAACCGCGGACATGTTTTCGCCATCGAAGCGCAGGATGAATTTTCCGATCTGCTCAAGGCGCCGGCATCGCAGGTCACTGGTTTTGCCAAGGCTCCCGGCGGGGGACTCTACGCCGCCAGCAGCAACCTCGGGAAGATTTTTATCCTCGGTCCGGGCCCGGAGAACGAGGGCACCTACGAGAGCGACGTGTTCGACGCCAAAGTTTTTTCACGTTGGGGGCGCGCCGAGTTTCGCGGCGCGGGCAATGTCGATCTGCTGGCACGCAGCGGCAACGTAGATAATCCCGACCGCAACTGGAGTCCGTGGAAGCCAGTGAATCTCACCAAAGACTCTGCGACGGGAGTTCCCGCCGCTCGCTACGCCCAGTGGAAAGCCGTGCTGCACGCGGGAAGCGTCAGGCCCGCGGTCGACACTGTGACTCTGAATTATCTGCCGAAAAACGTGGCGCCTGAAATTGAGGACGTGTCGGTGCAGGTTGGCGTCCGCTACCAGCCGATTCAGAAGCAGCCCGGCCTCAATCTCAATACGGACGTGAGTGGCTCCGCGGGCATCCATTTCGAGTCGCCGGTGCCCAGCACCCACGATCGCGACGCCATTGGCGTGAAGTGGAATGCGCACGACGAGAACGACGACCAGCTTGTCTATTCGGTCCACTACCGGGGCGACGGCGAAACCCGCTGGCTTCTGCTGAAAGACAGCTTGACCGACAAAGCCTATTCCTTCGACGCCAGCCTGCTGCCCGATGGCGGCTACACGGTGAAGGTTGTGGCTTCTGATGCGCCGTCGCATTCTCCGGGCGAGGCCCTGACCGCGGCCAAAGAGAGCCGCCGCTTCGAGGTGGACACCACGCCTCCGCGGGTCGAGAACTTGACCGCGTCGGCCGAGGGATCGCAGATTCACGTGCGCTTTCGTGCGGAAGATGGATTCTCCACCATCAAGCGGGCCGAGTATTCGATTGACGCGGGAGATTGGAAGTACGTCGAACCGGTCGGCCAGCTCTCCGATGCGAAGGTCGAAGACTACGACTTCATGGCTTCCCTGGGCGCCGGGAATGACGCCGCGTCCGACCATGTGATCGTCGTTCGCGTCTACGACAAATACGACAACATGGGCGCGGCCAAGACGCTGTTGAAGGGGAAGTAAGAGGCGCTCGTCATCTAAGAGGCGCTCGTCATCTAAGAGGCACTCGTCATCTAGGACCCTCGTTCTTAGAATTCGGACATGTCCCAAAGGCCTCTTTCCGTGCGCCATTGGGCTCGCCGACAATTGTTGTACGATGCGCTGTCCCTGTTCAGCCTGGAAGCTGCCTCTTGTCCTCTTCGCACTGGCGTTGTTGACGGCCTGTTCTGGCGTGTCTCATCCCGCGGGAAATACGGGTGGCAACGGTGGTGGCACGGGCGGCAGCAACCTGGCGTGCAAGGGCATGTCGGTCGGGCAGACGGCGAGTCTGAACGGTTTTGTTCCGTTCTCCAGCAGCAGCTTGTGGAATACCGACATTTCTGCCGCGCCGGTTGACCCGAATTCCAACACCATCATCAGCAACTGGGTGGGTTCGGTGAACGTTCATCCCGACTGGGGCAACGATCCGACCTACGGCATTCCTTACGTCGTCGTCAATGGAAGCCAATCGCTGGTGAAGGTGAATCTGGGCGCCTACGGGGGCGAGAGCGATCCCGGCCCCATGCCGGTCCCAGCGAGCGCTCCGGTCGAAGGCGGATCGTCCAGCACCGGCGATCGGCACGTGCTGGTGCTCGACAACGGCAATTGTTTTCTCTATGAGCTGTACAACTCGTCCGTGAATTCCGACGGAAGCTGGAACGCCGATTCAACCGCGGTGTGGGATTTGTTGGGCAACGAGCAACGCCCCTATACCTGGACTTCCGCGGACGCGGCCGGACTGCCGATCTTTCCCGGCCTCGTGCGTTACGACGAAGTTGCCACGGGCAACATCCAGCACGCATTTCGCTTCACGCTACCGAAGTCGAGGGCTGCATTCGTTCCTCCAGCGTCGCATTGGGCAGCAAACTCCAGCGATCCTACGGCGCCGCCGATGGGGATGCGGCTGCGCCTGAAATCCGGCTACGACATTTCTGGGTTCGACACACAAATGCAGGTAATTCTGTCCGCGATGAAGACCTACGGCCTGATTCTCGCCGACAACGGCAGTGCGCTTTACGTGACAGGAGTGTCCGACAACCGCTGGGGATCCGATCTCGAATCCCTGAAAACCGTGCCGGCGTCGGCCTTTGAAGTCGTACAGATGAATCCCGTGTACACGAACGCGAATTATCCCACCGGATCAGCGCCTACGATCAACTCGTTCACGGCATCCGCCACGCATGTTTCCTCGGGCGGCAGCGTGACGCTGTCGTGGGGTGCATCCAGCGCCGATTATGTCATCGTCTCCCCGGGTCTAGGCGCAGTGCGCGGAACCACTGCAACCGTGAATCCCGCAGCCACCACGACCTACACGCTGTACGCTACAAACCAGTATGGGCGAACTTCCGCAACAGTCACCGTGAACGTCCCGTAGTAGAGGGCGGCTTACTCGCCGCGGCGCTTGTCTCCACTTCATCATCGTCGAGCAGACTTGAACTCTTAATCGCAGTTAACTCCCCCGCGTGCCGCAGCTCCGGGAAAAGCCACGCCCACATTGCGATCACGACCAGAGTTCCAATTCCTCCCAACACCACGGCTGGCACGGTGCCAAACCATTGCGCGGTCACGCCGGATTCAAACTGCCCAAACTCGTTCGACGTCCCGATGAATATCATGTCAACCGCTGTGACGCGGCCACGCATTGCATCCGGGGTCGCGAGTTGCGTGAGCGTGGCGCGGATGATCACGCTGATCATGTCGCTGGCTCCCAACAACAGCAGAGCAATCAGCGAGACCGTCAGGCTGCGCGATACGCCGAAAATGATTGTGAAGATTCCGAACCCCGCCACCGCCCACAACAGCGTCGGCCCGGACCGCCCACGCAGCGGCCAGTGCGCCAGCAGCACGGCCATGATAGCCGCGCCCACTCCCGGAGCGGTGCGCAGCAGCCCCAGCCCCCATGGTCCCGTATGCAGAATTTCGCGTGCGTACACCGGAAGCAGCGCCACCGCCCCGCCCAGCAGCACAGCAAACAGATCGAGCGAGATCGCGCCCAGAATCAGCTTCTTGCTCCAAATGTAATGCAGCCCTGCGAAAATAGTCTTCAGCGTCATGGGTTCGCGGGGACGTGCCTTCACCTCCGGCTTGATGCGGAACGAGGAAACCGTCGCGCCGATTGCCGTCAGCATTGCGATCCCATACACTGCCGAGGGCCCGCGGAACGCCGCATACAGAATGCCCCCAAACGACGGCCCCAGTATCGTCGCCGCCTGAAAAATGCTCGCGTTCCAGGCGACCGCGTTGGGGAAGTGCTCTTCGGGAACCAGTTGCGGCAGAATCGAGCGACTGGCCGTGCTGTTGAACGAGCGCACCACCCCGATCAGCACCAGCACCACGTAGATCGAAGAGATTGAAGGTGCGCCGCGCTCGGCGAGAGCCAGGAGCAGTGCAAAACAAATTCCGTAACCGGCGTAGCACGCCGAGAGCACATGTCGGCGTTCGAATCGGTCCGAGGCGTGCCCCGAGAGCGGAAACAGCAAAATTGCCGGAAGAAACTGTGCCAGCCCCACGTAGCCCAGGTCGAGCGGCCTCTTCGTGATCTCGTAGACCTGCCACCCGACGGCCACCGCCTCCATCTCGACCGCCGCCACAATGAGAAAGCGCGCGACCTGGAACAGCACGAATCCGGGATGCGTGAAGGCAACGCGTCCAGCTCTGGCGTCGGAGTTTGCGGACATGAACTGCTTACTGTGCCACAGAAGGGTGTGGATGTGCAGAATGGAACTGGGATAGGCGGCGGTCTAAGCTTGTGCTGCGCCGCTGGAACGCTCGACCGGCGAGAAGACCTCGATGCGGTTCCTGCCATTCTTCTTCGCCGCGTACAAACTGACGTCGGCCTCACGAAGAAGGTCGGCGACGGTGCCGTCACGGTTTAAGGACGTTACCGTGACGCCCATGCTGACCGTCGCAGAGGCTGTGCCGAACGGAGTGTTGATGGGATCTTTGCCAACCAGAGTGCGGATCTCGTTGGCCCGGCGCGCTCCGGTTTCCAGAGGGCAGCCCGGTAGAATGACAATGAATTCCTCGCCGCCATACCGGCCGACGAGGTCATATGGCCTCAGGTCCGCCTTCAGTCGGCAGGCCACTTGTTTCAGAACTTCGTCGCCCGCAGCGTGCCCCAGGGTGTCATTCACACGCTTGAAGTGGTCGATATCGGCCAGGATGATGGTCGCCGGCTTTTCTTCGCGCCCGCTGCGCGAAAACTCCCGCTCCAGGGCCGAAATAATTTCCGAACGGTTCAGGAGGTTGGTTAGAAAATCATGCGTGGCAGCGAAACGCAGCGATTGCTGCAGATCCAGGATTCGTTTGCCCACCATGATTCGCGAGCGCAACTCGGCGGGGTCCACCGGTTTCGACAGATAGTCGTCGGCCCCGGCCTCCATGGCGATCAGCAGATCCTGTTTCCGATTCTTGGCGGTCAGCATCATGGTGTAGATGTAGTTTCCATGGCTGAGTTTTCGGATGCGCCGCAGAATGTCGATACCATCCAGGCCGGGGAGGAGCCAATCGAGGATGGCCAAGTCGGGAGGAGTGGGAGCTTCCAGCAGCTTAACGGCTTCGGTGCCGCTGCCGACGGACACGTGTTCCAGTCCCCAGTCGGTGAGAAAGCCACCGATCTTGTGCCGTTCGATGTAGGAATCTTCAACCAGAAGAATCTTCATGCCCGCCCCGTCCCCATGCTGGCAGCGTCACCCAACATTCACAAGGTTACGGGGAGAAAACGAAAGAACATGTACCCGCGGGTTGGTTGTTACCCGCCGCCAGTGGTCAGGATTTCTCCGCGGCCAGATACACGACGAGGGCGCTCAGCAGCGCCAGCACTGCAAAGCTGGAAATCAGCAGAAGGAAATTCCAACCGACTTGTCCGGATCCGAAGCGTAGAAGATGAAAGGCTCGCGGAGGCACGAACTCTGACCCCCACGACGCCCAACGCAGACCGTGGCTGTATTGCGACGCCACGAAGACTACGCCCACCAGCACGGTGACGACCCAGGCGAAAGTTTGCGCGATCGTGATGGGCCGGCTGACGCGCTCGGCCGCGGCGTTCCGGCGGCGCAGCTGCGCTCGCCACCACAACAGGCTGGGTGAGCCGCAAGGCGTCGCGCGCTCCGATTCAGTCCGCGCCCGCTGGAAGGTCTGCGTCACCAAAACGAGATCGCTGCATTTGACGCACCCATCCACGTGGCTGCGCAATTCCTGGCCGCAACCTTCGGGCCAGTGCCCATCCTTCAGTGCCTGGTGAAGCTCTTTTTCGTAGGAGCAAGTGCGGAAGGTCATCATGCTTTCCCCCGATCTGCGGCGATCTGCTGGCGCAGCAGACGCGCGATTTTTCGCCGCGCCCGGAAAAGCAGCAGACGAATGCCCGCCGCGCTCAGGCCGGTGATCTCTGAGATCTCACGGTGCGAATAGCCTTCGGCGTGCGCCAGCCAGAGCAGCTGCCTCTCGCGTGGACGCATTCGCGCCAACGCCGGCTCGAGCGTGGCCTGCGAGTCGATGCTCGACAACCTGTCCTGAGCCGCCAGAAACTGTTCCGGAACATCTTCAATGCAGGCCGCGCCCGGCCGTCTCCAGTGGTCGCGCAAGAGATTGGTCGCAATGCGATACAGGTAACGCCGGTAGTTCACCTCGCCACCTTCTGGGCGCGATGCACACAGGAAGCGGAGATAGCTCTCTTGCATCAGATCATCGGCAAGCGCTGTGTTCCCCGAGACTCGCACCAGGTACGCTCGCAGGCCCGGTGCGGAGCGCTGGTAGAAGCCGGCGAAGGCATCGCTGTCCATGGGCAGTTCGTCCGTTCGCGATGCCCCGCGAGCTCCTACATTCGGGATGGCATATTCCCCGGTCGTATCTGGTTTCCTCATGGCTGCGTTCCCGAGCAGCCCGCCGTCGGGCTGCTGCGTGGCTGAGGCAGGGGCTCAGGCAGCAAATTGATTCTAGTTCCGTCCTCCGCTTTCCGGCATCAAGCCGAGATGCCGGGCCAATACCCACGTGATTCCCGCCGAGATGATAAATCCCAGGCCGGGCATGAGCACCACGGTGCCAATCACGAGTAAAGCGATGGCGCCATCGGTGACGCTGTGGCGCAGGGAGAGCAAGCCGATGCCAAGCAGGGTCATCACGATTCCGATCTGCAGGGGCGTGAGCACCCGGGCGACCGGACTTGGAACCGGTGGCTGGTGCTCGAAGCCGACCGCGATCGGCGTCGCTTCCAGAAAACGCTTGCCCGCGTCGGTGCTCATGTAGGTAAGCACTTCCTGGGAGGTGCCAAATCTTTCAATCAGCCTGCCGTGCACGTCAGTCTGCAGTTTGAAAATGCGCCCCCAACGCCGGTTTTCCAGCAAAACATGGGTCAGCCAGAGGAGCGCGCCAAGAATGCAAACGAAGACCAGAAACGGGATGCCATCGCTGATCAGTTCGCGGTCAACTCCTGAGGATTCTGGCTCGGACGTATGCGGCCACAGTTTGCGCTCCAGCGTTTGGGCGGGCTCCTCATGTTCAGGGTGCAGATTGTTAAAGAGATAGAAGTCGGGATTTTGTGCGATCTCGGGATGCGCCTGCAGGAAGCGCCCGAGTTGAGGATTGTTACGGTTCACGTAATCCGCATTCGACAGCAGCGAAGGGTCCCGCGCCACAACCTCGGCTAACGTGGGGCTCACGCGCAACTCCTGAAGCAACTGGTCCTGCATGGCCGCCAGGTCCTTTTCGCTCATCTGCGGAGCATTGGGCGCCCCTGCCGGTTGCGCGGCGCGCGGCGCTTGAGCAACGCTCACCGCAGTGAACAACGCCAAGAATGCTACGATCGACCGAATCAACGTCATGTGCCGCCGCTGCTTGTGCATGTAGAGGTTCCCTTCGTGAGAGATGCGCCGTGAAGCATCTCTATGCACACAACGAACGAGGATGGGCAACGGTTAACAACAATTTCAATTTCGTGGCAGTTTTTGTAGTGGCTCTTCTCCTCGATCTCCGCGGATTCTCTTTGCGATCTCAGCGGTTAAAGGCTCTCTGCCGGCACTGCCAAAGATCCTGACTGCAAAGGACGCGAAGAAGAACCGCGAAGGACGCAGAGAAGGCCTAAGAAGCCGTTCCAACGCGAGCAGCTCGACATCGTGGTAAGTCAGAGACAATCCTCACGCCACCAGCGGAGCGTTGGCGATTCCCTCAGTTCCGAACACTCTCCGGTAGCGCTCGATCTCCGCCGGAGGCCCGAGCGCCTTGGAATAATTGTCAGAGAGCTTCACCGCCGGCCGCCCTTCGACGTTCGAAACCTTGCATATCAGGCTGATGGGGTCAAAGCCCCCGCTATTGTTGGGATTGCAGCCGCGAAAATCGTTGGTCAAGAGCGTTCCCCAGCCCGCGCTGAAGCGAACGCGCCGCCCCGGCGTCCACTTGTTGCGATCTTCGAAGTCAGCCGCACTCAGGAAATCGCCGGGGCCCACGCCTTTCGCCAGAGCGCCGCCAAAATACGCATGCAGTCCGAGGATCGCATCCACATCCAGCGTGTCGGAGGCGATCAGCAGTTTCTCGCGAGGGTCCCTTCCGCGCGCTTTGAGCCACGTAATATATTCATCTCCGGCGACGTAAGGATCCTTGCTGTCTACACGCTGTCCGGTCCAGTCCGTCGCCCACTCGGGCGCTCCCGCCAAAAACTGCGTCGTGCCAAAGGTATCGGGCAACATCACCCGCAACGCACCTTCATAGGTCTGCTGCCACAGTTCCAGCACTCGATACTGCGACGCTTTCAGCGCCACGTCATCCGGCGCCAGCGCGGCCATCACCATCGGAATTTCATGGGCGTTGGTTCCAATCGCTTCCAGGTCATGCTTGTGCGCCAGAAACGCATTCGACGTCCCGATAAAATTGCTGCCGAGATTGGCGGCCATGGCCACGACGACATATTCCTGCCACAGAAAACTGTGCCGCCGGCGCGTTCCGAAATCAGCCACACTTAATCCGGGGACACCGCGCAGCCGCTCGATCTTGCTCCACAACTTCGTCTTGGCCCGCGCATACAGGATGTCGAGTCCGAATTCGCTCAGCGTCTTCAGCTGCGCCCGCGTCTTCAACTCGTCGAGAATCGCCAGCGCGTATAGTTCCCACATCGTGGTCTCAGTCCATGTACCCTCGAAAGTCAGGTGGATCTGCCCGTCGCGCACCGACAGCTGATAATCCGACAGGCGGAAGTCGCGCTCCAACCACTCCAGAAACGCCGGCTCGAAAATTCCGCGGCGGCCGTAAAACGTGTTGCCTGCCAGCCACACCAGTTCCGATTTTCGAAACCGCCGTCCGCGCACGTGCTGCAGTTGCACTTTCAGTTCTTCAATGTGGATGATGTCCGCCATGCGCACCGAAGCATGCCGGTTGATCAGCGAGAACTCCACGCGCGTCCTGGGGAAATGTTTCCAGATAAACTGCAGCATCAGCAGCTTGTAGAAATCGGTGTCGAGCAGCGACCGCACCACCGGATCCAGTTCCCAGTTGTGGTTGTGCGCGCGTTCTGCAAAGTTCACGATCATCGAAGCGGGCGGCCTGCGGCAGTCGATGCAACACCGCGCAAACGGCAGTCTAGAGGATAAGGGATGAGAGTCCCCCTTGTCCTCCTCACTCAGGCAGGGACTTCGGAGGTTTGAAAAACAAGAGAGGTGTGAAAAGGAAGACTCGCCTAGCTCAATACTTCGCGCACTTTGCGCAACAGATTTTGCAAGGTGAAGGGTTTCTGCAGAAACGAAGAGCCGGTCTCGATGGTGCCTTCGCTGATAATTGAGTCCTCGGTGTAGCCGGAGAGATAAAGCACCTTGGCTTCGGGGCGGATCTGCGCGAGCTGCTTGACTAAGTCGCGGCCGCTCATCCCGGGCATCACAACGTCTGTGATCACAAGGTCGATTTTGCCGTCATGCATGGCCGCAGCGGCCATGCCGGCCTCGCCGTTTTCCGCTTCCACCACGCGGTAGCCTCTGGCGGCCAGGGTGTCGCGCACGAGTTGGCGGACCGATTCTTCGTCTTCGACCAACAAGACAGTCTCGGTGCCACCCAGGATGGCATTCGCCACCGGAGCAGCATGCTGCTCGACGACGCCGTCGACGCGGGGCAGATAAATATGGAATGTCGTGCCGCGCCCCTCTTCGCTCTGCACCATGACGTATCCACCGCTCTGTTTCACGATGCCATAGACCGTGGAGAGCCCGAGGCCAGTGCCTTTGCCTTTTTCTTTGGTGGTAAAAAATGGCTCAAAGATTCGCGACTGGGTCTCGCGGTCCATGCCCATGCCGGTGTCACGGACCGTGAGCAGAACGTAGTTGCCGGGGCGGATGAAAGTCTGGCCGCGGCGATGATTCTCATCCACGACCAGATTCTGGGTGTGGATGGTGAGCTTTCCGCCGTTGGGCATCGCGTCTTTGGCGTTTACCACCAGATTCATCAGCACCTGCTCCAGCTGTCCGGCGTCGGCCCGGGTGTGGGACGCGTCAGGATCCAGACTGGTGGTGATCTCGACGTTCTCGCCAATCAAAGGCTGGAGCAGACGTTCCATGTCACGCACAATGGCGTTCACGTCGACGACTTTGAGTTCCTGTAACTGTTTGCGGCTGAAGGCCAGCAACTGCCGGGTCAGAGTTGTGGCGCGGTCGGCGGCGAGCTGAATCGCGCGTCCCTTCTCGTAGAGGGGATGATCGAGTTCGAGGTTGGCTAGAATCACTTCCGCATATCCGCTGATTACCATCAGCAGATTGTTGAAGTCGTGAGCCACTCCGCCCGCCAGTCGGCCAACAGCTTCCATTTTCTGCGCCTGGCGGAATTGATCCTCCAGCACGCGGCGGTCGGTGACGTCTTCGGCTATCGCCTCCAACACATCTGCCGGTTCGTCGGCGCTGCTCACGGCCCGGCCGCTGATGCGCACGGTGATGAGGGTGCCATCTTTCCGCTTCCACTTCATCTCGATTCCATCGAGGCGGCCGGTGCGGCGGAATTCGTCGATCAGCCGGTTGTGTTCTTCGGAGTGCGCGAATATATCTTTTTCCGGATCGAGCAGCAGGACTTCTTCAGCCGAACCGTATCCCAGCATGGTGATCAGGGCCGGATTTACGTCCAGAAATCGCCCTTCCAGACTCGAGCGGTAGATTCCGTAGACCGAACTCTGCACCAGGGAACGGTAACGAGCTTCGGAGCGGCGCAGTGCCTGCTCGTTTCTCTTGATCTCAACCGCACTGGCCAGTTGCCGCGCCACGAAAGTCAAAATCTCTTTATCGCGCTCGCCATAGCGAATGTTTTTGGAATACGTTTGCACTACCAGTGCCCCGAAAGTATGGCTGTTGACTTTGAGGGGAACACCCATCCAGTCGAGGGAACGCGATCCGTTGCGCGCCACTTCGCCGCGGTCCTCCATGGCCTCAAGCACTTCGGGGGTCGCCAGCAGCGGCTGCCCCGAGCGGATGAGATAGTCGGTCAGCCCGCTGCCCAGCTTTTTGGGAACCGGGGCGGAGTCCTGTTCGTCGACGAAGTAAGGGAAGCTGAGCAACTCAGTGGACGGATCGTAGAGAGCGACGTAGAAGTTCCGCGCGTACAGCAACTCATCGACAATGCCGTGCACGGCGGCGAAAAACTGCTGGAGATCACTGGCGCTGCTGCTCTTCTCAGCGACCCGATAAAGAGCCGAGCTGAGCGCTTCGACCCGCTTGCGATCGGAAATGTCATGGTATCCGGCGGAGAAGCCCGCCATTTTTCCGTCCAACAACAGAGGCGCGCATGAGAGGGAAACATCGACCAACGATCCATCTTTCTTTCTGCGCCGCGTTTCCAGCGTGATGCGCTCTCCTCGGGAGAGCGCCTCGGTCACCCACTGTGATTCCGCCAGACGGTCGGGAGGCACTACGAGATTCTCCAGAGGCTGACCCATGACCTCGGAGACCTGGTAGTCAAACATGCGGACGAAGGCATCGTTGGCCCAGAGCACGCGATGGGTGCAATCCGCGATGCTTAATCCATCGGGCGACGCCTGGAACATCTGTTCCAGAAACTGCAGCCGAGTCTTGGCGTTCGAGGGATGGATGGTTGCGGGTTCGGATAAAGGAGGCAGTGGGCAGGAAGGCTCGGAGCAGGAGCCGTTCGCGGGCGGCACAGTGTTTTCCGGGTGTACAAACGCAGGGGGAGCTCCGCTGTCCAGGGCTGTTTTCAGCCGGCTGGCGCGGGAAAGATCTGCCCGTCCTGATGGGGCGACACGTTCACCCATCCGCGAATTCCCCCTCGAAATACGCAGTCCAAGGGCATGGTAGAACGCAAAGTACTGAGTCGAAAGTTACGGGGGTAATCCCGAAATGACGCGTTCCGCAATGGGAGCGCTTCCGCGGCCTTTTGCAATGCGCGGGTTACTTCGGTGAGTCGCAGAGGTCAGTGACGCGCGCTCGCCGTGCCACAATGTCCTCACCGATCTCACGCACGCTTACCCCAGCCGTGTGCGGAGAGAGACGCTTTCCACAGGAGTTTGCGGATGAACCGATTTGGGGCAGGAGTTATCTATTTTCCACGCGCCGCGGTGCTGATGTTCGCCGTGGTGATCGCGATTTCAGCAGCTTCGGCGCAGACTCCGGGCGTCACCGAGGACAGCATTCTGATTGGATCGTGCTCGGCCCTCGATGGCCCGGCGCATGTGCTTGGCAGGCAGACCGTGCTGGGTGCCTCAGCCTATCTCCATATGGTCAACGACGAGGGCGGAGTTTTCGGCCGCAAGGTTCAACTGCAGGCATTCGATGACAGCTACGATCCCGACAAGGCTCCGGCGTGCTTCAAACGCATGATGAAAGAGGGAGTGTTCGCCTTGGGATTCTTCGTGGGTACACCGACTGCCAAGGTGTACGTGCCCATGGCACAGGAAGAGAAGATTCCGGTGGTGGGGCTGTTCACCGGCGCGCAGATGTTGTACGAACCGCTCAAACATGAAGTCATCAACGTTCGCGCGTCGTACTACGATGAAACCCGTGAGCAGGTCGACAAGCTCTGGGAACTGAACATCCGCAAGATTGGTGTGATCTACCAGGACGACCCTTTTGGCAAGGCTGTGCTGGAAGGCGTGAAGCTGGCCCTGCAAAAGCACGGTGCGGCTCCGGTCGCGCTGGGTACATTCACGCGCAACACCCTGGATATCGATCCGGGCATCAGGGCGGTAATGGCGGCGCATCCGCAGGCCGTCGTGGTGGTAGGGCCCTACGCCCCAGCCGCTGCGATTGTGAAGCAGGCACACGCGATGGGATGGAAGCCACAGTTCCTCACCGTGTCTTTCGTCGGGACCGAGGAGTTTATCAAGCAAGCCGGGGGGGATGCGGAAGGCACGATTATCACTCAGGTGATGCCCCCCTACGATCGCACCGACTACCCCACGGTGGCGTTGTACCGGCAATGCCTAGCGAAATACTCGCCCGGTGAACCGCCGACCTTCGTAAGCCTCGAAGGTTTTGTGGACGCCATGGTGGTGGTCGAGGGATTGAAGCGGGCGGGGAAGGATGTGACGCGGGAAAAATTCATCTCCGCCATAGAGTCAATTCACGCCATGAACGTTGGCCTGGGGCCGCGGCTCATTCTCAACTACAGTGCGACCGACCACAAGGGATTCGATCGCGTATATCCGACGATCGTGAAGAACAGCCAACCGGTGTTGCTGACGGACTGGTCTTCGATCGGGAAGTGAACCGAAGGTCACGCTTTCTGTATCGTTGAGGGCACCGCTCGACACACTTCTGCCTGCGATTGGTATTAACCCGCAGCAACGCAGAAAGTTTCTCTCCACATTTAACACATTCCAGTGGCGCTAGCTTGCCCTGGCGCAGAAGCATCTCTCGCTGGCACCTCGGCATCGAATGAATTAACCAGGTGGTTAATTCGTAAAGATTCGTCAACGGGTCGGAGGTGACCTTTATGACTGCAACGGAGAAGAGCTTCGTGAAACTGGCGAGTACGTTTCTAGCGGTGGGGCTATTGAGCACAATGCTCGTGGCTGAGACCGCTACTCGCTACGACAATCAAATTCAGACGACGGCGGCGCAGAAGCTGGCCGCGAAGAACCAGTTCCGCGACGTGAAGGCGAGTGTGGAAGACGGGATTGTGACCCTTACGGGCACGGTCGATCTCTACCAAGGCAAACTGGATGCTGCGAAGCTGGCGCGCAAGATCGCGAATACCGAGGGAGTGCGCAACCTGGTGACGGTGGCGGGTCCGAATGTGCCGGACGAGCAACTTGAGCAGAAACTGGCCAAGAAGCTGACCTACGTGCGCGTGGGTTACGACAGCACGTTCGACTACTTCGCGCTGGGAGTGAAAGACGGAGTGGTCACGGTCGAAGGGCAGGATCGAACTGGCATTGGCCGCGACGAAGCGCTGTCCGACATCGCGAACATGCCGGGCGTTAAAGATGTGATCGACAAGGTTTCGCTGGAGCCGGTTTCATTTTTCGATGACGGCCTGCGATTGCGAGCGCTGCGCGCCATTTATCGCGACCCGGTGTTGAGCAAGTACGCGGCAGATCCGGCGCGTCCGATTCGGATCATTGTGACCAACGGACATGTGACCCTGTATGGATCGGTCGATAGCCCGATGGATAAGACGGTTGCCGGGCTCCGAGCGAACCAGCTCTCCGGCGCCTTCAGCGTCGACAACAAACTGCAGGTCGAATAAGTCGGCAGGCAGGGAATGTAAGGTTGATGCAGCGGTGACAGGGAGGCGCGGCTCGAGACTAAACCGTCACGAGCCGCGCCTTTTCTTATTTCCCAGGTGTGTGCTCGAAGGGGAGCTTGGTGTAGCGCACCTTCTCCGGGGCAATGATCAAAGCGACTCGTCCTTCTGGATTGCGGAAGGGAAACGGCTTGCCTGTGTATTTGTGCGAGACGGCGTCCATCACCTTGAAATCTGAGTCTGGGCGGCGTTCAATGACGCGGCCGCGGATCTGAACTTCTTCGTAGGGATTGGTGAAGTCGACGATCGACAGCGCCACGCGTGGGTCGCGGCGCGTGTTCTTCGCCTTGAGCGAGCCTTCGCCGGTGCAGATGACGATGTGCTCCCCTTCGCGGCCGACCCATACCGGCACGGACTGCGGTGAGCCGTCGGGCATGAGCGTAGCGAGGTGAGCAAAGTTCGGACGGTCGATGAGTTGCTTGACTTCGGGCGAGATGTCGTTGGGCATAGGTTCCTCCTTGCCTACGGTAATCGGTTGATTAGCGAGGCGACGTAGCCTGCACCGAATCCGTTGTCGATGTTGACTACGCTGACGTTGGAGGCGCACGAGTTCAGCATGCCGAGCAGCGCGGCCAGCCCTTTGAACGACGAGCCGTAGCCGACGCTGGTGGGCACGGCGATGACGGGAACGCCGACAAGGCCTCCTACAACGCTGGGCAGGGCACCTTCCATGCCGGCACAGACGATGACGACGCGGGCCCGAGTCAGGGCTTCGCGGTTGGCCAGGAGGCGGTGAATGCCGGCGACGCCGACGTCGTAAAAGTGCTCGACTTCATTCCCCATCACTTCCGCGGTGACGACAGCTTCTTCCGCTACAGGGATGTCGCTGGTTCCGGCGGAGACCACGGCGATCACTCCCTTGCCATAGCGCGTGGAATCCTTCTGCAGCACTATAGCCCGGGCGAGGTCGCGGTATTCGGCGGCGCGAAACTTCTTCTTTACCGCGGCAAACTGTTTTTCGCTGGCGCGCGTGGCCAGGATGTTGCCCCCGTGTTTGGCGAGGCGGGCAAAAATTCCGGCGACCTGGGCGGGCGTCTTGCCTTCTCCGAGGATGACCTCAGGCATGCCGGCACGCAGAGCGCGGTGATGATCGACTTTGGCGAAGCCGAGATCCTCGAAGGGCAGATGGCGCAGACGGTCGACGGCCGCATCGGGAGTGATCTTGCCCGAGCGCACTTGCTGAAACAGTTTGCGGATGGATTCGGCGTTCAAGAGGCACTCAGCGGTTTCGGCATTCGGCATTCAGCCGGGCTGAGGTCTAGATTAGCATTTCGCAGAGAGGGCGGAGTTCAGGCATGGGCGGCGCGCGACTTTGAGTTGGAAAGCGAGCGGACTTTGGCAATCACGGCGGCACAGACTTTGCGGGCCAGCCCGGGCTCGTCGAGGTGCGCGAGGAATAGCCGGCGCAGGCCACTGGGCGCGACTTTGCCGGCAAGGTAGGCGTCATAGATTTGGTTTCCGATGCGGTAGCCGAGATCCTGCGCGGCGGATTCACACTTGCTGACCTCGGCCCGGATGGCCGCCTGCGCCGCTTTTTCGCAGGCCGCCCGGGATAGCGGTGACGAGTCGCTGGGAACGGGACGCGAGGGATAGAGCACGCGCGAACCGAAATAGGCTACCGCGTGCTCGACCACGCGGGTGTAGAAATCGTCGATTGCGGTCCTGAGGGCGCGGTTGCTGCTCGCGGCGCTTCCTTCTTCCGCATGGCCGTTGAGGCGCTGCGGCAATCCCCGACAGGCTTGATGCAGAAAGCGGGTGGCATCTTCGGCGGCGTGGATCATCTGGAATTCGCGGACATAGAACGCATTCACTTGTGGCAGGTAGGCACTGCCGCGTTCTTCCACGCTGGCCAGCATGGCTTCGCGCCCGGTTTCAGCAATGCTTTTGCGCGACAGCAAACGGCGCAGCATGCCGTCGGACGAACCACCGTAGACCTCAGGCATCAGGTCGACCAGAAATTTCGGCTGGGTGCCGTTGTGCGGCGAGTAACGGTTGATCTCGAGGAAGCGGGCCAGGCTGTCGATCAAGTTGTAGATGGTGGGAGCGAAATCGGGACCGTCGTCGCAGCGGCTCCACTGGTCGAGAAACAGGCGGTAGCTTTCGTATTTTTCCAGCGGCGTGGCGTTGAAGACGCACAGAACGTCATCGTTGACGCGAACGCCTTCCACTTTGTCGGCGCGTTCTCCGGCGGCGCGCCAGTAGAGCGCGTCGATGTTCTGCAAGACAGTGAGAATTTTTGCGCTAGGCATCTGCTGACGCAGCGCGCGCGGCAGATGGTCCGGAGCGAGATGCGACTCGCCGAACAACACGAAGATGACAGCGTTGGGATGGCGCTCGCGGATTTCGGCGATCTTGGCGGCGGCGTGACGGTCGCGGGCGCCGATCTTGCGGAGATCTTCGCGCGGCATGCAGTCGAGGCCGTAGACGGCTTCCGCGTGATCGCGCGCAGTGACCAGCAACTCGTGAAACGGGGCCCAGTCGTATCCCCAGTCAAGGTCGAAGCGGATGCGCTGGCGGAGTTCGGTTTCGTCGATTTCGCGGCGCCACCACTCGTCGAGAATGTGCTGGTCACGGGCGAAAATGGTTTCGACTCCCAGCACGACCGGACGGTCGCCGGCCAGCGCACGCTGCTCGATCAGCGAGGCGGCATGACGCTGCGCAGCGGGCAGCGCGTGGTAGTCGCCGATGAGGACCACGTCGGCGGAGTGGAGTGCGCTTTGAATCTGCTGCGCATCAAGAACGGAGTCGTAGCTGCGAAAGGCCTGGTTGAATTCGCGAAGATATTTGCGACGGTTATGGGAATCCTGGGCACGGATTTCGCGCTCCACTCCCGCCAGCGCGTGCAACTGGGCGGCGCTGCGGCGGGATCGGAGATTGGCGGTCGAGGACATGATTGGCTCTTGGCTCTTGGCTCTTGGCTCTTGGCTCTTGGCTCTTGGCTCTTGGCTCTTAGCTCTTAGCTTCTGGCTCCTCGTCTTGACTTCTTCTTCAGCAACTCCCTATGCTCCACAATTCGAGGTCATTCTTCTGTGCCTCGCCGGAGGCTTTCTGCCTAACCATCCACCGCGGAATCTGACCATCGCGACCACGGGGGCCAGCGGGGCCATTTTTCTGCGGCATCTTCTGCTGGCCGTCGAACGCGATGCTCGCGTGGAGACGGTCAACTTCATCGCTTCTGACAGCGCGCTGCGGGTTATGGCCGAAGAGTTGGGCCTGAAGGGCCGGTCCAACCTGGTCGGCCGGATTCTTGGCCACTCCGGCAGTCGTGCTGCGCTCAAAATCAAAGAGCAATCGAACACCGACATCGGGGCGAACGTGGCCAGCGGTTCCTATCCCGCCGACGCCATGATCGTCATGCCATGCAGCGTTGGCACTTTGGCCCGTATCGCCAACGGCGTTGCCGCGCAACTGATTGAGCGCGCGGCGGATGTCTCGCTCAAAGAGAAGCGTCCGCTGGTGCTGTGCGTGCGCGAGACGCCGCTCAACAAAATCCACATCCGCAACATGTACCGGGCCGCCGACGCCGGAGCCACCGTCTTCCCGCTGATTCCGGCGTTCTATTACCACCCTGCTTCTTTAGATGAGATGGCGCGCGAATTTGCTTACCGCGTGCTGGCTCATGTGGGCCTTCCCCAGGCCGACGCCTTTCGCTGGAAAGGCTGACGAATCAATCACTTCGACGCCCAGGGAAATCCTCTTCTCCCCTCAGTACTATCGGCATATAGAGGGCAGGATTTCAGTGTAGAGAGCCAAAGGTGCAGGCGGCAGATGCCCGCTGGACATGTACAGGTGGGGAACTACGAAGGCGGGCTATTGGGTGGGGCAGGGCTGGCAATCTTCGTGACCTGCTTGTTGAGTTCCGCTTCCGGGATATCGCGGCCCATACTTCTAAAGCTCTGCTGAGCATTGAGCACGTATTGACGCGAGAGACTGCTGTTGCCGGCACGTTCTTCAATCGCTGCGAGTCGCAGATAGGCTCGTCCGGTATCGACGAGGAGCGCCTTGTCGCGTTGGGCGCTGTGCAGTTTGCTCATCGACTGCGAGAATTTGGTGAAGCCCAGCAGGGCTTGGCGGGCATGTTCGGTATCGGCTTGGTCATACTGGAGATTGGAAAGCTCAGCATATCCCGTCCCAGCTGACATTTCCCTCCAGATCAGAACTCCGTCAATCCAGGTCCCCATGTAGGCGCCGGCCACGACACCAACGAGGAGACCCGATGACAGTGCGATGCAGCAAAGTTTCAGTGCTTTCATGCTGACCTCATTTTTTTCCGGGGCAGTCGCAGGAGTCTTGCTGGTTGCGCGCTTGCACGATCTCCCTCAGATGCGACTCTGAATAGTTCTTCCAGCCTGCCTGCCGCAATGTGGTCTGCGCTTTTTGCATCCAGGTCTGAGAGGCGGGAAGATTACCGGCGGATTCTTCGACCATTCCAAGCCGCGCATAGGTGATGCCGGTCTCGACGTCGATGAGCGTGAGCACCGCCGGATCGGTCGCCTGTGTCCGGCCCTTTTGAGCGGCATCCAACACCAAGTTCAAGTCTGCTCGACGGCCTTCTGATCCGTATTTTGGATTTTGGAGGATAGTGGCCGATCTCATGTTGACGATCCACAGGCTTGCGATCGACTCGTAGGTTCTGAGAAAGGCTTTTTCTTCGGCCGTCCGGAAGGCGCGAAACTCTCGCGCGGACTCGAACGACGACCCGAGTTCCCACCCGGCGTATGACCCGAGTCCAGTGCCGACGAAGAACAGCAGCCCAAAGAGTGCGGCCTTCTTGAACACCCGTTCCGCCTCCAAAACCGATTCGACGCCTACCATGGTCTGAGCCGCAGTCCACTTCGCGACGTCAGGGGACCGTGAACCGAGAGAACTTAAGTCTAGAAGGGCGTCGGTACCCTTCCCAGATGACTGACAGACATGTACGCGTGGGGAAAGTGGCGACGGTACGAGGGTTTTTCGGAGCCGGCTTTATGACGAGATTTCCAAAGCGACGCTGGCAAGTTATTGGCGTAAAATGCGGCAACTTCCAACAAGTGGGTGGCAAATGCTTGCGACCAAACACTATTTCATTCTCGTGCGGCTTGCCGTCTTCTCGCTGCTGATGACCGCAGCGCTGTTGCACGCGGACGACCGCAATCCTCTAGCCGGTAACGCCAAAGCGGCGAAGGCGGGGGAGTATGAGTTCCGCATCAACTGCGCGCTGTGTCATGGACTGGGCGCGCACGGCGGAGGACGCGGGCCGGACCTGACGCGGGCGGTGAAGAAGCACACGCACTCTGACGCGGAGATGTTTCAGGTCATCAGCAACGGTATTCCAGGAACTGCGATGCCGGCCAACGGGACTAACGGGCAGGGCGTCGGCATGACCGATGAGGAGATCTGGCAGATCATCACCTACATTCGCAGCCAGGAAGTGAAGGCTCCGGCTCAAGCCGTGGGTAATGCCAGCCGCGGCAAGGAACTGTTTCATGGCGATGCCAACTGCTCCCTCTGTCACATGGTGGAGGGCAAGGGCGGCCGGCTCGGGCCGGAGTTGACGGGAGTGGGCGGATCGCGGACGCGCGAGGCGATCATCGATTCGGTGCGCAATCCCAGCCGGCGGCTGGCTTGGGGATTAACTGAGGCAACCAAGGAGTTTCCGCAGGAATATGAGACCGTCACCGTGGTTACCGCCGACGGGAAGCAGATCAAAGGCGTGACGCTCAATGAAGACAGCTTCAGCGTGCAGATCATGGACGCGAGCGAGCAGATTCATCTGCTGGAGAAGGACAAGCTGCGGTCGTTTCAGAAGACCCGGCAGTCGGCCATGCCAGTGTACGGAGCCGATATTTTGAGCGACAAGGAACTGGGGGACATTGTGGCTTATTTGATCAGCGTGGGGCCGAAATGAGAGGGCGGGGGTGGATCGAGTCTTCTGAGACGCAAGTACGAGCGAGGAAGAGCGGCGCTTCAGCGCCGCGTAAAGGCGCTGTCACGACCGCGGGCTTCAGCCCCGACGGCCCACTGGGCCTAAAGGCCTTCTTCTGGCGGATTCGTAACGCGGCCCCTTCGGCAAGCTCAGGGCAGGCTCTCAAAGGGCCGCTCTTCCACGGTATTGTCAGAGGTCCAGCACGTCTTGTCGCGACGATTTTCTTAATGAGTATTTTCGCGAGTTGGACGACAGCGCAGGTGACGTTCGAACGGCTGGTGAACTCTGCGAAAGAACCACAGAACTGGATGACCTACTCCGGCGACTATACCGGGAAGCGGTTCAGCGCGCTCGACCAGATCAACCTCACGAATGCGCGCACGATGGTGGCGAAGTGGGTGTATCAGACTACCGCGACTGGAAAACTAGAGACAACTCCTTTGGTGGTCGACGGGATCATGTATGCGACCGCGCAGGACAATCGGGCGTTTGCCCTGGACGTGCGTACCGGGCGGCCGATTTGGATGTACCAGCGGCAATTGCCGGGGGACATCCGTCCGTGTTGCGGGCGGGTGAATCGAGGGGTGGCGATTCTGGGGAACAAGGTTTTTCTGGGCACGCTGGACGCGCACGTGATCGCGCTCGATGCGAAAACAGGTGCCGTGCTGTGGGACGTGGCCGCAGCGGACTATCGCACCGGGCATAGCTTCACGGTGGCGCCGCTGGCAGTGAAAAACTTGATCGTGATCGGCATCTCCGGAGGAGAGTACGGCGTGCGCGGGTTCATTGACGCGTACGACGCCGATACCGGCGAGCGCAAGTGGCGGTTCTATACGGTGCCGGGACCGGGTGAGCCGGGGCATGACACGTGGGAGGGCGATTCGTGGAAAGTGGGCGGCGCGCCCGCGTGGAATACGGGAACCTACGACGCAGCGACGAATCAGATCTTTTGGCCGACGGGAAATCCGGCGCCGTCGAATCGTGGCGAGGGACGGGCGGGCGACAACCTGTACAGCAATTCCCTGCTGGCGCTCGATGCTGACACCGGCAAGATGAACTGGTATTTCCAGTTCACTAAGCACGACGAGCACGACTGGGACGCGACGCAGGTTCCGGTGATGATTGACGTCATGACTGCGGCGGGCGGAAAGCACCTGATCGCGCAGGCCGACCGCAATGGATTCTTCTACGTACTCGATCGCACATCGGGCAAGCTCATCTCGGCGAATGCTTATGGCAAAATTACATGGAGCGATACGAAGGATGCGGAAGGGCGGCCGCTGGGGAAGAAGGAAGCATCGCCGACACTGGAGGGTCGCACGGTATGTCCCGGGGCGGCAGGGACAACGAACTTCATGGCTCCGACCTACGACCCGCAGACGGCGCTCTTTTACGTAACGGCGCGCGATCAGTGCGACACTTTCAGCACGGCGCCGCAGCCCTATGAAGCGGGACACGCGTATTACGGGAGCGCCTATTTTCCGTCGGAAGAGGCCGAGCCCTATCGCGGATTCCTGAAGGCGATCGATCCGGCGACGGGAGAGATCAAGTGGACGTTTGAGCATACGTCGCCGACTTGGTCAGGGGTGTTGTCGACTGCGGGTGGACTGGTGTTCAGCGGCGACGCGGAGGGAAATTTCATTGCTTTCGATGCGGCGGCGGGTAAGCCGCTGTGGCACTTCCAGATGGGCGGCGCGGTCTACGCTGCGCCCATGGCGTTTGCGATCGACGGAAAAGAATATGTAGCGATCGCAGCAGGCAGCGCGGTCTATGCGTTCGGACTGCCGTAGTTACTTGACCAGTTGTATGGACTATGGTCCAATATATGGGTCATGAAAGAAATAGCTATCTCCGAATTCAAAGCCAAGTGTCTGGCAATCCTCGATGAGGTACAGAAAACCAAGCAGCCGATCCGGGTGACTCGTCGGGGGCGTCCCATCGCGGAGGTCTCCCCTCCCGCGCCGACCAATAACCGGGATTGGATCGGTTCAATGAAAGGGCGCATGGAAATTCTGGGTGACATCATCTCCCCGGCCAGCGACCCAGATGACTGGGAGGTCCTGCGCGATTGAGGCTCCTGCTCGATACGCATATCTGGCTGTGGAGCCTGCGGGAGCCTGACCGTCTTGGCGTCAGAACTCGGCACGAACTACGAATCCCGGAAAATGAATTGTGGCTGTCGCCGATAAGCACGTGGGAGGCGTTAATGCTGCATGAGAAGGGACGCATCCACCTCGACGGAGATCTAGAGAGCTGGATAATCGACTCGACAGCGCCATTTCGCGAAGCTCCCTTCACCCATGAAATTGCCGCAGCCTCCCGCCGACTGCGTCTTCCGCAGCGCGATCCGGCGGACCGATTTCTCGCCGCTACCGCCAAGGTACTCGATCTTACGCTGGTGACGGCAGACGCCAGCCTGTTGGGGCTGGGCGAAATTGCCACTCTCGCCAATCGTTAATTCGGCTTTCACAAATTGCCTGTTGCTTTCCGCGATACCCACTTTCGTGCCGGTTGACGCACAGGGCGCTTTCGTACTAATGTGCGAATTACACCGGAAAGGAGGTGGTCGGATGACAAGTTCTGAAGGCAGTAGTTGGGGTACTCAAAGACCAGGTGAGGTGGCTGAGACTTAGAGCGGTTGCTCTAAGCGGGGCTTCAGGCGCAGACAAGAAACGCGCGCCGGAAGCTACAGCCCGCACACTACCGGTGAGGTAAGGATTCAATTCCGCCTGACGCAGGTCGGTCAGGAATCGTCGATTCGACGAACCCGGAGTTGCCGTAGAGGCCACGTTAGAGTGACCACCTCTTGGTCAATCCCAAACAGTCCACCGGGCGGCCCGCAGGCTCTAGTTGAGCTTGCGGGCCGTTCTATATTTATGAACTATCTTTACGAACTATTTTCACAAACTATGTTTACGAACAAAATTCTTGCGAACAACATCTGGCCACGGATTTGCGCGGATTGTCGCGGCCAACCCCGGAGCGAACTTCAGGAGAGCGAACTTCAGGAGTATGATTCCCTGCCATGGCCATGATTGATCCTGCACAGGAGCGCCAGCGTCTGGCAGAAATTTACTCTTCTCAGTCGGATGGGGAGTTGGAGCAGTTGGCCGGGAAAATGTCCGAATTGACCGATGCGGCGCGCGAGGCGCTGCGGGCGGAGCTGGCAAGGCGAGGCCTATACGTCGGGCATTTGGACGAACCTCAGGATTCGAAGGCGGAGGAATTTCGCGACCTGGTCCCGATCCGGACCTTCTGGAACCTGCTGGAAGCCGAACTGGCGAAGGGACTCCTGGCAGCAGCCGGAATCGACGCATTTTTGTTCGACGACAACATGGTCCGGCTCGACTGGTTTAACGCCAACGCACTCGGTGGGGTGAAATTGCGGGTGGACGCGGACATGGTCGAGGAGGCCAATCGAGTTCTCGAAGAAAATGTCTCCGCCGACGCCCTTCCCGAAGAGGACGACTCACCGGCTTAGCTTCGCAAATCCCTTGTGAATCACATCCTGCGCGTCTTCGGCCAGGTTCAGCTCGGGTAGCTCTTCGCGCGTGAACCAGCGGACTTCGGCGGCGTCATCTGCCGCCTGCAGGTCTCCTCCAACTCGGCGGCAGAGGAAATCGATTAGCACATAGTGATATTGCACACGCTGGTCAGGGTTGCGCAGGACGCGGTCGTAGACTCCGAGCAGGTCCGCGGGTTCGACGATGAGTCCGGTTTCTTCGCGGGCCTCGCGGATGGCGCCTTCGCGGACCAGTTCGCCGACTTCGAGGACACCTCCGGGAATGGACCACTGGGCTTGCAGGGGCGGGTGAGCGCGTTTGACCAGGAGGACACGGGAGTCTTCGATGGGGCCTTCTATGATGACGGCGCCGACGCCGACCAACGGGACTTCGGGGAATTCGCGTTGCATCGTTCTTGCATTCTAGTGCGAATCTAGCGTTGGTGTGGTTTCAGGCGGCGGCCGAGTTTTGCTCGGCCTGGGCGGGCGAGGGCGCCGGGCCCACACAAAGCCAATCCCATACGCCCTACACCACAAACCTCTCGCGGCGCCTCTGTGGTTAAATAGCGTTTTCCATGGCGCTCGAAGAATATAAGCGGAAGCGGCGGTTTGAGGAGACGCCAGAGCCTCCACCGAAAGTGGCGACGAAGGCGGGGAATCGCTTTGTCGTGCAGATGCACGATGCGACGCGGCTGCACTACGATTTTCGGCTGGAGATGGAAGGCGTGCTGAAATCGTGGGCGGTGCCGAGGGGGCCGTCGCTTGACCCGGCGGACAAACGGCTGGCAATGCAGGTCGAGGATCATCCGGTTTCTTATTTCGATTTTGAAGGGAATATTCCGGAGAACAATTACGGTGCGGGGACCGTGATCGTGTGGGACGTGGGCACGTGGCAGCCGCTGTCTCCGGTGGCGGTGCAGGGAAAGTATGTACCGGGAACGGAGGCGGAAGCGGCGGCCATGCTCGCCAAGGGAGATTTGAAATTTCGTTTGAATGGGAAACGACTGCAGGGGGACTTCGCTCTGGTCAAGATGAAGGGGCGGCGTCCGGGAAGCAAGGGCAACGAGTGGTTGATGATCAAGAAGCACGACGATCAGGCGGTGGAGGGATACGACATTGAGTCAATCGATACGTCGGTGCTGAGCGGGCGGACCCTGGAGCAAGTTGCGGGGGACGCGGGATCGGCGGAGTGGAAGAGCCGGCCCGCGGGGCGCGGGCGATTGAAGGCTGCCTGGCTGGCGGATGCGGTGGCGCGGGTTGAGAAGAAAAAGCAAGAGATAACCACAGAGGGCACGGAGAAACACAGGGGAAAGACGAAGAGGAAAACCTCTGTGTCCCCTGTGGCCTCTGTGGTTAAGGCTGTTTCTTCGGCGGCGGAGTCTTCGAGCGGACCGGTGAAGAGGTCGATGCCGGCGAAGATTCATCCCATGCTGGCGGAAGCGTTGGAGAAAGCGTTTGACGGGGCGGAGTGGCTGTTTGAGATCAAGTGGGATGGGTATCGCGCGATCGCGTTTATCGACGGCGGAAAAGTGCGGCTGGTGTCGCGGAATCAGAATGACCTGACGCCGCGTTATCCCGAGTTGAAGGACATGGCGCAATTTATCCAGGCGAAGACTGCGATTCTGGATGGCGAAGTGGTGGCGCTCGATGAGGAGGGGAAGGCGTCATTCAGTTTGATGCAGCAGCGCACGGGATTTCGTCCGGGCGGGAAGCGTGCGACGGCGAATGCGGATGTGCCGGTGCTGTATTACGCCTTCGATCTGCTTTATCTCGATGGCTACGACTGGCGACGCGTGCCGCTGGAGGACCGCAAGCAGAAGCTGGCGTCGCTGGTGGTAGCGGGCGATGTGGTGCGCTTTTCCGATCACTATGCCGAGCACGGCAAGGCGCTGTTTGAGATGGCGCGGCAGAAGGGACTGGAAGGGATCGTCGCCAAGAAGCGCGCGAGTTTCTATGAAGAACGCCGCAGCCGCGAGTGGCTGAAGATCAAGATCCGGCATCGCAGCGAGTGTGTGATTGGGGGATATACGGAGCCGGAAGGCAGCCGCGCACACTTCGGATCGCTCGTGCTGGGACTGTACGATAAAAAGGCGCGCCTGATTCACGTGGGGCAGGCGGGCAGCGGGTTTGATCAGAACTCGCTGGACGAAATTTGGAAAGTGTTGAAGAAGCTGGAGACGAAGAAAAATCCGTTCTTCGGAGAGGTTGAGGCTCTGCGCCAGGTGAGTTGGGTGAAGCCGGAGTTGGTGGCGGAGATCGAGTTCGCAGAGTGGACTGACGGGACCAGCGAGGGCAGCGGACCGAAGCTGCGCGCTCCGGTGTTTTTAGGATTACGAGACGACAAAGATCCGAAGGAGTGTTTGCTGGAGGACGCTCGGGTGTAGTTCGGGCGAATTGTTCTTTCGCCCCTCCGGGGCTTGCTCGCTCCCATCTCATCACCCACAGCTTGCGCTGTGGGCTGCATTCTTTCGCCGCCCTTCGACTTCGCTCTGTCGAAAATCCCCACTTCTCGCGCAAAGAACGCGCGAGAAATGGGGCACCCGGCGTCCGATCCAACTGCCCGCTACTTCGCGTCCTTCATCGCCAGCAGAGTTCCGTAATCTCGACCGCTGGGATCGACGGCGCGCGCGACCACGCCGGCGAAGGCGTCTCGCACTTCCGGATACTTCGCGACCAGCGCTTTGATCACTGCAACGTTGTTCTGGTAGGCGAGGTTGGTGTTGGAAATATCGGCGGCCTGATACTTCACGATCAGGTCCAGGTCATTGGCCACACCCGCGGGAAAGATCGCGTTGAGTTTGTAGATAGCGGGCGGAACGGCGAGGTCCGCGGTTTTTCCGTCGGCGGGAAGGTCCGCGGGGCGACGATTTTGTAATTCGTCGGAAAGCTTGTCAGTGGCGGCCGTCGCCATGAACGGCACCGGCGAGATAAGGTTGCTCGCTTCTACGTAATAGAACCACGCGTTATACAGTTGGCCTTTGGTTTTGTACTCGCGGGCACGGGCCACAAACCAGTCGCTATCGTGGCCTGCGACCTGCGCCGCCTTAATGTAAAGGCCGCCTAATTTCCAGTCGGTTCCCGCCTGCTGGAGAATTTCAGAAAACATGATTCGTCCCTTGGGCGAAGGCACATCGAGTAGTACGACGGCATATTTGCCCGGAGCCAGGTTGTCGAGCGCGAAGATGGCGCTGTCGGAGGTCTGACCGTTCTTGCCGAAGACTCCGCAGTAGAACTCGGCCCGCGGAATTGGCGCGGCGCCCTCAGCTTCGAGCAGAAAGACGGATTTCACGGTCGCCTGGACGCCGGCGAGGTCCTGCTGATGGTCTTTAACGGTGGTCTCGATGCCGGAGAAATCGGAGGCGAGGCTGGAGGTGGCGCTCTGGCGTAAAGAAGCGAAATCAGCTTTGGCCGCCCGTCCGAAATAACGCTGGCCCGCGGCCGTGATGGCGGCGCGGGGGGCGTCGTCGAGTTCACTCGAAGTCTTACAACTCTGCGCGTGGGTGATCAACGACGAAAAGGCGAGTGCCGACAGTAGAATCCCGAGGGCGCGGTCGAGCCTGGGGGACGGCTGGTTCATAGCGGGTTTCGCCTTTAGTTTCAAAAGGGGTAGAAAGGACTGCGTCAGTTTACGCTAGCGTCGGCGGGCCCGGATAAGATTTTCGCCAGCTGGAAGTCATTGACTGCCATCGACTTGGAGGTTCCCCGGTTCGTGCCATGGCGCCCGTATGTGCAAGAGAGTAATGTTAAGACGTTCCCTTTTGGGACGCTGTACCGACAGTTTTTCAGGCCGGGACCGAGTGCTAGAATTCTGGTCAAGGCGCCTTGGCGTTTTGCGGGTCAGATGGAGGAGTGGTCATGAGCACAGGATTGAAATTCAAAGGGGCTGCCGCTGTCGTGGTTCTGTGCGCCGCCGTTCTGTGCCCAGGGATTGCTTGCGCTGCTGGCGCTGCATCGTCTCAAAGTCAGAACCACCGAAAGCCAAAAAAGCCTGCACCTGCACCGCTGCCTCCGTTGCCTTCCGGGCCCACTGGGCCAGTACAGCCGATCCCGCTGGAATTGATCGCGCCGGTGCCGCCACAGGTTAGCTATCAAAACGAGCAGCTGACGATCGTTGCGCCCAACTCAACGCTGGGCGATATTTTGCGCGCCGTGCGCAAACAGACTGGGGCAGAGATCGAGATTCCCGCGGCGCCAGATCGAGTGGTGACCCATTTAGGACCGGGGCCAGCGCGGGCAGTCGTCGCCGAGTTGCTGAATGGATCGCGGTTCAATTACGTGCTGCTGGGATCGCCGACAAACGACGCATTATTGACGCGCGTGGTGCTGGTGGCAAAAACGGGGCCGGACCTGAGTTCGTCCAATGGTCCCTCGCTGGCGGAACAGCATCCTGGGAATGTGCCTCCTAACATGGCGCAGCCAGAGGCCGACGCGAATGAAGCGGAAGCAACGGACGACAACACGGACGACGCCGCGGACCAGGCAGCGGCAGAGGCCGAACAACCGGCTAGTCCCGAACAGCCGGGTGTGAAGACGCCGCAGGAAATGCTCCAGGAGATGCAGCAACGTCAAATGCAACTCCAACAGCAGCAGCAACCGATGGTGCAACCGGGTATGCCGGGCACGGTGATGCCGCCGCGGCCACCGCAGGAACAACAGTAGGCGCCGCAGATTCGCAGTGTACAGGACAGCAGATTCCTCGCTTCGCTCGGAATGACAAAAAAATCGGCGGATGACGAACTAGGGCCGGTTTCCGCGGGAATTTGGTGCGGGGCGCGGCGGCGTATCCGTCGTGCCGCCCTCCGCGAGTGATTTCTGGAGGAGCTTCCAGTCGCGCGCGACTTCCGTGTCGGTTAGAGCCTGCGCCGATCGGCTGCGCAATTCCGACTGCAGGCGAGCTTCAAGAAGCTGGCGTATCAACAGCGGAGGGACGTTGCCGTTCAAGACATTGTCGGCGGACACTCCGACCTGAACCAGGCTGTCTCCAACCTGAAGTTGAAGAACCGGCCTGCCCTGTTCATCGACGCCTGACTTTGCCCGGGATTGCAGTTTCTCCCAGACCTTGTCGGCATTCCGGCCGCGTTTCTCCGGATAAGCGCCCGCGAGGAAATGTTTCAGTTCCAGTTGGTAGGCCCGGCGATCTTCGCGATCGAGGGGCCGTTCGCGCTCGCTGCCTACAACGAATACCATGGCGTTGCGGGCCGGATCGAAGTGGCCCGCGCCCGTGCCCACATATACGGCCGCCACGCACCCGGCAAAGATGGGGCTGACCACCGCGCTGGGCACGATGTACTTCTTCGATCGAAAGAAGGAATCGACGACTCCGCGCACCGTTGAACTGCGGGGCATGTTGCCTGGCACCTGTGCGATGATGAGCCGCGAAGACTGGAGTTCGGGATGGCGGTCGCTGAACTTGGTCAACATTTTCGCCATCTGCTTGGGCGTGGTCATGCCCACATCGGCCACTACGCTGCGATGCAGCGACTTCGGGTAATAGAAGTTGAGGATGTCTTTGGCGAAGTCAGCGCAGTTGTTGGAGACCAGATGGAAATGAGACTGGTTGGGCGAGGAGTTGAGCTTGTGGATCAGAGCCTCGTCCTGTTCGGGCGTGGTCTCAATCTCGAAGCCGTAGATGGTCCGATCATAGGCTGAGCCGACGAGTTCGTACCAATTTCCGCCGGGAGTTTCGCCGTTTTTCACGTCGGGGGCAATCGCTTCCAGATACTTGCGGCGGTAGCGATCGCGGAGAAAGAGGGTCATCTTCGCGTCGGCAAATAACGGCACATCTTCCGGACGTTCGACCGCATACAGGTAAGGGATCAGAGGAATGGCGACCCAGTCGTATCCGCCCACTCCATCGTAGCGGCTGAGAACGACTCCGGTTTCTCCCGGTGCACAGCGGCGTAGAACCAGAGGGGTGTCAGCGCAGACGCCGGAGAGATATACCGCGGCATGCCCGGTCGCGGTGAAGAACCCCAGCCTGCCGTAAGGTTCCTCAAGAAGAAGCGTCGCCGAGGCGCCCGCAAGAGACGCGCAGGCCACGACAATCCCGACCAGAACGCCTACCGCGCGCCGCATGGATTGGATGTGGCGTGGACGCATGATCACCTCAGACGATTTACCTTAACCTGCTTATTAAGAACCCTTTAGACAGAGATTAGTTGCTGATAATCGGGAAAACCAGTTACGGAAGATCAGTGAATCTTGGAGTGAAAAGGGATCGACGTAGAGCAAAGATAAGGCGAAACTAGAGCGAGGCATTATGTAGGGACAGCCGCCCCCGGCTGTGCGGTCGAGCATTGACTACCAGGTGGAAGCCAGGCGTCTTCTCGCCCACTCTGCGCTTTCGCGGACCGATTCGTCATCGTCGGCGGCTAGTAGGTCGAGCTGGGGCAGGAATTCTTTGTTACCGCTGTTGCCCATGGCGATGGCGACGTTGCGGCGAAGGCCGGAGCGCTTGGTGCGGCGGATGGGCGATCCGCGAAAGGCGGCGCGAAACTCTTCCGCCGACATTTCTGCGAGCCAGTCCAGGGCAGGGTTGACCAGGCCGGGGCGAGGATCGAATTCCGACGCAGTTGAGGCCGGGGCTTTGCGGTTCCACGGGCAAACGTCCTGGCAAATGTCGCAGCCGAAAACGTGGCGGCCCATCCCTGCGCGCAATTCCTCCGGGATCGGTCCGCGTTTTTCAATCGTGAGATACGAAATGCATTTGTTGGAATCGAGCTGGTAGGGCGCGAGAATCGCGTCGGTCGGGCAGGCTTCGATGCAGCGAGTGCAGGTACCGCAGCGGTCCGGAGCGGGCAGGTCGGGCGCAAGTTCGAGCGAGGTGAGGATCACGCCCAGGAAAAGCCACGAGCCTTTTTTCTGATTGATGATGCAGGTATTCTTTCCGATCCAGCCCACGCCGGCATACTTGGCAAAGACGCGTTCGACAATGGGGCCGGTGTCGACATAGCTGCGGGTAACGACGGTTGGTTGCGAGTCGCCTACAGCTTGGTGCAGTTCGCGCTCTACCTGCTTGAGGCGGCGCAGGACTCCATCGTGGTAATCCTCGCGGCTCCAGGCGTAGCGGGAGATCCAGCCGCGATCGGCGTCGTGGACCTCGGTTGAGTAGGGATGCTCCGTGTTGTAGTTGATGGCGCAGACGATCACGCTTTTCGCCCACGGCGCGACGCGAGCGAGCGAGGCCCGTTTGAAATCGCCGCGGTCATCACGCGCTTCCAGGTATTTCATTTCGCCAGCATAGCCAGCGGCAATCCATTGGGGAAAATGCTTGAGTTCGGCAGCATCGGCGGCGGGAGCGATGCCCGCAAGGTCAAAGCCGGCCGCATCGGCGGCGCGCTTGATCATGGCCTTTACGTCGCTGATCTGATTTGCCAACGATCACCTCGGAGCAGGCGGTGGAGGATGGGAAGGACTTGCTAGACGCCCAGCTTCTTCACTTCTTCGTTGTAGTACTTGCGGTAGAGGATGTCCCACTCTTGCGAGCCTTCGAGGATGGTACGTTTCTGGCTCTCGATTTTCTGGCGGGCCGCGGTGTCGATTCTGGCTTCCTGCATGAGCAGTTCTTCAAGAATCTTTCGCGTTTCCTGGCGGATGGTGTTGAAGTCTTCGATGAACTCAACCTCGTCCATCTGCTTGAGGACTTCGGAAACGGCCTTGGCCAGCACGTTGGCTTTGTCGCGGCTGAGTCTCACAGCACCGCCTTGTACTTGCGCACCAGTTCGGTTTTGACCTTGCGGAACATCTCCTGGTAATTGGCGCCGGTCTTCTGCATTTCGTCGGAGTAGGCTTCGAGGATGACGCGGACCTCATCGTTGATGCGGTCTTCCAGCGAGAGTTCGTCGACCAAAGCGGCGTTCACCCGCTCGGTTACGGCCGGAACCGACGAGGTCTCGATGAACTTGCCAGCAATCAGTTTCTTGGTGACTTCGCGGGCCAGATAGCCCACATATTCTTTGGAAAAAAGCATTTGTGGATTGGGCGTCCTGCGTGCAACAGTTTGTCAATATGAATCAAAAAGTGTAACACACGGCGAGGTGGAGCGGAGGCTTCCCTGCCTTGGGAAGCTCCGAAGAAACGCCAGTCGCAGCCGGGCTATGGGCTTTGAGACGCGGGCTGATCGCGCAGAGTGTAGACGAACCGCAGGATTTCATGGCGCTCGCGCTCCGCCTGCTGCGCTGATTTTTTGGCTGCCTGATCGTACTCTTTGAGTTCCGCTTTCGACTTGGCAACATCACCAACATGCCGGTAGGCCTGGGCCAGCCGATAATGAACTTGCTCCATCTGCGGATCTGCCTGGATGGCTTGCTGGTAGTCGGTGATGGCCGCCGGATAGTCGTTCTGCTCGGAGTGGAGAATGCCCAGTTGGAGGTAGGCGGCAGCATATTTGGGATCGAGATGAATCGCGCTTCTCAGCAGAGACTCGACCTGCGCTGCGCGGGCAGCGTCCTGCGGCTGTGTTCGAAGCTTCCAAAGTCCGACTGCGTAATAGTAGTTCGCCTCGGCGTTGTTCGGTTGGCGCTCGACAAAACGGCGCAGCTTTTCGACGGCTTCTTGTGAGGGCGTGATCTCCGTCTCTAGCATCGTGCCCAGAAACCGGTACGGAATCGAATCGTTGGGATTCAGGTCGGAGGCCTCGCAGATCTTCTGCACCGCCTGAGCGAACGATCCTTGGGCAAACCAGGCCGCACCGAGTCCGACCAGCATGCGGGCCGACCGGGGATACAGGCGGTTGCCCTGGGCGAAGACTTCCGCCGCGGGCTCGGGGGCGTGATGCAGCAGGAGTTCGGAGCCCCAGTCAAAAATGTAAGTCTCGCTGGGGTCAAATTCAACGGCGCGCTGGTACTCGCGCACAGACTCGAGTGAATTGCCGAGCTTCTCCTGGACATCGCCGAGTAAGTGATGGACTTCAGCTTTGTCGAAACGCGGCAGCAAGGTTTGCGCGTTGTCCCGTGCCCGCTCGTAATTGCCGGCGCTTTCGTTGGCCAGCGCCAGCTCGTAGGCATTTTCGTAGTCGCCGGCCTTGAGTTCGCCAGCACGCTCGAGATATGGGATCGCCTCGCGCGCTCTGCCGTTTTCGGCCAGCACTTTTCCGAGACGATGGTTGGCCTCAAAGCTATGAGGATCGTGTTCTACGCTTTCGCGCAACGATTTTTCGCTCTCGGACGCAGCAGCGCGGCCAGCGTCGGGCGGGGCGTTGCCCAAGGAAACAGTTTCTTTGGCGAGTGTGTCCCGGGTTCGCGCGGTCGTATCGGAACCGTGACTGCCCGTGGTTGTAGTGTCCGTGACTCCGGCGACCGTGAATCGAGGTTGGTCAAAGAACTCTGCTGCCCGTGAAGAAGTTGCTTGCGACGGGGTTGTGAGAATGAGATCGACGTTCTTCGCCTCCTTCGGGCCGAGAGAGAGTGCAGTAATTTCCGCGTCGCCGTATCCAGCCATTTCGGCTCGCAAAACGTAGGCTCCGCCGCGTTGCCCGTCAAACCTGTAGTCGCCCTGGGAATCGGTGTGAGCCGTTTGCGTCTGCGATTGGTCCTTGGCCCGCAGCTTGACCGCTGCGCCGGCAACTGGCTTTCCTTCTGAATCGCGAACGGTGCCGCGTAACGAAGCTGACTCTTGCGACTGGAGGGTCGGCGAGAGCGTGAAGAGAGCGAGCACGACGAGGCCGCCGCCCATGACGCGAGCGGACCGAAATTTCCGTAAGACTGCGTTGAGACGGCCCATGAAGACGGGCGCGAATGGATGGTTCACCGAAAACTGTTCGCCGCGCCTAGTCGGGAATTCTATCTGCCGGCATGACGGCTCGCAACTGAAGCTTCCGTCGGCTTTTTCTAGACCGTGCGAAGTCTCTGGCGAAGAACCCACATTCAAAATAGAATGCAATGCTTTGTGGCATGGGATCAATGGAGACTAGATGAAATTCGTTCGGCTGTCGATGATAGGAATTGCCTTGCTGATCGCGACGTCCCTCGCGGGCTGGAGCCAGCAGTCCTCGGGCAAGCGCAAGATCATTATCGATCAGGACGCAGCTGGGCCGGGAGGAACCGATCAGCAGGCAATCTTGCTGCTAATGCAGTCTCCACAGACCGAAGTCCTCGGCGTGACTGTAGTGACCGGCGATGCCTGGCTCAAAGAGGAAGTCGCGCACACCTTGCGCATGCTGGAGATCATCGAGCGCACGGACATCCCAGTGATGCCGGGAGCCGAGTATCCGCTGGTGCGGCGGCAACAGGAAACGGAACTTTGGGAACAGCAATTCGGCACCGTGCAGTGGGTGGGAGCGTGGACTCCGCGGCAATATCACCCGGCCGATCAGTTGGGCGAAATGCCGGAAGGCAAGCCGACCACCAAAGCGCTGGACGAGGACGAAGCGCATTTCCTGGTGCGCATGGTCCGGAAGTATCCGCACGAGATCACGATCTATGAAGGCGGGCCGATGACCAACCTGGCGCTCGCCATCTCGATTGATCCGGAGTTCGCGGGACTGGCGAAAGAGTTGGTGTTCATGGGCGGGAGCTTGAATCCTAAGACAGACGATCCCGAGTTCGCGAATGCGCCCCGGCACGAATTCAACCTCTGGTTTGATCCGGAGGCGGCGCACATCGTGCTGATGGCGCCGTGGAAGAAGATTGTCTGCACCACTGTGGATATTTCCGTCAAGACACGTGTGACTCAAAAGTTGCTCGACCGGGTCAAGGCAGGCAACACGCCGGCGGCTCGTTATGTCGGTTCGTACTCGCGTGTGTTCGGCGAATACAACTATCTGTGGGATGAACTCACGGCGCTGGCGTGGCTCGATCCGAGTTTGATCACCGCGAGGGGTATGCGTTATCTGGACGTTGACCTCGGCCGCGGCGCAGGATATGGAAGCACACTGAGTTGGACGGAACGCGACAAACCCATGATTGTGGGCCCGCCGGTTGAAGTGCAGGTCGATCTGGATACGGAGAGGTTCTACAAGATGTTCGTCGACCTGCTGACGGCGCCGACACCAAAGCCTTGAACTCACTATTGCAATTGCTCGAGCATCTCCCTGGCTTGAGGGTGATCGGGATGCTGTTTGAGCAAGTCGAGCAGCACGCCTCGTGCCTTCTCGCGCGCGCCTTCTAATGCATAGACGCGCGCCAGATTCAGATACGCCTGATCGAACGCGGGGGCCACGCGGATGCACTGCTCGAAACTGGCCACTGCCTGATCGCGGCGCTGTGTGACCAGGTAGAGCACTCCGAGATTGTTCAGGGCCTCGGGATACACGGGTCGCGCATGCAACGCGCGCTGCAGGTATTCATAAGCTTTGTTCGTGTCATCCGTTTGCGTGAAAACCATCCCCAGACTGTAGTTCGCTTCAGGATCTTGTGGAGCAACCTCCAAAGCCCGCTCCAGAACTTTGCGGGCGTCGTCCCAACGTTTTTGCGAACGATACGCGTTGCCCAGGTTGTCGAGAGACAGCAGGTGATGCGGGTTCAGGCGGAGGGCTTCGAGAAAACACGGAACTGCGTCGTCTACGCGCCCTTCGCGCGTGGCAATCACGCCAAGGTTGTTCCAGGCGTCGGGCAGCGTGTCGGGATAATTCGCTTCTAGTTTCACCGCGCGTTCGAAACTTTCACGTGCAGCAGAGTTTTTGTTCTGATTCAGGTAAACACTTCCGATGCCATATAGGGCCTCGGCACTCGAAGGATCGTCGCGCAAAGCCTGCTGGAATGAGGCTTCGGCTTGATCGAGATATCCGCGCTGAAAAAACAGGGCGCCATACGAAAGATAGTTTCGACCGAATGCGAGCTTGTCGCCTGCACTGGGGAAAGGGAGCGCGCGCGCCAGTCGTTCCGCATCCGTTTGCGGAATGTGCTGGAGGTCGTATTCGAGGTGCACGGCGTCGAGAGGGCCCTGGTACACCTTCACGATGTCGCCGTTACTGTCAATCAGGAACGATGTTGGAAGGGTGAGATCGCGGTGACGGTCGAACAGTTGGCGATAGAGGATGTTGTAGATGGCGGCGACGTCTTCGGAGCCACGCAGGATCGGGAATGTAACTTGCTGAGCGAGATTGCGGACGCCGTCGTCGCCGGAATCGTCCACGTTCACTGTGATCAGTTGCAGCCCTTTCGTTGCCCAATCTGTGTGGGAATTCTCGAGCAGCCTCAACTCTTCCCGCGAATCGGCGGCATTCGTGGTCCAGAAGTTCAGCAACGTAGGCTTGCCTCGCCTACTTGACAGCGTCTGCACTTTCCCCGATAGGTCGGGAAGCGAAAAATCCGGAGCAGCAAAGGGCACGAGAAGCCAGGTTTCGACTTTGGTTGGAAGTTCTTCGACTGTTTCAGAGGCCTGGGCTCGAACAGGAGCATGATTCGTCACCTGAGTCTTGAACGGTTCTGTGCGCGAGGGTTCGGATCCCTCGACAACCCAGATTCTGTGATTGTTGGGAAGATCGTGCAGTTCCTGCACCAGGCCACTGGGCCAGCGAATCGATGCTCGCACCGGACCTTTCGCCTCTCCGAGGCCGAAGAAGACATCCTTGCCGTGCTGGGATAGGAAGCCTGATCCGGCCTGAAGCATGCGCGTCTGGCGGCCCGAGCGGGTTTCAACCGTGACCGACGCTCCGATGGCGTCGCGGTTACTTTTCGTCCCCTGCAGACGGAACGCAATCGACGGCGGCAGATCCCCCACTACATTCTTCAGCAGCCTGAGTTGCGGAGCGTTGCGGTTCTTCAGGAACACTTCGAGGCGCCCATCGTGATCGAAGTCGGCGAGAGCGAACGACCGGCTATCTTGCACGAAGTCCAGTCCGACGACACCGGAAACGTCGGAGAACGTTCCGTCCCGGTTGTTGGCGTAGAAAACATTTCGCTCGTAACCGCTCCAGGTGCCGTCGGCGCGGATAAGTTCGTTGAGGGCATTCCATCCTTGCTCGTAGGCGTGAGACGCGCGGGCTTCGTCGGGGGACAGGGCCACGACCTGCCGCCAGAAGAAACTGTTGAGGTCTTGGTGGGAAGGATCTTCGCGCGAGACCTCGGGATGCGAAATGCCAGAGACCATGCCGTTGGTGATGTAGAGATCGGGAAACCCGTCGTGATCGAAATCGAAGGTGTCGCTCGACCACGCCCAGCGGCCCATAGCGACGCCTGCGGAAGACGTCGTATCCTCGAAAGTGAGGCCGCGATTCCCAAGCAACGAATTCCCCATCGCGTGTTTCTGATAAAGGGCCCTGACTTCCTTGGACGAATCTTTCTTGAAGATTTCCTGAGTCGAGACGCGTTCGCCGGCCGCCGTCCACATATTGCCGACGTAGATATCCTCTGCGCCGTCGTTGTCGTAGTCGAGCCAGGAAACACTCATCCCCGCGCCGATATCTTCGGCGGCCGCCTGAGGAGCAACGTCCACGAACGTTCCGTCGCCGTTGTTGCGGTATAGATTTTTCCGGCCAAAATCGTTGACCACGTAGAGATCGGGCCAGCCGTCGCGGTTGTAGTCGCTCCATCCGCAGCAAAAGCTGTAACGGGTGTTGTTCTGATTCAGGCCCGACGCGGCGGTCACGTCGCGAAACGTCCTGTCACCGTGGTTGCGCATCAGAAAATTGGGCGGGCCGTTTTCGGCATCGTGATACGGAGAGGGATATTTATATTGCCCGGTGCCTTGATAGTAGGCGTACAGGCAGAAGTAAACGTCGAGCCAGCCGTCGCGGTCGTAGTCGGCGGCGGCCGCCCCAGTGAAAGTTCCCTGCGGAGGATTCGCGAACTGGAACCCATCGGGCTTTTGTCGAAACTTACCTCCGCCTTCGTTCAGGAATAACAACGGGCCGTTGGCACGCACCACGATGACGTCCTGGCGGCCGTCGTTGTCGAAATCGGCGAAGAGGGCGCAGGCCGTGTTTTCCAGAATCCCCAGACCGGACGATTCGGTAATATCTTCGAACGTCCCGTCGCCGCGGTTCCGATACAGGCGATTGGGCAGGCCCGCCGGCTGGCAGACGTAGAGATCGTCGAATCCGTCGTTGTCGATGTCGGCGACCGAAACGCCGTTGTGGCCGTAGATGTCGATGCCAGATGCGCCGTCGAGTACCGTCCGCCAGCAGTCGGTACCGTGCAGCAGTTGCGCCGTGTAAGAAGAATTGCTGCCCAGGGCCGCGGACGTGATGTCCACATAGATTGGGAAATTGGAACGGGCCTGAGTTTCGCCGAGCGCTTGCCATCCGCGGAGACGAAACTCGCCGGAAGAAGATGGTTCCCATACAAGGTCCCAGTTGCCGACGCGCTGTTCGCGATGGAAATTGGCGCCGCTGCCCACGATTTCATACCGAACGCGAGTTTGCAGCCGACTTGGGAGTTGGGGCGCGGAGGGCGATTTTGGAGATTCGCCACTCGCGGCGTCGATCCCGGTAATCTGGAATTCCGCGGTGATTACTTGGGAAAAGCCGCTGAACGCGGATTGCCATTCTCGAAGAAAGGCATCGCGGTCGAGCGCGGGCTGAGTGGAAAATTTGTTCTGATGTACTTGAAGCGCCACGCCGGACCGCACGACTCGCGATTCGACTGGCTGCAGCGATGAGCCAGAAAAATCCGCTGCGAGAACTTTCGCGATAGCCTGCGTTTCCCGCGGGGACTGCAACAGGCTGGCGCTCCACTTCGCGAGAATCGCGGCAATCTGGTCGGCATATTTTTCTGTGATGAAATCGTCGAGGCCTGCCTGCACCTTCAGCAGCGTGGAATCCAGCGGCCGCTCGGTTCGATAATGAGGGTGCAGATGGAATCCGGTGCCGGCGAGCGGCTCGCTCCGAGGTGGTAAGGATGTTGAATCCTGGGACGCGAGCCCCCACAAGCGGTTGGGAATCAGGGTGGCTCCGGCGGTCTGGCAGAAGCGTACAAGAAAATTTCGCCGGTGAAGATCAATGATTGGAAGCGGCTTCCCTGCCCAGTTCAGCGTGATGTACCTCGGAGAGTCACGTGTGAACCGAAACTAACATTCGAGTTTGAGCCGGTCAAGCCACGGCAGAGTGTAAAATCATTGGTATCTCCCGCAACTTAAATCAAAATGAAGATTCTCTCGGAGAATCGCCGGGACTTCTGAAGGGGTCGAATCGACGATGACGGATGTGCGCGCCTCGCGCCTGACAGTAGTTGGTCTGTTCTTCATTACGCTTGCCACCATGATGCTCGAGATCCTGCTGACGCGGATCTTCAGCGTGACCATGTGGTATCACTTTGCCTTCGTGGCCATTTCGCTGGCCATGTTCGGCATGACCGTGGGCGCGTTGCAGGTTTACCGGCATCCCGAACTCTACGACGAAACGAGTACGAAGCGGCAAATGGCGCGCAGTGCGTTTTGGTTCGCGGTCACTGCAATTGTTACCGTAGTGGCGCATGTACTCGTGCCCTTCCGTTCGCATCCCACGCTGGCCGTGATTTGGATCGCCGTTTCCTACTTCGTGCTGGCCTACCCGTTTTATTTCAGCGGAGTGTGCGTCTGCGCTGCTCTCACCAAGTTCCCCCGCAGCGTCAGCGGTCTTTATGCCGCCGATTTGTTTGGCGCCGCTACGGGGTGCATCGTGCTCATTTATGTGTTGCGCGCGACCGATGCTCCGACGGCGGTGGTGTTAGTCGGCCTGTTGGGCTGCGTTGCGGCGGTTTTATTTTCTATCGATGCTGCGGAACACCGGTTCCGGAAAGCGGCCTTCATCCTGGGAACGGCGTTCGCCATCTTTGTCGTCGTCAACACAGTTCTGGCTCAACGTCAGGCATCTCTGCTGCGGATCACTTGGGCCAAGGGCGAACAGGAACCACCGGCTCTGTACGAAAAATGGAATTCGTTTTCCCGCATTACGGTGCGGGGGGACGCGAATACGCCGTCCAAAGTCATTTCGGAAGGGATCAGCGTCACCTATCCCACCGACCGGCCGTTCCGGCAACTTCATCTAAAGATCGACTCCGACGCGGAAACAACGCTGACAGCGTTGAATAATGGAGTCTCGATCGACGACCTGGACTACCTCAAGTACGACGTCAAGAACCTCGTTCACTACATCCGGTCGGACGCGAATGTGTTGATTGTCGGGGCGGGAGGCGGCAGAGATGTACTGTCGGCTCTGCTCTTCAAGCAAAAGTCGGTTCGCGCCGTGGAAATCAATCAGAACATCATCCGCACGGTCAATGGCAGGTTCGGCGATTTCACAGGGCACTTGGATCGAAATCCTAAAGTGACATTTGTGAACGATGAAGCGCGCAGTTATCTGGCGCGCACACCCGAACGCTTCGACATTCTGGAAGCCTCGTTCATTGACACTTGGGCGGCTACCGCTGCGGGCGCTTTAACTCTCACGGAAAACTCGTTGTATACGGTCGAGTGCTGGAACATGTTTCTGCATCGCCTGACTCCCGACGGCGTACTCTCCTTCTCCCGCTGGTATCTACCCGGATTGCCAGCCGAAGCTTACCGGCTCACTTCACTGGCGGCGGCCAGTTTGCGAGCCAGCGGCGTGGAGGATCCACGTTCTCATATTCTGCTGGTGAAGAATTCCCGGCGGAGCGTGGAAGGCGAGCCGATTGGAGCGGTCACGATCCTGATTGGCAAGAAGCCCTTCACCGCGGCTGACATTGATCGGGTGGAAGCGGTCGCCAAGCAGATGCAATTTGACGTAGTGCTGAGCCCGCGCTTTGCGCTCGATCCGGTTTTCGCAGCGCTGGCTACGGGACAGGACCCCGGAGGGGTTGTCCAATCTCTACCCGTGAACCTGTCCGCCCCGACGGATGATTCTCCATTCTTTTTTTATATGATGAAGTTTCGCAACCTGCTGCGAGTGCGGCAGCTCGCGGAAGACCCCAACGCTGCGATCTACGCAACGTCAGGCGCCGTGGTAGGAGTCCTGCTGTTGTTCATCACCATACCGACCTTGATCTGCATCTGGCTGCCGCTGCGGTCGATGCAAAAAGAAGTGCTGCGTAGCGTAGTGCCTCATCTTACGTTTTTCGCCGCGATTGGCCTGGGCTTCATGCTGATCGAGATTTCTCAAATGCAACGGCTGATCGTCTTCCTTGGACATCCCACGTACGCGCTTTCGGTGGTGCTGTTCTCGCTGCTGTTGTCGAGCGGGTTTGGAAGCTATACGACGCGAAGCATAACGCAAGCTGGACGAGGCGCGCTGGGCCGGCTGCTCCTGTTGTTGGTAGCGATGCTTGTGTTTGGAGTGCTGACGCCCTATGCGACGTCCGCCTTCGCTTCGTCGGTGAATGCGGTGCGCATTGCAGTCGCGGCCGGAATTCTTTTTCCGTTGGGATTTTTTATGGGCATGGCCTTTCCGCTCGGGTTGAAACTCGCGGCCAGCCAGGTCGACGCACTCACGCCGGCCTTCTGGGGAGTGAACGGTGCAACATCCATTTGCGGCTCAGTGCTGGCGGCGGCAATCTCCATGAACGCGGGCATTGCCAGCACATTCTGGAGTGGATTTATTTGTTACGCGTTTGCGTTTGGTGCATACCTGTGGGCAACACGCGGAAGAAAAGCGGGAGTGTCGGCAATTGTAATGCCTGTTCCGGTCGAGGTAGGTGGCGGGCGTCAGCTGATGTAATCGATAAACACCCGAGTCCTTCTGCAAAAGCTCGATAAGTGATAAGGCGTTCAACAGTAATTGACATCTCGCTGTTACAAGGGGACAATGCTGCCGTTCTCCTAAGTTGGAGGCGGCAAATGCCACAGGTCGCAGCCAGAGATTGAGCGGGTTCGTCAAACAATTCCTACTGTGTTTCTGTCGTAATTGGCAGCGAGCTATACAAGTAGCTATTTCTAAACTCGGTCGTGTCCATTGTCGTTTTCTGACGCCAAGTTCGGTACTTCAACCGACAGGCATTCTTAGTTAGAAGAAACGCAAGGTATACCTCTGCTCTGTCTAACCCAGAAAGACGGGTGGGATCCCATGCTTCCGCGTACTCCGCGAAGGAGGAATCGCCCGTCAGGCGCGCCAAAACAGTCAAGAGCATGCGATTCAGGCAATGATAGGCGGGGGGACACAAATAACTGTTGTTAGCGTACAGACTCCACTTCTTGCGATAGTCCCATCGGGGAAGAAAATATCTCAGTCCTTCCACGCCCTGCATAAACAGCTCATAAACTTTGGGGTCACTGGTCTCCACATAGAGGTCATGCAAGCCAAGGAGAGACCTCATAAACCCGTCCATGATTCCAGGAGCGGCCAGGCCGGGAGTCTCGGTGTATGCCACGTGTCCTTCGGCTTGAACTCGTATGCCATTCCTGTCGCAATCAAGCTCAAATACTCGAGCCGAGCCCTTAAGCAGTTCGAGGAGACGAGGTCTACGGGTGATGCGCCAACCGCGGACCAAAGCGCTTATGACAAACCCCTGCACGTTCGCCGAAACCCAAGGCGCTTTCAATCGGATGGGCGGATCCTCAAAATCGAAACAATTGGGCCACACTACCGCTCCGTCCGGGCGAATAACTGCGTATTGCTCGAGCCAATTGATTTGATTCAGGAAGACGTTCAGGTGTGCCTGATTCCCACCCCGAAGGTAGTGACCTAGATTGGCCAGTCCACGCATCGCAACGACAGCAGGTCGATAGACTACTCCGGTCACTCGGCCCCACTCCTGAGCAATGCCATTCGAATCGAGGCGGATTACGCTCCGGTCCGGCGGCGTCTTACTGTACTTGTACAAGTAGTAGTGAAGTGACTCCTTGGGGCCGGCCTCTGGCACCTGCATCAACGGGTAGTCGAACCGAAACCCGGCAATCTCCTCATGGAGGGTGCGAAGCGCGCATTTCAACGTTTTGGGCATAGGAAATCACCATCAAAGACGGTCTCCTTATGTATCATGACTTGCGACGCTGTGCAAGATAAAGTGTTTCGATTGTTGACTCTGTGCACCTTACCTAAACTTCTGCTCCAAATCACCCTGCCAGCCGACGGTTCACTAGCGTAACCACCCGCGCGGAGTACGCCGTGAGAGAGTGAGAATGGTTTCCGAGCTACTTCGTAGTTGATGCAGCCACGCGATTCGCCAGAATTGAGGCGAGAAGCTGAAGTAGGAGATGCTATGCCGGAGCGCCGGGGGCCTCTCAGGGGACCGCGTTGATGCTCAAGTTAGCGAAATAAGCGTCGGTACTCACCCGCGTGAAGAGAGCGATCTTGCCGCGGCTGGAACCTAGTTTGAGGTCATTCACAACCAAACACGGTTGGGCCGCACCGTTGACGTACAGGCGAGCTTTTGTGCCTGAAACTTCGAGTCTGAGTTTGGTCCAGGCTCCGGGTTCGAGGTCCACGTACGACTCGTACACTCCGGGGCTTTCTTCGCGCAGGCGAGACCAGGGAAAGTCTGGCGTCGATTCATACTGGGTCGAGCGGTTGCGGAACAACTGGTTGTCGAGGCGTGAGTTTTCGGGCCGGATATAGAACGACTCGCCTTTCTCACCCTCGACACGAAATGACACCCCAATGACCCCTTTGAACCCGCGCTCGTCCTCGGCGGTGGAGTAACCTTGGCGTCGGGCTCCGGCGACATCGAGTTCGATCGCTCCGTCTTTGAAATCGGACTGGGCGAGCACCGCTTCCATCACTTCATTCACCGCGTGCTCGTGGCCCGGCAGTGGGACAACGTGCAGAGCGTTGCGGCCGCGATATTCCACCCACTTCGCGTCTGCGTTGATCATTTCCAGTTTGGTGTTGGAATCGAGCGTGATCTTGGAAGCAGAAGGTTCCGCCGCTTGGCCGACACTGGCCGCCACGAGAAACCACGAAAGTGCCAAGCACGAGAGTTGTGTGCTCATAACCGGTGTTAGCTCCGTCCTTAGTAACATTTCAACCTTCCGGCGATAAACTCAAACCGTCGCCACTTCAGTGAATTGTCAGATTGGAAAAATATCCGTCTGTGCTCCAATGCGCCCAAAGGGCAATCTGGCCGCGGCTTTCGCCGAGCTTCAGATCGGTCACCACCAGGCATGGTTGTGGTGCGTCATTCACGTAGAGGCTCGCCCTGGTTCCCGAAACTACGATCTTCAGTCTGGTCCACACGCCTGGTTCGAGATCCACGTAGGACTCGTATTGTCCGGGATTTTCATCACGGAGGCGGCGCCACGGAAAATCCGGGTGCGAAGCATATTGCACCGAGTGATTGCGCTGCAGTTGATCCTCGGCGCGTCCGTTCACCGGCCGCAGATAGATATTCTCGTAGCGCGAAGCATGAGGCTGGACCCGGAATGCGAGACCGATGAATCCGCGTTCATCCAGCCCTGAGTCCGCGCGCCGGGAGCCAGCCACTTCGACTTCAATCGTGCCGTCTTTGAGGTCGGGTCCGGTGAGGATCGCGAGCACTGCATCGCCCGGACCCCGATGATCCGCCAGAGGCTCGAGATGTACGGCACGGCGGCCGCGATACGTGGTGAGTGCCGCGGTTCCGTTCACTGTCTCCAACCCCTGCAGCGAAGTCAGAGGAAAAGTCGAAGGCCGTGCCGGAGGGTCCAGGCCGCGACCGGAACTCGACGCGAAGACGAACACCACCGCGACAACGAATGGCGAGAGACATTTTTGCATCGACGTCACCTCTAGCAGACCGTGCTTTATAGTTGACGCGCAGACCAGACTTTCGTCAGCGCCCTGGGCTGAGTTGCGGGGCTTCGATGAGACGATGCTGTAAATCGGGGGCCGTTTTCATGTCGTGAATGACTTGCGTGATAGATCTTCCCCTTCTGTGTTCTTTGGAAAAACAATTCTGCAGCGGACTATGCTCTTTCCCAGACCTGCCCGTCTAAGCCAAGAGAATTCACACCTAGGAGGCATGCGATCTATGAAGAACTTGTTCCCTGCAACATTTTTTGTCGTGCTGGCCGTAAGCACAATGGCGGTCGGCGCGCCGGCCCAGGGCGCGGCCGACAACGCCGATCACACTTCCCCCAGCTATGACATGAAGCCGCAATCGCTTCTGGACCTGGAGACGATGCAGAAGAAGTTCGTCGACCTGGCCAACGCCTTTCCCACCGACAAACTCAGCTGGCGTCCCACGCCCGACTCCCGATCTTTCGCCGAGGTATTGCTGCATGTCTCGGGTGAGCGCTACCAGATTCTGGCGTTGATGGGAGCGCAACCTCCGGCTGGTTTCGATGGCAAGACTTTTGAAAAGTCCACCACGGACCAGGGCAAAATCATTGAAGAACTCAACAAGTCGTGGGAGTTCGCCAAGAAGGCGATCAGCGGCATGAGCAACGCCGATTTCGCCAAGCCGCTCCCGAAACTGGGACCTGATGCGAATGCCGGCGACGTGGTCTACATCCTGGTGGCCGATGCTCACGAGCACTTGGGCCAGTCCGTCGCTTACGCGCGCGAAAACGGCGTCGTACCCCCGTGGACTGTGGCTGCCAAGAAAGCGGCGGAACAGAAGAAGGCAGACACACAAAAGGAGTAACGCCGATTCGATCTTAGAATTGAACGAGGGGAGGTGTTTGCCGCGGACGACACGAGCAACGGAACCGGCACACCTTCCCCTACGAACCAAAGTCCCTTCCCTTCCGAGCGTTCACCTCGGCACAACTTTTGCAGACAAGTATGGGTTTTCGTATAACCCCGCCAAACGGGTATACTTCTCCGACCTTTGTGTCGGCTCGTCAGTGCGTGGTTCAAAAAGGTTTACTGAAATCAGGATGAAGCGAACTGCAGTCTCTCATCGGAAACGCAAACAAGGAGGTCTTCTGTCACGACGGTTGCGGGTTGTGCCATGCCTGCTCGTTTTTCTCGCCTTTAGCTTCGGCGGCCAGGCGCAAACATCTTCCGCACCTGCCCTTACTGGATCGGCCCCGGCGGGTCCCACGCAGGACTACCTGGTTTACGTGGTTTGCGAATCCGCGGACAAGATTGTGCTCATTCGTTTCGGGCCGGGCGGCACACGCATTGAGAGTCAGACCCGCACCGGCCTGATGCCGATGGATATTAATGGCCCGCACGGAATCGCCGTTTCGCCCGACAAGCAATATTTCTACGTTTCTGAAGGCCACGGCAGGCCAAACGGATCCGTCTGGAAGTATCGCGCCGGAACCGATGCCGTCATCAAGTACACCAGCCTTAGCCTGTTTCCGGCCACTACCGATATCAGCCCTGATGGCAGCTTTATTTACGTAGCCAACGCCAATTTCCATGGCGACATGGTGCCGTCGTCCATCTCTGTTGTGGCGACGGACCAGATGATCGAGGTCAAGCGGATTACGACATGCACCATGCCCCACGGCTCGCGCCTCAACCACACCGGCACAAAGCATTACTCAGCTTGCATGATGGACGACATGCTGGTCGAGATCGACACCCGCAAGTTTGCCGTGTCGCGCTATTTCATGCTCGGGCAAGGAAAGGAAATGGGCATGACCGGCGCACCAGCCGCACACTCGATGGCGGACCACAAGACTTCGTGTACGCCCACCTGGGCGCAGCCCTCCAATGACGGATCGATCATTTACGTGGCCTGCAATCAGTCGAACGACATCGTCGCTATTAATACTGATACCTGGACTCTGGCGCGCCGTTTTCCGGCCGGCACCGGCGTCTACAACCTGGCCATGACTAAAGACGGACGCCTGATCGCGACGAATAAGCGGGGGCAATCGGTGTCAATCTTCGATCCTGTGACTGGGCGTGAACTGGCCAGAATCCCGACACAGAGAAAAATTGTGCATGGGGCAGTAGTTTCGCCGGACGACCGCTACGCCTTTATTTCGGTCGAAGGGGTGGGCACTGAGCCCGGTACTGTCGAAGTGATTGATCTGGGAAGTTTGAAAACTGTCGCTACCGTCGATGTCGGGCCGCAAGCGGCGGGCATTGATTTCTGGAAAATGGAAACAACCAAACCGTAGTTCGCAAGCATTAGTTCGCAAGCATTACTTCGCGAGCATTAGTTCGCAAGCACGACAGCCGTTCAACGCCGGAGGGCGAATGTTCAAGCACAGTGGAGTTGGATTGGCAGTTGCGGTCGTCATTCTTTCCGCGCGGGTTGCGCTGTGGTCGCAGAATGCGGCTCCCGCCACTCAGGAAGCGGCTCCTACCACGTCGGTGGCTCCAGCCAGTGTCGAGATCACTCCCAACACGCTCGACGTTCACGTTGGAGAAAAGGTCAAGTTCAGTGCCGCTGCCAAAGACGCGGCGGGCAACCTGATCGACGAAAAGCCTTCCACCTGGTTCGCCGCTCCGTTCGACGTGGCGGGCGCGGACGACTCGGGCGAAGTAACCTTCCACGCCCCGGGAGTGGTGACGGTTGGTGCGGTCATCGCAGGAAAGGCTGGTTACGCCACGGTGAACGTAGGCAACCCGAAGATCGCGAGCCTCGAGATTGAGCCTCCAGCGCACCCGATCATCGTGGGCGGCACGGAAAGGATGACGGTCATCGCCCGAACAGCCGACGGCAATCCCCGAACCGATGCGCTGCTCAAGTGGAGCTCGGAGAAGCCATCGGTCGCGAGTGTGGACGTCGCGGGGTTGGTGACCGGGCTCGCGCCGGGAAGTGTCACCATCAAAGCAGCGTCAGAAGGTGCGAGCAGCACCGTTACTCTTCAGGTTGTGCGCGATGCGGTCCACAAAATGACCGTCAAGCCCGGTTCCTCGGAGGCGCGCACCGGCGACGTGGTCCGCTTCAGCGTTACGGCAGTGGATGGCGGCGGCAGCATTCTGAAAGATCCGTCGGTGCGTTGGTCTTTGAGCAGCAACGGCAACGGCGCGGCAATTTACCAGGACGGAGCATTTGTGGCGGAGAAAGCTGGCACTTACGTGGTGATGGCCAGCAGCGGGCAGCACAGTGCCGCCGCGTCGGTCGTGGTCCGCCCGCGCAACGTGGAGCGCGAAGTGGACGTCGTCGCCCACGTCCCCATGCCCGATCTGCAGATGTCAGAAGAATGGATTATCGGCCACCACGCCTATCTTTCGACCGTCGCGGACAAGCTCTTCGTCTACGATATCGCCGATCCCGCCAACCCCAAACTGCTGGACACTCTGAAAGTCGATGCACGCCTGATTAACGACGTCAGCACCACGCCCGACGAAAAAATTGGCGTGTTCACCCGCGAGGGAGCTTCCAATCGAAAAAACGGGATCGTTTTTCTGGACACTTCCGATCCCAGCCATTTGAAAGTTCTTTCCGAATACACGGCCACGGTCAGCGGCGGCGTACACAGCGCTTACGTGGATGGGCACGACGTATACCTCACCGACGATGCGACTGGCTCTCTCCGAGTTATCGATTTTCAGGACCCGAAACATCCCAAGGAAGTGGCGCGTTGGCAAACCGAAAATCCGACGGTTGTGACTTTCAATACGAAGATGGGATCGATGACCAGCGGGCGTTACCTGCATGATCTCCAGGTCAAAGATGGTCTTGCGTATCTCGCGTACTGGAGGGATGGCTTGGTGATCCTCGATGTGGGCAACGGCATGAGCGGCGGCAGCCCAGAAAATCCCAAGCTGGTCAGCCAGTACCATTTCAACCATTACGAATTGTATGGAGACGGATGGCTGGCAGGCACCCATAGCGTCTTCCGCTACAAGAATTACCTGTTTGTGGGGGATGAAGTCTTCCCTGCCATTTTCGATATCGAGGGGAAGGACCGGATTCCGGTGCGAGCCATTTGCCACGTCATGGATGTTTCCGATCTCAAGCATCCGCGGGAGGTGGCGCAGTACGAGGTGCCGGAGGGAGGGTCGCACAATTTCTGGGCCGCCAACGACATGCTTTTCGAGGGCTATTACAGCGGTGGCGCCCGCGTGCTTGACATCTCCGGCGAACTGCGTGGCGACCTCTACCGTCAGGGTCGCGAGATCGCCCGCTTCTGGACCGGAGACGCCACGGGGTTCCGCCCGAATCTGCCGTTCACCTGGGGAGGGCAGCCCTGCTCCGTCACCTGTGACAGCCCCTTGCTCAATAGCCTGATCTATTTCAACGACATCAACTCAGGCCTGTGGATCACGAAACTGGGCGAGCCGAAGTTCGAAGGGTCGACCAGCGCCCCGGCAGTTCGCAAGAGCGAGAGAACCATCCATTAGCGCGGTGGGGGAGGGCCGGAAAAATGTGGCTGGCGGGGTTCCTACAGCTCCCGCCAGCCCGAAAGATTGCGAACCCAAATGTTCATTTCACTAAGGAACCGCTTGCTCTCATTACAGCGGTCGCTTGCGCCTTTCGCTTACGCCTTTGGCAGGCCGTTGTCGCAATTCTTTTGGCCCGGGGGGCACAGAATAATCGGGCCACCGTCTGCCGCGGAAATCGGCTGAAAGCTCGCTGCGAAGAAAGCGCCTACCATTCCTACCGTCAGAATCGCAATCCTGATTGCCAGCTTTGCATTCATTTTCTTCATTGTCGTGCTCCTTTGGGTCCTGGGATATTCTTGCTCGGGCCGTCCGTCGCAAGTGACTTTAGTAATGCAAGCCTCGGTCCAAACTCGAGGCATGGGTCTGCCGCTTGCAGTCCAGAGAATTCCCCACAAAAACGGGCGGGAATCACGGTTTTCATCCATTCGAGGCCTAGCCCCTAGCCTCGCTGGGGTTTCGACACCCAAGCAAAAGTGCTTGTGCATAACATTTATGTTAGGTCGAGGGGACGGCGAAGCCCGGAGCGTCCGGGTATACTCATTGCGTCATGGGCCACTCGGGTGAAGAGGCTGTCGCCGCGGCGAGCGGGGCACGGCTGGAAGCTGTCAGCGGACCCCTCAAGGGAAAGCTGTTCCCATTGACCCGGGATGAGGTCTTGATCGGCCGCGATCCGTCCAATGAGATATCCCTGCTGGATTCACTCGTATCCCGCCGCCACTGCGTTATCCGTAAGGAAGCCGACTCCTTCCGGCTTCAGGATCTGGACAGCCGCAACAACACCTTTGTCAGCGGAGTGCCCGTAAGGGACAGGCTTTTGGTCCACGGGGACCAGATCCGGATCGGCAACTCGATCCTCATCTTCCAGGGGCCAAGTAACGATTCGATTCCGGGCAATGCCTCCTTGCAACTCGATGCGACTCCGGTGCCAGGCGCCGCGACCGTCATTCTGCGAAAAGAGGATGCTCTGTACCTGCAGCCTTCACGGCCTCTGCCCGCCACCGCGAAAACGGTTCGCGACCTGAATGTATTGCTCGATTTCAGCCGGACCGTGAACTCGGTACGCGGCCTGGACGCTCTGCAGGAAAAAGTTCTGGAGTCGGTTCTCGCGATCGTCCCGGCGGATCAAGCCGCTATCCTGCTGACCGAAAACGGAGTCGCAGGATTTTCGTCGATTGTCGGGAGAAACCGCGAGCTGGGAGCGAATCAACCGATTCATGCTAGCCAGACGATTCTGAACCGGGTTCTGGAGGAGAATCTGGCGGTGCTTTCGAGCGATGTCCAAAGCGACGACGCCTACCGCGAGGCCGAAAGCTTAATCGAACGCAGGGTACACTCGGTCCTGGCGGTTCCGCTTGAAGTGCAAGGCAAAGTGTTGGGAGTGATGTACCTGGACGCCAGTTCTCCTGGCGCGCGCTTCGACTCTGACTTGCTCCAGCTGGTGACGACACTGGGAAATATTACTGCGCTCGCGATTGAGAATGCCCGCCAACTGGAGAGACTGGGAGGGGAGAACCGCCGCCTTTACGAGGAACTGAATATCCATCACAGCATGATCGGGGAAAGCAAGGCGATGCATGAGGTCTATGACTTCGTTTCCCGGGTCGCGGGGCGGGATTCAACGGTCCTTATTTCGGGCGAGAGCGGTACAGGAAAAGAGCTGGTTGCGCGAGCGGTCCACATGAATAGCGGCCGGGTCGACAAGCCATTTGTAGCGATTAACTGCGCGGCCATCACCGAAACCTTGCTGGAGAGCGAACTGTTCGGGCACGAACGTGGGGCGTTTACCGGTGCGGTCTCGCAGAAAAAGGGAAAGCTTGAGGTCGCCGAAGGCGGTACAGTTTTTCTGGATGAAATCGGGGAGTTGGCTGTGCCTATGCAGGCCAAGCTGCTGCGGGTTCTGCAGGAGCGGGAATTTGAACGAGTCGGCGGTACGCGTTCCATCAAACTCGACGTCCGGCTAATCGCCGCCACCAATCGCGATCTGAAGGATGCGTCGAAGACGGGAGCCTTTCGGCCAGACCTCTACTATCGACTGAATGTCGTGTCGCTTCACATGCCGGCCCTGCGCGAGCGTCGGGAAGATATCCCGATGCTGGCGGCATTCTTCGCGACGCAATATGGCGAGAAAGTGAAGCGGCGGGTGGCGGGCATTTCTCCGGAAGCTCGTGCATCTCTCATGCGCTATGACTGGCCGGGAAACGTTCGCGAACTGGAGAACGCCATCGAGCGGGCGGTGGTGCTGGGCTCGACCGAGTTGATTCTTGCAGACGACTTGCCTGACTCGATTCTGGAGGAAACCGCCGCCGCTGGAGAACCCGTGAGCGCGCTGCATGATGGCATCCGCGAGGCCAAGAAGGTGCTGATTGAGCGAGCCATCGAGCAGGCGAATGGAAATTATACCGAGGCTGCGAAGATCCTCGGCGTGCACGCCAACCACCTATTCCGCCTGATTCGCACACTGAACCTGAAGCCGAAACGGCAACGGCTGGGGTAATTCTGCCGCGGTTCACTCCTCGCGCAGCAGAATCGTAAGATCAAGCGACAGCGCCCCAGGAGCGCACCACGACTGGTCGATGAGGCGATGTTTCAAGCGTTGTCGGCCTTTGGGTTGCCGGTTCTTAGTGTCTAAGAGTTCGAGGCAGCCTAGAGGTAATCAGAAAAAAACTCCTGCCGAAACCTGATCCGCGCTCCTCTGCGATTGTTTGCACCTGCAATTGTTTACACCTTGACAGGTGTACAGCTCCTCCGTAACAATGCCGCAGACGCGGACCCCTGTGCTCGCCCCGAGGCCGTCCGCCAGCAAGCTGGGCCCTGCCTTTTCACGTCCAACAGGATCGAGATCCGAAATCTGTTGCTGCCATGGAGGCTCCCATGCGCCGTCGACCAGTTTCTGTCGCAATCCTCACAGCTCTTACACTCAGCATCGCCGCTGCCCTGACTCCGGCACACGCCCAGACTTTTTCCGTGCTGTACAACTTCGGAACCCAAAGCAGCGACCCATGTAAGCCTTATAATTCCGGGATTGTGGCACAGGGCCGCGATGGCAATCTGTATAGTACAGCAACTTCATGCGGAGCGAACGACGCGGGGGCCGCGTTCAAAATCACACCTGCGGGAACCTTTACCGTGTTGTACGACTTCGGTTCGGATGGAACCCCATTTAGCGGGCTCACGTTAGGTACCGATGGCAACTTCTATGGCACCACCGTGTCAGGCGGCACTAGCGGCGATGGGACCATCTTCAAAATCACGCCGAGTGGCAGCAAAACCATACTGTACAACTTCACTGGGTTTAGCGATGGGTACACTCCCTATGCTCCACCCGTTCAAGGCACAGACGGGAACTTTTATGGTACAACCAGCCGCTCTGGCTCGGTTGGCATCTGGGGCACGGTATGGAAGCTCACGCCCTCGGGCACGTTTACGACGTTATACCGGTTTGATATGACGCACGGTCGGGCACCTCTGGCACCGTTAGTTCAGGGAACGGATGGCAATTTCTACGGGACTACATCCGGAGGAGGTACTGGCGGTGGCGGGTGCGGCGGCGAGGGCTGCGGCGTAGTTTTTAAGATCACGACCGCTGGCAAGCTCACCGTGCTTTACAACTTTGATGTCGCGCACGGACAGAGTCCTGACGGCCCTCTGGTACAGGGAAGTGACGGCAATTTCTACGGCACCACAATCTACGGCGGAAACAACGGCAATGGTGTCATTTTCAGGATCACGCCGAGCGGAACCGTGACCGTTTTGCATAACATGAACGCGGCAACCGACGGGGCGTCCAACTACGCCGGTCTGGTACAAGCCTCGGACGGCAGTTTCTATGGTGCCACCGTGAACGGGGGAACTGATAACGCGGGCACCTTCTTCAAGATCACTCGAACTGGCAGTTACTCCGTCTTACACACCTTTGACGGGGCCACCGGCGCGAACGCGTGGGTCACCCCATTCCAACATACGAATGGAATCGTCTACGGAGACACGCAGGGTGGCGGCACCGGTAATCAGGTCAACTGCCCCACCGGAACTTGCGGCGTGGTTTACAGCTGGAGTGCCAAGCTGCCGGCATTCGTTACCCTACAGCCCTACTCGGGTAAAGTGGGATCGCAAATCGGAATCCTCGGTCAGGGCTTCAGCAGTTCCTCGGTGGTGAAATTCAATGGCGTGAAGGCGACCACCGTCAAGCTCACGGGCACCACTTTCCTGTTGGCGACCGTGCCCGTGGGCACTTTGGACGGATACGTCACCGTGACAACCGGTACAACCACGCTGAAGAGTTCACAGCAGTTCGTGGTGCACAACTCGTGGGGCAGCGGCAAGGCAATGCCCACGGCCCGTTTTGGCGCATTCGCAGGAGCGATCGGGGAGAAGATCTATGTCGTCGGTGGCGCCACCAACTCCGGGTACCAGGTCACAAACGTCAACGAGATTTACAACACCCAGACGAACACGTGGACGACGGGCGCTCCTGACCCGACCCCGCGCGAACTCGGCGCTTCGGCCGTGGTCAACGGCATCTTATACGTTATCGGAGGCAGCACTGGCGGATCGAACCCTCTGACCCTTGTCGAAGCCTACAATCCGGTCTCCAACACCTGGACCACCAAGGCCCCGATGCCGACTGCCAGGAACAGCATGCCCGCAGTCGTTGATAAAAACGTCATCTATGTCATTGGCGGGTACGACCCCAACACCCAGGTCTTTGATGACACGGTCGAAAGCTATAACACCACCACCGATACCTGGACCGAAGAGAAACCTTTGCCCGTCGCCACAGCGTGGGAGGCGGTCGGCCTGCTAGGAATCACAGTCGTGGCAGCGGACGGACAGATCTCTCCCGGCACTGTCGTGGGTACCAACGAGGGCTACAATCCCTCAACGAACACCTGGACGGGACTCACCGCTGACCCGACTCCGCGTCTGGAGGCATGCTTCGCCACCATTAGCGGTGAGTTGTATGTCGCCGGCGGCGCGAACGCAACCCAGGTGCTCATCGTAAACGAAGCCTACAGCGGAACCACTAAAAAATGGACAACTCTCGCATCGATGCCAAATGCCCTCCAAACTGCTGGATCCGCGACCGTGGGGGGCCGTCTCTATTGCTTCGGCGGCGCCAACAGCAATCTAAGCAGCATCTACAACAACGTGCAGATTTATCAGCCGTAGGTTTGCGATTCGTGTCTCCTCACAGGCCGTCCGCCCGTACTGCATAGGCGGCCTTTCTTTTTCCGTAAACTCGAGCTAGTTTATGTAATCAAGGCGCTAGCGCTCAGTGACGGGTGCGGCGGGAAGATACTGTCGTCCTGAACTCAGCTCACTTCAAGCCTCGCACCAAGAAAAGATTGGCCAAATCACGCTGGAAGGTGGCGGCATAGGCTTTTCCGTCAGCAGACAAAGCCAACGGCCCGAGGAACTGAGCTCCTGGTTCCGGAACCTTGACGACCAGCCAAGGCTCTTGGCGGCGCGTGGTTACGTCGAGACGGCTGATCTTGACGCTGGCGGGCTCGCGCTGCTGCAGAAACAGGTATCGCCCGTCCCCGCTCCAGCGCACAACACTTTCGCCGGGCTGCAAATCAAGGATGGTTTTCGAGTTCCCGCCGCCGACTGGTGAGAGCAGCAGTTTGTGCGGGTCCGCGGTGATGAACCACTTCCCGTCGGGTGAAACCCTAGTGCCCCGCGAACCTTCGGGTGTAAGGGGCGTCGATTGATTCGTGTCTGGGTCGTACATCCAGGTGCGGGTCGCGTGACCGGTTTCATTGCCGGTGAACAGAATCCGCTTGTTGTCGGGAAACCACTCCACGCCGTCGAAGTGCATGCCTTCGATCTTGGGGAATCGCGATTCTCCGGGGCCGGTGGGAAGCAGCATGAGAGTGGAGCGGTCCGCGTCATGGTGGATGCAAGCAACCCACTTCCCATCCGGCGAAAGCGAAGGCCGGTTCCCGTAGCCCAGCTGTACGGCCGGAGAGCCGTCGGTCTTCCTCAGGTAGATGGCAGAGTTGCGTCCCTGGCCATTGGAAAGCTCGACGAAGAGCAGCGATTGTGCATCGTTTGAAAGTTCGAACGCCAGGGAAGAGTCCAGCCAGGCCAGGTCCCGCTGTGCGGCTCCATTCAGCGGCAGGTACATAATGCCGAGGCGCGAATTGACCGTGCTCAACAGGACGCGGCCATCGTGGGCCACGTCTTGCATTACGATGATTCCACCGGTTTGCGAAACCAGACGCTGGGAGCCCGCGAGCGTCACTCCATAGAGGGCCGGATCGCTGCCGGGCTGGCTGCCCGAGAACCACACTTCGCGATTGTCCGGGGACCAATTCAAAGCGCCAGTCGAACGCCAGCCCTTGGAAAGGGTCTGCCGCGGATGGTTGGAACCGATTACGCACAAAGAGTAATCTCCACCTTCAATATCAAAATCAAAGAAGGCAACCAGCTTGCCGTCTGCCGACACGCGTGGCGTCATGGGCGGACGACGCTCCGTCTCGTACAGCACGGTGCCCACGGGATACTCCAGGCGATATTTTCCACCGACCGCTCGCACTACCGCCAGCGATTCTCCATCCGGCCCCCAGTCCGCGCCGCTCACGCCCTCCAGCACCTCGCGCGGCGCGCCGCCGCCAAAGGGCACACGGGCGAGGGTGCCCACATCTCCACCACCTAATACGATGGCCATCTCCCCGCGCTGTGAGATGGCGAGCACGCGCGCGCTGGGGAGCGCCAACGGCTGCGCTTCGCGATTGCCGGGCTGCGCAGAAAATAAGGTGGATGGGGCGCCGTCCCATTCAGCACTATAGACAACCGTGTTACCCGGAGCGAACTTTGCGGAAGTCACATCACCGCGGCGAAACGTCAAGCGCTGGAAGGATGGAGGTTCGATGGGAAAAACGAACTTCTGCTGGTACTCATAGGTGATGCGCAACGCGAGTCCGAGCAAAACTCCCAGCAGCAATCCGATACCCGCCCAGAGCCTGGGCCGCGGCATTTTGCGCACAGCCGGGGATGCAGTCGCGAGAGCCAGGTTGCTGGAATCCAGTTCGTCGCGCAGCTCTTCCAGCGCGACTTTCACGTCCGCCATGGTTTGCCAGCGGCGCTCGGGATCTTTCTTCAGACAGCGGCTGATGATTCGATCGAGCTCCGGAGGGACTTCCGCAACTGCCTGTGACGCAGGCTGTGGATCTTTGTAGAGCACGGCCGAAAGCGACGACAGCTTGGAACCACCCGCGAAGGCCCGTTGCCCCGTGGCCATTTCGTATAGAACCGAACCAAACGAAAAAACATCGGACCGGGTGTCGACCTTCTTGCCGTCGGCCTGCTCCGGAGACATGTAGGCGACCGTCCCGAGAATGGTGCCTTCCTCCGTGAGAGGCGAGCCTTCGCCATGCAAAGTCTCGGCGTAGGCATCTGCGCCTGCTGGTTCGCTGAGCTTGGCTAAACCGAAGTCAAGGATCTTGACCACACCCTGTGGGGTCACGATCACGTTCGACGGCTTCAGGTCACGATGCACGATTCCAGCCGCGTGAGCCGCGGCCAGCGCGTCCGCGATCTGCACCGCGTATTTCAGCACATCCCGAATCCGTAGGCCTTTTTTCCCGATCAGATGATCGAGCGTGTCTCCCGCCACGTACTCCATGGCGATGTATTGGATCGGCTTGCCATCGACGTCCTGCGTATCGATGTCGTAGATCGTGACGATGTTGGGATGGTTCAGAGATGAGGCTGCCTTGGCTTCCTGAACGAAGCGCCGCTCGCGATCGGCGTTGAGGGCCGCCGTGGAGAGAACCTTGATCGCAGCAGTTCGGCCAAGGCGGGAATCCACCGCCTTGTAGACCACACCCATGCCTCCGGCTCCGAGCTTGGTTTCGATGCGGTACGAGCGGAGTGATTTCCCAATCATGTGCGCGGCCCCAAGACCACGGCCACGGTGTGCAGCACGGAATCTGCACGGTCGCAGCCGCCACCAACCGACAACTTCAAATGAAAGCCGTCAAAAGAGTGACGGAGAAAGAAACGCAATGCAGCAATCCGCTGGCGAGCAGGCGCTGGGCGCGATAATGCTCGTGCTCGCTGAATACTACAGTGGCTGCATTCTACAGCAGAAAGGCATGGCCTTGCCCCAAGAATCCTCAGCGGATAGGTCGAGCAGTGAGAGGGCGGAGGTAGCTCTCGTTGACGACCTCGCCGGTGTGGGCGTCGATTTGGCATTCCGCGCCGTATCCGTTACTGGGCGAAGTGATTCGCCCGCTGAACATCAACGTCAGGCGATAGATTAAACGAGGAGGCCTCGCCGGCTCATCGCGCTGCGCGGCTGAAATACCTAGCATGGGCTTACCATCGCCGCGAATCTCCTCTATGGGAATGTGAGCCGAGGCTGCCATATACTTGCGCGCTACCTCGATCGCCTGTGCGCCGCTGAGCTTCGGCACTTTGTCGATTGATTCAAGGCCCGGGATATAGTCCGACCGGACCCAGGAGGGTACACCGCTAATGAAAGACACGTGGATGTCGGTATCGAACACACGCACCCCACCGTTCCACTGCTGGAACTCAACGTCCCAGTTGGGTTGGGCGTAGCGTCGTTTTAGTTCTTTTGCCGGGTTCTTCAGCTGCCACAAATCCGCGTACTTGGTCAGAAAATCGAGCGTCGCCTGGGTGACAATATCCGCCGTGGCGGTTTTGGGATCGAACAACGGCCCGCACTTCCACTGCAGGAAAAGGCTTGCGGGATTGCTCTCCTTCGACGCTGAGAAACACTCACCGGTCTGCTGGCCCTGCTCTGAGTTCGAGTCGGCTGCAGTCAGATAATTTCCGGTAGCGGTCCGGATTGCCGCCAACACGGCACCCGTGGGAGGATTCGCTGCCTGGCACACCAGAGGACACACCAGGGAGCACGCCAGCAGGACGAAAAGTGCCGGAGCGGTTCGCAGTCGCGACAGCAGCCCGCATTTCATTCAGGCTTCCCTCATTTCATTTTTGTGATCGCTGGCCCGGCCCGGGAGTCTCAGCGATTCTACTTCAACTTGCTGCCGAGCCATCTCAGAGTTGGGTTGTTAACACTCGCTTCCCTGGGAACGTCTATGATCTTGTGGGGATTTTGTGGCGCATGGCCAGGTCCGGAGACAGAACTGACCTGCTGGCAGGCCTGGGACCCGGGCCTGTGAGGGAGCCGTCCGCGCCCGAAATCTCCGAAGACGCAAGGTGCGTGGCTGCGGCCCGCGGCGGGGACCGGGCGGCCTTCGGGCAGCTTTATGAGCGATACGCTCGCATGGTCCACGGAGTTGTGCTGGCGAAGGTTCCGGTGGCCGACGTAGAAGACCTCGTGCACGATGTCTTCATCCGAGCGCTTCGACGCCTGTCAACGCTGCGGGAGACCGGAAGTTTTGGAGCCTGGCTGGCGGCGATCGCTCGCAATGTGGCAAACGACTACCACCGGCGGTCGGTGCCTGAGGAGCTACTGACGGATGACGCGTCTGACAACGAGATCCAGTGTGCAATGTCCGGCACAGATCATGGCGGGCCGGCCGTGGCGGTCCTCGAAGCGGTCAGAAGTCTGCCTGATGCCTACCGCGAGACTTTGATTTTGCGGCTGGTGGAAGGGATGACCGGTCCTGAAATAGCGGCGCGCACCGGGATGACGCACGGATCGGTGCGGGTCAACCTGCATCGGGGCATGGAGCAGCTCCGGGCAAAACTGGGCCCTCACTCAAGCCGCGATGAACCAGAACAGGAGAAGCAGTAGTCATGGACACGGGGAACGATAGAACCGAAAACGGACCACCCCCCAAGAGTAACGACTATTTGTGGGATGGTTCTGGCGAACCCGATCCGGAGATCCAGAGGCTGGAAGGGTTGCTCGGGAAGTTTCGACATGATTCGCCCGCCCCGGTTTTTCCCGAGATCGTCCGCGAGAGACGATGGACCTTCTTTCCGCGACACTTTCCTTGGAGGCTGCAACTGTTTCCCGCCTTCGCCACGACAGTCGCAGCCGTGGCAGCTATCGCGATTGTGACGGTTCTCGTGTACAGAACGGAACCTGCCCCGACCACCGTCGCGGGTTGGAATGTATCCAGCGTGGAAGGGACCCCTCGAGTCGGACGAAAAACGATCGGCGGGAAAGACGGCACGAACCGCCTCGGCATTGGCCAAATGCTTGAGACGGACCGTCAGTCGCGGGCCAGCCTTCAAGCAGACGATACCGGCCAGATCGAGGTGGATCCGAGCACACGCCTGCGGCTGTTGAGCATGGGCTCGGGTCTTAAGCGGATTGCCCTGGATCGCGGAACTATTCATGCCTACATCTGGGCGCCGCCCGGCCAATTCGTTGTCGACACCCCATCGGCAGTCACCGTGGATCTGGGTTGCGCTTACACCTTGCAGGTGGACGATTCGGGCGCGGGCATGGTGCGCACCTCGCTCGGGTGGGTGGGATTCAAGTTGAATGGGCACGAGTCGTTCATCCCGGCGGGCGCAGCGTGCGCGACCCGGCCCAAGGTCGGGCCTGGCACGCCGTACTTCGAAGATGCATCTGCGGAGTTCCGCGCGGCTTTGACGAGATTCGATTTTGAGGACAACACAGCGCAGCACCGCGCAGACGATGCGGCGATCGTACTGCGCGAGGCACGCAAAAGCGATGCGCTCACGCTGTGGCATCTGCTGGCGCGTGTCGACGAGGGACAGCGAGTCCTGGTCTATGATCGCCTGAGTAAGCTCGCACCTCCTCCCGCTGGCGTCACGCGAGATGGAATCTTGCGACTCGATCAGCCCATGCTGGACCTGTGGTGGAACGAACTGGGCTTTGACGACATCTCGGTTTGGCGTCACTGGGAGCGCTCCTGGGCCGGAACGGCCAAGCCCGGTCGCGAGAAGTAAATCCGGCTTCGTCGTCGAAACTTCCACTCTTCCTCGGATCTTCTTCCACGGACTCCACACGGCTTGTTAACAGTTGTTCTTCTGCGCACGTCTCTTGGAACGTGGGTGAAATCAAAACTGAGGAGAATCCAAAATATGAATTCACATGCAGCTTCACGCCTCGCGATCAGCATCATGGCCGTTCTGCTCGGATTTACAACGTTCGCCCAAGCGGGTCCGCCGCTGATCTGCCATCCCATTGAAATCGGGCAAGCGAAGTCGCTGCCCTGGGTCGACTGGACCCACAGAGGGAGTACGGACTATGACCTGAAGAACCTCACGCGCGACACGCTGGCAATTCTCGAGTCGAACCCGCCCGTTCTGGTGCGCATGGAGACCTTACGACGGGCCACAATCTACGCTCGCCGGGATCCCCAAGTCGCGAAGGAGCTGATCACTCGACTGCAAGCGCGTGCGGCCAACTCCGACGCCGCTGACCACTCGAACGCGCTCAAGTGGTTTGACCTCGGCTACCTGGCCGAGGCCTACAAGCAATGGATGGGCAAAGGCGAGCCCAACCCCGCCGCCGGCATCGACGGATATTCACTGGTGAAGAAAGCCATCAGCCTGCGCGCCGAGGATCCAGAAATGGAATTCGCCGCGGCCCTCATCACTCTTCGGGGGCCGGAAAGCGCACATCAGGATCACGCGCGGAAGGCACTGGCAGGAGCAAAGAGCGATCCTCTTCTGGCTCAGAACCTGGATTCAAGCTTCAACCATCAGACGATCGCCGAGTTGCTGGTCACCGCGCCCGCCGAAAGGGCTCATCCATGACCTCAACAATGATCTCAACAATGATCTCAACGAGGAAGTCTCTTCTGAAAATGGGAGCCAGAACCTGGCTCCCTCGTTTGCTCGCATTCGGGCTTTTGGGTTTCTCGCTCGCGGGCTGGCTCATCGCAGACGAGCAGCGAACGGCGCCAGACCTCACTGTCCACGAGTGGGGAACGTTCACTGCGATTGCCGGCAAGGATGGGCGAGCGGTCGAATGGTCGCCACTAGGTCTGCCGCGGTACCCGGCGTCTACCGATCTGCCCAAATTCGTGGAGCATATCGCCGACGTCAACTTCAAGCTGGGACTGCGCGGCACGATTCGCATGGAGACGCCGGTGATGTATTTTTATTCTCCGCGCGAGGTAACCGTGTCCGCGAGAGTTGCTTTCTCCAAAGGACTCATTACCGAGTGGTATCCCCATGCCGATCGTGTTCAGCCCGAGGGCGCCATGCACGATCCCAGGTTGAGCCAGTTGCCGGTGGACGGACGCATCGCATGGAACAACGTTACAATCTCTCCGAATCTAGATGGCCAGTTGCCGCGCGAGGTGGAGTCGAGTCGCTACTACGCCGCTCGCGAGACCTCCTCCTCACCGCTTCGCGTCAGAACCAGCGCAGGCGAGCAGCAGGAGAAATTTCTTTTTTATCGGGGAGTGTCCGCCAGTGCACTGCCGCTTTCCGCTGCTTTGAACTTCGACGGAAGGCTGGTGGTCAAGAGTCTCAGCGAGGACGAGATTCCAGCAGTCATTTTCTTTGAGCGCCGGGGCGAACGAGTCGGCTATCGTTTCACGGGGGCCCTGACCGATGAAACAACCTTAGACCCTCCTGTGTTGACCGGAAACATAGATGCTCTCTACGGCGATCTGGAAGAGGCTCTCGTCGCTCAGGGCCTTTATCGAGACGAAGCCCACGCCATGGTGGAAACCTGGAAGGACTCCTGGTTCGAAGAAGGTAGCCGATTGATTTACATCGTGCCACGCCGGTTCATCGACAACGTCGTGCCGCTCACCATCAATCCCGAACCCGGACAAACCGTGCGCGTTTTTGTCGGCCGGCTTGAAATCGTGACGCCCGCCACCATGGAGGCAGTAAAAACAGCCATTGCCGATAATGACGAAGCCACTCTCAACAAATACAGTCGCTTTCTGGAACCGATTCTCGCGATCTCAAAGGAGCTGCATTGAGAGAATCATCGGGTCGCGAGAGTCTTTCGCCCTCTGATCCGAGATTTACCCTAAACTTTCGGAGTTGCGCTACGTCTAACCCCCGACGGAATTTCCGAAGTGGATCAAAACAAGGAGCAATCTACAATGACCCGGTCTTCGCTTGCGCTAGTTGCGATCACCCTGCTTGCTGCCGGAATGAGTGTTCCCAGTCAGGCCCAAACACAGAATCAGGCTCCGAGTCCGGCGCGCTCTCGATCCGATGAGATGTTGGACAGGTGGAACGACATTGGGAACAAGCTCGTCGCAATGGCAAAGGATTTTCCTGAAGACAAATACGACTTCAAGGTACAGAAAGACCAGCGCACGTTCGCCCTGAATCTTCTCCACGCCGCCGCACTGGATTTCGTTCTGATACGCCGGATTTCGGGATCAAACCTCGGGCCTGACTTCGGCGAGGGCGACAATCCTTCGCGCGACGCTTTCAAGACCAAGGCCGACGTGGTGAAGTTCGTGCAGGAGGCCGTCGCGGACGGAGCACAAGTGATTCAACAGCAGGGCGACGCCGGGCTGGACAATACATCAAGATTTTTTGGGAACCGGCTGGCCCACAACTCCTCCATCTGGACGTTCGCCATCGAGCACAGCGGCGAGCACTATGGCCAACTTGTGGTCTACTATCGTGCGAACAACCTAGTGCCCCCGGACTCGCGGCGCTGATGCGGGGAATAGGCTTCTTGAAAGTTCTTGGTCAGACTCGCGGCGCCAGTTCGGACCTTTCAGCAGGGAGAGAGCCAGTGTGCGAGACGATTGTATTTCTTCTGGGCCAACCCAGGCCGAAGAAGCTGCTCCCGGAGTCGCGGTGGAAAAGGGCAATGAAGGTATTGACTCAGCTATCGCCGGCTTCGACGCTAATCCGCATTTCTGCTCACTAGCTTGCCGCAGCATTCGGGCCGCTCTGGGAGGCTTGAGCGGTCCCATCCCCCGCCGAGAGCCTGAATCAGCAACACCGTGTTTGCCATCCGCCGTCCTAAGATATTGACCGCCGTGACCTCATCCGAGAGAGCGGCACTTTGCGCGGTGATCACCTCGAGGTAACTTGTGACGCCACCCTTGTAACGGGTGACTGAAAGATCGAGCGAGCGCTGGGCGGCCGCGACAGCTTCGTCCTGAACTTTGGCCTCGTTTTCCAGAATTCTGACAGCCGCCAGATTGTCTTCGACCTGTTGGAATCCAGTCAGCACGTTCTCCCGATAAGCGGCGACCTGGTAGTCATAAGCCGCACGCGCCTCATCGTTGACGGCACGGCGTCTTCCGACATCAAAGACTGTACCCACGGCCGACAGCCCGACTGACCAGAGGCCGCTCGGCCCATTGAGTAGGGTGGTGATGGAGGAACTTTCAAAACCTCCGGAGGCCCCTAAGCCGATCAGTGGGTAGTAGGCTGACTTCGCGACTCCGATCCGGGCGTTGGCCGACGCTACCCGTCTCTCCGCCGCAGCAATATCCGGGCGTCTTTCCAGCAATTCTGATGGCACGGAGATGGGAACATGCGGAGGCGGTGTGGTGAGAGGCAGCGGAGGAAGGCTGAACTCCGCCGGAGGTTTCCCAATCAGGATAGCTACCGCGTGTTCGTATTGCGCGCGTAGCACGCCCACATCAATCGCGGCAGCTCGAGTCGTTTGCAGTTGAGTCTTCGCCTGCTCGACTTCCACCTCCGAAGCGATCCCTCCCTGGAAGCGACTTTCATTCAATTCCAGGGCCTGCTCGTACTGCTTCACCGTAGAGTTCAGCAGCTCTTCCTCGGCATCCAGGCTGCGGGCCTGAAAGTAATCGACGGCTAGATCCGCGTGCATGCTCAGATTAACTGTCGCCAGATCTGCCGCACTGGCTTGGGCTTGCTCCCGATAGGACTCGACGTTTTTTCGAACGCGTCCCCAGACGTCAGCTTGATAGGAGACGCTGAACGGCAGCACAAAGTCGTTGTAGGTGGCGCCACGCAAGAGTGAGCTAGTGGGACTGTTGCCGGAAATGCGGGTTCGAGTCGCCGACGGCCCGGCGGTCACGGTCGGGTAATAGTCAGCGCGATAGTAGCGTAGAGTGGCGCGAGCTTGCTGGAACTGTGCCTCTGCCGCCTTTAGATTTTGATTGGATACATTGACCTGAACTTCAAGCGCATCCAGCTGAGGATCCTGGAATATCGTCCACCACGTACCGCCAAGATTCTGGTCATTGGGCTGAGCGGGCTTCCAATCTCCTACCTCTTTGTAGGCGGCAGGAGCCTGCACCGCGGGCGGGCGGTACTTTGGGCCAACCACGCATCCGGTCAACTGGAGAGCGGCTATGGCGATCAGAACCCGCCCAACCGCTTTCCGTGAGCTCCTGAGAATCAGTTTTCGAGGTAGCTTCACTTTGTATCTCCCGGCAACGTTGCCTGAACAATCTGGACTTCCTGGCCGGACACAATCGAGTCGGGTGGGTTGATAATGACCAGATCATCCGGCTTGAGGCCGGAGACGATCTCTATCTGGTTGCCGAAATCATGCCCGGGAGTCACGGCAGTCAGCACCACCTTGTGGTCTTTCACAAGTCCTACGCGTAACCCTTCGGTGCGGAAGAGCAGAGTATTGACCGGAAGCAGAAAGGTGGAGGTCTGCGTTGGGACCGCCAGGTGGACCTCTGCGTAGGAACCGGTGAGCAGCGTGCCCGTCGGATTGTCCACATCAATTTCAACGAGCAGTGTACGAGTTGCGAGGTTGATGTCATCGGCGGTGCGCACGAGTTTCCCTTGAAACTTGCGGTCCGGGAACTCAGCGAGATTCAGATCCGCCGTCATACCGATTTTGATCCCCCGCGCATATTCCTCTGGGACGTTTACGTAAACGCGCAATTTTCCAGGTTGAGAGATGTGAAAGAGGTCGGTTTTCACATTGCTACTGCTGCCGGAATTGATGAGGTCGCCGATATCCGTGTTGCGCGCCGTAATCACACCATCGAAAGGCGCGTAGATCTTTTCGAAAGATACCAGTGCCGAGTACTGCTCCACGGTGGCCTTGTCTGCTTCGACGATTGCCTTATTCGCGTTGTAGGTACCGACCGCGTTGTCGACGTCCTGTTGGGCTACGGCGTTGCTCTTCAGAAGCCCTTGGTACCGGGTCTTGGTGATGGAAGCGAGTTCGAGATTTGCCTGCGCGGTCAATAGGTTGCTGCGCGCTTGCTCGAGTTGCTGATCGACTTCCGGCGTTTCGATGACGGCGAGCAACTGGCCCTTCTTAACGTGTGCCCCAATATCGAAATACCACTTCTTTAGATAGCCATTCGTGCGGGCGTAAATGGGTGAAGTGATGAACGGTTGAACGTTTCCAGGCAAGATGATTTCGTCGGCTGGCGCTGTTTGCTTGGGGGACACAACCGACACGGCGGGAATGGCCGCTTGAGCCGTCTCCGCGCGTAGAGTAGCGCGAGCTTTGACGCGCGACCAGATGCCCGAAACCAGGAGGGCAGCAACCGCAATCACCGCCAGCGCCAGGACAAGCCAGGCTCTGCGCGAACGCTTTTGTGCTACCACAAGGCTCAATGTGGGTGTGTGCTCGCCCACTGGTTGTCGATCTTCCGTTTGCGTTTGAGGCAGCATAAAATAACTCTCCATGGCTCTGTGTCTAATGTGCTTGTTCCGTCTGGGCCGCATGTCGACGCGAGCCTTGCAGAACGCTGAAAAATGCTGGGACAAAGAACAGCGTCGAAACCGTCGCGAAAATCAGGCCGCCTATAACTGCGCGGCCAAGGGGAGCATTCTGTTCGCCGCCATCCCCTAGTCCGAGAGCCATTGGCACCATGCCGATGATCATGGCAAGAGCGGTCATCAGCACAGGGCGAAAACGCGTAAACCCTGCTTCAAGTGCGGCACCGAGCGAGTCCATTCCTTCCGCCATTTTTTCCGTCGCAAAACTCACCACCAGAATGCTGTTGGAGGTTGCGACGCCCATGCACATGATGGCACCCATGAGTGCCGGCACACTCAGAGTCGTGTGCGTTATGAACAGAAACCAGGCAATCCCGGCGAGTGCCGCGGGCAGCGCGGAGATCATGATGAAAGGATCGAGCCAGGATTGAAAGTTGACTACGATCAGCAAGTATATGAGTACGATCGAAAACGCCAATCCACTCAGAAGGCCGATGTAGGAGGCGCGCATGGTTTGAACCTGCCCGCGGACAACGACTCGCGACCCGCGTGGTAATTGCTGGCGCGTGGCGTCAATGATCTTGTCGAGGTCGCCCGCTACACCACCCAGATCGCGGCCCGCGACCGAGCCGAAGATGTCAATCACGGGCGCAACGTTGTAGTCAGACACAACCGCCATTCCTGCTCCGCGCTGCGTAGACACTAGGCTGGCCATGAGCGATGGAGGTGCCGCTGGGTTAGTACCTGTGACGGGAACGTTCTCAAGATCCTGCAAAGTGTCCGCTCGATATTGCGGCGTCTGGGTTGCGATCTGATAGCTGACATGATTCTTTGGATCTACCCAGAACGTAGGTGAAGTCTGGAAGCTGCCACTCAGTGACACCAGAAGATTCTGCGCGATGTCATGAGCAGTAAAACCCAATTGCTCCGCCTTCGTACGTTCCACTCTCAGGCGAAGATACGGCTCATCGAAGGGCTGCTGAATCCGCAGATCGGTCGCTCCGGAAACATACCTCATTTTCGCAAGCAGTTCGTCCGCGTAGATCCGGTTTGCTTGCAAGTCGTTTCCGACAACCTGAACGTCAACAGGAGCGGGCAATCCAAAATTGAGAATCTGCCCGACCATGTCGGCAGGCAGGAAAGCGAATGAAACCCCAGGGAACGCTTTCGGAAGTGTCAGACGAAGCTGGTGAATGTAGTTGTCGGTGGGATGGTGTTTGGCTGACAGGGTCACAAGAATGTCGGCATCGGATGTGCCAACCGGCGCCGAGTTGCTGTAAGAGAGATTGATGCCGCTATAGGGCAGGCCGATGTTATCGATGACACTCTGGACTTCAGCTGCCGGAATCTGCTGCCTAATAGACTGCTCGACCAAGTCGCAAAGGTTAGCGGTCTCTTCGATGCGCATCCCTGTGGGAGCGCGCATATGAAGCTTGAAAGTACCGCTGTCAACGCTGGGAAAGAAATCTCGACCAAGCCAGGGAACCAAAATTGCCAAAGATCCAAGGCAGGCAGCGAAGAACGCAACGAGGAACGCGCGCCGGTGATGGAGGCTGATCTCCAACAGTCCGCGATAGCTGTCACGGAATCTCTCGAAGCCTGCCTCAAAGCCCTTCTGAAATCGGATCAGCGGATTACGGCTGGGGGCGTCTCCGGCTTCCTTCTTCTCTCCCCGCAACAAGTATATGGCCATTGTCGGCACGATGGTTCGAGAAAGAAAATACGAGGCCAACATGGCGAACACTACCGCCTCGGCAAGGGGCACAAACAAGTATCGCGCCACGCCAGAAAGCAAGAACATTGGAGCAAACACAATGCAGATCGAGAGCGTGGAGACGAATGCGGGTGTCGCGATTTGCGACGCACTGTCGAGAACAACTTCGTCCATGTCCTTCTCAGGCTCTGCCTCGCGATTGCGATTGATGTTCTCGACCTCGACGGTGGCATCGTCCACCAGGATGCCGACCGCCAGCGCGAGGCCTCCGAGCGTCATGATGTTGATTGTTTGCCCGATCGCGCTGAACGCAATGATCGAGGTAAGGATCGCCAGGGGGATCGACGTCGCAATGATCACAGTGCTGCGCCAACTGCCGAGGAACGTCAGAATCATGAAAGCGGTCAGGCACGCGGCGATCAGCGTCTCCCGGACCACTCCACTGATCGCGCCGCGGACAAAAATCGATTGATCCGCCAGAGGGGTCATTTTCAGTTGGGGTGGAACCGTCGCCGCAATTTGCGGCAACAGACCCTTGATACCTGCGATCACATCCAGGGTGGACGCGTTCCCCGCCTTTTGGATCGTCAACAATACGGAGCGCTGCCCGTTGACTTTCACAATATTTGTCTGCGGGGGGAAGCCGTCGCGTACCCAAGCGACGTCCTTCATGTAAATGGTCGTACTACCAATCGTCTTGATTGGAATACGGTTCAGATCTGCGATCGTCTGCGGGGCGGCATTGAGAATGGAAACGTCGTATTCTCGGGAGCCGATCTTAGACGTTCCGGTTGGGAGGATCAGGTTTTGCAGGCTGATCGCATTGACCACATCGAGCGCCGACAAACCCTTCGACTGCAGGGCAGTGGTGTTGAGATCAACCTGCACCTGACGTTGTTTACCGCCATAAGGATAAGGCACCGAAGCCCCTGGCACAGTGATGAGCTGTGTCCGGATGAAATTTAGGCCATAGTCGTTGAGCTGTTGCTCCGACAGATTTTGCCCTGAGAGCGCCAATTGGAGTACGGGCACACTCGATGCGCTGTAGGCAAGAATGAGAGGTGGCGTTGTTCCCGCAGGTAACTGCCTAAGTTGAGTCTGAGAAACAGCCGTAATCTGCGCGATGCCTTGTTGAATGTTCGCATTCGGCTGGAGGAAGACTTTAACAACCGCAATTCCATAGAGCGATTGCGATTCGATGTGCTCGATGTTGTCGACTGTAGTGGTAAGCGAGCGCTCGGTAACGGTAACGATGCGATCGCTCATGTCCTGAGGGAGGAGCCCGTTGTAATTCCAGATGATGCTGACGACAGGAATGTCAATATTCGGAAAAATGTCGGTTGGAGTGCGGACAATCGCGAGTCCACCCATGATTACAATGAGTATGGACATCACCACGAAGGTGTAAGGCCGGCGCAATGCTAGTCGAACAATCCACATAGAATTTCCCTGTTTCGTCAATCACCGACATCGTCCGTTCGCTAACCGCAGTTCTGTTTAACCTCAGACCGATACGCTCCAACGCTCTGCTGCAGTTCCTGGCCTGAGAGGACGCCTCGCGCGCGGATGACGAGGCTGGGCACCGAGTGCCCGGCGCACAAGACGCGTGAGCTTTGCGCGCGCCCGTGCGACCTGGGCTTTCACCGTGCCCTCAACTAACCCTAGAACTTGTGCTGCTTCACTCGTACTGAAACCATCCAAGTCACGCAATTGAAATGCCCTGCGCAACGCGGGAGAAAGCTCCGCTACGAACTGCATGAGGTGCTCGTGCAGTTCCGCTTTTCGATACTCTTCTTCCGGACTCGGTCCGAAGTGCACTAACCGCTCTGACAGCGTATATCCCTCTTCGTCTCCGAATTGATCGTTGAGAGATACGTGGTTTTGCCGTAGCCTTTTTCGTAATTGCATCCGCGCACAATTGCTGACGATAGCAACCAGCCATGTCGACATTTGCGCCTGCCCTCTGAACTGATCCAAGTGTTTGTAAGCGCAGAGGAGCGCATCCTGAACCGCGTCCTCTGCGTCGGCCTCGTTGCCCAGGTACCGACATGCTGTTCTACGGAGCAACGGCAGACAACGCGAGAAAGCGTCCTGTAGTTCACGAGTTTTGTTTTCTGGAGCAGGAAGATCGAGGCGCTGTTCGTTTCCGATGTGTCCCACGGTCGCTTGCATATTGTCTCCACCTCCCGGTCGGGACATGAAAATGCACGCCTGTCTCCAATCAACCCGAAGGTAACTAAGTCGAGCATTTTCAGCAATATGAGTCGACGGGGCGGTTGGGCAAAGCCCTATGACTATCGGATATTCGTCCCGCAGTTGACACCAACGTCCGCATTTCGACTCGACTCGCGTTATCTAGTTCAATCTCGACTGCTGTGAATATCAGCGAAGGCGCCGTTTAACTCGAAGTGCCTGTGTGTTTGTTGGTCAGAGCGCACTTTCACCTTGGTCTTCACACGGCTTTGTAGTGTTGGAACTGGAAATGCATTCAGCGGTTCAGGAGATAAGAGAAGACCTATGAAACTTCTTACAGCAGACAACGTGGAACTTGGATTTATTGGATTAGGCAACATGGGAAGCCGAATCGCACAACGCCTGCTTGATCACGGGTACCCGCTCGTCGCATACGACAGGGATATCGCTAAGGCGGAAGCCGTCGCAGCAAAGCGAGGTTCCGTTGCTAGAAACATTCCTGAACTGGCGCGGGCCGCCGATGTGATTCTTTCGTGCCTTAGCGATGATGAAGCAGTTCAACGTGTTTATATCGGGCCAGCGGGAGTTCTTGCTAAAGCGCGGCGAGGAACCGTCGTGTTAGAGATGAGCACGATCTCCCCTGAGAGTTCGCGGGAATTGCACAGGCTTGGCGCCGAGAGTGGCATCGATGTATTGGATGTCGCCATCTCCGGCAGCACCCCTGCCGCGGAACAAGGTATCCTGACGCTACTGGCCGGCGGCAGCCAAGACTTGTTCCGCGCCGCCGAACCAATATTCCAGGCGATTGCAAAGCAGTACTTTCTTCTTGGGGGCTCCGGCTCCGGAACAACGATGAAGTTGGTCGTCAACACGCTGTTAGGGGTTGGCATGCAAGCCATCGCTGAGGCTGTGGTCCTTGGAGAAACTGTTGGTCTGAATCGCGAACGTTTGCTTGAGGTCCTGTCAAAGACAGCGGTGATCGCGCCGGCCCATGTGGGAAAGCTCGCGAGGGTTGCGATCAATGATTACACACCGCAATTTCCACTCCGCCTAATGAACAAGGATTTCCAGTTGATTCTTAAGGCAGCAGCAGAAGCGCATATCCCCCTCCCTGCTACTGAAGCGGCGTCTCGCGTGAATTCAGAGGAACTGGCACACCACGATGAGGACGATTTCTCCGCTGTCCTGCGGCGAATGGAAGAAGTTGCCGGTATCGCAGATCGTCATTCCGCCTCGATTGCGAGTTGACCGGGCCAAAGCGCCGATGCCACAAGGGGGCGGCAGAAGTGTAGTTTTGCTGGAAGCTGAGAGTTTTTGCGGCTTACCCTCTGGCTACGGCTTATCTTCGGCAGGGATCGGAAGCTTCTCCTCGATCTTCAGGATTTTCCTCGGCGCATGCTTCCGGAAGAGACGCTTGATATCCGGCATAAATTCGTGTTGAAGATCTCCAATCGCATCCGAGATCAGCGCACCACTAAATCGATTCATGGTTTTACCAAAATTGCGGTCCTGTCTCGGGTAGTAACTGTTTTGTAGCGAACTGGTAAACAGAGTACCCAGAAATTCGGACGTGTTGAATGTGTTATCTCCGCTGTCGTTCCTGGTTATCGCAACTCTGGTTACGGCATAGCACGACCGAGAAACAACACTTCTCTTGTGTGAGGGGAAATATCGAGGATCCTGGTGCAAGATCGTCGATAAAGCAACTGTCTGGATGAACCTCCGGGATTCTGTGTCCGCCAGAGTCGCCCCAAATCGCTTCGCCCAACCTAGCATTCCTCCGCCATAGTGGGGCCATTGCCCCTGGGCTTGGTCCAAAGTCGCCTGAAAAGCCGCCGACACGAATGTGGAGGGCGAATGGGTTTGCTTCAGAAACAAGTTGAATTTACAACGTGCGGACAACGGAGTGTAGTCCATGGTTTCGGTCGTCGCCTTGGCTCCTGGGGCGCTCGCCGGAGTTTGGCCAAACGTGTCTTGCACCTGGAGGCGACACGGACTGGTCGCCATCTGATCCGACGACTGCTGCTCGATCGATGTTGACCGAGTTTCACCGGACCCAACGTGGGCGATAGTCGAAGAAGGTGACATCGTTTCTCGTGAGGCGGCTGGCGCCTGCGCGTGGCCGAGGCCCTGCGTCATCGCAATCGAAATGGTTACCAGCAAGACGTGAGTTGCGCTCCCTGCTCGAATACGATTCTCTTGATTCACCCTCATGCCCTGGTCCAATCGGGAACGTGCGTTTCTTCAAGCTCGCAAACACGCATCCCATTGCTCATCTGCATCCAGGTTTCCAAACGTCGCCTCTGGGCAAGACACGCGGGGTTCGCTGCCTCGACATTCGCAGTGTGGAGGGAAACCATCATCACCACGTCCGCGGGTGGACGCGCGCCGTCGGTAGGTCGACGGTGTCAGCCTTACGTGGCCCCAAATTCTAGGCGCAACGCGCGTAAAGCCATGGGCCAGAACAAATCAAGGAGGTTCTTTCGTCGCAATCTTTGGAACGCCATTTGCATTCATGGAGAAACGAAAGAGATAGTCATGAAAGTCTTGAATCAAACAACAATCTACGCTGCGATGTGGCGGTCGTAGCGATAAGACCTCGCAGACGCGGAGAACACTCCAGACCTGCTGGAGATCTATCGCCCGGAACTTTTAAAGGAGATTGTATGCAAACACGCAAGCTGGGCAATTCAGACTTGAACATTACTCGAGTGGGTTACGGGGCCTGGGCCATCGGCGGCTCGGGCTGGCAGTTCGCCTGGGGATCGCAGGATGATAATGAATCCATCGCCGCGATTCACCGTGCGCTCGAACTCGGCGTCAACTGGATCGACACCGCCGCCGTCTACGGTCTGGGACACTCCGAGGAAGTGGTGGGCCGTGCTCTGAAGGAGTGGCACGGCTCCAGACCTTACGTCTTTACCAAGTGCGGCCTGCGCGGGGACGCCAACGGTGAGGTACAGAAAGTACTGACCGCCGACTCGATCCGCGGCGAAGTCGAGGATAGCCTTCGCCGCCTTTCCGTCGACGTAATCGATCTTTACCAAATCCACTGGCCTCCCGACCCTGATTCACCCGAACTGGAAAAAGGATGGTCCACGCTCGCCGACCTGAAGCGCGAAGGCAAGGTGCGCTGGATTGGAGTTTCCAACTTCGATGTCCAGCAACTGTGCCGCGCTCAGGCCATAGCGCCCGTAACTTCGCTGCAACCGCGGTATTCGCTCGTGCACCGCGAGATCGAAGACGAGATCCTACCCTACTGCATGAGTCAAGGTATTGGGGTCATCGTTTATTCCCCGATGGCTTCCGGTCTCTTAACCGGTGCTATGACTCGCGAACGCGCGGCCAGACTACCCAAGGATGACTGGCGCAGGAGTCATCCCGACTTTACCGAGCCGCAACTGTCTCGGAACCTGGCACTGGTGGACCGATTGCAAGAGATTGCCAGACGCCACAACCGGTCAACTGGAGAAGTCGCAATCGCTTGGACACTGCACCATCCAGCGGTGACTGGGGCGATCGTCGGCGCCCGCAACGCGCGTCAGGCAGAGGGAGTCATGCGGGCTGGCGAGATTCGCCTGACGCATGAAGAGGTAACCGAGATCGAAACGTTCGTCGCAGAGACCGCCGCGTGAGCGATGGCAGGCGCCCTTAAAGGGACGACTGAGTTAAAGAGGAGAACCCCGTGAACGAAGACAGCACAAGCCTCAACACAGCGTTGCAACATTACCTTAAGTCTGGCCGGCAGTTCGGAGACGGCGAGAAGTTCTACCTATTGGGTTTCGAAGCTGCTCTGCACGCCAGAAATCGCTGCAAAGAGTTTGATCAGATCGCGTCCGAGATGACGAGCGGCCTGGAATATCTGCGGCTGCAATACCCCACGGCGGCAGTAGAAGAGCCCTTTACGCGCGGATTTCAGCAAGGGCGGGAATACTACCAGCGCCTGTGCGATGAATCCGACCCGGTGTGACATCCTCCCGGGAGATTAAGTTCGATCTTCCCCTGACTTCTTTCTTTAGCCGGGTGGTCGGCGCAAATTTCTGTCCCAGCTATTTGAATTTAGACGATGTCCTTCGGGGGACACGCTGTCCAAGGGCGGGCCTCATTTCGCGTGGCTCTGGACCTCAAAAAGCTCTCCTGGTTGGCGCAATTGCGCCGCAGCCCTACGCGTCACCGATTTTCCTCGAGAACTAGTTCAGCTCGAATAAACATCCTGGCTGCGGGCCTGCGCAGGCGGCGGCGTGGAAACCGGTTACTTGAACAAGATCTTGGCCATCATGCCCTTGTCCTCGTGATTCAGCAGATGACAATGGAACACCGACATGCCTTTGATGACAGGATCGGTGAAATCCAGAATGACATCAACGGATCCGCGATAGGGAACATTCACGGTATCGAGCCACGCAGGATGCGAGAGCGGAGCACCGTTTTCCGCGTAGGCAAGGAAGTGGACCTGGTGGATGTGGAAAGGATGTAGTTCAGCAGTCTCGTTGACAATACGCCAATGCTGATATGTGCCGACGGGAGCGCTCGTCATCGGACCTACATCCGGCGCGAACTTGCGGCCATTGATATAAAAGCCATTCTTGTCTTCTGTGAAGGTGACAGTGAAGTCGGGTGTGGTCTTCTCCAATCGCTCAACGTCAAGCTCCTGGTATAGGGGCGGACGGTCGTCGGTAGCGTGCATTTTCTTAGGCGGTACATCGGAGCCGAAATCCGAGCTGGTCTGCACCAGATCTGCCAGCACCATCCCCGGATTGGGATCTCCGTCCGGACCGGTATCCACACAAAGCGTGCGCAGGGCACGATGTGATCCAGACGGGGGACCGGTGACGATCGCTTCTAGCCGTCCGGCAGGCGCCAGCAGTAAGTGATCGGTGGTGCGGGTCGGGGCCTTGGGCTCGTGGTACGCGAGTGGCATCCCGTCCAGCGCCACGATTTCAAAAGTCTGTCCATCCAGCTGGAGGTCCAAATAGCGGTCCGGAGAGGCGTTCACGATGCGCCAGAACTGCCGCTCTTTCGGCGCTATCTGGATTCGTGGTCGAATTACTCCATTCACGGTAAACACTTCTTCGACCGCCTCCGCTTCCCCGCCACATCCCTTGGCTCGGATTTCGACATCGCGCCTGAGCTCGGCCGCGTTCGGATCATGCTCAATGGAACGGCCTCGCACAACGATCACGCGCTCACGAAGCCGTCCGAGCTCGGGAACATAACGTTCCATCCCCTCGATGACGATGGCTCCTGACATTCCGTCTAATACCTGCCGGTGACTCTCGCCATGAGGATGAGTGTGGTACCAGAACAGGCCCGGCGGATGATCGCGTGGAATCTCAACCGAATAGTGCAAGACTTGGCCGGGCATCGCCATCATTCCGAGCACGTCATCCTGTGGGGCATCCGGCGAAACAGTGAGCCCATGAAAATGCAAGTTCGTCATGTTCATGCACGGATTCACCGCACAAGTTTCGCTGGACTTGGAAGGAAGATCATTGATATATGTGATTTTGAGAACGTCCCCCGGCGAAGCACGGATCACGGGGGCGACGCTCGCACCGTCGAAAGCGAAGGCATTCCGGCCATTCTCGTTCACTGCATGCAGCGTCAGGGATACCACGTGCCGGCTCGCTCGCACCTGCGGAGGCTCAGGTAACGGAACAGTCTGGGCGCGGCCCAGAGCTGGAAGAAATATCTGCGCACCGATGAAAAGCAGGATGCGCGCACGCATCATTTGATTCGTTGCCGGCAATTCCATCGTTGCAGACCAACCATTCCTTGTTCCAAGGTCGTTCGGCATCAACCTAGCCACTGCGGATTGGCATACGTGCCATCAAACTGGTGACTAGTCTTGTAGAGTTCGAACTGGCCCGCCTCCGCTGCCTTTGAAGTCTTTGCCAGGAGAGCTGCGACTTGGGAAGAGTGCATCGGCTGAAAACTGCGGGCTGCATGGAGAGCTTGCTGCAGGATCTCCATCGAGTCGCACCCGGTGATGACAACACTCGTGGGAAGATTCATCGAGTAATAGAGACACTCGGCCGGTGTTGCGGTCTTGCTCTCTAGGATGACGTGGTCGCCCATGGGCTTCATGCCAAGAACTGCAATGCCGTTATCGGTCAAAACCGGGAGCACTTGCTTTTCGAAACTGTTGAAATGAGCGTCCATCACGTTCAGAGGCATCTGAACCGCATCAAACTTGAAGCCATGTTGTGACGCTGTAGCCAGCATCTTCAGATGGATGTCTGGACTCTTGTGGCCCGTGAAACCGATAAAACGGACCTTGCCTGCCGTCTTGGCGTCCAGTACGGCCTCCATGCCGCCGCCTTCGGCAAAAATGCGCTCCGGATCAGAATCACGAATCACTTCATGGAACTGGAGCAAGTCAATTCGATCGGTCTGCAACCTCCGTAGCGATTCATTGAGCTGGGCGGCGGCGGTAGTCTTGGTGCGACCATCGATCTTAGTCATCAAAAACGCTTTCTCGCGATAACCGTCGCGTAGGGCTTTGCCCATCCGAATTTCGCTCTCTCCTCCGTTGTAGTCCCAGCAGTTATCGAGAAAATTGATTCCTTCATCGATCCCCGTCCGAATAATCCGAACGCTCTCTTCCGGATCGCTCTGGCGAGCCAGGTGATACCCGCCGAGCCCGATCACTGAAACCTTTTCACGAGTGTGGCCTAGCGGCCTATATGGAATCCCATTCTTGCGATCGCTTTCTGTGGATCCGCTTAGCGTTCGGGCCATCAGCAGGGATGCGGCAGTCATGCCGACAAACTCTCTCCTGCTCACACCGGGGTCGTGGTTTGCAGGGTCGTGGTGTGCAGGGTCCAGGTTGGCGAGCACACTGTCGGTCGCCGTAGACTGCTCGGAAGAATTGATGCGTGAGTGATTCGAGTTGCTATCGTTCGGAGTCATGGCAAGTCCTCCTGGGCAGTTGCATAAGCCAGCGCTATCAGAAAATACTATTCCTTGAAGAACACCCGACGGAGCCTCATTTGCCTTGCCCGGTCCCTTGTCTTCGACGGGCCGGGCACGAGAAGCGGACTGGGCTCAGGAAGCCAACTCCGTAATCCCAGTTAGTTCCAGATATTCCTTCTCAGACAGTTGTAACGATGCTGCCTCCACATTTTCCGCAAGATGTGCAATTGAGGAAGTCCCGGGAATGGGCAGCATAATCGGGGACCGCTTCAGCAACCACGCCAAGGCGATCTGGATGGGTTTTACTTGGCGAGCCTTCGCAATCCCTTCCAGCAGCCTACCGGCCACGCGCCCTGCTCCCAGCGGGAACCACGGGATGAACGCGATCCCACTGCGCTCGCAATAATCCACGACATTATCCCATTCGCGATCGGCAAAGCTGTAGCGGTTCTGGACCGACACGATCGGTACGATCTTCCGGGCCCGCTCGATGTGCTCTATGGTGACATTCGACAACGCGACTAACCGGATCTTTCCTTCTGATCGCATGTTCGCCAGGGTCTCAACCGACGCGTCAAGGGGCACCACCGGATCGGGAACGTGCAACTGGTAGACGTCGATCCGGTCGAGGCGAAGTCTCTTCAGGCTGCCCTCCACCGCATCGCGCAAGTGCGCTGGGCTGGCATCGTGGGTCCACTGGTTCGGCCCCGGGCGATTCCATCCGCCTTTAGTCGCGATAACAAGGCCCTTGGGATAAGGCGCCAGCGCCTCGGCAATCAGCTCTTCGCTAACGTTGGGACCGTAGGAATCAGCCGTATCGATAAAGTTGACGCCAAGCTCAACCGCTCGTCGAAGGACGGCTATTGCCGCCGCCCGGTCCTTTGGTGGTCCCCAGATTCCGTCGCCGGTCAGGCGCATCGCTCCAAAGCCAAGGCGACTGACAGTGAGTTCACCGCCGAGTGTGATCGTTCCTGGGCCAGCGGCCGACAGTGTTGGAATTTTCATGGTGTTCCTTTCATATTCACTCTCAAACTACCTTTTCTTTATTAGATGGTGAAGGCTCGAATCAGCCTCAATTTTCTATGTCGAAGAAAGGTGCCGTCCACACATCACTCCGCAGGGCGCCAACCGGAATTGCGAGGTTTTGCGTTTATACCGGGCGCGACTGTCGTCGTGTCATGCCCGAGGTCTTTTTCGTAAACAATGTCGTGCCGGGTGACTATGAACGTCTTGACCCCGGACGACCGGTACTCCGCGGGATAAGCAACCAAAGTCACACCACCCTTCTTATGGTTTCCGCCGGACATGTAGCTATTGGCCCCTGTCGCCGAGTTTCCATTCGCGATGCGAAAGTAGTATCCGTGAAAGGGAGCGGAGCCATTGCCGTTGGCATTGGTTGTATCAGCGGATGCCAGGTTCTGGGCGAATTGGGTAATCGGATCGTAGCTAGCTGGTTTCGGGTCCTGGTCCTTCTTTGTGATCGCAAACTCCTCGCAGACTTGAAGCGCAGTGGCTTCATTCTCTCCAATTCTTCGGAACAGAATTTCCTGCGCACCGGGCTCGGAATCGAAGTACCACGCGCCATTCTTTGACGTCAGAGGGATCGGGAAAGGCCAGTTTTCTGCGCCGATGTACAGCACCGTGCTTCCATCGGGCTCTCGGACCAGACGGTGCATCTCCTGGTACTTTTGACTAAATCGCTCACGCTCCAGCTTGTCTTCGACGTCGTCGCGCGACGAAGTGACCTCCTTTCCTGCTCCGAGAATAGCTTCCAGGGCAGGCTCATCTTGTTTCTGGACAGCCTGGAAGAGAGCGTTACTAGCTTCGTCTGGAGACGAGAACGTTCTTGGTTGTGGTGATTCCTGAGCAACGCTCGCTCCGGCGAAGCCCATCACCAGCAGCAGCAAGCCCACCAGCAGCAGAAGAAGGACGGTGGATGCGAACCCCCAGGCAAACCTCACGATAATTTTTTCACTTGCTTTGGACGTCATATTGTCTGTGCGCATGAGTTCTTTCTCCATATCATCAATTTTGTTTCCAGCAGTTAAACCGAATCAGCGGCGACCGCCTCCGCCACCGTGGAATCCTCCGCCTCCGTGGAACCCTCCGCCTCCGTGGAACCCTCCACCTCCATGGAAGCCTCCGCCAAAGCTCGACTGCCCGCGGGAGGAGAAGCCTCTTGTCACTCCTCCATGATTGAAACCGCTGAACGCTCCAGAATGAGTGCCGGCCTGGGCGTGTGCCGTCGCGAAGCCGTGCTGGCCACCCGCGAATCCTCTCGCTCCCCCACCATGGAATCCGCTAGCGCCATGAAATCCACCGCCGCGATTGAAGGCGTTGCGATTGGCAAAAACTCGGCTGTGAGAAACGTAGGCGTGGCGGTCGAAAAGAACGCCGTGGTGGTGCCAATCGTATCCCCAGTGTCCCCAGCCCCAGCCAAAACCGCCAAAGAAGCCAATTCCAAAGCCAAGGCCCCATACGAACCCTGGACCCGTGAGGTACAGTCCCGGATACCAGTACCAGCCCGGCCAGATTCCGACAGGCTCTCCATACACGAGCCAGGGGTCGTATTCAGGCACATAAACAACTTCCGGGTCCGCGGGCTCAATCACAATGGTTTGCCCCTGCTTGCTCACGTTTTCCTGCGATGTGCTCTTTAGGTTGCCGGCCTTTTCCGCACGGTCGCGCATTACCTGAACAGCGTTCATCACGTCCTGCTGTTGGTTGACGTAAGCATCGCCAAGCGACGAGGTCCAGGACAGATTCTTGTCCATGTTGGCGAGGACAGAAGGAAACTCCACGAGTGCCTTCACACTGGGATCCCAGGGCTGCTTATCGACCTCTTGGCCGAGTTGTTCACCCTTAAGATCGGTATGTTGTTGCAGCCAGCGGTCGGCTTCCACAACTTGGTCGGGATAGGTAGCAGCCGCAAGGATTTGTGCTACCAGCGCATCCGGATACAGTGCGATCGGCGCCACCAGTTGCTGCAGCTGTTCTGGCGTTTGCGGCGCGGCCTGGATCGGCGCTTGTGGGGCGGATTGGTTCGCCTGAGCGGCGAGACCTCCCGGCGCACTGCCTAAGACAAGGCAACATGAAAGCAAAAGGGACAAGCTCTGTTTTAGGACCTTCACAATCAATCCTCCTGCGGCGGGGCCGCACGTCAGTATCACGTCTGCTCGATCTGTCCTCTATCAGTTGGTCAGGTCAACGGCGTTGCCTGACACAAATTGCCGAACTGAGAGCGGACACGCCGGATGGTCGCATTGACATGCGATTTCCACGTCTTCGCTTCCCGCGTCGCGACACGCCGCTCCGCAGTATTCTTCCCCATTTGCCACGGTGCAAAGACACGGGATGTGTGCGCACATTTTCGTCTTTAGATTCGCCATTACAATTACGTCCTTTCGAATTCAGATCGACTTGCTCCTATTGCTAAAGAACTTCGACTCTTGACGTAGCGCCGTTCCCTGCACCGACCGAGGCTGTTTCGAGGGGATCCTCAAGCCGGTTAGTTGTCGGCGCCTACGTCATCTCGAATAACTGCATCCAGGTCTCCAAACGTCGCAATACTGCTAAGTCCGTGCGATCCAAGGTTGTTCGGTTAGAGACGTGAAGAAAACTTGGTGTCCGAGTGTCAACAGGTGGATAGAGCTGTCGGCATTTGGACGGCCGTGGGGCACCCTTCGAATGCATGGCCGTGGACCCGCCTGTGCGATCGCCGATCCGCTGCGACAAAGTCCGAATTCCTGTTCCCGAAAACCTGCTCTCTTAACACCGGAACTCACCGCTTGACCCGTTTTTGGGGACTGAGGACACTGGGTTATCATGTTCTCCCGTTCAGAATTTGGATAGGAAGATGCTCGACAAGGACGAGGCCCGGCTGTGATCCCGCATAAATGGCGAGGAGTCGTTCACTTTTTTGCCGGCGCCCTTGCTCACGCATTGCTCACTAAGATCGAGGCGGCTAAATGAAGCCGGCAGCCGCACCGACAGTGTTTGTGGTCGATGACGACGATTTGGTACGCGCCTCCATCCAAGGAATGCTGAAGTCGATTGGCTTGCGGTCCGAGACCTTCGGTACGGCGCAAGAGTTCCTCCGCGGCAAGCGACCGGACGGGCCATGCTGCCTGATCCTGGACGTGAGGCTACCTGGAATCAGCGGTCTGGATTTTCAGCGCGAGTTGGCCGACGCCGGCATTCGGATTCCCATCATCTTTATCACCGGTCATGGAGACATTCCGATGACGGTTAAAGCGATGAAATCCGGTGCGGTGGAGTTTCTGACGAAGCCCTTTCGAGATCAGGACTTGCTGGATGCGATTCATCAGGCATTGGATCGTGACCGGATAACGCGTCAACAGCAGAGCGAAATTGGCGAGTTGAGAAAGCACTACGAGTCGCTGACCATACGCGAGCGCGAAGTTATGACTTTAGTAGTTTCGGGCATGCTCAATAAGCAAATAGCGTCTGAGCTCGGAACCAGCGAAATCACCGTGAAGATCCATCGCGGGCACGTGATGCGCAAGATGCGGGCTGAATCACTGGCGGAACTGGTCAGAATGGCGGCGAAACTTCAGCTTCCGCCCGCCAAGAAGAAGTAGTAATGACGCCATTGTTAAACAAAGGCACGTGTTAGGAAGACGGTTAATTTCTTGATTGAAGCGCGGGCGATTGTTCCTCCGGGCAACTCGGATGGAGTCAAATGGCTGCCGTGAACTTGATTGGCTCTTACAACTACGCGCTCGTGGCGCTTTCGGTGTTCATCGCCATGTTTGCGTCGTACGCTGCTCTGGATCTCGCAAGTCGCGTAACGGCTGCGGGCGGTTGGAGTCGTGTGCTTTGGGTGCTCGGCGGTGCCAGTGCGATGGGGACTGGAATTTGGTCAATGCACTATATCGGGATGCTGGCGTTCATCCTACCGATTCCCGTGGCATACCATTGGCCAACCGTTCTGCTGTCTTTACTTGCGGCCATTCTCGCGTCGGTCATTGCGCTGTACGTTGTCGGCCGACAGAAAATGAGCGCGTCCCGAGCGGTCGCCGGAAGTCTCCTGATGGGCGCTGGTATTGCGAGTATGCATTACATCGGCATGACCGCCATGCGTTTACCGGCGATATGCCAGTTTAATTCCTTTCTCGTCGTCCTGTCGGTTGTGTTCGCAATTCTGATTTCTCTCGCCGCGCTATGGATTACCTTTCACTTCCGAGATGAGAAAACGGGGATTGGCCGGGAGAAGATAACTGGAGCCGTCGTGATGGGCGCTGCGATTCCCATCATGCATTACACCGGCATGGCCGCCGCCAGTTTCACGCCCTCCGGCGCGCCAGTCGACCTGTCTCATGCCGTAAGCATTTCCGGACTCGGCATTGCCGGAATTGTCGCCGTTACGTTTATCGTCCTCGGGCTGGCTCTGCTGACGTCGTCGATGGATAGGCGATCCGCCGCCAAGGCCTTGGAACTGCAGGAAGAGAAGCTGAAACGAAGTGAGGCGTACTTGGCGGAAGCCCAAAGGCTCACCCATACGGGCAGTTGGGCACGAGTCTCCGCCACCGGGGCGATGAGGTACTGGTCCGAAGAATGCTACCGCGTGCTGGGTTTTGATCCGCGCGACGGACTGCCGCGATTTGAAACATTCCTGCAGCGCGTCCATCCCGATGATCAAGCCAAGATCAGGGAAATATCGGCGGCGGCAGGTCGTGCCAAGTTCGACTACGAGACGGATTACCGAATCGTCCATCCCGGCGGCGAGATCAGAGACATCCATGTGGTAGCTCACCCCGTTTTCGATCCATCCGGCGACCTCGTTGAGTATGTGGGTACTGTAATGGACGTGACGGAACGCAGGCGGGCTGAGGAGAAGCTGCGACGGAGCGAGGCGTATTTAGCAGAAGCGCAGAAGCTCACACATACGGGAAGTTGGGCCTGGGACGTAGCTGAACAACGCGCCTTGCATCTTTCCGAAGAATGGTATCGCATATACGGCTTCGATCCGGGAGAGGGCCTGCCTACATGGGAAAACCGGCTAGAGCGAATTCATCCAGCTGATCGAACTAGGCAGCGACAAGCAATCGATCGAGCAATCAGCGAAAAGTCGGATTACGACATCGAATACCGAATTCTTCTTCCAGGTGGCGCCGTAAGACACCTCCATAGCGTCGGACATCCCGTTTTGGATGCGTCTGGAAATTTAGTGCAATTTGTTGGCAGCTCCACCGACACTACGGAACGCAGGCAGGCGGAAGAAGCTTTACGTCAGGCACAAGCGGATCTTGCACGCATCAGCCGCATCACGACGATGGGAGAGCTAACCGCCTCCCTGGCACACGAAGTGAATCAACCGATTGCCGCCGCCGTCACCGACGCGAATACCTGCTTGCGCTGGCTCAATCGCGATCATCCCGATCTGGAAGAGGCTCGCGAGGCCGCATCGAGAGTCGTCAAAGATGCGACCCGCGCGGCGGAGATCATCAGCCGAACTCGCCTGCTTTTCAAAAAGGTTACTCCGCAATGGGATTCGGTCGATTTGAACGAGATCGTTCGAGAAATGGTGGCCCTCATGAGCGGTGAAGCAGCGCGGTACTCCATATCGGTCCGGACGGAGCTCGCTGCAGAATTTCCTCAGGTCATGGGAGATCGAGTGCAACTGCAACAAGTGTTAATGAACCTCATCATTAACAGCATCGAGGCGATGAAAGATGTGGATGGGACGCGCGAGCTCACCATCCAGTCGCAGCGCGGTGATGATGGTCAGGTGCTGGTCTCGGTCAGCGATACCGGCGTGGGGCTTCCAACGCAGCATGCGGACCAGATCTTTAATGCCTTCTTTACCACCAAGGGTGATGGCACCGGCATGGGACTTCGGATCAGCCGTACCATCGTTGAGTCCCATGGCGGTCGCTTGTGGGCCTCCGACAGTTCTCCGCGGGGCGCAAGTTTTTGTTTCGCTCTACCCATTAAAGCCGATGCACCTGAGTAATACCTGCCGCTGATACTCCGCCCTATACCAAAGTATGATTGCGCCGCGACCTAAGCATAATTGCGCCATCGATGACGCACTGCTAACTTTGCACCATGGTGATCCGAAAGAAGGGGAAAATGGTCGCAATTGTTGATGACGATGATTTGATGCGCAGCGCATTGCAAGGCCTCTTGAAGTCGGTCGGTTTGCCGGCGCAAGTGTTCGCCTCAGCCGAGGAATTCCTTAAGTCTGGCCAGCAGAAAGAGGTTGGATGTCTGGTCGCGGACATCCGCATGCCGGGAATGTCCGGTCTGGAATTGCAGGCCAAACTCAACGCTGATCGGTGCAAGATTCCGACCATCTTCATTACGGCACACGGTGACGAGAAAATGCGGATGCAGGCCTTAAGGGCAGGCGCAGTGGAGTTCATGGCAAAACCATTCGACGATGAGGCGTTGCTCGAAAGTGTCCGAGCAGCTCTGGAGCTTTAAGCCCAATAAAAAGCGTGCGTGGGGCACGAGGGGGGTTCTCTGTGGCAGCTACCGAGATATTGCGGACTAGTGATCAGGATTCCTACCAGCGCAGATTCCAGCAGGTCATAGGCAATAGTCCTGCCCTGGAAGTAGTACTCGAACAAGTCGAACGCGTCGCGCCTACGGGTTCGACTGTGTTGATCCAGGGAGAGACGGGCACCGGCAAGGAACTCATCGCACAAGCGATCCACAACATCAGCTCAAGGTGTGGACGGCCTTTTGTAAGATTGAATTGTGCCGCCATTCCACTGGATCTGCTGGAAAGTGAGCTCTTTGGCCACGAGAAGGGCGCGTTCACCGGAGCCATCGCGCAAAAGATTGGCCGTTTCGAGTTGGCCGACAAAGGTACGCTTTTCCTCGACGAGGTCGGCGATATTCCACCGGCACTGCAGCCCAAGCTGCTTCGCGTATTGCAGGAACAGGAATTCGAGCGCCTGGGCAGCGGTCGGACTCACCAGGTGGATGTGCGGCTGGTTGCTGCAACGAATCGCGACCTGACGGAAATGGTGAGTCGAGGCGAATTTCGCAGCGACCTCTACTATCGTCTGAATGTCTTCCCCATCCTGCTGCCACCATTGCGGGAGCGCCGCGAAGATATTCCAGCCCTGGTGACGCATTTTGTGGAGATTTTAGGCCGCCGGATGGGGAGGGAAATCGAACACATTCCTCCAGAAACGATGTCTGCGCTGAGTTCATATCAGTGGCCGGGGAATATCCGCGAACTGCAGAACCTGATTGAGCGTGCCGTAATCCTTTCAAACCATGGTGTGCTTCCCAATCCTTTGCCCACCACAGAAATTGAGCAGCGCGCCGCTATCTTTCCGGGTGCAACCACGCTACGCGATTCCGAACGGACTCTGATTCAGCAGACGCTGGAAGGAGTCGGCTGGGTGATCGGCGGCCCGAAAGGCGCAGCCGCCAAACTTGGTTTGAAACGCACTACGCTTATCCACAAGATGCAGAAGCTGGGGATCGCCCGGCCGGCTCTCCAAAGCGGCGAGAACGTCATGGGCCGAGCACCGCTGGGGCCAGGCTCTTTTCCAAGACATCTGTCGTCTAACTAGACGACACGCGATCCTTAAGGATCTCATGTCGACAAGGATGAGTAACCATGGAGATCGGGCTTCTACTGTCTACGACTGACAGCCATCGAACGATGAGGCAGTGTGTTAACACTGTGTTGCTGCCTCTGACTTATGGCTTGCCGAACAATGGCTACCCCTTGACAAACCTAATGATCGAGGACTAGAAAACCTGAAAGCCGTTCGACTCTCGGACACACTCGGAGATCACTTCGATGCAACAGTCCCGCAGAGACTTCTTCAAGGTGGCAACGGTCGGCGCGGTCGGCGCCACGCTCTTTGGGTTCGACCTCAAACCCGCCTATGCACAGCTCAAAGAACTGAAGATTGCACGCGCGGCCGAAACGCGCTCGACGTGTCCCTATTGCGCGGTGGGATGCGGCGTCCTCATCTACACGATCGGTGATCGGGCAAAGAACGTCACGCCGCAGGTGATCCACGTCGAGGGCGATCCTGATCATCCGACGAACCGTGGGACGCTGTGCCCCAAGGGCTCTTCGCTCGAACAGGACATGCTGAACCCGCGGCGGCTCACGAAGCCGCAAGTCCGGCGCCCCGGCGCGACGGAGTGGGAGGACATCTCCTGGGATAACGCCCTGGATGAGATCGCGCAATGGATTAAGAAAACGCGCGATAGTTCCTTTGTGGAGAAAGATGCGAACGGCAGGACGGTGAATCGTTGCGAAGGCATCTCGTTCATCGGCGGCTGCACGGATACAAATGAATTTAATTTTTTGGCCGTCAAGGCCATGAGGGGGTTGGGCTTGGTTTATTTAGAAAACCAAGCCCGTGTTTGACACGGACCCACGGTCTCAAGTTTGGGACCAACATTTGGACGCGGGGCCATGACGAATGGCTGGATCGACATCAAGAACACAGACATGATGTTGATCATGGGCGGGAATCCCGCCGAAAACCATCCTTGCGGTTTCAAGTGGGCGATGGAGGCGAAGCGTAACCGCAACGCCAAGCTGATTTCCGTCGACCCTCGATTCACGCGCACGTCCGCTACGGCCGATCTCTTCGTACAAATTCGCGCCGGCACAGATATCGCATTCCTCGGTGGCCTGATCCGCTATGCCATCGAGAACAACCGGATCGCCAAGGAATATCTCGTCAACTACACGAACGCAGCGTTCATCGTTAAGGAGGGGTTCAAACTTCCAGAGGATGGCTTGTATTCGGGATTCAACGCCTCGACGAGCGCATACGATAAAACTACGTGGAATTATCAGGAGGGCGGAGACTTCAGCGGCAAAACGGATGCCGCCATTTCCGCACACGCAACTCCCGCGCCGTCGCATCCAGCGACACCCGCACCGCCCGCGTTGCCACCGAACGTTGCCTACGACCTGACGCTGCAGCATCCGCGCTGCGTCTTCCAATTGATGAAGCAGCAGTATTCCCGCTACACCCCCGAAACCGTCGAACGGATTACGGGCATCCCGAAGGACCAGTACCTGAAGGCCGTCGATCTTTTTACCTCGGTCCGCAAAGATGGCGACATGAAGAAAGTCGCGACCATCATCTATGCAGTGGGTTGGACGCAGCATACTTTTGGAACGCAGATCATCCGTACGGCGGCCATGATTCAACTTTTGCTCGGTAACGTCGGAAGGGCGGGCGGTGGCGTGAACGCCCTTCGCGGCCATTCGAATATTCAGGGCGCGACAGATATGGCTGGCCTGTACGATTCCCTGCCTGGCTACCTGAAAGCGCCGGTTCCTGACGACAAAGATTTGGCCACTTTTCTGAAACGCACCACCCCGACGGCATCAAAGCCCTCGGTATGGGATTCGATGAACTACTACGCGAACACGCCGAAATTCATGGTGTCGTTGCTGAAGTCGCTGTATGGAGACGCTGCCACAAAAGAAAACGGATTTGCCTTCGATTATTTCCCCAAGGCCGGACAGGATTGTTCGTGGACGCATATCTGGGACGACATGTACAACGACAAGATCAAGGGCATGTTGGCCTTCGGAATGAATGGGGTGATGATTGGCCCGGACACGAACAAGAACATCAATGCGCTAAAGAAGGCCGACTGGCTGGTGGTGGGCGAAATTTACGAGGATGAAACCAGCGAGTTCTGGCGAGCACCGGGAATTACGACCGAAGAACAGAAGAACATCAAGACCACCGTCTACCGTTTGCCTTGCGCGGGCTTTGCCGAAAAAGACGGCAGCATGACCAACTCCGCCCGCTGGGTCACGTGGAAATATGCCGCGGTTCCACCCCCGGGGCAAGCGCGGCTCGACCAGGACATCATCGCGCAGATTTTCCTGCGGGTGCGCGACCTCTACAAGAAAGACGGCGGAAAATTCCCCGACCCCATTCTGAATCTGAATTGGGCTTATGCCGACGCCGCCCATCCTCCACTTTCCCAGGTAGCGATGGAGCTTAACGGGAGAGCCTTAGCCGACTTGAAGGACGAGGCGACGGGACAGGTCATCAAGGCCGGCCAGCAACTACCAGGATTTGCCTGGTTGAAGGACGACGGCACAACCCTGTGCGGCAATTGGATTTACTCCGGCTGCTGGACGGAGGCCGGGGCCCAGATCCAGAGGCGCGGCACAGAGGATCCATCCGGGATGGGTGTTTTTTCCAACTGGTCGTGGTCGTGGCCGGCCAACCGTCGCGTGCTTTACAACCGGGCGTCTTGCAACCCTGATGGGAAGCCGTGGGATCCTGAGCGGAAACAGGTGTGGTGGAACGAAGCGGCGGGCAAGTGGGTGGGCAATGACGTGCCGGACTTCAAACCGGATTCGCATCCCAAAGATCACATGGGGCCCTTCATCATGAATCCAGAAGGCATTGGGCGATTATTCGCTCCAATCGGTGTGCTGGCGGACGGCCCATTCCCCGAGCATTACGAACCGATTGAAAGCCCGATCAAAAATCCACTGCATCCCGATCAGTCGAACAATCCGCTCGTGAAGAAATTCAACACGCCGTACGATAAGTTTGGATTGCCCGAGGAGTACAGCATCGTCTGCACCACTTATCGGCTGACCGAGCAATATCACTACTGGACGAAAAATAATCCGATGAACGTCCAGCTCATCCCGGAACCGTTCGTGGAGATTCCGGTAGAGTTGGCAGACGAAAAAGGAATTCGCGGAACGGACAAGATCAAGGTCATCAGCGCGCGCGGAACGTACATCGCGAAAGCCTTTGTCACTCGCCGCCTGAAACCGATGATGATTGACGGCAAGAAGGTGTATCAGATCGGGTTGCCGATTCATCAGGGCTTCCGAGGCATCGACGAGGATGAGGGAAGAAATGCGCGGACTCCGGCGAATTTGCTGACGCCTACAGTCACCGATCCGAATGCTCACACCCCTGAATCGAAGGGCTTCTTAGTGAAAGTCGAGAAGGCGTAGGGAGCAACCATGAGCCAGGCCGCTACAGAGCTAATCCGAATTTCCGGTCACGCGGGGGTCGTTCCCGGTAAAGGTCTGAACCGTGAATTCCAAGTATGCAAGCTGGTCGACACGACCACGTGTATTGGCTGCAAAGCCTGCGAAGTTGCCTGCCTGGAGTGGAACGGTTACACGTTCAGCGAAACCACCTTCGATAACACTTACCAGACGATGCCCGAGACGGCATGGAATTACTGGAACCTGATCAAGTTCAACGAGCATGAGCGCGCCGATGGCACCATGATGCTGCTGATGCGCAAAGATCAGTGCATGCATTGCGCAGATCCGGGTTGCCTTGCGGCCTGCCCTGCGGACGCCGCCATCGTTCAGTATGCCAACGGCATCGTCGATTTCCAGGAGGCGAATTGCATCGGCTGCGGGTATTGCATGACCGGTTGCCCGTTCAACATTCCGAAATTCGATCCGCCATCGCGCAAAGTCTTTAAGTGCACGCTTTGCAATGACCGCGTTTCGGTGGGACTCGAACCAGCCTGCATCAAGGCCTGCCCTACGGGCTGCCTGCATTTTGGGACGAAGTCGGAAATGAAGGAATTAGCGGAGACTCGTGCCGAGCAACTTCGCACAAACTCCGGATTCCAGGATGCGGGAGTCTACGATCCGGCCGGAGTCGGCGGAACCCACGTCATCTACGTCCTGCACGATGCGAAGAATCCGGAGTTGTACGGCGGACTTCCGAAGGATCCGACCATCCCTCTGTCGGTGCGGCTGTGGAAAGGGCCGCTGAAATGGATTGGGAACTTTGGGATTATCTTCGGGGCGGTCGGCGTTTTCATTCATTATTTGCGATTCGGCCCTAAGGTTGTAAAGGAAGACGAGCAGGAGTCTCACGGAGGAACCCAATGAGCAGCGAACCTTATCTCCTTCCGAACGGACGCGTCCTGCGCTATTCGTTTCGCGAGCGGCTCGTGCATTGGTTGGCGGGTGTCTCCTACGTATATCTCCTGCTGACCGGTCTCGCCTTCTGGAGCCCGTGGCTCTTTTGGATCGCCGTCATCCTCGGTGGGCCGACGATTTCGCGCGAGTTACATCCTTGGTTCGGCCTCGTCTTCGTCGTCGGGGTCTCGCTGATGTACAGCATGTGGCACCGGCAGATGAAGGAAACACCAGCCGACAAGGCCTGGTGGGCGTCCATCGGACACTACATTCGCAATGAAGACGATCAGATCCCTTCCGCCGACCGCTTCAACCCTGGCCAGAAGTTGTTGTTCTGGGGCTTCTTCTGGAACGGTATCCTGCTTCTGCTTTCCGGGTTGATTCTGTGGCTCCCTCAGCACATTTCCTGGAATTTGCGTTTCCTGCGTCTCGCCGCCGTGTTCGTACATCCCGTGTGCGCGCTCGCCACCATCGCGCTTTTTATCATCCACGTCTACATGGGTACTGCGATGGAACGCGGTGCTTTTGGCTCCGTCATTCGCGGCGACGTGTCACGTGCCTGGGCCAACCATCACCACCACACGTGGTACGAGCAACTTCTCCGCAACTCGGCCGAGCGAAAATGAACAAATGAACGCTGCGAAGTGGGATCGCCGCATTCGCCGCGCCAACGAACTATCCTCGTCTTACCCTTTCTCCGCCGAAGGGCTACGTTACTACGCCCACATCGCGACATTTCAGAAAGGTGTTTACTGCGAAATTCAGAAAGCTCTCGCGGATTCGCCGAGGATTTTCTCTGATCGCCCCCTGAGAGATGAACTAGATTTCTTTCTTCTTCTTCCAAAGTTTCCGGGATTTCTCTCGGTGATCCAGCAGATTGCGCCAGCGCCGCTTTCCCAGGCCGCCGCCACTTTGGCGATGGAGGGATCGGCGGCATGGCAGCACGCGATTGAAGACTTCTGGTACAGAGATCCAGACTTAGGTGCGGGCGCGGATGACGCAGAACAAGTCCAGTCCAACGATCAGCGCGGTGCAACTTATTCCGAGCGGGTGCTCGCGTGGATCTTTCTCCAACCGTACGCTGAATATCTAGCGGATCACCGCGAAGTCGCGGTTGTGGACGGAACTCCATCGACGTGCCCGCTTTGCGGCGGCAAGCCTGCCGTCGGCGTATTGCGGAGTGAAGGCGACGGTGCGAAAAAGTCGCTGATTTGTATGCTCTGCGCGCATGAATGGCCTTTCCGAAGAATTTATTGTCCGGCCTGCGGAGAAGAACGAGAACCGCAGATGGCATATTATTCAGCGCCCGAGATCGCGCACGTCCGGGTGGACGTCTGCGACACGTGCCATACCTACCTGAAGAGTATCGACTTGACGAAAACGGGGCTGGCAGTTGCCGTTGTGGATGAGCTGGCGACAATACCTTTGGACCTATGGGCACGCGAACATGGGTACAAGAAACTACAAATTAACCTGCTGGGAACCTGACCAGACAGTTCTGGAAGAACTTCAGCACCAAAGAGTTGGCGCCGATCGTCTCACACCTCGAGAGTTTAGGATTTCCAGATTTAATTCAAACCGCGAAACCCAGGTAACGGATGGTCGGCCAACAGGAAATTATTTGGTTCTTGGTCGCAAAATCACTTCACGCTAATACCCGCAACTCCTCTTCAGCTCGCGTGCGTTCGGTCAGGTTCGCGTACGGCACCGGACACAAGCTTGCCCTTTGCCGTCTCCAGTGGACTGAGACTGATTCCTACCCACAAGCCCGTTTCTGGATAGGCTGTGCGTGGCCGACAGAGGGGAATGATCTCGCCGCCTCCAGGAGAAAAAATCGCTGGTCGGCAGGCAACAAATTGGTATGATGACCTCCGATAAAAGCCGGATTGTTCTCTTTCTAGAATTTAGTCTGAGACCAATCAACGATAGTCATCCTTGTTCGGCCACTGGGGGACGCATTGACTGACTCGATCCAAAACGCTCTCAATCGCCGGGAGTTCATCCAGGGCGCACTTGCGGGAGCCGCCTTCGCCGCATTGCCAATCTCTGCTTCCTCTTTAGACGATCCCGGGCTCCAGTCGGTGCTGAACCAAATACCGAAGATGCATGACGAGACCGTGAAGCGGTTGCAGGACTGGATCGCTTTGCCCTCGATCGCAGCCGAGAACCGCAACTATCCACAAGGGCCTGACTATATGGCGCAACTCGCTCGCGATGCCGGATTCTCGAACGTCGAGATTGTGCCAACGACGGGCAAGCCTGGGGTCTTCGGCATCCTTGATGCCGGTGCGGCCACCACCCTCGGCGTCTATTTTATGTACGACGTGAAACAGTTTGACGCTTCGGAGTGGTCTTCGCCACCGCTCGAAGGGCGGATCGTGGACAAGGAAGGGCTGGGCAGGATCTGCGTCGGTCGCGGCGCTGTGAACCAAAAGGGTCCTGAAACGGCCTTCCTCGGCGCTCTTCATGCCTTCAAGGCGGCTGGGAAAAAACTGCCTGTAAATCTCGTGCTCGTTTGTGAAGGGGAAGAAGAGATTGGTTCAACCAACTTCCCGGAGGTTGTCCACCAACCCAAAGTCACGACCGCGTTGAAGAAATGCATGGGCGTGATCATGCCGGAAGCGGGTCAAGATGCGGATGGAGGCGTACAGATATCACTAGGCGCCAAAGGCGTAGTTGAGCTCGAACTGGTTTCCAGTGGAGAACGCTGGGGGCGAGGGCCCAAACATGACGTTCATTCCAGCCTTGAGGCGCAGGTCGACAGCCCTTCGTGGCACCTGGTGCAAGCGCTCAACACTCTGATTGAGGCCGACGGACACACGCCTGCGGTTGCGGGCTTTTTCGACAAGGTCAAACCGCTTACTCCCGCACAAATGAAGATGATTCAGGATGCCGCCGCTCGCCGCAGTGAAGCCACAGTGAAGCGGCAGCTTGGCGTCGAACATTGGGTGCATGACACAAACTGGCTTGACTCGCTCGTACTGCTCGAATCCAAACCCACGATCAACATAGAGGGCTTGGTCGGTGGCTACACAGGTCCCGGAGGCAAGACGGTTCTGCCACATCGCGCAGTTGCGAAGGTTGACATGCGGCTCGTGCCCGACATGACGGCTGCAGGGACGCTGGCACTTCTCAAAGACCATCTTGCCAAACACGGCTTTGGCGATATAGAGGTCAATATGAGTGGTGGATACGATCCGACACAGACATCACCGGATTCGAAGCTGATCCAGACGCAAATTGCGACTTACCGCAAGCTGGGTCTGGATCCCGTGCTGTGGCCTCGTTCCGCTGGCTCCTGGCCGGGATACATCTTCACTACCGAACCTCTCAATCTTCCCGCCGGACATTTTGGAGCGGGGCACGGGACCGGGGCACATGCTCCGAATGAGTACTATCTGATCGATTCCACCAATGCAAGGGTTGCCGGGATCGATGGGGCTGTGCGCTCCTTTGTCGAGTATCTCTACGCGTTGGCATAAAGCGGGTTGAAGATGGCAATTATCGATGGGATGATGATGATTTCACAACCTCAGATCAAAGAACGGCGATCTCGCACCCTGAAGCGGGGTGCCGACCGGGTGAGACAGAACTTCGGAGCCCTTCGGCGGAGAATTCGCGCAGATGAAGGAGACAAATCTGTCTGGTTAACGACCCCAACTGCTGCCTCGGGGGAGGCGGGCACCCAGCTCAAATCGCTCTAACTGCTTGAAAGATTGGTCGGGGAGAGAGGATTTGAACCTCCGACCCCCTGGTCCCGAACCAGGTGCTCTACCAGGCTGAGCCACTCCCCGACTTGTGCAGGGGGCGCTGGAGGAATTGCTGCGCGCCCTTAGCAAGAATTGCTGGATGACTCAGAGATTATACCACTCTGCGACAGCGCCACTGAACTGGCGCTGGATGTGGGAGCGGCATCTCAGCTTGCAGGAAACAATCCTGGAAACAATCGTTGAGCAGCAACTACGCCTCGGTGTCCGTCAATCCATGCTCGACCAATCCCGTCGCCCCGGACGAACCGAGTTGCGACTTACGAGCGGCCCAATGCTCCACTCGGTCCGGTTGTCTGAACCTCGGCGTTCCGGATACGATAGGTTCTCGCGCCCAAATACAATGAAAACTGCATTCACCGCCGCCCGCCTCTACACTCCGGTCGAGGAGATCCAGAACCCGCTGCTCGTCGTGGAAGATGGGCGGATCTCCGCAGTGTCCTCGCGCGCCACGAAAGAAGTTCCCGCCCGCACTCCACTCGTCGATTTTGGCGACGCTGTGCTGGCGCCGGGCTTTGTCGACATCCACATGCACGGCGGAGCAGGGCTGGATCTTATGCGGGCCATGCCAACTGAACTGCCGCGCCTGGGCGAGTTCCTGACGGCCCACGGCGTGACCGGATATTTTGCGACAACCGTTGCAGCGCCGCTCGATGCGACCTGTGCGGCGTTGGGACGATTGGCTGACTCGATCGAAGCAGCGGCCACTCCGGCAAATGGCGATCCTGTGCAGGCTCGCCCGTTGGGCATTCATCTCGAAGGACCGTTTCTCAGCCACAAGCGCCGGGGAGTACATCCGCCGGAGAATCTGCTCGCGCCCACTCTTGAGATCTTCGACCGTCTTTGGCAGGCGGCGCGCGGGCATGTGCGCATGCTGACCATTGCGCCCGAGATTCCCGGCGCGATGGAGGTGATTGCCGAGGCCGCAAAGCGCAAGGTGTGCGTGAGCATCGGGCACTCGGACGCTGAAATGCCGGTCGCGCAGGCGGCGGTGAAGGCCGGAGCGCGGCACGCCACCCACACGTTCAACGCCATGCGTCCGCTGGACCATCGCGACCCCGGGATCATCGGCGAAGTGCTCAGTGATGACCGGTTGAGCGCCGATATTATCGTCGACGGAATTCATCTGGCGCCGGCGGTCGTGAAGCTTTTCCTGCGGGCGAAAGGGCGCGAGCGAGCGGTGCTCATCACCGACGCAATTTCGGCTACCGGCATGCCGGATGGGCGCTACCAGCTGGGGCCGATCGAGGTCGATGTGAAAGACGGCAAGTGCACGTCGAACGGAAGCCTTGCCGGAAGCGTGCTCACCATGGATCGAGCCGTGCGCAATGTGACGAAGTTTTCCAACTGGAGTTTGCGCGACGCCGTCCAAGCAGCGACGCTGAATCCGGCGCGGGCCGTCGGCTTATCGGCTCATCACGGAATTCTGGCTAAGGGCGCTGTCGCGGATTTCACTGTGTTGGGTCCGGCGGGCGAAGTGCTCAAGACTATCGTTCACGGACGGGGATTCTAGCGGAGCTGATCTCGCGCGGCTGGGAAGACGTAGCGAGCTACTTCTCTACGAACTTGGACCTAGTTAGGCTTGCGGCGTCTTGCGTCGGCCAGATGATGGAGCAGCATCAGTTCGTCGGTGCGAGAGAGCTGATCGAGGAAAGAGCTTCCGGTCTTTGGCGTTTCATCGCTCGCGGTTTTTGCCGGACCTGCTTGGCGCAATTTGTCTCCTAGCTCGGGTTCGTTGCTCATCACCTGCGAATAGAACCACAGAAAATGACGCATCTGGTCGAGAGCCGAGCGCAAGGTGTCGATGGGCTCCGTCTCTGAAAGCGAGTTGAGCGATTCCATGAGCTCTGGGTCGCTGGGAGCCTGCATGGCGGCGCAGTTGAGTTCCTGCTGGATCGTTCGCAGATCCTCGGTGACGCGCGCGATTCGGAGATGAAGGTCGTCCATGTCGTCGATGGCCATTCGGTTTGTCTCCCCACCATCTCATCGGCAACGCGTAGCGAATAGATGTCCCACGGGCATGCGCCTTTCGTAATTCTCACATTACCTTGGGGCAATAAAAGGTCACCGCCGCTAAACGCCATGATTGGCGCGGCTTTCCACGCGTAGCGCAGAGATTTGTCGAGACAGTTAAGAGAGGTCTTTTGTGAGCAGGAATTTCATCCGCCACCATTAGTGCATTCATCCTCTGTCCAAAGTCACCCGCCAAGTCATTCCAGTGGATCTTGTGGCGACGGCCGCCCTTCGACAGGCTCAGGGCAGGCTCTCGGCCGTCCAAGCCAGGGCGAAGCCCGGCGCACATGCCATCTCGGTTCGCCCAAGCACAGGCCATCTATGATACAAACGCGCGATGCCGGAATCCGCCCCGGGAACCACGCTGCACCGCCAACTAGTCCGCGCTATCGGCCGCTGGAGCCTGACCGCCCTGGTCGTCAACTCCGTGATCGGCAGCGGCGTATTCGGACTTCCCTCTACCATCGCAGGCCTCCTCGGGAGGTTCAGCCCAATAGCGGTGCTGCTGGCCGGAGCCGGCATGGTCGTGATTTTCGCCTGCTTCGCCGAAGTGGCTTCGCAATTTCAGCAGGCCGGTGGGCCCTACCTGTACGCGCGGGCGGCCTTCGGGCGCGGGATGGGCATTCAGATGGCATGGATGCTCTGCCTGGGGCAGGTGGCAGCCCCCGCGGCCAATGCCAATTTGTTTGTGAAATATCTCGGCGAGTTTTGGCCGCATGCCACCGACCCGCTGCCCCGCGCACTCGTCCTCACTGTGCTGGTGGGCGTGCTTGCCTTCATCAATGTGTGCGGGGTGCGGGCGGGCGCGCAAGTCAGCAACTTCTTCACGGCCGCGAAACTGGTGCCGCTATTCGCGGTCATTGGAATGGGACTGTTCGCGCTGCATGCGCATCACGCCGCAATCGCCCCGGGTCCAACTGCGGCGGTTACAACCCACCAGTGGTTGAACGCCCTGTTGCTGCTGGTCTTTGCCTACGGAGGTTTCGAAACCGCTCTGGCGCCCATGAGCGAGGCCAAGGATCCTCGCCGCGATGCTCCCTTCGCGCTGTTTACCGCCCTCGTGGTCTGCACCGTGATTTACGCGCTCATTCAGTGGGTTGTCATCGGAGTGCTTCCGGACGCGGCCAACAGCGAGCGTCCCTTGGCCGACGTGGCCCGGGTCGCGGTCGGCTCTTTCGGAGCTGCCCTGGTCGCGGTGGGCGCGCTCATCTCTTTCTATGGATATCTGAGTGCGAAGATTCTCGGCATGCCGCGGGTAACGTACGCGCTGGCCGAGCAAGGAGATTTCCCCAAACCTTTCGCTGCGATTCATCCACGCTTTCACACCCCGTACGTTTCCATTCTGGTATTTTCCGCGCTGGTCTGGGGCTTCGCGCTGAGCGGCGAATTCAAGTGGAATGTCACGCTCTCCGCCGTTGCACGCCTGCTCTATTACGCCGTGTGCTGCGCCGCGCTGCCCGTACTCCGGCGCAAGCAACCGGGAACTGCCAGCTTCCGTTTGCCGGCGGGGAATATTCTGGCCGCGCTTGCAGTCCTTATCTGCGCCGCGCTGCTCACGCAGGTGGACTTCGGCCAATCCTTGATCGTCGGCGCGACGATCGCCCTGGGACTCTTAAATTGGCTGGCCGTGCGCAAGAACGAATCGACTGGCACCGCCTGAAAACGGCATTTTCTTCCGCGCCCTCGCTCGCCCGAATGGATTGGGCGATCTGAAGTGTCTTCGTTCCTGATTCCAGCCGCGTCCCCGTTGACTCAGCCCTCGTTTCCGCCTAACATTCCTCGTCCAGTAAGGCGGGCAACGTGGCCGGCGATACGATTTCTCACTACCGCATTCTTGAGCAAATCGGTGGCGGGGGCATGGGTGTGGTGTACAAAGCGGAAGACACCCGCCTACATCGGCCGGTCGCGCTGAAGTTTCTTCCTCCGGAATTGGCCAGCGATCCCCAGTCCCTGGCGCGTTTTCGGCGTGAGGCGCAGGCCGCGTCGGCGCTGAATCATCCCAACATCTGCACCATCTACGACATCGGCGAGGAGGAAGGGCAGGCCTTCATCGCCATGGAATTCCTGGACGGCGTTACGTTGCGGCATCTGATCGGCGGACGTCCGCTCGAAACCGATCGAGTCTTGTCCCTTGGCATTGAGATCGCCGACGCGCTGGATGCGGCCCACAGCGAGCGCATCGTGCATCGCGACATCAAACCTGCCAACATCTTCGTCACCAAGCGCGGCCACGCCAAAATTCTTGACTTTGGCCTGGCCAAGGTCGCGGACCGCATTGCGGTCGGCGATCCGGTGGAAGCAACTCGCCAAGATCCCCAGTTGACCAGCACGGGCATGGTCCTGGGGACTATCGCGTACATGTCGCCCGAGCAGGCGCTGGGCAAGGCGCTCGATCCGAGGACCGATCTGTTCTCGCTCGGCATCGTGCTCTACGAAATGGTGACTGGCCGGCAGGCTTTTGCAGGCACCACCTCCGCCGCAATCTTTGACGCCATCCTGCACAGCGCTCCGCCTTCCGCAGCACAGGTGAACCCCGCCATTCCCGCTGAGTTGGACCGCACCATCACCAAATTGCTTGAGAAAGAGGCGGATTTGCGTTACCAAACCGCGAGCGACCTGCGCGCGGACTTGAAGCGGCTGCGCCGCGACACCACCTCCGGGCACTCGCGCGCCGTGAGTGCGCGCAGCGCAACCAGCTATGCCACGCCCACTGCGGAGCCGGCAAAAAAGAGCACTCCATGGATTGCCGTTTCAGCGGTACTGGCTGTGCTCGCCATCGCCGCAATTGGCGTCTCGATCCATTTCGCCGACTCGGCGAAGCGCTCCTCTGTTCCGCCTGCCGTGGTGAACGTTACCCCGACACCCAGCGTGCCCAGCGGTCAGCAAGCCCCGTCGTCCCCCCAGAGCCTGAGCCCCGCACCGGCGGCGGCGCCGCAACCGAAAAAAGCAGACCCCTCGACCACCAGCACAGCTAAGAGACCTAGCGTACCGCCCGCGAAACCTCCGGCGAGCGCAGCCGCGCGCCTTTCGCCCACCTCTCCACCTCCAGTATCAACACCTTCGCTTCCTCCCATAGCCGCCACAGCTCGCACGGACGCGCCCTGTGAGCAAATCAAGAAAGTTTGTCTGGATGCCGGTTTCGTGTACGGCAATATCAAGAAAGGCAACGGCCTTTACGCCGACTGTATGATTCCCATCGTCCAAGCTACTCGCCAGCCTTCCGCAGCCCTGAAGCCTCTGCCGGCGTTTGATCCGCAAGTGGCGGCGGCGTGCAAGAGCAAGAATCCGAAGTTCGGACTTTCCTCTGGTGCCAAAGCGTCCGATGCTTCGGATTAAGCTGCGCCCCGCTAGGTCGTGACTTAGTTCGTGTAGATCCGCACGTAGTCGATCAGCATCTCCGACGGGAACGGAGTGGTGTTATCGGGTGGTCCGGGATACGACCCGCCAATCGCCAGATTCAGAATGATGAAATTGGCCTGCCCGGCATCGAAAGGCCAGACCATGCCGGCGCTAAGGCTGGAGGGCGTGAAGGTGGCATAGGTGTTGCCATCGATGGAATACGACACCGAACCCGGGGACCACGCCATGTCGTAGGTATGAAACTCGCCCCCAGCCGTCTGTCCGCTTGGGAAGTTATATTTCGTCCCGAGTCCAGTCCCGTCGGTGAATCCCGTCCCGTGAACGGAGCCCTCATTCCAATCCGGCGTGAGGGCGGCATTGACGCGCTCGAGCACGTCCTGTTCGCCGCAGGCCGGCCAGTTCACGTTGGCGATGTTGTTGCCCAGTAGCCAGTTCGCTGGCCAAAAACCCTGAGCCTCCGGCACCTGGGCGCGAAACTCAATTCGACCATACTGAAAACTGAACAGACCTTGCGTCTTCATCCGCGCCGACGTATATACCCCGGACGACGGCTGCTGCGCCACGATGTGCAGATAGCCGTCTGTTCCCACATACTCACTGGGATTCGTCGTGCTGCACGGCGAAGTCGACGACCCCCAGGCACAGTAGGTTTCCAGTTCATTGTTGCCAAAGCCGCTGTTGCCCGTGTCGTAGGCCCAGATTGTGGGATCAGGCTGTGCCGGCGAACCCGTAGTGTTCGCAAACTCGTCGCTCCAGACCAACGTCCCCGACGGAATGTTGGGCGAGAAGCTCTGGCTCGCCACCGTGCTGGAGTTCCCTGCAGCGATCGCAGTCGCTTCGACCGCTAGGTTTGAAGCCACCAGAAAGGGCGCCTGGTACTGCTGCGAAGTTGCCGTGGGCGTGGTCCCATCGACCGTGTAGTAGATAAGAGCACTTGGGGTCGTGTCGGACAGGCTGACGATCACGGCGCCATGCTGTGCACCATTCCCCGTACTCGTGGAGATAACCGGGGCCGTCGGGTTGACCATCAGCGTGACCTTGGCCGCGGCGCTAGTGTAGTTGGTCGTGTCGGTAGGCGTGAAGGTCACGGACAAGGGCTGCGATCCCGCCGCAAGCACCGTTCCGGCAGCTGGCGTGTAGGCGAACGTGCCCGGTACGCTTGCCGTTGCATTCAACTGCGTCGCACCGAGTGCCGTGCCGTAGATAATGGCCCCTGGGGTTGCCCAAGTTATGATTGGCGTCGTAGTTTGGTTTCCTCGGCTCCCGCTGCCGCATCCGCACATCGCAGCGCTCACCACAAGAACCACCAAGGTCGCCGCTTCTACCCGCATAAGCCCCCCTCTGCGAGAGAGTAGAGAAAACTTTCCCGCTAGCCCAATTTAAGCGCCACTAAATTGCGGAGTCAAACCCGCGGGGCCTTGGCGACGTAACCCTGTTGGCACCCTCTCGTTCGCAACGATCCGCGAGAGAGACGTAGCCAGCTACGTCTCTACAGCAGCGTGCTCCATTTCCAGCAGAGTCTTCTTGCGCTCGACGCCCCACCGATATCCCCCCATACTGCCGTCTCCGCGAACCACGCGATGGCACGGGATCGCGACCGCTACAGGATTCGTTGCACAGGCGCGGGCGACAGCACGGGTGGCGCTGGGCCGTCCGATGCCCTTGGCGACCTGGCTGTAGGACCGCGTTGCCCCGAATGGAATGGATTGCAGATACGTCCACACCCGCCGCTGGAAGGCCGTAGCGCGGATGTCGAGCGGCAACGACGAGTCCAGGTCTTTGCCGCGCATGTGCCTGAGCAAGGCGCCCACCCAGGATCGCAGCCCACCTTCATCCACCTTGCGGGCGGCGAATGGGAACTCGCGTTTCAGGCCCTCCATCAACTCGTCATCGGAGCGGGCAAACTGGATGGAACAAATCCCGCGCTCGGTCGCCGCGATCAGCATTCGCCCCAGCGGCGAATCGGCGCAGGTATAACGAATCGCCGCGGCGATGGCACCGCGGCGGTACTTGTCAGGCGTCATGCCCAGCTGCGACGCGGTGCGCTCGTAGAGCCGGCTGCTGGAACCGTATCCGGCGTCGTACATAGCCCGGGTAACCGTGTCTCCGGCTTGCAGGTTGCGTTTCAGCATCCGCAGCCGGCAGGAGTCGGCGTACTCGCGCGGCGTAATGCCCAGCACCGCCTTGAACCGGCGCTGCAGATGAAACGGACTCTGATGAAATTCCGTGCCCAGCCGACCCAACGTCAACGGCCCGTCGAGATGCTGCTCGATGAAGCGGCAAATCGCCTTCACGCCGTCCGACTCTGTGTTCCCATGGAAAGACTTAGGCCGGCAGCGCAGGCAGGCCCGGTATCCAGCCTGCTCGGCTTGTTCCGGACGGATGAAGAACTGAACGTTTTCCCGCCGCGGCCGGCGCGCCGCGCACGATGGCCGGCAGTAAACACCGGTGCTCGAAACGGCGAAGACGAATTCTCCGTCGCGAGCGGCGTCGCGCGCCACCACGGCATTCCAACGTGGGTCGTCGACTCTCTCGTCCGATTGAGTCGTCGCTTTGGGTTGACGAACAGACATTGGCTCCAGGCTTTCCGCTGTGAGTATGGCATTGGTAGTCATAGTAAGGAAAGCGTAGGCGAGGCGCACGCAGCGGACTATCCGAATCTTGCGGGCAAAGCGAAATTGTCGGCATAGCCAGTCTCAAGCCTAAGCCAATCAGATCTTTGCTGGCCGGCAGGCCAAAGCTCAACCGGCGTAAGTTGTTTCTGCCGGCGAATCTGTTCCGCTACCACTTCGCCGCCGCGTTGGTAAACCTTGTATGCACGCGCACGCGCTTTCGATTGGATAACGCGGTAGAACCGGCCGTTTATGATTTCGATAGCGCAGTTGTTCTCAACCGCAATTCCAATCCCACCCGTCTTTCGAATCATGTCACGGAAATCTTTTCTGCGCGGCACGCCTCGGGTCATGCCGCTGTAGTGCGGGCAATATATCCCCTCGATCAGGCCCAGGCCTCCCACGTTTATGTATTTCCACTGTTGGGGGTTGTAAAAAGACATCGAATCAGAATGCCCGGAATCAAACCAGCAGATCGCGCCTGCACTAATGCCCGAGAGCACGACACCATTCTCATAGGCCTCCCTGAGAAATTCATCGACACCCAGGCGCCTCCAAACCCGCATCATCTGCAGGGTGTTCCCACCACCAACGTACACGATATCCGCCGATAATATCTTACCCCGGGCTTGCGCTTTCGATAGTTGCCCCTTGATGAGGAACAGGACGTCGGTCCTGCATTTCAAGAAGCCGCCGAAATATTCCTGGACGTGTTTCCAATATCTTTCGGAATCCGAACTTGCGGTTGGGATGAAAAGAAGCCTGGGATTCTTCTTGTTTGAGAGCCGGATAATCTCCCGATCAATCGCAGCGGTTCCTCTTGTTCTTATCTCTCCGCCACCGATAGCAACAATCGCCTTTGACATCGATTTGCGCCCACTCTTCAGAACGATTAGAGTTCCCGGGAGCACGTTTCACTCCCACACTCGAGGACGACTCTCATGAAGAATACCCGTTTGGCGATCCTATGCGCCTTCACTCTCGTTATGCTTGCGTCGGCCGTAGCCCAGCCGGCGTCGAAGCACATACTCAGCAGCGATGAGGTGCAAAAGGCGGTCCCGGCGGAATATTTCTTCCGCGGCCAGAAGGCGCCGGTGCAGCTGCGCAACGCCGTTGGATTTCAGCTGGCCGACGGCAAGATGATGTTAGCCGCGCTGGTGGACGTATCCGGTTATTCCACGGGGGTCCAGGAAAAATACCAGGGCATGCTGATCACGGAAACCAAGCTTAATGTCGGCGGATCCGAACTGGCGCCGGGGCAGTATGGCTTCGGCTTTACCGCCGACGGGAAATTTGTTGTGATGGACGTCTCCAACCACGACGTCCTCAGCGCGTCCTGGCAGACCGATTCGGCGCTGCATCGTGCCGTCCCGTTGAAGCTGGTCGAGGACGGCCCGGGCTATAAGCTCTACGCCGGAAAGAAGTGGGTAGGAATCAAAACAGAGTAAGGCGAGTCCGGCGAGTTGGAGGATTGCTCGCGACGAGAACACCCGTCTAGTGCGACAGCGGTTGGAACGGCCCCAGCAGCGTGGTCATTCCCGCGCGCTTGCGCAGTTCGGTCAGCAGGGCACTGGCTGCGTTCTGATACGTCTTGGTGGGATCGGATGGATCGGCCCACACCGCATCGTAAATAATCTGCGCGGCTTCTTTCAGTTCAAGGTGCAGGGCCGCTTCGAAAACATCCAGCCGCTCCTGCAGGCGTTCGTAACAGGCCTGGCAGATTTCCGCGCGGGCCGGCTCGCCGGAATGATGCTCGCCGAATTTGCACACCGATTCCGGAGCGTCCACCACTCCGGCGTGCGCCTCCATCAGCTGCGACTTGAACTGACGTAGAAACTCCTCGCGCTCCTGCTCGACCACGGCCGTATCCGGAATCGGGTCGACGGCAGCCTGCGCCACTTTCGGCGGTATTTTTGGAACGACCGGCGAAACCCGCTGGTTGTGCTTGCAGGTGGGGCAGACATCGAGATCGGCGGGATAGTACAGGTGGCATTTCGCGCACGGCAGGCCGTAGCCCAAGTGCTTGCGAGGTGCGTCCGAAGCAGCCACGGACGAACCCTCCGTGCGGCGGGCGCTCCCTTCCTTCGACAAAGCCGCTTGCACCACGGCGTTGACGGTTGTCTGCTGAGTTCGGGTTGCGTTGATTGCCATCGGAAGTCTCCCCCGTCAATCCGTTCTAGCCGCCCGATGGGGTTCGGACTCTCCTCCAGTGTAGGGACTGCCTGCGGCTTCGCCTAAGCACCGTAGTACACCAATCGGGATTGGCCTGGCGGTCGGCTTTCGACTGAGTTTGTGGTCGGAGCCGCCGGGCTTCGCCCCTTCGGCTTCGATCAGTCGAAAATCCCCACTTCTCGCGCAAAGAACGCGCGAGAAATGGGGCACCCGGCGGTCAGCTTTCTAGCGCGAATTCGGTTCCTTCATCAGCTTGAGGAGTTCTTCGCGGCGCGCCCGGTAGAGCGTTCGTTCGGGATCGAGCCGCGCCGCTGTCTCCAGCTCAGACAAGGCTTCCTCGTAGCGGTCCATGCTCATCAGGCAGGCCGCGAGCGAGTAGTGATTGTCCGCCGAGGCATTCACCCGCAGCGCCTCGCGAAATTCCTTCTCCGCCGCGTGCAGTTGTTGCTGCTCAAACAGGAGCGTCCCCAGCAGGTGGTGCGCAGTGTCGGAATCGGGATTCAGAGAAACCGCCAGCCGCAGTTCGCGCAAGGCCTCGTCCGGCTTGTTGTCGAGCAGCAAGGCCTGCCCGAGGATGCGGTGTTCCGTCGACCCCGTCGGATTCTGCTGCAGCGCCAGCCGCAGTTCGTCCACCGCCGCGTCGTAGTTCTTCTTCGCCATGTAGGCGCTCGCCAGGCACGCGTGCCCCTGCTGCCACTCCGGATGTTCGCGGTACAGCGAGTGCAGTTCCTCAATGGCCGAGTCGAAGTTCCCCTGATCGCAATAAGTATTTCCAAGGTTGTTACGGACGGAGGCCTCTCCCGGCGCAATCCGTTTGGCCTCGCGATATTCGGCCACGGCCTTGCCGAGGTCCCCTTGTTCGTGCAGGATCAGCCCCAGATTGGCATGAGCCTCCCAAAACGCTGGCCTCAGGCGAATCGCCTTCTCATAGGCGGCTTTGGCCATGGGCAGATTCCCGTCCGCATGCATGGCAATGCCCATGTCGTAGTAGGTGTCGGCGTTGTCGCGATCGCGGGCCAGCGACTCGGCATAGGCATGGACTGCACCCTTATATTGACCACTCGAGTACAACCCGAGACCCAGAAATTGATAAGCCTCAGTGTTTTGGGGATCGAGGCTGAGCGCGGTCCGCGCCTCGGCGATCGCGTTCGGCCCGTCGTCCATGCGATAAAAAAGGTAAGCCAGTGCGCCGTGATTCTCGGGAAGTTCGGGCATGATCCGCGTGGCCTGCGTAAGTTCGTCGAAAGCCTCGTCCCATAGCTCCTGCTGGCGGTACATCACGCCGAGAGCGAAGTGCAAGGCGGAATTTTCCGCATCCGCCGCCAGTACCTCGCGAATGTCAGTTTCGGCCTCGTGGAAGCGCTGCTGGCGAGCCTCGGCGGCCGCCTTCAACAGACCATCTGGAATGGCGGGGCCGATGAGGGCGGACTGGGCATTCCCCGACCTCAGGACAGTCATCAAGTCCGGATTGGCTCCCGCTGACTCGATCTGACGGAGTTCGTTCTTCGTTGGAAGAGTGGCCAGACCCCGCTCCGTGACCAGGCGGGCGAGCCGGCTGCCGGGAACTCCGCCAATCAGCCAGGCGGCCAGTTGCGTCGAATTTACGGGCTGCGCATTGGACGGGTGTGTATCGGCGGCTTGAATGCCGGTCGAACTCGCGGCAGCCGTCAGACTCAACAGCAATAGCAATAAGGATAGTAAAGCGTTTACTCTCACCGGACTCCCCAACGCTTGGATTGGATTGCTGGTGGCGGCTTTTGAGGACAACTGCCTGCAGAAACCCCTTCAGAAACATAGCCTCTAGAACGGCCTGCGGGTAAGGTCACGGAGGTAACTGGCCGGCTGGCCGTATCCGCGAAGTGCCGCATCGAGGAGGGCGCCGATTCGTATCAGGGCATGCCTTCAGGCGTGTCATAGAGGCTGCCACGCACGCCCGCTTTAGCGGCTGTGACAGCCGGACCCAGCGGCTGAAGCCGTGTAGCCCCTTATTCACTCTGGCGGCATCGCTGAAGCGAAGCCCTGATACGAAGCGTTCTTCTCAAACTGCACTACTACCGGGATGAGACACTCGTTTGACTTCCCCTTGGGCCTCCCGTACCCTATATTTTGGTGTTGGTCACAGAGATTGATCGGAGGTCTTTATGGGAGAGTTCTCACCGTGGCATTGGCTACTCGTAGCCGCGATTGCTCTGCTGTTGTTCGGCCCAAAGAAACTGCCTGAACTCGGCAAAGGGCTCGCCGAGGGCATTCGCAGCTTTAAGGACGGCATGAAGGAACAGCCGCCGGCGCAAGCTTCGACCGATTCGAACAAGAAGACTGAAACCAAGAGCTGACTTGGGTCGCCGTTGAAGAGCATTGCAGGCAGGTTCTTCCGACCGTAGTCTCCGCCTCCTTTGTCGTCGTATCCCTATTTCTGTTCCATAATAATTCCGGAATAATTCCGGCTCCCGAATCGTCTTCCTTTTTCAAAAGACTCTGCAATCTGGAGGTAGGTCGTGTTGCGTAGAGCTCAACTGTTCACCCTCTTTGTGCTTCTTGCAGTCTCGCCGGCGCTGTTCGCCGACCAGGTCACGTTAAAAAACGGAGACCGCCTGACCGGTACCGTCGTGAAGTCCGATGGCAAGACGCTGGTGTTGCACACCGAAGCCGCGGGAGATGTCACGATTCAGTTCGCCGCCATTCAGGAAATCAAGACCGATCAGGAACTGCACGTCAGCCTGAAAGGCGGAAAGACGGCGGTTGGCCCGGTCAGCACCTCCGACGGCAAGCTTGAGATCGCCACCAAGACCGCAGGCACCGTGGAAGCGCCCAAAGAAGATGTGACATTAATCCGCAACGACGCGGAGCAAACGGCCTACGACAAGTCGCTGCATCCCGGACTCAGGCACGGATGGGCTGGCGGAGCCAATGTGGGCTTCTCCCTGGCCCGCGGAAACAGCGAGACGGAAAACCTCGCGCTCGCCTTCAACGCGGTGCACCCCACTCTGAACGACAAGATCACGCTCTACGCCAGTTCCATCTATACGAAGAGCGACACTCCCCCTCCGTCCACTGTTTCCGCGAACGTGGTTCAAGGCGGCCTGCGCTACGACCGGAACTTGAAGCCGCGGCTGTTCGCCTTCGGCGCGGCGGACTTCATGAGCAACGCGCTGCAATACCTGGATTTGCGCGCCGTTTACACCGGTGGATTTGGCTTCCACGCTATCAAGTCTGACCACACTACGTTGAACTTCCTGGGCGGCATCAACTACACCCACGAAACGTATTCCAACGGCGCAGTGATTCTACCGGTCACGAACCCGCTCACGTACGTGTCCTATGGCAAGACCAATAAATTCGCTGCTCTGACTCTGGGAGAGGAACTGAACCACAAACTGGGCAAGAGCACGGTCGTGACCGAGAACTTTTATTTTTATCCCAATTTGCAGCAGACGGGTGAGTACCGGACGAACTTCAACCTCGGTACCGTGACCAAGATCAGCAAGTGGCTGGGCTGGCAAAACCAGTTTGGCGACATTTATGTCTCCAACCCGCCGACCGGTTCCAAGAACAACGACGTCATCTTCACGACTGGCCTGAACTTCTCCTTCGCGCACTAACGGCCGAAGAATAGACAAGCCCGGGTGCCCCATTTCTCGCGTACTTTGCGAGAAGTGGGGCTTTTGACCTTTTTCGAGTCGCGCAACCTGGAGCTAGTCGATCCCGTGAATTCTCATGGCGACAAGCTTATCGACGCTCAGGTCATGAATCCCCCGCGCGCGCATGTCGCTGATGTATTCCGGCGTCACGTTGTGAATGCGCATGGCGATCAATTCGTCGGGATCAGGATGCGGGTATCCCAATCCTTGCAGCTTCTGGATGAACTCCGGCGAAACACCATGGATGCGAAATGCGATCAGCTTCTCAAGGTCGACATGATCGTATCCACGCTGTTTGAGCTCCGCCATCCATTCCGGAGTCGCCCCGTGAATGCGCATCGCGATCAACGTATCTTCGTCGGGCGAGTAACCCGCCTGGTGAAGGCTGTGAACCATCTGCGGCGTCACCCCGTGGATGCGGAACGCGACCAGTTTGTCGGCGTCGGAAATCTTCAATCCCTCCGCCCGCAGCGCCTCGATGAAGGCTGAGTCTACGCGGAAGATACGGAACGCGATCAGCTTATCGGCGTCGAGATTGCTGAGATGCTCGTTCTTCATCTGCTTCGCAAATTCCAGGCTGACGTCCTGCACCGCCATGCTGAATTGCTTCTCCTCGTCTTTATCATCAACGACATCATCAACGACGGGGAACCCAAGCGCCTGCATTTCGCGCGGATAATTCGCGTCCGGCCGAAAGTGAAACAGTCCCGCACCTTCGCCGTCATTGAGAAACCCTTCGCACTCGATCTTGCCGGCGTCGCGCGTGATGGTGAAGTGAACCTCCTGACGCCCAGATTTCGAGAAGTCCACGCCCACAAACAAACTCGCGGCCCAGTCGGACTGGTGGCTTGATGTCCCGCCGTGATGGTGTTCGATCAGTGAAAACTCGACCTTACCCGCAGCTTCGGACTTGCTGATCGTCCAATCCCCGCTGCGCACCTCCGCAGCTCGATTCTTCACCACAAACACCACCACGCAGGATGCAAAGACTAAATAGGCAAGGGTTCGGCGCATTCTCATAAATCATCTCCTTACTTGTTCTATGGTCTAACTCATGTGGCTTCTGTGGACATGTGGCGACGGCCGTCCTTCGACCAGCTCAGGGCAGGCTCTCGGCTGTCCAGGCGTGGGCGAAGCCCCGCCCAGCACAACAACGTTAGAGGTCCGCCTTCGAATCCAGAATCCCCAACTGGCGCAGCTGAATCAGTTTCTGCAGCGTCAGATCCTTAAAGCCGTGCTGCTTGGCCCGCTCGATGAACTCCGGCGTGACGTCCTGCACCTTGGCGCCGATGATGTCGCCGATGTCCACCTTGAATCCGGCAGATTGCAGGGCCTTGATGTACTCGGGCGTCACGTCTTGCACCCGCAGGCCAATCAACTCGCTGGCAGACGGCTTGAGTCCGAGAGCCTGGATGGCGTGTACGTACTCAGGAGTCACGTCCTGCACCTTCATGCCGATCACATCGTCGGTCCGAAGCTCAACCCCCAGGTCGTGCATCCCCTTCAGGTACGCGGGCGTAACATCCTGCACCTTTAGCCCGATCACCTGATTCGCAGTAACCATGAGACCCGCGGCCCGAACCTCGCGAACATATTCCGGAGTGACGCCCTGCACTTTCATACCGATAAGAGTTTCCACGTCGGGCTGAATGCCGGCTTCCTTGAGACCGCGGTAGTACTCGCCGTCCACACCCTGGACTTTAAGTGCAATGAGCTGGTTCTGATCGGGATTGAGGCCGGAGGCGCGCAGTTCGCGAACGTATTCAGGAGTAATGTCCTGCACCTTCATGGCAATCAGGTTTTCTGCGTCGGGATGCAGCCCTTGGTCATGGAGCCCCTTGACGTACTCGGGAGTGACATCCTGAATCTTCAGAGCGATGAGCTGGTCAACGGTCAGATCGCCCAGCCCCGCAGACTTCATGGCGTCGATGTAGGAAGATGCCGAGGCCCCAGTCGTTGACGGTTCGCTGCTTTGCGGATGAGCGGGAGACGGCTTTGCGGCCGCTGTGCTCCGCGAAGCAGACTGCGACACGGAGTTGGCCGCGGGCTGGGCTGCCGCTTGCCGCAGCGCGAACGGGAGCGCCGACAGCGGATGCGACATCTCCACCAGCGCATTCCCAGCGACGAGCGCCGCAGTCAGGCACAGGATGCTGCCGGTCAGTCCAATGCCGCGCATTCCCGCACCGAGCGTCTTCAGGCCGAGCACGCGGACGATGCGCTCCGTCAGCGGGCCGCGGTTCACGGCCATGGCAAAGACTGGCGCGCTGCGCCACTCCTCCATCAGCGTGAGGGCACGCGCATACTCGACAGCGTTGCCGCACAGAGCTACTGCAGTGTCGTCGCAGCAGTGCTCACGTTCGGCGCGAATCCGTTTGTTCAGCCACCAGACTGCGGGATGATAGAAGAGCAGCGTCTCGACGCAAACCTGGAAAACGTTCACAAAAGGATCCAGCCGCTGAATGTGCGCCAGTTCGTGGGCGATGACCAGCTCAAGCTGTTCCTCGGAGAGGCCCGTAAGGGCGGTCGCCGGCAAGAACACGATGGGACGAAACCATCCGATCACCGCCGGCGCCTGCAACCACTTACATTCGCAATACGCGATTGCGCGACCCAGGCCAAGCTGGTCTTGCAGCGTGCTGCAGATCTCGAGCACGCGTGGGCTGACCACAATCGACTGTCTGCGTCGTTCGCGCTCCAGCAGCAGGAATCCGCCGGCGGAACGAAGGCTGAAGAAGGCGACGCCGAGCAGCCAGGCCTCAACCAGCCACGGAAGAGTGTCGAGCGACGGCGCGATTGACGATCGAGAAAATGAGGAAGGTTGCGCCGAACCACTCGCCGCGCCCCTGTCCCTCGCTGTTGGCCAGACCGCGGCGAGCGGTGACGACTTCGCAGTATCTGCCACACTGGAGTGCTGCTGCGAATAGAAAAAGAAAGTCGCCAGCGGAGACAGCAGCATGAGCACCAGCGCGCCCACTCCCAACAAATAACGCGTGGAGGCGCGACGGCACAGCGCCATCGCCGCCGCGGCCAGAGCCGCGAGCGCGGTTCCCTGCCACATAAAATGCAACAGCGCCCATCCTAAGGATTGCATCGCGCTGGGAGAGAACCCATTCACGAGTGTGGTCGTCATCGCTGTGGTCATCGCTGTGGTCATTTGCGGCTCCCTTCATACTCGTCAAGCAAACGGCGCAGTTCTTCGATTTCCTGCGGCGAGGACTTTCGTCCGGCGAGCGCATGCATCATGAGCTGGCTCGCTGAACCCTCAAAGACCCGCTGCAACATGTCGCCGGCAAGCTGGCGCTTGGTTTGCTCGGCCGGAAGGCATGCTTCATAGACGTGCGCGCGCTGGGTTTCGTTTCGGCGCACTGTGCCTTTTGTGGTCATGATTTGCAGTAGCTTCAGCACGGTGGTATAGCCGAGCTCTTTCTTTTCACTGAGAGATTCGTGCACTTCGCGAACCGTGGAAGGCCCGCGGGTCCAGAGCACGCGCAGAATTTCCAGTTCCGAAGCGGTCGGTTTGTGCGGAGGCTGCTTCATGGAGAAGGAACATACTACGAAGACGTTCGTAGTGTCAACGAAAATCTTCGTAGATATGAAAAATATTCCTGATGCGGTCCTTCTAGACTCTGCCGGGCTTCGCCCTGGCGGGACAGCCGAGGCGGCTGTCGCCACATCGGTGTCGCCGCTCATCCTAGTCGGTTTTTACTATTGCGCCATCTTTCGCGTCTGCTACCTTATGCTTCCATCTGGGAATTCGACCTGGATTCAATCATCTTCAAGGAAAGGCTCTGAAATATGAATCTGCAAAAAGCGGCAAGTGTAGCGATTACCGTCTGTCTGTTTGCGGCCATGCTGTTCGCTGGTAGCGACGCCGGCAAGCCCATCTCGGTGAACGGCTATGTGCTGGACTCCGCGTGCGCGTTTACTAAGGGCTTGCAGAAACCCATCAGCGCGCAGTGCGCCCAGGCTTGCGCGAAGGCAGGGTCGCCGCTGGTCATTCTGGCCGACAACGGAACAATCTATTGGCCGATCGCGGACACCACACCCTCGGCGGGTCAGAATGAAAAACTGCTGCCCTTTGCCGGACAGAGAGTCACGGCCAGCGGCAAAGCGTACGCGCGTGGCGGGTCGACCGCGATTGTGATCGAAAAAATTGCGGCTGAGGCCGCGAAGTAATAGTCAAACGCAAACCGAGGCTCGCCGCGCTCCCCCGGGCTTCGCTCAGGCGGGATAGCCGAGAGCCTGCCCTGAACCCTGTCGAAGGGCGGCTGTCTCTACGTGTGCATTTCCGCTAACTGAGGCTTGGCAAGAACGTCTACTACCGCGTAGAGTACTGTTTCGTCTCATCCTCAGATCAAAGTTCATACAACAGGAGTCCGCTCCCATGCGTCACGCAGTGATTGTGCTGGCGGCCGTTTCGTGCCTGAGTGTTTTTCTCCATGCGCAAACCGCCGACGAACTGGTCAACAAGAATATTGAGGCCAAAGGCGGGATGGACAAAATCAAGGCCGTCAAGTCGGTACGCATGACGGGCAAACTCAACGCCGGCGGAGGTTTTACCGCGGCCGAGACTCAGGAGAACCAGCGTCCGAACCTGGTGCGCGAGACTTTCTCGCTGCAGGGGATGACGGCTGTGACCGCCTACGACGGCTCCACCGGCTGGCAGATTCAGCCCTTCGGCGGCAAGAAGGATCCTGAATTGATGGGCGAGGACGACTTGAAAGATCTGCTGCTGGATGCGGATTTCGACGGTCCGATGGTGGACTACAAAGAAAAGGGCAACACGGTGGAATTTCTCGGGCACGACGCGGTCGACGGCGATGACGCCCTCCGCCTGAAAGTCACGCTGAAAGATGGCGACATCATTTATTTCTACCTCGATCCGGATACGTTTCTTACCATTCGCAAGGAAGCACAGGAATTCGTCCGCGGCTCGGTTCGCGAGAGTGTGACAGACCTGGGCTCGTACAAGCCGGTCGCAGGCGTGATGTATCCCTTCTCGATTGCGCAGGGGTCGAAAGCGAATCCTGCGCAGCAGACCACGACGATCGAGAAGATTGAAGTGAATGTGTCCATTAATGAGGCGGACTTTGCCGTTCCGGCGTCCCTGAAGCACGCTTCTAAAGCCGATGCCGAGAAGAAGTAAAGCGGACGTTTGACTATGTAGCTGCCAGCGTCGTCCGTCAGTCTCAAGTTTCAGTCACCGAAATCTGCATTTCCAAGAGAGCTCTAAGAAGAGGGTTTCAAACCATGAATGCACGCGCTGCTGATCGCAATGTGATGACGACGTTGAGTTGTGGGATCGCCCTGCTGGGTTGCTCTGCTCTGGCCTTTACACAAAGTAGTTATAAGTTCGACGCGGCCACGGTGTCGGGGCTGCCGGCGCGAAACATCGGCTCGGCCACCATGAGCGGACGCGTGGCAGCGGTCGACGCGGTCGAGCAAGACGGGCGCATTACCGTCTTCGTGGGCGCGGCCAGCGGCGGAGTGTGGAAGTCGGTCAACGGCGGGACGACCTACAAATCGGTTTTCGACCGCGAGAGTGTGCAGTCGATCGGCGCAGTGGCCATTGATCCGTCGAATCCGAAGACGGTCTGGGTGGGAAGCGGCGAGGCTTGGATGCGCAACAGCGTATCTGTCGGCAATGGAGTCTACAAATCTACCGACGGAGGCGAGAACTGGACCAACGTTGGACTGAAGGACAGCGAGCACATCGCGAAGATTCTGGTCGATCCCACGGACAGCAACAAAGTCCTGGTCTGCGCGGCGGGACATCTCTGGGATGACAACGACGAGCGTGGAGTCTACAAGACGGCCGATGGTGGCAAGACGTGGAAAAAAGTTCTGGCGGGCGCAAACGGATCGTCGGGCTGCGGTCTGATGGCAATGAGCCGCCATGAGCCGAAGACGATTTACGCCTCGATGTGGGATTTCCGGCGACAGGGGTGGACGTTTCGGTCGGGAGGGCCGGGCAGCGGACTGTTCAAATCGACCGACGGCGGGGACCACTGGAGCGACATCAACGACAGCAACGCCAAGGGCTTGCCGGCCAAGCCGTGGGGTCGCGTAGCGGTGGCCGTCGCGCCGTCGAAGCCGCAGGTGGTCTATGCCAACATCGAGGCGGGAAAAGGACGAGGCTTGTACCGTTCCTACGACGGCGGAGCGAACTGGGCGAAGCTCGATGCCAGCAACTTCATGGTGTGGCGTCCGTTTTACTTCGGCAACCTGATCGTCGATCCCAAGGATGAGAACAAGCTCTTCAAACCGGATCTCATCCTGCTCTACAGCACCGACGGAGGCAAGACCTTCAACGTAGTTTCCGGCGGGGCACACGGCGATTTTCATGATGTGTGGATCAACCCCAAGAATCCGAACATCGTGATTGCGGGCGACGACGGCGGCCTGTGGCGCAGCGAGGACGGCGGCACGCGCTGGAAGCACCAGATGAACCTGCCGATTTCGCAGTTCTACCACGTCAGCACCGACAACTTCGATCCCTATCATGTCTACGGCGGACTGCAGGACAACAGTTCGTGGGTGGGCGATTCATCGTATCCAGGCGGCGTTTCGAATTCGCGCTGGGAGAACATGTTCGGCGGAGACGGCTTCTGGATGTTTGAAGACACCTCGGACCCTCACTACATCTATGCCGAGGCGCAGGGCGGGGAGATCGGGCGGGTGAACCGGATCACTCACGAAACACGCGGCATCAAGCCTTTGCCGAACTACGGTGAAAAGAAGCTGCGTTTCAACTGGAACGCGCCGATTCATATGAGTCCCAACGAGAAAGGGACGATTTACATTGGGGCGCAGTTTCTGTTCCGCTCGCGCGATCACGGCCAGACGTGGGACCGAATTTCGCCGGACCTTACCACGAATGATCCGGAAAAACAGAAGCAGGAAGAATCCGGCGGAGTGACCGTCGACAATTCGTCGGCGGAAATGCACACCACGATTTATTCGATCTCGGAATCGCCGAAGAACGGGCAGATCATCTGGGTGGGGACGGACGATGGCAACGTTCAGGTCACGCGGGACGGCGGGAAGAACTGGACCAACGTCGTGAGCAACATCGCCGGGCTGGGAAAGAATTCCTGGGTCTCGACTGTTGAGGCCAGCCGCTTCGACGAGGCCACGGCGTATGCGACTTTCGACCGACACACCTTCGGCGACATGAAGACATACGCCTACAAGACCACGGATTACGGAAAGACCTGGGCGGCGCTTCCCGCACAGGAGAGCGGGGCTCGCGGATACGCTCACGTGATCAAGGAAGATTCCGTGAACCCGAACCTGCTTTTCCTGGGCACGGAATTCGGGCTGTGGATTTCGGTCGACAGCGGCCAGCACTGGGCGCAGTACAAAGGCAGCAACTTCCCAGCGGTCGCGGTCGACGATATTGCGGTGCAGGCTCGCGAGAGCGATCTCGTGCTCGCCACGCACGGCCGCGGCATGTGGATCATGGACGACATTTCCGCTCTGCGGGCGTTGACCCCGGACCTGATGTCGAAGGAAGCTGCGCTGATTCCGGGCAAAGCCGTGCAGTACTTCGACACCTTCGGCGGCTGGTCGGAAGGAGATGAGACCTTCACCGGCCGCAACCGGCCCGGCGAAGCGCAGATTACCTACTACCAGAGAAGCCGGCACATTTTTGGCGACCTGAAGATCGAGATTCTGGATCAGAACAGCAAGCAGGTCGATACCGTGGCCGGAAGCAAGCACCGCGGATTGAATCGCGCTAACTGGTCGATGCGCGTGAAGGCGCCGGCTGTTCCCCCTGCGGCGACGGCGCTCTTTGAAGCAGCCCAGGGTCCGCGCGTGCTGCCGGGTACTTACACGGTGAAGATGACCAAGGGCGACAATGTTTATACCGAGCAGCTGAATGTTGCGCTTGATCCGCGGGCGAAGTTTTCGCTGGAAGACCGCAAGGCCCAGTTCGATTTGACGATGAAGATTTACCACACCATCGAACACATGACGTACGGGGTGGAGGCGATCGAAGGGGTTCGCGACGCGGCCAATGCGCGGGCGGCCAAGTTGCCGGAGAAAGATTCGTTGCGGAAGCAACTGGAGGATCTCGCGGCGAAGTACGACGGCATTCGGTCGAAGATCGTAGCCACCAAAGAAGGCGGAATGGTTACGGGGGAAGAACGCATCCGCGAACTTCTTGGGCAACTCTACGGCACGGTCAACGGCTATGAAGGGCGTCCGGCGGACTATCAGGCGGCGCGCGCCGATTCTCTGGCACACGAACTGGAAGACGTGATCGGCGATTTTCAGAAACTGACGCAGAAGGAACTTTCCGGCATCAACGCGGGACTGAAGAAGAAGAAGGTTGATGCGATCTCCGTGCTCACCGAAGCGGAATGGCAGAAAAAGCGCGAGGCTGAGGGCAGTTCGGGAGCAGGCGCGCGAATGCTGCGGTTGGGGAACGAAATGCGTGAGATCGATTAGCGATGAAACCGGCTCGTGCTTGTTGGACAACTTGGCGCCTCGCTCTTTTCGTGTGAGGCGCCATCCGTTTTTTGGTCGCCATCTGGTGGGCATTCCTAAACTTGAAAAATGTCATCGTCCCATTTGATTCCCGACGTGGGTGCGAGTATGTTGGTCTGTCCCAAGATATCTGGTTGAGAGAACTCAGGAGATCGCCAATGTTGAAACGATTTACTGTTTGGATTTTTCTGGTTGCCGGTTTAGTCACGCTCTCTTTCGCTGGAGATGAAAGTCAGAATGTTTGCAAGGGTGATCCCGACAAATGGCAACAGCTTTTTAACGGCAAAGATTTGACCGGATGGAAGCATGTGGGCCCGGGCGGGGACACTGTGGAAGATGGCCTGATTCATACTCACGGCGGCATGGGCCTGCTCGTTTGGACGGGCGGCAAGATCGGTAATTGCATCATCCACGTGGTCTACAAGATGCGCGATGAGAACGACAACTCGGGGGTGTTCATCCGGATTCCCGTGGAGCCTCGTGAAGAATGGATGCCCGTTCACTACGGGTTCGAAGTGCAGATCGACAACCATCCCGAGGCTTCGAAAGAAGATGAATATCATGAGACTGCGATGCTGTATTCCCTGACGAAGCCGTTGGTGAAACATGCGTGGAAGCCGGGGCCCGAGTGGAACACGATGGACATCACGCTGGATGGACCGCGCACGATCGTGACGCTCAACGGCGTTAAGGTGACGGACTATAAGGACGGAGATCCGGTGCCGGAGCGGAAGTTTGATTTCGAACCGCAACGTGGTCCGCGGCCGACCTTTGGCTACATGGGATTGCAGAATCATAGCGACAACGACATCGTGTTTTTCAAAGAAGTGGCGATTAAACCGCTGAAGAAGTAGCCGGATTCGCAGCAACAGGTAGGAGTCAAAATTATTCGGAGGGATTCGCATGAAACGTATTCTTTCGCGACGGGCATTTTTGCAGGGTAGTGTTGCCACCGCGGGTGGCGTGCTGGCATCGAAGACTGTCTTTCTCAACGCTCAACCATTTCCGCGCGCCGTGGCTCCGAGCGATCGCGTCCGCTTTGGCATGATCGGGATCGGGATGCAGGGCTCTGGCCTGCTCGGTGGCGCGATCACGATTCCGGGCGTGGAGTGTGTTGGCGCTGCCGATTTGTATGACGGGCGACACACCCTGGCCAGGGAAATCACCGGCAACAAGAGTCTGCCAACCACCCGTCATTATCAGGAACTGCTGGATCGCAAGGACATCGACTGCATCGTGGCCGCAGTGCCGGATCATTGGCACCGGCGGGTGGTGGTCGACGCCTGCAACGCGGGCAAGGATATTTATTGCGAGAAGCCCATGTCGCATAACGTGGCCGACGGATTGGCCATGGTGGAGGCGGCTCAAAAGAACAATCGCGTTGTGCAGATTGGCTCGCAGCGCGTCAGTTCCGTGCTGTGCGCCAAAGCGCGTGAAATCTACGCAGGCGGGGCAATCGGCGATGTCGAAATGGTGGAGCTGACGTTGGGACGGAACGATCCCACCGGCGCCTGGCAATATCCCCCTCCGCCCGATCTTTCTCCGGAGACGATGGACTGGGACACATGGCTCAATGATGCTCCTAAAGTTCCGTTCAACAAGTTTCATTTTGCGCGCTGGCGTTGCTGGAGAGCCTATGGCACCGGCGTGGCCGGCGACCTGATGGTGCACCTTATCAGCGGCATGCTGGTCACGCTGGGATGGAATGAAATTCCGCGCTCGGCGATGGCCATGGGTACGATCGTCCGCTTCCCAGATGGCCGCGACATGCCTGACTTTCACACCGTGCTCTTCGACTATCACGGCATTCCGGTTTATGTGCGCCTGGACCTGGGCTGCGAAACGCCGGAACTGGCGCGGTTCATGGGGCCGAAAGGGCTGCTCGATGCCAGCGAATACGACCTCCGGCAGTCTTCGCAACCCGGCATCGACTTGGATCCCAGCTACTACAGCTTCAGCTTCCCGGCGAAATTGCGCGAGGAGTATGTGAAGCAGTGGCACGCGGAGCACGATCCACAACTCGGCAAAGAACCCGTCCATGAAGACACTGTGTATAAGGGGCACGATTGGGACGATGTGCGTCCTCATCTGAACGTCTTCTTCCAGTCGGTGAAGTCGCGCAAGCCGGTGACGGAGGATGCGGTGTTCGGTAACAACGCCGCCGTCGCGTGTCACATGGCGAACGAATCCTATTTCCGGCAGAAGCCGGTCAGCTGGGATGCGGCGTCGAAAACCATCAAGTCGTAACACGCGGAGGAAAGAACTCGCCCCGGGCGATCATCGACTCGACCATCGACTAACGATATCCAGGAAGTCATGCTCTGGGACTTCACCCGGCTTTATGGGCAGGTATATGATTCTGTGAACAGCTCCGCTCACAACGCCACGCGTACGTCTCGATCCGGAGATAGGAATGGCTAGCATTCATCTCACTGTAAACGGAAAACCTTACGCGGTTGATACCGACCCCCAAACCAGCCTGCTCAGCGTTTTGCGCGAGCAGCTTGATCTCACGGGAAGCAAGTACGGCTGCGGCGAGGGCCAATGCGGCGCCTGCACCGTTTTGCTCGACGGAAAGGCGCAGCGCTCGTGCATCACCCGTGTCGGCGCAGTTTCTCAAAGGCTGATCACAACCATCGAAGGCCTGGCCAACGGCGAGCATCTGCACCCAGTGCAAGAAGCCTTTCTTGAGGCCGGGGCAATGCAGTGCGGATACTGCACGTCGGGGATGATCATGTCGGCGGTTGCGCTGCTCCAGCGAAATCCGTCTCCCGGCGTAGGTGAGATCGTCAACTTCATGGACGGCAACGTCTGCCGCTGTGGAACCTATCCGCGCATCGTCAGTGCAATCCAGAAGGCGGCGAAGGTCGCGAGCGCTGCATCTGCCGCGAAGGGAGCCGGGCGATGAGCGAGAAAACTCTGCCGCGAGTTCCGATGGAGCCGGAGCGCTACGAACTCGCCGCCGCGGCTCCGTACCACTTCGATCTAGGCCGCCGGGAGTTTTTCAAATTTCTCGGAGCGGGACTCCTGGTGGTTTCGGTTTTGAAACCGGCGGTGATTGCGCAAGAGTCGGGCGGAGCGAGGCGGCGTGGCGATTCCCTTCCCAAAGAAATCGATGCCTGGCTTCACGTCGCAGAAAGCGGCACAGTTACCGTCTACACCGGGAAGGCTGAGATGGGGCAGAACATCCGGACTTCTCTGAGCCAAGCGGTGGCGGAAGAACTGCACGTACCCATCGAAAGCATTGACATGGTGATGGGGGACACGCAGCTCACCCCTTTCGATATGGGCACGTTCGGCAGCCGGACCACTCCCACGATGAACCTGCAACTCCGGAAAGTTGCGGCAGCAGCGCGCGAGATGATGATTGGTCTGGCGGCGGCACAGTGGCAGACCGATCGTCAACATCTGGTTGCAGCCGACGGGAAGGTTACGGATCCACAGAACAAGCGATCCGTAGAATACGCGGCGCTGACGAAAGGCCAGCAGCTCACCCAGACAGTTACACCTGAGACTCCGCTGATTCCGGCTGCGAATTGGAAGGTCGCGGGCCGATCCGCGCTCAAGGTGGATGGACGCGATTTTGTGACGGGCAGGCACCGTTACCCGTCGGACCAGAAGCTGCCCGCCATGCTCTATGGCAAGGTGTTGCGGCCGCCGTCGTTTGGCGCGACGCTGCTCTCGCTGGAAACGCAGAAGGCAGAGCAGATGGGCGCGACGGCGGTGCATGACGGCAACTTTGTGGGCGTTGCTGCCGCGAGCACAGAGTTAGCGGTGGCTGCGATTGCAGCCATTCACGCGGAATGGAAGTCCGAGCCGCAACCGTCCAGCAAGGAGCTGTTCGACTATCTGCGCAAGAATACGGTCGAGGGGAAGGATCCCACGGGGGACGGCGATCGCTACGACCTTGGCGCCGTGGATCAGGCGCTGAGCTCTGCCGATCATCGTCTGCAACAGACTTACACCGTGTCGTACATAGCGCACACTCCGCTCGAACCGCGGGCCGCGCTGGCCAAATGGGACGGCGACCATCTGACGGTTTGGACCGGAACGCAGCGTCCGTTCGGTGTTCGCGGGCAACTCGCCGAGGCCTTCCGGATTCCTGAAGAACAAGTGCGGGTGCTGATGCCGGACACGGGATCGGGATATGGCGGCAAGCACACGGGAGAAACGGCAATCGAAGCTGCGCGGCTGGCGCGCTCGGCCAAGCGTCCAGTGAAACTCGTGTGGACGCGCGAAGAGGAGTTTACGTGGGCGTATTTTCGTCCCGCCGGCGTGATCGACGTGACCAGCGGCGTGCGCAGCGATGGGACGATTACGGCATGGGAGTTCCACAACTACAATTCCGGTTCGGCGGGGATTCGCACTTACTACGAGATTCCGAACCAGCGCATCGTTTTTCACGCGGTCAATTCTCCTTTGCGGCAGGGATCGTACCGCGCGCTCGCTGCCACCGCGAACCATTTCGCGCGCGAGTCGCACATGGACGAGATGGCGCATACGGTAAAGATGGATTCTCTGGAATTCCGTTTGAAGAATCTAAAGGACGAGAGACTGCGCGCGGTGTTCGAGGCCGCCGCGAAACAGTTTGGCTGGGGCAAGAGCAAGGCGGCCGGCCAGGGGTTCGGCATGGGCGGCGGGTACGAGAAACTAGGAAACATCGCCACCTTCGCCGAGGTTCACGTCGACCGGCAATCCGGCGATATGAAGGTGGTTCGCGTGGTTTCTGCCTTCGAGTGTGGCGCCATCGTGAATCCCGACGGTCTGCGCAATCAAATCGAAGGATCGAACGTACAAGGGTTGGGAGGAGCGCTGTTCGAAGCCATCGAATTCGACAACGGCAAGGTTCTGAACGGAAGGATGTCGGAGTATCGCGTGCCACGCTTCAGCGATGTTCCGGTTCTGGAGACCGTCCTGCTCGACCGCAAGGACATTCCCTCCGTCGGTGCGGGAGAATGCCCGATGATCGGACTGGCTCCCGCCATTGCCAATGCCATCTTCGATGCGACGGGCGTGCGGCTGCGCTCGCTGCCTTTGGTGCCGAACGGTCTGAAAACGACTTAAGGCCTGAGTCTCGCGACGCGCTGTCCTTGACTCGCAGCGACGTCCCACTTAGCATGGCGTCGAATTCCGGAGCACATCATGAGCGAATCCTCGCAGATCAACCGTCGTACATTCCTCGGCAAATCGGCTGCCGTCATCGCAGGGGGAGTCGTCCTCCCCCGCACCGCGTTGTCATACGAAAATATCGTTGGCGCGAACGACCGCATTTCCCTCGGGCATATCGGCATCGGAAGCCGCGGTCGCGACCTGGACTTGATCGCGTCCCAGTTGAGATCCAGCCAACATGTGGAAATGACGGCGGTCTGCGACCTGTGGAAGGTAAACCGCGACAAAGCCGCCGCCACGAATGCCGGCTATTACGGCCGGGCTCCGCGGGCAGTCCAACACCTTGAAGAACTCCTCGCGATGAAGGACGTGGACGGAGTGTTGATCTCCACGCCCGAGCATTCCCATTCGCCAATTCTGAAAATGGCCATCGAGGCGGGCAAGGATGCATATGTCGAAAAGCCCATGGGAAATGTGCTGAGCGAAGCCAAGGCAGCGCGCGACGCGGTGCTGCAATCCAAGAGTGTCGTGCAAGTCGGCACACAACATCGCAGCGAACCGTATCCGCAAGCGGCACAGAAGGTCGCACGCAGCGGGGCGCTCGGAGATGTGAGCAAAGTGGAGGTCGAGTGGAACTACCACGGCCCGCGGTGGCGCGGGCGGTCGGAAGTGAAAGAGATTCGCGAGCAGGACACGGATTGGAACAAGTGGCTGATGACCAAGCCCGCGCGCCCGTTCGATCCGCAACTGTATTTTGAGTTTCGACTTTATAAGGACTTTTCCAGCGGAATTCCGGATCAGTGGATGAGTCACGGCATCGACCTGGTGCACTGGTTCATGGATGATCATTTCCCGAAGTCGGCAGTTTCTCACGGAGGAGTTTTCGCCTGGCACGACGGCCGCGAGAATGCCGACACGTTTCACACGTTGCTGGAATATCCTAAGGGTTTCCTGGTCAGCTATTCGACCAGCTTCGGCAATGATGCGCCCAGCTTTACGCGCTACATGGGGAAGAACGCGAGCCTGATTAATCACGGCGGCGAAGGCAGCCCTCGCTATGAGGTCATCGAGGAGAAGGGGACGCACGAAGACGACGCCGACGTCGACTCGAAAAGAAAATCCAACTTTGTGCTGCTGCCGGGAGAGACCAAGCTTCCGCCTCTGGGTATTGACGATCTGTCGCTGGAACACATGGCGAACTGGCTTGAGTGCATGCGCTCGCGCCAGCAAACCCATGCCACGGTGCACGATGGATTCGCGCACTCTGTCGCCTGCATGATGGCTGCGCAATCGTACTGGACCGGCAAGAAAGTGTTCTGGGACGCGAAAAGCGAAACCATCACGGAGAACGCGCCGGATCGCGGCTAGAAGGCGGGATGGGCGAGCAGACGTAGCAAGCTACGTCTCTGCGTTACATCAATCCGCAGGCACGCGCGTCGCCCAGGCATTGGCCCACCACTCGTGCGTAATCGGCGATGGCGACCTCCGGGTCGTCGATATCCGGATGCCAGACTTTTTCCCATTCGAAACAGTAGAACCCCTTATAGTCGATCGAAAGCAGGGCCTCGATCTGGCGGTGGATGGGTACGTTCCCTCGCCCGGTCAGCACATACTTCCGATCTTCGCCGCTGCCGGTCGAATCTTTCAGGTGGGTGTGGCGGATCCAGGAGCCCAATTGCTCGACCGTAAATTCGGGGTCCTCGTTCGAGGTGGCAAAGGTGTGATGCGCGTCCCAGAGTAGACCGACGTGCTCGGAATCAGCCGCGTGCAGTACATCTTTCAAGGTTGCAGAAGAGGTGAAGTGATCGTGCGACTCGATGATCACGGTCACGTTGTGCGGGCCCGCGTATTGGCCGAGTTCCCGCAATCCAGCGGCCACTCGCGCTTTCGTCTCGTCGCTCGGCATCGGGCTTTTATCCGATTCCGCCTTGCCGCCGAAAACGCGCACATAAGGTGCTCCGAGCGCAGCCGCCAGATCGATGAAGCGCCGCGCGTCTGCCAACTCTTTCGCTCGCTTGGCCGGATCTTCCACATACATCTGCGCAGAACTGCTGACACACGCGATCTGCAACTTGCTGGCCCGAATTTCTTTCTTGGTCTGCTCAATGCGGTCGGCAGCGAAGAGAGGGAGCGCAGGCAAATCCATCTTTCCCCCATAACCGCGCAATTCAATGGCGGAGAATCCGTGCTGCGCCGCAAAGTCGAGAATCTTGTTCCATTCCCACGCGGGACACCCTAGCGTCGAGAAGGCCAACGGAATCTTGCTGGCTTTCGCTTCCACGGCCTTTGCTTTATCTGTCTTTATCTCAGCGAAGACCATCGGTGCCAGTACGGCCGACGAAAGCATCTGCAGGAATTGCCGCCGATTATTCATCTGAGTATTCTACGTTACCGAACGCGAAACTCGCGGCGGGTTGAACGAGATCACGGAAGTCGCGCAAAGGGCCCCGAGCTTAGCTGCCCGGAGTCTCGCTCTGGCCAAGTGACAACCGTTGTATTGGGATAATAGTGGCTGAGAATTTGGCGGAAATCCGCGCCCGCCTCGGCCATGGCCTGCGCTCCGGACTGGCACAGCCCAATGCCGTGCCCCTCGCCGGTTCCTTCCAGAAATACTTGGTCGCGATCCGTTCTCACGACGAAGCTATTGCTCGGGACCGCATTCCAGCCGAGGCGGCGATCAATATCCAGCCTGGCCGATTCGTCGGAACTGTGGAGGGCGACGGCGTCATGGGTCGCGATTCGACGCGACCATCGCACCGGGTGAGCGCGACAATGCTCACACTCGACCGAAAAATAAGAATACGCAGCCGAGGAGAGTCCGACCTCCGCAGGGGTGCGAGTGTTTCCGCTGCAACTGCGCGTGTACATGGCTGCTATGGGAAGCAAGTTATAAGCGAGCACGAGGCCCCGCGTGGCCGCAGTCGCCGTGGCTGCACCACTGTTTGGCGGGGGCGGGTTGCGCAGAAACTGGCAGTGCGTGGTGTCGCAGAAATCGAATTCACGATGCCGTCCGCGGCTGGCGACGAGGTAGGAGCGCGCGGCAACAGCCTGAGCTTTGAGAGCTTCCAGCGGAGTCTCCGGCATGCTTTCGGCCGCCACCACAGACGCGACGGCGGTTTCACGGTCCATGGTGACGATAGCGGTTAAGCTTCCAGCTAACGGCCTGATTTCCAGTGTGCCGTGGTAGCGCCGCCGGATCTTCTCAGGGACAGCGAGTACGAAGTCCACAGGGTCGCTCTTCCTTCCGCTGACGGTCAGTTTCGAAGCGCGCACGACGCGCGCTGCGGAAGTCACAACCACATCGTGATCAGAGATTTGGATCGTAGCTGAATCGACGCCCGAGCTTTTCTCCAGCACGATGCGTTCTTCGCCGGCGTGCAGAATCAGCGCGGTGCCGGCAGAAGCGCGCAGCGTGAATTCGCGTGGATGAAACAGGCCAAGCACGCCGATCTGCACATCAGCAACGGATGAGTCTCCGGCTGATAAGTCAGCAACGCGGTCACTTCGGGCAAGAACGATCGAACCCACTGGGACGAAACTAAGCGAACCCATTACGAACAAAAGCAGGGCAACCGCCATTCGTGTCCGCACTGTATTCGCTACACTTCTGAACACGCTAATCCTCGACCTGCTAATTCTCGATCCGGCGCAGCATCTCTCCGGCGGTTCTTGCTGCCTGGGCGCCGGGGACTCCATGGACGCGGACCATCAGCAAAATCTGTGGATTGTCCGCAGGCGTGAGCACTACGGTGAAGCCGTCGCCGGGTGCATGCGGCGAGTGGGCGCACATGGCTGTACCGGTTTTCACAAGAACGTCGGGAACCGGGAACGCCCGGTGGACTTGCGCCCCGGTTCCGCTCCGCGCCGACAGGGCCATGCCGTCGAGAACCTGACTGACACCAGGTTGCTGGCGCTGGCGAAACAGTTCGAGATAGGCCCGAGCCAGGCGCAGTGGCGACGTACGCCAGCGGTTTCCGAGACCGGCAAGTTCTGGCCCGATGGCTTCCGGCCCAGGACGATCCAGTTCAAAGCGATCGGCGGTCGAAGAGAGATCAGCCGCAGTCAAGTTTTCGGTCAGCGTGCGGAAATACGAGTTGCACGAGTGAGCGATGGCCGCAATGAGATCGACATCGCCGTGCCCGCGAGGAAGCCAGCATCCAGTGGACGTCCCGCGGCAGGTGTGGCTCGGATATTGATAGTTGTGGTGCTCGCCGTAAGCCAGAGCAGTGAAGGGCTTCAGCAGCGATCCCATCGGAATGGGCGCGTCGGGATGATCCCAGCGTGAGGCCAGCACGCGGCCGGTGTGCGCGTCCAGTAGCAGAAAAGAAATGTCACGGCTGGGGAAGTCTCGGGCCAGCGCCTCTGCGGCAGACTGGGCGAACAGAGACGAATTGCCGTCCCGCTCACTGTCGGGATCCTCTGCAACGGTTGGCCCGGCGGGTCTGCTGGATGCCGACAGCGACAGCACAACCAGACTCAGGATCAGCGCAATGTTCCTTATTGCGACCATTCGTAGGTAACCGTTTGCCGTACCTTGCCTGCATCGCCGCGCACTTCGATCTTTTCCGCGGAGACCGCAGCCAGAGTCGAGCTTAGGCTACCCATGTTACCCGAAAAGAATTGCGGCTCGCGCTCCCCCGTTGAGTTTGGCGCGGCAACGTTCAGCCGGTCGACAAGGCCGGCGAAACGAGCGAGATTGTTGCGTTCTTGCCGATGATTGAAACCGGCGAGAAGTTGGGCGGGCTTGCGATCGGACTTGCGACTGAAGTTGGCCAGCACAGACTCCATCAATGCTGGCTCGTCACTGACCAATAAATGTTTCCCGCGGACTGCGGCCGCCAGTGGCCACAAGCCATCCAGTTCCTGATAGCCGGATTTTTGCTGCCAGCCAACGCCCAACTGACTGGCGGTGAGGCCGGGGCGCACGAAATCCGTCAGTGCCGACTGAACGCCTGACTCGTTCCAATCTGAAGCCGCGGCCAGAATTACAGCGGAATGAGTCCGCACGAAGACACCTGCTTTGTCGCGTTCCGTCGATTGCACTTCGAGAGAAGCGAGAATCGGAGTCTCTTTCAGCAACTCCTGCAACGCGGACGTCGATTTCGTGGCAGGGCGCTGCACAGGAACCTGGTCGATGCGCGTCTCCAGGTCAGAGCCTCCGCCCTGCTCGCCCGACGTGAGTTGCACTTGCGGCGCCATCTGCGACGCAGGCTGAGGCCCCAAATGCGGCGCCAGAAGCTTGGTTTCAAGCAACGCAAAACAGGAATCCGCGGTCGGATTGGCGGCGGCAAGATACACACCTGCGCTGTCCGGGACCAAACGTGTAAGGTCGGCGGCGGCCGCGGGTCTCTCGCCAGTCGCAGATTCCACCCCTTCCTTCTTTCGGATCAGCACGCGCTCTTCGCGGTACTCGCGGCTAGAGCGGAACAGGTCTGAAACCGCGGCTGAATACTGTGAGAGGTCGGTAATGTTCTGCTGCACCCAGTACGTACGGAAATAGCCGTTGGGCACAAGTTTTTCCAAATCGAGCACCATACGGAGATCGCCCGCCTCGACGGCCGCGCCCGTCGATTGCACCCACCACTGCTCGCTCTCAACGGTGCGGTCCGGTTGCCCCGACATTAACTGCAGAGCGCCCGCCATCAGATCTTCGCGCGTGGCTAGCAGCAGATAGTCGCCGGAAATCGCGAAGGCCACCTCGCGCTTCGATTCCGGATCGCGCCGCAGATAGAAATTCACTCCACCGGCGCTGCGGGGCTCAAACTTTGCGCGCGTTTGCCATAACGTCGTCTCCATGGTCTTGGCTGAAGGGAGATACGTAATGTAGAGGAATTGCAGATTGCCGATGTCGTACACCGCCAGAACGCTGTGCTCGCCGGAAACCTGAGTCAGGAAATTCATGTCCGGTGGCAGGCCCGCGGCCGCTGCGAATTGATCGCTAGCTCCCTTCAATCGCAGAAACAGGCGGGAACGCGAGAAGACCTCATAACTGTCACTTTGAATCCAGCGCTGTTTCTGCGGCGAGGAATTCCAGTCGCTAAGCAACGACGAGAAGTCTTTCGCCTCCAGATAAAGAAGCGGCCCCGCTGGCACGTACTTGGAAAGCGGTGCCACGGCTGGCGCGGCGGCGCGGTAGGCGGCCCAACCGATTCCTGCGCACGCGAGGGCGATAAAGACAACAATGGCGATGCGTTTCATTGCACGCCTCCTTTAGCAGCGGCGGCTTTTGGTGCGGGCGCAACCCGAGCCAGCACTCGAGAACGAACCACTCGATCCTGTTCCAGGGCTTCATGCAGAAGCGGCTGTCGGGCGGCGTTCTGATGCTGCATACGCAGTAAGGATTTCGACTCTGCGATTTTGCTAAGCAACGTTCTGCGAACCGCCCGCGAAGTCTCCATCCGGCGCGCCGCCTGATAATACGACAGCGCATCGGCAACCCGGCCGAGCCGGCTCATGGCATCGCCGATCATCTGCGCTACCTCTGCCTGCTGGGCGCGAGAGAGTTTCAAAGTTGCAGTAGCGGTGGCGTTCGCCTCGTCGTCGCCTTCCTCTTCCTGATCGCCTGAGCTAACGATTTGCTCCTCTTCATTGCCGGCGCCCACCACATCGTTGCGCAGGAACTGCGTCTGGAACAGTGTCTCGAGCACTCCAATAGCGTATTCGTTCGAGTTCGCCGCAGCCGCAGCCTGGAACAGTGGCACCCGAGCCTCGTCGCGGCGCGGAAAATCGATGACGCAATGACTCAGGAGTTGGATCTTCGTTTGCGAATCAGCTACGGTCTGCGCGGCCTTCATGCGAGCCGCATAGAAGTAGAACTTGTCTGCTGCCGTGGCCGTGATTGCTCCAGGGCTGCCGGCAAGCAGGTTCAGCTCTCCGCTGCCTAGATCAGAATGCGCTCGTCCGGCAAGCGCAACTGCAGCTTTGAGTCGCAAATCGTACGAAGTGTTTGGCCCGGCGGCAACGGAGGCGAGCACGTCCTGGGCAGGCAAGGCGTCCTTGTCGGCGGCGAGCTTCGCTCTTGCGAGGCGCAGGCGGTACGAAGCGTCCCAGGGTGCGGACTTCACAAGCTGATCGAGAAACTCGATGGCCTCTGCGTCATGCCCGGTCTTCTCCAGCAGCGCGGCCGCGGGATCGAGATTCTCGAACGGGTTCCCAACGGCGACCACCAGGCGACGCAACAGATCGAGAGCGCCCGCGGTGTCGCCCGAGGCAAGACGGATCTCGGCGAGGCCGAGGAAGTTGGCCGCGACGAGTTGGTGTTCTTCGATCTCACGGGCAAAGACCAGTTCAAGAATCTTGCGCGCGGACTGCTTGTCGCCTGCTTCAAACAGCTGGCGCGCGGCGGTCCGGAGAGTCTCCGCAGCGGGCGCTTTTTGCGGCTCCGCGCGATACGCTGTGAGCTTTGAGTCCAGGGTTCCGAGCTGCGCCGCGACCCGCAGGTCGAGCGGGACGAGTACCCCAGCTTGCGCGGCGCGAGTTTCCTCCGACAGCGCGGCTATCGCCGCTGCAGCGGCAGCATACTGTTTCGTGCGGACCATGTACTGAACCCAGCGGACCTGCCAGGAACTCCGGTCCTGTTCGGCGTACTGGCGCTCCAGGCCCGTGATTTTGCTTACAGCATTTTCCTTCGACTCGAGAATGCGCTGGTAAATCTGCGCGCGTTGCACGAGCGGAATCCAGGAAGCGTCCGCGACATCGGCGAGAATGACCGGCGGATCATGCGCCACGGAAGAAAGATCCAAAAGCCACGCGGTCGCAGCCGCTGGATCGCCCGCAGCTGCGTATGCTGGGTGCAGCAGGGCGTTCGAACGGTAGTTTCCATTGTGCCGGAGATAGGTACGGATGATGGCGTCGGTGTCGGGCTTCAGCTCGGCGAACAAGTGGCGCGCGGCCAGTTGATCGCAGGTGCGCCCAAAGTCAGCCCAGAAACTTTCGGCGAGGTGCGCGCCGTTGAGCTGGTCGGAGAGCACCGTGAAGGCCTGCTTCCACTGTGCCAGCGCCGCCAGACGATCGCCCTGCTTGTAGTAGGCGACCGCGAGACTGTCATACACATCCGGCCGGTTGGGTGAGAGTTCAAGCGCGTGCTGGTAATCGGCAATAGCGTGCTTCGTGTCGGCGGCGCCGGCGTAGTAGTCGGCGAGAGTCAGGTATCCGGAAGCGCTCGCCGGACTCTCCTCGAGAATGGCAGGGAGAAAATCCTCCGGGTTGCCCAGTTTTGCAGCACCCAGATATTCACCATAACGCGATCCATAGTAGAACCAAATGTTGCCCGCGAGTTGCTGCGCGCGATCGACTGGGCGCGCAAGGCGCACGCCGATCGGGTCATCGCCGAGGGCGCCGAGAAACGCATTGTTCACCTGCGGCGTTGGTTCAGCGAAATACAGCCCTACGAGCGCATTGTACGCTTTGCTCCAAACCGGCGGGCGAGCATGTCCACGCGCCTGCACCACAGCGTGGGACAATTCTGCGCTGCCGTGCGCGACCACATAGTTCGCGGCCCGTTCGCCCGATGCCACGGGCCATGTCGAAGCTATGTGAACAAGATCCTGCGCCTGCCGCGCCAGCAGTAACTGGAAATACCGCTGCTCTCGGTTGACGTCGAGACCATTCATGGAGAAAACACTGGAAAGCAGACGCAGTTCGTTTGGTTCGTCGCCGGCAGAACGGTGGGCATCGGCTGCCGCTAGCAACGGCGCGGCTCGCTCTATCGAAGACACGACTCGTGCGTATTGCTCCATCTGCGATGCGAGTTCCGTGAAGCGGCCGCGCCGCCGTTGCAGGTCGATCAATGGCTGAGTGTTGGTGTACGAATTTGGCAGCCCCGCGCGCTGCATCATCCACTCAAAACGCCAGTGGGCTTCCTGGTCGGCGAGAGCAGCATTCACTGTCAACGGAATCGCGAAACTTCCAACATCGTCCAGAGCCATGCCGCTGCGTTTCGATTCGGCGAAGTGAGCGAAGGCCAAACGCTCCTCGGGCGTGAAATAAGTGTTCACCGCGCTTCCCATCTCCTGCAGGGCACTCGCCATCCCGGTGCGCGCTGTCTCGATGCGCGTGCGCCGCGTGTTCTCACGCCACTGAGCATCGGTCATCCCGGCAATACCTTGCTTCACCATCTGCTCCTTAATAACGGGCAGGTTGGCCGAGGATTCGTCGAGAGCCTTGTGCAAGGTGACGTACGCCTGTTCATGCTGGCGCAGTCGAGTAAGGATGCGGACGTAGGCATTCGCACCGGCGTGGTGCTCCGCGCCGGCCAGCAAATCTGGACCGGCCTTGGAGACTCCTTGCTCGGCGAAGCCCCGCGCCTGCTCCAGCATTCCCCAGCTCTCAAGACGGCGCGCCACTTCGAAATAATTGCCGGCATTGTCCGGGCGGCCGTCGATCAGCGCGGCCTGCAACGCCGCGACAACTTCTTTGGTCTTTCCCTGCCGGGCGCGAACCGCGGCCACCTTCTCCATCCATTGCGGATCTTTGTAGGCCAGTTGGTAAATATGTTCGTAATCGGCGGCAGCTTCATCGAAGCGCATCAGGCGCTCTTCGAGTCCGGCACGCGCCGTATACAAATCGGCGCGGTCGGGACGAATTGCGATCGACTTGGCATAGGTATCGATGGCGGCCGGGTAGTTTTCCAGATTCGTGTGCGTGCGCGCCAGCACCATCGACCAGCGATAGTCGCGCGGAGACTGCGCCACAGTCTTGGCATAGAAATCGACGAGTTGCTGCTGCCGCTGGTAGCGCTGAGCATACAGGGCGGCTTCCGTAACCAGCGTGTCATCCTCGGGAAAGTTGTTGATGAGTTCGATGTATTGATCCACCGCGCCTGCATAGTTATTCATGCGAGTGAGTGCGGGGATGAGGCCACGGCGCAATGCGGCGATCTGCGCCTTTCGCGTATCGGCGGGAAGCGGCGCGCTGCGGAAAAGAGCAATCTTCTCCAGATAAAACTGCTCCAGCCCGCGGTCATCGTTGGCCTGCGCATAGGTGTCGGCGACAGCGGCAAGATACTCACCGTTGTAGGGAGAATCCTTCAACAAACTGGCGAGCAGGTCGCGTGCCTGCTGAAACTGCTTCGCGTCGGTCGATTTGCGCGCAGCTTCGTAGGTGAATTGCGCATTCAGGGAAGGATAGGCATTTTTCGCGGCTTGCAGCAGCACGGAAATGGCCTGCGTCTGCATCTTCATGCGCCAGTAGAAATCGACGGTCGAGCGCACTACGCCGAGGATTTTGGGATTCTCGTGGTAAAGCGACTCGACGTTTTTTTGCGCGGCCGCGAAATCCTTGCGGCTCTCATACAGCTGGATCAAGGCGTAGCGCAGTTGCAGACGAGTAATCGGGTCAGTGGTCAGGGCAGCCTGCTTTTCCAGCGCGTGCTGGCGGACCGTTTCGAGAGATTTCTGCTGCGCTAGAGTCTCGATCTCCTCGGCTTGTTCAATGGACGTGGTGCCGTTGGCAAGGGAGTCAAGAAAAGCTTCCATCTCCGGCTTGCGCTCCTGCGTCTCCAGCACCTTCATCCGCAGCAATACCGCAGGCATGGGCGCATTGGGAATGGTTGCGATCTTGGCCGTGCTATGATCCACCAGATCGCGGAATTTGGGGCGGCGTGCCAATTGCATCAAGCGGAGTTCCGCAGATGACTCTGGCGCGCCGAGCGCGCCCTTCACGTACTCGTCGATGGCGTGTGGGTAATTTCGCTGGTTTTCATAGATCGCTCCGGCTTCGTAAGAATAGAGACTCGGATTCGCTAGACGATCGCGCCCCTTGCTGAGCAGCCTGAGAGCATTCTCGAAATCAAAGTAGTCCCAATAGATCGTGGCCGCTTCGAGATAACCGTCAGGCTGGCCGGGTGCAACCTGCGGGATGCGCTCCCAGTAGGGCGCGGCTTGGGCAAATAGTTCGCGGTCGGCATAAATATCGCCGATGCGCGCCATGATCTCGGTGTCGGCAGGGCTGGCCTGCAGGAGATTGTCTTCAATCTTCGCCGCAACCGCGGTGTCTGCGGGCTCGAAATACGCCAGCGAACGATACACCGACGAGGCGGTATGGCCGATTTCAGCCTCCGCCGGATATTGCGCGGCGAGCGACTTCAGAACCGGAGCGCTTTCCTCGAAATGCGAACGCCACAAGTTGGCGTACGCCAGGAAGTCCGCGGCAGCGGGATTTTTCTCCCAACTCGCAGCGTCGGGCGCGCTCTGGCGGATCGCGCTGAGTTCCGATTCCAGCTTGCCTCGCGACGAAAGAAACTCGAAGAACCGGTTCCGCAGCGCGGCGTCTTCGAACCAGTGCTGGCGCAGCAACGATTCCCAGGCAGCGGTATCTCGCGTAGCGGGCGACTGGTAGGCCATGAGAAGATTGCGGACAAACACCGGATTGTGCGGAAAGCGGTGGTTGGCATACAGGTTCAGCCGGAGGTAAAGCACCGAGCCGCCCCCGACCACATGACTGAAATATTGTTCTAGCTCACTGCCCTGGAAGGTCTTCACAGCGTCCCGGGTCAACTGTTCGAAGTCAGAGTCTCTTTTGTAACGCAGATAGAACCGCGCCAGCTTGTCGTACCAGGATTTGTCGGAGAAGCGGGCCAGAGCCCGGCGGTAGATTTCTTCCTGCTGCGAACCCAGCCGGTTCTGATCGAGAAATACTGCGAGACGTTCATACAGGCCGGGATCGTCGGGGTTGCGATCGATCTCGTGGCTCAGCACCGACAGCGCCGGCGGAATCTGTTTCATCTGCACCAGGCGCGCAAGATAGCGCTCCAAAACGCTCGCGTATTCCGGCGAGCGCGCACCCGTTCGCTGTGTGGGGGATGCCGTCGCACCCAGCTGAAACGACTGGCTCACTCTTTGCGTGGGACGCGGGTTCTCCCCCGACGTATCGCCTGGTTGACCGTCTCCGCCCTCTTCGCCTTCCGCGTCCGATGCGTTGTTCGCGCTCGCATCGGACGAGCGCTGGGCATAGTTGGCGGAGTTGTATAATCCTTCGGCCGATCCAAGAGGCACATTCTGCGCCTTGGCCGCAAGTTCCTGCAGAACCGAATCGTAAATCGCGAACTCGTTCTTGGTGTCGTCCTTGCGCGCGTATGCGTCCGCCATCAGCAATGCGACCGACGTGCGCTGCGAAGCATTCGGAAAATTCGCGAGAAACTCGCGCCCGCCCTGGATGACCGCGTCACTTTCTCCAGAGTTGGAATAGAACTCGAGCAGTTGCGCATGCAACTCCGCTCGACGCGTGGCAATCGGAAACTTCGCATCCAGCAGCGTCAGCAGTTCCACGGCGCGTGAGCGATGGAAGTACGGCACGGCCCGCTGCTCTTCGTCGGCATACTGCGAAGCCGGCTGAGTCGTGTTCAGGATCAACGACAGAATTCCGTTCAGATAACCGGGGCCCTGGTCCATGGTGGCGATGTCGCGATACATGGATAATTCCTCGGAGCCTAGACGAATCGGGGTTTCCGGCGCGGTCAGTAGGAGACCGGTGAGGCCGGCGATGGCAGTCGCCTGCGCGTCCGGCAGATCTTTACTATTACCATTGCTGTTGTAGAGCGCGAAGTAGTAGCGCGCCGACTCGGGGTAGGCGTGAATGTCTTCCAGCAGGCGGGCGCAGACGTAGAGTTCCTGCGAGGTCCACGGCGACTTCGCGGCTTCCTTGCGCAGTCGGAGGTCGGCGATCGCCTGCTGCGCCACATCGGTTTTGCCTTGCTGCTGGTAGTAATAAAAGATGCGCGCGGTAGCGTTGAGATCTTCCGGGTTCGCCACCAGAGCCGCATGTGCATCGTCGCGGAACTTGCGCAGGTTCTGCGTGTCGCGCAGAAGGTCGAAATAACTCTTCACTAACTGTGGATCCCAGAGCGGCTGGAAACTTTGCTCGTACACGGACAAACCTTCGCGAACCGAGCCGCGGCGATATTCCACCATGGCTTTCGCCTTCACTGGGAAAATCTGGTCGCCGGGAAATTGCTTGTGGTAGTCGGCAATGAGTTGCCCGGCCGCTGAATACTCTTTCTCCGCGACCAGGAATTGCAGCAACTGCGCGTAAAGCGATGATTCGTCGGGATAGCGAGCGATCCAAGCACGATACCGGGAAATGGAAACGTCCTTCGGCAAGCCCTGGGCCTGAATGATTCCAAAGATGCGCTCAAACGCCTGCCAGGAGCGCTGTTGCGCGGATGGAATCAGCTTTTCCGCGGCGACGGGAGGAGCGTTCCCCACCAGCGACAGCGTCTTGATTTCATCCCCCGGTCGGAGACGGTGATGATAGAAATCGGCGAGCGCAAGTTGTGCGCTGACCTTCTCGGAAGAATTGTCGACGTACGCCTTCCAGTCAGACTCGGCTGCGGAGAAGTCAAGCTGCTGTTCATCCTCCAGGGCACGCAGCGAGTACAACTCGGCGTTGCGCGGCTGAGTCTTGATCAGGCCCGTCAGCGCCGGGCGAGTCTCGCTCGGGGGACGGCGAAACGCGACCGCACCGTTCGGCAATGACATCATGCGAAAAAAAACAGCTTCAAGCGCACTGCTGGCGTCGATGTTGCGAATCCACGCGGGCAACTCGCCGATCGCAGAGATAGTCCCGCCGACGGCAGCGAAGAATATTACGAGCGCGACCAGACGCACGCGCCGCAACGATGAATCAAGGAAGTACTTCAATCTGCACCTCCTGCGTACCAATATTGTGAGCAATATCCTCGGCAGTGACGGTCAGCTTGTGAGTGCCGGGGATGGTCTCGTCAGGAATCCTGAGGGCGCCGGTATTCGCGCCGGACTTCGCGTCCCAACGCAACGCAACCGGCACAGCGCCTTCCATTCGCGCCACCAGGGTGCGCGTGCTCTCGGACGCGCTGACCCGCAGATCAATATTTTCGCCGCGCTGAAATCGCCTGCGATCAAGCTTCACTTGCACCACGGGCGGCTTGCTGGCAATCACGAATGTTTTCGACTCGCGATACGTGTGCCCCGCCTGATCGCGCAGGATGAGCCGCACCGTGTAGGTTCCATCCTGCATGTCGGTGGGCGCTAGAAAACGCGTCTGCCAAACGTCTTCCGACGAAAGATAGCGCAGCGGCTGCACCAGCCCGAAAGGAAACAGGGCGATGACGGACTTGATGGATTCGTCGGTCTTGACGCGAAGAATGGGGTCACCGGGGCGGATCACGCGCGGCCGCAGAAGGGCGCGCGGCACCGCCAGAAACGAAGTGTAGGGCGTGACGAATTTGTACTGGCGTGCGAGGCGGATGATTTCGTCGATGGTGGCCTGGTCTTCTCCGTCGCGCTCGATTTTCTCCAGCAGCGCATCGACCCGGGCCCGCGCCCACAGCCGGGGCAACTGCGGATGATCGAACGATTCCCGCGGCAAACTGGTCTTACCCGTAAGTTGCACCGCGGCGCCGTCACGCACGCCATGCACGGCGAAACCGACGTTCTCCTGCGGCTTCTGATAGCGTCCCACCCACGAGGCGAGTGCTCCTGAGAAGGTCGAGGCCTGCAGGGGATAGACCGTATCGACCGCAGCATCCGGTGTGACTGAGAGACCGAGTTGGCCGACCGGGCTGCGGCCGATCTTCGACAGAAACGAGTTCAGCTTAAATTCCATAGGCTCTGTGGAAAGCACTTGTTCGAGCAGCCCGTCTTGCCGGGCCAGCATGCGAAATAGCGGCAGGTTGGCGTCGTCGCCGACGGCCAGAATGTAGGTGCGCGGGCGTTGCGTGTCGGGGAGTTGCTGCCACGCGGACGCATACCAGGCGGCGAGTTTTCCATTCTGAATGGGACCGCGGGTCGCGCCGCCGTCGCTCAGAATCACCAGATAGGTATTGCTTGCTCCCGGCGCGGAAGCTTGCTGCAGACCGGTCTGCAGAGCGCGCTGCAGATCGGTGCCGCCACGCAACCGGCTGGCGCGAACAGAATCAATGGCGTGCTGAACGCTGGCCGGATCCGCCGAACTCACGGGCACAACCTGAGTTTCGGTGTTGAAGAGCACCAACCCGAAGTGATCCGCGGGCCGCAGCGTGTGCAGCAGTGTTTCGAGAGCCTGGTAGCTGCGTTCCAGCTTCTCCCATTGCATCGACAGCGATGTATCGAACAGTACGATCACCGTCTTCGGTGTGCCGTTAGGAACGCTTCCAGCCGAAGCGACAGCGCTTCCAAAACCCAGCAATGCCTCTGCCTCGAAAAATCCGGGCTCATTCGTGCTGCGGACGGGTGCAGTCTCGGTCGGCGAAGGCTGGCCGCTCACAGGGTTTCTGTACGTCAACAACTGCAACGTGTCGGAAGCGGCCGGATCAAGGTCGTAAGTGGCAACGAAGTCTTCCCCCAGATTGATATTCTGTCCTTCGAAGTGGCCCTGCACCAGGTGAGGTGTGTTCTGGTCGATCTGCATCGGGAATAATTTGGCTGGCGCCTCGAAGTTGCGAATGGCGTGCGCCGAGTGCAACTCGAAATTGATGCGCAAATGCGCCGCGGCCTGCGCCGAATAAGCATCCGGGCGCAGCGGTATCGCAAAGTACGATTTCAGATTCTCGACCGGAATCGACTCGTGATACTCGATTTCCAGCCGTTTCGTGCCCCACGCCGGAATCGGAGCAATACGCGCGCTAAAGACCGAACTGCGTTTGGCTTCCTCCGCGCCGCGTTCGCCCATCTGGAGCAGGCCGGGGTCAATCGATTGCTGCTTGAGCTGGTTGTAGATCTCTTCGGCGCGCTTGCGTTCGAGGATCACCGCCGGCAGGCGCACCGGCCCGTCCCACGTGGCAAAATCAGAGATCGTCGAATGGCTGGGCAGAGCGAAAATATAGTTCCCTTCTTCAATCGCGCCGGTGTGGTTGGCAAACACCTGGCGCACGAAGACGCGTGCGTCCCCGTTGTCGATGCGGACGGTGATTTCCATTTCCTCGAGCGAAAGAATCGCGGGATTCGGCTGCTGCTTGTCGCGCGGGATCAGGACACCCGCGTCACCACGAAGCGGCGCCGAAGTCAGTAGCGTAATGAGAACTGATAAGACCAGCTTTTTCATGAGTGCAGCTTCTGCTCTGGTATGCGGACCAGACCGTTATCTGTGCCGATGTAGATGTATCCGTTGGCGGCGGTGATCGCAGTTACGTTCAATGAAGGCAAGCCGTCGTGGATCACTGACCAGCGCCCGGACTGGCGATCGTAAAGATACAAACCTTGACCCAGTGTTCCGGCGAGCACGAAATTGGGCAGCACAAGCATGGCATTGGGATTCACTTCGAACTCGCCGGAACCAACTTCGAAGGAGTGGAAGCGTCCGGAACGGTCGAGGCCGAGAATGCCAGCGCCGTACGTGCCCACCATCCACTCCGGGCCGACCGGAACCACGGCGGTAATCCAGTTGTGCTTCAGGTTCGAAGTGGTCGTCGTGAAGCTCGCTGCAATGTCGCCTTTGTTCAGCAGCGACAAGCCACCCAAAGTTCCCGCCATCAGTTCATCGCCGGAAACGCCGAGTGCGTACACGTGATTGCTTACCAAGCCATGAAACGCATACATGCTGCGCGCGCCGCTGGCATCGAGGAAGGTCAAGCCCGCAGGAGTGGCGAGCGCCAGACCGCCGCGGTAGGACACTACATCGGTGACGTGGTCGGCGATGAGCCCGTCAGCGTGCGTCAACACCTGCTGTTCGCTGCCCGAGTCGTCAAACCGAACCAGGCCGTTGGCGGTGGCGATGTCGATCGCGCCGGTCTTCGCATCCGGCAAAATTCGATTGATGCAAAACACGTGCTCGTCTTCGACATGCCGGGCGCGGCTGTTGTCGGAAGCAAGCAGATCGAGCCCGCGATCGAAGTAGCCGACCCACACGTGTCCGGAGGCGTCCGCGGCCAGCGCGGAAATGTTGCGGTCGATCAGCACGGTGGCGCCGGTCTCAAGCACTCGCTGCCACCCGAAGCCGTGCGCGTTCATGCGATAGAGACCGCTCCGGGCGACGGCAAACACTGCGTCCCCCGAGGTGAACAGTTGCCGCACTTCCGCCAATTGCGCGCCCGGCCCCAGGTTCGGATTCGGGCGACGGCCTTCCAGAGGAATGGCGATCACGCCTTGATCCTCCGACCCCACGTAGAGCTGGTTGGGCGTGGCCAGCAGCGCAGTCGCGAGCACTCCCGGAGCCAGCACGCGCGAGAAGCGTCCGCCGCTGAAGACGGCGACTCCGGTTGCTGTGCCGGCGTAAGTGCTGTCGCCGGAAATTGCCAGTGACTGCACCTGCGGATCAGGCAGCCCCTGAGCCTCGGCGAAGCTGTCCGTCTCGCCCGCGTGAAAGTGCAGTACGCCGCGATTCAGCGTCGCCACCCATAAATCGGATTCGTTGCCGGCGAGCGCGGTCACATAAAGTGCGTCGAGCGTAGGATGGAGGACAGTAATCTCCTTTCCGTCGTAGACCAGAACGCCGCGCTTCCTGGTTCCAATCAAAAGATGTCCGGAAGCAACCGGCAGGATCGCAGTGATGGCGCGGGCATCCGCAGCGGCGGGCAGAATCTGGCGGAAGGCTCGGCCGTCGAAAGCAAGGAGTCCGTCGTTAGCCGTGGCGATGATCAGCTCTGGTTCTCGCGAATCCGCCAGAACCGCCGGAGCCAGCGCAACCAGGGGCGATCCTGGCAGTTCGCCACCGACCGCATATTGATGGATCAGCGAACCCTCCGGCGTATACTCCTGCAACCCGGCAGGCCCCGCCAAGTAGAGATGATCCTGAAAGCGCGCCGCCTGCAGAAAAACCGCGGGAGAACTGACCGCCTCGAATCCGCTGTTGAGCGCGGGAGCCAGCGGTCGCACGGCGAAACGAAACTCGTGCTCGGCGCGGACATCCTCGGCGGCGGAACGCATCGCCCGCGAACTGCGCCATATCACCAGCGTTCCCAGCACGACCCCTGCAATCAGGCCAACCACAACCGCTGCACGCACGGATTCGACGGAGGATCGCTTCATAGCTCCTCTTGGCCGGGACACTGAACTATAAACCGCGACCCCGGTGTTGCAAATTAGAAAGCAAAGCACGGACCAAATTGAGGTTTCAATCTAGTAGCGGGTTTTAAGCGTGTGAGGGGTAAGCGGCAGTGTATCTCGCGGCAGACACTGTATCAAAGAAGACACGGAGCGGTAGGTATCGGCGCCACAACTTTCAATGAACTGGCCAGCTGGCAGGCACCTCAACATACGACCGATCGAGAGCTGAGACCGACGGACACCCCAGCAGTCGCACTGTACGCTCCACGTCAGCTCGCAAAATCTGCAGCGCCTTAGCGACTCCGGCTGGACCTGCCGCCCCAAGCCCATACGCATACGCTCGCCCGATAAGGACTGCGCGCGCGCCCAGGCAGAGTGCCTTCACAATGTCACTACCGCGCCGGACTCCCCCATCCATGAGGACTTCGACCCGGCCCTTCACGGCGGCAACAACTTCCGGGAGCGCCCGCAGGGTAGACGAGACCGAATCGAGCTGACGGCCACCGTGATTCGACACCACCACCGCGGCTGCGCCTTCGTCAGCGGCGCGCCTGGCATCGTCGCCCGTCAAAAGGCCTTTCACCACGATCGGGCCCGACCACACTTCGCGGATCCAGCGCAAGTCTTCCCACGTCACGGTTGCGCTCGCCAGAGCCGCCCCAACGTCGAGGAGTGCCATCGGCCCTTTGCCTGGAATCACGACATTCTCCAGCCTGGGCACGCCTCCATCGAGCAGAAACGACGCCAGCCAACCGGGATGCGCGAGAATGTTCGGCAAATAAGGAATTCTCGCGAACCAGGAACTGCCCAACAGTTCCTTCATGCCATTGCGCGGATCGCGCTCTCTTAGTCCAGCAACTGGAGTATCGACGGTGATGACCAGCGCAGAAAATCCCGCACGGCGGGCCCGATCGATAGAACCTTCGGCGGCTTCGCGTCCCCCGAGTAGATATAACTGATACCAGACCGGACCCTTCGACCCACCTTTTACATCCTCCAATTTGTGCCCGGAAATAGTTGAGAGGATGTAGCCCGTCCCGGCTTCCCCCGCGGCACGAGCCGCCGCAACTTCGCCCTCGGGATGCATCAAACGGCTGTATCCGACTGGAGCCAATATCGCGGGGAAAGAGAGTTCATGGCCGAGCACGCGCGTCTTCAAATCGCAATCGGCGACGGCTACGGCGCTGCGAGGACGAAACAGGACATCGCGAAATGCCCGGCAGTTTTCCGCTAACGTGATCTCAGATTCGGCGCCGCCATCCAAATAATCGAATACCGACCGGGGCAGCCGGCGTTGTGCCATACGGCGCAGATCTTCGATATTGACGACCCGTGAGGTATTCACAGCGTTCAAGATAATAATGCCGGGCGTGGGCAAGGTCCAAATGGAAACACATTGGACCGGTTCACTTCGCGCGTTCGGGTCTCTCACAGAAGTCCGACGGCAGCCGCCTGAAGCAGCCAGGGTTATGCCGAGTCTCAGCGCGCAGAATGAGTGGTGACCGCCTGCAACCCGATCCGGCTCAAAAGATGAGAAAACCTAGGATCACCCCTCAGCGGGTCGGCCAATGGTTCGCTGCCCAGGTAAACCAGATATTCACAACGCTCGTCATAAGCCTTGTCGAGCCAGTAAAACGCATCATCCTTCCGATTCAGACCGATGTAGACTACCGCGAAGTAAACCGCCGGCACGTATTTTCTGGTCGAGATTTCTTTCAACTGGACGAGCGTCTTGTTGGCGTTGACCTTGTCGCCGGAGACGGCATACTCGTGCCCCATCAGAGAGAGAATTGCGGGGTTTTCGGGAGCAGCCGTGAGAATGGTTTGGAAGGCGTCGCGGGCCTGCTGGTGCATCCCCATCTGCTCGTAAGCCCGGCCAATGTTGACCAGGGCAATGGCATAGCGGGGATCCAGTTCGAGCGCCTTCTTATTCTGTTCGATCGTGACGTCAAACTGTCTCGCGTGGTAATAGGCTTCACCCAAAGCTGAGTGCAGTAACGGGCTGATCGGATCCAGTTCCACGGCTTTCTTTCTTTCTGCGATCGCCTCGTCCAGCTTGCCCATAGCGGTCAGGTAGTAGCCGTAAAACTGGTGGCCGGTCGCGTATCCCGGACGCAATTGATGGGCTTTTTCGAACTCCTTCCGCGCCTCGGGAAAGTTCCATTCGTACGCCAGTTGCGAATAGCCGAGCGACACGTGCGCCTCGGCAAGCGTGCTATCGAGTTCCAGAGCCTTCCTGGCGGCGGCTTCGGCCTGCGGAAACGCTTTCTTGGGCGCGAGTGTCGAGTAAGGCGCCGACCCCAGCAGTTCGTAACAGTCGGCAAGTCCGGCATACGGAGGCGCATAGCTCGGGTCGATCTCAATCGACCGTTGGAACAGCGTCATCGCCTTGGCGAAGCCTTCCTCTGTCCGCTTGTTCCAGAAGTACCGTCCTTCCAGGTAAGCCAGATAGGCCTCGCCATTAACCTGCCGGATTACGGGTTGGGCATGGGGAAGCTTATTCAGGACTCCGCTGGCAATGGCGCCGGCGACCTCGGCCTGAATGCGCAGAACGTCCTGCAAGTCGCGCTCGTAAGCCTCCCCCCAGACCAGAGTATGGTCGCTGACCTGAAGCAGCTGCGCAGTAATCGCCACGCGCTGTCCAGAAACGCGAACACTGCCTTCGAGAACATAGTTGGCATGAATGTCCTTGCCGATGCGATCGAGGTCACTCGAGGCATAGGCCGGGCTCAATCGGATCACGCCCATCTCGTCGGGATGAAGTTGCCCGAGCCACGTGATCATTTCCTCGGTCAGCCCGTCGGCGACAAAGTCCTGGTTTGGGTCGCCGCTCATGTTCTTGAAGGGCCGGACGGCCAGAGTCATCTTGGGAGTAGCAGGCCAAATGCTGCTGCGAATCTGGGGCCAGAAGACGGTAAGCGGCGCTGCCACAGCTATGGTGAACAGGATAATTACGAGCACCATTCGGGGTGACCGGTCGGACCCGTCATCGTCACCTGTCGTTTTTTCGACTTGATCGGCAACCCGCGCCAAAACCACAACGTTGGATCCGGAGGAATCACCGTCGCCCGCCGTCTTACTTTCTTCGACGTCAACTTTGCTCTGGCTCTCCAGCCACCAGGCATCCAGATCGGCTTTGTAGGCGAATACCGTGCCCTGCTTGCCCTGAGTCAGGCGACGGACGGGCAGACCCAGGCTCTTTTCCCAGCGCTGGACGGTCCGGACTTCCTTCTTCAGATAACCCGCAATCTCCTTCCATGAGTCAAGGCGGTCGTCCGCCGGCTGGTGTTGCAAGGTCGGTTGTGGTTGTATGCCGTCGGCGCCCATCGTCCGTCGTCCATTCCATCCGGGCCCACAAATTGAAGAGTGGCGCAAGAATACGCCGCCCATTCACATCAATGCAACCTGGAAGCCTCGCGTTTTGTTGGCGTGACGCGGGATGTCGCACATTGTCGCTTGCAGCGCTGTCCCGGGAGATGTACTCACTTTAAGGCTGCCTTTTCAACGCGGTTCGGATACCTTGGGGAACACAGCCAGTTGAGTGCTTCCAAATGAAGCTTTCTGACTTCACGGGCAAGCAGTGGCGGGTGCTGTTGATCCTGATGCTGGTCAACTTTGTGAACTATGTTGACCGGCAGATCGTGTTCGCCCTGTTTCCCTACCTCCGCCAGGACTTCGGCCTGACGCGTTTGCAGCTGGGCACTCTGGCAACCGCTTTCACGGTTGTGCTTTCACTGGCCAGTTTCCCCCTGGGGATGTTGGCTGACCGGATTTCACGGCGGGCCGTGATCAGTACCGGGATCCTGTTCTGGAGCGGCGCAACTTTCTTCAGTGGACTGGCGGGTTCGTTCCGTACCTTGTTGATCGCAAGGGGGTTGGTGGGCATCGGGGAAGCGGCTTATACACCTGCTGGTGCGGCGGTGATCACCGCAGCCTTCCCTAAGGAAGTCCGCGCTCGGGTGCAGGGTTCCTTCGACATCGGGATGTTCATTGGGGGCGCAACCGGGATCAGCCTGGGTGGATATATCGCGGCGCAGTTCGGATGGCGTTTCGCCTTCTTCATGGTCGGGATACCGGGAGTTCTTCTCGGTCTGGCGTCCCTAAAGCTGCCGGAATCGGTGGTTAGTGTGGCGAAAGAATCGATGAGCCTGCGGGAGCTATTGCGGGTACCGGCTTTCTTGGCCCTTCTGGTCAGCGGATTCTTTTGCAGTTTCGCCGGATATTCCTATGTTGTCTGGGGTCCCGATCTGGTCCAGCAAAAAGGGTTCAGCGCGGCGGAGGCCAGCATGGCCCTGGGTCTGACGATCGTTCTGGGTGGGATGCTCGGCATCGCGACCGGCGCATACCTGTCGGACTTACTGGCGAGACTGCGCGCTTGGGGACGAGCCGCCATCGTCCCGATCGGCTTTGTGCTGGCAGCTCCAGCAATTTATTTTGCGCTTTATGCCAGCGAAAAAATTCATTTCCTGCTGCTCTTCGGTTTGGGGGCGTTTTTCTTAAGCTGGTATCACGGCCCCCTGACCGCCACCATCCACGATCTGGTTCCACCCCGAGGACACGCGACAGCCCTGGGCTTCTACTACTTGTTCGTGAACCTGTTCTCCATGGCCATTGCGCCGCTTGTGATCGGGCGGCTGGCCGATCGCCATGACCTGATCTATGCCCTGCACGTCCCGATTATTGCCCAACTTATTGGAGCGGCATTTTTCGTAGTTGTGATTCAATGCATTCGGCAGCACGGGCTCCGTCATCCCGTACTCGCCCGCCATTGGGAGGACCCGCCCTGTGCGCTGGCGACGACGGCAGTTGCTTTGGTGTTTGAAGACAGTTGATGTCGGATGTACAATCCCGACACACTTCCGTGGGGAAAAATTTGGTGAGGAGATAATTTCATGGCCCAAGCGGCACAGTTGCCTATCATCACCCATTACACCGCCTACAAACCCCGGCCCTTCACGCGCGAACAGCGGGACGAAACCACAATTCTGTACGGTGGCCTCACCTGGAAACACGAGCGCATGATGCAAGGCGCTCTTCACAACCTAAAGTACAAAGCCGAGCCGCTGCCTAACATTGCCCGCGAGGACCTGGACGCGGGCAAGGAACTGATCGATGTGGGAGCGTGCTGCCCCACCATCTTCACCACCGGAAGCCTGGTCAACTTCCTGAAGAAGGAAGTGAACGAACACGGCAAGGACAAGGTCAACAGCAAATATGTCTTCCTGACGGCGGGCGCCTGCGGACCGTGCCGCTTCGGCCAGTATCACGAGTCTTATGCCATGGCTCTGGACGGACTGGGACTTCGCGACTTCCGTCTTTTCCTGCTGGCCCAGGACGAACTCGACCAGGGCCCCGGCAACGGCGGCGGTCTCGACATCAACATGCCGATGAGCCTGGGCATCATCTGGTCGATCCTCTGTGGGGACCTGGTGACGGACCTCGAATATATGACTCGTCCCTACGAAGTCAACCCGGGACAGACGGAACTGGTACTGCGCGAGTGCGTGGAGCAGATGTACGACCGCTTCCTGCACCGGCCTGACAAGGGCAAGAAGTACGGCACGCTGGCCTGGCATCTGATGAGCAGCTATTTCACCCGCGCCCTGCGCGACGTCCGCAAGAAGTGGGACGCGATTGAAGTCGACCATCTGCGGGTGAAAGCGAAAGTAAAGATTACCGGAGAATTCTGGCTGCAGACGCATGAAGGCGAAGGCAACTACAACATCAAGCGCTGGCTGGAGTCGGAAGAATCGGAAGTGATCGCACCGCCGGTCGCGGTGTGGCTGCACTACCTGATGCACCCAACCATCCGCAAACTGGAGCACCGTAACGCCAAAAGCAAGCACCCGAAGGTCGAGAACCTCGCGCTGCATGCGCTGGAGCGCATCTATCGTGGTACCTACAACCGCTTCCGCAAAGCGCTGGCGAACCTGCCCCACGAACTGCCGGACCAGGAAGAACTCAAGAGCTTGGCCGAGCCCTTCTACCATTTCGAACTGCGCGGCGGCGAAGGCCATATGCTGATCGGCAAGGCGCTGCATTCCTACCACCACAAGACGGCCCACATGATCTGTGAGTTGTCGCCGTACTCCTGCATGCCCAACACCATGTCCATCGGGTCGATGGCCAACGTAGTCGGCAAGTATCCCGACCTGCTCTACGCCCCAATCGAAGTAAAGGGAGACGCTGAAGTGCACGCGCTGTCGCGCTGCCAGATGATTCTTACCGAAGCGAAGAAACGGGCGCAGGCCGAGTTTGAAGGCGTCATGGACAAGACCGGTCTGACCGAGAAAGCGATTCGGGCCTACGAGGACAAGCATCCGGAAACGCGGAAGGCTACCTATTACGTACCCCACCGAGCCTACGCTGGAGGGGCGGCGAACTATGTCGCGCACTTGGCCTACGACAAAGGACTGGCGCGGGCCTGATGGCAGGGGAAGCGAAAGCCCCACTTCTCGCAAAAGACGCGAGAAATGGGGCACCCGGCTCAAACGCTCCACGAACTCGAACCATGCTGAGACGAGGGTGATCCATGGCAGAAGGCTTTATTCAGATACAACCGCTCGAGCAAGATCCTTCGCTGATCAAACCGGCGCCTCAGCGAGCGGCTCCTACAGGCACGGGGAAAATCTGTGGCCTCGATGTGGGCAGCACGACGTGCAAGTACTCGATTGCTACCGCGTCCGGGGAGATCCTCGGGCAGGCCTACGAACGTCACAACACCAAGCAGGCCGAGAAAGTTCTCGATTTCCTGAATCGAATGGAGAAGGACCACGGCTTCACTCCGGAGAAGGACCGCGTTTTCTTTACCGGTTCGGGTGCGGGATTGATCGCTCCCCTGGTCGGCGGGAAGGTCGTTCAGGAGGTCGTGGCCGTCGCCGCTGCCGTCGAAAAACTTCATCCCAACGTGCGCTTCGTCAGCGAAATCGGCGGCGAAGACATGAAAACAATTTTCTTCAACGGAGATGGCCCCAGCAAGAGCAAGCAGGTGCTGATGCAGAGCGCGTGCTCTGGTGGCACCGGGACCTTCATCGAAAAGACCGCCCGGAAACTGGAAATCTCCACCGAGCAACTTTCGCAGATGGGCTACACGGGTTACACGCTGCACAAGATCAGCAGCAAGTGTGGTATTTTCGCCGAAGCCGACTCCAATACCTTGCTGAAAGCCGGGGTTTCCGTCGAGGAGATCATCGCTTCGCTCTTCGAAGCGGTGGTCTATCAAAACCTCGCGACCCTGACGAAGGGCAACACTCCCCTGCCTGAGATCCTCTTGCTGGGCGGCCCCAACCTGTTCTTCAAGGGGCTGCAGGAAGCATGGCGCTACCATCTGAGCAAAGTGTGGAAAGAGCGCAAGGTTGCGATCCCGGACGATCGCGATCCGGCGTCGTTCATCCACGTGCCCGACAATGCTCTCTACTATGCGGCGCAAGGCTGCATCGAGGTAGGCCTGAGAGATTCACCGACGGTCGGCACCTACCTGGGAACGAAGAAGCTGAGCTGGTGGATTGAAGAAGGGCAACATGAGGAGAAGAAGAAGCTGGGCAGCGCCGGGCTCTGGAAAGATCACGAAGAGCTGCAGTCTTTTCTGAGTCGCTATTCCACTCCCAGCAAGGGGACCGGCGCCCCGGCGCCCGCAAAAAGCAACGGCAACGGGCACTCGAACGGCCACGGGAAACCCCGCCGCGTTCCACGCGTCCAACTCCCCATGCTCGGCAAGACCAGCAAGCTTGGGCCGGTCGTGGTGGGCTGCGATTTCGGCTCGACGACGGCGAAAGCAGTCTTGATGTCGCCAGACAAAGACCTGCTGTTTTCTTGCTATGCATTGAGCCGTGGAAATCCCATCGACGACGCCAAGAGCCTGTTCCGCCAGGTTCGTGAGGCAGTTGGAGACGGACAGATTCTCGGCCTCGCTATCACGGGATACGGCAAAGATCTGCTGAAAGACATCCTGGGCGCCGACTGCCCCGTGGTCGAGACCATTGCTCACGCCAGCGCCGGCCTGCACTATTTCCCCGACGCGGATTGCATCTGCGACGTGGGCGGTGTCGATGTCAAGATCATGATCCTGAACAACGGCGCCGTCACAGATTTCCGCCTGAACTCGCAGTGTTCCTCGGGCAACGGCGCGTTCCTTCAAGGCGTCGCGGAGCGCTTCAACATTCCCATGAGCGAGATGGCCGACGGCGCTTTCCGCGCTCAATCCATGCCGCAACTCTCCATGGGATGTGGCGTCTTCCTGCAGAGCGACATCGTCAATCAGCAGCGCAAGGGCTGGCATGCGGAAGAAATTCTGGCCGGGCTATGCGCGATTCTTCCGCTGAACGTCTGGATCTACGCGGGCGGCCTGAACAACCTGCAACAGGTGGGCAAGAAGTACATCCTGCAGGGCGGGACCCACAAAAACCTCGCGGTCGTGAAAACGCAGGTGGATTTCATTCTGAAGAAGGTTCCCGACGCGGAGGTGGTCGTGCACCCGTACTCGGGCGAAGCGGGAGCGATTGGCGCGGCCCTCGTCGCTTTGGATTGGTGGGAAGCCGGCGGGGAAAGCAAGTTCCGTGGTTTCGATGCGATCGAGAGGTTGACCTATAAGACGGCCACCTCGGTCGACACCGTCTGCCATTGGTGCCCCGTGACTTGCCAGCGCAGCTTCATCGACGTCGAACTCGACGGCGGAAAAGGCCGGGAGTGGAGCAAGGTTCCTCTGGAAAAAGGATGGGAGCGTGTCATTGTAAATAACTCCTGCCCCAAGGGACTCGTAGAAGATTTGAACGAGATGAAGGTTATCAAGACGGGGATGGAGAAGACCAAAAATGCGTTTCCCAACGTTGCCGATCTGGTCCGCAAAGAAGCGTTCCGTCGCGTCGGTGCCTAAGGATAAGAATAAAGACCGTTCGCAGGTGCGCGTCGGAATTCCGAAGGTGCTGAACATCTGGACAACTCACCAGTTCTGGGTGGGCTTCCTGAAATCAATCGGCATCGAGTCGGAGAACATCGTGTTCAGTTCCGACACGTCGGAGGAGCAAGGCCGCGAGTTCGGCAAGGGCCGCGGCACGGTCGACTGCTGCTATCCCGTGAAGGCCATCAGCGGGCACTACGGCGAGTTGGTGTTCGGACAGAAAAAGAAGATCAACATTCTGCTCAGCCCCATGATTCACTCCCTGCCTTCCGTCCTGCATGGCCACGTGGTCGACACCGTCACGTGCACGCGCGTGATGGCCGGCCCTGAGAACATCAAGGCGGGATTTCTTAAGGAACGCGACGTTTTTGGCGAGGCCGGTATTACGTATGCTTCCCCGTTCGTCAGTCTCGGAGACCGGCACATGGTCACCGAGCAACTACACACTTCGCTTAAAGATGTGTTCAACCTGGAACTGGAAGAGACGGAGCGCGCCGTCAAAGCTGGATTCGAAGCCCTCGACAGCTTCACAGAAAAAGCCAGAAAGCAGAGCCGCGACATTCTGACCTGGTGCGCGAAAAACCAGAAGCCGTGCATTCTGGTGCTGGCGCGTCCCTATCACATGGACACCGGAATCGGCCATGAGATTGAAGGAGACCTGCAGGCCCACGGCTATCCGATTCTGTGGCTGCAATATCTCCCCGGCGATGAAGACCTGATGAACTGGCTGTTCGAAGCCGACATGCAGATGGGAAGAATCAAGAGCCCGTTCGACATTTCCGATGTCTGGATGTCTTCCTACAGCAGCAACACCAACGAAATCATGTGGGGAGCGAAAGTCGCGGCCCGATGCCCCTGGATCACCTGCGTAGTCCGTCTTTCCAGCTACGAGTGCGGCATGGATCAGCCCACCTACACCCCCACGCAGAAAATCGTGGAGGCCACGGGGACTCTCTTCTTCAAATTTGGCGACCTGGATTCCACCAAGCCGGCCGGCGGCATCAAGATCCGCATCGAGACCATCGTCCACTACCTGGCCAAGTATTCACAAAAGATCATGCAGCAAAAGCTGGAGTGGCTGTCGCCGAACTGCCCTCTTGGACCGCTGCCAGCTTTCGCACCGCCCGACGCGGTTCAGGAAGGGCCCGCCGTCGCGCAACAAGTGCATTCGTCGCCTTCGTGAGCGACGACCTAGCAGAAGTCACACAAAGGGATGGTTTGAATGGTAGGCCCGAATGGACTCGAACCATCGACCTCTTCCGTGTCAAGGAAGCGCTCTAACCAGACTGAGCTACGGGCCTACATGGGAACGACGGTGATTTCAATTCTACGGGCGGCGGGCAATTCCGGCAACGTTTGCAAGGCAATTACAGGAAGAATTGAACGCAACGACCAAGAACCTCCGCATGCGCGGCGGGGATTCTCTCAGCAAAGATCTTATCATGCGGTCTGGCGCCTGGCTTAGGTCGCACGAGTCGATCCCGCTGCCGCGGCGCGACGCAGCAACTCGGGGGACTTCATTCGCCGGCAAGTTTCTTCAAAGCTCGGACGAGGTCCTTTCCAGCGCAGATCCGGGACGGTCTCGAAAACAGGCACATCGAGCCGCAGAGTTGCCAGCGTTCGAAACAATAGCGCATCGTCCCACGCGCTGAACAGCGATTCTGCCAATCCGCGTGCCCTGCGGATCGAGGGATCCCACTCCCGCCAATCCTTCGGAATGTCCTCGAGATGGGGATACCGCGATAACACCATCGCCGCGGCTTTTTGGCCCCATCCCGACACGCCCGGGAAACCGTCGGCACTGTCCCCCACCACCGCCAAATAGTCCGGAATCGATTGCGGACTCACCCCAAATTTGGCGACCACTCCCGCTTCATCACGCACCATGTTACGCATGCGATCCAGTTGGACTACCCGGGTGCCCACAACACATTGGCCGAGATCCTTGTCCGGCGTGCAAATCAGCACCTGCCTGACACGGTCATCTTGCCCGGCCTTCGCGGCGGCTGAGGCAAGCGCATCATCTGCCTCGAACTCAACCATGGGCCACACCACCACTCCCATGGCCTCCAGCGCCTCCTCAAGAACCGGAAACTGCGAGAGCAATTCCGGATCTACGCCTTCGCTGGTCTTGTATGCGGGATAAAGATCGTTGCGAAACGACTCCACAACGTGATCGGTTGCAACTCCCAGGTGGGTTGCGCCCTGCTCGATCATCGACAAAACGGACGTCAGGACGCCACGCACCGCGCCAATTTCCTGGCCATTTACATCTTTCGCCGCCGGCACGGCGAAAAAGTGCCGGAACAATTCGTACGTCCCGTCCACCAGGTGCACATCCATGCGGCTCCGTTTCGTTCGTCCTTCAGCTTAGCCTGCGTCCTGCGCCAACGGCAGCCATACCTGGAAACGTGTATCTCCCGGCTTGGAGCGGACTTGGATACTGCCCCGGTGCTTCTTGACGATGCGCTGCACGGTGTCGAGGCCGAGTCCGGTTCCTTCTCCCACTCCTTTGGTCGTGAAGAACGGTTCAAAGATGTGGGCCTGAATCGCGGGCGAAATCCCGGGGCCGGTATCACCAATTTCCACCACCACGCAAGTGTCTTCACGGTAAGTGCGAACCCGCAGCTCGCCTTTGCCACCCATCGCGTCAATGGCGTTGTCGATGATGTTGGTCCAGACCTGGTTCAGTTCGCTCCCGAACGAGTTCACGAGAAACGGAGTCTTCTGATAGTCGCGCTGCACCGTCACGCCGCGCTTGAGCTTGTGATTCAAGATGGTAAGCGTGGTCTCCAGAGTCTTAACGATATCCACGTTCTGAATGGGTGCCTGGTCCATGAACGTGTATTCCTTGATGGCACTCACCAGATCGGAGATTCGCGCAGCGCTGCTCTCAATCTGGTTCAGCAGATCGGCGATCTCCACCGACGACGAAATCCTCACCAGCGCCGCCCTGGCCGTATCCGCATCGAACGTGGCGAACAGTTGCTCCAGCAACGCCGGCTTGAAATTCTTACGCGCCAGATCGGCGGCGAGTTGCCACAAATCGTTTTGACCGTGACTGCGCAGCAAGGAGTCGAGCTGATCCTCAAGATCGCTGGCGGCCAGCGCGTCTGGCGGAGGCCCGTCCATTTGAACGAGCGAGGCTTCCACCTTCTCGATCTCTGATTTCTGCGCCGCGGTAAGATCGCGCCTCCCCAGCTCGAGACTCGCGTCGCGCACCCGCTTCAGAATAGCTCGCAACTGGCTCGCAGCACGCTTCGCAGCCGACGCAGGATTGTTGAGCTCGTGGGCTAAACCCGCTGAGAGCTTGCCCAGCCCGGCAAGGCGGTCCTGTTGCTGTTCCAGCCGGGTCACTTCCCGAATCCGGTCCGACATCAGGCCGACCAGACGCTTCGTCAGCTCCGGCATTTTCTGTACAAGATCTGGAAACAACGACGCAGGAAATCTCAAGATACGGCTGTCCGTCTCGGCTCGCCCGCTCACCGTAAACTGCTTCATCCTCGAAAACGGCAGCACACCAGTGACGTCGCCCGGCTTCAGATCGAAGGTAACGGTCTCTCCCGCAAGCTCGCCTCGCCCTTGGAGCTTTCCCTCAAGAATTACAAACATCGCATTCGCGGGATCACCCTGCCGAGCATAAACCTCGCCGGCCTTGAGCTGTAGCTCTTGTGCCTGGCTGAGGAACCACGCAATCTGGTCGTCAGGCAACCCTTCGAATACTGGAACGCGACCCAGCAACTCCGATATTTCGGCCATTTATACCTTGCTCAAATATTGATGGATGAACTGTACCCCAACCGATCCCTCGCCAACTCCGGAGGCCACGCGTTTGACGGAACCGTGCCGCACATCACCTACCCCAAATATACCCGGCACATTTGTCTCCAGAAGAAACGGATCGCGATCGAGCGTCCATCCCTTCGGACGCTCTCCCCCGTGCATCAGATCAGGACCAGTCAGAATGAATCCGCGCTCGTCCCGCTCAATGGTACCCGCCAGCCAGTCCGTGCGCGGCAGCGCCCCAATAAAGATAAACATCGCGCTCGCCGGCACACGTTCTACTTTATTGGTGTCGGAGCAAAGAACGGAAACCTCCTCCAGGTGTGTTTCGCCGTGCACTTCGGCAACACTGGCATGAGTCCACAGCTGAATATTGGGAGTCTCTTTGATCTGATCAATCAAATACTGCGACATGGAGGTGGCGAGCGAGTCTCCGCGAACCAGAATCACGACCCGGTCTGCGTACTTGGCAAAATTCATTGCGGCCTGGCCCGCCGAATTCGCACCCCCCACAACGTAGACGATTTCACCCTTGCACGACAACGCTTCCGTGGCGCCGCCGCCGTAGTAAACGCCCGCGCCCTGCAGCCGGTCAATACCGGGTGTCTCCAATCGCCGCCACTGCACGCCGCTCGCGATCATCAAAGCATGACAGGAAATCTCGTTGCCATCAGCCAACTTGATGATTCGATAAGGCCCCTCAACCCGCACGCCGACCGCTTCCTGCGGCGCCAGGATTTCCACGCCAAAACGCCGCGCCTGCACCACCGCACGCCGCGCGAGATCGCCTCCGCTGAGCCCGGCGGGAAATCCGAGATAGTTTTCGATCCGCGAACTCATGCCCGCCTGCCCGCCCGGAGCTTCCCGCTCCACGATTACTGTGTGCAAACCCTCCGAGGCTCCGTACACCGCAGCTGCCAGGCCCGCAGGGCCTCCACCCACAATGGCCAGATCGTAAAAGCTAGTTTCGGCGCGGGTTCGCAATCCCACCTTCTGCGCCACTTCGGCTGGAGCGCCATTAAGCAGTTTCGTTCCATCCGCGAACAGGACCACTGGAAGTTCGGCAGCATCCGGACCCAGGGCGTCAAGCAGGCGCTTGGTTTCCGGATCGTTGGCCGCGCCTTCTACGTCGATCCACTGATAGGGAACGTGGCTGCGCGCCAGAAAATCCCTCAACTCGTAGCTTCGCGGCGACCACCGCGTCCCCAGCACCCGGATCCCCTGAAAGGCCGGACGGTACGAAGCTCGCCAATCTCCCAGCAGATCATCCAACTGCGGATACAGGTTCTCGCTGGGAGGGTCCCACGGCTTCATGAAAAAGTAGTCGAGATTGGCCTGATTAATGGCGCTGATCGCAGCGTTCGTGTCGGCATAGGCAGTGAGCAACGCCCGCTTCGCGTCGGGAAATATCTGGCGCGCTTCCTGCAGAAATCCCACACCATCCATGCGCGGCATACGCTGATCGGCCAGCAGAAGCGCCACGCCGTCGTTCCGCACCTTCAATCCCTTGAGGATGTCCAGCGCTCCTTCCGGGGAGTCGCTGCTGATAACGCGATAGTCGGCGCCGTACTGCGATCGCAAATCGCGCTCGATCGCCCGCAGCACATCGGGATCGTCGTCAACCGTCAGCAGGATCGGCTTCGCCATGATCGCTCTCGAATCAACAATGCAGGTGATGGTCCCGGAAAATACGCACGAACAAAGTCATTAGATACACAAACTCGCTTTCGGTTGCGGCCATTTTCCGACCTCCAACCTTAGGCTCCAATGTCCCCGGCCTCGATTTCGTCCACGTAACACCAGGTCCAGGACTCCCCAGGCTCAATGGAGCGGATTAGAGGGTGCTTCGTTTTGTGAAAGTGTTTGGTGGCATGTTTGTTCTTGGACGAGTCGCAACAACCCACATGTCCGCAGCTGAGACAGAGGCGCAGGTGAACCCACGTGTCGCCGGTTTTCACACAGTCTTCGCACACGTGCACGTCCGTTGATGTGATTTTGATCTGGTTCAGGTGGGTGCATTTTGTCGCCATCGTTCCTCCAGAGGAAAATCTCAATTTCGGGTCAAGTGACCTCAGTCATGTAACCAAAGGGCACAGTCACAGTCAACAGCCGCGTGTTTGGCGCACAATGTTTTTAGAGGTCTTCATTTGTGTTTCGGCTCGATTATCTATCTTGCGTATTGACCATCGCGTCCACCATTCTGGTGGGGCGGCGGTATTGGGAAGGCTGGGCGCTGGCCGGCGTCAATAGCGTCGTCGTGTGCGTCATCGGATTCAAAACGGCCCAAATAGGATTCATTCCTGCCAACCTCTTCTGCATCGTCATGAGTGCAATCAACCTGCGCGCGTGGCGCAAACCGGGGCATCATAAAGATTCTGCCTCCCGGATACACGCCTTTACTCTGCTACGAGCAGATTCTCCGCAAAAGGCCACTCCTCATCGATCCATTGCGCTTCGCACCGAAAGCCGGCCTGGCGCGTCGTCTCCACCACCTCGTCGATCGAGTACTTGTGGCTGCTCTCCGTCCATATCGTCTCTCCCTCGAGGAACTCGACCACCACTTCTGCCGCCGGAATGCTCACGGTCTGCCGCCGCTTCGACAGCAAATGCATCTCGACGCTCCGTGCCTCGCGGTTAATCGTGGCCAGATGTGCGAACTCGCGTAAATCAAAGTCGGCTCCCAGTTCGCGATTCACACGGGCCAGCAGGTTGAGATTAAAAGCGGCCGTCACTCCGAGTTCGTCGTCGTAGGCCGCGAGCAGTTGCGCAGTGGATTTTTCCAGGTCCGTTCCCAGAAGCATGCAGTCGCCCGGCTCAAGAATGCGCCGGACTTCGGCCAGGAACTTCACTCCCGCCGGACGATCGAAGTTCCCAATCGTACTGCCCAGGAACAGCACGAACAGACGCTGCCCGCTCTTTCGGTACGCCGCCACTTCCAGCAGTCCGTCCAGATACTCGCGCTCAAAACCCACAATGCTGATGGCGTCAATATCCCGCAATTCCCGTTCGCACATGACCAAGGCCGAGCGCGATATTTCCACGGGATAGTAGGAAGTTTGCTGGCGCCGGCAGAACGCCTCGAGCAGCCAGCGCGTCTTCTTGCCGCTGCCACTGCCCAGTTCCGCTACCGCAACCGGACCACCTAGGCGGTCCACGATCTCATCCGCGTGCCGGCGCAGCAAACGTTCGTCGGCCCTCGTGAGTCCGTACTCGGGCAGATGGCTGATCACTTCAAACAGCGCCGATCCGACATTGTCATACAGATACTTGGAGGGAAGTTCCTTCTGCCCCGGCCGGGTGAGCCCAGCCAGAACATCCGCGGCGAATTCCTGCGTAGCATTGGTTGGAATTGCATGAACGAGCATTGGCTACTCCTTGGATCCAGATTGGTTAATCCCAGCTTTCAATCAATGATTCAGATAGATCAATGATTCACGCAGCGAAACCCCGCATACACATACTGGTAATGTCCCTGGAACCAGTTGCGAAACGTGGGCCGCAGCATGCACGCGGCAGTACGCGGCGAGCCGCCTTTCATGACGAAGTGCTTGCCATCGAAGAAATCCGCAGAGTACCCACGGTAGAACGGAAAGAGATCGAATCCAGCGAACGGTCCGAACACGGTAGACGTCCACTCCCACCCATTGCCCATCATGTCATCCACGCCGAAGGCGCTGCGGCCCGCCGGAAACGCGTTCACCGGAGTCGGATTCCAGCGGCCAAAATCAAAATTGCCGAATCGCGCATCCGGCGCTTCGTCGCCCCATGGGTAGCGCCTTTCATTGCCGTCTTCCGTGCCATAAGCAGCGCGGTGCCACTGTGCTTCTGTCGGAAGCGATTTCCCCGCCCAGCGTGCATATGCCGCGCCCTCGGCATGACTCACGTAGACCGGCCAGTCCAGCGGCAGCGCAACTTCTTCGAGAGGAATTTCTTCGAACGGAATTTCGCCAAACATGCTGCGGTAAAGCCATCCGTCGCGATCCTTGGTCCAGAACACAGGATGAGAGATGGCATGAGCGGTCTTCCAGTTCCAGTCGTCGTCGCTCCAGAGAGCGCGCGTCTCGTATCCACCCGCCGCCATGAACTCGAAATATTGCCGGTTCGTCACCTCGTACCGGTCAATCTCGAACGCCGGCACGTGCGTCGTGTGGGCCTCGAACTCGTTGTCCCAGCCGAAAATTTCGCTGCTGCGCGCGAGACCTAACGTTGCCACTCCCGCCGGAATCTCCATCATCCGATGGGTCACCGGGGCGGTCACGAGACAGCGAGGATATTCTTGCGGAATCTTCCGATCCAGCGGCAACTGATGCAGCATGTAGGCCAGCGTCTCGACGTGCATCAAGCGATGTTCAATGGCAACGTTCAGCAGTGTGTCGATTGAGAACCCGTCGCGCGTCCGGCCGTACTCCAGGCTCTGATCCAGTTTCTTGTCTAGTCCGGCTCGAATTCTGCCGACGTAATCGCGCACAACCTCAAGCGAAGGCCAGTCCGAAGGCACATCGGACGGCAATCCACCGCCCACCGGATCGATGCCAAAAGCAAACAGCCGGTCAAATTCAGGATGAAAGCTCTTCAACCCCAGGATGTTCTCGTGCAGCAAATTCCAGTCGAACGCCTCCAGATGCCCCACGTAAAAAATGATGCGGTGGCGCTCTGGAATGGGCCGTTCATACAGGGCGTCCGGCCGCACCACACTGAAAAGCGCGTCACTGCGCCGACGGGCATCGGAGATCCGCTCCCGTAATTGGTGCCGGACGGCATCTCCTTGAGTCGCGAGCATTGGCCCTCCTGGTGAAACGGTTGGACGAAGCAGCGGAACCGCTATCTCAGATCGTGTACGGATGTGGGGGCACATCCCCACATCTCTCGGTGGAGGCCGCTCGCGCGCCGTGCAGGACAGGCCATCCGCCCCCTCTAACGACGAGGTCTCAGAGACTACCACCGCCTCACGAGAATCAGCAACCAAGGCCGCAGACAGCCGAGATCCCCTGGGCCCCAGTACAATCGAGGTGATGCGCATTCCGCTGTTTCAAACTGACGCATTCACCAGCCGACCGCAACTGGCAATCCTACCGCTGTCTGCCCTCTTTACGGCTGGTTAGATGATGAGAAGTTGCGGAAGGTCGCGGAAGAAAATAATCTTTCTGAGACGGTGTTTTTCGCTCCAGGTCCGGCCATAACGATCTGGGCCCGTCGACGATCTGGGTCCTATCATCCTGGTGTCACGGTACGAGTCCTTTGTTTCTTAGAAATTCGTGCACCACTTCTTTCGCGTCCCTGTGCTGGCCATCGACCGCATAATTCAGGTGCTGCATCTCTTCATCGGAAATCTTTCCCGCCAACTCCGCTAGCGCCCGGGCGACCTCCGGATGCTGCTGTATCGTCTGTTGGCGCATCACCGGCACCGCTTCATATGGCGGAAAATAATGCCGGTCGTCCTCCAGCACGACAAAATCCAGAGCCGGAATCAGCCCGTCGGTGGCATTGCCGGCCGCCAGGTCGATCTGGCGATCTTTCAGCGCTCGCGCGAGCAGGCCCAAATCCATGATGCGCGGCCCTTCCGCGAAATGCAGCCCATACATCGCGGCCAGACCTCGATATCCATCCGGCCGCTCCATAAATTCGTAACCGAATCCCGCATGCCATTGCGGAGCAAATGCCGCCGCCTGCGACAGAGTCTTGATGTTCAAGCGCCGCGCATCCTGGCCGCGGATCTCCATCGCAAAAGTATCGTTAAAGCCGAAAGCCGGGCCCAGGGTCAGACCGAAACGCCCCTCGTATTCACGCTTGACCTGCTGATACACGTCCTCCTTCGCGCCACTCGCTTTTTCTTTCAGAATCGCGGTCAGCGCAGTGCCTGTGTATTCTGGATACACATCGATTCTCCCCGACAGAATCGCTTGCTGACAGATATAGGTCCCAGCCAGATAGAACCGCCGTTCCACTTTCAAATTGGTGTGAGCTTCGATCTGCTGCGCCAGGATCTCGCCCAACAGGAAGGATTCGGTGAAATTCTTGGAGCCCACCACGATGCTATCGGAGTGCGACGGCTCACAAGACAACAGCAACGCCAGCGCTGACAGTACCGACACACCGAGAATCGGCCGAAGAACCGTCATCGTGGCTGCAGTCGCCTTTCCAGCCATCCCACTCCAAAGTCAGCCACCAGCGCCAGGATTGCCGCTGGAATCGCTCCGGCCAGAATGACCCTGTTGTCGACCATTGCCAGCCCACGGAAGATGAACTCGCCCAGACCTCCGGCGCCAATCGCCGCAGCAATCGTCGCCACTCCCACGGAAATGACAACAGCCACTCGCACTCCCGAGAGAATCACGCTCACCGCCAACGGCAGCTCCACCTGAAACAAAAGTTGCAATTCCGTCAGCCCCATGCCCCGCCCCGCTTCCACCACAGCGGGATCGACTCCCCGAATCCCGGTATATGTATTCCGGATGATGGGCAACAACGCATAGAGCGTGAGCGCGAAGATCGCCAATCTTTCTGACCGCTCGCCTAGCCAGGGCACAGGCAGTAGAAACCCGAAAAGCGCAAGACTGGGAATCGTCTGAATAATGTTGGCGCTCGCCAGCACTGGCTTGTTGAATCGCGGCCGGTGGGCAATCGCAATTCCGAGCGGGATGCCGACGGCCATCGCGAGTAGCGTGGAAAAGCCAACCAGCCGAAGATGCTCGAGCGTGAGTTCCAGCACCTGACTGTGGTTCTGCAGAATGAATCGAAAGACGTTCATGACGTGCCTCGATTTGCCGATGACTCCAGACCTTCGCCGAAGGCTCTGACATAAGCGGATGCCAGTGGATCAGAAGACTCCAGGAATTCCCGCGGCGATAGAACCGTGACCAGTTGCCCCGCTTCCATCAACGCAATCCGCGATCCCAGCCGCAACGCCTCGCGCAGATCGTGCGTGACAAATACGACTGTCTTGTGGAGTCTCTGCTGCAGCGCAAGAAACTCGCGTTGCAATTCATCCCGCGTCAGCGGGTCGAGCGCACCGAAAGGCTCGTCCATCAGAAGTATTTCTGGATCCGCGGCCAATGCGCGGGCCACACCCACCCTCTGCCGCTGCCCGCCCGAGAGTTGATGCGGATAACGCGACGCGAAATCTGCGGCAAGCCCCACCGTCTGCAACAATTCCTGGACGCGTGCCCGAATTCGATTCGCCGGCCACCCCTCGATCTTTGGAACTAGCCCGATATTTCGCTCGACTGTGAAGTGAGGAAACAATCCAACGTCCTGGATCACATAGCCGATGCTGCGACGCAGACGAATCACATCGCCTTCTCCGTTGGACACACCGTTCACTAGTACGTCCCCGGAAGTGGGAGACAAAAGCCGATTAACCAGTTTGAGCGACGTAGTCTTACCCGAGCCACTGCGTCCCAGCAGAACAAGAGTCTCTCCACTCTCGACTTGCAGATTAAAACCGGAAAGCACTTGCGTACCCGCTACGCGGTAAGAAACGTCACGGAATTCAATCACCGGAATGGCAGCCGCGGGTTCCATGTCCGCCAAGCATACCGGAGTTCGCACTCAAAAGTGAGTGATCAGTAATTCCTGCAGGCACTGGCGCCCTGGCGCGGGACCAAACCTCTACTGGAGTTCGTCAGGATGCAGTTGCCATGCGCCCCTTCTCCCGGCGACAATCTTGGAGTGGAAAAAGATTCCTTCAGCGCCGTTCCGGCCGCGGCCTTGACGCACGGACCTTTCGTCCCCGGCGCACTCGTGATCGCAACCCTCTGCAACCCGCGGGAAAAATTCTGGGGAATGATCCTCGCGCTCGCGCCCGAGGGCCTCAGCCTGAGCGGAGCCGAACTCGCCTCCTTTGAGGATCTCGCCGTCATGGTGCGGGACGGCGAGCCCTTCACCCCGGCCGTCGTTTTCTTTCCCATGCACCGCATTGAGCGCGTCGAGCTCGACCTGCCCGACGGAAGTCTGCCTTCGCTCTCACAGCGCTTCTTCGCCAAGACCGGACTGGAGCCATCCGCCGCGCTCGCACCCTCCCCCAGAAATAAGAATACAAATAACGAAGATGGCCTTACCTCTCACAACTCCGGATCGCTGGCTTCCAAGGAGCGTGAGTGAAGCTCTCCCAAATCTTCACCGCCCCCAATCAACTCACGTTGCTGCGGATGGTCTTCGTTCCGTTCATCGTGATTCATCTGGTAGAGGGGCGTTATCTTTGGGCTTTGGTCGTCTTCGTGATCGCTGGCTTCAGCGATGGTCTGGACGGCTTGCTGGCCCGGACGCTTCATCAGCAAACACTGTTGGGTCAGTATTTGGATCCCATTGCAGACAAGCTCTTGTTGAGCACGATGTTTCTTGTGCTCTCCATTCTGCACAAGATTCCGTGGAAGTTCACCGTGCTGGTCTTCAGCCGCGACATTTCGATTCTCGCCGCCAGCGCAGTTTTGTTCGCGATTGCCGGTCTGCGCAACTTCCGCCCCAGCCTTTTTGGCAAGGCCAACACGTTCTCGCAAATCAGCGCAGTGTTTTTCGTCCTCTTGTATGAGATTCGCCCGTTGCGCGGGATCTGGATCGCGCGCACAGTCTTTCTTCGCGCCACCTTCATCTTCACCATCGTCTCTGCGCTGCACTACGTCATCTTGGTGCAGCAGCGCTTGCGCGAGCACACCCACGCTTTACCTCCAGCCCGGAATCCGTCCGTCTAGCGGCGATTTGACCCCCTCTCGCGCCGACCCTAGAATCTTAAGTTCGTTACCGGTGCTCCAACTTCCTATGGCGCTTCGTCTTTTTAACACCATGTCGTCGCAGATCGAGGAGTTCCGCCCTCTTCGCGACCAAGAAGTCCGCATGTACGCCTGCGGCCCCACCGTTTACGATTACGGTCACGTTGGCAACTTCCGCACCTTCGTCGCCGTCGACTTGCTGCGCCGGTTCTTCCGGCAGAGCGGATACGCCGTCCGCCACGTCATGAACATCACCGACGTGGACGACAAGATTATCCGCAACGCCGCAAGCGACGGCGTCAGCGTCCAGCAATACACCGCGAAGTACGAGAAAGCGTTTCTCGAAGACGCCGCCATGATCGGCATCGAAGAGCCGATGCTGGTCCGCGCCACCGAGCACATCCCGGAAATGGCCGTGTTCGTCTCGAAACTAGTGGAGAAAGGCTTTGCCTACCGCAGCGACGACGGCTCCTATTACTTCCGCATCGCCAAGTTTCCGCAGTATGGCAAGCTCTCCAAAAAAGACTTCAGCGGCATGCTCGACGGCGCCCGCGTCGACGTCGACGAATACGACAAAGACAGCGCCCGCGACTTCGCCCTCTGGAAGGCCCCGAAGCCGGGCGAAGCTTCGTGGGACACGCCGATCGGACCCGGACGTCCCGGATGGCACCTGGAGTGCTCCGTCATGTCGATGGAGGAACTCGGAGAAACGTTCGACCTGCACGCCGGCGGTGAAGACCTGGTGTTCCCGCATCACGAAAATGAGATCGCGCAGTCGGAATCCCTTACCGGCAAACCGTTCGCGCGTTTCTGGTTCCATGCCCGCTTCCTGCTCGTCGAGGGCGAGAAGATGTCGAAGAGCCTGGGGAATTTTTTCACGCTTCGTGACCTCGTCCTGAAAGGTCATAAGCCTTCGTCGATCCGCTACCTTCTCACCTCAGTTCCCTACCGCAGTCAGCTGAACTTCACCTTCGATGGACTCAAGCAGGCTGCGGTTTCCGTTGAACGCCTGCGGAATTTTCGACTGCGTTTGAGCGCAGGCAATTTTTCGCCTGGAGCCACTTCCCAGATGCAGGCTCTCGCCGAACAGTCGGTGGAGCGCATGACGGGGGCCCTCGACGATGACCTCAACACCGCCCAGGCCCAAGCTGCCATCTTCGAGATGGTGCGACAAGCCAATGCCGCATTCGACACTGGAGGAATCAAACAAGATGACGTCCCGCCGCTGCTGTCAGCCTTGACCAAGTTCGACGAGATCTTCGCGGTGCTCGACGACGACGATGTTCCGAAAATGGAGCGCGTCCTCGACTGGGCCGTCTCGGAAGGCCGCGAGAAAGACATCAGCGACGAGTTGCGCGCAGCCCTTCAGTCGGGACAACTCTCCGACGCCGACATCGAAAAGAAGATTGCCGAAATGCAGGCCGCACGGGCAGCCCGCGACTTCAAAGCATCCGATGCAATCCGCGCCGAGCTCGCCGAAGCAGGCATCCTGGTAGAAATCACCAAAGACGGCATACGCTGGCGAAGGAAGTGATAAGTGCCAGTCCTCGCCCGGAGACACTCGGGCGTGAGGTGTTAAGCTGAAGGCTGTTCTTAACCTGCCCTGAGGCGAATGCCGAAGGGGCTGATAGCTGACAGCTTTTATCGTGAAATCCCTCGACGAATATCTCCGCGACGCTGAACAAGCCCACGGCCATCTCTGTGCCGGGCAGGTCCTCGGAGTCCGTCTCGCGATGCTCGGCTTGCAGAAGCTGGGCATCGACGATCCTCAAGGAAAAGACAGAAAGCGTCTCGTCACATTCGTCGAAATCGACCGCTGCGCCACCGACGCCGTCGCCGTCGTCACCGGGTGTCGCCTCGGCAAGCGCGCCCTGAAGTTCCGCGACTGGGGCAAAGTTGCGGCCACGTTCGTGGACGTAACCTCATGCAAGGCGATTCGTATCGCGGCGAAAGAATCGTCGAAGGCCCTGGCTCGCCAGCTGCACCCCGAGATTGCCGACAAGAACCAGCAACAAATGCTGGCCTACCGCGAAATCTCCGACGACGACCTTTTCACCACGCAGTGGGTAAAAGTCGATCTACCCCCCGAAGAATTCCCCGGATACAAAGGCGAGCGAGTGGTTTGCGAAGCGTGTGGTGAAGGAATTAACTTTCGCAGAGAAGTGCGGCGCGAAGGAAAGGTACTGTGCCGATCCTGCGCCGGGGAATCGTACTTCACACCTCTCCAGTAACTTCCAAACCGCCCATGCCCTTTGTCTTGTCATCCTGAGCAAAGCGAAGGACCTATGCAATCTTCAGCCAGTTGCAAAGATCCTTCGCGGCAAAGAACGCCGCTCAGGATGACAAAAGGCGAGCTGACAATAACTATAGACCGGACGTTGATGGAAGGCGGAAGGCGCGGCCTTTACGACGACTGCTCGTACCCGCGCGCCACGCGCAGAATCGTCGCCTCGTCAAAGTGCTTCCCCAGAATCTGCAGCCCGATCGGCAATTTCTCCTTCGTCTCGCCGCAAGGCACTGAAATCCCCGGGATCCCCGCCAGATCCGCGGTCACAGTGTAGATATCCGCCAGGTACATCGCCAGCGGATCATTCGACTTCTCGCCCAGCCGGAACGCCGCTGTCGGACTCGTGGGCGTCACAATCGCATCCACCTTGCGGAAGGCCTCATCGAAATCACGCGTCAGCAGCGTCCGCACCTTTTGCGCCTTCAAGTAATACGCATCGTAGTAGCCGGCGCTCAGCGCATAGGTGCCGAGCATGATGCGTCGTTTCACCTCGGCGCCGAAGCTCTCGTCGCGGCTGCGCCGGTACATCTCCGCCAAGGTCTTCACACCGCGCGCACGGTGACCGTAGCGCACGCCGTCGAAGCGCGCCAGATTCGCCGAAGCTTCCGCCGTCGCTATCAAGTAATACGTCGGGATCGCGTACGGCGTGTGCGGCAGCGAAACCGGCACAATCTCGCAGCCCAATCCCTTCAGCTTGTCGATCGCCGCTTCCACCGCGTGCCGGACTTCGTCGTCCAGCCCCTCGCCAAAATATTCCTTGGCCACACCGAGTTTGATTCCACGAACCGGCTTGTCGAGCTCGCCAACGTAATCGGGCACAGGCACATCAGCCGAAGTAGAATCCATCGGATCGCGTCCGGCAATCGTGCGCAGTACAATCGCCGCGTCTCTTACAGTCTTTGCCAGCGGGCCAATGTGGTCGAGCGATGACGCAAACGCGATCAGTCCGTAGCGCGAAACGCGTCCGTAAGTTGGCATCAATCCCACCACGCCGCAGAACGACGCTGGTTGCCGGATGGAACCTCCCGTGTCGGAACCCAGCGCCACCACCGCCATGTCCGCCGCTACCGCCGCGGCCGAACCGCCGGAAGACCCTCCGGGCACGCGGTTCAGGTCGCGCGGATTGCGCACCGGATGATAAGCGGAGTTCTCATTCGACGAGCCCATGGCAAACTCATCGCAGTTCATTTTTCCCAACACCATAGCGCCCGCCGCCTCCATGCGCGCCACCGCGGTGGAGTCGTACGGAGGAATGTAGTTCTCCAGAATCTTTGATCCCGCCGTGGTACGCAGGCCGCGCGTGCTCATCACGTCTTTGATGCCGACCGGAACCCCGCCCAGCGCGGGCAACGTCTTGCCCTCCGCCGCCATGCGATCCATGCGATCCGCCTGCTCCAGAGCCCGCTCTTTCGAGAGGGTCAGGAACGCGCCGATCTGGCCGTCCTCTTTCTGAATGCGGGCATAGTGCGCCTCCGCCAGCGCGAGCGCGGTCGTTGTGCGCTCCTGCACAGCGCTGCGGGCGGCGTCGATGGTGAGTGACTTCAACTCCATAAATCGGTTCGTGGAATTTGACTCGAGCTCAGCGCTCAATCACTTTCGGCACGCGGAAAAAGTCCTCGTCCGCATCAGGCGCGTTGGCCAAGGCTTCCTCATGCGGCAACGACTTGCGCAGCCCTTCGAGAATGTCTTCCCGGCTCGCGTACGCAAATCGCGCGCTTCCCTGCTTCGCTTCGTCCACTCCGTAGCGATCGGACACCTGCGCCATCGGCGGCACATCGGAAGTATCCAGCTCATTCAGCCGGTCAACGTATTCGAGAATGGAGTTCAAGTCGCGCAGCATTCCCGTCCGCTCTTCCTCGGTGAGCTCCAGATTGGCCAGCTCCGCGACGTAGGCGACATCTTTCTCAGTAACTTTCATGGAAATTTGGGGTCGGAGTTCAGCGCAGCTTGTTGTCTGCGCGTTCTTGGGAAGCAACCACAAACTCGATTCTGCGAACCGCGTCGATCGTATACCGGTTGATCACCGCCAGGTATCGCGGTGCCAGTGCCTGCAACTCGGCTTTCCATCTCTGGCCGGCAACCTCCACGCACAACACTCCATCCGTGAAACTCAGAGCCCGCGTGCGCTCAGCCACGGCTGATCCGCAGACCACCGGCCACGCCATCAGTGGCGCCTCAGCCCGCGGCGCCAGCCGCAACGACTGCGCAACGATTTTTTCCAACCCCGATCCCGCCTGCTCCAAATGCAGCTCCTCGTCTCCTCACGCGCCGCGAACCGCCCCGAGAGATAACGATTTTAGCATTCCCCGGCGCCCGCCCGTTCCCCACCTCACCGCGCACTAAACGGGAAACTCTCGACGCACGAATTCGAGTGCGGCACCCCGCGAGGGCAATCGCCCTTCCAGCTGCGCATCTTCCACGGCGCTCAGGATCTCGCGGAATCTGGGCCCGGGAATATGTCCCACAGCGATCAGATCATCGCCCGTCACCAACGGCGACGGACGCATCTTCTCCGGCGGAATCTCTGCCCGCTTCTGCCGTATGAACTCATACGTACTCAGATTGCGGTGACTGGCCAGGCAGTCCGCCCGATGCAACGCCAGATGCTCATCGAACGCGGGCATGCGAAGAAATTTCTTCAGCGTCGATTCCTTCATCCGCGCCACGTGGCCGAATCGCATATGATTGTCGACCAACGCCAGAATCTGCTCCGTATCGTCATTCGAAAATCGCAAGCGCCGACAGATTTCCTCCGCCATCTTCACGCCCACTTCAACATGGCTGTCGAACCGAATGCGATCCGGAGCCACCCGGAACGTCGGCGGCTTGCCCACATCGTGCAGCAGCGCTCCCCACGCCAGCGTCAGAGGGCAAGGAGTCGGCAGATTGTCCAAAAGCAGCAGCGTGTGGACAAACACGTCGCCCTCGGGATGAAACTCTGCAGGCTGCGCCACTCCCTTCATCGCCGAAATCTCCGGCAGAACATGCTTCAGCAAGCCGCCCGCATCCAACAGGAGAAACGCTCGCCTGGCGTGTCCTTCCGCCAACATTCGAGTCAGTTCGTCGCGCACGCGCTCGTGCGATACAACCGCGATCTGCTCGGCCAGTTTCTGCATCGCCGCAAAGGTAGCTGGCTCGATCGCATAGTCGAACCGCGCGGCGAAGCGCACAGCCCGCAGCATGCGCAATTTATCTTCGCCGAACCTCCGCTCGGGATCTCCGATGGCGCGGATGATTCCCGCCTCCAGATCCTTGCGCCCGCCCACATAGTCGAGCACCTCGCCGGGCGGCTGAGCGCCTAGGGGATCGAGCAGCATGCCGTTGATGGTGAAGTCCCGGCGCGCGACATCTTCCCGCGGGTCGCCGCTGAAGCGCACCTCGTCCGGATGGCGTCCGTCCGAGTATCCGATATCGCTTCGGAACGTCGCCACCTCGACCGCGCGAGATTTTGAGGCCCCGTCCTCTGAGTCGGCTCTTGCCGTGTCACTCTCCGGCGCCGGCACCAGAACCACTCCGAATTGCGCTCCCACCGCATACGTCTCCGGGAAGATGCCCATGACCTGCTCCGGCGTCGCGTTCGTCGCCACGTCGTAGTCCTTCGGCTCGCGCCCCAGCAGAAGATCGCGCACGCACCCTCCCACCAGATAGGCCTGGAAGCCACGCTGGCGCAGGGTTTGCACAATCGAAGTGGCAAAATCTTTCAACATGGTCCCGCCGCTTCCATCATACCGCTCGCCCCCTGCAAGAAATCCCTTGACAGGAATGTCAAGCGCGCTTTACATTACGATATGTCAAGCATGCTTTACATACATGACACTTGTCACGCCGGCCACGTGACGGTTTGTACTGGTGGATGCAATCGCCATACAGGATCATCGGGCAGGCTGAAATCCGACAGCGGAACCTGCCAGGCAGTGCGCGAAATCGGCGCGCACATTACGGAGAAGAAAACATGAAATCTAAATTCGCCGCAACCCTCAGGGTTTTTGGCTGGATGGCATTCTTTCTTTTGCTGTCGGCACCGGCCATCATCCTTGCCGACCAAGACCATTCACGTACTAGTGATGACCAGAGCAACAGCTTTGTAATCCGCGGCGCCCGCGTGTTCGATGGCCGCAACGTGCTTCCACATAGCGACGTCTGGGTGGAAAGCGGCAAGATCAAGGCTATCGGCAAGACTCTCAAAGTTCCATCGAACCTGAAGTCGATTGACGCCTCCGGCGACACTCTCCTCCCCGGCCTGATCGATTCTCACACCCACGCCTGGGGCGACGCGCTCAAGGAAGCGGAGATTTTCGGCGTCACCACCGAGCTCGACATGTTCACCAGCCTGAACTTCATGCAACCGACCAAAAAAGCACAAGCCGAGGGCAAGGATCTCGACCAGGCGGACCTATTTTCTGCCGGGTCTCTGGCCACCGCGCCGGGAGGCCACGGCACAGAATATGGCGTTCCAGTCCCGACGCTCACGTCGCCGTCGGAAGCGCAAGCCTGGGTCGACGCCCGCATTGCCGAAGGATCGGACTACGTCAAAATCATCGTCGATGACGCCAGCGCCTATGGCAGCCACCGGCCCACGCTCAGCATGGACACCGTGAAGGCCTTGATCGATGCGGCTCACAAACGTGGGAAGCTGGTCGTAGTCCACATCGCCCGGCAGCAGGATGCCCGCGACGTGATCAACGCGGGAGCCGACGGACTCGCTCATCTGTTCAGCGACTCCCCGCCCAGCCCGGACTTCGCGAGCCTGGCCGCGGCGCATCACGTGTTTATCGTGCCTACGCTCACTGTGCTCGAAGGTGTGGACGGCCTGGCCAGCGGCGAATCGCTCACGACGGATTCGCGCCTTGCGCCCTACCTTACCGGTGACGACATCGGCAATCTGAAGCGTTCGTTTCCGAAATCTCCGACCGGGCTCAGCGAGAAATATGCCGAGCAGACGGTCGCTCAATTGAAAGCCGCGCACGTGCCCGTACTCGCGGGGACCGACTCGCCGAATTCCGGGACTTCGCACGGCGCCAGCATCCACCGCGAACTGGAATTGCTGGTACGTTCGGGTCTCACCCCGTCGGAAGCGCTGGCTTCGGCCACTTCGGTTCCCGCCGCAGCATTCCATCTCGGTGACCGCGGCGTGATCGCTCCCGGCAAGCGCGCGGATCTGCTTCTGGTCAAGGGCGATCCCACGCAGGACATCATGGCAACCCGCGACATCGTTTCCGTTTGGAAGCTGGGAGTCGAAGATGATCGGGCAAGCTACCGCGCGACTCTCGAGAAGGCAAAGCAGGAAGCTGCGAAAGCCGCGCCGCCCGCAGACTCCGCGCCGGGACTGATCAGCGACTTCGACGACGGCACGGCCAACGCCAAGTTCGGCACGGCATGGATGCTTTCGACCGACAGCATCGCAGGCGGCAAATCCACCGGAGACATGAAAGTAGTCGATGGCGGCGCCAACGGCACAAAACACGCCCTCGATATCTCAGGCCTGATCGACGGCGGACTTCCCTACGCCTGGGCGGGCGTGATGTGGTCCCCAGGGTCGCAGCCGTTCGTCCCCGTGGATCTGTCCTCGAAGAAAAGCATTTCATTCTTCGCTAAAGGCGACGGCCAGACCTACCGCGTGCTCTTCTTCACCGCGAGCGGCGGCCGCATCCCCGCGCAGCAAGCCTTTACCGCGGGAAGCGAATGGAAAAAGACCAGCATTCCCTTCTCCGCCTTCAACGGCACCGACGGCCACGACATCTCCGCCATCCTTTTCGTCGGCGGCCCTGCCCCCGGCAAGTTCGACTTCGAGATCGACGAAATTCTATTGGAGTAGGCGAAAGGTGCGGGCGGCCCATCTAGCCGCGTTTTTTGCGGCTAGGGTGGGGCGTTTGACTTTGCAGTCAGGCTTCGGAAACCCTAAAATCGAGCAACATGCCCTCGGCCTTCATCCTCGGCATCGAAAGCTCCTGCGACGAAACCGCCGCGGCCGTGGTGCGTTCGGGCGAGCAAGTCGTCTCCAATGTCGTGGCCTCGCAGATCGCGACCCACCAGCCCTACGGCGGCGTCGTGCCTGAACTGGCCTCGCGGGAGCATCTCCGCGCCATCGTGCCCGTTGTGCGCCAGGCGCTGGCCGAAGCCCAGCACACTTACAACTCCGTCGACGCCATCGCCGTCACCCAGGGTCCCGGCCTCGCCGGAGCATTGCTGGTCGGCATCAGCTACGCCAAAGCGCTGGCCTTCGCCCTCGACAAGCCGCTGATTGCCGTCAACCATCTCGAAGGCCACATTCATTCTGTGTTGCTGGAGGAGCGCCAGAAGGGCAACCACGATCTGCAATTCCCCGTGCTGGCCCTGGTCGTTTCCGGCGGACACACGCATCTCTATCTAGCCGCCGAAAAAGATGATGCCTGGACCTACGAGAACATCGGCCACACCCGCGACGACGCCGCCGGAGAAGCCTTCGACAAAGTCGCCAAGCTTCTGGGACTGGGATATCCCGGAGGCCCGGTGATCAGCCACCTCGCTGCTTACGGCAATCCTCAAGCTGTAAAATTTCCCGTTTCCGCCATGCGGCATCGCGACCGCAACGATCGCGGAAAGCCCCTGGACTCCAAGCCTCAATTCGATTTCTCCTACAGCGGAATTAAAACGGCGGCCCTGCGCTATGTCGAGAAAAACGATATGCGGGCGGCGATTGAAGCGCGACGAGCCGACCTGGCAAAGATCAGCCGCCCAACGTTAGAGGACTGTCTCGCGCGATGCGACAAGCGCGTTCTTGACTTGGTAGCGTCATTTCAGTGGGCCATGGTCGCGGACTTGACTCGTAAGACTCTAGCGGCCGCGCGAGAGTACCAGGTCGCCACTTTGTTTGTAACCGGCGGAGTGGCGGCGAACAATAAATTGCGTCTGCGTTTCGAACGCGAGGCCGCAAAAATCGGCCTGCCCGTGTATTTCCCCTCGCGTCCGCTATCGACCGACAACGCCGCGATGATCGCCGCCGCGGCCTATCCCAAGTTTTTGCTGAAAGATTTTGCTGCGATGGATTTTTCCGCCGAGGCCGGACTGGCGCTACGCTAAGGTTCGTGCAGCGCGCGCCGAATTATTTCCCTGCCGCCTGCCCGCGCCCCGCTTTGCCCGACACCGCATCCAGCGCCTTGCCCAACTGCGCTTCGATATCGATGTCTTTATAGATGGCAAAGTTGGCGCGCTTTTCCGACTGGTCGAAGCCACTCGCCCGGCCCGCAACAATGATGATTGGAATGCCCGCTGTCTCCGGTTTGCTCTTAAGCGCCGTAATCAATTCCGTTCCCGACATCTTCGGCATCTGCATGTCGGTCACCACCAATGCCGGCCGCACGCGGGAGAGAACTTCCAGAGCCTCTGCGCCATTGGTGGCAGACTCAACCGCAAATCCGCGCTGCTCCAGAAAGCGGCACACGGTATAGCGGATCAGCATGGAGTCGTCGACGACTAAAGCCACCATGGACATAGGAAAACGGAGGCCCGCACCCACACGCCCCCGGGTGCGACAGTAGCAGACGATTTTCGGACCGTCCAAGCCGAAACCGTTTGCCGCGATTACTTCCGTCACCCGGCCGCGAGCAGGAAAATCAGATCTCGCTTTCCTGGGTGCGCTCTTCAATGTTCATGTCTTTGAATTCGCTGGATTCGAAGATCTCGCCGCACTCCTTACACTCGACGAACTCAGAATCCTCGTCCCGGCTGACGATCTGAACACGGGGGTGCTTGCAAGGCTGCTTCATATCACGACTTGGAGGAGGAGCGGGCGGCTTTGAGGTCATAAATCCGGAGGATCCCCAATGAAACTGATGGGAAGGCGGTTCTTGCCGGAATTTCCCGGTATTTTAGACCCGCTTCGCCGGTTGTCAAGCCCCCTGTCGTTGCGCTGTCGTAAATTCGTAACAGAGCTTGATCCGTCCCTCGGAATCCCCATCGATCTCCCCGCCTCGAAATTCCGACTAAAATCATCGTATAACCATAACCCATTCACTTGTCGATACTTACCGCTAAAGCTAATTTTCTAACCGCTGCCTGCATGGACTTGCTCGATTCTGACGATATGACGTAGAATGAATTACGACGGAAAAGGTCGGATTTCAAACCCGGCTCGATCCCTCGGCTTTTTCACAGGACTTTTACGCAGGAATTAAAGAGTGCTGAAGCTTACCAAGAAGGCCGACTACGCTCTGATGGCGATGAAGCATCTCGCCGAACACCCCATCGGAGGCTCGCGCAGCGCTAAGGATGTGGCCGATGCCTACGGCATTCCGCCCGAGGCTCTGGCGAAGATTCTCCAACGGCTGGCCAAGGCGGGATTGTTGAACTCGCAGCACGGCACCAACGGTGGATACACGCTGGCGCGAGCCGCGCACACGATTTCGGCCTTCGAGGTGATTCAGGCTATTGATGGTCCTCTGTTCATCACCTCGTGCATTACGGTGCGCGGCGAGTGCGACCAAAGTGACCGCTGCAACATCCGCGAACCGTTGCGCAAGGTGAACGACAGCATCGAAGCGGTACTGAAGCGCATCAAGATTTCGCACATGCGCGAAGAACCGGAAGAAGCCGGGAGCGAGGCTCCCAAGGTAGTTGAATTGGTGACGATCAGCTGAAGCGTAGCAGGCAACAGATTCATCAAAGAGATTAACAAAGTAGGAGAGGCAATCAATGAGCACGGACGTCAAGATCCCCCAGGCAAGCACGCAGGCGCACCACTCCGACCCCAAGGGTGTGAAGCTGCCCATTTACATGGATAACCACGCCACCACCCCCATGGATCCGCGGGTGTTGGAAGAGATACTGCCCTACTTCATGGAGAAGTTCGGCAACTCGGCCAGCCGCAATCACTCCTTCGGGTGGGCTGCCGAAGAGGGCGTGGAGACTGCTCGCGAGCGCATCGCCAAACTGGTCGGCGCCACAACCAAAGAGATTATCTTCACCTCCGGTGCCACCGAGAGCGACAACCTCGCCATCAAGGGCGTCGCCGAGATGTACCGCGAGAAGGGCAACCACATCATCACCGCGGTCACCGAGCACAAGGCCGTGCTCGATACCTGCAAGCGCCTGGAGAAATATGGCTACCGCGTCACCTACATGCCGGTCCAGAAAGACGGCCTGATCGATCTCGACGACCTGAAGCGCGCCATGGACGACAAGACCATCCTGGTCACCATCATGGCGGCCAACAACGAAATCGGTGTGTTGCAGCCGGTGGCCGAGATTGGCAAGCTCTGTCACGAGCGCGGCGTGATTTTCCATACCGACGCGACCCAGTACGTCGGCAAAGTTCCGATGGATGTGAACAAGCAGAACATCGACCTGGCTTCCATCTCCGGCCATAAAATGTATGGCCCCAAGGGCGTTGGCGCATTGTACGTGCGGCGCAAAAATCCGCGCGTGCAGATTTCCGCCATCATCGATGGCGGTGGCCACGAGCGCGGCATGCGCTCCGGCACTTTGAACGTCCCCGGAATCGTCGGGCTGGGCAAGGCCTGTGCCCTGGCGCAAGAAGAAATGCCGAAAGAGTCCTGTACGCTGGCCGGCCTGCGCAATCGTCTGCGTGACCGCATTATGAACCGTCTCGACGAGGCCTACATCAACGGCTCGACCGAGCATCGTCTGCCCGGCAACTTAAACATCAGCTTCGCGTACGTGGAAGGCGAGTCGCTCCTGATGGGCATCAACGACATCGCGGTTTCCAGCGGTTCGGCCTGCACCTCTGCGACGCTCGAGCCATCGTATGTATTGAAGGCGCTTGGAACCGGCGACGACCTGGCGCACAGCTCGATTCGCTTCGGCATCGGCCGCTTCAACACCGAGGCCGAGGTCGACTATGTCGCCGATCGCGTCATCGAAACCGTCGAGCGCCTGCGTGAACTGTCTCCGCTCTACGAAATGGCCAAGGAAGGCATCAACCTGAAAGACGTCAAGTGGGCAGGAGAAGCACACTGAAATTTGTCACGAGGGTTCGTATCAGGGCACGGCTTTAGCCCTGCCGCAGACAGGCCGATTTTGGTTGGGGCTTTAGCCCCTGAGGCAATCAAAGCTTAGGAGAAAAACATGTCATACAGCGACAAGGTTATCGATCACTACAACCACCCCCGCAACGTCGGCTCCATGGACAAAGCGAGCACCGACGTGGGCACCGGACTGGTCGGCGCGCCCGAGTGCGGCGACGTCATGAAGCTGCAGATCAAGGTCAACCGCGAAACCAACGTCATTGAAGACGCCAAGTTCAAGACCTTCGGCTGCGGCTCCGCCATCGCCTCGTCCTCGCTCGCCACCGAGTGGGTCAAGGGCAAGACCGTTGACGAAGCCCTCGCCATCAAGAACATGGACATCGTGAAGGAGCTCTCGCTTCCTCCCGTGAAGATCCATTGTTCGGTGCTGGCCGAGGACGCGATCCGCGCCGCGATCGGTGACTGGAAGAAGAAGCAGGAAGCCACCACCCCCGTCGCTGCCGAAGCGAAGTAGTGGAAGCGAGTGGAAGAGCGGCGCTTTAGCGCCGCGTAGAGTCGGTGAAATCAGTCGGGGCTTTAGCCCCGGTGGCGCTTTGAAAGGGCGCGGCTTTAAGCCGCGCCTAAAGAGGACCACGAATCTCGACGGCTTTAGCCGCTGAGGACGCATTTAAGATCGATGACAACGGCAACCGAAAACGCACAACCCGCGCAGGCGCCGGCCAAAGGTATTCTCGTCACCGAGAAAGCCCTGGCCAAAGTCCGCATCGCCATGGCCAAGGAAGGCGTTTCACCCGAGCAGGGCGGCTTGCGGCTCGGCGTGCAGGGCGGCGGGTGTTCGGGTCTGAGTTACAACGTCCGGTTCGACACGCAGCCGCGCGAGCGCGACCGCATCTTCCAGTTCAGCGACGTGCGCGTTTTCGTGGATCCGAAGTCCTTTATCTACCTGCACGGCATGACCCTGGACTATCAGGAAACGCTGATGCAACAGGGTTTCGTATTCGTGAATCCCCAGGCATCGAAGTCGTGCGGCTGTGGAACTTCGTTCTCCGCCTGAGATGGGGTTTGTGTGGCGGACACTCCCTTCGACTTCGCTCAGGGCAGGCTCTGTCCGCCAAACGCCTGCGCCACCGAACATTTCGCGTCGGCAAAAGGCTCCAGCTTGCGTGTGTGAGTGTGAGGAAGAGGAACGAAAAGTGACAACAAAGTCAGCACTTACCGCGATCAGCCCGAAGCCTCTGCCGGAGGATACTCTCTCCTGCTGGTCGTGCGGATCCATGCGCGCCGCGCACTTCTGCGAATCCTGCGGCAAAGTGCAGCCTCCGGTTCCGGTCGACTATTTCTCATTCTTCGGCCTGCCGCCCAGGCTCAGCCTCGATGTCGCAGCCTTGGAGAAAAGCTTCTACGAACTGAGCCGCAAACTTCATCCCGATCTAAACGCCCGCGCCGGCAGCCAGGAGCAGGAATGGAGCCTGGAACAGAGCTCTTTGCTCAACGACGCCTACCGCACCCTGCGCGATCCCATCAAGCGCACGGAATATCTTCTGCACCTGGAAGGTGTGCTGTTGGAAGAGCAGTCCAAGAGTGCGACCGAGCAGGCTCGCGCCACGGGAGAACTCAAGAAGCAGATCGTTCCGCCAGACTTGCTCGAAGAAGTCTTCGAGCTGAACCTGCATCTCGAAGAACTGCGCATGAACAAGAAGATGGGCGATGACGATCCCGCGCTCTTCGAAGAAATCGGCAAGGCAAAGCTGTCTCTCGAAGCCAAGCACGAAGCACTCCTGCGGGAACTGCAGACCTACTGGAAAGAGTGGGATGGCTTGATCGACCGCGGTCCGGATGCGAGCACCACAGACCGACAGCGTGTGTCCGGCAAGCTGGTGGACGTACTGAATCGCCGCAACTACATCAGAAATCTAGTAAGAGATGTGAATGCGGCAATGGAGAATTGAGAGATTGGGTCATTCCGCGATTGAGTGATTAGTAGCTCAGGCTTGCAAATCGCTAAATCGCACAATCGTAAATCGCAAAATGGCTACTGATCGCATCGTCGGCATTGACCTCGGCACCACCAACTCCCTGGTGGCGTTCATGCAGGGGGAAACCCCTGTCGTGATCCCGGGGGACGACGGCCTGAATCTGCTGCCTTCGGTTGTCGCGCTCGACGCGAACAACCAGCCCGTCATCGGCAATGCCGCCCGCAACTCTCTGATCGAAACGCCGGAACGCGCCGTCTACTCGATCAAGCGCCTGATGGGACGCGGCTCAGAAGACATTCAGGAAGAACTCAAGCTGTTCCCCTTCCGCCTCGCCGACGATCTACAAGCAGGCGAAGTTCTCCGCATCACTCTCGGAGACAAGACGTTCACTCCACCGGAAATTTCCGCGCTCATTCTTCGCCAGCTCAAACGCAGCGCGGAACGCTTCTTCGGCGGCCCAGTCACGAAGGCCGTCATCACCGTCCCCGCGTATTTCAACGACGCACAGCGTCAGGCCACGAAAGATGCCGGCCGCATCGCCGGCCTCGAGGTCCTGCGCCTGGTCAACGAGCCAACCGCCGCGTCGCTCGCCTACGGACTCGATAAGAAACGGAACGGCATCGTCGCGGTCTACGACCTCGGGGGCGGCACCTTCGACATTTCCATTCTCAAGCTGCACGACGGAATCTTCGAAGTCATCGCCACCAACGGCGACACGCATCTCGGCGGCGACGACATCGACAACCTGCTCATCACCATCGCGCTCGATGACATTCGTGGCGACCTGGGGATTGACCTTCGCCGTAACGCCGAAGCCGTGCAGGCAATTCGCAAAGCCGTTATCGACGCCAAGATCGCGCTTTCGTCACAGCCCTCAGTCAAGCTTGACATCGAATTGCCCGGCAACAAGCACTACCTCCGCGAGATTACTCGCAATCAGTATGAACAGCTGATTCAGCCAGTAATCGATCGCACCGTTGGCCCCTGCAAGCAGGCCATGAAAGATGCGAACCTGAAGCCCGAACAGATCGACGAAGTCGTCCTTGTCGGCGGTTCCACGCGCATCCCCAAAGTGCGCGCGCTGGTCAAAGAATTGTTCCACCGCGAACCGCACACTGACCTAAATCCCGACGAAGTCGTCGCCCTGGGCGCGGCTGTGCAGGCCAACATCCTTGGCGGCGGCTCCGAAGCCACCGAGAACATGCTGCTGCTCGACGTGACTCCACTCTCGCTCGGCATCGAAGTCGCCGGCGGCGTCACCGACAAAATAATCTTGCGCAATTCGACCATCCCCGCATCGGCTACGCAGTTCTACACCACGCAGATCGACGGCCAGACCAATGTCGCGATTCACGTTTTGCAAGGCGAGCGCGAACTGGCCAAAGATTGCCGCTCTCTGGCTCGCTTCGATCTGAAAGGCATTCCGCCCATGGCGGCCGGCATCCCGCGCGTCGAGGTCAAATTCCTGATCGACGCCAATGGCATCCTGCACGTTTCCGCTCGCGAGCAACGTAGCGGGAAAGAGGCGGAGATTCAAGTGCAGCCCAGCTATGGACTGACTGACGAACAGGTCGAGGGTATGATCCTCGACTCGTTCGACAATGCCGAAGAGGATTTCCGGCAGCGCCAACTGATCGAAGCTCGCGCCGAAACGACAACAATTCTCACCGCCCTCGAAAAAGGCAAGAAGAGCGCGGCCTGGGGCGCGCTCACCACCGACGAGAAAAAGCAGATCGCGAAAATGGAAAAATCGCTGGTTGCAGTCAACGCCGAACAAGATTATCAGGCGATCCGCAAAGCCATCGACGCGCTGAATCAAGGCACGATGCGCCTGGCAGAATTGATGATGGACACCGCCGTATCATCGGCGCTGAAAGGCAAGAACATGGACGAGACGGATCTGGGCGAAGGCCCCACAGCCCCACATCCCATGGCCAAAGCAGAGTTCGAATAGCCCCCTGTGTTCCTCCGTGTCCTCTGCGGTTAAAAGGTTTTTCGATCTTCACCACAGAGGGCACGGAGGAAGACAGAGGAAGATCGAGGAACATTATGTCAGAGGAGAAAACGCAAGGCGCAGGCACCGCCACCGAAGAAGCCGGCGGCGAGAACACTGTACAGGTCACCTTCCTGCCCGAAGGCAAGACGGTACAGTTCGAACACGGCAAATTGCCCTACGAATATCACGGCAAAGAAGAGTCGATCCTGGATGTCGCGCTGAACACTCACATCACGCTCGACCACGCCTGCGGCGGCAACAACGCCTGCACCACCTGCCACATCTGGGTGAAGGAAGGCGCCGAGAATCTCTCCCCCATGGAAGACGACGAAGCCGACCGGTTGGACATGGCTGCCGATCTCCAGTTAAACTCGCGTCTCGGCTGCCAGGCGCAAATCATCAAGCCTGGCAAAGTAGTCGTCGAGATTCCCGCCTGGAATCGCAACTACGTCTCCGAGGAACACTAAGTTCGAGGCGCACTGAGGTTCCGAGGAACACCAGTTTTCGACGTTACATTGTTTCGAGGTTACATAGGAAGAGGAGTACTGAGGATGGCCAAGCAACTGACCTGGGACGACGCCGAGAGTATCGGCATCCTGCTCTCCGAAACTCACCCCGAACTCGATCCGCTCGCCGTGCGCTTCACCGACCTGCACCGCTACGTCACCGAACTGCCCGACTTCGCCGGCGATCCCAAAGCCTCGAACGAAGGCAAGCTGGAAGCCATCCAGATGGCCTGGAACGAAGAAGTCCAGGACCGCACGCAAGGCTGACCAAGCTTCTCGTAGCGCCGGCGTCCCGCCGGCTGTCGTGAGGGCGTCTCGCCCTCGCGCTCGGAAACGAATCCTACTTCCCCGCCTCCGCCAGCTTCTTATAAAACTTCTGCAGCGTATAAAACGCCAGCTTGCGCTGCCCCCGATTCGAGATCACTCCCTTGCGATTGTGATAATCCTGCACGCCCGGAAGCATGCGCGTCGGCGAGCGAAAATCCATGAGCACCCATGGCGTCAGCCCCGCCAGGTTCGGCATGCGCTCGACCATCCCCAGCTGGTGCTGATACAAATTGTCCTGAAATTCCTCAGTCCAGATTTCGTCCGTATCGCCGTGCCGCCCGTACACCGCCCCGCCGCCAAATTCGCTGACGATCAGCGGCTTCGTCCACATCGATTTCCACTGCATCTTGTCCACATCCTCCGGACGCCCGCCATACCAGCCCAAATACTCGTTCAGCCCAAGCACATCCAGTACCTCGCCCAGCGGATCGCTCAGCGTGCGTTCGCTGGAACCGGTGTTGTCAGTGTGGTTCATCGCCGACGTAATCAGCCGCGTCGAATCCAGCTCCCGCGCATCCTTTGCAAGTTGCGTCAGAAGCGTCAGGCGGTCCGGCTTCACCGGCGTTTCGTTGGACATCGACCACAGGATCACCGCCGCGCGATTATGATCCCGAGCTATCTCATCGCGCAGTTGCACCTCGGCATTCGCCAGCGTCGCAGGATTCGACCAGTCAATATCCCAATAGACAGGAATCTCCGACCACACCATCAACCCCATGCGGTCGGCCAGCCGAATCTCGTTCTCGTTGTGCGGATAATGCGCGAAACGGACGAAGTTACATCCCAGATCCTTCACCCACCCCAGCAAAGTCTGCGCATCCTCCTCGCTGAAGGCGCGGCCCTCGCGAAACGGCGCCTCCTCGTGCATGGAAATTCCACGCAAGAAAACAGGCCTGCCATTGAGCAGAATGTTCGCGCCCTGCACTTCAATCGTGCGAAAGCCAATCTGTTCGTGGATCGTGTCATCGCCACTCTTGACGACTACGTCATACAGCTTGGGATGCGCCGGGGACCATAGCTCCAGCTTCGCAGTAAAGCGAAAGCTCGCCCGCCCCGTCCCATCGGCGGTGACCGTTTCGCGAACTCCAGCTTCCGGAATTTCCACTGCGACCTTCTGCGGAGACTGCGCCCCGTTGAGCTGAACCCAGCCGGCAACCTCGCTCTGCGAGCCTCGCGCCAGTTGCACGGAATAATCCTGAATGAAGGTGGTCGGCACCTCGACCAGCATCACGTCGCGCGTAATCCCGCCATAGCTCCACCAGTCAAACTTTAGCGCCGGCACCGCATCGGCTCGGCGAGCATTGCTCACCTCGACAATCAGAAAATTCTCGCCGTCTCGCAGAACCGAGGTCACCTCGAAATTGAACGCCGTGAACCCGCCTTCGTGTTCCCCCAGCTTTTCACCGTTCAGATAAACGGTAGCCAGGTAATTGGCCGCGCCAAAGTAGACAAACTCTCGCGTGTTCGCCCGCTTGTGGTAGTTGAACACGCGCCGGTACCACACCGGACCTTCATAAAACATCAACGATTCGCGTTGGGTGTTCCAGTCTCCTGGCACATTCAGGACGGGCGACGCATCGAAACTGTACTCCACCCGATCGCTCTTGCTGCGCGGCTTCTCGTCGCGGAAGAATCCAGACCTGCCGTTGTCGAACGGATCCACGATGGCCCGCCACGCGCCGTCGAGGTTCACCGTCGTCCGCCCAGGAACGTTCGCAATCAAAGTGGAAGGAGCAGGAGCGGCACAAGCCCACCCCGCCAGCAGCAGCACCACCAGGCAGCGTTTCATGAGGAACCTCAAAACAACCGCTGATAGTAGTAACTAGGACGATGAGACGTCAACGAGCCGACGCAGCGGGTGGTACTAAGATCCGGTGGCACTCAATTGTGGCACTCAATTTGTGGCACTCAATTTGTGGGACTCAATGAACGTGCGGGCAAGGTGAGAATGGTGGATCCTGACAATGGACCGGGCAAGAGTCGAACTTGCACCTGCGGAGGAGAGATGCGGAATCATAATCCGCCGTTGTGCTGCATTACACCACCGGCCCCAAGTGTCAGCAATCTTACGGTGCAGCACGTAACTCGGCAAGGACTGTTTAAGACACTAACGCGCTGATGCAGGCTCAATTGGCGAGAATTTTACAACTCCGTGACAACCACTCGCACCCGCTAGCCTATCCTGCCTTCAATGGAGGGCTCGTGAGAACCATAGGCCCTTCCTCTCTCTCTCCGGCCCAACTGCGAAGGGCACGGCTTTAGGCCGTGCCCTCATTTTTCAGGTGCCAGATTCTACGGCCGGAAAATCCTACCTAGCCCACAGTCACCGACGCCGGTTCCTCCACGTTCGCCTCCCGCAGAAACTTCGCCGCTTCTTCGGGCGGTGTGGGATTGATGTAAAACCCCGTCCCCCATTCGAATCCCGCCGTCTTCGTCAGCTTCGGCATGAACTCGATGTGCCAGTGATAGTGATCGTTCGTCGGATCCTGCACCGGCGAACTGTGGATCACCAGGTTATAAGGCGGATTGTCGAGCACCCGGTCGGCCCGGCCCAGCAAGTCCTTCAACGCTCGCGCCAGGTTCTCAAACATATGCGACGAAGAGTTTTCAAACGCCGACTCATGCTGCTTGGGCAGAATCCAGGTCTCGAACGGAAAGCGCGGCGCGTAAGGCGCCAGCGTGACGAAGTTCTCGTTTTCCGCCACCACCCGAGTACCGCTGTCCATCTCCTGCCGGATAATGTCGCAGAACACGCAGCGTTCTTTATAAAGAAAGTACTGCTTGGCCCCTTCTAGCTCCTGGACCACGTTAATCGGCAGGATGGGCAGCGCAATCAGCTGCGAGTGCGCATGCTCCAGCGATGCCCCAGCCGCTTCCCCGTGATTCTTGAAGATCAGGATGTACTTGAACCGGCGGTCCTTCTTCAAATCGAGGATGCGGTCGCGGAACGTCCATAGAACGTCTTCAATTCGTTTCGGAGGCAGCGTCGCAAGGCTGGCCGAATGGTCGGGCGTCTCCACGATCACCTCGTGCGCCCCAATTCCGTTCATGCGATCGAACATGCCCTCGGCCTGGCGGTTCAGCGTACCTTCGATGCCCAGCGCCGGAAACTTGTTGGGCACGACGCGAACGGTCCATCCTGAAGTATCTCGCTGCGCCGCCGGTCCGCCATTCGGGTTGGGGCGGTAGGCCTGGATCTCGGGCGGGGTCTTGCTCTCGTTCCCGTAGCAGAAGGGACAGAATCCCCCCTTGATCTTCATATTTTCGCGTATAAAATCGGTTGGGCGCTTCGCCCGGTCCGTGGAAATAATTACCCAACGGCCCACAATCGGATCTTTTCTGAGCTCAGGCAATTACTGAATCCTCTCAATAGAGCTGCACAAACTTCGTATCCTACGCCGACAAGGAAGCATTGCGAAATACTTCGATCTGCGGGCGGGAACTAAGATTTTCATAGTATACGCTCACAATATCGAATCTCCACTGGCACGTTGGTGGCAGGCGCCGCATGTATTCCCGCGCCACCTCGGCCACCTCGCGCCGTTTGTGCCGGTCCACCGCCGCCTCGGCAGTCTTCACGTCGCGTGACGTTCGCGTCTTAACTTCGATGAAACAAAGAACATCCGCGTCCCAGCCGATCAAGTCGATCTCCCCTCGGCAACGCGGCGAACGAAAATTGCGCGCCACCATCACATAGCCCAGCTTGCGCAGATGGAAGTAAGCGTCTTCTTCCCCGTGCGTGCCGGTACGCTGGTGTCTGGGCCGCGGGTCCGCCGGAAGCAGACGCAGCGCAACCCAATCCAGACCGTGAATGATCGATCGCGTGAGGCCAGCGGGAAGCATAAGCAGACAGCGATACTTCACTGTATACGGAGGAAGCCGGCTGAAACTTGTGATCTGGCTCACACCCTATGCGATTGTGATTTCGCTTTTCCCAAACCGGGAAACCGCGTAAACCGGCTGCCCCAAAATCGGAGGTATTGAGGTTCAACCCTACGATAATGGACTATCCCGCCATTTCCGCGCGCGATCTTCTAGGAAGCAGCCTCGTGGAATTCAGAATAAACGCCAGTTCCGACACCACGTGGATGAGGGCAGCGAGCAGCGGGTTCAGAAAGCCGAACGCCGCCATGCCCACTCCGATGCTGTCTACCAGGAGCGTTCCCACAAAATTCTGCATGATAATGCCGTGACAGCTCCGCGCCACTCTCACCGTCTCGACAAACTTCGAGAGATCGCTGCCAATCAGGATTACATCGGCACTCTCGCGGGCAACATCGGTCCCCGATCCCATCGCGATCCCCACGTTGGCCTCCACCAGCGCCGGAGCATCGTTGATCCCGTCGCCCACCATAGCCACCTTTCGCCCCAGGCCGCGTAACTCCCTGACCCGTTTCGCTTTCTGATCGGGCAGGAGTTCCCCCACCGCCTCGTCCACTCCCAGATCCCGGCCGACCCAGGTGGTCGCAGCCTGGGTGTCTCCGCTGAGCAAAACGGTCTTCAACCCCATCTGCCGCAATGCCGCAACGGCCTGTTTCGCCTCGGGACGCAGCACGTCCGCAATGCGGATGCTGCCCAGCAACTGTCCGGAGCAAGCGACGTAAACCTCCGAGCCTCCGGCCGCGCCCGGCCGGTCGCCGTTCGCAGGGCCAGCGACGCCATGCTCCGCCAATAGCGCCCGGCTCCCGACCAGGATCTCCTCCGCTCCGTGAATGACCCGGACTCCCCTGCCTGGCGTGTAAGAGAAATCGTCCGGCTCAACCAAAGGCACACCCAGTTCCGCGGCATACCGCAAAATGGCCTTGGCCACCGGATGCTCCGATTTCGATTCCGCGATGCTGGCAGCAGACATGATCTGCAGAACCCCAAAACCGTTGCTGGAAATGACCTCCTCAATCTGCGGCGTGCCGAAGGTCAGTGTGCCGGTCTTGTCCAGAAGAACCGTGTCCACCGCCGCCAGCGCCTCCAGATACAGCCCGCCCTTGATGATTGCCCCCTGATGCGCGGCGCGCCCGATGGCGCCCAGAATCGCCAGCGGAGTTCCCGCCGCGATGCCGCACGCCCCCGCGACAATCACCACAGAAATTGTCGATCGAACGTTGTGAGTGATGATGAACGTCAAAACTGCCGCGCCCAAAGCGAAGTACACAAGGTAGCCGGCCAGTCGGTCGGCGGTCTTCTGGATCGGAGCCCGCGATTTCTCCGCCCGTTCCACGGCCTCAATGATCCTGCCGAACGTAGTGTCCCGCCCCAGTTTTTGTGCAGTGACTTCGAGCGCCCCCGACTGGTTGATGGTCCCGGCGTAAACCGTGTCGCCGGACGCCTTTTCCACTGGCATGGCTTCGCCCGTGATGGCCGCCTGTTCGACGAACGAGCGGCCGCCCACTACCGTGCCATCGACAGGAATATGCCCGCCGGGTTTCACAATGACGGTTTCCCCGACCTGGACTTGATCGGCCGCAACCTCCACTACATGTTCGTTCCGCCGCACCGTGACCGTGCGAGGTAGAAAATCCAGAAGATCCTGAATCGCCCGCCGGCCTCGTCCCACGGTGAGGCCCTCCAGAACCTCGGCCGCCAGCACGAAGCCGGTGATGACCAGGGCTGTGAAGAATTCTCCGATCGCCAAGGCGGAAAGGAGAGCGATCGTCATCGAGAGTTCCATCGTCATTTTTCGCTCGACGATGTTTTCGACCGCCTCTTTGAAAATGGGGTACCCACCGATCAGCGTGGCCGCGATTCCGATCACGCTGGTGCGCGGAAACGGCTCCCAGAGCCGGAACCACACGGCCGCGGCGGCCAGCGCTACGAAGGCGATCCGAAGCAAGTCCGCCCATTCCGCTCCATGTCCGTGTTCGTCATGTTCCGAGCCATGTTGGCCGTGGTTGTTCCCGTGCAAGGCACTTCGTTCCTCATCCCTGCGGGGATCGTTGGCCGCACCGGCGGCCAGGGGTGAAGCAGTCATGGGTTTCCTCCACGCGGCACCGACGCGCCGGCTATTTCAGGTAAGACTTGACCATGTCGATCACCTCGTCCGCTGCTACCACCTGTTGCGCTGTGGGCTTCTGCCTTCCGCTAAGCACGTGGCTTCGGATATGGCCTTCGAGGAGTTCAGCCATCAGGCTATTCATGGCTCCCCGGGCCGCACTCATTAACTGCAGCACATCGGAGCAATCCCGTTCTTCTTCGAGCGCGCGCACCAGGGCCTGTACCTGTCCTTGAATGCGCTTGGCCCGCAGGATGAGTGGCAGCTTGTCTTTGATCGTGTGGCTCATGGTTCAGTTTTAAGTTCAGAAGGATGATACCATACCCAGTATGGTATGTGACAGCGAAATTGTTCCGGAGCGTTTGACTTCCTGAAAACAACAAACGGGCGAGACCGGGAAGGTCCCGCCCGCAATCTGTCCAGTTCTGAAGACGGCCCTACGCGCCCTTGCCCACCGCGGTAATGCACTCTTCCAGCACATCCACGGCGACGTCCGCTTCTTCCTTGGTAACCACCAGCGCCGGGCATATCCGCACCGTGCCCGGCCCGCAGCCCAGGAACAGCACCCCGTGCTCGAACGCCCGCTCCACAATAAGATCGCGCTCCGCGCTTCCGTATTCTTTCGTGACCTTGTCCTTGACGATCTCGACCCCAATCATCAATCCCCGGCCACGCACGTCGCCTACCAGTTTCAGCTTCTGCGGCCAGTCAGCCATGCGCTTCATCATGTGATTGCCCACGCTCGCCGAGTTCTCCAGCAGATGCTCTTTCTCGATCACATCGAGCGTGGCCAGCGCTGCCGCGATCGCCACCGGATTCCCCCCGAACGTCGACGCATGCGACCCCGGGACCCAGTCCATCAATTCTGCGCGCGTCATCGTGACGCCCAGCGGCATGCCCGAAGCAATGCCTTTCGCCATGCAAACCATGTCGGGCTCGACCCCGGTGTGCTCGACGGCGAACCATTTCCCCGTGCGCCCAACACCGCTTTGCACTTCATCGACCACCAGCATGATGCCGTGGCGGTCGCAAATGCGCCGCAGTTCCTGCATGAAGACCTTCGGAGCCACCACGTATCCGCCCTCGCCCTGCACCGGCTCGACGAAGATCGCCGCCACTTCCTCCGGAGCCAGCGTGGTCTTAAACAGTTTCTCTTCGATAAACCGGGCGCAGCCTAGCGCAAAGTCGTCTGCAGCTTGAGCGCCGCCCACGCACCCGCGATATACGTCGGGATAACGCACATGGGTCACGCCCGGCATCAGCGGAGCAAAGCGCCGCCGCTGCTGCGGCTTCGACGCCGTCAGTGAGAGTGCGCCCATCGTCCGTCCATGAAACGCACCGAAGAACGCAATCACGTTCTGGCGCTTGGTGTGGTAGCGCGCCAGCTTCAGCGCGCACTCGACCGCCTCCGCCCCGGAGTTGCCGTAGTAAATGCGGTGCGGGCCGGCCATGGGCGCAATCTTCGACAGGCGCGCCGCCAACTCCACCATGCTTTCGTAATAAAAATCGGTGCCCGACATGTGAATCAGTTCGCCCGCCTGTTTCTGAATGGCGGCGACCACATGGGGATGGCAATGGCCGGTCGAAGTCACGGCAATGCCGGCGGAAAAATCAAAAAACTCGTTGCCGTCCACATCGGTCACCACGATGCCGCGCCCGCTCTTGGCCACCAGCGGGTACGAACGGGTATAGGACGGCGAAATATATTTCTGGTCGCCCTCGAGCACGCGCTTGGCATTGGGCCCGGGCAGGGCGGTCTTGATCTTCGGGCCGATCGTCGAAGAGACGCTGGCGCTCATGGTTTTCGTAGTCATGGAACCCTCCGTTAGCAGCTGTCAGTAGTCAGCGGCCGGTTGTCGGGAAATGCAGCTTCGGAAGACGGAAGTCCTGGTTCGGACGCACACCGACCGAAGCGAATCAGAAGCAGAGGATTGAGGAGTTAGTCGCTACCGAACAGGCTGGGGCGCAATCGCGACGGCAGGTTCGCCCGATAGCGCCGCGGACACACCAGGCAGTGCAGCCAGCACTCTGGCAGATGGGAATTGGGCACGTGCGAATTGGATTTGTTGCGCAGCATCGCTAACCGTCGACATCACTAAGCAATTATATCTGGACTAACCGCGCAGCGTAACCCCCTTTGGTAACAAGAACGACCGCCGTCAGGTTTGGTTTCTGTGGGCACGGCCGCCCTCGGCCAGCTTGCCCTGAGCCCAGTCGAAGGGTCGAGCGAAGCTCGACAATCTCTCGACGGCCAAGGCAGAGTACGAAAACCTGAAGTACAGAGCGAATCGCGGAGAGCCCAGAGCGGTGCTCGGCGCTCCGCGATCCAATTGTGACGCAAGGCACTTTTTCTAAGCCACGCTTTCTAAGCCACTCCTACAACGAGCGCAGGAAGTTCAAAAGATCCTGCACTTGCGATGCATTCAGAACGTCGAACTTGTGAATGACGCCGTCAGCCTCCGAACCAGCGCTGTTGTGGGAATGGATCGCCTGAATCAAGTCGCTGGTGCGGCCATCGTGGAGAAAGAACAGGCGTTGCCCCAGACCCCAGAGTGGTGCGGTGCGGAATTGATCCGGGCCGGCTCCGCCCTGGTGGACGCCGTCCGCAAGGCCCACCCCCATGTGATGCAGGGCAAAGTCGGAATAAGGGTTGTAGGTCACGTTGGACATGCCGGTGAAGATCGACTGTCCGGTTGTGAGCGCTGGTGAGTGACAGAGCGCGCAGCCGGTGGAGTTGAACAGCGCCGCTCCGTTCTGGATGGATGAGGTTGAGGGCGCGGGTGTGGCCGGCGCCGACAGTCGCATGAACGCGGCGAAGTTCACGATGTCCGACGCCATCTCGGAGGCTGTGCCGATCGTGGTGCCAAAGTTGGAACTGCTGGCGTTGCCGTTGAGGATGTTGGTCGCGTCTTCCGGAGAATTGTTGAACACGCATCCCGGCACAGCGCTGCGCTCGTTGGGGAAGTTTTCGTTGGACACTCCCATTTCGACGTTGTAGGCCTCGCCGGAAAAAATCAGGAGCGACTTGTTCTGGGCCTTCCAGCCGAAACGAGTAATCGTACCGTCATTTCCGCTGGTGTTGAAAACGCCGCCGATCTTAAGCGCCGCTCTCGCCGCTTGCGTGGAGGCGAGATTCGCCTGGAGGTTGGCGTCCGGAGTGGCCTCCACCAAGCCGAGCCCAAATAGCGGCGTTGGAATGCGGAAGATCAAGTTGTTGGTGGAGAGAGCCGTGGCAAAGTCAGGCTGCCCAAGAGTACAGCCGACAGCATCGGAACGGCCCGTGATCGTATACAGGTCGTGCACTCCGCCATCGAGTGTGCCGTTTGGATTTTTGATAAAGCGGGCTTCGCGCACGGGCCCGTTGGGAGTGATGAACGGAGGAACCGTGTTGGTCGCGCCGTCGAGGGTGGCGAGCCCAACCTGCGGATTCTGGATGGGATTTTGCGGGCTGGTCAGCCCGGGGCTGCTTCCGCCGATGGTGGGCTGTGCATGGCATTGGGCGCAGCTATTGCCGTTGAATGTTGGCCCCAGGCCAACGCCAGCTTCGCCCGTAATGTTTCCGGAGACGGAGTCAACCTCCTGAAAACGCAACTGGGCCTGATTGAAGAAATTTTGCTCGTTGGCGCTTAAGGTGGGAAAGAAACTGCCCGCTCCTGGCGGACCGGAGCGGGGGCCGGGATCGTTTTGCGACTGAAGTGGCAGGGTTGAGAGCGAAATCAGCGCTAGGCAAACAAGGGGGGAGAGCTTCCAACACTTCATTGTTACACCTCCGTGCAGCAGGGATAGGCACACTTCTGCCTTCAACGTTCTGGTGCGTTTTGCGACGGAGGGCGCGAGGTCGGTCTGTGCTTCTCGGTTCGAGCTGCGGGCCAGCCGCGGGCTGGTCCCGTGCCCCACCACGAACGGAAAAGCAGTGTGGGTGTGGCAGGAGCCCCAATTGGAATTTCTATCCTCGGATGAGGAGAGAATGGGACAACATTGAGAGGCAATCTAGACCTGCCGTCCAGAGCGGTCAAGTGTCCACAAGTGCATCGCCGATTCCTGTTCGGATTTTGTAACGGATCACAACCGACTCGCCGGCACTGCGTGAGGGAAAAAGTAGAGCATGGCAGCCGAGCCCTCAGAGCACGTCAAAAGAACCGCCAAGAGGTATGTCCGATTGCGAACATCCGTTGTCGAACTTGAACACTCCTGCCCTGGCGCTTCAGCTGAGGTAGGTTTATTTTTCAGGGAGTTGCACGAGATCCGTCTTGGCGACAAAGGTGCTCCCATCGAAGTTGGACGAAAGCGCCCCAGCTGAGGAAATCAAGTGCACACCTTACTTCAGGATTTTCGTTACGCGCTGCGCCAACTGCGTAAGAGCCCAGGGTTCACCGCCGTCGCCGTACTGACCCTCGCACTCGGGTTGGGGGCGAACAGTGCAATCTTCAGCGTGATTGACGCTGTTTTGCTGCGCCCGCTTCCGTTTCATGCCCCCAGCCGCCTGGTCATCGTAAAACCGACCGAGCCCGGCCGCCGCGACGATATTGGAGTGTCCTATCCCACTTTTCTGGATTGGCGGGCACAGAACCACGTTTTTGAGGGTCTCTCGGTATTCCGTCAAGACGATTTCACACTCACCGGACGAGGCGAGCCCGCTCATCTGACGGGCGCTGTCGTTTCTGCAAATCTGTTTTCGTTGCTGGGCGTTCCCCCCGCCATAGGCCGAGATTTCACACGCGACGAAGACAAGCCCGCCGCCACCGGCCTGCCCATCATCTTGAGCCACAGCCTTTGGCAAAACCGGTTCGGGTCCGATCCGAAAGTCGTTGGCCAGAGCCTCACCTTGGACGGCGACACGTTTGCGGTCGTCGGCGTCATGCCCGCGAGTTTTCAATTCCCGGTGCAGCGCACCCCAGTTGAATTCTGGACCACCATCGCTCTCGATTCGCAGACCGTGAACGGTGCCCCGCCCATGACCTCTCAGCGGGGAGCCGGATATCTTGACGTAATCGCCCGCCTCAAGCCTCAGGTCGCGGCCGCGACCGCGCAGACCGAGATGGCTCGCATTCAGGACGGCCTGAACCGGCAATATCCTGAAAACCGGCCGAAGGGAATCAGCCTTGTCCCAGAAGCCGACGCAGTTGTGGGCGACATGCGCCAGGGCCTGTTCGTGCTTCTCGGAGCCGTAGGACTGGTTCTGCTCATAGCCTGCGCGAACCTGTCGAACCTATTGTTGGCCCGAGCCGCGTCCCGCCATAAAGAAATCAGTGTGCGCACGGCCCTGGGCGCGACCCGCTGGATGATCGTGCGCCAATTGCTAGCAGAAAGCCTGTTGCTCGCAGCCGCGGGCGCTGCCGCTGGACTCGCGCTGGCCGCGTGGGGAATCAAGTTGCTCACGGCATTGGCGCCGGGCGACTTGCCGAGAATCAACGAGAGCGGACTCAACCTGCAAGTGCTGGTCTTCACCGCGTCGGTCGCGGTCCTCACCAGCATTCTGTTCGGGCTCGTTCCCGCACTGCAGTCGGCCAAGCCTGAGTTAGCCGCCTCGCTCAAGGAAGGCGGCCGCAGTGGAACCGAGACTTTGGCGCGCGGCCGCCTTCGATCTGCATTAGTCGTCACCGAAATGGCTCTTGCCATGGTCCTGCTGGTGGGTTCCGGTCTGTTGCTGCGCAGCCTTCTGGGGCTCGGAAAAGTCGACCCCGGCTTCGCCAAAGATCACGTGATGACCTTCGGACTCGACCTGCCCGGCCGCTACGGACAGCCGCAGAGAGTCGCCTTCTATCGCAACCTGCTCGAGCAGATTCGCTCCACTCCGGGTGTGCGTTCCGCCAGCGCCGCGTTTCCTCTTCCTCTCTCGGCGGACGACGTCAAGACCACCTTCGAGATTGAGGGCCGGCCCATGAAGAAATCGGAATATCCCGTCACAACCTTACACATCATCGATCACGATTATTTCCGTACTCTGGGAATTCCGCTCTTGAGCGGCCGCGTCTTCAATCCCCAGGATGATGCCCCGGGCGCGACGCCGGTCGTCATCATCAGCGAAAGGCTTGCCGAGCAGGTCTTCCCCGGTGAGGATCCGGTCGGCCGGCGGATCAAGCCTGGCATTTCGAGCGGAACTAGTGGAGAACCAATGCGAGTGGTCGTAGGCGTGGTCGGAGACGTAAAAGCGGAAGGGCTGGGTGCTCCCTCCATTCCAGAATCCTATCTGTCGTATGCTCAGTTGCCTTTCGCTCCCATGTCCGTGGTCGTGCGCACCGAAATCGCTCCCGCCAACATGGTTCCCACTTTAACCACGCAGGTTCAATCCCTCGACAGCGCTCTGCCTCTTTTGCACGTGAAGACTCTGGACGAATATGTGGACGATTCCATCGTCGGAACGCGCTTCGAAACCTTCCTCCTCGGGACCTTCGGAGTGCTCGCATTTGTGCTCACCGCGGTTGGACTTTACGGAGTGATCTCGTACACCGTCGCTCAGCGCACCCGGGAGATGGGCATTCGCCTCGCTCTGGGCGCGGACCGAAACGCCATCCTTGGCATGGTCGTCAAGAACGGAGCGCTTCTGGCTTGCTTCGGGGCCGTCATTGGTTTAGCGGCGGCGTTTCTTCTGACCCGACTGATCGCCAGCTTGCTGTTCGGCGTCGGCCCCACCGATCCGCTAACTTTTCTGTGCGTTCCCGTCGCGCTGATTGCAGTCGCGATTCTCGCGAGTTACGTCCCAGCTCGCCGCGCGGCCAAAGTCGACCCCATGGTGGCCCTGCGCTACGAGTAACCTGGTTCGTGAACTGACCGTTCGCATCGTTCGCGTGGTTCGGGGCGCCATCCCGCATCCCTTACGGGCAACTTTAGAATCCAAACCGGCGCCGCGCTCGTCTGATATCTTTTAACTTCCCCCTGTTGCTCACGCCCATGCATTCCATACAACGCCCAAGCCGGTGGATGGTGATCCTTGCCTTCGGACTCGTGTATCTGTTCTGGGGCTCGACCTATCTCGCCATCGACATAGCTGTGCAAACGATTCCCCCGGCGCTCATGTGCGGCGTCCGGTTTTCGATTGCCGGCACGATCATGCTGGCCGTGTGCGCGGCCACCGGGCGCAGGATTTTCTATTCTCCAAAGCAGATTGCGCTCGCCGCCGTGGTGGGCTTGCTGCTGCTGATGGGCGGCAATCTCACCCTCTCTTACGCGGAACTGACAGTCTCGTCGGGCCTGGCCGCGCTGATCATCGCGATTACGCCCCTCTGGTTTCTGGTGCTCGATTCTCTGCTGCTCGGCGACCACCACATTTCCGGCCGCGGCAAAGCCGGCCTGTTGTTGGGCATTCTGGGATTGTTCATCCTGGTCTGGCCGCAGCTGGTCTGGCCGCAGTTGAAATCCGGCACCATGGGTCATCGCGAATTGGGACATCGCGAGTTCTGGGCCTCGATCAGCCTGATCGCCGGCTCATTCTCTTGGGCTCTGGGATCGGTCCTCTCCAAGCGCTGGCAATCTGGGATGGACGTATTCAGCTCCACCGGATGGCAAGTCACCGCCGCGGGAGCAGGAAACCTTATTTTCGCGCTCATCGCCGGCGATCTCACCCAAGTCCGCTGGACCGCGCGCAGCCTCAGCGCCACCATGTACCTGGTCGTTTGCGGTTCCTGGATCGGCTACACCGCCTACATCTGGCTCCTGGAGCACGTTCCCACCTCCAAGGTCTCGACCTATGCCTATGTCAATCCCGTGGTGGCCGTGTTCCTGGGATGGTTGATCCTGCACGAGCGCGTCGACCGCTTCATCCTCGCGGGAAGCGCCATTGTTGTACTGTCGGTCATCCTGGTCACCAGCGCAAAAGTGAAGGAGAAGACGGTCGTCCGAGAACTGCCCGCGGTGGAAGCAGCGGGAGACTGAAGAGCGGACCTCAGGCGTCAGACGTCGGACGTTGGACCTCAGACCTTAGACACCGGACCTTAGGCCTCCAAAGCCGAACTAGGCCCGAGACGTGGACCGGGTGCCAAGCGCGCCCGTTGCCGCATCACAGGATGGTCTTCGGGCCGGAGTCTGAGGTTCCGAGGTCTGAGGTCCGAGGTCCGCTACCTCTCCTCGTCCTCCTCCGCGTCACTCACCAAATCCACCACATGCCCGCGAATCGCAAACGTCTCCCGCGCCCGGCCCGCCGGTTCAAAGCTGACTCGCACCGGGCCCCGCTGCCAGGACGGTGCTGGGCAGGCTGAATCCGGCCCTGCATCCTCCGGCGCCCCGTCGCTCGCCAGCACCGCCTTTAACACCGGCTTTCGCCGGTTCAGTTGCGCCACTATTGCGTAGGTCTTCTTCCCATCGTCAGCCACTCCACAATAGGCGACATAGTCGCGATACCAACTGGCTGCGGAGTAATAAGCATCGAACTCCGGAAGATTAACCGGGGAAACGCGCCCCGTCAGCCGGTCGACCAGCATCCAGCCTCCTCGTTGCCACTGCCACCGTGGACCCGAATCTTCCGGAAGGCTGTCATTCACCCGAAACACGCGCCGCACCACAAACAGCCGGTCAGTCACTTCATGCGGCGAGCCAAGCGTGTACTCCTTGACGCGCCCATCCACCACCAGAGCGCGGATCTTGATGGTGACCGGCTTCCCTTCCTCTCCAGAACCGGCAATCCACGGCACGGACGTCCATTTTCCAAACGTAATCACATGAACTTTCGTAGCCGCACCCGCCCCTGTCGCCACCAACAACGCACCTACAAGTAAGAACGCAACCCCGTTTCGCACAATCCGCATGAGTCGAGACTAGGCACCGACCGTGGCTCAAAGCAAGGTTTTCGGTCACATCCGCAAAGTGTGATGTGTCGAAATGGGAATAGCGCAGTCACCCAAACAGTGTTAGTGTTCCAAAAAGCTGGCCCTCGTCCGGCGAAAAGTGGACAATGCCTGTAGAATCAAATGGCCAGAATAACGATTTTTAACCATGAGCGTCTCACCCCCCTCTCGGACGCCGGCGCCGCCGGATGCGCAGACAACTTCGAAGGGCGAAGCCGCCTCTTATCTAAACATGGGTGATCTTCTCCCAAGACGCCGCGCCCCGCGAATCCTGGTGGTCGACGACCAACCCGGAATCGCCGGCCTGATGAGCCAACTGCTCACCATGCGCGGCTACGACGTGACCACCGCCTCCAACGCCGAGCAGGGCGAGGCTGAGGTTCGCCGCCAGCTGCCCGACTTGATCCTTTCCGACGTGATGATGCCGGGCAAATCGGGCTACGAATTCTGCCGTGGCTTGAAAGAAAATCCGACCACGCGCCTGATTCCCTTCGTCCTGATCACCGGACTCACCGACAGCAGCGACAAAGTGCGCGGCATCGAAGCCGGCGCCGATGACTTCCTGAACAAGCCCGTCCTCGCCGAGGAACTTATTGCCCGCGTGAAATCGCTGCTCCGCCTGAAAGAATTTACCGACGAGCTGGAAACCGCCGATTCCGTCCTGTGCACCCTGGGCCTGATCGTCGAAGGCCGCGACCCTTATACCGAGGGCCACTGCGAGCGCGTTTCTGCCCGCGCCGCGGATTTCGGCGGTCACCTTGGCATGGACGAAGACTCCATCCTTGCCCTGAAACGCGGCGGATACCTGCACGATCTCGGCAAGATCGCCGTGCCCGATGAAATTCTGAAAAAAGGCAGCGACCTCACTCCCGCCGAATGGCTTATCATGAAGATGCATCCCATCACCGGCGAGAACATCTGCAAGCCCCTGCATTCCCTACGCCTGGTGCTGCCCATCATCCGCCACCATCACGAACACTCCGATGGCTCCGGCTATCCCGACGGATTACGTGGTGAAGAGATTCCAGTTCTGCCGCGAATTCATCAGGTCGTGGACGTGTACGACGCACTCCGCACCGCCCGCTCCTACAAACCTCCCCAAACCCACGAGCAGGCCGCCCAGACCATGCGCGAAGAAGCCGCCCGCGGCCTCTGGGACGCGGAATTAGTCGCGGAATACTTCTCCATGCTCGAGCAAAAACGCCAAGTAGCGTAAGGCAGTTCCCAGTTCCCAGTTCCCAGTTCCCAGTTCCCAGTTCCCAGTTCCCAGTTCTCGGCTCTCCGCTCTCCGGCACCTCCCGTGAACGCCTGTTCCCACCTGGATGCCTGCGCCACCGTGGAAGAGCGGCCCTTCCAGGGCCGCGTAGGAAGCATGCGAATAAACGCGGGCTTCAGCCGCTGGGATACTCCGACCGACTCCAATTTCCGAAATCCCAAAACCACAACGTACAATGACAATGCTGGTCTCAATCCGTCCCGTCTGAGAACTGAGAACTGCTCTTGGATCCCGCTTACAGCATCGTGATTCCCGCCTACAACGAGAGCGCCCGCCTGGGCGCGACCCTCGAAAGGGTGCTGGCCTACGTGCACGCGCAGAGGTGGGACGCGGAAGTCATCGTCGTCAATGACGGCTCCCGCGACAACACAGCCGACATTGTCCGGTCTTATTCCGCCACGGACCCTACGCTGCGGCTGGTCGAAAATCACGGCAATCGCGGCAAAGGATACAGCGTGCGCAACGGCATGCTCACCGCCCGCGGCCGAATCGTACTGTTCAGCGACGCCGACCTCTCCTCGCCGATCGAAGAGGCCTCCAAGCTTTTCCATGCGCTGGACGGAGGCGCTGACATCGCCATCGGCTCCCGCTGGCTGCGCGCCGAAACCCAGACGCAACGCCAGCCCCTGCACCGCCAACTCTTCGGCCGCATTTTCAACCTGATCCTACGCCTAACCCTAGGCCTGCGGTTCAAAGACACACAGTGCGGCTTCAAAGCCTTCAAGCAACCGGCGGTTCAGGCAATCTTTCCACTTCAGAAAATCGAACGCTGGGGATTCGATCCCGAAATTCTCTTCCTGGCCCAAAAGTTGAAATTCAAAGTGCAGGAAGTCCCCGTCGCCTGGGCACATCGCGAAGGAACCAGCATCAACCCCCTGATCGACGGCTCCCGCATGATGATGGAGATGCTGCACATCCGCTGGAACAACCTGACCGGAAAGTACGACGCCAATCAGACTCCTTCCAGCCAGTCCGTGAAGCCGCTGCCCAACCGCCGCGGCCCGCAAGCCTAACGGTGAGTCACCCAGAGAGTTGTCATCCAGTCCTGAACCAGCATCGCTATGACCTTTTTGTGACGCCTCCATCGGATCTGAACAGCGCAAGGCGCGGCAGCTCACTTCCAGCGCCGGCGTCCTCAGGTTTGCCTGGACACCGGACGGCCAGGTGATTCTCGAAGATCAGCAGAGCACTCTGAGCCTGTTTCACGACACTGGAAACCAAACGCCGCTGACCTCGACGCAACAGGAGGGCTCGGCAGTACAACCTTCCGCATGCGCGAAGGGCCGCTACGTTGTCTTCTCGATGTTGCCCCGCGGCGAGGCGACGAATAACCGCATCTGGCGAATGGACGCCGGCGGGGGAAACCTCAGACGAATCACTGACGGCCAGAGCGATCATTACCCAGTCTGCTCGCCCGATGGGCAATGGGTTTATTACCTCGATCGAACCACCGCACGGCTTACCAGTGCGCCTTTGGACGGAGGGAAGCCGGAAAGACTCTCCGAGCGTCCTGACTATGGCGCGGTCGCCATTTCTCCAGACGGCAAGCTGGCAGCTTTTGCGGCGACTGGCAACGGCAAGAAAGAGCTGGCATTGGTGCCAGTCGATTCTCCGCGGAACGCGAAACTTGTAGAATTTCAGCGCACCAGCGCAGTCGTATGGGGAGGTCCGCTTCACGCCTGATGGCAAGGCTGTGGTCTATGCTTTAGCTGACCAGGACTCGGCAAACCTCTGGCTGCAGCCGATCGACGGCTCAACTGGTCGGAAGATGAGTGATATGGCGATTTTTCACTAGCTAGGCTCAGGTGTTCTGGTCACGCCGTTCGCAAAATCTGAACTGCTTTATTGATTGGACGGGCGGCGTTTCCTGGGCGAGGGCTTCTCCGGGATGTTGTCGTCGACAATGACTCTTTTCGGAGACCGGCCAGCCGAAGACACTAGCTGAGCATTTTTGCTCTCCATCGAAGCCGCGGTCTGCTGGATATAGGAAGACAACTCTTCCACGAGCCGATTCATGTCGGAAATGTCGTTGCTCAAAGCTGTCAGTTCAGCTTTACCTTCGTGCGAACCGGGTGGAAGCAGCGAATCTAGAGACTCGCAGACCACTGTCAAGTCTTTATACAATTTAAATGTCGTGGAGATGCTTCCCCCAGAGGCTTGCGCATCGTGAATCAAAGCGGGCACAGCAAATTGGAGATTGCGGCGCAACGCTGCTGTTATTTGGGCCTTCTGGGCTTTGTCTCCCCGCCAGAATGTGAGCCAGTGGAGTCTCCCACCCTGCTGTAGGCTCGTCAGGTCCTGGCTGGTTGCCGGGGCCGCGCGCATCAACTCCGCCAAGGTTGAATTCAGGTCGCGTGCCACTGGAGAGGGTGAACTCGAGACTGCGGCCGGTCTTGATTGTGCGAACAAGCCTCTGCTGAAAACAAGGACGAAAACCATGGCGAGAACACCCCAATAAGCCCGGCGTGTAGTGGTTGTCATAAAGCAGGCTCCTTCGTCCAACCGCCCAAGCATAGCCTGATTCCATGAGAAACAGGTTGTTACCGATGTCTAATTGCCCAAAGTCAACGGGTATTGTCCGAATGGCCGGATCGGTTACTGGTCTTACGGTGCGGATGAAGTGGACTATCCCGGGGAACTGTCATTTCCCCCCTCCCGAACCTCCCCGTACAGAGCACTCCCAGCTTGTCTTACAGCATTTTCCCGATATGCAACCGATGACTATTTCGTTATTTTGCTGACTGAAACGCGAGCTTCTCGGGGGAGGGACTCGCGGAGGTTGAGGAGCTCCTCGGCTCGTTGTCCATTACTTAATCAGCCGCTCCCCCAAAGAGGCTCACGCACAGCGACATCTATATCGTGAAGAACCAAACCGCGTGCTTCTGGTTCGGGTGCTGGACAATCGTGCGCTAATGCCATTTCTCCACACAGCCCACTTTGGACGCGCTCGGGGTTGTTCCATGCCGACCCGTCGTTTCTGTGACGGCGAAGGCCGAGACGAACGGCGATCACTGCAAAGTAGCTTGCTCGGCAGCGTCCTAAATGATTTACCCGATTGAAGCCGGTCATGCGGCCGAGTAACACTGCCTCGAAATGGAAAGAGCTTCCATTTAGGGCGGTCATGGGTTAGTGTCGGCAGCCCCGCCACATTCGTGACCCTCTCGACCGCCCGCCTTCTTGTCGCCCCCGACGCGCGCAACATCAATCTATGCCTTCATCCTTCGAAAGACTTATGCGGGCCGAGTCTACCGGGTAAACTGTATGGCGTAGATGGGGAAAGCCCGACTACCCTGACAGGGCGCTACTGCACGTCTGATGCAGGCGCGCCATGCTTCGTATGGAAGATAGGATTCGTAGACTGTGCTCGGAGCTTCTTGCCAAGAAAGACGAGGAGGAAGTCGGGCCGATACTCGTCGAACTTCGGGACGCATTGCACCTACACATCCAACGCATGCGCGAGCGTTTTGCCGCCTACCCATTGCTAATGGAACGGCGCGTCCGAAACGACATCTCGAATAAAGAAGCGCAGGAAGGCACGGCGAAGGACGCCCGCCCGAGAGATACGGGAACTTAAGGCACTGACAAACATATACTGATAGGCTTTTCGCTGAGCGGCATGCGTACCCTGTTGCGCTGCCATTTGTTCGCGGCCCTCCAATACCCGAAGTAGCTCTTGGATTGTGGCTTCAAATCTGCCTGGGTCATGCTCAACGACAACTCGCTCGCAAAGTTCTCTCCAACGCTCTTTGGTTTCGCCGCGCAAGTCTCACCTCCTCGGTTCACAAATCTCACGAACTGATTCCCCTACCGCCGACCACGTTGATTACGAAGCAATTGGGCCGCCAAACAGTTGTCCACCCAAAGTCGTTCTGCAACAATTACTTGGCAACGCGAATTCGATCTGGGATTGGAGACGCCACGTGGTAAAGTTTGCCGCGCGGAGCCTGGAGGTCCGAACGGTTTTGGGCTGCCGCGTACAGAGTTTCCTGTATTCCATCTCTACCCAGACCCTAAGTAGCGTAAAATTTATCGTCCCGGCCGCCGGTGAGCTTCTCGGCGAAAATAGCGATCAGTACAGGCAATGAGTCAGGGGCACTCTGCAAGTCCAGTCAAAAGGCCACGGAACACGGGTGACTGCCATTCTACCCGTTGTGCGTGCCAAGGATTCACCTGGGCCCAAGAAGTCAGCTGCGGGTCGCCCTGACCGGAGATGAATCGCGAGAGACGCGACGGTATTGTGTCGCTTCTTTCCTCGGTGCGGCATTAAACTTGCGACAGAGCTATGAACGTTCAATTTGATAAGCTGCCCCGCGACTCCTGACGAAACCAGGCGGTTACACTCAAAACTCCCTCCGGCCCGCGCTGTTTTGTCGACAACCTGCGACGGGTCGAGTTTCGCGAGGGTGATGATCGATCCTTCGCATTGACGGCAAACCGGGATTGAGGAGACAATAGCAGCCGTCTTGGCGGCCAAAACTCCGGGCCTAAGTCTTGAGTATGACTGTGCGAGCTGATGCGGCTCAGAATCCTCAGCACTACCTGTTTCGCGCAGCCTGTTTTTCGGCGTTAACCACGCCCTCGTCAACCCAGTGCCCGTTAACCCCGAGGGCCCGCATCGCCCTCCGACTCGTCTCCGCGCTGGCAATCTGTGTTGTAGCTTCTGCGTCCTCTGCTCAAACTTCTGCGCCCGTCAGCATGTCCATGCCCACCGCATCGCGGGTTCACTCGCCGGGCTGGTGGCCGACTAAAGGGGACGCCACACGAGATAGTTACGTGGGCACAGCGACGTGCGCGAAGTGTCATGCTTCCAAGGTTGCGACCCAGCAAAAACACGCGATGGCCCGCGCGGCCGTTCGCGCCGCCGACGCCGAGATACTTCGCCAGCATGACCATCTCTCCTTTCGCCTAGGTCCCTACCGTGAGGAGATCGTCACCAAAGGCGGGAAGAGCGTTCTAACGGTCACCGCTAACGATGGTGCGGCGCGCCTCTCCGCCGATCTGCTGTGGGCATTTGGTGTCGGTCACATGGGCCAGACTTACGTCTACGAGAAAAACGGCAGCTACTATGAAAGCCATCTGACTTTTTTTTCGTCTTCTCAGGATCTGAATATCACTCCGGGGCAATCTCTGGCCCCGCCCCGCAGCCTGGAAGAGGCCGCGGGACGTCGCATGCCGCCGGCAGAGACTCACGCATGTTTTGCCTGTCACACAACCGCTTCGGTAATCAACAGTCAACTTGATCTCAGCGGCGCTGTGCCGGGCGTCACCTGCGAAGCCTGCCACGGACCAGGCGCCAGTCATGTCGTCGCCATGAATTCGGGACCGCGGGAGCAGGGCGAGCAACTGATCATGAATCCCAGTCGTCTGGATCCGGTCGCGTCCGTCGATTTCTGCGGCGCGTGCCACCGCACCTGGGAAGATGTGGTGACCAACATTGGACTGGGCGCATTGAACCTTCGCTTTGCACCGTACCGCCTCGAAAACAGCAAGTGTTGGAGCAAACCAGACGCTCGTCTGACCTGCGTTGCCTGCCACGATCCCCACCAGCCTCTGGAGCACGATGCCGCAGCCTACGATTCGCGCTGTCTGCAATGTCACGCCAATCAGCCCGGCGCAAAAACCAGCGCCGGTTACCGAGACTCAGATCACCGAGACTCGGATCACCCAGACTCGGATCACCCAGACTCAGATCACCCAGGCGCGGCCTGCCCCGTAAGCACGAAGAACTGTACAACCTGCCATATGCCTAAAGTCGAGTCTTCCATCCAGCACTCGACCTTCACCGACCACTGGATCAGCAAACCCCTCAGATGAAGGAATGAAAAGGCCAAAGCCGAGGGCTTGGCATCCGATCCTTGTCACTGAGTGAAAATCGCGATATTTCGACAGCCATCATCCAAGCTGAATCACGGATCAGTTCTAAGAACAATCGCAAGTCAGACCCGAGTGGACCTATGTCTCCCGCGCCGACGTGCCCAGCGATTCCCGAGTAGCACAAAGAGAACGAGACCGCCTAGCACCAAAGCGGACACGCGATGGTTGGAGGTGAGCGCAAGTAGCGCCATTGCAAAATACAGCAACAGGACGCCCAGCCATTGCACTACGCTAACAGGCCGCTCCCCAGACCAGAATTTTCGATCACTATCAGTTCGACTTTTTAGGAGTATCTGCTGACCATCAGGCTGGCCGTCGCTGATTGAATTGTCCTTTGGGTGCTCTTTCATTTTCCGTTCCTGATAGGTCTAAAGGTACACCCTTGCGTGGAGTCTGCCCAGCCCGACGCTTCTGATCAAGAACCCTACAATGAGTGAAATCGCGATTTCTCAACAGTCTCGGAGTGCGCTGAACTTCCGCTCCGCGCAGCAGTGGGTTCTCCACGAAAATGTCTGGGAGCGAACGACAATCCGCCGAATTGCAGCGCAAAGTCGCACGGGCCTATCTCCGGTGGCAAAGCGCCGTTGACACCTACTTCTGACACCGAAAACTTCTGCGAGTCCAACTGATCGCTGGGTCAGTCATGCGGGGCTTCGGACAATTACCGGAGAAATGGAAATCTAAATCTACGCGAAGTCGCACAACCGAAGCTCGATGTGCCGTCAGCAGAACTGAGAATTTGGCGATTCGCAGAAGGGAATCCTGTAAACGACGGAGTCGTATTTTGGATTCGTTCGGTTGCCTATGATCTCGCCGTGAAGCTTCTCAGCGATACGCCTGCTGGCGATGTTTTGTATGGCCACCGGATAGATGAAACTTCCTTTGCCGAGAGTTGCGTGTCCCCACTTCACAAGTGCGGCCACGACCTCCCGGCCAAAACCCCGCCCGTGCGCGCTTTCCTTGAGCCAAAGGCCGAGTTCGGGCGAAACCGAATCCGCATCTTCGAACGAGGCCATGCCAAGGCATTCCCCGTTGTCGCGCCGCCGGATGACGAACGGAAACTTGTTTGGTTCCGGAGCCTGCGCTCTCTTCTCGCATCGCGTCACGTACTCACTCCACGATGGCGGCTCCCATGGCATGAATCTGGCGATGGCGGGCGTGATGCATCCAAAAACCTCCAGTGCATCCGCCATCTGGAACTGGCTGAGCTGCAATCTTGGGGACTGGATGACAATCATTGTGTCAGCCTATCAACGACGGATCATACGTCAATTGATAGCGCTGAAACAATCCCGCCGAACTGGCAACTCGGCGGGACAAGAAAAAACAATTTGTCAGCTCCCGGTTAGGCAGCGAGCTTCTGCCCCAGGAATTCCTTGGCTTTCGCCAACTCGGTATCCAATTTTGCGAGCTGCTCGGGTGTCATGAAACTTGCCAGGCGTTGACGAATCGCCGCACGATTTTCGGTAACTTTCTTGATCAAATCCTCCTTTGACGCATTCGGATTCTGCTGCTTGTACTCCTGGAGTTTTTCGGACGCATCCGTCATGAAGCCTTGCAATTTCTGTTTCTGATCCTCGGAGAGATTCAAATCGATTCCGAACCTCTTCAATTCGCTTGTGACGGCATCGCGTTGTTCGGGTGTAAGAGGCATGGTTTGCTCCTTCTGTGAAAATTGAGATTGTTTGAACGTAGTGGAGGAAAAAACTCTACCCTCGAAAGCAGGGAGCCGTCGACTGTCAGATCTACCAGCCGCGTAAGGGAATCCGCGTGGCCGACGAATATCGTTGAGAGTCAGGAACCAACGCTGCTACGGCAACTTTTCAATATCCAGTCCGACCCCTTGTGGGGAAAGTTCTGTCTCGCCTTCGGGACTTTCCCCATCTTCTTTTCGAAGCGCTGGTCGATGCCAATGAGCGCAATCGCGATATCACGACAGTTGACCGAGGGCCGAGCCAAGAATGAGCAAATGTTGGAAGTTTTGACAGTTTCGGGAATCGCGATCTTCCACTAGGCTGCGCTCATTCGACTACGTACTCGATACGCACTGTGCGTTCATTCGGCACTTCGTAGAGCAGGCTCCAAATGGTGAAAACAATCTTCACCCTCCTTGTTTACGCTTCAGCAAGTTTTGCGCAATCCTCCGCCGGCGAAACATCTTCGATGCCCTATTCCCAAGACGCGGACTTTCCCCTCAGCCCATCTCAAATGCGCGGGGCCCTCGCGAGCAATGTGGTTCAGCCTGAGCCGGCTTTCTTGCCGATCGTTAGAGTAGAAGCGCAAGAGGTAAATGTGACGTTCACTGTAAGCAATCACCGCGGCCATTTTGTTCGTAATCTTGAGCCGTCGGATTTTACGATCCAGGATAATGGCGAACTGCCGGAGAAAATTACCCATTTCGAAAGCCAGTCAGAGCTGCCTTTGCGGCTGGCGATTGTGATCGATCGCAGCGCTTCGGTAGCTTATGGATTCAATAACGAAAAACGATCCGCAGCATTCTTCCTTGAACGCGTTTTGCGCCGAGCCTCAGATCTCGCGCTTGTTATAGGTTTCAATCAGGAAGTGGGGGTCGTACAGGAGTTTACCGGCGACAACAAACTGCTGTCCCATGCGATCCGAAAACTGCGGATTGGAGGCGCCACTGCGATTTATGACGCTGTGTCTGCTGCCAGCCAACAGCTAGCAAGGGTCAGGGAAACCCAACCTGCGCGTCGTGCCATCATCCTGATTACAGATGGGGAAGATAACAGTAGCCACATAAACCTGAAACAGGCGGAAGAGGACGCCCAGCGTGAAGAGTGCGCCGTCTATGTTATGAGTCTCAATCCAGAGGAAGATCGTGCGATGATGGAACTTGCGGAAGTTACTGGAGGCAATTTTTTCCGGGTCCGAGCCGACGGCGGTCTGGAAGATGCATTCTCCGACATCGACAAAGACCTTCGCAGCCAGTATTGGATCAGCTACAAGCCAGCCAGCGTGCGTCCCGACGGATCATTTCATCGACTCGTCGTCTTCGGCCCAAAAAAGCTGCGGGTCCATCATCCGGCCGGCTATTTCGCACGATAGGTCAGCCGGAAAGACCGGGGAATCCAAAATTCCTGCTCGGTTTCGTTCATGCTTTCGGCTGCATGGCAGAAATAAATGTTGCAAATCGGCCTAAGATGAGGGAATGAAAAGGCAAGACCGAGAGCTTGGCGCATCCACTCGGTGGGATTGAGTGAAGTGGGGGATGTTTCGCCAACTTACGCCGCGAGGCGGGTTTAAACGGAACGGAGGCGCCTAGTCGGCGCCTCCATTCTGAAGTGAAGAAGAGCGAGCCGCTAGTTTTCGCTGGAGCCGGAGGCCACGATGCCCTTGTTCACCAGCAGCTTGACATCGGCCCTGCGATTTTCACTCCGTCCGGAAGTAGTCTCGTTGGAGGCCACGGGGTTGCTCTCACCCATTGCGCCAGGCGCGACAATGCGACCAACGGGAACACTACAGTCCTGAAGCAGGTAGGCGACCACAGCTTGAGCGCGTTCCTTGCTCAGCACTTGATTGCTGGCAGCGGTGCCCACCGAGTCGGCAAAGGCCGCCACTTGGATCACGTAGCCCTTCTGGTAGGCGAGGGCCTGCTTCGCTAAATCCGCAAGCGCTTGTCGGTCCTCCGGGGAAATGCTGTATTGCCCGGTGGCAAAGTACACGGTATGGTCGCCCTTCACGACATATTCACCCAACTCCGAGAAGCGCTTCTTCGTGGCTTGCGCAACTTGGTTAATGCTCGATTGGTTGGCCGCGATCTCTTGCTTGGCGGCTGCGATGGCTGCCTCGTTGGCCGCCTGGTTGGCCGCAATTTCGGCATCGGTCGCCTTCTTATTGGCCTGGAAGGCCTCTATGTTCTTAGCTTGTTGTTGAGCGGTGGGGTTCAGACCGGCCTGGATCACTTTGGCCAGGCTGAGATCGCTTCGATCGAAAGTTATCGTTTCCGCCGTCACCTGAGCCTGATCTCCAGTTCCTTCGAACGATAGTTTGAGTCCGGGGATGAGGACCTCGTGCCCGACTTGCTTCTTCCGGGCACCGAGGCCTACGGGGTGTTGCACTTTCGTATCGGACGTGACAGTTAGGGTTATAGTTGCATCATCGTCAGTCTCCACGGTCAGGGTGTCTCCCGAGCGCAGAGTGATCACTCCTTTACCTTTTACCTTGTCGCCGGCAAAGGCCGATGCCAGGCTCAAGAGGCACAGTGCTAAGAGACTCATCGAAATACCAATTCTTCTGCGGGTCATAAGTCCTCCCTGTTTCAGACTGCTCACCACAGATGTTATCGACTCGAGCTGAACCGCAGAACTGGTAGTTGTGCCAGTGGAATCAAGCTGTCGGGGTAGGTAGCCTTTTCTTAAGTCCTTTCCTAACGGCCCACCTTTGCCGGTTGTTTCGGCGGGGTGGGTCGGGCTTTACCACCCAACTGCGTTAAAGTTGCCGCTCACGACACTCATCCACTCTTTACGATAGTTGCTGCAACAAGGCCATTTCACGTTTTTGACCGCTGGTCACCGAGGTAAAGGCGCCATTCTGGCGCAGCGGCGATTCTCAACCCAACTGTGACGGCCCTCTTCCTTTCTCTCCCTTCAGGTGGTTTTCAGGTTCAACCCCTAGCTTTATCCTGAAAATTCCCGCGCACATCTACTGGAGGATCTTATGCACTCTCGGAATTTATTGGCTGCGTTCCTGATCGCAGCGCTCGCGTTCACGCTTACCGGCCGCGTGGCCGCGCAGGGCACCTGGGCGGTGGAAAAGACTTTTCACATTGGTGGCGAGGGCGGCATGGACTACATCACCGTGGATGCCAAGAGTCACCGGCTCTACGTTCCTCGCAGCACCCACACGATGGTGATCGACGCCGATTCGGGCAAGACGCTCGCCGATATCCCCGGCCAGAAGCACAACCACGGCGTAGCTATCGCTCCCGAGGCCGGACGCGGATTCATCACCGACGGAGAAGGCTCAGTCGTTATTTTCGACCTCAAGACGAATGCTGTCCTGGGAACGCTCAAAGCACGGCCCGATGCCGACGGCATCATTTACGACAAGGCCACCGGGCTGGTGCTGGTGTCTTGCGGCGACGACGGGACGCTGGTGACGATCAAGGCTGACGTCGATCCGAAGACGGGATCCATCGACGCTCCCATTGACTTGGGCGGCAAACCCGAGTTTCTTGCGTCCGACGGCGCCGGCAAGGTCTACGTCAATTTGGAGGACAAGGACCAGATCGCCGTGGTCGACCTTAAAGCGAGGAAAGTACTGGCGCACTGGCCGGTCGCTCCCGGCGGCTCACCCGTGGGACTCGCGATCGACACCGCGAAGCACCGGCTCTTCGTTGGATGTCGCAAGCCCCAGAAGCTGATTGTGATGAGCACGGACGACGGCAAGGTGGTCGCGGACCTGCCCATCGGTGCAGGTGTGGATGCTACCAAGTTCGACGCTGGCCAGGCGTTCGCAAGTTGCCGGGACGGCAAGCTGAACGTTGCCGGTGAGAGCGGCGGCAAGTTTGAGATCGTACAAACGGTGACGACTCCATTCGGCGCCAAGACCATGGACGTTGACCCGGAGACGCATAAAGTGTATTTGCCCACGTTCGAATTTGAGGAGCAGAAGCCGGGAGCGACGGGTCGTCCCGCGGCCAAGCCGGGGAGCTTTATGATCGTCGTGGTGGCGCGACACTAACGCGCCATCACAACGCGTCATCCCTGCGAGCGATCCCCAGCGAGCAATCCCAGCGCTTACGGCGGATCGATACCGAGCGGCTGACCGGGGAAGCCCACTACCGTGATCGCCATCGGGCTGCTTCCGGCCGGAAAAGGCGAGCCCGCCAGAGGTTTCAAACTTCCGGCGATCGGGTCGACGGAGAAAGCGCGGAAGCCGTTGGCCGCGGGATCGGGAGCGTATAAGAATCCCGGGCCGGAGTAATTGGGTCCGGGGAGATAGGTTGCCAGTCCGCCGAAAGCCGAGCCGGCGGAGAACGGCGAACCGCTCACGGCCGTCAGCATGCCGGTGTTCGGGTCCATGCTGTAGGCGGAGATGCTGTGATCCACATCGTTCAACGCGTACAGGAAGTTTCCGTACGTAATGAGCGACGACGGCCCGTTCCCTGCGGCGTAGGGCGAACCGGGAAGAGGCGTGAGCGCACCGTTCCCCGCAGCCGTGAAGGCCGCAATCTGGTTGGTGTTGTGCAACGCCACATAGAGCCAGATGCCCGAGGAAACGATGCCCGACGGTCCAGCCGCCGGAGCCGTCACGAACGGAGAACCGGTCACCGGCGACAGCGTTCCGTCCAACCCGACCGAGAACGCATAGACGCCACCATTGGGATCGGCGAAGTCCGCGGCATACACAAAGTCAGTCAGCGATTGCGGCGAACCCCAGCTGGTGAGTTGCAGCGGCTGCGCGCCGGCCGCGTAGGGCGAACCGCCAAGCGGCGTAAGGTTACCCTGCAGTATCCAAGTGCTGCCGTTATCGATTGCTGGCCCCACCATGAATGCAGCGATGTTGCCGTTGGTGTCTCCGGCGTAAAGGTAAGTCTTGGTGACCGAATATCCCGTGACTGAAATTCCCGCGGGGGCTCCTGAAGAAGTGTTCAGAGCGAACGGCGATCCGGCCACTGGGGTGAAGGTTCCGTCGTTGGGATTAAGAGTAAAGGAATCGAGCGCGTTGTGGTCCGGGTCGGAGACGTACAGGAACGAACCGTCGCTGGTGATGCCCAGACTGTTCGCCGGGCCCGGCGTTTGCGCCGGAGTGCCCGGGACGCCCGTGGAATCGAGCTTGAGCGACAGAATCTGGTTGGTATTGGTGGTCGCGTAGAGGAATCCGCATCCACAGCCTTGTGATTGCGGCGAGGAAGGGGTAAGCGTGTGACTGCCCGCACCGCAGGCGCTGAGGACCAGCAACGCGGTCGGCGCGCAAAGCAGTTTGGCAAGGGCCCCGAGAGAATGGATTCGCATTGGCGACTCCTACAGGTTTGACCTGACAGGTTTGACCCGACAGGATTGACCGAACAGGTTGATCTGGCGCTCCGGCAAACCTGTATCGAACCCTTTGAACCCCGCGCCGAGGAAAAGGTTGTTCACTACGTTACAGCCGCGCTTGCTGGAGAAGCAAGGGCCTTCCCCTGGCCGCGCCTTTCGGGCGGCCAGGGTGTGGACTTTGATTGCAGGTTCTAGAAGTTGAACTTCACCGCCAACTGTATCTGGCGAGATCCGTTGCCGGAGGTGTTGAAGATCGCGCCAAAGTTGCCATCGTCCACCGACGTGTCAGGAGTGCCGAAGACCGGGTGGTTGAGCGCGTTCTGTGCCTCCAAGCGGAACTCAAGGTTCATCTCCTCGCGGATCGGGAACTGCTTCGAGATCGACAGGTCGTTAGTGAACGACCAGGGCGTACGGATGCTTCCCAGCGCGCGCGGAGCATTCCCCAGCGTGAAGTCGGGGGGGCGAGAGAATATGGTGGTGTCCGCAAAATAGTTGTCCACCCAATCTTTGCCATGATTGCGCTTGGGCGTTCCCGTGATGTTCGGCCGCATCGAGCCATACGTCGGGATCGCATTCCCGTCCGCCAAGGTGAAGCTCAGCGGCCGGCCGTCGGCAATGCGCCAGATGCCATTTGTCTTCCAGCCACCAATGATCGCCTCCGCCCAGCGTGGCATGTTCCCCAGCAGCGCCCGGTTTCGCCCAAAGGGCAGATCGTAGGTGTAGCTGAACTGAATGACATCTGGAATGTCGAACGTCGACAGACTGCGCTCCAGCCACGGCTTATTAGGGTCCTGTAGGCTGGTGAAGCTCCCGGTCCAGGTCACGTTGTCGTCCGCCTGCGACGAATTGTCGATCGATTTCGACCAGACGTAGGTCACCAGGAATTGCAGTCCCTTGGAGTAGCGCTTTTCCGCGCTAAGTTGCAGTCCGTGGTAGATCGAAGCACCGATAAGCCGAGGTTCTATGGAAACACCGGTGAACTGCGGATAGGGGATCAACAACTGAGAGTACTGCACTTGCGAACTGGACAGGGTGCTGTTGGGGTCGGTGATGACCGCTGCGAAGGGATTGTTTACGAAGCTATTGAGACATGGCACAGTCAAAGCCTGGCAGGGATTGTTCGGGTCGACCGCCGTCGTAGGCAAATTCTCCACCCAGGGCCCCAGGTGGTTGATGTAGTTGGAACCACTGAACGGAAGGTGGGTGCCTTTCTTGCCGATGTATTCCGCGTTGAGCACGACGTTGCCGGGCAGTTCCCGCTCGACCCCGAGACTCCAGCTCTGGTCATACGGCGTCTGGTTTGCGCTGGCAGTGCGGAGCGGACCGTTCGCGTTGTATCCAACATCGTTCAACAGGCCCAGAGAATTTCCCGCCGGCTGAATCAGGCCGTTCGGATAGGGGTTGCTCAAATGTAACCACGGAGTGTCGCCTTGGTTCTGATAACTCGGGATGACGTTTGTGTACTGGTTAAAACCCTGGCTGCCGTAGGGAACAACGCCGGTGACCCCCGACCGCGACTGCCCGTAGTAAATCCCGTAGCCTCCTCGAACCACCATCTTCGGAGCAAACTGCAGGGCGAAGCCGAAGCGCGGCTGAATGTCGTGCCAATCGGTCACGTAGTTAGTGCGTTGGCTCGGCGTGGCAAAAACCTCGCCGCCATTCAATGGGAGATTTACGGTCTGCCCGGAAACAGGATCGGAGTAGCTGAGGCTACCTCCGGCTAATGGGCTCGCCACACTGGGATTGAAATAGTCCTGCCGGTTATAGCGATCAGTGCGGGGCAGCGTAACGTCATAGCGCAAACCCAGGTTCAAAGTCAGTTTTGGAGTTACCTTCCAGTTATCCTGGCCGAAGAAGCCATACTGGAAATTCTCGGTTGCCGGCCGGAACTGAATTTCGTAATAGGAATTGCCATTCATCGTTCCCGTCAGGAAGCTGGCCATGGCGTCGCCGCCGCAGCCCCCGATGTTGTTGGGGCAGGCGGCAGTTCCGTTCTCGTCGAAGCTGAAGATGCCAACCGGTGCGTTGGTCTGAATATAGTTCATCTGGTGCAGCCGCCCGTCAAAGCCGAATTTGAACTCGTGCTCGCGATGCACCTTATCAAGTGTGGCCGACAGTTGGCCTGTATCCTGACCGAGCCTGTAGTTGCCGTAGGGATCTGTGCCGGTGCTCGTAGAGCCATTATTCGCATAGGTGCTGAGATAAATCGCGGGCACCCCCGCGAATCCGTTGCTCTGCAGATAGGAAGGGAATCCCAATGTGCCCAGAGGATCGCTGACGCCGTGAGGGTTGTAGGCGTCGATGTGCCAGACTCCCCGCGTGAAGCCGAGTGTCACGTTCAGCAACAAGGTTGGACTGAACGTATGCGTGTCGTTGATGGCGAACAGGTGGGCGTTGGTCCATCCCGGCCCGCCCTGGCAAGGGTCAGTGAAATTCTTAAAGCAGTCGAGGCCCTTTCCATGGTTGTACTGGTAAGAAAATTTCACGCTGACCAGGTTCTTCTCGTTGAAACGATGGTCGACCTTGATGTCGAACTGATCGTTGTAGCTCAGACTGGAACCTGAGCCAAACCAGTTGGCATAAATACCCTGCGCCGGGGTGTTCGGTTCCGGGAAAAGCTGCAACATCTTCTGGGCCACGGGATCGATCAGGTTGCCGGGAACCCCGGCAGCCGGCTCAACCGGAGGACAAAAATGGCCCGGAGCGAGTGCTGCAGGATTACAGCCCGGGCTGATGTACGTAGCAAGGTTATTGTAGGGAATAAAGGCGGACCGGACTGAGCCCCCCTGGTTTGGATCATTCACTCCGGTGTAGGGATCCCAAATTTGGCCAGCCGCCACACTGCACAGACCAGTGCTGTCGAACGTACCTGCTTGCGCAGCACACACATCGCTAAAGTCTCCTGTGCGCATCAGATCGGTGGGCACGCCGAACGTCGCCGTGCTCTGCCCGGCAGAGCGCAAGCGGTCGTAATCGAAGAAGAAGAAAGTCTTGTTCTTGAGGATGGGGCCGCCGATGGTAAAACCATAGTTGTTGCGGTGCCCCGGGGAAATCGGTTGCCCCGCCCGATCGGCGAACCAATTGTTCGCATTGAGGCGATTGTCGCGGTAAAACTCGTACCCGCTCCCATGAAACTTGTTCGTCCCTGAGCGCGTGACCATGTTGACCACCGATGATCCGGAAAATCCATATTCCGCGCTAAAGTTTGTCTGCTCGACTTTGAATTCTTCCACCGCCTCAGGCGACGGAAGATACGTCGCCGCTGTGATGCCGCCGTTGGGCTCTGAGTTCGTGACCGAAGCACCGTCGGCCAGAATGTCGGCTGTCGATCCGCGGCTGCCGTTGGAAACAAAGTTTGTGCCGGTGCACGTGCCATTGCCCGCGAATTCGGAACACTGGTCATCCATCTCGGTAACCCCGGGCGCCAGAGCAGTCAAGGCAATCACGCTCCGGTCAATTAACGGCAGGTCGTTGATGAACCTACGATTGATCACCTGACCGGTCTCCGCATCGTTGGTCTGAATGGCCTGCGCCTGCGCTGATACCTCCACGGTCTGGCTGGTTCCGGCCACCTTGAGAGTCAGATTCGTCGTGGCGTTCTCGTTGATGTCCACCTTGAACCTGACGCTCACCGATCTTCCGAAACCCTTGGCCCCGGCCGATACGACGTATACCCCTGGAGGAACCGTGCGGAACAAATACCGCCCAGTGCTATCCGAGGTCGTGTTAAACGTGTAGCCTTTTTGCTGGTCCGCCAGGACGACGTTGGCGCCTTCGACTGCCGCGCCGGTGGCGTCTGTCAGCACACCGCTGACCGTGCCGAAGTAGGCTTGGCCGAGAAGCATGGTTGGCAACGCAATCACGGTTGCCACGATCAATACGGCGGCGAGAGCCTTGTGAAAACTGGCCTGAAGTGTTGCAGCGGATGGATGCATATTACCCCCTTGGGTCGCGGTGGAACAGATTCGAGCGATGGCCGCGTGACGGACCGGGGAATATTAAACCGATTTAATATCCATCGTCCAGCAGGAAAATGCATCCCCCGCCAGGGGCGGAAGGTGAGGAGGCCGGAGGCCGGATTCTTACTCCACGAACGCCAACACCGTGGCCCCGGAAGAGGGGACTGGGGAACCGGCCTGCGTCAGCGCTCCGGTCTGGGGATCGATGCTGAGCGTCAAGAGGCCGCCGGAACCTGTCGTGTACAGGAAGCCTCCGAAGGGAGAGGCGACGAGCGCGCCGGCGTGAATCGGAAACGGAGAGTTGGCAAGCGGAGTCAACATGCCGCTGGTTGAATTAATGCTGTAGCCGGAAATGGTGCCGTCCAGAGCGTTGGCGACGTAGAGAAAGTTGTTGACCGTAGCCAGCGCTAGCGGAGTATTCCCCGCCGTGAAGGGCGATCCCGGCACAGGATTCAGCGCGCCGCTGGGTGCCGTGATCGAGAATGCCGCGATCTGGTTGGTCGTCATCAGCGCCGTATAAACGAAACTGCCGCTCGAGTCGACCACAATCGCGCCGGGGTGTGTGTTGGCGACATTGCCTGAAATCGTGGGAAAGGGCGACCCCTGGACTGGGTTGAGCGCTCCGGTGCTGGCGTCGATCGTGAAGGCTAAGACGTTGCCGGGCGGCGTGTCGTCGGAAGCGAACAGGAAGCGCGTCTGGGGATCGGTGGTCAGGTACAGATTGACTCCGGCTGGGAAGGGAGAACTCTGGATCGGTGAGAGAGCTCCAGTGGCGTCGGCCTTGAGCGCGTCGATTCTGCCCGCGTCACCGACGTAAACAACCTGCGCCGAGGGGTTGGTGGCCAGCCCTGCGGCATAAGTCAGCGGGCCCAGCGAAAACGGACTCCCGGGGATCGTCTTCAGTGCTCCCGTGCTCGCATCGATGGTCCAGCCGTCGATGGCCGACCCGACCTGCGTGGCTTGAGGATTGGAGACGTAAAGGAATTGATTGTTGAGCGCCGCCATCCCCAGGGTCGCGGCTGGTCCGGGAGTGGAGATTGGCAAACCGGGCATGCCGTTGACGATGGGGAAGACGTCGACTTGGCCGTTCAGTCCGGTGGCATATATGTATTCCGTGGGGAAAACAGGGCACGCGCTGCCCGTTCCACAGCAATAGGACCCGGAATTGGAACTGGTGAGCGGGCACACGTGTGAACTGCTGCCGCATCCAGCGAGCGCAAGCAAGCCAGCGATAATGAGCAACGCGGCGGGTGAACTCCGAAGAGCGCGAGTTGGCATTGAGCCCTCCCTAGGAAGGTGGATGACCGTTGGACGCGAAGACGGCATTTTGCAGTTGCATCGAAAGCATCGTAATGCGGAATGTACGGGGGGCGTCCCCGGTTGGGACACTCTCCCGAGTGTCACATCGTGTGGGGCGGACACTCTTGTCCGCCCCTTTGAAGTTGCAGTTGATTTTAGCTCTTTGCGGCGCGACAGGCAGTGAATGTTGACTGACAGGCGAAGGTCAAAGGCGGCGGACAGGAGTGTCCGCCCCACATAAACAGAGCCACATAAACTACAGCCAGAAATCGCGGTTGGGCGTGGGGGATGGGCTTTGGCCGGCGCTGGCGGCGCGTCCCAGGCTGGGTTCGACGCGGTTGCGTCCGGCGTGTTTGGCCTGGTACATGGCGGAGTCGGCGGCGTGCAGTAATTTCTCCATCTCGGCGGCGGTCTGGCCGGTGGCCACGCCCAGGCTCAGGCTGACCTGCACACTCGACCCTCCGGCCATGATGCTGTTGCCGGCGACGTGGTGGCGCACGCGCTCCGCGAGTTCCCAGGTCTCAGCCATGCCGCAGCCGGGAGCGACGATCAGGAATTCTTCTCCACCGCAGCGTCCGACCGAGTCGTAAGGGCGGACCACCGCCGCGATGCCGCTGGCGATGATGCGCAGAACAGCGTCACCGGCAGCGTGTCCGCGGCGGTCGTTGATAGCTTTGAAATGATCGACGTCGATCATGATCAGGCCGACCGGTTCATGGTCGCGCTCGGCGCGCAGCAAGTCCCGCTCCAGAATCGCCAGAATGGCTTTGCGGTTCCACAGACCAGTCAGCCCATCGCGGGATGCTTCCCGCCGCAGCGCTTCTCGAGCCAGCAGCAGCCGGTTCTGCGTGACCAGAAGACGCGCGCTCGAACACACAAATGAAAGCAGCACCACCACCGCGGCCAGACCCAGCCGTTCGCGCGCAATGCGCAACGACATGAACAGGACCAGCAACGGGTACAGCAGAAAAAAGATCTCGGTGTAGACTCGTTTCTCGCGCCGAGGGTGATCGAAGGAAAGTTCCGGCGCCTCTGCCTGCTTCCAGGTGACGGCGATGACGATGGGAGCGACCAGCAGCGCGCTCCAGAGCAGATCGAACCAAGCGCCCGTGCTCAGACCGCGTCCCGGCCCGTAGTAGTACAAGGCATCCACGCACCCGGAGAGTGCCAGGAAGATTCCCATCCGGCCGAACAGTGCACGCGAATCGCGCGAGCGGGTGACGCCGGCGCGCACCACGAAGGATCCGGCGACAAAGGCGTAGCCGGCGAAGTACGGGGTCCAAACCGAGTGCGCCAGTTCGCCGGGCGATTCTGCCTTGGGCAAATAAAAGAAATACAGATACGCCGCGACGCAAACCAGCACGGCCTGCACAAAATCGAGAGCGACTAGAGAGTCGAGGCCTCCGGCCTCCTTCTCGGGGTCAAGGAACATAGCCATCGCGAGAGGCACGAACCAGAAGGAGAACAGCGCATTGTTGAACCAGGAAACCGAGGGCGACGCAGCCAGGTCGTTATAGACACTGAGGCTCTGCGCAATGATCCAAAGGGAGTAGGCTGCGGCCGCCAAACGCCAGAACGAACGCGCCAACCCCTCGGAGCGCCTGCTGGCCTGGACGATCGCGTAGACGAGCACGACTCCCAGGGAGAGCTGGAGCAGGTCCGAGAGGAAACCGCCAGGAAATTTGGTCCCCAGCAGCGTGACCACACCGAGGTGCGCCAGCCACAACAGGCCGGTAACAATCACGACGATGCGCGTGCGTGCCAATGCAATCCCTTTCTGCTGCATTTTCTAAAAAGATTAAAGACAGTGTCGCAGGGAGGAAGCTACACGGGCCCGCGAGCCACTCGGCTATCGGCCAACCTCTAGACGGCACACTTCACATGGAAACCCGGAGACCTACCAGTATGCCGCATGGGGCGGGCCATTTCACGTAACGATAGTACCTCCGCGCGGTTACGACAATGGAAATTTCTGCCAGCTTTCTAGCAACCTTTGGAGGATTTCCACAGCCCCATCGAGGGCGGCGAGTTGCTGGGGAGCGAGTTCCCCGAGGTGGGCGGCGAGGTAGGCGATGCGCAGTTGGCGTCCCTTGTGCAGCAGACGGGTGCCTTTCGCGGTGGCGCGAATGCGCATGCGGCGGGCGTCGTGGGGATCGGAGGTGATGGTGACGAGGCGGCTGCGGACCAGGCCGGCCACAATGCGGCTCATGGTCGGTGGCTTGACCTGTTCGGCGGCGGCAAGTTCACCCAGCGTTTTCGGGCCGGCGAAAACCAGCACGGAGAGCGCCGAGAGACGGGCCGGGCCTTCGCCCGTGGCAATGTCCTGCTTGCGCACGCGGCGCAGCAGGTGGATGGCCGCGGAATGCAGCCGGTCGGCGATGGCGAGAACGTCGGGATGTGGTGTGGGCATTCGGTCCCCCTCGCCCGCATTTTTTGCTTGACGAGCGAACCCAAATATAGTTAGCTATGCTAACTAATATGACTCGGGAGGTCAAGCGATGAATATCACTGCGACGGGAATTGGAATTTCACGCATCGGGCAGGTCGCCATCAACGCGCACGACGTGGAACGCGCGGCCGCCTTTTATCAAGACGCGCTGGGACTGAAGTTGCTGTTCAAAGCCGGGCCGGGGCTGGCGTTTTTTGATTGCGGCGGGGTGCGCCTGATGCTGTCGCGGCCGGAGAAGCCGGAGTTCGATCATCCCAGCTCGATTCTTTACTTTACCGTGCCCGACATCCAGGCGGCATTCGCGAAGATGAAAGAGAGCGCGGTGAAGTTTGAAGACGAGCCGCACTTACTCGCGCGGATGCCCGATCATGATTTGTGGATGACGTTCTTCCGCGACTCGGAAGGAAATCTGATGGGGCTTATGAGCGAGGTCAAGCGGTAGCCGGACGTCGGACCTCAGACCTCGGACTTCGGACCTCGGACCTCGGCGCACCGTGTTGGCATTTCGGTTTGCAGTTTCGTGGCTCGCAGTTGAGAATGGCCGCAGGTGCGATCCCCATGGAACAGGAACGATCCCAGGCATCCGGCTTCGGGCGCGCCTGGTTTGCATTGACCGTCGCCTTCGCGCTGCACATCGTCGACGAGGCCGCTACCGGATTTCTTGCGGTCTACAATCCCACTGTGGTGGCCATGCGCGCGCGCTGGGGATGGTTTCCCATGCCCACGTTTGAGTTTCGCGAGTGGCTGGTGGGTTTGATTGTGGCAGTTGCGGTATGTTTTGCTCTGACACCGCTGGCCGCCCGAGGCGCGCGCTGGATGCGTCCGTTGGCGTGGCTGGCCGTGGTGATCCAGATTTCTAACGCGGCGGGACACACCATCGGAACGATTCTGGGCCACACGGTGGCGTCGGTGACGTTTCCGCGACCCGCGCCGGGATTTTATTCTTCGCCATTGTTGTTGATTGGATCGGTGTGGCTGATCGTGAGCCTGCGGAAGACGGCGGCTGCGCCTCGTTTGTCATCCTGAGCGAAGCGAAGGACCGATGCAATTCTCGGTCGCTCTCCATACCACCAGCGATTACATAGATCCTTCGCTTCGCTCAGGATGACAAGGGCAGTGGCGGAAGCCGAGAGCCGAAAGCCGGACGCCCGCTCTGCTATCATCGCTGACGGAGTGACTTAGCGTCATGGAATACCTCGACGACGAAGATTTCGAAGACGACGACATACCTGCTGTTTCTGCCAGAGGAAGAGGAGAAGGAATCATGGAAGAAGGGTCCGCCACAGGCTCGGGCGCTGGGCGCCGCAATGAAGATATCGCACTCGATCTGATGAAGTTCATCGCGATGACCACGGGGTACGGCAGAACCGCCTCGTCGGGCGTGGGATTTCAAGGCACGGGCTCCGCTGCCAAGCCGGAAGACTACGCCGATCACCTGCTCGAGTTGTACGGCAAGTGCTTGAGCGCGGTGGGCACGAAGAAGTAAGCCGCGGAAAAACTTCTTTTTGCCGACCGAATGTAACCTCAGCGGCTAAAAGCCCGCATCGTTCCCAACTGCCGGACGCGGCCCTGAAGGGCCGCCCTTCCACATTTACCGCACGCGGCCCTAACGGGCTCGTCCAATGCGATTCACCGCAGGGTCAGGCGCATTTCATTGCTGGGTTCGAAGCCGAGGGATTCGTAGAGATGGCGGCCATCGTCGCTGGCGTGGAGAGTCACGCGGGCGAAGCCTTCGCGCTGGCACCAGGCGATGATGGTTTGCATGAGTGTGCGGGCGATGCCGCGGCGGCGATATTCGGGATCGGTATAAACGTTGAGGATGGTGGCGCGGCGGCATTCGAGATCGTAGGGGTGAGCGGGCCAGGGAGAGATGACGACCGCGCCCCCGGCGACTACGCGGTCTGCGTCGGCGGCCAGCCAGGCGCGGAAGCAGCCGTCGGCCATGGCGGTCTTCAGATAAGCGGATGACAGGGAGGCCATGGCGTCGAGGGTCCGGGAGTCGTTGTAGTGCATGCCTTCATACATCCTGCGGCGCTGGCGCAGGATTTCTGGGATATCTGCGAGTGAGGCGGAGCGGATGAGAATGTTCTCCGGTGACATGCGGGGAGTTTAGCAAGGCGACGGGTGCTGGTGGGACGCGGCGCGGTTGGCTTGAATGGGCGGAGCAACTTGGTATTGGCTAAATGCGCTGCCGCGACAAAAACCGTCGCGGCTTGGACGGGCGAGGGCGCCCGTCCCCACATGGACACTGGTCGCTTATTGCTGCTTCTGCGATTCTTCTTTGGCTAGCTTTACCTTGGCGGCGTCGAGTTTTTGCTGGACTTTGGCGAAGGCTTCGCCGTCCTGTTCGGCGGGGACGGTTTTGCTCCACTCCTGGACGGAGCGCTCCCAGTGGGCGGCGGCGAGTTTCAGGCGGCCGGTTTTCTGGTAGAGGTCGCCTAGATGCTCCTGGACCGTTGGATCGGTCGTCATGTGAGATTCGGCCTTGGTCAGGTTTTCTTCGGCCTGATCGTATTTGCCCAGCTTGAAGTAAACCCAGCCGAGCGAGTCGAGATAGGCGCCGTTGTTGGGCTCGAAAGTCAAAGCCTGCTTGATGTAGTTCAGCGACTCTTCGAGCTTCACGCCGCGATCGGCATTCATGTAGCCGAGATAGTTGAGCGTGGCGGCGGTCTGGGGATCGGTGGGTGAGGTCGTAGTCAGGACTTTTTTGAACTCGGCTTCGGCCTGATCGAACATCTTCTGGCGCTGATAAAGGTCGCCGCGGAGGAAGGACACGTAGCCCCTGTCTTCGGGCTTGGTCGAAAGCTGCTCGGCTTTGGCGAGAGCTGCCAGGGCATCGTCGTAGCGCTTGCCGCGGGTGTAAATAATGCCGATGCGGAGATAGACTTCGCGATCCTCAGGGCCTCCCTTGAGCAGGGAGCGAATGTCGGCGACGGATTTGTCGAGTTCTCCGGTGTCGGCGAGCTGCGCGTCGAGCACCATGCGGAGGTCGCGATCGTCGGGAAGCTTCTGCACGGCCTCCTTGGCGGCAGAGGTGGCTTGAGGCCACTGCTTGGCCTCGCGGTAGGTGTCGATGATTTCCTGATAGCCCTGGCGGGTGTTTTCCTCGCCTAATGGCAGCATTTTGCGGAAGGTTTCGACCGCGGCGGTGTAGTTTTCCTGTTCGCGATAGACCATGCCGAGGCGTTCGAGGAAGATGGCGCGGTTGTTGCGGTCGGCGTTGCTGGATCCGGCTTCGCTCTTTTCGGTGCGCTTTACAAGATCCTGCAAGAGCTTGATGGCGTCGTCATAACGGCCCTGCGCCTGGTAAACGGCGGCGATGCTGTAGGCCACTTCGGCCTGGTCGGGCACCAGGGTGTCGGCGCGCTTCAGGCTCTCGAGTGCGAGATCATACTTGGCCTGGCGGCGATAAATCTCGGCCATGCGGACGTAGGTCTGCGCGTCTTCGGGATTGGAGTCGGCGATGACCTTGTACTGTTCGAGGGCGGCGTCGAGTTGACCGTCGTTCAGCAGGTTCTCAGCCAGGCCGCGGATGGCGTCGAGGTTGTCGCGATCAAGAACGATGGCGTGGCGGAAGGCATCGACGGCGCTCTTGTAATCCTTGCGCTGTTCGTAGGCTGCACCCAGCGCGGCATAAAGCTTGGCGGAACGCGCGGAGTCGGGGATGGAGCTTAGAACCTGAAGAGCGTGCGCCGTGTCGCCTTCGTCGGTGTAGAGCATGGCCAGCGTGGTCACGGCTTCTTCGGAGTTGGGATCGAGTTTGATGGCGGTCTTGAGTTCGCCTTCGCCTTTTTGAAGATCGTTGTTCAGGCGGTAGAGGCGGCCGAGCAGCAGGTGATCGTCGACGCTGTCGGGATCGAGCTTCGTAATCTGCTCGTACTGGTCGATGGCGAGTTTCAAGATGTTGTCGGAGCCGGAACCGCCCGGCATGTCGCCAAGGGAACGCAGATAGATGCGGCCGAGGAGCTTGTGGGCTTCGAGATTCTTGGGATCTTTCTTGATGATGTCTTGCGCTTCTTTAACGGCGTCGGCGATGCGGCCGGTCTTTACGTAGAGCTCGGCCAGGCCGGAGGTCAGGAATTCCGAAGAAGGATCGGCCTCGATGGCGAGACGGTATTCTTCGGTGGCCTTGGTGGCGAGATCGCTGCGGCCGTAAGCGGTGACCATCTCCTCATACATGTGGGCGAGTGTGTAATGGTAGTAGGCGGCGGCCTTGTCCACTTTGCGCGGCGAGGACTGCGCCGGCTTGGCGTCAGGCGAAGCGGAAGACGGAGATGCGGGCTGGCTGGTTTGGCTCACGGCGGCGGTTGCCGCCAGCGCGATGATTGTCGAGATCATCAAAAAATGGCGAAAAATTCTATTCATGCTGGACCTTGAATGCGCTCCCGCGCGTTTCCGAAACCTCAGCTTAATTGGATGCAAAGCCGCCGGGGGAAAGGTGCCTTTATTCTACCGCGAGGACTGGCGGGATGGGGAAAAACACTGCGGAGGGCGCCAGTGCTGAAGGAACCGGAGGTACAGGGACTGTGGGGACGAGTCAAGTTGTGTAAAGAGTACTACTAGTCAGTATGCTCTAGCCCGCGCGAGATCCTTCGCTCCGCCTGAAGAACGGCTGCACTCAGGATGACTCCCAAGAAGGTTCAGGCCTGACGTCTGAGGTCGGACGCCGGGATTCTAGTGGCGGAAGTGGCGGACTCCGGTGAAGAGCATGGCTAGGCCCAGGCGGTCGGCGGCGGCGATGACTTCGGGATCGCGCTGCGAGCCTCCGGGTTGAATGATGGCTGTGGCCCCGGCGCGGGCGATTTCCTCGACGCCGTCGGGGAAGGGGAAGAAGGCGTCGGACGCGGCGACGGTACCTTTCAGGGGGAGTTGGGCTTTCATGGCGCCGAGTTTTGCGGAATCGACGCGGCTCATCTGGCCGGCGCCGACGCCTACTGTCTGTCCGTCGCGGGCGTAGACGATGGCGTTCGATTTCACGTGCTTGCAGACTTTCCAGGCGAAGAGCAGGGCCCGGGTTTCCTCGGTCGTGGGCAGGCGTTTGGTGACGACTCGGAGATCGGCGGGTTGGAGGGGGCGGTGGTCGGCGTCTTGGACGAGGAGGCCGCCGGAGACATTCTTCAATACCCACTTCTGATCGGCTCGGGTTACTTCGACGAGGCGGAGATTCTTCTTGGAGGCGAACTTGGCTTTGGCGCCTTCGTCGAATGATGGGGCGGCGATGACTTCGAAGAAAAGTTTGTGCATTTCTTCGGCGGCTTCGGTGTCGATGGGGCGATTCACGCCGATCACGCCACCGAAGGCGGAGACAGGGTCGCATTCGAGGGCGCGCTGGTAGGCTTCGGCGAGAGTCTTGCCGGCGGCGGTGCCGCAGGGGTTGGTGTGTTTGATGATGGCGACGACGGGCTCGTCAAATTCCTGGGCGAGATCCCAGGCGGCTTGCAGATCGACGATGTTGTTGTAGGAGAGTTCCTTGCCCTGGAGTTGGCGGGCATTGGCCACGCCGACGCTGGAGCCATCGGAGTACATGGCGGCCTTCTGGTGAGGGTTCTCGCCGTACCGCAGGTCGAGGGTTTTCTGGAAGGTGAAACGCAGAGTTTGCGGGAATGTTCCGGTTTGCGATTGCAATTGAAAGTCTGCGGGGATGCGTTCGAGCGTGGAGGCGATGGCGGAATCGTAGGCGGCGGTGGTGGCGAAGGCTTTTTGCGCGAGGCGCCACTTGGTTGCGAGCGAGAGCGCACCGCCTGCGCGCTGGAGCTCGTCGGCGATGGACTCGTAGTCGGAGGGGGACGTCACGATGGCGACGTCGTGAAAATTCTTGGCGGCGGAGCGGATCATGGACGGGCCGCCGATGTCGATGTTCTCGATTAACTCTTCGAAGGCAACGCCTGGCTTGGCGGCGGTTTTCTCGAAGGCGTAGAGATTCACCACCACCATGTCGATGGGGGCGATGCCGTGTTCGGCCACGGCGGCGACGTGCTTGGGATCTTCGCGGCGATGGAGGATGCCTCCGTGGACTTTGGGATGGAGGGTCTTGACGCGGCCGTCGAGCATTTCGGGGAATCCGGTGAGTTCGGAGATGTCCTTGACGGTGACGCCTGAGTCGCGCAGGAGTTTGGCGGTGCCTCCGGTGGAAATGAGTTCGATGCCGAGGGTGGAGAGTTTGCGGGCGAAGTCGATGAGGCCGGTTTTGTCGGTGACGGAGAGAATGGCGCGATGGATTTTAGAAGAACTTGTCAAAACGGGGCCTCTGAACTGGAAGAATAGATGGATCTCGGAAACGGAAGATTCTATCAGTTGGGAAGGAAGGGAGGCCTGGAGGGCTAATCCTGGTAGTCGTGCAGTTTGAGAGTGACGATTCGTATCAGGGCATGCCTTCAGGCGTGCCGCAGAAGCCGCCACGTATGCCCGCTTTAGCGGTTGTGACGGCCAAGGCCAGCGGCTGAAGCCGTTTCGCTTCGTATTCACTTTGCCGGCATCGCTGAAGCGAAACCCTGATACGAATCGCTCTCCTCAAACTGAACCGCTACCCTAATTCTTCTGAAGACAGCAAGGTCCACGACTTGAAAACAAAATCAGGAACCTTGAAGTCAAAGTCCCCACCATCTCGCGGAGAACGCGAAAAGGGTGGGGCACCCGCTTTTCGCACGGGCTAGGTTTTGGCTTTGGCTTTGAGTTTGACGTGGCCGTTGGCGAGTTCGACGGAGTATTCGACGTTGTCGCAGTGGTACTGCTGGCGGATCTGTTCGGTTTTTCTCTGGACGAACTCCGTGAAGGAGTCGAAGTTGCCCGAGACTTTCTCGCCGGCTTTCTTTTTAGCCGCGACCAGAACGTTATAAAGCCGCTCGACTTGCTCGCGCTCGGTCTGATCGACAGTGTGCAAGGTGAAGTGTGGCGAGGAATCGGCGCCTGCAGCAGCTGCCGCGGCAGCATGGCTCACGCCATAGACCGGGTGGTGCGCCGACTTGTGTTCGTCTTCCGCGACCCGAACTCCCTGAACCGAAAGCAAAGCATCCTGGGGACGGCGGTAGCCTTCCTCGCGGATGCGGGACTTCTTGCGCCACAGGTCGCTGTAAATGGCGTAGCGCTGGGCCATCTCGTTGTAGCGGTAGCGCTGGGAGAAGTTCATGCGGCCGCCGTCGGAAAACTTGCGCAGCAGGCTCAGCACCTTCCACTCGATGTCGGAGGGCGGACGCTTGGTCGGGTTGCTGAAGAAGATCTCGTACTCGATTTTTAGGCGGCGCAGTTGCGAGTCGAGAAGATTCAGTTCCTCGTCGGTGGTCACAGGTGTCTCCAAGCACAGTGTAGTGACCCGGAGGGGCGAGGACGAGGTACCCGTGGGTCACTAAGGGGCATGGGACGAAAGTAAGGGGGAAGAGAGCTTCTAGCTGCTAGCTTCTAGCTATTTCGACCCGTGCATCTTGGGCCGAAAAGACATCGTGTCTAGCGGCGTGATGGGAATTCGTGGCGGTACTGGGTTGGCTAGAAGCTTAGGAGCTAGAAGCTAGGAGCTTATTTCCCCGAATTCGAGGCCATTTTCTTGACCATGGCGAGAACCAGTTTGCGGTCGCTGTCGTTCAGGCTGGTGGAGTAGCGGCGGATCTGGCTGAGGAATCGGACTTCGTCGTCGGAGAGTTGGGGCAGTCCCTTGGAACCGTTGCTGTGCCCGGGTTCGGCAAAAAACTGTGACAGCGGGAGTTCCATGGCGCCGGCGATCTTGGAGAGCGTGTCGAGCGATGGAATGGTGTGGCCGTTTTCGACGCGCGACAGGTAGCATCGCAGGAGGCCGGTTCGCTTCTCGATGTCGCCTTGAGACATACCTTTCTGGAGCCGGTAGTTGCGGATCGTCTCGCCGATATTCATTGTGGGGAGCATTTCAGGATGGGTCATAGTAACCAGATCAGCACCTTCTGGCAAGTGGGAAATTCGTGCCATGCAGCGGACATTAGTGCCATACGAAAATCGAATGGCATCGAACCGCAATTCATGAAGTGTAAGGGCTTTGCTTGCACGGCGTACAAGAAATGAATTCAGCCGAAAGCCGTGTCCGACAGGCCTTCTCGGGCCATCTTGATTTCGCTGCTATTTCTTCAGTGTCATGGCAAGGAAACCGACAATGCGTTTCCACGCGTCGGCGGTGTCTTCGGCGCGATATCCGTCTTTGTTGTTGGGATTTTCGAAGCCGTGGCCGGCGTCGTCGTAGATCTTAATATCGATTTTCTTGCCGAGCTGCTTCAACGCCTGCTCAAACTTGTGCACGTCGTCGGGGGTGATGCCGCGGTCCTGGGCGCCGAACAGGCCGAGGATGGGTGCGTTGATTTTCTTCAGCGCCTCGGTGTCCGTTGCGAGGTGGCCGTAGTTGATTACGGTGGCGGCCAAGGTTGGTTCCTGCAGCGCGACGTCGAGCGCGTAGCCGCCGCCCATGCACCATCCGATGGAGCCGATGCGGTCTGGCTTGACGTTGGGTTGCGACTTAAGGAGCTCCACGGCAGCGTGCAGGTCGCGTTTGGCACGGTCTTCGGGCACTCCACGCATGATCTCGTGCGCCTCATCTGGCGTGGTGGCGACTTTGCCTCGGTAGAGATCGACGGCGAGCGTGATGTAGCCCTGGTCCGCGAGTTTCGAGGCTTGATCTTTGACCCAGTCGTTCAGACCCCACCATTCGTGAATCACCACCAGCGCCGGGAATGGGCCTTTGCCTGGCGGAGCGTAGAGAACGCCTTGCACGGTTTCGTCGCCACTTTTGTAGGAAACGGACTTGCCGTCGGCGGCGAAACTAGTGACAGCCAATAGAAGAACGATCCCAACCGCGCAAAGTGTTTTCATAAATTTCCATTCTCATGAAGGTATCGACCTAAGATCAAGATCCCGAACAGGAAATCGATCAGGAGCCCGCGCACTCCCATGCCAAGAAACCAATTCCACCGCGTCCCGATCGCTAGACATGCTATATCGACAATAAGCCAGACCAAGAAAACACGAAGGAGCAGTCTCTGGGTGTTCACAAAGATAGCTCCATGTACAGAGCTCCGGCGATCGGGTTCGTGCAATAGGGGGCGATCTCTCGGAACCCGATCTTGCGGTACATTGCGACTGCATCTTTCATTACCGGTTCGACGGTGTCGAGACGCATGCGCTGGTAGCCGATCTGGCGGGCTTCGGTGATGATGCGGTCGGCCAGGGTGCGGCCTAAACTCTTGCCGCGAAAATTTGGACGCAGGTAGAGGCGCTTCATCTCGCAGATGCCGGGCTCGAGCGGGTGGAGCGCGGCGCAACCGGCGAGTTGACCTTCGAACTCGGCTAGCAGCAGGCGGCCTGCGGGTGGGGCGTAGTCGCCGGGGAGTGCAGCGAGTTCTTTATCGAAATTCTGGAAGCAGAGGCTGAAGCCCAGGGACTGGGCGTATTCGAGGAAGAGTTCGCGGGCTTGGGCGATCTGCCTGGCGGATTCGGCTTGAGCAAATGCAAAACCCTTTACCACGGAGGACACAGAGGAATCTGGAGGAATTGGATGTTCGGCTTTCATTTTCCTCTGTGTCCTCAGTGTCCTCTGTGGTTAAGATTTTGACTATCCCATCAGCATGCCGCCGTTTACGTTCATGACGTGGCCCGTGATGTAGGACGCGTCGTCGGAGGCGAGGAACGCTACCGCGCTGGCTACGTCTTCTGGAGATCCGACTCGAGCTAGGGGAATTTGTTTGACAGCGGCCTGCTTGAATTCGTCGCTCAGGACGGCGGTCATGGCGGTTTCGATGAAGCCGGGGGCGACGGCGTTGCTTGTAATGTTGCGCGAGCCGACTTCGCGGGCGATGGCCATGGTGAGGCCGATGAGTCCGGCTTTGGAGGCGGAGTAGTTGGCCTGGCCGGCCTGGCCCATCTGGCCGAAGATGCTGGTGATGTTGATGATGCGTCCCCAGCGCTGTTTGAGCATGGAGCTGATGACGGCCTGAATACAAAGATAAGCGGAGGTGAGGTTGGTTTGGAGGACGGCGTCCCAGTCAGCGCGCTTCATGCGCATTACCAACTGGTCGCGGGTGATGCCGGCGTTGTTGACCAGGATATCGATTTTGCCGAACTGGGCGATGGCGGCTTTCACGGTGGCCTTGACCTGGTCTTCGTCGGCGACGTCGAGGGCGAAGGCGGCGGCTTTGCCACCGGCGGCCGTAATTTCTGCGACCAGTTCGTTGAGTTTTTCCTGATTACGGGCGGCTGCGGCTACGGTGGCGCCGTCTTTGGCGAGGCGCAGGGCGCAGGTGCGTCCGATGCCTTGCGATGCGCCGGTGACCAGGGCCACTCGTCCGGTAAGAGACATTGATGAGTTCTCCCGACTGCTGGGTTGAACGGATGCGGAACGCTGAATTATACGCGTTGGGGCGCAGGCAGAGAATCGAGTGACGAATTGGGAACTGGGGTCCGTTTCTTGAGTCTCTGCGAAACTTTGTGGACAGAGAAAAGCTTTTGACCGCAGAGAACGCAGAGAAGAGCCGCTGAGTGCGCTGAGGAGATCATAAGGCCAAAGGGCGACCGACGAATCGCATTGCTATTCCACAAGGACGCCAAGTAACATTCCAGCACTCATGCCTCAGACTGTGACCAATGAAGTGATTGTGATGCCTGATCCTTCCAAGCGGAATTCATCCGCGAGTTCATCAACGGCCGATGCGGGTTCCACCGGGTCCGGGCACCGCTCGACGCAGAGGGCTTCGGCTGCCGAGCCTGTGGCGCCGCCCGAAAAGGCTTCGTCTGACGCGCCTTCGACTGAGGTGTTTGCGGTGTTCGGCGTCGAGCCCGAGATCCAGGCTTATGCGATGGCCAAGTATTCGCGGTCGTCGCTTTCGATGAAGGAGTCGCTGCGGGAGATCAGCACGCAGAAGGCGGAGAAATTTCTTAATACGTTTTATTTTCAGTATGGGCACCGGTCGATCGCGGACCTGGCTCATATTGCGCTGGCGGTGGAACGGCTGTCGATTCTGGCGGCCATCGAAGTTGCCGACGAGCAGCGGTGGGATGGACAGGAGCGGTCGACGCGCTATCAGGATTTCAAGAAGAGTGGATATCACACGCCGGATTTCGGCGCGGATGATGAAGCGTGGAAACTTTATCGCGAGACGCTGGATTTTCTGTTCGCCGAGTACGAGGCGCTTTCGGCGCACATGACCGGGTACCTGATCAGCATCACGCCGAAGCCCGCCGACATGAAGCAGGAGGCGTACGAGCGGACATTGAAGGCGCGGGCGTTTGACATCACTCGGTATCTGCTGCCGCTGGCGACCAATACTTCTCTGGGCGAGATCGTGAATGCGCGCACGCTGGAGACGCAGGTGGCGCATTTGCTGTCGCATACGCATCGGGAAGTGCGGACGCTGGGCGAGTCTCTGAAGAAGGCGGCGACCGGGGCGGCTTATAACGTCAACGCGGAGTCGTCGCGCGATCTGGTGGAGAAGATTCGGGCGGTGAATCCGGAGTTGGGGGCGCGGGCCGAGCAGGAGTTGCTGCACGAGGTACGGGTGGCGCCGACTTTGGTGAAGTATGCGGATCCGAATGAATATGAGATGGCGACGCGGCGCGACTTGCGACAGGCGGCGCGGGAGTTGATGGCCGACGAGCCACTGGCGCCGTCGAAGGCGATCGTCGATTTGCTCGATGAAGAGCCGCTCGAAGTGGAGATCGCCACGACGCTGCTCTATGAGCATTGTCACCATTCTTATCGGCAGGTGCGGCAGGCGCTGCAGGTCTCGGGCGAGAGATTCAGGCGAGAGATCATCGACCTGGGGCTGCGGCATCGCGGCAAGCATGATGAGATGCTGCGCGGATTCCGCGCGGGGCAGCAGTTTCGCTTCGACATTCTCATGGATACAGGCGGGTTTCGCGATATGCACCGGCACCGGCGGTGCATTCAGGTGATGCAGGGATTTACCACGCAGCATGGGTACGAGATGCTGCTCGACGTGGAAGATGCCGGGGTGCGCGGACGGTTCGATGCGGCCATGCGGCGGGTGCAGACGGCAGTGGAGAATCTGGCTTCGCGCAAGTCGCCTGAGGCGGAGGAGAATTCGCAGTACGCGATCCCGCTGGCCTTTCGCAAGCGGGCGCTGTTCAAGATGGATTTTGCCGAGGCGGTTTACATTTCGGAGTTGCGGACTACGCCGGCGGGGCATGTTTCTTATCGCAACGTGGCTTATGGGATGTATGAGGCGGTGGCGAGGAAGTATCCGGCGCTGGCGAAGTATTTCCGCGTGCATGATGTGACGGCGCCCGTGGATTTGCTGCAGAGGTAGACAGTTGCGGAGTTTCACTTCTCCCCTTGTCATCCTGAGGCAGGCGGAGTTCTCGGCGAAGCCGATGACTCCCAACGAAGGACCTCTGTACTTGGCTGGCTCCACCACCGCTGCCGACGATTCCATAGGTCCTTCGGCCCGCAAAGAACGCGGACCTCAGGATGACAATCCAAGTCGGATTGCCCAATTCGGAACGTTATTCACAACATTTTCCGCAATTCGCCTTTTCTTCGCTTCAATCTGTATGTATAATCCGGCCAGATTAGATTTCATTTAGGTCGGCACTCTTAAAAGGAGCCACTCCATGGCGGATGAACGGGGCAAGGCGATTGAACTGGCGGTTGCGCAGATTGAAAAGCAGTTTGGCAAGGGCTCGATCATGCGGTTGGGGTCGAAGGAAGCGATCGTGCCGATCGCGGTGATTCCGACGGGGTCGATCTCATTCGACGCGGCCTTAGGCGTGGGCGGGTTTCCGCGGGGGCGCGTGGTGGAGGTGTTCGGGCCGGAGTCTTCGGGCAAAACCACGATTACGCTGCAGGTGATTGCCGAGGCGCAGAAGATCGGCGGCATGGCTGCGTTTGTGGACGCCGAGCACGCGCTTGATCCCGGCTATGCCAAGAAGCTGGGCGTGGACGTCGACAACCTGCTGGTCTCGCAGCCCGACTACGGCGAGCAGGCGCTGGAGATTACGGAGGCGCTGGTGCGCTCGAACGCGATCGACGTGCTGGTGGTGGATTCGGTGGCGGCGCTCGTGCCCAAAGCCGAACTGGACGGCGAAATGGGCGACAGCCACATGGGGTTGCAGGCGCGGCTGATGTCGCAGGCGCTGCGCAAGCTGACGGGGACGGTTTCCAAGTCGCGGACGTGCCTGATCTTCATCAACCAGATTCGCGAAAAGATTGGCGTGATGTTTGGCAATCCGGAAACGACCACCGGCGGACGGGCACTGAAGTTTTATTCTTCGGTGCGCGTGGATATTCGGCGCATTGCTGCGATCAAGGAAGGTGATGTGGTCACCGGCTCGCGGACGAGGGTGAAGGTGGTGAAGAACAAAGTCGCAGCGCCATTTCGCGAGGCGGAGTTCGACATCCTTTATGGTGAGGGCATTTCGCGGGAAGGCGATCTGATCGACCTCGCTTCGAACAACAACATCGTCGAAAAATCCGGGTCGTGGTACAGCTACAAAGGCGAGCGCATTGGCCAGGGACGCGAGAATGCCCGCCAGTTCCTGAAAGACAACAAGGATGTGATGGCGAAGCTGGACGCCGAGGTGCGCAAGGCGCTGGGACTGACACAAGGGCCGGCGCAACCGGTGGCCGCGCCAGCGTCACAGGCTCCAACCGGCGCTCGAGTGACCACCATGCCCACCGCAGCCGAGCCGGTGAAGGCGCCGATTGTGGCGGCAAGGCGCTGAGTTCGTTGCCTCCGGGCGCGGCAATTTTTGTGCTGCGCCCGGGTCTCCCCAAATTCTTCGACTGAACGTTCCGACTCCCTGATTGCCATTGTTACTCTCACCCGCATAAAATCTCCTATTGCTTCTCTTTGCTCCAAAGAGCTGAACCCACGGCCTTCCTGCGAGGACGATTGAATAAGGGCATCGCGGTTTATCCCGGTTCGTTTGATCCGCCCACCAACGGGCACCTCGATTTGATTGAGCGGGGCAGCAAGATGTTCGAACAGCTGGTGGTTGCGATTCTGCGCAATTCGGAGAAGACTCCGATGTTCAGCCTGGGGGAGCGGCTGGAGATGCTGCGACAGCTCACGGCTGATTGGAGCAATGTTCGCATCGACACGTTTGATGGTTTGATGGTGGAATACGCCAAATCGATTGATGCGATGTGTGTGTTGCGCGGCATTCGTGCCATCAGCGATTACGAATACGAGCTGCAGATGGCGCTGATGAACCGCAAGCTCGAACCAACGCTCGAAACGGTCTTCATGATGCCGGCCGTCAAATATTCTTATGTAAGTTCGCGGCTGGTGCGCGAGGTGGCGCAGGCCGGGGGGCCGGTGAAAGATCTCGTCCCTGACGCGGTGGAACAGAAGCTGCGGGAAAAATTGGATCCCGCATACAAACTTCGGGACCCGGAAATCATCGAAGTCCCGAGAAAAAGGAAGAAGAAGGCATGACCACGGCAACCACGGAAGCTCTGAGACTTACGGAACGAATCAACCGCATCGAACCCTCCGCCACCATGGCGGTGGTGGCCGAGGCGGACAAACTGCGGCAGCAGGGAATCGACGTGGTCGATTTTGGCGCGGGGGAGCCGCATTTCGCGACGCCGCAGCATATCAAGGACGCTGGCATTGCCGCGATTCAGGGGAACTTCACGAAATACACCGCGGTGGCAGGCACGGCCGAACTGCGCGATGCGATCGCGCACCGCCATAACGTGGATTTTGATTCGGACTACCGCCGTGAGGAAGTGATTGCCTCGACCGGGGGGAAGCATGCGCTGTTCAATGCCATTCAGGTGTTGGTGGATCACGGCGACGAAGTGATTCTGCCGGTGCCGTACTGGGTGTCGTTCAAAGACATTATTCGCTACGCTGGCGGGAATTGCGTTCTGCTGGAATCGGACGAGACGCAGGGCTTTCGTGTGACGGCGGAGATGGTCGCTCAACTGATCACGCCGCGGACCAAGGCGATTATCCTCAACTCACCGTCGAATCCCTCGGGCGCGGTGATGAGCCCGGAAGATATGACCGAGGTCATCCGCCTGGCGCACCAGCGCGGCATTTGGGTGCTGTCGGACGAGTGCTACGTTTACCTGAACTACACAGGGAAGAATTTCTCCGTGGGATCGCTGCGAGAATACAAGGAGCGTTTCGTGGTGCTGGGCTCGCTCTCGAAAACCTATGCCATGACGGGATGGCGGCTGGGATATGCGCTAGCGCCGGCGGCGGTGGTGAGCGCGATGGCGAAACTGCAAAGCCAGTCGACTTCGAATCCGACTTCGATTGTGCAGAAAGCCGCCGTGGCCGCGCTGAAGGGACCGCAGGAGTGTGTTGAAGAGATGCGACGTGAATATATCCAACTGCGCGACAATGTGGTGAAGGGGTTGCGCGCAATTCCGGGCGTGAAGTGCACGCTGCCGGAAGGTGCGTTCTATGCCTATCCGAATATTTCGTCGTTTCTGGGGCGGGGCGGGCTGAAGTCGGCTTCAGACGTGGCCGGGCGGCTGTTGCGTGAGGCGCACGTGGCCACGGTTCCGGGTGAAGGATTCGGAACGAGCGAGCACATTCGCGTGTCGTATGCCACGTCGAAGGCTGAGTTAGATCGCGGCCTGGAGCGCATGCGGAAATTCTTTGCGGCAGTGTAACGCCGGACTAATTGTTGTTGTGGATGATCAGGTTCGGCAGAGGCCGTTCCATTTGCGAGCGGTCTTTTTTGTGGGCGAAAGTTTGGCATGGGGAATCTTTATCCATTGCTGATGCTTCCGGGATTTGATCCGCGCCCGTGGGGCACGCAGGACTTGTCGCCGATTTACCCCAACCACAAGTTCGAAGAGAAGATCGGCGAGGCCTGGCTGAGCGGGGACGATTGCAAAGTTGCGAATGGGCCGCTCACCGGGAAAACGCTCTCGCAGTTGAGCGAAGAGTATAAACGCGAACTGGTGGGCGACGCGGCGCGCGATCCCAAGCGGTTTCCATTGCTGCTGAAATTTCTTTTCCCACATGAGAAGCTGTCCGTGCAGGTGCATCCCGACGACGTGCAGGCACAGCGTGTGGGCCAGCCGTGGGGGAAGACCGAGTGCTGGTACATTGCGCACGCGAAGCCGGGGGCGCAGATTGCGTTGGGCTTGAAGCCTGGTGTCACTGTGCAGCTGTTGGAAGAGGCGATACAGCAGAAGCGCGCGGAAGAAGTTCTCAACTGGATCAATGTGTATGCGGGTGACATGATCTATGTGGCGGGCGGTACGGTGCACACGCTGGGGCCGGGATCGGTCGTGGTGGAAACCCAGCAGCAGTCCGATACGACGTATCGCTTGTATGATTACGGGCGTCCGCGGGAGCTGCACCTGAAAGATGGTATGGCGGCGGTGAAGGAGAAAGTGAAGTCGGGCAAAGTGGTGCGTCCGGCGCCGCTCGAGATTGGGAGTGGACCGGGCAAGGTGCGCTACGCTCCCCTTGTGACGGCACCGTACTTCGTGGTCGAGATGTTTGAGGCAAAGGAACCAGTGTTCGCCGTGACCCGAGATGATTCAGACAAAAGCTCCGTTCAGATACTGGTCGCGACAGAAGGTTGCGGGGTGGTCGACGCACCTGGTACCGAGGCAGTCACGATGGCTAAAGGCGACGCCGTTGTTATTCCTGCATGCGTCGAAGAATTCGCAGTGCGTCCGCAGTGGACGCTGGAATATTTGCGGGCTTATGTGCCTGGAAGGCCGCATCCGGAGCCGGAGACGAGAATGTAGTTGGGTTTACCGTCGGCTTTGAATTTTGGTGTGTGAAAATCCTTGGCGAAGAACTTAAATTTCTATCCCGTAATTCTGGCTGGAGGGCGCGGCACGCGCTTCTGGCCGCTGAGCCGCAGAAAGCTGGCGAAACAGTTGCTGGCGCTCGACGGCAAGCAGACGATGATTCAGCAGACCGTGGCGCGACTGCTGCCGATGGCGCTGGCGAAAAAGTTTTGGATTATCACCAACGAAGATCTGCGGCTCGCAATCTTGAAGCAACTTCCGAAGCTGCCGAAGGATCAGGTGCTGGCCGAACCGGTGGGGCGGAATACGGCTCCCGCCATTGGGCTGGCTGCGTTTCTGCTCTTGCGGGAGAATCCGGACGCAGTGATTGGCATGTTCCCGTCCGATCACGTGATTGGCGATGAGGAGCGCTATCGCGAGACTCTGGGGCGTGGGATTGAGATCGCGGCGAGCGGCCCGAATATCCTAGTGCTGGGCATACCGCCGAACCGCGCGGAAACTGGGTATGGGTATATTGAGGCGGAGGGGGGACGTACGTTTGCGGGCGAGGCACTGCGCGTGCGGCGATTCACCGAGAAGCCGGACGCGAAGAAGGCAGCGGAATTTGTGGCTGCCGGGAGTTACTTCTGGAACAGCGGAATATTCTTGTGGAGTGCGCGCACGCTAACCGATGCGCTGCGGGAACATCTGCCGAAGACCGCGTCGCTGCTGGAAGAAATCGCTGCGACATTTGGCACGCGCAAGTTTGCGGCTACTTTTCGCAAGCTGTATCCCAAGTGCGAAAACATCAGCGTGGACTATGCGGTACTGGAGCCGCGTTCGGCGAAGGGTGAACAGGCGGGAAACATTTTCTGCCTGCCGGCGGATTTTGGCTGGAACGATCTGGGTTCATGGACGGCGCTGCACGAGCACCACACCGCCAAGAGCAATCCGCCGGAAGGCAATCTGGTGGCTGCTTCCGGCGTTTGTCTGATGAATGCGCGGGGCAACTATATTCATTCTCCGGGAAAGTTTGTGGCGGCGGTGGGTGTGAGTGATCTGGTGGTGGTGGAGACTGCGGATGCGCTGCTGATCACTACCCGCCAGCACGCGCAGGATGTGGGCAAGGTTGTGAAGTATCTCGACGAGAAGAAGATGCACAAGCTGGTGTAGGGGAGAAAGTGGCTAGTGACTAGTGATTAGTGACTAGTTAATATGGGCCACGATGCGCCTTTTCCAAATCACCAGCCACGAATCACTAATCACTAGCCACTGAATGACCATGGCGCAAGAGATCAAATTCGGAACCGACGGCTGGCGTGGAGTCATTGCCGACGACTTCACGTTCGAGAACGTGCGCCGGGTGGCGGGGGCGATCGCGTCGTACGTTCTGAAATACGAAGAGGCGCAGCGCGGGGTGTTTATCGGGTATGACACGCGCTTTGAGTCGCCTCAAGCGGCGCGCATCGTCGCCGAAGTAATCGCGGCTGCGGGGATTCCGGTGAAACTGGCCAACGATTACACGCCCACGCCGGCGGTTTCTTATGCAGTGAAACATCAGGGCGCGGCGGGCGGCGTAATGGTTACCTCGAGCCACAATCCGTGGAACTGGAACGGAGTGAAATTCAAGGGCAAGTTCGGGGGATCGGCTACGCCTGCGATCATGAAGAAGATTGAGGAAGAACTCGCCGCGAATGCCGCTCCGAAAGGGAGCAAGGCTGCGATCGAGGAAGTTGATCTGAAGAAGGCATACGTCGCAGCGGTTTGCGGGTTTGCCGATATGGACCTCATTGCGAAAACAAAGTTCAAGTTTGCCGTGGATTCAATGTATGGTTCTGGGCGCGGCGTTCTGCCTGGAATATTTGCCGAGCGCGGGGTGCAGCACGTGGCGATCCGGCAGGAAGTGAACCCGCTGTTTCCGGGGATAAATCCCGAACCGATTGAGCCGAATACTGCGATGTTGCAGCAGACGGTGGTGCGCGAAAAGTGCGACGCTGGGCTGGCCACCGACGGGGACGCGGACCGCATTGGTGCGGCGGCGGAGGATGGCAGCTTCGTAGACTCGCACAAGATTTTTTGCGTGCTGTTGCGCTGGCTTCTGGAGCGCAAGAAATGGCCGGGGGACGTGGTGCGCGCGTTTAATACGACGCGCATGCTGGACCGTATCGCAGCGAAGTACGGACGCAGGCTGCACGAGACGTCCATCGGATTTAAATATATTGCCGATCTGATGATGGAGAACGAAATTCTGATTGGAGGAGAAGAGTCGGGCGGCATTGGGTACTCGCGTTTTTTGCCCGAGCGCGATGGCGTGCTGAACTGCCTGCTGCTGGCCAATGTGATGGCGGAGGAAGGGAAGCCGCTGGGGCAGTTGGTGGCGGACCTGCAGCGCGAGTTTGGTCCGCATTATTACGGGCGGCGCGATCTGCGCATTTCTGAAGAGATGAAGCAGAATGCTATTCAGCGCGCGCGGGCGGATGGAACACAGGTTCTTGGACGTTACCGGGTGCTCAAGAAAGAAAATAAAGACGGGGTAAAGTTTTTTCTCGATGCGCCGGTCAACGGGAATGGAGCGGAAGCGTGGGTGTTGTTCCGTGCTTCTGGGACGGAGCCGCTGCTGCGGCTTTACACTGAGGCATCTTCGCCGGACCTGGTCAGCGAACTGCTGACCACGGGCGAGAGCTTCGTGAGAGACAAGGGCTAGCACAGAGTTAAAGATCGATAGTTCCAGATCATGGCAGACGACCCTAATCCGGTACAGGCCGATTCGCCTGAGGCGCTCCGCTATAACCGCATCCGGCGGTGGCTGGGCGTCACCGACTTTATCGTGGGGTTCGCGTTCCTGATTATTTTGCTGGTCACGCGATGGTCAGACTTGCTGCGGGACTTGGCTTACCGGCTGGGATTTCAGAGTTATTCCCTTTCACTGTTCATGTACCTGCTGCTGTTGCTGGCCATCAGCAAGGCGCTGGGGATTGGGCTCGATTACTACGGCTACTCTCTGGAGCGAAGATTCAAGCTGTCGACGCAGAGATTCCGGTCGTGGGCCTGGGATGAGGTCAAGAGCTTTCTGGTCGGACTGGTGCTGGGGACAGTAGTGGTGGAAATTTTGTATTTCACTTTGCGGCAGTGGCCGCAGCATTGGTGGATACTGGCTTGGGCGTTGTTCATGGGACTGTTCGTCCTTCTGGCGCAACTTGCGCCGGTGGTTCTGTTTCCCATCTTCTACAAGTTCGAGCCGCTGGATGACGAAGACCTGCGGCGTCGCTTGGTGGTGTTGAGCGAGCGTGCGGGAACGCGAGTGCGCGGCGTCTACCGCTGGAAGCTTTCGGAAAAGAGTAAGAAGGCGAATGCTGCTCTGACCGGGCTGGGCGCGACCCGCCGCATCATTCTGGCAGACACGCTGCTCGACAATTACACCCAGGATGAGATCGAAGCGGTGCTGGCGCACGAACTTGGGCACCATGTGCATCGTCACATTTTGAAGAGCATTTTTGTGCAGGCTGCGATTACGCTGCTCGGCTTCTGGGCGGCCAACTGGACCCTGCACTATGCAGTGGACCAGCACATGTTTGAGGAATTGTCGGACTTCGCCAACCTGCCGCTGCTGGCGCTGGTTTCGGTTGTGTTGTCATTTGTGCTGATGCCGGCCCTCAATGCGTATTCCCGGTTCAACGAGCGGCAGGCCGACCGGTATGCATTCGAATCCATCGCTAGCGTTGAGCCATTCATTTCCTCGATGAACAAGCTGGCGGAGCAGAACCTGGCGGAGCGGATGCCGTCAAAGTGGGTGGAATGGTTTTTCCATTCGCATCCTGCGATCTCGAGGCGCCTGGCAGCGGCGAAGGAATGGGGCCGAAAGCACAACCTGGATCCGCAGGTTTGAAGTGCTTCGGTCAGCGCTTGCGCAGGATCTCGATCACGCGTTGCAGGTCTTCTTCGGTGTCAACTCCCACGCTGTCGTGCGGAGTCTCGCCGACAAAGATCGGGATTCCATTTTCCAGAAAGCGCAACTGCTCCAGGCGCTCGCTTTTTTCCAGGGAGGATTCGGGCAATTGGACAAAACGGTCTAGAGCGGGCTTGCGATAGGCATAGAGACCCAGGTGCTTAAAATACCGCGGGCGTGTGCCGTCGCGATCGAAGGGGATGGTGGCGCGGGAGAAATAGAGGGCGCGGCCGTTGAGGTCCGTCACGACTTTCACGGCATTCGGGTTGGGAATGTCGACCTGGGCGGCGGGAGTCATCAGCGTGCCGACCTGAGCTTCGGGATTTTGCATGACCTGCAGCAGGGTCGCGATGTGCTCGGGGACTGTGAGCGGCTCGTCGCCCTGAACGTTGATGTAGACATCGGCCGGCTCGCGACCCGACACTTCGTGTAAGCGTTCGGTACCACTGCGGTGTGCAGCCGAAGTCATCTGCGCTTTCCAGCCGCGTTGGCGGCAGACCTGCATGATTACATCGGAGTCCGTGGCGATAATGACGTCCGCGAGCAAGGGCGAAGAACGCACGGCTTCGTAGACCACGCCAATCAACGGCTTGCCCGCGATTTCGCGCAGCATCTTGCGGGGCAGACGGGTGGAAGCCAAACGGGCAGGAATGACAGCGATCGCTTTCATGGACTTTCCGGTCATGGTGGACTATAGCGCGGCGATCATGACGCAAGGTAGTGTCTCAGTTGCCGCCGAACCTGTCGAGCTTCGCTCGACTGACAGCGGAAGGGCGGCTGTCGGCACATGCTATGTTTGACCTATTCCGCGGGCGAACTTAGAATTGAGGATTGGACGTAAGTTTCGATGGTTTCTTGCGTTCATGCTGCGAGTGCCGGGGCCGTACCGGCGGCAAGGTTCCCTTCGCACATCCTTCCCGATTTGCAGCCAAGTGGCGGTGTAGCTCAGGTGGCTAGAGCGACGGTCTCATAACGCGCCTGTTTTCAATGAGTTACAGTCTCTTCAATCACTTACAGTCGGATCGGTTTCCGCCGAATACGAGAGATTTCGGCCATTCGAGACGTGCCGAAATCTGCCGTAGTGCGATCATGCGATGCCATGTGCGATGAAAACATTCCGTCACTTCCACTCGACTTGCATTAAGAGTCGGGAGACACTGACTCATGCGAGGACGAAGATTGCAAGTCCGCAACAGAAGAGGAAAAGGAACAAGACCGCACCGCCCGCGTGAAATTGACTGCCCCGGAATCGGAAAAGTGCAGATTGGCGCCGTTGATAAATCGTCAGGTCGGCCCATGGGACGTTGTCCAGATTGTCCGACGCACCCTTTGTAGCAAAATCAAACCGTAGGATGTTAACAACCAACCCTTCACTTCCCGCGTCTTATCAGCTTCTCAATCCAATCTTCAACGTCTGCTTTGCGAAACCTCACAGCCTTGCCGATACGCAACACCGGCAATGGGTGCTCTCGCGTATCACCTGACCGGGTGCGGGCCTTTGCCAACTCGTACACTTGGTGCTTGCTGATCCTCAGGAACGCGGCTACTTCATCAACCGTAAGAATTTCCATGACCAAATTGTAACCAACCTCGGGTACGCTGCTTTCACCTTCTGGGCCTTCTCGCAGGTGAACTTTTTCCAGCGAGAGGATGTCTGAGTTTTTTCTTCCGAGGTGCTTGATGAAACTCTGTCACCCACTCACCCTCTGCATTCTTCTCAACAGGCACGATCACTGACAGAAAAAGAAGCAAGCGACCACGATGCCGATTTCATTGTTCACACAGCATTGCCTGTATTTGTGTCGTCCCTTACCTTTTGGACTGGATTACGCGACACCTCCTCAATCGGGAGTGGTTCTTCGAGCAGCGTGACGGCAATTGCCGCCTGATGGCACCTTTCGCGGTTCAACTCTCGAAAACCGCACCGATTTGGGGTCGTGCGGTCGCACCGATTGCAGAATGGGTCGCTCGTGCTTTCTGGTCAACCATCCGCAAACCCGATGCTCGGTTCGCCACAAGACTGACCCAAGGCAACAAGCGACAAGCAAGAGGTGCGCCGCCTTGTCCTGCTCCACCCACACCGGGACCGCAAACGCTTTGTCGGGGGTGCGGCAAGAACATCACAGCTGGACGCATGTAGTGTGCACAATGTTCAATAGAAGGAGCTACTGAACGGCTCGCCGACGCGGCTCGGCTTGGGCGGGCAGCGGCGCAAACTCCGGAAGCTTTGGCCAAACAAGCGGGCTCGCAACGCCGCCATGCCAATGCGCGCTCGTCATGGAATCCGTCCAGCCAACCAGCTTGGCTTACTGCCGAATTGTTCTCGCAGAAAATCCAGCCTCTACTCGCCGGTGTCTCGACATCTGTCATTCGATCACGGATTGGAGTGTCCCGGTGGTATGCAAGCCGGATTCGACAAGGCTACCGACCGCATCCACGGTGCTGGGAGATCCTAGCGAGATTAGTTGGAGTTCCGTCGGCCAGTGCGCCCCTGTAAATCGACATTTTCCCAATCAAAGCGTGCCTGGCGGACCCGTGCACACGTGCAAGAATTCAATGCTGGGGGCGAAATCGATAGCCGTACAATTAAGCCAATGCCGACTCTGTTTGAATGGAAGCGTTATTGGTGTCCTCGCGACAAAAGCGTTAGTCTTTCCGACCGCGGATTTCTAGCGGACCCCGATACCGAGTGGGGGAAGCTCGCTAACGCCGATCTGGTCGAGTTCGACAAAATGGCCGCCACATCATGCCTTGCTCTACTTGGTGAGCCGGGAATTGGAAAGACGCTTGCCCTAGAGCGCGAGATCCTTACCTTTGAGAAGCCCATCGTTGATGCGGGTGGAAAACTGATCCGGTTGGACCTTCGTTCGTTTGGAAGTGAAGACCGCCTCTTCAATGCACTTTTCGGAAGTCCGGAGTTTGAGCAATGGCGCAACGGTAACTACGTCTTACATCTGTTCTTGGATAGCCTCGATGAGTGTCTCCTACGCATCGATAACGTCGCCGCTCTATTGGCTGACGAGCTTCCAAAGCAGCCTGTTGAGCGTTTGCGGCTGCGAATTGCGTGCCGTACCGCACCTTGGCCAATGATTCTGGAGAGATCACTCCTGCAGTTGTTCGGAGTAAACACTTTTGGGGCTTATGAGTTGGTGCCACTCCGGCGGAAGGACGTAAGACTTGCGGCAGAACAAAGCGGAATCGAGAGGACAGATTCGTTTCTTGATCGCATTGAAGATCTCTCTGTTACTTCGTTAGCTATAAAACCAGTAACGCTGAACTTCCTGATAAACACGTATCTCCGAGACGGGGATCTTCCTCCCAACCAAATAGAGCTCTACGAGAAAGGATGCAGGATCCTCTGTGGAGAACCTAGTGTAAGTCGCCAAGGGTCGGGCCGAATCGGCCGCCTGACACCGGAACAAAGGCTAGCCATTGCGTCACGAATTGCGGGGGTCACTCAGTTCGCTAACAAGTACGCTGTTTGGACAGGGAGCGAAGCAGATCGATTGCCGGAAGAAGATGTGCTCATCGGGGAGCTTGTGGGAGACAAGGAATTCAGCCCTAACGAATTTACTGTATCGGCGGATTCAGTTCGTGAAGTGCTGGACACAGGACTCTTTTCGTCACGCGGTCAGAATCGGATTGGATGGGCCCATCAAACGTACGCAGAGTTCTTGGCGGCGCGGTATTGCAAACGGCGTGAAATGCCGATCTCTCAACTTCGAAATCTGATAGTTCATCCTGCTCTTGGCGCTAAACGCCTTGTCCCACAAATGCGCGAGATCGCGGCCTGGATGTCAGTGATGATGCCAGAAGTGTTGGAAGTAGTGGCGAGCACAGATCCAGAGGCCCTGCTTGGAGCGGCTGCCGCGAGTCTTTCTGACAGGCAACGGCAGCTAGTTGTTGAATCCATATTGAAGCACAGCCAAGCTGGGCGTCTGTTCCATCTTCGTTTGGGAATGTACTGGCTTTACGGCAAGCTCCAACATCCTCAACTTCTTGAGCAGCTGCGAAGGTATTTGGCAGACACGTCGAACACTCTGGCTACTCGACACGTCGCCATTGACATAGGCCGAGCGTGTGACGCGGCAGAACTTGGTCCAGACCTAGCTCACATCGCGATGAATACATCTGAGGACACTTCGTTGCGGAAGTCTGCTGCCGCTGCAGCTGCCAGTATTGGGTCGGCGGAGGTGAGACGGCTCTTACGCCCTCTTGCGTTTGAACAAGCTGGGCCCGATCCCGATGATGAGCTGAAAGGCGCAGGGCTGACAGCTCTTTGGCCCGAACTGATCTCGGTAGCCGAGATACTTCCTCTACTGACGAATCCTAAGAACCCACAACTCAGCGGTTTGTACACATCTTTTCTAGCCAGTTTTCCTGACAAGATGTCTCCTACGGACTTGCATGCCGCATTAGATTGGTTCTCCAAGCAGCCATCCCGAGCCAGCATGTCGTTCCCTCTAGGTCAACTGATGGATAAGATCATATTGCTCGCTTGGGCCAATCTGGATTGGCCTGGAATCGCCGGGTGCCTAGCAGGTGCAATTCTATCCAGGGCAGTTTTTTACGATGAGCTGGTGAGTGGCACTGAAGGAGCGAGTTTCAGAGAGGAACTTGCGAGCGACCACGAGCATCGTAGAAGGATCCTCGAAGAGCTGTTGCCACGGCTGGGAGAGGTTCCCGAGTGGGGACTTTACCTAGCGATGCGCCTCATCAATGTCTCCGATTTCGACTGGCTGCTACAACGTGTCCTCAGCGGATGTTTCCAATCCTCTGCATTAGTCGACGCAAAGCTCGTTGGATTAGTCACCGATTCGACGAACCCCAATCAAATGCGTTCATTGTGGTCTGCGTGTCAATTAAACGAAAACCTCAATTCACAGTGCAGAGGCTTCTTTATGCCGGTCGCCTTAGATTCGGATGGCGCAAGAATGGCACGAGATAATCTGCGGCGAGAACAGGAAAAGGGAAAACCAAAGTTCCTTGATCCGACACCAGTTCAACGAATAGAGCGTGACCTTCATAAAATCGAACATGATCAAATTATGGAGGGCTGGTATCAACTCGTCTTCGACATGGGACTGAAACCGACCAGTACCCGCCCCAGCGACGAGATAGAGTCTGATTTAACCACCACCCCCGGTTGGCACACCGCAGATGCGAGCACAAGAGGACGCATTGTTACTGCCGCACGCCGCTACGTAGACGAAGCTGAACCTCAAAATGATAACTGGTTCCATACGTCCGGCACTCCATATTCTGCTCTAGTTGGGGTACCGGCCCTGGCTCTGTTGCTCAACGTCGCTGAAGATAATCTGCAAAGCGTTGCCATCAACTCTTGGCGCAAATGGATCCCTGCCTTGCTGCGCTTTCCTGTTTATGACTGGGAGAAAAAGAAAGAGAAACGACTGGTGAAAGCTGCTCTTCTTCAGAAAGCGTACTCACTCGTTCCCGAAGAAGTGATCGAGCGGATACAACAGGAAATAGATCAAAACAATGAACAGCACGGGGCTTTTCTAATCGCAACTGACATCGAAGGCTTATTAGATAGTGCCTTAGGCAAAGCTCTTATCAACAAAGCGACAGATCCGGTACTGAAACCCCCTGTTGTAGGAGCCCTATTACAGTTTTTGATTAGGCGTAATGTGACGGGATCGTACGAGTTAGCTGAGTCTCTGATTACTGATGAACATCACGAGAGCAGAGCGATTCGTGCTATTCAGGCGCTCATCGTTGAGACTCCAGATGCGAGCTGGCGGAAGGTTTGGCCGATCATCAGAGACAACGACAAACTCGGGAAGCTAATCATTCAGGCTGTATCGTACGGCACTTTTGGCGAGCTGACGTTCGCGGGAAAACTGAGCGAGTCGCAATTGGCTGAGTTGTACCTTTGGATGGTTCGGAACTACCCATATGCTGAACATAGCGGCCTCAGGGCGGGGGCTATGGGTCCGGTAGACATGGCCGTGATGCTTCGCGATGGGATTCTCGAACATCTGAAGAAGAGAGGTAGCTTCGAGGCGTGTAAATGGCTTCGTGAAGTGGTAGAAGCCTTACCGCAGTATCCTGGCTTACGTCATCAGCTGGAGGAAGCTGAGTCTCTCGCCCGCGCAGCCACCTGGCAGCCCATTTCGGCGCGTCAGTTCTTAACGTTGGCGTTCGACTGTGGCAAACGCTGGGTTGAAAACGGCGATCAGCTCGTTGAGGTGGTTTTGGATTCGCTGGATCGCCTGAATTCGAAGTTGCACGCTGAACTCACCCCGGTCAAGTATCTTTGGTTTCCCTCAGGTAGTGGATATAAGCCCCGAGACGAAGAGGATCTCTCAGATTATGTTGCAGCCCATCTTAATGAAGACTTGCGAGACAGAGCGGTAATCGTCAATCGTGAAGTACAGATCAGGCGCGGTCCCCGTGGTTCCAGCCAATCTACTGATATTCACGTAGATGCCGCGGTTGCTAGCGCAAGAGCAGACGGTTATCAACGGCTGAGCCTGATCATTGAGGTAAAGGGGAATTGGCATGATGAACTCTTAACCGCAATGCGCACTCAGTTGCGGGATCGATACTTAAAAGATAGCCGTTGCCTCAACGGTCTCTATCTGGTGGGCTGGTTCTCAAGCCCCAGATGGGACGAAAAGGATTACCGGAAGAGAGAGATCCCCGACATGTCCCTCGAAGACAGCAGGTCATTCTTTTTGCGACAGGCTAGAGATCTTTCAACAGACGGCTACGGCATCGAGAGCTACGTACTGAATTTGTCGCTCGCATGATCGCAGAAGCCTGAGTTGACGATTCCGGAGTGACTTCTTCGGTATTCTTTCCCAAGCTCTCGCCAACGGCGGAGTCAACGACATTTCAGTCAGGCGATACACTTAGGCTTTCGATTTTCGGGAGAACGCACTTGGACAGATCTAGCAGATACCGTCGCTCCTTTGACTGGAGAATCGGCTACGGCGACCGAAGCTCGCAGATCGCCAGCACAGCATTTGCGCGGCTTTCAACCTCGGAGTACCCGGAATTGCTGGAGGATATGCTTGAACTGACTCGCAAACGGCGAAAGAACAGAACCGTAATCGCCAAGCTACAGATGTGGCTGCTGGAAGAGCTGCTTGTACAAGAGGGAGCCGTAAGACACTATCGGCTGAAAGGCCAAGAACTAAAAGGCGTTTTAGAAGAAGAAGGGACGTCCGAACCCGACAAGAATCGCTTGACCAAGGATCTGGAATTCATTGAGGAGCAGATCTTTTTTCATCGCGCGTATTCGAACTGTATTCGAATAATTGGCGACGGTATTGCTTGGCGTTCACTCGGGTACGACCGAATCGTCATGCGATCCCTCGGCGAGGCTCCTACCAAGCAGCACGTACTAGCGGAGGGCACTATGACGGAACTCCGCGAGTGGGCACTTAACTTCGATACGGGAAAGGGCTTGGCAATTTTGAACTCATTGACCAACTGCCTCGCGATTGGTGATGTGACTGTTATTAGAGATGATGGGTCAGCAGAGATTGTTGAGGTTAAGGAGGGGAAGACGAAGTCGAGCAGAATCGTACGGCAGAAGCAGAAGATGAGGGAGACCGTAAATCTGCTGGCCACCGGCGCCGGTGTGAGCGACGATAAGTTTGTGGAAGTTGAGCACTTGGACATTACTCCGGAGAACGGTCTGAATGAACTTGCGGAATTGCTGGAAGCATCAGAAAAGACGGGATGGGCTGCGAAGCGGATAAGCAATTGCTGTTACGTTGAATGCGTCGATTTTGCGAGAGTGGATTCGCCCGAAGCGCTGGGCAAAAGTCTCGATGCTGCCCGTAAAAAGCAGACGGAGGAATGGAGTCAGCGATCAGACAAGGTGCTCCACTCCAGCAGCTTAAATATTCTGTCGTACAGTCCAAATTGCGCTCCGTTCTCAGTTTTTCCTCTACGGTCGAAGCTTTGCGTGGATCTGATGGTTGGTGCGAAATCTTACGCGGTGTATCTGAACCTCAATGCGGTCCAGCGAGAGTGGGAATATCGGGGCTGGCGGGTCAAACGATCTTTTGAAGAACAGATCGCAGCTAAAGACGAGGATGCGATGTTGATTGTCCAAAAGGACGGGTACGAGGTCCAAATTCCTCCCGCTGAAATAATGCGCGTGTGGATGGAATTGATCCGCCCTACAGTCATGATAAAGCAGTGTGAGATCGACCACCGTCGCGGGCCAAGAAGGGAGCGCTTCAGCTACGTCGTTTACGACGGCGAGCCTTCGATTTGGGACTAGCGACGCTAGGCTGCTAGCACCCCCACCCACGCGGGCGGGCCCCAGAGTCCAACCCGACGGGCTGCGGGGAGGGGGTCGACAATTTTTCCCTCACGGTATATCCCCGCCTCGCGTTTGACCCTTGCTTTCTCGCGCCCGTAAGATCAAGAAAAGAACTCAGCATTCGGCAGTCAGTTAGCGCCTCAATTGTGCCGGGTCTGACCGGCCTTGGTTCTATTCGGCCTTTTAATAATTCACAACACCGCTATGTCGCAGCACACGCCACCCTTCAATGCCGCATCAAGTTTGCGGTCCATGACGGCCTGTAGGCTGGCTAGGCCCCGTACAGCTTGACACAATTGCTGCACTTGTTGCCTGAGCAGTTCGACTTCCTGAATGAGCGACTTTCCGGCGTCAACGGGTTGTGGTTGAACATCAGACTGAAGGCGTTCCTCTTTTGTTTGTGTGATGGTGGGTTGAAGATTGTTCATATCGTTCCTCACATTGACGATTGCGTGCCGCCATACGCTTTTCGATCGCGACGGCTTGCTTCATTCCGCCTTTGTCAGTACCAGGGAATGCCTTTCGCAGTCGTTGCTTCACTTCCTCTGACAATCCGACTTCCCTCATCAGCGTTTCGAGGTATGCCCGCGCCTCGGCGACTTGGGATTCATGGACGCGTTGTTTCCGTGCGGGCGACAAGTCCTCCCAAGAACTATCATCTGGAATAGGTTTCATATCCTTTTCTTCTTCAGATAGTGTGAAGGCCGGTGGTTATGATCCACCGGCCATGTGGTTGTTGGCCTATACATCCGCCAACCATCACTACGCCCGCTTTATCGGCACATAGGCGCTTTTGCGGGCGCAAACTTGTTTCTTAAATCTCTTGAAGCCGCAATGTCGCATTGTTGACGGCTTGCTCGCGCCTCTTCAAATACTCCCACCGGGACCGCTGTTTGCTGTTTGTCGACCTCTCTGCTCCTTAAAAGTCGAGGTGGCCCCACTCGACATCCATTTCCTGCTCAACTTGAACGTCCGCAACAAATTCACGCAGTTGTTGCCGGGGATCAACATTCAAGGTCGCGTACCGTTCCATCATTGCCGGTTCAAAGTCCACACTCTTTCGCAACTCCCACGCGAGTGCATGAACGAAAGCGTCAACCTGGTCCTTGTATGTAGTTAATGGGAAGCTCTCCAACTCGTTCTTGAAGTCGGCCAACCAAGGAGCGTTTTCCGGCAGCTGCACGACGCCTTTGTTCACTAACCAACACACCGCCCCGGCCCGTTCTTCCTTGCTACCCTTTGGACTCATGGGCACAACAGGCATCGGGAGATTGAGCATTCCGTAACCACCGGCTGCACGCTCAACGCAGACCGCCTCGGGGTAAACACCGTAGCGCCGCGTGGTTGCCTGGTAAAAATCAATCAACTGTTGATTCATCACGTCAGGCCGCCAACGGCCACGGCGTACACCCAAAACCTTGATGTGTTCACCCCCATCACTGCACAGCCCCAAGCAAACGAAGGCTGTATAAGCGCCGCTTTCTGTTTCGGTTTGTGCCGCGTCAACGCCGATCCACAACTTGTTGATGGTGCCAATCATTCGGTACGTAGGCATCATCGAAACATCGAAGAACGACAGATCACCGAGCGAAGGCACCTGTTGAAACTGAGCCATCCAGTAATAGGAAGTGATGCGGGTGAAGATGGCCTTCAGTTGTTCCGCACCGTAGCGGGAAGGCCACAGCGCATCGTATGCGGGGAAAACGATCTTTTCCCCGCTGTACTGATCCTCAAACCAAGCATCACGGCCACTCTCATTGACGGCAGGCAGATGCAACCGGAGGAATTGGCGGTCTTCACTGCTTAACAACCACCCGATGGTGTCGTTGGGATGAAGTCGGGCTTGTGTAGCGATCACAATGCCGTCAGGCGTGAGCCTGTTCATGGCCTGCGAAACCACCCCATCAATGATGCTGTTGCGCTTGACTTCAGACTTCGCTTCCTGACCGTTCTTAAACAGGTCATCAAAACTCATTTCCGAATAACCAAACCCTGCGAGTGAGCCGTTGATCCCTGTACCGCGATAGGTCCAATCGAGGGACTTGTCAAAGGTTAGCTTCCACTCTGAAGTGTGATCCGGCGACACCGGCAACTTGCAGAGGTTGCGCGAGGCACGGCAGAACTTATTGCTTAGGTCTTGACCGTTGCAGACCAACCCAAAGTGAGAATCATGATGTCCCTCCCCCAACCACCAGGCGGGCGCATAGACATTGATGATTTCACTTTTCCCATGCCGAGGCGGAACTTCGACAATGCCGTGTTTGCGCTCACGGTAACAACGTTCCACCGCATCGCAAATCTTTTTGTGGTGATCGCCCGTGGTGTAGGTGCGCGGTCTCTGCCTTTCGTAATATTCAAGCAACGTCATGATCCACTCTCCGGTAAAGCTTTCTCGCCCCAGGTTGCATCCATCACCACGCGACAGATGCGCTTGCGACCCTTCACCCGGTCCAACTCTTCAAGTCGCTCATCTTCATACAAACCGGCAAAAGCGTTGAGGTATTCCAGCTGGTGCTCAACGGGGATGACTGGTTGATCCACGTTGACGTTGGCCGAGATGCTTTTGGTTGGCGCATTCAAACCAAGCAACCTGGCGACCGAATCACGGACGCGCACCAAAGCGTTAGCGACTTCAGGCTCAATGCTGCCTTCGGCTGTTGCCGATTCAATACGGATCAGCGCTTCGTACTGAGATTTCTTGAAGGCAGCAACGTCTTCTTTGGTACCTTCGACGTAACGGGCTTCAATTGCTTGCAAGTCACGCCAGAAGGTCGTGCGGCTAATTCCAAGTATTTCCGCAATCGCGTCCTGCGTCTCACCTGTCTTCATCAACTCCAAGGCGCGAGACTGACGTTCGGCTATTTCGGCCTTCGATGTTTTGTTTCCGCGTGGCCTGCTCATGCTGCCTCTCTTTCCCCGGCCAGTATTGCAAGCCAAGTTTCAATGTCGCTCTTTCGGAAGCGAATGTTGCCGTTGACGCGCAGCAGAGGCAGTGCGTTAGGCTTACTTTGCCCACGCCTCGATGTCATCTCGTAAATTTGCCGGGGAGTCATGTGAAGCAAATCGGCCAGCATATCTATGGTCAAGATTTCAGGCATGCTCCACCCCCTGCGTCATATCGTGGCACACCAGAATCACGGCACCTTTGCTGCCAAGCGATTTGGTAAGTAACCCTTCAACAACCATTTCAGCGACCACGGACTCATAAAACTCCAGATCGTCGCAACGGAGCATGAAATAGAGTTGGTTGGCGTACTGCTTGCCCCACTTCAAGAGGTATCGGTTGATTGACAGCTTCAGCTTCAACCGCTTTAGCTGGATTTCGTCATCACGTAAGCTCATATTTGTTCTCCAAATTCTGCTTGTTGGTTTCCTAGCAGCCTGATTCCCGTAAATCCGCGTACACGTTTTGATCCTTGACTAGCCTTGACCCCCTTCAGACCCGGGCGTTTGCTCTTGAGAGTGGCAGCAAAGGAAGTTGTTGACCCAATTGTGAATTTGTCGGTGTACCCGTTCCGATTGCACCAACCTGCATAACCTCGAAACAAGTTCTCAGTACCCTCAAAGAAGCTTGGGTCTTCCTCAGTCACGTCCTGCAAGAATTGCTCGAAGAAATCCACGTCCTTGAAGTACTGTTCGGTCGTAGCCGTAACCGACGCAGGCGGGCGAAGCCCATCTCTTTGCCAAGCTAGGCATCCCTCAACTGCCCACTGCGCGATTCCCGCCAAGTTCTCCGGCTCGCAAAATATCTCCCGAAGACCTTTTTCCTCGCGTTGCTCACCCCGAAATTTCTGATTGAACGGCACCACATGAACACGTTGCTTTAAGGCCTCGTCCAGTTCCAACACAGGGTTGTCGTTCGCCAGAATCAAAATCTTGTGGCTCTGCTTGAACTCAATCGGTTGCTGTCCCAACCTGCGACCTGTGGCCCAACCACCGCCTGTGAGCATCTTGAGGCCGCGCGAATCAAGCCTCCGCATCTTTGAGCCTTCGTTGCAGACGGCCAGCCTTGCCCCGCAAAGCCGTGCGATGTAATTCAGCCTGCGGTCTTCATTCGTCTCCTCTAGCAGCATCCCAATCGGAATCGAAATGCAGTACTGCCCTAACAACTTTTGCAACGGATCGGCAAAGGTTCCCTTTCCGGAGCCGCCTACACCGATGAAGAATGCAACCATGTCTTCGCGGGTGTCAGAGGTCAGCCAATACCCAACAAGCCTTTGAAGGTAGGCGATCACTTCAGGGTCGTTGGGGTGAGTCTGCTTGAGATATTCCAACCAACGTTCGCACTTTCCCTCAGGGACGACAGACAGCGTGCGTGTGATTAGGTCGTAAGGTGAAGCCTCTCGGGGTTCACCTGTATGTAAATCCAGCACGTTGCCCTTAGGCAACCCAAGCAACCAAGGGTCAGGATCAAACTCACCCGCAGTGATTCCGAGTTCTGGCCTCGAAATGGCAAAGAAAGTTACAGCCGACACAGCGGTCTTGGAGTACAGGCGGTGGTGAATCGCGGCTGCTTTCCTTAGGTCGGGGATGTCTGCCGGTTCCAATCTCTTGAGCACTTCTCCGATTTCATGCGTCGGGGTTTCCTTCGACAGCCACAAGCCATTCAAATAACCAACCCAACTTTGATCGTCTGTGATGTACCTCAGCAACGGCTTGCTGGCCAGAAATTCATCTGTCAGACCTTGATCGCTCAGGTCAAGCGGTGCCCGGTCATCGGTCGGGTAGCCGTAGGCGGATTTGAGTGCTGTCAGCACCTCATGCTCAGGAAGCGGTTGCTCGGCCTTTCCGTTTTCAATGAGCAACGCTTCTCTTGCCGCATCCATGGAAAACTTCTTGTGATGCAACGCTGCGGCCAGTTTGAAAATGTCGTTGTTGCGTGATCCCCTCTGAAGACCACCTTCGGGAACAACAACTCCCATTCCATTCTTCCGACCTCTTTCTTTGCCGCTCAGAATTTTCTTCACCAACCATTCCGGCATCACAGCGGGTGGGACATCTCTGACGACGGTGTACATTGCCCCGGACTTGTGACGCGCACCGGCTGCGATGACGTAGCCGCCTTCGGATCGTGTATCGAGGTCAGGAACAAACTTCACCGAGTTCGGCAAAAGGGTGCTCGGGTACTGGAAATAGAGCTGCGAGCCGTTGCCGGTCTTGACGGTAAAGGTGGCAGGCAGCGGCTCATTTTCCTTTTCGAGTTCGGCAACCGAGATAGGACCATAGGGGCTATCAACATCCAACACGAAGAGATTCGAGGCACGACCACAGGCGATGGCAAGGTTGATCTTCGGATCATTGCGCCACTTCTCTACCTGCTCAGGGTTGTTGGTCGCTTTGCGCTGCCAACCGTCTACGGCAGGATGCTTCCCTTGCTTGTCGCAGTCGGCTTGACCGCAGGCGCATTCCTTGCCCTCAGTCGAGTAGCAGGGAAAATACCTGAGTTGCGCTTTCCAGTCTTTGACTATGAATTGGGTTTCATTCATGTTGGTGCCTTTCACTACAAAAGAAAAGGGCCCCAGCGTTGGCTGAGGCCGTGAACAACTAAAGTTGACTAGCTAACTACTTGTGTACTCTCCCCTAAGCATCGCTTTCTCCCTCGCCATCGTCACGTCCCATATGAGGTACGAATTCTGAATGCTGCCTCTCCCTTTTTACGCTCGATTCGCCGTATGCCTGTCCTACCTTTGTGCACAACTGCACCACGCTCCCATCCAGTGATGGTTGGTGTCGGCTCAGGCACAACCGGCCTGTCAAGGTAATCCACCTGATGGGTGACCGGGCGAGGGGTGGTCGCCAAGCTGCCTTTAGGAGCACTCAACACTTCATTGCTGTTGTTACTCTGATAACCGCCGCATCCGACTGAAACCAGAATGGGTCTGACAACAGACTTCTTGGCACAACTCTCCTTATGATCGAAGCCGGATTGCCTGAAACCTATATCGACAGAACCCATGATGTAGACCCACTGCGAAGTGCGTGTGCGTAGGAGGCTGCGCTCCCAGATCGCATTCTGCTTCTCACCCCATTCACTTTTGCTCAGGCCACCGTGTCTCTCAAAATTCTTCCTGCACAAGCCTTTGTTGTTACAGAATTTGAACGGCTTACGCTTCGCAGGTGGAAGAGGTTCCTCGCACCAAGGACACAACCGCACCCAGACTCCATCGCGTTTGACAGCTAAGTAGCCGTTGCGCGGGTCTTCGCGTGGGAATAAGCGGACAGCAGCATCCGGGCATAGTTCTGCCGTTGCTTGTGAGTCGTTTAAGTTTTCGGAGTTCATCTAGCGCCTCGAAGTGGCAGGAGTCTTTCCCGCTACTTGATGCTCCGAGGTCGCTTTACTTCAGGCCACCGGCCTTCTTTTCGGACGCGGTGCTGGTTGGCAGTTGATCCTGATGCCGCAGGGGTTTGGTTTTCAACCGAAACCGGAGCTTAGCTCAATCAGTGAGCCGTCTGTCTTACAACCCTAGATATTACAGAGCTAATCATGAGGCTGTCAAGTGGAAAGGCGTGCTGGGTGCGGCTTCCGGCCGGGTTGGCCGGGTTGGCCGACTTATTCCCTCGGTAGGCAGATATATGCAATGAGGAGAAATCGTGCTTAGGATAACGAGACCTTTTGCTGGCCAGGTCGGCCTCGTGGAACGTTTGTGAAACAAAAGTGGCCGGGTTGGCCGGGTTGGCCGGCTTAGAAAAGTAGTTTTCACGATTTGAGTGACGGTTTCACTATCCTTCGAAGCCTTTTCCGTGTTGCAATCGCAGGATTTGCAGCCGCATCGCATAGACCCATCGCACACTGTATCGCAAAAAACGTGAATTACTCACTCAAGAAAGTCAAAACGACTTTTCAAACCTGGCCTGGTTGGACTACCTGGCCCAAAATGTTCCGCATCGGAGCGCCTTTACGTTAGCAGCCGATTGCTACCGGCGCCTTCCCGAAAAAGCGTTCAAGGTCCTGTGATGACGCTTACAGCGCAGATGGAAAATTGCTGACGTTTGATGGATAGTTAAGTGAGCGATCGTAAGTGCAACGACGTTCCGCCGCGTCACTCCGGCGCCTTCCAGCGATTGGGATCAGGCAGGCAGCTTTTTTTGCTGCTTTTTCTTCAGCATTGCTGTATAGATTACGGCAAAACGAGAAAGGGAGGAGTGTAATGGTAGCCAGTGGCCCTCAGGCGGCAGGTAGCGTTCTGTCAACCGTCATCGGTGACCAGAAGCGCTGGTCGGGTGCCGCGGGATCCCTAAAGAGCAGCATTGAGCTGGCACAGCGCACCGTGCTGTGCCTGGGGGTGTTGGGCGCGATCCTGGAAACTTTGGCTGCGCAACTCGCCCACGTCTCTCAGATAGAGCAAATCAAGGCAGCACACGCAACGCATTCAGGACTGGCAATGGCGCTCGGCTATCTGGGAGCAGCTGCTCTCGCCGTTGCCGCAGTAGTTCGACAGTGGAAGCTCGGGCACGAACGCACGCAGGCATGGGTTCTGTCTCGCGCTGGCTCCGAATCCTTGAAGCGGGAGATCTATCGATACCGCACGCAAACGGGCCCCTATTCCTCTTCGAATCCGGATCTCGAACTCCTGAATCGGCGCGAGGAAATTCTTAAGAAACTCGAGCCCTACCAGAAGTACGCCGTTGACCCTCAACCAAGCACAACTATTCCTGGTCTCCTGGATGCAGCGGCGTACCTCGATGAGCGAGTCAGCGGACCCAAGGGGAACGTGAAGTTTTTCCATGATCGCTCGAATCAGTACATCAGAACGCTGAACTTATTGAACGGTGCAGTGCTTACGCTCGCGATCCTTGGAGCTCTGCTGGGTGCCGCCGTTACTCTTACCGGAACTCAAACTTACGGCGCTTGGGTGGCCGTCATTACGACCATCACTGGCGCTCTCACCGCACATGCATTGGCGCAGCGTTATGAGAGGCTTACTATCAGCTATCGCGCAACTGCCGAGCGGCTCGACGGCGCCGTGGCGCGTTGGCAAGCCGGGGGTGCCAAGAACCTTAGTGATTTGGTCGAACCCTGCGAAAACATTTTGCTGGAAGAGAATCAGGGCTGGATCGCCGGAGCAGATCGGCAGTGACCCAATTCCCATTCCGGCCGATTGTCTTCATCAGTCATAGTGCACGCAACGATCCTGCCGCCCACGAGACCCTCGCGAATCTCGAGGAGTACTTGAACACTAACGGCTTTGACGTCCTGTTGGATGAGACCCGCCTGGAAGGAGGGGAGCCGTGGCGAAATTGTCTGCACACCTGGATGGGCCATTGTCACGCTTCAATCATCTTGCTGACCCCAAAGGCACTTACGTCACCTTGGGTGCTGAAAGAAGCCACCATCCTGTCCTGGAGGTATTCCCTGAGTCTAGGAAAGTTTCCTCTCCTTCCCATTTATCTAGGTCTTCGTTCAAGCGAGGTAGAGCAGTCCAAGCTGTTCAGTCCGCTGGCGTTGACCGAAATACAAGGGTTAAAAGGCCTTGAAGGCACAGACCTCTTCAAGGCCATCGCCGATCTGCTCGCCCCCTTGCGATTAGCACAAGCAAAGACACCGCAGACCTTGCTCGAGGAGAAGATTGCCGAATGGCTCGCAAGAGTGAACCGGCCGGCACTCCTCAACGAGGTGGCTGACAGACTCGGCGAAGACCTGGGACCATGGAACCCAAAGCGCGATCTGCCTTCGAAAGTCGCGATGCTGCTGCTGCAAGCGCCATTGGAGAAGCTTGCAGACGGGCTGAATCCCTTGCTGGGCGCGATCCCAAATGAAGGGGTACGTGCCATCATCGACATGCTGCGAGGTTCCTGGGTGAATAGGGAACTGGCGGGATCACTCATCATAGTCTCGAGAGGGCCGAAAGGAACACGCGCTGCGGCGCTCAATGCTAGCGAGCAGGAGTTCACCGCCACGGCTGTAATCGCACGCGCTACAGCGGGCTACCCTCCCTGGTACTTCATCCGCCTGAGTAACGCGGCGGGCGAAGACTCAGCTGGTTCCCTCAAGGCTCAGGTCCGCGCTGCTCTGGAAAAGACGGTGGGCAGCAAGAAGCCCGCTATAATTGACAGCTTCATCAATAAGAAAGAAGGCCGAGAGCCGCTGTTCATCGTTCTACCTCCGCCAGAGGGGCGGCAGGAGCTTCCCGATGAGGCGGACATTGAAGCACTGATGAGCGACTATCCTTCCTGCACACTGTTCCTGCTGACCGGTACTTCTTTGCCTCCGGATGAGAAGCTGCCGAAAGTGCAGCGGCTGCGGCCATGCCTTGAGCCGAGCGACGAGATGGATGCGTACGTTACGTTCCGTGACTTGGAACTAAGAACCAGCAGGTGAGCGGAGGAACCACTTTGGAATACACGAAGATTTTCGACCGTGAAGCAACTGACGCGAGGTTGCGAAACAGCATTGTCAAGCAGCGCGTCAGATTGGGTGATCGGCGCGACGGACTTGTGTACCTTTACACGGACGATATCGAGCTGACCGTTAACGTTGGGCTAGCTACCGGCCGGCCGATTCTATTGCGTGGGCCATCGGGGTCCGGCAAATCATCTTTGGCCAGAAATGTGGCGCTGCGCATGGGAAGGCGGTACTACGAGGAGGTCATCACCTCCAAAACGCAATACACGGATCTGCTTTGGCGCTTTGATCTACTACGACGTTTCCGCGATGCGGGCGCGAATACTCTAAAGCCCGATGCAGAGTACATTGAGCCGAGAGCGTTCTGGTGGGCCTTCGATCCCGAGCTAGCCGGCCGTCGTGGGCTCAAGCTGCTGCAGACCCCTGAGCAGGGTCCAGTTGATCCCAGCCCCACACTAGGTGAAGAAGCCGTCATCCTCATTGACGAAATCGACAAGGCCGATCCTGATGTACCAAACAATTTGCTGGTGACAATCGGCTCGTCGCAATTTACCGTGCCCTATCTTAACGACCTTCTCGTGGAGGCGAAGCCAAAAAAACCCGAAAAAGAGGCGGTTCCGCCATTGGTTTTCATCACCTCCAACGACGAGCGCGATCTGCCGAACGCCTTTCTCCGGCGCTGCGTCACCCTGGAGCTAGCGGCTCCGTCACGTGAGAGGCTGATGGACATCGCCGCCGAGCATTTCGGCGGCGACCCGGAACAACGGCAAGAGTATAAGAATATTGTTGACGCACTCTATCCTGAACTCGATTCCGGGGCCGAGAGCAGTACCGCTGAATACCTGGATACGGTGCGCGCCTGTAAGCAGCTCAACGTAAAACCCAAGCCGGGCGATCCCGCTTGGGACACCATCGTCCGCATCACAGTTCGAAAGGCCACTAGTGCACGGGCAGGCGCATGAAGTTGAACTCTATAGGTGGGGGCGACCTTGTGCGCGCCCTCGGCAAACTGCAGCCGCAAGATGAAGCCACACAGGATGCAATTGCTGGTGCGCTTGGTTTCGATTTAGCAGTTCCGATAGAGTCTCCCGTCGATTCGAACAAGACCAAACGAGGCGTGCGCACACGAAAGACGCAGGTACGCCCCGAGCAGCACCGTGGCCCGTCGATACAGCAGACGCTCCCCGCCGGCATCCGCGAGCAGCGCTTTGAATTGATTCCTGAGAAGGGAAAGGCCGCCAAAGCTCCGATGAGAATGCTGGCCCCCGAGAGCTCGGCTCCACTGCCCGATTCCGGGCCAGAAGACGTTACCCCCCTGCTTCCGTGGGAACCGCTGTTCAACCCTCAATGGAGTCGCGCGATCGTCTCGACAATGGCAAAGATACGTACGCGCGCTGGCCCGCCCGACATCGAGACTCTAGTCACGGCTGCCGCGGAGCGCCGGCCGATGTTCAGTTTGCCTGCTACCGTTCTAGAAACAGCCAGTGGAGCCGACGTTCTGCTCGATATCGGCGATAGCATGACAATATTCGGCCGCGACCAGGCAGACCTGTTGCAGCTTACGCAACGCGTGCTGGGAAGCGGTTGTGTCTCCGTGTATCGCTTCCTCGGATCACCGATCCGCGGCGTCACGACTTATTTCAGCCTTGAGCCGCAGGCGTACCAACCTCCACCAGAAGGGTGGCCGGTCGTACTCCTCACTGATTTAGGTATTGGCGCGGGCATGGCCGCTCCCACCACTCAGGAGTGGCGAAGTTTTGCCGATATAGTCCGTAGCGCCGGGTGTCACCTAGTGGCGCTGGTACCCTATCCGGTTGCACGTTGGCCTGCCGGGATATCGTCCTATATGGACGTCATCCAGTGGGATCGCCGCACCAGCGTACGCACGATCAAGAGGGCCATACGCCACGCGGAACGGAGTTGTTTGTGAGCCTCGCGCTAGACGCCGGGAGTCTGATCGACCAGCTGGCCGCGATCAACCAGGATGCCGTGCAGTTGGCAACGCTAGTGTCACTAGCTTCTCGCATCGAGCCAGAGCTGTTGCGTACCCTGCGCCTGGAGATGCTGCCCTCTACTGATGCATCTGCCGAGGCCGACCTGTGGCTTAGCGCGCTCATGTCATCCCGCAGTGCGCTATTCGCAGTGATGCGTCCCGCTGTGGCCGACACCCTTCGTGAGCAGCTTGGTTCCGATCCGCAACGGCTACATGCAACGTGGGGTGTGTTGTCGCACATACACGTAAACGCTCCGGCTGCTCTGCGCACAGCAGAGGAGATTACCTGGCGCGTGCTGGCTGATCCCGACGACCCCGAGATCTCGCGGCTATTCGATTCCGTCGTATTGGCAATCGAGAGTGGCCGCTCTGGTTTAGCAAAGTGGGCCGCACGCGCACTCCCTCGTCTTCCTGCCCAAGCTCGACAAAGCGGCGGGGCTTGGCGGGTCGCGCAAAAAGCGAGCGAAATACTCGGGGGGCAGCCAATTCTCGCCGCCGAACTGACAAGCTCGCGCCCAGTCAGCATCGCGTCCTCTCTCCCGATAAACGATCTTCCTAAAGTCAGTGTCGGGCTGCGCCTGTTCGAGAATGCGTTGCGCATCAGTGAGCCTCCCGAAGACCGATCAGAGCATATTCAAGTTCCTCGGACAACGCCGCTGCTGCTTGAGCTTGAGTGGGTGCAGGGCGGAGATAAGGTCGAGCGTAGAACGGCTACCTTTGGCCCCGTATCGACCTGCATGGTGCATCCAATCGATTCCGGCACGCTGAGGATCACGACCGCTGCACGCGACGTCTACACTGTCCATCTGCTGGCCGAGCATTGGGAACGTCAGGAATACACGAATGTCGCCGTGCAGGACGGGTTCGCGGTACGTCTTTATAAGGGTGATGCCGCGGTCTTGATCGCGCTCGATGCTCAAAAAAGCCGGACGAATGACATAGCTAGGTTTGAGATCTTGCGCCAGGCACCGGGTCAGAACAACGCAGAGCCTGTGAATCGGCCGTTCGAAAAGGGTGCTGCACTACCGCCGATCCAGAGGTTCCGTTGGATAGACCGTTTGCCTGACAACACCGTCGGCCAATGCAAATATGAGGTCTCTGCTCTGCAAAGCGATGCCAATGCGTCTATTCGCACGACGACGGTGCGGACCGCGATCGACGTTACGCCTCAGCTCGGCGCGATCGAGATAGGCTTCACTCGCGGCCCGTTCCAAGTTGGCCCCCAAGCCGCGCTCAAGCCCGGCCGTGGTGCTTTCGACTTCGATACAGGTACCTATGCCCAGCGCTACCAGCTATTAGGAGGAAGCGCCTACCGGCTGATGATGGACTTCATCTCGGAGTGCTTGAACGACCCCAAGAGCGGCCTTGACGTAATGGCATTCGATTTTGATCATCCCGATATTCTCAAGAGCTTTGAAGCAATCGGGAAGCGCCTACGGATCGTGCTGGACGACTCACCAGCACACAGCAACCGTCAATTCGACCTCGAAGCCCGCCTTAAAAACGCCGGTTGTGCGGTTTTCCGCACGCACTTCAAGCGCTTCTCACATAGCAAGTTGCTGATCCAAAGCGTCAACGGGGAACCTTCGTCCGTGCTAACCGGCTCTACTAACTTCTCGATCAATAGTCTATTTGCCCAGCACAATCACGTGCTGGTTATTCGAGACAGGCAGCTAGGATCGGTCTATGAAGGCTACTTCCAGAAAGCTTGCGAGGGAAGCAGACATGTAGCGCCGTGGGATAGGTGGACTTCAATTGAACATCCCGGATTACCCACCATGCGCGTTTTGATCTGTCCCTCAAAGGAATTGCAGCCCATCGTTCGAGACGCCGTTCAGCGCGCAAAGCGCTCGATTCTGTACTCGCTGGGCGATGCCTCCAAGATGATACTGGCCGAAATTGAGGGCCGTAGCACCGCGCAGCGGGTATTAATTGGTGGAGTGGTTCACACCAATTCCGGCCAGCGCGTGAAATGGAATGGGAACGACGTGCTAATTCGCCCCGACAGCCAGCGGCGAAAAATGACCGGCACCGTTGGTGGAGCGACAACTGGAAATGGCAAGTTCGTCGTAGTCGACTTTGATCAGCCTGACGCAGTGCTTTATGCGGGTTCGGCCACCTTTTCCGATCATAGCGACATGAGTGGTGACGACGTATTAGAGATTCGTGATCCCTCTATCGCTACGCAGTTTGCGATTGAGGCGCTGCAGATGATAGACCACTACCGTTTTCGCACTTTGACTGAAGAATTCCAGAAAGGCGCCGTACCGAGCCAGTCTGACCGCAGTTGGTTAGACCCCTACTATTCCCCCGAGGACCCTCTTTCTTGGGAGCGCAAGATATTGGCCAATATCGACTGGCCTGATGAATCGGCCACCTCGGACAGGCGACCGAGGACTGCGGAAATGGAGGAAGATCGTGAGGTCTCCGAGAAGAAGAGCACCCCCACTGGCCGAAAGACTTCAACAGGAAGAAGCACTCAAGCGTCTAAGAAGAAGAGCACCGCGACGAGCAAGAAATCGCCCCGTCCGCGGAGGAAGAAATGAAAGTTAGCCGGTCACATCGCGCTGCGAAGATTGGCACTAGAGCCTACGCCCGCGCAGTGGGTGTAACGAATGTCTCGATTCAGCATTTCTACGCTTTCCGCCTTGTGAGGGCACCACCGACGTCTGCTGATCCCCTACCACGCTACCAAGGAGTCAATCCATGAAACGAAAACCTTTTATCCGATTTCGTGCAATGGTGTGGGTGCAGAATCACAAATCTACGTCGAAGTTCGGCGGCCCGCCGGACATGGTTATCCAGCGAGTCCTAAGACAACCGAATGCGAGCACCTCGGCGACGTGCTACGGGCCGATGAGGTTCCGAATGCGAGGCACTGGAAAAGCACAATGGCGACTGTGGCCAAGGGCAGCACTCGCTGCGGTCGCTGCGCGGTCGCAGTCTCAACAGAACGGATGCTGGAAGTGTCGCGACAGGGACGTGTTGCCTCAAAGTCTCCCGAGTCCAGAGCCCGAGTCGCAGCAACACAGCGGCGCCACGCGGCGGGCCGGTGCAAGTGGCTGCCATCCAGCCAACCAGATTGGCTCACCGAAGAAACCTACACGATGAGAATCAAACCGCTATTGGCGCGTTCTTCAAATTCTGAAATTGCCTGGACCCTAGACGTGTCCATTCCTTACGCGGCGAGCATCCGCGTAGGCCGACGCCGACCGCATCCCAGGCATTGGCAGGCGCTGGCGGAATTGGTGGGTGTTTCGGCGGAAAGAGGTTAGTTTCGAGGGACTTACTCCCGGCGAACTTGAGTTTACTGCAGCTTCAGCGGTGGCCGAAGCGGATTGCTCATGTAATCGTCGAACGCCTTGAAACGTGCTCGCCCGCATTCCGCTGTCGCGTTGGAATCACACAAAACCGACTTCAAAGACAAGGCATCAAAAGTCGCATGGCAGTTGTTCAGGGCAAAGCATTTGGCCTCCCCATATGCGGTCGCAACGGCAGCAACATCACTGCGTTCTGTGCAACTCATCTCGATCGTTAGCACTATATCCATACGTCCGCTGTCATCCAAAGTCGGAATTAATTGGTATTTTTGTGAACTGCGAAGTTCTTGTTTGAGAGAATAAAGAATCGCAGAGGAAATCTTGCCGTCGCACGCGGCGCGGATAAATACTGGCCTTGGGCCTTCCGCTGCGTTACCCGTTAGTGAAGCAAATGTTAACAGCAAAACGGTCACTAGACGCTTCATTCTGCATTCTCCACATGTGTCCGCGCCGAAATTCTTGCGCGGCACAGCCTGCCCAGACGGATCGCGGCATTACGGCTCTGTTCGAAGGTGCTCCCACACAGGGCTGTTTGAATAAAACATGAAAAACACCCCGCGGTGCCCTTTCTCGCTTGGACAATTTTCGTAAATCCAAAGTCCGGGGAAAGTCTGTAGCACAAAATCCATAGCTTGGGAGACGGTCACATTATCCAAGTCTGCGGAAATGTGTTCCGAGCTCGGCAATGTCAGCTCTAGGCCCCATGGCTCGTACTGCCACCTGATACTGTGGGATCGAACGAAATCTGCCACTTCCGGCTCGGCAAGAATAACCTGCAAACCCCAGGTTGGGTAATGTATCAGATCACCTGCGCGTCTGGGTGCAAATGAAATATGGCGAACCCTTACGTTCAATAGGTCAGTGGGAACGTCAGCTTCGACCATTCGAATTGTGCCATCCGGGTCTTGAGTTACCTGCATCTCTGGATCGCCTGCGAAAATGTTGCGTAAGCTCTGAAGTGGGGAACTCCCATTATTTCGAGGGATGCGGAGCTTGGGGAAATCCGGAAAGTCATGAACGTCACTGCATTGTCCCCGGTATTCAAGCGACCCCGAGAGTTTAGCCTGGCTGAGGATGCTCATTATCAACGGAGCGGCCACCTTCGAACTAACGCCACCGCGCTCTTGCGCCTGGCAGATGCCGGCTAGTGTCAGAATCAGAGCTATTGCCGATAGACTCTTTGTCATGGGCTCCTTTCTCTGTTGCGACGCATCAAGGCTGCGAAGGATTCGCCACGATTGGGGTTTGCGAGAAGCTTCCATTTTGAATCATTTTGATTGAAATGACGACTGTGTCCAACGGGTATGGCGAAAAGCCACCCCAAGATGCCCAGAACTGTTGCAAATTCAGCGCTCCCATGTTGGTATCAGCTGTTATAGCGATATTGGCCCACCCGACATTATCAGGAAATTTCCCCGCACTGTCGGTGGTTTGTGTTTGCGACGGCAAGAGGTGAGTAGGGTCATTGTAGCTGGAGACCTGCGTCAATTGCTCTGACACCTGAACATTTGGGGTGGGATTGCCTAAGTTGTTGAACATTTGATATGTCTGGACGCTGTAGGCGTAGTCCGATGGCTGTCCGTTTGTGCTCGTGAGGATTGTCTCGTCGACAGCCACAATGTAGGCAGGAGCGTCGGGCGGAAGGACGTTGAACAAGAAGCTAGAGTAGTCCGCGATGTTGTAAGAACTGACCGGCAGACTGTTGGCGGCGGCTACCGGGTCGAAGCTTCCACCAGAGTCCGCCCCCACCGTTCCCCCTGCTCCTGCTCCAGCCGCCGGCGACATGCCATTCATGTCTAAGCCCGCATCGTATATGTAATAGGGACTATCATTCGGCGCGTAAGGATTTCCGGGAGGGTTGTTGTAGCAGGGCCCCTGGCCTGACTTGGAATCGTGGTTCTGGCACAGTCCGCTCGGGTCGTTGAAGCTGTTCGGGTTCGTCGGATACGCATACTGATTCCAACCCGAGCCCGCAGGATCCGGGCTCAGCCAGCGAACTTGATTGACTGCGAACTCGCGGTTTGGTGTGTCGAACAGCGTGCCTGCGTTGTAATCACCAGGCATTCCGGCAAAGATCCCGTACAATGGGTTCGAACCGCCATAACTATTAAACTGCTGTCCATAAGGAGTGTAGTCTCGGTCAGCGATCACTGTATGACCCGAAGTTCCTGACACGATGCGGTCGTTTCCGAGCCAGTCTGGGTGCAAGAACATCTTAGTCCCGCCTTCAACATAAGTCCCGCGTCCGGGGCTGGGCCAGTACGCGAAGTTTTGCGTAGTGCCGTTCATAGTGACGCGAGCGCCCAGCATCTGCGGATACCAAAGTTCCACGTAAACACCGTTAGTGCTGGTTTCCACCATGCGGCCAAAAGCGTCGTAGGTCACGCATTTACCGGTTGTTCCGCAGGTAGGCGTGCCGCTGGCGGCGGTCCACTTGACTTTCGAAAACTCGTTGTACCCATAGGTATTCGAGCCGCCGTCTGCCGTCGTGTTGCCGTTCGAGTCGTACGTGTTCCCGGTCATCTGATTCGTGCTCGAACTGTAAGTGGTGCTCAACGTCCAGCCGGTGCGCCCGGTTGGAATTGCCATGTTGAGGTTGTCGTAAATGTCGTAGCTGTAGTTCTCGCCGACATTGCCACTCCCGCAATCAAACGACATCAAACGTCCCCAATCGTCATAGCCGTACCCAAGTGAAGAGTTCGAATCGGAGTAGCAGGTCGACGACCCGCCTGCGTTGAATCCGTCCACGACTGCGACGTGCGCGACGGTGCCGTTCGGGTTCCAGGTGATTGTGCCCGTCAGGTTCGCGGGAGTGTTGCCGACTTCAAACTCAAACGTCTTCATGCGTCCGGTGTTAGAGTCGTAGGTGTAGATGTCCTGATCTGGCGTCGCGCCGGTCAATTTCACATTCAGAACGTGGCCGGCGGGATCGTACATACCCCCCACCGTTGTTGGCCCCGCCACAACTGTTGTGTTGCCGTCTTTCATCGTGTCGTAGCGGCCTTCTCCGTCCAACCCATAGCTCATGGTGTAGAGCGACGGGCTGGCGAGCTGCAGCGTGTTGATTGCTCCGTTGTCGTAGAACGTTGCCGTGCTGTGGTAGTACTGCGTGGAGTGCGGCGTGCTCTGCCAGTAGTCGACCTCGCGCCCGTCTTTGTCGTAGCTGTGCCACTCGTCGGTAATCAAATGGCCAGCGCAATCGTCTGTTGAGTCTTCCGCCAGGCGTCCCAGAGTGTTGACGGGCGTCGTCACTCCGGTGGGCACCGTGCCATAGCTCGTGTCGTAGTAGAAGTGTCGGCAACTAGTCGTGTTGGCGCTCATTAAGATTAGGCGATTGAGCGCATCGTAGTAGTAGCAAATTCCGTTGCCGTTGGGGTCGCTGCTTTCTGTCAGATTGCCGTTGCTGGCTGTGCACCCATTCGCGGAATCGTACTTGTATGTCCACGTTCCGCCTTCTGGCGTTACTTTCTTCGTGACCCGGCCAAGCGCGTCATATGTTTTCGTGCGCGTTTGGCTCCCCCGCTGCACGCTGACAGTCGAGTAACCTGTCCCCTGCCCATACGTGTAAGTATCTGTCGTGCCGTTCGCGCTCCCGGTCTTCTGGCTGCACGCCGTGCCGCTCCCCGTGCTGGCCGTGCTCCCGATGTGACAGACTTTCGTCACGCGGCCGAGCCCGTCGTACTCGGTCTGCACCTGCTTGCTGTTCTCGCCGGCGGGAGCAGGAGTCAGCACGGCGAGATCATCGTTTTGGGTATATGTATGCGTCAATGTTTCGTTGCTGGTAGTGGAGGAAGTGTACGGCCGTCCCAACGGGTCGTAGTCCAACGTGTGAACCTGCGTACATGTTCCACCCGATGCAGCCGAGCAGGGCTGAGAGGACGTTATCTGACGGTAGTTACCGGACCACCCGTAGATATTGCTTACGGTGTCATAGTTCGAGCCGGTTGGTGACTGCGCAGTCTGAGAATTGATTGCCCTTCTATAGCCATCTGTTGTGATCGTTGAGCTATTTATAGAATTGCCGGAGTTGAAAATAAACGAACTATTCATCGTGTCTGGAGACGAACCACTTGGATAGGTCTTAAGTACGGTAGCGAGATAGGGATCTGTAATCTGCAGAACTCGCCAGTACGGGTCAGGGGTGCCTCCGCTGCAATTCGTACCAGTGTTGTAGCAGTAAGCAGTCGTGTTGCCGTTGGCATCCACGTCTGTCAGCTTAACGCCGCCAGTGCAGTCGTAACTTGCCTGCGTATACAGGCCAGTGCCGACGTTCGTAACCTTGGTGGGAAACACTGGGTTGAGGGAACTTCCACACCCATCACTATAAGTGCCGTTGTAGCTGTACTCAGTCTCGTTATTTGCCAGATCGTAGCTAGTGGCGATTGTGCCATTAGTGTTGTAAGTATTTTGGGAAGTCTGGCCGATGAAGGAGGAACCTGTCCACACTTGCCGCGAGTCCAGGTTACCCTTGGCATCGTACGTGTAATTGACCTGTGCCACGGTGGTGCCATTCTGTTGCGTCACGACTTCGCCTGGTTTGTTGTAGATGTTGTGCGCCGCCATTGCCGTGTTGGAAATGGTCGGACTGCTTGTAGTGCAATTGGCCGTGCAGCTGCCATAGGTAATTGTTGTTGAGCGCGCCGGGCTTGTGCCACCGAAATCATACTGCGCCGAGTACGTCACGTTGCCGTACTTGTCGAACGTCGTGTCAGTAGCCGAGAACGTCGTCATGCCGTTGATTTGGTGATAAAGAACAATCTCGTTGATAGGATAACTGTTAATTGTGTTCGTAATTATTGAGAAGTTTGGGTTGCTATTAAAAGCCGTGTTGTAGCTATAAGTGTCGGTCGTCAGCAGAGTGGTTCCCTGCTCCCTTTGAATCTGTGTCACGACTTGAGCGACTGGCAGTGGTTGATTGCCGGTCGCACTAAACCCGGTGAACGTATAGATCGTATTGTTGCCGCCGTTGTCCACCACCTTGTTTACTGCCTCGTAGATCGAGCCGCCAATGACCGGGTGGCTCAAATTGTACGTCGTGGTACCATCGGCGGTCACCCTCGTCATCTCTGTCGGTGTAAGGTATGTGCAATCGAGTCCGCCGTTTGCACTGGAGGAAGGGTTGTAATTGTATGTTATCAAACCCCCTTCTCGCAGTGTGATCGTGGCAACACGGCCGGTACTGTCACTGGAATATCCCGGAGTTGGTTCCCATGTCAGCCCCAACGTTGTGCCGTCCGGAAAACTGATGCTGGTCGGGACAGTCTGCCCGCTCAGATCGTAATCAGTGAAGGTCGAGCACCCGAAAGCCGAACGTAAGGTGTAGCCGGTGTTGGTCACATCGACCGCAGGCGGAGTAGAAGAGCCGTCTTGCCATGTGTAACTCACAGGTGACGTTGTTAAGGATGAGGTGAGGACAGGCACGCCGAGCGTATCCGTATAGGCTGACGAGCTAGAGCTGAAAGCGATGGAGTTGCCGTTGGAGTCCGTGAGCGCCGAAGTGCTTATCTTCATGCCGGAGGCGTTGTAGAGTGAAGTCAGCGTCGGTAGGCTGGCATTGCCCGCTATGGTTACAGTAAAGCCACTACCGTCCGTCGTCATGTCCGTGAGTGATGTTGGGCATGTTGCGCTGGATATCACATAATCTGTTGCAGGTAGGGGGTGCTGAGTTCCATCCGCAAGACGAACATACCAGCCTGAATAGGTTATCGCTGCTCCGTTACCAGTGGAACAAGTCCCGTGCGTAAGAGTGGTCCAACCAATAAAGGCTTCGAGGCCAACTAACCCTAAACTACCGTTAGCCAACCCTCTTAAAGGTACGAATAACACGCCCGGTCCCGTTGGTGTGATGTATGAGTCCGCACCAGTCAGGGAGAAGTTGAAAGGGAACGCTCCAGATTTTGACATCACCGGGACATGCAACGTAACGTTGTTATTCATCAGGTCCACGCAGTCAGCTTCGTGACAATCCTCCGGTACAAAGTTGGGAAGGCCCGGCACAACCTGCCCCTGTGCTAGTCTCGCGAAGGAAAGAAGCGCCGCAAAGACGCACAACAGGAGAGTTCGCTGGACTCCTTCGCTGCATCGCCGGCGAATATCGATTTTGCGTGGGTGCTGGAGGTTTCGAACACTGGGCGCTCCGATGGCTGTCAGTCCTGCGGTTGCCGCTGCTGGACACAATGAAGGAAAAGATAAAGACGGGAGTACTTCCACAGTGGCACGAAACATGGGCAAGTCCCTCCTGACGAAATGAACAGATTAGCCCTCCGGCTAGCGCCGAGTTGCCCGTGCGAGACCCTATTTCCGCACTAATCCGCCCCAACGACATGGGCGCAATCCGTCCATACTTCAGGGGAAGCAGCGAACCAGCATCTCTAACAGAACTGAGAATACGTTGCTATCCTGCTCGCTGATTTTGCCCACACAGTAGGCCCGTCAACCTGTGGATGTCAACAGAAAAGTGTGAGGAGTCGGGGGTGCATATTCCCTCCCGTCCTGTTCTCACCCCCCCATTCGTTTGACCCCGCTCAGAGCAGTCCGTACACTTGGCGCGTCATAACCCCTTGGCCACTCCGCCATGGTGGGAACACGCGCCGCGTCGGCTTGTGCCGAAGCTGTGGGTACCATCTCGGCATTGTGCGGTAGCGCCCTTGGGTGGCGCTGAGCAGTTCTCCGGACGCGGAACCGTCTGCCCTTTGCTATTCACGTAGGTGCCATTGTCCGTGCATTTGGTTTTCGCCGATTCATTGAGCGCTGCGCCTGATGTTTGCGCTGTAGGCGAAGCCGGACCTAGGCGCCGGCTCTGCGCTAACGCCACCAACGTGCTGAGCCCGTCAACGAACGTGCCAGTGACAAGCTGCGTCCCCTCGTTGAGAATCCGTGAATCCGTTCGATAAGCAAGCTCAAACACATCGGTCCAGGGCGGGCGCGCAAACGCCTGTGTGAAAGCTGAGGACTACAAATGAGTGGCAGACATGGAAACTTGGGTTGGTCGAGCGGACGGCCTGCCGTCGTTCCACCCGCTACGCCATCTGCGTTCGAGACGCGCGTCAGTGAGTTGGGACTCACTGCGCCGACCTACGCGGAATCTCACGAACTGCGCCGCTGGTGCCAGGACAATCGGAACAAGTGTTATATCCCCGAGTGGCTGCTAAAGACTTGGGGCATTTCTGTTAATTCTGATGTGCCGTGAGCCGAAAGCGCTGGACTGGAAGCGTACGAGTGAACGTCACCCCTCTCAGGGGTCGAGGATCTGCCGGGCAGATTGAAAGTGCGGGGGTGCCGAGATGTTGGAGAATCGACGCAAATGCAGCCGTGTTCCGATGAAGGCGCAGGTCACTTGCATAATCGACTCACGAACAATGCGTGGAGTGAGTTGGAATCTTGGTGAAGGAGGGATGCAGGTAGAAGCGAGCGGCTTACACCCGAAAGAAGCCGTCCAATTATCATTCCGGTTACCCTCTTCTGGTCTAGCCGTTGACGCAGTCGGGACTGTGGTCTGGGGAGACGAGAAACGCCATGGAATCCAGTTCACCTACATGGGCGCGCAGAGTCAGCAGTCGATTCTTGAATACATAACAGAACAGATGGAGCACTAGGTGTTGCCCTGACGCGCTCCACCTGTAGCGGTAGTGTGACGGCGAGCGGTCGAACTTACAACCCAGTGTATGCCTGTGAGCCACCGCATTGGGGGACATACCCGTGACGGAGCTCTGAAACGGGCTTTCCCGAGGAGTACTTCTGGTCGTAGGTTCCCAGCTATACTTCAACATATCCCTCACAATCTCCTGCGGTCACGTTCCGGCTCGGTGCTTCAGCTACCCGCACGGCCCTTGAATCTTGCGTGATCTCCCAACTCTTTTTGCGCCCAAACTCCGAAAAGCCCCCTCTCTTCATTATGTGATTTCTTGGTGCTGAACTAGGGATCCGAGCAGCGGTCTTGCTCCGCTTAGAATCATTCTAGAGGCGAATTTTAACGGAAGTGCTTTTTAGCCGTTTCTTACTGGAGAGCGAAGAATTCGGCTTCTACGCCTACGATGAAGCAGCCACCCGCGGCTGACACATAAGCACGGGACAGATCGGTCCAACCCTACACCTCCGTCTGACCGACAGTAACTCGTTGTTCCTGGCGTTTTCCTTAAATACACTCCGAAGCTCGTAAGCTACAGTCATCAAGTCAGCCAGTCGTCCACCGGTTTGATCGACAACAAATATCGTGGGCTTTTGAGCATCATCCGGAATTTCGATCCGCTGCTCCCCAGCTTTAACTTCAAGCAGTCGATGGCTCTTAACGGCGCCAGCGTGAATAATCTGAAGCTGAACCTGATCAGCGGGCACGCGCAAGGCGAGCTCTAGATGAAGGGTTCCCGGCAACCATTCCGCGGAGATCACTCTCACACGCAAGTCGGGCACCACCGTCACTAGGGACCACTGATTTTGGAAACTCGCACCAGGTTGCATGGAGTAGTCAATGCCGAAAACCCATTCGTTAACGGCATGGGCAGGAGTTAGGTAGGGTTTGAGGTCGTATCCGAGGAGTGGAACTTGAGGGGAATAAAATTCCTTCCATTCGGAATCTTTTACGATGTGGCTTGTGACACTCCACGTTGGACAACCGCCGACCCCAGAGTAGAAGTTTCTGGATGCGGTGCTTTGCGGGAAGACATGCTTGATCTCGTGTCCACCGATCTTTTCCTGACCAGAAATCAGCCGTGAAAAGCGCCCGTGTGCTTCCCACTGATCGCCAGTCCATTCCTCAACAAGCACAATTGGGCCATAGTCCACTTCTCCCCAGGGCGGGGCTGTGCTGATCCTGAAAGTTAACGCAGCCGGTTAAGAACCTCAGGCCATTGTCGCGTATGAACGCGATCCGAAAATGAGCACCAGCAAATGGTTTATGCAATGACCGAAGATGGTCTCCGAGCGTGTCAATAAAATCGCGCTGAGTCGAACATGACGGTGGCAACATTCGCTACTCCAACCAGTGGAGTCTACTTGACTCTCGCCTCATATTGGATGGTAAACGGCTTACGAAGATTCTCGGCTAGTCCGGGAGGAATGACGCAGAACGAGGTCCAGGGCCGGCGGCAATCAATCCGACATCGACGTCCCGCGCAAAGGGGAGCCTGATCTCACCTGCAACTTCACCACGTATGAGATTCTGAAGGCTCTCGGTCATGAGAATGCCGGCAGCAGTTATCCTGACGACGGCGAGTTTAATTGCAAAGTTCGTCGTCGGATTGGGCTAGCGTCCTTTTGCAGTCCGCATGAAGTCGTTGAAGCCGTCCAGGTCATGACGGAATGAAAATCTCGATTGGCACACCGAGCACCTCGAAGTGCTGTGATTTGCACCCAACTACTCTTGCACCCAGACAACATCAACTTCTTTCCTTTCTACGGTTGATCCCTTGGTTGCGGGTTAAGGAATCATTCCAAGAATGCGCACCGATCGTGATTCGCTATCAACCCTTCCTCAAACGCGGTTGCGCTTGAGCTCCTGGAAGTCGAGCACGCGTGAGGGGATCGCAGTTTTCAAAAAGCTCGTTTTTCCATTGCAAATCTGGGAGACCGAGCGAAGGAGACTCTATTCCGCGGTAGTACTTTCTTCCGCAGTAGACGATTCCAAAATGTCGACCCGCGCCGTGCCGATAGAGACCGACCAGTTGCGGTGCACCCCCGCTGGCGGGGTCTTCGCCAGAGGTTAGACCATCACAGAATCCGGTGAATACTCCTCGACTTACTACCCCGAGTTCCGCTTGAGACGAGATGATGTTGTTCCTTGTGACACGCTTTCCTGTGCCGAGATGAATCAAGAGCGCTGAGTCGGGTCCGATTGTCACTTCAACGTCTGACCATCCGGCGATTGAGGACCAACGAAGGTGCCAGAGTCGATATTGGGATTTCATTCCTTTTCCGTGCCTGCTTGCATGAACGATACCGAATTCAGACTTTCGGCTCACAGGTAAAGCGTCTGAACTTGATTTCACCAATGCGTACACCGCGGAATGCCTTGTGTCGCTGCCGTCATTGCCTGAAAGCACCGGAGCCTCGGCGAGCCGGGGCAACACCGTTGATGGGACTAGCACGTCGCCGTAGAAGCCGAAGATGTCAGCCGATTCTTTGCAAGCAAAAACTTTCACGCCACAATCCCAATGGCCAGAAGACCCGGGCCAAGACAGACGACTGTCACTCACAATGTACATGGTCGATGCACCGCGGCTATCAATACCTGGCCATGCTGCAAGTGAGGTCACGAGGATCTCCTGAACAGCTATACTAGCAATAGGCAGAAGCCGAGACGTGACTCCCGGATGCTCCACCAGTTATTCTTTTCAAGTTTTTGGGGGCATGACGGTCGATTGACCTGTCTTGGGGGCGACTTCATTTGAGGCGCTCCCCAAGACGGCCGGGTACCGGAAAACCCAGCTCTTCACTCTTGCAGAGGTCAGCCAACCAGAAGTGACGCATGGACTAGCAATTGCGCCATGGCGCCGAGTGTCCTGCGCCGAACGGCATTAAGCCCTTGCTCTTCATCACGGGAATCCTTGGTGCCAAACCAGGGCATCGATCAGAGGGCTAGGCACGGTCTGTCGCATGTTCTATTGAGTATTGCGCGGACTGAGAATACCCAACATGACACTGAATCAGCATCTCATGAACGCATCGGAACGTTCTCCCCAGCTCTCAACAAGACATTGGCGTCAAAGGTCTTGGCGCTTTTGGCTGACTCGTCAATCTCCCGAACCTTTTCGTAGCCCAAGAATCTGATGACCTCGTTCAGGCGCAAGCACGGTCCAGAAAAGGTCGGCCGCCTCAACTCTTCAAATACCCTCTTTCTTCTCTCCTCGGAGGCGACGATGAACAGAGGATAGTTTGAATTTGGCGCCTCCGCTCGGAGGTCGGAGAGCCTGAGAATCCCGGAGTAGATCGAAGTGGAATGCTCGATCTCGAACGCCGACTTTATCGAGTACGGTCCGAATTTCCAGACTACGTCGATGTTCTGAATGCTCCGGGGCACGTCCAACGTCTCGTGGAATTCGTGTAGCACGAAATCACGGAACTGGTGCCCTTCGTACTGCTTGGGTTGATCGTTCCGAGGCACCCAGACATCGCATTTCGCGATTTGACCGAGGCGTATCAGCCTCCACTGCATCTCGTCATGCTCTGTGGGTACACGTTCGATGCGCTCGTCAATGCCGGCACTGATCGCTGCCTTCCGCATCGGGAGGTGGACCAGTTCCTCTCCGCGTTCGAGCGTTTTCAGCACGCCCAGTATGTCGCCATAATTCTGCGCGAAGTCCGAAACTGCTTCTTCGTTGATCATGGAGAACCCTTGCGGTCGGTAATGGGGTTGATAGCCAAACAAGGGATTCAGCTTCTCTATGGGGACATCTGTCCTTTCCTCGTTCACGATAAAGTACATAAGTTCCCACGTCCCGCCAGTTTCGTTTTCCTTCCAAAAATACCGCGACAGCTCCTTATTTCTAACTTTGGCGGCAATTTCCCCGGCAAATCGAATGAGCCCCTTGTTGTAGATGAGTACCACGTCGCCGGGAGTCATCTTTTCCCACCGCGATTCGTTCATTGGCCCCGGAACCGCTCCCCATGCGATAAAGGTTGATCCGTGATAAATCTTTTCGAGGTTTTCAATCTCTTGGGTCGGCAGGAATCTCCTGACTTCTTCCAGGGTCCGCTTGCGCTGGATCGTATCCTCGAAATGCCTCTCCGCGGAGGGATTTCCGCCGGCGACTACGAGGAAGACCTTCCTTGAATTTGCGGGGGACATTGGCACGCCTATCATACGGCGAGTAACAGAAAGTTCAAACGTAAAAAGCCGGGCCTTGAGGGGAGGGGGATTTCGAAAAAAGCTCCCGAATCTCTGGCAACGTGTGCGCCCCGATGGTTCATCGTCCACACTTGATCGTATCGCCTCGCGGAGATCCGCCTTAGAGCCAGACTCAACCTGTTGTGCCTCTCCCCATCCTGCTATCATCCAGCCGGGGGTCCCAATGAAACGCATGTCCGGTGTAGTCCAGCAGTTGAAGAAGGAACGGGAACGAGCGCAAGGGGAAGTTCAACGTATCGACGCGGCGCTCTCTGCGCTGGGAAGCAGCTCCAACGGCACGTCACGTACGATGTCTGCTGCCGGTAGACGCAAGATTAGTCTGGCACAGAAAGCTCGGTGGGCAAAGCAGAAAGCGAGGGGTCAGGCGCCGAAGCCGAAGCGAACGATCTCGGCGGCAGGTCGCAAAAGGATTGCAGCCGCTCAGCGTGCGAGGTGGGCGAAGATAAAGCGGGCAGCCTAAGAGAACCGACTGAATCGTTGTGGTGAAGTGCCGGACAGCCGTGCGACGCGTCACGTCACTCGCCGCAAGAAACCCACCCGGCGTTTATTGTGGTTCGCTTCTGTGATTGAAGCAATGCAATCGGAGTGGGCTTTCGTTTTCGTCGATCACATCTGTTGGACGGACGATGTCGCGCCGCGGAAGACGCTCTTTAAGTATCCAATTCGGGTCTCAGTGTGGTGCCATTGACATGAGGATAGCCGCACAGTAAGATTCACCCCTGACTGAGAGCATCGGGCGACGCGGGTATGGACGTCAGACCGGCTTCGAAATTGGGTACCTTGCGTCAAAGCTAGAAGGCCAGCAATCCTGGAGCGCCTGTGACGTACGTTCCTACAGTTCACCACGACGTTTTCATTTGTCACGCTCACAATGATGACAGCCCTCGTGGTTCCGGCTGGGTTTCAACTTTTAAGAAAGATTTAGAAACTAGCCTGAGGGCGCGCCTGGGCACTGTAGATGTATGCATGGATGACGAACTTGCCCCGGACGAGAAATACCGAGGGAAACTGCACGACGATGTCAAGAGCTCCGCGCTTTTCGTTCCAGTGATGTCGCCATCGCTCCTGTTGAGTGAGTTTTGTAATGAGGAGCTCAGTTGGTTCAGGCGATCGCCGCGTCCCACATCGAGCAATCAGCACGCATCGCTCGTGTTTAAGGTCGTCCTTCTACCTGACCTCGACGCAAATTATCGGTTTTGGGTAAAGGGCGTAACAGATGTCAGTTTCTATGTTCGTACCGGCAACGTAGATCGCGTTCTCAGGCCTGGAGCTAGTCAATACACAGACCAAATCGAATACTTAGCGGGACGTGTCGCAGGCCGTTTGCAAGATCTCAGAACTCAGTTCGATCCTGTCTTTGTCGCCAAATTCTCTAATCTCAGTTTAACTGACGAAGTTAAGAAACTCGAGGCGGACCTTTTCGGCGATGGACACCGGCTCTTGCCCGGCGTCTTTATCCCTGATTTTGACGCCGCACGTGGCCGTTTACGCGCGTGGATTGAGGAATCAAAGTTCTGCATATTTATCCTGGGTAGTGAATACCAAGTCGAATTCGAGGAATTGCTGGCCTTTGCACAGGAAAGCAAGAAACGATCGGTGTTTTGGATTGGCACCAAAGAGTACGAAGAGCGGAGCTCCAAGCAAGGACTGTTCATTAACAAGCTTCAAAACGATGGCCTGGAGCTTTACGTTGGCAACCTTGCGTCGCGATTCTATGATCGCCTAAAAAGCAATCCTGAAGGGTCGGGGTTCCCCGAGAAGACTGACGAGTCGCGATCGATGAACAGGATCCGGTTTTACGTCATCTCCGATAGCAAAGGCCCAAAACTTGAGAAGGCATCCCAGCTAGTCGAACAGATCACCAACGAGAATCTGGCGCAGTCAACGCCGATTCGCCTCAAGCCCCTTCAGCCACTATCGCCTTCCGATAGCCTTCCATCTGAACGTATCAGGCAACACGAAGAGCTCTTAAGCTCGTGCGATGCAATTCTGGTTGACTGGGTTCAAGGAGATAAGGACTGGCTGCGGAACACTTGGAGAGAAGTCGTTGACCGGAAGACTGACGGTCGGGCTAAGTACAAATCAGCAGCTATATTCACATCAGAACCCAACAACAAGGACCGAACAGACGTCCTCAAGAACTTAGGTGCTGTCGAAGACGTGATAGGTAAGCACAATCCAAACTACGTTAACCCAGGTTCAAACACAGTGAGCTCTTCACCTACACTGGGGAGACTGTTCGATCCCGACAAGCTCCGCCGCTTTCTGGCTAGTCTCACTGACGATCCGAGCTAGATCAATGCGGCGGAATCCATATCCAGGCCTCAAGCCATTCGACACAAAAGACAGCAGTTTCTTTTTTGGGCGCGAGCGCCATGTCATGGAATTGTTGGACCGGCTATACCAACATCACTTCCTCGCCGTGATTGGTGTTTCTGGGAGTGGCAAATCATCCCTCGTTAGAGCAGGGCTACTGCCCTCATTACGCAAGGGCTTCATAAGTGACGCAGGCTACCGATGGCGGACAATTGTACTCCGCCCCGGACCTCATCCGATGGAATCACTCTGGGGGAGCCTGGTCCGGAGTGTAATCCCACGATCGCTGGACAGCAACAAAGTGCAAAGCCTGAAGGAACAGTTTGACCTCAACAGTCGAAGTCTCATCGAGATCGGCAAAGAGTTCTTGGGAACGGGACAACGGGCCGAATATGATGAAAATCTTCTGGTGGTAGTCGATCAATTTGAAGAAGTGTTTACCTTGGTGGGCTCACGCGATGAGTCTGTAGGTGAAGATGGTGATCAATTCGAGCCGGCCCGTGCCTTCGTTGATCGCCTGATGAAGGCTTCGCAGCAATCTGAGGTTCCCATATATGTGGTTATTACGATGCGCTCGGATTATCTGGGTGACTGCGCCCGTTTTCGAGATTTCCCAGAGCTCCTGAATGGGACTCAATATCTAATACCACGCATGACTGTCAGTGAACTGGTCGACGCAATTGTCCGTCCAGCTAAATTGGGAAGCCCGGCAGGCGACGTCGAGCGACAGTTGGTCAATCGCCTTCTCAACGATTTCAATGACGAGCCCCGTAATCTACCAAGGCTTCAGCACGCCCTCGCGCAAACTTGGGAAGAGTGGATGTACCGAACGGCTGGGGATAATGGAGATCAGAAGTCGGCTCCGCCGTCAGCAATCGCACAACTTTCGGCGGAATCTCTAGCTGAACTGTCGCTCAAGGACTACCAACGCGCAGGAGGATTTGACCATGCTCTAGACAAACACGCTGAGCGCTTGTTCGAGGGTCTTTCGAAGGGCAGACAGCAGGACATTGCCGAACTCATCTTTAAGCGAATCACGGCGCAGGACGTGTCCAATCGTCTCGTCCGTTGCTCGGCAGCTCTCTGGGACATTTATTCTCTTGTGGGCTGTAAAACCGCCACAGAGGAATTGGAAATACAGGCTATCATTAAGCACTTCCTGGACGATCATGTAGCCTTCCTGACTTCACCAAACGTCGAAGACACTGTAAGTGATCCTACCGGTTCCGATGCTAGGGAAGTTCATAAGTTGCCGAACACGGCCATTATAGACATTACCCACGAAAGCCTAATATACGGATGGCAAAGGCTTGCCAAGTGGGTACGACAGGAGGCCACGTCGGCGGGACAATATCAACGACTCGTTCAAAACGCCAGAGATCATCGTGCGGGTATCCGTGGCTGGCTCCAGGCCGGCGAGCTCGAATATTTCGAGGAATTTAGATCCAATGCGACTAAAGGCTGGAGCGAGGCCTGGAGCAAAAGATACAATTTGGTTACTGAGAGCGCACAGAGTAATTCAGACTGGAAAGATGCGGAAGACTTTCTCCAAGGAAGCAAATCGCATCTTTGGTGGTTGCGTTTGGAGAAGGTTGCAATATTCGCGGCACTAGCTGCCTTGCTAAGTGCCTTCGCTGTTATTTTCGTTTTCGCCAGAACTAAAAGAGCTGAAGATTACGCGAGTCAATCTGAGTATGAGCGCGCTCAGCTTGGCGCAAAGACGCAAGAGCGCGCTGCTCTCTTGAAGATCGAATCGTTCAAGATCCAAGCTAGGCCATCCAACACGGATCTGGCCGCCTGGGAAACTTTCGACCGAATCACTCCTGGAATTCCGCTGCCTACAAAAGACAAACAGCTAATTGACCGTCTGTTTCTAGTGCCTGACTCAGAAGGTAAGGGTAGGGATATGTTTCGGGTTGTCGCACTTTCGGTTCCTCCAGACTTGGCGGAAGGTCTACGGCCTTTGGCGATCCGATCCGATACCGATTCTGAAGACCAGAATTTCTTGCAACGAGGCCGATACACTGCCGTCAGCTCTTCTGGACGGTTCGTTGCGACGCCTTGCAACGATCGCACGGTGACGATTTTCGGTCCGTCAGGTCCTAACTCTACGGAGTCGTGGACAGTCCCCTGCACAAATAATCTTGCCTTGATTGTAGAACCTTCAAGGGCAGGGTTCTCTTCTGAATCATCGCGGATTGCGACTGTCGAATACCGGTCGCCGAAGGCGCACAGCTCAGAAACAATAATCGGCTCTATTCGGGTCGTGGACATCCGTGGACACAACAAACCTGTGTTCGAGCGTGACAACATAGCACTACTCAACGAAGCTATCAGTAAGGATGGTCGATACCTTGCCTTTGTGGAGAAAGAAGCAACTGGCGAACGAGCCACTGCAATGCTCCGGCTCGTTGACCTTACAGGCCGTGTAGAGACTCGAAACATCCACGGTATATCTATCGATGCACCTCTCGACTTTTCGCCTGATGGCCGTCTCCTCGGGGTCGGCATGGCAGATGGAAAGATAACCATTATTGATCTCCAGAACCAGTCACAGGTGATCCTTAATGTAGGGCGTCACTCGCCTTTAAAGACTTCCTACCCAATTTCTGCGCTTGCGTTCAGTAATAAGCCGGAGACCAGTTTATTAGCCTACTCCGAGGATGGCCACGACAATGTAGTTCGGGTCGTGTCATATTCGGCAGGTGTAGGGAACGTGGATGGAAGACTTCGCTGGAGTGATTACTTTGGGCGAAAGGTTTCCCATCTGACTTTCAGCCCGACGGACGACTTTCTTGGCTTGGCCGTGGGCGAGAGCACGGCGCGTGTAAAGATTGCAGCGACTGGTTTTGAAACTGCGCGAGTTGTGCTCTCGGATCGAGCAACGTGGATTGCGTTTTCTCCTAATCCCAAGGACAATCTCGCGTTCTCGAGTGCCGCAAACGGGCAATTGGTAAAGTTTACTACGAATACTGCTGAGTCGCCTGATGTCGAGGCATTCGACTGTCCTAACCCTCAGGAAGCGGCCCTTGGTGATAGAGGTAAGCTGGTCGCTGTCTCTTGTCTAGCGATTCAAACAACTACGAAGAACCAACCCGACGTGGCACCTATCACGAGCATTCTCCGGTTCGATGACACGTCCCAGCGGTTTAGATCGATCCCAGGTCAAACGGGCGACCCGTGGCCGATCGACCGCCAAGGAGTCCCCTGTCAAGTAGCAACAGCTGCCGATGCGACTATTGTTGCAACCGAATGCGATGCCACAATTCGGCTCTTGGACGTGGCGACAGGCCGATTTGCTGAATTACATGGGGATTTCCGTAAGAGGGATCCTAACGCGAAGGAATGTCAAAGGGCACCTGTTTCGCTCGCATTGACTCCCAGCGGCTCAATGCTTGCAGTGGGTGACGATTGCGGTCGCATACTAACTTACAACTTCGATCCCGGAGCGGCACTGGTCCAGTCTGCCAAAGTGATACGAGTGGACAAAGGCGGGAACTCCTCCGACAATTCGCCGGAGAACACTACAATCAATCCGCTTACGGCGCTCGCGTTTAGTAGCGATTCGCGGATGATCGCCGCGGGCACTGCCGATGGGGTGCTCAAGGTAATGAAGCTGGACGAGAACAAAATGCAGGATCTGCGGTGGAGTCCGACGGCACCCTTCGATGGCTCGATCGGAGCAATCCAATTTAACCCTAGCGATTCGTCCACACTTATTGTGGGAGCTGGAAGGGCCGCCCACGTATTGAGAATCAACGACGGCGGCGACATAGTGCATATTTCTGACATCGACGATAGCATATCGGCAGTAACATTTTCGGCGGGAGGAACGTGGGCAGCTGCCAGTACTTTAAAGGGTCGGACTCACATTCTTGATTTGTCCTCAAGGAAGATTGTAGAAAAGATTGAAGCACTGGCGGTGAGAGTCTTCGGTGGCGCGTTGTCGAACGCTACAGCTGATGAAACTCTCTCTGGAAACCAAAGGATCGTCGCGGTCCAGCTCATCTCTTCCGGGAACGCTTCACATCAAAGTGGTAGCCCTACCCTAATGATTTGGGCAGATCGGGATCAATTGCTCGCAAAGGACGACATGGATGAGACCGATGCTGGTCGTGTGCTTGCGCTAACACGACACAATCTAAACATAAGTAATCGTCTGGCGGACCTGTGCTCATGTCTCACGACTGATCTGGAAGTATCCGGTGTGACCTACCAGGAGGTGTGCGGCGAAACACGGAAAAACGACCAAAGATCCCCGAAGTGTAGGGCCGGTCTAACTGAAGCTGGCGCTCCAACCCGCTCAGCACAGTTTTGATGGGGAGCTGAATCGAGCTTCGACAATACATGGTTGTCGTCGACATGAAGCTGCCGTTCTCGAAGTACTTGTTAGACGGAGATCCTCCGCCACAGACCGAAAAATACTCGCAAGATCGGGAGCACTCATGAACCCCGATGCTAACCTCGCGCGCTACTCGCTGGAGAGTTGGGGATGTTTGAATTGATACGAGGCTGTCGCGTCCCACCCGCCCAAAACTGAAATCATCGTAGTTTCGGTCACAGACTCCCAGGAGTTCCGGCGAAAACGTGGAGATCCGGCCTTGCCAGTCCACAGATAAAATTCGAAAAGGTAAGACCTGGTCGTTTTGTGCGGCTACATCTCGCCACGATAGACCTTCGGAGGCCGCCAGAATCGCGCTGGTTGCTCTCTGGAATTCCCGAATTCGAACTCTTCGTCCCGAAGACTCATAGAGCTCGTAAAGCCGCTGCCAAAAGTTATCCAATCGGGCTTCAACACCTTCTGCCGTCAGGCTCGAGTTTTCATGATCTCCTTCGAGCTCTTCCACATTGAATCCGATCTCTTCGACGTCGAGCTCTTCAAAGAACCGGAAGATCGCGCCGGCGTGATCTAGAGAATCCAGTGAAACAACCGCTATGACATGGAAGGGAATTTTGTATTCCCGGAGCTTCTGCACCCCTAGCATTGTGAGCGCGTGGGTGGGCTTTCCCTGACGGGTCTTGCGATGAAGGTCGTGCAAAAACGCCGGTCCATCAATGCTCAGACCGATTCTCGTGTCGTGCCGTTTTAAGAACTCGCACCAGTTATCATCAATACGAGTTCCATTGGTCTGGAAGGAATGAGAAACTCTAAACTTTTGTTGCACCACGTTCTCTATAGCTGCAAAAGCTTCAGAGTAGTAGTCAGTGGATAGCACCAATGGCTCCCCCGCGTGCCACACCACCGAAAGATGGTCTTCGACGAGCCCACCGTCGATTACTAGTCTTACGGCATCACGAATCGTCTCGATGCTCATCCGGCCAATAACATCGCGTTGTGATAGATAGCAATAGTCGCAATCGAGATTGCAGAAAGGTGTGGGTTGCAGCACAAGAATCTCGAGCGAACGCGCAAACTGTAAATTCGCTTCAGGAAGTTGAGCGGGACCGTGCAAAGGTAATAAATTAGAGAAAGACATCAGCAGAGCCAGGACGGGATCCAACGTTGATCAAAAGTTTCTCCAGTTGCCCCAGTTGCTCCAATTGCGCCAGTTGTTCCAATTGTTCCAGTTAGCCCAATTATTCCAGTTTCCCCAATTTCCCCATTGCGCCCGAATCAAGAACGGTTGCTTCATTTTGGCGGGCATCTCTTGTACCACCTTCTGCACGGCAGCTATTCGCTGCGGAATTGAAGAAGTGGAACGGATGGGCGTCGTCCGCGCGGAAAGAAGCCCACATGAAACTAGCAAAAGAGATGCTAGCTTTAAGACGCGCTGTCGAAGCTTCTTCCATGGTGCCATCAAACCGCCCCCATTTCTTGCGCTAACACTTTACGGCCAAGTCTTGTTTACGTCAATAGCCTCTTGGGAGCTCGTGTTTTTCGGAAAACTCCCCCCGTGATAACGACCGCTTAGACCAGTTGTGAACGTCAAGCGCGAAAGTGCGAAGTTCTTTGCCAGCAATGAATTAGACCGATTCTGTCGCACCTTCCAGAGCATGTTCTCAGAGCTAGGAATGGGACAGCGATGCCTGACAACTCGATATTGGATAGGATCCGTGAGCAGAGTACCTGGTACGGGGCGAAGGCTAGGAAGAATCACTTAGAGTTTCTTTCTCTCCAAGTTATAGAGATCATCATGGCGGCCGCGATACCTGTCAGTTCTGTGGCGACTACAACAGACCGTCAGAAATGGGTTGTCGCAGTTTTAGGTGCGCTAATCGGTGTAATCGAAGCAGTTCTTCAGCTCGGCCAGTATCAGCAGAACTGGCTACTCTACCGTGCAACACGAGAAGCACTCCGACGGGAGGATTTCCTGTATTCGGCCAAAGCGGGACCGTATGCAGGATATGAAGGAAGCTGATGCACTCTATGTAGAGCGAGCAGATGCCATTATTTCTGGAGAAACCGCAAAGTGGATCTCGTCGCAAGAGCAGCAGACGAAGACACGTAGCTCTAACACGTAGCTCTAATTAGTAGAGGCCGTTCCACAGGAGAGAATCAGTGTTTTTCAGCGTGAGTCGCCATTCTACGAATCCATTTTTTCCGTGGTCGGAAGTCCCTCTGTGCGCAAGTCTCGACTTGCAGGCACGGTCGTGCGTCCTGCGACTCATTGCGACTGACTGTCGACGAACAATCTCAGATACCAGTCGCCGTACACGTATCCAATTTTGACGCTTGCAGGTACGCTTATGCGACTTGCGAAATAACGCTGCTTTCGGGCCTTAGCACGTCGATATTCCCGACCTAGCGTTTTGAAATCTGAGAATCGTGAAGCTTCGCCCCCTTTTAGGAGTTGAGAACCTGGCCCAACACCAAGGAGCCGCCTCTAGGGCATCCGCGGGTTCAACCTTGACGTATTTTGAGCAGATGCGACATTCGCTCTTGGGCGGCAAGTATCCGCTGCCCTTCTGACCGTAAAGCCTTCGTGAAATCCCTTCGCGAAATCCACTCACCCACTCTCAAGACCGCGCCAGTCGATGTCACAGGAACGAAATACTCCACTCGTTGGTTAACTCTAAGCCACAGAGCAAAAAGGTGTATCGATTCCAGACGGAGGAACCTCAGTTCGTGGGGGCGTCGTCTGATTCTCGAATCATCTTCCACTCTCTCGATCAAGTTGAATGCCTTCTTTACAAATGGTCCTTCACTCAACCGTGCGTTCTTGTGCTTCCCTGAAATGACGCTCACTTCGGCGCATGCGAGCGTCGTTCCAGAGTCTCTCAGGAAGTAGATCCACCCGACTTTCTTCAGCGTGGCGCTCAACGGCTGTCCCTCCAGAAATCTATTGAGCCGAATGCTGTAAACGGGATGAGGATGCAACACACTGCCGTGGCCCGAAGTAGAGGGCTCAAAAGCCATCCACCGCTTGTGCTTCGCCTGAATGTTGCCGAGAGTCTTCAGAGCATCGGCCAGTTTGATCTGGGAATGCCCCGGAGGTGCGAGCCGCGTACGTGGCATGCAGAGTCACGCTTTCTTGGTGGTGAAATATGTTTGGTCCCACGTCGCTCCTGGCCTATAGTCGCTTAGAAGCGTCGAATATTCCATGCTTGTCGCGTTCCCCGCGGCATCGCTCGGATCTGCAATTTTGAGCACTTGAGTTCCACTGTCATCGGTGGCGCAGCCGACGACCACCACAAAGTGGGCAGTCACAAGGTCCGAAAACATGATTCGCACCACGACAGGTAGTTGGTTCACGGTAATTTCGTGATCCAGATTCTCGAATGGGACGATGGCTTGCGGCGGTTGAACCAGGTGCCCGAGTTGGTTGAGCACCACGTCGAGAGCAAATGGGATATTGCAGTTGTCTGACGCGCCTTCCTCGCAACAATCCTCACCTGGTGACAGGAACTGATTCGCGAGCCCGCACTGGGTTGGCAGCGTATCGTCCTGGTAGAACCCGCAAATGCTAGCGGCGACAGCAGCCCAGCACCACTGGTCCCGGTCTTGGTGCTCAATCTGGAATTTCAGAACGGCCATAAAACCTAACCTTACGGTTTGGTGAATGTGATCGCGAATCCGAAGCCTGCCTTGTATGAGGTCGATACCGGGGGAGACGTGATGTCGGTCGGTACCGTGTCTCCAATCTTGAATCCGCCGCTCAATTTCGACTGTTTCCCAACGTCCAGACCGCCAGTCACGAAGATCGTGCGCCAAAACGAGATGCTCAGTCCAGTCAAGAATTCCGCACTCGACCCACCAGAGCTGTCACCATTGACGTTTGCGCCGGCTCCAAAACTGAAGTGCAAAGCATATCGGTTGTCGTCCCAATCTCGCAGCCGTGCATGAGCCATCGCGATCGGATAGGGGTTTATTTTTGAGTCTGATGTCACTCCGAAGGTGTTGATTGAAGTCGTGCCGGAGGGAGGTAAGCTTTTCACGATTGCGAATTGCTGGTTCTCAATCGTGCTGAACGCCGCACCCGCTGTAACCGCGAAAGGCGATGAACAAGTAACCGTCAGCAGTCCATCTTTCGTTTGGGATTGAGTAGTCTGGCCGTCAAAGACGGAAGTTCGGTCGACCAGGAGCAGCTTCAAAATCGTCTGCTCGTTCTTGTTGAACAGGACTCCGCATGAGACTTCCGACTGAAGTGTGAACGAATCCTCAGTCACCGCACTGATAGCGTTCTTCCAATACTGGACTATCCCAATCTTCTTGGCGAACTGTGTTGCCTTGTCTCCATCGGAAGTCCACGCGCCTGCCTCCGTCAACACAGCTGAAACGATTGACTGGGCGGCTTTGTATTGAGCGTCCCGGCACTTACTCCAATCGGCCCAGCCGAGTTGGCCGATGTTTGTGTCGCTGCAAGGGTCGCCCGTAATCGCCCCCGTGTTCGCGGGAAAGCGCGCCGGGAGCCCGTTCAGGTCGGCCTGCACCCTTTGCAGCCCCCCGACAATTCCGTCAGTAGTCGTCCAATTGAACGCGCTCCTAATTGCATCATCCATCTGTTTCTGTATTTCGGGACCCTTCACTAAGGCAACAACAGCCTTCGGCCCCCCAGACTTGAGTGTCTCGTCAGTTTGACCGATCAGAGCCCGAAGGTTCGCAAGATACTTGTCAGTGTCGCTACCGGTTTTGCGATCGATACTTTCGAGTGCAATCAGCTGGCCTTGCAAGGATTGGACATTCGTGAAGTCGGCCATAAAATGATCGTTAAGACTCTCTACTTTTGCCGGCTGACCTCCTCCAGCCGAGAAAGACGATGGGAAAATACTAGGCAGATTCGCCCCCGCGGTGTAGCTCACCGTCTTTCCGAAGTCTGCCCCATAGCGAACGGCATTGACGACGATCTGGGCACATGCTGGACCCTCAACCGTTTGACCGGAGTTGTTGATCGATAAATCGATGATGTGCTTCTGGGTCTTGCAGCGAAATAAGGCTGGGTTGGACTGTGCGTATGTGCTAACCGCGCAAAGAATAAGTGCAATGGCGATGCAGAAGCTTCTTCCCATACTCCCTCCGCTTTTCGTTGGGTAATCTTCTTGGGCCCAGACAGTCGGAGTATCCCGCTCCTTAGGTCAGGAGAGATGCGCGCGCATTGAATCGAGCGAGTCGAGCAGAAGGCTCGCAGGGGAAGTTCTTACAGAGTAAGAGCATTTGCTCCAGACTCAGCAACGAAATTAATCATGTTACGAAATCCGAACACTCCACCGTGACCCAAACGGCTGTGCCTCACGTCAATAATTCACCTGTACGACTGTCCTTGTCATTAGCAATCCGTTGTGCAAGCGTGCCAACGAAACCGGGTGCTCGGCACTCTCTGGCGATGATGCCGTAGCCTCGGCTTGTTTGCCATGTTTGCAAGTTTCCTGAGAGCAAAAGAGCCTCCCGCTCCTTGCTCGTGGTAGCGCCGCTCCAATGGGTAGCCTGGATGGCCACTGTCGGCAAGGTGACTAGGGCAACCTACTCCGAAAACCAGAGTCTGTCTGTGACGCGAGTCACTCTGACAAGGCCCGATCCTGATAGTGATCGATGCCGAGTTTCACGTTGATGCAGTCAACTCCTAACCGGTATCGCTTCGGTCAGCCGGCATCGTGTGCTGTCACCCGGCGAGCCGCGTTGGGCAAAGAAATGGCCTCGGCGGATCATGCCGAGGCCGGGTAGGAATAGTGCCACTTACGGTTGCCAATCGCCGCCAGACAGCGCTTGCACGTCCTGAGCAAGAGGACTCAGACCCGGTGCTGGTGGGATTACATCAGCGCCATGCTCAGTCACTACAGTCACGCTGGTCTCTGCAAAAATCAGGTCGCCGTTTTCTACCATGTCGGGCTCCACTGTTGTCCCTGTAAACATCAAGTCTCACCTCCCCTCTTTCCGTCGATCCTACTATTTGCTGAGGGTCTTTTCCAGCATCTTCATGCCTGCCTGAAACGCGCCTTGTGTGATCGCTTTCTTGTAGACGTTCAACGTTGTGGTCATCGTCTTGTGCCGCAGCAACGCTTGTGCGACGGCATAATTTCCGTTGGTCGCTTCAACCACCATCGTGCAAGCACCTCGCCTACCGGCATACAACCCGGCCCATTTCACACCTGATTTCTTCGGTGTTTTCTCGCACGGCACACACTGGTTCAAGCCTTCCACGTGCGGAATGATGACGCGATTGATAAGGTTCGGTAGATCGGCAATCACCCACGCGGCTTCACTGGCCTGCACTTTTGCACGCCACAACTCCAACGGCACACGTACTTGGTCAATGATCGGTACCGATGCCATGCGCTCAGGTGTCTTCGGAGTGACAACATCGCCTCGCACCTTGTTGCGCCTGATGTGAATCCAATCCGTGTCAACGTCGCCCCACTGCAACCCGGCAATCTCTGCCGGTCCCAAACCAAGGAAACACGCGAGTGCCAGCACAAGTTGCGCGTCAACGTGATCCACCAAGGCCGAAATCATGTTCTCTGCCTCTTCCAAGGTGTAATGCTTCGTGCGCTCCGGTGCCTTGGCGTCACGCGGCATGACTACATCACGCCATGGATTTGATGAAATGATTTCTTGCTCAACCGCCGTGGTGAAGATGGAACTGGCAAGGGCCTTCACGTGTTTGAGGGTGTTCCTATTTTGCTTCTGCGTATCGGCCAACGATTTCAGGAAACGCTGCCCCAGCTTGCCTTCGTAGCTCTGCAAGGTGAGGTCTGCGAAGTGATCCTTGAGAAGCTGTCGCCAGATTTGCTTGTAGCCTCGTAGCGTGGAAGGTTTCAACCGGGCCACAACGCGCGGCAGGTAGGTGTTCGTCCAGAAATCCACCACCCGCACGTCATCCCCGGTGACGACCCGGCTGGGTGCGTTCACCTTGTCCTTGAGGAAGTCGGTGCAGAGGTTCTTCACCGCGTTGCAGGTGGCGCTCTTGTACTTCCCTTCTTTGCGGCACAGCTTGTGCGACTTCTGCACGCGAACCAACTTACCGGCTCGATTCTCTGTGGCATAATAGCGTACATGGAACGCATTGAAGGCTTCGTAGATGTAGCCCGTTTGGTGCTGTTGGTCAGCCATGTCCGACAGTTTAATGCGATGATCCATGCGATGCAAGATGCCCTTAGTAACCAACTAAGTCTTGCATTGTCAATATAGTGGCGGTGTAGCTCAGGTGGTTAGAGCGACGGTCTCATAATCCGTAGGTCGTAGGTTCGAGTCCTACCGCCGCCACCAATTCTAAAGACAACTTCCGAGGGGAACCTGTTTTGCTTTCCTCAGGAACGCATTCTCATTTTTCCAGTAGACTGGCTGTCCATCGAGGGATCAACGCATGTCTAGGCTCAGGTCATGTTTCTGCTATGCCGTCACACTGCTTCTCCTGCTGGCCGCGTCAGCGACGGCGCAGTCGGTTTCTTCTGAGCTGGTGAACGGGCTGAAGTGGCGCCTGATTGGGCCGTTCCGCGGGGGGCGGGCGGTTGCGGTGACCGGTGTGCCGGGCGATTCTACTACTTTTTATTTTGGCGCGGTCAATGGGGGCATCTGGAAAACCACCGATGCCGGAACTGTGTGGACGCCGATTTTTGACAGCCAGCCGATCGGTGCCATTGGCGCGATCGCGGTGGCGCCTTCCGACGCCAAGACGATTTACGCTGGAACCGGCGAGTCCGATATTCGTTCCAATCTGTCTTCCGGCAATGGCGTCTACAAATCCGCGGATGGCGGATCTACCTGGACGCGCATCGGTCTGGAGGACACGCGGCAGATCAGCCGGATCGTGGTCGATCCGAAGGATTCGAACGTCGTCTACGTCGGGGCGCTCGGCCATGCGTATGGTCCGAACGAACAGCGTGGCGTTTACAAATCGCTTGATGGAGGGACGCATTGGAGCAAGGTACTGGATGTGGGACGTGAGATCGGCATTTCAGATTTGGCGATCTGCGCGGGTAATCCGCAGATTTTGTTTGCCGGCACATGGAATTCGCATCGTCCTCCCTGGAGCACCTATGCTCCGATTGATGGACCCGGAGGGGGATTGTACCGCTCTCAAGATGCGGGCAAGACGTGGTCGCGTCTTAGCGGCGGCGGCTTACCTGACGGCGATTGGGGACGCATTGGCGTTGACGTTGCTCCGGACGGCAAGCGCGTCTATGCCCTCATTTCGGCGAAGAAGGGTGGGCTGTATCGTTCCGACGACGGGGGCGAGACGTGGGTTCTTGAAAATGCGGACCCCCGGCTCACGAGTCGAGCCTGGTATTTCAGCGGCATCACCATCGATCCTCAGAATCGGGATGTGCTCTATCTCCCCAATGTCGCTCTATACCGATCCGAAGATGGAGGGAAGACTATCACCATCGTGCGCGGCGCGCCGGGTGGTGACGATTACCACCAGATTTGGATCGATCCCAGGAATTCTGCCAGCATGGTTCTGGGAACGGATCAGGGGACCACGATCAGTCTGGACCGCGGCCAGACTTGGAGCACGTGGTACAACCAGCCTACGGCGCAGCTCTATCATGTGATTACCGACCAGCAGTTTCCTTACGTCGTGTACGGCGCGCAACAAGATAGCGGGAGCGCTGCGGTTCCGAGCCGCACCGACCACGGACAGATCACACCACGCGACTGGTTTCCCGCGGGCGGAAGCGAGAGCGGGTATATGGCGCCCGATCCCAAGGATCCGAACATCATCTATTTGAGTGGAACTTTCGGCAGCGTAGACCGCTTCAACAAACGCACCGGATTGAGTCAGGACATTACTCCGTGGCCGGCGCTGACATTTGGTTCAGAGATTAATCAGCGCAAATATCGGGATCCTTGGACTCCCGTGCTGCTGTTCTCTCCCGCTGACTCGACCACGTTATATTTCGGCACGCAATATGTGATGAAGACGGTTGACGGCGGTCTGCACTGGGAGACGATCAGCCTGGATCTTACGGGATCGACGCAACAGCCGGGAGAGAAGGCGGACGGGCCGACAACGATCGAGAACGCGAAGCAACGGGGTTACGGCGTGGTCTTCACCATTGCGCCCTCAGCTCTCAACCGCGATGTGATCTGGGCGGGAAGCGATACGGGATTAATTCACCTGACCCGCGACGGCGGAAAAACCTGGAAAGATGTGACGCCCCCAGGTCTCTCCGCGTGGAGCAAGATTTCTCTGATCGAATCTTCGCACTTCGATCCTGCCGTGGCTTATGCAGCGGTCGATCGCAGCCGCCTGGAGGATCGGACGCCTTATCTGTATCGAACGCGCGACTATGGGGCAACCTGGCAACTGATTACGAACGGCATTGCAGACCCTGCTTTTGCGCACGCCATTCGCGAAGACACTCAGAAGAAGGGCTTGCTTTTTGCGGGAACGGCAGCGGGAGTTTACGCATCGTTCGACGATGGCCACCACTGGCAATCTTTGCAACTCAATTTGCCGGTGACCTCGGTTCGCGATTTGACGATCCACGACGAGGATCTCGTGATTGCTACCCATGGCCGTTCGTTCTGGATTCTGGACAACATCACGCCGCTGCGCCAGGCGGCCGGGGCCGCAAGAGCGAGCGCATTCTGGCTTTATCATCCCGCGACTGCGTTTCGCGTCGATAATGATTCGTTCGTCGGCACGCCGCTTCCGCCTGAGGAACCAACCGCCGAGAATCCTCCGGCTGGCGCCATGATCGATTACTTCCTCAAGTCTGCCGCCGCCGGCAAGGTCACGCTGGAGATTTTCGACGCCCAGAAGAAACTGGTTCGCAAATTCTCGTCGGAAGATAGGCGAGCTGAGAAGCATCCGCCAGTTCCCATCGCGGAGCGCTGGTTCCCCAAGCCCGAATCGCTGGGGACAACTCCGGGAGCGCATCGGTTTGTGTGGGATCTTACCTGGGGCAGTTCCGGAGGACCGAGTGCAGATGAAGAATCGGAATACCGCAGTCCCAGCGGGCCGAAAGTTGTCCCGGGTGTGTATGAGGTCCGGCTCACCGTCGACGGCCAGGCGCAAACTCAAGTCTTGAAGGTCGTGATGGATCCGCGCTCGCCCGCGACTCCGGAGATCCTTCAGCAGCAGTGGGAACTCGGCGAACAAATATTCGTCGAGACGCTGGAGGCGCGCCGCGCGCTCGCCGAGATCGCTTCGGTGCAGAAACAATTGGCTAGCGCTGAACAGAAGGTCGGCGAGCACAATGCTGCGCTCAAATCGGCTCTGGCAGACGCTCAAGCGGAAATGTCTAAGATTCTTACGAATAGAGGGACCGCGCAGCCTGGAGGACTCCAAGCTGCATACAGCGAACTGACGTCGGCTCTGCGTGTGGTCGAAGGCGGAGATCGTGCTGTGCCTTCTCAAGCAATTGCGGTTTACAAGGAGGCCAGCCAGCGCGCCAAAGCAGCTATCGGGGATTGGGCTGAATTCAAGCAGGGGAGAGTGCCCCAGCTCAATCAGAAATTACACGAAGGGAACGTGGATCCGATTGCGATCTCGGAAATTGAAAAGGAAGTGCAATTTCTTATGTCGCGTTAGAAACTTTGTGTAACGCAGACTCCAAAACAAAACGTCCCAGACTCATTGAGTCATGGGACGTATGTCGAACAGCCCTCCCCCGAAGTCTGCTCACAAACAGAGTAACGCGTGGCGTGGTGCGTGAAAATGGCTCTGATGGGCTATTACGAAAGTGATCAATAGAAGGGTGCCGCGCTCGTTTGGCGGGCGCCCTGGCCCGCTGGCTTGGCGTCGGTGATATCTTGGTGGATGAATCGTCACCGGTGAACCGCAGGCCCACGTCATGGATATTCTCAAAGATCTGTTCGAGCAGCACTTCCACTTACCGGTCGAGCAGGTGCAGCCGTTGCAAGGGCAACTCGGCGGCTCGGGGCGCAAGATCATCCGGTTGGCTGGCGGGAAGATCAGCGCCGTCGGCATTCTGTACGATGTGCGCGAAGAGAACGCGGCCTTCCTGGAATTTTCCCGGCATTTTCGCAAGCACGGATTGCCCGTGCCGGAAATCTATGCGGAAAATCTGGATCATGGGGCTTATCTCGAAGAAGATCTTGGCGACACATCGCTGTTCGAGTTTCTTTCCAAGCATCGGGCGGGCGAGCAGATCGACGCTCCGGTGGTCGCAGCCTATCGAAAAGTCATCGCCACCCTGCCTCGGTTTCAGGTGGAGGCGGGGCGCGACCTGAACTACAAGGTGTGTTATCCGCGCGGGAGTTTTGACCGGCAGTCGATTTCCTGGGACCTGAATTACTTCAAGTATTACTTCCTGCGGCTCGCGGGCATTGCGTTCAGCGAACAGGCTCTGGAAGACGACTTCAGCCGGCTAACGAAGTTTCTGCTGAGCGCGGGGCGAGATTACTTTCTCTATCGCGATTTTCAGTCGCGAAACATCATGCTGCGCGACGGGCAGCCCTATTTCCTGGACTATCAGGGCGGGCGCAAGGGCGCGCTGCAGTACGACGTCGCCTCGCTTCTCTATGATGCCAAGGCCGACCTGCCCCCAGAGTTGCGGCAGAAACTGCTGGATCATTATCTCGACGCGCTGGGCCATTACGTGGATGTGAAGCGCGAGGCGTTCCTGCAGCACTACTACGCCTATGTGTACATCCGCATCATGCAGGCGCTTGGGGCCTATGGGTTTCGCGGATTCTATGAACGCAAGGTGCATTTTCTGCAGAGCGTGCCGTACGCGCTGAAAAATCTGCGCTGGCTGTTGCACAACGTGACGCTGCCGATCGCGCTACCGACTCTCATGGATGCTTTTCACAGCATGCTGGCCTCGGAGAAATTGCAGGGGCTGGCTTCGGATGCGGACAGTCTGGTGGTGCGGATTTCCAGTTTCTCTTTTCATCGCGGCCTGCCGAAAGATGAGAGTGGAAACGGCGGTGGATTTATTTTTGATGGGCGCAGCTTGCCCAACCCGGGGCGCGAGGAGCGCTTCAAGATGCTTACGGGCAGAGACGCTCCGGTGATCGACTACCTCAACCAGCAGGAGAGTGTGCATCAGTTTCTGGCCAGTGTGATGTCGCTGGTGGATGCCAGCGTGAGCAACTATCAGCACCGCGGATTCAAGAATCTTATGGTGTCGTTTGGGTGCACGGGCGGACAGCATCGCTCGGTGTATCTGGCGGAGCAAGTCGCGAAGCGGTTGCGCGGAAGGAACGGGGTTGAGGTTGTCTTGCAGCATCGCGAATTGGAGCGGATGGCAGCCGAGGACATTGCGCCTGAGAGAGCGGCGGCGGAGAAAGCCGCGCGATGAGGGCGATGATTCTGGCCGCGGGCCTGGGTACGAGGCTGCGGCCGCTCACCGACGATCGGCCTAAAGCGCTGGTGGAGGTGGACGGACACGCGCTGGTGGAGATTACGCTCCGACGGTTGCGCGAGTTTGGGATTCGCGAAGTGATTGTCAATGTGCATCACTTTGCCGACATGGTTGTCGATTACCTGAAGAAGAACGACAACTTCGGGATGCGGATTGAAATCTCGCGTGAGGACGTGTTGCTCGATACTGGCGGAGGGCTGAAGAAGGCGTCGTGGTTTTTTCTTGAGGGCAACGCGGACGAGCCGTTTCTTCTGCACAACGTCGATGTGCTGAGCACGATTGATTTTCGCCGCATGGCGGAAGTTCATAAGCAGAATCGGGCGCTGGCGACGCTGGCAGTGCAGGATCGCGAGACGTCGCGATACCTGCTGTTTGACGAGCAGCAGCAACTTTGCGGACGGCGAGCGGGCAGCGGTCAAGAGCCAGAAATTGTCCGGCCGTCGAGGGAAACAAAGGCGCTGGCATTTTCGGGCGTGCATGTGATTTCTCCGCGGCTTCTTTCGAGGATGGCTGAAGATGGCATCTTTTCGATCATCAACTCCTATCTGCGGCTGGCGGGCGAGGGAGAAAAGATCCTTGCATTTCGTGTCGACGAATTTTATTGGCGGGATCTGGGCAAGCCCGAAAACTTGACGCAGGCCGCCCAGGATGTTGACCAGCAACTTCTCCAGCTATCGCAGAGACGGAAGGAATTTTGAGGGCGACATGGGGCTGCGGCAAGAAGAAGGGTAATCGCGATGAGGGTACTCGGCTACACGTGGGTGGGCGTGCGAACTGCCGACCTGCCATCAACTGCGCGCTTCTTTGGCGACGTGCTGGGCTTATCTGTTGTGCAGGAAGGTAAGGGGATGGTTCAGTTTGAGGTGCCCTCGGGACAGTTGTTCGAGGTCTTCGGCGCGGAGAGTCGTTTCTATCCGCTCCATGCTTGTCCTGTTCTGGCCTTTCAAGTCGAGGATGTGCGCGCGGCCAGGAAGGAACTGGAGTCACGGGGAATAGAGTTCGTCACTGATGTCGAGGGCGGCGAATCCGAGGCCTGGACTTACTTTCGCGGCCCCGACGGCTACCTGTACGAGCTTTGGCAAACGGAGCGACCGCTGAAAGCGCTGCCGGCTAACTAGCGCCACTCGTCTGAGACCGACCGGACTTTCCACTTGCGGCGAGCCTCCGGCTTCGGTACCATTCTGTGCACGCCTTGAAACAGCTATGAATAGCGGCCTTCTACATCGAATTACTGTCGTCGTCCGCGGGGTACGAGTATTCGTTCCCATCGCGGTGCGGAGGGATACAGCGAGCTGAGAAAAAGTAAATCTTAAAGGCTCCCGAATCCCGCCCCGCCAGAAACGCTGGCCTGGTGGGTTTTGCTTTTTTAGGAACGCAGGCTGCATAGGTAGGAAGGGTCGTATGAAAGACAACACGCCGTTAACCGCAAAAAGCATGACCGCAAAAAGCATGACCGGCGCCAGCATTCTGTGGGAATGCCTGGAGCGCGAAGGCGTCAAAACAGTTTTCGGTTATCCGGGAGGCGCCATTCTGCCCGCCTACGACGCGCTCAAGGGCAGCAAGATCCATCACATTCTGGTGCGTCACGAGCAAGGCGCGACCCACATGGCGGACGGCTATGCCCGCGCCAGCGGGCAGGTGGGAGTCGCGGTGGCGACTTCTGGCCCGGGCGCGACGAACATGGTCACGGGAATTGCGACGGCCATGCTGGATTCGTCGCCCATCGTGTGTATTACGGGGCAAGTAGGAAGCAAGCTGATCGGCTCGGATGCGTTTCAGGAAACGGATATTACCGGCGTTACGCTGCCCATCACCAAGCACAACTATCTGGTGACCCACGCGAGCGAAGTGGCGCGAACGGTTCGCGAAGCTTTCTACGTGGCGCGCTCGGGGCGGCCGGGGCCGGTGCTGATCGACATCACGAAGGACGCGCAGCAATCGACTTGCGAATTCGACTGGGAAGCGGCCAAGCCGCAACTGCCCGGATATCGACCGGACTTGTCGCCGGAGCCGAAGGAGTATGAGCAGGCGCTGGATTTGATTCATAACGCCAAGCGCCCAGTGATCCTGGCGGGGCATGGCATCATCATTTCCGGAGCCATGGCGGAAGTGCGCGAATTCGCGGAGCGCACGGGTATTCCTGTAGCGCTCACGCTGCTCGGCATCGGTGCGTTTCCTGCGGGTCATCCATTGAACCTGGGAATGATGGGCATGCACGGCGAAGCGTGGGTGAATCACACAATTCAGGAAGCCGACCTGCTGCTGGCTTTCGGCATGCGCTTCGACGACCGCGTGACTGGAAACCTGAAGACCTACGCATCGAATGCGAAGAAGATTCACATTGAAATTGATCCGGCGGAGATCAATAAGAACGTCAAAGTGGATGTGCCGCTGGTCGGCGACCTGCGGGAAGTGCTGCACGAACTGCTGCCGAAGGTTGAGTCGATTGACCGCAGCGAGTGGCTTGACTCCATCGACAAGCTGAAGGGCGATGCCGCGGTGCGCGACATCCAGAACCTGCCGGACAGCGGACATCTCTATGCGGCCCATGTGATCAACGATCTGTGGCGCGAGACTCGCGACGGCGACACTGTAGTGGTGACCGACGTGGGCCAGCATCAGATGTGGGAAGCGCAATACTACAAGCACGAGAAGGCGCGCAGTCTGATCACTTCGGGAGGCTTGGGTACGATGGGCTTCGCCTTGCCCGCGGCGATCGGGGCCAAGGTCGCGCGACCGGAAGCGGATGTGTGGGTGGTGTGCGGCGATGGGGGCTTTCAGATGACTCTGTGCGAACTGGCGACTATTGTGCAGGAGAAATTGAAGGTAAACATCGCCATCATCAATAACGGCTTTCTGGGCATGGTGCGGCAGTGGCAGGAATTCTTTTACGAGCGCAACTATGCGGCGACGCCGCTGCTGAACCCGGATTTCGCCAAGTTGGGCGAGGCCTATGGTATTCGCAGTATGACGGTCACGGAACGCTCGCAGGCGGTCCCCGCAGTGCGGGCGGCGAAGGAGCATGATGGGCCAGTGCTCATCAACTTCCGGGTGGAACAAGAGGACACGGTGTATCCGATGGTGGCGGCGGGGGCGTCGTTGCACGAGATGATCCGGCGTCCCAGCAAGATTGTGGAGACCGCCGAGGACGAATAGGTAAAGATGAAGATGAGTAGAGACGACGGATAGAGAAACCATGCTGAACACATACGTGGTGTACGTTGAAAACAAACCGGGCGTGCTGACGCGCGTGGCCTCGTTATTTCGCCGGCGCGCTTTCAATATTGACTCGCTGACAGTGGGCCGCACGGAAAAGCCGGAAGTCTCGCGGATGACGATCACGGTGGATGCGGACGTCGATCAAGCCAAGCGCATCGAGGCCAATCTTTATAAGCTGTTGAATGTGCTGCTGGTGGAGAACATCACCAACCAGCCTGCGATCGTGCGTGACTTGGCGATGATCAAAGTCGCGGCCACACACGAGGCGCGTTCGCATGTGCTGGAACTGGCTGGCGTGTTCCGTGCGCGTGTCGTAGACGTTGCTCCGGAGTCTCTGACGATTGAAATCACCGGGGCGGAAGACAAGATCGATGGTCTGCTCGAGGTCCTCCGTCCTTACGGAGTGCTGGAGATGGTGCGGACCGGGATTGTCGCCATGCGGCGCGGTAAGTCTTCAACCGGAGCGCCGGGCACAAACAGCACAGATCACGACGTAGCCGAAGAAGATGTGTCGCACTCGGTATGAGTAGTTCGTGGGCAGGGAAGACTAATTGGCTGTTGGATTTAGGGACGGGCCGGCTGCTTTTTTGGTCCCAGAGTAATCACCTCTTTGTAACCAATGTAAGTTACTGAAGTTTCCAGGAAATCCCCCAAATCATTGTTTCTAAAAGCGTTAGCTGGTATTCATAGATAGCTGGGTATCCTTCCCGGCCGCAGTGTGCTTACGCATATGACTGGTGCTACCAGCGTTGCCACAGGTCTGCCTTCCCACTCGCATTCGTGGAGAGGTATGTCCTTCCCCGCCAAGGCGTTCATCACGCTGATTGTGACTGCCGGGTTGGGCACGCTGATCTATGGCGGCATCCACCAGAGCAGTAAGAACATTGCGGAATTCATCTGCTATCTGGGCATCGCCATTCTGGCCTCCCGGCTCAAAGTAAATCTGCCAGGCATCACGGGCACGCTGTCGGTGAATTTTCTGTTCATCCTGATCGGCGTTCTGGAACTCAGCTTCACCGAAACGCTGATTCTCGGCGCGGTCTCCATGATGGCGCAGTGCCTGTATCCGGAACGTCCTAAGGCGCTGCAGTTGACATTCAATGTCTGCGCGGGGTCGGTTTCGACGGCGCTGGCATACGAGGTCTATCACCATCCGCTAGCGAATCTCGTGGTGGGCAGCCGGCCGGTTCTGCTGGGAGTGGCGGCGACGGTTTACTTCATCGCCAACGCGGGTTCGATCGCGGCGGTCATTTCGCTGACCGAGCGCCGGCCCCTTACGCGGATTCTGGTGGATTGTTATTTCTGGTCGTTCCCTTACTACCTGGTGGGAGCAGGGATCGCCGGCGGGATTGCGTGGCTCAACCAGACTTTCAACTGGGAGACGTCGTTGCTCATGGTGCCGGCGGTATACGTTATTTACCGGTCGTATCGCCTGTACCTCGGCAAACTGGAGGACGAGAAACGCCACGTCGAGGAAATGGCGAACCTGCACCTTCGCACCATCGAGGCCCTGGCTCTTGCCATTGAAGCCAAGGACCATACCACGCACGAGCACCTGCAGCGGGTGCGGGTTTATGCCATTGAAGTGGCGAAAGAACTGGGCGTGAGTGGGCCGGAGTTGGAAGCTCTGCACGCCGCGGCGCTGCTGCACGACATCGGCAAACTTGCAGTGCCGGAGCACATCATCTCGAAGCCCGGCCGCCTCACCCCGGAAGAATTTGAGAAGATGAAGATTCATACCCTGGTCGGCGCCGAGATTCTGGAACGCGTGCGATTCCCCTATCCCGTCGTGCCGATCGTGCGCGCCCACCACGAAAAGTGGGACGGTTCCGGCTACCCGCTGGGCTTGAAGGGCGCGGAAATTCCCATTGGAGCGCGCATCCTTTCGGCTGTCGACTATCTCGATGCCCTGGCATCGGATCGCCAGTACCGGCGAGCGCTGCCCATGCGCGAAGTAATACAGAAGCTCGCGGCCGAGTCGGGCAAGTCGTTTGATCCAAAGGTCGTCGATATTCTGCAGAAGCGCTACCAGTATCTGGAACGGCTCGCCGTGGCCAAGTCGGCACAGGACCCCACCGGTCCGCTTTCCACTGCCATCAAGATCGAGCGTGGGCTGGAACCGGCAGCCGGTTTCGAGAACGCGACGGCGCAGGACTACGCAGGACGGGAAAACACGTTCCTGTCTTCCATCGCAGCGGCCCGGCAGGAGGCGCAATCGTTGTTCGAACTGAGCCAGGATCTGGGCGCTTCGCTCAGTCTGACCGAAACGCTTTCGGTGTTCTCCGTAAAGCTGAAGCCGATGGTGCCTTACGATGCCATCGCCATTTACATCAAGCGTGACGACGAACTTGTCCCGGAGTATGTGAACGGCGACAATTATCGGCTGTTTTCTTCCTTGCGTATTCCAAACGGGCAGGGGCTCTCGGGCTGGGTGGCGCATAACCGGAAACCGATTATCAACGGCAACCCGTCGGTGGAACCGGGATACTTGAACGATCCTTCGAAGTTCAGCACACTACGCTCGGCGCTGGCGGTGCCGCTGGAGGGCGTGTCCGGTGTGATCGGGGTTCTGGCGCTCTACCGCGGCGAACGCGACGCCTTCACCACCGATCACCTGCGCATTTTGCTCGCGGTCAGCGGCAAGATGGCGCTGTCGATCGAGAACGCCCTCAAATACCAGCAGGCGGAAAATTCGGCGATCACCGACTACCTCACGGGACTGCCCAACGCCCGCTCGCTTTTCCTGCAACTCGACCGGGAACTGGCACGCTGCAAGCGCGATAACTCGTCGCTCACCGTCATGGTGTCTGACATGGACGGGTTCAAACAGATCAACGACCGCTTCGGACATCTCGAGGGCAATCGTGTGTTACGCCTGTTTGCCCAGGCGCTCAAAGACAGCAGCCGCGAATACGACTATGTGGCGCGCATGGGCGGCGACGAATTCGTGGTGATGGCTCCAGGCCTGACAGTCGACGCGGCCGGCAAGAAGGCCGAGCAGATGCGGGCCCTGGCCCGGCAAGCCGGAAGCGAAGTCTGTGGAGAAGATATCCTGTCGCTCAGCGTCGGACGCGCGATGTACCCGGAAGACGGCAACGATGCGGAACAACTTCTGGCCGAAGCCGACCGCCGCATGTACCTGGAAAAGCAGAAGGAGCTTTCCTACAAGGACCGGCGCTCCCACCCGCGTATGAAGTGCCGGGTTACGATCGAAATGCAAACCGAGGTGGGCGCGGCTCCCATGTTCGCCAACGTTACCGACGTGAGCCTGGGCGGCTGCTTTGTCGAAACCAGCACCATTCTGGCGCCGGGCAGCAAGATCAAGCTGGGATTCTCGATGGATGATGGCAGTTTGTCGGCGGAAGGTGTGGTGGTGAGACTCGATCCCGGGTCGGGCGTTGCCATTCAGTTCCGGGAGATGAACCGGGAAGGCCGCGAGCGGATGTTCAAGATTCTCGAGTTCGTGCAGAAGACGACCACGTTCTACAACAACCGCTACCTCAATAGTCTGACGAAGGGTTGATTCGGGGACCGGGGAAGCTGGATCTCAGAATTGGGTTCGCGCTGCGATTTGCACGGTGGTGGCGCGAACGATCTCAGCGCCCATTTGATCGAGCGGCAGAGTTTTATCGGCCAGACCGCTCCGGGCGACGAATCCAGGCATGCCCCAAACCACGCTGCTGGCTTCATCCTGCACGTAGATGCGAGCTCCTAAACTGTGCAGCGTTTCGCATCCCTTGAGCCCATCCTGCCCCATACCGGTGAGAACCACCGCCAGCGACCGGGCTGCAAACACTCGGGCGATCGAGTGGAAGAGCACATCCACCGACGGGCGGCAGAAATTTTCTTTCGGCCCCTGATGGGTCTTGAGGATAACGCGTCCGTCCTCCTCGCTGATCACCATGTGGAAGTCTCCTGGCGCAATGATGACGCAACCGGGCGTCAGCGGCTGACCAGAGACGCACTCCCGCACCGGCAACGCTGATTTCGCCGACAGCCGTGCCGCCAGCAGAGAAGTGAAGATGGCCGGCATATGCTGCGCGATGACAATGGGCACGGGAAAGGTGGCCGGCAAAGACGGCAGAAGCCGGGCCAGTGCGTCGGGACCACCGGTGGAGACTCCGATCGCAACTACCTGCACCGGGGATAGAACTCGTGGCCGATGAAGGATGGGGATCGGCGGGGCGTGCGCGCTGAGTCTTGTCACCGGGGCGAGACTGGCGGGCGCTTCGGGCAGACGGCAAAGAGCCCGAATCTTAGGGATGAGCTCGCGCGAGATGGCCGCGAGCGTGGCCGTCATGTCGACATTGCTCGGCTTGGTGACGTAATCGGTAGCGCCGAGAGATAGAGCTTCCAGTGTGACGGACGCTCCGCGCTCGGTCAGGCTGCTGAACATGATGATGGGAACGCGGGTGTCGATTTTGCGCAGCTCACGGACGGTTTCCAGCCCGTCCATCTCGGGCATTTCGAAATCGAGCAGGACGATGTCCGGCTTGAGGGAGGGGAATTTCGCCAGTGCGACCCGCCCGTTGACCGCAGTGCCGGCAACCTCCAGGTCCGGGTCTTGAGCGATGGCCAGCGACAGTGCCTTGCGAATAACCACGGCGGCGTCGACCAGCAGTACTCGCTTTTTTGTGGGTTGCGGCAATCGGCGCAGGGCTCCTTTTCGGTTCAGTCGGTTATCTGCCGGCTTGCGCAGCCTTGGTTTTGAGGGGCTCGTATGCCGGCGAGGCGACGGCTCCGGAGGTCCTCTCAAGCTTGAACTGGCTCACAAGACTGTGGAGTTGGGCCGCCATTTCGGCCAGATCGTTGGCTGCTTTCTGCGATTCCTGGGCGCTCGACGAGGTGCCGCGAGCCGCTTCGGCTACACCCTCGATGTTGCGTGTGATCTCCTCCGAGCCCTTGGCCGCGTCGGCCACGTTGCGGGTCATCTCGTTGGTGGTGGCGCTCTGCTGCTCGACCGCGGTGGCAATGGTGCCGGAGATGTCGTTGATCTGGGTGATCACGCCGCTGATGGCGCCAATGGCCTCGACCGCGCCCTGGGCGTCGGTCTGGATGGCGGTGATTTTGCGGCTGATGTCTTCGGTGGCCTTGGCAGTCTGCTTAGCCAGTTCCTTGACCTCGTTGGCAACCACGGCGAAGCCTTTGCCGGCTTCTCCGGCGCGGGCAGCTTCGATGGTGGCGTTGAGGGCGAGGAGGTTGGTTTGCTGGGCGATTGAGGTGATGACCTTGATGACGGCGCCGATCTCGGCGCTGGAGGCGCCTAGCTTGGCGACGTTGGCGTTGGCGGCATGGGCGGTCTGCACAGCGTTGCAAGCGACGGTGGCCGCCTCGTGGGCATTGGTGGCGATGGACTGGATGGTCGAAGTCATTTCGTCGGCCCCGGTGGAAACGCTCTGCAGGTTTTGACTGACCTGCTGGGAGGCTTTCGAGACGGTGCCCGCCTGGGTGGACGTTTCTTCGGAGTTGGCGGAGATCTGCTGGCTGGTGGCGGAGAGTTCCTCGCTGGCGCTGGCCACGTGCTGCGCGTTTTCGATGATGGCGAGAATCATGGTCTTCAGGCTGTGATTCACTTTGTTGATGGCCCGGGTCAGGTCGCCAAGTTCGTCCTGGCTTTGGACCGGCAGGTCGTCCCTGGTCAGATCACCGGCCGCAATCGCCTCCGCCTGGGCCAGGACGGATTGGGTTGCCCGCGAGATGCTGCGGCTCAAGAAGATGGCGACGAACAGTCCTATGGCGATGTCCACGAAGGTAGCGACCAGCAGCGTTATTGTCACGGACCGAGTCTCCGCACGCATGTGCGCGGCTTCCTCCTGCAGCAATTTGTCGTTGGAGTCGGCCACCTCCACGAGGGATTTCCTCATCGCCTCCGTGGCCGGCGCGTCCTTCAAGGCGGCGGTCGTGGGGACGCGCACCGCCATAACCCGGTCTTGGCCGTCCTTGAGGTTCCCCAACTGCACAAAACTGAGCACCGTGCTGACCGCCATCAAGCTGAGGATCACTCCGAAACTCAACCCCAGCTTCTTTCCCAGTGTGAAACGCATTTTGATCTCCTGCGCGTTCTAAGAATTTATGAGCCTTGGCAATTTCCTGTTTTCGCGAAATTCCGTTTTCCCGAAATTCCGTTTAGCGCCCGGGCGTAGTCGCATCCGTAGCGGCGAGAACCTGGCACACGCTTCCGCTGTCGAGCACGTGCAGAAGGTTTCCCTCGAGCTTGTGGACTCCGAGAATCATGCCGCGCACCGCTCCGCGCAGAGTGTCGGGTGGAGCTTCAAAACTGGACTCGGAGACCTCGATGACTTCCCCGATCTCATCCACCAGAAGGCTCACCGTTCCCTCGGAGGTGCGGATCACCACGTTGATGGGTGGGGCTCCGTCGGCTCTGCGGGGCAGGCCGAGGCGGCACCGCAGATCAATGGCCAGCACGATCTGGCCGCGAAGATTGATCAGTCCTTTGACCGCCGGCGGAGCCAGCGGCACCGGCGTCATGGGTTGAAAGCGGATGACCTCCTGCACTGCCGGAACAGGCACGCCGAATAAACGCCCGTCCAGCAGAAACGTGCAGAATTGTTGGGACGCCATGAAGTCGCTCCTAGAGTCTGCCTGCGTAAGGTTCGGCTGCGTCCAGCAGTCCGGGGACAGCCGCCCGCAGGAAGGCAGGCAGGTCAAGCAGATCGGTTACGTGGTGCTGGGTCACGAACGACCCCATCACTCCGGCTCGAGGAGCGAGCGACTCGACTGCGATGAGCTCCTCCACGATGTCGACGATGCGGTCTACGATCAGGCCCACGGTATGCTTGCCCTCGGAATACACCACGACCTGGATGGAGGCTGCATCCGCCAGCATTTCCGCGTCGCTGGTGGCGTGAACGATGGCGGGAATAATGGCAGACAGGCGAACCAGCGGGATGATCTGTCCACGGTATTGCATGACTTCCTGCGTGCCGGCGTGCTCGACCACGGAGCGCGGGAATTCCTCGAGGCGCGCCACCATCGACAGTGGAATCGCGACCCGTCCTTCCAGCCCGTTCTCGGCGAGCAGCAAGGCGTGTTCGTCGCGGACCCCCTCGACGACGATCGCCTCGCCGGGGGCTTTGTCGTGCGCCGCATGGCCTGCTTCGGCGATGACCTTGGCGTGTTGCGCCAGCCCGAGCACGTCGAGAATCAGCGCCACGCGACCGTCTCCCATGATGGTGGCGCCGGAATAAGCGCTGATCGCTTTGAGTTGCTTGCCCAGGGGCTTGACCACGATTTCCTGGGTATCGGTGATTTCGTCGACGATCAGCCCAAACTGCCGGTCTTCGGCTTGGAGCACGACGATGTTGATGGCAGATGCGCTGGCGGCATCGTTGGCCGCGCTGTCGCGGATCCCGAGTTCCCGGTCGAGGTACACCAGGGGCAGCAAGCGTCCGCGCAAGCGATAGACAGGAACGCCATGAACCAGTTCGATCCGGGGTCCGCTCTGCTCGGCGTCCAATCGCACCAAAGCCAACAGGCTGACCTGGGGAATAGCAAAGCGCTCGCCCCCGCAGGTTACGATCAGAGCGGGAATAATGGCCAGGGTCAGCGGAATTCTTACTCGAACCGCAGTGCCCCGCCCAGGGGTCGATTGGATATCGACCGTACCTCCAATTTTTTCCACATTCGTTTTGACCACGTCCATCCCAACCCCGCGGCCTGACACGTTAGTGACTTTTTCGGCGGTGGAGAACCCAGGAAGAAAGATCACATTGAAGACATCGCGGTCGGGCATGCTCGTGGCTTGTTGGGCCGAGATGAGGCCGCGCTCCATGGCTTTCCGCCGGATGCGGTCGCCATTCAGTCCAGCGCCATCGTCCGAAATCTCGATGTTGACCTGCCCGCCTTCGTGGAAGGCCCGCAAGGTCAGGGTTCCCGCCGGATTCTTGCCGGCGCGCCTGCGGGTTTCAGGCTCTTCAATGCCATGGTCCATGGAGTTGCGGACCAGATGGGTCAGCGGATCTTTGATGGCTTCGATGATAGTGCGGTCGAGTTCGGTATCCTGGCCCTCCATCACAAGCTGGACTTCCTTGCCGCAGCTATGGGCGAGGTCGCGAAGCGTCCGGGGAAATTTGTTCCAGAGACTGCCGATCGGCTGCATGCGGGTCTTCATGACTTGTTCCTGCAGCTCGGTCGCGATCAGGTTCATGCGCTGGGAGACGGCCTGAAGCCCGGCATCCTGCGTGCTGTTGGAAAACTGCAGCAATTGGTTGCGAGCCAGCACCAGTTCGCCCACCAGATTCATGAGGCGGTCCAGCAGAGTGACACCCACCCGGATGGTCTCGACCGCCGCGTCCGGATTGCGAGCGTCCTGGGTCGTCGGTGCCGCTGAGGCCTCGTCGGGATGGGTTGGTACCGGTGTGATTACATCGGCAACCTTCGGCAGCTCGGCGGGCTGCGGTTCCGGTGCAAGGGTAACGTTCTCGGTCTGCCTCTGGCTGGGTTCGATAAGGACGTCGCAAACTTTGACTGGCTCCGACGGCTCTTTCTTACGACGGGGCTTGCGCTTGGGCTTGCTTGCGGCCATGCCAGAAGATGGCTGCGAAGCCAGCTCTGCCGGCGCAGAGGTTTCGGCCGCTGGAACTGGCTGCCGCGGCGACAGATCGTCGGGTAGAGGATCCGAGGGGGCCGGAGATGCGTCGACCTGCCCGGTCTGTAGGCGGGCCAGAACTTCAATGAGAGGCGCATAATCTTCGTCGCCGTCCTTTTCAGAAGCCTGAATCGCGGCGAGCATGTGACGAACCGCATCCACCATCGCAAGCAGGCCGCTGGTGATGTCACCGTTCAAGGTGAGTTCGCCATCGCGCAGCCGCGACAGTAGGCTTTCACCGGCGTGTGCCAGCTTTTGTAGTCGGGCAAAACCCAGAAATCCGCAGCTTCCCTTGATGGTATGGATGGTCCGGAAAACGCTGGCCAGAAGCTCTTTGGAGGAAGGCTCACTCTCCAGTTTCACCAGTTCCTGGTCGAGGCGGTCCAGGTTCTCGTTGCTCTCGATAAGAAAATCCTTAACGATTTCATCCATAGATCGATTTCCGTCGCTGGCGCTCCGGTTTGGAATGCACGTCCCAAGCCTCGAGTTCGCACATTTCCGCACGCAGGGACGTATCGGCTCGCGCCTGCCTTCTGTCTCTACGCCACATCCTCTAGGCACATCGGCATTCGCAGAGGCAACTTAAGGGTCGAGGCTGGATTCTGAGCTGCATTCTGAGCCTGAACCGGTCGCAGGCGGGATGCGCTTGAAGGCCGCCGCCTGCGCCCTTACACTGGAAGTATGCACGTGCACGCTCATGGCGGGGGCGGTCCTACGCGGGTACTGAAGATATCGCTGGCCGTGACCCTGGCCTACATTGTGCTGCTGGTCGTGGCCGGCATCCGCGCTCATTCCCTGGCTCTGCTTTCCGAAGCTGGACACAATCTTTCCGACTTTCTCGCCCTGCTGCTGTCGCTGGTCGCGGTCTATTTCCAGGCGCGCCCGGCCAACTCCACAAAGACGTACGGCTACCATCGGGCGGGTGTGCTGGCCGCCCTGGTGAACGCGACCTCGCTGGTTGCGGTTTCGTTCTTCATCTTCTATGAGGCATTCCGTCGCCTGCAGCATCCCGAGCATGTGCAGGCCAGCGTGATGATGTGGGTCGCCGCCGCGGGCGTGGTGATGAATGGAGTGATCGCGCTGCTGCTCTATCGCTCGAGCCGAGGCTCCGGCGGAGACGTGAATATCCGCAGCGCGCTGCTGCACGAAGTTGGCGACACGCTTTCGACCGCGGCCGTGATTGCCGGAGGCTGGGCCATCCTGGTCACGGGAAACTATTGGATCGATTCCGCGCTTTCCTTCGGCATCGGCGCGCTGATCTTGTGGTCCGGCTTCGGCATCGTGCGCGAGACCCTCAACATTTTGCTGGAAGGCACGCCCCGCGGCATGCAACTGGAAAACATTGAGTCCGCGATCCGTTCGATTGGCGGAGTCAATGACGTGCATGATCTCCACGTGTGGAGCATCGGTTCCGAGACTCACGCACTCTCCTGCCACATTTCGATTGCCGACATTCCGCCGTCGGTCAGTGAACGCATATTGCGCGACGTGAAGGAATGCCTGCTGCACGATTTCCGCATCGTCCATACGACGATCCAGTTCGAGCATGTGGTCTGCGAAGTGGCGCATGGCTGCGTGATTCCGGTTAGTGAGAGCGAAGAGCACCATCATCACAGCCACTGAGGCCCCGCAGGCCTATGTTCAACGGCGAAACTCCAGATCCTACCTTTAGGAAGCCCCCAGTTTGGGCAAGCGGAGTCGTTCCGCTATCGGACGTTGCGGGGGATACTCCTGAGGAGACGACCTTCCTTCTGGATTTGGCGGAGGCAGCACAGAAATATCTCAACTCGTTCCGATGGTGTCGGTCAATTAGGGAGGTGTACTTCGGAGACGGCATCGGCAAGATCATCGGCTTGTTCCTTTGCCGCATCGTGCCGTCCGAAAAGGGCACTGATGAGTGGCTGTGGGTGGTCGTGGGCGATATTCCGCCTGCCTATCTCGTCACCGACAAATGTAAGAATCCTGCCGAGGCCCTCGATGCCTACATTGAAGAAATGAGTAAGTGGATAGAACTCGCCCGGGAGGGCAAATCCTCGAACGAGGTTATCCCGGTGAATGTCGCTTCAACTCCGGAAGAGGCAGAGCGGCTGCGTCTTCGGCTTGAACTACTCGGAAGACTCCTTCGCCCTTGGTTGGATCCTCAGCCGCACAAGTCCAACTGAGATCACTCTTCCCGTAAGTGAGTTGCCAATTCCCTGTCTACCTGCCTCGCGTAGCGGTCGAATTCAAAGGCTCTGCTTCTCGAAAATCTCCCGCGCCCGCTCGATCGTGTCCGCCTCATCCGCCGACTTATCCGGCCGCAGCCTAACAATCCTCGGGAAGCGCAGCGCGTATCCGCTCTCGTGCCGGTCGGACTCCATCATATTGTTGAAGGCCACTTCCAGCACGATCTTCGGCTCAACCACGCGGCGGAATCCCTGATCTTCGACCGTGTGATCGAGGAACCACTGCGTCATTTCCGCGATCTCGGCATCGGTAAGGCCGGAATAGGCCTTGCCGATGTTCAGCAGTTTGTCCTTATTCGCGTCCCACACGGCAAAGGTGTAGTCGCTGAGCACGCCTACACGCTTGCCATGACCATATTCGGCAGCAGTCACGACGACGTCGAGCGTGGCCAGTTCCCGCTTCATCTTCAGCCACGACTTTCCGCGCTTTCCCGGCGTGTAGGCGGAGCCGAGGTCCTTGATCATCAAGCCTTCATTGCCGCGCTCCTGCGCTTGCGCAAACAGTTCTTCCAATTCGTTGGGCGACGCAGCGCGAAACACTGGCGCGCGAATCACACGGGCCGCGATTTCCTCCTGGTCCCCGAATGCTAGCTTCCCTTGCGCGCGATTACTCCGTGCCTCCGACCCTCCGTGGTGAGCGACTTTTCTCTCTGCGGCCAGCAGGTCGTCCAGAATCCGCGCCCGTTCCCACAGCGGACGATCCATCACCAGCTCGCCGTTGGCATACAAGACGTCGAACACCAGGAACGCGACCGGAGTTTCCTGGAGCATTTTGTCGCTGACTTTCTTCCTGCCTAGCCGTTGTTGCAAAACGCTGAACGGACGCGCGTGTCCAGCCGGATAATCCCAAGCCACAATCTCTCCATCCAGAATGGCATCCTGCGATAGCCCGGCCAAGGCGTCTGGCAACTCGGGAAACGACTCGGTGATTTCATCTCGGGTGCGAGAGAAAAACCTCGCCTCACCGTTCGCCACATGAGCCTGGGCGCGGATGCCGTCATACTTGTCTTCCACTGCGGCTTCCGCGAAGTAACTCAGGCCCTCTTCCGCCGACTCGATCGGGCTGGCCAGCATAATGCCCAGCGGATGAAACAGGCGCATCTCCGCCTGGGCCAACCGGCCTTCCGATGCCAAACGCACAGTCTGACCGATGTCCCCCAGCAGCATATTGGCGAGCTGCACCTCTGCTAGCGTTGCAGCATAGGCCCGGGCAATCGCTTCTTCAACCAGACTCTCTTTCAGCCCAATCCGCAGATCGCCGGTGATGATCTTGACAATGTACTTGGCCTCGAGCGGCGTGGCACGTGAGATGAGGTCGCGGACGATGGCCGCCTTGGCCGCGGGTCCGCGTGCCGCCGCAATCTGACGGAAGGTTTGCTCCACTTCCAAAACAGTCAGGCTTTGGCCGGTACGCTCAGGAAGGACTTCGCCTGCGACTGCTCCCAGGTCGCCATGCCGGCGGTAAGCAGCCGTCAGTTCGGCTTCGTCGCGTCCCGACAGCTCCGCCACGATCTGCCAGAGCGACCGCCCGCCGACCTGCAGCGTGGTTTCTTCCCAAGCCGGAAACACCCGCCCCGAAAGGAAGATCGCCGACACGGCTGCCTCGTCCGTCGTACGCGACTTCAAATAGTCCGCGACGATGCCCGTTTTCAGCAGCTTCTTCGCCGTCGCCGCAATCGCTTCGCAAGCTATCGCCAATTGCTGCATGAAACTCCGATCGGAGCGCTCCCGTCTCGCCGGGGCCTCACCAGAGGATCCTGACCTCGCTCCTAACTCTCTCCCCTGCTTAAACTTAGCGAGCCAGCAACCAATCTTAAACGACTCCCGGCCTGTGGTACCCTAAAGGGTGCGTCGTGTGAGCGTAAGGAGCATCAAAATAGTCGTGCGAACCCTGCGAAATTACTTGCGATTCCTGGTTGCCGTCCAACTTCTGCCTGCGCTTGAAAGCGGGGAAGAGACTCTGGTCGGCGGGCAAGCCGTGCTCGAGGGCGTGATGATGCGCTCCCCGCACGCCTGGGCGATCGCCTGCCGCAAACCCTCCGGCGAAGTGGTCACCATGAGCGAGCCGCTCGAGCGGCCCTCGGAAAAACATAAATGGATGGCCTGGCCGATCGTGCGTGGCGTGATGACGCTCGGCTACGCCATGAATCTCGGCTACCGCGCCCTGCGCTTCTCGGCGAACGTCGCCATCGAAGACCTGATGCAGGAGGGCAAAGAAAAAAGTGATGTGGAGACAGCCGCCTCGGCTGTCCCGCCAGTGAGAAGCGCGTCGGCATCCTCCCAGACGCAGAAATCTTCTGCATCATCTTCTACCCAGTCCCGCGAGAAGGCGGCCACGGTGAGCAACTGGCTGGCGGCCGGGAATCTTCTGCTCTCGCTGGGCTTCTTCATTTTCATGTACAAATACGTCCCGCTGCTGGCGGCGACGGAGCTCAAGAAGATCGATCCCGCGCTCGGCGGACGAATTGTTTTCAACCTGATCGATGGCGGCATCCGCCTGGGATTGTTTCTGCTCTTCATTTGGGGAGTTTCGCTCTGGAAGGACATTCGCCGCGTCTACGAGTATCACGGGGCCGAGCACAAAACCGTCTTTGCTTTCGAAAATGGCGATCCGCTCAACATCGCGGCGGTACAGAAATATTCGACGTATCACCCGCGCTGTGGCACCAGCTTCCTGATGACCGTGATGCTGATCTCGATCGGTTTTTACATGCTGGTTCCGTTTACCACGTTCTGGGCACGCTTCGCCTCGCGCATCGCTTTGCTGCCGATCATCGCCGGAGTGTCGTACGAAATCATCCGCTTCGCGGCCAAGCACCGCGGATCGCTTTTTGCGCTGATGACCGCGCCTGGTTTGTGGCTGCAGCGCATCACCACCCAGCCGCCATCGGACGAGATGGCACAATGCGCCATCACCGCCCTCGACCACGCCATGTCGCTGGAGAAAGAGCGTGGGGGCGAACTGGTGATTGCCTAGCGGTCCCAACCTGGGAAACCGTCGTCGGTCGTTTGTCGTTAGTCGTTGGCCTCCACTCCCCAACACTCTAGAGTGGCAATTGGAGGCATCAACATGTCAGCATCATTCAAGGATTTGCGTGTGTGGCAGGAAGCGATGAGGTTCACAGTCGAGATCTACCGCGCGACGGCGCTCTTTCCGCGGCACGAATTGTACGGTTTGAGCAATCAGCTGCGGAGAGCGGCCGTATCGATCCCTAGCAATATCGCTGAGGGGAAAGGACATCGCTCCGACCGAGAATTCGGAACTTTTCTCCACCATTCACGAGGCTCTCTGTTGGAAGTACAGACACAACTGATGATTGCGAAGGAATTACAATACATAAGCGGTGAAGAGGCGCAGCGCATGCTGGCGTCGGCAGACGCCATAGGCAAGAGTCTCAATAGCCTGATCAACTCGCTGCGTGAGAAAGCCGCCTGAGGCAGAGAGCCAACGACCAACGACCAACGACCAACGACGGTTCCCATGTTTGAACGACTCGACCAAATTGAAGCCCGCTACGAAGAGCTGACCAACGCTCTGGCCTCGCCGGAGATCGTGAACGATTCGGCGAGATACCAAAAGACTGCCAAGGCGCACGCTGAAATTGCGCCCATCGTCGAGAAGTACCGTGAATACAAAGATCTGACCAAGGGCATCGCCGACAGCAAAGCCATGCTGTCGGACGAAAAAGACGCGGAGATGCGCGCCTACGCACAGGAAGAACTGACTCAGCTTGAGTCTCGCGTTGGTGCGGTAGAAGAGGCCCTGAAAGTCCTTCTTCTACCTAAAGATCCGAATGACGAAAAGAATATCATCCTGGAAATCCGCGCCGGCACCGGCGGGGACGGCCACCCTCTTCGCGGCCGAAATTTTCCGTATGTACACCCGCTATGCGGAAACGCAGCGCTGGAAAGTCGAAGTTCTTTCGTCCTCGGAATCGTCCGCTGGCGGCTTGAAAGAAGTGATCGCCATCATCGAGGGAAATCGCGTCTACTCGCAGTTGAAGTACGAAAGCGGCGTGCACCGGGTGCAGCGTGTTCCCGCGACCGAGCAGCAGGGACGCGTCCACACCTCAGCTGTGACGGTTGCCGTGCTGCCCGAGGCCGAGGACGTCGACATCAAGATCGAAGCCAAAGACTTGCGCATCGATACTTTCTGTTCCTCCGGTCCCGGTGGGCAGTCTGTCAATACTACGTACTCCGCGGTCCGCATCACGCATATCCCAACCAATACCGTTGTCAGTTGCCAGGACGAAAAATCACAGATCAAGAATCGCGAAAAAGGCATGCGCGTACTGCGCTCCCGGCTCTACGAGATTGAAATGGAGAAGCAGCAGTCGGCCTTGGCCAAAGAACGCAAGGCCATGGTGGGCTCGGGCGATCGCAGCGAGAAAATCCGTACCTACAACTTTCCGCAGAACCGCCTCACCGATCACCGGATCGGATTCACCATCCATCAACTTGAAGCTGTGATGGACGGAAAACTGCAGCCGTTGATCGAGGCGCTCACGACTTACTACCAAGCCGAAAAGCTGAAGCAGGAAGCCGCCAGCGTGGTGTAGGGCAAGCACGTGGGCGTTTCCGCCCGCGACGTTGGGGAGACTATGTCCACACTCGATGGGACGCTGGCATCCGTGCTGGCCGACCGGTATACCGCGAATGCCGCGCGCGTGCGTGAACTGGCGGTTCCGCTTACCGAGAAACAGTTCTGGCAAAAGCCGTTTCCCTACGGAAACAGCTTCGGGCACCTCGTTCTGCACCTCACCGGCAACCTGAACTACTACATCGGCGCGCAGATTGCGAAGACTGGATTTGTGCGCGACCGCCCGCGCGAGTTCAATGACCCGAACCCGCCATCGAAAGAGGAAGCACTGAAGCGTTTGGATGCCGCGGTCGCCATGGTGATCAGGACCGTTCGCGCGCAATCGTCCGAGGATTGGTCCGCCGAATATTCCGGAGTGGGCACGAATGCACAGACTCGCATCGACATTGTGATCGTCTGTGTCGCTCACATGCAGCACCACATCGGCCAGATGATCTATCTGGGCTATCAATGGAAGATCGGGACAAGTTCAAAATAAGAACTCAGAGTTTTTCTGCCAACTTCGCGTCTCTTGGTGAAATAGATCTGTGCAGCTCAGAGAATCCCTTACCTCGGCCATTGCCCGCCTCACCGCAGATCATGTCCCATCGCCACGACTAAACGCTGAGTTGCTCCTGATGTTCACGCTCAACTGCGACCGCGCTTATCTCTTCGCGCATCCTGAGCGCGAGCTTGCCGCCGAAGAACAGGCACGCTATGAAGCCGCCCTCAACGAACGGGCGCGGGGCGTGCCCGCGCAGTACATCACCGGACATCAGGAATTCTGGGGCATGGATTTGATTGTGACGCCGGCAGTGCTTATTCCACGCCCGGAGACGGAACATGTAATCGAAACGGTGTTGGAACTTGCTAAGGTTGAGACGGCTGGTGGGCAAGAGAGTCCCCACATGAGCATTCTGGATGTGGGCACCGGTTCGGGCTGCATTGCTCTGGCTTTGGCCAAAGAATTTCCTGGCGCCGACATTCATGCTACGGACATATCTGCTGCGGCGCTCGAAATCGCCCGGGCCAACGCGGCTCGCCTCCAACTCGAGAAACGCATCCAGTTCTATCAGACGGATTTACTGGAAGGCCTCAACCTCGGTGGCCTCGACTTCATCGTCTCCAACCCGCCGTATGTCGGCGAATCCGAAGAAGATCAAGTGCAATTGGAAGTTCGAAAATTTGAACCACGCGCCGCTGTGTTTGCCGGGCCCGCGGGACTCGAGGTGATCGAGCGCCTCATCCCGCAGGCTCACGCCACGCTGCGGCCCGGGGGATGGCTCATCCTGGAAATCAGTGGCACCATTGCCGGAGCAGTCGGTCAACTTCTTAAGACGTGGGACGATGTACGCATCATCCCCGATCTGCAAGCGATTCCGCGCGTCGCGCGGGCGCGAAAGCCGCGGACCTGAGCCGAGGCTAGCGCCTCACCGCGGCCGGTTGAATCTCATCGACATCGATGATGTCGGTCGGATAATTTCCGGTGTAGCAAGCCGAGCAGTACGAAATCTTATCGCCCTCGCCGCAAGCTTTCTTGAGACCTTCCAGCGAGAGATAAGCCAGCGAATCCGCGCCAATGTAGTCGCGAATCTCGTCGACGGACTTGTTGGCGGCGATGAGCTGCTTTTTCGAGGGCGTGTCCACGCCGTAATAACAGGGTGAAATCGTGGGAGGGCACGAGACGCGCATGTGGACTTCCTTCGCGCCCGCGTTGCGGATCATGCGCACAATCTTCCGGCTGGTAGTGCCGCGCACGATCGAGTCATCGATCAGCACGACGCGCTTCCCCTGCAGGAGCGAGCGAACGGGATTTAGCTTCAGCTTGACGCCGAAGTCGCGCACGCTCTGGCTGGGCTCGATGAAGGTCCGCCCAACATAGTGGTTTCGAATCAAGGCAAAGCGAAAGGGAAGGCCACTCTCCGCGGCATAGCCGACGGCTGCGGTTACACCCGAATCGGGTACGGGAACAACGAGATCGGCCTCGACTCCGGCTTCCCGCGCCAATTGGCGCCCTAGCTCCTCGCGGCTGGTCTGCACCGCGCGGCCGAAGACAATGCTGTCGGGGCGCGAGAAATACACATGCTCGAAAATGCAGCTCGATTGCGGTGCGGCCGTGGAATAGAAACGTGAACTCACGCCCTCCGGGCCCACCACGATCAGTTCACCCGGTTTCACGTCGCGCACGTATTCGGCGCCGATCAGATCGAACGCGCAAGTCTCAGAGGCAAACACGATGGTGTCGAGCTTCTGACCCTCCAAGGCTGGGATGCGCCCCATGGCCAGCGGCCGGAACCCGCGCGGGTCGCGCACCGCGAAGACGCGGTCATTGCTCATCATCACCAGCGAAAACGCTCCCTCGACGCGCCGCAGTGCATCGGCCACCGCTTCCGGCAGCGTGTGCTCTTTGGAAAGAGCGATCAGATGCACGATGACTTCGGTGTCGCTGTTGGTTTGAAAAATCGACCCTTGACTCTCCAGCCGCGCGCGCACCTGCAGCGCGTTGGTGAGATTGCCATTGTGCGCCACGGCAATCGATCCCTTATTCGACTGCACCAGGATGGGTTGCGCATTCAGTAGCGCCGAGTCTCCGGCCGTGGAGTAGCGGGTATGTCCGATGGCCAGCGAGCCGCGCATTTTCGAGAGCACATCTTCGGTGAAGATGTCGGCCACCGAACCCATGGCTTTGTGTGCTCGCGAAGTCAGACCATCGGACGTGACGATCCCCGCCGATTCCTGCCCGCGGTGCTGCAGGGCGTGCAGTCCCAGGTAAGCCAGCTTTTCCGCCTCAGGATGGGCGAAGATCGCCACCACACCGCACTCGTCATGAAATTTATCGAAAGACATTCAGCTCCTAGCTGCTAGCTTCTAGCTCAATAAACCGCAAGGGCCCGCCACAGTTCATGTGGGGGCGGGTGCCTCGCCCGTCCCTCGGGCGCAGCCCGAGGCTTTTCTCCCAGCGCCACCACCGCCCTCAATCTGCCTCCACCAGTTCCAGGTCCGTGCGCAATGCTGACTCTAGAGCACCCTCGTAGGCCTGACTCAACTCCAACACCGGTGCCGAAATCACAACTTTGCCATCCAGAGAAATTTCCAGCCGTTCCGGAATCGTTTCCCCGATCGCCTCTGCAACCACGCCGAACTCCTCGGCCACTTCTTTGATTCGCGCCAGGTTCGCCGGGTCGCACGAGATCGCAATGCGGCTGGCATCTTCCCCGAATAGCGCGAACTCAGCAAAGAGGCCGCCGGATGCGAGGTTCACGCGCGCGCCCACGCCCTTGGGCAACGCTTTCTCCGCCAACGCGACCGCCACGCCCCCATCTGCGCAATCATGAACTGAATCTACCAATCCTTCCTCAATTAATTCGATGACCGCCTTCTGCAGGCCGGCTTCTTTCTCTAAATCAAGCTCGGGCGGATATCCCCACAAAGTGCCTAAAACTTCCTTGGCGTATTCCGACGACCCAAACTCGCTCTGTGCATCGGTGATATCGCCCGCTTCTCCGGCGCGCAATAGCACGATCGTGCGTCCGGGTGCGGGGAAATGCATTTTTGCGGTCTTGTGTACGTCCTCGAGAATCCCGACAACTCCCAGCACGGGCGTCGGATAAATGCCTTCGCCCAGCGTCTCGTTATAAAAACTGACGTTGCCGCCGGTGATGGGAATTCCCAACTCCTCGCAAGCCTTCGTGATTCCGTCAATCGTCTGCGAAAATTGCCACATGATGTACGGCTTCTCGGGATTGCCAAAGTTCAAACAATTCGTCGCGCCGACCGGAGTTGCTCCCGAGCACGCCACCTTGCGCGCTGCTTCGACGACCGCGTGCATCGCGCCCAGTCGCGGATCGAGATAGCACCACCGTCCATTGCCATCCAGAGCCATCGCAAGCCCACGGTCTGATCCTTTGATGCGGATCACGCCTGCATCGCCCGCTCCCGGAGCTTCGACCGTGTTGGTCTGCACCATGTGGTCGTACTGCTGCCACACCCAGCGCTTGCCGCAGATGTTGGGGCTGGCCAGCAGTTGCTTCAGCTTCGCCGTGAAGTCGCCACCTCCGCCGAGCTTCACGTGTTCCGGCATCTCGCGCGCCACTGGCGGTTCCCATCGCGCCAGAGGACGCTTGTATACGGGGGCATCATCGGTGAGCGCCGGATTGGGAATCTCCGCCACGACGTTGCCGTGTTCCAGCACACGCAGCGTGTTACCGGCGGTGACCTTGCCCACCTCGACCGCATCGAGTCCCCATTTTTCGAAAACCCGGAAGACCTCGTGCTCGCGGCCTTTTTGCGCAACCAGCAACATGCGCTCCTGCGATTCGCTCAGCATGATTTCGTACGGAGTCATGCCGGTCTCACGCTGCGGCACGCGGTCGAGTTCAATTTCGATGCCTACGCCGCCGCGCCCGCCCATCTCGCAAGTGGAACACGTCAGTCCGGCAGCGCCCATATCCTGAATGCCAATAATGGCGCCCGTCTGCATGGCTTCCAGGCAAGCTTCGAGCAGGAGTTTTTCCAGAAACGGATCGCCCACCTGTACGTTCGGCCGCTTGGCTTCCGAGGCTTCGCTGAACTCTTCGCTGGCCATGGTGGCGCCGTGAATTCCGTCCCGCCCGGTCTTCGCGCCCACGTAGATCACCGGGTTGCCTTCGCCGGCGGCTTTCGCGTAGAAGATTTCATTCTTACGCACCAGGCCCAGAGCGAACGCGTTCACTAGCGGATTGCCGGAGTAGCAGGGCTCGAACTTCGTTTCGCCGCCGAGGTTCGGCACGCCGAAACAGTTGCCGTAGGAAGCGACTCCGCTGACCACGCCCTCGAGGATAGAATGGTTCTTGTGGAGCTCTTCCTGGGAAACGTTCTTGGATGCCGTGATGGGGCCAAAGCGCAGCGAATCCATGACCGCGACGGGCCTGGCACCCATGGTGAAAATGTCGCGCAGAATGCCGCCCACCCCGGTGGTCGCGCCCTGAAACGGTTCGATGAACGACGGATGATTGTGAGATTCAATCTTGAAGGCGCAGGCCCAGCCATCCCCAATGTCGATGATGCCGGCGTTCTCGCCCGGCCCCTGCAAGACGAGCTTGCTGCGCGTGGGTAAGCGTTTCAGATGGACGCGCGACGATTTATAAGAGCAGTGCTCGCTCCACATCACGCTGAAGATGCCGAGTTCAGTGAGCGTGGGCTCGCGGCCGCCGAGGAGTTGCTTGATCTTTTCATACTCATCGGGCGTGAGGCCGTGCTGCCGAAGGGTCTCCGGAGAAAAAGCAGAGGTCAAAGAGGTGGCCATGGGAAGAGCTTCTATTGTCGCATTTGGCGGGGCGGATGGGTAGGACCAAGACGGTCATTTTATGCTGGAATTTTCACCGTATTCCGACTTCGGCGACCTCACGGCCGACGAGGTAAACACCTGAGCCAGGAAGGGTGGTCACTTAACAAGAGTCTCCATCTCCTTCTCGTCGATGACCGCCACCCCGAGTTCCTTGGCCTTGTCCAGCTTCGATCCCGCGTCCGCACCAGCCACGACGTAATCCGTTTTCTTGCTGACCGAGCCGGTTACTTTCCCTCCAGCGTCCTCGATCATCTTCTTCGCTTCGTCACGCGTGTATTTCGCCAGCATCCCCGTTAAGACGAAGGTTTTTCCTGCCAGCATTGTGCCGCGTTCCTTTTTCTTGCCCTTGAATGCAAGCCCTGCCTCGCCCAGACGCTCGACTAGTCTGCGATTGGCGGGGATGCTGAAAAATTCCACGATGCTCTCAGCGATTCGTGGACCGACTTCGTCCACCGCTTGCAGTTCTTCGACGCTCGCCCGCTCCAGCGCCTCCATCGATCCGAAATGCTCAGCCAGGAATTGTGCGGTGCGCTCTCCGACCATACGGATGCCAAGGCCGTAGATCACGCGTTCCAGCGGCAGCTTCTTTGAATTTTGGATCTCGTCGAGAACGTTCTGTGCCGACTTGTCGCCCATGCGCTCCAGGCTAAGCAGGTCAGTTTTCGACAGCTTGTAGATGTCGGCGACGTTTTTCACCAGGCCGCGTTCGGTAAGTTGAGTCACTAACGCCTCGCCCATGCCGTCGATATTCATCACGCCGCGCGAAGCAAAATGCAGGATGGTTCCCACAAGTTTCGCCGGGCAGTCGGCGTTGACGCAGCGGTAATCGACCTCGCCCTCGGTGCGGACGACTTTGCTTCCGCAGACGGAGCACTTCACAGGATCCTCGACGTCTTTTTCTCCGCGCGGATGATCTTTGTCGACCTCAACAACCTTTGGAATCACATCGCCACCGCGCTCCACTCGGACCCAGTCGCCGATCTTCACGCCGAGACGCCGAATTTCGTCCATGTTATGCAAGGTAGCGTTGCGAACGGTCGTCCCGCCGATCAGAATCGGCACCAGTTCCGCGACCGGCGTCAGTTTGCCAGTGCGACCAGTCTGCCAACGAATGTTTTCCAGTTTGGTGATTCCGCCGCGCGCGGCATATTTGTAGGCAATCGCCCAGCGCGGAGCTTTGCCGGTGAAACCGAGTTCATCCTGTAGACCGGTGCGATCCACTTTGATGACAATGCCGTCGATTTCGTAAGGCAGCGAATCGCGCTTCTCTTCCCACGTCTGGATGAACGACCAGACTTCGTCCATCGAATGCACGAGCTTGTGGTTTGGATTGACTTTGAATCCCACCGCGTCGAGGGCGGCCAGCGTTTTCGAGTGCCGCTCAAAATACGTGCGGCCGTTTTGCAGCAGAATGTAGGGGAAATAATCCATCCGGCGCTCGGCGGTGATATTCGGATCCAGCTGCCGGACTGTACCGGCGGTGAAGTTGCGAGGGTTGGCGAAAGTTGGCAGTCCCTGGCGTTCGCGTTCTTCATTGATCTTCTTGAACGATGCGGTGGGCATGAGCAACTCACCGCGCACTTCGAAATCCGCAGGGATGCCCGCCTTCTTCAGCCGCTCTTTCGGAATCGACAACGGAATTGACCGCACGGTGCGGACGTTGAGCGTGACATCTTCTCCGACCGATCCATCACCCCGCGTTACGCCGCTCTGAAGCTTGCCGCCTTCATAAGTCAGCGCCAGCGACATACCGTCGAGCTTCAGTTCGCAGACGTAGTCCACATCGCTGCGCCCGGTGAGTTCGTGGACGCGCCGTTCCCAATCGCGCAGCTCTTCTTCGTTGTAGGTGTTATCAAGCGACAGCATGGGCGAGGAATGCGCGACCTTGACGAATCCCTCGCGCGGCTTCCCCCCGACACGCTGTGTGGGCGAATCTGGCGTCACGAGCGACGGATGCTCGCTTTCCAGATTTTTCAGTTGCTGCATGAGCTTGTCGAAATCCGCGTCGCTGATTTCGGGATCGTCGAGTACGTAGTAGAGATGCTCGTGGTGGCGAATCTTCTCGCGCAGAGCTTCCATCTTTTTTTCGGCGTCTTTCGCGGCAGGCATCGCCCAAGATTATAGGCGGAACGAAACACACAGGGACAGCCGGGCGGCTGTCCCCATATGCGTGGTTTTCACACCAGGTCATCCAACTTCAGGGCCTCAGGTCCGCCCTTCCACGACGCCTCAAATTGTTTCTGCACGAATCCGGCATCGTAGTCGCGTTTCTGATGCAGCAGGGCCTGGCGTAGTCCCCAGAGCGAGCGCGGGTTCCGCGGATTGCGGTCGAGATCTTCGCGGAACACTTTTTCGGCGCCGGTGGCGTCATCGTTTAGAAGCAGAGCTGCTCCCAACGATTCCCTCACCGGAAAGAACCAGTCGGGCGGTTCGCCGTACTTGAGCGTGTCCTGAATCGCGACCGCCTCCCGGAGCATTGCGATTGCTCCGTTGGGATCTTTCTTTGCAATGGCGATCTTCGCACCCACCACGTCCTTCGCGATCTTCATGATGTCTTTGGCTTTGTTGTTGATCGGCATCTGGAAGATGACGTCGGGGGGCGTAGCCGCCTCCGCGTCGGAGACAATCTTGTACTCCGCTTCGGCATCGGCTATTTTGCCGGTTCCAGCCAAGGCCAGGCCGCGGCCGAAGTGCCAGAAGACGGTGACAGTCTTCATGGCGGGATCCGGCGCAGGCATTTTCAGAATTTCGTTCCAGTGATGGAAGCGAACCTCGACCGCCACGGGGATGGTCATGAAGCCCTCGAGCGGCGGCATGTCCTTCACGTGCGGTCCGACGTTCGCGGCCAGCAAATCGGCATTCTTGCGCGCCTCGGCATAGCGGCCATTCATCGCACCACACATCGCGATGAAGTGGAGGTTGTGGCTGTAGTACATCATCGGGTAGATGCCTTGCGCGCCGCTCGCTTTGATATATGCGCGATCCACGGAAGCCGCCTGCTCGTTGGTCTTGACCGCAGCCTCATAGTCGCCGGTGCGAATGTAAACGTGCGCCGGCATGTGGACGATATGTCCCGCTCCGGGTGCGAGCGCGGCCAGTTTGTTTGCGCCCGCCAGAGCGCGCTCAGGATTATTCGAGGCCTCGACCGTGTGGATGTAATAGTGAATGGCGCCCAAATGGTTGGGATCACGCTTCATCACCGACTCCAGCGTCGCGACGATTTCCTCGGTGCCGGCTTCGGGGGTGCCGTCCTGGTGCCAGAGTCCCCAGGGATGCAGGTTCATGCCCGACTCGGCGAAGAGCGTGGCGGCGTCCAGATCGTCGGGAAATTCAGCCGACACTTGCCGCATGGCGTCGTGATATTCCTCGGCCGCCTTCTTCAGATCGGAATTCGGATCCGCCGGAAACCGCTTGGCCATCGCCTGGATGTAGGCCTGTTCGCTCGGCAAGGCTCCCGCGGACGAGTCCACGGCTTTTTGCACGGCATCATGCGCGTGCTTGTAGCGCTCGGGATCCGCCGGATCGTTGTAGTTGGGTCCCACCGCCTCAGCCACACCCCAGTAGGCCATGGCCAGCTTGGGATCAAGCTCCGCGGCGTGTTGGAACGACCGCGCCGCCTCGTCGTGGTTAAAGGCATAAATAAAGCGCAGCCCCTGATCAAAGAACTGCTGCGCCTGCGGATTATGCGTGGAAACAGGGTGATGGAGATCGCCCAGTCCCGTGACCAGCGTGACCGGGTGGGTCTGCATGTGAGCGGGATGATCCTGCGCCATCGCGCCCAGGCAGAGCAGAGCACCGCACAACACCTGCGCCAGAGTTTTCATCTGGTCAACCCTCCTGAAATGCAATTTTGAAATTCGGGCCCCAACAACCGAGAACCGCTGTGGAAAAGACGCCCCTTGCGAGTGGGCTCAGCTTATGCCAAATTGAGTCGCTTGCCAAGTCGTTCTGCAAGTCAACCATGCCGAAGATTCCTCCTCTCAAAGCAGGCGCTCCCGACGCGCCGTACGCGAGCCAACTGCCGGTCGCGCTGCTCAATGCATTCAACACGAACAACCGCATTAACCAGTATTTGATCGACAATCTTCCGCAGACAGCCTGGACGGCGAAGCCTCCGGACGGTAAGGGCCGCACCGTTGCAGCCATCGTCGCCCACATGCACAATGTGCGCGTGATGTGGCTGAAGGCGGCGAAGGCAGAAGACGTTCCCGAGCAACTCGATCGCTCCACGGTGACTCCATCGCAAGCCTTGCGCGCGCTGGAAGCCAGCCGCCACGCCCTCAGCGTAGTCATCAGCCGCGCCTTGCAAAGTGATGGCCGCGTCAAGGGCTTTCGCCCCGATGTTGCGGGATTTCTCGGTTACTTGATCGCGCACGATGCCCACCACCGCGGGCAGATCACCATGCTCGCTCGCCAACTCGGCCATCCCCTGCCCCAGAAAGCCATGTTCGGCATGTGGGAGTGGAACTCCCGCTGATCGTGCTGCGGGGATCGTCTCTGAGCGTCTCCCGCCTCAGGTACAATCCAGCTTCGACCACGCTATGCGCAAGGCTGCGTTGCTCTACAACCCGGATTCCGGCGGCAGCCAGCAACGCCAGCGGGAACTGGAATCCGCACTCGCGGTACTTAGAGCTGGAGGCGTGGAAGCCGACTTGGTTCCCACCGAGTCTCGCGATCACGCCGGGGATGAAACCCGGATGGCTGTCGAGACCGGTTGCGATACCATCTTCGCCTGCGGCGGCGACGGCACCATCCATAACATCGTGCAAGTCCTCGCGAACTCGTCCGTCGCCTTGGCGATTTTGCCCCTGGGCACCGCCAACGCTCTGGCGCATGATCTCGGCCTTCCGATCAATGTGCCAGCTGCGGCCCGGGCCGCCCTGAGCGCCGCGCCACGGCGCATTGCGCTCGGACGCGTGACCTATGCCGACCTCCAGGGGAATCCCGGCACGCGTTATTTCGTGGTCGCGGCCGGCATTGGAGTGGATGCTCATCTTTTCTATAAGCTCCACACCGGAGCCAAGCAGCGCATGGGAATGGCCGCCTACTACGCCAAAGCCTGGAATCTGTGGTTTACCTATTCCATGCCGCGCTTTGTGGCCGAGTACATCGAAACCGGCTCGGACCTGGCCCGGCGCGCAGAAGTCACGGAACTGATGGCCGTCCGGATTCGCAACTTCGGCGGAGTCGTTCAGGAACTCGCACCAGGAGCCTCCCTCGACCGCGACGACCTGCGGATGGTGTGCAGCCGCACCGCCAGCCGCCTGGCATATCTCGCCTACGTGACCCGCGGCCTGTTGCGACTACGCTGGAAAATCCCCGGCATCGACCTCGCCCATAGCGCGCGCATCTCGTGCCTGTATCGGGCGCCCTCGACTCCGCCGCAAGAGCAGCGACGGATCTACGTCGAAGCTGACGGCGAATTGCTGGGCACACTACCGGCCGAAATCACAGCGGTCCCGAACGCCCTGACGCTGCTGGCGCCGTCGCGCTGATCTTTTCTTGGCTCGGAACTTGATTCCGGCGCCTCTTTCGGGGAAGGCGAACCGGGCCGAATTACTTTGCGTCTTCGTCCGGATCCGCGCGTCAAACTAACTTCACTAATTAACTTCGCTGAGTCTCCCGATGCGTCCGTGGTGGCGCATCTCAGCCTGGCGAAATAGAATTCCACGAACCGATTGGAACCACTCACCCACTTCCTGACTGGCGCCTGCATGGGACGCGCCGGACTCAACCGCAAGACGGCGCTCGCCACGCTTACCCTCACGCTCGCGGCCGAAGCTCCCGACCTTGATGTGATCGGCGTATTTCGCGGGCCGGCCTTCGGCTTCGCCCACCATCGCGGCTTCACCCACTCGTTTGTCGGCGTTCTGCTCGACGCCTTGGTGGTCGTCGGCTTCGTCTATCTGCTTTGGCGCATCCGTGGCCGAAAGATCAAAGATCCCAACCTGCCGCCGCGCTGGGGATTGCTCTACTTCTACGCCTGCCTCGCCGGACTCAGCCACATTCTGCTCGACTTCACCAACAACTACGGGGTTCGCCCCTTCTGGCCGTTTTCCGAGAAGTGGTATTCGTGGGACATTGTCTTCATCGTCGAGCCGGTGATGCTCGCGTTCCTGATTCTGGGGTTAGTGATCCCGTCGATTTCCGCCATGATCGACAAGGAAATCGGTGTGCGCCGTCGCGCGCCCGGTGGACGAGTCGCCGCCACTCTCGCGCTCGCCGGCATCGTCCTACTGTGGGGGCTCCGCGACTATGAACACCGCCGCGCGGTCAACGCCCTCGAATCCCGCACCTACAACGGAGCCGACCCAGTGCGTGCCTCGGCCTATCCCAAATATATCGATCCCTTCCACTGGTACGGCGTGGTCGAGACGCCGGCATTCTTTGCCATGGCCGAGGTGGACTCACTTACCCCCGAAGTCGATCCCGAAGGCCGGCTTGAAATCCGCTACAAGCCGGAGGAAACTCCCGTTACCCTGGCCGCCAAGAATTCCTACGTGGGACGCGTGTTTCTGGATTGGGCGCAATATCCCATCACCGAAACTGAACCACTGCAAACCCCGCAGCAGGGTTTCACGGTATTTTTTCAGGATTTGCGCTATGCCGGGATCCCGCGCTCCCTCACCGGCCGCCGGGGTCGCGGCGGCCTGAGCCGTGGCGTGCAAATCGACCAGAAGCTGCATGTAGTCGGCGACGTCTACGACTCTAAGAGCGGTCAAGTCGTCGTTCCCGAGCCAGACTAGTCTTAAGTCTGGCGAGTGGCCGAAGTGGGGGCAAATTCTGGAGCCGGCATCCTGAAAAATCAGAGTCCCGCCGATCCGCTCTTGACGCCAGCCTCGCCAGCGGCCAGAATAGGATTTCGTCTTTGAGGTGATTTCATGCTGCCCTTTCTATTCGTGCTTCTGGTCATTGCCGTCCGCTTTCTGCCGTTTGCGGGTCCCCTGAATGTTCTGCCCCACGCGTGGCACTTCACGCCGCTGGCGGCATCGCTGCTGTTTTTCGGAGCACGCGGTTCGCGCCGCCAGCTCTGGATCCCGCTGGTATTGCTGGCAGCCACCGACGTGATTCTGACCAAATACATGTACGCCTACCGCGTCTCCCCTGAGCAACTGCTCATCTGGGCGTGGTATGCCGCGATTCTGTGGCTGGGCACCAACCTGCGCGAGAAGTCCGGCTTCTGGCGCGTCGTTGGCGCAGCGGTCACCAGTTCCGTCTCGTTCTTCCTCATCAGTAACATGGCGGCGTGGATCGCGCAGCCGGAAATGTATCCTAGAACCTTCGGCGGCCTGATGATGTCCTACACCGCAGGGATCCCGTTCTTCCGCAACACTGCTGCCAGCGACCTATTCTTCTCTCTCGCGATGTTCGGCACTCCCGTCCTGATGCACGCCCTGGCCGGATTGCTCAACAAATCCGGTGACCACACCGCGGCCGCCTAGAAAATCGCGCAGAAATTTTCATGTGTGGACGGCCGCCCTCGGCTGTCCTGGCCGCGCCGTTTTCTGTCGCGTTTTTCCGCTGGCCAGTACTTGAAGGCCTCATCTCACTACTGACATGGTTATGAGTGAGAAGGCGATTTAACGCCAACTCTCGGGCTGATACTGCCGTAACGTGTGTCTTGCCAAAGCGTTGGAGTATTCTATCCCTCAAGTACGAAAGTTCTTATGTACAAGAAGCTCTCCGCAAGAATTCTAGTGTGCGTCGTCGTTCTCGGGATCAATCATTCCGCTCAAACTTCCTCGGACAATACGAACGATAGAATCTACGTCGGCGTTCTTGATGACGCCCGCGAGGAAATGATCAATTGGAAACCCGGCGTTGCTCTGCAGCGCATAATCCGACCAGCCTTTGAGAAGACCGCAACCGGATGGAAGCAGGTCGACGCCTCATCACTTCCTGTTCACACGAATTGGACTGTTGCTTTTGATGGCAAGAACCTCGGCGAAGTAGAAAGTCAGGCAGGTTCAGGAGAGGGCTTCACGTCGGTTCAGAACATTCTGACTCCCGTCTCTGTTATTCCCACGGTTGGATCGCCTTCGCAACAGTTTGCTGGGCTGATGGCGGTTGGGCCTACGAAAGTTCGTCGTCCCCTAATAGTCGTCTCGAAACCCTATTTTCACGATCCTGATGGATGGACGAGGACGAAACTGCCGGATGAGATCGCAGTGTCAGTCCGCACAGCATTTCGCCGGGAATATCCACACGTTGACCGTTGCAAGGACGAGCAAGCGCTGGAACACAACTGGAAGTTTCCGGACTCTGCATTATCGTTTCCCACTGCATACGCTTCCAATAAGCACTCTTTCGTCGTGCAGGCCACTTTGAATGCAGGAAATTGCGGGTGGGTGGACCAGCCTGACGACCCCCTTTCCGAGCCTTGGTTCTTCGTTTCGGGAAACGGAGCCGTTCGACGAATCGGTTCTTTCATGAAGCTACTTGATGCGGGTGACTATGATAACGACGGCAAATCGGAAGTCGTTTTCCTAGTGAATCGAGGTGAGGATACGGACGGCTTCGTTTTGTTTGACGCCAACTTCGATCAACAGGTATCACTTCTCTGGCACTACCACTGATGATCCTGTCAGTTGACGTACCCAGGTCTTTACGCTCGATGAGAATTGCCCGATCCCGTTCTTACTTCGCGTCCCGCCCCGCTCTCCACCGCCGCAGTACGAGCCAAAGGCAAACTCCGCCGACGATCACTCCCAAAACTCCAAGCCAATGCTGCTTGAGCAGTCCGCCCAGCAGTCCCACAATCGGCGGGCCGAACCAGAGCACCAGCACCGAGAGCACCAGAAACCTGACGAACCTCCCCAGGAAAATCGCCACCAGGAAGTCGCGGAACCGCATTTCGAACACCGCCGCACCCAGGACGAAAATCTTGTAGGGCATTGGCGGCGGCAGCATCCCGGGAAACATCAGCGCCCAGAATTCGTGCTCCTCAAACGAACGATGAATCTTCAGGAAGCGCTCCTCCGAGATCCGCTTGCGCAGCACTTTCTCTCCACCCAGATAGCCAACGATGTACAGAGGAATGCTGCCTAGCGCCGACCCCAGCGACGCCATGGCGATGTAGAGCAGAAGCCGCCTGCGATCCTGGTAAACATATGTGGCGACGACGAAATCCACCGGCATGCCCAACAGCGCGCTGTCGGCAAACGCGATCATAAACACGCCCCAGATGCCGAGCAGCTTCATCAGCCCCAGGACCCAGGCCGTATAGCGCGCCAGAATGTGTCCAATGCTCTTCAAGGGAAACAGTTAGTGTACGTGATCGAGGGGCAGGTGTCAGTCGGGCTATGTGGGGACGGGCGCCTTCGCCCGTCCAGGCCGCGACGACTTCTGTCGCGGCCGCGAGCCGCAATCGAGGCCTGCTATCATCGCAGCCTCGGAGCCATTCATGCGCAAGCTGATTTTCTGTCTCTCTCTCTTCCTTCTCTCCACCGCGCTCGCGGCCCAACAATACGATCTCGTCCTTGAAGGCGGCCGCGTCATGGACCCCGAGACTGGCCTCGACGCGGTGCGCAACGTCGGCATCCGCGAAGGAAAAATTGCCCGCATCTCCGCGGACCCGCTCAGCGGACGCCGCGTCATCCGCGCCGCCGGCCTCGTCGTCGCTCCCGGCTTCATCGACCTGCACCAGCACGGCCAGGAACCTGCCAGCCAACGCGTCAAAGCTTTCGACGGCGTAACCACGGCGCTCGAAATGGAAATCGGAGCCCCCGACGTCACCCAGTTTCTGAAAGCGAAGGAAGGCCGCTCGCTGATCCACTACGGCACCACCGCCAGCCACGTGGCGGCGCGCTCCCTGATTTTTGGGGCGCCCTTGCCCGACGGAGCCATTTTGCCGAAAAGCGGACCGGCCACCGACCAACCCGCCACGCCTGAGCAGATCGAGCGCATTCAGCAGCGCCTGCGCGACCAGATCGACGTGGGCGCTCTGGGCATCGGCATGGGCATTGAGTACACGCCCGGCGCCACGCGCCTCGAGGTCATCGACATGTTCCGCGTTGCCGCCGAGCGCAAGCTCCCGGTCTATACCCACATGCGCAGTGCCGGCCGTATCGAGCCGGGCTCTGCCATTCAATCCACCGAGGAGGTCATCGGCGCAGCCGCCATCACCGGCGCCTCGCTGCACATTGTTCACATCAACAGCACCTGCCTGCGCGACTCGCTGGAATGCATCGCGCTGATCGAAGGTGCCCGCGCTCGCGGCCTCGACGTGACCACCGAGGCGTATCCCTACATCGCCGGCATGACGGCCATCAACTCCGCGGTATTCAATCCCGGATGGCGCGAGAAGCTGGGCATCGACTACGGCAATCTCGTCGTTCCCAACACCGGCGAGCACCTGACCAAAGAGCGCTTCGATGAGCTGCACAATTCCAACAAGCAACTATGGGTGCTGATCTTCGCCAACACGCAGGAAATCGTCGATGCCATCATCCCCAACCCTCTGATCATGATCGCCAGTGATGGAGCCGAAGGCCATCCCCGCAATGCCGGCACCTACGCGCGCGTGCTGGCGCAATATTTCCGTGAGAAGAAGACACTCACCCTGATGGAAGCGCTCCGCAAGATGACGCTCATGCCCGCGCAAATGCTGGAGCGCTCTACTCCCGCCGCTCACCAGAAGGGGCGCCTGCAGGAAGGCGCCGACGCCGACGTAGTGATTTTCGATCCCCAAACCATCGCCGACCGCTCCACCTTCGAAAAGCCGATGGAGCCGAGCGTCGGCGTGCACTATCTCTTAGTGGGAGGAACACCGCTGATCGACGAAGGCAAGTTAGTCCCGGATGTGTTCCCCGGACGCGCGCTGCTGGGACCTGGAAGGCCAACCGCAGCAAACCGTTAACTGAGAATGTAGGGAGAAATGATCGTGTGGGGACGGGCGCCTTCGCCCGTCCAGGCCGCGACAGTTTTTGTCGCGGCGGCGCACTTCCTCCGCGCTACCTATGCTCCGTCTTTCCACTCAATAACTCGATCGCATGTGGAATCAATCCCGCCACGGCCTCCAGCGATTCCACCGCGCCCGCGGGACTCCCTGGCAGATTGAGAATCAGAGCCTTCCCGAGCACTCCGCACACTCCCCGGCTCAGCGCGGCGAACGGGGTCTTCTTGCTCCCCTCACTTCGCATCCGCTCCGCCACGCCGTCCAGCAAGCGGTCACAGACGGCGGTAGTGGCCTCCGGCGTCACGTCGCGCGCGGCAATCCCGGTTCCGCCGGTGGTCACGACGAAACGCACCTCGCGCGCAAGGCGAATCAGCAGGTTTTGAATTTGAGTGGAATCATCTGGAACAACTTCGCGCACGGTTACCGAGAAGTGATGCCTCTGCAGAAGTAGCGCCACTGCCGGACCCGACAGGTCCTCGCGTTCTCCGCGAGAGCAGGAATCGCTGACCGTCACGACCGCGGCTGTGAGTTCCACGGGATCAGCCATCGAGGAGGACATCTTCCTCTTCTTCCCGTCGGCCTCGGCCGGCGGCGCTGGGAGGCGCGCTCGGAGCGCTCGGCGCAGCAGCGGAAGGAGGAGGAGCAGAAGCAGCCGCTGCCGGCGCGGCGTCAGGCTCCGCCTCGCCCCCACCCTCGCGCGAGGATTCGTCCAACAACCGCAAGCCTTCCATCAACAGTCCCTGAGTGTTGAGTTGCGTCGTCTCTTTGTCGGTCTTGCCTTCGAAGTCGAGCTGGAAATTTCCGCCGGTCCAGCGCAGGACTTTGAACACCGCCTCGTCGCCCACCAGCGTTCCGTAGGTCGCGTGTTTTACTTGACCTTCGGCAAAGAACACTTCGCACTGGTCGCCTTCATTGCTGAGCGAAAGCTGGCAGCTCTTCCGTCCCATCTCCAGCGACTGCATCAAGTCGATCACGTTCATCTGCGCCAGACTTCCGCGTACCACGCCATCCTTCGGCGCGGTCTTCGCCATCTTCTCCAGCGCGATCCGGTCAATGGTGCGCTTGATGCGCCGGATCGCGTCCTTCAGGTAAAACGGCTTTTCCAGATAGTCGTCAGCGGCGTCGACCGGGGAGAGCCGTTCCGCGATGTCCGCCTTACTGGCCATGAGCACCGTCGAAAAATTAGCGGTTGCCGGCCGGCTCTTCAGTTTCTCCACCAGTTGCCGTCCATCCATTCCCGGCATTTTGTAATCGCACACCAGCAAATCGGGAGCGTCATCCACCGCTTTCAACAGCGCGTCCGCCGCGTCGGCGGCGGTCGTGACCAGCGCCAGCGGAGTCAGCGCGTGCTGCAACATTGCCAGCACCATCGGATTGTCGTCCACCACCAGCAGCTTGACGTTATTCGCCATGAAGGTTGCAGTTGTTACTTCTTCCGCCGGTATTCTCCACTCTTGCCGCCACTCTTCCGTTCCAGCACAATCTCGCGAATCTCAATCCCCTTGTCCGCGCCCTTGCACATGTCATAGACGGTGAGCGCAGATACGCTGGCGGCAACCAGGGCCTCCATCTCAACGCCGGTCTCGGCGGTGGTCGCGACTTTCGAGGTAATAGCGACGCCATTCTCGCACAGGCGCAGATCGACATCAATGAGCGACAGAGCAAGCGGGTGACACATGGGGATCAATTCGGCGGTGCGTTTAGCAGCCATGATGCCGGCGATGCGGGCCACTTCCAGCGGATCGCCTTTGGGATTGTTGGGCAGGCCTGCGAGCACCTCGGGTTTGATAGCGACGAATGCGCTGGCTTCCGCCTCGCGCTTGGTGGAAGGCTTGCCGGACACGTCCACCATCCGCGCCCGCCCGGAATGATCGTAATGAGAAAGTTTTCCCGACATCAAACTAGCATCTTACAAGGAATTCTCGCGACTGCGGGCGGCGCGCAACTGAATGCATCTGCTCAAGACTAACGCCACTCCTCCGCAGACGGCAACGGCCAACCACGCGGCATAGAAGAACGGGGCGTAGTATTCGTCGTAGTTGGTCCAGTTAAGCACCGTGTCGTACACCAACAGACCAAGACAGAAAGCGAAGGCCGTGATCGGGCACCACCATGAGGCGTTTCCTCTTCGAGACCAGAGGAGCGTGAACACGGTTACGAACGTGAATGTGCCTGCCGCGTGAAAGCTGATCAGCGAAACTGCCAGGTCGTTCCCTTTACTTGAGGCGCGGTCGTACAAGTACACTGTCGCAATCACTCCCACAGCTCCAGCCAAAGTGGCGACGATCAACGAGGCGAACGCAACGAGAATAAATGCCAAAGGAGTGGGGACCCGTCTCATCGCATCATCACCGCAACCCATTCGCCCGCTGCGATGCACTCGCGGTCCGGGGGAATGACGATGTAGCAGTTTGCGCGGGCGATGGCGGCGATGTCGCCTGATCCTTGCCAGGCGACCAACTCGACCTCGGAATGTTCGAATTCGCCGGAGAGGATCGCGGGGAGAAAACGCTTGAGGCCGGTCTTGACGCGGATTTCTTTCTTCAGCCGCGCATGAAGAAATATCAATTTGCGCGGGGACTCGCCGGCTAGTGCCTCGAGCATCGGGCGCGCAAAAAGCTCGAAGGTCACCATGGTCGAGACTGGATTTCCGGGCAGGCCGAAAAAGTAGGTCCTGGCCCGCGGAGTTGAAACTCCGTCGCGGGCAGAGCCTGCCCTGAGTTTGTCGAAGGGAGTGCCCGCGCCACACTTGCCAAACACTACCGGGCGTCCGGGCTGGATTTTCGCGCCGGTGAAGAAAAAGTCGGCATTCATTTCTGAGAGTGCTTGCTCGACCAGATCGTAGCGGCCCATGGAAACGCCGCCAGTCATTAGCAGCAGATCGGAGTTCAGGCCTTCCTCGATCAGGCGGCGCAGTCGCTGCAACTCGTCGGGAGCAACGGGTAACAGCACTGGTTCACCGCCCGCGCGCCGAATCTGCGCTGCCAGGGAATAGCTGTTCGAGTTGCGAATCTGCGTGGGGCCGGGGGTGGCGTCGATGTCTACAATTTCGTCCCCGGTTGTGAGCACGGCGACACGGTGGCGCGCGTAGACCTGCAACCGTGATTTACCCACCGACGCTGCCAGTGCGATGGCGGCCTCATTCAGACGAAGGCCACGGTCAAGCAACGTAGTGCCCGCGCGGGCTTCAGCGCCGCGGGGAACAATGTTCTCTCCGGGCGCAACGGCCCGCGTGATCTCAACCTGTTTCCCTCGCTGCGACGTGTACTCGACCATCACCACCGCGTCCGGACCAGTGGGCACGGGCGCCCCGGTCATGATGGCGACGGTCTGTCTGCTGCCGATGGCTGGTGGGATTCTATCGAGTTTCTCGCCGGCCTTGATTTCACCGATCATCTCGAGCGTGGCGGGAAGTTCAGATAAGTCGGCAGACCGCACGGCATAGCCATCGCGGGTGGAGCGCGGAAAGGGTGGAATGTCGCGGTCTGCCAGCACCGGTTCGGCCAACACGCGTCCCGCGGCCGCGAGCAAATCGACGGATTCAGCGCGGAGGGGCCGAACGTTATTCGCCCGGATCAGCGCCGCCTGCTCCTCGACCGCGCGGCGGGCGTCTTCAAAGGTCAAGACTATGGGCTTCGGCGGCGGGACGGACATGGACAGATGATACGACACAGGAAGGGAGAGTCGGCTCGACGCGATGGGTGCTAACGCGCCAATTCCTGGCCTAGAGCCGCGGGATTGCTGGCAAAGGAGAGGCCCGTTTCGAGATCGACCACGCGATCCTGCACCAGTTGCGCGATCTCACCGTCGAAATGCTGCATGCCGTCGGACGCGCCCGCTTTTATGGCGTCAAGCAGGCTCCTATTTTCGCGCTCGCCTTTTTCGATGCACTCCCGGGTGCGGGCGTTCGCTTTGAGGATCTCGAAGGCGGCAACCCGCCCGTTGCGATCCGGCTTCGACATCAGCCGCTGGCAAATGACATAGCGGAACGCCTTGGCGAAGCGCTCGCGCGCCGATTGTTGCTCCGAGAGTGGAAACGAACCCACGATGCGGTCCACCGTCTTCGCGGCGTCGATCGTGTTGAGACTGGAGAAAACCAAGTGACCGGTCTCAGCCGCCTCCAGCACGATTTCAATGGTCTCGCGGTCGCGCATTTCGCCGACCAGAATCACTTTCGGGGCCTGGCGCATCGCCGAACGCAGGGCGTGAGCAAAGCTCGGGGTGTCGCTGTGCAATTCTCGCTGATGAATCGTGGAGCATTTGTGATTGTGCAGGAACTCGATGGGATCTTCGATAGTGATGATGTGGTAGTACTTCTCGCGGTTAATTGCGTCAAGCAGCACCGCCAGAGTCGACGACTTGCCCGAGCCCGGGGCTCCCGTCACCAGGACAATTCCGTCCCTGAGCTTGGTGACTTCGGATAACTGCTGGGGCAGGCGCAAGGCCGCAAAGTCGGGGATGGCGGTGGGAATGACGCGCATCACAACGGCGCAACTGCCACGCTGAATGAAAATGTTGACGCGGAAACGAGCCAGACCAGGCAGTCCGAAGGAAATGTCGCAAGCTCCATGTTCGCGGAGGGTGGTAATGGCCTGCTTATTGTCGCCAATCAGATCGGCGGCGATGTGGCGCGTGTCGTCGGCGGTGAGGAAGGTGAGCCCAGGAACCTGCACGGGGATCATCTGCCCATAGACCTGGACTTGGGGTGGACGGCCAGGAGAAAAGATCAGGTCGCTGATCTTTTCCGCGGCGCGCAGCATGGCGCCCAGCAAAGCCGGAGTCGCTACTCGGCCGCCTCCGGAGAAGCCCTCTAAAGCAACGGAAATCGGAGCAATGGTTGGTGCCGCCATTCGTCCTCACACCTCAGGAATCGCACGCACCACAGAAATGGGAAGAGCACTCAGTCAGATAGTTAACTGTACCGCGCCATGGCCCATAACACGAAGGACAGTAAGTACATAGACCTTGGTAACCGATGCTTGTCGGCCAACACGAAGGGCGGCTCACTGGAGCCGCCCCTTGAATCGCTGGATCCGAAAGTAACTACTTCGTTTTCTTCTTCGTACCGTAGCTGGTTTCCACCTTGGCCCCGAGGCTGGCGAGCAAGTCCTTGGCGCTCTGGGCGTTTGGGCCCGTGGGCGAGAGTTCCAGGTACTTCTGGAAGGCCTCCGTGGTTCCCGGAGGCGCGATCGTCTTATCCCCCTGAAGGGTGGCTTTGCCCAGCAAGTTCAATCCCTTCTGGTAGTAGGCTTCAGATCGGTTCGGATCGGCGGCCAGGCACTTATCGAAGGCGGCGTTGGCCTCGTCCGGCCGGCCCGAGTTGGTGAGGACCGCTCCGATATTGAAGTACGCCTGTGCCACCGAGGATGGGTCGGTTTGCGCCGCCAATTCGTACGTCTTTACCGCTTCATCGACTTTCTTTGCCTTGTAATAGGCGTCTGCCAGGTTGTTGTAATAAGCGGCCAGCGCTTTGGCCGATGCTGCCGGATCTTTGTCAGGGGGCGCGGCCTTCTTGATCTCCACCGCCTTCTGATAGGACTCCACGGCTGAATCCAGACGCTTCTGTTTTTCTGCTGGATCCGTCTGCTTGGGCGCCGACATGCGGTAGTAATCGCCCAGCTTGAACCAGATCAAGTCGCGGGTAGCGTCCATCTGGGTCGCTTCCGTCAGGGCGGCGATAGCCGTATCGTAGTCGCCCGCGTCGGCGGCGGCCTTGGCGGCATTCAGCTTGTCGTTGAGCTTGCCGACCGTCGATTTTTCCTTCTGCGCGTTGGCAGCTTGCTCCTGCATCTTCTTTAACTCTTCAGGAGAAATGCCCTTACCCTTGGCGGCGTCCTCTTGTTCCTTCTTCACATCAAAATCGAAAGTGTTCTCGTCGATGTTGATCTGGGCCTTGTTGAGGTGATCCAACTCCTTGCCGGCTTTCTGGTCGTCCGCGTTCTTGTAGAGCGTTATGTTGTAATGGCCAGGGGTCAGTCCGAGGGAAAAGTATTCCCCTTTTTTGTTCGTCTTGAGGGTGTACTTCTGACCGTTGTCCTGATTAACGAGGACCACGATACCGTCGACGATCGGGTTCCCCTGCGCATCTTTGCAGACGCCCTTGACCGTTGATGAAGCCTGGGCGAAGACCGGAGGAACGCACAGTCCGAGCGCCAGTATTGCGAATAGAAGAATTACGAATTGCTTTTTCATTTTGCCTCCCGGCAAAGTCGATTTTGCTGTCCTACTTCTCAAAAACTGAGCGGCGCTTCCCGATGCTAGCTATCCCGCCGCGTACGGAATTGGATCCTGCACTCCCGCTGCCGCGAAGGCGCGCAGGCGCAACACGCAGCTGTCGCAGATCCCGCAAGCCCGATCCTCGCGGCTGTAACATGACCAAGTTAAATCGAAGGGCGCACCCAGTTCAAGGCCAAGACGCACGATATCGGCTTTGCGCATGGCAATGAGCGGAGTGACAATTTCAATCAGCCCTTCCTTCGTGCCTGCTTTTACCACTTCATTGAACGCCTTGTAATACGCCGGGCGGCAATCGGGATAGCCCGAGCTATCCGGCTCAACAGCGCCAATGTACACCTTTTTCGCGCCCAGCACCTCGGCCCAGCTCACAGCGACTGCAAGGAAATGCGCGTTGCGGAAAGGGACATAGGTAACAGGAACGCCGTGGCCGACCTCCTCCGCCTCGGGCACGGCGATGGCGTCGTTGGTGAGCGCCGACCCGCCAATGGCGCGCAACGCTTCGTTGCGAACCATGAGCTTGTCGTGAATTTTCAAGCGCTGGGAGACGGCGAGAAACGACTGCCGCTCGCGCTCTTCGGTGCGCTGGCCGTAGCTGATGTGGACCGCGGCTGGCTCGTGGTCGCGGGCCGCCAACGCGGCGCAAACGGAAGAATCCATGCCTCCGCTCAGGAGAACCACTGCGCGCGATCGCTTCGAGGTCGGCATTCAAAAAGATTGTTGATTGATGATTTTTGATTGTTGATTGAAAACCGCAATCCCATCGATTCTGCTTTTCAATCAACAATCAGCAATCAAAAATCATCAATCGCTTCCCTAAACTCCCTTCACCGCCGGATCCCAGATGAACTTGTGCAACTGTAGGCCAAGCCTCGCGGGAACGTTGTCGGCGAGCATCCATTCTGCCAGCTCCTGGGGATCCAGCAGGCAATGCGAGCTATCGCGCGTGCCCGTCGCATCTTTGCGGAACGCGGGCGAGAACAAAACGGCGTTCACCCGCTCCGCTAGATTGTGCCGGCGTGTAAATTCGCGGGCAAAGTCGTAGTCGGCGCGGCTGCTCAGAACGAACTTGATTTCGTCGAGCGGGGACAGGGTCTCCAGATTTTCCATACAAAAAGTATCGCCCTCCCCAGAATCCGGACACTTCACGTCGACGATTTTGATTACCTCGGCCGGAACCCGCTCCAGCGGCCGTTCTCCGCTGGTCTCGAGCAGTACCCGGTAACCGTCGTCCACGAGATGCCGCATCAGGAGCACAACCTCCCGCTCCTGCAACATAGGCTCGCCGCCGGTGATCTCAACCAGCCCCCCACCAGGACTCAGGCGCGAGACTTCGCCCAGCACCTCTTCGACCGCCATTTTGCGGCCTCCCTGGAACGTGTACTCGCTGTCGCACCACGAGCACCGCAGATTGCATCCCGTGAGCCGCACAAAGGCGCACGGCAGCCCCGAATGGGTAGACTCGCCCTGCAACGATTTGTAAATCTCTGTGATCTGCATAGTAGCGCCCACCGTAAAGTAGCGCCGCCGTCCCGGCGGCTGTCGGGGGGGCGTCCCGCCCGCTCACGCAGGCTCGCAACGTTATTCCGAGTATTTTGCGGTAGTCGTGTCGGTTTCAAACACGGTAACATCTTTAACTCGCACGCGCCCGCCGGTCGCGCCCTGCAGTTTCGTATTCGACTCGTCGTAGAAATACTTCGCCAGATTCTCGGCCGACGGATTAATCACGGTGAACGGCTCGATTTCGTTGATCATCTGGTGATCGAGGCGCTCGATGACGTGCTTCATCACCTCGCGCAGGTCTTTGAAGTCGAGCAGCAGGCCGGCTTTGTCCAACTCGGCTCCGGCCAGCGTGACCCGGATCTTGTAATTGTGGCCGTGCGGCTTCTCGCACTTGCCCTTATAGTTGCGCAGGTAGTGGCCCGCGGCGAAAGTGTCTTCAACCGTGACTTCGAACATGATCCCCCAGCAGCCGCGCCTGTAAAGGGCAGGCTGCACTATTTGGCGAACATCTATTGTACCGCTGGAATGTACCGCTGGAATGTATCGCTAGAATGTACCGCTGGAATGGCGGAGCAGGAGCCCCACCGCTTGACTCCATTCCCCTGCGGAATGTAGTTTGCCTATTCGTCATTCCATCCCAAGGAGCACGCATGCTGCGGCGAAGACCGTCGATTCTGTTTCTATTCATTCTTACCGTGTCGAGCCTTTGGGCTCAGAACCGGCCGGATGCGCCGGACTTTGACGTCCGCGAGCACTACACGAAGTATGAATACAGGATCACGATGCGCGACGGCGTTCACCTGTTCACCTCGGTCTACGTGCCCAAGGACAGCTCGCGCCCTTACCCGTTCCTGATCGATCGCACGCCTTACAGTGTTGGCCCATACGGTGTCGATTTGTATCGCCCGCAACTCGGTCCCTCGCCGGAGTTCGATAAGGCGGGATACATTTTTGTCTTTCAGGACGTGCGCGGGCGCTACATGTCCGAGGGCCAATTCATCGAGATGCGCCCCCACCTCGACAACAAGAAATCGAACCAGGACGTGGACGATAGCACCGATCTTTACGACACCATCGATTGGCTGCTCAAGAATGTGCCCAATAACAACGGGAACGCGGGAATCTGGGGAATCTCGTATCCCGGATTCTTCACCTCAGCCAGCATCATCGACTCACATCCGGCGCTGAAAGCCGCGTCGCCGCAGGCTCCCATGACCGATTTATTCATGGGCGACGACGCCTACCACGGTGGCGCGTTCATGCTGGCGGCGAACTTCGGCTTCTATAGTCAGTTCAAGCCACAGGAAAATCCGCAGCTTCCGCCGAAGACTTCCGTGCCCTTCGACTGGGGCACTAAAGACGCCTACGAGTTTTATCTGCAGACCGGACCGCTGTCGAACTTGCGGAAGTATCTGGAGGGCAAGAGCGCGCTGTGGGACGACCAGGTAAAGCACGATACCTACGACGACTACTGGAAAGCCCGCAATCTGGCGCCGCACATGAAAAACATCCATTGCGCCGTGCTGACCGTGGGTGGATGGTTCGACGCCGAGGATCTACAAGGTCCTTTCTCGACGTTCCACTCGATCGACAAGAACAATCCCGGAATCTTTAACGCACTCGTGATCGGCCCCTGGGTTCATGGCGGTTGGGCCCGCTATGACGGAAACCACCTGGGCCGAGTGGACTTTGCCTCGAACACGGGCGAGTACTACCGCAAGAACATTCTCTTCCCGTTCTTTGAGCAGTACCTCAAGGGCAATGGCGACGCCAAACTTCCGAAAGCGTATGTCTTCGAGACCGGCACGAATGTGTGGCGCCAATATTCGGCATGGCCGCCAAAGAATGCCGAGCCGAAAACTCTGTACTTCCACGCGAACGGAGGACTGTCGTTCGACGCACCTGCGGCGGATTCGCCCACATTCGATGAGTATGTGAGCGACCCGGCCAAGCCCGTCCCCTTCGTGAATTACGCGGCGCTGAATGTGCCTCAGGAATACATGCTCTCGGATCAGCGCTTCGCCGACAGCCGCACCGATGTGTTGGTCTACCAGACGCCCGTGCTTCAGGAAGACGTGACGATTGCTGGGCCGATCTCACCCCGGCTCTTCGTTTCGACGACTGGCACGGATTCCGATTGGGACGTGAAGCTGATTGACGTGTATCCCCCGGACTATCCGGACAGCAAGCAGGATGCGCCTCGACCGGAGGACCGCGATAAACCCAGAAAAGACGTCCCCGCGCCCTCGTTCACCATGGGCGGATATCAGCAACTGGTGCGCGGCGAACCCTTCCGCGGAAAATTCCGTCACAGTTTTGAAAAACCGGAAGCCTTCACGCCGGGGAAAGTCGAAGAAATCAACTTCACCATGCAGGACGTCAACCATACCTTCCGCCGCGGCCACCGCATCATGGTGCAGATTCAAAGTTCTTGGTTCCCGCTTACGGATCGCAACCCGCAAACCTTCGTTAACATCCCCGACGCCAAGCTCGCGGATTTCGTGAAAGCAACCGAGCGCGTGTATCACACGAAAACCCAACCGTCGGGAATTGCGGTGGGCCTGCTGCTGGAAACAGGGCCAGCCGAAGTTCACAAGTAGACAATCCGCCTTCGGCTCGGATCGTGAGATTCATCGACAGCGAAGTCGGCCGCGAAGGGGCGCAAAAGTGCAACCCACGGCGTAAGCCGTGGGTCAGCGCCTCCCGCGGAAAACCGCGACTCCTAGGGGCTACACGCCCCAGAGATAGTCTTCCTGTTGCGTCTGCTCGTGGTGGGAATCGCCGTGACCAGGCAGCGGCACTCCGAACGCGTTCGTCTGCGGCCCCACCGGAAATGGCTTAGTCGGCTCGGGCGCGGATTCGGGCGTGACTGCGGGTGCGTTGACCACAGCCGCTTGCGGCGGAACGATCTTCTCAATCAGGGGCGTCGCCGACCCGGAGGGTTTGTGCGTGTCGCGGATCAACTCCAGCAGATGGTGATCTTCCACATGCTTAATCTTGTCTGCCAGCCGTACAAAGCGCCGGTAGATGTCGTCCAGCGCCCGGCGATCGAACTGGTAGCCCAGTTGTTCACAGCGGATGCCTAGCGCGTGTCGTCCCGAATGCTTGCCCAGCACCAGCTTCGAATCGGGCACGCCCACCGACTGCGGCGTCATGATTTCGTAAGTCAGCGGATTTTTCAGCACGCCATCCTGGTGAATCCCCGCTTCGTGCGCGAACGCGTTGCGCCCGGTGATCGCCTTGTTCGGCTGCACCGGCACGCCGGTGATCTCGCTCAACATCTGGCTGGCCGCAAAAATCTGCTCGCCCACCACACCCGTTTCGTAGGCGAATCGATCGGGACGAACCCGCATCGCCATCACAATTTCTTCCAGTGACGCATTGCCCGCGCGTTCTCCAATGCCATTAATCGTGCACTCAACCTGCCGCGCTCCCGCGGCCACCGCCGCCAGCGCGTTGGCCACAGCCATACCCAGATCGTTGTGGCAGTGCGCGGAGATCACTACATTCTCAATTCCCTTCACGCGCTGCCGGATGGTCGTGATCAGATCGCCGAACTCTGCCGGCACGGTGTAGCCCACCGTGTCTGGAATGTTCAGCGTGGTCGCTCCCGCCTCGACAACCGCCTCCAGCACGCGACACAGAAACTCAGGCTCGGTGCGGGTAGCATCTTCCGGTGAGAACTCCACATCCTCGCACAGTGACTTGGCAAAGCGAATCGCATCGGCCGCCTGCGCCACACACTGATCGCGCGTTATCCGCAACTTGTACTGCAAGTGAATATCGGAAGTCGCCAGAAACACGTGGATCCGCGGACGCGCCGCATCTTTCAACGCTTCCCAGGCGCGCTCAATGTCAGGGCGGCAGGCGCGTGCCAATCCCGCGATAATGGGACGCCGCACCACCGAGGCAATCGCCTTCACCGATTCGAAGTCGCCATCCGAGGCGATAGGAAATCCGGCCTCGATCACGTCCACTCCCAGGCGGTCGAGCTGCTGAGCCAGGCGCAGCTTTTCCTGCCGGTTCATGCTGCAGCCCGGCGACTGCTCGCCGTCGCGAAGAGTAGTATCGAAAACCGTGATCCGGGCTCGCTCTGCGGTCATGATCTCCTCAAAAATGGATCTCCCTCAAACTGACCCTCTATGGTACGGGCAGCAGCCCTAGAAGCAAAACTTATAATTCTTCAGCAATCATTAGCTGCAATTGTATAATAAGTATTGCTAATGGTTTTTAGAGAATTGATTAAAAGCCCGGCCATAAAATTGGCTACGGAGTCTGCTTAAAGGAGTTTGGCGATGGAGCTTTCCCAACTCGAAGTCTTTCTGGCCGTGGCCCGCGAGCACCGCTTCTCCCGCGCTGCCGAGAAACTATACCGCACCCAGTCCGCAGTCAGCCAGACCATCCGCAAGCTCGAGGACGAACTTGGCGAAGCGCTCTTCGACCGCTCCTCGCGCGAGGGCGTCCTGACCGACGCCGGCAAAGTTCTCTTCGAATACGCCGAGAAGCTGATCAACCTGCGCAGTGAAGCCTCCGAATCCCTCACCGAGCTGCGTGAGCTGCAAAAAGGCAAGCTGGTGATCGCGGCCAACGAGTTCACCGTGCTCTACCTGCTGCCGCTACTGGCCGAATTCCGCCGGCTGCATCCCATGATCAAGATCACGGTCGAACGCGCTCTGGGCAGTCACATTCCCGACGACGTTTTGCGCTACAACGCGGAATTCGGCGTGCTGTCCTACGAGCCCCAGGAAGCGAGCCTCCATTCGGTGGTGGTGTATCTCGACGAATTGGTGTTGATTGTTCCGCCCAAACATCCGCTGGCTTCCGCGCCGCAGGTCAGCATCCGGCAACTGGGAGCGGAATCGTTTGTGGCACACATCGTCTCTTCGCCCTACCGCGAGAAAGTCATCCAGCTGTTCAAGACGCACAAAACGCCCCTGCATATGGACCTCGAACTGCCAACCCTGCAGGCCATCAAACAATTCGTGGCCATGGGGCATGGAGTCGCTTTAGTCCCCGAGATCAGCGTCGAAAACGAACTCGCCCGGGGGGAACTGGTCGGAATCCCCGTGCGCGAACTGCAGTTAAAACGCAAGCTGCGCGTCATTTACCGCAAAGACGCGAACCTCTCGCACGCCGGCCGCGCATTTCTGAAAGTAGCCGAAGCCGTGGCCCTCGACCGCAAAGGCCGCTACCGTTTCCAGCGCGAGACTTAGTAGCAAAAACAAAAAGGAGCAAGGCGAACCTTGCTCCTTCCATTCTGAAATAACCTCAGCTCAACAGTCCGCGCACACCCGCTCTTCCCGGAACGACGCCACAGCCGCATCCACCGAGGGATGAACCTCCAGCACCGAATCCAGATTCGTCAGTTCGAGCAATGTGCTGACCAGCGAATTCGGCCCGGCACACTTCATGCTTACGTTGTTGGCCTGCGCCCAGGTTTGCAGCAGCGCGAGCTCTCCAATCCCGGCGCTGTCCATCGAACTCACGCCACTCAGGTCGAGCACCAGCTTCCGCGCCTGTTGCAAGACTTCGCCCGCCACCCGCGACAGCGCCGCGGCTTCATCGCGGTACACGATGCGCCCCTGGCAGTGCACGACGATGACGTCGCCGCGATTCCGTGTTTCCAGACTGAGTTTCAACTTCAACTCCTTGTATTCAAAGGCAGCCATAATTCCCGGCTGCTCGCCTATTTGCCAATTCGTGTCCATTGGTTGCATGCTAGTAGATAGACGCAGGTGCGTTGGTTTTGGCACCATGAAAATCCGGTAAATTTTCACCCGTCCTGCGAGCCCCAATCCCGGCGCAACCGGGACAAATTTTGTAAACTGGGACATCTTGGGCGTCCAGTACACTGCATCTAACAGATTTCGTTGATTCAATTGAATTTTTGCCGGCCCATCCGCCGGGGAGGAATAATTCGTGTCCAAGTCTGCCGCCGCAGTGCTGGCGTTTGCTGGTTTCATCCTGTTCTCCATCCCGATGTCGGCACAAGATGCAGACCGGCACGGTGGATTTAACGGGCTTCTTCCGAATGGCAACGTTTACGCTGGAGTCTCCTACGGCAAACTCACCGACCAAATCAATAGTCAGAGTTATCACGGGTTTGAGGGCTCTTTTGAGGCCCTGCCCTTCACCCGTTTTCGCCACCTAGGGCTGGTGGCCGATGGCAGCGGTTTCTTTCGAAAGGGGGTTACGCAATACGTGATCGTCGGCGGCCCGCGTATTTCCGGCAACTATGGGAGATGGCGCCCCTTCGTCCATGCCATGGCTGGCATTCGGCACGTGAATTCCTACAGCTTCGTTTACAACCCGATCGCCATCGATGTCGGCGGCGGCGTCGACTATAGGCTTGGCTTCAAGAACTTTTCCTGGCGCCTGCAGGGGGATTACGTTCACAGCAACTATGGCAGCGCCCAGCAGAATGATTACCACGCTTCCACCGGAATTGTCTGGCGCTTCTGAACTGGCCGCAGTTACGCCTTTTGTTCACGACCAGTTTTTTTCGCAACCGATTGCCTGCTATACGAATCTCGTCCCTACACATCCAAAACTTTATTGTTCCGAACGGGTTTAACGGATGCCAGGGAAGGGAGATGTCCTCATGCTCAAAGCCACGTGCATCGGCGCCGCGCTATTTCTTGTCGCGAGCTTGGCGAGCGCACAGGTACGCACCTCAGGAAACATATTTTTTGGCTATTCGTTTGAGAATGCAAGTGCGTCAGCGCTCGACCACCTGACCCGTCCCAACTTGCAGGGATGGGAAGGATCACTCGAAGGGAAACTGGCTCCGTGGGTGGGGCTGGTCACCGATGTCAGCGGCCACTACGGCTCGCAAACCTTTGTGGTGCTCGCACCAAGTCCCGTCAATGTGAAGGTGACCGGCCACGAGTATGAAGTCCTGTTCGGTCCCCGAGTCTCAGTGCCCGTGGGCAAGATCACCCCGTTTGGCGAGTTCATGATTGGCCTCGCGCATATCGGTTCGGGCGGAGCCTTTCCCACCAACACTTCATTCGCCACCGCACTGGGCGGAGGCCTTGACTATCGCCTCTTTCGTCCCATCGCCGTACGCGTCGAAGGGGACTACGTGCACACCAGTTTTTTCAGCACCGGCCAGAACAACATACGTCTGTCGACCGGCATTGTCTTCCGCTTCTAGATGGCGAGCATTTTTTCGTCCGAGCGGTCTGGCGGACAAAGAGGGAGGAGTCGGATGCGCAAGATCGCAGTCATCATTCCCATGCTGATCTTTTCCGCGACACTGACAACTGCGCAAGTCCCGACCAACGGCAATGTGTTCTTCGGCTACTCCTACTACAACACGAATTTCTCCAACGTCGGCCGCGCCAGCCTCAACGGGTGGGAAGGATCGCTCGAAGGAAAGATATTCCCCGTCGTGGGACTTGTGGCCGACTTCAGCGGCCACTACGGCTCACAGAATTTCGTGAATCCTGCGAATACCTGCGCGATCGGAGTGGTTTGCCCCACGAGCTTCAACATACACGCCTATGAGGCTTTGTTCGGGCCGCGCTTTTCAGCGTCTTTCGGGAAGTTTCGGCCCTTCGCCGAACTTGAGTTCGGCGTGGCGCACGCCAACACGAACAGTGTCGTCTCCGACACGTCGTTCGCCGCGGCGTTCGGAGGCGGCCTCGATTACCGTATCATTCGCCCCATCGCCTGGCGACTCCAGGGCGATTACGTCTCGACTCACCTCTTCGGCCAGTACCAGAGCAACCTCCGCCTGTCGACCGGCATTGTCTTCCGCTTCTAATTCACCACATGCAAAATCAGGATCCAGCTGGTTGGCTGAATCCTGTTTTGTGTGGCCGGCAAAAAACTCGTTAAAGAGAACGTTAAAGAGAAGAAGAGAAGCGCCCGGAGACCTAGGCGCGAGGCACCCCATCCGCCCAATACTTGTGATCGCGCAAAAAGTATTTTTCGTTCCAGTAATTCATAGCGGTCCACAGGAACAGCCAACCCACCCGCAGGTACCCCATCTTCTTCAAGCGCCGGTTCGTGGTGTAGACCCCGCCCCGAACGACCGCGAAGCGCTGGCGCTCGACTTGCTGGCTCAGCCGGTAGTCCTCCGCGAACAGAATCTGTTCATTAAATCCGCCCAGCTCCCAGAATCTCTTCCGGTCAAACAACATGAACATCCCGGTGGCAAACGGACGATGCAGGTACGACAGGTATTGAAAAAGGTCGTTAACCGCATAGAACGCCCGGTCAAGCCAAGTGCCTTCCTCGCACAAAATGTTCGTAGTCACACAATGCAGTTGCTTGTTCTGCGCCCGTTCCACGCAACGCCGCACCAGCGACCGGTCCGCGAGCTCAATGTCCGCGTCCAGAAACAAAATGTAGCGCGTATCCGCCTGCGCCGCGCCTTGATTCCTTCCGACCGAGGGCACCCCACCGCGAATCACACTCACGTTCAGGCGATCGCGGAAACTCATCACCATCTCGGAAGTTTTATCCGTCGAGTTCGCGTCAGCGACCAACACTCTCGTACTCGACATCTTCGAGTAGTCCTGATTCATCAGCGATGTCAGCAAGCGCGGAATCAGCTTCGCCTCGTTCTTCGCCGGAATCACGATCGTCAGCTCGTTCGCCGGATTCACGCTCGTGGTATTCATGAGTTTGCACCCCCTGTTCGTCGACCGTCAGATATGTCAACCGGGTATCGACCCACCCGCCCGAGTTGTAATAATGGATGCCGTCCTGCTCCACATGGATGGCTTCGTGGGTATGGCCGCAAAAGATGCGGTCGGCGCCATCCTGCCGCGCATAGTTCAGCGCTCCCGACGCCACTTTCGGCGACATACGCAGCCACCGCGTATTCAGCCGGTCAATCAGCCGCGTAATCGGCTTGCTCTTAAAGTCTAATTTCTGCAACTGCAGGAACAGCGAGGTCCCCCACTGGCTGAGCCTCACCCGGCTCACCTGAAAGCCGTCGAACTGGTGACCGTGAATCGCAATGTGCCGCAGCCCGCCGTATTCCCACCTGTAGTCCTGGTACACGCGAACCCCGACCAGGTGCGACATGATGTTGGTCAGCCCGTGATCGTGATTGCCTTCCACCCACACAATCTCAATATTACGCTTGGGATTCGAGAGCTTGCGAATATAGCCGAGGAACTTCCAGTGGTCCTTGGTCAGGCGGGCAAAATTGAGATCGGCGAAAATGTCGCCCAGTAGAATCAGCCGCTGGAAGCGGTTTTCCTTGAGCACCCGCGTGGCCTCGCGGGCATGACTCGTCTCTGCACCCAGGTGCAGGTCGGAAAGGATCAGCGTGTTGTACACGTGCAGATCCATATCCTATTTCTACCACCGAAATGTTACGGGGCGATGAAAGATGCATCAATTTTGGTGCATAGTAACTACCCAAGTAACCTAAAAAGTGCGGGGCTTATTCTGGGGGTTGTTTCCTTCGTGTAACTTCGTGGTAAAGGATTTTAAATTGCGCCGCTACCTACTGCGATGCCCTGGCCCTTCTTCCGCAAAATCCCGGCCGACGCCAGCGTAACCACGAAGCCGATGGGAAACACCTCCATGAACGTCCAGGCCATATTGATGAATGGATTGTGGTAATTCCGTACGAAGTCCCTCGCCTGCCGCTCCGTCTCCTCTACCTTCTGCTGGCTCGCGCCAGAGGCCTTCGCGTGTTCCACCATGTGGACGGCATATTTCTCAGCGAAGTTGGGCATCAGTGTGTGGTAGACGATTTCCCACGTCCCCACATAGCACGCGCTCGAGATCAACGTGATCAGGATGCCGACCGCAAACCCGCGGCCGAATGTCAGCCGCCCGCCCCCGACGTTCTCCCGGTACGAGCGCACCCCGAAAAACACCATGAGCGCCGCCAGCACGATCGTGGCGTAGCCAAGGATCTCTCCCTTCTCCCAGCCAATCGTATTCACGAACGGCATCGTCGCCATCATCAGCCCCGTCACTGTCGCGCCGGAAATCAACCCAAAAGTCAGAACCGTCTTTTTCATGGATTCGAGTCTCCTTTTTAGGTCACTCTCCGTGAAAACTGCTTTCACGTGCGAGCGCAGGAATGCACGCGCTACCTCAGTCTGCCTCTGACTTGGGCGGTTCCCATAACTCAATGCGGTTGCCGTCAGGATCGGTGATCCACGCGAAGCGGCCATAGTCGGCTTCTTCCCGGTGAGGATCGATTTCGACGCCCGACTTCTTCAGGTCTTCCAGCAACGCGTCAAGATTGTCGACCCGGTAGTTGACCATGAAGCCAGCTTTGCCGGCGCCAAAATATTTCGTCGTCTGCGGAAAGATGGACCACGCCGTCTGGGCTTTAGGCCCCGGCTCGCTGCCATCTGCGGCCTGCAGTTCGCGCCAGTGAAACGTCGCTCCCTGGCCGTGCGCTTCGCGCTGGATGCCAAGATGCTTCTCATACCACTCGTAAAGCTGCTGCTGGTTCTCCGATTTGAAGAAAATTCCACCAATCCCAGTTACGCGTTTCATACCCCTCCTTTTAGTAAACTCATGTAGCGACACCCGCCATGCAGGCTCTCGACTGTCCCGGCTGGGCGAAGCCCGCCGGCCCCGCTTACGTGCCCGAAATGTAGCGAAACACGCGCCACGCTGTCGTCATACTTTCGAATGATTTTGCGTCGGGAAGCGAAACATCACGCTTTCGAATGACTTACGGGGGATGAAGCCGACGCGTTCGACGCCTCACGGGATCAGCCTGGAGGTCTTGCCGATCTGCACCGCCTGGGTGCGCCGTTTGGCGCCAAGCTTATCAAACAGCCGGCTGGAATGGGTCTTCACCGTGTTTTCGCTGACGAACAACCGTTCGGCTATCTCCCGGTTGCTCAACCCGCTGGCGATGAGCCCGAGAATCTCCAGCTCGCGCGCGGTAATGCCAAGCTGGCTGACCCGCGTCTCATCGACGACAAACGGACCCGCGGCCTGCGCCGGAACTTCCTTGATGATCGTTTCTTTAGCGTTAACGATCACCTCCGGCCTTTTTCGCGTGATCGTCAGCCCCAGCCAGATGCCCAGTCCGGCAAAAAGCGCTGCGACCAGCGCGACATAGATCTCCACCGAATGCTCGACGACCAGGAAGCGGTACTCCGTCAGGTTCAGCACCGCGATCAGCAACCCGCTGCATCCGCCGTAGAGCAGGATGTTGCGCACGACGCGCCAGCGCGAACTCGGCGCAGATTCCCTCGTCAGGCTCACGGCACGGTATGATATCCGAAGTCGATATCCGAAGACTGCAATCTTTGGCAGCACCCCAGGGAGCAGCCCCCGCCCGCGTTATTGCAACGCGCTGAACCTCGCGCACCGCTGCCCATCTGGAGGAGTCGTGCTCCCCTCGGTATTGGGATCCGCGCGAATCACGTTCTTTTCAGTCGAGCAAAACAACCGCTTGCCAGTGCGGTCAAACGCCACCGGCGCCGCGCCTACCACGTAGCTTGTGTTCTCTTCATTCGCCGGATTGCCCCCTGCCGCCACGAAGTTATACCCCGACTTCACCCCTCCGGCCAGGCTTTGATCCAGCAAACACGCCGTGGCAGCCGACTTGGTGCAGGGCTCTGCCCCTCCCAGCTTCGCCAGCGATTCTGCGTATCCGCCATAAGCTGCCTGGTACGACTCTTCCGCCACGTTGATGGCATGAATGGAAGCCACCGCCGAAGCCTCATTGGCCCTGATCTTCGATTCCACCAAACTCGGGATGGCAATGGCCGCAATGATCAGAACAATCGTGATCACGATCAACATCTCCAGCAAAGTAAATCCCGTTTGCCGTTCCATCGTCCGCCCTCCCCGCCGCAAAATGAGCAGCAGCAACAAGACGAGAACGAAGGTCGGCAAACGACTTGCGCGAAAAGAAATACGCGGGGCCGGTGTTTCGTGTGGGTCCGGGTCTCAGACCCGGACAGGCCGCGCAAAGCTCGGTTGCTGTGGCCCCGGCCCCGCTTCAGAAGTATCCGGAAACGCCCGCCCGGGCAGGTACCGCCGTAATGTTGACCCACCTATATAGGATTCCTATACTCCGAACATAGGATTCCTATACTGCGAATCCGCCCTGAATCATGACCAAACGCATCCGATCCAAAATCGCGCGAGGGAGCGGCGAGCTGGCCATCCTCTCCCTGCTGGCCGAGCAGCCCCTCTACGGCTTCGAAATCGCCAAACAGATCGGGGAGCGCACCGGCGGCGCCCTGAAATTCACGCTAGCGTCGCTCTATCCCCTGCTCTACGATATGGAAAAACGCGGCTGGCTGGAAGGCCACTGGCAGGCCAATCATGCTGGCCGCGACCGCCGCTACTATCGCCTCACCCCCGGCGGCCGCCGCCAACTCGCCCCGCTGCGCGCGGAGTGGCGCTCCTTCTTCCAGGCACTCGACAGCTTGGCGGGGGTGAGCCATGCCTGATTGGAAGAAACCTGATTGGCAGAGACTAGTTCGCCAGCACCTGGGCTCCTCGGAACTCCCTCCCGACGTTCATGAAGAGGTCGTCGCCGAGATCGCGGCCCATCTCGAAGACCAGAGCGAAGACCAGAACGAAGGTCAGAACGAGGATCGCTGCGCGGCCGGCCGCCAGCATGGGCACAAAGCATCGGCAGCCGGAACGCGAGCCCTGCGCGAAATCGAGTGGCACAAGCTCGCGCGTGCCATCCACGCCGCAAAACTCAAGGAGGAAGTCATGAACAACCGTACGAGAGGCCTGTGGTGGCCGGCGCTGGCGAATCTAATGATCGCCGCGGCGCTGCTGACCGTGATCGGAATATTGGGCGTGGAGCCCCGCACCTTCTCGGTGAGCCACATGCCGATGGCGCTTCCTTTGCCCTGGCTCTTTGCTCTCCCCGTTTCCGGCGCCGCAGCGGCCCTTCTGGCTAAGCGTGCTCAAGCTCCCTTGGCCGCGCGCTTAATTGCCGGGCTGGCCCCCTCGTTGGTTGCGCTGGCGGTGTTTTGCGTGATGCCGCTGGTCTTTCTCCTTGACCGGTGGGAGTTCTCCGGCTTCCCGCTCCCGCTCGATTATTTCGTCCTTTCCGCAGTCGTATGGATCGTTCTACCGATTCTTCCACTCCTGCTGGGCGCGCTGCCCTTCCTGCGCGAATCAAATCTTGGAGAGTCTGAGCGGCATGGCGGATAAGCAGACCATGCACGATTGGCGGGAGATGGTTCGTGAGCGCTTGGAGACGTGCGGCCTGCCTCCAGCGCAGCGCGAACAAATCATCTCGGAGCTGGCCGTTCACCTCGAGGAAACCTTCGAGGCCGCGCGCTTCCGGGGCCTGACCGAAACCGAAGCCGTCACACTCGCCCTGCAAGAAGCCGGAGACTGGAACGTTCTAAGCAAGAACATTTACCACGCCGCAAAGGAGCAACCCATGAACCACCGCGCCAAAAGCCTCTGGCTGCCCTCACTCGCCAGCTTCGCAGCCGCCAGCCTGTTCCTGCTTGTGCTAACGCAGATCAGCATGCAGCCGCAGTTCCTGGTTCGCCTGACTTCTGGTCTCGGACGCTCGTTCTATATCGGATGGCTCTGTGCCCAGCTCCTGTTTGGAGCGCTCGGCGCGTTCCTGTCGCGCCGCGCCGGTGGCACCCGCACCGCACGCATCGTTGCCGGGACGTTCCCCGCGATTGTCCTGTTTGGATTGTGGGCGTTCTGGATCCCCGTCAGCGCGCTGCTGGAGCACAACGCTTTCGTCTTACGGCATCCGCTTTATTACGCCTTGGGGTTTTTCGTCTGGGTGGTGCCGCCCGGAATTGCTCTTCTGTTAGGCGCCGCGCCATTCCTGCGCCAGCCCAACTGCTCGGAACCCAGTAAAGCATAAAACCGGAAGCCGAGCGCCGGAAGCCCGAGGTCCGAAGTCTGAGGTCCGAGGTCGGCCGTTCCTCACTCCTTCGGCGCCACATACTCCTTCGGCTTGGCCGACCCTTCCCCGAAGAAAAACTGCTCCATCTGCTTGACGATGACTTCCTGATCCTCGCGCCGCGCCGGATTCAGCCGATACTCGTTCAGCAGCATCTTGCAATGCTCCACCCACATCCGCCACGCTTCCTGCGACACATTCTCGTACACCTTCTGCCCCAGGTCGTTGTCGAATGGAGGCTCGTCCAGCCCCGGCATATCTCTCTTCAACTTCACGCAAAAAACAGTGTGCGCCATAACTCCCCTCAAAAATAAATTCACTCCGAAATCCAGGAACCAATTTACGAATTTGTATTTATCTTACTTCGTGTACCCTCGTGTCCTTCGTGGTAAAAGCCTTTCACACTTGAGCTGCGACCCGAATCTCCATATTCTGAATCAGCCCGTCTCGAATTTCGTACACGTGCTGCACCATCTGATCCACGATCAGGCTTCCACCCATGTCGTGAACTACCTGGTGCACATCCACCGCAATGCGCCCGTCGGCTTCCCGCATAAAGTTCTTCGGCTCAACCTTTGGATCAAGCACTTCGAACTGACGTCTCCAGTAATCCCGTACCGCGGCGGTCCCCAGCACGCGGCCACCCTCCATCCCGTTGGGCCAGTCGACGTCGGCATGCATCGCGCGCAGCACCGTCTCAATGTCACGCCGATTGAACGCCGCATACACGCGTGCGAGCAATTCGACCTCAGCAGCGAGCGTCCGCACTTCCGCCATAAACCACCAAGAGATTATCTTACAAGAAGAAGATCCGGTTGCCGGACCCATGTCCGGACTTATGTAGGGACAACTGCCCCCGGCTGTCCGGTCGAGCGAAGCTCGACGGCTGCGTCGGCCGGCACCGGCAGACTCAAACGAGGCTCAATTTATCGCCGGCTGATGAATCTAGTTGTAAGGTGAGAAAGGTCAGGCCAGGCGGTTGCCGCACACTCACTGCTTTCCCGCCGCCGCAAGGTATTCCGCAATGATCTTCTTCACTTCCTCATCCGTCGCCGTCGTCGGATCCATGGTGCCGTTCGACGCGGCGAGCTTCCCCTTGACTCCAATGTAGACCGCATCATAGGTCGTATCGCCCAGATTCTCCACCTTGTGTTTGAAGGGAGGATACCAGCGCGCTTCGCCGGCCTTGGAGAACACTTCGCGGACCTTCCCGTTCTCGTCGGTAAAGCGCAGATGCGCCTCGGTCAGGCTCACCACAACTCCGCCAGGATGATCATGCAGCACCGATTTTTCGTGCGGCCCGTAGTGAACCGACACTACATCCACACGATCGTTCTCAAAGTTCCTCGTGTAGTGCTTCGGTTCGACCTTCACCGGATCCTGCCCCAGAGCGAAAGCCGAGCCCAGACACACCAACGCCCCCGCCCAGAATAGCTTCGACCGCATGCCCGCCTCCTGCAAATTTTTGTGCTGGTGTAGTGAGAACCTTCGCCACTCTAATTCGCGGTGGGATGAGTGTCAACGAAGCGGCACCAGAAAAATGAACGGATCGTACCTTGAACCAATGGACCACAGGTCCGCTGGTATAACCGCAATCTCCCGCTCGTCGCGCACCTTCGGCATCCAGAAAGTGCAATGACAAACGTATGAGTCATCTGCTTGGTTGTCCTAGGACCGATTAAGGATTACTTCGGTCCCGACGGAATGCTTTGCTGTTCCTGATTATCGTAGCCCACGTCATGGTGACGGTATTCATCTGTGCTCGTCTTTTGAGTGGGCCGATAGACGGTGCTCAAGATCAGCCTGTCTTTGTCAAAGACTCCGGAATAATCGCTTTCTCCGAGGCTGAACGTGATCGTCCCGTTTACAAACGTGTAATTCCCGTATTCACGGTTCTTCTCGCGCGCATCGCATGACTTGCTGTATCGCGACAGGGCCTCATCATCCAGTTCAGCGGAAACATTCACGCTGCAGACCTGCCCATCCTTTCCAAAACGCAAAATCGAATAGAACTCAACGTCGTGGCCGTTCGAGGAAGGTGCCATGTCCTTGTGCACGAACACACCGGAGGGTGGCGGAGAAGGCGCTCCCGGGGCTGCTGCGGGCGACGCCGCCGGGGACACTCCAGACTCAGCAGGTTTTTCTTTGCGGCAGCCCGCGATAGCCACGGAAATAGCAAGTAAGGCGACGGACACTGCCAAGTGGAGCCGATGTGCCCTAAACGACTTGCTCCATATCATTCGCGTTCACTCTGATGGTTTCCAAGTATAACTGTGGCTACAGTCCTATGGCGAGGCGGAATTCATGCAATCCTAAAAGCTTTGAAAGTCCCGAGTCTGTCGGCCGCGCGGTTTTACAACTCGCAGGTATACAAATCGCAAGTCAGCTGAGACATGGGACCGTCTAGCCTGAGAGGCAATTGGGGTTTCCAAGCAGGATTCGATAGATTCGAACAAGGTTCGGGAGGATCGGCATAGGCCCAAGTTGTGAAGTACCAATTGTCGTGTTCCCAGACAGCACGTACTGCAGCGATGCGCGTAAGCTTCTGGTTCCCATAAGGAATTTCAGCACACCCGTAGATGTCATAGCCTAGGATGCTAATCTCAGTCCGAATTGGCGTGAGTTTACTCAGGCGTTGCAAGTCGCCGGTCCCCTGCATGTCGCGAACAAACATGTCCTTGTTCACTTTGTCCTTACCGTCTTCCACGCTGATTTTATTCTGGTCCGACACGAGGCCGTAGAGGGCAGCCCAATCCTTGCTGCGGAAGGCTTCCGTATATGCAGTCAAGCGTTTTTTCAGTAAGGAACGGTGGCTCGCCGGTACCGAAGCGAAGGGATTTATCGCACCCTGCGAATGGAGCGGAGTCACAACGAGAAGTATGGACAACAAGACCGTGCTGTAGCTCCAGCACGTCGGACAGAATGTGAAGTTGATCTTCATTTCGCGCCTCGCTCAACTCTAACCTGAGAAGTGACTCATTACCTGGCTCCAAAGCAATCGACGTGCAAGATTACTATCGTAAACAGCCTCCACGCTCAAAACCCCCTTCGCCGGGGTGAATTCGCGTAATCGGGATTGTCACCCAACAACTATGCCTGGGTGGGCGATGGCACGGGAGCGGTCAAACTGCACGCAGAGTGCGGAGAATAAAATTATCAAGACCCAAGTAGCTAAGAATAACCATGGAAGGTAGCTCTCGCGGAAGAACTGGCGATGCAGTCGCCAAATTCTGATCTGGTTAATCGGCGCGCGAGCTGTCCTCGGCGAAAATGCCCACAGTGAAGTGGGGAATTGTTCGCTGCCTGGGAGGCATCGGTTAACCTCTCTGGCCATTCGTTTCAAAACCATCCACTGGGCTAGACAAGCCGAATAGAGCATTCCGAAATAGAAGAGAATGTGCATCATGCACGGGGCCGCAACCGCGATTGTTCCGATTCAAGCCTAGTGCGCCGTTTCAGAGCCGTCTACGTTACTTTGGGCTGCAAATGCTGCCTCGCTCATGAGCTGCATTTCAACAATGGAAACCTGGGATCCAAACCATCAGCACTGGTCCGGCTCAAATCATGCCAAGTGGCTATTGCCCACCGCACCTCGCCGAGAGATACTGAAAAAATCGGCGCTCAATGGAAAAACAACCCAGCATCACATCAAATCTCGGGTTTTACGTCTACGCCGGAGCCGGCATCTTCCTCGGCCTCCTGGGCCTGGTCTCTGGCGACTTCGCCACCAACTGGCAGAACGTCGGCCCCAACATCCCTCTGCGCGTACCGCTCGCCTATCTCACCGCGGTCATTGAGCTCGCCGGGGGCATCGCACTCCTCGTGCCCCGCACCGCGCGTGCCGGCGCTCTAACCCTGACGATTGTCTACTCTGTTTTCACGCTCATCTGGGTGCCCAAGGCTTTTGTGAATCTCGGCAATTACGACCCCATCGGCAATGTCTTTGAAGAGCTCGCCCTGGTCGCCGCTGGTCTGGTCCTGTGCGCGATCTTCTCGCCCACCGGTTCATTCTTTGCGCGCCACCTGGCCTTCTTCGTGCTCCTCTTCGGTATTTGCCCGATTTCCTTCGGCATCGTCCACATCATTGATATGCCCGGCCTGTTGGGCTGGATCCCGGGTTGGCTGCCGCCGACCAGGATGTTCTGGGCCTATGCCACCACCCTGGGCTTTTTCGGGGCCGCCGTAGCCATCCTCACCGGCATCATGGCTCCGCTGGCCGCGCGCCTCCTGACCGCGGAGATCGTGATCTTCGAGTTGCTGGTCTGGATTCCGAATCTGCACGCCGGGCCGCGCACTCACTTCAACTGGTCGGGCAACGCGATCTGCATCGCTTTGGCCGGCGCCAGCTGGGTCGTCTCCGACTCCATCAGCCGACATACCCAACCTGCGACTTCATAGATTCAGATACTTGCAAGACGAGCGGGAAGGGGATTTTGGGCAGCTTCGCCCACGTCACTGATGTGGGCCGGTGTCCGCCGCCTCGGCAGACTGATCGATCACAGCATGGAGTCGCCCACGTTGGTGTAACGGAGATTTCTCAACAGCCATCCGGCCTAGTAAAGTGGTACATACCGCGATCGGAGAAATACATGGAATGCCAGACCAAGGATGAACTCGAGCAACACCTGTCGGACATTCGCAGACTTGCAACCAGTCGTACCCTTACGCCTGAGGAAAAGGACGCGGCTGCTCGGGCCGAGCGGTTTGCCATCGGCCTCCTGAGGGAGCACGATCAGTCGGGACATCACGGCAAGAGATGCCCGTTCGCCACGCTTCTTGAATGATCGCGTTTACGCTCATCGAGAATCCGCCGTCGACAGAACCACTTCACCCCCGGCGACGACCCGATTCCGTCCTTCGCGCTTGGCCTGAAACATTCGTTCGTCGGCCAGCGCAAACAATTCCGCTGCATCTTCCCCGTCCCGCGGGAAACTGGCCAGGCCTGCGCTGATGGTCACCTGAACCTGCTCACCGTGTGTGGCAAGTGCAATCGGAGCGTTGGCCACCGACTCGCGCAAGCATTCCAGCTTCTGCTGGGCAGCCGCGATGTCGGTCTCGGGCAGGATCACGACGAATTCTTCGCCGCCATAGCGTCCCGCCGTGTCACTCTGCCGGAAGGAGTCACTGAGGAGCTCGCCGATTCTCCGCAAGGCAAGGTCACCCGCCTGGTGACCGTGGGTATCGTTCAGCGACTTGAAGCGATCCGCGTCAATCACGGCAATGGTCAGCACCGTGCCATAGCGGCGGGCGCGGCTGAGCTCGACCGCAAACCGATCGTCCACGTATCCCCGGCTGAATAATCCCGTCAGCGGATCGCGGGTCGCCAGCTGCAGCAGTTTCTGGCTGCGGGACACCAGCGCCAGGCTGAGCGCCGACGCGGTCAGCATTATGATCAGTCGCGCCACTTGGTTCGACCAGCCGAACATGCCGTAAGGATAGGGAGCGAACTTCGGGCTATTGAGATCCCAGTGCGTGGATGCGAAATAGACGATCGCGAAATATTGCCCAAACGCGAGCAGACCAGTACTGATGCAGACCCGCTTGTCGTAGCGCAGACTGGTCGCCCCAATGACCAGAAAATATCCTTCAAAAACAACCTTGCTGTTTACGGCGGTGTGCGGCTCATTCATGAAGAGGAAAAGAGCCAGCGCGCTGCTCACCAGGGTTACGTCAAAACTGGTGCTGGCAAAACTGAACCACGAAGGGTTGTATTCCCGGGAGATCACGAAATAGACGATGAGGGCGACAAGAAATGTCGTGCCCGTCAGGCTGAGGCCGACAATCGCCTCTTTCGGCTCAACCGGAAAGAAGAGAGAGTCGAGCAGAGGTATGAGCAGCAGCAACGTAGCCAGGCCCAATCGGACCTTCGCCACCAACAATTCACCGGCCACTGCGGCTTGAGCCAGAACCGGGTCAGGGCGCGACCATAGCAATGCGAAGAAATTTCTGAAACGACGATTCATAAGGGAGTTTGAACAGCGAGGCCGTGGCCCGATCTAGATTCAGATCCAGTCAGGCGATGCGAACAAGAATAGGCGCAAGACGCCTGCCCCGGCAACGTGAAATCCGACTGGCGTACCAAGAAAGCAAAGCCGCCGTCGGTTGCTCGCCGGAGCCCTAGTTCATGTCGCCGAGCGAACAGGCGCCCGGCCCGCGAGGATCGCCGCAGGATCCGCAAGCGCCGGTCGGCGAAGCCGATGCCGACGAGCTTTTTGCTGACACCGCGAAGACCGAGAGCTGTGGTTCCAGCTTGGTGGCGTGGCACTTCGGGCACTCGGCTTTCTCTTTACCGTAGACCAAGGCCTCGAATTGGTGATGGCATTCCTTGCAGATGTACTCGAAGATGGGCATGAGCGACTCCAGATACCATTAGAATCAATTTGTGGGGACTTCGCAAATTCCGGGTTCTCCTCTCCCAGATTCTGGCGGGGCGCAGGTGTCGGTGACGGCCCCGGGCCGCTGGACGTTGCATACGCCGTTCCGGGCGCGGCGCTGGCTGGGCGGCGGCCACATCCAGACGATTGCCAGCTTTCTACTGCCGCGCAAGATCCATTTGCCTCCAGCGGAAGAGCGGCTTGTCGAAGTCGCGCCTGGCATCAAGGTGCGCTGCTGGTGCTATTGGCAAGGTGCGCAGAAAGGCCCAGAGAAAGGCCCCGAGAAAGAAGATCGCACTAAACCGCTGACCCTGATCGTCGTCCACGGGCTCGAAGGTTCGTCCGATTCGCAGTACATGCAGGGCGTCGCGCGCAACGGCTTGGCGGCGGGAATGAACGTCGTGCTCATGAACCAGCGCAACTGCGGCGGCATGGATCATTTTGCGCCCACGCTTTACAACTCGAGCCTATCGGGGGATGTGGCCGCGGTCGTCCGCAGCGTGCTCCAAAACGATGGTGTCTCTCGGTTCGCGCTCATCGGATTTTCCATGGGCGGCAACCTTGTGCTGAAGCTGGCGGGAGAGTGGGGAACCGAGTCCCCGCCACAGTTTCGCGCCGTGGCCGCAGTGTGTCCGGCGATGGACCTGGCGGCATCGGCCGACGCGCTCCATGAACCCGCCAACCGGATCTACGAGTACTACTTCCTGATGCAGTTGTTCTGGCGGTTGCGGCGCAAGGCCAGGCTCTTTCCGGACAAGTTCGACGCATCGCGGCTGCGCAGCATTACCAGCCTGCGCTTGTTCGATGACCGCATCACGGCGTACTACTGCGGATTCACCGGAGCCGACGACTACTACGCGCGCGCCGCGGCAGCCAACGTGGTCGACCGCATCGCCGTGCCCGCGTTAATCATTCACGCGGCGAATGATCCCTTCATCCGCATGCTGCCGGAGACCCTGCAGCGCATCGCGGCGAATCCGAACATCACCTACATCGAGACCGATGACGGCGGCCACTGCGCCTTCCTCGCCGAACCCAACGGCGCGCGCAAAGGCGATGCAACGGATGACGGCCGCTGGGCCGAGCGCGAAGTGGTGGAGTTTGTAGCTGGTCAATAAGGGACATGGCGATGTTGCAACAGTGATGCCCCGTTGGATATTCAGTTCGTTTGCGATCACCGATGGAGCTTGTACTCGGCGGGAGAGAACCAAAATGCGGATTGCTCTGGCAGTGTTGCTTGCAGTACCCCTTCTACATGCACAAACTCCTGTTCTAGCCGACAGTGACGTACCGGCCGTGGTCAACTTTGTCGCCCCAGCTTATCCTCGTCTTGCGAAAGACAATCGCATCACGGGAACTACAGTGACCGACGTCAAAGTTAGTGCGGACGGGAGGGTTAGTGACGCGACGATCATTAGCGCCCATCCCTTGTTCGCCAATTATGTGCTTACTGCGCTGAGGCAATGGCGATTCCGGGCGTCTCACACGGAATACCATCTCAAGGTTAGAGTTCAGTTCGATCTATTGGACGATTGCAGCGAAGGAACCGACAAGCACCCCGTTACCTCGGAGACATACGTTTCAGCCGAATTGCCGGGGATTGTCTATGTGCGGACGGCCGCTCGATGTATTGAAACATCCAACTCTGATCAGCAGCACTAGTCGGCGGCGTATCGCACACTATTGAGGTAAGGCCTGGCGCTCATTGACGCGCTCGTGGCTAGCCGGGAAGTCGTTTCCGCGCAGCAAGGCTTCCGGCGAGCCGAAAGGCTTACCGCACTCAAGCCCGCGCCGGCACCCGATGCAGCCACGGCATCAGCTCCACTCCGCGGCCTTTCGTTTTCGTGCGAATGTAAGCCAACGCCAGCATCGCCAGCGAAATCACCAGCAGCCCCGCGGATGCCCCACCGATCCCCATCCTGTGCTTGGGCAGGATCGACACACGGCCGTACACGAATTCAATGTGCACCCAGTAGACCAGCAGCGACGCCTGGCCGAGCAGAATGAGCGGGCTGAATCCCCACTGCCCGAAGCCCCAGCGGCACCATCCGTAGCTCGCCGCCATAATCACCAGCAGCATTCCCACGCGGATCAGGAAGAAGCTCGGGCTGGTGTGCCAGTAATCTTGTACGGCATAGAGCTGCCGCGGCTGCCGGTCGAGCCACCGCGCGAATTCAATCAGCACGCTCCCCGCAAGGCCCATCGCGAAGAACGCTCTCGACTCCAGCGCACGCGCCCATTGGCTTTGCAGGATGAATCCCACGGCCAGCCCGGCGAATGCGAAGGCCGTCCACGGAAAGACCGGGAACAAGCCAGCCTGCGGCACTCCCAGATTGTGCACGCCGTCGACATAGGACTCAATCGGCCACGGCAGCCAGGTCGGTCGCCACGTAGTCCACAGCGGCGGGCTCAGCAGGGAAATCAGCAACGCGGTGCCCGCCGCGGCCAGGATCAGCGCAGCGCGATTGATCGGCAAACCGCCGGCGCGCGCGGACAAAGCCAGCACGATCCAGCAAACCACGCCCAGCAGCATCATCGACAGCCCAATCGTGTTGAGCACGTCCACTCGCAGCAAATCGCTCTTCGGCGCCCAGCCCCACGACACAACGTATTCCTGCAGGCGAAAGAGAAGTCCGTAGCAGAAGATCTCCCCACCCCGCAGGATGGTCGTCCGCCCGATCTGCGCCGCCGGAAGATTCTTGTGCCAAAGTTTTTCCGTGACCAGCGCGAACGAAATCCCCGCCAGGAACAGAAACAGCGGAGCCGGAAACGTCCCGCCCAACTGCGAGTACATGAAGAATCGGCTCTGCCGCGCCTGCGGGCTCAGCCAGGAATCGTAGCAGTGAGTCTGGAACATCAGCAGGCAAGCCAGCCCGCGCATCCAGTCAATGTAAGCGAGGCGGGCCTTGGCGGCTTCAGGCGGAGACATGCGCAGGGAGATTAGCAGGGGCAGTATACGGCAGCGCGCTCAGATTCCGTGTTTTTCCGGATTTCGTGCCGGTTACGCCCTGAGTTAGCCGTTTCCATCGGGCATTAGCGTCTAATCAGGCGGAATTCCTGCCGTTTGCGCCTCGAATGTTGTGTAACTTTGTGTCAGCCGTACAACCTTCCCGTTGGCAATCTTGATCGAACAGGGATAAGCCGTTATAAGGTTATAAACGGCAAGTATCCGATCTGCCCCGGAGCTTTCATGCGCATGGTGAAGTCGCTGTTGCCCGCCCTCCTCATCGCCAGCCTTTTTTCCACCCTCGCTTACGCCCAAACGCCGGACCGCATCTCCGGCCCCATCGATTCCAGCCGGATGGTGCCGCTCTTCGGCAATATACAGGGACCGTCGCGACCTGGGTCTGATCTCGGCCGCGCTGACGGCGGCCGGCTGATCGAAGGAATCTCGCTGGATTTTCGCTTGTCGCCCGCTCAGCAGAAAGACCTGGACCAGTTCCTGGCGCAACTCGGCGATCGTTCTTCGCCGAACTATCACAAGTATCTGAAGATCCCGCAATACGCCCGGCGCTTCGGCATGAGCCAGAACGACGTGGATAAGGTCGTCGCCTGGATTGAAGCCCAAGGTTTTACCAATATCAAGGTATCGCCCACCCGCAACCAGATTTCGTTTGATGGAACGGTGGCGCAGATCGAATCGGCTTTCGCACTTGAGATGCACCATTATCTCGTCGACGGCGAGGTTCACTTGGCCAATGCGATGAACCCGTCCCTCCCCGCGGCACTGGCGGGAACGGTCCAGCATGTCGGGCATCTCCACGACTTCGCTCCCAAGCCCAGACTCAAGGTTAAGCCCAATCTGACTTCCTATGTCAGCGGTAGTCACTACCTGTCGCCGGCTGATTTCGCGACCATCTACGATTTGAACGCCCTGTACACGGCCAACGCTACGCGCCCGAATCAGAAGATTGCGATCGTTGGACAAAGCACTGTCAACGCGACCGACCTTAGCAACTTCCGCAGCGCTGCCCTGCTTCCGACGAGTACTGTGACCATGACTCGGATACCGGCTACATCGACCGACGTGCGGTGCTCTGGAGATGAGGGTGAGTCCGACCTCGATCTGGAGTGGTCTGGTGGCGTCGCGAAGAACGCCAGCGTTATTTTCGTGTATGCCGGTGTGAATGCCGGTGAGAGCTGCACTAGTCGGGCGCACAATATTTGGGACGCCCTCCAGTACGCCTTGGAGACCCCCGTTGCACCTTTCGTGAGCACCAGCTATGGCTATTGTGAACAGGGGATGCAGGCGCAGGACCCCGGGTTCGCGGCGACAATACAGACCTGGGTGCAAGCAGGCCAAACGCACGGAGTAACCCTCGTTTCGGCATCGGGTGACTCGGGCGCTGCGGATTGCGACCCCAGCAGCAGTACGTCAGCTACAGGCGGCCTTGCCGTCGACGTTCCTGCCGCAATCCCCGAAACCACCGGAGCAGGCGGCAACGAGTTTTTCGGAGACGCTGCCGGAGTGGTGACGGGAAACACGGCTGCTGCTGACCTTCCGTACTGGAGCGCCTCCGGCGCAGGCTCTGACGCCATTTCCTCGGCGCTGGAATACATTCCGGAGGAGGCCTGGAACGACACCATCTTCAATATCGCCAACCACGGCGGATTCGCCGCCTCCGGTGGTGGCGCCAGCGTAGGAGTGTCAGTAGCGACACCTTACGGTTTCGCGAAACCAACCTGGCAGAATGTAACAGGCGTGCCCGCCGATGGTAAGCGCGACGTCCCCGATATCTCGATGACTGCGTCAGCCGATCATGACGGTTACTTATTCTGCTCCGAGGACGGTCCCGGCGGCACGATCGTTTCGACCTGCACCTCCGGCTTCCGCACCGGTGCGGGCGGGACTTTTACCATCGTCGGCGGAACATCCGCGGCCGCTCCGACCTTCACGGCCATCGTGGCGCTGGTCAACCAGTACCTAGGCAACACTCCTCCGACCGGATTGGCACCCATCAACCCGACGTTATATTCGCTCTATCCGAACAACGCGACCTCCAAGGCGTTCCACGATGTGACCACCGGAAACAACATCGTGCCCTGCACCAGCGGAACTCCGAATTGTCCCACCGGCACGACCGACTTCGGGTTCAACGCCGGCGTCGGCTACGACCAGGTCACTGGCCTGGGATCGGTCGACGGCTTCAACCTGGCGCAAGCCTGGGCCGCGACCTTGGCGGGTTTCACGCTGGCACCTAGCCCCGCTTCCGTGACTGCGGTTGCCGGGCAGAATACCGGCAGCGCGACGATCACGATTACTCCCCAAAATGGGTTCACCGGAAATGTCACCTTCACTTGCTCCGCCGGTCTGCCGAGTGGGGCAACCTGCGTCTTCACCACTATCAATGCGACGTCGAGCTCCCTGGTCATTCAGACCTCGGCCAACATGGCGGCGGCGAGCAATATCGCCGTTACCGTGAAGGGCTCCAGCGGAGCCGTCTCGAGTACGACGACGGTGAATCTGACCATCACGGCGACCACCATGAGCTTCTCCGTGAATTCCAGCCTGACCGGCACGTTGTCGGTCGCGCAAGGGGCGACCACCTCCGCGGTGAATCTGACCGTGACTAGCACGAGCACGCCCTCGTTTATCGTGACCAGCGGCACCAGCACATCGACAGCACTGCCTCTCTCCTACAGCTGCTCCGGCCTTCCCAGCGAGTCCACCTGCAATTTCTCTCCCGGCAGCCCGTCGAGTTCAGCGTCGGTTTCATTCACCATCAAGACCACGGCTCCCACTGCCGAGCTGCGCCGTCCTCTCGATGGTGGCGCGCGGATCTTCTACGCCGTTCTGTTGCCGGGACTGTTTGGGATCATGTTCACCGTGGGCTCCCGCAAGCGCTCTCTGCGTGGCATGCGCCTTCTGGGCCTGATAGTGGTTCTGGGATTCTCCACCCTGTGGCTGAGTTCCTGCAGCGGCAGCAGCGGCAGCGGCAACTCGAATCCTGGCACGCCCAAAGGCACGAGCACGGTCACGCTCAACGCCACCACCGGTGGGACCGCTCCGATCGCAAGCTCGGTCACGTTCCAATTTACCGTCGACTAGGCGACATTCGCACCAACGCTTTCATGGCGCTCCCCAATCGGGAGCGCCTCTTTTTCGTGAAGAAGTTTCTCGGCAGTCTGGCCGTTGTCATCGAGCAATTGTCATTCGAGGCGGCCCCGGAGCGCGCACAATCCCTGTCATCCCGACCGGAGCGAGCGAAGGGAGCGCAGTGGAGGGACCTTGTGCTGGCTCGTGGGTTGGCTCGTAGGTTGGCTCATGTGGAGCTGACACTCCTGTCCGCTGCCTTTGACCTTGTTCTTAAATGTGGAAGCCAAACCTAAAACATGCGGAGCCAAACCGGGAAGACCCCGACTTCCACTCGCGCCGCAGCCGCCTTTGCTTTTCCCACCCCATCTGCGAAACTGACCACTAGCCACTAATCACTATCCACTGCCCCATGGGCCGCATCCACGTACTCTCCGAAACCGTTGCCAACCAGATCGCCGCCGGCGAGGTGGTCGAGCGCCCCGCCTCCGTGGTCAAGGAGATGCTGGAGAACTCGCTCGACGCCGGCGCCACGCGCATCAAGATCAGCGTCGAGGCCGGCGGCAAGAAGCTGATCCAGATCACCGACAACGGATGCGGCATGGTACGCGACGACGCCATGCTGGCCTTCGAGCGCCACGCCACGTCGAAAATCAAGAACGCCGAAGACCTGCTCAGCGTGGCCACGCTGGGATTTCGTGGCGAGGCCCTGCCCTCGATCGCCTCAGTCTCGCGCCTGCGCCTGGAGACACGCGCGGCGGAAGAAGCCGCCGGCACAATAGTCGAGATCAACGGCGGCAAGATTGCCCGCGTCGAAGAAGCCGGCCTGCCGCTGGGCACTTCGATCACGGTCCGCGACCTTTTCTTCAACGTTCCCGCGCGCAAGAAATTTCTCAAGGCGGAGTCGACCGAGTTGTCGCACATTGCATCGCTGGTCACGCACTATGCGCTGGCGCATCCCGAAAAACATTTCGAGTTGCACTCCGCCACGAATGCCATGCTGGTCGCGCCTCCGGTGGCCGGATACAGCGAGCGCGTCTACCAGGTGTTCGGCAAAGAGACGCTTGACCAGTTGATTCCCCTAGCCTCTCGCCAGGCGCTGGAGCGCGTGGGCTTGCCGCAGCCCCCTCCGTGGCGCAGAGCAGAATCATGTGGCGCGGGCACTCCTGCCCGCGAAACGTCAGAAAACGAAGAAACCGTGGATCAAGAACCGGCTGCATTCGGCGAAATGCACCTCCACGGCTTCGTCTCCAAGCCCGAAATCCAAAAACTGAACCGCAACTCAATTTTCGTCTTCGTCAACGGACGCCTCATCCGCGACCGCCTGGTACAGCACGCGTTGACCGAGGCGTATCGAAATATCATTCCGCCGACCGTGTATCCGGTGGTCCTGTTGTTTCTGGAACTGCCGGCCGCCGAGGTAGATGTGAATGTGCATCCCTCGAAAACCGAAGTCCGCTTCCGCCAGCAGAACGTGATGCATGACTTTGTGCGCGACTCGGTGCGGGCCGCGCTAATGAAGGCGCGCCCCGTGCCACAGTTTGTGACCGAGATGCGCGCCCACGCCACCGCCAGCACGTCACTGACGCCAGGGGCGATGACGCCCGGCGCCCTCACTCCCGGAGCAGCTTGGGAACCAGCATCGGTCGTGGCTTCTGCCGCCGATGTGCCTGCGGAGTGGCCCGCATCGTATGATCCCGCAGCCAACGCCGCGGGAGGATTCTCACTGCAGCCCCCCGCGCCCCCACCGATTTCCCAGCGCTTCCAGTTCGAGGGTGGAATTGCCATCGAAGCGAACGCCGCAATCCCCGTCGCCCGCGGCCTCGAAGCAATTCCCGACAATGGCTGTGCTCCAGCGTTGGACGTCGGCGAAGAAGAGCCCACGCTCTCGTCTCTCGGCACGCTCAAGCCGCTGGGCCAGATCCGAAATTCATTCATCCTCGCCGTGAACGAGGACGGCCTGTGGATCATCGATCAGCACGTAGCCCACGAACGCGTCCTCTTCGAACGCGTCCTGAAGCAGCGCGCCGCACAAAAAGTCGAAAGCCAGCGCCTGCTGATGCCGATCGTCCTGGAGTTGTCTCCCGCGCAGCAAGCCGTGTTCACCGAGATCTCCGACGAACTCCAGCACAACGGATTCGAAGCCGAGCCCTTCGGCGCCCGTAGCGTGGCAGTGAAAATCGCCCCGGCCGGAGTGGAGGCGGCAGCCGTCGAGCACATGCTGCACGAATTGCTCGACCAGCTCTCCCGAGAGGAGCAGTCGCTCAATCTGGAAAAAATCCGTGCCCGCATCGCCGCCTCCATCGCCTGCCACGCAGCCATCAAAGTCAACATGCCGCTGGAGCAGAACAAAATGGAATGGCTCCTCGCAGAACTCGCCAAAACCGACCACCCCATGTCTTGCCCGCACGGCAGGCCGGTGGTTCTAAGGTATTCTGTGAAGGACATTCAAAAGGCGTTTAAGCGAATCTAGCTCTCAGCTGTCAGGTCTTACCTGACGAGGCCCGGGGTTCTAAGCTGACGGCTGATAGCTGACAGCTGTTCTTATGACTGATCTGGAGTTACAACAACTGCGGCGCGAGAAGTGGCGGCTCGATGGCAAGCCCATCCGGACGATCGAGCAGGCGCGCGCCTTTCTCGAAGATGTCGGTTTTTGCCTGATGTATCCCAAGCGGCCGGCGTTGCTGGTGCCGACGTTTATCGGTGCGTTCGTGGGGTCAGAAGATCGCTTGCCGGGATGGCAGCATGCCTTCAAAGATCCGCGGGCGGCTGAGGCGACCGAGTTGATGGTGCGGTTACTGCGCGAGCGCACGGCGTTCGAAGCCAACCTGTTCGACGAGAATAACGGCTTTCTGGTGGCGGCGTCCGCGTTTCCATATTTTTACGCGCTCATCGGAGAACGTAATCCGAGGCAGGCGCCGAAGGCGGGGTCGCGCTCTCCATATTCCGCGCTGGCTTGCGATGCGTTCGAGTTGATTACGCGCGACGGGCCTATCTCGAAGCAGAAGCTGCAGGATGCGCTGGGCGGGAGCGTATCTCTCCCGGCCCTCGACGGCGCCCTGGGCGAGCTGTGGTCGAAGCTGCGCATCACGCGCGTGGATTACAAGGCCAGCGAGGGCTCGGTCTGGGACGTGCTCTACCGCTGGGCGCCGGACGCGGTGAAAGAGGGCGTGGGATTATCGGTGCAGGAAGCTCTAACCGCGCTGCTGTCGAAGTATCTCGACTGTGTGGTCGCAATCGAGCAGGCGGACTTAGAAGTTTTCTTCGGAAACTTCGTCGCGCGGTCGAAGGTAAAGGATGCAGTCAATGCCCTGCTGGCCGCGCGCGAGTTGAGCTTCGTCCACGTGAGCGGACGGTCGATGCTGGAGATCACGCCAGAGAAAGTCGTGGCAGCGCCGGTTGAGCGGGCTGCGGTCGTTGCCCCAGCACCGGCAAGTCGTTCGGCAACTGACCGACGACCACGGGGGCTGAAGCCCAGTAGCAACTCTCGCTTTACGCGGCGCTGAAAGCGCCGCTCTTCCACGGCGGCGCTTGCGGTTTTCCGTCGAGTGCTCTTGAGTACGGTGAAACAAGTGAGCTGGGACAAAACCATCGCAGAAAATGGATTCGCAATTCTGCCCGGACTCTTCTCGCAAGAATATCTGGATCGGCTTCTGCAAGAGATCAACGAATCAGCGCCACGACGGAGTCGTGCTGGGGTGCGGCACGCTCTCGGGCTCGCTGCAGTTGCCGAGTTGAGTCAGCAACCGCAGATGATCGAACTGGCGCGAAGCGTCCTGGGGCCAGATGCATTTCCATTTCGCGCGACAGTGTTCGACAAATCGACCGCGGCGAACTGGCTGGTGGTATGGCATCAGGATACTGCCTTGCCGCTCCGAGCGCGGCTCGAACTGCCAGGCTGGGGGCCTTGGTCCGTTAAGGAGGGAATCCACTACGCACACGCTCCTGCCGCTACGCTGTCAAAAGTGCTAGCGTTGCGCGTTCACTTTGACGATTCGACCACTGCGAATGGGCCTCTCCGTGTCCTGGCAGGGACGCACACGCTGGGCGTCTTGAGCGATGACAGCGTTCACGAAGTCGCAACTCGCATTGCGCCGGTCGATTGCGTCGTTCCCAAGGGTGGGATCGTTGCGATGAGGCCTCTGTTGATTCATGCATCCTCGAAGTCGCACGCGGAAATGCCGAGAAGAGTCCTGCATATCGAGTACGCTGCGTCGGATTCGATTGCGAAACCTCTGCGGTTGGCGGTCGCGTAGAGTGCCGTGACATTACCCTCACTCACCGGTTCTCCCCACGTTTACCGCGGCAGGCTCGCGCCCTCGCCGACCGGACTGCTGCACCTCGGCCATGCACGCACGTTTTGGACCGCCGCGCAACGCGCGGCCAAGCATCACGGCCAGTTGATTTTCCGCAACGAAGACTTGGACTCGCAGCGTTGCCGTCCAGAGTTCGTGCAGGCGATGATCGAGGAGCTGCGCTGGCTAGGCATCGAGTGGGTCGAGGGGCTAGACTGCGGCGGACCCGTAGGTCCGTATGCGCAGAGCGAACGCCGCGCACATTATCTGCTGGCATGGAGAACGCTGCGCGATCGCGGAATGATTTATCCGTGTACTTGCTCGCGGAAGGATGTGGCCCAGGCTGCGGGCGCGCCGAACGATTTGGATGATGAGCCCGTGTATCCGGGGAAATGCCGGCCGCAAGGAGAGCAGCAGCAGAGCCTAGCTCTGCCCGGCCGGGTCAAAGTCCCGGCCCCACGCGAAACATGTGGCGACAGCCGCCCTTCGACAGGCTCAGGGCAGGCTCTCGGCTGTCCCGCGACGGCGAAGCCGAGCGGAACCCTCGATCCCGCCGGCGTAAATTGGCGGTTTCAGGTACCCGACGGGGAAGAGATCCGCTTCACCGATTTGCATCGAGGCCCGCAGCACATGATCGCAGGTCAGGATTTCGGAGACTTTATTGTGTGGCGGCGCGATGATGTTCCCGCTTACCAGCTGGCAGTCGTGGTCGACGATGCCGCCATGAGGATCACCGAGGTAGTGCGCGGAGCCGACTTGCTGAAGTCGACCGCCCGACAGCTTCTTTTATTTCGCGCGCTCGAACTGGCAGCGCCGGATTATTTTCATTGTGATCTCGTTCGCGACGAAACCGGAATGCGGCTGGCCAAAAGGCACGATTCATTGAGCATTCGAAAGCTGCGCGAGTTGGGATGGAGTCCGGAACAGGTACGGACGGCGGAGTTCCCGTGATTCTGAATCGTGTGGAACCAGCTCTCAGATTCGGCTTGCGGAGGGGAGCCCCGCTGCGGTCTTATCCACGCAGCCGCCGTGTACAATTTCAACTTCCACGATGAACGATGATGATGAACGACCATTCAAGCGACGAACAACCTTCCCGCAAACTGATCATTGCTGTTGACGGCCCGGCGGGAGCCGGCAAGAGCACCATCGCCTCGCGCCTGGCGCGGAAGCTGGGCTACGTGAACCTGGAGAGCGGGGCGATGTATCGGGCCCTGGCGCTCAAAGCCATTGAACGCGACGCTTCATTCGACGACGAGGCCGCTCTGGTCGAGCTGGCCCAGAATCTGCACATCCAGTTGGAGCCGACGATCGGCGGAAACCGCACCCTGCTCGACGGCCGCGATGTGTCGGCCCGCATTCGCGAGCGCGACGTATCGGAGGCAGCCTCGCGCGTGTCGGTGCATCCCAAAGTCAGGGAGTGGATGGTGGCCCGTCAGCGGGAAATGGGCGCGGGAGGCGGCGTGGTGATGGAGGGGCGTGACATCGGGACGCAAGTCTTTCCCAACGCCGATTTGAAGATCTTCCTCGATGCCGATCCCGTCGTCCGCGAGCAGCGCCGCATGGCGCAGCAGAAAATCAAGGGCGACGTGGCCGCGAGCGTCGCTGCAGAACTGCGCGAACGCGATCGCCGCGATCGCACCCGGGCAGCCTCCCCGCTGGTGGCCGCCGCGGACGCGGTGGTGATCAACTCTTCTTTATTAAGTGAGGATGAGGTGCTGGAGCGCGTGGAAGAACTGGTTGGCCAGAAGCAGAAGTAGGCGCCACAAATCCGGGTGCCCCATTTCTCGCGCGTCCTTTGCGCGAGAAGTGGGGACTTTCGACAGAGCCCGTCGAAGGGCGGCTGTCCCCACATTTTTCGGCGCGAGCGTTTCAGTTCTCAGTCGGTTCGACTTTCACTTTGGGAGCGGGCAGCGCCTTGCCTGACTTGCCCGGATTCGGAGGCTCTGGCGGTTTTGGCGGCTGCGAGCTTGCTTTGCGAATCTCGATGCCGTCGTGCTCGTTGTTGAGCACGATGTGGGACAAAGCATTGCCCACGCTGCCGCTGGCCTTGCCTTCGTGCTCGTCGTTGTTCACTTTCAATTCCGCGAACTCCGACTGAATCTCGCCGTCGCGGGTGTGCGCGTCCAGCCGGAACCCAGCCTTGTCGGGCAGGCTCAACTGAACATCGCCATTGCGGTTGTCGATCTGGATGTTGCCCAGCGTGCGCATCCCGACTTCCACGGCCCCGTTATCATCCTGCAGACGAACATCGCCCGAAACTTCGTCGAGCCGAATGTTCTTCGACCGCGTGGTGAGGTGCAGAGGCCCAGTGATTTGTTCCGCGTGCAGTTCGTCGGAATCGAGGTCAAGCGAGCCCTCGATGTGCGAAAACTCCATGTCGGTGCGCGATGACTTGAAGGTCACCGTCTTCGCAATCCGAGCGAGCTTCACGCTTTCCTGAAATTCGCCGTCCAGTTGCACCGCGCCCTTTACATCGGCCACCGAGACTTCATTAACCCGGCCTTCGACGTGCACGTCCCCCACGATCTGCTCGACTTTCACCGAGCCTTTTTCCTGACTGACTTTGACGTTGCCGTTCACGTCTTCGACGGTCGTGTCGGAATGTTGAGCGTTGATATCGATATTGCCATCGCGGCCGACCACATTGACATCACCGCGGCGAGCTGCGATCGAGACCTGCACTTTGCGCGGCACCGAAATGTCGAGGTCGCTTTCCACTCGATCATCGCCCGCGACCTCGACCGCTGCGTTGAGTGTTACCAGTCCGCCAATCGTTGTGATCGTGGGCTTGGATTCGCGATCGTACTTGTCGGCGTCCTCCTGGCTGTCGGCGTTTACGCGCTTGCGGACGACGACGGTGATCTTGTTGTCATCGGAGGCGTGAGCGCTGACCGCGCCACGGTAGTTGATCACCTTCAGGCTGGCTCCCGCGGGGAAGTCCTGCTCGAGATGATCGTTAAAGTTGTACTTCTGGCCGAAGATGCTGTTGAAATCGCTGTCGTCGATATTGAAGTTGTCATGCAGACCGGACCAGTTGACCCGTTCCAGTTGGGTCGCAACCAGACCGCAAACTACGATCATGATCACCAGGAAAACTCCCCCGGCGCCGATCCCCGAGGAACGAATACCTTCCCGCTGTGCGCGCTGGTGCTCGAGCAACTTGATGACGCCCCACAGAATCAGGAGCACCGGCCAGTAGTTGGCGAACAAGTGTGCCAACCGGCTGATCGAAAGCACGTGCATTGTGCCTAGCAGGAATACGATGCCCAGCACGATCAGAACGAAAGGCCCCGCCAGCGAGCGGCGCCGGTGCGGCGGCAGAGGAGGCAGCGGCGAAAATGCTGGACTCGTGCCCGGGTTCGGTAGGCCCGAGTTCGGTGGGAGTGGGTTCGGCGGAAATTGGCTAGACATTTTTCACCTCGCCCGAAGAGGGTGGCTCCGTGCTCTGCACCGGCGGAGGTGGCGGAGTGTTGGGTGGAAAGCCCGACAATCCCGGAGGCAAGGGACGGTTGTGTCCGTCTAACGAAGCGTTACTCTGCATCAACTTGACCACTCCGATCACCAGCAGGATGGCCGGCCAGGTCTTCTCCCAGCTCACGGACGATGTCTCGTTGAGCAGAAAGATCATTCCGATAGTCACCAACACTGCCGGACCCATGAGCTTGCGGGTGCGGCAATGTTCACACTGGCAGCCGACTCGGCCGCCGATCAGACCCCATTGCTTGGCGAATAGCCAGACGCCCAGAAAGATCAGGATGAGCGGCCAGAAACGATCCAGTCCGAACTCAAGGATCCCTGCGGTGTGCAACAGGAAGAGCACGCCCAAGCCAATGAGAACGGCAGCTCCGGCGGGAACCTTGGTGCCCTCAAATCTCTCGCCGGCGCCGAACGCTTGTGCCAATCCGAAAGGATCGGGGGCTGGCTCTCCCATCTGGATCGCTTTCGCGGTGCGAATTGAGTCGATGATCTGGTAGACGTAGAAAAAACCGATTGCGATCCCCAGGGCAGTGATCATGGGCCAGGGAAGATTGGAACTGACGCCGAGAATCAGGAGCACCATGATCACCAGGTGCGACAATCCCTTGGCGTATTGGCCGGCATACACCGCTCCTACGCCAATGGGAAAGAATCCGGCGAGCATTCCGGCCACCGCCGGATTCGGCCCGGACGTCGGGCCCGGTGGAACCTTCACCCCGAGGCTCTGATCCATGAATTGCTGATATCCGGTTTGTGGCGGATTTTGTGGTGGAACCTGCGGCGGCACGAATCCCGGCGCGGGTGCGGTCCCATCAAGACGCGCGGCCAGGCAGGCCTCGCAGTAGATCACCCCGCGCACGTCGCGGGTGCAGTTGTTACAAAGTGGCTTGCCGCAAGTGCGGCAGAAAGCCACCGCAGCCGTATCGCTGTGTGTGGCGCAGTTCATACGAACCTCCTGTACGTGGTCACCGACACTACAGGCAGATCCGGATTTGACGGATCAACATTTGACCAATCAAAGACAGACGGAGATGGACCCACAGGAGCGCTGGCCAGAATCAGATGGTTGTCCGTCTGGCTGTAGTTGCGCTCCTGCTTCTGCTCGGGCTGTTGTGTTGTGTCGTTCTTGTCGTCTTTCGGTTTGGCCGGCCGCGATTCTTTGCGGCTGGGTTCGGCAGGCGCGACGTTGCGCTTGATTTCGCGCACGCGCGACTCGACTTCGTAAACGATCCGGACATTCTCGTAGTAGTGCACCACGCGGGCTTGCGTGGCGTAGTACGTGTGCCGGATCGCAGAGGGCCGCAGGCTGACCTGCTTCAGGTCGTTGGGTTTTACCCCGGCAACCGTCAGGCCCACCGACAGCGCGAAGAATGCCATGCCAAACGACATGGCAAAGCGCGGCTGGCGGACCGTCGCCCAGATCGGTTCAAGTAGCGATTCGATCAGCGAGGCCTGTACGTGTTCCCACCACGAAATGCGCGGCTGGGGCGCTCGTGCGGTCACTCGCAGGCGTTGGGTGTCAACGCCCGTCGTGGATACCAGAATGTTGTTGACCAGGCTGGCTGGAGGCTCCACCTCCGTGAGACCTTTCAGCCAGTTGCGGCCCGCCTCTGCTTCGGCGAACAGCGGACCGCACGCCTTGCATACCCGCGCGTGGGCCTGGAATCGGTCGAGTCCGGTCCCGGTCAGTACGCCGTCAATGGCGTCCGTGAGCACGAGTTCGAACTCGTTGCACTGCATTCCGTTCCTGGTTTGGTCTGGCATCACATCACCTGCCTATAGGTACGTTGTAGGAGCCTGGCAAGTTCCGCCCGCCCTCTATTTATTCGTGATTTCACGGTACCCTCCGGAACCTTTAAAACGCTGGCAATTTCACGGTAGTCCATATCCTGTAAGTCCCTTAGAATCACTGCTTCCCGAAGCTCGGGGGAGAGTTTGGCCAGGGCCGCGTGCACGGTCTCGCCGACCTCCCGGCTGCGTACGTGCGCGTCCGGGGGAGCGGATTGGTCAGGAATTTGCTCACTGAGCGGCTGCGCGTCCTCGTGGTCGGACGCAGACGTGTCCATGGAGTCGGTCATCCGGTCCTGCTTGGACTTGCGAAAATGGTCGACCAGCAGGTTGCGGGTGATGGTCGTCACCCAGGTAACGAATGCACCCTTGGTGTGATCGTAGCTGGGAAGCGTCCGGTACATCTTGATGAAGACCTCCTGGGTGAGGTCCTGGGCGTCGTCGCCCGATCCAGCGAAGCGGTAGCAGATGTTGTAGATGCGCCGATTGTAGGTTTGCACGATTTCCTCCCAGGCGGCGGAGTCGCCGGCGATACAACGCCGCACCAGCATCGCGACCACCTGGACGTCTTCCACTTGCGCTCCCCGGAAATCTGCTTAACCCTGAGACTCTGGCCTGGCCGAACCAACCGCTGAGACACTCTCCAAGCCCTATCCACTAGACAGTACGCGATTGTGGGCGTTGAAGTTCGCAGCTCGCGCGTTACTTCGGATGTGAACACGGAATTGTAGCAGCGCGACGGATCCATGCAGTGGACGCTGTGGTCCGATATCCGTTATGTCGCCGATAGCCAATTTCCGTTCTTGCAAACCTGCGAGGGCCGCATGGTCAGCTTGTGCGCAAGAGAGATGGGAGTCGGCATCAATCTTGGTGGGTCATCCTGAGCGGAGCCGCTTTTCAGGCGGAGCGAAGAGCCTGCCCTGAGCGAAGCCGAAGGGATCTCGCGCCTACGCCGCTTTTCACACGTTATTAACACTCCCCTGCTAGCATGGAATTGGATCGAATGCCTTTTCGGAGGTGTTTATGATTCCCATCTCTTCCGCGATTTCCAGCGGGTTCACTTGGTCGAAAATCTCCTGTCGAAACTACGAACTCAAACTAAACCACGAGGTTGTCGGCACGCTGCAACGCCCCAGCTTCTGGTCATCGAACTTTCTCGCTGAAACTCAACACGGCCGCTGGACGTTTCGCCGCGGCGGTTGGCTCGGCTCCGGCGCTCAAATCCTCGATTCGGATTCTCAACAGCCAATCGCAACCCTCGCATCAGGATGGGGCAGCGGTGGCACGCTAACCTTTGCCGACGGCCAGACGTTCCGCCTGGAGTGCCACGGTTGGTGGCGTCCCCTGTGGACCGTGATCGCCGAGGGCGGCGAAGCATTGTTGCGCCTCCACACGCGCGAGAAAACCGTGGAACTGCTAACCGGAGCGGCTGTGCCGGACAGCCGACTATCCCTGCTGATCATGTTTATCTGGTATCGCGTGCTGCAGGCCGAAGAAGACGCCGCGTCCGCGGCCATGGTGGCCGTGATCGCCGCCTCGTAGATGCAGCGATGTAGAGGCGCGACGTGGAAGAGCGGCGCTTCAGCGCCGCGTTAGGATTCTCGTTCGGAGCGGGCTTCAGCCCCTGTGGATGGTTTTGCCCGGACGAGCCCGCGTCCATTCCCTTCCAATACGCGGTCCTAAAGAGGCCGCTCTTCCACGTTGTCCTACTTGCTCACATCCGGCGCCGAATACTCTGGCAACTTTTCTTTATTCTGATTCGCGCGCTTCACTTCCAGTTCGTCGAACAAAATCGACGGCGCCACCACGCTGTGCGGGATATTCATCAGCATGTTGTCTACGTAAGCGTCGCTTCCAGCAGCGATCAGGTCGCTGCGCAGAGCGCGAATATCCAGGTCTCCAAACGCCGCGCCCCGCACCAGTTCCTCGCGTCCATCCTTGGTCCAGACTTTGTACAGAAGCCGCGGAGTAAGCCTCGGGCCAAAGGTTTCCACGTAGAAGCAATAGGGCAGGTCGCGCTGCTGGCACAGGTCGATCAGTTTCTTTTTCAGATCTTCTTTGGACAAAGGCTGTGCGGAGGTCACGATCAAGTTGCCCAGACTGGGACCTGCAGGATTGGTGGGAACGCGAGCCCGGCCGTGGCCGTTGGACGCCGGGAAATCTCGAATCGGTTCGCGGCCCACGACATAATTCACCAGCGTGCCCTTTTCGACGAGGGAAACTCTTTGCGCCGGGACGCCCTCATCGTCAATCGCATAGTGGCCGATCACCGCCAGGCCGGCATAAGAAGAAATCGTTGGATCATCGACCACCGAAAGAAACTCGGGGAGCACGCGCGTCTTATAGCTCGCGGCAAAGGCCCCGGTAGTGCGCGAGTTTTTCCCCAGTTCTGGCTTGTTGCCCAGCACATTTTCGCCGACCAGGCTGGAAAATACAGCGCTGGCGGCATCCGCGGAAAACAGCACGGGGCCGCGGTACTCTTCTTCCGTGACCGGCGCTGCGCGCAGTTCCTTCAAACTTCCCGCCAACTTCGCCGCCCTTGCCACAAACTCCGCCGCGGACGGAAGTTCCTTCATGCTGGCCACGGTGAATTCGGAGTCGCGAGCCAGGCTCATGCCGTCGGCAGCCTGGGTGCTGGCCGCAGCGCCCATCTGGAAAAAGGTCTGTCCGCTGCGCACGGCGGTGCCTTCGGAATTCACAAAGTAGCGGTTCAGCGCATGGAAGTTCAGGCTCGAGGTAAACGTCTCGATCTCAGGATCGCCTTTGTACAGCGCCGATGCATCCTGGATCATTCGTTTCCACGGCTCGGGATCGAACTCGAGCGTGGCCAGCGGCCCGATCGACTGCACCGGATCGGCGTGGGCGAAGTCGTCCACCGGCTGGTCGACAGTGAGTTGCTTCAGCTGCGCTTGCTTGGCCGTCAGGGCTTCGGCGGCGGACTTGTAAGCCCGGTCGGTCGCGAGCCACAACTGGTGGCGAAGCGCCAGCATGTCGTTGTCGAGCGGCACGAAGTCAATGGTGCCCTGGCCGGGGCCGAAGTAGCTGTCCTGTTTGCAATCACCGATTCGCACCACGACCCGCACGATACGCATGCGCGAGCGCACGTCGATGCGCAGAGCGCCGAATGAAGCCTCGGCCGAATATTGGTCGAGATCGTAGATTCGATATTCGACGTAATAGGGCGCACCCACGTTCTCCATTTTCAGTTGCGCCTTGGAGCGGTCCAATTCGGCGCGCATGGCGGTGAGCACAACGTCGTCGTCGGTCTGACCGCCTTTCTGCTGAGTAAACGCGGACGGGATCAGGACACTGAACGCCAGTAACGCGAGCAAGATGCGGCGAGCCATGCGGTTCGTCATACTCGGGATCGTTGCCGTCATTTTCATTGTTTCGCCCCCGGCTTCGTCCCCGCATCTTTCCCAGGGCTCGCATCTTCGATCGACGGAGCCGGCAGAATGGGCGGCCGGTTCAGCGAATGGGCGCGCTTTTGCACCTCGATCTCAGAGAACAACATGGCAGGAGCAGCAGCCGCCACCGGGACCTGGCCAGACTCGGCGCCGCATATCCCGTTAAAGATTTCCGTCTTCTCGCCCGTCAGCAGAATGCGGTTCAGAGCAGCCAGCGGAGTGCCCACAATGTCGATGCCCCGAACCAGTTCGTCAGGGCGACCGTCAGCGTAGACCCGCCACACCAGAACGGGCAGAACCTGGAAAGCCTGCGGCATGGAGCGCTGGGTGAGAGTGAAGCCTCCCTGAATGTCTTCGAAATACAGCCCGTACGGCTTATTTTGTTTCTTGACCTCGTCGATCAGCTTTTGCCGCAACTCGGAGTCTTTGACCGTGCGCGAAGAAGACACGATCAGATTTCCCTGCCGCCCGGTGGCCATAAGTCCAGGCTGAGCCCGGCCGTGCCCGTTGGAGTTGGCAAAATTCTTGATGGGCATCCGCGACATGAGGAAGTCTTTCAGAATGCCGTCCTTGATGACCTCGACGCGCGTCGCAGGCATGCCCTCATCGTCAAATTCGTACCAGCCACCAAGATCCATTCCGTTCAGTTTGCGCTGGGTCGGATCATCCACCACGCTCAGGAACTCCGGAAGCACCGACTGGCCCACTTTCTTCGTGAACGTCTGTCCCTCCTGCTCTCCGCGCTGGCGGTGCCCTTCGAGACGATGGCCGAGCACCTCATGGAAGAACACTCCCGAGGCGCGCCCGGAAAGCAACGCGGGCCCGTCGAAAGGCTCCGCCAGGGGAGCTTCTCGCAGCGCTTTCAGATCGGATGCCATCTTCTGCACCTGCGCCGTGATCTCGGACTCCGCCGGCAAGTGGTCAAGACTCTCCGCCTGAAAAGTTTCGACCCGCATCAGCTCCATGCCATCGTCGGCCCGGGTCTCGGCCTCAATCGCGACGCGGATGAATGCGCTGGGGGCGACGACGTGATTGCCCTCTGTCGACAGGAAATGGAAGCGCGTTTTTTGCGCAGTGATCACTACAGTCGAAGAATAGATATACGGATACTGGCGAAACAGTGCGGAGTATTCGCGAACGAATTTTTCCAGCGCACGCTGATCGGGCGCCGGAGCCACCTCTTTGTAGTCGACATGGGTCGGTGGCTTTTCCTGAGTAAAGTCCGGAGAGGTGTCTTCCTCCTGAGCATGCACCTGGGTGTCGGTTTTCACGTTCAGGTAGGCCTTGGAAGCCTTCCGATATTCCTCGTAGGTCAGGCGCCAGAGTTCGTGCGCAATAGCGTTGCGATCGTCTTCCAGCGGGAGCGCTCCGGAAGAACTGGCAGAGCCGCGGTTCTGCGCGTGCGCGTTGTCGAGTGCGGGAGTTCCGATCCGCATGCCGACATCGACCGCGCGTCGGCGGCCGTGCGTAGAATTCACCAGGCTGCCCTGGCTGCCGACCGCCACGACAATGCTCTGGTCATACACCGAATAGCTGAGAAAGTAGGGAGCAGGATCCAGTTTGCCCAGGCTGCTTTGGGCGCGCTGCATCTCCGCTTGCATGGTCGAGAGCAGCACGTCCGCCTTAGCTTTTTCGGCATCCGCGGAACCGGAAGCGGCCCGCGATTGGGCACCTGCGGCCAGAGCGATGACTGCGATGACGAGGATGCATCTTCGGGCGCAACGCCCAAATGGTTTCTTCATGCGGAGGTGAACTCTCCCTGCAGCGCGGAGTAACCCGTAAGCTTAGCAGATTGATTCGGTAACCGGTTGGTGGATGCGGATCAATTCGTGGGAGTGAATCTCACGTTGATAAAGGCCTCAATCGGCCCCTCCCCGAGTTATTTGTGAGGGATGACTTTTCTGAAAAAACCAAAATAAACATTACGTCCCGCTTTGGCGTCGTCGCTTTGGCAGTTCTCATAGATCCAGAATCCAGGATAGAACTGTAGGATATAGTCCAACGCTTGTTTCACCGTCACGTTGTACAAATCACCCACAACTTCCTGCTTGGAGAGGCTGCCCCCAGAGCGAATCCAACCCTCGGTGAGAGGCCCAATATTGTGCGCCTTCCTGTAAGCTATCACTTCGGGAGCAGACAAGACTAAGTACATCGCATTGTTCGGCCCACCGAACCTATCCCGCCACTGATCATCTAGCACAAATGACACGTGGGTAATCCTGACATCTAAAAGGTCGGTTGGAACATCTGTTTCAAACATCCGAATCAGTCCATTTGACTCTTGCGTTACTTCCATTTTGGGGTCACTTGCAAAAGCCATCTGCCAAACCTCTACAGGTGAACCCGAAAAAGTGGAAGGGTAGCTGAGAGCAGGATAATCTGGAAAGGGCTTATGAAAATCGCAACGGCCCCAATATGCGAGCGAGCCCGAAGCATTAGTCTTGACCATGATTTGATTCAGGATCGGCCACGCCACATTGGGATCGGTACCGCCTCTCTCTTGGCCAAGACACGAACACAGCAAGATCAGGAAAGTCAGGATAACCCTAAAACGCATCATTCCGAATGCCCCCGATTTGCAAGAAAACGCGACTCTGTCCCACCCTTGAAACCGAATGGCTGCCAATGGAGCCCCATTTGCTTCCTACTCGCTGGTGAAGTAATCCACCGTCACCGGATTTTCAAACAGCGAATAATCGCGGGTCACCACTGTGATGCCGCTTTCGGTGACGAAGTAGCGCTGCCGGTCGGCCTCGGCGTCGTAGCCGATCGTGGTGCCTTCCGGAATGTGCACGTCGCGGTCGAGGATCGCTTTGCGGATCCGGCAACGCCGTCCGACGCTGACGTGCGAGAACAGGATGCAGTCGTCCACTTCGGAGTAGGAGTTGACCCGCACGTCGGGCGAAAGCACGGAGTTCTTCACCGTCCCACCGGAGACGATGCATCCGTTGGAGACGATGGAATCGAGCGCCGTGCCCGTCCGTCCGGTCTCGGCGAAAACGAATTTTGCCGGCGGATATTGCCGCTGGTGCGTGCGGATCGGCCACTCCTCGTCATAAAGATTGAAGATCGGCGACACCGAAACGATATCCATGTTGGCTTCGTAGTACGCCTCGAGCGTGCCCACGTCGCGCCAGTAGTGCGCTTCCTTCTTGTTTTCATCGACAAAGTCGTAGGCGAACACGCGGTAGTCGTCGACCATCTTGGGCAGAATGTCTTTGCCGAAATCGTGGCTCGACTGCGGGTTCTCCGCATCCTTGAGCAGCACCGGAATCAGCACGTCGGCATTGAACAGATACACGCCCATCGACCCCGCAACTTTTTCGGGATTCAGCTGCGAACGCAAGGTGGTGGTTTTGGGTTTTTCCTGAAACCCGTTGATGCGGCCGTCCTTGTCGACATCGACGACGCCGAACTGGTAAGTTTGCGACGGATCGATCTGAATCGTCGCCAGCGTAATGTCGGCGGCCGAATCCTGGTGCTGCTTCATCATCTTGCCGTAGTCCATCTTGTAGATGTGGTCGCCGCCAAGAACCAGCACGTGCTTGGGCTGCTCCGACCCGATCGAGTAAATGTTCTGATACACCGCGTCCGCCGTGCCCTGGTACCACTGGTCGCTCACCCGCTTCATGGGCGGCAGCACTTCAATGAACTCGCCGACCTCCCGCCCCAGGATGTTCCAGCCTTCGCGAATGTGCCGGTTGAGTGAGAGTGCCTTGTACTGGGTGAGGATGTAGACGCGTCGCAGGTCTGAGTTCAGGCAATTGGAAAGAGTGATGTCGATGATGCGGTAGATGCCGCCGAAGGTGACCGCGGGCTTGGCCCGGTCGCGAGTCAGAGGATAGAGCCGTTCACCGGCGCCGCCTGCCAAAAGAACCCCGAGAGTGTCTTTCATTACTGCCCCTCAGATTCCGTCGCGTGCTGCTCGCTGCGCTGCTTACGCGGAATCTCGCTTTCCGCACGGCACATGTGAAAAGAAAACAGTAGATGGTAGCACAGGTAGGCCAGGGGTTTCCGCAGAGCAGCAGGTTTCATGCTGCACCATGTCTGTGGATCGTCTGTGGATGGGAAGGTCGCCGCGAACGGGCTACTTGCCCTGGTCGGGCTGGTCTTTCTCGGGTTTGTTTTTCTCGTGCTTGTCTTTTTCGTGCTTCTCTTCGTCGATCTTGATGCGTAGCGACTTCAGGAACTTAAGGTCTTGGTCGTTAATCTTGAATTCAGGATTGGTGGACAGAGTGGTGACCAGGGAAGTCTTATCGGATGACTTTTCGCCCTGCTTGCTGACGCCGATGGTGGCTTCCAGAACCAGGAAGATGTCGTATCCGCCGTCCTTGATCCGGGAGACAACTTCAGAAATCTGCTCGGAGTCGGAAAGAGATTCGTTGATGGCTTCGCCGAGCTCTTTCATCAGTTGCTTGAGTTGTTGATCCACTGCTCCCCCCTGGACGAATCGCCAGCCTACATCCACCCAGCCTACATCAACTTAGATGCTGTCAGCGTCGGAACGGTTCTCCTGTCTGGTTACCCGCCAACGACACAAGCGTTGCGTCATTGTAGCCCCCAAGGCTGTTAAAATCGAGGCCGTGAACAAAGTTTCTACCTGGCGAAAAATAGGGGCAGTGGCGCAGGTTGCCGGGAAGCAGGCCGGGCGCAATCGCACGCTCAACGCCGTGATGGGCGCGGCCCGCACCACCGCCCGCTCCTTCGGACGCGCGGCCCACCAGTTGTGGCTGGAGGTGATGGGACTTTTTTTCCTCATCATGGCCCTCGGCTTTGCCACCGGCACAGTGAAGGAGTACGGCAAATATCATTCAGGAAGCGCCGGATTCAGCCGCCTGGCGATTGCACTTTGCTGCACACTCACGTTTGCATGGTTCGGTCTGAGTTCGTTTTGGAGAGCGCGGAGAAAAGGCCACCGCCCGTGAGCCGCCCGAGGTTGGCGCGTTCTTGTCATCCTGAGGCCCGCGCTCTTTGCGGGCCGAAGGACCTATGCAACCCGCTAGGAGTGCATGGATCCCTTCGACAAGCTCGGGGCATGCCGTGTCGATTTGGTGAATATCAATGACAGAAAAGCTGAAGCCCCGCCCCGACACCGCCGCAGAAATCGAAACCTCCTCCCACATTCCGGTGAACCCCCTCTACACTCCGGCCGACCTCAAAGGCTCAGACTACGACAGTGAAGTCGGATATCCCGGCGAGTATCCCTTCACCCGCGGCGTGCAGGCCACCATGTACCGCGGCCGCCTCTGGACCATGCGCCAGTACGCCGGCATGGGCGACGCCGAGGAATCCAACAAGCGCTACAAATACCTGCTGGCGAACGGAACGACAGGACTCTCGGTGGCGTTCGATCTGCCCACGCAGATCGGCCTCGACTCAGATCATCCGCTGGCCGCGGGCGAAGTAGGCAAGGTCGGCGTGGCGATCGACTCCATCGAAGACATGCAGCGCCTGTTCGACGGCATCGAGCTGACGAAAATCTCCACATCGATGACCATCAATGCGACGGCGTCGATCCTGCTCGCCTTGTACGTGGCCGTCGCCCGCAGGCAGGGCACGAGTGACGACATCCGCAAGCTGTCAGGCACCGTGCAGAACGACGTACTGAAGGAATACATCGCCCGCGGAACTTATATATACCCGCCGCACCAGGCCATGCGAGTGATCACCGACATGTTTGCCTGGGCCAACGAAAACGTCCCTGACTGGAACACGATTTCGATTTCCGGCTACCACATGCGCGAGGCCGGGTCGACCGCCGTGCAGGAAGTGGCCTTCACCCTGGGCAACGGCATGGCGTATGTGGAAGCGGCGATCAAGGCCGGGCTCGACGTCGACCAGTTCGCGCCGCGGCTTTCCTTCTTCTTCAACGCGCACAACAACTTCCTGGAAGAAGTCGCCAAGTTCCGCGCCGCGCGCCGCATGTGGGCCCGCATCATGCGCGAGCATTTCAAAGCGAGAAATCCCAAGTCCTGGATGCTCCGCTTCCATACCCAGACGGCAGGCTCAACGCTCACGGCCCAGCAACCGGAAAACAACATCGTCCGCACCGCGATTCAGGCCATGGCCGCGGTGCTGGGCGGCACGCAGTCCCTGCACACCAATTCGTACGACGAAGCGCTGGCCCTGCCCACCGAGCAGGCGGCGCGCATCGCGTTGCGCACCCAGCAGGTGATTGCCTACGAGTCGGGCGCCCCGCAGACCATCGATCCGCTGGCCGGATCGTATTACGTCGAATCGCTGACCAACGAAATCGAGAAGCGCGCCGCCGAATATCTGGGAAAAATCGAAATGCTGGGCGGGATGCTGAAGGCCATCGAGCGCGGCTTCGTGCAAAAAGAAATCCAGAATGCGGCCTACGAATACCAGCAGGCGGTGGATGACCAGCGCGCCATCGTAGTCGGCGTGAACCGCTTCGAGGTAGAAGAAGAAAAGCCGATCCCGATCCAGCGCATCGATCCAACTCTCGAACCGAAGCAGATCGAGCGCCTCCGCGCGCTACGCGCCAAGCGCGATGCAGGTCCGTGGAAAGCCGCGCTAGCGGGCGTCGAAGACGCCGCGCGCTCGGGCGCAAACGTCATGCCACGCATCCTGGCCGCCGTCGAAGCCTCCGCGACCGTAGGAGAGATCTCCGACGCAATGCGCCGCGTCTTTGGAGAGTACAAAGAAGCGGTGGTGATTTAGGGAGGGTGATCGCTTGTCGGTAGAGAAGTTCAACGTCGTCGACGTTGTAAGCGTCGACCCGAAAACTGATCGCGTTGTTCTGACCATCAGCGACCATCTGGATTGGGAAGATACCGTTGGTCATCAGACCCTCCTTCAAGGCAAGTTCAATGCATACCTTGCATTTGTCGAGAGCGGAGAGATTTTACAGGCGTACCCAGACGCAAAGGAAAGGCGTGTCACCTTCAGAGTGGTTTTCAAGTACCGGCCAGATCCAGAGGGCGAGCAATTTCTCTTGAGAGCACGAAAGGTGATCGAGAAAGCTGGTTTTGAGTTGAGAACCGAGCTTTTTGGCGACTTCGCGCAACGCGAGGTCCGCTGCGACAGGTAGCTTGTCTACGCCGGTTGCGCCTGCATCTCAGCCACCACCGCGTCCAGATGCGCCAGCGTTTCTTCCACAGTCAGCGAATACATCTCGCGCCCCACGCCTTCCCCAGCTTCCAGCGCGGTTTTCAGATAATGTCCCGCAATCTCCTGCGCCAGCGAATCGGTGATGATCTTGCCAGTGCGCTTCTTGTATTCCACCCACGCCGGATGCGGCAGAGCCACCCAGACTCGCCGCCCGTCCACCAGAAACTTGATGTCCACCGCGTCGGCGTGCCGTGTGGCAATGGCGACGATCATGGCCTGATACACGCAATGCACCTGCTTCTTCGTCCAGCGGTCGGTGACGGTGAAGTCCGAAAACATGCATAAAACTATAGCGGAGTGCATGGGCCGTGGGCAAACCGCGAATCAGCCAGTGTGGAGCGGACACTCCTGTCCGCTGCCTTTGGGGTTGAAGTTGATTTTGCATTTGACTCTGACGTCGAGAAAATCAAAGCCAACAGCAGCGGACAGGAGTGTCCGCTCCACACGAGCCGCCTTCAGGTAACATGGACGGGTGCCAACCCGGGCCCCCAACCGAGCCAAACTCACGATTCTGCGCACGCACCATCTCAGTCAGATCCCCTGGCTGGTGCACGGTTTTTCCACGCGCGTTGGCGGCTCCTCCCGTGCTCACATCAAGGGCGACCTCAACCTTGGCTTCACCAAAGATGACACCCGAGCCGCGGTCGAACGCAACCGCGCCACGTTTCTCCGCGAGCTGGGAGCGGGTGGGAATAGCCGCCCTCGCCGGTCCGGTCGAGCGAAGCTCGACCGCACACCCTGGCCTCTGATCACCCTCCGCCAGATTCACTCCGACATCATTCGATTCGTGGACTCAATTCCGGCCGACGACCACCCACTCAGCGGAGATGGCCTCATCACAGCGACTCCCGGCCTGCTGCTCGCAATCCAAACCGCCGACTGCCTGCCAGTGATTCTCGCGGACGCCAGGCGGCACGCAGTCGGCGTATTCCATGCCGGCTGGCGTGGCACCGTGCAACGTATCGTCGAGAAAGGCATCGGCGAGATGCACCGCTGCTTCGGCACCAACCCGCGCGATCTCAAAGCTGCGATCGGTCCCGGAATTCAAGGCTGCTGCTACGAAGTCGGCGAAGAAGTTCGCATCAAATTCGAATCGCAGTTCGAATACGGCGCCAGCCTGTTCCGCGAGGTCAAAGATTCCGACCCGGTCCGCGAGAAATATCCACTTCTGTTCCTGACCGCCCGCGCCCCCGGACACAGCGAGTTGCCGAAGAAAATTTTCCTGGACCTGGTAGAAGCCAACCGCCAACAGCTCCTGGCCGCAGGCGTACCGAAGAAAAATATCGAAGCCTCCCCGCTCTGCACCAGTTGCCACCCCGACCTGCTGTTCTCCTACCGCGCCGAAAAAGGCAAAACCGGCCGCATGATGGCAGTGGCCGGAATTCGTAAGTGATCTGCTGAATGTGGCGCGGGCGCCCCCGCCCGCGTGGGAGGTGCACATGAAATCGCGACTCGCAACCGCGCTCTTTCTAGCGCTTGCTCTTCTGACAGCCTCCGCCTCCGCCCAGGTTTCCCCCACCCAGATCGACGCGATCTTCTCTCCACTCAAATCCGCCACCGCCCCCGGCGTCGCAGTCCTCGTCGTCCGCAACGGACAGCCCGTCTTCCGCCGCGGCTATGGCGTCACCGACCTGCGCACCTTGCATCCCATCGATGCCCAAACGAATTTCCGGATCGCGTCGTTCAGCAAGCAGTTCACCGCGGCGTGCATCATGCTGCTGGTCCGCGACGGTAAACTACACTACGACGACCACCTCACCGACATCTTCCCCGAATTCCCCGCTTACGGAAAATCCATCACCGTGCGCAATCTCCTCAACCACACATCCGGACTCCCCGATTACGAAGACATTCTGACGCGGCAATATCCCACCACCCCCGACGATCAGATTCCGCAGATTCACAATGCCGGCGTGCTGAAACTGCTCGAACAGGAGACGGCTGCCAAGTTTCCCGCCGGCTCGAAGTGGGCGTACAGCAACTCCGGCTACGTCGTGCTGGCGCTGATCGTAGAGAAAGTTTCGGGCGAGCCGTTCGGCCAGTTCCTGCACGACAGAATCTTCGTCCCGTTGAAAATGTCGAACACGCTGGCCTACGAGAAGGGCAAGAACGAGGTGCCGCACCGCGCCTACGGACACACCAAGCTTGGCCAATCCGAAAAAGACGGCTGGCGCGAGACCGATCAGAGCTCAACTTCAGCCACCCTGGGCGACGGAGGCATTTACACTTCGATCGACGACTTGGCCCAATGGGATCGTGCCCTGCGCGAGCACACCCTGCTGAGCGAGGCTGAAATGCAGCCGGCGCTTAGCTCGGTCAAGCCAACCGGCGGCCCGGCGACCTCGCCCGAGGGCCCCGTGAGCTACGGTTTCGGATGGCACCTCGAACCCTACAAGAACCACAAACGCATGTGGCACGATGGCGAAACCATGGGCTTCCGCACGACAATCCAACGCTTTCCCGACGATAACTTGACGATCATCGTGCTAGCCAACCGCACCGACATCAATCCCGAGGAACTCGCGCTGAAGGTTGCCGACCTGTATTTGGGAACGAAGCCGTAGAGTTTTTTGTAGGGACAGCCGCCCTCGGCTGTCCGCTGCGCGAAGCGCGGCGATGTTCAGCATTGACGCCCAAAAAGAAAAGAGACGTTGCCAGCAACGTCTCTACGATGAAAGTCTAAGCTCGTTACGTCGTAGGCGGCGCAGAACTCGTTGGCGCCGCGGGAGTTGCCGCGGCCGGTGCCGCCGCCGCACCTTCATTCACCAGATCCTTCAATTCCTTGCTGGGCTTGAAGAATGGAATTTTCTTGGCGGGTACGTCTACGCGCTCTCCGGTCTTGGGATTGCGGCCGACACGCGGCTTGCGCTGGCGCGTGCGGAAACTGCCAAAGCCCCGGATCTCGATCTTGTCGCCGGCCCGCAGCGAGCGCACCACGCTGTCAAAGATCGTCTCCACGATCACTTCACTGTCTTTCCGCGTAAGTTCCGCTAAACGCGAGACTTCGTCAATCAAATCGGCTTTGGTCATAGGCCCTTCTTCGTTCTTCCGGCAGTCGCCTCAACACTCAGATCCGCCGCCCGGATTCCAGAACGCCACGGCACGCAGAATACCCTGACTTCTCCAGAGTACCGCTGCTGCATCCTCATAACCTTCTCAAATTTCAGGGGTTCCATGCAAGTCACGGGGTGGATACGCGACCGAAAATGCCACTCGCAAGTGCAAGCGTCCGCGGGAGTCCCTACTTCCACAAATAATAAAATCCCACCTGCTGCTCCAGCATCTTCTCCCGCCCCGGCAGGAACTGCGACACATCGCCCAGCAGCAAATCCATCAGAGTCTTGCGGTCGCGTTCGGGACGCACCAGCGTCGGTTCACCCTTGATGCCCACCGACTTCGCGGTGTCGGTCACCGCCGTCTCAAAATCCCCGATGCTGTCGATCAGCTTCATCGACATGGCCTGCTCGCCTGTCCACACCTTCCCGTTGGCAATCGATTTCACTTCTTCGAACTTCATGCCACGCCCTTCGGCGACAGCCTGCACGAATTGGCCGAACATGTTGTCGATCAGCGCCTGCATGTAGGCTTGCTCGTTGGGAGTAAGGTCGCGAGCCGGATTCCCCGTGTCTTTAAACTCGCCGGTCTTGATGACGACGTCTTTCAGCTTGGCCCACTTCAGTAGATCGCCATAGTTCACCCACTGAGCGATCACGCCAATCGATCCCACAATGCTGCCCTGGTCGGCATAAATCTTGTCGGACGCCGAGGCCACGTAGAACGCTCCGCTGGCGCCCACGGTTTCAATCGACACCACGATGCGCTTCTTCTTCTCGCTGCGAATGCGCTTGACCTCGCGGTAAATCTCCTCCGACGCAGCCACGCCGCCGCCCGGAGAATTCACGTGCAGAATAATGGCCTTGATCGACGAGTCGTCGGCGAACTTCTTGAGTTGCCCCACCACCGGCTGCGGCGAAAGAATCACGCCGTCGAGATCGACCACGCCAATGCGGTCGCCAAAGCTGGTAAGACCGGCATCGCCGCCTCCCGCGTGCAGCGTCATGTAGACCAGCGTGAATACGGCCAGCACAAAGAGGAAAAAAGCTCCTCCGCCAATCAGAATCCAAAGCAGGGTGCGAGAGCGTCCGTCAGGCATGAACAAAGTTTAGCACTGGAATGGATTTCGGTCCGCTCTAGCCTCTCTAATCGGCGACTCCCTCCTAATGGTGTCATCCTGACCGTAGCCGTTTCTCAGGCGGAGGGAAGGATCTCGCGTGCAGACCCGCCGGTGCGTGCGGAAGTCTACGGCATGACAACCTTCAACGCTGCGTGATGCACGCCCACCTCAACCGGCGTTCGGCAGACGAATTCCCCGTCGGCATAAACATCAAGCGGATGCTCAGTCTCAACCCGCACCCGGCTCGCCTGAAAGTACTCGACCTCCCGTATCTTCAAATGCCGCCCGGCATACACTGTAGGGAACATGCAGAAGAGCTTGAACGGATTGACCCCGCCAACCACGCAAACGTCAAGCAGCCCGTCGTCCATCTTCGCCCGAGGCGCAATCTTCATCCCGCCGCCATACACCGGAGTATTAGCAAACGCGGCCAGAATCGTAGGCTGATCGCTGCGGGTGGTCCAGCCCGCGCTGTCTTCCGCGGCCGTCAGAATCTTCATGGGCAGCGGCGCAAACGTGAAAATCGCCGGAGCCAGACTCAACACGTACCCCCCATGCCCCCGCAACCATCGCGGCAGCAGGTTCGCGCGACGGGACACCTCCCCGTCGAGCCCAACCCCCGCCACACAACAAAAGTACCGAGAATCATGTGGCGCGGGGCTATGTGGCGCGGACGCCCCGCCCGCGCTTTCGAGGGCAAAAATCACGCCTAAATCAATGGTGCTCACATGAGCCGAGTTGTCGCAGAATTTCCGCCAAGCCGCCAGCGAATCCCGCACCCGCCGCAGCCCCAGCGCCCGCGCAAAATCGTTCCCACTCCCCGCCGGCACAACCAGCACCGGCACCCCCAGCCGCACCAACTGCCCCAAATGCCGCTGAACCGTCCCATCCCCGCCAAACACCAGAACTACATCGGCGAGCTCGCCCGATGCCGGCATCCCCATCTGCCATGAGACGTTCGAGTCAGACTGAAACGGCCGCAGATCTTTGGATGAACATCCCAGCCCGAGAATAGCCGCCGCGCGCATGTCGCGGGGAAGAGTAGCAGAATCGGCGCCAGGCGGGGAGCCTGCGCTCCGGGTTTATGTGGGGACAGCCGCCCTCGGTTGTCCGCGGAGCAAAGCTCCGCGATTTTGAATTGTAGGGCCGCATAGGTTGGCCGTTGAGGTTTTTCGGAGGACGTGGAAAGAGGGTGTTTCAGTTCGGGAATTCCCTGGCTGGACAGAACGGTGAGCTTCGCTCGCCCGGACAGCCGAAGGCGACCGTCCCTACATGGTCAAAGCCAGCGGCCGCCGTCGGAGACAACCCGAATTCTCTTCATTCGCCGACCCACGCGTAGCACCACGTCTTGATCAACGGGGATCATCACCACGAGCTCTCGCTTCGTGTCAATGTTTTCGCCGTTAATGCTGACCAAGCTGATAGCCCCCTGTTTTTGCTTTCCGGCGGCTTCTGTGTTCGAGGCCGCCAGTCCAGCCAAGCGAACCAACTTGTCTATCCGAACCAATTCCGTCTCCGCCGGTTGTTCGATTCCGCCGACGACGTGAACGGCGCCGCCCCCCCCGCGTACATCCTTGGCGACGATCGCCAACTGACGAACGCTACCAGCGGGCCTAGCGCTGGCCACTTTGGGACTGAGCCTCTGACCATCGACATAGACCGTGAAGGTTCTAACCCCGTGGTTTTGTGCCTGGCGGACAATAAACGCGCCCAACGTCTCACCCGCCGTAGTCTGCTGGCGACCCCTGTTGGATCCATTGATGATGACTTCGACGGAGTTGTCGAAGACAGGGGGCTCACTTGTGTCCATTAGAGGCGCCTCAGCCGTTACGACTTCCCTGTCCCGGGCGTCTGAGTCTCCGGCCGGGATTACATCGGAGAGAGGAATCTCAACAAAATCCAAATCTTCCGGTATTTCTACCCTTCCTTCCTTTAGGTTCCTTTTGACAAGGGTCGCAAGCTCCCAGCTTCTGGCGGCCTTTTGCGCTTCGGGACCGGAATGGAAGTCACCCACGATCCTGAGCGCCAAATCCTTTTTCAACAACATTGGATTTTGACCAGATTTGACCACAAGCTTGCGGCCTTCGATTTGTTGCAAAGAAAGATCCGTCAGCAGCTCGTAGTACCTCCACATCATTTCGTCGGAAATGCTCATCACCTTCCCATACATTTCCAGTGGCGGCTCGTGAATCCCGATCGCATTCCCCAGCGACTTCGACATCTTCTGCACGCCGTCGAGCCCCTCCAGAATCGGCGTGGTCAGCACCACCTGCGACTCCTGTCCGTAAGCCCGCTGCAGTTCGCGCCCCACCTGCAGGTTGAATTTCTGGTCAGTCCCGCCCAACTCCACATCGGCTTCAAGCGCGACCGAGTCATATCCCTGCACCAGCGGATAAAGCAGCTCATGCAACGAGATCGGCTTCTCTTCCGAAAAGCGCTTATGGAACTCCTCACGTTCGAGCAGTTGCGACACCGTGTATCTCGCCGCCAGCCGAACAAACTCGTCCGAGCTCATGGGGCCGAACCAGCGGCGATTGAAATCGACCACCGTCTTCGCCGGATCGAGAATCTTAAACACCTGCGCCTTATACGTCTCCGCATTCTGTTCGATCTGCTCGCGCGTCAGCGGAGGCCGCGTCGCCGAACGCCCCGTCGGATCGCCGATCATCCCGGTGAAATCGCCGATTAAAAAAATGGCCGTGTGCCCCAGATCCTGAAAATGTTTCAGCTTGCGCAGCACCACCGTATGCCCGAGGTGCAGATCGGGAGCGGTCGGGTCCATCCCCAGCTTCACGCGCAGAGGCTTGCCCGTGGCGCGCGACTTCTCCAGTTTGGCGCGGAGTTCGCTCTCGCGAATAATCTCCGCGGAGCCCTTCTTGAGATACGTAAGTTGTTCGTCGACAGGTGGGAAGGTTGACATGAGAAAGGACATTATAAGGAATGCGCCGCCAAAGGCAGAATCCAGACGCTAGAGATACAGCGCTTGTCATCCTGAGCGACGTTCTTTGTCGCGAAGGATCTATGCAACCGGCCGGGAGTGCACAGATCCTTCGCGTTGCTCAGGATGACAACCCGTTTAGGTTTCCTCTGACGGTGAACATCCGCAAATCGACCGCTATTGTTTCATGCTCTTTTCATCTGCAGCCGCCGTCCTACAATCTCGAACTTTCCGCGCAGCACAATGTTAACCGCTTCCGTGTAAGCGACATGCTCCTGCACTAAAATCCGCGCCGCGAGAGTGTGCTCGTCATCCGTCTCGAGCACCGGCACCGCCTTCTGCACAATGATCGCCCCGTGGTCAAGCTCCTCATCCACAAAGTGCACGGTGCACCCGGAAACTTTCACGCCGTAGGCGAAAGCCTGCTCCTGCGCCTCCAGTCCAGGAAACGCCGGCAACAGCGACGGATGAATATTCAGAATCCGCCGCGGAAACTGCTGCACGAACCAAGGCGAGAGCAGCCGCATGTATCCCGCAAGGCAGACGAGATCGACGCCGTGCTGCTTAAGAACCGCGACGACTTCGCGGTCGTGCTCCTCGCGCGACCGGCCTTTGGAAGGAATCACCAGCGCCGTCAGCCCCCGCGCACGCGCGGTCGCGATCCCCGGGGCATCGGCCTTATTCGAAATGACCACTGCAATCCGCGCATCCGGAATGCGCCCCGCATCAATGCTGTCTGCAATGGCGACGAAGTTCGACCCGCGCCCGGAAAGGAGTATGCCGAGGGAATGCATTGATGATGATTGTTGATTGATGATTGAAACTCGCAGGTTCTCAGATTTTCAATCATCAATCAAAAATCAACAATCAGAATCAGTGCCTCTAGCTGTAAGTGACCTTGCGCTCACCTTTAACGATCCTGCCGATGGTGTACGCCTTCTCGCCCACCCGCTCCAACACCGACTGAGCCTTCTTGAATTTCGCCGACGGGACCACCAGCAGCATCCCCAGGCCCATATTAAAGGTGCGCAGCATCTCGTCCTGTGGCACGTTTCCGAGTTGCTGCAGGTGTTCGAAGATCGGAAGCACCGGCCACGTTCCCAGTTCGATCACCGCCGCCGTCCCGCGAGGCAGCACCCGCGGCAGGTTTTCCGTAATGCCGCCGCCAGTAATGTGCGCCAGCGCGACAACGCATTGCCCGTCAATCAACTTTCGTAGCGCGGGCCAGTAGCTCTTGTGCGTGCGCATCAACTCGTTGCCGACCTTGTTCTTGACCTCGTTCACGTAGGTATCGGCCGAGTAATGCGCCACTTCGAACAACAGCTTCCGCGCCAGCGAATATCCATTCGTATGCAGCCCATTCGACGGCAGCCCCAGAATGATGTCGCCGATCTGTACGTCTTTGCCGGTAATGATCTTCTCGCGCTCCACCACACCGACGATAAAGCCCGCCAGATCGTACTCGCCATCCGGATAAAAACCCGGCATCTCCGCCGTCTCGCCGCCAATCAGCGCACAGCCGTTATGTTTGCAGGCATCGGCAATGCCCTCGACCACCTTCTCCGCGATCGAAGGATCCAGCGTTCCCGTCGCCAGATAATCCATGAAAAACAGCGGCGCCGCGCCCTGCACCGCAATATCGTTGACGCAGTGATTGACCAAGTCGGCCCCCACGGTCGAGTGCAGGTCCATTTCAAACGCAATCTTCAGCTTGGTGCCCACTCCGTCGACGCTCGACACCAACACCGGGTCGCTGTATTTCGTTTTGTCCACGGCGAACAGCCCGCCAAAGCCGCCAATCTCGCTCAGCACGCCCCGGGTAAACGTCTTGTGCGCCAGATACTTGATGCGCTGCTTGGTGCGATTGGCGCGGCTGATGTCCACACCGGCATCGGCGTAGGTAATCGGCGTCGCGCTGGGTGGGGGAGTCTTGGCCACAGATTTCTTCCGCGTGTTTCGTAATCCTTGCGTGGGGTGAGTGCCGGGTGCCGAAGCGCTAACCTAAGGCCGCTCATTGTAGCACGTTCAACGCTGAGCCCTGGGACACTGGCAGACCGGTCTTGCAATCACGAACAGGCTGGAGAAAGCTGCAGCGTACACTTCCACCGCATTCCGCGGGCGCGCACGCCCGTTCGCCAAAGCGGGCCCGGACTAATGGGAAATGAAGTCCGAGAAGAAGTACGCCAGAACTCCGAACAGCGCAAGACCGCAGATGCCGTAGCAGGTGAGCACCCACGCTCCGCGGCCTTCATGCTTCCTGACGGCGGAAGTGGTAGTAGTGCTGGACGACTGGTCAATACCCGTAGAAGAAACAACAGGGGCCCGATCTTCCATGCAAAAAAACCTCCAGCGGAAAGATCGTGGCGCAAGTACGTTATGCGTCACGCCTGCCTCGCATCGTGGCGAGGCAAGACTATCTAAGCGGATTTTAACCCGGATTGGTGGGGCTGGAGGAGAAAAATGTGACGGGAGATCCCAATATTACTATGTAAAGCAATTGTCACTATATGCAAATAATTCCGCTTTTCCCATTCGCTTCCGGCCCAGACTGTCCCGAATCCCCGCCTGTCCGCCGGCATACAACCTTTCT
>JABCZL010000004.1 GCA_013289685.1 Acidobacteriota bacterium | reverse complement strand
ACCCGCTGTTCCAGACTGACATAGCTGAACACCCCATCCTGTTGCTGATCGTCTCCGCGCATGCCTGCTTTCTTACCCTATTTTCCTGTGCAAGGCATATGAGTTTTTCAGCACTCTGTTTAGCCCGTGAGGGAGGCTGCGGTAGCCTAGGCGCGTTCCTCCAACAGCGACCGAAAAACATCAATATTCTTCTGCCAGCGCTCGACCGCCCACATCCTCAACTGCCTGCGCCGCTCATCTTGTTTCATGGCGGATGCGCGCAGCTTCTCCACGCATGCCGCTTCGGTCACAGAGCTGTCATAGGTAATGACGGCATCTTCGGGAAACCCATAAAGTTTTCGCAGGCGCTCGGGCATCACCATAATGCAATTCAACTCCACGCCAAGGATGAGCGCTCCGCAAAACCTGCACTCCATGTAATTCGAGTCCAGCAGGATTGGAAACCAAAGAAACATCGGCTGCTTTTGCTGGGCGAGCGACGCCATGAAGTCGGCACCGTTTAAACCGACATGCTGCGTATAAGTGCCGCTGTGACCTTCGAACTGCCTACATTTATGGCGATCATAGTGCACGATCTTTCCGCCGGCCTTCATGTACGCGAACACGTCCGCAACATTCTTGAGGTCCAAAGCGCCAATCGTTACCAGCGTGGGAAGTTCCGCGGCATCGCCTGCCGGCATCAGTGCTGACTCCGCCGCGCCCTGAGGCCTGGAATACAAAGGGAAAATCCACTTTTCTTTGCCCACCGCCGGGGTCAAGTACACCCGCGCCCCATGCGGGTTCAGTTCGATATCTTCAGGGTGGTGATGGACTACAATGAGTCGCTTGTGAGCATTCCATTGCGGCAACTGACGTCCATAATCCAGCCACACATAGGACGTATTTAACAAGATCACATCAAAGTTCGAGCCGGGGTCGTTGATGTACGACCAGTCATGGATATTCTCGCTCGCGACCGGTAAGCGCGTCCGCAGATACTCGACGAGGTGGAATTGATCTTTGCCGTTGAAAAGCAGGTGCGTATCGTAACCCAACTCGATCGCCAATGCAGCGAAGCCGCCCATGACCTCGGTGTGACCGGGAAGTCGCTCCACAATGGCCAGCCTTTTTGTCATCCCGAACGCCCTTTCGCAATCGATTCAGATTCGCATTGACACCGAGCGTTTTGCAAACAGAAAGTTGGACGTTCGCATGATCCGGGGCAGGAACTTTCATGGCACTTGCGCGCCGGGCAGCCCTGCTGCTTCACTTGCCTTTACTGGAGTGCTCACTCGGGAGGCATAACACAGGAGGTACAAATATGGACACCAGCCTCATCACGGGGTTGGCATTCTTCCTGTTCGTGGCCGGCGTGCTCATCTATACCGTCATCCTTTATAACGGGCTGGTGCGCCTGCGCAACGAGAATGACCGCGCCTGGGCGAACATTGACGTCCTCCTGAAGCAGCGTCACGACGAGATCCCGAACCTGGTCGAGACCGTCAAAGGATACATGCAGCACGAGCAGCAGACCCTGCTTGCCGTCACCCAGGCGCGGACGGCGTCGATGAACGCAGCCAGCATCGGCCAGAAGGCGCTGGCCGATCTGACCATGGCCAGCGCCCTGCGCGGACTGTTTGCGGTTGCCGAAAACTATCCCCAGCTTAAGGCCAACGAAAACTTCCTGAAGCTGCAGAGCCGCATCAGCGAACTCGAAGAGCGCATCGCCGATCGCCGCGAGTTCTTCAACGACGACGTCAACCACTACAACACCCGCATCGGCCAGATCCCCGACGTGTTCGTTGCCAGCTTCATGAGCCTGAAACCCCGCCAGATGTTCAAAGTCTCCGACGAAGACCGCAAACAGGTCGAAGTGAACTTTCAGGGTCCAGGCGCCGCGCCGCCGACACTTGGAGCTTGAAATAGTGCCGTCCGTCTCTCATAATGCACGCCATGGCGCTAACGCAAGGTTGGAAGGACACGGTGGATCGAGGCGTCGCAGATGCCACGTGGGATGCCTACGACACCACTATCCAGACCGAAGTCACCGCCTACAACCTCAAGTTTCAGAAAAGCCCTGGATACAGCGCGGTCGACTGGAAACTCTTCAAAGCCATCGTCTGGGTGGAAAGTGGCGGCCCCGGTTCGTCGGCCTGGACCGGCAGAGCGATGCAAATCGGCGTCCCTGGCGATACCGGGTTGGGTGTCCTGCAGCGCGCGGACGAGGGTTCGGTGCTGATCATGAGCAAGCAGCTTGCCGCCGAGGTCAAGAACTCGGCGCAGGTTGGCAACGACCCAGCCCTCAACATCCGGGCCGGCATCGCTTATGTGTTCACCCGGATGTGCCTCTCCGAATTTCAATCCGTGATCGACGATCCCAACGTCCAGAGCTACACGGTTACGCCCGGCGACAATCTCTCCATCATCGCGAAGAAAGTTAGCACCACGGTTCAGGTGTTGGAGGAATTGAATCCCGCCAAAAAGAAAATGATTCATCCCAAGGACGTTCTGAAGTACAAGCACGCCAGCATCCAGCGTGTCATTACGGATTGGCGGGATTTCACCACCACCACCGTCGCCGATCGTTACAACGGCGGGGGCGATCCTGACTACGCGGCCAAGCTGGTTTATGTCCTTGATCTATTCAAGAAGCTGAATCGCCAGGCTCCAAAGAATCCATGAAGCGCATTCTTATCCTTTTCCTGGCGTTGGCCGCCACCGCGCAAGTCAGCTCCCGAGACCAACTGTATGCTGCGCTGCTCGAGGCCAAGGTGCTCAACCCGGACCGGCAACTGGTTCATTTATCCCACACCTGCACTCTGGACATCGATGGCGGTAAATATCTGGTCGTGGACTTGCAGGAAATCGTCAAGAGCGAAACCAGCCCGCACGGGGTCAATCGCATCATTCTGCTCGACTCACAATGGAAGCCGGTGCAGAAAATCGAGTACACCAACCACCGGCCTTTATTCTGTCTGGAGAATCGGCTGTACGTCTACGGCGACCTCGCCATCGACAATCTTGCACCTGAGGGAAACGTCCTGACATTCTCCAAGCAGGGCCGCGTCATCAAGTTGAGCCACATCGAGGCCAACGCCTATCCCGTGCCCATCACCCGCGACCGCAAGTCACCCCCACAGTGAGGTCAGAACCAGCGTGGCGAAAGGTGGCCCAAGCTGATGAACTAAAGTTGGGAATAGTCCCGAACTGGGAGCGGCAGTGTTGTTTGTGCCGACGTTGGCGGACAGGAGTGTCCGCCCCACACGGCCAAAATCCCCACTTCTCGCAAAGGACGCGAGAAATGGGGCACCCGCAGAATACGCCAAACTTATCCCAGCAGTTTGGCCGCGTCCTTGGCGTAATACGTCAGGATAATGCTGGCCCCTGCGCGCCGGATGCTTAACAACGACTCCATCATGACGCGGTCGCGTTCGATCCAGCCGTTCTTAGCGGCAGCTTCGATCATGGCGTATTCGCCGGAGACTTGATACGCGGCCAGCGGCAGATCGAAGCGGTCGCGGGCCGCCGCGATCACGTCGAGATACGGCATGGCCGGCTTCACCATGATCATGTCGGCGCCCTCTTCGATGTCGGCTTCGATTTCGCGCATGGCCTCGCGTAGGTTGGCTCCATCCATTTGATACGAGCGGCGGTCGCCGAATTGCGGAGCCGAGTCCGCCGCCTCGCGGAACGGGCCGTAGAAACCGGAAGCGAATTTCGCGGCGTAGGAAAGAATCGGTGTATTGATAAGTCCGGCGCCGTCGAGCGCCTTGCGGATGGCAGCCACGCGGCCATCCATCATGTCGGAGGGCGCGATGATGTCGATGCCGGCTTTGGCGAGCGAGACTGAGGTGCGGGCCAGCAGCTCCAGCGAGGAATCGTTGTCGATTTCATAATTCGACTCAGCCGCGCGCTTGGCCACGGCAACCAGCTCGTCGGCCACCGCGTCCAGGGCCTTTTCTTTTTCCTTGTCCTCGAAGGTCTTGACGGCCATGGCGCGGACCTGGTTCATTGCGTCGACGGCAGCCGCCCCGAGTGACCGCGGGAGCGTCGGTTTTACGATTCCGCAATGGCCGTGACTCATGTATTCGCACAAGCAGACGTCCCCCATCAGGATCAGGTCTGGCACTTCCCGTTTCATGGCCCGGGCGGCCTGTTGCACAATGCCGTCATCGGCCCAGGCTCCGGTGGCGACCTCGTCCTTCTTGTCGGGCAGGCCGAAAAGAATCACCGATGGCACGCCCAGGGAATAAACTTGCTGCGCCTCTTTCACGGCTTCGTCTACCGACAGATTGAACACGCCCGGCATGGAGCGGACTTCCTTGCGGACGCCTTCTCCGGGACACACGAACATGGGGTAAACGAATGCGTCGGGTGTGAGGCGGGTTTCACACACCAGGTTGCGCAGCTCCGCGGTACGTCGGAGCCGGCGAAGGCGGGTCACAGGAAATACCATGGCAAATCACCAGGGGGAAGGGTGGGGGTTCGATTGCGCCTTCCTAGAATTGATTCTAGAACATCTTTTTCTCGAGCATCTTTGATTTCTGAGGCACCTTGGCGGCTCGCGTTGCCTGGGGGGTATGACGGAAGTAACCCACAGGATTCCAAAGGGTTCTCTTTATCCTCGATTGCGTCCCATAGAATTGGAGACGGATGAGTCTGTTCCAACGTCACCGCTGGTTTGCCGCAGCGGCCGGAATCACTCTGGCCTTTGCCGTGGTGTCGCTGACCGTGCCGCGCGGTCCCGTGCTCACCGCGATTTCCGATATTGGATACGAACTCATAATCCTTGGAGCCGGCGCGGTCATGCTAGCCAATGCCCGGTCGACTGAGGGCGCAGACCGCCGGTTTTGGGCACTGATGGCATCAGGGTTCGTTCTCTGGGCGTGCCACCAGTTTGGATATGTCTACTATGAGGTGGTGCATCGGGCGAAGGTGCCTGATCCCTGGGCTATGGATGTGGTTTTGTTCCTCCACACCATCCCGATGATTGCGGCGGTCGTGCTGCAACGCTATCGTACCGAAGCTGAGCAGAGGTTCCGCGTAGCCACCCTCGACTTTCTCCTGCTGCTGGCCTGGTGGGTGTTCCTGTATGCGTTCATTGTGTTTCCCTCGCAATACGTCGCGCTCGACTTGGCGGTGTACGACAGGAACTACAACACACTCTACCTGGTCGAGTGCGCGGCCCTGGTGTTGGTGCTCGGGATTGCTGCTTCGGGGGCGTCGACTGGCTGGAAGATGGTGTACCTCAATCTGATGGCGGCGACTGCGTTGTACGCAGCGGACTCCGGGGCAATCAATCTGTCAATCACCAGCGGGGAATACCAGACCGGAGGTCTCTACGACATTCCGCTGGTCGCCGCGGCGAGTTGGATGGCGGCAACCGTCTTGACTGCCCGCCAATCCAACCTCACCAGCGTACCGCCCTCGAAATGGCAGTGGGGCAGCCGTATGGTCCCGCGCCTGGCCGTGCTGGCCATACTTTCGTTGCCGGCTCTGGGTCTGTGGACGGTTTTTCTCGACAAGTCTCCGTCCGCCTCGCGGGCGTTTCGACTGTCAACCGTGCTGGCAGCAATGGTAGTGTTGGGAGCTTTCGTTTTCCTGCGCCAATACTTCCAGGACCAGGCGCTCATGACCTTGCTGCAGGAGTCGCGCCGCGGATACGAGAACCAGAAACGTCTGCAGACCCAGCTGGTGCAAAAGGAGAAGCTGGCTACCCTGGGCAACCTGGTGGCGGGCGCGGCCAACGAGATCAACCATCCTTTAACCGCCATCACGAATTACTCCGAGCAGCTCTGGGCCAAGGAGCGCCTCTCCGACGAGCAGAATCAGCTGGTCCGCAAGATTGTGAACCAGGCCCACCGCACTCGCGATCTGGTCACCGACCTTTTGCGCTTTGCTCAGCAGTCGCCGGGGGAAAAGATCCTGATCGACCTCAGCGTGCTGCTGCAGCGTGCCACCCAGATGCTCGAATTGCGGCACCCCGGCGGCAAGATCCGCGTGACTCTGACCATCGCACCGAATTTTCCTCGCGTGCTGGGCAATGCCAACCAACTGTTTCAGGCGTTCGTTGAGATCATCGATAACGCCATGGACGCTCTGGAAGAAGCGGGCGGCGGTTCACTCGAGGTCACTGCACACCGTCTCGGCGATGAGGCCATGCTGCAATTCTCAGATACCGGCCCGGGCATTCGCGAGCCGGAGCGCGTCTTCGATCCCTTCTACACCACCAAGCCCGTCGGCAAAGGCACCGGCCTCGGCCTTAGCGCCGTCTATGGCGTCATCCAGGATCACAGCGGCCAGATTTCCTGCCAGAACAAACTGGAGGGCGGCGCGCTTTTCATCATCCGCATTCCGGCAGCCAGCGAAACGGCGGCCCAGGTTGCTGGCGCGGGCGGGGACTGACCGCGCAACTTTCGTTTCTCTTCGATCCTCTCTAACCTTCAACTTCCATTGCCGAGTGCCCCATTTCTCGCGCGTTCTTTGCGCGAGAAGTGGGGATTTTCGACAGAGCGAAGCCGGTGGGATCTCGCGCGCAGACCGTCGCGCGCTCCGAAGTTCCGCTCCTGCTACCATAAATTGCGATGCCCAGTGAACTGCTTCACAGTTCGGCGCGCGTGCTGGAGTTCGAGCCTTTACGGCAACTCCTGCGCGGATACGCCTCGTCTCCGCTCGGTCAGCGGCGCATCGCCGCGCTCGCGCCGTCGACCGACTGCGACTGGATTCAGACTCAGCAGGAACTGACCAGTGAGATCCGCGAGTTCCGCCGCGCAGGCGCACGCTTCGATTTCTCCGGCCTCCTCGAAGTCGGACAACTCGTCGACAAATCACGCATCGCCGGCGCCGCGCTCGAGACCACGGAGATTCGCGACGTGATCCTGGTGGTCGATCGCGCCGCGGAATGGCGCGAGATCGCGCTGCATCCTCCGGCAAATATGAAGTCCGACTGGCATGGAGTCGGCGTCCTCTCCGGCCAGATCGTCGATTTCACAGACTTCCTGCGACTGTTCCGCAACAAAATCCAGCCCGATGGAACTCTGGATGACAAGGCCTCGCCGGAACTGGCGCGCATTCGCCGCGAGATCGAAAAACAGCGCCGCTCCATCCAGGAATCCCTGCGCGGCTACTTGCGGCGGCTGGCCGACGGCGGCACCGTGCAGGATGAACTCGTCACCATCCGCGGCGAACGTTTCGTCATTCCCGTAAAAGTCGAGCAGAAGCGCCGCGTGCAGGGCGTCGTGCATGGCGCGAGTTCCAGCGGCCAGACGGTTTTCGTCGAGCCCCTGGAGACCATCGAACAGAACAACGAGTTGGTGCGCCTGCTGGAAGAAGAATTGGCGGAGATTCACCGCATCCTGCTAGAAATGACCCAGCGCATCGGCGAGAAGGCCGAAGAAATTCTTGCCGCAGTAGATGTGTTAGGCGAACTGGAGTTGCAGTTCGCGAAAGCCCGATTCGCAGAGGACTACAACTGCGTAGCGGTTCAGCTGAGCGGAGAGCAGCATGACTCATGTGGGGACAGCCGCCTTCGCAAGCCTGCCCTGAGCGAAGTCGAAGGGTCCGGGGCGAGCAAGGCTCGCCTGCTGCTGCATAACGCGAGGCACCCGTTGCTGGAACACAATCTGAGGCCGAAGGGGGTCCCCGTAGTCCCCGTCACCGTCGAACTCGAAGCGGACCGCCGTCAGCTCATCATCACCGGCCCCAACACCGGCGGCAAAACGGTCACGCTCAAAACCGTAGGCCTGCTCGCTTTGATGGCCCAGTCGGGCCTCCCCGTTCCCGCGGACCGCGCCGAGCTACCCGTGTTCGACGCTGTGCTCGCCGACATCGGCGACTACCAGTCGATTGAGCAAAATCTCTCCACCTTCTCGGCGCACGTTACCAATATCGATTTCATTTCGCGCACTGCGACCGCGCACTCGCTGGTCCTGCTCGATGAACTGGGCTCGGCCACCGATCCCGAAGAGGGCGCCGCTCTGGCCGTCGCGATTGCCAGTCACTTTGCCGGCATCGGCAGCCTGACGGTCATTTCCACCCACCATACTTCGCTCAAGGTCTACGCCGCGAACACGCCCGGCGTGGTGAACGCGTCGGTCGGTTTCGACGAGGCCACGCTGCAGCCGACCTATGAATTGAAGGTCGGCGTACCCGGAGCATCCGCCGGCATCAACATCGCGCGCCGCTTGGGCCTGAATCCAACCATCATTGAAAGCGCGCGATCGCGCCTCGGCACCCAGGCTCGCGACGTTGGCCAATTTCTCGACAAGCTGCACGCCGATCTGCGCGAAGCCGATAACGAACGCCTGCGCCTGCAGAGGAGCCAAAAAGAACTGGAAAACGAGAAAAACCGGCTAGCGGTGGAAGGAAAAAAGGAACAGCAGGTTAAGATTCGCGAAATGGAAAAGAAACTGGAAAGCCTGCTGCGCGATTTCGAATATCACGCCCGCGAAGCCGTGAACGCCGTGCAGGATCGCGCTGCCGCCCAGAAGCTCTCCAAAGACGCGGAACGCAGAATCGCGAAGTTGCGCCGCGAATTTCGCGAGCAGTTCGATTCGACGGTCGTGGCCCACTCCACCGGAGCCGACCACGGCGATCCCCACGCCCAGCCCCAGGTCGTCAAGCACGTGTCCGAAGGCGACACCGTCAAGCTGAAGTCCACCGGCCGCGGCGCGCGGGTTGTGCGCAAGGTCGACGACAATCATTTCGAAGTCGAGATGGGTGCGATGAAAATGAAAATCGCCCGCGACGACATCGCCGAAGTGCTGGCGAGCGCGCAGCCTCCGGTGGATACTCCCGTGAAAGCCGCCCGTGCGCGCGGCATTTCTATCTCGCTCGAGAACGAAGGCGCGAATGTGCCCAGCGAGATCAACGTCATCGGCCAGACCGTGGACGAAGCCTCGCCGAAAGTCGAGAAGTTCGTGGACCGCGCATTTCTGGCTGGCCTGCCCCGCGTCCGCGTCGTCCACGGCAGCGGTATGGGCATCCTGCGCAAAGCCCTGCGCCAGCTGCTCCAGCAGCATCCCCATGTGGCATCCGTGGCTGAGGCTCCGCAGAATGAGGGTGGAGGCGGTGCGACGCTGGTGGAGCTGAAGGTCTAGCTTCCATCCGAAAGCCGAAAGCCGGCCCTCTTACCAGAGGATCTTCTTCCAGTTCTCATCATCAAGAGCATCGCGGGCGGCGGTGGCGATGGCCTTCTTGTCGGCAGCCGAGAGGTCGCTCGACACAATATTGTCGGCGTTGGCAGGATCGGCGACCACGGCCTGCTCAAAGCGATGCGAAAGATAGCGCAGCACTGCCAGAATATTCTCCGCCAGTTGCCCGAAACGCTCGGGCCCCAGCGCCCGCAGAACGGTTAGCTCCAGATACAGTGACGGAAAGTCCAGCGACATCCGCTCGCGCCAGATCTTGAACGCACAAACCTCCTGCTGGCGTCCGGAATTCGCCAACAGATGTACGTGCCGGGCAATGTCGGTATGGATGGCTTGGCCTGATCGCTTGTGGAACAACGTGTTGCCCGGAGTTTCATGGTCGCGGCAGGCGGGAATCAGATCCACATTGACTCCACCACTTTGCAATCGAATCGAAACGTCTCGCGTGTGAGGATGCAGATCCTGATCGCTCAGATATTTGAACAGGCTCCAGAAAATGTTTTTCATCTCCATGCCGGGCACCGGACTGAGCGCGATCAAAACGTCCACGTGCGACGACAACGTAATCGCCGTGTTCTTGGCATAAGCGCCCGACAGCGTCAGCCCCAGCAGGTGTTCCTTGCCCCATTTCTTGATCAGGGGAAGCACATCGTCGGCCGCGCGATGCGAAGCCGACTTCGTGTCCGGAATTATCCGGTATTTCTCCACAATCGAAGCGGCATATTGGTCGGTGGTAATCACGAAAAAGATGGCCCTCAAAGGTTTCTATCGGCGGAAGAATGGAAGAGTTGAGGCGTTGGTACGCCTGCGCTATCTTCATTGGTTTTTGGAAAATTGGGTTGTCGAGTGAAAACTGAGTGCCGAGAATGCCGCCGACATCTGCTACACTCCAGCCGCGAAGCGGCAGCATGTGAGAGCCCGGCACGGAAGTGCCGGGGAGAGCGGGGGGACGACAACCGAGTCCTGGAGGGACGGCATTGGTTCTCCTGCAAACCTCTCGTATCCCAAGAAAGCTTGTGCGATGACGCGGAGCGAAACATGATCGAGAGTTTTAAATGCTCAACCTGTGGCAAGGTCCATGAAGGGTTGCCGATGAGTTTCGCTGCTGACTTTCCGGACATGTACGCGCACATGAACCGGGACGAACGCGACTCTCGTGCCGTGATTGGATCTGATCAATGCATCATCGACCAGCAGTGGTTCTTCATCCGAGGATGTCTCGAAATCCCAATTGTTGGGTCCGATGAGCCTTTCTTATGGGGCCTGTGGGCCTGCATTCGTCAGGAAGTCTTTGACCAAATAGAAGACTGCTGGGAACTGGGAGGAAGAGAACAAAGCCGTGGCCCGTTTAAAGGCAGGCTAGCGAATTCACTCGCGGAATACCCCGAGACCCTCAATCTGAAAACAAAGATCTTCGTCCAGCCTGTCGGAACGCGTCCCCTGTTTGTAATGGAAGAGGCCGACCACCCTCTGGCGATCGAGCAGCAGTCAGGTATCTCGCGTGCTAGGGCCTTGGAATTGGCTTCGCTCGTGTTGCACAGTCGGCCAGGCGGGTTTCCGGATTCACGCTGAACGGAGCCTTTTCCTACTCGATCAACCGATAACTCGCGATTCCCACAGCTTCTCCACAACAATCCCGCCCCTGTATATTTCAATCAGCGGATTTCTCCCGCACAATTCCTTCGGAGAACTCTGTCCCGGAATTACCGAATCAAAAATGGCGAACCCCGGCGATTTCGCGTACACCCTCAAGCAGCAGGCGGACATCGTCCGCATCATCGGCGATTACATCAAGCTGAAAAAGGCCGGGGCGCAAAACTATTCCGGACTCTGCCCCTTTCACGGCGAAAAGACTCCTTCCTTCTCCGTGCATGCCACCAAGCAGTTTTATTACTGTTTCGGCTGCCAAGAGAAGGGCGACGTGTTCAGCTTCATCCAGAAAATCGAAAACATCACCTTCCCCGAATCCGTGCGTCTGGTGGCACAGAAGCTGGGCATACCCCTGCCCAAGGCCAGCTACGCCACCGAGGGCGAAGCCAAGGATGCACGCCTGCGCGGCCAGCTGCTCGACGTCCACGAGCGCGCGGTGGCGTTTTTCCAGGAATGCCTGCGCCGTCCCGAAGGAGCACGAGCGCGCGAATATCTCGCCGGCCGCGGCTTGAATGAAGAAATGATCGCGCGCTTCCGCATCGGCTACGCGCCCGATTCCGGGTTCCTCCTGCGCGACCGCTTGAAAGAACAGTTCAGCGAAGAGGTCCTGCGTGAGAGCGGCCTGTTTTCGTGGAAGCAGGACGACGGGCGTCAGACCTCGGACCTCGGACCTCCGCCAAACCAGATTGCTCGCCCCGCGCGGAATGACAACACTGAAGGCCGGAGCGAAACCGCCGAAGACACCGCCGCACCCGAAGCTGAGGTCCGAGGTCTGAAGTCTGACGCCCGAATCTCCGCCATGTACTCCAAGTTCCGCAACCGCGTCATGTTCCCTATCTCCAGCGAGGCGGGGAAAGTGATCGCGTTCACCGGACGCACGCTGGCCGCCGACGAAAAATCCGGCCCGAAATATCTGAACTCGCCCGAGACGCCGATCTACTCCAAAGGCCGCGTGCTCTTCAACCTCGATCTCGCCAAGGAATGGATCAAGAAGTTCGACTACGCCATCCTGGTCGAAGGCCAGATGGATTGCATCTCGGTCTATGCCGCCGGATTCCACAACGTCATCGCCAGTTCCGGCACGGCGTTCACCGAGCTGCAGGCCAAACTGCTCGGGCGCTTCAGCAAGAATGCCGTCGTGAACTTCGATCCCGACACCGCCGGAGCCAAGGCGACCGAACGTACGCTGGGCCTGCTGGTGGAAGAAGAATTCACCCTCAAGGTGCTCACGCTCGAACAAGGATTCGATCCCGATCTCTACATCCGCCGCAAAGGTAGAGAAGCCTACGGCGCCGCCCTCAAGAATTCACAAAAATATTTCGACTACCTGATCGAACGCGCGCGCACCCAATTTCCCGTCCGCAGCGGCGAAGGCAAGCAGAAGGCTGTGAACTTTCTGCTGCCCCACATTCAGCGCGTGCCCAGCCGCATCGTGCGCGACGAACTGGCACACGAAATCTCACAAAAACTCAGCATCGACTCCGCGGTCTTGCGGCAGGAGTTGCGCCACGCGGCGGGCACGCGCGCCACCTCCGCGGTCAAAGCCCTGGCAGAGGCCCAGGTCACCGACGCCGAAAAAGTCCTGATTCGCGCCCTGGCCACGGCGCGCCAGATGCCGTCTGGCGAGGAACATCTTTCCGCTCGCAGTGGCGCCTGGGTTGATAAAGAAGAAGAATTCGATGCCGCGCGTCAGGCGCAGTATGTCCTGCAGAACGAAGGTCTGCATCGGGGGCTGGCGACCGAATCGCTGGCCGAGTCCCTGCTCAACGATTTCCTGTTAAACACCGGCGGCGAATCTGTCGATGTTCTCGAAGTACCCACGACGGAAACAGATCGCCGCATGCTGGCGTCAATCCTGCTGAAGGAGGACGAAGAACTCACAGCAGAGGTCCTGGAAGCCTCGGTCCGCGCTCTGCGCCGCATTCACCTCCGCCGCCGTCAGGAGCAGGTCCAACAGGAACTCAAGAAGCCCGGCCTGGCTGCCGAGAAAGAGCGCCTGCGGGAATTGCTCACGGAACTGGAGCGAATAAGCCGCGCATTGCGGGATCCCAGCCTGGCCGAAGACGGCCTCAAGAACGCCGGGAAAAAGAAAAGCGCCTGAAACAAAAACGCCCTCGGAACCATCTAAGTATTTAGGAGAATTGAGGATAGCGGTGGGTACCGGGTTTAGGCCGAGCAACCGATAGACGGCACAGAACTTGTTTGCTAAAATCTATAGGTTTGTGCGATAGGCACAACCCCGCACGACCCAGATTCCCACCCTATAAGGAACATATCACAAGCTCCTGTGGAGCGGAATTAAAGCAGTTAGAGGACACACCTTTTGGCTCTTGAAGACAAGTTCGACGACATTAAAAAGCTGATCGATACGGGCAAAGAGAAGGGATATCTCACGTATGACCAGGTCAACGACCTCATACCGCATGACGTGCACAGTCCCGAAGACCTTGACGATCTGCTGACTACCATCGGTACGCAGGGAATCGACGTGCTGGAAGGCCCCAAGCTGCCTTCCGCCACGCTCGATAAGAAATTCGACGAATCCGAGGACGGCGAGGACGTAGAACTCGACCTTACTCCCGGAGCTCTGGAAAAAACTAACGATCCCGTCCGCATGTATCTGCGCGAGATGGGGACTGTGCCGCTGCTCACGCGCGAAGGCGAAGTAGAAATCGCGAAACGTATCGAGCGCGGCCAAATCCGTGTGCTCAAGGCCCTGTCGCGGTCGCCCATCGTGATCCGCGAATTGCTGGCAATGGGCGAAGACCTGAAGAAGGGCGTGCGCTCGATCAAGGAAGTGGTCACTTTCGACGAAGAAGAGATCACCGACGAGATCCTGCAGAACCGCCTGAACGAGTTCACCGGCAAGATCGACGACATGGCCAAGCTGTACAAAAAGGCCGCGCTGCTCGAAGAGAAGTATCACGAAGTTTCGAAGACCAAAAAGCCGAAGGATCATCGCCGGGCGCGGCGCAAGCTGGCTCGCGGCATTGTGGCCACATCGCAGGCGGTGCGCAAGCTGGGATTCACCAACGCCGAACGCAAGCGGCTGATCGAACGTCTGAACAAGACGGTCGACGGCATGCGTTCGCTCGACCGCCAAACGCAAAATCTCGAGCGCAAGGCCGACGCCACTCGCAGTGAAGAGCAGAAAAAAGAATATCGGCGGCAGGCGCGGGCGATTCGCGGCGAAGTCGAAAAACTGGAACTCGAAACCGGGGTGTCGTTTCCGGAGCTCAAGCGCACGCAGCGCGAGATCATCCAGGGCGACATGGACGCGGAGCAGGCCAAGCGAGAGCTGATTGAGGCCAACCTGCGTCTGGTGGTTTCGATCGCCAAGAAATACACCAACCGCGGACTGCAGTTCCTCGACCTGATTCAGGAAGGCAACATCGGCCTGATGAAGGCCGTCGACAAATTCGAATACCGCCGGGGCTATAAGTTTTCGACGTACGCCACGTGGTGGATTCGCCAGGCCATTACCCGCGCGATTGCCGATCAGGCGCGTACGATCCGCATCCCGGTGCATATGATCGAAACCATCAACAAGCTGATCCGCACCTCGCGGCAGCTGGTGCAGGAACTGGGACGCGAGCCGACGAGCGAGGAAATCGCCAAGCGTATGGACATTCCGGTGGCGAAAGTGCGGAAAGTTCTGAAGATTGCGCAGGAACCGATCTCCCTCGAAACCCCGATCGGCGAAGAGGAAGATTCGCACCTTGGCGACTTCATCGAAGACCGCGGCGTGGTTTCTCCGGCCGAGGCGGTGATCAACGTGAACCTCAAGGACCAGACCGGACAGGTCCTGCGCACGCTGACCCCGCGCGAAGAAAAAGTCATCAAGATGCGCTTCGGACTCGAAGACGGCAGCGAGCACACGCTGGAAGAAGTCGGGCAGAGCTTCGCCGTGACCCGCGAACGCATCCGCCAGATCGAAGCCAAGGCGCTGCGCAAACTGCGGCATCCGTCGCGCTCGCGGAAGCTAAGGGCGTTTATGGATGGGGTAAGGGACTAGGGCTTTCTCCGCCGAGTGTCTGGGCAAACAGCTCATTTTCAGAGGCACGGCGAAAGCCGTGCCTTTCTTATTTCCGCAGCATCATAGACAATAGGATTTGTGATCGATAATCCGCTATTGTGCTAATAGTCATACTTATTACATATTGACGGACTGCGAGAACAATGTCATACTATTTGTTAACAACATGACTGAAAAAATTGAGACCGTGTGGTTCACAACGAAGGGGCAGGTTGTCATTCCTCGTCGGCTGCGCAAACAATTCGACATCGAAGATGGCACAAAGGCCGTGGTTCAAGCCACACCGGAGGGCATTCTTCTCAAACCTGTCACTGCCGCACTCATCAAGCGCGGGCGCGGTGTCCTCAAGCGTGCGACCGGAGCGAGGCCGTTGAGCGAGGAATGGGCGGAGCATAAGAAGCAGGAGCGGGCACTGGAAGAGCGTCATGTCCGCTAAGGTGCTCGATAGCTTTGCGCTGATCGCCTACTTCCGCGACGAACCAGGCGCAGAGACAGTGGAGGCGCTCCTTGTCGCCGCCGGCAGGAAGGACAGCCCGCTACATATGACGGATGTGAATTACGCCGAGGTGAAATATTCCATCGTGAAGAAAGATGGAGCTGATGCGTGGGCTGAAGCGGCAAAAATCCTTCCTGGGTTGCCGATTGACTTTCATTCCACCACGCGCGAATTGGCCGACACCGCCGCCGATATCAAGGCGCGGTTCAAGATGAGCTTGGCCGATGCCTTCGCCGCCGCGCTGGCCAAGGAAAAGAAAGCTGAACTCATCACCGGCGATGCGGAATTCAAGCCGTTGGAACCGGAAATCAAGATCCACTGGCTGAAATAAACACGCAGGCCGGAATTGAAGGAATTTTCGTCGTCAGGATTTCCCGCACCTGATCCCTCGGCTGCATCGCGCCCACCCTTCGCAAAGAACGCGAAGGATGGGCCACCCGCCAAGGGAGCAAGGGTGGGATGATCTAACTCTTCGTGAGGGAAAACATGGGGCATACGGGACGTTTCCCGGTTTTTCGGAGGGGCACTCCACGGTGGCCCGCAGCGGCTAAAGCCGGCATTGATTTCGTAGGTGCTTTACGCGGCGCTGAAGCGCCGCTCTTCTACGAAGCCGTCAGCGGCTGAAGCCGGGGTATTTTGCGGGGCTTTTTGCGGCACGACTCGAAGTCGTGCCCTTCCCGTTTGTGCCGGCGGCATCGTGTCCGCTTCTCGCAAAAGGCGCGAGAAATGGGGCACTCTCGGTGATGGCATTACCCACTCAAGCCAAAACCGGGCTTGAATGGGCCACTGCTGATCTCGATAAGTCGCCGATTTCCGTTGAATTGCCGAAATCTTGTCAAGTCCCCAAACCGGGCCATTTTTCCCTAATCCATTGATCCGGCTTGAGATATAAAGTTTGGAAAATGTCCGGTTTACCCCCTTCAAGTTGATATTCTGGATATATAGGGATAAGAACAGCGGCGCAGCCCTCTTGGGGCGTGCGCCGTTCGTGTTTTTGGGGAACACTCTTTGGGGAATTGAAGGTCCGTAACATCAGGTCCCTCCACGCGCTGGAGGATTGGCTGGGCGCCAATCCTCCGGCTTGGTCGGGATGACAGAGTTGGGAGGCGGGAGATGAGGAAGAGGAAGATCAAGATCAAGATCATTAAGGATCCGAAGAAGCGGGGGGAGTGGGTGGAGTCGGTGTTTGTGGCGCGGGCGACGGAGCACGGTCTGCCGGTGAGCAAGCCGTGGGGGGATTCGGAGAGTTATGACTATGTGGTGGGGCGGCCGGGGCGGTTTGTCGGGGTGCAGGTGAAGTCGACGACCCACGAGAACGGGGGCGGGTACGTCTGCGTGATCCGGAAGCAGGGCAAGGCGTATACGCGGGGATCGTTCGACTTTGTTGCGGCCTACGTGGTGCCGGAAGACGTTTGGTACATCATCCCGGTGAGGGACATCCGGGGCAGGGAATGCGTGAGTCTGTGTTCGAACTCGAAGCGCAACGAGAACGAGAAATACCGCGAAGCGTGGCGTCTTTTGCGGGAGGCGGCGGAACTGGGTGCGGAGGCGGAGGGTGCCGGCGATTCTGCCGACATAGAATCGGGCGGGGGTGGCTCTGCGAATGAATCGGCCGCGAGTGAATCGGCCGCGAGTCAACCAGTTACTCGCGCGCTGCCTGGGACCGGTGTGGCACGGATGGAGGCGGCGGCGAATTACTTCCGACGGTATCTCGAAGGCCGTGGCATCCGTCCGCAGAAGGAGCGCGGGGATGGGTAGGGGCTTGCGAGGGGAGATCGACCACTGGGGCTGAAGGCCGGGTTATATAGGCGAGGCTTTACGCGGCGCTGAAGCGCCTCTCTTCCACGGAACCTCTCCACCATGAGCAGAATGCTTCACAACTTATAAGTTATTGAAAGCACTGGAACTCAGAATCCGGCGGGGAATATTTATTCTTAGTTTTCCTCGGCCTTCCACAGGGAAGTCTCATCGTCCACAGTTTCTGCACAAGGGGGCAAAGTTTTTGTGTTGCGGGGCGCGACAAACTGGCTGAAAGTGGGTTCAGCGAAACGTGAAGTTTCCTGAGCTTGCCGAATGATTGCGGCAGAGCCAGCGGCAGCCGGTGATTCTCGAGGGTGAATTGCCGGGGGACGATCCAGAAACGCGCGCAAGCGCGACGGGTTGCCCGGGCGTTGCGGCCTCCTCCCCCATCCTGCGACTGCTCTTTGGAGCAGGCAGCAGGGCAGGGCCGCTGGCCACCGCGGCGGTTGCTGATTCGTGATCGCGAGATCTTTTGATCGAGAGATCATGAAGCGGCAACTGGCTTTGGCAAATGCGGCACTCCTTTCGAGCGCTGTCGGGCTGAAGCGGTCATTCCGCCGCCACGCGGTGATCAGGCAGACCAGGAAACCACGAACGAATGCGGTCGGGTGGCTGGCCCGGCCGCATTCGATTTTTTGGGCCAAAAGCGAGACCAATCAGCCGGGGCGAACTATAGATTGTTACTTCCGTTACAGTAAGTCAGCCGCGGAGGACCGATAACATAGTCTCTATGGAGACGGTGTTATCGCGAACGCGGCTGTGGCTGGTTGCGATCGGCTACGCGGGGATTCTGGCCGTAGCGGTGGTTCTGATCGTTGCACGCTACGTTCAGTACGTAACTCATCCCGCTGACGTGGCTGCTTACGGCGGCATGTACGCCGGCGGCGATTTAATGCTGGAGCTCTTCATCGGCGGAATGCTGCTGGTGGTGACCTTGTTTTCTGGTGCTGGTGATTTACAAGTCGGAGCCGGCCTACACGATCTACTCAAAAGTTCTGCTGGGACTGAGCCTGACCGCTCCGCTGTCGGTCGGACTGATTAGTATTCCCGCGGTGAACCAGGGCATGAATGTGCTGGGTGAAGTGTGCATGTTCCGGCTGTTTGCGTCTCCGCTGGTCATCGCCGGGATAGGGATGAGCCGTCTGTTTGCGCGGTATCCGCGCGCCAAGCGGCTGACGGTGTACGGTTTGCTCATTGAGGGGTTGACCCTGGCTGCTCTGCTGGCGCTGCTCATTCTGCCCACGACTTTCCATCTCGGTTAACGGTTTAAATTCGCTTTCCTTTCGCTCCAGTGACATACTAATGTTGGCCGCGCAGGTTGAATTGTCTTGCGCGCGGAGTTTGAGCGAGTGTTGCTGCATTTCCATCTCCGCAAAAAAAGACATTGTGCGGAGTTTTCCTAAGGGCGTTGCGAATTTCACAACCCCTGGCACGCTAGGATGAGCGACACACCGCGCAAATGAATACCGGGATGCTCACTCGGTGATGTGCGGGAGCAATGCTGGCGAGGCAGAACGAACTTGGCGACTTCCAATTACACGATTAGCACGCTTCCGGCGAACGTAGAGGCGGAGCGCTCGATTCTGGGCGCGATTCTGCTCGACAATTTTGCATACAACCAGGCGGCGGAACATCTGCGGATCGAGGACTTTTCGCTGGATTCGCATCGGCGGATTTATTCGCGGATGGTGGATCTGGCGGAATCATCTCGGCCGATAGACATGATCACGCTGATCGAGGAGCTCGATCGGCACAAGGATCTGCAGCCCATCGGCGACGTGGCTTACGTGTCGAGCCTGGTCGATGGCGTGCCCGACCGGCCAAGCATTGAGCACTACGTCAAGATCGTGCGCGACAAGGCGATGCTGCGCGGGCTGATTTCCGCGGCGAGCACGGCGATTGCGCGGGCCAGCGATCAGTCCGATTTGGCCGAAGATGTTCTCAGTGATGCCGAGGCCGCCATTTTTCAGTTGTCGGAAAAGCGCATTGGGCGCGGCTTCATGGGGATCCAGGAAATCGTTCGCGAGTCGTTTGGGTCGGTCGATGCGCTGCTGCAGCGCGGGCAGCGCATTACGGGACTGGCGACGCACTATACCGACTTGGATGAGATGACTTCGGGGTTGCAGCGTTCCGATCTGGTGATTATTGCGGCGCGGCCTTCGATGGGCAAAACGGCGTTCGTGATGAATATTGCGGAGAACGCGGCGATTGAAGATCAGCAGGTGGTGGGCGTGTTCTCTCTGGAGATGTCGCGCGAGGCGCTGCTGATGCGCTTGTTGTGTTCGCAGGCCCGGGTCGACGCGCACAAGATGCGCACCGGGTCGCTGTGGCAGGACGATACGAGGAAAGTTGTGCGGGCGATGGAACAACTGGCGCACGCTCCGATTTTCATCGATGACACGCCGGGAATTTCTCTGAGCGAGATGCGGGCCAAGGCGCGGCGGCTGAAACAGGCGCAGGGCGGGCGGTTGGACCTGATTATCGTGGACTATTTGCAGTTGATGTCGGGCGGAGGCAAGCGCTTCGAGAATCGCACGCAGGAAGTTTCGGCGATTTCGCGCGGGCTGAAGGCGTTGGCAAAAGAGTTAACCGTGCCGGTGATCGCGCTGTCGCAGTTGAGCCGCGCTCCGGAGAGCCGGGGTGGAGATCATCGTCCGCAGCTGGCGGATCTGCGCGAGTCGGGATCGATCGAGCAGGATGCCGACCTGGTGATGTTTATTTTTCGCGAAGAAGTTTACAAGCAGGATGATCCGGAATTGCAGGGAAAGGCTGAGATCATTATTGCGAAGCAGCGCAACGGGCCCATCGGAAAAGTTCGGATGGCGTTTTTGAAAAACAGCACGAGATTTGAGTCGCTGGCGGAGGGCGGAGTGGGTGACGAGGAGTAGAGACCTCAGGCGCTGAAGCGCGGTTGGGTGTTGAGGAGCTTAACGGCACGAGTGGAACTCGTGCCCTTCCCAAGAACAAAGAAATCGGGTGGCCCGGCTACAGGAAACACTGCAGAGGTGTCCGGGTAAGTCCCTAAGGAACTTAGGGTTGCGGCGCGGGGAAGAAAACGTGGTCAGCCTGTGGAAAAGATTGTGGAATTGAAAATCGTTTTCGAAATCTGGCGCGGCGAGGACCGATCGGTCGGTTTCGGGAAGGCATTCTTGAGGCCGTTAAATCCATGAATAGTAACCAGTTATGCAATTCATGAAACATTAACATGACCCGTGGCTATAGGCTGTCCGTTTTATTCCGGTTTTGAGATTTGCACATTCTGGGGTTCCTGTACTTTCGTTTTCGTCCCGTTTTTTGGCCCTTTTTCGGCGGGTTCCATCGCTCCGATCAGCGAAAAATCGCGGCCCGCCGAATCGATTTTTCTTCTGCAGGCTTCTAACGCATCAACGATATAAATTGCACGCCATTCACGGCGTTAGCATCGGCCGGATTCGGAGCTTCGCCCAGAGCAGTACGGGCCACGAAGAGTTCGGCGAGCAGGCGCGCCTCGGGGAGCGAAAGGCGATCGGCCAGAATTCGGGCGGCGGGAAGATCGTAGTTGGCCAGTTCGGCGGTGGCCTGGGCGTAGGGCCGGATGAGCGAATTGCACAAGAAACTGTTGCTGAGCAGCAGCTCGCCAGAATCGAACGAGCGCGGGTAGGGCAAGAACGCATCGACCGAAACGGCCGCGGAGAGGACTTGATCCAGCTGCGAGGCGGAGCGATCAAGCAGTGGCACAGCTCGCGCGGGCTTCACGTGGGCGAAGGCTTGCGCGACCTGAAGCTGTGCCGCGAAGGCCGGTAGGCCGGCGGCGCGATTCAGCAGAAGTCCGCCGGCCTCTTCGAGCATTTCCTGGGCGAGCGCCGGCTGCTTGGCGACCGCGGCCGTCGTCGCGAATTGCGCCAGGAGGGTGGCGCGATCTTCGTCGGGAGTGATTTCTTGCGCGAGTTGTCGGGCGGCAGCGAACTCGCCTTGATTGGCGGCGTTCGATGCCGATTGTCGAACCGCCTGTTGCAACACTTGCTCACGCTGAAAAGGATCGGGCAATTTGTCGGCGATCTGGCGGGCGCGCTGCAGGTCGCCAGTGTTGGCAAACTGCCAGGCGACCTGTTGATACATGTTGGGACGAACGTCCGGCGACGCTTGTTCGGCGAAAGCGAGAAGCTGGTTGGGATCTCCGCTGGCCTGCGCCGCATTGAATTGGTCCCAGGTATTTTGCTGGGGGTTCGCGGAGCGAATGTAGTCGTCCACTTTTCGGGCGAGCGCCTGCACGCGGCCGGGGGCAAACTGTTCGAAAGTCGGGTTCGAGCCTTGCAGCATGGGCAGAGATGTTTCGGGGAACTCGGGGCTCAAGGCGGCCGAAACCACAGAGTCGGCCAGCGTCTTCAACGTGTCGTCGGGCGCGGCGCCGCTGGGGAGCGAGTTGGCCTGGGCGTTGAGTAGATTGACGGTGAAGTTAAAGTTGTTGTCTTCCGTGAGACTAGCGCGGCGAACCCGGGCTACGATTTTGTGCAGCAATTCGGTGCCAGCCTCCGGATCCTTGGCGGCAATCTGGCTCAGCAGATTGATGAGTTCCTGAGGCAAGTCGCCGGCATTTTCGAGGTCTTTTTCGGCGAGGCGCAAGGCGTTGCGAGGATTGTGCTCCGCTTCCTGCGCCGCAACTTCCAGTCGCAGGCTGCGCTCTTCGGCTTGCTCCTGCTCAGGATCTCCAATTTGCACGAAGGCGCGCGTCGCGTTCATAAAGCTGAGAGCTAACTCCGCATCGGATTGGGCAACGGTTCGCAGCACGATCTGCCACTGTTGACGCAGCATTTGGCGGGCGCGGAGATCCGGGCTCTCCTGCTGACGGGCGGCAGCTTGCGCGAAGTCGCCGGTCATTTGCGTCACGAGGGTTCGAGCCTGCGGCTGGTTGCGAGTCCAAAGGATGGGAAAGGCGTCGGACGCGATGGCGATGCGGTTTTGCGGCAGGCTCAGATTCCTGGAACCGGCGAGAACGAGGTCGAGCAACGTGAGAGCGGCTTGATGGCGGGCGAGGGTCTCTTTCGCTTTTTCGGGGGACTTGTCGTCGGGTTGCGAGGAGGCCGATGGGAGGTTCGGCGGGGCCGGTTGTGGCGCGGGTTGCAGAGTGCCGAGTTGGGCGAGACTGGGCGCGGTCAGGATGGCGATGGTGAAAAGAAGGCGTGCGAAACGGTGCATGGATTCCTCCCTCGCGGATTGGTCAGGCCAAGACCGAGCGGATGGTCGATGGGATAGACCCCGGTGTCAGGCTCGAAGTTCCTGAGTCGAGCCCTTAGCGGGATTGATCTTTCGGATTGATGAGATGGGGGTTCGCCCGTGCCAGTTGCCCGGCTTCGCGGTTTTCACCGCGATGGCGCGGCAGCGCGCTCGCACGGATCATTGCCTCGGGAACGCACTTTCAGATTCCGCCTTGCTGACTCTCTTGGGACGCCCGTCGACGTGCCAGACATCTTCGGGAGCTTTCCCGCCACGCACCGGGTCAGTGATATTAAAACAACCATCCAACCCAGTTCCCGCAGGTCACAGAGTGCATGTGGCGCTTTTTCAATAGCCATTTTGACTTCTTCTCAAATAGCAGTTGTTTGACGGGGTTTGTCAGCCTATACTTTCGCCGCCAAGGGGCTGACGGCTTGGGTCGACAGCTGACTACCACGGATCAGGTTGCTTCCTCCATATCTTTAATCTTTCGGGATCTCTCGGGCGTTAAGACGGAAAAGAAAAAGGTCGATACAAGGCGCCCAACATAGTGTGGCGGGTAACGGCACTCCCAGGAATACATATGAGTGACGCCCTCATCGCGTAAAGCAGTCCCAGTGCCCGAAATCAAGGAGGAAACATGTTGGAGAAAATCACGAAGGTTTCTGTAACGCCCAGGCAGTGCGTGTGGGCGATTTTCATTCTGTTCCTGGCTTCAGCAGCATACGCGCAGAATGGGCTAACCATCACGGTGAACTGCGACAACGGCCAGACGTTGAGTCGCACTTTGTCTCAGCTGAATAAGCAAATGCCGACCACGGTGATCGTGCAGGGAACCTGCACGGAGTTTGTGACGATTGACGGATTTGAAGGCCTGGCCCTGAAAGGCCAGTCCGGCGCGGCGATACAGCAGCCCGCTACGAATCCGCATTCGAATCCCTACGTGCTGTCTATCACTGGTTCACGAGGAATTACCATCTCTAACCTTGCTGTCCACTCACTGCCGTCCATTTTTTCAGGTATTGGCATTGGAAAGGGCAGCAGCCAAGTCCAGCTTCAAGGCGTGCAGGTTGACGGTTCCTGGGGAGTTGCAGTTTACGAGGAAAGCCAAGTTTGGCTGGTGGGAGTAAACGTCAACATAACTTCCGGATTTGCGGCTATTTCTGCGTTCGACAAATCCGATGTTCACATTTTAGGTGGCTTGCTGCACCGCCCGTCCGACTCGGGTTTCTACGCCGGTGTTCTTGTTGGCTCGGGCCATGTCACGATGCAGGGAATAACCATTCGCAACATGCAATACGGCATCGACATCGACCAGAGTGGGAGCGTGGACTTAGTCGATTTTGTTTCCACTGCACCGAGTGATGTGACCATTGATAACCCGTCCGGCAAAAATTCTAATGGTGCCATCGTGACTGATGGCTCATCGCTTAACCTAGAAAGCGCCAGGCTGATAATCAAGAACGCTGGGCAGACATGGGGAGGCAACACCGGGGCGGTTTTCGTCACCAACGGTTCGACTCTGGATGCGGGCCAGAACCTGGTTGTGTCCGGCAGCCGGGGGCAGGGCGTCATTGTGACGAACAACTCCCACGCGACCGTGGCGGGGTCAAGCATTGCAGGCAGCCTTCACGGAGGTCTGGTTGTGGCCAACGTTTCCACGATTGACGTACAACCAAGCAGTTCTTTGACCATGGTTGGGGGTAACGCGCCGGATTTGTTCTGTGATTCCAATTCGTTCATAACAGGGACCGCGAACCTGGCCGGCGTGCCTACCGTCAACTGTGGCAACCTGCTGTCGGGTAACACGGTACCGCTGCCGTAGGGGCGAGTGAGCTTTTGGGGCAGCTCCAGGAGCCGAATGAACGGGTGTCCGTCATACCCCGCCTTTCGAACACTCGAAAGGCGGGGCGGCTCCACACGAGATTGTGCTTCATGTACGTGTCCCACTGTTAGGCTCTTAACGCAACGTCGCGGCGCACGACCGCATGGAATCTCCCCTAGCTGTCGTTACCAGGCGTTAGCCCTCATTGAGACGGTGGCGGTTGCAGGCCGCCAGGATGGGTGAACGGCTCAGACTGGTGAACACGTGGCGAGTCGGCGTTGGAGACCGCTGAAGCCGCGCGCCCTTTTCAAAGCAAACGCAAGTCAGATTCTGTTAGTTGCTGCTCTCGCCGACTTTGAGGACGGCGAGGAAGGCTTCCTGGGGGATGTCGACGCGGCCGATACGCTTCATGCGCTTTTTGCCTTCTTTTTGTTTTTCGAGCAGTTTGCGCTTGCGACTGATGTCGCCGCCGTAGCACTTGGCGAGAACGTTCTTGCGCATGGCGTGGACGGTTTCGCGAGCGATGATCTTGGCGCCGATGGAGGCCTGGATGGGGACCTCGAACATCTGGCGGGGAATGAGTTCGCGCATTTTGGAAACCAGGGCTTTGCCGCGATCGTAGGCGAAGTCGCGGTGCACGATGATGGAGAGGGCGTCGACGGGCTCTCCGGCGACGAGGATGTCAAGCTTCACCATTGGCGATTCCCAATAGCCGGCGAGATGATAGTCGAGCGACGCGTAGCCGCGGGAGACGGATTTGAGGCGATCGTAGAAGTCAAGAACAATTTCGTTCAGCGGCAACTCGTAGTGCAGCATGACGCGCGAGGAGCTGACGTACTCGAACGTCTTCTGCTTGCCGCGCTTTTCTTCGACCAGGGCGAGGATTCCGCCGACGTATTCTTCGTTGGTGAGGATGGTGGCGAGGATGACGGGCTCTTCGACTTTGTCGATCTCGCTGGGATCGAGCCAGCGTGAAGGATTGTCGATTTCAACCATGGTGCCGTCGGTTTTATAGATCTTGTAGCGGACGCCGGGGGCGGTGGTGATGAGGTCGAGATTGAATTCGCGTTCCAGACGTTCCTGAATGATCTCCATGTGGAGCAGGCCCAGGAAGCCGCAACGGAAGCCGAAGCCGAGGGCGGCGGAACTTTCAGGCTCGAAGAAGAAGGACGAATCGTTGAGGCGAAGTTTTTCGAGGGCCTCGCGCAGTTGCGTGTGGGCGTGCGCATCGATGGTGTAGAGCCCGGCGAAAACCATGGGCTTGATTTCTTCGAAGCCGGGCAGGGCCTCGATGGCGGGATTGTTGTCGTGGGTGATGGTGTCGCCGATCTTGGTGTCGGCGACGTTCTTGATGTTGGCGATGAGGAAGCCGACTTCGCCGGCGACCAGTTGCTCGATTTCCACCGGCTTGGGAGTGAGCACACCGAGAGTTTCTGCGTCGAAAGTGGTGCCGTTCCACCAGAGGCGAATGCGATCCCCTTTTTTCAGCGTGCCTTCGAAGACGCGGGTGAGCACGATCACGCCGCGGTAGGCGTCGAACCAGGAATCGAAAACCAGCGCCTGGAGCCGATTGTCGGGCGATCCCTTGGGCGGAGGCACGCGCTTGACGATCGCTTCGAGCACGTCGGGGACGCCCTGGCCGGTTTTGGCGCTGATTAGTACGGCGTCGGAAGCGTCGAGGCCGACGGCGCCTTCGATCATTTCTTTGGTGCGCGGGATGTCGGCGCTTTGCAGATCGATCTTGTTGATGACGGGAATAATTTCGAGCCCGTGATTGATCGCGAGATAGGAATTGGCGAGCGTTTGGGCCTCGACGCCCTGCGAAGCATCAACGACGAGGAGCGCGCCTTCGCACGAGGCGAGAGAGCGCGAGACTTCGTAGGAAAAATCCACGTGGCCCGGAGTGTCAATTAAATTGAGCTGGTAGGTCTGGCCATCTTGCGCGGTGTAGGCCATGCGGACGGCGTGGGCCTTGATGGTGATGCCGCGCTCGCGCTCCAGGTCCATGGAATCGAGAACCTGGGCCTGCATTTCGCGCGCGGTGAGAGATCCGGTGAGCTCCAGCAGACGGTCGGCGAGCGTGGATTTGCCGTGGTCGATATGCGCGATGATCGCGAAATTGCGGATGAAGGCGGCGTCCATGGGTGAGTGGCTAACCTCTGATTCTAACAGGGGCGAGAACGGAGACATGGCGCGACCGGCTGGCCTTACTCGCGGTCGGGTAGCCAGTTCTGTTCAGTTAGAATCAAAATCCCATGCTCGTTCTCGCTTCTGCTTCGCCGCGACGCCAGGAACTTCTGCGCAATGCGAGTATTTCGTTCACTGTGCAGCCGGCGGATATCGATGAGACTCCGCTGCCGGGCGAGCCGCCGCAGGCATGTGCGGAGCGGCTGGCGCGGGAGAAGGCGCTGGCCGTGTGGGTTACTCGGCCGCAGGATGTGGTGCTGGGCGCGGACACGATTGTCGTGGTTGATGAAATGATTCTCGGGAAGCCGGTCGATGCGGAAGACGCCGCACGCATGCTGCGGTTGTTATCCGGGCGGGTGCATCGCGTGATCACGGGTGTATGCGTGGTGGAGGCAGCTGCCGGCCGCCAGTTGCCAGCTGCCAGTAAGAACCTTCCGGTCCATTCCTCGCGGTCCGCGGTCGAAATCCTGAGAATTGAGAACCGTGAAATGAGAACTGGGTCTGAGACTACGCTGGTGACGATGAACCAGTTGTCCGACGAGGAGATTCTCGACTACGTCGCGAGTGGTGAGCCCATGGATAAAGCGGGAGCGTATGCGATCCAGGGGATGGCTTCGCGTTGGATCCCGCGCATTGAGGGCGACTACAGCAACGTGGTGGGATTGCCGGTGGCGCTGGTGCTTGCCATGCTGGGCGAAGGACCACGGGCGGACTGACGAAAAGAAAAATCTTGAACCACAAAGGACACGAAGTATCACGAAGGACTTCTTTGTGGGATTTCCCTGGGGGTGGAGACTTCAGATTTTCGTCTTGAGTCAGGGATGCGGGCGAATACGCTGGGCAGCGAATGAAGGCGCGACTACGACTTCTTTTGTTCTTCTTCCTTTGGGGCTTCTTTCTTTTCTTCTTCAGGGCCTTTCAATGCGGTTTTGAAGTTGCGGATGCCTTCGGCCAGACCTTTGCCGACGGCGGGCAACCGGCTGGTGCCGAACAGCAGAACGGCGATGACGATCACTAACAACCAATGCAGGAGCGAAAACTCCCCCATAGCTCCTCCGCGGGGACGGTCGACGCGAGTGATGCGTAAGGCAGCCGAAGGCCCTGAGAAAAGTTTAGGCCACAGCAACGTGGGAGTCAAAGGCGGCGGACGGGCGGCGGACAGGAGTGTCCGCCCCACACAGGGCAGGAGAGTTTATGCTGGAAGAGTACATTCTTTCCGGAGGCTGGCTGGGATGATCAATCGACGTGTTGCCGCGATCGTACTGCCGCTGCTGCTGCTCTTCCTGCCCGGTGGCTCAACTGCATCTGCGCAAAGCCCGGCCGGTACCGCAGCGAGCCAACCGCGTAAGACCAGTGAACCTTACACGGGAGACCTGTCGATTTTCGAATCGCCGGGGCGGGATGACCGTCTGCAGATCAAGCGGGTGATGGATATCCTGGGCATCGCGCCGGGAAAGGCCGTCGCCGACATTGGAGCGGGGTCGGGATGGTTCACGGTTCGCGCGGCAAGGCGCGTGGGAGCGGGCAGCCTGGTGTATGCGGTCGACATTAATCCCGAGGCGGTGAAGTATATCGGCGAGCGAGCGGAGAAGGAGCAGCTGCAGAATGTGAAAACAATTCTGAGCAAGGCTGACGACCCTCTTCTGCCTGCGAGCTCGGTGGATGCCGTGCTGTTGCTCAAGACCTATCACGAGGTGGCGCAGCCTGTGATGCTGCTGCGGAACTTGCGCGCGGCGCTGCGCGCAGGCGCCAAGGTGGGAGTGATTGACCGCAACGGCAACGGAGAGGATCACGGGGTGGGGCGCGACGTGGTGATTCGCGAGGCGAAGGAGGCGGGCTACGAACTGCTGAAGCAGTATGACTTCGTGAAGGGCGACAAGATGGATTATTTTTTGGTCTTCACGGCAAGGCCGTGAGCTCGTCGGCTGGCTTTCGAGTTAGGGCAAAAGACTTTCACCACAGAGGACACAGGGGGACACGGAGGGTTGATGCGCTGCGTGCCTTTTGAAGGTCTCAGGCGTTTTCGATCATTCCGGCGAGAAGCAGGGCGCGGCGCGGCAACTCGGAGATCACGATGTGTTCGTGGACGGCGTGCGCTCCCTGGCCCGCTCCTCCCATGCCGTCGAGCGTGGGGATGCCCATGCCGGCGGTGAAGTTTCCGTCGGAGCCTCCGCCGACCGCGGCTTCTTCGAGTTTCCAGTCCATGTGCTTCGCGATGGCTTGCGCCTTCTTGTAGAGCGCGGCGACGCCGGCGTTGCGCTCCATGGGCATGCGGTTGATGCCACCCTCGATGCTGAGTTTGCAATGTTTGTCGAAGGGCTTCAGGGCGCGAAGCTTGCGATCAAGGGCAGCGGCTTGCTTCGCATGAGTGATGCGCACGTCGATTTCGACCACGGCTTCGGCGGCGATCACGTTGGTACGGGTTCCGCCGCGAATGACACCGGGGTTCACCGATAAGCCGCTCCGCAGATTGTTCAGTTTCGAGACTGCGATGATTTGCCGGGCGAGCTCGAGGATGGCGCTGTGTCCCTTGCCAGGGTCGAGTCCGGCGTGGGCGGCCACGCCTTTCACATTCAGAGTGTATTCGCCGACACCCTTGCGCGCCGTTTTTACGGCCCCGCGTGGGCCAGCTGGTTCGAGCACGAGCACGGCCGCGGATTCCTTGGCCAGGGCTTCGGTAATTTTGCGGGAGGAGTAGCTGCCGACTTCTTCGTCCGAGACCAGAAACACCGTGACTGGCCGCGGCAGTGCGCCATGCCACGCTTGCAGGGCCGCGATCGCGTAGAGCATGAGTGCGATGCCCGACTTCATATCAAGCACTCCGGGACCGTGCATGCGTCCCTCGGCGACGTGGCAGGGCATGGTGGCCAGAGTGCCCAGCGGATAGACGGTATCGAAATGGCCGAGCAGCAGCACGGGCTTGATATTGTCTCGCCCGGGAAAATCGATTTGTATGCTGTCGGCGTAATCATCGGCGTGATGCACGCGGGCGTGTCCGCCGACCGCTTCGAAGGTTCCAGCGAGGAAGGCGCCCATGCGGTCGGCAGCGAGTTTGTGGTCGCTGGGCGATTCGATCTCGACGAATTCACGGATCGTCTGGACGATCTGCTCCTGCCGCGCTTCGAAGTAGAGCAGGCGCTCGCTCCACGCCGGGTTAGATGGATCTGATTTAGGGGTGGTTTTCTTGAGCGGCATGTTGGGAATGTTTCTCCGGCCCGCGAAAGAGGATGCACCGTCGGGCACAAGTCGTACAGTATAATCTTCAAGCCGTTTTGAGACGAATCATGACTGGCACGAACCATGCTTAGCACGAACCATGCTTGGGATGAACCATGCTCGGGATGAATCATGAATGACAGCAACCCTGTGCCGGAACCTTCGCCCGGCTCCGCGAAGATCGCGCTCGACATCCACGAGATTCTGAAGATCCTGCCACACCGCTATCCTTTTTTGCTGATTGATCGCGTGCTCGAACTGAAGCGCAAAGAGCGCATCGTCGCCATCAAGAACGTGACCATCAACGAACCCTTCTTTGCTGGGCACTTTCCCGGTCTGCCCATCATGCCCGGAGTGCTGATTGTGGAAGCCATCGCGCAAGCGGGTGGCGCGTTGCTGCTGACCGAGGTGGAAGACCGCAGCAACAAGGTCATGGTCTTTACCGGGATCGAGCGCGCCAAGTTTCGCCGGCCCGTCAGCCCCGGCGATCAGTTGCGTCTGGAGGTTGAGGTCAAAGGTTGGCGCTCGGTGCCCGGCATGACTGCGGCGAAAATGCAAGGGTACGCGTATGTAGGCGAGAGGCGCGTGGCCGAGGCGGCGGTGTCGTGCCAGTTGATTGACAGCTCGCGCGGGCGGGGGGCGGGCGAAGGCGAAGGATAAGCTGGCGCCTGCAGTTGCAGTCGAGCTTCGCTCGACCTGTCCGGGTCAAAGACCCGGACCCACACAATCTCTTTTTCGTTACTTCGTGGCTTGCTTTTCGTTCATGAACATTCATCCCACGGCCCTGATCGATGCGCGCGCAAAGGTTGCGGCTTCGTCCACCATCGGGCCGTACTGCGTGATTGGCGCCGACGTCTCACTCGGCGAAAATTGCCGTCTGGCGTCGCATGTGACGATCGAGGGGCCGACGAAAATCGGCGCCAACAACACCTTTTTTTCTTTCTGTGCGATCGGCATGGCGCCGCAGGATATCACTTACAAAGGCGAGCCGACGCGTCTGGAAATCGGCGATCACAACGAGATCCGCGAATTCGTGACCATTAACCGCGGCACGGTGAAGGGTGGAGGCCTGACGAAAGTCGGAAGCCACCTGCTGATCATGGCGTACACGCATATCGGGCACGACTGCGTGATCGAGGATCACGCCATGCTGGTGAATGGCGCGACGCTGGGCGGGCATGTGACGGTGGAAGAATGGGCGGTGGTGGGAGCGTTATGCCCGGTGCATCAGTTCGTGCGCATCGGCGCACACTCCTATATCGGAGGTGGAACCGTCATTACGCAGGATGTTCTGCCGTACTCCATGACCTCAGCGGCGCGCGACACGCACGCATACGGGATGAATAAAGTGGGGCTGGAGCGGCGTGGGTTTTCGAAAGAGCGGATTGCGAAGATTCATCACGCTTACAAGATTTTGCTGGCGTCGAAGATGAATACGTCGCAGGCTCTCGAAAAGCTGAAGTTCGAAGCGGACCGCGGCGAGGATGTGGATATGCTGATCCGGTTTATCGAGGAGTCGGAGCGAGGGATTATTAAGTGATCAGCCACTAGCTAATAGCTCCTAGCTACTAGCTCAATCAATCCGCAGGGTTTCGGTGAGCGACTAATTCCCTGTCGGTACCGTCCCTTTCTTGTCCAGCAGTTTCTCCATCTCATCCATTACGCGGTTCATCTTTTTGACCGTAAGCTCCAGCGGTTCGTCGGTGGTCATGTCGACGCCGGCGTCTTTCAGCAGGTCGATGGGATATTTCGACTTGCCGGCGGAAATGAATTTCAGGTAGTGCTCGGTGGCTCCGGACTCGCCGGCGAGCACCTTCTCCGACAGCGCGGACGAAGCGGTGAATGAGGTCGCATACTGGAAGACATAAAACGAGTTGTAGAAATGGGGAATGTAGGCCCACTCGTGGGCGATGTAGTCGTCGACGATGCACACGCCCTGATCGTGGCCGTAGTACTTCTTGACGATCTCGCCGTAGAGTTTTGAAAGAGAGTCGCCGGTAAGGGGCTCGCCTTTTTCGACCATTTCGTGCATGCGGAGTTCAAATTCTGCAAACTGCGCCTGCCGGAATACGGTTCCCTTGATGCCCTCCAGATAGTTGCCCAGCAGGGAAAGGCGAGTGGCGTCATCTTTGATCTGCTTGAGCATGTAATCGATGAGCAGCGCCTCGTTGAAGGTGGAAGCGACCTCGGCAACAAAAATCGGATAGGAAGACAAGGGATAGAGCTGCGTTTTATTGGAGAAGTAGCTGTGCATGGTGTGGCCAAGTTCGTGGGCCAGCGTGCTCATGTCGTCATACTTCCCGTTGTAGTTGAGCAGCATGTAGGGATGAACGTCGTAGGCTGAGCCATTGGAGTACGCGCCGGAGGTCTTGCCTTCGGTGGGGTACATGTCGATCCAGCGTTCGGTGAAGGCGCGCTTGGCTCCCGCGGCATATTCGGGGCCGAGTGGGGCAAGAGCTGCCAGGATGTTTTTTTCGGCGACGTCCACGGAGTAAGTTGTGTCGACCGAAGAGACGAGCGGAGCGTACAGATCGTAATAATGGAGATCGGGAAGACCCATCATTCGTTTGCGGAGTTTCAGGTAGCGCTGGAACGTGGGCAGATTGTGATTGACTCCGTCCACTAACTTTGAATACACCGAAACTGGAATGTTGGGCTGGTCGAGGGTAGCGTGCAGATCGTTGTCGTAATTGCGCGCCTGCGCGTAGAAGACGGAAGTCTGCACATTGGAATTCATCATGGAGCCGAAGGTGCCGCGATATTTTCCCAGCGCCGTGAAAAAAGCTTCCATGACTTTCTGGCGGTCTTCGCGGTTGGGCGAAGCGCGGTAGAGAGAAAAGGCGGCTTTATCGAGCTTCACCGTCTTGCCGTCGCTCAGGGTAACGGAGGGATAGGGAAAATCGGCATCGGCAAAGATTCCATAGACGCTGGATGGTCCGCTGGCCATGACGCCAGACGCGGCCAGGAGTTTCTCCTCTGCGTTGCTGAGGGTGTGAGCGCGGCGGCGCGCGATATCTTCGAGGTCATGGCGGAAGACGTGAAGCCGCGGCTCTTGGGTTAGAAAGCGCTCGATGGTCGCGTTATCCATTTTGAGGATCTCGGGTTCGATGAAGGCGGTTTCAGTGCCGAGAGCGGACCCGAGCTGAATCATTTCCTGCTGCATAGCCTGATAGGTGCTGACCCGGGTGTCCTGGTCGGAAATCAGGCCGGCGTAGGTGAACAGGCGAGAGAGCTCTTTGTTGAGGTTGCTCTGCGTCTCCATGGCGTCGGCCAAGCGGGATGCGGAGGATGATAAGGTGCCTTGAAATTGCCGCATCTTGGGCAAGTCGGACGCCAGCTTTTCCTTCGCCGCGCGCCACGCCTGGTCGGAGGGATAGATGGCGGTCAGGTCCCATTTGTCCTTCTCCTGCACTTTGCTACGATCGTGCTCCTGGGCTTGCGAGAGCAGGGTTGAGACAGCGAGCAGGACGAGCGCGCCAGAGAGGTGGCGCAGGACGGTGGCAAGATCAACGTGCATGGGCAGGGCTCCTTCGGAACTTAGACGGGCTGCGAGATGAAAGAGAAGCGGAATTAGAAGCATGGGATCGGAAATAACAGACATTAAATATCAGACATTAATTATCAGACATTGAGTATCAGACATTGTAGCCGGGGATTGTTTTTGATGCTAAGTGCTAGACTGACTCGACGTCGGTGCAGATAACACCTATTTCATGCCCGTTCAGAACGAAAAACTAGGGCTCATCGCAGGGAATGGCAAGTTTCCCTTTCTCGTGCTCGACGCTGCGCGGGCGCAGGGGTATGAAGTTGTCGTGGCGGCGATTCGGGAAGAAGCGTTCCCGGACATTGAATCGCACGGCGCGGCGGCGGTGCACTGGCTTTCGCTGGGGGAGCTGTCGAAGCTGATTGAGACGTTTCAGCGGGAAGGGGTGCGGCTCGCCATCATGGCGGGGCAGGTGCGGCATAAGCAGATTTTTTCCAGCATTCGGCCGGACTGGCGGCTGGCGAAACTTTTGCTGTCGCTCACGACGCGGAATACGGACTCACTGTTGGGCGCGGTGGCGAAGGTGCTGGCCGCTGAAGGCATCACGCTGGAAAAATCCACCTGGCTGCTGGAACCGCTGCTAGTCAAGGCCGGAGTGCTAACCAACCGCGAGCCGACTGAACAGGAGCGCAAGAATATTGAGTATGGACGCGTGGTGGCCCGGCAACTCGCCGCGCATGACATTGGGCAGACGGTGGTGATTGCGGAATCCGCTTGCGTCGCGGTCGAGGCCATGGAGGGTACTGACGCCACCATCGAGCGTGCGGGGCAGATTATGCGGTCGTTGGATGGCGATGGCGGCGCCTCGACTCTCAGCCGCGCTCTCACGGTGGTGAAGATCGCCAAGCCGAATCAGGATATGCGGTTCGATGTGCCTGTCGTCGGCGTGAAGACGATCGAAGTGATGCGAGCGGCGGGAGCGAGTTGTCTGGCGTTGGATGCGGGAAAATGTTTGCTGCTGGATGGGCAGAAGATTATTGACGCGGCGGACGCGGCGGGGATTGCGGTGGTCGCGGAGGGTAGGGCTTCATGAGAACGAGAGAAGCCGGAGCGGCGTCCGAAGCCAGCCGCATTGCCGATCAGCTTCGCCGCGCTTTTGACGGCAGCGCGTGGCATGGGCCGGCGTTGCTCGAACTGCTGGAAGATGTGGACGCCGCTACGGCCTCGGCGAGACCGTTGACTGACGTTCACAGCATCTGGGAGTTGGTGTTGCACGTTGCGGTGTGGGACGATGCGGCTTTGCGCAGACTCGATGGGAAGAAATGGCAGCCGACTGGGTTGGCGAATTTTTCCACCGGTGCGTAAGCCGACGGAGGCCGCGTGGCGCAAGGCTGTTTTGGCGACGAAACTCACGCACGATCGGCTCGTCAAGACCGTGGCTGCGCTTCCCGATTCACAGCTCGGGGACCGTGTTCCGGGGAAACGGTACGATTTCTATCACATGCTGCATGGGGTTGCGCAGCATGAGCTTTATCATGCCGGGCAGATTGCGATTTTGAAGAAGGCGCGGGCCGCGTGACGGTTCTTGTTTGCCAGAGCACCCGGCGTTGAAACGCCGGGCTACTTTCAAGGGTCCCTTCGAGACAGATTTCGATCGGGCGGTGTCGTGCTCATGCGGTCATGCTTCATAAACGATCCTGACCAGGAAAGGGCCGCAGGGGCTGAAGGCACGCTGATTCCATCGCTGACGCGGCCCTGAAGGGCCGCTCTTCCACGGCGGTGCACCCGTTTGTGGCTTTCCCTCAACCTCTCGATCGTGTTCCTCCTCCAGGCCTTCGCGGGCTGGGCCCTTCGACTTCGCTCAGGGCAGGTCCGCGCCAGATAGATCCTTGCATCACCATTTTTTGAAGATCACCGCGACCGCCGCGACGATCAGGGCGAAGCCGGCTAGATAATTCCAGCGCAGGGGCTGCTTCAGATACAGGACCGAGAAGGCGGCGAAGACGGTGAGGGTGATGACTTCCTGGATCGTCTTGAGCTGGGCTGCGGTGAACTCGTAGGAGCCGATGCGGTTGGCCGGGACTTGAAAACAGTATTCGAAGAAGGCGATCATCCAGCTTACGACGATCACTTTGTAGAGCGGAACTTCGCGGTACTTCAGGTGTCCGTACCAGGCGAAGGTCATGAAGATGTTGGAGATGGTGAGCAGCGCTATCGTTCTCATGGGGAGAGTCGGTCCTTTCTGGTTGATGAAACTGGCCGCTTGAGCGTTTCGCGGCGGGAAACGGTGTTCGTTTCTTTCGCCCTTGCGGGGCTCGCTCAACTTCGTCGTGCAACCCACAGCTTCCGCTGTGGGCTGCATTTTTGCGCCGCTTCGCGGCTGGAGTCAATCGACCATCTTGTCAGAGATCGAGTTGCGGACCTCAGGGGCTAAAGCCCGAGTGGATTCGACGCGTCTTACGCGGCCCTGAAGGGCCGCTCTTCCACAGCCGAGCACTCATGGCGAAGCGAGCACGGCAAGCACGCATGCCGAAGCACGCATGGCGAGGCGAGCACGGCGAGCTACGGCCGATCCAACCTCGGCGAAGCAAGCCAAGTGGAGCAAGCGCGGCGAATCAATTTCGGCGAATCAAGCACGGCGGGGCAACCACAGCGAATCAAATCCGGAGGGACCACGGCGAGAAACTCGTGGCACCCTCGGGTGGGCACGCTTCCGCTATCCTGATGCCCTTTCCGGGGTTTCCGTTTACAATTTGGTTCCGGCTACCGGCCATCGAGAATTTCTCCTGCCATCGCAAAATCCGATTACCGTCGCCGTGGTGGGCGTGGGCGTCTTTGGACGCAATCATGCCCGAGTCTACAAGGAATTGGAACAGCAAGGCGCTGCGGTGCGGTTGCTGGGCGTGGTCGATCCGGACACCGGCCGTGCGGACGCGGTGGCGCGCGAGTTCGGGTGCAAGGCGTTCGGGTCGGTGCACCAGATGTTGACCACGCATAGCGAGTTGCAAGCCGCTTCGGTGGCGGCGCCCACGGTACAGCACCTGAACGTGGCCGGCGAATTGATGCGGGCCGGAGTGGATGTGCTGATCGAAAAGCCGCTAGCGGCCTCGCTAGCCGAGGCCGAGGAGTTGGTCGCGCTCGCGGCCAAGCACAAGCGGATCGCGCAGGTCGGGCATCTGGAGCGCTTCAATCCGGCGGTGCGGGCCACGGTTCCGCTGCTGACCCAGCCCATGTTTTTCGAGGTGCACCGGCTCAGCGTGTTCACTCCGCGCTCACTCGATGTGGATGTAGTGCTCGATCTGATGATCCACGATCTCGACATCGTGCTGGCGTTTGCGAAATCTCCGGTCAAGGAAGTGCGCGCGGTGGGGCTGCCGATTTTGTCGGGGAAAGTGGACATCGCGAATGTGCGGCTGGAGTTGGAATCGGGGTGCATTGCGAACTTCACGGCCAGCCGCGTTTCGACCGAGCGGGTGCGCAAGCTGCGTTTCTTTCAGCCGCGGCAATACGTTTCGCTCGATTATGGGCGGCAGGAAGTGCTGGTCTTCACCGTGGGGCACGATGCGGGGTCGGGTACGCCGTCGGTGAATCCCCAGATTGGGGTGACGAAGCCTCCGGTGGCCTCCGAAGAGCCGCTGCATGCGGAGCTGAAATCGTTTCTGCGCGCGGTGCGGGAGCGATCGGCGCCGGATGTGCCGCTCGAAGACGGGCGGCGCTCCCTTGCGCTGGCGCTGGAGATTGTGGCGGCCATTCGCGAGCACGGGAAGAAGGTGGACTTGGCCGGCATCGCGACGGCGAAGGATTGATCCGGGGTGGCGACTCGCCCGGCTGCGCCCGGCGGGCGGCCGAGGGCGGCCGTCCCCACATAATCTCTTCCAGCTGTCCCCACACTCATCTCATTCGGCCAACTCAGAGCTGCGCGCTGCGTTTACATATGTTTACACACCTAAGTCGCGGCGCATTTGTTGCTTAGCAGAATCGCGGGAAAGATGCGAAAATAGAAGTAACTTGGTTGTAAAGCACCGCGCGCTGCGTGACTTCCTAGAAGGTCGGATGCAACGCTGAGGGTGTATTCGGTCTCTAACGAGAAGCCGGATGCAACTGAGTTTTAAAGCTAAACGTTTCAGGTTGCAGACGTTCTCGTTTCAGACGTTCTTGTTTTAGAGACTCTTAGTTCAGCCCAGCGCATGCCGATCACGCAAATTCCATTCCAGGATCCGGTGGCTCCCGAGAAGCCGCAACCGGAACAGCTGGGGCTCTACGATACCGAGGACTGGGAAACCGCGTACCGCGATCTGGATGCGCGCGTGCCGCACCTGCTGATTCAGTTGCAGGACGACCTGCAGAGATCTCGCAAGCGGGAAGCGGCGTGGATCTCGATTATCGTCCACTTGATGGTGTTCATGGTTCTGGTGTACTTGCCATGGATACAAAAGAATGTTTGGCACCACGGGGTGGTCGTGCCAGTGGACGCGACCAAAGACAAGAACCTCACGTTTCTGACGCTCCCGCCGGATGCACAAAAATTAACGCACAAACCCAACACCAACATTGCGTCGGATAAAGATCGCATCGCGACTTCGCGGCACCCTGAGCTTGATCCCAAAGAATTGCATAAGATTCTGGCGACGCCGCCTCCGGGCGCGCCCGGGCTGAGGGGTCCGCGGGCACCACAACAGTCGCCGCAAGCCACGGCGGAGAACCGGCCACCAGCGCAGCAACCGGCACAGCAGCAGTCGCCGCGTCCGCAGTTCCAGACCGATCAGACGGCGCAGTTGCAGGCGCCGGCTCGTCCCAACAACGCTTTCGCCAAGTATGGCGGGGGGATGACGCCAGGACAGGTGATTCAGCAGGCGGCGGAGGGGGCGGCGGCCAACCGTATCGGCGGAGGGCAGGGAGGGGATTTCGGCCTGGGGACCGGAGCCCACGGCCGGCAGATGGGTGGCCTAGAAGTCCTTAGCGACACCCAGGGTGTAGATTTCGCCCCGTATCTGAAGCGCATTCTGCAAGTGGTGCAGGAGAACTGGGAACGCGAGATCCCCGAATCCGTGAGGATGGGAAAGAAAGGGAAACTGGCGATTGAGTTCGCCATCATGAAAGACGGGCATGTGCAGGCGATGACCGTGGCCGTACCTTCCGGCGACATCGCACTTGACCGTGCGGCGTGGGGCGGCATCTCAGCGTCGAATCCATTTCCGCCGTTGCCCAGCGATTTCACGGGACCTTATCTCGCGCTGCGCTTCCGCTTCTACTACAATCCCGACAAGGCTGACCTGGAGTAGAGCGGGCAGCAGATTTCCCAGCGAATCGTTTCTCTCCGCTAGATAATCATACAGTTAAGAAGGGTTAGTGTCGGCCGAGGCGCGTGAATGGCGTCTGTTGGCGGAGAGAGGTTTCGTTGGAGAAGATGCCGGTTTTGTTCGTCGGGCACGGTTCGCCGATGAACGCCATTGAGCACAATGCGTTTACCGAGACGCTGCCGGGTCTGAGCGCGCGGTTGCCCAAGCCCAGGGCGGTGTGCGTGGTGTCGGCCCATTGGGTCACTACGGGGGCGCATGTGATGACGTCGGCGCATCCGAAGACGATCCACGATTTCTACGGCTTTCCGCGTCCTCTTTATGAAGTGCAGTATCCTGCGCCGGGCGCGCCCTCCGAGGCGGAAAAACTCGCGAACAATCCTGAGATGGCGCCTGAGATTGCGCCCGACGACGAGTGGGGACTGGACCATGGCGCGTGGAGTGTGTTGCGGCACATGTATCCGAAGGCCGACGTGCCTGCGTTTCAATTGAGTCTTGATGAGCGCCGTAGTTTCAAAGAGCATCTTGAACTGGGGCGCGAGATTCAGAAGCTGCGGGAGCGCGGCGTGTTGATTCTGGGGAGCGGAAACATTGTGCACAACCTGCGACGCATCGATTGGAAGGAGCCTCACGGGGCGTACGACTGGGCGGTGGAGTTTGATGCCCGGGTCAAGCAAGCGGTGTTGGCGCATGACACGAAATCGCTGGCCCAGCCCGAGAAGTGGGGCGAAGCGCTGCTGGCTACGGCGCATCCCACGGTGGAGCATTACTTGCCGCTGCTGTACTGCATGGGCAGCACGGATGAACGGGATGCGGTGTCGTATCCGTATGAAGGGTTCGACTTCGGGAGCATTTCGATGCGGATGATTTTGTTCGGCGAAGCTAAGGGGGCAGAATAAAGCGAGTGGAAGTCATCCTGACCGGAGCCGCTTTTCAGGCGGAGGGAAGGATCTCTCGCGCAGAACACCGGGGCGTCGCTGCGATGCTGCTCGCGAGATTCCTCACGTCGCCTGAAGAACGGCTCCGTTCGGGATGACCCCTTGATCGGTGGCACCTCCTCTGTAGCACCTTTCTCGCGATATAGCGTACCTGCTACATTTTGAGCCAGTGCTTCCCTCCGAAGAATACGTGCAGCGTCGAAATGCTCGCCAACAACGGGTCGCGCGCTACGAGAAAATTCATATCCGCCTGGGGAACGTCCGGCTGGCTTTGGCAATCGCCGCGGTGATCATGGCGTGGGCTTCATTGCGGGCGCATTCTTTCTCGGCCTGGTGGCTGGCCGCGCCGGTGGCGGCGTTCGTGGGCATTGCGGCGTATCACTCGCGGATTCTGCGGGCTCGCGAACTGGCGGAACGTGCTGCCTCTTTTTATGAAAAAGCGCTGGCCCGTGTCGAGGATCGGTGGGCCGGGTCGGGGGAGACGGGCGAACGCTTCGACGATCCGCATCACGTGTACGCCGCCGATCTCGACCTGTTCGGTAAGGGCAGTTTATTTCAGCTTCTGTCGACGGCGCGCACCCGGATGGGCGAAGACACGCTCGCACGGTGGTTGCTTTCCCCGGCCGCGGCGGAACAGATTCGCGAGCGGCATGCGGCGGTCGATGAACTGCGCGCTCAGCTCGATCTTCGCGAGGATCTGGCGGTGCTGGGCGAAGATGTTGGCGTGGGCGTGCATCCCGACGCGCTGCTGAAGTGGGCGGAATCGCCGAACCAGATGAGGCCGTTGTGGATTCGATGGCTGGCTCCCGTCCTTGCGGCGCTGGCAGTTTCGGGCACGGTGGTGTGGGCGCTTTGGGGAATGGCGACGCCTCTGGTGCTGGTGGTTGTGATTGAAGCCGTTCTCACGTACAGGCTGAAGAAACCTTTGGAGGAAGTCCTGCACGGAACCGAGCACGCGTTTCGCGACCTGGATCTGCTATCGGGCGTGCTGGCGCGGGTGGAGGCGCACGCATTTCAGGCGCCGCGATTGCAGGCGCTGCAGCGCGAGCTTCTGTCGAGCGGCGTGCCGGGGTCGCGGGCGATCGCGCGGCTCCGGACGTTGGTGGATTTGATCAACTCGCGCCATAACATCGCGGTGCGAATCATTGACGCTCCGCTGATGTACTCCGTGCAAGTGGCTTTCGCGGCGGAACGATGGCGGCAGGCTCACGGCGCTGCGCTGCGGTTTTGGGTGAATGCAATCGGAGAGATGGAGGCGTTGCTGGCGCTGGCCACTTATAGCTTCGAGCATCCCGCGGACCCGTTTCCAGAATTCTTGGAGGATGCGACGTCGTTCGATGCTGAGGAACTGGGACATCCGCTGGTTCCGGTCGCGACCTGCGTTCGCAACAACGTAAACATCTGCGCGGAGACGCGGGTCCTGCTGGTCAGCGGGTCGAACATGTCGGGGAAGAGCACGTTGCTGCGGGCGGTTGGGCTGAATGTGGTGCTGGCTATGGCGGGCGCGCCGGTGCGGGCGCGACGGCTGCGGCTGACTCCGCTGCAGGTGGGTGCCAGCATTCGCGTGAATGATTCGCTGCAGGAAGGCAGTTCGCGGTTCTATGCGGAGATCACGCGGCTGCGGCAGATCGTTGATCTGGCGGGCGGCGATCTTGCGCTGCTGTTTCTGCTGGATGAGCTGTTGCAGGGGACGAACTCGAAGGATCGGCGCATTGGGGCTGAGGGAATCGTGCGCGCGCTGGTGAATCGCGGCGCGATCGGGCTGGTGAGCACGCATGACCTGGCTCTGACTGATATTGGCGGGACGGTTGCGGGGCATCTGCGCAATGTTCATTTTCAGGATGAGCTGGCGAACGGGAGGATGACCTTTGACTACAAGCTGCGCGACGGGGTGGTTACGAAGAGCAATGGGCTGGAGTTGATGCGGTCGATTGGGCTGGAGGTATAGCGTGCTTCACGATTCGCGAGACACAGGGGCTGAAGCCCGTTTTCATTTGCGACTGTGACGCGGCCCTGAAGGGCCGCTCTTTCACTCGCTACCAGACCCGGCAGCGGTTCTGGTTCACCATTGGCGCGCCCGCCTTGCAGTGGAAGGCTTCCTGAAATTGCGGCATGTTTGAGACCACGCCGTTGGTGCGATATTTTTCGGGGGAATGCGGGTCGACTGTGGCGCGCAGGCGCTTGGTCTCGTCGCGGGTCTGCCCGCACCAGCTTTGGCCGTAGCCGACGAAGAAGCGCTGGTCGGGCGTGAGGCCGTCGATCGGGTCCAGCGTTTGGCCGGTGGTGTCGGCCTTCCATGCCATGTATGCCAGCAGCAGGCCGCCGAGGTCGGCGACGTCTTCACCGAGCGTCAGCTTACCGTTGATCTTGATATCGTCGATGATCGTGTAGCTGGAATATTGATCGGAGATGCAGCTGGCGCGCTTCTCGAATTCCTTCGCGTCTTCCGGAGTCCACCAGTCGCGCAGGTTGCCGTGGGCATCGAACTGGCGGCCTTCATCGTCGAAGCCGTGGGTGAGTTCGTGTCCGATGGTGCCGCCGGTGTCGCCATAATTGGGCGCGGCGTCAGACTTGGGATCGAACGCCGGAGGCTGCAGCACGCCCGCGGGGAAATTGATGTCGTTCATCTGCGGATCGTAGTAGGCGTTCACCGTCGGCGGAGTCATGCCCCATTCGCCATGGTCGACGGGCTTGCCGATCTTGGCCAGTTGGCGGTCGAATTCAAATTTGCGTGCCCGTTGAGCGTTGCCCAGTTCATCGCCACGGACGACCTCGAGTTTGCTGTAGTCGCGCCACTTGTCGGGGTATCCGATTTTGTTGGCCATTCCCTGCAACTTGAGGAGCGCCTGCTGTTTGGTCGCCGGGGACATGCTCAGGCCGTCAATGTCCTGCTGCATCGCGGTTTCAATTTCTTTCACCATCTTGAGCGCCTTCTGTTTCGCGTCGGGCGGAAAGTATTTCTCGACGTATGCCTGGCCGAGAGCCTCGCCCAGATGATCGTCCACATCTTCGGTGCAGCGCTTCCAGGATGACAAGGGTTCCTGCTGTCCTTGCAGGGTCTTGCCGTAGAAGTTGAAGTTCTCATCGCGAAACGGAGTGGCGAGAAATCTGGCGTTGCCGTGTACGAGATGCCAGCGCAGGTACGCCTTCCAGTCGGCAAGACTCTCTTTGTCGAGGACCGCATTCATGGATTTGAAAAAGGCAGGGACGGCGACATTCAGAGATGCCAGCGAGGGCAGTCCGACTTTGGCGAAGTAGAGCGGCCATCCGAAATCGGGAGAAATTTTCTCCAACTCTGCGGCGGTCATCTTGTGGTCGAGGGATTTGGGGTCGCGGCGCTCCACGCGCGTCATGGAGCCTTTCGCCAGCGCGGTCTCGATACGCATCACGGTCTGAGCCTCGGCCGCGGCTGCGTCCGGTTTGTCGCCGAGGAGCTCAAACATCTTCTGCACGTGCATCAGATAGGCTTTGCGGAGTTCCTGCGATTTTGCATCGTCCTTGGTGTAGTAGTCCCGGTCCGGCAGGCCGAGCCCGCCCTGGTCGGCGTTGGCGATGACCTTATTGGCATCGCGGTAGTCCTGGATGGACTCGAAGCGGAAGAGAACGCCGTCATTGGCCATGCTCGCGGCCACATCGGGGATCTCAGACTTGGAATTCATGGCGGCGATCCGGTTCAGACTCGGCCTGAGCGGTGCTGCTCCCGTGTTATCGCGCGCTTTGTCGTCGGTGCAGGAGGCGTAGTAGTCGCCGATTTTCAGCGTGACCGCGTTGCGATTGGGGTCGGGCGCTGCGGCCGCTTCCAGCAGGCCGCGCAACTGCGCCAGATTTTCGTCCTGCATTTTGGAATAGGTGTCCCAGGAAGATTGGTCGGGGGGAATAGGATTCTTCTTGATCCAGCCGCCGCAGGAATAGGCGAAAAAATCTACGCAGGGATCGATGGTGCGGTCCATCGCGTTAAGGTCGAGGGCGGGAGTGTAGTTCGCCGCGCTGGGCTGCTGCGCGGTGGCTAAGAAAACGAAACACATTGCTGCAAGCGCAACCAGACTGATGCGCAGAATCGCCATGGAGAAACCCTCTTCCGGTAGGAAATGGAAATCGTGAGACCTCAAAGTATAAGCCGAAGCTTCAAGCCGTGGCGCCGGAGTGCGGTATTTTTGAGGTCCGAAGTCTGAGGTCCGACGCCAGTTCTAACCCTTCCGCAGATGAATCGATCCGTCCCCGGTGCGGATGGTCAGCGAACTGCCGCCACCGTTGAGTTTTCCGTGGACTTCGTTTTCATGGATTTTGCCTTCGGTAGTGATGGGCATGTCGAGATCGATGTGGCCGTCGCTGGTGTGCAGGCTTACGTCGGCCGACAAGTCGCTGGGGATTTCGAGGGAAACGTTGCCGTCACCGGTCTCGAGCCGCCAGCCCGCAGCCAGCGTAGAGCCAGTTGCGGCGCGGACTTCGACGTGGCCGTCTCCCGTCTTGAGATCGAGTTCGTCAAAGCGGCCTTGCGCGGTGATGTGTCCGTCGCCGGTCTCGGCGTGCAGCTTGCCGTCGACGCCGTCCAGGCGCTCGTGGCCGTCGCCGCTGTGCAGGTCCATGTCGCCCTTGAAATTGGCGAGCTCGATCTTGCCATCGCCGGTGCGCAAGTTGACCCGGCCCTCGCGCGGCATCTGGATGATGATGTCCACTTTGTGCTGGCCCCACTCGATGTTGAAATTGTGATGCGGGTAGCGCACTTCGATTTCGACCGAATCGCCGGTCTGGTGCTCGCTGACGCGGATGCCGTCTTCGCCGATCTTGTAGCGGTTGGTGATGACTTTGGCTTCGATGGTGTTCTGATCCCAGGTGGTGACGCGGATGTTGGCGTCGGAAGTCTCGACGCGTAGGTCGGGCTTGCCGCTGATCGTGTAGGTCTTCGACCATTCGTCGGCGCGGGCGGGAAGAGCAGTGGCGAGGCCGACTGCCAGGGTTGCAAGGCCTAGACGGATTGCTAATGATTTCATGGAACCCTCCAGCGGGCAGACACAACTTCGCCCGCCTGTTAGACGTGGATACGGGGAATCGGTGAGGCTGGTTCCATGGAAATCGGAAAGTCTTCAGGGAGAGTTTTGTACCCGTCGGTGTCTAATCTTGGTATGCGAAGATTCATTTCTGCGGTCGGCGCGGTTCTTTTCGGTCTCAGCGTGATGTCCCCGCAGAACAACCTACCCCGATATCCCAACGAACTGCCGAGGTACAGGTTCTATTCGAATGCCAAGTGGAGGTCGCTGGAGCCGCTGGTGTCCACAATCGATGACGTTCGCAAGGTCATGGGCAGCCCGAACCAGGCAAACGATAATGGGTCGTATAGCGAGCCGTATCCGGGAGATGCGGCAGCTCGCGAGCCAGTTTTTACGTATCGGCTAAACCGCGACTGGGAGATCTTGATTTATTTTGTCTCTTCCTGCGCCTGGAAGGTGCCTCGCGACATTCCCTCGAACCGGCTTTGTTCTGTTGAACTAATTCCCCGGAAGCATGTGTCATTTCGTGCGATTCAATTTCCTGAGGTGTTCAAGAGACGACATATCGCCGCGGTCGATGCACAATGGGACGAGTATGTCGATGGAACCGGCCTACGGTACGAAGTCTACACGGCCAAGACCCCCTATGGCAGCGACGTGCCCGGGGACCTGAACCGCATCGCGTATGGTCCTGCTGAAGCAGTGGCACAGGCAGTTGACGGCGGCAAGCCGTAATCATCTGGTCCCACCGCGCCCGACGTACGCCATGCGAATCAGGGTTCGCTCCGAAAAAGGGAGATAGAGGAGCGCAGCGCTGACGGCGAAGGCCGCGCCCAGGCCGATCTGCGGGATCAGCAGGAACGGCGCGACCGCCCAGAGCTGGTCCAGTGCTAGGACGAACGGGAATATCTGGAGGAATTTTTCGCCCAGACGCTGGTAGTCGAAGCCCACTGACGACAGCAGGTAGCAGCGTAGGGGAATGCCGACGCCGGCGGTGATGAGCACCGCGCCGGCGAGTACCGTTCCGAGCGCTGCCCCGCCCCAGGGGTTGCGGAACGAGTCTCCAATCTCCTGGACGGAGCGGAGGAGAAACAGCGCCGACAGATAGAAGGACAGGTACATGACCTGGATCAGCGCGAACAGGCCGCGGGTGATGGCTCGCCGCGGGATTGGGACTTCGAGGTCGGGATGCAACGCGACCGGAGGAGGATCTGACGATGCCGTGGAGGCAGATGCTTCGCCGCTGCCGCTCTCGTGAGTCGCGATTTCCGTCGAAGGCTCTGCCTGCACCGGAGCCTGGACCGGAGCGATGAAGCGGTATCCACGGCGGGCGAGGGTTTCGACGTAGCGCGGACTGGCGGCGGAATCTCCCAGGGCCTCGCGCACCTTGTTGATGGCGGTGTTCAGGCTGTGGTCGAAGTCGACGAAGGTGTCGGAGGGCCAGAGTTTCTGCTGCAACTCTTCGCGTGTGACGACTTCGCCAGCCCGCTCGAGAAGAAGGGCAAGCACCTGGAACGGCTGGCCCTGTAGGCGCAGCTTGACGCCGCTCTTGCGCAGTTCGCCTGCGCTGAGATCGAGCTCGAACAATCCAAACCGCGCGACTCGGCTGCTTTTGTGCGGCACGACGCCGTAGTGTAGCAGGAAGGGGTTGCGAGGTGCGCCATCTGCGCTGCGGATCTCGGACCTCAGACCTCGGACTTTAGACCTCACGTCCGCGCTACAATATCGCCGTGCCTGAGACTCCTCCCAACGACGATCACAAGCATCGCCGCCACGCGGTCTACGCCTCGGAAACCACCGGGTTGCTGCTGATCGCGCTGATGCTCCTGGTGCTGACGCTGGTGCGCTACTGGCACGACCTGCACTGGAGTTTGCGCTGAACGTGGGCCCCGAGCATCACAACGAAGATCACGACGACTCGCTGCTGGTAGTGATTCTTGGGCCCACGGCCAGCGGAAAGACGGCGCTGTCCTTGGCGCTGGCGCAGAAGTTTCGCGGGGAGATCGTCAACTGTGATTCGGTGGCCATGGTCCGCGAGTTTGATATTGGGACCGCCAAGCCCAGCGCGGCGGAACTCGCGTCCGCGCCGCATCATCTTTTCGATTGTGTCGATCCCACGCAGTACGTCACTGCGGGGGAATATGCGCGGCAGGCGCGGCAGGTGCTCAACGAAATCAACCTGCGCCGTCACTTGCCCATTGTGGTCGGCGGGACTGGATTGTATTTGCGGGCGCTGCTGGAAGGACTGTTCCCCGGCCCGCAGCGCTCGGAGGAGTTGCGCGAGCGTTTGCGCGAAAGCGCCGCGAGACGCGGCTCTGATCATCTGCACCGGATCCTTCGGCGTTTCGACCGCGCAGCGGCGAAGCAGATTCATGCTAACGACATCCCCAAGCTGATTCGGGCGATCGAAGTCCGTTTGGCGTCCCGACAGAAAATGTCCGAACTGTGGCGGCAGGGGCGCGAACCGCTGCGCGGCTTCCGCATTCTGCGGCTGGGCCTCGACCCGGTGCGCGGGGCGCTCTATGATCGCATCAATCAGCGCGCACGTCGGATGTTCGAAGCCGGGCTGATCGAAGAGACCCAGCGCCTGCTGGTGAAGTATGGTGCACCCGCACGGCCACACGCGTCGCTTGGATACAAGCAGGCGGTTCAGCTTTTGCGCGGAGAACTCACCCGAGAGCAAGCCCTGCAAGCGGCGCAGCAGGCGCATCGCAACTATGCCAAGAGACAGATGACCTGGTTCCGGCGTGAGCCGGAGGTGGTGTGGCTGAAGGGTTTTGGGGATGATGAAGAGATTCAGCAGCGGGCTCTTCGGAAGGTAGCTGAGTCGAGTGGCGGTAAGGAATTATGATTGTTGCGGAGCAGGCGGGTGTGACCACGCGAAAATCCAAGATTGGTCAGGGCAAGATTGGTCAGAGCAAGATTCGTCAGAGCAAGATTCGACAGCCCGAGGTTCACACTCAACTCGGCCGAGCCGCCGTCCGGATCTTTGCCGCCAATGAGCGCATGAACCAGATTCTGATCGAACATCTTGACCCTGCCGCGTGGAGAGCGAAACCCTCGGGCAAGGCCCGCACCATCGCGGCGATCTTCACGCATGTGCACAACGTCCGGACCAAGTGGGTGCGGCTGACGGCTCCGCATCTGGAGGCTCCGCGGCAGCTCAACCGTACGCACTGCACACCGCAGCAGGCGCGCGCGGGATTGGCGGAGAGCGCGGCTCGCTGCGCGGAGATGCTGGCGGAAGCGCTCGGCGGCGGGGGCCGGGTCTCGAAGTTTCTGAGAGACGGATGGGCTAAGCCTTGGCCGGTCGGTCCGGAGATGCTGTGCTACATGCTTGCGCACGAAGCCCACCATCGCGGACAGGTGTTGATGCTGGCGCATCAGCTCGGATTCCCGTTGCCGAAAGAGGTGGGATACGGAATGTGGAATTGGGAAAAGCTGTGGAAGGAGTGCGGGGCGGTTGGCGGGCCCGGGTGCGATTCTTGAGGGATCGCTCGGGGGCGCAGGCCGGGTTGCTTCGCGAGCGTTTCCCGGAGAACGACTCCCTCAGGGGCTTAAAGCCCACGGAGATTCGATGCGTCTTAGGCGGCCCTCAAAGGGCCGCTCTTCTACGGTGAAGCAAGTGAAAAGCATCGGGCCTGCGGCCCGAGGACAGCCGAGGGCGGCTGTCCCCACATAGGCCGGGAGCCGAGGGCTGTCCTCACATAGACGCTGGAAGAAACCCTAGGCCTGGTCTTCTGGTATCGTTCCTTCATGCCCCGAATCGTCCTCGCTATGGCGCTGGTGCTGGCTCTTACTGTGCCGTCATTCGGCAAGACTAAGCCCTCGCACCCCGCCCCCGTCAGCACTGCGCGCGGCGATAAGTGGGCGGAGAAGACGCTACGCTCGCTGACCGTCGAAGAAAAGATCGGCCAGCTGTTCATGCCCTGGTGCCGGGCCAGCTTCCTCAACGTGGAGAGCCCCGAGTACCTGCAGTGGCTCGAGACCATGCAGAAATATCACGTAGGGTCGTTCGCCATGTCGGTGCATGTCGACGGGCCGTTCCTTTTGCGCTCCGAGCCGTACGAGGCTGCGGAGTTGCTGAACCGGCTGCAGAAAGAATCGAAGCTGCCGCTGCTGTTCGCGGCTGACTTTGAGCGCGGCGTTTCCACGCGCCTGCTGGGTACGACCAACTTTCCGCACGCCATGGCCTTCGGTGCCGACGGCAAGATCGAAGACGCGGAAAATTTCGGTCGGATCACCGGGCAGGAAGCCCGCGCCGTCGGCGTGCACTGGAATTTTTTCCCGGACGCCGATGTGAATTCGAATCCCGCCAATCCCATCATCAATACGCGCTCGTTTGGAGAAGATCCCAAGCAGGTCGGCGATCTGGTCACGGCTTACATCAAGGGAGCGCATGAGGCGGGAATGCTCACCACGGTGAAACACTTTCCCGGTCACGGCGATACTGCGACCGACTCGCATCTCGGCGTGGCCAGCGTGAACGGAGACCGCGCGCATCTGGATTCGATCGAGCTTCCGCCGTTTCGCCAGGCGATTGCGGCGGGCGTCGATTCCGTGATGGTGGCGCACGTCACCGTTCCGGCGCTCGATGCCGACCCGAATCATGTCGCCACGATCTCCCCGGCGGTGGTGAGCGACTTGCTCGAAAAGGAACTTGGATTCAAGGGTCTGATCGTGACCGACGCCCTCGACATGGCGGGGCTGACGCATCTGTTCGCCAACGATATTGGCCGGGCTGCGGTCGAGGCCTTCAAGGCCGGCAACGACTTGCTGATCATCCCGGCCGATTTGGGAGCTTCCTACGAGTCGATGCTGAAGGCTGTGCGCTCGGGCGAGATTTCGCAGCAGAGGCTCAACCGGTCGGTGCTCAAGATCCTGAAAATAAAGGGGCATCTTGGACTGAACACAGTACGCACGGTCGATCTTAGCGCGATTGCCACCGTGGTCGGCAAGCCGGATAACATAACATTTGGCCAGCAGGTGGCCGATTCCGCCATCACTCTGGTGCGCGACAACGGCAAAGTGCTGCCCCTGAAATCGAAGGGAACCGCCAAGGGTGGGCTTCCGTATATGACCAGAGAGGAGACCCACAACCAGGTGGTGGCCGTGATTTTTTCCGATGATATGCGTACGGAATCGGGCCGCGCCTTTGGACGTGAGTTCCGCGCCCGCATTCCGGACGCGCACGTGATCTATGTGGACTCCCGCGTCGCTGCGGGCATGAGCGACGAAGTTCTGAAGGCGATCGACGAGGCCGAAGCCGTGGTGGCTGCAGTTTACGTGATTCCGACGGCGGGCAAGATCGGCAACTCGGTTGCAATGGCCGATGCCAGCGGCGCACTGCTGCAGCAAGTACTCGACCATGCGGCGCAAAAGACGGCGGTGGTTGCCATGGGGAATCCGTACTTGGCGAGCGATTTTCCGAAGATCGAGAATTACATGTGTACTTTTTCCAACGCGGCTGTGTCGGAAGTGGGGGCGATCAAGGCGCTGTTCGGGGAGATTCCGATTCGCGGGCATCTGCCGGTAACGATTCCGAATGTTGCCCAGCGCGGCGCCGGACTGGAACGGCCGGCGCAAGTTGCCCAGGGAGGGCCTCATGCGCGGAACTAGATTTCAAATGTTCGGCAGAGTCGCTTTAGGATTCGCGACTCTTGCCGGCTTGCTGCTGCCGGCCTGCAGCATCAACGTGAAGAAAGAGCAGGATGGGCAAGACAAGCAGGTCGACATCAGCACGCCCGTTGGCGGCATTCACGTCAGCAAGGGCGCCAACGTGGCTGACGTGGGCCTGGCGATCTATCCCGGAGCTCGGTTGAAGCAAAATGATTCCGACGGCAACGACAAGAGCGCCAACGTAAACATCTCGAGTTTCGGCTTCGGGTTGAAGGTCGTCGCCATGGAATATCAATCCGATGACTCTCCGGCGAAGCTCGTCGCCTACTACAAGGACCAGCTTCAGAAATACGGCAAGGTGCTGGAGTGTCGGACCAGCCATTTTGAGGTAAACCCGGACATCAAAGGGTCGGATCACGAATCTCACGAACTGACCTGCGAAGGATCCAGCGGCAATAACGTCGAGCTGAAAGTCGGCACGAAGGAGAACCAGCACATCGTGGCCGTCGAGCCCGACGGTAAGGGCTCCAGCTTTTCACTGGTGTATGTCCGCACGCACGGCAAGGACGCGGAGATCTAGCAATCGCTCGTAGAGACGCAGCTTGCTGCGTCTCGGCATCTGTTGAAGGAGGACCATCTCATGTTTCGTCATCTCGTATTCCCATTGGCTCTTACTGCGGCTCTCGCTCTGCCTGTCTGCGCGCAGCAGCCTGACACGCAGGACAAGCCCTTTGACGTTCGCAGCTCGGTTGGCGATATGCACGTCGGCAAGGATGCCGACGCCGCAAAGCAGGGGCTGCCCCTGTATCCGGGTGCTCGTCCCAAACAGGAAAAAGACAATGACCCGCTCAATTTCGGAATCCTGACCGAGAGCTTTGGGATGAAACTGATGGTCGCAAAATACGAGTCGGATGATTCCCCGGCCAAGGTCATCGACTTTTATCGCGGCAAGTTGAAAAAGTACGGCAAGGTTCTGGAGTGCCATTCGCAGAAGCATGGCGGCGATGTCGAAGTGCACGACACCGACAGCGATAGTGACAAGGACTCCAAGGATAAGGATAAGGACAGCAAGGAATTGAAATGCGAGCAAAGCTCGGGCCCAGTCACAGAGCTGAAAGTCGGCACTGAGGATAACCAGCACGTCGTGGCCGTTGAGCCTGGCGACGCGGGCAAGGGAGCGACCTTCGCTCTGGTCTACGTGCATACCCGGGGCAAGCGCGGGGATATTTAAGCAGTGGCCTAAGCGCAAGGCGTCAACCACAAAGGGCACGAAGTATCACTAAGGAAATGCTGGGAAGCCAGTCCTTCGTGATACTTCTTGCCCTTCGTGGTTTCGGCATTTCGCGTTCTGCGCCTGCGCCAATGGGATACTTTCTGCGATACTTTCAGAGGCAGCTCGTCTTTGATCTCTGATGGAACAGCCCTGTTACAAGTGCGGACAGACGGTTGAGGAGGGAACTGCCTTCTGCCCGCACTGTTCAGCCCCGCAGATTCGCGTGTTGATCACTGAGCCCGCGGCGCAGCCTTTGGCATTCTCTGCCGCAGCTACAAAGTCGCGAGACTCCGTCGCGCTCCCGGCATCGCAGACTGTGCCGGTGCTCGCGCTCCCGATGCAGTGGTCGCAGGCGCTGAAGCCGTGCGCACTCGCGGCGCTGGTTGCGTTAACGCTCGTGTTATTGCGCCTGTATCCCGCCGTCGCTTTGTTGAGCGCTGGGTTCCTGGCGGTTGTTTTCTACCGCCAGCGTCGCCCGGGGATTCCATTGCGGGCGTTCGAGGGTGCTAGACTCGGCGCATTGGCTGGAATCATTTTTTCCATCATCATCTCGCTATTCCTCGCGGTTGCGGTCACTATTCCAGATGTAAGGGCGAAAATGCAGGACGAGGCCATCAAGGGTGAGCAGCAAGTCGCCGCCTGGTTCCCCCCTAATCCGAATACTCAGGCCTCGATCGATCAGATCAGAACGCCCCGAGGATTCATCGTGTTCCTGGTGGAGGCGAGCGTCGGATTTTTCGTGCTTTCTGTTTTGCTTGCCGGTCTTGGCGGCGCACTGGGTGGGGCAGTGTTTCGCCGGCGCGACAAAACCTGAGATTCCATTTATCGCGCGGGCCTGGATCGGGCTCTTGCGGTGGTCGCCCCTGCCGCGTATGATGCACCGTTTGCACTTTTTCCAATGAACAAGCCCGCACGCGGTTCGCTGCTGGGGATCGAACACCTGGACGCGAAGGACATCCTGGGTCTGCTCAAGCTGGCCCGCCGCATGAATCCGCTGAAGGCCCGGCCGCTGCTGCGCGGCAAGCGGGTGGTGCTTCTGTTTTACGAAGCGTCGACGCGCACGCGCTCGTCGTTCGAATTCGCGGCGAAATCGCTGGGCGCGATGACCACGCTGGTGCAGTCCTCGGGATCGAGTATAGAAAAAGGCGAGTCCGTGCTCGATACCGGATACACCCTGCGCGCGGTGGGCGCCGATTGCATCGTCATGCGCCATCCCTCAGCGGGCGCGCCTCACCTGATGGCGCAGCATCTCGACATCCCCGTCATCAATGCCGGGGATGGCATGCACGAGCATCCTTCGCAGGCGCTGCTCGACGCCTTCACCATCCTCAAACATAAGAAGTCGTTCAAGGGGTTGCAGGCCACGATCATCGGCGACATTTTTCACAGCCGCGTGGCGCGCAGTGCCTGCCATTTGCTGACCAAGTTTGGAGTCAAGGTCACGCTGTGCGGTCCGCCCGAGTTTGTGCCTGACGTCGCCGCAACACTCGCACCCGGCTTGAGGATTACGCGCCACATCGAAGATGCGCTGCGCGGCACTGACGTGGTCATGCTGCTGCGTGTGCAGAAAGAGCGCCTGGCCGGGCAGAAGATCCGCCTGCAGGACTACATTGCGCGCTACCAGATGACGACCGCCCGGCTGAAGCTGGCCAAACGCGACGCCATCGTCATGCACCCCGGGCCGATCATCCGCGGCTTGGAGTTGACCGCTGAAGTCGCCGACGGCCCGCAGTCCGTGATCGTCGACGAGGTTCACAACGGCGTCCCGACGCGGATGGCGATTCTGGCGCGGGCGCTGGGGAAGGCAAAATGAGCCACGTCCCTTGTCAGCGGCGCCTCCGGCGGCCTTGTCATCCTGAGGCGCCGTCCTTTGGCGCCGAAGGACCTATGCACTTATCTTGGGCGAGAAACAATTGCATTGATCCTTCGCGCAAAAGACGCGCTCAGGATGACAAGCCGAATCCAGTGGGGGCAGTTCGATGACTCGCCCGGAAAACAAGAGCCTCCTGATCAAAGGCGGGCAGCTGATCGACCCGGCGGCGAAGATCAACGCGCCCATGGATGTGCTGCTGCGTGACGGCCGCGTGGCCGAGGTTGCTCTGCCGAATAAAATCCGCGGCTCTGCCGATGAGAAGTTCGATGCCCGGGGACTCATCGTTGCGCCCGGCTTTATCGACCTGCACGTTCACTTGCGCGAGCCGGGGCAGGGTTACAAAGAAACCATCGCGAGCGGAACGGCCGCGGCCGCTGCCGGAGGCTTCACCTCGGTCTGCACCATGCCCAACACCGCACCCGTTGTCGACACGGCGGAATGGGTCGCCTGGCTGCGGAATCCCGAGCGCGCGGCGGTGGTCAACGCCTTTCCAATCGCAGCCGCGACGCGCGGCAGCAAGGGAGGAACCCTCACCGACTTCGCCTCCCTGCAGCGCGCGGGTGCCGCCGCCGTTACCGATGATGGCAAGCCCATTCTCGACGACGACGTCATGCGCATGGCTTTGCGTCTCGGCGCGGAATTGAATTTCCCAGTCGTGCAGCACGCGGAAGATACGCGCCTCACCGAGAATTGCTCGATGCATGCCGGCCCCACCAGCTTTCGGCTGGGCCTGCGCGCCATGCCGGCGGCCGCCGAGGCTGCTATCGTGGACCGCGATGTGACGCTGGCGCAGCAGATTCGAGAATCGCGCCTGCACGTAGCGCATCTTTCTACTGCCGACGCACTCAAGGCCGTGCGCCGCGGCAAGCGCGCGAAGGCCCGCGTCACCTGCGAAGTGACGCCGCACCACTTCACCCTGATTGACGAGAACGTCGGCGAGTACGACACCAACTTCAAGATGAATCCGCCGCTGCGCTCTGCGACCGACCGCGAGGCGATCGTGGTCGCGCTCGCCGACGGCACCGTGGACGCCATTGCCACCGATCACGCCCCGCACGCCGCCCACGAAAAGCAGGTTGAATTCGAGCGCGCGTCTTTCGGCATCACCGGCCTGGAAACGGCGTTGGCATTGGCGATCACGAAGCTTCATCGCGAACACAAGATCCCGCTGACTCGCATTGTGGAGCTCTTCACTGCTGGCCCGGCCCGGGTCTTCGATCTCCCTGGCCGTGGAACACTTGCACGCGGCAGCCACGCCGATGTGACCATCTTCGATCCCAAGAAGCGCTGGACGTTCGACGCCGCCAAGTCGCGCTCGCTCTCGCACAACACTCCCTTCGACGGCTGGCAGTTCACGGGGAAAGTGGTGGCGACGATTGTCAGCGGGAAGATCGTTCATCGCGAGAACTGAATTGGGCTGTGTCAGGCCGGCAGGATCCCCATGCGCTTGCCGACGCTTTTGAGCACAGCCAGCGCCTGCTCCAGTTCTTCTTTCGTGTGTGTGGCCGTCATGATGGTGCGGATGCGCGCTTTTCCTTCGGGCACTGTGGGGAAAGCGATGCCGGTGCCCAGCACGCCTTCTTTGAACAGTTCGCGCGAGAAGTCCATCGTGAGCTTGCCGTCGCCTATGATGATCGGGGTGATCGGAGTTTCGCTGGCCGGAGTCGCACGCCCACCGATGTCGAAGCCCAGCAGGCCGAGTTCTTTCCTCCAGAAGCGCGTGTTCTCCCAAAGTTTTTCCATGCGCTCGGGCTCGTTCTCCAGAACGTCGAAGGCCGCGATGCAGGTGGCCGCCACCGACGGTGGATGGGAGGTTGAAAACAGGAACGGCCGCGCGCGGTGATAGAGAAAATCGATCAGGTCGCGCGTGCCGCACACGTATCCGCCCATCGCGCCGATGGCTTTCGACAACGTTCCAACCTGAATGTCGACGCGGCCGTGCACGTTGAAATGATCGACGGTGCCGCGACCGTTGCGGCCCAGCACTCCGGAAGCGTGCGCGTCGTCGACCATCATGATGGCGCCATATTTTTCGGCGAGGTCGCAGAGCGCGGGCAGCGGGCCAATGTCGCCGTCCATGGAGAAGACGCCGTCGGTGATCAGCAGCTTCTTGCCGGACGCACCCTTAATGCTAACTAACTGCTCTTCCGCGTGGGCAATGTCTTTGTGGCGGAACACCAGAATCTGTGCCTTCGAGAGCCGTGCGCCGTCAATGATCGAGGCGTGGTTCAGCGCGTCGGAGATGATGAAATCGTCTTTGCCCAGCACAGCCGAGACCGTCCCCGCATTCGCCGCGAAGCCCGACTGAAAGACCACGCAGGCTTCGACGTTCTTGAAGCGCGCGATCTTTTCTTCCAGTTCCATGTGGATCTTCATCGTGCCGGCAATGGTGCGCACCGCGCCCGATCCCACGCCGAATTTGCGCGTCGCTTCGAGCGCCGCCTCGCGCAGCTTGGGATGCGTGGTTAACCCCAGATAATTATTCGACGCGAGGTTGATGACTTTCTTGCCGTCGAACGTACACACGGGCGCCTGCTCGTCGTCGAGCACGCGCAGCTTGAAGTGCGTGCCTTTGGCTTTAAGCTCGTTGAGCTGGTCGGTGAGGTAGGAGAGCGGGTTGGTGCGGGTTGCGGTGGTCATGGGAACCTCGAAAATCTTTTCGCCGCGCGGATTTGCGCGGATCAACGCGGATTAGAGGACGGATCAGTCTAATACTAACGTTGTCATCCTGAGCGCGTTCTTTGCGCGAAGGATCTATGCAACTCGCTGGCAGCATCTATAACTCCGGCGAATTGCATAGGTCCATCGCTTCGCTCAGGATGACAAATTGATTTGCGATGTACAAGTACATCTCGGATCAGAGGCTCGCGGGCGGGGGCACCCGCGCCACATACGCACACTAGCGCACGCCGTTGGGATACACCAGAATCTTGCTGGCTTCGCCGGTTTTCAGGCGCTCCATCGCTTTGGAGAAATCTTTCATGGGGATGCGGTCGGTGATCACGGGATGCAGGTTGAGTTTGCCGCTTTTCAGCAGAGCTGTCATCTGGTACCAGGTTTGGTACATGCGGCGGCCGTTGATGCCTTGCACGGTGATGCCTTTGAAAATAATGTCTTCGGAGAAATTCAGAGAGATGGGCTTCGAGGTCAGCCCGAGCAGCGAAATTCTTCCGCCGCGGCGGACGATATCGAAGGCGGTGCGAATCGAATCGGGATGCCCCGCCATTTCCAGGACTACGTCCACACCCAGGCCGCCGGTTTTCTCCATCACGATGTCGTGGACGTTTTCTTTGGCGGGATTGAGCACGTAGTCGGCCTGCATCTCGCGCGCGATGCGGGCGCGGTGCTCGTTAACTTCAATCGCGAAAACGGAAGTTGCGCCCACTGCCTTGGCCACTGCAATCGCGAATAACCCAATCGGCCCACAGCCTGTCACGGCCACGCTTTTGGCCGCGATCTCCCCGGCCAGCACCGTGTGAACGGCGTTCCCCAGCGGATCGAGAATCGACGCGTACTCCTGCGGGATGGTGGGATCGAGCTTCCAGATATTCGACTCGGGAATCACCACGTACTCGGCGAAGGCGCCGTCGGTGTCCACGCCAATGATTTTCACGTTCTGGCAAATGTGCGCTTCGCCGGTGCGGCATTGCAGGCATTTGCCGCACGCCACATGCATCTCGGCGGAAACGAAGTCGCCCTCCTTGACGCTGGTCACTTCATCGCCGAACGCGGCCACTTCTCCGCAGAACTCGTGCCCCGGAATCAGCGGCGGGTGAATGCGGTTCTGCGCCCAGCGGTCCCAGTTATAAATGTGCAGGTCGGTGCCGCAGATGGACGCGACCTTCACCTTCACGAGCACATCGGTGGGACCGAAAGTGGGGATCTTGACCTCGCGAATTTCCGCGCCCGCAGCCTTTTCCGGCTTGACCACCGCCAGCATGGTCCGTTCTCTCGTTGCCCCAGCCATAATTGCCACCTATAAATTCCGGTACCAAAAACTGCTTCAAACACAAAACGTATGATTTTAGCACCGGAGGCGGCCTCGCATCTGGCACCGACCGCTTCATCGTTGGACACTGCAAGCGCCAACCGTAGCCTTGACAACCAGCATCTAAGGCCGCGAACCTTGTTCACTGGGGGTGAAAACCGTGAGCGTTCGGTTGATTGCGATCCTGCTTATCTCCGCTTGCTTTCTTGGCGGCGCATCGGCACCGGCGTCGCCGGTAGCGGTGCTTCACAGGGAGGGCTCGGTTCACGGCTTTCTCGTGCTCAGCAATCTTGACGGTACCCCGCTTGCGGAAGGCGATCTCACGCAAGTCCCCGCGGGCAACCGGATCACGAACCGCCTGATATACCGCTTCAAGGACGGCTCGCGACAAGAGGAAACCACTATTTTTTCGCAGCGCGGAAACTTCCGGCTGATCAGCTATCACCTGGTGCAGAAAGGACCGGCGTTCCCGCATCCCATAGACCTCTCGATCGCGACCTCCACGGGCCAGGTTACGGTACAGTACACGGATGACGATGGGAAAGAAAAAACGGCGACTGAGCGCCTTAAGCTGCCGCCAGACCTTGCCAACGGTTTAGTCTTGACGCTGCTGAAGAACGTTCGCCCGGATGCTCCGCCGGCGGAGGTGTCGATGGTGGTGGCCACACCCAAGCCCCGCCTCGTAAAGCTCGCGATTACTCCTCAAGGCACAGAGCCTTTCTCACTAGCTGGATCCAGCCACGAAGCCGTGCACTACGTCGTGAAAATCGAACTCGGGGGCATCGCCGGACTGGTGGCACCACTGTTAGGGAAGCAGCCGCCCGACGCGCATGTATGGATTCTGGGTGGGGAAGCCCCGGCGTTCGTCAAATCGGAGAGCCCATCCTTCTTAGGAGGCCCGATCTGGCGCAGTGAGCTGGTGTCTCCCGTCTGGCCTCGAACCGCCGCTCCCGATTCGAAGAATGACGGCTCGCAGAAACACTGATTCGCCGAAATGCTGCAGTCTGAGTTGCGCTTCATTTGGCTTTACAATCGTTTGAAATGCGCCTGTTCAGGGAAAGAGCGAGAGTCGTAGGAGTAGGCATGCTCTCGGCGTGCGCGTTGTGGAGCCTCGCTTCAACGCAGTCCGGTGCGCCGGCTTCGCGGCAAGAGTTCACGCGTCGCCTGGTGGCCGCCGCGATCGAGCGCACGCATCATTCGGTGCGCTACGTTTCCGCGTACGTTCGCATTCCGTATCCAGGCGGGGACGTTCCGTCCGATACCGGCGTTTGCACCGATGAAATCATTCGCAGTTACCGTGCCGTGGGCGTCGACTTGCAAAAAGAAGTCCACGAAGACATGGTGCAGAACTTCGCGGAGTATCTGAATAAGCGGCGCTGGTTGCTGGCTCGTCCCGACGCGAATATCGACCACCGCCGCGTCCCGAATCTGATGGTGTTCTTCCACCGCATGGGTGCATCGCTGCCCATCACCAGCCGTGCGGAAGAGTACGCGCCGGGCGATCTGGTGACGTGGGACCTGGGTGGGAACGTGCCGCACATTGGCATCGTCGTCGATCAAAAGGCCCGCTGGAGCGGGCGCTACATGATTGTGCATAACATTGGCGAAGGGCCAAGGATGGAAGATGTGCTTTTCAACTGGAAGATTACGGGACACTATCGGTACTTTGGGCCGAGGTCTCGCTGACCTGGCTTTGGATTGGAGTGCCTTCAGCACCGGCAATCAACGTGGAAGAACGGCGCTTCGGCGCCGCGTTATGAGTTGAAAAGGAGATCGGGCTTTAGCACAGGTGAAAGATTCCGAGCCGCAACGACGGAAAGACGACCACGGCGGCTAAAGCCGTCCGAGGTTGATTGCCTCACGCGACCCTGGAAGGGCCGCTCTTCCACAGTGCTGCCGGGGGGGCACGGTTTCCGCCGGGGGCACGAGTTCCGCCAGCGGCCACGAGTTTCTCCCGCAATCGCGAGTCCCTTAGCCAGTCAGCTACGAAGGAGAGCGGCGATATGGCGCAAGAATTTCATGGCTTGCTCGACTTGGGCGCCACCTTCTTGAATTCCTCAGACTTGCCGCGCGGGATGCTCAACGTTTTCCACTCGCTTGACCGGAGATGCTTGGCCAGAAACACGATCTGCCCGATGTGGGCTGAGTAGTGCGCGATCTGCCGGTTGATGGCTTGCAGCACGGTGTGGGGCTCGCCTCGAATCGTCACCGTGCGCATAACATCTTCCGGCTTGAGCGCCTCGATCGCTCCCAGCACGCAAGCCCAACCCTCGTCCCACCACTTCATCACCTCGGCTCGCGTTGTCGCTCCAGTTAGTTCAAACTCATCATCACGAAAACGATCCGGCTTTTCGCCGTCGCTGATTAAGAAGTCAGTGAAGCGTGAGCGCATATTGCCCGCAAGGTGCTTGACCAGAATGGCCACAGAGTTCGACTCCGGATCGAGCGTGACGAAGAAGTCTTCGTCCCGGAGTTGCGTCATCGCGCCTTCACCCATGCGCTTGTAGCCGCGCATCTGCCGGCGCGCTTCGTCGATATAGTGAGTGGCGGGATCGGTTGCCATTGCTTCTGCCTCCAGCAAACCTTAGATGCCCGGGGTTGGTGGAGGAATTATGGGATAGGGTGCGACAGGCAGATTTGCCTGCGGCTCCAGTTCCAACTCGAAGCCGCCCACCCACTTGGCTAAGGCGTTATAGAGCAGCGCGCCAATCGCGCCTGACACAAATCCCATGGCTCCGTAGATAAGGGGCATGAGGATGGCGAGAACGACTCCAAAAACTCCGGCCAGCGGAGTTTTGTCGGCGCCGGCGAAAGATCCGACTAGTCCGACCACCAGGAAGATTGGGGCGAAAATCAGTCCGAGGCAACCATAGAGCAAGCCCATGAGCTTCGCGACCGATATCACTCCCACCGACTTTAGGATGTGCATAAATTCATGTCCTTTCCAATCCCAATGACAGCAACGATTCAAAGCGAGCGCTTAGGCCTGCCCCCAGCCGCCGCCACCGGGAGTTTCAATCGTAATCCGTTCGCCTTTTTGCAGGCGAGTACTGAACTTCGCGGGCATCGATTCGACGGCGCCGTCGCGGCGTGTGATAAATGTTTTCCCCGGTGCGCCGTCACCTCCTCCGGACAGTCCCCACGGCCCGCGCGAGCGGCGGTCGGCCAGCATAGTTACCTCGCAGTCGGTGAGCACTTCAATCTCGCGGACAATGCCATCGCCGCCGCGGAACTTTCCGTCGCCGCCGCTGCCCGGCCGCAGGGAATACCGGCGCACGCGCAGGGGATAGGCGTACTCCAACGCTTCGGCGGGAGTGTTCAAGGAATTCGTCATGTGGGTGTGCACGCCGGAAACGCCGGGTTTGCCGGGCCGCGCGCCCATCCCGCCGGCGATCGTCTCGTAGTAGGCGAAGGGCTCGGCGGTGCGCGGATCTTCGGCGCTGAGATGCATGCCGCCGATGGTCAAATTGTTCATTGTTCCCGCGGCCGCGGCGGGGATGCGATCGGGAATGGCCTGTGCGAGTGCCCGCAACACGACGTCGACGATGCGCTGTGAGGTCTCGACATTTCCGCCGGCAACGGCTGCCGGGGGCCGCGCATTCACGATGGTTCCTTGGGGCGCGATGACGTGGATGGGCTGCATCAGCCCGGCTGCGGCCGGAACATCCTCGGCCAGCAGGCAGCGAAACACGTAGAAGCAAGCCGAGTAGGTGATGGCCGCGACCGCGTTGACGCTGCCTTCGACTTGCGGATCGCTTCCTGTGAAATCCACGGTGACCATGTGGGGCGGGCGCCCCCGCCCGCGTTTCTTCTCACCCTGGTGAACCGTGACCGCCACCGCAATCTTGATCGGCCGATCGCTGACCCCATCGCCATCCAGAAAATCCTCGGCCCGATACTCGCCCGCCGGCACGCTTTGCAAAAACGCGCGCATCAGTTCTTCGGAATAATCCAGCAGATTGATGGCCGCGCACCGGGCGTGCGCCACGCCGTAACGCGAGCAAACTTCACGCAGGCGCTCGGCGCCGGTATGGCAGGCCGCGATTTGCGCTCCCAGGTCGCCCTCGCGTTCCTCCGGAGTGCGGACGTTATTGAGCAGCATCGCGAGCACATCCGCATCCATGGCTCCCCGGCGCACCAGTTTCACCGGAGGGATGCGAACACCCTCCTGATAGATTTCGCGGCACAGGCCCATCGAGCCGGGATAAGCCCCGCCCACATCCGCATGATGAGCCCGCGAAGCTACATAGAAATCGGGCTTCGTGTGGCGCAAACTCGTGTGGCCGCGGGCGCCTCGCCCGCGCAAGCTAGTGGAGGGTCCCCGTTTCTGGCCAGCCCCGATTCCGCTCTGCTCCACATACACCGGCGCGACCAGTGTGATGTCGGGCAGATGGGTCCCCCCCCGAAACGGATCATTCAGCATGACAACATCGCCGGGACGCATCGCTCCGGCCCCCATTGCGCCAGCATCGATCGCCGCCCGCACCGACATGGGCATCGATCCGAGATGCACGGGCATGTGGTCGCCCATGGCGATGACTTCACCCGCGGAGTCGAAAACCGCGCACGAGTAATCGCGCCGCTCTTTAATGTTCGGGGAAAACGCGGTGCGCCGCAGAGCCGCACCCATCTCCTCGGCGATGGAGTGGTACAGGTTCTTGAAGATTTCCAGTTCGATGGGATCGCGCCGCATGAGGCGCAGTGTACTACCAGTCGTTGGCCGTTTGTCGTTGGTCGTTAGCGAATCCACAACCACGGCGCTCGTTTCTCTGAATTTCGCCAACGACCAACGACCAGCGGCTAACGACGGTTCTCAAAATTCCGCGCCAAACTGCAAAATTGTGTTGACACTTTATTCATAGTGCCGCAATATCTTGTGATATAAGACTTTCCCATACTACGAGTAGGGTTGGTCTTTCAAGTACAAGGGCCCCGTAGTCAAGAACCTTTGCAAGGGAAAATCGTTCACGGAGGAACCTTCATGGCAACCAAGAAGAAGGCAAAAAAGAAGAAACACTAACCGTCAGCGAGGACGATACCTCGCTTACACCCGATTTCTCACTGGCCTCTCAAGAGAAGCACCTCTTGAGGGGCTTTTCCTTTTTGCGTCCCCAGGCCGAAAATAGAATCGGCTGACAGGTTATGCAGATTACTCTTCGCCCGGCTCGCACCCTGGATTTCGACTTTTGCGCAGTCCTGTATTTCGCCGGGATGGAGAACATCATTCGCGAATTGAACCTGGACAGGGTCGCTCAATCTGCCAGCTTTCGCCAGCAATGGGAACTCCCGCAGGTTCGCATCATCACTGTCGACGGCGCTGACGTCGGGTGGTTGCAGAGTACGACGCGAGAAGGCTCGCTTTTTCTTGCACAACTCTTTGTGGACTCCACTTTCCAGCGGCGGGGCATCGGCACCGAAGTGATGCATCGCCTAATTGCTGAGGCTGCACGCGCCCGGCAGGCGGTGACGCTGGGCGTGGTGAAAATCAACCCGGCGCTGCGGCTCTATGAGCGGATGGGATTCCGAATCACACACGAAGATGATCGCAAGTTCTACATGAGGCGCGATCCTGATGCCGAAGCCCCAATTTCAGGCTGAAACACCGGTGAAATTCCTGCTATCCTCGCCCCGACCTGTGGCACAATAGGCAGACCACAATCGGTAGAGCACGCGGCTTTTGCACGCTTGATCGAAACAATGGCGGCCCGCAAGAAAAGCACGGCGAAGCACAAAGCGGATGAAATCCTCATCCCCGACAAGCTCTATTTCCGCATCGGCGAAGTGGCCACGCTGTGCCACCTTCCCGCGTACGTGCTGCGTTTCTGGGAGTCCGAGTTCCCGCAACTGAAGCCGGTCAAGAGCAGCACGGGGCAGCGCATGTACCGCAAGCGCGACGTGGAAAGCGTGTTGCGCATCAAGCAACTGCTTTACGAGCAGGGATTCACCATCGCGGGCGCGCGGCAGCACTTGCGCGAGGAAACGAAGACCGACAAGACGCAGACCGCCATTCCTTTCCCGGCGCACTCCGCGCCCGAGATTCAGCACATCCGCCAGGGGCTGCGGGAAATTCTGAGCATGCTGTCGGCGCGCCGAACGGGATAACAGGCGCCACGACTGGGCTAAGGTTTTTTCCCCGGCAGCCACTCCGGTTTGAAATCGGAATTCGCGAGCCACTCCACAGGTTCAATCATGGACGCGATCGCCTGCTCCATGTGCTTGAAATCGATATGCGCCACATCGTCGCTCGGCCGATGATAGTCACTGTGTAAGCCGTAGCTCGAGACGGTCTGAGCGATGATGCCACGTTTGGCCAGGGCGAAATTATCGGAGCGCTGAAAAAACTGCTGCTGCGGATGAGGATCGGCCACCAATTTTGCGCCGCGCCGTGCCAGTTCCGGGCCGAGGTTGCTGCGATCATAGCCAGTGAGCCAAAGCTCGTTGGGTTTGACGGCGGGGTCGGCCCGTCCAATCATCTCGAACTCAAGATTGGCGACAATACGATCCAAAGGCAGCGGCGGGTGACGGAGAAAATACTGGTCGCCTTGTCCGCCAGTTTCCTCGCTGCCGAAAAAAACAAAGAGCACGGTACGCTTCGGAGGCGGCCCTGCCGCCAACGCCCGCGCCAGTTGCAGGACGGCGACGCAACCCGAAGCGTCATCGTCGGCACCGTTATAGATGCTGTCGCCGTTCACCGGCGCTCTAACTCCCAGGTGATCGAGATGAGCAGTCAGTAGCAACACCTGGTCCTTCAACTTGGCATCGCTCCCGGCGAGAACCCCGATCACATTGCGGGTGTGCCACGCCCGGGGGCCTGAACGAAAATTGACTGTGGTGGCGACATCCTGAATAAAACCGCCGTTGTCACCCAGCGGAGAGATTCCGATCTGGCGCAGCTCGGAGGCTAGATAGGTCGCCGCTCGCAGTTCGTCGGGCGTGCCGCTGCCGCGCCCCTGCATAGCATCGCTGGCCAGGGTGCCCAATTCGTCGGCAATTTGCGCCCCAGGAGTCTGTGGGGCTTGCGGTTGCTGGCCGAAGATGGGGTTGGCCCGGCCGAGCAGAAAGACCCAGATGGCTACAACGGCGAAGTGGGTGCGGGTCACGTCTCCTCCGGAGACGAACCGTAGTATACGTTATCGCTCGTCATCCGCAGAGACGTTGCTTGCAACATCTGGCCTGCTCCCGGCGGAGAAATAGCTGGCGTTATCGGCGCTTGCCACGCAAACTGGACCGCGAATCGCTAGCTCTATGCCTCAACCCAGTTGCTCCGCTCGAGAATCGTGGGTGGCTCGTAGGTCTTGCCGCGCGCCAGACGCCTCTCCTCCCGCCGCGTCGTCCACAGCAGGATTGGACCGAGTACCGCCGGAAGCATCCGCGACACGACTCCGGATTCCTGCTTGAATTCCTGCCGCAATGCGCGAATTTTTTCGCTGACGTTGCGATCGACTTTCTTGAACTGCCGCTCCATAGCCCACAACGCCGCGCCGTACACGCCGCTCAGCTTTTCCATCTCGCGCGTAAACCGCTCGCGCACCCGCGCGTCGGGATAATCTTTGTAACGCTTGAATCCCGCTAGAAGTGTGCGCGAAATGCGGTACAGGCTCGGGCCGTTGAGCTGGAAGTCGCGCCAGAAAGCCCAGTCGAGGAAGCGCTTTGAATCTTCCCGCGAAATTGCGGCATGCTTGAAATTGAACTTGAACTGGCCGTGCACGTCGGCATAATCCACATCGCTCAAGAGACGGCCCTCTTCCGCCATCTGCTGGTAGAGCGGGGTTCCGGGCACGGGCGTGTACAGCATGAACTGGTGGAAGTCGGTATCGTGAGAGACGGCGTGCTCGATTTCCGACATGATATTGTCCGGCGTGTGGTGTTCGAGCCCGATAATGGTCGAGCCCTGCACGCGGATTCCGTGCTCGCGCAATTCGCGCGTGAGTTCCCGCGTGTCTGATCCCTGCAACTTGCTGTAGCCGGCTTTGGGGGACTCCAGGCCCATCCACAGCCATGACACGCCCAGTTCCACCAGTTCCTGCATGGTGTACTTGCGGATTGCATTGGCCGACGCGAACACCGACAGCGCCCAACTCTTGTTCCCCTCTTTCATGAGCTCGAGCAGGCGCATGGCACGCTCGCGATGCAGCAGGAAATTTTCGTCCATCACGAAAAACGAGCTTACTTTCAATTCGTCCTCCATGCGGCTCATCACTTCGAATAATTCGTCCCCCGTCTCAAAGAAATTGACGAACTTTCCTTTGCCTCCGAAGAATGCCGACGTCGTGCAGAAGTTGCAGCCCATGGGGCAGCCGACCGAAGGAATGATCGTCGCGGCGGTCGCGCCCTTGCGCTCTGGTAGACGGATGCCCATAATGCGCGTGCGCATTCCGGAAACGATCGCGGGATGCCGGATGGGCGCGGTTTCGTCTTCGCCCAGGTAGCGCCGCATCCAGGAAACGCCTTCTCCCTTCACGATGTGGTCGGCGTCGATCATGTTCTCGATGCCAGGAATGGCGGCCACGTGCCCGCCCACGATAATCACCGAGTGGGGCGAGAGTTCGCGCGTCATGCGGCACATCTCGCGAACCTTGGCGACGTTCACGATGATTCCCGTGATGCCCACCACGTGGTATTGATTGGTTTTCAGTTGGCGCGCGAAGTCGTCGCGCGTGGGGAAATCGAGCACCGCACAGGGGGCGGAGACGTTCGCCTGGATCATCATGATGCCCCAGGAGCGATGAAACATGCGCAGCGAGAAGCTGCCCTGCGCCCGCGTGACCTGATTGTGATAAAGCTCCATCGGATTGATGGAGCGGCTGCCAAATTCGTCGTCCTGCGCGTACGGTCCGAAGACCGAGCTCAGCAGAATGCGGGCATGGGATCCCTTGGGATGTTTTGCGAAACTGCCGGAATGAACACTAACAGGGCTGGTTGCGCCATCGCTTGTAAGAAGTTCCAATTCTTTTCATCATCCGTTTCCCCCCACATGCCGTTACTGCAATCGTAGTCGCGCACGGGCCCGGTGCAGCGCCCGCCCAAAGAAAACACAAAAAGATTACAAAGGCAAAACAGTGGCCCAATGTAACCACAGAAAGATTTGTGAAGACAGCCGCCCTCGGCTGCCCGGTCGAGCGTAGCTCGACCGGTCCACTTGAACCGGGCTTGCCATCTAGCCTAGAATCGCTGCGCTATGGCATCGGAACCGCTGGAGATCGAGCGTCTCGACCGGGGAGTGTTGAGCTTCCGCGGCCCGTTGACCATGGAGAACGTGTCTCCGTTCCTGAATGCGGTGCGGCGTGAAGACGCTCCGACCATGATTCTGGATTTCACCAACGTTCCTTACCTCGATTCCTCTGGGCTGGGATCGCTGGTCAGCGCCTGCACCACCTGCACCAAGGCCGGGCGCCGCATGGCGCTCACCGGCGTGAACAAACGCGTGCGCAAGGTCTTCGAGATCACCAAGGTCGAGCAGATTTTCCTGATGTTCCCCACGCTCTCGGACGCGCTCGAGGCCTTCACCAACGCCGGCACAGCGTGACGAAGATTCAATCCTGAGATTCTCTGTGTGGAGATTTTTATGTGGGGACAGCCGCCCCGGCTGTCCGCCGGGCGCAGCCCGACACGCCTTGGCACCAGCGCTGACTCAGCTTGCAAGAGTCAAGCCGCGCGCACCGGATTCGGCTTCTTCGATCCTCCGGCAACCGCGTCCAGGCGGATGCGCGTGACCCGGCCGGTTTCCTCCAACAGATCGCTGGTGAACTTACCGCCTTCCCCCGCCATCACCGACCCCGCGGCCAGCGCGAAACGCAGCGCGTCCGCCTGATCCTCGAAATACAAAACCACTTGTCCCGACATAGCACTTCTCCCTGGGCCCGGAAGCCCCAAAATCGCGAGCCATGCGACCTGGAAAATCAAATTGGCCAGATGTGTTGATTGTCCGAGCGAATCCGCATCAAGTCAAAGTGATTCTCTTGGTTCCACGTACTCGGTAGGCCATCTCAAGCGGCACCGTGCTAAAAGGCAGCCTGTCGTTCCTCGACATCAGCTAAGACAGCCCCACTTCGGATATGATGCGGTAGAAACGCCATGCGCCGCGTAGCAGCCATCCTTCTATTTGCCTTTGGTACGGCACTCTCTCTTCACGCTTCCGATAAAGCGGTTCTGGGTTCCTGGGAGGGAGACTCCAAGTGCACGGTGCCGGATTCGCCTTGCCACGACGAGCATGTGCTCTATCAGATTACCGAAGACAAAAAGGATTCGTTTCAGCTCGATCTGGATGCCTACAAAGTGATCGAAGGGGCGCCCGAGTTTATGGGCACGCTGACCTGTCGTTATGACGGGAAGGCGGGCGTTCTGAGTTGCACAACGAGCACGAAAGAGAAAGACGATTGGGAATTCCATGTCACGGGAGACACCATGGCAGGCAGACTCATGATCGACGATGGAAAGACGCTCTACCGCCGCATTACCCTGCACAGGATTCCGAAATAGTTCCATGCCTGTTCTGATCTCCATGCTCCGCGGCGTCAACCTTGGCGGCCACAACAGAATCAAGATGGACGCCCTGTGTGCCGTCTACAAGGCGCTCAAGTTCGAAGATCCGCTGACTTACGTGCAGAGCGGCAACGTCATCTTCCGGACCAGAGAGAAAAATTCCGCCGCACTGGCGAAAAAGATTCAGGATGCGATCGAGCGCAAATTCGGTTTCCGCCCCGCAGTGATTCTGCGCACCACAGACGAAATCAGGAAGGCGGTCGCGGCCACTCCGTTCCCCGCGTCTCGCAAACTGGAACCCGGCAAGATCCTGGTGACGTTCCTCGCCGGCGAACCCGGCCCGGAGGCAGAGGCGACGCTCGCCGGTTTCAAGTCCTATCCCGAGGAATTGCATCTCAAAGGCCGCGAACTCTACATCTACTTCCCCGACGGCGCCGGGAAGTCGAAGCTCCCCTGGTCGCAGGTCGAAAAGCTGCTGAAAACCACCGGCACGGCCCGCAACTGGAACAGCGTGACCAAGATGCTTGCCATGGCGGAAGAGATGGAAGGGGCAGAGTGAATCGGGTCAAAAGGGAACGGTGAGTGCTATCGCGCGATATTTACGTCAACAACCGAATAAGTTTCTCGGATGACCACAACAATTCCAGGAAATCAATTCCCGCCAAGTTGCTGGTAGATCGCACCAAGTAGCGTTGATTTGCTGTCGTCTTGACCAAGGTCCCAAAACATTATTCCTCCCAGATGTTTCTGAATTACGTAATGGGCCTTCACGGCTATCGACTCCGGGTCCTCGTAGCTGATCATGATTTTGGTCCCTTTGTTATAAAGCCAAGGTACTTTGACCTGATCGTCCCAATGTCGAGTGTAAACGGGAAGATAGATCTGCTCAATCTGACGGTAGCTCAACGTACCGTCTTCTCCGGGCCTGCCTGTGTATGGCTCATAAAGGCCCTCATTCTCATCAGGGACGCTGGCCCAAACTTGCCCGTAAAAGGGCAGGCCTAGCACGATCTTTTCAGGCGGAACACCGTGACCTAGATACCTTTGCACAGCGGCATCGGAATTTGCGTATTTGCTCGCGTCTGCATCCAAGTTTGAAGTCGCCGACCACGCAAAGAGCCCACTGTGGTGGGATGTACGCTTCGGTTGCATCTCATTGAAGTCGTAGCCCATGAGATTGAACCAGTCCAGAACGTCAGACATTTCTTTGAGCGACAGATCATTCAGATGATTTCGGTAACCAGTGGATGCAATGGTAAGCAGCAAGTGGCGTTCGTGCCCGAACGCATCCAAATCACTGCGCAGTTGCTTCAGAAGGAGGACGAAATTTTCCTTATCGCGTATTCGCTTGTGATCGGTTGGCTTCCCTCCGGTCACTGGGTATTCCCAATCAATGTCCAGTCCATCAAGACCGTACTTCTCGACAATTTGCAAACAGGATGCAGAAACCTGCCTTCTCGCGGAAGGCGTGGCAGCAACGTCGGAAAAATATGTTGAACCGCTCCATCCCCCAACTGAAAGGAGCACTGAGAGACGCGGATTGCGAGCTCTTAGAGTTTTCAGGGCCAGTAGGTTCGGCGTATCTACATCAGCGTGGGCTAGTTCGCAATCGCCGTGAGCCGTCGGTTTTGCATGGGAATAAATCAGATGAGTTAATTCTTGAACCGGCACCTGGGACAACTGATAATCTGGTCGACCTTTCCCGTAATAGTAGCCAACGATTCTCTTTGTGGTTCCGACTTGAGCTGTCGCCAACGTGCAGCACAAGATCAGCGCCATGCGGGCGAGTAGATAATCACCTTTGCGAAGGTTCGGCATGCGTTTCCACAATTCCTTTCCCAGTTGAACAGTTCTCGCCGTCCGGGTCAGTGTTACAGTCTGCCTCCGAGATGTCCAGATGGAGGCCAGCATGGCAATCCAGACACGCCGAAACTCCCTAGTGATTTTCAGCTGGCGAGAACAGCCATTTCATCGAGTGAGAAAATAGCCTTGGGGTCCACGGATGAGAGGGCCATCGTGCAAGAACATTTTGAACGGGCTCGAGATAACCATAATCCGGGATACCTGAATCCAATTCAAGCAATAGAGAGAGTCGTCTGTATCACAGTCTTGCCGAGGCCGTCATGCGCGTGCTCAGTCTTAGCCTAGCCGTTTGCGGATTGCTCGCAGTTCTGACCATGACGGGCTGCGGTTCCTCCGGGCCGCCCGCCAGCCTGACGGTGGTGCAGGCCGTCGATCTGGGAGCGATCGGCAACAATCCGAAAATCCTGGGGCGGGATGGCGGCTACAGCGGCCTGTTCTCGGGAAACTCGGTCTGGGTCTACGGCGACACTTTTCTCGTGAACCCAAATGCCGAAGGCGACACTCTGATCAGCGACTCGTGGGCGTCGACCACGGACCTGAATGCCGCGGACGGCATCACGGGATTTCAAGAACGCGAGGACGCCGCCGGCGCGCCCGCGATGCTGCTCTCCTATACCGCAGCCGAACAAGCCTTCAACACCGCGCATCAGGGTAATCCGTGCCAGCAGCAGCCCTGTGGCGCGCGCTGGGCGCTGTGGCCGGGGCCGGTGGTGGCCGACACCGCCCGGAATCGCGCCCTAGTCTTTTACCAGTTGGTGATGGCTCAACCCGGCAACTTCAACTTCGGGGCAGTGGGCTACTCTGTCGCGATCTGGCAGAACTTCGCCGACCAGCCGCAGCGGCCCACTGTCAATCCAACTGCGGATCATCCCGACCTGCTGTTTGGCCAGAACGATCCCAACTTTGGCGTGGCCGCCTTTGCCGATGGAGACACTCTTTATGCGTATGCCTGCAACGGCTCCAATCCCGGAGTGCCGTGCGTGTTGGGGCGCGTTGCGCTGGAAAACGTTCTCGATCGAACCGCATGGACCTTCTACGCGGGAAGTGGAAGTTGGTCGGGCAACGTCAGCAACGCGGTCACGGTAATGAACGCGGCTCCGATTATGAGTGTGTCGTGGAATGACTATCTGCAAAACTATGTCGTCGTTTACAACTCGCCGTTTTCCCAGCACGTCAGGATGCGCACGGCGCCCAAGCCTGAGGGGCCGTGGTCGCAGGAGGTGACAGCCTTCGATGCGCTCGCTCCGGGAAATGGAGGCAACTCAGTGCACGATGCCCAGGCTCATCCGGAGTTCAACGGCAATGGGGGACAAACTATGTACGTGACGTACTCGCATTCGACGGGAGCGTTCACCAGCGAATTGCGGCTCGTCTCGGTGGAGTTGAAGGCAGTCAATGCACCGTGACGGAGGGCAGGATGCCGCTTCCAGGCCTAGTGGACTGTCGCAGAGCAACCATTACGAGAACTCGCATTGCTATTTCGGTCCGCCGAAGTGGACATTTGCTCATGCAACAGCTAGCATCCGGCATCAACAGCAAGGCCCCCGACGTCAGCTTGATGGCTCGTCGCCACTAAGGTTGAGGCGGGCGATGGGCAAGTAACAAACCGGAGTTTGGGCAACAAGACAACGTTCCCGAGCCATCCGACGCAGCCCCTGGAAAGCTGGTTACTTCCGAAGCTACAAAGCACGCTGAAAGCCAAACCCCGCGCGGATTACAAGGCAATAAATTCTTTCGGAATCTAGAGACTTTTCTCGTACTTGCGTGTACACTGCCTCCGCGCCATGTGCGCTTGAGGGGGAACTCAAGACCCAGGAGCTAAACTTATGTATCGAAAGTTGCGCGTCGCTCTGCAGTTCACTTGTCTCGTTCTGACTGGAACCTTGGCAGGGGCCTCCACTGCGGTTACCGTTTATCCCAATCCGATCCAGTTTGCTACGGTCGCCCTCAATTCAACCAGCCAGCCGACATACGTTTTCGTGAGTAACACGAGCGTAAGTGCGGTCACCATCTCCAACATGACGATTAGTGGTACCGGTAGCAGCAGCTTTGCGTTTTACGGGTTTCCTTGCGTTGGGACCATTTCCGGCGAACAAACTTGCGAAATGTTCATGACGTTCACGCCCGCTGCGATGGGCAATGTTGCAGCCACGTTGGTGATTACTGAAGCAGGCGTGGCCAACCCAATCAATATTCCCCTGCAAGGTACCGGCGGAAATCCCATTCCCATTGTCACGTCGCTCTCCCCGCCTACTGTTTATGTCGACAGCCCGACCACTAAGATCACCATGAACGGTTCGGGATTCTTGTCGTCCACGTTAACTTATCTCCAGAACGGTAACACCCCGCTGCCCACGACATATGTGAGCGCCACTCAAATCACAGTTCAGATACCGGATACTGTTTTGTCGAACACAGGGTCGGTTGGTTTATACGTGTCAAACCCGGCGCCTGGCGGCGGAGTGACATCTACCAGCCTTCAGGTTGTCTCAGCCGAACCTTCTATTAATAGCCTTTCGCCACCTTCCATCGTGGCTGGAACCGCTTCCGAGCCCATTCTTGTTAATGGTCAAAACTTCATGGCCAGCGCAAAAGTGGAATGGAACGGTGTGAGCATTCCGACTACTTACGTCAGCTCCAATCAGCTTCAGGCTCAACCCACCACAGCTGAGCTTGCAACCGCCGGAATTGTTCAGCTGTCGGTGGCCAACCCGTCTCCGGGCATCGTCTCGTCGGCTGCCACCTTCAATGTCACTTATCCCGTTACCCTCACCGTTTTGGATCTTCCCGCCAACGACCTCATCTGGGATCCCTTCGCACAGCTGATCTATGCGTCCTTGCCGAGTAGCTACGGTACAAACGGCAACACGATCGCCGTGATAAATCCGACGACCGGAGCGGTTACTGGATACCATTTCGCCGGCAGCGAGCCCACGAAACTCGCGATTGACAGCACATCCCAGTATCTCTACGTCGGTCTAAATGGGGTCGGCTCGATCCAGCGATTAGATCTTCCGTCCTTTACACAGGACATTCAGATCAGCCTGGGGACCGCGAATAATGGGCCGAGTCTTGCCGAAGCCGTGGCCGTGTCTCCTGCGAATTCGCAAACGATAGCCGTCGCGGTCAACACCTGTTGTCCGGGTCCAATTGAATTCTTCACCGGCACGACGAAGCTTACGAACTCCGTCTCGGCAGCAGGCGCTAACCAACTGGCTTTTGCCAGCGGCACTACACTGTACGGTTATCAGTCCGGCACCCTGAGCCAGATCACGGTCAGCTCTACCGGCGGGACGTTGGCAAAACAGTGGAGCAATGCGGTCACCGGTAATACTTTCCAGTATTCCGGCGGCCTGATCTTTGGCGGCAATGGCCAGGAATTCAATCCGGCGACCGGCTTACTGGTAGGGACGTTTGATGTCGGGTCCGTTTGCTGTAACAGCACTGAGGTCCTGCCAAATTCGTCGCTGAATCGCGTGTTTGCCCTCGGTCAGACTCCTTTTTTTGACTCTTTCTCCATTACCAGCTACAACCTGGCTCAGTTCACACCTTTGGCAGTGGCTGACTTGGATGAACTGGGTACCTCCTACTACTCTTCCATTTCCGCTTCGAGTTTCATCCAATGGGGCACCGGCGGCTTAGCTTTTATTCTGTCCAATGGCTGTTGCGGAGCTAGCACGTCTCAAGTTGTGTTGCTACAGAGTCCCACCCTGCTTCTCGCCGCCACAAAAACCCGCAGCCCGGCGCCGGTTTCAAATTCATTGAGCCCGTCGAGCGTTCCTCACGGAAGCAAGAACTTTCGTATGGCGGTTGGAGGATCAGGTTTCGTGCCGGGATCGGTGGTCACTTGGAATGGCAAAGCTCGTTCCGCAAGCTTTGTCAGCGAAAATGAGTTGAGGGTTTACGTGCCCGCAGCCGAGGTCGCGTCCACGGGCACGGCTTCCATTGAGGTCAAGAACCCGGCTCCAGGAGGAGGAAAGTCGAACACGCTGACCTTCACCATCAAGTAACCGTTTCCCTGTTCAAGACCGTGTGCCCCATTTCTCGCCTCCGCGCGAGAAGTGGGGCGTCTCACGCAGCTGGCCCGTGGTGCCAACGATCTGCCCGCTGCGGAGCGGTACTTAAAAAGGTGCGAATGGATGGAAATAATTGGTCGGGACGGGCAGATTTGAACTGCCGACCCCTCGCACCCCAAGCGAGTGCTCTACCAGGCTGAGCCACGTCCCGACGAGGAAGGAATCCACTGATGCGACGGTCGCCATCCGACGATCCGTCAGCCTCCAGCGGAGGGGTTCACCCAGTGATTCTACACTACCGCCACGAGATCACGCGCCACGACCCCGCGCACCTGTCATCCTGAGCAACGCGAAGGATCTGTGTAGTCCGCCGCGGAGTACATAGGTCTTTCGGCCCGCAAAAGGCGCGGGCCTCAGGATGACAGCCATTGAGCTCTACTCCATATCCCTCCAATTCGCCCCCACCCCCATGTCTACCTGCAGCGGCACGGCCAGCGCGTGGACCTTCTCCATGTGCTCCCGTACCAGCGGCTGCATCACTTCCACTTCGTTCTCCGGAACTTCAAACACCAGTTCATCGTGCACCTGCAGCGTCATTCTGGATTTCAGGCCGCGCTCGCGCAGAACAGCGTCGATGCGGATCATCGCGATCTTGATGAGATCGGCTGCGGTGCCTTGCAACGGCGTATTGACGGCAGTCCGTTCCGCGAATCCGCGCTGGTTGGCGTTCTTGCTGTTGATGTCCGGAATCGGCCGGACGCGTCCGAACAGCGTCTTCACTTTCAGATCGCGCCGAGCCTCATCGAGAGTCTTGTCGATGAAGGTGCGCACGCCTTTGTACTTTTCAAAATAGGCAGCGATGAACTGCTTGGCTTCGCCGGGCTCAATGCCAAGCTGCTGCGAGAGTCCGAAGGCCGAGAGCCCATAGACAATGCCGAAGTTCACCACCTTGGCCTGGCGCCGGTGGTCAGGCGTGACCATCAACGGCGGCACGCCAAATACTTGTGACGCCGTCAGCGTGTGAATGTCGTCGCCGCGGCGGTAGGCCTCGACCAGCAGAGGATCGCGCGAAAAATGCGCCAGCAGGCGCAACTCGATCTGCGAATAGTCGGCGGTCAGCAGGACGTGCCCGGGGTCGGCGATGAATGCTGCGCGGATGCCGCGCCCGAGCTCGGTGCGGATCGGAATGTTCTGCAGGTTGGGATTCGCAGAAGAAAGCCGCCCGGTTGCGGTTCCGGTCTGACCGAACGTGGTGTGCAGGCGTCCGGTCGCAGGATGGATGAGCGCGGGCAACGCGTCCACGTAGGTTGACTTGAGCTTGGTGAGCTGCCGATAGTCGAGCACCATGCGCGCGATGGGATGGTTCTCCGCGAGTTCCTCGAGAACGTCGACCGCTGTCGAAATCGTCCGCCCCCTGCCGTATTTCACCGGCTTGGGCAGGTTCATGCGATTGAACAGAACGTCGCCCAGTTGCTTCGGCGAACCGACGTTGAACTCGATTCCGGCGACGTCGTAAATTTCCTTCGCCTTGGCGGCGATCTCGCGCTCCATTTCGCCTGACATCTGCGATAGCGCGGCCGTGTCGATTTTGACTCCCGCCTGCTCCATCCGCGCCAGCACCGGCACGAGGGGCAAATCCATCTCTTCGTAGAGCTTGACCAGCCCTGCCTGCTCGACGTCAGTGCGCAGCGCGATCGCGAGGCGTCCGGTAATGTCGGCCGACTCGGGCAGCTCGCCGGCGAGCTTCAAGTTGAAACGGCGAAGAGCGACGTCCGCCAGCCGGTGCGACGAATACGTCGGATCAAGCAGGTACGAATACAGCATGGGATCATGGCGCACGCCCGCGACCGAAACTCCAAGCGGAGAAGTTCCCCGTGGATTCAGAGCGTGAATCGCCGCTTTGTAATCGTGCAGGGCTTTGGGAACACTGGCGTTCGTGAGCACAGCCCGTAGTTTTTCGGCAGCGCCGGCCGAGTCGAGCTTGACGATCGTGGCCGTCCCGGCTGCGGCAGAGATGGCTACACGCCGCGCCGCGGGCTCGGGAGCCGCCTTGACCAGCGCATCTCCCAGGCCGCCCATCAAGGACATTTGAGCGTCCGGAACCTCTTCTTCTTTTTCTTCTTCCTCCGGCGCGGTTGCCGTTTCTTCCTGCTCGACTGCCACTGCGAGCACGCCCCCGTCCGCGACTGCGTTGACTACGCTCTCTACGTCCGCGCCCGACGTCGCCTCCGTGGAATGAGTCTCGCTCACCTCAACCACCGGCAGCAGCTCTTTCAGCAGCGAGGTAAATTCCAGTTCGGTAAAGAGCGCTCGCAGGTCGTCAAGGTTGGGCTCTCCGGCGCGCATGGATTCCACATCCAGGTCGATGGGAACATTCGTGTCGATCGTCGCCATGCTCTTGCTGAACAAAATGGTCTCGCGATTGTTCAGCAGCGACTCGCGGTAGGTTTTCTTTTCGACTTCGGCGGCGCGCTCCAGCGCCTGCTCGACGGTGCCGAAGCGCTGGATGAGCTCCACCGACCCCTTGTCGCCGATGCCCGGTGCTCCGGGAATATTGTCGATGGCGTCGCCCCGCAGGGCCATCACGTCGACCACGCGCTCGGGCGGCACGCCGAGAATTTCTTCGACCTTCGCGGCATCGCAGATCAGATTGTCTTTCGGCGGATTCAGAATCTGCACTTTGTCGTTGACCAGTTGCATCATGTCCTTGTCGCTGGAAACGACATACACGGGATGCGAGGCCTCGGCGGCCCGGCGGGCCAGGGTGCCGATCACGTCGTCGGCCTCGAAGCGGGCCAATTCCAGGATCGGAATCCGATAGGCCTCGAGCGCGCGCCGAATGTAGGGAACCTGCTGCACCAGGTCTTCCGGCATGGCCGAGCGGTTGGCTTTGTAGCCCTTGTATTCGACTTCCGTAAAAGTCTGCGTTTTGATGTCGAACTTGCGGATGCTGGTCACGGCCTCCGCCTGCTCGTCGCGGAAAGTGGGCCCGGCGACGTCGAACACTGCCGCCAGATATTGGGGAGAAAAATCTTCGCGCAGCTTGCGCAGCATGTTCACGAAAACGTAAGTCGCCGCCGTCGGGAGCCCGGTCTTGGTCGACATGGAACGCTGCCGCGCCATGGCGTGGTATGCGCGGAAGATGAATGACATTGTATCGATCAGGAAGATGCCGCCGTGTTCCGGCGCAGCCTGAGACGGCTTGCCAGCCGCGGTTTTGCGGTTCGCAGTACTGTCGCGCGAGTCGCCACCGCGTGAATCATTTTCACGGGAGTCTGCCGCGGGCGGCGTCGGAGTCGGTGATTGCTTACGCGGAGGCAACCCGCATAGTTTAGCAGCAGCGCATGCGCTAGAAATCCACGCGGAAGTTCGCCTCCACGATTCGGGCGTCCTTGTTCCCGCCAGAGCTGCGGAAGACCAGGTAGTACTTGACCGGCGTTTTCATCGAAGGGGGAAGATCAAAGTTGACGGCCTGGTTGTGGGACGCTTCAACGGAGAACATAGCGTCGCTGGGGCGATTGCTGGCGAGTTCGGCCTGCTGATCCTCGTTCAGCAAAAGCAAATCGATGTTGGCGCTGTCGTCGGACGCGCCACGCCCCGGGCCCGCGAACGACTCGAAGATTCCGTGGAGATGCGGCTGGGCAGCGTGAGCGGGAATCTCGAAGGGAAATGTGGCGGAAGCTTTCAGGTTGAAGGTCTTCTCGACGATAGTTTGGGTCGCGCCTGCTGGCGAGGGCGTCACCGGCCCCCTCGGCGACACATAGTCCGAGGGCGCGATGGTCTGCGTCTTTGGCGGAGGATCCTTCGTACACGCCGCGGCAGCCATAAGGAGAGTCGCCAGCAAGGCGGCCGGATATCTGCGGTGGGGTCTCACGCGTCAGTGCCCCTTCGGCTTTCCATATTCGGTGTTGAAGTGAAGCTGAATTACTCCGCACGTCCCCTGCTCGGGCGAGTACACCACGCAGGTATCGAAGGGCCGCGAATACATGTGCAGGCTGACGGCGCGCTGGTTGAATTCGCGAGGATTCACCACGCGATGAACGGGATCGGCCGGGTCGACGGCGCAGGGATGCGAGATGTTCATCTCAACCGTGTTGGTGGGTTCGAGCCGGCAGGTTCCACCTTGCAGATCCTGATGAACGAGGTGAAAGTTTTCCACGTGCAGGCGGCCGATGGGAACGGCCATCCAGCAATTCTGATCGCGATGATTGTGCACCGAACTAGCCTGCCCGACCTCCCAGCAAATGGCCATCAATTCGTAAAGCGAACTCCGGTCGATGAGATTTCGGGTGTAGTGCTGCCGGTCCCAGTTCAGATAGGGAGCGAGCGACTCTGCGCTGACGGGAGTGTCCTGCAGAAAGCGCCGCACCGGCTCAGTTGGCCCGAAGGCGGACTCGGGCAGTTGTCGCAAGCCTTCAACGAAAGACTGGATGGAAACAGGTTTTACTGCGGTGGCCACAGAGCGCTCCGGAAAACGAGTATAGCGCAGCCCGAACGTGTGGAGCGGACACTCCTGTCCGCTGCCCTTGACTTTGCTTTTGACTTTGTTTCTGTCCGAACCTGAAACGAATCGGCCCTACGGCTCCCTCCCCGCTCCCAAAATCTCCTTACCCCCGCCCTGCGCCACTGCCGGATACACCGCGCCCTTACGCCGCCGCAAATCTCCCGGCAATTCCGACCGCAGCAGCCACAACCCGGCCGCCACCGCCGCCAACCAGGTAATCGAGACCAGCGCCAGCTGGGTCAAGTCCGCCATGCGACTGCCGTGGCCCGTGGTTGCCAGCGGGACAATCTTGCCTACTTCAAAGCTGACTGCACCCGCGACCACGGCCACCACCGCCGCTTTTCCTAACTCCCACCAACGCAACTCGCCGAGCGGGACCAGTTTCTTGTAGTGCAGCAGGCCGGCCAGCGCCAGCAGATTCACGCCAATCCCGATATCCGACGCCCACGCCAGCCCGATCACGCCGAAGGAATGAAACAAGAGCGAATAAACCGGCAACGACGCTGCCGTAATCACGCTGACCGCGACCATTGGGGTAAGCGTGTCCCCGGCCGCGTAGAAGGCGCGCGCATAGAGTCCCTGCGCCGCCCAGAGTGCCAGCGACAACGAGAACCAGAAAAAATAAATCGCCGTCGTCTGCGTGTCCGCAAAAAGAAATCTTCCCCGCCGGTATACCAGATCGATCAAGGGAAGCGCCGCCACCATCATCCATCCAGTTGCCAGAAACGATGCTGCCGACACCCGATAGACCGAATCGTTCACCGTGGCGGCGAATTCCTTCAGCTTCTTCTCGTTGAACAGCCGCGCAAAAAATGGCAGCGACGCCTGCCCGGTCGCCTGCCCCAGTACCGCGATGGGCACGGCAAACAGCCGCTTCGCATAGTTGAGGCGCGCAATGTCGCCCACGCCGCTGGCCGCATAGTGGCGCAAAATCCAGTCGTCCGCGGTCACCAGCGATACGCCCAGCATGAGCGGCACCGACAGCTTCACCCACTCGCGGAACGCCGGATTCATCACCTCAAACGACGGCTTGTAGCCGGTGCCAATGCGTGCCGCGCCGATCACGCTGGCCAGAAACGGGCCCACAACACTGCCGATCAGCGCGCCATACGCCAGCGAAGCGATGCCGAAATGCCGCCCGCCCGCCACCCCGCCCAGAATGATAAATATGTTGTAGAGCAGCGGCCCAAACGCCGGCAGGAGAAACAAGCGGTGCGACAGCAGCACGGCCGAGACCACTCCGCCCACATAAAAGAAGATCTGCGCCGGTAGAAGAATTCGCGTCAGGTGAACGCACAGCTCGATCTGCTGCGGCGAAAAGCCTTTCACGAACCAGCGCACAAACTGCGGTGCGAAAATCTCGGTCAGGATGGTCCCCACGATCATCACCGCGGTCATGACCGTGATGATGATGGAGAACGTCTTCTGCGCCTCGGCATCGCGCTTTTCGGCGAGAAAGCGCGTGTAAATCGAGATGAAGGTGATCGAAGCCGCGCCCCCGGCCACAATGTAGTTGAGAAAATCGGGCAAGGTGAACGCGGCAACATAGGCGTCGGTCTGCGATCCGGCGCCGAAGGCGAAAGCGATGTACGCCTCGCGTGCGTAGCCGATGACCCGCGACAGCATCACTGTCCCCATCAGCAGCAGGGTCGCGGAAAATGCCGTGTGCTGGTGCGAGGGCCGGAAGAATCGCAGAAGTTTCGTCATTGAGACCCGATCGGAACGTTCAATCTTATCGGAATCTCAATCCGTCAGACAGTTGTGGGGCGGACACTCCTGTCCGCCGCCTCTGCCTTTGATCTTGACTCTCCTGTCAGGAGCGCCGACCTAATTCTCCCCTACTTTCCCTCCGGCGAGACCCAAACTCGGCCCGCCGATATCAAATCCACCTTCGGCACTTCGGTTCTGAGTTTCACCGTCTGCCATCCCGCCTTCTTGGGTGGCTTGGCCAGGAAGGTCAACAAATACTGATGGCTCAGCCGGCGCGTGAAGTCATCCAGGTAGGGAGTAAACGCGACGGGAGGTCCATTGAACCCGATGTAATACGCTTCACCGCCGGTCATTTCTGCCAGCCGCGCCAGATAAAGCTGGCCCCAATAGGCTTGCCAGTAGCTATGACCAAGATGGCCAGCGCCCGGGGTATAAATCGCAGAAACGAGAATTCCGGAGCGCTGCGCAACGTCGATGGCCTCGTCCAGATACGGATCCTGAAGGTCTCCAGTGCCGTAATAGAGGTCGATTCCATCGGAGGCCATAATGATCTCCCGGCGCCCGGTGCTTGCCGGCCAGCGTTTTATCAGGTCGGTCAGCGAAAAATACGGGCTGCCATTGACTCCGCGGATTCCCATCGGAAGGCGGAGCGCCTTGGCCGCCAGGGCATGATCGCTGGTCAGATTCTGCTCGACCTTGGCGATCCCATTCTGCATGTAGGCCACCCCAACCATGGTGGAGGCCGTTTGTTCGTTGATGAATTTTCGCAGATCGTCCAACTGCGTGCCCAGGCTGATGTTGGATCCGTCGTCGAGCAAAACCATCAACTCGAGAGCTGCGTGGTCTCCTTGGGCCGGAATCCATTCGGTGACCGTATCGCGCTCTTTTCCTTCATAGACCATGACCTCCTCGCGGTTAATAACCGGTACGTCGGAACCGTGATGGGGCTCAACCGTGACGACCAGGTGCGCCGGAATTCCGCTCTCTGAGGCCTGCTGAGCCGCAAGCCTCTGGGCTCCGCAAAGCCAGACCGCTGAGACAAATATTGCAATGCCCATAAAACGATATTTGTTCATGGAAGCTCCTTTCGAAGAACCGCCTTTGAGTGACAGCTTTCAGTCAGCCCAAGAGACAAGTTTCTAAGGTCTTAGATGTTCTCGAGAGGAAAAAAGTATGACCCGAATCATAGCTCCAGCCGCCGAGGCGAAAAAAGATTAACGATCCAACGTGGGATTCTTGCCGCCGCCTCCTGGTGCGATAATTCAGGAGTGGCCGACTCCACGACCATCCAGGCCCGTTCCGCCGTGCTCCGCCGATCTTTCCGCAGAGACTTCCCCGCGGCGGTCCGCGGCGAAGGCGTCTACCTGTGGGACGCCGACGGGAAGAAATACCTCGATCTCGCCGGCTCCGCGGCAGTCAACTTTATCGGGCACGGCGTAGCAGAAATCTCGGCCGCCATGGCCGCGCAAGCCGCGAAGCTCGAGTTTGTCCACACCAGCCAGTTCACTACGCCGGTGGCCGAAGAGTACGCCGAAGAATTGCTGGCGTTCGCCGGGTTAAACTCGAGCGATCATTTCCGTGGCGGGGCGGTCTACTTCACCTGCGGAGGTTCCGAATCGATCGAGACCGCATTGAAGCTGGCCCGTCAATATCAGGTCGAAATCGGACAACCCGCCCGCCACCAGATTCTGAGCCGCCAGCAGAGCTATCACGGCTCGACGCTGGGCGCGTTGTCCGTGTCAGGCAATCGGCGTCGCCGCGAAATCTATGTTCCGATGGTGCGCGAGTTCGCGCACGTCGGCATGCCCTACTGCTACCGCTGCGCCTTCGATTGCACCGACGGCTGCCACAACTGCGGCCAGCAATACGCTGCCGAACTCGAACGCGCCATTGAAGCCTCGAACGGCGAAGCCGCCGCGTTCATCTTCGAGCCGGTCAGCGGAGCCACGCTCGGCGCGGTGGTTCCTCCGCCCGGATATTTGCAGGCCGTTGCCGAAATCTGCCGCCGCCACGGCGTGCTGCTGATCGCCGACGAAGTCATGACCGGCATGGGCCGCACCGGCCGTAACTTCGCGGTGGAACACTACAATGTGGCCCCCGATATTCTGATTACCGCCAAGGGACTCTCCAGCGGCTACGCCCCGCTCGGCGCCGTGATCGCAAGTAAGAAAGTTGTGGACGCGATTGCCGACGGCTCAGGCGTGTTCCTGCATGGCTTCACCTACAACGCGCATCCCATCTCTCTCGCCGCCGGACGCGCCGTGCTGCGGCATTTGCAGACCAGGAAATTAGTCGAAGCTGCCGACTCCAGTCGCCCCAACACCTCCGCCGCCCACTTCAAGCAAGCCCTCGAGAGCCTTCGAACAGAGGAAGTAATAGGAGATGTTCGCGGCATCGGCCTGCTCAGGGCCGTGGAATTCGTCGCCGACAAAGCCAGCAAGCGCCCGTTCCCGCCCGATCAGAACTTCGCCGGAAGCGTCGCCGCCGCTGCCCTGAAGCGCGGTCTGCTGGTCTATCCATTGCAAGGCAGCGTCGACGGCATCTCGGGCGATCACCTTCTTCTGGCGCCGCCCGCGATCATTACTAACGAGCAGATTACGTGGGCCGCCGAGCAGTTGCGGGCCGCGGTACACGAGGCATTTGTTTCGCTCTGAAAGCACTGGGGCAGGAGAAACGAGGGACGAACCCTCTGCCTCATTGATGCCGTCCTGAGCTTCGCTGCCAACGCCGCAGAGCATAGTACTCGTTGATGGGCCGGTCGTCGCGCAGAGCAGGCGTGGTGGGAGAGGCCGCAATCAGCTTCTCGATCGGAATCTCATTGTCCAACACAGTGTCAAAGGCAAGAAGGACTGCCGGGCTGCCCCCCGGCGGCGGGTCCCATTCGGTGAGGTCGGCCGCGGCATCGGCCGGCAGCTTGCGCTGTAGGTCGTTCGCCGTCAGCTGCGGAAGGGGCCGATCGCTGGCCAGAAAGTGGAAGCCCCAGCCGTCGACACTGCCGAACACGCGCACATAAGGGAACGAGTTTCGCAGCGCTCGTGCGACTGCGGCGAAATCTTGATTGTCGCCCTCGGGCAGCCACTGCGCCAGAATGCCGCCCGGCCGCAGCCGCTTGCGGGCCGCGGCATAAAACTCCTCCGAATACAGCATGCTCGATCCCGCCGCTTCCACCGGCGGCGGAGGATCAATCGTGATGAGGTCATACTGTTGCGTGGTGCGTTCGAGGTAACGGCGGCCATCGTCGATCACCACATGCCCCAGGGGCGATAGCAGAAGCTCGGCGCCATCGCTGTGAAAATAACTGAACATCTGCGGCACGCTGGGCACCAGCTCGACCGCGGTGACATGGATCTTCCAGCTGAGCAGGGAGCGGAACGTGGTTCCCATACCGAAACAGATGTCGAGCGCATTCTGCGGCGCACGGTCGAGAAACGCCAGCGGGAGATGCGCCATCATCTTCGTGATGGGGGTCAGCGAGGTCATGCCATATCCATTGACCAGGAGTTGTTTGTTCATGTCCTCTCCCGTGGCGATCACGGTGGCTGTCGAATCGCGGAGCACTTGCCGCTGCGGGTAGCGCTCATCGTAGCCCTTGCTGCTGAAGATCAGTACGCCGGCCAGAGGCACAAGAACATACGCAGCACCGCTCGCGAAACGCGTGACCCCTGGTCTCGGGCGCAGCGCCCGCGGACCAAAAATCAGCCACGGCAACGAGAGCACGATCAGCGACCAGCGTTCGCTCAAGTAAGGCAACAGCAAGAATCCCGCCAGCAGCGGCCCCAGAATGCATCCCACGACATTGACCGCGTAAGCGCTCCCGGCCTTGCCCGGATCTCCGGCCGACCGCCGGTCGACCAGCATCGGAGTAAGAAACCCCAACAGGCCGGTGAAGGGTGCAACGCCCAGCACAAGCCTCAGACCTTTCGACCAATGAATGCCCGGATTCGACGTCACCAGCGGAAACAGCGCGGCCAGTGCCAGCAACGTCCACAGAACCGGACTTTCCGCGGTGGTCCCGACGGAATCGCCAACCTGCCGCGAACTCCACCGCCGGTACAGGCGCGAACCGGTGAACGTCGCCGCAAGGTAAACGCACAAAATGCTGGCGAATGCGTAGACCACGGTTCCCAGATACGGTGTGAACTGTCGCACCCAGACCAGTTCCATCCCCATGCTCGTCAGACCACTCAGAAAGAGCAGAATCAGAATGGCGCTGCCGCTCGCAGCATTTGGTATTGGTTTGGCGGACGGTTCGGCGTTTCCGACCGTGGATTCTTGCGGAGAATTCGACGAGCGCGAGAGCACAACGGCCGTCGTCGCAATCGCGCAGTTACATGCGGCGCCCACCCACAGCGTTCCGCGGAAACCTAGAAGTTCGACCAGCAGCGGAGGCAAGACCGTTCCCACGACCGCACCCGCGACATTTGCCGTGTAGAGAGAACTGAATGACCGCCCAGATTCGCGCGGCAGTGTCTGTCGAATCGCCCGCATCCCGATCGGGATCGTCGCCCCCATCAGCCCGCACCACGGAATCAGCGTGCAAGCCACCCACAGCCCGGACGCCGAATAGTAGGCCGGCGACGATGACAGCTGAAGCCCTTCGAGAATGCCGCGGCCCCATCCCAGTTCGTAGGGCACGGCGATGCCCGAGATTCCGATGAGCAGTTCGATCACCGCATAAAGACGAAGCGCCGGAAACGGTAGGCGGTCGCCCCTCCGGTCGAGCCATGCGCCACTCGCCCAGGACCCGAGTCCCAGGCCAGCCATGAACACCGACAGCACAATCGACACCATGGCCGTGGTCACGCCGAACTTCGCCATCGCCAGGCGCAGCCATACCAGTTCGTACAGGACGCTGCAAAATCCCGAGACGAAGAAGAGAGAAAGAAAGAGTTCCCGAAAAGTCTTTTGCGATGGATGGTTGGGCAAGCAGTGACCGGTGTCCGGCATGGGAATGAAAGCACAACTGAGCGAACCAGAGCAAGTCAGACAAGCCAAGTCAGCCCTCCCAGGAGATGATCTGGCGGTGTAAGCGTCGGCAACAAAAAGACTTCTAGGATGACCTGAAGTTGAGCCGCGAATGACCGCCAGTGCATTGCTGTGCACCGCCATCGGCGCCAAAGTGGCAATCGAGCGCACCGCGTCGGATTCGGCTTCTGGAAGTGAAACGGGCGGGACGCGAAGCACGGACGGGAAGGGCACGGCTTCAGCCGTGCCGTTAGGGGCGAAAAAAATCCCGGGCTTTAGCCCCTGAGGGTCGCTGCCAGATCGCCACGGCCGTGACGCTCAAAACCGACGGAGGCCATTTATGGCAAATCCCAATTCGCAAACCATGACGGAATTCTGTGAGCAGGTCAACCCGCGCGTCCTGCTTGTTCTACGAGATGAAGAGATGCTCCGCACGCGTCCCTTCCCCGACATGCTGCGCGTGCAGGAAAGCTGGGTCGCCGCGGCAGAAAAACGCGCCCTGCTCTGGCTGGCCGCGCGCACTCCGAACCGCATTGGCCCCGACCACCTGACAATCCTGGGCCTGGCAGCCCAGACCGGCGCGGGACTGTGCTACGCCCTGGCCGCATGGAACCGCTACGCGCTGCTTGGCGTGATCGCCTGCCTCGCGCTGAACTGGCTGGGCGATTCGCTCGACGGCACCCTCGCGCGCGTTCGCCAGCGTCTGCGTCCGCGTTACGGATTCTACGTCGACCACATGGTCGACAGCTTTGGCGCGCTCGCCCTGATGGGCGGTCTGGCCCTGTCTGGATACATGCATCCCTGGATCGCCATTGGCCTGCTGATCGCGTTCCTGATGCTCTCGATTCAGTCCTATCTCGCGACCCACGCCCTGGGCGAGTTTCGCATCTCCTTCTGGCGCTTCGGCCCGACGGAGCTGCGCATCCTGCTCGCGGCCGGCAACCTGGCATTGTTCTGGAAGCCGGTGGTGCATCTTTTCGGCGGTGCGGGTGTCTATCGCCTGTTCGACGTGGGCGGCGCTATCGGCCTCGCCGGCATGGGGTTGATGGTGGTCGTCTTCTCGCTGCAGAACACGATCCGCCTCTATCGCGAGGAAAGGATTCCGCAATGAAGATGACGGCATTGGCAAATTCGTACAGACGCGATGCTCCACGGTCCACGCTGGTGCGCTGGTGCAAGTTCAACTTCGTCGGTGGAATTGGAATCGGAGTGCAATTCGCCGCGTTGTTCCTGCTGAAGAGCGTGATGCACTTCAACTATCTTGCCGCGACCGCGATCGCAGTGGAGGCAGCGGTGGTCCACAACTTCGTCTGGCACGAACAGTTCACCTGGGCAGACAGAATCCAGTCCGATCGCGCAGAACCCCGCTGGCGCCGCTCGTTGCCCCGGCTTCTACGTTTCAATCTCACCAACGGAGCCGTCTCCATCCTCGGCAACCTCGCGCTGATGAAAGTAATGGTCGGCGAGGGCCACATGAACTATCTGCTGGCCAACGCCATCGCGATCACCCTGTGCTCGCTGGCGAATTTCCTGGTGAGCGAAACCTGGGTGTTCGATGACAGCTCGTCAGCGACCTCTAATCACAATCGGCCCAAGCTGTCCGATTCCGCGCCTATAGTCAAGCAGACGCAGACCATTGAACTCTAATTCGATGCGACCCCGATGCAGAAACTCCGGCCTGCTCAGGATGAGCGGCGTCCCCCGACATATGCCCCGCGCGCTTCGTCCCGAATCTCCGTAGCGATCGTCGACCGTGGGATTCAGATCAAAGGACTGAACCGAGCTGAATTCCGGCCCCGAGTCGGCATTCGAATTCCAGTCATGCGCCATAGTGCCGTGTGCGGCGAGGGCGTCGTCGAACTGCGTAGCCGGACATGTGGTCTCGGAAATGTCCGTGGTAACAAGCAAGGATGCGGGTTGGTGCAAGGCCGAGCGACAATGAATCAGATTCGTGTATTCAGACCTGACCGCGCATCGACCGACGCCAGGCATCACAAACTCGCCACGCGGGACTACAAATTTCTGTTGGTTCTTGTCGAGGAAGACGGTCAGCGCCAGAGAAAGCCGAATCCTCACCGGAAGCATCTTGATTCGGTCATAGATCTTCCTTTTCAGATTGAGCGTGATTTCGGTGCGATTCTGATCTGGAAACAGGGTCACACCGTTCGATTGCCAACCGGTATCCCATCGCGGCCCGGCAGGAGACTCAATTACCGACATGACACCATTCACCCGGACAATCGACTCGTTCGCAACTCCAGAGACGGTCAGCGGTATCTGGATCTCGACGTCGTTACCATCGTAAAAATCTTCGTGCGTGACGGGAGTCTCAATGGGGCGCAATTCCAGCCGCAGCGGCCGACCCTGGCTTGCATCGAACTGCGGGTACTCGCGAGCGACGAGTTTTCGATATGGAGTGACCACTATCATGAACAGGACCACCACCGCAGCGCCACCCAGCACCCAGCGTGATCGTAGCGTCCTTCGCTGGTGATATTGCCACATCAGGACAGCCAAACAGGTGCCAATCAAAACAGCGCCCTGCAAATCTTCGGTGCCCGAAGAAAAATCTGCGCTTGGGATTTCCGAGGAAAGTGCCGCAATGCCGATCATGTACAGAGCTATTGCTAGTAGAGCCAGAAGCATTTGGACCACAGTTGCCGTGACCGTCGCTAGTGCCGCGACGGGCAGCAGCAAGAATAGGAGGACGGGCACCTGCATCCACAGTAGCCCAAGAAAGTAGGCCGCGGGCATGAATCCCGCTCTCGCAAGCAGAAAGACATGGGCGATCAACAGTGGGAGGTTGACAAATAGGAGGACAAACAGCACCTTGGCGGCTAGCAATTTCTTCCACTCGTAAGGGCGAGTAATCCAGAACTGGCGATCTCCCACCAGAGATTCACCCTGTACCACTCGCGCAACCACCAACCACCAGCTAAGCATCAATAGGATAACGGGTAGCCCGGTCGTCAAGAATCGATTGAATCCAAAGACGTATGCCTCCGACGGATTCCATTGGCGCACCTCATTCCATGCAAATGCCACCATGAGCACAATCGAGACCGCACCTTCACGCCAGAAATGGCGCACGTCTTTTCGGAAAATGTGCAAGACCTGTTTCATTGCCGGCCCTCTCTATCTATGCCGCGTTTCGCCCTGCCTTGGCCATGGCCAGAAAAATCGATCGCAGTGACATCGGTGTATACGTAATGTCACGCACCTCGCCAAACAAGTTCCGAACGTCACCGCTCGTCCGCTCCCGATCGAAACGACTCTCGACGAACCGAACCACGGCCGCCGAAGTGCTCACGTGCATCCAGGAATCCGGTACTTTACTGCGTGGAGTCGTAGGAGCATTCAACGTGACCTCCACCTCTCGGAAGCGCTCGACCAATACCCCCAACTCCTCGGACAACCGCAACCGCCCATCCTCCAGGTAGCCCACGTGGCTGGCGAAGCTCTCAATCTCCGCCAGGTCATGTGAAGAAACGAAGATCGTCGACTCCTCGGCGCGATCCAGCAGCCCTTCGATCAACTCATCGCGGACCAGAGGATCAAGCCCCGTGAAAGGTTCGTCCAGCACGATCAGTTTCGGGTGATAGGCGAGCGCGCTGGCCAGCGCGGCCTTCATCCGCATCCCGCGCGATAAGTGGCGGAGCTTGCGGTCCAGCGGCAGATCGAACTGCTTCACCAGCTCCTTTTCCAGATCGCGGTCCCATGACGGATAAAACGGTCGGAGATAGGCGAGCAGCCCGCCCACTCGCATCCATTCCGGCAGCTGTTGGTTCTCCGACACATACCCGATCGACGTAAAGGCACCACCCGCGATTTGCGTCGATTCCATGCCCAGCACTTGGGCGCGACCGTGGGTCGGTCCGAAAATGTTCATCAGGATCTTGATGGCAGTAGTCTTGCCCGCGCCGTTCGGGCCCACGAGCGCATAAACTGCTCCCTCTGCCACGTTGAGATTCAGACCAGCGAGAGCGTGCACCCGGCCAAATTTCTTGGTGAGATTTTCGGTTCGAATCACGTCGAACGCTTCTCGGCTAGTCGTTGTTTGGCTAATCGCTTGGGTCATCGCGTGTCGCGACCTCCTCGACCTGATTCCGCCCTTGATCCGCCTGGACTGCCACCGAGTCGTTTCCAATGCGCCGAAATGGACGTCAGTATGTCTTCCAGACCGATCCCGAGTTTCTTCGCTTCCACCACGAGTTGTTCGATTTCGCGTCCCAGCAGTTGCGTTCGCTCGGCCTTGCTTGCTTCCGGCAGGGTCGCAACGACCGTGCCAATGCCAGGCCGGCTCTCCAGCAAGCCGGTCGTGACCAGGTAGGTGACGACCTTGTGTGCGGTGTTGGGATTGATTTTGAGTTCTTTGCTGAGGACTCGCACGGAGGGGAAGGGGTCGCCCGGACGCATTTGCCCGGAGATCATTGCCTTTTTTGCGGCATACACAACTTGCTCATGGAGCGAAAGGCCGGGCCGGAAATCCACGCGGAACGGAATCACGATCCGTACTATTACACGTAGTACAGCTGGTGGTCAAAGCAAAAAACTGACAGACGATTGCATGCTCAACCGGGGGCTCGCGCGATAGTCAACACAACCTTCCCATAATTCTTCCCCTCTTCCAGCAGCTTGTACGCTTCCACCGCGCGCTCCAGCGGGAACACGTGGCCGATCTGCGGAGTCAGTTTCCCCTGTGCGATCCAGGCCGAAAGCTGCTGCCATGCCGGGTCCATGATTTCGGGTTTCTGCGCCAGATACGTAAGCCACAGTCCTTGCACGCTCGCCGACTTCGCGTACATGGCGCGAAGATCGAGCTTCGGAGGCTTGCCCGTCGCCGTGCCGTACTGGATGACGCGTCCAAAGTCGCGCAGGCAGCGCGTGCTCTTGGCGGTGTGCTCGCCGCCCAGCATTTCGAAGACGGCGTCGACGCCTTCGCCGTGCGTCAGATTCTTCACGACCTCTTCATAGTCGTGCTGCTTGTAGTTGATGGCGTGCTGCAAGCCGAGCGTTTTCACGCGCGCGAGTTTTTCGTCCGACGATGACGTGCCGTACATGTAGACGCCGAGCAACTGGCCGACCTGCACGGCTGCCGTGCCCACGCCTCCGGCCACGGCGTGGATGAGAACGCGGGGGGTGCGCCGCGGAGCTTCGCTCCGCTGGACAGCCGAGGGCGTCTGTCCCCACATGGGCGGTGATGTCATGCCGGCCTGCCAGTACGCGAGATATGCGGTGAAGTAGTTGACTGGGAAGGCGGCGGCCTGCTCGTCGGTCCAATGGTCTGGGATTGCCCACAGCATGTTGGAGTAGGCGGACGTCTTCTCGGCGAACGCGGCCCACTGCGCGTATCCCATGACGCGCCGTCCGCTGGTCTCGTTAGCCCCGGAGATCTCTACTCCGGCGAATTCGCGTCCCACGACCAGCGGGGGCGCCGGGGTTCCGGGATAACCTCCCATGGTGGTCATCAGGTCGGCAAAATTCAGACCTCCGGCACCGACGCGGACCAGCGTTTGGCCGGCTTTCGCCGTGGGTTCGGGAACATTTTGGACTGCAAGCGCGTCAAGCCCGGACAGGCGGGTGAGGACGAGGGCTTTCATGCTCAAAGTTTACAGGATCACCGGCCTCCCGACCGTCAGCGTCATGACTACTCCATCGCGCCGACGACTTCGAACTTTCTGGTTTTGTTGTCGGGAAACAGGAACTCGTAGACTTGATACGAATCATAAGCGGTCCTGTGATCGTTTCTAACGAGCTTGGCTTTGTAGTCGCCGAGCGCCAGGAGTGCATTGACCCCGGGACACCTGAGCTCATATTTCTTCTCGTTGATGGTGACGCTCAGCTTTTGACTAAACGCATTCGCCTCGCCTTCAAGTGCCATGCGCGACGATGTGACGTGGACATTAATGGGGTAGTCGGCCGGGTTCGGTTCCGTGCCCGCCCAAGCCATGGCGGATAACAGTATCAAAACAACCGTCACGAGCTTTTTCATTGCTTCCTCATTTCCATTTTCGGCATACACCCGTACAAAGCCGTTGAAACCGCAAAAGTTCCGCGATCCTGCCCGATTTAAGGCCGAAATCCAATACTCTACCCTGGGCCGGCATCCGCCCCTTTCCCTACGAGATCAGGGGGGAAGCAGCGGGTAATTCCCCCCTTATTTACCCACAGGTATATACTCTTGGCGTTGGCTTACTGGTCGTCCGGCCGAGCCCCTGCAGGCCGGGACGGGGCGCAGATTCATTCCCCTAATTCTTGCGCGCCCCGCATAGGAAAGGCCGATTCCCGCCGGGGGCGGCGTGGAACCGGCACGGGTGCATTGCCCAATGGTATGGGCAGATGGGCAGTTGCATCCGCGGGGAGGTCTACCGTGGATATTATTCTTGTACGTCTTCTTTTTATCATCGTTGTAGCCGTCACCTGCTTCGTCATCGTGCCTTTCGGACAGACCCGCAATATTGATGCGGGCGTGGGTGCGCTGATCGGAGCGGCCATCGTCCTGTTCGAATGGAAGCTGCGCACCGTCAGCCTGAAGCGGCTGATCGGCGCCGCCATCGGAAGCTTCCTCGGCATCTGTGGCGCCTACCTGTTCGCCCTGGTCATTCGCAACAGCGTCCCACCCGGGAGTACCCAGAGCTTCCTGCAGATACTGGTCATGCTACTGATGGCCTACGTCGGCCTGGCAGTCGGTGCCAACAAGGGCGACCTGCTCAATCTGGCGGCGCTGGGTGGCATCTTCGGCGGCGAGAAGCAGGGCAAGAAAAGCTACAAGATTCTCGACACCAGCGTCATCATCGACGGGCGCATCGCCGACATTGCCGAGACCGGCTTCCTCGACGGCATCATCGTGACTCCGCAGTTCGTGTTGCGAGAACTGCAGCTGGTGGCCGATTCCGCCGATTCGCTGAAGCGCAACCGCGGACGCCGCGGCCTCGACATTCTGCAACGCCTGCAAAAGGTCGCCACCCTCACCATTCAGATCGTCGAAGATGATTTCCCCGCCGTCCGCGAAGTCGACCTGAAGCTGATCGAACTGGCCAAGCTTTACGAGGGCAAGATCATCACCAACGATTTCAACCTGAACAAGGTGGCGCAGTTGCAGGGCGTGGAAGTCCTCAACATTAACGAACTGGCCAACTCGCTCAAGCCAATCGTGCTGCCCGGCGAGACCATGCGCGTCTTCATCCTGAAGGAAGGCAAGGAATACAACCAGGGCGTGGCCTATCTCGACGACGGCACCATGGTGGTTGTGGACAATGCCCGAAAAATGATTGGCAAGACCATCGACGTCTCGGTCACATCGGTGCTGCAGACGACTGCCGGCAAAATGATTTTCGGCAAGTGGGACGAGCGCGCCGCCTACTCGCGCCAGACGGTGCCCGTGCCCGTTCCGGCTTCTCCTCCGCCGGTACCCGCGGCGGTAGCTAGCCCTGCGGCAGCCATTTCTACGGGAACCGAAACCAAGCCTTCTTCGTAACCTCTGCAGAGGAGGACGAATATGCGCTATCGCTATCAATCAACCGCAACCGTAGGCGACATTCCTGTCGTGTCGATTGCCTTCGGACCTGATCTCCAATCTCAGCAACTTCGCGGTCGCGCCGTTGGTGTGATCGCCGTGGGCGATGTCGCGGTCGGCATCATTGCCGTGGGAGCTATCGCGGCTGGAGTAATCGCGATCGGCGGCCTGAGCCTCGGCGTGATCGGAGTCGGTGGACTCGCGTTGGGCCTGGTGGCTTTGGGAGGTCTCGCGATCGGAGGCGTGGCCGTTGGCGGGCTGGCCGTCGGTCTCCGCGCTTTGGGAGGCCTGGCGATTGGGCCCTACCCGCAGGGAGGCGTAGCGATCAGGTGGCCCGGCTGAGATTCTTTCCCGGCGCTCAGCTCGAAGCTGCGACTGAAGACACTTTGATCCGATTTCCCTGCACCGAGCCCATAATGCGGGCGCGTTGTCCGACAACTTTCTTGAGACGGTCTGAGGCGCCGTCGAGCAGGTATGTCTTATCGCCATCCACCAGAGCGAACGTAGCTCCACCGCGCACGCAGGTAAGGCTGCAGTCGACGGCGGTTTTGCCGAGAACGGCAGAGTGCTTCGCGCCGCACCGGGAGCAGGTCACCATTCCTTCGTGAGTCTGCTGCAAGGCCAGAGACAGAGGCAAAGACGCGGCCGAAGGCGATTCCGCCGCCGGCGCAGCTTCCGCCTGCTCTGATTTCGGATGTTCCCCAACCGCCACAGCTGCGGCTCCCAGAGTTGCGATCACAAGCGCGAGCGCACAGGCAATGGCAGTGCCCAACCCGACGATCTCTATCCAGAATCGGCCCGCTTTCATGGCAACCTCCTACCGGGAACAGATCGGAAACTGCAAGTCGAGGGCCAGCCCGCAGGCTCGCCCTACGAAAACTCTAAGCTCCTGAGAGGAAATGGCTTGGACGATTTTCCGGCGCGGCTTCCTGAGGAGTCGAAACCAGAAGCGTGGAAGAAAGTTCCAGTCGTGTCACCTCGTGCCTATGCGAGATTAAAAACTTATCAGGGTTTTGCCCACGATTTCCCCGGCGAACCGAGAGACTTTAGCGGGGGAACAATGGCGGGTAACAATTTGAACTCTCCCTCCGCCGACTCGTATACTTAACGCCCGCTATGAAGGTCATCGTCATTATCCCGGCTGCAGGCCTGGGGACGCGCATGTCTCCCATGCCCAGCGCCATGGATGCGAAGACCAAGAAGCCCCATCCCTCGAAGCAGTTCACCGACCTGGCGGGCACGCCGATTCTGATTCACACTCTGCGCAGGTTCGCCGCCGTCGAGGAAGTCAGCGAAATCTGGATCGCCCTGCGCGAAAACGAAATCGAGGGGTTCCGCGAACGCCTCACGAAAGAAGCAGCCACCGACGCCGGCTTGCGGAACAAGAAAGTCGAACTCGTCGCCGGCGGCGAGCACCGCCAGCAGTCGGTCGAGCACGCGCTCAACGCCATTGCCGCCGCCGCCGATGATGTAGTTCTGGTGCACGACGCGGTGCGCCCACTCGTCACTGCCGAGATCATCCACGAAGTAATCGCCGCCGCGAAGAAATACGGCGCCGCCATCGCCGGCCTGCCCGCCGTCGATACCGTGAAGCAGGTGGAACGCACCTCCGAAGGCGCGATCGTCAAAGCCACCATCCCGCGCGCCGGCGTCGTACTGGCGCAGACGCCACAAGGGTTCCACTACAGCGTGATCAAGAAAGCCTTCGACGAGGCCACCGCCGACGGATTCACCGGCACCGATGAAGCCTCGCTCGCCGAGCGCAGCGGACACGCAGTCGCCGTCGTGATGGGCTCGCCCAGAAATATCAAAATCACGAACCCGGGAGACATGGAACTGGCGGAGTTCTATTTGAGTCGGCGCTGACATCTCATGCCAAAGACCAACGACCAACGACCAGCGACCCGCATCGGCTACGGCTTCGACTCGCACGAATTCCGCCTTGCCATTCCTCTCAAGATCGGCGGCATCACGCTGCCGCATGACAAAGGCCTGGGGGGACACTCCGATGGAGACGTCCTGCTGCACGCCATCACCGATGCGCTACTCGGCGCCATCGCCGCGCCCGACATCGGTGCGCTGTTTCCTCCGTCCGATCCCAGATGGAAAGGCGCCGATTCCGTAATCTTCCTGCAGGAAGGGCTGAAGCGCGTGCGGGACAGCGGTTACAGCATTGCCAATATCGATGCCAGCCTGATTCTTGCCGCGCCAAAAATTGGCCCTCATTCAGCGGCTATTCGCGCTCGCGTCGCCGAACTGCTCGGCGTGCACGGCGATTGTGTGGGGCTGAAGGCGAAGACTCCCGAGGGACTCAATCTGGAGAACGCTGCCATTGCGCACGTGGTGGTGCTGCTGGAGAAAACTTCGCGCCCGAAAAAGACAGCGCCCAGGAAAAAAGCATCGAAGAAGAGATAACCTACGGGATCGTCTTTACGGAGAGCGCTGTTGGCCTGCAGCTTCGATCAGCGCTTCGAAGATCGCCCGCGAAGCGGCATCCTCACCCACCGAGCGCTCGGGATGCCACTGTACCGCCAGCACAAAATGATCCGGCGCGGTTCCTTCCAGCCCTTCGATGATGCCATCGTCGGGACAGCGGCCCACGATGCGCAGGCCGGTGCCGATCACGTCGGCCGACTGGTGATGCGAAGAGTTTACCGGAATGATGAAGCTGTTGCCCCCAGAGGCTGAAGCCCTGTCCTTTCCCGGCGTCGTATCGGCACGGCTGAAGCCATGCCCTTCCCGATTTCCCAACTCCAGCGCCGCGGGTCCGAGCAGTTCCGATCGCCCGGAAAGCCGGGGACGGCTCTCCCCACTTAGTATCTTCGCCAGTCTTGAGCTCGGGACGATCTCGACCGAATGCGCGACCGCGGCCTTCCTGCCCGCCTCATGATTCACTCTGGCGCGCGTTTCTTCCGGCAAGAAATCCGGGATATGCTGCACCAGCGATCCCGCGCGGTACACATTCAAACTCTGCAACCCGTAGCAGATGCCGAGCACGGGTTTCCGTTGCCGGTAAGCGTCGTCCAGCAGAAGATCATCGACAGCATCGCGCTGCGGATCGGCGGCCGCCGTATGCGGCGACCGCGCCGCCTTGAACCTGGCGGGGTCCACGTCGGCCTTGCTCCCCGGCAGCAGCACGCCGTCGCAGCTTTGCACCAGTTTTCTGATTTCGTTCGCGCTCTGATCGAGCGCCACCCGAACCGGTTCGCCTCCGGCCAGCGCAACCGCGCGCTCATACTGCGGAATGGCCCGTTCGCCATACTCGAGGTCGGTCGAGTGCGGCATCGGAATGGCAATACGCGGCGTCGTCACCCCAGCCTCTCAATCGCCGACAAGGTCTTAGCCTGGCGGTAATGGCGAATCTCCATCGCCAGCGCGAGCACGAAAATTATGCTTCCCGCCACCAGCGCCACGGGCAGCGCAATGTGCCGGTAGGCGATCCGCATGTCGGGATGCACGCCCCGCAGCGCCGCCACAATCACCGTGCCAAGAATGGCCAGCAGCAAGCTCACCGCGAAGCACAGAAGCGTCCCAATAAACGTCACGAGACCCACACGCACAGGGATGGTGTACCAGCGAGGCGCGCGGGATGCGGCTGGAGGAGCCATAGAAACTTCAACACCTATTCTAATGGACCGGGAATGCGCGGCGGCTGTGTGTAGAATAGGGCAGATGTCGCAGGCAGCCCCAGCCATCACGCGCAGCCCCGCCGAAGTCGTCCGGGTCACGCCCGTTTCTCAGGCGCCGAACGGCATCTGCTACGCCGTTGCCGGTGAGGTTGCGGTCAACTCATTTGATCTGGAACGCATGATCGCCGCCGTCCCCACCAAGGTCGCGGCCGCGCTCGAGCGCAAGGCCTACTACTTCGTCCCGCTGACTGTGAGCCAGGGCGAGGAAACGCTCATCGCCGACCGTTACGACGTCGCGCTAAGCGACAACGCCGTCTGCCATCGCAACCTGAACCTGGGCGACTCGCAGTGTGTGTTCATTTCCACGCGCTTGATGGACGACAAGTTTTCCGTGGCCTTCGAGTTTTATATTAATGTGGGCCACGCCCTGGTCGAGCGCGCCGGAGTCTCGCGAGACTTCAGCGAGCTGGCGTGGAGCCAGGTGGAAGCGGGCATCCGCGGCGAGACATCGCTCGACGCCTGGGACGCGCGCAAGCTGGCCACCGCCGCAGGCCCCGACGCCGAACGCTACAAGAACGAATATTTCGACGCCACGTTCTCCGACACGATTTCGATTTATCTGCTATCGCTGTATCTCGACGTGGACTACTACGATCTGCGCGAGCGGGACTACCCGCTGCTGGCGCCCTCCGCGCTGGCCGAGCGCCTGAGGAAAGTGGCGGAGTTGTTCCCACCGAATACCGGATTTGAATTTGCGGTGCTGTATAAGCGGCGCGGGTAAAGTCAACTTCTTTCGCCACGGATTTTCACGGGGTCCCACGGATCAAACTCTAACCGCATCTCTCTGGTGAGATTACCCCCAAACGGTGAAGCCCACAGCGCTTATTGAGCAGTGGTCAGAACGCGTAACCGCCCGATAGCGTCAGTTGACTTGATCTCCAGAGTCTTGCAAAGAACGCAAGAGTGGGGCACGGGCAGTCGAGACATCCCCGTTAACGATGAAGTGCCGTCTCATAAACTATCCACGTGATCAGAGCAGTTATACCGAGAAGAACGGTCGCGAAGATCACTGCGAGAGGCCAGAAAGCCCACGACCAGGATTTGTTTCTGATGTGTTGTATGGAATTGTGCAATGAGAACGCTGTGCCTATTGCGCCGAGCGGAGTCAACATGAAGGCGGGCATAAAAGCATCGCCCTCACCGGGTCCCCTGCAGCCATGCCGGAGACAGTAAATGGAAGGCAACAGAATGGAAAGGATGTAAACCACTGTGATGAGATACGAAATTGCGAGGCCAAGTCTGCGCAAGATAGACCGATCCTCAAACTTGCTTTGGTTTGCGTACGGATAGCACGTTAGCACAGTCGGGGCGTCAGCGAGTGCTGAGGGCCTGGTTTCGGCATGCGACAACTGGACTACTTAACAATGGCCTCATCAGCCCCGGCTTCGGAGCTGCGAGCCTTTCTTGCCACGAATTCACGCGGATTTGCCACGATCAAGATCTAACGACTGCTGTCTTCCTGGGCTTCCCTCAGGGGCTGAAGCCGGAGTCTTTTAGGAATCTAACGGCACGGCTGAAGCCGCGCCCTTCCACGGTGCGTCAAACCTTCTGTTCACGCGGATCAAGGTCTACAACTTCTCTGTGCTGCAGCATGCGGAGAATCCAATAGCCCGCCGCGGCGGCGGCGAGATGCTTCAGTGTGTGTCCGCTGACGATGTTGCCCAGCGCGAAGACTTGCCGGTCGCTTTCCTCCAGAATCTTGGCGAGGGCGTAGAAGCCCACCACCACCGCGAAGTCCGAGCCGCGCGTATACTTCGTCGGAACCAGCAACAACAGCAGCAGAACGAGAATGGAGTACACCTGCACGGCAGCGTAGAAGCGCAGGTCGCCGTGGCCTTCCAGTTCCCCGGCACGCCACACCAGCACGCTTCCTACGCCAACGGCCTGCAGCACGGGAAAGAGCGCAAGTCCCGCGCCCGCGCTGACCCGCTCCGCGACCACGGCCGCGACCAGCGCCATGAACACGATCATGATGGGGATGCGGTCCCACACCAGGCGCGCATTGCCCGGAGCGAGATGGTAGTAGGCCGAGCCGAACGCGGTCAGAATCAGTCCGGCGAACATTACGAGGTAGAGCCAGCGCTCGCGGGGATCGGAGAATGTCCGCGGTCGCGGCTTGATCAGGAAGATCAGCCCGCATAGCCCAACCACTGCAAAGGGAACGTTCGAGACGACGTCTCCGAAATTCGGAATTCCAAGCCAGCCGCGCTGGTCGGCGAAGTTGTGATAAGCCAGCGGCTGCGGGATTGGCGGGAGCAGCAGAGCTACGATCGCGATCGCGACGCCGACCGCGAGTAGAAGCAGGGGCGCTTTAGAGCGGGAGATCACGTTCGGCCGACTAGGCCCATCCTCCAGGCTGGTCCTGCTTCAACAGCGCGGACCGGTCCGGGCGATGAGGATTCGAACGGACAAAGATCTGTTGGCCTTTCATCGTTGCGACGAACTTGTCGGCTGAACTTTCGCGCAGGAATACTTTCTCGAAATACCCAGAGTAGTATTCGTTGTTCACGGAATAGGAGTAGTCGATTCTCGCGATGTAATATGTGACGTAGCGAACGCGGCGTTCCTCGACGCTGCCAAATTCGACGTGCCCTTGAGTCATCGACCAGCCTGCTGCAAGGATCGACTTGACGTAGTTCCAGCCGAATACGCGGATGCCCGCGGCAAAAGCGACCGCAAGGAACAACACGAGGATGATGGGGTTGCCGTCTGAACCGGCGCTAAATGCCAAGTTCGTGCCCTCCGTGAAATGGCAGAAAGTATACGCGCGGGGAGACGGGGAATCCAAATCGGCGGTGCGCAGCAGGAGGTTGTCGTAAAAGTAAGACGCGGACTTTACAATCATTATCTCGATGAGCGTAACCGTGCGATCGTTCGCGAAGATCAATCTTGGGCTGCGCATTGGCGCGGCTCGGGACGACGGGTTTCATGATCTGCTGACGGTGTATCAGACGATCGCGCTGCATGACGTGATTCGGGTGAGCGTGGGCCGTGGGAGCGGGATTGAGATTCAGTGCGACGATCCGCGGGTGCCGACAGACGAATCGAATACCTGCTTCCGCATCGCTGAGCGAGCCATGGGGGCGCTGCGCGCCAAGGGCCACGTGGTGGTCGAGATCGAGAAGCGGTTGCCGGTGCAGGGCGGGCTGGGTGGCGCCTCGGCGAATGCCGTGGCGACTCTGTTGGGACTGGAGCGGGCGCTGAAGAAGAGTCTGCCTGCGGCCGAGAGGCTTCGGATCGCGGCGGAAGTGGGATCGGACTTGCCCCTGTTTCTGGTGGGCGGGACCGTGCTCGGCGTGGGGCGTGGGGAGCAGGTGTATCCGCTGCCGGACTGGCCGGCTTTGGCATGTGTGGTGGTGACGCCGAAGGTTGGCGTGTCGACTCCGAAGGCGTTCGCGGCCTGGGATCGGTTGAGTGGTAAGAAACAGGGGCTAAAGCCCAGTTCTTCGGATGACGTTGACGCGGCCCTGAAGGGCCGCTCTTCCACGGTTGCCTCGAAATCCACGGTGGCCACGAAATCCGCGGTCGTGGCGCAATCCTCCGTCGCGTTGAAATCGCTGCCGGAGAAATTGACCGTATCCTCTGCCTCCGATAGAATGAATGAGCTTGGTCGCGGGTTGTCGGCGTGGCTGAGTGAGTTGTACTCCAGTGCTCCTTCTGATTTCTTGGCAAGAGGGGGCCGGGCCGAGAATCCGCTTCTTTGGCTTGTCCGGGCTGGGATTGAAAACGACTTTGAACGAGTCGTCTTTCCTGAATATCCCGAGCTGAGTAGTGGGAAGAGTGCGCTTTTGCGCGCGGGCGCGAAGTATGCGTCATTGTCGGGCTCCGGTTCCACGCTGTATGGGCTGTTTGCCTCGCGGGAGGCGGCCGGGCAGGCGGCGGAGCGGCTGCGGAAGCAAGGTTGGGCGGCGCGGGCGACGGCGACGTTGACGCGGCGGGCTTACTGGAAGCGGATTGTGGGCTAGGGACTGCGGCCAGGGATTGTGCTGCTGGGCGCTCGCCTTCGGCTTCGCTTGGACGGCCGAGGCGGCCATCCCCACATGGTTTCTGGTGCTACATGCGGCCTGGGGTCGGCGACAAGTTTTTGATTGTTGATTTGTGATTGTTGATTGAAAATCTAATCTGCCCCGGGGTTGGGGGTTCAATCAGCAATCAGCAATTAGCCATCAGGCAATCAACAATGGTTCACTGGGCCGTCGACTAATGGTAGGTCAAGTGCCTTTGGAGCACTTTGTCTAGGTTCGAATCCTAGCGGCCCAGCCAGAAGAACGCTATTGGCTGTTAGCTTTTGGCTCTGGCTCAAGCGAGCTAGGAGTCGAGGCTTCAAGCCAAGAGCCAATGGCCAAGAGCTAAGAGCGAAACTATGGCTACTTTGGTGACGCCGACCGACAAGACTGAGAAAGTTGAGAAGAAGACGCCGCCGGTGACTGACGAGAAGACGGATCGGAAGCAGCGGCCGCGCTCGGACGAGAAGTTCAAGATCTTCAGCGGCACGGCGAATGAGCCTTTGGCCGATGAGGTCTGCCACTTTCTCGGGATGCAGCGCGGTCAGGCGCAGGTCATTCGCTTTCGGGATGGCGAGTGTTACGTCCAGATTCAGGAGAACGTGCGCGGCGCCGATGTGTTCGTGATGCAGCCGACGTGCCGTCCGGTGGACGAGCACCTGATGGAGTTGCTGCTCATGATCGATGCGCTGAAGCGCGCTTCAGCGCGGCGCATTACGGCGGTGATGCCGTACTTTGGCTATGCCCGGCAGGATCGGAAAGACAAGCCGCGCAGCCCGATTTCGTCGAAGCTGGTGGCCGATCTGCTGACCACCGCGGGCACGCACCGGGCGCTGATTGTGGATTTGCATACACCGCAGTTGCAGGGATTTTTTAATATCCCGGTGGATCATCTGTTCGCTTCGCCGGTGCTGGTGGATCATTTCCGCAAGTTGGCCTTGCCGAATCTGACAGTGGTTTCGCCGGATGCGGGCGGCGTGGAGCGGGCGCGGTTTTTCGCGAAGAAAGTCGACGCCGCTTTGGCGATCGTCGACAAGCGCCGCGTCGAGATGAACGTAGCCGAAGTGATGCATGTAATCGGCGACGTCGACGGCCGGACCTGCTTGATCATCGACGATTTGATCGACACCGCCGGAACACTCGTAAAGACGGCGCAGGCATTGATGGAGAACGGGGCGACTTCGGTTTACGCCTGTGCGTCGCATGCGGTGTTGTCGGGGCCGGCGGTGGAGAACATTCGGAACTCGGTGATTCAGCAAGTGGTGGTCACGAACACGATCCCGCTCACAGCCGAGGCGGATGCGGCCAGAACCGAAAAGGGAGGGAAGATCAGCGTCCTCTCGATTGCGGGATTGATTGGCCGGGCGATTCAGGCCAATCACGAAGAGACTTCGGTCAGCAAGTTGTTTACGTAGTGGCGTATAGGGTAGCGCGCCAAACGCGCGTTTTCGCAATCTCGCAAAGAACGCGAGATTGTTCGCGCGGCACGCTCAGATCCTTCGGCGACGAGAAACCGTCGCCTCAGGATGACAATCTTTTCAGACAGGAATTGAAATTTATGGCAACTACATTGGAACAAAACACACTCGAAGCGCAACCGCGCGAAGCGGGGACCAAGAACCACGCTCGGCGCGTGCGCCAGGGCGGAAAGATTCCGGCCGTAGTCTATGGAGCGGGCAAGGAATCGATCTCCATCAGCGTGGACCCGCGGCACGTGACGCGCATTCTGAACTCGGAGACCGGCCACAACACGATTTTCGATCTCGCTCTCAGCGGCGGAGAGCGTAGCAAGGCCATGATCGTCGACTGGCAGTACGAGCCCATCAAGGGGCATCTGCTGCACATCGACCTGAAGCGCATCGCGCTCGACAAGGTGCTCAAGGTCAGCGTGCCGATTTTCCTCGTGGGCGAGGCCGCCGGTGTGAAGCAGGAGGGCGGCATCATGGAACAGATGCTGCGTGAGGTCGAGATCGAGTGCCTGCCGGCGGACATCCCCAGCCACATCGACGCCGACGTCAGCCAGCTCACGTTTGGCAAGGTGCTGCGCGTTTCGGAGTTGCCGCACTCGGACAAGATCAAATTTATTACGGACGAGAACCAGCCCGTGGCGCACGTTACCTCGGTGAAGGAAGAAGTTGTGGTTGCGCCTGACGCGGTGGCGGCGGAAGCGGCGGCTCCGGCCGAGCCCGAAGTCATCAAGAAGGGCAAGCAGGAGACCGAGGAAGAAGGCGCCGAGGCTCCAGCGGCGAAGGCAGAGAAGGCGGCGAAGCCGGAGAAGGCCGAGAAGAAGGAGAAGAAATAAGGAAGCGAGCCAGGCGCGCGATTATTGCGTCGCAAAGAACGCGCCGCATCGCGCGGCTCGCCCAGATCCTTCGCGAGACAGAAAGCGTCTCACTCAGGATGACAAGTGGGCTGGACTGAGGAAGCTATCAAGGCGTGAAACTGATCGTCGGTCTCGGCAATCCGGGTATCGAGTATCAATTCACGCCGCATAACCTGGGCTTTCTGGCGATTGATCGAATTGCCGGCAGTCTAGGAGTGGAAGTCAGAAACCGGCAGTGCCGGGCGCTGACCGCGCGAGTCGTAATTGCCGATCAGACGGTGCTGCTGGCTAAGCCGGAGACGTTCATGAATTTGAGTGGCGTCGCGGCACGGGAACTGGTTGAGGAGTACGAGGCGAAGCCGGAGTCGGACCTGCTTGTGATTCAGGATGAGCTTGATTTTCCTCTGGGCACGCTGCGCATTCATACGCGGCGAAGTTCGGCAGGGCACAACGGCATCGAGTCGATTATTGGTGCATTGGGCACGCAGGATTTTCTGCGTATCCGGATCGGGGTGGCGCCCGAGCGGAAAGTTAGCGATGGCGCCGAGTATCTGCTGGCTCCGATGCGCAAGCCGGAGTTGGCGATCGTGGACGGCATGCTCGACACCGTTGAAGAAGCGGTGAAAGTGATTTTGAAAGAAGGTCCGGCGGCGGCGATGAACCGCTTCAACCGGAAAGAAGAGAGTGACTAGTGGTTGGTGATGAGTGGTTAGTTGAGGCGGGATTTTACCGGCCACTAACCACTCATCACTAGCCACTGGATTTGGAGAAAAGAATGAATCGTACTTATGAGCTGATGTTTATTGTTCGGCCAGATATGACGGATGAAGATCTGGACAAACTGATTTCGACTTTGAGCGCCGTCGTGCCGCCCACCGGCGGAACCGTGCAGCGCGTCGACAAGATGGGCAAGCGCCGTCTCGCCTATACCGTTCGCCGGTTCCACGAAGGCATTTACGTGCTGATGGTGGTGGAGGGCGGAGGTGCGGTGATTCACGAACTGGAGCGCCGTCTGCGCGTGACTGAGCCAGTCATCAAGTTCCTCACCGTGCGCACCGATGAGGAGCAGAAGCGGCTGGACAAGATCAAGGCACTGCGCGACGCGAAGAAAAAGGTAAGCGCGCAACCCGCGGCTCCGGCTCCGGTGGCAGCGGCGGCTGAAGCGCCTGCGGCAGCGGCACCGGAAGCTCCGGCGACGGCGTAGGCGCAGTGGTTAGTGGCTAGTGATTAGTGGCCAGTAACCATGCCCATTCGCGCTGAGGGTTGATTTGGCTAGCCACTAACTAATCACTAGCCACTGAATTTCAAGGAGAATTATGGCTGACGAAACGAAAGCACCAGAGCAATCCACACCGAGCGAGAGGCCGCGTTTCGATGGTCCCCGGCCGGGAGGCGACCGTCCGCGGTTTGGCGGCGGCGGGGGCGGACGCGGGCCCGGCGGTCCGCCGCGCGAAGGCGGCGGTGGACGCAAGTTTTTCCGGCGCAAGAAAGTCTGCAAGTTCTGCGTCGAGAAAATTGAGGACATCAACTACAAGGACTACCGCATGCTCGGCCAGTTTGTGGCGGAGAGCGGCAAGATCGTGCCGCGGCGCCTGACCGGCGTCTGCGCGCCGCACCAGCACCGGCTGTCGGCGGCCATCAAGAAGGCGCGGAATATCGCGTTGCTGCCGTTTGCCGGACGGGCATCGTAGGAAATCAGCTTCTAGCTACTAGCTTCTAGCCTCTAGCTAAACGGGGCAGAAGTTTTGGTTGGCTAGGAGCTAGGAGCTAGCAGCTAGGAGCTATTTTCATGGAAGTCATTCTGAAAGAAGATGTAGCGAAGCTGGGATCCCGCGGCGACGTGGTGAAGGTCGCGGAAGGCTATGGACGGAATTATCTTTTGCCGCGCAAGCTGGCTATTCAGGCCAACGAGGGCAACAAGGCCGTCATCACGCAGATGAAGGCCGCTTCGGTGCGGCGCTCCGCCAAGGAGAAGACGCAGGCCGAGGAACTGGCCAAGCAGTTTGAGGGCGTCTCGGTGTCGTTCTCGCGACGCACGGGCGAGCACGATCAGCTCTTTGGATCGGTCACGTCGAGCGATATCGGCGACGCGCTGACCAAGAAGGGCTTCAACGTCGATCGCCGCAAGATCCAGCTGCACGAGCCGCTGAAGACGGTGGGCGAGTTCACCGTCCCAGTCAAGCTGCATAAGGACGTGACCGCGCACTTGAAGGTGGTTATCGAGAAGGAAGCGGTCGCGGAGTAAGAGCGTCCTTTACTCCTAGAGGGCCCTTACTTCTTGATGTTGGAATCCTAGTCATACACTTTGCTGCGGTGGGTCGCCGATTCGGACGCGCCACAGATCCTTGTAGCCCTTTAGCTTTTTACATCCTGCGGGTCTCGGATCAAGTGCGAGGGATTCTATCTTGCGGATGACGCGCGGGAGCGCCGTATTGGGCAGAGATTCGAGTTCTTTTCGCGCTGAGGGTTTTAGCTCGACAGCATAGCTATTCACGAAGCCGCCCGTGCCTGAGCAGGTCGGCCTTCACTTTGGACAAAGGAATTCCGACTTCTCCGCGGCGGGACTCGGAAACCAGACCATCCCAAAAATCCCGGAGCCTGGCTCCGTGCTTCTTCAGGTCGATGAGAACCGCGACCTTCCGACCCTTGCTGTCTGTGACGAACTGAACTCCAGTCATAGGTCCATTTTCCCACAATAGGGGCTCGGTCTGCGACTAGATCCCCTCGTGATTATGGCATGCAAATCACGGTAGCCGAATATCGCGATTTGCACCGGAATCATTGCATTCCCGTGCCATGCCCTCTTTCTGGCGTTGTTTACAGTTGTTCTGTTTCACCCTAAATCTATGCCCCTGAGTCACCTAGGCCCCCAAAAATCTCCCGCCCAGCCTATAATTCCTGCTCACGGTTCCACTGACGAGTCGTCTATTCCTATGCCAGCCCGGAGGCGGTAAATACCGGGCGGTAGAGGACGCGACAGCACATGCCGGCAGGTGTTTGGGCAATACCACTTGCGGTTGGCGAACGGGCCCACTCGAAAACAAAGAGTGAGAGAGTAGAGAGATTCAGTCAGGACCAGGACCCCGTGCGGGGCCGCATGGCTGGGCAAGAACGCCGCATAGATGACACGATGTTGATCCGGGAGGCCCAGCGCGGAAACCGCGCCGCCTTCGAGGAACTGGTCCGTCACTACGATCAAGCGGTGTTGCGCCTGGCCCTCCATCTCACCGGAACCGAGCAGGACGCGCAGGACGTCTATCAGGACGCCTTCCTCAAGGCATATAAGAACATCGGAAATTTCCGGTTCGAGTGTTCCTTCTACACGTGGATTTACCGGATCGTGACCAACCTGTGCCTCGACCATCTGCGCAAGAGGAACGTGCGCAAGGAGGACGCACCGGTGGCGAAGGATCCGTCGGGCGGCGAGTACGATCTGCTCGACCAGGTGCCCGACGTGCGCGCCGGAGCGAATCCAGAGCGGGATTTGATGCGCCGGCAGTTGGGGGCGCGCATCTCGGGAGCGCTGGAGAAATTGACGCCGCGCGAGCGCATGGTGTTTGAGTTGAAGCATTACCACGGCCTGAAGCTGCGCACTGTGGGTGAGATTTTGCAGACTACGGAAGAGACCGCCAAGAATACCCTCTTCCGCGCCACGCAGAAATTGCGCGGGGCGCTGGCGGATATGAGATGAGGGAAGTCCCCACTTCTCGCAAAGGACGCGAGAAATGGGGCACCCGGTGGGAATGCCCACTGTGATTATTGAGGTGCAATTATGAAATGCGAATGGGTTCGAGAGAATATCGTGCTTCAGGTTTATGGCGAGTTGGCGGATGACGCCCGCCACGAACTGGAGCAGCATGTGGCCCGCTGCGCCGACTGCGCAGCCGAACTGAAGGCGGAGCAGGAGTTTCACGCTCTGCTGGCGCAGGATCGCGCAGCCGATGCCACGCCGAATCTGGTGGCAGCTTCGCGCATGCGCCTGCAGGAGGCGCTGGAGACGGCCAAGCAAGGCAGCTTCTTCAGCCGGCTGGCATTCGATCCGGCGAACTGGCTGCGGCAGGTGAAGTTCTCTCCCGCACTGGCCTCGGCGATTCTGATTTTTGGTTTCGCGGGTGGCATCGTGACCACTTACAAGTTCATTCCTCATTCCACAACAGGTATTGTTCAAGGACCCGCAACCGTTCCCGTCCAAACTTCGATTGCCGGCATCGACTCCATCAGTCAAGATCCCAACACAAATCAAATCAGCATCAAGTACAAGGCCGTATCGGAAGAGCAGAAGCAGGGGTCGCTGAACGATCAGGATATCCAGCAGCTGCTGCTCTATGCGGCACACAACAATTACAACTCCGGCGTACGCGTGGACTCGGTCGACCTGCTGGCGAAGCGGTCGGGTGACTTGCAGGTGCGCGAAGCTCTGATGTATGCGCTGCAGAATGACACGAATCCGGGAGTGCGGCTGAAGTCGCTGGACGCGCTGGGCAATTATGTGAAGGACGACACCAACGTGCGCGACGCGGTGCTGCGGGCGCTGGTCAACGATGACAATTCCGGAGTGCGCATTGAAGCGCTGCGGCTCATCGAGCCGGTTAAGGCCGACGGCAGCGTGCGCGGCGTGCTGATGGCGCTGGCCGCGAAGGATCAGAGCACGTACATCAAGTCGCAGGCCCGCACCATGCTGGCGCAGTTGCCGGAGATTGATTAGGAAAGTAGCGCCGGCAACTTGCCTTCGCGTGCGAGGGCGAGACGCCCTCGCGACAGCCGCCGGGACGGCGGCGCTACAAAAGAAGCGCTACAAAAGAAGCGCTAGAAAAGAAACCGCCGAGATAAGGCGAGAATTGAGGTGACTATTTTGAAACGTTCGCTACAAATTGTCGGGCTGGCTGGAATGCTGGCCCTGCTTGCGCCGCTGGTTCTGGTTTCGCGGAGCTGGGCGCAGGAAACGCATGTAACCCGCGAAGGCGGATCCTGGGGTCAGGAGATCACGGGCTCGCTGGCAACGGTCAAGAACCTGAGAATCAAAGTCGACATGGGCTCCGTAGTGGTGCGCGGCGGGCAGCAGCAGGGCATCAATTATGTCGTTCATACCCGTTTTGGCAATTCTAACGAGCAAGATGCACGCCGCCAGTTCGAGCAGTACAAGATCACCGCATACGTGAAGGGCGATACCGCCTGGATCGTGGGAGATTGGCAGGGCGGCAGACGGCCTCGCCATTGTTCCTCCGAATTTTCTGTGATGGTCCCCCGCGAAATGGCTTTAGTAAAGCTCGAAACGGAAGGCGGCAATGTTGACGCCACGGGCGTCGCGGGCCGCGTGGAAGCGGAGAGCGGCGGCGGCAGCATGAAACTCGATGACATTGGCGGAGGAGTGAACGCCGAAACCGGCGGCGGTTCGATCGAGGTGGGCACGATCAGCGGCGATCTCGGACTGCACACTGGCGGAGGTTCGATCGAGGTGCGTCAGGCCAACGGCAAGCTGACAGCTGAAACCGGTGGCGGAAGCGTCGAAATTCAGTCCTGCGCGCAGGGCGCGGTCATTGAAACCGGGGGCAGCAGCATCAACGTGCGCCATTGCAACGGCAAGGTCAAGGCATCGACGGGCGGTGGAAGCGTCGATTTGAGCGATATTGGCGGTCCCGCGGAGATCGAAACCGGTGGTGGCAGCATCCGGCTGACTTCGGCGAAGGGTCATGTTCAAGCCGAGACTGGCGGGGGCAGCATTGAGCTTTACGGTGTGCCTTCGGCCCGGGCGGAAACGGGCGCGGGCGGGATCACCGTGAAGCTGGTGAATACCGGCGCCGACCGTCACGATTCCGATCTGGAGACGGGTGCGGGCGACATCACGGTCTATCTGGCCACGGATGTAGCGATCAACATTCGCGCCAGCGTAGACATGGGCAGCGGGCATCACATCACCTCCGAGTTTCCCGACATCCACATCAACAGCGAAGGCAGCCATTGGGAGCCCAGGACGCTGAACGCGGAGGGCAAGCTGAACGGAGGAGGCCCCACGCTCAAGGTGCATACCTCGACTGGCGACATCAGTTTCAAGCGCGCCCGGTGAAAGGCATTGATGATTGATGATTTCTGATTGAAAACCGAAACAGCGTAGGGGAGTCTGGTTTTTAATCAGCAATCAAAAATCAACAATCAGATATTGGATCCGCGAGCCGCAAACAATTCAGGATGAGGGAATGACCATGCGCAAATACGTTATGACCAGTATCGTGTTGTTGCCCTTGCTCCTCACCTTTTCGCATGCAGCCCAGAACTTGTCGGTCGATCCGCCGACGCAGCCCTGGATGGTCTACTCCAGCGAAGACAGCGGCACCAGTTCCTATCTCGGGGTCGACATCTCGGATGTGACTACGGAGCGGCTGAGCGCGCTGAAGTTGAAAGAGGAAAAAGGTGTTGAGGTAACCATGGTCGACCAGGACGCTCCGGCGGGCAAAGCCGGCATCAAGGAGCACGACGTTATTCTCACCATGAATGGCACGGCGATCGAGAGTGGCGCACAGTTGCGGCGGATGATCCACGAAATGCCGCCCGGCCGCATCGTGAGTTTCGGCTTGAGCCGGGATGGCCAGCCAGTGACCGTCAAGGTGCAACTGGCGGACAAGCATAACGAGTTTGATCGGCACGGTGTGGGCGATATCCACGTGAATATTCCCGAGATCCACATTCCCGAGATCAATATTCCTACTTTCGACTGGGTCGTGACGACTCGGTCGGAACGCAGCGGTCTGATGGTAGAGAACATCACTTCGCAATTGGGAGACTTCTTCGGCGTGAAGAACGGCAATGGAGTGCTGGTGCGCTCGGTCGATAAGGGTAGCCGCGCGGAGAAGGCCGGCTTACGCGCGGGAGACGTCATCGTCAAGGTCAACGACGAGCCCGTGCACGACACCAGCGACTTCTCGCACGCGGTGCGCTCGCGAGAAAAAGGGTCGGTGAGTGTGGGTGTGATCCGCGACAAGAAAGAGCAGAACTTGACGCTGACCCTGCCCGATCGCAAAGAGTCCAGTGAACTTCTGGAAGAAGAAAGCTCCGACGATTCTGTGATCGACGCCGAGTCCGCGGTAGACCTGAGCGAGTTGCAGCAGGAACTTGCCGAGATACAGCCCCAGATGGCACTCGCCCGCGAAGATGCCCGCGCCACGGTCCGGGAGCTTCGCAAGGACCTGTGCGGGCAGCAGAAGAAGATGCGCCAGGAGGCGGAGAAACTCAAGAACCAATCCCTGCTCCAGCAGCGCCAACTCAAGCGGGATCAGCAGCGGATGTTGCGCCAACAGTTGCGGGGACACTGGCTGGATATTTAGCGCACTGGCAGATCGCGCGTTACGGGCCGCTCACGGCAGCGCGCGCCGGACTGGCGAGGCAGACGCGGTTGCGGCCGGCCTGCTTCGCGGCATAGAGTCCGTTGTCGGCGGCGCGGATCAGTTCGTCCCGGCTTTTGCCGTGCTCGGGGAAGGCGGCAACGCCGGCACTGATGGTGACCGTCCGGGGCACTCCGGGGAACTGGTAGCCTTCCACCAGCCGCCGCAACTTCTCGGCGATTGTGACCGCCTGCTGGGTGTTGGTCTGGGTCAGCAGGATCGCAAATTCCTCTCCGCCGTAGCGGCACACCACATCAATCTTGCGCAGCTGCTGGTGAAAGAGTGATGACACCTGCCGCAAAACTTCGTCGCCCAGCAGGTGACCGAATTCATCGTTCAACTTCTTGAACTGATCGATATCGGCCATGATCACGGCCATGCCGGTTCCGTAGCGGCGGGCACGCTCGATTTCTTCCATGATCCGCAGCTCGAAGAAGCGCCGGTTAAAGATGCCGGTGAGGCCGTCGAGGTACGCCAGTTGCTTCACCCGCTCCACATAGTGCGCGTTCTGGATGGAAGTGGCGCAAATGTCGGCTACGGATTCGAGCGACTGCAGCAGCGCGTTCTGGCGGAACGCGTTGGGCTGCGAGCTGTGCAGCGTGAGCACTCCCAGGGTCTGCCCGAATGAAATGAGAGGGATGCTCATGCGCGAGGCCGACTCCAGGAAAAGCCGCTTGGGCTCGGGCATGCTCCGCAGATCGCTTTCGATGACGCTGCCACTGGTTGCAATCACGCGCGACCAGGGTTCCAGCGCTGCTGGAAACCGGCCACCGGGCGGGATGCAGGGGGTCAGCGTGCCTTGATGTGCCCGCATGACCAGTTCGCTCTCCTCCCGCAGCAGCAGCGATACGTGCGAGACCTCAAAGGCCTGCTGAATCACCGAGCATACCCGGGCCAGCAGTTGCTCCAGATCCATGACGGCGGTGCTTTGCTGCGCGATGGCATTAATGGCTTCCAGCTGCCGGGCGCGCTGGCGCTCGAGAGAATACAAGTGGGCATTCTGCAGCGCGATCGAGGCTTGCGTGGAAAATAAAGTCAACAGCTGGATGGTTTCATCGTCGAAGTGATCGATGCGGTCGCTCTGGCAGTCGAGCACGCCCACGACTTCATCGCCCGCGATCAGCGGAATCGCCAGCTCGGAGCGAGTAGATTGCGCGGCGCAGATGTAGCGCGGGTCTTTGGTCACGTCCGGGGCGTATACCGGACGTTTCTTCAGGACGCAAGCTCCCGTGATGCCGTCGTGGTAGCCCAGACAAATCTTGTCTTTGCCGGCGTCCCATCCAATCTGCGAACGAACGCACAACTGCTGAGCCTCCTTGTCGAGCAGAAGGATGGCGACGTTCGGCAGTCGAAAATAATCGCGCGCGATCGCCAGGATTCGCTGCAACACCTCATCCAGGTCGAAGGTGGAGAGCACCGCCTGGCCCGCCTCGTACAGAACCGCGAGTTTCGGCATGATCGAACGAATTGTACGATGGAGGGTAGGGGTTACCGATGTTCCTAAAGTAACCGGTCTGGAAGCGTCTCCGCAGGGCACTTTTCGAGCTATCGCCACCTTCTGGCCGTGCGGATCAACCCATAGGCCACCAGGCAGAGCCAGAAATCCAGAACTATGCCCAGGTCCAGATGGAGCGGTTGGTGCCGCGCGACCGGAGGCAAGGATGGAATCAACAGAAAATACACCACGTTGCCCAGGATGATCGCCAGCAAGGCCTGGAGAAGATTGATGAGCACCGATGGATTAGACACCACAGAGAGCGTCCTCGGATGCCCTCTGTTTACCCGGGTAGCCGTCGGTTTGCAAGCGTTCCCTGGAACCGTGCCGAACCAGGTTGATGACTGCAACGGCGATCGATCAGGAATAGTGCCTGGCCGCCGCAGACGTGCTGTTCCCGTCCTCTACAACAAGCCGCCAGTTTGGATGGCGATATCGTTCAGCGCCATCTCCAGCTTGGTAATCGCCGCGCCGATTTCTGGATGCTTTCCAATCTTCTCCTGCAGCGCCTTCAGAATCTGCTGAGCACTTTTAATGTGCTCCTCGGCTGTGGCCGGAGTTGAATTGGGGTCGTGTTCGCTCTGCGTTTCCATGACCACTTGCTCCCCTGTGTCTTTCAAGATCCTACAGCCCTATCCCTTATTTTACGCGTCCGAGGCTACCGGGAGGGACGGGGGACGGGAACTGCCCAATTCCGCATACCCGGCAGATGAGTGTACCCGCGATTTTTCGCCAACCATCAAACAAATGAACAAATAGTAACTTAAGGCTTGGCGTTCTTGTTGCCATACCCGACCCAATGAGAGCCATCGCACCCTCGCTTTAGAATCTCCGACAATCGACTCTCAGTATCAACATCCTTGTCTTTGAGAAAGATTACACCGTCGATTACGAACCGCCCATTTTCACATATTACGATGGCTGCAACTTCCCAATGCCACGGTCTTTCTCGTGGACCTTCCGTGAGCCTCACGTAGGCGCGAAAAGAGCCATCATCCTCCGATTCCGTTTTGTCAATCTGGAAAGCATACGGATGACCTCGGTCGTCGGGACCCGAGAAGAGTCCGAATTCCGTCCACGTTGACGGTGCCTTTTCGTCATTCTTCGGGTGCAGGCGAAACCAATCATCACGACAGGCACGTGCTTGGTTAATCCAATGAATCAAGGAGCTGCTGAGATAAGGGGATAGTACTTTCATCCCCTTCGGCGTCGGGATGCCTCCGACGGGATCAGATACTAGTTGCTCGTAGAACCTTCGAACAATAACTTCGGCTTGCCTCGACAATCCAACTTGGTCATGCTCCTGCGGAGCTTGGGCATAACCGAACAGTTGGATCGAACACAGGAAAACAACACAGCGAAGGACACTCATTCTCCACCCATAGTGGCGCTATTCTACGGCGAGTTGGCCTAAACAGGCGATCTCGCTCGTTGACCCAGACCAAAAACACCCGCAACCGCAGTTCTGTTGCGAGTCCGACGAAGCTGGTGCTTGAGCTGTGCTCCTAGGGTGCACGAGCGGGCCTTCGCCGGCTCCTGCTAACATTCTCCTTTCACGCCTACGGAACCCTAGCGCATGCTCGAACTCTCCACCCCCGTTCAATATGTGAAGGGCGTTGGTCCGCGCATTGGGGAAGTTCTGGCGGGCAAGGGAATTCACAGCGTCGGCGACCTGCTGCATTATCTGCCGTTTCGCTATGAAGACCGGCTGAACCCGCGCGGGATCTCCGAACTGCGCGCCGGCGAGATGGCCACGGTGGTCGGCGAAGTGCGCAACTCCGGGCTGTTCCGCACCCGGAGCATGCCGATTTTCCAGCTTACGGTGGGGCAGGGGCGCGCGCGCCTGCGCTGCCTGTGGTTTAATGCGACGTACCTGCAGGACAAGTTCAAGCCCGGCCAGATGATCGCGCTCTACGGCAAGGTCGAAGAAGATCAGCGCAGCCACGAACTGCAGATTGTTCAGCCGCAGTTCGAGATGCTGGGGGACCCCACCGATTCCGGCGAGAACGGCGCGGGGAACGCCGCAGAAAAGAAAGCCGCGGAGTCGCTGGAGATTGGCCGCATCGTTCCCATTTACGAGGCAATCGGGCGGCTAACACCGCGCTGGTTTCGAAAGGTGATCCGCACTGCCCTGGACAATCTCACGCCCGACTTGCCCGACCCGATTCCGGCGGCGGTGCGGGCGCACCTGGGACTGATCTCCCCGCGAGCCGCACTGTGGAACGTGCACTGGCCGGAGCCGGGCGAGAGTTTCGACAACCTGCAGTCGTCGCGCACGCCGGCGCACATCCGTATGATCTTCGACGAACTGTTCTTCGTCGAACTGGGCCTGGAGTTGAAGCGCCGCGAGCAAAAGGCACAGACCGGAATCGCATTCCGCCTGGACGAAACGGTACGGGCGGCGATCAAGAAGATTTTGCCGTTTCATCCTACGGCCGCACAAAAGCGGGTGCTGAAAGAAATCGCGGCGGACATGGAGAAGCCTTATCCCATGCGGCGTTTGCTGCAGGGTGACGTGGGATCGGGCAAGACCATCGTCGGCTTCGAGGCGGCCATCATTGCCATCGAGAACGGTTGCCAGGTAGCGCTGATGGCGCCGACCGAGATCCTGGCGCAGCAGCATTATTTTTCCGCGAGACGGATTCTGGAGAACGCCGGATACCGCATCGTGCTGCTGACCGGCTCGCTCGAGGCCGACCGCAAGCGGGAAGTGCGGCGGCACATCTCGCAGGGGAATGCGCAGCTTGTGATCGGCACACATGCGCTGCTGGAAGAGAAAGTTGAGTTCGCCAGGCTGGGGTTGGTGATCGTGGACGAGCAGCATCGGTTTGGAGTGTTGCAGCGTCTGAAGCTGATGAGGAAGTCGGGAGAGGGAGAGGAGAGCGGTCGAGCTGCGCTCGACCGGACGGGCGAAGGCGCCCGTCCCCGCACAGGCCCTCCCCACACGCCTCCCGCTCCGCCTGCAGAGCCGGACGTTTTGGTGATGACCGCGACTCCGATCCCGCGCACCCTGGCGCTCACGCTCTACGGCGATCTCGACCTCAGCGTGCTGGATGAGCTGCCGCCCGGACGCACGCCGATCGTCACGCGCTGCGGCGCCGACGATGAGTCGCCGAAGGTGTGGGAGTTTGTGCGCAAACAAGTCGCGGCGGGACATCAGGCTTACGTAGTCTATCCGGTGATTGCCGAGAATGAAGAGAGCGAGCTCAAGGCCGCGATCAAGATGTATCGCGAGCTTAGCGGCAAGATATTTGCCGATTTGAAAGTTGGACTTCTCCACGGCCGCCTCGACGCTGAGCTGAAAGACCAGGTCATGCGCATGTTTCAGCGCGGCGAGCTGCAGATTCTGGTCGCGACCACCGTCATCGAAGTCGGCGTGGACGTGCCCAACGCAACCGTGATGGTGATCGAGCACGCCGAGCGCTTCGGCCTGGCTCAGCTTCACCAGCTGCGCGGACGCATCGGCCGCGGCGCCGCCAAATCGTATTGCATCCTAATGACCGGGGGGAAAGTCACCGAAGAGGGCCAGCGGCGGCTCGACGCAATGGTGAAAACGAACGACGGCTTTAAGATCGCCGAGCTCGACCTCGAACTGCGCGGTCCGGGAGAATTCTTTGGCACGCGTCAGGCAGGGCTGCCAAGTTTCCGCGTGGCCAACATCATCCGCGACGCGCAGTTGCTGGAGGCGGCGAAGCGCGAGGCGGCCGCCGTGATCGCTGGCCCGAACGACGAAATCTCCTCTGCAGAAATCAGTCGCGCTCTGGTACACATGAGGGCGCGCTGGCAGCACACGTATGGGTTAGTCGAGGTCGGGTAAGGGCTGAGGCCAGCGAAGATCGTCGTGATTCGCGACCAGCGCGATGCGATACGCTATGGCAATGCAACTCGATTGGCTCCCGAGAGCGCTCGTCCCATTGGTGATCGCCTTAGTCCTTAGTCTGTTTCGTAGGATCGTTCCGCCTCGATCCCGACTAGCCAATTCGCGATACGATCAACAGCAGGGACCTGTGCCCCTGCCAACCGGAGTCATTGGCGGGACGATGTGGGCTTTAGGAATTGGATTCGCTCTGACGTTCTTTCTGCTTAGGGATGCGAATCGCCTCTGGGCAAGGGCCGATGGACAGTCGGTTCTGACGTTGTATGCCACTCCTTGGATCTGGTGCTTCCTGCCATTCTTCAGCGCCCTGGCCATCCCCTGGCCCCTGACGGTTTGGTATCTGCGTAGAGTTGGTAGAAAAGACGAGGCGGATAACATTGCTGGCGTTGCCGATCGGAAGGGCGGAATGGATACGTTTCGCGTAATGAAGTGGATGGGCATTGCCTTGGTGGGGCCGATAGCCCTCTTTACCTTGCTTGCGATTCCTGTCCACCTATCGATTAACGACTCGGAAGTGCGACTGGGACACTACGCTTCAATCCGTGCGGAGAGGTTCCCCTTCAGCGAAGCGAGACGCGCGACGCTCATCGACGGATACCGCCTTCGAGATGGGAGCTTTCAACGCGCCAGAGATATCGTCATCGATTTTGCCGATGGGCGCCGCCTTCGTGGCAATGCAGTTGGGGACGGTGGTACAGATGTCGAGGAAAGAGTGGTTCAACTGCTACTCGACAAGACGGGGCTGCGTCCCGCCCATGTCCTAACACTCGAGGACATTCCTTCAAAATAAGGCGCCTCTAGAGGGTATCCCCGAACTGATAGAATCGAAACGATGGCCGGTTCTTCCCAACTGATTCAGATTGAGCTTGGCGCGCCCGTGCGAGTGCCTAAGCCGTCGTGGCTGCGGGCGAAAGCTCCCGTTGGTGACAACTTCCACAATCTAAAGAAGCTGGCCCGCGGCATGGGACTGCACACGGTGTGCGAGTCGGCGCAGTGCCCGAACATTGGCGAGTGCTGGAACCATAAGACTGCGACGTTCATGCTGCTGGGGGATATCTGCACGCGGCGCTGCGGATTCTGCGCGGTGCCCAAGGGACGGCCCGGGCCGATCGACCTCGACGAACCGCGGCGGGTGGCTGAAGCGGTCGCTACGCTGGGACTGAAACATGCGGTCGTGACCAGCGTGAACCGCGACGACGACAACATCGGCAGCGCCAGAATCTTTGCGGAAACCATCCGCGAGATTCGCGAACTCACTCCGGATTGCCGCGTCGAAGTTCTCATCCCTGACTTTCAGGGGCTGGAAGAATCTTTACGAATCGTGCTGGACGCGAAACCGGACGTGCTCAACCACAACACCGAAACCGTGCCACGGTTGTATCGCGCGGTGCGATCCGGGGCGCGCTACGAGCGTACGCTCACGCTGCTCGAGAACGCCAAGAAATTCTCCCCCGGCATGGTGACCAAAAGCGGCGTGATGGTGGGCCTCGGGGAGTCGTCGGAAGAACTGATTGAAGTGTTTCGCGATCTGGGCGCGCGCGGCGTCGACATTCTCACCGTGGGACAATATCTGCGTCCGTCGAAGGATCATCTGCCCATCGCCCGCTTCTACGAGCCGGCAGACTTCACGTATCTGCGGGACCAGGCCCTGCGCTTCGGTTTCCGCCATGTCGAGTCCGGACCGCTGGTGCGGTCAAGCTATCACGCGCACGAGCACGCCGATGCCGCTGCACTGCCGCGGGCGGTGACCTAGCTTGCGGCGGACGCGCCTCCCCGCCAAAATTCTCCTCTCAGCAATCCCGGCGCGCAGCGTTACTATCTCTATCGAAGAAATCGGCAAGAGGCGGCTCCCCGCATGGTGACCGAACTTCTGCTGATCCTTGGATTCTTCGCCGGCATGCTGGGCGCGCTGACCGGCATCGGCGGCGGCGTGCTGCTCACGCCCATTCTCGCGTTGTATTTCGGCATCCCCATTCGCGAGGCGGTTGGAACCAGCCTGGTCGCGGTGATTACCACGTCGGCGGCAAGTTCTTCGGTTCACCTGCAGCGCCACACCACCGACATTCGCCTGGGGATGACCCTCGAGCTGGCTACGGCGCTGGGCGCCGCGGTCATGGCGTATCTGGTGGGATACTTCAATCGGAGTGCCCTCGAAGGACTGTTCGCTTTTTTTCTGCTGTACAGCTCCATCACGATCCTGGCCAAGGGTGGAAAAGTGAAACTGGCGGAGGAGGAACAGTCTTCCGCCGCCGACCAGACCGTGATCCCTCCCTACGAACCGAAGCGTTATCCGCTGGGGATGGCGGCGTCGCTGGTGGCGGGCGCGCTTTCGGGACTGCTGGGGATCGGCGGCGGCCCCATCAAGGTTCCCGTGATGTACATCTTCATGAACGTGCCGCTGATGGTGGCCACGGCCACTTCGAACTTCATGATCGGCGTGACGGCTGCGGCCAGCGCCATCGTTTATTACCGGCGCGGCGACATCCTGGTGCAGTATGCCGCGCCACTGGCGGTGGGCGTGTTTCTGGGATCGCTTCTGGGCGCGCGGCTGGTCCCGCGTATTCAGACCAGGGTCGTGGTGTATCTGCTGGTCGGTGTGATGCTTTACCTCGCGGGGCACCTGACCGTCCATCTGCTGCGGGGGTGGTTATGAGCCAGGTGCGGGAACCGGCGTTCGACCGTGCCGTAGCTCTGGTGCTGCGCATTGGCGCCTTTGGCGGTTTTTTTATCATGCTGGCCGGGCTGATGGCCGGATTATTCGTCAGCGGCCACGTTCCCGTCGACATTGAACGTGCCGGAGTCCTTCTGATGCTGGCCACGCCGGTGGTGCGCGTGGTCGTGGCCTGCTTTCTGTTCTTTTGGGAGAAAGACTGGAAGTATGGGTGGATCTCTCTGGGCGTGCTGGTCATCCTGATGCTGGGATCGGTGTTCGGAATCGGGGAACACTGAGAGGGGCCATGCGGTTTGTGAACGATATCTAAAGGTTTAAGGCATCGAAACCGGCCAGCAGAGCGGCATGGAACAAACGAGTATCGGCGGTTAGAAACTGTCGGCCCTGGGGGACGTCGCTACACCACTCGAGCGCCGCCGCCAACTGGAACGCATCTGCTGCGCGCACATCGTACCGTTCCACAATCTGCTGAGCTTTGTCACGCACTGCACTCGATGGCGCTACGACAGTCCAGGCGCTGGTAAAAACTGACGCTGTGCGGTGTGCCTGCGTCCACTCCCGTGGGCTCAACAGCTTCATGCTCAGCAGGCGAGCCAGGGCGCTGGCAACTTCGACCGGCGTTGCCCACCAGACGACAATCTCGTACTGCTTGTGAAGAGACAAAGCATGTGTGCTCCTCGGCTCCTGGACACAGAGCGGAACCAAGGCACTCGTGTCCCAGAAAGCAGGCGTCGGCGCTACCGGCCCTCGCGCTCTTCCTCCCATATTCGATCCATGACCCCATCAGGAATGTTTCCGGCCGGCTTCGGCCAAGAAGCGGATGGACGCCGCCTCTTTAAGGGTGGCATAAGGACGCCACGCGCGATCAGCCGTTGTTCCTGCTCGGAATAATCCTCCAGCCGGCAAGGGACAATCCGGGCCACCGGTTTGTTCCGGTCACAGACCAGGACTTCCTCGCCCGCTCGCACTCGCCGGATATGGGCGCTGAGGCGAGCCTTCAATTCGGCGATGTTCACGGTCCGCATAATGTGATTCTAGCACGACATGACCATGTTGGTCATGTGTGGGGAAAATCCAGAAATCTCGGGGTTGTACCGCTCGCACTTTAGAAGATGTGCAGCTTGATGCTCAGGTACTTCTTCGGGTTTTCGCGGACCGCCTTCACCAGGTCGCGGGCCTCGGTCAGCATCTGGTTGGCGTTGTTGTAGAGGGACTCGTCCTTGAACAGCTTGCCAACTGTGCCCTGGCCGGCTTCGAGTTGGGTAGTCAGGTCTGAAAGCCTGCTGATCGTGTTGTCGAGTTTCTTCGCCAGTTCCTCATCCTTGCTCAACTTTCCGAGTGTGCCCTTGCCGGCATTGATGTCCTCGGTCAGCTTTTTAACGTTGGTGATGGTGTCGTTGGCGTTGTTGTAGAGCGAAGGATCTTTCAGGAACTTTCCGGCCGTGCCTTTACCCTGCTGGAGATCGTCGACGACGCCGTTCAACTTGTCGAGCGTGGAGATGAATTTATCGTAGGCATCGTTGCGGCTGATCAGCCTTCCCAGGCTGCCCTCGCCGCTGCCCACCTGCTGCACGATCCCCTGGAATTCCGCGACGGTAGCGGAGAAGCGGTTGTAAAGAGTCGGATCGTAGATGAGTTTTCCAAGCGATCCCTTGCCGCTTTCGGCGAAGGCCAAAATGCGGTCGGCGCGCTTCAACAGTGCGTCCATGTTCTCCAGCGTGCTCTGGCTGGCGCGCACTACCTGGTTGAAGTCGGGATGCACTTGCGTGGGCAGCGTATCTCCGTTCTGCACTGGGGGACCAACCGCCTGCGAACTCTCGATGTCGAGAAAGGTTTCTCCCAGCACGCCGGCGGTGTCGAGCGAGGTCACCGAATCGCGGTGCATGGCGTAACTGTACCTGGAGCTGACTTTCATCGTGATTTCGACAGGCGTGAGTTGTTTGTCTTTATCGGGCACGATCCGGATGTTGGTCACGTTGCCGATATCCACGCCGCTCAGACGCACTGGAGCGCCGTCACGCAGTCCCTGGGCGTTATCGAAATATGATTTCAGAGTGAGGCGAGGAGTGAAGAACCCGGAGGTCCCGGACATGAGGAACAGCAGAAAGCCCAGCGTCAGACCGGCAACGAGCACCGTGATCCCAACCCGCAGTTGTGACCACTTGAGCTGCTTCTGGCTAGGCAATTCGTTCCCCCATGATGCCAGTCTGGATCGATTGCGCCGGCCGCGCGAAACACCCCAAGGTCGTAACCGGCGCCTCGGAGCATGATAACAAAAACCGGGGCCCGGTCTACCCGGCTTTCGTCCTGAGGGCGGGCATCAGCAGGAGGGCGAGAAGGTACGCGGCCGCTCCGCAGGCCAAGGTGACGGTCAATCCAAACTGGATGGCGATGACCATGGCCAGCACGGATCCAAGCACACTGGCCGCCGCGTTCATCGCCCATGCCCATTCGACCGCGTTGTCGGAAGCGCCTTGCCCGGAGGGAAATTCGGGAGCAGGCAGGGCAGCGAGCGCCCGCAGGCCCGTGGGAAAGGGCATCCCCATAACAAATCCCAAGGGAACGAGAAGAACTCCGCTCACGAGCAGGCGATTTCCAAAGTCCAGGCCGACCAGCGCCGCCAGACGGTGCGGCAGGAAAAACACGTCGGCGAGAAGCGTCACGATGACGAGCACGAGCGGTACCCAGCCCAGATTCGTGCGCGGCAGCCAGAGCCGCGAAAACAGGCTCCCCGCGCCGCTGGACAGCATCAGCAGGAAAATCACGACCGTCAGGGCATAGGTAGGATGGCCAAGAAACAGCACGAAGCGCTGAATGAAGGCGATCTCGACCATGATGTAGCCCAGGCCCACGGCAATGAAATAAAGCAGCGGAAACGGCGACTGGCGGCCTTTCCGGCTTCTCAACGCCAGGGGCAGAATCAGAAATATCAGCACTGCGACGAAAGAAATTACGAGTACGAGAAGAAGAACCAACACTCCCAGGTTTACTTTCCAGTCAATACCCTCGCGCAAACCCTTTTCGCCGAGGATCTGTCCCGCCTTCAGGGTGAAAAAAAAGAAGGGCGCGTTGTCGGTTACGGGTGCAACGTTATAGGCATAGCCGCGCGCGAACGCGTACGGATCGTTGCTCGCGATTAGCGCGGAAAACGGGTTCTGCCCGGGGTGCGAGGGCATATATAGCGGGTCGAGTTCAAAGTAGTGATCGAAATGCGTGATCACCGCCGTCTCCTCTGCCGGCGTGAACGGAGTTTTTTTGGCCAGCACCACGACCGGGATACCGTCTGCATCGAGCTCGCCCTGAGAGGCGACGATGAAGTTGCGCGCGGGATTCGTAACTCCCATGCGATGCAACGCTTCCATCGCCACCGCAACCACGCGCAAAGCCTCGCGCGGATGGCGAAACTCCCAGCGCGTGATGGCGACCATTCCATCGGGCTTGAGGTGATCGAAATATTCGCGGAACGCCTCGACGGTGTAGAGATTGTTTTCGCTGAGCGCGAACGCCCCGGCGGCGGTCGAGGCCCAGGTGTCGACCAGCGTCATCTGCACCACGTCAAAATGCTGAGGCGTAGAACGCAGAAACGACCGGCCGTCGGTGACGTGAATATGCACGTCCGGCCGATCATAGAGATGCTGCGCGTAGTCGGCATACCGCCCGCGCATGATCGTGGTGGCGATGATGGGATTGATCTCGATCCCGGTCACGCTGGGGCTGCCGTTGGCCACGGCGCGCAACACGTCGACCCCGCCGCCCGGACCGATGATGGCGAATTCCCCGTGGGGGCGCAGAACGTTGGCCAGCGCGGGCGGCGCGGACATCAGGGCGTGTTCCCACGCGGTGCTGTGCCACTGCGCCACATCGGCGTTCATGATGTAGGTGGAAGCGTCGGCGTCAATGACGATGGCCTTGGCCTGGCCCTGGCGGTCGACTTCCACCCGTGAGAGCGCATTCCAGCGGGCAAATTCCACCCACGCCGGATCGCGGAACATGCCCTTGGCGTATACCACGTCGATGAGGCGTCCGGAATAATTCGCGCCGATCAGGGCCAGCAGCGCGAGCGCCAGCAGAGCCGCATTTCTGCGTGTTGAACGAAACTCAGCCCAGATGGTGGCGGCGGCCGCCATGGTGGCTCCGGCAACCACGACGACGTTCGGTCCTCCCACCCAATTGAGCAGAGGGACGACCGCCAGGCAGGCCAGCGCTCCGCCGCACAGGTCGGCGCCGTAGAGTCGCGGGATGCGGCGCGTCTCGCGCGCGAATACGACCGCGAACAAAAGTCCGGTCAGGAAGAAGGGCACGGCCGCGGCCAGGTAGAGCACCGTCAGCCGCGCGAAGTTTCCCCAGGATACTTGTAGTGCGACTCGACCATGCAAGACGACTTCCAACATCACGAGTACGACCACGGAATTCGTCATGCACAGCCGCGCCGCCAGTGTGCGGGTGTCCGTGGCGGCGAGCCTGGCCTTCAGCAGGTATGCGAACACGCCGCCCGCGCCCAGTCCGAGCAGAGCGATTGAAATCGCGAGAAATGCGAAGTGGTAAAAAAGCACGACCGAGAACAGGCGGGTCAGCGCCAGTTCCAGCAGCAGCGCGGCGAAGCTGGTGAGCGCGAGCCCCGCCAGCAGAGTCTTTTCTGGGATTTCAGTGCTGCTCGACGTTGGGGTAGGAGTCGCAGTAATGACGGGCATAATTGGATCGAGGCGACAGTCTAGCAGATGGCGGGCGGCGAATTTGTGCGCGTGGGCGCGCGGGCGCGTCAGCTCTCGAGTTAATTCTCCAATATGACCTGCGCGATCGCCTGCTCTACGGTGTGCGATATGGAAAGAGCAACATTTTTCGCGCCGAGCTTTGCCGCGAACTCTCCCGCAATGCCGTGAAACGTCATGGTCGGGCGGCCTCCGGGCAGGCGCGTCACCTCGCAATCGCGCCAGCGTACGCCATGATTCCACCCGGTGCCCAGAGCCTTCATCGCGGCTTCCTTGGCGGCGAAACGCGCGGCATAGCGCTCGAAGCGATTCGCCTTGGAATCGCAATAACGGATCTCTCCGGGGGTAAAAATGCGTTGCAGAAAACGCTCGCCGAAGCGCTCGATGGACTGTCGGATGCGGGGAACTTCGGCGATGTCGATGCCTGTGCCTACGATCATATTCTGGACGCCCCTTCGCTTTAAATCTTACAGCAAGCGATCTCCGCGATAGATCAAGCGTCCATCGATGATGCGACCTTCTGCGGTGAGCGCATGCGGTTTCACGGGGCCGGCGGCATCGATGTGCAGGACTTCATGTCCGTGGGCGACCAGCCAGTCGGAAACCAACATGCGGTGGCAGCGGAAATACACCCGTTCGGCGCACATGTAGGCGGTGCGGGAGCTCTCGGCGAGCGCAATCAGATCCGCCATCGCACGCTCGAATTCCGGGGTGAGCATGTAGTCCGCATAATTGCGGAAGCTCTGGTTGCGCAGAGCAATGTTCGGAGACTCTTCGAGTATCTTCTTGCGGTAGCCGCCCAGCGCCTTGAACCACGCGTAGCGGATTCCCGCCGCCGGCAACGATTGCTCAAGCGAATCGCGATTGAACTGAGGCAGCCGCTTCGACATGGGGAACGCGCGGATGTCCACGAGCGTCTGAACCTGATGCGCCTGCAGTGCGCCAACCAGTTCCTCATTCGTGCGGGTGGAATGTCCGATGGTGTAGAGAACGGCCAACAAGGTTTGGATGCTGAATCGCTATTGCGCGATTCGAGCGAGAGCGGCGGCAACCATCGAATCCTGATCGGCAAATACCGTGCGCAAATCAAAGAGCACCCGTCCTTGTTCGACGCGAGCGATGATGGGCGGATCGGATGCGCGCAACTGGGCGGCCAGTGCGTCGGCGCTCAGGCCGTCGCAACTCAACGCGAGAAGGCAAGTCGGCAAAACCGAAGACGGAGCCGCGCCGCCGCCAATGACAGATTCCCCGTCGATGATTTCGATATTTAGTTTCGATGACCTGATCTGTGCGGCCAGCGTTTCGGCGCGCTTACCAATTTCCTCTTTCGTTCGGCGCATCATCTGCAGCGTGGGAATGGAATCGTGGTCACGCTTCACGTACGCCAGCAAAGTCGCTTCGAGCGCGGCGTAGGTGAGCTTGTCGACGCGGAGGGCGCGGAACAGAGAGTTGCTGCGCATGCGAGCCACCAGATCGGCGCGGCCGCTGATCAATCCAGCTTGCGGACCTCCCAGCAATTTGTCGCCGCTGTAGGTCACAACGTCGACGCCGGCGCGCAGGCTGTCGAGCACGCTGGGTTCGCCGGTGATGCCGAAATTCTGCAAGTCCACGAGCGCGCCGCTGCCCAGGTCTTCCATTAAGGGCAGGCCGCGATCGCGCGCGAGCGCAACCATTTCGGCCGTAGACGCCTGCTCGGTAAAGCCGGTGATCTCAAAATTCGATCGGTGGACGCGCAACAGGAGTCGCGTGCGCTCGGTGATGGCATTTTCGTAGTCGGTGACGCGCGTGCGGTTGGTGGTGCCGACCTCACGGAGGGTTGCGCCCGACTTCGCCATCACATCTGGAATGCGGAAGGAGCCGCCGATCTCGACCAGTTCGCCGCGGGAGACGATCACCTCACCGCCCTCGGCCAGCGTATTGAGGGCCAGCAGCACGGCCGCGGCATTGTTGTTGACGACGATGGTGGAAACACAGTTGGGTTCCGCCGGGCTTCGCCCCTTCGGCTCGCTGCGCTCGCTCAGGGTAGGCTCAGGCGGGACGGCCGAGGCGGCCGTCCCCACATGGGTTGATGTAGGGCCATCATTGAGCAGGCTGCGAAACAGGCGATCGACGTGAACGTCGCGCTTGCCGCGCTCGCCCGCCTCGACATCAAACTCGAGATTTGAAAACTGCCCGGCGGTTTCGCACAGATGCGCCAGCGCGGACTCGGCCAAAGGAGCGCGCCCAAGATTAGTGTGCAGAATAACTCCCGTCGCGTTGATCACGGGACGCAGCGAATGTCCGAGCGCTCGACGAAGATGCTCTTCGACGGCGTTGCCCAGTCCGTCCAGGGCAAGTCGCAGTGCGGCGCCATCGAGCAGACCAGAAGCGACTTCTTCCCGCACCCGGGCGAGGACGGCGCGTGCGGCCGCAGTGAGCGCGGCCGTTCCATGACTGGAAGCGAGCGCCGCGATGGAGGGCACGCGAATCAACTCGTCCACCGACGGCAGTTCGCGAAACAACTCCGATTGCGCCGCGCTCTTCATACTCGATACTCGGATTATCCCCCAGATTATCCCATGAAAACGACGGAATGGCTGCCCATTCAGGCAGCGCGGCTACAGTGTGTGCAGGTACGCCAGCAGATCCTGAATGTCCCGCGAGTTCAAAGTCTGGTTGTATCCGGGCATTTCGTTGCGGCCCAGGCGGACGATGTCGGTGACGCGATCATCGTTGGCGGGCAGTCCGCTCAGGGAAAGATATTTGTGCTGGAAGACTCCCTTCAGCCCTGGGCCTTTCTTGCCCCGGGTCGAATACGGCTCGTGGCAGCGGTCGCAGTGCGCGTCGTAGATCCGGCGTCCGGCGGCCTGTTGCGGGTTGAGGCCGAGTTCGGCGTCTGACTTGCGGCGCTCCACGTCGCACGCGGAGACTGAAATCAACGCGAGCAGAGCCACTAGCATTCCAAAGAACAATCCGTTGCGATTCCTCAGTGACTGCACTGTCGGAGCGTTGCCCGTCCCTTGCATGTACCCCCTCGATCGTGCCATGCGCCGTACTGCGCGCCGCTTTACAATAATAGAGCAAGCGCAATTTTGCCTCACTCATGACAGTTGCCATCAAGCGGGTTTACGAGCCGGCATCGCGCACCGACGGAGCGCGGGTGCTGGTCGACCGGCTGTGGCCGCGCGGTCTCACGAAAGCCAGAGCTGCGGTCGACCAATGGCTGCGCGACCTGGCGCCTTCCGACGAACTGCGCCGCTGGTATCACGCCCACTCCGATCAGGCGGCGACAATCAGAGGGCAGAGCGCTCCCTGGCAAAGCTTCCGCAAGAAATATCTGAAGGAACTGTCGCAACCGGAAGCTCAAGACGCGCTGGGCCAGCTCTACCAGCTGTCTCACAAAAGAAAGCGCGTGACCCTGCTGTTTGGCTCGAAGAATGAAACACATAATAACGCAGCCGTCCTCAAGGAACTGCTCGACGGGATGCGCAAGCCTCCAACGGGAACTGGACCGGGGGCGATTCACGTCATGCGGAAACGCGATGCTGCCGTGCGGCGCCGCTAGGGCACGTAGATAGAGGCCTTGAGCACGACGTCCCACCTGCTTGAGTTCATTTAGAATCGTGCGGCATGAGATCTGTTTTTCAATGGAATCTGGGTTCGCGCGCGCTGGAACTGGGCAAACGCACGTTGATCATGGGCATCGTCAACGTCACTCCGGATTCGTTTTCAGATGGCGGCCAGTTTCTGGATCGCGATCAGGCCATCGCCCACGCCGAACGACTGCTCGACGAGGGCGCCGACATCCTCGACATTGGCGGCGAGTCGACGCGTCCCGGAGCGCGCGTCGATGCCGGCGCTGCGAAGCCCGCACAGGCAAAGGCGGCCGCCCCTGCCGTCAGCGCGGAAGAAGAGCTCAAGCGCATCCTTCCGGTGATTGCCGAGCTAAAGAAAAAACATCCCACTGCGGTGCTCTCCGTCGACACCTACAAAGCAACCGTGGCGCGCGCTGCGGTGGGCGCCGGAGCCGAGATCGTAAACGACGTCAGCGGATTTCGGTGGGATCCGCAGATGGCCAAGACCATTGCCGAGCTCAAGTGTGGTGCGGTTCTCATGCACATGCGAGGGCGTCCCGAAGAGTGGCGCACGCTGCCGCCGCCGGGCGACATCGTGCTTTTGGTGAAACGCGAACTCAAGGAGTGGGCGGAGAAGGCGGTGCTGGCGGGCGTGCGGCGCGAGCGCATCGTGCTTGATCCAGGCTTCGGATTCGGCAAGAGTTTCGACGAAAACTATCCGTTGTTGGGACGCTTCAGCGAATTACAGGCGACCGGATTCCCGCTGCTGGCGGGCACTTCACGGAAATCATTTATTGGGCGGACCCTGGGGAGCGAGGGGAAAGATGTTCCGCCTGAGGGCCGGCTTTTTGGGACGCTTGCAACTCAGACTGCACTGATTCTCAAGGGCGCGCACATTCTGCGGACGCATGACGTGAAGGCTGCGGTGGACACCGCGCGCGTGGCGGACGCAATTCTGCAGGCGCGCTAGTCTGGCGCTCCTGTCGGAACAGCGCTCCGGTCAGAACAGTGGTCCAGTCGGAACAAAAGGCGCCCGAAATATCGGACGCCTTTTGCCGTTCTGACCTGCTGAGACACTCGTACTTCCCGCTAATTATGTTTCTCGTCTTGCTTCTTCTTTTCCTCCGGCGTTAGCGGGCGCTGCGGAGGCGGCGCGGGCTTTACTTGCGCGGGAGGTGGAGTGTGTTGCGGCGGGGCGCTCGGCGGAGGACTCGCCGGATGCACCGCTGGTTCGTTGCGCTGAGGTGGCTCCACCGGCCGATTATTCTGCACGGGTGGATTCGGCTGCGGACGACTTGGCTCCGGAGCCGGACGATAGTTCGGCTGGGGCTGAACCGGCTCGGGCCGATTGTTCGGCTGCGCCACCGGTGGACGATTCTGCGGCACCGGTTGAGCCGGTACCGGCTGCGGACGGCTCGCCTCCGGACGGTAGCTCGGCTGAGGCTGAACCGGTTCCGGATGATTGTTCGGTTGCGCTTTGGGTGCAGTCTGCACCGGCGACGGCGCTGGGCGATAGGTTGGAGCCGGTTGATTGTTGAGAACCGGACGGGCGGGTTGCGCCGGAGTTGGTTGTGCGGGAGTTGCGCCCGGTCGCTCGTAAGTAGCAGGCGCAGTGCTGGGCCGGTTCGCCGGTTGGTTCGCAGGTGTAGTCGCCGGTTGAGTCACCGGCTGGTTGACTGGCCGAGCCATGGTGGGAGGTGCCGTCTGAGGTTTTCCCGGAGGCGCCTGCCTCACCAGAGGCTGGGCCACCGGGGCATTCGCCGGGCGCAAACGTTGCATTTCCTGCCGGGCGATGGGCTGTCCGGGATTCGCTGCCAGCGCCTGCTGCCGGGCTGCAAAGGGCACAGGCGGAGGCGGAGCAGCCGCCTTGGCGACGACCGCGCGACTGGCCACAGCTGCCGGAGGCGCGGCCACTCGGATTGTGGTGTTGGCGCGAACTCCCATTACGCTGTTGGAAGTGGGCGCAACCGTCGCCCTTGCGTTCACCGACGCCGAGGCAATATCTCTTGCGTTGACCACGACTGCGGCCCGGGCAACCGGCTGTCCGCTGCTGAAAGCTTGTTGCGGAACCGCCGTGACCGCCCCGGAAACGTTCCGGTTCGCATAAGTGACATTGTTGATGACGGTCGTCTTGTTGATGATGGTCGTGTTATAGACGTTCGTCACCTGCGTGACATTCACCGTGGTGTTGCTCACGTTGACGCGGTTGACGTACCCGGGACTCACCCGGTACGACGGCACATACACTTCGCGGGGGCCTAACGGGAACCAGCCCATGTTGCCGCCGAATCCGCCGCCACCTCCCACAAATACGACCAGAGCGGGCGCGTAAACCGGCCGCACTTCCGGGGGTCCCGGCACCCAACCCCAGCGGCCACGAATCGACACCCAGCGGCCATAGTGGAAGGGAGCGTAGCCCCAGGGTTCTTCATCGACCCAAGTCCAGCCCCAGGGTTCGATCCAGCCCCAGTGGCCCTCGCGATAAGGAGCCCAACCTTCGGCCACGTGCGGGTACCAGACGTTTCCGTAGCCAGGATCGGGGCGCCAGTCGCCGTTATCGTCCAAATCTTCGTACCCGACAACGTCGTGAGACACGTATCTCGCCGACTGCGACTCCTCCGAGCGGTGGTCGCGAAAATTGGCCCAGTTGTCGAAATCGTCGGGATCGCCCAGTTCGTCCACCTGCGCATTCAACCGATCGGTGCCTTCAAAGGTCCAGCGCTGCCCGTGATGCAGAGTGAAGGTTTGTCCGTTGCCGGTCGATTCGCCTTCTCCTTCGCGAATGCTGACCACGGTGTAAGTTCCATCGTCACTGGCTTGCACGCGATAGCGGCCGGGCTCGAAGATGGAGAGCGCCTGGTTGGGCGTGTCAATCTCATACACGTCGTCGCTGTCCATGTGGCGGACGCGGACGCTGATGGATCCCGAGCTCAGTTGGATTTGTACCGTATGGTCGTCAAGGTTGAGAAAGGTGATGCCCGTATTGCTGTTCAGGTCAATCACCGCTGCTCCGAGGGAAAGTTCGGCACGCGAGTCTCGATCCGACCAGATCTGGTCGCCCGTGGTCAGCGGCCGGTTTCGGACAGCCTCTACCCACTCCGACTCGCCCGCCGGCTGGAACGAAACGGAACCTTGCATGTATCCGAGACGCGCTACCCGGCTCGGCGGATCATCCTGATCTCGCTCGTCCTGCGCGACTGCCCGCTGCACCAGCCCGGTGGCTGTCATCGCCACCGCCGATAGGACGATCGTCCACTGCAGTCTCTTCATAAGCTGTTTCATAGGTGATGTCATCCTCACTAGAGCGGAGCTTTAACTCTCGCTCGCGCTTCGCGCGATTGTTCTGGCCCACGGCGGGCGCATTCGTTTAAGCGAGCCTCATCGAGCATAGAAGTGAATCTATGATGTGCAGGAGAAGCACGCCCCTATTCAGAGATAACCCGATGGCCCCAATTCTAGTCTTCTTCGCGACATTTGCAGACACCGAAAGTGCGACCCATGTTGTGTACTTTTGTGCGTGCAAGACGGAGGGGGTGAGGTCTAGAACGCTTTACCAGAATCCAGAAGGATGGTAACCGGCCCGTCATTCACGAGTTCCACCTGCATCATTTCCTGGAAGCGGCCGGTTTCGCAGCGCAGGCCGGCGACTTGGATGCGCTGCACAAAGAACTCATACAGCCGCCGCGCGTGCTCTGGCGGAGCGGCGGCATCGAACGACGGGCGCTTGCCCCGGCGCACATCCCCGTAGAGCGTGAACTGCGAGACCACCAGCACGCTGCCGCCTGCGTCCTGCACGTTGCGGTTCATTTTTCCGTCGTGGTCTTCGAAGATGCGGAGGCCTGCGATCTTTTCGGCGAGATAGGTAGCATCGGCCTCGGTGTCTTCATGTCCCACGCCGAGCAGAACCAGCAATCCCAGGCCAATCTCACCGCTGATCCAATCGGTATTCGTCCGATCGCTAATGGTGACTTTGGCACGGCTCACGCGTTGGACGACGGCACGCATACGTTTTCCTGGCTTCTTTCGTCAACCCATGCTCGAACGCCCCATCATACCGCCGGCCAACGTTTGACCCCGGCAATGCCCTGCCTTTAGGATTCAAGAGTGCAATCCCAACTAAGCCGAGGCTTTGCCGGAAGTTGCGAGGCCCTTCCTTTACACTAATTCGCCCGGACAATTACACTACACACTCGCCTTTTTTCGTACCGCAGTACGTAAGACGTGACCGAGTTGTGGAGGGCCAAAGCCCGAGCCAGCAGAAATCAAGGCTGCAATTGAGACCTGCGATTGCGCAACGAAAGAACCGAATTCAAATCTAATTGAGGCAAGCGAGGAGAAACATGGCAGACGTAGCCGAGAAGGTAAAACAGATTATCGTGGAGCAGTTGGGAGTGGATGAGGGCGAAGTCACAGCGAGCGCGTCGTTTGTGGACGACCTGGGCGCGGACTCGCTCGACACAGTCGAACTGGTCATGGCTTTTGAAGAAGCCTTCGACATCGAGATCCCCGACGAGGACGCGGAAAAGATTCGCACCGTGCAGGACGCGGTGGACTACATCTCTAAGCACGGGAAGGCGAAATAGTTGGGACGCAGGGTCGTGGTAACAGGCCTCGGCCTGATCTGTGGCGCGGGCAATTCCACCGACGTGGTGTGGAAGGCCCTGCTCGCGGGTAAAAGCGGCGTCGGACGCATCACCGGTTTCGACCCCACCGCTTTTGCCTGCCAGATTGCCGCTGAGGTCAAGAACTTCGACCCTCTGAACTACATCGAGAAAAAAGAAGTTAAGAAGATGGGGCGCTTCATTCATCTGGCCATCGCGGCCGCCGATGAAGCGCTGAAAATGTCGGAACTGAAGATTACCCCGGAGAATGACGAGCGGGTCGGCGTTCACATCGGGTCGGGGATCGGAGGTTTCGACATCATCGAACGCGAACACCTTGCGCTGATGGAAGGCGGACCGCGCAAGATCTCCCCGTTCTTCATTCCGGCCGCCATCATCAATCTTGCAGCCGGACAGGTTTCGATGCGCTGCGGGGCCAAGGGACCGAACGAGGCGACCGCTACGGCCTGCACCACCAGCGCCCATTCCATCGGAGATTCGTTCCGCATCATCCAGCACAACGATGCCGATGTCATGATTGCCGGCGGCGCCGAGGCCGCGATCACTCCCATGGGCGTGGGTGGATTCGCCGCCATGCGCGCGCTCTCCACGCGCAACGATGATCCTGAAAAGGCCAGCCGTCCCTGGGATCGGGACCGCGACGGCTTTGTGATCGGCGAAGGCGCGGGCATCATGATTCTTGAAGAACTGGAATTCGCACGCAAGCGCGGCGCCCGTATTCTCGCGGAGATCGTGGGATACGGCATGAGCGGCGATGCCTACCACATGACCCAGCCGGCGCCGGAACACGAGGGCGGATTCCGCGTCATGCGCAACGCGGTGCGCGATGCGGGCGTCACTCCCGACGTCGTGGGATACGTGAATGCCCACGGAACCTCGACGCCGATCGGCGACACGCTCGAGGCGCACGCCATCCGCAACTTTTTTGGCGATCGCAAGATTGCGGTGAGTTCCACGAAGTCGATGACCGGGCATCTGCTCGGCGGCGCTGGAGGACTTGAAGCCGGCATCACCGTGCTGGCATTGCGCGACCAGATTCTGCCTCCGACCATCAACCTGGAGAATCCCGATCCCGATACTGCAGGGATGGATCTGGTGCCCAACCACGCGCGCAAAGCGGAAATCGAATACGCCATGTCGAACTCGTTCGGCTTCGGCGGCACCAACGGCGCGCTGCTGTTCCGGCGCTGGAGCGAATAGAACTCTCCTGGCCGGTTTTTTAGTATCCCCTCCAAACCCCTGATTCGGCGCGGCTTTTGGCTCGTAATGTCCTCTCGCGCGCATCCGCGAAAACAGTAACGACACTTTGGTACTTCGCCCCTTGACCCTTTGTGTCTTTTCAAGAATCGCGACCGACTCCACAATGGTTTTGAAAGTGGAGTCTTCCCCGAGATATGGATAAAGCTTTCGCCACAAACTTCGCCCCCATTCTTCCCACAAGGAAAACAGCCGCCCGCACCGCTCTCGTGGGCTTGAATGAACCGGCCCGCGCACTGCTGTCGGAAGGCTTCCGCCAGTTCGGCATTGAAACCGTAGTCGTAACCGAGAACGCCGCCGAGCGCTTGAAGAAGGAAAAATTCGAAGCTTGCGTGCTCAGCCTGGGCGACGGCGCCGACTCGGTCATGGAAGCGGCTCGCTCGTCCCCGTCAAACAGCCGCTGCGTGATTTACGGCGTAGGCGGGAATGCGCAGGAAGCGATGCGCTACTCGAAGTATGGCATCAACGCCATGTTCAGCGATCCGCTGGAGCGGCCGGCAACTCTTAAGCTGATCCGCGCCACGCGCATGCTGGTTCTGCACGAATTCCGGCGCTACGTGCGCATCCCGGTGATGACCGAGGTCTCGCTGGTCGGCGACGGCCGGCGCATCGCCACCAGCAGCATCGAAATCAGCAGCGGCGGCATGTCCGTCAAGACTGCCGAAGACTTTTCGATCGGAACGAACGTGGAAATTTCCTTTGCCCTGATGACCTTGCCCCGCGTCAATCTGAAGGGAGTGGTGAGCTGGCGCAAACCCAAGTCGGTCGGAGTGCGGTTCGCCTCTGCCGACGAACAGCGCCAGAAGGTCAAGAAGTGGATCGACTCCTACCTCGAAAACTGAGGCTGCCCGGCGCAAGCAAAAACCTTCACCGCGGAGGACACAGAGGACGCGGAGGAAAATGATTGGCACAACCCTCCCCCGACTTCTGTTTCCTAATCTCATAGCAACTCACAGAAGTACCTCACTTCAAAAATCATTTCCCGCACGCATTGACCTGGGGTAGAATGGCTTCCGTTTTCGAAGTCCACAAGGAAGTTTTCCGAGGCGATGTTTGCGCTCGGTACCCTGCTTCTTCCTCGCCGCCCTCCCTGAGGCGGCTCGTTCTAATTGGTTACTGGCGGAGTATCGGCTGTTCTGCCCCAAAACTATTCACACGTCCATACAACCGGAGGATATTTATGAATTTTCTGAAAGTGAGCAGCGTCATGTCGATCTTGGCCGCAATCGTAGCTGGCGGTCCAGCGGCCCTGGCCGCATGCACCGTCGCCAGCGTCAGCGGTATCTATGGCATCACTTCGGTGGGCCTCGACAGTTCCGGGCAGCCTGCCTCGAGCGTCCGCCAGATCACGGCCGACGGAAAAGGAAACATCACGGGATCGTCCACGAAAAGCATCAATGGCTTGATCGTGACCTTGACCTTTACCGGGAAGTACATCGTGGCGGCTAACTGCACCGGCAGCGTCACCTTCACCAACTCGGACCGCAGCACCGAGCATGACAAGTTCGTCCTCGATAACGCCAACCAGGGTGCATTCCTGATCCAAACCGACAACAACTACACCCAATCGAGCATCGCGGTTGCGCAGGGAACCGCTACTTGCACGGACTTGGGGGTGAAGCACACCTATGCCTTCGAAGCGACCGGGACCGTCGTAGGGAGCGGTCAGGCCGCATACGTGGGTCAACTGGTGCTGAACGGAGCGGGAAAGCTCACTGGTACCGCCAACATCAGCCAGGATGGATCGATTGCGTCTGGGGTCGCGCTCACCGGAACCTATCAGATCACCTCGAACTGCACGGGCAGCACGGTAATCACGCCGAAAGGGCTGCCGGCCATGAAGGCGAATCTAGTGGTCGTGAACGGAGGCAAAGAACTCATGGTCATCGAGACCGACGCTACCACCGTCATCACTGGGTCGTTGCAGATGTAAGCGATGCCTCGGCGGTGAATCGCCCGACGTGACCCCTGCCGTTACAATATCTCCGTGCCCGAAGCCAGCACTCGCGACGCGACCGCGCCGGCGCAACCCGTCACTGGCCCCCGCCGCTTCACCCTCCGCCAGCGCATCGTCCTACGCATCATTATCTGGCTGGGATACTGGGTGATCCGCCTGATCGGCCCTACTCTGCGCGTCTGCATTTCCTTCGAAGAAGGCGCGCAGGCAACCCTGGAGCAGCGTCCGCTGATTGCTTCGTTCTGGCATTCCTGCATGATTCCGGCGACCTACATCTGCCGCAACCTGGGCGTGCGGGTGATGAGCAGCAACAGCTATGACGGCGAATACATGGGCCGGATCATCCACAAGTTCGGCTTCGTCGCCGTGAAGGGATCGAGTAGCCGCAATGCCGTGCGAGCCTTGCTCGGCCTGCGCCGCGCACTGCAAGACGGATGGACGGTGGCGTTCACCCTCGACGGCCCGCGCGGCCCGCGGCACAAAGTGAAGCCCGGGCCGGTGGCGCTGGCGCGATCGGCGGGCGTGCCCTTGACCATGTTCCACGCGGCCGTCGATCGGGCTTGGGTGCTCAGTTCCTGGGACCGCATGATGATTCCCATGCCCTTCTCGCGGGTGCTGGTGCGTTTTGGCAAGCTGATTCCGGTTCCTGAGGATGCAGCCGACGAGGATGTCGAGCGCTACACGACTGAGCTGCAGGCTGCGCTGGATCGAGTTTGCGCGTTCAGTGAAGCCCACGTGAATCAGGTCGGGACGAGCGAGTTCCCCTACTCGCGCAACGCAGAGAAGTAAGAGCCGACCTGGGAAATTGCTGATTGATGATTGTTGATTGATGATTTGAAAACCTGGCGTCAATCAGCAATCAGCAATCAGCAATCATCAATGGGAGTCGTCCTACTCCAGAGTTGATCCCAGCAGCTGGTACCGGTATTTCTTGCCGTCCCAGTACACGACGGAAGAAGTGTTTTCGCCCTCGCCTTTTTCTTCCATGTAAATTCCGAGAATGGTTTTCTTTTTGAAGGCGAGGCGCTTTACGGTCAGAGTCTTGAAAGGCAGATTGATCAGCAGGAATTTGGCTTTCGGTTTTTCGGCGCGCCAATCGTCTTTGTCGGCGCCGTGGATGATTAGCAGGCACAGGCCGCGGCGATCGGGCTCGTCAGAGGCGAACGTGGAAGTGACTTTTACGTCGGTATAGCCGAGGAAGCTGTTGTAGGGGTCGGCGACGACGAAGCTGTACTCGTCCTTGTCGGCCATGGGATTCTTGCATTTGGCCGCGACCACCAGATCGTCAATGCCGTCGTCATCCATGTCCGCGACAAACTGCGGCGGTCCGGGCAGCAGCGCACAATTGTCGCCAAACTGCTTGTGAATGAGTTCGTCGGTGACTGCGGGCGACGGATGTGTCGCGTGCGCCGGCGGCGGAGGCGGCTCCTTTTTCTGAGCTACAGCCGCGACCGTTAACAAGAAAGCGAGAGCTGGGAGGAGAAGCAATTTACTGGACGACATGTTCCTACTCTAGTCCGGTTTTGTGGAGGTGGGTAGAGACAGAGTAGTGACGGAGGTAATGGCTCGGCAGGATTTGCCGACGGCAGGCATTCGCACCACCGCGTTGTCATCCTGAGCAAAGCGAAGGATCTGTGTACGTGGCCGCACGATGCCGCTGCTCAAGGAGTGCGCAGATCCCTTCGACTTCGCTCAGGGCAGGCTCTTCGGCCCGCACAAAACGCGGGCCTTCAGGATGACAAGCTGATTACTTGCGAAAGTGCTCCCAGCCCCGCGGCTCAAGTTGGTAGGCCACGCCTTTGAGATTGCGCAAGAGAATGATTCGCGGGCGCGTGATCACCCCGATGTGGGTCAGCGCGAGTCCGGCGATTTGTTTTGGAACGCGGGCGCCGGGTCGAACGGTGAACAGCAGTTCGTAATCCTCGCCGCCGTGCAGAGCGACGTCAAGATCCACCTCGCGGGCGGGCTTGCCGACTCTGGCGCGGGGTATGAGTGCCGATTCCAGTTCGGCCCCCACGCCGCTCTCTTCGCACAGATGCGCCAGGTCGGTCGACAGACCGTCGCTGGTGTCAATCATGGCCGATGCCAAGCCCTTCTCGCGGAGAATGCGGCCGAGTTCGACTCGGGGTTCAGGATAGAAATGGCGAGGATAGTCCCGCGGATTCAGCTTCTTCTTAGGCTCGGCCCGCATTTGTAAAACGGCGGCGGCCGAGCCACCGAGTTCGCCGCTGACGAAGATGCGGTCGCCAGGCTTAGCACCGGAGCGCAGCACAGCTTTGCCTTTGGGCGCGGTCCCGATCACGATGATGTCGGCGAGGATTCCGTTGGGGGACTCCGCCGTGTCGCCTCCGGCGAGCGTGACGCCGAATCTTTCCCCCAGACTGATCAGGCTGCGGACGAAGCGTCCCACCCAGGCTTGTGGCAGGTCCCGAGGCAAGGCGATAGATAAGAAGGCCGCGACCGGCTCTCCTCCCATGGCGGCAATGTCGCTCAGCCCGCGAGCCAGGCAGCGGTGCCCGACCGACTCCGGCGGGTGCCAGTCGCGGCGGAAGTGAATGCCTTCCAGCGTAAAGTCGGTCGTGACCAAAACTTCGCGACCCCGGGATTCTTTTCCCGGAAGCAGGCGCAGCACGGCGCAGTCGTCTCCTATCCCCGTAAAGATGGCATTTCGTGTGGGGCGGACACTTCTGTCCGTCTGCCCTTGTTTGCCAGGCCTCGCCATGCGGCGAATCTGTGCAATCAGCGCTTTTTCGGGAAGCGGCACGACGATACCAATATATAGGGACGCGCAAAATCAGTTTTATAGCCCAAAAACCAGCGGTAACCCGTCCCGGGTGCCCCAAGTTACCCGGTCTTAGGTAACCCCAAAATGTCCCATCGCGTCGTTGACAGGGGGAACCCAGTTTGTTACCGTTAACCAGTCATTCACAATACCTTTGGCCGAGCTAAGTTCTGCAAGCGGTTATGATTGCAGACCAGCACTGATTTCAGGCTCTGGTCGCAGTTCCGGTAGGTGTAGGGCGCGAGATAGTTTCCATTCCCAAGATGGGAGCGTAGCCCGAAAGAGTCAGGTGGTCCGAACAGGCTTTTCAGCAGCTTAAGAAACTTGGCCTGGAGTTCCGGACCTGATGCTTCAAAATTGGTTTTCAGGATTGAGTGTTCAGTAGAGGAGCGATTTGCAGAAACGCTTTTACATCCTTTTTGTGGCCCGCGGGGACGACGGGCAGCTCCGCAAAATCTCCATCCCCGTGCATTACCTCTACGTTTTCGTAGTGGGCGCCGCCATCGGATTCCTCAGCCTGACCGGCATTGCCAGCTCCTATACCCGCATGCTCCTGAAGGTTTCCCGCTACAACGAGTTGCGGACGGAAAAAGATCAACTCAAAGACAATTATTCGCGCTTGGAACAGGTGGCGAAAGAACGCGACGTGCAAGTGGCTTCGCTGGGTTCGATCGCGGGGGAAGTTTCGGCGCTCTACGGGTTGAAGGCGCAGCCCACGATGGTGACCGCGACCGCCGAGCAGATTCATGATGCGGATGTCAGTTCTTCGCTGGACCAGTTACACGCTCTGCGGACTTCGGCCCTGACCGGGGCGACCATGGTCGGCCTGACCATGGGCCTGACCCGTAATGCCACGACCGCGGACTGGTTCAAGGCCAACTCCGCTCCCAACCTATGGCCGGTAGAAGGCCAGGTGACGGGCAGCTTTGGCGAGCGGATCGATCCATTCAACGGGGAAGGCGCGTTCCATAGTGGCGTGGATATTGGCAGCAGCTTTGGCTCTCCGATTATCGCTCCGGCGGACGGCGTGGTGACTTTCAGCGATCTGCTGGGCGGCTACGGCAAGGCGATCATGATTAGTCACGGCAACGGCATCAGCACCCGCTACGGTCACCTTTCCGGCTATGCGGTGACAGCTGGCCAGGCAGTGCATCGCGGCGACGTGATTGGTTTTGTTGGAGAGAGCGGGCGATCGACAGGGCCCCATCTTCACTACGAAGTCCGCATCAATGACACTCCGGTAAATCCCTACAAGTACCTCCGCATCACGGTCGCACACAGCGGCGGCTTTGCCGCGGGGAGCTAGAGCCCAGCTCTTGGCGATCTCCTGATCACGTAATCAGCTCACAGCAACCAGCCCTCCAATCCAGCAGTTTCGCATCCCAACCACCCTCCCTACCGTGGCATTACCGGGGTAATGAGCCGGGCCAAACACTGTGCTGGATCATGGCGCGTGCGGCGATAACATAGTAGGACTCCCCTCCTGGCTGTTGTTGGCAGATCTCTGACGCTGCAAGGACCATCCCATGGAGAATTCCGAGGTCAAACGGTTCGGCCGGTACGAGGTCGTGGCTGAGCTCGGCCGCGGCGCCATGGGTGTGGTCTACAAGGCGCGCGACCCGCAGATCGAACGGATGGTCGCGGTAAAGACCGTCTCACTGTGGGGGCAGCAACCGGACGAGGAAAAAGAGTTTCGCTTGCGGTTTATGCATGAGGCGCAGGCGGCGGGACGTCTCCACCACCCCGGAATTGTCGCCATCTTCGACGTGGGAGAAAATCCCGAGAACCACGACCCCTACATCGTTCTGGAATATGTCGACGGCCAGCCGTTGAACCGGATCCTGGCGCGCGAGAAAAAACTCTCCCCGGCTAAAGCCTTGCAACTGACCGAAGAGATCGCCGAGGCGCTGGACTATGCGCACGCCCAGGGTGTGACTCATCGCGACATCAAGCCCGGAAACATTCTGGTCACGCAGGACGGCCACGCCAAGATTTCCGATTTCGGCATCGCTAAGCTGAATCTGGCGCACTTCACCGTGCCGGGACGAGTGCTGGGAACTCCGGCCTATATGGCGCCCGAACAACTGAACGGCGAAGGCGTGGACGGGCGCTCGGATCTTTTCTCGCTGGGCGTGATTCTCTACGCGATGGTCACAGGGCATTCTCCGTTTCAAGGGGACAGCGCCACCACGGTGTCGTTCAAGGTGGCCAACCGTGAGCCGGTCGCAGCCAGCGCCCTGGACCTCAGCTTGCCCCGCGAACTGGATGAAGTAATCGCGCGCGCCATGGCGAAGGATCGCAAGCAACGCTACCAGCGGGGCTCGGAGTTCGCCGAGGACGTGCGCCAGCTGCAGCCGTTCTTCAAGCCGGGCTCGACCACGACGTCGCTGCGGTTGGCGGCGCTGACGGGAACCGGAACGGGCACGCGCACCGGCAGAACCACGCAGCCCTCTGGCGCGCATTCAGTGGCTGGGATGGCGCTAACGAGAATGTTGGGCAACGCATTTCGGAAGACGCCGACCCGCGATTTGATCCTGGGCGTGGCGACGGTGATCATGCTGGTCATCGCTGGAGTTGAGTCGAAGCTGTTCGTCACTTCTCCCAGAGCCGTGGCGAATGTGGCGGACGCCGCTCCCAGCGGCCCCGGAGTCCCGAGTCCAGACGGCATCCAGCCGAATTCCGCGAAAGATGCCCCCAGCCCGGTAACCCCAGGAACGGGGACAGGGGCAGCGATAGCGCCAGGGATAAAGGTAAAGACGGGGACGGGGACAGGGACAGGGACAAAGACAAACGCAAAGACAGGTAAGCGAACGGTTCTGGCGGCGTCCGTCGCCGCCACGCCAAAGAACAGTCGCGTTCCGGCCCCGCAGGACGCCAAGCAAATCGTGGTGCCGACTTCCACCCTCGATCTCGCAGTTCAGCATCAATTCAAAGATGCCACTCTTTTTGTTTGGGTCGATGACAAGCTGACCCTGACGCGGCCTCTGCACGGAGCCCCGCAGAAGCGGCTGGTCGTGTTTAACGGATTACACGGCGCGGAATCGGAGACCTTGAAGATTCCGGCGGGAAAACATGTGCTGCGCGTAAGAGCGCTGTCGGCCGACCAGACGATCGATCTTTCTCGGACGGTCTCCGCCGAGTTTGTCGGTGGCGGCGACAAATCTCTGCAGGTCACCATCGAGAAGCACAACACCGCCATGCGCCTGACTTGGCAGTAGTGCAGCGACTCAAGAAGAATCGCTACTCGTCCCGCAACGCCACCATCGGATTCACCTTCGTCGCGCGCCTTGCCGGAATGTAACAAGCCAGCAGCGCCACTGCCATCAGCGAAAGCGTCATTCCCGCGAAGGTGACCGGATCGGTTGCCGTCACTCCGAACAGCAGTGTCGACACCGCCCGCGTCAGCGCGAACGAGCCAACGATTCCAATCGCTATGCCGATCAGGATCGTGCGCATTCCTTGTCTTAGAACCATGCGCAGCACGTCACCCGATGTGGCGCCCAGAGCGACCCGCAAGCCGAATTCGCGCGTGCGCCGGCTCACCGAATACGCCATCACGCCAAACACTCCGGCGGCCGCCAGCAGCAGAGCCGTGATTCCGAAGAATCCGATCAAGATCACGTTGAATCTTCGCGAGCCCAGTGACGCGGAATAGACTTGCTGAAACGTCTGGAACTTCGCGGGGACTTCCGGATTGAGCTCCCGCAACATACCCCGTGCCGCCGAGGTGACCAGGCGGGTGTCCGCATCGCTCAGCATGGTGACCGTCATCTCCGCCCGCGGCCGCTGGAATAAATTCACATAGACCATCGGCCGCGCTGGCTCGTCGAGACCGTATTCGTGCGTGTCGCCAACGATTCCAACAATCGTCAACAGACGCACATCGCCGTCCATATTTCCAAATTCAATGGTGTGTCCTATCGGGTCTTGATGAAGCCAGCGATCGTGCGCCAGCGACTCACTGATCACGGCCACATGCGGCGCGCTCGCACCGTCGCGCTCGTCGAACATCCGTCCCCGGATCAGCGGAATTCCCAGCACCCGGAAATATCCATCGGTCGCGACACAAAAATCCGCAGAGCCAAGCCGTGCTTTCTGCTGGAACAAGGCCTCGAACCCGTCCATCGATTTTGGCACTTCATTCTGCGTCATCAGCAGAAACATTCCATCGGGCAGTCCGCCGGTCAATGGCAATGCGCTTGCCGCTCCCACTCCGCGCACGCCGGGGATTTGCTTGAGCCGGTCAATCAAGTTGGAAAAGAAAATTCCCTGGGCTGCCTTCCCTTTGGGATCCTGCACCCACGGCAGCGAGACCTCCATCGCGACAATCTTGTCGACGCGGAATCCTGGATTCACTTCAAGCACTTTCATCAAGCTGCGTCCCAGCAAACCTGCGCCGATCACCAGCACCAGCGTGATGGCGATCTGGGCCGCCACAATTGCTCGCCCCACGCGCTGGCTGCCCTGTGATCCGGCCTGCCCGCGCCCGCCTTCGACAAGACCCTTCCTCAAATCGACTCGCGTCGCCCGCGCAGCGGTGAATGCTCCCAGCCCGGCTGCCACTCCGGTGCACAACAAAAACGCAAAGAGCAGCACCGGCACGCTCACGGAAACGCTGTCGAGCCGCGGCAATTGTTCCGGAGCCAGGGCTACCAATCCGGCGACGCCCCACAGCGCGGCCAGCACTCCCACCACCCCACCGATCAGCGACAGCAGGAGTGCCTCAGTCAAAAATTGGCGCACCAGGCGGCCGCGCGCGGCACCGAGCGCACCGCGAATCGCAAGCTCACGCTCCCGCACCGACGCTTGCGCCATCAGCAGGTTTGCCACGTTGGCACAAGCCACGAGCAATAAGAATCCCACCGCGCCAAGAAGAATGAACAGCGGCGACCGTACCGTACCTGTAATGGAATCCTGCAGTGGAACTACGTTTCCATCGCGGAGCAGATAGTCGGTTTTGTCATTCGTCTGGTAGATCCTGCGCGCAATGGTGCTGATATCGTCACGCGCCTGCTCCACGCTCACGCCATCTTTCAACCGGCCCACGCCAGAATAGTTGTGCGAAGTACGGCTGGGATTCTCGCCCTCGATATCGGCGGCACACCACACGTCCACATCGTCCGGAAACCGAAATCCCACCGGCAGCACGCCAATCACGGAGTAGACCGCGTTGTTAATTTTCAGATGCGCTTGCGAAAGATCCTGCGCCGATCCGAGATTCTGCCTCCAGTAACCGTAGCTCACGAGCGCGACTGGCGCCGCGCCCTTCTGGTTGTCAGACGCCGTAAAATCGCGGCCCATGATCGGCTCCACACCGAATACTGTTAGAAACTCCGGGGTGACCGCGGCCACGGTCGTGCGCGTTGGCTGCGCGGTTCCGGAGATGGAAACCGGGTAGGCCGAGTATTTCGCGATCGATTGAAAGCTGTGGCTCTGCTCGCGGAAGTCGTCAAAATTCGGATCTGCGAGGCGTGAAGGCCTGCCGTCGGAGTTCACCTCGGAGATCGCCATGATGCGGTCCGCGCCGGAATACGGCAGCGGACGCAGCAACACGCCATACACTACGCTGAAGATTGCCGTGGTCGCGCCGATGCCCAGCGCGAGCGTGAATACCATGATGACCGTGACGCCGGGATTTTTGCCGAGCTGTCGCGCCGCGTATCGAAGGTCCTGCCAAAAACTGCCCATGTTGGCCTCGCGGAATATGATCCACCCGCGATGCTTACTGGCGCAACCCCATCCAGTTTTCCGAGACGACCAGGGAATTTCCGGGATTCTGCGGATCGTACTTCACTGAAGTGTGCAGCCCGAGGCGGCAGGAGTGCAGGTTGATCCAGTGCCGCAGGTAAGTGACATCTTGCGAGCATTCGTAGGAGACGCCGGCCACGTCGTATTTATAGATCAGCATGATAGCGGCGTGGTAATTGTTTGTGACCGCCAGTTCCTGCACATCGATCACGGTGCCGTCGGTGATGCGGCCAGTGCCCTCCAGCCATGCCCGGCGCTCGCGCTCGAGTTGGTCGGGCGTCTTGGGCTTGCGCCGCAGGAAGGCGTACGCACCGAGCAATGCCGCGCCGCCTGTCGCAACCAGCCCATAAAGTCGAAGTGAATCCATGCCGTAGGTGGGTCTGAAATCTCTTTCAGCATAAGCTGAAAGCGCGGCGCGTGGAAGTGGTTCGGAAGTTACGGAGGTGCCACGGGCTGTGAAAAACTTCAGCGAGCGGTCCAGAAGTCCAGTCTTGTTCTAGAATCAGCCGGGCTGCAGTAGGTTAGGAGAATCTTCAACACAGAGGACACTGAGGAACACAGGGGAACTCGGGTCGAATTGGGGGGACCGATGAGATGGGCGACGATCAGTGCGTGGGTTCTTGCGGTGAGCGTGACCGCGTCAGCCGGAGGCGGCGGAGCGCCGCCTTCCTCCAAAGCAAAGTCGGAAGACAAACGTTCGCAGAGAGACTGGCCGGTCTATGGCGGGACTTCCGAGAATAATCACTTCTCCCCTTTGCAGCAGATCAATCGCAAGAACGTGAAGCGTCTCGGCGTCGCGTGGACCTTCGACACCGGGGAGTCCGGCGGACTGCAAACCAGCCCGATCGTAGTAGATGGAGTTCTATACGGGCTCACGCCGTCGCAGAAAGTGTTTGCCCTGAATGCCGCGACTGGACAGTTGTTGTGGAAGTTCGATTCCGGTACCAAGGGAACGCAACCCGATCGCGGGCTGGCTTACTGGTCCGATGGAAAAGAAAAAAAGATTCTGGTCGGTGTGATGAACTTCGTCTATGCCCTCGATGCTGCGACCGGCAAGCCAATTCCGAGTTTCGGGAAAGACGGACGCATCGATCTGCGCGAGGATTTAGGGCGCGATCCGTCGGCGCAGTCGATCTATATGACCAGCCCGGCCGTAATTTACAAAGACCTCATGATCGTGGGCGGACGCGAAGCCGAGACCCTGCCCGCGTCTCCCGGTGATGTGCGGGCGTATGAAGTGCGCAGCGGGAAACTGCGGTGGTCGTTTCATACCATTCCGCATCCCGGCGAATTTGGCTACGACACGTGGCCGAAGGAGGCATGGAAGACGAGCGGCGCCGCCAACAACTGGGCGGGGATGACGGTGGACGTCGCGCGCGGGATTGTGTTCGTCCCTACCGGTTCGGCGGCATTCGATTTCTACGGAGCCGACCGCGTCGGCGACGATCTATTCGCGAACTGCCTGATCGCGTTGAACGCCCAGACCGGTGAGCGCATCTGGCATTTTCAGGGCGTGAAGCACGATCTGTGGGACCGCGATTTTCCCGCACCCCCCGTACTCTTAACCGTCGAACGCGACGGCAAGAAGATCGACGCGGTCGCGCAGACCACCAAACAGGGCTTCGTTTTTCTGTTCGATAGGACGAACGGCAAGCCGCTGTTTCCCATCGAGTGCCGCAACTATCCTCCCAGCGATGTGCCGGGAGAAGTGGCTGCTCAACAACAATGCCTGCCCGCGAAGCCCGCGCCCTTTGCGCGGCAACTGCTGACGGAAGATCTTCTCAGCGAGCGCACGCCCGAGGTGCATCAGTGGGCCTTGGAAAAGTTTCGCAGCTTTCGCAGTGAAGGACAGTTCGTTCCATTCAGCGTGGGAGGAAATAAAGATACGGTGATCTTCCCCGGATTCGACGGCGGTGCGGAGTGGGGCGGCGCGGCAGCGGATCCGGAGACGGGAATTCTCTACGTCAACGCCAACGATGTAGCCTGGACGGGGGCTCTCGCCGAGAACACCGGGGAGAACACTCCCAAGGCGCTGTATATGAACCAGTGCGCGGTGTGCCATGGAGAGAAGATGGCCGGCTCGCCGCCGGCGATTCCATCGCTGGTGGGCGTGGGTGGCCGCATGTCCACGGCGGACGTGGCGGCGACCATCAAGAGCGGCAAAGGCCGCATGCCCGGCTTCGCCAACCTGGAGAACGACAGCGATCAGTGGTACGGGTTGCTGTCCTATGTGATGAGCGGGGGCAAAGACGGCGGCGCAAGAGAGACCAGCAGCAAAGAAGTGGCGAGCCCCGAGCCCGCGCCGCCAGCCATGAAATATCACTTCACCGGATACCACAAATTTCTCGATCCCGAGGCATATCCAGCCGTTGCGCCGCCCTGGGGAACGCTGAACGCCATCAATCTCAATACCGGCGATTTCGTGTGGAAGATTCCGCTGGGCGAATATCCCGACCTGGCGGCGAAGGGCCAGAAAAACACGGGCACAGAGAACTACGGCGGTCCAGTGGTAACGGCGGGCGGCCTTCTGTTCATCGGCGCAACGAATTTCGACAAGAAATTCCGCGCCTTCGACAAGACAACCGGAGCGCTGCTCTGGGAAACGACTCTGCCGTTTTCCGGGAACGCGACTCCGGCTACGTATGAAGTCGACGGGAAGCAGTTCGTAGTGATCGCGGCGGGCGGCGGGAAAGATCCGAAGTCAAAGTCGGGTGGGGTGTATTTGGCGTTCGCGCTGAAGAAATGATGGCCCGCTCGGAAGTCGTCTTGGAAATCAGAGTCCGGGCGGCCACCGAGTCAATGAGTGCTAGGGCCTGATTGCGTCCGGGGCGGAAGACCAACAATCTATTTCTCCTGCGTCAATCTGTATTGAGTGATGATCGTCTGCGCGGAGTCGCCTAGTCTGTACAGTGGACTGCGATGGCTGCGCAACTCTTCCTCCGGCACGGTTGCTGTGAGCACTCCAAGACTAGTACGCACATAAAACATGACCTGCCCACGCTGGGGCAACGGGTACGTCGTTGTGGGTTGCATCAGATTTTTCAATTCTCCAGCGATTTCTACTGTTCTAATTGCAGCATTGCGAATGGATTCGTGTGCTTGTCCTCCGCCCAAAAATCCGCCTCCGCTGCTTAGGTAAACGCTAGCGGTGCCATCGGCATAGGCTGCGACGGTGGCTGTCCCGGCTGGAATACCCCAATCCATGAGCACCGCAAATGGCTCGCCCGGTTTGGCCGAGATGGCACTGGGAACCTCTGTGAGGGGACTTTGTAGTGCGAGATTGCGCAGCCCCTGATACGAGGAGGATGCGCTCGCGGATGACTTTGATGCGTCGCGGTTTTGACGAGCGCGAAGGGTCAACCACAACCCGACGACGAACAATGCAACTACTACCCACGCGATAATCGGCTTCATTGTGCGGCATCCTATCAGGTAGGAACGTTGGCGTCCAAATCGCTATTACGCTCGTTGACTTGGAGGGCTGGACCAGCGGTGGTCGAAGGTTCGCCTGTTGATTCTGGCTGACTGCGGCTACTTGGTTTGCCCGCAGACGCTCTTACTGACGAGGTCGACAAATCCGCCTTCGGGATTCTTGCCGAACTGTTCGTCGTGCGTCGCCTTCTTGCTGACCACACAACGTCCGCTATGGTCGCGGGAGTAGAACCACTCCGTGGTGGGGGCGGCTGAGCCGCTGGTGCAATTGAACCGCACACGCGCGCGCATCTCCACGAAAGGCCCGCCCTGCGGGAGTTCTGCCGGATCTTTATATTCGACGCGGACCAGCGCGACCCGCTGATTGTTCTTGAGCACGCGGACGGAACTGACGGACACTTTATCCCCGGCCTCGGTCTGGCCGACCGCGCGCCAGTCTCCCGCGGCCAGAACCACCAGGCTGACCACTAGTACCGGCGCGAGCACAATCGCTGCGAGAACGATAAGGGCTTTTTTCAACGCTCAGCTTTTCCCAAGCACGAATTGCACGTGCAACTTTCCTCGAAAAAGGCGATTCTGTCAACCGGTCGGCCTTTTTGGGCAGCCCTGTCGGCTGACCCCGTGTTATGGTTATTGGCGGAACTGAACTAAGTTTCAAGGCGCTGTCTCATGGAAATGCTTCATTCCACGATGTTTACCTCACCTGTCGGACCGCTCTTTCTGGCTGCTTCCGGCCGGGGCCTGGTTGCGTTGGAGTTTGAGGCACGCTTGCCAGGGCAGCAGACGATTCGTCCGAACCCGCGCGATCTACGGGCCGAGACCAAGGGCGTACGCTTCGAGGAATCTGCGTCGGCGATGCGTTCTTATGTTCGCGAACTCGAAGAATACTTCGCGGGCAAAAGGCGCGAGTTCACCTTCGCGCTCGACCTGCGCGGTACGGATTTTCAGCTGGCGTGCTGGCGCGCGTTGCTCGCGATTCCTTATGGCGAGACACGCTCCTACGGCGACATTGCGCGCGCCGTCGGCAGGCCTCAGGGCTTTCGCGCCGTCGGGATGGCCAATAATCGGAACCCGGTGGCGATCGTCGTCCCCTGCCATCGCGTAATCGCGTCGGACGGCAAGCTCTGCGGTTATGGCGGTGGCCTCGACGTGAAGCGAAAGCTGCTGGAACTGGAAGGCGCGCTGACGGGAAGGCTGGCCGCGTAACTTAAGTATGAGAAGTCTTCAGAGCCCTTCATGGAACAGAAGATCGACGCACCTAGCGAAAAAGAGCAAGCTTGGATCGAAGAACAGCTTCAGAACGCAACTGAGTTTGTCAGCGCCTTTTCTCCCGAGGATTCGGGGGAACCGCTAACTCTTGGCGCGTTGGACCGCGCGTTCGCCCGATGGATGGCTACCGAAGCCACGGACAACGCGGCGGAGGCGAACAGAATCATCAACAGCGTCGGCATTGCCTTCGGGCGACATCTGGTCGAAGGCCTCGGACTCAGGTGGGTAATTGCAACAGACCAGCACGGTTCCGATCTTGCGGTCTTTGGGCTGCCCGGGACCGGGGACGTGCTTGTGTACCCGGCGAATTTTGTGGCAAAGCGTTGGGAGCGGCGAGAGACCAACTTTCTTGAGGGAGCCTTCGGGCGGATCGAACGTCAACTTGACTCATTCCGTTGAAGGCGGTCGAGAGCACCATCACTGTGACCAATCAGAGGCAATCCTCACTCACCCAATCCACTCTCCGCAAGGCTGGCCTCTTCTACCTCGTCTTCGTCATGTTTTCCTACACAACGGGTGGGCCCTTCGGACTCGAGGACATGGTCACCACCTCGGGCCCGGGGATGACGCTGGTCTACCTGCTGATCCTGCCGTTCTTCTGGTGCATCCCGGTATCGCTGGTTTCGGCGGAACTGACTACCGCCATGCCCGTCGAGGGCGGCTTCTATCGCTGGACGCGCGCCGCCTTCGGCGACTTCTGGGGATTCCTTGCCGGCTGGTGGAACTGGACGGCGTCGTTCCTGCTGGGGGGAGCCTATGCCGTCCTGTTCAGCGATTATTTGAAATACCCCTTTCCGAACATGACGTGGTGGCAGCACTACCTCGTCTCGGCGGCGCTGATCGCGGTGCTGACCTGGATCAACGTGCGCGGTATCAAGATGGTGGGGCAGGTCGCGACAGCGCTGGAGATCTTCATTTTCATCCCGGTGATGACTATGGTCGTTATGGGGCTGGCGCACTGGCACCATAATCCGTTCTCGCCGTTGGTGCCCCCGCATCAGGCGACATTCAAAGTATTCGGCGTGGGGCTGGCGCTGGGTCTGTGGCTGTACTCGGGATACGAACAACTCTCCACGGTAGCGGAAGAAGTCGAGAACCCGCAACGAGCCTATCCGCGGGCCTTGGCGCTGGTGGTGCCGCTGTCGATTGCGGCGTATTTTCTGCCAACGCTGGCAGGACTCGCGTCGGCCGGTAACTGGGACCACTGGCATACCGGATTCTTCTCCGACGCAGCCGGAATTATCGGTGGCACATTCCACGGAAGGCCGTGGCTAGGCACATGGATGACGCTGGCCGCCATGGTCGGCAATGTCGCGCTGCTGAACAGCACCGTGCTTACCACCACCCGCATGCCCTTCGCCATGGCCGAAGACGGATATCTCCCGCAAGCACTGACGCGCAAGCACTCGCGTTACGGAACGCCGTGGCTGGCAATTGTCGTGTCGGCCGTGATCTACGGCCTGCTCGCCTGGCAGAGCCTGGCCGAACTGATTTCGGTGTACATCTGGCTGCGCTCGGCGACGACAGTGTTGACGGTGCTCTCGGCGTGGAAGTTGCGCCGCATGCGGCCCGAAATAAAACGTTCGTTTACCGTTCCCGGCGGGCGCGTGGGCTTGCTCTACGTTGTGGCCGCGCCGGTGGTGATGGCGATCGTGGCGCTGGTCGGCGGTGACAAGTTCGCGACCATCGGCGGTGCCGTCGCGATCCTGGTGGGGCCCGTGGTCTATGGAATCGTCCGGCGGAGAAAACCGCCCGATGTTGGTCCGAGTCCCACGGCGGTCAACTAGCCGCTCTGGGAATTGCCTCGTGCGGAGATTCTAAGGCTGGCTCTTGGGCGCAGAGTAGCAGCCGTGACCCTTCTCCCCTGCCCGATTTCGCTGCCCTGTGACGGGAAGTTAAACCGCTTTAACTTGCGGGATTAAGTGGCTTGTTTTGAGGGCGTTACGGGCCTTGTTATTCACAGCGTCCATACTTTGTAAGCTGTTGTTGCGCAAGCTCTTGCAGCAACTCGAACCAATTTTGGTGCAGCATCCCTCCGCTGCGAAAGCTGCTCCGCCGAGCTTGCTGGCGCAAGTGTATAGATATACAATCATAATGTAGATCAACGGAGGGATATTCCATGCAGGTGTCGAAGTGGGGCAACAGCCTGGCCATTCGCTTGCCCGCCGCGGTCGTTGAGGCGCTTGATCTGAAAGAAGGCGACGATATCGAGGTTCAGATCGCTGACGCACGAACGTTTGCAGTGGCCCGCGACCGAAGCCGGCAGCGCGCGATAGCTCGCCTGCGTAAGCTGCGGCGTCCCTTTCCTCCCGGATTCGTTTTTGACCGTGAGGAAGCGAATGAGCGATAGAGTGTTTCTCGATACGAACGTTTTTGTGTATGCGATCGCGCAGGATGATCCGCGCTCCCAGGACGCGGAGGAATTGATTTCCGCAGGCGGAACGGTCAGCGTGCAGGTCCTGAACGAGTTTGCCGCAGTGGTAAGGAAAAAGACTAAGATGCCCTGGAGCGAGGTTCATCTCGCTTTAGGAAGCGTCAAGGTCCTCTGCCCCAAGCCGCTCCCAATCACGATTGATACTCACAAAGAGGCGTTAGCCATCGCAGAAAAATATGGTTATAGGATTTACGATGCTCTCATCGTCGCCTCTGCCTTAGAAGCGAGATGCACGATCCTTTATTCGGAGGATATGCAGGACGGGCAGGTGATCAACGGCAAGTTGACAGTTCGGAATCCGTTCCGGTGACTCCCTCGTAGTCACGGGATTTGTCATCCTCGGGATCTGTCATCCTGAGGTCCGCGTCCTTTGCGGGCCGAAGGATCTATGCAACCCGCTGGATTAGACCAGTTCATGGCTCCCTCAGGTGAAAGGACACGGTGAAGTTACGTTCGCGACTGACTCTTAAGCTGAGGCTTCTTGCGAATCTTGGCCCAATACTCCTCTCGCACATCCTCATCGATCTCAACCGGAATGTTGCTGACGTACAGACGATCCTGACCGTCGCCGCGTGGGCCGGAGATCCAATATTCCTCTCCCGTCTGCACGTTGCGGTAGTTCGTCTTGAAACCGGAACCCTTGAGGCTATGAAATAAATGGCCCTTGTAGTAGATGCTCTTCCCGGTTTTCGAGAATGTTACACGGCTCGATCCGAGCGGGCCCGTTCAGGCTCTCGGCCTTGCACTCGATGTACATGACGCGCGATTTGGTCCCGGATTTCGGCATCGCAGGATCGCTGTTCTTGAAATTCATTCGCCGAATACGAACCGCCCCATCTGGTCGCCCAACTGCTTTACTTCGTGAGGATCGGCGGCGGCTCGAAAGCGTTCCGCGAGAGCGAGGAAGGCTTTCTCTTCTTGCTTCTGACCTTCAACTTCCTTCTGACCTTCAACGTCCATTCAGCTCACCCAATCCAGAAACTTATACCATGCCCCCGCGAACGGCAGAAACCACGGCCTCCCGTTGTACAACCCGAGCGGCGCGCTCGGGAACGGAATTCCCACGAACGGGTTCTCCGGCTTATCCCCGGCCATGAGTTCGGCAATCTTCTGGCCTTGATACGTCGCCATGGCCACGCCGTGTCCGGCATATCCGACAGCGTAGTACATGCCGTCGATTTGCCCTGCGTGGGGCATGATGTCGAACGCGAGGTCGAGCGTGCCTCCCCAGACGTAGTCGATCTTGGCGTCGCTGAGCTGCGGATAGACGTCGATCATCCCGCGGCGCAGGATTTCGGCGCTGCGTCGCACCGTCTGATCGGTCTCGGGGAAGAACGCCGCGCGCCCGCCGAACAACATGCGGCGGTCCGGCGTGAGCCGGTAGTAGTACAGATAGTTTTTCGAATCGTAGATCATGCGGTTGCGCGGGCTCAGCTCGCGGGCCAGCGCTTCGGGCAGCACTTCGGTAGTAATAATGAAAGACCCGATAGGGATAAGTTTCTTCTGCAGCGCGGGCGTGGCCTTGCCGGTATAGCCGCTCGTCCCGACGAAGACTTCACGCGCCCAGAGCGGGCCGCGAGACGTGGCAAGCTTCCATCCCTGTTCTCCCTGGCGCGAGTCACGCTGAATGGTTTCAACGCGAGCATGCTCAAAGATCTCCGCCCCCGCTTTCATGGCAGCGCGGGCGAGTCCTGCCACGTAGCGCGCGGGATTGCATCCCGCGCTGACCTCATCGACCATGCCTCCGTAATAGATCGTCGAGCCGATCTCGGAACTCAGTTCGTGCTTCTGGACAACCCGCAGCGTGTGGTGGAACTCGCGGGCAATGACTTCGGCTTGGCGTGCGTAGTCGTCGAAGTGCTTCTGCTTGCAGGCGACTTCAAGATGTCCGCAGCGCGCGAAGTCGCAGTCAATTCCTTCCTCGCGCACGATCTGTTCCACGCAGTCCATAGACGCGAGCGAGGCGGCGTACATGTGCTGCGTGAGTTCGCGTCCGTACATGGCAATGAGTTGGTTGACCCCCAGCTTCATTCCGGTCAGGACCATGCCGCCGTTGCGGGAACTGGCGCCCCATCCGATGGTTTCGGATTCCAGCACGGCAACTTTCGCGCCGCGTTTCGCGAGTGTTCGGGCGGCAGAGAGTCCGGTGAAACCCGCCCCGATCACGGCTACATCGACCACCTCCGGGATGGAGCGGGCAGCGTCAACCTGGGGAAGTTCTGCCGTCGTGAGCCAGTAGTTATGTTCTTGCAGGGGCATAGGGCGGTGGTCCAAGTATCACATACCAAACCGTTTACCACAGAGGGCACAGAGGAACACAGAGCCAGGGGCGCGCTGGGTCGGTTTGCGACCGAGCATTTTAGCGCAGCCGCGCACCACGGTACATGTACTCGCGGTCCTGCCCCGGCGTGACTTCCGCCCCCACGGTAATCTTGCCCCAGTTACTGGTTGCCCCTAGTCTAAAGGGGCATGGCCCTTCGCTGCCTTTTGTTTTCCTCGGACGGGGGAACGGCTGCGCCTATTCTTCAGGTGCTGGCCGGTCTCGACGTGGAGGGAGAGCTCTGCTCCGAGGCGGTCACCACGGTCGAGAAAGTCACCCACCAGAATTTTCAGATCGTCATCATTGACTGGGACAATCAGCCGGAAGCAGGACTGCTCCTGACGGCAGCCCGCGAACGCAAGGCCGCCGAACGCCCGCTTACTCTGGCGATCGTCAGTAACGACGTCAGCGTTCCGCAGGCGCTGCAAGCCGGGGCGAACTCGATTCTGCGCAAGCCCGTGATGGTCAGCCAGGTCAGAGATACCCTGACCACGGCGCGCGATCTGCTGCGCTCGAAGCAGGAATCGGCCGCGACCGCGGCGCACGCGGCTGCCGCCGGGGCCTCTGCGAGTTCGGCAGCGACGATTCCGGAGTCGGCAAGAGAAAGAACTTTGCGCGCAGGAGAGTTCCTGCAGTCGGCCGGGGCCAGTCCAGGCGGCCAGTTCGAAACCGACTCCGATGTGCATGCATCGCTGCACCCATCAGCAGTCGAGCCGGTCGATCGTCTCAAAGACTTGGAGCCGATGGCTGGCTCGGTAGCAGAGTCGGGGCTGACCCCTGCAGCGCCGACTGAGCCCGCGCATGCGCCGTCACCTCCTGGGCGGGGCGAGACCCGAGGATTGGAGTGGTTTCTAAAAACGCGAGCGGTCAAGTCTGCCCCAATTCCAGAATCTGACCCTCTGCCGCCAGCGCCTGCGAAACTCGAATTGCTGGGCTTCGATGAGGCGCCTGCTGCAGCCCCGGCGCCTCCCAAGAGTTGGGACGACGTCGCGCGAGCAGCCGCGCCCAAACCGAATCCCCCCAGTGTCCAAAGTGTCCAGGAGGAGCGGCACGAGCCGAAGCCAGCGCCGAAGTTAGACGAGAAGCACGAGCAGAAAAAAGAAGCTGAGCTTTTCGCCTATATTTCCGGCGAGCGCGACGAAGCTGAGGAGTCTGCCCGTCCGCCATTCCGGCACAAAGGGGCAATCATCGGAGCGCTGGTCCTGGCGAGCTGCGCGATTCTGGCCGCGCCCCAGGCGCCGTGGCATCCCAGGATGACCATGTTATGGGCACGGGGCAGGCTGACCGTACATGCCTGGCTCAATCCACAGCTTGTCACCACGCAGCAGGCGCCGGCTGCCCACGAAGACTTCGGCCGAGCCGGAGACGAGTATAAGTTGCCGGTCGTGGAGAACATCCCCGACGCCACCACCGACCCTTCGCAGATTCACGTTTTGCCGGTGGTTGATCCGACGGTAAGGAAACCGAATAGCCTAGGCGCCAATGCGGTACAGCCTGCGGGCCCGGACGACCCATCCGGTGCGACTCCCGCCGACCAGACGCCAGCTTCCGGAACGCAGTCCCCCGCATCCACTGATGCGACCCAGCCTGTCAACGAAGCGCCAGCAGGCGGCACTTCTGAATCTCCTGTTTCGACTGCATCTCCGGTTCCGGCGGTAGTCGTTCCCCCTACAACGACTGCGCCACCGCATTCCGATATACCGGCAGCAGTTCCCCAGGTCGCGTCCCCTGTAGTGTCCGTTCCATCCCAACCGGCGCCGCAGAAGAATCCGCAGCCGCACTACGCCACGCCTCCGGGCAATGTTCCCTCGAGCCTGAAGTCGCAAATGGCGTCGATGACTCCCGATGCCAGCGGAAACAAGGCGCCCGAGACGGCGATGCGTTCGATTGAGCCGGTCGCTGTTCCCGAAGCTGAGGAGCGTGCGCTGCTGACCGACCAGCCCGCCCTCGCCTATCCCGCCAGCGCCAAGAGCCAGAAGGGCACAGTAATCCTGCAGGTTCTGATCGGCCGCGACGGCACCGTGCAGGACGCCAAGTTCCTGCAAGGGTCGCTGGCCTTTGCGCGCAACGCCATCGACGGCGTGAAGCAATGGAAGTTCAAACCCTATGTCATGAACGGACGGCAGGTTTCGGTTCAGACTAATCTGACCGTTAGCTTTCAGCCTGCGCCCTGAAATTAAGTCATTTGTTTTGTTGGAGACGGCGAGGACCGCGCAGTCCTCAATTTCACGCCGAGAGGAAGTCGGTTGACCGACCACAGTTTCGCCCGTCTGTCGCATGAGCCCGCTTTGGACCCAGATTACCGAAGAGGCTCAAATCAAGCACCCTGGGGATCGAAACCCGCATCTAGAGAGATATAATAGCCAGAGTTTCACCAGGAAGCAGTTCCTTCCGGAAGAAGATCAAAACAGATGTCCATGAAAACCAAAGCAGCGATTCTCGTCACCTCCTTTGCCGTATTACTGTTCGTCGTCGTGGGTTCGATGGGAGGCGTGCACGCCTCCTCCAACGACGGCTCTTACCGTCAACTGCAGGTTTACAGCGAAGTGCTCTCGCGCGTGCGCAGTGAGTATGTCGAAGAACCGAACATTCCCAAGGTGACGGACGGCGCGCTGCATGGACTTCTGGAGTCGCTCGATTCCAACTCCAGCTATATGTCGGCCGACGCCTACAAGGCATTCAAGACCCACAAGGCAGAATCCAAGGGCGGCATTGGCGCGGTAGTGTCGAAGCGCTTCGGTTACGCGGCGGTGGTTGCCGTGTTGCCGGGATCGCCCGCCGAAAAAGCCGGGATCGAGCAGACCGACATTTTCGAATCGATTGAAGGGCAGAGCACGCGGGAAATGTCGCTGCCCGAAATCCGCAATCTGCTGGCCGGGGCTCCGGGATCCACGCTGAACGTTGCCGTGGTCCGCGCCCGCAAGGCCGAACCCCAGAAAGTTTCGATCACGCGCGACGTGGTCAGCATTCCTCCGGTGACCGACAAGATGATGGACGATGGCATCGGCTATGTAAAAGTCGAAGCCCTGACCAAGGGCAAGACGCAAGAAATCGCCGCGAAGATCAAGGCGCTGGAGAAATCGGGCGCGAAGAAGATTCTGCTCGACGTTCGCAACTGCGCCGAGGGAGACGAGAGTGAGGGCGTAGCCGCTGCGAATTTATTTCTCAATCACGGAACCATCACTTACCTGCAGGGGCAGAAATTTCCCCGCGAGGCCTTCAATGCCGATCCTTCGAAAGCGATCACGTCTCTGCCCGTCGCTGTCCTCGTAAACCGGGGAACGTCGGGCCCGGCCGAGATTGTTGCGGCCGCGCTCCTGGAGAACGCACGCGGTGACGTGGTCGGCGATAAAACTTTCGGCGACGGCTCGGTGCAGAAGACGATTGATCTGCCCGATGGCGGAGCACTGATCCTTTCGGTCGCGAAATACTATTCGCCCGGCGGGAAAGCCATACAGGACACGGCAATCACGCCCAACGTGCTGGTGGCCGACAACGCAGACGAATCAGTGGGTCCGGATGATGAGGACAATGCTGCCACTCCCGATCAGGAAGCCAAACCCAAGCCCACGGTGGATGATCAGTTGAATAAAGCCGTGGAAGTCCTGAAGAGCCGCGCCAGCTAGAAGTGCTTTGTCATTCCGAGGGCGGCCGGAGCGAAAGCGACGGCAACCGAGGAACCTGCTTCTCGCTCCCAAAAGAAATTCATCGCGCGCCCCAGGGCGCGCGATTTCTTTTGTGCCGGGCCAACCGCCCAACGAGGAACGCCCCGCGAAAATGCTATCCTGACCTCGACTCCTGATTCTCGATCCCGATGAAGTCTCTCTACGAAAATCTGCCGGAGGTGCAAATCGGCGGGCGCAAGCTCGTGGGGCGGGTGCTGTTCGGCCTGCTCGTTCTTATTGCGGTTCTAGTGGGCGCGACCTCCGGGCTGCTGCTGGTGTACACCACCGACCTCCCGCAGGTCGACGCTCTCGAAGCCTACCGCCCCAGTTCCATCACCGAACTCTACGACGATCACGGGCGCGTGATTGGCTCCTTCGCGCTGCAACGGCGCGTGGTATCGAGCTATGACGATTTCCCCCCGGTATTGCGCGATGCCCTGATCTCGATCGAAGACAAAGATTTCGAACGGCACTCCGGCATTAATTTCTTTCGCATCATGGGAGCGGCCTACCGCGACATAGAATCGGGAGGCAAGGTGCAGGGCGCCTCGACGCTCACCATGCAGCTCGCGCGCAATCTTTTCCTGTCGCCCGACCGCCGGTGGCAGCGCAAGGTGCAGGAGGCGATGCTGGCCATCCAGATCGAGCGGCGCTTCACCAAGTCGCAGATCTTTACCCTGTATGCGAACCAGATTGCTCTGGGCCACGGTGTGTACGGCTTCGAGGCCGCGTCGGAGTTCTACTTCAGCAAGCCTGCCAAGCAACTCACTCTGGAAGAAGCCACTTTGCTCGCCGGGCTGCCGAAGGGCCCGAGCCTCTACTCGCCCATTAACCATCCCGACCGCGCGCAGAAGCGGCGGAATCTGGTTATCAATGCCATGCTGGAGGACGGCAAGATCACGGCCGCGCAGGCGGCCGATGCGCGATCGGCGCCTCTGGTGCTGCGTCTCGCGCACGATCCCAATTCCTTGGCTCCTTATTTTGTGGAGGAGATTCGCCGCTATCTCGAAAACAAGTACGGCGCGGACCAGGTGCACGAAGGTGGGTTGAAGGTTTACACCACGCTCGATGTCGACCTGCAGAAGGCCGCGAATCAGGCCGTGCTCGACGGCCTGGCCGCCTACGAGCGGCGGCATGGCTGGAAGGGGCATCTCGAAAATGTCGTGGCCGAAGGTGCGGTTCTCGATAAGTTCGTTCACCCCGACTGGGACGACGAACCCGAGGTGAACGGCTACATCCACGCGCTGGTTACCGCCTCAGGAACAGGAATCGCCACCGTAAAATTTGGACGCTACACCGCCGCTCTCGGGCAACCCGACGTCGCCTGGACGCAGCAGAAGCTGGCGAACATTCTCAAGTCCGGAGACATCTGCTACGTCAGGATTCTCGCGCTCGGCGCCAACGGCGCGGCGCACGTCAGTCTGGAGCAGGACTCCGGAGCCCAAGGCGCGCTGCTGTCCATCGACAACGCCACCGGCGGAATTAAGGCCATGGTGGGCGGTCGCGACTTCAACGAATCGAAATTTGACCGTGTCACTCAGGCCATGCGGCAGGTGGGGTCGTCGTTCAAGCCCTATGTCTACACCACGGTCATCGACGGCGGCGCCAGTCCCGACGATACGATTCTGGATGAGCCCATCAGCTTCGAGACTTCCTCGGGGTCGTACACCCCGCACAACTACGACGAAAAATTTGAAGGCATCATCACGCTGCGTCGTGCCCTGGCGCAATCGCGCAACATTCCGGCGCTGAAACTGGCCAACAAAGTCGGCATCAAGAGCGTGATCGACTACGCCGGCCGCTTCGGCATCACATCGAAACTGCCCCCGTACTTGCCGGTGGCGCTGGGGTCGGCGGAGATTGCGCTGATCGAGCAGACGTCGGCCTATAGCGTGTTTCCCAACGACGGCGTGCGCGTGATCCCGCGCTACATCACGCGCGTGACCGACTATGAAGGCCGGGTACTGGAGGAAGACTTTCCCGACGTGAAAGACGTGATCAGCGAGCGCACGGCGCGCATCATGACCTCGATGCTGCGCGAGGTCGTTCTGCACGGCACGGGCGTCGCCGCCGCCAAGCTGCCGTTTCCGGTAGCAGGCAAGACCGGCACGACCAACGATTTCACAGACGCCTGGTTCGTGGGATTCTCTCCCACCATGACCTGCGGAGTCTGGGTCGGCTACGACGAAAAAAAATCATTGGGCGCGAAAGAGACCGGAGCCCACGCAGCCCTGCCCATCTGGATGAACTTCATGACGGTCGCGATGGCAGGAAAAGATCCCGGCGATTTCCAGCCGCCGCCCGCAGCGCCGCATGCCGTAGCCCAGAAAGTGGATACGGCAGACACCGCCCCAGCCACGGAAGAATCGCATTAGCACGCTGCATCCGTAGGGACGTAGCTTACGTCTTGCGGCCAGCATTCGGGGTGATGGGTGACGTTGCCGGCAGCGTCCCTACAAGAAAAAATTATGCGAAAAAAAAGGATTCTCTGCCTCGTCTTACTCCCGTTGTTCGCGGCCAGCACAGCTGCGCAGACGCCTCCGACGAACATGTCTGAGGGAGACAATAAAACTGCGGTCGAGCACGTCCTCATCACCCAGCAGGAAGCGTGGAACCACCACGACCTCGACGCCTTCATGGCCGGCTACTGGAATTCCGCGGACCTGACTTTCTTCTCCGGCGTCAAGCAGACCAGTGGCTGGCAGGCCACGCTCGATCGCTATAAGGCGAAGTACTCCAGCCCCGGCCATGAGATGGGAACGCTGGAATTCTCCGCGCTGCGCATCGAAATGTTGGGGCCGGAAGCGGCATTCGTCCGCGGCGCCTGGCACCTGACCATGCCAGATGGCGAGACTCCGCACGGCCTATTCACGCTGGTGTTCCGCAAATTTCCCGATGGCTGGAAGATCATCCATGACCACACTTCGGCGGCAGAGTAAAACCTTATTCCTGTCATCCTGAGCGAAGCGAAGGACCTATGCAACCTGCGGTGAGTGCATAGATCCTTCGCGGCAAGGAACGCCGCTCAGGATGACAACAAAGAACCTCTATTTCTTCACGCGCAACTGCACGCGCGTTCCTTCCGGAAGAGTGCCGCTCACCAATTCCACCCTGCCGTTGCGCACGATGCCTTCGAATTCCTGCTGTTGCTGGTTTGAAACCCTCGCAGCCGAGGCGGCCGCGGCCACATGAGCCACGCTGCGGCCCATGCCTTTGTCCATCGCCTCATTCGCCAGCCGATCGGCTTCCTGATTCTGTTCGCGGAAAGCATGGCCAATCGAGAACCATTCCAGCTGCGCGATCAATTCCTTGGCGCGGCCGTGCAGGTCTTGCAACGTCGCGTTCTTCACCTTGTAGATGCCCTTGATCTGCCGCACCAACAACTCCGAATCACTGATCAGCTTCAGCGCCTTCGGCCCATGCTCGATCGCATATTCGAGCGCGGCGATCAGTCCCTGATATTCGGCGAAATTGTTGGTCTGGTGTCCGAGATATTCGCTCAGCGCGGCGACCTTGCGTCCGGATTCGTCTTTGATCACCACGCCGAAACCGGCGGGCCCGGGATTGCCCCGCGCGCCGCCGTCGCTGTGCGCGATCAGATAACGTTCGGGAGGATTCTCGCGGGATTCGAAGAGAGGCTTGCTGGCAACGCTGCGGGAGGGGTACATAGTTCGAGTTTACAACGGGAGAGACTTCACCGGGACTGAAGCCCAGATACCGGCGGGCTTCTGATCGCAGCGCTCAAAGCGCTGCGTCACCCAAAACCAGGCTCTGTTGATCAACCGGCTTCAGTTACCAAGCGAGCTTCGGTGGCAACCAGCGGTCTATTGGCAAGCCGCGTCGATTATCAGCTTTTCAGAAATATTTCCTTATCTTAGCGCCTGAATTCAGCGGATATGGTTAGATAGAGGGCGATGAAATATTGCCGATTTCAATTCAATGGCCAGGCCCAGTACGGGCTGGTTGAGTCCGTTGGCGGGCGGGATGCGATTGTACGCGTGCTGCTTACTGCGCCGGAAGAAGCCGACGGGGACATGGAAAGCCTGCGCACGCGGCGGATCGAAGCGATTCCGCTGGAGGAGGCGGCGCTGCTGCCGCCGGTGCGTCCGTCGAAGATTGTGTGCATTGGGCGGAACTATCGCGAGCACGCAGCGGAGTTGGGGCACGACGTGCCGCAGGAGCCGCTGATTTTTCTGAAGGCCACGTCGGCGCTGCTGTCGCCGGGGGGCGTAGTGCGGCGTCCGAAGATTTCGCAGCGCGTCGATCATGAGGGCGAGCTGGGCGTGGTGATTGGCAAGGCTTGTTACCAGCCGGCGGCGGATGCGGACATCCGGCAATACATTTTGGGATACACGTGCGTGAATGACGTCACGGCGCGCGATCTGCAGACTAAAGACGGGCAGTGGAGCCGGGCCAAGGGGTTCGATACGTTTTGTCCGGTGGGGCCGGTGGTGACGGATGAGATCGATCCGTGGGCGGGGGTGGGGGTGCAGACGCGGGTGAATGGGCAGATAAAGCAGGATGGCAACACGCGGGATTTGATCTTTACGCTGGACGTGGTGATTCGGCATATTGCGCAGGCCATGACTTTGTTTCCGGGAGATTTGATTCCGAGCGGGACGCCCGCGGGCGTGGGGCCTCTGGTGGCGGGGGATGTGGTGGAGGTTAGCGTGGAGGGAGTGGGGACGCTTAGGAATTCGGTGGTGGATGAGTAGAGCCGGGAGCATTGTCATCCTGAGCGGAGCAAGACGGGGAGAGAAGCGAGCCGACTTGCGGAGTCGAAGGACCTTGAGTTAGCCGGGGCTTTCGGTGAGTGCGGGAAGGCGTTCTCACAGTGATCTCGATGGACGTGAGGCGGGGAAGAAACTCCCGGATGGGGTTGTGGTAGCGCATAGGAGCACGGGGTCCTTCGACTGCGCGAGCTCATTCGAGCTCGCTTCGCTCAGGATGACAGAGTGGGGTGAGTTCGCTAAGGCTGACTAGGCGTAGCTACTGCAGGCGGAAGCGTTCTTTCATCAGGCGTTGCAGGCGGGGTTTGTAGAGGAGGTCGTAGGCGAGTTCTTTGTCGGGGAACATGGCGAGGGCGGCGCGTTTGGCTCCGGCGGCTAGTTCGGAGGCTTCTTCGACGGTGAGGCTGGGGTCCTGGCTGATGACGGACATGACCATGCTGATCATCAGCTGCAGGCGGCGGATTTTGCGGGCTTCCTCTTCGCGCTCGGGGAGGGATTGCTGGTCTCCGATCGAAAAGCTCGGTCCGTGGCCGGTTTGCTGATGCATGTTCATGGAGTCCCCTTTTTCGTCCCACGTAAATGCGGCCCTCAGCTGACGCGACGCTGTTCGGCGTTGCGCCGATGGCTACTGCCATTCTGCCGCAATTGCTGAGGAAAGCAACTACACGAAGGTGTTGTCGAGGAATGGACCTGCGTTTCTGCGTCCCCAAAATCCCCACTTGTCGCAAAGAACGCGAGAAATGGGGCACCCGGAGAACGCGCGGAGCTTCGCTCCGCGGACAGCCGGGGGCGGCTGTCCCCACATGAGCATTGGAAGAGTAGAATCAGGGGCTGAATGGAATTGGCCACTCCGGGGCCGATTCCAGATTGGAGATGTCATGGCAGAACCTGGCAATTCGGCTGCTGATGCGCAACCTCGTCCTAATCCGAACGAGAAACTGGTGAAGGTGTTTGACTCGGAGGACGAATCGGAGGCGCTGGTGGTGAAGGGATTGCTTGATTCGGCGGGCATCGACAGCGATCTGGCTTCGGCGTCGCTGCTGCAGGACGCGTTCCCGGGGATGGGTGGGATGCTCATTCTGGTCCGCGAAGAGGATGCGGGAGAGGCGCGGCGCGTGATCGCGGAAGGACGCCAATCGGCGCCGGACGATGACGTGACGGCGGATATTCCGGTTATTGAAGAGCCGCCACCGAAGGAGTGATGGAGTGGCCGTCGAGGTAGAAGGTGACGGCTCCATCGAGATCGGTGCGGTAGACGCGGGCTCCGGCGTTGGCCAGGCGTGCGAGAACTTCGGTGCGGGGCAGGCCGAAGGAATTTCCTGATCCTACGGAAATGATGGCGAACTGTGGCTTGGCCGCGGCGATCAGTTCCGACGTTGTGGCGTTGTTGCTTCCGTGGTGGCCGATCTTTATCAAGTTCGCGACCGGGGTCGCGAGCGCGTTCTCGGTGGGATGAAGTTTCGCGGCCAAGCGGCGTTCCACTTGCTTTTCCGCATCACCCTCCAGAAGGACCGACGAATCGCCATAGCTTACGCGCAGCACCATCGAATCATTGTTCTGAGGCTTGGCGCCGACGAACCAGTTGCGCGGGGGGAACAGCACCTGGACTGAGGCTCCGCCGAGATCGAACTCGTCGCCTTCCCAATGGCGTACGACTTTGACGCCGAGCGCTTGCGCCGTGGTGACGACGTTCTCGAGTGCCTGACTTGGCGGCAGTAAGCCTATCCATAATTCCTTTGGCTTGAAATTCTTCAGCACGGCGATCATGCCGCCGATGTGGTCGGAGTGCCCGTGGGTGAGGGCGACAGCGTCGAGGCGCGAGAGGCCGCGCGTCCAGAGATAAGGAGAAACAACATCTTCCCCGAAGTCGAGTTGCGAGCCGCCGGGGCCGATGGGACCTCCGGCATCGATCAGCAGGGTGCGGCCTTGCGGGGTAACGAGCAGGATGGAATCGCCTTCGCCGACGTCGATCGATGTCACCTCCAATACTCCGGGACGGATGCGGGGCGCCGCTGGGACGAATGCAAGAACGAACGAAGCGGCGAGGATGGCCACGAGGCCGGACACGGCGAGGAGCGGGCGGCGGCGCGCCGACCACATGGCCAGAACGAGCGCGGTTGCAGCCAGCGCTATCAGCAAAATGGAAGGCATGGGGACGCGCAGGTCGGCTAGCCGCAGAGCGCCCAGTCCGCGAACGGTTCCGGTGATTCCGTCGAGAGCGAACGTGGTCAGGAGCACCGGAATTCTGGCAAGCCAGGGTGAGATGTAACCCAAGCCGATCGCGGCCACGGCTGCGGGCATCATCAACTGCGTCAACGGCACGACGATCACGTTGGAGGGCAATCCGATAGTGGTGGCGCGATGGAAGTAGTAGGCCATGGGGAGGGCGAGTCCCATCTGCAGGACGGCGGAGACGAAGAGCAGTTCAAACGCAGCCAGGCAGGATGCTGTCGTGCCGCGGACCAAGCGACGCGACCACTTCTCCCCAACAAAACGGGCAGCGCGGGCAGCGATGAACTGCAGATCGACGCGGAACTGCGCCACACGCGGCGGCAGGAGCGCGGCGTAGTCGTTTGAGCCCCAGTTGGCGAGTGCTTGCTTCTGAAGTTGGGACGTGCGCTGCAGGATGGGGATGCCGATGGCGGCCACGATGAGCACGCAGACGAATGTCATCTGAAAGCTGGCGCTGAAAAGCTGGCGCGGGTCGAGGATGAGCAGTCCCAACGCCGCTGCGCCCAGTGCGTTGACCATAGCGCGATCGCGGTAGAGCAGACGCGTGCCCAGATAGATGGCGCACATCAGTGTGGCGCGCCAAACGGGAGCGCCGACCTCGGTGGTGAAGGCATAAGCTACGCAAAATGCCACCGTCAGGAGCGTGGCAGGGATGTCTCCCAAGCGCAGGCGGCGGAGCGTCCAGAAAACTACGAAAGCCAGGATGCTGACGTTCATCCCGGAGACGACGAGGACGTGGTAGGTACCCGAGCGCTGGAAGTCGACGCGGGTGTCGCGGTCGATGAAGGCCTCTTCGCCGATGACCATCGCGTCGATCAAGGCGGCCTCGCGCGGCGGCCAGAGTTGGTGAATCTTGGCGACGACCCCACGGTGCAGGCGGCTGCGCCAGGAGCCGATCCAGCTGCCGGCAGAGCCGGGGAGGCGCTCGACATTTTCTATTTTGGCCGAGCCCAGGGCGGCGATGCCACGGCCGGCGAGATAGGCCTGGTAGTCGAAGGCTCCGGGATTGCGGAAATTGTGCGGCGGCCTGAGCTTGGCGGAAAAGCGGAGGCGGTCGCCGTACTGGAAGACCGGCATGGGAGCGCTGGGGACTGCGTCTGCGGCGTTGTCTTCCTCACTCCCACTCGCATCGTTGGGGCGCGGGCTGTAAATACTCAGGCGGATGCCGGAGTGAACGACTTCGCGCTGGCCGGTCGCGGTTTGGAGTTCTTCGGTTTCGACGTCGATGGTCTGCTTGACTTCGTTGAATCCGCCCGCCTGCAGGCGGCCGTCGTGCGTTACGTGACCGGTGATTTGCAGTTCCTGGCGGTCGGCGTAGGGTTGAATGCTGGTGTCGAGACGGGTGGAGGCTCCGCAGGCTTGAATGTGGAGCGCGCCGGCGAGGAAAAACGATCCCAGGGCAAGCACCCAGCCCAGTCCGGAGCGGCGTTGAGCGAAATAGGCTGCGGCAGCCAGAAAGGCGGTCACCGCGACCACCCACCACAGAACCGGCCGCCATAAGTGGACTCCGGCAACGATGCCGGAGGAGTAGGCTACCGCCGCCCAGAGCATGGGTTGACGGCTTGCTTTGAAGCGAAAAATCGGGGGCGAGGCGGGAGTGGAAGGCGGGATCATACGACTGGACGATTCAACCAAGGATTTAGAACGCGGCTGAAGGCGGAGCCGATCTTGTGCTCTTTCGGCCCGACTGGAAGTCAGGCCCTTCCCAGAACTGCTTGCTAAACTGCGTGCCGAACCAGGTGCACAACGCTTTCCAGGTGGTAGGTTTGCGGAAACAAATCCACCAGGTGCACTTGCTCGACGCGATAACCGGCGGCCAGCAGGGGCACGAGGTCGCGCGCCAGCGTAGCCGGATCGCACGACACATAGGCAACGCGTGGCGCGCCGAGGGTCGCCAACAATCGCGCCACGCGTTCTCCCAGGCCACTTCGAGGCGGGTCCACCACCGCCAGGTCAGGAATCTGAGGAAGGACTCCACCCTTCCCGACTGGCCCCGAATTTCCCGCACGGGCCAGGTACTGCTCCGTTGTGGCCTGAACCGTTTCACCATTCGAGGACTGATTGTAGGCAAGATCGCCTGTGGACGTCTGTGACGTCTCGACAGAAACTACGTGATGAAAGTCACAGGCCAGGGCTGTGGAAAACAGGCCGGCGCCCGCGTAGAGGTCGAGAGCGAGTTTGCCGGATTGCCCGGCGGTGACGATCTTCACCAGTTCGTCGGTGAGGTGGCGGTTGGTTTGAAAGAAAGAGCCGGCGCTGACGCGGTAGGCCGCGCGCTGGGTCTGATAAGTCAGATGCGAAGCACCGACTGCGACGAGGACTTCCTGGGCGCCTGCCTTTCGGTCGCCGGGATTCGGCTCGCGGAAGGCGACGACTCCGGCAATCTCGGGGAGGTCGGCACGGAAGTCCTCCGCCCATGCGCGAACGGCTGCGCGACGAGCCTCACGGGCACAGCCGACATCGAGCAGGAGTTGCGTGTCGTCAGCGTTGGCGAAGAACTCGACTTCGCGGACGCCTGCGGGGACTTTGGCTGCGCGACCGCTCCGCCAAAGGGCGGCGATGCCGCGATTGATCAGCGGCGAACTGATGGGACACTCTTCGACCGCGAGCAGATCGTGGGAGGACAGCTTGAAATATCCTGCGGTGAACGTAGGGGTGACTCGCACCTGAAGGCGCGAGCGGTTGCGGTAGTTCCATGGCGGTGAAGGATGGACCTCGATGTCGAAGGGCAAATCCAGCTTGGCGGTGCGCCGCAAACTCTCGCGCAGGATTTCTTTCTTGATCTCGATCTGGTGTTCGTAGGTGGCGTGCTGGTAGTGGCATCCGCCGCAGCGGGTGAAGTGCGAGCAGGGCGGCGGGACGCGATGCGGCGAGGGGTCGACGATGGAGTTCGCCTGCGCCCGCGCAAAGCCGGGCTTCTGTTCGGTGAGGGAGGCCTCAATTTTTTCTGCGGCGAGGACGAAAGGGACGAAGACGGCTTTGCCGCGTCCGGGAGCTTCATCGTTAGGGGAGCCAGAGGGCGAATCGGCAGGCAGACGGGCCAGGCCGTCGCCGCCGTAGATCAGCTTTTCGATTGTGAGGAGCAAGAATTGATTCTACGGTATGGGGACGGTGAAAGCGTGCATTGCGGATTCGCCCAGCAGGCCCATCTTGCGATGCGCGCGAGATCCCTCGCTCCGCCTGAAAAGCGGCTGCGCTCGGGATGACCGTGGCGGCGGTTCACTTATTTGCGGACTGCCCAGGCTAGTCCGTCGGGCTGCTTGCCGGCGTTGATTTGTCCGACTTCAAGGGTCTTCAGATCGATGACCGCTATTTTGTCGGCACTGCTGACGGCTACGTAGGCTCGGGAACCATCGGGGGCGATCAGAATTCCTGCGGCGCCACCTCCGAGGTTGAGCTGCTTTACCTCTTTGCGAGTGGAGGCGTCGAGAATCACGAGGCTGGTGTCTGCTGCGCGCGCGCCCAGGGCGGAGATCAGGACGCGCTCGCCATCGGGCGTGAACTTCAAGCGGTTGGCGCCTTTCACCGGGATGGGAAGAGTCTGGATGGCCTTCTTGGCGGCGACGTCGACGATGGTCACGGTTGCGTCGTGGGCGTTGGCGGCCCAGAGTTCTTTTCCATCGGGCGAGATGTCGAAGCCTTCGCAGCCCTGGCCGGCTGGCACGTTCGTCACTTCCCAGGTCAGACGCGGCGCACCAGGACCCGGCTGGGACACTTGCTCGATGATGCTGATGGTGGCTGAATTGACGTTTGAGGTGAACATGCGGTCGAGGCTCTTGGCGACGACCACCATGTGGGTTCGATCCTGGCCGGTGCCGAGGATCCAGTCGATGTGTTGCGTGGCGGGATCGTAGCGGCCGATGACTTTGTTAGTCTCCGCCGTGAAATAGAGCTTGCCTCCCGCGAAATCCAAGCCGTGACTTGAGTGCAGCGCGCCGAGGTCGATGGGAGGCAGGGCTTTCCGCGCAACCAGATCGACGACTGAGATGGTGTTTAGCGCGCTGTCCAAACCGGCGTAGTTGGAGATGTAGGCGAGTTTGCCGTCGTCGGATGCGATGATCTCGTGGGGATCGGGGCCCGAGGGGATGCGCGCCAGGACCTGTAACGTGGCTGGGTCGACGATGGCGACGGTGTGTTCATCCTTCGACAGGGCTAGCAGCGTGGCGGAAGGCGCTTGGGCAAACGCAGCAGTGGCGATGAACGTGGTCGCGACTAAGCAATGCATGCTTCGCAGAAATTTTCTGGGTTGCCTCATGGTGTTTCCCTCCGACTTCTGGGCGAATAGTTTACAACGCCCGGCCCGCGGCCGCGCCGGAGGCCCAGGCCCACTGAAAATTGAAGCCACCGAGGTGGCCGGTCACGTCCACGACTTCGCCGATAAAAAACAGGCCGGGGACTTTGCGGGCTTGCATCGTTTTGGCGGAGAGTTCGTCGGTGTCGACGCCACCGCAGGTGACTTCGGCTCTTTCGTAGCCTTCCGTGCCCGCGGGTGTGATTGTCCAGGCATGCGCCTGCTGCTCGAGGTCAGCCAGAGCGGAGTTCGTCCATGACGCTGGCGTGTGGTGATCGAGCCAGCGGTCGGCGAGGCGAGCCGGAAGCGCTTTGCGAAACTCGGATCGTAACGCCGTCATGGCTCGTGGCGTCTTGGGATCGCGGAAGATCGCGGTCAGCTCGCTTTGCGGAGCGAGGTCAATCTTGATCGGCTGCGGTTTGGTCCAGTAGGAGGAAATCTGCAGAATCGCGGGGCCGCTGAGGCCGCGATGGGTGATCAGCATTTTTTCGCGGAACTGCTGGCCGTCGCAGGAGGCGATTATCTCGGTGGAAACTCCGGTGAGGTCGCAGTAACTGGAACGGTCTTCGGCTTCGAGCACCAGAGGGACGAGTCCCGGCCATGGCAGGCGAATCTTCAGTCCGAACTGGCGCGCCAGGTCGTAGCCGAATGAGGTCGCGCCGATCTTTGGGATGGACAGGCCGCCGGTCGCGACCACTAGCGCGGGGGCGTGAAACTCTGCGTTGGCGGTATGGACGACAAACTCTTCGTTCCGGCGCACTTCTCGAATTCTTGCGTTCAGGAAAATGCTGACGCCATGGGCTTGGCATTCTTGTTCGAGCATCCCCAGAATGTCGCGGGCCGAGCGATCACAAAACAATTGTCCTAGAGTTTTCTCGTGATACGGGATGCGGTGCTTTTCGACGAGTGCGATGAAGTCCACGGGCGTGTAGCGAGCGAGGGCGGACTTGGCGAAATGCGGATTCGACGAGAGGAAATTCTCGGGCTGGCAGTGGAGGTTGGTGAAATTGCAGCGGCCGCCGCCGGAGATGAGAATCTTCTTGCCAAGGCGGTCGGCGTGTTCGAGAACCGCGACGCGGCGTTGGCGCTTGCCGGCCTCGATAGCACACATGAGGCCAGCTGCGCCGCCGCCGAGAATGAGTGCGTCGAAATGATGGGTCACGGAGTGAAGAGCTTACCTCAGCGGCTAGAAGCCGCACTGACTTTGCAATTCTTGCGGCGCGGCTGGAAACCGCGCCCTTTCAAAGCTAGAAGCGCAGAATATAAATCGGTTTGTCCCCGCCTACATATAAAACAAACTCAGGCGCGGCAGGTGATACTTTTCCAGCAGGCGCTTGTGAACGTACTGCTTCTGCAGTTGATCGATCTGGGCTCCTGACATTTTTCGGCGGTAGGGAACGAGATCGCGGTCGGCCTCGGCGCGGACGGTGACGATGTCTTCATCCGGAGTTGATGCCAGCAGCACGGCGAAAAGCTTTTCTTCGAGCACGGTGAGGCGGCGCTCCAAGTCTTCCAGGCGCAACGCGTGTTTGCTTTCCATTTGTTCCGCGAGCTGGCGCAGAGTTGTTGCAGCGTCGAGTGCAAGGGATTGCGCGGACACGCCGCTTCCCTGAGGCAACTTCACCGCTTCCAGCAAATCTGCATTGCGGCGCAGGAAAGGCACCACGACCTCCGGCTCAAAGCCTTGCCCGGAGCGGGGTTTCGCGGGCGCTGCACCAACCGCTGCTTCCTTCATGTCTTCCGCCGCGGACAGCACCAGCTGGGAGCAGTAAGCCAGGCCGTTCACTTTCTTGGTTTTTGAGGGGCGCTGGTCGTAGCGGTCAAAGGCTTCGTCGATGCCGCGCAGCACGGCGTCCAGCGGGATCCCGGCATCTTTCCAGGTTTCAATCAGCGCCCAGTCGAGAGTCGAGAGCAGCAGGCCGCCGCCGCGACGGCGCAGGAAGCGGTCTTCAATTTCGGTGAAGTAATTGAAGTAATTTTCCACGGCGGGTCAGCGCGCAGGACGCGTGGGTGAAGGCGTGGGCGCGCCGTCCCCATTCTTGGGCTTCGGTTCCGACTTCGTCTGATCTGACTTAGACTGATGCGACTGCGGCCGTGGCGTTGGCTGTGCTGAGGACGATGGCTTCCCGGCGGCCTTGGGCACTGTGCTGGCCGAGGCGGCATCCTTGCGCGCCGCCCCGTTCCGTTCCCAGATGATGCGCAGGCCTTCAAGCGTCAGGAAGTCGTCTACGTTCTTGATGTATTTGGATCCTGTGCCAATCATGGGGCCGAGGCCGCCGGTCGCGATCACGCGGGTCTCCTGGCCCAACTCGGCGAGCAGAAGTTCGAGGATGCCATCGACCAGGCCGAGATATCCGTAATAAAGACCGGATTGCAGGCTGCCAACCGTGTTCGAGCCGATGATGCGGGCGGGCTTGCGAATCTCGACGCGCGGCAGGCGCGCGGTGCGTTCAAAGAGCGCGTCCGCGGAGATGCCGATGCCGGGGCAGATCACTCCGCCGAGATACTCGCCCTTCGACGAGACGCAATCGAACGTTGTGGCTGTGCCGAAATCGACGATCACGCAGGGGCCACCATACTTTTCGAAGGCGGCGACGGCGTTGACGATGCGGTCGGCGCCGACCTCGGCGGGATTGTCGTAGTGCACCGGCATTCCGGTCTTGATCCCGGGCTCGATGTACAGAGGACGCAGATTGAAATAGCGCTCGCACACCTGGCGCAGGACGGGATCGAGGGGAGGAACGACCGAAGAGATCACGATGCCGTGAATGCCCTTCGACTCGAGGCCGGCCATGGAAAACAGGTTGCGGAACAGCACTCCGTATTCATCGACGGTGCTGGTGCGCGAGGTGGCGACGCGCCAGTTGGCCTCAAGCCGCTCGTAGCGCGGAGTTTCGTCGGAATCGCCAGCGGTGTTTCCTTTGGCCACGCGAGCGAAGACTCCGAGGACCGTGTTTGTGTTGCCGACGTCGATGACGAGAAGCATGTTGGCTGCTAGCTCCTAGCTGCTAGCTTCGGCTAAACCTTGCTGCTGAGCGCCCGCCGCTCAACGCTCTCTTACCGTTCCGCTTAGAACCGTTTGCGTTCCATTCGAAGTTCGCAATCGCAAGAACCCACGTTGATCGAGGCCCTCGGTCGTTCCTTCGAAGCCTGAACCATTGTCTTCGATGCGAACGGCTTTGCCCTGCACCCATGAGGAATTCTCGACGAAGCGCCGCAGAATCGATTCCCGGGCATTGGGATCTTCCAGCAACTGGCGATACTCGCGGTCGAGTGATTTTAGCAAAGCTGCCACCAACTCGACCCGCGACCACTCGCTGCCCGTCAACTGGCGCAGCGAGATCGCGCCCAACTCTTTGGGAAAGTTGGCCTGATTCACATTGATGCCGATTCCCACCACGATGTAGCGGACGCTGGTGGCTTCGGAATTCATCTCGGTGAGAATGCCGCAGACCTTCTTGCCGTCGATCAGGAGATCGTTGGGCCACTTCAGGTCGGGGTTGACCCGCGAGTCGACTTGCTTGATCGCTGACTGCACGGCGAGTCCGGCCGCGAGCGACAGCACCAGCACTTCCGACGGGGGCAACGCGGGACGCACGATCACCGAACAATAGATCCCGGTCGAGCGCTGGGATTCCCAGGAGTTGGCGCCGCGCCCGCGGCCGGCGGTTTGCTCTTCTGCGAGGAAGACGGTGCCTTCGGGAGCGCCATCGGCCGCGGCGGCCATGGCGGCGGTGTTGGTCGATCCAATCTTGTAGAAGTGTTGCAGATGCTCGGCGAAGATGGTGCCGCGCAGAAGCGGCCGGAGGATTTCGGGCAGGAGCAAGTCAGGAACAGAGCGCAGCTGATATCCAGTGGCGGGGTGACCGGCTACGTCTACGCCGAGGCCGCGCAATTGCTGAATCAGGCGCCAGACTTCGGAGCGGTTGGAGGAAATTTCCTGGGCGATCTTGGTACCGCTCACGACGACTGTAGCGTGCTCCATCAGCAGGCGTACGATGCGGCCGAGCCGAAGATCAGTGGGCTGGGGTTGGTGCGCCGCGGGCGCTTTGGCTCGCGAGGTTTGCTTACGAATTGTGCCGGTCTTGGCGATGCGGAGATTATGCGCGAATTGGTGCGAAACGACAATCGCGCACTGGTAACCTTTCAGGCGGGGACAACGCGCATGCTCATGTCGACGGCCTGAGGCGAGTGGGTCAGAAGGCCGACGGAGATAAAATCCACGCCGGTCTCGGCATAGGCGCGAACATTTTCGAGGCGAATTCCGCCGGAGCACTCGACGGGAATGTGGCGGCTGCCCCTCTGACCTCCAGTCTGGGAGCAGAGCTCGACGGCGCACCGAACGTCGTCGACCGACATGTTGTCCAGCAGAATGGCTTCCCCACCGTGTGCCAGGGCCAGTTCCAGTTCCTCGAGCGTGCGCACTTCGACTTCGATGATCTGTGAGCCGCGGCGGTTACGGATGGCGTGCTCCAGCGCGGGAACAATCCCGCCGGCCAGCGCGATGTGATTGTTTTTGATGAGCACGCCGTCGGAGAGGTCGAGGCGATGATTTTGCCCGCCGCCGCAGCGTACAGCATTCTTATCGATCACGCGCAGGCCGGGCGCGGTTTTGCGCGTATCGAGAATGCGCGCCTTGGTGCCCGACACGGCTTCCACGAATTTGCGGGTCAGGGTCGCGATTCCGCTCATGCGCTGCAGGAAATTGAGGATGACGCGTTCACAGGAAAGAATCACGCGCGCGTTGTGACGGATCACCGCGACCGACTGGCCTTTGTGCAGACGCACGCCGTCGAAAATCTCCGGGTGCGTGGTGACTTCGTAGTGGGCGGTCACGGCTCCGTCGAGGGCGGCGTACACATCGAGAATGCGCGCCACGCAACCGATTCCGGCGAGGATGCAATCCTGCTTGGAAATGATGGTCGCGGTCGCGCGCTGGTTGGGATCGATGCAGGCATAGCTGGTGGCGTCGCGCGTCGCCCGGTCTTCGACGAGCGCGTTTTCGAGGATGGCGGTGAGGCGTCTTGAATTCCAGTCCATACAGTTGCCAGTAGCCAGCTGTCAGTTGCCGGTAAGAACCATGTAGGGACGGCCGCCCTCGGCTGTCCGCGGGTCGAAGACCCGCCTGCTTTGTAAGTCGACCTCAAGTCGAGCTTCGCTCGATCCCCGGACGAATGCGTCCGGGGCTACGTTCAACAGCCCAGCTCTTTCTGCTTACTCTTCGTCTTTTCCTGCAGGATGACGAGTTCCTGGCCTCGCTTGCGCAGGCCTTCCACCACTTTCTCGGGAGCCTTGGCCAGAAACTGTTCGTTGCCTAACTGTTTCTGATTGTTGGCCAGCTCATTTTCGATCTTATCCAGTTCTTTTTTCAGGCGGCCGCACTCGGCGGCTACGTCGATTTTTCGTTCGTAGATCACGTGCACGTCGAAGCGCGTCGTGCCGCGGGCGCCGGCTCGATTGGCGAGAGAGCTTTCCACAAACGTGATCTTCTCGACACTGGCCAACCGTTCGACCGATCCGCAATTGTGCTCGATCATCGCCCGAATCCCTGGCTCGTGCGCGAAGACCTCGATGGGCACCTTCACCTTGGGTTCGACTTTCAGTTCGGCGCGCAGGTTGCGCACGCTGACGATCAAGTCCTGGAGGATCGCCATCTCCGTCTCGGCAGCGAGGTCAAACTGCTTTTCATCTCCCTGCGGATATTCTGCCAGAGCAATCGACTTAACCGGTGGCTTGCCGTCGTACATTGCCTGCCAGATTTCTTCCGTGATAAACGGCATGACCGGATGCAGCAGGCGCAGCGATGCATCGAACAAATTCATCAGGTTCGCGCAGGCCGCCTGCGCGGTGCTTTTGTCGACACCCTCTTCGAAATTCAGGCGCGGCTTGATCAGTTCCAGATACCAGTCGCAGAACTCGCCCCAGAAAAAATCATAGATGCGATTGGCGGCCTCGTGAAAGCGGTAGGTCGTGAGCGCATCGTTCACGTCGGCGGCGACGCGGTTGAAGCGGGAGAGTATCCAGCGGTCTTCGAGGGTCAACGCCTGAAAATTCGAGACTCCCGTGGCCGAGACCTTCGCCGGCGAGGGCGCCCGCGTCACGTTCACCCACACAAAACCAAGGCGGTCCACGTTCATGAACATGAAGCGGGCGGCGTTCCAGATTTTGTTAGCGAAGGCGCGGTAGCCTTCGGTGCGGCTTTCGTTGAAGGCGATGTCGGTGCCCGGCGCAGCCATGGCAGCGAGAGTGAAGCGCGTCGCATCGGTGCCGAAGCGGTCGATGATTTCCAGCGGATCGATTACATTGCCCTTGGTCTTCGACATCTTCTGCCGGTCGGCATCGCGCACCAGGGAATGTATGTACACCTGCCGGAAGGGCACGCTGTCGTCCTTCTTGTCGCCCCATCCGCTGGCTCTTTTGATGGCCGGATCCTGATGGTGTCCCTGCATGAAGTGGCAGCCGAACATAATCATGCGGGCCACCCAGAAGAACAGAATTTCGTAGGCGGTGATCAGCAGCGTCGTGGGATAGAACACTTCCTGGTCGCGCGTCTTCTCTGGCCAGCCGAGCGTGGTGAAGGGTAGCAGGCCCGACGAGAACCAGGTGTCGAGCACGTCGGGAACCTGCTCCAGCTTCGCACCGCCGCATTTTGTGCACTTCGTCGGAGCTTCGCGGGCCACGATTACTTCTTTGCATGCGCCGCAGGTCCACGCCGGAATTCGATGCCCCCACCACAACTGCCGCGACACACACCAGTCGTGGATGTTGTTCATCCAGTTCAGATAGATTGTGCGGTGATTGTCGGGAACGATCGAAATCTCGCCGTTCTCGACGGCTTCTTTGGCGCGGTCAGCCAGCGGCTGGATCTTGATAAACCATTGTTCCGAGAGCCGCGGCTCGACGATGGTTCCGCAGCGCTCGCACTTGCCGATGGAGAGCGCGTGATCTTTCTCGCCGACCAGAAATCCCTGCTCCTGCAGATCGGCGAGTACGCGCTTGCGCGCTTCGAAGCGGTCGAGACCAGCATAGACGCCGGCATTCTGGTTCATGTGCGCGTGCTCGTCCATCACGTTGATTTGCGGAAGATTGTGGCGCAGGCCAGCCTGAAAATCGTTCGGATCGTGCGCCGGCGTAACTTTCACAGCGCCGGTGCCAAACTCGGGCTGCGCGAGTTCGTCGGTGATGATCGGGATCTCCCGCATCATCAGCGGGAGCACGACTTTCTTGCCGTGCAGATGGGTGTAGCGCTCGTCTTTCGCGTTCACGGCGACCGCGGTATCGCCAAGCATGGTCTCCGGGCGCGTGGTGGCGACGGTGATGAATTCGTCCGAGCCAACCACCGGATAACGAATCTCCCACAACTTCCCCCGAACCTCTTCGTGCTTCACTTCCAGATCGGAGATCGCGGTCTCGTGCCACGGGCACCAGTTGACGATGTAATTTCCGCGATAGATCAAGCCTTCTTCATATAGGCGGACGAACACCTCGCGCACGGCGTGCGAAAGATTTTCGTCCATGGTGAAGTATTCGCGGTCCCAGTCGACGGAGGCGCCGAGGCGTTTCATCTGGTTGAGAATCGCGCCGCCGTAGAGCTTCTTCCATTCCCAGACGCGCTCAATGAATTTTTCGCGGCCCAGGTCGCGGCGTTTCTTGCCTTCCTTGGCGAGGTCGCGCTCCACCATCATCTGCGTGGCGATGCCGGCGTGGTCGGTGCCGGGCAGCCACAGCGTGATGAAGCCGCGCATGCGGTGCCAGCGCGCGACGATGTCCATTTGCGTCTGGCCGAACATGTGCCCCATGTGCAACTGCCCCGTAACATTCGGCGGAGGCAGCAGCAACGCGAACACGGGCCGCGCTTTTTCGGAAGGCGGGCTTGGCGGCGGCGTGGGGACGGAGAAGAGTTTTTCTTTGATCCAGTAGTCAGCCCAGCGCGTTTCGATCGCGCCCGGCTCGTAGGCTTTGGGCAGTTCGTGCGGCATCTTGGTGTGCGATGACGGGATTCGACACAGGAGAATCCGCCAGCGGAAGAGTAACTCCTGATCTTACAGGCGCGAGAAAAGAAGGGTCAAACGGGTAGCGGGGTATTACGCGCTGAGGGGAAATTGCTACACCCCCCCTACCCCACCCAAGCACAACACTCCGATTTTGACTTTGGCCCAGGGGCCCGCCCGCGCGCGGCGAAGGGAAGGAAGAATGTAAGCGCGAATCGGAGGCTGGTGTAGAATCGCGCTGACATTGGAGCAACCATGCCGCTGACCCGCAAGGAGATCATCCAAAAGAAGGCAGTCGAGATTCTCGACGCCAATCCAAAGGGGATACGGTATTCCGAGTTAGTTGCACGAATCGCCGACGCCCTCCCAGACATTCCGAAGAACACAGTGCACGGCAATGTATGGAAACTTGACGTTCTGCTCCCAGCACAGGTCTACAAGCCTGCTCGCGGTGTATGGAAATCCACGAAGTATCGCGAACCGGCGGACATCACAGAAGAAGTCGTGGTTGCACCGCCGCCACCGGAGGTCACGCTTAAAGAGGAGCAGTTCTACGAACCATTCGCAGATTGGATCACCAGCGAACTTGAGGAGTGCACAAAGGCTATCGCGCTAGGAGGTAATCGTTTCAAAGACAAGTGGGGCACCCCTGATGTCATTGGTATTCGGGAACCGAAAAAGAGCGACATCATCAAACCCGCTACCGAGATCATTTCGGCGGAGCTGAAAATAGATCGGACTGGGCTAATTGTTGCATTTGGTCAGGCCTGCGCGTACAAGCTCTTCTCGCACAAGTCTTATATTGTTGTGCCCTCACAATCCCAGGAGGAGGACATCGCTCGCTTGGATGTCCTATGTCGTACTTTAGGTCTCGGACTGATCCTGTTTGATGCGGACCATCCTGAGAACCCACAGTTCGAGATTCGTGTGCGCGCATCTCGGCAGGAACCCGACATGTTCTATGTCAACAAGTTTATGAGACTACTAGAGGATGAGCTGTTTTCCTGAAAAAGAGACAACGACAATAATGCACGATGCGTGGAATGCAGACGAAGGTTGCGGATGTGATGGCGCAAGAAATCAAGCTTCCGTGTCTAACCAGCGAGCCCCCCGGTGGTAGAATCCGGGCCGAGGGTCGTTTCATGCCCCGCGAAATTACAGTAGGAGAGTTTACCGTCGAAGAGGAGTGTCTGTGATTCAAGTCGAAGCCAACGGCGTAGCTGAGTGGGGCAGAAAGATCATCGAAGTGTACATGGCGTGGTACACGTTTTTCATGACTTCAAATGTCCTATTGCTTGGCTGGTTCGCTAGTAGGGACTCTCGTCACTATGACTCCAAACCTTTGATAGCTGTGTCGAGCCTGTTCATCGTGCTCAATTGTCTTGGATCGGGTTCGACGTGGATGGTAGCGCATTCGGTCGGGCACATTGCTCCCGTCGAGTATCAGACTTTGATTCTCTATGCAGGATACGCGAATATCGCGGGTTTAATGGGAAACGTGTTGATTTGGGCCTACCTGATTTTTCTTCAAAGCAAGCGCAAAGGATAATTGACAAATAACATCTGCCCCTGTGGGCGTACCATCTAATCCTTGGCAAATACAGCGGCTCGCCTTTCCCAGTAGTGTTCTCATCAGGTTCACGCCTGCCGATAGAAGCCCGCATTGACGGCTAACGTTTGGACCGTGCGGAAACTGCTTGCAAGGTAGGAAACGATAGATCACACTGAACCAATGACTATAGAACACGCAACCATAGTTGGCCTTGATGACATTAGAGCCGTGAGTTTTGAATGCGGGCAATGCCATGCTCGCACCACAATTCGAGCTGCCTCTTTGGCGTTGCCTCCGCAGATGTGCAGTTCTTGTCATTCAGTGTGGTGGAGTAACAGAGATATCTCCACGAATACAAGCACCAGTGCACCTGCACCGATAGGATTCATGGAGGCACTCATCACGCTCCGCGCTATTATTCGAGAGAACCCCACAACTGCTTTTCGCATTCTCTTGGAGTTCGACACTTCCAGCGATGAGCCTTCAGCGCAACTTTAGGACACTACTCTTCCAGCACCTTCAGGCACTCTGCAAATTTGATCGCCCGCACTGGTTCCTGCCTGCAGATTTTCTCCAATGTGTGCTGATTGATTCCCCGGCGCATGAATTCCCGCTTGGGAACTTTCGCGATTCGCGCCAGTTGTTCATCGGTCGCAACTGCGTTTCCTTTGCGCTTATATTCAACTGCTTTGAAATCAAGAAGGCTCAGATCTTCGCCCTCTTCCCAATGCTTGTCAGACTCTTTGCCAATGTAAATCGGCGGCCAGTTAGCGACGATATGCGCCCGTTGCAACAAGCCGCGCGTGTCGAATTCGCACGGTTTTCCGTCTGGCCCAAGGCTCTTCGCTTCGGGGTGGTTTTGGTACGAGTCCAGCAGCATGAAGAAATTCTTGACGACTGCCCCGCGACCGTCGTATTCGTCGGTGAGTTCGTAAACGGGGGATTGGGAATCGTGGATATCGACGCACTTCGAATGCATCCACTGCTCGCGCTCGGATGAGAATGGTGTTATCAGCGTGAATTTGTTCGGATCAACACCTTGGGGGTGTCCGAAGCGCGATATTTGCGGAAGCATCATAAAATTGTTCGGACGCGTTAGCGGTCCTTTGGCAAGATTCTTCAACGCGTGATGTGGGGTGCTGAGCGTGAGCTTCATCATCACCGGCAGATCGAACCATGCTGGTTTCTTGCGCTTCAATCCCAAAACGCCACGCACGATCCAATCCCACGCTTCGAATATCCACGCTGGAGCGTCACGTTTCCAGCCTTCCGGCGAGTCCTTCGGCGGATAGAAGTAGCCAAGACCATGAGCTTTCGGTTCCACAATCTTAATGTCATCGCGAGTCTTCGTGTACAGTGCGTATCTTTTCGCTGCAATACTGTATCCGTACAGCTGCGGTCGCCGTTTGTTGGAGTCCCAGTTTAATTTGTGAATCTTCAAAATTGATCCACTCAAGTCGTATGGATTGAGCGACTCGAATCTATCAACGATGCGTTGCACTTCAGCCCTGGATAGCGCCGTAATCGGTTCGGTGCCATTCGGCATCGGGAGTCGTTTTTTGTGCGCTGTGGAAACGATAGCCGCGCTGTCCGTATCGCAAAACAGGAATGTTCCCCCGGCATCTGCTATGCACTTTTCGAGCATTCCTAAGAGTAAGCGACCACCGGACGTGATGAGGGAACCGATGTGTGGCGCAAACCACTTCCCTGGTTCTTCCACCACGTCTGACGTTGTCTCAAATGATTCTTCGCCTGAAAACACTTTCAACTTGGCTGCGTCAGCTTCGTTCGGGTTCAGTTCCACGAACAGGCCGTATGATCCACTGTTGGCAAGAATCTTCAGCCAATAATGGAGCGCTGGGTTCGATTCGTGCGCCGCTCGCTGTTCGATGACATGCTTAAAGAAGCTGTTCTTGTTTGCATCCACTTTAACCATGCCGCGCAAGGATGTTGAAGTCAATCCTTGCTGTTTGCCGTGCGGCTTCACGCGAATTGCCTTTTCGATACACGGTACTCTTCCGGTCAAGAGAATCGACGCAATGATATCCGGGCCCGCAAACCAGATTGGTTCTTTGCTTGTGAGGTAATTAATCCCGATGTTCTGAGTTGTGCCGTTGTAGACGGTGCGCACCGGGAGAATATCGTTGTCCGGGCGAACAAGGGCGAAGAATTTGAATTGGGGCCACAGCTTGCGATCAAAACATCGTTCGAGAGTGATCCGCGAAAGCAGTTTACGCACCGCCTTTGTCGCGTCAGGAAAGGTTACGTTCTTTGCTGTCAGAACACTCCAATTGTCCAGAAGTTCGTTAACGGTAGGATACTGCGACATGAAATCCACGAGACAGACTGGCACTTCCCAACTGCGAATGCGGCACTCCGCGCGTCCGCCGAAGTAGCTTTGCATGAAAACGGCGTACGCGTAATCGGCGTCTTTGACTTTTTCGCTTGGATGCGAGAGGTGCAGTTCTTCCAGATAGCTCTTCGCCACGCTGGCCGGGCTGAACATTCGGTCGGGACCAGGTTCGATGGGATGCAGGTCAAACTCCTGCTTAACGGCATTTAGCAAGCCCACTGTGGCCCGTACGTCCTGTCTGCAATATTCGATTTCTCCAAAATTCGCACGCCCGCTTGGCTTGTGATCCAGTTTGCCTGGGATATCGAATTCCTTGCATCCTGTTCTTAACGAATACGATCTGTTGCGAAGCGCCCACAGCAGTGTGCGCACGTCGAGGAACCTCGCGGCAGGCCACAGTTTCACTCGTTTGTTTTTCTTGCTCGGCTCGGACATCGGTGCACGTGTGGAATGCATGATTGCCGTCTTGCTATTGAGTGCCTTAATGATGATGCGTGGTATGAACTTGTTGGGTGTTAGCTTGCCCGCTTTCGGATTTCGCCATTGCGACAGAATGAGCGACCATCCGCCGTTTTTTGCGTTCTCCCAGTCCACGGCTATTCTGCTGAGATCAAACCCGCAGTTGAAGCACACGATGAATGCTTTTGCCTGAATCGCAACACCCAGAACTTCGCTGATGAATTTCGAACGTGAATAAAGGCGAAGGCGGTCAGAGCCATCTCCGCTCGTGTCGGCTTTCCTTGATCGCACGAATTTTCGGAGAATTCCGATTTCCTTTGCCTTGAGCCCCTCATCGTGGAAAATTCCCTCTTCCAGTGCGACGTATTCACCGTTTCGGAGCTCGCAGAAGCGCCAGAAACCGAACGTCAAAATCTGATCCGCTGTGATGCGCGATTCACAGTCAAACACAAGCGCATAGTCGGACCAATTCGGTTCGCTCTTCTGAGTTTTGTTGGCGCGCGGCTTCGCATCGACGCGCACGGTGTGTGCACGAACATAAATATCGTTATTCATCTTGCCTCTCCAGCAAAGTCGCCCACTTGCGGTAGGATGATGCCAAAAACTCAAAGAGCACAGCCGACCCTCTCAGAACGAGCGCTATAAGCTTGTGAATGTCTCTCTCAGGATGCATGCTGACTCCTTCTCGCGCTAACCCTTCTGTAATCTCCCTATGGCAATTCAGGCAGAGTGTCACCATCAGGTCAGGATCGTGCGCTTCTCCGACTACGTGATGTTTTTCGAGTAAACGATCTAGACGGTCCTTGGTTATTCCTTTCGATTCGAGCCACTTTCGGGATACCTGGGTGAGCGATTCCAGGCAGGCATATCCACAAAAGAGGCAAAACGCATTTTTCCCAATGCGATCTTCTCTCAGGACCTTGCGTCGTGCTGTTTGAATTGGCCGCTGATCTCTCACGCGGCACCCCCGTTAGCCGCGCGGTAAAGCGAGAACTCGGACAGCGCTGGCTCAATCGCAGCAATCGTTCGACCGGCAGTGACGAGTTCGACTCCTGCGATCTTCTTTCCGTGCCACTTTGCGAGCGCGTTTTTCTGGCCGCGTAGATAGCGGCCCAAATCTCTCAGGTACTGGCTGGCCTGCTTGCGTTCTTTGGAGGAACGAGTTGAAACAAGGACATGATTGCCATTCCTATCGGGAAGGTAGATGTTTGCTGAATAGCGGTCACTCTTTCTAACTCGGAAGCTTCCACCGGACTTCCTCAGCTCGGATGGAAAATATTTGCGAATCGTTTCCGCCTTGACACCGTGCAGTCTCGTAGCAGCGCTGAGCCGCAGGTTTGGGTCGCGGCGCATGGCGGCGATGACATGAAGAGCGCGGTCGTAAGCGGACTGGCTCCGCGTCGTGAGCTTCGACAAGGCCGCGCGACGCGGGCCTACTCGCTTTGCGCGATTCCCACTTCCATTGCTCGCGCCTCGGGCCGAACTGTTGCGCTTAGATCGCCCTCTCATGCAGGACCTCAACAGTCTGAACAATAGAGGGAGTACCCGGAAACGTAAATTCCAGTTAAACGAAGGCTATTTGTTGGAGGGCAGAAAAAGCACTCGGAAAAGTTGGGGGGCAGAAATTCAATTGGATTATCTGCCCCTCCGAAATATTCTGATCAATTTTCTGGGGGGTTCTTTTTCGGGGTGCTCTCGATTGGAAATGTTTTCCCCGCTCTCTCAGCGTAGCTTTTCACGCCTTCGCGGATCCGCTTTGTTACTACTTCCCGTTGCTCGAAATTTAGAACATCGTAGGTGCGCCCTCCGAACTCTTCTCGGATATCGTCATTCTCGATCAGACTTTGACGAGCCACCTGACTCCATGACAATCCTGATTGTTTCAATTCGTATTCACGAGAATAGTCTTTCGGCGGCCTTCCAGGCTGACTCAACAAGAGCGGCTTCAAGGGTCGAAGAAGGGTGTGAAGCATGGACAGGGATAGTTCTCTCCCCCTTTTGACAAGCTTGAGCACCGCGAGGAAGGCTTGTCCCAAATCTCGAAGCGCCTTTCCTTTCGTGGCTTGAGGTGCTGAACTGGCCAGTTCGATTAGCTTGAAAATAGATTCTAAGTTGGCGGCCCACTTGTTCAATGTGTCGAGGAGTTCTTGCTCGGTATTGAATGCGACAGCGTCCCCGAAAAAATCGACGAAACGCTCATAGTCACTCCCAAAGATCCGCTGTAGATCCAAAAGCAACGCGAGGCCAAGCCTAGTCTGTGGAATGTCAGCCAGACCCTTTCTTATCTGCTCCTCGTAGCGAGATCGGAGGGCGTCAGCGAAGTCCCGAACCAATTTGCGCGCTGACGCTCTCTTTTCCGGCGGAATCTTCTCCGATTCCTTTGCAACTAGCGGAAGAGCCTTAGCGAAGTCGCTCTCAGACAGGGCCCTTTCAAAAAGTTGCGGAATACGCAGATTACTCTCTAGCTCGTCGGTGACTTTGACAACGCTATACGCCGCTTTCAGGGCGCCCAGAGCTTCTTTCGCTCTCTCGCAGGACTTCCTTAGCTCATCAGACTCTGACCGAATCAATTCGTGGTTTCGCAATAGCTCGAAGTCACGACCAAGGAAATTGATCGATATGCGATTCGTTGCCGAAACCGATGCGAGGTAATCCATTTGCGACGGATTGAGCAAATCGAACGAAAAAAAGGAATAGCGAGGAAGAATGCGGGTCGGAGAAATCTCCAACGCAAGACACAGCGCTGGTCCGGATGGGCACGGTCGATGACTAGTTCTCACGAGAACTGAGGCGGCCAGGGCCTGCTCGCGGGTCAAATCCGTCCAATTGACAAGAATCAATCTCTCACTGGTCTGAAGGGCACAACCGAATCGCTGCAAACTCCGTTGGCTCTCCTCTGTGATTGGCATATCGCTAAGGTATAATTAATTCAACAGCTTAGCGGACTTGCCGACTGTTATCAGCAGCCGACAAGCCCTACCACCACGGAGGACTAGCTCCAATGGCAGCTTCGAAGAAGCTATCGCAATTGCCTGCCCCAGGCAACTACATCAGAAAACGTGGAGTACTCACAATATTTGGTTTCGGGGTCCGTGTACGTATGCAGTCCGGCCATCTTGAGATTGAAGATGGGATTGGCCCAGAACGCCGCACGATCAGACTCGCCCGTATCGGTCACGGCCTCAAACGCCTAGTCTGTATTTCCGAAGATGGCTTCGCGACACTCGGCGCGCTGAAGTGGCTGGCCGACGTGGGGGCTTCGTTTGTGATGCTCAACCGTACTGGCAAGGTCTTGTTCGTGACCGGACCAACCGCCTCCAGCGATGTACGACTTCGCCGCGCTCAGGCCCTTGCCCATTCATCGGGCGCAGCTCTGCGAATTGCGCGAGAACTCATTGACCAGAAGCTTGCAGGACAGGAACAGGTTGCTCGTGACAAGCTCTCGGCTAGTGAATGCGCGGACGCAATTCATCGTTACCGATCTGAGTTAGCGGAGGCTGACACGATCAATAGCGTGCGCTTGGTGGAATCCCGCGCGGCTGCGGCCTATTGGTCGGAGTGGCGAACGTTGCCGGTCATGTTTCCGAGGAAAGATCATTCCCGATTGCCCTCACATTGGCGGGTCTTTGGCACGCGGGTTTCACCGTTAACCGGATCGCCCCGGCTGGCAGTGAACCCGGCAAACGCAATTCTCAACTACCTGTACAGCCTTCTTGAATCGGAATCACGTCTCGCGGCTGTGGCTCTCGGTCTTGATCCAGGTATGGGGGTACTCCACGTTGACACCAAAGCGCGGGATAGTCTCGCCTGCGATCTAATGGAGCCCGTCCGCCCGCAAGTCGATACGTTCTTGCTCGATTGGATCATGAAGGAACCACTCAAACGCGAGTGGCTTTTTGAGCAAAGCGATGGGAACTGTCGCATGATGGCATCCTTCGCCTCTCGGCTGTCCGAAACAATCCCCATGTGGGGGAGGGCAGTCGCACCCTTCGCTGAGTGGGTTACTCGTGCATTTTGGTCAAGTTCAGCCAAACTTGCCCGTGAATCGGGTCCCGCCACGCGGCTAACGCAGCGTGCGAAGCGAGAGGCAAAAGGAGCACCGTCACTGCCGTCATCCATCAGAGCGCCACGCCGCGAGAATCTTTGTCGCGGATGCGGGAAGACGATCCAGGACGGGCGTTCGAACTGCGCTATTTGTGCTGTTGGGGATGCGACCAAGAACATGCTTGATGCCGCGCGGATTGGACGCGAAACGGCGAACGGCCCTGAAGCTCAGGCGAAGCGTGCGCATACTCGGCGCAAGAACGCCCAAGCACAGCATGCTTGGAGACCGTCGGACCAGCCTTCATGGCTGACGGACAAGTTCTATTCGGAGAAAGTTCAGCCACTGCTCCCTGCTATGTCAGCATCGGCTATCGCGCGGCAAATTTCCGTTTCGCGTTGGTACGCTGGGCGCATCCGGGAGGGGTACCGCCCGCATCCGAGGCACTGGCAGGCGCTGGCGACCCTTGTTGGTGTTTCTGCGAATGCCTGTTAGCCCGCCTGCTGTCTTCAGTCTGGGAGAACGCATCATTGCGAACGATGGCGTCCGCCAACTTATCTCTCTTCTCTGCCTACATTTAGCAGCCGAGTACGGTCCATTACGGTCCAATTCGCGAACCGGCTCGCGGGGAGTTGCCTCAAACTTCATCACGCGAGAGAGGGTAGGCTAGAGCACCCGGTAGCAGATGGGCGGTCCCTAGGTGTCCATGTTAGCCTCTGGGGGCCCGCTCTGTTCCCAGTGGTCGGCCTTAAAGCCGAGCGGAAACATGGCATTTACCGCTGGATTCACGTTCCAAGTGAGGCATACCCGAGTCTCTCGTTCCCTATCCAGCGTTCTATATTTGATGAATGCATAGAAGTGAACGAACATCTTCGCTTCATTGATCGCATCAATCAGCAAAAAGGTCAGTGGCCCTTCCCCGTGATAAGCATGGGCCGTATATTCTTGGGTCATTGTAGTGGCCGGGCCTATAACATCAGGAAGGGCAATCTTAAAAATCTCCGCGAGTTCATCATTGATATTCGGGATTTGAGAATTGTTAATGACCGCATATGCGGCGGCATCCGAGATGAAAGCATCTGCGTTCCCGTAAAACTGAACACTGTATTTAATAAAGCTCACGGTTTTGGGCGATTCCACATCGACATTCTTTACAACAATTCTAAGCCGGGCACGCTCTTTGCTAATGAAAACTTCTACGCTATCCCTTGCAGCGTCGGCGCTTTCTTTTGCAGCGGTCGCGCCGTCCTGAGCGGCGTTCGCGGCATCACGGGCAACGGTTACCGAGTCTGTCAATATTCCGCTTTGTACCGACATCTCAGCGAGTTGCGCTGCCATCGTCTTAAGTTGTCCGCCCATGAAAATGCGCTGGCGCTTCATTTCGTGTGTCTGGCGCGAAGCAAAAGTCAGCGTCTTACAGAGCAACCATACTTGGAATCCGCTAGTTACGGCCAAAAGCAAGTTGAAGGTCCACATTCCCCAATCAGCCCAATCCCTTCGGGGGCTGTCTACCGTCACGGAGGGAAGTTTGGTGACTCGTATGGATTGTTCTGTATTCTCGGCTCGTTGCCCGTCGGTACTTTGCTTATCGCTTTGGGGGGCTGCGCATTGATCGTGGGGCTTCGGACTGGTGGACTTTTCCTTATCGTGGGCGGGATTACTTTGGATGCTGTTGCCTGCGCTAGCGGAGCCATCGGATGTCTTCCGTGGAACTGGCGTGGTTGCTTGTGTGATGGCTATCAACGCAGCCAAAACGAAGAGTTTCATAGCGGAGAAAGTGTAACAAGTTAGGACACTACCGAGATGTCAATTGACGAAAAACTTGGGCGACCGGGATCGAACCGGCGACACACAGCTTGGGAAGCTGACGGCATCGTCCCGGCCAACGCAGAATAACGCAATCGGCCTGCTGCGGCGAATTTTGCTGACGACCCGGATACCTCGCTCCAAAATAGTCGAGGCCCAACTCTGTGTCTCTCTCGTTGCCGGTGAACTTGTGGATCTGTGTCTCCCGAAGAGATGGGCAGCCCGTTCACTTTGTCTTAATTGAAATGGCCCAAACGCCCCCATGACGGATAATAAATAGAATTCCGGGGTACATGAGTGCCCGATCCCCTACAGTACCGATGGGCTCATTTTCCCCTTTATTTAAAACCATTTTCCCAGTCTTTGTGGGCTTGCCGTAGGCCTGCAGAACACGTTCTTCCTTATCGCCTGAGGAAACGCCCTTGTCCGTTTTGTATCGCTTATTGCCCACTACTACTATGCTGTCAAGGGTATCGTTTGCGTCAAACGTGAATGTCACGCCTTCATTAGCAAACCGCTTCTCTGTCTCAGCGTCAGGGAGAAAGTCACTGCGTCGCGTCTTCTCAAGGACCAAGTTTCCACAGCCAACACCGCCCACCAGGATACAAGAGACCCCCGCATTTTGGGACTGGCCGATGCTGTTGATGGCGAGAACAAGAATTACGAGTATTTGTTTCATGGATTTTGCGACCTCAAATGCTACTGCCACTGCTGTCGTCGCTACTACCGCTGCTGCCCCCGTCCTTCTTAGGTTGCTGCACAGTTGCTCCTGGTTGTGCCGCCACTTCTTGACCTAATGGGCCAGGACTTTCACCGCCGCCTCCGGGCCAAGTTCCCGTAGCATCTGGGAGCGTAACTCCTGCGATTGCCGCCGTGTCCATCACCCAGTCTGTACAGTTGTTTGTATCCAGGTCGTACTGGAGGTTCGTGTCCCCTTTATCATTGCTGATTGACTGCTGCACAGCGTTGTACTGGTCGTCCGTGATTTTGTATTCTTGTTTAACGTTCCAAGAATGGTTCGAGTCATCCCTCACTTCGCCAGTCGTTGTCGTACTTATTTCTGGGATCACTCCGCTCTTCGGATAGAAACCTGCTTTAGTCTCTGTATGGGCTGTTGTATCCTTTAGGCCGATGAAAGCGTGGCCTGTGATAGTGTCCAATCCTTTCTGCTGATAAGTCTTTGACGTCCCAGGAACCGGCTGCTGCACATAAACCACCAGGATTTTCTCCAAACCCTCCCAATCGGCATACTTAAGTGGATTGTTTGTGACGTAGGCATATCGATTCCACGACTGAGGGTCAAGGAGTTCTGTGCGAACCTTGTCTGGCTTTTTGGCATCGGCCAGGATATCATGAGGGTCCACGGACATGAACCGGCCGAGCGACGAGGCATGAAAGCGCTTTCCGAAGTAATCTAACCCCGATTCCATGTCCCTTTCCTTTCCGGTGAACTTGTAGTTCTGGACAGCGTTCGGGCAGTAGTCGTGCTCAACGCCGCCGTACGGGTAGTAGTCAATGTCTTGCTCACACGTGGTGCCTGTTGCGTTCTCGACTACGCCATGAGAACCCAAGTGGTCAGAGAAGTAATAATGAATCGCTGCCGCGCTGTCGCGACGGGCCACTCGCTGTCCGTTGAAGAAGATGTAGGTGTTCTGGATGTTCCCGGCCAAGTCGGTCTCGGACAGGGCGTCGCTGATCTGGCCCCTCCAATAGAGGGTTCCTGTAGAACCGCTGGCGCAGGTGCCTGGCGTCGTGCCTTCCGTACACTTCTCCACCCGCTGGCCGTTGCCATCGTAGATGTAGGAGGTTCCGGCAGTAGCGATCAGGCGATTCTCTGCGTCATACACATAGGATGCTGAACCATTACTGGTCATGTTTCCTGCCGCATCATAGCCGAAACCGGCAAGCTGATTGTTGGTACCCGCTGAGGTATTGAGCCCTTCGTGGTTCGTCTTGCCCGATATTGGAGTCTCGTTGGTCAGGTTGCTCCAGGCGTCAATGGTGAAGGTCTCTCCCCATTGCGTCCCATTGGATTGGCCGCTGGAAATCCGATTCAGCGAGTCGTACATGAGAGTCTCGGATCGTGTGTTGTCCCGGTTGTTCACGACCTGGTAGGCGTTGCCGTTGTCGCCCAAAGTGCTGGCGGAGAATGAACACGGCGAGGGTGTCGTCACTGCGACAGCTAGATGAAAGTCAAAGCAAAGGCTGAAGACTGGGTTCTGTCCGGCAACTGTGGCGGAGAGGAGAATCGGCTGCAGACGGTCATTGTAAGCGTTATTAGTTACGATTCCGGCAAAACTGGAAGTCGAGCCCAAGGTCATCGCGGTCAATTCACCGGGCGGGGCGTAGGTAGCGCTTTTCACAAAGTTCGTGGTGCCTCCGGTATAGTTCGATGCGGTGATCGGCCGGCCTGCTCCAGTATAGGTGTAAGTCACCTGATAGCCAAGGGTGGTAAAAGTTGCCGGTGAGCCATCAAGATTGTAAGAGTCATTCTCATAATCGCCCAACACCGCGCCAATCGTTCGACGCTCTCGCAAAATCCTGCCCATCTTGTCGTGTGTATAAGACGCAGCACCCGAACCGTCGCACATCGCCGTGCGCCGTCCGACTGGGTAGCTGTCAGGAGCCGAAGGAGGCGTCGTTGTGCAACCAGTGGGCGCTACTGCGTCGTAACCGAACTGGACCGTGGGAGTGTAGGGATCGGTAGTGGTGCCGTCCTTGTAGCTCTTCTGGATCAGGCGGTTGAGCACGTCATAGGTGCTAGTTGTGGTTACCGTCGATGTTCCGGTTTGATTGGGCAGCGGCGCTGTCTTCGTGATGACGTTGCCGTCGGCGTCGTACCCGTAGCTGATCTGCCCCGATTCGGGGTTAGTGGAGCTTGTCAGTTCCGATAGTGAATCGAAGACAAAGCCTCGCGCTCGCGCATTGGCGACATTGCTGCCTTTCTGGTCCACACTTGTCAGATTGCCCAGGGCATCGTAGCCGTAGTCTGTTTCGTAGTTGAGACCTGAAGGATCTTCCCAGACGCCCGTCATGCGGCCCAGCCCATCCACGCACGACTTGCGGGCTTTACCCGCTTCGTCGGTGACTGTTGTGCAAGGGAACGACGCGTAGTTTGTGCTGACAGCAGACGTGTCTTGCTCGACCACGGATGTGACACGGCTGAGCGGATCGTAGTTGGTGGTCGTGTATCCCCAAGTGGTTTCGCCGCAGTTAGTCGTGATTGGCGAGCAGCGAGTCGGGTTGTAGACCTGGGACTTTCTACCTAGTGCGTCGTACGTGGTTAGAGTGTAGGTAGTGCTCGGAGTATCAGAATTGAGTTGCGTCTGCGAAACACGGCCCAAGCCATCGAAGACCACGGTCGATGTTTTGTTTAGTGACGAAGTGATCGCTTTCGTGACGACAACCTGATATGGAGCACCGGACTGCGTGCAGGTCGCGCCGCCCATATCGGTGTAGCAATCGGTGGTCGAGCCTCCGTCAGGGTAGCTAACTGAGGTCGGGCGAGCAAGGATGTCGTAGTTCTTCGTCGTTATCTGCGAGTTTGAGTCCGTGATCGAGGTGACAACACCCGTGTTGAAATCGTAGCCGTAAATCGTGTTTTGGTTCAAAGCGTTCGTAGCCGTTGTGACGAACGCGCCGTAATACGAACTTGAATATTGATACTTCGTCTGATGGCCACATGGATCAGTTGAGGTTGGTACTTCTCCAGTGTCGTAGTAGGCCTTGGTAGAGAGCAGATAACCGTTCGTGACCGCATTACAGAGCGTCGTACCCGTCGTGCTCCCGTTCAGCCAGCGATGAACTGAAGTCTGGTTGCCTGGATACGATTCTCCCGAAATTTTTTGTTCCGCAATTCCAGAGGATTGCAGACTAGTTTCGTCATAGCCGTAATAGGTGTAGGCCCGCTGTGTGCCACCTCCGTCCTGAATTTGGACCGAATAAGGAAGAATCAAGAGATTGTTAGTCAGATAGCTGGAATAGTTCGGGTTCGGGCTCTGCCAGGCATAGCTGGTGTTGGTCGTACGCAAAGCGTTACCGTGGGCACCAATTCCGTAGTCATAGTCGGTCTCGCTGGTTACTTTGCCGTAGAGGCTCGTCCCCTGCCCTAGTCCGGTAGTCCATGCCACGTATGTGAATCCAAGATCATAGCTATTGTTGGTTTGGCTCACTTCGTTGTCCGCAGCCCAAGTGGTCGTATCCTGGATCGGCACTACTCCGGTCAGATCGGGGGTAGAACTGTTTAGGTTGCTGAAGTATTCGTAGTTCGTTGCGACGGTTTTCAACAGGGTGCCACTCGTATGGCTGCCTTGGTAGTACTGTGTGAGTGTTTCGTAGGTGCCAACGCCAAGGCCGAATGTGTGGGCGGTATCGTTTCCCAGCGGGTCAGTGACAATGGTCTGAGCGTATGTTTGCTGTCCCGAGCCAGTATATCCGTAAGCATAGTTCCACGTGTGTGGACCAGTTCCATCGTTGGCATTGACCGTTCGGCTGGAAACCCAACGACTATTCAGATCAGTGACATTGCCATACGAAATATACGTGTATGAGATCGTTCCTCCGGTGGGAAAGGTAATTTGGGTCAAACTGCCATAGCTGGTTGGGTTGCCGTTGTAGGTGCCGCTGGAATCGTTGTACGCAAATGTCCATGACGTGTTATTGGGGAGGACGATGCTCTGCAAAACATTGAGCGATGCAGTTAAGCCGATCGCGGAACCGACCGGTGGAATATTTATCGGCACGCTTGCGTAGCAAAGCAGATATTGCAGAGTAGTGCCGTTGTAACCGGGGGGGGTCCAATAAGCCGCCGAAACGACGGTTGCAGGACCACTGGGGCACAGAGAAGTGCTGGCTGCACCAGCCGCCGCAGGGAGCGGGATCTGTCGGCCCAGGGTATCTGTAATGCTTGTGGGGATTTCGATACAAGAGCCAGAGGGAGGACATCCAAGAGTTATGGTGAGATAGTTGCCGTTCGGGTCCACGCGCAGGGTGTCCTGACCCTCATGTCTCACGCCTGTCGGACTAACAACTGCCGTGGTACCGCTACCGCAGCTAGGGATTAACATCTGCCAGCCCGTCGCATCTAATGTCTCGAAAGTGCCCCAATCGCTGTAGTAATACCCGGTGCTGCCTGTACCACATGAGCCACCCGTACCCGCCACGAGTCCGAGGAGATGACTGGCGTTGTCAGCGGTCATGATCTTAAAAAGGTCGCCATAGTCCGTTGGGTTGGTGTTTGGGATTTTCGCTGCCTCATACGGCACCGTCACCGCGTCCGCGTCAACGATGTTGACCCCGAAGGGTGGGCTGGGGAGATGTCCGCCCCACCCTTGAGAGAAGCCAGACGGTAACCAGAGCCAAGTGCACCTTCCGGCCGCACAGAAATTCTGAACTTGATAGGGCTTGCCGTTGTACATCAAGTCGAGCGCTACCCTAAGTACATTTCCGCGCTGCGGGTAGCTCAAGAATGGGGTATGCACGAACAGATTGCCGTTGGCTAAATTCACGTTATCGATGTCTCCGCCGTGGTATGACACGTAGGGCATGAAACCCATTTGGTCATCTGGTGTTGTGGGAGGCGAAGTCTGCGCGAAACCTCGCGGCGAGAACGCGCAAAGTAGGAGTACTAACAGGGCTGCGGGATAAGGGCAGTGGCTTTGGATGTTGGCTGCAACTACCGAGGTTGTACCGCTGCCAGACGACGGGAACAACTCAGCCACAAAGCGAGTCATAGACCTTCCTCCAGACAGAATGAACAGATTGGACAGTCCGGCTTGTGCCGGACAAACTGATGCGACTACTTGTCCGCACTAATGCGACGCCAGATCACATGGTGGCGCAATCCATTCACACATCAAGGGGAAGCAGCGAGAAGGAATACTGACTGAACAGAAGAACAGTCACCCGTCCAAAGAATCCTGCCCGCTGAATTTTGTGGAGAACGCTACGCTCCCTGGCTTGTGGATGTCAACAACGAAATCGCCGTCGGCGCACGGTTACGTCCTAAGGGTGAGGCGCAATCACACATCCTTCGTGCCCTCCATCTGTCAACTCTCCAGCTCTCGTGCTTCACCCGCGATCCCAGCTCGCGCTCACGCGACGCGAAACGCTACGCACCAGCGCTCTCACGCAACGCAGCCCTGCCCCTCCTGCCGCGCGGGCGGGCGGGCACGGCCAGAGTCAAAGTCAAAACCAGTTCTGTGGTGGGGAGGGGGGGTGTAGCAATTTCCCCTCAGCGCGTAATACCCCGTCAAACGGGTAGCGGGGTAGTGTATAGAGGCGGCAAAAGTGCTACACCCCCTCCCCCAACGGACGTGAATTTTGCTTGACATTCACAGCCTGCTAGCCACAAGATGTGCGCCTCGCCGGAAGATAGTCCCCCCAATCCCCGAGATGCTCGAGTACCGGTCATTTCCCAAAATCTGGCGGAGGTTTGGGCCGGACAGGCAGAGAACACCCAGCCAAACGTTTATCGCAGCTCGCACCTTGGAGGATATCTATGATGCTTCACAAAGGCCCGCAGAGCCGAATCCCTCACCGCGGCTCTAGGTTGGTATTCTGCGCGCTGTTCGCGCTTACTTCGATGGTGTCTCTCTCCCTGCCTGCGTTCGCCGGAGCCGACGACCTCGTGCGCACTCCGGTTGACCCGAGCAATCGCGTTGCGCTCACCGGACATCACCCGGCTTGGGCCAGCGTTGAGAGTGACCAGGGCGCGGTCCCTGCGGACTTGAGACTGGATCACCTCGTCATCATGCTCGCTCGTTCCCCGCAGAGGGAGCAGGCTTACAACAAGTTCCTTGAAGAGCTACAGATTCCCACATCGCCCAACTACCACCACTGGCTGACCCCGGCAGAGCAGGGCAAGCGCTTCGGGCCGTCCTTGCACGATATCCAGGCGGTAACTGCGTGGCTCGAATCCGAGCATCTGCAAGTGGACGCTGTTTCACCCAGCCGTGACCGGATCACATTCAGCGGCGCAGCTTTGACGGTCGGCAATGCCTTCCGCGCTGAGATGCATTACTTCATGGTCAAGGACGAGAAAAGGATCTCCATCACCGCTGAACCGCAGGTCCCTGCCGCATTGAAGGACGCGATCAAGGCCATCAGCGGCCTCTACACGATCAAGTACGATCCACAGCACAAGGTCATCAACGTTGCGCCCCCACCGGGACACAATGTGGCATCTGCGTCTGGAGTCGAGTTGACACCGGAGGGTACTTACTCATGTGGCAATCCGCCCACGCCCTGCTTCGTGGTTTTCCCTGCCGACTTCGCCACCATCTACAACGTGAACACGCCGGGCATCGATGGTACCGGCGAAACCATCGCCATCATCGGCCGCTCCCGTGTGTACGATGCGGACATTCAGAATTTCGAGGCCGCTTCCGGGCTCACAGTGAAGGCCACTCCGGAAACCGTCATTATTCCGACGACCGGCACCGACCCGGGGCCAGCCACGACAAGCGGCCAAGCCTCCGGCGATCAGGGAGAGGCCACCCTCGACGTATCACGCTCGGGCAGCGTTGCGCCTGGCGCCACGATTGATCTGGTGGTAAGCGCGAGCAGCCAGACACAGGACGGGGTCGATATCGCCACGTCTTACGTCGTAGACGCGCCAGTGCCGGCTCAGATTATGAGCATCAGCTTCGGGTCGTGCGAGGCTAACGCCGGGGTGTCGGGGGTCGACTTCTGGGATAGCCTGTTCAAGACGGCAGCCGGGGCTGGGATGTCGATCTTTGTCTCCTCGGGGGACTCTGGGGCCGCCGGTTGCGACCAGTCGTTCAGCCCGCCCCCGGCCAGCCAGACCGCCAGCCCTAATAACATCTGCTCGTCGAGCTTCGCCACCTGCGTGGGCGGAACCGAATTTGCTGACTTTACCAACCCCAGCCAATACTGGAATCCCACTAGTAATCCCACCAACAACGGATCCGCCAAGGGGCCTATTCCAGAGGGAGCCTGGAACGAACCCATGAACGGAGCCAACTTCCAGGTGGCGGGTACCGGTGGCGGGGTGAGCTCGGTGATCGCGACGCCCACTTACCAGACGGGGACCGGTGTCCCTGCTGCCAGGGCGGGCCGCTACACCCCTGATGTGGCCTACACCGCTTCTGGCCACGACGGCTACTTCGCCTGCCTGGCAGGAAACAATCAGTGCTCGGCAAATCCGGCAAATCCGGGTTTTGTCGTTTTCGCCGGGACCTCGGCCGCCGCGCCCGACATGGCGGGTGTCGCGGCCCTTCTCGATCAGAAGGCGGGCGCGGCCCAGGGGTTGCTGAATCCGAATCTCTACCAGTTGGCCTCGAATCCGGCCAACGGCGTGTTCAACGACGTTACCGTGTCCTCAAGCGGTGTCACCAGTTGCAACGTAAATACACCCAGCATGTGCAACAACAGCACGCCCAGTCCAACCGCTCTGACCGGGGGCCAAGCCGGCTTTTTGGTTGGCGCTGGCTTCGATGAGGCGACTGGTCTTGGCTCCATCAATGTAGCGCCCTTGCTGGCCAACTGGCCGAGCAGTTCTGGGAAGACGCCGACGACCACAACGCTTGTGCTGAGTTCAGGTACGGTAGCAATTGGCACGAGCGTGACTGCGACCGCTACCATTTCGCCCGCTCCACAGGATGGGGAAACCGTGACCTTCAATTTGTCTGGTGGGGGCATCACTGGGAGCGCGACGGCTCTTACAACCACCGGCGGCACTGCCACGGTCACAGTTCCGACCGGTACCAGCACCAACCAGATCCCGGGAGGGACCTTTAACGTCACGGCGTCCTATCCCGGCGACACAACTCTAAGTGCGTCAACCTCGACCGCTTCCACGCTCAACGTGGAGGATATCTCCATGACCCCGAACCCGTTGGCCATCACCGTTACCGCCCCCGGCCAAAGCGGTTCCGGCACCATCACCTTCGGCTTGCTCGGCGGATTGACCACGGCTCCCAGCTTTGCGTGTACCGGTCTGCCCTCTGAATCGACCTGCACCTTCACGGCAGCTTCCGCCACAACGGAAACGGTCATGATTGGCACGACTGCGGCGTCGTCTTTGATCGATGGCCCGTTAGGACGCCCCAATCGCATCTTCTACGCGTTTCTGTTTCCTGCTATGGTGGGATTGCTGTTGCCCGTCACTCGCCGCAAATCCAGAGCACGCACCATGATCGGTTTTGTGGCTGTGCTCGTACCACTGGTGCTGTGGCTACCGGCCTGCAGCTCGAGCAGCGGGCCACCCCACAATCCCGGGACGCCTGTCGGTCAAACCAACGTGACCGTCACGGCAACATCGTCGACTATTTCGCACACCATCACCGTCAACCTGAACGTTCAGTGAGAGTTCTTGAGAAGAATCGGCCGCCCCACCTTTCGAGAGTTTCGAAGGGTGGGGCTTTCATCAGTCCGCGCCCTGATTAGTTTTTGAAGTTGTTTGGACGCCCCAACTCATGCCGATTCGCCGCCGGCACCAGGCTGGGACATACGAGATCCAATCCTCCATCGGCGCTGGAGGTTCGGCCGTGACATCTACCCTGTCAAACCGGGACTGGCACTACTGGGAAGAATAAGTCGCGGGGACGCAGCTTGCGGCGTCTTGAACTCCGGGCGCGCGCGTGGATTGCGGAAGCGGTATCCCAGCCAGGGCTCGGTCAGGATGTATTTGGGTCTGGCGGGATCGTCTTCAATTTTCTGGCGCAGAGTTTTGACGAAGGAGCGCAGGTACTCCAGTTCTGTGCCGTATTCGGGGCCCCAAACGGAGCGTAACAGTTTTGTGTGGGTAACTGGGGTTCCTTCGTTCCGCATGAGCAGGGCCAGCAGTTCGAATTCAGTGGGCGTGAGGTGGACGATTTTTCCCTGCCGGTAAAGCAGATGCCGATTGAGATCCAGTTCCAAATCGCCGGCGTGCAGTGAGGCGGAATCGACGGCATCGTCTGTGCGAAGCCTCCGCGATACGGCTCTTAGCCGGGCGACCAGTTCGCGCAGCCGGATGGGCTTGGTGATGTAGTCGTCGGCGCCAGCTTCGAGGGCCCTGACCATTTCACTCTCGCCGTCCTGCACGGTGACCATCACAATGCCGATTTTCGGACTGCGCGCGCGAACCTTCCTGCAGGCCTCCACCCCGCCCATTCCCGGCATATTCACATCGAGCAGCACGAGGTCGAAATTGCAGCGGGCAAGAGTCGCAATGGCCTCTTCACCGCTTCGCGCCTCTTCGATGGCGAACCCGCTGGCGGCCAGCGAGGTTCGCAGCACCCGGCGAAACGAGGCCTCGTCATCGACCACCAATGCGTTCAAACCGTCTGTGATCATGGAAAGCTCTTGGCCTTTTCAGTTTCCAACCTTGTCGTTATCGTTATCCTTCAACCTTTTCGAAAAGAAAATCCCAGCCGAATCGCGGCGCTAACCCGCGCGGGGCAGGGCGAGACGAAACGCCGTATCCTGATGGGTCGGGGTCGCCATCTCCAGATCGAGGCTGCCTCCGTGGGCGTGAACGATCTTCCTTGCCACGTAGAGACCCAGGCCCGAACCCGGCGCTTTATGCCGCGCTTCGGCGCCACGGTAGAACCGATCGAAAATGCGCGACCGCTCGCTGGGCCCAATCCGGCTGCCGCTGTTGGAGGTGCGAATGGCCACCCACTCGTCCTGCGAGTCGATGCTGATCGTAACCGCGGAGCCCGGGACGGAATATTTGCAGGCATTGTCCAGCAGCTGCCGCAATGCGAGCTGGAGTAACTCAGGGTCGGCCATCACCCCGGTGGCCGCTGCCGGTTTCCGGATGGAAACTTTTCGGTCGGTCCATTGTCTGGAGTACTGGTCGGCCACGACCGTAACCAGGTCGGCCATGTTGGTGAATTCCAGTTGCGGCTTCACTTCCTCGCGATCGACCTGCGCAGTGCGAAGCAATCGTGAAGTCAGCAGGCTGAGACGGGAAGCCTCGGTTTCGACAATGTCGGTAAACTCGATTTGTTGAGAAGACAGGGGGCCGAGTTCGCGAAGACCCCCAGCTGCGGTGACGATGGTGGCCAGCGGCGTCTTGAACTCATGTGCGAGCGCGTCCAGGACAGCTCCGCGAAACAATTCCGCCTGAGCGGCCCCGGCGGCATGGCTGGCGCTACGAAAGGTATGCGCGCGTTCCAGCATGGCGGCGGCCAGGGCGGAGAGAGGTCCCGCGGTGAGTTCAGGATCGGGCAGACCCTGGAAGCTGATCGCTCCAGTGGTGTTTCCCCCAGCGCGTAAACATCGCGACAGGATCCCCGAGGCAGCGTCCTCGCGATCTCGGCCGGAGGAATATGCCGCGCGCGTGTGCTCCGCCATGCCACTGGGAGGATTGGCCGTGCAGTGGATTTCCGCCTGGGCCGCATCGTACAGGCAAACAGCCCGAAGGCCGAAGACTTCCCGAAACAGTTCGATCGAGCGGACGTGCAGCGTCTTTTCAGGATCGAGGGCGAGCAGCCCTTGCGCCAGCAGGTAGAGCCGATCCACCTGACGCCGCTGGCGATCCGAAATCGCGGCCTCTTTGCGGACTCGGGTGGTGAGTCGGGTAATGACCAGGCCAGTGGTCAGGAACGAAATCAGCGCCAGAATGTCGAGTGGGTTCGTCACTTCAAAAGAAAACAGAGGAGGAGTGAAGAAAAAATCGAGACACAGAACTGCCACCACAGAGACTACGGCGGAGGAGACGAAATTTCCGACCAGCGACTGCAGTACGATGACAATCAGGAAGGCGAAGCCGGTGACACTGAGATTCAGTTGGAGGCGATAGCAAACGAACGTGATCAGCCCGATCAGAACACAGCCCAGTATTGTCCGAAGAACGGAGGGCCAGATTCTGCGGATTTGTTTGATATGCCCCAAAATTCTTTCCTAACTTGTCCCCTCTTAACTGATCCCTTAACAATCGCCCATGGAATCGGGCTCCAACGATCCGCCGACAGTAAAGGCCGCCGGCAACCGAGTCCAATTCATATTTCTTATTGCGCCGATCAGGCTCGGCAATACTCACGGTCGGGAGTTAAACCAGGGCAACCGCGGGCAGAGGAACGTAACGGGAAACCGGCAGGTGAGGGTGGATGCCTGGGGTCGAGGGCGGGGCTACAGCTGGGAACGCTGCTATTTCTTCTTTCCCATCTTGCGTGTGATCTCTTCGTAGATCTTCGGCCGCAGATCGGCAAGGACGCTGTCGACAATGTCGGAAATGCCTTCGGTATCTCCGGGGGCTTCCGGAGTCTTTTCGGCGCCGGCGGCGACGGCCCGGGCGGCCTCATCCTGAGAACCAACAGCGCTGTCTTCGACTTCCTTGTCGGACTTGGGAGTTCCTGACTCGCGAATGCGCCGCCAACTGGCCCACGCGGCCGCTGTGGTGGCAGCTATATCGGATTCGTCTTTCGGTCCCCTCGTGACCGGAACAGAAGTCGACGCGGAAGCTGAGATTTCTGAAACGTCGCTGGCCGGAGCGGGAATTTGCTGCGCAGGAACTTCGTCGACCACAGCTGCCGAGGTCATCTCAGGGCTGGATTCAGGAGCCTCCGGAATCTGTTCGGGCGCGGCGGCAGCGATAGCGAACTCTGGCGCCGGGGCCGAGTCATTCGACTGCTGGTTGGCTGGTTCTTCGTGCGCGGGTTCCGGAGCTTCCTGATGGGCTGTTTCCAGCTTCGAAGTTTCCGGTTCTGAGGCCGCCATCACCGGACCTTGTTCGGGAATTTGCTCAGCGCTAGCTTCGAACTTGGCTTCGACAGTCTGAGGCGCTTCCAGTGCAGTCTGGACCGCAGCTTCGGTTTTCTCTACCGGCGCAGACTCGAAGGGCTCGGGAGTTGGCGTCTTCTGCGTCTCCTGCTCCACGTACGATGCTGCGACCGCTTCCAATTCTTTCGCTGCTGCGGTAATCGCTTCGGTCGTCGCACTGGCCACTGGAACGACCGGCTCGGATGCCGCTGCAGGAGATGGAGATGAGGTCGCTGCTGCGGCCGCGGAATCAGTTATTGCCGGCTCAGGTGCGGCTGGCTGGATCTCGGGGGGCGCGGTGTCAAAACCCGCATGAGCAGCATCAGCCGCGGCGAAGGCAGCATAGGCCTTCTGCATTTCCTGCTCGAGAGAAATCGCAGCTTCTTCGGGGGCGAGGGCAACGGAAACCGCGGTCCAACGCGAAGGTCCTCCACCGGACGCCGCTCCGGCAGCCATTGCCATAGTTACGGGCTCGTCTGCAGACTGGCCGACTGCGCTGGACGACGACGCCCACGATCCGTTCTCCGCGGCTGTGCCTGGTGACGTCGAGGTGACTGAGTCCAGTTCCAGGCCAGCAATTGCGGCGATCACTTCGGCGGTGCTGGGAGCGGCGGTGCTGGCCGCTTCCTTGGGTGCTTCGAGCTTTTCTGCGGACTTCGGTTCGATCTGCTCGGCGGACTTCTCTTCAATCTTTTCTTCCGGCTTCCGATCTGCGAAAGTCGCCCCTGGCACAGGAGTCGCAGTGGCTGGCGGTGGGACCTCTGCAACCGGCTGAGATAGTTCGGCGGCTTGCTCCTTCTGTTCCTTCTGTTCAATCTGGGCTGCAGCCGGAGTAGGCTCGGCATGCCTGCTGTCTTCAGTCCTAGCTTCGGCGGTTTTGGACTGGACGATTTTGGACTGGACTTGGGCCGCGGCGGCGGCCAACGCGGCGATCTCTTCTGGAGTCACATCCTTGGGCAGACCCTCAGGCGCCAGGGCGCCGAGATCAACCCGAGTTTCTTCTGCCTTGGACTCGTGCGGTTTCTCCGTTGACTTGCGCTCGACTACGGTGCGCAAGTCTTTATTCATGGAGTTGTAAATCTCGGATTCGTCTTCTTCCTCTTTTGCGGGCTTTCCTTTTTTCTTGGAGGGGAAGCCGATCCGGTCTTTCCATCCCGTATCTTCTTCGATGGCGACGGTCTTATCGTAGCGGCCCTCCTCGATCGAGGCGGAGACTCGGGCAAAGCGGCCCGGTTTCGAAGCTTCAGGGCGGGGCACAATCTTGTCTTCGAGCTTGCTGAGGGCGCTCAGTAATTCACTGGCCTCAAACGGTTTAACGATGAAGCCATCGGCGCGCGCGCGCTTGGCTTCTTCCGGCTTGAAGGGCTCCAGTTTGCCCACGGTCAACAGCACCGGAACCCGTGAAGTCTCCTGCGCTTCTTTGAGGCGCTGGCACACTTCGAGCCCGCTATAACCAGGCATGTAAACGTCGAGAACGATTAGGTCGGGTTTCAGCTCGGCAATCTTCTTCAGCGCGGCGGAACCGTTGTTGACGGTAATCACCTCGTACCCCGCATCCGCGAGGATCTTCCGCCCCATGTTCTGAGCGGTTACGCTGTCGTCGGCGAGCAGTATCTTCCGGGCCAAAGGTATCCTCTGATGAGGGGAGATAACGCGAAGGTAACCCGAGAGACAACCTAAGTCAATGATGCAAAAGGGAAGTAACTGGTTACTAGTGGTCAACACCTAGTAGGTGAAGAGCTTGACTTCGGACCTTGGACCTCGGGAGTCGGACCTCAAAACGTGTCTTTTTTTGAGCTGAGGTCCGAGGTCCGCAGCCAGACGTCGGATTTTCAGAATGGAATGATTTTCTTCAGGCCTTTCTTTTTCTTCTTCTTGCTGCTGGAAAGATCCTGGTCGCTGGCTGGGGCGGAATTGTCGGCGCTGGCTGAAGCGGAAGACGACGACTGCCCCTGATGGATTTCATTCACCTGCGGTGGCGGCGGCAAGGCCTGATCGTTGCCGTTGTCGGTGGGTTTCAATTCGTTGGGATCGGCAGGCGCGTTGGGTTTCAGCTCGTTAGGATCCGGAGTGGCTGGCGGTGCGGTGCCAGAAGCCGGCTGTCCAAATGGTGAAGAACCCGGTGTTACATCCGACGGGGGGGCCGACCCGCCCGCGGGCTGGTTGGGGTTTATGATGGTGACTCCTGCGACATCATTGTCTTTCCCGCTGGGCGCGCCGGGTAGAAACTCTTTTTGAATTACTTGGTTTGGTGCTACCGGGTCGGGGTCAACCATGGTTGGTTCGCCCACTTTGGTGGCCAAGGCCACATTCGGCCCTTTCTTTACGAGGTCCATCAACTGCTGCACGGTGGTGGCTTCGCTGCGGCTCTCTAGCTCGGCCCGGTTCCGGGCAACGTCTCCCTTGGTGGGCCGGGGAATGGGCTGGTGCAGAGCGGCCAGGCGCTTCTTGGCGTCGTCGGAACGATCCATCAGCGGATAGCGCGTGACAATCCTCGCATACTGTTCCGAGGCGTGCCTGGTGAGCGTATCGACAAACTCTGCCTTCTTGGCCTCGGTGGTACAGCCCCTCGGCAGGAAGTGCACGTCGCAAGTGGGCGAATTTCGAACCCGCGCCATCTGCCCTTCGTAGTTCTGTCCCATCAGATAAAGCGCTTCATCGGCGCGGCTGTACAGCGGATATTTTTCGATCAGCGATTGCAGGCGCGCCATCGACGCGGCGTAGGAATCACGCAGATAGTAAAAGCGGCCAATTTCAAATTCGCGTTCGGCCAGCACTTCCTGCACTTCCAGCAGACGCTGCTTGGCTTCGGGCACCAGCTTGTTGTCGGGGTATTGCAGAATCAACTTGCGGTAGTCGTCCTCGGCGCGCTTGGCGTTGGTGTAGTCGCGGTCCGGTTTTTCCATCTGCTGGTAATGGATGTTGGCGATTTTCAGCTGCGCTTCGGCGGCTTCCGGCATATTGGGAAAAAAGATCTGGAAATCGCTGTACTCCTGCTCGGCCTGGGCCAAGGCGGCTGTGCCCCCTTCGGCGTACCAGGAGTCACCCACGGCCAGTTTGGCGCGGGCAATGAATTCGGAATCCGGGTAGGTATTGATCAGGGTCTGCAGCGTGAGACGCGCCACGTCGAAGCGGTTGTGCCGCATCGCGTCCATAGCTTTGTCGAACAGGACCTTATCGGGCTGCTTCGAGCCGACACCGGCCAGCGGGTTCACCGACTTCTTGTTGGTGCAGGCGGCCATGAACAGCAGCAGCAGGCCCAACATGGCAATCAACGGAATTCGACGTGACATTTAAACCTCGAAATTGCTTTATGTGGACAGCCGCCCTCGGCTGTCCGCCGAGCGGAGCTCGGCTCTTGCACTTGCTCTGTGAGGCTTGCTCTGTGAAGTTGGGGCCGTTTTACGATTCTGGCCGCAACCCGCAGCCGGGCTTTGCCCGGCCCGACCGGGTCTGAGACCCGGTCCCACAAACCCTAAACCTCAAACTTTCAGCATGGCAGCTTCCGTCGCTACCTTCAGCAACGCCTGCGTATTCTTGCTTGGATCACCATTTCCGAACACGGCGTTGCCCGCCACCAGAATTTCTGCGCCTGCCCGTACCACATCGGCGATGGTGTCGAGCGCCACGCCGCCATCCACTTCGATGCGGTAATGCAGCCCGCGCTGGCTGCGAATCTCCGCTAACTGCCGCATTTTGTGCAGCGTCGACGGGATGAACTTCTGCGCTCCGAACCCCGGATTCACCGACATCACCAGAACATAGTCCACAATGTCGAGCACTTCCGAGAGCGTCTCGACCGGCGTCGCCGGATTGATGACCACGCCAGCCAGGCAATCGTGACTCTTGATCAGATGCAGAGTACGGTTCAGATGCCGGACGGCTTCCTGATGCACAGAAATCCAGTCGGCGCCGGCGTCGGCAAACGCGGGGATGAATTCGTCCGGATCTTCGATCATCAGGTGGCAGTCGAGCGGCAACTCCGTCACCTTGCGCAGCGACTTCACGACCGGCGGACCTATTGTAAGGTTCGGGACAAAGTGGCCGTCCATGATGTCCACATGGATGACGCTCGCGCCGCCCTCGCCTGCGGCGCGCACCTGCTCGCCCAGCCGGGCAAAATCAGCGGAAAGAATCGACGGTGCCAGTTCGATCAAACCTGCACTCTCAGAACCTGATGTCTCAGAATCGTGCTCTCGCAAAGGAAACGGCGTGTGGAAATTCTAACACGTGGAAAAGCAGTACCGGGCACCGAGTTGCGAGAACCGAGCCCGGTGTGAAGAAGGCTGGCGGCTTTTGACAGCCTGATCAGTGGCCGGAGCTCTGGTCTTTTCCTTCGTGGTACGCTCGTCCGGGGTGGCCTCGCTAACCCAATTCGCGCCTGCGGCTTACAGCGTGACTGCAGTATTCCTGTGGGGTGCGGCCGACTTTTCAGGCGGAATCGGATCGCGCCGCGCCAATGCCTTCGTTTTGACGGCGTTTTCGCACCTCTGTGCATTCGGGTTGATGTTTGCGATTGCGCGGGCTCAGCACGGGACCTTTCCCACGGGCGCAAGCATCGTCTGGGCGCTGCTGGCGGGCGCGGTGGGAGGATTCTCGCTGGCGCTCTTCTATGGCGCTCTGGCTTCGGGGCAAATGGGGCTGACGGCGCCCATCGCAGCGTTGCTGGGCGCAGCCATACCGACGATGGTCGATATCGCCCTGGAAGGCGCGCCCAGCCGGTGGACGATCGCGGGCTTCGCTCTGGCCATCTTGGCTATCTGGCTGATCACGCGTCCGGATCCATCAGGGGAGGGGGATTCTTCGGCTCGCCCAGCAGGTCTCGGCATGGCCGCGCTTGCCGGCGTGGGATTCGCGGGCTTCTATCTCTGCATCCACCAGGCAAGCGGGTCTCCGGCCGGGATCGCCGCCGTCTCGCGCATCGGATCGTTCACGGCCACGGCTGTGGCAGTTGTCGTAACGCGCGCACCACTAAGGCTCGATCGTCCCCGCGCCGCGCTGGGCATGCTGGCGGGATTTCTCGACATCACGGCCAGCGCCCTGTTCATCTTCGCCAGCCAGCACGGACGGTTGGATGAAGCCGTCGTGATCACCTCCCTGTACCCTGCCGTGACCGTGTTGCTGGCACGCCTGGTGTTGAAAGAACACTTCAGCCGGTGGAAGTTCGTGGGGCTGCTGGCGGCGCTGGCGGCGGTACCGCTGATCGCGGCGGGGTAGTGGCATTCCATATTCCAGAATATGGAATAGGTGCTGTTAACTGTGCGAAATCCGACTCGGCACTCGCGACCCGGTAGCCGGTGCTGCTAGCATCGCAGTGTGGCGCTGCTTGAAATCCGTAACCTGACGAAGGTCTTTCCGCATGGCGAGTCGCCGTTTGGCGGGAAGTCGCGTGGCGAAGTGCGCGCGGTGGATGATGTTTCGCTCGACATTCACGCCGGCGAAACGCTGGGACTGGTGGGGGAATCCGGTTCGGGCAAGAGCACGCTGGGGCGACTGATTCTTCGATTGATCGAGCCGACGTCGGGGGCCGTACGCTTTGAAGGTCGAGACCTGCTGGCGGCTGGCCGGGGCGAGATGCGCGGGCTGCGGCGCGATCTGCAGATTATTTTTCAGGATCCGTTCGCGTCGCTCGACCCGCGTTTCCGCGTGGAAGACATCATTGGTGAGCCGCTGATAATTCACGGTGGGAGCTTGCGAGTGAAGGTGGATATCCGCGCCCGAGTCGCGGAACTGCTGCGGGCCGTGGGACTCGACGAATCCGCGCGCTTGCGTTACCCGCACGAGTTTTCCGGCGGACAGCGGCAGCGCATTGGGATCGCCCGTGCTCTCGCGCTGCGGCCAAAGTTCATGGTGTGCGACGAACCGGTCTCGGCGCTCGACGTCAGCGTGGGCGCGCAGATCGTTAACCTGCTGGCGCAATTGCAGCGCGACTTCGGCCTGACCTACCTGTTCATTTCGCATTCCATGCCGGTCGTGCGCTATCTAGCGACGCGCATTGCGGTGATGTACAGGGGAAAAATCGTTGAGGTTGGCGACACCGCGCAGATCACGGAGCGTCCCGCTCACGCCTATACGCGCAGCCTGCTCGAAGCCACGCCGGAACTGCTGGCGTAGATCCAAATCATTCACCACGAAGGGCACCCTTCGACTGCGCTCAGGGCAGGCTCCGGTTCAGGAAGGAAAACCTGCTCCTCGCGGCACTTCGTCGGACAGCCGAGGCGGCTGCCGCCACATAAGCAGCCCGTGCCATACTCTCTAGGATGACCCGCCCGCAGCACGGTTTTACGCGCGATCTGACCGAGCTGGTTTTCGGTTACGGGCTGATTCTGTTCGTGCTCTGGATGCCGGAATTTCCGCAGCGCATTCTTTCTCCGGTCGCGCTGTTGGTGACGCTGGCGATGGTGCTGGCACGGCGCCCTAGTCTGGACGATCTTGGCCTCAGCCGGCGCGGTCTTGCACGGTCGCTTTGGATTCTTCCCGCAGCCATCGTCGTCGCGATCGCGAGCCTGGCAGTTGCGAAACACGTCGGAACATTGCATCCGTTGTATAAAGGCGACTTCACGCATATCACCGGCTACGTTCTATGGACGCTGTACCAGCAGTTCCTGATGAACGACTTGTTTATGCCGCGGCTCACGCGTCTTCTCGAGAGCGAAGGCGCTGCGGTGGGCTTGGCGGCGGTGCTGTTCGCGGGGGCGCACCTTCCGAATCTTCCGCTCGCAGCGGGGACGCTGGTCTGGGGAGCGATTTCGTGCGCGCTGTTCCAGCGCTATCGCAACCTTTACGTACTCGGCCTCGCTCAGGGACTGCTGGGACTGTGCTTCGCCGTCTGCGTGCCGGACGCGCTGCATCATCATCTGCGGGTAGGCTTGGGATATTTGCGGTATTCTTCCCCAGCGTCTCGTCCGTAACCAACGATGGGACGAGTTCCGCCACGTATGTACATTTACGTAAATTTGGCCTGACAGACCCCAGCACCTAGAACCACCAGGACCACAACCAGTCCACGCAGGTGTGCGTGATCGTCGAGGCTGGGACGCGGCGGTTCTCACGCCAGGCCCGGCCGTAGAAGATTCCTGCGATCGTGGCCAGCATCACATAGCGCCAGTTGAAGCTCGGGGATCTTTTGTTGAAATGCGACAGGCCGAACAGGACAGAGGCGATCAGCAGCGCCGCACGGCGGCCGACTCGCCGCTCCAGCAGGTTTTGCACCCAGGCGCGGAAGAAGAGCTCTTCGGGCACAGCGACAAAAACAAAGATCACAGCCCAAGTAAGAGCCGCCTTGCCCACCGCGGGTAGGTTGAAATGGGGATGGAGGAAGCCGAGCGCGAGTCCCAGCACGAGCACCACTGGAGCAAAGTACACAAGCTCGCGCAGGCCAGTCTTCCAGTCGCTCCAGCGCAGATGGAAATCGAATCCTGTGCCGTCCAGGCGGCGGATGGCGAGAAAACCGTACAGGCCAGCATCGACGAGCAACAGGTTGTTCAACCCGCGCAAGCCGGAGGGCCAGGCAACGTCGAACCAGCGCAAATCGACTGCGAGACCCAAAGTTATAAGAATCAATGCGTCGCGCCAGTTGCCGCGCTGATCGGGATCGGCCAGCGCGGCCCGCGAGAGCAGCCAAGCCATCACGACGGGCAGAGCCGCGTATAACGCAAACCACTGCCAGCGAAACATATGCTGCGTGGCCGCGATGACAACGTAAGGCGCGACCAACAGCGCGGGAAGCGCGACCCGCACAGCTAACGGCCAGCGTGCGATTACCAGGGCCACGCGCTCGGATGAGAATCCAAAAGCCGCCGCCGGCACAAGCTCGGCCAGCAGCACGGCAATCACCACCGGCGTCACATTCGACATGCGCACTATCTTAATCTGGCAGTACAACCCCTTATCCGGGCTGCGCAACCGCCAGCAAGCGCGGCATGCCGGTGCAACGCCGGCGCCCCCTCAAACCGCAAGAGGCAACTCTACTTCGCAGAGCGCGACTTCTCCGGACGAACTCCTTCCGGTCGGATCACAGCCAGTTGCATCTCGGCGTTACGGGCGGCCAACTCCCGCTCGGCGCGAGAACGGAACAGCTGGCGGCCGGTCGTGGTGCCGGTTACCCACACTTCGGAAAGGAAATAGGTGTCTCCATAGCGATGGAACACTAGCTTGGTGCCGTCGCTGTCAGTTCGCATCGCGCCGTGGGTGGGGACGAAGAGACCGCTGCTTTGGGAGTTGAAGATTCTGATGTTATCGCCCAGGCCCGCGACGATGTAGTGGCCCGCGGGCAGTGATTGTCCGGCTACGCTGAATGCGAACGGCACGTCGGCAACGACGTCACCGACTCTGGTCTGGCCCATCGCAGACGACGCGGCCGCGAGCAGGGCCCCACACACAACGATCCGAAAGAGTCTCATAACTCTTCTCCTTGAAAATGAATTGGAACTGAAGACCCACTTGCCTTAGCTGAGGGGACTTGCCAGGATCGGCGGAGGAGCACGCCTATCGGAGGGAATTTCAGTTCAGCGCCGGACCACGCCGGCCTTGTTTTCTTCCGCCAGCCCCGAGAGCAGCGCTCCAGTTAATCGGATAGTGGGGCGGCGAGAATTTTCGTTACATCCGCTTCTTGGAGATCGAGTGCGGACCGGCCGAGTCGCTTGTACAGGGGCGCGTCTCAAGCTAGAATTCCTCCGAATCTTTGTTCGGACACCGCAGTCGGATACACCACTTAGGAGAAACTCATGGCCGCCGCTCCGGTCTTGCCCGCATCGCCCACACCTTCGCCCGAACCTGCACCGCTTTCCCAGGGTGCGCGCATTATCAACACGTTCATTGCGCCTTCCAAAACATTTACCGATCTGCGCCGCAGCGCGAGCTGGTGGCTGCCGTTTCTGCTGATCACGATCGCGGGCTGGGGCTTGGTGTTCGTTGCCGAGCAGAAGGTTGGCGTGCAGAAGATGGTGGAAAACGACTTGCAATCGCGGCCCAAACAAGAGGCACAATACGAGAAAGCGACTCCCGCACAGCGCGAAGCGCAAATAAAGATCACGGGAGTGATCTATTACATCGCGATTCCCGTGTTCACATTGATCTTTTGGCTGCTCCTGTCAGGATTGCAGTTTGGCACGCTCTCGTTCGTGACCACCACGGATATTACGTTCGGCAAGACGCTCGCGGTGCTCGCCTACGCAGCGTTGCCGCTGATGCTGAAGCATCTGTTGGCCATTGTGTCGGTGCTCGCCGGCGTAAACCCGGATGGATTTACGCTGAACAACCCGGTCGCAACGAATCCTGGATATATCATGAATCCGGCCGACCATCCGTTCTGGTATTTTATCGCGTCGCAAACAGACATCTTCCTGCTTTGGACGCTGGTGCTGACCGCGATCGGGTTTGCGGTGACCTGCAAGGTGAAGATGGGGACGGCGTTCGCCGTCGTGATCGGGTGGTGGGCAGTGATCACGCTGGCGTTAGCGGCGATCTTGTCGTAGACCTCGGACTTGGCGCTTTGCGGCAGCGCGTTCGATCAGCCCGCAATGGATTCCATCGCCCACACCAGTTCCGGCGAAAGCGTCAGGCTGAGGCTGGCGAGATCTTCCTTCATGTGATCGGCATTGGAAGTACCGGTCAGCGGCAACATGCCGACTGCGCGCGCGAAGGCGAACACCAGCTGCGCCGGAGTTGCGTTGAGCTGCGTCGCGAGGGTTGTCAGCGGGGCGTGTTGCAGCACTTCGCGATTCGCGGTGAGCAGAGAGAATCCCTGATAGATAATCTTGCGCTGGTTGCAGAAGGATCGCACTTCGCGGTCCCAGCCCAGACGGGCGAAGCAGCGGTTCTGGACGAACACAGGGAGCTCTGAGTGAGCGGCCTCCATCTGCTCCAGTTGCTGCAACGAGATATTGCTCACACCCAGCATGCGCGTGCGTCCAGCATCGCGCTCTTTCCGCATCGCCTCCCATACTTCAGCGTCGGCGTCGGTCCAGTCATCACCGGAGGAAGGGCCATGCAGCACGAAGCTGTCGACGTGGTCGGTGCCAAGATGCTCGAACGAGCTGGCTAACGACTGAGCGACCTGCGCGGCGAGAGGCGCTTCCGGATCGTAGGGCAGACGATGGTCCTGGCCACGCTGGTAGGTGAATTTGGTCTGCAGAAACAGATCGGCGCGGGTCACTACTCCGTCGCGATAGGCGGCGGCCAGGCCCTCGCCGACTCCGGCTTCGAAGTAATGCTTGCGCTGGTTCGCGGTGTCGATGGCTCGAAAGCCCATGCAGAGTGCGCGTTCGGTGAGGGCCGCGGTGCGGTCTTCTTTCCAGGCTGTGCCATAGAGAAAATCGGGAACGGGCTCGGCGGGCATTCGTTTATTGTGGCATGAAAACCCTTCACCACAGAGGACACTGAGGACACGGAGGAAAGCTCGATCTCGTTCGGTTCTCCCAGCTGAAGTTCTTGTGGGTGGAGATGACCTGGCACCCATTGCCGGTATATGCTGGGAGCCCCAGGAGGTTTCCGTGAAACGTACTTTTGCCGTTGCTTGTCTTGTCGTCTATGCCGCGCTTGCTCTTGCCCAGTCTGCAACTCCAACCGCAAAGGCTGCGGCTTCGCCGGCAGGACCGACCAAGGATCCCGTCGCAACTTCGCTGCGCCTGATGCTGCAGCGCTCGCAAAACAACACCGTGGGGAGCATTGAGGCGATGCCCGCGGATAAGTTCTCCTACAAGCCCACTCCCGATCAAATGTCCTTTGCGCACCTGGCGGTGCATGTCGTCGAGTTCAACAATTCTTTTTGCTCCAAAGCGGCGGACGTTCCGGCACCCAAAGTAGATGAACCGAAAGAGAGCGACTCCAAAGATCAACTGGTGGCCGCGGTGAAAGCGTCGTATAGCTTCTGCACCGATGCCTTGAGCAAAATGGACGACTCGAAACTGGGCGACAGCATCGAGCTGTTTGGTGGCCGGCAGGCCCCGCGAGCCATGGCGGCATTGATCCTGGCCAGCGGATGGGCCGATCACTACAGCGCGGCTGCGATGTATTTGCGCTTGAACGGGATTCTTCCGCCATCGGCGCAGCCGAAGAAGTAAGTCCGACTTCGAACATGATCGCTTTGACCAATCGAGATCGGCGCACAGCAACGGGAAGGAGCCTTGTTGTGTTTATGTGCTTCTTCCTTCCCGTCGCGGTGCTGGGTCCAAATTCAGCCTCGTGCGCCGTCTCCGAACAGCGCATGGAGATTCAGGATCTGTCGGATAAGGGAAGCCCGATTCAGATATCGGGCTACATGGCACTTCGGTATGACCGCGAGAATCGGTTCCCCTTTTCATACGAGCAGAGCACGTCGGTCAAGAATGTTTCTTCCAAAAGCATCCTACTCATGATTGTGCATCTCGAGGCGACAAGTGGCCCGGGACATGATGAGACGTACTCGCAGGACTATTTTTTTGGGGACACTCTCGCGCCGGGGCAAGTTGAGGTTAACCACGACCCCGAGCGGAGGTTCGGCTCAACCCTGGTAAACGGGGAGCCGTTGCCATACAAGAAGGACCCTCATCCTACAGCGCAGGCACATGCCGAATTCGTTCAGTTCGGCGACGGCTCAACGTGGGGTGACGCAGACTCCGCCGCGGACTCGCTCGACGAGCGCCGCAAAACTGTCGAAGAGCTCGATCTGCTAGAGCATCTCTACGAGCAAGCAGGCGAGAGCGCTTTCCTGGACGAGTTTGCACGGGCCGACGACTCCCTCAACGTCATCCGCCAGATGAAAGACAGATGCACGGAGAAAACCGCGGACTCGAAATGCGCCCACAACATCGTCCATCGTACGTTTCTAACTGCGAAGGAGCACGATGCAGCGATCAGTCCGCATACGGCTGTCAAACAGCAATCATGGATCGAAGCTCGAGATAAGCTTATGGCGAACGGTGCCTTCCGGACTACCGGGTTACTTGAGTTGAACTAAATCAGGCGAGGTAGCCGCCGGGGTGGGGTGCTGTGGGGCGCGCCAGGAATCGAAGATGGAAACCTGGTGCACGCAGGAGACCGTGCAGTGCGGGGCGCAGGATTTTTCGGTGAGGTATTCGCGGCGCAAGTCGTCGAGGGTGTAGGTGGCGAAGAAATAGCTTCAGCAGCAAATTGCAACTCGTCATTCGCTCTTGGGATCCCCGGGTGCCACGGTCGCTGTGTGTCTGCGACGAGTACTTTCCGATCGCGCATTAGAAAAAACTTAATTTCGAGTATCTAGACGTTTGAGTAACCTACCCTTCGTTATCTATCCCCCCTGGATGCGACCACCTATATTGAGCAATGGGGAGAACCGTGAATGGCTCTTCCCTACTGAGTTGATGACGACTTATGTCCAACCTGCAGATTTGTTGCTGCAAAAGCGACTGCCCCTCGCGTAAGAGGGATTCCATCCTTTCGGGTGGTTTTAGCCTACTCGAACTGATCATCGTTATCGGGATTTCGATCATCATTGCAGCCATCGCCATTCCCTCGTTCCTCACGGCTTACAGCAACCTTCAGCTGAGATCCGCGGCCAGCGATCTCTCCGGATTCATGCAGCGGGCCAGGATGCAGGCGGCAAAACAGAACGCCACCTATACCATCGGCTACCGGTCGATCACGAACGTGAACGAAGCCTACATCGACCTCAATAACAATGGTCAATGGGATGTCGGTGAACCCCAGCTTACGTTCAGTTCGACGGTTTCGCCGGCCGCGGGCGCTCCCAGCGGTGTGGGCGGGACACCCACTGCCTATGTTCTGGTGGGCGATACCGCAGGCACTACGTACGACAATGCCACGACCTTAGGCTACTCCCCGCGGGGCTTGCCTTGTGCCTATATCCCGGGCGTCTGCGGCACTCCTGCAGCGGGCTATTTTGTTTACTACCTCACGTCCAAACGGTCCGGCGGAAGCACAGGCTGGGCAGCGGTGGTGGTAACTCGGGCGGGCAGGAGCAAAGTTGTGACATGGAGCGGGACGGCATGGCAATGATCTCCTGCAGAAGCCAAAATTTCGCGTCCGGCCAACATTACTCGTGCGGCCAACAAAGGGGGATGACGATCATCGAACTGATGATCGCCATGGTGGTTCTCGCGGTCGGTATCGTGGGCTCGATGGCTCTGGTGGTCCTGGCGATCGGGTACGATTCCGCCAGCAAACAGATGAGCAACTCCACGGCGCTGGCACAAATGGTAACCGAAAGGATCATGGCCGTCCCCGCCAGTACGAACACAGTCGTGACCATTACCGACTGCACCAACACTGCGTACAACGTGAGCACGAGCGCGGGCGGGCCAACGGTCACGTCGTTAGGCGATCTGGACTTCACGGCGGCGACGGTTACGAGTTACTACATGCTCTATACCGACTGCGACACCTCGGGAAGGCAGGCGACCTACGATGTGCGTTGGAATATTCAAGCCATCGCAAATTCTACCAACGCCAAAATCTTGACTGTTTCAGCGCAATTGAAGTCCGCCGGGAATAACCGAATGGTGTTCGCCCCGGTGACCACTATCCGAACCATCGTGGGGCAGGGGACATAAGACATGAAGCACCGGAACCGGCACGAACAGGGCTCTACGCTCATTGAATTGATGATAACGATCTCAATTCTGATCGTAGTTACCGGCGCAATCCTCTCGCAGATGGGAACCGCGTCGCAAAGGATCGCTGCCGAGCAGGTGAAGGTCGATAACTTCGACGAGGCCCGCGACTTCGTGGATCAGTTTTTTCGCGACATCAACCAGATCGGATATCCGAATGGCCACATCGTGAGTTTTTCGCCCAGCATCAATGATTCCCGGGTGGCCGTCGGGTTGGTGAAGATCAGCGCGACCTCGGTCTGGTTCGAGGGCGATATCAACGGCAGCGGAGTCGTGCAGAGCGTTCAGTACATCATCAACGGCTCCGGCAGTTGCACGTTATGTCTGCAGCGTAGCGCCGTTCCGAAGATCACGGCAAACCCACTTACTGGCCAAAGTGCGGCTGACTGGGGAACGGAAGTCAACGATCTCACGACTCCGACAATTTTCACTTACTTCGACACGAACGGTAATCAGGTGAATGCGCTGCCGGCAGACATTGTGAACAACCCGGCAGTGATTGCCTCGGTGAAGACGATTCATATCTCGCTGACGGTCCAGAATAACGCGGTGCTCGATCCGAAAACAGGTCAGCCCATTCAGACCAGTTTTGAGGGCGAGGTTTCGCTAAACAACTGCTCGATGGCTGCCGGCGGAGCCATGACCTGCTAGTCGTGGAGGATACACTTATGGCTCAAACTTTTAAAAAACACGGCCGAAATTCCGGCCGAAATTCCGAAGGTGGAATCGCGCTGTTGGTTGTGATTTTTGTCTTATTGTTGATCACCGCGATTGGCGCAGGGATGATCATGCTGACCAATACCGAAACCAGTACCAGCGCGAATTTCCGGGATGAGCAGACTGCGCTCTTTGGCGCGAAGGCTGGAATGGAGGAGGCTCGTGACCGCGCACGGGCTGGCGCCAGCAACTCCTTGAACGCCAGTCTTCCCACGGCCCTGTTGGGTCAAACCAACGGAGTGGTGTACGTCCTCAATCCCAGAAATGCGGAAGCCGACACGCCCTGGGTCACCAACGGAACCGCCTATCCCGACACGGAAGTTTGCAGCGAAGTTACGAACATGGGTTCTGCCTGCGCCGGTAATCCAGCCGTACCCGGCGGCAGCCCGTGGTATACCACAACCACGGCCAGCGCCTCCTACGCCGCCAGTCCCGTGATGTCCTGGAAGTGGACGCGGATCAATCTGAAGACCAACAAAACCGCTTCCGGGACCTCCTCCACGAGCACAGTCGACGGAGTTACGACCGATAGCAACGCGCGCGTCTGCTGGACCGGCGCGAATGAAATGGCGACGCCTCTGGCGAGTTGCTCTCTGGCGAGTCCGTATTACCTTCCGGTGTATGTGCTGACCACGCTGGCGGTGACGCCGAGTGGTTCCCGCCGCATGATCCAGTCCGAAGCGACCGCGACCACGTTGCCGACTTTACCCGGACCGTTGATTCTCGATGGCCCAAACCCTGTCTACAACGCGCCGTCTTCGAACGCGTTTACCGTGAATGGCCATGATCAAAGCAGCAGTGGGAACTCCTTCGGACCTAAGAACGGGGTGACCTGTCCAAGCCCACAAGACCAAGCTGCGCTGGGAGGTTACAACGCCGCCTCGACGACGACGCTGGCCACTGATGCCAGTGGCCGTCCAAGCAGCTACACCGGGGCCACTGGAACCGGCAGTCCCAGCGTTGCAAATGAAAACACAGCGCTCGGTCCCCTGGCCACGGTCGGCGGTTTAGAGGCACTGGTCGCCCAGGTAACGAGCCTGGCATCTCCAGCGAATACATATAATGGGAACACCTCCAGCATTACGAACCCCGGCACCGACGCCGCGCCCGTCATTAATGTCGTTACGGGGGATGCTACGATCTCGGGCGGATTCACGGGAGCAGGCATTCTGCTGGTCGAAGGCAATTTGACCATCAGCGGGACTCCCGCCTACAGCGGAATGATTCTGGTCATCGGGAAAGGCTCGGTGACCAAGAACGGCGGCGGCAACGGCACGCTCGACGGTTCTCTGCTGGTTGCCAACTTGTACAATTCCAGCGGGCAACTGCTGGCTTCGACGGGTGCTCCCGGCATCCCGACCATCAACTGGAACGGTGGCGGTAATGCGACGATTCAATACGATAGTTGCTGGTCCACGGCGATGAGTTCGTCGCTCGCCTATAGGATTGTCGCGGTGCGGGAAATGATGTACTAAACCTCGCGGGCCAGTCCGACTGTTATTTGATCTGCACCAACTCGTTCGCAGTGGCCGCGGCGGAGATCGTCGGGGCGGGGTATTGCGGGGCGCGCCAGGAATCGAAGATGGAAACCTGGTGCACGCAGGAGACCGTGCAGTGCGGGGCGCAGGATTTTTCGGTGAGGTATTCGCGGCGCAGGTCGTCGCGGGTGTAGGTGGCGAGCGGGACCCCGGGATAGCCGCGCTGCTGCGAGCAGTAATGTACCAGCCCGTCTTCGCAGATGTAGAGATAGCGGCCGCCGGCGCGGCAACGCCAGTCGTTGGGCTGGCCCTTCGCAATGTTGTCCTGAAAAGCGTGGACGCGAGTGAAACTGCTTTTTTCCATTGCCTGCATCTCGTGGTAGATGCGGCGCTCTTCGTCGTTCAGCGGCTGCAATTGGCCGCTGCCGTCGTGAATGATTCCGATGGTCGAGGTGAATCCCAGCTCGATCGCGCGCTTGCCAATCACCAGTGCATCCTGGGGATGGGAGATGCCGCCGCCCACTACGGAATTGATATTCACGTGAAAGTCGGCGTGCTCGGCGAGCAACTGCAGCTTTTTGTCGAGAACTTTCAGGCTCTTCTTCGAGACTTCGTCGGGATTCACGTTGTCGATGGAAATCTGCAGCCACTCGAGTCCAGCGCGGTTGAGGCGCTGAATGCGCTCGGCGACCAGCAGATAGCCGTTGGTGATGAGTCCGGCGATCATGCCATTGGCCCGGATGCGACGGATGACGTCGTCGAGTTCGGGATGCATCAGCGGTTCGCCGCCGGAAATAGTCACGACCGCGGTGCCGAGCGAGCCCAGCTTATCGATGCGGCGATACATTTCCTCGATTGGCACGGGCTTGGAGAAATCGTCGTACTCGTTGCAGTAGGTGCAGGCCAGATTGCAGCGGCGCATGGGAATGATGTGCGCCAGCAGCGGGTGGTCGGTCGAAGCGAGCGCGCGGATGCCCATATTCGCTCCGCGCAGATTGCGGTGCAGGGCTTTGGCGCGGCGGCGCAGGGTTGTAAGAACGGATGGCATGAGGGTTACATCTATTACAGCACAGGCTGGGGCATTAGCGCATGCGCGGCGACAGCGTTTAGTCGTTTCGGCGGGTTGAACGGCAGCGTATGCGGTTGTTCCGGGCGGGCATTTGGTTTTCTCCGCGATCTCCGCGGCTTTCTCTGCGTTCTTCGCGGTTAAGAGCTTTAGAAGCCTTTAACTGCGGAGATCGCAGAGGCGCCGCGGAGGACGCAGAGAAAGGCGCCGCTTACTCGATCAGCTTGCGCCAGGATTCATCTCTGGGCCACAGTTCGTGACCGGCGGCCTGCAGGGCGCTTATCGCCGCTCCGGCCCACTCTTCCTGAATCAGCACGTAGTCCGTGTCGTACGTGGAGATGGCAAAGATGGGGATCTCGTTTTTCGAGAGCGGCTCGATGAAAGAGAGCAGGACTCCGGTTTGCGAAAAGGGGAACGGGCCTTCGAGTTTCAGGCAGATCCAGCGATGCGGCGAGTGGACCTCCGGCGGAAGATTGGCGGTTGGACAGACGATGGAGAGTTCATCAGCCGTGCGCGTGATCGAGGTGAAGTCGCCTTGTGTGGCCCAGGCGAGGACGGGCGCTTCAGGGGCGAGGCGCACAATGGCGTAGGGGCCGGGGAGCCAGCGGAATTTGAGTTGCTGGCTGCCATGGGGGCGTTCGTCTTCCCGATTTGCGGTCGTCATAAATGCAAAAGCTAAAACAGCAGGTTTCTCGACTCGCCGGCGCATTCGCTCCGGCTCGCTCGAAATGACAAAGCTTCTTCTCACACGGCGAACTCCGCTTCGAGGAGCGCTCAACACCGCCGAGCTGCGCTCGGCGGACAGCCGGGGGCGGCTGTCCCTACATAGAACTTCTAGCCTTCCACCGCCTTGCGCAGGGCGGCTCTGGCCAGGATGCGCGTGGAGTCCAGCATGGGGAGCGGGGAGGACTCTGGCGTCATCAGTAGCGGAATTTCGGTGCAGGCCAAGGCTACCGCGTCGCAGCCTTCGTCTTTCAGGCCGCGGATTACCTCTGTGAGATAGGCCTGGGTGCGCGGCAGGAATGTTCCCAGCACCAGTTCATCGAAGATGATGCGGTGGATGCGTTCGCGTTGCTCACCGCCGGGGACGCGGTGTTCGATACCCGCAGCTTTCAGAGTTTCGCGGTAGACCGGGCCGTCCATCAGCGAGCGGGTGCCGAGGACTCCGAGGCGATTGTAGCCGTGCCGCTTGGCTTCGTTGGCGACCTCGACCGCGATGTGCAGCCAGGGACGCGGGGAGCGGTGCGCGATTAGATCGAAAGCCTGATGCACCGTGTTGACGGGAGCGATGAGAAAGTCGGCGCCGGCCCGGGCGAGCTTTTCCGCGGACGACAGCATGAGTTTGGCGATGCCGGCCCAATCGTTGGCGTCGATGCAGTTCTTATACTGAAGAAACGGATGGCCGTGCATCGATACTTCGGGATGATTGTAGGGGCCGAGCAGGTCCGCACCCTCGACGCAGATGGTGCGATAACAGAGCGCGGCGCCCTCCGCGCTGGATGCGACGATGCCGATGTGTAACATCTGCCGGTTGCCAGTTCAGTGATTGATTGTAGCTGGAGTGACCGCATATGGGCTGGCGTCGCGGTAACGTTTTTCGAATTCTTCGCGGGTGCAGATGGTTTTCACGTCGACGACTCGGTCGATGGCGAGGATGCCGTCGAGGTGATCGATTTCGTGCTGCAAGAGTTCAGAGAGGTTGCGGTCGTCTCCGGCTTTGAATTCGTGTGTTTCGCCGTTGAGGTTCTGATAGCGCACGGTGACTTGGCGGTGGCGCTCGACCTGCATGAAGATCGAGAGGAAACTCAGGCAGGCGTCCCAGACAATGATTTTTTCTGCGCTGCGTGCGACGATTTCAGGGTTAATCAGCGGCCAGGGCTCGGCTTCGGGGAGCTTGAGGAAAATGACGCGCTGCAGAACGCCGAGTTGAGGAGCGGCAATGCCGCGTCCGTAGCCGGTTGCGGATCGCCAGTGGGCGAGCGTGTCGGCGAGATCGCGGACCAGGTCGTGGATCTCACTCGCCGTCGGGTCTACCACCGGCGCGGCCTTTTGCCGCAGGAGTGGGTTGCCGAGTTGGAGGACGACGCGGATGGACATTTCAGTTGTCAGTTCTCAGTGCTTATGTGGTTCGGGCCAGGTGAATTGAAGCACGATACAGATCACCAGGGCCAGCAGGAAATCCGCGAGCTGAGGATGGGCAGGCCAGATCCTTTGCGCGAAGCCGAGCCACCACGCCAGCATGGCGGCAATCGTGGCTACTGCGGAAATTTTCAGGGTCTTCATGGGCCGGATGACAGATCAGCCGCGGTGCGTTCGCGATTCTACAACATCCTGACACTGGGGCGGCCGGGCTTCGCCCAGGCCGGACAGCCGAGGCGGCTGTCGCTACATGTTTCATTTTCGCAACCGATCACCGTGCTGCAGCGGCGTCGAACAGGCTCAGGAGTTCTAGCTTCTTTTCGGCCGGCAGAAAAGAGGCTTCGAAGGAGTTGCGGGCTAACTCGCGGAGGTGCTCGTCGGTGAAGCCGAAAGTTTCCTGAGCGAGCTGGTATTCACGCGAGAGCGTAGTGCCGAACAGGGCGGGGTCGTCGGTATTGAGCGTGATCATGATGCCCTGGTCGAAATAACGTTTCGCGGGATGGTCGGCGACGGCCTTGCACACTCCGGTGCGAAGGTTGCTGGTGATGCAGAGCTCGACGGGGATCTGACGCTGGGCGAGCTCTTCGATCAGGTCGGGATCCTGGCCGGCAGTCAGGCCGTGGCCAATGCGCTCGGCGCGGAGGTTGAGCGCTCCCCAGATCGACTCGGGAGGACCAGTCTCGCCGGCGTGCGCCGTCAGGCGCAGACCGTTGTCTTCCGCGTATCCGTATACGCTGCGGAAAAGCTCAGGCGGGGCCTTCAGTTCGTCGCCGCCAATGCCGACGCCGATGACATGGCGGTCACGGTAACGAGCGGCGAGCTCGAAAACCTTTTGCGCTTCTTCGACTCCAAAATGGCGCGTCGCGTCGAAGATCCAGAGCAGCGAAACGCCGAAATCGCGCGCTCCGCGAGCGCGTCCGCGCTCCAGACCTTCGAAGATCGCTGGGAAATCCTGTTTGCGGAAGAGGCAGACGCCGACGGCAACATAGACCTCGGCGTGCAGCACGTTCTCTTCTTTCAGCCGCTGCATCAGGCGGTAGGTGATGAGTTCGTAGTCGTCGGGGCCGCGAAGGTGCGCGCTGACTGCCTTGAAGGCCATCAGAAAACTTTGGAAATCGGTGTAGCCGTAGAGGGCTTCGACTTCGGCGAGAGTGGGGTGTTCGCCGTGAAGCTTGCGCAGTTCGAGGAGCGTCGCGGGCTCGACCGCGCCCTCGAGGTGCAGGTGCAACTCTGCCTTGGGGAGTTGACGGATGAAGGCATTGGGCGGGCGATCTACTGCAGCGGTCATGGATCTGATTGTAGATTCTTGAGGGAAGATTTGCGAGGGAGCGGAAACCTCCGTCCGCAGATTGTTTCCGTTACAATGCGGTGTCTTGAATTCGATCCGATGAGGGAAGCGCATGAACACGAAGGTGGTCCACGGGTCACTCGTCTTATCGGCAATGTTGATCTTGCCGCTGGGTTTGTTCGGGGAATCGTCAGCGCCGCAGGTAAAAACTGCCTCGGGCGTCGTTGAGGGTAAAGACGACGGCAGGGTGCACTCATTTTTAGGAATCCCGTACGTTGCGCCGCCGGTGGGCGATCTGCGCTGGAAGCCGCCCGCAGCCGCGGCCACATGGAGCGGGGTGCGAAAAGCCACGGAGTTTGGCGCGCATTGCATGCAGGGAAGAGTGTTTGGCGACATGAACTTTCGCGACTCCGGCGGCAGCGAGGACTGCCTGACTCTGAACGTTTGGGTTCCAGCGAAACCTTCGAAGGAGAAGCTGCCGGTGATGGTTTGGATTTATGGCGGTGGATTCGTCGCCGGGACCACTTCGGAACAACGGCAGGATGGAACGCATCTGGCGCAGCAGGGTGTGATCGTGGTTAGCATGAATTACCGGCTGGGCGTTTTCGGTTTCCTGGCGCATCCGGAACTCGCGAAAGAATCTGGACGCAATGCAGCCGGCAACTACGGCTTGCTTGATCAGGTGGCGGCGCTGCATTGGGTGCATGACAATATCGCGGCGTTTGGCGGCGATCCGGGGAATGTCACCATCTTCGGCGAAAGCGCCGGATCATTTTCGGTCAGCGCGCAGATGGCCTCGCCTCTGGCCAAAGGCCTCTTCCAGAAGGCGATCGGTGAGAGCGGAGCGGCGTTCTATAGCGGAGGACTATCGTTCGAGCCGCTGTCGGTGCGGGAAGAAAAAGACGTGAAGACGGTCAGCACAAAGCTGGGAGTGAGCACGCTGGCCGAGCTGCGGGCCATTCCGGCGGAGAAACTGCTCGCGGCCTTCGCGCCGCCGCAATCAAGGGGCTTCGATTTCGAGCCGGATGTGGATGGATATTTTCTGCCGGAGGCGGTGCCTGCCATTTTTGCCGCGGGAAAACAGAACGACGTGCCACTGCTGGCGGGATGGAATCACGATGAAGGCAGCTACGAGATTGCGTATTCTCCGCAGAAGCCGACGGCCGACAGTCTGAAAGCTACAGCGCAGAAAGAATTCGGCGATAAGGCGGCGGAGTTCGTGCGGCTCTATCCCTCCGATACGCCGGAGCAGGCGCTGCGTTCTGCGCAGGATTTTGCGGGCGACCGCTTTATTGCCTTCTCGACGTGGGATTGGATGGAATCTCAGGCTAAGACTGGCAAGCAGCCGATCTATCGCTATCGCTTCGACCTTGGCCCGCCGGCAGATCCGAAAGGGCCGCAGTTGGGGGCGTATCACTCGGCGGAGATTGAGTATGTGTTTGGACAACTTGATTCCAAGGCCGAGGTCGCGTGGAAAGCGGAGAACCGCGCACTCAGCGACGAGATGCAGAAATACTGGGCGAACTTTGCGCGCAGCGGCGATCCGAACGGAGCGGGGCTGCCGAAGTGGCCGGTGTACACGGCGGCGGACGGATGGCGGGTGATGTTTCTGGATGCGCCGTGTGCGGCGCACAAGGATGATTTGCGGGATCGGTATTTATTTTTGGCGGGGGCGTGGGCGAAGTAAGGAGCGAGGGATTCTGATTGGCTCGCTTTGAGTTCCTTGCTGGCGAACGGGAGTGCAGAGATCCTTCACTGCGCAGACCGATTCGCTTCGCGCATCGGTCTGCTTCGTTCAGGATGACAGTGCGTGATCTGCCGACGGCTGAGAGCCCGCACTTCACCGCTCGCGGCTGTCGCTACTTTCTTGCGAACTCGCTGCGGTGGCGGCTGTACATGAAGTAAATCGTCAGACCTATTGCCAGCCAGGCAAAGAAACGCAGCCAGGTCAGAATCGGCAGGCCGGACATCAGCAGGACGCAAAACAGGACGCTCAGGACCGGAGCTGCGATGCCGCCGGGGGCGCGGAATCCGCGATGACGGCCGGGATCGCGGTAGCGCAGGATGATCACGCCGATCGAAACCAGAGCAAAAGCAAAAAGCGTGCCGATGTTCGAAAGGTCGGAGAGCGTTCCGATGTCCAAAATTCCGGCGGGGATGCCGACGACGAATCCCGCAATCCACGTCGCGGTCGAAGGTGTGCGGAAGCGTGGATGCACGCGTCCAAAGAGCTTTGGCAGCAGGCCATCGCGCGACATCGAAAACCATACCCGCGCCTGACCGAGCTGAAATACCAGCAGCGACGAAATCATTCCCATCATCGCGCCGAACAGCACGCCCAGCTCCACCCAGCGCAACGTGTTCGAGCCGGTACGGGCGACCAGCAGCTTAAGGCTGTTGGCGACGGGCGCGGCGTCGTCGAGCAGAGACGCCCAGGGCACAATGCCGGTGAGGACGACCGCAACCGATATGTAGAGAACCGTACACACAATCAACGTCGCGATGATCCCGATGGGCAAGTCGCGCTGCGGATTCTTCGCTTCCTCCGCTGCGGTTGAAACCGAATCAAAACCGATGTAGGTGAAGAAAATAATCGATCCGCCTGTCAGAATTCCCGACCACCCCTGCGGCGCAAACGGGTGCCAGTTGCCGGGCGCCACAAAATGCGCGCCCGCGATCACAAACGCCAGGATGGCGGCGATCTTGAGGATCACCATGGTGTTGTTGGCTTCGGTGGATTCGCGAATGCCGCGCACCAGCACCACGGTGAGAATCATCACGATCAGAAAGGCGGGGATGTCGAAGCCGAAATGCAGGCCCGGGGCGTAAAGCATGTTCCCTTTAAGGTCGGTGAGGCCTCCGGGCAGATAAGCGGGCGAGATCCAACGCAAGGCAGGATGCCAGCCAAACCAGTCGAACATGCCCACGAGATGAGCGGCGAAACCAACGCTGACCGCCATGTTGCTGACCGCGTATTCGAGAATCAGGTCCCAGCCGATGATCCAGGCAATCAACTCTCCCATGGTCGCGTAAGTGTAGGTGTAGGCGCTGCCCGCGATGGGGATCATCGACGCCAGCTCCGCGTAGCACAGCGCGGTAAAGCCGCAAACAATCGCCACTAGCACCAGCGACAGCGCTAATGCGGGGCCCGCGCCCGGCCTGCCCTGTGTCGCGTGGTGCCGGATCATGTAATCGAGCAAGGGCGCGTTGAGGATGGAGGAAGTATCGAATTTCTGACCGGCGATGGCGGTGCCGATCACGGTGAAAATGCCCGATCCAATCACCGCGCCAATGCCGAGGGCCGTGAGGGAAACTGGGCCGAGTGTTTTTTTAAGCCGGCGCTCGGGCTCTTCGGAATCGGTGATCAGCTTGTCGATCGACTTGCAGCAGAAAAGCTGGTTGTCGGAGGTACGGATGACGGCGGCGGGTTCCGTGGGTTGTGACAAGCGGTTGTGGGCTCCTGAAAACCGGCTCTAGGCTATTAGCCATTAGCTCTTAGCCATTAGCTCAAAACCTGCGTCGCTTCGCGACGGAGCGGGCGAGTCGCCCGCTCCCACACGAATGCCGCTGCTGCCTTTACCGCTTGGCCTGACCGCGGGCCAGTTTCTTGACCTTGGGCTTTTTCGATCCGCGAGCGTAGTCGCGGGGCTTTAGCGGCTTCTCGGCTTTCCGCTTTTTGCGGGCGGCGCGTTTGGATTTCTTACGTTCTTCTTTGGTCAGCTTTGATGTGTTTGCCATGAGTGCGGTGAACGTCCTCTTCTCTGGTACAGATTATCCGGCGGGTTGCGCTCGGTTTCTTTCGCCCCTTAGGGGCTGAAATCTTTGTGGCCTGATTCCCACGGCTTCCGCCGGGGGCTGTAGTCTTGCGCCGATTCGCGGCTGGTACCCGTCGAAATCGCGCCGTTTATCGCCGGTGCAGGGCGGAGATGCAAATTACGCCCGCTCCAGCTGGGCATACTTCTCTACTAGCTTCTTCAAGCCGAAGCGAGGAAATTGTACCGTAATCTTGGCTTCTTCGCCTTCCCCTTCGCGCAGGTAGACCGTTCCTTCGCCATATTTCGGGTGACGAACCTTCTGGCCGGGGCGGAATCCTCGCTTGCCGGTGGGCTCTTCTACTTTCGTTTTGGGGACGGTGAATTTCTTGCCACGGCTGGCAAAGAACTCGGCGATGTTCTCGATGGAGTTGTAGGGGCGGGCTGGGGCGGTGGGCTTCTGCGCGCGCGAGTTACTTTGGGTGCTGTCTCCGCTGTGCCACGACGCGCTTTGGTCTTCGTCTTCATAAGAGTAATGGGTGCTCTCGACATGGGCGGGGCTTCGCCCCGCTGGACGGGCGAAGGCGCCGGTCCCCACATAGGTCGTGCCTACACCAGCTGCGCGCCGCGTTCCCAATTCTTCCAGCAGCGGGGCGGGGACTTCTTCCAGAAATCTTGAGGGAACGCTGGCTTCGGGCAGGTCGGTACCGTAGCGGCGGCGGTAGACGGCGCGGGTGAGGATAAGCTGGTCCATGGCGCGGGTCATGCCGACGTAGCAGAGGCGGCGCTCTTCTTCGATATCTTCAGGGACGAGCATGGTGCGGGAGTGCGGGAAGAGTCCTTCTTCGAGACCGCTGAGAAAAACCAGGGGGAACTCCAGGCCCTTGGCGGCGTGCAGGCTCATCAGCGTGATCTGGGCGCGGGCGTCATAGTCGTCGGCATCGGCGACGAGTGCGGCGTGGTCGAGAAACTGGTCGAGGGTTTCGGCACGGTCACGCGAGTCCATGGCGGCGTTGACCAGTTCGCGCAGGTTCTCGATGCGGGAAAAAGCCTCGGGCGTGTCCTCGTCTTCGAGCAGTTTGATGTAGCCGGTGCGGTCGATCAGGAATTTCAGGATGTCGGCGGTGCTGACGGTGGGAGCCGGAAAGGAATTGGGAACCGAGCCAATCTCCGGCTCGGGTGGGGCGTCCGTAGCGCCAGCGTCCCGGCTGTCGTGGAGAACCTGCCCTGAGCTTGTTGAAGGGTGTCCCGCCTGCACGGCTGGATCAACCTCAGAGGCCGCAAGTTCGGAATCGGTGGCGCCGAAGTCGAAGGAAAAGTTTCCGAACTGCGTCGGATCGAAGGCCGTGGCGTCGTCAGGCTGCGATTCTTCATCCGGCCGCGGCAGGGCTTCGCCCTGCTGGACAGCCCCTTCGACTCCGCTCAGGGCAGGCTTGGGCGGCTGTCCCCACATGGGCTCTGCCACTTCAGGCAGTTGTGCGGGCGAGGGCGCCCGCGCCACATTTTGATCGAGTTGCTCTTCGAAAGTTCCCGTGAGCATGGCTCTCGCATCTTGGATCAGCTGCTGAAAATTCTTTAGCGACAACAAGGCTCGCTGCGGCAGTAACTGGCGGCGGATGGCTTCTCCGATCGCGCCCCAAAGCGACAGGCCAGTCTCGAGTGCGAGCCGTTCCAGCGTGTCGATTGTGCCTTTGCCGATGCCGCGCGTGGGGGTGTTGATGACGCGCAGCAGCGAGATCGAGTCGTCGGGATTGTGGATGACTTTCAGGTATGAGATCAGGTCTTTGATCTCGGAGCGCTCGTAGAACGAAAATCCGCCGACAACGTGATACTTCAGTCCGTAGCGGCGCATGGCCTCTTCAAACAGGCGCGACTGCGAGTTGGTGCGGTAGAGCACGGCGGCGCGCGGAGGCTCGCCATGCTCGTTTTCTGTTTGAACCGCCGCGCGAAGATATTTCGCGATGTGGTCGGCGGCGAAGAGCGCCTCGTTCTCGCCGTCGGGCGCTTCGTAGTAGCCGATCTTGGTGCCGCCCTGGCGCGAGGTCCATAAATTCTTGCCCTTGCGGCGGATGTTGTTCGCGACCACTGCTGACGCCGCCTGCAGAATGTTTTGCGTGGAACGGTAGTTCTGCTCCAGGCGGATGATCTTGGCCTCGGGAAAATCCTGTTCGAATTCGAGAATGTTGCGGATGTCGGCGCCGCGCCAGGAATAAATCGACTGGTCTTCGTCACCCACGGCGCACACGTTATGGCGATCTCCGGCGAGCATGCGCATGAGTTCGTACTGCGGACGGTTGGTGTCCTGGTATTCGTCGATGAGCAGATATTGGAAGCGGCGGTTGTAGTACTCGCGAACTTGCGCGGCGGACTTCAGCAGGCGCACGGCTTCGAGCAGCAGGTCATCGAAGTCGAGGGCGTTGGCTTTACGCAGTTCCTTGCGGTACTCCTCGTAGAGATGTGCGATCTTCTCCGTCTTGGGATCGGCCGATTGCAGGTAAAGTTCCTGCGGGTTGAGCATGTGATTCTTCGCCCAGGAAATTCGGCCTAGAACTGTACGTGGCGTGAGTTGCTTGTCGTCGAGGCCGAGACGCTTCATCACGCCCTTGACCACGGCTTGCTGGTCGCTTTCGTCATAGATGACGAAGTTTTTCGTGTGGCCAATCGGCGGCTGTCCGGAAACGCTTGAGGGAATGCGCATCACCTCAATGTCACGCCGTAACACCCGCACACAGAACGAATGGAAAGTGGAGATGACGGGTTTGGCGATGCTGAGGCCGCCGACCAGTTTCTCGACGCGCTCGCCCATTTCGGCGGCTGCCTTGTTGGTGAAGGTCATCGCGAGGATGGACTCGGGCATCACGCCTTTGTGTTCGATCAGGTAGGCGATGCGGTAGGTGATGACGCGGGTCTTGCCACTGCCGGCGCCGGCGAGGATCAGCACCGGGCCCTCGGTGGTTTCGACGGCTTCGCGCTGCGGCGGGTTGAGTTGGTCGAGAAAAGACAACGCGGAAGTGGCTCCAGGATCGCTGATCTAATTTTACAGCGAATGAGTGGGGCGGACACTCTTGTCCGCCGCCTTTGACTTGGATTTGCCCACTTCGGCTCAATACCTACAACCAGGATCAACTTCAAGGGCGGCGGACCGGAGTGTCCGCCCCACACTATTTTTCCCGCAAGGCATGAGGGGCTCTTCGTTCTTTCTGTGGAGTCGAGATGGGGCGCGAACGGGAGAAAGCCCCACTTCTCGCAAAGGACGCGAGAAATGGGGCACCCGGAAATGCGCTCGCTCGGGGGGAGCGTCGTATGCATCCGAATTTGAGTCCGAAGATTTTTCTGGTGTTGGCGGTACTGGTGATGGTGTCCGCGCTAGTAGTCGTGAATCAGCGTCCGGTGCAGGCGGGCGAAGTGAGTCCGACACCGGGCTACAAGGTTTTGGAACCTATCCGGCATGGAAACTTGACTGTGTTCCCGGTGGTCGCGGCAAGAAGTTATCCGACTGGGGAGTTTATGACCCTGGATGAAGGGTTGCGGTCTGGCGACGTGATAGTCACCGAAGCGGGCAATGTGCAGGGGCTGATTCGGAGGCATTCCACGCCCATCGTGCGAAACGATGGAGCGCAGGTGAACCGGCTGGTGCTGGTTAATAATTCGAAGCGGCCGCTGCTGTTGCTGGCGGGCGAGATTGTCAGCGGCGGCAAGCAGGATCGCGTAATCGGCAAGGACCGCATCGTTCCGCCGGAGAGCGATCCGGTGGATCTGAGCGTGTTCTGCGTGGAGCCGGGGCGGTGGGTCGCGACCACTAACAATTTCGGAGCTTCAGAGGCACTCTATGGCGGCGCGGTGGGCGGCAAAACGGTGCACGCTCCCATGGCGATAATGGCGCAGCCGTCGGTGCGCGCCAAGGCCATGGCCGACAAGGATCAGGGCCAGGTTTGGGCGGAGGTGCGCAAGCAGCAGGCGGCGATGGAGACGGTCGAGGTTTCGGCGGCGGCTCCCGAGGTGGCAACTGAAATTGCGCAGACATCTTCCTACGCGAAGGTGAATGAAAACGCGGAAGTCAGGAAGCAGGTGGACGCGGTGGCCAAGCCGATCGAGCAGAATTATCAGAGTCTCATCCGGCAACTGCGCGATCGCAACGCGGTGGGTGTGGTGGTGGCGGTGAACGGGCGCGTCATCTGGGCCGACGTGTTTGCCAGCACCGATCTGCTGGAGAAATACTGGCCGAAGCTGGTGCGGTCGTATGCGTCGGAGGCGGTGGTCACGCGGGCGAAAGAAGTTGAGGTAGGCGTGAGCCAGGCGCAGGCTTTCTTGGGAGACATGGAAGGACGCCGGCAGATGATCGAAAGCGAGCCCGGAATCTACCGTCACACGGAAGTCACGGGCGACGGCTTCAAAGCGTTCTCACTGACGTCGCTGCTGCCGAAGACGGGGTTTGACGTGCACGTGGCGAAGATGGCCGACTGAAAGAACAGTGGCTAGTGATTGGTGGTTGGTGGCTAGTATTTGGGCGACGCTTCGTGGCGAGATTTTACCAGCCACTAATCACTAGCCACTAGCCACTTGTTTTCTTGCCGCCGAGTTCGTCGATGGGCGGGAAAGACCGAGGCGGAATCAGAGTGCGGTCTGTAGGCATGGAACCGGCATCGGCTGCTTTCGCCAGGATTTCAAGCGCGGTTCCCGCTGCGGGGGCGGTAATGATCGTGGCCTTCAGCAGCCCGCGGCGCACCCACTCCTGACCGGTCTTGGTGACGCCGTCGCAGCCGGTGAAGGGAATACTTAACCACCGCTCGCGATCCTTCTCTGTCAGGTCGACGAAGGCCTTTCTGGCACCCATAGCCATGGCGTCGTTCTGACAGATGATCCCTCGAATCTGAAGCTCGCGCGACGACCCGAGGGACAGCCAGGACTTCGCCGCGTTGTGCGCGCTGCGTTCGGTCCAGTCGCCTTTCAGCATTTTCAGTTGAACCGCAGACGGTTTGGTCGAGAGCATTCCTTTGGTTCGCAGTTGCGTCGCCGTGCTGTTGAAGGGGCCTTCGATGTAAAGGACGTTCCCCTCGGGAACGAGAGTGGCCATCTGCTTCCCCTGGATGCGGCCGACTTCAGACTGGTCGGTGCTGACGGAGAAGACCGGAACGGCGCCGGCGCGACGAAGTTCGGTAATGTAGTCGGGATCACTGTTAATGATTCCCCAACCGATTCCGGCGGCGACAGCCGCTTTCGCGACCTGGGGCATCCCGGTGCCAACGGGCTCGACGAGAATGGCGGCGGGCCGTTGTGCCGGGTCCTGGATGATCTTGATGAGCTGCTGGGTCTGGTTGACGGCGTCGTTGTCGGCGTAAATGATTTGAATCTTGATGCCGAGTCGTGTGGCCGTTTCGGTGACTGCGACTGCCTGTTCGGCCTGGTAATCGTTTTCTCTTGTGGTAAGAGCAACAACTACATTTAGTTTTTCCATGGGCCTCGTCGCGGAGTTCCCTTCGGTTGCAGGATTGTTTCACAAGACGGTAAGCGCTGACGAAAATATCTTCGACGCGAACCAAACTGATTGATGCTTACGGAAAGTGATTCTGCTGACTTAATCGCCCTTAGTCGAATCGTACCAACTCCGCCAGGCGCTGGAGTCGTGGGGCAAGCGCTGGCCCGTGATGTCGCTCAGCGCCTGGAAGGCCCAGGCTTGCGTCTGGGCATCGAGCGAGGGATCGTCGGTGTAGCTCAACAGTTGCGGCACAGCCATGAGACGCTGCTCACGCGTGAACATGCCAGAGACGGCCAGACTGCAGGCGGCCCTCTCGCGCACCAGGGGTGAAGGATCGTCGTGCATGGTCTTCAGAAGAGGATCGATGGTTTGAGAAGAGCCGGTTAGGGCGAGGCCTTCGACGGCCCAGCGTCGCGAATCGTTGTCGGCATCCTTCAGGTGAGCGGTCAAGACCTCGACGACGCGGTCGGTTTCAACGCCGCGGTTCCCCATGAGACCGAGCGCCCACAACGCCCAAATTTTCCGCGCGTGGTCGGGAGATTCGACGGTTCTCAGCAGGTAATCGAGGCTGGCGGAGTTCTTGCCCATCCCGTAAGCCGCGAGTTCGACTTCGATGCCAGACTCCCGCACCCGCATGTCGCTGGAATTCAGGGCAGCAGTCGTCAAGGTGGCGATCTGCGAGTTCCACTGCACTCTTCCCTGCCAGCGAGCGACGCGGGACGAAATCTGGTCGACAGCTGCGTCACTATGACCCACGGCAAGTTCTAGCAACGCCTCGGCCTGCTTCTGTGGCTTCATCCGATCGAGTTGGCGGGAGTCTTTAGCCGAAGCAGGCGCGCTTTCATGCGGGCTGAAAAGATTGGCGAACCTTGCCCAGACAGAGTGCGCGCTTCCAATGTTCGCAGCCAGGATGGCACACAGCACCCCAATCGCAGCAGCAAAGACCGGAGCGAAGCGCTTGCCGTTCGTGGGCCGAGCGGGGATCGAGATGGGTCCGCTGCCGGTAAGATCGGAGCCGGGTCCGAGAGTGCCGTAGTCGGGCGTCGGCTGCAAGCGTGGATCGTTGACCGGCGCAGGTTTCGCCTGCGGGCCTTGTCCCGAAAAACGTGACTGGGAGACATCCATAAATGAGAAGAGTCAAGAAGAGTCTAGGATGACCATCGAAATAAGGTAAAGTTACTTCGGGTCGGACCTGGCCGGGTTCGCACCCAACGACGCGGACCGACGGACTGGGGACGAAGCCCCCGAACATGAACGCCCGCGATTCCAAGAAATCATAAGGAGGAAGTGATGCGAATGAGATCCAAGTGGTTAGTAGCTATCATCTGTGCGTCGCTGACGGCGGTGGCATTCGCCGCAGCCGGTTCGGGATACCACGTGGTCACGACTTATAAGTTAGGCGGCGACGGCGGCTGGGATTATCTAACGACGGACGCCGACGCACGGCGCATCTACATTTCTCGCGGCACCCATGTCATGGTGGTCGATGCCGATTCCGGCAAGGTTGTCGGGGACATTCCAGACACGCCGGGCGTGCACGGCATCGCTCTTGCACCGGAACTGGGACGCGGATTTACCAGCAACGGGCGCGAGGGCACGGTCAGCATTTTCGACATCAAGACGCTGGCGACGAGCAGCAAAGTAAAGGTGGGCGACAATCCCGACGCCATTCTCTACGATCCGTCGACGAAACGAGTCTTTACTTTCAACGGTCGCAGCCAGGATTCGACGGCGATAGACGCAGCCACGGGAAAAGTGCTGGGCACGATCAAACTGGATGGCAAGCCGGAGTTCGCGGCCAGCGATGCAAAAGGCATGATTTACGTCAATATCGAGGACAAAAGCGAATTGACGGCGATTGATCCCAACAAGCTGGAAGTGAAGGCGAAGTGGCCTCTGGCGCCGTGCACGGAGCCCAGCGGACTTTCAATTGATCGCAAGAACCGCCGCTTGTACGTGGGCTGCGATAACAAGATGATGGCGATCGTGGACGCGGACAGCGGCAAGGTTTTGGCCACGCCCGCCATTGGCGACGGCGTGGATGCGACCGCATTCGACGCCGGAACCGGGCTGGGTTTCGCTTCCTGTGGCGAGGGCGTGCTCACGGTGGTGAAAGAAGATTCGCCGGGAAAATTTAGTTCCGAGAATGTTCCGACACAGAAGCGAGCGCGGACGCTGGCGCTCGACTCCAAGACGCACAAGGTGTTCGTGGTGACCGCGGAGTTCGGGCCTGCGCCCGCGGCGACGACGGACAATCCGCATCCGCGGCCTCCGATTCTTCCGGATAGCTTCGTCCTTCTCGTTGTTGGGAAATAAGGTCGGGAAATAAGGTCGGGAAATGAAGGCCGGGAAAATTAAGCGGCGATCTCGTTCGGGGAGGGCCCTGCTCTGGCTTGCGCTGTTGTTGGTTCTGGCGCCTGGGAGCGGGGCTTATTCTGTGCTTACGCACGAACAGGTCGTGGACCTGCTGTGGATCGATCGCATTCAACCCATGGTGAAAGCGCGTTTCGCGGACCTGACGGACAAGCAGGTTAGGGAAGCACACGCCTACGCGTATGGCGGATCGCTGGTGCAGGATATGGGCTACTACCCGTTCGGCAGCCGCTACTTCAGCGATCTGACGCACTACGTGCGGACCGGAGACTTCGTCACCTGCCTGATTCAGGAATCCAAGACCGCGAATGAATATGCCTTCGCGCTGGGAGCCCTGGCGCACTACGCGGCCGACAACAGCGGCCATCCGATGGTGAATCATGTGGTGGCCCAGGAATTTCCGGCGCTGCAGCGGAAGTTCGGCGACGTGGTCACCTATGCGGACTCGCCCAAGGCCCACATCCGGGCAGAGTTTGGCTTTGACATGACGCAGGTGGCAAAAAATCGCTACACCTCGGACGGCTATCACGACTTTATTGGATTTGAGATTTCACAGGGCTTGCTGGAGCGAGTGTTTCCCAAGGTCTACGGCATCAAGTTTGATGATGTCGTGGATGACGAGGATCTGGCGATTGGAAGTTTTCGGCACGCAGTCAGCAAGATCATCCCAGAGACGACTCGGGTGGCATTGCTGACGCGCCGTGCAGAAATTGTTGCCGATACGCCGGACGCAGCCGAGAAGAGGTATCTCTACTATCTTTCGCGGGCCGATTACGAGAAGGAATGGGGAAACGAGTACCGGCGCCCCGGCTTCGGCACGAAGCTTCTCGCGATTCTGCTGAAGCTGTTTCCGAAGAGAGGTCCTTTCAGCGGTCTCGATTTCAAGATTCCGACGCAGCAGCAGGAAGACCTTTTTGTGAAGAGTCTCGACGAAACCGTCCGCAGCTACCGTCAACTGCTGCAGGAATCACAGAGAGGTACGCTGCATCTGGCCAACCGCGACTGCGACACCGGGAAGGAGACTCGGGCGGGTGAGTACGTGCTGGCGGACCAGACATACGGGCATCTGCTGAACGATTTGGCCGATCGCAACTTCGAAAACGTCCCGCCGGAACTGCGGGAAAATATTCTGGCGTTCTTCAAGAGTCCTGATGCCGTGGTCGTGGCCAAAGGGAAGCCAAAAAACTGGAAGCGGCTGCAGGCAGAACTGCAACAGTTGAAGAGCGCAGTGGCCGTCACGCAGGTGGACATTGGATCTACCTTGGCAAGTTCTGGAAGTAGCGGCACTCTGCGGTGAGAGGGCATCCCGCGTCGCACAGCGGGCGACTGCGTTTGCATAGTTCCTGGGATTGCGACTGGGAATGCCGGGCGTACGATTCGAGACTGGTGTTTAAACGTGTTACGTTCTTGCCGTCGCTGAGACGTTGCAAGATACGTCTCTACACGGAAGCAGGAAGAAGGTTGAGGCCAGGTGATAACTGTACCCGAGGACAAGTTCTATCACGCCGAGATTACCCGGCGCGTCGATTTCGCTCCCGACCTTTGGATGTTCCGCATCCGCAGCGGGGGCGTGTTCCATTTTGTCCCAGGGCAGTATGCGACGCTGGGAGTGGAGGCGAACGGGAAGCGCGTGGAGCGTCCATATTCGATCGCGTCGTCGCCTTTTGAAGATGAGATCGAATTTTTCTTCGAGCTGGTTCCGGAAGGTGCGCTGACGCCGCTGCTGCACAAGTTGCAACCTGGCGACCAGTTACTGATGCGGAAAATTCCCAAGGGAAAATTTTCGCTGGACACGCAGAATGGCAAGACGAATCATCTGCTGATCTCGACGGTGACCGGCGTGGCTCCGTTCGTGAGCTACGTGCGAACGCTCCACAAAGATTGGAAAGAGGGCCGATTCGACGGCACCCACAAACTGTACTTACTGAACGGCGCGAGCCGCCCGTGGGAATTTGGATACCTCGATGAACTGAATCACTTCGACAAAGAATTGCCGTGGTTCAAATATGTGCCGACGGTCAGCCGTCCGTGGGATCACGCCGACTGGCCGGGAGAAATCGGGCGGGCGGACGACATTCTGCGCAAGTATGCGGATCATTGGGAACTGGATCCCAGCAACACCCTGGCTTATTTGTGCGGGCATCCCGACATGATCGAGCACAGCAAGGCGATTCTGAAGCGGCGCGGGTTTACCGACAAGGGAGCTGTCAAGGAAGAGGTTTACTGGGTACCCCCGCACAAGTAGTCGGGAGTATCGGCCGGGCCTAGCTTTCCGCGGGGGCGCGAAGAAAACCAGCACTTTCAGTTCTTCGGTGATGTCGTGGAAGCGGTGCTCAACTCCGGCGGCGACGAACAGCACGCTTCCGGCAGAGATTTCCTGATCTTCGTCTGCAGCTCTGAAGCGCGCTTTCCCGCGGACGACGTAGTACATCTCATCCTCATGATGCGGGTATTGCGGATCGGTACCGCCGGCGGGCAACACGTAGAGTCCCGCGCTCATAGCTGCGACGCGCAGGAACTCGCCATACAATTTGCCGCTCGCGGCCCGCTGCCGGTCGATCTCGCCGACGTTGCCGAACCACGCCTTCAAGCCAGGATTCCTCCAAAAAGTAGTTCGGTGAACTGTGGAATCAATTGGTTCGCCTGCAGTTCCCCTTCCGGCTTGTACCACTGGTAGATCCAGTTGATCATGCCGAGCAGGGCGAAGGCAGCGGCACGCGGGCTGACGGCACTTTTTGCCGCGCGTGTGCGTTGAGCTTCTTTTTGGACGTCGGCGATCAGGTTCTCTACGAAGTGCACATATTCTTTCTTACGCTGGTTGATGCGCTTGCGGAGCGCGGGCGGCAGAGGATGGTTTTCGTGCAGCATGACCGTGATCTCGCGGTCGCGCGGGCTGAGAACGACTTCCATGTGCAAGCGGATCAGGGCGCGCAGCCGGTCCGCGGGATCGACGATGCCGCGCACGGGGGCGAGCACGCGCTCCTGGGTGATCTCCATGGCGTGGTTCATGATCTCGAACAGGATTTCGTCTTTGCTCTGAAAGTGGTGGTACAGGCCGCCCTTGCTGAGTTTGAGCGCGGCGGCGACGTCGTTCATCGAGGTCGCGTCGTATCCGCGCTGCTGGAACAGGCGGGCAGCGGTGCGCAGGATCTCCTGCCGGGAATCAACCAGAGTTTCGCGGGGCATCGGGGGACATGGTAAATAGTTGCGGGCCGGAATGCCACTGGCGCAAAGTCAGGGGTGCATCTGTGCCGGCTTCTAGCAGAACGGCCGTCGAGCTTCGCTCAACGGACGGCCGAGGGCGGCCGTCCCTACATGAGTTTTCCCCGGACAGCCTAAGGCGGTTGTTCCCACATAGATCTTCCGAGTGCCGAGGGTGGCTCCCTACATTACTTGCCGGAGCCGTACTTTTCGGGGACGAAAGTCTGTTCCTGGATCGGCGGCCTCACGTACTTAGTTTTGTCGAGCGGCGGCAGTTTGAGTCGCTCCGGGGTTAGATCCCGGTAGGGAATTAGCGACAGCAAGTGATGAATGAGGTTGAGCCGGGCGCATTTCTTGTTTTCCGCGTTCACCACGTACCACGGAGCCTGCTTGATGTCGGTGACGCTAAACATCTCGTCTTTCGCCCGCGAGTATTCCGCCCAACGCCGCCGGGATTCGAGATCCATGGGACTCAGTTTCCAGCGCTTGGTAGGGTCACGCATACGATCCTGAAAGCGGCGTTCCTGTTCTTCGTCGCTGACGGAGAACCAATACTTGATCAGCGTAATGCCCGCTCGCACCAGCATGCGCTCAAATTCAGGGCAGCTGTGCAGGAACTCCACATACTCGGCCTCGGTGCAGAAGCCCATCACATGCTCGACGCCGGCGCGGTTATACCAGCTCCGGTCGAACAGAACCATCTCACCGGCGGCCGGCAGATGCGCGGCATAGCGCTGGAAATACCACTGAGTCTTCTCTCGCTCCGTCGGCGTGCCCAAGGCGACTACGCGGCAGAAGCGCGGGTTCAGAGTCTGGGAAATCCGCTGGATAGCGCCTCCCTTGCCGGCGGCGTCCCGGCCTTCGAACAGGATCACCAATTTGAGGCCCTGGTGCTTGATCCACTCTTGAAGCTTCACCAACTCGATCTGCAGGCGGCGCAGTTCCTTCTCATACTCGCAATCCTTGCCCAGACGGAAGGCCTTGGACAACTTCGGGGCGAGAAAAACCGCTTCTGTTTTCTTCGGCGACGGCGGCGCGTCGGATTGAACTTGGCCGTTGGTTGGATTGCGCTTGTCAGCCATCGTCACACCTCCGCGAACTGGAGGCTCTTTCTTACTAGGGTACGCGCATCCGCGGATCTGATCGCGAAGTCTTCGGCCGAGACGATACCTAAAGGCTCTATCGATTCCCAAAAACGCACGAAATGTTTCAGCGGCTTTGCCGGCCAGTGCCAAATCAACGGCTGGAGAGGGCTCAGGTTATCGCTTGACACAGAGTCAAGGCGGCAGGTAAGATTTGTAGATATACCGACCGACCGGTCGGTATCGCAGTTTAGGATTCCTTTTCGCCAGATGTCGAGCGAGGAATCCTTCCCCAACAAACAAGGGCTTATTTCCTCCCTTGTGTGACGAGACGAGTTGCAATAAGCAACGAGAGGAGCACCCGGTGGTTACTATTTTCTATGAACGCGACGCCAAGCCCGAGGCGCTGAAGGGCAAGACGATCGCCATCCTGGGCTACGGCAGCCAGGGACACGCGCAGGCGCAGAATCTTCGCGACAGCGGACACAAAGTGATCATCGGACTCGACCCGAACCGGCCAAGCGCAGCCCAGGCGCGGGCCGACGGCATGGTCGTGGTGGCGCCGGATGAGGCCTGCAAGCGCGCCGACTGGATCCACGTGCTCACGCCCGACGAGACCCAGGGTGAGCTCTACGAAAAGCACATCAAGCCCTTTCTGCATCCCGGCAAAGTGCTCGGGGTTTCGCATGGCTTCAGCATTCACTTCAAGACGATCATCCCACCGAACGACGTGGATGTGGTGATGATTGCGCCGAAAAGTCCAGGCCACCTGGTGCGGCGCGTGTACAGCGAAGGGCGCGGAGTGCCGTCGCTGATCGCGATTCACCAGGACGCCAGCGGTCACGCCCACGAATTGGCTCTGGCCTATGCACACGGCATTGGGTCGACGCGGGCGGGAGTGCTGCAGACGACTTTCAAGGAAGAAACCGAGAGCGACTTGTTCGGCGAGCAGGCCGTGCTATGTGGCGGGCTGACCTCGCTGATCAAGAAGGGATTCGAAACGCTGGTCGAGGCCGGCTACGCGCCGGAGATTGCCTACTTCGAGTGCTTGCACGAGGTGAAGCTGATCGTCGACTTGATCTACGAAGGTGGGTTGGGGCGGATGCGCTATTCCATTTCGAACACCGCGGAATATGGCGATCTGACGCGCGGCGAGCAGGTTGTGGGTGATGCCACCCGCGCCGCCATGAAGAAGACGCTGGCCGACATTCAAAGCGGCGAGTTCGCGCGGGAGTGGATTGCCGAGAACAAGAACGGCTGCCCGAATTTCAATAAGCTGCGCGAGAAAGAAAAGCAGCATCCCATCGAGATCGTAGGTGCGCAGCTGCGCGGCATGATGAGCTGGCTGCCGAAAGAAGGTAAGAAGCCTGCGGAAGCGCCTAAAGACGGAACCAAACAGGTGGTGAATGCATAAGGGCGCTGACATCGTCCTGCAGTGCCTGCGCGCCGAAGGGGTGGAGCTGGTGTTTGGCTATCCCGGCGGCGCGATCATGCCGCTGTATGACGCGCTGGAGGGCAGCGGAATACGGCACATCCTGACGCGGCATGAGCAGGGCGCGGTGTTCGCTGCGGAAGGCTACGCGCGGGTCACCGGCGAAGTGGGCGTTGCCATGGCGACCAGCGGGCCGGGCGCGACGAATCTGGTGACGGGCATTGCCGACGCCAAGATGGATTCCGTTCCTCTGGTCTGCATCACCGGGCAGGTGCGCAGCGCGCTCATTGGGACCGATGCGTTTCAGGAGACTGACGTTTTCGGCGTGACCCTGTCGCTGACCAAATGGAGCCGGCTGGTCCGCACGATTGACGAAATTCCTGAGGCGATTGCCGAAGGATTTTATTGGGCTCGTAGCGGGCGTCCGGGGCCGGTGGTGATCGACATCCCCACCGACATGCTGAAGGCGAAGAAAGACTTTTCCGGGCCGGTGAAGTTTACGCCGCACGCGCGGCCCGCCGATGCGAAAGCCGACGGCGGTTTTACCGACACGATCGTCACCCTGCTGCAGCAGGCTTCGAAGCCGGTTGCCCTGGTGGGCGCGGGCGCGAAGTTGTCGGGAGCGATTCCTGAACTGCGGCAACTGCTCGACCAGTTGAATGTTCCCACGTTTGCCACAGTCCATGGATTGGGCGCGGTTCCTCCGCAGGCGCCGTATTACCTGGGCATGGTGGGCATGCACGGAACGCGCGCCGCGAATACGGCGCTCAACGAAACCGATCTGCTGCTGGTATTTGGAGCGCGGCTGGATGATCGGGTGACGGGTGAGCCGACGCGCTTTGCGCCTCATGCGAAGATCGTTCACTTCGAAATTGATCCGGCGCAGCTCGATCGCGTGCGTCCGTGCGACCTGCCGGTCATCGGAAATCTGGCGGACACGATTCCGGCGTTCCAGGCGGAACTGCGGCGGCACTCTCTTCCCGACTTCAGCGGGTGGCGTGCGGTCGCCTGCGGAGCAGAGCGGGCAGAACTCGATCCGCGCGGGCTCGCGCAACCGACGATTCGCTTTCTCGACGAACTCTTCAGCCGGCTGCCACAGGATAGCGTGGTTCTCGCCGACGTGGGTCAGCACCAGATGTGGGCGGCACAGCGCTACCGGTCGTCGTCGCCGCGGGGATTCATTACGTCCGGCGGCTTGGGGGCCATGGGTTTCGCCCTGCCGGCTGCGGTTGGCGTGCAACTCGCCAAGCCCGACACCTGCGTGCTCTGCGTTTCCGGCGACGGCGGATTTCAGATGAACATCCAGGAACTGGCCACGGTTCATCGCCTCGGCCTGCCGGTGAAGATGGTTATCATCGACAACAAATATCTGGGCATGGTGCGGCAGTGGCAGCAGCTGTTTTATCAGCGGAATTATGCCGAGACCGATTTGAGCGACAATCCGGATTTCGTCGAGATCGCCAAAGCCTACAAGATTCACAGCTTCCGGCTGAACGAAGACGCCATGCGGGAGTTTCCGGTGGCGAAGGAAACCGGGGATGAGATCGACCGGTTCCTACGGTCGCCGGAGCCGGAGTTGCTGGTGTTTGATTGTGCTCCGGAGGCCAATGTTTTCCCGATGGTTCCGGCGGGCGCGGCGCTTTCGGAGATGTTGCTGGAAGAGGAACCGACGCAGTAAAGGGGCAAGCATATGCAGACTTTTCACATTCGCTATCGCAACACGCAGGGAACGTTGATGCGGATTCTGAATGCGGCTTCGCGCCGTGCGCTCGACTTGCCCATGGTACAGGCCGAACCGGCCGAGCACGATCATCAGGTCACGCTGGCGCTCGAGGTAAATCACAGGCAGGTCGGACAGTTGTATCGCGAGTGGTATGGCATCGCCGACGTCATCAAGGTCGGTTCCGGCACGGGGCACGCGACGGCGTGGACGGCGGCACATCCTCCAGCGGGCGTGCCGATCGAAGAATCGCGTGCGGCGGCCCGGGCTTAGGTTCAAGTTTGGATTGGCTGGGCAAGCATGACGGCTCCTGGGCAGCGTCATGCGACTGGGGGAGCCTGCTGCTTGGCAGGTTCCCCGTTTTTCGTTGCGGTGGGGAACAAAAAGCATCGACCACGAAGGTTCACGAAGGAAAACGTGAAGACCACGGAGACACGTTTCACATCTTCACTGCGCATCTTGTAATCTTCCACTATGGATCTCAAGCACATTAGCCGCGGAATAACCGAGGGGCGCGACCGGGCGGGAGCGCGCTCCATGTTCAAGGCCATTGGATTCACGGATGCCGATCTAAGCCGCCCTCTCATCGGCGTGGCCAACACATGGATCGAAACCATGCCGTGCAACTTTCACTTGCGCCGGTTGTCGGCCAAGGTGAAAGAAGGGATTCGCGCGGCCGGCGGCACGCCGATGGAGTTCAACACCATCGCGATCTCCGACGGCGAAACGATGGGCACCGAGGGCATGCGGGCGTCGCTGGTGAGCCGCGAACTGATTGCAGACTCGATTGAGCTGGTCTGCCGCGGGCAGATGTTTGATGCGGTGGTGTGCGTGGTCGGCTGCGACAAGACGATTCCGGCGGCGGCCATGGCGCTGGCGCGCATGAACCTGCCGGGGATGGTGCTATATGGCGGGACGATTGCGCCGGGCAGCTATCGCGGGAAGGATGTAACGATTCAGGATGTGTTTGAAGCTGTTGGCGCGAACGCCGCAGGAAAAATGACGGACGCAGACCTTCGCGGACTGGAAGATGCGGCGTGTCCGGGAGCGGGCGCGTGCGGCGGGCAGTACACCGCGAACACCATGTCGACGGTTATGGAGATGATCGGGCTTTCGCCGATGGGGTTCAACAGCGTTCCGGCGATGGATACGCAGAAGGATCAGATCTCGTTTGACTGCGGCAAGATTGTGATGAATGTGCTGCAAAACGGAATTAAGCCTCGCGACATTTTGACGCGTGATGCTTTCGAGAATGCGATCGCTTCGGTCGCAGCTACTGGGGGGTCAACCAACGCGGTGTTGCATCTGTTGGCGATTGCACGCGAGGCGGGCGTTACACTCGAGATTGACGATTTCCAAACCGTGAGCGCGCGGACTCCGCTGTTGGCCGATCTCAAGCCTTCGGGACGTTTTGTAGCTTCGGACATGCACCGCGCGGGCGGAATCCGGCTGCTGGCGAAGCGATTGCTGACTGGCAAGTATCTGCATCCCTCGGCGAAGACCGTGACGGGCCTGACGATTGGGGCTGAGGCCGAGAGCGCGGTAGAGACTGTGGGACAGGAAGTGATTGTTCCGCTCGCGAAGCCGCTGAAGGCGACTGGCGGCCTGGTGATTCTCAAGGGGAATCTTGCGCCGGAAGGCTGCGTCGCGAAAATCAGCGGACACGAACGGCTGGAGCATCGCGGGCCGGCCCGGGTATTTGAATCCGAGGAAGAAGCGATGGCTGCGGTGACCGCGAAGAAGATTCACGCGGGAGATGTCGTCGTGATTCGCAACGAGGGGCCGAAGGGCGGTCCGGGAATGCGCGAAATGCTGGGTGTGACCGCGGCGATTGTGGGCGAAGGACTGGGCGGCTCGGTCGCGCTGTTAACCGACGGGCGCTTCAGCGGTGCGACCCGCGGGCTGATGGCGGGCCACGTCTCTCCCGAAGCGGCGCTGGGAGGTCCCATCGCGGGCGTGCGCGATGGCGACATGATCCGCTTCGACGTTAACCAGCGCGAACTGGCGGTTGAAGTCAGCGACGATGTATTGCGCCAGCGCATGGCCCAGTGGAAGGCGCCGCAGCCGCGCTATCCTACGGGTGTGTTTGCGAAATATGCGGCGCTGGTGTCGTCGGCGTCGCAGGGAGCGATCACAGCGCCGCGATAATTGAGAGCGATTGAGCAGAACTGTAATGTCACAGAAGAAGACGTTATTCGAGAAGATTTGGAACGATCACCTGGTGGCGCAGCCGGCGGGGCGGTCGCCGATTCTGTATATCGACTTGCATCTGGTGCACGAGGTGACGTCGCCGCAGGCGTTCGACGGCTTGCGGGCTGCCGGGAGGAAGGTGCGGCAACCAGTCCGCGCTGTCGCGACCGTCGATCACAACATTCCTACGGAGCCGCGCGGAACTCCGATTACCGATCTGATTGCGGCCAAGCAAATCGCGGCGCTGCAAAGCAACTGCAAGGAGTTCGGTATCCGGCTGTTCGACATCGATTCGCCGGATCAGGGGATCGTGCATGTGATCGGTCCGGAGCTGGGGTTGACACAGCCAGGGATGACGATCGTGTGCGGAGACAGCCATACCAGCACGCATGGAGCGTTTGGAGCGCTGGCGTTTGGGATCGGCACATCGGAAGTCGAGCACGTGCTGGCCACGCAGTGCCTGGCGCAGCAGACGCCGAAGACGATGAAGATCGATGTACGCGGGCGGCTGGCGGATGGCGTCACGGCGAAGGATCTGGCGCTGGGGATCATCGGACAGATCGGCACTGATGGCGCGACGGGACACGTCATCGAATACGCAGGGCCGGCGGTGCGCGCGCTTTCCATGGAAGGGCGCATGACGCTGTGCAACATGAGCATTGAGGCGGGAGCACGCGCGGGGATGGTGGCACCGGACGAGACGACCATCGCGTATGTGAAGGGCAAGCGATTTGCTCCACGCGACACGGAATGGGAGAAGGCCGTCGCCTATTGGCGGAGTCTTCCGACTGATGAGGGCGCGGCTTTCGACAAAGTCGTGGAGATTGATGGGGCGCAGCTTTGTCCGTTCGTCACGTGGGGAACGAATCCGGGCATGGTGGCACCGGTGACCGGACGCGTGCCGGACGTGAAAGGCTTGCAGGAAACGGACCGGCGTTCGACCGAACTCGCGTTGCAATATATGGGGCTGGAGCCGGGGCGACGGATTGAGGATATCGGCATCGATCGCGTGTTCATCGGTTCCTGCACGAATTCGCGAATTGAAGATTTGCGAGCAGCGGCGAGGGTGGCCAAGGGACATCACGTCAACGCAAAGGTGCGGGCGATGGTGGTGCCCGGATCGCAGACCGTGAAGCGGGCCGCCGAGCAGGAAGGGCTGCACCGGATTTTTCAGGATGCCGGGTTTGAGTGGCGCGAGTCGGGATGCTCCATGTGCCTCGGAATGAATCCTGATATCTTGCAGCCCGGGGAACGCTGTGCCTCGACCAGCAATCGAAATTTTGAAGGTCGGCAGGGGCGCGGGGGGCGGACGCACCTGGTGAGTCCGATGATGGCGGCAGCGGCGGCGATTGCGGGACATTTTACGGATATTCGGAATTGGAAGTTCCAGTAGAGGCAGCGATGTTTCACAATTTCGATGTGGTCGCTCTCAAGAAGCCTTTGCCCGGATTTGATGTGCCGGTAGGTGCTGCCGGAACAGTCATTCGCGTGTTTGACTGGACGACCCCTCCGGCTTACCACATACACTTCCACGATTGGAATCAGGAAGAAGCGTTTCTGGTTAGGGGAGACGACGCCTTGGAACTGAAGATTTCGATTTGGGAACAGTTGAAAGGTCGTAAATGAAATCATTCACAGTGCATCGCGGTCGCGTGGCGCCGCTGGACCGGGTGAACGTGGACACGGACCAGATCATCCCCAAGCAGTTTCTGAAAAGGATTGAGCGTACGGGCTTTGGGCAGTTTGTGTTTTATGACTGGCGCTTCAGCGGGGACGGAAAGAGAAATCCTGACTTCGTGCTGCATGAGCCGCGCTACGAGGGCGCGAGCGTTCTGGTCGCAGGGAGGAATTTTGGTTGCGGGTCGTCGCGCGAGCATGCGGTGTGGGCGCTGGCCGACTTTGGCTTCCGCGCGGTGATTTCCTCTTCGTTCGGAGACATTTTCGCCAACAACAGCGCGAAGAATGGATTTCTCGCCGTGCGGCTAAGCGAGGACGAAGTGGCAGCACTGATGCAGCAAGCCGAGGAGATCGACGGCTACCAGGTCACGATTGACCTGGAGAAATGCGAAGTGCGCGACGAGCAAGGGTTCCGCGCTACTTTTCCCATGGACGAGTTCGTTCGCCATTGCCTACTGAATGGGCTGGACGACATTGGGCTCACGCTGCAACACGAGGCGGAAATTGAGGCTTACGAGGCGCGGCATCCCGCGCCGGCAGCGCTACGAGCGCCGTGAGAGTTTGTCGTAAGAATTTGTCGTAAGAATTAGCCCCAGAGTCAACCCAGGTCAATGCGAGTAAAGATTTGTAAAACCTTCGCCCCGGTCTTGACCTGCTAGTAGGCCGCGGTTGATGCTGGATAGGCACGGTTTTACAGTAGCAGCTGCATTCCGGTTCCTGCCTGAGCCACTCTAGGGGAGGCTTCATTTGTTAGAAATTTCCCGCCTCCCAGGGGTAAGTTGCCGCAACCGAGCCTACAATGCTTACGTCTAATACTTGCACCTCGTGCCGGGTCCGGGTCAAATACCAACGGCAACGGATCATCCTGTGAACATGACTCATCTTTCTGAAAGCAAACCTCGCGTGATGACGGTCCGCCCGTCGCGCATCATATCCATCTTTGCCTTGGCAGCGGTTTGCGCCTTTTTCCTCGGCTGCAGCAGCAGCGCCGACTCCAAACAGCAGAAGGCGCAGGCGGCAGCGCCGCGCGCCGTCTCGGTGGCGGTGGCCCAAGTGCAGCGGCAGGACGTGCCGGTTTACCTGTCGGGCCTGGGAGCAGTCACGGCGTTTAATACTGCCAACATTAAGAGCCGCGTTGACGGACAGATCATGAAGGTGAACTTCCGGGAGGGGCAAAACGTCAACCAGGGAGAGCTGCTGATCGAAATCGATTCTCGACCTTTCGAGGTGCAACTGGAGCAGATGCAGGCGCAGTTATTCCGCGACCAGGCGCAGTTGCGCGATGCCAAGCTGAATCTGGACCGTTACACGTCGCTGATTCCCTCGGGCAGTATCGCCCAGCAGCAGGTTGACACGCAGAAGGCTCTGGTCGACCAGCTCGATGGGACGGTGCGCACCGATCAGGCGCAGATCGATAATGCCAAGCTGCAGATCGTCTACTGCCACATTACGGCGCCGTTCACTGGGCGCGTCGGACTTCGGCAAGTCGATCCGGGCAACATCATTCACGCCTCAGACACCAATCCCATGCTGATCTTGACCCAGTTGCAGCCGATTGCGGTGATCTTCACGCTGCCGGAAGATGTGCTGCCGAGCGTCTCGCGGCGCATGCAGCAGGGAACGCTCGAAGTGGATGCGTTCAGCCGCGACGATCAGACCAAGCTGGCCACGGGCAAGTTGCTGACCATCGACAACGAGATCGATCCCACGACCGGCACGGCGAAGCTCAAGGCTGTTTTCGATAACAAAGACAACCAGCTCTGGCCGAATCAGTTCGTAAATGCTGACCTGCTGCTGGAGACGCGAAAAAACAGCACGGTCATTCCGACGGCTGCGATTCTGCGCGGTCCGCAGGGTACGTTCGTGTATGCAGTGAACCCCGACAAGACGGTGCAGGACAAAGTGGTTACTATTTCGCTGACCCAGGGAGACACGACCGTGGTCACCAGCGGAGTGAATCCGGGCGACACGGTGGTGACCGACGGGCAGGACAAACTGCAGAGAGGCAGCCTCATCAATGTGCGCAACACCAGTCCGAGCGGCGGGGCCAGCGGCGGACGGGGCGTTTCGCCGATCAATGGTGGTGCACACGGGACGGCAACGGGAAGCGCAGATTCACGAGCTCCAGGCTCAAATAACCCAAGCTCTGGTAACCCAGAATCCGATAACCCAAACTCTGATAACCCAGACTCAGGAAAGCCGGCTTCAGCAACGCCAGGTTCATGAGCCCTTCACGTTTATTTATTCTTCGGCCGGTCGCGACCACGCTGCTCATGGTTGGCGTGCTTCTCGTGGGCGGGGTTGCGTTTATGCAACTACCGGTGTCGGCGCTGCCCGAGGTCGACTATCCAACGATTCAAGTGGTCACGTTTTATCCGGGGGCCGATCCCGACGTGATGGCTTCGTCGGTGACGTCCCCGCTGGAGCGGCAGTTCGGCCAGGTGCCCGGCCTGAGCCAGATGACGTCGACCAGTTCGTTTGGCAGTTCGGTAATCACGCTGCAGTTCGGCCTTGATCAGAACATTGACGTGGAAGAGCAGCAGGTGCAGGCTGCGATCAACTCGGGCTCGACGTACTTGCCGGTAGACTTACCGAATCCCCCGATCTACAACAAGGTGAATCCGGCCGACGCCCCGATTCTCACCCTGGCGCTGACTTCGGATTCGCTGCCGTTGTCGAAGGTGGAAGATCTTGCGGATACTTCGCTGGCGCAGAAGATTTCGCAGTTGCCCGGGGTCGGGCTGGTTTCGATCAGCGGCGGCCAGAAGCCGGCGGTACGGATTCAGGCCAACCCGACGGCGCTGGCTTCCTACGGACTCAGTCTGGAAGACCTGCGCGCGGCGCTGGCGCAGGCGAACGTGGATCAAGCCAAGGGCGTGATCGATGGGACGCGGCAGTCCTACACCATCGGCGCCAACGATCAGCTTTTCTCCAGCGAGCAGTACAAGCCCATCATCATCGCCTATCACAACGGCGCGCCCGTGCGGATCAGCGATGTCGCGAACGTCATCGATGGGACGGAGAACACTCGGCTCGCGGCGTGGATGAATCTGACGCCGGCGGTGATCGTCAACATCCAGCGCCAGCCCGGAGCCAACATTATCAGCGTGGTGGACCGGATCAAGAAACTGTTACCGCAGTTGCAGGCGTCCCTACCCTCGGCGGTGACGGTGCAGATTCTGACCGACCGGACGACCACGATCCGCGCTTCCGTCAAGGACGTGGAGTTCGAGTTGATGCTGGCCATTGCCCTGGTCGTGCTGGTGGTCTTTCTGTTCCTGCGGAATCTGGCCGCGACGGTGATTCCGAGCGTCGCGGTGCCTCTCTCTCTGATCGGTACTTTCGGCGTGATGTACCTGCTCGGCTACAGTCTGAACAATCTCACACTCATGGCGCTGACCATCTCCACCGGCTTCGTGGTGGACGACGCCATCGTCATGATCGAGAACATCGACCGCTATCTGGAGGCGGGAGACTCCCCGCTGGATGCCGCGCTGAAAGGGTCGGGCCAGATCGGTTTCACGATTGTTTCGCTGACCGTGTCGCTGATTGCAGTGCTGATCCCGCTGCTGTTCATGGGCGACATTGTGGGGCGCCTATTCCGCGAGTTCGCCGTCACTCTGGCGGTGACGATTCTAGTTTCGGCGGGAGTTTCGCTGACCCTGACTCCGATGATGTGCGCCAAGCTTCTGAAGCATCGCAAGGAAGGCGACAAGGGCCGCTTCTACGAAGTGACCGAGAACTATTACAACCGGATCATCGCGTTTTACGGGCGCACGGTGAAGATTGTGCTGAAGCACCAGACCGTGACGCTGATGGTGACGTTCGGAACGCTGGTCCTCACGCTCTTTTTGTACGTGATCGTGCCCAAGGGATTTTTCCCGGTGCAGGATACAGGAGTAATTTTGGGCGTGTCGGAAGCGCCCGATTTCGTTTCGTTCGATGCTTTGGCGCAGCGCCAGCAGGAGCTGGCGAAAGTCATCCTGAAAGACAAGGCGGTAGACAGCCTGTCGTCGTTCATCGGAGTGGACGGCACAAACACCACGCCGAACCAGGGCCGGATCCAGATCAATCTGAAGCCAGTCAATGAGCGCTCCGACGATGCCTCGGCCATCATACGGCGGCTGCAACCCGAACTGGCGAAGGTCGACGGCATAACGCTCTACATGCAGCCGGTGCAGGATCTCACGGTTGAAGACCGCGTGAGCCGTACCCAGTTTCAGTATTCGATAGAAGATGCGGACGCGCAGGAACTGGCACAGTGGACTCCCAAGCTGGTGGCGAAGCTGCAAACCTTGCCCGCGTTGACCGACGTGGCCACCGACCAACTGAACAACGGGCTCAAAACGAATGTCACGATTGACCGGGACACGGCGTCGCGACTGGGAATTTACCCGCAAGCCATCGACAACACCCTGTACGACGCTTTCGGACAGCGGCAGGTTTCGACGATCTTCACGCAGTTGAACCAGTACCACGTGATCCTGGAAGTTCTTCCGAACTTCGCGCTGACTCCCGAGGCTCTGAAAGACATTTACATCCGCCCCAGCACGGTGACGGCGAACACCGGCGCGCCCTCAGCCAACGGCGCAGCCGTGTCGACCAGCGGGGCGCCGGTTCCGATCTCGACCTTCACGAAGATGCAGTCGAGTAACGCCTCGCTGGCCAACAACCATCAGGGACAGTTTCCCGTGGTCACGCTTTCGTTCAATCTGGCGCCGGGAGCGTCGCTGGGAGACGCGACTAAGGCGATCCAGCAGGCGGAGAAGGACATTCAGCTGCCTCCCAGCATCCACGCGGCGTTTCAGGGGACGGCTGCGGCGTTTCAGAACTCGCTGGCGTCTGAGCCGTATTTGATTCTGGCGGCCGTGATCACCGTCTACATTGTGCTCGGTGTTTTGTACGAGAGCTACATTCATCCCGTGACCATTCTTTCCACCCTGCCTTCGGCGGGCGTGGGCGCGATTCTGGCTCTGATGGTTACGGGGAATGATTTAACCGTGGTGGCGCTGATCGGCATCATCCTTCTGATCGGCATTGTGAAAAAGAATGCCATCATGATGATCGACTTCGCGCTGGAGGCGGAACGGGTAGAGCATAAGCCGCCGGAGGAAGCGATTTATCAGGCCTGCCTGCTGCGCTTCCGGCCCATCATGATGACGACGATGGCGGCATTGCTGGGCGGACTGCCACTGGCGCTGGGAACGGGGACTGGAGCGGAACTGCGCCGGCCTCTCGGCATCACCATTGTCGGAGGACTGCTGCTCAGCCAGTTGCTCACGCTGTACACGACGCCCGTGGTTTATTTGTGGTTTGACCGGCTGGCACAGAGGTTCGCGCGCTATCGAATCGGCAATCCGATTCCGCAGGAACCGATGTCGGCGGACTAGTCATACTGGGTAGAACATGCTGGGTAGAACATGAGTATTTCGGCCCCATTTATCCGGCGTCCGATTGGCACGTCACTGCTGGCGGCGGCGCTGCTGCTGTCGGGGATTCTCGCATTCAATTTCCTTCCCGTGGCTTCGCTGCCGAAAATGGATTTCCCGGTGATCAGCGTGGGCGCGAGCTTGCCGGGAGCTGATCCGCAAACCATGGCATCGGCGGTGGCCACGCCGTTGGAGCGGCAGTTTGGTCGCATCGCGGCCGTCAACCAGATGACGTCGTCGAGTCAACTGGGGAGCACCGGGATCTCGCTGCAATTCGATTTGAGCCGCGACATCAACGCTGCCGCTCGCGACGTGCAGGCCTCCATCAATGCGGCTCGAAGCCAGCTCCCGGCGAACCTGCCGAGCAATCCAAGTTATCGCAAGGTGAATCCTTCAGACTCTCCGATTCTGTTGCTGGGGTTGACCTCGGAAACCGTGACCGTGCCGCAGATGTATGACGCCGCCGACTCGATCTTGTCGCAAAAGCTGGCGCAGGTAGAGGGAGTCGGACAGGTTTTCGTGTGGGGCTCATCGCAACCGGCGGTGCGGGTCGAGGTGAACCCGACTTTGCTGAACAAACTGGGGGTTGGGCTGGATGCGGTGCGCAATGCTTTGAATGCGGCCAACGCCAACCGCCCGAAAGGTCAGGTTTCCGACCACACGACGTCGTATACCTTCAGCGATACGGATCAGCTCTTCACCGCGGACCAGTATCGGCCTCTCATCGTGGCATACAACCACGGTGCGGCGGTGCGGTTAGGGGATGTGGCCGAAGTAGTGGACGCGCTGTCGGACGTTCGCAATCTCGGAATGATCAACGGCCAGCCGGGAATCATGATGGCGATCTTCCGGCAGCCGGGCGCCAACATCATCGACACTGTGGATCGGGTGCGGGCGATCCTACCCTATCTGCAGGCATCGATCTCGCCGGCGATCAACCTTTCCATTGTATCGGACCGCACGACTTCGGTGAGGGCGTCGGTAAAAGACATCGAGAGAACCCTGCTGATTTCGATCTTCCTCGTGATCATGGTTGTGTTTCTGTTCCTGCGCACCGTACGCGCGACCATCATTCCCAGCATCGCGGTGCCGCTTTCTCTGGTGGGAACGTTCGGAGGAATGTACCTGCTGGGCTACAGCCTGGACAATCTGTCGCTGATGGCACTGGCGATTTCGACGGGATTTGTCGTCGATGATGCCATCGTGGTGCTGGAGAACATCACCCGCTACATTGAGCACGGCATGGACGTTGTCCAGGCGACGTTTAAAGGAGCGGCGGAAATTGGATTCACCGTTCTGTCGATGAGCGTGTCTCTGGTCGCAGTGTTTATCCCGCTCCTGATGATGGGTGGAATTGTGGGTCGGCTGTTCCGCGAGTTCGCAGTGACGCTGAGCATGGCAATCACAGTGTCGCTGCTGGTTTCGCTTACGACCACACCAACGATGTGCGCCAAGTTCCTGCGGCCGGCGAAGACGGAGAAACACAACATGTTTTACCGGGCCAGTGAATGGTTTTTCGACCGATTGCTGGCAATCTACACCCGCATGCTGAAATGGGTTTTGGCCTATCAGCCGGTGATGCTGACGGTCACCATTCTGGTGGCTGCGCTGAGCATTTTCCTCTATTTCAAGGTACCCACCGGTTTCTTCCCGCAGCAGGATACCGGGCGCATTCAAGGCTCGGTGATCGGAGCGCAGGACATTTCGTTCCAGTCGATGAGCGACAAGATGAAGCGCTACATCAGCATCGTGATGAAGGATCCGGCGGTCGACACCATGGGAGGATTTACGGGTGGAGGTTCAGCTCTGAACTCGGGCCGCTTCTTCGTGATGCTGAAGCCGCTGGAACAGCGTGGCCCTTGCCAGAAACAACACTTCTGGCAGGCTTGCCAGTACGTGACTGCCGACGATGTGATCAACCGTCTGCGCGGCAAACTGGCGGTGGTGCCGGGCGCCACGCTGATTTTGCAGTCGTCGCAGGAACTCACCATCGGCGGGCGGTATGGCAACGCACAGTATCAGTACACGCTGCAGAGCGCGAACCTGAACGATCTGAACATGTGGGCCCCGCGCTTGCTCGACAAGCTAAGGACCCTGCCCGAACTGCGGGACCAGAACTCTGACCAGCAGGATAAGGGATTGCAGGCCAAACTGGTGATCGATCGCGATACCGCCAGCCGCTTGGGGATCACGCCTCAAACTCTGGACAACGCGCTTTATGACGCTTTCGGCCAGCGCCAGGTCTCGACCATGTACCGGGCGTTGAATCAGTATCACGTGGTGATGGAAGTTGCGCCGCAGTTCCAGCAGACTCCGGAAGCGCTGCAAAACATTTACCTGCGGTCGACCGCGGGAACGCCGGTGCCGTTGGCGGCATTCACGCACTTTGAACCGTCAAATACGCCTCTGGCCGTGAATCACCAGGGACAGGTCCCTTCCGTGACGATCTCGTTCAACCTGGCACCGGGAGTTTCGCTAGGCCAAGCCACAGACGCCATTGAGAAAGCCGAGCGTACGATCGGCTTTCCGCCGACGATCCAGGCTAGCTTTCAGGGAACGGCCGCCGCGTTTCAGGATTCGCGGTCGAATATGCTGATCCTGATCCTCACCGCGGTGGGCGCGGTCTACATTGTGCTGGGAATGCTGTATGAGAGCTATATTCATCCCATTACGATTCTCTCCACGATCCCTTCAGCCGGCGTGGGCGCGCTGCTGGCGCTTCTATTGACCCACAACGAGCTCAACGTAATTGGGATGATCGGCATCATCCTGCTGATTGGATTGGTGAAAAAGAACGCGATCATGATGATCGACGTAGCCCTCGACGTCGAACGCACCCAGGGGAAGAAACCGGCGGAAGCGATTTACGAAGCGTGCATCTTGCGCTTCCGGCCGATCATGATGACGACCATGGCGGCGTTGTTGGGCGGGCTGCCGCTGGCTTTAGGCCGAGGAACCGGTTCCGAGTTACATCGGCCACTGGGGATCACCATCGTTGGCGGACTGATCGTGAGCCAGATGTTGACGCTGTTCACGACGCCGGTCGTATACGTTTACCTCGATCGCCTGCGACTGTTTCTGCGGGGAGGCGAGGCGCAAGCGCTGCCGGCAACATCGTCCCCCGGCGCTCCCCGGCCGAGTCCGGCTCACTGAGCAGGTCGGACCAGCCATCTGCCGAGCTTTCATCGGTGCCGGTCCGAGGAGCAGCAAGTGCTTCATTCTCAACGATCCAGTCGGTTACACTAATGACCTTGTGCAACCTGGCTGGAGAAAACCTGCATCGCAGCAGCTAGAGATGCACCGCGTTTGCTGCGCGAGGGACAGCTTGTCCCGTATGATAGGAGTAACAATCGTCCTGCTTGAGAGATACTCTCTTCCCGGTGATTGACGGGAGCCAGCGATTTCCCAATTTTGGTTTCGACAAATTCCTTCAGGAGTCACGGATGGTAAAGAAAGCAGCGGCTCTGTTTCTGGTTTGCGCAAGCATGGTTTTGTGGGTGGGTTGTACTTCAACCAGCAGCCGTTTTTTGTACGCGGCAATTCCTGGGTCGAACCAGATTTCGGTGTACCGCGAAGATCCCAACTCGGGCATTCTCACTCAACTCACGGGAAGTCCCATCACTGCGGGCCCGGGAGTGCAGGCTCTGGCGATGCATCCGTCGGGCAAATTCTTGTACGCGGCAAACTCCGGCGAGGGCGACGTCTCTCTATTTGATATTGCGCCGGCTGGCACTCTCACGGAGGTCACGCCGCGCGCGGTCGTAGGCGTCGCTCCCACGCTGCTTGCCATGGACTCTGCCGGGACCTTTCTTTACGTCGGCAATTCCGGCTCGTTTAACATTTCGGTGTTCTCCATCGACGCGACCAGTGGCGCTTTAACGCCCGTTCCCCAAACTTCCGGTCAGTTCGCTCCAATCGGTATTACTCCCATCAACATGCAGGTGACGCCGTCCGGAGGAATTCTCTACGTCACGGGTCCATCCAACGGTGTGGGCTTATCCGGAGTGATCGAAGCCTTTAGTCTTAACCAGGGAGTTCTCACCGCGCTTGCTCCGAACTCATTTTTCTATACGGGAACGAATCCTTATGGGCTGGCCATCGAGTTCGGTTCCAACGGTGATTTTCTATACACTGCCAACAACATCGACGACTCCATCTCCGAGTTTACGGTTAACGCAGATGGCTCGCTCAGCCAGTTCGCCAATTCTCCGTTGGGAGTGCAATACGCGGGACCGCTTGCGCTTCTGATCGACAAATCGGGCAAATATCTGTTCGTCGCCAACCAAGCTACCTCCTTTGTCACGGGGTACTCGGTCGGTTCAGATGGCACACTTACTCTGCTGACGAGTTCGCCGTTTGCCGTGGGATCGAATCCCACTGTGATTGCCAGTGACCCGGACGGGAGCTATTTGTTTGTGGGAAACCAGAAGACTCCCGTGGTTCAGTCTTTCAATCTTAATACCAGCAGCGGAGCGCTTACCTCAGTTGCCTCTTACCCGCTCCCGGGGAATCCGACTTCGTTTGCCATTACACCCAAGCCTTAGGAGAAGAAGAAGAAATGGACACGCGCTCCAACTTGAGCAGTCGGCCAGGGTGGCAGTCGAGTTCGTCTCCGCAAGCTGCTCTTGATTTAACATGCGGGTGACAACTCAGCACGACGGCATTGGGACAATAAAGGCTGAACGGTCGCCACGCCGGCGCACGCGCGAACGGCGCTGGATCATCTAGGTCTGCGAGCCCGATCTCTGGATCGTGATGGCGCTGGCTCGGGAGGGACCAAGGTCCACACAAATGAAAATCTCCAGTGCCGCGAGCGCCTTCCCCAAGCATTACTATTCTCAGAAATTTCTGCTGGAAAAACTCCAGGAATACTGGGGCGACCGGCTACGGAATCCGCAACTGCTGGCGCGGTTACACCGCAACGTCGCCGTGGAAGGACGCCATCTGGCGATGCCCCCTGAGAAATACTACGAACTCACAACCTGGGGGCAGGCCAATGACGTCTGGATTCAGGTCGCTCAGGAACTGGGCGAACAAGCGCTCTGCCGCGCCCTGCATCATGCGGGGCTTGAACCAAGCGAACTGGGTGCGTTGTTTTTTACTTCGGTCACTGGTATCTCGAGTCCCTCCATCGACGCTTTGCTGATCAACCGCATGGGATTGCCGACCAATATTCGACGGATACCGATTTTTGGTTTAGGGTGTGTTGCCGGCGCGGCGGGAATTGCGCGCGCCGCGGACTATGTGCGCGCCTATCCATCGCAAGCGGCGGCGCTGGTGTCGGTCGAGCTGTGCTCGCTGACCATCCAGCGGGATGATCTTTCTGTTGCCAATCTGATTTCCTCCGGGCTGTTTGCGGATGGCTCGGCAGCGGTCATTGTTACAGGTGACGATGTCACGGGGAACGACCTGCCTTCGACGGGACCCGAGATCGTAGCAACCCGATCCATCTTCTATCCTGACACCGAAGAGATGATGGGATGGAAGGTAACCGAGAAGGGCTTTCGCATCACGCTCTCGCCGGAAGTGCCTGTGCTGATTCGCGAACACCTGGGGCACGATGTCGATGCATTCCTGGCCGACCACGGACACAAACGCAGTGAAATCGGGAGCTGGGTGCTGCATACGGGCGGACCGAAAGTGCTGGAGGCGACTGCGGCGGCGCTCGACCTGCACAACGGGCAGCTCGATGCTTCCTGGGATTGCCTGAAAAAAGTTGGGAACCTTTCGTCCGCGTCTGTCTTAGTAGTTCTGGAAGATGTGATGAAGAACCGGCGGCCGGAACCGGGTACGATGGGCATACTCGCGGCCATGGGTCCCGGATTCTGTTCGGAGCTGCTGCTGCTGCGCTGGTAGGCCAGAAATTGGTAATGTCAGAGAGTGACAAGGGCAGAAACATGAGCCAGAGCGTGCCAGACGCGACCGATGTTTTCGTGATTGGGGGCGGCCCCGCGGGACTGGCAGCGGCGATTGCGGCGCGCCAGCGAGGGTTCCGGGTGCTGGTGGCCGACGGTGCGCAACCGCCCATCGACAAGGCTTGCGGCGAAGGCTTGCTGCCAGATGGACGGGCGGCGCTGGAGCGACTTGGCATTCACGTGCCCAGGACCGACGCTCATCCCTTCCGCGGTATTCGTTTCGTCAGCGCCGCGTTGTCGGCGGATGCTCGATTTCCGGGCGACAGTTGCGGCCTCGCGGTCCGCCGAACTTCTCTGCATCGCCTGATGACGGAACGCGCGGCGCTGCTCGGCGCGGGCCTGTTGTGGCGAACTGCGGTTACCGGCATCTCTCCACAAGGAGTTCATCTCGGCGATCGCGTGGTTCACGCGCGCTGGATTGTTGGCGCGGATGGCTCGAAATCGCGCGTGCGGCGATGGGCTGGTCTCGATCGCGGCCCGCGGCCTCGGCTTCGTTACGCGTTCCGACGGCATTACCGCGTCGCACCCTGGAGCGACCACATGGAAGTCTACTGGGGCGACCACTGCCAGGGGTACGCCACGGCTGTGAGCCGCGAGCAAGTCTGCGTGGCACTGGCTTCACATGATTCCAGTCTGCGGCTGGAGGAAGGGCTGCGGGCCTTGCCCTCACTTGCTGAGAGATTGCGTGGCGCCGAGGCGGTGTCCTCCGAACGAGGATCTCTTACCGGCAATCGCAAGCTCACACATGTGTGGCGAGGCAATGTAGCGCTGATCGGGGATGCCTCAGGTACCGTGGATGCGATCACAGGAGAAGGACTGGGGCTGGCGTTCAGTCAGGCGGTTGCGCTGGCGGAAAGCATGGAATCCGGCGACCTTGAACGCTATCAGGCTGCACATCGTAAGCTGGCCCTGCGTCCGCTCTGCATGGCCCGGCTGATGCTCACTCTCGATCGTCGTCCGTGGCTGCAGCGTCGTACATTGCAGGTCTTCGAGAAGCGGCCGGAAATCTTCCGCCGTTTTCTCGAGCTGCACGTGGGAGTACTGCCACCTCTGCACGTTGTGAGAGACGGGCTGACTCTTGGATGGGGGCTGTTAACCGCATAACATCATGAACGTCGCCAAGCATGCGGCTTACAAGCGTGTTCCCGGATTTGGATTGGTTGTTCTAACTCTGCTGGCCGCTCTTGCTATTTTCGCTGCGGCCGAGGATAGGGCTTTCCAGCTGGACCCCGAGCAAACCTCCGTCAAGTTCACTCTGGGAGACGTTCTTCACACCGTGCATGGAACGTTTCGTCTGAAACGCGGAGCCTTACAGTTTGACCCGGCCTCGGGAAAAATGTCGGGCGAGATTGTGGTCGATGCAAAAAGCGGCGAGAGTGGCAGCGGCACGCGCGACCGCAAGATGCATAAGGAAGTACTGGAGAGCGAGCGCTATCCCGAGATTGTGTTTCATCCCGACAAGATCGAAGGCGCCGTCGCAAGGGAGGGGAAGTCTTCGGTGAAGGTTCACGGCATGTTCAGCATTCACGGGGTGGATCGCGAGATCGCGGTGCCCGCCGAAGTGGAGATGTCTGCAGACCATTGGACCGCCTCGGTTCACTTCACGGTTCCATATACGAAGTGGGGAATGAAGAATCCGAGCACGCTATTCCTGCGGGTGAATGATTCGGTGGAGATTGATCTGATTGCTGCTGGGAGCGTAGCGAGACGCTCTGCCGCAAGTTCCGCTCAGTAGCCGTTTTGCGGGACGATTCCTTTTCCTTCCGTGCACTCATAGCAGCGGCCCGCCGCGAGATTCTTGTATTCTTCCGTGCGTCCGCTAGGCCAGTCGATCACGACGCGTTCGATGCGGTCCTGTTTTTCCAATCCAAAAGTCACCGGGAGTTCGGACTGGGACAAATAGCTCGAACCGCCCTTCACCAGGCGAGACTGCGTCAGCCCGCCAGCGAAGACGCGAACCAGTGCGCCGATCCCGTCGCGGCTTGATTTGGTTCCTACCAAACGAAAACGGATGCTGCGATTTCCGCTGAGTTGATCGTTGCGATACAAATACGCCGGTCCGTTGTTGGTGGTGAGCAGAAGGTCAAGATCGCCGTCGCGATCGAAGTCGGCATAGGCAAGTCCACGGCCGACTTTTGGCAGATCAAAGCCTCCGTCAACTTCTGCCGCAACTTCGCGAAAGCTTCCCTTGCCTCGATTGAGAAATAACTGCGGCGGCTGCGCGTACCCCACGTTGCCGCGAATGTTGCGCACGGTTTCGTCAATGTGTCCGTTGGCCACGGCGAAGTCGAGCCAGCCATCGAGGTTGACGTCAAGAAAGGAGCAGCCAAATCCCAGGCTATTCCTGGAGGCAATGCCCACGCCGGATTGCGGCGCAATGTCTTCGAAACTCTTGCCACTCAGGCGGTAGAGTCCGATCATTTCGTTGTCGAAGTTTGTGATGGCGACCCCCGGCGTGCCCGAGTTGTCGAAATCACCCACGTCGACTCCCATGCCCGCGCGGGCCTTGCCTTCGCTACTGAAAGCGAGGCCGGCCTCCACGGCGGTATCCTTGAAGGTGCCATTGTGCTGGTTGCGATAGAGTTTATTGGGTTGAGTGTCGTTGGCCACGAGCAGATCGGGCCAGCCATCGTGGTTATCGCTGAATAAGGCCACACCCAGCGACTTGGAACTGCTGTCGAAAATTCCGCTGGCCGCGGTTACGTCTTCGAACGTGCCGTCGCCGCGATTATGAAAGAGCCAGCAGGTGGCTCCCCGATAGGCTTCGGGAGTGCAGTACGATTTGTGTTTTCCGTCGAGGCTGCAGAACACATCGTGCTCGGGCGACCACTTCACGTAGTTGCAGACAAAAAGATCGAGCAATCCATCGCGGTCGTAGTCGAACCACAACGCGGAAGTGCTGAATCCCTCGCGCTTGCCCAACCCGCTCACACTGGTCACATCGACAAACGTGCCCTTCCCGGTGTTACGAAACAAACGGTTCTGGCCCACGCAAGTGATCAGAATGTCGGGGAAGCCGTCGTTGTTGTAATCTCCAACCGCCACGCCCATGCCGTACATTTCGACATCGAGCCCGGCGCGTACCGTCACGTCGGTGAACGTGCCGTTGCCGTTGTTGTGATAGAGGCGCAGCGTGGAGCGATTCTTCTTGTGGCCGGGCCAGTCGGCGCCGTTAATCAGAAGAATGTCCTGCCAGCCGTCGCGATCGTAATCCAGAAACGCGCAACCGGAGCCGAGTGTCTCGGGCAGAAACTTGCCGCCGAAGGCTCCGCTGTTGTGTTGGAAATGAATTCCGGCAGAGCCGGTCACGTCTGTAAATCGAAAGCCAGGAGAAACCGCGGCTCCCGTTTGCACCGTCAGCGCCCGCAATTGCGGGCACGACGCCAGTCCTGCCATTCCCATTCCCCGTAGGAAAGACCTGCGATTCACGGAGCATTTCACGGAACGTTCACCAACCCGGAGCGAATCGCATATACCACCAGTTCCGCAGTCTTATGAATTCCCAGCGAATTCATGATGTTGGCGCGATGAACGGCGACCGTGTTGGCACTCAGTTCGAGCACGACCGCGATCTCCTTGTTCGACTTGCCGTCGACGATCATCTGCAGCACTTCCAGTTCCCGCGGCGTGAGCGCCGCGCTGCGCTCTCCCTTCAGCGCGGATCGCTGCTCGACCAGCGGATCGAACACCGTTTCTCCGGCGGCAATCTTGCGGATGGCCGCCCCGAGCTCCAGATCCATGGCGTTCTTCAGAACGTATCCCTTGGCTCCGGCTTCGATCGCTTGGCGCACCCACGTATTCTCCGTGTGCATACTGAGCATGAGAACCGCGGTGTCGGGCGAATCCTCGACAATCTGCCGCGTGGCCTGCAGGCCGTTCATGCCCGGCAGAGCGCAATCCATCACCACCACCTGGGGATGAAGTTGTTTCGCCAGTTTGATGGAATCCTCGCCGGTGCCCGCTTCGCCGACGACCTCCATGTCGGACTCGTCTTCCAGCATGCGGCGGAAACCGCGCCGCACCAGGCTGTGATCATCCACCAGCAACACTGTGATCTTCTTTTCCATAAGACTCTGCCTTCTCCCTGGGGACAGCTAAATGCACGCGGGTTCCACCTTCCGGAGGACGCGAAAAAATAATTTGCCCGCCCATCAACTCGGAGCGTTCGCGCATCGCCACCAATCCAATCCCGTGGTTGCTGGGCCGCTCGGCGAGCCCGACGCCATGATCTTCTACTTCCAATTCCAGAGCATAGGGCAGGAAACGCAAGCGCACCCATGCCGCCTTGGCGCCGGAGTGCCGCGCCACATTGTTCAGCGCTTCCTGTAGGACGCGATACACGTGCACACCGGCGCCGCCATCCACGGGAAACGCCACTCCCTGCTTCTCATAGGATATGGCAATCCCGGTTTGTCTTTCTATGGTAGGAATGTACCAGTCCATCGTGCTCTCAAGTCCAGCCTCGTCCAGCATCACCGGATGCAGCGCCTGCGAAAGACTGCGCACACTCTCCAATGTAGTCTGCACAGTCACGAGCACCTCCTGCAAATCGACTCGCAGCGATGAACCCTCGGGTGCGTGCGTTCCCGCTCGGCGCAGCATTGACCCAACGGCTGTGAGGATTTGGCCGAATTCATCATGTAACTCGCGCGAGATGTAGCGCAGAGTGGATTCCTGCGTGGCAATGAGTTTCTGCGCCAACTCGCTACGACGCTCGGAAACCTCAGCCAGGCGCGCAAACAGACGCCGGTTCCAGCGAATCCCCGAAAGCCCGTTCAGCAGGATCGCCAGCAACGTCGCGGCCAGAAAAACATAGACCTGCCGCTGCACCCGGTCGTAGATCTGAACGATGCGCTGCCCGGCCTGCTCCTCGTTCTCGCTGTTCTGCACCAGCAAACGGGCCACAGCGGTACTCAGCGCCGCCTGCCGCTCCTGGAGCGAAAGCTGAATCTGCTCGCGCGCCTCTTTGTCCTTGCCGTCGTGGGCGAGAGCGAAGACACGGTCCACAGCATCCCAGAACTGGTTGAAATTGCCCGTGAGAAACGTGCTCTGCTCCGGAGTGCGGCTGGCTGCGGCGAATCCCGCCTCCAGGCGCATCGCATCGTCCAGATCGGTTCGAATGCGCTGGAACTGCGCGGACCACGCCGTCAGAGGGTAGGGTTCATCGCTGCTCACCATGTCGCGCATGGCGACGGCGAGCAGGTTGAGGTCGTTCTGGATTCTCAGCAACTGCAGCGAATCCTTGCGGTTGCGGTCCACCAGTTCGGTCTGCAACTTGCGCAGACCGGTCACCTGCCACGTGATGTAGGCCGAATACGCCACGACCGCAGACAGCGTGATCAGCAGGCCCAGCAACAGGCCTAGGGTCGGTGATCGGTCCGGCGGAGACGGGCGGGACACGCCCCGAGCATACAACGTTGGCATAGCGCCTGTCACAGGGCGGCGGGCGGGTGACGGCGCCCGGCGCTTCAACCGCAGATGTGTGACAATGCAGTAATAATGAAGCGAATCTGGCGCCAACGGAGTCAAACAGTAGATTGAGTTCTCCACCCAAAGAAGCCGAGAAGCCTCCGAAGATCCAGCGTCTGAAGGCCGTTTGGCCGGAAGTCTGGAAGTTGATGCGCCCGCGCCGCGGACTGCTCGCGCTGGGCTTCGTGCTGATGGTGATCAACAAGGTCGCCGGATTCGTGCTGCCGTATTCCTCGAAATTTCTGATTGATAACGTCGTGACTAAGGGCCAAACAGGGCTGCTGCGGCCGTTGGTTTTTGGGGTTTTATTTGCGACGCTCATTCAGGGTGTCACTTCTTTCTCTCTAACGCAGTTGTTGTCGAAGGCTGCCCAACGCCTGATTGCCGACCTTCGCCAAAAAGTGCAGATACATATTTCCCGCCTGCCGGTGGCCTTTTACGATGCCAACAAAACCGGAGCGCTGGTGTCCCGGATCATGACCGACGTAGAGGGCGTCCGTAATCTGCTGGGGACCGGCCTGGTGGACTTTGCCGGAGGATTGGTCGCGGCCGGCATTGCGCTCGGGCTGCTGCTGCGCATCAGCGCGCCCCTGACGCTGATTGCCGTCGGCTCCCTCGGATGCTTCGCCTTCGCCTTGAATCGAGCTTTTGCGACGATCCGTCCTATTTTCCGGGAACGCGGCAAGATCAATGCGGAAGTGACCGGGCGTCTCACCGAATCTCTGGGCGGCGTTCGAGTCATCAAGGGATATCACGCGGAAGAGCGCGAGGAAAAGATTTTTGCGGGTGGCGTGCGCCGCTTGCTCGACAATGTGATGCGCACATTGACCGCGACTTCGCTGATGGGGCTTTCCGCGAGTTTGCTGCTCGGCGTGGTCGGAGCTGCGACCATGTACGTCGGCGGACGTCAGATGGCCGCTCACACGCTGACTGCGGGCAGCTATTTTTCTTACAATTTCCTGCTCGTATTCCTGATCGCTCCCGTCATGCAGGTGGTGTCCATCGGCACGCAACTCACCGAGGCGCTGGCTGGTTTGGAGCGCACCCAGGAAATCATGGCGGAGCGGCCGGAGGATCAGGACCCGAAGCGCTCCGTGCAGCTTCGCGACATTGTGGGCACAGTTGAGTTCGAAAATGTAACTTTCAGCTACGACGGAACTCACGATGTTCTGCGCGACATTTCCTTCCGCTCTGAGCCGGGAACCGTGACGGCGCTCGTCGGTTCGTCGGGGTCGGGGAAGTCGACGACCATCGGCTTGATCTCGGCCTTCTATGTTCCGTCAAAGGGAACCATCCGCGTGGACGGAGTGGACTTGAGCACGGTGCGGCTCGACTCCTTCCGCACGCGGTTAGGCGTAGTGCTGCAGGAATCGTTTTTGTTCGACGGAACGATCCGTCAGAACGTCGCCTTCTCTCGTCCGGATGCGACTGAGGAAGAAGTCATGCGGGCCTGCCGCATCGCTCGCGTCGACGAATTCGCCGAGTCGTTTGCCGACAAGTACGACACCGTAGTTGGCGAGCGTGGGGTGAAACTTTCGGGCGGCCAGCGGCAACGGATCTCCATTGCCCGCGCAATTCTCGCAGAGCCCCGCATCCTGATTCTCGACGAAGCAACTTCCAGCCTCGATTCGGAATCGGAACAGATGATCCAGCAGGGGCTGTCCTATCTGATGCAGGGACGCACAACGTTCGTCATCGCGCACCGGCTTTCAACGATTCGCCGAGCCGACCAGATCATGGTGATGGAACAGGGGCAGATCGTGGAACGGGGCACGCACACCCAGCTCTATGCGGCGCGTGGCCGCTATTATGACCTCTACACACGCCAGCACGGAGTCGAAGAAAATCTGTTCCTGGCTCCCGGCGAAGGCGACGCGGTTGCGGTGAATGGCAATGGCGCAGATCCCAAAAGTGGCGACGTGAAGGCAGGCGACGCTCTGCGCGTGCTGCGAGGAGAAATGCGCTAGCGCCTATGACGACTGCTCCCGTAGTTCCCGCCGCGCGGGGCACCGTGGCGATCCGCAGCGAGAATCTTTGCCGTCACTACCGCATGGGTGAGACCGTGATCCGTGCGGTGGATGGCGTCTCGATCGAGGTCCGCGCCGGAGAGTTTGTCGCGCTGCTGGGAACTTCCGGTTCGGGCAAGTCTTCCGTTCTAAATCTAATCGCCGGTCTCGATCGTCCGACGTCGGGAAGCGTTGTCGTGCAGGATCGCGATCTGGCCAAGCTCTCGCGCGAAGAACTGGCCAAGTACCGCCTGCGCGTGGTGGGCATGGTGTTCCAGTCGTTCAATCTGATCGCCAGTATGACGCTTGCCGAGAACGTGGACCTCCCGCTGCGGTTTGCAGAAGTCGATCGGGGCCAGCGCCAGACTCTGGCTCGCCAGGCCTTGGAGCGAGTAGGATTGCTGGCCCGCATGAATCATCGACCGAGCGAGCTGTCCGGCGGCGAGCAGCAGCGGGCGGCTCTGGCGCGGGCCTTGATCAACCGTCCGCAGCTTCTCCTGGCTGACGAGCCCACCGGCAACCTCGACAGCCATACGGGAAAGGAAATCATGGATATGGTCCGCCAGTTCAACCGCGAGTTGGGAATGACAGTCGTGATGGTGACGCACGAGCGCGCCCTGGCCGAACGTTACGCGCAACGCATGATCTTCCTAGCGGACGGAAAGTTGATCGATGATCGCCCGAACGCGCCCACTGTCGACGATGTTCAAATTCGGGGAGGGCAGTCGTGAAGATTCCAGACCTGACCGAACTCGCACTACGGAATCTGCGGGAGTCGTTGCTGCGAAACTCGCTGACCACGATGGGGATTTCCGTGGGGGTAGCCTCTCTGGTCGCCATGCTGTCTCTTGGAATCGGCTTGCAGCAGCTGATTTCGCGACGCCTGGTAAGGTCCGGGCTGTTTGATACGGTTGTGGTCACCTCGCGCCGTGATCCTCGCGGCATGGGGCGCGATGAAGAGCGGAACGGACCCGCTCCTAGCGAAAGCCGCGTTCTGGACGAGACCGCGCGCCAGGAGATCGAGCGCCTATCCAACGTAATCGAAGCCTACCCCGACATTCGCTTCAGAACGGAGCTGCGCTTCGAAGATAAGCCGCATATGACGATGATCTCAGCGCTGCCCTCGTCGGCGAAAGCCAACGATGCTTTCGAGGGCATGCAGGGCGCCTTCTTTTCTTCCGACACCGCGCCCGAGGTGATCCTGCAAAAGACATTTGCCGAGGAATTGTTGGGCAAGGCTCCTGGTCGAGGAGTCGACGAGACCAACGTCGCCGACCTCGCAAAGCCGCTGCTGGGCAAGGAATTGACGATGAACTATGCGCAGCGTGTTTCCGGCGCAGTGCAGCCATCGGCTCCCGTCACCAACGGCGCGATTCCGTTCGACAACTCTCTCGCGGCCGCTTCGTATTCCGTGGTTTCCCGCGAAGAGAAAGTCAAAATTGTCGGCATCGCAGACCTGGATCCGGAAAGCATGCGCGGCCCGATCCGGGCGAAGGTGTTCCTGCCCCTAAAATTTGCGGAAGGACTCCACGTGATGCAGTCCGTCGATCTGAGTGAAGTTTCACGGGCTGCGAGTGGCCAGCCGGTTTATTCCTCGATCGGCGTTCGAGTGAGAAATCCAGCTCAGATACAGGCCGTCGAAGACGCAATCAAGAACATGGGCTTCAATACGTTCTCGATTCTGGACGCCAGCCGTGGTCTTAAGCAAGTATTCGCGGTTCTGTTTGCGTTCCTGGGGATTTTCGGGAGCCTGGCGTTAGTCGTCGCATCGATCGGGATTGTGAATACTCTGGTCATGGCTATCCTGGAACGCCGCCGCGAGATCGGCATCATGAAGGCCATCGGCGCCAGCGACGCGGATGTGATGTGGCTTTTCCTTGCCGAGGCCGGAGCCATGGGGATTTTGGGCGGCGTGGTGGGAGTCGTCCTAGGCTGGACCATCGGTCAAGTGATCAATCTGGGAACCAACGTGTATCTCAAGCGCCAGGGCTTACCGCCTGAGCATTTCTGGGCAGTACCGTGGGGGCTAGTCGGATTTGCCCTTCTGTTTGCATTCGGAGTCAGCTTGGTTTCCGGTTGGTATCCCGCGGGTCGCGCCGCCCGACTCGATCCCGTGCAGGCGCTACGCTACGAGTAAACCGACCCGCATGATCCGCGCCTGCAGACCGGTCTTATTATTCCTAGTGATTGCCGCCGGCTCGGCGGCCGCTCAGAGCCGCATCGACTGCAGCGCGCTCAACAGCCAGATTCTCAAGCAAGTGGTCCACTACTGCGTCTACTTGCCCTCAGGCTACGACGCGAGCGCGGCTTTGCATCCCGCGAAGCGTTATCCGATCCTCTACTTTCTACACGGCCTGGGCGACAACGAGCAAACGCTTTTCAACGGCGGCGGTTGGACGTTGCTCGACGATCTGCGCAACCAGCACAAGATGGGAGATTTTCTAATCGTGTCTCCGGAGGGCAGGCGCAGCTTTTATATCAACTCTGCGGATGGTTCTGTGCGCTACAACGATTTTTTCCTGCAGGAGTTCATTCCCCAGATCGAGGGTAAATACCGGATTCGTCCCGGGCGCGCGGGACGCGCCATCAGCGGAATCTCGATGGGCGGCTATGGCGCGTTGCGCTTCGCCTTCGCGCATCCTGAACTCTTTTCCGCAGCCAGTGCGCAGAGTGCCGCGCTCATCACCGAATCACCCCAAACCCTGGATTCCGCATCACGGACCGGAGCGCCTCTTGCAGGAGTGCTGGCCCCAATATTCGGCAAGCCGATCAACGTGCCCCACTGGAACGAAAATAGTCCGTTTGTGCTGGCGAAAAAAAACGCAGCTGCTTTGCGAAATCTCGCCATCTATTTCAACTGCGGCCAGGATGACAACTATGGCTTCGAAAAAGGAGCGGCGGCCTTGCACGAGGAGCTGCAAAGAGAAGGCGTCAAACACGAATATCACCCGTACCCCGGCGATCACAGCCTGACTTATTTTCTTTCGCACTTCGCCGAGGTCATGGAGTTTCATTCCAAAGCTTTCGGCCTGTTGCCGCAGCGCTGAGATTCATCGCCCATGTTGTAAACTAACCAAGCGTCCAACCGCGTTTAACCGACCTGCGGAACACGGAGAGGTGGCCGAGTGGTTGATGGCTCCGGTCTTGAAAACTCGCCGGTTTGAGTATTTTCAACGAGTTAAGTCTTTTGTTTCGAGAGTGAATTTGGCTGTAGATACGTCGATTGCGGGACAGTGCGGTGTCTTAGTTAGAAGGGTTGTTAGAAGAAAAGTTGAGGGCAACCATGACGAACAAAGTTGAAGAGAGAATAGCAACGCGGCCAGTGTTTCGCGTGCCTATGAAGGGAGCACCACGACCTCAGGGTTTCGCAGTGAGATATGTGTCTGGCATGGAAGGAACAAACGACCTTGAGCCGGGGTACTGGTTAAGTCAGTTTTTCGTGGACCGAGCAGGCGGTATCAACTTCAATTTTGACCGGGAGTTGTTCTTCGGTTTCGATCTTGAGGCCGATGCAAAGAAAGCATCTGATGTTCTGAGAGAGAATGCCGATGTGCAGACTGCGGTTGTTAAGATTGGAGTCTAGGTTAGAGAGTGGGCAGGCCGTGCGACAGGCCCCCATCAGAGGCGAATCATGCACGGCCTACACCCGGCTCTACCAGAGGCCGTTGACTTGTGCTGGTTGCTTAGTGTGATACGGCGCAATCACACCGAGCATCCGAGCCAACGGCTTACCAGATGTCAGTTGTCAGGCCCTTCCACAAGGACACTGAGCGCATTGACTCTTGCAGTCAATACAACCTGTTGGGCAGTTGCCTTGCCTAAGGCTTCGCGGAGTTTGTTGCTTTGCTCGGTGATCGTGGTGAGGTTTGCGTGCGCTTGCCTCAACCGCAACCAACCGATGAACAACCCGAGTGCCAATCCGATGAGCAATCCTGTAATCATGCTGACCTCTTCGTGAGTCTGAGTGAGTTGCTTGCGGTGAGGTTGACCTGACCTTTGTTGACCATCTTGTTGATGTTCTTCACGACTTTGGCAAGGTTGTCAGATGAAATCAACCCATCAATGTGCCAGTGATGGGTTGTTCCACCTTGCTCACCGATGGCCTGACCAATCCTCGCCATGGTCTGTGGGTCTTCAAGAGGCAACACGGCTTCTTGTTTCCTTGCCTCACCGATGAGTGCCAACGTTGGGCCGGTGACAAGGCCCCCTTCAGCGAAGGCTTGAACACCAACCACACTACCGCCCGAGCGGTTGCTCTGCCCTGTGTTGCTGATAGAGTTCTCACTTTGAGCATTGTTGTGTGATCCACTGCCACCACCGGCACCGGCCAACTCATGACCGGCAACACCTGCAACAGCCGCAATTGAAGCCATCTCACCGGCTGCGGTGAAATAACCCGCAGCCGTTGCTTGCAATCCGGGTGTGAAGAGTGCTGCGGTGCCTTCTGCGGTGTAGAAAATCGCTTTGACTGCGGCCTGTGATGCGATTTGAGCCAAGCTTGCGGCTGTTGCTTTCTCAAGTGCCTGAGCAACATTACCTTGACCAAGCACGATGGATGAGAAAGCACTCTGGATGTTCTTGCTGATGTCATCGAACGCCTGCACACCCGATTGCCTGACCAAATCTAAGGCTGTTGCTCCGGTCTTCGTTTCACGTTGGAACTCTGCCCACAAGCCGGAACTCTTCAGCTTGAACTTGTCTTCACTCTGACCGTAAGCATCCAACGCGGCCTTGGCCTTGAGAATGTTGTTAGCAATGGCCGTCTGTGCAACCCCATCCTTAATTCCCGAGGCCATGAAATCATCTTGGGCCTTTTTCGCCGCAACATACGCGGCAACCAAATCCTGCCGAAGAGTGATGCCAAGATCGTGAGCAGTGTTGATACCCTTCAGCATGTTCTGAATAGCAACAGGTGTGATGGGTTCAATGGGTGGTGCATCGTGAACATCCTTCGCCATGTCCTGCAACGTCTTTTGCAGTTCATCCTTGGCCTTCACCAACCGTTCAAGCACAACCGCAGCTTGGTTGTCTGCGGCAACCTTCATCTCACTCAACAGCTTCGCCTGAGCATCCTTGGTGTTGTCATCGTTCTCTTTCAGGATGGCAAGTTGCTTCAGCATCCCATCACGCTTGATGGTGTACAGGGTGTTCTCAAGTTGCTCGGCAATGGCCTTCCGCTTCCCTGCGGTCTGCGAATCCTCGGCAACTTCGGCTTGAGCCTGTGCAGCCTTCAGCTTGGCACCGGCAGAGCCAACACTATCCTGTTGCCGGATGGCCTCAAGCTTTTCCTCAGTCTCAAGTTGCTTCAGAAGCAACGCTTGCTGTGCTTCCAACTTTGTCAGCGTGGATGCAGCATCCGTCACATTCCGTTGGTTAGCGTCATGCACATCCTGCAACACCTCAACCTGTGTCTTCGTGCCGGTTATAATGGCACGTCCCTTGTCATAAATCTTCTCCAACCAATTGTGTTGTTCAACATAAGCGTGGACCGTTCCACGCTCGGCCTGAGCCTTCTGCTCGGCAACAGGCAGAGCGGCCTTCTGTTGTGCAATCTGTTCCTGCAAAGCGATGGCTTGCAACCTGAGAGAGTCAGACCCGGTTGCCCCAAACTTCTCAAGAGCATCCTTGGCCTTGTTGGTAGCCTCAGCGTTAGACAGTAAAAGCTTGTTCTCTTCCACCATCGCAGCATCACGGTCTTTCATAGCCTGCGTGAGAAGAAGATTGTTAGCAACAAAGGCTGTTACCCTCTGGGTAGCCTGTGCCAATGCCTGAGCAACAAAGAGAATGGCCGTTGCAGAGAATGCGGCAGACAGGGCCTCACCCACACCCGGCAACTCTGCAATGAATGTACGCACGTGACGAGGCAGGTGAACACCAAAGGCTTCACCAAGCAACGCGGCCTCACCGCGTGCCTCACCCATGGAAGTTGTCATCCTGCCTGTGCCCTCTTCCACGGCTTCTGCCGCACCACCAAATGCCTTCTCAGCATTTGGTTGCACCTCATCAAACTTGGTGTCAAGGTTGGTTGAATCACCAAGGAATTTAAGAACTGCATCACCAATTTCTATTGCCATAACGTCACCCCATCACATCTGTTGGTACTTCCCCACCGATGGGGAAGGTCACACCCATGTTGCAACTCAGACGGTCACGCAACTTCTGCTCACGCAGCCGGTCACCATCGAAGTATTCCTCTTCCCTGACCCAAATGATTGTCTTGAAGCTTTCACCACAAGCAACCAAACCAACTTGCACAGGTCGCATCATTCGTCACATCCCAATTCTTTTTCAAGAAGCGTGATCTTCTCTATTCTCACGATGGGTAGAGCCTGAATTTCCTCGGCCCTCGCAGGGTTCACGGCAAACAACTTCGTGAACAGTTCACGGTAATAGGCGTGTTGGTCTGTTTCGCGTCTTGGGTTGCTCATTAGACACCTACCTTCAAGTTGCCAACGGCTTCCTTTTCTGTGTGGCCAAAGAAGAGGCCCGCTCTGCCTTCAAAATGTGCAACGAAGACACGGCCATCAAACTTGACCACCGGACGCAGCTTCTTTTTCGAGCGGCCTTGCCTGCTCTTCTTGGGAAGGATGTCAGTGAAGGCCGGTTGATGGGGGAATAATGTTGCTATCGCCATGATTGTTACTCCTTGTTGTTTGAAAAGCGGGAACGTTGCCCGCTGCGCCTGTTGATTCCCATTCCCCGTTCAACGGGTGACGTGTCCAAGTTCTGCCTTGCCGTAAGCGCCGCTCGGCCCGGAAGGTAAACTACGAATGAGGCAGAGAACCCCATTCGCAACGGCAAACTGTTGGGTGGTCACGTCTAATGTTCTCGGTGAACCACCCGGCCTGTTGCTACTTCGGTACGTTGACGCTTTTCGCATCAGGCAAAGGCGCATCAAGGATGGCCTTGAGTTCTTCAATACGTGCGTGACCATCAAACGCTTTCAATGCGTGTGCAGCCTGAGCAGACCAATGCTTGTTTTTGTTGAACTCTTCTTTTGCACCGGCCAACTCAGGTTCCAATCTTTCAATGGCCTGCTCATAGGTACGCTCACCACGAAGGTTGCCTTGGGCAACCGCAGCCTTCTTTAGCTTGAGGGCATTGTTGATGCGTTGCTCAATCAACTCAATCTGACCTTGTGCATCGTTGGTGCGAGTCTCATAGCACTTCGCATCATTCTTGAGGTCAAACAACTTCTGACGCAGTTGGTTGTACTCTTTGCGAAGGTCTGCCTTCGTGGGTGAGTTTTCTTTGTCCTGTTGGGCACGGCGTTTCGCCTGTTGTTGTTCAATGCGTGTGATGTCACCATCGGTGACGGTTAACACGGATGGGTCTTTATCCATCTGTGCCTTCACCGACAATCCAAGATAGTTGTGTTGGCTCATTTTGATTTCCTTTGTGTTGGTTGATACGAAAAACACTGATGGGGGTCTGTTTTGACCCCCATCACCCGCGTGGATTTTCTTGAGGATTTATCAGCGGGAAACTGTCATCTTCGTCAGTGTGAAGGCATCGGCTTCGCTGAGGCCAACGGCACGCGCAAAGTCAAAATCCCTGCGTTGCTGTTCACTCAACTTGTCATAGCCTTCCGGCTTTTTGCCGGTCAGCTTGCTATGCTCGGCCTCGGTGATTGACCCAAGTTTGAGCAACCCATCAAACAACACCTTGTCACCCTTAGCACAGGGGTCTTTCACTTCTTTGACATACCCCGGTGCAAAGTTGTTGGAATCTTCGCGGAACTCTTCAACCTTGGACGTTGATTCATTGGTGGGAACAACACCCGCGTTTTTGAGAACGGCTTCAGCCGCGTTCAACTTCGTTTCGATGGTGGTGGTAGAGGTGAAAGTCTTGCTCGCCTCTTCGTACTGTTTCGTGCGGCCTGCCTTCTTGACTGCGGCAAGGGCCTCATTGAATCGTGTGTACATGCTTTTCATATTTGTTTCTCCTTGGCCTCAGGCCATGTTGCTAATCTTGGTCGCCTAAACTGTGTTCACCAACCGTTTGGGAAATTCAACGCAGAGGGAAACTCACTCTCTTGTTGTCTTCGCTCAATCTCTTGTTGTGTGCGCTCAAGCTTGCGAGTGACCGCAAGAATCAACACCAACTCAAACAACGGATGGGTGCGGGGCACCACCCGCTCAACTTCATCAACCAACAATTCCATTTGTGTTTCAAATCGCTTCTCGGCTTGCTTGCCATGCTTCGCCTTGATGTTGAGCACTCGTTGCGCGTCAACATCAGCCGCGAGGTGCTTCAAGGCTGCGAGAATGTCAGGGTCAACGTTTTTCATCACCGGCCCCCAACGCGAATGGTTCCGTAATCAACTCTGCATCTGCGATGGGTGCTACAGAGCGTCTACCCCCATCGGTGGCGACAATCACAGTCTCAAACTTGATTGGTGCCCGGTGTGTCACCTGCAACTTTTCGTTGACCGGCTTCCTGACCCCGGTCAGTTCAATGACGGCCTTGGTGATGTCAAGCAACCGGTCAACAGCTTGCAGTGAAAGCTTGCCATCTGTCTTACGGTGCTTCTCAACCTCGGCCTCAAGAGCCTCAAGCTTTTTCACCATCTCGGCCCTCAACAACTCGGTTTCGGTCAGGGTGCTCTGTGTCATCTGTTCCACAAGTGCCTTCCTGTCTAATGCGATGGTGTCTCTGTTCACACCAAGGGTCTTTGCCAAATAAATGTTGGTTGCATCGGGGTTCTCACGCAGCAACTTTGCCAACTCCAAGCGTCTGCGTGCAGCCTCTTCACGCAAATCACGCAAGTACTGTGATGGGACAGTCATTGAGCAACCGTCACACTGAGCGGGTGCCGTTCCTCACTCACCGTGAGAATCACAGCACCTTTGTCACCTGTGGTGACCGTGCAACAATCGCTGACTTCCAGCATCTTGACGCACCAATTGAAATCGGCCTCAGTCAGACCAACCCCGATGCGACGATGCAGCACGCTTTTGTAACCTTGCTTCTCGCGTTGCAACCACCTACGCAGCTTGTGAACAACGTTCAACCTCAACATCAGGTTGTCATCCTTGAAGATCGTTTCAATCGGTCCCATCGGTTGCTCCTTGTGCTTCATCAAAATTGAGTTTGAGCCGGTCTTTTACCAACACATCGTAAGACCACTTCTTAGCCACTTCCCGAGACACACCAAGTTGCTTGGCAAGTTCTCTTTCGCTAATCTTGCCCACCCACTCTTTCAGCTTTTGCAATTGCTCTGCGGTTGGTTGCTTGGCTCGCCTGCCGGTGGTTTGCAGTTGTTCATCACCAACCTCACCCCACAGCCAACTACCATCAGCGTCAAGGGTCATGGTGATTCGGCTGTATTCCCGTATCGGCTTGCGGCACTTCTCAAACTTCAACACGCATTTCAGACCTTCTTGGCCTTCGTACCCACTGGCCCAACTCAGACCAATCACCCAATTGAGCGGGTCTTCAGGCTTCGAGTGACCACGTTGTGTGTGTTTGTCTTTACCGTCGTGATGGAGATAGATCACGCTCACACCACGAAGCCGCATCTTCCGTGCCCACGCAGTGAACACAAAGAAAGCTTCCTCTTCGTTGGTTCCGATGTTGGCTAAGGTGCTCCAATTGTCGAAGACCGCAACCTCGGCCTTGCACCGGTTAATCGCTTCCTCGTACCAAGCCAACCCCTGCTCGGTTGCCATGCTTGGCATGATGTTGTCAGGCTGTTCACAGCGGGCAACCATGTGAAAGTTGTCATTCTCTTCCGCTAACAACCTGAGCGATTCCTGCAAGTCACTGCCGTCCATCTCACCATCAAAATCAATCGTCCTGAAGGGCCGTGTTGCCTTGTAACAAAGGAACTCACTGCCGGTTGCCAACGCATTGAGCAGGCCGAGAATGAAGTTGGTTTTGCCAACACCACGGTACGCATGGACCTCACCCATTGATGGGTGGTGAAGCACTGGACTACCTGACTTGGTGACCTCTAACATCACCTCGTTGTCTTTGAACGTCTTCGCCGTGAACTCACGCGAGGTTGAGACAATGGCAGAAGGCAGTTGCAGGCTCGCCACATCACCGTTGGCTTCCTTCCAAAAGCGTGACTCTTCACAATCGCGCACATCGAAGACAACCGGCTTGACCGTCTTAACCAACCGGCCCCGCTCAAACACCGGCACCTCAATCACCCGGTCAAGGTATTTGGGTCTGCCATCGTAAAGACCCTCATTGGCAACCCACACAACCTTGATGGGGTGGTAAAACTTTTCAACCGATGTTGCTACGAAGTTGCGGAAACGCTCGGTGTCTTCCTCTGCCCACAAACTTCTTGCGATGCTTTCCCCATTGTGGTCACGATCTTCAAACCGGAAGAACTTTGGTTGGTGACCAACAACCGAATCAATCACCTCAAGGTCAACCATGACCTTCAGATGTGCAACAAACTCTTCCTCTGTACCAATGAACAACTCTGTGCCGGGGTCATCAGGGTTATCAATCAACTGCCTGACTTGATGCTCGGCAAACATTCGAGCCGCAGACCCATCCACCATGTACAGACCCGAGGCAGTGAATTGCTTCTGCCATTCTTCCTTTTGTTCGGCTGTGTAGAGCCGCGTTGGTGGTTGTTCGATCATTACTTCACACCTCGTACTTACTTGCAAAAACACAAAGGCCCCGGATTTCTCCGAGGCCATCAAGCCGTGCTATGAGTGCTGTGTTGCTTGGTTAAACTTTAACTATGCTCGCTGAGTAAATCCTTCAAACTTTGTGTTTTAACACACCTGCCGAATTATCCGCCTCAACTTCTGTGCTCTAAGCTTCGACATATTAGAAAAAAGACGCAAAGATGTCAAGGGCACTTGCCCAAGAGTAGTAACTAAAATGTACATACAAGTGGCTGGAAATGGTTTTAAACCACTTCCCGACCACCGGACGGTTGATGGGTGACCCTGCCTAGCCGAAGGCAGGTCACACCATCAGGGTGGCTGGCCATAAATGAAAGTATAGGGTTTCCAACCAGCCACACCCATCACCAAGACCCCGCAGCAGAGTACTTTATAATGCAAAGTGACTCAGGTGAGGGTGGAATCCCGAGCCAAGCGCACAGACACGCGAGGTCCGAAAAAGTCATCCCCGGCTGAGGCAGAGCCGGTGTCACCGGTTGTATTGACTTGTTGCGGCTGTAAGTGATTGTGTTGCAGGTACTTAGGAAGGCTTTCTAACAGGTTTCTAACTGTGGCGCGGGATTGGCCGAGGCCGTGTCAGCCGGGTCAATGAAAAGCCGCGTCAGGACGGCCTTTGCGGGCCCTTTCCCGCCTCGCCTTGAAGCCGAAAAGCCGGTGATGCTCCAAGACCTCGGCAAGCCATGTTTGTTCTCTAACCATCGGCTGAGGCCGTGTTGCACCGAGGTTATTCAGCAACGCTCTGATGCGCTCACGCTTACCGGCCTTGACCACTTTACGTGCGATCTTCATAGGCTCGCCAACTCTTGCTGCAACGCTTGTGCCCTGTCCATGCGCGTCTTCATCTCAGGATCACGCTCGATGCGTTCCAACATCTCACCGATGGCTTGGTTTGCGGCCTGTTCCTGCGTCTTCTTGGTCACCAACTGATACAGCGCAAGCTTCTCGCGGTACTCTTTGGCAACTAACATTGCGATTCCTCCGGTTGAAGTGACTGCCCAATCACCGCGATTCTGCCCGGTCTAGCGGTCGTTGTCGATGGCACCGAAGACCGGGGTCAACTTTGCAAACCAAATGAATAACCATTACCGCTCAGTACATGGTCACCGGCAAGACAGGTGTCAATACCCGGCTCACCATTTGCCAAGCATCGTCTATGAAGCTGTCGAGGGTGTTGTGGTCAGCGACCACACTCAACGCGGTCAGTCTGTCGAGTGCTTGTTGTCTTCTACGGAGGTCTGCACGCTCAGTGGTCAGCCGTGCAAACTCGGCCTGTGATGAGATGTTGCGCTGAAGGAGTTTCTGTTGCTCGGATGAAGCGCGGTAACGTGTGCGAGAATTGATGACAGCCATTTGAACACCTCCATGTGTTCGACTGGTTAGAGCCTTGGTGAGTGTGCAACCACCCATCGAGGCTCGGTTATTTTACAAGCGTGTTAACTGAGTTCACGTAGATCGCAAGTGCTATGGCACCTATTGGTATGGCGCACAGCAACGACACGATTAAGCCTGCACCAACTGCTTTGAAACCAAAACGCGCAAGATCAGTCACCGTCACATCAGTCCACTTTTCGTTGCTCATTGTTGTTCACCTCAGTTAGATTCCCACCACGGAATCTGTGTGTTGCTTACTTTCCAACCTTCGCTTCCAACAACCTCAATGGTGCAACCACGCTCTGTTGCAAAACCGCTTCGTAGTGTTCCTGTGTAACAACCTCATCGGTGTGGCCGAGCAGATCACGACCGGCTGTTGAACTGCCGGTGATTTCCTTCATAATGGTGCCCAACCCGCGTCTGCCTGCGTGAAATCCTTTCCACGTGAGGTCCGCTTTGTCGAGTACGGGGATGATCCGCAACCGGGCCGTGTTCTGAAGGTTCTTTTCAAACACCCAACCCCCATCACTCTTTGGACACTTGGCACGCCACAATAACAACAGAACCTTCACCGGCTTAATCAACGGAAAGTCTTTCTCTTTTTTCTTGCCCTTCAGAGTGACAACCACACCGTTGACCTTGTTACGGCGAATGTGCAGCCAATCGGCATCCACGTCACCCCATTGCAAGCCTTGAATCTCGCCGCGTCTGAGGCCAAAGAAATAGGCAAGGGCCATGATGAGTTGACATTCAACGCAATCAACCAACGCAGAGATGATGTTTTCGATTTCCTCAAGCGAGTAGTAACCTGTCACGCCCTTGGGAAGTTGTTTGCCGAGCACCTTGCAATCGTGCCATGGATTCGAGTCAATTTTGCCAACGTTGATGGCGTGGGTGAACAGGGCCGAGGCAAGGTTTTTGATGTTCTTCAGAGTGTACGGCCCGTAGGTTTTGGCAAGATGGGTGAGGAAGATTGAGCCGTGATGGGTGCGGTACTCACGCAATGTCATCTCCCCGAAGTGAGGCTTCAGGTTTTTGTTCCAAACTTGTTTGTAGCCCTGCACAGTGGATGGTTTGAAGTTGATGAAGTTGCCGTTGGCATCCTTCTCTTCGATGAAGGGCAGGAAGGTATCATCCCAAAATTTGACCACGGTGAGGTCTGAGGCAGGTGCCCCATCACTGCCGTTGATCTGGCGCATGTGATCCTCGGCCAACTCGCGCACAGCCGGTGCGCTCCTTGAGCCGTGGCCGGTGGTGCGGTCTTTCTCGCAGAGCAGGTGCCAAACTTGCTTGCGCTCACCATCGACGGTGGTACGATAAACAACATAGAACGCACCTGATTTTTCTTGGATGGAACCACGCTGATGACGCTTGCGAGGGACGTGTTTTTTCGACTCATGGTAGATCGCGGCTGCGTCCATTGCTTCCCCCTAACAACACCTAATCAACTAAGGGTCAGCGTACCAGAGTTAGAGAAAGTTAGAAAGATCACCGAGGTAACGTTGCTAAGTTGTTGATTATAAAGACGGAGAGGTGGCCGAGTGGTTGATGGCTCCGGTCTTGAAAACCGGCGTACCCGAAAGGGTACCGGGGGTTCGAATCCCTCCCTCTCCGCCAGTCCTTTAGTTATCTAGCACTTACGAGTCGGTGATACCTACACTTGATACGGTTTTCAAGGAAGGGGTCACCCGATGTACAACGGTTTAGCAAAAGGATCATTTCTTTCCGCCTCACACTCGTTTTCAACACCTTACAGTCGGACTCAGGGCCTCCAAGTCGGCCTGACGGCCTATCACTCGGCAGTTGTTGTGCTCCACTTTGTGCTCCATTTTCCGCGCAGCGCAGCGCGATCTGTCAGTCTTCCTCAGGGTGTTTCTATTAACACGCTGTCCTGCTGCTCTTAATAATGCTTTCGTGTCTAGCGAAGGTCATCATTCAGAGAGCGTGTCCGGGAACGTTGCGAAGGTCTACCCATTCCTGACACCTTGGCGATTGTGACCGATTGACGGTCAAGACTTACCGAGCTCGCGAACTCGCGCGCTTTCCTAGAGTAGCCGCCCCCGAATCAAATAATTCGCCCGCGGTAGTACACGGCGCGGCGCGGGACGCGAATCAGGTCGTAATCGAAATTGCCGTCCCGGACTACCTCTGGGCTGGAGTTCAGACCGGGATATTTGGCGAGCCAGTACTCCTCCATGTAGAGCGCATTCGGAGGCCAGTCTTCCCAGCGGAGCGGGTTCGGCGAATCGTAGCTAAGGTTCCTGCCGCCGAAATACCGCGACCACTTGTTGACGAAATTGATGACCCCGCGCGTGATGCGCTCGTTGGAAGATTCGTCGTTGGTGGCGGTGGCGTCGTGCACCACTTGCGCCTCGCCGGCCGCTGCGCATCTCCATCCCGCCATCCGGACACGCAGACAGTAATCGGCCTCTTCCTGATGCCCGATTGAGGTATCGAAAGGTCCCACCTCAGCCATGCAAGCGCGCCGCAGAACCCAGCAGAATCCCGCCGCCCACATGACTTCGGTGTAGCTGCCGCGGTCGATCGGGGCTGCGCCTGTGTTCGGAAAAACGATTCCCAGTTCGCTGCCACGGTCGAGATACGAGCAGAGGATGTCGTCCCAGCCGGGGGTGCAGAACATCACGTCATTATCGGAATAGGCGATGCAATCGGTTTCCGCCAACTCGAACAGCCGGGATACGGCGCCCGCGTAGCCGACGTTCGCATCGAGCAAAATCGGCACGAAGCGCCGGTCCATCCGGGAGAATTCCGCGATGACATCGCGGGTCGACGGGTCGGGACCTGGATTATCGATGATGAAGCAGCGCCAATCGGTTTGGGCCGTGTCGCGAAGCGTGGAGAGTGTGCGTGCCAGTTTGAGTGATGCACCGTAGCTGGCGATTCCAATATCGAGTCTGCGACTCATGCGGGTTTCCTCCACCAGTTGGAGCTTTCCTGTTGCATGCCGAGCGAGGTCATCAGCGGCGTCCACTCCTTTTCGTAGCGATCATTGCGTTCGAGATGGCAGGGAATCGAGCCGTCGGGCCCGGAGCCGATGGCGAACGCGTTCTGGGCCATGAAGAAGCCGCCGTGCGCGAGAATGTCCCGGATGACGCGGCTCCATGCCGCCACGTCGGTGACATGCTCGAGAAAATCGAGCGAGACCACGGCGTCGAAGCGTCCCGCGGCGAGCAGGGGGCTCGGATCCCATCCTTGTGTCTCATGGCGGGCCGGGGGATTGGCGTCCAGGTTTTTTCGGAAACGGAAATCGGCGAAGGCCGCGGTCCTGCTACCCGCCAGATCGTGGTACGCAGCCTCCAGGCCGCGGCGGCGGAGGCTGAGCGAGAGGTCGCCGATTCCATCGCCGAGGCATAACACGCGTCGCGCGCCGCCAGCACGCAGCCGCTCCGCGACGCCTTCGCACAGGCCCGCATAATTGAATCCGGCGTCACAGTGGTACGCCGAGAGTTCCCAGATATAGGCTTCCGTCTTGCGATACCAGTCGAGCAGCCTCTCGTCATCCTGGGGATTCGCCGTGCGAAAATCGGCTGCTACGGCGGCGTGCGCGGGATGAAAACCTTGTGCCAACCGGGCGAAACATTCGTCTTCGCGGAGTCCCAGGAATAGCCCGATCTCGCGGGCCCGTTCGGCCTGATCGGGCGACGATTTTCCAGCCCAATCCTCGCGACATTTCTGGACGCCTTCGGGAAGCGTGCTGCGCCAGTGCGAGCCGCAATACGTCGTATCCAGCGGCCTTGGCGCGAGCCCGGGGAACGAATCGTGAGGAACGGGTTCGGCGGTGACTCCGAGCTGGCAGGCCAACTCGTACCGGCTGATCCTCGCGGGATTCCCGAGATGGACGATCTGCCGCGATGGGCGGCGCTCCACGAGATCCCACAGCAGCTCTGCCGCATCGCGGGCGAAAAGCGGCGAGAACCATCGATCCGCAACCTGGCGCGGCTGTCCCCCCGATAGTATCGACTCTACCGGATTCCGCCGGCACAAGTGCGGCAACGGGCGCACGCCGAGGACAAACGTCGGCCGGACTATGGTCCAATTGGCTGCGCTTTGGCTCACGATCCCCTCGGCCTCAAGTTTCTGAAGTCCGTATTGGTTCAGAGGCTTGCATGGCGATTGCGGAGAGTACGGGGGCGCCTCGCCGGAAAATACTCCCTGGCTGCTCACATGGATGTAATGGCCGCCGGATTGCGCGCACCAGGAGGCAATCGCACCGGGCGCATCGACGTTGATGCCGCGGGCGGCGGTGGGGTCGGCCTCAACGGTGTCAGTATTGTTCTGGCCCGCAAGATTGACGATCACCTCGGGACGGTTGGTATCGAGAAGCGCCCTGCGGCTGTCCGCGCTCGTCAGATCGCACCCGAGGTGCAGATCGTCCGCGTATGCCCGGCAATATTGCGGCTCGATTCCATATGGAACGCACAGCCGCATGTGCTGGCCCATGATTCCAGAAGCGCCGAGTATAAGCACCCTCATCGGTCACCAGTTCAGCGAATACGTTCCAAGCGGAGGGGGCCCGCATGCTTCAGCTTGAGGTACGCCGGAACTTCGGGAAGATCGCCCTGCACCATGTGCCGATAACAGTCTTCGCGCTCGTTGTTGGGATCAGTGGTGTTGTACCAGCGATACTTCATGAGGCGGTCGGACCGGCGCATGTATCCCAGGTGAAACAGTCGCGCTTCCGCAGGTGTTGAACACGGCCGAAGCCCGGCGGGGACGCTTCCGCAATGAAATTGTCCGCCGTTGCCGGTAACCGGGAAACGCGCCCCTGTGTGCAGGCGAAAAATGGAAGGCCGACAGAACGATCCGTACACGCCATCGAGCCGCACTGTAAGCGGGGAATTCCACAGAAAGACGATTCGCAGGGAGAAACAGTCTCCCATCCCGTCCTGCAGTTGCGTTCTGATAATGTCAAAACCAGTGCGCTCCAGGATTTCATCGCCATCGATGCACATGCACCAGTCGGCACCCGTGGATTCGACTTCGCCCAGCAGGTAATTCTTGTCGCGGGCTTCGTCCAGTCCACGGAAGGGCGAAGGAATCACTCGAACCCGGTCGCTCACGGAACGGCAGATTTCCGGCGTACCGTCCTCGGAGTGATCGTCGAGGATGAGAACTCGGTCGCAGACGGGGAGGATCGAGGCTACCGCCGCGCGGCACCACGCGCTCTCGTTGCGCACACGCATCATGCCGGTGGCGCGAATCATGTGCCCCCCCATTTCTCGCGGAACAACGCCCAGTTGCGCTCAAAGCTGCGGCCCTGGGTGGGATCGCCACGGAAACTGCTGCGGAGGAAGGCGTGATCGACGAAACAGAAATCGTAGACACCGACCTTCATCCCAGCCAGGTTCACCCGGTGACAGTAGTCGCGGTCTTCGACGCCATAGTCGAGGCAGTACCGCTCATCGAGCAGGCCGATCCCTTGCCGGGCGCCGCGCCGGATCCACACACAGACGAAGGCCACGTGCGGTTCGTGGCGCAGACCCGCACCCGACGGCTGCTGCGCGGGGTTGCCGGCGATGTTGGTCACGGCGGAGATGACCGCATACTCCGCGTTTTCGTCGCCGGTCTTTGCGAGCGCGCTGAATCCGCCACGGGTAAAAAGCAGAGCGTCGTCGTTCAACAGGATGAAATCGCCGGTCGCGGCCTCGATGCCGAGATTTGCGTTTCGCGCAAAGACGAACGGTTTGGCGCCCTCGACCCAGCGGATGCCGGGCAACCGCGCCTCGGCGGCGGCGCGCGCTCCGTCGTCGACTACGATCACTCTCTCGCGTGGCAGATCGGGCTCATTGGCCAGCACGGCGCGCACGCAAGGGACCAGGTTGGCCGCGTCGCGGCTGAGGATCACCACGGAAAAGCCGCTCACTTCACTGCCTCCAGCACAATGGTCAGGCGCTCGCCGTCGATGCTGTCCTGCGCGGACTCGAAGACGACGCGAAACGCGGCCGATATTCCATACCCCTCGGCAAACCGCTCGCGGTAAGGATTTCCCGCTTCAAAATAAAGAAAGGTGCGTCGGTTCCAGAAGCTGACATGAGTCGGGTCCTGAAAAGCACCCGATCCCGCGGTGGTGGGAACGGCAATCTCGATCCGTCCGTAAGGTTGCAGGATGCGCCAGGCTTCGTTCATGGTGTGGACCCGATCGGGTAAGTGCTCGATGATGTCGTGCGCGCGGATGTATTCGACGCTGGAATCTGCCCAAGGCCAGGCAAAGCGCAGGTCGGCAATCTGGTCGGGGTGACCGGCGCGATCCACGTTCCACATGCCGGGGATCAGGGCGTCGGCGCATCCCAGATTCAGCCTCGGCAGCGGCGGCTCGAAACGATAGAAATGGAAATCGGCGCCCATGAGCCATCGGATGTCCGACTCTGGATGGGCCTGCCAGTATTCGTCGCCAATCGTTTTGGGACTTCCGTTCTCAGCGTGCAAAAGCGCGACTTGTAGATTCGTATCCGAGAGCGCCAGCATTTTGCCGCCCGCCGCGTTCCAGATAAAGTGGTTGTCCTCGCCGACATCCACATCCGGAAACCGGTTACGCTCCCAAAACTCGCGTCGATAGCACATAGAGGTGCCGGCCACCCAGAAGCGAACCTCCGGAGGGTGCCGGTAAAGCCACGCCAGGCCCGAGCGCAGATCGTAGAAATAAAGAGGATTCAGGCCGCACAGGTCGGCCTTTTCATCGAGCAGAGCACTCGCCATCGTCCGGATGCGCCCGGACCCCTGCCAGTCGTCATCGTCCCAGTGCAAGAGAATCTCGCCGCGCGCCATCGCGCAGCCCAAGTTGCGTTTTGCCCCGACCGACATCTCGCCGGCCGTGCGAATGTAGCGAAAGCGGTCGTCCTGCGGCACTAGATCCTCGACACGGTCCGTGCCGTCGTCGAGAATGACCATCTCCTTGGGGTCGTAGTCTTGTCGAAGGAACATCTGAATCGCGAGCGGAATGAACCGCCGCCGGTTGTGCGTGGGCATGATGCAGGAAACCAACGGGCGATGGCCGTTCGACTCGACGTGCAAGGGCCGTGGAGCGAGAGTCTGCCGAGCGTCCGCTCGAGGCGGGGGGGCGCTCTTGGATACTCTATCTGCCACCAGCATCGATTTCCCGCCGGAGTACCTCTGCCAATCGTCTCTGAGAATCGCTTTCACTTCTTCCGTGCCGGCAGCTGACCAATATGCACCACCCGGATTAAAGGTTGTGGTGTTGCATTCGTGTAGAACGGCCACGACCAGCGACTCGTCGCTGACCTGCGCCATCCGAACCTGCCCTGCGTTCCAAAGGAACTGGCGGTCTTCCGCCACATCAACATCCGCGAAATAGTTGCGCTCCCAAAAAGTGCGCCGATAACAGAGGGAAGTTCCTACCGCATAAAACGAGCTCTCCGTAATCGGGCAGCGGTAACGCCATGCGCGACCTGCTTGCGCATCCACCACCAGAATTGAACCGAGGCCGCACACATCGGCGTTCTCATGCTCCAGCGTCTCTACCTGAGCCCGGATGCGAGCGGGGGATTGCCAGTCGTCATCATCCCAATGGGCGATGATGTCTCCGCGTGCTTGCTGGCACGCCAGATTGCGTTTGGCTCCGATGGTCAGCCGCTCAGCGAGACGGATGTATCGCAACCGCGGATCCGGCGGCAGCAGGTGGTCAATGGCCTCCGATCCATCATCGATAACCACTAATTCCCGCGCCGGATAGTCCTGCCGCAAGAAGTACTCCACTGCCCAGCGGACAAATTCGGGGCGGTCGCGCGTGGGCATGATGCAGGTAACCAGAGTCGTTGGATCCGGCGGCGGCACTACTTGGGACGTAGAGGAGCGAGCTGCGACAGTTCCTATCTGTTGCTCAACGATGGCGCTCGCTTGGCGAACAACCTCTGAGGCGTCCTCTTGGCGCTTGGGACCGGCTGGCGTGGCTTTGAGGGGGCGCTCTCGCTCAAAGAAGCTCCAGTCGGCACCCACGATTCGGCGGACCTCGTGTAGCGGAAACGGGTGCGCATACGGACTTTCGGGAATTGGAACGAACGTTACGCGCAGACCGGTCTCGGAAACCGCCCGCCGTTTCGCGGTCTCAGCGCGGCGGACGAAACTGAGGTCTTCGCGAAAGTCGGTGTCGGGGAACCGGTGTTGCTCCCAAAGCGATCGGCGATACAGGAGCGAGCGGCCATCGACGTGGAAACCGGCGTGCTGAGGATAGTGCAAGTTCGCTGCTTCGCTGGCGTCCAAGTCGCAGAGCAAGGTGGAGCTTTCGCCACACAAGTCACAAGCCTCCGATAGCAGCGCGGAGACGAGAGCGGGCAGTCGGCGAGGCAAATGCCAGTCGTTTTCCTCCCAGTGCGCGATGAGCTCGCCTGCGCTCTCGGCACAGCCGAGATTGCGTGCCTCCCCCATCGATGTTTCCGGCCCAGTCCCCACGTATCGGTAACGACTGTCGCGCGGGAGCAGGTCCGCCAGGGTTCCGCTTCGGTCGACCAGGATCAACTCTTTCGGTTCGTACTCTTGGGCGCGAAACAGATCCACCGCAATCGCGGCTGCCGCCGAATCGTGAGCCACCAAGATGCAAGACACCAGGGGAGGATCTTTGGTGAGAGCGCGGCTGGATTCCTGGGCCGCCTGAGCAACGGCAGGTGGGTGCGCTTCCGCGAGCCCGTAAGACTTCGCGTCGCGGCCCAGTATCGCGCGCAAATCGTCTGGGTCATAAGCAGTTCGTGCAAGTTCGCGCGGCGGCGGTCGGAAGCAGACAGCCGATACGGGACCGGCTACGCGGGCAATTCGCGCACGGTCGAAAGTGATTACCTCGCTGTCTGGCTCGCTGCCAAAGGGATTTCGCTCCCACCAACTCCGCCGCCAGGCCACACAACCGGCTGGAATGGAACTGCGTTTCGTCCCCTTCCACCGGACTTCCCAAGCGCGCCCCTCGAAATCGCAAAACCGAAGGCTTTCAGGAGCGGCGACCTGCACACCGCTATGGACCAACGGATCGGTGAGCAGGGAGATGTGGTGGGGCGCGTACCACCAGTGCTCGCCGCAGTCCACCATGATGTCGCCCCGCGCTTGGCGGCAGGCAAAATTGCGGAGTTCAGCGGGGGACAGGCGGGACCCGAGTTGCACATAGCGGACGCGTGGATCGGGGGAGACGAAATCTACACTCTGATTGCTGTCGTCGATAAGGATCAGCTCGACAGCCTTGTAATCCTGGCGAAGAAGACTCCCGATCGTCTGCGAAGCAGCCGACGCGGAGAGCCGGCCGCGGAGAATACAGGAGACCAGAAGGTTGCGGGCCATCTTCTTGATGAACCAATCTGCAATTACCGCCTGCGACTGAGCCGGTACAGCCGAGTCTGTGTAGCGAGTAGGAGATCGCCGTCGCCGATCAACGCGGGCGCAGCCGCGAGTTGTTCCCCCGTAAAGCGATACAGGACTCGCCGCTGGCCTTGGGCGTCCCAGGCCGTGAGCGAATCGCCTTCGCTGACCAGGAGCAAGTCGTCGTAGGTCGCGGCCGCTCCAGCAATCTGGCCTTCGGTCGCGCGCATCCAATTCAGCTTGCCGTCGGGCGCGATGCTGAGGATCTGGCGCCCGGCAAGCAGATAAGCGGTATGGTCGTATCCGACCACCACGGGGAGACCGGAAAGCTCAACGCCGGGCGGCAAATCGAAAGAATACACCAACTCTCCCTGAGGAGTCACGAGCCACAGCGACTGGCGGCCGGGCCGAGCCACAGTCAAATAAATGTTGCCCGCCTCGTCCAACGCGATCTCAACGGGACTGAAGTCTCCGGTAAAAGCACGAAGGAGGTCCATGTTCCAGTTCGCGAGGAAAATCCGGTCCCGCGTTGCCAGCATCACCTCCTCATCGGTGAGAGCCGCCTTCAGGCCGCGAGTCGCGGCCTTGAGGTCGTTGACAGGTTGCGGGCCGCCCTCCTGATCCCAGTTCCTGGGGGCGGCAGGATCTCCCAGATTCAGTACTTCGATGCTCGATTCTTCGGGCGGCGGGCCATGCGGATCAACGTCCCGCTTGACTCCGACGGCTAGCAACAGACGATCATGGCGAGCCAGCAGCGGGCGTTCGTACTGGCCTCCATAATTGAGAGAGACATCGAAAACGCGCTTACCGTTGCTGAGGTTGTAACCCGTAATCAGACCGGCGACATTGGCCCCGAAGAACATGGTGTGCGCCGGATCCAGAAAGAGCTCGCTGGCACCCAGTGGGCCGCTGGCTACGGTCCGGCCGTCTGTATCCAGCAGCATCCAGAGGCTTGGGCCATGGACGACGATTCGGTCTCCCGCCGCAAGCACGGCCGAAGGATAAAGACCGTCCCGCAACTCTGCCTTCCAGCGAACGTCCATCACGGCGTTCGGAGAGACATCCAGAGACCCGCCGGCCCTGGAGTTGCGACGATCATTCACATACCGGCGCAGAACCACTGGCGGACCCGGCTGGGCCTTCTGCATGGACAGGGCTTTCCGCACCGGCTGAATCGGCCGCGGCGGTGTTGCAGGCGTCACCGGTGTAGGGTCCCAATAACGGGTGAAGACATCGGTCATCTTGGTTTCCTTCGCTCGCTGACCTGTTTTGCCCGAGCTCTTTTCCTGTGCGGGAAGCGCACACACCAGGACCAACGCCACAGCCAGCGACGCCCACGCGCTAAAAGATGACGGGCGGCGGTACTCCTGCATCCATCACCCCTTGTACTATAGGCGCAAATGAGGCCCCAACAAAAAAGTCTGGCGCTCCCGGGGGTGATGTCTCCGTCAGCCCCAGGAGTTCAATGCATCGAGTCCAGATTCGTGCTGACACTGCCGTCGCTGCACCGGCAAGAGTTCCGGCTGGGACCGGTGCCACCGCGAGCGCAAGCGCTCCCGGAACGCGAATATTCAAAGTCGGGGGGCCAGCCGGAGCCGGACTCCAGCCAGCCGGCGGAGTCCAAGTCTCGAGTGGCCCGGCTGCGGAGAAGGTGACCCGAAGATGCGGCGGGGCGGTGTTGATCAGGTCGGTAGCGCCGGTCGGAGAGTCGTCCCCCGTTCCCGCAGTGTAAAAGCAGGGAATGAAATGTACAAGACAGCGGTCAAACGACGGCACCTCCGCGCGAGCGCCCGCCGAAACCTGAAAGTTGGCCACGCGCCGGAAACAGAGCTGGTTTGTGAAGTAGTTGGTCTCGAGTAGAGTGAAAACCTTAGTGCGAAATGCCTGCCGATCTGCCGCCGTCAATGTCGCCGGTAAATTCGTAAAATCCACCAGGATTTTAAGCAGCACGGACAGCATCCCGTCAATCCTGCCGCCGCCCCCACCCGCTATTTTGCTCGGCAAGACCTGGTTGCTGTATCTGTCATCACCGAATATCCAGAGAACGGCGTCGAACAGCGTGTTTCCCCCGATGTGTGCACGGTAATTCCATGCCACCGGCCAGTTCACAAAGTTGCGGTACCGATAAACGGCTGGCGCGGCGTCGCGAGGATAGTGCGGAATAAAGTAGTTGTTCTCGGGTGGATGCTGGATCTTAAAGTCTACCGTTGCCAGGGCCGGAACCAGCCGCAGCCATTCCGCGGAATGCCACAGGTATCTCGCGCGGATAAACCAGTTGCCGTGCATCAAACCCTTACCATTTGCCTCTTTTTCGTGAATGTAGGGCGTTCCTAACAGGTTCTTGACGCTCGCGTTCGGGCTGTGGGTGCTGTCTTCGATATACTCGTCAGCCAGGCTGCCGCAGTGACCAAATTCGTGGGCTGCAGCCAATCCTCTGCCGGTCGTGCCTACCCCCCAGGCGTCATTGACTGGGGGCGGACCCGAATCCTGGATTACGCAGTTTTGTCGAAGCCCGCCCGTGCCGTCCACTTCTCCCATAGAAGATCTTCCGGCGGACGGCAGGATCGTGATATACCAGTGCGCCCAGGCTTTCTTCAGGTGCTGATAGATGCTGACGATCTGAATCTGTAAAGGAGGCTTCGGCGGAGTTCGCGGCATGATCCAAGCAGGCGCATTGTTCGCCGGCATGGTGCCGTCGTGCCCGTTCCATCGAGCTGAAACATTGTCGCAGAAGAGTTTGATCCAGGCGTCCTGCGGCATCCCCGGGGAAGCCACCGTCGTAAAGTCAAACGAGCAGCGGTGATACCGGATGACGGCCGCAATCTCTTCTTCGGTTGCGCTATCTACATCCGAGCACCGAAGCAACGCCATATCGAATCGGCCAATCTGATCCTTCTGGGAAGCAGCCGGGTAGGATGCCGCCCACTCGTTGTGCTTCAGCGGGCCCGGCACCTGATTGGCATCGTTGTACGAAGTCATGAAGTGTTGCCAGTAAAAAGGCTGGATGGCAAATAGGCCTTTCTTGTCGGGGGTGGGTCGTACAAAGATGCCTGGACGCGGAGCCGCATAGGGTGTGCCGAAGTTCGTGCCTGCCGCTAGCCCGTTGGGAGCGGCAGTGGCGTCGACCCAGCGCACGGCGGCGCGAGCTCCCACCACTGGAGCTGTATCCGGCGTTCGAGCGTCAAAGGCGTCGAACATATTGCCATTGGCCAACACCAGCCGCGTCCAGTCCGGATAATCGTGGATGTAGAACTTCTTGGCCGCGGCTCCGCCGTATTTGTCGGCCGTGATCATGGTGAAATCGGACCAGGGATAGGCCTGATCCACAACTACGCCAGCGCCGCTCTTCCAAACGCCCTCGGGGTCCTTGATGTCGCCGCCGAGATTGGCGAAGCGGTGATGGTAGACGGTCACGCGATCGGCCGCGTTCAGCGGCAGGACAGCCATTGTGTTATCCGTCAGAACGATGTCGTCCAGGCAAAACCTCAGTGCCGCGCCTACGTTGACTGCGGCCGTTATGTTGCCCGTGGTCAGTTCGCCAAAAAACTTATCTCCCCCGCCCGCATTGCGCGTGTAATAGTTTTTCGACTTCCATAGCTTTGGCAGGCGGTAATGCCGCAACCTCTGTGGGCCGGGATCCGGATCCGGATTGACATGGATGATGTTCCGGGTGTTTTCATCGACGGAGTATATGAAGGTCTGCTCGTCGGGGAACTGGAACCGGATACCCAGCTTGGTCCCCAGGAAATCATCCATATTGCTGAGGTTGTCCTTGCGTGCCAGAAACCAGGGGAGGCATTGCACCCGGTTCGTATTGTCCTTGACCGTCCAGTTGCTCTTGACGTAGCCGAAGTCGGGGCTGTTGAGATCGGCCAGAGCGGGATCAGGCGCTCCGGGATCCGGCTTGGTGCGGAAACCCTCCAGAATAAGCGGCGGCACGGTCACCTTGGCGCGATGTCCGCCGGCGCCTCCGGCTCGCGGCGCCGGGCCGAACCGGCGATCGAAGAACTCGTAGCGCAAGAACAGCCACAAGGGCTTCAGCACGATTTTGATGGGGCTGGCTTCGGTGCCGATGTCCTTCCAATCCTTGAGGTCGGCAATGTCCTTGTGACTGATAGTCCCGTCGGCGTCCTTCCACGTACCCTGATCGGCCGGAATGGCCGGTGCCGAATCCAGGTCGATCTGCTTCAGTTTGCATTTCCGCGGGAGACTGAAGAACCGATACTCGGGACCCGGGGGGGAAGGCACCTTGGCGGCGTTGGCGGGATCGGGATTGTCCGTACAAATTTTGGCCACTGCGGGTTTGCTGCGGTCGCAAACGATGTACTGCGTGTACGTCGTCGTGTCAAACCTGAGAGTGAACGTTTTCCATTGCGGCCAGGTTGCGATGGTGACTGTGGCCCGCTCGACCTGCGTCGCCGTAAATCGCAGCAAGCCTTTGTCTTCGGTCTTACCCTCGTATCGTTTAGTCGCATCACCCCCATATTCCACGACGACGTCCACGCCCTTGGGGAAGTCGATGATGTCGTTTTCCGGGTCTTTAAATTGCAGTTGCAAGAATACTTCGGGGACTGCCGGCTTGAGGCGGTTGTGAGTATTGGTATCGTAGCCGGTTTTGAGCGCGCTGTAGGTCAATGGAGGTTCAGCCTTGGTGAGACTCCAAAATAGCGGTTAACAATTCGGGAGTGGTGTCGCCGGTCTCCTCCTGGCCATTATGCCGCTGGAATCGACGAATCGCCGCGCGAGTTTCGTCGTCCAGCGAGCCCGTCGCCTCGCCCTTGTAGTATCCAAGGTTCTTCAGCCGCGCTTGTAAACCACTGGCGAAGTCCCCCGGGTTCATGTATCCCAGGTCGAATTCGTATTCTTCGTTTGTCGAGGGAATCTTCAGGGTCGCCTTTTTGGCCGCAGGAGAGATAACTTCCGCGAGTTCGCCTTCCTCGTCGGTGACTCCTCTCATTTTCGCCCCGTCCACTGTGAGGGTGTACGGCTCGCCGACTCGCGGGGATCCGTCTAAATCACTCAGCCGGAAACGAAGCTTTACGGGCACGCCCTTCATGCGGAAGGTGTGCGCTTGGCCTGTACCTCCGGTGCCCTCCTTCACTCGGATGTCGGGGATGAACACCTGATCTCCCGCCATCAGAACGTTGGGATCTTTGCGGGTCCGCCGCAGAGCTTCGTTCTTGGGATGATCCCAGATCGAATACCAGAAAAAACCGTACTGGTTGGCGATCGTGTTCATGCAATCGCCCTGCTTCACGAGGTGAATCGGCATAGGATCTAACCTTCAGATTCGCTCCCAGGCATCTTCGTCGAGGTCAAGATAAGCGATGGAGGCCGTGCCGTGAGAAATCCCGTCAAAACGTACGCGTCCTGATTTGGGCGTTCTGCCCTCGGACTTGGAGCCGTCGGCCAAAGTGACCCGATACCGCTGGCCGCTTACCGGGTTCCCTTCCATATCTAAAAGACAGAACTCCACCCACGTCTTGTCCTGGGGGCAGGGCTGAACGTCGGGCGGCGGTCCCGGGCCGTCGGACTGCTTATTCACCGCCTGGCGCGCATCGTTCGGGGAGATGCCATCAACAGCTTGGGAGTTCGGTGTCATTGGTCCATCGGGTACCGCCATCTACTTCTCCTTCCCAGCTCCAGCCTTTTCGAGGTGGCGAATGGCGGCATCCTCCAGTGCCCGGAGCCGCGCGCGGGAATTATGATAGTCCCGGCTAGCGAGGATTTTACAAGCCCAGGGAGAATTATCTGCTAAACGCGGGCCGAGCAGGAAAACGACATGCGCGTATTTCCGGATGTCGGTGCCGTCCTGGAGGCCGTGGCCGCGAGCTTCTCGAACGGCACCGGTTACGAGTTCAGTCAGTGTAACCGGTCCCAGCCGATCGGTTGGACCGGGATAAGCCTCTCGCAGATAGTCGCAGATCCATCGGCATAGCTGCGCGTTGTGCAGAGCCCGAATCTGCTCTTCTCTAATGACCAGTTCAGGCATATCACCACCACGGCCCAAAAGTATATACCACTCGGTGCGGTTTGGACGGAGCCATGCTCAGGGAGGGTGGTGCCTCAGTTTGAAATTCCATCGCCTGTAACGGTGGCGCGGCGTGTGGCATACTCAGTTCGTGGCCAAACGTCCGCGCGATCCCGTCCAGCTTCAACTGCGTCTCCATCAGCCGGCCCGGAATGCGATGTTTCAGCGTTATGCCATCCAGAAACTCCTTCGCGATCAACGCTTCGCCGTACTGGTCGTCAATTTCGTAAATCGTGCAGATGTCGGGATCGTTCAGGGCAGAAGCAGCCTTGCCTTCGCGCAGAAAGCGGCTGAGTGCCTGCGGGTCTTTGGCTACCTCGTCAGTCACGAACTTGAGGGCCAAAAAGCGACTGAGTTTAAATATCCTCTCCCTTGTACACCACACCCATGCCGCCATCGCCAAGTTTTTCGATGATGCGGTAGTGCGAGATGGTCTTGCCAATCAATGGAGTGGCCGCTCCGTGAGTGACCATGTTAGTGAGCCAAACTGCGTCAAGTCAATGCAGCGCGGACAAGAGTCATTTCAACCCGCCACTCAATTGACCAGCAGGACGGCAAGCGGATGCGACCGCCAAGGTTCCACCGATGTTCTTCCTTCCTGAAGCCCAGCAGGTAGTTTATGACGACGCCCGTTTCAAGGCGCTCGAAGACCGCTCCCACGTTCTGAACGCCGCCGTGCTGCAAACGCAAGGCAGTGTACCGGGACTGGAGCCGCAGGTTCGGCACGCTCTCGCGCAGGTGAATCCCGATCTTGCGGTGATCGATTTCACGAGCTTCAGCGCGCAAGTGGATGGAAATTTTTCCCAGAACACCATGCTCGCCCGACTCACGTCACTGTTCGGATTACTGGCACTGGTACTTGCGTCGGTAGGACTGTATGGCGTGACCGCGTACTCGGTGGAACGGCGTACCAGCGAGATCGGGATCCGCATGGCGCTCGGTGCAGACCGGATGAATGTTCTCCGACTGGTGCTGCGGGGAGCGCTCGTGCAGATTGGAGTCGGACTGGCGATCGGCATTCCAGCGAGCGTTCTGGCGGGATATGCGATGACAACGCAATTGTTCGGAGTGAAACCCTACGCACCGGGTATTTTGTTGGTGACGACTGGTGTACTGGGCCTGGCAGCTATGGTTGCCACTTTGCTGCCCGGTCGCAAGGCAGCAACCCTGGAACCGATTCGCGCGCTGCGGACGGAGTGATTGGTTCGGCGCTAACCAAACCGGGACGTAAAGCGACCCGAGTATCCAAAGGACCTCGGCCGAGCGAAATCGAGAGATACCACAATTGAGTTCGTACCGCGGTTATCGACTCATTAAGGTGCCATTTCTGTTGAAGCTGGGTTCTCGCGGCTCCGATTACTACCGCATTGCCGACAACACACCCAGAATCGTCGCATCCACAAGCCATTCTTTCTAATCACCTTACATTTTCGATGATCCACTCAGTGCGACTTCACCCCTGAAAGTGACTTTTTGACCGCTGCACCTGTCATCGGCGGCCACTTGGGAGTACACTCCGCTGTAAGAAATAATAGAAGAGTGCAAGTGACAAAAAATGAACAGCCGAAAAGCAAGCGCCGCGGCCGACCGCGAACTCACCCCACCTTACGCCCGCTACCTTGTTCCGCTGATCCGTCCATTTCCGAACTTTGATCTATTTTTCGTAAAATCACTGCGTCAACGAGCTGTTCGGAGGCTACAACTCCATCCAGGAGATCGCGTTATCGACGCTGGGTGCGGACCGGGTGGCAGTTTCCCGTTTCTGGTTGACGCAGTGACACAATCTGGTGTGGTTGTTGGGGTAGAGATCAGCCCCGACATGGGGTTGACCGCAAAAAAGAGAGTCGAAAAGAATGGCTGGACGAATGTCGAAGTGATAGTGGGAGATGCGAAGAAAGTTGAATTGCAAGGCACTTTCGACGCGTTGTTGTTGCTTGGCGCCCCTGATGTCTACGCATCTCCCGCGGCGTTAGCCAATCTTGCCCCATATTTGAAACGCGATGCGCGGATTGTTGCCTTCGGAGCCAAGCTTTCCCATCGCGGCTTGGGAAAGGCGTTCAACTCAATCTTTCGTTTGCTGTTTTCGAAAGCCACCTTCTCCTCGACTCCCCAACTGGACTATGAGCCGTGGAAAACGCTTGAGAGCTGCGTTGGTGCGCTTGCGGTCGAAGAACTCTTCTTTGGCTGGATGTTCATGGCCTGGAGCCTGAGAACACGGGAATGATCGGGTCATACACAGCCGGGCAACAAATCTCCATTACCGACAACTCTTTCAAGTGGCGAGTTACGGGCAACTCTTCCTAATCTTGTAAAGGAAGGGTTGCTGACCACTCATCCAGAACCGCCCCAGGTGTTTCAACACTATCTACCTCATCGCGGATTCGATGTCCTCAGCCGAATAGGGAACTCCCGGGGTCAGCAGCTCTGCGCCATCCCTAGTAATGAGGTACATGTCTTCCAGGAAAAATCCCTGGCCATCGATCGAGGCGATCGGCTCAAAGTTGATCGTCGTTCCCAGCCTGAGTGGCCCCACCGGGCGACCGGCCATCAGGTTCGTCGTATGCACTTGCCAGTACGGAACATTCTTGCGATCTGACCAGGAATCGATCGCGTGCTGCGCAAGCGGAGTCTTTGCGGATGCTCGATGACGAAGCAGTTCTGCACGCCAGGCGTCGAAGACCTGGTCGACAGTGGCCCCGTCGTGCAGCCCGAGGACACCAGCATGATATGCCGCTACGAATATCTGCCAGGTCTCTCTCTGATCTTCGTCATAGTGGCCGGAGACCGGAACTGTCCGCCCCAAATCTCCTATGTAGTGGTCCTGTTCGCATCCCACATCAAGGCGCACCAGGTCGCCGGAGCGCATATTTTGGTTCAGGTGATCGTAACGCGCGAGGGATGTAAAAGGCCGCGGGAAGACCGCATTGTCTCCTGCCATTGCCCACGGCCAGAAAGAGGAACCATGCGCGCCCACGCTCCAGCATGTGTTTTCGACCACCGCTTCGACGCTCCGTTGTGACACGCCTGGTCGAATGGCACGCATTCCGGCCATTACGGCAGCCACAGTCGCCTTCGCAGCCGAGCGCAGAGCAGCAGTCTCCTCCGCACTCTGAACCGCCATAAGGGCCTCGATTCGTTCCCCCGACTCTTTGGCTTCAAAGGCGGGCCATCTTTGCAGGATAATCTGCAGCCAGGTCGGAGCCTCCGGCGACTTCGGGCTGAGAAGGTTGGCTGGCAGTTCAGCGAATGTCGACAGATCGTCGCCATAGTACAGGGGCTCCGCCTCGCCGGCGTGTGAGGCTAGAAACCCTTCCAATTCGGACCAGTCAACGACATGTTCCATCCCCAAGCGTTTTGTCGCTTCCGGTCCGGGCTGAATTTCCGGCTGTAGACCGATTCTCAAAAACGGTGGTTTGGACGGCAAGAAAAGCCAACTTTCGCCCGATCTTCCGTCGATGGCGAGCACGGCCCCCACCGTGTTCCCCAAGCCCGTGAAGTAATAGAAGAAAGGGTCCTGGCGGAAACCATCAGCGGTGAGATCTAGCTCGGAACTGGCGTGAAACAAAAGAATCCCGTCGCGGAACGCAGCGGCGGCTCGCTGCCGGCGCTCGTGTACAACCGTGTTTTGAGATGTCGCCGTGCATGTAAAACCGATGAGAACAATTGTCAGAATCAATCCAGGAAGTCGCATGGCCGAATAACTTAGCACGCAGACCGTGACATTCATAGTCCCCCACAATTGGTCTCTAGGAAGAGTCTCTCTGCCGGCGCGTTTGTGGGCGAGTGACGGGCTACTCTTCCCTAATCTTGTAAGGTAAGTTGCCGACAATACGGATCCAATCTCGCATTGTTGTGCCGGAGCTGCACATTCTGCGCCGGGTGTACACTCAGGAGCGAGTTGGGAGGTCAACTTAACATTTCACGCACTGGCCATCTGAAGTCCTCTCTTCCAGAGAGCTCTAACCTGGGCATGGAGGCAAACATAACGCGGCGCGACTTTCTCGGCTCTGCCCTGTTGGCTTCCGGATCCGCGTTGCTCGGAGGTCTCGCCCCCGCGGAGCTACTGGCTCAGAATGATGACTTCACGGGTTACGGCGGCGTCGGCGACTACAGCACCGCGAATGGCAACACCCTTGATGTTCTCGAAGCAGGTCATGCGATTCGTGACCGCGCGTACGATCCACTTCCCAAGGACATCATCGATACCGGCGAGCTCTACGACTGCATAGTTATTGGTGGCGGAATTAGCGGACTCGCCGCCGCACTGTTCTTCCGGCGTGACGCCGGCGCGGGAATGAAATGCCTGATCATTGAAAACCACCCCATTTTCGGTGGTGAGGCGAAGCAAAATGAGTTCTTGGTCGAAGGCAAGCGGCTGATCGCGCACCAAGGCTCAGCCATCTATCAGGTTCAATATCCGCACAGCTTCCTTGCAGGGTTCTACGAATCGATCGGGTTACGAGCACCGCGGCTGACATATCAAAGTTGGGCTGGACCAGACCCAGAGTTCCCCCTCTCCAATACTCCTTATCAAGCGGTGGGTTTGCAGCATGGGCAATACGGGTTTTGGTTTGGTGCAAAGTTCAATCAGCGACCAGGAATGTGGTTGACGGATCCCCTGGGAAAGAACCTTGACGGCGCTCCCGTTTCGAACGCAACTCGCCTCGAATGGCTGGACTGGCTGAAGGGTAAACCGGCAGCAGGGACGAAGTTCGAACCTCCCAAGGTGGAAGGGGACGCGATTTCCCGATATCTCGATTCGATCACGCTGGAACAGCATTACATGGAACGATTCGGTCTGAGCCGCGAAACGGTTCGCACATTCCTATCGCCAGTGGAGGGAGGTGGCTCGGGCTTAGGGCCGGATGCTTTGTCTGCGTACTCGGATTATGCATTTGAAATGCTACATCCTTTGCCGAAAGAAGACGGTGGTTCTGATCAGATGTTTCCCGGCGGTAACGCGACAATTGCGAGACTGATGTTGAAAAGTTTGATTCCTACCGCAATCAATGGTCCACCCAGCGTGGAAGGAGTTTGCCAGAACCGCGTGAACTTTGCCGCTCTGGATGCCGCCGGAGGCGCAACGAGAATTCGCCTGTCGTCGACTGTCGTTCATGTCCAGCATGACGGGGAAGCCAGCAAAGCCGACTCCGTTTCAATCGCATATTCCAGGGAAGGCAAGTTGTATCGCGTCAAGGCGCGCTCGGTTGTGATGGCCGGCGGATCTTGGACCACGAAACACATTGTGAAAGATCTTCCCCAGGCCCAACGTCAGGCATACCAGCAGTTTTACCGGTCCCCGGCCATGATGGTTAACGTTGCGGTCCGAAATTGGCGGTTTCTATACAAGATGGGAATGAGCGGGTGTCGTTGGTTCGAAGGGTTGGGCAACTACCTGGAGGTTTGCAAGCTGGCGCTGACCGGCATTGAAGATGCAACGATCGGTCCAGACTCGCCGATCGTACTCAGCTTGAAAGTTTTGTACTCATACCCTGGAGCTGCAACCGAAGAGCAAGGGAATCGCGGCCGCGCAGAGATGCTGGGAACATCTTTCAGAGATTATGAACGACAAGTCCGTGAGCAATTTAGCGAGATGTTCGCGCGCGGGGGCTTCGACGCGCGACGCGACATAGCCGGGATTATCTTGAATCGCTGGGGGCATGCCTATCTTAACCCGCAACCCGGGTTCTTCTTTCGGCGCGATGGTCAACCTGCTCCCCGCGAGATTCTGCGCAGTGCACCATTCGGCCGTGTCGCATTTGCGAATACCGATCTAGCCGGAGCCATGGACCATCGTTACTCCATACTCGAAGCAAAGCGAGCTGTGGGTCAGCTGCTTGATGAAGTTTTGGCCTAAGACCAGAACAACTTGCCTTTGCGCTCGCATCATGATGGTCACTGAACAATGCGCCTCTGAGCACTCCGCGACAGCAACAGGCCAAAACGGGATCCGTTGCACTCCGAACATTATCAATCGTGTCTGACGAGTGTGGGACGTTTCAGTTTTTCTCGCTCACGGTCCAGAAGAGTTCCTTCGTCGCCACGAACTCAACCGGTACCTTCTTCACTCGCTAGCGTGGCCCCCCTATGAAATTCGTCGGATTGGGCGAGCGTGGAGCGTAGAATTGGGCCGTGTAAAGGAAGGCGCGAATATGACTCATCCCTGCGAAAGCTGTGGCGGCTTGACGAAGGCCAAGACATCGCCGAGTATGCGGTCATGCTGGCCGTCATTCTGGTGATTGTGGTTGGGACGATTCGCTTGGTCGGAAGCAATGCGAACAACGTATTTTCGCAGGCAGCTAGTTCGATTCAATGACGCCTGTCCAAGTGGGCATTCATAAGGGCTCGCAACCGCGGAAATCCCGATTGGGGACGTCCGACTTCGTCCTCCCCGGCACTCGCTACTGAATTCGAACTGCGGGTCCGGCAACTGCGGCTTACGGCGGAGATGTAAACCTCGTCGGCAGGACCGCGGACCTGATGATAGCAGGGGCAGACGCAGTCAGCGCCCGATGCCCGTGGACTCAGCCCGCATTCGTCCATGCGGATTAGTTCCGAATTGTCCCATCGACGAGGGAGGAACCGGTCGACCGATCCGGACTGACTTCCGATGCTGACTTCTGGCCCGGCATACGCCCCGGTATCTCTCCAATTCCGGCAAGGGTTACCAATTCCTGATTTTGTAAATTTCCACACTGATTAGAAGGCGCAGCCATAAGTCGTGTTAAGGTACCGAGAAATTAGTCGTTCGCCACAGCCAACTGGAACTCAGGCAACTTCACCGAACCTCCACGGCAACCCACTTCGCCATCCGCCCGCATGCTGACATGCGAGGGCACTTCTTTGAGGAGGACAATACCATGATTCGATTCCTTTGTCGCGCACTGCTCTGCGCCTGCGTTTTCGCGTTAGTCTCCACTTACGCTCGGGCTCAGGATTTCAAAAAGCAGGTAATCTATCAGATCGTTACAGACCGCTTCTATGACGGCAATACAGGGAACGACAATTGCAGCCGGGGCGCCGGCCTTTACGATTCCACGAAGGCGAATTGGAATCTCTACTGGGGCGGGGACTTAGCTGGGATCCAGGCTAAACTAAGCTATCTGCAAGGAATGGGTATCACCGCCATCTGGATTTCTCCGCCGGTTGAGAACATTGACGTGAACATTCCGGATAGTAACGGAAAACCCACCGCACCGTATCATGGCTATTCAGCCGACGATTACATGAAGATCGATAACTTTTTCGGCGACTGTTCAGAGACTTGGACCGCCTTTGACAATCTCGTCTCCGCCGCGCATAAGTTGGGGATCAAGATCGTTGTGGATTTTCCGGCCAACGACACGAACCAGCAAGACGCCGGCGAATATGGCTCCCTTTATAACAACGGCACCTTCATGGCAGCCTGCAACAACGATCCAAACGGCTATTTCCATCACAATCCAGGTATCAGCAACTTCGAGGACCGGTACCAACTCCAGTACTACACTCTTGAGGATCTGTGCGATCTGAACCAAGAGAACTCCACCATCGACGGTTATCTCAAGCAATCACTGCAGCAGTTTCAACAGAATGGAACCGACGCATTCCGCATGGATGCGGTGAAACACACCACATGGGGGTGGGAGTACAGCGAGGCGAACTCCATTTTCACCAATGCCTCGAGCTTTGTTTTCGGAGAATGGTACGAAACAACCAGCGATTCGCTGTATGCGGATTCAGTCAAGTTCGCGAACAAGAGCGGCATGCCGCTTTACGATTATCCACTGGGGCTCGCGTTGCGTGATGTCCTGGGCAACGGCAACAGCTTCACTGAAGTCGACAGCACGCTGAGCACTGAAAACAGCAACTTCACGTGGCCAAACGATCTTGTCGACTGGGTCGACAATCAAGATCAACCGCGGCTGCTCAGCATGAATAATGACAACAATCGTCTCAACGAGGCTTTGGCCTTCGTTCTGACGGCTCGCGGCATTCCCACTATCTATTATGGCGACGAACAGTATCTGCACAATGACACCAGCGGCGGCGGCACGCCTTACAACCGCCTCTGGATGAGTTCCTTCAGTACGTCGACAACGGCATACCAGCTGATCAGCAAACTTTCCTCGCTTAGGACGGGTACCAACGACGCTCTAGCTTATGGCACCCAGACACAACGCTGGATGAATAGCGATGTCTACATCTATGAGCGGCAATTCTTCGGCGACGTTGTCCTGGTGGCTATGAACAAAAATACAAGTCAGGGTTATTCGATCACCGGGCTGAATACGGCGCTGCCCGCTGGCAACTACTCCGACTACCTGGGCGGCTTACTTAGCGGGTTCGGCATTACCGTAACATCTGGCAGCGGCGGTAATGATCCCGTACAAAATTTCACTCTGCCAGCCCACACGGTGGCCGTGTGGGTAGCCAGTTCTACTCCGACGGCTCCCGAAGTCGGCTCGATTGGCCCGACTGTGGGTCAGGCGGGAATGCAAGTGACAATTGCCGGCAAGAACTTCGGAAGTTCAAATGGAAGTGTCTTGTTTGGCTCTACGGGCGCGACTATTAATTCCTGGTCCAATGCCTCGGTTACGTTCACCGTGCCCAATGTCTCGAACGGCGTGTACCAAGTCCAACTCAAGAACAGTTCCGGACAAGCCGCCAACTCTATTCAATTCACAGTGCTTACGGCGAAGCTGATTCCCGTGACCTTTACGGTGAATAATGCCAATCCCACCAACACCGGGGACTATATTTATCTGACTGGTAGCACGGTTGAACTAGGAGATTGGGGCACGACGTTTTCCACCGCAGTTGGCCCCATGCTCGATCCCAATTATCCAAACTGGTTCCTGAATGTTTCTGCTCCAGCCTGCCAGAACATTCAGTTCAAGTTCATCGATATTCAAGCAAACGGCAATGTAGTTTGGGAAAACGGCTCGAATCATACGTATACAGTTCCCTGCAGCGGTACGGGGTCTGTAAACGTTAACTGGCAGTACTGAACGATCGCACAATGACCTCCGCTCTGGGCAGTCCAATGCTCAGGCGGAGGCTAGAAATTGGCCCTCGAGAGAAAGTGGATGAACGGGTCACACAGTTGTGACCAAACCGCCGTGGGCCTCATTGCCGGCTTGATCGGCCCCGGCGTCTTGATGGCACCCCCTCTGGAGAGCTCTTTTGAAGCGTAGCCGCCGAGTCCTACATCTTCGCAGCCAGCTGGCCACGGCTTTCGGATCAAATCTGACGCAAGTTCCTACTCGGAACGACGGAATGCGTCCGGCGGCCGCTTGCTTGAAGATCGTGACTCTGGAAACCGCGAGCATCCGCGCGAGTTCACCCGCCTTGATAGCGTGACCGATACGTTCGATCTGATCGGGCAAAGACTGGACCTCGGACATGAATGGACTCCGGGAAGACTAAATTCCCGGAGGACGCCGATGCTTGCCGGCGCCTCAGTGCCCAGGTGGCACGTCGGGAGTTTCTCTGTGGCCGTACTGGCCGGGTAGCCCTTGCCGATGGCCCCTTGTATTTCGTCGCTGCACAGGCCGAGTGGCGCTAACCTGCAGCCCAATCGCTCCACGGCCAGGTCCGCCGCTCGTGCGGCGAACCCAATCTTCGCTTGTTCCCAACCGAGCCCTAATCCAGAAGGCGACTAGGTTCACGGAAGAGTCACTTGAAGTGATCCACGCACGACACACGTTCCAAATTGTGTAGACAGGTCCGGGCAGGATCTGGTACAGCTGGACGTAATATCCGTCCACCTGGGCTCCTCCGGGTACGGGCCTTGCCCCGAACCTCTTGCTTATGTCCTCGATGATGGTCTACGCCCTGGCCGTCAGTCCAACCCTCGGGAGTTCTGGGCCTACATACCTTTTTACGAAGACTGATCGCACCCCTGTGCAAAAGGCGCGCGGCTTGACTATCCTACCGATCTGCGAGAAGCTGTCGCCATTTGGCGGGCTGTCACGCGGTGGCCGTGGCCCCGGGAGGAAGACTTGGGATCGGCGATCTCATCACTCATTCTCGCAGCGGAACAAGGGGACAGGCCCGCTGCGGAAGCATTGTTTGCTGCCCTTTATTCCGAGTTGCATAGGCTCGCCAAGCGTGAACTGGCGCGACGTGGCTCACAGGTGAGCCTCAGCGCCACGACCCTGCTGCACGAAGCGTATCTGGACATGGCGGCGCGCGACGGCCCGTCGTTTCCCGACCGGGCGCGATTCATGGGGTATGCGGCTCGAGTGATGCGAGGACTGATCATAGACCATGCCCGAGAACGGCACGCCCAGAAGCACGGCGGCCTGTTCGAGATTACTTCGCTGGACACCGAAGTGATGCAAAACGCGGTCGATCACCGAGAGCTTGTCCGAATCAGCGCAACCTTAGACGAGCTTGGCAAAGTGGAGCCTGCCCTCGCCGAGATCGTCGACTTGAAGTTTTTTTGCGGCTTCTCGTTCGCGGAAATCGCCGCCATGCGGGACGTATCAGAACGTACGGTGCAGCGGAACTGGGAGAAAGCGCGCATTTATCTCCATCGAACAATTCGCGCGGATTTGTCGCTCTGAGGAATCACGATGTCCACACTCAGCCCCGATCAGTGGCAGGCTTTAAGCCCGTATCTGGATCAGGCGCTCGCTATGACCGACGATGTGCGTGCCGCTTGGCTGTCCTCGCTCGGCAAGCAAGATCCCGTACTGGCTGCGCAGTTGGGAGCACTCCTCGACGAACACCGGGTGCTGGCGCAGGAAGGTTTTCTGGAGAATCGACGATTCGCGTTGCCGAACTCCACAGGACTTGCGGGCCAGACCCTTGGCCCATACACCCTGATCTCCCAGATTGGCCAAGGTGGAATGGGGAGCGTTTGGCTGGCCCAGCGCAGTGACGGCCGGTTCGAGCGGCAAGCTGCGATCAAGTTCGTGAGTCTCGCGCTGGCCGGTCGTGCGACTGAAGAACGGTTCAAGCGCGAAGGCAGCATCCTTGGCCGACTCACTCATCCTCACATTGCCGAACTTCTCGATGCCGGCATTTCCTCCGATCGCCAGCCGTATCTCATCCTGGAATACGTTGACGGCACGACGATCGATCAATATTGCGACCAGCACAAGCTCAACCTGAAGGCGCGCCTTCGCCTGTTTCTGGATGTGCTGGCCGCAGTAGCTCACGCCCACGCAAATCTGATTGTCCATCGCGACATCAAACCTTCGAATGTGCTGGTCACTACCGGCGGCGAAGTCAAGCTGCTGGACTTCGGGATTGCCAAACTTCTGGACGGCGAAGGCCAGACCGGCGCCGCAACCTTGCTCACTCACGAGGGCGGTTCGGCTTTTACTCCCCACTACGCTGCTCCAGAGCAACTTGCCGGCCAGCCAGTGACGACTGCTACCGATGTTTATGCGTTGGGCGTGTTGCTCTACCTACTATTGTGTGGCCGGCATCCCGCGGGCTCCGGTCCGCACTCCCCCGCGGAACTGGTAAAGGCTGTGCTCGACAGTGAACCGCCACAAGCATCGGACACAATTGCTGCTGACAGCAGGCTCATCGCGGAAAGACGGGGCACCACCTCAGATAAACTCCGCCGCGAACTTCGTGGCGATCTGGACACAATTATTGGCAGAGCTCTAAAGAAGAATCCGCAGGAGCGATACTCCTCGGTAACTGGGTTTGGCGACGATCTTCAGCGTTATCTGAAGCACGAACCGATTACTGCTCGACCCGACACGCTCGCCTATCGAACCGCCAAATTTGTACGCCGCAACCGCACCGTGGTAGCACTCACCACCATCGCCATTGCACTTGTGATTGGAAGCCTGTCAACCGGATTGTTGATTGCGAATCGCGAGCGGAAGACTGCCGAACGGCGATTCGCCCAAGTGCGACAACTGGCCAATAAATTCATCGCACTCGATCAAGACATGAGAGGTGTGCCGGGTTCGACGAAGGTCAGAATGCAGATGGTTACCGATTCGCTGGAATATCTGACTTCACTCGGTAGCGATGTTTCCGGCGACAGGGATTTAGCACTCGAAATCGCCTACGCTTACGTGCGCGTGGCGCACGTTCAAGGAGATCCAACTTCTCCAAATCTAGGCCAATTTGCGGAAGCCGAAGCGAGTCTGAACAATGCATCGAGATTCGTGGATCCTGTCCTCTCGAAAGACTCCACAAATCCTCGCGCGTTGTTCATTGCTACCACAATCGCCCACGACCGCATGATCCTGGCTGACAACCGCGGTGACCAGGCAGAAGAATTGAAAGATGCCGCAACTACTGCTTCGCTGATCGAGCGGTTCATGAGTACTCGCCCTGTCGAGTTCAGGGACCTCTATAGCATGAGATATTTCTATGTAAATGTCGCGGGCACCTACACAGACGGTAGGAATTTCGATAGCGCAATACGGTATTGCCAGCGGGCATTGGAGATCGCGGTACCGGGGCCTAGGGCGAATGACCTCCGTGGATCTGCCCTTGAGGTCTTAGGGGTTGCACGTTGGCAGTCTGGGGATCTGGATGGCGCCCTCAAGACTGCGATTGAGTCCATTGAGCTCAAAAAACACGAAGCCGAAGCCGCTGGCGGACACGCCTCGCTTCGCATCAACTTGGCGAACGGATACGACCTCGAAGGCATGATCCTGGGCCGGGCGGATGCAGAATCAAGCCTCGGGCGCAGTCCAGAGGCTCTCGCCGAATTTCAAAAGGCGCTGGATATTGCGGAGGACCTTGCGCAGAAGGACGCGAACGATTATCTCGGCCGCCATCACGTTGCAGTTGCCAGCCTGGAAATTGGCAATATTCTTCGCCACCGTAATCCGCAAGCTGCGCGGGCGGTCTACGACCATGCCCTTGCCCGCATACGCGAGGCAAGGAGCAATGTCAGCACACAACGGGATGAAGCTGAACTCCTGGCGGCTTCATCCTACGCACTGCGCTGGACGGGTCGCGATCAGGAAGCCAAGCAGCGCATCGCCCGAGCCTTCGAACTGCTGAGCCAAGCTGGCCGATACCCCTCAGACAAAGTCGAGCCCATGAGCGATGCCTACGATGCTCTGAGAGCCTCGGCCGACGACTACGCTGAAACGGGCCAAACGGTGAAAGCGGTCGAGGCTTATCAGCAACTGCTAGACAAGCTTAGGGCGTGGAAGCCCGATCCGCAGAATGATCTCCGTGACGCGACCTGTATTTCTCGGACTTGGACGGCGCTTGCTGACCTTCTCCGCCGAACCGGACGGGCGGACGAAGCCGGGCGGCTTGAAGCACAGAGAACCGAACTCTGGACCCACTGGACTGGCAAACTTCCGAATGCTCAATTTCTGCTTCGCCAATCTTTAAACCAAGTCGCTCCCCGCGCAGCCTTCCACTCCACAGCCACGCATTAAAACAGCTTGGGCCGGGGCTATCACCGTTTTGGCCGGCTGCAACCTTGCCGGGGTTCCCTCGCCCCTATTTTTTTTTCGCCCCCGTGTCGTCTTTTGCCCGCCGTTTCCGATCTCCTAAATAGAGGGGCAGGCTGCCCACTTGGGGGGCCAGCCCAAAGGCTCAAGGGGGATCCGGGGGAAGGGCGACGGAAGAGATTCAACTGAGGACGAAGTGGAGCGCTTGGAGGATCAGCCGTCCGCGTCGCAAACCCTATGAACCGGAGGCCTTTGGGCTGGCCTAGACTTCGGAGCGCCATAGTCGGGATGGGAATGCTGTGCGGATCGGGCCAGAACAACGAGCCGGCAAAATCCGAAAGCGGGACACGCTGGAAGGAGTTTCCGGCGGACAGAAAAGGAGGAAGCCAGTCATGCCAATTCATCAATATCCGAAGCCTGACCTTTCCGGCTATGAGATTCGCCAGATCGCGGTGCCTAAGAGCAAGCACCAGCTCGAAGGCGCTCTTGTGCCATGGATCAGCGAAGTGGTGCGCAGGCTCAAACAACCCTCTTCACCGCGCTACACGGCAAAGTTTCTGGTCGAGGCCGCTCCCGGCAAGGAGGAGATCCTGAGCGCGCCACCGGGGCTTTCCCTGGGCCGGGGGAACGTTCAGAAGATCCGCGCGAAGTTCAATCTCATCAACGGTAATCACAACGGGAGCTGGTACTTGAGATCGGTGGAGTTCTCGCCCGAACTTTGCGACGCGCAGAAAGCAAGTCAGGATAAAGATGACGACGACAACGCGAGCGACTTGAGAAAGGACCTGGAAGATGCGGCACGGGCAGAGAATCGGCTTCATCCAAAGGCGCAGGCGTTCAAGGTCGAGCTTCACATGGACAGTTGGAGGAATGATGTTGACGCCGGCAGCGGCATCATCCAACTGGAAATGGACACGGCGCACGATAACGCCAAGAACGCGGCAGCGATCCCGGAGAACTTTTACACTCCCAAAGACATGGTGAAAGATACGATCATGCTGGGAGTGGGAAAGGCCGTGGGACTCGCGGCGAAAAAGGCGACCGCGGTGCGTGAAGAGGCCTCAGGAGCATTGGAACGAGCCAAGGACCTGGCTACGCCAGGAATGCCCGCCACCGGAGATGTTTCTGCCAACTTGCAAAAAGCGGCGTGGGAAGAGGCCGACAAGGTGCCCGGAGCGCTGGAAAAAGCTCACAAGGGCACGGAATATTTTCTGGGAGGAGCGGAGGCGGGCCAGGAGGCCGCCAAACAGTGGCGCGAGACGAACCAAGAGGAGAAGGGAGAACTGGCGCGGAGCCAAGCCGAGGTATATCACAAGACCAAGGGCGACGCGATCGCCCAAGGTGTGGTCAGCGTGCTTTCCATGGTTCCGGGCGGCGGCACGTTTGTAAAAATGTTTGCTGGAATGTTCATGGATATCGGAGCATCGAATTATGCGGGCAAGGTGACCAAGGTTCGAATTCGGGCCTACAGCTGGTTTGTTACTGGCTGCATCCAGGGCTTGACTGGAGTCACGATGGAACCGCGCCCGACCGAAAAATTCGATGACATCTTTTATTCGCTCGCGTACCGCCGAGCCGCGGGCATGTCGGAGGACGCGAGGTTTCAGGCGCAGATCTTTCTTTTGGCGTATTCTTCCGGGCATTACCTGCTGGGAACAACCAGTCCAGGTGAGGCGATCGAACACCCCGATAAGTGGAGCTTCCCCGACGGATATTTGGCGCACTGGAGTCCGGAGCGGTTGGGAAGATCGCTCGCCACCCTGCTCAGGACTTACGATTATTTGGTCAATTAAGCCAGTCACGGACTGTGCGGGTAGGGAACAGACGATTGGGAATGCTGGGTATGAACGTCTGTACGATTCGGCTTGCTTCCCGACGTCCGGTTGGGAGGGCCGAAAAGAAAAACCACTGCGTTGACTGCAAAAGATTTGCGGCTTTCGCGGCGAAGCCCTTTTTGACCACCAACTTCCAAGTTCAAGAAAAACAATGACTGGGGACAGTTCTTGGAGTTTTAAGTGCTTGTTGACGCTGTGGCGTTACCTCCTATCGATTCTGTCGGGCTGCTCGCTGGTGACCAAGCTCGGGTTCAAGAAATTCATGATTGAGTAAGTCGCCGGCGATCAGGCTCGAGATTTTTTTCAGAAGCTTGCTGGCTGCGGCGTTGCAGACCAGCGGCCAGGCTGAGCAGCGACAGCACGTCGCTCCTCAGCATGGATCACGCAATCAAGGCCGCGGATGCGGAGGCCACGGGGGACTCGGTCTGCGGCCTTGGTGCAGTGATCTCTGTCACAAGTCCGGCAGATCACCGCAGGGCGGCAACCACAGACGATCAGCCTGAAATCATGGAGGACATCCCAAGGGGAACATCAAATGAAAGTCACTCTTCAGCCGGGCGAAGTCGAAATCGACACATGGAGCTTGCTCTATTTACCGCCCGGCGGTGGAAAGTATAACGGCAAGTTGACTGTCACCAACCGGCGACTACTGTATGACGCGAAGTTCGATGTCAGCGTTAAAGGAATGCTGGCCGAAGTGCTGACCATCAAATGGGGAAGTGAGGGCTATCTGGAGATTGACAAAGGCAGCATTCAAGCCGTCGAGGTTCAGAAAAAGCTGCTGAGCAAGAAATGTATTCTGACCCTCACAGATGGCAGCAAGCACACGTTCGATTATGGGGCCATGAACATCGATAAGACCGTGGCGGCTATTGAAGCCCGATAGCCGGGATACGGATCATCATTCTTGGCGTGGTGATCACGGACCGCTTTTGCTTGACCACTGCAAAACGAACCGATTTGGCCCTAACAGGATGTGATTGATTTCACCTTTCATCGTCCGCAGGGAAAGCCAACTCGGAGGCTTTGGCAATCTCGATGAATTCTTGTCGTAAATGTGGAAGCTCTCGCCGCTGACAATGTTTCACCATCGTACGCCCGTGCAGATCGCTGAGCTTTTCTGTATGCGGCATGATGAAATATCCCGTCCAGAGCAGATCTACTTCTTTCTTGGGGAATGGGACCGTCATCACGGTGAATGGGCGAAGATCGTCTTTGAACGCGCCGAGTCGTGAAAGCACCTGAGGTGTTGTAATTGGGACCGTCATCACGGCTGGCTGCTTGAACCACACTGGTGGCCGATGTGGAAGGCCGAGTTCCGGCGAGAGGATGAAATGCCACGCCTCATAAACCCATGGCGGCAAGTTCTCTTTCCATTTCCGTCCTGTCCTGCGCTGCCAGTCTGCAATGTGTAGTGCGCCTGTAAGAATCCCAGACCATGGCCGGACGGTTTGCAGACTAGCAGCTTATTTCCCTCCAGATGAAACGGGCAGTATAGCTTTGCCTGAAATGCCATTGGGATCGGTTCGTACATGGCCGACTATCACATGCGACATTTCTACACCGCATTTGATCGTCTCGGCAAGGGCACACCGCCCGGTGATAGAATCCCGGTCACGGCCCGGTGCGGTCAAGAACACAATGTCCCTGCGCAAGACCAAGGAAAAGAAGCGCCTCTCTAACCTGAAGCGGGAGGCTGACGAGCACCCAAGCGTAAACACTGCGAAGAGGTACAAACTGCCAGAGGCAGCCGTAGACATTATCAGCAAGGCGGGCGTCATTCATGGTCAGCAGAGCAGAGCTATTCAGATCGGAGCGGAGCTTCTCTGGCGGAGCGTGGAAGAGTACGTCCCGGACGCGGACATGAGCCGCATCTTGGACTCACCGCTTACAGGCAAGACGTACAAATTGCCGGGGCGGACCATTGACTTAATCGAAGTGCTGACGCGGGAATACGGGACACGTGGGAAAGTGCTGGCGGCGATTGCCTACATAATGTCGAAGCCTGAGCCGAGAAAAGGACTCAGGCCGTCACCGTTCAGTGACTCCAACATCTTCTAAAGCGAGTCCCCAGAGCCATCAATGACTCCCTCACGCCGGAAAATAGACTTGAATCTTGAATAATGTACGTGAGGCTTCTCTCTGGGCACGCTGCGCTTTGAGAAAGACGACTTAACGGCGCACTTGCAGAATATAAACGAGCAGTCCGCTTGAATCCGAACGATGCTCAGGCGCACAAATTCCTCGGCGTCATACTCTTCAACAAAGACGACGCGGACGGTGCCGTCGCCGCGTATAGACAAGCAAGCCTTTTGAGTCCGGACGATGAGATGACCCACAGCTGCCTCGGCGACGCACAAGAAAGATGATGCGGACGGTGCTATCGCAGCGTATCGAGAAGCGATCCGCTTGAATCCGGATAGTGCCTCGACGCACTATCCCTCGTCTCGCTATGGTCTTGCGGCCGCACTTGAGAAGAAGGGCGACGTGAGCAGTGCAATCGCGGAGTATCGCGAACTAATTAGATCGGCTCCAGGCTCGTCCTGGGCAACGCAGGCGGAGGAGGATCTGAAAAGGCTTGTCCCTAAGAAAAGACGGTCGTGGCTTAGCTAAGAGACTTACACTCTGGTCCCAGCCGAAAACGGCGAATCACCGCGAAGGATCGGCCGACATGTCGCACGCCGAGCAAGGCGCTTGGCCGGTCAGAGCAGGCGATCCAACTGCGAAGATTGCGCTTGCGCGCATGACGGCGAAGCCACAATTCCGCGATGACACCTTGGCTGCCCTCCGGAAGAGCAAAGGTCTGCGCATTCGGGCTGGCACCGGCCAGCACCGCTTCATCGGCATCTGGGTTGTGGTGGTGCGAGACCGCGTCTTCGTCAGGTCATGGAGCGTGAAGCCGAACGGTTGGTACCGAACGTTTCTGGACGAACCTCGCGGTACCATCCAAGTGAAAGACCGCAAGATCGCCGTCCGCGCCATACCCATCAAGGGCGAAACTCTCAGAGACGCGATTGATCGTGCCTACCTGGATAAGTACAACACGGCGTGGGAGCTTAAGTATGCGAAGGATCTCGGAGGCGCGAAATCCAGGGATACCACGACTGAGTTCGTGCCGCAGTCATCGACCAATTAGGGTGCCGTTTCTGTTCAGGCGCAGTTCTCGTAGCTCCGATTACTTCCGCATTGCCGACCATCCACGAACTGGCTTGATTTGTGATCACAAGGGCCCTTAGCCGTATGGACTGGCCCCGGACCTAAGTCTAGGGGGCGAGCCGCAACGTTAGTCAATCGGCCTCTGGCTTCTCATATCAGTCAAAAAAATGATGTCGCGACCTTAACGGTGCTACCATTTCGTCCACTGTGGGCTGAGGCTGAGGCGTGCCAATTGCTATTGGTGGGATGGAGGGCTGACCCCAGCTGAAGCGTGTTTCCCGCTAAGTGCAGATTCGGCGCGAGGAGACCAATCGAATCATGTTCTGCCTTGTTCAGTTTAAGCAGGTTCTGAGAAGGCTCGCCAGAGCGCCGGTCTTTGCCGGAGTGACCTTGGTTACCTTGGCCCTTGGCGTGGGCGCCAATACTGCCACATTCAGTGTGCTTGAGGGCGTCGTACTGAAACCTCTCGACTATCCCCGCTCCGACCAGTTGGTTGGCGTATGGCTGAACGCGCCAGGAGTCGGGGTTCAGAAACTAGGGATGGCGCAGTTCATCTACTTCATCGATCGGGAGCAGAGTACGACCCTTCAGGACATAGGAGCGTATGCAAGCGACTCGCTCAGCGTGACCGGCATGGGCAATCCGGAGCATGTGAGGGGCCTCGATGTAAGCGATGGGACGCTCCCTATCCTGGGTGTGCGTCCAGTGTTGGGGCGCCTGTTCACCCGCCACGACGATATGGCAGGCGCGGCGGAAACGGTCTTGCTCTCGTATGCATACTGGCGGCAGAAATTGGGTGGGAGCGCGTCCGCCATTGGTAGGTCGATTACGGTGAGCGGCAAGCCGCGAGAGATCATCGGGGTTCTGCCGAGAGGTTTTCATTTTCTCGACGAGACCGATGCGGCGTTGATCCTCCCGATGCAATGGGATCGGAGCAAGACGAAGCTGGGGGACTTCAGTTACAAAGCAATTGCCCGCTTGAAACCGGGTATGACGCTTGCGCAAGCGAACGCCGATCAGGCCCGCCTGCTTCCGATTGCCATTCGCAGCTTCCCCGCACCGGCGGGATACAGTCCCAACATTTTTGACAAGGCTCAACTTCAGCCCGACCTGCGCCCACTGAAGGAAGATGTAATCGGCAATGTCAGCAATGTGCTCTGGGTGTTAATGGGATCGATAGTCCTGGTTCTAGTCGTAGCCTGTGCAAACGTCGCCAACCTTCTGCTGGTGCGGGTGGAAGCCCGGTGGCAGGAATTGGGCATCCGGTATGCGCTCGGTGCCGGACGGGCACACATTACTGTGGCCATCCTCACCGAGAGCTTCATTCTGGGGTTGGCGGGGAGCATCATCGGGTTGGCCATCGCCTTTGGAGCATTGCGAGTTCTGGTTGCCATGGCGCCAACGGGACTGCCGCGCTTACATGAGATCGCAATTGATATTCCCGTGCTGGTTTTCACGCTAGGTGTCGCCCTATCGGTCAGCCTCGTCATTGGCATGATCCCGGCTATCCGGTGCTCTCGCGGCGGTTTGCGAGCGGTTGTGATGGAGTCCGGACGTGGGGCGAGTCAAAGCCGCGACCGCCAACGTACGCGCAAAGTGCTGGTTACGCTGCAAGTAGCCTTGTCGCTGGTGCTGCTCATCTGCGCCGGCCTCATGATTCGCACGTTCCGCGCGTTAGCTGAAGTGAATCCCGGTTTCGCCCAGCCAGAGGCGGTGCAGACATTCCGCGTTTACTTTCCCGAAACCCAGATCCCGAACACGCAGTATGAGCGCGTGGTCCGCGTGGAAGAAGAAATCTTGGAGAAGCTGGCATCCATCCCCAGCGTCTCGTCCGTTGCTGTGACCAACTCCGTCCCGATGGACGAAAACAAGTACATCGATCCGGTCTTTGCTCGCGACCGAACCTACAAGGAAGATGAGATACCGCCGGTGAGGCGTTTCAAACTGGTTTCACCAGGATTCTTTGTCACGATGAGAATGCCGCTGATGGCGGGCCGAGATCTGACCTGGAGCGACAACTACGAGAGGAGACCGGTTGCCATCGTTTCAGAGAACTTAGCCAGAGAGTACTGGCACGACCCGGCCAGCGCTCTAGGCAAGCAAATCCGCGCAACCGCCGCCGATGACTGGCGAGAGATCATCGGTGTTGTTGGGAACGTTCACGAAGATGGGGTTGATAAGCCCGAACCGAGCGCGGTGTATTGGCCTCTCATTCAGGATCGTTTTGATGGTGAACGGGAATACCTCCAGCGTAACGTCGCGTTTGTCGTTCGTTCTCCGCGAGCCGGATCGGCGTCATTGGTGAAAGAGATTCAGCGCGCGGTGTGGTCGATCGATTCCGAAATGCCCTTATCGGATCCCGCAACGGTGGGTGAGTTCTACACGAAATCGATGGCACGCACTTCGTTCACGCTGGTCATGCTCTGCGTAGCCGGAAGCATGTCCCTGATGCTCGGCATAGTCGGCCTTTACGGTGTCATCTCCTATGGCGTGACTCAACGGAAGCGTGAAATCGGCATTCGGATGGCTCTGGGCGCGCAGCGGAAGGAACTAACGGCGATGTTTGTCAGGCAGGGATTGTGGCTGACCGGCATCGGCATCGCGTGCGGCGTGGTCATCGCATTTTTGGCGATGCGTCTAATGTCGTCACTCCTGTTCGGCGTGAGTTCCAGAGATCCGTGGACCTATGTCGGCACGATCACATGCCTTATTGCTGTGTCGTGGCTCGCATGCTACCTCCCGTCACGCCGTGCGGCCTCTGTTGACCCCGTTAACACGCTGCGGGCTGAATAGCGAGGCACTGCCCTAACGATGAGCATGCTCCGATCTCTGTCCGCTGGGCCGATTCTGTTGCACGAAGCCTTTCATTGGCTGATCTCCGTCCCTGAAGATCACATACTCATCGGCGGATAGATCTGCTTTTTGCGCCTTTACGGTGCTCAGAGCGTCGTTGCCGGCTACGACTAGAACCATGCGGGTGGCATCAAGAGGATTCCCTGCAGCGAGAATCAATCCCTCTCGTTCCGAGGCGTGCACTGTACCATTAATCCTAAAAGCAGCGCCCTGGTAGTCCAATCCGAGTTTCTCGGACCAGCGTGCCAAGGCGGAATTAGACTCAGGGCGGCCGACGAAAACGACGTCGTGATGTCGAAGCAAGTCGTCGGTGACCTCGAAGTCTTTATAGATCGGTACTTGACTCTCATAGCGATCGAGAAAACGATTCTGCAGCTGTTCAGCGGCGTAACGATTCGATCCCGCGTCACGCACAGTGCCGTAAACAATGACGGACCACGCAAGCTTTCTCCAAATGTCGCGAGTAAGGTAGGCAGGGCCGTCGGGCGGATCGATGACATCGATGTTGGCGCCGGCTCGATCGAGAAATGCCTGCGCAATCACGGTCTTGGTGGTATTGACCGCGAAATAGTCACTCATAAGCTTAAGGAATGCGGCATCGCCCATTTTGCGGCGGAGGGAATCGAGAAAAAGAACGCCTTTAGCCGTTTCCCTCCGAAAGTGATTCGCGGGTGTATCCGCGATCAGTTCCAGACCTCGCCAGGTGGCGCGTTGAGCATCCAGAGCCTCTTCCACATTTTTCGACTCAAGCACATTCCTGTAGGCCGCCGAACCAGCAACAAACCACATATCTGAGTCACTAGCAGGCAGCACCCAACCTTTCCAGAGCCGGCCCTCGAAAGAAGGTGGATCTGCAACTGCGGAATCCGAAGACTTGGGCGAGCCCGCCACTGCCAGCCGTGCCTTTTCGTTTTCCTGAAGCGCAGCACGCAGGGCATCAGAAGGTTCTTGCTGAAAAAGATAGTAGCCCGACGGATAGAGCCCGTCGTCCTTGGTAGAGTCCCACTTCTGCGGCAGCCACTCGCGCTGATTAGGCTTGCCGATGGCCGCCCATACCATGAGGTGAGACGCCATGTCTGAAGTTAAGACCTTCGCGTCCATCGTGGAGGCGCTAACCAATGGCGCCGTACGAAACGCGAGAAATCCAAACTGCTCGTCGATCTGGCCACGATACTTGCGATAGAGATCCTGCCAGGCCAGATCGCGAGGCGCGGGCACGTACGGAATGTATTCCCCATTTGCTTCGGGATCAGGATAATCCTCGAGGCGAACCGTCAGATCCTTGGCGTTGTTGTCACCCCAGTAGAAGCCCGGCGTATCGCCAAACCATTCGTTCTTCGAACTGCGCCACAGCCGGGTATGGTTCGTGCCCAGATCGTAGATCGCGATTTCATTCGTCTTGGCATCGCCGATAATCCACTCGTTGGTGTAGAGCCCGTTGTTGCGGGAACCGAGGTGTTGGACCACCTCGTCGATGTTGCCACTGTACTGGATCGCAGAACGGGCACGGAATGCCACGGATGTTCCCCCGACGTTGAATGGGGTCTGATCGATGGTGGTTTCGGTCAATACAATTCCGGCGTCATTCTGGTACCAGTCTGTGCCGCTCTCGATGCCGCCGGGATAACTTTGAATAAGCATGTGATGCCCGGAAGCAGGCTTGATATCGAGTAAGACATTGGTTTGCTCAGCCAGCGTCAGCGGCCACCATGTGACGTGTCCGATGACCATCTTCCCGTCCCGCGTGGCCGGCCCGGTGGCGGCAAAAGCGCTGCAATGGTCCATGACAGAATCATGTTTGCCGTTCGCGTATGGGGGCGCTTCCAAGCTCAAGCCTTCGAGCCCTGTAGGAGTTGTGGAAAGGGCGCCACCTAGTTCGCCCATTTCGATGGTCGTGTTCGCGACGACGATATCGATGAGGTCGATGCGGCGATCCTGCCATCGGGCCCCGGCGTCAGAGGCGCCATCCGCGATGCCGCGCATCTCCTCCAGGAGTTCCTGATCGAAGCCGCGGAGGAAGAGAGAATTCGCCAGCTTGCGGTAGTCGTCCCAATGTTCTTTGGAGCCCAGCAAAGACGCGCAGCGCTCGAGATATTCAGGAATCTCGCGGGCCATCAAATGGCCGTGTTGGTATCCGCGCTCGAAGGGCTTGCCTTCGATGTGCAAATAGATCCAACCGGCTGCAGGATACCGATAGGCGGGCCCAAAGGTCTGAACGGCTTCCCGAACCGGCCACTCGTCGTCGGAGGCGATTGTGTCCAGATGTATGCCCTCGAACCAGGCCTTGCCACTAAACGTTCCACCACTGCCGACCGTAAGCAATATCTCGTCGCGCGCGCGGCTCGCAATAAATCGGAGCGTCAGGTGCGTCCACGGTTGCGTTTCACCTACCGATTCCGAATGGACATCGAAGGGCATCGATGCCATGGTGAGCGCCGCGCCGGAGGCAATCGGCGAGCGGTCGAGGTCGCGTACCTGGAGCGCCTCGGTGCGGACCCAACCACTCAATTCGTAGCGCTTGCCCAGGGTGAGCGTCACAGACCTGAGGCGAACGCACGCATCGTGCGAGACTGCATCCCGTTCGATACGGAGGGAAGTATTCTTGTCGTGCAAGATTCGGGAATCCGGCGTCGCTGTACCACGAATGACTGTCCAGTCGCCATGCCCCTTCTCAAACGACGTTTGAAATAAGGAAGTGCTGGCCTGGGCGACTGACGCGATTAGCAGGCAGACAGTGAGACCAAACAAGTGCCACCTGCGAACTGAACTATATGTATATGCCCAAAACGACGGGTTGCACGGTGTGATGTTGGTTGACATTTCAATGAGACCTCGCGGTGGGCAGAAATTTTATCACCATAACCGCTCACGGTCAGCTATCTGGCAACGGCGAAATCCGGGGTTTCCCCGGCATCAAGAACGGCGCATTATGGATTTATCGGCACTTGAGTGCCAGGGCATGGGGGGAGGAGTGAAGAGTTTGGAACGTCCCGCTTTCTATCTCAGTCCGCTCGCGACATACAGGTCAGAAAGAATCCGGTAGTCGGAATACACATAGGATTTACCGTCGGGTGTAATGTGAACTGTCAACAAGCCCCATAGTCCGGCGAGATCGCTCGGTGCCACCTTGCTTACGAACTGCCGTCGACCTGAGCTGATTTCGGTGCGATAGATCCTGACAGGGATTGCCGCAACCGCTGCAACAAACAGATATTTGCCGTCAATACTCCACCGGATTGGAGCCTCTCCAGGCTCAATGCCAGAAAGCGCTCTCGGCTGGCCGCCCTCCACCGGGTAAAGCCAGAATTTCCGTTCCCGGTCAACCGCCACCAAGAGTTTGCCATCCGGCGAAAAGCCCTGTGCCATCACACCTTCCGGCGTGATTGGCTGCGGTTTTCCGTCGCTACCATCTTGGACCCAGCTCCGTGGCGCATGTCCCGGTTCAATGCCATCGAACAGAAACCTTTTCCCATCCGGAAGGAGTGTTGCAAACCCGTGCTCGATGGAATCGTGAGTCAAGGTCACAGCCTGCCCTGCGCCGGTGGGCAAAAGGACCAACTGCGGTACCGATGCCGGTTTTAAACCCGAGGGATAGGACGTCAGCACCCACTTGCCATCAGGCGAAAACTGAATCGGGATACCTTCGCCCAAGCGGACCGCGGATGATCCGTCTGTCTTGCGAACATACACGTCGTAACCTCGATCGGACGCCTCTCCCTGCACGGAGAGCGCGACCATGGCGCCGTCCGGGCTGAGGTCGGTAGCAAACGAATTGTCGCCCCATCCGAGTTCGCGCTCCGTATTTTCTGGAAAGATACGCCCGAACACCTCACCGCGAATGGTGTCGCGGGTCAGAAGCAGATGGCCGTCTCTCGAGACGTCATGCAGAACCGTGTTGCTGGATTCTTGTCGGACCAGGAGTTGCTGCCCGGTGGTCGTGACTTTGAACAGTGCGCGCGGATAGGATCCTACTTCGCTGCCAGAAAACCAGATGGCCTCGCCGTCAGGGCTCCAAGCCAGTCCTGCAATACTTCCGAACTGCCGCGACACAGTCTTCCGGCGTCCAGCCAGGTCGATCACCGCCAGCCAGCCGGCATCATCATCTCCTCCTGCCAGCGGATGCTCCAAAAAAGCAATCTGGTCCCCGCGGGGAGAAACGCGGGGGTGACTCAGCCACGCCTCGCCGGTCGTCTGATATAAGACCTTGCCCAGCGGAAACTCTAGGGCGCAACCGCCGTTGGCATAGTGGGTAACCGCAAGTTTCGAACCATCCGGGGACCAGTCGGCATCCTGGACGTTGTCGAGCACCTTGCGGGGTGCACTGCTGGTGAGAGACATGAGTGCCAGCGTTCCTCGACGGCTCACCTCGCGAAAACTTGGATTCACCAGGACAGCCATTTCTCCTGAAGGAGAGATAGCGAGAATATCGGCGTCCACGCCGAGTGCACGGGACTCGCTACTGCCGGTCTTCGTCCAGAAAAGTTGGAACGGTTTTCCATTCCAAGCCGCGCCGTAGACGACACTTTGTCCATCAACAGCGAAGCGCGCCGATAGAATCGTCCCCCTGCCGAAGCTGAGCCGCTGAAACACCGGTTCAGGTGACCGCGCAATGCGATGGCGGATCCACAGTCCCGCGGCAAGCAGACATGCCGCCCCCAGCACAACTCCGAGAGGTAGCAGGAATCGACGTGAGGAAAGCAACTTGGCCGCAGGCTGGCCTACAACGGAATCGGCGGTCTTATCCCTGCCGACTATCGGCGACACCAGCGTCCCGTGCTCACTATCGTCGGCGATCTGCACTGGCGCGATGAAGCGATAGCCGCGGCGGGGAACGGTCTCAATGAAAATAGGATTTTCGGCGGAATCGCCCAAAGCATAGCGGAGCTTCTTGATGGCAGTGTTCAGGCCCTCGTCGAAGTCGACATAAGTTCCGTCGGGCCACAGAATGGCGCACAGATCTTCACGACTGACCATTTCCCCAGGATGGTCCAGGAGGGCGGAGAGAATCTGAAACGGCTGGTTCTCCAGGCGAAGCGGGAAGCCTTTTTTGAGAAGCCTCGACTCGGAAAGATCCAACTCGAATTGCCCAAAGCGCAGTCCGGAACTGCGCTTGGAAGACGCTTTCATCTGCACGGTCCCCCACAGGTGCGGAGAAGTGTATCACTGATCGGGCCCCCGATTGCCCCTCGTATTTCTTCAGAAGACTGCGTAAGTGGCTGTAAGCAGGAAGGTTGCAAGTTCAGCTAAACTCCAGCGGAACTCCGGTTGACCTTCCCGAACGAAAGGACCATCATGCCCGCGAACTGGGGGCGGTACTCACCATTTGATGCCCCGGCCAGATCGGTGTGCGGACTGGCCAGCTGACTTCCCTCCTCATTGGGTGAGGTCGTACCGAAAGCAGCGAAAAACGACTGGAGAAAAGCAAAATGAAATCCAAGGGGTACGTGTGTCTTGCCATGGCATTGCTGTCAACTCTAGCCCTAACGGTGGGAACAACTGCGCAGAATGGTCAGTCGGCCGTCGCGAAGCACCATCGCTACAAGGTCGTTGACCTGGGAACATTCGGTGGTCCCGGCAGCACAGTGAACTGCTGCGCGCACCAAATTAACGCTCGTGGGGCCGTCGTGGGCAGCGCTGACACTTCTGCGGCCAACCCGAATCCGGGGTGCTTTAACGGCCCCTTGGGATTTTCCGACTGCAACGTCAATCAAGCGTTCAAGTGGCGGGATGGCACGCTGACAGACCTGGGGGCACTGCCCGGTGGCTACAACAGTTTTTCCCAAGCCATCAATGCGCACGGAACGGTGGTCGGGTCAGCAGAAAATGGCGTCACCGATCCCATCCTGGGGATAGCGGAGTTTGAGGCAGTTCTCTGGCACCACGGCCAGATCACGAACCTCGGAACCTTGGGCGGCAATGAGAGTCTTGCCTTCGATGTCAACGACCGCGGGCAAGTCGTTGGATTTTCGGCCAACGCCGTGCCCGATCCGGCTTCCATGTTTGGCTTTGCAACTCAGACCCGGCCCTTCCTTTGGAAGGACGGCGTCATGCGAGACCTGGACACGCTGGGCGGTACCAACGGCGTGGCGTTCATGATGAACAAGCGCGGGCAAATTATGGGGCAGTTCTACGTACAAGGAACGACGAATATAGATACGATCTTTTGGGACGAGGACGGCAACGCGGTGGACGTCGGTTCGCTCGGTGGAACCAACGCCAACTGCTCCACTTGCGGCCCCTGGTTCATCAACGATCGAGGCCAGATCGCCGGCAATTCTACCCTCGCCGGGGACGCAACCCACCACGCATTCGTTTGGGATCAAGGGGCGCTCACCGACCTCGGCACCTTGGGAGGCGATAACTCGGACGCGAATTGGATTAACGACTCCGGCCTGGTGGTTGGCAGGGCCGACGTGCCCGGCAGCCTGACTCACCACGGGTTTATTTGGAAACACGGAGTGATGACCGATCTGGGTGTGATCGGTGGTGATGCTTGCAGCACCGCGTATGCAGTCAATTCTTCTGGGGTCATCGTGGGTGATGCGGGGATATGTTTCGTAGGGGGCCGCGCCTGGTTATCGGACAACGGCGGACCCATGCTTGACTTGAACGATCTGGCGCTGCCCGGTTCTGGCCTACACCTGCAGGACGCGAGATTGATCAACGACCGGGGAGAGATCGTTTGCACCGGCGTGCTCTCCAACGGCGACATGCATGCCGTACTGCTGATCCCGGTTGACGACGATGACGATGACAACGCCGTCCGCACGGCATCCACACCCAGCCCCGCACCTCGCCATGCTTCCAGCGAAGCGAGGCGCTCGCCACAGTCGCGGTGGAGCTATCGGAATCGCATCCCTGGCGCGCAATCGCCGAGCAGGTAGTCGCGACCGGCAAACGCAGAAGACGGTGGAATCGGTCGAGCATGCACGGCCGACAATCATCGAGCCGATAGGTTGAAGAAACGGTAGAGAGCAACAAAGGACGAGACGATGAAGCTCGCAAAACGTACATCCGGCGCTGGCATGCTGCTGATCACCGTGCTGGCGCTGGCCTCCACTCTGCCGGCGCAGACGCAAACTCTCACCGTCCTCCACACGTTTACCGGAGTACCCGACGGCGAGAGGCCGTATGGGAGGCTGCTGCTCGACCCGGCGGGCATCCTCTATGGCACGACCACCATCGGCGGAACCAACGGCTACGGGTCCGTGTTCAAGGTGGATGCTAGCGGCAACGAATCCGTGTTCCACAGCTTCGCGGGCCCGCCGGACGGAAGCGAACCCCTCAGTGGGGTAATACGGGACGCGGCCGGGAATCTGTATGGGGCAACCGACCTCGGTGGTACCAGCACCCTCTGCTGGAGCGACCAACCAGGCTCGGGTTGTGGCATCGTGTTCAAGCTGGACCCGAGCGGAGGGGAGACAGTGCTGCACCGCTTTGGTTCGAATGGCCCCGATGGCTTTTATCCCGCAGGACCGCTGGCCTTGGACAGCTCTGGCTCTCTTTGGGGCAGCACCCAAGAGGGCGGCAGGCAGGGGTGCAAGATCCCCATGCCACCCAATGGACAGCTGGTCGACGTCGGTTGCGGCACCGTGTTCAAGGTGGACGCGAGTGGCATCGAAAGTGTCGTGCACAACTTCGAAAAAGTGGATGGCGCCTGGCCGCTCGGCGGCGTCGTGCAAGACCAGGCCGGTAATCTATACGGAGCCACCAAAACCGGTGGCCTGATGGACTGTCCATCCGATTGGTTCGGCGAATGTGGCACCGTTTTCAAGGTGGATACGACCGGCCAGGTCAGCACGTTCTACTCGTTCAAGGGTGGAGACGGCGGGCCCGACGGCGACATTCCGGAGTCCAGCCTGATCCTGGATCCGGCAGGCAATCTCTATGGGACCACCAACGCCGGGGGTACTGTCGTGTGTGCCCCGCAAGTCCTCCCGGGAATTACTTGCGGCACATTCTTTCAACTGACCCCTGCCGGGAAAGAAACCGTGATCCACTCTTTCGGTGGAGCTGGTGACGCAGGGTTCCCCATTTCCGGTCTTGTACGGGATGCCGCCGGAAATTTCTATGGCATGGTTACTGGCCTGGTCCTCAAGCTGGATTCCACGGGCAAGGAGTCCGTTTTGTATACCTTCACGGGTCTCGACATCCAAGCGAGCGGAGACCTGGTGCAAGATGCAGCCGGCAACCTGTACGGCACGACCTACTATGGCGCCAACGGCAAAGGCACCGTGTTCAAGCTGACGACACCGCCGGATTTCGCCGTGGGCGCCTTCACGCTGACGCCGGCGAGCATGCCAGCGGGCGGATCGGCATCTGCGTCGGTAGATCTCATTGCGGTCAGCGGATTCAACGACACCGTGAGGTTCGCGTGCGCGGTGTCGCCGACGCCAGCGCAAGCGCCACAATGCTCGGTCAACGCGACACCCGGCACCCCAGCCACGGTCACGGTCACCACCTCGGGTACGAGCGCACGCGCGACTTCCCTTTCAGGTAAGGAGCTCTCTTGTGCCCTGTGGCTGCCGGTCCTGGGGCTGGTGGGCATCGGAAGCCTCGGCTCGAAGCAGCGAAGGATCAAAACGATCTTGCTCGGCTGCGCGCTATACATGGGCGTAGCGTCCCTGGCGGCTTGCGGCGGGGGTAGCACCAGTAGCGGCAACCGAGGCACGCCCGCCGGTGCATACACCATCACGGTAACCGGGACGTCGAGCGCAGCGACGGGTTCGCTCGTGCGTTCCACGAGCGCAACGCTGCAGGTGCAGTGAGGCGCGGAACAAAATATTTACCCCAACGAGCCCCTCCGCTAACCACCGCTCCCCACAAGTGGCGAGATCGCTTGAATCTATGAATCCTGGGCGACCGACGCAGCCAGAGTAAGCTATACAGCCTTAAACGGGTGCGGGGAAGTCATCAAACAATTTCCTCGACGGCCATAGGAAACGCTTATCCAACCCAACCAAATTATGAATGCTCGTCTTCACGGATTCTTCACGCCCTGCCCTGTATCGTTCTCCAACTAGCAGATCGGTCGTTCAGCAACATCAGGTCAGCAACGTCGCATCGAGCGGGCATTGCCTTGCGGAGCTTTATGCACTCTATACGATTGCTTTACGCGATCTTTACGGCTTTCTCGATGTAATTGCCTTTACCCCAGAGGCGAATGCAGTGGGGAACAACGAATGCTATTTCGCGGACTTGAGATCTTCGGTTCTGCGAAATGCAAACAAACTTTAAATCAGCAGGAGATCGGGCGTGATGACTATGAGAATTCATTCGCACAAGACGTTCGCCGCCGCAAGTCTACCTTTCGCTCTGGGGATTGTTTCTGTCTTTGTTCCAGCACCGCGCTGTGACGCTCAGACTCAGCCCCAGCCGCGTCCTCAGACCACGGTGGCCGCGCTGCATGAACTGCCCGCCAGTGGGGCGGCCAGCGACGCCGGCACGACCAGCAAACCAGCGTCCAGCGGGCCAACGGCCGTGCCAGATCCGGAAATGTCTCCTGCGGTTGCGAAGCAACTCGCCGCCATGCAGGCGGAAATCGAAGAACTCAAAGCAGCACTAATGAATCATGTGACACCCGGCGCGGCGCCTGCACCCGCGATAGCACCAGCGGCGAAAGCACCGGAGCCTACACCCGCCATCAGTGCCGCCGCGACTCCGGTCGTCCCGGTGGAGCAGGAAGCGCGTACGGGGCTTCCACACCCACCCGAAAAGCCGGAGCCCTCTGTTCCCTTTGCCTATGCCGACTGGACCTGGCTGAACGGTAATCCGCGCAACAAAGACGCGGTGTGGGACTCGAAGTTCTTCACGCCGGAAATCAGATTTGATACTGACTACATATTCAGCTTCAACCATCCCAAGGATGACACTCTGGGCGGCTCGACCGAAATCTTCCGGTCGAACGAAATCCAGGTCGAGCAGATCAGTTTCGGCGGCGACTTCCACTGGCAGAACGTTCGTGGCCGGGTCTTGACCCTGGGAGGCATGTTTGGAGTCACCACGCCAAGAAACGACGCCAGTCCAGGACGCGGCCAATGGGACCTGCGTGGTGCTTACAAATATTTTGCTGAAGCGTACGGCGGGTATCACTTCAATGTGAATCACGGGCTCAACGTCGATGCGGGAATTTTTGTTTCTTACATTGGACTTTTCAGCTACTACAACTTCGATAACTGGGCCTACCAGCCGTCCTATGTTTCGTCCAACACTCCGTGGTTCTTCAACGGACTGCGCATTCAGTGGTTCCCCACCGACAAACTGAAGATTGAGCCCTGGATCATCAACGGGTGGCAGTCGTACGGCAGATACGGCACGAAGCCTGGGCTCGGAGGGCAGATTCTATGGCGTCCGAAGCCGTGGGTTTCCATGGTCTTCAACAACTACGGCATGGGCGAGGACACGCTGTGGACCGGAAATGTTCCGCTGGGCCGATCCCGCATCCACACCGACGACAGCATCGAGATTAAGTATTACGACAACCCGACCAAGTTCGTGGACAAGATGGCCTTTTCGCTCACCGGCGATCTGGGCTGCGAATATGGCGGCGGTGTGAGTTGCCATAAGAATGAGCCACTCACTACCAACCCGTCTGGTTCGCCAAAGGGCGGGCCAAAGCAGAGCTTCGCGGGGTGGATGTTGTACGACCGAACGTGGTTCAAAAAGGATCTGTACGCAATCACACTCGGTGGTGGTGTGTTGGACAATCCAGGCCGCTACTTGACCCTGCTTCAGCCAATCAATGGAGCGGATGCGATCTCCGGATCAGCCTACTTCCCGGGATCTCCGGGGTTGCCGTTCAAAGCGTGGGATACTTCGGCGACGTTCATGTGGATGCCCAAGCAGTACATCAGTTTCCTCTGGGAGTTCGGTTATCGGACCGCCAAGCAGCCGTATTACACCGGTCGAGGTGGGATCACTCCTCCGGGCGGCAACAATGGAGCTCCACAGTTCTATGCTTGCAACGACGGAAGCTCGACCGGGATCGGGTGGGCGCCAAACCCCAGCAATCCCTTCGACCCAGTAGGCGCAAATCTAGGTGCTGCGCAAGCGGCTTGCAGCGCGACGACCACCACACACGGTGGACTTTGGACCCCGGATCTGCGCAAGGATGAGCCCAGCCTCCGAATGGCCATTATGGTGAAGTTCTAGTCGACGCGACGAAGGAGATGTGACGACGGCCATGCGTGACATGAATCGGAGCAGCGCTCGACAGTTGGGACCAGCTGCGGGACTGCTCCGTTTTTTCTTTGTTCTCGGTTTATCGGGCCTGCTGGCACTGGTGGGTTGTACTGCGAAAGCCGACCCAGCAGCAGAAGCGCCGCCGCCCGCGAACATCGTGCCTGGAGCAGACCCCAGCCTGTTCACGGTGGACCATCCCGAGCAGTTTCCACTCGCGGCCGCAGCAGAGCGTTCCACAACTTCTGAGTTGGTGGTCACGGGGACGGTCACGCCTGATGTCGCGCGCAATGTCCCGGTGGTCTCGCTTGCTTCTGGGCGCGTCGTGGCCATTCACGCGCGACTCGGCGACACCGTGAAAAAAGGTCAGCTGTTGCTTACCATTCGCAGCGACGATGTGGCCGGCGGCTTCGACGCCTATCGCAAAGCCGTCGCCGATGAACTTCTCGCGCGCAAGCAGTTGAATCGAGCTGTGGACCTGTATGCCCACGGCGCAATCGCACAGCAAGACCTTGAGGTCGCGCAAGACGCCGCGGAGGACGCCAAGATCACTCTCGCGACTACGACCGAGCATCTGCGTCTGCTGGGCAACGATCCCGACAAGCCCATGGGCATCGTGGACATCGTTGCGCCCACCTCGGGGGTGATCACCGACCAGGAAGTAACCAACGCCGCGGCCGTGCAGGCCTACTCATCGCCGAGCCCGTTTACGATTTCTGATATCTCGACGGTCTGGATCGTCTGTGACGTCTACGAGAACGACCTGCCGAATGTCCGGCTCGGCGACGCTGCGGAGATCATTCTGAACGCGTATCCCGGCCGGCCGTTCAAGGGGAAGGTCAGCAACATTGGAGCCGTCCTCGACCCAAGCATTCGTACGGCCAAGGTTCGCATTGAAGTGGAGAATCCGGGAATGATGAGGCTCGGCATGTTCGCGAGAGCTACATTCCGCGGTCAAACCACAGAGATGCATACGATTGTCCCAGCGTCTGCGGTGCTGCGCATGCACGACCGCGATTTTGTCTTCGTTCCCGCCCCCGACAAAAAGTTTCGCCGTGTGGAAGTCGTCAGCGGAGACGTGCTGAGCGAAAACACGAACTTGCAGGAAATCAAATCAGGACTCAAACCAGGGCAGCAAGTGGTTACGAACGCGCTGGTTTTGGACCACGTGCTCGCTCAATAAACGGATGAAGCAATCGCATCCGGCCTCGCGAGTACGGCTTACGAGTGACATCCCAGAGCAGCGGCCGTCAGGAGCGGTTGAGCCGGCGCATCGGCAAAGAGGACAGAACAAGGAATGATTCGGGCCCTCGTAGATTTTGCGCTGAACAACAAATTCGTTGTGCTGGCCATTGCGGTCCTGCTGGCCGGTTGGGGCGCGATTTCGTTCCACAATCTCCCGGTCGAAGCCTATCCCGATATTGCCGACAACTATGTCACCGTGATTACGCAGTGGCCGGGGCGCTCCGCCGAGGAGGTCGAACAGCAGGTCACGATCCCGATCGAGATACAAATGTCGGGCATGCCGCACATGACCTTTCTGCGGTCCGAATCGATTTTCGGTCTGTCGTACGTGATCATGATCTTCGACGACACGTCGGTCAACGACTGGAACCGGCAGAAAGTGCTCGAACGGTTAACCCAGGTTAACCTCCCGCCGGGGCAGAACCTGCAGCCGCAAATTGGCACCGACTGGAGCACCACCGGGCAGATTTACTGGTACACGCTGCGCAGCACGAATCCGCGCTATGACTTGATGGAACTCAGGTCGCTCGAAGACTGGGTTCTGCTCAAGCAGTTCAAGTCCGTTCCCAATGTCGTGGATGTGTCCGACTTCGGTGGCACGGTGCGCGAATACCAGGTGCGCGTCGATCCCGGCAAGCTGGTCTCCTACGGATTAAGCATCGGCCAGGTGGAGCAGCAGCTCGCCAACAACAACATCAATGCCGGTGGCAGCTTCGTTGAAGTCGGCATGCAGCAGATGAACGTCCGTGCGCTCGGCCTATTCTCCAGCGTTCGCGACATTCAGGAGACCGTCCTCAAAACTCAAACCGGGACGGCCCTGCGCGTGAAAGACATCGCAGAAGTAACGCAAGGTCCGAAAATCCGGCTGGGCCACATGGCCCGCGCCAATCACATGGAGGACGGGCGCATCATCGACGAGCCCGACGTAATTCAGGGCGCCGTGCTGATGCGTAAGGGCGCAGAGGAACAGCCCACGCTCGATGCGATTCACAACAAAGTGGACGAACTCAACAACGGACTTCTGCCTCCCGGCGTGAAGGTCGTGCCCATGCTCGATCGCAGCGACTTGCTCCATTTCACGCTTCACACGGTGATGCACAACCTGGCCGAGGGCATGATTTTGGTCAGCATCATTCTCTTTCTTTTTTTGTTGAACGTTCGTGCCGCTCTCATCGTCGCGCTTACCATCCCGTTCTCTCTGCTCTTTGCCTCGATCTGGCTTGACTTAAGCCACATTCCCGCGAATCTCCTCTCCCTGGGCGCGCTTGATTTCGGCATGGTGGTGGATGGTGCGGTGGTCATGGTTGAGAACATCGTTCGACATATGAGCCGCTTGAACAACGGGCATGGATCGGGAAGTAAGAAAACACCGGCGGAGGCGATCCGCGAAGCTGCGCATGAGGTACAGCGGCCGGTCTTTTATGCGATCGCCATCATCATCACCGCCTACATGCCGATCTTCACTCTGCAACGTGTGGAGGGCCGGCTCTTCCGGCCCATGGCCTGGACCGTTGCGCTCGCTCTTCTGGGCGCGATGACGTTTTCGGTTCTGGTCGCACCCGTGCTTGCTGGAATATTTTTTCGCAAAGGCGTGCACGAGCGGCGCAACCGGGTAATGGATTATCTGACTGAGCGCTATCGCGAGCGACTGCGCTGGGCGGTTCAGCATCGCAAGGTCGTGGCGGGAATTGGCATCGCCGCCTTGGCCGGAACGCTTTACCTGGGGTTTGGCGGCGTCATTGGCGCGGAGTTCTTGCCTCACCTCGACGAGGGCGCCATCTGGGCGCGCGGCACTCTGGCCAACAGCACAAGTCTTTCGGAAGGCGAAAAGTTCACCACCAACGCGCGCTATGTTTTCGCATCGTTCCCGGAGGTGAAAACAGTCGTGTCGCAGACCGGCCGCCCCGACGACGGAACCGACACTGGCGGATTCGGCAATACCGAATATTTCGTCGACTTGAAGCCGCACGACCAATGGCGCCCTGTATTTCACAAAAACAAAGAGGAGCTGATCGCCGCCATGAACCGCGCGCTGGAAAAATATCCCGGCGCGATCTGGAACTTCTCCCAGCCCATCGAAGACAACGTCGGTGAAACCATGACCGGTACCAAGGGCTCACTCGCGCTCAAGATTTTCGGGGACGACCTGAAACTTCTGGAGCAAAAGGGCGAAGAAGTCACCGCCGTCATGTCCAACATCTCGGGCATGCATGACGTCAAGCTCCTGCGCGATTTCGGCCAGCCCAATCTCGACTTGACGATCGACCGCCGTCTGGCCGCTCGTTTTGGAATCAATGTGGCCGATATACAAGATGCCGTCCAGACCGCCGTTGGAGGTAACGCGGTGAGTCAGGTGCTGATCGGCGAGCAGCGCTACGACGTGGTGGTTCGCTACCAGGCCCCGTACCGCAATACGCAGCAGGCTATTGAGAGGGTTCGTCTGCTCTCTCCCACAGGCGAGCGCGTGTCTCTGGCGCAGCTAACCAGCGTAGAAGTCAAGGACGGCGCGTATGACATCTTCCGCGAAGGCAACACGCGGTACGTTGCGGTGACGTTCAATGTGAGAGGCCGCGACCTGGGCACCACCGTCGAAGACGCGATTAAACAGATCGGCAAAAAAGTGAAGCTGCCGCCGGGCTACAGCCTTGGCTGGTCCGGCGAATACGAGAGCGAGAAACGCGCGGAGGCCCGGCTGGCGCTCATTGTTCCGCTGACGATCCTGGTCATCTTCATCATTCTCTACACCATGTTTCGCTCGTACAAATGGGCGCTGCTCATTCTGTTGAACGTCGGCCTCGCTCGCGTCGGAGGCTTCCTGGCACTGGTGATCACTGGAACTTACCTCAGCGTGTCCTCGGGCGTAGGCATGCTCGCGCTGTTCGGTGTGTCGGTGCAAACCGGCGTCATCATGCTGGAATACATCAACCAGTTGCGCGCCCGGGGTTATTCGATCCCGGATGCCGCAGTCGAAGGCGCAGTCCTGAGGCTTCGGCCCATCATGATGACCATGCTGGTGGCGACTCTTGGACTCCTGCCTGCGGCCCTGTCGCATGACATTGGATCGGATTCGCAACGGCCTTTCGCGATTGTGATTGTGGGCGGACTGATTTCCGACCTTCTACTAAGCATTGTTCTTCTCCCCACGTTTTATGTCTGGATCGCGCGAGACGGCGATCAACTTCCGGAACCGGAGGCCGCCCTTGAATAGTTCTGCCCTGCTCCGGAAGATCGGCGCCCATGTCGTGACCGCAATTCTGGCGTGCGCGCTGACTGGTCCGGCGTTCGCCCAAAGCAACGGGCCGACCATGATCACGCTCGACGAAGCCGTCCAAATGGCGCTCCAGCACAACCACAACATGCTGGCGATGGTAACGACGATCCAGCAGAGCCAAGCCGAAGAAATCACGCAAGGCCTGCGACCCAACCCCTCGCTCTTTGCGGACTGGGAGTATCTGCCTCTCGGTTCGCCTGCCAAGCAAAATCCTGGCATCTACGGCGGACAGTCTACCAACGATTATCTGAAGAACAACACCGAAGGGGACATCGGCCTTAGCTACCTGATCGAACGTGGCGGAAAGCGCCATGCCCGCCTGCAGGCCCAGAGAGACATCACTGCCCAGACGCGTTCGCTGGTGGCCGATAACGGGCGCGGTCTTACCTTTCAGGTTGCGGCCTTGTTTTACAACGTGCAGCTCGCGGAATCGACGCTCGAGCTCGCCCAGAAGGACCTGAAGAGTTTTCAGGAGACGGTCGACATCAGCGAGCACCAATACAAGGCCGGCGGCCTCAGTGAGAACGACTACCTGATGATCAAGCTGCAGTTGCTGCAATTCGAAAGCGACCTCGAGCAGGCGCAGCTGGCCCGGGTCCAGGCGCTGTCGGACCTGCGACAGCTGCTGGGATACGAATCCGTGGCTCAGAATTACGACGTTGCCGGCCCCTTCGAATACCAACCAGTGAAGGGCAATCTTGAGGACTTGCAACTGAAAGCGCTGCAGTATCGCCCAGACCTGCGCGCAGCACAGCAAGGTGTGATCGCTGCGAACAGCCAATTGGTGTTGCAAAAGGCGAATGGCAAACAAGATGTGACCGTTCAAGGTAACTATTCGCACGTCAACGGAATCAACGCCGCCACGCTTTACGGCAGCATTCCGCTGCCGATTTTTAACCGCAACCAGGGCGAAATCGCAAAGGCGCGAATCGCCATCACCCAGGCGCAGGAAATAGAGAAAGCCACAAACGGTCAGGCCCTCACCGACGTTTACGACGCTTATCAGGGCCTTCGCACCAACGACAAAGTGGTGTCGCTGTATATTTCCACGTATCTGGACGTGGCCACGCGGTCACGCGATATCAGCGAATACGCTTACCGCCACGGAGGCCTCAGCCTGCTCAATTTTCTGGACGCCGAGCGCAACTATCGCGCGACTCAGCTTGCCTATCGTCAGGCGCTGGCTGCATACTTGCTCGCTTTGGAGCAGTTGCGCCAGGCGGTGGGTACGAGGGCCCTGCCCTGATTCGAGAGTAAGGTTTGTGCGTTCGCTTTCATTTAAAGTCCAGCGGCGACCATTGCACGGGTTGCCCAAGGAGCCGGATCGTTGAACAAGCAAGACGTACGCAGCCGGATCGAAGAACTCGGGATCATTCCCTCCATCCGCGTGTCGACGACGGAGGACGCGCTTTTCGCAGCAGAGGCGATCGCCCGCGGCGGGATACCCATCCTCGAAGTCACGTTGACTGTGCCTGAGGCGATCAAAGTAATCACGCAAATAGTGCAACACACTCCCGAGGTGATTGTTGGCGCCGGGAGCGTGCACGATGTCGAGACCGCCCGCCGCTGTCTCGATGCCGGGGCTGAGTTCCTTTCCAGTGACGGCCTTGATCCCGAGACCGTGAAGTTCGCCGTGCAGCAGAACGTTGTCGTGATTCCAGGAACACTTACGCCGACGGGCGTCGTCACCGCGTGGAAGCTGGGTCCGGATTTCGTCAAGATTGTGCCGTGCGGGCACATCGGCGGCGACAGTTACATCAAAGATCTCAAGGCGATGTTCCCCAACGTCCCGATGATCGCCGCCGGCGGCGTGAATCAGCGCACCGCTTTCAGCTTCATTGCGGCCGGGGCAGTCGCGCTGGGCGTGGGCGGAGAGTTGATTCCGCGAGAAGCCATCCGGCGGCGGCAGCCTGATCGAATCGCCGAACTCGCACGTAGATTCCTGGAGTCTGTTAGTAACGCTCGCGACCGTTGAGCAGGTGTAAGGAAAGCTGTCGGGAGCATGCGCGCGTTCGGAACGTCATTCTTCCGGTCCGGCTTGCAGCATGGAAAGTTAGAGTCCTTTGTGAATCCATATCTGGCAGTGCTGACTGCGAGCGTCACGACCTTCGCTGCTACGAATATTGACGACGCCTTTCTCCTGACACTGTTCTTTGCCCGGCGGATTCCGGCGCGACGCATTGTGGCGGGTCAATACGTTGGTTTTGCAGCCATCGTTGGCCTCAGCCTGATCGGCGTGTGGGGCGCTTTAGCCATGCCGCATCGGTGGATTCATTTTCTCGGCGTGCTGCCGCTCGCGATCGGAATCAAGCGGCTGTTGCAAGCGCGTCGATCCGATACGAAGGAACGTGACATAAGCACGGAGAGCGTCGCATCAATCGCTCTGCTGACTTTATCGAACGGGGCGGACAACATCAGCGTATACGTGCCGTTCTTTGTCATCGGCCGAGCGCAACTGTGGCTGATTCTGATCGCCTATGCCGCGCTGATTGCACTTTGGTGTTTCGTCGGCCGGTGGCTCGGCAACCACTCGCTTATTCTGCGTTCCGTGGATCGATTGGGTCACTGGGCCGTGCCATTGGTGTTCGTCGGGCTGGGGATTTATGTCCTGGGTTCGTGAAATGTGGGGCGAGCGGCAGTTCCACGACTCAAGGATGAGGATGGCAGAGCGTAAGACACACGCGCGTGTGACTGAGGAGGCTGAGATGAAGCTGGTTCGGTTCGAGGATATAAACGGCCGGGAAACGTTCGTCAACCCGGACCGCGTGAACCACGTTAGCGACTACGGAAGCGGAACAACCGAAATCAACTTTGGCGACAAACAGGCGAGCGTCTTCGTCGCAGTGGAGGTGTCAGCAGTCGCTTCCACACTGCTGAAAGCAGGTAGTTAAACCGCTTTCCGATGGCTTCCGAAGATGCGAGCCCCGGTCTCAGTAGGGACCGCAACCGGGAGGGTTCTTTCCCCCGAACTTGAGGAGCACAATGTTCCCTCGAAAGAGGCTCATGCTCCACCGGCTGTCTTTCTACCGGCATGTTCAAACGTCGCGAGCGCTGCTGACGGCCTCCAAGAACCGGCGCGCGAATTCGGCAATTCGATCTGGCTGGCTCCGCCGGATGGCCTCTCTCGGGATGAACTCTCTGCCAACGCCCAGCGCGACTGCACACACGGCAATGAAGCTGAATGCTGTTCGCTGATTCCCAGGCCAGCCTAGGCTCTGGGGCGGCGGTCATACTCCGCTGTGCAGCACACAAAGTCCCACTTCTGTGCCGGAGCCCCCGGGTCCGTCAGGTTACGAAGCTAGCTCAAACAACGGCTATTGAAAACAAGGCACTTCTTGGCTTTGTTTCGCAAAAAGCCTAGCCCCTCTTACTTAAATTGATGTTAAGAGGAGGTGGCACGCTCTCGCCTCTACGCTGCCTTTGCAGACGCTCTAGCTGGTCCATGGCCCGAAACAGTTGCCTGTCCAGGTGAGCTTCGTAGCGGAGGATTTTGTCGGTTGCATCCGCGGGCGGCAAGCTGAAGCATCGGGCCTCCGCGTCGAATGCGAGATCTTCACGCTCTATCGCTAATCCCTTGAAGTCACTCATCCTTTGAAGTCGGTCGTTGATAAATGCCAACAGGGAAGCACGTCGATCAGCTTCTTCGCCTCCGATATCTGTAGATGGACTACTTTCCACTTTCGTTGTTGGGGGACCGGCGTAGCCACAAGTAAGCGCGAATAAGCAGTCCCAAAAACAGAACGCCGAAACAATCTTCTGACGAATCCTTTCCGAAATGTAACCTTCGCTGGCGATATCGGATTTCGCAGCCGCCAGAAGTGCACTCAGGTATCCCAGACCTGAGTGATGTTCCCGCAAACCGGTCTGGGCGCCTTGCAGGGCAGACCAGCGTTCCCTCGAGGACACTTTGTCGTCAGCGGAGTTTTCGGCCCTGAAGAGACTTAAATTCAATCCCTCAAAACCTACGTTAAGGTTACCCTCATCTGAAATTCGCAGTGCCCGATCCACTGCAAGCAAGTCCAAGCGCTTGCGTATTTCTCCGTTCTCGGCACGAATCACACGCGCTTTCCTCCACAAACAGGTGGCAATGGTTTGTACGAGCGATTCCTCGACGACGCCAACCGGTTTGTATTGTTTGCAGAGTTTTTCGACGATCTTGTGAAACTCGCTCAAATCCTCCTTGCCATCCCCGGCCGTAATCACGACTTCCCGCGCGAGGAAGCCATGTTTAATCGCGTTGCGGGCGACGGTGCGCTTTCCCCGCGCCGTGGTTGGCCCCGTCGACCGACGAGCGTTTCGCCGGTTAGCCTGAATTCTGCGTTCAGAGACCGGCCGCTTGCGACCGGAGCTCTCGGGTGACGGTTGTGTGGAGAAATCTTTCGAGGGTTCCTTTTGAGACATGCGGACGTTCTCCCGATGCTGGAGCGCATCCTGACATCAGGTCTGCGGTACCAGAGCTGTCGCTTCCCCAGATCTAAACCTTAGACACCACCCGCAGCCGGTGATATGCCTTCCACATTTAAGATGCGGAAAATGCCGTTCGAGAAACTCGCGAGGTGTGTTACGAAAGGACAAGGACTGGAGCCTGCAATGACCCTCAAGCAGGTGTTTGACGGATGACCCCCAAGCTAGCGTGGGAATAATGTGCCTGAACAACCTGCTACTCCAGAACTCTCCTCCACCGAAAACAGGCAACCCGGAAGTTAATTCCGGGCCAGTAATCCACGCTCTGGAAGGTTAGAACTCCACTCCCGAACGAGCCGACTTACGTCTTCTTCTTGTTTGTCTTTGCCCAACGGGCACGAATCGCATTCTGGGCGATTTTTCGCCGCTGTTCCGGGGTCAGCTTCTCCTGTCGCGCTTTTGCACCCAGGCGACCCAAGGCTACGGCATTAGGATTCTTCTCTTTCTTGTCGGACATGAGGCAGATTCAAACCTAGCCCTAGTCCTATCAAAAAAGCAAATTCGGCATTGACGTTCATACTCAGCGCTTAGTATACTAAGCGCTGAGTATGAACGGAGAAGCGAACCTTCATGAAGAGAAAAAAAACTACGTGTCAGACAAGCATCCGCGTGGCCCGAAGAATTTGGAACGATCTTTCTCGCGAAGCATTGGTTCGACTCAAAGAGATTACAACCCAACACGACTTTTCAGTAGGTGCCGGTGATTTGATCTACCTGCACAACGGTTGGTACGTTACGCACACCGGTCTGATTGGGCTTGCGCGTCGTAAGAGATGCAGCGGCATCCATGTTGAGGCTGTCGATTCACTCTGTGATTCCGCGGCGAGCCGGTTTGTCCTTCGGGCAACCGTATACCCTTCCAAGGGCTCCTCCGGCTTTGTCGGCTACGGCGACGCCGATCCCTCCAATGTCTCGTTCCTTGTCCACGGCGCAGAAATGCGGGTGGCCGAAACTCGTGCGGTCAACCGCGCCCTGCGCAAGGCCTATGGAATCGGTATCTGCTCGGTCGAAGAGATTGGGTCCGCCGCCGAACCTCGCCAGGCATCTCCGGAGCCGAAGAAACTCCCGCCGCAACCTGCGAACGGAAATGGCCACGGCAGTCCGAAGGTGCGCGATCGCCTTTGCCAGATCATTCGCCAGCATCAACTCGATCCCAACTTGGTCAAGTCCTATGCCACCGACTTCTGCGCTGTGAAGGCCCTTCGCGATGCTACCCGTGAACAGGTCGAAACCTTCGTCACGCACCTGGCCGATTGGGCGGAGAAAGACCGCAATGCCCTGCTCTGCCAGCTCAACAGCTACCTCGGCCAGAAGGAAGGTGCCGCATGAAACGCCAGATCTCCGGCCTCCACGCCGCCGATCGCTGTGCCTCCGACCAGATCCCCGACGGGGTCTTCCTCGTCCGGGTGCAACGAGTCCGGTTTCAGCGGCAAGCACAGAAGCCTTATTACACGCTCAGTCTGGCCGTTCTGGAGCCCAGCCGGTTCTCCGGCCACATCCTTTCGAGCCGGCTCTATTGCAGCCCTAAAGCCCTCTGGAAGCTGAACTGGTTCCTGCGCGACTTTGGCTACGACGTCGAACTTCTCGGACGCGACGAAGTCGATGAGAGGCAGCTCGTCGGTCTGAAGGGCGTGGTCAAGATCAGCCACATCGACTTCAACGGCGCTTCCCTGCTCCGGCTCGACGGCTTTGCTCCCGCCGGCCGTTGGGAAGAACTTTCCCCAGCAAACCTGGACAATCCGCAGGTGGCCTGAATGACCTACAGCTACACCCAGATCAGCCAATACCTCACCTGTCCGCGGCGGTATCGGCATCGCTATCTCGATGGCTGGAAGAAGAAAGATACCCGGGCCGCGATGCTCTTCGGCCGTGCCTTCGAACGCGCCCTAGCAGCGCTGTTTCGCCGAGAAGATCCCGGTGCGGTGCTGTTCTCTGAGTGGTCTGCCTGCCAAAGCCAAGAGCTGCACTACTCCAACCGCGACTCCTGGGACCGTATGCTCCGGCAAGGCCTCATGCTGCTAACCCGGTTCTGCCAGGATGATCGCGTCCGGGTCTGCCAGCCTCAACGCAATCTGCAGATTAAGTTCGCCCGGCCCATCGGCGAGAAGAATGACTTCGTCGCCTATATCGATGCCATTGGGAAACTCGACGGCACCCGCTGCCTGCTGGAGTGGAAAACATCTTCCAGCCGATACCCGGAAGAACCCGACGGACTACTGTCTCTGGATCCGCAGCTGGTCTGTTATTCGTGGATGACGGGCATTGCGGATGTCGCCCAGGTCGTGTTCGTCCGCAAGAGCCTGGTCGAGGTTCAGTACCTGCGCACTACTATTACCGATGAACAACGCCAGGAGTTTGGCCGTCTCGTGGATGGCACGATCCGTCGGATCGAGTCCGCGGACTTTCTGCCGCACAGCGGCATCCGCTTTCCCCAGAACCCATGCAGCACCTGCCCCTACGTGGGCCTCTGTCTTGGCAAGCAGGAAATGATCGACGCCGCGGTGGTGCGGCGTCCAGGAGCCGACAGTCTTGATTGGCTTGACGAGCTTAATTACTGAGTATCCGCCTATGCCCCCGAAGTTCAACCGCCGCCGCGCCGTGTTTGTACTGGGCAAGATCGACGAGATTCTGGCCTGGGAGCAGCGGAAGGAGACCGAGCGCGACACCAAGTTCGTTGAACTGGGGCGTTATCTATGCGAGGTGCGGGCGGGACAGTACTGGAGGCTGGAGAGCTTGAAGTGTTTCGACGAATTTCTGGAGAGACGTTTCCCGGAATCGCGGCGGAAGGCGTACTACCTGATGTCGATTCACGAGCATCTGCCACCGCAGGCGAGAAAACAGCTGAAGGAAGTGGGATGGGCGAAGGGGATCGAGCTGGCTAAGCTGGCCCGGCGGGACAGGCAGCAGTTCGATTGTGCAACCTGGTTGCACAAAGCCCGTCAGATGCCGAAAGAAGAGTTCAAGAAGGAGGTTGAGAAGGAACTGACGGGGCGGGAAACGGAACCGTGGGAGATTATCTACTTCAAGCTGTATCAGAGCCAGATGCCCGTCATAGAGAAAGCGATCGAAACGGCGGCACTGATGCTGGGCAGCGACCGTTCCCGCGGCTACTGTCTGGAAATGATCTGTGCGGACTTCCTTGCCGGAGCCAATTTGGACAACGGAGATCCGGAGACGCTGCTGTTCTCGATGACGAGGTTCTTCAAATTCCTGTCCGGCGAACAAAAGCAGGAATTTCTGCATGGCACTACCACGAAGAGCTCGTGAATCGAGTTTCGACAAAACACGGTCGCCCGCGGCTCGACCGGGAATCGTACGAACAACTTCGTCAACAGGTCCTCCGCCGCGATGGGTGGCGGTGCCAGTCGTGCGGAACCATGTCGAACCTGGAAGTGCATCACAAGGAATTTCGCAGCCACTCGGGGAGCGACTCTGACGAGAATCTGATCACACTTTGCGATACATGTCATTCTGTCATACATCTTGGATGAGAGGTGAACGTCAAGGGCAGTAGACGGTTGTCGAAGTCGGATACGCCACCCCAGCGGTAGATTCCAAACACTGTGTGTTGCTGACCAAGTCTGTTCGGATTGCTCTGCGACGAACTGCGCCCGCATTTTTTTCATGTACACATACATCTGCGTCATAAACGGTTCTTTGGCCTGCTCCTCAGCGGGGGAATGGGATCAACTGGCATTGCGCCGATTAGAATGGGGATTTTCCCATGGGACAGTTCGTACACACTTACTTGAATGCCTAGATAACAGAGAAGTAGCATTGGCTGAAGCCATGGCACAGTTATGCGACCATCGGATTCATGCGTGCCGCGTCCACATGGGACCAGTTTTACCGCTCCATGCAACGTGCATTCCCCAAGCTAAATAGCAACATGGGGTAGTGTCCTAACACTGCGTTGATGCGGACTTCGAGGGGTCATCGCACTCATGGACTTGTTCCAAATGAAGGCGGAAGGCTCCTTCGTAAAACGCTTGATCGTAAGGCTCAACATGAACACTGAAAACGGATTCGGGACATAAAGAACACTCGCCCCTGATTATCCCATCGCGTGCCTTCAGCACCAGCTCTGGCTTCTGCATGGGCCGCAAGGTTAGCAGCGAAGGGCTCCAGCTAGAAGCCCACGCCTGTGCTACACGGATGGGAGTTAAGTGGGGAGCGTTGATGAGCCTCAACGATAAACGAGAAAGTAGAGCAGCGCACCCAAGGCGACAACAATGGCCGCATCTCTTAAAAGCGGCTTTTGTGGGAGGTGGATGTCTGCCCGGCGCATGGGGCACACATTACTCCAACCGCTAGGAATTTCAAGTCCTAAAGAATGCGTTGATGGCTGATGGGCGAGTGATCTGGGCAATGACCGAAAGTTACCTTCTTCGCTATTCCTTCGTGTGGCACAATCGTGGTGCGGAATGCTAGTTGACTCCGGTGATAAAATAAGCGTCCAATTGAACAAGGGCCAAAAGACCTACGCTTCCCCCAAGGAGCGAGGAAATGGCAATACGCTTCAACGTGCGAATTTTTCCCGTAGTGCTACCTGATGGCCGTGTTGACTGCCGCGTCATCGGTGGCAGCACAACAAGCTCCTTCGCCAGAACCGCCAGAACACGTCATCATTAACTTCATTTTGCCCATCAACCCCGATACGACCAATCTCCTGCTTTCCGTCGTAAGTGCGCAGATACGAAATCATGCGAAAAAGATCACCATCGTCCTCGCTTCTCCCGGCGGCGATCCGTCGAGCGCCTTTGCGGCCTACAACATTCTTAGAAGTCTTCCAATCGAGATAACGACGTTCAACGCGGGCAACATAGACTCGGCCGCAATGCTTATTTACTGTGCCGGGAAACATCGCTACTCGCTCCCCTCGCCAGCTCGATTCCTTATTCACAGTGCTGCGCTCAATCCGATTCAGACAAATTACCCGGTTGAGTATGGTTTTTTGGAGTCCTAGTTGGCTCAACTCAAAAGCATAAATCAGGTAATCGCACAGGTCATAACGCAAGTTTAGGACACTACCCAACATGGTCCTCGACTTCCCCGAACCCGAGGAAGGAGTATAATTCGCGGCGCTATGAAACACGCCTACTGGGTCGTGACGTGCAAGACTCCAAACTGCGGCTTAATCGTTGCCCATTACATCGGCGTGCACGATGGCCGACCTATCTATACTCTTCCCGCCGAAGGACCGGGTTGGTGGGACTTTGAGTGGGGAACTGCGGCAAGAATTATCGCTATGCGCGAGGCGATCTTCGAGCAACTGCGCTGGATTCTCCACCACCGCCTGAGTTTCAGAGTTGGTGGTAATCGGTCCACTTCGTAGCAATTCTCCTTCGAACGACTGCTTTTGTCACGGCTCCTCCACTGTGCAAAATATGACTGCCTCAATCTAGGACATCCCGAAAAAGAAAGTCACCCTCTCTGTAGGGACCGGAAGGCGGAGGCTGCAATATCTCAGCTTGAATCGCCCCAGAACTGGATGGCGCAGTCACGTTGAGCGCAAGGTCAGAATCCTCTATTGCTCAGAGATTCCTTGCGTCGGAATATCTCTGAGGAGTATCGGCAATGAAAAACTACGAAAAACGGACGCCCTACCGAGCGGCCACGCATCTCATGGTTTCTTTCAACTCTTTGCTTGACAAGCCTTTCGGATCGCGAGACGATGTCAGCCCGATACCTAGTCTGTGCAGACTAGGCTCCCCCTCTCAGTAATCCAGCACACATTAAAAACACTTCGACCGGAGATCGCCATGAGGACGTTCCGCCTGCTTGCGCTGATGGTCGTTTGTCTCTCTGCACTGTTCGTCGTGGTCCCAGCCGCTCAGGAGGCCGAATCGGAATTCGAGTCACCTGAGTCAATCAAGCAGCGTGACGAGTGGTATCGCCAACAGCGGGCGTATCCATTGAAGCACATCCCAGCCGGCATGCGCGTGAAGGCGCTTCGCAAGCGGCTGTTGATGGAAGCGCAGGCCCTGGCACAGGGGACGATTCAGCCGTCCGTCACGTCTGCCTGGACCCCGATAGGTCCCGAGCCAACTATTCCTCTGCTGGCCGAGCCTTTCACTGGCTCGCCAAACGTTTCTGGAAGAGTGACGGCACTGGCTGTCGATCCGACGAACGCCAACGTCATCTATGCTGGCGGGGCCGATGGCGGCGTGTGGAAGACGACAAACGGCGGTACCAACTGGACTCCACTCACCGATGGAGAGGTTAGCCTTGCCATCGGCGCCATCGCCATTGATCCGTCGAACCACAACATCATCTACGCCGGCACGGGTGAGGACAACAATAATCTGGATGGTTACACCGGGGCTGGAATTCTTAAGTCTACAGACGGTGGCACGACCTGGACCAATCTGCCCGGACCTTTTGTTGGCCCCTTTGACTCCATCACCGGCGGCGGCTCGATCGGGTCCCTGGCCGTTCATCCTACGAGCGGGCAGATTCTGCTAGCGGGAGTAACTCTTTCAGGTAATGACGGAGTGTTCCGCTCCACCGATGGCGGCACGACCTGGACGAATGTCCTCGGCGGCTCCGGATTCCCCGCAACCGGGGTGGTGTTTGATCCGACCAATGGCAACAACGCCTTCGCGGCAATTGGCTACATAGGCGGGAACTCAGCCAACGGGATTTACGGATCGACGGATGGTGGGGTCACATGGACCCCGTTGCTCGTCGCCAACACGGCGCCGGCCGGCCGCTTCACGCTCGCGCTGGCACCTTCAGCCCCAGCCACGCTTTATACCGCCATTGCCAACTCCAATGATGGAAGCCTCTTAGGTCTGTACAAAACCACCAACTCAGGCTCCACCTGGACCCAACTCACCACTGCCCCAAATTACTGCAACCCACAGTGCTGGTACGACATGGCGCTCGCAGTCGCGCCCAACAATGCCAACGTAGTTTTCGGAACAGGAGCATATCAATATTCTACGAACTCTCAGACCACAGTGATCCGGACGACGGATGGTGGCACCACCTGGTCGCTGCTGGGCGCCGGCGCCAATAAAGTGAATGTGCACACGGATGGTCACGCCGTGGCTTTCTCGGCTACTGCTGGAACGGTTTTCGTCGGTACCGACGGGGGCGTTTGGAGTTCGACCAATGTCACTACATCCCCGGTGAACTGGACTAGTCAAAACAGCACGCTGGCGCTGACGCAGTTCTATAACGCACTCGTGGTCGATCCCACGAATGTAAATCGTATGTTCGGCGGAGCGCAGGACAATGGTCCTCAGGCCTCCACTGACTCTTTGACTTGGAACGGCGTGGCTCCTTGTGGTGACGGCGGATTCGCCGCCATCGATCCGCTCAGTACCAACACCGTCTATGTGAGCGGGCATGGCCCCTGCGTTGAGAAATCGACGACGGGCGGCGGCCTCAACACATTCTCGAACGTTGCCCCGACCATCGCTGCAGGCGACCGAATTGGGTTCATTCCACCCGTCGTTCTCGACCCTTCGAATCCTTCTAATGTCTATGTGGGGGCTAATAAGTTGTACCAGTCCACGGACGGGGCAACCACCTGGACCGCAATCTCTCCCGATCTCACCAACGGAGGCACGCTCTCCATCGTGGCGGTGGCGCCCAGCGATTCCAATACCATCTATGCCGGATCGAACGACTCGGTACTTACGTTCACCAACAACGCCCTTTCCGGCACGGCCTCTAACTGGTTCGGCCTTACTCTCACCACCCGAGCCGTCACGGATATTAAGGTTGACGCCACGACCTCCGCTACGGCTTACGCAACCTGCGGCGGTTTTTCCGGCTTTAACTCCGATACCGCCGGCCACGTGTTTAAGACAACCAATGGCGGCAATACGTGGACCGATATCAGCGGAGACCTGCCAAACATTCCAGTTACGAGCATTGCCATCGATCCAGATGTTGCCAACACCTATTATGTCGGTACGGACGTGGGTGCGTTCTATACCAGTAATGGAGGCACGAACTGGTTGGTGCTCGGTACGGGACTGCCCAATGTCGGAGTTATGTCACTGGACTTCCAGCATGCCACCCGCACTTTGGTTGCGGGCACTCATGGTCGCAGCGCCTGGAAACTCAGTCTCGCGAATGGGTTCACTTTGACCGTGACCGAAGCCGGGAGCGGCAGCGGTAGCGTGAGCAGCAGCCCGAGCGGCATCACCTGTCCGAGCACCTGTAGCGCGAACTTCGCCAGTGGCACGCCCGTCACCTTGACCGCGACTGCGACGGCGGGCTCCACCTTCGCCGGCTGGAGCGGAGCTTGCTCTGGCACTGGCACTTGCAGCGTAACCATGAGCGCGGCCAAAGCCGTGACGGCCACATTCAACGCGGTAACGTTCGCGCTGACGGTGACAGAAACCGGAACCGGCTCAGGATCGGTGAGCAGCAGCCCGAGCGGTATCACCTGTCCGAGTACCTGTAGCGCGAACTTCGCCAGTGGCACCCCTGTGACCTTGACCGCGACTGCGACGGCGGGCTCCACCTTCGCCGGCTGGAGCGGAGCTTGCTCTGGGACCGGAACCTGCAGCGTAACCATGAGCGCGGCCAAAGCTGTAACGGCCACATTCAACGCGGTAACGTTCGCGCTGACCGTGACTGATGCCGGAACCGGCTCAGGATCGGTAAGCAGCAGCCCGGCGGGCATCACCTGTCCGAGCACCTGCAGCGCTAACTTCGCGAGCGGCACGCCCGTGACTCTGACCGCGACCGCGGCTGCAGGATCTACCTTCGCCGGCTGGAGCGGAGCTTGCTCTGGAACGGGAACCTGTAGCGTGACCATGACAGCTGCTAAAGCGGTGACGGCCACATTCAACGCGGTGACGTTTGCATTGACGGTGACAGAAGCCGGAACCGGCTCAGGATCAGTGAGCAGCAGCCCGGCGGGCATCAGCTGTCCGGGCACCTGCAGCGCTAACTTCGCAAGCGGCACTCCCGTGACTCTGACCGCGAGCGCGGCGGCGGGATCCACCTTCGCCGGCTGGAGCGGAGCTTGCTCTGGCACCGGCACTTGCAGCGTGACCATGAGCGCAGCGAAAGCTGTCACCGCCACCTTTAACACCTCGGTGACGACCTTCGCGCTTTCGGTAACCTTGTCCGGCACCGGCACGGGTACAGTCAAGAGCAGCCCGAGCGGCATCACTTGTCCGGGCACCTGTAGCGCGAACTTCAACAGCGGTACGGTCGTGACTCTGACCGCAATCGCGGCGGCGGGATCCACTTTCACCGGCTGGAGCGGAGCTTGCACGGGAACGGGCACCTGCAGCGTAACCATGTCTGCGGCCAAGGCCGTCACTGCAACGTTCAACTCGAGCAGCAGTCCCGCGGTGACCCTGACGCCTACCAGCTTGAACTTTGGCGCGGTGGCCACAGGCGTGACCAGCGCGATAAAAACGGTGACCCTGAAGAACTCCGGCAAAGCGACGCTGACGATCACGGCGATTACGATTACCGGGACTAACAGCGGCGACTTCCCGGAAACGAGTACCTGCGGAAGTTCGCTGGCGGCGGGTGCAGCTTGCATCATTAAGGTTCAGTTCAAGCCATCGGCTACGGGAGCGCGCAGCGCGTCGGTGAGCATCACCGATAATGCTGCAGGCAGTCCGCAGCAGGTACCGCTGAGCGGAACCGGAACGACCGCCAAGCTTGTTCCCACACCGCTGGGCTTTGGTACGCTGGCGGTGGGCTTAACCAGTGTGGTTCATAAGGTGACGCTGACCAACGTTGGAACGACGGCACTGACCATCAGCAGCATCGCGGTCACCGGGGCCGAAGCCGCAGATTTTCCGGAGACGGCGACGACCTGTGGAAGTTCTCTGGCTGCGGCCGCGAGTTGCACGGTCAGCCTGACGTTCAAGCCATCGACGACCGGTGCTCGCAGCGCGAACCTCACGGTCACCGACAATGCTGCAGGCAGTCCGCAGCAGGTGCCGCTGAGCGGAACCGGCACCACGGCCGAACTTACTCCGACCAGTCTGAGCTTCGGTTCGGTGAAGGTGGGCACCACCAGCTCCGCCAAGACGGTGACGCTGAAGAACGTAGGCACGACAGCGATCACGATCACCAGCATCACGCTCGCCGGAATCGACCCGGGAGATTATGCGCAGACCAACAGTTGCGGGAGTTCGCTGGCGGCGAGCGCGAGTTGCACGATCAGCGTGACGTTCAAGCCGACCGCGACGGGCGCTCGCAGCGCGATATTAAAGGTCACTGACAGCGCTGCCGGCAGTCCGCAACAGGTCACTTTGTCCGGAACTGGTTCGTAGCAGGGATTGGGATTCGGTCCAAGCTCGAGAGATCCGTCGAAGGCGAGGCGTCGTAAGATCGGCGCCTCGCACTCGATTTCAGAGATTCTGGTAGTGGTGCAGTTTGAAACTAAGGCCCCTTGCGTTTGGCGATAGGCTTGCCTTGCGCCTTCGCTTCTTCCTGATCTAGCCGTTCTTGCAGCCAACGCGGAACAAATTCTTGAACGTCCTCGTCCAGATCCTGCGCGATTTTGTTCAACCGCTTCCGAACGTCTTTCGGAAACTTCCGCAGATGCAGGGAGCAAGTTGGTTCTTTGGTATCCAAGCTCTTGACATGTTACACGAGTATGCTACGTTACTTATGTAACACGCTGAAGGACACGGACCAAGAGCAGGCGACGAACTAGAGCAAAAGGGATCAGACTTTACAGGAAGCACGGGATGACACTAGACTGATCAGCCGTAGGAGACTTGAGGGTATGGACACAGCTATCGGAACCGAAAATCGAGCAGCATCGTCCATGGTCCGCGAGTGGATTCGACACGCATGGGGAACCGCCCTGGAGTTTTTTCATGCGCCCGCAAAGATCAAAGAGTTCGAATACGTTGATCCTTTAACGAACGAAACCGTCTTCCTCGCAACGGGAGCACGATATTCTGTGCTCCACGTTGGAGATAAACGGTTCTTTTTCGAGCGAACGACAGGCAGGTTCGATGGAACCTGCACGTCACTTCAGGAGCGTGTTGCCGACGGGCTGGAACTCTGCGATTAACTGTCTCTCTCGCGTTGTTCTAGCCGCCAAGTTGTCGATGCGTTCTACGAAGAAGTGGGTGATTCCGGCAGTCGGTGGATCGTTCAGGTGGCTCTGAAGTCGTTCCCGCAGATTGCCGGATTGCCCCACATATAGAATCGTGTATTGGTTCGACCCAGGGAAAATCGGTCTGGCCAAACCGTACACTCCTCCAACTTCGTATACCAAACCGACACCGTATACGTTGAAATTGTAAAATGTGGCCTTGGAGTCCGCGTACCGCCGCGCGGAATGAATCTCCAACGCCCTCCGCTTCAGTGACCTTCGGTAGCTTCTTTCACGATCCGCGCAGCGGCTTGGCTGGCATCCTCTTTGCAATTGTGCTCTCTGAATTTCTGGAGCATGTTGGGCTCAGTGAATTGATGCCCACATGCAATACACTCGCCGGGTAGCTTCGGATCGCGGGAAACCCGCAGAAGTCTTTCTTTATTAGCCATACCCGTAGTTTCCCACAGGTCGGATTCCGGCGCTACCCCTGTGGATTTCAGGTACTGGGTCAGTTTGAATATTCACAGCCTCGCTTTAGCATCCCTGCTTATGGCATGATGTTGGCGTGACTATCGGCAAGGGCAAACGTCCGCGTGATCCGAACCAGCTTGCCAAATGGATCGTCGATCAATCTACCGGGGATGCGCCAGAGCCACCGCAAGGCCCACCAGCACCACCCACGGCGATTCCCCCTGATCTATCCGCGTACATGGCTGCAATAGGCCGCAAGGGTGGTCAGGTCGGCGGAAAGCGACGGTTAAAGACCATGACGAAAGACGAGCGCCGCAGAGTCGCAGCAAAGGCTGCTAAGGCGCGATGGAAGAAAAGCTAGGCACTCGACTTCCCGGCCTTCGCATCAAGTTGTTTCGGTAAACTCTGCGTCTTAGGAGTCCCAGAATAGAATTCTTCCTTATCAAACAACGACTGCCGAATCATGCTCTTCGTCAAGTCCTTGGAGAATCCGCTACTCATGGCCATATCGACGGTCACAACAGCTCGTTTTTTAGTCGCGTCTGCCAATCTCTCGTATTGTGCATGAGAGCCGTCCTGCCGCTTGAACTTGAAGCCAAGACCTTCGAGGTTGGCAACAACGTCCTTGGGCTTTAGAACTGGGAACTTTCTGCCCATTCATTGGCAATGCTGTAGGTGGCCCTCTTGCACTTCATAACGACAGGCAATAATGCTGCGCGGATGATTATCGTCGAACATGCCACGAATTCTATCCTTGAGGGATTCAAAATGGTAATGCAGACGATGCGACAGCGGAGCTGGCCGTGGGATCAGCCCATCGGTATCTTGTCCGTCAATAACCGCATTGAAATATCCGTACAGGGCTTCTTGGAGACCGCCAATTGCTTCACGGCGCGTCTTGCCCTCGGCCAGAATATCGAGATCGATACATTCTGCGATGTACCGCTCGCGTTCGGCCTGGTAGGCAAAGCAACGCAACCTCAACTGATGGCCGCATTTGCTACAGGTTAGAACGGGCTCCACAATTAGCGGTCTCCCGCATCCAACACAATTGCGAACTTTGCGGAGATCACGAGTTTCGGCTGGTGCGCTCTGGACGGTCTCGGTAGGCATGATGGGTTTCCTATCGGCCAAAGTATCGAGCGGGGAAGGATTGGACTTTGGAACTAGCCAATTGTACCTCTAATTGTCAAGTGCCTTGGTAGTCACTTGCAACTACTACCAATAGATGGGGTTACGAAAGGGAAAGTTGCAGACATTGAGTAGCGACTATTCGAGCCCGAACTGGTCATTTTAGCTATTGACATCCTAAAGCGGCTATAGTATAAGAGTCAGTATGAATCGTATTGATCCTGAGACCCGCGCCAGAGTGGTTAATTGCCTACTTGAGGGATGTTCGATTCGCGCCACAGTCCGTATGACCGGAGCGGCGAAGAATACAGTCGTTAAACTGCTGGCCGATCTCGGTTGCGCGTGCGCCGCCTACCATAATCGTAATGTGCGCGGCCTCAAGGTGCGCCGCTTGCAGTGTGATGAAATCTGGTCATTCGTGGGAGCGAAAGCGAAGAACGTTAGCGCAGCAAAGAAACAAGAGGGCTGGGGCGATGTTTGGACTTGGGTAGGAATCGACGCGGATACAAAGCTGGTCATGTCCTATTTGGTCGGCGGTCGTGACGGCGGATGGGCGGGCGAGTTTATGGAAGATTGCGCCAGTCGAATCAAGAATCGCGTGCAGATCACGACTGACGGACATCGCGCCTACTTGGACGCAATAGAAAACGCCTTCGGAGCCGATATTGACTATGCGATGCTGCAAAAGATTTACGGCGCTCCGTCAGACGAAGAGACGCGACGCTATTCTCCGGCGAAGTGCATTGGCTGCGATATGAAAGTCGTGAGCGGCGATCCTGACCCTAAGCATGTGAGCACTAGTTTTGTAGAGCGCCAGAATTTAACGATGAGAATGCAGATGCGCCGCTTTACGCGGCTCACGAATGGTCACAGCAAGAAAGTGGATAATCATCGTCACATGGTTGCGCTGCATTATATGCATTACAACTTCGTCCGCGTGCATCAGACATTGCGCTGCACTCCTGCAATGGAAGCTGGTTTAACCGATCACGTTTGGACAGTCGAAGAGTTATGCGCGCTGCTTCCGAAGCCCACCGTCAGAGCGTCGAAGATCGAGTCTGAATTGGTTACAAAAGCACTCAGCCGCTAGATTTCTTGAGGTATTTTTGGCGGGCAGCTTCGGGATCGTCCAACCAATCTTGCAGCAAGTTTGAAAGCAGTTCTTTGTCTTTCTGAGTCTTTTCGACGCCATTTTTGTATTCTTCTCGCAACCGGAGAAGAATCTTCTTAGCATTGTCCCATTCGCGTTCCACTTTAGAATTCGGATACGTGGAGTTGGCTGTCGAAAAAAGAAGCCGACTTAATTCTCTATCCAATCCCTTTAAAAGAGCAGACGTGTAAGCCCCAGTATCTACCATGCCAGCCGTACCATCTTCCGCCAGCCATATTATGCGAATATCGCCACCACAACCGCTAGCATGCGCCACCGCCTGTTCAAGCATGTACAGGGCTAACACAATGCCATCGCTCACATTCATCGCGGGCATACCGACTCTGGTATTGATGTAGTCAGTGATTTCATTTCCCATTCCAGATGCTTTGTACCCGATGCGGAAGGGTGGCAGGGGCTTGAGACCCTTTTTGACCTTGGGATGAAATAGAGTTCCGATCTCTTTCACAATCGGACCTTGCGCGAAAAATAATGCACACCTGTTGCCACACCACAAACCGTATGTAATCTCCGCTGACGGCATGTAGCCAGCGTGATAACAATTGCGATATTCGCGGTATATTTGCTTTGTTCGCTTCTCGATTGCGGCTGCCATTTCCTCGATAGAGGGCCCAGCTGAAGCCACCTCTATCGACATTTCTTCAATGAGTTTGTCGATGAGTTGCGAATCGCCAGAGCCAGTGAAAACTGCCCGGCGGTCTGGGCCTTCATCAGAAACGCTTTCTAACGGAGGGAAGGCGGTTAACTTTGAAACGGAGCGTTTCAGGGTGCTTCCCTCGAAACTCTCTTGGCTGTCAGCGCCTAACACGATGCCATTGGAACAAATGAATCCTACCGTGATCGTCATGCATTTAACCGATGGCAACCGCCTAGGTTTTGGCGCGGGGAGAGAGATCGGCGGCTTGCGGGGGCTAATCATACGTCACCCCTGTGGAAATTGAAACTGACCCAGTACCGGATTTCAAACTGCACCACTACCGAGATTCTTGATCGCGGGAACGCCGGGCTTGAATGTGGTATTCCACTCGAAGGTCCGGGTTTGCGCCCCATCGGTGAGCACTAGCTTCTCTAACGGAAGCGCTCCTTCCAGCAATTGAACGTGCACCGATCGCTTCTCGAGTTCGATAGTCCCAAATCCCGAAGCGGTGGAGAAAAATGTTTTGAACGGCCGAAGACTGAGCTGCGGACTAAACCAGAGTGTCCGCTCGACAGCGGAATAACGGAACCCGGCCAGCGCACCCAGCAATGCATAGCTGGCCATGGCACGAGCGTAATAGTTGCCGCACTCATATTCGTTCCACGGATTACGACTCCGCCCGTCGTAGCGGCTGCGCAGGCCTTTAACTATGGTTAGCCCCTCCCGGACGAAACCCTCCGCGATGAGGTGCGAGGCTACTTGGTACTCAATGCCGGTCCAGACTTCGTCGGAGTAAACAAAAGGCAACGTGGGTTTGCCACCCCGCGGCCAGGAGCACAACAGCAAGCCAGGCTCGTGGCCCATGGCATATCCGGGACGTTGCGCATTGGCATGCTGGCTCAAGTCAGTCTTGAAATTGTGCTGGAAGATTGCTTGCAGCGTCTTGCGCACATGCTCGCGGGCCAGCGGGGTCTCGATTCCGTACATGCGGGCCATCCACGCGCCAATCACCCCATCCGAGAGGCATCCGTTTCCATATTGATACTTGGGGCCTTCGCGCTTCAGAAGCCTCTGCATTTCGCTGCTATGTTCGTCGACCTGGGCCACCATAGACGCAAACGACGTGTTGCGCAGTCCGAGGTATTGCACCTTCTGCTGAAAGTACTCGCCGTTGAACAGCTGCTCTTCCATGAAGCGTGCACAACGATGGGCCAGATCGTCGTAAAACGTGGCATCCCCAGTTTGACCAATCGCTTTGGCCATCTCGGCTAGTGCCGAGAGCGCGCCCAGGTAAATGCTGGTGCACATGCCGTCTGGTCCCCAGAACTCAATGTCATAGGTATTGTGATGAGGCTCAAACAGGCCTCCCTGGTGATCCGGGTCCCACGTGCGAATGCAGTAGTCGAGGCTGCGTTTGGCCAGCGGATACATCTTCCGGAGCCAGTCCGTGTCTCCGGAAATTTGCCAATCGCGAAACACTTTCATGATTCCGCCCAGCTGCCCATCCGACGCAGCGTGGAAGTCGTGCTTAACCGGGCCCTCGGGAAGTGCGGAGCGGAAAGTGACGTGACCGTTTTCATCCATGGAGCGGCCCAACTCCAGTTCGCGTAGAGTCCGCTCCAGTTGCGGGTAAAGGTGAGGAAACGCCTGGGCATAGTTCCACACGTGCGTACACGAACCATGGCAGCACCCAGCGTCGGGAAAGCAACCTTCCCAGCCCCAAAGGTCACCATTCTCCAGACGCAGCACGGTGGGGGACTTGAGGATGGCCAGGTTTGCGGAGACTGCATCCAGCACATGCGCCGGCAGCGTGGAGGAAAACAGCGCTTCCTTAAATGCCAGCGTCCGCGCTCGTAATGACGCGTAATGTTCATCGACATAAAGAGCTACTTCGCGGGCGTCGTTCCAAATCGAAGCGTAGTAGGGACGCCACCGCGGCGGCGTCCCTTCAGGAAAGGAATGACATCCGTCAGCGCCTTGCGCCTCAGCAGGCGCAGCGCCGCCAACTTGCAAATAGCAATTTGGAAAATGCCACGCGATCAGGATCGGGTAGGTTCGAGATAACCCTGGAGCCAGTGCCCCCGCAAACAGAATCGAGCCGCCATTGCGCCCCCTAGTATCGATGTCGTTCGATCCCTCGTTGGCAGTAAACGTCCCCGTGGAAACTTCGCGCCAGAGTGCAGACAGAGAGTCGAACTCCCATCCGGGGCTGCGCAGCCACATTCCCTTGATACGCGGCTGGTTGCCGATAGCGATCAGGCAGGCGCTGCCATAAGCTTCGGCATTGGGCTTTTCCACGCTGTGCAGAAACACGCCCCGCTCTGCAATCACGGTATTGCGGCTTGCCGATCGATCCTCACCGCATCCGGGCGCCAAGTGAGAAAGATGATAGGAGAATTCGTATTCCACGGTTCGGGACGAAGTGTTATGCAGCGTGTACTCGAGGATGGCGCAGGGGATGCCCGAATTTTTGTCATCGAGCGGGATAAAAGGATTCCAGGCAGTGAGTGAGACCTGCAATGGAAACGATGGATTGCTGATCGTAGCTTCTCCGAAAGGATACTCTCCCTGGAAGACGCACTTTTGAAAGCGCGGGAAGCCTTCGAACCCGCCACGAAAATAGCCTTCTCCCTGGAGCCCCTGATCGAAAATCTTGAGAACGGGGAACGGCCCCTCGACCAACTTCGTGACCGGAGATGCGCCCTTAATATGGAGGATTGCGAAAGCCGCCTGGGACGAAGAGTAGCGCTCGGGTAGCGCGGTTGTCGACGGACGATTCCAGATAGAAAAATCCTGCAACCCGCCGTAGCCATTCAGACAAATGCAACCGGCTCCAATCCCTCCCAACGGCATTGCGACTTGAGTGGCGGTTTCTCCGCTGAACGTGCGCTGGGGGCCGCGGTCGAAAAGCTCCTCCGATGAATAAGGAATCTCGTCAGAAACCGGAACCGAAGGAGGATCTGAGACCGCTGCGTCCTCTTGAGCGCCGGCCAAGGGCACGGCTGCACCCAATGCTGCAGAGGAAGTGATCGCCAAAAACTCTCGGCGAGTGGACTTATCGAAGGGCGACATCGAGCCTCCCGTGAAACCTGCGGCGAGCGCCAAAGACTGTTCTGCTGCAACGCCTTGAAGTAACGAACACGATTGTAGACCTTCGACTGAGGGTGCGAATCGGCTACCCCGCACCGATCACGGTGATTACTCTAAGATCGTCCGCCGGAAATCAGCCGCGGACGCGACGGTGTTCGTTTTCTGTAGAAACGGGACTTCACCTGTCCTAGAACGTATTTACGGCTAGAGTTGGAGGCTCCTCTGGATTGCCGCTGACGTAATGAGGATGTGTGGTCAACATCGACTTGACAGTCCACCGCCATATTGATGGAATGATGCGCTACAATACGCTAGTTTTCTTGAGTGAGTGCCGGGCCCTTCCCCCCAGAAGTAGCCACGTTTCCTGGAATTGAGACCGACATTGCTTCCGCTGCCCCAATTCGAATGGTGGTTTTGCCAGGAGCTAATCTGCACCGAACCTGATCGGGTGGACGATCTGCCGGGCCGATTGGGGACTCGACTGTGGCTCCAGCAGTTCAAGGGTGACCCTTATCAAATGCGCGTTCTGCGCGACTTGCTATCGAACCAACTCTTGATGCCGCCTTCGCGAGTGGCCGACGACGCCGTGATTGAGCAGATCGCTGACTTGTTGAATTCCGATCGGTTGCACATTCACGCCAAAGAGATGGAGACCATCGCCGCTGGAGGCGCCGAGACATCCGACCAATCTGTGGCCTTTCCGCTGTCGGAGCGGCAATCCCGTGACACGGCGCCTCCACCCCCAGTGGCCGATGCGCCAACCTTTTCCCCCAAGGGCAACCCTTCCGCGCAGGCGGCCGCTCTGGCTGCCGCGGCGGCCTCAGGAACCCCGTTTTGCCAGGAATGTCAGAAGAGCCAGAAGGCAGCAACTTAACTTTCGCTGAGTATTTTAGATTTAACTGAGTATGACGGATCAACAGCTAGCTCGGATTGAAGAGATCCTGTGGCACGACTGCCCCAGTCGCGACATTTGGATGATCGTCGACGGCGCCCGCACGGTCGAAGTATTCCGCATGCTTCTGGAATGCCACCTCGAATACTCGTGCCTGTATAGCGGATCGCTGACCCCCGAACTGGAAATGGCAGCGCCCTATCTGGTGCAGCTTGAGCCTGACTATCGCGACACCCATCGCCTGATCCGCCAAGCCTGGGGTAACAGCTGGGGAGTTTTTCTCCGAAGCGGTACCTCTCTCAAGAACCTCCGGCGGCATCTGAGGGAGTTCCTGGTAGTACGGGATTCCAGCGGCAATCGTCTGGTTTTCCGGTACTACGATCCGCGCGTATTGCGAGTTTATTTGCCGACCTGCGTTACCGCGGAGTTGCGGACTGTATTCGGCCCAGTCGAAGCCTTCTGGACGGAGTCGGAGAGTCCGGAAGAAATACGAGAGTTCCGCTTTCGCGACCGCGGGCTGGAAGAGCAGACGATCTCGCTCGGTCAAGCGCAGACAACGTCGCAAAGGAAGTGAGCTTATCAGCTGGATCTTCGGGCTTGAGACTCCGCTCCTCACTACGAATTCAAGGCCGCCAGCACGAAAACTAGAGGAGCATTCCAGTTAATCGCGATTTCGTTCATGGAATATGCCGCCTGGTCGTCCTTGTACATCTGCATGGGCGCGCGCTTTGGCAGCAGCCAGCCGACCCGGTCCGCGGGATGGGCATTGGGACCGCCGGAAAGCAGCCCGGGCCAGGGAGCGTCAATGTTGTCAGCTGCGCTTGGCCGATGATGGGGATGTTGAAACGCTCTCGTCCCTAGCTGCGTGACCCAGGACAAGTCCCAGCAATTGCGTCCGATCAGGTAGTGCAGGTTTTCGGCGGCGGCTTGCCGGAATTCGTCACCTTTCTGCAAGCGATCGGTGACGATCAACTGCAGGGATTGATTACCCGCCACTCCATTCGAGCCCCAAACATAGTCTGCGAGCGACAGCGTGTTGCCGTAGCCGTTCTCCCGGCTGTTCTGAACCAGCCGCTCTGCCTCGCGTATGCTCGATTCGCGAATCTGCGCCAACAACTCGCTTGAGCCACCTTTCCTGTCAGCCATTGCGTAGGTCCAGAGCGCAAACGCCGACAGGTCATTCCATCCCGGCGTTTTAACGCGAAGCACGTTGCCGGTCCGCAGATATGCGACGCCGCTTTCGAATGCCTGGCGATATTGTTCTTCGCCGGTGGTGCGCCACAGTTCTGCGGCGGCCCAGAGCATCTCATCGCGGCAGTCGCCGTCTCCATATTCGCCGGTGCGAATGCCGCCGGGATTTCGGAAGGTCACGTCCGGATGTTTGCTCGCCCAGCCGTACGCCCGTTTCGCCGCGTCCATGCAGTTCTTGGCGTAAGCGTCGTCGAACGGTCCATAGCAGCTGGCGGCGATCGCCGCGACCGCCGCGAAGTCCGCAGTCGCGCACGTGCTCTTGTAGGGCGCCGATCCGGTGCCAATCACATAGCTGGTCAAGTGATCGTCCTGGGGCAAGATGAAACTGCAAAAATTCTCGCTCGTCTGCTTGTGCCATACCCCGCCATCGGCGTCCTGCAAACTGAGCATCCAATCCAGATTCCAGCGAATCTCGGCGAGAAAGTCTGGAAGTTTTCCGCCAGATTCAGGAATCTTCAGATCCAGATTGCGCACTGCGCCGTTGAACATTTCCCACGTCCACAGCAGAGTTCCAGTCGATATTCCAGAATTCACGATGTAGCGGCCGTAGTCGCCGGCATCGTGCCATCCGCCACGGTTCTTGTAGGGGCCACTCTTCCCGGATGACTGGTGAAACTCGGCTGTGAGGTGACACGCTGGATGCGAATAGCCGCTTCCTAGATCTACGATGCAGCCGCATCGCTGGCCGTAATATCCGCGCATGGTGAGCCACAGGGCGTGGCGGTAAACATCGTTGCCGATTTCAAAAGGCGCGCTCTTTCTCGCGTCGGTTTCGAGAACGTAGGTGCCAGGCTGGCGCACCGCCGAGAAATCAGAAATTTGAACTCGATCGCCCGAGGCCGCGTCGTCGCGAACTGGGCCGGGCTTGCCTTGCAGAACAACGGCGCCACTGCCCACGGCACGCACCGTGAACGTCGCTGAAGGACCACGCAGGGTTGCAAACTTCGCTGCGTTGGGAAGGTATCCGAGTTGATTGAATACGACGGGGCTGGCGTCAGTCGCTTCTGCCGCGGCCAACCGTGGGCTGAACCACCACGCGGCTGGAACGGCGACCGCGCCGCCGGCCATGGCTGCGACTTTGACGAATCTTCTTCGCTGCATGGTCTTGACTACACGGTTCAAGTTGCATCCCGAAGTCGCAGCGCGTTCGCCTTGACCGACGCTTTCGCGCAAAGCCTTACGAACTGGCCCTCATGTCGCTGGATGTCCCCCCCGCTGCCGGAACGTAGCACTTCAAGGTGTAATCCATCACCATGCGATCCGCGTTGAAGCGCCAGCCGAGGGTGCGGATGGTCCGCTTCATGCGCTTGATCCAGCCTCGCGGAAGCCCATCGCGATCGCGCTGGTAATACAGCGGAATCACTTCTTCGCGCAGCGTTCGCATCAAGTCTTCGCCATCGCGAGTATCGTGGACGCTCATGTTTGAATGAGTTCTGCCGGTTCCAATCGCAAAGCCATTCATGCCGTCGTAGGCTTCCGCCCACCAGCCGTCGAGAACGGAGAGATTCAGGCCACCGTTCAGCACCACTTTCTGACCGCTCGTGCCTGAGGCCTCCAGAGGCCGGCGCGGATTGTTGAGCCACACATCGACGCCCTGCACAAAATGGCGTCCGACGTTGATGTCATAGTCCTCCACAAACACGAACTTGTCGCGGAACTTGGAATCCCGCATCAACTCCGCAATCTGCTGCAACACTCGCTTGCCGGGTTCGTCGAGCGGATGAGCCTTGCCGGCAAACACGAACTGCACCGGGCGGTTCGGGTCATTCACCATCGAAGCCAGCCGCTCAATGTCGGTCAGGATCAGATTGGCCCGCTTATAAGTCGCAAACCGGCGGGCGAATCCGATGGTGAGCGCATCCGGGCTGAGAACGCGCTCCAGGCGCTGCAAGGTTTCCCGTGATTCTCCGCGATGTTCCGCTTGCGCCACTGCGCGCCGGCGCACAAACTCGATGAGCTGCGACTTCAGATTGAGGTGCGTCTCCCACAGCTCACCGTCGTCCACATCCTCAATGCCCAGCCAGATTTTGGCTTCGCTGCTCCTCTGGTGCCAGTCCGTACCCAAGTGGCGATCATAAAGGCGGAACATTTGCGGCGCCAGCCACGTGGGAACGTGCACTCCGTTGGTGATGTGCCCAATGGGAACGTCGTCCTCCAGTTTGTCGCGGAACAGCCCGGTCCACATGGCGCGCGACACTTCGGCATGCAGTGCCGAAACCGCATTAGCGCGCCGTGAGAGCCGCAGCGCCAGCACTGTCATACAAAATAGTTCGTCCGAATTGTTGGCATTTTCGCGCCCCAGCCCCATCAGACTCTCCTTGGAGAGCCCCAGAGCCTCGCGGAGCGGTCCAATGTGCTCCTCAACCAGACCCGCATCGAAACGGTCGTGCCCGGCAGGCACAGGAGTGTGTGTAGTGAACACCACTTCCCGCGAGACGCGCGGAACCGCCGCGTCAAACGCCAAGCCTTCTTCCTGCATCCGCATACGAATCGCTTCCAGCACAGCAAACGCGCTGTGCCCTTCATTCAAGTGAAGAACACCGGGAGAAATCCCCAGCGCTTTGAGAGCGCGCAGTCCGCCCACACCCAGCAGCAACTCCTGACGAATCCGAATACGAAGATCTCCGCCGTACAGGCGCGACGTCAGTTCGCGGTCCTCGGGAGCATTTCCTTCCACATCGGAATCCAGAAGCAGCAGGTCGCGGCGTCCAACGTCCACGCGCCAAACTTTCGCCCGAATCTTCCCGCTGCGCGTCTCGATTTCCACAACAATCGGTCGCCCGTCCTTCCCGATCGCAACTTCCATCGGCATTTGATTGACGTTGGTCTTCAAATATTCTTCCCGCTGCCATCCGCCCACATCGAGCCTCTGCCGGAAATAGCCCTGACCATAGAACAAGCCAATGCCCACCAGAGGAATGTCGAGGTCCGACGCGCTCTTGATGTGATCCCCCGCCAGCACGCCCAAGCCGCCGGAATAAACCGGCAGCGACTCATGCAGACCAAACTCCGCCGAGAAATAGGCCACCGGGTGAGGCCGCAGCACGCCGGCGTGCCTCGTACCCCAGGTTCGATCGGCTTCCAGATACTCCAGCATGCGGCGATACGCGTAATTCACTCGGCTGTGCAGCATGAGCTCTGCGGCGCGAGTTTCCAGTTTGGCCAGAGGCATTTCCCCAAGCAGCGCGATGGGATTGTGGTTGAGTTCGTTCCACCGCGCCGGATCCAGATCGAGAAACAGGCTGGAGGAGTTGTGGTCCCAACTCCACCACAAATTACGCGCCAGGGCCCACAACCGCTCCTGCAGCGGAGCAATGAAACGATCGAGCGTACGAGCTTCGCTCACTACCGGAGCGACCTGGGTGGCAGCCTCGGTCAGCATCCGGATTTCATCCTCGCTGAAAACGCGGGCTTCGATCGTCTGCACCACCAAAACACCCTGCAGCACGCCCCGCTCGATTAAAGGAACTCCCAGGAACGATTGGTAAGCATCCTCGCCGGCGTCACGGAAATACTTGAACCGGGGATGGTTCTTCACCTGTTCCACGGAAACCGGCCGCACCAGTTCGGCCACCAGGCCGGTGAGCCCTTCATTGACCGCCATGCGCAGACTACCGATACATTCGCGGCGCAGTCCCACCGTCGCCGCCAGCACCAGATTGGCGCGGTCCGGCTCCAGCAAGTATGCGGAACACACATCCGTCCGAAATCGCTTGGCGATCAGGGCGACCACGTTCATCAGCGTTTCCGCTGGCTGTCCGCCCTCCGCTGCGAGGTTCGCAATCTCTTCCAGGGTCAGAACGTTCTTGCCCTCATTTGTGTGCACTTCTTGCACCATGTCTTCTGCCACCTTCTCGTGTCCGTCCAATCTAGTTCGCCCGCCTCCGTTGGGGTCGTCTTGGACCTCAATCTGCTGAATTACAGGATGATGTCATCGTCGGCCAAAGGTTTATCTATTGTAAGGGGTGCGGATGAAATCGTGAACGAGGGCTCAGATTTTCAGGCAGAAGATTCTCGCCCGGGAACTCGCGCCGAAGGGTTGCGCCGTAATCGCAGTTTGTTTCTTCCAGCCGCACTGATTTAGGCGGAAAACCTGTTTGCGTTGCGCCCTGAGTAAAGAGTAAAATCAGCGCCAATCCAGCCAACCGACGGGAGGTCTACGTCCGCTTTCCGTTGGCGTTTTCAAGCACGCAAGGTGGGATGAAGTTATCCCGATCGCGGCTTCACCAAAATCAGGGACGGACTTAACGACGAAGGGTTTTGAGGACCGCCCGAAATTCTTTTGCATCTCGCGCGACCCATGGAGTCAGCACAATGAACGGTACCGCCGCACGATTTCTCCGGTTGGGTGTGAGCTTGTCTGGATTAGTGATTTTGGGTTGGGTGTTAACCGGACAAGCGGCAAAACGTGCCAATCCCGGAATCCCTCTGCCCACCGACTGGAGTCACAGTCATCTTATCTTCTCGCGTCCGGGTTCGGCGGAACTGCTCGCTCGGGTTACCGAAGACCCGCGCTACCAGCAGCAGATCGAACGTCGCGAGCAGGCGCTCACGCTGCCCGCGAGCGTTGGCGCAGATGCGTTTACCCCTGCGGTTCTCAAGGCGAACGGCAAGAAGCTTACGGGCGATTGGTCAGAAGATCTAGGCAGCCTTGTGTCGGTAGGTCCGGTACTCGCGGGCGTCTATCCAGCCAAATATTCTTTCAGCAGCGCGGTAGCGAACTGCGGCAGTGCGACCAAGCCGGATTACGTCGTCTACAGCACGGGCTTGTTGGGCACCACCACTCAGGCCAACATTGTGGCGTTCGACAATCTGTATTCCGGATGCGGCGTTGGGGTGCCTACACTTTATTGGGCGTACAACACGGCTGGCCAAGTTCTCACGTCTCCGGTGCCCTCTCTCGATGGCACGCAGGTTGCGTTTGTGCAAACTGACGCCGGCCTGGCTGGGACGCTGGTCCTGTTGAAATGGGCCGCCGCGACTGGGACCATCGGCTCTCCGGCGACTCCGACTCTGGTGCTCCCCGGCGCGTACTCCACTTGTACCGTACCTTGTATGACCACGATTACTCTGCGGGATAGCAGCCACATCGTCACCAACGATACGACCTCATCCGTCTATTATGACTATACAAACGACATAGGCTGGGTGGGTGGTGACAGGGGTTGGCTGCACAAGATTACAGGTATGTTTAATGGTACTCCGACGGAGGTCACCACCGGCGGGTTTCCCGCGCAGGTGGCCAGTACGCTACCTCTCTCGAGCCCGGTTTACGATCGCCTTTCCAATAATGTCTTCGTGGGCGATCAAGGCGGGTTCTTGAATAGCGTGAACGCCACGTCCGGCGCGGTTACACAATCGGCGCAGGTGGACTTCGGCCTCGGACTCTTGGAGAGCCCGGTTGTCGATACCGTAAACGGCTCAGTGTACGTCTTTGCCTCCAGCGACGGAACCGGAAGCTGCACGCTCGGAGCAGATTGCGCTGCCGTCTTTCAATTTCCGGTCACGTTCTCGGCAGGCGTCCTAGGCGCCGAGGTGACTGTAGGGAATAGTACGATTTCAGGGACCAATCCCAACCCGCTTTACATCGGCGGCTTCGACAGCGCCTACTACAAATCTGTGAATGCAACTGGGAGCCTTTACGTTTGTGGCAACACCGGGGGTACCCCGACCCTGTATCAGGTTCCCATTGTGGCTGGGGCTCTTCCCGCGTCAGGAAATAGCTTGTCAATTACGCCGCTCGCCTCGGGGACTTCGACGGCAGCATGCTCGTCGGTAACCGACGTTCCCAACCCCAACACCACGTTCGGCCCGTCGGAGCGGATGTTTGTGAGTGTACAGAGCAACGGTTTGCCGAGCGCCTGCAGCCCCGGCGGATGCGTCATGAACTTCGTTTCCGCTCCCTGGAAGGCCTCTACGACATATGCCGTGGGCCAGCAGATCCTGAGCAGCAAGCTCCATTTCGAAACCGTGATCACGGGGGGAAAGTCAAACGCAACAGCACCGACCTGGACCAGTCAGGCGGGCCTCACGAAAATAGATGGCGCTGTCGTCTGGATCGATCAAGGCGTCACTATGGCTGGCCCGCTCTCAATTCGGCAAGCTAATCACCACTACGCCTTTTCGAACAACCGCATTATCGACTCCAACAACAATGTAGAGGTATCGACCACTCCAGGCACCACGGCAGTGGGTCCACCCCCCCTATGGAAGACAACCCCTGGGCTGACCACATCGGATGGAACTGTCGTCTGGACAAATGCCGGCCCGATCGGCACCTTGGCGCTCGCAAGCGCGGGAGGCACGAGTGGCATCATTTCAGACAATGCGGTCGGTGCCGGCACCCTGACGGGTGCTTCTCAGATATACTTCACCACTCTGGCCGATCAGACTTGCCCAACATCCGGTGGCTCAGGTGGATGCGCTGTGCAAGCATCTCAGCCGGCATTACAATAGAAAGATAGACAGGTTTCCTCTTATGGCTATGAATAACATCTCCTCCGATAGTCCGCGTACTGCCGGCACCAAGAAGCCTTATGAAAAGCCGGCCTTCCGCTACGAGCAGGTATTTGTGACGACCGCCCTTTCGTGCGGGAAAGTCGGGACCAACACGGCCAATTGCATTGCTCACTCTAGTTCGTCATGACGCCTTTGCCCCAGCCATCGGACGAAACACACGCCCTCAAATGTGAGCTGGCGGGCGAGGTATTGCGCTCGTCAGGAACATTGCGCTTGCGTGTGACCGGTTGGAGCATGCTGCCCACGGTGATGCCCGGAGACACGATGGTGATTGAGCACATCCACCGTGACGGAGTTACAGAGGGAGACATCGTGCTGTTCGGCCGCGATCGCCGCCTCTTTGCTCATCGCGTGGTCACAAAGGGCGGCCAGCCCGAAGATTCGCTGGTTGTAACCAGGGGGGATGCCATGCCGGCCGCAGATTCTCCCCTGGCGAAGGATGAACTGCTGGGAAAAGTTTCCCTGATCGTGCGTAACGGAAGATGTATCGCGCCCAGCCGGAGTCTCCGATTTTCGGAACGCGCCGTCGCCGCTTTGGTTCGGAGCTCGGAAATCGCCGCCCGTGTCGTTGTGGGCGTTTACGGAATTCATCAAAGTTCATAGGAATTGGGACATCCCTTGCCGGAATTGGCAGCAGAAGTCGAACGCCTGAATCTGATCATCGCAATCGGGGGAATGCCCGTGCGCGTCAACACGACCGACCCGGCTTTCCTCGACATATTGCAGGACCGCTATTCTGGGTTCTTGGGCTCGGCAGAGCGAGCCGAGATTGAGTTTGACGTCGACGTCACTGTGCCCGTCTACCCAGTTCCCGACATCGGCGTTCGTGTCACCCAGCGCCTCGGCCGTTGGTCCCTGCAGGCTGGAGATTTTCTCGCCGAGTGGGAACCCGCGTCGCGCACTGGCCGGATTCGCCAGACAGCCAATCCTTATTCCATCGATGCCGTGCTTCGCATCGTGCACACGCTCGTGCTGGCGCAGCAGGGAGGCTTCCTGGCGCATTCCGCCAGCGCCATCCGCAATGGCAAGGCTTTCCTGTTCGCGGGAGTTTCTGGCGCGGGCAAGACGACCATTTCCCGGCTGGCTCCTCCCGACGTCACTCTGTTGACCGACGAGATTTCATACGTGCGCAAGCAGGATTCCGGCTACATCGCCTACGGCACTCCGTTTACCGGAGAACTGGCCAAGCTGGGCGAAAATGTTTCGGCGCCTCTCGCCGCGCTCTACCTCCTCGCCCAGGGTTCGGAGAATCGCATCGATCCGATCCCGCCCGGCGAAGCGGCGCGATCTCTTCTTGCCAATCTTCTCTTTTTCGCGGAGGATGAGGAACTGGTGCAATCGATGTTTCATTCCGCCTTTGAATTCGTCAGCCGTGTGCCCGTTTCCCGGCTGACCTTTGTGCCCGATTCCCGGGTCTGGGAGCTGATTGGATGAGCAGGCTTTACGTTGCACGCAATCCGCGGGTCGCGGCGCGCAGTCTCGACGGCGAAATGATGATCATGTCCGGCCGCGACTCCACCCTCTTTACCCTCAATAAGACGGCGACAATCCTGTGGCAGTCAGCGGACGGCACCACTCCCCTCGACGAAATCGTTGAGCATCGCATCTGCCAGGAGTTCGAAGTTGAGCCGGCCGAGGCCTTGCACGACGCTGAAACCCTGGCCCGTGAACTGGCTAGCCACGAAATCATCCAAATCTCGGAAGAGCCGATTCCCCAGCCCAATCCAGCGGCGGGAGAATCCCGATGAACGGCCTGCTGGAGCAGATGACCGAGAAGGCGCTGAAGTTGAATGTTCCGCTCAGCGTCCAACTTGACCTGACCTATCGCTGCAACGAGCGCTGTGTACACTGTTATCTCGATCATGACGACCACGGCGAGATGACCACGGCGGAAATCAAGCACTTGCTCAAAGAGATGGCGGACGCCGGTGTCTTCATTCTGACTCTCAGCGGCGGCGAGATTTTTCTGCGCAAGGATTTCTTCGAGCTCCTGGAATATGCCCGCCGCACGTTGATGTTTTGCGTAAAGCTCAAAACCAATGCCATGTTGATTCGCGAACGCGAGGCCGCCCGCATCCGCGATCTCGGCGTTGAGTCGGTCCAGATCAGCATTTATTCGCATCGACCGGAGGTGCACGACGCCATCACTCTCGTGCCCGGCTCGCTCAAGCGCTCGCTCGATGCGGTTCGTTTTCTCAAGTCCCAGGGTTTGAGGGTCGTCATCGCCAACGTTCTGATGACCCAGAACATGCAGGACTATCCTGCCGTGCGCGCTCTCGCGGCGGAACTGGGTGTCGACTGCACGCTCGATCCGACCATTACGCCCATGATGGACGGCGACCGGTCGGTGTTGAGCCTGGGCGTCGATCAGACTGCCCTGCAGCAGGTCTTCCGCGACGCGTCGCTGGTTGGCGATGTCGAGGAATTCTGTGCGATCTCAACCAACCCCGACGAGGACGCACTGGAAAATCTTCCTTGCAGCGCGGGCCACACCAGCTGCTATGTTTCGCCGTATGGCGACGTCTTTCCCTGCGTCCAGTTTCCTCTGCCGACAGGAAACGTGAGGAAGCAGCGCTTCATCGACATCTGGCGGCATTCCGATGCGATGAACGATGTGCGCTCGATCCGTGTGAAGGACCTGACGACCTGCACTTCGTGCAGCCACGTTTCAAGCTGCTCCCGCTGTCCCGGCCTTGCGTTTCTGGAAGGGAATATGCGCGGGCCGTCGTCGCAGGATTGCGAGCGGTCGTACGCTCGAACCGGAGTTCCATCGGCCAATATGCTGGCGAAGAAACGCGCCGGGGCGGGACAGAATCTGGGTCAGACAAATCTGGGTCGAGCGGATCTGGTGCAGATTCGAGTACTCCCGGCCAACGTGGAAACTTCTGCGACCAGCGCTACTGCGTGATCTGGACGCGCTTCTACCGGCCCATCGTAAGACTTACCGACCGAAGACATGCCCGGGACTAGCACCACACTCGATGCCGAGTGGTCCTTTGTACTAACTGCGTGTTCGGAGCGTTCCCGCGAGGAAAAGACCGCCCGTCTTCACGCGTTGTCACGCGCACCGGTCCGGTGGAAGCTTCTCTTCGACCTCGCCGACCATCACCGCACACAGCCCCTTCTCTACCAGGCTCTGGTTGGAATTGCGGATGCCGTTCCTCCCGCTGAGATGTCGGCGCTGAAGCACCTGTATCAGACCAACCTGCACAAAGCCTTATTTCTTTCACGCGAATTGATTCGAATCGCGGATCGCTTGTCCGTTCTCGGCATTGAGGTCATGCCCTACAAAGGCCTGGCTCTGGCGGAGCTGGCTTACGGAGACATCGCGCTGCGGCAAGTCGGCGATATTGACATGCTGATCCGCCCCCAGGATTTGCCGCGTGCCCGCGCTGCCGTACGCGAACTCGGCTACACGCCCCACCTGGTCTTTTCCAAGATGGAGGAACGGGCCTATCTGAAATCGGGATACGAATGTGCCTTCGATGGCGCGGCCGGCCCGAACCTTCTTGAACTGCAGTGGGCGATTCAGCCTCGCTTTTATGCCATGGACTTCGAGATGGGCGGCCTGTTCCAGCGGGCAGCCACGATCACTGTCGCCGGTCACGCCGTGAAGACGCCTTCGTCGGAGGACTTGCTGCTGGTCCTGTCGGCGCATGCCGCCAAACACGTCTGGGGACGCCTGATCTGGCTCTGCGACATCGCGCGAATCATGAGCCTCGCGAGTCTGGACTGGGACTGGATCGGTTCTCAGGCGGGGGAGCTAGGCATTGTGCGCATCCTGCGCGTCACCATGCTGCTGGCGAACCGGCTCTTAGACGTCGCGATCCCGCCAGCGGCGCAGGCGAATCTCTCCGAAGATGCCGCGACGCTCTCGTTAGTGGAAGAGATTCAAATGCAAATCGCGAGCGGGGCCGAATACAACGTGGAGTCGCTGGCCTACTTTCGCCTCATGATGCGTCTGCGCGAGCGGCCATCGGATCGCCTGCGATTCCTCCGACGCCTGGTCTTCACTCCCGGCCCCGGCGAATGGCAAGCCGTGCGTCTCCCCGCACAACTGTTCCCCTTGTACCGGCTAATCCGGCTCTCCCGCCTGGCAGCAAGATTTGTCCGCTCCTAATTCGCTGATTCGGATATCGAGAACAAGCGAACGTTCAGCCGCGAAGCGGCGGCATGTGAAAGCCAGGCACGGAAGTGCCGGGTGAACTCCGTGCAAGATGTGAGTCCCGAAGGGACGGCACCAGCTCAGCCCGCCAATTCCGGTTCCGCCGCCTTCCACTCTCGCAGATACAGCCCATACATCGCCGCACATCCAATCAATGGCACCGCCAGTCCGGCCTTGAGCGTGCCGAAATGATTCGACGAAACTCCGACCATCCACGGCATCAGTCCTCCTCCGATGTTCGACAGAAAGAACATGACCGACCCGATCCGCGATGACGCCGGCCCAAATTCCCGCGACAGCAGCGAGATCGTTATGGGATAAACGCAAGAAAGTCCCAGCCCCGCCAGACAAGCGCTCAACACCACACCCCGCAGCCCATGCGATAAAACCAGCCCGGCCATCCCCGTGCACGCAACCAGTAACGCCGCTTGCGCCAGTCGAATTTCGTCGATCGCTCGCAGCAGCAAGGGCGCCAGCCATCTCCCCAGCATGAGCGCGGCATGAAAGAACGAAGGAGTCATCAACGCCAGAGCGGGTGGCAGTTCGAGGCTCTTGGCAAACGATGCGACCCATCCCCCGAAGCCGTTTTCGACTCCGACATACAGAAAAAACAGCGCTCCCAAAATCCACATAACCCCGTGCTTCCATGGAATCGCTGGCGCCCGGCCTCCATCCCGGGTCGCCGTGGGCTCGACAATGGAGGAAGGCATGACCGCGATCCCAATCGCCACCAGCAGCGCGAACCCCGCCACCGCCGCCAGGAAGAGCGGGAACTTGTGGCTCTTCGCCGCCGCTGCCACAAGAATGGGGCATGCCACCGCACCCGCGCTCCAGCAGAAGTTCAGCAGATTCAGCTTTGAACTGCGACCCTCCGGATTCACCTCCGCCACCAGCAAATTCGCTGCTGGAACTGCCAGGCCCAAGCCGGCTCCGTATGCTCCGATGCAAACGATCCCCAGCACCTTCGGACCAGCCAGCAGCAGACCCACCCCCGCACTCATTAGCACGAGTCCAGCCTTGATCGCGAACCGAAATCCCCAGCGGGAAACAACCACCCCCGAGAGAGCGACGGCCAAGGTCGAAGCCACATACTGGACCGGAAACAGACGACCTGCCTGGGAATAGTTCATCGACCATCGCGCCGACAGTATCGGCAGCATCGGACCGAGAAGCACGGTCGCGATCCCGATCGGCACGAACGAAGCATACGCAGCGAAGGTAAGCGCTTTGGCGGATATTGAAGTAAAGGCGTTTGGTGAGTCAGCGGGGGGCATCAATGGCGAGACACGCTCTGCCGCTACTATATCGGAACCGCGATGCTAAGAGGCCCCCGAAGCCTTCGCCGTCGATTCTCGCACGACCAACTCAGGCTCAATCGCGATGTCTGTGGGATATTCTTTCTTCCCCTCAATCCGTTCCAGCAGGACCTGGGCCGCCACCTCTCCCATGCGATTCAACGGCTGTTGCACCGTGGTCAGACTCGGAGTGTAAAACGCCGCGCCCGGAATATCATCGAAGCCCATCACCGAAATATCCTGCGGAACCCGCAGTCCTTGCTCCTGTATGGCTCGAATCGCTCCGATCGCAGAAATGTCGTTATAGGCAAAAAGCGCGGTAAACGGTTTCTTGCCGGCCAGCAGTTGCTTGGCGAAGGGATAACCCAACATCGGCGTCGGATCGTCGGTGTCAATCTGCACCGTCAACTCGGGATCGATCTTCATCCCAATCTCCCCAGCCACCTGGCAGATCGCGTCCCAGCGGTCCTTCGCATCCGAGCTCAAAGGATTCCCTTTCATGAAGGCAACCCGTTCGTGCGATAGATCCTTGAAGTGGTTCAGAGCCAAAACCGCCGCCCGTACGTGATCCAGAGTAATGTTGGTAACCCCCTTCAGCTTCTTGTGGCCGGCGATGGCAACCGTCGGCAGCGCGGGCGCCTCCTGTACGGTCGTATCCACGGTGATGATGCCCTCGACTCCGCGCTCAGACAACAATTGCGAATATCGAGTCAGCAACACCGGATCGTGCCGGTGCACCACCGTCAGAAAGAAATACTCGCGCTTCCTCAAGTACTGCTCAATGCCGCTGATGATGGGCGAACTGTAGGAGTCGCCAATCTCTTCCGCAATCACTCCGATGGTATAGGTACGCTTATTGCGCAACGTGCGCGCAAAAAAATTGGGCCGGTAGTTGAGTTCCTTGGCCGCCGCATGGATCCTGTTCTTGGTCTCCTGCGGAATGGATCGAGCCGACGGTGAATCGTTGAGAACTGCCGAGACCGTGCCGGGAGTCAGTCCAATATGCTGGGCGACGGCTTTGAGGGTAATGACCTCTGGTTTTTGGCCAGGCTTCTTAATTTGCCCCATGATCTTTTAAGTCGTCTCAATTAGTGACGTCGCAAACTCCGGGCCAAATATCCTAACAAATCCCAGTACCCAGTCAGCGATTCCACATACACAAGCTGTCCATTCCGAGCGAAGCTAAGAGCCGATCCTGCTCTTCGCACCGGTTACGCTTTTGCATAGCGTTGGCTATTCGGCTTCGATCCGCTCAAAGCAAAGAAGAGGATATACAGGTAACACACGACGGGCAGGAAGAACGCGTGATGAATGCCGATCCGATCGGCAATCGCGCCTTGCGCATACGGAATGATTGCTCCGCCAACGATCGCCATGATCATGAATCCCGAACCGTCGCCGGTGAGCGGGCCGAGCTCGGCCACACCCAGAGTAAAGATGCTGGGGAACATGATTGAATTAAAGAATCCAACCAGGATGATGCTGTACATCGCAAGGTGTCCCGTAGCCAGCATAGAAATTCCGACGAGGGCAGCGGCGCTCACCGCGCAAATGCCGAGCAATTGTCCGGTTTTCATCTCTTGCAGGAGTCCGGAGCCAATAAAACGGCCTACCATCGCGCCTCCCCAATAGAAGGCGACGAGGTTGGCGGCAGCTTTTTCCGTCAATCCCCCGATATCGGGTTGGCTGAAGTAGTTCACCAGGAAGCTACCGATGGAGACCTCGGCACCGACATACACAAAGATCGCGATGGCACCGAAGATTAGACTTGGATGCTTCCAGATCGAATCGTTCACTTTCTCCCCGACTTTATGCTGCGCATGTTCGATCTTTGGCAACTTGAAACTGCCGATCGCAGCCGCCAGCACGACTAGAGCAATTCCAAGACCGACATACGGCGTCTTGACCGTCGCAGCTTCGTGCAGGCGGTAAGCCTGGAGGACGTCTGGCGCCATCGCTCGTATGTCACCCATCGTCTTAGGGGCGGCGCTCAGAATCAGCAGGCCGCCGAAAAACGGCGCCAGGAACGTTCCGAGGGAATTAAACGCCTGAGTCAAATTCAGCCGGCTCGATGCGGTCTCTGGCTTCCCCAGCACGGAAACGTACGGATTAGCTGCGACCTGCAGGCAGGTAATCCCAGCTGCTAAAACGATGAGTGCACCCAAGAACAACCGGTACGAAGCAGCGCTGGCCGCGGGCACGAACAGGAACGCACCGACACCCATGGTGAGAAGGCCGACCACCATGGACCGTTGATAGCCGATCCAGTCAATAACCTTCGCCGACGGGATGGAAAAGACGGCATATGCGCCAAAAAATGCGAGCTGAATCAGCTGGGACTGCCGGTAATTCAGGTCGAAAATCGATTTCAGATGTGGAACCAGAATGTCATTCAGGCAGGTAAGAAATCCCCACATGAAGAATAGCGTTGTCACTGTCGCCAGCGGAGCGCCGTAGCTCTGCCCCGCCCCCGGCGCCGTGGTCGTAGTAGAAGTGTTGGGGGCTGCGATTGCCATGAGTGCTGTATCCACCCTTCCAAATTTTGCGCAAATCAAATTGCGCGAATCAGCTGCACAAATCGAAGAACGCGGCCATCATAGCATCGCCAGAGCTTGCTTTTACGCATTTTTCTTAACTCGATATCGAATTGATACTCTAGAAAATCGTTTCTCTAGCTTGACAATCCAAGCCCCATACCGGAGACTGCAATCGTCTCCGCCTGTCGAATTCTCCTCATCAGGCCACACTCATGCGCGAACCTGTGCTCTTCGCTGTCGCCGCCTTCTCTTTTCTAGTCTGCCAATCCGCACTCTTTGCCCAAGCCGGCACATCCACCGTGGTCGTGTTCAGCGAACCCGGATTTCCGGCAGCCGACTCCGCCGCCCCGTTCCCGGAGCAACTGGCCGCAATGCCGCCGGGGGCAGAGCAGACCGACGCAAACCACCTTCGCGACGCTCTGGCCACACCGTCAACCCGCCTCTTGGTTCTCCCCTACGGCTCGTCCTTTCCTGAGGAAGCTTGGCCGGCGATCAAGCAGTTTCTCGACCGCGGAGGCAATCTTCTGGTGCTCGGTGGAATGCCCTTCACTCGCGCCGCCTACCGCGATTCCGGCGGCTGGCATCTGCGCGATTACAGCGTCCGTTTCATTCGCCCGCTCATGATCGACCAGTACCAGGAAACCCCCGGCTCCGACGGTCTGCAGTTCCAGCCCAATCCCGAACTGCCCTGGCAGCTTCCCGCGTTCGCATGGAAGCGCGCTTTCAGCCCAGTGATTCGTCTGAGCGCGGTCGATCTTTACCAGCGCGGCGGCGCCGCCGGCTCCATCGACGCCCGCCTCGACACAATCGCCTGGGGCGTCAAGCAGGGCCGCAAATTATCCGCGCCGGTCCTCCAGGTCGATCACTACCGAAACGGTTTCGACGGCGGACGCTGGATTTTCGTCAATGCGGAACTTTCGCGCGAGTTCTTCGATAACGCCACGCTCCTGCAATCCCTTGCGGAGCGGGCATTGCAGGGCGCCGAGGAGTTCACCGTCCGCCCAGCGTTGCCGCTCTACCTGCAAGGCGAGTCCGTCGAACTGCGAGTGCAATGGCATGCGGCAGCACCACCCAAGGCTCCCGTCTCCCTGAAGATTACTTCCTTCCCCGAAGCCCAGCCTTCGAATCGCTCCACCGTCACTGCTGCGCTTCCATCCAACGATCCCGTCGTGATGCCTGCGCCGTCAGGCAAGGGCCTCTACATCATCAATGCGCAGCTGGTGGAAGGAACACGGATTCGCGCCATCTATCATTCCGCCTTCTGGATCCGCGACGAATCCTTCCTCCGCTCCGGCCCGCATCTCGGCGTCAATCACGATTACTTCGAACTCGATGGCCATCCTCTCGCCATCGTCGGTACCACGTATATGTCGAGCGAAGTGCAGCGCCTCTTCTTCGAGCATCCCAACGTGTATGTCTGGAACCAGGATCTCGGCCAGATTCACGATGCCGGGCTCAACATGATCCGCACCGGATGGTGGACCGGCTGGGACAAATTCTGCGACGAAAACGGCCAACCTTACGAACGCACTCTGCGCACGCTCGAAGCTTACTTAATGACTGCCCGCAAGTACGGCCTGCCGGTGCAGTTCAATTTCTTTGCCTTCCTCCCCGACGTTCTCGGAGGCGTTAACGCCTTCCTCGACCCTGAGGCCGTCCGCCGTCAGCAGACTCTGATTTCGTCTGTTGTCGCGCGCTTCCGCGACGTGCCCTTCCTCGCGTGGGATCTCATCAACGAGCCGAGTTTTTCTCAGCATCTGTGGAAGACGCGCCCTAACGGCGATGCCATCGAGCTCGCGGCCTGGAACAACTGGCTGAGCCAACGGTATCCCAATCGCGCAAAACTCGCCGCGCTATGGAATGCTCCTCCCGACTCCGTTGCGGGAATGATCTCTCTACCGCGCGAAGACGAGTTCTCCCCGCGCGGCATGTACACCGGAACGAACTCGTTGCGCCTGCATGACTATTTTCTGTTCGCTCAGGAATCATTCGCCCACTGGGCAAGCACCATGCGCGACACGATCCGGTCCACGGGCTCTCAACAACTCGTAACCGTTGGCCAGGATGAAGGCGGTATTCAAGATCGTCTCTCACCCGCTTTCTGGGGCCAGTCCGTCGACTTGACCACCAATCATTCCTGGTGGCTCAATGACCACATCCTGTGGGATTCGCTCGCAGCCAAGCAGCCCGGTAAAGCGATGCTGATTCAGGAAACAGGACTGCAGCGCGAATTAAACATCGACGAGATCGCCCGCCGCACGCCGGAGAGCGAGGCCGCTCTTCTCGAACGAAAAATTGCCGCGTCGTTCATTCAAGGTTCCGGCGCCATCGAATGGCTCTGGAACACAAATTCCGCTATGACGGAGAGCAACGAGACCCCGATCGGCGCCGTCCGGACCGACTACACCGAGAAGCCGGAGGCCACGCTGTTGCGCGCCTTCGCCGAATTCGCCCCGTCGTTGCACGAGCACCTTCGTGACCCGCAGCTGCCTTCCATCGCAATCGTCACATCGCAGGCCGCACAGTTCTCCGTCCTCGCCGATTTCCAAGTGGCAGCCCAACAGAACGCGGTTCGTGCCCTCGCTTATGACGCCCACCTGCCCGCTTATGTGATCGCGGAAAATCAGATCGAGAAACTCGGCTCACCCAAGCTCGCCATTCTGCCCTCCCCGCAAGCGTTGACCGAAACCGCATGGCGGGCTCTGCTGAATTATGTGGACGCCGGCGGCAACCTCCTGGTCTCGGGTCCAGTCGATCGCGACGAGCACTGGCAGATCGTCCATCGAGCCGCCGAACTTGGACTCGCAGCGCACGTCGAACCCCTGACCTATCACAACGCCACAGTGCGCATCGCGGACCGTTCGCTAGCCCTGGCTTTTGGTCAGCCCCAACAAAACTGGCTGGATTCCCTGCGCTTCGACGATGGATCGAACTTCAAAGAACTCTCTCGCGGCAAAGGCCGGATCTTCTGGACATCCTACCCGGTCGAACTCGCCGAGGACCTGCACGGGGCATCCGAACTCTATGCCTATGTCGCAACCAGGCTGAACATCACGCCGATGTTCAGCCAGCAAACGCCTCTGCCGCCCGGGGTGCTGATATTTCCCACCGTCCTGGCGGACTCCGTGCTCTACGTCCTTGTTTCAGACTCTGCGAACGACACCAATATCAGCCTGCACGACCAGTCCACCGGCGTGCCGATTGCGTTCACATTGCCCGCGGAACACGCCGCAATTGTCGTGATTGGAAAAAAAGAAAAGAAGATCGTAGCCAAGTACGGCTTCTAGTAGCGCCGGCGACTCGCCGGCTGTCCCGTGGGCGTCTCGCCCACGGCGCAAGCAGCGCATTGCCCTTGTCGTGAAATGGCTTGCTCTACGTCTTTACCACCGCTCTCTGCTCTGCCAGTGGCTGCGAATGGAAGTTCAATACTCCTCCATCCCCTCACTTCGAAAGCTGGCCGATGAAAACTCCGTAAGGCTCCAGCGTCACGACAGTTCCGGTAGCCGAAGATTTTCCGGTCGCCACCAGACTCTTCGCTGACGAGAACCCGTCCTTACTCAATTCAAAATTCACCTTCCGCTCCGCTCCTGACATATTCAGGGCCACCAGAACCGCCTGGCCCTTGTACGTACGCATATACGACAGGACGTTTTGATCGTTATCATTCAGCGCAGTATAGGTTCCATCCAGCAGGGCCTTATTCGTATGGCGCAGCTTGAGCACCTTCTTGTAGAAATTGAGCACCGACTCCGGATCTTTAGACTCGTCGGCGACGTTGTGGGTCTTGGCCGTCGGAGGCACGGGAAGCCACGGTATAGCCTTGGAAAACCCGGCGTTCTCTCTGTTATCCCACTGCATGGGTGTACGCTCACCGTCCCGCCCCTTCTCCCTGGGCCAGCCCGTGCGGCCGATCGGATCTTTGACATCTTCCTTACGCGTGGGCGGTGTGGTCTTCATCCCAATCTCTTCACCGTAATACATGATGGGAGTTCCGCGCAGAGTCAGATACAGCCCGGCCATAAGCTTCGCGATCTGATCGTTATGCTCGCCGTCACCATAGCGGTCATAGGAGCGGACGATATCGTGGTTGCTGATAACGAATGTTGGCCAGCCGGAAGCGGCATCGACGGCAGCAATCTGCTTGCGGAAGTCGGCGGGCGAAAGCTTGTTCACCGTGGTGAAAAGAAAATCCATGGGCAGCTGCAGCTCGTTGTTGCCCTCGCCGTAATACTTGTTGAGTTCCGCGATGTCGGCAGTCCAGGTCTCTCCGATCAGCACTGCATTGTGTTCGTCCGCCACTTTGCGCAATCCGCGCAGCACGTCATGCACCTCGGGCAATTTGGTGTTGTACTTATTCTCTTCGATGGGATCGCCAAAGGCATTTGTGCCTGGCTTCACTGGATTGTCATGCAGCTTGGGATCTTCAAACAGCGTATCCACCGCATCGAGACGAAAGCCAGACACACCCCGCTGGTACCACCAGCGCGTCACATCGAACATCGCGTCCTTCACCGCTGGATTCCGCCAGTTCAGGTCGGGTTGCTCGGGGTAAAAGAAGTGGTAGTAATACTGACCGGTCGTTGGATCAAGCTTCCACGCCGAGCCGCCAAAAGTAGAAGTCCAATTGTTGGGCGGTTGCCCCGGCCCTTTTCCGTCGCGCCAGATGTACCAGTCGCGATGCTCCGAGGTTCGAGACGACTTCGAATCCAGGAACCACTTGTGCTGATCGGAAGTGTGATTCACAACAAAATCGAGGATGATGTGGATGCCGCGCTTCTTCGCCTCGCTGGCCAGCGTATCGAAGTCCGCCAAAGTCCCGTACATGGGATCGATGTTTTCGTAGTCCGAGACGTCGTAGCCGAAATCTACCTGCGGCGAAGGAAAGCACGGCGTGATCCAGATCGCGTCCACGCCCAGGTCCTTCAAGTAGTCCAGCTTGGAGGTAATGCCCTTCAGATCGCCGATTCCATCGTCGTTGCTGTCGGCAAAGCTGCGCGGATAGATCTCGTAAAACACGGCATGCTGCCACCACTGGTGACCTTCTGCGTCCAGGCCTTTGGCGGCGGTGGCTTTGCCTGCGGTCTGCGCGGCCGTGAGCAGCGACAAACATAAGAACGAAACTGCCAATATCCAGTAGAACATACGACGCACAAGATGACTCATCGGGGTCCTTTCGAAAGATTGCATCGACCCTCGACCCACCGCGAGGTGTCGAACTCGACAAAGGTGGCAATTTGCTGAGTGTAATCCTTTTCTGTCTCTGGTTGCGCGAGCGGAAAGCGTGGGCGCAAGATTTCTTCGGGAACGGCCGAAATTATCCAGCACGAGCCGGGTCAAGCGAATCCGCTTCAATGAATGATCGGGAACTCCGCCACACCCACGTAGGTGTCAGCGCCCCCGTAGTAGAGCAGATATCGATCCCGCTGCTGCACCAAGCCCTCTACGAAAACTACATTGGGTACCTGACCGACGGTCTCCCATTTCTTCTTGGGGAAGAACAGCGGCTCATCGGTCCGCGACAACAATTTGCGCGGGTCGGTGCGGTCAAAGACGGCAATTCCTGTCCGATACACCAGCTTGTCGTCCGCGCCGTTGTATATCAGGACAATTCCCTTCGATGTGAGAATCGGCGACGGCCCCGGCTCCGCGACGCGCGAATCAAACTTCCCCGGCCGCACCGGCAGCACGGGAGTCTGCGTGGCTTCGGTCCAATGCAACAGGTCCGGCGAATTCGCCAGCCCTGCCTGATCCTTGTTATCCGCATTCGTACCCAGAAAATACATCCAGTATTTTCCCTCGATTTTTTCCGGCACAATGGCGCCCGACTTCGTCCACTTTACATTCCAGTTTCCTTGGTTGGCCGGAATGATCACCCCCTTGCGGTCCCAATGAATCAGATCTCGCGATGTCGCTAGGCAGAGTTGCGCGTCTTTCTTGTTGTAGCCCGTGTACGTCAGGTAGTAGGTATCGCCGAATTGGACGAGCCGTGGATCCTCCACCCCGCCGTCCTTCTCGTATTCTTCCGTAGGGCTTAGAACAGGTTCATCCCGATGAGTGAAATGGATCCCGTCAGTGCTCTCCGCATATCCCAGTCGCGAAGTGCCTTGCTTGTCCTGGGCGCGATAGAGCATCACGATCTTCTCCCCACGGATAACGACTGCGGGATTGAATGTCCCCGCCGCTTCCCAACCGCTGCCCTGTGGTGCGATCACAGGCGTTTCAGACACACGGCGCCAAACGCCGTACGGCAACGGCCCGCTGCTTTGCGCGGCCAGCGCCGTCAGTAACCCCAGCACAATCCAGATTCTGGAGCGAACCAAACGAGGCATCTGCATCACTCCTGTTGCGTCGGGCATTCTCGCTGGGCAGTAAAAAACGGCAGGGCCGACCCCCTGCCGTTTTGCGATCTTGCGTGCTTGCTCCGACTACTTCTTGTTGACGGATTTCTTGAGTTCGGCTCCCGGGCTAAACTTCGCGACTTTGCGGGCAGCGATTTTGATGGTAGCGCCGGTTTGCGGGTTGCGCCCGTTCCGCGCTTTTCTCTGCGACACCGAGAAGGTGCCGAAGCCTATCAACGCCACCCGATCTCCTTTGCGGAGGGCACCTGTAATACTGTCGACAGCGGTATCAATTGCAGTCGTGGCCTGCGCCTTGCTGATTTCACATGCGCCTGCGATCTTGTCAACCAGATCGGCCTTGTTCATAGTCTCTCCTCGCAGGTCTCTTTCGTGCTCAGCCAACAACGGCGGCAAAACAAGCCCGGGCTGAGTTGGGAAACCTGACGGCTTGTATTCTCCTCCCTCTGCGGCGAAAGTCAACTGTGAAAATCCGCGCCGGAAGCCCGTTTCGCACTCTTTAGGCCCGAATTGGGGCTACCCGGGCGGCTTTCCGGTTCCGTGGGGAGGGTTTTCCTCCGTCCTCCACAGGCCTCGCCCTTCCTTCACAGGATGTACACAGGCAGCCACGGTTTCCGGCTTGCGCGGAACCGGCCCTCGGGTGCAAAGTCAAGAGAGAGGAAATCCGTTTGAAGATGATGGGCTCGAAGATGGGTGAGACGAAGTTGGATGGGTCGAGGATGAAAGTCGCGCAGACGGATGGGACGAAGCTGGACGCGGTGAAGATGGATCGGGCCCAGGCGATCAAAGCTCCCGCAGAGGTTTGCCCGCTCTGCGAGGGTACCGGATGGAAGACCGCGAAGGCCAAGGCCAGCGGCAGCACCAACGACCGCCGCGTCACGCGCTGCGACTGCCAGTTGCGGACTCGAAGAGAGGCTCTGCTGGCCGCAGCTCGCATCCCGAAGAGACACGAGCATTGCGAATTGTCGAACTTCGAGTTTGAGGGATCGTTCTCCCGCCTTGCACCGGCGCGGATGGCGGCGTGCCGGTTTGTGGAAGAGTACCCGCTGAATAAAACTGGTCTATTGCTGGTGGGCAAGGCTGGGAGGGGGAAAACGCACCTGTCAGTCGGTATCGCAAAGGCATTGATCCGCGAAAAAGGGGTTGAGTGCCTTTTCTATGACTATGCGGATCTGCTGAAGCAGATCCAAGACTCTTACAATCCCGCGGTGCAAACCACCGAGCTCGATTTGCTCCGGCCGGTGTTTAAGGCGGAAGTACTGGTACTGGACGATCTCGGCTCAGTAAGGCCGACGGAGTGGCGATGGGACACAGTGCGCCTGATTCTAAACGCGCGCTACAACGATAGCCTCACCACAATCATCACCACCAATTTTGCGGACGAGCCAGCCGCGGGAGTTATTGAGCCGGATGCGCCGAGGGTCTCTGAGTCCTTTGCGACCGCGCGTGCAGCAGTCCGGGATGACACTCTCGGTGACCGGATCGGCGAGCGTATGCGCTCCCGGCTGCACGAAATGTGCCGCATCGTGCGATTGGACGGCGAAAATGATTTCCGGAAGACGTTCCGCAGCGCCAGCTTTGGATGAAACTCTCGCTCCCCCTTCAAAATTTCCATCATTTGAGCTATCCGCGTGAATCCGCGTAAATCCGCGGCGAAAGAAGTTCTCCATAGTGCGCTCGGCATGATCGCAATCTAGAATGATTCCGTGCTGACCGAGCGCCTGGAATTCGCGCCTGAGCGGGATGCGGAGGTTTTCGCCGCCGTCCCCGCAGCCCCGGCCGCGTTTCTTTTGCGCGCGGCGGACACCCACGCTGAACCCTACGTCAGCAAGACTGCAAATCTGCGGCGCCGTCTGCAGCGGCTGCTCGGACCGGTCGAAGAGCGCACGAAGAAACTCAACCTCCGCGACCGCGTGCGCATAATCGAGTACGCGCCCACCGGTTCCGACTTTGAGTCGGGATTCCTGCTCTACAGCGTTCTGCGAGTTGCATTCCCCAGGACCTACGCGAACCGCATGCGCTTCCGCTTCGCCCCGCTGGTAAAGCTGCATCTTGAAAACGAGTATCCCCGGGCCTCCATCACGACGCGACTCGGCCGTCTCGGCGGACGTTCTCTCTACTATGGCCCGTTCGTTTCGCGCTTGGTCGCCGAGAAGTTTATGAACGATTCGCTCGACTTTTTCAAAATGCGGCGCTGCGTGGACGATCTCCATCCCGACCCCAAGTTTCCCGGCTGCATCTATTCCGAGATGAAAATGTGCCTGGCTCCCTGTTTCAAAGGATGCAGCGACGAGGAATATGTGTCTGAGGTAAACCGGGTGCAGGCCTATTTCGATTCCGCGGGAGATTCCCTGGCCCGTGAACTCTCGGCCGAGCGCGAAGCCGCGTCAGCCAGGCTTGCGTTCGAGGACGCCGCCGCGATTCACGCGCGAGTAGAAAAACTGAAACCCATCCTGAGCCAACTCCCCGAGATCGTGCAGCGCCTCGACCGGCTTTCGGCGCTCATGATTCAGCCCAGTTCGCTCGCGGGCTCGGTTGCATTCTTCCGCGTGGAATGCGGGCGAATCTCCGGACCGATCGCATTCAGCATTCAGCCAACGGATCACGCCAAGTCGCAGTCGATGGAGGGGCGGGTGCAGGAGATTCTGCAATCCTTTCCGCCGCCCAAACCAAAGTCCGCGCTCGAAAACATGGAGCACCTGGCCCTGCTCAAGCGCTGGTACTACCGCGGCAGCCGGACCGGCGAAATCTTTTTCGCGGATGCGAAAGGCGAACTGCCCATGCGCCGCATCGTTCGCGGCATCTCGCGCGTGTTCCGCGGCGAGAAGCCGGAGTCGGAAACCAGCAAGCTTCCGGAGACATCCTGAGGGTTACGCCGGCGGAGCAGCCTTTACCACAGAGGACACGGAGGAACACGGAGGAAAGCGCCCCGTCGTCCCTACAGTGTCGCTTCAGTCCAGCCAAACCACCGCCGCCCCACCCAGCGCACGGTCTTCCATCCAATCGCAGCTCCTATCACAATCGTTCCCACCCACAACAGCGTGGCGGGAAGATAAAACAGAATCGTGGTCATCGCCGTGGCGTACGTCGCCAGGCTCTCCAAGCCGTCGCGGACCGCAAGCTTCAGCTGATAGCCCGGTCGCCAGTTCAGGCCGAAGACTTGCGCCTCCGCCTCAGTCCGGAGCGAGATGGTCAAGGCGACCGTCTCGATCTGCCGCGACAGTGCGTTGAACTCCGCCTGCTGCTGTTCAATTTGTCCACGCACTGCGCTCAGCCTCTCACTCACCGCGAGCATGTCCTTCACCGTGTGCGCCTGTTTCAGAATCTCCAGATATCCCGCCTCCTCGGCTCTCAGATTGCGAAGGTTCGCATCCTGATCCACATACTGGCGGGAAACATCCTGCGCATCGATCTTCTCGCTCTCCACTCGCAACCCCAACTTGCGAATTGCGGCGCGTGCTTCTTCAAAGCGCGAAGCCGGCACGCGAATCGTGACCATTCCAGCAGTTGCATTTTGCCCGCCGCCATCGGCGCTCACCAGGTATCCGCCCAGGCTCTCAGCAAGTGAGGTGATTTTCTGGGCTGCTTCCGCGGGATGCTGCACCACCATTTCCATGGAACTTGTGCGAATGATCTTCCGCGCGGCCGTCACAGCGTCGGGCAATGCCGGTGCCGCAACCTGCCCAACCGTCATCATCGTGTCGCTGTCCTGTGACCGGGCCACAGGCTCAGCCCTTGACGGAGCGGGTGAATGAAGTTCCGCCATAGGCTTCAGCAGGGTTACTTGCTGCGGCGCCGGCGCATAGTTGTATCGGGGAAATGCGATGGCGCCCCAAACCGCCAGGATCGCTCCACCAACCGCAATCCATAGCCAAGGTTTCTTGATCTCTCCCAGTGATTGCACCGAAGTCGACATGTTTCTATCCCCTAGAAAGAACGCCGAGCCGGGCGGGCCTTGCAAGCGATTTCATTGGCTCGTACCCTGCGGGGACCACGCAGATGGTTATTCGTCGATGCCGTACAGAACGCTCGCGTGCCCCGGCAAGTGGACGTGCATCCCATCGGCTCTTCCCAGATCCTTGTGCGCCCATAGATCGCGGAGCCCGGCAGTTCGCGCTGCGAGGCCGACATCGTTCCACTGCAGATCAACCTTCTGAGCAGAATCTCCGAGATTGAACACCGCGACGTAATGCTCGCCTGGCTTCGCGCCCTCTGCAACCCACGCGCGCACGTTGCCCCTTTCCAGCGCCTGATGCCCGCCGTGGCTGTGCTGATTGACGTCGAGGACTTCCTCATTCGTAATGAGAGCGGTTGTTGCCGCGTCGTTGCTGGGCAGGTCGCCGCCGAAAATCAGCGGAGAGCGGAAGATACTCCACAGCGTCATCACGGTCTGCTGCTCAGCCGGCGTAAATTTGGTTGGCGCCCCGCCGCCTTCCTTGTCGGTGACCTTCAATCTGCCCAGCGGAAGCATATCTGCGTCGGGCCAGGTTCCGTTCTTGCCCACGAACGGCGCCCAGTCCCGCGCGAAATCGAATTGCTGCCGCAGCAGTTTCCACTCGTCCCAGAAATCGTCGGAGATGCGCCACATCTGCGCATACTTCTCGAAGAACTCCGCTTCCGAAACCGGCGCCGGCCCCGGCGAAATACTCAACACCATGGGCCGCCCGGTTTTGCGGATCGCGAGACTTAAAGCCTTCATCTCAGCCGGCTGATAAAGATGGCTTCCCATATCGTCGGCTTTGATAAAGTCCACGCCCCACGAGGCATACAGTTCCGCGATCGAATCGTAGTAGGCCTGAGCTCCGGCCTTGGTCGTGTCTACGCCCCACATGTCGGGATTCCAGCGGCACGCGTTTTCTTTGTCCGCAATCTCCGACGCATGAAAAGCCGTGCCCTTGATCGGAAGATTTTTCTCGACGGCCTGCCTCGGAATGCCGCGCATGATGTGAATGCCGAACTTCAATCCCTTGCTGTGAACATAATCCGCCAGCGGCTTGAACCCCGCGCCGTTGGCGGACGACGGAAAGCGGTTGACCGCAGGCAGCAGGCGCCCGTACTCATCCATGGTCAGCGGAGCGCCGGGCTTGTAGTCGTGTCCCTGCGCGTTCGGCTCATACCACTGGATATCGACCACAATGTACTTCCATCCATATTTTGCGAGATGTTCCGCCATCCAGTCGGCATTTGCTTTGACCTGAGCCTCCCGCACCGTGGTCCCGTAGGAATCCCAGCTGTTCCAGCCCATCGGTGGAGTCGGAGCGGTGGAAGGGTCAACGGCACGCAGCGAGGCCGTGAGAATCGTGAGTGACAGGAAACAGAAGAACACGCGGTGGCGGATCATGACGGCACATTGTAAGCCGTTAAGGCCTGACTGGGGCGCAAACAAATGGGCGACCCGAAGGCCGCCCAAAACATTCCTATTGGTATATCCGCGTAAATCCGCGTAGATCCGCGGCGAAAAGTTCTAGATGTCCAAATTCTTCACATCCAGCGCGTTCTCTTCGATGAACTTGCGCCGCGCTTCCACGTCCTCGCCCATCAGCGTGGTAAAGATGGTCTCGCACTCGGCAATATCTTCGAGCCTAACCGATAGTAAAGTCCGCCGCTCGGGATCCATCGTGGTCTCCCACAACTGCGGTGCGGTCATTTCGCCGAGCCCCTTGTAGCGCTGGATGGTGAAGTCCTTGCGCCCTTCGTTGATGACGTAATCGCGAAGCTCGCGGACGTTCTTCTTCTCCACGACTTCGATCTCAGTCTTCCGCTTGGCAGGCTTGGCCGACTTCTTGTCGCCGTCCTCGGACGCAGCCTCGCCATCGGCCCCGTCCCCATTCCCGCCCGCGGGCGCGGCCTTCGCCAGCGTCTCGACCACGAACGGCGGTTCCATGTAGGGCTCGATCTGCTTGTACTTCGAAATCAGCTGCCGGCATTCCGCGCTGGAGGCCAGCACCCAGTTGATGACGTGTTCCGCGCCATGCTTGTTGACGAAGTTCACTTCCCACAGGTTGTGTTCTTCGTCGAAGCGCGTCCCCACACTCTTGAAGCCTTCTTCCTTCTGCAGTTTCTTCAGTTCCTTTTCCAGGCGCTCGATCTTTTTGGGCGGCGCGCTCTTGTCGCCTTCAAAATCGGCGCGCTTGGCCAAATCGAGCTTCGGAATAAGCTCGGTAACGTGCTCGTTGCGCACCCGCTTGTCGAGCTTCTCGAAGAAACCCAGATACTCGTCAAGCACGGTCATGAACCGTGCCAGATCCTTACCTTCGATCTTGGCTGCGCCCTCGCCGTAGCGCACGCTCAACCCGTCGGCCGCGCGCTTGACCATCACTTTTACGAATTCGCGCTCGTCCTTGATGTACTGCTGCGACTTGCCTTTCTTCAGCGAAAACAGCGGCGGTTGCGCGATGAACACGTTGCCGCGCTTGATCAGTTCCTGCATGTGGCGGAAGAAGAACGTCAGCAGCAGCGTGCGGATGTGGCTTCCGTCGACGTCGGCGTCGGTCATCAGGATGATCTTGCCGTAGCGAACCTTCGTCGGATCGAAATCTTCCTTCGAGATGCCGGTGCCCAGCGCCGTGATCATGGCGCGAATTTCTTCGTGGGCCAGCATCTTGTCGTAGCGCGCTTTCTCCACATTGAGGATCTTGCCCTTCAGCGGAAGAATCGCCTGAAAGCGACGGTCGCGGCCCTGCTTTGCCGTCCCACCGGCGGATTCGCCCTCGACCAGAAACAACTCGCAGCGGTTGGGGTCGCGCTCCGAACAATCCGCCAGCTTGCCCGGCAGTCCGCCGGAATCGAGCGCACCTTTGCGGCGCGTCAGATCGCGCGCTTTGCGGGCCGCTTCGCGCGCGCGCGCAGCGTCAACCGCCTTGTTGATGATCTTCCGTCCCACGGTCGCGTTCTGCTCGAAGAATGCGCCCAGCCGTTCGTTGACGAACTGCGTGACCGTGCCCGCGATATCGGAGTTCAGCTTGCCCTTGGTCTGGCCTTCGAACTGCGGCTGCGGCAGTTTCACGCTGATCACCGCGACCAGGCCTTCGCGCACATCGTCGCCCGTCAGATTTTCCTTAACGTCTTTGAACAGCCCCATCTGTTGCCCGGCATAGTTGATCGTACGGGTCAGGGCCGTGCGGAATCCGGAAAGGTGCGTGCCGCCGTCGACGGTGTTGATGTTGTTGGCGAAGCTGAACACTGACTCCGAATACGCGTCGTTGTACTGGATTCCAATCTCCATGTGCACGCCGTTGCGGTCGTCTTCCATGTAGATGGGCTTGTCGTGCAGCACCTGTTTGCCGCGATTGAGATGCTTGATGAACTCCGCAATGCCGCCGTTGTACTTAAAGTCGGTGTGCTTAGCTTCGCCCGTTTTCGAATCGGTGTTGCGCTCATCCGTCAGGGTGATCAGCAATCCCTTGTTCAGGAATGCAAGTTCTCGTAAGCGCTGCGCCAGCGTGTCGTAGTTATATTGCGTCTCGGTGAAAATCGAGCGGTCGGGCAGGAAATGAACCTTCGTCCCACGCTTCTTGGTCGCGCCTGTCTTGGTCAGCTTGTTGGTGGGGTCACCCTTGGAATAATTCTGCTGCCACGTGGCCCCATCGCGCCAGATTTCCAGATCAAGATCTTCGCTCAGCGCGTTGACGCACGACACGCCCACACCGTGCAATCCTCCGGAAACTTTATAGGTCGACGAGTCAAATTTCCCGCCGGCGTGCAGCGTCGTCATCACCACTTGCGCAGCGGAAACTTTCTCGCCGTCGATCACCATGTCGTCGCAAGGAATGCCGCGGCCGTCGTCGATGACCGTGATCGAATTGTCGAGATGGATCGTGACTTCAATCTTGGTGGCAAATCCGGCGAGCGCTTCGTCCACCGAGTTGTCGACCACTTCGTACACCAGGTGATGCAGGCCCAGTTCGCCGGTCGAACCGATGTACATCGCGGGACGCTTGCGCACCGCCTCCATGCCGCCCAGCACTTTGATGGAGTCGGCGTTATAGTTGCCCTCGCCGTTCGTGGCTGCGCCGTTCGATGTGTTGATCGGAGTCACTTTTCCGTTTTTTGTCTTGGTGTCGACGATGGGAGGATTGATCTCTTTAGTGGCCATTCCGCTCCGCGAAAATGTCCCGATTTTTCTGTAAACTTCGATCTTGCAAATCCCTGGAATTCGGCTGGAATCGGTGCCCCGGCTCGACCGCCCTGAAGCCCCCTACAAAAGACTTCAAGTTATTGAAATTCTTAATACTTAGGGTCGTTTTGTGACTGTTCAAATTATACCACAAATCGCCATTTTTCGGGCCCGCAGAAAAGCGCCGAATCGAGGGAGTAACAGCCCCCCTGTGGGGCGGACACTCTTGTCCGCCGCCGTTGCTGTTGATCGTGACTTTAGATGTCGATGTTGGTCGGTCTGACCAGAGGCATAGCACGGGAGCGAACTGCAACGTCAACAGCGACGGACAGGAGTGTCCGTCCCACAAATAAAATGGGCGGCCGCAAAGGCCGCCCTGATACCGATCCCACAACTGCCTTACGCCGTGGCCGGCCGTTCCCCGCCCTTGGCGCGTCCCGGCTGCAGTTCCGGCTTGATGACGTGCTGCACGCCGTCGTCCTTGGAGGACGGCGGTGGCTGCACCGGCGGCAGTTCCTGGCCCTCGACCAACATCTTGATTTCGTTCGCGTCGAGAACCTCGCGCTCAATCAGTGCCCGAGCAATCCGCTCGAGCACATCGCGATTATCGGAAATGACTTGCTTTGCCGTGGCGTAACCGGCGTTCACCAATTTGCGGACTTCCTGATCGATCTTAATCGCCGTGTCTTCGCTGTAATCGCGATGCTGCGCAATCTCGCGGCCCAGGAAAATCTGCTCTTCCTTTTTCCCGAACGTCATGGGGCCAAGATCGCTCATGCCCCACTCACAAACCATTTTGCGCGCCATTTCCGTGGCCCGCTCAATGTCGTTGCCGGCGCCCGTGCTCAGCACGTTCAGGAACAACTCTTCCGCGATGCGCCCGCCCATCAGGATCGCGATCTCGGTCTCCAGGTAGTTCTTGTAGTAGTTGTGGCGATCGTCCGTCGGCAACTGCATGGTGACGCCCAGCGCCATGCCGCGCGGAATAATCGTAACCTTGTGCAACGGATCGGAGTTCGGCATCTTCGCCGCCACCAGCGCGTGTCCCGCCTCATGATATGCCGTGTTCTTTTTCTCGGCATCGGTGAGCAGCAGCGATTTCCGCTCAACGCCCATCAGCACTTTGTCTTTGGCGAGTTCGAAGTCATACTGCAGAACTGCTTTGCGATTCTGCCGGGCTGCGGCCAGGGCCGCCTCGTTGACCATGTTGGCCAGGTCCGCGCCCGAGAATCCCGGCGTACCGCGCGCCAATACGGAGAGATCGACATCTTCCGCAAGAGGAATCTTGCGGGTGTGTACGCGAAGGATTTCTTCACGTCCACGTACATCCGGGCGGCTCACCACGACCCGCCGGTCAAAGCGCCCGGGGCGCAGCAACGCAGGATCGAGCACGTCAGGACGGTTGGTCGCCGCCATCAGAATGACGCCCTCGTTCGATTCGAAGCCGTCCATCTCAACCAGAAGTTGATTCAAAGTCTGTTCGCGCTCGTCGTGTCCACCGCCCAGGCCGGCGCCGCGATGACGTCCCACGGCGTCGATCTCGTCGATGAAGATTATGCACGGAGCATTCTTCTTGCCCTGCTCAAACAGGTCGCGTACCCGGCTGGCGCCGACGCCGACAAACATCTCGACAAAGTCCGAACCCGAAATCGAGAAGAAGGGAACATTCGCCTCGCCCGCAACCGCTCGCGCCAGCAGCGTCTTGCCAGTTCCTGGAGGCCCTACCAGCAGCACGCCTTTCGGAATGCGTCCGCCGAGCTTCTGGAACTTCTGCGCTTCGCGCAGGAACTCAATAATCTCGCGCAGCTCTTCTTTGGCCTCTTCCACGCCCGCCACGTCTTTGAACGTGACTTTCTTCTGCTGCATCGAGAGCAGCCGCGCCCGGCTCTTGCCGAAGGACAGCGCTTTATTCCCGCCGGTCTGCATCTGGCGCAGCATGAAGAACCACAGCGCGCCGATCAGGATCAGCGGAGCGTAGGTGCCGATCAATTGCCAGGTCAGGTTTCCGCCGTTAACGTCACGGAAGATGACTGTGACATGCTTGTCATTCAGGCTCTTCAACATTTCCGGGCTGAAATAGTTGGCGGGGATGGTGGCGTGGAACAGGGAACTATTGGTGCGGAGTTTGCCCCGCACTTCCATCCCGTTCACCGTCATTTCCTGAATGTTGTTCTGGTCCACGTTAGTCATGAACTGGCTGACGTTTAATTCGGTATCCTTCTGGCCGTCGCGGGCGCTCTTGACCACGGTCCACAACAACAGCGCCGAGACTCCAATCAGCAACCAGAACAGCACGGTTTTTACAGTTGAGTTCACCTAGAAGACTCCTGAATTTCAAACGGGTGGCTGTCTGCGCCAACTCCCCGAGGTTCCTAATGCGATTAGATGCCCGTCCCTGACTTTCGATTGGGAAAAATCCTAATATGGCCTTATTCTACCTTTTCCCCGCTAAAAAGGCGCGTATGACTTAAGTCACGGAGGCTCTTGGATTTGCCGCCGCCAGGTAGGGCAGATTCCGGTTGGTCTGTTCGACCGCTCCCAAGCCGTAGCCCACCAGGAAAGTCTCATCGACCAGGAATCCGAAATAATCCGGCTGCAACGGCACGCGGCGCGCCGACTGCCGGTCCAGCAGCGTCACCAGCTTTACCGAAGCTGCCCCGCGAGCCCGCAGATCACTCATGAGAAATTCGCTGGTCACCCCGGAATGGACCAGCCCTTCCACCAGCAGAATATGTTGTCCGCGAATGTCGGGCTCATGGCTGAAAAAGATTTCCATTACTTCGTGAGAGGAACTGCTTGGTGGCCGCGTGTACCTGGGCTTGATGAACTGGCAAACCACCGGTACCTCTAGAGCCCGTACCAGGTCGGCCTGAAACATGAACGCGTTTTCCAGCACCGCCAGCATCTGGACGGTCTGCCCCTTGTAGTCGTCGGAGATTTGCCGGGCCAGTTCCTTCACTCGCTTCTGGATCTGATCGGTCGTGATGACCGGGCGAAGAGGCTCGACTCGGGGACCGTCCATGAAATTTGCGTGCCTCCCGGCACATCCCTACTTAATCTTCCGGCGTGGACGAGCAGCTCAAGCTTCGTTCAAAGGCTCGTCCACAATCCTGATCGCCGCCCGCCCCGACTGCGCCCGGTATTTCGTTGGCGACGGAAACCCACGCATCCACACAATCTCATCGCCGCTCTCGTTGCTGCTCACGATCACCGGCCACGCTTTGCGCTCCGGCTGGGCCACATGACGTTGCTGCAGCAGTTCCTTGATCTTCTTGGGGGACTTCGTATGGGCCGGCCAGAATCGGTCGCCGGGACGCCAGTTCCGCACCCTTAAAAGTCCGGGCAAGGATTCTGCATCCAGAAGGTGATCAGGATTATACCCCGCATCCGCGCCCGCTGGAATGGCCCGCGCTTCGATCGCGGAGCCAGCTTCGTAAACCACGATTCGCCCAGGGACCGGGAGTTCATACTCGTATTCCTGCGGAGGCACCGACTCTCGCAAATCGGGAGTCAGGAATCTCAACTCCTCGGGTTCGAGCGCGAGCTTCCAGCCCAGCGGCAGCGACAACCCCTTGCCAGCGCCATCCTCGGCCGCGACCCGCAGGATCTCTTCCACGTGCTTGAACTCCAGCGGAATCCCAGCATTCTCGCCAATCGCCTTGATCAGCCGGCGCTGCACGGCGATGGACTCGCCAAGAAACCACATCCGCGACACCGACGCGTTCATCACCAACCAGGGAGCGTTGTCGATTCGCAAGCGCAAATCGTTCATTCCTGGGTGCCCCATTTCTTGCGCGTCCTTTGCGCGAGAAAGCCTGCCCTGAGCCTGTCGAAGGGTGGGGGTGTTGGCGGAAATTGACAGGCTGCGCGAATTCTCGAGCCCCGCGATCTGAACGAGTCCCTCCGCATTAGACCCCGCCCGCGCCCATTCCGGCTGCGACCACTGCACTATGGTTCCCAGCCAGCCCGAGACTTCGTTCTCCCAGTAATCTTCTTCGCCGCGCGCAATCTCCGCCAGTTCGGCAAGATTCTCCGCCACCGCGGGATTAAACTCCCGCTCCAGCAGCGGAACGACGAGCTTGCGGATCCGGTTGCGTGTGAACCGTTCGTCAGCATTGCTCGAATCCTCGCGCCAGCCCTGCCCGATGTCCTTGAGATACCGCTCCAATTCGCGACGACGAACCGCGAGCAGCGGCCGCACGATCTCACCAGAAATTTCTCCGTCGTCGTCCTCCACCAGAATCCGCGGATGAATCCCGCCCAGCCCCCGCAGCCCCGCCCCGCGAATGATCCGCATAAGCACAGTTTCGGCCTGGTCGTCGAGCGTGTGCCCGGTCACGATCTTGTTCAGATGAGAGGTCCTCGGCTGGTGCGAGGCCGAGCGAAGCGAAGGCGGTTCGTGGAAGGGCACGGCTTTAGCCGTGCCGTTAAGCGCCTCAGAGGAATCGGGCTTTAGCCCCTGAGGGCCGCTGTTGGATGCCTGGCTTTTGGGTGGCGCAGCGCTTTCAGCGCTGCGATTCTCGGATCCCCGATGAACTGGGGCTTCAGCCCCCGAGGAATTCCCCTCGCCCTCCACGCCCAAAAGATACCGAAAGAATCCATACCGCAACTCGCGCGCTGCCGTCTCGACGCTCACACCTTCCTCGCGCGCCCGCTCCGCCACATTGTCGCTATCGGTGTGAAGTTGCAAATCGAACTCGCGAGCCAGCCACGCCACGAATTCCTGATCCCCGTCCGATTCGTCCCCCCGCAGCCTGTGATTGAAATGAACAACCGAAAGAACAATCCCGAGTTCGTGGCGCAACTCCAAAAGCACCCGCAAGAGCGCCACCGAATCAATCCCGCCAGAAATAGCCACGCCCACGCGGTCCCCGGCCGCAAGCAGTTCCTGCCGCCGAATATGGCCAAGCACGTGCTGTGCCAGAGAATGCACGGAAACATGTTAGCGCAAGGACTGTGCGGGGACGCCGCCTCGGTTCCGGCGGAGCGAAGCCCTGCTGCGGATAGGCGGCCCATTCAAGCCATCCTTTGGCTTGAGTGGGGCCCGTGTTGGCGGTGTAGCTCGCCGCGAAGAGCATCGCCGAGGGTCAAACTCCGATCCTGCGCTATCATGCTGACGCGTGGTGCCCCCGCTTCAAACTTCGCGCCTTTTGCTGCGGCCTCTGGAGCTTGCAGATGCGCCGCAAACGCAACTTCTGTTTCCGCATTGGGAGATCGTCCGCTATCTCGCGAAGACTGTGCCTTGGCCCTATCCGCCGGATGGAGCGCATTCCTACTATCGCGACGTCGCTCTCCCAGCGATGGAACGCGAAGAACAATGGCACTGGACGCTGCGGCTGAAGACCGACCCCGAGCGGCTGATCGGCAGCATTTCGCTGATCAAGAACGGACCCATCAATCGCGGATTCTGGTTGGGACTGCCCTGGCACCGTCAAGGCCTGATGACGGAGGCCTGCGAAGCCGTCACTGATTTCTGGTTCAATACTCTCAAGTTCCCGGTACTGCGCGCTCCCAAGGCGGTTGCCAACATTGCATCGCGCCGCATCTCAGAACGAAGCGGTATGCGCCTGGTGGCAACCGAAGAACACGAGTACGTGTCCGGCCGACTGCCCGCTGAAATGTGGGAGATCAACGCGGAAGAATGGAACGCCCGCAAACAGCGCAAGCCAGGGCCAGTGTGACAAACTGAGAAGCGTCGCTTACGCGCCGGCGCTCTTCTCCGCAATCAGCTTCCCAATATTCGCCACAAATTCCGTCGCCGGCATGTCCTCCGTCTTCTCTTTCCCCCGCGAGCGCACATTCACCTTCCCCGCCTCGGCCTCTTTATCCCCGACGACGAGCAGGAACGGCACCTTCTGCATGGCGTGCTCGCGGATCTTGGCATTCATCTTTTCATTGCGCGCATCCACTTCGACGCGCACGCCAATCGCTTTCAGTTGCGCCGCGACTTTGTTCGCATACTCCGCATGCCGCTCGCTGATTGGAATCATCACCGCCTGCACCGGCGACAGCCACACCGGAAACGCCCCCGCATAGTGCTCGATCAGCACGCCGAAGAAGCGCTCGATCGATCCGAACAGCGCGCGATGCACCATCACTGGCTGTTTCCGCGAACCATCTTCCGCCACATATTCCAAGCCAAAGCGCTGCGGCAGGTTGAAGTCGACCTGGATCGTCGAAAGTTGCCACAAGCGTCCAATGGCGTCCACCAGCTTGATATCAATCTTCGGCCCGTAAAACGCCGCTTCACCCGGGATGGTCTTGTATTCGACATTCTTGCGTTTCAGCACATTTTCCAGCGATTGGATGGCGTGGAGCCACTGCTCTTCGCTGCCCACAAAATTCTTGCGGTCGTCCGGATCCCAGGTGGAAAGCTCGACCTGGTACTTGTCGAAGCCAAAATCCTTCAGCACATCCAGGGCAAAATCGAGACAACCGGTAATCTCGCCTTCGACCTGCTCCGGCGTGCAAAAGATATGCGAGTCATCCTGCGTAAACCCACGCACCCGTAGCAGCCCGTGCATCACGCCAGAACGTTCATACCTATACACGGTGCCCAACTCGCCCAGCCGCACCGGCAGGTCGCGATACGACTTCAGCGAATCCTTGTAAATCAGAATGTGCCCCGGGCAATTCATCGGCTTCAGCCGATATTCGGCGTCGTCGAGCTCCATCGCATCGAACATATTCTGCGAGTAGTAGCCCTCATGTCCGGAAGTGAAGAACAGCTGTCGCCGCGCCACATGCGGCGTGTACACCAGCGAATATCCGCGCTTGAGGTACTCCGAGCGCATCCAATCTTCCATCTCTTTGCGGATGATGCCGCCCTTGGGGTGCCAGAAGATCAACCCCGGCCCGGCCAGCTCCTGAATCGAAAACAGATCCAGCTGCTGGCCGATCACGCGATGGTCACGCTTCTTGGTCTCTTCGATCTGCTTCAGATGATCGTCGAGATCTTTTTTTGAGAAAAATGAGGTCCCGTAAATCCGCTGCAGCTGCGGATTCTTCTCGTCCCCCAGCCAGTAGGCGCCGGCAATGTTGAACAGCTTGAACGCCTTGATCCTCCCCGTCGACGGAATGTGCGGCCCGCGGCAGAAATCCACGAACTTGCCGGTGCGGTAAATCGAAATTTTTTCGTCGGGCTTGGTGAACTGCTCGATGAAATGGCACTTCATGAAATCGCCTTCTTTTTTGAACTCGGCCAGCCCCTGATCGCGTGGCAGAAACTCGCGTGCATACGGCAGGTTCTGCTGCACCAGTTCCTGCATCTTCTTCTCGATCTTTTCCAGATCTTCAGGAGTGAACGGCGTCGGCCGGTAGAAATCGTAGAAAAATCCGCTCTCGGTCGCGGGCCCGTGGCCAAGCTTGGTCTCAGGGAAAAGCTCCAGCACCGCCGCCGCCAGCAGGTGCGCGGAAGAATGCCGGAACACCTCCAGCGACTCAGGATCTTTTTCCTTGAGCAGGCGCAAATCGGTGTCTTGCTCGAGTGGACGAGTCAGATCGATCAAATCGCCGTTGGCCTTGGCGACGAGGGCGGCGTCCGCCAGCCCCGGACTGATCGACTTCGCAATCTCCAGCGCCGTCGTGCCTTTGGGAACTTCCTTCACACTCCCATCCGGGAGCTTTACATGAATGCTGTCAGCCATAAGTTAGAAACCTGCGAGTCTACTGAATCTTTCAGTTTATGGGAGGGATGGGGGAGGGTCAAACCGACCTGGGAGTGAAAGAAAGAGACGGAAAAGGTTGCCCACTCCTGAGGGCGGGTCAGTGCGTGATATCGCGATTTTTCACCAATCATCGCAGCCGCAACAGGCTGAGACTCACATACTCGCCAAGTAGAGCGGCGAACGGCAGGAACAACAATGGCCCAATGTACAAACCCCGCAGGCACCACCTTTGCGCTGGCTCCGGCCAACGATTTTTGCGGTCATCAAAAGCATCAGCAAACTTGTGTGCCGCCCACTCGTAAACCACAGCGAAAATTAGTCCAACAGCGACTACCAGTGCAAAGCCTCCAGGCCCAGTATTCGCGTGCCGGGCCGATTGCACCGCAGAGACAAAGAACATGACCGACCCGATTGCGACGAGCAGTTCCCACAACATGCTGGAAATTCCCCGATCCAATTATGCGGCACTGGCCGTTTTAACAGATGGTCAGCGAAATCGATATGTTTCGCCAGTTGTCTATCTTTTCGCTAGTCGCAACGAAGAGTTCTAGTGCTGCCGGTGGTGCCAGAGGTGGCATCGATGTCTACGATTCCAGGCGCCCTGATGTCTTCGGAGCATTCGATGATCCATGTGTCTTTTCGTCCGCTAGCCGGGTCTGTTGGCACCTCCCGGAGGTATCCGGCCACAACAAGGTCGTCAAGAGAGTGGGGTCGCTTTTGTTTGTCAAGTGTGTATTGGCCGATGACGGCACGCATCGTAAGCAAATCCTGATGGATGATACGTTCCCGCGCTTGGCGGGGACTGGTCACGTAGGAGGGTAACAATAGCTTGGCGCCAGAGCAACGAACGCAGTCTTCTTCAACACGGAATCACCCCAAACGCCGCCTGTCTAGGAACGCTGAGCTACACGGAGCTTGCAGTCTTTCAAAGTGTCGTTGCTTATCCAAATTGTTGCGAACAGGCCAAGCGCTCATCTAGAATTGGCCGATTTCAGTCACAAAATGCGCAATAGTGGAGGACCGATGAAACAAACGCCCACGCGCATCACAGTCTTCTTCGCCATCGTTCTGTCGGTCTGCTGCTGCATGCAGGCGCAGACGATCAACTGGAAGGGCCATCCATGGCGCGTCACCCACGGCGGCATGGCCGGCGTTGCCGCTGGGAACCCGGCCAACGTCGAGATTGACGCGAACGGATACTTGCATCTCAAGATCGTCAAACGCGAGGGAAAGTGGCGTGCGGCGGAAATGTTCACCACCGATAACCTCGGCTTCGGCACATATCAGTGGGTGATCAAGGGAAACATTTACGACATGGACAAGTCGACGGTGCTTGGATTATTTACCTATGGCCCGGTGGCGCATCTCGGGGCTGATGCGGAGAACGAAATTGATATCGAGTTCTCGAAGTGGAATGACACCTGCCACGGGTGCAATGCCGACTTCACCGTCTATCCCGCAACGGGGAACCGCAAGAAGGACGGCACCTCCAGTTGGGAAGACAACTTTCACGTCGACTTTCACGCCACCACCGATGAAACCCTGACCACGGCCAGAATGGAATGGGCCGCTGATCACATCGTTTTCACCATCATGAAGGGTATTCAGCCCATCGGGACGGTCGCTGACGTACTGAAAACTGAAACCTACCGGTCCAAAGCCACCGACATTCCGCAGGTGGCTTCGCCGGTAGGCATCAATCTGTGGTGCTTCAAGGAAACACCTTCAACCGATCAATCCGTTGTGATTCGAGACTTCCAGTTCGTGCCTCAACCCAAGGAAGAGCCCCAAGGAAGACCCAAGGAATAGCCCTACATCGTCACGTCCTTGACATGGGTGGCGATGTACCACTTGTTCCCGAACGCATCCTTCACCCCGGCGTTGCGGTCGCCGTAAGGCTGGTCGGTCGGTTCCTGGAACGAGGTCGCACCCGCCGCCAGGGCCTGCCGATACACCGCCTCCATGTCCGGGACATACAGGTAGAACATAGCCTCCATCGTCTCGTACTTGCCATGGGCCTCACCCATCTCCACGACTGAATCGCCGACGCGAACCACGGCATGGTGCACCACGCCGTCGGGTGAGGCATACTTCACCACCTCCTCCGCCTCGAACGCACGCTTCAGGAAGCTGATCAAAGGCTCAGCGCGCCGCGGATGCAGATACGGATTCACGCTGAACAGCCCCTTGGGGACATGGCTCTCTCCCTGGGCCGTGGCAATATACCAGTAGTTGCCGGCCTTGTCGCGCACCGTGCTGGAGCGCTCGCCGTACTCCTGATCGCGCACTGGATCAATCAACGTCGCTCCCGCCGCGACAGCCTTCTCGGTCACCGCATCCGCGTCCTCGACGTAGATGTGCAGCGCATTCGGCTGCAGCGTGCCGGGGAATTTCTTTCCGGCGAGGCCCCCGCCCATCATCAGCGTGGTATCTCCGATGCGCACTTCGGCGTGCACGCCGGTAGGCATCACCGCCCGCATGAGTTCTTCCGCGCCCAGACCCTGTTTGGCGAACTCCAACAGCTCCAGACCATCGGCGGCGACCAGATACGGAGTGACCATGCGGAAGCCGCGTGGAACCGGGCTTACGCCCTTCTTCGGTTCGGCCGTCTTCCCGCCTTCGGGGCCGGTCGTCGTCATCCCCTGCATGCGGCGGTGCATTTCCTCGACCGACATCTGTTCTTTTACCGTGAACACGCCCCACGAATATCCAAACGGATCCTCGAGCGTCGCATCGCGATGCCCGTAGAACTGGTCCTTGGGCGCGCGCACAAGTTTCATCCCCGCCGCCACGGCATGTTTCGCAAATGCATCTACATCCGGGACCTGGACGGAAATTGAAATCGGCGAACCGCCCAGCGTTTCGGCGCTGAAGCGGCCACCCTCGGGCCATTCGCCGGTTATGTCGATTGGGGACTCGCCGATCATCAGCTCGGCGTGCGGGATTGTCCCTCCAACCTCGAAACGGAACGCTTCTTTCGCTCCCAAAGCGCGCTTGTAGAATTCAATCGCTTTGGCAGGATCTCGGAACGCCAACCTGGGTGCAGCACTCACGCGAGCGGCGGCAACGGGTTTGGTAACAAGTTCGGCAACGGGTTCGGCAACAGTAGACATACGCTTCTTTCCTCCTAATTCGGATTTCAATCGTGCCTTGAAAGTCGCACTCGGCAGATTGCGCAAGTCCGCCGCGATGCGCACCAGTGGCTCGATCTCCGTCCCCACTTTGCGAACTCGCCCGTCATTCCGCGCCAGCATTTTGTCGAGAGCCTGGTTCAGCTGCTCGATCTTTTTCTGCTCGGCGTTGTTCTTGCCGCCATTCCCCGGATTCAGAGAGCGCTTAGGCATCGGCACCCTCCATGCGCGCCCGCAGACTGCTGAGTGCCCGGAACTGCAGTTGTTTCACCGCGCCCTCAGTCTTGCGAATCTCCCGCGCCACTTCCTTGATACTTTTCTGTTCCACAAACCGCAGCACCACCACCCTACGCTGCTCGACCGGCAACGTATCCACCAAGCGAAACAAGGTAGCCCGCCGCTCCACGTCTTCAATGTCCGCAGGACTCACTTGCGCCGATTCGATTGCGGCATCATCCGCCACTTCCCGCCCCGAGCGCTGCCAGCGGTCCGAAATCAGGTTCGCCGCGATCCGGAACAGCCACGCCGCAAACGGGATCCCGCGCCACTCAAACCGTTTCAGGTTCGCCAGCGCCTGATGGAAGACTTCTGAGGTGACGTCTTCGGTCTCAGTCCGGTTTCCCACCCGCTTCACAACATAGGCATACACGCGCTCGAAGTTGATTTCGTAAAGGTCGGCAAAGCAGGCGGGGTCCTTCTGCGCAGCCTCGATCAGAAGCCGCTCGTCCGCTTCTTTCTTCAGAGCCTTCAACGAATTCTCCGCGGTTTTGCCTTACATAAGAGTAAACGCTGGGCGGGGCAAAAAGGTTACGGGCGGCAGAAAATTGATCTTTACAATTCTCAATGGAGCCGCGCTGATAAACTTAGCATCTCATCCCTATCGCGAGTAAGGAGGACAACCATGGAACCTATCAGCGGAGTTTTCAAAACACAGACGCAGGCGGAAAACGCGGTGAAGGAAGCACTCAAGTCCGGCATTTCCCCCGACCGAGTCACGCTTCTCACTCCCGGCACCGTCGATCACGTCAACCAGGAAATGCTGGCGGTCCCCACCGAGGCAGCCGAGCCACCGGGAATGGGCGAGGCCCTGGGCGCGCTGGCCGGCGGAGGGGTCGGCTTGGCAGGCGGTTCACTCCTGATGGCCCTGGTGCCCGGAGTCGGCCCTATAACCGCGATCGGGTTGCTGGGAGCGGCAATCCTGGCGGCAGCCGGAGCCACGATTGGCGCGACCGTAGGAAATGAAATGGAGAGCTACACCACCGAAGGGCTCCCGGAGGACGCAATCTTCGTTTATGAAGACGCGCTGCGCCGGGGCCGGAGTGTGGTCCTCGTCCTCGCAGACGATAAACAACAGGCGTCCCTCCTCCGCGAACTGATGAAGATGCAGGGGGCGGAGTCGATCGACGCGGCCCGCGAGCAATGGTGGATCGGCCTGCGTAGCGCTGAAGAGAGCCACTATGCAAAGTCTGGCAAGAGTTTCGCCCAGGATGAAGAATACTTCCGCCGCGGCTTCGAGGCCGCACTGCATGCCCGCACCCGCTGCATGGAATTCGATCAGGTCTCGGCCGCGATGGGTGCCGCCCTCGAAGACGTTCAACGCGAGCACCCCGGTGAGGAAGTCGAAGAAGCCTTTACCCGCGGCTACCAGCGCGGCCGGGAATACTACCAGCGGCTCTGCGATGAAACCAGAAAGGCCGCCTAGCGGAGTGTCGCGCCGATTGTTGAAGGCAAGCGTTTGTGCACGGAAATGTTCACAGCGGGATTAGGGCGTGAGATAGAATCTTTGCGCCATGCCCTTGCTGCGGAAATTTGCCGGAGTTATTCTGCTCGGCTGCGCTCCTTTGTGCGCGCAAGACGGATCATCGACATCTAAGCAAAGCCACTCGTTTTTCGAGCTAAACCAGTCTCCACAGACAACCTCCGAGCCTGCCAAGAAGGCTCCGTTTGAGCCGGCTCCCGCGCCAGGTTCTGGAGACTCTACAGCGCTGGAGGCGATCAAGATTGTAAAAGCGCCATATCCGTACGGAGCGCGAGAGAAACAACTGCAGGGTCAGGTTTGGGTAAAGATTCTTGTCTCCGAGACCGGTGACGTCGAAAGCGCCGGGGTAATCAGCGGCGACCCGGTTCTCGCAGATGCCGCATTGCAGGCGGTGAAAAAATGGAAGTTCAAGCCGTTCTTAAAGAACGGGAAGCCGATTAAAGTCAGCACGAAGCTGCCATTCGATTTTGCATACGCCGACAAAGTATCGGACCAGACACCACCCGCCAATCAGATCGCTGTTCCGGATCCATCGAAGCAAGCCGCTTCCGGTACCCATACGCAGGGCGATGCACGTGTGCCCATCAAGGTGGTCCCGGCCATGGCAGGCTTTCTGGTGCATAAAGTTGCTCCCATCTATCCAGAAGTGGCTCGACGTGAACACATTCAAGGCGTTGTCTTGCTGCAGGCCACGATCAGCAAGGAGGGCAGAATCACGAACTTGACCCTGATCTCGGGTCCCAAGGAACTGACCGAGTCGGCCATCGGCGCGGTTCAGCAGTGGAGATATAAGCCCTACATGGTCAACGGGGAAGCGATGGAAGTGAAGACGCAAGTCGCTGTGAATTTTCAGCTTCCGTGAGGACCGGAAGCGAAATCTACGCTCGGTAGTACAGATCCTCCACCGCCTTCCGCACCTTCGCCGACAGCGCTTCCAAATCCTTCATCGTCAGCCCGCTCGTCGAGATCGGTTCTCCCACCCGCATCTCCAGCGGACGGCACTTGATGTGGTAGGTATTCATCGGCAGCAACTCGTAAGTGCCAACCAAAGCCACCGGAACAATATCCACCTGCGCCTTGATGGCCAGAAAGAACGCTCCCGGCAGAAACGGCTTGATCTCACCGTCAGGCGTCCGCCCGCCTTCGGGATAAATCACCAGAGGCAGCCCGGCCCTCAGTCCCTTTAACGCCGCCCGGATGCTGCTGATCGAGTGTGCCGGGTTCTGCTGGTCGATGCAGACCTGCCCCGAGCGCCTCAACTGCCAGCCCACCACGGGATACGACAACAACTCTTTCTTGAACGCGATGCGGAACTGAAACGGGAGATACGTATACAAGACAGGAATGTCGAGCGCCGACGCATGATTGACCGCGTAGACATGCGGCTTCGACGTGTCGATCTGGTCAAGCCCGGTCACCTTCACGGGCGACGAGATCGTCTTCATGATCAGCCATGACCATGTGTAGGAAAACCAGTGCAGGCGCCGCCCCGTCCGGTCGAACGCGCCGCCCGGGATCGCGATCACCCCCATCACCAGCGTGTAAAACCAGATCAGCGGATCGAAGATGAAGTACGAGCGCATCCGGCTCAGCCAGCCGTGTTTCAGCGCCGGACTGGCATGGGGAATACGCCGCGGCGAGGCTGACGGGGAAACGACCGTCACGGTCTGGGGCGCGGCTATTTCCAGCGGGCGGCTTTCAACCGCGCCGCTCTCTACTTGATCGACAGATGACTTCACTTCCTGCACACTTCCATTCTAGGCGAACTACCCGCAAAATGCGCCGCCACGCTTCCCCGCAAGAGTCGTGATTCGTATCGTCGTGATTCGTATCGTCGCGATCCGTTCGTCGTGATTCGTATCAGGGTATGCCTTCAGGCATACCACAGGGGATCACGATTGATCGCAGCCTTCGGGCGCTGCTCGACCCAAACTTTTCCCCCTCAGCGCCTAAAGGCGCCCGACCATCACAGCTCTTAGGCATCGCTAAAGCGATGCCCTGATACGAACCCGCAGGCGTCCTTCAGCAAACTGCTCAAGCTGCTATTCCGAGAAGACGCATCGCTTCCCCAACCAGATAAATCGATCCCGTCACCACAATAACAGTCTCAGGTCCGGCGCCAGCGCGCGCTAGTTCCAAAGCCGCCCCGATCTCGGCAACCGGCTGAATCTCAGTTCCGGTGCGGCTCCCGGCCTGCCGGATCCCTTCCGGCGACGCCGACCTGGGATTCTCCGGCCGCGTGGCGATCACCCGCTCGGCCAGCGGGAACAAGATCTCCGTCATCTCTGAGATTGCCTTGTCGCGCATCGCTCCGAAAACGAAAATCAGCGGACGGTTGTCATAGCGCTCCGAAAGGGCGGAGCGGAGGGCCCACGCTCCCGCCGGATTATGCGCCACGTCGAGCACCATCTCCGGCCAGCCAGCCCGCGCAGGCAAAACCTGGAATCGTCCCGGCCAGCGCGTCTCCCGAATCCCGCGCTCGATCGATTCCGGCGTAATCCCGGCAACTCCCAGCTTCGACAACTCTTCCGCCGTAGCCACAGCCAGCGCCACATTGCGAAGCTGATGCCGCCCCACCAACGGCGACTCGACGAGAATCTGCTCTCCCATAACCCGCAGCGGATAACGATAAACAAACTGGGGCGTGCCCTTCTCCGCGTGCTCTGCGGCTTTCTCAGCGTCCTCCGCGGTTAAAGGCTTTTCTGCGCTCCTCGTGACCAGGTAGTCGCCACTCCCCGGCGAGACGGGCGGCACGTACTGCACCGCGCTAACTCCCCACGCCCCCAGCTCAAGAATCGTATTCCCGATGACGTCGTTCGCCTCCGGTTGCTGCGGCAGAGTCACAACTACGCCCCCGGGCCGGATGATTCCAACTTTCTCCCGCGCGATCTCACCCACCGTGTTGCCCAGAAACTTCTGATGGTCAAGCGAGATGTCGGCAATCACGCTGACCAGCGGCTCCACAACATTAGTCGCATCCAGCCGCCCGCCCATACCGACTTCGAGCACCGCAATCTCCACCCGCTCGCGCGCGAAGTAGACGAATGCAATCGCCGTCATCATCTCGAAAAAGCTGGGATGCCACGGCAACTCTCTCTGCTCCACCAGTTTCTCTGCGATGCGATCCACCTCGCCATGCAGTTCCGCAAACTCATCGTCGCCGATTTCTTCTCCATTCACGCGGATGCGTTCGTTGATTCGAATGAGATGCGGCGAGGTATAGAGCCCAGTCTTCAAGCCTGACGCCCGCAGAATCGACGCTAACGTCGCGGCAGTCGAGCCTTTCCCGTTCGTCCCCGCGATCAGCACGCTGGGAAATGCCCGCTCCGGATGATCCATCTCCCTCAGCAGCACACGCATATGCGCCAGGTCGAACTTGTTCGACGGCGTCTGGGCCAATTCGTGCCCCAGCGCAAACATGCTCGCCACTGCGGTTTCGTAGGACATGAAGAAGCTCTTGGCTTTTGGCCTTTGGCTCTTGGCTTCTAGCTTACCAAGTCCGATTAGGATTCGAGTCTGCAGGTGTGAGGGAAAGGCAAAGGGCAGCGCTGATTCAAGCCAACAGCCAAGAGCTAAGAGCCAAAAGCGTCTTCACGCCACCATAAAATCCAGCGCCCGCGCAATATAAGGCTTGAGCTCTTTACGCGGAACCACCGCGTCCAGCATGCCGTGTTGCAGCAGGAATTCGCTGCGCTGGAAGCCCGGCGGCAGCTTCTGCCGGATCGTCTGCTCAATCACGCGCGGCCCCGCGAACCCAATCAGCGCACCCGGTTCCGCGATATTCAAATCGCCCAGCATGGCGAACGACGCAGTGACGCCACCAGTGGTTGGATCGGTGAGCAGCGAAATGTACGGGACCTTGGCCTTATCCAGCCGCGCCAGCGCCGCGGAAATCTTCGCCAGCTGCATCAGGCTGATCACGCCTTCCATCATGCGTGCGCCCCCCGAAGCGGACACGATAATCAGAGGCGTACGCGTGTCGACTGCGCGCTCCACGGCCCGCGTAATAGCTTCGCCCACCACCGCGCCCATGCTGCCGCCAATGAAAGCATATTCCATCACACTGGCCACCACCTGCCGTCCCTGCAGCTTGCCGTGAGCGTTAATAATGGCGTCGTTCAGGCCCGTATCGGCCTGCGCCTGCTTCAATCGCGACGAATACGGCTTCAAATCCACGAACTTCAGCGGGTCGGTCGACGCAATATCCCCGTCGAAAGTCTCGTACTGGTTGTCGTCGAGCAACAGGGACAGCCGGGTGCGGGCGTCGATCCGGAAGTGCTTGTCGCACTTCGGACAGACGTTCATGTTGTCTTCCAGATCCTTCTTCCAGATAATCTGCCGGCAACCATCACACTTCACCCACAACCCTTCGGTCTTGACGCGCTTCTCCCCCGAAGTGTCCAGCTCGCCGGATTCGCGCTTAAACCAAGCCATAAGAAGAATTTGGTAATCGGGAAATTTGGTAATTGAGTAATTGAAAACCCGGCGCGATGCCGGGCCTTTCAATTACTAAATTACCAATTTCCTCAATTACTCAATCGTTCAGTACTCGATTCCCCTCTGCGCCATAACGCCCTTTTCATACGCGTGCTTCACCTGGCGCATTTCCGTCACCGTATCCGCAGCCTCGATAATTGTGGGGTGCGCATTCCTGCCCGTCAAGATGACGTGCACCATCTCCGGCTTCTTCCTTAGGCTCTCGACCACCTTCGCCGCGTCCAGCATGCCATAACTGATGGCATAGTTAATCTCGTCGAGGACCACCAGATCCCATGTCCCCGACTGAATCGCGCTCTCGGCCTCGGCCCAGGCCTCTTCCACCATGCGAACGTCTTCCGGGTCCGGCTTCTCCGCGCCGACCTTCACGAAGCCCCGGCCCATCTGCTTCATCACAAACTTGTCGCCGAAGGCCTTCACGGCGTCGAGCTCGCCATAGTGCCACGATCCCTTCAGGAATTGCAGCATCAGCACCCGCATCCCCTGACCCACGGCTCGTAAAGCGGTTCCCATGGCGGCGGTGGTCTTGCCTTTACCCGGCCCGGTGTTCACGATAATCAGACCACGACGGATGTCAGCCATGCAGGAACGTTTGATTCTACTAGATGCTGCCCTCCTCCCGTACACCGGTCATCCCGCAAAACTCCTGTCCAATACTGGACAGTCCAGTCCCGGAGTGGACAACCGAATCGCATCTCGGAAGCGGTTGTCTCCCTCTTTCAAGGATTTGGAGGGTGCCCTGCATGGAAGCGGAGTTGCTGTAACCAGTGGCAGTGGGATGTGGGGGTGCGCTCGGGGCGAGAGCGACATTGGCTCGGCTCAGAATTTCCCAGAAACAATACAGGCCCCAGCACCGTCTTTACTCTTAGGAAAAGACTCTCCGCCATGACTTGTGAACACTCGCCCATCATTGATGTTTGCAGGAATGATGTTGGCAGGAATGAGACCGCAGCTAACTTTTCCACGGAACTCAAGCATCCAAGGTTGCGTAGCTCGGTCAGGCGGATCTCTGTCCCCTCGCAAACCGCGGAGGTCTCATCGTGATCAACAAGTGTGCGGTGTTATTGTGGTCTCTGCTCGTGGCGCTGCCGGTCTTTGCAGGTTCGGGCCAGCATGTAGCGGTACATCCACGGGCGGTCGACTCGGGCGAACAGGCGACCATCCGCGAGATCGTGGAAATGGAGCGGCAAGCCAAGGAAGCGAGCCTCCACCGCGATCCCGATTTCTCCCAGCGAACCCTCGCCGAGGACTACGTCGCCATCTCACCCTTGGGCCAGGTCACGACCAAGCAGGACACGGTTTCCGCCCGCAAGAGTAACCAGCTGCGCTATGAAGCCATCAATGTGAGTGACATGGTGGTGCGCGTCTACGGCGACACGGCCGTCGTCACCGCTCGGGCGGACGTGAAAGGTCACCAGTTTGGCGAGGACTTCAGCGGTCCTTATCGCTATACCCGGGTCTGGGTGCGCCGCATCGGCCACTGGCAGGCCGTGAGCTACCAGGCCACCGTTACCCAATGACATGCCAGTGTGAAAGAGTGGCCCTTCAGGGCCGCGTTTGGAACACTCCAATCAGCGTTGGGTTCAGCCCCCGTCATCGGAGCGCGTTTTCTACCCTCACTTCTTGGGACTTGAAACGCTTAACGGGAACAATGCAACCAGATACTTGCCTTGGTCGCTGTCAATCGGTTCAAGCTCTAACAACTCCACGCTGCGCGACATAACGATCCGCGTGCGGTAGTAATAAGTCTTCCCCGCCTCGGCTGTGAAATGCGCGAGTTCCACGCGCTGCGCCAGCAGTGAGGACTGCAGCATCACGCACACATGATGCTCTCCCGGCTCGACCGAGAGCGAGAAATAGGAATTGAGCCGGTTCGCTCCTACCCACTGTCCGTCCATCCCCATCTTCACTGTCGGATAGGCCAACCCGATCGTGGTCCCGGCATCCTGAACGAAGTAAACCCGCGCCTTCCCCGGCTCCGGGTCCGTCAGCGTGTGTTGAGACTGGTCGGTTTTCACCTTGAAGCTGACCGTGTCGTGGCCGCAGGGTGCGGTAGACGCAGTGGGCACGACCTGCGCAAATGCGGCGGCTGTAACCAGCAAGAGGACAACAGCGATTTTCATAACTTCCTTCTTCTGTCTTGACTCAAGGGTTGGCCGGGGCTTCCTTGGGAGCCTTCGGCGTCAACTTGCGGATGAGGAATTCCTGAAACAGATTGGAAATGGCCGATGATCCAATCCCTACGGCCGCGTTTTCGAACGTCAATGCCGCTCCACGATCTTGGTCGGGATAGTAGAGATTCGAAATGCCGCCCGCCGCAAGGCTCCCCAGCATATTCGAGTAATTCGGCTGCCAGCGTCGATTATCGCCCTTGCAGATCACTGCATTGGCGACGGCATACAGAAACCGCGACGCCTTACTCCCCGTTCCCTTGTAGAAATAACGCGGATCTTGTTTCAGAAGCGAGGGCAGGATGGCGCTTCCAATAAATGTACCCGAGACTTGATCGGCGTAGCCGGCGCCGAAGCGTTTGCCATAACCTTGCGCGCCTTGCCCATATCCCCGGAAATGATTTTGCGCCTGCTCCACTCCCGCCGCGCCTCCCACGAATACGAAGGTGAAAGGATCCACCACCGTCCTCGCAGCCAGCTCGAACTTCTGCCTGGAGTTGAGCGGAGCCGCGTCGGGAATGTAGCTGACATAAAAATTTGGCAGGACGCCGAACACACGCTGCTGTTCTTCAATCTTGATCTGTTCCTCTGCCACTTCGACTTGCGAGACTCCGACCTCCACATCCGTGACTGTGGTCGCCACTGCCAATGCGGCCCCCGAGACAATGTAGTTCTCGCCCGAATGCAGGATTCCAAAGGATGTTTGCGTCGAGAATCCTGCTGCCGTAATGGTGAGCTGAAACGTCCCAGGCGCTATGTTGGAAAACAGGAATTGCCCTCCGGCCCCGGTTTGCATCTCTTGCTTTGGAGATTGATCTCCAAGGCTAAGAATCACGCGGGCGCCGGCCACGACCGCTCCACTCTGATCAAGGACCGTTCCGCTGATGCTTCCCGACAACCGCTGAACGGGAAGCTGCACGCCAGATGAAGCTGTCCTCGGGATTTCCGGACCACTGGCGGGACCAGCCACCGGTGCTTGCGCAGGGAGTTGTCCCAGACAGGACGCACAGCCCAGAACGATCAATGCAAGCGCTATGAGTCCAGAGTTGAATCGGAGGGACATGAATGATCCAACTTTATCCCCTCCCGCAGTTCCTATCCAAGTCACCAAAAGACGATCCGATCTCACGCCCTGTGGAAAAAAGCGGAACAACGCCCCACGGCCCGAGCGACCAATTGCGCCCTCTCGCTTCAAATTCCGCTCTTCGAACTTCGATGCCTGACGGAACGCGGGGGTCGCCCGCTCGCCTCATCCAACGCCCACTAAGAACGGGTGTACAATAGCAGGCGCTCTGCAACCGGAAAGCCGGTTCCCCCCGAGCTGGGTCCCGATCGACCTCAAGTGTCTTGAAGCGAATCCCCGATGTGGAGGTGTTTGTATGGGTTGGCTGACAGATCCAAAGCTGCTGACTTTGCACAACGACGTGTGGGACGCGATCTATAACTCTGGGACGTCGTATCCCGACTGGCAGAAGTGTTGTGGAATTCTGAACGGCATGTCGATGCCGGACATGCTCGACGAAATCTGGCGGATCAAGATGACGTCGCGGCTGGACAATCTGGCGCTCTTTGTGCCGCGGTCGACCGGCGTCAACATTCCGCGATTGCGCGCGGCCATCGGGGCGGTTCAGGATCGGCCGCCGGGCGACATGGATGCGCTGCTGCACTTGCTGCCGGATGATCAGCAGTTCGCCATCACGAGCGTGCGAGCGGTGACGCAGGCACCCGATTCTCTCTCGCCCTCTCTGTGGTCGAACTATTATTGGTCAACGCGGTCGCTGGCCCCGCCGGATTTCAATATCACACGCACCGTTGGTGCAGGCGGAGGCGCTGACAATGACTCCGCTCATGCCGGACTCGACGCCGCCGCGGGTATCACGGCCAACGCTCCCCTCACGCGGAATCCCATGACCATGCAGGTTTCTGTGGTGTTTCGAAATCTGGATGCGTTGAAGCTGGGTGAGGGAGACACGGAATTGGCGCTGTTGCACGAACCCAATGTGAGCGTGCAACTCTCTCCCGACCCCAACAACCCCGTGGCGTACCAGGGAGCCATCTCACTGGTCAACTTGCATTTGAAACGCAACTGGGGCCTGATCAAGCCAGACGTGGAACTCAGTCTGTCCGGGCAAGCCGGATTTTCTGGTGGCGCACCGAACGCCGGGTTGCAGGCACAATTGGAAGTGCACGTGAGCACGCAGATTTCCGTCACGGCGTCTTCGAGTGTGGGATTCGGGCCGCTCTCGCCCGGTCCGCCGGATCGAGGCTCGATTCCTTTGGGGAACGGCATGGCGTTTACGCCGTTCATGATCGGCATTGTCGGGCATTGGGATCCGCCGCCGGCCCACTGAGATTCGGAGCAAAAGAAGAACCGCGCCCTTGCGGGCGCGGTGTAATTCTTGACGTATGTACAGAACCAGCCCGGTTCAGTGCCCAGAATGATACGGGTGTCCCTTGAGAATCGTGAACGCCCGGTAAACCTGCTCCAGCAGAACCACTCGGGCCAACTCATGCGCCAGCGTCATCTTCCCGAGAGAGATCGCGTGCTGGGCCGCGGCTCGTACCGCATCGCTGAAACCGTCGGCACCACCGATAGCCAGGATCAACGGCAGAGGATTGCGATCCTGATAGTCGCCCAGAAACTTGGCGAACTGCTCGGACGAGAACTCTTTGCCTCGTGAATCCATCAGCACCAGCGTCGATTTCGCGGCCGCTTTCGACCCGGCCCCTCGCCCGCTCAGATCGAGCAACGCGCCTTCATTTTTGAGCGTAAGCCCTTCCACCGGCACATAGCGTGAAATCCGCCTGAGATACTCTTCCGTCAGCGATGCAACCGCCGGCTCTTTCGTCTTCCCGATCCATGCAATTTTGATCTTCACAGACAAGATCCGCTCTCACTTCTTCCCCGAGGCCATCACGACCGAGACTCGGAACGCTACCTTCTCGCCGTCCCAGAACTGTCGCACCGCCGCATGCACCTCACCGTGAATCTGCGGCCACTGCTCTGCAGGCACGCGCTCCAACATCGGACGAAACGGAACCGCAACCGATTGCGCATACTCCCACAATTCTTCAACCGGACCGGGCCACATCCAGGGCAACGTTCTTATCTCTTCCTCAATCGCATCGAATCCAGCGCTGCGCAACACCGCCGACAGGCTGCCGGGCGCAGCAAACTTGAAGGGGTCCGGTCCATCGGGCGGCCGCAGAGGCCCGCCGACATGCCGGTGCACCACGCCCATCATGCTCTGCCAATAAGGCTGATCGAATGAGCCCCATGCCAGAAAGCACGCCCGCGCTCCGGGCCGCAGAACGCGGCGCAATTCCGCCAAAGCCCGAACCGGATCGCTGAAGAACATCACGCCGAAGCGCGACGTTGCCAGATCGAAGCTGTCTGCTGGATAAGGCAGGCTGTGCGCATCCGCCTGCTGAGTCGTGAAGTTCTTGAGCCCCCGCGCCTGCGCACGCTGGTCGGCGATCTCCAGCAGCCCGGGGCTAAGATCAGTAGCCGTGACGTGCCCGTGTTCTCCCACGCGCGACGCCAAACTAATCGCCGGCTCGCCGGTCCCGCTGGCCAGGTCGATCACCCGCATTCCCGGCGCGGGCTGCGCGTACTCCACCAGCGCATCGGTCACAGCCCGGCCCATAGCTGCCGACTTGGCCTTCCACTTCTCCGATGCAACCAGCCGGTACTGGTTTCCCCAATCCGGCGCGGATTCTGAGCGCGAAGTCATTTAGATTTGGGAGGGCATTGCTCTGAAAAAGCGCGGCTTCCAGCCGCGCCAAAAACTGCTTCCAAAATGAACACCGGCTTCACAGTTTGCTGAAAAACTCGGGTTTGTCGGTGCTATCGTGGAAGAGCGGCCCTTTAGGGCCGCGTAAGCCGTTGAAAATTAATCTGGGCTTCAGCCCTCGTCGTCGTTTTTCTTCGACCAACTGAGCTTTTCAGCATACCGTTCAGCCGCCGCGTCGGTTTTGGGTGGCGCAGCGCTTTCAGTGCTGCGATAAAGTCTTGCCCTCGATGAGGGCTTTACAGTCTGCTGAAAAACTCGGATTTGTCGGTGCTACCGTGGAAGAGCGGCCCTTTAGGGCCGCGTAAGCCGTCGAAAATTAATCTGGGCTTCAGCCCTCGTCGTCGTTCTTCTTCGACCAACTGAGCTTTTCAGCATACTCTTTAGCCCCCGAGGTTAGACTTTCGCCTTCTTCTTCTTTTTCGGCGCGACCGCCTTGGTCACTTTCGGCTTAGGCGCTGCCGCTTTTTTCTTCTTCGGCGCGGCCTGCAAATCGCCGACTTCCAGCCGCTTGGCCGTCTTCCACAGCCGTTCCAGATCGTAGAACTTGCGCGCCTTTTCCGAGAATACGTGGACCACGAAGTCCACATAATCGATCAGCACCCATTCCGCCTGTTTGTAGCCTTCGACATGCGCCGGACGCAAGTCCGCGGCCTTCAGACGCAGTTCCACTTCGTCGGCAATGGCCTGCACCTGCCGCGGATTGGTCCCGCTACACAGCACAAAGTAGTCGGTAAACGCTCCCGACCCTTTTTCCATTTCCAGGATGCTGAGTTCTTCGGCCTTCTTCTCAAGACAGGCTTGAATGGCTGCGGAAATCTGCTGTTTGAGTTCGCTCTTCTTCATTCAGTCGTCGGATGCTCTCTCTTTAACTTGAAGTGAGTCCCAATTGTAACCGACCCTTGACCCCACAAATCCGCGCGCACGCATGATCACTTGCCCGCGCGCTTCGCCTCCGCCGCTGCCAGCTCGCGCAGCTTTGCCATCGTCGCCTGGGATGAGTCTTTACGCTTCTTGCTCTTCTGACGCCGCTTTGTTTTGGTAGTGTAGTGATTCTGAGCCACGTGCCTCCTGCTTCCTCGGCGGTTCGGGACGCCTGCCCTGATTCGTTCTAAGAATTCTCTGGTTTCCTTCGTGCACCGGGCCCTGCCCTGAGTGCGCATGGGCCGTTGGCCCCCCGGAGGCGATGAAAATCCGGGTGCCCCATTTCTCGCGCGTCCTTTGCGCGAGAAAGCCTGCCCTGAGCGAAGCCGAAGGGTGGGGATTCTCTACAGAGCGCAATCGAAGGGTGCCCTTAGTGGTTAAAGATCTTGAAGTCGATCCACCACCGAATCTCTCCATCATATCCGGCCACTGAGATTTTCGCGAAACTCGTCCCCCTATTTGTACAACCCCATCTTCTTGATGTAGTCCGCCACCGGAGCATCCACAAAACGGCCCAGCGGTTTGCCCGCGGCCGCAGCCTGCCGAATCGCCGTCGCCGACGCCGCTTGATGCAGATCCGCCATTAGGTGAACGGTCGCTCCCTTCAGCACCAGATCACCGGTAGCCGGCTGCTTGTGAAACGGCCGAGTCACCTCCGGCCGCGGACGCAGACTCTCAGGCAGCGCGTTCGCCACATCGGCCAGCGAATACCCGGGACGGCTGGCCACGACAAATTCACACTCGCGGAACAGCGCCTCGGCCTGGTGCCATTTGGCGATGTCCGCAAAAGCATCCATCCCGATGAGCAAGAAAAGCTGGTCACTGGCTTTGAACGTCTGCTTCAGTCGGCGGATCGTGTCGATCGTAAAGTTCGGCTTCTCCGGCCGGTCTTTTTCTGGGCGGTCTCTCCGAATCGGCGTCACGCCCTCCTCCGGCGCCTCCAGCAACGACGGCACAAACGCCTTCTCCGCGGCCGTGGCCAGCGCCAGCATGGCAAATCGGTGGACGAAAGGCGAAAGCGGCTGCCGCTGTTTGTGCGGAGGAATGTTCGCCGCCACGAAGTGAATCCGGTGCAATTTGTACTGCTCCAGCGCCGTCCGCGCCAGCGCCAGATGTCCGCGATGCACCGGATCGAAGGTCCCGCCAAAAAGTCCGATATTCATGAGTGAATGAACCCCGCCTAGTGTCCAGATTCCCGGCCTAAGATGCAAGCGGGATCACCTCCAATTGTCCACCTGGCCCTCCGATCACCGTGCGATGGGACATGCCGATCCGCCCCGTTCGCAAAACCGAAATGAACTCCTGTAATGTTCCCTGTTTCCTATTTTGGAACTAGGATGGGTTACATGCGAGTAACCCTCCCCCTACTCCGCATTCCTGCGGCGCGTGCTCCCATTCTGAGATATGGGGTAGCTGTGCTCAGCACAGCCCTGGCCTTGATTCCCACGGTTCTGCTGACCGATGTCTCCGAGAGCCGCCTGGCCCTGTTCGGCGTGGCCGTCATGGTCAGCGCCTGGTACGGAGGCTGGAAGCCCGGAGTGGTGGCCACGGCCTTCGCCCTGACCGTGAGCGCCTACTTCTCGCTCGCCGGAGAACACAGCCCGGCGCAGTTGCGCACCGCCATCGTCCGCCTTTCTCTGTTCTTCTTCGTCGCCATGCTGATCTGCTGGCTCAACGCTGCCTTGCGTTCCGCGCAGGAAAACCTGCGCCACTCGGAGCTGAACTTCCGTTCGCTGGTAACCAACGCTCCCTACGGCGTTTGCCGCTGCGACTCCACCGGCAAGATTCTCGATGCCAACCCCGCGTTCCTCGAACTGCTGGGCCACACTTCCGCCAACGAGTTGATCGGACAGCACATCTTCGGCCTCTATGCCGACAACGACGAGTGGTTCGCCCTCGCCGATTTCCTGCGCTCGGCGGACCCCTTCAAGGGGCTCACCGCGGAATGGAAACGCAAGGACAACACGACCACCGTGGTTCGCATTTCCGGCCGCTCGGTCGCCAATGGCCGCGAAGGACTGGTCTTCGAGCTCTTCGCCGAAGACGTGACCGAGCGCCGCGCCCTCGAGCAGCAACTGCGCCAGTCCCAGAAGATGGAAGCCGTGGGCCGCCTCGCGGGCGGCATCGCCCATGACTTCAACAACCTCCTGATGGTGATTTCGGGATATTCGGAATTCCTCCTCGAACGGCTGGGGGCAGAGCCTCACCTGCGCGGTCCGGCCCAGGAAATCGCCAGCGCTGCCGAACGGGCCTCATCGTTGACCCGCCAGCTCCTTGCATTCAGCCGTAAGCAGATGCTCACTCCCCGGATTGTGAATCTGAACGACGTCGCAACGGAAAACCTCAAGATGCTGACCCGCATGATCGGCGAGGACATCGACCTGGTGATGGTTCCCGGCCCGAACCTGTGGCCGATCCGCGCCGATGCCGGACAGATCGACCAGGTCATCGTGAACCTCGCCGTCAACGCGCGCGACGCCATGCCATCGGGAGGCAAGCTGACCATCGAGACCTCGAACGTCACACTCGACGATGACTACGCCCGCTTTCATGCGCCACTGCGGCCCGGCGACTACGTCATGATCGCCATCAGCGATACCGGCGCCGGCATGGATAGCGAGACGCAGCAGCACATCTTTGAACCCTTCTTCACCACCAAGGGAACCAGAGGAACCGGCCTGGGACTGTCGACCGTCTACGGCATCGTCAAGCAGAGTGGGGGATACATCTGGGTCTACAGTGAGGTGGGCAAGGGCACGACGTTCAAGATCTATCTGCCGCGCGTGGCCTCCGCCGGTGAAACCGCCACTCAAGTCGCGGCACCCGTGGAATACCGCAAAGTCGAACCCGGCACGGAGACTATTCTGCTGGTCGAGGACGAAGCCAACCTGCGCTACCTCGCCCGCCAGTATCTCGAGAAGCAGGGCTACAAGGTGATCGAGGCCGCCGACGGCGCGGTCGCGATGCAGATCGCGGTGGCGCATGAGGCGGTCATCCACCTGCTGCTGACCGACGTCATCATGCCCGGCATGAACGGACGCGAGTTGGCGCAGCGTATTTCCGAGATTCGCCCTAACGTGAAAATCCTCTACATGTCCGGCTACACCGAAAACGTGATCGGACACAACGGCATGCTGGACGCCGGTGTACGCCTGCTCCAGAAGCCCTTTAACCTTCGCGACCTGAAAAGCAAGGTGCGCGAAGTGCTCGACGCAACCCCTACTCCCCCGGAGGTCGCTATGTCCATGCAGTCCTTTGAACCACTCCGAGCCACGCGGGCCAAGGAAGCTCCGCCCTCGCGCGCTCAAAGATTCCAACTTCATTTGCCTCTGCGCTACCGCCGTCTCGGCGAGAAAGACTGGCACGTAGGCACCACCGAAAACATCAGCCGGTCCGGGATGCTCTTCCAGGCCGATGAAGTCCTGCAGCCCAGCGCGCAACTGGAAATCAATCTCGTGCTCCCGCAGGAAATTGCGGGACTGTCTTCGACGGAAGTCGTCTGCCGCGGAGAAGTCGTACGCACGGTGGAGCACAACGGAGCAACCCTGACCCCCGCGCTGGCCGCGCGGATTCTGCAATATCACTTCCAGCACGGCCCGTTGCCGAGGGCGTGAGAGGCAAGTCTGGGGTTTTGTGGGGTTTTGAACACGGAGAAAGGCGGCCTACCTCTCGGGCCGCCTTTTTGATTTGGCAGCCTGCATCACCCCTGACGATGGTGCCCCATCCTAGCCGCGCCTTGTGCGCTAGGGAGGGTAGTGCCTTGCCTCCCCCTTTGCGGGGGAGGAGGGCTGCATTATCAATAGCTTAGGATGGCCATCATTCTTACTTGTTGTACTTATAGCGTTTAGCATGTATATTTGTGTCATATGTAGCGTTTGTAGTGTTTAAGCAGTGTGCAACGGTTCTGTAGATGGGGCGACCAGCGAAAACAAGCGCCAGCCGTAAAGGAGGAGCACCGTGACCGCGACCAAGGAGATGAGTCCAACTACGCCAACACAGACACACATCCCCATTTCACAACGCGACCAACAAGATATAGACGGCATTTACCGGAGGTTGCAAAAGGCGTCAGCAAAATTGGTTGGGCCTGACGGGAAAACTCAGGTTCTTCCAAATAACGTTTACTCATTTCTCTGCCAACTGCTTGCCGACTTGACGGCGGGGTCATCGGTAACCATTTTGCAGAACAACGCGTTACTAACGACAATGGAAGCGAGCAAAATGCTGGGTATGTCGCGCCAGTTTTTTGTGAACTTGCTAACGAAAGGCGAGATCCCATTCATCAAGGTCGGAACGCATCGCAGGATTTATGCCCGCGACGTTTTGGCCTACAAAGCCAAGCGAGATGCCGCACGCCGAAAAGTGTTAGACGATCTGGCACGTGCGGAGTATGACGAAGGGATTTACGACATGATGCCGAATGATCCTAACGCCGGACAATGAATATACCGTTTTGCTTGATGCCTGTGTGTTAGTTCCGATGCCACTTTGCGAAACTCTTTTGCGGTTAGCTGAGGAACCTGCTTTATACCGGCCTCTTTGGAGCGATTCCATTCTCCAAGAGGTCGGTACCGCTTTAGAACGAATGAAATACAACTCCGAACAGGTCAAGCGACGTTTGGACGCAATGCGGAGTACATTTCCGGAAGCGTTCGTCCCGATCCCCGATGACCTCATTCAAGCTTTGACATGTATTCCCGATCCCAAAGACCGTCATGTCTTAGCTGCCGCCATCAGGGGAAAGGCTGATGCGATTTTGACACTAAATGACAGGGACTTTCCAGCCGAATGCTTAGCACAATATGAGATTGATCGAATGTCTCCTGATGAGTTCCTAATTCATCAGTACCACCTGAACCCAGGAGCTGTACTCGACAAGCTGGATGCGCAAGCGGTTGCCATACGCGAAACGCGAGAAGCTGTCACGCGCCGTTTTCGTGAGCGCTTCCAAGCACCAAGGTTTGCCGATCTCGTGGAAGGAATAGAACCGCAAGAAAATAACACCTGATCTCTATTCACCGTTCATCAACGGACTCTTAAGACGCCATGAGGGTTTTCCACAGCCTTCCACAGAAAGAATTACGGGTTTTGTGACGGACAACCTTTACTGAGGATACAGAAAGCTCACAATGGTCTAGTGCGCGAGAACCCCCTCAACTCGGTGAGCCCATCGGAAGCAGCGCCGCGCGGCCAGAAATCTGTGAATAACTCCTTATTCCGCAATATTTTACAAATAAGTCCTTCCGCCTCAGGATTTTGCCGGGAATGCCGCATATCGATCGGCCGTAACGTCAAGAAAGGAAGGATTTTACAAGACCAGGAAGAAAAAAATGTGAAGCGATATCCCCTACGGTTTCTCGACCGCTTCGCTCAACTCCCGCTCCCGGAACTTCTGCACTTCCTCGGCCATCGCGTACTTCAGTTCCTCGATCCCTTTGCCAGTGACCGCGGAGATCTCGTAGAGCTTCAGCTTGTGTTTCTTGCAGTAGCGCTTGAGGGCGGCGAGTTTGTCTTTGTTGACGGCATCGATCTTCGACGCGGCCATGATCATCGGCTTCTCGTCGAGATGAGCGCCGAAGCTGCCCAGTTCGCCGAGAATCACTTCGACGTCCTTGGTCACGTCGGGACGGCCGCTGGAATCGGACACGTCGACCAGGTGAACCAGCAGGCGCGTCCGCTCGATGTGGCGCAGGAACTGCGTGCCGAGTCCGGCGCCGGTGTGCGCGCCTTCGATCAGGCCGGGAATGTCGGCGACCACAAAACTGACTTCGCTTTTAGCGTCGCCGACAGCGACCACGCCCAGGTTGGGCTCGAGCGTGGTGAAGGGATAGTCCGCAATCTTCGGTCGCGCCGCCGAGATGCGCGAGATCAGCGTCGACTTGCCAACGTTCGGATATCCCACCAGCCCCACGTCGGCGAGCAGCTTCAGTTCGAGCCGGTAGACGTGCTCCTCGCCGGGTCGCCCCTCTTCATGCTCGCGCGGGGCTTGATGTACGGATGTGGCAAAGCGCGCGTTGCCGCGTCCACCGCGCCCGCCGCGGGCGATCACGAAACTCTGATCGGGCTGCGTAAACTCGAAAAGCTTGTCGCCGGTCTCGTCGTCGAACACAATCGTGCCGACCGGAACTTTCAGGACAATGCCGTCGCCGTCGCGTCCAGTCTTGTTCGAACCTTCGCCGTGGCGTCCGCGCTGGGCGGTGTGCTCGGGATTGAAACGGAAATGCACCAGCGTGTTGTGGCGCTCGCTGGATTCCATGACGATGTCGCCGCCCTTGCCGCCGTCGCCGCCGGAGGGTCCGCCGCGCGGAACAAACTTCTCCCGCCGAAAGGCCATGCAGCCATTGCCGCCGTCGCCGGCCTTGACCCGAATTTTTGCCTCATCGATGAACATGGCGGTCCTTGGTCGTTAGTCGTTGGTCGTTAATCGTTGATCTTTGGTTGTGGAAGTCGGCCTTTGTTTGTCAGCTCCGGTCGCTTAGGGTTCTTGTCGAACCGCGAACGACCAACGACTAGCGACCAACGACTGCATTAAAAAAGCCTCGTCCCGAAGGCGAGGCTTGTGTGACGCGGGCGTTCCCGCGCCGCGAACCTTCCAACAGCGGAGACGCTAGTTGATTTCGATCGGCTCGACCATCACGAACTTGCCCATCGATCCCTTGTTCAGGAACTTGATGCGTCCCGTGATCTTGGCGAATAGCGTGTCGTCCTTGCCGCGGCCGACGTTCAGCCCCGGCTTCACGCGGGTCCCCCGCTGGCGCACGATGATGGTGCCGCCGGGCACAACCTGCCCGCCGAATGCTTTGAAGCCAAGCCGCTGCGCGTTTGAGTCGCGGCCGTTTCGTGATGTGCCTTGCCCTTTTTTATGTGCCATATGACTGTTCTCAGTTCTCGGTGATCAGTTCTCAGTTAAAACCTGGACGGACGAATGCGTCCGTCCCTACGTGGTTATTTCTTCTTCGCTGGCGACTTCTTTGCCGCCTTCTTCGGCGCAGCTTTCTTCTTGGCTGAAGCTTTCTCGACTGTCGGTTCCGCCGCCGGCTCTTCAGCTTCAATCGCCTTCACCTTTTTCGGCTTCGCTTCTTTCTTGGGCAGTTCGGGGGCCTTGAAACTCTGCCCGCCGAAAGCGATCTCAGAAATGCGCACAGCAGTGTAAGCCTGCCGGTGTCCGCGCAGTTTCTTGTACTGCTTCTTGCGCTTGTAGTGGAACACCAGGATCTTCGCGCCACGGCCTTCTTCGACGACTTGGCCAACTACGCGTGCATCCGACTGCTGGCCTGCTTCAATCTGGCCGGCTTCGCCGGAAACCGCAAGCACAGGGAACTCCACCTGTCCGTCGGTGCCGGTGCCCACTTTTTCCACTCGAATTACATCGCCGGGCGCCACCCGGTACTGCTTGCCACCGGCGCGGATGACCGCGTACATACGTCTGCCTCCGTCAAATGTCGTTGAAATCAGCCCGCAAATGGAACTCGTAACCGGAAACCCCAGGGCGCACACGGGCGCAACCAAGGGGCCTGCTGATTTTCCTGTGCTTGCTGTGTTTTCCGCCGCGGCGCTTCTACAGCCGAGACAGGCGTCCCCAGAACGGGTCGGCCAGTACAGGCAAACTCAACCATTCTAACGTGCGCTGTGGAAATCGGTCAAACTCAATCGCTCAGGCGCCTCAACTCTACGACCTTCACCGCCAAGGATACGAAGTCACACGGAGGAAGCGCCTATTGTTTTTCCTGCGGTTGTGCGAGAATTTCGGCGAATCCGCGGAGGAATCCCATCATGAAGCGCTTTTTAACCGTATCGCTATGTCTGCTCGCTCTGACCCTGTCGAGTTTCGCGCAAACCAAGAAGTCTCCCATGAAGAAGGCTGCGGGCCCGGCTCCCGACAAAGCTTATCTACAGAAAATCTGGGACGGGTGGACGACCCTCGACCCCGCCAACGTTGCCCAGTATTATGCGACTGGGCCGCACACGTATTTTGATATTGCTCCTCTGAAGTATGGCAGTTGGGACGAATACGAGAAGGGCGTCAAGGGCGTTCTCGCCGGTTACAAGAGTGCGAAGTTTACGGTGAATGATGATGCCGTGGTGCATCCGCACGGAGACCTGGTCTGGGCCACTGCGACTCTAAAAGAGGAGATGACGACCAAGGCAGGAAAAGTCGAAATGGGCAATTTCCGCTGGACGGTGATCTTTGAGAACGAAGACGGCAAGTGGGTCATCGTGCACGAACACGTCTCGGCGCCGCTACAGTAAGAAAGTTCGGCCACGGATTGCACGGATTTTCACGGATTAAAATCTAAGGCCGTGATTTGAATTGATCCGTGAGATCCGCGAAATCCGTGGCCGATTTTGTTTTTCAGTACGACTTCCAGAAGAAGTACATCGTCATTCCGGCGCCGACCAAAACGACGAATATACGGATCCAGGGCTGCGGCATCTTCTGAGCATAGTGCGCGCCTAAGTATCCGCCGGCAATTCCACCGACGATCATCACGATCGCGTGCTTCCAGTACACCGCGCCTGCGACCACGAACGTGACCACCGCGACGCCGTTGATCACAAACCCCAGCACGCTCTTCAGCGCATTCATGGCATGAATGTCGGTCATGCCGAGAGCGGCCAGCATGGCGAGCATCACGATTCCCATTCCACCACCGAAGTAGCCTCCGTACACCGCGACGCACAACTGAAACAGCGTCGTCCCGGCGAGAGCCGCAGTCGAAGCCTCGTGCTCAATCACCGACTGGCGCCCGCCGGCCAGTTTCTTGCCGAAGGCAAACAGCAACGTCGCGCCCAGAGTCAGCCAGGGCAGGACGCGCATGAAGGTGTGGGCGGGAGTCTTCAAGAGCAGGAACGCACCCACCAAGCCGCCGGCCAGACTCGCGGCCAGTAGCGGGATCATCACGCGGCGTGGGACATCTAACCGCTTGCGATACGCGCCTCCACTGGCCGCGGCGGCGGTCCAGAGCGCGATCGTATTCGTGGCATTGGCTGGAATCGGAGGCACGCCGGTGAACAGCAGCGCAGGAAACGCGATGAAGCTGCCGCCTCCCGCGACGGAATTGAGAGCTCCGCCCAGCGCTCCGGCGAAGAAAAGGAAGATTGCGAATTCGAGGGTCAAGGAATCAGGTTGTATCAGAAACTGGGGCGGGCCGCCAAATGCGAGCCCGAGACGCCTCTTCAGCAAGCTCCGTCGAAAATCCCCGCTTCTCGCGCAAAGAACGCGCGAGAAATGGGGCACCCGGCGTGGCGCCGACTGCGAGGGCGAGACGCCCACGCGACAGCCGGCAGAGCCTGCCCTGAGCGAAGTCGAAGGGATGCCTGCGCTACGATTGGTGCGCAAATTTAGATCGGCTGATTACCTCCGTCATCGCGGGTAACCCGCGATCACTTGCAGAAACATTCGCAGTGCGGCAGGGTTATAACAACTGAGATTGTGGGGAGGACGTTTTATGCTTGATCGTATCGTGGTCTTGGTTGCGGTTCTGATGTGCAGCATCGCCTGGGGGCAAACAATGAACGCTCCGTCGAGCGGCACGTCGTCGGCCGGCCAACAGTCGATGCCTGGCATGGATATGTCGGGACATGATATGTCGAAGATGAAGGACATGCCGATGGACGGAGATAAGGATGCCGACAGCGACGCCAGCGCTCACGTCATGAAATCGATGGAAGGGCACATGGACATGGGCCCGCACATGAAGATGACTTCGTTGCGCCAGGCCAAGGCGGGCGACGCGGCACGCGCCCAGCAAGTCACCGCGGAAGCGCGTAAGGCGTCAGAAAAATATTCCGACTATCACACCGCGCTGAGCGAGGGTTACGAAATCTTCCATCCCGAAATCCCGCAGAAAATGTATCACTTCACCAATCGCGGCTACGCCCGGGAAGCTTTCTTTCATTTCAATCCCGAGCACCCCACCTCGCTGCTTTATGAGAAACACGGCGACGACTACAAGCTGATCGGCGTGATGTACACCGCGCCCAAACGCTTCACGGAGGAGCAGCTCGACGAGCGCATCCCGCTCAGCGTGGCCCAGTGGCACGAGCACGTGAATTTCTGCGCGCCTCCCGCGGGCCAGAGGAAAGAAATGCTGGCGCCGCATCCACAGTTTGGGTTGCGAGGATCCATCACCACGCAGGAAGCCTGCGACGCGGCGGGCGGAACATTTCGCCCGGTGATCTTCAACTGGATGGTGCACGTCTATCCGTTCGAGAAAGATCAGGCGAACGTCTGGTCAGTCGAACGCCAGCACGGCGACGCAGATTAATTCGTGCGAACATCTCATGACGCGGCCAGTGCCTTTCTTAGCATCCTCCGCGAGTCTTCTCCGCGAGCTTTGCAGCTAAGATGTTTCAAAGCGTTTAACCGCTGAGATCGCCGAGGGTTCGCGGAGAACGCAGAGAAATTCCAAAGCCCGCACCGCAGAAACTGTTTTTTTTGCCACGCTGCTCCGTTTTACCCATCTCCACAAAACATTCGCTTAATGTTCCCTTTCCCTCAGAATGAATTCGGGTGAGTTGCTTGCTACCGGAAGGGCGCGCCCAGCGTCCAAAGAGTGCGCGACGAGATCACAATCCAAGGGAACTTCGACGGCGGCGAATGCGTAGTTTGTCGGAGTGGGTAAAGAGACGGCGCAGAGGTGATGCCGGTCCGATTTGATTCGATATTTTTGCGGGGTCTGGGGATTCTCTCACACTCGGTTTGGCGGCCCAGATGAGAAAACCCCCATCACAGCACACAAGCTTTGCGAATTGTCTGCCCAGCTTGTTTGCTCAACCCCGGAGGCAGCATTGTAGGCGATTCGTGGGGAAACACAAGTGTTTTCTCGCGCTGTCGCGAGCCGGGCCGCCCTAACCGTTTCCCGACGTTTTTTCGGGAAAGAAAAAGGAGCAGCTATGAAGTTCGCGACAGTTTCGAAAAGCCTGGTGATGGGGTTGGCTCTGCTGCTGGCATCCAGCGCGTTTGCAGCTACGAAGGCCAGCTTGACGTTGCAAAGTCCCACGACCATCAACGGGACCAAACTCAAACCCGGCGAATATAAACTACAGTGGGACGGCAGCGGTCCTGACGTGGAAGTCAGCATCCTGCAAGGCAAAGCTGTGGTCGCCAAAGTGCCCGCGAAAGTAGTAGACCTGAACAAGCCATCGGACAACAATGCGGCCGTCTTGAAGCACAACGATGACGGAACCAGCACTCTGGCCGGCGCTCGCTTCGAAGGCAAGAAATTCGCCCTCGAGATTGGCGACTCCAGCGGCGGCATGCAGGCCGGATCGAGCAAGTAATCCGGCATGGTGAATCAACAAGAATAAAGGGGAGCACATGAGTGCTCCCCTTTTTACGTGCTATGGCAACTCTAGTTCAGTGACGCCAGGGTTAAGGCGCGCTCGAGCGGGAACCACAGGCCTAATTCTTTTCCAGCGTCGCCTTTAGACCCACCTCGGAACCCGCGAGCACGGAAACTTCTTTGGCCCAGTCCTTGTAGCCCTCTTGCGCAACCCTGACGATGTGCTTGCCGGAGGAAAGTTGCAGGGTCGCGGGCGCATTTCCGACGAAGGCATCGTCGACGTACACTTCGGCTCCGTCTGGCGTTGAACTGACCAGAATTTTGCCCTTCTCTTCCGCCAAGGCCGGCGGCGCGGGAGCGGGGGCGGCGACCGGCGGCGGATCTGCAATTTTACTGGCGACGGCTGTTGTCGCTGCCGTCCGCATGGCGGAGCTGTGCGCGGCCCAATCCCGGTCGATCGCCTCACACGCCTCTTGCACCGAGCCGCCCAGCGACAAGGTTGACTTGCTGACTACCGAATCGCCGCTGACTCTCGCGAAGACCGCCACTTTATTCTTGTGCCGCAGAACGCCCTTTCCACCCTCGTGATCGAGGAGGACGATGTAGTCGGTCTTTTCCTGGATGTTGTTCACCAGCACTTCCGGGCACCGCTGGCCGAAAGTTTTGATGATCTCGGCAGTCTGGGGACGCGCCCCTCCATGCGAGACCGAACCCCCGCCTCCGGACGTACCTGCGCTGTAACCGCCGACTTCCCAAGACTGACTGTCGGTGATGAAGACGCGCGGCCTCGAAGAATCCTGTGCGAGCGCCGAAAGGCACAGAATTGGGAATAGCCAGGCGAGTTGCCAACGCGGAATTCCCTGCATAAACCCCTCCATCGTTCAAGTCTTATGGGATGTCCTTCGGGCCGACGTGCAGAACACTGGTATTATCCGCACGGCTGCGGCGATGTCAACGCAAAAACGAAGCTAACCGAAACTTGGTACGAGGCAGAAAAAGGGAGCGCTTTCGCGCTCCCCTCTCAAAACTGACAACTGGCCGCTGGCAACTGACTCTCAGTACTTCGGCACCTTGGGATCCACGCGGTCGGACCAGGCCGTGATGCCGCCCGCCAGGTTATGCACCTTGGTGAATCCCGACTGCTGCAGGAATGCGACCGCCTTCGCGCTACGTCCGCCCATTTTGCAGTGGACAACAATTTCGCGGCTCGAATCCAGCTCATTCACGCGCTTGGGCAGATCGTTCAACGGAATCAGATATCCGCCGATATTGCAGATTTGATATTCGTGCGGCTCGCGCACGTCGAGCACGAATACGTCGTCCTTGGCATCAAGACGCCGCTTCAATTCTTCCACCTGAATTTCAGGCACTCCGCTGCTCACAGGCTTTTCCTCCCCACGAATGCCGCAAAACTCGTTGTAGTCTATCAGCTTCGTGACCGTGGGATGGGTGCCGCACACCGGGCAGTCGGGATTCTTGCGCAGCTTCAGTTCGCGAAACTTCATGCCCAGCGCGTCGATCAGCAGCAGGCGCCCGATCAGCGGATCGCCGATACCGAGAATCAGCTTGATGACTTCGGTGGCCTGCATCACGCCGACGAGGCCGGGAAGAATGCCGAGCACGCCGCCCTCCGCGCACGAAGGAACCAGGCCGGGCGGTGGCGGTTCGGGATACAGGCAGCGATAGCACGGTCCATCTTTCGTGGCGAACACGCTGGCCTGGCCCTCGAATCTAAAGATCGATCCGTAGACATTCGGCTTGCCAGTCAGGACGCACGCGTCGTTCACCAGATAGCGGGTCGGAAAGTTGTCGGTGCCGTCGGCGATGATGTCGAAGTCGCGAAACAATTCCAGCGCGTTCGCACTGCTCAGCCTAGTATCGAAGGTCCGCAGGTTGAGAAATGGATTGATCCCCTTCAGCTTATCCGCGGCGGAATCGAGCTTTTTGCGCCCCACGTCAGCGGTCGAGTGAATAATCTGGCGCTGCAGGTTGGTGTAATCCACCACATCGAAGTCGACCAGGCCCAACGTCCCCACGCCCGCGGCCGCCAAGTAGAGCGCCAGCGGCGATCCCAGGCCGCCCGTGCCGATGCACAACACGCGCGCCGCTTTCAGCTTCTGCTGCCCCTCCATGCCGACTTCGGGCATGATGAGATGGCGCGAGTAGCGCAGGATTTCGTCTTTGCTGAGGGTTACCGGAATTTCGATAGTGGTAGCCATAAGTCCTCTGAGTTTTCCTTCGTGTACCATCGTGCCCTTCGTGGTTCAAAGGTTATTCTTCGTCGCTGGAATTGATTCGACGACCGCGCGAACGCGCGCTACCGACAGGAAGGGCGACAACAACAACAGCGCATTGTAGCGACAGAATTCAAATCGGAAATCCTCGTCAGGCTGCGCCTCCGGCGATGGAAGGCACAATGGAAATGTTATCACCTTCCTTCAGCGCGGTCGCTTCTTTCTGCATGTAGCGGATGTCCTCGTCGTTGACGTAGAGATTGACGAAAGCGCGCAGTTTGCCGTCTTCGGTGTAGAGATGCTTCCGCAGATCGGGATGCTGCGCCACCAGCGCATTCATCGCCTCGCCGACGGTAGCTCCCCCTACCTCGACTGACGATTGTTTGCCCACGTATTGCCGCAAAGGTGTAGGAATGTGAATCTTGCTCATAGATGTACTGTAAGAGATGCACCACGGGAAGAGCAAGATTCAGCAGCGTCGCAAATTGGACTGAAGGGGATCAAAGCCTCCAGTTGCTATATGTGTCGCTTCGAGTGCGATGCAGCAACCCCCACGAAAAAGCTACAATTGTCGCGCTTCAGCCGGACGTTAGCGTTCGTCGGGCCGCGAGGCTGAAAATGGTTCCAGATCATCCCCACAATGATCCCTACAATCTGCAGCGCTTCGTGAATGCGCAGCTCGACGACTATGAAGATGTGTGTGCAGAACTGCGGGCCGGACTGAAGACCTCGCACTGGATGTGGTTCATCTTTCCCCAGATGAAAGGTTTGGGCATGAGTGCCACCTCAGACCGGTTTTCGATTTCTTCTCTGGATGAGGCTCAGGCATATTTGCTGCACCCGGTTCTCGGTCAAAGGCTCAGAGACTGCACGCAGCTGGTAAACCTGGTTGAGGGGCGTTCCCTCGGACAAATCTTCGGTTCTCCTGATCACCTAAAGTTCCGGTCTTGCATGACGCTGTTCGCCCAAGCGACGCCGGAGAATCAAGTTTTTCTGGATGCGTTGAAGAAATATTGTGTTGGTGAATTTGATCCCGCAACGCTACGGCTCTTGAAAAACACTCGGCCCTGACATCCCCTTCCAGAACCCTGATCCAGAGAAGCCACTTATCTCACTCGCCTGCCCGACCCTAGAATCCTACAGGGAGAATTCCGATGACAATTTTTGATCCAGCTCGCGGCAGAGTTATTGATGGTGGCGGCAGCCACGGCGGAGGCTTTCTTCGCCTGATCGGCCTGGGAATCGCTGCATTCCTGCTCGTAATCCTGCTACTCAGTTCCATTACCCGTGTGGGCACTGGCCATGTGGGGGTGCTCACTCTTTTCGGCAAAGTGCAATCCGGAGAAATATTGGGTGAAGGCATCCATCTCATTAACCCGCTGAAAACGAATAACGAGCTGTCGATCCAGACTCAAACCCTCAAGGAATCGGCTAACGTTCCGTCGAGCGAGGGCCTGATGATGAGCCTGGATACTTCGCTCATCTATCACCTCAACCCCGACCGCGCCGCGGAAGTCTTTCAGAAGATTGGGGCAGATTATGAGACAGTCGTAGTGGAGCCGACGCTGCGTTCGGCCATCCGCGAGGCCACCGCTTCACACACCGCGAACGCCCTTTACACCGGCGAGCGCGAAATGGTGGCCAAGCAGATTCTGGACCAGATCACCACGGAACTCAACGCACGCGGTATCACGGTGGAAAATGTTCTGCTGCGTGACATTCAACTGCCGGCTACGCTGAAGGCCGCGATCGAAGCCAAGCAGCAGGCCGAACAGGAATCGCTGGCTATGAACTTCCGCCTGCAGAAAGAAACGCAGGAAGCCCAGCGCAAGCGCATCGAGGCCGCCGGCGTGCGCGACTTCCAGCAGATTGTCGCGCAGGGCATTACCCCGTCGCTGCTGGAATGGAAGGGAATCGAAGCCACGGAAAACCTGGCTAAGAGTCCGAACTCCAAGGTGGTGGTGATCGGCAATAACAAGAACGGCCTGCCGCTGATTTTGGGGCAGTAGCCAGGCGCGGTGATGCAGTAGCCAGGCGCGGTGATTAAGAGTAATGAGGATATAGCTAAAAAACTTGTCATTCCGACCGGAGCCGGAGCGAAAGCGACGGCGCAGTGGAGGAACCTGCCGTTCGCTGTAGCCGCGGTAATGCATGTAGGGACAGCCCCCCGAGCCTGCCCTGAGCGAAGCCGAAGGGGCTGTCCGCCGCCCAAGGGCGACGGTTTTTGCGTGCGCTGCTACCATGAAGCCGTGCAGCCGCTGCTCGAAGTCCGCCATCTGAACATTTCATTTCCAGCGCAGGCCCCAAACCTCGCTGCCCTGCGGGCAGCGGGACAGCCCCTTCGGCTTCGCTCAGGGCAGGCTCGCGCGGCTGTCCCCACACAAACAAAATCCTTGCTCGCCGTCCGCGATCTGAGTTTCTCCATCGTCCCCGGCGAAGTCCTTGGCCTGGTCGGCGAATCCGGCTCGGGCAAGTCGATTACATCTCTGGCCATCATGCGCCTGCTGCCGCCGCAGGCCCGAGTCTCCGGAGCGATCCTCTTTGCAGAAAACGGGACGGCGCCGCGCAGCCTTCCCGCGTTGAATGACGACGCCATGCGCCAGTTGCGTGGCTCGCGCATGGCGATGATCTTTCAGGAACCGATGACCGCGCTCAACCCGGTCATGCGTGTCGGAGATCAGATCGCGGAAGCAGTCGTCGCACATAACTCCATTTCGAAACACGACGCCTGGCAGCGCGCGGTCGACGCCATGAACGACGTTGCCATCCCCGATGCCACGCGCCGCGCCCGCGATTATCCTCACCAACTCTCTGGCGGAATGCGCCAGCGCATCATGATCGCCATGGCCATCGTCAACCGCCCGCAGTTGCTGATTGCCGACGAGCCGACCACGGCGCTCGACGTCACCATCCAGGCGCAGATTCTCGAGCTGCTGGCGGAACTGCGCACCAAGTTCGGACTGGCCATGCTTTTCATTTCTCACGACCTGGCGGTAGTTTCGCAGATCGCCGACGGCGTTGCCGTGATGTACTCCGGCAGCCTGGTGGAGCTGGGCGCGAGGCAAGACATCTTCAAGGCTCCTGCGCATCCCTACACGCGGGGCTTGCTGCACGCGGTGCCTGATCTGAGGACGGATCGTGCGCGTCCGCTGCAGACAATTGAGGGAACGGTGCCGGCGCTGCATGCTATGCCGCCGGGGTGCGCTTTCGAGCCGCGCTGCGAATTCCGCGTGCCCGAGTGCGCCCGCGACTTTCCGCCACTGGTCGAGGTTGCGGCGGGTCACTGGGCAAGGTGCCCGGTCGTCAACTCTTAGAGGACGCGTTCGACCTCATCGCAGGAAGCTCAAGCCTCCCGATGCGCGGGAATGTTCTGTTCAGTCTATAATCGGCAGTTTGTCCGGTGATTCGTGCGCATACTGCTGCTAAGCGACATCCACGCCAATCTCGAGGCTCTCGATGCGACCCTGGCAGGTGCTCCGCCATTTGACGAGGTGGTGAACCTCGGCGACATCGTGGGCTACGGCGCCAGTCCGAACGAGGTGGCCGAGCGCTCTCGAAAGCTGGGGAAGATTTTCGTGCGCGGCAATCATGACAAGGCCGCCACCGGCGTGATGGAGCTCGACGAGTTCAACGCCATGGCTGCCGCGGCCGCCATCTGGACGCGCAACGAATTGACCCCCGAAAATCTCGACTGGCTGCGCGCCCTGCCGCAGGGGCCGATTTCGTTGCCGGACTTTCCCCACGTGCAACTGGTCCACGGCTCGCCCAACGATGAGGATGAGTACGTGGTTTCCCTGGGAGACGCGCTCGCGCCGCTGATCACCCTGACGACTCCCTTGACTTTCTTTGGACACACTCACCTGCAGGGTGGATTCTTTGCCAACGGGTCCTCGGCCGACGGTTTCCGGCCGGAGTATCGCACCGTCGGTCAAGCCGAATCGGTTCCGCTGCAACTGAAACCGGCCACGCGGTATTTGATTAATCCCGGCTCCGTCGGCCAGCCCCGCGATGGCGACTGGCGCGCTGCATTCGCGCTGTTCGACACGGATGCGCAGGTAGTCCACTTCCACCGCACGCCCTACAATCTGAAGGAAGCACAGGACCGCATCTTCGCCGCGAAACTTCCTCCGCGCCTGGCCACGCGGCTGGCCGCGGGACGCTGATCGTTTCTGAGTCCCCGAGGCTCATGGCACCGTCTCGCCCGCTTCCTCCGACCGCGCACTCTCGTTCGCGCGAGTGTCCACCGCCGACACCGAATAAAAATAACTCTTCCCCGAAGCCACGTTCGCGTCCCGGTAAGCCGGGGCCTTCACCAACTCCGCATTTACCTTCACCGGAGCCGCACCCTCTTCATGACGATAAACGTTGTATCCGTCGAGATCGACGTCGGCCACTGGTGCCCACACCAGATCGACAAACGTCGCCTGCCCCGGACCAGAAGCAACCGCCTGCAGCCCGGAAGGAACCGCCGGCGGGAAAACATCGTTCGCGAAAACTTTGATTTCGGGCGTGTCGTCCCCTTCAACTTGCACTTCAGGCTTGTTCTCCTGGGCAATCACCGTAACCGTCTCCGCCTGATACTCGTACGTTTTTTCCCACTCGATGCTCGAATCTGTCAGACCAAGACTGCGCTCGTTGCCCGCCGGAACTTCGCCCGCCAGGATCCGTTCCTTGCTGCCTTCCATCTGCCGGTACACCCGATAGACATAGCGCACCGATTGCGGCGAGGCGGTCGGCGGAAGGTCGCTCGTCCAGCTCAGTACGACTCCCTGACTCGTTACCCTCGCGGCGAAGTCCCGCGGCGGCGGAAGCGTTTGCACCAGCGGAACCCGCACCTGATTCGATAGCCCAGCGCCGCGGCCACCCGCATTGAGCACCTCAATCGCGTAGGTAATGAAGCTTGATGGATCGTCGCTGCGCAGTTGCCCGATGAGCGAGTCGGTGTACGATCCTGGGATATGTTGCTTCGAAGGGCGCGCGGCGCCGGAGATCGGCTGCGCAGCGGCCTCTCCTGCCGGAGTTCCACACTGCGTCAACACCGGTTCGAGTCCGCGGCAGACCCGCGTTGGACCCACACTCCGCATCGACTGCCGATCGGTCGTAACGCTCGGAACCGTCCAGGTGAGGATCACGCGCTCGCCTTTGCGCGTCGCCCGCAAATCCTTAGGGGGCTTCGGCAACTCCAGCGACGGAGGCTGCGGCGGCCCAATTGTCGCGCACGCCGTCACCATCAACAGCGCACCCAGAGCCAGAAAGAGCCTCGACGTGAAGCGTTTCATGCCAAAGAAAACAGTACCAGAACGCCTCCCTGCCCACTAGCCACTATCCACTAACCACTGATTTGCTTCACCGCTTCGCGAAACACTTTCGTATGCCGGTCCACATCTGCCGCTTCCGTCTGCGGCGACATCAGCGCCATATTGTGAAACGGCGTCAGCAGGATTCCCCGGTTCATCGCATAAAGATGCATGAACCGTTCCAATTCAAAATCCATCGCATCGTGGGCCTCGCTGCCATTCTTCGGCTTCGCTGCGCCAAACAGATATTCCGCCCTGCACCCCAGGCGCGTCACGTGCCACGGCAGCTCCGCGTCCGCAATTGCCTTCGCTACGCCCGCCGTCCAGCGCTCGGCCATCGGAATCATCCGGTCGAACGCCTCTTTCGTTAGAACTTTTGTCAGCGTCGCTCGCATGGCCGCGAGCGACAACGCGTTCCCCGCCAGCGTCCCGCCAATCCCACCCACGTCACAGTTCTCCAATTCGTGCTTGGCCGCAATGCGATCGGCCACTTCCTGAGAAAACCCATAGGCCGCGCCCGGAATCCCTCCCCCAATGGCCTTGCCGAAAACAAGAATGTCCGGCTCAAGATTCTCCGCCTGCGTGTACCCGCACGGCCCCGCGCAAATCGTGTGTGTCTCGTCGATGATGAGCAACGTCCCGTACTCGCGCGTGAGTTCCCGCAGCGCCTTGTGATATCCCGACTCCGGATGCACGATGCCCACGTTCGTCATCGCTGGCTCGGCCAGCACACAAGCCACATCGCTCGAGACCAGCGCTGCTTCCAGCGCATCCACATCATTGAACTCGACGACTTTAGTCGTCACCGCCGGATTCACCGGAGGCCCAATATTCCCCGGCCGCGGTCCCACAGCTCCGTCGGCTCCAAGAGTGATGAACGTCTCATCCACCGTGCCGTGATAACACCAGTTGAAAACCAGAATCTTCGGCCGCCCCGTGATCTGCCGCGCCAGCCGAATCGAAAACCGGTTCGCATCGGTGGCCGTGAGCGCAAACTGCCAGTACTGCAAGCCGAACCGCTTCTGCAGTTCCTCCGCCACAAAAATGGAATCTTCCCCCGGCAGCATCAGCGTGATGCCGCGCCGCGCCTGCTCTTCGACCGCTTTGACGGTGGCGAACGGAGAATGTCCCGTCATCGCTCCGGTATCGCCCAAACAAAAATCGATGTAGCGATGCCCATCCACATCGAAGAAGTGCGCCCCCTGCGCCTCCCGCACAAACGGAGGAAACGCCCCCGCCCACTTCACCATCCAGTTCATTGGGACGCCCGCCAGCAGCGATTTCCGCGCCCGCCCAAACAGCGCCTTCGACTTCGGACGCTCATCCACAAACTTCTTCTGTTCGCGAGCCATCAGGGAGGCGAGCCGCCCCCGGTCAATAGTGCTCATGTTGGTAATTGATGCGATCGAGGCAGCATATCAGAGTCACTCGGCCTGCCCAAAATGGGAAGCTACGACCAAACGATGGCGGTTTGTTTAAGAGGAATCCTTGTGTTTCACCGCTGGAAAATATTAGTTTGCAAGACAGAGCCCATGTAATCGCGGCAGGAGAGAAGCCGTGAGTAAGTGGGGATATAGGTCATGCGTAGATACAACAATTCCATGATTGCCCAGCTCTTGGTTGACATGAGCAATTGTGCGCAGACTCCAATACGGCTGGTTAGGCTTCTCAACTGCAATGCTATTTGATTCCTAAGTGCCGCTGCAATGAAGTCAGAAGGAAAGAAGGATTACGGTCATGCGTAGATACAACAATCCCAGGATCTGGTTCCCAGTATTCGTATTGCTTATTGTCGCCACCGGATGCAGCGATGCGGACAAAGCCACCAATCTTGGCTTAGTCCCGCCTACAGTGATTTCCGTAGCCCCTCCCAGCGGTGTGGGCGGCGCTTGTCCGAATACGGTCGTGACCGCCACCTTCAGCGTGGCCATGAATCCTGCCACCATCGATAGCACAACCTTCACTTTGACCACGGGCACTCCAGCCGTGGCTGTGGATGGAGTCGTCACCTACGCAGCCTCAAGCAACACTGCGACCTTTGCGCCATCCATCGCCCTTGCTCTGAATACCACCTATACCGCCACTATTACGACTGGAGCCACGGACGCGCGGGGCATTGTGCTGGCGAGTAACTTTGTGTGGAGCTTCACAACCGGTGCCACGACCTGTCTGTCCGGTCCACCCACTGTGATTTCCGTGACTCCCCCGAATGGCGTTAACGGTATTTGTCCCAATACCGTAGTCGTTGCCACCTTCAGCGAGCCGATGAATCCTTCCACCATCAATACCACAACCTTTACGCTGACAGCGCCGGGCACTCCACCCGTGGCCGTGGCAGGAGCAGTTACTTATGATGTGCCCAGCCACGTCGCGACCTTCACCCCAACCACTGCTCTCACACTGAACACCACCTATACCGCCACCATTACCACGGGGGCCCAGGACCTCAATGGCAATCCGTTAGCCAGCGACTATGTATGGACCTTCACCACATCTTTGACGCCGTGTTCATCGACCGTACCGCTGGGAACGGCTTGCACGTTCGGAATTCTGGGCGGCTCCACGGTCACCAATAGCGGCGCGTCCACGTTCGTTACTGGGGATATTGGCGTGTGGCCAGGGACTGCGATTACTGGATTTACGCCGCTGAATTATAGCGGCACGGAACACGCGGGCGATGCCGTTGCCATGACCGCCCAGGGTGACTTAACCACGGCGTATGACTACGCCGCGGGAGCAGCAGGAGGGGCCGTCCTCCCCGCTGATATCGGAGGGGAAACACTCGTCCCGGGCGTTTATAAGACGACCAGCGCCCAGCCCTCGCTGGGAATAACCGGGAATCTTACCCTCAGCGGCAAAGGTATCTACATCTTCCAGGTTGTCTCCACACTGACGACGGCAACCAACAACAGCGACATCATCCTGAGCGGTGGTGCCAGGGCTCAAGACGTGTTCTGGCAGGTCGGCAGTTCGGCAACCCTTGGAACCAGTACGACATTTGCCGGAACCATTATGGCTCAGGCGTCCATCTCGCTTGGCACCAACGCAACCCTGAATGGCAGAGCGCTGGCTCGGACGGGCGCAGTCAGTTTGTTGAACAATCAGGTGAATGTACCTCCTTGTGGTCCATGAGGGTTCGGAAATGAAATCAGCTTGGGGCTGCTCCCGCTACTGAGCAGGGTTGGAAAAGCATGAATTCGCGTTTGAATTTCGGAGGAACTGGCACATGTCATCTCACTCTCATAATCTTTATGGCCGGGTCGCTATAAGCTCGGCGGTAGTTGCTGTCCTCTGTAGCCTTGCCACGCTCGCAGCCGCACAGGACCGGCCTGCTCCCAAATGGGAACTTTACGGCGGATATTCCTTCCTCTATCCCAACACTGATCTGCATGGCCTGCTTCCCGGAGGAATCCTGCCAGTAAGCAGCCCCCTGGAATCCAATCCCCGGGGTGCGGGTGCCAGCATTACCTATGACTTCAATCGCTGGTTCGGCCTCACCCTCGATACCAGCACTCATTGGGGCAGCCGCGAGTCCGGGCTGAACAACCGAATTGACGACGCCGCTTTCTCCAACCTTTCCTTCGGGCCGAAGGTTACCTTCCGCGGATCCCATCTCTCTCCATTTCTGGAGGTCTTGGTAGGCGATCACCGTCTCATGCCGGATGCCTTCCACGCTATCGACAAATTAGGGTTCATGATCGGCGGCGGCCTTGATTTCAAGGTGAGCAAGCACGTCGCTTTGCGCCTGCCCAGAGTGGACTACGTAATGTCCAGCTATCGCTATGGTCCTTCTGCCACGACGAGGAGCACCGATCTCCAGGGCATTCGGGCCCAGGCTGGCCTGGTGTTCTCCTGGGGCGGTGAGCGCGCCGCAACGCCACCCACGGCAGCTTGCTCGGTGCAGACCGCCGAGGTCTTTGCCGGCGAGCCGGTCACCGCGACCGCCGCAGGTTCGGGTTTCAATCCCAAGCGCACCGTCCAGTACACCTGGAGTGGCTCCGGGCTGACACTTGGAGGCACCGCTGCTTCCACGCAGATTGACACCTCCGGCTTGCCCTCCGGCTCTTATCAGGTGACTGCCCACTTGAGCGATGGCAGCAAGCATGGCGTTGCCTCCTGTAGTGCCAGTTTCGGCGTGAAAGCACCACGCCCACCCACCATTTCATGTGCGTCGGATCCGGCGAACGTGCCCCTGCGCGGAACCTCAACGATCAGTGCAAACGCCACCAGCCCTGATGGCCGCAGCTTGACTTACAGCTATACCACCACCGCCGGAAACATCACCGGCAACACCGCCACCGCTACCCTGGACACCGGGGGCGCACAGCCGGGGACAATCACCGTGACTTGCAACGTGGGCGATGACCGCAATCCGCCGCTCACTGCTTCTTCCCTGACTACGGTGACCCTGCTCGCCCCACCGCCACCGCCGCCAGCGATCGATGTCGCCGTCATCGCCGCCATCGAGAAGAGACTTGCCCTGCACAGCGTTTATTTTGCGACGGCGAAGCCTTCACTCGAGAGTCCCGACTCCGGCCTGCTTGCCAGCCAGGAGAAAACTCTCACCGCCCTCGCCGGCGACTTCCTGATCTATCTCCAAGCCAAGCCCGACGCCCGCCTGACTCTGGAAGGCCATGCCGATCCGCGCGGCTCCCTGGAATACAATCAGGGACTCTCCGAACGGCGGGTCGACCGCGTCAAGCGCTTCCTGATCGCCCAGGGTGTTCCTGAAGCTAACATCCAGACCAAGGCCTTCGGCAAACAGGAAAACCTCACCGACCGGCAAGTAAGAGATGCAGTGGAACGGAATCCCGAGTTGAGCCCCGAAGACCGCAAGAGAGTGCTCAATAATATGAGAACGATTATCCTGGCCAGCAATCGCCGGGCAGACATCACTCTGAGTAACGCCGGCCAGGCGTCACAGGAATCCGTCCGCCAGTACCCCTTCAACGCCGCGGATTCCTTGACGCTGCTAAAAGAGGAACGGACCGGGAAAACGGCTGGGACGCCTGTCAGGAAGAAGGCACAGCCGAAGGCTCACTAAGCCGGGTGCCCCATTTCTCGCTCTCTTTGCGGGAAATGGGGCAGTGGCGGGAACTACAGGATATATCTCGACAAATCCTGATCCTTCACGATGTCGGTGAGCATCTTGCGGACATACTCGGCGTCAATCGTGACGTGCTCACCCTTCTTCTCAGGCGCTTCGAAGCTCAACTCGTCCAGCACTCGTTCCATGATGGTATGCAGCCGCCGCGCCCCAATGTTCTCCGTGCTCTCGTTCACGCGGAAGGCGAAGTGGGCAATCTCGTCCAGCGCTTCTTTCGTAAAGTCCAGCTTCACGCCCTCAGTGTCCAGCAGCGCCGTGTACTGCTTCACCAGCGATGATTTCGGCTCCGTAAGAATCCGCACGAAATCTTCCATGGTGAGCGATTGCAATTCGACGCGGATCGGAAACCGCCCCTGCAACTCCGGGATCAAATCGCTCGGTTTCGATACATGAAACGCACCCGCGGCAATAAAAAGAATGTGGTCCGTCCGAACCATCCCGTACCGCGTGTTGACAGTCGTTCCTTCGACGATCGGCAGAATGTCGCGCTGCACGCCTTCCCGTGAAACGTCCGGCCCGTGGCCGCCTTCGCGCCCCGCAATCTTGTCGATCTCGTCCAGAAACACGATCCCGGAATTCTCCACACGGTCAATCGCCATCCGCGTGACCTGGTCCATATCAATCAGCCGCTGCTCTTCTTCCTGAATCAGATATTCGAAAGCCTCGTTGACCTTCATCTTCCGCTTCTTGGTGCGTTGCCCGAAGATGTTCGGCAACATGTCTTTAATGTTGACGTCCATCTCCTCCACGCCCTGGTTGGTCAGAATCTCAAATGACGGAAAATTGCGTTCGCGCACGTCGATCTCCACCGTGCGGTCATCCAGTTTTCCTTCGCGCAGTTGCTGCCGCAATTTTTCGCGCGTCCGACTCGAAGACTCCGTCAAGGCCGTGCTGCCATCAATCACCACCCCGCCCGCGCTCGACGTCGCCTCAGGCCGTGGCGCAGGCGACGGCGGCAGCAGAATATCCAGCAACCGTTCTTCCGCGTTCAACTCAGCCTTGTCGGCCACGTCTTCCAGCTTCTCTTCCCGCACATTGTCGATCGCAATCTCCACCAGATCGCGCACCATGGATTCCACATCCCGCCCCACATACCCAACTTCAGTAAACTTCGAAGCCTCAACCTTCAGGAACGGCGAATTCGCCAGCTTAGCCAGCCGCCGCGCAATCTCCGTCTTGCCCACGCCAGTAGGCCCGATCATGATGATGTTCTTGGGAATGATTTCTTCGGCGAGCTCAGGCGAAAGTTTCTGCCGCCGCATGCGGTTGCGCAACGCGATAGCCACGGCGCGCTTGGCGTCCTTTTGCCCAATCACGTGTTTGTCGAGCTCAACCACAATCTCGCGCGGAGTCAATTCATCCAGCGCAAGCTGTTCTTCTTCAGCGGTGGACGGGAGATATATAGCCATAAATCAGTCGTTGGTCATTAGTCGTTGGTCGTTAGCACAGTAGGTCGAGGGTTTGGATTCAAGCCAACGAAACCAACGACTATCGACCAACGACCGTCACAGTTCTTCAATCGTTACCTTGTCATTCGTATAAATACACATCTTGCCCGCAATCTTCATGGCTTCCTCGGCAATCTGCCGCGCCGAGAGTTCCGTATGCTCCGCCAGCGCCTGTGCCGCGGCCTGTGCATAAGGCCCGCCGCTGCCGATCGCCGCCACCGCGCCGTCGGGCTCAATCACGTCACCCTGCCCGCTGAGAAGAAACGTCTGCTCCTTGTCGCACACCAGCAGCAACGCCTCCAGATGCCGCAAGAACTTGTCGGTGCGCCAATCGCGCGCCAGTTCCACAGCGCCTCGGCCCAGGTTTCCGTGATACTGCTCCAGTTTGGCCTCGAACCGGCTGAACAGCGTAAACGCATCCGCCGTCGACCCGGCAAATCCCGCGACAATCTTGTCGTTGTAGAGCCGCCGGATCTTCTTGGCCGTGTGCTTGATCACCGACTCGCCCAAGGTGACCTGGCCATCGCCAGCAAGCACAACCTTCCCGCCGCGGCGAACCGACAAAACTGTGGTCGATCGAATCAGTCGCTTCGTAGTCATGAGCGCAATTTTCGATTATAGCAGCGCGTATAACAGCGCGTGGAAGAGCGGCGCTTTAGCGCCGCGTCAAGGGCGCCCGGGATTCGCGGGCTTTAGCCCCCGAGGTCCGCTCCTGTCCGACCGTTGCGGATATATGATATGCCTCCTAGCCTTTCCTGGCATTTATAGAGCCCTTCAGTAACCACTCCACCGATTACCGCTGTGACATTTACCCGCCCCTCCCCAGCCCGTACTTTGTAATTCATGCGCCAGTCTGCTGCGGTCTTATGTCACGACAAGCGGTCCCTTCAAACGCTGGAAGCCGCCCTCGAAGTGCTTGAAATCGAGCTGGTAAACTGCCCGTCAGGACAGGCCGCGCTGGAACTGGTCATGACGGGCCGCTGCTCCACGCTGATTGTGGATTTCGACTTGCCCGGCGCCGATGAAGTCATCCGCATGGCGGCGCTGTTGCCGCCCGCGCAGAAGCCGGATCTGCTGGCAGTCGCCAGCCGGGCGTGGCCCGGCACGGGCCAGGCATTTCAGTCCGGCGCCAGCCGCATCCTCTACCGGCCGCTCGAAGCCGAGCAGGTCCTGCACGCCTTAAGGCTCGGCAGCAAAAACAACAAAAGCAATCGCCGCAAATCCGCGCGCTACGAAGTCAAAACTCTGGTCTATCTCGACCTTGAAACCGGGCCTCTTTCCGGTGTCAGCATCGATATTGGCGAGCACGGCCTCGCGCTCCAGGCCACCGAACCCGTCCCCATGAGCTCAAACCTGGCGTTTCGCTGCGTGCTGCCCGGCACGAAAGTGACGCTGCACGGCCACGCCGACGTGATGTGGGCCAGCGATCAGGGCCGCGCCGGACTTTTCTTCTCCAAGCTCAGCCCCGTAGCCCGCAAACATCTCAAGCAGTGGCTCCACAAGCGCAGTGCCCACAGCAAGCAGAAAGACAAGCACGACATGCGCGACCTGCTGCCGCCCGAGGACGCCCACGTCTCCTTCGCCGCCTCCGAATAAAAGCACGAAATCTTGCAGACTTCAGCCGCGAGGCGGCGCAAGAATGCAGCCCACAGCGTGAGCCGTGGGATAGGTAGAAGACAAAGAGCGAGCCCCAGGGGGCGGAAGAAGTCTTCTCCTGAACAGACCTGAAGCTAGAACCGCTAAACAAAGCCTTCCCACTCTCACCCCGCTTCTCGTTTGCGCCTGCGGTGCCTTAAAATCTTCCCATCGCTCAGATTCCCTCAGGAGGCACACTCTGCCCACATCCACCCAACCCGGCTTGGCATCCAACGGGCACTCCATGGTCGGACCGCTCCAGCGCGTCCTGGTGTGCTCCCCTCGAACCGCGGGATGGAACCAGCCCGAAAGAGCCGCGCGTTGGCGCGATCTCGGCTTTCATCATGCCCCCGACTTCGCCACGGCTCAGTCGCAGCATGACGCTCTTTGCCGCGAACTGGAAACTGCAGGCACGGAAGTGATCGAGGCGCCTCCCGCTCCCGACGTTTCTCTCGATGCCGTCTACGCTCACGACGCCTCACTCGCCACCGACTTCGGCCTGATCGTCATGCGTCCCGGCAAAGCCAACCGAGTCGCCGAAGGCCGGACCCACGGCTCATTCTGCACGCACCTCGGCATTCCCACGCTGGCCAAGATCGTCGCGCCCGGCACTACCGAAGCTGGAGACATCCTCTGGCTCGATTCGAAGACGCTGCTCATCGGTCATGGCTACCGCACCAACGCGGCCGGCATCGAACAGATGCGCGCCCTTCTCGCGCCCAAGGGCATAGGCGTTCTTTCCGCGCCGCTCCCGTACGGCCCCGGACCGTCAGCCTGCCTGCACCTGATGTCGCTGATCAGCCTGCTCGACGAGCGAACCGCGTTGGTCGATCTCCCCTGGCTCGCGGTCGAAACCGTCGAACTGCTCAAGTCGCGCGGCTACCAGTTCATCTCCATCGACGATTCCGAGCGCGACACCCTGGCCTGCAACGTCCTCGCGCTGGGCGGAAAGCGCCTGCTCGCCATCGAAGAGAACCGCAACACGAACGCTCGCCTCCGCCACGTCGGATTCGACGTGCGCACCTTCCCCGGGAGCGAAATCTGCATCAACGGCAGCGGCGGTCCCACCTGCCTAACCCGGCCCCTGTTGCGGGGTTAAGCGCGGTCCATGTAGGGACGGGCGTCCGGCCACAAACCCGTCTACCGATGTACGCATGAGCCAGATCACTTTTCTCATCTGTCGCGCTCTCCCTTAATGACGTCCAGTAATCACGTCCAGCAGATCGCCGAGACGATCCAGACTCTGGGTCCATCCCGCTTCCATCCCCTTGAGATACTGTGGAGCCTGCGCGGTGGCTTTGATCACTCGAAGCTGCAGCGTCAGCGCAGTTTTCCCGCGCTGCTCGGCAAAAATCACAGTGCTCCGCACATCGAACATGGAGTTGCCCTTGTCATCCAGCGCGCTGCTCACAAAAACCAGCCGCTCCGGCTCGATGATTTCTTCAAACACCCCGCTCATCGGATACACCACGCCATTGGGAGCGCGCATATGAATGCGAATCGCTCCTCCGGCCCGCACGTCCAGCTCACACACCGGATTCGTGAAACCCTTCGGCCCCCACCATTGCGCCATGTGTTTGGTCTCGGTCCACGCCTTGAATACCAGTTCTCTGGGCGCGTCGAACACTCGCGTGATCACCAGATCCCACTCCGAAGATTGCTTTGCATTGCTAATTCCGGCCGCGCTAACCTTTGCGTTGTTTGCGGACATGTTTCTTCTCCTTATCTTTCGAATCCTTTTTCTTCAGTTCCCGCAGATAATCGTCCAATCGATCGAAGCTCTGCTCCCAGAATCGCCGGTAGTGTTCCACCCACCCGGCCACGTCGTGCAGCGGACCAGCCTGCAACCGGCACGGCCTCCATTGCGCCTCGCGCCCGCGCGCAATCAACCCCGCTCGCTCCAACACCTTCAGATGCTTGGAAATTGCCGGCATGCTCATGGCGAACGGCGACGCCAGTTCGGTGACTGAGGCCTCCCCCGACGTCAGCCGCGCCAGAATCGCCCTCCGCGTAGGGTCCGCCAGCGCCCCGAAAGTTTCGCTCAGTCGATCTGCCATATCTGTAATCAACCACTCAGTTAAATAACTAGTAGGTTAAATACACCGCGCAGGATTCCTTGTCAACTGATTTTTATTTAGGGACACCCGGGTGCCCCATTTCTCGCGTTCTTTGCGAGAAGTGGGGATTTTGATCCTCTCTTGGAACCCTCCCACTCCCGAAACCCACTCTCCCCAATCCTGCTAAAATCAAAAAGCATGCTGCTTCCCTTCGTTCGCGAACTCTTCGCGGACGTAGAAATGCTTCCCGCCTTCACGCGTGTTGCCTCCCACCTCCGGGAGGGCACGGGGCGCATTCGTGTCTCCGGACTCTCACCTACGGCAAAAGCCTTGCTCCTCGTGCTTTTGCGCCGCAGTGCCGACCGCCCCCTCATTGTCGTCGTCAATGACAATCGCGCCGTCGAAGATTTCGTCCCCGTGCTGCGCGGATTCTGCGAACTGACCAGCGCCTGCGATCCCGAGTCCGTCGTCGCCCTTCCGGCTCGCGACGTGCTGCCGTTCCAGAATCTTTCCCCCCATCCCGAGTTACAAGAGGAGCGCGCCACCGCCCTGTGGAAGATCGCCACCGGCAAGGCGTCGATTGTCGTCTCCCCGATCGCGGCCACCGCCATTCTTCAGCGCTCCGCCGACTACTACACCGACCTGGCCCGCATTCTGCGCCGCGGCGAATCCTTCGACGTCGAGAACCTGCTCGCTCACCTGAACACCGTCGGCTACGAATCCGCCGATGTCGTCGAAATGCCCGGACAGTACGCCCTGCGCGGTGGCATCCTCGATGTTTATTCTCCCGAGGCCGAGCGCCCGGTCCGCATCGAGTTCTTCGGCGACGAAGTCGAATCCATCCGTCGCTTCGACCCCGCGTCGCAGCGTTCGTCCAATCCCATGGACGAAGCGCTTCTCTTGCCGCTCACCGAAACCCCGGTCAGCGATCATCTTCTCGGCGCAATTCATACGCGCCTCTCCGGTAAGCGCATCACCGGTACTGAAGAAATCGTCGAAGCTGCCGTGCGCTCCGGCGGCGTCACCGTTTTCCCCGGCTGGGAGTTTTATGCCCCGGTCGCCGGAGCCGATCGCACGGTCTTCGACTTGCTCCCTGGCGCCGCCGTGTTGCTCGACGAACCCGATCTGCTGCGCACCGAATTCGACCGCTTCTGGGCCCGCGTCGAAGAAGCCCACGAGCGCAGCGGAGTCGGCAATCTCGTGCGCCCTGTGGATCTGTATCTTCCTCCAGACGGCTGGTGGAAAAAAGTCGCGTCCCAAACCGGAGCCGACGTAGAGCATCTCGGCATCACCCGCACCGCTGAAGACGAAGCCGTAACTTTCCTGACTCAGCCCACTCCCCGCTTCCACGGCGCGGTTCCCACCATGCTCGATGAAGTCCAGAAGCTCACCGGCCAGGGCAATCAAGTTCTGTTCTCTGTCCCCAACACTGGCGAAGTCGAGCGCCTGGCCGACATTTTCACCGAGTACAACGTGAGCTTCCGCCTGGGCAGCCGCACTCGCGGCGGCGAAAGTTACGCCGACGAGACCAGTTACTTCGCCGGCGAAGTCCTCACCACCACGCTCGCCAAAGCCTACGTCCCAGACGGCGTGATGTTCCCCGACGCCCACCTCGCCATTTTCGGCGCCCGCGATCTGTTCGACGAATCCGACACCGTCGCGTCGCGCCCGCAGCGCCAGAAGTCGAAAGTCTCCGCCTTCCTTTCCGATTTCCGCGACCTGCAAGTCGGCGACTACGTCGTCCACGTCGAGCACGGCATCGGACAGTATCAGGGCCTGAAAGAAATCAATCAGGGCGACGGCAACGCCGAGTTCATGTTGCTCGAGTACGCCGAAGGCGCGCGCCTCTACGTCCCCCTCACGCGCCTCGACCTGATTCAGAAATACCGCTCGTCCGAAGGCGCCAAGCCCGCCCTGAGTCACCTTGGCACCCAGGCGTGGTCCAAAACCAAAGCCCGCGTACGCAAGGCCATGAAAGACATGGCCGACGAACTCCTGAAGCTCTACGCCGAACGCAAAATGGCGGTAGGCCATTCCTTCCCCGCGGGCAATGAATTCGTCCGCGAGTTTGAAGACGCCTTCGAGTTCAACGAGACCGAAGACCAAGCCCAGGCCATCAAAGACGTAACCCGCGACATGGAATCCACGCAGCCCATGGACCGACTGCTCTGCGGCGACGTCGGCTACGGCAAGACAGAAGTCGCCATGCGCGCCGCATTCAAAGCCGTCGGCGACAACAAACAGGTCGCCGTGCTCGCGCCGACGACGGTTCTCGCGTTCCAGCATTTCGAAACTTTCAAACAGCGCTTCGGCCCATTCCCCGTCACCATCGAAATGATCAGCCGTTTCCGTAATCCCAAGCAGCAAAAAGAAATTCTGCAAAAAGCGGAGACCGGCAAAATCGACATCCTCATCGGCACCCACCGCATCCTTTCGAAAGACCTGAAATTCGCCGACCTCGGCCTGCTCATCGTCGACGAAGAACAGCGCTTCGGCGTGCGCCACAAAGAGCGCATCAAGCAGATGCGCAAGCAAGTCGACGTCCTCACCATGTCGGCCACGCCCATCCCGCGCACGCTGCACATGTCGCTGGTCGGACTGCGCGACATGAGCGTAATCGAAACTCCGCCCAAAGATCGCATGGCGATCCAAACCGTCGTCGCCAGCTGGGACGACAAATTAATTCAGTCCGCGTTGGAACAAGAATTGGAACGCGGCGGCCAGGTCTACTTCGTCCACAACCGCGTCGACAGCATCTGGGAAATTGCGGCGAAACTGCAGGAGCTCGTTCCGAAAGCCAAGATCATCGTCGGCCACGGCCAGATGGGTGAAGCCGAACTCGAAAAAGTAATGCTCGGCTTCATGCATCACGAAGCCGACATTCTGGTCGCCACCACGATCATCGAAAACGGCCTCGACATCCCGCTCTGCAACACGATCTTGATTAATCGCGCCGATCGCCTCGGCCTCTCCGAGCTCTACCAGCTCCGCGGACGCGTCGGCCGCTCCAACCGCCGCGCCTACGCGTATTTACTGATTCCGAAAGAAGTGGAACTGACGCCGATCGCCCGCCGTCGTCTCGCCGCCTTGAAAGAGTTTTCCGACCTCGGCGCCGGATTCAAGATCGCCGCTTTAGATTTGGAGTTGCGCGGCGCAGGAAATCTCTTAGGCGGCGAGCAAAGCGGACACATCGAAGCCATCGGCTTCGAACTCTACACGCAGATGCTCGAACGCGCCGTCCGCGAAATGAAAGGCGAATCCGCCCCCGACGAAGCCGAGACCCAACTCAACCTCGGTCTGAACATCCGCATTAACTCGGACTACATCCCGGAAGAAAATCAGCGCCTGCAAATGTACAAGCGCGTAGCCCGCGTCGAAACCGAATCGCAACTCGCAGATGTAGCTGCAGAACTAACAGACCGCTACGGCCCGCCGCCCGCACCCGTTCGCAACCTCCTCGACTACGCGAGCCTAAAGCTGCTGTGCATGCGTGTAGGCGTCAACGCCATCGAACGCAAGCGCGACTTCGTCACGTTCAAGTTCCGCCAAAACGCCGCCGTCGATCCCGAACAGCTCGCCAGATTCGTCTCCGCCCAGCGCGGCGCGCAATTCACCCCAGACGGCATGCTGAAATTCGCCCTGAAGGCGACAGCCGCGGACGAAGTTCTCCGCGCCCTCCGCACGGTGTTAGAGCAACTGGCGACCATCGATGTGGCATCTTTATTGGACTCAAGTTTGAGTGGGAACAACCCTCAGTGAAGGTGGGATGGCCGCCCTAGTTCGCGGCACGGAACACGACCAGTTACAATTATTCCCGCGCCGATCTCAGATAACGACCAACGACTAACGACCAGCGACCAACGACCGCCATGATGAAAGTCCGCAAAGCCGTTTTCCCCGCCGCCGGTCTGGGCACCCGCTTTCTGCCCGCCACCAAAGCCCAGCCCAAGGAAATGCTTCCCATCGTCGACAAGCCCATCATTCAATACGGCGTCGAGGAAGCTATGGCCTCGGGCTGCGACCAGATCCTCATCATCACCGGCCGCGGCAAGCAGGCCATTGAAGATCACTTCGACGTCAGCTACGAACTCGAAAAAATGCTCGAGGAGCGCCGCAAGACCGACCTGCTCAAAATCGTCCGCAACATTTCCGACATGATGCACGTCGCCTACGTCCGCCAGAAAGAAGCGCTGGGCCTCGGCCACGCCGTGCTCATGGCGCGCGAACTCGTCGGCAACGAACCCTTCGCCGTGCTGCTGGCCGATGACGTCATCGATGCCCAGGTCCCCGCCCTCAAGCAGATGGTGAATGTCTTCGACCAGAAACAGTGCTCAGTGATCGCCGCGCAAGTCGTCGAAGGCAAAATGATTTCCTCCTACGGTGTCTTCGATGCCCAGCCCGCCGACGGATTCAACGGCCGCCTCTTCGAGATTCGCAACATGGTGGAAAAGCCCAAGCCCGAGGACGCGCCGTCGAACCTGGCCATCATCGGCCGCTACATCCTGACCCCGGCAATTTTCGATTGTCTGGCTAAGACCCAGGCCGGCGCCGGTGGCGAACTCCAACTCACCGACGGCATGCGCATGTTGCTCAAGCAGGAAAAAATGTACGCCTACGTCTACGAAGGCCGCCGCTACGACACGGGTGACAAGCTGGGGTTCCTGAAGGCGACAGTAGAATTCGCCCTGAAGCGCACCGACCTCGGCGGCCCGTTCCGCGAATATCTGAAGGGATTGAAACTGTAGGTCTAAGCTCGGCGAAACAATCTGTCATTCTGAGCGCTGTCGCGAGCGAAGGCGAGCGCAAGTCGAAGAATCCCTTTCACCAAAAAACCACCAAAGGCCTATAGAGGAATTTCTACAAGGAAGTTGTCCTTCAAGACTTGTCATTCCGAGGAGCGAAACTCTCCCGCAGCTTCCTCGACTTCTCCTCCACCCCGCGCGCCAACTTTTCTTTGTGCGAAACAAGCTTCTTCGCCACCGCCTCATCCCCCAACCCAATCATCTGCGCCGCCAAAATCCCCGCATTCGTCGCTCCCGGCTTTCCGATCGCAACCGTAGCCACCGGAATCCCCGCCGGCATCTGCACCGTTGCCAGCAGCGAATCCATCCCTTGCAGAGAAGTCGAAGGAATCGGCACCCCAATCACCGGCAAAGTCGTGTGCGCCGCGATCACCCCCGCTAGATGCGCCGCCCCACCCGCCCCCGCAATGATCACCTGAATCCCGCGCCCCGCGGCCTTCCGTGCGAAGTCCGCCGTCCGATCCGGTGACCGGTGCGCCGAAGTCACGTCCATCTCATACCCGATCCCAAACTCGTCGAGCGCCTTCCCCGCCTCGCGCATCATCTCCAGATCCGAATCACTCCCCATCACAATCGAAACCAAAGTCTTACTCATTCATGCTCCTCTTGAACATGTTCCTTGTGAAACCCACTCTATGAAAATGTCATCCTGAGCGAAGAAAGTGATTCACGAAGTGAATCGCTTTCGCAGTCGAAGGACCTCGTGTTCGCCTGCACCACCTGCGCCCCAGGAAGGATTTTCTGCGACGAATCACCTCTTCAACGCCCGCCCCGCAATATCCTTCCGGTAATGCGCCCCATCAAAACTAATCTTCCCGCAAGCCTCATAAGCGTGTGCCACGGCCGTCTCCAGATCCCCCGCCCGCGCCGTCACTCCCAACACTCGCCCGCCCGCGGTGTAATAAACTCCATCGCGCTTCGAAGTCCCCGCATGAAAAACTTCCACGCCTGAAACCGCCCCCGCTTCTTCGAGACCATCAATTCTTTTCCCCACTTCGTACGTCCCCGGATATCCTCCCGACGACATCACCACGCACACCGCCGCATCCCGAGACCACTTGAAATCGCCTTCGCTGACACGCCCTTTAATCGAAGCTTCCAGCGCCTCGGTCAAATCGCTCTCCAGCCGCATCAGGATCGGCTGCGTCTCCGGATCGCCAAAGCGGCAGTTGAACTCCAGCACCATCGGCCCGCGCGCCGTCATCATCAGCCCGCAGTACAGCACGCCCTTAAATTCCGCGTCCTCGGCCTTCATGCCCGCTACCACCGGCTGCGCAACATGGTGCACCAGCCAGTCGCGCATCCGATCGTCGACAAGGTCCGCCGTCGAATACGCGCCCATCCCACCCGTATTCGGGCCGCTGTCGCCGTCGCCCACACGCTTATGATCCTGAGCTGCCACCAGCGGGACCACACGCTCGCCGTCGCTGAACACCAGAAAGGAAAGCTCGTCCCCCTTCAAACATTCTTCCAGCACCACCCGCGCTCCCGCTTCGCCCAGCATCTTCCCGCTCAGCATTTCGGCCGCCACGCTGGCCGCCTCTTCCTTGCTCTTGGCGATCACCACACCCTTGCCCGCGGCCAGTCCATCGGCCTTCACAACCACCGGCATGTGAAAATGACCCAGCGCCGACCGCACCTGCTCGATCGAATCGCAAATGGCAAAGGGAGCCGTTGGGATGCGGTGCCGCTTTAGAAATTCTTTGGCAAAACTCTTGCTCCATTCCAGCTGCGCCGCGGCCCGCGTCGGACCAAACGCAGGCCACCCGCGCCGGGTAAACTCATCGACGACGCCAAGAGTAAGAGGCAGCTCCGGCCCCACCACCGTGAGATCCGGCTGCAGACGCGTAGCCAGCGCCGTGATCGACTCCAGACTCTTCAGGTCCGCAGCCACACACTCAGCGTCGTCCGCGATCCCGCCGTTCCCTGGCGCGCAGTAAAGTTGCGAGACGCGCGGCGACTGCCGCAGCTTCCATACCAGCGCATGCTCGCGCCCGCCGCTTCCTAGGACCAGAACTTTCATAAGCCAGAGAAAATCAAGGTTAGGGGTTCAGAAGGAATGCTGTCAAACCTGCAAAAACTACATGTAGGGACAGCCGCCCTCGGCTGTCCGTTGAGCGTCAGCTCGACAATCCTGGGTCCGCGTGCAAGTCCCTCACTTCAAATACGCCCGCACCAGCGAAATCAAATCCTCCGTCAACTCCTCGGGCGACTCCGGCCCGCGTTCCGGATGCGTAATGTGCAGCCGGATGTGGTCTTCCAGAATCTCCGCCATCAGGCTGTTTACTCCGCCGCGAATCGCCGCCAGCAGCATCAGGATGTCCGCGCATTCATCGCCCTCTGACACCGCACGCTCCACGGCGCCGATCTGTCCGCCCAGACGCTTGATGCGCGAAAACAGTTTCTGCTTTTCCTTAGAAATTTCCGGCAGCTTATCTTTCATAAGATTTTTGCCATAAAATTCTTGCTCTTCCATGCACTTTTTTCTTGACAGGTACCCTAGGGGGGTATGATATAAAAATCTTAGGCGGAGTCATTCCGCCGAGCAACTAAGGACGTATGAATACTAGCAGTGGGGGCCAGCCTCCGGAAACCTTCCGCGGCCTGCCCGTGTAGAAGCAGTGGATGTGACCCGATAGCAGTTGCAGCTCTCCCCTATCGCCTCACCTCTGTTTCTTCTACCCCCAACAACTTAAATCAGGAAGGCCAAAGCGGATTCCATTCGCTCGAGGTTTTCTTCCGCACGCCCACGTCTGCCGCTGCCGGCGCTTGGGCAAACGGCGCAGCGGCACTTGCGTCCAGTCGCAAGTTTGCTTGGAGAGGGGAGGTGGATCATGGCAAACGAAATCCTTTCAATCTCAACCGCAGGTGCCGAGGCCACGCTGCCGCCGGTTCGGGGCCGCGTGGTCCGCAGCCGCTGGCTCTTTGGTGTCCTCACCTTCCTCACGGTCTTTGGTCCCGGCCTCATCGTCATGGAAGCCGATAACGACGCGGGCGCAGTCTCCACCTATGTGCAGGCCGGCGCCCAGTACGGCACCCGGCTGCTCTGGATTCTGTTGCTCCTGCTGCCCGTGACCTACTTCATTCAGGAAATGGTGGTTCGCCTCGGCATCGCCACCGGCAAAGGACACGCCACCATGATCTACCAGCGCTTCGGCCGCTGGTGGGGCATGTTCTCGCTGGTCGACTTGCAGTTGGTGAATTTCCTCACTCTGGTGACGGAGTTCGCGGCGATCTCGTTGGCTCTGAGTCACATGAATATCTCTCCGACAGTGGGCGTACCTCTCGCCGCAGTCGTGCTCATCACGATGGTCCTCAGCGGCAGCTACCGCCGCTGGGAGCGCGTCACGGTATTTCTCTGTCTGCTCGATCTGGGCTGGATCGCGATTGCCCTGAAGGTGCGCCCTTCGTTCGGCGAAGTCTTTCACAACACGATCGTGCCCGGGATTCCCCAAGGTGGTCTCACTGCAAGTCTGACCTTCCTGGTGATCGCCATCGTGGGCACGACCATCGCACCCTGGCAGCTGTTCTTTCAGCAGAGCTGCATCGCCGACAAGCGCCTGCGCTTCTCCGACCTGAAATGGGCCCGCCTCGATACGTTTCTGGGAGCGGTCTTCACGATTGTCGTCGCCGGCTGCATGATGCTCGCCGGCAATGCGGCCAAAATACATGGCGTGAGTTTTTTCGATCCCGCTCAAATGGCCAACGATCTCCACATTTTTTCCGGAGGGTTCGTGCGCAGCGCGATGCTGCTGCTCATGATCAACGCCGCCGTACTGGGCACCACAGCCATCTCGCTCTCAAGCGCCTGGGCCTACGGAGAGGTGAAAGGCTGGCCGCACAGCCTGGAAATGCCAATCCGCAAGGCTCCCGGCTTTTATCTCACGTATGTGCTTTGTGTGGGCCTGGCGGCAGCAATCGTTCTGATTCCGGGAGCGCCATTGCAGTTGATCATTCTGGGAGTGCAAGTTCTGGCCGGCATCATGCTGCCCTCGGCCATCATCTTCCTGCAACTCCTGTTGAACGACAAAGAAGTCCTCGGCCAACAGTTCGTCAACCGGCCCTGGAATAACTGGGTGAACTGGACCATCATCATCGTCCTCTTCATTCTTTCTCTCATCCTGGCGGCACAAGTGGCCGCCCCGAATCTGTTCCCCGCCAGCTAGCGGGAGAAAGTGAGAGGTGCAACATGAGCGTAATAAACTTGCTTCGACCGGTCACCGTCACCGAAATTCCCGAGAACCATTTTGTGGTGGTGCACCCGCTCGACGACGTTCCCGAGCAGAAAGTGAACTCCTCCGGCCTCGGCGCAATGCGCATGACCACCAGCGTCAAACTGTCTCTGATGTCGTTGCGTGGCTACCTGATCCTGATGATGCTGCTTGTGCTGTACCACGTCATGGATCTCGCCGGCGTGTTCGGCTCGCACGCGCACTGAACGTCGCGAAGTTTTTCGCGGTCTTTATCAACTCTTTACGGCGTTTGTGAGCATGATGACATCAGATGTGGTAGTTGGAAATCCAAAGAAAGGAGGGAACCGACAATGGCCTGCATCACCCTATTCGCGCTACCCTTGGCGATGGCGACGACGCAGCTCGCGCGCGCAATCCACCACGAAGACGCACTTACCTCTCCATGGATAAGCAATGTGGAGCGCAAGTCTCTAAGCATGAGCTGGGTCGTGGTCACCGACAACAATGGCAACCGGCAACTGCAAATTCAGTGGACGCCGTCAGAGGATATCCTCTGACGGCGCTGCACCGGCCACCGTTCGTAACATTCCTTTAACCCGTCAAGCGTAGGGTGGAGGCGTTCGGGCCGGCAGCCCTAAGTCGGCACACCACACGAATCCGGTTCTGGAATGTAGTTAACTATAGTTAATATCTTGTGGTATAGTCTTGTTAATCTTGTTGGACATTGGGGCAAGATAAACGTCGGGGATAGTCTGCCGCGAACCTTGGGGCAGGCCCGCAATCAGTAATCGGCACGAGACGCATGAGAGCTCAGAACAAATTCGCATACCTTCGCGCTCGCTGGTTGCTGCTCGCACTGTTCACCGCACTCGCGCTCGTTCCGGCACCTCTGTTCGCGCAGCAGTCCGTTCCACAGCCTCCCGCCCAGTCGCCCGCTGCTCCTCAGGGTGAAGCCGCTGCCGCCTTCGATCCGCCGGATCCTCCGCCAGCCGACGACAGCACCCAGGCCATGTTCCCGCATTTCAAGGACACACGCTTCTGGCTCTCCGGCCAAGCCAACTTCATTTTCCAAACTCATCCCGAGTTCCCTGCGCCGTACAGCGGGACGCACAGCCTCAACCCGCACTACGAAAAAGCCACGTCCCGCCTGATGACGCTCTACACCGGCGTCCGTCTCAACAACTCCACCGAGATCCTGGTCGACATTGAAGAAGCCGGCGGCAACGCTCTGACCCAGGGTTTCGGCCTGGCCGGCAACACCGACCTAGATATCGTGCGCAACCCCGCGCTGAGCAAAGCTCCCTACCTCGGTCGTGGAATGATCCACAAGGTTTTCGCGCTCAGCAAAGACAAAATCGAGAATCAGCGGAGTTGGCTTTCGCTCTTCGACGAACTGCCGCGCCGCCGCCTCGAACTGCGTGTCGGCAAGTTCAGCCTGCCGGATTTCTTCGACATCAATTCCGTCGGCTCCGACACCCACTTCCAGTTCCTCAACTGGACCACCGACAACAACGGCGCCTACGATTACGCCGCCGACACTCGCGGTTACACCGTTGGATTCACCGCCGACTACGAAGACCGCAACTGGGGATTCCGTTTCGCCGAGGGTCTCATGCCGAAAGTTGCCAACGGCATCGATCTGGTCTGGAAGCCCTGGCAGGTCCATGCTGAGAATTTCGAATACGAACTCCGCCGCGGCTTCATCCCGAAAAAAGCGGGCGTGGTTCGCCTGCTCGCCTTCACCAACTACGCGAACATGGGCATCTACCGCGATCAGGTCGCCAAGGCCGCCGAAGCCGGCACCACTCCCGACATCACCGACCACCCCTGGCAAATCACGCGCAAGTACGGCTTCGGCATTAACGTGGAGCAGAATCTCACTCACTACCTCACCGCCTTCGCCCGCTTCGGATGGGACAACGGCAAGACCGAATCCTTCGCCTACACCGAAGTCGATCAAACTTTCGCCGAGGGCGTGGGAGCGAATGGCGCGTGGTGGCATCGCAAGCAGGATCGCGCCGGCATCGCCTTCATCAGCAACGCCATCATGAAGGATCACCAGAACTATCTCGCCGCCGGCGGCCTGGGATTCCTCCTCGGCGACGGCCACCTCAACTACGGCCGAGAGAACATCCTCGAGTCTTATTACACCGTGCACGTGTGGCGCGGCATTTATCTCGCGCCCGGCCTGCAGCACATCAACAATCCCGGCTACAACCGCGACCGCGGCCCCGTCCTCGTCCCCTCCTTCCGCGCCCACATCGAGTTCTAGTGCGAATCTCGGAATAAATTGTCGGAATGATTTTGTGGAAGAGCGGCGCTTCAGCGCCGCGTACAATCGCCAAGACGGATGGGCTTTAGCCCCTGAGGCTCACCGAACCTGGATTCCGCCGAAAACCACGTTTCCCCCCATTTCTTGTCAATAGGCAAAAACTACACGATCGCACCCAACACCATGAAAGCGTTCACAATATAAAGTCACCAACCATGTCCACTTTGCTCCCACCAATTTAGTAAAATAGATATATAGAGTAATTATCCAGCAAGGCGCGGCCCACCGGTCGCGCCTTTTGTGTTTTCGGGACGAGTCAGGGCGGGGATGAGGCATTGGCAGCGTTTCAAGACTTTCAAACTCCGGGGCGAGTGGGTCGAACTCCTATTCATGGCGGCCGCCGCCGCGCACGGTTATCACATCCTCAAACCCTGGGGAGACTCCTTCGCCTACGACGTGGGCATCGAACAGCGCGGCAGCCTGCTGCGAGTGCAGGTTAAATCCAGCGCAGTTCGCAGCGGCGCAGGGTACATGTGTGAATTCCGGCCTTGCCACCACAACAAAAAGGACTATTCTCTCGGCGGGGTCGACCTCTTCGTCGGTTATGTCATTCCTGAAAACGTCTGGTACCTAATTCCCGCCGCTGTACTCTTGGGGCCCAAGCGCAAGGGAGGCCTCACGCTATGTCCTGTGACCGGGGGGAGGGATGACTGCAAGTACGAACACTACCGCGAAGCCTGGGGATTACTCAGCAAAACCAGCCGCGAGCTAGCCCGTTCTGGCAAGCGCCGCTAACCCAGCCGCGGAGCGGCGGCATATGTTAGCCTAGGACGTAAGTCCTGGGTAAGTCGGGTGCAATGGAACTAAGTCCCGGGGGGACGACAGAAGATTTGAATGCGGGATTGGGCTCGCGGCCGATGTACGGTAAAAAACACTTGGACTTACTTGAATATAATGCAGTGAGCGTCGTACGTTTGTGAGCCCCGTTCCGGTGTCGACTTCGTATCTTTGGGCGGATCATCCCATTGAAACTCCTCCGACGCCCTCATAGTGGAACGACGGACCTGAAGCGTGTACGTTGTCTTGCCTCCTTTCAGGTTTTCGAACTCGTCCAAAAGGGTAATTGCAGATTCACTCGCGGAGAGACTCGGATTCGCTTTTGGTAGCGTTTGGAAAAATGGGCTAGAACCGGGTTCGAGTTTGGTCCATTTACCTATGAGAAAATCAGACTTGTCATCTTGTCCATTTTTGAACCGGAGATGGATGACCCAAGAGCTTGGTCCCGCATCATAGAAAGCCCCTTTGGGGACTTTTTTGAATTCTGATGGTTGTGGCGTCGCGAGGGAAATGACGCTGAACACGTCCTCATTCTCTCGAAAGCAAACATAGGTATCGCGCATCTTAAGGACATCGAGAAGGTCCTTGTCCCGTGATGTAACGAGTTCGTTATACGACTTGCACGCCGCCTCGGTCGAAGGCAAGGAACAGATAGCGGAGTAATCCCGTGACGGCGGAGCTTGTTGTGCCGTCTTTGGTATCGGGCCGGGCGGCGGTAGAACGATATCTTGGCCGATTGCAGTGCCGATCAGAAGAAATAGCACGATGGTCGATTTCACAGGACAAAATTCTGTGCTTTTCGTGAGTGAATTACAAGTGGCCCATTGGTGCCATTCAAATCAGCAATGGCAGGCAACTAGGACCTTCTGAAGTCTTCCGTCTTGAATTTGCTCATCAGTGGTCACGTCAATCGTTAGCGGTTTTCGCCGGATGCGAGCAGGGACTGGCCTTTGGCACGTGTCCAACACACTAGTTGTGGTACCCTTTTGCCGTGATCTGCCCGAAGTGTTCGTCCAATGTCCCAGAGGATCAAGCATTCTGCGGTAAGTGTGGCTACAAACTCGCGTCAGATACTATCGCATCATTAGGTGAACGCCTTACTTCCGTTGAGGCTGTTCTTGCAGGTGATTCTCGCTCCAAGGGCACGGAGCAGAAGTATCTTGAACTCGAAACCTCAGAAAAGATCGTCTCCAGGGTAATGACATGGACGAAGATGTTTTTGTACTGGTGTGCCATTCCCTGCGCTGCTTTGGTCATTTTGCTGGGCGTAATTGTTGGCAAAGATGAACTATCAGTGCGCTCTGTCATGCAACAGGCACGCTCAGAGGCTTCAAGGGCGAAGGAAACAGCTAGTGACGCCCTAAACACTTCCAAGCAGGTGAACGCAGACACTGTCGAGACAAAGCGACGGGTAGCAGAATTGAAGAGCCAGGTTGAAGGTGGGTTTGCACAGGCCCAGAAGCTAACCGAACAGATTAGGCTTGCGCAGGAGAAAATCGAGTCTCAGACTCAACAAGTCCAGCACCTAAACCAACAGGTGCAAGCCGTCACAACTGCAAAGAACGTTACAGACATCTACAGAGCGTATCCGTTATACGGGCAGACGAAGGTAGCTCGGTTGCAATCCGGCGAGTGGTTAGACCCAACCACAAAGCCTGCAGGTGTGAGATACGTTTCTCTGAACATCACCATAGGGGGCTCCACAGGTACCACCACTAGCACCCCGAGCTTGAGCGCCGAAAGCATTGCAAAAGCAACAGCTGCATTAAGCGACCGAAAGTACCATGTGCTCGTTGGGCCCGTTTACACCAACGTAACGACAAGTGTTAGCGCCCAACCGATAGGAATGGGGCTTGACGCGGGTAGCTGTGGATATTGGCCCGAGCCTCCCTCAGAACCGCCATGCATCATGTATTTCAACGAGTCACTAAAGGGAGCGGCGATTGAAGTTCGGGATTTGCTCAAACATGTTCAAGCAGTTCCGGATGATCGCGTACTATATCTGGACCCCAAGCGACTCAACGCACAAAAAAGAGAGCTTTTAACGCTCTCGGCTGTGGATGTTGTCGTTGTGCTTAGTGATGTACTGCATTAAACAGCGTACGACTCATCTCAGGGCTGAAGCCCATGGATCTATCTCAGACGGTTTACGCGGCGCTGAAGCGTCGCTCTTCCACTTTGCCTTTGATTGCTAAGGACCTTGGGCCGCTCGCATCAAGAAACAAACACCAGGTCCCTCCACTCCGCCGTCGCTGGCGCCCCGGCTCCAGTCGGGATGACAGGGCTGTTTTGTTGCACGCGGGCTCGACGGGACCTACACGCCCACCGGCTGCGCCTTCGTCGCCAGCAACTGCCGCAACACATACTGCAGAATCCCGCCGTTGGCGTAGTACAGGGCTTCCTGCGGCGTGTCGATGCGGACCAGAGCGTCGAACTCGACCGGGTCCTTGCCCTTGTCTTTGTCCTTGTCCTTTCCCGAGCTCGTGGCCTTCACTTTCACCGTGCTGCCGGCGGCGAAGTGGTCGACCAGGTCGCGGATGCCGGTGATCTCGAACACTTCTTCGCCCGTCAGCTTGAGCGATTCCGCGTTCTGGCCCGCGAGGAACTGCAGGGGCAGCACTCCCATGCCCACCAGGTTCGAGCGGTGAATGCGTTCGTAGCTTTCGGCGATCACGGCGCGCACGCCCAGCAGGGCCGGGCCTTTGGCCGCCCAGTCGCGCGACGAGCCCGATCCGTATTCCTTGCCCGCGAGAACGACCAGCGGCGTGCCCGCGGCGCGATATTTTTCGCTGGCGTCGAAGATCGACATTTCGGTGTTCGTCGGAAGATGCCGCGTGAATCCGCCTTCGGTCGAGACCAGCTTGTTGCGCAGGCGGACGTTGGCGAACGTGCCGCGCACCATGACTTCATGATTGCCGCGCCGCGATCCGTAGGAGTTGAAGTCCGCCGGCTTCACGCCATGCTCTTGCAGATATTTTCCCGCCGGACCGTCTTTCTTGATCGACCCTGCCGGGGAGATGTGGTCGGTGGTGACGCTGTCGCCGAGAACCGCCAGCACGCGCGCTTTCTTGATCTCCTTCACGGCTGCAGGCTTCACCGACATGTCGTCAAAATACGGAGCCTGCCGGATGTAGGTCGAGTCCTTGTCCCACGCATAGGTCTGTCCCTTGGGCACAACCAGACCGCGCCACCGCTCGTCGCCCGCGAAAACGTCGGCGTACGACTTCGAAAACATTTCCGAAGTAATCGACTGCTGCATGGTCTCGTCGATCTCGCGCTGCGACGGCCAGATGTCGGCCATGTAGACCGGCTGGCCATCGCGGCCTTTGCCGATAGGATCTTTGCGCAGGTCGATGTCGATGCGCCCCGCCAGCGCGAACGCCACCACCAGCGGCGGCGACATCAGATAGTTGGCGCGCACTTCGGAATTGATGCGGCCCTCAAAGTTGCGGTTCCCAGAAAGCACCGACGCGACCACCAACTCTTTCTCGTCGATGGCCTTCGAAACCTCTTCAGGCAGTGGTCCCGAGTTGCCGATGCAGGTGGTGCAGCCGTAGCCGACGAGATGAAACTTCAGCTTCTCGAGATACGGTGTCAACCCGGCCTTGGCGAGATAGTCGGTCACGGTTTTCGATCCCGGAGCGAGCGAGGTCTTGACCCACGGCGGAACGGTCAAGCCTTTTTCGACGGCCTTCTTTGCCAGCAGTCCCGCGCCGATCAGCACCGATGGATTCGAAGTGTTGGTGCACGAAGTGATCGCGGCAATGACGACGCTGCCGTGCTTCAGCGAATCTTTCACCGAAGCGGACACGTGCTCATGAACGTTCGGGTCTTCAACACCGATTGCAGTAGGACTTCCGCCTTCCTGCTCCCAGCGAGCTTTGTTTGCGATTGCGGAGGCAGGAGGCGCAGTCTTCGTGGCACCAGCTTTCGGTTTGATCAGCGAAGGCAGAGCTTTGTTGAACGACTCTCCGGCCTGCGAAAGTACGACACGGTCCTGCGGCCGCTTGGGTCCCGCCAGACTGGGTTCGACGGTCGCGAGATCAAGCGTGAGCAACTCGGAGTATTCCGCTTCTGGAGTCTTCTCGTCGTGAAACAATCCTTGTTCGCGGCTGTACGCCTCGACCAGCGCGATCTGCTCTTCAGTGCGTCCCGTGAGCCGCAAGTACCGCAGCGTTTCTTTATCGATCGGAAAAATTCCGCAGGTTGCCCCATATTCAGGACTCATGTTGGCCACCGTCGCGCGATCGGCAAGCGACAAGTCGCGCAGGCCCGGGCCAAAGTACTCCACGAACTTTCCGACGACGCCGTGCTTGCGGAGCATTTCGGTCACCGTGAGAACGAAATCCGTAGCAGTCGCGCCTTCGCGCAAGCGGCCCGTAAGCTTCACGCCCACCACCAGCGGAATCAGCATGGAGACCGGCTGCCCCAGCATTGCAGCCTCGGCTTCGATCCCACCCACGCCCCATCCCAACACTCCCAAAGCGTTGATCATGGTCGTGTGGCTGTCGGTGCCAACTAACGTGTCGGGGTAGGCCACGCGCTTGCCGGGGGACTCGTGGACGAAGACTACGCGGGCGAGGTATTCGAGATTGACTTGATGCACGATGCCGGTGTCGGGGGGGACGATGGCGAGGTTGCGGAATCCGGTTTGGCCCCAGCGGAGGAAGGAGTAGCGCTCTTTGTTGCGCTGGAATTCGAGGAGGGCATTCATGTCGAAAGCGTTGGAGGTGCCGAATTCGTCGACCTGGACGGAGTGGTCGATGACCAACTCGACTGGCTGAAGGGGGTTGATCAGGGTGGGGTCGCCCCCGAGAGTTTGCATGGCGTCGCGCATGGCAGCCAGGTCGACGACGCAGGGGACGCCGGTGAAATCCTGCAGGAGGACGCGGCTGGGGGTGAAGGCGATTTCTTTTTCGGGCTTCGACTTGCTGTTCCAATTCGCGAGCGCGCGTACTTCTTCTTTGGTGACGTTGCGTCCGTCTTCGGTGCGCAGCAGGTTTTCAAGCAGAATGCGCAGGGAAAAAGGCAGGTGTTTGGTGGAGATGCTCTGCTGGTCGAGAGCGTCGAGGCGGTAGATTTCGTATTCTTTAGTGCCGACTTTGAGGGTGGATTTGCTGTTGAAACTATTTACAGACATGATGGCCTTCCTCGGTATGAATTGCGGCGGGTGCAGCGGAGCTTCGCTCCCCACTTACGGATCGAACCTATTAGTTTAGTGTAATGCGTTGGGACAGGGTTTGCGTAGTGGTCGGATTTCGGAGCCTTGAACCACGAAGGGCACGAAGGTGCACTAAGGAAAGCCTTAACGCTTTGCCGATATCGATCTTAAGTGCTTAGTGCGCTCCCGACCAGACTTGGTAAATCACGACTCCGAACATGAAGACGAGATAGAAGCGCAGGGCCCAGAAGAGGATCATTTCGGTGCGGGTCAGTTGGCGGCGGGGGCAATGATGTTTCGCTTTGGTGGAGATGAGTTGGTCGGGTTCGAGAGAGGCGACGACGGAGGCGAGGTCTGCGCCGCTGACTTCGGCGCTGGGAGCGGATTTGAAGTGTGGGTCCATTTTAGAGTTCTCCCCCGCGACCACTGGGGCTGAAGCCCGGTTGGATTGGGGTCGCTTGACGCGGCGCTGAAAGCGCCGCTCTTCCACGGCGCTGCATTCGCTCGCGGTGTTTCCGGCGAACGGCCGAGGCGGCGGTCTTTCTACACTCGATTCCGGCGGCTGGAGCCGTGCCCTTCCCAAGTCTGGACTTGGCGGCAGTCGTGTTCTTCCCACGATTGATTCTGACTGTCATCTAATGGCCTCCAAATAATGCCAGGGCGTGCGGGGCGACTACGCTGACGCCGAACAGGATTCCGGCGGCGACCAGGATTACGACTACTCCCAGGGCCAGGATGTTGGCCCACAGGGGACTGACGAGGTCTCCCATGATTTCGCGGTCGTTCACCAGCATGTAGAGGAAGAGCAGGGCAGGTGGCATGGCGAGGACTGCGATCACGTTCACGATCAGCACGATGTAGACCAGAGGGATGCCGGGGATCAGGACCAATCCGGCGGCGGCGGCGGCTTCGAGAATCAGGACTAGATAGAAGGATTTTCCCTGCTGGAAGGGAAGATTCAGGCTGTGGGGGCGGTGGGCGACTTCTCCGAACGCATATGCCGAGGAAGTTGAAATAGTAACGGCCGCGACCATGCCCGCTTCAAACATGCCAAGAGCGAAAAGCGCAGAGCCCCAATGGCCGACGAAGGGTTGAAGGGCCTGAGCGAACTGGGCGCCTTCGAAGTTGCCGACGGACATGCCGTGGGCGAACAGCGGGGCGGTGGCGACGATCGTGGCCAGCGCGGCGAGCGCGGCTAAAGCTGCGCCCAGCATGGTGTCGATGCGGCCAAAGCGGATGTCGTGGGTGGTGAGTCCCTTGTCGGCGATGGCGCTCTGCTGGAAGAAGAGCATCCAGGGCGTGACGGTGGCTCCGATGTTGGAAAGCAGGATGAGGACGGTTTCCTGTGTGAGTCCGCCGGGGAGCGGCTTAAAGGTGATGAGTGATCTGCCGATGGCTCCCCAGTGCGGGTGGGTGAGTAGGGCGACTGGGATGAACACCAGGTTGAACATGGCGGCGACGAGGGTGATGCGCTCCCAGGTCCAGTAGCGGTGGGCCATCAGAGCGACGAAGAGGACGATCCATGCGCCGACCACCGAGACTGCGGGAGGAACGCCGAAATATCCCAGGCCGGCGCGGATAGCGATGAACTCGGTGACTAGGGTGAGGAAGTTGCCGACCATGAGGTCGATCATGGAGAACCATCCCCAGAAGGGGCCGAAGCGGTCGAAGATGAGTTCGGCGTGACCCCGATGGGTGGCTGCGCCCAGGCGCACGGTCATTTCCTGGACAATGCAGGCCATGACGAAGGTGAGCACGACGAAAGGGAGGAAAAAGCCGATGCCGAAGCGGGCTCCGGTGGCGGCGTAGGAGAGCATGCTGGGGCCGTCGTTTTCTCCGAGCATGACGAGGATACCGGGGCCGACGAGCAGCCAGAGCAACCGGGCGCGCGACCAGGGGCCGCGCTGGGTGCGGGTGGTGAGGACGCGTTCGCGGTCGTGGGCGCGGTCGATGTCTTCGTGCGTGATGACGACGGCGTCGGTTAGCGGCGGGGCGGGCGACGGCAACTCCCTCGGCGATTTCGAAGTTGTTGTCGTCTTGTTCATGCAGAACGTGCAGTTGCCGAGGGACTTTACTTCGACCCAAACTATTAGCGTAAGTATATAGCAGAATATAAACTATGGTTAACTAATATTTCAGACACACAAATCGGGTTGGGAACTTCCCCACCCTGCGACTCCGCTATCGAAAATCCCCACCCTTCGACTTCGCTCAGGGCAGGCCTTTTCGCGCAAAGTGCGCGCGAGAAATGGGGCACCCGGCCATTTCCTGCGGCGTTCAGCGCTTGGGGCGGGCGGCGGGGGCGAGCCAGACTCGTTCGGAAGCGGCGGGGCCCAGCGATACCGTGCCGGCGGGAGTGGAGAGGGTCAGGGTTTGGTCGTAGTTGCGTTCCAGGAGGCGCAGCTTGGCTCCTGGGCGGACGCCGCGGTGCTCGAGAAATTCGAGGAGGCGGCGGTCGCGTTCGTAGATTCCGCTCACGGTGTAGGTGGTGTCGAGCTCGGCGTCGGCGAGCAGGACCAGCCCGCGGCGGCGGCGGCTGGCGGGGCCTTCGAGTTCACTCAAGTTGCCGTGCGGGCAGGCGCCGCCGGAGCCTAGCTTGGCCAGGAGCTTGGCCTCGAAGTCGGGGGAGACGGCGTGTTCGAGGCGTTCGGCCTCGTCGTGAACCTTCCACCACTCCATGCCGAAAAGTTCGGAGAGCATGCGTTCGATCAGGTGGTGGCGGAGGGTGAGCTTGCGAGCGATCTTGCGGCCGGCGGGGGTGAGACTCACTTCGCCGCTGGATTCGACGCGGACCAGACCGTCCTTTTTCAGGCGGCGCAAGGCCATGGTCACCGCGGGCGGGGAGACCTTGAGCAGGTCCGCGAGGCGCGCGGAGATGACGGCTTCGCCTTCGCTCTCCGCTTCGAGGATCGACTTGAGGTAGTCCTCCTTGGAGACGGTGATCATTGGGGATGATTATACGATGGCGGGTTAAGTGTGGTTAACGGCGGTGGTGGGGCGGACACTCTTGTCCGCCGCGGTTGGCTTTGATCTTGTTTTTGCCGTCAGGAACAAAAGCAAGTGCAAAGACGTCGGACAGGAGTGTCCGACCCACAAAGGCTGACCCACAAGGGCTGACTCACAAGGGCTGACTCACAAGGGCTGACTCACAAAGGCGCACCAAAGAACAAAAAGGACAGTCCGGAGCCCCCGAGACTGTCCCTCAAAACCCTCCCGGTTAGAAGGGTAACTTGATGAGGTAAGGGTACTGTCGGGATGTTGCAATGGGATTGCAGAACGATGAATATCTGATGAATTCCAGTTGGCGGGCGCTGCTATAGTAATCGGTTGCCATGGGTTCGACGCGCTGACATCTTTTTTCTCTTTTAAGTTTTCTATTCCTGGTCGAGAGGACTCGATGCCGTCCACTACATCGCGCAAGACGGAGCAGTCGCGGCGCCTGCAGCAGCGGGCGGAGAGCATGATTCCGGGAGGCGTGAACTCTCCGGTGCGGGCGTTTCGATCGGTGGGTGGGGATCCGCTGTTTATTGTGCGCGGCAAAGGGTCGCACATCTGGGATGCCGACGAAAACGAATACATCGACTACATCGGATCGTGGGGTCCGCTGATTCTGGGGCACGCCGAAGCGAATGTGCTCGACGCGATTGTGGGTGCGGCCTGCAATGGCACCAGCTTCGGAGCGTCGACACCTTCGGAGGCGGACCTGGCGGAACTGGTCCTGGGAGCGTTTCCGCACATGCAGAAAGTGCGCTTTGTCAGTTCCGGGACCGAGGCGACGATGTCGGCGATTCGGCTGGCGCGGGCCTACACGAAGCGCAAATATATTGTGAAGTTCGAAGGATGCTATCACGGGCATGCGGACGCGCTGCTGGTGAAGGCGGGGTCGGGAGTCGCGACGCTGGGGATTCCAGGATCGGCGGGCGTGCCGGAGGAGTTCACGCAGTTCACGCTGGCGCTGCCGTTCAATAATCTGTCGGTGGTCGAGCACGCGTTTCAAAAGTTCAAGCACCAGATTGCGTGCGTGATCGTGGAGCCGGTGGTGGGGAACATGGGATGTGTTCCGGCGGCGGACGATTATCTGGTGGGGCTGCGGCTGCTGACCGAGCGCGAACGTTCGGTGCTGATTTTTGACGAAGTGATGACGGGATTCCGCGTGGCGTTTGGCGGAGCGCAGGAACTGTACAACATTAAGGCGGACCTGACGACGATGGGGAAGATCATTGGCGGAGGATTGCCGGTGGGCGCGTACGGCGGGCCGAAGGAGATTATGGATCTGGTGGCGCCGCTTGGGCCGATGTATCAGGCGGGGACGCTGTCGGGGAATCCGCTGGCCATGGCGGCGGGCTGCGCGATGTTGAAACAGTTGCGGGATCGCAGGGGCGAGATTTATCCGCGGCTGGAGAAGTTAAGTGGAGAGTTGGTTGAGGGCGTGGCGGCGGCGGCGAAGGACGCGGGAGTTGCGCTGTGCCATAACCGCGTGGGTTCGATGTTTACCTGGTTCTTTACGCCGGGGCCGGTGACGGATTGGGATTCGGCGTCGAAGTCGAAGACGGAGGCGTTCGGGAAATTCTTTCGCGGCATGCTTGATGCTGGCGTGTATTTGCCGCCTTCGCAGTATGAGGCGGCGTTTCTGGGGGCGGCGCACACGGAGGACGATGTGGCCCGGACGATTGCGGCGGCGAAGGCGGCGTTTGCGGCGGTGCGGGGATAGCGGCGGGAAAAGTTTCGCTGCGCAGTGGCAGAGGACAGCAGGTCCCTCCACTCCGCTCGCGTTCGCTCGCTCCGGTCGGGATGACAGATTAGTGGTTCTACTCCATCATCTGGGGGATCGTTTTGAATTCGTAGGCTTCTGATTTGTACTTCGTGATCAAGCGATCTGTGGCCAGGACGGTTTGGGAGCGGTCGGCGCCCATTTGTTTGTGGCCGCCGTCGTGTAAGAGGATTACGTCGCCGCCGCGAATCTGCTGGCTGACCTTCTGTTCGATCTCGGAGCACGGGGGTGCGGTCCAGTCATAGCCGGTCACGTTCCACATAATTGGCTCAAGGCCCAGTTCACGGGCGATGCGCAGGACTGCGGGGCGGCGTCCGCCGAACGGGGGGCGGAAGAGATTGGAGTGCTCGCCGATGGCGTCTTTTAAGGCCGAGCGGCAGTCGGTGAGTTCCTGGCGGATCTCGGACGCGCTCTTGAAGGTCAGCAGGGGATGGGTGAAGGTGTGGTTGCCGACTACATGGCCGGCTTTGACGATGTCGCGGGCGATGTCGGGATGCTGCTTGGTATAGCGTCCGATCAGGAAGAACGTCGCTTGCACATTGTGCTTCGCGAGGACTTCCAGCAGTCGCAGCGTGTGCGGGTCGTTGGGGCCATCGTCGTAGGTGAGGGCGAGCTGCTTTGTGCCGCGTGACAGGCCTGTGAAGGTTCGGCCGTACCACTGACCGGTGGGCGCCATGGACTGGTAGCTGGCGGCGGTCAGCGCGGCTGCGGCGGCTGTTCCCGCGAGCACGGTTCCGAGCATGGGGAGGATTGTAATGCATTGAGTAATTGGGGAATTTGGTAATTGGGGAATTGAAAGGAGAGGGGGCGTGAGGATTTTGAATTACTCAATTACTCAATTACCCGATTACTCAATCGTTCCTGTTAACTCATCCCGCAATTGCCAGTGAGCGCCATCCGAGCTATCCTCTGAATTCCGAAAGATCGCACGAAGTCATCGCACGAAAACATGGCCAATCTTTTCGAACTGCCCCGGTACATTGCTGTGGAAGGGCCCATCCGAGTGGGCAAGAGCACGCTGGCGCGCATTCTGGCGGAGCGTTTGAATGCACAGCGAGTGATGGAGCCGGAGGCGAACCCGTTCCTGGATTCCTTTTATGAAGGCGACCGTGGGGCGGCGTTTCAGGCGCAGTTTACGTTTTTGGTGCGTCGGTTCGAGCAGTTGCAGGCGCTCGACCTGGGGCCGCGGTCGCAGAAGATCGTGGTCTCGGACTTTATCTTCGAGAAAGACAAGCTGTTTGCCTGCCTCAACCTGACCGACCACGAACTCGATACCTATAACCGGTACTACAACCATTTCCGCGATTTGCTGCCTACGCCCGACCTGGTGATTTATCTGCAGGCCACGCCGGAGGTGTTGAAGAAGCGGCTCAAGAAAAAAAATGTTCCCAGCGAACGGGCGGTGAGCGACGAGTATCTGGCGGAAGTGGTGAAGGCTTACGAGCACTTCTTTTTTCATTACACTTCTTCGGACCTGCTGATCGTGAATACGTCGGAGATTGATTTCGTCGACCGCAATGAAGACCTGCAGGAACTTCTGCGGAAGGTGACGGAGCCTATCAAGGGGACGCAATACTTTTTGCCGCTGGGCGGGCAGGAGGCGGCGGGGGCCTGAGAGCGGTCGTTAGTCGTTGATCGTCAGTCGTTGGCCGGTATTCGTCGATCCCTCAAAAAATGTGGCTTGCGCTTGTTCTACGGTGTTATTACAATTGTAATAACACTGGGAGAGCGCCAATGGTTCAACTCAAGATCCGCAAATTCGGCAACTCGCTGGGCGTGGTGTTGCCCAAAGAAGTCATTCAACGCCTGCGCACCGGCGACGGGGAGCGAGTTTTTCTGGTGGAAGCTGGAGATGGCGACTACCGGCTGACTCCGTACGATCCCGCCTTCGAGCAGAAAATGAACAAGGCCGAAGAAATCATGGGGCGCTATCGCAACACGCTGCGCGCCCTGGCGAAGTAAGGCTTGGCTGCGAAAAAGAGAGAACCGCTGTGGATCGAGACACGCGGTGTGGTCGCGATCCACGACCGCCAACTGGCGCTGCACGGGGGCGGCGTAGGAGTTCGCGAACAAGGACTGCTGGAGTCGGCCCTGGCGCGGCCACGACAGCACTATACCTATGCCAACTCCCCCGACGTTGTTGAAATGGCGGCCCTCTACACGGCGGGCATAGTTCGCAACCATCCCTTCATCGATGGCAACAAGAGAACTGGTTTCGTGGTCGGGGTTCTCTTCCTGGAACTCAACGGCTTCGACTTCAAGGCCAGCGAAGAGGATGCCACGCAGGCTGTATTCGGGCTTGCGGCAGGATCGCTCGATGAGTCTGGCTATGTTGCCTGGCTGAGGGAGAACAGCGGGCGTCATCGAGAAAAGTAAGAAGAACGACAATCACTTCTTGCGGTGTTTCGCCCGGCGGGGACCTCCGCGGAACATGCGTGGATCGTAGCGAAGAGGTTCGGCGGCGTTCTGCGTGATCTCCTTGAATTCAGGATGCCGCGGATTGATCAGCCAATTATTCTCGTGCGGAGCCAGCGCGGAAGGCACGAGGAGCACGCAATACTCAGCCTTCTTCACGAAGTCATCGCCAATCTGGGTGATGTCAGGAGGTGCGGGAATTGCTCTCCAATTCGCCGGCAGGTCTGCCACTTTCACGCGCCCGCGAGATACCTTGTCGGGGACATCTGCAGTGGCGAGGATCAGATCGTCGGGCGCATCCTCCGGGTCCAGATGAACAAAGTATTCCAGCATGGCGAGAGACTGGTGTTCAGAAGCGTAGACCACGCGCACGCCAGCGCTTGACCAGCGTCCGCCGAACCGATAAGAGCCTTCTCCATCGAAGGGGGTGCGGCCATAGGCGGCGCGCAGCACTCGAAACACTCGCATCAACTAATGCCGCCGTAGGCAATGCGACCGAGAATGTTTTCCACCTGGCGGGCGCCGAGTTCGGTATCGATGGCGGCGAGCGGCGCTACCCCTCCCAACGCGCGATTGGCGCGCTTGAGCCAGCGCATGGCGCGTCCGCCTTCTCCCAGAGTTTCGCGGGCCAGAGCCATCAGCCGCGCCATGCGGTACAGGCGGTCGGACTCGAACCGGGCCAGGCGGCCGCGGCGGCGGCGCTGCAGGCTGCGGGATGATAGGTCCAGGGCGCTGGCCAATTCTTCCAGCGTCAATCCAGAGGCGCGCATTACGTTCTGCAGCACCGCGTGTGGAAATCCTTCGCGGATGGCCTCTCGAAGGTCGCTGTCTGTTCCCAGCGGACGTCCCAGGGTGCGCGCTCCGCCCAATTCCTTCACCACCGCTCGAAGATCGTTTGCCATTTGTCGGATAGTATAGCGCCAAATGGCGGATGACGCAAGAAGCGGGGAATCTTCCGGATCGCCCTCAACATCTGAAAATATCGTCGCTAGGTCATTGAGAACAAGGACGATACAGGGTATCGACTCGCGTCCTTGTTGGGGCTACAATAATCAAAGCGTCATCCAAAGCTGTAGACGCCACGATGCGTGCACAGGCTCTATCCGCCAGAGGCGGAGGGGCACTGGAGGACATCATGAGCATTACCCCGATTGGCCGTCCCGGCTTTTCTCAAGGAGACGGCTCCGGCCACAAGGTAACTACCGCGACTCTGCGGGAACAGAAACTCCGTCACGAACCTATTACTTGTCTTACCGCTTACGACTACTCCGCCGCGCGTCTGGTGGACGAGGCGGGCATCGACATGGTGCTGGTGGGCGATTCTCTGGCGCAAACCATGCTGGGCTACGAGAACACGCTCTCGGTCACGATGGACGAGATGCTGCACCACGTGAAGGCGGTGCGGCGCGGGGTGAAGAACGCGCTGCTGGTCGCCGACATGCCGTACGGGTCTTATCAGATTGACTCGAAGACTGCGGTCAGCAACGCTGCGCGTTTTGTGAAAGAAGGCGGCGCTGAAGTGGTGAAGATTGAAGGCGGGGAGAAGCGAGCAGACTTGATCCGGCAGATTATTGACGCTGAGATTCCGGTGGCGGGACACATTGGGCTGACGCCACAGTCGGTGAACGTGATGGGCGGGTACAAGGTCCAGGGGAAGAGCCTCGCGGGAATTGAGCAGCTCATCCGCGACGCGGTGGCGCTGGATCGCGCGGGCGTCGCGTGTCTTTATGTCGAGGGCATTCCGCGGGAAGTGGCGGCGATGATTACGGCGGAAGTGAGCGCGCCGACCATCGGAATTGGAGCCGGGCCGGACTGCGACGGGCAGGTGCTGGTGTTTCATGACATTTTGAATCTGACGTTTGGACCTCCGGCAAAATTTGTGCGGCGGTATGGCGATGCGGCGGCGCTGATCACGAACGCGGTGCAGGCGTTTCGCGCGGACGTGCGGGCGCATCAGTATCCGTCGGATGAGGAGTCGTATCATCTGCCGAAGGAGACGGGAGCGGGACTGGATGAGGTGCTGTCGCGGAAGCGGGCGATGCGGCGGTAGGGCAAACCCTTTGCCGCGGATTTGCGCGGATTAACACGGATAGGGCTGGGAGGGGGAACAAAGCCAGCTTTGACTGCGTATCTTGATACAGTGACGGTTGTGCCTGGCCGCGGCTTAATGCCGCATTGCACCCGATGGTGCTAGGCTTATGGAAAGGGAGGGGGCTCCATGGTTCTCTCAACGTTCCTTTTTCACTTCTTTTTCTTCTTCGGCTGGCCGTTCGTGATGTATTTCCTGCCGTCGATCATTGCGTTGGCGCGCAGCAAGCGCGACCTGCTGGCGATCTTCCTGCTCAACCTTTTCCTGGGATGGACGGTGATCGGATGGGTCGTCTCGCTGATCTGGGCGGCGAAGCACGACGTTCCGGCGGTGGTGAGGTAGCATCTTTCCTGTGATCTGCACGGTTCGACGGATGCGGGCGGCGGCTCTGTTGTTTAGTCTCGCTTTGGCGGCTTGCTCGTCGCAGCCGAGGCCGGCGCCGGCACCCGATCCCAGCGCCGTGTTGCAGGCCATTCCTGCGGCCGATCCCGCTCAGTATGAACGCATTCAGGACATGAAGAAGTGGCGTAATCCCTACCTGATCATCCGTGAGGATGGGGTGGCGTTGTTTGACTCTGCCGACAGCGCGGAGATTATTCTGAAAACGGACGAGGTGCTGCCGGCGCTGGCGCGGCTCCCCGCGACGAACTGGCCTTATGGGCGCGTGGTAGCGGCGGCGGGGGAAAGCGCGCGGGCCTCCGAGCAGGATGGCGTGGCCATTCGCCGCAACAAAGGCATTGTGGGCGGGATGCTGGAGGGCGCGCATGTGACGGTGAAGTGGGTGCCAGCGGGGTGAGGAATTGGCGGGCCTCTGTCGTGAGTGAGTGCGGAGCACAGTTGACCTCGCCTCCTTGCCGGTGCATTCCTTGAAATCCCCACTTCTCGCGCAGACGGCGCGCGAGAAATGGGGCACCCGGATTTCTTCTCAACTCGATCTGTCTTGAAAATCTTCACCACCATTCACGAAATGCGCAGCGCTTCTCGCGCGGCTCGGCACGCGGGCAAGCGGCTGGGATTTGTTCCGACTATGGGAGCGCTGCATGCGGGGCATTTGTCGCTGGTGCGGGAGGCGCGGGCTTCCAGCGATATCGTGGCGGCGTCGATCTTTGTGAATCCTACACAATTTGGACCGAACGAGGACCTGGCGAAGTATCCGCGATCGTTCGATCGCGATTGCGAATTGCTGGAGCGCGAAGGAGTGGAACTGCTGTTTGCGCCGGCGGTGGAAGAGATGTATCCCACGGCGGTGGATGGGAGTGCCGGCCCCACACAAGATCAAAATCTGGCGGACAGGAGTGTCCGCCCCACAGCAGGGACCTGGGTCACGGTGGAGGGGCTGAGCGATAAGCTGGACGGGCGGTCGCGGCCGGGACATTTTCGCGGGGTGACGACCGTGGTGGCGAAATTGTTTCACGCGGTGGAGCCGGACGCGGCGTTTTTCGGGCAGAAAGATGCGGCGCAGGTGGCGGTGATCCGGCGCATGGTGCGCGATCTGAATCTGGCGGTGGAGATTGTGGTGTGCCCGATCGTGCGCGAAGCTGACGGGCTAGCCATGAGTTCGCGGAATGCGTATCTGGATGCCGAGCACCGGAAGCAGGCGCTGGTGCTGCATCGTTCACTGATGCGTGTGCAGGAGTTGGCCGGAGCGGGAGAGCGGAACGCGGCGAAGCTGCTGGCCGAGGGGCGCGAGGTCGTTGCTCGGGAAAGTTCGGTGCGCCTCGACTACTTCGAGATTGTGGATCCGGATACGCTGGATCCGGTGGCAGATATTTCTAGCGGCGCGTTGGTTGCGGTCGCGGCTTTTGTAGGGAACACGCGGCTGATCGACAACATTCTTCTGGCTTCAGCTTAAGTTCTGCGGCCGCCTGTCGCGTCAGTTACGCTTTAAGGGTAGATGTAGTAGCTGGGCGGATAGCCGTAGTCCCACCATGGACTCGAATAGTACGGTGGCCAATACCAGAAAGGACTCCAGCCGAGGCTCCATCCCCAGCCCCAGCCGCATCCCCAGCATCCTCCCCATCCCCAGCCGCCCCAACCCCAACCACCCCAACCCCCGCCCCAACCGTAACGACCACCGCGCCAGCCGCCGCCGCGCCAGGCGGAATTGCCAAATCCTGAGAAGCCAGCGCGGTTGACTGTCGTGCCGGCTGCTGATCCGGCCCTGAGTGCGGATCCTGTTCCGCCGCGAGCGCCTGCGAAGGAGTGCCAGTTCCCGTCGGCAATGCCCGCTCCGCGAGATCCGGCCATGCCTCCGGCGTTGCCGCGGCCTTCAAAGGCCCAGGTCCTGCCTCCGCTGAAACCGCGCGACGAGCCATATCCGCCCATCCTTCCGGAGCGGCCTCCTCCTCCATACATTCCGCCACGGTACCCGCCGCCATAGCCGCCACGGTACCCGCCGCCATAGCCGCCATGATAGCCACCGCCATAGCCGCCACCACCGTGGAAGCCACCACCACCGCCGCCGTGGAAGCCGCCACCACCGCCGCCGTGGAAGCCGCCACCACCACCACCACCGTGGAACCCGCCTCCACCGCCACCACCGTGGAAACCTCCACCGCCTCCGCCACCGTGACCGCCGCCGTGTTGGGCAAGGGCGGGCATGGGGGCGCCAATGAGTGTAAGAGAAGCGAAACCTGCGAGAAGAGTCTTCAGCAAGGTGGATTTCCGCATGTTAAAAACCTCCACCGAACGGCGGTTCTTTTGCCCAGGGAGGGCAAACCGCCTCTTACTAATCGTACCTCTAATTGGAGTCTCGTTCCAAGCCGGAAGTTGCCAAATGGGGAGAGAAATCAGGGCGTGTAGGCGCACACTTTCGCCTTATCGTGTCGCGCTCGCGGTGCGGGCCGGGATGGGCTTGGAGCCGGGGCGTAGCCACCAGATGAATCCGCCGGCCAGCACCAGGCCGATGGCGATCAACTGGGTGCCGGTCATGGCGCCGCCGAAGACCGAGCCGCGGCCGGGATCGTCGCGCAGATACTCGAGGAAGAATCTGGCGACACCGTAAATGAACATGAACGCGCCAATGATCTGGCCGTCGAAGGTTCGGCGCTTGAGCAGCCACATGAGGAAGAAGAAATTCGCCAGCTCGACTGCGGACTCGAATAGTTGAGTGGGCTCCAGCGGTTTGCCTAGAGGTGTTCCCGTGATGGATGCAGCGAGGGGGTTAGTGAACGTCACGCCCCACCAGTGATGCGTTTCTTTGCCGTAGCAGCATCCGGCGGCGAAGCAGCCGATGCGGCCGATGGAGTGTCCCAGGGCGAGGCCGGGGGCGAAGGCGTCGCAAGTTCCCAGGGGCGGCATGTGATGTTTCCAGACATACCAGGCCGCGGCAACGAACGCAGCCAGCAGGCCTCCGGAAAAAACTCCTCCGGCTTGCAGGGTGCTGATGCTGAGAATCTCGCTGGGATGAGCCGCGTAGTAACTCCACTCGTTGACGACGTACAGGATCTTCGCGCCGACAATGCCGCAGAGCACGACCAGAATCCCGAGGTTCCACGCCTTGTCGCCGTCAATGCCGAGGCGCTCGGAATTGCGGACGCTGATCCAGAGGCCGATCAGGACGCCCAGGGAGACGAGGAATCCGTAGGTTGGAAGGAAAAACTTTCCTAGATGGAAGAGTTGTGGGAACACTGGTTAAGTTAGATGCGCGGAGTAAGGCTTGCGCTACTTCACCAGTCTAGCAGGAAGTCCTGCCGTTGAAGCGTTGCCGGGTGCGGTGGAGGGGTAGTCGAGCTTTGCTCGAGTGGACTGCCGAGGGCGGGCGTCGCCACATAAAAGCAGGGACAAAAGTAAAGGCAAGAGCAAGAGCAACGGCGGCGGACAGGAGTGTCCGCCCCACACAACAGAAAGCAAGCCGACCCACTAAGCCGTGTGACGGGCCGAGAATGAACCCGTCGGTAGACGTTGGGAACCCGCCGAGACCCTTTAGGCATCTCCGCATGACGGAGCGTCGCACACCGGATCCTAGTTCGAGTCGAGTCCCCGTTCATTCTGCATTGGTTCAAAAATCGGTTACCGCCATCACCAACCCGGCAGGCCGGCTTTCAATCTGGATGCTAGGCAAATCCTGAGCGCTTGGCAAGTGGAAGAGCGCAAATAGTTGGCAGATGATTTGCAACCAAAGTAATGTCCGGTTCACAAATGGGCTTGCCAATCGAAGAGGCGAAGCGCGGCGTCCAGCGAAGAATGAAGGAGGTCGGGAGCATGCAAGAGCGGCGCGAGACAGCCTTGGACCACGGAAGGACTTGATTCTGCTGAGCAATTGTGAGTTTATACTCAGGACTAAGATTCTCGGGGCCCCAAGGCGAAGCTGCGGCGCGTCGGCGGCACGCCGGAGAAGTCTGAGTGATGTCAAGAATTCGCACCTCCGCACTTGCGGCGGCGGCTGCCCTTCTGCTGGTGCACGGTGCGGTATTGGTGCTGCGCTACGGCACCGAGACGGCATCCCTGTGGGGCGACTGGATTGACACCGTTGCACCGCTGGTGGCGGCGGTGGTCTGCTGGATGGTTTCGCGCCAGGCGGGCCCTTTTGGGAAGCGGGTGTGGCGTCTGGTCGCTTTCTCCAGTCTGATTGCCACTATCGGCCAGGCTCTCTACACCGACTACTACGACTATCTGCATGCGCCGCTCGGGACGCTGTGGCCGAGCGATGTGCTGGTCTTCTTCTGGGTTGTGCCGGCCGTGATGGCGCTGTTTCTGAGCCCACGGGACGCAGGCAGCGGATATGCTTGGTTGCGAGTGTGCGATTTTGTGCAGGTGTGCACGCTCGCGCTGGCGGTTGAGCTGTCGCAGATTTATGTGCCCTCGCGCTGGCAGGCCGCGGGCCAAGCCATGCAGATCCGGACGCTGTACGCGGGGATTTTTTTCTTTGGCCTGATTGCCCTGAGTTTCCTGGTGAGAGGCCTGCTGAGTTTCCATCGAACGGAGAGAGCGTTTTTCCTGCGCATGGGCGGGTTTCTGGCTGTTCATGGGATCGTTCTCAATTCCACGCTGGCCTATCAAGCGTCCGGACACTATCAGCAGGGGACATGGACCGACCTTCCCTGGACTGTCAGCTTCTGTTTGCTGATCGTAATTGCGGGGACGTGGAGTGATGACGAGCAGTGTCCCGAGCATGCGCCGGATTCCCGCGGGCTGCAACTGCTCGCCCAATTCTCTCCGTTGCTGATTCCTGCCATCGTTTTTCCGCTGGTACTGCGCATCGCCCAGGAGCAGTTTCTGTGGTCCGTGGTTCTGGTGATGGTGTCGTTTGCCGCAGCGGGCGGGCGCATGTTTTTTGTGCAGAACCAGTTGCTCATCAGTTCCCGCGAGTTACAGAAAAATCTGAGTCTGCTGCAGGGCATCACCGAGGGTACGACCGACTCGGTGTTCGTGAAAGATCTGCAGGGCCGCTACCTGATGATCAACTCGGCGGGCGCGGGTTTTCTTGGCCGGGACGCTGGGGATGTCCTGGGGAAGGACGACACCGAAGTGTTCGATCCGGGAGTGGGCCGCGCGATTATGGAGGGCGACCGCGCAGTGATCGAGTCTGGCGAGGCGCAAACCTACGAAGAAACCGCGGCTGCGGCGGGCGTGACCCGCACCTATCTCGCGAGCAAGGCGCCTTATCGCGACCCCAACGGCGCGGTGATCGGACTGCTTGGCATCTGCCGGGACATCAGTGATCGCAAACGTGCCGAGGAAGAGTTTCGCCGGTCGCAGCAGAAACTTCAAACTCACTTTGAACACACTCCGCTGGCGGTGGTGGAATGGGATCTGGAATTCCGCGTGGTCGCCTGGAATCCCTCGGCTGAGCGCATCTTCGGATATTCCCGCGAGGAAGCCCTGGGGCAGCATGCCAGCTTTATCGTTCCTCAACAGTTTCGTCAACATGTTGAACAGGTGTGGCGCGATCTGGCCAGCCAGAAGGGCGGGATTCGCAGCGCGAACGACAACGTGACCAAAGACGGGCGCATCATTTCTTGTGAGTGGTACAACACTCCGCTGGTGGACGAGTCGGGGCGAGTGCTCGGCGTGGCGTCGCTGGCGCAGGATGTTACCGAGCGTGTGGCGCTGGAGGAAAGGCTGCGCCAGTCGCAGAAGATGGAGGCAGTTGGACGTCTGGCGGGCGGTGTGGCTCACGACTTCAACAATCTGCTCACGGTGATACTGGGATACTCCCAGATACTGGCCGAAGGCGCTCCTGCCGGCAGCCGTCTGGCCGACAGCACGGCGCAGATCAAGTCGGCCGCCGATCGCGCCTCGGGCATCACGCGCCAGTTGCTGGCCTTCAGCCGCAAGCAAGTGCTTTCGCCGCGCGTCATAAACCTCAACGACAGCATCCTGAATCTCGATTCGTTATTGCGCCGACTGATCGGCGAAGACATCGAAGTGCTGACCGTCCCCGCGAACGACCTGGGATCGGTGAAGGCGGATCCGGGCCAGATCGAGCAGATCATCATGAACCTGGCGCTCAATTCCCGCGACGCCATGCCCCAGGGCGGAAAGCTCACGCTGGAAACGACGAATGTCGAACTGGACGAGGCCTACGCCCGCGACCACCAGCCCGCGGAGGCCGGACGCTACGTCATGCTGGCGGTGAGCGATACCGGGCACGGAATGACTCCCGAGACGCAAGCTCGCATCTTCGAACCCTTCTTCACCACAAAAGAAGTGGGCAAAGGCACCGGCCTCGGCCTCTCCATGGTGTACGGAATCGTCAAGCAGAGCGGAGGCTACATCTGGGTTTACAGCGAACCGGACCGGGGCACGACCTTCAAAATTTATCTTCCCCGGGTAGACCAGCCGGTGGAGGCGAAGGACGCCGAGAGCCGTCCCAAGAGCATGCAGCGCGGCAGCGAGACCATCCTGTTGGTCGAAGATGACCCGCAACTCCGCCAGCTGAGTTCCTCAGTGCTGGCGCATTGCGGATATAAAGTGTTGGCCGCGAGCGGGCCGGAAGAAGGACTGGCCATCTGCAAGGAGAACCATCGCGACATCCGCCTGCTGGTTACCGACGTGGTCATGCCCAAGATGAACGGACGCCAGCTGGCGGAACAGATCCTGCTGGTTTCTCCGAACATCAAGGTGCTCTACATCTCCGGCTACACCAGCAATGCCATTGTTCACTATGGAGTACTGGACGCGGGTCTCTGGTTTCTGCCCAAACCGTTTACGTTATCGGCCTTGATCGCAAAGGTCCGCGAGGTGCTGGACTCGCCCGCGAGATGAGCTTGTGGCTTACGTGTCGTCCTGAGCGTAGGGGCTGGTTCGCGAAAGCGGACCGGTCCCGGAGTCGAAGGATCCCTACATGGACTGGATTGGGGCTGAGAGAGTTTTCACCGCGCTGCGTCGGAAGAACTCCTTGAATCGTCGTCACCCGCTTGGGTAGTAGGGATCCTTCGACTGCGTTTTCGTCCGCTTTCGCGGACGAAAACTTCGCTCAGGATGACAGGACAGCGAAACTACTGTGTCGTCCCCTCAGCCCAATAACTGGTTCGCGCCAGCACTGCTCCGACCGCCGCATCTTTTAGGCGCACTCGAATCTGGTGCAGGCCGGGATGCGGACTTTTGGGCGCGAAACTCAATAGATACCGGCTGTGCAGATGATTGGTGAAGTCGTTCATCCGCACTTCGAATTTCTTGCGCGTGGCGAAGAGTTCGTATTCGCCGCCCGTCATGGCAGCGACCGTGCTGGGTACGTTTTTCCGCATGGCCTGCGCCGTCCGGTAGGCGAGATCGAGGAAGTCGATGGTGGGGTGCTCTTCATTCTTGTTGGTGCCGCGCCCGGTGTCGAGGATGTTGGAGAGTGCAGGTGAAAACGCCAGCGCGTACATGACGGCATTGCTCTGACCGATGGCCGCCACAGTGTCGTCAATCTTGGCGTGGCTGCCGTGGTCGCGGGTCTCGCTGATCAGCAGCAGCACGCGCAGCCGGTCTTCCGGTTCTTTCTTGAGCAGGCCTACCGCGTAGTTCACCGCGTCCAGGATCACGGCTCCGTCATCTCCGGATTGCAGATCTCTCAGGTCATCTTCGACCAGGCTTGCGTCCTGGGTAAAGTTCCTGATGAGGTCAACCTTGCTGTCGAACTCCACGACGGCCACGCGGGCGGTGCGCAGGCTGAACAGCGGGTCGAGCATCGACTTCAACCCTAGCATGCGAGGGAACTCGGCGTAGGCCCGGCGGCCGCGCTGAATCGCCACGACCAGCGAGATGGGCTGCCCCTCGGGAGTCTCGTCGAGGCGCACCGGTTGCTGTACGCCATCGTCTTCCACGATGAAGTCCTTGGCCAGCAGTCCGTATACGATTCCGCCTTGCGCGTCTTTGACCAGCGCGGGAACCAGCACAACGTTGGATTGGGAACGGAGAGTGGGTTCTTGGGTGGAGTCTTGAGAATGCGCGATGGCGCCGAGCAGCGCCAGAATCAGCAAGCGTGTTGCGGCGTGGGGCAGGCTAGCCCGCCTTGCGATTTTCGCCCAGCACTTCATCCAGCGCATCTGCTAATAGATGCGCGCGCTTCTGATAGTCGGTTGCCCCGCCATCCTGCTTTTTCTTGAGCAGATGATATTCGTCCGCAATATTCAGCGCGGCCAGTACGGCCAGCCGCACCGTATCAATCGTATTGGTGGCCTCGGCCACGGCGCGCATTTTGGAGTCGACGTACTCAGCGAGCTTCAGAATGTATTCCGGATCGGACCCGCGCAGGTTGTACGCCTGGTCGAAAATCTCCACCCGCACGCTGGCGTTCTGCGCGTCTTTTACGATCTGGTCCTTGGTCGCCGTTGCCATAAACTGTTCTCCGTGGGGACGTGATTTTCTGCTTGCTGCTTCTCCTGGCCGCGCAAAGCGCAGCTTAGCCGTGCGCTAACTAGCCTCGGCAATCGACTCGATCTGTTGCAGCATCTTCTCGACGCGGCCGCGAATCTCCTCGCGTTCTTTTTTCAACTGCACCGCTTCCCGCCGCAGCCGGACCAGTTCCTCTTCGCGGTCCTGCATTTGCTGCCGCAGGCGCTGGGCATCGCGTTCGGCCACAGCCTGGGCCTGCCGCGCCGACTTGTACATCTCTATGGTGCGATAAATCTTGTCTTCGAGCGCCTGAAAATCGTCCGCCGGAACCTGCTCAGCCACCTGTTCAACTGCATTCAAAGCCATGATTGCACTCTTCCCCTACGAGGATTTCTGGAAGACCGATTTCCTGGAACTTCCTCGCAGTATACTCCACATCATTGTGAACAAGTCAGTCCGATCGTTTGGCCCCATCGTGACACACAGGCGTGGTCGGATTGGCTATAATTCCCAGTCGCCAGGAGGATCTAAATTATGAAGCGGCTTGCTTATCTCACACTCGGATTGTTTCTCGTGCTGGTTGCGGTGCCGTCCAGGAGCGCGGCCAAGACCAAAGTTGAAGTGAAAGATGGCCAGGGAAAAGCCGTCGGCGATATCGTCATCTGGGATGAAGGACCGGGCGTCGCACTCGAACTCAAACTTCACGACCTGACGCCTGGAGAACATGCCATCCACTTTCATCAGGTTCCCAAGTGCGAAGGACCAGACTTCAAATCGGCGGGCGGACATTTCAATCCCGAGGGGAAGAAGCACGGATTCGATAGCCCTGACGGCCACCATGCCGGCGACATGAAGAATTTCACGGTCGGCGCCGATGGCAAGGCCTCGGTGCGGCTCGAAGACAGAGATGTCACGCTCAAGGACGGACCGCACTCGCTCTTGAGCAGCGGCGCCGCAGTTGTGGTGCATGCCAAGGCGGACGACTACAAAACGGATCCGTCAGGGAATTCGGGAGATCGTGTTGCCTGCGGGGTGATTACGAAGTAGAAAATCAGACAAATTTTTGTCATTCCGAACGAAGTGAGGAATCTGCTGTCCGCTGGCAGCATCTGTACTGCCTGCCGCGTGCAGCGGCGAAATCACCGGGCCAGCTTCGCCAGCCGGCGGGCTGCTTCGTCCAGCGTTTCCGGCTTCTTGCAGAACGCAAAACGCACCTGCTTTGCCCCATCGCGCGGGTCGCGATAGAAACTCGATCCGGGCACGCACGCCACGCCAATTTCCTGGACCAGATATTTCGCGAACGAGACATCGTCTTTGAATCCGAACGCGGAAATGTCGGTCATCACGTAGTAGGCCCCGCGCGGACGGAAACATTGGAAGCCAGCCGCGGTCAGGGCCGGCATGAGATGATCGCGCCGCACGCGGTAGCCCTCGGCCAGCTTCGCGTAATATTCGGTGGGCATGCTCAACGCCGCGGCCCCGGCCTCCTGCAGCGGAGCGGGCGCACCCACCGTCAGAAAATCGTGCACTTTGCGGATCGCGTTCGTAATCTTCTCGGGCGCAACCGCCCATCCCACGCGCCATCCCGTGACGCTGTAGGTCTTCGACATGCCGTTGATGGTTACCGTGCGCTCGCGCATTCCGTCTAGCGACACCATGGAAATGTGTTCTGTCCCCTCGTAGAGAATGTGCTCGTAGATTTCGTCGGTGATGGCGAGCACATCGAACTCGACGCACAAGTCGCGAATCAGTTCGAGTTCGCTGCGGGTGAAAACCTTGCCGGTCGGGTTGTTGGGCGTGTTGAGGACGATCGCCTTGGTGTTCTTATCAAAGGCGCGGCGTAATTCTTTTTCGTCGAACGTCCACTCGCCGCCGTCGGCCGCTGGCGGACGGATTTTTACGAACTTCGGTTTCGCTCCGCTCAACACCGAGTCGGGCCCGTAGTTTTCGTAGAACGGCTCGAAGATGACGACTTCGTCTCCGGCGTTGCAGACCGCGAGCAGTGTGGAGATCATGGCCTCGGTCGATCCGCAGCATACCGTGATTTCTTTTTCGGGATCGACCGTAATCCGCTGCCAAACGCCCACCTGCCGCGCGATTGCATTGCGTAGATTTTTTGCGCCCCAGGTGATGGCGTACTGATTGACGTCGGCTGCAACGGCCTGCTGCGCGGCCTGTTTGATTTCGGCTGGAGCGGGGAAGTCGGGGAAGCCCTGCGCCAGATTCACGGCGTTGTGCAGCAGCGCCTGCCGCGTCATTTCGCGAATGACGGACTCGGTGAAGTGCCCGACTTTGTCGCTGAGAAAATGCTTTCCGTGCGGGGCCGGCACGGGTGCCCCATTTTCCGCGTTCCTGGCGAGAAGTGGGGATTTGGGACTCTGGCGGGACTTCTTGGTTTTTTTGCGGTTGGTCGAAGGGACTGGCATAGCAGGCAGACTAGCAGTGCGGCCGAGGAAGTTTCAAATCAAAGCGCCTCATCCATTGGCTGTTTCTAGGCTTTGGGTGGCGCAGCGCTTGGCGCTGTGAAAGGGTGACAAGAGAAGATGCAGCTTACGCCGCTGAGGTACCTCAGTGGTTCCGCCTGAACTACGGCTTGAATCCGACGCTCTGCCACAGTTCCGCGGCGTGGAACATGGTTCCGTTGGTGATCACGTATTCGACGTTGCGGATGTTGTGAATGTTTTCCAGAGGATTGCCGTTGACCAGAATCAGGTCGCCGCGCTTTCCTTTCTCGACCGTGCCGGATTCCTTCTCGAGTCCCATCGCCCTGGCGGACACAATCGTCGCGGCCTGGATCGCTTCCATGGGAGTGAATCCAGCCTGCACGTACAACTCGATTTCGCGATGAAGGCTGTGCCCGGGCACGGTCTGGTCGGTGCCTGCGACCACCGGAATGCCTGCGCGATGCAGGGCTCCGATGATGGCCAATTCTTTTTCGAATACTTTCTCGCCAATCTCGGAACGATCATTGGGAGGAGCAACATCGGTGAGTTGTTCGGCGAGCTCGGGAGCGACTTTGTTGACGCCGGGTTCAAAGCTGGCAGGCGGTTTGGCGGTGGTCGCGGTGAAGAACTCCATCAACGCGATGGTTGGATCGACCACAGTGTGATGATCCTTCAGGAACGCCAGCGCCTTCTGTGCCTCCGGGGATTGCAAATCAATGTTTGCTCCAGCTTTGAAGCGGTCAAGGCGGCTGGCATTTTCGGGGAGCGGAGCTTTCATGATGTCGGCGATGTAGCCGATGTGGTTGATCTGGTCCTGTCCGGCTTCGATGGCTTGATAGGCGGTCAGTCCTTCCGGGATGTGACCGGTCACAGTCATGCCTAGACGATGGGCTTCGTCGGCGACGGCTTTCAGTTCTTCGAGCTTGACGGAGCTGTAAATCTTCATCTGCTGGAAGCCGGCCGCGTGATAGCGGTCGGTCCACATGCGCGCCTGGTCGGGCGTGTCGACGCGTTCCACGCCGATGGTGTAGGTGCCCGTTCCGTCGACGATGCCCGCCAGCAGCAGCCGCGGGCCGAGACCGCGTCCCTGTGCGATGGCGTCGCGTACCGCCGTGATGAATTCGAATTCGTTGCCGCAATCGCGCACGGTGGTTACGCCCGCCGCCAGATAGATTGGTCCCCACTCGACCTGCTCGAAATGCGCGTGCATGTCCCAGAGGCCGGGCAGGATTGTTTTGCCGTGTGCGTCCACGACGTTCGCGTCCTTGGGAATCTTAACTTTCGATCGCGGTCCGGCGGCGACGATGCGTCCGTCGTGAATCACGACTGCGGCGTCCAAGACCGGGGCTGCTCCCGTGCCGTCAATCAACGTGCCGCCCACAATGGCCAGCGTCGGCGCGCGGCTGCCTGAGATTCCTTTGGAAATTTCGGACAACGCGCTCATGCCGTCGGCCCCGGCGCGTCCCACAAAATCGCCAAGCGCGCTCTCATAGCCGTCGCGAATGGCTTCGAAGTGGTCGAATTCGGCGTCGGTTGAGATGGCGGCCACCAGATTCCGATTCTCATCGAACCAGAGAGTCTCGCGTCCCCAGATCAGGCCTTCGATGGTGTAGCGGTCGAGCTTCTCGTCTTTGGCGCCGTCTTTTCCGGTAAGGTGAATTGTGTCCTGGCCGCGCGGTTCGATTTTTACCGTGCCGCTGGGAAGGGTCGCCAGTTGCGCCGGCGAACCGTGCGTGGCCCAGTAGCGCACCATCAGCATCTGCATGGTCGCGGGAGCGTAACCCGCGATGGTGAAGAACGGGCCGGAGGGCGAAGCGAGATCGCTCTGCTTGTCGCGGGTGCGGAAGTGGACTTTGCCGGCTTCGATGGTGAGGGCCTCGTCGATTGAAACCGGGCGCGCGGTTTGCCCTTTGATTTCGAAAGCCTGCGGCGTCAGGTCCGCAGCGCAGCGAAACGTGGCCGAGAGAGGAACCGGGGTGCCGCGGTCGGTGAACTTAAAATCCATTTTCACCGCGAGGGAGTCGCCGTCGCGCCGGATCTCGTAAGTCTCCTGGCCGATCGGCTGTTCGAATTTGTGCAGGGTGAACTTGCCCTGCTCGACGATGGCGGGTGCGTCGGATTGCTGAGGAGCGGCAATGGCAGGTAGGACTGCTGTTGAAACAAGACAGGCAGATATAGTCAGCAGCAAGAAAGTCAGAATAGGTTTTCGCATGTTTGTAGATGACTGTATCCGCAGATGGCCGCGGCCAGTGCGCAGCAGGCAGACTAGTATAACTGAGAGCAAAGCCGTTTCAAATTGGGGCGTCATCTGGCAAAAACATTCGCCGCGTTTTTCAGGCAGCCCGCCCTACTTTTTTACAGCAATCCCTAACTCGCGCAATTGGCGGTCGCTGACTGGCGTTGGCGCGTCGCACATCAGATCTACCGCACGTGCGGTCTTGGGGAACGGAATCACTTCGCGCAGACTCTCGGCTCCCGCCAGGATCATTACGATGCGATCGAGGCCCAAGGCAATTCCGCCGTGCGGAGGCGTGCCGTACTCGAGTGCTTCGAGAAAGAATCCAAAGCGCGATTTCGCTTCTTCTTCCGTCATGCCGAGCGCGCGGAAGATTTTGCTTTGAATATCCTGGCGGTGAATACGAATCGAGCCCGAGCCTAGTTCAGTGCCGTTGAGCACGACGTCATAAGCCAGCGCCCGCACCGCGCTCACCGTCGACTGCGGATCGGTGACCGAGTCCACGCCGGTTTCCAGCAACGTCATGTCCTGTTCGTGCGGCGAGGTGAAGGGATGATGCGCCGCCATCCACTGCTTCTCGCCTTCATCCCACTCGAACATGGGGAAATTCGTGACCCACAGGAAGCGAAAATCGTTCGCCGGGTCGCCCGTCTTTTTGAAAATTCCGTGCCGGTCGGCGTATTTCTGTGCCAGCGCCAGCCGCAGCAGTCCGGCTGACGCGTAAATCGCCAGCTCGGCAGGCGTGACCTTGCGGTGAGTGGGCATCGCGGTCTGCGGTCCGGCCTGGGCTGAACCGGCCACCAGCACGATCAGATCACCGTCGCCGTCCTGCATCGCGGTCTTTTTGGCGATCGCCGCCGCAGCGTCGGGATACTTATTTCCGATCCGTTTGAAATCCTCGAAAATCTTCGCTCCACCTTTGGAGTGGAACATCGGCTTGATGTCGTCGCGCTCTTTACGCGAGAGCTCGCCGACTTTGGGCGTGCGGATCGCGATGACCGGCAGGTTCGCGTTGATCGCCAGTTCTTGCAGATTCTCGGCGGTGAAGCACTCGCGCACGTCGGTGAAAGCCGGCAGACGCAAGTCCGGCTTGTCGATGCCGTACAGGCGAATGGCCTCGTCATAATCCATGCGTGGAAACGGCGTCTTGATCGCACTGCCGGCAGCCTGGAACGCCGCAGTCAGAAATCCTTCGACCACTCCCCAAACGCTTTCGGGCTGCGGATAGGACATCTCCAGATCGATTTGGGTAAACTCCGGCTGGCGGTCGGCGCGGAGGTCTTCGTCGCGGAAGCAGCGCACGATTTGAAAATATTTGTCGAAGCCCGAGATCATCAGGATCTGTTTGAACATCTGCGGCGATTGCGGCAAGGCGTAGAAGGTTCCCGGCTGCACGCGGCTGGGGACGAGATAATCGCGAGCGCCCTCGGGCGTCGAGCGCGTCATGAAGGGCGTCTCGATCTCGAAGAATCCCTGGTCCGAAAGATAATCGCGGATCGCCTTGGCCACCTTGTGCCGCGTCTCGATGTTGAACTGCATCGCGTCGCGCCGCAGATCGATGTAGCGATATTTCAAGCGCGTCTCTTCATTGGTCAGTGCGGTGTCCGACGGCAGGAACGGCGGCAGTTTCGACTCGTTCAGAATGCGCAGCTCTTCCGCGACCAATTCCACTTCGCCCGTTGGCATGTTCGGGTTGATGGTGCTGGCATCGCGCAGCCTCACTGTGCCGGTCACCGCGATGACGTATTCGTTGCGCAGAGTTCCAGCTTTTTCGTGGATCGCCGCATCGCGATCGGCATTCACCACAACCTGGGTCACGCCCGTGCGGTCGCGCAGATCGATGAAGAGCAGGCTGCCGTGGTCACGCCGCTTGTTGACCCATCCCATGAGCACGGCTTTTTTGCCGGCGTCGGACGCGCGCAGCGTCCCACACATATGAGTTCGTCGTAAGTCTCCTAAGAAATCGAGCAAGGTGTGTCCTTAGCAGTGAGAATGCGGCAGAGTGCCGAAACACAAGATTATAAACGGTCTGGTAAGGACACACCCGTGAATGGGACTTGCGCGGAACACGCCCGGCACAGAGTGCGAGTGCCGACAGTGCAAAAGCGGACTTCAATTTGCCGGCCCGATGTCCTCCCGGATATCTCAAGTCCTTGTCCTGCATCTACTATGGATAGAATGACGGCAGCCCGCCCCCACGGCGATATCCCGCAGCCTGAGCCGGATCTGCGGCTTCTGGTCGAGTTGCCGGCGAGGCCTAGGGTCTTCTTCGGGAACCTGCTCGATCTCGTCTTTCCGCGGCGGCTTCCACCGCTTGAACTTCGCTCCGCCCCGGCGCCGTTCTGGCATGACGTATTTGTTACGGGGAGACTTCCGTGGAACCGATTCCTGCAATCCGGCGCTTGCCACGTCATCGCATTCGCGCTGGTGATTGGATTCACCCGCTTCTTCGCGCTCCAGCCGCAGGTAGTGGCGCGGCCGACGTTCGAGCACGCTCAAGTCATCTATTACCAGCCGGCGGAATATCTTCCTCCGCTCGATACTCGCGACGCGAAGGCTGAGCGGCCCCGGAAGGCCGATCCAGAATTTTCACGGCAACCCATCATTTCTCTTCCGCGCGAAGCCGATAACCGTTCGCAGACCATCGTCACGGCGCCTGCGGTCAAGCTGCAGGGCGAGGTTGCGATGCCCAACATTGTGGCGTGGTCGGAGAAGATATCTGACAATATGCAGAAGCCGCGGCTGGCGATCCCCCCGGTGCCGCTCACGCCCGCCGCCGACATTACACGGATCGCTCCGCAGATGGAGAACTCGGTGGTGGCTCCCCCGCCTGACATCAGCGCTCCGAATGCGGGTGCGTTTCAGGCTTTGCAGCCTGCCGTGGTCGCGCCGCCACCGAGTGTCGAGATGGCATCCACTCGTCCGTTGGGCGATCTGAACATTGGGCGGAGCGCCGTGATTGCCCCTGCGCCGCAACTCTCGGTGGCCGAACAACGCGCGGTCGCCGGGTCTCGATCCTCCGGTGTCGGAGGCGCTGGTCCGCGGGTCGTCACTGCGCAAGTCGTGCCGCCGCCCCCGTCGGTTTCTGGGTCGGGATCCAACGGAGCGTCTTTTGGAGCGCGCGGGCGCGTCATCGCGTTGAATCTGCATCCTGCAGTGAGTGCGCCCCCTGATCCACCGGCGGGAAACCGTCGCGGAGCATTCGCCGCCAAGCCCGAGGGCCACGCCGGGGCGTCTGGTTCGCCCGGTGCGAGCGGCAACGGCGGCAGTAAAGAAAACGGGAGCGGATCATCGCGGAAGGGAGTCAGTGATTTACCTGCTGGACTTTATGTTGGGAACACAGCGGCGAAGACCTCGCCCGTGGCGGGCGATCCCGGCAAGGCTTCAACCAACTCCGTAAATCCGAACCTCGTGGCGAGCGTGCGCCCGCCGCGCGTTACCAGCGCACCGGCGCGTCCCGTGCAGCCGGAAAACGCGGCCAAGCTTTCCGACGCGGAACGCACGGTCTTCGGCGATCGCAAGTTCTATTCTGTCACGCTCAACATGCCGAACTTGAATTCCGCGGGCGGCAGTTGGGTGATCCGCTTCGCCGAACTCAGCCATGGTGTAGATAATCACGACTCCGGCAATCATCACGACACGCCTGTGTCTGCGGAAGATCTATCCCAGCCCATGGCCACGCGCAAGGTCGATCCCAAGTATCCGCTGCAGCTGATGCGCGAGAACGTGGCCGGTACGGTGATTCTCTATGCGATCATCCACGCGGATGGCACAGTTGGAAGTGTGCGGGTGTTGCGCGGCGTCGACGACCGCATTGACCAGTTCGCCAGCCAGGCGGTGGCGCAATGGCAATTTCAGCCTGCCATGAAAAACGGATCACCGGTCGATGTGGAGGCGACGTTCCAGATTCCGTTTCGGCCGGCGCGGGTAGGGACGAACTTCTAGGCGTGCAATGCGTTTCTCAGTGCGCAGCGCCTTTGCGCTTTTCGAGTGCGGCGTAGATCACGGGATCGGTACAGACTTCGTAATACTTGCGCTCGGTCCAGCCCTTGACAGAAAAGTCGGCGGAATCGATGCGCGGGATGCGGCTTTCGCGCACGACGATCTTGCGGAAGATGTCGCGGTCGACGGGCACCGTGGCGCTGAAGAGGCGGTACTCCCCTTTATCCGACGACGCCAGCGACGCGGGCAGCCGCACCTTCAAGGGCTCGAGCGTAATTTCTTTTTCCAGCTTGCGGAAAGCGGTTTCATTCATGCGAATGCCGCCGAGGTTGAAGCTTAGAATCACGTCCTCGGGGTTGCCGTTCTCGTCGAGTTCCGCGGCCTGAAACGCGTATACGTGGAACGGCCCGGCCTGGGGCTCCATTACTTTGCGAGCGCGCTTGTTGCACGACGACAAGCGGTCGCTCTCGTTCAGCGCTTCGGAAATCATGATCTGATGTTCGCCGTCCATCAGGTAGAGCGGCGCGGACTCCTGCGCCGTGATGCCCAGCCCCAGTTCCAGCTGCGGCATGCCAGAGCGCTGCATCAGTTCGTTGTAACCGCGGACGATTTCGATGATCTCGCGGGCCAGCACGCACATGCGGCTCACAGCCAGTCCGGGCTCGCCTTCGCGCTCCAGAATCGCCAGAATGATGGCGTCGCCCTCGAGAAACACTTTCCGCGCGCCATATTTTTCCAGCAGTTTGTTCACCGGGTCGTAAAAATTCAGACTGAAGTACGACGCCGGATTCAGGCCTTTCTCCATCATGGTCCGCGTGAGCCGCGTCGAGTCGCGCACGTCGGCTTTGAGCACCACGTGGCTCAGAACTCGTTCAGAATCGGTCTGGCCCTGTTCCTCTGGAAGCAGAAATTCGTAAAGAGTTCCGTTCACGCGCGACAGTTCCTGGATACGTTCGTTGCCCACCAGGTTCACAGAATCGAGAGCGGCGTTCAAAATCTCCAGGCGCCGCAAGTCGCGATGGTAGTGAAAGAAATCTCCCAGGAAGCGCGCCGCAACTTTGGCCCGCTCGGCGCCGCGGCAAGTCGCGACCTTGGCCACCGCCGCATACAGGCTGTTGGGCGAGAGTCGGCCCTCCTGAATCATGCGCTCCACCCGGTCGCACTCCGTGCGGTCAATGAGCGCATTTTTCAGCTGCTGCGCATTAATGCGGGGCGCATATTCACTGAGCAGCGGCACCACGTTGTACGAGGCGATCACGTTTTCCATGACTCGCTCGTCTTCCAGCAGTCGGACCCACTCGGCGAGGCGCTCCTGCTGAGCCAGGCCTTCTTCGGATTCTTCCGGGGTTCCGGTTCCGACCAGTACTCGCGCGTTCTCCGGAACATTCATCCACGAGTCGAGGGTCTCGGCGCTCAGGTCCGCGCCATAGAGCGTGTGCAGAAAAGTTAGAACCACTTCCCGCATGCGGCCGTAACGGTCGGGATCGCGGTCCCAGTTTCCGAGCATCACGTAGTGCTCGGCGCACAGGTAGTCATCGCGCCCGTCTTCGGAAAACAGCAGCCGGTTTAGAAACAGCGGATAGGTGAAATAGCTGCCGCCAGCGGTTTCCTCGCCGAACAGCGACCGTCGCGTGCGGGCCAGCGTGCTCTTCTCTACCTCGCGGAGGGTCTCAAAGATTTCCTGTCCGGTCTTGCGCAGGATGATCCGCTTGCGCACCTGAAAGATTGCCAGGCGCTCGCGGTACTCATGCGCCTTGCCCTGCCGCATATTGTCGTAGCTCTTCAGCAGGACGCGGCAGCGCTCCAGCACTTGCGAGAACTGCAGGTTCATTTCCGTGCGGAGGAATTTGGTGACCGCCAGCCGCGCCAACAGGTCGACCGACAGCTTGAATTCTTTTTTGGCGCGATTGAGCGAGGCTACCTGCAACTCGGCCAACGCCGATTTCCACGCTCCGGGATCGTTCTTTGGCCGCGACGCCCGGCCCGCCTGATTCCTCATCCACGAAGGCCCCTGCGTCGACTGCGGAGCTTCCGCCGAGAGCAATCCCTCCAAGTCGCCGTGACGCGCGATCAGCCGCGCAATCTGCGCCCGAGCCAACTCCACAAACTTCGGACTCAGCAGCACATCGTGGCGCAGGTTATCGACGCCGACCGAGAGTCCCTCGAGCGAGACAAAGGGCGTGGACGCGGCAAGATTCGGCGCCGCCGGTTTCTCCGGCGCTCCGCCTAGACGAAAAATAGGAATTCTCGGCATCCTGAATCAGGAGTCTCTTCGGAAGTTGCTGATTTCAAACGGGCATGTCGAGGTTAGCATGCGGAGGGAAGCGGCTAAAGTTACCTAGGTTACCGGCTCAAACCACTGATTCTGTTTGGCGTAACGATGGAGCGCCGGTGACGGAGGAAGCGGACTCAATACTAAGCGGACTAACTCGGCACTACTGGCTCTTCGCCCGCACCGCCTCGAACTCGTCACCCTTCTGCCATCCGATCAGCTTGGGGAGACTCGCGGCTTCCCATCCCAGTGCAAATCCGAAGCGCGCCATCGCAGAGTCGCCCACGAAATCCATCTCGGGATGGTACTCATCACTGGGCTGGTGATAGTGCTTTTCCACGTACTCGCGCTCCTGCTCGAGTCCCCACGCTTCGGGGTGGCCCTTGTACTTCATTCCTTCGTTGATGGAGAAGGATGGAATGCCCACTCGCGCCAGGCTGAAGTGATCGGAGCGATAGAAGTGTCCTGCTTCGGGCTGCGCATCGGGACGGATCGCGAGCCGAAATTCTTTGGCTGTCGCCTCTACTGACGAATAGAACGTGGTCCGCTCAGCCCCGGAAACTTCCACTTCTTCCGGTGCGCCCAACGGCTTCACGTCGTCGTAATTCAAGTCGAGGGTGATTTTTCCCGCCGGGACCGGCGGATGCTTCCCGAGATACTCCGAGCCCAGCAGTCCCTGCTCTTCAGCCGTGACCGCCGCGAATAGAATGGACCGGTGCGGCCGCTGGGCCGCGGTTCCGAAGGCCCGCGCCACCTCGAGAAGAATGCCGCATCCCGTGGCGTTATCGTCGGCGCCGTTGAAAATGTTGTCCCCCGGCATGTCGGGACGAATGCCGAAATGATCGTAGTGCGCGGTGTAGATCACGGCCTCGTCGGCCATCTTGCGATCGGAGCCCGGCAGAATCGCCAACACATTGTTCGATTCGAAATTCCGTACCTTGCTCACCATGTGCGCCTTGAGCCGCGCTCCCAGACTCACCGGATGAAAATCCCGCGTCTGCGCGTCCTTCAGCATTTTGTCCAGATTCATGCCGGAGGCCGAAGCGAGTCTCGTCGCCACGTCGAGATGCACCCACGACGCCACTTTCAGCGCCGGGCCTTCCAGCTTCAGAAACGACTTCTCGCCGGAGTTCGAATTTCGCACCACTTCCCAGGGATAGCTGGCCATCTGCGCCTGGTGGATTAGAAGCACTCCCACGGCGCCCTTGCGCGCGGCCTCTTCATACTTGTAAGTCCAGCGCCCGTAGTAGGTGAGAGCCTTGCCCTTAAAGAATTTGGGATCGTCGGAAGGCGGTTCGTTCACCAGCATCAGCAGAACTTTTCCGTGCACGTCGAGGCCCTTGTAGTCGTCCCAGCCATACTCCGGCGCCTCGATTCCATAGCCGACAAAAACGATGTCCGCATCCACGTCGGATTGCGCCTGCTGGGTCTGGTCATAGGCGACATACTCGTCGAGCGGCTTCAGATTCATGGTTTCGCCTTTTTTCGGGACCAGGGAAAACTGCGTCTCGGGCAGAGTCGTGATCCCGACAAGGGGCACCTTCTGCATGAATGTCCCGTGGTCGCCGGCCGGCTTCAGGCCGTATTCGGCAAACTGCGTGGCGATGTATTCGGCGGCAATGTCGCCCCCGCGCTGCCCCGTGCCGCGGCCCTCGAGCAGATCGTGTGACAGGTAGCGAACGTGCCAGCGAATGTGGTCCGGCGTGATGGTCTCTAGCGCGACGAACGCGGGCCCCGGCAACTTCACCGACAGCGTGCTCTTTGATCCAGCGCCCTTCGCGCCACCGGCGCCAGCACCACCATCGGCCCACACCAGCAGGCTGGCGCACACCACCAGACAGGCCGAACTGATTCTCAGCATTCCTTGCATAGACAGGGCTCCCCCAACCAAGCGGCGCTCGATGGAAGTCTATTTTTCGTGAAAGTCTGCAAGAATTGTAAAGGACGGCCTCGCCGCCGCCGTATGAGAAGTGTGGAATCTATTGCACGAGAGTGCACCCACTACCGGGATACGACCCGCCCGGACGTGTCCGTATGCGCGGTTTGCTTGTAGGGGGGCGGGTTAATGTGGAGACGGGCGCCCTCGCAAGCCTGCCCTGAGCAACGCCGAAGGGTCCGCCGAGCGAAGCTCGGCTCTGTCTTTTGTTCATCCGCCGAACCGGCGGCTAGTTTTTCGACCCTCAACCGGCGCGGAAGTCCCGCACGTCTTCTCCCGGCTTGAACACCGCCGCCGGCGCAATCCTCCCCAACTCGGCCATCCGGCGATTGATCTCTTCAAAGTCCGCCTTCACCCAGCCCACGCTGGAAACTTCAACCTTCCCATCCTGCTCGATCCAGAAGATGGTCGGAACGTTGGTCAGCCCGTAGGCGTTTGAGACAGGGTAAGAGCGCGTGTCATCGAGCAGCGCGGGGAATGTGACGCCAAATTCCTTGTTGAATGCAGCCGTGTCCTTAGCATCGTTTTGCGAAACTCCAACCAGGGTGACGCCCTTGGGTCTGTAGGCCTTATGCAGCCGCTCGAAAAACGGAAGCGCATACTGGCACGTCGGACACGACACCTTGAAAAACACCAGCACCACCGGCCCGCGGGCCAGTTCGGCCTGCAGGGAGAACGGTTTCCCATCTAAAGTCTTCAGCTCAAAATCCGGTGCCTTTGTGCCCGTAGCTAGTGCCGCCATTGAATCTTGCTCCAGTGCCTACTCTCATCTAGACGAAACAAGACGGACATCGGATGCAGGGAATGTTCTTGCCACACCCCGACCTCGGATTATCCGGTGTAAGAAGTCGCCCCAAACCGCGAAGCTCCGGCAGGACGCAGCCACCGAGCAAGCCGTGGCTCGAAGTGCACATCATGGCACGAGGGCAACCGTCAGATTCGTGGGGAAGATGGGGACGTTGTTTACGCTGAGCGCATATCCCGGGAGAGCCGTCACGGCACCGGTGGTTCCGTCAATGCTCATTGGCAAGATGTAGCTAGCGCCGCCGCCTGCAATGTACAGAAACTTGCCCGATAGCTCCACTACGAGACCGCCTGATATACCGGACGGCTCCGCGAAAAATGGAGAACCATTGACAGGTGCCAATGCGCCGCTGCTGGAATCGATTGTGAACACGGAAACCACGCTGCTGAAACCAGAGCTGCTCAGCGCGTAGAAAAACTTCCCCGAAGGATCGATGGTGATGGAGTCAAGGAACCAACCTGGGCCTGACCCCGCCCCGGTCGGAAAAGGCGAACCGGGCACGCTGGTTAAGGCACCGGAAGTACTGTCAATGGTGAATGCGGCAATGCTGTAGCCTGCCGAGAGAGAAGCGTAAAGGAACTTACCCGAGGGGTCAGTCACAAGACCCAGGGGCTCTGCTGCGGGGAGCGTCGGGAAAGGTGACCCTGCGATCGAAGTAAGAACTCCGGTGGAGGGATTTATGCCAAATGCGTAAATTCCGCCTTGAGGGTCGAGATAGTCGGTCACATACAGGAACTTGCCTGACCGATCGACCACCGGCTGAAACGGAGCGACACCTGCGGGAAAAGGTGAACCTGCCATGGCGGTTAATGCCCCCGTTGCGGCGCTAACGGTAAATCCCGCGACATAACCTGGGGGGCCCGCGGCGTTGGCGGCATAGACGAACTTTCCGGCTGGGTCTATTGACAGCGCACCGCCGTAGTAATTCCCTGGCCCTGGCCACGGAGAACCATTGATCGGGGACAGGGTTCCATTCTGTCCAATAGTGAAGCCGTCTATTCCATTCCCCTTGTCGGAGGCGTACAAGAAGCTAGCAGAAGGTGTTGCAACAATGCCAACCGTGTTATTGGGTTCCGCTTCGGCTGCGACCGGGCTCAAAGCTCCCGTGTTGGTGTTGATGCTGAGCGCTGTTATCTGGCTCCAACCGCTGGCATAGAGAATCTCGGCCGGCGGAGGGGGCTGCGTGCCCCCGCCAGAAGAGCTTCCTCCACCGCAACCGGCCAAGATCGCTGACAGCACTAGGAGAATTGATAGTCGACTAAGAAGCCGGACAGAGCCTAGCATCGTTAGATTCGCTCCTGTGGCAAATTGAGGGTTCCAGCGGCGGAATAAAACATATGGGCCCCTTCATGATTCCGATCAACATTACAGCCCGCGAGCAGGAAAGATCGCCTCGTACGCAAAGAGTTTAGACCGACATGTCCAAGTCGGCAATGATTTGCGCCCTGCGCAGGATCTTCCGCGCCAGCCCTGTCAGCGCCAGCCGCGCCACCTTTTCAATCGGAATCCATTTTCCGCTAAGGCGCGATGGTGCAGGCAGGTGCCATACCCGAACCGTATAGTCCGTCACCGTGATCGAGTGTTTCAACATGAAGCAGGCCGGCAAGTTGTCACCGCGTTTTGCTTTTGGGTGGCGCAGCGCTTTCAGCGCTGCGATTTCATCTGCCCCGTTGAAAGGGGCTTTAGCCCCCGAGGGACCATCTATCTCCGGCAACTCCCACATCCCAGCCATCAGCCTAGCATCCCGCGCCCGCCGTACTAGAAACACTGTGCGCCCGCGCCTGGCGTCGATTCGGTAATCCAGCGCGTAATGAATCTCCCGCTTCTTCTGTGGGGGCGTTTTCGACGCGCCCGCCATTTCCCCGCGCGTCGCGCACAACTCCACCACGGGACAAGCCAGGCAACTGGGCGCCCTCGGCGTACACACCATCGCCCCCAATTCCATCATCGCCTGGTTGAAATCGCCCGGGCGCCCATGATCAAGCAGTCGCTCAGCCGCCTCCCAGAAATCTTCCCCTGCGAGGTGCCGACCTGAAACCCGCTGCAGCACGCGTTCGACGTTGCCATCGACTACCGCGACCGGCTCGCCAAAGGCAATGCTGGCGATGGCCGTCGCCGTATACCGTCCTACGCCGGGCAACTCGCGCCATCCCGCCGCCGTCTCCGGAAAACTCCCGCTCCGCTTTCGCACCACAACTTTCGCCGCGGCGTGCAGCATGCGCGCCCGGCGGTAATATCCGAGGCCGCTCCACGCCGCCAGAACCGAAGCTTCGCGCGCGCGTGCCAGTTTCTGGACCGTCGGAAACCGGCGCAGAAATTCGTGATAATGCGCAATCACCGCCGCGACCCGGGTCTGCTGCAGCATGATCTCCGACAGCCACACGCGGTACGGATCGCCGGCCGTTGCTGCCCGCGGTCGCTGGCGCCACGGCAGATCGCGCGCATGCGCGTCATACCAGGCAAGCAGCTGGGCGCGAAATATCTGGTTCCGCGAATTGCTGTGCGATCTGGCTTCAGAATTCATCGCCGGAGCCTGCATTTTACAGCAGTGAAGGAATCAACTCGTGCGTCGGGTAAATCCGCCTGAACCACGGAATTCATTCAAACTCCATTGACCCCGCCCTCCGGGCGCGAAATAATAGTCGAGCCTGGCATCCGCAACACCGCGTGAATCCATTCACGCCGAGTTATCGCGAGGAGCAACATGAACGACTTCAACCGCAAGGTGGAAGACGCGTCGGCGCGTGTCGGTCAAACCATCAACGAAGCCGCCGAGCGTCTGGAAAAAGAGATTCCGGAATTCATCAAGTATCTCAACGAAGAAGTGGTCCCGGCGGTGCGCACCCACTCCACCAAGGCGCTGCGCACAGCCTCGCAAAAGCTTACGGAATTCGCCGACTACATGGAGCAGCACCACCACCCGCCCAAGTAGAGCCCTCGGACACCCGGTCCGCAGGCGCGCCACGCCACCGCGCACGCTTCGCCAGCATCGGTATGCTTGTGATCGTACTGATCGCGATCCTTTTTCTGAGCGGCTGCGGCCATCCCAAGCAGGCGCGCGTGAACGTCGCACCGCCTCCGCCCCCAGCTTCAACGACTGAACCGCCTGCGCCCCAGCCGGCTGCAAATGTTCCGGCCGCAAAAGAAAACACCGCGCCCAAGCCCAAGGAAAAGGAAAAGGAAAAAGAAGAAAAGGAAGAAGCTGACACCGACGCCGGTCTCGCCGAGCCCACGATCCCCGCCAGCGCCAAGCCCCTCGCTACTGAGACCGGGCTTGCCAGCTGGTACGGCCCTCCCTACCACAACCGTCGCGGATCGAATGGCGAAGTCTACAACATGCACGCTATGACGGCCGCGCACCGCACTTATCCTCTGGGTTCCATCGTGCGCGTCACCAACGTGAAGACGGGACAGCATGCGCTGGTCCGCATCACTGACCGGGGCCCGTTCATTCCCGGACGCGTCCTGGATCTCTCGCTCGCCGCCGCCCGCAAGGTCGACGTGTGGCAGCCCGGGGTGGCGGAGGTGAAGGTGGAGTTGATGCAGTCGGCGTCTCCTGATTCGCCTGGCAAGTGGGCGGTCCAAATCGGCGGATTCCCCCACGGACCCGCCGCCAACAAACTCGCCGATCATCTCAAGCGCCGCTATCAGACGGCGAAAGTTCTGTGCTTCGCGAGCCCGGCCGGAGACTGGTGGATCCGCGTCCGCGTGCTCGACGACGAGCACGACCGCGCCCAGAAGCTCGCCGCCGAAACCGAAACCCCCGAAGGCGCAGTCTTCCTGGTGCGCCTGGACTGAAGAAATGTGGGGCGGACACTCCCTTCCGCCGTCTTTGACTCTGTACTCAGACCGCCGCGGCCGGGGAGGGGTTCGAACTCAGTCGTTCCGAAAGACCAATATCGGTTGTCGGCAACAGCTGCGACGTCAGGAAGCTCGCGCCTGTGCTATCGTTTCCCCGGGGAGCCGCCCATGACCGATCCCGATTGCCTTTTCTGCCGCATCATCCGCGGCGAGATTCCCGCCAAGAAAGTGCACGAGGACGCCCACGTGTTCGCCTTCGAAGACATCAATCCCAAGGCGCCCACGCACGTGCTCATCATTCCGAAGAAACATTTTGCGGGATTGAAAGAGGCGGAGGCCGGCGACGCGGAGATCATTGGCCGCTGCCATCTGGCTGCCGCCGAGATCGCACGCCAGCGCAACATTGAGCAGGGATATCGCACCGTGCTGAACGTCGGCCCCGGCGCCGGACAGTCCGTCTTCCACCTGCACGTTCACCTGCTCGGTGGACGCCCGCTCGCCTGGCCCCCGGGATAGGGAATCTCTGGCTCCCCGCAGTTTACCCTCCTGAGGCCGATTGAGATTACAATTGCTGCCATTTTCGTTGCGAAGAAGGAAATTTGTGACTACCGCACTTTGGAAACTGACTCAGATCGTCCTGGCATGCATCGCGTGTACCGCCATAACAAGATCCGTGGCGCAGACAGCACCGGATGTCAGCCGACAGGTCGATGATTGGCCATATTACGGTCACGACGCTGGCGGCATGCGGTATTCACCGCTGGCGCAGATCGATCGCAACAACGTCGCGACCCTGAAGGTCGCCTGGACTTTTCACGTCGGCGACATCTCTGACGGCAGCGGCCACAAGAAGCGCAGCGGCCTGGAAACTACGCCCATCCTGGTGGATGGCACGTTGTACCTGACCACGGCGTTCAATCGTGTGTTCGCACTCGATCCGGAAACGGGGAAGCAGCGTTGGGTTTACGACCCCATGATTGAAGTCGCGGGAGACTACGGCGACGGCCTGATCAATCGTGGCGTTGCGGCCTGGCTTGATTCCGCGCGAGGTAAAGGGAAGCCATGCCGCAGGCGAATTTTCGAAACCACTCTTGATGCGCGACTAATCGCGCTCGATGGCGTCACGGGTGAGCCGTGTCGCGACTTCGGCAATCGGGGACAAGTCAGCCTCCGCGATGTCGCGCGCTATGTTCCGGGGCAGTATCACATGACCTCTCCCCCAGGGGTCGTCGACGACCTTGTCGTGGTCGGGTCGGCCATTGACGACAATTCGCGTGTCGACATGCCGAGTGGTGTGGTGCGCGCTTTCGATGCGCGCACCGGCGTGCTCCGCTGGAAATGGGAGCCGCTTCCGCCGAACGATTCCGGGTCAACGCCGCAGGCGGCCGGCAAGACGTGGCGCACCGGCGCAGGAAACGCATGGTCCGTGATGGCGATCGATCCAGAGCGCGATCTCGTGTTCGTCCCTACCGGCAGCGCCAGTCCGGACTATTACGGCGGCCTGCGTCCCGGCGACGACAAGTGGGCAGATTCCGTGGTGGCGTTGCGGGGAAAGACCGGAGAGTTCGTCTGGGGATTCCAGCTCGTGCATCACGATCTTTGGGATTACGACTCGGCTTCGCCGCCGTTACTCGCCACTCTGCGGCACGACGGCAAAACGGTGTCCGTCGTGATTCAGGGCAACAAGACAGGTTTTCTTTTTGTGCTGAATCGTGATACCGGCGCGTCGGTATTTCCGGTGGAAGAACGGCCGGTGCCGCAGACAGACGTCCCCGGCGAAGTGACCTCCCCAACGCAGCCTTTTCCGTTGGCGCCGCCAGCGGTCGCGCCTCAGAAGTTGTCCGCCGACGATGCCTGGGGCATCACTCCGGAAGATCGTGAATTTTGCCGCGACCTTCTTGAGAGTCTCCGGAACGACGGCCTTTTCACGCCACCAAGTCTGCGAGGCACGCTCTCAGTTCCCGGAAATGTCGGCGGGATGAACTGGAGCGGGTATGCCTTCGACTCGCAGCACAGCTTGCTGGTCGTCAATACAAACAACTTGCCGGCCAAAATGGGACTGATTCCGGCGGAAAAATACTGGGACGCGGCGGATAACAACACAAAAGACGCAGAGTATACCCAGCAGTCCGGTGGACCTTACGGATTGTTTCGCACCTTGATTTTTGCGAAAGCGCATCATCTGCCGTGTGCGCCGCCGCCTTGGGGAACACTGACGGCGGTGGATCTGACAGCCGGGACGATTCGTTGGCAAGTGCCGCTTGGCTCGCTCGCGCCCGGCAAACCCGCAGTCCCCGTGGGCGCACCCAGCCTCGGTGGTCCAATCGTCACAGCCGGGGGATTGGTGTTTATCGCCGGAACGATGATTGATCCTTCGCTGCGCGCCTTCGACATCGAGACCGGTAAGGAAATCTGGAAGGCTGAACTTCCTACCAGCGGCGGGGCTACTCCGATGACGTATCAGACCCGCAAAGATGGCAAGCAGTTTCTCGTAATCGCTGCGGGAGGACACCGCGGTGTTACGGAGGAACCTCAGAACGACTCGATTGTTGCGTTCACACTGCCCTAGGCCAGACCGGGAAGCAGCGCCCCAACTACTGGACCGTCGGCTCCACATCCTCGGGCGCGCCGTGCCGGCGCAACAGCTGCGGCAGGTTCTGCGAGAATGCCGAGCGCGGCAGCACCATGTCGCAACCTACTTCGTGCGCTTTCTGCTTCAAGTCTCCCTGCACGTGCGACAGGAATCCTATGATCGAAGTCCCCTTCTTGAGCTTGCTCTTCAATTTAGGAATGAGGGTCAGGGGTTTCACGCTGGCGTGGTTCAGATCGAAAATAATCAGCGACGGTTTCTCATCGCCATTTTGCTCCATCTTGTCCATCAGATCTTTGTCCGACTTCACAAACTCAACTTTCACGTTGAGCTTGCGCGCGGTCTCCTGGATCTTGGCCATGAAGAACAGATCTTCAATGAAGGCAAAGATGCGCGAGTTTGTATCTTCGGTGATCGCCGGCAACGGTTCCGGTTCCGGCTGCGGATATTGCGTCGCGAAACCCGGCCTCTGCCGCCCGCCGCCCTTGTGCCCGTTGTTATTGTTTCCCGCCATGGCGGCGCGGTAACTGTGATCCATGGGCGCGGTGTAGATGCCGTCTTTGTTCTCGCGGCTCAGGCCCGGTCCGGGCCGTTGTCCGCGCTGGTTGTGGGGACGGCGTCCGCGCCGCCTTCTTCTTCCGCCGCCTCCACCACCGGAGGGTCTTCCTGGTCCTGCGTTCATAGTCCTCTCAAGCTGTTTCAAACTGATTACAGAATTTTACGGAATCCCAAAGGCCCCGCCAGTCGCGGAGTCTCACCCTCGCGGGCGAAGCTCCGCCGGGCACCCAGAATCGAATCGACGCAGTTGCGGGTAGCGACTGGACACACTATGGAACAAACCCCAACTCTTTAAACGAACTGCTATTCGAGAATGAAATCTTAAATTTTTAACTCAGTATCGATTTTCCGTTTATCGGATCCGTAAGGCGCCGCCTCGGATCGGCTGGCGCGGAAGGCCTGCGCGGGAACGAGGCCTAAATGAGAACAACTTTATGGTACTCGTCCTGGCTCAACCGCGCAAGGCCCCAGCGAGCCATCTTTTGCACAGGAGGTCATGACTAGGAGTTTCTGCCGCGGGCGTCGCTCGCGTCCCTCGGGCTGTTCGAACATGTCGGCGCAGAAGCCGAGCGCAGAAAACCGGAAGCCGATTGTCACTCGCCGCTCGAAACTGCCCGCGCCCATTGTTGCGCCTGCCAGTAGAATCCGGCAACCTCCTCCGTGTCTAGCTGCAGGCTCGCGCTCAACTCGGCCGCCGCTTGCCACTCCCCGTTCTCGTGGGCCAGCATCAACTGAAACACCGGACGCAGAACGCTCGGCTGCCCTAACAGCACGGCCTTGGTCGGATTATCCAGCGGAATTTTCTCCAGCACTTCCGCCATCGGCATTTCCAGCATGGCATCGATCAATGACAACAGGCCCAGCAGAAACAAATCCGACTCCCCGTGGGGCACGTGCGGCGCCAGGAACTCGCCAAATTGGCCGCGTACCAGCGCCGACAGCACCAGGTCGCTCGTTCTTTCCTGCCCCGCACCCACCGCCGCCACCAGCCGCACCCAGCGCCGAACGTCGCGCTCCCCCAGAATCGACAGGGCATGGCGCACCGAATGGATTTCGTTCTGGAACGCGAACATGGAAGAATTCAGATACCGCAGCAAGCGGTAGCATACAGAAGCTTCTGCCTTGACCAACTTTTCCAGCGCGCGCACGTCGAGCTCCGGGCGCGATACTTCCTGCAACATGCGCAGATAATTCATCCGGTTGGCCGGCATGTCGTGAGTGTTCATCATCTCTGGACGGCGGAAAAAGTAGCCCTGGAAATACACAAACCCCTGATCCCGCGCCCGCACAAATTCGGCCTGGGTTTCGATTTTCTCCGCCAGCATCCGACAGTTCCCGCGCCCGAAGCGCTTGATCATGGCCGCCTGCTGCTCTTCGGTGGTCAACTGCATTTCCACCTTGATGATGTCCGCCATTTCCGCCAGCGCCTCGCGCGGATCGTTAGCTATATAGTCGTCGAGCGCGAGCGTGTAGCCCGCGTCTTGCAAACTCTGGCAGGCCGCCACCACATCCCGATCCGCCGGAACCGATTCCAGAACCTCGACCACCGTCGTCGTCGCGGGCAGCAGCGTGACCAGGCCCTTCATCAGCGTATCCCGTGTGCAATTCACAAACGCCCGCCGCCCATCGCACAACACCTCCAGCCCCATCAGCAGCGACCGGTCGAGCGTCGCCCGCGACGCCTCATCAACGTCTCCGTGGAAGGCATTTTCCAGGCCGTCCCGAAACAGCAGCTCGTAGCCGAATACTTTCTCATCCCGGTCAACAATCGGTTGTCGCGCCACATAGCGCAACGGCTTTGCGTCCTTCACCGGGGTCTTGGCCGCAGCTTCTCCAGCAGACATGTTTCCCACGTTCTTTACTATCGGCAGCAGATCGGAAAACCTGAAGCGCCGGCGAGAAAACGATTAATCCCGAAAAAGAAAACAAGGCGGCCTGGTTTTCCTCTGTGCTCCTCAGTGCCCTCTGTGGTTGCGTTTCTTTGAATTGCGGAACTGCTGCAAATGCTAGTGATCTCGAAGCGCTGGAGCAATATAGAATGATCCCCGCTCCCAAGCCTGACTTCGAGGAAGCCGATGCCCGATTCACCCCACTCCGTTCCCAGCCCGAACGCCCCCAGCCCCGGCATGCAGCGCCAGTTAGAAATCTACCAACTCGGCCTGGCAGGGAAAAAACTCTCGGTTCCGATTCCGCTCTATCACCTCGAAAAAAAGGCCGCCGAAATTCTTTCTCCTCAGGCGTACGATTACGTTGCCGGAAGCGCCTCCGGCGAACGCACCGCGCGCGCCAATCTCGCGGCTTTTGATCGCTGGCGCATCGTTCCTCGCGTGCTGCGCGATGTCTCCCAGCGCGACCTCAGCGTTGAACTCCTCGGCCAGACTCTGCCCGCGCCTGTTCTGCTCGGCCCGGTCGGCGTGCAGAATATTATTCATGCCGAAGGCGAACTCGCCGCCGCCCGCGCCGCCGCGTCGCTCGGCCTGCCCTTCGTTCTCAGCACCGTTTCTTCGCGCCCCATCGAAGAAGTTGGCCAAGCCATGGGCGCCGCTACCCGCTGGTTCCAGCTTTACTGGGGCAAAGATCACGAACTCACGACCAGCCTGCTACAGCGCGCGGAAAAATCCGGCTACTCAGCGATCGTCGTTGCTCTCGATACCGCGATGCTGGGATGGCGCGAGCGCGATCTGCAGCATCCCTACCTTCCATTTCTTTTCGGCCATGGACTCGCCAACTACTTCACCGACCCTGTCTTTTGCGGGCGACTTCAGCAACCTCCGCTCGCCGATCCCGCGTCTGCCATTCGCCAGTGGGCGGTGACGTTCTCGAACGCCGCGCTGGCTTGGAGCGATCTCGCGTGGCTCCGCCAGCAGACGAAGTTACCCATTTTGTTGAAAGGCATTCTGCATCCCGAGGATGCCAAGTTGGCCGTCGATCACGGAGCCGACGCCATCATCGTCTCGAACCATGGAGGCCGTCAGGTTGACGGAGCCATCGCCGCGCTCGACGCCCTGCCCGCCGTCGCCGCCGCCATCGAGAATAAAATTCCCATTCTGTTCGACAGCGGCATCCGCTACGGCGCCGACGCCGTCAAAGCCTTAGCTCTCGGGGCGCGCGCCGTGCTGCTGGCGCGCCTCTATATCTGGGGTCTCGCCATCGCCGGCGAGCAAGGGGTGCGCGATGTAGTGCAGAATTTCCTGGCTGACCTGGACCTGACGATGGGCCTCAGCGGTTTCCGCTCGGTGAAAGATCTGGACGCGTCGATTCTGACTAAGGAAAGCTGAGGCCCTGCGGATTGTCGTCCGACGTGGGCGGATACACTACGGGTGCCCCATTTCTCGCGTCCTTTGCGAGAAGTGGGGACTTGCTTAGACTCTCTGCGTTCCGCCAAGCCCGGTGAGCGCCGCCACAATCTTTCCCGACCATTGCGCCACTTCATCCTCGCGCAGGGTCCGCTCCGCCGACTGAAACCGAACTCGCAACAACACTGAGTATTTTGCCGCGGCGATCGACCCGCCGCGGAAAATCTCCACTGGACGGAAATCCTTCACCTCGCGAATGTCCAATTCAGCCACAGTTTTCCGCATTTCGATGAAAGGAATATCGTCGGGGAATACAAACGAAAAATCTCGCTCTACCGCCGGATACTTGCCCAACGCCCGAAACCGCACTGGCCGCAGGCCAATATCGGACAGTTGCTCCAAATCAAATTCCGCCACGTACACGTCCTGCCGCAGCTTCCGCGCCGCAGCCACTTCCGGATGAATCTGCCCAAACTGCGCCACCACCACGGCATCGATCATCGCCCGCGCAGATCGTCCCGGATGAAAATACTCGGCAGTATCCCGGTCCAGTCGTAGATATGAAGCAAACGGCCGAAGCAGATTCTCCACATCACCTTTGAATCCGCGGAACGTTTCCGCTGCCAGCGCGTGCTCACCCTTGCTCACATCAAGCGCCTGGCCCACTGGCAAGGCGCTCCGCACCGCTGCGGCCGTCGCGCCCAGACACGCGCGCTTCGGTTCTACGCGCGAGCCGTCCGAAGCTTCATACACGCTGCCCATTTCAAACAGGCGCGCCTCCGCCACATCTCGATTCAAATTCCACGCCAGCATATCGAGCATGCCCGGAGCCAGCGACGTCCGCATCACCGACGCTTCTTCGCTCAGTGGATTTTCCAGTTCCAGCACCTTCGCACCGGCAGAAAACTTCTCTGCGTCGGCGTGCGAGATAAACGTCAGCGACAGCGCTTCGTTGTAGCCCAGCGCCAGCGCCCGCTTGCGCAAAGTCGCGTCCATTGCGGCGTGCGGCAACTCGACTACGGCGCCACTATAGGCCGGTAGCGTGTTCTCAAACTTGTCATAGCCATGCAGCCGCGCGATCTCTTCGATCACGTCGATCTCGCGCTCCACGTCGAGCCGCCAGCTGGGGATATGGACGCGGAACTGCGCGTCGCCCTGACCTTCGGGGATCAACGTGAATCCCAGCCGCTTGAGCAGACGGAAGATGTCGCCCCGGTCGAGGCTTCCACCCAGAATGCGATGCACTTCAGCCACGTGCAGCACGACCGGAGCCTGGTCCATCGGCTTCGACATCACGTCGACCACGTCGCCGACCAGTTCACCGCCGCCCGATTCCAGAATCATCTGCGCCACGAGATCGCACGAGACCACGGTCGATTCGAAATCTGCGCCGCGCTCGAAGCGGTGTGACGCGTCGGTGTGCAGCCCATGGCGCCGCGACATTTTTCGCACAATCCCCGGATCCCACCAGGCAGATTCAATCAAAACATTCCTGGTTTTTTCGGTGATCATCGTGTCGTACCCGCCCATGACCCCGGCTAGCCCGACAGGCCTTTTCGCATCGCAGACAACGAGATCTTCGGAAGTCAGCTTGCGCTCCACGCCGTCGAGCGTCTTGAGCTTCTCGCCGTCCCGCGCCTTGCGCACAATGATCTTCCCGCCTTCGAGCAGGTCCATGTCGAAGACGTGGGTCGGCTTGCCGATCTCCCACAGAACATAGTTCGTAGCATC
>JABCZL010000003.1 GCA_013289685.1 Acidobacteriota bacterium | reverse complement strand
ACCCGCTGTTCCAGACTGACATAGCTGAACACCCCATCCTGTTGCTGATCGTCTCCGCGCATGCCTGCTTTCTTACCCTATTTTCCTGTGCAAGGCATATGAGTTTTTCAGCACTCTGTGAAGCCCGAAGGTGTTGGCGAGAATATCGCGGCGCTGAAGCGCCGCTCTTCCACTGGTCGCTGGACGCTGGTCGCTGGACGCTGGACACTGGACGCTGGGCACTGGTTACTAGCCACTAACCACTAGTGACTAACCACCGCCTTTACGCGCCGACCGCCGCATGATCGGCCATCCGGCGTTTGTTGTAGCGCAGCGCGACATTCATGAAGACATGGCCGAGGGAGGTCTCGAAGCTGATCATCAACGCTTCTGTGTCTTCGCTGGTCTTGTCGCCCTCCTGCGCGGTGAGAAGGAGCGGGGGATGTACGCGGAAATGGAAGCCCTGGTCGTTGAGCGCGGAGATGGCGTTGCCCACGACCTGGTTGGCGAGCTCGAAGATGGTTTCCTTGATGAGCGCGTCCGACTCGGGCAGTTCCGCGCCCGCGTAGTGGCTGGCCACCTTGACGGCGGTCTGCGGTTCGAGATCGAGTATGATCCGGCCCTCGATGTCGCCGGTGAGGGCGATCATGCCCGCCACCCCTTTGCGGCGGTAGGCTTCTTCTTCCATGGTCAGGGTGCCCACCTTGGTGGTGCCCTGCAAACCCTGCGACAACACGGCGTCCGCCGCGTTGATGAAAGGCTGGATCAGTTCCATCTTCATCGCGTTAGGCTCCCGCTCCGGCCGCGCTGGCCACCGCTCCATCGTCACCCAGTACGTACTTGATTACCTCGTACAGCACTTCCGGCTTCACCGGCTTCTGCACGAAATGGCGTGCGCCCCGTTGCAGCGCGGCGACGATGTTCTCCTGGTATCCGACTGAGGAGACCATGACGATGCGCGCTTCGGGATGCTGTTGGACAATCCGTTCGGCCGCTTCAATGCCTTCCATCTGCGGCATGGTGATGTCCATGAGCACGATGTCAGGATGGGTACGGTCGAACTCGCTGATGGCGGTCAAGCCGTCGCCGGCCTCAGCCGCCACCTGCCCGCCGAACGTTTCGATCATGCGGGCCAGATTCTTGCGGGCAAACACGGAGTCGTCCACGATCAAGTAGCGGACCGGCTGGCCGTCTTTGCTGCGTTTTACGGGTGCAAACTGCTCCATACAGACCTCCCCTGTCTACTGGATATCATGCCCGGCGGTCCCGCACCAGATGACGCTGGTCACAGGTACCTGCTGGGCCCGAATCTTTAAGCTTTAATCCCTATCCCTATCCCTAAATCCCGGATCCCTAGCTTCCGGCGCGCACTGCCCGGCCGGTGGATCCCGCTTCGGATCCCGTGCGGCCGCAAATCGCCTGCAGCGTCGCTCCCATCACATCCAAACCCACCACGCGGATGGCGTATCCTCGTTCGATCGCCGCCTTGGGCATGCCGTACACCACGCAGGACTCTTCACTCTGCGCGATGGTCATGCCGCCTTCTTTCTTCACCGCTCCCAGGCCTTCGGCACCGTCGTCGCCCATCCCAGTCATGAGCACCCCGACCGCCAGGGCCTTGAATTCCTCGGCCACGCTGCGCAACAGCACGTCCGCGCTGGGACGGTGCCCGTTGACCCGCGGCTCATCGCTGAGGATGACGATGTCTCCCAGAGGCAGCCGCTTCACCTTCATGTGGCGGCTTCCCGGACAGACCAGTACCCGGCCCGGTTGCAAGATATCCCCCGACTGCGCTTCTTTGACGCGCAGCGGACAGACTTCATCGAGGCGCCGCGCGAACATGTCGGTGAACCCTTCCGGCATGTGCTGCACTACGGTAATCGCTCCGGGAAAATCTCCCGGCAACTGCGAGAGCACGAATTCCAGAGCCTGTGGGCCTCCGGTGGAGACTCCGATGGCGACTACTTTATTCGGAGACGCGGACGAGGCCGGCAGTTTTTGCGGCTTCGGCGGAACTCCGGGCAGCATGCGCGGCTTCAGCTTGCACTCGGCCGCCGCCTTCACCTTGGCGATCAGTTCGCGCGCGGTCTCGGCCATGTGCGCCGTGGCGTCTTTGGGTTTGGTGACGAAGTCGAATGCACCCAGCCCCAGCGCCTTCATGGTGACCGACGCGCCTTCGGTGCTGTGCGAGCTGAACACGATCACCGGCACCGGCTGCCGCCGCATGATCTCTTTCAACGTGTCGATGCCGTTCATGCCGGGCATCTCAAGGTCGAGCGTCACCACGTTGGGCTTCAACTCTTCGATCTTTTTCAGGGCGAAGTTGCCGTCCATCGCGGTGCCCACCACGTCGATGGATTCGTCGGCCGCCAGCATCTGCGGAATCAGCTTGCGCATCAGCGCCGAATCGTCGACCACCAGCACGCGCACTGGATTCTTCTTCATGCTCACGCTCACGCTCATGCCTGGCCTCCCTCGACGGGGGTCAGCGCCATGCGCGCGCGGTCGGTATGCGACAACAACAGGCCCGAATTGCAGTGTCCCAGTTCGGTGGGCCGCGAGCGGGCTACATGCTCCACCACCGCGGGCAGGTTGAGAATCAGTACCACGCGCCCGTCGCCCAGAATCGAAGCTCCGGAAACCAGGTCGGTGTGGAACGTGTGGTCGTCCAGCGCCTTGATCACCAACTCCTCTTCACCCTCCAGCAAATCGACAATCAACCCGTATTTCCTCTCTCCTACCGTAATGACCAGCACAAACAGCTTGGCTTTGCGTTCTCCGTCGGCTACCGGACGGCCCAGGCGCAGCAGCGGCAACACCTGGTTGCGCAACTGCAGCACCTCGTAGTTGTCGACCTGATGGACTTCTGTCTCAAAGGTGCGGGCAATCTCCAGCACCGCATTCAGCGGGATGGCATACAGCCGCTGCTCCACCCAGAACAGCAAGGCCTTGATGATGGCCAGAGTCAGCGGCAGCTTCAGCCGGAAGGTTGTGCCTTGCCCGGGGCGGGTCTCCACGCTGACGGAGGCTTTCAAGCGATGCAATACACTCTGCACCACATCCATGCCCACGCCGCGCCCGGAGACTTCGGTGACCTGCTCGGCGGTCGAGAAGCCAGGGCGGAAGATAAAGTCGAGGACCTCGGCTTCGGTCATGCGCGCCGCTTCTTCCGCATTGGTCATGCCGAGTTCGATGGCCTTGGCGCGAATCTTTTGTGCGTCAATGCCGCGGCCGTCGTCGATGACTTCGACGACCACCTGGTTGCCATGGTGATACGCGTTCAGCCGAATCGTCCCGTGCGGCTTCTTGCCCAGTTTGCGGCGCTCCTCCGGCGGTTCAATGCCGTGGCTTACGGCGTTGCGCACCAGATGGGTGAGAGGCTCGGCGATGGCGTCGAGAATTCCCTTGTCGAGATCGGTGTCCTGTCCGCTGACATCAAGTTCCACTTCGCGCCCGCATTGCCGCGAGACGTCGCGCACCATGCGCGGGAAGCGGCGGAACAACTGGTCAACGGGCACCATGCGAATCTTCATCACGGAACGTTGCAGATCGTTCAGCACCCGCGCCTGGAAGGCCATGGCGTCGCCAAACTTGCCGCGCAGCAGTTCCTTGGGATACCGCTTGGCGAACTCGTTGAGCGCCTGCTGCAACATCGACTTGCCGATAATCAATTCGCCCACGAGGTTAAGCACGCTGTCGATGCGGCTGGCTTCCACGCGCAGCACGTTCTCCTGCGTGGCCGCGACCGTTCCAAACGGAGCGGCTGGAGCCGGAGCCTCCGGTGCCCTGGCCTCGGCTTCCGGTGGATTCGCGTCCGCTTCGGGATCAAGAGCGGGTTGGTCCGCCGCGGCTTGCGGAGCGGCCTTCGCCTCCAGCAGCAACTCGATCGTCACCTCTTCGGAGATGGTTGGGATGCGTCCCTTGGCGGTGATCTGAGCGACGGTCTGTGAGCTGGCCAGCACGAACTCGACATGCTTGGTGGCGGCCGGCGACTTCGCATCGGGATACACCGCGATCACCTGCCCCACGGCGGCCAATGCGTTGTGAATCAGCTGGCGTCCGGCGATGGGCATGGCGCAGTGCGGGTCGATCTTGACCACCACGTGGTAGACGGCCAGACCGCTTGTCTGAGCCTTGGTCATGGCCACCTTTTCGTACTCGGTCCAGAGCGCGACCGCCTTAGCGGATGCGCGGGTGGCCGAGGTTTTGGCGGCGCAGGTCTTGCTGATTGACGTCTTGCTGGTCGAGGTCTTTCCGGTTGAGGTTCTGCCGGTTGACGTCTTGCCCGCGGCGGTCTTGCCTGTGGTCGTCTTAGCTGCGGCCTTCCGGGTCCGCCGGGTCTTTCCGGAGGCTGGGGCGGCGGTCAGATCGGTGATTTTCTTGCTCAGATTTTTGGTGGAGGGCAGCTTGGTGCCGTTGCGGTACGCCGCAATCATCTCCGTAAACACGTCCGCGGCGGCAAAGGCAATCTCCGCCACGGCGGTCTGGGTCGCGGTGCTCTCCAGCGACAGGGCGTCTTCGAACTGATGCGCCAGTTCGCTCAACTCGCGCAGCCCGCAAGCTGCCGCGTCGCCTTTCAAGGTGTGCACCGTGCGCCGGATGACGCGCACGATTTCCTCGTCGCCGGGCTTCTTCTCCAGCTTCAAGGCTTCTTCATTTAGAGCCTGCAGCAACTCCAGCGAGGTCTCAAAGAAGAGCTCGCGCAGTTCCAGGCCGCGTTCATCGGGGGGATTCGTCATTGCTTACTCTCTCACCTCAAGGCGCTGGTAGGCCGTGCCGCTGTCTTTGTGCAGCATCTGGAATTTCTTGGTCAGGCCCAGCAGGCTTTCCGCATGTCCCACAAACAGATAGCCGCCAGCGTTCAAGCAGCGGTAGAACTTTTCGATCAGCCGCTTCTGCTCCGCCTCATCGAAGTACATCATCACGTTGCGGCAGAAGATCACGTCGTTGCGTTGCGGCAAATACTCGGTTTTGAGATTGTGAAAGTCGAAGTGCACCATTTCCTTCAGCGCTTTTTTGATGGCATAGCGGTCGCCGACCTTGTCGAAGTAGCGCAGGCGGTAGCTGTAATCGACCATCGACATCTGGTTCTCGCTGTAAGCGCCCTCCTGGCCGTGACGCAAGACGGAATAGGCGATGTCGCTGGCCAGAATTTCCACGCGCCACGGTGGTGGCACCAGCGGCTTGGGCAGCGGCAAATCCATGGGCAGAGGATTGCGCAGGTAGTAGTAAGCCAGCGCGTCGGTGACCAGCATGGCCAGGGTGTAGGCTTCCTGTCCGGTGGAACAGCCCGCGCTCCAGATGCGGATCGAATATTCGCGCCGCGAACTTTTGTGCTTGAACAACTCTTCCAGCACGGTTTTCTGAAATAGGTCGAGCTGCGCTTTGTGGCGGAAGAAACTGGTCTCGTTGACCGTGAGGTTTTCCAGCAGCTTGGCCAGTTCGTCCTTGCCCTGCGGGCTGATCAGCAGCCGGTAGTAGGCATAGAAGGAGTCGGCGCGGCACTCCTTCAGCCGGCGCAGCAGCCGATCCTGGAGAAAGTGCGTGCGGCGTTCGTCGAAGTGCATGCCGCACTCCTGGTAGACGAGCGCCTGCAACAGCTTCAATTCCGCTTCCGTCAGTATGGGAGCAGGTGCGGCTCCGGATGTACTCATGCGTTTTCTCGTTCTTTCACAGATCTGTGGTTAGTGATTAGTGGCTAGTGGTTAGTGACGAAAACTGATGCCACCGCCACTTATTCGCGACTCCCTAACCCCTAACCCCCGGCCACTAACCACTAATCACTAACCACTAACCACTGATCTTCTAACCACTGATCTTCTACCGTGCCCCGGCGCCTCGCGCCTCAGCCTTGGGCGCCGTCTTTTTTTCTGCTGTTTTCTTTTCAGCCGTCTCACTGCTCACTTGCAGGCTGCCTGGAGCCAGCAGTTTGCTCATATCGAGCAGCACCACCAAGCGTCCGGCGACCTTGCCGAGTCCGGTCACACAGTTCAGGCCGCCTTCCTGAAACACGGCCGGCGGAGCTTCCACAGCGTCCGCGGGAATCTTTAATACTTCGGAGGCCGAATCCACGATCAGGCCCGCCAGCCGGCCCGCATGCTCGACCACCAGGATGCGATTCTGTTTGCGCAGCGTGGCCTGCTTTTCTCCGAAACGCTTGCGCAAATCCATTACCGAAACGATCTTGCCGCGCAGGTTGATCACGCCCTCCAGATAGTCGGGCGCGTCCGGCACGGCGGTGATCTCCGGCACCCGCACGATCTCGTGCAGCGAAGTGATGGGCACGCCGTAGGTCTCGCGGCCCACCTTGAAACCGACGATATGGAGTTCACGGCTCATATTTGTCAGACCTTAATTTGTGGGACCCTAATCTGTCGGACCCTAACTCGTCAGACCCTAAGCTTCATCAGACCCGAAAATTCTTGAGACCTGGTTTCTGCTGGTTTCAGGCTCCCCGGACAGCGGGCGTTAATACTAGTACTGCGCTGCCGCTGCGGCCCGGCGCGCGTTGCGGCCGGAGGAGGAATCTCCGCCCGACAGCCCTCGCGAGGACTCGCCCAGCGAGAAGCGGTCGATGAAGTCCTGCAAGCCGCGCGACATCTTCGACATCTGCTCCGACGATGCGGCCAGTTCGGTCGAGCCGGAAGTGGATTGCTGCACCAGTTCGCGCATCCGCTCCATAGCCTTGACCACGGCCTGTGCTCCGGAGGCCTGCTCCTCCACCGCCGAGTTGATTTCGTGGGTGATTTCGTTCAGCCGGGTGGTGGCGCGCGCGATCTGCGACGAGCCGTGCGACTGTTCGTTAGTGGCCGCGCCGATTTCCTGCGCGAACTTGTAGACCTCGGTGACTACGTTCGAAATCTTGCGCAGCGCGGCGTTCAGCTCTCCGCCCAGTTCCAGTCCTTCGTTGACGATCGAGGTGGAGCGGTCCATGTTCTCGACCGCCTTGCGGGCTTCCTTCTGAATGCTCTGGATCAGTTCCGAGATTTCCTTGGTGGATTGCGCCGATTTCTCGGCCAGCTTGCGGACTTCGTCGGCGACCACCGCGAATCCCAGGCCGTGCTCGCCGGCGCGCGCCGCTTCGATGGCGGCGTTCAAGGCCAGCAGGTTGGTCTGCTCGGCGAGATCGTCGATGACTTCGATGATCTTGCCAATGTCGTCGGCGCGTTGTCCCAGGGCTCCAATGATTTCGCCCGAAGAGTTAATGGTGGTGTTGATGCGGTTCAGGCCGTCGGTGGCCTTCTCCATGGTGCCGATGCCGTTGTGCACTTCCTCGCGCGAACGGTTGGAGATGTCGAGCAACACCTTGGCGGTGTCGGCGACGCGCTGAATCGAGGCCACCATCTGATCGATGGAGGCGGAAGTCTCGCTGACGCTCGAGGCCTGCACCTGCGTGCTCTTCACCATGTTCTGCACGTTGACACTCATCTCGTGCATGGTGCTGGTAACTTCGTCGATGGCGGAGGATGCCTGCAATCCGATCTTGGCGGCGTCGTCGGAGGCGCTGGCCACCTGGCTGGAGGCGCTGGCCACCTGCGACGAAGCATCGCGCACACTGCGCACCAGCCCGGCCAGACCTTCGATCATCCGGGAGAAAGCGTTGCCGAGGGTGTCATGGGATGACCGGGGCTTCACGGCTACGGACAAATCGCCTCCGGCAATGGCTTCGGAGATGCCCGCCATTTCTTTGAGGTAGGTCACCATTTTGTGGAAAGTGCGGGCCAGTTCGCCGATCTCGTCGGTGCGGGTCAGATCGATGTTGTGGTCCAGATCGCCCGTGTTGCCGATGCCGCTGGCCACATTCATCAGGTTGCTGAGCGGCTGGGTAATCGACTTGGCGGTGCGGAAGGCGATGGCGCCACCCAGACCCAGGGCCACCAGGGTGCCGAGCGCCGACACGATGACGGTCCAGCGGGCCGCGACGTCGTCCGAGGCGCGGCGATCATCCATCAGTTTGCGGTTTTCGCCTTCGGCGATGTCGAGCGCGTCGGTCGAATTCTTCACCCAGGAAGAAGCGTCCTTCTGAAGATAGTAAATCTGCAGTTCGGCGACGGTGGCGTTGCCGGAGTCGACGTCTTTCCGCTTTTCGATCAGCGGTTGCGCGAACTCCTTGCCCCACGCCTGCTCCAGTTGCTGGACCTTGGTCAGATTTGTTCTGACCTGATCGGAGTTGGCCAGGGCCTTGCCCTGCTCCAGCTTCTCGTTCAGGAGGCGCAGACCCTCGTTCATGCGGTCCACCTCGCGGGTGTCGCCGCTCAACAGGTAGTTGCTCAAGTAGAGGCGGTTCTGCATCATCTGGGAGCGGACGGCCTTGGTGGCGTCGTCCAGATCCTTCGACGCCGCGGCGGCGGCTTTGGCGGCGTGCTCGCGCTGCACCGCAGACCAGTTCACCAGGAACAGCACCAACACCATGGTGAGGATGATGCCGAAATTCGTATAAAGCTTTTTCCCGATCGTCATTTCCGTCTCCTCCGCGGTGTGCGGCTACCGCGGCTCAAACTTGAATTCGATGATTCCCGAGGCCTCGCTCGCTGCCGGTTCAAAGCGCCATTTCTTGGCGGCCTCCAGAGCGGACCCAGCCAGAACCGGGTGCCCGCCCACCACACGGGCATCTTTCACCGAGCCATTGGGGGCCACGACAACCTCGATCTTGACCAGACCCGAAATGTTCATCTTCCGCGCCAGTTCGGGGAAGGCCGGTTGTACCCTGAACTTTGCCCGGCGGACAATTTCCTCGTTCTGCGCCTGTTGCGCCTGGGGCTGTTGCGCCCGCACTTGAATCGCACCCTCAGTCACTGCCAGGGTCAGGACAGCCAGCAGAGCGGTTGCAGTTCGTTGAGACACAATTCCTCCTTGCCTGCAAGAAGCGGTGACCGTAGCCGTGCAACAGCCGGGCCACCTGTTCCTTCTTGAAAAAACCAAAGTAATGGCAGGTATCTATAAGTAAACAAGATTGTTACAGGATGGTAAAAAGAGGTCAGGGAAGGCCCTGTGGGTTAGGATCGTCTCATTCGAGGCGAATCGTCTTTGATTTCTCACGCTGAGACAAAATCTCAACTTTGTCTCGGGATTTCACACCAAGGCACCCCCTTTTCCATTTTCCTTGACTCAAATTGAGATGACAGGTATTTTCCCAATAGATTCAAGCACTTGTGAATCAACCACACTATTCTTCCATCGTCGCCGCGGCACTCAGCGTTTCTGGTGACAGGCCGATCGCATCCCCGGAAAACGGTTATGTTCCGGGGTCCGACGACGGCTTCCAGAAGCTTCTGCTGCGTATTGCATCCAAAGCGGGCGACCGGTCCGGCGCTAAATCCCTGATCCAGTTGTTTTGCCAGGCCACGCGTGAATTCTTCCAGGTGTCCGGGGTCTACTTCTGGCGTTGCGACCTCGCCGATGAACTGATCGGAGAGCAGGCGGACGGGAAGCTGGCCGAGCGCTTTGTGGGCATGCGACTGCGGCATGACCAGAGTGCGGTGACGGCCGATGCGGTGCGGCAACGGCGGACCATCTTTGCCAATCAGGTGACATCGGCGGTGTTTCCGGCAGCGGCCGAGTTTGAGGCGCATTCGCTGCTGGCAGCGCCGCTGATGGTGTTCAACGAAGTCATTGGCGCGGTTACGTTTCTGCACGATTCCAATGACAACTTCTTTAACGAAGATATTGCCGCCAAGGCCACCATCCTGGCTGGCCAACTCGGCAGTCTCCTGGAAGCGGCCCGGCTGGGCGAGGCTTCGCGCGAGGAGCACCGCCGCGCCGAAATCCTGGCGGATGTGGCCCATGCGTTGCATGGAAGTCCGGATGTCTCGTCTGTCATCGAGGCCCTGGCGGACCGCCTGCGCCTGCTGCTGCGCACTAAGCTGGTCTGTGTGTTGCTGCGCCGCGAGGGGCCGTTTGAATTGACGGCGGTCTCGGCCGAGACTCCGCAGCTGGCGAACTCCGCCCGGGCCCGCCACGACCGGCAAACTCTGCGCTTCGCGGCCGATTTGGCGCAGCGCTCAGTGGCGGCGGGAGAGCCCGTCACTTTATCGATCGGCGCCGATGTGCACTCGCTGGGGAACCTGGTTTCGCCGGGGATGCTGATCGCCGCTCCGTTCCGGACCTCGCGCACCCAGGGCGCGATCCTGCTCTACCCGCGCGCAGATGGGGTTTTCACGGCGGAAGAGAAGTCGCTGGTCGCGGCTATTGCGGGTTTCGGCGCGGTCGCCGTGGCTCACGCCGAACTCCATGCTACGGCTCATGCCCAGGCGCACGAACTGCACCAACTGCTGGAGATTTCCTCCGAGCTTAATTCCAGCAGCAATCTCGAACACTTTCTGCAGGCTTTTGTGATGCGGGCCTCCGACTTCCTGGGGTTCGGGCGCTGCGTGATTGCGCTGGAAGAAGACGGGCAGTTCCATGTCCGTTACGGAGTCGAAAACGGAGAACCCCGGCGGATGGACGCGCCGATTCCAGATGGACTGGCCACTCGCGCCCTGCGGGCCAAGGAAGTCTTCTGGACCGACGACGCCGTCCGGACTCCGGGAATCAACATCGACGTGGTCACGAAATACAAGGTGCGCCAATTCCTCGCGGTGCCGCTGTTGGGCACGAGTGGGCAGGTTCTGGGAATGTTCGGCGTACTTGACCGTCTGGACGGAACCGGAATTTCGCAGGAGGACATCCGGCGCGCCCGGGCGCTGTCGAATCAGGCTGCTGTGGTGCTCGAAGGGGCGCGCAATCTACATCTTTCGGAACAGCACCGGCGCCGCGCCGAGGCTCTGATCGAACTGGCCCGTGAAATGGATGGCGCGCTGCGCCTGCCCGAGTTCGCCAAACGCTTCGTCGGCCGAACGGCGGAACTGACCGGGGCCCGTGCGGGGTTGCTGGCCGTGTTGCAGGAGGGACGCTGGCAGGTCCTGGCCCATACCCAATCTTTATCTCTATCTCTGCAAAACCAATCTTTGCAAACCGAATCTTTGCAAACCCAAGAGAAACCTGCCACGGAAACATCTCGTGCGCTCACCAAGGTCGCCGAGCAGGGCCCGCCGGAGAGTTCGCCGTCGCAGCATTCTGATCCCGCAGTGGAGCACGGCCTGGTGGGTCGGGGCATGGTGCATCAGGGCGTGGTGGATCAGGGCTTGGAGCGCGCCCTCGGAGCGGCTTTGGGCGACTTCGTGGGGCATCACACGGAGACCGTAGTCACTGGTTCGGCGGCAGAGATCCTGGGCTCGGAGGCTGCGACGAGCCTGCATTGGACCGATTGCACGCTGGTGAGACTACTCGGCGCCAACGGGGAACTATCCGGAGTGCTCTGCCTCTCCGGACGCTCGTCGCCGTTGCGGCCGGAAGATCGCGTCTTTCTTGAGACCATGGCGGGCCACGCCGCGATGGCGCTGGAGAACGCGCGCCTGTTCACGCGGATCGAACAGGCCAATCGCCACTGGATGGAAATCTTCGACGCCATCACCGACTTCATCGTGGTGCACGACCATACGGACAAGGTCCTGCGGGTGAATCGCTCGCTGGCTGCGATGATCGGAGTGCCGCCGGCGGAGTTGATCGGCGTGAATATGAGGGCCCTGATGGCCCTGACCAGCGACACCGCGTCCTATTCGTGCCCGTTCTGCCGGGCGATGTCTGACGACGATTCCGACGAATTCGCGCATCCGGTGTTCGATCGCACCTATTTGGTTTCCACCTCGCGGGTGCATGGCGCTTCCGACGAAGGCCTGCAGACCATTCACGTGTTGAAAGACATTTCCGACCGGCGCGAGGCCGAGCGCCGTTACCGAGAATTGTTCGACAACATTCAGGAAGGGCTGTTCTTCAGCACGCCGGGCGGAAGCTTCATTGAAGTCAATGACGCCATGGTGCGCATGCTGGGCTACAGCAGCCGCGAGGAACTGTTGCAGGTCGATATTCCGACGCAACTCTATTTTTCGCACGAGCAGCGCGACCACCACTCGGAGATCATGAAGGAGAACGGTCACCTCCGCAATCTCGAGGCGACGCTGCGGCGCAAGGACGGATCGCCCATTCATGTTCTGATCAACGCTTTCGGTCTCTACGACAATCTGGGGCGGCTGCTGCAGATGCGCGGCCTGATGCTCGATGTGACCGGCCTGCGCACCTACCAGTCGGAACTGCATCGGGAACGTGATTTCTCGGGCAAGATTCTCAGCAATACGCAGAGCCTGATTCTGGTGGCCGATACCGCGGGCCTGATCAGTTATGCCAACCGGCGCTGGTACGACGCGGGATTCGAGCAGCGCGAATTGCTGGGGCGTCCTCTGCTTGACCTGGCCGGGCCCGGCTTCGTGCGGCCGTTGTCCGACGCACTGCATAGCACGCTGAACAGCCAGCAAGTCGACAATCTGGAATTAGAGATCGTGCGGGGCAACGGCGCGGTCGGGAAGTTTTCCGCCAATCTCAGCCCCATGCGCGACGAGCAGGGAACGGTCACCAGCATCGTGGTCGTGCTCACCGACATCACCGATTCCGCCGTGCTGCGCGACAAACTGGTGCACGCCGAGAAGATGGCGGCTGTCGGCCAGTTGGTCTCCGGCGTCGCCCATGAAGTGAACAACCCGCTCACCGCGATCCTGGGCTTCGCGGATCTGCTGATGGCGAATACCGATGTGCCCGAAAGCGCGCGCAAGGATTTGCGGGTGATTCTGCAGGAGGCCCAGCGCACCAAGCAGATCGTGCAGAACCTGCTGAGCTTTGCCCGCCAGATGCCGCCGGAACGCAACCCCGTGCAACTGAACACCATCCTGCGCCGGACCATGCAGTTGCGGTCCTATGACTTCAACAGCCATGGCATCGACGTGGTGGAACACCTCGACGAAGAATTGCCCGAGGTGATGGGGGATGCGCATCAGTTGCAGCAGGTCTTTCTCAACATCCTGAACAATGCCTATGACGCGGTGCATGAAGTCGGGCGTCCGGCGCGCATAGAGATCATGTCGACCAAAGCCGGCGATGCGGTCGAAGTCTCGTTCTGCGACAACGGCAACGGCATCTCTCATCCCGATAAGATTTTCGACCCGTTCTTTACGACGAAGGAGGTCGGGAAAGGCACCGGCCTCGGCCTCAGCATTTGCTATGGCATTCTGAAGGAGCACGGGGGAGAAATTCTCTGCCACAACAATACCGGCCGGCCGGGCGCGACCTTCATTGTCCGCCTGCCGGCAGCGTCCCACACCGCCTCTTTGAGTGTGGCCGCAGGAGTCATACGACCATGAGCCTACCTGCCCTGAAACCTCAACTTTTGCCCGTGCTGCTCATCGAGGATGAGCCCGCCGTCATGGCCTATGTGCAAGCCGCCCTGGAGCGCAGCGGATATCCCGTGGTGTGCTGCGAGTCGGGGGTGGATGCTCTCCGGCTGCTCGAGAACGGCAGCTTTCTGGGCGTAGTGTCGGACATGCGCACGCCCGGCGGAGTGGACGGAGGCCAGGTGCACGCCTGGATCGCCCGCCACCGCCCCGATCTGGCTTCACGAATCATTTTTATTACGGGCGATATTGCGAACGAGGAGACAGTCGCTACCCTGCAAGCAACCGGCGCCCCCTGCGTGGAGAAACCGTTTCGCGTGCAACCGTTTATCGATGTGGTCGCTAGAACGTTCGGGAAGGAACAGTGAACAGCCCGGGGAGTAAGGAAGACCTGCGCATTCGCCTGATGATCGTCGACGATGAGCAGAGCATCCGCAAACTCTGCGTCACCGTCGGCGAGGCGCTCGGCTTTGTCTGCCTGGAAGCGGAGAGTGGGGAATCCGCGCTGGCGCTGCTCGAAGAGCAGCCCGTACACATGGTATTGACCGACATGGTGATGCCGCACATGTCAGGGCTGGAATTCCTGGAGAAAGTAAAAAAACTTTTGCCGCGCACAGAGATTGCGCTGATGACCGGACATGGGTCGATTGAAACAGCTGTCCAGGCCATGAAACTCGGCGCCTACGACTACATCACCAAGCCGTTTTCACCGCTGGAAGAACTGCGGCTGTTTCTGCGGCGCATGGCGGAAAAAATCCGTCTAGTCGAGGAAAACGAATTTCTGCGCCAGCGGATGGATTCGGAAACCGCCGTGCATGGCATTATCGGATCGTCTGCCAAGATCCAGGATGTGCTGCGCATGGTGGCGCGCCTGAAGGATACGCGGACGCCGGTGCTCATCTACGGAGAAAGTGGAACAGGCAAGGAGTTGGTCGCCCGCGCCATGCACTTCCGCGGCGCCTTTGCCAACCGCGCCTTTGTCGCCGTCGACTGCGGATCGCTGGTGCCGACGTTGATCGAGAGCGAGCTTTTTGGTTACGAAAAAGGTGCGTTTACCGGCGCGCTCAAATCGAAGCAGGGATTGTTTCAGGCCGCCGATGGTGGAACGATTTTCCTCGACGAAGTCGGCGAACTGCCGCTCGAGTTGCAGGCCAAGTTGTTGCGAGTGTTGCAGGAAAAAGAAGTGCGACCGGTGGGCAGCAACCAGAAGATCAAGGTGGACGTGCGGGTCATCGCGGCCACCAACCGCGATCTGGAAGCGGCCTACAAGAACGGAACCTTCCGCAAAGATCTTTATTTTCGGCTGAATGTGGTCACCCTGTATGTTCCCGCCTTGCGCGAGCGCCGCAGCGACACTCCCATGCTGGTTCACTGGTTTCTGGAACGCTATGCCCCCGGATCGGAGCTGCACGTGACCAGTGCCGCCATGAAAGCCTTGATGCAATATGAGTGGCCGGGCAACGTGCGCGAGTTGGAAAACTGCGTGGAGCGCGCGGTCGCGCTGGGCAACGGACAGATCATTGACCTTGGCGATCTGCCGCCTGCCATTGCCACGGGCGCGACGGCGGGCGGGGCGTTGCCGTCTCCGGCAGAGCGGCCGACGGTGCTCGATCCCGATCTCGCCGCGGCGCAGGCCGCGCTCGAACCGTCGCGGGTTCCGCTGTCCACGACCGATCTTGAAGATATCGAGCGCGCCACCATCCAGCGCGTCTTCGAGCAGGTCAAAGGAGACAAAGCCCTCGCGGGACGCATGCTCGGCATCAGCCGCGCCACGCTCTACCGGAAGCTGAAACGCTACAACATCAGCGGAGGCGGTTCCGGGTCGGGCTCGTCGAGCCATACGTTGCAGTGATCGTTCCTGGGGGTATCAACCACGATCTAGACGTTCATGCGCGAGCGCGAATTGTCTGGGGTATTTGGCATGTCCTCCTCGCCGTTTTTATGGTCCGGTCGTAGTGTCTGCCACGTCCGGCAGCCGGAAGTCCGACCCGGTCAAAGGACCAACCTGGACGAGGTGCTGCGCGTATCCCGCCTCCCCCGGCAAGAAGAAGTTGAGTGAGGCCCCATCGCGGATGACGTGGAATGGGAAAACGTAAGGAGCTGGAGAGGGAGCACCCGCTAACAAAGACGCCGGCATGAAGAATTGATTGGCAAACCAAGCGAGATTCCGAGCGTCTGCGGCGAAGTTCCAATTGGATTGATGGGAGCAGGGAATCGGAACCATCTGCATCCCTAGCGACCCGGTTCCGCCTGCGGCCTGGAACAACCTTGCCCCTTGACGACCCGCTAGCCAGTTCGTGACATTCGAGGGAACGAAGCGCCCGCGTCCAGTTGCGGCGGGAACGTTGATTTGACCGAAGTAGACGTCGCTGTCCGGGGCAGCGATGAATTTGCAGCCCAGACACCGCCCGAACTGGGCGAGCAAGTTTGTGTCCGTTCCAAGCTGGCAAGCCAGGATGACCACTCGGTTTAATCGTTCGAATCGAAGCTCGACCAGGACGTTGAACAGGTTTATGAGGGTCCCATTGGGCAGTCCAGCGGTCCTCTCCATCTGGTTGAGGTTATTGGTGTCCTGCGATTTTATAGGGTCGTTCAATAGTGGTTCCAGCATATCGAGGACGGCTTTCACCGTATCGATCTGGGTCTGATCGGTCAGCGGCAGATGCAAGCCCCGGAGGGTGGTATTACATTGTCCGGTGAATGAGCCATGGCAGACGATCACGGCGTCCTTGTCGCGCCCCCGCTGGACGCTCGTGATCATTGTGTTGTAGACCAGGCTCTGGAAGCTCCAGGGAGTTGAATTGCCATCCGGGCCGATTGCGACCACGGGCGGTGTGATTTTGAGAAAGCGGCCGGGTTGTACCTGCTGCCGTGGAAACGACCCAAAGTACCCGCGAGCGTGCCGATAAAAATCCTCGTTGCTCCCATTCGTAATGACAAACGCCACATGCCACCTCCGCCTCGAATTCTTCCATTCCTTTCGGGTCGGCTGCTCTACTCGCGAAACAGAGTTCCACCCCAATAGTGGAACCAGGCGCCGAGACGTTACACGAGTTGCAAGAAGCTAGGCATGGCGTGGGGCTGCGTGGCGCGGAGGGAAGCGCAGCGCCTTGGACGCGTCAGGCGTCGGAAGCACAGCATCGCATGATTGGGCATATAATCGTGCGCACAAATGGGGCTGACTACTGGCACGAAGCTCGGGCCGTACGAGATCCAATCGCCGCTGGGCGCCGGCGGCATGGGGGAGGTCTACCGCGCGCGCGACACCCGGCTGGGTCGAGATGTAGCCATCAAAGTCCTGCCCTCGCATCTTTGTTCCGATCCTGATCTCAAAGCGCGTTTTGAGCGCGAGGCCAAAGCGATTTCGGCTTTGAGCCATCCGCATATCTGCCATCTCTACGACATTGGCTCGCAAGATGGCACCGATTATCTCGTCATGGAGTTGCTGGAAGGCGAGACTCTCGCCGACCGGCTGAAAAAAGGTCCGCTGCCGCTCAGGCAGGCGCTGCAATACGGCATTGAGATTGCCGAGGCCCTGGAAAAGGCGCATGCCAACGGTATTGTGCATCGCGACTTGAAGCCGGGGAACATCATGCTCACGAAATCTGGCGCCAAGTTGCTGGATTTTGGATTAGCCAAGCCGGCGCCGAACGCGCCAACATTGGCTTCCGGTTCGATGGCGACCATGAGCACGCCGCTCACGGTGCAAGGCACGATCCTGGGAACATTTCAGTACATGGCCCCCGAGCAGGTGCAAGGGCAGGATGCGGACGCACGCTCGGATATTTTTGCTCTCGGCGCGGTGCTCTACGAAATGATGACTGGCAAGCGGGCATTTGCGGGCAAAAGCCAGATCAGCGTGATGAGCGCGATCCTGGAGAAAGAGCCTGAGAAGGTTTCGTCGGTGCAGCCGATGGCGTCAGCGGCGCTGGATCATGTTATTCAACGGGCGCTGGCAAAGGATCCCAACGACCGCTGGCAAACGGCTCGCGATCTCATCCAGGAACTGAAGTGGAGCGCCGAAAGCGCCGCGCTTCCGAGCGGTGCGGTTCCGGCCGCGCCAGGAAGCAGGACCCGAGAAACGTTGGCCTGGGTCGTCGCGGGCGCTCTCGTCGTTGTTCTGATCGCCGTTCTGATCGCCGGGGCAGTTTGGTGGCGAAATTCAAAGCCGCCAGCGGAAACCATGTATTTTCCAGCCCCGCTGCCGTTTTCGGTGAGGGACATGGCGGTAGCTCCGAACGGCCACACCATCGCGGTCGTCGGCTATCAGGAATCCGCGCGAAAGAATGTGCTCTGGATTTACGAGCTGGGATCGCGCGGCGCAAGAAGTCTGGCCGGTACCGAGGGTGCCAGCTATCCCTTCTGGTCGCCGGACGGTCGATCTCTCGCATTCTTTGCCGACGCACAGATGAAGAAAGTGGAGGTCGCAGGCGGCCCCGTGCAGACCATCTGCGATGCCCCATCGGGCCGCGGCGGCACCTGGAACAAGGATGGCGTAATCGTCTTTGCGCCGATGGTGACCGAGGGCCTGTTTCGCATACCGGCGTCGGGCGGAACGCCCACCCAGATCAGCGACATCGATAAGAGTCTTGGACAATCCGGTCTGCGCTGGCCCGTGTTTTTGCCCGACGGAAAGCATTTCCTGTATCTGGCGGCCAACTTCACGGGGCAGAAAGGCGGAAATATCATCTACGTGGGTGCGCTGGATTCGAAGGAAAAACACTTCGTCGTGGAATCCACCGCCAATGCGGCCTATGCCGCGCCGGGGTACCTGCTGTTTTACCGGGACAAAACTCTGTACGCCCAGCCCTTCGATCTCAAGCGCTTCGCCCTGACCGGAGAAGCCACCGTGGTCTTGCCGGACGTTCAGTTCTTGCCCCAGGTCAAGCGGGCGGTGTTTGCCGTCTCCGATCAAGGGCTGCTGCTCGCCCAGAGTGGCAGCGAGGCCGCTCTTTCCCAGTTGATGTGGTTCGACCGCAAGGGGAATGCTGTGGGTATGGTGGGCAAGCCCGAGGTCTACGGCAACGTCTTCCTGTCGCCGAATGGAAAATCAGTGGCCACTGACAAGACCGACATGGGCAGCCTGAATATCGACGTTTGGACCTACGAGTTGCGGGGCGATAGCGGCAAGCGGCTTACCTTCGACCCCGCCATTGACTCGGTGCCCGTCTGGAGTCCCGATGCCGCCCGCCTAGTGTTTGCCTCGAATCGCCAAACCTATTTTGGTCTTTATTTAAAGAACTCTGATGGTGCCACCGATGAGAAGGGCATTGTGCAGGATGAGGTCGGAAACTTTCCCAGCGACTGGTCCCGGGACGGAAAGTACGTCCTTTATTGCCGAGGTTCAGACCTCGGGATCGTGACTTTCCCTGAGCTCAAGAGCAGCCTTTTTCTGAAAGCGCCTTCCGTCCTCAGGAATGCGCAATTCTCGCCCGACGGAAAATGGGTGGCGTACGCTTCCAACGAGAGCGGCAAGTGGGAGATTTACGTGACCTCGTTTCCGGACGCACGCGGCCGGTGGCAAGTCTCCTCGGGCGGAGGTGAACAGCCACGGTGGCGCGGCGATGGCAAAGAGCTGTTCTATCTTTCCTTGGACGGGAAGATGATGGCGGCGCCGGTTACGACGGGGGCTCATTTCGATGCCGGAACCCCCGTCGTGCTATTCCAGAGCACGCCCCGGCAGCCCGTCCTGGTTTACGATTTGTTCGTCTATGACGTCAGCCGTGACGGACAGCGATTTCTGATTAACACCCAGGTGAAGCAGGCAGACAGCGCACCCATGTCCATCATTCTGAATTGGCCCGCGAAACTGGACAAGTGACGTGCTGAGAATCAGTGGCTAGTGGTTAGTGGCTAGTACGACCTTCCGGCGCGATTTTCCACAAAATTGACGGGTTGGCGGTGATATCTGTCACAGACTTTCAGAGCGGCTCTTCTCGATGATGGACCATGGAGTCTGGCGAGGCAGTTCGGTCCTACCGCGATCTGGTGGCTTGGAAGAAGGCAATAGAGTTGGTGACCGAGATCTACCGCTCGACGGAGAGCTTCCCACGACACGAAACCTACGGACTGACGGGGCAACTCCGGCGCGCTGCCGTTTCGGTCCCCAGCAACATCGCTGAGGGCCAGGGACGGCTCTCGCGCGGAGAATTCAAACAATTCCTAGGTCATGCCAGGGGATCGCTGTTCGAATTGGATAGCCAAATTCTGATCGCTCGAAACCTCGGCTACCTCGACGATGACCGGGCAAACTTGCTCCTTGGACGAATCCACGAGGTAGGAAGAATCCTGAATGGCCTGCTCACCTCGCTGGAAAAGCCGAGAGATTTTACTAACCACTAGCCACTAATCACTAACCACTGATTTGAGACTCCCGTCTCAGGCTGAGACGAAAGAGCTCCTCCAGTTCGTCCACCACGTCCGAACCCGCCCCTAACTCGCTGAAAATGCACTCACCTCAGTGCTAGACCTTCCGTTCGCGGAGATGGCGGCTGTGTTGCTCCTCCTTTTCTGAACCGCGGAATCTGGCTCCCCACAGCTCTTCCTAACCGGGAAGAGGGGGGAGCCCGCCCGCATTGCAGTAGGGGCAGGGCGAGTTTGGTTCTAGCAAGTTTGGGTTTAGCGAGTCGAGTCTAGGGGGATTTCATCCGTTGGCGCAACCAGCCACAGGAACGGCACGTTACGCGCAGGACGCCAGCACCGTGGCGGGACTCGCCCGTTTTTTCCCCGAAGCCTCGCCCGTCCGCATGCCGGTTCAGCTGGCCCGCGTTCTGCAAGGCAGCGAGCCCGCCGCCGCTCATTTCGCGGAGAGTATCGTCATTGAATTTGGCACTCCCCGCGAAGTCCTTTTCGCCTGCAATACGCCCCTGGAGTTTGGCGACGATCTTCGCCTGCGGAACTCCGACTGTTCGTTCGATGTCGCCGCCTCGGTCGTGGCGGTGCAGTATCAGCCCGGCAAAACCGTAGTGGCCGCGCGCTTTCGCGGAGAAGTGCCCAACTGGATCGTGAAACCATGACTCCTACAACACCCGTACAAGATCTCGCCACGCAATGGAAGATCGCGCAGTGCCTGTACCCGATTTATTTCGAACTGGCGCGCGAGTTCGCCATCGACGTTAAACCGAACCACGACCTTGAGGCCTGCATCGACACGCCCGGCAAAGAGACGGTCGAGCAGGCGCAACGCTGGCTGGAGGAAATGGACCAGGTCATCCAGGTGCACCAGTTGCGGCAGTTCCTGCAAACCAGCGCCTTGGTCACGCCCGAAGCTCTGGTCAGCCTGCTGCAGCACTTCCTGGCGAAGACGGTCAAGAGCGACATTATCCGCGACAAGATTGATTTTCTGCTGGTGCAGTATTTCAGCCAACTGGCGCCCTCGGGCGTGACGGATGCCGAGGTGGATCTCGCCTATGTGGCCCAGGCTCTGGAGCCGGTTGTGGGCGCGGTGGAACTGAAGCCTCCGGTATGGTTGAACGCGCTTGACCGGGTACTCGAGGCAGCGCGGAAGTGCCGCTCGCTCGACGAACTTCTGCACGGCGGCGTGCTGGAGCAGGGACGCAAGGCCAAGGGCCTGGCCGGGGACCTATTCTATCTGCCGGTCGCGCTCACCGCGTTCACGCGTTTCGGGTACTTGATGCGGCGATCGTTTTTCCGCCTCATGCTGGGCGATCTCAATACCATTCTTGACGGGCTGACCGAACTGGAAAACAAAGGCGTCACGACCATTGACTGCCGGCGCGCCCAGTTTTCGGCGCAGGAACCGATCATTCGTCTGCGCGTGATCTGCCAGTCGTGGAAGGTGATGTTTCAGGCAGAGTATTCCTCGGGGCAGCCGCTGCGCATGCTGGTCGATCTGCGGGCCTCGGTGGAGTACGCTCTCGGCGGTGGCAAAGCCGAAGCGGACGCGAAGGCGAAGGCCGCGCTGGCTGCGAAGCCGGCAGTGGCCAGCAAAGCCGCCGCCCCCGTTGCGGGAAAACAAGTTGCGGCAAAACCAGTTGCGTCGGCGGCCGTTAAGCCGGCGACGGTGGCGGCAAAGCCGGCTGCCTCGGCAGCCGCAGCAGGTGCATCCCTGGCCGCACCCAAGCCGGCGGCGGCTGTGCAACCGAAGGCCAAGCCCGTTGCAGCCGCCCCTGCGGAGTTTGAAGTTTCAGGTACACCGGGATGGGAACCGGACTCCTCGGAACCGGGAAAGAAGTAAGTAGCGAATTGCCGGGTTGAAGGCAAAAGCTGAAGGCGAGAGCTGACGGCGAAAGCTGAAAGCAAAAAGGAAGTTTGCAGTGCAGGCACCGACCGTACTGATCATCTCCGACGACGTCGATTTCTCTCGCCGCATCACGGCGCGCTGGCAGATGGAGCGCAACGTCCCGACGTTCACGCTGCTGAGCGGGGAGTTGTGGCCGCGGTTTGCCGTGGACCTGTTTGACGCGGCCATCGTCGGGGAATTGCGGCGCGACCTTCTCTCGGTCGTGCTCGAGCCCTTGCACTCGACCGGTCAGCCGATTTTTTGCGTTTGCCACGACGCCGCTACGGCGCAACTGGTGCACGAGCGCTGGCCGCGGATTTCCATTCTGCGGCCGAGTGAACATTGGCTCGAAACCCTGGTACTGGCGGCCGGCGAAGCGGTACACCGTTCACGAGCCGAATCCCGGGCACGTGCGGCGGAAACCGCCTGCGCCACGCTCGATCGTCAGGCAACCCTGGGCCGTTACATGCTTGAAATGCGGCACAACTTGAACAACGCGCTGACGTCGGTGCTGGGAAACTCGGACCTGCTGCTGCTTGAACCGGGCAGCCTCTCCGCTCAGACCCGCGCCCAGATCGAAACGATTCGCAACATGACGCTCCGGATTCACGAGATCATGCAGCGGTTTTCGTCGCTGGAAAAAGAGATGAACGTGGTGGCGCAGCAGGCGGAACAGGATGCCGGCAAGTCGTACGCGGCCGCCGCCGGTACTTAGCAGCTGGTTTTAGAAGCAGGTTCGTGAGAAGCAGGTTTAGAGAAGTAAGGTTCAGAGAGATATGACAACTCCTCCCCCAGCACCACGCCGACGTCACCAAGTTCGGCGAAGGAAACTTTGCGCACCCTCCGGGGGAAGGATTTATGCATAGATTGATGGCGGGCGTCACCATACTGGAGCACGAACTCTCGGAATTGCGCCTGCTGGTCGAGCGCCAGACGGGAATTCTGCTCGACTGTCCCAACAGCGCCTTGGCCGCCCATGTGGCGGAGTATCTGGAGCGTCAGGAACTGGAGTCTCCCGCGGTCATGATCAGCCGCCTGCGCGCTTCGGATCAGGATCCGTCGGCACTGCCCGCGTTCCTCGACGGCGTGCTCAACGTGAATACCGGTTTCTTCCGTCATCCCGGAGCTATGAATGCGCTGGCCCGGCAGGTGGTCCCGCAACTTTACGCGCGCAAGTCGGACGACGGGCCCAGCACTCTGCGCATCTGGAGCGCGGGTTGCTCGACCGGCGAGGAGACTTACTCGATTGCGATGGCTTTGTGCGAAGCACTGCCCGGCGGAAACGGAAACGGCGCCAGCAATGGTTCGAGCCATCTTTCGAACAACGGCAATGGCAATGGCAATGCCAGCAAGGACGCCAAAGAAAAAAATGCCGCCAGCCGCAATGGCAATGGCGGCGTTGCCGAAAACAGTGCTCCGGCTGGTACGGGGCAGGGAACCAGAGACTGGTCCATTCATATTGTCGGCAGCGATTTGTTGCCTTCCGCGATTGAAGTTGCCGAGCGCGGGCTTTATCCGCAGTCGGCCCTGACCGGCTTGCCTCCGGCGGCCATCCGCGCCTGCTTTTCGAAGATTGGAATCACCAATGGCGCCGCGAACAGCTCGCAGGAAGGGTCGCAAATCGGAACAGGGAACGGCGTAGGCAATAGTTCGACGAACGGCAATGGGTCAGCGAACGGCTCAACGCCGGGTTTCACAAGCGGCGCACATCTGCTGGTGAAGCCGCGTCTGCGCAGCCTGGTTACGTTCAACACCATGAACTTAACCAAGCCGGTCTACATTGGCCGCTTCGATTGCATCTTCTGCATGGACGTTCTGCCGCACCTCTCGCGCGCCCAGCGTACCGCCCTCATGGAGCGCCTGCATCTCTATCTCGAACCCGGCGGATATCTCTTCTTAAGCCAGACCGAAAAGCTTTGCGCCCCGAATCTAAACTTCCGCTCGGAAACTTTCGACGGATATACCTTTCACCGGAAGCCGCTGGCTGCCAGCGCCGCCTACGGAAGATAACGCAAGAATAGACTTAACCACGAAGGGCACAGAGGCGCACAGAGCAAGCATTGTTTCCTCTGCGAACCTCCGTGCCCTCTGTGGTTAAGTCTTTTTACGCGAACAGAAATTCCTTGGTTCGAAGTTCCTTGATCGTATCCCTCAGCTTCGCGGCCTTCTCGAACTCGAACTTCTTGGCCGCTTCCCGCATATCGCTCTCAAGATTCGCGATGTGGGTGTCCACGTCTTCCTGCGACTTGAACTCCGGCATCCCCTCGGACTCTCCCGCGGTCAGGTCGGCATAGTCCGCGGCCACAATCCCGGCGAGGGTCATATCCAGCGGGCGGATGATCGATTCCGGCGTGATCCCGTTCTCTTCGTTGTATGCGGTCTGAATGGCACGCCGGCGCGAAGTCTCATCCATCGCCCGCTTCATCGAATCGGTTTGACGGTCCGCGTAAAGAATCGCGCGGCCGTTCAGATGGCGGGCGCAGCGGCCGATGGTTTGGATCAGCGATCCCGTGGAGCGCAGGAATCCTTCTTTGTCCGCGTCCAGAATCGCTACCAGCGAGACTTCCGGCAGGTCGAGGCCCTCGCGCAGCAGGTTAATGCCGATCAATACATCAAACTCGCCTTTGCGCAGGTCGCGCAGAATCTTCACCCGCTCCAGCGTCTCGATCTCGGAGTGCATGTAGCGGCACTTCACGCCGACCTCGGCGTAGTACTCGGCCAGATCTTCGGCCATGCGCTTGGTCAGTGTGGTCACCAGCACGCGCTGACCAAGTTCCGCGCGCGCGCGAATTTCGTGCAGCAGGTCGTCGATCTGGCCTTTCACCGGACGCACTTCCACCGGCGGATCAATCAACCCGGTGGGCCGGATAATCTGCTCCACGACCACGCCCGCCGATTTGGTCAGCTCATACGGCCCCGGCGTCGCCGAAACGTAAATCAGCTGGTTAGTGCGGTGTTCGAATTCCTCGAACGTCAGCGGACGGTTATCCAGCGCCGACGGCATGCGGAAGCCGTACTCGACCAGGGTTTCTTTTCGTGAGCGGTCGCCGGCGTACATGCCGCGCAACTGCGGCACCGTCCCGTGCGACTCGTCGATGAACATCAGAAAATCGCGCGGAAAATAATCCAGCAGCGTAGGAGGAGGCTCGCCGGGCAAACGCCCGGTGAAATGCCGCGAATAGTTTTCGATACCGTGGCAGAAGCCCATAGCCTTGATCATTTCCAGATCGAACATCGTCCGCTGATGAATGCGCTGCGCTTCGACCAGCCGGCCCTGTTTCTCCATTTCAACTTCCCACCACGCCAGTTCCTTCTTGATCGAATCCACGGCCGACGCGCGCGTTTCTTCCTTCATCACGTAATGCGTCTTGGGATAAATCGGCAGCCGCATGTACTTCTGCTTGACCGTGCCAAACAGCGGGTCAATTTGGGTCAAGGACGAAATCTCATCGCCCCACAATTCGATGCGGTAGGCCATGTCGTCGTACGTAGGGAAGACTTCGATCACATCGCCGCGCACGCGAAAAGTCCCGCGGCGGAAGTCGCTGTTGGTGCGTTCGTAGAGGATGTCGACCAGGCGCCGCGTGATGTCCTCGCGCTTGATCTTCTGGCCTTTTTCCAGAAACATCATCATGCCGTAATAGGCTTCCGGAGAGCCGAGGCCGTAAATGCAACTCACCGACGCCACGATCAGCGCGTCGCGGCGCTCAAATAAAGACCGCGTCGCCGACAGGCGCAGCTTGTCGAGTTCGTCGTTGATGGTCGCTTCTTTTTCGATGTAAAGATCGGCGGCCGGAACGTAGGCTTCGGGCTGGTAATAGTCGTAATACGAGACGAAATATTCGACCGCATTGTGAGGAAAAAAATTCTTGAACTCGTGATAGAGCTGCGCCGCCAGCGTCTTGTTATGCGCCATGACCAGCGTCGGACGGTTCGTCGCCTCGATCACCTTGGCCATGGTGAACGTCTTGCCCGATCCGGTCACGCCCAGCAAAACCTGGTGCTGCTCGCGGTCATACACCCCGCGCAGCAGCTGCTCGATCGCGCGTCCCTGGTCGCCCTGCGGCTTGTAACTGGAAACGAGTTTGAAGTCCATAAAAAAGCCCTTAGCTGTTGGCTCTTAGCTCTTAGCTCAACCCTAAATCCAGTTGAGGACAATTTCTGTCCTCAATGCAAGGTGCCCGTGTGGGGACGGGCGCCTTCGCCCGTCCACCCAAGCGCAGTGAGGCTAGCTTTTCGCCGGCGGCTCCACAGAATCGAATTTCGCCGCCAGAGAATCTTTCTATTATAAACGCCGAGGAGAAGCTGGGGATCAATGGCTGAGCAGTTTCGAGGTCTCGCCCGAAATACAAGATAGATGGAGTGCTTTTTGCCGGCGAATCGATCAACGATCGCCCATTTTTCTCTGGTTGTGGTTCGAGGTCATAACCGAAGGTCCTGCCCATCCCCATCGTGCGTTGCCAACCTTCTGCGGCCGGGTTACTTTCACAGACGGCCCAGCGATCGTCCGGATTATTGTTCGTCATCGGGGCAAAAGGAGAATTGGTATGAGACAACGCTGGATCAAAACGACGGTTCCCGCGTGCTTGATTCTTATCGGGCTGACGTTCTTCATCTATGACGAAATCCATCTCCATGCTGCGTTGAAAACGCTAGCCAGGGATTATGCGAGTTTCTTGCAGAGGATTGAAGCCCTCACCAGGAGGAACGACGACTTGGTCAACGAGGCGTCTAAATGGAGACAACGAGCCAAAGATGTTCAGAAACGTTCGTGGCGTTTACCCGACCGGGAATCACGCATCGCTGTGGCAGCGAGAGCGAGAGCGCTGGCGCGCGACATTTTGGATTTCGAGAACGAAGAAACGATCACTCGGCCGGTGACAATCTTGAGTGTTCTTCCCGGTGGAGAAGAGATGATGCGTCGAAATTTCGAAGACATCGGCCACTACGACGATACGGCCGTAACAGACTTCTTGAAGCAGTTTGGTGGCCCGCTCAACGGCGTCGCATGAAAAATCCGGCCCTATGGGCTGGACACCTCCCGGCTGCAACGACACATCGAAACGATCAACAACATTCAAGTGATGCGTCTTGTCGCGAACGACCTCAAAGACGTCGCTGATCAATTGGAGTCTTCGCCGCCCAAACGGCCCAGACCGGCACCTGAAATCAGGATGGCTCCCGACGTCAGAAGTACTTCCGCCATCGGACAGGAGTGAGCGGCCGGGAGCGGTGCCGCCTACAGGTCTAGTGATTCAATCGCGAGGCTGGGGGTAGGGTTCAGGCGCCCATACCGGGACGCGATATCACTTGTGTGCAGGCGACCCGGCGTTGGAAACGCCGGGCTATTGTGAGAGGTCCCTCCGGGGCGCGCAGACGGCGGCGCCAATGATCACGCTAACAATCAAAAAGCCCCGCCTTTCGACGGGGCTTTTGAGTTGCATAGATCCTTCGCGCAAAGACCGCGCTCAGGATAACAAGCTGGTTCTTAGTACATGTCGCCCATGCCGCCGCCACCGTGGCCGCCGGGAGCGGGAGCTTCCTTCTTTTCCGGAATCTCGGCGATCAGGGCTTCGGTGGTGAGCATCAGGCTGGCGATGGAGCCGGCATTTTGCAGGGCGGTGCGCACGACCTTCGTCGGATCGAGCACGCCGGCCTTGACCAGATCCTCGTACTCGTTGGAGAAGGCGTTGAATCCGAAGTTGGTTTCTTTGGACTCGAGCACCTTGCCCAGGATCACTGCACCTTCTTCGCCGGCGTTCTCGACGATCTGGCGCAGGGGCTCGGTGATGGCGCGCTTCACGATGTTGATACCGATCTGCTCATCGCCGTCGGCCTTCAACTTGTCGAGCGCACTGGCGCAACGGGCCAGAGCGACTCCGCCGCCGGGGACAATGCCTTCTTCCACGGCCGCGCGGGTGGCGTGCATCGCGTCTTCCACTCGGGCTTTCTTTTCTTTCATTTCGGTTTCGGTTGCGGCGCCGACTTTGATGACGGCTACGCCGCCGACCAGCTTCGCCAACCGCTCCTGCAACTTCTCGCGGTCGTAGTCGCTGGTGGTCTTGTCGATCTGGCTGCGAATTTCCTTTACGCGGCCTTCGATCTCAGCGTGCTTGCCCTTGCCTTCGACCACCGTAGTGTTGTCTTTGTCGATGGTGATCTTCTTGGCCTGGCCGAGGTCGGAGATCTGAACGTTCTCGAGCTTAATGCCGAGATCTTCGGTGATGGCCTTGCCGCCGGTCAGGATAGCGATATCCTGCAGCATCGCTTTGCGGCGATCGCCGAAGCCAGGAGCCTTGACGGCCGCGACTTGCAGCGTTCCACGCAGTTTGTTGACGACGAGGGTGGCGAGCGCTTCGCCTTCGACGTCTTCCGCAATGATCAGGAGCGGCTTGCCGGACTTGGCAATCTGCTCGAGCAAGGGAAGCAGGTCTTTCATCGAGCTGATCTTCTTTTCGTTGATCAGGATGTAGGCGTTCTCAATCGCAACTTCCATGCGCTCGGGATCGGTGACGAAGTAGGGCGAGAGGTAGCCGCGGTCGAACTGCATACCTTCCACGACTTCGAGCTGGGTCTCGAGGGTCTTCGACTCTTCGACGGTGATGACGCCGTCTTTGCCGACCTTCTTCATGGCCTCGGCAATGATCTTGCCGATGGTCTCGTCATTGTTGGCGGAGATGGTGCCAACCTGGGCAATCATTTCGCCGGTGACAGGCTTCGACAGCTTGTCGATTTCGCCGTTGACGCGGTTGCCTTCTTTGTCGACCTTGCCGCAGATGACTGTGACGGCCTTCTCGATGCCGCGCTTCAGAGCCATGGGATTCGCGCCGGCGGCAACGGTCTTGACGCCTTCGCGGAAGATGGCCTGGGCGAGAACGGTGGCGGTGGTGGTGCCGTCTCCGGCGACGTCAGACGTCTTGGACGCGACTTCACGAACCATCTGGGCGCCCATGTTCTCGAGGCCGTCCCGAAGTTCGATTTCCTTGGCTACGGTGACGCCGTCTTTGGTGATGGTCGGCGAACCGAATTTCTTTTCGATGACTACGTTGCGACCCTTGGGGCCGAGGGTAACCTTCACGGCATCGGCCAGAAGGTTGACGCCGCGGAGGATCGCCTGACGGGATTCTTCTCCGTGTACGATTTGCTTTGCCATTGCTTTTTTCTCCTAAATTGTTTGCAGGATCTGCCTGCGGGGTTTCTTTGGGCTGTCCGCTATCAGCTTCTAGCTGCTAGCTTCTAGCTAAACCGAGTTGCATAGATCCTTCGCGCAAAGAGCGCGCTCAGGATGACAGTGCATCGTTATTTCTTCGAGCCGGCGAGTTCTTTCTTGGCCGGAGATGCGGCGCCGGTGAGGATGCCGAGGACTTCGTCTTCTTTCATGATGATGAACTCTTCGCCATCAATCTTGATCTCGGTGCCGGAATACTTGCCGAACAGGATGCGGTCGCCTTCGTGGACGGCCAGAGGGAAGGTCTTGCCTTCGTCGTTAGTGCGGCCTTTGCCGGTGGAGATGACTTCGCCCTCCTGGGGCTTGTCTTTGGCCGAGTCGGGGATGATGATGCCGCCACGAGTGGTGGAAGCTTCTTCCACGCGACGGACCAGAATGCGGTCATGGAGTGGTGAAAATTTCGCCATGGTGTGTTGCTCCTTTCAAGGATTTAGAAGGTTGGGTTGCCAAGTTGATCTGCGTAAACCTATGATTTGGTTGGGCTAGTCGCTACTGTTAGCAGTTACGACCATCGAGTGCTAATTGTAGGAGGGTAGTGGGGAATTGTCAAGTGGAGCGCGTCGTGAGCGCGGGACCGATGACACATCGGTGGTTGGAGAGTCCATACATCCTTGATTGATCGCAGGGGACGCGCAGTCCCGCCCCAATTCTCAAACTGAGGAGAATCACTTTATGAAACACGTGCGAATCTTTCTGCTGTTGCCGCTACTCACCACGATGTTCACGCCCGTCGCGAAGAGCGCGGCCCAGACGCTGGCGTCCCAGGTGCAATCCTCGCAGCCGAGTCTCGCTGAGACCGTGGACCGCGAGATCAGCGCCGTCGAGAAGCAAGTCTTGGAAGCCGCCGAGGCCATGCCCGAAGAGAAGTTCAACTTTTCCCCCGAGAGCTTGAACATTCCTGGCGACGACTACAAAGGCGTGCGGTCATTTGCAGTGCAGGTCAAGCACATCGCCTCGTCCAATTACTTCATTTGGTGCCACCTCACCGGTGATCCTGTGCCCGCATCCATCAAAGATGGCAACGGTCCCGCAGAGCTGAAAAGCAAAGCCGACATCCTAAAATTCTTGCGGGATTCTTTCGCGCTGGGACACAAAGCCGCGGCCACGCTGACGCCGCAAAATATGTTGGAGCCAGCTGCGGGCAGTAAATCCAGCCGGCTGCATCTGGCCGAATTCGGAGTAGCCCACGCCTACAATCACTATGGACAGATGGTCGAGTATCTCCGAATGAACGGAATCGTCCCTCCCGCCAGCCGCGGCAAATCCGACTGATTAGGAACAGTTCGGCTCAGAGAAGAACAATTCAGCAGGAAGGACACTAAGTCTCACGAGGGGGTTTCGGAGTATGATTTCCGGCCATGGCGACTCTCGATCCAGCAACGGAATGGCGGCGCCTTTCGGAAGTCTATGGCCAGATGGATGAGGGCGAGCTCCTGGCCCTCGCCCGACTAAAGTCCGAACTGACGGATGTGGCCCGAGAGGCTCTGGCGAATGAAATCAGGCAACGGAGGCTGACAGTGCAGCCCGAAGCTCCCCCGATTCGTCCTCCGATTCCCGAGACGAAGCCGGACTCTCCTTACTACGATGACCGGAAACTGGTGGAAATTGCCACGGTATGGAGTTTGGCGGATGCGCTTCAATTGCAACGGTTGCTGGATAGGGCTGGAATTCCGTTTGTAATGGGGCTGGAAAAGGCTACGGGCGTCGATTCTGTGACTTCGAATTTCGCCAATGGCGTCAGTGTGGGAATCATGAACATTGGTTTGCCGTGGGCGCGGCAAGCGTTACAGAATTACGAGCCAGCGAATGAACCGGGGCCAAAGCAGGAGGAACCTGATGAGATTCCTGTGCGCTGCCCCAAATGTCATTCGACAGAGGTCATCTTTGACGAACTGATCGGCGAGCTTCCGACCTCGGAGGAGGACTCCTCTCTCCAATACGAATGGACGTGCGATTCATGCGGTTACCACTGGAAAGACGACGGCATCGTAAGAGAGCGATAAGCGGACCCGGTCGGCCAGCATGCGTGGGCATACGGACGAGATCGGGAATCTTTCTGCGTACTTGCGATCCACAACGAAGGTGGCTGAGAGTAAACCCACGAGCCGTTGCAGAATCTGAGTCCGCAGGAGCGAACCCGTGCAAGCCATTTCTTGTCTACGCTGCAGGCGTGAGATTGAAGCAGGACACAAGTCGGTCGCGGTGTACATGTTCGCGCAGACCGTGGGAGTGAAGCCGCGGCAGAAGTCGGGGGCGCAGAGGATTTGTTTTTGCCCGCAGTGTGCGGTGTCGCTGGCGATGGGGATGCCGCCGGAAGGCGCGCTCAACCTGGCCGCCTGGGACATGATCCGCGACCTGGTGAGCGCGGAGCCTTCGTTGAATCAGGCGGCATGGGAGAGCTTGCGGGGCGGGGTTGCGCTGCTGGGTTCGGGCGAGGATTCGGCAGCGGATGCGAGGGGGCGGTTTCGCAGGGCGGGGTAGAGCGCTTAACCACAGAGAGCACAGAGGTTCACGGAGGAAAAGCATCAGTTTGGCCGCGCAGGGACTGGAGCATTAGAATAGCGAGTCTCTAGATGGGACCCAATGTCTCCCACGCTTGGTAACGGTAAGATCTGCTACATCCAGTTTCCCGCGACCGATGTTGCGCGTTCGGCGGATTTCTACAAATCTGTTTTCGGCTGGAACATCCGGCATCGCAGCGATGGACGTATTGCCTTTGACGATGGCGTCAACCAAGTGAGCGGAGAATGGGTTCTGGATCGGCCGCCAGCAGCCCAGCCTGGCCTGCTGGTATACATCATGGTCGACAGCGTGGCCGCGACGATTGACTCGATCGTCGCCAACGGCGGAGAAATTGTGCAGCCGGTGGGCGCGGATGCTCCTGAGATTACCGCGAGATTTCGCGACCCCGCCGGGAATGTGATTGGGATTTACCAGGAGCAGGGGTGATGAGGCTTGGATCCAGATTCCTAGTCGAGGCACGCGAGAACGCCCTGAACCCTGGGCTGGAGAGACTGGCAAATAGGGATCCTTCGACTGCGCGGCGGCTTCGCTTTCGCGAACCCGCCACTTCGCTCAGGATGACAAAGGCTTCAGGGTTGCGGCTTCTGCTCGGCGTCGGGCATCTTCTTGGCGAGGGAGCGGACGTAGTTGACCAAGTCCCAATTTTCTTCGGTCTTGATCCGCGGACCTTCGGGCGGCATGTCGTTGTGTCCGTTTTTGATGATGTAGAAGACCTCGCCGTCGGTGCGGTCTTTGAGGGTGGCGGGGTCGGTGAAGTCGACAATTTTGAGTTTCATCTCGGCGGCGGTCTCGCCTTTGCCGTCGCCGTCTTTCCCATGACACATAGCGCAATCGAGCGTCCACCACTTCTTGGCTCGAGTCAGAGACTCGGGCGTGGACTTCACCGGATTCGCCTGTCTGGCGGCTTCAACCGGGATAGCGGAGTAGGTTGGCGTCTTCTGCGGCGTTGGGGTTGAGGGCTGCTGCGCCGATTGCGCGGATGCCAAGAGAAAGAGAGCGGGAAGAATCGGTGTGAATCTGTACACAGGAACCCCCTCTTAGGAATCTAAGAGTGGCCTACGAAAGGATTCTAGCACCCGCAGACTACGCGTCTGTGATCGCGATCACTCGAGTTCTCACCATCATTTGGAATGGTGCAGGCGGAGACGTAGCGAGCTCATGTCTCTACGACGGTCACGCGCTAAATAATTTCATTCTTCGTGATCCAGCGGCTTGCCGTCGGGGCCGACCTGGATTTCTTTTTTCTTGCCGGCGGCTTCGACTTTGGCTTCGTAGGCGACTACTTTGCCGTTCTTGGTAAGGGATTCGATCTTGAGAATCTTGCCGGCGCCGGCTTTGGCCTGAAGTCCGTCTTTCACCGTAGCCGGAAGGGAATCGAGGGCGACCTGCTCTTCGACCTCGACCACGGCTCCGTTGGCGTCGATCATAATGTCTTTGCTGTGGCCGTTCACGGTGGTTTCCGCTTCGTAGAGGATCTGGCCGTTTTCTTTCTCCTGGGAAAATCCTTTGATCGTGGCGCCTAGCGTCTGCGCCGCCACGGTTTTTTCGACTGCGGGTGGAAGGTCGGCGCGCTGGATCTTTTTCTCTTTCTCCTGCGCAAAGGAAACGATGGTGAGCGTGGCGATCAGGGTGAGTTTGAAGATGGTCATGGGAGACTCCGAAACTCTCTAAAAAAAGAGGGCGGCGGGTTACTGCGAGGGGGAAGGACCCGCCGCTCCAATTCACTTGCCAACAGGATTACATGCGAAACCTTAAGATTAGATGAAGTTTGAGCACGGAGCGGAGGAGCTGGCGGCTCGGGTATGATGTTTTTCGAGAGTCTGCCGGGAGGCTTTCCCAGAAAATCTCCCAGAAAATTTATGGATAAGAAATTTCGCGTGTTTGCCACCTGCGACATTGGAGACGCCATTGAACTGCTGCGCCAGCGGGGATATGAAGTGGAGGTGTATCCCAATCCGGAAGCGCCGCCGAAGAGTTTGATTGTCGAGAAGGTGAAGGCGGGCGTGGACGGGCTGATTACAACGTTACGCGATCCGATCGATGCGGAGGTGTTTGAAGCGGGCAAGGGCAGGTTGAAAGTGGTGGCGCAGATTGCGGTGGGGTTTGACAACATCAATCGAGCGGACGCGAACCGCTACAAGATTCCGTTCACGCATACCGCCGATGTGTTGACCGAAGCGACGGCAGAGTTTGCGTTTTTCATGCTGGGAACGCTGGCGCGGAAGATGTGGACGGCGGAACATCTGACGCGGGAGAACAAGTGGGGATACTGGCATCCTTATTTGCCGTTTTTGGGAGATGAGGTCACGGGAAAGACAGTGGCGGTGATTGGGACCGGACGCATTGGGCTGGCGTTCATCAAGAAATGCGTTGGGTTCGATATGAATGTTTTGTGTTATGACCCGGCGTATGAGAACCATGCGTTCGTGAAGGCGATTCAGGAGATCAACGACCTGCGGCATGCGCGGGGACTCACGAAAGAAAAGGCGTGGATCAAGTATGTGCCGTTGGACGAGGCGCTGCGCGGGGCCGACTTTGTGAGTGTGCATGTCCCGCTGCTGCGGGCGGAGGAGAGCGCGACGCCGACCTATCATTTATTCAATGAGAAGACGCTGCGGCTGATGAAGCCGACGGCATATCTGGTGAACACGTCGCGGGGGCCGGTGGTGGACGAGGCTGCGCTGGCGCGGGCGCTACGGGAAAACTGGATTGCGGGGGCGGCGCTGGATGTTTATGAAAAGGAACCGCTGCCAATGGATTCTCCGTTGCGCGATCCGGCGATTGCGGACCGGTGCCGGCTGATGCCGCACTTTGCCAGCGCGGCGCGGATCACCCGGCTCTCCACCGATCCGAATAAGGGGATGGCTGGCCGTTGTGCCCAGGGGCTGATCGACGTGCTGGAGGGAAACTACGGCGGGGACGTTACCAAGATGCCCTATGTCGTTAATAAGGAAGGATTTGGCAAATAATTTACATTTTCGGGAAGAATCTCTGAGGGTCTGGGGTTTAAACTTAGAGGCATGCGAGCGTTTCATAGCGAGGACGTAGGAGATTGCGAGTACAATACTTTCCTGTATTGTGATTGTAAGGACCCGAATGAATAAGCGACTGTTGTGGATCGTTCCGTGCGTGCTGCTGGGTGCGTCGGCTGTGGCTATGGATTCCGATGGAGCGCCGGCGGTGAAACTGGAGCCTGCGCCGAAGGAATTGCAAATACGCGACGGCGGATTTCGCGTGGGCCCGCGGACGAAGATTTTCGTGTTACTTGGGCACCAATCGGAGGATCGCATCGCCGCTGAAACCCTGGCGGAAACGGTGGCGGACCAGTCGGGGTTGAGACTCGACATTCTGGGGATGAAGGCGGCGGGCAAGCCGGAGGACGGCGCGATCGTGCTAGCCCGCTTGCAGGATTCGCGGGTGCGGCGGTTTCTGGCGCGGAATGGATTGAAAGCCGACGAAATGGTCGGCGAAGACGGCTACGTGCTGTTCTCCGACAAGTCGCATCTGATTGTGGCGGCCAAAACCGGGCAGGGACTGTTTTATGGAGTGCAGACGCTGCGGCAGCTGTTGCGGCCGTCGGGCAAGGGGCTGATTTGTCCGGCGGTGGGGATTCGCGACTGGCCCAGCCAGCAAGGGGCTCCGCAGCTGGCGAATCGGACTTTCACGGGGCCGGGCGCGTAAAAACCGACTCTGGTGTTGCGTTCCATGTTCAGGCGTCCCCTTGGGACGCAGCTTCATCCCTAACAGCTTTCCCGGCGTTGAAACGCCGGGCTATTTTCGGGGGCGCCTCCGGCGTTGGTCGTAAGTCCTTCCCACCTATCCCTTAGAATCCATCCAGACTTTGGTGATCATGTTTTCTGAACGGACCAACTGGAAGCTGGCGCAGAACCGGTTTACTCAAGCGCTGGAAGAGGCGCGTGCGGGAGGGGCGAGGGTTCTCGATTTGACGGTCTCGAATCCGACGCGGGCAGGGTTGCATTACGACGAGCCGGCGATCCTGGGTGCGCTCGCGTCGAGGCGGGCGCTGGATTACGATCCGCAGTCGAAGGGGTTGCTGTTCGCGCGGGAGGCTGTGGCTGGTTACTACCGCGAGTTGGGTGGTCGTGGTGAGAGAGACGTTGCGAGCAACGTCTCTACGAATGTGGATCCGGAGCAGATCGTTCTCACGACTAGTACGAGCGAGGGATATTCGTTCGTGTTTCGGTTGCTGTGCAATGCAGGGGATGAGTTGCTGGTGCCGAAGCCGAGTTATCCGCTGTTTGAGTTTCTGGCGGATTTGCAGGATGTGCGGCTGGTGCCGTATCCGCTGATCTATGACCATGGCTGGCAGATGGATTTACCGTCGCTGGAGAAAGCGGTGACGGAGCGGACGCGGGGGGTGGTGGTGGTGCATCCCAATAATCCGACGGGGTCGTATGTGAAGGCGGGGGAAGTGGGGATGTTGAATTCATTCTGCCGGGAGCATGGGTTGGCGGTGATTGTGGATGAAGTGTTTTTGGATTATGGGTTGGATCGGCTTAGCGCCGGAGCCGAAAAAAATACAAGGTCCCTCCACGCGCCTGTGGATCGGGATTCCCCGATCCACAGGCTTGGTCGGGATGACAATGGAATCGAGCACGCGAGCTTTGCGGGGAACCGGGAGGTGCTGACGTTTACGCTGAGCGGGCTCTCGAAGATTGTGGCGCTGCCGCAGATGAAAGTCGCATGGGTGGTGACGAGCGGGCCGCGGGAGTTGGCGTCGGCGGCGATGGGGCGGCTGGAGGTGATTGCCGATACTTATCTTTCGATGAATGCTCCGGTGCAGTGGGCGGTGCCAGTGCTGCTGGAGCAGAGGAAGAATATTCAGCGGCAGTTGCTGGAGCGGGTTCGCGCAAATCTTGCTGAGTTGGATCGGCAACTGGCAGAGCAGAAGGCTTGCCAGCGGCTGCGCGTGGAAGGCGGATGGTACGCGGTGTTGCGGGTTCCGGTGACGCGGTCGGATGAAGAGTTGGCAATTGAGTTGGTGCGGGAGAAGTTGGTGCTGGTGCATCCGGGACATTTTTATGATTTTCCGAGCGATGGGTATTTGGTGTTGAGTTTGATTACGGCGGAGGGGGAGTTCACGGAGGGGATTGGGAGGGTGTTGGAGTATTTGAGTTCGTGATTGGGGCCGGCAGTTGTGGACGCGCGGTGCGCAGCCGCGTTGGTCGACGGATGAATGGCGGTCAGGCGCGTCGAAAATCGCAGGGCCTAAAGGCCAGTTCTATTTTTGGAGCCGAGACGCGGCCCTCAAAGGGCCGCTCTTCCACGTCAAGACGAGCTCCACGTAAAGACGAGCTCCACAGCAAGACGAGTTCCACGCAAGATGCGCTCCACAGCCAGATGGTTCCACGGCAAGACGAGGACTTAGCGTTTCACCAGGAACGGGTTGGACTCGCGCTCTGCACCGATCGTGGTTAACTCGCCGTGGCCGGGGACTACTATTGTTTCGTCTGGCAGGGCCAGGACGGTGTCGTGCAGGGAGCGGAGAATTTTTTGCATGGAGCCGCCGGGGAGATCGGTGCGGCCGATGGAGCCGGCGAAGAGGGTGTCGCCCGCGATCAATTTTTGTTCTGCCGCGAAGTAGAGGCAGATGCTGCCTTCGGTGTGGCCGGGAGTGTGGAGAATTTGGGCGGTGAGTGATCCGGCGGTCACGGTTTCGCCGGTCGAGACGCTGCGGTCGATTTCGACTTTGCCTGGCGAGCGCATGCCGACCCACGTGGCTTGCATGTCGAGCATCTTCAGGAGAGCGTAATCATTCTGGTTGAGCAGGATGGGAGCGCCGGTGGCGAGGCGGAGTTTCATGGCCCCGCCGACGTGGTCGATGTGGGCGTGGGTAATAACGATTTGTTTGACTTGGAGATTGTGCTTGCGGATTAGAGCCTGGACGTCTTCGATGTCGTCGCCGGGGTCGATCACCATGGCTTCGTGGGTAGTCTCGTCGCCGATGATGGAGCAGTTGCATTGCAGCGGGCCGACGGGAAGGATTTCGTGGATCATGGGAGTATTGTATGACTCTTCTGGAGAGGTCTGAATAGGTCCGGCGGAAAGCTTTTTGACCGCGGAGTTCGCTGAGAAAATGCCGCCGAGATCGCGGAGAAAATCAACGTGACGCGGGAGTGACAATCGACGTCCCGACTTCGCTTAGACTTGCGGCGGACGGCGTATCGGGGAGACAATACGCGCGCGTGGTGGGGAGGGTGTGTGGCAGCAAAATATCGGCAGCATGGCTATCAGGACCGCGACCGTGAGCCGCGCAGACAGGAACCGCGGAAGCCGCCCGAGGAACGCAAGAGCGGCCCACCGAAGTGGGACCATGCGATGGGTCCGCGACCGCTGAATCTGCCGGGGACGCGCGCGGTGTCGCGGTGCGCGCAATGCGGGACGGTGCTGGCGGGGATGCCGGCGGATCAGAAATGTCCGAAGTGCGGGTTTGAGCTGCATTCATGCAAGCAGTGCACGTATTTCGATCCGGGGAGCCGGTTCGAGTGCATGCAGCCGGTGAAGGAGCGGATCGCGAAAAAGGATGCGCGGAATGAGTGTGAGTTGTTTGAGATTCGGGTGACGCGGGAGAAGGAAACATCGACGCCGGCCAGTCTGCGGCCGAATGATGCGCGCGCGGCGTTTGATAATTTGTTTAAGAAGTAGAAGATCAGACCTCGGGCCTCAGACCTCGGACCTCAGATTTCGGCGGTCGAGCTACGCAGATTTCGCCGAGGTCTGTGGTCCGAGGTCTGAGGTCAGGGTCCTTACGGTTTTTGCGTGGGTCTGAGCAGGATCTCACTGATAAATGATTGAGGGGCTTGCAAGACCAGCAGGGCGACGGCGTGGGCAATGTCGTCGGGCTGCAGCATTTTTGCGGGATCCTTGCCGGCGTGCGGGGTTAGCTCGGTTTCGGTCGAGCCGGGGCAGATCACGGAGACACGGATGTTGTGCGGGCGAAGCTCCTCGGCGACGGAGTAGGTCAGGCCGTTGAGTCCCCACTTGGAGGCCGCGTAGGCAGCGCCATTGGGCAGAGGATTTTTTCCCGCGAGGGACGAGATGTTGATGATGTGTCCTCCGTAGGCGCGAATCATCAGCGGTGCGAAGGCGTGAATGGCGAAGTAGACTCCGCGCAGGTTGGTGTTCAGGATACGGTCCCAATCCTCGGGAGGAAGGTTGTGCAGAGGTTCGTTGTGGCCGGCAACACCGGCGTTGTTGACGAGGATATCTAGGCGTCCGAAAGTGCTGTCGACGCGCGCCGAGGCGTATTCCATCTGATGCAGGACGGTAACGTCGCAGGGAATGACTTCGGTTTTACCTCCGGCGTCGAGAATGGCTTGTGCGGTGGAGTCGAGGGTGGATTGAGTGCGTCCGCAGAGAACTGCGGTGGCGCCGAGGTGGGCGAGTGTGCGCGCAATAGCCGCGCCGATGCCGCGGCCTGCTCCGGTTATGACTGCGACTTGCCCGGCCAGGGGGTGCCCGGTGTCCATATCTATAGACTCTCCAGTCGATCAGCGTCTGGCGAAGGGTGAGGACTATCCGCCGTGTCCACTGCGCATTTTAACAGTCGCATCTTAAACAATCGCATGTTAACAAGGGCGGGGAGCGCATCTAAACAATAAAGTGGAGGATGATTGTGAAGTCGCTTGCCTTCGGCGGAAGAGGTACTTATAATCCGGCCAACCGGGAAAAAGGGTCAGGCGCCTTTGTGTTTGAGCAGGTCTCCCCCTCGTCCCCCGGGCCCTGCCAGGAAGAGCGGCATTCCAAAGCAGGATCCGAACGCAAAGAGGTCCCGACGGAATGCGGTTGCTGCTAAGGTTTTGAAGAACACGATTCCCGGAAAAGCTATTTCCCAAAGATCCAAGGAGCCATACTGATGAAAAAGATTCTACTTACGGTTGTGCTTGGAGTTGCGGTGAGCGCGGTGGGACAGAGCACTGCGCAGCCAGCTCAGGGACAACCGGCCACGCCCGCCACGCCACCCGCACAGGGACAGGCGGCTGCGGCACCCGCGGCACAGGCTGCGCCGCCGGTGATTAAAGATCCAGCGGAGTACAACGCTTACGTAGCTGCGTATCAGCAGACCGACGCTAACGCAAAGATCAGTGGGCTCGAGGCGTTCCTCACGCAGTATCCCAACAGCGTGATGAAGAACCAGGCGCTTGAAATCCTGATGTCAACGTACCAGCAGGCTGGGAACACGAAGAAAACCCTGGAGACGGCTACCAAGCTGCTGGCGGCCGATCCGTGCTCGAAGGGTGCCCTGACATTGCTGGCGTATTACGACCGATTGATGGCGCAGAACAACGACCCGAACGCGAAGCAATTGCTGGCGGATGCGAAGAAATACGCGGAGCAGGGCGAAGGGTGCATGCCGAAATGGACCAAACCCGATGGTACTTCGGAAGGGGATTGGGAAAAGCAGAAGGCGCAAATGACGGTGATCTTCAGCGCGGCGGAGGGAATCGCAGCGCTGACCGATGGAGCCGCGGCGGGGCAGCAGCATGACGCCGCGGTGAAGGAAAAGGACGATGCGAAGGCGGCCGCCGCTCAGGCCGAGAAGGAAAAGGATTACGCGGCAGCGGCCACCGCTCTGCGGAAAGCGGTGGATGGAAGCCCGGCGGATTTCAGCGTGGTGTATCCTCTGGCTCTGGCGTATCTGGGCGAGGCGCCGCCGGATTATCAGAACGGCATTTGGTTTGCGGCGCGAGCCGCGGCGTTGGCTCCGGCTGGAGCACCGCAAACTCAGGTTGAAAAATATGCTCGCTCGCAGTATGTGAAGTTCCATGCCGGGGACGACGGCTGGGCGGAGTTGTTGGCGGCGGCGAAGGCCAACGGTCCGCAGGTGCCCATTAAGCCTGCACCCACGCCAGCGGAACAGGTTCACGCCATGCTGGCTTCCAAGAAGCTGGAAGATATGAGCTTTGCCGAATGGCAGTTCGTGTTTACCAACGGCGCGCAGGCAGATCAGGACCAGCTTTGGGCCGCCATCAAGGACAAGCCGGTGAGGATGAATGGAACGATCATCAGCACGACCCCGACGGAGTTCACGATTGCGGGCAGCTCGGATGACATCGACGCGAAGAAGGCGGACATCACGCTGCAGTTCGAAGAAAAGCTTCCGCTCAAGATGATTCCGAAAGACGGGGCCAGCTTTGACTTCGAGGGCTATCCTACATCGTATACGCCGAGTCCGTTTATGATGGTCATGAACAAGGCGAAGCTGCTGCTAAAGGCGGCTCCGAAGCCGACGACACCGGTGCACCACAAGCCAGCTGCCGCACATTAATAGAAGAGTTTCATCGGCAGGAAAAAGGCAGCCCGTGAGGGCTGCCTTTGGTTTTTGGAGTGCTGACCTGGCGGCTTGGTGGGAAACGCCCATCGAGATCTCAAGCGCCGCCGGCTGATAGGGGTCCTTCGACTTCGAGAATGCTTCCGCTTCGCGGAAGCATTCTCTTCGCTCAGGATGACAGAGTGAGAGATTTCATCTAGCGGACGATCTTCTTTTCCAGGGTGACGGGGCGGGTGCTGCGGGGCGGGCGCTTGACGCCATCGCGCAACTGGCGGACGTCGATCTTGAGTTCGCTGATGGTGCGGCTGAGGGTGTTGCGGTGCATCCCCAGTTCACGGGCGGCGCGGCACTGGTTGCCCTTGTTCTCCTGGAGAACTGTCAGGATGAAGCGTTTTTTGAACTCGCGCACGCCTTCGGAATAAAGAATATTGCTGCGGTACATTTGCAGAATCAGAGCTTCCAGTTGATCTTTCACGATGCATCTCTCTTTGCTATGAATTTTTCACCGCACCGCGTCCTATTTCGGCGGGGAAGCATGGGAGCCGTTTAACTTCTGCGGAGCCTGATGGAGCAGATCCAGACCCTGGATGAAACGGGTACGCAACTCGACCGGAGCGAGCCACATGGCAGCCCGGCCGACGACCAGAAAATACGGCGCCAGTTGCGAATTCCGCAGCAGAGTCGAAGTTGGTTCGAATGCCGTCATACCCATCAGGATCACCGCCACCATCAAGCCGCCCTTCAGCAATCCCAAGACTGCGCCGAGGAAACGGTCAAGACCACTGAGTCCGGATTCTTTCATCAGCCAGCGTGCGACCCTGGCGGCCAGGCCGAACAGGAGCAGGATGGCAAAAAAAATGATGAGGAAGCCAAGAACCTCAGCTAACCACGGGTTCTTCAAAAACGATTCAAACCACTCCGCGAGACTGCGGTACTTCCACGCAGCCGCGATGTAACCCACCACCAGCCCCGCCAAGGTGAGAGCCTCAGAAAAGAAGCCCTGCATGGCGGCTGTAACCACGTTGACCAGCACCAACAGACAAATAATCAAGTCCGCGAGGGTCATATGCGGCTCCCGCGGGTGGAGATCGTACCAGAAACCCGGTTACACATCCAGCTTGCGTCCCGTAAGCTGGAAGTACGCCTCAAGATATTTTTCGCTGGTGTGGCGCGCCACGTCCGGCGGCAGGGCCGGAGCGGGCGGCTGTTTGTTCCAGTGAATTTGCTCGAGGTAATCGCGAACATACTGCTTGTCATACGAATCCTGCGGCCGGCCGGGAGCGTATTTGTCGGCGGGCCAAAAGCGGGAAGAATCTGGAGTAAGGACTTCGTCGGCCAGGGTAATGCCCTTGGGCGTGCGTCCAAACTCGAACTTGGTGTCGGCAATGATGATGCCGCGATTGAGAGCGTAGGCAGCGGCTTTCTTGTAAACGCGCAGCGTGAGATCGCGAAGATGACTGGCGGTCTCGACGCCGACGATGGCGCACATCTGGTCGAACGAAATGTTCTCGTCATGGCCAGTTGTGGCTTTGGTGGACGGCGTGAAGATGGGCTCGGGAAAGGCGTCGGATTCTTTCAGGCCCGCGGGCGGCCGGATGCCGGAGACTTTACCGGTGGCCTTGTATTCCTTCCAGGCTGAGCCGGAGATGTAGCCGCGCACCACGCACTCGACCGGAAACATTTCGGCGCGCTGCACCAGCATGGAACGTCCTCGGAGCTGGTCAGCATACTTGCGGACCGCGGCGGGGTACTGGTCGACATCGGCCGTGATCAGGTGGTTGGGGACGATGTCGGCGAGGTAATCGAACCAGAACAGGGAAATCTGGCTGAGCACGCGTCCCTTGTGGGGGATGCCGGTGGCCAGAATGTAATCGAAGGCCGAGATGCGGTCGGTGGCGACAAAAAGCAGTTGCTGGTCGCCGACGGTATAGACGTCCCGTACTTTGCCGCTGGCGTGAAGTTGGAGATCGGGGAAGCCAGTTTGTAAGAGGACGGAATCGAGAAGTTCGGAAGCCATGATGAAATTTTACAGTGAAGAAGCGAGGCGTATTCTAACTGGTCAGAAAAAATTGTCAACGATTCTAATCACGTCGGCAGGGCAGCGCTGAAATCCGTTGCGCTCGGGAAAGTTGACAGCAAAGCGGATGCCAAAACCCGCTCCGCACACGGCTTTCAGAGGAGCGGGGTTGTGGAAAAGCTGAGGATGGGAGTGGATAACGTGGTGGAATTCGGGTGCTAAGGTTCGCTTTAAAACATCTTGGGCCACCGCCGAGCCCCGTGAAATACACGGATAATCTCGACCACAGCATCTCGGACTCGATATGGAATGACGTAGGGCGTTCCGGGCACAACCAATTCACGGGTGCCAACTACTCTGCCGGGTCGGCCTATCGCGGGATGCCTCGCGAGCCCCGCAACTGCTGCTTCGATCGCCATGACGATTCGTCCTGCGGCTGCAGGGCTGTCTTGAGAAATGTACTCAGCTTCAGCGTCGAGATTGGCCCTCGCTTCGCGAAGCCATTTAACGCGCACGGCGCGTCCACTTCCTGAAGGTCTGCGCCATTTCTTTGTCGGTAGCGAATTCGCCTCGATCCGCCTCCGCGAGGCCCTTGACGGTCTCCGCAATCTGCCAGTTGTTCAGTTCGACATATTCGCGAATTGCTTCAGCCGCTACGAATGAGCGGCTCCGGTTGGTGGCCTCGGACAGGCGATCAAGTTGCATCTTCAGCTTGGGATCAAGTCTAAGTGTGAGTACGGAAGATCCAGCCATTGTAATCTCCTGTACACATTGTATTCCAACGGGGTCGTATCGCCTAGGCTGGTGCTCCGAATCGCACCGAGACCAGCTTCGAGACGCCGGGTTCTTGCATGGTCACGCCGTAGAGCACAGGGGCGATGCTCATGGTTTTCTTGCTGTGGGTGATGAGCACGAATTGAGTCTGCACGCTCATCTCTTTGACCAGGTCGGTGAAGCGGCCGATGTTGGCCTCGTCGAGCGGGGCGTCGACTTCGTCGAGGATGCAGAACGGGCTGGGGGCGTACTGGAAGATGCCGACCAGCAGGGCCAGCGCGGTGAGCGCCTTTTCGCCTCCGGAGAGCAGTAGGACACTTTGCAGGCGTTTGCCGGGAGGCGAGGCTACGACGTCGATGCCGCTTTCGGCGCTGTTTTCTTCGTCAGTCAGCTTCATGAAGGCGTGGCCGCCGCCGAACAGTTTCTTGAAGGTGGCCTGGAAGTTCTCGTTGATCTTGGCGAAAGCTTCTTCAAATTTCTGGCGCGAGATTTGGTCGATCTCTTTGATGGTGGCCGTCGTGTTCTCGATGGACGAGATCAAGTCTTTGCGCTGGGTTTCAAGGAACGAATGACGCTCGGCGGTTTCCTTGTATTCTTCGAGCGCCATCATGTTGACCGGGCCCATGGCTTCGAGCTTGGCGCGCATGTCGCGGTAGAGCTGATCTTCGGCGGCAAGCTGTTCGTCAGTGACGGCGGCCAGCGTCGTGTCGGCCATTAATGCAGAACGTTCGACGCCGAGTTCGTTGATGCAAGTTTCCGACATGTACTGCGCGTCGGATTGGAGCTTGGCGGCGGCGGCGGAGAGTTCGCCACGGCGATCGCGCGCCTGATCGAGCAGCAGGCGGCTATTGCGCAGAAGTTCGTCGATCTCCATCAGGCGGGCGCGGAGTTGTTCGGTCTCGAATTGCAGCAGGCCTTCGCGAGCCTGCGCGGCATTGCGCTCGGCTTCGAGATCTGCGGCGTGCTGCAGGAGTTGTTCGTTTTCCGATTCGCGCTGCAGTTTTTCGGCGGCAGCAGCTTCGATTTGCGAGGCCAGAGCATGAACGCGCTCGCCCATTTCGGAGAACAGGGACTCAATGCGCTGCAGCACGGCTGCGGCCGAGCGGTGGCGCTCTGCGAGCGTGGCCACGCGAGCGGCGTGCTGAGACGTCGTTTGAGCGGATTCTTCGCGGCGTTGGCGCAATGCGGTGAGCGATTCCTGCGCAGCGGCGATTTGCTGTTCGAGCTGGATGCGCTGCAGTTCCAGGGTTTCGATTTCGGACTGTCGGGCGCAGACGATGCCTTCCTGGTCGGCGCGCTCGGAGGCGAGGCGCTGTAGTTCGAGTTGAGAGACGCTGAGGCGTTCACTGACGCGGGTCATCTCGGAATCGAGCTGCTGCAGCATGTGGCCCGACGTCATGGCCTGATGTTCGGCTTCGCGTTTTTCGCCGTCAAGGCGGTCGAGCAGGGAACTGAGCTCTTTGATTTCACGGCCCAGGGTGAGCACGCGCATTTCTTCGTCGCGCAGGGCGCGTTCCAGATCTTCGAGCTGGCGGAGGACGTCGCGCAGTTCACGCTTCATCGACAACGGGCCTTCGGCGCGCTGTTTGCCTCCGGTGACGGTCACGTTGTGGAAGCATTCGCCGGCTTGCGAGAGAAAGAAGGCGTCGGGATTTTCGAGGGCTAAGCCGCGAGCCACGTTGGCTTCGGGAACGATATAGCCGTCGCGCAGTTTGGGCAGGATCACTTCCAGCGACTTGCCGAAGCCGTCGAGCACGCGAATGGTGCTCTTCAGCGGAACGATTTGCGCCGCGGGCGGCGCGCAGTGCGCGGCTTCATCGAGGATGAAAGAGAACTTCGCTTGCGCGTCCTCGGGATGGACGAGGAAGGTGGCGCGTCCGTCGACTCCAGTGCGCAGCATGCGGAGACCTTCGTCGGCGGCGTCCCAGGACTTGACGACCACGTAGTTCAGTTCGTCGCGCAGGAAGTCTTCGACCACGCGTTCGTAGCGCGGTTCCACTTCGAGGAAATCGGCGAGCACGCCTACGGGCGCGAGGCCTCCGTGCATCACGCCGGACTGAAACAGGCGGCGGACGGACTCCGTGGAATATCCATGTTCAGCGATGACGGCTTCTAGCGAGCCTTTCTTGCCGAGAGCGGTCGCGTATTCGGCGCGGAGGACGTCGAGGTTGGTCTTGGCTCGGGTTTCTTCCAGCTTTTTCGATTCGATCAGGCGTCGCAGCTGGCTGATTTCTTCGGCGATGCCGCTGACGCGCTGCGTGACGGTTTCAAATTCGAGGGCGAGTTGGCCACGCTGTCCACCGAACGCTACGACCTGGTAGTTGGCGTTGGTAATCTCGGCTTCGCGGCGGCGGGCTTCGCGGTCGGCGCCTGCTAGGCGCTCTTCGGCCTGCGCCAACTGGTTGCGAAGACGTGACGCCGAGGAGACGGTATCGAAAATAGCGACGCGCGATTCTTCCTGCTGGCGCTCGATTTCGGCGAGGCTGGCTGCGGCCGCGGCTGCGTCCTGCTGGCAGAGCGCCAGGTCGCTCTGCGCGGCGGCGAGGTCGGCGGCGGCGGATTCGAGAATCTGGGCATTCGATTCGCGTTCCGATTCTAGGGCCGTCAAGCGGTGACGGGCCTGCGCCAATTCGGCTTCGGACGAAGCGGTGCGCACCAGCAGTTCGGCACAGCGTTCTTCGTTGTGGCGGCGGCGGGCGTGGGCGCGATCGATTTCGAGGGTAATCCGGCTGATGCGTTCCCGGTTCTCGCGCAGTTCGGTCTCGATGTCGTAGCCGCGCTGGGTGCGTTCGGCATGCTCGGCTTCGAGTTGCTGCACGGCCTCGGTGCGATGCTGCATTTCCTCGGCGAGGGCGTTGAGCTGAGAATCGAGTTCCGCGCTTTCGTGCTCGATGGCGGCGAATTTGCTGGCCAGAACGAGCCGCAGCTTGGCGCGCATTTCTTCGCGGAGGCGCGCGTAGCGTTCGGCCTTGGATGCTTGGCGCTTCAGCGAATTCATCTGGCGCGTGACTTCGTCGAAGATGTCGTTGATGCGGGAAAGATTCAGCTTGGCGTCTTCGAGTCGGGCCTCGGCCAGGAGCTTTTTCGTTTTGAATTTCGTAATCCCCGCGGCCTCTTCAAGAATTGCGCGGCGGTCGGTGGGACGGCTGCTGAGGATCTGGCCGATGCGTCCCTGTTCGATCAGGGCGTAGGATTCGGGGCCCAGGCCAGTGCCCATGAACAATTCCTGAATGTCACGCAGGCGGCAGAGTTTGCCGTTCAGCAGATATTCGCTGTCGCCAGAGCGGAACAGGCGGCGGGTGACCACGATTTCTCCGCGGTGGAACTGCTGCTGGTTGAATTTGCGGCGGCGGATCTTGAGAACGACGTGCGGGGCCACGGTACCGACAGACGCGGCGTTGGCGGGCGCAGAGACGTTATGCGCGGGCAGTGCGAAGATCGGTTCGTCGTCGGGGAAGGCGACGGCGTGGATGTTCACTTTCGAGCGCGGGATTTCTACTTCTTCGGTCTTGCCGGGCTGGGCGTCTTCTACGGCTTCTTCTGTGGCTTGGGCAGCGCGGGCGCGGATGGAGGCTTCGTCCCAGTCGTCGGTGATGTTGGAGTCGGAGTCAAAATCCCCACTTCTCGCAGAAGACGCGAGAAATGGGGCACCCGGTTCCTTTTCGGCCTTGGGCATTTCTTCTTGAATCTCGATTTCGGTTGGTGCGTTGGCGTCGGCTCCGCTGTAGGCTTCGGGATCAATCAGCGTGAGCGAGACTTCCGCCATGCCGGTGGGTTTGCGGTCGCGAGTGCCGGCGAAGATGACGTCTTCCATGCGGGCGCCGCGCAGGGTCTTGGCCGACTGCTCGCCCAGCACCCAGGAGATGGCGTCGGAAATATTCGACTTGCCGCAGCCGTTGGGGCCGATGATGGCCGCCACGCCGTCCCCGTGGAACTTGAGTTCGGTGCGGTCACAGAACGATTTGAACCCGAGAATCTGAAGCCTCTTCAGTTTGAGCAACGTAAACTCCTTGAAAACCGGTGGCTAGTGGTCAGTGGCCAGTTGCTAGTCGTTCGCTTTGCATCGGCGTACTGGCTCCATGGACGCGGGTATTTACCAACAAGATTCCTCTCGCCGATTCGATGCATGCTGCGGTCGATGCGCGACCATTCTTCACCCCAGGCTGGACAGGGCGGGCACAAAGTTAAGCTACTGTAACGGTGAAATTGGGGCGGGGTCAAGCAATATAACACCATATATGGTGTGGCCTTACGACTGACCGCGCTGGGTTGCACACACATTGCAGCAAATGGGTAGTTCACGGGTGGGGAAGGAAAGGAGGGGGGAGCGTCGCGAGAGCGAGATAAGTCTAGCGCAGGAGGAAACTGGAAACAATGGCCGGTTCGAGGTCAGCAATCGCGCAAGCGTCAAAGAAAGGCCCTGCCATTCTGGCAGGGCCTAAGCATTAGGTTGACGCTTACTTCCCAACATATCCTTTTGGACTGCCGATGCCAGTGCACGGATCCCACTTGGCGACGGCAATGTTTCCGTCATAGAAGCCGCAGAGACCATAAGAGATGTCGTTGTAGTCTGCGGGATAATTCGTTGACGAGGCGTAGGCAGCGTAGATGGTAGTGAGTTCGGCAGTGCTGGAGGCGGCAAAGTGCCCGGCCGCGTTCACGATGCCGGCCCAACTGGGCGACGCAACGCTGGTGCCGCCGAATACAAACCAGCAGCAGCCATTGGTGGGATTGTTGTCATAGACCCAGACTCCGGTGTTGGGGTTGGCATCGGAGGAGACATCGGGCACAAGGCGATGGGTCGCTTTCGGCAAGGAGCTCTGGTAGCTGGGGCGGGGTTCGTATGCGCTCAAGCCCCCACCGCCATTCTCCCAGGCGGCTTCGCCGATGAAGTTGCCGAACGTAGTGCCACTATTGACTCTGCTCGTGGTGGTGCCGCCGACGGCAACCACGCTGGTAGAAACGCTGGGCCACTCTGTGCCCGCCGAATCGCCGGTCGATGCAAAATAGACGATCTTTGCCTTTTTGAAATGCGCGTCATAGGTAGTTTCGCTGGAGAACTCGGATCCACCCCAACTGTTGGAAATTTCTCCACCGCCGGCCGCCGCCACCAGTTTGCTGGCACAATCCTCGGCGACTAACAAGTCAGTAAAGGAACTCGAAGCCGCCTCCACCAGGATGATTTTGGCCTTGGGCGCCATCGAGTGGGCCCATTCAATATCCAGCGCCTGCTCTCCCTCCCAACCTGCATCATTTCCGGGATCGGTGCCTGCACAACCGCCAGTGCCGCCGGCAAAAACTACCTGGAAAGTGGTTGAGGTAACTGCGGGAAGACCGAACTGCGCAGAGAATGCATTCAGATCGGCCATGGCGGTTGGGTAGTCATACGCGTCCACGATCCCAATGGCCTTGCTGCCGCCGCTGGGATTGGTTTTGAAGGTGTTCGGATTGCAGCCCGTCACCGGAGTCACCAAGTGATAAATACAGGCAATCGAAGCGGGAGTCTCGAACCCTAGGCCGGGGACAGGAGGTGAATTTGGAGCCGCAACGGCCTCGGGTAAGGCATAGCCATTGGGTTGAGCTCCAAACTTCTCCCGATCTGCGAGCACAAAAATCTGGTAAGGAGTGTGCGCACGAACGCCGACATCCTCAGGGCGCTCAATTGCGGACTCAGGGATGACCACTCTGCCCTTGTGGGCCAATGACGGTTCCTGCGCGGACACGGAAGTGGCACAGGCCAAGATCAGCGGAGCGACAGCGGTGAACACGGTTGCACGTCTCATTTGTAGATCCTCCTCATTGCGGGTGTGTAGTGCGCCTTGGTTAAGAGATTTAAGGTTTGCTAGTTTCCTAGCCTCCGGGGGGAGTCGTCCTGCAAGTGAAGGGGGGCCCGGTGGTGAACTCATTCTTACGCTTAGGGCAAGACATGTGTCTTGGCCTAAAAGCGGCTGTGATTGTCTCTCCAATCCCGGTTCGCGTCAATATGAAAGAGTTTTCGGTAGTAGCTGACTTTTGGGATTTCTCTGCGATCTCCGCGGTTAAGCCTATTGCCCTGGATGCGTCAGTTAAGAGACTCTAACCGCAAAGTTCGCGAAGAAAAGCCGCAAAGGTCGCGGAGAAATCCAAATTTAGCCACTACCGAGTTTTCATTCCGATCGGCACCTCCGGTTTCCGAATCTGCGTCGTCCGAATTCTGAGCCTGACGGGACTTGCGGGTTGATTACGGTCGTAACGGCGGATACCGAACGGGGCTTGTTCAATTTGAGGTGCGAGCCGCAACCTATTGGCAGGAGCATTTCTGGGGAGGACGCTATGCCGCTGCCAGACTCACCTTCGTTCAAAGACAAGCTGGTGGGGAAGCACGTGATCGTGAAAGTTTCTCTTTTCAGCCGGGCCTTTCCCGGCACGGTGGCTGCCACCGATGAAACTGGATTTTGTTTTGTCAGCGACGAAATGGTGACAGCGCTCCGCGAGATTACCGGCAAGGCCATGGCCAACGTGGATGCGCCCAACATTTATCTTCCGTTTTCCGGCCTGGAATGGCTGGTATTCTCGGAGCCCAAGGCCGCGGCGGCTTCGGCGTAGGCCGCGACTGTTTCGGCCCGAATCTCCTCGCCACAGTGCGTGGTCGGGTATGACACTGCAAAATCTTGCCTCTTGACTTCCGGTGGGTCTGGAAGGACAATCCTGTTCGCTCTTCGGCTTCATCCCTCCCCTGCTCGGGCCCCGGGACGTTTCCTGTTCGACAAGACGTAGCGTTCGAGGAGGTAGCCATGGGATCTGTGCGCCTTCGTTTGCTGGTTATTGCTTTCCTGCTGTTGCCTTGCTTCGCCCAATCGCCGCACGAAACAAGTGCCGCACACGCACAACTGGTGGGCCAGTATGGGAAGTTGCCGATGGCCTTTGAAGCCAACCAGGGACAAACTGATCCGCGAGTCAGATTTCTGGCGCGGGGCAGCGGGTACGAGCTTTTCCTTACGGCGGATGAAGCCGTGCTCGCTCTGCGAGCGGGAGGTGCGATAGACCTCCGACAGAACAGCTCTGAAGAGAGTCCCAGAGTTCGCGCGACATCCGTGCTGCGCATGCAGCTTGCTGGCGCGAATCTCATGCCTACGTTCAGCAGTGTGGAAGAACTTACCGGCAGAAGCAACTACTTCCTGGGCAACGACCCGAAAAAGTGGAGCACCAACGTCCCCATCTACCGCAAGGTCAAATACGGGAACGTTTACCCGGGTGTCGACTTGGTGTACTACGGCTCCGAGGGTCAACTTGAATATGATTTCGTAGTTGCGCCGGGAGGCGATCCGGGGCGCATTGCGCTGAGCTTCGCCGGCGCGCAGCCGAAGGTCGACACCAATGGCGACTTACTCTTGAGCATGAGCGGGGGCGATGTTCGCTTCCGCAAGCCCGTAATGTACCAGAACGTGGCTGGCCGCAAGCATCTGGTTGATGGGCACTACGCGCTCGTCGCGGGGAATTCTGTTCGCTTCGAAGTCGGGAACTACGATCGCAAACGGGCGCTCGTGATTGACCCAGTGCTGGCTTACTCCACTTACCTGGGCGGGACGCAGAACGACGTCGCCTGGGCCATCGCGGTGGATTCCAGCGGCAATGCCTACGTTACCGGCGAGACTTACTCACTCGACTTCCCGGTCAAGAATCCGCTCGAGACTTATCACACCGGTGGGAATTGCAGCGCGACGGGCCAGTGCTTCGACGTATTCGTTAGCAAGCTGAACTCCACGGGCACGGCCTTGATTTACTCCACCTACCTCGGCGGGATCAACGACGATATCGGGTACGGCATTGCAGTCGATCCTGCGGGGAACGCATACGTGACGGGATGGACCAACTCTGACGACTACCCCACGACCGCGGGTGCGTTGCGCGTATTCTGCGGTGAACTCATGGTGAATGGCAAGCCCACGGCAACCTGCAACAGTCAGCACATCCCGGACGCCTTTGTCACCAAGCTGAACGCGACCGGTTCGGCCATCGACTACTCGACGTTCATCGGGGGAACCGGTTTTGACTACGCTTCGGCGATCGCGGTGGATGCGGCTGGAGAGGCTTACGTCGTAGGCCAGACCAACGGAGTGCTTCCAACCGGCAATGTCAACGACCCCGGTTTTCCTCTCAGCACGACTGCGTTTCAGGGCAGTTATGTGGGTGGCCCTTACACGACCTTTTTTGTGAAGCTGAACGCCACCGGATCGAGCGAACTCTACGGAACGCTGCTGGGGAGCCCTACCGCCCAGGCCCAATCGTTTGCAACCGGAGTCGCGATTGACAGCTCGGGCGATGGCTACATGAGCGCATACACAGGAAATAAAGATTTCCCCACCACACCGGGAGCATTCCAAACCACGTGCAAGCCGGCGAACATCGCGTGCAACACCTATCGTGGGATCGTCGCCAGGTTTGATCCGACCAAGGACGGCCCAGCGTCCCTGATCTACTCCACCTACCTCGGGGGTGTTACGACCGGGGGTACTCAGGACAAACCGCTCGGGATTGCAGTAGACAGCGCGAAGAACGCATACGTCGCGGGCTCCGGCAATTCGCCGGATTTTCCTATCACCAAGGGCGCTTTTCAGACTACCTGCAATCAGGTTGGAGGCACGTGCCAGACAACCTTCGTGACGAAACTCAACGCGACGGGCACGGGTCTGGTCTACTCGACCTTCCTGGGAAATCAGCCTCTCCGCAACGTCGCGACGAATACGACGCAAGGATTCGCAATCCACGTGGACTCAGCCAAAGACGCATACGTGACGGGCTCGGTGGTAGATACCCCCGGTCACTTGAGTTTTCCCGTGAAGAACCCAGTGAGAAAATATGTAAACGGGAACGATGCCTTCGTGACCGAGTTCAACCCAACGGGAACGGCGTTATTGTTTTCTACCTGGTTGGGCGGCACGAGCAACGACTACGGACAGGGGATTGCGGTAACGTCTTCTGGCAGCGTTTACGTTGCTGGACAAACTTCGTCCGATAATTTTCCGACCACGACCGGAGCGTTCCAGACTCACTTCAACGGCCCCGAAGGCGGAACTGGTACCGATGCATTCGTCGCCCGGATTGCCTTGACTGCTGCCGACATGGCGGTGACCAACTCCGCGGCCGTCAGCGTGACCAGCGGCAGCAACCTGACTTACACCATCGTGGCCACCAACAACGGTCCGGACACGGCCAGTTCCGTCAACGTGATTGATAAGACTCCGACGGGCACGACCTTCGTGAGTGTGAGCATTACCGTGGGATCATGTACCGGACCGGCCGTGGGAGGAACGGGGACGGTATCGTGCAAAGTGACGTCGTTGGCCAAGGGCGCCAAGGTGACCGTCACCCTGGTGGTGAAGGTAACAGCCTCGTCTGGAAGCACCATCAATGACACGGCGACGGTGAGCTCCAGCGCCTTCGATCCCAACGCCGCCAATAACTCCGCGAAGAGGGCGACTAAGGTGCAGTGAAAAGACTCGGTCCTCGAGCGACTCGGCGTCCGGCCTTCACGTCGGCGTGGGGTGCGACGGGGGGGTGAGTGTAAAGAGCCTGATTTCGTCAGCTTGCGCGATCACTTTGCCTTATTGACCTGCTCCCAGAGCTTGTCAACGAGTTCATTGTATGCCGCTTCTTTTGCCTGCTGTTGCTTCCTCCACTCCTCCTTCGTGGTGCTGTCGTAAGGCGGGAGCTTGAATTTCGGATTAGACTGGATTTCGAGTACTGCCAACGTCCGAACCATCCTTGCAGTTGCCGGGTGCTGCGAATCTTGAATTGCCGCTCGTAGCTCTTCAATGGCGATTGCACGGTGCGCTGACCCAATCAGCCCAGCCTGGCAATCCCAGGAGTCTGTGAGCCGCAACTGCCGCACTAGTTCGCGGGTTGTGGCTTCCGAGCCGAGGAAACGTAAGACTCGGACCGCGCTGTTTACTTGCTCGAACCCAGGTGGCTTCAAAGGAACCTTGGGATCGAGCATCGCTAATATCTGGGCCAACTGGCCAGCCTGCCATTCCGCTGTCGCGGCGACAACTTGGAATGTAACGCTATTGGAGACCACAAACAGGGGACGTGCGCCAAGTCCTGACGAGCTTGAGCCAGTCGCGTAAATTCGATCGCTGGCTACTCGTAGCGTATAGCTACCGGGAGGCAGCACCTTCCATTCGTTTAGCTCTTCCTTGACTACAAACGGTTTAAGACTTAGCGGGAGGAACCCAGAACTAAGACCGCCGCCGACAAAGCCGGACCAGATTCCAGATCCGAAATAGTCAACCAAAGGATCACGACCGTTATCGGGAGCGACGCAGAACGTTTCCAGATCCAGACGGCCGCTGCGGTCGTAGGTGCGCGAGTCGACGGTGTATTTGCCTTTCGAGGCCGACGTGAAGGCCAAGCTCAGTGGGATGATCTCCCCTTCACGGTATATGGTTTTGCCGTCTGCGAACGTCAATCTCAGGGTTACGTCGCTGGCGACGGATTCATACGAGCCTTGTCTCTTAACGATTGGCTCCGAAGTTTCGCTATTAAGTCCTTGCGTCTCCACGATGCAGGGAGAGAACTCCGATTGTGCCGTCGCAGCTTGTACAAGACAGCAGCCAAGAAGGACGGTACGGCAACAATAGCCACTTAGCGTCTTTGCCATGCTCACGACTCCGGCGAATCACTTGACCAGTGGCCCCTGCGAAGGGTTTCGGTGCCAATTTGCAATGATGCCAGCGCGGCATAACTGTTGCAACATCCCCATATTACGCTCAAAATTCGGCCGAGTTTCAGTCGAAGTCGTGTGAGACGGTTTGGGTGGCAGGCACTTGTGGGCTCAGGGGCAGGAGACCGTGAAGCGGTTCACTGAGGCTCCATTCCAGCCCAGTCCATTGCCGGGGTAGCGCGTGTAAAAGACGTAGAACTGTTTGCCGAGAATGCTGGGATCGTCTCCCGCGCCGACAAAAGTCGCGTAGACGCTGGGCTGATCGGGATCGTTGCGGAAGTCATGGAACAAGCTCAGGGGCGACCAGGTCAGGCCGTCGGGAGATTCGGCGTAGTAGAGCACGACTCCCGCGTTAATGAGCAACTGGTAGCGATGGATGTAGGCGTTGTAGGCAACGTTGACGGTGCCGCCGTAAGGCGTCTGCGGGTCCAGATCTTTGGAGTAGCCGCCCAAGCCCTGGTCGTGATTCCATCCGTCGTAATATTTCTGGAAAGTCACGGCATGGGGCATGGGGCCGAAGGCAGTTTCGAGCACGGCGGCGATGGGCGCGCGGGCCACAGAAATCGACGTCACTGTGTTGCCCCAGTGCGTGGTGCCGTTGGCCCGCCAGTCTGGGAAAAAAATGTAGAAATATTTGCCATCAGGCGAACTGGCCAGGGTCGAGTCGCCGATATCGAAGCCGTCCATGTCGGTCCGATAACCCTGATTGGTGCGAATGATCTCGCCCAGGTCGGTCCAACTGGCGCCTCCGTCGGTCGACGCGGCCAGCGCCAATACGGCTAAGAAACTCTGAGTCGTGATTGTCGGAACCTCAGCGTGGTAGACCATGAGCAGGTTGCCGGCGCCGGCCATGCCGTCGGGAACCTTGTACACGGGGCCGCCGCCCATGTAGTCATAACTTTGATAGAAGGGATTGACCGCCGGGTCGGGATTGGGACGGATCGTCACGTCCACGGGCGGACCGGACCCGAGCGGGTTGTCGAGCGTGCCGAGAGTGCGGGTGATGGAGCCGTATTTGTTGTTGCCGTACCAGTGTCCTTGCCAGAGCTGGCGGGCGTGACTGCCACCATCGCTGCCAAAAAACGCATAACCGGTGCTGGTTTTGATGACGCCCAGGGGAGTGTCTGGCCAAGCGAAGCCGTCCGCCGTATCGGTGAGCGGCGGCTCGGCGATGTCTCCGGCGGCTTCGCGCTGCGTGGGAGTCACCAATTCCTTGTTGGCGAGAATCTTGGGCGTGCAGACCTGGGCGACGGTTTGCGCGCAGGCCGCGTTAGACAAAACAACTAGAACACCGAACAGAGTGATGAGAGTCGAGGCAAGAGATAATCGGTGGCGGGTTGGCATGCATCCTCCGGTTGAGAGGTAAGAACACGGGGGTGAGCTGGATGTTGCGGTGGGACGCGCCTGCGGCTGCGGTTCGGGACTCGATACTTTCGGCTGCGCTCAGTCGAAAATCCCCACCCTTCGGCTTCGCTCAGGGCAGGCTTTCTCGCGCAAAGAAACGCGCGAGAAATGGGGCACCCGGATTTTCATCGCTTCCGGTGCGCAAGCCAGGCTCCGATCCGGGACCCACTTGTATCGCCTCGCTACGCTTGGCGGGACGGGCGAAGGCGCCCGTCCCCACATGTTCAGAGCCGAGGGGTGCTAGCCTCCCAGCTTCTCGAAGAAGCGGCAGATGGTTTCGATCCCGCGATGGAAGTTCGGGATGTGGAACTTCTCGTTGGGAGCGTGCAGATTGTCGTCGGGCAGACCGAAGCCCATCATCACACTGGGAATCTTCAGCACGTCCTGGAAGCCGGTGACGATGGGAATCGAGCCACCGCTGCGGATGAACACTGTTTCTTTTTTGAACGTATCGTGTAGCGCTTCGGTGGCCGCTTTGATGTACGGATTGTCGGTGCCGACGACGGCGGCCGGGCCCTTGCTGTGAATTGTGATTTTCGTTTCGATGCCTTTGGGCGTCAGCTTCTTTACGAAAGCGGAGTACTTCTTGAAGACATCGTCGGCATCCTGATTGGGGACCAGGCGCATCGACACCTTGGCCGCGGCCTTGGCGGGAATCACGGTCTTGGCGCCGGCGGCGATGAAGCCTCCCGGCATGCCGTGAACTTCCAATGTCGGACGCGCCCAGGTGCGGTAGAGGACCGAGTAACCGGGCTCGCCGGTGAGGACCTTGGAGCCTACTTCGGTCTTGCGGTATTTCTCTTCATTGAATGGGAGACGCTTCCAGGCTTTGAGTTCGTCCTTGGTGGGAGCCTTGACGCCTTTGTAGAAGCCGGGGATCAGAATTTTACCTTTGGAGTCTTTCAGCTTGCTGATAATTTCGATCAGGGCGAAAAAAGGGTTTGGCGCGGCGCCTCCGTACACACCGGAGTGCAAGTCGGTCATGGCGCCCCGGGCTTCGATTTCAGTGTAGACCAGGCCGCGCAGGCCTACGCACAACGTGGGAAGATTTGGGGCAAAGAGCTCGGTGTCGCAGACCAGGGCGAAGTCCGCTTTCAGCTTGGCTTTCTGCTTGACGATGTATTCGTCGATGGATTCGCCGCCGACTTCCTCTTCGCCTTCGAAAATTACTTTCACGTTGATGGGAAGCTTGCCGCCTCCGGATTGCATCAGGGATTCGAGGGCTTTGACTTCCATCCAGAGCTGGCCTTTGTCGTCGACGGCACCGCGGGCGTAGATGTTGTTGTTGCGCTCCGTCGGCTCGAACGGCGGAGTATGCCATTCGTCGAGCGGCTCGGCGGGCTGGACGTCGTAGTGGGCGTAGCACAGGACGGTGGGCTTGCCGGCGGCGTGGAGCCAGTCGGCGTAGATGAGGGGATGTCCCTTGGTGGGGATGACTTCGACATTTTCCATGCCGATGCGGCGCAGTTCGTTGGCCACATAGTCGGCGGCTTTTTGAATGTCAGGTTTGTGCTCTTCAAGAGTGCTGACGCTGGGAATGCGGAGAAGATCTTTGAGTTCGTTCAGGAAGCGCTGCTGATTATTGCGGGCGAAATCGATTGCGGGAGAAGCCATGGAGAGTCCTTTCTGTGATGGACGAAAAGGATTGCCTATTCGATTACCGTGGAAACGAATCAGTATAGCGCGAACGGCGTAGCGCCGACGGAACGCCGGCGCTACGCGATCAGTGCGGTGGCGCGGGCCGAGAGGTAGCAAGCTACGTCTCTACGATTGGAATCTTGCTGGCAAGAACGCGGTCAGGTCGTGTTCCGGACTGCGACCTTCGATTACTGCGGTCATTACTTCTGCCGTGATCGGCGCCAGAAGGATGCCGTCGCGGAAGTGGCCAGTGGCAACGTAGTAGCCGGGAGTCGAAGTTGCGCCGAGGATGGGGAGTGCGTCGGGAGTGCCGGGGCGCAGGCCGGCCCAGTCTTCCAGAATTCGGGCGTCGGCGAGTTTCGGCACCAGGGCGATGGCGGACTTATGCAGGCTCTGAATGGTGGCCAGGTCGGTGCGCTTGTCGAATCCGGCCTCTTCGACGGTGGCGCCGACCAGGAGGCGTCCGTCGCTGCGCGGGATGAGGTAGACATTGGGTGTGCGGATGACGTGCTTGAGCAACGTGCGCGAGGGCATGACCAGGCAGAGCATCTGGCCCTTGACGGGGCGAGTGGGAATGGGATGGGCGGCGACTTGACCGCAGCTCATTTGTCCGAAGCTTATTTGTCCGGACCTTATTTGTCCGGACCATGCTCCTGCGCAGTTCACGACTTTTGCTGCGGGGAATTCCGTCTTTGTGGTCTTGACTCCGGTGGCGCGGCCTTCGGCTACTGTCACAGCGATGACTTCATCGCCGGAGGAGAAGTCAACGCCGCGGTTTTTCGCGGTCTTCCACGCGGCGGCGGTGAGGGCGCGGGGGTCGACGCTGCGCTCCTTCAGTAGGAAAGCAGGGCAGTCTGTGGCGACGAGCGCAGGCTCCAAATCCGCCAGCGCCGCAGCCAGCAACGGCGCGCTCTCAAGGTGGTGAAGATGTTCTGCGCTCGGGAGAAAAATCGTGCCGTCGTCCCGCAGGTCAACCTTCATGCCCGACTCCACTTCCAACTCATGGGCGAATTCGGGGTACAGTTGCGCGCTCGCGGTGGCCAGGGCCTGAAGAGCGGATGGAGTCTCGATGAGGCAGTCGACCAGCATGCCACCGGCGGCGTGGGAGGCTTCGCGGCCGGGTTCTCCGCGCTCGACGACTAATACGCTGGCCCCGCGTTTGCGCAGCGCGATCGCGAGCGAGAGGCCGATGATGCCTCCGCCGATGACGATCACGTCCCAGGTCTTCACCTCGGCATTGTAAAAGAGCTGGGGCGTGAGCGTCTTAGCTGCTGAAACCGAGAGAACAACGAAGATGACAGGGAGCGCGCCGCTGCTTAGAATGGCTTGCATGAAGAAGATATTCATAACCGGGGTAGTGATGGCGACTCTCGCGATGGCGGGGGCGGCTATGGGGCAAAAAGATAAGGACGACGAACCGACGTCGTGGATGTATTTTCTCGTCGTCAAAGATGACAACGGGAAGCCGGTGCGCAATGCGGCGGTCATCATGCATGAAGTGAATGAAAAAGGCAAACAGGGCCGCGGCGGAATGGAGTTAAAAACCGACGCGGAAGGGAAGGCGAATTTTGATGGCATCCCGTACGGCAAGCTGCGGGTGCAGGTGCTGGCTGTGGGGTTTCAGACGTTCGGGGAAGACTACGACGTCACCAAGTCAAAGACGGAAATCACGATCAAGCTGAAACGGCCGCAAGGGCAATACTCGGTGTATGACGATCACCCGAAGGACCCGAGCCCGCCGCCGAAGCAGGACTCCTCACCGGATCCAAACAAGAAGCCGAACTAGAACCAGCGCGCGGCTGCAGTAGAGGCATCGCTGTATCTTCACCGAGGCTGAGGATTTTGTGTCTCTGGGATTGAACGATAACCCGCCAGTCGGGGCGCTTGCCCCCGAACCTCGGCACAAGAGCGCCGGGCTGGCGTTTGGGCTCTCGCTGCTGGTCCCCGGACTCGGGCAGTTTTATTGCGGCAAGACCGGACGCGGGGGAATGACGCTCAGCTTCTGGTTACTGGGGTTGGTGCTTTGCTTCGCGCACCTGCCGACGGCAATCGTCGGACAGGCCTTGGTTGTGATGTTGGTGCTATGGGTCTTCTCCTTCCTGGATGCGTATTTCACCGCGATCGAAATCAACCAGGGCCAGGACGATGTGGTCGACGTGCAGAATCCTCGCGTGGCGGTCACGCTGAATCTGCTCACTGCAGGCTTTGGATACTTCTACCTGGGAGAGCGAACCAAGGGGATCACAATCTTCGTCGCAATGCAGGTGGCGCGGTGGGTCATTCCATCGTCCGGGTTTTGGGGCGTTTCGATTTCACTGGCGCTCTTGGTGGTGCAGTTGCTGGTGGCCGAAGATGCGTACCGCATTGCGCGGCGGCAAGTGAAAGAGGCGCTGGGTGCGGAGCCGCTGCCAACACAAAATGCGGCGCCCGCTTCGCGGCTGCCGGTGCAAGTGCCCGTAGTTCTGGCGTGCCTGATTCCGCTCAGCTTCATCGTGCTGGTCGTGATTGGGTTGGTGCTGGGGCCAAAGTTCGGGAAGCGGCCAGCGGTTGCCAGTGGGAGCAGTCGATCGGTTTCCGGGCGCGCGCAGAATGGGGCGGATGCACGCAGGGTGCGAAATGATACTCCCGTCCCGGTGGTGGACTTCGCTACGGCCGTCCAGGATGTGCAGCGCGTCCAAAGAAAGTCTGAAGGCAGGAAAGACGAGGTTGGGAATCTCAAGCTGGACGTGCGCATGCTGAGTGCGACCTTGGGCGGCAAGAAGGTCGACGCCTCAGACGCGATGGTCGCTCATTATTATCGGGCGCTCGCCCTCGCCATGATCAACACGGTGCACGAGCATGAAGGGGAGCCGATGGAGTTGCCGGGTGCGCGCACCGCCCGGGCCGACCTCGATAAGATTATCAACGCGGGTAGGGTTCTGACCTATGTCCCCGAGGTGAGCCAGTCCAATGCCGAGTTTTTGGCGGGTTCAATCACACGGAATCAGTTGCACGACGAGCCGGCGGCATATTCGTATTGGGAGAAGTGCGCATCGAACGCCCATGCTGGATGCCTGAACGTCATTGCGAGTGCGCGGATTACCGGCGATGGCGGACAGAAAGTGGATGTGAACGAGGCACTTGCCCTGCATACGAGTGTGTACGACACGGGGGTCAAGTACCAGTGCGCGGGAGCGTTTTCGGCGATCAGCATCGCGGCAATCAACTATTTCGTCGGCGTGCGCCGACCCGGAGACGATGAACTGGAATGGACGAAGAAGGCCGATGGCCTCCTGGATAAAGTCGAAGCCAACGCGAACAAGCGGAATGTGTGCCAGCGGGCGGGGATCGAAGTGCGTGAGTTTTTGTTTCAGCTGAGCCGGGGGCACCGAGACGATAACATTCTGCAGGATGCCCTCAGCCGCCTGGATGATGAGTCGGTCGCCACGAAAGCGGTGATTCAATTCATCTCAGGGGCCATTGACGAGAACGGCCTCAACGCGGCGGTGAGTTCGAGCAAGTTCGAGGGATACCGATGTTCCGCTTATTTTGACGCGATGTGGTACTCCGAACTGCGAGGCGAAGATGCGATGGCGCGGCGCTTTGATCAGCATCTTGTGGATATTGGAAAATTTCATTGCGGACAAAGCCTGGTGTTCGCGAAGAAGTTCAAGTTTTAGGGCAGAGTAAGTCCTGAGGATGGGAGACGAGAAATGGATTACCTATTGAAGACGGAGCCGTCCACATATTCGTTTGCGGATTTGCAGCGGGAGAAGACGACCACGTGGGACGGCGTGTCGAATCCGGTGGCGTTGAAGAATCTGCGGGGCATGAAGCCGGGTGAGCGGCTCGTCATTTACCACACGGGAGACGAGAAGAGCGCGGTGGGGACGGCGACGGTCGTATCGGTTGATGCGTCGGACGCGAAGAATCCGCAGGTGAAGATCAAGGTTGGTAAGGCCAATGCGAAACCGGTGACGCTGGCGGAGGCGAAGGCGAATAAACTTTTTGCGGAGTCGCCGCTGGCGCGGCAGGGAAGACTGAGCGTGGTGCCGTTGAACGAGGCGCAGTTCAAGTTTTTGACGGGGGAGTGAAATCAAAAATCCCCACCCGTTCGACTGCGCTCAGGGCAGGCTTTCTCGCGCAAAGAACGCGCGAGAAATGGGGCACCCGTTTCAGTACCGTTCTCGCTCACGCACCACGCGGCCACACTTACGATGCGCGGGCGTCGCGGCGGATCAGGGTGGAGTCGAGCAGGTAGCCCAGACCAAGCATGAAGGGGATCGCGCCGAAGGCGGTGGCGATCAGGGCGTCGGGCTCCACTCTGGCGATGATGGTGAAGGTCAGCATGTAGCCGACCGCGCCCGCGATGAGCAGAATTCCGGCGCGGCGAGAGTGGGCCGCTTCGGTAAGATCAGGCTCCATGGGGACGCTCACGCCCCGCTGCATGGCTGCCAGGCGCTCTTCCGTGCGAAGTTTACGCACGCGATAGAAAGTGTACATGCCTAATACGGCCGTGGGCATTCCGAGAAACATGATTACCGCTGCGAGACCGGTGATTCCATCCATGGTAGTTCTCCTTCCTTGATGCGCTGGGCGCGCGTGCCGGAGCTGAAATCGCTTTCAAAATCAGATACGCAGGGTCCGATGTGAAAGTTCCGCTTGTGGGCCAACTCCGGGGGGCGGGGATGCTTCCAATCAAGTACTGCTTGGCATTTGTCGGGTCGCCCTTCTGGAGACAACGTGCAATCGGAAAAATGGAACAGGATGGATTCGGTAGCGGTGGCTGTCTGCCTCGCCGCGCTATTTGTCGCTAAGGCGCTCTGGGCGCAGGAAACGAAGGAAAAAGTGACCGTCGACGACGTGGACCGCAACTTCATGGTTCGGCTGCCGAGGGGCTACGACGCGAAACAGCACTATCCGGTCGTGATTCTGCTGCATGGCATGAATCAGGACGCGGAAGACATGGAGCGTCTGACGCGCTTCAATGAACTGGCCGACAAGGACGGGATTATTGCCGTCTATCCGATCGCGTTGCACGGGCGCTGGAACGTGGGGGTCCACCCGCAAGAGCGGCAACCCATGAGCATGGGACACGGAGGACACGGGCATCACGGCGGCGGCGGTTACCCCGGTGGAGGAGGTGGAGGGGGCTATCCCGGAGGGGGCGGTGGAGGGTATCCGGGTAGCGGAGGACAGCGGCCTCAAAGCCAGGAACCCAGCGAGGAGCGCAGGCCGGCTCCCGCCGACGACATTGCTTTCTTTAACCAGATGCTCGACCAGCTCGGGACCAAGTTTTCGGTAGACACATCGCGCATCTATGCGGTGGGCCTGTCGGAAGGCGGCTTTATGAGCCTGCGGGTGGGGTGCGCTATGAGCGACCGGATCGCAGCGATCGCCGCGGTGGGTGCGGCGATGCCGAAGACGATGATTTGTCTGCCCTCACGTCCGGTGCCTGAGGTGATGATCAGCGGCACTTCGGACCCGGTAGTTCCTTATGGTGGCGGCACCGAGCACAACCTGAGTCTGGCGACAATCTCCGTGGAAGACAGCGCCAAGGCGTGGGCCAGGATTGACCGCTGCGCGGAAAAACCGGAGAAGAGCAAGTTGTCGCCGAGTGCGAAGGGCGGCATGGAAACCAAAGTCGACACCTACAACGGCTGTCACGAAAACGCGCAGGTGGTTCTGTATAGCGTGAAGGGCGCGGGAAACACATGGCCCGGCGGAGAGCAGTACGAAGCGGAAAAGACGATTGGCAAGACGAGCGGGGATCTGAATGCCAATGAATTGATCTGGAATTTCTTCGTCACGCGGAAACTGCCGGAGCGGGCTTCGGAGTAGAAGCAGTGAAATTCAGGTGATAGCAAATCAAAATCCCCACCCTCTCGCAAAGAACGCGAGAAGGGTGGGGCACCCTCCTGATCGATTTCTTCACCGGCGTTTCTTAACGATGATCGTCGTCATCATCGCCAAACGGCGGGGTCAGGCCGGTGTAGTCGCCGATTCGTTTGGCATCGTAGGGGGAGTTGAGTCCTCCGTCGGCGACGCTCGTGGGATCGTAACCGATGGCACCCAGTTTGCCGAAGGTGCGCACGATGTGCTTGTCGCGGTTCACCTCGATGACGCGGTGGTTGTATTGATCGCTGATCAGAGTGTGACCGTTCCGCAGACGGACGGCGCGCGTGGGCAGCGGGCCGGTCCCTCTCGGCAGGTTGCAGTCTGCGCCGCTGCAGGTGAAATACTGCCACACGACGTGCTTGCCGCGATCGATCTCGACGATACGGTTGTGATTGGAATCGGTGATGAGGGTGTGGCCGTTCTCAAGGCGGCTGGCGAAAGCAACGCCGCTCACCGGGTTGTTGATAGTCGGGTCACCGCTGCCGTATTGCCACACAATTTTGCCGGCCCGCGTGACTTCGAGGGCGCGGTTGTTGTTTTCGTCGCAGATCAGAATGTGACCGTTCTCCAAAAGCTCCGCGCAGTTCGGATTGTTGAGCTGGTTGGGACCGTTGCCGGAGACGCCGGTCGTGCCATATTGCCAGACGATGTTCTTGTCCAGATCGACCTCAATGATGCGCTCGTTCGCCTGATCGGTGATGAGAACGTGGAAGTTGGGAAGCCAGGTGTTTTGCACCGGAACGTTGAGTTGATCAGGGCCGCCGCCGGTGACGCCGAACTGCCCATATTGCCAAACGATGTTTCCATCGCGGTCGACCAAAAGTACGCGGTTGTCCGCGCAACCGGTGGGATTGGTGCAGTTGGGAGCCTCGGGCTGACCGCCCGGAGTTCCGGTACCCGCCATCAAAGTGAGTTCGCCGACGCGTTGCGCGTCATTGGTGCCAATGATGGACGCCGGGGAGAAATCGGCAGGACCCAAGCCAAATTGCCAGACAACGTCTCCGTGGCGGTTGACTTCGATCACACGATTGTTGAACTGGTCGGCAATCAAAACATTGCCGCGCTTATTGAACTCAGTTTCTTGCGCGTGGGCCGGGAGCGCGCAAGCGGCGACTAGCAACGCTGCGCAAGCCCAGATTTTCAGTTGAGACGAAGTCATGAGAATCCTCCTAGTGGCGCTGACAACGAGTTGACCCTGGTTCTTCCGCGCCGCCATCCCGCGAAACGACGTGCTGGGCTGGGCATTTGCGGGGTACCCGCGAATCGGAACAACGGCCGTGGGCGTGCCGGGAACCAGTGTGTGGGCGGGGTGCGAGGGAATTGTCAGCAGACTGTCAAAAGCGTGTTACTTCTTCGTGGTGAAAGTGTCTCCTTCGGCAGAAGAGACCGGACAAGCGCGGTTAGCGGAGGGACTTTCTCAACTCGCGCCGTAGAATCTTCCCTGATGGGGTCTTAGGAACCGAGTCGACGAAGTGGACCTGGCGCGGTTGTTTGTAATGAGTGAGGCGGTCGGCGACGAAGCCGCAGAGCTCTTCTTCGAGTTTTCGATTCTCGACAAATCCGTCACGCAGGGCGACGAAGGCCACGGGAATCTCTCCGGCTGCCTCGTCGGGGCGGCCGACCACGCCGCATTCCTTCACCGCCGGGTGTTCCAGCAGGACCGCTTCCACCTCGGCGGGAGCGACAGGGAAGCCTTTGTACTTGATCATTTCCTTGCGCCGGTCGACGACGCGGTAGAAACCTTCCCGGTCGCGGGTCACAATATCACCTGACCAATACCAGCCGTCGCGCAGCACGGCAGCGGTGGCTTGAGGTTCCCTCCAGTAGCCGAGCATAAATTGCGGACCGCGCATGACCAGTTCTCCGGGCTGTCCGGAAGGCGCTTCGGTGACATCTTCCGGCGTGTCGGCAGGATCAATATCGGACTGCGACAGCACGCGGCAGTCGGTGGCGGCCAGGGGATGGCCGATCGAATCTGGACGATAAAGCGCAGGTTCGAGAAAACCGACGTGCGTGACCGGTGAGGCCTCGGTCATGCCGTAGCCCTGGCACACAGGAATGTTGGTGAGCGCGGTGAAGCGGCGCGGCAGATCGGGAGCGAGTGGCGCGGCTCCGGACTTTACCCACTGCACTTTATGGTCGCGAGGAAACTGTCCCGTCTCGGCCGCCTGGCACAGCGCATTCATGGCGGGCGGCACCAGAGGCATGGTCGTCACCTGTTCGTCGATGAGGAGCCTGGTGACTGTCGGTACGTTGAAGCGCGGGACCAGGACGATCTTCGCGCCCAGAATCAACATGGGATTCAGAACCACATTCAGGCCATAGATGTGGTACAGAGGAAGACAGCAGAGAACCGTGTCCGCCGAGTTGAGTGCCGACCCATTCGGACCAAGCAACTGATAGACGTTGGCGATCAGGTTGTAGTGCGAGAGCATCACTCCCTTGGGCAGGCCCGTGGTGCCGCTGGAATAGGGAAGCGCTGCGAGCGCTTGTCCGGAGGACTGATCCGGCTTGGGATACGCCGCCGTAACTGGGCTCAGCAGATTGGTGAACGGCTCAGTGCCTGACGCGTGCTGGCGCGTGGTATAAACGCGGCGGAGGCTGGGCAATCCTCCAAGGTTGATGCCTTCGATGTTTCCGCCGTCGGTGATCAGGAGTACGGCGCCGGAGTTTTCCAGTTGATAGCGGACTTCACGCTCGCGGTAGCTCGGATTGAGGAGCGTGGGAATGGCTCCAGCGAGTTGGACGGCATGAAACGTGGTGCAGAACTCCCAGGAGTTCGCCATGAAGATGGCGACCACGTCGCCGGGCTTGACGCCGTTGGCGATCAAGCCACGGGCCAGGGCCTCGACCGTGTCTCCATATTCAGCGTAGGTGAGGCGGCGGCCGCAGGAATCGTCAACCAGCGCGGTCTTGCGAGCATTGCGGCGGCAGGAATCGAGGACCACATCGTGGAGAAAAAGATTGTGAGGGTCAGCGTAGAGTTGGGTGCGCAACATGCCGGGAGCGATTGTAATGGAAAAAGTCGGGTCGGATTGAAGTCGCTTTAGCTGGCCAACTTCCGCAGGAATTCCTGCTCGTCCATGCGGTACTTGAAGGCTTTGCGGCCATCGATGAAGACGACAGGGACTTCGTCGTTGAACTGGCGGCGGAGTTCGGTGTCCGCGTCGACGTCGACCTCTTGCCAGGTGAAGCCGCCGCGGCGCGAAAGCTTCGACAGACTTTCCTTGACCACCTCGCACAGATGGCATCCCTTGCGGGAATAGACGACAACGTTGCGAGAGTCTGGCATGCGAAAGAGATTCTAGCGCGGGAAAATGCAGTTTTGCAGCAACAAAATGGGGTTGGAAGTGAACGAGTGGGTCGTCTTATGGGGTCTGGTGGCTGGACCAGTGGCACCGAAGAGTCTGTCAAGGCGGTAGAATCCCTGCATGCTAGATAGTCAGACAAGACCTCTTCGCGGGAAGACTGCGCTGGTTACTGGCGCGGCGCGGCGGCTGGGACGAGCGTCGGCGCTGGCCTTGGCACGGGCGGGCGCGGACGTTGCCATTACATTCCGCAACTCGGCGCGTGAGGCGCAGGAGACCGTCGTGGATCTGTCGGGCCTCGGGGTGCGAGCGTTTGCACTGCGCTGTGACGTGACCGAGGAAGCCAGCGTCCGCGCCATGATGAAAGAGGCTGGACGGGAGTTGGGACGCATCGACATTCTGGTGAATAACGCGGGGAACTATGAGACGGCGGAGTTCGAGAAGCTGACGGTGCGGCAATGGGATGCGATTTTTGCGTCCAACACGCGCGGGCCGTTCCTCGTATCGCGCGAGGCCCTGAAGTGGATGCGGCGCAAACGTGGCAAGTCCGCGGCTCCAGTTGAGGCGAAGATCATTAATATGGGATCGCTCGGCGGGCTGAGGCCGTGGGCGACACACGCACACTATTGTTCGTCGAAGGCAGCTCTGCACATGCTGACCAAGGTTATGGCGAAAGCGCTGGCGCCGGAGATCGCGGTGAACGCCGTGGCTCCAGGGATGATTGATCTGGGAGAGAAGTCAGCGGCCGCGTTCATGCGGCGCATGGCTAAACAGACGCCCATGCTGCGTAACGGGCGCGGGGATGAGATCGCCGAGGCGGTGCTGTTCTTCGCCACCGCGCCGCAGTTTATTACCGGGCAGATTCTCGCCGTGGACGGAGGGCTTGGGCTGTAGCGCGACCCGCTAGGCCGAGGCGCGACCGTTTCGTGTGCCCGACCGCCGCTGCGGAATTCCACGATGCCGCCGGAAATAGCCATTGCTTCGGCAGGCGCGGTATATTGAGGCAAATGAAGAAATCGAAAGGCAGTTCTTCTTTTCCGGCGGGTGCTTCGCTCAACCGATCATCTTCTTCGCTTTCTGGTGCGGCATCTGCGGGTCCGCGGGTTGCGGTCGCCATCATGGCGGCGGGCAAGGGCACCAGGCTCAAATCGCAACTTCCTAAAGTGTTACATGAAGTCGGCGGAAAGCCGCTGCTGGAGCACGTGATCCGCGCGGCGGTACGGGTTGTCCCTGCGGAGGATGTGTACGCGATCATCGGGCACGAGGCCGAGCGCGTGCGGGCTGCGATGGCGCATACGGGCGTCAATTTTGTGCTGCAGGAGGAGCAGCGAGGAACGGGTCACGCCCTCATGGTGGCCGGGGAGGCGCTGGCCGGGTACGACCACGTCATTGTGCTTTCGGGGGACGCACCGCTGATTACGCCGGAAACCATCGGCCGGCTGCTCAATTTTCATCTCGAAGAACAGGCCGCCATGACGCTGCTCAGCGCTGACCTGGAGAATCCTACGGGGTATGGGCGGGTGCTGCGCAAAAGTTCGCGCAGCGCCGAAGTGCTGGCGATTGTCGAAGAGAAGGCAGCGAGCGCGGCGCAGAAAAAAATCCGCGAGATTAATTCCGGCTTTTATGTTTTTGATGTGAAGGAACTCTACGGCAACATTGGGAAGCTTTCGACGGCCAACGCTCACCACGAGTATTACCTGACCGACATGGCCGGGGTGCTACGAAAAGCCCTGCGCAAGGCGCGGCGGCCCGTGGTGGCGTGGAAGACGGCGAATGCCGCGGAAGTCCTGGGCGGAAATACACGGGCGGAGCTGTCTGAGATTGATGAGAAGATGCGATTGGCGAAGTGCCGTCAGCTGATGGCGGATGGAGTAACGGTGTTTTATCCCGCAACCTGCGTGATCGATGCCGACGTGGAGATCGCGCCTGATACGGTGATCGAACCCTACGTGCAGTTGCTGGGCAAGACGCGAATTGGTACGGCCAGCCGCGTGCGGTCATACTCGGTGATACGCGATTCGGAGATTGGGGATGGAGTTGTGGTGCGTCCGGGATGCGTGATGGAAGAGGCGCGCATCGGCACGGGAGCCGTGATAGGGCCTTTCTCGCATCTTCGCCCGGGCAGTGATGTCGGCGAAGGCGCGCATGTGGGGAATTTTGTCGAGACCAAGAAGATCAAGCTGGGCAAGGGATCGAAGGCGAATCACCTGACGTATCTGGGTGACGCTGAAATCGGCGCGGGCGTGAATATTGGCGCCGGGACGATTACCTGCAACTACGACGGGGTCAACAAGCACAAGACTGTGATCGAGGATGGAGTGTTTATCGGCAGCGACAGCACGCTGGTGGCGCCGGTGCGTGTGGGCAAGGGCGCGTATGTGGGCGCGGCATCGTGTATTACCGAGGATGTTCCCGAAGACGCGCTGGCCGTGGGGCGCGCGCGGCAGATTGTGAAAGAAGGCTGGGCGCGGGAAAAACGGCGGAAGAAATAGCGACAAGAGATCCGTCGGCTTAGCTCTGTCGAAAATCCCCACCCTTCGGCTGCGCTCAGGGCAGGCTTTCTCGCGCAAAGAACGCGCGAGAAATGGGGCACCCGACAGATCGTGAAGGAAGGCTGGGGCGCGGGAGAAACGGGCGGGGAAGAAGTACGAGTAGGGATCCTTCGACTTCGTGGGTGCTTCGCCTTCGCGAAGCACCCACTACGCTCAGGATGACACGACTCTAGAGGTACGGGTTAGTGCGTGACCGCCGCGAACAGTTCCGAGTGCATCAGGGACTGGAACTGCTGGTCGTTGGCTTTGAAGTGGACCGCTACGTTCGAGCCGTCGGAGTCGACGGTGGTGTTCTCCACCGCGATCTTCTCGGCAGGGGTGGCGCTCATCTTCTTGAAGAGGATGCCGGCCTTGACCACCGACGACAGCGTGCCCGCGGTCATGGAATCGGCAGTGACCACGGTGAGATCGAAATTCACGCCGCTGTTGAAATTCATGGTGTAGCGCGAGCCCAGAAGGCGCTTCTTCAGGGTTTCGTAATCAGCGATCTTGGAAGCGTCGCCCATGGCGGAGCGCATGGCGTTCTGCGTGCCCACCTGGTCGAGGATGCTCCAGACGGGGGCGGAGTCGACGCTCGACATCATGTCGGCCATCTCGCCGTTGGTGTCCAGGCTCAGCACCTGGCCGTCGCGGGTATCGAGCGCAACCCGGATCGAGGTTGAGTCGCCGAACAGCAGCGTGCTGTCATCGAGGAAGCTCATGACGAAGCCGCCGTCCATGGGATAAATCTCGGACTGGCCATACTTCTTGGGCACGAACTTCTGCAGTTTCATCTTCTTGAGCACGGCCTTCATGTTGAAGGGTCCGGCGGCCACGCCGATCGTCTTCACGCCCTGCTTGCCGGCGTGGAAGGAGGCGAAGGCGAGCGTGTCGATATCTTTGTCGGGATCGAGGCCGATGCCCTTGAGGGCAGCCTCAAACTGCTTGATGTTATCGGGCATCAACTGGTTCTTTAGAGCCATCGCGGTGGGCGAGTCCTTGAGTGCGCGATAGTCCACCGAGATGAGTTGCAGCAGGTCGCCGGGAACGCAGGAGCGGGCCGACGAGTTCAGCGGCATGGCGTACGCCATGCTCACCAGGAGGAGAGAAGCCAGGCAAATCTTGAAGAGTCTCATAAAGCCTCGAATCCGAAAACGATTAGGGTTGCGTGCACCTTACTTGGATGCATGATCTGCCCTTGTAGTGAATAGATCGCTTTATTGTATTTTACTTGCAATCTTAGTGAATGGAACAAAAGTACATGCCCATTGACCGGGTGGAGTCCGGGGGGCGAATCAGGGCAAATGAGTACTATGGGAATTTTTCACCAACCGTTCGCGCCCGCCTCAATCGCGTCTCTACCACTCGATGCAGTGGTCAGAACGCCAGTTTCTTGCACACAAGTAGGCGAATTTGCAGGTTGAAAAAGCTGGGCCGAAAGCTTCTAATGTGGGCCAATCACGACTCCAATTGGAGGAAGCAAACATGTATGCACTTGCAGAGGGTCTGTGCTGTGCCTACCGCCAACTGCGAAGAACGCCTTGGTTCACACTTCTGCTCGTTTTCACCCTGAGTCTAGGCATTGGTGGCACTACTGCCATCTTCTCCCTCGTCGAAGGCATACTCTTGCGTCCACTGCCCTTCAACCATCCCGACCGCCTCGTCCTGTTAGGAGATCATTTGGGAAATAGCCCTAAGATTCCCGTGACTGCTCGCGAGATCGGAACCTACGCGACCGCCACAGAGGCTTTCTCCGACACGGGAGGCTACATCGACGCAAGCTACGAGGTTTCCAGCGGCGAAATTCCAGAACAAGTGAAGGGCGCTCGTTTCACCGCAGGTGCATTCTCCACTCTGGGCGTCTCTCCCATTCTCGGTCGCACTTTCACGCAAAAGGAAGAAGACGGCCATGAGCCGGTCGCAGTCATCAGTTACGGTCTGTGGCTGAATCGGTATCACCGCGACCCTCACGTTGTCGGCAACTCGATCTCTCTCGATCGCCAGCCGTATTCGATCATCGGCGTGATGCCGCGCGGTTTTGATTTTCCGCCAGCAGCCGGTTACCTCGACCAGGCACAGCTCTGGGTGCCGATGAGCCTTACCGCCGATGAGCTTTCGGACGAGAATGCTGGATTTTGGGGATACCACATCGTCGCTCGTTTAAAAGAGCACCTCAGCCTTTCGCAGGCTGCACTAGATGCTGACCGCGTTGCCCAGCAGATCATGCGAAATCTTCCGGTCGCCCAGTCTAGGATTCAAATCCGCGGTGATGTCACTCCGTTGCTTGAATATGAGGTTTCGGAGGTTCGGCCATTGCTCAGAACGCTGTTCCTGGCCGTCTCCGTTGTCCTGCTGATTGCTTGTGCCAATGTGGCAGGACTTCTTTTGCTCCGGGCGATCCGGCGGCGTAGAGAGTACGCCCTTCGGCTTGCCCTCGGGGCACGATCCGGCGCAATTATCCGCCAGTCCGTCTTAGAAGGCCTGCTGCTGGGCATGACGAGTGCTTTGTTAGGTCTCGCATTCGCTGCAGTTGCCATTCGCATTGCGTTGCGTACCTTGCCTGACTCCATGCCGCGTATCGACTCCATTGCCGTGAACGGCCCAGTGGCTGGATTCGCTCTGTTGCTCGCCCTCGCAACGGGCGCTCTCTGTAGCCTCGCACCCGCGTTCGCCGCCGTTAAAACGGACCCAATAGAAAGCCTCAAAGAAGGCGTCCTGACCAATACGGCTAGCTCCAGTCATACTTGGTTACGTTCAGGCCTGGTGGTTTCAGAAATCGCTGTAGCCTTGGTGCTGCTCATTGCATCCGGCGCACTTCTGCGCAGCTTCCAGAAGATGCACGCTGTGGATCCAGGGTTTCATCCCGAGCGGGTCCTGGTCGCCGGCTATCAATTGCCAATCAACCAATACTCAACGAGCGCTTCTGCGGAGACCTTTAGTCGGGAGGTTGTGGCCCGACTCTCGAGTCAGCCAGGGATCGTGGCTGTAGGCATGATTAACGCTGCACCTGCAACAAGCAGGTACCCCAAGACTGCATACACCATCGAGGGACGACCCACCGACAGGTGGAAACCTGAGTTCGCGATATTCTCGGTCATCTTCGGTGACTACTTTCGTGTCATGGGCGTTCCGCTCCTGGATGGGCGTTACTTCAACCCAGACGATCGCTCTCATTCTCAACTTGTTGTGATCGTGAACGAATCCATGGCCAAACATTGCTGGCCGGGTGAGCGGGCTGTCGGCAAACGTTTGCACATTGGTGGTCCGCCGATGAAACTACCGTGGGTAACGGTGGTTGGCGTGGTCGCCGATACAAAAATGGGTTCACGCGATGAGCCTACCGGGGATCAATGGTATACGCCCATGGAGCAGGCCGATACTTTGTATTTCACCGATGACACTGGAAAGCTCACGGGGCCCGCCGGTGCATACATTACCGTCCGTTCCGCACTTCCTCCCGAGCAGATGGTTCATACGCTGCGGTCGACCGTTGCCGAAATTGATCCGCTTCTCGCGCTACAAAAAGTGCAAACCATGACTGGAGCGATCGCAAATATAGAGGCACCGCGGCGGTTCAATACCGGCCTGATCTCTGCTTTCGCTTTGGGCGCCCTCCTGCTTGCCCTCACCGGGATTTATGCGGTGGTTGCTTTCTCTGCCTCGCTTCGCACACACGAGATCGCCATTCGCATGGCGCTAGGTGCCCAGCGCACACGGATTGCAGGTTTAATCCTGTTTTCCGCCGCCAAGCTCGCGCTCCTCGGGTGCACTCTCGGTGTGCTTGGCTCGCTAGCGGTGTCCCGCAGTATTGAGTCTCTACTCTTCGAGGTCAGTGCGACCGACCCATTAATTTATCTGGCAGGTGTCCTGATCATGATGACTACGGCAATCTTGGCATCTGCGCTTCCTGCAAGGCGCGTCGCATCCTTGGACCCAATTGTCTCGCTTAGATCAGCTTAGACAATCAATGCTACGGAGAATGGAAGGGGATAACTGGCGTTACCAGGGTGATTTCGCTCAAAATCCGGATTCTAAAACGAGGTCCTTAGTCGTCGTCAGGATCAGTTCTCGGGCTTTTGTCATTCAGAAAGTATTCCGCGTTCCGTTGCGCGCTGATGGATTTGAATTGGAGCGGGGTCTGGTTGAAGTCGAAGCAGTCCGAAAGGTCGTCGGCGTGGGCGTCGGCATAGCCGAGCGACGGCAAGCTGAACGTCTTCTCCACCAGGTTCAGGATGCTTCCGAAATCGTGGTTGACGTGAGAGATATAGCCGGCCTTGGCGTAGGGCGAGACCACGATCAGAGGCACCCGGAAGCCGTAGATATAGCCGGATCCCCAGCTGGTCCCGTCATTGACGATCGAGGGCGGGGGAACGTGGTCGTACCAACCTCCCCAATCGTCCCAGGTAATGATGACGGCCGTGTCCGACCAGTAGGCGCTGGTGCCGATGGCATTCACGATCGAGGCCACCCAGGACGGTCCGCCAGTGTTGGTGAGAGTTCCGGCGTGGTCGGAATTCGAGCCGGTGGGAATGACCCAGCTCACCTGGGGGAGGTTCCCACTGGTGATGTCGGTCAGGACCTTAGTCTCGGGAATGACGACGCTGTTCACCCAATCCGAACCAGTGCAGGCAGTAGCGTTGGGCGGGGGATTATTCGGTCCACACATGTGCTGGATGGCATTCGGTCCGGTCCACAGCGAGCCCGCCGAGGGCGTGTAGTAGCGCCAACTGATGCCCTTGGCGTTGAGCTCGTCGGTGAGCGTGGGATGGTCCGCACAGGGAGGAGACAACATGCTGGACTCCTTCCCAGTGGGGTCGATCAGGTAGACGAATTCGGCGGGAGGAGCCAGACAGCCGGTTTGATTGCCCGCGTCGGGGATGCCCCCCGCGTTCTCAGCAATGAAAAGGGTACTGGTTGCGGTGGGTGCCGACGTGCCGGAAATGATGAACTGGTGCGCGGGAAAGCTCGGTCCCTGGTTGGTCTGAAACATACGATCGCCAAAGGTGTACTGCTCGGCCAGATCAAAGTAAGGCTTAACTTCCGAGGGATTTACGGACCAGAATTGAGGATTGGGCGGCGGACAATTGGTAGCGCCCTGGTTACAGGCAACGAGGACCAGGTCGGCCCCGTCCATCTTGCCGCCGTCGTACATCACAACGAATGAGTGGTGCGCGTGGCCGAGGTCGTAATTGGTCCCCAACGGACCCGCTGCAAGCGGTACGGTCTGGCCAAGAGAATTCATCCCGCTGCTGGCGATGTCGGCGTGGTTGGCGATCAGCACGGGATCCTGAAACAGATTGTCGGGGGTGCGGTTCTCCTGGAAGATGATGACCACGTGTTTGATGGTTCCGGGGGGAATGATGGTGGTGGTCGAACTCCCGCAACCGTTCAGGCTGAGCAGTAGAGAGCTGGTGACCAGCAACAATAGGGAAAAGCACAGGAACGCGGTTCGGCGCATAGGCGATCTTCTCCTGTGTGGCGGCGCAACCCGGTCTTAATAATGGCGTAACCCGGGTGGTGAGATTTCCACTCGGTCCCGCCCAATAAATTATAGCGGCTGTCTGGATCGCTGGCATCTCTTGCCCGCCCGGCGGATGCGTTGTCGGAAGCTTCGCTACGAAAGGGCCTTGGTGCGCCGGCGTACGTCGTCGGCGAAGGCCTGATCCTTCAGCGACGCCAGATTGATCTCTACGTTGGCCAGGGCTCCGGTAAGAGCCGCGCCCGCCAGAGCCCGGGCCGTGGTCAGGTCCGATTTCATGTTGGGGTTCGTAATAGGCTCCAGTGACCCGGCGAGCTGTGCGATTTCATGGGCTCTTTCGGCGACGCTGAGTGGAACCATGGTCGCTTCTTTCAGGGCGGCCTCGATTAGCGCGTTGCCGGATTTTTCGTCGGCGATCTTGGCCTGTTTGTAGGCCTTCATCACAGAGTTGTAGGACTCCGCATCGGCGTCGACCGCAGCCTTGAGTTCTTCGCGCAGTGGTGCGAGGCGGGCGATGGCTGCGCTCAGTTGCGACTCGAACTGCACATACGCTTTCTTGCCGCGCGACATGGAGGCGACCATTACGGCCAGTCCTGCGGCCATAGCTGCCGCCGCGGCGGAGGCGCTGCCGCCGCCGGGAGTGGCCGTGGGAGCTGCGAGTTGCTCGACAAAAGGCTCGACCCCAGCCCGCAGTCCGCCAACAGCCATCTTTCCGCCCATGACGGAGGCGAGGCGGTTCTCCAGGATTAATGACGAGTCGAAATTCTCGACCTGCAGGAACCACTCGGCCGCCTGTTCCAGAGCTTTCTTGGGGATCAGTCCGACGATCTCACTCGACATTGGCGTGACGCCGTAGCGGGCGGCTTCAAGCTTCACCATCTCAAACACCCGGTGGATGGGGGTTTGTTCGAAGTCGGTCAGGTTCATCGAGACCTGGGCCAGACCGCGCACCAGGAAGCCCGCGCCTTTCACAAAGCGCATGCCGCCGTTCGAAAAGCGCACCGCCTTGGCAATCTTCTTGGCAATATCGACGTCAGGGGTGTTGAGGAAGACGTTATAAGCGATGAGAAATTTGCGCGCGCCCACCACGGTCGCGCCCGCCGTGGGATGCACGCGGGGCTCGCCAAAGTCGGGACGCCGCGCCGGGTTGGTCGCGATCTCGGCACGGATGCCTTCGAACTGGCCGCGGCGAATATTTTCCAGGCCCTGGCGTTCCGGGGTCCGGGCGGCGGCTTCGTAGAGATACACGGGAATCTGGAAGCGCTTCCATATCTGCTCGCCGACATGGTTCGCCATGGCCACACAGTCTTCAATGGTGACGCCGTCGATGGGAATGAACGGGACGACGTCGGCCGCTCCCATGCGCGGGTGCGCGCCGGTATGAGTGTTCAGGTCGATGACTTCGGCAGCCTTGCCGACGCCGCGGATGGCCGCCTCCTGAATCGCTTCGCGCTCGCCGACCAGAGTAATGACGCAGCGATTATGGTCGGAGTCCATTTCGCGGTCGAGCAGGAACACGCCCGGCATCTTCATGGCGTCGATGATGGCGTCAACTTTGGCTTTATCGCGGCCTTCGGAGAAATTGGGAACACATTCGACGAGCGTGGACATAAGCGAGAAGAATAGCTGGCCGCGGAGCAGGGAAGCAAGGGAGCGCGGTTGCGGAGAAAGATGCGGGGCGAACTCAGAGGGATTTCAGGGAACGCCGCCACTTTGCGTGCAGCCAGGCTAGAATCCCCAGGCCACACACCTCAATCGGTCCAGGTGGCATGATTCGAAGGGTCAAGAGGCTGGCGTAATCCGTCGATGCCACGTAGACCGCCCAGATCATTCCGCCGCCGGCGAGCAGGCTTGCGACCCGCTCTTCCCCGCGAATGCTAAGCAGGTAGCGCTCGCCCTGGGGCTTGCCGGTGGCCTTGGGGACGGGTGCGTAAATCGGCGCTTTCGGCAAATCAACATAGCCTTCGCGCCCCGCATCCCAGCCGACGTCGTCGCTCTGATAATGTCTTGCCACCCTTCCACAATGCCACCAGACGGGCTTTGGAGGCACGTTACCTCTGTAATTGGACTTTCGTAATTGTGGTTGCCAGGTGGCCAAATTTAAGAGTGCGAACCGGACCAGCTTTACTTCTCTCGGCCTCCGAAAAACTTGCCAATGCCGAGCCTGACTTGCACGGTGTTGACTCCGGGATTCAAGTTCGCGAGTCCTGCGTTCGAGATGTGCATATAGCGCAGTTCAAGGCTCACGTTGTGGTTCGCGCCCAGGATGTGCATGCCTAGAGCGGCCTGGTCGGTGAAGTTCACGGTGTTGGCGTAGGTGGGGACTTCGTGGTTGGTGAAGAGCGTGCCGCCGGTGAGTTCGAGGTAGGGTGAGAAGCGTCCGTGGCGCACAAAGTTCCACTTGAGGCCGAGCGGATCGAAACCGACGCCGTAGGCCGTGTTCGCGGGCTGGAACACGAGAAAGACGGGGACCGCATCGACCACATATTCGAAGCGTCCGCTGAGAAAGCCGGGAAGGTGCGGTCCGGTCAGAATCCATCCGTAGCGCAGGCCGGCGTTGAAGACGCCGGTGTTGCCGCGTCCGCCGCTGACGGAGTGGCCGCCGCCCGCCCAGATCTGAACTTCGTGGCCGCCATGCTCAGGACCGGTTTGGGCGAGGCACAAGGACGACGCGATCAGCAGGATGGCGGCGATGAACAGGGAAGAGCGCATGATGATTCGACTCCAGGACGGCAGAGTCCTCGATGAGGAACAATCACGATACAGGATGGGCGGAGCCGCGACAAACGGCAGGGGTGCGGGCTCGGGCGAAAAGCAGGTTCCTCGCTTTGCTCGGAATGACAAAAACAGGAACCGGAATGATAAAAAGAGGCGGAATGACAAGAATGAAGGCGGAATGACAAAAAGAAGGAGCCGGAGGGACAAGAATTAAATTGCTACGTTGCGCGCTCTCGTAGGGGGCGTTGCGCTACAAGGTGCATTAGATCGCGGGCCACGCGGGCGGTGTTGTGGCGCGCGACTCCGCCTTCATCGAGATAGTCTCCGAGCACGGGAACGACGCCGAGCGCTTCGACGGCTTCGAGATCGTTGACGATCTGGCAGGCGCCTTCGCTGGCGTACTTCGATTGCAGTTCGCTGGAGGCGGGAGTCCGGTTGATCAGCGCGAAGTCGAAGATCTGTTTCTGCGCGTGGCGATTCAGGGCGCGGATGTGGTCGGCGGCGGTGAGTCCAAGGCTTTCGTTGGCCTGGGTCATCAGGTTGCAGATGTAGACCTTGGTGGCGGGCGATTCGACAATGGCCTTGGCGATGCCGCGCACCAGCAGGTTCGGAATCAGGCTGGTGAACAGCGATCCCGGACCGATCGTGATCATGTCGGCGTGAGCGATGGCCTCCAGAGTTTGGGGCATGGGTTCCACGTTCGGCGGGACCAGAAACAGTTCGCGGATGCGTCCCTTGCTGGCGGTGATTTTGGTTTCGCCGCGGACGCGGGTGCCGTCTTCCATGAGCGCTTCGAGTTCGACGTTGGACGTGGTCGCAGGATAGATGTGGCCGCGCGTGACCAGAATTTCGGACGAGAGTCGCACCGCTTCTGAGAAATCTGAAGTCAGGGAAGTGAGGGCTGCCAGAAAAAGATTTCCGAAACTGTGGCCTTCCAGTCCCGAGCCTTTGTCGAAGCGGTGACGGAAAAGCTTGGAGAGCAGGGCTTCGTCTTCGCTGAGGGCCACGATGCAGTTGCGGATATCCCCCGGCGGCAACATGTTGAGTTCCTTGCGCAGGCGGCCGCTGGAGCCGCCATCGTCGCTGACGGTGACCACGGCGCACAGATCACGGATCATCGGCGAGTCGGCTGGCGGGAGCATTTCCGTCGGCGAGAGCACAAAGCGCTTCAGTCCCTTAAGCAGCGTGGAAAGACCGGTGCCGCCGCCGATGGCGACGACGCGCAGACCGCGCTCGCGCGCGGTCTTCTCCAGCGAAGAGGACTCGGCGGTTTTGGTTTGCATCGAGGGTGTCCCCGCAGGGCGGCTACGCAGGCTCTTCTTCGCCGAGGTCGCCGTCGGAGGAGCCGAGTTCGGCGCCCGGATCGGGATAGAGCAATTCCGTGAAGCGCGGATCCTCGGCCAGGTTCTGGAAGTCGGAATCGTTGCGCGCCTGAAAACGCAGTTGAGCATTGAGACGCAGCGCTTCGTCTAAACGCTTCAGCGAATCCTCGACGTGTCCGGTAAGGCAGTCGAGCGCAGCCAGACCGTAAACCACATAGTCCGACTTGGCATTCTGCTTAAGCAGCTTGTCGAGATGCTCGCGAGCGGTGACATAGTCACCGACGTTCATCAGCGAGACTGCGTAGTCAAAGTGCTCCTCCGGTGTTTTGAACTGCGTGGCCGCGGAGCGCTCCAAATGCTGGTTGCAGATGCTGAGATGAACGTTGGCGCGGTCGACCAGTTCTTTGATGGGCCCGGCGATCACCTTTTGGAAATGAGGTTTCGCCTTGTCGAATTTGTGCTCCTGCATGGCGCGGAGTCCAGCTTCGTAGCCCTGCAGCGCCTGGGTATAACGCGGATCTTCAACCACGGGCTTTTTCGCGGTAGGTTTCTGGGCCATGTGCAAAACTCTTCCTGTGCTCTTGGTAATGGGGAACTCCTTGGATCGTGCTTTTGCTGAGCACTAAAGTATCGCCCAAAGAGTGGGTGAAGGTCCAGTTGGCGGCGCGAGTACCGAGGGGAGCCAGCGCGTTTCTCGCGGTACCCGGTACTCGCGACTCAGTATTAGTTCATGGTGGCGGCCGACATCAGGTCGATCTGCTTCCATTCTCCCCTGATGATTCCGGCACGGATCTGCGATGCGGACCTGGCTTTCTGGTGCTGCTGGTAGGAATAGTAAAGCTCCTTCAGGCAGGTCGCGCACTGGGCGCCGTGGGTGTTCTCAAAGCAGCTGTGCAGGCTGTTGTGGCCCATGCGGTCGCAGTAGCAGTAGCAAGGCTGCTGGTGCAGCACGTTTGGAATCTTCGCCGCGAGCTCGTAAGCATGCGTCTGGTAAGGATTCTGCGCGTCGGCTCCCCACAGGTCAGCCTTGTTCAAAAGGCGAGGCAGCTTGGTTCCTTTGGGCGGAGGTCCGGCGTTGTAGGCCGGGACGCCTCCTCCTTCTTCCTGCGGCGCGGTCCACTGCGCGGACATGGTTAGAGTTACCAGGAAGAGGAAAGCCAGTGTCAGGGTGCGGTGCAGGATTTTGCTCTGGAGTAAAGGGCGTGTCATAAGATTCCTCGCATGCGGTTATTGTAACCTGACGCCGAAGTCGACCGGAAGCGCGCGAGCCCATGTCCTCCCGAGGCTTGGTCTCGAATTCAATCTGCTGCTGCTCGGCATGTTCTGTATACAATAGGAAGGCATGCCAGGGACGTCTTCGGAAACGAGTTCAGTTGGCCAGGCAGCGGCACCCTCGCCGACGGCCGCGACCGCCCCTGTGGGAACGACAGCTCGCGTCCGCGTCGGCACCGGGATTGGCGTGTGGCTGCGCGATCTGATTATTTCGCTTGCGATCTCTGCCTTCGTCATCATCTTCCTCTACCAGCCCGTAAAGGTCGAGGGAGTGAGCATGATGCCCTCGCTCGAAGATCAGGAACGAATCTTCGTGAACAAGTTTGTATATCGCCTCGAACCCATTGAGCGCGGGGATATTGTGGTCTTTCGCTATCCCCACGATCCCTCCAAGAGCTACATCAAACGCGTCATCGGGATGGCGGGCGACCGCATCCGCATCGACGGCGGACATGTGTACGTGAATGACGAGGCGCTCGACGAGGACTACGTTCCCCCGGCCTATACTGATTTCCGTTCGTACCCCGAAACCACGGTGCCGGAGAATTACTTCTTTGTGCTCGGCGACCATCGCTCCATGTCAAGTGACAGTCGCGAATTCGGTCCCGTCAGCCAGAGCCTTATCTACGGCAAGGCAGTGTTCGGGTACTGGCCGATGGACAAGCTGGGGCGCGTGCGGTAAGGATTGCGCGAGCCGGTTCCTTCCGAGTCATGCGAGCGTGATCGGCCTGAGAAACGGATTCGATCCCTCCGATCCACAGATTTCTTTTTGGATTCCGCGTTCCGCCCTTGGCCGCTGCGGCGTTCCCTGATAAGATTCATAAAATCCACTCCACTGGAGCGAGAATGCAGGCTATCCTTGCGCTGGAAGACGGCAGAGTCTTCCGAGGCAAAGGCTACGGCGCCAAAGGCGAATGCTACGGCGAAGTCGTTTTTAATACTTCCATCACTGGCTACCAGGAAATTTTCACCGACCCTTCCTACTCGGGGCAGATCGTCGTCCTGACCAACCCCGAAATCGGAAACTACGGCACCAACCACGAAGACAACGAAGCCACGCGTCCGTGGATCGAAGGGCTGATCGTGCGCGAGTTTTCGCGCGTCAGCTCGAACTGGCGCTCGCAGCAGGTGGCCGAAGAATATCTGGAACAGTTCAAGGTGCCGGTGCTGTCTGACATCGACACTCGAGCACTGGTGCGGCATCTGCGCGATCACGGTGTGATGCGCGGCGTCGTGTCGACCATCGAGAGCGACGCCGACAAGCTGATCGCGAAGGCGCGGTCCATCCCCAAGATGGACGGGATGGATCTGGCGAAAGTGGTGAGCACCAAGGGCCCGTATGTCTGGGAGGTCGGCGAGCGCTCCCACGAGCCGGTCGCTGTGGTCGGAGTGAAAGACGAGCCGCCGCGATTTCACGTAGTCGCCTACGACTTCGGCATCAAGCAGAACATTCTGCGGAAGCTGCGCGGCGAGGGCTGCAAGGTGACGGTGGTCCCGGCGCAGACTCCGGCGGAGGATGTGCTGGCACTGAAGCCGAACGGAGTTTTCTTATCGAACGGGCCCGGCGATCCGGAGCCGTGTACGTACGCAGTGGATTCGATTCGCAGGCTGATGGGACGGCAGCCGATTTTCGGAATTTGCCTGGGGCATCAACTCACGGGGATTGCGCTGGGCGGCAAGACTTTTAAGCTCAAGTTCGGTCATCACGGCGGGAATCATCCGGTGAAGCAGTTAAAGACTGGGAAGATCGAGATCACGGCGCACAACCATAATTTCGCCGTCGATCCAAACTCGCTCGCGGACAGTGAAGTCGAGCTGACGCACATCGACCTGAACGACGATACGCTCGAAGGCTTGCGGCATCGGAACCTGCCGCTGTTCAGCGTGCAGTATCACCCGGAAGCTGCGCCGGGGCCGCATGATTCGCATTATCTGTTCAAGGAATTTACGAAGATGATGGAGGAGTGGAAAGGGTGAAGAGGGTTCTTCATCGCCGCGTACTCGCCAGCGTATTCATCGCAGCGGCGTTTTCGAGCCCGGTGTTTTCGTGTCAAGTGACCTGCGTATCTTTGGCAACTACCGCGAAGCAAGCTCTATTCGAAGATCGCGATGGAAGGCCCCTCAGCAATGCGGAAGTTATCATTCGCGATGCCTCTAAGACCGCCGAGGGTCCGGAGTGTTTTTGCGGCCGCTTCGGTCCTATGATCTCGCACGTGTGGACTGACGGGCGTGGTCGGCTCGATCTTAGCGGATTACAGCCTGGCCAGTACTGGATCACTTACATGAATCCGCAGGACGGCGAGTCATTTTACGTGTCGATCGAAAAAGGCAAGAAGCCGCAGAGTCCTCTCGAACTTCAGATTGATCACTTCGGGGGACGCTGCTACCTGATCGACGTTGAACGCAACGAGACCAAGCCCAACACCGGATGGCCGAAGCCGCTATCCCAACCAAATGCCCAAACGCACTGACATCTCGAAAATCCTGATCCTCGGCTCCGGGCCCATCATCATTGGGCAGTCGGCGGAGTTTGATTATTCCGGCACGCAGGCTTGCAAGGCGCTCAAGTCCGAGGGCTACGAGGTGGTGCTGGCGAATTCGAACCCGGCCACCATCATGACCGACCCGGAGTCGGCCGACCGCACTTATATCGAGCCGCTCACGCTGGAGTATCTGGAAGAGATCATCCGCATTGAGCGGGAGATGGCGCCGGGCGCTGGTTTTGCCGTGCTGCCGACCGTGGGCGGGCAGACTGCCCTGAATCTCGCAATCGAACTCTCGGACGGCGGCGTGCTGGAGAAATACAACGCGATCCTGATTGGCGCGAACGTTGAGGCCATCAAAAAAGCGGAAGACCGCCTTTTTTTTAAAGATGCCATGCAGCGGATCGGGCTTGACGTGCCCAAGTCGGCGCTGGTCAACAACACGAAGGACGGCGTCGAGTTCGCGGGCAAGATCGGGTTCCCGGTGATCATCCGGCCCTCGTTCACGCTGGGCGGGTCGGGCGGCGGCATCGCTTACAACCGCGAAGAGATGGTCGAAGTGTTGAGTCGAGGCCTCGATTTCTCGCCGGTGCGCGAAGCTCTGATTGAAGAGTCGGTGCTGGGCTGGAAAGAATTCGAGCTCGAGGTGATGCGCGACACCAAGGACAACGTCATCATCATCTGCTCGATCGAGAATTTCGATCCCATGGGCGTGCACACCGGCGACTCGATCACGGTGGCACCGGCGCAGACGCTTACTGACCGCGAGTACCAGGCCATGCGCGACGCGTCGATCGCCGTGATTCGCGAGATCGGAGTCGATACGGGCGGATCGAATATTCAGTTCGGCGTGAATCCCGAAACCGGCCGGATGGTCGTGATCGAGATGAATCCGCGCGTGTCGCGGTCTTCGGCGCTGGCCTCGAAGGCCACCGGATTTCCGATTGCCAAGATCGCCGCGAAACTTGCTGTGGGCTACACGCTCGACGAGATTCCCAACGACATTACCCGTAAGACTCCGGCATGTTTCGAGCCAACGCTCGATTATGTTGTCGTGAAGATTCCGAAGTGGCAGTTCGAGAAATTTCCCGGCGCCGACGACACGCTGGGTCCGCAGATGAAGTCGGTGGGCGAAGTGATGGCCATCGGGCGCACCTTCAAGGAAGCGCTGATGAAGGGCATCCGCTCGCTCGACACCGGCAAGCGCGTGGGCGGCGAAAAGATCGAGCCAAAGATTCTGACCAAGCGGCTGGTAACGCCGCACCCCGAGCGCCTCGCCTACGTGCAATATGCGCTGCGCCAGGGACACACGGTGAAACAGATCGCAAAGATGACTTCCATGGATCCGTGGTTCCTGTACCAGCTCAAGGAGATCAACGACCAGCAACTTGAGCTGGAAAAGCATCCGATGGAGTCGATCCCCACCGAGGTGCTGCGCGAATCGAAGCGCATGGGATTCTCGGACGGACGATTGGCGGCGGTGTGGAGACTTGACGGGCAGGAGAAAGTTCGTCACCTGCGCAAGAAACACGGCGTGATGCCGGTGTACAAGCGCGTCGACACCTGCGCGGCCGAGTTTGAAAGCTTCACGCCATATCTCTATTCGACCTACGAAGACGAGGACGAAGCCGCGCCGACCGACAAGAAGAAAGTCATCATTCTCGGGAGCGGGCCCAATCGCATCGGGCAGGGAATTGAGTTCGATTACTGTTGCTGTCACGCGTCGTTCGCGCTGCGCGATGACGGATTCGAGACGATCATGATCAACTGCAATCCTGAGACAGTCTCGACTGACTACGACACCAGCGACCGCCTCTACTTCGAGCCGCTGACTTTTGAAGACGTGTGGGCAATCTACCAGCACGAAACGTCGAAAGGCGCGCCGGTCGGCGTGATCGTGCAGTTTGGCGGGCAGACTCCGCTGAACCTGGCGCTGCCCCTAAAGGCCGCAGGCGTGAAGATCATCGGCACATCGCCCGAGTCGATCGATCTGGCCGAAGATCGCAAGCACTTCAACAAACTGCTCGAGGAGTTGCAGATTCCACAGGCGCCCGGCGTGATGGCCACCTCGATTGAAGAGGCCGTCGAAGGTGCGGGGCGCATCGGATATCCCGTGCTGGTGCGGCCTTCGTATGTGCTGGGCGGCCGTGCCATGGTGATTGCCCACGATGAAGCGGCCGTCATCAAATACATGAAGGAGGCGGTCGAGTACTCGCACGACCGCCCGGTGCTGATCGATCATTTTCTGGAAGACGCGATTGAAGTCGACGTCGATGCGCTTTCCGACGGCGAGGACGTCGTGATTGGCGGCATCATGCAGCACATCGAGGAGGCTGGCGTGCACTCCGGCGATTCGTCGTGCGTTCTGCCCGCTGTCGATATTCCGCAGCCGCTGCTGGAACGGATGCGCGACTACACCTTCAAGCTGGCGCGCGCGCTGAAGGTGGTCGGGCTGATGAACATTCAGTTTGCGATTCCGCGCGGGAACGGTGATGGCGACAAAGTCTACGTGCTCGAAGTGAACCCGCGAGCCTCGCGCACCGTGCCGTTCGTTTCGAAGGCGACGGGCGTTCCCATGGCAAAGATCGCCGCGCGGCTTATGACGGGCCGCAAGCTGCGTGAGTTCTTGCCGGAATTCATCGATCGCCGCGCCGACCTCGACACCGGGAGCCACTTCTACGTGAAGTCTCCCGTGTTTCCGTGGAACAAATTTCCGGGCGTCGACACCGTTCTCGGGCCGGAGATGAAATCGACCGGCGAAGTGATGGGCGTGGCCGACAACTTTGGCGAAGCGTTCGCGAAAGCGCAACTTGCCGCCGGACAGAAGTTGCCCACGCAGGGAGCTATCTTTATCAGCGTCACCGACCACGACAAGAAGCATGTGGCGGCGGTGGCCCGCAAGTTTGTGGACATGGGATTCAAACTCGTAGCCACGGCTGGCACGGCCGACGTGATCGAGGACGCTGGCATGAACGTGGAGCGCGTCTATAAAGTGAAAGAGGGCCGGCCCAACGTGGTCGACTTCATCAAGGGCCAGCGCATTCAACTCATCGTGAACACGCCGACCGGACTTGAACCTTGGTTCGACGAGAAGGCGATTCGCCGCGCGGCAGTGACCGCGCGCATTCCTACGATCACGACTCTGGCGGCGGCGCGAGCTGCGGCCGAGGGCATCGCGGCATTGCAGCGCGGCGAAATCAATGTAAAGGCGCTCCAGCATTTGCACGCCGAACGCGTTGTGAGGGGCTAAGGTCCCGGCAGGATGTTCCGGTTACCGGCCAAGAGGATGGAAATGATTCCGTCTGATATTCCGCCCCCACCGTCTGAAGCGGAAATACGGGAGGGGAATAACCGATCGTGGATCATGATCGGAGCCATGTTTGCCGTTTTGGGGTGGTCCTCCTATGGAGTTGCGGAAGAGGTGTCTACCGCAACTACCGCGCAGCTCACTCCGCCGTGGAGCAGTTTCATCAACGTCTTGATCGTGGGGATTATGAGTCGATTTACGAAGATACGAGTGCATCCTTTCGTGGAGCAGGTTCGCAAGAAGACGAGATCAAGTTTTTCAAAAATGTCCATCAGAAGATGGGTAACTCTGGGGCGACAACGGCGACCGGGTTTCACATCAATTGGCAGAACGGCAATCTTTTTGTGAACCAGCTATTCAGCACGCAATTTACACAAGGACAGGCCCAGGAAGAATTCGTTTGGCTTATCGACGGCGATCAGCCGCTGCTGCAAGGCTATCGCATCGACGCTGCTCAACTTCACTGACCGCCTCGTAGTATTCTTACGAATCAGGTTCTCCGAGGAGTCTTATGCTGCTACACGGAATTCTTCCTCCCATCACCACGCCGTTTTATCCCGACGGCAACGTGTACTTCAAGAAACTCGAATCAAACGTGGAGCGCTATTCACGCACGCCGGTGGCTGGCATAGTCGTGTTGGGCTCAACGGGCGAAGCGATCCTGCTCTCCGATCAGGAGCGGCGCGATGTGCTGAAAGTTGCGCGCGCGGCTGCCGCGCCGAACAAGGTGCTGGCCGCGGGCACAGGAATCGAATCGGCGATCGAGACGCTGCGCCTTACCGAATACGCCGCCGAACTTGGCTACGACGTCGCCATGGTGCGCACGCCGCACTATTACAAAAAGCAGATGCAGGCGGCGAACATCCTGGCTTTCTACCGCACTGTGGCCGACCGCTCGCCGCTGCCGGTCATCATTTACAACTTTCCGCAGGCTACTGGATACGACATCCCCGCCGAGGTGGTGATCGAATTGGCCGGCCACCCGAACCTGATCGGCATCAAGGAATCGAGCGGCGACGTGGAAAAAGTTCGCACGATGGTCGAAGGCACGCGCCACGTCAAGCGAAGTGCCACCGTCAACGAAACATTTGACGCCGTGACTCCGCGGATGCTGGCTGCCGCAGCTTCCGGAGCCAGTGCCGACGGTGGAGAACTGGTGCAGGTAGGAGGGATCTCGGGCACGTCGGGCGCGAAGCCGTCGTCGTCGGCCGTGACGGTCGTGGGCAAGATGAAGACGCGGCAGAAGGAAGTCGGATTCCAGGTGCTGGTCGGAGCGGCGCAGAAATTGCAGCCTTCGCTCGACGCGGGCGCGGTCGGAGCCATCCTCGCGTTCGCCTGCCCGGCGCCCACGGCTTGCTATGAGATTTACGCCGCGTGGAAAGAAGGCGACGCCGAACTGGCGAGTCTGAAGCAAGAACGAATTGCGAAGGCAGCGCAGCGAGTTGGCGATCTCGGTGTTCCCGGATTCAAGTACGGCATGGACTTCAACGGCTACTACGGCGGCCCGTCGAGATTGCCGTTTCTGCCGTTGACCGCGGACCTGAAGGCTGAGATCGAGAGCGTGCTGGGGGATGTGAGGAACTAAAGGCAACTCTACATTCGTGAGTTGGAGCATTCTCTATGAATATGACTTCCCGAATGAAGCCTCTTCATTCTCTCGCGATCATATGTTGCCTGCTCTTCTCCGTTCCCTTCAATGCAAAGGACAAGAAAGATGACAAGGCAGCGGCAATGGTCTTGCTGTGGCCGGACCAGAACAGCCCTACGCTCAGACTTAGCTTCGGCAAGTTCCAACAGCTGGCGGCTTATGACGGACAACTGAGTCTCGAATCGAACGTGCTGATCGAAAACATGTCCGGAAAACGGATTCCGCAGGCTTCGTTTACGGTGTACATGACCGACAAAGGCGGCGTGCGAATCGGCGACGGCGTGCTCAGTATCAGCGATCTTGATCCTGGACAGTCGGCCAGGGTAGCGTTCCACCTGATGTCCGTGGGAATTCCAGCAGGTCTGAAGCTGGTGGCGCGCAATGATGAGTCGGGCGTCCCAACTTCCGTTAAAACCATACCTTTGAAGGTTATCTCGGTACCGCCAGGTGCCAGTCTAAAAGTAGACGGACGAGACCAAGGTCTTACGCCTGCGACCGTTCGCTTGAGCGTTGGCCCGCACACGCTCGCATTCAGCAAAGAGGGTTACGCTTCGGGCAGCACTCCGGTAGATATGAAACTCGATGAGGCGTCGGGTGGCAGCATCACGTTTGAACTGGGTGGGCTTTCCCGCGACAACGTGGAGTTGCGGGATGGAAAAGTGGTTCAGGGCGACGTCCTCTCCGTTAGCATGACCTCTGTTGTCGTGCGGGTGGACGGAAAGGACCAGTCCTACGACCGCAACCAGGTGCAGAAGATCATCCTAGTCGAGCGCGAGACGGTGCAGCAGCCGGCAACCGTGCAAGCCGCTACTCCCCAGCCCAAGTGATGGACTCAAAGTGCGTCGGAAGCGTCAAAGGCAACAGCAGCGAGGTGCTGGCAACCGCCGTCCGCAGCTTTCCCCCGCTTCGGGACAGATGAAGGCGTGGTCTGCGGCGTTGGCGGTTGAAGTGGGTAGCTGGCCGGAAGTCGCGACCCGCAGCTTTTTCGGGTTCACTGCTCTCTACCGCAAAGAAAAAATATTCGCCCTGGCGCCCCGCACTCGCGGGATGGAAACTGCGAACTCGCTGGCTTTCAAGTTCGAAGCCCCGAGCGCTGCCGCCCGTGCGCGTCTTGAAGCGGATCCGCGCATAGGGTCAATGCAGATCCAGAAGGCGCGATGGTTTACCTTCGAACTCTCGTCCGACGCCGACTTGCACGATGCCCTCGACTGGCTGGGACGGGCTTATGAGGCGGCGGGCAGGAATAAGAAATCACCCTAGTTGCAATGGTCTTGTGATCAGGGTCACACGGGCGTATACTCTGTTCGAACGAACGTTCGAATTGCCGATTCTGAATCATGGCAAGTCCTTCCACAACATCCCGGCTTTCGGCGCGACGGCATCGCGCTCCGGCCGCTCCAGAGACACGCTACGACCGGCGCCTGGCGGAAATTATCGGGCATGCCACCGAGGTCTTCTGCAAAAAGGGATATGAAGGCGCCTCGATGCGCGATCTGTCGCGCGAGAGCGGCATGTCGCTCGCGGGACTCTACTACTACTTCGAATCCAAGGAGCGGCTGCTGTATTTGATCCAGAAGCATACCTTCACCACGATTGTGCAGCGATTGAAGGCGCGCCTGGAAGGCGTGACCGACTCTGAAGAGCGCATTCGGATTTTCATCCTGAATCACCTGGAATATTTTCTGGCGAATCAGGCGGCGATGAAGGTTCTTTCCCACGAGGCTGAGGTGCTGAAGAATGGTTTCGCGTCGGAAGTGGCAGCTATCAAGCGGGAGTACTACCGGATTTGCGTCGGCCTGCTCGACAACTTCAAAAGCGAACACGACTTGCAGTTTTCCACGCGCATTGCCGTGCTCAGTCTGTTTGGCATGATGAACTGGATCTACACTTGGCACAACCCGCGAGTGGATGCGGATGCGGTGTCGATCTCCGGCGAGATGAGCGATATTTTTCTGCTGGGCGTGATGGCGAACGCGAAGAAGGGTAGGAACGGGCGCTAATGGCGAGGACTGTTTTCAGCGATGGGGACGGCAAATTCCCTTCAGCTTCGCTCTGTCGAAAATCCCCACTTCTCGCGCAAAGAACGCGCGAGAAATGGGGCACCCGGATTTTTCATCGCCTTCGGGTGGGCCAAAGGCCCATGTGCGCTCAGGGCAGGCTGTCGCTTCGCTCGGAATCACAAAGCTATTACGGAAACAGTAAGGAGATCTAAAGATGGCGACCACAATACAGCCGACCACCGGCGAAACCACCAGGCAGCTTGTCAACTACCGCACCGACGGAGGCGTAGCGGTGATCGAGATGTGCGATCCCCCCGCCAACACTTACACCTACGAAATGAATCGTCAACTGGATGAGGCGATCCTCAAGGCGCGTATGGACAACGACGTCTATGTGATCGTCATGACCGGCGCGGGCGACAAATTCTTCTCCGCCGGCGCGAACATCAAGATGCTCACCAGTGTCGATCCAACTTTTAAGTATTACTTCTGTCTGCACGCCAACGAAATGCTGCTGCGTCTCGAGCACACGCCGAAACTGGTGATTGCAGCTATCAACGGGCACTGCGTGGGCGGCGGGCTTGAAATTGCGATGGCGGCCGATCTGCGGATCGCGCGCAAAGAGGCGGGAAAGATTGGCCTGCCGGAAGTGAACCTGGGCGTGCTTCCGGGCACCGGCGGCACGCAGCGGCTGTCGCGCATGGTAGGGAAGAGCAAGGCGATCGAGTTGATGGTGACGGGCAATACCTTCTCGTTCGAGGAGGCGCAGGAACTGGGCATCGTGAACGACATCTTCGAGCGCGACGGCTTCATGGAAAACATCATGGAGTATGCCAAACAATTCTGTCCGCCCAACAAAGCGTCGAAGGCGGTGGGGCGCATCAAACGCGCGGTGCAGACCGGCTGGGAGATTCCGATGGAGTCGGCGCTGGCCGTCGAACGCGAGAACCAGCAACTACTGTTCCAGAGCGAAGATGCGAAAGAAGGCCTGGCGGCGTACGTGGAAAAGCGGCCGGCGGTGTTCAAAGCGAAGTAGCTCGTGTAGGGACGGACGCATTCGTCCGTCCCCGAGCGGAGCTCGGTGCTTCCTGACTGAGATTCGGACAGCGAAGAGGACTCAGATAATGCCGGGAAAAGTAGCAAAAATCGGAACCTTCAGCGACTGGATCGGTTTGTTCAACGACTGGCGCAAAGATATTGGCGTTAACACCGCCGACATCGACGCCTTTCATTTCGACACGCTCTACGGCGCCATCGACACCGAAGAAATCGAGTTCGGCTCCTACAAAGGCCGCCGCAAGTGGGATAACCTGCGCCAGATTCCCACGCAGCAAATGCGCGACGCCCTGATGAACATGATCGTCTACCAGGGCGACACCGAGTTCGCCAGCGTCGAACAACAACGCAATCTGCTGGAAAACGCGCCGACCGAGTGGGACCGCCGCGCCATTACCCGCGTGATGATTGAAGAAATGCGGCACGGCTGGCAGATGTGCGCCTTGCTGGTCGATCACTTCGGCTACTCGGGCAAGGTCGAGGCGCAGAAAATGCTGGAGCGGCGCGCTTTTGAGAACAAGCGTTTGCTGGGCGCCTTTAATGTCGATGTCGACAACTGGATGGATTTTTTCACCTACACCGATTTCGTCGACCGCGATGGCAAGTTCCAGTTGCAAATGCTCAAGTATTCCGCATTCGCTCCGCTGGGACGGTCTATGTCGTACATGCTGCGCGAAGAAGCCTTTCACATGGGTACGGGCAACGACGGCCTGCGGCGCATCGTGGAAGCGGGCGTGATCCCAGCGTGGCTGATTCAGAAATATCTCAACAAATGGATTTCCAGTTCTTACGACCTGTTCGGCACCGACCACTCCTCGTCGGCGCACTGGGCGTATGTGTGGGGCGTCAAGGGCCGTTATGACGAGCCGAAGAACGACAAGGCTCCGGACTTGGACGACTTAAACGACTACAACCGGACTCTTTATCGCGACGAAGTATCTGGGCTGATTGAGCGTTTCAACGGCGCGCTGCGGGCGGGCGAGCCGAAGCTGTATGCGCCGCACATCAAGTTCAATCGCGCGATTGGAAAATGGGCAGGACAGAAATTCCACGCGCAGTCGGGTGAAGAGCTCGACGACCGCGCCTACGGGGAACATTTGAAAGAGTACATGCCGTCGGCTGAGGACAAGAAGCTGCTCCTCGACATCATCAACAACGAGAAGAAGTGGATCGCCGAGAAGACCGGGGCGCGCGATCCGCTGTCGACGATCGGTGAAGTGCGGAAGTCAGCGATCAACCTGTAGTTCGGACTGTAGTGCGCGAAGACCTTCACCACAGAGGGCGCAGAGGAAGATATGGGATCCACATCCGCGGCATCCGACCTCCGCCGGCTCATGCTTGAGATTGCGTCGCCGATCGCCCGCATCACGTTACACCATCCGCCTCTCAACGTTATCGATATCCCAATGATGGAAGAGCTGGCCCATTCGCTGTCAGAGATCGAGGGGCAACCGGACATATCCGTCGTCGTTCTAAGCGGAGGCGGCAAAGCATTTTCCGTCGGCGTCGACGTGGCCGCTCACACTCCCGACAAGGTCGAAGAGATGTTGACCAAGTTCCACTCCGTGATCCGCGCCCTGGTCGCGACGAAGAAAGTCACCATCGCTGCAGTCCACGGGTACGGTCTGGGCGGTGGCGCGGAACTGGCCATGATGTGCGACATCGTCTACACGACAGAATCGGCGCAGTGGGGATTTCCCGAAATCAAGCTGGGATGCTATCCGCCGGTGGCGTGTACCGCCTTGGCCGCTCTTGTGGGACAGAAGCGCGCAGCGGAACTGATTCTGACTGGGCGGACGATCGCCGGCAAAGAGGCGGCGGAGATTGGATTGGCGAATCGTTCGGCGCGCGAGGATGAGTTGACTGCGGCGGTGGAAGAGTGTGTCGGACATTTGCGGAAGCTAAGCCCGGCCGCGCTGGCGGTGGCCAAGAAGGCGTCTTATGCCTGGGACTCGATGCACTTCGATAAGGGCCTGGCCCGCGCCGAGCGAATTTATTTCGACGACTTAATGAAGACCGCAGACGCGCACGAAGGCATCCGAGCGTTTATGGAGAAGCGTGAGCCGAAGTGGACGGGGAAGTAGGACGAGGAAGTAGGCGCGCTTCCGACAGCATCCGATGATGGAATACGAAATCACTCCCGAAGAAGTGAAAAGCAAATTTGAGCTAGGCGAGTCTTTCACGCTTCTCGATGTGCGTGAGCCGTGGGAGGTCGAGACGGCGTGGATCGATGCCGCGAAACCGATGCCGATGGGCGATGTGCCGTCGCGGGCCCATCAGGAACTCGATCCCGAGGACCACATTGTGGTGGTTTGCCATCACGGGGTTCGATCGATGAACGTGACCGTGTGGCTGCGGCAGCAGGGCTTCGAGAAGGCGCAGTCCATGCGAGGCGGCATCGATGCCTGGTCGCGGCGGGTGGATGGGAAAGTACCGATGTATTGAAGAAAGCTACTAGCTCTTAGCTCCTAGCTACTAGCCAAGGGCGGACGACGTCTCGCTAGAAGCTAGCAGCTAGGAGCTAGTAGCTGGGTTCCCCATGAAAAAAGAACTCATCGAACTCCGCGTCAACGGCCGTGCTCACGAACTTGCCATCGAGCCCAGCGCCCTTCTGCTCGATGTGCTGCGGCAGGAATTGCAGCTCACGGGCTCGAAGCGTGGCTGCGATGATTCGTCCTGCGGCGCATGCACTGTGCTGGTCGATGGCGTGGCAATGATGTCGTGCACGTTGCTGGCAGCGAGTTGCGAAGGACAGGAGATCACCACCGTTGAGGGCGTGAGCGAGCACGGCGCTCTCGCGGCCATCCAGAAGGCCTATGGCGACTGGGGCGGCGCGCAATGCGGATTCTGCACGCCGGGCTTCATGATGACGGTGAAATCGCTGCTGGCGGAGAATCCGGATCCATCGGAAGGCGAAGTTCGCGCTGCATTGAGCAGCAATCTCTGCCGCTGTACGGGCTACAGCCAGATGTATGACGCCATCCGGTCGGCGGTTGAGGTCGAACGCAAGGGACTGGCGGCGGCCAAGTGATGGCGTTGTGCCCGCGAAAGCAGATTCCCTTCGGCTGCGCTCAGGGCAGGCTCTCGCTTCGCTCGGAATGACAAAGCTTTCTTGAATTGGGAAGCAGGATGAGCAACGATTTCTCCATTATCGGCAGGCCCACCGCGATGATCGACGCGGCCGGGAAGACGACGGGCGCGGGCAAGTACACGGACGACCTCAGCGTGCCCGGCATGCTGGTCGGCAAGATTCTGCATTCGCCGTATCCGCACGCGCGCATCTTGCGCATCGACACAAGGCGCGCAGAGAAATGTGAAGGTGTGGTTGCGGTTGCGGTGGGGAAGGACGCGCCTAATCCTTACGGCATTCTCCCGGTGGGCCACGACGAATATCCTCTGGCGCTCGACAAGGTGCGCTATGTGGGCGACAACGTTGCCTGTGTGGTTGCCGTTTCCGAAGTGATCGCCGAGAAGGCGCTCGAACTCATCAATGTCGAGTATGAAGTTCTGCCCGCGTACTTCGATCCCGAAGAATCGATGAAGGCGCAGAGCGATCTCATTCACGACTCCAAGCCGGGCAATCTGGAGAAAGACTATCATCACATCTTCGGCGACCCTGACCAAGGCTTCGCCGAGGCCGATCACGTTGCCGAGGCTCGCTTCATCGCCAATGAAGTGACGCACGCGGCGATGGAGCCGCATTCGACGCTGGCTTCATTCGAACTCGATCCGCACACCGGCAAGCCCGGACGCCTGACCGTGTGGTCTTCGACTCAGGTTCCGTACTATCTGCAACACAAGTTGTCGCTTGTCCTCGAAATGCCGATGGCGCAGATTCGAGTCATCAAGCCGCTGGTCGGCGGGGGATTCGGCGGCAAGAGCGAAGTGATTCCACTCGAGATCATCGCAGCAGTGGCTGCGCGCAAGGCCCAGGCTCCGGTGAAAATCACCTACACGCGAGAGGAAGTGTTCTGGGCTCATCGCGGACGGCCGCGCACCATCATTGACCTGAAAACGGGAGTGAGGAGCGACGGTCGCATTATCGCCGTAAAGGCGCGGGTGGTGCAGGACGGCGGCGCGTACTGTTCCTACGGCGTGGTCACGATTCTCTATTCCGGCGCGCTGCTGGGGGCGCTCTACGACATTCCGAACATTCAATACGACGGATACCGCGTGTTGACGAACAAGCCTGCCTGTGGCGCCATGCGCGGGCATGGCACCGTGAACGTGCGCTTCGCCTTCGAATCGCAACTGGACGAACTGGCGGCGAAAATCGGGATAGACCCGGCCGAAATTCGGCGGCGCAATCTGCTGAAGCCTCCTTGCATCACGGTGAATGGCCTGCGGGTTCAAAGCTACGGATTGCCGGAGTGCATCGAAAAGACCGTTGCCCGTTCCGGCTGGAAAGAGCGCAAAGGCAAGCTGCCCAAGGGCCGTGGGCTCGGGATCGCATGCAGCCACTACGTCAGCGGCGCGGCGAATTCGATTATCCGCTCCGACATGCCGCATTCAACGGTGAATATCAAGATCGATCGCGACGGCGGCGTGGTGGTGTATACCGGCGCTTCGGAAATCGGTCAAGGCTCGGACACCATGACCGCGCAGGTCGCGGCCGAAGTGCTGGGATGCTCACTGCCTCGCGTTCGGGTGATTGCCGCTGACACCGATCTGACGCCAATTGATATCGGTTCCTACTCCAGCCGGGTCACGTTCATGGCGGGAAATGCGACGCTGCGGGCCGCGGAGGAAGTGAAGAAACTTATCGCTGCGGCAGCGGCGAAGAAGATGAATTGCACGCCGGAGGAATTAGTTTTCCGCGGCGATGTGGTGATCAGAAGGAATGGTCATGTGGGGACGGCCGTCCCCGGCCGTCCGGCCGAGCAAAGCTCGGCAGCGTCAGTTTCGGGCCATGTCGAAGGCCAGATCCTGCGGGGATCGCTGCAGCAGAAACGTAAGGAAGAAGGTCCCAAAGACTGGATGACATTTGAAGAGGCAGTCGTCGCGGCCATCGACTTCCATGGCGCGCTCACCGGCACCGGTTCCTACGCGCCTCCCCAGGAAGCTCGTGGAGGCAAGCACAAAGGCGCTGGCGTTGGGCCGTCGCCGGCATACTCATACTCCGCGCAGGTGGCCGAGGTCAGCGTGGACGAGGAAACCGGCGAAGTCACTGTGCACAAAGTCTGGGCGGCTCACGATTGCGGACGCGCGCTGAATCCGGTCTCGGTCGAAGGGCAGATCATCGGTTCGGTGTGGATGGGCATGGGACAGGCGCTCACCGAAGAGATGGTCTGGAAGGACGGCATGCTCATGAACCCTGGCCTGCTCGAATATCGCAGCCCGTCGTCGGTCGAGTCCCCCGAGGTCGAGCCGATTATCGTAGAGAGTGTCGATCCGGAAGGTCCATTTGGCGCAAAGGAATGCAGCGAAGGATCGTTGGCGGCGACGATTCCGGCGATTGCCAACGCCATCTACGACGCGGTCGGCGTGCGCCTGCATGAGTCGCCGTTCACGCCGGAGCGAGTTCTGGCGGCCCTGCGCACGAAGAAGAATGTCAAGGCGCTGAATCTGACGGAAGGTGTCGATCCGACTTCGCCGACGCGCTTCCGCGAACATGGTGGAGCGTTGTGCTTTAAGGGAAAGGGACCGGAACGGCATGCGCTCGATCCCTCGCGGCGCCAATTTCCATCCGCAGCGGGAGGCGCGGATTGAGCCTCCCCGATTTCAAACTCCTGCGGCCGCGCAGCATCCAAGTCGCCCTCGACTCGCTGAGCCACCATACGGGAAATGTTCGCGTGCTGGCTGGCGGCACTGATTTGATCCCTTCCATGCGTCAGAAGCTTTTCGAGCCAGAGTACGTTCTCGATCTTCGTGGAATTACTGCATTGCGAGGGATCAAACCGCAACCCGAAGGTGGCGTCGAGATCGGCGCCCTGACCACGCTACGCGCGATTGAACGCTCCGACTTCCTGCGCCAGCACTATCCGGTACTGACTGAAGCCGCCGCCAACGTCGCATCGCCGGTGCTGCGCAACATGGGCACGATCGGCGGCAACATTTGCCTCGACACGCGCTGCCTGTGGTACAACCAGTCGCTCACCTGGCGTAAAGGCTGCGGATTCTGCATCAAGAAAGACGGCGATCTCTGCCATGTGGCCCCCGGTGGAACCAAGTGCTGGGCGGTATTCTCCGGAGATACGCCTCCAGCGTTGCTCTGCCTGAACGCGGAAATTGAAATCGCCAGCGCCAGCGGAACGCGTCGCCTTCCCCTGCGCGATTTCTACACCGGACTTGGGGACGATTATCGCAAGCTGCAGCCGAACGAACTGGTCACGCGCGTATTCCTTCCGGCGGCATCGGCGGACTACCACGGCGTCTACCGAAAGCTCCGAGTTCGCGGGTCGATCGATTATCCGCTGGCGGGTGTCGCTGTGGTGATGAAGCGCTCGCCGAACGGCAACAGCGGCGGTCACGTCGCCGACGTTCGGATCGCCATTACGGCGGTCAATCCCGCACCGCTCCTGGTGAACGGCGCGTCCGAGTTGCTGGCAGGAAAAGCGGTCGATCAAACTCTCGCCGAAGCCGCCGGTGACCTGGCCGCGAAAATTTGCAAACCGTTGACAACTTCCGCCCTCACTCCCGAGTATCGTCGCGAGATGATTCGCGTATTCACGAAGAGGGCGGTGCTCGCAGCCGCCCAGATCGCGGATCGCAACTAATCGTTTCGTGGAAGGGAGAAGCCGATGGCCAACTACCAACTCGCGCAGGTTAACATTGGCCGAGTGAAGGCGCCGGTCGAAGATCCACTGATGGCCGGGTTCGTCTCGCGGCTCGACGAGATCAACGCACTCGCCGACCGTAGTCCCGGCTTCGTGTGGCGGCTGCAGACGCCCGTCGGCAATGCGACTTATTTTCGACCGTACCCCGATGACGACAGCATCCTGATTAATATGTCAGTCTGGGAGACGATTGAGGCGCTGCGCCATTACGTCTACAAGACGGCCCACGCCGAACTTCTGCGTCACAGGGAATTGTGGTTCGAGAAGTTCTCGGGCACGTATACCGCGCTGTGGTGGGTGCCAGCGGGGCACCGTCCCGGCATGGACGAAGCGACCAAGCGGCTGGCCCATCTCGCAAAGCACGGTCCCACGCAGTTCGCGTTTACCTTCAAAACGACTTTCGAGCCGGATGAGCAATTTCAGCGGGCCATCGATTGGTCGTCGTTCGTGCTCTGTCCGGCGACTTAGCAGCAGGTCGTCAAAGCGCTGCAGCATCGAGGCACCTGATAGAATGCCGCGGTAGCTGAGGCCGACTGACGATCCCCTTGATCACCGACTGCCACATCCACATCCAGCCCATGGAAATGTTCAAGCCTCATGCGCTTGAGCTGATGAAACACAGGCGGCAGAACTTCGATCAGATCGTCGAGTTCTGCCGCTCGCCCCGGGCCTTTCTCAAGTTCCTCGACGCCAGCGGCATCGATCGCGCCATGCTGATCAATTATGTTGCTCCGGAAGTGATTGGATTTACCAGCGGAGTGAACCAGTTCGTCGCCGACTATGTGAAGGAGGACCCCAAGCGCCTGCTGTCCTGCGGGAGCCTGCATCCCAGGCACACCACCAACGTGTTGGCCGATGTGGAGCAGATTCTGAGGCTGGGACTAAAGATGATCAAAATTCATCCGCCGCACCAGTTGCTGTTTCCCAATGACTACCTGAGCGGCGCCAAGGAACTCGAAATCATATACCGTGCGGCGGAAGCCAACGGGGTGCCGGTGATGTTCCATACGGGCACATCGATTTTTCCCGGTGCGCGCAACAAATATGGCGATCCAATTTACGTTGACGACGTGGCGGTCGATTTTCCCAAATTGAAAATCCTGCTGGCCCACGGTGGACGCCCGCTATGGATGCAGACCGCATTCTTTCTGGTGCGGCGACATCCTAACGTGTATCTCGACATCAGCGGCATTCCGCCCAAGACGCTGCTGAAGTATTTTCCGCGCCTCGAAGAAATTGCGGACAAAACGTTGTTCGGCACGGACTGGCCCGGTCCGGGCGTACCTGACATCAAGAAGAATCTCGACGAATTCCGGGCGCTTCCGCTCAGCGCAGCCGTCCAGCAACAGATTTTGAGCAAAACCGCGCTGACCATGTGGCTGGCCTGAGCACCTGTCGGCGGCGTCACCCTCGACCTCCCGCGTTTGCACCTATTTCCATCTGGTTGTATACTCCCGCAAACGCTGACGTTCCAGAAGCGCCTGCCTTCGCCTGTAATGAAAAACAATCGATGTAGAGAGGAGTGACCGTGAAGAAATTCTCCCCTGCGATTCTCACCCTGACGTTGTTCGCACTCTCATTCGCGCTCGTAAACCTACAGCCTCTTTCCGCGCAAGTCCAAGGTCAATGGGCCACTACCGGCACCATGCAATCCCCGCGCGAGTTAAACGCCCAGGTGCGGATAGCCGGTGGAAAGGTCCTCTCCATCGGAGGAGTCGACAACAACAATAATCTTCTCGCTTCGGCGGAAGTCTATAACCCCGGTCCGGGCACATGGACCCTCACTGGCAGCATGGCTCAGCCTCGGGAGGCTTTTCCGGCCGTCGGGCTGACGAACGGAAAAGTTCTGGTCTCTGGCGGGTTGGGCGCCGGCAACACGGTATTGGCGGCTGCCGAGTTGTACGATCCCACGAAGGGAACGTGGTCCCCGGCAGGTTCTCTCTCGGTCGCCCGTTTGGGTCACACGGCTACTCTGCTTGCAAACGGGAAGGTATTAGTGACCGGCGGCTGTACGTCGAACCTCTGCGGCACCGACACGGCCGTCAGCGAACTCTACGATCCTGTATCGAACAGTTGGTCGACGACGGGCAGCCTCAACACCGCTCGCTTTTACCACCTCGCGGTGCGGCTGAAGACGGGAAAGGTGTTGGCCATCGGAGGCGTCGCTCCCACGCCCAGCACTTCTTGTGAGATTTACGATCCTGCCAAGGGCACGTGGAGCGCTGCGGCCAGCACCAGTGCGACTCGCTACCTGGGCGCCGCAACCCTGCTTCCGAATGGCAAAGTTTTGGCCACTGGTGGTGCGAGTGGCAGGTATCCGCAAAATTCAGCGGAGCTGTACGACCCCACGGCCAACACCTGGACGCTGACCGGGACCATGACGACTGGGCGTTATGCTCACACGGCCACGCTTCTCACCGACGGCACCGTTCTGGTGGCGGGGGGAGAAGGGCAGTCGATCAGCTGCGGAAAGGCTTGTACCAGTTACATTCCTACTTCGAAGACCGAGATCTACAACGAGGCCACGAGCAAATTCACCACTACGGCAAGCTTGACCCGGGCGCTGGCCTATCAGTCCGCGACCGTGCTGACGTCGGGACGGGTATTGACAGCCGGCGGCGTTGGCACGACCAGTGTGTGTTGTGTGGTGGTAAACGGCGCCGAGGTCTATACCCCGCTGACGCTTGCGTTTTCAGCGTCCAGCCTGACCTATGGCGTCTTGCAGGTCGGACTCACCAGCCCTTCCCAGACGGTCACAGTAACCAATGTCAGCAGTCACTCGTCGAACTTCAGCGGCATCGCCGCCAAGGGTGACTTTTCGGACAGCAACACCTGCCCCACCACGCTCAACGCCGGTCAAAACTGCACGATCACGGTTACCTTCAGACCGACCGCTGCTGGAACCCGTGCCGGAACTGTGACCCTCAAGGACAACGACCCGGGCAGCCCCATGCAAACCATCGCGCTGACCGGCATCGGCGCAGCCAACCCCATAACCGCGTTACCGAGCCTCACAACCTTTCCCGGTGTGATCCCCGGCTTCACCAGCGCGCCCATGAGCATCACCCTGTATAACGATGGCGCGGCGCCGGTCAACCTCACTGCCATCGCCATTTCTCCCGCCAATGGCACCTTTACCCAGACCAACAATTGTCCAGCCACTCTGAATCCCAGTACGACCTGCGTCATTCAAGTGGTCTTCGCGCCGCCGGATACCGGCAACTACACTGCAACGTTGTCGGTAACCGACAGCGATAAGAGCAGTCCGCAAACTGCTTCTCTTGCGGGCGTGGGACTGGATTAAGTCTAGATGTGCAGAAGGCCCGCATCGGGATGCGGGCCTTCGGAGCTTTTGCGGTAATCGGTACGGTTTACTTTCCTGCCTTCGCCCCTTCAGCTTTGGCAGCCTTGGTTCCCAGCAGTTCGTCGGCCAGCGCGGTGGCGCCGTAGATCTTTCGCAGGGCCTCCTGAATGCCCCGCGAATCGACGGAGATCGCGCGTGCTTGTACATCACTGAAAGCGAACATCCCCGGCAGCGATTGAATGTTGCCGTCGAAAATGATTCCCACGACCTCGCCCTTTCGGTTGACCGTGGGTGATCCGGAGTTTCCTCCGATAATGTCGGCGGTGGAAACAAAATTCAGCGGAGTCTTCAAGTCGAGGTTCGCCTTCGACTTCATCCAACTCTCCGGCAGGTTGTACGGCCACTGGCTGTTGTGTTCAGCCGCGTGCTCGTAAGCGCCGCCAATGTTGGTCGCGAAGGGGATCGACTCTCCGTTTTCCTGATAACCCGTCACCGCGCCATAGCTCAATCGAAGCGTAAAAGTGGCATCCGGCGATTGGGCAAACCCGCTCTGGGCAAATCGCGCTTTAGCCACGATCGTGCCGTCATGGCGAGCGACAGAATCGACTTCGTCCTCGAACTGCTTGCGAGCCGCGCGGGCGGCGGGATCAAGCGCGCGCATGGCCACGATCAGAGGATCGGTGCTGGCGTCGATCGCCGCCTGCCCGCCTTCATACAGTTGCTTACGCACCGCAACATCGTCCAGCTTCGAGTTGGTGATGAGATCCTTCGCCGCTTCCGCGGGCGTTTTGCCCTGCAACACCTTCTGCACTTCGGGATTGTCCCTGCCAAGCGCGTCCTGCATTTCGCTGAGCGAGTCGGTGAGCAGAACAGTATCGAGACTCTTGTAAATCGGTTCGGTTGAAAACAGCATCTGCTCGTACGAGGGCAGATTGGAGTCTCGGAACTCGCGCATGCGCTCCTGATTCGGTTTCGGTCTCTCCGCCGCTGCACGCACCAAAGACCGCGCCGTCATGGCCAGATGGCCACCAAAGCCGCGCATGCGCTCCAGATAAACCAGGTTGGGGTAAATGGACCGCTGCAGCTTCATGGCCTGGGCGATTTCATCCCACGGATCGGCCGCCCCGCTGTTCTTGGGATCAGCCGTGAAAGCGGCGCGCAGCTTGGCCTCGTCCGCGGCTTTCGAATCCATGATCGCTTTGTCGAGCAGGCCCGACTGGTAGCCAGTAATGGCCTTCTGCGAGTTTTGCAGGCCGAAAATATCTTCCTTGGCGATGCGGGCGTTTTCTTCCGACTGTTTGCTGAAGTCCTGCAAAAGGGCGATGCGCCGCTGGTACAGCTTCAGATTCGCGGGATACTGCAAATCCCGCAGAAATTCGAGTTGCGCCATGGTTAGCAGGCGCCCGGTATTTCCCGGATGCCCGGAGACGAAGATCAGGTCGCCGTCTTTTACTCCGGTGCGCGACCACTGCAAATAATTGTCGAGGTGCGCCGGCTTGCCATTCTCGTAGACCCGGAAGAACGTGATGTCGAGATCGAAACGCGGATAGGTGAAGTTATCGGGATCGCCGCCGAAGAACGCGATGTCGAACTCCGGAGCGAAGACCAGGCGCACGTCGGTGTACTTTTTGTACTTGTAGAGGTTATAGACTTGGCCGGAATAGAAAATCACGACGTCGCAGCGCAGTCCGGTCGCAGTCGCGCAATCTTTTTCAACCTGCGACATGGCGGCGCGCTGGGCCTGACCAGATTCCGCAGCCGACATCCCCGGTTTCACACCGGCGTTGACTTTGTCGGTCACGTCCTCAATGCCGACCAGCTGGTTGAGTTCCAGGTTCGGACACTTAGCCTCTTCCGCCTGCGTCTTGGCGTAAAAACCGGTCTTGATGTAGTCGTGTCCGGCGGTCGAGAGTTGCTGCACGCACCCTGCGCCCACGTGATGGTTGGTAAAGGTGAGTCCGTCTGCTGAAACGAACGATCCCGAGCCGCCGTTGTTGAATCGTACCGAAGACAGGCGAACGTGGTCGAGCCACTCCTGGGTGAGTTCGAAGCCGTATTTGGTTTTGATTTTGTCTTTCGGGGGGGCGTTATAGAGCCACATGCCCTCGTCGGCCGTGGCCAGAGTAGAAAAAATGAAGACACACGCGAGCAGTATAGAAAAAGAACGTTTCATTATCGGGTGGTTCCTCCGTGAGGCAAATGAAGAACTGGTACAGAACTGCGGCGATAGCGGAGTACTCTTTACTATACGCCCCGTCTAAGGCGAGTGGCAAAACGGCGGCGTGACGCCGTCACGGGCCGAAATGCTCGCGAACGCCGCATTCGGAGCGTCATTTCCGGCTAGTACCCCCTTCGACGTTACCATGGGCGGTTGGAAAGTCGGGTGCGTTTCAGGTATAAAAAAAGGTTGCGTTCTCCGTGTCATTCCTGGCGCGTTGGGGGGAACGCGAAATTCAGCGATCGAAATGAGAGATCGAGGCGAGAGAATCATGTCCAGCGTGACCACAACTCATGCTCCCAAGGGACTTGAGGGCGTCGTTGCCACCACTTCCAAGATTTGCTACATCGACGGAGATCGCGGCGTGCTGGCCTATCGCGGCATCGACATCCACGAACTGGCACAGCAGTCGAATTTTGAAGAGACCTGCTACCTGTTGTGGTTCGGAAAACTGCCCACGCGCCTGGAATTGCGCGAGCTGAACCAACGCCTTGCCGAAGAGCGTAAGCTGGACGCCTCCATCATCACCTTGCTGCGCAATGCGCCCAGCCACGCCTTGCCCATGGACGTGCTGCGCACCGCGGTTTCGGCGCTATCGTTCTACGATCCCCAGGAAAAGAGCAACGACAGCAAGGCCAACGTCGACAAGGCGATTCGCATCACCTCACAAATCGCCATGATTGTCGCGGCCTATGACCGCATTCGCAAGGGACATCCCGTGGTGGATCCCGACCGGTCGCTCTCTCACGCTGCGAACTTCCTGCTGATGCTGAACGGCAAACCGCCTTCGCAGACGGCAGAGCGCGCCCTCGACATCGCGCTGATCCTGCACGCCGACCACGAACTCAACGCCTCGACGTTCGCCGCGCGGGTCACCGCGGCCACTTTGTCCGATATGCACTCCGCCATCACGTCGGCGATCGGGGCCCTCAAGGGTCCGTTGCACGGCGGCGCCAACGAAGCCGTCTTTCTCATACTGGAAGCCATTGACGCATCTGGCGCCGACCCCATCGACTACATTAAGGGCATGCTGGCGCAAAAGAAAAAAATTCCCGGCTTCGGCCATCGCGTTTATCACACCGAAGATCCGCGCGCCACGCACCTGCGCGCCATGTCCCGCGATCTCGGCGCCGCCAGCGGGCAGGCCAAGTGGTTTGAGATGTCGCACAAGATTGAAGAGTTCGTGAAGGCCGACAAAAAGCTCAACGCAAACGTGGACTTTTACTCGGCTTCCACCTATCACACGCTGGGCATCGACGTGGACCTGTTCACGCTCATCTTCGCCGTGTCCCGTGTCAGCGGTTGGGCCGCTCATGTGATGGAGCAACTCAACGACAACCGCCTGATCCGCCCCCGCGCCGAGTACCTGGGCCCGGAATACCCAAATCCCTACGTAGCAATCGACCAGAGGTAAGGCGAAGCCCATGTAGCGACGCAGCCCTTCGACTGTGCTAAGGGCAGGATCTCGGACGTCCGGGCAGGGCGATGGCCCGCCCGCTGGCGTAGAGACGTTGCTTGCAACGTCTCTGCCGCCGGCAAGACGCAGCCAGCCCCGTGTCGGCCCCCGCGCAAGGTAGAATAGAAGTCGGGTTTCCGCATGCATCGCATTTACCTCGACAATAACGCCACCACCCCGGTCCTGCCCGAGGTGTTCGAGGCCATGCGCCCGTATTTCGGCGACCAGTTCGGCAACGCTTCGTCCATCCACCATCACGGGCAGCAGACCCGCGCTGCTGTCGAAGATGCGCGTGCATCAGTCGCCGCGTTGCTCGGCTGCCGCGCGTCGGAAATCGTTTTCACCAGCGGCGGCACTGAAGCCGATAATCTCGCCATTGCCGGTTTAGTTAGTGCGGGCGATCATGTCATCACGTCGAGCATCGAGCATCACGCCGTGCTGCTGGCTTGCAAGCATCTGGAAGAGATTGGCGTAGAGGTGACGATCCTGCCAGTGGACGGCCGAAGCCTGGTCGATCCCGGCGATGTGCGCCGCGCGCTGCGCCCGAACACGAAGCTGATCTCCGTCATGATGGCGAACAACGAGACTGGAGTTCTGCAGCCAGTCGAGGAAATCGGTCGCATCGCGGCCGAGGCCGGCGTTTGTTTCCACACCGACGCTGTGCAGGCTGCGGCCAAAGTCGCGTTGGATGTGAAGCGAATCGGCTGCCATGCCCTCACCATTTCCGGCCACAAGATTCACGCGCCCCAGGGAGTCGGCGCGTTGTATGTCCGGAAGGGAACTCGCCTGCAGCCGCTGTTTTACGGGGGCCGACACGAGCGTTCGCGCCGCGCCGGCACGGAGAATGTCCCCGGAATTGTTGGTCTGGGCAAGGCGGCCCAACTGGCGAAAGAAGCGCTCGATCGCGGTGACGACAAGAAGGCGGCTGCGATGCGCGACCGTCTGCAGCAAGGAATCCTGGCGCAGGTCGAAGAAGCGGGAGTGAATGGCGACGGCGCGCCGCGCGTCCCCAACACTACCAATATTCACTTCGATCACATCGACGGTGAGGCGATGGTGATTGCCCTCGATTTGAAGGGTGTCGCAGTGTCGACGGGCGCAGCCTGTTCCTCCGGCGCGATTGAGCCATCGCATGTGCTGTTGGCCATGGGACTGCGCAATGATCAGGCGCGGGCAAGCATCCGCTTCAGCCTGGGCAAGCAGACAGTCGATGACGATATCGATATCGCTCTGGCGCTTGTACCCGAGACAGTGGCGCGCCTGCGGGAGTTGTCGCCGTCGTATGGGAAAACCGCTCTTAGCTCTTAGCCTTTGGCTCTTGGCTTAGGGCGTTCGTCAAAGGGCTCCAAGCCAAGAGCTAAAGGCCAAGAGCCAAAAGTGTTTTATGCCAACTACCGAAACTATTGCCGTAGCGATGTCAGGCGGTGTGGATTCTTCCACCGTCGCGGCCATGCTGCGCGCCGACGGACACACCGTCATCGGCCTCACCATGCAGCTCTGGAACCAGCGCCGCCTCGCGGGCAAGGAGGGCATGCCCGAGTCCGTGCAGGGACGCTGCTGCTCGCTCGACGACGTCTACGACGCGCGCCGAGTGGCGCAGCAGATTGGCATCCCGTATTACGTGGTCAATCATGAGGAGCGCTTTGAGCGCGATGTGATTCGTCCGTTTGTCGAGGAGTACGTTTCGGGTCGCACGCCGATCCCCTGCAGCCTCTGCAACAATCACTTGAAGTTTGACCAGCTATTGATTGTGGCCCAGCAGATTGGCGCTTCCCGAGTGGCTACTGGACACTATGCTCGCGCGGCCTTTGACGAAGCGCGCCGCCGGTGGCTGCTCAAGCGTCCCGCCGACTCGAGCAAGGATCAAACATATTTTCTCTTCGGCCTGACCCAGGAGCAGCTCAGCCGCACCATCTTCCCGCTCGGAGATATGACCAAGCCCGAAGTCCGCGAACGGGCTCGCCATCACGGACTGGCGCTCGCCGAGAAGCCCGACTCGCAGGAAATTTGCTTCGTCCCCGGCGGCGACTACAAGCGCTTCATCGACGCGTATCTCGCCGAGCAGGGCGAGGGCCTGCCCGACACTGCCGGCGACCTTGTCACCACGAACGGCGAAGTCATCGGAGAGCATTCTGGCATTCACAACTTCACCGTCGGCCAGCGCAAGGGACTCGGCGTCGCCACCGGATCGCCGCTCTACGTGATACAGATCAGCGGCGCGAACAAGCAGGTCATCGTGGGCGGGGAGGAGCATCTCTATTCGCGCACTCTGCGAGCCCGCCGGGTGAACCTGATCGCCGTCGACGATTTGCGTGAGCCGATGCGCGTGGCGATCAAGATTCGCCATCGCCACGCGCCCGCGCCCGCGATCATCGAGCGGGTGGGCGACGACGAAATCCTCGCCACCTTCGACGAGCCGCAGCGCGCCATCACCCCAGGGCAGGCCGCGGTTTTCTACGACGGTGACGTTGTGGTCGGCGGCGGCTGGATCGCGTAGGTACCATGCCTGCGATAGAATTCTGTTTCTATAAAGTGCCATGAGGAAAGGCTTATTGCCGGGGATCGTCGCGCTCATTACTTGCGCTGTTTGTGCTCAGGACTCCTCCCAAGGGTCACCCTTCTTTACCAACCGCGCCACATATATCTATTTAGGGGGCTCTGCCGTTTCTCCTGATGGTCGAAACACCGTCTCTATTCGTTTAATTGACGAGAACGCCGACGATTTTCCCTCCGAAGTGAAAATCCTGACCCCGAATGGAATACTCCGCACCACGATACACTTTGGCCTCAATGCGCAAGTGCTCTGGAGTGGAGATTCAAGAGCCTTTGCGGTTACCGGAAGTTCAGAGGGCGCAAACGGCCTGTATCACACGGACGTGTTTTATATCGATTTTGGTCGACTGCGGCGGGTGCCGCTCACGCTGCTTCTTGAACGAGCATTCGGGCACCCAGTGCGGTGCGACTGGGCGGAATCGCCCAATGTCGTGGCGCTGAAATGGTTAGATGGGTCAAAGACATTGCTGTTGGCAACCCAGATAATCGATCACTCGAACTGCGACAGCTTTGGCACGTTCACAGGATTCGTACTGGACGTTGGGAACCATCGCGTTTTGAAACGTTTCAATCAAATCGAAGTGAAGCATTTACTCGGATCCGATCAGGGACCTTGGCTTCGGGAGGCTGATGATAAATGTGTTCGAAATCCACGCTCCTGCTGGGTCTCGACTAATCATCCTGAACTAGTCCACAAGTCGCCCTGAGAGCACGGTTGGTCTCTGCCAAAACCTAGAAGCCTCGCAGGCCATTTCGTCCCATCCGAATATAATCCCCCGCATGGCATCTGCAAATCCTTCACTGCCTATTCCTCAGAATCCGACCGCGCCGCCATCCTTCTGGAGTCAGCAATCCGGCCCACTCAAGCAGGGAATCAAGACCGGGTTGGCGGGCACCATCACCTACGCCATCTACGCCGGATTTCATCTGCCTCAGGGATATTGGGCGGTCTTCGCCGCGCTGGTAGTGACGCAGGCCAATCTCGGCGCGTCGTGGAAAGCGGCGTTGTATCGCACGATCGGCTCGACTTGCGGAGCGCTGGCCGCGGCTCTGCTCATGCCGATGCTGGGTGACACGCCCGCCGGTGCAGGCATTGCGCTGTTCTTGCTGGCAACTTTTTTTGGCTATCTGACCTCGCTGCATCCCAGTTTCACCGCCGCCGGGTTCACCGCGGCACTGATCCTGGTCTTCAGCGGCCAAGGCGAGCCGTGGCACATGGCATGGCTTCGCGTGCTCTACACGATTTTGGGAGCCTTCGTCGCTTTCGGCGTAGGTGCGTTGATCTGGCCCGTCCACGCCCGCGTCGGCTTGCGTTGCAAGATTGCCAGCATTCTGGATGGCGCTGGCGCACTCTACCGCGCGGTCGCCGCCGCCGCTTTGCAGGGAATCGACAACGAGCAGCAGGTTCGCGAACTCGATCGCCAGTTACACGAACTGCGGCGCGGCATCACCCAGCAGATGGACGAAGCCAAGAGCGAGCTGGCCTTTTCGCGGTTCAACGAGGGTGCATACCTGGCATTCGTCGACGAGGCCGATCAGGTCCGACGGCGCCTGACCGCCATGGCCGAAGACAGCTCGCTTTACGTCCACGCGCAGTTGCCGCCTGGGCTGGTGCCGTCGCTGCCCGCGCTCGTCGAGAAAAGTGCGCAGATGTTCGCTCTGCTGGGAGAAGCTGTACGCAAACCTGGGGAGGTTTTGAACTCAGCCGAACTCGACGCGACGATCAGCGCACTCGATGCCGACCTGGCCAAGCTCCGCGAGCAGCGCGCGACAACTCCTTTTGCGCTCGACCGCATGCTGCCCTTCTGGGCGCTGGTCTTCAATTTGAGGGAAGTGGCGCAGGACTTGAAGCAACTGGCATCAACCCTGCCGCAGCTGGGGTGAAATGCATCCATTCGTAGAGACGTAGCTTGCTACGTCTTGCCGGCGGCGTTCGAAATCTTGGTGAGAGAGACGTTGCCGGCAACGTCTCTACGCAGTTCGTCGAGAAAAGATCTGCCCGACGCTTTCAGTTTTTCTTCCAACCGCGCCGTGCAGTCGCAACCGCCACAGGACCAGGGTTCCGTCCCGTTCTCGTCGCGGCATTTGCGGCGGTCGTGGGCGTCCTGCACGCGTGTCAAGTCGAAATATTGTTCCCAGTACGGTTTCTCTTCCTGCAACGGCGTGGGACAGTAGCAGACTTCCACCCAGCGCGCGGTCTCGTCCGCGCACAGCCGCGCCTCCTGCATGTTTCGCAGGTACTCGCCTTCGGCGACCGATCCCTGGCCCAGAGTGTCCTGTTCGATGGCCTTGAACAGATCGGCCTCACGACCGGGTTTCACGCGGGCTCGAACCAGATAACGCATGGGAGAAACGGAAGATGAGAAGGGGCGGCAAACGAATCAATTGCTGATTGTTGATTTCTGATTGTTGAGTGAAACCCGTCGCCTACGCGCCTTGCAGTCAGCAATCAAAAATCAGCAATCAGCAATGCCTTTCAAATGAACATCTCATCCTGCGGCACCGGACGCCGTTCCTCGCGGCTGCCGCCGTTGCGGCGTCCGCGTCCTCCAAACAAAAACTCCAGGCCAACCGTGACTCCCTGCATCAACGCGGAAAGCTGGCGAACCGGCGAGATCACGGTCTGGTGAACCATGTCGGAGGTCTGCTCCACGCGATCGAGGGTTCGGGTGAGCAGTTCGTCGGCGCGGATGATCTGCAGGTGGCCGCGGTCCACCGCATCTTTGACGGTCGCATCCACGCGTTGCACCTGGTCGCGCAACGCCGTGGTCGAGGCCTGCAGGTTCTCGGCGATCACCTGCAGCTTGGGATTGATTTCCGTCAGCATCGCCTCTGCCTGCTCGACCGTGGGCACGACTTTTGCTTTTACTTCGGTCGCTATGGCTTCCATCTGCGCGCCGATCTGGCGTATGGCCAGATACATGCCCAGCAGGATGCCGGCTTGCAGCAGGATCGCAATGCCGGTTAGCGCGACGAACACCGTGATCTTGTCCATAGACGTTGCCTCCGCCCGGCGCCAACCGGCGCGGCAGAGCCTACAAACCCTTGGGCGCGCCCGTCTCGGTCGTGGCCTCGTGATAAGCCTGACGACCCGCTTCATACGCCGCGCGGAACTGCTCTTTCTGGGTGTTGACTACGTCGCGGCCACGGTCGGCCCACTGCGCCGCCTGTTCGCGCGCCTCACGCGCTCTACTACGCACATAGTCGCGGCCTTCTTCGGCGCGGGCGCGCAACACTTCGCGCGTCTCGCTGCCCGAACGCGGCGCATAAAGCACTCCCGCCAGCGCTCCCAATCCCAGCCCAGCCAGGAACCAAACGAAACTATTGCTGTCACGATCCGACATAGCTATACCTCCGAGTAAAGTGCCTCACAGGAATGTTACATCCTCTGTCAGGCAAATACAATTGTTGGGAGTTCCGCGGCGGTACATTTTAGAGAGCGCGGGAACGCATTGGATCAAGGCCGCGGGCAGCGCGATTTTTCACCGTCGAGCGCAAGATCGGCGGGCCCAGCTACTGGAGAGAGCGCCCTTACTTCTGCGGAGTAGTCGGAGTCGCGGGCTTCTGCGCGGGTGCAGGCTGCGTCTTTACCGCTTGTGACTTGACACCCTGCAACACCGAAGTCGGACCGCTTCGCTTAGCGGCGTACACCGACAAGGTGATGGAAGTGATCATAAACGCCACCGCCGACCAGGTGGTGGCCTTGGAAAGCGCGCTGGCGGCGCCGCGCGGACCGAATGCCGTCTGGCTGCCTTGTCCGCCGAACGCCGCGGAAATGTCGCCGCTCTTGCCGCTTTGCAGCAGCACAACGATGATAATGAAGAAACAGACCAGGATGTGGATGGTAGTGACGAGGTAAATCATAAATTAGAATTTTTCCTGACGCTCGGGGCTATCGTTGATTGTCGCGGCCGCTTGGAATTGAATAGCTCCGCGCGACAAAATTCATGGTGCGGAAGGGGGGATTTGAACCCCCACGCCTTTCGGCGCCACCCCCTCAAGATGGTGTGTCTGCCAGTTCCACCACTTCCGCACAGTTATGAAGCGCAACATCCAAGCAGCATTTTATTATAGCAAAGCAGATGCGCCTCACTGCGGCAGGCCAACTTTCCGCAACAGTTCGGCAAACCGCCGGTCGGAACGCACGGGATCGAGCCGGAAGTCTGTTCGCAAACCCTCCATCTGGTAGTCGCGCTCTTCATAAGCGGCGTTAAGCCAACGAAAGACCTCGTCTTTCTCTCCCAATCCGGCATAGAGATCCGCAATGTCATATGCAGGCCAGTAGCCGGCCTTCCGCTGCGCCATCCGGACTTCAATGCCTTTGGTGAGAGCGCCCTTCCAGCCCCCAGCGCGAAATCCCTGGTCCAGCGCCGCGGCATACTCAACCTCCTTCGGGTTTCCGTCCAACTGGCTGAAGAGTTTGTATTCTTCCACGACCTGCGGATACATGCCTTTGCCCCAATAAGCATCGACCAAACAACGATGGGACTGGGCGAAGGTTGGGTTTTCGGTGGCCAATTTTTGGCAGGTCGCGATCGCATCATCGAATCGTCGTAGGGTGTTTTGAACGATCCCCGTGCTCTCGGTGATGATCGGCGACAAGGGATCCAACTGATGGGCACGATTCATTTCGGCGAGCGCTTCCTCTTCTCTGCCGCCAATCCACGCCATATCCTGCCCATGCCATTGATGGGCCGTCGCGTCATTGGGATCGAGTTCCAGCGCCTTCTTGTACTCGGCTTCGCCTCCGGCAAAATCCCAGTCGTACTCCATGTAGTTGCCGCCAAGAACCGCATGCAGATGGGCGAGCGTCGGATCCAGTTCCAGCGCCTTGCGGGCGGCGGCATTCGATTTGGGAATGACTTCGCTCGATTGGGCGCCATAGACTGCGTATATCGTGTAGACGTCGGCCAGACCCGCATACGCCAGCGCGTAGCCAGGGTCCTTGGCCAACGCCTGATTGAAAAAGGAAATTGCCTTCTCCATGTCCCCCGGGGTTCGTTTGCTCCAGGCGTAGCGTCCCTTCAAATACAATTCATAGGCTTCGGGATTCTGCGTGCCTTGCCTGGTGACCAGTTGCTTCGCGGAGTTGCTCATGCCGGAGCGCAACTTCGCTGCCAGATCGCCGGCAATCTGCTGCTCGAGGGAAATGATCTCCGTGCTCTTGCCGCTGTAGCGCTGTCCCCAGAGCTCGGTATTGTCACGGACATCGGTCAGTTCGGCGCTGACTTCCACATTCTCGCCGTGCGGCGTGACGCGCCCGCTCACCAGCGCCGACACGCCCAATTCGTTGCCCGCCTTCTGCGCGTCCAAATCTTTGCCTTTGTAGCGGAAGACAGAGTTGCGCGATTTCACTTTCAGATCGGGCACGTGGGTCAGGTTGGCAATCAGCGACTCGGTCAGGCCGTCGCTTAGGTAGTCCGCAGCGGTGTCACCGCTCACGTTGACAAAGGGAAGCACTGCAACCGAATCGATCTGCGCTGGCCTACTGGACCGCAGGTACCAGACGCACGCCGCCACCGCAGCGATGACGGCAAGGCCAGCGGCGGCTATCCACACACCGGTCCTCCTAAGTTTCGCTTGCGGAACCGCCTGCGCGACCGCGACCCGGTTCGACTCGCTTTGGCGCTTCAATCGCTTGAGGTCAGCCAGCATGTCCGCCGCGTGCTGGTAACGCGTGTCCCGATCTTTCTCCAGCGCCTTGTCAATGATCCGTTCCAGCTCGGGGTGCACTTCGGGATTAAGACGGGCCGGTGCCGCAGGCGCCCGGTTCAGAATAGATTCGAAGACCACTCCGGACGTGTCGCCGCGAAAGGGAAGCGCGCCCGTCGCCATTTCATAGAGCACCACGCCAAAGGAGAAAAGGTCGGTACGGGCGTCCAATTCTTTTCCGCGCACTTGCTCCGGCGACATGTAGGCGACCGTGCCGAGCGCCGTTCCGGGGCTAGTCAGCTGCGCCGGACCGGCGTCCGCCGTGGCTTCCATCATCACGGCACTTTCAGGAATTCGCGCGCTGGCTGAGGCAACCTTCGCCAGTCCGAAGTCGAGAACCTTGGCATGCCCGTGCACCGTCACAAAAATATTGGCCGGCTTGATGTCGCGATGGATCACGCCCTTGGCGTGCGCCGCCGCCAGCGCGTCCGCCATCTCGATGCCGAGCGCCAGCACGGTCTCGCTCTCCATCGGCTTGCCGGCGATGCGATGTTTCAGCGTCTCGCCTTCCAGATACTCCATGGCGATGAACGACTGCTCGCTGTCCTTACCGATTTCGTAGATGGTGCAGATGTTGGGATGGTTCAGAGCAGACGCCGCGCGCGCCTCCCGACGAAAGCGTTCCAAGGCTTGCGGGTCGCGCGACAGTTCGTCGGGCAGAAATTTCAGAGCGACGAAGCGGCCGAGCTCGGTATCCTCGGCCTTATAGACCACGCCCATCCCCCCGCCGCCTAGTTTTTCGACGATGCGGTAGTGGGAAATTGTCTGGCCGATCATCAGGATCGAATCTTACGTGGCGAAAACCAGCGGCGTCAATGAACCCTCGCCATTGACGCGCACTCGACCGACCATGGCGCGCGGCTCTGGAGGGGACGATGAGAGCGGTTTCGCCTGCTCAATTCTCAGTACTTCACAATCGCCGCAAACGATTTTGGATCGAGGGACGCTCCCCCGACCAGTGCGCCGTCAATCTCTTCCTGTGACATGAGCGCCTTCGCATTGTCCGGCTTCACCGATCCACCGTAGAGAATGCGCAGCTTGGCCGCGAATTCATCGCCGAAGATCTCAACCGCTTCGCGGCGGATCACCGCATGCGCCTCGGCGGCCAGTTCTGGCGTGGCGGTCTTGCCCGTGCCGATCGCCCACACCGGCTCGTAAGCGACAATCAACTTCGCCGCCTTCTTTGCCGAGACGGCGTGGAACGCGCGCACGCACTGGCGGCGCAGAACGTCATCGGTGAGTCCGGCCTCGCGCTCCTGTAACACTTCCCCCACGCAGCAGATCGGAGTCAGCCCAGACTCCAGCGCGGTTTTCAGGCGAAGGTTCACCGTGTCGTCGGTCTCGCCGAAATACTGCCGGCGTTCAGAATGTCCGATGATCACGTGGGTCACGCCCAGACACAACAGCATTGGTGCGGAAATTTCTCCTGTGTAAGCTCCGTCCGCCTTCCAGTGAACATTCTGCACCCCGACGGCGACGTTGGAACCGCGGGCCGCTTCGATGGCCGTAGCCACATCCGTGTAGGGTGGGCAGACCACGATCTCGTCGCGGTCGTGGCCCGCCACCAGGGGCAGGAACTCGCGCAGGTACTCACGGGTCTCGTCGGGTGTCTTGTACATCTTCCAGTTGGCGGCCATTACTTTTTTTCTCATGAGTCAGCCTTTCGGATGAATTCGGTGCCCACATCTTTGCCGTCGAAGTTATCGACAATTGGAATAAACTGGGTAACTCTTTTTCGAGAATGCCATGTGCGCCATCGATCCATTCCATCTCGAACGCTTCGTGCTCGCTCAGGTGCCCGTCTTCCAGAGAGTACTCTCAGAACTCAGAGCTGGGACGAAGATGGGCCACTGGATGTGGTTCATCTTTCCTCAGATCAGGGGTCTGGGACGGAGCCCGATCTCGATCGAATACGCAATCTCCTCTCGGGAGGAAGCTCAGGCCTATTTGCACCATTCTCTTCTCGGGCCTCGACTGAAGGAATGCACGCGGCTAGCTCTCCTGGTCGAGGGTCGCTCCGCTTTTGAGGTCTTTGGATCGCCTGATGACATAAAGTTCAGGTCGTCAATGACTCTCTTCGCCCAGGTCTCGAAGGGCGACGATATTTTTGAGCGAGCATTGCAACAGTATTTTGGGGGAGCGCCCGACCGGCTCACCCTGGATCGACTCTAGACCTACTTCTTATCCGTGAGCGCCTCGACTCCCGGCAGCTTCTTGCCTTCCAGAAATTCCAGCGACGCGCCGCCACCGGTGGAGATGTGCGTGATCTTGTCGGCTACGTTCGCGGCGTGCACGGCCGCGACCGAATCGCCGCCGCCCACAATCGAAATCGCCCCGCCATTGTCGGCCACCGCATGGGCGATCTTGAATGTCCCTCGGGAGAATCCCGGAACTTCAAATACACCCATCGGCCCGTTCCACACGATGGTCCGCGCGGTTGAGATTTCCTCGGAGAACAATTCAATCGTCTTTGGCCCAATGTCGAGCGCCATCTTGTCGGCCGGAATCGGCTGGCCTTCGCCAATCTGCTGCACCACCGCATTTGCCTCCGGCTTCATTGCCACCACGTGATCGATGGGCAACAGGAATTTCAGATTCCGCTTCTTCGCTTCCGCCAAGAGCTGCTTAGCGAGCTCTACCTTGTCGGCTTCGAGCAGCGATTTGCCGATCTCATGTCCCTGCGCTTTGAGAAACGTGTAGGCCATGCCTCCGCCGATGATCAGCGAATTCACTTTGTCCATCAGATTCCGAATCACGCCAATCTTGTCGCCAACCTTCGCGCCACCCAGGATCGCGACGAATGGCTCCTCGGGGTGCTGCAGCGCCTTGCCCAGATATTTCAATTCCTTTTCCATGAGCAACCCGGCGGCGGATTGCTTTACGAACTTCGTCATCCCGACGGTGGATGCGTGAGCGCGATGCGCGGTGCCGAATGCATCGTTCACGTAATACTCGGCCAGATTCGCCAGCTGCCGCGCGAACTTCTCGTCGTTGGCTTCTTCTTCGGCATGGAAGCGCAGATTCTCGAGCAGAAGCGTCTGCCCCTTCTCCAACTGAGTCGCGACTTCTTCGGCTTCGGGACCAACGCACTCCGGACTGAAGCCGACGTTCTCCCCGCGGGCCAGCTCTTTGTCGAGCAGCATACGCAGCCGCTCGGCCACCGGCTTCAGACTCATCTTAGGATTGGGCTTGCCCTTGGGCCGCCCCAGATGCGAGGCCAGGATCAGCCGAGCACCATGGCGCAGGGCATATTCGATCGTGGGCAGGGTTTCGCGGATGCGGGTGTCGTCCATGACGCGTCCGTCTTCGAGCGGCACGTTGAAGTCGACGCGCATAAAAATCCGGTTGCCATTGAGCGGAAGATCACGAATGGACAGCTTGGACATGACTGGTCGTCCTTTTTTGCAGGCGATAAAAGGAAGCGAGCCAAACGCGCGATTCATGCGTCGCAAAGAACGCGACGCAGCGCGCGGCTCGCCCAGGTCCTTCGGCGGGCAAACTGCGCCCGCCTCAGGATGACAAATAATTGTTACAGGCCCTTGCTTGCGATGTAGTTGATCAGGTCGCGGACGCGGCAGGAGTATCCCCACTCGTTGTCATACCAGGAGATCACCTTGACGCAGTTGCCGCCGACCACCATGGTACAAGGCGCATCCACGATCGAAGAGAAGGAGTTGCCTTTGAAGTCCGACGACACCAGTTCCTGCTCTTCATACGCCAGATAGCCCTTCAACGGCCCGGATTGCGTTGCCTTCTTCAGGGCCGCGTTCACTTCTTCCTTGGTCGTCTTCTTCTCGACCCATGCCACGAAGTCGACCACCGAGACGTTCGGCGTGGGGACACGCATGGAGAATCCGTCGATCTTGCCCCCGAGTTCCGGAATCACCAGCTTCAGCGCCTTGGCGGCACCCGTGGAAGTGGGAATCATATTAATCGCCGCAGCCCGGGCGCGCCGCAGATCCTTGTGCGGGAAGTCGAGAATCACCTGGTCGTTGGTGTAGGAGTGAATGGTCGTCATGGTGCCGCTGACGATCTTAAATTCGTCCTGGATCACTTTGGCCACGGGCGCCAGGCAGTTCGTGGTGCAGGAAGCGTTCGAAATAATGTGATGCTTTGCTCCGTCATATTTCTCATGGTTGACGCCCAGAACCAGCGTGATGTCCTCATTCTTCGCCGGGGCCGAGATGATGACTTTCTTCACCGGCCCGCGCATGTGCTTCTTGGCGTCGTTGGCGTCGGTGAAGCGTCCTGTCGACTCGATCACCACCTGCGCACCCACGGACTCCCAGGGCAGCGCGGCGGGGTCTTTTTCCTTGAAAACTTTGATGGTCTTGCCGTCGACCGTAATGCTGTCGGCGCCGGCCGAAACCTGATTCGGGAGGTTGCCCAGAACCGAGTCGTACTTCAGAAGATGAGCCAGAGTTTTCGGATCCGTCAGATCGTTGACCGCGACGAAATCCAGGTTGGGATCTTTGAGCGAAGCGCGCAACACGTTGCGGCCAATTCTTCCAAAGCCATTGATGCCTACTTTAATTGCCATGTTTCCTCCGTGAGATTTATGAAGGCGAGATCAGATTGGGTTGACGGTAGAGCCGTAAACAAATGATGTTAGCAGGGAAGGGGAAGCGACGTAAATGACGCCGGTTTCCTTTTTGAGTAACCGCAGTTCCAATCACAGAATCCAGTGCGTGGGGTCACTGACTTTCACAGATAGCGAGGGATTTACAGGTAGGGCTTTGCTTCGAATAGGGCAGGGCCGGTCGAGTGCGGGCCTCCGGCGCGCACGTGGGAACTCCGAGACAGATTTGTTGTCGCGAAAATGCTTGAAAATTCCCGCCCTGACCTGATGGGCCGGAATACTTTCCTCTATCTTGCAACTGCTTCTAAAAAACTACTGTGAACACTCCCGTCACGGTAACGCCGCCGCCCCCTCCCGGCGCTCCGGGAAGGCCGCCCTTTAGATTTACGCCGAAGCTGATGTCCCCGGGTCGCTGCGCAGCAATCTTCCCGGCAGCATCGACGGCCGCTTTAATCGGGGTCAGGTACGGGCTAAACAGCTGCGCCGTCTTTCCTGGATTGCTCAAGTCGACCTTGTTCGCATTCGACAGAACACCATTGATCGCTTGTTCGCCTTGCTGGAACACATTCGTGACGTCGGCGAGGTTCGGTGCCTGACGGCCAATGGTGAACGTCATGTTCCAGTTCTGGTTAACAGGATCGATCTTGGCGGAGAATGTCATGCCGGAAATGTCGGTCTTGAATTCGATCGTGCGATCCCAGCCCGCGGTCACTTGTGCCTTCGCATTGCCCTTGCCTGCGCTGGCCGTCAATCCACTGACTGAGATAGCGGCGCTGGACCCGTCTCCGACCCACTTGATCTCTGTGAGCGAGCTGACCGTTTTGAAGGCAGCCTTTACGCTATCGAGCGCCGGGGAGTCGCCGGCCCGCACAGGAGCTGCCCCCGGACTGCTCGGAACGACGAAGCTGGGAGTGCCGTCGGAGCTCACCGGAAAGAAGCTGTGGGTCTTAGCCCACTCGTGGATTTCCCAGGCTATGTCACCATTATCCATTTCCGATATTTGGCTGCCCAATTCCAAGCGTGCCATCAGGATGATGTCGCGCTCGGGTTGTAGCCGCAGGCTGTCAGTATTCTTTAACAGCCATTTCTGGAGTACTTGCGTGGGAGTGACCCGCATCACCGTGAAATCGTCGCCCATAACTAATTCCTCCTCAAAGTGAGGCTGCCGGAACGCTGGGGGGCGAGGCAATTGCGGCGCCGTGTTCGCTGGAATTATCCTACTTTACGACTGCATCGGCAAAGAAAAACCACGTGGCTGGCTCGGCATTTCAAGGCCAGCAGAAGCACAGCAAATCGGATTTCTCAGATTCCATTCAGCGACTTTGGATTTCGCCCCCATCCCAATCTGTGACTCCCGTCACAATCCCGAGCGACTCTTGTCACTGCCACAGAACCATCCCCATCCTTTAATGGACTCGCGCGGAGACAGTGCTGAGCGGCGCACCCGCCAGATCTCCCGACCAAGAGGCCAGCAATGGTTAACGACGATGTTGTGAAATGTCCGCTGTGCGGCGGATTCACCCATATTGAAAAGCCAGAACTGCTGGACGCGCTGCGCAACCCGCGCCTGCGCGAACAGGTCGAACGCTACATTGTCGAGCTTCTCAAGTCTCCGGTGGACGAACTCTCCACCGTCGGCGCCACCCAGGCCGGTGGCAATTTCCAGAAGGACGTTCACCGCTGGAATCCCTGCGTGCCCATGTGGAAGAGAAGCCCGAAAGAATAGAGCTCATGTCGCCTCTCCGGCGCACGGAGTCGGCGTTGCGGATCAAAGGTTCCGCGACTCAACCGCGGACGAGACTAGAATGGACTCTCGGCGACGATTCCACGCTCACGCCAGAATGTGATCCTAATCACAGCTCGAAACCCACTCCGGGCATATACCCAAGAGTGTGGGTTACCACGTATAGCCGCAGTTCGCGTCCGCGGATGGCACGGAGGAAATCATGTTAATCAGCAAGCAGCAGGCCCTCGATTATCACAATGGGGAGCGCCCGGGAAAAATTGAAGTCACACCCACCAAGCCCTGCCGCACGCAGCGCGATCTGAGCCTGGCTTACACGCCAGGTGTGGCCGAGCCCTGCCTCGAAATCCAGAAGAATCCGCAGGCCGCCTTCAAGTACACCGGCCGCGGCAATCTGGTTGCGGTCGTGAGCAATGGAACCGCGGTGCTCGGCTTGGGCGACATCGGCGCCCTCGCCGGCAAGCCCGTCATGGAAGGCAAAGCCGTCCTCTTCAAACGATTCGCCGACGTCGACGTCTTTGACATCGAAGTCAACAGCAAGAATCCCGAAGAAATCATCAAGCTCTGCCAGTTGATCGAGCCCACATTCGGCGGCATCAACCTCGAGGACATCAAAGCTCCCGACTGCTTTCAGATCGAAGAGGAACTCCGCAAGACGATGAAGATTCCCGTGTTCCACGACGACCAGCACGGAACGGCGATCATCTCCGGAGCCGCCTTGCTCAATGCCTTGGAAGTCGTGGGCAAAGACATCGGCAAAGTGCGCGTGGTCTTCAACGGCGCCGGAGCGGCCGGCATCGCCTGTGCCGAGCACTATGTGCAACTGGGCGTGAAGCGCGAGAACATCATTCTTTGCGACACCAAGGGCGTCGTCTACAAAGGCCGCAAAGATGGCATGAACAAATACAAAGACCGTTTCGTGCAGGACACGCCGCTGCGCACGCTCGCCGAAGCATTGGTTGGCGCCGATGTCTTCGCCGGTCTTTCGGTAAAAGGCGCGATCGATCAGGAGATGGTGCGATCCATGGCGCCCGACCCGATCGTTTTCGCCATGGCGAACCCCGATCCGGAGATTACTTACGAAGAAGCGAAGGCCGCTCGCCCCGACGTTATTATCGCGACCGGACGCTCCGACTATCCCAACCAGGTCAACAACGTGCTTGGATTCCCCTTCATTTTCCGCGGAGCTCTCGACGTGCGCGCCACTGCCATCAACGAGGAAATGAAGCTGGCCGCGACGCACGCGCTGGCCGATCTCGCCAAGGAAGATGTTCCCGATTCCGTGTGCCGCGCCTACGGCGTGGCCCGTCTCCGGTTCGGCCGCGAGTATCTCATTCCCAAGCCCTTCGATCCCCGTGTGCTGATGTGGGAAGCCTCCGCTGTGGCCGAAGCCGCCATGCGCAGCGGAGTGGCCCAGGAGCCCGTCGATCTCAAGACCTACCGCGCTCAACTCGAACGCCGGCTGGGCAAAGCCTACGAAGTTTCGCGCACCATGATTCACAAGGCGCAGGCCAACCCCAAGCAGGTGGTCTTCCCCGAGGGTGATAACGAAAAAATCCTGCGCGCCTGCCGGGTGCTGGTCGAAGAAAAAATCGGAAAACCGATCCTGCTCGGGGAGCCGGCCAAAATTCAGGCCCGTGCCCACGAACTCGGCGTGGATCTCGAAGGGATGCAGATTGTCGAGCCGGCGATCTCGGCGCATCACGAAGCCTACGTGCGGGAACTGTTCCGCCTGCGGCAGCGGCGCGGTGTCACGCTGCAAGAGGCTCAGACCCTGATCAACAACCGCAACGTCTTCGGTTCGATGATGGTCCACATGGGCGACGCCGACGCGCTGGTCTCGGGTGTGACCCAGCATTTCCCCGACACCATTCGCCCGGCGCTGCAGATTGTCCGCATGCGTGAGGGCCTGCACCGCGTCTCCGGCTGCTACGCTGTCATCACGCGCAAAGGAGAGGTCTTCTTTCTCGCTGATACCAGCGTCAATATCGAACCCACGGCCGAAGACCTGGTTGAGATCGCTCTCTGCACCGCCCACATGGCGCGCCGCTTTGACCTGATCCCGCGGGTTGCCATGCTTTCATTTTCCAGTTTTGGCGGCGTCGATCATCCCATTTGCACTAAGGTGCGCAAAGCGGTGGAGATGATTAAGTTTGCCGACCCCACGCTAATCGTCGATGGTGAAATTATGGCCGACGAGGCACTCTCGCCCGAGATCATCGAAGAACAGTATCCCTTCAGCTCGCTGAAGGGTGGGGCCAACGTACTCATTTTCCCCGATCTCGCTTCGGCCAACATTGCAACGAAGCTGGTGGCGAAGATCGGCGGCGGCGAACTCATTGGGCCGATGCTGATGGGCATGAGCCGTCCTGTCCACGTGCTACAACGCTCTGCGACGGTAGAAGTGGTCGTTAATGTCGCGGCCATCGCCGTGGTCGATGCGCAGGAGAATGACACATACGCGCACCCCCACCTTCACGTTTCAGTCGAGCCGGAACTGGTAGGCGAGGACTAGTAGCGCCGGCGCCCTCCACCTCTCGGTCGCGTTAAAGATGCAGTTGCGCTCAACCCATGGGACCACCGATCCCAGAAAAGCTCAACCACGAAGGGCACGAAGTATCACGAAGGAGTTCGACTCGCGTAGGTTTCCGTGTGCCTTCGTGCCCTCCGTCGTAAAGATCCTGCCCCTGAAGAGTCGCAGCCTGTGCGAAAACTCCATCCCGCCGAGCGCCATACTTGTATGTCATTGCTTATGCATGAATTAGATGATCTTCATTCCGTGACCGGGATCACAGCGAAACTCTGGCAAAAGGCGTGAAATAACCGGTTCGGGCAGAGCGCGTTTTTTCTCTGCCGGAAACGAGGATCTATTGATTACCAGCCAGGGCAGTCTCCCGACCTCCGAGGTTTGTGCACGCATCCGGCATTTCGGGTACGCCGCATCGCAAAAGATTCGAATCTACGGCGAAGAGTTCGAAGTGTTATCCGACCCGTTCCCCAGCGAAGGGGGAATTGCCATACAAGTCCGCTCCAACCGAACCTCACAAGCGCGAGTCCTGCAGTTGCCCGCCACGGTCATCCATCGAGTGAGCCAGAGCAAACTCAGGGCCGCGTAAGGATCTTGCAACCATCTCAAACCAAGTTCTTCCGCGGTATCGAGCACTTCGGGACGCCGCGCTAGTCGATTGCTTGCCGCGCCAAATCGCCGGTTTCACGGTTTGCTGGCCGGAGGCGCCGTGTTTTCCGTGTCGACCTTGTGCTTGTGCGACATTTTGCGACGGATGTCCGGCCAGAACTCTTTGACGACGATGGTGACGGCGTCGAGGCCGACCTGCGTTCCCCATACGTTGAGGGCATTGGTTAGAGTTCGGTCGGAGCCAACAAACATGTGCGGGTTTGTTGGCGTACTGATGAAGGTGCTCCGCGGATGGTAGCTGTAGGTGGAGATAGCGGCTGCGGTCGCAGCGCCAACAATCTCAGAATAATTAAACCGCGAATGTCCGGAATCGGTGCGGGTCACGAAAATCCGGCTGACCGCGTACCAACTCCGGCGCCCAAACCCGCCCTTTCCCGACTGGTAGAACCGTGGGTCCTCGCGTAGAGCCGACGCAAAGATGGCCTGCGTCATGAAGTTTTCGATGATGCTGTCGGCCGCAGTTGTTGCATAACGCTTTCCATAAGCCTCCCATCCCTGCCCGTAGGCAGGCTCGCTGTTCTCCGCCTGGCTGATGGCGGCCAGCAGACCCCACCAGGGAAATTGCACGGGATCGAACGTGCCTCGCGCCACCACTGCAAATTTCTGCTTGGTGGTCAGCGGCGGAACCTTGCGACTGTTTTCCAGACTCAAGAAATTTGGCAAAGCATAGAAGAGCCGATCCTTCGATGTGCCCGAGGAGGTTCCTGGGGCGGCGGTGTCCTGCCCCTTTGTCTCCTTGGCCGTCTGAGGCTGGTCGGCGGGAGGCTGGTCAGCGGGAGGATGATCGGCAGGCTTCTGCTGCGTCGAGGGCGAGGCCTGATCCTGTGCTGGAGGCTGCTTCTCAGTCTGGGCCGATGAATCCTGATTCGACGGCGGCGTGGCCTGCTGTGCGGCACTCAGCAGTGGGAAAAGGCTGGCAAGCGCAATACAGGCCGTGAGTCTAGCGGCGGACTTAATAGACAATGACTTCTCCCACAGTGATTTCTCCCGCGAAGATTTCTCTCATTGCGAATAGATGCGCGGTTCCGAGTGGCGATTGCTTTTTATTCTACCAATACCTATGTATCCCTAGATTCCGCAGTGCTTTACATTCGTTTACAAAAGCAGCGTTTACAAAGCGGGAACGTCTCTGGAACCTCCCAATAAAAAACAGGCGACCCACAAAGGGCCGCCTGTCCGTTCCGATGCAATCCGGCGCTAGAAGTGGAACCCCAATTCCGCCGTCAGCGTTCGCGGTGTAACGTAGTGCGTCCCACTGAAGGTGGAGAGGAAGTTGTATAGCGCGTATTTGTTGGTCAAGTTAATAACGGTCAGTTGCGCACTCCATTTGTACTTGTCGCCGTGAAACAGATTGTCATGACCCAACGAAAGGTCGAACAGACTCCGCGGAGCGATGCGCTGCGGATTGTGGTCATCATTTTCGGCGTTCGGTGCCGGCACTGAGATCAGCGCTGACCCGAACTGCGACGCCAAGCAGGGGCTGGGCAAAGCCTGGGTCGGAGTGGCCCGCATGCCGTTGCAGACGAATCCCGCCTGAAATTGCTGATCGGCAGTCAGCGGCGCACCCGAGATGGTATTGATCAGGTTGATCGCGGGTTGACCGCCCAGGTAAGTGGACGCCCCGGCGCAAGTTGCCGTGAGCGGATTAAAGCAAGGCGTTGCCCCAGCCACCAGTCCGCTGTCGTAACGCCAGTTGAAGCCAAACCACGGCCCCGTCTTCCACGGTTGATATTGCAGGTGCGTGGTCTGGTTGAACCTCTCGTCGTGATCGATCCGGAAGACTCCGGTAGCTGGGGGAATGATCGGCAACCCCGCCACCTGTGGCAGGAAGAAGCGAGCGGCCACGCTCGACATCACGACCTGCGCCGAGAACCCGCGATAATTGGGCACGCTCACGCGCAGCGCAAATCCCGGAATCTTTGCGTTGTGCCATTCAATCGGGAATGTAATGGGTGTGCTGCCCACGGTTCCGAAATCGTAGCCGTTGTGGGTGTACTTCCAGATATAGTCGCCGCTCACCACCAGGTAGCGTCCAAATGCCTGTTGCAACCCGGCGTGGAATTCGTTGCGGTAGCCCGGAGTAATGGGTCCTGTCGCACACGGGACGCCAGGCGGCGGCACTAGCGCGGCCAGAAACGGAATGCTACATCCGGTGCTGGCTATTACCAGGTTCTCGTTGAATGGACTCTCCAGGGTTCGCGCGTAGGAAACGCGCAGCACGGTGTTGGTCTTCTTGATATTGTAAGCAGCTCCCAGCCGAGGTTCCCCTTGGCGGTCGTGCGCCAGCGCGTTGTAAAAATCACCACGCAATCCCAGGTTGAATGACCAGTTGCCCTTGGTGATCGAGTCCTGGGCATAGATCGCCAGTTCCTTTACGTCGGTGTGGCCGTTGAAGGAAAACAGACTTCCTCTGGCATAACGCCCCCCGCCACCGGTCAAGTCGTACGGTGCCAGCACCGCACAGGGTGTGCCTGCGATGGGCTGCCCCGTCGTCGTCAGACAAGAAGGAGTGACGCCCGCAACCAGGCCGGGATCGACGATGCCGATGCCGTCCGCTTCATCCAGGAACGTCTGCTCGTACGTGACTCCCACCTTGATGTTGTGAATCCCCTTCACGTACGACACATTGGACCGAAGGCCTGTATTCGTGAGCTTCCGGTTCTGCACCACAGTCTCGCCTTGCAAGTCGGGAGAGAAATCGTCGAATGGGTTCGCACTCGGATAATAGTTGTACTGGTCGCGGCGCACGAATCCGCCGAAAGTAAACACCGAGTTCGAACTGAGCAAGCGCGTCCACGTCGGCGCGATGTTGAAGGTTTTGATCTGCGAAACCTGGTCGGTCGCCCCCAGCGGACTGCCCGTGACCGGATCGGTGAGTTGAACGCCGTTCACGTCGTGAAACTGTTGATCGAACGAATTCGGATTTTGAAACCAGGAACGCGAGTAACCGAAGTTCATGTGGATCGAGTCCGCAGTCGAGAGTTGATAGTCCACGCGGTCAAACAGGTTCTCTTCGTTTCCTTTGTCGTGCATCACGGCAAATTCCGGTGGATCGAGGAAACGGCCGCTGTTTAATCCATTCGCCGAAATAAAGTTTCCCCACTTCTGCCCACCATAGCCGAGGTTGAACCCAACGTTGGATGTGCCAAAACTGCCATAGGAGGCCGTTACCGCGCCATGGGGCGTCGTCATGCCCTGGCCTGACCGGGTGGTGACGTTGATGATTAAACTGGTCTTGCCCCCGTATTCCGCGGGCGGCGCGCCCGCGATGACCTCCAATGACTGGACGGAATCAAGCGGAACCTGGTTGGAGAACACTTTGCTCTGCTGGTCGGTAATCGGCTGGTCATCGACGGAAAATGAGTTTTCCGCGTGATCGCCCAGGCCGTGGAAAAGACCATTCGAATCCGCTGCCACCCCTGGAGTGGCCAGCGTGACCAGCGAACTCAGCGACGAGGACGCGCTTTCCAAAGGAAGTCTGTCGAACAGGCTCTTGTCTACGTCGGTGTGGGCGGTGGGGTCGTTCTCAATCAGATCGCCGCCTTCGGACTCAACCGTCACCTGGGTGGTCGATGCCGCCACTTGCAATGTGATGGGAACGCTCACCGGCACAGCTGACCGAGGTTCCACGTCCTGCATGGCGGCGGCAAATCCCTCCGCCCTTACCGTCAGGTGGTAATTATTGAAAGGAATATTGGTGAAGGCAAACTTCCCCGCAGCGTCGGTGACAGTGGAGCGATCGTAACCGCTCACTGGATTGTGGATCTCGACAGTAGCTTTGGGAACGACCGCACCCGTTGGATCTACCACGCTGCCGCTGATGGAACCAGAATTTCCCGTCGACTGGGCCCAGCCGGCGGTGTTCAGAAACGTCATTAGAAAGATGTTTAGAAAGATTGCGAACGAAATGGCGAGCGCTCGCCACTGATAAGAAGTAGGCATTACGTCCTCCTGAGGAAAAGAAGAAAATAGGGAATCGCCGGCGCAAGCGCCGCACGCATTTAAATTGTGGGAATCCCTACAGGGCAGGAGGACCGCGAATCCCCTGGTCCGAGAAATCGAACCGGGCCTTCGCGACGACATCTTCTTCTCGCATCAGTCCGACCGCGGCAAATGCCGGAGCGGACTGACTGGAACTTACGGTGGGGCTGGCGCTGTGCGCGACCACGCAAATCGAGCAGGAAGCGGATTCAGTCCGGTTGGGGTGATTGTGGGTAGACTCCGCCGCCACCGTCCACATCATCAGGGACAGGCAGATCCACGCCGACCATCTCACCCACAAACGCATTAATTACCCCAGACCACGTTTTCCTGCTTTGGGATTAGACTCTTCAGAGCTTATAACGGTTATCCACCGCAAGGCAATGCCGGGCAAGTTACTATAGAACAACCGGGCCTTCGTCGATCGGCGGCTAATTGCCCGGCGAACGCAATCATTTACAAACGCGAGGGATCCATGGCAGAACCAACCTACGAAGAACTCAAAGCCAAGCTGTCTCAGCTCGAAAAAGAGGTCGAAACCAAGAAGCGCAGCGGAGACCTGATCTTCAAAGTCGGAGAAAAGGGCGGCGTCAGCGTCTACGGCCTGGGCCGTTTCCCGGTGACTCTCTACTACGAGCAATGGAACCGCCTGCTGGGCGCAGCCACCGAAATCAAGACTTTCATGGAAGAAAACAAGGGTAAGCTCAAGCTCAAAGAGCAAGGCTGAAGCGCTGCTGATCTAGAGCAGGCGTGCCCTCCAGGCTGGTGCTCCATACGAACGTCGCGCTCTTGTGCGACGTCAGATTTGCCCTGAGCGATTACAAAAAGGCTGCGGATTCTGCCTTGCCTTGCTGCCCCCGGATTTCATGACACTAGTTCGTGACACTAAGTACTTTACATTACAGAGTACTTGTAATACAGTGAATCCCGCGCGAATCGCCTAGCGCGCAAGGGAAGGTCTCAGGTGTTCAAGCGGATCGTGAGATGGCTGCTTAAGAGCCTCGCAGCAATGGTTATGTTCGCCGTTGTCGCTCTGATTCTGCTGTTCGGCTTAATGTCGCGGGAGCATCGTGCCATGATCACCCTCCCAGAGCCCACAGGCCACTTTGCGGTTGGGCGGACCACTTACACCTGGGTCAACCACGCCCAGATGGACGAACTAGCTCCTCCCGGCACACCGCGAGAGCTCTTGGTTTGGATCTGGTACCCGGCGGGAACGACCCCATCGGCCAAACCAGCCGAGTATCTCCCCGCCCCGTGGCGGGCGGCCGATGCTCAGTACTCCGGCGTTTTGATGTCCGAATTCCTGACGCGAGATTTGTCGCTGGTGCGGGCCCATAGCAGATCCGATCCGGATCTATCGCCCGAGCAGCGCTCCTATCCCGTCGTAATCCTGCGTGCTGGCGGCGGAGCCTTGACCACAGACTACACGACCCTCGCCGAGGATTTGACCAGTCATGGCTATGTAGTGGTCGGCTTTGACGCGCCTTATAGAACGAGTTTCGTCGTTTTCCCCGACAACCGCGTCGTCACCCGGGCTCCGGCGAACGATCCCGAGAATCTAAGTGCCGAAGAAGCGAATCGCCTGATCAACCGGCTGCTGCCCATGTGGACCACCGATACGAAGTTTCTGGTGAGCCAACTCCAGCAGCTGAACGCCGCCGATCCCTCCGGCAAATTTGTGGGCCGTCTCGATATGCAGCGACTCGGCATGTTCGGCCACTCCTTCGGCGGCGCAACCACCTTGCAGTTCTGCCATGATGACATCCGCTGCAAGGCAGGGATCGATTTGGATGGCGCTCCCTACGGCAGCGTCGTGCAGGAAGGCCTCCAACAGCCTTTCATGTTTATCTTCAGCGACCACAGTCGCGAACTGCTCGATCCGGCCGCCAAACAGATCCTTGCGGACTTCCAATCCATTTACAGCCACTTTCCCAACGGTCGATTCATAGTTACCATTCGCGGCGCACATCATTTTAGCTTCACCGATCAATCCTTGTTAAAGAGTGGACTCCTGATGAAGGTACTGACCTCCGTTGGCGGCTTCGGGAAGCTCGACGCTCGCCGCGGACTTGGGATTTCGGCGACCTACGTGCACACCTTCTTCGATGTCTACCTGAACGGTGCGCCTTCCACACTTTTGACGGGCGTTTCGGCCCAGTATCCAGAGGTCCAGTTCGAGTCGCATTGAGCCGGTCGTGGAGCGCCGCCGTGCCGGTCCGAAGGTACCCAACTGAGAACTGAGAACAGGGAACTGAGAACCGCTTTTTCGGTCTATAATAGACAGACTGTGCCCAAGTACTCCATCGTCGTCCCGCTGCACAACGAGCAAGACAACGTCACCGACCTCTACGACCGCCTGAAAGCGGTGATGGAGGCGCATGGCGAAACGTTCGAAATCGTGCTCGTGGACGACGGTTCCAACGATCACACGTTCCCCATGCTGCGCGAGATTGCCGCGGTCGACAGCCGCGTCACGGTGGTGAAGCTGCGCCGCAACTTCGGCCAGACCGCGGGATTGGCCGCCGGCTTCGACCATGCCCGCGGGGAGTACATCATCGCCATGGATGGCGATCTGCAGCACGATCCCAACGATATTCCGCTGTTTCTGGAAAAAATTGCCGCCGGCTACGACATCGTCAGCGGCTGGCGAAAGAACCGTGTCGACAATTTCTGGATGCGCCGCATTCCGTCGCGGATCGCCAACTGGATGATGGCCAAGATCAGCGGCGTCGACATCCACGACTTCGGTACCACGTTCAAAGCTTACCGGCGCGACATTCTCGAACAGGTGCCGCTCTACGGCGAACTGCACCGCTTCATTCCTGCGCTGGCCTCGTGGCATGGCGCGACGATCTGCGAAGTGGCCATCCGCAACGTGAATCGCGAGCGCGGCGTTTCGCACTACGGCATCACCCGCACCTTCCGCGTTTTCTTCGACCTGCTGACGATTCGGTTCCTGCTGCGCTATCTATCGCGCCCGCTACACTTTTTCGGCAGCATCGGCATGATGAGCATCTTCGGCGGCAGTGCGATCGTTCTCTGGCTCGGAGTAGAAAAATTCCTGCGCCACGTTCCTGTCATGGCCACTCACGGCCCACTGATGATGGCCGCTCTAGGCCTGCTGCTCGGTGGCTTGAACCTGCTGGCGATCGGCCTATTAGGCGAAATGCAAGTCCGCCACTACCACGAACCCAGCCGCCGCGCCCCCTACTCCGTCGACCGCGTCCTGCGCTCGCAAAACGAAGAGCACAGCGTCTCGGAATAACCCCAGATCTTATGTAGGCACGATCCCGACTCTATCAAACTGACCGTCGATCTTGGCGTTTTGCGGTGCGTCTGTCCCGATTTCGTAAAATGCTGTATCTCTGGCTGCTGTGTCCCATGTTCTGGCTCTGGCTGTGAATAAACTCGGGAACTTCAAGAAGGCCGCGTGCCCGATCCCGTTGGGACGTGGCTTTTTAACCCCTAGGGTGTGAAAAATGAAGTTCTATGTTGCTGCCTTGTTATTCACAACGCTGACCTTTTCCGCCGCAGCGCAGCAGGACCACAAGGCGAAGGACGGGACGGAGTGGCTCCAGCATGCCGCCGATCAAATGAATCTGCGCGCCTTCGGCTCCACTCCTTTTCATATGAAGGCGACCTTCCATGCTTTCCCCGGCATCGTTCTCAGCAAGGAAAAATCAGACCAGATCATATCGGGCGATGGCACTTACGAGGAAACTTGGGTCGCGCCCCACGAGTGGCGGCGGGAAGTGACCTTCGGCAGCTATCACGCGGTTGAAGTCGAGTCCCCAGCCGGACGAAAGATGCAGGCCAGTTCCGACTATGAGCCCAGCCGCGTACTGATGTTTCTGGAAGAGCTGCTCTATCCCGTTCCTCGCAGGTTTTCCTCACCGCTGCGGATGGGACAGCACCTGCATTGGACGATTAAGAACGGCGCGGTCGGCGGTCAACCTTATGTGATGATCGGCGATGACCCAGGTTATCTTTTTCTGCCCACCGGAGAACTGCTCCAAAGCGTATTTGGCGGCACAGTGACCGACTTCACGAAGTCGAGGGTCTTCAATGGAAGGTTGGTTCCGCAGCACATCCAGATGCACGGCCGTAATAAACAGGATCTGATCACCGCAGACGTAGCGGTTGAGCCTGCTGGCCAAGTTGAGGCGGCGGCGTTCGCACTTCCCGGCAGCCCGGCCGATCCGGGGATGACCCTGCGTCCACTCGACTTTACGGAGTACACCTTCGCGGATCCGGGGAGGCAATATTCCCCCTCCGAGACGAGCGGCCCGTCGCGGCCACTGGGAAACCTGCGGGAAATTGTCGATCGTCGCGGCATGGTGCACGAACTGGAAATCCTCTACTCGCCGAATCCCGAAAACTTTGCACCCGTTCTTCCCTTGATGAGGGGCGATAAATTTCGCCACCCCGCGACCATCGATAGGAGCCCCTGCGAAATTGTCCACGAGTATATATTCGGGCCGAACTAAGCCGCCGCGCCCCCTACTCCATCGACCGCCTCCTGCGCTCGCAAAACGAAGAGCACAGCGTCTCGCAATAGCCTCTACTAGGAAATGGTTCATGTGGGGACAGCCGCCCCCGGCTGTCCTTCGAGCGCAGTTCGAATGGCTTTTCCTTCAACCCCACTGCGCCGCCGGCTGCCCGTCCTTCAGCCAAACAATAAAATCAGTCATCGGAGGCACCCCGCCCAACTCTCGCAGCCGCGTCGCATTTTGACCGCGATGATAGTGACTATGCATGGCCGCCTGCGTCAGAGCCTGACGCACACTGATCTTCGCCGGCGGCTTGAACCATGGCACCTCAATGGTCTCTTCCATCCGACCCTGATCCGTTTTCTTCAATAACTCGCCGAGATCATCGAGACCTTGCTGCGCATACGCCTTCAGATCCGCCATGGAATGGAAGTCCTCCAGCTTCTTGAACGCGAGGTCTGGCCGCTGTGGACTCGTCACCCACAAAAAGCCATGCTGCACCTGATGAATATGCAGCAGCCGTTCCCGGATCGCCTTGTCATCCAACGCCGCCGGATGCGCCTCAAACGCGCGCCAGTGCTCGGCATCCGCCCATTCCTGATGTGCGTAAAGTTCATCGAGATAAGAAGTCATAGCCTCCTCCTTCGTCCGAAGTGTCAGTTTACTCCGGCGCATTCACCGTTCAAGTTTTCCTTCGTGCACCTTCGTGTCCCTCGTGGTTTATGCCCCCGTTCCCGGGCGTATAATGTGCCGTTTGGCCTGCTCAGGAGTTTGTCATCATGGCACCAACCACCCAGCACGAGTTGCATTTGGCCCGCCGCATGTCACGGCTCGGTACCGAGACCGCGTTTGAAGTTTTGAACAAGGCGCGCGGCCTCGAGCGCCAGGGCAAGAGCATCATCCACCTGGAAATCGGCGAACCGGATTTCGATACGCCCGTAAACGTGGTCGAAGCTGGCATCGACGCCCTCCGCAAAGGCTGGACGCACTACGGCCCCTCCGCCGGTTTGCCGGATCTACGTCAGGCCTTAGCCGAATACATCAGCCGCACCCGCAGCGTGAAAGTCACAAGCGACGAAGTGGTCGTTGTTCCCGGCGGCAAACCCATTATTTTCTTCACGATTTTGTCGCTTATTGATGAGGGAGATGAAGTCATCTATCCCAATCCCGGCTTCCCCATCTACGAGTCGATGATCCACTACGTGGGCGGAACCGCGGTCCCCATCCACCTGAAAGAAGACCGCGATTTCTCGCTCGACGTCAACGAACTGGCCTCGCTCATCAACGACCGCACCCGGCTGATTATTTTGAATTCACCCCAGAATCCTACGGGCGGAGTGTTGGAGCGCCGCGACATCGAGCAGATCGCCAAGCTGATCGGCGACCGCAACATAATGGTTCTGTCCGACGAAATCTACAGCCGCTTGCTCTTCGACGGCGGCCAGCATTTCTCCATCATGTCGGTACCCGGAATGCAGGAGCGCACCATTCTGCTCGACGGCTTCTCGAAGACCTACGCGATGACGGGATGGCGCATGGGCTACGGCGTGATGCGCCCCGACCTGGCTGCGCACATGACGCGGCTGATGACCAACTCCAATTCCTGCACTGCGAGCTTCACCCAGGTCGCGGGAATCGAAGCCATCCGCGGAGATCAGAGTTCCGTCGACCACATGCGCGACGAATTCCAGCGCCGCCGCGATGCATTCGTAGCCGGATTGAACAAAATCAAAGGCTTCTCCTGCTGCATGCCGAAGGGCGCGTTCTACGTCTTCCCCAACATCACGAAGACGGGATGGAAGTCGAAGCCCCTGGCCGACGCGTTCTTGGAGCAGGCTGGAGTCGCAGCACTCTCCGGCACCGCCTTCGGCGAATTCGGTGAGGGCTACCTGCGCTTCAGCGTGGCGAATTCGCTGGAGAACCTGCAGAAGGCGCTCGACCGCCTCGACCAGTGGACGAAGAAGAACCTGTGACACGCGGTGAAGGACTCGATGGCAATCCCTTCTTGAACGGAGCGGCCTTTAGTTGAACCCACGAACAGCGGCAGTTCGCGGCCGTACGACTCGTGCAATCGTCAGTAGCACCGCACAACTCACGGCAAAGAATCCCAGCAGCTTCAAGTTATCCGGCGTTCGTGGCCCACCCAACGGCATATCAGTCGTGACCAGAACTGCCTTCTTGCGATTGGCAGGATCGTAATGAACCGTGATCGGCGTCCCCTCGGGATGCTCATCCACCCACTCTTGCAGTTGCTCGAACTGCCGAGCTGGGTATTGCGAGATGACCCGTCGCGGGGCCGGCGTGCTGCGCGAATGAACGTGGGACACAATTTCCTCCCCGCGTACCGTATAGCTGAGGCTGCAATCGATCCAATACGACTCCGGCTTGTGGGTGTAAATATCCACGCCGCATCTCTGGACGCGCGCCGTCGCCTTTGGCCACTGCGCCTGGGCATGCTCCACCCAAGCCTCCGCCGCGGTCACGACCAGTGCAAAGACCGTGCACAACCCAGCAAACAATCCCAAGAACCCCGCCAGTAGCAATAGCCATCCGCGCCACCCTGGCGGCCTCTGTGACATACCTGCTGTGGTCATCGTGAGCCCTCGCAATCCCATCCCAGCTACAATCTCTCAGTCGCATATTCTCACACACGGTCTCTGCAAACCGTGCAGGAGCGTTTCTTGTGACAACAGCGAAAAAGAATAACTCAACCCGCAAACCCCATTCCTCCCGCATCGCCGCCCCCGGCTATGGTTTCCCTGAAGGCACGAAGGGCCTGCTGCCCTGGTCCTGGGCCCAACAGCGCCTGAAGAAATCGCACAACTACTGGATCACCACGGTCAAGCCCGACGGTTCACCCCACACCATGGTCGTCTGGGGCCTCTGGCAAGACGGACGCCTGCTCTTCAGTACCGGCAGCAAATCACGCAAGGCCCGCAACCTGGCTCAGAATCCCAACTGCGTAATCTGCACCGAACACGCGAACGAAGCCGTCATCGTCGAAGGCGTCGCCGAAATAGCCGACGTCCCAGCGCGCCGCAAATTCCTGGCAAAGTACAAGCCCAAATACAATTTCGATATGTCCTCGATGAAAGACGACATTCTCTCCATGAAAGAGCCAGTATTCGCGGTCCGCCCGAAAGTCGTCTTCGCCCTCTGGGAGAAATACTTCCAAACCAAGTCCACCCGCTGGAAGTTTAAATAACCGCATGTGGTTCATGCGCGCTTCGTTACGCACTCGTTACCTTCGTTACCCCGCCGGCATCGTTCCAGTTACGCGTTGTTGCGATTCTCCCACCTATAATTTGGTCAAGCCACATAGACTCAGCGCCACGTGCGGCGGCGACAGATGCCGCGTGGGCACGAGATTGTGGCGACCGTGCCCGTCATCAGCGGGTCGTTGGTTTAACCGAACCATGGGGAAATCGCAATCAAATCCGCAGGAGCAGTCCGCGCCCTGGGTCTACAACCCGTGGCTTGACCTGATCGTCGGCTGCGGAGCGTGGTCGGCGCCGCTTCTGCTGCTGTCGTATTTTTCGCTGGCATCGAACGCGCGGACCTGGTCGGTTGTGTTCTACGCGCTGGCTCTGTTCTTCAATTATCCGCACTACATGGCGACGATTTACCGCGCCTATCACCGCGCCGAAGACTTCCAGAAGTACCGCATCTTTACCGTCCACATTACGCTGCTGATGGTGCTGACGCTGCTGTTGTCGCATTTCTGGTTGCGCCTGCTGCCCTGGATCTTCACCATCTATTTAACCTGGAGCCCGTGGCATTACAGCGGCCAGAATTACGGGTTGTTCATGATGTTCGCCCGTCGCGCCGGAGCGGATCCCGATAAGTCGGCACGCCGGGCCTTATATGGCGCTTTTGTTGTGTCCTATCTAATCCTGTTTCTCGGATTCCACACGGGCCCCTCGACGGACCCACTCTTTCTGTCTCTCGGCATTCCACAGGTGGTTAGCCGATGGGAACAGATTTTGCTGGGCGTGGCGTTCGTTGGGCTGTCGGCGTTCGGGCTTGCGCCCCTGGTGCGCTCCACCGGATGGCGGAAGTTGATTCCGTCACTGACGCTGTTCTCGTCGCAGTTTCTTTGGTTTCTGCTGCCCTCGGCCATTTCGTTGTTCAAGGGCCTGGAGATTCCGCAGAGCCGCTACAGCTCGGGCGTGCTGGCGGTGATGCATTCGGCACAGTATCTCTGGATTACTAGTTACTACGCGCGACGGGAAGCCGCCGGTGAAGCCTCGGGCGCGGCTGCGGGCGGTGTTACGAGCAAGGCTGCACGCAACTGGCGGCCGCTGGCCTACTTCGGAGTGCTGGTGGTCGGCGGTATCGCCTTGTTCGTGCCGGGTCCATGGCTGGCCAGCCGTGCGTTGCATCATGACTTCGCGGCCAGCTTCCTGATTTTCACCGCGCTGGTCAACATTCACCACTTCATTCTGGATGGCGCCATCTGGAAGCTGCGCGACGGACGAATTGCATCGCTCCTGCTCAATTCGCGGGAGCGGATGTCGAGCGCCGCGGCCGAAGCGGGAGGGCACTTCTCCACTATGGGCCGATGGCTGGTGGGAAGCACCGTCGCGGCTCGTTCGCTGCGCATCGGGGCTGCGCTGCTGCTGCTGGTTTGGGGAACGGTCGATCAGGCCCGCCACTACCTTGCTCTTCGTACCGACGACATGCACGATCTGCAGCGCGCGGCGTCTCTCGACAGGTTTGACAGCTCGTTGCAGATGCGGCTCGCGCATCGCGCCATGGAAGATGGAGAACCGCAACAGGCGGAGGCCGCATGGAGACAGGCGATGCAGGCCAATCCGGCCAATCCTGCTCCGCGCCAGGGGCTGTTGCGCCTTCTTGTCGATCAGCACCGCTTTGACGAAGCCTTCGATCTGACCGAGGCCTCGCTGAAATACACGCCCAACGATGCCAATCTGCTCGTCGACCGTGGGGTTCTGGCCCTGCAGCGCGGCCACGCCGACCTGGCTCTAGCCAGTTGGAATCAGGCTTTGGCCGCGGACCCCGGCCAGTCGCTGGCGCATCTCTACATCGCCTATGAACTCGATCGGGAGGGCAAGGCACAAGCTGCGATCACGCACTACAACTCGTTCCTCCAGAAGATCGCGCACCAGCCGGCGCAGAATCGTCCCGCGCCCGACAAGTTGATTGCAGTCGTGCTGCGCATGGCGGATTGCCAGGCTCAAGCCTCCCAGACTGAACCGGCGATTCAGTCGTATCACCTGGCGGAGAAACTTGCGGCGCAGACCGGTCAGGCCCAGCTCGAGAGTGTGGCCGATGTGAATGAGGCAGAATTGCAAGCCAAAACGGGCAAGCTGGATGACGCGTTGCGCCTCTACCAGCGCGCTCTGCAGTTGGACAATTCGATTGGCGACAACCGCGCCAGTGCCCAGGACTGGTTTGCCTACGGGCATTTTCTGGATAACGCGGGCTTTCCGGCGCGACTCGCGTATGCCTGCATGGTAAAGTCAGAATCAGTTGCGCAAGCAATTCCCAGTACGGCGACTCCCGCCGATCTGACGGCGGCTCGACAGCGGATGGAGCGCCGACTGGGCGCAGCCGCCGTGGCCGTGCGCCGCGATCCTGAACCAGCTCTGCGGGAGGCGCTGGCGCTGCGGCGTTAGCAGCATCGTCATAGCGCATTGGCATCCTGGCCGCCATTGACACTATGACTATCCTGCTCAACAATTAAAGACATTCTTGCGATCCATTCTTTAGCTTCCTGAGGAGGAAGAGTGTATGGCCGATGAAGGCGAACAGATGCACATGGAACATCAGTCGAACGCGGGCAAGTGGATTCTGACGATACTGGCGATTTTGTTTGTCGCGGCTTCCGGGTACGCGCACTGGATGACGCACGAGACTATCCAGAAACTGAACAGCGACCTGAGCGGCAGCCAGTCCCAGGTCAAAGAGCTGATGAATCGCATGCAGACCCAGGAATCACAGGAGGACGCTCTGCGTGAGAAGGTTGGCTTGACCAAGCAGGAGTTGGCCCAGCGCGTGGCCGAGCTAAGGGCGCAGCAGAAGGCCGCCGAGAGCCGCCTCGAGAAAGAACAGAAAGCACAGATCAGCGCCGTCACCGGTGATATCGCGGGTGTCAAGACCGACGTGGGTGGAGTGAAGACCGACGTCGCTTCCACCAAGGCCGATCTCGAAGCTACCAAAGCTAAGCTGGCCAGCACCATTGGCGATCTGGGTGTGCAGAGCGGATTAATCGCCCACACGGCGGGCGACCTTGAGATTCTGAAGCACAAAGGCGACCGCAACTACTACGAGTTCACTCTTCTGAAAGGCGCCAAACCGCAGCCGGTCTCGACGGTGAGCCTGCAACTCAAGAAGGCCGACGTCAAGAAGGGCAAGTTCACCATGAACGTGACCTCCGACGACAAGACGATCGAGAAGAAGGATCGCAATATCTCCGAGCCCATTCAGTTCTACTCGGGACGCGACCACATGCTGTTTGAACTCGTCGTCTGGACGGTGGACAAGAACAAAGCCACGGGATATTTAAGCACGCCGAAGGGCGCTCCTGTGCCGGTGACGGCGAACTGAATTGGAACCTGAACACCGGAACTGAAAAATGGACGGAATGCTTTTCCCGGGCGCGAATGTGCTGCTGCAGATTGTGCTGCGCACGGGCGTGATTTACCTGCTGGTGCTGATCGGTGTGCGCTTAAGCGGCAAGCGTGAGGTCGGACAGATGACCCCGTTCGATCTTACGCTGCTGCTCCTGCTGTCGAACTCCGTACAGAATGCGATGACCGGGCCCGACACGTCGCTGCTGGGCGGCGCGGTGGCGGCCGCCACGCTGCTCGTGATGAACTACGGCGTAGCTAGCGTTTCTGGCTCGAACCGCCGTGTCCGGCGCATGATCGAAGGCGAGCCCTCGCTCCTAATACACGATGGCAAGCCCATCGAATCTCACATGGCCCGCGAGCACGTCAGCATGGACGAGTTGCACCGCGCCCTGCGCGAGCATGGCATCAACAGCTGTGATCAGGTCGCGCTCGCCGTACTTGAAGTGGACGGCTCCATCTCGTGCCTGAAATATGACGAGATCAATCCCGGCGCGAGCACCCACCTGGCGCGGCGGAAGGGGATTCAGAGAAAGCAGTAACCGGAACCGGCAAGTCTCGGGGAGATTTGGGTGCCGGGCGATGCAATTCCTTGGGCAGTTCACCCAGACGCCGCAGGGAATGGATCTTCCCGCTCGGACCTTGGACGGTCACATTGAACACTACCGGAGCGCCCGGTCCTTTCTGAAATGTTCCAACTGAAACCAGGACAGTGACACCGGTCTGGTCTTTTGCAAAGTCTGCTTCGACGCACATGGGAGAATCGTTCCTGCGATCCGTGGCTGGATTCCCGGTTTGTTCTCCGCAGTCTTTCACCTGCCACCGGATGTCTGCGCCGCCACTTTCGTAGTTCAAGAAGAACTCGAGGCTCACCTTGGGAAGCGAACTGTCGAGTGACGATACGAGCGTGCCCTTCGCGCGTTGAATCGCCGCCTGTTCCGGTTCATTCGCGCGCGGCTTTTGTGCCCACAAGCAACCGGTGGGCAGCAGGAACCAGAATGTGAGAATGATCCGCCGCATGCCGATATTAGACACCGCCGCGGTCCGGAAGGCGCGTGCCCACCAAAATGACTACCGAGACGCTACGAACCTCTAATGAAACCCGCTGTCAATCAGTCCACCGCTAGGAATTTGATACACACCGGCGCTCCTACATCGAGCACCTTCCCCGTTGGTGTCAGCTGGCCGATCTTCTGGTCGATCTTAAACACCACGATATTGTCCGACTTCTGGTTGGCCGCAAACAGCAGTGCGCCCGTGGGATCGATCTCGAAGCTGCGCGGTTCTTTGCCCCCGGTGTGCGTAATTGCTACCTGTGTCAGCGTCCCCTTGGTCTGGTCGATTGCGTAGATGGCGATGCTGTCGTCGCCGCGGTTGGAGGCATACAAAAACTTGCCCGAGGGATGCATGCGGATCTCGGCGTCGTCGTTGCGCCCGGTAAAATCCTTGGGCAACGTCGTGACCGTTTGCAAAGGCTGCAGCTTTCCGCTCGCCGCGTCGGTCGAAAACACTGTGACCGTGTGTCCCATCTCGGCGATCACGTAGGCGAACTTGCCATCGGGCCGAAGCACGAAATGCCGCGGGCCCGCTCCAGCCTCGACCTTGGCGAACGGCGGATCGTTCGGCGTGAGCAATCCTTTGCCGCTGTCGAACTTATAGACCAGCAACTCGTCGAGCCCGAGATCGTCGACCATGGCAAAGCGGTTGTCGGGCGACAGATCAATCGAATGCGCGTGCGGTCCCTCCTGCCGCTCTGGATTCGTGCCCTTGCCCGTGTGCTGCACGAAGCCCGAAGCCTCGCCCAGCTTTCCATCTGCGAGTATGGGGAACGCCGCGACGCTGCCTCCGGTATAGTTGGCCACCAAAACATACTTGCCAGTTTTGTCGACGGCAATGTAGCAGGGATCGGCCCCGCGCGACGCCACCTCGTTCAAGAACGTCAGCTTGCCGGTCGCATGATCGACGGAGAATGCGCTCACGCCTCCGCTGTTAGGCCCCTTGTACTTCCCGACTTCATTCACCGCATAGAGGAATCGTCCGGTCGGATGCAGCGCCACCCACGACGGATTCGTCGTCTCCGCGGCCAGCCCAAGCGGCGTGATCTCGAAAGTCCCCGCGTCATAGCGGAAAGCATAAATGCCTTTGCTCTTGCCGCCTTCCTCGGTGTAGGTGCCGACGTAGAAAAGATATTTGCCTTGGGGTTCCGCGGGTGCGGCGGCGGCGAAGAGACTCAACAGTGTGAGCGCAAGCAGCAGAGAAACGGCACGAAGAGAAGAACGGGAATAAGTCATGCTGCTATAGAAACGCATTTGCCAGCATTCGCGCAAGCCGGTCACAGGAAAATATGCGGAGACAGCCGCCATCGCGAGCTTGCCCTGAGCGGAGCCGAAGGGGTCGAGCGCAGCTCGACCTCTTTCTACTTCGTCAGAGTCACCGGCACAGTCTGGTCATACAGCCAGACGATCACGCTGGTAGACGTGCGCAGGTTGAACGCGTTCAGAGTGATGGGAAGCACGACGATGATGGTTCGCGCGACTTTTTCGCCAGGCTGTATTTTCGTCTCCGGCGGAAGCGCCGGCTGCACGCCGTTCTTCAGCGTGGGGAATGCCTGATAATATCGCTCGAAATCGACGGCGGACACGGCTTCCGCAGTGGCCTCTCCGCTGGGTGCTTTGATGGAGCCTTGCAGGCTTCGCACGTAGAGAATCTTGTCGCTGGTGTTGTTGATCGTGAAAGTCAACGCCACCATGGTCGAAGTCTGCCCCGGAATCTCAACGGCGGTTACGGTGTCGAGAGTCCCTGAAGCCTGCGGCTTGGCTCGCTTCAGAAAGGAAGCGATGAGCACCACGACTAGCAACGCACCAATGGCGATCAACACGATCTTCGCAGGTGGCAGATTCTTTTTCGCCGTGCCGAATTCTTCTCCAATGTGGATGGTTGGCCCAGCGGGCGCAGGCGGCGTTGCTTGGACTGGTGCCGCAGATTGATCTGCCGGCGGCTTGGGCGGTGGGACAGGTGTTGGATCGGGCATAGGGATTTGTGGATACCCGCCGATTCTACGCCAGAAGGGCATTAAGCGGGGCCCCCACGTCAACACCCATGCTTCATGGCTTTGGCGAATTTCGCCGCGGGCAACGTGTTCAACACGTCCTCTTTCGTCAGCCAAGCTCGCCGCGCCTGCAGAACGCCGTAGCGGATCTTCTCCATGTGCGACGTGTGGTGCGAATCGGTGTTGATCACAATCTTCACGCCCTGCTGCTTGGCCTGGCGCAGATGCACGTCGTTTAGGTCAAGGCGGTCGGGATAGGAATTCAGTTCCATCGCGACTTTGTGTTTCGCGGCGGCGGTCAGAACGGCGTGCATGTCGAAGGCGTAGGCGTCGCGGCGCAGCTGAATGCGGCCGGTAGGATGTCCTATGAGCGAAGTGTTGGGATTCTCGATAGCTTTCAGCAGGCGCTCGGTCATCTTCGCCGGCTCTTGATTGAAAACCGAGTGCACGCTGGCGATGACGACGTCCATTTGCGCCAACACTTCGTCGGAGAGATCGAGATCGCCGTCGGCCAGGATGTCCACTTCAATGCCGGCAAAGATCGTGATGCCGTCGATCTGTTTGTCCGCCGCGCGAATGCGCGCGATGTGCTCCACCGCGCGTTTGTCGTCCAGACCGTTGGCAAAGGCCAGGTTCTTGGAGTGGTCGGTGATGGCCATATATTTATAGCCCCGCGCCTTAGCGGCTTCGGCCATTTCTTCGATCGTGTTTTTCCCGTCAGTTTCGACGGTGTGCATGTGGACGTCGCCCTGCAGATCGGCCTGCGTGATCAGCGGGGGTAGGGCGTGCTCCTGCGCTTTGTCGATCTCGCCGAGATTCTCGCGCAGCTCCGGTGGGATGTAGTCGAGGTTCAGCTTGGCGTAGATCTCTTCTTCGGTCTTGCCCGCAACCGGCTTCTCGCCATCGAGCGTGGCCAGGCTGTACTCGTTCAAGGTGTAGCCCATCTTGAGAGCGCGCTGGCGCAGGGCCACGTTGTGAGCCTTCGATCCGGTGAAGTACTGCATGGCCGCTCCGAACGATTCCGGCGGCAGAAGGCGCACGTCCACCTGCATGCCGCTGCGCACATGGAAGCTGATCTTGTTGTCGCCGCTGGCAATGACATCCATGAGCGGCGGGTATTGTGCGACGTGGGCGATTGCCTTCTGGCGTTCTTCTTCGGTGGTGCAGGCTTTTCCGGTGACGAGGATGTCGAGGTCGCCCACGGTTTCGCGGCCGCGCCGCAGCGATCCCGCGGGCGTGATCTTGTCGATGCCCGGGAACTTCTCGATGTATTCCCTAAGTTTCTCCGCTTCGGTTTCGGCGGCATCGATCAGGAAGCGGCCGCTGATGCGGCGGTAGTCCTCGATCGCCTTGATCAGCTTGGCTTCGTGCTTCTCGCCCATGCGCGGCAATTCGCGGATCTTTCCGGCGCGCGCCAGTTTCTCCACCCCGTCGACGTCGCTGACTTTGTAGGCGCTCCAGATGAGTGCGATGGTCTTCGGTCCCAGGCCTTGAATCTTCAGCAACTGCAGCATCGACGGGTTGTATTTTGCGAGCAGTTCGGTTTGAACGGCAAGCCTGCCGTCAGTGAACAGTTCCTGCAGGTTGCGAAGCATGCTCTTGCCGATGCCGGGGATGGCGAGGACCTGCTTGGGATCGTCGATGAGAGACCTGATCTGCTGCGAGTGATTCTCGATGGCCTGCGCGGCATTGCGGTAGGAGCGAATGCGAAACGAGTCCTGCCCGTCGATTTCGAGCAGGTCCGCAGTCTCGTAGAGAACGTTGGCGATGGCCTTGTTGTCCATGTTTGGTCACACCAGGGCAAGGTTAAGATTAATCAAAGTTGGACGGGAGAGCCAGAGCCGGGTCTAGACAAACTCCATGCTCGCAGGGCAGACAATAAGCGGCGAGTTACGCACAGTAAGGTACACCGCCGCCTCATCGCTCTGTACAACCACGGTGGACGGTTACGAAGCCTTGCTCACGTTCGCGGCCTGCGGGCCCTTCTGACCTTCGGTGATTTCGAACTCCACCTGGTCGCCTTCCTGCAGGCTCTTGTATCCCTCGGAAGTGATTGCGCTGTAGTGAACGAATACGTCTGGCCCATCTGCGCGGCCGATGAACCCGTACCCCTTGGCGTTATTGAACCACTTAACGGTTCCTTTCATGCGTTCCACGTACCCCCCGCTTTCTGCACGTCCTTAAGGGGGGCCCCCGGACGTGCACCACAGTTCCTAGGATGCATTTTGAAACGGCCAGGGTGGGCTGTCAAGAGAATGCCGCATTCACGGACCGCTACTTTCTGGCAGCCCGCTTTACCTTCGCGGTGCGCGTCATGTGGTCGAGCCACAACACGGAAGAGATTGTCTTGGCGTCGCGGATGGTTCCGCTGATGACCATGCGCACTGCGGTTGGGAGGGGAACCATGCGTTTGTAGATGATTTCATCTTCTTCCGGCTGAGCCTCGCCCGCGCGCAGGCCGGTGGCGAGAAAGACCGACATGGTCTCGGCTACAAACCCGGGACTGGCGTAGAACTTCAGGATGCGGCGCCATTTGGCGGCGGTGTATCCGGTCTCTTCGAGCAGTTCGCGCTTGGCGGCTTGCAATTCCTGCTCGCCAGGATCGATGCGGCCCGCCGGTATCTCCCACAGATAGTCCGATGCCGCATGACGATACTGCCGTTCGAGAAGAACGCGCGGCGTTGCGCCGGAATCATCCACGGCCAGCACGACAACTGAGCCGGAGTGGCGGATGACATCGCGCCTGACCTTGACGCCACCGGGTTCCTGGACGTGGTCGGTGGTCACCGTAAAAACCGGTCCGCGATATACGGTGCGGGAGGAGACGAGACGGGCTTTTCTGGAGGATTTCGCCATGCCAACAATATAACGGCTTCCGGCTTTCGGCGTTCGGCTTCCGGAAGCCGAATAGCGAAAGCCGGAGGCCGCTTCTGCTATGCTGCCGGGAATGGCAGCGAAGCCGCGGGTCGCGATCGTTGGGGCGGGAAATCTGGGGACGGCTCTCGCGCTGGCACTGCAGCGGGCGGGATATGCGGTCGAGGCTGTAATTGCGCGTTCTCGCGGAGCATCGCTGAGGAAGGCACAGGCGTTGGCCAAGCAGGTGGGCGCTAGGGCCTCGACGGATCTGTCAGACGTCCGCGCCGGGTTGATTTGGTTCTGTGTGCCGGACGCTGAGATCGCTCGCGCGGCGCGCTCGCTCGCCGGGAAGATCGAATGGAAGGGAAGAGTCGCGCTGCATTCCAGCGGCGCACTCACGAGTGGCGAACTCTCTGTTCTGCGCAGGCGAGGAGCGGCGGTTGCGTCGGTGCATCCGCTGATGACGTTTGTGCTCGGTTCGCGGCCTTCGCTGGCAGGCGTGCCGTTTGCGGTTGAAGGCGACGCGGCGGCGGTGCGCGTGGCGCGGCGCGTTGTTGAGAACCTGAGAGGTCACGCCTATTCGATTCGCCAGAAAGACAAGGCCGCCTATCACGCTTGGGCAACGTTCGCCTCGCCTCTCTTCACCGCGCTGCTCGCCACCACGGAGCAGGTTGCTGCACTCGCGGGTGTGAGCCGAAAAGCGCCGAGGCTGCGAATGATTCCCATCCTGCTGCAGACGCTGGCGAACTATGCCGCTTTCGGCCCTGCGGGCAGCTTCAGCGGACCAATTGTCCGCGGCGATGTCGACACCGTGAAGCGCCATCTTCGCGTGCTGCGCGGTGCTCCCGTTGCGCGAGAGGTCTATGTATCGCTCGCGAAAGCGGCGCTGGCGTATCTTCCTGGGAAAAACAAAAGAGCGCTGAGAAGAGAATTGAAATCAAACCGGCGGAAAGGTCGCAGGGAGTAATTCCGGCGGCTGATGTGCCTTTTCGCGGATCGCCAAGACGAGCAGACCGAGGACAACAAACGGGAAGGGAGCGGCGGTGCGCAGCGGCAGGGCAAACAGGGCCTTTGAATAGAACAGCTCCGGGCGAAGAAAAGGCCGCAGAACGACTAAGCCCACCGCGGTCAACCATGGCCAAAGCAGAAGGGCGGCGCCCACTGCAAAGAGCGCCCGAAATATCCGCGTAGAATTATGTGAATTGTTGCGGCAGGCCAGCAAGAAGATCCCGGGCAAGAGAATTACATGATCGCAAACGGATTGGCCGGGCACCAGCGTTATGGTCGTGAGGGCGAGCAAGGTGCTCAAGGTGAGCCAGAATTCGTAAGACCCAGCGGCGGCGGCACGACCCCGCCAGGCCAGCACCAGCGCTGTCAGAAGCAAAAGAATAATCAGAGGCGTGCCTATGTGACTCCCTAAACTCGATCCGAGCACTTCCTTGGCGAGCGGGGGCGTGGAATAGCGCGGGTAGCCTGCGATCACGTTTAACCAGGACTGGATCCACCCGGGCCAGACGGCGAGCGACGCCGCGATCAGCAGGAACATTGTCGCCAGAAAAGCCACGACAAAACCGCGGCGACGGCGCCAGTCATTCGCACTCCAAAGGAAGAGATATAAGGCGGCGAGCAGCACCATCTGCGGCTTGATCATGGCCAGGGCCAGCAAGGTTCCGGCGAGCAATAGCCGATTCCGAAGCAGTGCAAGCAACGAAGCGGCGAGAAGAAAACCTACCAGCAGTCCCAATTGGCCCGCATAGAGACCTTCAAGCTCCTGGTAGCTGCACAAAGTCAAAAGGAGCATGATCGCCAGCACGACTCCGCTCACGTACCACGACAACGCCCGTACCCAAAAGACGACGGCTGCGGCCAGCAGGGCGGTGAGCAGCACGCACCACACAATTCGCAAAGTGCGAAATGGGATCTCGCTTACCGGCCAGAGCAGCAGATCGGTGAAGGCGGGGTAGGCGAACGCTCGATAGTCGCCTGGAGGATCAGTTGGGAGCCGCGAATCGAGAGGGCGTCCGAGCAATCCAATTTGAATTTCGCGAGTTAAGGTTGGGCTATAGGGATCCTGGCGTCCGTGAATCCATTGTCGCGACGTCAGCCAGATCGGATAGAAATCATTGCCAAAGGAGTACTCTCCTGCAAGATGTTTTGCCGCCTGTGCTTTCTCCACATGAGGCATGAACAGCCACAGATGGTAGTAAAGCATCGAAGCCGCACCAACCATCGCCAAGGTCAGGCAGAGAAGGGCAAGGCTGGACGACGAGCGAGTTTCCGAATCACGAGCGGCCATACCGACAGCGCATTAGAACACGGCGGTGAGATCGGCGCAAAAATGATCGACGCAAAAATGATCGGCGCAAAAATGCTCCGGAGAATGCCCCTGGCGGTAGTGCGGAGATAACTCGCGGAGCTAACTCTAGGTGAACAGGTGCCCGAGTTTCTCTTTCTTGGTCTTGAGATACTCTTCGGCGTGCGGGCTGGGGGTGACTTCGCAGGGTACGCGCTCGACCACCTGGACTCCGGCGCGTTCCAGTGCTTCCACTTTTTCGGGATTGTTCGACAACAGACGCACATGCAAGACTCCCAGGGCTTTGAGAATCTCCACGGGGAGCGTGTAGTCGCGATAGTCGTTCTTGAAGCCCAAACGTTCGTTGGCTTCGACCGTGTCGAGCCCTGCATCCTGCAGTTCGTAAGCTTGCAGCTTGGCCATCAGGCCTATGCCGCGTCCTTCCTGTTGCTCGTAGATCAGGATGCCCGCTCCCTCCTCGGCAATCGAGGAGAGCGAGAGTTCGAGTTGCTGGCGGCAATCGCAGCGCAGAGAATGAAAAACGTCGCCGGTCAGGCACTGCGAATGAATGCGTACCAGCGGCGGCGCGGAATTGACGTCGCCGGTCACCAGCGCGACGGCCTCTTCCACACGGCGGGCACCATCGGAACCGAAGGTCCCGCGAAAGCCGTAGATGCGGAATTTACCCCAACGAGTGGGAAAATCCGCGGATGCGACTTGCTGGATGGCATTTTCGCTCACACTTCAATTATAGCGGGCGGGTGGCAGGCGCGAGATTCTAAGAATGTAAAGACCACGTAAAAAAAGGGCCGTCGCCCCGGACGGCCCATCGAATCGAAGCGGAAGCTAGATCACACCCCTCAGAGTTCTGGTTTCCAGCACCACCGTATCGTTGCTGGCCTGGCCTATGGCATAGAGCAGGTTTGCCGATTGAGAAAACAGGCGCAAGGGAGTGGAAGCAACCAAAGTTGTTGTGCCCTGGTTGATTTCGATGGTGTAGTCGTCCGCGGGAAGATTGACATCCAGCAGTGTGTCCGGGTTGACGGCGTAGGTGTACAACTTCTTGGTAGTGGTGTTTTGCAGGATGACCTGCAGCGCTGGGGAGTTTGCCGCTTGCGCAAACAGGAGTCGGGCCATGTTTGCCGCCACCGGCGACAAGTTGTTTTTGAACGTCAACAGCGTGGGCTTGCCCTCTTCGTTCAGCGTCAGAACCGCCGAGTAATCACTCCTGGCATCGATGGTGACCGTCTGGTCGATCAACGGAGACTCGCTGCAGGGCGCCAGAGTGTTGGCGATGCTGACTTTGACATCGTAGGTTCCGGGGAAAAACGTGAGTGGACCGGAGATCGATCCGAAGGGTAAGCCATGGACATAGCAAACTTCGTCGTTTAAAAGAATGTCCACGGGAAATGTGGGGTCGGTGGAGGTTGCGTAGTTCCGTCCCGCAATTCCCTGGACGACATACATGGAAGATGCGAGCGCGCCCGTGCTCAAAGCGGCGCAAAGCAGGGTTAGCGCGAAAGCGAAGCGAATGCGATTGGTCATAATTTTTCTCCAAAGATTAAAGATGGGTGGAGTGGCTATGGGCCGGATAGCCAGCATTCATGGTGGATGAGCGCCGCTCATATCTGTTTGCTAATTCTGGTGAGAGCATTTCAGCTCTCGTGTTGTTTGAACCCGAGGCTGCAAAGCAAGTTCCGGGCTGTCGGGAAATTTGTTTCAGTGTGACGGTGCGGAGCGTTTAGCGCTAGCCTCGCGCCTTAAACGGGAAGATGGCATCCTGCTTGGAGGGAATGGGCGCGCCGTTGCGAGTCGCAGGCTGGAAGCGCCAGTTATCGAGTGCTGCCAGGCACTTGGTATCGATGTCGGGACCGAGGCTCTGCAGCACAGTCTTCCGGACAATCTCGCCGCGTGCGTCGATGGTGATTTCGATAACCTCATTGCCTGGATAGTCGGGCAACTGCCATGGGTAGACAACCGGGTCGAAAGTCGCGATCGGCAACGCGGGACGAATCTCGTTGCCGAAGAACGGGCCCCCAACCAGCGTTCCATAACGGGGACCTGCCTGTGCGCCATGTCCCAAGGCTGAGAGCGTCTGCGTCTTGGCATCATCTTCAGCATTCGTGCGGGCCAGTGGATTCTGGGGCGTTGCCAACTTCGCGAGTTGAGCAGGAGGTTTCCACGTCAGCTTCTCGTGGGCCAACCGCTGGTGACGGTAACGCTGAGTCGCGGTGTCGGAAGAACTGTGGCTGCTGTCGTCGGGCGACTTGCTCGACCAGTAGAGCCGCGTGACCGACTTACCATTCTGCCCCAATGCCACTGAAACTGGATTGAGCAACTGAGGCTCGGGGGCGCGCAGCACCCAGATCAGCACGAGCGCGTGGAAGGCAACCGAACCCATCCGGAGCCAGCGCTGCCGGCGCGCGGTCGCGGGATTCAGTTGCGCAAACATCCTTGAAAAGTCTCCAAAAGAAAGTGGCTTACCGCCAAAGCTTAATGCTAGTTAGACGCAGGTGACGCTATTTCGTCAAGGGCTTTTTGAGGAGGGTTCGCGACGAGATACCTGTGGGAACGCCCGCGCCGGGTGCGGATCCGGTTGGTGCCGATTCCGGATCGCTGATAAAATACTTGAGCAACCATCCAACCCATACGAGGGGCTATAGCTCAGCTGGGAGAGCGCATCGTTCGCAACGATGAGGTCGTCGGTTCGATCCCGACTAGTATCCAAAAAGGGTAGGTAGTTTGGTGTGCCGCGATTGTTTTTTGGATTTATATGGGCCTGTAGCTCAGCTGGGAGAGCGCATCGTTCGCAACGATGAGGTCGCCGGTTCGATCCCGGCCAGGTCCACCATTTTGCCGCAGCCCGGCAAGAAAGGCCGCGTCGCATTGATGGAGCGAACGTGAGCATCGGGCCTTTGGCGCGGTGACATGGATGCCTCCCGCGCAGAGAAAGCAATCCTATTGCCTGGGTCCAGTGCATTGAGACTCTTGGCAGCAGGGCTTTCACCGGTGTACCCTCGAATATTCCCCCGACCCCTTGTCTTCAGACTTGCCTTCGCGACGATTTAACCACGCCAAAGCAGCAAACGCAGTCGGTCGACTGTGAACACGAGGGCGACGAGAACGAAAAAAGCGACAAAATAAGCCAGCGAGTGGAGGATCAGTGTTTGCATCATGAAAATCTCCTCAAATGGGAATCGGCCTGGACTCACTGAATCGCTGGTGCTAATACTTCGTTTTTCGTCCTAATCAAGGCCTGTTCGGGGGGATTCCGTCCTAGCCATGCAAACGTGCCGCGCACGATAAATACATTGAGTAAGATCGAAATCAAGGATGCGGCGATCACTGTACTGAAAACGTTCTCAGCTACCATCCCCGCAGACCGCGCGGCCTGCATCACTACGAATGAGAGCTCGCCAATCTGCGTCAGCCCCGCAGCCACATGAATTGCGGTGTTGAGCGGATAACGAAAGAGCCAGACGACGACGCTCCAGACCAGAAATTTGCCGCCGACAATGAGCAGCAGCATCAGTCCGAGAAGCGGTAGGCTGTGCAATAGCACCGCTGGATCAACCAGCGTCCCGAGCGAAACGAAAAAAAGTGCCACGAATGCATCTCGCAGGGGAACCAGTTGGGTGTGAGCATCGTGAAGCTCAGGCAGGCTACTGATCGATACACCGGCGAGAAATGCTCCAAGCGCGACGGAGAACCCGACTGCTTGCGCCAGCGCAGCCGTCCCGAGGCAAATGGCAATCGCAACCAGCAGGAGAAGTTCCGAGTTGCAGGTTCTCTTGATTCCCCGGAGAAAGGGAGGAATCACTTTTATGGCGAGATAGACCAGCGGAATAAGCAAGAGTACAGCCTTGCCGAGAACCCAGGCGGCCATCCGCAAACCTCCGCGCTGTGCGTTGCCAAATACCGGAATCACTACCGTCATGCAGATCACAGCGAGATCTTCCACGAGAGTGATGGCGATCATCACGCGTCCGTAGGTGGTGGCCAGTCTTCCCGTATCGTTCAACAGACGCGCGAGTACCATGGTGCTTGCCACCGAAATTGCCGCTCCGATCGCAAATCCTTCGGTGGTGCTCCATCCGCAAAACCTACCGGCGACGATCGCGACACCCAGCATGATCAGAATCCCGATGGGACCCCCGACGAGGGCAACCCATTTCACGCGCATCAGGTCCGGGATCGAAAACTCGACTCCAATCGAGAACATGAGCAGCACCACACCGACCTCGGCCAGCAATTCGAAGGTGTGTAGATCGGAAAGATGCGGACCCGGAGTGAACGGGCTGACCGCGATGCCGCCGAGAACGAAACCGAGGATCAGAGGCAAACGAAGACGCCATGCCACTAGGCCTCCAAATACCGCCGCCAGGAATATGTAGGTAAGATCGCGGAAGAGAATCGGATTGGGTTCCATGTCTATGCCCTTCTATTTAGAATCCAGTTTTGTGGTTCGCTTTGAAAACAATTAGCCCGTCCGAAAGTCGCGCGCCCGCACACTTGACGGTCGCAGGCTGCGGATACCCAGTAGCCAGACCATTTAGTTACTGGCGGCTCCATCGGCCTCGCGCCTTAAACACTCACTTTAGTTTCACCGCCTTCGCCAGCGCCCTCAATAGTTGCACGTTGGTTAATGCAGATACTTTGTCAACCTCGATGCCATCCCGCGAGTTATGTATGATGTAGCCCTCGTCGGGCGAGCAAAAAACAACTTGTTTGTTCGTATCAAGAACAAGGGTATTGCTCTCTTTCTTCTCTATGGTGTACATCTCCGATTTCCTCGCATTCTTGTGTTTTTCTCTTCTCGATCCGCGATTCTCCCAATCCCGTGACACTATCCGGTGCGGGGTCGCCAGAGGTGGAGACTGGCGGAAGGCCAGTTTTAGTCTGCTTGATCACGGTATGTTAGCCATCGGTGACGACTGTTGCCTTGACCTTCATTTCTTTCCTTAGGTCACGAACGCCGACCGCTTGCGGGGTCGGCGTTTGTGTTTTTGTGTTGAGCGAGGCCGCCGCCGAAGGATAAAGATGGACGGCGCAACCGCCATAGGTGGCATTTATCGCACGTCGCGTGAAAGGGCTACCGCATCCGCACCGGCGGGGAAATGTAGCTTCCCGGAAGTGTCGTTCACGGCCAGCCATACGGCCTCGGCGACATCGCTTTCCTTCGTAGTCAACGCCGGTCGCGCAAACTCCGCGAAAATTGGAGCGGCGAAGTCGGCATAGGCCCTCGGAATGAGGTCTTCGACGCGAACCTCGGTATTCTGCGTGAACTTCGTCGTCGGAGCGTATCCGGGTTCGATCAGCTTCGTATGAATGTTGAAATGCCCAAGCTCGTGAGCCAGCGAAGCGGTGAAGCCCAAGATAGCCTGCTTGCTCGCGGTATAGGCTGCCGCCAACGGGAAGGGTGCCAAGGTGGTGCTAGACGTGACATTAACAATCACTCCGGATCGTCGCTCGCGCATCTGCGGGATCACGGCCTGGGTCATCGCCATCACGCCGAAGGTGTTGGTCTCGAAGATCTTGCGAATGTGCGACAGAGGCGTCACTTCGAAAGCGCCGACGACGCCGATGCCGGCATTGTTGACGAGGGCATCAATCGGCCCCGCCGCTTTGATGGTCGCCGCGATGCTTTTTTCATCCGTCACGTCCAACGAGAGGATACGCAGCGACTGCGCGCGCGGCAGAGCGTCTTCGCGGGGGGTCCGCATGGTTGCGATGACGTTCCAGTCTCTCGAGAGGAAATAGCGAGCTGACTCAAGGCCGTAGCCTGAGGAGCAGCCGGTAATCAGTATGGTTTTCATAGTACATCTCCTTTTGCTGTTGTCTAGCTCTTTGGTCATCCTTGCTTAGTAAAGAAGGCCCGCCCCGCTCAATCGCCACCGGACGGGCCGTTCGTCAAACATCAGATCGTGCGGGTCCGTCGAACGGCCCACAGCCCGAGCGACATTGCGATTGCCAATGTGCCCATCAATCCCACCAGCGGGAGCGAACTACCCGTTTCTGGGAGCATTTCTGCGGGCTGCTCTGCGCTGGCCAACGTGACCTGAGGCTGCGTTGGAGCAAGGAACAATAGAACTCCAACTTCACGCGGAGTTTGCGACGGCGCTTGACCGAAAGCGAATTTGCTTTGCTCGACTACCGTATGCTCATCGTCGGTAACGATCGTGGCCTTGATCTTCATTCCTTTCCTCAAATCAAACACCGTCTTCTGCCGACCTTCGATGACGAACTTGGCGTGATTGGGAACGTTGTAAACCTGGTTGGTATTGTCGGGAAGAGTCAGGATCACGGATTTGGGCGCATTCACATGCCACACCTTGCCCTCAATCGTTCTGACCGAGTTGACATAACGCGGCGTGGTGGTGGTGGTAATGGTTTGAGTCAACTTCGTTCCGGGTACGAGTTCGTGCACAGTGACCTCTTTCCCATCGATGGTAAATTTGTCGCTGTCAGGCACAACCATGTGCTCGACACGGCCGTCTTCCAGCTTGAGCACCAGATCGTTACCTGATACGTAAACTACTTCCGCATTCTTCACCTGATTGTCGAACGAGGATGGTCCATGCTGAACTGTTGTCACGGTTGAGTCCTGTGCCCAAGCCGTTCCGAGGGCCACGAAGGCCAAAACGATCGCGCTGGCTCCCTTGTTCATGAGGGTTGCTTTTTTGAAGAGGTTCATGCGTTTTCTCCTTGTTGAAGTATCTGCAGTTGCCGGCGCGCCGAGATTCGAGTTCTCAGGTTCGCCGTTTTTCTCTTGTCAGAGAGAAGCCGTTACAATGTAGCGTTGCGGTGCGCTGCCGAAGAAATAGAACGGGTAGCAGGTGACCAGCGTGAGTGAAGAAACGGATGTCGGCCGTAGCACTTCCACCTGGCGCGGCGAGACAATCTGGATTTGATCTACGATGTAAGTGTCCGTTCCCTTCAGCGTCTTCAGTTCGATGGCGTCACCGACGCGTACATCTTTAAGTCCGCGGAAAAACCCGTCCCGATGGCCGGCGATGCCGATGTTGCCGGGCTCACCGGGGCGGGACGTACCCGCAATCCGTCCGACTGCGTGGTTCAAAGTCAAATCGTCGGTTCCGTCGAACAGCGGGGCCTCAAGAGAAATCCTGGGAATCCGCAGCACCGCCAGTGCAGTTTCAGGATGTTTGTCAATGTTCTGCCTGTAGGCCTTAACCCGCCGTTCGCCCCAAAGCCTGAAGTCGACACCGGGTAGTTCGAGTTGCTCGGAAGAATCCCTGTCGACACCCGAGGGGACGTTGTCCAAATCGCTCTCATTGCCCAGCTGAGCTAATGCCTCGTCTGCCGCAAAGTGCCCGAGTGCCGCGCGAGACGTGAGCCAGCTTTCCATGCGGGCTGCACCGTACAAGCCGACCAGAGCCAGCCCTGACACAAGCAGAACTCGTTCGATCCATATCAGAGCCGTTCGCTTGCGACCTGGGGCTCCGTCCTTATCGCCGACCGACTTTTGAGATCTCCACATGATCGTCTGCTCCGGGCATCGATTTCCCGCTTACGCCGCCGATAGTTGAAGCCCTTCGGTTGCGCGGGAGCGGCGGTTGACTTTCGCGTCCATCGCCTTCCGCACGGCAGTTCTGGCGTGAAAAAGTCGGGACTTGGCGGCAGAGACGGAGACGCCCATGCTGTCGGCTATTTCTTTGGCCGACCGTTCTTCCAGCGCTCGGAGTTCGAGAGCCCGGCGGATTGAAGGCCGTACTGTCGCGATCGCCGATTTGACCAGCGCCTGCTGCTCCAGATCCGCGTACTGCGCCTCGGGGCTCGGCGCGCGGTCGGCAGGAATTAGCGTGAGACCTTCGGTGCCGGAGGCCCCCACATTATCGATGGAAACATGTGCGGCGCCCGCCCGCTTGCGAAGGATCAAGAGCGCCGAATTGATCGCGATCCGCGTCAGCCAAGTCCCGATACTGGAGCGGCCTTCAAAATCATGGAGGTGAACATGGGCTCGCAGGAATGAGTCCTGCAGCGCATCCTCGGCGTCCTCCCGATTGTTCGTAATTCGCTGCGTGATGCGAAGAATCTGCTTGGCATGAGTTCGCCAAATCTCTTCAAGGGCCGCCGAGTGCGGAATTCTGTGCCCCGAACCATTCGTGTCGATTTCACTAGCTGCGCGATTGCTGCTCAAAGAATCTTGCTTGTCCGCTGCGAACTTCTGTTTGCAATTCATGGAAACCTCGCACGTCGTCGTGATCTTCATTCGCTCACGTCAGACGCAACGAGAAGATGCAATCGTTGAGCCAATTACATTTGCTGAGTCTGCGCGACTTACGCCAACGAAACGCGCTGAACGCTCCAGAAATGCTGAAAGATCAGAATTGTTGAGTGCTTGTTGAGGAGTGCAGCGGCCTGTCGAATTGAGGATCAAAAGCAGACAAAACTGAATGAACAGTCTCTTCGGAGCTAAAGCACTGCCACTCCGAAAAAAACGTCGATGAGGCTACCGGGCGGCTACCCAGATGCTCTCAGCCGAGGCGGGTTCGATACACGCAACTTCGGTGCTGTCGAGATAGTGGAAGAGCAACTTCCAGATCACTCCAAGTCTTGCGTTGGTCCTGCCTTCAGCCGACGGTAACTGCGGAAATGTACCAGCGTGGATGCGCATCTAGGTAGGTACGGAAGCGCCGTCCCACAATTCAATTCCGCTCGCCGGTGCAGTGACGGCCTCTGACTCACTTTTCTTGCGTTCGCGAAATTCGCCGCTTTGTTGCATTAGCTTAGTGACCACGCCGGTCCATCCGGTTTGATGACTCGCACCCACCCCGGAACCGGAGTCGCCGTGGAAGTACTCGTGAAAGAGAAGCAAGTCGCGCCAATGAGGATGCGGCCCATGCATGCACGGGCGGATTAACGTCCCCCAGAGCCCATTCATAAGCGGGTATTTGCCCGTTGGGGTGCATGTACCACTCGCGGAGCATCAGCGCAAGCTGCTCTTTTGCGAAGTCGGGGTCGACCAGGGCGAGCGGGATGCAGTGGAACGCCAGGTCCCAAGTGGCATACCACGGATACTCCCATTTGTCTGGCATGGAAATTACGTCAGCGTTGTACAAGTGAGTCCATTGATGGTTGCGCCCTTTCCTTCGCTCCTGGGGTGGGCGTGGGTTATCCGGGTCGCCTCGCAGCCAATCCGTGATGACGTAATGATAGAACTGCTTGGACCAGAGCATCCCCGCAAAACCCTGGCGCATTACGTTCTGGGCGTCTGCGGAAAGATCCCCAGGAATGACCGTTGCGTAAAATTCATCGGCCTCACGTCGCCGGAGCGCGAACGTTTCGTCGAAGCTGGCAAACGCGCCCGTTCGTTTGAAGTCCGAGTCGGCAAGTCGCATCCTTATTACAACTGTCTCTCCCGAATCGAGTGACAGTTTGTAATGGGCGGCTGCTTTGGAGCCAACGTTCGGGATTGACCGCTTCCTTGATACCGTGCACGACATGGTCGTTGCTGCCGTCTTTGACGAAGGGAGAGCGATTCTCGGTTCCAAATAGCCGTCGAGCGTTCGTCTCGTTCTCGGTAAAGAGAAGTTCCGGAGAGCCTTCACAATGGAGCCAGCGGGTATTGGGCTGAGTTTGGTTCACTGGAGAAAGATTCAGTTCGATGACGGGGTTGGGAGCGGAGCGCGCCTGGTGCAGCTTCGGGCGTCGGGCGCGGTTTCCCCATGACCACGTATTGCGGAACCAAACTGTAGGCAGAACCCGAAGATTGGCGGCTTCCGGGCCACGGTTTGCGACCGTGACCTTGATCAGAATGTCCTCGACATCGGTCTTGGCATATTCCACGAACACGTCGAAGTAACGATCTTCGCCGAATACACCGGTATCGAGCAGTTCGAATTCCGCTTGGCCCTTGTCGCGCCGTCGGTTTTCCTCGGCCAACTCCGCGTAAGGAAACTCTGCTTGGGGGTACTTGTAGAGGTACTTCATGTAGGAGTGCGAAGGCGTGCTGTCAAGATAGAAGTAGTATTCCTTCACGTCCTCGCCGTGATTACCTTCGTCTCCAGTTAGACCGAAAATCCGTTCTTTTAAAATCGGATCACGTTCGTTCCACAGCGCGAGGGCAAAGCAAATCATCTGTCGGCGATCGCTGATCCCGGCCAATCCGTCTTCATTCCAGCGATCTCCTGGCGGAAGAACCTTGATTCGGGTCCTTGCGGCGACTGATCCACGTAAACCACGCAATCAACCCCAGCCGGTTGAGGATGAACATCAGGACCACGAGAGACACGAGAGCGATGCCGCAATCAATTGCGTTAGTCGACATCGACGTCACCCGTATTAACCTGCGGCATGGCAAGCATTCCGTTTCGGCGCGATTTGAAACGCAGTTTGTTGATTTGTAGGCTCGCGATTTTCGAGTCCAGAGTCTGACGCGGGATCCCCAGCTTCGCAGCAGCTCCCGACGGTCCTGAAATGCGCCCTTCACTTTCCGCGAGCGCAGCCTCGATCATCTCTCGCTCCCGCTCGGCAATGGAGCTGATAAGTGGAGCCGTCGGGCGCGGCCGCCGAAGACCGCGTTTTACCCACCCCTCGTCGATCGAGAAGACATCGCCCTCGGCCAAAATGACGGATCTTTCGATTACATTCTGTAGTTCACGAATGTTGCCTGGCCAATCGTAGGCTTGCAGGGTCTCGATCGTATTCATCTTGATCGTGCGAAATGCTTTGCCCACTCTCTTGGCGAAACGTTCGATCAGATGCTCCACCAGTAGCGGGATATCTTCCAGGCGTTCTCTCAAGGCGGGGACATGAATCGGAAAAACATTCAGCCGGTAAAACATGTCCGAGCGAAATGTACGATCCGCCACGGCCGCTTCTAGGTCGCGGTTCGTGGCCGCTATGATGCGAACATCCACGGGGATCGGCTGGCTACTGCCAACGCGTTCAAATTCTCTCTCCTGAATCACGCGGAGGAGAGTGATCTGGGTTTCCATGGGCAACTCGCCGATCTCATCGAGAAAGATCGTTCCCCCGTTGGCCGCCTCAAAACGTCCCTGCCGCCGCTGCAGCGCTCCGGTAAACGCCCCTCTTTCGTGTCCGAATAACTCGGACGCGATCAGGGAAGGTGGAATCGCCGCGCAGTTCACACGGATGAATGGACGTGACGACCGGTTGGAGAACCGGTGAATGGCACGCGCGATCAGTTCCTTCCCGGTGCCCGTCTCCCCCAGAATCAGAACTGTGGAGTCTGTCGGCGCGACGAGCCCTACCTGTTGCAATAGGGATTGCAGCAGCGGACTTTCCCCCACGATTTCGTTCGTCGCGTCGGCACGAGATTGCGCCAGTCGCGCGAAACTCGCTGTGGTTTCGTCAGCCGTCCTTAGCGGGTACGCGGAAGCCATAGCTACTCCCTTTCACAGTTGGTTGTTGGCGCTACCTTGTTCCAGTGCCCTGCGAATCTCTTTTAGCAATGCGTCGCTCCGAACCGGCTTATACAGAAAAGCGGCGGCTCCGGCTCGCATCACTGAGTCTCGAAGCGTGGCATCGCCGTGGGCAGTTACGAAAACGATGGGAAGCCGGCTATTCGTCTTGCTCAACCGCTTCTGCAACTCGATCCCACTCATGCCCGGCAGGCGTACGTCGAGTATCAGGCAGACTGTGTCATCGCAATCGTTACAAGCGAGAAATTCCTCAGCCGAAGCAAACGTTCTGGGAGAAAAGCCGGCCGCCTTCATCACGCTTCCCAGCGCTTCGCGCAGGGGCTCATCATCGTCCACAATTGCGATGATGCCAGCGTCAGTTAGAGTCTCACCCACTTCGGTTCACCCAGTCTGCGACGGGTTTGATCTGTCGCGAGCATGAGACTACCAACCGGGCGACTTGAAAACCATCCTGCTTTGTCTTGAAAACTCTACTGCTTTAGGAGGAGAAAGGTCCCTACTTTCGAGAGACGCTCTTGAGCTTCTCAGACATGCGGACAAGGTGGGCTAGGGATTCGGCTTGGGTTTTTTCCATTACATGAGCACGATGAGTCTTAACCGTTAGCTCGCTCATTCCTAGTTGAGCGGCAATCTGCTTGTTCAGAAGGCCAGCAACCACCAGTTCAAGTACTTCCTTCTCTCGCGGCGTAAGGGACTCGAATCGCCCACGGATTTCGTTGGCTTCCTTGCGTTCCTGGCGGAGGGTTCGGTCGCTGGCCAGTGCCTTCTGAACTGCATCGAGCAGATCCTGGCCGCGAACAGGTTTCGTCAGAAACTCGTGGGCTCCTTCTTTCATCGCGCGCACGGACATGGGAATGTCCCCGTGTCCGGTAATGAAGATGATTGGAATCGGGATGCCTCCATCTCTCAACTTCAATTGAAGATCGAGGCCGCTAAGCTCCGGCATTCTGACATCCAGAACAAGACAGGCTGGCGCGTCTGGGCGCTTCGCAACTAGAAATTCCTGGGCTGAGGCGAACGTTTCGACCCGCAGTCCGACAGATCGGATCAGACTTTGGAGCCCATCGCGAATCATGCGATCGTCATCGATGACGAACACCACCGGCTCCGGCTCTTTCATGCGGTCAGCCCATCCTCACTCGGCAGGGTGAACTGGAATGTCGCTCCACCCGAGGTGTTGGACTCTGCCCACAATCGCCCACCGTGAGCTTCAATAATCGAGCGACTGATCGACAGTCCCATACCCATTCCCTTCGGACGAGTCGTGAAGAAGGGCTCGAATAATCGGCCCATGACTTCCTCGTTCAGCCCAACACCGGAGTCCCGAACGGAAACTCGAACCTGGCCTTTGTCCTCTGCTTCAGTACGAAGAGTCAGCATTCTCGGCCGATCAGTAACAGATGTCGTCGCTTCGATTCCGTTCACGATCAGATTCAAGATTACCTGCTGCAATTGGATGCTATCGCACAATACGATAGGTAAGTCCGGCGAGAGTTCGAGTTTAATGGCCACATGGTTCCTCTCTGCTTGCCCTTCGGCGAGAGCAGCGATTTGCTCTATGACTCGGTTAAGCGGGACGCGGGATTTCTCTGGTGTAGCCTTGGTGATGAGGGAACGAATTCGGGCAATGACTTCTGCCGCGCGCGTAGCGCCCTGTGTGGCGCGCTCTGCTGCGGATCGTGCTTCAGCAAGATCCGGCATTTTCCGAGATAGCCATGCGACACAGGCATCTGCGTTTGCCACCACTGCCGCGAGCGGTTGGTTGACTTCGTGTGCTATCGACGCTGTCAATTCGCCGATGGTAGTGATTCGTGCGGCGCGAGCCAATTCTGCGCGCGTGGCCTGCAGCGTCTCCTCTGTACGCCTCTGCTCCGCCATCTGTCTCACAAGTGCATCGTTTGCATTCTTGAGCTCGGCCGTTCGCTCCGCAACTCTCACTTCAAGCTCGTCACGAGCCTGTCGAATTGAATCTTCGCTGCGTTTTCGCCAAGAAATCAGCTGGGTCACTCCCATTTCACACGCAACGAACGTCACAAAGTAGGGCAGATCGTGGGGCGTTACCGCCAAGCTACGCAGCGGTGGCGTGAAGTAGTACATCACTGCGAGCGTGCTACAAATAACAGCAAGCCAGCCGGGACCCGCTCCGCCGAACCAAGTGCTGAGGATCACTGCTGCAGAGAAGAAAAACCAAAAAGGGTTGCCAAAAGAGTTTTGCAGCGCCAAGGACACCAATAGAGCAAGGAAGATGAGACCGATCGCGAGCCCGTAGCGAAACAATGTGCGTTTGGCCGTAGCCGCGGTGCTGATCTGCATTTGGAAGATTCCAGAATGGACTTGAATTTTATAATACGCTACTCAATCCCGTGCCAACTGCAGACCGCCTCGATAAGGCAATCCGAGATCGCGCCCTGGAATTCATGCACGCTGCCACTCGTCACCAACCGTCCAAACTACGCTAGCGCGATTGTCACAAAGCAGGAAGTCACTGACGCCCTTGGGTGACCGCCCACTCGTGCAGAGCTCGTCCGCCATGGGCTACACGGGGGATGAACCGCACTGGAGGCGAGGCGTGGCAGAAGGCGGCATCATGCCATGATAGCTCTGGGGAGATTCGCTAGTTGTTCGCTGGCGTTGGGAAAATTCATTGTACCTAAAATGTACCCAGAGATTGGGACTGGTGCCTCTTTAGACCTTCTGGCATGCATAAGAATCAATAACTTGCGTATTGTCAACACCGGTCAATAGTTCGAGCCCGACTAGCTCCACCAAATCTACGCCGAACTTTCCACGTCGCTCATATTTTGGAGGGTGATGTGTCGAAGCCTTAAGGAATGCTGGGAGCTCGTTGCGACTCGGAGTTCGAGTCAGACATGATCTGGAACACCAGCGCTCAGATGATTCCGTCGCAGCTTGCATATATATCCGAACAGGGGAAATGTGATTGCGACGACGAAACCGATCGTTGCTTTTATGCACGAGCTCCCAGCAAACGCTTATGCCGCCACTGCCTGGCGTTGCTTGATGAACGCCAGCAGGTCGGCGTTGATCTGGTCCGCGTGGGTTGTGGGCATCCCGTGTGGGAAACCGGGATACACCTTAAGTGTCGCACCCTTCACAAGCTTTGCGGACTGCAGGGCCGCAGCGCGAATCGGCACTATCTGGTCGTCCTCGCCATGAAGAATCAGGGTGGGCACGTCGAACTTCTTGAGATCTTCGGTGAAGTCCGTCTCAGAGAAGGCCTTGATGCAGTCGTAGCCCGCCTTCATCCCGCCCATCATCCCCTGGAGCCACCATTTCTCCCGGATGCCTTCCGATATCTTCGCGCCCGGCCGATTGTAGCCGTAGAACGGAAGAGTGATGTCCTTGTAAAACTGCGGCCGATTCTCTACATACGCGGCTCGCAGACCGTCGAAAACCTCGATAGGAGCGCCCGCCGGATTCTTCTCCGTCTTCACCATCAGGGGCGGTACGGCGCTGATGAGCACCGCCATGGCCACGCGCTTCGACCCGTGCCGCCCGATGTAGCGGGCAACCTCGCCGCCGCCGGTCGAGTGCCCCACATGGATTGCGTTTTTCAGGTCGAGCTTTTCCGTGAGCGCTGCCAGATCGTCGGCATAGGTATCCATGTCATTGCCATCCCAGGTTTGCGTGGAACGGCCATGTCCTCGCCGGTCATGCGCGATCACGCGATAACCGCGCTGGCCGAAAAATAACATTTGTCCGTCCCAGTCGTCCGCCGTGAGCGGCCACCCGTGGCTGAACACTATGGGCTGGCCTGTTCCCCAGTCCTTGTAGAAAATCTGCGTACCATCTTTCGTTGTGATTGTGGGCATAGCGTTTTCTCCTTGACTGCGAATCGTTTTTTTCTAAGAAGGATCGAAGACGACTGTGTGTCTATCAGGCCGCACGGCGTTCGACTACCGGCGCGGCGGCGGCGAATTCGTCGTGGGCTCTTGAATATACGATCATTTGCTCCATATCAAACGCCCTGATACACGAGCGCAAGAAATGCACTCGGGGTCATGAACAGGTTGCCCCACTCCGCGTCATAGCGTGCGCCAGGCTTGGCCACGATAACTTCGGGCAGGGACCGACCCTGTTTCTTGAGAGCAGCCACCTTGTCGCGGATTTCAACCAGCACGTCTCGGAACAGAACCAGGTCGGCCCTGGCGCCAATCGCCCCGTGACCGGAGATGACGATGGTCTTATCCGTAGCCATTGCCAGGTTGGCCTCCGCCGCCCGGATCTGTCCGTCGATGCTGCCGCCAGTGGAGTAGTCGATGAAGGGGTAATCGCGGTTCCAAAAAGTGTCGCCTACATGAAGAATGTCGGCCTCTGCGAAGTACGCGGAGATGTCGGAGTCCGTGTGCGCAGGCTCATAGTGCTTGAGAACAAGGGTTGTACTATTGGCGTGCAATGTGTAGTCGTCCTTGAAGACAGTTGAGGGAATCGCACCTGCTGGCGCGGCGGGGAAGGTGTGCTTCCAGCCCTCCACGCGCGTGTCTACTAAAAGGTGTTCGCGCGTGTTCTCGTGCGCCAAGATGCAAGCTCCGGCATCGTGAAGCCATTCGTTCCCACCGGTGTGATCAAAGTGCCAATGAGTGTTGATCAATTGCTTGATCGGATCTGAATTAATGCTCGCCAGAGCCGCGGAGACGTTCGGACGCGTGGTGACGATTTCAGCGTCCACGACAACCTTGCCGTCGGGGCCGGTCAGAACAGCAATATTTCCACCCGGGCCCAAGAGAACGCTGACGTTGCGGCGCAGGGTTTGAACCACAATCTTTGCTGTGGCGGATGCCTTTAGTGCATCCCCGACGAGATCGCCCGCCTGGGCGAAGAGGCTTCTTGGCATTAAGTAAGCCGCGCCAATAGAAAGACTTCCTGCAACCAGAAACTGCCGGCGTGAGATTTCGAGTCTCCGTCTAGTCATCATAGATTACCTTCCTGAATACTCAGGCGCACCGGCCGTAAGGCCGACAGATACTCTACCGAGAGCGAAAGCTAAGGCCACTAAAGTGCGCCGGAGAATTTCCACGTGGGAAATGTCCACCGCACGTTCTATGAATTAGCGTGCTGCTACGAGCGGCGCGCTGTTGGCGGCTTTTTCGATCAAAGTCGCCACCGCGTCGGGCCGCGAGACGTAGATCGCATGGCTTCCCTTGATTTCAACCACCTTGGAACCGGCTCGCTTCGACATGAATCGCTGGAGTTCCGGAGCGATCATGTGATCTTCTGTGGTCAGCAGATACCAGCTCGGCTTCGTCTTCCAGGCGGCCGCTGTGGCCCCGCCGCTCGCGGCCGCAAGTGCCCACGGCACTTGGGAATTGGCCATGAAATCTGCAATCTCGGGCTTTACGTCAGCGGCGAAGGATGCTGCAAATTTCTGGCGGTCAAGAAACAGGAAACCGTCCTGCGGGGGCAGAATCGGGGGAGCCGGTGCATCCGCCGGAGCATTCTTGAGGAGAGAAAGGACGGAATCACCGGTGTCAGCAGCGAATGCACAAATGTAAACCAGCCCGACGACCTTCGGGTCATCTCCCGCCGAGCTGATCACCACACCACCATACGAATGGCCCACGAGGATTACAGGGCCGTCCTGCGCGTCGATGGCTCGCTTGGTCACTGCAACGTCATCCGCAAGAGAGATTGTGGGGTTCTGGACGACCGTGACGTTATAGCCTTTGCCCGTGAGAATCTTATAGACGCCTTCCCATCCGGATCCATCCACGAAGCCGCCGTGAACGAGAACGACATTTTTTACAGCCGTTGATGCATTCGGTTGTGCCATAAGATCCTTCCCCATACCGAACATCATTGCCATGATCGGGAGGATTGCGAAGATGATTTGTCGTGCTCTAAGTTCCATTGCGAGTGCGTAGTGTTTCAACGTGATGTCCTCCAGGAATTGTGTTCGTAACCTACCGCTACTGCATTTGCGTTGCCGCCTTCCGCTCTCAGCGGTCTTGGGAGCGCAGGTTGCGCCGCGCGCTTCTGATACGCCGCCGCGCCGCGCTTCACACCGACATCATCGAACAGTGAATCAATGAAGAGCCGGAGACACGGGCTCATTTGGTCTGGCAATTCGAGAGTCCCCACAATCCCCATGGCTGCCCTCCCAGGTTTTCGATTGGTGTTCGGTGTGATGGCTACTCTCGCAAACTGCGGAGCAGAACGCATCCCGATATGCAGTGTTTTTTCCTTACCCAAGAAGACTGAAAGCTGGGTAACTCGATCGAGGTAGTTCAGCGAGAGTCAAAGAGTACTGTCGTCTGAAGAGTGTGGCCTTGCGGGAATGATGATCTCGCGGCGTCCATGGCGTCGCGCATCGAGCGAATATGCCCCCGGACCAAGGCACAAGAGTGCCACTGCAATTACGGCCGTAAACACCGCGGAGACCATGGCCGGTAAGACGTTGAACACGGGCACATGTATAAACCCGAGGGCGGCTCCCAAGCTGATCAGAGCTCCAAGACTACAAGCTAACCGGTTGAACAGTCCAAGCAGGAGCAACAGTCCGCATATTGACGAGAGCGCCGCTACGGTCAGCGGCAACAGTCTCGCTTCCGGCCACGCGATGAAATGAATCAAGCCGCAAGCCAGGAGTGCTGTGCCCGCGGTGGCCCGGAGCAAGAGCAGTCCGAGGCCGGACAGGCCATCGGGGAAGATCGTGAAAGTCGATCGTAGCGTAAAAGTGGTCAACATTTCACAGTAAATAGTTTCGTGACTGGGCGAATCCCTAGAGGTTGGAATTGTTACGTACCACTATCGTGGTACGAGCGGACTGCTTTCAGGAGTGTGGTTAGAGCTGAATAATGCCGCGGCGAACGCCGATGGCGACCGCCTGGGTCCGGTCGCTGGCGCCTAGTTTTTCCATGATGTGTTTCATGTGCACTTTGACCGTCTCTTCAGTGATGAAGAGTTTTTCCGCGATGTCCCGGTTTCGGTTGCCGCCCGCGATCTCGCGAAGCACTTCGACTTCACGTTCGGTGAGGTCTTCATCACTGATGTGCTCGGCAATGTGAGCGGCAATTTCGGGCGGGATACGCTTCTTGCCGGCATGCACCTGGCGGATTACTTCCAGCAGTTCCTTCGGAGGCATGCTCTTCAACATATAGCCCCGAGCTCCGGCCTCAAGGGCACGTTGGATTTCCACATCGCCTTCGAACGTAGTGAGCATGATGATGCGGGCATCGGGAAATTCCGTGCGGATTGCGATCATCGTGTCAATGCCGTTCATGTCCGGCAATCGCAGGTCCATGAGCGTGACATCCGGCTGGTGCTTCTGAAACTGTTGAATGGCGTCACGCCCCGTGGCGGCTTCGCTGACCAGCACCATATCCGGCTGGCTTTTGATGAGCGCGGCAATGCCTTCGCGCAGCAGAGGATGGTCGTCAACGCTGAAGACGCGGATGCTGTCGGCAGTGCTCATTGTGGTCGTTTGCTTTCGGGCTTATTGGCTTCAGGTGCAGCCCGTGGATTGAATCGGGCAAACCGTTTCCGCGGACGCACTGACCCACGAGATTGAAACGCGACCTGGCCGGGCACGGTCAATTCGACCTCCGTTCCAGCAGCCGCACGGCTCCATACCCTGAGCTTCGCCCCGACCTTTTCCGCTCGCTCCCGCATACCGGGAAGCCCCCAGTGCCCATCGCGTCCGGCGCGCAACACCTCAGGATCGATCCCGCAACCGTTGTCACGGACCAGAATGCGAAGATTGCTGGCGGAGTAGTCAACCTCAACCTCAATCTTGCTCGCGCGCGCGTGGCGGAATGCATTCACCAGGGATTCGCGGCCAATGCGGTAGACCTCGTCGCGAATCACGGGATGCAATGCCCGGGGCATGCCTTCCATGACGACGCGAAAGTCAACTTCTTGCTGGATGACAAGCTCCTGAGCAACGTGGGAAAACGCCTGCGCGAGATCGTCTGAATCATCATGCCCGGAACGCAAACCACGAACCGCGTTACGGCCTTCGTCGATGACTCGGCCCATGAGCCTGAGAACCCGATTCATCATCGGTTTCGCAGGGGAATCCGCCGGGAGCTGATCTTCTGCCACGTGTAGCTGCATGGATGCGCTGAGAAACCCCTGCAATAACGTATCATGCAGCTCCTGAGCGATGCGCGTGCGTTCGGCGAGACGTTCCTCGAAACGCAGGTTCAGTTGTTGGGTCAGTCGATGCAGATGGAGCCGGTAAAACACGAACACGATGCTTGCGAGAAGCACGGCCAATGTTGACCGGAACGACCACGTCTGCCAGAGTGCAGGCTCGACCTCGATGCTGACAACCGTCTCCGAGCCATTCCATTCTCCATAACTATTGCTGGCGAGAAGGTGGAAATGGTAGGTGCGCGGGCCTAAATTGGTGTAAACCGCTTCGCGAGCGGCGCTGGGCTCGCTCCATTGCCGGTCGAAACCTTCCAGAAAGTATCGAAAACGAATCCGCTCTGGCACGGCAAGGCTTAGAGCGGTATATGCGAATGTGATTCTTTTGTGGCCAGCAGGAACGCGGATCGAATCGATGGGAGTGACTGCCATCCCATCTGCTATTACTGATTCCACATGAGCAATGGCTGGGGGCCAAGCGGACGCCAGGTGAGATGGATCGACTACCGACAGTCCGCCCTTCACGGAAATCCAGATCCTTCCCTCAGAGTCACTGACTACCGACCTGCTGCGATTGACTCCTTCGCTGCTCGGCAGACCATCGGCCGGGCCATATTCGCGAATGTCTCCCGTTCCAGTCTGACCCGTGAACAGTTTGTCTCGTGGTACCTGCAAGATATGACTAGAAGTCGTTATCCAGAATCGTCCACTCTTATCTTCCGCGATGCCGAATATGGGTCCGCGCAAAACGTCTGGCAGCGGCGGAACTTGAACTTTCCCGAAGACGAGAAACGCCAGGCCTGCAGACGTTCCGCTCCACAATACTCCCGCTGAATCCTCGAAAAGACAATTCACATGTGCAGAAGGTAAACCGTCCCGCGTGCTATAGGTTTTCCACTGATTGTTGGACAGGGAACTCAATCCATTGGATGTCGCAAACCACATCGTCCGATCGCGAGTTTCGAGAATCGACGAGACGGTGTTCGCGGCAAGACCGCTTGCGGCAGTGTAGGTGGTGAATCGGCCGTCACGGAATCTGCTGACACCGCCGCTCAGAGTGCCCGCCCATACTGATCCATCTCGACTCTCGAGCACCGCATAGACGCTGTTTTGAGCCAACCCATCGGCCTCGGTGAAGGTCTGGCTGGTTGCGGTTCCATTCCGCCATTGCAGGTGTGTGAGCCCGCCACGCTGGCGTCCAATCCAGATTTCGTCACCGCGGCCTGCGATGGAATAAACCACATCGTTGGCAGGGACCGCGATCGAACCAGGTTGAACCTGAGCATCCTTGATCGCGTATAAGCCGCCTTGACCGGGCGCGAACCAGGTTCGACTCTTTGCGTCGCCGTAAATCGGGCCGGAGTTCTCGAAGCGAGGGTCTGCAGCGGAAGAGAACGTCATGAAAACTGTGTCTCGGATGCGCCCAAGGCCACGCGCTCCACCCACCCACACATTTCCCTCGCGGTCTTCAAATAGCACGTTGATAGCGCCGTTGCCGCGAAGTTCTTTTTCGTCGGAAAACGACGCGCCTTTTGTGGTGATGCGCAAAAGGCCGCGGTCAGTCCCGACCCATACGTTCGAATCGCGATCCTGCAGCAGGCTCAAAATTTGCAGGTTGCCGAGAGAGGAAGGCAACGCCTCTCGACGATAGCCCTGGTCGTTCCACTGATATAAGCCATTGTCGGTGCCGACCAGCAAATCGTGTTCGCTAATGGACAGAAGGCAATTGATCTTTCGCTCAGGGAATGCGGCATTCACAGCGGCGGCATGGCTATCGGCAAGAAGAAATAAGCCGGCGCCCAGGGTGCCCAACCAGATCCTGCCCTCCGATGTCTCTGCCATTGAGATCACGGGCGACGAGCCGGGCAGCATCGTGGGCGTCGCAACCCTCTGAATATTTTCTGCTTCGAAGCGGAACGTGCCCTTCACGGGGTCTGAAATCAAGACCGCACCATTCCTGTCTTTCGAAACGGCAGTTACATGGGGACTCAGTGGTCCAACCCCATACGCAACGGTTTCAAATTTGCCGCCCTTTTGGCGCAGCACATCCAAGCCTTGCACGCGGACCCAAAGAGTTCCGCTCGCATCCGTCAGCAAACCCAAGATAGGAACATCCGAAGGACCGGCGGTCGAAGAAAATGCGACCCGCACGAAATTAAAGCCGTCAAAACGAAACAGCCCCCTGTCCGTGCCTATCCAGAGATACCCGTCGTCTGTCTGCGCGATCGCATTCACTGCGCCACCCGGGAATTTGGCTTCTGTATTCCAATTCTCCCGGACGTACTGGAACAAGGGACGATTGGGGTCGAGTCCGAACGCATGGCTGACGAGACACATCAAAGCAATCCCATGCAGCGCCCGTTGACGTCGTTTCAGCCAGGAGATCACGGAAGGTACTCGAACTTCTCGATCACGACTTCGTTTCCGTTCTTCAACGGCACTTGGCCCTTATCAAATACATATAGCGATATGCGTACCGACTCGTTGCCCGCAACCGGAACTCCCGAAGTGAACACATGCTGCTTGAGCAAAGGGATTCCAGCGCCGCCCGACCCGGCGACGCTTGAAAAGGTCACTTGCCCAGGTTCCCAGTGGAAAGAATGCGTGAAGACTCCGGCCGGAGTCCGGAATCGCACAATGTTGGCGGGGATGTAGTAAGGCTGGACGACGTAGTGCGTATTATCATTGTTGACGTACCCCCAACGGCTGAGCTCAACGTCCAGTTCGCGCCGATTCTGTTCCGTGCCTACACCATCCCAGCTGACCAGTGTCAAAACCGCCGAAGGTTCGAGGTGAGAGACGTCGCGCACCTGAAAACGGTAGGTTCCGTACCCGAGGCTGCGGGTGAGCTTCACTTCCGCGGCAGTCCATTTACCTTCACTGCCTGAGATACGAAGATGCAGCGCGCCATTTGCGTCTGTCCAAACGTTCGCCGGGTCAAAGAAGTTTCTCGATCCAGCGCGGTAAATGGAGCCGCTGCTCAAAGCCCACTCGTAGCCACTGAAATTGATCGTTTTCGGCGAGGGAAATACGGCCGCGGTTCCTCGGTCATTGACGATTGTCAAGGCCGCCACGCCGGGGCCGACGGCGGGTAGGGTTTCGGTTAGCTCTGGGGGACTGTACCCAGGCTCCACCAACAGAGCCGCATAGTCGGATCCAAGTTGGGTCGGGTGTGCCCAGCGGCCATCATTTTCTATCTTAGTAAATGGCTCACCCGAGTATTGCTGTGCCGTCCACCTTCCGTCAGTTCTCGCGTACAGAACGATTCGTTGTCCGGCTCGGGACCCTGTCACACGCCCAGCCACAATCGGTGCCTGCTCGGGCGCGGCGGAGTTTTCGGAGGGCACGTGGCTGAAGGTGATGGTCGGAGGGGATGTCACTGACTGGGAGCGACAGGCGCTGAGCGCGAAACACACAGCGAATACGGATAGTGCTTCGCCGATTGCAAGGATGTAGAACCGATGTTTCATCGACATCTATCGCACGGAGAACAAACATCAGCCCAGGCAACTGAAGAAAGGCGCGGAACTGAATTCAGCTCAGCAGTCGCATGCGGTCACAACTGATCCAGATAATCGGCATGAATGTTTGCGGCTGATGTTTCCGCGGCTCCCCCATTTGTACGCCGATTGTATACGCAGGGCGACCTATACGCACCTCTGCAGACGACTGAACAGTCGTTGTATTATCGCCTCATTCTTTTTGAACCTGAGTCACGGCTTTTCGAGGACGTCCGGAACTGCGGCGGAGGAGACGCTAACCATGCCAGCATCGGTTTTTATCGGGATCAGCGTAGACGGATTTATCGCGCGGGCGAACGGCAGTCTTGATTTCCTGCCGCCCGGCGGTGGCGAACCCCACGGCTACGAAGAGTTCATGGCAACTATCGACGCGCTGGTGATCGGTCGCAAGACCTTCGACACGGTTTTAGCGTATCCGACCTGGCCGTATGGGAGTAAGCGCGTTGTGGTACTCAGCAGCGGGCCCGTTGACTTCTCGGTGGTACGCGGAGGCATCGTGGAGCAGATGGCGGGGGATCCGGCTGCGATCATTGCAAAACTCGCAGAGAGCGGCGCCCGCAACCTCTACATCGACGGCGGGATCACCATTCAACGTTTCCTCCGCGCCGGCCTGATTCAACGACTCATCGTCACCCGAGTGCCGGTGCTGATTGGCGATGGAATTCCTCTTTTCGGGACACTGCCGCGCGATGTCCGGCTCCGTCATGTAAGGAGTCAAGCCTATGCCAGTGGATTAGTGCAGACGGAATACCACGTGATCGGATGAATCCACGCATGCGGACATGATCTCACAGACATGACCGCACCCATCTACGAGGCGCCCTTCACGAAGGCCAGTGTGGTGGTGGGCATCGAGACGGTCACGCTTCCGGCGATCACCCGCCGGGCCTGGTAATTCTTGAGCTTGGAGATGACGGTGGAAGTAACTTCCTGACCTTTGGAAACCACCAACCCTCCGTCATGGCTGTGGACCTCCTGTTGAACGATCATGCCGGGCACGAGCTCGTCGATGCGGCAGCTGCGGATTTCCCCTTCTTCGGCGTTCGGATCCAATACCACCAGTGCCTGAAAAAACTCAGGACTGAAGTTGGGGTTTTGGCGGCTGAGCTGGTGCACCGCCTCGGTGCGCGAATTTCCCTTATGAATGAGTTGCTCGTAGGCCAGGATAAGACGCAGTATTTCCGCTCCCGTGCGCATGTCCGGACCCACCTGTGAGGCGGCGGTCTCAGGGACGGGCTGGTTCTGGTGCTCGATCATCCACGCGATGGGTTCCAGTCGAGGAATTTTCGAGAGCAGAGCATAGGCCACACTGGGGTGGGAGTCATACTGGGCCTGCTCGTTGGGTAACAGCTTCTCGCCTTTGTACACGGCGGCGATGGTTTCCGGGGCTAGGGTGACGCAACCCAGTTGCGACATCATGGCGGCAACCTCGTATTGCCAGGGGTTTCCCAGCTTCATCGCGATGGCGATGCGGTGGATATAGCGGCGGGCGCGCTCAGCGCGGCCGAAGGCGGCGGGATTGACCAGGCTGAGCACCTCGGTCAGAACTTGAATGCTTCCGCTCAGGGTTTGTTCAAGAAGCTGCTTTTCCGCCGTGACCAGGCGGTACTGCAGCAGGGCCGCAGTCAGGGTTTTGCCCATCACTTCCTTGGTGCAGGGTTTGGTGAGGAAACGAAAGATGCTGCCTTCGTTGATGGCGTTGATGGCGGTATCCATGTCAGTGTTGCCGGTCAGCATGACGCGGATGGTGTCGGGCGCGAGCGCCTTGATTTTGCTGAGAAGCTGAACCCCATCCATGCCGGGCATGCGCATGTCGGACACTACGACCGCGTAGGGGCCGTTGGTGGTGGCGAGTTCCAGACCCTGCGGGCCACCCTGGGCGGTTTCCATCAGAAACTCGCGGCTCAAGCTGCGCCGATACCCGTCAAGGATGTTGCTGTCATCGTCTACGAGAAGAACTTTTTCTGCCATGATGCTCCTCTTTCCGATCGATTTCCTGCAATCGCATTGCAGTCATCGCCCTTCGCTATCGAGCTGTTTGCGCCAGACCTGTTCTCGATCGGCGCAACCGATGTTGGCCAGGAAAGCTGCGTCGACCGGGGTTCGATCCTGCAGCCGCAAGCTGTTTTTTCCATCGTGATAGGCACTAGCCACATGCACCGCCGCCACGGGGGAGAATTTCACACCCAAGCTGCCGGCAGGCTCGTGATGCCACGCCACTGCTTCCACAATCGTGCCCGGCAGTCCCCATAAGCCAAACAGATAGGCCGCCACCTGGGCGTGGGTGCAGCCCAGCATTTCGTGTTCCGCGGCATACAGCCCGAGGTTTGCTTTTTCCTTGTACTCCAGTACCTGCTGGTACTGCTTTGAGAGAGTGGAGGCCAGAATGAGCTTCCCGGCATCGTGCAACAGCCCAGCAGTGAACGCCCCCTCCTGGGTCGGTTGGTCGGCATGTTCAAAACGCGCAATCTTCCGGGCACTATTGCTGACTGCTAAAGAGTGGTCGGACATCTGCTGAACTTCGTCCGGGGTCAGCAGCGAGCTTTGAAATTGCTCGAATACATGCGCCGTGAGCACCAGGGTGCGAAGCGTGTCCAGGCCGAGGAGCTTGACGGCGTGCGAAGCACCGGAGATTACGGAGGGCAGGCAAAAGAAAGCCGAGTTCACCAGCTTCAGGATCTTGGCGGTCATGGCCATATCGGCCCCAATCAGTTCGTCGATCTTGCGCAGATCGGGATCCGGACGGCGCAACTCCTGGGTGAGTTCCAGGTAAGCGGCGGGCAGACTCGGCAGGTTATCGAGCTTAGAGACCAACCCGCGCAGACCGGGATTCTGCAAAAGATCTTTGAGGGCGAAAGCCCGGATCAGACGGGACTTCAGCTCTTCGCCCTCGCAAGGCTTGGAAATGAACTGATGCGCAGGATTGACCGAGCGCAGAATGGTCTCCCGGTCCGATTGTCCGGAGAGCACCATGCGCAAAGTGAGAGGAGAGCGCTTTTGCACTTCTTCCAGCAGTTGCGCACCGTCCATCCCCGGCATGCGCATGTCGGTAACGATGATGTCGAAGGGCTGCTGGTCCATGGCGGCCAGGGCTTCGTTGCCGCCCGCCGCAAAAACCATTTCCCATTCCAAGCGCATGGGGCGCAGGCTGCGCTGCAGTCCGCTGAGCACCATGGGCTCGTCATCGACAAATAAAATTCGTCTGGTCATATTCGTCTGGTCATTAGGACGCTAGGACGCTTCCGCCGCCTGCCCCAGGGGCAGCCGAATGTAGAAAGTGGTTCCTTTTCCCAGTTCAGAGTCGAACCATAATTTGCCGGCGTGCCGCCGGACGATGGCGGTGTGGGCCAGCGCCAAACCCTGGCCGGTCCCTTTTCCCACCGGTTTGGTGGTGAAGAACGGCTCAAACACCCGCGAGCGCACGGCCTCCGGGATTCCTGCTCCGTTATCGCAAATAGAGATCTCGGCCCAGTCCTGGTCGTGCGCGGTGGAAACCACAATCTTTCCTTTGCGCTGAGAATCGTCTCCTACGGCTTGCGTGATGGCATGCGCGGCATTGACCAGGAGATTCAGAATCACCTGGTTGAGCTCGCCGGCATGGCAGAGCACCAGGGGCAGTTGAAGATCAAAGTGGGTCTCCAGTTCGGCAACGTACTTCCACTCGTTGCGCGCCACCGTGATGGTGGTCTCGATTGTCTTGTTGAGGTCAATCGAATTCTTTTCTTCCGATCCGGGATGCGAAAAATCCTTCATGGCCCGCACGATCTTTGTGACACGCTGAATGCCATCGAGGGAATGTTCGATGGCCCGCGGAATCTCGGTCTGCAGGTATTCGAAGTCCGCGGCTTGCACCAGGGCGTCGAATTTCTGCAGAGTCGGGGACGAGATCGCCGCCGTTGCGCCTTCTTGTCTTATTTCCTTGGCAACGCCGAGGAGTTCGTTGAACGACGGCCAGGATTCCTGCAGGAATCGGGTGTTATCGCCCACGTACTGAGTGGGAGTATTAATCTCGTGCGCGATGCCGGCGGCCAACTGGCCAATCGCCTCAAGTTTTTGCGCCTGCCGCAACTGCTGGCCCAGAAGTTCGCGCTCGGTCACATCGGAGGCGATGATCAGCAACTCATCGAGGCCTTCCTCGGGAGCGCTGATCCAATTCAAGGTCAGGCCCAGGAATCGGGTTTCGCCATCGACCACGAAGGGAAGCGTCTCGATGCGCCGCAATTCCCGGCCGGCACACCAGGAATCGAACTCCGCCTGGATATCGGAACGCACCCAACGAATGCCGCATTCCGCTAACGGTTTTCCCGCCACGTCGGCCTTGGCCAGGCCAAACACTTTTGCCGCCGCCAGGTTCCAGCGTTTAATGCGGGAATCGCGGCTGATTCCGATCAGAATCGACGGCACCGAGTTGATGAATAACTCGGCTTCCTGGTGCGCCCGCCGCAAAGCCTCCTGGCTCGCCTTGCGTTCGGTGATGTCGACCAGCGTCGCCACACTGCCGACGATCTTGCCGTCCTGCATCACCGGATACGACCACGATTCCACGGGCACGCAGGTGCCATCGGATCGCCACACCACGTCGTCGTCGACGTGCGCCCCGCTAGTTTTCCGGAATGCATTCAGGATGGGGCATTCTTCGCGCGGGTAGGGGGATCCATCGGCCCGGGTGTGGTGGACGAGTTCGTGCATATTTTTTCCCAGCACGGAACTGGCATCCGCGTAACCCAGCATGCGTAAAAGAGACCGGTTGCAGAAGGTGCAGTTGCCGTTCAGATCCTGTCCGTAAATGGCCTCGGCGGTCGAATCGAGCAGTAGTTGAAGCCGATCTTCCCGCTCTTTGAGTTTCTGCTGGGCAAGGACTCGATCGTCAATGATGCGTGAGATTACAACGATGCGCTCCAGTTCACCTCGACTGTTGCGCAGGCTACAGCCGTGCGCCTCCACATGCCTCCAATCTCCGTTCTTGTGGCGAAGGCGCACGCTCACAATGCTTCCGTCTTCTCCCTCCCGCACCATCCTCTCGACGGCCTGGCGAATGATGGGCAAGTCGTCAGGATGAACGACTTCGAGCGAACTCCGATTTTGAAGTTCCTCCATCGAATATCCCAGGAGCTTGGGATAGGTGGAGCTGACGTAGAGGGTCTGCATTCCGGGGTATTCGACGATGGTGATCAGGTCGCCCGAATTTTCGGCGATGGTGCGAAACACGGCCTGGCTGCCCTGCAAAGCTTCTTCTGCGGTCTTGCGCAGGCTGTCCTGGACCAGTCCGACCGACAAATCGGAGGGGAGGTGATCGGTTCGCGGGTTCGCCGGTCCCACACTGGTCGACGAAAGCTCTGGCGTAAGTTTGGGAGTTGAACTCAAGCTTGCTTCCTAAGTCCGAGGCGGAAATACCGTCCGGCCTTCGCCGGGACAGGCCGGAACCGGCCTCACGGACAATGCTCTATCAGTAGCTGGCAACCGAGCACCCTCATTGAGATAGTCGGCATGGACGCGTTGCCGCTTGAGCATGCCGTCGATTGAGCGCGCACTCTGCGTCTTCCTTTGGCCCGTTCCTTTGGCCGCGAGACGCGCTTAGGATTCTTTAATGCCAAAGCGGAGATGCAATCCTCCAATGCCTGCGTTTGCAGGACTGCACCCAAACTTGTTAACGAAGGGCCAGTGCGACTCCGCCAGCGGTACACGGAGGTATTGCCGATACCGGGCACTCGCGCCGAACGCCGCGGGCCAGTGTGAGTACCTCACGCGTGAAAGTCACTGATCGTCGCAAGCGCCCGCTCTTGCCCGGACATATTTGTGCAAAGGGCTGCACTGTCTGTTAGCATGTTGGCAATCCGAATACATATCTTCTGCGTTTTGTGAAGGTTAAGCGCCCGGCGATGGCCCTCGAACTGCACTCGTCGAATGCGGCGAAGTGTATCGCGGTCTAAAGCCAAACCGGACCGATCTTCAAAGGTAGGCCGAAGTTGTCGAATCAACCGGAAACGGGAAAAGCTGAGACAGTGGTGCGGCGTCGCCGGACCCGGCGCCATCGCCGGAATCGCCACGTTCGGCGCGTCCTGTTGGTTGTGTTCGGTGTCGGTCTGGCGATCGGGCTGGCCTCGTTTGCGCTTCAGTATCTGAGTCCCTCTCTTTTCCGAGCGTCGAAATCTGTCGAGCCCGATCGTCCATCGGTTGAGGCCAGCCGGAACATCCTGTTGCTTACCCAGCAGGAATCATTGCGCCAGATGGAGCACCGGCCGGTGTATCCCTACTCGGTGGTGTCGGGCGGAGTGCGAGACGTGGCCGAGCTGAAGTGGGCGGCGGAACACGATCCGGTGGTCGCGGCCCACTACGCAGGATTCGATTACGACCACGCCCGAGTGGTGCGGCTGGTTTTGGCGCGTACTGCTTACATTTCATATCGCATCGGGAACAAGGTCTATTGGACGCGGCACCGAGTGAGCCTCAAGAAGGGCGAGACGGTCATCACCGACGGCAAGATCACCGCGCGCTCACGCTGTGCAAATCGCGTGGAAGAAATTCCGCAGCAAGCGACCTCCCGGTCTGAGCCTCCAGCCGCAAAGTTCGACGAGCCGGAGCATCCTGCCACGGGCACAGCCTTCGTAAGCCCTCCCGGTCCGTTCCAGTCTGCATTGCTGAATCGTCCAGGGCTGCCTGGGCTGGGACCAGCTCCGCCGTTGAGTTTGTATGATCCGTTCGGCAGCGGAGGCTGGACTCCGATCGCTCCGCCATCGCTTCCCAGCGTTTGTGGCGTCGGCGGAAAGAAGCCGACCAACGGTGTCACCGAAGGCGGCACCGGCAAAAAAGGGAAGGGGAATCCCTGCGGTAGCGGAGGCGGAGGCGGTGGCGAAGTTCCTGAGCCCGGCACGTGGCTGCTGGTCGGCTCCGGGCTGGCCGCGATTTACTGGAAAGCCCGCCAAAGATTTCTCCACACCTAAACTAGCCGAGTTCGGCATTTCGCCGTCATCCTCTTCGTTTTCATCCTTGCCTGTCGCGCTCACGCCCTCTCGATCGCTGACGACCTTCGTGGAAACCGTGGTACTAATACCAACGTAAGCCCCGCCTGCGATAATCGCTGCTACAATCGCGCTAGAACTACGGTTGCAATCAGTAAGTTGGAATCAGGAAACCGCCCAGGCGCAGGCATTCATGCACAGTTTTTCGCGAATTATCCGGAGTCGGCTGCTGCTGGCCGGACTCTGCGTGCCCTTGGCCGCGCCCACACTGCTCGCGCAGGCTTCCGTGCGCTCGGTGAAGGTTCTGGGCAGCAAAGACGCGGTCGAAATTGAAGTGGCGGCCAGCGACCGGATCGTCCCGCAGACGCGGGTCTTGACCGGACCCGATCGCTTGGTGGTCGACTTTCCCAATGCGGTGCCCAGCAGCCAGCTGCGCAGTCAATCGGTGGATCGGGGAGAAGTGAAAGACTTGCGCGTCGGCCTGTTTCAGTCGAAGCCGCCGGTCACGCGGGTAGTACTCGATTTAAAGAGCGCGCAGTCGTACCAGATTTTTCCCTATGGCCGGACGGTCATCATCAAGGTCATGGGTGGCGCGGTCATGGGTGGAGCGAGCGGCGCTGCTGCTGGAGCCGGCAGCTATCCTTCCGAACCGGCGACTCGTCCCGGCCTCGTGATAACCAATTACACGCCCCATGCGGCGCCGGTCAGTATTGTGACGGCTGCCCAGACACCGCTCGACGTTACCTATCGCAACGGACTGCTGGGGATCCACGCCAATAAGGTGACGCTGTCTGAGGTCCTGTTCGCGGTGCAGCAGCGCACCGGCGCTGAGGTCTCCATTGCCGCGGGAGCGGAGCAGGAAAAAGTGGTGGCGGACATTGCCCCGGCGCCGGCGCCTGAGGTTCTGGCGCGGCTGCTGAATGGTTCCAGATTTAACTTTCTGATTCTGAGTGCGGTCAACAATCCCGGGCAACTGGATCGCGTGATCCTGACTACACGTCCCGACGCCGGATATATGCCGGCTCCTCTGCCGCGCGTGCAAGAAGACGATAACGCCGAAGATCGTGAGCCCGCGAACCTGAACCCGCAGCCCGTAACCCGCACGCCTCAGCCCGGGCAAGTTCCGCAACCAGGCGATGCAAAGCCGGTCGCCGACGAAAATACTCCCGACCAGTAATCTCCCCAGCTGAGCGCGTCGAAACAGAGAACAGCGAACAAGGTATTCGCCTGCCTATTGAGGGGTGATCAACCGGATCGGGACGGGGGAAGATCCGGGTGCCGAAAGTGTGGTCGACGCGTCGTTTCCGCAGCCAGCTACATTCACCACGTGGACCTGGAGGTTGCCCGCGCCGTCGACGCTGTCAATAAATACCTGCAGAAACCCAACAATCGTAATCGCCGGCTGCGAGCCCGCCAGCGTCCCCACCGAATCATCGTAGATGGGCAGGGTCACGATGCTGTTGCTGGCAGTGATCAGCTGATTTGGCGGAACGACCGGATTCGCTGATCCCGCGGTGATTGGATAGGGAAACGGAGCGAGGACATTGAGTGCGTCCTGTCCCGCCCCTCCCGATTGATGGATCAGGCATTGCGTCGCCACCGAGGTGTCACCGCCGGCTAACCCGGGATTTATCGTAAGATCGGCGTTTGACCCGTTCACTGTGCCGCAAGCATACACGGTACTCTGGTCGCAGCCCCCGATAGCTTTCTGATAGTTCGAGTCATCGGCGCAGGAAGGAATCGCGCTGGCGGGCGGGGTAACCAGAGCAGGAATGTAATAGCCGGCCGCGATCGGTTTTGTTGCCCAATTCGTCGGATTGCAGTCCGAACCCGTGCAGTTGTCCTGTAAGAGGAAGCCTTCCCCTACGGTTCCGGTGCCACTACCACTCCAGATACCTTCGTTCTGAATCGCACCCGTCCCAAGTTTAACGAAAGTGCCCCCGTTTCCCGGATCCTGATTCGGGATGATCCAGGGCTTCACGCAGCGCGGCGTTACGGGGACGACCTGCCCCCCCCCCGCAAATTTCCCAGAATTCGAGGGATTGAATGCCTCCGCGGTCGCCGTGGCGCTCACTGATTTCGCACCTCGAGACCAAATCCGGGAGAACAAGGTAGGCATACTGTCGCGCTCGACTTTCACGGTCACCAGCGGGTTGACGCCCAACAGGTCGTCGCCGGGTACCGCCGTACAATCCGTGAAAGTCGCACCGGATCCGGAAGAGTAGCTGACGGTGACGGTAGCCGCACTGCTCCCGACGCTATTTTGCTGTGCCACAGCCTGAGCCATCACACTGGCGACGCTGGCGGAGCCGCCGCAGATCGTAGTCCACGGGGCCACCCCGCTATCGGGACCGGCCGTCCCCGTGAGCCCCGACATTGAGATCACTCGGGCGGCTGCGAGCGCGCCCGCATCGGCAGCTCTCTGCGCCTCCTCGCGGGCAAGGAAGAGAGTGACGACGTCGATCGAAAGCGCCGCCATGGCAATGATGCCGACCATGGCCAAAACCACCAGCACCATGGTGACGCCGCGCTCCCGCCGGCGGGCGGGGCAGCTACGGCGAATTTTGCGAATTGCGGGCGCTTTCATACCGCTCTCAGTTCTCGTTCATCGCTACCGACACAACGGATATTGTCGGGGGTAGCAGCGTGCTGCCGCCAATAAGGCTCGCGGCGCGGCCGAATCGCCACTGGTAGGCGTACTGGATGCTGACACAGGTGGCGATGACCGCGGTCTGCGCGCCCGCGGATTGCGACGTGCAAAGCGCGGAGGGTAGGGCGGCCCCGGTGACGGGAAAATAGTATCCGCGGTTAATGGTGATGGTCAGCCCTCCGGCAGGACAGTTGGTAGTTCCCTGGTAGGTCCAAGTCAGCCCCGAGTTGGTAGTGGGCGCGGTGCCGAGGGGGACACCGCAGTCGTTGATGTTGTTGGCCACCAAATCGTTGTGAACCGCTAGAAACGCGTCAATCACCGAGGCCGGGACGGGAGTTGAGAAGCCCTTCAAATCATTCGCCGGATCGGCCGCGGCGACGCGGGCTCCATCGCGCGCCGCGTTGGTGAGTTTTTGTTTGAGCGTGAACGCGCCACTGAAATCGAAGATCCCCACTACGAACACCACGAGCAGTGGAAGTGCGACGGCGAACTCGACCAGCTGGGAGGCACGATCGTCCCGCCATGCGAACCGCGCGAGGCGACTGTTCGAACTCCAGAGATGGGACGAGCAGATCACTGAGCCTCCGTGCGCACTTGAGCCGAGGCGGTCAGCAGGATTCTCTGCTTGTTGAGCGAGGTGAACGGAAGCCAGAACTGAAATGGATATTGAAACGTAACGGAAACGCCGCAGACTGGGGTAGCACCTGGCGACGTGGTGTCCGTCAACAGGACGGGCCCTTGCACGCAGACGTTGGAACCGGACACGGTCGCGCAGGATGTCGGGGCTCCGGAGCAAGCGTTAAAGGCCGGGGTTGAGGAGAGTGTTGGTATCCGTGTGGGATCGAGTTTGGATACAAGCAGGTCGGCGTTGACCGCATTGACCGCGTTGGTTGCGGCGGTGTTTGGGCTGGAGCAGGTTGCGCAATAAGGAGCCGCTCCGGCGCGGGCGCCGTCCTGCGCGGCGCGGGTGATGGCGCCGTAGATGCTGAAGGCCTGCCCGAACCAGAAGATGCCCAGCAGCATCATGAACATCAAGGGCAGCACGGCCGCGGCTTCGGCAATCTCGGCCCCGCGAGCTTCGGTGGCCAGTCTGCGAAGGGTGGAGCGCGCTGAATGCAGCATCCTAGGCCACCACTCCCATCTTCCAAAGAATCCCATAAAGCACCACGGTAAACGCGAGAGCCACTCCGTACGGGACTTTCAGCGAGTCCGGATTGTCCAGCGAGACCCGCGATCCCGGCAATTGGAAAGTCACCAGCGAGATCAGGATGTGGCCGATATTGCGAATCGTCTGCCGGACGCGTCCTTTGTAGATCACCAAGGCCACCGCCATCACTCCGGCCACGAAAACCGATCCCAGCAACAGATCCACCAGTATTCCTGGGCCGGCGAACGCGCCCAGGGCCCCCGCAAGTTTCCAGTCACCGGCGCCCAGGCTGCGCAGCAGCACGAACGGTAATAGCAATGCCAATCCGACGGCCGCGCCCAGTAGGGAAGTCTTCAGCCCGCCCCAGCCACCGAGCGCCGTGTTGGCGGCGATTCCGATCACAAGCCCGGACACGGTCAGCCAGTTCGGGATGCGGCGGCTGCGCAGATCGGTCCATCCTGCGACCACCGACAGAAGCACCGCCCCAACCAAAATCACCGGTTTCAAACGAGCCTCAGGCCGACCCGATAGGCGATCTGGCAGATGATCTGCGGTCCCGCGCTTTTCTCATGAGATTGAAAAAGATCCATTGGGTCACGGTTCAGAGTGTCCGGCTCAGAAATCGCCTGCGCGAGGGACTTCGACCTCCCGCCGCCTTCGCCATTGCCCCGCAAAAGCAGCCTCTTGCGCGGATTCTCACATAGCAGGATGGCGAAGTCAATGCAGCTCTGGATGCCCTTTCTGGGCCGCATTTCTTGATCTGACAGGTCCCCTTGCAGCGAAAATAAAAGGCCCGGAACGTGATCCGGGCCTTTCGCAGAACCATTGCTCTTATTGCCGGTTGAACGCCGGAGCGCCGTTGTGCTCGGCGATGATCTTCCGGGCGTTGTCGGCCAAAGCCTTCGCCTGCGGCAGAAGCTCCAGGCCCTTGACCACTTCCGGATCGGATTCGGCGCGAACCTTCATGCCTTCATCCTGCCCGAAGGCGTCGACGAAGATTTCCGATTTGATGCCTGACTTGATCCAGTCACTGTTGTCGAGCAGGTCGGCTTGCGTGTAGGTAATGTTCGCCTCGTCGAGCGACTTGCGGAATTCCTGGAGCGTCGCATCGTCGACTTCAAAGCTCTTCGTGGGGTGATGGTCGACCACATAGCGCTTGGCAAAGTTGAAGAACGCATAGTGCTGCAACAGCGTGTCCTGGAAATGATTGCTCTTCACCGGAGGAATGTTTACGTCGGGAGTAATGCCGCCTCCCCCGTAAACCGTGCGTCCGCTGTCGGTGAGCTTCACCTCACGGTTGGCGGTGCTTGTGCTCTCGGCGCTGTCGCGGTTGTAATAGTAGTCGTAGAGCGAAATGTTGCTGTAGTCACGTTGGATGAGGCGTCCGCTCGGGGTGTAGTAGTGAGCCGTGGTCAGCGCCAGCCCGGTGTTTTCCGACAGTGGATACACGGTTTGCACCAGACCTTTGCCGAACGTCACTTCGCCCGCGATCAGGCCGCGGTCGTGATCCTGAATCGCGCCCGAAACAATCTCCGCCGCCGATGCGGTCAGCCGGTTCACCAGAACGACAATGGGATAATCCTTGCCGCCGTTGCCGTGCTGTGCGATGTAACGCTTCTCGGCGGACGCGCGGCCATGGTGAGAGACGATGAGTTGTCCCTTCTTGAGGAACTTGTCGGCGACGCCGACGCCTTCACTGAGCAGGCCGCCAGGATTGCCGCGCAGGTCGAGGATCAATCCCTTGAGGTCGCCGAAGGAATCGAGTGCGTCCGCCACCTCGTGCTCGGTGGTCTCGTTAAAGCCATTGACGTGCATGTATCCGATGCCCGGCTTGACCAGGAAGTGCACGTCGACGCTGTAGCGCGGAATTTCGTCGCGGACCAGCGTGAATTCCATCGGCTTCTCCACGCCTTCGCGCGCGATGCTGATGTGAACTGTTGTGCCCTTGGGTCCCTTGAGCAGATCCGCCACGTCGGTGGTGCTCATGTTCTCGGTCGACTTGCCGTCGACCGCGATGATGACGTCCCCGGGATGAATGCCAGCCTTGTACGCGGGCGTGCCGGTGAAGGGATAGATCACGATCACTTTATTGTTGCGCGGACCGACGGTCATGCCCACGCCGTAGTATTTGCCGCGCTGGTCCTCGCGCATGAGCGCGTACGATTTGGGATCGAAGAAATTCGAGTGCGGATCGAGCGCGTGCAGCATGCCGGGGATCGCCCCGTTATAGATGGCCTTGTCGGCGTTCACCGGTTCGGCGTAATTGTCTTCGACGAGGGCGTAGACGTCGGTGAACTGCTTGAGGCTATCCTTGACCTCCGAGTCGCCGGTTAAGGACGACTGCTGGCCGGAACGCTGGGCAAACAGAATGCCCAGGAAGCCGCAAGCAAGGAGAAAAAAAACTACCAGGAAGAGTGATCGGCGTGAACTACGGGCCATCTTGAGATTTCCTTCGTTGAGGGCTTGCTTCCACCCCAGCTACCGCGCTGATATCAGGCAGTATATCACCACCATAGACTCGCCCGAACCGGGATTGTCACCTTGGTAACTCCGCCGCGGAAGTGAGCCGTCTCATGAGATGCAGGAGACGGCTCAAGGGGTTCCTTGCCGGACTGAAATGGGGTCATTTATGGCGCTCCGGCTGCGGAAAGCCCGTCCTCCACATGGATCGGTGATGGCGACGGCGATGTAGCGTGAGGCGAGGCTGGCTTGGATAGGGCGAATTTGCTTTTGTGTGGCCTGGACTGGCGGGCCTCTTCGTCATCATCATCCTGCGGCCAGCGCCGCCAGTATGGGTTTCGGGAGGGAAGAGACGGAATGCTTAGGCCAATCGCGGCGCCGAGTCCAGCCGAGACCGTCGCGAGACCGAGTGTGGCGCGTGCACCAGCGTTTCCCCGCACACCCACAGCCACCCCAACGCCGGCTCCTATCAAAGCGCCGATTAGAGCGTGGCCGGCGCTGGGCGTAGACTGCCACATGGCGGGATAGGCAGGTCCGCCCATTGGAGGACGCCCTCCTCGGAATGGCGGGCCCGGCGCCCGACGCGGAATTTGGGCCAGAGTGGTATCGCCGCTTGGGCTTGGGACGCCTTGGCTGTCGGGATGAGCGCTCGCGCAGACGTCGTCCGCCTGCGTGTAGGCGCACCGGGCGACAGCGACCGGATGAGGCAGGTCATTCGAAGTTTGAGAGTCGGCCGAAGGCTGAGAGTCCGCGATTTGCGCCAGCGCACTGGAGACAGACAGAAGCAATGCGAACAGAACAAGAAATCTTTCTTTGCGTTTCATAATCACCTCTGCAAATGCGTTTCGAAATTCGTATCGTGTGACGGAGTTGACAGACGACGGTCCCCAGCTTTCCTAGTGCTTGTATCGGCGCTGCGATATACCGTCTTGCCATGAACAAACGGGTCCGCGATTGCGCCGATGCCAGCGCCGATGCCACCGAGCACCGGCACGCCGACAATCACGCCGAGAACACGCCCGCCCGCACCTCCGCTACCATTGGCCGTGCCTAGACCCACTCCGGCGGCGGCTCCAATGAAGAATCCGGCGCGCGCGCTGTGGTGTCCGAGCCGTACTTCTCGGATCTCATCTCGCACATACCGCCGCGATCCCAGAGCAGTGAAATAGCAATCCAGCGAATCGTCGGAGACGGCTTCGAGTTGGCAGTGGCCGAAGGTGCGCGTGTGCTGGAGGATGAGTTTGATCTTTGTTCCCGCCGGAATGCCTTGCAGTACCTGCCAGTCCGCCGACTGCGCCACTGCACCGGAGGCCACTGCGAGCACCAGCACCAGGCGGATGATTTGCAGGTGTTTCATGACCGCAGAGTAGCTCCGACCAGGAAGTTGCGGTCGCGCGTTTAGGGCAGTTTCTGGAGTGTCACATCGATCAGTCGCAGCCACATGAGTTCGGATTCCCAGAGGTATGAGGTGGATTGCCGGTACTGGTAGCGCGAGTCTGCAGGATTGCCTGGAGCGCGCTCGGCGCATGCTTCGGCACCTCGAAAACGACCACCTGCGCCGCCGCAGCGCCTTGCGGCCGGTAGGAGATGCGGAAGAAATGACGGTGCTGGCGCACCTTGAGGAGCGCGACCACAATGGTGGGCAGCACGCCCAGATGCCGCGCTACTTCTTTGGTGTATTCGTGCGACTCGATGGAAGCGTATGGAATTTCCACCTTGTGGCCGGCATGCTCGAAGATCAGAGACATGTCCGATGTGGTGTCCAACCGTCCTACGACACCGGCCGTGAAGCCGGGCACAGTGCCTCCGACATAACGCGCATGGCCGTCGTCTAAAGCGAATGCGGACAGTGACAGAAGCAGTAGAAAACAGAATTGCAAGAATGCCTTCACGCTGCACCTCCTCGGGTGTTGCTAAGGGCAGCGTATGGGGTTTCGCCATGCTGGCGGCGCGGTTTGGGGCACTTTCTCAAGTGCCACATGAGGAAGTGATTATCCGGACTTAACGGATATTGCGATTCGGATCATCGCGGCCACACTGCGCTCGACATCTTCGTCAGTCGTGGCCCAACAGGAGACCGATATTCGCATAGCCGTGTGCCCATGCCAGACCGTGCCTCCGCACCAGCAGGTTCCATCTCGCTGGATTTCGACAATGACGCGGCGAGTGTGCTCGGGGCTGCCGAACGATACCAGCACCTGATTCAGAACGACATCGTTCAGCACGGCGAAACCGGCAGCGTGTAAATGATCGGCAAAAAGTCGGGCCTGGCGGCAATTGCGTTCGATCATTTCCCGCAGCCCGCTGCGGCCGAGCGAGCGCAGCGCCGCCCACAATTCGATCCCGCGCGCACGCCGTGAGGAATCCGGCGTGTATTGCCAGGGCTCGCGCCCGGCGCCCTGCGCAAGGTAGGCGGCGCTACCGGCCGACATCGCCCGACGCAGATGCTCGGGGTCCCGGACCACGACCATGCCTGAATCGTAGGGAACGTTCAGCCACTTGTGACAATCAATGGCCCAGGAATCGGCGTCGCTCACCCCTTCGAGCAGCGGCGCGTAGAGAGGCGAGACGGCGCCCCACAGTCCAAACGCTCCGTCAACGTGCACCCACGCCCCGGCCTCGCGCGCCCGTGCGCAAATCTCTTTGGCAGGATCGAAGGCCCCGGTGTTGACGTTGCCCGCCTGTATGCAGACGATGGTGTGTTCGTCGAGCACGGGCAAGTGATCGGCTCGCATGCGTCCCTGGCCGTCCGCCGGAACTGTGATCACGCGGGAGCGGCCGAGGCCAAGCATCGACAACGCCTTCAGCAGGGATACGTGAACTTCTTCGCCCACTACAACGCGAATCGCCGGAGCTTCAAACATTCCATCGTCTTCAACATTCCAGCCGACCCGCTGCAGCAAAGCCGACCGCGCCGCAGCCAGCCCTGAGAAGTTCGCCATCGTGGTGCAGGTCACGAACCCGATTCCACTGCTCGTCGGCAGGCCCAGCAGATCGAGAGTCCAGTCCCGTACGATCTCTTCGACTTTAGCCGACACGGGCGACATGATCTGCATCGCCGCATTCTGGTCCCAGGCACCCGCCAGCCAGTTCGCGGCCAGCGCCGCGGGGAGAGTGCCTCCGATGACAAATCCAAAATAGCGGCCACTGGTGGTTGCCACTGTTGCGGGCGATCCCACATCGTCGAGCAGGGCCAGCAGTTCTGCCGGATCGCAGGGACACTCGGGCAGTTGCCCGCCTAACGCCGCTAGTCGCGCGATATCCTCGGACCCCGGCACCACCTTGCGATCCCCAATCGCGGCCACATAGCGTGCTGCTCGGACCGCGGTTTCGGCGAGCAATTCCTTCACGAGTGCCTCCTTTTTGGGCTGCTTTTACAACGACTCGATGGGCTGACGGATGAACTCCTCGTAGCGTTTCAGTTCCGCGATGGATGCTTCGGACAGCAGAGCGAAGGGAATCGCCCGGACGCCCTCGGGAAGCTCCGCTGCGGTCAGAAGGTCGCATACGACGGCTGCCGTCTGCTTCAAGCCCCGTTGCCAGTTGGGTTCGCGCGCGTCGCGAAAGACGAGGCCGTCGGGATGGAATCCAGCCGCCGTCAACACCGCGCGCGCCACTCTCAGAAATTCCGGCCAGCGCGAGGCCACGCCGACCAGAGAGCTCGACGGCGCAGGCAGGTATCCCGCGAGCGAAGTTGGAACGGAGCGAACCTGCAGAGTGATCAGCTCGGTGCCGGTTGGCAGCAACTGCCGCGCCGCGGCTTCGCGGTTGGGAAGTAAGACAGGGACTCCGCCTTCTGGCGCCTTGGGACAATCCTGCGGCCCGCAGGATTCCACGGGGAAGGTTACAGCGCGGGCGATCTCCGCCGCCAAGATGCGCCGCAATTCTTCGTCCGGCTCAATCAGCAGAAAATGGTCGGGAGGTTGCAGCTCCAGCCACTGCCGCAGACGCGTGCGAAGGATGGGCAAGGTGACGCCCAATTTTCGGGCCGAGCGGAATAGCCGGGCGATCATTTGATCGAGTCCCAGAGCCGGCGTGGAAGCCGTCTCCGGCTTGTGAGCGCGAACGTAGACTCCGCTGCCGCGGCGGAACTCCACCCAGAGTTCGCGTTCCAGTTGGCGGTATCCGGCGCTGATGGTGTTGGGATGCAGGTGAAAGCGCCGCGCCAGGTCGCGCGTGCTGGGGAGGCGCTGGCCGGGCGCGAGATCGTCGCTCAAGATGCCGAGGACGACCTGAGTGACCAGCTGTTCGCGGATGGAGACTTCGCTGGCGCGGGCAAACCAGAATTGCATAGCGGCAACATCATAAGCTTTAGCCGCTCACGGAGAAAACTGTCACCAGGTTGTCTCGCAGTCATTGCCGCTTTTCTCCGTCCGGCAGTATGATGAAGCCCATGAGCTTTTCCGAGACGATCTTCTTATTCTTTTTGGCCCTGATCATCTTTGGGCCCAAGAAGTTGCCGGAGATCGCACGCCAGGTGGGGAAGTACATGAACGAGTTCAAGCGCGCTTCGAACGAGTTCAAAGCGCAAATCGAGCAGGAGATCGCGCACCTGGAAGTGGAGAATAAACAGACGATTCTTCCACCCGCCGTGCCTCCGGAAGGCGTCACCAGCCGGACGCTGCCTGCCTCAACGGGAGAAATCACCGGGCCTGAAGTTCCAGCGACCGAAGCCCCGGCGACCGAAGTTCCCGGGACCTTGGCAGCTTCCGAAGACGAGCCCCTGTTCGCGACCGGCGCAGGCTCGACTGCCGGCACCCCAGCGACTGAAGCAGCCGCCCACCCCGATGACCTGACCTCTCCCACCTCGCAGGAGTCGCATGTCTGAATTCGCAGCCGCGGGCGCCAGCGGCAGCAGTGAAAAAGATCCCATGCCCACCATGGGCTTTCTCGATCACCTCGAGGAACTGCGCAAGCGGATCGTCTATTCCATCATCGCAGTAGGGGTCGGGTTCGGCGTCTGCTGGTGGAAGGTGGAGCGCATCTACGACTTCATGCAGCGCCCCATTATTGATGTGCTGCACAATCACCACCTGCCGGAGCACCTGGGCTATTTGAATCCCACCGACCCCTTCAACCTTTACTTGAAGGTTGCCGCGTTGTCAGGTTTGTTCCTGACATCGCCCTTTGTGCTCTATCAGGTGTGGATGTTTATTTCTCCGGGACTGTATCGCAACGAGAAGAAGTACGTCATCCCGTTTATGGTTTCGACCATCTTTCTGTTTCTATCGGGCGGGTACTTCGGCTACAGGATCGTCTACCCGCGCGCTCTCGGTTTTCTGATCGATGTCGGAAAGCAGTTCCAGCCCATGATTACGATCGGGGAATACACGAACCTTTTTCTGAGCATTGTGCTGGGCATGGGACTGATTTTCGAGATGCCGATCCTGGTCTTCTTTCTGGCGCTGATGGGCATCATGAGTCCTGAGTTCATGGTCAAGAACTTCCGCTATTCGATTCTGGTCATTTTCATCATTGCGGCCATCGTTACGCCTACGCCTGACATCGTAAACATGTGCGTCTTCGCCGCGCCCATGGTCGTTTTGTATGGTCTGAGCATCGGCGTGGCGTACCTGGTGCATCCTAAACGGCGCGAGGCTCGGAAGGAAAAGCAGGCGCAATGAGCGGATCGAAGTATCTGCGATGGATTCTGCTGGCGTGTGTAGTGACAGTGCTGGCCTGTGACCGCGACAAAGATGCCGCTCAGGGCCAGAGCGCGCCACCGGTCACCCCAGCCGACACATCGCTGCCCACACTCTCGTTTCCGCCCGACAGTGGTGGCGTCCCGGCATTCGATGCCAACCGAGCCATGCAATACGTGAAAGAAATCGTAGCCCTGGGCCCACGGCCGATCGGCAGCGCCAATCACAAGAAGGTCGAGGACTACATCACGGGACATTTGAAAGGCGACAGCGTAGAAGACGATGCCTTCGTCGCCGACACGGTCGAAGGAAAGTTTCCGGTGCGCAACATCATTGCGAAGTTTCCGGGCAACAAAGATGGCATCATTGTCATCGCCAGCCACTACGATACGAATTATCCGCTGCGGAATACATCGTTTATCGGGGCCAACGACGGCGCGGCTACCAGCGCTCTTCTCCTTGAATTTGCGAACCAGCTTCGTGGCAGTAAACGCGAGGGCTACAGCGTGTGGCTGCTTTGGACCGATGCCGAAGAAGCGATGAAATCGTGGTCCGACTCCGACAGTCTCTACGGCACGCGCCATCTCGCGCAGAAATGGCAGCAGGACGGCACGGCCAAACGGATCAAGGCTTTCCTGCTGACCGACATGCTGGGCGACGCCGACCTCGACATTGATCGCGACATGAACTCCACCCAGTGGGTTGAGAGCGTGGTTTACGAAGCGGCCACGCGGCTCGGCTATCAGTCGCATTTCTTCGCCCACAGCAACGCCATTTCTGACGATCATCTGCCCTTTATGCGCATCGCTGTTCCCTGCGCCGACATCATCGACATTGATTACGGATACAACAATGTTTTCCACCACACGGTTCAGGACACGGTCGATAAGCTGAGCACCAAGAGCCTGGAGATCAGCGGCACGGTGGTCCTGGAGACGGTTCGCATCCTCGACAAGATGGAACCGCTGCCGCCCAAGTGATTGCGGGTTGAAGCGCAAATGTTAGACCGCAAATGCTAAACCGCAGAGGACGCTGAGAAATATGCGCTGAGATCGCAAAGAGAATCTACGGTTCTCTCCGCGATCTCGGCGCGCCGTGCTCCGCATCCTCCGCGGTAAAAGCTCCTTGATCGCACCACCGTGAACCCTAAATTTCGACGGTCTGATTTTGCGCTTTTCCAGAATTTCATTTCTAATGCACCCCATATGCGAACTGTGAAGGCCCTGTTCTTTGCTTGCATCCTCTGCTTCATCCTCCGCTCCACCAGCCTTGCCGCAACGCCTCCCGCCGATAACAGCGAAGCCAACCAGGTGGTTCAAGCGGCGCTCCAGCCTTCGCCGCTGGAAACGAATCTCCATCGTCTAACCGATGAGATCGGCGGCCGCGTTCCCGGGACTCTCGCTATGCAGCATGCCGTGGCGTGGGGGATACAAGCCTTCACGGCCGCGGGGGCCGACAGCGTTCACACTGAGGGATTCACCATTCCGAACTCCTGGGCCGAAGGCGCGACGGAGATGACCGCGACCACGGCTTACCAAGTCGACGCCTCTCAGGTGGGCGGCGGAACGGTGCTGTCGCCCTTCCGCGTGCGGGCTGTTTCTGTGGCTTGGGCACCAGCGCTCGCGCCTGTGAAGCACGTCCCGATTGTCGACGTTGGCGATGGTACGGACGCGGATTTCAAAAAGGCAGGGGATATTACCGGAAAGATCGTTTTGGTTCACACGGCCGTTCTCAAGACATGGAGCGACCTGTTCACCGAGTATGCGAAGGCTCCGCCAGTGATCGATCTCGCCGTGAAAGGGAAGGCCAAGGCCATCGCTTTCATAGCCAGCCGCGAGCACGACATTCTCTACCGGCACACCAACACAGACGCCGGAGAAATCGACCGCCTTCCCATGGTCATCGTGGCGCGCGAAGATGGCGAACGCATCGCGCGTCTGTTAGCCAGCGGAAATTTAGTGTGGGCCGATCTCTCGATTCCCAACCAGATCGGCGGGCCGATCAAGACCTCCAACGTCATCGCGGAGATTCGAGGCACCGAGAATCCTGACGAGTTCGTAATCCTGGGCGCGCACCTCGATTCGTGGGAATTGGGCACGGGCGCGCTCGACAACGGCTGCAACGCCGCCCTGGTGGTCGATGCACTGCGCGCGATCAAAGCTTCGGGAGTGAAGCCGCGGCGCACCATCCGCTTCATTCTGTTCTCCGGTGAAGAGCAGGGACTGATTGGTTCCCGCGTTTATGCCTTCAGCCACCGTCCCGAACTCGACAAGGCTGCGGGCGTCATCATCTACGACTCGGGCACGGGAAAGACGACGGGATTTTCCGTCGGCGGTCGCAAAGACATTCTTTACACCGCAAAAGAACTGATTGCTCCCCTGGCCCAGTTTGACGTCAAAGAAATGAAGACCGACATGGAATGGGGCACCGACCACTTCGATTTCATGCTCGAGGGAGTTCCCACGTTTGTCGCCGATCAGCAAGAGGCAAACTATCTCGAAAACTACCACGCCATCTCTGACACCTACGATAAAGTCGACTTCGCCCAGCTGAAGAAGCACGTGGCTGAGGCCGCGGCCCTGAGCGTTGAGTTGGCAGATCTACCACAGAAGATCGGCCCGCGCCTCTCCCACGATCAGATTGAGCAAACCATGCGTGAGACCAACAGCGTGGAACTGCTCAAGGCTTTCGGGATTTGGGACGAGTGGGTTAGCGGCCAGCGGGGACGGCAAAAATAATTGATGATTATTGATTTCTGATGGCTGCTTGAAAATCTTGAAGGCAAGCGGCTTAGCTTTTCAATCAGCCATCAGAAATCAACAATCATCAATTGCAGCGCCGCCAGGAACATCCATTGCTCTACTTCTGGATTCTGTTCAATCTTTTCGCGCTGGGTATGCTGGTGCTGGATCTGCGCGTTGTCCATCGCCCAGGCCATGTGGTCAGCTCTCGCGCAGCGCTGGGGTGGAGCGCCATGTACGTGGCGTTGGCCGCCGGGTTCGCGGCTCTTTTGTACTTCTGGCAAGGGCACCAGGCCGCGCTGGAATTCGTTACCGGATATGTTCTCGAGCTCTCGCTCAGCGTCGATAATCTCTTCGTCTTCCTCGTGATTTTCAACTATTTCGCAGTCCCGGACGAGCAGCAGCATCGCGTTCTGTTCTGGGGCGTTCTGGGCGCGCTGGTCATGCGGGGTGTTTTCATCGGCGCCGGGGTCGGCTTGATCTCCCGCTTCCATTGGGTGCTTTACGTCTTCGGTAGCCTGTTGATCTACAGCGGCATCCGCGTGTGCGTGATCGCGGAACACCGGATCGATCCTTCCACCAATCCTGTGGTAAAGGCGCTGCGCCGCTGGGTGCCCGTGACCACCGACTACCAGGGAGGCCGATTTTTTGTCCGCAACCTGCAGGAAAACTCACGCCTTTACGTGACGCCGCTGCTGTTGGTGCTTCTGGTGATCGAAACCACCGACATTCTTTTCGCGGTCGATTCCATTCCAGCCATCTTGGCCATCACCTTGAACGCCTTCATCGTCTATACCTCGAATGTGTTCGCGATCCTGGGGCTGCGCTCGATGTACTTCGCAGTGGCCGGGCTGATGAAGGTTTTCCGCTTCCTGCATTATGGGCTAGCGGTTGTGCTGATTCTGGTGGGCCTGAAGATGCTCGCAGCGGACTATTTCCCGGTTCCTATCGGGGCAACGCTGAGCGTTGTGGCTGGAGTGCTCTTGATCTCGATCGCGATCTCCGCGGCTTTTCCCGCCACCCGCAAAGGGTGAAAACATTCCTGGCTCGTCAAGACACGAAGACCACCTTGTCGGCTCGGACCACCGAGTGCTTCAGAAATTTCTTGTCATCATGATCGGGATAATCCATCCGATAGTGTGTGCCGCGGCTCTCCTCGCGCGCCAGAGCTGATCGCGCCACCAGCAGTGCTGCCAGGTGCAGGTTGGCCGCTTCGTGGGCCCGGCGGGTTTTCGGGTGCGCCAGTTTCGCTGCCATCTGTTCCAGATTCTTAATCGCTTTCTGCATCCCCATGCGTGTGCGGACGATGCCGACCTCGCTCTCCATCACGGCCTGAATCTGCCCGATCACTTCTTCCATGCCGGTATCCACCGGTCCATTGGAATACGCGGCTTTCGGCTGCGCGCTCGAACGCGACACTGGTTTTACTCCCTCGCGCATTGCTTTGCCGGTGCGCGCTCCGTATACCAGGCCTTCCAGCAGAGAATTGCTGGGCAGGCGGTTCGCTCCGTGCACGCCCGTCGCGGCTGTCTCGCCCGCGGCGTAGAGCCCGTTGACGTTCGTCTTGCCGTCGAGGTTCGTACGCACGCCCCCGATCATGAAATGTGCCGCCGGCCGCACCGGAATCATGTCCTCGGTGATGTCAATGTTGTGCGCCATGCAGGCCGCGTAAGTACGCGGAAACCGCTTCCGTACCTTCGCGGTGTTGAGGTGCGTCAAATCCAGATACACGAACGGATCTTTCGCCCGGCTCACTTCCATTTCATGAACAATGGCGCGGGCCACCAGATCGCGCGGCGCCAGCTCTCCCATGGGATGGTACTTGCCCATGAAGCGGTTCATTTCGAAGTTCCGCAAGTGCGCGCCCTCTGTGCGCAGCGCCTCGGACAGCAGAAACCGGGGCACCTTCTTCACGTAAAGCGCCGTCGGATGAAACTGAACGAACTCCAGGTCGCCGACCTCCGCGTCTGCTCGGAAGGCCATCGCTACGCCATCTCCCGTGGCCACGTCAGGGTTGGTCGTGTTGCGATAAATCTGGCCCATGCCTCCCGTGGCCAGCAGCACGGCGGAGCATGCAATCTCCTGAGGAACACCCTTGTCGTCGATTAGCGAAATTCCGGTGATGTGTCCTGCGTCGGTCAGCAGTCCGGTCGAAAAACAAAACGGTGCCACCGAGATGTGTTTCAGAGAATTTGCCTTGGCGTGAAGCACTCGCAGGATGTCGCCGCCGGTTGAGTCCCCTTCGGAGTGCAGACTGCGGTGGCGGCTGTGCGCACTCTCCAACCCGAAAACCAGTTTGCTTCCATGGTGGCTGCCCCACGCGATCAATTCATCGATGCGCGGCGGACCTTCTTCCAGCAGAATCTTCACCGCCTCTGGATTGCACAGGTGATCGCCGGCATCGAGTGTGTCCTGCAGGTGCAGGATGACTTCATCTTCATCGCTCAAAGCCGTGACCGGCGCAGATTGCGGGTTCGACTCGGAAACTTCCTTTTTCGCCAGCACGAGCACACGTCCAGCCGCGGCCAATTCAATGGCCGCGCGCAGGCCGGCAACACCGGCGCCAATCACCACGAAGTCGGTCTCGGCTGGAAGACCCTTCATAGACAAGACAAAATTGAGACGGGGAATGGTACCACTTCACGAGCCAAGGCAAGCATTCGACTTCATACGCTATTATGGGACCGCATGCCGCAAGTGACCATCCACGTACCCCCGCGGCCCTATCAGGCCTGGATCGAGAACGGTCTGCTCGGCCGAGCGGGGTCTGTCCTGAGCGAGTTGTTGCCGCAGGCCAGCCGCATTTTTGTGGTGACCGTTCCTCCCGTACGGAAGCGCTGGGGATCGAAACTGGTCAGTTCGCTGAGAGCCAGCGGCTTCACCCCGCAGGTTATTCCGATGCCTGACGGCGAGCCCACCAAGCGCTTGGCGACCGTCGAGGCGCTCGCCGAAAAACTGGCGCGCCTGGGGGCCGACCGCAAGGCCGTGATCGTCACTCTCGGCGGTGGCATCGCAGGCGACGTCGGCGGACTGCTGGCTTCGCTGTATATGCGCGGGATCGAGTTGGTACAGATTCCCACGACAGTGCTGGCACAGGTAGATGCCTCGATTGGCGGGAAAACCGGCGTCAACCTCGTTGCCGGCAAGAACCTGTTGGGAACGTTTCACCATCCGCGGGTAGTGCTGATCGATCCCACGGTGCTGAAGACGTTGCCCGATCGCGAATTTCGAGCCGGACTCTACGAAGCGCTGAAGTGCGGCATCATCGGAAACATCGAACTGTTTCTGCGCTTCGAGCAGAATCGCGCGCGCATCCTGAAGCGGGATCCCGTGGAACTCGAGTGGCTGATTGCGCAATCCGTCAGGCTGAAAGCCGAAGTGGTTTCCGCCGACGAGCGCGAAGGAGGGCTTCGCCGCGTTCTGAACCTGGGCCACACCATTGGCCACGCGCTTGAGGCCGAAACCGGCTACCGCCGCCTGCTGCACGGCGAGGCCGTTGCCTGGGGGATGATCGCCGCGACCAACATTGCGCTCAGCGTGGGCCGCACCGACAGCGTGACCGCCGGCCGCATCGCGGACGCCGTGCTGAGCCTGGGCCGGCTTCCGGAAGTCAATGTCAACGCGCGCAAGATTCTGGCCCGTCTGCAGTCTGACAAGAAGACGCAGAATGGAGTCGTTCATTTCATCCTGCCGCGCGAAATCGGCAAGGTGGAAGTTGCCAGCGACGTGCCCGCAAGCGCGGTGGTTGACGCCGTTGAAGAGTTGCGCCGCGTGTCGCGCGGCGGCCGTGTTTGGGGAAAATAGTTCAATCATACGAGAGCGAGAGGATGACATGCAGGAAACGGCACAGCAGTACATCCAGCGGATCCTGGGCCACGTGGATGGCCAAGACGCAATCAAAGTGCAGCGGGCGACCGGTGCGAAGCTGAAAAAAATGACTCAAGGCCTGACTCCCAGAGAACTGAAGTGGAAGCCCGAACCGGGGAAGTGGTCGATCGCGGAAATCGTCGCCCACCTGGCCGACGTCGAAATTGTGGCCAGTTGGCGGATGCGCTCGGTGCTCGGTGCGAATGGCACGGCCATCCAGGCCTTTGATCAGGATGCCTGGGCGTCGGTGTTTCAATACAGCAAGCGCGATGTCGGGCAGTCGCTGGAAGTATTTCGCGTGCTGCGCGAGAACAATCTGGCGATGCTGAAGGCGCTTCCGCGCGAGAGCTGGGACAACTACGGGATGCACGCCGAGCGCGGCAAAGAGACGATCGCCCATTTGGCGCGCATGTTTGCCGGGCACGATACCAACCACATCCTGCAGGTCGAAGGCATCGCCACGCAATTGAAGAGCGCGCGCCCGAAGACCGCCCGCAAGAAGAAGCGCGGATAAGTGGCCTTCGCGCAAATGGTGCAGGAAATCAGCAAATCGGCAGTACTCGGCGCGGCGCCGGAAGGTGCCAGCGACCCGAACTCCGCCGCGCGCGCCGTACGCGATATGTTTACCGCGATCGCGCCGCGCTACGATCTGCTCAACCACGTGTTGTCGTTCAATGTCGACCGCATGTGGTGGCGCCGCACCGCGCGCGCGTTCCGTGACATCGTGGCCCGCCCCGATGCACGCATCCTCGACCTGTGCTGCGGAACGGGCGACATGACGTTCGCCCTGCGCCGCCAGGCAGGGAAGTCCTCTCCTCAGATTATTGGTGCCGACTTCTCACACGCCATGCTGCAACGCGCCACTGCGAAGTCGTCGACTCAAAATGGATCAGGGCCCGGATGGATCGAAGCCGACGCCCTAAACCTTCCGTTTCCCAGCGCCCATTTCGATCTTGTGACCTCGGCTTTCGGTTTCCGCAATCTTGCCGACTACGATGCCGGACTGCGTGAGATTGTGCGTGCGCTGCGTCCCGGCGGGGAATGCGGCATCCTCGATTTCGGTGAGCCCCAAGGGATGATGGGTGCGCTGTACCGTATCTATTTCAAGCAAGTCCTGCCGCGAGTCGGCACCATGATCTCCGGCGTGCGCGGTCCCTATGCGTACTTGCCCGCGTCGGTCGAGCGCTTCCCGCCACCGGAGGAAATGCTGGCGAGGATGAAGCGCGCCGGTTTTGCCGAAGCAACCTGGACGCCCTACACGTTCGGAATCGCGGGTCTGTATCGCGGCAAGAAACGTATGTAGCGACAGCCGCCCTTCGACCGCGCTCAGGGCAGGCTCTCGGGCTGTCCCGCCAGAGCCTGCCTTGAGTGAGCGCAGCGAGTCGAAGGGGCGAAGCCCGGCGGACTACCCGGCATCGCGCAGAAGTCTACTCAGCGCCTGAATGTCATTAGCGCCGGCATCCCCCACAACAAAATATCGCAAGCCATTCTGCGTCCAGCTGTCCATGTTGAACGACACCGCATGAACAGCCCCCGACGGTAGACTCGCCGTCTCTTCTCCGCGATCCTGAAAAATAAAAACTGAAACCTCGTGCTTGCGGACCTGATAGATCAAATGCGCGCCCGGTGTCTGTGCCAGATAGGTGACCCGTCCGCCGAGCAGCGTAAATTCTGTTCCTTGTAACTCCGGCAGATTGAAGCTGAACGGAATCTTTCCCTGAAACCACGGCTTCACGGTATGCCGGTCAGTTGATATGACATCCACCGGCGTTGCGCTTGCCAAGGCGGCCACGTGTAAGTCAGCCAGTTCGCTGTATACCCGCCGCCGGCGTGCGCTGTCACGCCCCAGGTAGAAATTCATAGCGACTGAGAGGATCAGCACCGACACGACCGCCACACCCAGGGTCCACCAGAGTCCGCGGGACTCCCGGCGCGGTTTCGCGGCCACACTTTTCGCGATACGATTCCGCAGTTCTGCGCTCGCCGCATAGCGCTTGCCGGCCATCTGCACCGAACGCTTCATCTGTACTCGTCCCAGCGCGTCGGCGGAACACGCTGCGCATCCCTGCAGATGCTTTCCCAGTACATTGGCTTCCGCGGGATCGAGTTCGCCATCCAGATAAGCATCGAGCTTGCTTCGCCCTTGATCACACGCCATGCCGGCCTCCGTCTCTCTTCTTCCGCAGCAAATCGCGCAGTGCCTTGCGGGCGCGAAAAAGACGCGACATCACCGTGCCCATGGGAATCGCCAGCGCTTCGGAGATTTCCTGATATGACATCTCTTCCACCTCGCACAGCAGCAGGATCTCGCGGAAGGGCACGGGCAGATCGGCCAGCGCCTGCTGCACGGTTTCACGGCCTGCCTGCTCCATCAGGATGCTCTCCGGGGTACTACTTTCCGGAGGCAGCAGACTCTCGTCCGCTTCTCCATCGAGCGCGACCATGACCTTGAGCCCGGTCCGCGAACTCAGGAAAGAATTCCGCAGGATGCGATACATCCACGCCCGGAAATTTGTGCCCGGCTGAAACGAAGAAAATCCGCGCAGAGCCTTGGTGTAGGTTTCCTGCACCAGATCCTCCGCCTCCGTAGTGTCGTGTGTAAGCCAGCGCGCGAAGTTGTAGAGCTGGTCGAACAAAGGCATGGCCAGATCTTCAAATGTCGCGGCAGGCAAGGCTTGGTCCGGCACCTCCATAGAATAACCGCCATAGGACCGGTTTTATTCCCTCATGCCGGTGAAATATATTCGGGGCTGGGGCCATCAGCGGAGTACAGGGCTGAAAGGAGAAGCCTGGAGAACGCGGGTGGAGTCCTAGTTCGGCCGCGCCGTCTTGAAACTGTCCGCAAAGGCGTCGGCAATTGTGTAGCGAATCACGTGTTCATACTCCGGGCCCAGGAAGCGGCGCAGGCGGTCGGTATTCATGATGTACTCCCCGGTCATGTACGGGACCGCCTCAGGTGGGATCGCCGAAATCTTGTACCTCCAAAGAAATTTCAGCACCTGCCGCATCACCCACTTCCCAGGGACGCGGATCAGTTTTGCCTGCGCCATCTCGACGCAGCGCCCGAAGGTGAGCGGCTCGCCGCGGCCGGCAACGTTCAACACGGTCAGGCGCTGGGTCTCCGGCTCGCGCTGCAGGATGTGCCGGATCAGCCGCGCCATGTCGTCGACGTGGATGAATTGAATCTTGTTGTCGAGATATTGCTGGCCGCGCGGCAGCATACAGGGCAGACGCTTGCCCTCGCTCCGCATTTTCTGCGCCCGCGCGCTCTTGCCGTTGGGCGTGCCGTGGAACGCTCCCATCAGATAATTCTCGACGCTGGCGCCGGTGAAGATGTGCGGCCGCAAAATATAGGCGCTGCATCCGCGCAGGGCGTGGGAGCGGGTTTGCACAACTTCATCCGACTGTTTCTTGTGGATGGCGTAAGGCAGGGTGTGCGCCGCCAGCACCGATTCTTCGGTCGCGGGTGCGGGAAGGTTCGGCCCGTACGCCGAGACGCTGCTAGGAAAGATAAACTGCTTGACTCCATCGTCGGTACTGCGATTGGCCTCCGTGACGGCTTCCATCACGCGCGCCGTTCCGGCTACATTGATCTGCCACATGCGCTCCACATCGACTACGCCCGTGCGTACGGGATCGATCACGAATGCAAGGTGAACCACCGCGTAAGCGTGCGTATCGCGCAGCAGCTCGTACAGAACCCGGGTGGACGATTCCTGGCCCAGATCCAGGCTCTCGAACTGCAACTCGGAGTCGGTGCGGGGCGGACTCACGTCCACCCCAATCACCGAGTAACTTCCGAGCAACGGCAGTAGCCTGGAACCCAGGTTGCCCGACACGCCGGTAACGACGACGACAGGTTTAGCCATCAGTTCGGTTTTGCCGCCGGAGGCTGCGCCGGAGGCGGAGTTTGCGGCTGACCCGGCGGAGGCAATCGCGGACGCGGAGGTCGCGCTGGCTGCGCCGCGCCCGCTCCGCCCGGGCCAAAGTAGGTGTCGTTGGTCTCCACCTTGAACGAATTGTTCACCTTGTCCAGCATTTCGCGCGTTCGATCATTTTGCAGCTTGCCATGAATCTCGTTCTTGGCCTGATCGAGCGGAAGCCCACTCTTGCTGTTCATCTTGTAAATGTAGTGCCCGCCCGCATCGTTGATCACTTGCGAAACTTCGCCAGGTTTCAAATCGAATACCGCCGCATGCGCTGCTTGCAAGGCAGTGCGGCGAACCGACGGCAGATTTACGTTCGGAGACGCGATCTTCATTCCAGCAGCTTCGAACGCTTCTTTCTGCAGCTTGGCGATATCCTCTCCGGCCGCAGCCCGCACCCGCAAACTCTCGGCGAGTTTGGTCATCGCCAGCTCGGCTGCATCCGCCTTCGCCTTCTCTTTGGCTTCTTTGGCTTTCTTCGACTCCTCGGTCAGCTTTTCGTCCTTGTCGTCGTCGTCTTTGGCCTCGGCGTCCGGCTGCTTAGTGCGCGGCACGAAGAGCCGGTCCAGGTTGAATTGTTCGAAGTCGTTGGCATGCTCTTGGTAATACTTCTCGATTTCTTCTGGCGGAACGTTCGCCCCTTCTTCCTGAATGCTTTGCTGTAGTTCCTGGGCCAGGATCTGCATCTTGTTGAACTTGACCCGGTCTTCAAACTGCGGAGTCTGGTCCATCCCTTTCTTCTTCGCCTCGCTGGACATCGCCATCAACCGGGGGAGCATGCCGGCCAATTGCTTCTTCGTCTGAGGAGTGACATTGGGAGTGAGATTGTGGATCAGTTTCTCAAACTCAGCCTTGGTGATCACGGTCTTGCAATCGGCCGCCGGAGTTTCCGCCGCGGGAGCCTTTGCCATGGTCTGAGACTCCGACGAGCATACGCCGATTATGGTGATCACGGCGGCGTCGGGCGCCACGGAAGCAGACGTATCCACCTGCTCGGCCGGAGCCTGTTGCATCGCCGGATTCTCCGGAAGGTGCCCGCCCACTACCGGCGCAGGCGCGCTCGGTGCGGCTTGTCCCCAGGCCAGCGTCCCCAGCAAAACACACATCAGCCAACTCTTACGCATAAATCGTTTCCTCCAGGATTGGTCCTTCAGAAAGTTGAAAATGGCCAAGCAAGAAATCGTAGCACAACAGCCCATTGCACGCCCGCCGCCGAGCGAATGGCTTCCGGCGCCGGTACTGTGACCGTCTGAGCGCGACCATTGCCTCGCCGCGATTTGCTTGGCGCTTTCGGCTCACAGCGGCGATAATTCCTGCATGTCGGGAAGCCCCGCCATTTCTCCGTCTGACTTGATGCGCTCGGAAAAGCGCGCAGCGGCGGGGAATTCCGTGCTGGCCGCGGTCGTCATCACGAGCCTCAAGCTCGTAGTCGGATTCAGCACGGGCAGCCTCGGCATTCTCTCGGAAGCCGCGCACTCTGGCTTGGATCTGATTGCCTCGCTTCTCACATTTTTCTCTGTAGGAGTTTCCGACAAGCCCGCCGACGCGGACCACCAGTACGGTCACGGCAAGATCGAAAATTTTTCCGCCTTCGTCGAAACCGGTCTGCTGCTGCTGACTTGCGCCTGGATCATCTACGAAGCCGCCTTGCGTCTCTTCTTTCGCCGGATTGACATCGAGCCTTCCATCGCCGCTTTTGCGGTGATGCTTTTCTCGATGGGGCTGGACTGGTGGCGCTCACGCGTGCTCGGCCGCATCGCCAGCAAGTACGACAGCCAGGCCCTGGAAGCCGACGCGCTTCATTTCTCCACCGACATCTGGTCAGCCGGAGTCGTGGTGCTTGGGCTGGCGCTGGTTCTCATAGGCCGAACCTATCGCATCGACTGGCTGCGCGTTTCCGATCCTGTCGCCGCTCTCTTCGTGGCCGGCGTTGTGGTTTCGGTGAGCTGGCGCCTTGCCCGCCGTACCGTCGACGCCCTGCTCGACGCCGCCCCGCCAGGAGTTCGATCCAAGATCTACGACGCGGTTTTGCGCGTGGACGGAGTTCTCGAAGTCGATCGCATCCGCATCCGCCGGGCCGGCAACCGCTATTTCGCCGATCTCGCCGTGGGTCTCGCCCGCACCGTGACCTTCCAGCGCTCAGGCCAGCTGGCCGCTTCGGTTACCAGGGCTGTGCACCGGGTTCTTCCCGACGCCGACGTGACCGTGCAGCCTCTTCCGCGCGCGCAACATTCGGAAAATATCTTCGACCGCATTCGCGCCGTAGCCACCAACAATAATCTCAACGTGCACGACATCAGCGTCCAGGATTTCGCCGGCCGCCTGCACGTCGAGCAGCACATTGAACTCGACGAGCGCATGACCCTCAAGCACGCCCACGATCAGGTCACCGAGCTCGAAGCGGATATGCGCCGCGACGTGCCCGAGATTGCCGACATCCTTACCCACATCGAGAGCGAGCCCGCCACCATCGAAAAACCGGAGGAAGTCGTCAGCGACGCGGAACTTGAACATCGTCTGAAAGGCGTGGCGTCGCAGTTTCCAGAAGTGCTCGACGTTCACGACTTCGTGATCAAGCGCGTGCGCGGCCGTATGTACATCTCCTGTCACTGCACGCTGCCCGACGATCTTTCTCTGGCGCGCGTGCATGACATCCAGACCGAGTTGGAAATCCGTTTCAAGCAGGACGCACCTGAACTGTTCCGCGTCCTGATTCACCCTGAGCCCAGCACTGACAACCGGAGATAGCACGATGATCACCGCAAAAGCGATCTGGACCGACAACGAGCGTTACATCGGCCAAGCCAGCTCACACCACGCCATCGTCATGGACACCGCAACCGAAAAGACCGCGAGCACACCGATGGAACTGGTGCTGATCGCGCTTTGTGGCTGTACGGCCTCCGATGTCGTCGGGATCCTTCGAAAGAAGCGCGAGTTTTTCACGAGCTTAGAAGTCACGGCCACTGGCGAGCGCGCATCTGGCTATCCCGCCGTGTACACGGAAATCAGCCTCATCTATCGCATCGGTGGTAAAGTTTCTCGCAAGGCGGTGGAAGACGCCGTCCGCCTCTCCAAAGAAAAATATTGTTCGGTCTCCGCGATGCTGGAAAAGACCGCGAAGATCACGTCCAAGATTGAACTGGTGGAGTAAATGGCCTTTACCCGCGTCTTGCTCTTCACCCAACCCGGCTGCCTCTCCTGCGAGTTGATGAAGGTGTTTCTCGAAGCCAAGGAGATTACATTCGAAGAGCGCGACATCAGCAGCGATTTAGAAGCCCGCCGAGAAATGACCGAGCAGCACGACAGCAGCGAAACCCCAACCTTGGTGATCTTTTCGGGCGAAACAACGGAAATCATCATCGGCTTCGATCCCGTCCGTCTTGACCAGTACCTCGATTCAGCCCCATCATCGGATTCGGTGACTGAATCCTGAGCTCCGTAAGCTCCAGCGGAAGAATCCCTCATCCCCTGCGCGGATATTTCTTTATCGGCGCCGCCGCATTTCTCTGGGGAGTCTCGGCCGTGCTCGGACGCGCCGTGTTCACCGGAAGATTGCCCCTGAGCGGGGAAGCTCTGCATCCCATCGACCCGCTCATCCTGTCGCAAACGCGGACTTCCTTCTCGCTGCTCGTTTTGCTTCCAGTTCTGGTGGGAAGGCGCGGCTGGCAGCGCATCCAGCTCCCTGCGCCCGATCTAATCCGATGCCTCGTGCTAGGCATGTTTGGCGTAGCCGCGTCGAACTACTTCTATTACTTCGCGATTCAGAAGACGAGCGTTGCCATCGCCATTATTGTCCAATACACGGCGCCAGTCTGGGTGCTGTTGTACGTGGTCGCTCGCCGCCAGCAGAAACTCTCACTGCAGAAAGTCGCCGCTGTGGCAGTCGCCATTGCCGGAATCGCTCTAACGATCGGAATCGTTGGAGGGAAGTCCGCGACGCCTCTCCATCTCGACCGCTACGGTTTCCTGGCTGCACTGGTGGCTTCGTTCTCGTTCGCGTTCTACAACGTCGGCGGACACCACCTCCTGGCCCGCTATGACCGCTGGCGCGTTCTGGTCTGGACACTGACCTCGGCCGCGGTGTTCTGGCTCTTCTGGAATCCCCCGTGGAAGGTTTTCGCCGCGCACTACGCGCCGGCGCAGTGGGGATTCCTGTTCGTGTTCTCCATGATCTCGGTGCTGGGATCGTTCTCGCTCTACTTCCTCGGCTTGCAACATCTTGAGCCGACGCGCGCCATCATCGCCAGCTGCCTGGAGCCGGTTTTCTCGATCCTGCTGGCGGCCGCGCTGTTGGGGGAAGGCCTGCGGCCTGTGCAGACGTTGGGGATAGTGCTGGTGCTGTCGGCGATCGTGATCGTGCAACTGCCAGGTCGGGGAGCGCAAGAGGCAGTGGTCGTCGAGCCGATCGAATAAAACCAGAAAAACGTAAAGGGCGACGTGATTATCTAAGGAGCAGTATGTACTCCCCGGTTACCTTGGTGTCGCATTTGACGCGCTTTTTACACGACAATCGGCGGTTGTTGGATACGCTTTACCTATCCCGACCGGTAATGCGAGGTCAGTATGTCGAAAATCCGCTCCGCGATCTACGTGCTCGCGTTTCTCTCCGCGTGCCTCACCCCTTGTTTCGCGCACCACACGGCCGTGGTCGTCAATAAAGACAACACGGTCGAGAATGTCAGCTCCGCTCATCTCGCAAGAATCATTCGCGGCGAAGTCAAGAAGTGGCCCGACGGCAAGAACATCGTGCTGGTGCTCCACAAGGACTCCGCCGGTGAGACCGAAACTCTGCAACGGCTGAACAAGATGTCCGCCGCTGAGTGGAAGAGTTTTCTCACAGCGCGCAAGGATTCGATTGTATTTGTCGACACCGACGCCGACGTACTCAAGGCGGTGCAGTCCGAACCCGGTGCCGTGGGCCTGATCGAGGTCCACTCCATTGACAACAGCATCAACGTGGTCCACGTGGACGGCAAACTCCCCATGGAGTTTGGCTATTTGCCTCACTAAGAGCTTGCCCCGCTGGCCCTGCGCAGCAAGTGAAAATATCGCCGCGCTTTTCTTACATCTCGCCCAATCTGCTCCCGCAAAGCGTCGACCGACGGAAACTTGATTTCATCCCGCAGGCGTTCCAAAAAGCAGATCTCGACCTCAGTCTCCGGCAGCAGTTCGAGGGGATGGAAGTTGAGCAGATGCGTTTCAATCGCAAACAATTCCGCCCCAAACGTCGGACGACTGCCCACATTTGTGACCGAATCAAACCGTTCGCTCCCTACGCGCGTCCAGGTGATATAGACGCCGTCCATGGGAACAAGTTCTTCGTAGCGCGCCAGGTTGATGGTCGGCACTGTGTACTTCGAGCCGTAGCCGCGCCCGCGCCCCGGTGTCCCCAGAATGCTGAACGGCCGCGCCAGCAGATGCCGCGCCCGGCTCACACGCCCCGCCGTGAGCAACTTGCGAATCTGGCTGCTCGAGACGGTTTCGCCGCGCAGGGTCATCTCGGGATAGACTTTGACCTCGAATCCCATCTCGCGGCCGAATTCTGCCAGCAGGTCCATGTCGCCCGCCGCCTTATGCCCGAAGCGGAAGTTGAACCCTTCGTGTACTTCGCGGGTGTGCAGCTTCCTCTTTAGAATTCGCTCCGCGAACTGTCGAGGGGTCATCAGAGAAAGATCGCGCCCAAAAGGAAGTAGCAGCACGGCGTCGATGCCCGTGCTTTCGAGCAAGCGTAACTTTTCCGGAGTGGGAGTAAGTAATTTCAATCCGATCTCGGGCCGCAGAATCCGCGTAGGATGCGGCTCAAACGTGACTGCTACAGAGGTGGCTCCGCTGGCCCGCGCCCGCGCAACGATCTCCCGCAACACGTGCGCGTGCGCCCGGTGGACTCCATCAAAGTTGCCCACGCTCACGAAGGTCGGCCCGAAGTCAGCAGGAACCTCGTCGAGTTTGTGAAACACCTGCATAGGGACTAAGAAGTGGCGTCGGACGTCGGACCTCAGGCGTCAGCCATAATCGTCAGCGTTTAAGTGCCAGGCCGCTACTCACTCAATTTGTCTGAGGTCTGATGTCCGAAGTCCGACGTCGCTCTTAGATTTCAAACTCCAGCTTCATCCCGTCGTGCGACAACCGCACGTGCCTGGGTAGAGAAGCGTTAGTCGCTTCGTGCGCCAGATCGTGGCAAATATGGGTGAAGAACGCCCGCTTCGGTTTCAACCGATCGACGATGGCCAGCGAATTCTTGACCGTCGAGTGGGTCGGATGCGGCTTGTGCCGCAGCGCATCCAGAAACAGAATGTCCAGCCCTTCCAGTTGATGCAGGGAAGATTCCGGAATCTCACTGTGATCGGTCAGATAGGCTCCCGAGCCAAACCGGTAGCCGTAAATCTGCGATTCTCCATGAATCAGAATCACCGGCTCAAACTGCACTCCGAACACATCGACCGGCCCATCAATGGGGCGAAGTTCCAGCAGAGGCAGTCCGCCAAACTTATAATCGGCGTCAAAAATGTAGCTGAACATTTTGCGCAGAAACGCCGCCGCGTCCGGCCGCGCATACAGGGGCAACTTATTTGGCTTGTGCCGATAGCTGAGAGGCCGCAGGTCGTCGATGCCCAGAATGTGGTCGGCGTGCGTGTGAGTGTAGAGCACGGCATCCACACGCGTAATGTTTTCCCGCACGGCTTGCGTGTAAAAATCCGGAGTGGTATCGATGAGCACAACTTTGCCGTCGTACTCCAACATGATCGAAGGCCGCGTCCTCCGGTCGCGCGGATCGCTCGACCGGCACACGGCGCAGTCACATCCCAACGTGGGTACGCCCATCGACGTCCCACTTCCCAACACGGTCAAGGTCGCTTTCATCGTCCTCGGGTTCCAGCGCCGGTTCCGGTAGCAGGGCCGGCTTGCGGCGGCCGTGCGATCGCATTGGTCACTTCCACATAGGCCATGCGCAGCTCATAGAGGCTGTTTTGCAGAAAATTCTCTTCGGCCGGGGTGAGATTGCCCTTCGTCTTTTCCGCGATCAGGCTCAGCGTGTCGATGCTCTGGCGCGCTCCAATCAGATCGACTCGCGGCTGCTCGCCCTCCTGGCGCATCAACCCCAACTGCATCATCGACGTCATGTAGAGCGAGGCCAGAAAGCGCTCAAACGTAATCTCGAAATCCTTGGCGGAATGTCCGCTGAGTTCGACCTGGGCATCGAGATCCTTGGAAGACTGCCGGTAAGCCGCCGCCTGCGCGTCCTGCTCGGCGCTAGTGGGTGGCACAGGCATTTCACGCTCCGGCATCTCGCCCGTCTCTGAAACCGCAGGCACAGAGGCCGGTTCCACGGATGAAGCAGCCGGGGGCACAGAGGGCGCCGCAGCTTTCGGCGTTTCTACTTCCTCGGGCACCTCAACGCGCAGCTCGCCGTCCGAAGTGAACAGTCGACGGTCCGTTACTTTGAATCCAGATTGTTCGTGTTTCTTCTCAGCCATAAATCCTTTCCTAAGAAAAATCGCCAGCTTTTCTCCGCGTACTCCGCGATTTCTCAGCGACCTTTGCGGTCAAAAGCTTTGTGAATCACGCGGGATGCTGTTCCAGAGAACGCTCCTCCTGCAACAGCAGGCTATCCGAAATCGGCAACTGCACCACGGTCGCCTTCGCCGTGCCAATCGTTATCTCACGCCCCGGCACACCCACTTCACGACGGACGTATCCCAGCGCGATAGTTTTTTCCCGGCCGTTTAGTTGCACGGAAGCTGCGCTCGTGATCTCTCCGACTTCCTTTTCCCCGGCCAGAATCTTGGTTCCGGCAGCAATCGGCACCGTGCCGTCAGCGACAAATCCCGTGAACTTACGGTGCACCGCTCCACGCGAGCGAATGCGCTCAACGATTTCCTGCCCGACATAGCAACCCTTATTGAAGTTCAAAGCGCGCGCCTGCTCCGTTTCCTGCGGCAAGTCGCGCTCGCGGATGTCCACACCATAGCGCGGAACGCCAGAGACAATGCGCTGCAGCTCCAACGCCTCGAACCCCGCGGCCACAGCCCCAGCGGCCAGCAAAGCGTCCCAAAGTTGCCGCACGCTCCCCGGCGCAACCCATATCTGATACGAGGCAGACTCCGATTCTTCGCCGCGCACCAGCGTGCACTCAGTACCTTGCCACATCACCGACTGCACCTGCAAAGCCTGCATCTCAGCAATCGCGAATCCCGCCGCCGCCAACACCTCGCGGGACTTCGGACCGGCAATTCCCAGCGCGGTCAGTTGCTCGCTGAGGTTCGTGACTTCAACATCGTCCATGATGATGTAGTGGTCGAACGTTGCCAGAATCTTTTCCTCCTGCCCGCGGTCGGTATCGATCGTGATGGACTCCCCGCGGTTGTAAGCGTAAAGATCGCCCAGAATGTGCCCCTGCGGATTCAGCAGAAAGGCGTACACGCTATGCCCAACAGCCAGGTCGCGGATGTTGCTCGTGACCATGCCGTTCAACCAGCGCACCCGATCGCCGCCCGTGAGCGAGATCTTCGCCCGGAAACCGAGGTCATACACGCCACAACCGCCGCGCAGAGCGGCAAACTCCGCCTGTGGATCGCGGAACCGCGCGGCCGTCGTAGCGCCGCAATAGTCGCCGACGCCCGCCGCGCCCAATCCCTCGCCGTGTCCTTGGAGTGCCGTGAGCCCCATACTGGTAGTTCGATTATAGCGATTGTGTTAACTTTCCTGCCGTGGACTCAAAAAAGGAAACCAGGACCCAGGAACCCGGAACCCGACAAACGAAGCATCGCATCGCGGTCATCCCCGGCGACGGCATAGGCCAGGAAGTCATCCCCCAGGCGGTGAAGGTGATTCGGGCATCCGGCGCCGATGTCGAGTTGACCGACTTCGACTGGGGCGCCGATCGCTATCTGCTTGATCAAATCACGGTGCCTCCCGACGGCTTTGCCATGCTGGGCCGCGATTTCGATGCGATTCTGGTTGGAGCCTTCGGAGATTTGCGGGTCAAGACCAACATTCATGCCAAAGAAATTTTGCTCGGAATGCGCTTCAAGATGGACCTCTATGCCAATGTGCGTCCGGTCCGCCTGCTCGATGCCTCGTTGTGTCCGCTGAAAGGAGTCGAGCCCAAGGACGTGGATTTCGTCGTGCTCCGCGAAAACACCGAGGGCGTGTACACCGACGCGGGCGGCGTCTTCAAGCAGGGCACGCCCGACGAAATCGCAACCCAAGAAGATATCAACACGCGCAAGGGCGTCGAGCGCATCATCCGCTATGCGTTTCAATATTGCGAACGTCACACCAAGCTCGACGGTTCACCGCGCAAAACTGTCCTGATGTGCGACAAGTCGAATGCCATGACCCACGCCGGAAGCCTGTGGCAGCGCGTGTTCAAGGAAGTCAGCGGCGAATATCCGCAACTCACCGCGCAGCACATGTACGTCGACGCCCTGTGCATGCACATGGTCCGCGACCCCCGCCAGTTCGACGTAATCGTCACCAATAACATGTTTGGCGATATCATCACCGACCTAGCCGCCGGCTTGCAGGGCGGCCTCGGCATGGCCGCCAGCGGCAACATCCATCCCGGGAAGACGTCGATGTTCGAACCAGTCCACGGCTCCGCGCCGTCGATCGCAGGCAAGAACCTGGCGAATCCCTTCGGAGCGATCCTGACCGCTGCGATGATGTTGGCTCACTTGGGATTCTCGAGCGAAGCAGCGAGGATCGAAGCCACCGTGCTCGAAGCCATCCGCCAGAAGAAGACAACGCAGGACATCGGCGGTCCGCTCGGGACGCGTGAGGCGGGCGAGTGGGTGGCAACAAAAGTCAGCCGATCATAAGTCCTGTCATCCTGAGCGAAGTGCGCCGATTCGCGAACGCGAATCGGCACACGCAGTCGAAGGACCCTGCGTCGCAAGCGCAACCCTGGACCTGTCGGAGAGTTCTCCCCATGGCGCATGCAGCGAGATCACATGAACCCTCGACGGCCATCAGTATCAGCGATTCCAGGGATCCTTCGACTACGCATCGGCTTTCCCTTCGGGAAAGCCGATGCTTCGCTCAGGATGACACGCGAAGGTTATGGTCGCCGTCCCACCAGGAGCGCCAATTCCCGCCACTTCCATGTGCAGTCCACATCCAGAAACCCAATCTCGCGCAACCATCCCAGTTGGGTTTCGACATCCAATAACTTGTTCGACGGATCTTCGGTCTCCACCGTAAATCCGATGCGCTCCAGAAATTCCTTATGCAGCCGCGGAGTTGGCGAGGCCACGTGCTCCAGATTGCAGAACACGCCGCCCGGATTGAGCAGCCCGTAAATCTCCGCGTAGAGCGCCCGCTTGCGTTCATGGACCAGATGATGAATCGCAAAGCTGGATATGACTGCATCAAACGGGCCGAGAGCAGGCAGAGGCTCGTCCATATTGTGCGCAATAACGCTAACCGAAGACTCCCCGGCAAAGCGCCTGCGGACCTCGTCGAGCATCGTCGGAGAGAAATCGACAGCCACCGCTTCCGTGCCAGGGTGCTCGCGCCGGACCAATTCCTCTCGCACCAGAGCCAGCAGGCGCCCGTCCCCAGTGCCCAGGTCGAGGACACGCCGCGTGCCCGGCGGAATGAATTCAAGCAAGGCCGACTCTCCTTCGCTACGATGGGTAATGGAGTCGGCGCGCTCCAGATAATCGCGGGCGTGTTCGCTCGAAGTCCAGAGATTGACAGGCTTGCTGGCAGTCATGAGGGAAAAGTATACGGAAACGTATAAACTCAATCTCAATGAATAAGAGTAAACGGCTTTCTTCGCGGATTCTTCGGTTGCTTTTTGCGGTTGGTTTGTTCGCCGTGCTGAGTGCTGCGGCTTCGTTGCGCGCGCAAGATCATGCCGCGCAGACACCGGCTCAGCCCCAGACTAAAGAGCAGCAAGATCAAAAGCCGGCGGACAAGAGTGTCCGCCCCACACAAGACCAGGCCACACAAGACCACCCCACACAGGGTCAGCCCAAACAAGACCAGCCCAAGCCCTCCTCACCCACCGCAGAGCCCCCGAAAGAAGTCAAGATCACGCCGCGTCAAGCCGAAGAACTGTTCCACTCCATCGACGAAATTCTCGACTTCGACAGCAAGCAGACCGGCCTGCCCATCAAGAGAGAAATCAAACGCAAACTGACCAGCCGGGATGAGGTCGTCGCCTTTCTCACCAAGCACCTGAACGACGAAGACACAAAGCGCCTGCGGCGGTCGGAGCTGGTGCTGAAAAAATTTGGCCTGCTTCCGCGCGACTTCAATCTGGAAACTTTTCTGGTCGCGCTTCTGCGGGAAGAAGTGGCCGGCTACTATGATCCGAAAACGAAAACCGTGAACCTGCTTGACTGGGTGCCCATGGAGGAGCAGGAGCCGGTGATGGCTCACGAGTTGACGCACGCCCTCCAGGACCAGGCGGTCGGCCTGCAGAAGTGGATGAAGAAAGGCGAGAAAGATTTAGCCGAAATCAGAAAGGATCCCACTCCCGCCGACATCGAAAACGACGAGATAGACAATGCCCGCGAGGCCGTGCTCGAGGGCCAGGCCCAGGCCATGATGTTTCAGTACGCCATCGCCCCAACCGGCCACTCGATTGCCAGCTCACCGGAACTCGTGCGTGCCATGGAAGAGGAGACTCTTACCCGTTCGGCCAGCACCAAGGTTTTCAACGAAGCGCCAATCTTCATGAAAGAGTCGCTCACGTTTCCCTACAGCTACGGCATGGAATTCGTAATCACATTGATGCAAAAAGGCGGCAAGGAGAAGGCATTTCTAGGAGCGCTGCGGAATCCACCGCACACCACGCGCCAGATCATGGAACCGGAGACGTATCTGTCGGGCGAAAAGATCGAGCCTATGCGCGTCCCCGATTTCAAGCGCGATTTCCAGGACTATCAGAAGTTCGACATCGGTGCGATGGGCGAGTTCGATGTCGCAGTGCTCATCGAGCAATATGCGGGAAAGCCGTTGTCGAAGCGCATGTATCCAGAATGGCGCGGCGGATATTATTACGCCGCCAAGCCTAAGCCCGATCCCAAGTCAGACGCCTCTCGGGTCGCGCCGCTGGGCCTGCTCTACGTTTCGCGCTGGTCGAGCGCCGATAAGGCCGCGGAGTTTGCGGAGATCTACGCGCACTCGCTGAAGCAACGCTACAAAAAAGCAGAAGAGGTAGGAGATCCTGCACCAGAGAACGCCGTCGGCGGGAATGCCGATTCCAAGCTCGATCTGCTGAAAGGCCGCCACACCTGGATCACCGAGGACGGCACGGTCGTGATCGAGGAGCAAGGCGACACGGTGTTCGTCAGCGAGAGCCTGGATGCGGCCACCACAGCGGTTCTCGAGAGGGAAGTGTTCGCCGCGCAATCCCCGCAGTGAACCACCCCTTCGCTACTTCTTTTTCTTTTCTCTCTCGTCCGGCCGTTCCGCCAGAAAATGTTGGACCTGAGCCGCGACCGTGAACTGCCTGCCCCCGCGCTCGATCGTAAGTTTGCGTTCCTGCCCCGGTGTTCCTCCGAGCATGGCCCACACCTGTCCCATGGTGGACCCGCCCACTGGGATGCCATCGACTGCGACCAGATGATCGCCAGCCTGGACGCTGTCTGGCACCGACGGCTTCCCATCAAGCTCCGCGACGCCGAGAATCGCGTAACGGCCGTCATCCTCGGGACGCAGGATGAGTCCGACGACATCAAAATCAGGGAAGTTAAACATGCGGCCAAACTCGAAGTAGACCGTGGAGTGGGCGTAGTCGATTCCGATTCGATAGTTCAGAAGAGCATTCGAGCCGAGCAGTCCGGCGGTTGGTATACCGGCGCGCTTTGCAAAGAATTCCATTCTGTCTTTCGGGAAGTCTACGACAGCCACGTTGGCTAGAAAGAGCGGCCCATACTGCACGCGGTCCACGCGCATCAGCTTCCACTTCGGCTCTTCATCGAGCCCCCACATGTTGGCCGATCCCACCGCTCCAGTCATGTGCGGCCAATCCGGATGCGCGGCGGTGAGTTTGTTAAACAGTTCGTCGGAAAGAAAACTGATAGAGGATCCAATGTCGAGCGCAAGATTGTATTTTTTGTTCTCGATCAGGCTGGGCACCTGGATCAGTCCATTCTCCGCATTGATCTGAACCTTGCCGCTCGGGCCCCTGAAATGAACCGTACCTGGCATGCCGATCGAAAACTTATGCCCGGGAAAATCGACCAATACGTCGTAGTGACGGAGAATACTCGATGGCAAGTTGATCTCGGCGTTCATCCCGGCAGCCAGCACTGAGGCGGCATTCACGGGTTTCAGCGGAATCTTCGCTTCCTTCACTCCCGCCAAAGGAATCGTCATGCCGCCCACGACGATCTCCTTCGGCGGCGGTGAAGAGCACTCCTGCTCATTGCAGGAGACCGCAAGCCCCAGCAGCGTAGCCAGCCGACGCGACAAATAGAGATCCGGATTGCCGTTATCCACCCAGGCGTGAACGCGTTCGGTCGATCCGTTGGGAAGCGGGACCTCAGTGTTGATGACAACGCGGTTGTGATCGATCGCCGCGGGGACGGTGACGGAGTTCGGTGCGGACGAGAGTGCAGCTCTGTCCTGCCCCCAGCTGAAAACGCACAGCGATAGCAACGCACAGCCCGCGCTACAAACCCTCATGTTCCAAATTGTAGCGCCACTTCTTTCGCCGTGTTGACGCCGGGATGCTTCAAGACTCTTACGCCGCCGAGCCCAGACCGTTGATCGTCGTCCTGTATAATCACGATTTTGACTTGAGTGTGCGTACGCGTTCTGGAGGATGATTGGCACAGGCGGAAATCGGAATTATCGGCGGCAGCGGGCTCTACTCGATGCCCGGGCTGAGCCGGGTGAAAGAAGTGCGGCTGACGACGCCGTTCGGCGCGCCTTCCGACGCCTACGTGTGCGGCATGCTCGAGGGACGCAAAGTCGCATTTCTGGCGCGGCATGGCCGCGGCCATCGCATCCTGCCCAGCGAACTGAATTTCCGCGCCAACATTCACGGGTTCAAGCAGCTTGGGGTTGAGCGCATCGTCTCGATCTCCGCGGTCGGATCGCTGAAAGAAGAACACAAGCCGCTGGACTTCGTCATCCCCGATCAATTCTTCGATCGCACTCGCCATCGCGTGGATACGTTTTTCGGCGGCGGCGTGGTGGCACACATCGCCTTCGCCGATCCCGTCTGCGGGGAACTCGCCGGTGTGGTCGAGTCCGCGTGCCAAAAAGTAGGCGTAGTCGGCAAGCGGGGCGGAACCTACCTGTGCATGGAGGGCCCGCAGTTTTCCACCAAGGCGGAATCGAACGTCTATCGCGGCCTGGGGATGGATGTGATCGGCATGACCAACCTGCAGGAAGCCAAGCTGGCGCGCGAGGCGGAACTTTGTTATGTCACGGTCGCCATGGTGACCGACTACGACTGCTGGCATCCGCATCACGATTCGGTGACGGTCGATCAAATCGTTGCCGTGCTCCTCAAGAACGCGGACAACGCCGCGAAAGTTGTCCGCGCCACGGTAGCCGCGATGCCGCATGAACGCTCGTGCAAATGCGCCTCGGCACTGGCCCATGCGATCCTGACAGATCAAAAACTGATTCCCCCGGCAACCAAGAAGAAACTAAAACTGATCCTCGGCAAATACCTTCATGCGAAGGCAAAATCCAAGTAAGAGTTTTTCCTTCGTGAACCTCCGTGTCTTTCGTGGTCGATGCCTTTAACTGGAAAAGGAACAAGATCCACAATGAGCATTCTTGTAGTCGGTTCGGTCGCGTTCGATGACGTCACGTCGCCTTCGGGCAGCATGCAAAACATTCTGGGTGGCGCGGCCACCTATTTCGCGCTGGCGGCCAGTTATTTCACAAAAGTGCGGGTCGTAGCGGTGGTCGGCGAAGACTTTGGCGCCGAGCAGGAACAGGTCTTCCACCAGCACGGCATCGATACCCGCGGCCTCGAACGCGCCAAAGGCAAGACGTTCCGCTGGGGCGGTTCCTATACCGACAACCTCAATGAAGCGAAAACGAATTTTACCGACCTGAACGTATTCGAGACTTTTCAGCCACGTATTCCGAAGGAATACGAGGACACCGAGTTTCTCTTCCTTGCCAATATCCAGCCGACTCTGCAGGCCGACGTGCGGCGCAAGATGAGCCGTGTGCGCCTGACCGGCTGCGACACCATGAATTATTGGATCAAAGGCGCGCTAAAGGAACTCCAGGAAACGCTGAAGCTGGTAAATGTCTTGCTCATAAACGACACCGAGGCGAAGATGCTCGCCAACGAAACCAATCTGCCGCGGGCCGCGAACAAAGTGCTGGCCATGGGTCCACAAGCGCTGGTTATCAAACACGGCGAATATGGCGCCACAATTTTCTTTCGCGAGGGAGCGTTCGGCATCGGGCGTCATCCGTTCCGCGCTCCCACGCTGCCCATCGATGAGGTGAAAGATCCCACCGGCGCGGGCGATTCCTTCGCCGGCGGATTCATGGGTTACTTGGCGTCTCAGGAGGAACTGAGCCGCGAGGTCCTGAAGCGCGCTCTGTTCTACGGCGGAGTCATGGGATCGTTCGCGGTCGAGCGCTTCGGTACCGAGCGCCTGCAGTCGCTGACCCGGGAAGAGATTGACGAGCGCTTTCAGATCTTTCGCGAACTAACGCACCTCGAGTAGGGTGGTCCGGAACCACTCGACGGGCACGACGGGCTGTTCTGGGAGGGGCACGGCTTCAGCCGTGCCATACGGCTGCAAAGTTATCCGGCTTTTAGCCGCTGGGGCAAACCGGTTGACTTGCGCAATCCTTCATTTGTGAAACACTCTCTACCCAGCCGCAGATGTCCAAGAAAATAAAGAACGCGCCGCCGCCCAGTTCCCCTTGGGATTCCGAGACCCGGCTGCTGGCCTGGCTGGCGACCTGCGTTTCCGTGATCTCTTTCCTCGCCTATTACCAGCGCGGCGATGTATTGCTCTATGGCGACGCGATCGCCCACATCAACATCGCGCGCCGCGTCTTCGATTCGAAAACTCCCGGCCTGCTGCAACTGGGAACCGTGTGGCTGCCACTGCCGCACCTGCTGATGATTCCTTTCCTGATCTCCAACGAAATGTGGCGGCGAGGCGTGGGCGGCTCGATTCCTTCCATGGTGGCGTTCGTGTTTGGCGTGATCGGAATGTTCCGGCTGTTTCGCAATACATACGTTCGAGGCGCACTTTCCCGCAGCCTCGAGCCAGACGGCGCCGCCCGAATCGCCGCGTGGACCGCGGCATTAGTGTTCGCGGCCAATCCGAACCTGATCTACATGCAGGCGACCGCCATGGGGGAGGCGCTGTATCTCGCGCTTTTCCTCTGGGTGATTGTTTATTTCAGCGAGTTCGTGCGCGGGGACGCGAAGGCCCTTACGAAATGCGGCCTGTGTGTGGCGGCGGCCTGCCTCACGCGCTATGACGGATGGTTCCTGGCTGTGGCGATTGCAGCGGCAGTCGTATTCTGTAGCATCGTCGACGGCAAGGCAGCTCCGCCGACCGCCGCCGCATTCCGGACCCCACGCGCCGCAGCGCTGAAGTTCGTGTTGATCGCGGCGGCGGCACCGTTGCTCTGGATTGCCTATAACGGAATCGTCTATCGCAATCCGCTTGAATTCGCCAATGGGCCGTACTCCGCAAAGGCGATTGAACGCCGGACGGGCGGCGGCAAGCCGGCGCATCCGGGCACCGGCAATCCTGTGCTGGCAGAAATGTATTTTCTAAAATCGGCCGAGGCCAATGTCGCCGAAAACGAATGGATGCAGCGCGCCTGGGCTTTCCTCGCGGTCGCGGGCCTGGCGACTGGTGCGCTGAACTATCGCTCCCAGCCCACAGTTACCGGATCATCCTCGACGCGCGCGTGGCCGCTACTCTTCTTGCTGGTCCCCTTGCCGTTTTACGCGTTGTCGGTGGCATACGGCGGCGTTCCTATCTTCGTCCCCGCCTGGTGGCCGTTCACCCACTACAACGTTCGCTATGGATTGCAACTGCTCCCAGCGTTCGCGGCAGCGCTGGCGATGCTCGTGAATTTAGCCGTGCGGTCGGCAGGATGGAAGCCGCGCGTGCGTTTGGCGTGCGTGCTGGGACTGTTCGCGTTTGTGATCGCAAGTTATGCCTTCATCTGGCGCGCCGGGCCAGTCTCTCTGATCGAAGCCCAGGTCAACATGCGCACCCGCACTCAATTCGAAAAGGAACTCGCGCTCTGGCTGCAGAAGCTGCCGTCGGATTCCACCCTGCTCATGTACGTGGGCGACCATGTAGGCGCGTTGCAGCGGGCGGGGATTCCGCTTCGGCGCGTTATCAACGAAGGCAACCACCGCACCTGGAAACAGCCCGCCGATCCCGATGGTTTGTGGGAGCAAGCTCTGGCCGATCCCGCGAGAAGTGCCGACTACGTGATTGCTTTCGAAGGCGATAGCGTGTGGCAAGCGGTGCAGGGCCGCCATCTTCCCGAAATTGTCGAGATTCACGTTACTGGGCAGGCGCGCGCCATCGTTTACCGTGCGCGGTAATCACGCAGGTAAACGCTGAAGCCGGCATTTCGGATGATAGAATCCGGCCATCGGAAGCCTGCTTCGGGTAGCGTGAAATCTCATGAACTGGCAACATTTCGTCGATTTGCTGCGCCGGGAGATGGCGAGTGGAGTCGTTGGCAGTTCGCTCACGCGTCTGGTATTGGCGGCGATTCTCGGCGGTCTCATCGGCCTGGAGCGCGAATTCAGACACCGCGCCGCCGGCCTCCGTACCAATATGTTCATTTGTTTCGGCGCCGCGATGTTCACCGTACTTTCTCAACGGCTGGCAGGCGTGCCCTCGGATTCCGCACGGATTGCGGCTCAGATCATCCCGGGCATCGGCTTTATCGGTGCGGGTTCGATTCTACACACCCGCGGCCTCACCACCGGCCTGACCACGGCGGCCACGCTGTTCGTAGTCGCCTCGGTTGGAATGGCCGCGGGAGGCGGCCTTTACCTGACCGCCGTCTTCGCCACCGGACTGGTGTTGCTCGCACTCTTTTTTCTCGGCCACTTCGAAGAAACATTTAATCTCAAGCTGCTGATGACCAGCTACGAAGTCACCGGCGCCAGTGTCGAAGAAATCAGCAACGAGGTTAACCGCATTCTGGAGAGTTACCACCAATTGATGAAAAACACGGTCAGCGCGAACACCGGCCAGCACGTCCGCCTGCAATTCGACGTTTCAGGCTGCAACCGCGAGCAGAAACAATTACTCCAGAAATTGAAAGCGTCGACCGTGCTGCTCGGCGTGACCTCGCTCGGACGGGTGGACCACGAGTGAGCACGGACGTCCGCACCATTCCATTCGTCAAGGCCAGCGCCTGCGGCAACGATTTTCTTTTGATTGACGGCGCGTCGGCTCCGCAGGATGTGTCGGCGTTTACGCGGTGCATCTGTGACCGCCACGACGGTGTTGGCGCCGACGGAGTGGAGTGGATGGTTCCACACTTTACCGCCGACGTGGAAATCCGCTTGATCAATGCCGACGGCTCCGCGGCGGAGATTTCCGGCAATGGAACGCGCTGCGTAGCGGCTTACGTTTGCGCCCAGTTGGGAAAAGAACGGGTTTCAATTTTGACCGGCGCCGGGATGAAGATCTGCCAGCTGATCTCGCGCAGAGATTCCGAGTATGAGTTTGAAGTCGAGATGGGCGAGGCCGTCGTCCAGGACGAACTCGCGCTCAAACTGCCCAACGGAGAAGTGCGAGGCATTCCTGTATCCATGGGCAACCCGCACTTTGTCACCTTCGTTTCTGAGTTCAAAACCAACTGGCAGGCGCAAGCTGCAGAAATCCAGCGCAACCCGCACTTTCAACAAGGCGTAAACGTGGAACTCGTCGCGGTCGACAGCAAGTACGATTTGAGAGCGCGTTTTTTTGAACGCGGCGTCGGAGAAACACAGTCGTCCGGCACCGGCTCCTGCGCCTTGGCAGTCGCCGCGATGGCAACGCGACGGGCGGTTTCGCCGGTAAAGGTCCACGCACCCGGCGGGATTCAGACGGTCCGCACGAATGGGAATAAAGTTTTTCTGCGCGGTCCGGCGCGGCTGGTGTGCCGGGGAGAATTTCTGGTGAGTTGAGTCCCCGGCTCGTGCTGATCCGCTTCATCGCTCATAGCAGTTCTGAAATCCATGTCTTCCTCGAATTTTCAGCCCGTGAAACCACCCGCTCTTCGTCCCGGCGATACCGTGGGCATTGTCGCCCCCGCCAGCAACGTGAAACGGGCTGACTTGGAAGCAGGCTGCGAGGCGCTGCGGCGCGCCGGATACATTCCGTTCTATTTCGATTCGATTCTGGAGAAGGACCTTTATTTCGCCGGTTCGGTCGATCGCAGAGCCCGTGAGTTGGAAGAGATGTTCGCTCGCGACGACGTGCGCGCCATTGTTTGTGCACGCGGCGGCTATGGCGCGAATTATCTGCTGCGGGAATTCGATTTCGAAAAGATCAAGTCCCATCCTAAGATATTCGTCGGCTACAGCGACATCACCACTTTGCTGACGTGGTTTCACGATGCCGGAGACCTCATCACGTTCCACGGCCCAATGGTCGCCAAAGATTGGTCGCACGAAAACGGGGTCGACCTGACATCCTGGCAAGTGGCGGTTTCGAAAGCGGCAGCGTGGGACGTGCCTCTTGGCGCGGGAGTCACTGGATTGGTCGACGGCCTGGCCGAGGGCACGTTATACGGTGGATGCCTTTCGATCCTGGTCGCCTCGCTCAGCACGCCCAATGAAATCGAGACCGCCGGCACAATCCTGTTTCTGGAAGACATCGCCGCCAAGCCCTTTCAGATCGACCGCATGTTAATGCAGTTGAAGCTGGCTGGATTTTTCGACGAAGTACGCGGCATCGTTTTCGGCGAGATGGTCGACTGCGTACAAGCCGCAAATCAGGGTTACACTCTGCAGGATGTCGTCCGCCGAGTTGTTGGGGACCTGGGAGTGCCCGTCGCCTTCGGCGTCCGCTCAGGCCATGTTTCTTCGGGAAACATTACGTTGCCGTTCGGGGTGCAGGCCAGACTTCAGGTAAGCGATGGGCGCGTGGCCCTGAGAATATTGGAATCGGCGGTGAGGCCGTAGCACGAAGGCGTCTTTAATTGTTTTCCTTCGTGCACCTTAGTGTCCTTCGTGGTAATTGATTTACCCATTCGATGAGCGAAAACAAGCAGAGCGAAAACAAGCAGAGCGAAGAAAAGCACATTCACCTGATCGGCATCTGCGGCACCGCCATGGCTTCCTTGGCCGGAATGCTGAAGCAGCGCGGTTTTCACGTGACTGGTTCCGACGCCGCGGCCTATCCCCCGATGTCGGACTTTCTGCGCGAGTTGGGCATTCCCGTGGCGCAGCCCTTCGACGCGAAAAATCTCGAACCGCGTCCCGACCTGGTCGTCGTCGGCAACGCCATGTCGCGCGGTAACGTTGAACTGGAGCACCTTCTCGACCGGCGCATTCCTTTTTGCTCTCTGCCACAATTACTGCACGACGAATTTCTCCGCGGCAAGGAAGTACTGGTCGTCGCCGGAACTCACGGCAAGACCACGACGACTTCCATGCTGGCATGGATCTTTCATTTCGCTGGGCTGCAACCGTCGTTCCTGATCGGCGGCATCGCCGAGAATTTCGGTTCTAGCTTTCATCTGGGCGAAGGCAAGCACTTCATCCTCGAAGGCGACGAGTACGACACGGCCTTCTTTGACAAGGGCCCGAAGTTCCTGCACTACTTTCCCGACTCTGTGATTCTGACCTCGGTCGAGTTCGATCACGCCGACATCTACAAAGATCTCGATGCCGTCGAGACCGCATTCAAGCGGCTGGTGAACCTGATCCCACGCCGCGGACGAATCGTAGCCTTCGACGGTTTCGCTGGCGAAGCCGCGGGCAGTCCGAGTCTCGACCGATGTCTGGCCAAAGCGTTCTGTCCCGTAGAGCGCTACGGCGCGGGGCCGCGGGCGAACTGGAAAGTCACGAACCTGCGCCTCGAACCCGCGCGCACCTCCTGGAGCGTCTTGCACGACGGGCAGCCATGGGCCGATCTCGAATTTCCGTTGGCCGGTGAGTACAACGTTTGGAATGCCACGTCGGCCGCAGCGCTCGCGGTTTCCTGCGGCATTCCGAAAGAGGCGATTGCGGCGGCGCTCAAGACATTCAAGAGCGTGAAGCGGCGCCTCGAAGTAAAGGCGCAGGTGAACGGCATTACCATCATCGACGATTTCGCGCATCATCCCACCGCGATCGCGGGAACGCTGAAAGCGCTGCGCGCGCGTTATCCCGGCGCGCGACTATGGGCAATCCTGGAGCCACGTTCCAACACACTGCGCCGCCGCGTCCTGCAAGCGGACCTGGCCCACAGCCTGGCGCAGGCCGACGAAGTAATCGTGGCGGGCGTGTTCCGCTTAGAAGCGGTCCCGGAAAATGAGCGCCTCGAGTTGCCTGCTCTCGCCGCCGAGATCGAGCGCAACGGCCGCCGGGCGCGGCTTCTCGCCGACGCTGACGCAATTGTGCAGACCGCCGCTCCTGAGATGCGCAGTGGTGATGTCGTGGCGATTCTTTCCAACGGCGGCTTCGGCGGAATTTATGAAAAGCTGCCCGCACGCCTGCAAGAATTGGCAGGGAAGCGATGAACTTTCTCCCTGGGGTTGCATGTCGATCTCTGCGTCGAGCACTTTGTACGGTGATTCTCGCGGCATCGACCACATCGACCGCGCAGTCCGTCGCTGCCGTCGCGTACACCGTCTCGTTGTCTTCTCCTGAGCTGCATCTGGTAAACGTGCAGATCATCCTGCCTGCAGGCGCGGCCCAGCGCGAACTCCAACTCCCCGTGTGGAACGCTCTGTATCAGGTCCGCGATTTCGCCCAGTACGTGAACTGGATTCGCGCCAAGGATCGCTCGGGCAAGCCTCTGGTCCTGCAGGAACTCAACTCAAGCCGCTGGCGGATTGAGGGCGCACAGGGCGGAGCGATTGTGGAGTATCAGATTTATGTCGATTCGCCCGGACCGTTCGGCGCGCAACTGAACCCTCATCACGCCTTTCTGAATCTGGCGCAGATTCTGATGTACCCCGTCGACGCTCGCGCTGCCGCGCTCAGCCTGCGTTTCAGCCTTATTCCTGAAGGATGGCACATCGCCACTCCGCTCACCTTGTCCGCGGGCGGCGAGTTCACAGCCACAAATTACGACCGCCTCGTCGACTCTCCCGTCGAGATCGGCAACTTTGAGGAGTCCGACTTCGACGAATCCGGCGGCCACTTCCGCGTCATCGTCGACGCCGACCCCGCCGACTACGACATGGCAAAGATCGTTTCCGCCCTGCACAAAATCGTCGTCGCCGCCATCAGTTGGATGAACGACCGCCCCTTCGACACCTACACGTTCATCTACCACTTTCCGCACGGCCAGGCTGGCGGCGGCATGGAACACGCCTACTCCACCGCCATCGAACTGAATGCCGACGTCATGAAGCAATCGCTGTATCCCCTGACCAGCGTGACCTCGCATGAATTCTTTCATCTGTGGAACGTGAAGCGCATCCGGCCACAAACGCTCGAACCGGTGGACTACACGAAGGAAAATTACACGCGCGCGCTGTGGTTCAGCGAAGGAGTCACCAGCACCGCCGAAGAGACCATTCAGTTCCGTGCCGGCCTGATCGACGAAAAACGATACCTCAACGGACTCGGCCAGCAGATCACGGAACTCGAGCGCCGTCCGGCGCATCTGACGCAGTCGGCCGAGGAATCCAGCCTCGACGCCTGGCTCGAAGGCAACGGTTACTACCGCCGTCCCGAGCGCAGCATCTCGTACTACAACAAAGGCGAACTGCTGGGCACAATTCTTGACTTGTCGGTCCGCGACGTCAGCCACGGGCACGCTTCACTCCGAGAACTTCTGCAATGGATGAATGAGAACTTCGCCAAGAAGGGCCGCTTCTTCAACGATTCCGAAGGCGTTCGCGAGGCCGCCGAAGCTGTCAGTCACGCCGACCTGACTTCTTTCTTCGCGCAGTATGTGGCCGGAACCGAAGAGATTTCCTGGGATGATTTCTTCCGTCCGGTTGGCTTGCGCGTGCAGGCCATTACCAACACCATGCCCGACGCGGGCTTCATCGCGTCCCGCAACTTCGATGGCCCCATGACGGTCGCGGCAGTTACTCCAGGCAGCGACGCCGAACATTCCGGCCTGCAGGCGGGTGACACGATCGTTGAACTGCAAGGCAAGACCGCCGGTCAGGAATCTCGTCAGGAGTTGGCGCGGCTGAATCCCGGCGACACGCTCGCAGTGAAGGTCCGCTCGCGCCGCGGAGCGGAGCGCGACTTGAAATGGAAAATCGGCAGCCGTCAGGAAATTTCCTACGAAGTCAGAGACCTCGACCAGGTCACCGCCGGGCAGCGGGCGCGCCGCACTGCCTGGCTGAAAGGCGAAGCCCAGAGCGCCACAGATGCAGCGTCCGCAGCCGCGCCAGCCGGGGCCGCAGGAATTGCAGGAGCCGCAGCAGCCGGTGCAAGCCAAGCCGGTGCGAGCCCAACAGGTGCAAACCAATAATGATCCGCACGATTCTCATGCTGATGTTCTGGGCGCTGGCCGCTCCCGTGGCTGCGATCATCGGATTCCCGGCGAGCTTCATTATGGGCGACGTCCGCGTCCTGTATCGCCTCTTCATGTGGGGCGCGTGGGCCGGCGTGTGGATCACCGGAGTGCGCGTCGAAACCATCGGACTCGATCGGTTCGATCACTCCCGCAGCTACATCTTCATGACCAATCACGTCTCGAATCTCGACCCGCCGATTCAAATCCCGCTGATCCCCAAGCGCACATCGGTGATGGTGAAGAAAGAGTTGTTCAAGGTTCCCATCCTCGGCCGTGCCATGCGCATGGGATCGCTCGTGCCCGTCGACCGTGGCAATCGTGACGCCGGCATCGAAGCCGTGCGTGCCGCAAAGGCCGTCGTCGAGCACGGACTCAACATGACCATCTACATCGAAGGCAAGCGTTCGTTCGACGGCAAGCTCCTGCCCTTTAAGAAAGGCCCGTTCTATTTGGCCGTCGAGTGCGGTGTGCCCGTAATCCCCATCACGATCGTCGGCACCCACTACACCATGCCGAAAGCCAGATTCGCCATCCGGCCGGGATTGGTCAAAGTGATCTTTCATCCTCCAATCGAGCCGAAGGATTTCGGCAGCCGCGATTGCCTGATGGAAAAAGTCCGCTCCGTGATCGAAAGCGCCTTGCCGGAAGAATGTAGAGCGTCGCTGCCCTCAACCACCCAGAGCACGCAACAACGCGGAGGAACCGCCTTCGCGTAGGTCTTCCTCTGTGTTCCTCGGTGTCCTCTGTGGTTATTCTTGCTTCTTCTTCTCCCGGACCGCCCGCGCAATCTCCGGCAATCGCGGAAGTATCGCCGAATATTTCAGCCACAATTTGTGATCCACGGCAGGCGCTCCACTCACGAACGCCCCGGCGGCAATATCGTGGGCAACGCCGCTCTGCGGCGTAACGATCGCGTCGTCCCCGACTTTGCAGTGACCCACTACCCCGACCTGCCCCGTGAGAATGACCCGGTTCCCAATCTCCGACGACCCCGCCAGCCCAACCTGCGCGCACAGCAGCGCATCTTCACCCACCTGCGAACCGTGTCCCACCTGTACAAGATTGTCGACCTTCACGCCGCGCCCAATCCGCGTTTCGCCCACGCTGGCGCGGTCGATGCACGAATTGGCCTGCACTTCCACGTCGTCGCCAATCACCACCGGAGCCGGCTGCGGAATCTTATGCCAGCGTCCCTGGGCCGTCTTCGCGAACCCGAACCCGTCCGCCCCAATCACCACGCCGTTCTGCAGAAGCACGTTGTTGCCAATGCGGCAGTTCTCGCGCACCACCGAGTGCGCATGGGCAAAAAAGTTGTCTCCAATCTTCACCCCGCGATAGATGACAACATGTGCCAGCAATACGACGTCCGCGCCGATCTCGACCTCCTCGCCGATCACCACATACGGCCCGATGTGAGCATGCGCTCCAATGCGCGCGCTGGCATGCACGACGGCGGTAGCGTGCACCCCGGGCGCATAGCGTACCGGTGGATGAAACAATTCGAGCGCCCGTGCGAACGTCAGATAAGGATCCTTCGCGCGCAGCATCGCCGCAGGGATAGCAGGGAAGTCCTCGCCGACGATCACGGCGGAAGCCTTTGTGGTCCGCGCCGCCGCGGAGTACTTGGGATTGGATACGAACGTGAGTTCCCCCGGCCCGGCCTGTTCAATTCCGTTGAGCCCGGTGATCTCCATCTCAGGAGAGCCGTTTTCCAAACGCACTTCGAGCGCAGCTGCAATCGCAGAAAGTTTCATTGTGGTAGGTGAAGACGCGAGTAAATCCTACACCAGACGGGCGGATGCCGGTCGCGAAGCTCGCGTGCGAAATGAAGAACGAACAACGCCGGCGGGGATGATCCTGGAATCAATCCCCGCTCGCGAGTCTTACGGGTTAAGTTTTACTGAACGGTCAGTGTGAAGGTCGTAGTGTGAGTCAGCGCCCCACTGGTGGCAGTCACGGTCACCGTGAAGGTCCCGGTGGGTGTACCCGTCGTAACGACAAGATTTACAGGACTTGAGGGCCCTCCTCCCGGGGCCGGATTGGTGACCACAACCGGGAGTTGGCCGGTGGCCGCTAATTGACTCGCGGAAGGATAGATCGTGATTTGATTTGCGCTTGGGATGATTCCCGACTGTTGAACTCCGCCCAACGTGACAGTCGAGGTGTTCATGAATCCCGAGCCGTTGATCGTGAGACTCTGCAACTGTGAGCCAGCGGCCACCTGCGATGGATTGAGCGACGAAATCGAGGGTACAGGATTGTTTATAACGCCCCCTCCTCCGCCGCCCCCTCCGCAACTGAGCAGTGTTATGCACACAGCAAGGACCACCAGAGTAGGTAGCATTCCGCGGCGTCGAACAGACGATGGGATTCCAAACAAACAGGCGCTGAATAGAAAGACGAAAGCTGCGGCGGTCCAGCCAATGGCCCGGTAACCGTTAAACGCTCGACGAGATTGTCCCACGGCGGTGGTCGTGACAGTAAGCGTGGTTGAGACATTCCCTGCGCCCGTGGGGGTAAGTTGCGTCGGATTAAACGTGCAGGTCGTCTGCGCAGGCAGCCCAGAGCAGGTGAAGTTGCTGATGGTTCCGTTGAATCCGGAAAAGCCCCCAGCGACGATGGTTTGGCTCTGAGATTGGCCCGCCGTCACAGTGACCGCACCACTAACATCGGTTATTTGGAAGTCGGGCATGTTAATGCTGGCGCTGTCGAACGTGGAGGGATAGTTTGCATCACCGCTGTATCCAGCGGCTACCCCGTCGCCGGACGTCACCGTAAATGTTGTAGCTGCCTGGCACGCGTAGTTTCCAGAGCTGTCGGTGGTCTGAGTACATGCAGTGGGACCGGATATTACCGCTCCAGTATTTGCATCTGTGAAGGTGATGGTTCCCGTCGGATATACCTTCTTGTTCGTCGTATCCACCAAGGCAGTGACGGTGGCCGTTCCGCCATATGGGACGGTTTGCGTCGCGGGGGTCAACGTCATCGCCGGCGCCGGATATTTCAGCGTCGCCGAGGTCGCCTGCGACGTCGAGCCTTGATAATTCTGATCTCCAAAGTACTGGGCAGTGATGCTGTAAGTTCCCGGACCTGGGAACGCGGCGGTCATGCTCGCGATCATTGAAGTGCCGGAGCCGTAGCCATAGCTGACCGTTCCAGCAAGCAGGGTTCCATTGGAATAAAACTTGACTTGCCCCGTTGGCGTCGCGACGTTCGATTGCGCGTTCGGATCCAGCACCTGGGTAGAGAGGCCCACCGAAGTGTAGTCATTTGCCTGGACATACGGAGCAACCGTGGTAGTAGCCGCCGGATTCACCTTCACTGAAACCGATGTAGATCCGGCGTTGTAGTTGGTGTCGCCCCCGTACTGCGCCTTCAGGGCGTGCGTTCCGCCGGTCAGGATGAACGCCTCGGACGCGGTCTGCACGAAGCCAGTGTTATCCAGGTTGTACGTCCCGCTTCCGAGGGCAGTGCCGCCATCGGTCAGCGTGAGCGTTCCCGTCGGACAGGTGACCTCACCAAATGGCGGACTGCAAGACTTACGCTGAGAATTTTGTACACCTGCGAGCAGGGTGTATTGGTCGTCGTAATTGACTGTTGTTACGGCCACGCCGCCCAGCTGCAAGCCGGGGAAATCTACCGTGCTGTTCTCTTTACTCACAGTTACACTCACGGAATTGGAATAGCTGCCGCCGTAGGTACCGTCGCCACCATAGTGCGCGATCACGTTGTAGGTCCCAGCCGGCAATAGGCTCGTGCTTCCCGAAACTGACCCGCTGCTCAGTGAGAACAAGTCAATGGCTTGCCCGGTTGTCGTCCCCGGACCGACGTCGACCAGCAACGAGGCATTCCCCGTGGCAGCCGTCGGATTGATAGCAAGACTCACCGGCACAGCGTTGCCGTGTGTCACGTTGACGGCGTTGCCGTTGTTCAGTTTCAGTGTCGCAGTCGTGGCCGTGAATGTGGCTTTCGTCCAATTGTTCACCAGGTTTGCGGCGTCCACGGTGCCGAGCCCGGTAGCGAGATCGTATCCCGTTGCAGTGTTGTAGCCCGATAACACGCCGAATTGATCGCCCGCTGTCGAGACCGTGCAATTCGGAGTGCCGCTGTAACACGGCATGGCGATGGTTGAGCCCGAAGGTACATCGTGAAATGCATTCGCCTGCTTGCTCACCAGTTGGTACAGGGCGAAGCCCGGAACTCCCTGCGGTGTGCCTGTTTTCTGATTGACTAGAGACATGATTCCGGCGAAGGCGGGCGATGCGACTGAGGTCCCACCGTATGCGAGAAGAAGATTTAGATTACACGCACCGCCGGTTTGATCCTGCTGGCAAATGACATAGAAGCTGCCCATGAAGCCACTGCTGGCGAAGAGGGAAACGTCGGGAAGGTCGCGCAAATCATCGGGCGGGACGTTGTTTCCGCTCTGCCATGACGGCTTGGCGTAGCCCTGCGTGCAGCTTCCCACGTTCTGCGTGTTCACCACACAATTACTTGGGCCGCCGCTGCCGCCAGTCGAGTTTACGCCGCCCAGAGCGATCATCTGCGAGTTGTTGCATGCCTGCTCCGCGGTTGAGCCATATCCCAGAGTAACGGCAAGCGCGTTAGTGCAGGAATCATTCCAGGTGGTTTCGGGAATGTACCCCTTGGCAGATTCCTCTGTGGTGGCGGCGTTGGTCGGATTCCAGTAAGTCGTCTGCTTGTTGTACTGGTTGAAGTCCGTTCCGCCCACGGCGGCATTGAACGGGGTGGACGCTATCCCATTCACGTTCAATCCGTACTGCGCGGGTCCGCCGGGATCGTCGCAACCGGCAGCGCCGTTGTCGCCCGAGGAAACAAAAACGCTGGTGCCTTGCGCCGCCGCTTGCTCCCAGAGGCGAGAATAGAACTGGTTTCCGGCGGTGCCCAGGCCGAGTTCGCACAGGCCGTAGCTCTCGCTCATGACGGGAGCGAGGTTGTTTTCCACGATGTAGACGGCCGACAGATCGACGCCATCGGTGGTCTGAGTCGATGCCGAGGTCACAAAATCGATGGTCGCTTGCGGTGCCACGGCACCCGACCACTGAACGTCAATGTCGGCCTCGGGTTCGTCGCCGTTGATTCCGGGATCGGGCCCGTTCAAGATAATGTTCAGCTTATTTGCGGGGACCGTCAGGCCGAATATCTGCCAGAACTCCGTTGCATCCAGGGGATTGATGTTGGTTCTGCCCACGATTGCGATTGTCTCCCCCGTGCCGTCAATGGCCGGAGATGCGTTCCACAGCGGCAACACATCGTAGATGGTCGCAAAGTCGTACGGAGAAACCGCGTAGCAGCTCTGCCCGCTGCCGCACGAAACCGTGTAATTCGGTTCTGGGGTGGTCAGCGACTTCGTTTTTTCAGAGTATGTGCCGACAAAGCGATTCATCGCTCTTCTGGGAAAGTTATTCAGCGAGTCAATCCCCGCGACCGCCGGCGTCAGCGCCGTCGGAATCTGCGGGTCGCTGGCGTTGGCCCAGTGCTGCTCGCCTTTCACCACGTATTTGTGAATCGTGGTGTGGAACGCTTCCTGCACTTGCCCCGCCGTGCCGGAGAACTCCAGCACCGTCCGACCTTTGGTCGAGCCCACTTCAAAGCCATGCGATTGCAACCACGCGGTAATCGTCTGCAGATCAGTATCGGTTGGCCCGAATTGCTGGCCGTATTGTTCCGGCGTGAGCCACTGGTGATAGTTCGGCGACGCCTTGTCCTGCTGATCGTCGAGCAGTTTCCGGAGCGCAGTCTCCTGGTCGGCGCTGCGCTTCAATACCAGCAGCATCCTTGCCATGGACAGGCTTGCTGGGGCTGTCCCCAGATCGTTTTCCGGCCGCGCCAGGGGATGCGTGTTGCCCGTCAGCGTGGTGAGCTGCGACTCGTCCACCGCCTGCGTGATCAGCGGGCGCTGCGCCGCAGTCGCTGGAGCAGCTCCTTGCCCCTGCATGGGGGCGCACATCATCCCTGCGACGGCGACAACAATGGCTGCGATAAGAGTGGAATGGATGGCGGTTGAATGGATCACAGAAGATAGAAACCTGGGACCCGACACTGGGATCGCTTGCATGGCAGACGCACCTGTAGATCGAGATGGACGGCACCCACGGGAGGCCGCTCGGACGGAGGAAGGAAGGGAGTCCGGTCGCCTCTTTGCCAGGCCTTGGCCTGCGTCACACGCTACATGAACTCTTCGCCGAATTCAACGCATTTCGGATGATTTCAATTGCGTCCGCTGGCCCGGTCTGGGGCGCGCTCCGCCCAACGGTTCCCAAGGTAACCTGTCTGCACTAGTGAGTCTTTTCCTGGGCTGCGTCCGGATGCCATACTGACACGACTTCAAACGGGTTTGGGGGGATTCATGACAAGCAGGATCGCGAGCGCGTGGTTGGTGTTCGTTCTGGCAGCGGCCGCCGCAGCAACAGCGCAGACGTACACGATCACCGAGATCGGCGTGCTCAAGGGCGACAACGAGAGCAGCGGCTTCTGGATTAACAACCTTGGCGAGGTCGTCGGCTGCTCCGACACAAAGACAATCCAGGGCTATCCCTGCACCGGCCTCGTGGCTGGCCAGCATGCGTTTTCCTGGACCCGGAGCGGTGGGATAAAAGATCTGGGCGTGCTTCCTGGCGCTACCGTCAGCGGCGCGAGCGGCCTTAACGACTCCGGCACTGTCGTCGGCTATTCCAACGTCAAGGGCCAGCCCGCCACCAACTTTGTCGCCGTGCAATGGTCCTCAACAGGAGCCATCACCAACCTGGGCACGCTGGCGGGAGGTTCTTCCAGCGCCGCCTTCGTAATCAATTCAGCCGGCGAGGTCGCGGGCGATTCTTTCCTCAGCAACGGTCTGGTCGACGCCACCAGCTGGAGCAGCAAGAAAATCAAGAACCTGGGTGCTCTGCCCAAGGCGATTTTTACGGCCGGACTCGCCATCAACGATAACGGCGACATCGTCGGCGAATCGGTGTTTGGCTACGGACCGCCCTTCACCTCGCACGGTTTCCGGTGGAACGGCTCCGCTATGAAGGATCTCGGCACGCTGCCGGGCGGCGTCACCAGTATGGCGAATGCGGTTAATTCCTCGGGCGTGATCGTCGGCCAATCCGACGGCACCAGCACCCGAGGCACTTGGCATGCCGTCCTGTGGAACACCTCGGGCAAGATTCAGGATCTGGGCGTGCTCCCCGGCGGGACCTACAGCATGGCTTTTGGCGTGAACGACTCCAATGTCGTCGTCGGCTACGGCAACCTGTTCGACAACGCGCCGCACGCCATGGTCTGGACCTCGACCGCGGGCATGCAGGATCTGAACTCCCTGATCCCGGCCGGCACCGGATGGGTGCTGATCAACGCCAACGCGATCAACAACCTCGGCCAGATCACCGGCTACGGCATCAAGAACGGCTACAACCACGCCTTCGTGCTGACGCCGGTGAACTGAGAAGCGTAATTCCACTTGGATTGAGGCGAGCCCTACGCTTGGGGCTCCCTCTTTTTTTTTCGCCGTTGTCCGTAAAATACTAATTGCTAGGAGTTTGCGGGCGCGGGGCAGGGGTGGCGCGGCCAAAATCTTGAGCCGTAAGGACTTGCAGCTAAAATATTATGGAACAAGGACTTAGCGCTCGGCCCCAAGCCGCCACGGCGATAGCTGGCGGAGAACTGGTTGAGAGATCTTTCGCGCATCCATTGAGCATGCGCTTTTGGAAATCCTCAGTAAAGGTTGTTCGTCACAAGAAGTGGAATTTTTTCTGTGGAAGACTGTGGAAAAGGTTGGCCGTCGGCGTGGCCGCCCGCCCTGGTTCAGAGAAACCAGTGGAACGTCCCGTCTGTCCCCGAGTTCCCCTGTGTTTTCGAAAACCGGCGCTCCGGGCGGCACCGCTACCCACCCTTGCGAAGAACGCAAGGATGGGGCACCCTAAGTTGAAATAGCTCAGACAAAACATCACGCGAAGGGTGGGCCACCCGCCCAAGGGATTGTTACGAGAGTACGAGTACATGTTCCATTGCTGTGGATCGGTTAGCTTCTGCTTCATGATCATGATGGGGTCGGGCGTCATGAAGCGGCCCATCGTAGAGGCATGGTAGCGTTTGCCAAAGTTATCCAGGCCGGATTCGGCATCGCGTTCTTTGCCGGTGAAATTGTAGTTCCTCACGCGAGCTGGTCTGCACACGTCGCACGCCGCATCATAGAAGTATTTCACTAGTTTGGCTTTTCAATTTTCACATCCAGATTTTCGACCTTCTCTAGCGTGAGAACCCTCTTGGGCCGCTTGGAGTGGGACGTGAACTCTCCTGTAAACGTCGCCGTGATTTTCTTCCCAACGGTCCCGATGTTTCCTTGCAGCCGAATGGCATCGTCCAACGCTTTGAAGTCTGGATGTTCTGCCGGATGATTACGAATCGGGTCTGGCACAAATAGTTCGACTCCGCCATCCTCCTTACAAGAAGGATCTTCTAGCCAAGTGCCGCCTTCGATAACCGCGCTCTCAACTTGTGCATGTACCCGCACTCGTTTCTTATTGAACTGCTCCGGATGTGCAACCAAGGCGCACAAATGGGTCTCCGAGAGCCCTTGTCGTTCTTGCCCCATTGCGAAACAAGAATGCAAGAGGCACCCGCTGATGAGGAAAACGATCCCTATCTGTAATCTGCTTAGATTCATTGCTAACACCCACCATCCTTACACTCTTGCTCGGCGGCCTTTTCCGCGTTGTACCCAATAGCACTTTCCCGATTCTCCTGTGCTTCATCTGAGGCCCATCCCGGATCCCAAATGCCATACGCAGACTTAAAACCGAGCCCTTCGCTCACATATCCTTGGCCAGTTGTGAATGCCCTATTTTCTTCGGCAGTCGTATTCGCCAGACCTCTCTGTGGCAGCCCTTCTCGTTGGTCGATCCCGTGTTGCCCTTCGTGTGCAGCAAGTGCCGCGGTTTCGCCCGCCTCATCTCGTCCACCGACGCTAAAGTCGTGATGGACCTGGTTAAGGTCGAAGGTGACAGTTGTTGTTTTGTGAAATCCGAAAATGGATGAGGTTCCGGTGTTTGCCTCAGCTTTGCCCTTGAGGTCGCCAAATTTCACAACAACGCCGTTCTTCTTGCCTTCATCACCGTATAAGCCTAGGACCTTTTGAAGTCCAGCTGCCTCCTTCTTCTGCGCGTCAGTGCCTTTTGCCAAAGTATCGGCGGCCTTTTGGACATTCTGGAGAGCGGTCTGAATTGCTTTGCACTGATCGGTATTTCCTTGGCACACGTAGAGTCCTGTCGGGTCAATGAACCGCAACGGGTTGTTGCGAACGTAGGCATACATATTCCACTGCTGTGGATCGGCGAGTTTCTGCTTCATGATGTGCAGCGGATCAGGTGTCATGAAGCGTCCCAGGCTGGATGCGTTGTAGCGTTTGCCGAAGTTATCCAGCCCACTTTCGGCATCCCGTTCTTTGCCGGTGAACTTGTAGTGCTGCGCAACATTCGGGCAGTAGTCGTTCTCCTGGCCGCCGTAGGGATAATAGTCGATATCCTGCTCACACGACGTTCCCGTCGCATTCTCCACCACGGTGTGAGTGCCCAGATGGTCCGAGAAATAGTAGTGGACGGTGTTGGTGGCGACGTCCCGTCGCGCAACCCTCTGACCGCCGAAGAACACGTACTGTTCCAGGATGTTCCCCGAGAGATCGCTTTCGTTCAGCGCGGCAGTGCCGGTGCCCATCCAGTACAGCGTGCCGTTGGTGCCGCTGGTCGGGCAGGGCGTGCCCGCGCTTCCCGCCACGCATTTCTCGACCCGATTCCCATCGCCGTCGTAGAGGTAACGGTAGCCCCCGGTGGTCCAGATCAGGCGATTCTCGGCATCGTAAATGTAGGTCGTTCCACCGTTGCTGGTCATGTTTCCAGGGGGGTCGTAGCCAAAACTGGAGAGTTGGTTACTGGGACCTGCGGAGGTGTTAAGTCCCTCATGGTTAGTCTTGCCCGCTATCCCTGCCTCGTTAGTAAGATTACCCCAGGGGTCAATCGTAAACGTCTCGCCCCATTGCGGTCCGCTGGATTGGGCGCTGGCAATCCGGTTCAGCACATCGTAGGTGAAGCTCTGGGTCCTGGTCGCGTCGCGGCAATTGGCGATGGACATGACATTCCCGTTATCGCTGCTGCCGAAGTTGAAGGCGTAGACCCGGTGCATGATGTTGCCAACTGTGCTCGGGCAGGTCGAACCTGTGAGCGTGAGGGGAGTATTCGTCCCATAGAAGACTTGGTGGGTGCCCCGTCCTTGCGTTTTTGGCAAGGGCGGGTACGATGCTGCCGGTACCATGGGTTTTGTCATGCCCAGCGGCCTGCATCGCACTTACGGTGCTCATCACCTGCACTTTATCACTTGTTCGTGCCACCGGCGATTGCCGTTTCTGCGCGCGGCACGCAGCTGCGACTGCTTGCTCTCGATTCTGGAACAGACGCGCGAGCGCTATCGCTTTGTGGTGGTGGGATACGTCGTCATGCCGGAACATGTTCACCTGCTCATCACCGAGCCGGAGGTAGGGACTCCGTCGACGGTGATGCAGGTGTTGAAGCAGCGCACGGCCCGCGCCCTGTTGCCGAAGCAGAAGCGGGTGGACGTGCGCCAGCGTCGCCGGTTTGAAGGCGTGAGTCTGCGTACACCTTTCTGGCAGGCCCGCTTTTACGACTTCAACGTGTGGACGACCAAGAAGCGGTGGAAAAGCTAAGGTATATGCACCGCAATCCGGTGAAGCGGGGTTTGGTGAGTTCGCCGGAGCAAATGCGTTGGAGCAGTTACCGTTTCTACTTCTTGGACGAAGCCGGGCCCGTGCGAGTGAATGAGGGCTGGACTAAGATTTCGTTTCGAGCGCCTGCAGCGTGATCGGCCCGCGTCGTGCCGGCATTTCCGACTCCCGCCCTTCGCAAAGTGCGCGAAGGACGGGGCACCCACAGTGTTGGTGACGCCAGCGAGATCAAAAGCCTAGGCCACCCGGCGCTGGAGCAGTTACCGGTTCTATCTCCTCGGAGAAACTGGTACGGTTCGAGTGGATGAGGGATGGACCAAGATTTCGTTTCGCGATCATGCGGCGTAGCTTCGCCGCTGCCGGCATTCCCATGCCCGCCCTTGCAAAAAAAACGCAAGGACGGGGCACCCTAAGTACTGGTTGCGCACAACAGATCAAAAGCCTGCGCCACCCGCCAGAACGCATCCTCTACTCTTCGAACATGGGAACCTGCCGCTGATCCTGCGTGCCGCCGCGCCGCTGGCGCCGTGTTGCGCCGATGACCGCCAGCACGGTTAGCGACTCCAGCGCGGTGCGCGGTACGAAGATGCGCTGCGTATTCGAACGCTGGTCGGGAGGGTTTACCAAGAATCCTTCGGGCGTGGTCTGGGTGAGGTCGGCGGGCATCAGTCCTTCGAGGATCTCGCTGTCTTTGAAGCGCAGGCGCACCCACAGTCCCTCTGAGCGCGGGCGCGAGGTGAAGGTCTTGCGCGTCAGCGACTCTGAATCGCCGAACTCGCGCACGAAATACACGCCCTTGATCTCGCGCAGGTCCATGGAAATGACCGTGCCTGAAGTATTCAGGAGTTCCAGTTTGCCCTCACTCACGAACTGGGCCGGCGACACGTAGCCCGAGACGGAATCGCGGTCCATCTTGCGGACGATTACTTTTTTGTGCGTTGAGGGCATAGAAAAGCAGTGGTTGGTGGCTAGTGGTTGGTCGCTAGTGATTCAGAGGCAACGACCGCAAAGGCGCTTACTGAGCACTAACCACTAATCACTAGCCACTTGCCTCTGATTCTCGCACCTTTTCGGCGCAAACTACCGGAATCCGCCTCGGCAGTAGCCAAAATGTAAACGTTGTGTTATTTTCTTAATCTTGCCGCAAAGTTTCCACTTGGTATAAGTACTTTGTATTAAGCCACTTGCATTCGGGTGGCTGAGGGGCCGGATGGCGTGGTGCCCAGGGCTGTGGAAATCTTGTGGAAAGTTTGGCTGGTCTTCTTGGTATGTCTGGCCCTCCCCCAGCCGCGATTGCACCCTGATCGCGCTGAAAACAGGGCCTGACAGCCGCTTGAAAGCGAATGGCTGACTACATTTACACGATGGAAATCCGGCTGACGCCGGACCAACTGAAGGGCGTCGGGCTGGTGCAAGACGTAGCCCGCGCCGCGGGCATGAATCTTTACCTCACGGGCGGCGCCATCCGCGACATCATCAGCGGTTTTACCATCCGCGACCTGGATTTCACCGTCCAGGGCAATCCGCTCAAACTTCAGAAAGATCTGGAAAAAGCGGGCGCGAAAATCACCGCCGTCGAAGAGGACAACCGCACCATCTTCATCTCGCTGCCGGGCAACGCCCGGGCCGAGATCAGCATGGCGCGCACCGAGCGTTTCGAGAAGACGGGCAAGGCTCCGATCGTCACCCCGGCCACCATCCACGACGACCTGCGCCGCCGGGACTTCACCGTGAACGCCATGGCGCTGTCGCTCAATGAAGGATCGCGCGGACTGCTGCTTGATCCGTTCAACGGCGTTGCCGATATCGAGACCAAAGTTATCCGCATTCTGCATAATTATTCGTTCCTGGAAGATCCTTCGCGCCTTATTCGCGCCACGCGCTTTGCCGCCCGCTTCCACTGGATGCTGGAGGAGCGCACCCAGGCTCGCTACGACGCCGCCAAAGAAGGCAAGTACATCGACCACATTCTGCGTTCGTCGATTGGGCACGAAATCGCCGCGCTGGCGCACGAAGATGATCCGCTGCACGTCGTGAAGATGCTCGAGAAGGAAGGCTGGCTCCAGATTCTTCATGATCGCTGGACCGTTGCCAAGGTCGACACCAACGGCATCACTCAGCTGATGAAGACGCGCCAGCAGATGGTCGACCTGGGATACGCTCCCGATGCCGGCCCAGCGGTGATGTATTTCTTGACGGGACACTTTTCCGACAAAGAAGTGTCGGAGATTCAAAAACTGATTCCGCGCAAGGATCTGGTCGAAGCGTGGCGCGACATTGAGGATCACGCGAAGGAACTGGCTAAGCGTTTGATGGGGAAGGAAGCAGCGACTCCGTCGCGCACCTGGCAGTTGCTCTCTTCGGCGCGGCCAGAGATGGTGCTGTTCCTGGCGGTGACGGCGAAGCAGCAGTCGGTCGAACAGAAGATCAAGAATTACCTTACGAAGTGGCGTCAAGTGCAGCAGAAGATTCCGTTGCCCGAAATGACGGAATTGCTGATCACGCCGCAATTGCCCGTGTATCCGAAGCTCGCGAACGACGTCTTCCTGCTTTTGCTTGATGGCAAGCTGCGCTCCCGTACCGAGACGTTGAAGTTCCTGAAGCCGTTCGCGCCTCCGCCGCCACCTCCGCCGCCACCACCCAGGCGCGGACGCGCTGCCAAGGCCGCCGCGGAGGTGCCCGTTGAGGCTGCGGCCAGCAAGCCTGGCCCGAAAGGGAAGAAGGGGAAGGCGGCCACGGTGGTCGCGCCACCCGCGCCTGCGGCGGTGCAACCTGCAAAGCCGTCGGCGAAAGCCCAGGCGAAAGCGCCCGAAAAATCCAAGGCTGCCCCGCCTGCGCATAAGCCGGCAAAGCCTGCACCGAAGCCGGCAAAGAAAGCTGCGCCCAAATCCGCGTCGAAGAAAAAAAAGAAGAAATAGCGCTGTCGGTTGCAAGAAAGCCAAGCCTTTGGCGTTCTATTCGAGTCAGGCCGCCACGCGCGGCTTTTCGACGCGTCAACACTACACCGCCTGCATGTCATAGAGATTCGAGAGGTTATAAATTGTTTGCCGCTGGCCCAAACGGCCTATAATTGATGCAGTATGCGCCGCCTGACAGCCATTTCGGCGTTCGCGCTTTTCCTGGCCGTGCCGCTCTGGGCGCAGCATGGCGGCGGCCACGGTGGTGGCGGACATAGTGGCGGCTTCGGCGGCGGCCACGCAGGCTTTAGCGGCAGCCACAACGGAGGCGTCAGCGGCGGGCACGCCAGTGGTGTCCACGCCTTGAGTGGCGCGCGCCCCACCCCGATGGCTTCGCGGGCCTTCACGCGCCCTCCTGCACACTCTGCGCGCAGCTTTTCTCGCGACCCCTATTCGAATCGCGGTTTCGGCGGCAACCGCTTCCGAGATCGCGACCGAGGCCGTTTCCATACCTACGGATTCCGCAACAACTGTTACGGTTACCCTTGTGCCGGATACGGATATCCCGGTACCTACGGCTACTACGATCCGTGGCTGTGGGACTGGTGGGATTCCGGCTCGACTTATGACCAGGACGACCCCAGCCAGGATGTAGCCGCCGCTGCCGAGATGAACCGCCAAAACCTCGAAGAGCAGCGCATGCTGCGTCAGGAAGAAGCCGACGGCGATCAGGATCTTTACGCGCGTTCCGATCTGGCGCCGCGCCCGGTCACGCGCGAGGTGGACGGTGCGCCAGTCCTGCCCGATACGGTGTTAGTTTTCCGCGATCAGCACAAGCAGGAGGTCCGCAACTACGCCATCGTCGGCCAGACGCTGTGGAACTTCTCGCAACAGCGCACGGAGAAAATTCCGTTGTCAGAGCTAGATCTGCCTGCAACTGCGAAAGCCAATGACGAACGCGGCCTGACCTTCCGCGTTCCGGCCAGCGGCGAAGCCCAATAGATCTTTTCGTCTCGGACGATCCTAACTTCGACCCATCCTACTTCGACGCAGCTACTTCAGCCCGGACATTTCAAACTATCGTCACGCCCGCTTACCGCGCCGTTTCGCCTTTCGCTGCATCCAACCCTACATTGACCCGAAGGGCATTTGCTTTTCGCTGCGGAGCTAGTACATTAAAATCAAGCGTTTAGGTCATGTCCGGCGGTTCATGGGGAACCTGCAAAAACACGGGTCAAACCGTGGATGAGCTCTGTCCGGATGCTAAAATTAAAAGAATACCCACTATGCCTTTAAAAACACTATTTCTCAATCCTCCTTCCTTTGAAAATTTCGACGGAGGCGCTGGCTCGCGTTGGCCCGCCACCCGCGAAGTAGAAAGTTTCTGGTATCCGGTTTGGCTGGCTTATCCGGCGGGGATGCTGGAGGGCGCGCGGTTGCTCGATGGGCCGTCGCATCACGTATCGGGCGAAGAGACGATCAAGATCGCGAAGGAATACGAGTTCCTGGTGCTGTTTACTTCGACGCCCGGATTCCCCGGCGACATCCTGCTGGCACGGGCGATCAAGCAGGCCAATCCCAAGATCAAGATTGCGTTTGTCGGACCGCACGTGACCGTGCTGCCGGAAAAGTCTCTGCGCGATTGCCCGGAAATCGATTTTATTTGCCGCAAGGAATTCGACTACTCGGTGGTGGATTACGCGAAGGGCAAGCCCCTGGCGGATATTCCCGGCGTGTCGTTCCTGAAGGATGGGAAGGTCGTGCATAATCCCGACGCCCCGCAGATTGAGAATCTGGACGCACTCCCGCACGTCACCGAGATTTATAAGCGCGATCTCAATATCAAGAATTACAACGTGCCATTTCTGCTGCATCCCTACGTTTCGCTCTACACTACGCGCGGTTGCCCGGCGCAGTGCACGTTCTGCCTGTGGCCGCAGACGCTGAGCGGACATCCGTGGCGTAAACGCTCCACCGACGACGTCGCGGCTGAAATGGCCAAGGCCAAACAGCTGTGGCCGGACGTGAAGGAATTTTTCTTCGACGATGACACGTTCAATATTCAGAAGGCGCGCACCATCGAACTCTGCGCCAAGCTGAAGCCGCTCGGCCTGACCTGGTCGTGCACCTCGCGCGTCACTACGGACTTCGAAACACTGAAGGCGATGAAGGAAGCGGGATGCCGCCTGCTGATCGTCGGCTACGAATCCGGTGACCAGCAGATCCTGAAGAACATCAAGAAGGGCGCAACCGTAGAGCGCGCGCGCCAGTTCACCAAAGACTGCCACAAACTGGGGCTGGTCGTGCATGGCGACTTCATCCTGGGCCTGCCGGGCGAGACGCACGCGACCATCAACAACACCATCGCATTCGCCAAGGAACTTGACGTGGAGACCATCCAGGTTTCTGTGGCGCATGCGTACCCCGGCACGGAACTCTACGACCACGTGGTGAAGAACGGCTTTATTCTCGGCGACAACAAGATGGTCGACGAAGGCGGACATCAGCTGGCCCAGATTCAATATCCCGGGCTGCCTGCCGATGACATCATGTCGGCGGTGCATCGTTTCTATGATGAGTATTATTTCCGTCCGAAAGCCGTGTACCGCATTTTGCGCAAGGCGGTCTTTGACAGCAACGATCGCAAGCGGCTGTACAAAGAGGCCAAGAGCTTTTTGAAACTGCGCGCGGCGCGTAACAAGATGGTGAAGCAGCATGCCGCCGAAGCCGCTGCGGCGGAGCCGGTGAAAGCGTAAGACGGAGATCTCTCGGGGGCTAAAGCCCTCGATCGTGTGCGGCGGGTATCGCAGCGCTGAAAGCGCTGCGATACCCAAAAGCTTGAATCTTAAGTGACCACTCGCAAGTATCTGGTGCTGGCTGGAGTAACCGTCTTTGGAGCGGCGGGTGACTCCATGCTTTCGCACGGGATGAAGCAGGCCGGCAACATTTCCCTCCATCACCTGCAAGGCGTACTTCTCGCGGTGCTGAATCCCTGGGTCGCGGTGGGCATCGTTCTGCTGCTCGCCTTCTTCGCTTCGTATATGAACGCGCTCTCCTGGGCCGACCTCACCTACGTGCTGCCCGCCACGTCGCTGGGCTATGTTTTGTTGGCGCTGGTCGCAAAGTTTGCACTGCACGAGGAAGTCAGTCCATTGCGCTGGTTGGGAATCGCACTGATCTCTGGGGGAGTTGGATTCGTCGCGGGCGGACCGGCGCTCACTTCGCACGATCACAAACCCCCACCCTCTCGCGAAGAACGCGAGAAGGATGGGGCACCCACTGAAGAAGTTGTTTCCGGCGGAGTGCAGCGATGAAGAGCGCTTATACATGGGGCGGGATTCTGGTTATCGTTTTCGCTTCCGTCGTGGGAGACATTCTTCTGGCCCGCGCCATGAAGCAAGTCGGCGACGTGCACGCCCTCTTGCGCCGCGCCGGACTGTGGACGGTAGTCCGCCGCATCCTCGGCAACTCGAACTTTTTTCTGGGCGTCACCGCCATGGCAGTCGCCTTCTTCAGCCTGCTCTTCGCGCTCTCCTGGGGAGACGTCAGCCTGGTGGCCCCCGCCGCCGCATCGCTTACTTTTATCGGCAACGCCTTCGCGGCGAAAATCTTCCTACATGAAAAAGTGGATCGGCGCCGCTGGATCGCCGCCGTGCTGGTGGCGGCGGGAGTGGCGCTGCTGGCGGGGTAAGTCCTCATTCTTGCGAGGGAACGTCCCGTGTATCCCTATATTTCTTCCTATATTTCTCTAAGGAGTAGAATCAAGTCTTTCATGGCAGGCTTAGCTAAGTCGTACGATGACGGCGGGGTTCGTCAATTCACTCAAAGGAGGACAAACGAGTCACATGCACGAAGTTCCATTGATGCCTCTCTGGGTTACGCTCTTTCTGACAATCTGGGCACCGGTTGGACCGTTGGTTGGCATCGGGATTGGTCATTATCTGTCGCGATCTCAGCAACGAAGGCAGTGGCTCGCGGACAATGAGGTCAAAGAATGGCGAGAACTACTCACGACTCTCACCACGTCGTTCATAGCGACAGTCCAGACGGACGACAAAATACCCAAAGTGCCAGGTGAGGAGATTGAGAGTCTGAAGAGGAAACTTCAGGCAAGAAATCTGGTGAATGAAGTACTGACTAATCGTATCTTTATTGCTGGGGAAGTGAGAGACCGGGGCCTGTTCACGAGATGGAAGACAGCGTTGGGGCGGTTCGACCAAGATCACGATCCGGAGACTTTCGGAACAGCGTTTGGCGAACTGAGCGCCCTGATCCTGATGGGAGCGAGGGCACACATCAGAAAGGTTTAGACGACCTTCATCATGTCATCCAGCGAATAAGGGGGCTGGCCCACCTTTCCATCAAACCAACTGAGGCCGCCCCCTCTGCGAATTTCAGAGGGTGTGGACGATGCTCTCAACCCCTTTTGAGGTTTTGACTTTACCTTGGCGCGTCCAGCGTAACCCAAACGGATAGAAAACCAGCGTGATGCAGGCCGCATCGGTTCCCACCCTCTGAAAACCGCAGAGGGTGGGGCAGCCTTACTTACAATCATGTCGTGAGAAACCAAATGCGAGGGTGGGCGAGCCCCCCACGTAATCCAACTGTCCCTAGTTTCTTTGTCTCACGCAAGGGGTGCCCTCCACCCGTCTGTCCCCAGGTTTCTTTCCCCAGGTTTCTCCCAGGTTTCTCATTTCCTTAAGTGCACTATCGAGCTTCAACAACAGTGGTTTGTCTTCCCTGCATTCCATACCATTTGCCCGTGAGCGACTAATGGGCCGGGGCCGTTTATTTGCGCCAGAGGATGGCCTGGAAGTCGTGCCGGAAATCGGCGGTGGAGATGAAAATGGTGGTCGCCTTGGCGGCGTCGTAGAGCTTGATTTTGGAATCCTGGACGCCGAGCATGGCGTAGCCGTGGAACTCGCTGACGATTTTGACATCGGCGGAATCTGGTTTGGAGGCGCCGATGGTGGGGCGGTGGAGAGACTTTTTGGCGGCATCGAGAATGTCTTCGAGGGAGGTGGAGTCGTCGATAGGGATGCCGTCGGGATTGACGCCGGAGATTCTGGCCCAGAACTCGTTGGCTTTGGTGTCGAGGGCGTCGAAGTTTTCATAGCCTTTGAACTGGACGGCGAGAGCCTTTTCGATAATGGAACCCCAAATCGTGTCGTCGCCGGGATCGCGAAGGTAGATGGGCGACCAGCCGGAGTCGTGGTCATCGGTGTAGAGGACGTCGCTGACCTCGACGTCACCGCCGCGGAGCTTGACGATAAAATAGCGGTCCGACTTGATGGTGTTGCTTTTGGGCGGGTTGGAGAGGCGGGAGGGCGGGACCTTGGAAATGTCGGTGGAGACATCATCGGGTTTTTCGTTAACCATGCTCTTGATGAAGGTGCCGCCAGTCGCGAACGCGAAGGCGGAAAGAATGGAGGCGACGGGGCAATTGGCGATGCCGGGGGCCTGCTTGATTTGCGTGAAGGTGGCGTTGCCCTTGAACAGCGGCGTGGAGACGACGTGGACGTCGATGCTGTCGCGATCGAGGTTGAGGGGCGGGGGCATGGTGGTGGATTTCATGATTCAGGCTCCAGCGGGAACACTTAGGGTCACTCCCGCCTGTCCCCCTTTTTGGAATTAGACGGGAAAAGGTCCTTCGACTTCGCTCAGAATGACAGGGAAAGACGCTTTTTGCAACCTACAGGATGGTTTGGTACCCAAGGGGTGTGGCAGTTTTGCCATTCCTTCCTTCCACCCCCACCGCCGTCTGACCCTTCTTTTCTCGCGCCTGTAAGATCGATAGCCCAACCTCCAGTCACGGTTGTCGTCCCAGGCGCCTCGTCTGTTCCGTTTGCCTTCGGAAGAATGGTGGGGAATGTCCTCAGGTTTCCCCAGAGGGTGGGGACGACACTCTCAACCTCTTGAGGTTTTGACTTTACCTTGGCGTGTCAAGCGTAACGCAAACGGATAGAAAACCGGCGTGATGCAGGCCGCATCGGTTCCCACCCTCTGAAAACCGCAGAGGGTGGGGCAGCCTTAGTGACAATCATGTCGTGAAAAAACAAATGCGAGGGTGGGCCAGCCAATCCGTGGGGAGAGAACTACTCAAACCACAACTTCGTGGGATGTACCTCGTAAAATGGTCCGTCGCGGTCGATCAGAACCTCTCCCTGAAAACAGACAGTATCCGATGGTTGAGGATGGCGGTGTGCGCAGACCTCATGCGCCGTGTTCCCCGGTTCGACTTCCAGTCGCAGAAAGGCTGAGGTCGGTCGAATCAGTTGCCCCGTGCCATGGCTAGAGCTCACTGCCAGTGTGATGATTTTCGCGTCGATGGTCCAAAAGCCGTCCGTGGAATGCTGCGCTGGGCGGACTGGTTGCCCTTTGCCTCCTGCGCTACATCCGGTCCGTGTCCACCCGAAGAACCCGAGCCGTTTAAACGGCGTAGTGAAAAACGCAATGTCTTCGTCAAACCAGTTGAGCTCGCCCTGCGGTTTCGCCGAAAGATTCTGGAGGACGTAGTTCTGATCATTCAGGTGATCGGTAATCGAATCTCTGCTCATGGGGAATCACTCCTGTTTGCCACAGCCTTTAGCTCGGTTCAGGTCCTGGTGGGAGAATGGATGCCTCCGAGGTGAGACCTCATAAGGTTCATCGCGGCGCGTGCTCCCCTCGAGCGTTCAAGAGATGGTGAATACAAACAGGTATTCGTTTCCTGCCGGCTCTCGCCCCAGCATTGCTTTTTCCACAGCTTTCCACAGCCAGTTCGTGTGACGAACAACCTTGACCAAGAATTCTGGAAGGCGCAAGGTTGCCGTATGCACGAAGGCTCTACCAACAACTTCATCACCGGCGATAAGTTCGAAGCTAAGTCCTTATTCGAGAATATTTTGGCTGTAAGTCCTTGCGGCTCAGGATTTTGCCCGGATCCCCCCAGATCCCGAGCCCGCAAGTTCTTAGGAATCAGGATTTTAGGGAAAGTGACGAAAAAAAATATCGAGACATATGTCCCACCACGAATCTCAATTCGGTCGCACCAGAGCCGGGCTGCGCCCGGCGGACAGCCGAGGGCGGCCATCCCCACATCTTCCATCGATACCTGTCTATCTATCCACGGGATGATGACGGGAGGCGGGACAGTACCCAATTCAGATTTCCACACGGAGCCGAATCTATCGCTTGCACTGCGATCCTGACGGGTGCATACTGGCGCGCAAAAGGGGTGCTCCTCTATGCACAGAATCGCATTGCTTACTGTGATCGCTCTGCTGAGCGTCAGCGCGGGTCATTCGACTTCGCCGACGGCGGACTGGGCGATCAACGCCACGGCCATTGAGGCGTGCAGCTGTCCACACTTTTGCATGTGCTATTTCAACGCACATCCTGCAGGTCACCACGAAAACGGCAAGACGGAACACTATTGCAAGTTCAACAACGCCTACAAAGTCAACAAGGGACATTACGGAAGCGTCGATCTGGCAGGCGCCAAGATTTGGTTAAGCGGCGATCTCGGGGGCGACTTCACGCAGGGCCAGATGGATTGGGTGGTGGCGACGTTCGATAAAGGTACGAGCGCCGAGCAGCGGCAGGCGCTGGGGGAAATCCTGGGACATGTATTTCCGGTGAAGTGGAATTCTTTCGTTACCGCCGAGGGCGACATCGCCTGGGCCGCCGACAAGGATCAGGCGCACGCGACGCTCGACGGCGGCAAGACGGCTGAGGTCAAGCTGAAGCGGTTTCAAGGAATGACCGACGAACCGGCGGTGCTGAAGAACGTCAAGTACTGGGGAACGCCGCGCAACGATGGCTTCGTGATGATGCCGAATGAGGTGGAGACTTATAAAGTGGGGCCCAAGGCCTATGAATTCAAGGGAACGAACGGGTTCATGCTCACTTTCGACATGACCTCGAAAGATGTTCCTGCGCCCAAGGGTTCCTCGATGGGCAACTGAAGCATGCTTGCAAGTGCCACCCGATGCGCCGGAGATTTCCGGCGCATTTTTCTTTGAGCGTCCACCCCCGACTTGATTTGTTTTTCGTGGCACGAAACTGAGGAGGAAGTGAAAGCCGTGGGTTTGTGAGCTACCACCGAGACCAGAGGTCAAAGGCGGCGGACAGGAGTGTCCGCCCCACATGGCTTCGGACAATCGGATTACTTCTTCGCGGCAACCATGATCACAAGAACTACGGGCAGGTAGAGCACGGAGGCGTGCAGTAGACGGCTGGCCATAATCTTTGAGTTCGATGCTACTAGCTTGCCGGAGTGATAGAGCAGGAATGCTCCGGCGACGCCCATTCCCGCACCGTACAACAAGCCGGCGTGAGCCACCATGGGCAGCAGGGTTACGAGCACCAAGAGCACGGAAAAGCCAATGATTTCCGCGTGAGTAAAGCGCGCGTCCCGATCGAATTCGGGGAGCATGTGATACCCCGCGCGGCTGTAGTCGTCGCGATACATCAGCGCGATTGCCAGGAAATGCGGAAACTGCCAGAGAAAAAGAATGGCGAAGAGAAACCACGCTTGCCGATTGATGGTTGCGGAAGCTCCCGCCCAGCCGATCAGCGTGGGCATGGCTCCGGGGAACGCGCCCAGTAGCGTGCAGAGCGGCGTCTTGCGCTTGAGCGGGGTGTAGACGAGAAGATAAGAGAGCAGAGTCGAAACCGCGAGCAAAGCGGACAGGGCATTGACGGCTACCAGAAGATAGAACCCCCCGGTGATGCTAAGCAAAAGGCCGAACGTCAGCGCCTCGCGGCTCGTGAGCCTGCCCGAGGGCAGCGGACGAGAGGCGGTGCGACGCATCTGGCCGTCCCACACGCGCTCCATCCACTGATTCAGGGTTGCGGTGCCGCTGGCCACCAGCAGCGTGCCTACAAGGGTGTTGATCAGACCGGCGATCCGGAACGGGCCCCGCGAGGCAAGATAATAACCGGCCGAGGTCGTCATCAGAATCAGCAGGTTTACCTCCGGCTTGGTCAGGGTGTAATAGTCCCGGATTCTGGACTGCAACGTTTGGAGAGGCGCGGTGCTTGCCACTAGGTTTGGGGTCGCCATGTTGAGCCCCGATTCTCCCATAGATGGATGAAAAACAAAAGTAGGCTGGTGGAGTTGGTAGTGGGCTACTTTGGACTATTTCGCCTACCACCTCATCAAGATTCATCGTACACTTCGCACGTCCCCAGCTATGGCCGCTGGTGTTACAGATCGCCTGAGCGTACAGGACTTGGTTGCCCTCTAGGAAGCCTACGAGCAGCGGAGGCAGAAAGAGCAGTATAAATGAACAGTCCATTGCCAAACCGATCTGTTGGCAACGTCCTGCTGGGCCTACTGTTCTCAACAGGATATTTGATGCTAATCGGTGCTCTTCCCGCAGGGGTAGCGATATTACTTCAAGAGCGCTATCACCGTCGTTTTGGTATGAGCGAATGGGCAATTCGCGATGGGGTCTTGATGACAGTCGTGGTGGGAGGACTCGGCGGCCTGTTTCTGCTTGTCGGAAAGATCATCTATAGCGTGCAACGCCGCAGATCGCGGGCAATTTCAAAGTAACCCACTACCGTGGAGTTTCGGCATTTGTATTCGACGGGGACAGCCTCTCCAGGTTGACAGCCTCCCGCCCCTCGATTAAGAGTTAAGAATCTTGTTCGACGGCGTTCCGGATTGCGGGTCTGCGGCGGAGCCGGTCGGCAGAACAACCATCATGGTTTTCAGTCAGCTCCTAAAAAAACCGGGCCCTGTCAAACTTCCACCTGCGAACGCTCGGAAGCTCATGCGCCCGGTTCTGTGGGCCGCGTGGGTCTTACTGTTTACCACGGTGTTTACCGCGGTGCCTCCTCTTCAGGCCCGCGAGAAGGAAAAGCTAGCTTACGGCGAGGGACTCATCGTCAATGTCCCCTATTCCGAGGCGGAGGTAGAGCGAGTCGTACAGGACGTTGCACAGAACGGGATCATCCGAGGCACCAAGGAATACAACAAGGACGAGAACGTCGGCGGCGCCAAGGCTGCCGATTCCACGCGCGTGTTCCCGCCCTGGACTGAAGGCGGGAAGGTTTTCTATAAGGTGCGGCTGCAGGCCCTTGATCCGCGCAATTTCAAAGACAGCGGCGATGTGGGTACGCTCGCGGTGCGCTACGTGCTGCAACCCCAGGGCGATAAGAATACGGTGTTGCGGATCAACGCGGTCTTTGTGGAGGACTTCCGCCGGACCGTGCATGCTTCGAACGGCTCGGTAGAAAGCAGCGAATACAAAGACATCCGCGACCGTCTCGACGGCCTCGACTTGATGAAGCAACAGGCCGCGGAGGCGGAAAAAGAGCGACCGCAACATCTTTCGAAGGAACCCTCCCCGGCGATGAACAGCGAGGCTCACCCTACCACTCAACCCGCTGCGGCAGCGACCGTGGCTGCAACCGAAGGCGTGGCCGGTAACGGCGGCGCCGCAACCCAACCGCCGTCCGAAGCAGTGCCGACGCTAGAGCAGCACGTTCAGGATCTGCGCCGCCAGGTGGAGCGACTGGTAAAGGCGCCCGGTGCTCCGCTGAAGTCCGCGCCGTTCCACACGGCGACCACTCTCAGCCCGTTGCCGACGGGCACCGAGGTCTTAGTCTTAATTTCAACGCCGTACTGGTATGGCGTGGAGACCAGAGCAGGGCAGCATGGATGGATGTCGCGCGACGACTTGGAGTTGCTGCCATGAAGTGGGAGCGGCCAACAGGAGTGCACTGGGCAGGGGTGAACCGGGAAGTCTTGGGCGCGTTTGTGGGGCTCGCGATTTTGACGTTGTTCGTCGGGCGCGGGACGGCCCAGGAAGGCGGTTATGAAAGGAGCTTTCCCCAGTCCAAGGCCACGGTCGAAAGCGTCCTGAAAGACATGCAGTTTGCAATAGCTGGACGGTTGCCGGTGCTGGAGGGTTTCGCTCTTGCCGGCGATCATCCGCTCGACCGCTACCAGCGAGCGTATTTCCAGTCGACGGTGCAGGTAAGCGCTATTGCTTCCGGAGGGTCGGTCGTGCGCGTGAGCACCAAGGTGACGGCATGGTATTCCGATTCCATTCCTTCCCGTTCGGGATATCAGTTGTTGAACTCCAACGGCCGTCTCGAAGTGGATCTGCTGGATGAGCTGGCGGCGGAACTCGGAAGAAGAGCGGCTGGAAATGGAGCACAACCTCAGCTGGCTTCGGCAAACGTGACTTCTGCGGCATCGCCATCGACCAAGCCGGTTGCTCAACCCCAGACCGTAGAATCGGGGCCATCATCCTCTCCCTCTTCATCACGCGAATCATCTGTCCCAACTGCACCGACGCCGCGATTGCCGGAAACTGGCAGGACGTTCTCCTCGTCACTGGCGCAGAACCTTGGCGCCCAACAGACCGGGGTGCCCCAGACGGGACAGAATCCTCCTGCGGATCCGGAACGGGCAGCGTTGAAAGCAGAAGCGGAGAGCCTGGAGGAGATTCTAAAGAACCAGACACATCCCAAGAACCTGGTGGCGGTGAAGAAATCGGGTACGCCAGTGGTCGCCAGTCCAAGCCTGACCGCCAAAACTTTATTTATGGCCAGCGCCCACGATGAGTTCGAGATGCTGGATTTCAACGCCGACTGGGTGCATCTGCGGATTTCTGGTTTATCGCGGGGATGGGTGTGGCGCAACAGTTTGGAAATGCCCGAAGGCATCCCAGCGGTGGCTGCTGGCTCCGGCGCCGCTCAGGGAGCTGCGGCCGACGAATTGTTTAGGGTCAGCCGGGAGGAAACGGCTATCTTTCCTGGAGACTGGGAACCTCTCCGCAACAAGAGCGTAAAGATTATTTCCGTGCAGAAGACGGATGCGTCGGCGCGGGACGGTGGCGCAAAACTGAAGCTTGCATTCGCGAAGTCTCTGCTCGACAAGAGCTACGCGGAACGGGAAAAAAACGGGGACACATCTGCGGGCATCGTGCTGATTTTCGATTCTGCCGATGGCGGCATGATCGCAACCACCGTCGGCACCCTGCAGCAATGGAAGGCGGGCAAGCTGTCAGACTCGGCTCTGTGGCATCAATCCTACTTTGATCCGCCGGAGACGTTCAGTTCGGATAGTCCGTCCGCAAGCCAGTAGTGGCGGTCTCGCCAACTAGATTCGGGAAGGGCGTTGACCACCATCGTTCGAGTCCAATGGACCTTAGTGTCCTGCAGAGGCCTTGGCAACCAAGTTCGGCCGCGTAGTGTTCACCGCGGGTCCGGCAGAATCGCTTGCCGCAACAGGTTGTGAATCACTCGCGGGCTGGGTAGCGGGACGCTTGGAGCAGAGTTCGATCACTTCGGCAATCCGCTGGCTTTCATACTGCTTGGCCATCTGCCAACTGCGCAGCGTTTCTTTCTCCCGCGCCGCCTGATCCTGGTTTTGCTGGATGCGCTCGGCGTAGTGCGCCGTGACCTTGTCCAGTTCCGCCTGGATCTTAACGTTTTCCTGCGCCTTGCGGGCTTCGAACTCCTCCAGTTGTTGCTGCTGGCCAGCCTCATAGGAATTGAGCGCTTGCTGACGGCGCGTCGCGTCCTGGAGCAGATCGTCCGCCGACGTGCCGGCGGCGTCGAGAGCCATGAGCACTGAGGCGCGCTTGACGTCGTTCGACAAATCGCGGATGCGGTCGCTGTTGAGCATGTCGACAACTTTGTGAACGCCGTATCCGGAGCGCGCGCTCAGGATTCCAGCTGCGTGATAAATGTCTTCATAGGAGAGCAGATCGTTATGGGGGCCGGTTAGGCCTTCTGCGGGACTAGTTTGCGATTTGTTCACTGGAGCCTCCGTTCGTGCAGCTTTTTCGGGCGCGTCGGTGCCGTCCTGCTGGCGTCGCCAGAACTTGGGAAAGAACCGTTTCGGTTGCATAACTTTCCTTTCTTGACGGGCGGACGAACCTTCATTTTGAGATGGAACGCGTGCAACCGGATCGACGGGTCGATTGGTGGGTCGATCATTGGTGGGTCGATCATTGGTGGGTCGATGATTGGTGGGTCGATCAGTGGATGACCGGGAATCGTTCTTGCGGTCGATCTTCGTCGCCGTGCGAGCACTCGCAGCGGTTACGGCTCGAACCGGTGCGGGCGGGGAGGCGGATGTGTTCGGCTTGGCTGGCTGCCGCGCGGGAGGACTTGCGCTTTTCGCTGGCGGGGGAGCAATTTCTTTCGGCGCGACATCTGCGGGTGCGGCCTTGACCGGCGGGGCGGCTTCCTGCGAATGATCTGGCTTGGGCGGAGGGCTGGCCGGAAGAGTGCTCGGAGCCGCCTCTCGCAGTACGCCCAACAGAAATTCTCTTCCGTCGCTGCGGCAGTTTTGGGCGACCCCGGCAAACTGTTCCCGGTGCCACCTCACTGTGAGCCTGGACCCGACTGTGATGGGGGTCTTGACCCGGATGCACGCCCCGGACCGGGATGTGTCTTCGAGGGTTCCTGGAACCCGCGACGGTTTGCCGTCGTCTTCCCAGACCACTTCGGCCACCGCCCACATCACGAATCTCGGCTCGAGGTTACGCCCGTCCATTCCATTTGTATCGGCTTAGGAGGAGAGGAGTTTAGTTACCTGAGGCTAAGGGGGCATGCTGGGGACATGGATGTCTTTTACGACCAAACTGGGATGTCTTCCCAAGATGGCTCGCTGTCGAGGTGAGTCAGCCGAGCTTTGCTCGGCCCGTCCGGGTCTAAGACCCGGACCCACACAGGCCACCCAGCCCCACAACATGCTATGCGAACAGGCGCATAAAACCGGTGGCGGGCAGGTCGGGGGAGAGAAAGCGTGAGTCTTTGAATCCTGCGGCACGGGCTAGCGCTTCGGCGGCGAGGTATCCGCTGCGGACGGCGCCTTCCATGGTCGCAGGCCATCCGGTAGCGGTCCAGTCTCCGGCGAGAAAAACGCGTGGCCAAGCGGTTGCCGCGGTGGGACGGTGAGCGTCGATCCCAGGGCGCGGCGAGTAAGTGGCATTGAGTTCCTTAATCACGGTGGACTTCACGAGGTTGGCGGTGCGCGCTGCGGGGAAGAACTCGCGGACTTCGGCGAGGGCCAGATCGACAATCTCGGATTTCGATTTGTCGATCAGCGTCTTCGACGAGCTTACGACCAGTTCGATGTAGCTGCCGCCCGCAGGGGCTAAAGCCCGGTCAATATTTTGATCCTTAACGGCACGACTTAAGTCGTGCCCTTCCGGTGCGTGCTCATCCGGCCCCTCCAGTGTTTCTCTTGCGGTCCGCATCGGTTGGAGACGCGATTTATGGAACATCCATTGGATGGTGCGGTCGAGCAGCACGGCGTGGTCGAGATCGGAGATCTGACGATCGAACCAGAGATGAATGCCGGTGATGGGGGCGGTTTCGAAGTGGGTGATTTGTTCACGGATGGGAGCGCTCTCAGGGGCTTGGGGAAGAACACGATCGAGCGCGTCGAACGGGAGGGCGAGGACCAGGAAGTCAAAATCCCCACCCTGTCCCTGCAAACTACGCAGGGACAAGGGTGGGGCACCCTCTTTTGAATGATTCTGCTGATTCTCTTCCTGGTTCCGAAGTTGTAACTGAATGCGCGATGCGTGGGCTGTGAAGCGTTCGATTGGTTGACGGAAGTGCAGCACTCCGCCACGGGCGCGGATGTAGTCCCCGGCCGCGTTGTAGAGGTCGGTGAGCGGGACGGTGGGTACTCCCATCTGCCGGGCGGAGGGGGACTTCATCGACTCACGGACGACCTGCGCGGCCGCGGAAATAGAAATCAGATCGAGTTCCTCGCTGAGGGCGCTGATCAGGATGGGGCGCCAGAAGCGCTCGACCGCGCCTTTGGTTTGGCCGTGCTGATCGAGCCAGTGCTGAAAGGATTGTCCGGTGTCGCGCTGTTCAGTCAAGGTGAGTGGGACCAGAGCGCGCGCGATTGCGAACTTGTCGGCTGCACTCAGGAACGAAAAATTTACGAACGAGGGCGCGGTGTGCAGTGGCGCCGGAAGGGGCGAAGATTTCATCACCGAGGTGCGGCCGCCGGGTTCGATGAACGTCATCTGGTCGTACCAGCGGATTTGATCGGCGACGCCGATGCGGTGGTAGAACTCCATCAGGTTCGTGCACACGCCAAACAGCACGTGCTGGCAGTTGTCGACGACTTCACCGGTGCCGGGATGTTCCCAGGACGAGGCTCGGCCGCCGAGGAACGGACGCTTCTCGAACAACGTCACGCGGAAACCGGCGTCGGATAAGGCGCAGGCCGCGGCGAGTCCGGCCAGGCCGCCTCCGGCGACGGCTACTTTGGGTTGTGGCGTGGAGGGCATTCTTAGTTCGGATTCAAAATCTCCATCCGCTTTCGCAAAGAGCGCGAAAGCAGGATGGGGCACCCTGCGTCAAAAAAGCAGGTTCCTCCACTGCGCTCGCGTTCGCTCGCTTCGGTCGGAATGACAGAGTGAGGGGAAGGTTCGCTTGCTTCGGTCGGAATGACAGGAGTTTTGCATGGGATCGTTAGGTCAGGCGCTTGAAGAAGCCTTTCCCCAGGATGCGTACCTTTTCCCACGTGCTCAGGGCGACTTTGGCAGTGAAGACGTCGTATTGTTTTTCCGCGATCTTTTCGAGCAGGCGGCGGTAGATCGTGATGAGCACCCACAGAGCTGGCTGGCTGTCTTCGGAGATGTAGGGAATCAGTTCTTCGCCCGACGCATAAAATTCGCGGGCGCGATCGGCTTCAAGCGCAAGCAAGGGGCGGAAGCGCGCCGGATCGGGCGTCGCGAGCAGTTCCGAGGCGGACAGATTGAATCGCGCCAGGTCCTCTTCCGGGAGATAAATCCTCCCCATGGCGGCGTCTTCCTTCACGTCGCGAATGATGTTAGTCAGCTGAAATGCCAGGCCACAACGCTCGGCCAGGGACTCGGCAGCGGGATCGCGATATCCGAAGACGTGGATACAGACCAGGCCCACGACTGAGGCGACGCGATAGCAGTAGAGGCGCAGGTCTTCGAAAGTCTTGTACTGAACGGTCAGGCCCGGAACGCTGGTGGTTGGTGCGGAGGCTTCAGCCTCTTCCACATCCATGGCGGTGCCGAGGGCGAGTTCGTCGAGCAATCCGGCGGGAATGGAGAACCGCCGCTGCGCGTCGGTCAGGGCGAGCAGGATAGCGTCGTCGGTGGGCTGCCCCTGCTGGGCGCGGTGGAGAGCGTCGAGCCAGACGTCGAGTTTCTGACGGCGGTCGGGCAGGCTGAGCGTGGAGTCGTCGGTGATGTCGTCGCAGTGGCGCATGAAGGCGTAGACGGCGCAGAGGGCCTCACGCTTGCGGTGCGGCAGGACCAGGAAGGCGTAGTAGAAATTCTTCGCCGCAGTGCGCGTAATGCCCTTGCACACCGAATACGCCATGACCAGCTGGGGCGGGGCGGGAGTCCAGGGTATGGGGACTTGCTGTGTGCCCGCGCTCATCGATTCGCTCCGCTGCCGAAGAGTTTGCCCATCGTCGCACGCGCGACTAGCGCGAGTTTGCGGGGCTTCGAAATGACGGGACGATTACCGAGGACGGCGTAGTGTTGCTTCTCAATCGCGTTCAGGATTTCCTGTCCACCGCGGCTGAACAGATCGAGATCAATCGCCAGCTCGCGATCGACTTTCCCAATCAGCGGCAGGCCCTGGCGAAACCAGTCGCGGGCGCGCTCTACCTCGAATTTCATCATGGAGAAAAAGGGTGGGGTGTTCCGGCTGCGAGCGATGTCGTCTTCGGTGACGTTGAAGCGGCGCAGGTCCTCGAGCGGGAGATAGATGCGGCCTTTGCCATAGTCGGTGGTTACGTCTTGCCAGAAGTTGGCGAGTTGCAAGGCCGTGCAGGTGAAGTCGGAGAGTTGTTGGCGCTCGGGATCGCGGTATCCGCAAAGGTAGAGGACAAGGTGGCCGACGGGATTCGCAGAGTAGCGGCAATACGCCAGGACATCGTTGAAAGTTTCGAAGCGTGTGACGGTTTGATCCTGACGGAAAGCGGTGAGCAGATCAGAGAATTCGTGTTTCGGAATGTCGAATTGGCCGACGGTCTCGGCCAATGCTACGAATACCGGATGTTTCGGAGTGCCGTTGTAGCAGGCGTCGAGTTCGCGCTCCCACTGATCTAATAGTTCGAGCGAGGCGGCAGTGTCGCCGACTTCATCGCCGAGATCGTCGGAGATGCGGCAGTAGGCGTAGACGTTGAAGAAATGCTGGCGCAGCCGGCGGGGAAGGAACCAGCTGGCGACGGAGAAATTTTCGTAGTGCGTGCGGGCCAGGCGGGCGCAGTATTCGCGGGCTTCGGCGAGCGGGGGCGGAGTAGACGGGATCGCGTAGGCCGCGGGCAGGCGGGACCATCCGAGGGCGGAAGGGGTGGAATGGATCGGGCTTTGGATAGCAGTTTGAGTCATTCCGTTCAGCGCTCGCGTTCACGAAACTTATTCAACGGCTCAAGAGCGTCGTGAGAACTCCTGCTCGCATTCGTGTCATCACAGGCAGTACAGGGGTCCTTCGACTGCGTAACTGGTTCGCGTTCGCGAACCAGTTACTTCGCTCAGGATGACAATACTCTTGTCTTCACCTTGCGTTCCTGTGCGTAGGTCAGTGGCCGGGGATGATTGCGGTTTTGATGTCGCCGCCGCGGTTCAGCATGTGACGCAGAACCTGCTGTAGGCGGGACAATGGCGCCTCCCCGGTGATGTAGTCGGTGGGCCGAATCTTCTTGGCCGCGATCAATCCAAAGGCCCGGCGAACCGTTTCCGGCGTGTGGTGGAACGTGGCTTTGAGAGTGATTTCGGAATAGTGCAGGCGATTGGTTTCGAGCTGCACTTTCGTTCCACTGGCGCATCCGCCGAAGAAGTTGACGGTGCCGCCTTTGCGGACCATATCGACCGCCCACTCCCACGCTTCGGGCTTGCCGACGGCTTCGATGACGACGTCGCAACCTCGCTTCTGCGGAGAGAGAGCGCGGACGGCATCGACTACACTCGGTACCTTGGTGGTCTGGATAATCTCGTGTGCGCCCATTTGTTTGGCGGCTTCGACTTGCCCATCGCGCTTGACGACCGAAATCACGTTGCAGCCGATGGCGCGGGCTACCTGGACGAACATTAATCCAATGGGGCCGCCGCCGAGAATGGTGACGGTGTCGCCGATTTCCACTCCCGTTTCATGCAAACCGCGCAGAACGCAGGCCAGGGGCTCAGTCATGGCAGCGTCTTCAAAGCTGACGCCAGTTGGGATGATGAGCATGTTGGCTTCGACTATGCGTTTCGGGACGCGAATGTATTCTGCGTAGGCGCCGTTGTTGAAAAGGAGGTCTTCGCAGAGGTTTTCCTGATGTTTGGAACAGTAGAAGCACATCTGGCAGGGCGCGGAGTTCAGGGCTACGACGCGCATGCCTTTTTTGAAGCCGTTGACGCCGGCCCCGACTTCCTCGATTACGCCGGCCAGTTCGTGGCCGAACAGGGCAGGGGGAACAATCATGCGGGCGTGGTAGCCGCGCTGATACACCTTCAGATCGGTGCCGCAGGTCAAAGCGACTTGAACTTTGACCAAAACCTCGCCGTCGCCGACGCGAGGGATGGGTACTTTTTCAATCTTGAGATCTTCTTTGCCGTATAGGACGGCAGCGGTCATTTTTCCGTTCACTGCTGGCTTCCTTCCAGTTGCTCACCCTCAGGGGCTAAAGCCCCCCGAGGATTTGCTTCCTTAACGGCACGACTGAAGCCGTGCCCTTCCACGAACCTCGCGGCTAAAGCCGCGCTTGATTCTGCGACGTTTCACAGCGCGGCTTAAAGCCGCGCCCTTTCAAAACTACTGAGCCCAGAGACTACCGGGCTGAATCATGATCTTCATTGACGAAGGCTGTGGATGGGCGGCCAGATCCAGGGCTTGCGGGCTCTCGGGGAGCGGGAAGCGATGGCTGACCAGCCGTTCCAGATCCATCTCACGGTTCATGACAAAGCGGACCGACTCATCCTGCAAGTCGACCGACGCACTATAAGACCCCACCAGAGTTTTCTCATCGACACAGATGGCTGCAGGATCGATCAATGCCTCTCCGTGCTGCGTTTGCGCAAACAGCAATACCCGGCCACCGGGACGGGCCGCATCCATCGCGGTGCGAATCAGGGAGTTACCGCCCACGGCAAGGATCACCGCATCGGCGCCACGCCCTTCGGTTAACTCGCGGACGCGCTCCACCACATTTGCCCGCGATGCATCAATTGTAAGCTCAAGACCGAAACTTGATCCTATTCTAAGCCTCTCGGGATACAAATCGGAAGTAATTAAGGTGGCCCCCGCCCGTTTGGCCAATACACTCAATATGATGCCGATAGGGCCCTGCCCGATGGCCAGCACGGTTTCGCCCCGCTGGAGGCGCAAAGCCGCGATCCCTTTCATGCAGGTATTGACCGGTTCGACGAAGCAGGCCTGTTCGAATGAGACGTCATCGGGGATGCGGACCGTGCCGTGCTCCACGATCCAGTCCATGACGCGGATGTACTCGGCGAAACCGCCGCCGGAAGCCTCGAATCCGGCGGTGCAGCCGACTTTCTTGTAAGTGGAGCACTGAGCGAAGGTCTTGCTCTGGCAATAAAAACACTGGCGGCAGGGAATGTGGTGGAACACCATGACCCGGTCGCCGGGACGGTAGGCTTGGACGTCTTCGCCGACGGCGGCTACTACGCCGGAGGTTTCGTGCCCGAAGATGCGGGGGGCGGAATGCGAACCGGTCGAAATCTTCTTGAGGTCGGTACCGCAGACGCCGCAGGAATGTACGCGGACGAGCATCTCTCCCGGACCGATTTTGGGTACGGGCACGATTTCCATGCGGACGTCGTTGACTCCCCGGTAGACTGCGGCCTGCATGCTAGCGGGAATCGCATGCACAGGAGTTTCGACCGTGTACGGTCCGGCTATGGCCATCGCCTTATTTTAGATGATGTGAGGGGCGGTTCGCTTCAAATCAGGGCGTGGGTTGCCCAATAGTAACGCCGGGCGTCTGTAGAGCCTCAGAACACTGGCAACTGGCTGCTGGCCACCGGCAGCAGTCTTTCATGCTATGCTGCGCAAAACTTCGGTTTTCCGGGACTGACCTGTGCTGATTGAAATGCGGCTCGAGAACTATGCGGTGATCGACAACCTGGCCGTGGAATTCGGGCAGGGCTTGAACCTGCTGACGGGCGAAACCGGGGCGGGGAAGTCGATTCTTGTCGACGCGCTGGCCTTGCTGCTGGGCGATAAGGCTTCAAGCGATGTGATTCGCGCGGGAGCGGAGCGGGCCGTGGTGTCCGCGGTGTTTGAGGCCGAGGGTGCAAGGGGAAGTCCGGCGGAGAAGCCTCTGGCCGGGATTCTGGAGGCGAATGGATTGGACGAGTCCGACGACGGGTCGGTGATCTTGCGGCGCGAAATTGCGGCGGGAGGCAAGGGCCGCGTCTTCGTGAATAATCAGCCGGCAACCGTGGCTGTGTTGCGGCTGCTGGCGCCGCATCTGGCGACCATTCATGCACAGAACGAATCCATCCTCTCGTTTGACGGGCCGGCGCGGCTCGGGCTTCTGGATACGTTTGCAGGCAGCCAGTTGGAGGCGGTAGCGGCGGGGTTCGCGGCGTGGAAGGAGATTCGCACGCGTATCGACGGACTGGAGCGCGGCGAGCAGGACCGGCTGCGGCTGGTGGATCTCTGGGTGTTCCAAAAGCGTGAGATTGAAGACGGGCGACTGCAGAGTGGAGAGGACGAGCACCTGGAGACGGAAAAGCGCGTCCTGGCCAACGCCGAGAAAATCTACAACGCGGCCATGAATGCGTTTGATTTGCTTTACGAGGGCAACGGCTCGACGGCGTCGTCGCTGCGCGCGGCCCAGAAGCAGGTCGAAGAACTGGTCCGTTACGAGCCAAAATTTCAAGAAGCGCTGGCGGCACTCGATACCGCGCGCATCAGCGTGGAGGATGTGGGCGCAACCGTGCGCGACTATGCGGGGGGGATTCACGCTTCGCCGGAACATCTGGCGCAGGTGGAGGACCGGCTGGCGATGCTCGACCGGCTGAAGCGCAAGTATGGGCCGACGCTGGATGAAGTGATTCAGTTTGGGGCGGACGTCTCGCGGAAATTGTCGGAAGTCGAGAACAAAGACGAGATTCTGCGGCAGTTGCGGAGCGAGCTGGCGAAAGCGGCGGGCGAGTATGTGCGGGCGGCTCGTGCGCTGTCGAAGAAGCGGGCAGAGGCGGCGCGCCGGCTGGAGAAGCTGGTCGAGGCGGAGATCAACGATCTGGCGATGAAGTCGGCCTTTCGGATTGAGATGACCAGTTCAGAAGAAGAAGGGAACTGGACTGGGTCGGGCATCGATCAGGTGGTTTATATGATTTCGACCAATCCCGGCGAGCCGCTGCGGCAACTGGAGCACATTGCATCGGGCGGAGAGCTTTCGCGGGTCATGCTGGCTTTGAAGGCTAGTGTGGAAGCGGGGAACGATTCCAACCCTCCCAGAAAACGCGGTCCACAAGACACCCCCACTTCTCGCAAAGGGCGCGAGAAATGGGGCACCCAGCGCACTCTGGTATTTGATGAGATTGATACGGGTATCGGGGGGCGGGCGGCGGAAGCGGTGGGGAAGAAACTGAAGTCGCTGGCGCGGTCGAACCAGGTTTTGTGCGTTACCCATCTGCCGCAGATCGCGACGTTCGGCGATCATCATTACGTCATCGAGAAGAAAGAATCGGGCGGGCGCTCGCGCACCGGCATTCGCGCTGTTACGGGCGAAGAGCGCACAGAAGAAGTAGCGCGCATGCTGAGTGGGGCGAAGCTGACCGAAACCTCGCGCAAGCATGCCGAGCAGATGATTAAGGCGAATGGGTAAGGCTAATGGCTAACGAGTGATGATCAGGTTGTCTGAGGCGCGACTCTCGGCCACAGTGATCTTTTCAGAACCGTCGGCGACCTTGATGGTGAAGTTTACCGTGATGTCGGCCTTGGTCTCGACCGCCCGGCCGTTCTGCAGGACCGGCTTGAAGCGCCACTCGCTTACCGCTTGCCGGGCCGCGGAGGCCAGAATGGCGGGCCCGCTCACTACGTGGATATCCTGAACGACGCCGTCGGCACCGATGATGGCTTGCAATACCACCGATCCCTGCACTTTCATGTGTTGCGCCAGCAGCGGGTAGGACGCCTGTGGGGTCTCGGTTGACATCCGCTCGCGCTCGGCTGCATTGGTTGCCGCCGCAAAGTCAGAGGGAGCGGCCACTTCCGGACTCGTGATCTCGACCTTTGAAGACTTGCTGCCGGGATGAATCTTACTGTGTTTGTTACCCGCCACTACTTCAACATCCAGCGGAGGCAGCACCGTGCGCTTGGTGGCTACGACCGGCGCTTCGGCTGGTTTCGGTTCGGTGGAGGTCTTGGCGGTAGGAATCTGCTTTTTTGCGTTGACGGCTGCGGCGGAGGGCGCTTGCCGGGCGGGTGCCGGAGCGGCTTTCGCTACCGTTTTGGACGCGACCGCGGGCTCAGTTCCGTCCGAGTCCAGCAGCGATTGCTCAGAACCGAACCAGAACTGCCGGTCGCCCAACAAAACCCCGGCGAGCGCAGCCAGCAAAAGGACCAGCGCCAGCAGCAGCCTGCCGCGTTGGGGATTCTCTGAGGCTACTGGGGCCTGCAGGTTGCCTACCGTCGGTCTTGGTTTTCGCTCTAACATATCGCTGACCTGGAAGTCTGCGCGATGACGTTACTATCCTGCGATAACCAGAGTGCGATCACAATGGCACGGGGAGGGGGGCAGGGGGCACGAGAGGGCCATGCCGGGGAAGTTGCGTTTTAACGGTCCGGTGGAACGCAGTGATCCGGAGAGACATCGTTTGTGATCCCTGTCACTGAGAGCCGAGGTGCCATCCGATATAGCAGAAGGATGAGCCCACAAAATATGAAGGATCGGGTGGCGTGGCTGCAAGGGCCTTCGGCCCATTGCGAGGTCACGTCAGCGAACGTTCAAACACCCTGGAGGCTTGTGCTGCTGGGAGCGCCGGGCGTCGGCAAAGGAACCCAGGCGGATCTGCTGAACCAGCGACTGGGCGCCTGTCACCTCTCGACCGGCGACGTTTTCCGCGCGGCGGGGAGCCGGAGCGAGTGCGAGCAGAGCCCTGCCATAAAGGAAGCCCTGGGATACATGCGTCGCGGCGCTCTGGTGCCCGATTCCACCGTGTGGGAGATGGTGCGGGAGCGAATCGCTTGCTTGAATTGCGGCGGCGGCTTCATTCTCGATGGATTTCCGCGCACTCTCGGGCAGGCGGAGTCGCTGAAGCAACTACTGGACACCGAAGGAATAATGCTGTCCGCCGTTCTGAGCTATGAGCTGGCGGCGAGCGCAATCGTGACCCGGCTCGGCGGACGCCGGACGTGCGAGAAGTGTAAGGCGGTGTACCACCTGACCGAACGGCCTCCGAAAGTTGAGGGGTGCTGCGATCGCTGTGACGGAAAGCTGTTTCAGCGCGAAGACGACCGGCCGGACTCAATCAAAGTGCGTCTGGAAACTTATGAGCGGAGCACCGCCCCGCTGATCGAGTTCTACAAGAAACTTGGCTTGCTGGTGCAGATAGAGGCTTCAGGCCCTCCGGACGAAATTTTCGACAGGACCGTTGTCGAGATGGAGTCACGGCGGATTAAAGTGCACGCTCAGAAGCTCTGGAATGCCGGAGAGAATCGCCGCTAGGGTAGAGTCTCAGTTTTCAAACCGAGACGCTGCCACTCGATAGACATTCGGTTCGGGCGCCACTGTCCCCGACTTCCGGGCCTCGGATTTCTCCGAGGCAGCCGCGATCCGTTCGCAGGCTGGAATTCCCCATTCGCTGCTAATCCCAGCGCTTTCTGTGGCTTACGTTGACCATCCCGGTACTTTCCGGTAGTTTATTAGTATCGCCACAATGGGGATCGTGTACCCTGAAGGCAAGGGTTTTGTGGCAGTTCTTAGGTGCAGAGATCTGACAAGCGGGGTTCAATGGCTGGAATTCTAACGAAAACTGACGGCAAGACTTTACTGTTGCTCAAGCCGCGGGGGTTCTGCGCGGGAGTGGTGCGGGCGATTGATGTGGTCCGTATCGCTCTTGAGGCGTTTGGGCCGCCGATTTATGTGCGCAAGGAGATTGTCCACAACAGCTTTGTCGTCGAGGAACTGCGCGGCAAGGGCGCGATCTTTGTCGACAGTGAGGACGAAGTGCCCAACGGCGAGCGCATTATTTACAGCGCACACGGAGTTTCTCCGGAAGTGCGCGAACACAGCGCGCGGCGCGGTCTGCGCGTGATTGATGCGACTTGTCCGCTGGTGACCAAAGTCCACGTAGAAGCCGTGAAGTTCGCCAAAGAAGGTTACTCGCTGATCCTGATCGGGCATAAAGATCACGATGAAGTGGTGGGAACGCTGGGTGAGGCTCCGCTGGTGACCCAAGTGGTGGGATCGCCGCAGCAAGTGGAATTTCTCAGCGTACCAGACCCGAACCGCGTCGCTTATCTGACGCAGACCACCCTTAGCCTGGATGAGACCAAAGACATTATCGCTGCGCTGAAGAAGAAGTTTCCCAACATCCAAGGGCCGGCGGCGCAGGATATTTGCTATGCCACGGAAAACCGGCAGGTCGCGGTGAAGCAGGTGGCTTCCGAAGCGGACCTGCTGCTGGTCGTAGGCTCGGAAAACAGTTCCAACTCCAACCGCTTGGTGGAAGTGGCGCGCAACCTGGGCACGAATGCGCACCTCATCGATAGCTGCAACGACATTGAGACCGAATGGTTGAAGGGAGTGAAGACGATTGCGCTGACTGCTGGCGCTTCTGCGCCGGAATGCCTGGTCGAGGAGACCGTGGCTTTTCTGCGCGACAAGGGATTTGACAACATGCAGGAACTGGAAGTGATGCCGGAGAACGTGCGCTTCGGTCTGCCGCCAGAGATTGTTGGGGCGATCGCCGCCGCTCCGGCCAATGCGACCGCAGACTAGTTCGGAATTTGGATGTGTATTTGCGGGAGGTGAGCGATGAAGATTGACGAACGCCTTGATCGGTTAACCGAGCGGCACGAAGCTCTGACACAAACGGTGGAGCTTTTGACTCGCGACTTGCAGAGCATCCGCGATTTTTCAAGAGACATCGCCGAAGGCACGGCCCGCTTGCTGCATATCGCACAAATCCACGAACAACGCATTACACGCTTGGAAGGTGGCGAGAAATGACTTGCGTCGCTCCTGGCGCCGGGGCTTGCAGGAAATGAACTCGCCTCGACTACGGCCTCAGGATGACCAGTGGTTCGATAGGATGAATGGAGCAATCAGTTGATGGATGCAAACTCCCCCAACCCTAGTCAAGCTTCCGCACTTGGTTCGAACCCACAGCTTCGCTTCGGCAAAATCGAGGAACTGGGCAGCCGCGTAGGCGCCGCGATCACGGCTGCGCGGAAGTTTCTGTTCTCGCAGCAATATGAAGAAGGGTACTGGTGCGGAGAACTTGAAGCTGACACCACGCTTGAGTCGGATTACATTCTGCTGCACACGCTGCTGGGGACTGGGAACCAGGAACGATTTCAGAAGGCGGCGAACTGGATTCTGGGGCATCAGAATGAAGACGGAGGTTGGAGCATCTACGCCGCCGGGCCGTCAAACATCAGCGCTTCGGTGAAGGCCTACTTCGGTTTGAAGTTGGCGGGATACACGGCCGATCATCCCGCATTGCAGCGCGCCCGCAAGAAGATCCTGGAGTTGGGCGGCGTCACCGAAGTCAATACATTCACCAAGATCTATCTTTGTTTCTTTGGGCAGTATGACTATGACGCGGTTCCGGCGATTCCGCCGGAGATCGTGCTGTTTCCCAACTGGTTCTGGTTCAATATCTACGAGATATCCTCGTGGTCGCGCGCCATTCTGGTGCCGCTCTCGATCTGCTACGCCAAGAAGCCGTTCAAAAAGATTCCGCGCGAAATGGGCGTGGAAGAACTGTTTGTGGGCGGGATGCAGAAGTCGCGCATGCACCTGCATTGGTCGAAGAAGCTGGTGTCGTGGCGTAATTTTTTCCTGGTGCTGGACCGCATGACACACTGGTTTGAACGCGTGCATGTGCGGCCACTGCGTTCGATCGCGCTGAAGAGCGCGGAGAAGTGGATGCTCGAGCGCTTTGAGATGAGCGACGGGCTGGGCGCAATTTATCCCTCGATGATGAACGCCATCATCGCGTTGCGCTGCCTGGGATATTCGCTCGACGATCCGCAGGTGATTCGCGCGCTGGATGAGTTCGAGAAGTTGGGGATCGAAGAGGAAGACACCTTCCGCATGCAGCCCTGCATGTCGCCGGTATGGGACACGGCCTATGCGATGTTCGCGCTGGGCGAGGCGGGAGTTCCGGCAAACGATCCGCGGATGGTGAAGAGCGCCGACTGGATTTTGCAAAAACAAGTCCGCAAGGCGGGGGACTGGAAAGTGAAGAACAAGCAGGGCCAGCCGGGCGGCTGGTACTTCGAGTTTAACAATGAGTTTTATCCGGATGTCGATGACAGCGCGATGGTTTGCCTGGGGCTGAGCCGCGTCGAACATCCTAACGGACGCTACCAGCGGGAATCGGTACAGCGCGCCATTGACTGGATTTTTTCCATGCAGTGCAAAAACGGCGGCTGGGCGTCGTTCGACAAAGATAACGACAAGATGGTGTTCGAGCATATTCCGTTTGCCGATCACAACGCCATGCTCGATCCCGCGACCGTGGATATTACGGGGCGCATCCTCGAGATGCTGGCGACTTACGGGTATGACAAGAATCATCCGGCGGTGAAGCGGGCTATTGGCTTTATTCGCAAGGAGCAGGAACCGGACGGAAGCTGGTTCGGACGCTGGGGCGTGAACTACATCTACGGCACGGCGCTGGTGTTGCGCGGGCTGGAATCCATGGGAATTGACTTGCATGAGCCGTGCATCCAGCAGGGTGCGGAATGGCTGCGCATGGTGCAGAACGCCGATGGAGGGTGGGGCGAAACCGTGGGATCGTACGACGATCCGAACTTGCGCGGGGTGGGTGAGAGCACGCCGTCACAGACCGCCTGGGCGATTCTGGGATTGCTCGCCGCTAACGACATTCGCAGCGATTCGGTGGCGCGCGGCATTGCCTACCTGCTGCGCACGCAGAGAAAAGATGGATCGTGGGACGAGCCGTTCTTCACCGGCACTGGATTCCCGCGCGTGTTCTATTTGAAGTATCACCTCTACCGGGAATACTTTCCGCTGCTCGCGCTGACGACGTACGCGAAAATCATGGAGAAGAGCGCGAAGTAGCCTTCAGTTCTCGGTTCTCAGTTCAGAACAAGTAGTGACAGTCGGCAGCTGATAATTTCCCTCGACGGTGGTGGTAGTGCCGATGCTGGAGACAGTGCTAAAGCGTTTTGAAGAGCCTGACGAGGTGCGCACGTTCGAAAAAGGAAAGTTCGAACTGGTTCACATTGGGGGCATGACCATCGGCCGCGCTACATACGAGCCGGGGTGGAAGTGGTCGGTTCACGTGGGGCCGGGCGTAGGTGCGTCGCGCTGCAACGTCGAACATGTGGGGCTGGTGCTCTCCGGCTGTGCCACGGCCGCGATGGAGGACGGTACGATTCACGAACTCCGTGCGGGGATGCTCTTCTACATTCCACCCGGACCTCCTGGTCACGATAGTTGGGTGGTGGGTGACGAGCCGTACGTCTCGCTGCATTTTCTCGGAGCTCAGCATTACGCAAACAAGTAGTCATGAGAACTGAGGCCTTGGTTTGAAAGCCTTCGTCACCGGCGCCACCGGATTCCTGGGATCACACGTCGCCCGCGTGCTTGCCGATCAAGGCGCGGATCTGCGCCTGTTGGTGCGTCCTACGAGCAATCTGCGTAATCTGGAAGGTCTTAAGGCTGAGACTGCCACCGGAGATCTGCGCGACTCTGCGTCGCTGCAAAAAGCCATGTCTGGGTGCGAAACCGTTTTTCACGTGGCGGCTGACTACCGGCTTTGGGTGCGCGATCCGGCGGAGATGTATAAGTCCAATGTCGACGGCACGCGGGCGATTCTGGAAGCGGCGCGAAAAAATGGAGTGCGGCGCGTGGTGTACACCTCCAGCGTTGCGACCGTGGGGTTCACCGGTGACGGAAATCCTGCGGACGAGGATTCGCCCGTGGCGCTTGCGGACATGATCGGGCACTACAAGCGCTCGAAGTTCATGGCGGAGCAGGTGGCGCTGGAGGCGGGGCGCGGTGGGATGCATGTTGTGACGGTGAATCCAACGACGCCGGTGGGCGAACAGGATGTGAAGCCGACGCCGACCGGGCGCATCGTTCTTGATTTTCTCAAGCGAAAGTTTCCCGCTTATGTGGAAACAGGATTAAATCTAGTCGATGTGAGGGAATGTGCGCTGGGCCACGTTGCCGCTTTGGAAAGAGGGAAATCGGGCGAGCGCTACATTTTGGGCGGAGAGGATCTAACGCTGAAGCAGATTCTGGACAAGCTTGGAAACATCACCGGGTTGCCGTCGCCGAAGATCAAGCTACCTTACTTTTTTGCGTTTGCCACCGGAGTCATCGATGAGGCTTTTACGGGACGATTGTTGAAGCGGGAACCGCGCGCCACGATTGACACGGTCCGCATGGGCAAGAAAAAGATGTTTGCCAGTTCCGGCAAAGCGGAGCGGGAATTGGGATGGCGGATTGTGCCGGTGGAAGGGGCATTGCGGCGCGCGGTCGAGTGGTTCCGGTCGAACGGATATGTTTAAGGTCGGCATCATTGCGGCGCTGGAGCGGGAAGTGCGTCCGCTGATGAAGTCGAAGGGGTGGGGATGGAGAGTCCAGGAGAGGGAGCATGGCGGGCGGAAGTTCCGCTTTCTGGCGGACGACACCGATGTGGTACTGGTCTGCGGGGGGATTGGGGCGGAGGCGGCGCGGCGGGCGGCAGTCGCCATGATTGAACTCTACGCGCCGGCGGTGATTTATTCCGTAGGATTCGCGGGGGCGCTCGATCCCAGCCTGAAGGCCGGCGACGTGCTGCAGCCAGCGCAGGTGATTGATGTGACCGATGGCAGCCGGGCAGCTCTGAGCGAAGGCAAGGGCGTGCTGGTCACTTTCGGGTCGGTGGCGAGTCCTGCGCAAAAGGCAAAGCTGAGGAATTCTTACGGCGCGCAACTGGTGGACATGGAAGCGGCTGCGGTCTGGCGCGCTGCGGAAGCACATGGCCTGAAGTTTGCCGTGGTCAAGGCGATTTCCGACGAATTCGACTTCACGTTCCCTGAGATGGAAAGATTTGTGGATGCGCAAGGACGGTTTCAACAAGGGCGATTCGCCAGGTTTGTGGTGGTGCGGCCGTGGCTGTGGAGGAAAGTGAATCGGCTGGCACAAGGCAGCAATCGGGCAGTGTCGGGACTTAACGATTGGCTGATCGGTTCGCTGAATCGGATCATCGCGCAGGCTCCGGAGGCGGAGGCGAATCCTCGATGACACGAACGCTGCGGTCTCTTGCCGGAATATTGCTGATCGTGGCAGCGTCGGTGGCGCAGACGGCTGAGCCCACGATATATGCAGAGAGCTTCCGCCATGGTTCGACCCGGGTCACGGAGGACGCGTTCGATGTCAAGCTCACGCCGGAGAATGCCTCCTACCGCGAGCGCATCAAAGATTCTCGCGGGGAAGATCGCTACGAGTTGACGGTTACGCCTCACGTACTGGTGGGCGGCAACCAGATCACACTCTGGGAAGTGAAACTCGCGGATCTGCGTCACCGCATCTACAGCAACGTCCTGGTGGCGGATCAGGAGCCTTCGCCGGACGCTAGGAACAATCTGTGGAAGTTGGACCCGAACCGCTTCAGTCCGGTGCCAATTCGGGCGCGGCGGATCATGAAGGTTGACGATTTTTATGTCGTGATCCAGGTGAAGGATCTTCATTTCACGCCGCTGGATTCGCCATACCTGGATTCGATGGCGGTGCAGTTTGGCTTTACGAATAGCGATCCTCGGGCGAGCCACTGACGCCGGATGCATCGCTGCAAATATTTCGTTGGCGGATCGGGTACGTGCGGAAAAGTATGCGGCCGGCTTCATCTATAATCAAAGGCAGGCATTCTCCCAAAACGCAATGCATGTCTTCCCCTTGCTAGCAGCGTTCGTCGGCGGCGAAATCGTCGACATGATCTCCAACAGTGGTGCGATCGCCAAGCTGGTCTTGCTTGTGCTGCTGGCGTTCAGCCTGATTTCCTGGTCCATCATCCTGACCAAATGGAGCCTGCTGCGGCGCGCCCGGGCGCAGAGCGGGCGATTTGTGCGCGCGTTTCGCAAGGCCCAGCGTTTGCAGGATATTGCTGCTGTGGCGGAGCAGTTCAAGCCCAGCCCGCTGGTTGGGGTTTTTGAAGGTGGGTACGAAGAATTCAAGCGGCAAGCCCAGACGTCGGGGACCGTGCGGAATCTGTTGTCGATCCAGCGCGGGATGCAGATTGGGGCGTCGGAAGGAATTACGCGGCTGGAGCGGAATGTGCCATGGCTGGCGATTACGGCTGCGGTGACGCCGTTTGTCGGGCTCTTTGGAACGGTGTGGGGCATCATTGATGCGTTTCACGGACTGGGGACGGCGGGCGCTGCGACGTTGCGGGCGGTGGCTCCCGGCATTTCCGAAGCTTTGATTACGACGGCTGCGGGATTGGTGGCTGCCATTCCTGCCGTGATTGCCTATAACCTGATTGGTGCGTCGATCCGCGAGTTCGCGGCCCGAAGCGATGATTTTGCCCTCGAAGTGCTGAATGCCGTGGAGCATAGCCAGGCGCAGGCTCCGGCCGTCGAGGTGAGGCGCTGATGGCGTTCACGACTTCGAGCGGACGCACGCAGACCGCGCTGGCGGACATCAACATTACGCCGCTGGTGGACGTGGTGCTGGTGCTGCTCATCATTTTCATGGTGACAGCGCCGGTGTTGCAGTCGGGGATCGATGTCAGCGTGCCGAAAACCCGGACGGTCAAGGAGATCACCGAAGAGCGGCTGGTGATTACGATTAATAAAGATCAGCGTGTCTTTTTGGGCAATGACGCCATCAATATTAATGAGATCGCCGGCAAGTTACGGCAGAAGATTCGGGACCCGCGCAACCAGTTCATCTTTGTGCGCGCGGATGAAAATGTTCCCTTTGGCGCCTTCGCCACGGTGATGGACGCGGTGAAGCGGGCGGGAATCACTAACGTGAGCATCGTGACGCAACCTCTACAGCAAAATGGCAGCAAACGCTGAGATCTACTTCGAGCATGACCGCTGGGGCCGCGCGCTGGCGTGGTCGGCGGGCTTGCACGTGGGCATCACCGTGGCATTGTTGATCTACTCCGCCTTGGTGTCTCGAACCAGCGGCGACACCTGGGGTTCAGGCGGGGGCGGGGAAGCGATCGGCGCGACGCTGGTGAGCACGGTTCCGCTGCCGGCGAATCCCGCGCAGACTCAGAATGTGCTGGCCAATGAATCGAAGGGACTGACGCAGTCGCAACCCAAGGTCGAAGAGAAGACGCCGGACGCGATTGAGATTCAAGGCAAGAATGCCAAGATAAAGCCCAAGAAAAAGCAGGAGACGGCATCCAAGGAAAAACCGCAGCCCGCGCCCGAGGAAGAGAATAACCAGGTTGCTTTTGGAGAAGGCGGCCCGGTCAGCGGTCCCTACGGAACATTCAGCGCCGGCGGGGCCAAAGGTGGATTTGGAATCACCGGCGGCGGTGGGGATTTTGGCACAAAGTACGCATGGTACGTGCAGGTGATTCAGAAGAAGGTTGCGGACAACTGGCTGAAGTACGAGGTCGATCCGGGAATCACGACAGCGCAGCGCGTGTACATCACGTTCGATGTGGCCCGCGACGGAAGTCCGGCGAACGTGCAGATCGAGCAATCCAGCGGTGTACCTTCGCTGGATATTTCGGCGAAACGCGCGCTGCAGCGTATTGATACTTTCGGTCCGTTGCCGTCAGATTATTCGGGTGGCAAAATCTCCGTGGAGTTTTGGTTCGATTACAAGAAGTGAACCTTCCGGGTAAACAGTAAGCACTAACGGTTCACCTTGTGCCTGCAAATACAGGCACAATGCGGATGAGGGATATTCCAGCCCAGTGAGAAGTCGCAAGAGGGAAGAAGCCTTGCAAAGCAATTCATATCGGGATACGATATTGTCGTACGGAGTATGTGACTCCCCCAGACGGATGGACGAAAGCGCTAGACCAATTTTCCGGCGATGGCCAGTCAGTTTTCGCGGCCCAATGTGGGCGCTGGTTCTCCTCGCGATCTGCTGCCTTCTCTCTTCTGCCATTCTCGCTCAGGATTGGGTCAAGACAGGCACCAGCCTGGGCGTGGCGAAGGTGCGGCTGGCGGTACCGGATTTCAAGCCCTCGACCAGCGATCCGCAGAACGACGCCCTGCTGAAGACTTTCAATGACACGCTGTGGAACGACCTCGATGTCTCCGGAGTCGTCGAGCTGGTTTCAAAAAGCTTTTATCCCTTACAGGTGCCGGGCCAGCCGACCGAAGTCAATTTCCTGGCGTGGAACGCCCCGCCTCCCGATGCCGCCATGCTGGCTTTCGGAAGCCTGGGCGTCGCGGCCGGAAAGTTGACGGTTCAGGGCTGGCTGTATGACGTCAAGAATACGCAGTCTCCCCAGGTTCTGGGCAAGCAATATTCGGACACGTCCAGCGATGCGGCGGCGCGGATCATGGCTCACAAGTTCGCCGACGAAATCATTTTCCGGCTGGGCGGCGGCATTACCGGCATTGCCGAGACCCAGATTTATTTTGTCAGCGACCGGTCGGGGCACAAAGAAATCTGGGCTATGGATTACGATGGCTCGAACCAGCACCAGATCACGCATCTGGGCTCGATTTCACTTTCGCCACGGGTTTCGCCCGACGGATCCCGGATCGCTTTCAGCAGCCTGACCAAAACCGGCTGGGAGATTATGATGTTCTCGCTCGACCTCAACCGGCCCGTGACGTTTCCGCACCTGGGTGGGACGAATCTTTCTCCTGCATGGTCAGGGGATGGAACGAAGCTGGCGTTTTCGTCTTCGCGCGGGGGCGAACCAGAAATATATGTGTCAGATGTCTCGGGGGGTAATCTACATCGTATGACGACGGCCAAAGGGCCGGATGTGTCGCCAGTGTGGAACCGGAAGACGAATGCGCAAATCGCTTTCGTCAGCGGTCGTACCGGGCTGCCGCAGATTTACACCATGGAAGCCGACGGCACCAACCAGCAGCGCATGACCGATCAGGGATACGCGGTATCGCCGAACTGGGCGCCCAACGGGCAGTTTCTTACGTTTGCCTGGGTACGGAAGTACGGTCCGGGCGAACCGGGCGCGTCGGACCTTTACTTGATGGATATCGCCAGCAAGCAGTGGGTGCAGCTCACGCACGATGGCGGGAGGAATGATTTTCCTTCCTGGTCGCCCGATGGACGGCATATTGTGTTTCAATCAAGCCGGTCGGGCAAAGAAGAAATCTGGACCATGCTGGCCGACGGCACCAAGGTTCAGCAACTGACTTTTACAGGACGCAACACCCAACCCAATTGGAGTTGGAAATAGTAAATACGCTTCGTCTGATCCTGGAGGTAAGCTTCTGGGGTCGCAGGGAGGAAATAAAGTGAAGCATCAAAGCATGAAGTGGTCTCTGCTCATCGTTACCCTCGGCGCTGTACTGACGCTTGGCGCTTGCGGAAAGAAAGCGGCTCCGCCTCCGCCACCACCCCCGCCGCCCCCACCGGCCCCAACCGCATCCATCTCGGTCACTCCGAACTCGATTCAGGCGGGACAGTCGGCCTCTCTTACCTGGCAGACCAGCAACGCGACCGATGTGTCGATCGACGGCATTGGCGCCGTCCAGCCGAACGGGTCGCAGAGCGTTTCCCCAACGGACTCTACGACCTATCACCTAACGGCCAAGGGATCGGGTGGCTCGCAGGAAGCTACCGCGCGGCTCACGGTCACCCAACCGCCTCCGCCGCCACCACCGCCGACAACTCCGACGGTGACGGACGAAGACTTGTTCAGCCAAAACATCAAGGATGTTTACTTCGACTACGACAAGTCTGACATTCGCGGCGACCAGCAGTCTTCGATCCAGGCCGACGTGCAATTCCTCAATGCGCACGCCAATATTAGCTTTACGATTGAAGGACACTGCGACGAGCGCGGATCGACCGACTACAACCTGGCTCTGGGCGACCAGCGCGCCAGTGCGGTGAAGAATGCACTGACCGCGGCTGGCGTCAGCGCCGGTCGGATCAAGACCATCAGCTACGGCAAGGAGAAACCCTTCTGCACAGAAAGCAACGAAGCTTGCTGGCAGCAGAACCGCCGTGGCCACCTCGTCTATCAGAAGTGAAGATTTTGCGGGGGACGCGACTCACGTCCCCCGTTTCTTCTCGCCCGAAAGCGCGCATTGGTGTGCGCCCAGCGAGCGGCGCTCCGGCAGTGTTGACCTTCCCATTGCGTCTTCCGGTTCCGGGGCCGCCCTTTCTGTGTGGAATCCTCCCCGCCTGTGGGACAATCATGGCATCTAAGAAATTGGCATGTTCAGGGAATCCTCTATGAAATCACATCACATTTTGGTGTTCTTCGCGTTGTTGTCGGTGCTCTGGCTGGGAGTGAATCCGGTTTCGGGCGCAAATAAAGACATGGTGCAGTTGCAGACGCAGGTGCAGCAACTGCAGGAGCAGATGACGGCCATGCAGCGCAGCTTCGATGAGCGCATGGGCGTCATGAAGAACCTGGTGGAGACCAACACCGACGCGGTCAATAAAGCGGTGGTGGCTCTCAATGGGCTGCAGACGACACTGACCAAACAGCAGGGAGACGCGGGGTCGAAGGTCGACCAAGTGTCGGGACAGATTCAATCGCTCAACGACACCATGGATGAAATCAAGGTGCGTCTGGCCAAGGTCAGCAAGCAGCTGGAAGACATGCAGGCGGCGCAACAGAGTCTGGGCGCGCAGCAGGCGCAACAGCAAGCGCAGCAGCAGGCGCTGGCGCAAGCCCCGCCTCCGGATGTGCTCTACAACAATGCCGTGCGAGATTACAACGGCGGCAAGAATGACCTGGCCTTACAGGAATGTTCGGAGTACATCAAGTACTATCCCAACACCGATCTGGCGGGAAACTGCTATTTCTATCTCGGGGAGATCCAGTTCCGGCAGGGAAACTACCAGCAGGCGGCGCAGAGCTACGACCAGGTATTACAGAACTTTCCTAGTGGATCCAAGGCCGCGTCGGCGCAACTGAAAAAGGGATTCTCTTTGATCGAGCTCGGCAAACAGGATGACGGAGTCAGCGAGTTACGACATCTGATCCAGCGCTATCCGCACTCGCCGGAAGCGCTGCAGGCGCGGGACCGGTTGCGTAAGCTGGGAGTCTCGACCGTCGGGAAATAATTGCGAAGTTGGTGCGCTGGATCCAGCAGGGTCCCGAGAATGTGGCTAGACGCTGTGGTGGCGATGCCGCTTGGGAGTGTGATGCTTTCCGGCTTTGTGAGCGCGATGGCGCTGGACGCGCGAGTCGCGGTGAGCCTTCACCGGGATCAGCGCAGCTTGCCGCGGAGCCGCCAGGCAGAACGTACAGGACAGGACACACACCATCAATACTGAAAGAACCCGCTTCATACGTCCTCTCCCGCGAACTTCTGCTACTTTAGCACTATTTATTTCGGGAACTCCAGGACTAAACTTGGCACAGCAGGAATTTATGGTACGAGGTTTGATCATGCCAGATAGCACGCACGATCAGGATACAGCGAAGGGCGCTACCGAAGTCGAGGATCACAAGATTCCAGGGAACATCGGATTGCAGGAACAACTCGGGCATCGCGATCAGGATCCCATGCTGAAGGATGCGGATTCTGATTTTCCCGAACCTGGGCAAAGTCCGGAACATAGCGGCGAACCAGAACGGAAGACCGCGTAAGACAAACTCTAGGGCGATGGCGGTGTCGGGGAAAGCAGGTTCCTCACCGGGCTTTCGCCCGGTTCGGAATGACAAATTCTCTTATCTAGGTGAGCTTAGCGCAACTCTTCCATCACCGCGTCCAACACTTCCTTGCCCGGGCGCGTCATTGAATCGGGCAGCGTCGCCAAAGGCTGGTCCACGACGTTCAGCATGTCGATGAAGTTGGGCGCCTCGGGATTCACATAAAACACTCCGGTCAGGACTTCGCCCTTATCGTGGGCTTCGGTGAGGCGAGTGATGGCGCGAATCTTGTCGGTCGGATCGTAGTCCTCTTCCAGCTTGCGCAGGCGCAGGCGCGAGCCGTCGTGCATGGTGACTTCCGTGGTGGTGCCGGGATCGTACTCGACGTCGATGTCCTCGAAGTGAGGAACGAAGCTGACGTCCTGCAATGTCTCTTCGTGCTCTTTCACGTATTTGTAAGACTTGGTCGAACCCTCGTGATCGTTGAAGGTAACGCAGGGCGAGACCACGTCGAGCATGACCGTGCCTTTGTGAGCGATGGCAGCCTTCAGCATGGCGCCGAGTTGGCGCTTGTCTCCTGAGAACGATCGGCCGACCAGAGTTGCGCCGAGTTGAATGGCGAGGGCGCAAGTGTCGATGGGCGGTAGGTCGTTCAGGACGCCGGACTTCAGCTTGGATCCGAGGTCGGCAGTGGCGGAGAACTGGCCTTTGGTAAGGCCGTAAACGCCGTTGTCTTCGATGATGTAAATGATCGGCAGATTGCGGCGCATGAGGTGAACGAACTGCCCAATGCCGATGGAGGCAGTGTCGCCGTCGCCGCTGACGCCGATACAGACCAGCTTGCGATTCGCCAGCATCGCTCCGGTGGCGACTGAGGGCATGCGGCCGTGCACCGCGTTGAAGCTGTGGGAGCGGCTCATGAAGTAGGCGGGGGTTTTCGACGAGCATCCGATGCCGCTGGGCTTGATGAGAAGCTCGGGCTGCACGCCCATCTCATACATCGACTCGATGATGCGCTCGGAGATGGCGTTGTGGCCGCAGCCGGCGCAGAGCGTGGTCTTGCCGCCTTTGTAGTCCATCACGGTGAGGCCGATGCGGTTAGTTTTTGGTCCTGGTGTGGCGGCTCCGGGTTCGACGGTCGTGGTACCCATTGCTTGCTCCTCAGGGGCTAAAGCCCTTCTCTTTATTGCCTAAACGCGGCCCTGAAGGGCCGCTCTTCCACGGTGCCGCTAGAGCCGCACCCATTCAAAGCTTTCATTTGCCTTCCATGCTGGTCAGTTCGTCGGTGATGGACCGCGCGTCCAGCGGCAGTCCGGTGATGTGCGCTATGCTGCGCAGGCGCGTGGTCAGCTCGGGCTTGAGATCGAGCTTCAGCAGAGTCAGCATTTGCGCGTCGCGATTCTGCTCGACGAGGTAAATGCGATCGTGCTGCTCGACGAACTCGTGCACTTCGCGCGTAAAAGGATACGCCCGCAGCCGCAGGTAGTCGGTCTCGAGGTGATACTCGTCGCGCAGTTGATCGCGGCTTTCGGTGATGCCCCAATGCGAAGTGCCGTAGCCGATGATCCCGATCTTCGCGTTGTTGCCTTTCGTGATCTCGGGGCGCGGAACGAATGAGCGCGCGGTTTCGAACTTGCGGTTCAGGCGCTCCATGTTGTTTTCGAAGTCGTCGGCGCGCTCGCTGTATTGCGCTTTCTCGTTGTGGCCGCTGCCCCGGGAGAAATACGCCGCCGCGGGATGGATGGTTCCCGGCAGGGTGCGGTAGCCGATGCCGTCGCCGTCGACATCTTTGTAACGCGCGAATCCGCCGAGGCGGTCGAGATCTTCTTTGCTGAGAACTTTTCCGCGATTGATCGGCGTGGTGGGATATTCGAACGGATCGGACATCCAATTGTTCATGCCGAGATCGAGATCGGACATCACGAACACCAGTGTCTGAAATTGCTCGGCCAGGTTGAAAGCTTCCGGCGCCATGCTGAAGCACTCCGTTACGGAGCAGGGAAACAGCATGATGTTCTTGGTGTCGCCGTGCGAGAGGAATGCGGTCGAAAGGATATCGCCCTGGGACGTACGAGTCGGCAGGCCCGTCGAGGGCCCTACACGCTGGATGTCCCAGATCACGCCGGGGACTTCGACGTAGTAGGCGAGTCCAGCGAACTCCGACATGAGCGAGATGCCCGGACCCGCCGTTGCCGTCATACTGCGCGCGCCGGCCCAGCCAGCGCCGATCACCATGCCGATCGCGGCCAGTTCGTCTTCCGCCTGCACGATGGCAAAAGTAGCTTTGCCGTCGGGGCCGATGCGGTATTCCTTCATATATTCGATCATGGTCTCGACCAGCGATGAAGACGGCGTGATCGGATACCAGGTCACGACGGTGCACCCGGCGAACATGCAGCCCAGCGCGGCGGCCGAGTTGCCGTCGATGATGATCTTGCCCGCGGTCGCGTTCATGCGCTCGATGTAGAAAGCGCCCCGCTTCTGCAAGTTTGCTTTGGCATAATCGAACCCAGCCTGGGCGGCGGCCAGATTTAGATTGGCAGCTTTCATCTTCGTGGCGAACTGCTTGCGGATCGCCTTTTCAACCTCAGCCATTTCGACTGTGAGCAGGCTGGCGACCACGCCAACGTACACCATGTTCTTGACGAGCTTGCGCAGCTTGGCCTCCGGACACACGGCGGCTACCAGCTTGTCGTAGGGAACCGAGTAAAAAATGAGATCATCCCGAAGCTTGTGCAGCGCGAGAGGCTCGTCGTAGAGCACTGCGGCGCCGGGGGCGAGCGACATGGTGTCTTCGACGGCGGTCTCGGGATTCATGGCCACCAGGAAATCGATTTCCTTCTTTCGGCCGATGTAGCCGTTCTTGTTGGCGCGAATCGTGTACCAGGTGGGAAGGCCGGCGATGTTCGAAGGGAACATGTTCTTGCCAGACACCGGTACGCCCATTTGGAAAATGCTGCGTAAGAGCACGGTATTTGAACTCTGCGAGCCGGAACCGTTGACCGTCGCGACCTGAATGCTCATGTCGTTGACGATGCGCTTGTGCCCGGGGCCTCCGGTGGATTCTCGGGGCACGACATCCGTAGTGGCCATCCCAACACCTTCCTTCAGTTAGCAGGCGAAAACCCAAGCGCCCATGGTTTTAATGATGTGGAGAAGAAAACATCTCATTATACGGCGGTTGCACGACCCCGTCGCGTCAAATTGCCCGCCTGTAGCCCGGAGGAACCTGTTTGGGAAACGGGAACGAGTCCACGGACTCAGGATTCTGTCTTGTAGAACTGGGCGATGTTGCGGAACTTATTATATCGTGACACGAGTAATTCGGCTGGCGGGATCTTCTTCAGCTCGGCATAGTGTCTCTGCAGGCTGGCATCGAGCAGATTGGCCGCCGCTTCGTGGTCGCGGTGGGCTCCGCCTTCCGGTTCCGGAACGATGTCGTCGATGCAGCCCAGTTCGCTGAGGTCGGTTGCGGTAATGCGCATGGCTTCGGCCGCGAGTTCCTTCTTGGACGCATCCCGCCACATAATGGCTGCGCAGCCTTCCGGAGAGATGACCGAATAAATCGAGTTCTCCATCATGAGCACGCGATCGGCGACTGCGATGGCCAGGGCCCCGCCGCTGCCGCCCACGCCAATGATTGTTGTAATGATGGGAACCTCGAGCCGCGCCATTTCGCGAAGATTGTAGGCGATGGCTTCGGCTTGCCCGCGCTCTTCTGCGTGGATGCCGGGGTAGGCGCCGTCGGTGTCGACCAGGGTGAAGATCGGACGGCGGAACTTCTCCGCGACTTGCATCACCCGGATCGCCTTGCGATAGCCTTCAGGATGAGGCGTGCCGAAGTTCCGATGGACGCGCTGCTTCATGTCCCGGCCCTTCTGAGTGGCGACGATCAAAACTTCGTCGCCGTGGAATCGCGCCATGCCGGTGATGATGGCGGCATCATCGCCGAAACTGCGATCGCCGTGAATTTCGCTGAAGTCGGTGAAGACGCGCTCGATGTAGTCCAGCGACTGCGGGCGCTGCGGATGCCGCGCCAGTTCTGTCTTCTGCCATGCGGTGGGCGGCGCGTTCATTTCCTCTCTCAGGGTCTCGATGCGTTCCTGCAGTTTGGTGATCTGGCGGCGGGTAGCGTCATCGGCGCCGGGAGATTCGAGATCGGCGACCTGGCGTTCGATCTGCTCCAATTCCTGCTGCGCTTTTTCGGTCGGTGCCATGCGTGGGTCAGGCGATAATGCGGACGCTGCCTCGCCCGCACAGTTGCTCGACGCGGGCGATGAAATTGCGGTCCGGAAGGACATTATAGCCTTCCGCTTCCATCACCACCATGAAATCGCCCTGGCGTTCCACGTCAAACAACACTTTGGCTTCGCCTTTGCGCTCCGTGAAGAGCGTGTGCAGATCGTCGACGGTAGTTTCGCCTGACATCTCGAGCGGTATCCGGATGCGGATGGCTCTCGGCAGCGGGACCTTGGCTTCTTCCAGCGGCTGGATTTCTGCGGCAGTGATCTTGGGATTGGCGCCTTCTTCGATGCGCACGCCGGCTTTTACCAGGACTGGAACCTCGAGTTTTACTTTATCGCCGATGCGTTTGTAGGCCTCGGGGAAGACGATCATGTCGATCGAGCCCGACATATCTTCGAGCGTGGCCTGGGCGTAGAAATCGCCGCGTTTCGATTTGAGCACGCGCACGTTGCCGATAATTCCGGCGGTGACGATGGTTTCGTCCTTGCCGGTTGATTTCGTCATGGCGGCAATTTCTTCGACGCTGAGCGCCTGCAGGTCCGCCAGCTTGTCTTTGTACTTTTGCAGGGGATGGCCGCTGATAAAGAAGCCGAGAATTTCCTTTTCGGCAGTGAGGCGAGTGTGCTCGTCCCAATCGGGAATGTTAGGCAATTTATCGTTGTGCGATTCTGTATCTTCCTGCTGGAAGACGCCAAACAGGCCGTGCTGGCCCGATTCGGCGTCGCGCTGCGCTTTCTGCGCCTGTTCCATGGACTTGTCGAGCACAGCCATGAGCTGTGCGCGGCGGCCCATGGAATCCATCGCGCCGCTCTTGATTAAAGACTCCAGCACGCGTTTGTTGAGCAGCCGTAGATCGACGTTTTCGCAGAATTCGAAAATGGATTTGAATTGGCCCAGCTTCTTGCGCGCGGCCACGATCGACTCAATCGCGTTGCCGCCGACGTTCTTCACGGCGGCGAGGCCGAAGCGGATCGATTCGCCGTGCGGGGTGAAGTTGGCGTCGGAGACATTTATGTCGGGAGCTTCGACGGCGATGCCCATCTCGCGGCATTCGTTGATGTACTTGACCACGTCGTCGGTTGAGCCGGTCACCGACGTCAGCAGCGCCGCCATGAACTCCACGGGATAGTGCGTCTTCAGATACGCAGTGTGATAGGCCAACAACGCGTAAGCCGCGGAGTGCGACTTGTTGAAGCCATATCCGGCGAACTGCGCCATGAGGTCGAAAATCTTTTCAATCTTCTTTGGTGGATATTTCCTCTGAGCGGCGCCTTCGACAAAACGCTCGCGCTGTTGCGCCATTTCTTCTGCTTTTTTCTTGCCCATGGCGCGGCGCAGGAGATCGGCTTCACCCAGTGAGTAGCCCGCGAGGCGATTGGCGATCTGCATCACCTGTTCCTGATACACGATCACGCCCAGGGTCTCCTGCAGGATTTCCTGCAACTCCGGAAGTTCGTATTCAACTTTCTTGCGTCCGTGCTTGCGGTCGACGAAATCGTCGATCATGCCGCCCTGAATCGGACCGGGCCGGTACAACGCGTTCAGGGCCGTGAGATCTTCAATGGAATTTGGCTGGTACTTGCGCAGTACATCGCGCATGCCGTTCGATTCAAACTGGAACACGCCCGAGGTCAAGCCTTTGTGGAAGACCTTTTCGTAGGTCTCGTTATCTTCTAATGGAATCTGCTCGAGAGTGATGGCGGTGCCGCGCGTTTGCGCGATCAGCTTCAGCGCGTCGGTAAGAATGGTGAGCGTGGTCAGGCCGAGGAAGTCCATCTTCAGCAGGCCCATCTTTTCGATGGCGACCATGTCGAAGGCAGTCACGATTTCGTCGTTCTTGGTGCGGTGCAGTGGAACCAGGTCGGTCAGGGGGCGCGGCGAGATAACCACGCCGGCAGCGTGCACACCGGAATTGCGCACCATGCCTTCCAGCTTTTTTGCGGTCTCGAACAGTTCGCGGATCTGGCCGTCTTTTTCTATCGCTTCGCGCAGTTGGGCGGAGTCTGCGATGGCTTGCTCCAGCGTAATGTTGAGCTGGGTTGGAACCATCTTGGCGATGCGGTCGACGTCGGCGTAGGGGATGTCCATGGCGCGGCCCACGTCTTTGATCGCAGCCTTCGCGGCCATGGTGCCGAAAGTGATGATCTGCGCGACGTTGTCGCGGCCATATTTCTGGGTGACGTAGTTGATGACCTCGCCCCGCCGGTTCATGCAGAAATCGATGTCAATATCGGGCATGGACACGCGCTCAGGATTCAGGAAGCGCTCAAACAGCAGTTCATGCTGCAGCGGATCGATGTCGGTGATGGAGAGCGCGTAGGAAACGAGCGATCCGGCGGCCGATCCGCGGCCCGGGCCCACTGGAATTTCATGTTCGCGGGCGTAGCGGATGAAGTCCCACACGATCAGAAAATATCCGGGAAACTGCATCTGCTGGATGATGCCGAGTTCGCGCTCCAGGCGCTGCTCGTAGTCGGTAATCGAATGCTTCAGCTTGCCTTTCTCGTGCAGCGGGCGCAGCGTTTCCAGCCGGCGGGCAAAGCCCTCGCGGGTGACGTGGACGAAGTAGCTGTCGATCGTATAGCCCGGCGGAACCTCGAACTGCGGGAAGGGATTTGCGACTTTTTCCAAATGCAGGCTGCAACGCTCCGCGATATCGAGCGTGCGCGTGAGGACGTCGGGAGAATCCTTGAAAACGCGGTACATCTCGTCGTGGTTTTTGACGAAGAACTGGTTGCCGTCGAACTTCATGCGGCCGGTGTCGTGGATGGACTTGCCGGTCTGAATGCACAGCATCACGTCCTGGGCATGGGCGTCGTCCTCGCAGAGATAGTGGCTATCGTTGGTGGCCACCAGCGGCAGGCCAAGATCCTTTTCCAGCTGGAACAGGCCGGGATGGATGCGGTGCTCCATTTCCAGGCCTTGATCCTGGATCTCGAGATAGAAATTCTCTTTGCCGAAAATGTCGGCGAACGTGCCAGCAGCCGCTCGTGCGGCGTCGTACTTGCCTTCGCTGAGGCGCTCCGCGACTTCGCCCTTCAGGCATCCGGAGAGCCCGATCAGCCCGCGAGAGTGCTCGGCCAGAAACTTCTTGCTGACGCGCGGCTTGTAATAAAAGCCGTGCAGCGAGGCCTCCGACGTGATCTTGACTAGGTTGCGGTAGCCTTCTTCGTTCTCGGCGAGCACGAGGAGGTGGTTGTAGGTATCGCCTTCGGGAGCGGCGCGGTGGTCGTCTTTCTTGCAGATGTAGAGTTCGCAGCCGACGATGGGCTTCACGCCCGCATGCTTGGCCGCGTTGACAAAGTGGACGGCGCCAAAAATATTGCCGTGGTCGGTCATGGCCACGGCGGGCATGCCTAGCTCCTTTACGCGCTGGCAAAGTTTTTCGACGTCACAGGCGCCGTCGAGCATGGAGTAGTCGGTGTGCAGGTGCAGGTGGACGAATTGGGACATGGGTTCGGTAGAGTTAGTCTACCGCAACCGGGATGGAGGAAAACTGTTCGTTTCTGTGGTTTTCGCGTTTTAGAACCCGCGAAAAGGCTATCAATGAGCGTAATGGGTGTTTCGCCAATCGACAGCATAGTTACTCTGATGCATTGTCTCTTGAGTGCTTCTTTCGAGTCCACGGTTCTCCGACTCTGCCCCGCTCCGCATACCAGCCCAACGGCAGATCAGCCAACTCAACGAGACTTGGATCGCGGTCGATCAGGTGGTGAAGGCAAGAGATTACGGGACCGCCTCCGTCGGCCGTACTGTCACCCAAAAACTGCCACGCTCCGTCTTCAACGTCGTGGGAGACGTATGTGACTGGCTCAGTCCCGCTGTGGACCGTCTCGGAAAGGAAGGCTCTCGCATGCGGGTCATCTGAGAACTTCCAGTTGAATAGGCTGCTTTTCGGATCAGCAGAGGCCCAAAAATCATTCTCGGCTCTTGTCAAGGGAGCATCGGGCTGCATCAGAGGCTGCTCAAACGCCTTGTCAAAACCTTCGTCCTCCGGGAACCGATTCTGCAGATCGGGATAGACCGCTTGAACTACAGGAAAGTCGTCGCCATCGTAGTACCAGAGTGCCCACCCCATAAGGTGTTCGACCCACTTTCGGTCAACAGCGCGGAACTGACAATCCACTTGCCCGATTAGATCGCGGTGTCGGCCCGTAGTGAGATCGACCCCGGCTCGTAGCAGTCTGGCGGCCTCGTTCAACGCCAAGTGCGCGGTTTCTGGTAATAGTCCGACGGTGATGATTTCAGGTTTGCCGCTTGTATCGAAAACGCCCACCGTGTAGGACCAGCCGAGGCCATGTTCGTCCGCTTAACGTTGACAACAGAACAGCCGAACTGCTCGACGTGACTGATCGTGCGCTTGTCCTCTTTGGACAACGGACGAGCCCTGAACTTCCGAGTTCGTTTGGTTTGGAATTTTGTTTTACCGGGACGCATATCAGGCGGCAAGCCTATCATGCTCAGCCGTTGACGATAGCACGCCATTAGCGCTCAAAACCTGCACCGGGGGTCCGAGGGGGATCCGATTTTCTCAGAGGCGCGACCAGAGGGAGCTGCTAGCTTGCACTAGCTGCCGCGGCATGCGCTTTTTGCAGCAGCTTACGCGCCTGGGCGATGAGTTCTGCGACTTCGAAGGGTTTTACCAGGTAGGGGATGCTGTTTTCCTGCAGGAAGGCGCGCTCGTCGCCGAGACCGTTCGCGAAGGTGAAGAGGACATGATTTTCCATCGGCGAGCAATTGTCCTTAAGCCACTGGTAGGACTCCTTCGCGTTCCATTGGCCCGGGAGCTTACCGTTCATGATGAGAGCATCGAAGGGTTCGGAGAGCAGGCGAGTCTTCACATCCTGGCTGGTCTTGGCGGTCACGACGCTGGCGCCTGCGCCCGCCAGCACGTCGCGCTCAAACTCGAGCACCGCTTCTTCTTCCTCCACCAGCAGCACGCGGCCGTGGATGGCGCCCTCATGCAGCCGGGGAGCCGGTTTCGCCGCCTCCGGCTCAACCTTGGCAGATACCGCTGCCGGCAGCCTAACCTCGATGACGGCCCCACCTTCCGGCGCATTGTTGGCGGTGATGTCTCCGCCATGTTCTTTCACAATGCCGTAGCAGATGCTGAGTCCGAGCCCGGTGCCTTTGCCCACGCTTTTCGTGGTGTAGAAGGGATCGAAAATGCGCTTGGGATCTTTGATGCCGGCTCCGTCGTCGGTGAACTGCGTGCAAACGTGTCCACCGGCGCAGGAGATGCCAATCTTGAGTTTGCCGGTGCGCCCGGTTTCGAGAATGGCGTCGACCGCATTGTTGATGATGTTTAGGAACACCTGCTCGATCTGATGGGGATCGGCGACGACCAAGGCGGCTTCAGAAGGGACTTCGCGCTCGACCTTGATGTTGTTGATCTTGAGGTCGTAATCGCGCAGCGCCAGAGTCTCGTCGAGCACCTTGCGAATGTCGACTTCGTCCCGCTGGGGCTTGCGTTGCCGCGCGAAGGATAGAAGGTTCTGCACTACGCGATGGGTGCGCTGCGCCTGTTTGAACAGTTTGCTGACGTAATCCTGGGCGCGGGTGTTCAGGCCCTCGGTTTCAAGAAGCTGTGCGTAGCCGAGGATCGCCGTGAGCGGATTGTTGAGCTCATGGGCGACGCCGGCAATCAACTGCCCTACGGCCGACATCTTCTCGCTCTGCAGCAGTTGCTCCTGGGTTTTGCGCAGATCTTCGTAGGCGCGGCAAGTTTCTTCATAGAGGCGGACTTTTTCGATGGTCGTGGCCAGTTGCCGGCTGATCGCGACCAGCAGATTCTCGTCGTTGCTGGAATATTCGAATCCCAACTGGCTGCACAGGCCCATGATGCCGACCGGACTGTCTTTCCCCCAAAACAGAACCCAGACCCAGGAGCGGTCCACATCGGAACGCAGGAAGTCAGCTGCCGTAGGTGGCAGGTGCGGCAGATATTCCGCCGTGATCACTTCGGTGCGCGAGCGCATCACCAGATCACCAAAGCCTTCGGTGAAGCAAACCTCGGCGGTGCGCATCTTATCCCGGCTGCGCGGACCCCAGGCGGCACGCCGGCGGTAGGTGGTCGTATCTGTATCGCACAGGTAGACTGTTCCGCTTTCCGCGCCAAACAGCGTAACCACCTGGCGCAGAGTCAGGTTCAGAATCTCGTCCAGGTCGAAGGATTGCGCCGCGACCACGGCCATGGCATTCAACGCGTTCAGTTCACGGTTGCGGCGCCGCATCTCGTCCTCGGCGCGCCGCTTCTCGGTCATGTCGAGAACGAATCCCTGATAGCGCTCGATATTGCCCACGCCGTTGCGAGTGGCGAAGCTGCTCTCTGCAGCCAATAGGATCGTGCCGTCTTTGCGGCGGAGGGTGACGTCGAAATTCCGTACGTAATTGTGCTCTTCGATCTCGCGGCGGAAAGCCTCGCGCTGCTTGGGATCGACGCAGATTTCCGTATTCAGGTTCAGGACCAGCAACTCCTCGCGCTGGCTGTAGCCCAGCATATGCACGAAGGCGTCGTTGCAGTCGATGAGCTGTCCAACAGGGTTGGCGACGTAAACGCCTTCCTGCACTTGTTCGAAGAGCAAACGATATTTCTCTTCCGCGGAACGCCGGTCGGTAATGTCGCGGACTACGTGAATCGTGCCCTTTTGCGGGCTGCCTTGCTCGGTGTACGAAGAAGTCGAAACCACGGAGAAGCCACCGAAACAGGGGTCGGCGCCTTCGGTAAATTCTTCGTCCCCGCCCATCGCGCAGTAGGGGCAACCCGTCCATTCCCCATAGGTGTGAGGCAACGCCGACTCGCAAGAACTACCGACGACATCGGCGGCGGCCTGGCCGAGATGTCCGAGCAAAACCTGGTTGGCCTTGATGATGCGGAAGTCGGCGTCGTGGGCCAGGATGATGTCGTGGATGGAATCGAAGGTATTGATCCACTGCCGTTGCGAGCGCAGCACCTGCTCCAGCAGCCGGAAGTTTTCGACGGCGACTGCAAGTTGCTTGGCGCAGGCCTGCAGAAAGTCCAGTTCTTCCGGAGTCCACTTCCTGATGGTGGAACTTCCCAGCAGCAACAATCCGATCGGCGATTTGCTGCCCGCGACCGGAACAATGATCAACTGACGAATCTTCTCGTTTTCAAGGCAGAGCTCAGGCTCGGGACCAGCGGCATTCCGTGTGGTGACTTGCGGGCCGGGTTGGGCCATCAGCATGGAGATGTCGTCGTTGATCTCGGCCATACCTGCGTCGCGCAGGAAATCAGCGGACAACCCCACCGCGTGGGTCGCGACCAGATGCCCACCCTCAACCAGACGAAACCACGCGGCCTTGACCTTGGTCAAGCGTTGCAATTCCACGACGACCGACTGCACCACGTTTCCGTACTGCTGTGCGTTGGCCATGCTGGTGGTGATGGCCTGTACGGCTTGCAGCCTTCGAGTGCGGGTGCGCGCCTCATCCAGCACCACAATCAGCATGCCCAGGGCGAGCGCAATTTCTGCCGCCAGGAATGCCTCTGAGGGCAAGCGATCAGTGAAAGGCGGCCAGGAAAGATGAAGAAACGGTAGACACAGCGCAAGCAACCATGCCGAGGGCTCCCACCGTCCGCGGCGCGCTCGCAGCAATGCGATTGCGGCCGTCAGCAAGATGATCCGGTAGCCGACTTCCACGGCGACGCGCAATGGCAGAGAATCCGGCCACAACAGGATGCGGGCTCCGGCAAAGCCCACCAGGATGGGCGTGATCACCGTTAAGGGAACGATCAGATCGCGTCCCCGGGTGTAGAGCAAGACCGCTCCCGCCAGCAATCCAACGGCGAGCACGAATGTCGCTTGCACTGCCACCAAGTCGAAGGGCGCAGGTATTTTCGGCGCGAAGCAATGTTCAGCCAGTCGCGACGCCACGAAGGCGGCCCAACCCAGAACCCAGACTTTGAAATAGTTGTCCCGGAAAACACGCAACGCGAACAGAGAAGCGCCCAGCAGGATCAGCAGAGTGAATTCTGCCGCCGTGGGCGTGGCTAACCCGAGCTTTGCCGCCGTGTTCCAGATCGACCAAAGAGATGCGTTCATCGCGTCGCGGACGTACTTCTTCCTGGCTTTTGAATATCATGGCCCAGCTGTTTCTCGATGGAGATTCCGGACCTCAGTGATTACTTTCGGCATCTCGCGGGTGGGTTACAATCGCCGATAGACTTTCGTGTATCCCTTATGCCAGATCGCATTCTTGTAGTTGACGACGAGGAACCGATTCGGGAAATCGTCGCTTCCATGCTCGGTACTGCCGGATATGCCTGCAAACAAGCGGCTTCCGGCCTGGAAGCCCTCGCCGTACTCACCTCCGGGGAAGAGTTCGAGTTGATGCTCTCGGACCTGATGATGGCAGACCTCGACGGCATTGGCCTGTTGGAGCGCACGAAGGAGAAATACCCTGACATGCCGGTCGTGATGGTTACCGCGGTGCACGACATTTCCGTTGCACTGGCCGCCATTCGAAACGGAGCTTACGACTATCTGCTGAAGCCTTTCGAGCGCGAGCAACTTCTCAACACGGTGAGTCGAGCCTTGGAGAACCGCCGTCTGAAGGTGGAGAACCGAACCTATCAGACGAACCTGGAATCTCTGGTCAAGGCCCGCACCGATCAGTTGCAGATCGCGATGGCGAATCTGGAACGCTCGTATGACATCACGCTGGAAGCGCTGGGCGACGCGCTCGACCTGAAAGATGCTGAGACCGAGGGCCATTCCAAGCGCGTCACTGCATTCACCATTGCCATCGCCAAGAACATGGGCCTGCCCCGCGAACAGATCGCGGTCATCGCGCGCGGAGCCTTCCTGCACGACTTCGGCAAGATGGCCATCCCCGACGCTATCCTGCGTAAACCGAGCAAACTGACCAAAGAAGAGATGGAGATCATGCAGGAGCACGCGTATCTCGGCTACCAGATGCTGAAGAAGATTCCGTTTCTGGGCGAAGCGTCGGAAATCGTGTACTCCCACCAGGAAAAATTCGATGGCACCGGCTATCCTCGCGGCCTGAGGGGCGAGGAGATCCCTCTCGGGGCACGCATCTTCTCGGTCGCAGACACTCTGGATGCTATGACTTCCGATCGTGTATATCGGCCCGCTCAGTCTCTGCAAGCCGCGCGCGCCGAAATCGAGAAGTGGTCCGGACGTCAATTCGACCCGGAAGTAGTAAAAGTGTTCCTCGAAATGCCGGAGACGATCTGGGAAGGCCTGCGGAAAGACATTGACGCCCAGATTTCGCGGGTTGCGTACTCCACTGGTGCTAAGGGCTAAATCCGTTCGCGAAGGCGGAAACCGTTGAACGGCCGTAAAGTTTTGAAATCCCTGCTTGCGGCTGCCGTGCTGCTCACGGCGGTGCTGACGGTGGGGTGCGTGTTCCTGCCCCGCGGCCTGGTCCAGATCGCAATCAGCGACTTAGTGAGCGGATTGCTCATGCTTTCTGCACTGGTCGCGTTCGCGTGGCTGGGCGCGGCAAGCAAAGGCCGCATGCGCTGGTTCTGGATGCTGCAGGCCGCTGGCTGGGCGTTGTGGTTCAGTGACCAACTGGTCTGGATCACCTTTGATCTGATCTTGCGGCAAAAAATGCCGGCCATGCATCCCGCGGACTCTCTGCTGTTTCTCGCCGGAGCGCCCATGATGGCGGGGCTCCTGCTGCGGCCACACAGTCAACCCTCCGAGCGTAGTGTGCGGCTCGGGCTGCTGGACTTCCTCCTGCTGTTGCTGTGGTGGCTCTACCTCTATGTTTCGTTCGTCGTCTGCTGGCAATATATCTCTCCGAATGAGGGCGCGTACAACCGGAACTTCGATGTGCTCTCGATTGCGGAAACGGTCCTCGCGGTCAGTATCCTGCTGGCCTTCTGGCGCGAAAGCTCGGGACGCTGGAGGACGTTCTATGCTTGTCTCTGCGGTGCGTTTGCATTCAACGGCGTCTGGTTCTACGTTCTCAATCGCGCCCTCGAGAAAGAAGTCTATTTCACCGGCAGCTGGTATGACATTCCGTACTCCGGTTCCTTCGCTTTGTTCACCGCGGTCGCGATGCTCGGGCCGGGCCTGTCGCCGACGCCCGAAACCGCGGCTGACGAATCGTATGGATCCTGGATGGCGAACTTGGCGATGATCGCCGTTCTCTCGTTGCCCATCATTGCGCTCTATGCTCTGCTCGACCGCAATCTTGCACACCGGGTCGCTGATTTCCGGGTGCTGGTCACGCTGGTGACCATGTTCCTGATGGCGCTTCTGCTGTTCATCCAGCATCGCCGCCTCAACCGGGAGTTGCAGCGCACCAACCTGGTGCTGGAGGAGGCTTCCCTAACCGACCCCATGACCGGGTTGCGCAATCGCCGCTATTTTTCAGCGACCATCGATTCCGACGTGGCCCAGGCCCTGCGGTCGCACGCCGACGGCCGCGACCCGCACACCCGCGATCTGGTCTTCTACTTGATTGATGCCGACAACTTCAAGGAAGTGAATGACCAGTACGGGCACGACGTCGGCGATAAGGTGCTGGTCGAGATGGCACGCCGTCTGAGTTCGTCGATCCGGCACTCCGATGTTCTGGTGCGCTGGGGCGGAGAGGAATTTCTGATCGTGTCGCGCTACACCGATCGCGCCGAAGCGGAATGGCTGGCCCAGCGTGTTCTTGCCGCGGTTGCCGATACACCAATTTCGCTGGGCGGGTCGGGAGAAACAATGTACCGCACCTGTTCTCTGGGCTGGGCCGCGTTTCCATGGTCGCTTGAAAATCCGCGGGCCGTCAGCTACGAAGAAGTCCTCACCCTCGCCGATCGCGGTCTCCGTCAGGCCAAGCAATCCGGCAAGAACCGTGCGGTGGGCATCGTCCCGGCCACCGGGAAATTTCCCGCCACGACGATCGAAGGCTTGCACTCCGCCCACCTGCAAGTCGATCTGCTCGCCGTCGCCGGACCTGCTCTGGGGCCTAAGTCATAAGTAAAGTAGCGTGGGATAATCCTCTTGGAGGCCCACCATGAAATCCCTGCGTCTGCTCATAGTATTTCTTCTTTTCTCCGTAAACGCAGCCGTCGCCCAGGAGCATCCCACAATCAGCGCCCAGGCCAACAGCGTCTATGTGGGCGCGGACGGAAAATTTGAGGCCGCCCCGGATACGGCACAGCTTCAGCTCAGCGTCTCCGCCCAGGAGAACACGTCGGAGGCCGCATTCCAGCGTGCCTCCAAGAATGTGGAGCAGGTGAAGCAGGTGCTGCGCGCCAATGGAATCGATCTTAAAGCCGCGACCATTGGTTTTCTTTCGGTTCAACCGGTGTACGAGCCGAGGCCAAAGCTGCATGTGAACGGCTACCGCGTCACGACCGACGTCACCCTGAAGCTGAAGGATTTTTCAAAAGTAGGCCCCATCACCCAGCAACTCGCCGACGCCAACGTGAGCGAGACCCAGACTCTCAACTACACGCTGGAGAATATCGATGAGGCCAAGAACAAGGCGGTCGAAGATGCCTACCGCCGGGCGCGCAACTCCGCCGATACGTTGGCACGCGCCGCTGGCCGGACTGTCGGAGATCTTTCCTATGCCTCGGTCGACACGTTCGAAAACGTGCGGGTACCGATGCCCCACATGGCCCGCGCGATGTCTGCCATGGCCGGCGCCGCGCCTCCGGCCCCGACCGAAGAGTTCACCCCACAGAGCGTGACGGTCACCGCGCACGTGAATGCGCTGTTCACCTTGAAGTAGAGTCCGCGAGGAAAATGATGTGGTGACAGCCGCCTCGGCTGTCCCGCCAGGGCGAAGCCCGGCGGAAGCGGTGCGAATCTCCGAGGGCGCGACTACCTTAAGTTTTTCGAACTTGGTTTAGAGAATCGCCGGCTCCGGACTGCCCGGCGGCGCAGTCGCGCTCAGTGGATCTACCTGCAAGGTCAGGCCATCGATCTTCCGTACTACAACCATCTGCCCCGGCGGCAGCGCGGAGGAAGCGACCGCGTCCCACAACTCTCCGTGCACGAAGACCTTGCCCTGCGGCGAGAGCGCGGTTTGCGCCACTCCAGTTTCGCCGACCAGACCCTGGGCTCCCGTCACCACTTTATTCCGCCGCGCTTTGAGAGCGATGGTCATCAGAAAGGCCGTAATCAGTCCGAGCGGGATGCTGACGGCCAGCGCAGTCAGCAGGTGAACGCGCATTTCTGGAATCGGGGAATCGACCAAGAGCAGCCCTCCCAGGGTAAGGAGCGCGATGCCTCCAATCGTGGCGACTCCGTGCGTGGCAAACTTGGCCTCGGCCGCAAACAGAGCGAACGCTCCCAAAATTAGTCCCAGCGCAGCAAAACGCGTGGGAAGAAGATTGAGGGCGAACGCAGCAACCAGAATGAAAACAACGCCCACGGTTCCTGGAATGATCGCGCCGGGATGATTGAATTCGACGTAGAGTGCGAGCGCTCCGATGGCAAGCAGCAGAAACGCCACGTCACCTTCCATGAGCACGTCGAGAACGCGCTCTCTGAGGGTCATCTGAAAGGGCACGATAGGTTGAGCCGCGACGCTCAGAGAAGCAGACTCACCGCCAAAACGCTTGAACCCTTTTCCCTGCATCTGGCGGAACAGGTCCTCCGGGCTGGAGGCGACGTAGTCAATGAGATGTTGCGTGAGCGCTTCCTGCTCGGTAAACGATTTGGACTCGCGGACGGCGCTCTCGGCAGCCTCGACGCTCCGTCCGCGTTTCCCTGTGACTGAGCGCATAAGGGCGGCGGCGTCGTTCTCGATCTTCTTCTTCATGTCGTCGTCGAGTTTTACCTGGAACGGGCCAATGAATGCGACGGGATGAGCGGCCCCGGCCGCCGTTCCCGGAGCCATGGCAGCGATATCCGCGGACTCGAGAATGAAGATGCCCGCCGAGCCGGCATGGCCTCCCGTTGGCGTCACGTAGACAATTACCGGTACGGGTGATGTTGTGATCTTTTCAATGATCTTCTGCGTCGAACTCAGCAGACCTCCGGGCGTATTCAATTCAATCAATACCGCTTGGTCGTTCCGCCGCTGGGCTTCATCGATGGCGCGGGCAATGTATTCCTCGCTGATCGGCTGAATCGTGTCGTTGACCACGACTTTCAGGATCTCAGCCGAAGCGGGAAGGGAGAAGATAGCAACGATAGCAAGGCTGACGATCAACCGTAACTTCGAGTAGGTCTTTAAGGTCACTTTAGATGAGGAGTGCATAGATCCTTCGCTTCGCTCAGGATGACAGAGCTTATTCTTGTGCTGCTGACTCCGGCCCTGGGGGCTCTGTGTCCGAAAGCCCGAGCCCTTAGCTATTGTCCCTCTATTTGGCCGGGCCGGTGTGGATTTCTTGTGGTGGGTGCTCCGAGGCAGCGGCAGAAGACGGCTGATCGCCAGTCCATCCTGGCAGGTAGGTGCTGCCGGTGATCAAGCGCGCACCCCGCTCGTAGGTGACATAGGACCATGCCCACTGAATGAAGACCAACAGGCGATTGCGGAAACCGATGAGAAAAAGAATGTGGACGAACAGCCAGGATAACCAGGCGATGAAACCGGAAATGTGGATGCGGCCGAACTCGGCGACGGCCGCGGCACGGCCTATCGTGGCTAGGCTGCCTTTGTCCCAGTAATGGAATGGTGCGCGCGCGCCCGCCTTGGCATGCGATTCCACCTCCTCGCGAATAACTTTGGCGACGAAACGGCCTTGCTGGATCGCGACCGGTGCAACGCCAGGGAGCATTTTGCCCTGCTCGTCTTTAAGCGCGGCGAGATCGCCTATGACGAACACCTCCGGATGCCCGGGAACGGTGAGGTCGGGCTGCACCAACACGCGTCCCGCGCGATCAACCGCTGCACCCAGCTTCTTGCCGAGCGGCGAGGCTGCAACCCCCGCGGCCCAAAGCACCACCGTCGCGGGCATACGGGTGTCTCCTGCATAGACGGCGCCAGGCTCGATGCAAGTGACCGTTGTCGACGTCCGGACTTCAACTCCCAGATGATTGAGTTGTTCCTGCGCGCTGCGCGACAGATCTTCCGCGTAGGTAGCAAGCACGCGCGGCCCACCCTCGATCAGCAGGATATGTGTGCGGGCGGGATCGATCGAGCGAAATTCGTGGGCCAACGCGTGCCGGGAGATCTCTGCGAGCGTGCCGGCCAGCTCGACTCCCGTGGGCCCACCGCCGACCACGACGAAGTTTAAGGGCATCGCGGTTTCGCCTCCGGCAGCGTGCCGTTCCGCCAACTCGAACGCGAGTAGCACGCGGCGGCGGATTTCGAGCGCGTCTTCAATGGTTTTCAGGCCGGGAGCGTAAGGCTCCCAATCATCATGCCCGAAGTAAGCGTGGCTCGCGCCCGCGGCGACGATCAGATAGTCGTAGGGAATGCTGCCTTCGGCCGTCTCGACCCGACGCTGGTCAAGGTCGAAGCCCGTGACCTCGGCCATCAGGACTTCGATATTCTTGTGCGAACGAAGAATGGAGCGGATCGGCGCGGCGATCTCTCCCGGGGAAAGTCCGGCGGTCGCCACCTGATATAGAAGCGGCTGGAACGTGTGGAAATTCTTTTGGTCGATGACGGTAATTCGTACAGGCGCATTGGCCAATGCCTGCGCGGCATTCAAGCCGCCAAAGCCGGCGCCGACGATTACCACGCGAGGTGTCGCTTCGCTAGTCATCTTGCCGTTATCGCCCCACCTCTATAAGATTCACCGCGATGGCAGACGGTTCCAGAAGTTCTTCGCGGCGAACTCCCCAGGTAACCTCGTACCCTGTATGGCTGCGCTGGCTAATGCCATCGGCTGCTGACCTGATCTTTCTCGGGCTTCTGGGCGCGCTGGTGTTTACGCCGCTTTCCGTCAAACTGCTGGGCGACGCAGGCGTCGGATGGCACATCCGAAACGGCCAGCAGATTCTTGCCACTCACAAGATCCCTCGCGTCGACTCGTTCTCTTCGCAAATTCGGCAAACCTGGTTTGCGTGGGAATGGCTGTATGACGTCGTCGCGGGGCAGTTGGAAGCTTCGTGCGGGTTGAATGGCGTGGTTTGGCTCACTGCGGCTGTGATCGCCACGGTGTTTGCCTGGACATTTCGGTTGGCGGTGGCGCGCGGTACGAACCTGTTCGTCGCGCTCGTACTGGTCTTGCTCGCAATGTCGGCCTCGACGATTCATTTTCTCACTCGTCCGCACGTGTTGAGCTGGCTGTTCGCGCTCGCATGGTTCTGGATTCTCGATTCCACCGATCGGCATGGACTGCAGAGTCCGCGTGCTCGATGGTTATGGGGATTACCGCTGTCGATGTTGCTGTGGGTGAATGTGCATGGTGGATTTCTGTTCGGGTTTGTGTTGTTGGGGATTTACTGGTTTGGATCGCTCTGGACATGGGTGACTACGCGGGAGACTCGCCTCGAGGACTCGCTCCAGAAGATCGCTTCAGGTCACCGCGTCGGCCAGTTGACCGGAGTAGGGCTACTGTCGGTGGCAGCCAGCTTCATCAATCCGTATGGATGGAAACTGCACTCGCACATCTACTCTTATCTGTCCAACCGTTTTCTGATGGATCACATCGATGAGTTCCAGTCGCCCAATTTCCACGGCATCGCGCAGAAATGTTTTCTCGCGCTGCTGCTGATCGCCGTCGCGGTTCTGGCGGCTCGTGGCCGCTGGCTTAGACTCAGCGAGACTCTGCTGGTGCTGTTCGCGGTGTATGCAGGACTGTATGCCTCACGGAATATTCCCGTCTCTTCGATTCTGCTGGTCCTGATCGTCGGGCCGCTGTTGCCTTCACTCGAGTCCTGGCGCTTCGCGCTGAGGATGAGCGCCGTCGATTCCCACCTGCGCGGTCACCTCTGGCTAGTCGTCGCGACCGCTGCGGTTCTTCTGATCGCAGCCAACGGCGGGCGCCTGGGCTCAAGCCAGTGCATGAACGCGCACTTCGATCCAAAGCGCATGCCGGTCGAGGCGGTGAATTTTATTGAGCAGAGTCGCATAAAGGCCCCACTGCTCAGCCCGGATTACTGGGGTGGCTATCTAATTTACCGGCTCTATCCTCACAACAAGGTCGTGATGGATGACCGGCATGACTTCTATGGCGAGACATTCCTGAGGTCTTATCTGAAGATGGTGCATGTCGAACCGGGTTGGGACGAGTTTTTGAAATTTCACCAGATCGGATACCTGCTGCTGCCAAAAAGCGCAGCTCTTACGACGGTCATCAGCGCAACACCGGGATGGAAGCCGATCTATACCGATGACGTAGCGATCGTGTTTATGCGGACCGATCTAAACCAAGAAGACTCTGATCGTGATCCGAGCCGCTGAATTCGGTTGCGGACGTAGCCGATTCCGAAGATGATGGGAAGGTCGCAGAAGTGGCACATCGCATCACATGATCCGAATCGCATGATTAGATCGCATGATTAAAGAATTCAGGCCTGGTTCGCAGCGATGGGTCCTGTGTGCCGTCCTTACCTTCACGCTCGCACTGGCGGGCTGTTCGTCCTCTTCCTCATCTTCAACCAGTACCCGGCCGGGGAATCCGGTGGGATCCAATCTGACTCAGATGAGTTCCGATCCCTTTACCGTGGGCCCCGGCCAGCACGCGACCGAGGTCGAGCCCCACATGCTGGCGAACGGGAACACGCTGGTGGCGGCGTTTCAAACCGGACGCATTGGTCCCTTGAACGGAGGCGCGGGCTCAACCGGTATCGGATGGGCGACTTCGACCGACGGTGGCGCGACCTGGAGCCACGGATTTCTTCCCGGCCTCACGACTGGCGAAGGCACGGGACCGTACGACGCTGCCAGCGATCCCGCCGTCGCCTACGACGCGAAGCACGGGGTGTGGATGATCTCTTCGTTGCCGATTTCGACTTTGCAGACACCCGCCGTGGTCGTGAGCCGGTCCACCGATGGATTAACCTGGCAGAATCCCGTCAGCGCCGATCCAACCTCTGAGAGCTCCGATAAGAATTGGATTGTGTGCGACAGTTGGCCCAGCAGTCCGCATTACGGCAATTGCTATCTGGAGTGGGACGACCCCATCAATTCGGATCGGATTCTGATGAGCACTTCGTCGGACAGCGGGCTGACGTGGGGGCCGGCGACGCCGACTGCGGATCTGGCCACGGGAATCGGCGGCCAGCCCCTGGTGCAGCCGAACGGCACGGTGGTCGTGCCCCTTGAGACGGTCCCCGTGAATAGTCAGGCGGCCGTCATGTCGGCGTTCATTTCGAACAACGGTGGTCTGAGTTGGACTGCGCCCGTGATGATCTCGAACGTCCAGTTTCACGCCGATGCCGGAGGAATCCGCAGCGGGCCTCTGCCTTCGGCCGCCATCGATGGCACCGGCACGGTCTGGACGGTTTGGGAGGATTGCCGGTACCGTTCAAGCTGCTCGACCAACGACCTCGTGTACAGTACTTCTCCCGACGGCGTGACCTGGAGCGCGGTTACGCGGGTTCCGATCGACGACACTTCAAGTACGGTGGATCATTTCATTCCGGGGATCGGGATCGATCCCGCAACTTCCGGCGCCACTGCGCACGTGGCCCTTCATTACTACTACTATTCGCAGAGCGATTGCTCCGCGTCGACCTGCCAGCTTTTCGTAGGTTACATTTCGTCGGCCAACGGAGGCTCGACGTGGAATGTGCCGTCCCCGCTCACCGGGCCCATGCAGCTCAGTTGGCTGCCGAATTCGCAGAACGGGTTGATGGTCGGGGACTACATTGCGACAGCCTTCACGAACGGCGTGCCCCACGGGGTGTTCGCCGTGGCGTCGGCAATTTCGGGAACGACTTTCAACGAGGCGATCTATACCGGGCAGGGACTGACCGCGCAGGCCGCGGGCCGGCAGTTGTCGTCGGCCAGGGACAAGCCGCTGCACCATCTGTCAGACAAGATCGAGAAGGAGCTTCCGGAAAAGGGCGTGATCCCACCGTCGCGCCGTCGGCGAAGCAAGAAGTGATTAGCTCAAAAGGATCTTTACCACCAAGGGCACGAAGTAAACCATGCAAGGCATTCCTTCGTGCTACTTCGTGACCTTCGTGGTTAAGCCTTCGTCTTCAGAGTTACTCATTCCGACAATCGTTTCTTCATCGCCATAATTGCGATCACCACGGCCGAGGACGCCGTCGAAAACTCGCTGTTGGAGCATGGTGCCATCTCGGCGTCGACGTCCTCTCCGGAGTTCGCCTTCTTGACTACCTCAGCAGCGACTAGGTGAAAACGTGAGTGTTCATACTTGAGCTTCGTATATTCGGGGAGTGAGGAGTGTTGTGCACCCTCGGAGTAGATCCACTCGCCCAGCACGCATTTGTGGTCAAGACTAATCTGCGCTGGATGCAGACTGCCGTCACGCTTGGCTAAGGACTGCCGCAGCCTGCGCTTCCACTTGCTGTGCGTGCCGATGGCTTCATCAAAATCCATGTCAGTCCCCGGACCGAGGCAGGTATCGCCCTTATCCCGCATATCGGCAACGGGTGTGCGGAAGATTAGTGCATCGCGGATGGGGTGAGGATGTACGAGGGAGCCGCTCTAGAAGCGGTCGTTGGTATCGATGCCAAAGCCCAGGATCGCGGTGACTTCCACAGGGAGGTCACCTCGCATGGCGGGTTGGAACTTCCAGTTGCGCAGAGCGGCGAGGATTTTAGCCGTCATCGCGGCTGGGCCGGCCTCCAGCACGCGCACGTTCTTCAAGTTCCCCGCAGCGTCAAGAGTGCATGCTACCACCATGCGGGCGTGAGGCAATCCCTCGGCTAGATCGGTACGGATCGGGGCCGGAGCCGCAAGGGTTGAGCCATAGGGATGGCCCGTCGCGCCTTCGTCCGCAAATTCCATCACCACTGTGCCCAGAGAAGTTTCGAAATAAGTGGTGTACGTCTCGCCCTTCAGAAGCTTCTTGTATGGCTCGAAAGCTCCGCCGGAATTTGCTGTGGCTACGATAGTTACTCCAAGAGTCTTTCCGTGTTTCACCGGCGAGTGTCCAGGAGCCTGAGGATCGCTGGCGGAAGGATCCGATCCGAAGCTGGGCAGATTCACGACGGAGCTGCCGCCGCTGATGTCGACTCCGCGGACGGGAGGAGTGCCGGAGGGCACGTTTCCTGCGCCGCCCGGGCCAGCGTTGGGAGAGATGCCGCCTCGTGCCGTGGGATCAGAGCCATGTCCGGAGTCGGCTTTTCCGGCGCCGGGGCCTGCTCCATTCATGCCGCTGCCGGGACCATTGCCTCGGCCAATGCTGGTGCCGCCCCCAGCTCCGCCAAGTCCGGGCTTCTCTCCGCCCGTGGGTGACATGGCGAGCGAACCGGTGCCGCCATTGCTGGGTAGCCCGACCTTCGGGCCGGGCTGGCTGGAGATTACCGCGCCAGCGGTGGCGCCGCTGCCGCCGCTGTTTGCCGGGGCAAGGCCTGCGCCAGCGTCCAGCGGTGCGCCAAGACCTACGCCCTTTCTGCCCAGTCCGGTGCCTGCGGGTCCGGAGCCTGCCGCAACCGAGGGTGGCGGCGGGACGATGTTGTTGGCCAGCAATGTGCCGCTGGGAGCTCCCGCTCCCCCTCCAGTGTTGCCGGGGCCTCCGCCTGCTCCTGCGAGCGAAGGCGGAGGCGGAACCACGCTGGGGGCGCCCAGGGTCGGTGCAGAAGAAGATGCCAGCGAGCGCGTGCCAGTTCCGCCGGATACCCCAACCGAGGGTGGTGGAGCGACCACGTTCGCGCCAAGCGTTGAACCCAATCCGTTGCGCGCCCCACGCTGATTGCCACTCGCCGCGCTCGCGGCGACGGTGGGCGGAGGCGGGACGACATTGGCGGCCAGCGAAGTTCCAGCGCCGCCGACGGGGCCGTTGGTATGAACAGCCGGAGGGGGCGGCACGACTTCAGTCGCGCCAAAAATCTTTCCCATCAGGCTGCTCACGAACGATCCGTTGCCCGATTGCGTTGGCGGTGGGGGCACGACGCTCTTTGTCGGATCGGGCATGCTGCCGCTGGCCAGGCGGTGCAAGTCTTGCGAAACGTCAGCCGATGGTGGCGGCGCAATGACCGAGGGCGCCGGCATACTCAGCTTGGGAGTGCGGGTGCTGGCGCGCTCCGGAGCCGAGACCGGGGGCGGTATGACTGCCGCGTTGGTCATTTGCACGGGTGTACTCGAAGTCTCGCGGCTCACTCCGCCGGGAACGGGCGGAATCACGTTCGCGGCCAGTGCCGGAGTCGATCGCGCCTGATCGCGAGCCACGCTCGGAGCCGGCGCTACCACCGGCGTGTTGAGAGATAGCGAATTCGAATTCGTTGCGCGGTCGCGGGAGGCGCTCGGAGCCGGAGGAATCACGGTTGGGATCAAGGCCGGCGCAACCAGAGTGTGGTCGCTTGAAACGCTGGGCGCGGGCGGAATCAGTGTCGCGCTGAGATTGGGCGCGGTGAGTGGCTGATCGCGTGACACCGACGGTGCCGGGGCGATCACGGAGTCCAGTTGAACGCCGTTGCGCGTGTAGTCGCGGGTTGCATTCGGCGCCGGGGCGATGAGCGCGGTCGCAAGACTTGGCGCCGTCCGCGTCGAGTGTATTCCTTCCGAAGGCGGAGGCCCCGCATTCGGTTTGATGGCCAGCAGGTTCGCCACCGGGTCGCTGGAAGAAGGAAGCTTCAGGTTCGGTGCGTCCACAATCTTCGGAAGTAGCGAGCCCCCGCGTGCGATCTTAATGGTCTGCGTCCGATGGTGCGCTTCGCCGCCGCCAGCCCGGCCGGTGGTTCCAGCCTGCGCGCCGCCCAAATCCTCGGTGCGGGGAAGTTCGTCGCCGCTGTAATAGATGACGTCGTGACTCGAAAACCTGGGTGCAACAAATGGGCGCAACTCCGCGATCTTCACCTGCACTGCGATCACGGCAAAGATTAAGAAAGCCTCCAGTACATAGGAGGGAACCATGATGCGCAAGGGAATTAGTCCGAACGGCGCCTCCCCGGCTAAACGACGTTCCGAGCGCGCGAGGGCAGGCCGGATAGCGCCGACGAAGTCGCGCCATGGCGACGACCATTCGACCAGCAACTTGGGCGCGTCGTGAATGGCGACGGGCTCTTCGAGTTGGAGCGTTGCACTCACGAGGGCGTTACTCCACCATCCTTCGCGATCGTTATTTCAATTTTATCCCCCACCACGGTTCTGCTTTCAGCCGCGGTGCGACTCGGTAGTTCCAACACCGACGCCGCCTGCGTCCTAACCGGCGCAAATCTCCAGGGACGCAAGTCATTTTGGATATGAATGACCGTCATCGCGCGATCCAGATAAACCACGTCGATGGGGAATCCCATGCCTAGAGTATGAACGCCGTGGCAGGGAACAATCCAGAGGCCAGAACCATTACGGAAGTCACTCGAAGCAAGCCCAAGCAGACCACGCAGCCGTGTCCAGTGCGTGTCGGCCACCGCCAGGGCCGTGGCGAGGTACGACTGGCGGGTTTGATTGAAGGCCTGTCCTTGCGAGGAAAAAACCGCCATAAATAAAAAATTCTCCCCCGGTTCTGCGCGTCTTCTACCGCCCGCCCGAAATCGGCGCCAGTTGCCGGACCAGATCGATGACTGCCGGGCCGATCGTGACAAAAATAATCGAGGGCAGAACAAATATCACCAGCGGGGGGACCATCTTAATGGTGGTTTTTGCAGCTTGTTCTTCGGCCCGTTGCCGGCGTTCCGTGCGGAGGGAGTCGGAATGTACGCGGAGAGCCTGGGCAACGCTGGTGCCGAAGCGGTCCGTCTGAATCAGTGTACCAACCAGAGAACGGATGTCGTCAACCCCGGTGCGGTCCACCAGATTACGCAGGGCTTCGGCGCGGGGCTTGCCGGCGCGCATCTCGAGGTTCACCAGATGAAACTCATCGCTCAGGTCGGGATGCGCGTGGTGCAGATCCTGCCCCACCCGCGTCAGAGCCTGGTCGAGCGCCAGGCCGGCCTCGACGCAGATTACAGTAAGATCGAGCGCGTCGGGCAGACCGATGCGAATGCGATGCTGCCGGTCTTTGATCATCCGCTTCAGGATAAAGCGTGGCAGAAAAAAGCCGAGACCCGGAACACCGGCGAGCAGGAAAATGTTATCGAAGCCGGAAAATAGCGCGACTGCTGCGAAGCCGGCCGCCGCTGCCAGAATGCGGGCTCCGAAATAGTAGTTGACGTCGATGGCGTCACGGAATCCGGCCTGAATCAGCCAGGCGCGGGTGCGGGAAACATCCGACGCAGAAAGCGGGATCGCCCTGCTGATCGGATCCAGCGCCTGCTCGATGCGTTCCCGGAGGGCGGGCCTGTTCTCCACCTGGGGCTGCTGTCCTCCCAGGGCGCGCAGACGGGCGCCGAGCACGGAAGTGGGAGTCACCACTGCGGCTCCAAAGGCGAAGACCGCCAGCACGATGGTGACGAAGACGACTAAAACCAACAGCAGAGGCAGCATGCTCATCTACTTAAACCTGGATCCGGATGATCTTTCGGATCACGAAATATCCAATGGTTTGCAGAGTGATCCCGGCGACCAGCAGAAAGTGTCCGATCGGGTCAGAGAACAGCGGGCGAATGAAACTCGGATTGAGCACGAGCATGACCGTTACGATAATGGGCGGCATGCCCATCAATAGACCCATGGTGAGGCGTCCCTGGGCGGTATAGACGCGCACCTGGCGTTGAATTTTGAAGCGCTCGCGGATCACATACGACAGGTTGTCGAGAATCTCAGCCAGATTGCCTCCCGTCTCGCGCTGCAGCATGACCGCGGTGACAAAGAATTTCACGTCGACCAAGGGCATGCGCTCGGTCAAATTCATCAGAGCATCGCGCACCGGCATGCCGAATTTTTGTTCTTCGTAGAGCTGGCGGAATTCGCCGCAAACCGGCTCCGCCACTTCGTCGGTAATCATTTCCAGCGCGGTGGTGAAGGCGTGCCCGGCGCGAACCGCACGCGCCAGGGTGTCGATGGCTTCCGGAAAGAGCTCCTCAAATTTCTCAAAACGCTTGTTTCTCCGGAACGAAGCGTAGGAATAGGGAAGCACAAAGCCGACCAGCAACGCCACCCATGCCACCTCGACGCGCTTGCTCAGCGCGTAGGCCACGATCGTGGCAACAACTCCGGCCACCGCCGAGACCCCCAAAAAATTGCCGGCGCGCAAGGTCATACCCGCCTGCGCCAGCATTTTCTGGATTTCGGTAACCCGCGCGGATCGACGCAGCAAGTTGTCCAGAGCGGGAATCTGGCTCAGTTGCTCATCCCGCAGCAGGGCCAGTTCTTCCTCGGGCGCGCGCTCGGGCGCCTTGCGCTCGTTGGCCAGGCGTTCCTTGATCAGCCGGGCGCGGGCGCTGCGCTGGTCCAGGAGCGAGCCCACGGCGAAAGCCGCGAGCGCGACCAGGACGAACACGAATAACGCAATCAGACCTGCTGGCATATCAGTGCTCGGACCTCAACTTAGACCTCGGTTTTCGCTTCAAACAGCGCCGGCCGCAAACGCGCTCCGGCGGTCGCCAGCCGCTCCGCGAACTGCGGACGCACGCCGGTCGCGCGGAACACACCGCGAACTTTCCCGCTCTCATCGGTTCCCGTGCGGTCAAAACTAAAAATATCCTGCATGGCGATGCCATCTCCATCCATACCTGTAATCTCCGAGATGGTGATGACCTTGCGGGTACCGTCGGAAAGGCGGGCGATCTGAATGACGGCATGCACCGCGGACGCAATCTGGTGGCGCACCGCGCGTTCGGGAATATTGAGATTCGCCATCGACACCATGTTTTCCACGCGCGCCATGGCGTCCCGCGGAGAATTGGCGTGTACGGTGGTGATCGAGCCCTCATGGCCGGTGTTCATGGCCTGCAACATGTCGAAGGCCTCCTCGCCGCGCACCTCGCCCACCACGATGCGGTCGGGGCGCATACGCAGGCTGTTGATCACGAGTTGCCGCTGCCGGACCGCGCCCTTGCCTTCAATGTTGGGCGGGCGGGTCTCCAGCCGGACAATATTTTCCTGCTTGAGCTGCAGTTCGGCGGCATCTTCGATGGTGACGATGCGGTCGGTGTTGGGAATGTATCCGGAAAGCACGTTCAGCACAGTGGTCTTGCCTGCGCCCGTTCCGCCAGACACCAGGATGTTGAGGCGCCCTTTCACCATGGCTGAGAGCAGTTCGAGCATGGGCTCGGTGAGCGTCTGATTCTCGATCATCTGGCGGGCGGTAACCGGCTCGCGTCCAAAACGGCGGATAGAGAGACAAGGGCCGTCAATCGCGAGCGGTGGAATGATGGCGTTCACGCGCGATCCGTCGGCCAGGCGGGCATCGACCATGGGAGAGGACTCGTCGACGCGCCGCCCCACCCGCGAAACGATCCGCTCGATGATCTGCATGAGGTGCACGTTGTCTTTGAAGGCCAAAGTGGTCAGTTCGAGTTTGCCGGCCTTCTCGATGTAGACCCGATCGAAACGGTTAACCAGAATATCGGAAACGTTAGGATCCTTGAGGAGTTGCTCGAGCGGGCCAAGGCCAAAGATCTCGTCGAGAATTTCGCGGGAGAGGCGTTCGCGTTCGGCAAAGCTGAGCGGAACGACTTCGCCGTTCACCACCGCGCGAATGATGACCAGGACTTCCTCGCGCGCCGAGTCGCCGGTCGTCTTGCCGAGCTTTTCCAGGTCCAAACGGTCGAGGACCTTGCGATGCAAGTCGGCCTTGATCTGCTGGGGATCGGTGCGCTCGAACGATTGAAGATTTCCCATAAGGCCCTAAAATGCTAAACCGACTTGAACAACTTCCACGCTGCGCGCTTCACGTCGGGGTCATTCTGCGTCAACTCCTGCGCCAGCCCGGCGAAACAGCGGGCGATCTCGGAATTTCGCTGATCCATCACCGGAGTTCCCCGGTCGATCGCGCCGGAAATTGCGAAATACTGGTTCGGGATCCGCCATAGCAGTTTAGCTCCGACCGCAGTCTCGGCGTCCGCCTCACTGAAGCCCGCCACCTTGCGAAACCGGTTCAGGACCAGGCGCACCCGGTCGCGGCTTCCGGTTTCTCCCAGATATTGCTGCACCCGGGCCGCACTCCACAGCGAAGCCACGTCGCTGCACGCGACCAGCAGAACCGTCTCGGAAAGACTCGCGACCAGACGGCTGGCGGCGTCAAAACGCGAAGAGACGTCGACCACCACATAACGATAGTGCGTCACCAGCATATCGAACAGCTTCACAAAGTCCGCGGTCGACGGATCCACGGCAGCGGGTGTGTTGGTCCCAGCCAGCAACTGCAAACCGCTGCTGTGACGCGTCATGAAGCTTTCGAGCAGCGAGGCGTCCATGCGGTGAAGATTGCGGGTGGCGTCGGCCACATTAAAGACCGGCTTGAGATTCATATGCAGGGCGGCGTGACCGAGAAGAGCGAGATCCACCAGCGCCGTTTGTCCATAGGCGGACTGCAGCGCTAAGGCGAGATTGACCGCCACCGTGGTCGCGCCGTTTCCACCCTTCGCATTGATGACGGAGAAGACCTTGCCCCGGGTGCCTTCTTGACGTCCTCTCCGCTGCGCGGCCTGCAGGCGCACAAAGGCATCGAGAAGATCGGGCGTGTTGATGGGACGCTCAATGAATTCGCGGGCTCCCGCGCGCATGGCGTTGACAATGACCTGAGGCTGGTTCAGAGTGCCGATCGCAAAAATGGCGGCGTCGGGCATCTCCTGGTGCAAGAGTTCAATGGCTCGCAGAGCCAGAGGCGGATTGTCGGCGGGAATGTCTACCAGCGTCACGTCGGGCTTGGCGGCATGCACCCGCCGGGTTACGGGATCCGAGGCAGCTACCGGAAAACTGGCGCAGGTGTAAACCGTGCGGGCCACACTGGTGCCGTCGACGAGCACCTGCAGCACCGCGCGCTGCTCGTTGTCGGTTGCGACAATGACGACTGACAGTTCTGGCATTACGAACCCTGTTTCACTGGCGGTGAGCTTACTTCCCTTTGTCGAACTTGCTGTTATCGATAAACGGCTGCGGATTCTTGGGCAGGATGGTCGGCTCCATGTTGGGAGAAACGCGACGCACCGTGCACAGGACCATGAGTTCAGAATTGCTCTTCTGCAAGCTCTTGCTGCGGAAAAAATTTCCCAGGATCGGGATGTCGCCCAGGCCGGGAATCTTGTTCCAGATGTCGGTCACCCGGTTGTCGATCAGGCCCGCGATCACAAAGCTCTGCCCATCCTGCAACTCAAATTCGGTTTCCGCTTTGCGCGTGCTCAGGGCGGGCACCGTGAATCCGGAGATGGTCAGCGCGTTCGAAAAATCCAAGGCACTCACTTCCGGGGCCACCTTCAAATGGATGTTCCCGTTGGGCATGATGACCGGTGTGAACTGCAGCCGCACCCCGAATTCCTTGAACGAGATAGTGACCGCGGTAAATCCATTGCCCGGCTGCACGATGGGAAAAGGGAATTGACCGCCCGCCAGGAAGCTGGCCTCCTTGCCATTGACCGCAATCAAATTGGGCTCGGCCAGAATCTGTAACAGACTTCTGTTTTGCAGAGCCTCAATCACAGCGCCAAAATTAATGTCGGGCCGGAAAACAAAAAGGTTCAGAACGTTGTTGAGAGTGGTCGCAGTGGTGCCACCTGTTCCAGCACTCTGGCCGCCGGGGGTCAGAGTCTGAGGCCCGAAGCCGCCGTACTGCCCGGTGGTCACTGTGCCAAGGGTATTCGACGCTCCCGTGGAAATGAAGTTGATTCCCATCTGGGTTAGCGCGGTGCGGTCCACCTCGGCGAACTTTACCTGCAGCAACACTTCCTGAGCGCCTACCGGCCCGAAGGTAAGGACGTTTACGACCTTCGGAGAATAAGCGCTGGCCAGTTCTCCGGCGCGCTTGGCGACGTCTTCCGTGGAAACGTGACCGGAGAGCACCACTGCCGCGCGCGAAGGGGTCACCGTGATCTGCTCATCGGGAAACACGCGGTGTTCTTCCTCGCTGCAAGTGCTCACGTCGACATCGACGCGAAGATCGAAGCTGCGCGAGCGTTCCAGTTCGTCCCAGATCAGCAGCGAAACTTCTCCCGGGGACTTCCCGTGAATCAGGATTTGCGTCGGCGTAATGGGCTGAGCGTAAGCGATGCTCTCGTCGGTGATCGAAATTCGTCTTAATCGCTCGGTCGTGTTAATGAGCAACGACTTACCCACCATGACCCGCAGCGGAGCCGATCCCTGCGGCTGCTGCGACCGCTCAGGCAGTGTTGTGGTCTGGGTGGTGTTGGGCGCCTGAGCCTGGCCCGCGGTGTCGGCCTGCTGCAGGACCTCTGAAAACGCTGGTACGACGATTGCGGCGAACAGCACTGCCCCGAGCAAAGACGTGCGAACGTTCATTTTCAGATTCCTCTCCCTGTGGAGGAAACGGGTAAAACCTTGTCCAGCCCGGAAGATCGAACTCATTCCACTCAATTCGATCCGCAATTCTCCTCCGAGCACTTAACGACGTCTGGTTTCTTGTCGCCGTGATAGACCTCTATGCTGATGCCGGTGGGCTGTTGTATCGGAGGCGGGGTGACCGTCTTAATTGCCGGGCGGTGCACCACGGGTTGCACCGGCGGCGCGGGAGTTGTAAGTCCCCGGTACAGGCCTCTGGAGCCGGAAGCTGGCACTTCGTCCTGCTTGGTATCGAGCGGATTGCGCAGCGCCAGTTGAATGTGTCCTTCCGAACTGGCGAGCGTGAGCCGCTGGGCGTCGTCGGGCGAGACCAGGAGCGTGATGACCGCCGTGGTCTGGGCCTCGCCCGTGGCCGTTCGTTCCAGCGTATGTCCCGAGGCAAGGACCGCGACGTTCTGCAGAACTGTCGTGGTTTCCTGTTCGCCGCCCGAACCCGGAGTCCCGGTCAGCAGGACGTCGACGCGGGTTCCTGGCGTCACGAATCCGGCCACCGACACGATTTCATTCACCCGCACCGAAACCGCGCGCATCCCGGGAGGAATCAGCGAGGGCAGTCCAGCGCCGGCATTCTCCCCGGCCAACCGGTTGGGCAGGATGAATTCGCCCTTGGAAATGGGAACGATCACACCGTGTCCCAGCACGTCGGCCCGCTTCCGGGGAGCACTGGGCGGTAAATCCGCGCCCGGGATCTTAATGACCTTTATGTCGCGCTCTTCCACTTTTGCCCCAACCTGCAGGTCGTCCGCCGCCACGATCACGTCGACTCCGGCATCGTTGGGGCGGCCCGGCTGCAAGTTCCGGTAGACATAAACACTTGCAAAAAAGCCAAGCGCGAGTGCCAGAACCCCGATCATCAACAAGCGTGTGCGGTTCATGCTGCTCCCCTAGAAGACGAAACTCTGACGCCAGTCGCTCGAGTGTTCCAGCGGGCCAGCGTTCGCTCGTGTTGTTTGCTACTGGATGGAACTGGCGACCTGAGAGAATACGTTATTGGCATTGGACCCAATGAGCCGAACCGTTCCAACCACAATAACAAGGATCACCGCCAGCATGACCGCATATTCCGCGATGTCCTGTCCTTCCTGTTCGCACCATAGTCTGCGCACAATCTCCATAAGATGTCCCTCCCTCTCTAGTTTTTGAGGTCGAATGGATCGCACCACGTGCCGACCACCCGAACGTGCAAAGATTTTCCCACTCGATACGGCTAATCATACCTTGCAATATGTCGGAAGGGTCGTAATTTCTTGCATACCTGGGGGCGAAATCGATTACCTCCGGGTGAGCCAGCGGACACTCAGAAAGGCCAGGGCACCCTGATCAAAAATCCTGAAGGGTTAGGTTAAGGCTAGCAGCGGGAGGCCCCGCCCCCCGGTTGTTTCTCTGAGCCACCGCGGAACAGGAGGCAGGTTAAACCAAATACCAAAGCCATGGGTAGGATAGGGCTTGTGTAGAGCGGAAGCTCCCAAAAATGCAGCAAGGTGTGGGTGGGGAATTTCACCGCCGCAAGAAGCAGGGCAAAGACAGCAATCCACGGCCATGCCAGAAGTGTCCAGGTTCCGGCAAGAACCAGCCGCAGGAGCCTGCCGGCTGGCGAGGGCAAGGGCAAGGTTCGACTCTGAAGGAGGCACAAGATCCCGGGCAATAGCAGTATCTGTGCGTGGGGAGCCAAGGTCGGAATAATGACCAGAGTCGCTGCCAGCACGAGACTCGTGACAACCATAAAATCCGGGGAATCCGAGGCTTGCCGTCGATGTTTCCAACAGAGAGCCAGAACTGCAAGCAGAACGAAGGCGGCGGCGATCGGCCCCCAGGTGGGAGTGAACCACACATCGAGGAGAGAGTGACCGTAAGTGTAATGGCGATAGGCGCGAACCGCTCCCAGAAAACCAGAAATCCAGTCTGGCAGAAGCCATTCGCTGACCCCGACCAGCAGGAACATGCTGGCGATAAAGCTAAAGGCCACGGGGCGTCGACGGCGCCAATCGCCCAGGCTCCAGAGGGCAAGCCAGGGAATCAATGCGACCATGAACTGTGGTTTGAATGTCGAGACCGCCAACATTGCCCCGGCCAGCACTAGATGGTCGGTGAAGAGCAGAAAAAGTGTAATCGCAATGAAAAAGGCGGCGAGGAGGCTCGGGTTCTGCAGTTTGATCGCCTGCAGTACGGGGAAGCTGCCCAGGGCAAAAGTAGTCGCGGCAAGCAAGATTTGGGAAGACCGGCGGAACCGCACGAGACGGAACCAAATCACAATAGTGAGCAATGTCCCCAGGATCGAGACAAACAGAAATGCCTTCTGCGCGGCGGAAAACGAAATGTAGACCATCGGCCAAAGCAGGAGGGCAATATACGGTGGGTAGGCAAATCCGCCACCGATGCCGGAAGGATCTTGCGAATCGGAGGCCGCTGGTGCGCCGTAGATTACGGTTTGAATTTCGTGGGCGACTTCGGGCGAATATGGATTGCGACCGTGCCGCAGCAGTTCGTGCGCTCCCCACCATGGCGCGTAGAGATCGCTAAAATGTGGCGGCTGATTGGCACTCCAGATCTGGCCGACATAGTAGGCCATGCTGCCGGCGGAAACAATGCTGAGCAGCAGCCACCAAACCGGCTTGGCGCCGAGAGAATTCTTCATAAGATGGTCCCGGGCTCTGCCCTGGAGGTCGCAGCCTCCTTACCGCCAAACGGACCGCTTGTGATCGCGATGGCAGCCGCCGCCACCGGTAGGCCCGCAAGGATGTCGATCACGTAGTGCATTTCCAGCATGAGTATGGCCGCGACCAGCAGCACATCGTAAACCGCCAGCACCACCACCATACGTTTCCAGCGCCGCAGAAAACACATCACGATCACCGGCTGCACAATGTGCATGCACGGCAACCCGATGAAGTAATCCGTGGAAATGCGCTGGAGGGGTTCATGCCGCCAGAGCGCCAGCGCGTCCCGGATCAGCGTCTGTTGCAGGTTGTAAATCTGAAGGCTGGCAGGAAATCGCGAGAAATGGCCTGGGCAGAGATAGTACGGCCCTTGCGCGGTCCAGATATAAAAGACGACAAGGGCGATGTAATAAGACAGCAGGATCGTTCCGACGAACTGCAAGGCGCGCGATCTTCCCTCGCACAGAGCGACCAGGATGAGGGCCGCTCCAATCTGGGGAAACATTCCGAAGTAAATGAATTCCAGAGCCTTGAAAAAAGAAATCGGGAAGGTTTGCACCGCCCAGTGCGTGAGTTCGGAAACCGAGTGGCCATGCAGCAACCACTGATCGATGGCGGCGAGAGCCGGGTCCATCGCAAAGTTAAAGCGAACCGAAACGATGGCGCAGTCATAAGCAAGCACCATCAGAAACCCGAAGAAGAGATACGCGGCAGGCGCCAGAACGGCGGACGCGGTTTGGCGCAGCCCTCGCCCTTTATGCCGGCGGAGCAGTTCCAACACCGCTACCGCATCCACGGTAAGCACCAAGGCTCTCAACCAGGTGGCGATCCAGACGAGAATGGCAAAGTAGAGGAGCAGGGGGATGATGCGAAGCGGTCTCTCTCGATAGCCCGCCAGCAAGGGTCCCCATCCCTGCTCGCGAGGCAGACCGATCACGCACAGCACCGCAGCGACGAAGATGGACTGCGCCGCCAGAACAAACCAGTAAGCGACACCGAGGGTGATCCAGTCGAACTTCAGCGGAAGGTGCTGGCTGCGCAGAACCGGGACAATGGCTAACAACAGCGCCAGGCCGATCCAGTAGTGCCAGTAACGGGGTTTCATCGGGCTGTCGGTTGAGCTGTCCACTAAAGTTTCTAGCGTCCAATCTACGCGAAATTTACGCGAGAGCCACACCACCGGCGGCATTTGCGGCCGGGACCTCGCTCGGTGGCTTGCGCAGCAGCACCACGGCCAACATCGGCAGATACAGCAAAATTACCGTGCAGCGCCCGACCTCGGTGAAGCTGTGGGGAGTGTAGTACCAGCGCCAGATTCCCGCGCCCCAACTGAAGAAAACCGTCCAGATGATTTCCCGGCGCGATTGCGGAATCAGCCAGAGCGTAAAGCTGTCGAAAAACCAGCGCTGCGGCATACACGCGGACAAGAGAAGAAGCCACGCGTCTCGATCCCGGTAGCGCAGCAAAGCCAGCAACAGGATCGCTCCCGGAAAAACGAGAATCGGGATGAAGTGCTGGTAGTTTCCCGCCTGTCGAAGCCATAGCCAGGGCCAGTTCGGCTTCACGACAAGGCTCGCGAGAGCGACGACCAGGCACGCCACCAAGCCGCGGCGATCGAGGCGCGTGAGGAATACTGGCAGCCCGACTTGGGGTTTGGCCATGGTCGCGGGCAGCAGCCACGGCAAAAATGCACTGGCGGCGATGATGGTCGACCACTGTACTGTGAGAATCCCCGCCCAGTACGGATAAGCGAAGAATACCAGCAGCCGGGTATAGCCGTGGCGGGTGAGGCCGAAAGCCAGCAGGGAAGAACTGATTCCCCAGAAGAGTCCGGCGGCTAGTTCAGGCTGCAGACGCACAAACGGAAGCGCGAACAGCGCCGCCGGCAGCGGGTACTGCTCGAATGGCGTATCGTAAGGGTTCTGCCGGGCCAGCAACCGCTGAACAAGATGCAACGCCCAGTGGAAGTCGGCCGCGTCCTGATGAAGACGCTTCATCAGGAACCAGCAGAATGCCCCGCTCGCCAAGCCGATCGCGGCTGAGACTGCGATGCGCCCACGCATGAGATGATTCGTGCCCACACAGTTGTAACATGAAGCGGTTGAACCGGGATTCGTTGTGGGATGGTTGAACGGAGAGCGTTCCGCTTTGTCAAAGTACCCGTCATTCGTCATCGCAGTTGCCTTGGCCGTCGTAGCCTCGGCGAGTACGTGGTTCTACGCCAATCATATTTTGAGGGCACAGCAGATCGCCGACGCGGCGCTCCACCACCAGCCCCGTGGCAACTTTTCCGACCTCTATCCGCGATGGCTGGGAGCCCGCGAATTGCTGAAGCACCGCCGTAATCCCTACAGTCCCGAGATCACCCGCGAGATTCAGCAGGGGTACTACGGCCGGCAACTCGATCCCACGCGCCCCGACGATCCGAAAGATCAGCAGGGCTTTGTGTATCCTGCGTACGTCGTCTTCCTGCTCGCGTCGACAGTGGATGTCCCATTCGACATCGTGCAGACAGCCTTCCGCTGGCTGCTGGTCGGGTTGGCTGCCGTCACGGTTTTTCTGTGGTTGAGGGTTCTGCGCTGGCTGCCGCCGTTCGGGACGACTCTTATTCTCATCGTGCTGATGCTGGGCTGGTTGCCCATGGTCCAAGGCATCAAGCTGCAACAACTGAGCCTGGTGGTGGCTGTGTTGCTCGCCGCCTGTGCCGCCTGCTTGAGCGCGGGATGGCTCTTTCTTGCCGGGGGCGTGCTGGCCCTCGCCACCATAAAACCGCAACTGGCATGGCCGGCCGTTCTCTGGCTGCTGTGGTGGGCTGCGAGCGAATGGCATTCGCGGCGGCGGTTTGTCTTTGGATTCGGGCTGCTTATGTTGTTGCTGTTGGGCGGAGCGCAATTCGTCCTGCCGGGTTGGTTGCCGATGTTCTTCCACGCGATCCGGCAATACCAACAGTACACCGACAATCAGTCAGCCCTGGTGGTGCTCTTTGGTTCGATCGCGGGGCACGTTTTCGAAGTGCTGAGCGTGGCGGTGTGCGCCTTTCTTCTCTGGCGCCATCGGAGAGGGCCCACCAGCAGCGCTGTGTTCGGGCAGGCTCTCGGCGTGGTGCTGGCTCTCACGGTTCTGATTGTTCCCAAGCTAGCGCCCTACAATCAGGTCCTGCTGGTACCAGCGATTCTGGCTTTGCTGCAAAGCCAGAGTTCCACAGATTCAATCCTCCCCGCGATTCGGATGGCCCGGATCATTGGCGGCATCTTCCTGCTTTGGCCGTGGATCGCCACTCTGGGGCTCAGCGTGGCCTATCTGTGGCTCACCCCGGAACTGAGGCAGAGGATCTACCTGATCCCGTTCAACTCGACTTTCATGTTGCCGGTCTTCGTCTTCGGATTAGCCCTTCTGAATGCCTGGATGAGTCCGCCGAGTAGCTTGCGGGACAGCGCGCCCGCAGAGTAGTCTGTTGCAGCGGGAGATATCCCTGCGATGAGCGCGGCTAGTCGTCCCTGGCGAAGGCGAAGTGCGCGCTCAACGACCCTTCATGGCTTTAGGCGCAATCAGTCATCACAGTTCTGGCTCTGGTGTGTTTCCCGCCCTGGTCTTCGTACAGGGCAGCGAGCAGAAGAACATCGTCCTGAACCGTACCCCGTTCACCGTCGGGCGGAAAGTTGACAAGGATCTGGTGATCGCCGACCCGCGCGTCTCCCGCGACCACGCCCAGATCATGCAGGAGGGCCAATCGTTTTTCCTGGTCGACCTGGGCAGCAAGCACGGCACCTTCGTGAATGGAGAGCGCATCCAGCGCCAGAAACTGGAGCGCGGCGACCGGCTGGAGTTTGGCGCCCGCGATTCCGCCTACATCCTGTTCAATCCCGCTCACGCCACTTCCAACACGGCGCGCGAATTTCTCAGCCAGATCTCTGGCATGCAGATCAAGCAGGAAGCCACCGACCTGGAGAAGCTCACGTTGTTTCTCGAAGCTGCGCGCAAGCTCAACACGGCGGGCGTGCTCGACGAAATTCTGATGACCATGCTCGACGTCACGCTGCAACTGACGCGGGCTGAGCGCGCGTATGTTTTTCTCAAGGACGAGGAAGGGAAGCTCCGCCTGGCCGCTGGCCGCAACTCCAAGAAAGAGCCGCTGCTCGACGACAAGACGATCTCGCACTCGATCCTCGAAGAATCGATGCGGTCGAACTCCGAATTCCTCCTGACCGACACCAGCCAGTCGCTCGATCTTGCCGGCCGCCAGAGTATCGTGGCCTACGACCTTCGAACCGTAGTCTGCATCCCGCTTCGGAAGCTGGTAGTGCAGGCGACGCGCGACGCGCAGACGCCCGTCCACGCAGCGACCTCGCCGGATGCGATGGGCGTGCTTTACGTAGACTCGCGCTTCGCCTCGCGCGATATCAGCGGGGTTGGCCAGGAGATTCTGCACGTAATCGCGACTGAAGCCGCCTCGCTCATCGAGAACGCGCGCCTGGTCCAAGCCGAGGAAGAAGCCCGCCGCTACCAGCAGGAGTTGAGCATCGCGGCCAGCATTCAGCAGCGTCTGATGCAGGTGAAGATTCCCGAAGTCCCCTTCGCCAAGCTGCGCGGGAAGAACCTGTCTTGTAAAGAAATCGGCGGCGACTTCTTTGACGCAGTCAACACCAAAGAAGGCCTCGCGGTGGTGTTGGCCGACGTTAGTGGCAAGGGAGTGTCGGCCGCCCTCCTGGCTTCCACGCTGCAGGGGATGATCTATTCGCACCTGAGTGCCGGCGTGCCCCTGCTCGATGTAGTGGTGGCGGTCAACCGTTTCTTCACCGAGAAACTGGTGGGCGAAAAATACGCGACCGTGTTGCTGGTGCGGCTGCGGCGCGATGGCGACCTCGAATACGTAAATTGCGGCCACGTGCAGCCGCTGCTGGTGTGCGCCGGAGAAGTGATGCGTCCTCCGCACGGAAACGTTCCGGTGGGGCTGCTGGCCGACGCGACTTTCGAAAGCGCGCGATGCCAGATGAAATCCGGCGATCGCTTCATTCTCGTGACTGACGGCGTCACCGAGGCGGAAAACGCCATGGGCGATTTTTATGAAGACTTCCGGCTGGAAGCGGCCGCTGCCAAGTCTCCCACGCTCGAAGGAATCTTTTCGTCCGTCACCGAATTCTGCGCCGGGAATCCCCTAAGCGACGATTGCACGGTGGTCGAGTTGTGCTATACCTGCGTGGATGAGTAGGGCTCGATCCTAATCCTTACGTTACCAGCCTTCTTGGCCGTTTATCGCCAACTGAACGCACTACTTCGGACAGATGGGCTCCACCATGTAGGTGGCGTCGCAGGATTTGCGCCGCTTGCGTGAGTAGTTCTGGGGAAATTTGACCGCCGGTTGAGGGACGCTGTTCTTGTACAAGACAAAGGCGAACACATAGTCTCCATCGGCTTGCCCTTCAAAACAAAACCTCCGATCTTTTGTTTTAAAAGAGGCTTTTGTCCCGTCCTGCGTCGTGCCCTCCTTCTCACGTATTTCGACGACGGCTTTCTTCGAATCGAGGATCGTCGCGCCAGCCTTGTCCCGCAGCTCTACCGTAATGTCGTCGTCGAGGCCGTAGTCTGAGGGGCGACCGCAAATGTCTCCCGAACACACCTCTACCGTGCCGCAGAGGCATGAGGTTTTGTGCCGCCGCGAGTATTTCAGAGTCGGACAGTCTGTGCCGTGGGACGGTGTTTGGGAGACGACAAGAGGGTTAAGCAGGAACAGCAGCGCAGTGATGGTAAGCGAACGCTTCACGATAAGCACTTTACGCCCAATCACCGCTTGAATCCACGACTACCCTCGTGAATACCGATTACAAAATCAAAGCCGAAGCGCGCTCAGCCGTTCTCCACCGTGACCGTATAATCCGTCCCCTCCCACCGATTCTCCGCAGGCCAGAAAAAAGTAAAAACCACCTGCCCTCCCACCGGCAACGACGCCGTCGGCAGATTCAGCGTGTAGATGCCGACGACGGTGTCGCGTGCGTCTGTATCGTGTGCAGTCTTCCAGCCGTCGAGGCTCCAGTGCACGCGGCCGGGCGTGAGCAGCGCTATGCGAAGCGTCTGGTTGCGCGGGATGCTCCGGATTTTGTTGTTAAACCTCCAGCCGAAATGTTGCCTCCCATGTTTCTCAATCAAATACCTCTTAACGGTCTGCGGAGGCTGGTCAAAGATTTTGTTGTCACGAATCGAGCGGCGGAGTTTGACGTACTCGGAGTGAGCCCAGACCAAGGGGCAGGCCGAGCCAGTGGGCTTACCGCGGAATAGCTCCAGAGCCGGTATGTCGGCGGCGTCCCAGACCTGTTCGGGAAGCAAGCGGCTGGCCCCTGCGGGCGAATTTTCCATCACGACCAGCAGCGCCTCAGCCTCGTCGCGGTGCCCGGCCGCGAGAGCGTAATGAGCGCGCTCTCCGGCCAGCAACGGCCACGGACGCCCGATGCCCGTTCCATCGAAGGCACTGCCATCTTTGTGTTCGCCGTAGCCGTCGCCGTTGTAGCGATACCAGCACGGGCCCTGGGGTAGCTCGACGGCAAGCAGAGCGTCGATAGCCCTAAGCGTATTCAGAATGCGCGGATCGTCGGGCGAGCGCAGCCCAAACCGTACCAGCGCCAGCGCGTCAGGGCTGACGATGTGATAGGCGCGCTCGTTTTCCTGGCCCCCATCCTGCCCCGGCGGGCGGTTCTTGATGGGAACGAAGCCCTGGGTTGGCGACGCGGCACTATCTGTGACCGGAGGCGCGATGCGCACGTAGTAACCGTCGATGCCGAGTTGCTGCGCCAGGTCGCCTCCGGTGGCGTAGACCCAGCGCTCGATGTTGTCGTTCCAGGCGTCGGCCGTATCGCGGATGGTGGTGGCTTGTTCGCTGTGGCCCGTGAGATCGGCGATATCGGCCGCCGCCAGCAGCGCCGAAATCTCCGCCGCCAACGTGAACGGCGAGTAGCCCGCGTCTTCTTCCCAGCGATCCTGTTGCGTGACCGGACCATTGCGGAGAATGAAGCTGACGGCGTTGCGCACCATCGGCCACCATCGATCCAGTTTGCCCAGAGACTCCGGTGCTTCGCGGCGGAGCAGGTCGAGCAGCAGGATGGGGAAAGCCGTCTCATCCATCTGAACGCCGCCCCAATAGGGACGTCCGTCAAGCCACAGATTTTGCGCCCAGTTGCCCGCCGCCTCCTGCGTGGCTTCCAGATAACGCAACACTCGCACTGCATCCGTGACTGCACCGGCGGCCAGAAGCGCCCCGGCGCTTTCGACCAAATCACGCGGCCAGACCAGGTGGTAGCCACCCAGATCCTCGTCTCCCTTGTTGAATCCCCAGGGAATCGAGAGGCTGGCGATGATGCCGCCGAGAAAATCCTTCGACTCGTGCGTACGCAGGACAGCGGTCGAAGCACGATACAGATCGCACTGGCGCAGCGGTTCGTCGAGTTTGATGAGCTTGGTTTGCCAGTTCTTCCACTGTGACACGTACTGCTGGCGAATTTCGTTGTAGTCCTCGTAAAGCGTGGACCGCGCCTGCTGCCCGGCCTCCGTCCACATCGACCCGAAACCCAGGGCCAGCACGAATTCACCGTTAGAGGCCGCGAGATCGACTTCTCCAGTGAAGGCGATGTTGCCGTTCTCGGCGCGTGTGTATTCCCACTCCATCTGGAAATGCTGCGAAAGGTCCTGCCAGCCGTCGGAGGTCCCCACGAATCCCACCGACGTTTTCTTCCACGGAACCGAGCACGCGAACGCCAGCGTGGCGCCGTCGTGCCGGGCGAAGAACATGGGGAAGCCTTTGTAGTCGCCCATCCAGCCCGTGTTGCCGTATCCGCAGTTGGCCAGGTGGGGCGAGAGCAGGGCGTAAATCCGATAATCCGAAAGCTTTCCTTGCAGCGGCTCGAAACTGACCTTCTGCAGAACCACGTTGCGGTAGGGGTCGGTGAGGACCTCCTTGTGGATACGGTAGCGTCCGCTGATATCGGTGTTGGTCAATTCAAAGGCTGGAATGCCGGGCTCGAACGGCCGATTTTCAAAGGTGCAATGCCTCTTCTCCTCGGAGAAAAAATCGCTGCCGTCGGTGACGATCAATCCCATGTCGCGGGTGCAAGCCTGGTCCACGCGGGGGAAGTAGACTTCGTTCAGGATGCCGTGACTCAGCGTGAACCAGACCTTGCTGTGCTGGTTGAGGGCGGTGCCGGCGCCCATCTTGGCGCTCGAGGTCCAGCGCGGCGGAATGCCGGGCCACCCCGGAGCGAAACGTATGGCGGAATCACTCATGAAATTTTCGTCCTTGGACCAGGTGATGGGCTCATGGTGGAAATGACAAACGTTTTTACAAATTGGGGCCTTCGTTTCTGCCTCAAACGTCATCAAACCAAGCGTCATCAAACAGCGTCATCAAACAACGAGTGCCCTTATAAGTTGTAACCCGGCCCCGATTCATGATGATAGAGAGCGCGAGCGCGGACACATGGCCAAAACCTTAGATGCACGGGCGTGGAGCATAGTAGCAGTCTTGCTGGTCTGTTGCGCTCTAAGCCTGCCGGCGAGTGCCGAGGATAACCCGAGTGCCGCCGTGGTCTCGCCGCTCGACGATGGCTTTTCTGGACTCTACAATCTCGACTTCGCAGGCGCCCAAAAAGACTTCGCGACATGGCAGCAATCACATCCCGAAGACCCGATGGGTCCGGTCAGCGAAGCGGCGGGCCTTTTGTTCTCCGAGTTCAATCGGCTGGGGATCCTCGAGGCTCAGTTTTACGAGAATGACGAAACGTTCGTCCAGCGTCCGAAGCTGACGCCTGACCCGGTCCTGCGACAGCAGTTCCTGGCCGCCATCGGCCGGGCCCAGAGTCTTTCCCGTGTGCGGCTTGCCAACGATCCCAAAGATCGCGACGCGCTGCTTGCCATGACGTTGTCCTCGGGTTTGCAAGCCGATTATGCGGCGCTCATCGAGAAGCGCAATATGGCATCGTTGCACTTCACCAAAGAGGCCGCTGCCTCGGCGCAGCAACTCCTCGCGGTTTGCCACGATTGTTACGACGCGTTGCTGGCGACCGGCTTCAGCAAATACATTATCGGAAGCATGTCCGCCCCAGTGCGCTGGATTCTTCGCATGGGCGGCCTCCCAGCCGACAAGAAGGGCGGAATTGCCGACTTGCAAACCACCGCGGACCACGGACACTACCTCGCCCCCTTCGCACGAATTCTGCTCGCGATTGCCTACGTTCGAGAGAAAGATAATCCGAAGGCCCTCCAATTACTGGCAGGCCTGCAGCGAGACTTCCCGGAAAACGCTCTCTTTTCCCGCGAGATTGCGCATCTCCAGGCGGCACACTAAGCGGCGACGTCCAAATCCCCGTCCTCGACCATTTTTTCCACAGTTTTCAGCGATCTCGACCCCAGCGACAATCCTTGGGCATTCATCAGAAATTCACCCGTTTGTAACCGTCCTGTAACACTGCGCCGATAGAACGGGGACATCATTTCAAGGAGGAATCATCTGGTCATGCGCAAAATCGTGCCGTTGTTGGTGTGTGTCCTTCTGGCCTTGCCGGTAGTGGGGCAGACCACGCTGAACGGGGCCGGTGCCACGTTCCCCAACCCGATGTACTCGAAGTGGTTCAGTGAATACCACAAGGTCCATCCCGACGTGCAAGTCAATTATCAGGCGATCGGCAGCGGCGGCGGAATTCGCCAGGTCTTATCCGGTACTGTGGATTTTGGCGCCAGCGACATGCCTATGACTGACAAACAGTTGCAGGAGGCGAAGACCAAGATCCTGAATATCCCGACGGTGTTAGGCGCAGACGTGCCAGCTTACAACATTCCCGGGGTGACTGCGGAACTGAAGTTCACGCCAGAAGCGCTGGCGGGAATTTTTCTGGGCAAGATCTCCAAGTGGAACGATAAGGCGATCACCTCGGCAAACCCTGGCGTGAATCTCCCCGACAAAGACATCATCGTGGTGCACCGTTCCGATGGCAGCGGCACCACCTTCATCTGGGTGGACTATCTTTCCAAAATCAGCCCGGAGTGGAAGAGCCAGGTAGGCGCCGACACTTCGGTGAAATGGCCGATCGGAATGGGTGGCCTACACAATGATGGCGTGGCGGGAATGATCCGCCAGTTGCCCGGCTCGATTGGATACATCGAGCTGATCTACGCCGTGCAAAACAATATTCCGTACGGCAGCGTGCGGAATTCCGCAGGGGTCTTCGTGAAAGCCTCCCTCGACGGCGTAACCGCTGCAGCCGCTTCGGCGCCCAAGATGCCGCCCGATTTCCGCGTATCCATCACCAACGCGCCCGGCAAGGATGCGTACCCGATTTCCAGCTTCACCTGGCTGCTGATTCCGGCCCAGTCGAAGGACCCGGCAAAAGGCAAGATTCTGGCCGACTTTCTCAACTGGATGGTGACGGATGGCCAGAAGCTGACGTCTGCGCTCAGCTACGCGCCGTTGCCGGATAACGTGGCGGCAAAAGTGAAGGAAGCGATCAAGCAGGTCAAGTAAAATCCTCGCGAGCACGGATATTTTCATTCATCGCAGCACCAAAAAGGAGAGAACCATGAAGTCTGCGTGGAAAGTGTGTGCCATTCTTTTTCTGGCGACAGGACTGGTCGCGCAAACCAGTACCGCGCCCAAACCTAAGAAAGCGAAGCCCGCAGCCGCGACCTTGACCGCGGCTGACGTACAGTCGCTGAAAGACGCGATCGCGGCCCAACAAGCGGCCCTGGCCCAGCAGCAACAGCAGATTCAGGAACTGCGCGACGAGCTGCACCGCAAAGATCAAGTTGTACAACAAGCCCAGACCGCCGCCACCGATGCGTCCACCAAAGCGGACGCAGCCCAGGCCCAGGCTAGCCAGCAGCAGCAGACGGTCGGCGAATTGAAGACCGATGTCACCGACCTCAAGGCCAACCTGGCCAACACCGTGGTGACGGTTCAGGAGACCCAGAAGATCGCATCAGAATCTCCGACCGCGATTCACTTCAAGGGCATCACTGTTAGTCCAGGCGGCTTCCTGGCGGCTGAAACAGTGTGGCGTTCGCGCGCCCTGGCTTCTGATGTCAACACGCCCTTTAACTCGATAACCATGTCCGGCGCTTCGGCCAGCAAGATGTCGGAGTTCTTCGGTTCCGGACGCCAGTCTCGAGTTTCCCTGCTAGCGGAGGGGCGGCTGGCAAGCGTGAAGCTTTCAGGCTACGTGGAAGCCGACTTCCTCTCGGCCGGTGTGACCTCCAACAATAACCAGAGCAACAGCTATTCGCTCCGGCAGCGGCAGGCCTGGGGCCAAGCCGCGTTCGACAACGGCTTGACCTTCACCGGCGGCCAGATGTGGAGTCTGGTTACCGAAACAAAGCACGGCGTCGACAACCGCACGGAAGCATTGCCGATGACCATCGACGCGGCGTATACCGCGGGCTTCAGCTGGGCGCGCCAGTACGGGGTGCGTCTGTCCAAGAACTTCAACAACAAGGTCTGGGCCGCGGTTTCAGTGGAAGAGTCGCAAGAGACGCTCAGCACCCACAACAACGTGAACAACTTTCTGGTCGGCTCGGCCGGCGCGGGCGGCGGCGTTTACAACGGCGCGGTCACCACCTGCACCACCAGCGCCACTGGCGTCACCACCTGTACCAACGCAGCGAACTACTCTTTCAACCCATCGCCTGACATCATCGCCAAGCTGGTGTTCGAGCCCGGTTTCGGACACTACGAAATCTTCGGCGTGTTCACCCGCTTCCGCGACCGCGTCTTCCCCTGCGAAGATGTTTCCTCCTCCGCGACCACTCCCTGCGGCACCGGAACGACTCCTGGTGTCCCCAATGCTTCCGACGCGTTTAACAGCTCCAAGAACGGCGGCGGCATCGGCGCCAACGCCCGCTGGTCCTTCGCCAACAAGCACATCGACTTCGGACTGCACGCCCTAGGCGGCAGCGGAATCGGCCGCTATGGCGCCAGCGGACTGGCGGATGCCTCGGTACGCGCGAACGGAACTCTGGCCCTGATTAAGAACTATCAGGGATTGGCTACCCTCGAATGGCACGGGCCGAAGCTCGACTTCTACCTGAACGCGGGCGCGGAGTACAACAGCCGAACGGCCGGCTACGATCCGATCACCGGCAAGTACGTCGGTTACGGCTCACCCTTCTTCAACAATTTGGGCTGCTCCACCGAGACTGGGCCTGGGCCGGGCGGATTCCTTCCCGGCGGCCTCGGCGGTTGCACCGCCGACACGCGCGTGCTGGTGGAAGGCACCGCGGGCTTCTGGTGGAAGCTGTACGACGGATCGAGGGCGAAGGTCAACAAGGACGGTTTGCAGGAGAACAAGACCAACAAGGGACGCATCCAATTTGGCCCGCAGTACTCCTACGTGACCCGCAACGCCTGGTCCGGTTCGTCGTATCCCAACGAGCCCCACGGGATTGACAACTTGTTCTTCACGTCGTTCCGTTACTACCTGCCGTAAAAGCTGCAGTACCGGCAAGCCGAACCGCAAGAAGCACACAACGGCACCTGGAAAGCACAAACGCTTTCTGGGTGCCGGTTTTTTGATTTCCCGCCAGCCGTCACAGCGACGGTGTTTGCGTGAGTCGGCGTCCTGCGTCTCCGCATCGGATGCTTTATACTTAAATCCCCCCATGCTTCGTCGGGGGTTTACCAGGCATATTTCGATCGGCAACAACAAATCATCGGTATAGAGCAGTCAGCGCGTCTGCTATGGCTCGCATTTCTCTCGACAATCCTCAGTACTTCCTGAATCGCGACACGTCCTGGCTCGCGTTCAACCGCCGTGTGCTCGAAGAAGCGGAGGACGTCGGCAACCCCCTCCTGGAGCGGCTGAAGTTTCTCTCCATCTCGGCCAGCAATCTGGACGAGTTCTTCGAAGTACGCGTGGCCGCCATGATGCAGCAGATCGAAGACGGCTACAACGAGGCTGGTCCCGACGGCCTGACCCTCACCGAAAAGCGGGATGTGCTGAACAAGCTGACCCACGAATTCGTCGACGAACAGTACGACTGCTGGAACGCCCGCCTGCGTCCCGCGCTCTCCGAGAACGGAATTCGCGTGCTGGGACTGCACGAGTTGGATTCCGAGCAGTTGCGTTTTGTGGACGAATATTGCGAGAAGGAACTGGACCCTCTATTGACGCCGGTCACCGTGGACCCGGCGCACCCGTTTCCCCGCGTCATCAACAAAGCGTTGTGCCTGGGTTTTCTGTTGCGCCGTCGCCGTCGCTCGGCACTGACTTATACGGGCGTCGTCTCGGTCCCGCGGGCTCTGCCCCGGTTGGTGCGCCTGCCTTCGGAAGGCACCGACGACTTTATTTTCCTGGCCGATCTCGTCGCCCATCACGCCGTACGCATGTATCACGGCTATGACGTCGTTTCTTCCGCGCCCTTCCGCGTGACTCGCAACAGCAACCTCTATCTCGCTGAGGAAGAAGCCCGCAGCCTGCTGGAGTCGGTGCGCGCCGAACTGCACAACCGCCGCAAGGGTGACGCCGTGCGCATGGAAATTGAAGCCGACGCCGATCCGGAGATTATCGATCGCTTGCGCACCGTGTTCGAACTCGATCCCTGGCAGGTTTTTCCCGTGAACGGGCCCGTCAACCTCTCGCGCTTGTTCAACGTCTACGAGCAGGTGAAGCGTCCTGACCTGAAGTACCGCTCGTTTTCGCCGCGCGAGTTGCGCCTGACCGCGAAGTCCAAGGATCTGTTCGAGGAGTTGCGCGGCCACGACATCCTGCTGCATCACCCCTTCGATTCCTACGACGCGGTGGTTTCGTTCATTGAATCGGCCGCCGAGGATGACAGTGTTCTCTCCATCAAGCAGACTCTCTACCGCACGAGTGAACATTCCGCCATCGTCCCTTCGCTGATAGACGCCGCTTCGCGCAAGGAAGTGACCGCGGTGGTGGAGTTGAAGGCCCGTTTCGATGAGGCCTCGAACATCCGGTGGGCGCGCGATCTGGAAGATGCGGGAGTCCAGGTCTTCCACGGCCTGGTGGGCTTGAAGACGCACTGCAAGCTGTCGCTGCTGGTGCGCCGCGATCCCGATGGCGCAACCCGCAGCTATGCCCACATCGGCACTGGAAACTACAACGCCACCACGGCTCGCATTTACACAGACCTGAGCCTGTTCACGGCGAATCCCGAGATCACGCGCGCCGTGCACGATGTCTTTAGCTTCCTCACCGCATACGCCGAGAACCCCAGCTACGACCCGCTCCTGGTCGCGCCGCTGGACTTGGCGGACAAAGTCATCGCGCTGATCGATCGTGAGGCGGAGCATGCGCGCCAGGGAAGGGAAGCTCAGATCATCGGCAAAATGAATGCCCTGCTCGACAAGACGGTCGTGCAGGCGCTGTACCGCGCTTCTCAGGCCGGAGTGCAAATTGACTTGATTGTCCGCGGTATTTGCGCGCTTCGTCCCGGAGTCCGCGGGGTGAGCGACAACATTCGCGTTCGCAGCATTGTGGGACGCTTCCTGGAGCACAGCCGGATTGTTTACTTCGCCAACGGCGGCGAAGAGGAAATCTACATGGGCAGCGCGGATTGGATGCCGCGCAATCTCTACGAGCGCGTCGAAGTTCTGGTGCCCCTGCGCGACCCGATGCTGCGCGAGCGCGTGCGCCATGAAATTCTGAACGCCTACCTGGCCGACAACCGAAAGGCGCGAATCCTTCTGAAGGACACCACTTACATCCGGGCGTGGCAACCCTTGCATGGCACGCGGAACCGGCGTCCGCCCAGCGGCCCAGCGGCCTTCAGCGCGCAAGATTTCCTGATCAGTGTGGCCGAGGGCAAGGCGCCAGCCGTGCTCCCCGCACCCGCTTCCGTGAGAAAGCGTAGAGTGGTGGTGGGAAAGGAACGATAAAGCACGATGATCCTCTACTTTCTACGCCACGCCAGCGCCGGCGAACACTTCGCCAATCCCAAGAAGGACGAGAAACGTGCGCTCGATAAAGAGGGCATTGAGCAATGCGGCTATATCGGGCGCGCCCTGGCTGCGCTGGACGTTCAGGTGGAAGCGATCGTTTCCAGCCCCCTGAAGCGCTGCACCCAGACCGCATCGCTGATCGGCAACGAACTGGGTTACGAAGGAAGGTTACAGATCGATACCGGGTTGCGCCCGGAGGCTGGACTCGCCGACTTTCGCAAACTCCTGGAAAAATACGTCACCCAGGAAGCCATCATGGTCGTGGGGCACAATCCGAACCTGAGCCAGTTCCTGGGAGCCATCATTAGCGACTCCGGCTGCGAAGCCTCGCTCGAATTAAAGAAGGGGGCGGTGGCCAAAGTGGAGATGCGCCGCACTTCCGGCACCCTGCAGTGGTGCGTCACGCCCAAGGTCTTGCGCACTCTCTACGACACGGCGGTGGAGAGTTCGCGTCCGAACACCTCGCGGAAATAATCGCGCTCTTTTTCGATCGCCCAAAGCTCCAGGTCCACTCCCATACGCCGCCGCGGGATCAGCGTCAACTTCACGTCCGCAGAACGCAGGCCGATGCGTACTTTTTCCACGGCCCGGCTGCGGCCCAGGTTCAGGGCGCGCGCCAGACGCAGCAGCAGAATCGCCTTCTGCACATTGTCGCGATCGCCGGGCTCCACCCCCTTCATTGGACCATCCTCCATGGTGGGGCGCGATTTTCCGAGATAGCGCGCAATGGCCGCGATCAGGCGCCGTTGCTGCGGCGTGTAACCCAGAATTTCAGAGTTCGAAATGATGTAGTGAGTATGACGGTGGTGCCCGTTCCGGTTCACGTAGTCGCCCACTTCGTAGAGCATGGCCGCCGCCGCGAGCCACTCACTGTATTCCGGAGGCAGCCGGTGCAGCGAGCGCAGGCCCGAGAACAGCAGGATAGCTGAGTCGCGGACGTCCAGAGCGTGCTTGCGGTCAACGTGGTAATGATCGACCGCTTTCAGAATCGATTCCCACCGCTCCGATTCGATTTGCCGGCCCGACCGCGTGCTGTGATCGTAGTCCGCTGCCATCTGGGCGAGAATTCCGTCGCGCAGGCCGAGCGGCGAATAACGGAAACTCTTGAGGTGCAGGCGGTCCAGCAGTTCGTGATAGACCGTGGCTCCGGCAACGATAATCTCAGCCCGCCGCAGGCCGATCCCTTCAATCTTGCGCCGTTCCGCGACCGGCAGCCGTGCCAGGCGCTTGGCGATGCGCGTCATTTCGGCGCGTGTTACCACCGGCCGTTGCCGTCCTGCCCCGCGACGCTGGTGGCTGGCGACCGCAGCCAGGGCCGCCGCTGTACCCGAGGTCGCGATCACGTTCTTCACCTTGGCGCTCGCGATTCGGCTGGCTATGCGATTGACCTCGCGCGTGACAAAGCCACGCAGCCGCTTCAGTTCGCCCTTGCGCGTGGGATCGTGACGCAGAAATTCATTGGTCAGACGAACCGCGCCCAAAGGAAGGCTCACTGCGTCGCGAATGTGTCCGCCCTGGGTCACCGTCAGTTCGCAACTGCCGCCGCCGAGGTCCATCATGAGTGTCGGAGAACGATCAACCCGCGGGCTCGAGACAAGACCCAAATGAATAAGCCGCGCTTCTTCCACCCCGGAGACGATCTCGACTCGCCAGCCCGTCGCCGAGCGCACCCACTCCAGGAATGCCTGTGAATTGCGCGCATCGCGCAGAGCGCTGGTCGCAACCACGCGCACACTATCGGTTACGATCTGCTGCGTCGCACGATGAAACCGGCGCAGAACCTTCACCGTCTCGGCCATGGATTCGGGAGTCAGGAATCCGGAACCAAAAACGCCTTCGCCGAGGCGCGTGACTTCGCGGTCTTCGTGCAGGGCGCGCAGCCGTCCCGCCTGCAGGCGCGCAATTTTCAGCCGCACCGAATTCGAGCCGATATCGACCGCGGCAAACGTGGGCATGGGGAAGCCTCACAGTGTACATGGCCACGGCCAGATCGTCACCGCACTTCGGGGTTGCCGCCACATGTGGGGACAGCCGCCCCGGCTAGCTTGCCCTGAGCAAGGCCGAAGGGTCGAGCGCAGCTCGACAGCTCTTTTACCGGAGTGCCGAGAGGAAGACGTATGGCGGAAAAGCTACGCGGCAGTTTCAGTCCGCGCCACCAGCGTAGGAGATTTCGTGCTCCGTTTATGCGATTGTTCCACTACTGCCGGCGGACCTTTCCGCGCAGCCTGATTCGTTCTGGCTTGAATCGTCGACAAGGCCGAAAGCGCAGCGACTGCCTGACGGAATTTCCCTCCCGTCACGTTGTGAAGGGCCGCCACCAGAGACGATTGATTGACGTCGCCCAGCCTCTTAGCTGCGGTCTGCGTCAAGGTGAGCCAGTCATGCCAATTGCCCAAAGCATCCTGCAGTTGCTTCAGCTGGCCCATGAATTGGACCGCTTCTGCCGACTTCGGGGCGAATTCCGCCGCATAGCGCGCGCGCTTCACCACGATGCGGTACTGATGCAGCACGTCTTCAGTGACCGGACCTGCCGGGCGCACGACCTGTGCGAGCATGGTCCTCGCGACGCTCAGAGGATCGCTGGCCGCTTCCAATTTCACCTGCTTCGCTCCCCGTTTCAGCCGCTTCTGGATCTCCCGGATCGTTTGTTTATTCAACGTCTTCTGCAGCCGTTTCTCATGTTTCGCACGAAGCTCGATCAGGCCCTGTATCAGCTGTGTCTTGCGGCGCGGCTCCTGCGGCACTTTCAAGCTGCGCAAAGCGGCAAGCTGAACGTCGAGATCCCGCACCTTGCCCGCGCGCTTGCGAATCCGGTCCAGCATTTTCAGGAGTTTCTTCTGATTGCGGTCGCGTTTAGCGTCGCGTTTGGCGATGATTTGTTCGAGCAGCGTTTGCAACCGCCGGCTCGTGGTACGGAAGCTGTGAATGCTTTCCGCATCCTGTCCAGAAGAGAGCTTCAGCAGCGCCCGCTGCATCTTCTGGAAAACAAGTTGGCCGTGTTTACGTGCGATCGACATAAAGAAAATAAATCCCGGCAGCGGGCGAGGGTTAGTACCGCATTCATTCGAAAAGCATGATCTCGGAGACAGAGAATTCAGAGTTGACCAATGGCTCCCACGACGGCGGAAAAAGCTTCGCTGATTTTAACACCTTTGTAACAAGTCTCTGCTACGGTTAACACGAATGGCCAACCCTGCCTTACCTCGGCCTGATATGCCCGGACCGCAACCCGTTGAAGGGACGAAAGTTACATCCACCTCGGCGGACCGGGCTACGCCGTTGCTGCAGACTTCTGGCGGCGAGGTTCCCGACCGCGTCTTCAAGTCGGCCATGACCGTATGTGGCTTGGCCGTTCTCGGCGTGTTGGTGCTCATCGTTTACGAGTTGATGTCGGGCTCCCGCCTCTCCTGGCACGCCTTTGGATTCAAGTTCTTCGGCGGCAGCGACTGGGATCCGGTGAACGAACGGTTCGGCGCTCTGCCCTTCATCTACGGAACGCTGGTTTCGTCACTGGTTGCCCTGATCATTGCCGTTCCCCTTTCGGTAGGCGTCGCGGTGTTCACCACCGAAATGTGCCCCAAAGCGCTGCGCGGGCCGCTTTCGTTCTTCGTGGAACTGCTGGCCGCCATTCCGAGCGTCATTTACGGATTGTGGGCAATTTTCGTCCTTGTGCCGCTCTTGAGCGGGTACGTCCAGCCATTCCTGGCGAAGACCCTGGGCTGGACCGGGCTATTTGAAGGTCCTCCGTACGGGATCGGCATGCTGGCGGCGGGCATCATCCTGGCCATCATGATTGTGCCCATCATCTCCTCCATCACCCGGGAAGTGCTCATGGTTGTTCCCCAGCACCAGCGCGAGGGCGTACTTGCCTTGGGAGCGACCCGCTGGGAGATGATCCGCGTCGGCGTGCTGCGTAATGCGCGCGCTGGAATTGTCGGCGGAATCATTCTTGGCTTAGGACGGGCCCTCGGCGAAACCATGGCGGTCACCATGGTGATCGGCAATCGTCCCGAGATCGCGAAATCACTGTTCGCGCCCGGATACACGATGGCTAGCGTGCTGGCCAATGAGTTCAGCGAGGCTACGGGTGACGTCTACCTTTCCTCCCTGATCGAGATTGGATTGGCCCTGTTCCTGGTCACCATCATCGTGAATGCTCTGGCGCAACTGCTGGTGTGGACCGTAACCCGCGGCCAGCCTGCGAGGGGACATGCCTGAACCAACCGTCAACACTGCGGTCCGGCAAGCCGTGTCCCCTGTGAGTTGGCGCCGCCGCATCACCGATCACGTCATGACGGGCGTAGCTGTGCTGACCGTGGTGCTGGTGCTGATTCCGTTGGTCGCCATCTTCGGCTACCTGATATACAAGGGCGTCGGCTCCCTCAACTGGGCTTTCCTGACGCACATTCCGGTGCCTGAGGGCGAAACCGGAGGCGGAATGGCCAACGCCATCGTGGGATCAGCGCTCATTCTCGTGGTCGCCAGCGTGATCGGTGTTCCGTTCGGTATAGGCGCAGGCATCTATCTGGCCGAGTTCGGACGCAATCGCCTGGGGAGCGCGATCCGCTTCACTGCCGACGTGTTGAACGGCGTGCCCTCCATCGTGATCGGCATTGTCGCCTACGCCATCGTTGTGCTTTCTCAGAAACATTTCTCGGCTCTGGCGGGCGGCGTTGCTCTGGCCATCATGATGGTCCCCACGATCAGCCGGACCACCGAAGAGATGCTGCTCCTTGTGCCGCAGGCTCTGCGTGAAGCTGCCTATGGGCTTGGCATCCCGCGCTGGAGAACGACGCTTTCCATCACCTTGCGAACCGCAACCTCCGGCGTGATTACTGGCGTCATGCTGGCCTTCGCACGCATCGCCGGCGAAACGGCTCCGCTGCTGTTCACTGCTCTCGGCAATGAATACTGGAGCGGCCGGTTGCCCTGGAACTCTCACTGGCAGCGTCAGCCCTGGACTTTGGGGCTGGATCAACCGACAGCCGCATTGCCGCTGCAGATTTTCAAGTACGCGACCTCGCCCTATGATGATTTGCACCGGCAGGCATGGGCGGGAGCGTTTGTGCTCATTCTTCTCATCGTCACATCCGTCGCGGCGGTACGCTACGTCGTCCGCCGTGGTACGTTTGGAGCGGCATAATCTATGGGTGTCGGAATCCAGGTCGAGAGTCTCAATGCCTGGTATGGCAAAGGCCAGGCGCTGTACGACATCAATCTGAAAGTGGCGGCCAATCACGCCACCGCTCTGATTGGTCCCTCGGGATGCGGCAAGTCCACGTTCATCCGCTGCATCAATCGCATGCACGAGACCATTCCCGAGGCCCGCGTTGAGGGCCGCGTCCGCATTGGCGAAATCGACGCCTACAACGGCACCTCGGCGACCCAACTCCGCCGCCGCGTGGGGATGGTTTTTCAGAAGGCCAACCCGTTTCCCACCATGTCGATTTACGACAACGTCGCCTCCGGCCTGAAGCTCAACGGATTCCGCGACCGCGGCAAGCTCGACGACATCGTGCAGCATTCGCTCGAGGTTTCGGCGCTGTGGGACGAAGTGAAGGATCACATCCACAAAAAATCCGGCGCCAGCCTCTCCGGCGGCCAGCAGCAGCGTTTGTGCATTGCGCGCGCCTTGGCCGTTGAACCCGAGGTTCTGCTCATGGACGAGCCCTGCTCCGCGCTCGATCCCATTTCCACGGGAAAAATTGAAGAGTTGATCTTCCAGCTCAAAGAGCGGTATACCATCGTAATTGTGACGCATAATATGCAGCAGGCAGCGCGTGTGGCCGAGTTCACCGGCTTCTTCCTGCTGGGCAAGCTGATTGAGTTCGACAAGACGGAAAAGATTTTTACCAAACCGTCGGACAAAAAGACGGAAGACTACATCACCGGCAGATTTGGATAAGCGGATTTCGATAGGAAGGTCAGGATAAATGCGTACGCGTTTTCAGCTAGGGCTCGACGATCTTCGGCAACGGTTGCTTCGCATGGGAGGGCTGGCGGAGCAGGCGGTGGATCGCGCCCGCCAGGCTTATGTAGAGCGCGACCTGACCCGCTGCCAGATGGTGCTCGAAGGCGAGAGCATGATCAATACTGCCGAGCGCGAAATCGACGAAGCCGCGTTCGATCTGCTCGCCATGCAGCAGCCCATGGCCGTCGACCTGCGGTTCATCCTCGCCGTGACTAAGATTAATTCCGATCTCGAACGCGTGGGCGATCAGGCGGTCAACATTGCCGAGCGCGTCATGGACATGGTCGAACTGCCCGCGGCAGAGCTGCCCGTTGACATCGCGCGCATGGGCGCGGCCGTCAGCGCCATGGTGCGGCGCGCGCTGGAGTCTTTCATCGAAGGCAAGGCGGAACTCGCGCAGGCCGTTCTCGAAATGGACAGCGTCATCGACCGCATGCGCGACGACGCCTTCATCCAATTAGTCAAGACGATGAACGACCGCCCCGAAGTCGTGCGCCAGGCTCTCGATGCCCTGCTGGTGGCGCGCAATCTCGAGCGCGTCGCCGACCACGCCACCAACATCGCCGAGGACGTCATCTTCTGGGTGCAAGGCGCCGACGTCCGCCACAACGTGCATCCCGGCGATTCCGAAGGCCACGAATCAGACCGCCCGACAACGCGCGCCTCGGGCCAATAGCAGCCAATAACTGGGACGCATCTCAACGTCTTGTCATCCTGTTGTCATCCTGAGGTCCGCGTTCTTGGCGGGCCGAAGGATCTATGCATTCGCAGTGAGCGCCGATGCTGCCAGCAAATGAAGAGGTCCTTCGCTTTGCTCAGGATGACAAAGCTTAGGACAAAGCTCGGAATGAGGCGATTTCGCTTCTGCCCAAAGTACGCTCTTTGACCATGCGACCCGCCTTGCATTACGCTCATCACCTCTTTCATTTCTGACTCCACCATCCTCGGAGGCGCCGTGACTCGTTCGTTCTGCCATCTTTCTATTTGCCTGTTGCTCGCCGCTGCGCCTCTCTGCGCGCAAGAGCCATCCGCCGAGCGGCCTCCCATCATGCTCCCCACCAGCAAGATGCTGACCGTTCCCGCGCCCGGCCGCATCGGCAGCACCAACAGCTTTCCCGCCACGATGGTGCTGAGTCCCGATGGGCGCTACGCCGCGCTGCTGAACGATGGCTACGGCACGCAGGAAACGCTCGCGCACCAGTCGATCTCGGTGCTCGATCTGAAGACGAATCAAATCGTCGAATATCCCGACGCGCGCCTCAGTGACACATCCCACCAAAGCTACTTCATCGGCCTCGCATTCAGTTCGAATGGCAAGCACCTGTACGCGTCGGTCGGATCGCTGACCGATCCGACCGGAGCGAGGCCCGGCGACACAGGAAACGGCATCGCGGTTTACAGCTTCGCTGCAGGCAAGGTCACGCCTGAGAGGTTCATTCCCATCGCGCTCCAGCCGCTACCGACAGGGAAGAAGCTGGCAGTTGGACTAACTGCGCCTCCGCACATGGCAATTCCGTATCCGGCGGGCTTGGCGGTGGTAGCCGCCGCAGGTAAGGACAAGCTCCTCGTCGCCAACAACCTGTCGGACAATGCGATCCTGCTCGACCCTGCACCCGGCAAGGTGCTCCACACTTTCGATCTGACCACCAACGACCTGGTGCCGTCGTCCTTTCCGTACACCTGCGTGGCAACCCGCGATGGACGCCGGGCGTGGTGCAGTTTGTGGAATGCGTCACAAGTGGCTGAACTCGACTTGACGAGCGGCGTTGTTACGCGTCGGACGCCACTTGAGCAGCCGGACGAACCGCTGGCTCCAGGCTCCCATCCAACGGCTCTGTTGCTGACTCCGGACGAGAAAACGCTGTACGTCGCGCTGTCGAATGCTGACCTCGTCGTTGCCCTATCGACTGCGGCTATTCCGCCCGAAGTTCATCTCTCGACTAGAATCCCAGAACAAGAATCGCGTGGAACTTTTCCGACCGCGCTCGCCCTTTCTCAGGACGGTCGGCGATTGTTCGTGGCGGATTCGTCGCTCGATGCGGTCGCCGTCTTCGATACCTCCCAGCAACTTGAGTCGTGGAAAGACCTCACAGGAAAACGGCCTATTCTCGGTTTCATCCCCACCGACTGGTACCCCAGCGCCCTCGCCGTTCACGGCGACGATCTCCTCATCGCCACGGCTAAAGGAGAAGGCACGCGTGCCAACAAAGACATGGGCAAGACCAGCAGCGAGATGAAGCACCGCGATCATCCGTACATCGCCACGCTGCTCCGGGGATCAATCGCCCGCCTGAACATCCCGTCGACTCTTGAAAAGCTCCCGCAGCTGACGCAAGTCGTCGGACGCGACAACTTGTTCCACAGCGATCCCGGAACCATCTCGTTCGCCGGCGTCCAGAATCCCATCAAGCACGTGATCTACGTGCTGAAGGAAAACCGCACCTACGACCAGATCCTCGGCGACCTGAAGCTCGGCGATCAACAAGTCGGCGACGGCGATCCGTCGCTCACCATGTACGGCGCCGACATCACGCCCAACGAGCACAAGCTCGCTCTCCAGTTCGGCGTGCTCGACAATTTCTATGACAGCGGAGAAGTCTCGGGCGACGGGCACATCTGGTCGACGGCCGCGATCACCTCCGACTACAACGAGAAAACCTGGCAGATCGCCTACCGCGGCAAGGAGCGCACCTACGATTTTCAAGGCCAGGTCGGCGAAGAGTATCCGCTGGAGCACAACATTCCAGACGTGGATGACCCCGGCACCGGATTTCTCTGGGACAATCTGGCGCGCAATCACGTGAGCTACCGCTTCTATGGCGAATTTGTGAACGCGGTGTGGTGCACCGGGTACCATTCGGATTCGATCGCGCAAGGACGGACGCCGCCGAAGCTCGAGGCAGGCTGTTCTCGCAAGGCAGTGGAGCAGGGCGGAGTGCTGCCGCCGAACGTGGGTGATCCGCACGCGGGGCCGAGCCCGTGGCCGTGGGCGGTGCCGCTGTTCGGCGGCGTGAAGCCGAGCAAGGCGGCCCTGCGCGAGCACTTCGATCCGCTCTACCCAGATTTCAACACCGACTATCCCGACCAGCTCCGCGCCGATGAGTTTCTGAATGAATTTGGCGCCTACGTTCGCGCCCGCGACGCGCACGAAGGACCAGAGTTTGAGCTGCCGTCGTTCGTCCTGCTCTACCTGCCCGACGATCACACCGGGGGTACGCGCCCAGAGCATGCCCGCCCGGCGGCAAACGTCGCCGACAATGACCTGGCGCTGGGCCGCGTGGTCGATGCCGTTTCGCACAGCGCCTATTGGGATGACACTGCGATCTTCGTGTTGGAAGACGACGCCCAGGATGGCGCCGACCACGTCGACGCGCATCGCTCCATCGCCTTTGTCGTCAGCAAATACTCGCTGGGCTCAGCCGCGCAACCAAACGTGGAGCACCGCTTCTACACCACCGTGAACCTGATCCACACCATGGAAATGTTGCTCGGCCTTCCGCCCATGAATCAGAACGACGCCTACGCCCCTGTGATGGGAAATATGTTTTCTGGCCCCGGCAATCAACCGGCCTACAAAGCGGACTATCGCAACCTGAAGAATGGCCTGATTTACGAGACGAACAGACGCGAGGCACCGGGCGCGAAGATCTCCGAGAAGATGGACTTCTCTCGTCCCGATGCGGCTGGCGCATCCCGCCTGAATCGTGTTCTTTGGCAGGATCAGAAGGGTTCAACACCCATGCCCGCGCCGAAGCACACCGTTTTTCCCGTGGGTTCGGAGTAGCGCCGCCGTCGCAGCCGTTGTCCGGGGCATCTTGTTTTAGCCGAGAAGCGGCGAAAGAATGCAGCCCACTGCGCAAGCCGTGGGTGAAGTTGGAGATGACCCAAGCCCCGGAAAGGCGGAAGAAAATATTTCGAAGAAGATCTACTTCAAACTGACAGACTCCTTCAACGGCAGGCTCTGCGAAGAGCCGCCCACCATGAATCCGTAGTCTCCCGGAAGCAACTGCCAGCCGTTGTGCTCAACGTTGAAGATGGAGAGATATTTCGGGTTCACCTCAACCGTCACTTCTTTGCTTTCTCCGCCGTTGAGTTTGACCTTGCTCCAGCCCACCAGTCGTTTCGGAGGCTCCGCCGCTGCGGCGGGAAGCGACGCGTACACTTCCGCAACTTCCGCTCCGGCACGGTTGCCCGTATTAGTGACGGTGAAAGTCACGCGCGGATTCTTTCCCGGCGTCACCTTCAGATTCGAATACGCGTAAGTGGTGTACGACAGGCCGTAGCCAAAGGGGAATAGCACCGTCTTGTTTTCCGCGTCGTACCACTTGTACCCGACCTTCACTCCTTCGTCGTAAGTAACCTGAAACGGCGCCAGTCCGGTGGCAATCTGCTTCCACACCTCGTGCTGCCTATAGTTTGGAATTGACTCGCGCCCAGGCTTCACCACCGTGGGATGAGGCAGATCCGCTTCGCTCTTGGGAAAAGTCATAGGCAACTTCGCGCTCGGATTCACGTCTCCAAAAATCACGTTCGTCACCGCTTCGGCCCCGTGGCTGCCGGCATACCAGGCTTCAAGCACCGCGCTCACCTGATCGACCCAGGGCATGGTCACGGCTGTGCCGGTCTCAAGCACGACCACTGTGTGCGGATTCGCCGCCGCTACCTTCGCAATCAGTTCATCCTGATTCTCGGGAAGAGAGAGGTTATTCAGGTCCATCCCTTCACTTTCCCACTGGTAGACGAAGACGATGGCCACATCGGAGTCCTTGGCCAAGGCCACCGCCGACGCGGGATCTGCGCCCGAATCATACTGCACCTTCGCTCCCGGAGCTTTTGCCCGAATCGACTTCAGCGGCGAAGTCGGAAACCACACGTGATCTTGCCAATGAGTGTTGCCCTTGCCCGGAGGCATGATCACGTTTCCTCCCGGAGGATCGACCTGCGCCGAACCGCCACCGGAAATCATTCCCACGTCCGCGTGCGGGCCGATCACTGCGATGCGGTGAATCTTCGACGCATCGAGTGGAAGCTGCCCGTGATCATTCTTCAGCAGAACGGCGCCTTGCTCAGCGATCTTCTGTGCCACTTCGAGGCCACCCGCCACGTCGACCACACTCTTCTGCGGAGGATCGTCGACCACTCCCGTGGCAAACATAGCCCGCAAGATGCGATGCACATGGTCATCCAGCTCCGTCGCCGGAACCGTGCCCGCCTCGACTGCTTTCTTCAACTCGTCTCCATAGAAGAGCTCGCCCGGCTCCTCATGATCCATGCCGGCGGCCGAAGCCTTCTCCGCGCTGTGCGTGCCTCCCCAGTCCGAGAGCACAAACCCCTTGAAGTGCCAGTCTTTCTTGAGAAGATCGGTGAGCAGGTACTTGTTTTCGCAGGCATAATCGCCATACACGCGGTTGTAGGAGCACATTACCGCCGCTGCGTCCGATTCCTGCAGCCCAATCTCGAACGCCAGCAGGTCACTCTCGCGGGCAGCGCGCTTGTCAATGTTCACGTTCACGGCATTGCGGCCGCTCTCCTGATCATTGAGCGCGTAGTGCTTGATGTCGCCAATGACGTGCTGCGCCTGCAGTCCCTTCATCACCGCTCCCACCATCTTCCCGGCCAGCACTGGATCTTCGCCCAAATATTCGAACGTGCGCCCGTTGCGCGGTTCGCGCGTGAGATTGATGCCTCCACCCAGCGTCATGTTGTAGCCCTGGGCGCGCAGCTCGCGGCCAATCAGCGCTCCGTATTCGTAGGCCGCATCCAGATCCCAACTCGCGGCCCCCGCCACGTCAGCCGGAAGCGCAGTCGAGTAGCGCCCATTCTCTCCGCTGCTGCGGACGCCGTAAGCCGCGTCCGACATCTGAATGGCAGGAATGCCCAGTCGCGGAATGCCCGGCACATATCCCGCACCACCGTTCGAGTGCACGGCCAGCGGGCTCATGGGACTGAGCCCGACCATACCCGTTCCGTGCAGCAGCGTGATTTTCTCGTCCAGCGTCATCTCTTTCACCACCATCGCCGCGCGCTCGTCAGGAGACAGGCTGGAATTGGACCACGGATGATCCTTGCTGCCCCGCTGCGCCCACATACTGGACGCAGTCAGACTCAGGATTAATACGATCAGCAGGGTGAGAGTAGACAGGGAAGTGCGGAGAGAGAGTCGTTGCAGGGGCATCATGGCTCCTCGTGTAAACGTGCGTACCAAATCGTTAATGTTACGCCTTTTTGCAGATTTCTTGCCGTTTAATTTTCGCGAGTCCGGATTTTCACTGTCCTTTTGTATAGGCGAATAAAAGACGAAACTGGTCGCAGGTAGCCCGTGGCTTTACACTAAAAGAGTGAAGATTGCGCTGGGCCAAATCAATCCCACGGTCGGAGATTTCTCCGGCAACGCCGCGAAGATGATTGCCTTTTCCGGACGCGCCAAGACCGCTGGCGCCGGCCTGATCCTGTTCCCCGAGTTGTCGGTGTGCGGCTATCCTCCGCGCGATCTGGTCGAGCGGCCTTCGTTTGTCGCACGCAACCGCGAGACGGTCGAGCGGATCGCCGTTGAAACCCAGGGCATCGCCGTGATCTGCGGACTGGTCACACCCGCCCACTCCGATACCGGCAAGTCCGTCATGAATTCCGGCGCCTTGCTCACGGACGGCAAGGTCAGCTTCATCCAGTCGAAAATGTTGCTGCCGACCTACGACGTTTTCGACGAGATGCGCAACTTCGCTCCCGCAAAACGGCAGGAGTTGTTTTCGTTCTGCGGCAATCGCATGGCGCTAACCATCTGCGAAGATGCCTGGAACGACAAACGTTTCTGGCGCAAGCAACTCTACACCGTCGATCCCGTGGAATCTCTCATTCAGGCTGGCGGCAATTTCGTGCTGAATATTTCCGCTTCGCCATTCTGGATCGGCAAGCGCGAATTCCGCCGCGATATGCTGGCCAGCATCGCCCGACAGCACAAGGTTCCGGTCGTGCTGGTCAATCAGGTCGGCGGCAACGATAGTCTGGTATTCGATGGCTCCAGCCTCGTTCTGAATCGCGAGGGCCAAGTCATTGCGCAGGGCCGCTCCTTCGAAGAGGATCTGATCTACTTCGACTCGCAAGACCTATCCGGCGAAATGCACGAACAGATTGCCGGCGAAGAAGCCAGCGTCTATTCCGCGCTGGTGCTGGGCACGCGCGACTACATCCAGAAATGCGGATTTCGTAAAGCGATCATCGGCCTGAGCGGCGGCATTGACTCTGCGCTCACCGCAGTCGTCGCCGCCGACGCCGTCGGCGCGGAAAACGTGATCGGTGTCGGCATGCCCGGTCCTTATTCGTCGCAAGGCTCAATCGACGACGCCCGTACGCTGGCCAGGAATCTTGGCATCCGTTTCGAGTTGCTGTCCATCAATTCAGCCTACGAGGCGTACCGCCAGACGCTGCTCGACGTGTTCGCGGGACAAAAAGAAGACGTGACCGAAGAAAACATCCAGTCCCGGGCCCGCGGCACATTGCTGATGGCACTCTCCAATAAATTTGGAGCGATCGTCCTCTCCACCGGCAACAAGAGCGAGTTGGGAGTTGGCTACTGCACGCTGTACGGCGACATGGTTGGTGGCCTCGCCGTGATTTCCGATGTGCCCAAGACCCTGGTGTACCGGCTCAGCCACTATGTGAATTCACAACGCGCCGTGATTCCGCAGGCCACGATGGAAAAGTCGCCCTCCGCCGAGTTGCGCCCCGATCAGAAAGACAGCGACTCGCTGCCGCCCTACGAAATTCTGGACGCCGTGCTGGAGGACTACGTGGAGGATTCTCATCCCGCGGAACAAATTGCCGCAGATCGCGGGTTCGACATTGAAGTAGTGCGGCGCGTCATCCGCATGGTCGATCGCGCCGAATACAAGCGTCAGCAGGCAGCGCCCGGTCTCAAGATTTCTCCCAAAGCCTTCGGCTACGGACGCCGTTTCCCAATCGCCGCCAAGTCCGAGGCCTGAATTTCCAATTTGAAGTATTCTGATACATCGCTTTGCCATCGCTCCAGAACCGAATGCGAAAGGAACCCATGCGCAGGTTTGTGAACTCGATCGGTATTCTTCTGCTGGCCGCCAGCCTGGCCGCGGCCCAGATTCCAGCTCAGACCACAACCCAGACCACAGCGAAGACCGCGACCAAGCCGGCAGCAGCCAAGCCAGTACCAGCCAAGTCTGAGCCGAGCGCGGACGCGACGGGTGGTCTGCCCACGGAAGCTACGGTTGATTCCTTTCTGCATCAGCAGTTTGGCTACGAGGCGGACCTGACCTGGAAAATCGTCAGCATCAAGCCTTCGCCAATCCCGCAACTGGCCGAGGTCACCGTTGTTCTTGCCAACCCGCAGGGGCAACAGTTGACTCACTTCTACGTCGCTCCGGATGGCCAGCATGCCATGGCCGGCGAAATTATTCCGTTCGGCGCCAAGCCCTTCGACCCCGCGAAAAAGCTGCTGGAGAAAGGCATCACCGGCCCCGAGCGCGGACCCAAGGACGCCCCCGTCACCATCGTCGAATTCGGCGACCTGCAGTGTCCCGCGTGCAAAGCGGCGCAGCCCACCATCGAAGCGCTCGTGACCGCGGAACCCAACGCCCGTTTCGTATTCCAGAACTTTCCCCTGGAGATGCACAACTGGGCCGCGAAAGGCGCGGCCTATGCCGACTGCGTCGGCCGTGCTTCCACCGATGCCTTCTGGAAGTTCGTCTCCAAGACCTACGATACCCAGTCCGACATTACCGCAGAAAACGCCGACGAGAAGCTGACTGCCCTTGCCGATGGCGCGGGTGTAAAAGGCGCCGAGATCGCCGCCTGCGCCGTCAAGCCTGAGACCAAGGCTCACGTCGATGCCTCGATTGCGCTTGGCAAGTCAGTTGACGTGACAGGCACTCCCACGCTCTACATCAACGGACGCAAAGTCGGCAGCTTCGATGCGCGCATGTCCGATGTGTACAAGAGCCTGGTCGACTTCGCCGCGAAGGAGGGAAAGTAGTTCGGCGGGTGCGAGTGGCGGTAACTTCCGAGCAGCCGACCAACCGCCCGGTGACTTCCCGGACGCCCGTTTCTGGATAGTGCGCGTAGGCTACAACCCATCTAGAATGGACGGCCGCGCTGTCTTAGAACTCTAATTCGGCAATCAACTTCAACAGTCGAAGAAGTGTTGAGCGTTCTTCCGGAGTCAGTTCTTTTCGGAGTTTATCGTCCGCGGCGATCCTCACATGGATCAGGCGTTTCCTGTATTTGTACCCTTTTGGCGTCAACCTAACGTGAATTGCTCTGCCCGATTTTGCTTTTCTCTCCGAGACAAGCCCTTCCTGGACCATTGTCTTGATGGCTCGGTGCACGACAGTCCGGTCGAAACCGAGAAGTATGGCGATCTGATTCTGATTGAGCGCGGCACCGCCCCGGAGTGTGGACAGGATGAAGCCACGAGTCGCAGAGCACCGAGTTTTTCTTTCAAGTCTCTTCCCGACGGAAAAATAGGCTGCAGCAACATGCGCAAGTACTGAGTCCCTCAGAATGCCTTGAGGAATATCCTTCTTTGGAACATCCATGTTTGGACCCATGATCATAGAACGGTTACCGTGGCATCGAGAGGTCGCCGCCACTGAGGCGATTCCGCATAAGCGGGCGATTTCTTCCCGATGGCAATCACCATCACAATTTCATGATACCGGGTTGACAGCCCGAGAAATCTGGAGAGTCTGCGGCCATCGAATCCTTCCATGGGGCACGTGTTGAGTCCCAGTGCTTCGGCGGCAATCATCAGATTCTCACAGGCCAACGATGTACTCTTCGTCGCCCACTTTAACAAGTCCTGGCGAAACACTGGTGGCATCCCCATCGTCTTGCACAAATTCACCAGTCGAAAAATCGCCCACTTGATCGCGCCAAAAATGCCGAACGGTCCTGGCATGAACAGGATCCGGCCGATCTTCGCCGTCCGCTCGTAGTCTCGGACTTTGGCGTGGCTGAAGCCGCTCCTGCGCATCCACTCCAACTGGGCTTGTGAGGTCGCTGTCAGCGACCCGATGTCGGCCACCGCAACCACCAGCGCCGACGCCGTTGCCGCAGGCATCTGTCCCATGCAGAGTTTTGCCGCGGTTGCCTTTCTAGGCGACGATTCCACCCAAAAGAACCGGTAGGGTTGTGAATTGAAACTCGAGGGGGCATGGCGGGCTGCATCGAGGATTTGTTCACGCAATACTGGTGGGATTTCGACCGGCTCAAAGGCCTTCACTGCTCGCCTATGGAAGAGCGCTTCCAGAATTTCGCTCATGACTGCCTCCTATGTTGCTATTACAACATAGAAGTGTTGCGTGCGCAACATATAAATCGCAGTGCCGGCGCTACGAGTGGCCCTATACTGCGGTACTCAGAAAGCGATTCGGGACCAGAAGTCCTCTTCTGGGAAGCCGCACTTCTGGATCGTCGGCGGGTCACGGGCAAACCGGAATGATCCCTTTAGTTAGCGCTTACGGTTCCGAGGCCCGAGCACCGAGGTCCGACGCCGGAAGTCCGGCGTTCGCTTTCCCCTACTTCTCGCTCAACCATATCTCCGGGCTCGTCCGGTTGAAATTCGCCAGCACGTGCGGCGTAATGACGATCATGAGTTCGTCGCTCTCCGATTGCTTGGTATTGTTCACCATCGCCTGATTCAAGCCCGGCAAAAATCCTAGCCCCGGGATGCCGCTCATGGAGAGCGTATCGGTCTGCGACACTTCACCGGCCACCACTCCCGGTTCGCCATCGTTCAGGTTAATGTTCCCTTTATATTCCCGGTTGGAGATCACAGGAACTCCGTTGCTCGATTGTCCGGTGAGCGAGCGCACCTGCATATCGAGGTCCAGGCTGACTGAGCCATCGCCATGGATCGTCGGTTTCACCTTCAGGTTCAACCCCAGATCTTCATAGCTGACGGAAGGGAAGGGCGGAACATACGTCTGATTCCCCAGCACCGCCGAAATCGCCGACGAGTTGTAAATGGGCGCGTAGCTGGCATTCAGAATCGGATACTTCTCTCCCAAGTGAAACGTCGCGTCGTTGCCCTGGCTGGCGCGGATGGTCATGTTCTCCAGGCTACGCACCCAGGATTCGTTCACAGAAAGATTGGCGGCAAACTGGTCGAGACTGACGCCACTGAACGTGAGCCCGCCTCCGAACGTGGCCAGCGGCTGGCTGAAGATGGAATTCCCTTGTCCTCCCAGTTGCGCCAATAGTCCCGAAAGCGCCGTACTGCCCGCCTGGTTGATGCCTCCCGACGCGATCAGTTGGTTGATAAGCTGAGAAATACTCTGCCCTCCCAGCCCAGCCAGCGCCACCGCCGGAATGTTGTACGCATTGAAAGTGTTGGGAATGTGCACTCCAATGTTCTTCGTGAGCTGGTGGTTGATCTGGTACACGCGAACATCGAGCATGACCTGCGGCCGCGGATTCCCGAGCTGTTCCATTAACTTGGAGCAGGCCTCGATCAGGGGTTGCGGCCCGCGCACTTCCACCGTGTCCGACGCCTGTCCCGAACTGACGAATTTCAGATCGAACATGGTGCGCATCGTGTTGACCAGGTCGGTCGTTTCCTGCGGTGAGGAATGCGCCGGCAAGATGAAAGTGCGCAGCGACATGCGGTCGAACTGCTTGTGATTTTCAGAGCTCTCGGCGGCGATCAGCATCTGGTGGGCGTCAAGGGCTGCCCACATGGTTTTGCTGACCTGGCACGCGAGTTTGAGCGCGGTGAAGAAGTCCACGTCGTCCACGTTGAACCGCACCTGCCTGGTTGGCGGCGGATCGTCAAACTGCACGCTCACCCCGAATGCGTCGGAGAGTTCGGCGAACAGTCCGCGAGCCTCGCCGCTGTAGTGGAATGTGGCCCTGCCATCCCTCGGCTCAAGATGGATTTCTCCGGAATCCGCAATTCGCACCGGCAAAGCTCGGGGCAGCGCTGGTACCTGTTCAAGGCTGGCTTCCGCCAGGCGTTCCCGCACGAACTGGTTCTCTACATCGAGATCAAGCGCCTTACGAAATTCCGCGGCGGCCTGGGCCCGTGAGCTTTCCAGCATCAGAATGTTTCCGCGCTGCACGTGGTCGAACACCAGCTGTGCTTTCACCACTTCGCGCGCGGTCATGAACTGCACATTCTGCGGCGCCAGTCGCGCGGCAGTGTCGAACTGGGTGAACGCCTCTTCCGTACGCCGCTGGTCCTGCAACTTCACGCCCTTGGCAAAGGCGTTCCGTGCTTCTTTGAGGTCCTTCTTCGAAACCATGCAGTTCATCCCGCCCGGAATTCCGTTCCCGCAGGAAATCGGTAGAACCGGGAGTGGGGCCGAAGATGCATCGTCGGCGGCGATTGCCGACACAGCCACCGTGGCTGCCAGAAGTCCCACCGCGATGATGAACGCTATCCTCCGCATCTCTCGTGATTCTAACGTGGTTTGCTCAGGAAGGGCACAGGCCAACAGGACCTCGTACCTTCGGGTTCAATGGCCCCCCGAGGAGAGAACGAGACCCCAGCGCACCCTTGCACGCATTCGTAGAGACGTAGCTTGGTACGTCTCTTCCCGCGCCGCGTGCTGAATGGCTTGCACCGCGCGGTATACTTAAGGGGAGGGGAAGGACAGTTGCTTTGGCAACTCGTCGCGAAGCCTGCGCATCCGTCCGGAGTGGATTGATGTAAATTCCTACCCAAAGATTCCGGGGGAAGGTCGCATGCCGGAGTCGAGGCGGTGATATGACCAATCGGTCGATTCTAGCGTTAATCCTGATTCTCGTGTCCGGATTTACCACCATAAGCTGCGGAGCCGGGAATCACCTGGTCTCCATCGCAGTTACCCCGAATCCCGCGAATCTCAACGCTCCCTCAACGCTTCAACTCCAGGCCGTCGGCAAATACAGTAACGGGACGACACAGGTACTTTCCTTCGCGACTTGGACGCTCGTATCCCCGCCGCCATTCGTCACATTAGACAAGAACGGTTTGGTGACCTGCTCCGGTTCGGGTGGCCCGTTGTCCGGAAAGAGCATGGTGATCGCGTCCTTCGGAGGTTTATCGGGCAGTGCGATGCTCGTTTGTACCGGTCCAGGCGTGTAAACGTCCGCATCTCGTCGCGAGATGCCGGCTTTCAACTCAGCATTAGCCGCTCAATCGACTGTGCCTTGCCGGTCTGTTCGTCGCAGTCAATCACCACCGCGCACAGGCGCGCATCGCCCGTGGCGGGCTCGAACCGAACCGGCATCCCGTTCAGGAACTTGCCCACCACCAGTTCCTTCTTCACCCCGATCACGCCGTCATAGGGCCCGGTCATGCCCACATCGGTGACATAAGCCGTTCCGTTGGGCAGAACTCGCTCGTCCGCGGTCGGCACATGCGTATGCGTGCCCACGACCGCCGTCACGCGGCCATCCAGATACCACCCCAGCGAAATCTTTTCTGACGTCGCCTCGGCGTGGATATCCACCAGAATCACTTTCGCCTGAATCTTCTCCAGGAGCCGGTCGGCGGTGCGGAACGGATCGTCATTCGAAGCCATGAACACCCGCCCCTGCAGGTTGATCACCGCGTATGGAATTTTCCCCTTAAAGCCCTCATACACGCCCGATCCCGGCATGTCCGCCGGAAAATTCGCAGGCCGCAGCACGCGCCGCGCCGGCCCGTGCCCATTGCCCTCGACCATCTGAAAGTAGTCGATGATTTCGCGCTTGTCCCAGACGTGGTTTCCGGTGGTAATCACGTCGATGTTGAGTTCGAAGAGTTCCTCAGCCAGCGCCGGAGTGATCCCAAAACCCGCCGCCGAATTCTCTCCATTCGCAATGATCAGGTTGATGGCGTGGTCGCGCACGATCCCCGGCAGTCGGTCTTTGACGATGTTCCGCCCCGGCCGTCCGAAAATGTCGCCAATGAAAAGAATTCGCATGAGTGTCGAAGCCAAAATTCGATGGTAACACGTGAGCGGCGCCGTTCTGGAAGGAGCGATGGGCGCTCTACTTCTTCTTGACCTGACAGGAACGAAAGACAATTGGCGCTTCCAGTCGCCCCTGCGGGAGGGCCATAGTCAGGGTTATTGTTTGCGGCAGGGAAAGACCGTCGACCTCTTGGTAAGTGACCTTTACCGAAAGCTCTTGCGAATCGCTACTCGCGGTCGTATAAACCGCCTGATAACTTTCTAGAACCAATCCATTATTGCCATTCACAAACCTCGGATGCACTGTACCTTCAACGTCAGGAGTTTTTGCTTCCAGGGAATCGATTACCAAGGCATGATTCATTGAAACGGCGACGTGCGTCTTTCCTTCGTCGGCCGTAAACCGATACCCATCTTGAAGGTCTTCCATTTGATACTCGGTGTTCGCGCCGGGTAGAGGCGAGTTGATCATGAGCTGAGACCAGGTCTGGAAGAAACCAGTTACCATTTGCTCAATGCCGTTAGCGATCTGACGAAGTCTGCCGGCAATCTCGTCACTTGGCGGCGCTTCACTGAACTGATGGGAAACAGAGGCGGCCCCGCTCTGCCCCACTACCACTCGGAAACTGACCTTCTTCGCGATTGGCAACACTTGGTCTCGCCCTACCGCATCCATCTTTATGTCTTTGTAGGCCGTATCCAAATCTGGTACGACCTGGCAGCTGAACTCGGTGAGCCCATTCGCCCTCAGGTTGTAATATTTGCGATTCACTTCCTCCAACACGGCTTTCTTGTCCGAGCACCACACGTTGGGAGCAAAGCTGGCTGCAAATGCAAACGAGACGAGGACGGTCGCCCAGTGCCGTTGATTTTTCATCTGAACTCCGATCTAAGGCGATGGTAACACGGTCCCTAGAGCACGCCTGGCGGCGCGAGGATCTGTTGCGGTGCTCAGTGCGGCAGCTTGGGAAGTTCGGCGCGCGCGAGTACTGAGCCCCACGCGTCGAGCACGTAGACATCAGTCCACTGCGCGCCCGGTTTCGGTCGGACGGAGGTGTCTGCCAAAGTGAAAGTGATGGTGGTCCGGGGCGAAGTGCAGCCGGTCAACTGCCTCGTGTCGGTGTCAGATTCCGGCAGGTACGCAGGCCGCTCGCGCGCCGCTGTTCCACGCGACGCGCTGAGAACAACTTCCACCGCGCCCGCCAGGTTCTGACATCGCATGGGCACCCGGATCTGCCATTCCTTCTCCCCGGTCTTTCGAACCGTAGGCTCTTCAGCAAACACGACCACCGGTGGATTCCCGCCCGGCGAGGCATACCACTCCGGCCACCGCCGCGCAAACTCAATGCTCGCGGCAATGTAGGCGCGGCTCAGTTCGTGGTCGCGCTCTTCCCAGCAGGGATGCATGGCGTAAATCGACCGCGTATTCGTTCCCAGGCCTCGTGCGTGCAACAGATGATGCAGCGCGGGGACAAAGTCAGGATGGTAGCCGGCATGGGCCATCATCATCAGGCCTTCCCGGTCGGCCTCCAGTTCCATCTGCCGTCCGAATCTGCCCAGATCGGCGCTGGCCTTTTCGGAGTCCTGCCAAGAGCCCGAAGGCAGACTCGGATCGCCGAGCACGATGCCAGCGCCGCCGCCGTTCTCCAGATATTTCTGGTACAGATAGCGCCGGGCCCAGTCGCGCCGTACGACGTGCGCGATCTCGTGCGACAGCAGGGCCGCCCATAATCCGCTGCTAGGGCCCGCCAGCCGCGCCAGACCGCTTTCTACATAGACCGTTCCGTCCGGGGAAGAGTACGCGTTCAGCTGATCGTCATCGACAATCCGCAACTGCCACGCAAACTTGCTGCGGGATTCCGCCAGAACCTGCTCCACCAGTCGGCTGAAAACCAGGCTGCCCGTGGCATAGCGACCCGAAGCTGCCGTGCTCTGCGCCATGAGCTGAGGCCGCAAGCGCGCAGCGGATTCCACATCGAGCTTGAACGCTGGAGGTACTTCAGGAATGTCGACAGACTGCTGACCAGTCACCGAAACCGCGCACAGCAAACCGAAACCAATCGCGAACGAACGGATCTGTTTGGCCGCGTTAGCTTCCACGGGGCTCCTCCGCGGAGATCGCTGTTAACTCTTGATTATGCTCTCTTGGCGCAGCTGTGCAACGAAAAAATGGTTATCGTCCGGGCTCAAAGCCTGGCGCAACGCGGTAGAGTGTTTCACATGAAAACGTTCGGAGCCATTCAGATTCGCTCACTTAATCAACATGACCCACCGGTCATGACGGCGGCATTCGCGAGCATCGGTTCGGTCAAACCAGAGGCAAAGTATCAGCTGTACTTGGAGCAAGAGGCGGCGGGAAGCCGCACCTGTCTGGTTGCTGACGTCGACGGGGAGTTCGCAGGTTATGTAACCATCAACCGGCGGCCCACATATCCGGGATTTGCCGAGCTGGAGATTCCTGAGATCCAAGACCTGAATGTGCTTCCCACATTTCGCAGACGTGGTATTGCAAGCCGCCTGCTGGATCTTGCAGAAGCGCAAGCTGCTCGCGATTATTTTGTCGTTGGTATCGGGGTGGGGCTGCATGCTGGGTACAACGCTGCCCAGCGACTGTATGCGTTGCGAGGCTACATTCCAGACGGCCGTGGCATTACCTACCGAGACCAGTATGTTGGGCAGTATGTCCAGGTAATGCTTGACGACGATCTTGTACTCCATCTCACAAAACAATTACGTACCGAGTGTCCGTAGCGGTTCTGTACGTGCCGAGATTTAAGGCATCATCACGTGCCGGCCGGCCGCTTGCAAAAAATGTGTAGCCGGTTCGTTGCCGCTTCAGTTTCGGGACTCCAGCTCCGCCGTGCGGAGGAAATCGAAGTTTCCTGCCGGATTCAGTTTCAAGTTCCGTACCCGCCGCGTGTGCACCAGAACGTTGTCGAGATACCACAGGTCGATGTAAGGCAAGTCCTCGGCCAGAATCCGCTGCACCTCAGCATACAGCGGCTTGCGCACCGCGGGATCGACTTCGCGCCGCGCCTGGTCAATCAGCGCATCGATCTTTGGATTGGAGTAAAAGCCGCGATTCGCCCCGTTGGGTGGAAACTTGGCCGAATGAAACGCGTATTCGAAAATGTCTGGATCCTCATTCCCCCCGATCCAGCGCAAGCCGTACATCTGAAACGCGCCGTGGGTCACATCGGAAAAAAAGGTGGCGAACTCAAAGCTGCGGATGTCGAGCGCAATCCCCACTTCGCGCAGCTGCCGCTGCATCACCGCCACCATCAACCGCGTGTTCGCATCGGTCGAGGTCTTCATCGTGATGTGAAAGCGCACGCCGTTACTCTCGGGATAACCCGCCGCATCCAGCAACTGCTTCGCTTTTTCCGGATCATGGTCGTAAACCGGAACGTCCCCGTTGTACGCCCAACTCTGCTTGGGCAAAACGCTGCTCGCCGGGGTCGCCTCGCCCCGCCACAAGTACTCGATCATCGGCCGCCGGTCAAGAGCATAAGCAATCGCCTGCCGCACTCGCGCGTCCTTCAGAATCGGGTCGCGCAAGTTGAACGCCAGATATGCCAGCCGCGTCCCCGGCCCATTCATCACCGTCAGATTGGGGTCGTGCGCCAGTACCGCGATGGTATCTGGAGTCAGGTACGCGTTGATCGCAATATCGCTGCTGCCTTTGCGCAGTTCGAGCGCCTCGGTCGTCTCGTCAGGAATGACCGTAAAACGTACCCGCGCTAGTTTCGCCTTCGCACCCCAATAGTTGTCATTGCGCTCGATGACAACCTCGCGGTCCATTTCAGCGCTGACGAACTTGAACGGGCCCGAGCCAATGGGATGCTGCGTCATCTCCTCGCCGCTGCCGTACGGCACAATCCCCATCACCGCATCGGCCAGGTTCCACAGCAAAGGTGAGTCCGGTTCCTTCAGATGAAAGATCACGGTGAAATCGTCCGGCGCATCAATGTGGTCGACAAAGCGATAATTCGCCGTCTTGGTGCTTCGAATCCTGCCTTGGAGCAGAGAATCGAGCGTCCACTTCACATCGCGGGAGGTCAGGCCACGGCCGTCATGAAATCGGACGCCATGATGAAGATGAAAAACATAGGTTCGCGGATCGGGAATCTCCCACCGCTCGGCCAGCCCGGGAACAACGTTTAGCTGATCACCGCGTGTCACCAGTCCATCAAACAACAAGGCGTCAATGCGCGCCGAGTACGCATCGAGCCCCACCCGCGGATCAAGATTCGTCGGGCTCGACTCGATAATCATGACCAGCGTATTGGGATCGGGCTTCGCTGAGCAGGCAAGAAGCGGCACGATCGCGGCGACCACGCAAAGCAGCGCGAGAACTCCGGGGCCGAATCGACATCGGACCTCAGACTGCAGACCTAGGCGGCTGAGGTCCGAAGTCCGAGGTCCGCGGTCCGAGGTCTGATCCTCACACATACGAAATCTTCCCCAGCACGGCCGCCCGTTTCGCGCCCGTCGCCGATGGCACATTCGAAGCCCTTCGATTCCATGTCTCGTAAGCCAGCACGGCAAACGCCACTGCTTCTTTCGCCTCCGAAGGCAAGCCAAACTCGTCCGAGAATCGCAACTGGATCCCAAGCGGTGCGAGGCTCTCCGCCAGCATGCCGACAAGAGTCGCATTTCTGGCGCCGCCTCCGGAGAGAATCATTTCGCGAAAAGAAGTCTTAGCAGCTGAGCTTGATTTCTGGATGACGAATCGCTGCACCGCGTCGGCGATCGACCGCGCCGTCAGGGCGGTGGCCGTCGCGACAACATCTTGTTTACGGGCGCCGCGGCATTGCCGCAAGAACTCGCCCACAAATTCCCGCCCGAATTCCTCGCGCCCGGCGGTCTTCGGAGGTTTCGCCTTGAAGAAGCCGCGCCGCAGCATCGTGTCAAGAACGGACGGCAAGACCTTTCCCGATGCGCCGATCTTCCCACCGCGATCAAACGCCCGGCCATACATAGCCTCGGTTACCGCGTCGATCACCATGTTCCCCGGTCCGGTATCGAAGGCGAACACGCGGCTCGCGTCGGCCCCCGCGGGAATCGCCGTGAGATTCGCAATGCCTCCAATATTCTGCACAATGCGTCCGATCTTCGGGTCACGGAAAAGCAGATAGTCAAGATATGGAACCAGCGGCGCCCCCTTGCCACCCGCCGCCATATCCGCAGGACGAAAATCCGAAACCACAGGCACGCCCACCCGCGCCGCAATCACGGCGGCCTCGCCCGACTGCCAGGTCGCGGCAATTCTTTGTCCCAGAAATGTCTGCGCCTCGCCCTGATGGTACAAAGTCTGCCCATGGCAGCCGACCAATTCAGCCTTCACCCGAAACTGCCGCTCCGTCGCCAGCACCGCGTCGGCGTAAAGTTCGCCCAGCAAAAAGTTAAGCCGCGACAACTCGGCCACGCTGGCCCGAGTCGCGTTCATCGCGGAAAGCACCGCGGCGCGGACCTTGGCAGGATAGGAATATTCCGCATGTCCCAAGAGTTTGATCGTGTGGAGCGGACACTCCCGTCCGCTAATGTGTGCAGTGTAAGGTGACTTCTCGCGGAAGCTCGAAGACGCGGCGGACGCCTTACGAGAGCGAGAGCGCGCCTCGCCCACTCGCACCAGCGCGACATTAATCCCATCCGCCGAGGTCCCGCTCATCACCCCGGCCACGATCATTGCCTTCGCGCTCATGATCGCGACCGCCGCTTGTCCGCCTGACGGCTGAAAGGCTCCAACCTTACTTGCTCCCCAAACTCCCACAACCTCCGCGTCAACTTCTCCACCGTGGCTCCGGACGGGCCGCGGGTACTCCTGCTCGCCAGTTTTTTCTTAAACGCCAGCACACGCCGCGTCGCCTCCGCCACACGCCGCGCAAACTTCGAATCCCGCTCCGCCGTCTTGCGCAGCGCCTCGTACGCCTGAAGAATGTATTCCTCCCGATGGCAGATCAGGCACAAATCGCCTCCCGCCCGCACAAAGTCCACCCCCGCCTCGCCGACCGGCGCAGCCGCCAGCACGCCGCCCATCTCCAGATCGTCCGATACGATCAGATTACGGTAGCCAATCTTCTTGCGCAGAATGTCGGTGATCCACACCTTCGACAGCGACGCCGGAGTTCGATCCCGCGTGACCTGCGGATACGCCGCATGCGAAATCATCACCATCGGCAATTGCCGGCGCAGCGTCCGGTAGGGAAGCAGGTCTTCCGCCCACAGCCTCTGCAACGGCTTTTCAATCACCGGCAGCTGGTGATGGCTGTCGAGTTGGCCCTCGCCGAGACCAGGAAAGTGCTTGCCGCATCCCAGCACGCGTTCATCCTGAAGCCCCGCCAAAAACTCCCTCGCGTAAGTGATCGTCTCGCGCGGATCAGCCGCCACCGCTCGCGTCCCCATGACGCTTCGTGACGCCTCGAATGCCAGATCGAGCACCGGCGCGAAATCGACGTTAAATCCCAGCGCGCGGCAGTTTGCGCCGATGATTTCCCCGTGCCTGCGAAACAGCTTGCGATCGCCAGTCACGAATACATCCGCCGCCGAAGGCGCGGCCCCAAGCACATCGCGAAACCGGTCCACCGTCCCGCCCTCCAGATCAACGCAGGCGAACAGCGGCGTGGCCACGCACTTCTGACTATCGCGGAGCAACCGCCAGGTCTGTTCCGGATTCTTGATATTCCGCGCGAAAAGAATCACCCCAGCCGGCTGCAGCCGCTTAAGCAGGGAACTGACCTGCGGCGTAATCTCTGCGCCGTCAAAGCCCACGATCAGCAGTTGTCCAATCTCGTCAATACTCCGAGCCTTGCGTCGGTCCATCATTTTCCAGGAAGGAATTTCCTCTGTGCCCCTCTGTGTCCCCTGTGGTTAGATTTCTTTCTTCAACTCCGCCAGCAAATTCAAAGCTTCTAACGGAGTAATCCGGTTCAAATCCACTTCCCGCAGCTTCTCCAGCACAGGCTGCGACAGCGGCGTAAAAATCGTCAACTGCGTGGGCGGAGGAGTCGCCCCCGGAGAAAGATGTGCCGTCGCCTGCGCTTCCGCAAATTCGTGTTCCGCCAGCACCTCCCGCGCCCGCACCACGACTTCGTTCGGCAGTCCCGCCAACTTCGCCACTTCGATGCCGTAACTGCGATCCGCCGCCCCTGGCTCGACTTTCCGCAAGAACACAATCCCGCCACCCGTCTCCTTCACCGACACGTGATAATTCTTCACGCCCGACAATTGCTCGGCGAGTTCGGTTAACTCAAAATAGTGCGTGGCAAACAAAGTCTTCGCCCGGACTCGCGCGTGGAGATATTCCACCGCAGCCCATGCAATCGCCAACCCGTCATAGGTGGAAGTGCCGCGGCCTACCTCATCTAATAAAATGAGCGACCGCGCTGTCGCCGTGTGCAGGATCGCCGCCGTCTCCGTCATCTCCACCATGAAGGTCGATCGTCCGCGTGCCAGATTGTCGCTCGCCCCAATGCGCGTGAACACACGATCCACCACGCTCAGCCGCGCCGACCGTGCGGGTACGAACGATCCCATTTGCGCCAGAATTACGATCAGCGCCGTCTGCCGGAGGTAAGTCGATTTCCCGCCCATATTCGGCCCGGTCAGCAGCATAATGTTGTGCGTGGTGCCATTCAAATAAAGATCGTTCGGGACGAAGCGCTCGCTGCCTCCCGCCATTTCCTGCTGCTCGATCACAGGATGCCGGCCTTCGATAATCTCCAACTCGGCCGCGTCGGCAGACTCCACGAAAGCCGGACGGCAATAATTGCGCAGTGCCGCGATGTGCGCCAGGGACCCGAGCACATCCACCTCCGCCAGCGCCAGCGCAGTCTGCCGGATCCGCTTAGCCTCCGCCGCGATCTCCGTCCGCAACTCCGTAAACAGCCCCCGCTCGATCTCGACAATTTTTTCCTGCGCGTCAAGAATCTTGATCTCGTACTCTTTCAACTCAGGCGTGCTGAACCGCTCCGCACCAACCAGCGTCTGCTTCCGTTCATAATCCTGCGGAACCAGGTGCAGGTTCGGTTTCGAGACCTCAATGTAATAGCCGAAGACGGAATTGAACTTTACCTTCAGCGAGGAAATCCCGGTGCGCCCCCGCTCCCGCTGCTCAATCTGCGCCAGCACCTGCTTGCTGTTGCGCGAGAGTTCCCGCAATTCGTCAAGGTCGCGATCCACGCCCGCTGCAACCACTCCGCCCTCGGCAAAACTCAAAGGCGGTTCCGAAACGATGGTGTGCTCAATTCGTTCCCGCACGTCGCCCAGTTCGTCGAGCGAGCCATGCAGAGTCTTCAGTCGCTCAGCCGCGAGCCGGCCTACCGCCGCTCTGACCGCCGGAATCTTTCCCAGCGACGCGGCCAGCGCCAGCAGGTCCCGGGGATTCGCTGTCTCCAGCGTCACCCGGCTCAACAGCCTTTCGAGATCCAGCACGCCATCGAGAGCCCGCCGCAACTCCTCCCGCGCGATGCTCTCTTTCACTCCCGCTTCCACGGCGTCGAGCCTCGCATGGATCTCGCTCAAATCGAGCGACGGCCGCAACAGCCAGGCCCGCAGAAGCCGCTTGCCCATGGGCGTGACCGCGGCATCCATCGACCGGAATAACGTAACGCCCGCATCCGTGCCCGCAAACAGCGGCTCAATCAATTCCAGATTACGAACCGTCACCGCATCCAGCACCAGACAACTCTGCCGCTCGTACCACCCGATGCGGTCGACATGATCCAGCGACCCCCGCTGCGTCGACCGCACGTAATACAGAATCGCGCCCGCGGCTGCCGCAGCCGCCGTCCGCCCCGCCAGCCCAAATCCCTCCAGCGACAAAACGCCAAAATGATTCTCCAGCAGCGGCAGCGCATGATCCGGCGCAAAAATCCAGTCATCGAGCGGAGTCTCGGTGCAGGTTCCGGTGGCTGTCCTCAGAGAAGAACCATGTGGGGACGGCCGCCCTCGGCTGTCCGGCCGAGCAAAGCTCGGCTGCTCTTTGCTGGGAGCGACCGCACTCTCAAACAACGGCGCCGCCGATCCATACAGCAATTCCTTCGGCCGCAACTGCTCCAACTCCTCCTGCACCCGCCGCATCGCGCCCTCGCCCGAAAATTCCGTAGCCCGGAATTCCCCCGTCGACAAGTCGAGCGCGGCGAATCCCACTCGATTTTCTCCCGTGCGATCGGTCACCTGCGCCAGCGCCGCCAGGAAATTATTCTCATCTGACCCCAACGACGAATCCGCCGCCGTCCCCGGCGTCATCACGCGGGTCACTTCCCGCCGAACAAGTTTCTTCGCCTGGCTTGGGGTTTCCATTTGCTCGCAGATTGCCACCTTAAAGCCCTTGCGAATCAGCTTCCCGATATATCCCTCCGCCGCGTGATAAGGCACGCCGCACATGGGCACTGCGATTCCTTTTTCTTTATTCCGCGAGGTCAGGGTGATCTGCAGTTCTTTCGCCGCCACGATCGCATCGTCAAAGAAAAGCTCGTAGAAATCGCCCAGGCGAAAAAACAAGAGCGCGGTAGGATGTTCTTTTTTGACCGCGGCATACTGCCGCATCAGCGGAGTGGACGGCTCGGTCATCTTCCTCGTCGGATCAACTCGTCGGATCAGCTCGTCGCATCAGGCAGGGCTTCGGCGGATTATAACAAAGCGCGCCGCTTCGTCTCCTGCGGCATTTCTCATGCGTCCTCGGAAAATTACCGCAAGACCTCGAGGTTGACGCCGGTTCTCTCCCAGTGTTCTCCTTTTCCTATGGAACTCCGCAAGGATCCCATTACCCGCTCCTGGGTCATGACCGGCGACGATCCTGAAACCGGACCGCGCGCCGAATCCGCCTGCCGTTTTTGCGAAGAATCTCAACCGTCACTGCAAGTCATCGCGAAATCCCCGAACGCGCCCGGCACTCCCTGGTCCGCGCGTTCCGTCGTGCATCCCAATCCGCTCTACCGCATCGAAGGCGAACCCGACCGCCGCGGCGATGGCATTTATGACCGCATGCACTCCCTCGGTGCCCATGAAGTGCTGGTCGAAAACCCGCGCCACGACCGGCATCTGTGGTGCGCCACCGACGATGAGATCGGGCATTTCCTTCGCCTCGCCGCCGAGCGCATTCTCGACCTCAAGCGCGATCCCCGCATCAAGTACGTCAGCCTGTTCAAGGATTACGGCAAGAACGCCGGGCAGGAATTCAGCCATCCCACGTCGCAGATCACCGCCACCATGTTCGTCCCGCGCCGCGTGCTCTACGAACTGCGCGCCGGACGCGAGTATTTCGTCAGCAAGGAACGCTGTGTGTTCTGTGACATCATCCAGCAGGAGGAGCGGCAGGCCCAGCGCGTCCTCGAAGCCCGCGGCGACTACCTTGCGCTTTGTCCCTACGCCCCGCGCGTCCCGTACGAAACCTGGATTCTGCCCCGCTACCACGACTCGTCATTCGAACGCGCTGGATTGAATCGTCCGGGCCTGCGAATGAACCTGGCCGCCCTTCTACGCCGCACCCTGCAGCGCGTGCGTTCCGTCACCGAGGATTTTCATCTCGTGCTGCACACCTCGCCCAGCAGCATCCATCCGTCGAAGAATCTCGGCTACTGGAAAACGATCGACGACGACTACCACTGGCACATCGAAATTCTTCCGGTAGTGCAGTCCAAGGCGCGCTCCTACACATTTAAAGAGGTGTACTATTCCCCCGTCAGCTCCGAGACGGCCGTCAAGCAACTCCGCGAAGCAAGAATCGACGGCTGACAATTGGAATGAGAGTGCTCATGATGAGAGTGCTCATGCTGGGGCAGGTTTATGTAGGGACGGGCGCCTTCGCCCCTCCGCCGGGCAAAGTCTGGCAGGGGTTTGCCTGCACTGAGACGACATCATGGCCAACACCATGACCGCCAAAGTCACCGGCCTGATCCCCATGGCCTTTGCCGCCGACCTGCAGCGCTCCGTCGACTTCTACAAACTGCTCGGCACGGAAGTCCGCGGCAGCCTGCGGAATTCCTCCGGAGAACTGCAATGGGTCGACCTAGTCTGCGAGCAAGCCCAATTGATGTTCTCTCGCGCCTCCCACCCCGTCATCCCCAGCCAGCAAGCCGTATTGTTTTACCTCTACTCGCCCGACCTGATCGCCCTGCGCGAGCATCTCCTGGCGAGCGGCGTGAAAGTCTCGCCGATCACTTATCCCGACTACATGCCCAAAGGCGAGATTCGCGTGGAAGATCCCGACGGCTACGTGCTGCTCATCGGCCAGGCGGGCTAGAACTTGATGGCAACGATCGTACAAGTTTGGAATTGGCCGACCTGGGTCACTGAGCGAGATGGCGATTTATCGCCAGTCATAGTAAATGTCAGGAAACTGGTTTAGGCAATCGAGTGACCCTGAGCGGTGGATTGTGACGTTTGTCCTTCCTGCAAAGTTCTTTACAACGGGTCGTACCTTCAGTCCATGTGTTCCTGATTCTGGCCCGCGTTGCGCCCATAAAGCGTAGAGGCAAAAAGTGGATCTGACTGGAACTTCCACGGGTCGATTAAGTGCAGCATTTTGGGATGAACTATCTGAAGAATGATCCGCGAAAAGACGCCCCCGTGGACGCCGACCTTGGCGCCGACGGAATACTTTGGCATCATTTTCAGGAGCCACTCGCGTCTGTCTTTTTCGAGGCCAATTCTTCGCTTTACAACCTTGACAACGCTCCGAACGGTGATCGCCATATCCTTAACTCCCGATAGGATTGGCACACCCTCAGTGACGTAAGATTCTACTTCCTGATTCAGCGAAGCTCTCTCTCTAGCGGGGACGTTCAGGTGCTTTTCAAGGTCTTGAGATTTCAACCGGTGCTTGCGCGGCGCGAGCAATGCGGGGAGACTCAGTGGGTTGCTTCCGGAAAACCATCACGATCGTCGTGCCGAAACGGCCCAGTGGGCGCGTGATTGTAGCACGCATGAGAAGAAGTTCGAAGAATGCTGCTGGTGCAAAGAAACGAGTGTAGGGCGTTGAGTGAGTCAAAAAGCGCACGAACTCGGGCTGGAGGTTCACAGACTGGCCAAGCTTTCGGAGTGCGCGCGTATTATTGGCACGATAGTAAGTCGGATAAATGTCGTCTAGGGCGCGGTTGTCTTGTACCAGTTTGAGGGTCACGGATCGCGGCAGGAGCTTCTTCGCGAGGATATTCGCGAAAACGAGGTAATTCTGGGTGTTCGGAGTGTGCACCATAAGAGTGCCTCCAGTGGCCAGAACGCGGGACATCTCCCGAAAAGTTGTTAACGGGTCAGGCAGATGCTCAACCACCATGTTGCAGGTGATCAGATCGAAGCTGGCGTCGGAAAAGGGGAGCGAGTCCAGTGATGCGCAGATACGCCGGGAGATATTGACGTGCTTCCGCAAGTGGGGGATATCAAGATCGACGCCAACGACGATCCCGGCAAGATTGAGCAGTTCGTTTTCGAGCTGCTCGAGGTCCTTACGCAGCAGATGCCAGCCACAACCCGCGTCCATCCAGCGGACAGGATGAGTCAGATAGTCCCTGATCGTTTCACCCCAGATTTCCTGGTTCCGCCGGAGACGAGGCACGATTCGGCTCTGTAACCGCCAGGTAATCTTGCGACCGAGCCACTCATCCCATAGAGACTTCGGCATGGTGAGCACCTCCGGTCCCGCCGAATGCTTGAGTCGATCTCAGCTCGTTTGCTGAGGCCATGTTCGGTACTTCAACCGCAAGTATCCTTCTTCCAAGGAATAGAAGATATATCTCAGCGCGGCCTAACTCCGAAAGATGGGCCGGATTCCATAACGATGCCGAGCGCCAACAGACCGAGCGCGTGAGGGGTATGCTGTCGCCGCGCTCAATACAGTTTCAGCCACGCAACAAGCGTAAGTATAAGAGGTCCGCACCTGAGCATCTATAGGACGAATCGCCCGGCCATCTTTGGGCAGCCTCACTTCGTATTATGCTCTCGCTCAACTGTCGAGAACAGCCACGCGCTCAAAACCCGACCAAGCCTGTTCTAGCCTCTTGGTATGCCCCTCCAGCACGGGCTGCTACAATCCCTGCCGTCAGGAGACCCGTCCCGTGAAACTCGTGCTCTGTTGCGTACTCTTCCTCGCCACCTGCCTTGCCCAGACCGCTGCACCCTCCGCCGGGAAGCAAAAAGTCCTCTGGCAAAAACTCGAATCCCATATTCAAGACGTCGACGCCAAACTCGACGGCGTCATGGGCGTTGCCATCGAAGACCTCACTACCGGCGACCACATCTTCCTCCACGAAGACGAAGTCTTCGCCCAGGCCAGCTCCATCAAAATCACCGTCCTCGCCAATCTGTACTTGCAGGCGCAGCAAGGCAAGCTCAAGCTCACCGATCTGTACACGGTGCAATCCTCCGATCTCGTTCCTGACAGCGACATCATGAACGGCCTCACGCCCGGCGTCACGCGCCTCACCCTGCGCGATCTGGCGACCATGATGGTCGCCGTCAGCGACAATTCTGCCGCCAATGTGCTTATCGACCGCGTCGGCATGCCAAACGTGAACGCCATGCTCGACTCGCTCGGCCTGACTCACACCCGCCTGCGCCGCAAAATGATGGACCTCCAGGCCGCCAAGGAGGGACGCGAAAACATCTCCACCCCGCGCGAAATGATGACCCTGCTCGACGCCCTCTACCACGGCAAGCTTCTGAACAAAGAGTCGACCGCCGACTTCTTTACCATGCTCAGCACCAACAAAGATTCCTTCATCCCCCGCGACCTACCCGCCGACCTCAAGATCGCCAACAAGGAGGGCGAACTGGAAGCCGTCCGCACCGACTCCGGCATCGTGTTCGTGGAGGGCCGTCCCTACGTGATCTGCGTCATGACGTCATTTCTGCGCAATGAACGCGATGGGGAAGAGGCCATCACCAAAGTCTCGCTCGAGGCCTGGCGCATGTTCGACCGCCTCAGCCGCGCCACCGAATACGGAAGAGTCGTCTCCCGCGGAAACGGCACGCGCTAACCAGGATCGCACCTCCCGAGCTTCGAGATGGACCGTCGAATTCGCCAGCGAAACACTGGGTTTCGAGCGCGCCCGTCTACCCGGCGTTCAGACAACTGCAAAAGAATGCACACATGTTGTTCGGTAATCGAAAAAAATTCTGCAATCCGTTGTCATACGGTCCAAGACGCGCTAACATTGCCGCCATTTGTTAGCGCTGTTATGTTGCTGCGTCTCTCAGGTCGCAGGCAGCGCACCGTAAATCTGGATCTCAGCCCGCAACCGGGAGTTCCAGTTGCGACTTCCTATGACAATCAACTCAGCCTGAGTGCCTACGAGAAAAGGGATCACCGCAGATCGCCCCGACTCCTCCGCACAGGCTCTTTCTACCTATTTCCCAGGAGGCAGTAATGAATTTGAACACCGAAGCGCACTTCGCACCGAGTTTCCGCCCGCGGAAACTCTGGCTCTCAGTCTTGCTTGTCACCCTCATCGCCACCGCTCTACCAGTTCTCGCAGCCAGCGGACAGTTCATCCCCCACAACACTCCTCGCTATGTATCCACCGCCAAGAACCTCGGGACGGAGAATCCGTCGAAAACCATCGAAGTCAGTGTGTGGCTGAATCCGCACAATCGCGGCCAGATGGATGAACTCGCCCGGCAACTCTACGATCCCACCTCTCCCAAATACCGTCACTTCCTGAAGCGTTGGCAGATTGCCTCGCGTTTCGCTCCTACGCCCGAGGAAGCGAAAACGGTTCGCGAATTCCTTGAAGCGCGCAACCTGAAGCTGGTCAAGATTGGTCCCAGCAATTTCTTCGTTCGCGTCCGCGGCACGGTCGGCGACGTAGAGTCGGCCTTTCACGTCGTGCTGAACAACTATCAGGTTCGCGGCAAAGTCGTCCGCGCCAACGACCGCGCTCCCTTCGTAGAAGGACCCGCCGCCGTGCTGGTGCATTCGATTTCCGGACTGGACAGCGGTGAGTACGAGCATCCGCTGATGGCCCGGGGAAGCCTCCCCGGTCCGAAGACAGGAGGCGCAGGCCTCCACACGTCCAGTGTGGCACATTCGTCTAGTGCGGCGCTGCCTGATCCGTTCTTCACCACCAACTGCTTTAACGGCACTGAGACGGATGTATTTTCCAACAACGCCAACGGTTCACTTCCCATCGCCACCTACAAGGGCAACGTCCTGAACCTGGAAAGCCTGACCACGGCGGGTTGCGCTTACACTCCACCGCCCATTCAAGCCGCTTACAATCTCACCGGCCTTTACGCCGCGGGTCACGACGGCACCGGCCAAACCATCGGGATCATCGATTGGTGCGGCTCGCTGACCATCCAGAGCGACGCCAACGCGTTCTCGGCGGCGTTCGGGTTGCCCGCGCTGACCAACTCCAACTTCGCTATCAGCTATATCCCCGCGCCCAGTCTCTGCGAGGCCACGGACCAGGTAGAAATAAACATCGACGTCGAGTGGGCGCACGCCGTTGCCCCTGGCGCCAACATCAACCTCATCGTTCCGCCCTCTGCGAGCTTCCTTGATGTGGACGACGCGGAGTTCACCGCCGTCACTTACGGGCTGGCCAATGTCATCTCCGGCAGCTATGGCTCGCCAGAGTCCTTCACCCCAGAGAACATCCTGGATACTGAGAACCTGATTGCCGAAATCGCCTCTATCGCGGGAATCTCCACCAACTTCTCTTCCGGAGACAGCGGCGACTACAGCTTCGACTTTATCCCTCCAACCGTCAGCGCTCCTGCGGATTCGCCCTGGGCGACGGCCGTCGGCGGCATCACTCTGGCGCTGAATCCCGACAACTCGATCGCATGGCAAGCCGGGTGGGGAAACAATCAAACCCTGCTGGCCGAGACCGGTTTCGTAGCCGATCCGCCTTCTAATGACGCCTTCGGCTTCATTGGCGGTTCCGGCGGCGGTGCCAGCAACTGCGCCAGCCAGAGCGTCGATCCCACGACCGGCGTTATAACCTGCCTCGCCGGCTTTCCCAAGCCGTCCTACCAGAAAAAGCTGCCCGGAAAGTATCGTCAACTGCCCGACGTTTCATGGCTGGCTGATCCCTACACCGGAGTGGCGATTCTCATCAGTGTTCCGGGCAATGTTCCGGAACAGGTGTGGCAAGTCTGGGGAGGAACCAGCGTGGCTGCCCCCATGTTCTCCGGATTGTGGGCGATTGCCAACCAGGAAGCCGGCGCTCCTCTCGGCAACGCTGCTCCCTACATGTATTCGCTACCTGCGGGCACCGTCTATGACATCGTTCCCGTTAGCTCGAAGAACAACGTCAAAGGGTCCATTGTGGATAGCAACGGAACCACCGCCTACACCCCCGCTGCGATCATGGGCGGCGACTCGGCGGGGGCTTTCGTCAGCGCGATCTGGGACTACGCTTTCCTGCAAGACACCGCGCTGGTGATTTCCTTCGGCACCGACTGTTCGCAGGCGAACGGCTTCGGTTTCATCACGCAATGCAACTCGCCCACCGCCCTCCACACCAAGGTGGGCTGGGACAACGTAACCGGTGTAGGAGTTCCGAACGCGAAGGCGTTCGCCGATTCCTTCGCCCCACCCCCGCCGCCGCCCGCGAACTAACCAAGCGGCAGCGCAGCGAACCTAGGCCTCCGCCACACTTCGTGCGGCGGAGGCTCTTTCATGTAGAGCTTGTTTATGTGGAGCGGACACTCCTGTCCGCTGCCTTTGATTTTGAACTTGCTTTTGCTTTTGAATTTGCATTTTGCTTTTGACGCTGCTGCTGATCCCGCCCCCCTATTTCGCCCCACTCGCCCGCGTCACGGAAAGCTGTTGCCGCATGAATTGCTGTACCGCTTTCGCCTCCATCGGCTGCGAGAAGTAGTAGCCTTGCCCGAACTCGCATCCCAGTTCGAGCAGGCGCTCCAATTGCCGGGCCGTCTCAATGCCTTCCGCAATGGCTTTCAGATTCATCTTGTGCGCCATGGTCGTGATCAGCTCCACAATATCGGAGGCTGCGCGGTCGCTCTGCATCTCCCGCACCAGCGATCGATCGATCTTCAGCGCATCCACCGGGAACTGCCGTAATCCCAGCAGCGAAGTCGTTCCCGTGCCGAAATTATCGAGAATCATTCCAATTCCCATGTGCTTCAGGTGAGCGAGAACACTGATCGTAAGCTTGGGGTCCGCTGCCGCTACGCTCTCCGTCATTTCCAGTTGCAGCCGCGACGGGTTCACGCCCGTCTCCCGCAGTGCGTCCTGAATATCGTTCACCAGCCGGGCATCGGCAAACTGCCGCGCCGATACGTTCACGGTGATATTCATGGGCTGGTCGGAGAAGCGGTTGGCCTCCCACTCACGCAATTGTTTGCAGGCCTGCAGGATCAGCCAGTGTCCGATCGAGACCAGGATCCCGGTATCTTCTGCCGCCTCGATAAACCGGTAGGGCGAGATCAGTCCTTGCGTGGGATGGTCCCACCGCAGCAGCGCCTCCAGACTCGCAATCCGCCGCGTGGCCAGTTCCACCACCGGCTGGTAATAGATGCGGAACTGGCGCTCGGTCAGGGCCGTCCGCAAATCCGCCTCCAGCCGCAGTCGGCCCACGGCCTGGGTGTGCATCGCTTCGTCAAAAACTTCGCAGCGCGATCCGCCGAGCGCCTTCGCCCGTCGCATGGCCACATCGGCGTCCTTCAACCCATCCTCGGGCTGCTCGTGCGCTGGCGTGCTGAGCGCAATGCCAACACTCACCGCAACCCGTACCTCGCGAGAGTTGACCGGAAAAGGTTCCGCCGCCGCGGCCTGGATGCTCTTGGCCACGCGCAGCCCATCGCTGGGATCGCTCACTCCATCCAGCAAAATCGTGAACTCATCTCCGCCCAGCCGGAACAGCACAACCTCTGCCGAGCCCCGGCCGCCCTCGCGGCGTGCCAGGGTGTCGTCTTGTTGCAACTGCTTGGCCAGCCTCCGTGCGATTTCCAGCAGGACCTGATCGCCGGCGGTCGCCCCCATGCTTTCGTTAAAGACCTTGAAGTGATCTACGTTTGCCAACAGCAGTGCATAAGGACGTCCCCCGTCCCGCCGCGAACGCAAAAACGAACTGTGCAGCCGGTCCAGAAACAGCCGGCGGTTGGGCAGCCCCGTCAGCGGATCGTGAAACAGGTTGTGCTCCAGTTCCTGCTCCGCCCGCTTGCGCTGGGTGATGTCGCGATTCACAATCACCAGCTTCGCCACTTCGCCCTTGGCATCGCGGACCGCGCTCGCGATCGACTCCAGCACCCGCCAGGAGCCGTCCTTGTGCTTAATCCGGTACTCCAGCCGTTTCCCGACTCCAGTCTCCCGCGCCTCTCGCGCCGCCTCGAGAACCTTGAAGCGATCGTCCGTATGAATCTGCTCGAACGCCGAAGTCTCTCCCAGTTCCGCGGATGAGTATCCCAGAATTCTCTTGTACGCCGGACTGTTGTACAGCCGCCGTCCCTTCACATCCACCACGGCAATCATGTCGGCGGCGTTCTCAGTCACAATCTGAAATAATTCTTCATTTTTCCGGGACTCCCGGTGGATCTGGTATATCCGCACTTGCTGGTAGATCACCAGCACGGCCAGCGCGCCCAGCGGAACCCAAAACCATTGCAACAGCATGCACAGGTCTCCTGGGGAATCTATCGGCGGGAATTAGCCGGACCTTAAACCTTGCGTCCAAAGTGCCGAGATTTCATCTACTTTGGACATGGAAACCCTGACGGAATTCAACCTGGCCGAGGCCATCGCCATTCTTACCCGCACTCCCGCAACCCTGAATGCGCTGCTCCGCGGCCTACCCGACCTCTGGGTGCTCCACAACGAAGGCAGCAGTGACGGAGGCGGCAACAACGAAGAAAAGAATACCTGGAGCGCCTTCGACATCGTCGGCCACCTGATCGTCGGTGACCGCACCGACTGGATGCCGCGCGCGCGGATCATCCTCGAGAACGGCGAAGCGCGGCCCTTCGATCCCTTTGACCGCTTCGCGCAGGAGAAAGAAAGTCAGGGCAAATCGCTGGAACAACTGCTGGACGAGTTCGCCCGCGTGCGCAGCGAAAATGTAGCGGCGCTGCAGGCGCTGAATCTGCAGCCGGAAGACTTAGCGCGGCGAGGCCGGCATCCTGCGCTGGGAGTGGTGACGCTCTCGCAACTTCTCGCGACCTGGGCGGTTCACGACCTCACGCATCTCCATCAACTCTCCCGCGTGATGGCTCACCAATATCGTGACGCGGTCGGCCCGTGGAGCGCATATCTGGGCGTGCTGCATTGTGCGGGTCATAGTGCGTAGGCGACCAAGTAGTTTGCTGAAAAATTCGCTTTTGGGTGGCGCAGCGCTTTGAGCGCTGCGATAAAGCGCTTCTTATCTGTAAGGGCTTTTTAGCCCCTGAGGCGGGGCGAACCGAGTTTTTCAGCAAACTGCTAGGCCCGGGCCACGGCGGCGAAGGTCGGATGCGCGGGCGCTTCCGCGACCGGTAATTTGATGGTTACCCGCGCGCCGTGCGGCTTCACGTTTTCGATTTCCAAATCTCCGCCACGCTTCTTGACGATCCCGTAGCACACGCTCAACCCTAGTCCCGTGCCTTTGCCTGCGGGCTTCGTCGTATAGAAAGGATCCAGAGCGCGGTTCAGATTGCCAAATCCGGGACCCGTATCCTCGACTTCAATCACTGCCCGTAGACCGCTCTGGTAGGCGCGAATGCTGATCTGCTTCTCGCCCGTCATCCCCTCCAGAGCATCGCTGGAATTGTTGAACAGGTTGAGGAGAATCTGTTTGATTTCGTCCTCGCTGACTGCCAAAAAGGGCAAGTCCGGTGCGATGTCGAGCTCCACTCGAACGTTGCGGCTGCGCGTGTAGTATTCCCGCAGGGTCAGCACCTGCTGCACGACTGGATAAAGCTGTACCGCCTGACTCTCACGCCCGCTCTGCCGCGAGAACCGCAGCAGGTTGTCGGTAATCCGGTTCATCCGGCGCGCTTCACTCACCAGCTTCGCCAGTTGATCCCGAGCCTGGGGCGCTGCGAGGGCATCGTTAAACAGTTCGCCTAACAGTTCTCCGTATCCCATGATCGCGGTCAGCGGATTGTTCAGCTCATGCGCCACTCCCGCCAGCAACTGCCCCACCGCAGCCAGCTTTTCGGAACAGACCAGTTGTGCGTGCAGGGACTGCAGTTCGACAGCTAATGCAATGTCGGTTGCGAGCTTTTCGATGTGCGACAATTCGAGCGCATGGATGGTCCTCGTGTCCCTTGGCGCAGCCAATTGGATGCAGCCCAGATACGCGCCTCCCTCCGAACACAGCGGAATGAGCAGCTCTTCGCCGTTCCTCCAGGGCGCATTCGGGTTCTCGCGCAGGGCAAACAGAATTGCTTCCTGTTCCCGCAGTGCGTAAGAGTTTTTCCCCATGAGCCGCGCCTCGGTGCACAGGCTCTTAATGTGATCGAGCGTCCAGCCTTGCGTTTGCGCCTGCAGGCTGCGCAAAGACTCTGCCGGCAGTCCACCGGAGCCGGCCACGCGTAACCTGCCATCGGCATCCTCGAGCTGCACCACCGCTAAACTGAAAGTGCTGACCTCGGTGATCGCCGCAGCGATGGCCGGGCAAATGGTGTCCAACTCTGCGCCGCTCAGCAGACGGGAAGTGATTGCCGAGAAGCGTTCCAACCGGCGGTCGAGCCGGTCGGCCTTGTGTTGCAGGCCCGTGATCGATTCGGACTTATCCTCGACGACCGCCAGAATCATTCCAAACGCGACGAAGATCTGGGGAGCATTCCACAAAGCGCCGGGAATAATCGTGTTCGGAGCGAGTCGATCGATCAACAATCGGATCGGAAACGCCGCGCCCCAGCTGACGAATCCCGCCGCGATGGTCAGCATTGCCGGCGACACGCGCCGCTGGTTCCGGTAAGTGAACACTCCCGCTAAACCAAACCCGATCGCAAGCAGCGCAATCGTCCCTTCCAGAAACGAGCCGCGAACCGCGCCACCCATCGCCCACGCCAACGCCAGCGCGCACGGGAACGTTGCAACCGCCGAGTCGAACGAAATCTTCCGGCTCACCTTGAGGAAGACGCACGCCGCACCGCCCAAGCAGGCTGCCAGGAATAAGATGTAAGGCCATCGCGCCTGCACGCCAAAGCAAGTGCAGAGCACGTACGCCACGGACGGCACACCCAGCACTAGCCAGAGTAGAGTCCGCTTCGCGTAGTCTTCCGCCACCGAGGAGACTGACACCAGAAAGGTGACCACCGCGGCTTGCAGCGATCCGGCATCGACGGCCAGCAGGAGGGAATCGGCCGGGCCGTGACCGGGCTCCAGCAATTGCGCCAGAAAATGCGTGAACACCAGCGTCCAGCCCACCGTCCAGAGTGTCAGACGTCCGCTGCGCGCGTGACGCTTCAGACACACAAACACGATGACCAGCACACCGGTGATCAGAAATGTCGGAATCTTTTCGAGAACACCCATCAAGAATGCATCGGGGGGAGAAAGATAATCTCAGCCGTTACCAACAGTAACCAACCGAAAGTCACAGCGCAACGCCAGAACGTGCCATCGGCATGGCACCAAAGTTAGGGCAGCCTGCACGCCGGTGCCATGAAGTCGCGTCATCACACTCCTTGCGACAGATCGTGCGCTCCAGCCTTCCTCAGTCAACGGACGACAAACGCCCACCGCTCGGCCCATAATGTTCCTATGGCTCCGAATCCGCCGCCCGTCCGCCGCCTCAAGACCTACACCGGATCGCAGGGATACGTCTACCAGTACTATTTCGTCGGCAAGCGTCCCGCGCTGCCCGACGATCCCGAGGCGCCCGCCACCGAATTTGTCTTCGACGTCACGTCCGACCGCAAACTGACCTACGCCGTGAGTATCTTTCTCCCCGACAGCGCGCGCGCTGCCTGGAGCCAAATCCACGGGCGTCCCCTGAACGATGCCGAGCAATACGCCGCCGTCAAGCTCCGCCTCTTCCGCGCCTTCGATGAACTCGAGGACCTAAAGACCCACGGCCGCCGCCTCACCATCGACGCGGGCCTGCTGGAAGAAGCACTGAGCAGCTTAGGCGTGGAATAAGCATGAATTGGTTATTCAGAAAGTGATCACAAAGGCGTCATCCCGAGCGTAGCCGCTCTTCAGGCGGAGCGAGGGATCTCGCGCGGATCGGCGCTCTCTTGTTTCGCCGCCGCCCGAAGACATATAAATGCAGCCGGACTTCTCACGATGAAAAAACTAAATTACGCATTCCTCCTCTCGATCCTGATCGCGCTCGCCCTGTCCACCTGCCCCGCCTTCCCCCAAACCCCGCGCTGGTCCGAGCAAAAGGCGAACGACTGGTACGCCCACCAGCCCTGGCTCGTCGGCAGCAACTACATCCCGAAATCGGCGATCAACGAACTGGAAATGTGGCAGGAGGCCACCTTCGACCCCAGTCAGATCGACCGCGAACTCGGCTGGGCCGAAGGTCTCGGCATGAACACCATGCGCGTCTTTCTCCACGATCTGCTGTGGCAACAGGATGAACTCGGATTTCGCAAGAGAATTGATCAGTTCCTGACCATCGCGTCGCGCCATCACATCCGCCCGCTGTTCGTGCTGTTCGATTCCTGCTGGGACCCGCTGCCGCGCGTCGGACCGCAGCATCCCCCGGTTCCAGGCGTCCATAACTCCGGCTGGGTCCAAAGCCCCGGGGCCAACGTGCTGGTCGATCCATCTCAGTATCCGCGGCTCAAAGAATACGTCCAGGGAGTGGTCAGAGCCTTCGCCAAAGATGACCGCATCCTCGGCTGGGACGTCTGGAACGAGCCCGGCTCCTACGGCGGCGGGGACTACGCAAAATCAGAATTGAAATATGCCGACAAGATCGCCCGCGTGACACAGTTGTTGCCGCAAGCGTTTGCGTGGGCGCGCGAGGCGAATCCTTCGCAGCCCCTGACCAGCGGAGTCTGGGACATCGACTCATCGAAGGACGAGAGCGCGGTCGAAGAGATCCAGAAGATTCAGCTGCGCGAGTCCGACATCATCACGTTTCACAATTACAGCTGGCCCGAGGATTTCAAAAATGAAATCGCGTGGCTGCGTCGCTTCCATCGCCCCGTGATCTGCACCGAATACATGGCGCGCTCCGTCGGCAGCACCTTCGATACCATCCTCCCCATCGCTAAGCAAGAGCACGTCGGCGCTATTAACTGGGGATTCGTCGCCGGTAAAACCCAAACCTACTACCCGTGGGAGTCCTGGGAGCATCCCTATGTCAAGAATCAGCCACCAGTATGGTTTCACGAAGTGCTGCGCTCCGACGGAACCCCGTACCGGCAAGCCGAAGTGGATCTAATCCGGCAACTCACCGGCAAGCCGTAGGCGCCAGCAAAAGCGTGAACCACAGAGGACACAGAGGCGCACCGAGGAAGCCCACTGTATACCTCTGTGCCCTCTGTGGTTAAAGGTTTTTCCGGGTGCCCCATTTCTCGCGCGTTCCTTGCGCGAGAAGTGGGTTTTTGATTTTCGTTTCCCCAGTCGTCGCCGCTCAGATTTACAATCACGGGTGTTATGAAAAACTTCGGCGTGATCCTGCTCATCCTCCTCGTTGTCGTGATGGTTGCCGTTTTCCTTCTGACCGCTAAGAAGTCGGCAGGCCCGGTCGCGTCGTCAAGTATGGGATCGTCGAGCGCTGAGTCGCCGAACGAAGGATCGTCTACGAAGTCCCCGGACGCCGTGCAACTAAAACTGCAGGAATATTCCGGAGCCGCAGCAACGAATTGTGGGCGCCTCAGCGTGCAGGCAACCGCCGACCAGTCGAAGACAGCCGCCGATTGCGCCATGCAAGCGAATCAAAGCAAGCACCCGTTCTACGTCGCCTACGACATGCCCGGCATGGCCGTCGGAGTCGCCGGCAACGCGGACGGCAAACTCTTCACCGTCCAATCGCAAGGCACCGGCCCGTCTGCAGCGCTGACCAGCGGCGACTGCCCGTCCCAGTTGCGCATCGCCTCCAGCGGACGCATCACCTGCTTCGCCCCCGGCGACATGGGCTCCATGGGGCCCGGTCACAGCGCGGGTGCGGTACCTCCCGGTATGGCAAGTCCGCACGCTGCGGGCTCTCCGACGACGAAATGACGGATCGCATGCCGGGATGCGCTGCGAACCGCGGAGGGCACGAGTTTTACTCGTGCCGTAAATCGCCAAGATGAAGCCGCGGCTTCAGCCACTGAGGTTGGCTGTTGAAGCCGAGAGGAATCACGGTTGTGCTACACACAGTCGTAATGTAGACGCTCGTCCGGCGGCGCCATACGCTACTCGTTATGAACGGTCACAGAGTCGTCGCCTACACTGTCATAGCGCTAGCTCTGATTGCCACCGCGGGCGCCGCAGCTAAACCAAGAGTCACGGTCGCGAGTGACGGATTTCCAACTGGGCAAGACACACCTGAAGGCGCGGCCAGCGACCTCGCGCGTGCGTTCATACGGCAGGATGAATCGCTGCTCAAGAGCGTCTGCATTCGGCCCTACGGTGCCGGGCAGTCCCGCGCGGAGTACATCGAATACATGGCCGGAGTCACCGCTGACTTCAAGCAGAAAAAGGGGAAGGGATTCCCATCAGCGGATACGCCCACCAAGATCGCGAGAGTGTTTGCGGCGCGCCATCTGAGCAAGAATGGTCCCGCCTCGTATGGTTACGCCAGCTTCGACTTCGACGATGTGATGTTTGTTGATGTCGAGGTGCTGCTCGGTAACGGGAAGCAACTTCTCCGTAGAACGATGGCGATCAAAGATCGGGACGGTAAGTGGTACGTTCACCCCGTGCCAGATGTGTCCCCATTGCTAAGCTCTGGTCTGTATGACGAGACCGCATCGGTCCAGTTGTTCTCCGACGTCTACAGCAACGAGAAGTGACCCCCGACCCATCCCGTCTCGTTTTTCGTCTGTGATCCTAATCACACCCTTAAGTGACCCCCTTTGTTTGCCTTGCCCCCACCCGCGTCGGAAAATACACAATGTACGAGAGGGAGAAAGACCGGACCCGCGATTTGGGGTAAACTCAAAAGATTCCGGAACTTATAAGGCCTATGTCTCTGCTGTGGCTGCGTTTTGCACTGGGGTGCTACTTCATCGGGCTGGTCTACGCCTTCGTGGCGCTCACCCGCACCAGTGACCTGTTCAGCCGTATCGCTCTCCACGCCGCCAGCCTGGGCATGGTCTTTCACTTCGTTTCGCTCGCCGAACTATTTCTTTCCGGCCAGGTCGTCTGGGCGTCGGTGCACAACGGGGAATCGCTTCTGGCTTTTCTCTCGATGACCTTCTTCATGATCATCTACGCCATCTACCAGACCACGTCGCCCGGCGTGGTCGTATTTCCCGTGGTCTTCTTCTTGACGTTCGTCGCTGCCGTCGACCAGCAACCCGTGCTGCTGACTCAGTTCGTCTCGCATAAAGGATGGCTCATCGCCCACATCATCCTTATCTTCACCGGCTACGCCGCGCTCGTGCTCAGCTTCGGCGCCAGCCTGCTCTATCTGCTGCAGGAGCGCCGCCTCAAAGCCAAGAAATCCACCAGCCTGATTTCGTTCCTGCCCGCGCTCGAAGTGATCGACCAGATCGGCTACCGCTCGCTGCTGCTGGGCTTCCCCTTCATGACGCTGGGCCTGATCACCGGATCGATCGTGGCCATCACCACCTACGGCCGCATGGATTTTCTCGATCCCAAGATTCTGCTGTCGCTGCTGATGTGGGCCGTCTACATGGTGATGGTCTTCACCCGCTGGAACTCGGGATGGCGCGGACGCCGCGCCGCGTTCCTCGCGACATTCGCCTTCGTGGCCGCGCTGGCCGCCTGGGCGGCTAACTATTTTTCCGCGATCCACAGGTTCGCTGCTTCATGAGATTCCAGCTGATTGGCGTGAATCACAACAGCGCGCCGCTCGAAGTGCGCGAGCGCCTGGCGATCCCGGAATCGCGCCTGCCCGACGCTTGCCGCGACCTAAGCGCCTACCCGGGGATTGAAGAATGCATGGTCATCTCCACCTGCAATCGCGTGGAGATCGTGGCCCACACCACCAACGGCCACGCCGACCTGCGCGGATTCCTGCACCAACACTTTCATCTGAAGCCGGAAGAACTCGACGCGCATCTCTACGAATTCCGCGAGAAAGAAGCGGTGCGGCATTTGTTCCGTGTCGCTTCCAGCCTGGATTCAATGGTGGTCGGCGAAGCCCAGATTCTCGGTCAGGTGAAGGAGGCCTACGCGACCGCCCGCGCTGTGGGCGCTGTCAGAGGCCAACTCGACCAGCTCTTCAGCCGGGCGTTTGCCGTAGCCAAGCGCGTGCGGAGCGAGACCGCCGTCGGATCTTCGTCGGTCTCGATCGCCTCGGTCGCAGTCGAACTCGCCAAGAAAATCTTTGGCACCCTGGAAGGGAAGACTGTGTTCATCGTCGGCGCCGGCAAGATGAGCGAACTCGCCGCCCGCCACCTGATGGCCCACGGCTGCGCGTCGATTTTCGTCGCCAACCGCACTTACGACCGCGCCATCGGACTGGCACAGAAATTTAACGGCCAGGCCATTAGGTTCGACGATTTGTACAGCACCTGCGACCGCGCCGACATCGTCATCACCTCAACCGGCTCTCCCCACGCCATCTTCCGCCGCGAACACGGTGAGCAGTTCCTCGCCCGCCGCAAGAACCGCCCGATGTTCTTCATCGACATCGCCGTGCCCCGCGACGTTTCCCCGGACATGGCGAAACTCGACGGCATCTTCACCTACGACATCGACGACCTGCAGCAAGCCGTCAGCAGCCACGTCGCCGACCGCAGAAAAGAAGCCGAACTCGCCGAGGCCATCATCACCGGCGAAGTCGAACGTTTCGAAGCCCGCCTGCACACGCTTGACGTCGTACCTACGATTGTGTCCTTACAAGATCATCTGGAAACGATTCGGCAGGCAGAAATCGACCGCGTCCGCGGCCGCATGGGCCAGCTGACCCCCGAGCAAGAGATCGCGATCGAAGCGCTAACCCGCGGCATCATCAACAAAGTCATGCACACCCCAATCACCACGCTGAAGACCGCGGCAAAAGAATCCGAAGCGACGACGGTAGTCGACGTAGTCCGCCGGCTGTTCAACCTGCACGACAAAGAAAAAGAAGCGGAGCCTCCGGCAAAGAAAAACGAAGTGGGGACGCGCCCGTGATGCCTGCCGCTGCCGTCTCGTGTTCCCGCACGCTTGTCATCCTGAGCGGAGTCTGACGATGAGCGAAGCGAATCGCCAGACGCAGTCGAAGGACCCCGGGCCCGCCGGCGCTACCGGAGCCGATGCCGGGAATTTCCGCATCGTCATTCACTTCTTCGGTGACCACGAGGTCGAACTTCCAGCTCCAGCCACGAAGCGGCGGCATTGAGAGACAAGGGAGCGAATGCCGAAGGGACGACACTGCATCTATCTGGCGTTTTGGACCAGAACGTGGAATCATGAAGGGGGAGGGTGCCATGCCCGCAGCGGATCAAATCGACTGGTCGCAATGCTCTCTCGTAGAAGTCAATCCTAATGTGCAAAGCGGCGCTCCGGTGTTGCGGGGCACCCGGATGCCAGTCAGCGCGATTGTCGATAACTTCGATTATGGCGTCAGCGTCGCTGAAATCTCGGAGCAGTTTGAAATCCCTCAAGATCGCATCCAGGCAGTCTTGACCTACGCCAAGAGCCATCGTGTCGCGCATCCTGTTTGACAACAACGTTCCGGTCGGGGTGCGAGGCTTCCTGACCAACCATGAAGTCCGCACCGTCGTCGAGATGAACTGGCCACCCCAACTGGAAAACGGCGCTTTGCTGAAGGCTGCGGACGCCGCTGGATTTGAGGTGCTGGTCACCTCCGATCAGAACATCCGGTATCAGCAAAATCTGGTGGGCCGCAGACTTGCGTTGGTGGCGTTGGGATCGAACATCTGGCCGGTTGTCCGCAACCACGCGGCGGCGATTGCCGTGGCCGTGGATAAAGCCGCACCGGGCAGCTATCAATTCATCAAAATGCCGCTACGCCCGAGGCCTCGAACCAAGTGAGCCCCATCAATTCCCTTGACGGTGTAAGACTCCGCATCGGCTCCCGCGGCTCGCAACTCGCCCTCTGGCAAGCCAACCACATTTCCGCGCTCTTGCGCGCTCGCGGCCACGAAATCGAAATTGAAATTATTCATACCACCGGCGACAAAATCACCGATGTCGCCTTGGCTATGGTCGGCACGAAAGGAATGTTCACGAAGGAAATCGAAGAAGCCCTCGCCGCCGGACGCGTCGATCTCGCCGTCCACTCCTTAAAAGATCTGCCCACCGAACTTCCCCCGGGATTCGAAATCGCAGCCATTACAAAACGAGAAGATCCGCGCGACGCTTTCTGCTCGCGCCACTATTCGAGCTTCCAGGAACTGCCCCAGGGCGCGCGGGTCGGCACCTCCAGCCTCCGCCGCCAGGCGCAACTCAAAGCCGTCCGCCCCGACCTCGACATTCATCCCCTGCGCGGCAACGTCGACACCCGCCTGCGCAAACTCGAGCAGGGAGAATACGACGCCATCATCCTCGCCTCCGCCGGACTGAAGCGCCTCGGCAAAACGGAACATGTCAAACAAATCATCCCCTCCGAAATCATGTGCCCCGCCGCCGGACAAGGCGCGCTCGGCATCGAAATCCGCCTGGGTGACGCCGCCACTCGCGAGCATCTGGAATTTCTGAACGACCCCTCCGCGCGCGCCGCGACAACTTGCGAGCGTGCACTGCTCAACCGCCTGGGCGGAGGCTGCCAGGTTCCTATCGGAGCATTCGCGGAGATGCGAAATGGCAAGCTCCATCTGGAATCCATCGTCGCCGACCCCGACGGCTCGAAACTCCTCCGCGACTCCCGCGACGGAAAAATTGAAGACGCCGAAAAACTCGGCAACGACGCCGGCGCTGCGCTGCTGGCCCGCGGCGGCGACCAGATTCTCGAAGCCGTCTACGGCCGCGGCCTTGCCGTCCTGCCCCAGCCATGATCCGCTAACATGGCCGGTCTCCAACGAGCTAAGATTAGGCGAGCCAGTTTGAAGTGGCCTTGAGACGGCGAAAGAACCTCACTCATGTACATCCCCGAACACTTCCGCGTGCACGACCATGCCGACGCCATCGCCTTCATGCACGCAAATCCGTTCGCGATCCTGATCTCGTCCACAGACGAGGGTCCCTTCGCCACGCACCTGCCCGTATTTGTGAGTGCGACCGAAAATAACCTCGTCCTTCGCGGCCACGTGGCCAAAGCCAACCCGCACTGGCGCCATCTCGAACAAAATCCCGCGTGCCTGACCATCTTCCATGGCCCCCACGCTTTCGTGTCGACCTCGAACTACGTCACGCGCGAGAATGTCCCGACATGGAACTACGGCGCCGTGCATGCATACGGCAACGCCCGCACCTTCGCATCTCCGGAAGATCTGCAAGGCATCCTCGACCAGCTCATCGGCACCTTCGAGCCCGCCTATGCGGACCAGTGGGCTAGCTTCAGCGAGACCTACCGCGAGCGCATGCTAAGCCACATCGTCGGATTCGAAATCGCCGTCACAAAACTCGAAGCCAAATTCAAGTTAAGCCAAAATCGCACCAAAGAAGAGCAGACCAATGTGATCACATCCCTGGGAAAGGCTGAAGACACGGCGATCTCAGGCGTCTCGCGCCTGATGCGACAGCAGGGCCTGGATATGAAGAAAGAAAGCAAGTGACGAAGTGTGGGGCGGACACTCTCGTCCGCCAAATCCAACCATGAGCAGAAAGCCAAAAGCAAAGACGACCCACGCCCTGAGCGGAATCCGCGTGCTGGTCGGCCGAGCTCGGCATCAAGCCGGCGCCCTCTCCACTGAACTCCAAAATCGGGGCGCGATTGTCATCGAGATCCCCTTCATCGAGATTCGCAAGCCTAAATCGTTTAAGCCCTTGGACGCTGCCTTGAAGAGTCTCAGCACCTACGACTGGCTTGTCCTGACCAGCGTGAACGGCGTCGAGGCCATGTGGGAGAGGCTCGATAAACTGCGACTGCCGGCGAGCAACCTCACTGGCCTGCGCGTCGCCGCCATCGGCCCCGCCACCAAGAAGGCCATCGAGCAACGCGGAATGAGGGTCGACGTGGTTCCTAACGAATACGTGGCCGAATCCGTCGTGCGCAGCCTGAAAAGCAAAGTAAGAGGGAAGCGCGTGCTCCTGGTGCGGGCCAAAGTCGCGCGCGATGTGATTCCCCGCGAGCTGCGCAAGGCTGGAGCCCACGTCGACGTCGTCGAAGCTTACGAAACCGTTGTGCCGAAATCTTCTCGCACCCGCCTGCGCGCCGCGCTGAAGAATCCCCAAAAACGCCCTCACGTAGTTACGTTCACCAGTTCGTCGACGGTCAGGAATTTTGTGGAATTGCTGGGCGCAAAGAGCGAAGCCCGCCGCAAACAACTTGCTGGGATTCGGATGGCCTCCATCGGCCCGGTCACCTCCGCGACTCTGCGCGAATTTGGCCTGCCCGTGGATATCGCGGCCAAGCAGTTCACGATTCCAGGATTGATCGAGGCCATCGTTGGGGCCGTCGCGGGTCGAACAAAATCAAGAGCTTAGGGGCAAGTCATTGAAAAGAATGGGCAGCGACGCGACACCCTGAGGCGGCTTTTTAAGTCCGTGCGCAGTCAGGCAGTTAGCGCCAAGTTATTGATAACACGTGAGGCATGCAGAGGCGCTGCCCCTGGGTTCTCGTCTCCATCGCCGTTCAGGATGCCATTTCTTGAGCCGCTGAGGCCCCTGGCAACGACAATCAACCGCCTCGGAGGACTGGAGATCGTCCGTCGACCGACGGTTCTAGAATCGCCCGCCAGCGAGATCGCCTCGTAGTGGAATCAACAACTTAACCCTAAGTTATTGATAACAATAGAACCATATTGCGTACAAAGATGTATGTACAACTACTCCGTTACCGTACAACTGCAATCCGCAGGCACCACATGCGCCAATAGAAAATCGGCGACCCGTTTATACGCGTCAATTTGATTTTCCACCCGCGCAAACCCGTGCCCTTCGTTCTCGTAAATCTTCGAGTCCACGGTGCCCCCGCGCTTCTTGATGGCGTCGACCACCTGTTGCGTCTCTGATTTCGGACACCGAGGATCGTGCCCTCCCGCCAGCAGCAACAGCGGCGCCTTGATCTGATCGATGAAGTTGATCGGCGAGCGATCTTCGTACAGTGCCTTGTTCTTTACGACGTCTCCCATAGTCGCCAGATCCGACTGCTGCAGCACGGGATCTTCATTCTCAATTTCGGTGAACCAGTTTACGAAGGGAACGATGGGCACGCCCGCGGCCCACACATCCGGAGCCTTCGTCACCGCCATCATGCTCAGATACCCGCCGTAACTTCCGCCCATGACCGCGATCTTTTTCGGATCAAGATGCCCGGTCTGCTTGATCCAGTCGACGCCCGCCAGCACGTCCTGCAAATCGCCGCCGCCCATGTCGAACAGGTTGGCCTGCTGAAATTCCTTGCCGTATCCGGTCGAGCCGCGATAGTTGGGCGCCAGCACCATGTATCCCTGATTGGCCGCAAACTGCACGAAGCGGTTGAAAGAATTCATGCTCTGCGAAGTCGGTCCGCCGTGAATGTAGACGATCGCAGCATTCTTCCCGTTGCGCACCATGTTGAACGGTACATACAGAAACGCCGAGATGGTCCACTTGCCGTCGCGGCTGGGATAGTGCACCAGATACGGCTCGACCATGTCCTCCGAGCGCACGCCCGCGACCAGCGAATACGTAATCTGCCGCGACTTGCCTGTAGCCAGTTGATAGACCCACAGATCGCCCGGAGCCGTCGGCCCATTGTGGTTGTAGAGCAATCGCTGCCCATCCGGACTGAACGCCGAATGCCCGCCCACGGGCTCGTTCACGCCTTTCGGAATCGGCAGAGCGGTCGACTTTCCTGTCGCGAGATCGTGCAGATAAATATCTTCGTTGCCATCCACGTTGGCGCTGAAGGTGAGGTGCTTGCCGTCGGGCGTGAACTCGCCGCCCTGAATTTCCCACTTGTCTTTCGTCAGCCACGAGATCTTCTTCGTCGCGACATCGAGCAATCCAATGTTCTCGTATCCGTTGGCAGCGTTGGAAGTCAGCAGAACGCGCTTGCCGTCGGGCGAAAGATCGTTCGCCGCAAAGCGCTGTTCGCCTTCGTGCGGCGTAAGCGGCGTGCTCTTTCCCGTGACCACGTCCGCGATGAAAATGTTCGAATCCGTGCCCTTGGCCTGCTCCTCTGTGTAGACGATGGACTTCCCATCCTTCGACCAGATCGGCCCGTAATTTCCTTTATCCTGCGGTGTACTGGTCGTGAGGTGCTTCACCTCGCGCATCACCATGTCATAGATGTCGATCTCGTAGGCCGCTGAGGTTTTTGGTTTGACCTCGTAAGCAAGATACCGCCCGTCCTGCGACCACGTCGGATTGAGTTCCGCGATCTCGCGCGTCTGGGTCAGGTTCACAACCTTGCCCGTCTTCGGCGATACCAGAAAAATGTCCCACTGCTCGTCGCCGTCATAGTCCGACTGGTAGGCAATCCATTTGCCGTCCGGCGACCACGCCGGCGCCGTCTGCCGCTGATCGCTGACCGTCAACTGCACTGGCCATCCGCCCTCGGCCGGAACGATCCAAAGATTATTCCGTCCGCTCATGTTCGAGATGAACGCGATGCTCTTGCCATCGGGGGACCACGTCGGCCGCCCCACCTGCCGCGTCATATACAGTTTCTCGATGGTCAGGCTTCGCGCTTCAATCTGCGCGTTGGGCTTCGATGAAATCTTTTTCGGATCAGTGACAGCCTGCGGCGCAGGCAAAGTCTGGGCCGCGGCGTCGGCAACGATTGTGCTCATCACGGTACTCATGAGTATGACGATAGCAAACAGTGCGCGGCGGCGCATGGCGCGAATCCTCAAGGTAAGGTAAAAAGGAGAGTCTAGCAGAGGCGCTTTCTGTCGTTCCGCGCCTCATATTGATCAGGGCTACGATCCATAATCCATGAACGCTTCTACGCGTCGACGCGCCCTTCTCGCGGCCTTTCTGTGTACAGCGCTTGCATCGTCAGTCGCAGGTGGCGAGAACACGCCGCCTCACCACATCGCCATCGCAGGCGATCACTTTGAGCTGGACGGCAAGCCTCTGCAAATCATCTCGGGCGAACTTCACTACGAGCGCATTCCACGCGAGTACTGGCGCGACCGCCTGAAGAAGGCGCGCGCCATGGGCCTGAACACCATCTCGACGTATGTGTTCTGGAACCTGCACGAGCCCAAGCCTGGAGTTTACGATTTCGCGGGATCGCTCGACGTTGCCACCTTCGTCCGCATCGCCCAGGAGGAAGGTCTCTACGTCATCCTGCGTCCCGGGCCATACGCGTGCGCCGAGTGGGATCTCGGAGGCCTGCCCGCCTGGCTTCTCGCCGATCCCAACATTGTTCTGCGCAGCGCCGACGAAAAATTCCTGGCGCCGGCGGAACGATGGCTGCAAAGGCTCGGCAGGGAACTAGCCCCTCTGCAGATCACGCACGGCGGACCCATCATCGCTGTGCAGGTCGAGAACGAGTACGGGTCTTTCGGCGGATCGCCAAATGACGATCATGACTACATGAAGCGCATTCTCGCCGCGCTGCAAAATGCAGGCCTCGGCGAGGTCCTGCTCTACACCGCTGATGGGGGCGACGAGCTGCCCGCCGGAACGCTGCCCGGCATTCATGCCGTCGTGAACTTCGGTCCCGGCGAGGCCAAAGCGGAATTCGCCAAGCTGCAGAAGTTTCGCCCCGGCCGGCCCCTGATGAGCGGCGAGTATTGGGACGGATGGTTCGACCACTGGGGCGAGAAACATCAGACGACCGACGCCACCCAGCAGGCGCAGGAACTCGATTGGATCCTGAGCCAGGGATACTCGATCAACCTCTACATGTTTCACGGTGGAACCAGCTTCGGCTTCATGAATGGCGCCAACTGGCAGAAAGTCTACGAGCCCGACGTCACCAGCTACGACTACGATTCTCCGGTGAGCGAGTCGGGCGCGCTGACCAGGAAATATTTCGCATTCCGCGATGTGATCGCGAGGCATCGCCCGGGCGTAACGATTCCCGATCCGCCAGCGCCTTTGCCGGTGATCGAAGTGCCGGAGTTTGAGTTGGCCGAGAGCGCTCCCCTGTGGACCAACCTGCCGGCTTCGCACAGCGTTGAGCGGCCACGCTCGATGGAGATGTTCGGCCAGTCCTACGGCTACATCCTGTACCGCACGAAAATTAAGGAAGCCCTCGTCGGGGAGCTGGTGATTCACGAATTGCGCAGCTACGCTCGCATCTTCATCAATGGCAAACTTGCGGGCACGCTCGACCGCCGCAAGAAAGAAGATCGACTCCGCATCGAGGTTGGCGCCAATGCGACGCTCGACATCCTCGTCGAAGGCACGGGCCGCATCAATTTCACCACCGAGTTACGTAAAGAGCGGCAGGGAATCGACGGCTCCATGATTCTTGCCGGTAAGGAACTGTTAGGTTGGCAGGTCTTCCCCTTGCCGATGGACGATCTCTGGCAGGCCTCTCCGTTTTCGATGCACGATCTCTCGAAGCTCCGTTTCTCAAAGGCGAGCCCCAACACGCCGAACGAGCCAGCGTTCTATCGTGGCCGATTCGGCCTGTACAGCCCCGGAGACACTTTCCTCGACACCCGCGGCTGGGGCAAGGGAGCTGTCTGGATCAATGGCCATGCCCTCGGCCGCTTCTGGAATCTGGGTCCGCAACAGACTCTGTACGTGCCCGCTCCCTGGCTCCAAAATGGCGCGAACGAGGTGATCGTGTTTAGTCAGATCAATCCGGGAAAGCGCCGGATGCGTGGTCTTTCTGCGCCTGTGCTAAATGAACTGGGGCGTGAGTAGCTTCGCGCGCCACCGTGGTCACGCTTTGGCGTTCTTGTGCAATTCGACCGTGCTCCAGGTTTTATCCGCAGCGTGACAAATGTTCTCCAGCGCACAATCCGCGCACTTGGGCTTGCGCGCGATGCACAACTTGCGCCCGTGCCAGATGATCTGGTGCGAGAACAGTATCCACTTCTCGCGTGGGATGATCTTCATCAGATCCTGCTCGATCTTCTGCGGATCATTCTCGGTGGTGAGTTCCAGCCGCCGCGAGATGCGGTGCACGTGCGTATCGACCACCACACCTTCGGCCTTCTTGAACCACGATCCCAAGACAACATTCGCAGTTTTGCGCGCGACGCCTGGTAGAGTCAGCAGCTTGTCCATTTCGTCCGGGACGTGCCCGCCGAAGTCCGCGATGATCTTTTTCGCCGCGCCCACCACCGACTTCGATTTATTGCGGAAGAATCCGGTGGACCGCACGTCCGGCTCCAGTTGTTCCGGAGTGAGTGCGGCAAAGGCCTCGACCGTCGGATATTTGCGGAACAATTCGGGCGTAACCCGGTTCACGTTCGCGTCGGTGGATTGCGCTGAAAGGATCGTTGCCACTAGCAACTCCCACGCGCTCGCGTGCGTCAAGGCGCAGGTGACCTCGGGGTACAGTTGGTCGAGACGGCGCAGAATTTCCGCCACTCGCTCGGGAGCCACGGGGTTGTAGCCCTTGATTTTGGGGTCGGCCTCGGATTTTCCTTTTGCATTCTTGCGCGCTTTCGGGGCTGCTGCCGAGGCTTTGCCTCGGCTTGGACGTGCGAGGGCGCCCGTCCCTCCACGAGTGCCCGTTCCCACACGAGTGACGGTGCTCGCACGAACTTTGTCCTGACGGCCGGTGCGGGCGGGCTGGCGCGGAGTTACACCACGAGCCATGAGCGTCTCCTTGGGCCCAACATCTTAGCAGAGCGGGCCATCCGCGAGGCCGCGGGTTGTCCAACGGTAACCTGCCTGGGAATTGACGCCTCTCGCGCGCCCCGGTAGTCTGAAGGTAATCCAGCGAGAGTCAGGAAAATTCCATGGCAGTCAGTTCGATTCAGCTCGGCCAAGTGTGGCGCAGTGACGCCGACGGCCAGGATTACCTGGTCACCAAAGTCTACAGCGAAGTGTTTTCGCAATTCGCCATCCTGCGGCCCGCTGGAATTACTGCTCCCGACGCCCCCACCGTCCGCGTAAAAGTCACCAAGGGTCCCGAGGGCGCCACTTTGCCCGGCTACGCGTTCACTCAGGAAGGCTCGTTCTAAGAAACCAGCTGCCAGCGACCACCTTCCAGTCGCCAGTGGACCAAGCCTACTGCCTCTAAAATTTCGGCTACACTAAAAATAGAGCCTGCAAGGCGGTTAGCGGATTCCCATTTGCTGGCAACTGGCGGCTGGCAACCGGCGGCTGCTAACCTGTTTCTTCCCATGACTGAAAAAATACTCGTCATCCTATTCGTCTTTATCAGCAAGGTTATCTCCGTGACCGGCTATGCAGGCGTCGCGCTGCTTATGGCGATCGAGTCGGCCTGCATCCCGCTGCCTTCCGAATTGATCATGCCGTTTGCCGGATACCTCGTCTTCCAGGGCACCTTCAAGCTGCTGTGGGTCGCTACCGCTGGTGCCATCGGCTGCAACCTGGGTTCACTGGTCGCCTACGAGATTGGATGCTACGGTGGGCGTCCGCTGGTCGAGCGCTACGGCCGCTGGATTCTCATGGGACGCCGCGAGCTCGACTGGGCTGACCGCTTCTTCGCCCGCTGGGGATATCTCGCCGTGTTCGTGGGCCGCCTGCTACCCGTGATCCGCACCTTCATCGCGCTCCCCGCCGGAATCGCCCGCATGCCCCGCGGCCGTTTTCATCTCTACACATTCCTGGGATCGTGGCCCTGGTGCCTGGGCCTGGCTTATCTTGGGATGAAACTGGGCGAGAACTGGCGCGAGTTGGGAAAATACTTCCACAAGTTCGACGCGGTGACCGGAGTCGTGCTTCTAGTGGGTGTAGCGTATTTTATTTGGAGCCACTGGCAGAACAGAATCAGCTCCCAGCGGTCAGCGGTCAGCCGTCAGTAATTGCAGAGGGACTTGAGTACGCTCAGCGGTATTTGCGTGGGTTTGTGTCTCTGCTGCGGCGCTGCGCTAAGAGTGCCGGAAATATTCCCCACGCCGTAGCCCCGTCGAGCGGTGGCGCGGGAAGCAGATTGAAAATCGCGACTCCCAGACTGAAGAAGCCGAGAATGGCAAAGAGCATATTCAGGGCTTCAAAGCGCGTGTAACCGAACACGGCAACCCAAGCTACCAAAGGAACTGCAACTACCGCCTGTGCCAGCACGCCAGCCCACGCGATCTTGCAGTGGTCGAGGCGCGACCAAGGTGTCCCGAATCGCGTGATGCCAAAGATGGGATAGAGCTCAATCGAAAAGACCTGACACCCCAGGCGCTGGGCCGCGATCAAATGTCCAGTCTCATGAACGAGCAGCACTCCCCAGTACGCCGCCAAACCCAGAAGCGTCAACCCTGGCCGCCTCAAAACTCCCGCCAGAATCACCGCAGCAACGAGAAAGACGGTCCAATGTACGAACGCGTCTACTCCACGGACTTGACCGATCTTCGTCTTCTTGTCGAAGCGGATCGGATTTGCGAGTTTGAAAAGGGGCGCCACTTTCGACCCTCTGGAGAAATACGAGCCATTCTAGCAGCGTTGCTCCCGAAGAGATTGTCTACGGCCGCGCCAGCTGCGACCCCACAATCTGCCACCTTCCACTTCGCTTCACCACCACATCCATATACACATAGCGAGCAGGGAATCGCTTTCCGCCTTGCTCGACGATGTCATCCTCAGAGCCGTGAACGATGGCCACGTCGTCGCGCAGAATCCGAATGCGGCGGCCGGTTGAGGTCATGGAGACGAGGCGGAGTGTGCCGGAAGTGAGCTTTTGGATCAAGTCCGATTTCGTGGAAGTCTCACCGGACTCGTCGTACTGCACGTAATCGTCGGCGTAGATGCGCGAGAGTTCGGCAACATCGCCCGCGATCAGCGCCCGGTCACCGTCCTCAAAGAGTTTCAAGATCTGCTGTTCGTCGTTGAACTCTGTCAATCTTCCCTCGCTATAATTTAGACTTGTCATTCTGAGCGAAGTGGCCGCTCGCGGAGCGAACGGCTACGCAGTCGAAGAATCCCTACCCCGCGGCCGCAGTCTCCATCGCTTCAGGGAATTCTCACACGCCCCTGCCTATTGCTGCGAACCACGCCTTGGTGTACAAGCAGAAGCACCCAGTCCAAGGAGGATCCATGCGCCACGTTCTCGCCGCCCTGCTGCTCGTCGCTATCGCCGTTCCGATTACCATACACGCGCAGTCCGCTGCCACCGACCGCCCCTTTGTGGTGGAGTACTACTACAAAACCAAGTGGGGGCACGCCGACGAATTCCTCAAGCTGTTCAAGAAGAACCACTATCCCGTTCTTAAAAAAGAAGCCGAGATGGGCCGCATCACAAAAGTCTGGATGGACCAGCCGCGCTATCACACCACCGAAGACGGCCGCTGGGATTTCCGCGTGACCATCGTCTTCAAGAACGCCACCGTCGCCAACGAGCCTTTCGACGAGGCCGCGCTGCAAAAACAGATGTACCCTGACCAGGATACCTTTCAACGCGAAGAGCAGCGCCGCTTCGAAATCCTCGACGCTCACTGGGACTTGCCCGTCAAGCTAATGGATCTCGACGCCAAACCTTAAAACCATTAACCGCGGAGGACACGGAGGAACACAGAGGTTCTTGTTCCTCTGTGTTCCTCCGTGTCCTCTGTGGTTAAGGCTTTTCATCGATCTTCAGAAAGTTTGCGATGACCTTCTCGTACCACTTCCACGGCAGGATGCGTTTCATAGCAAGCTGGAACTTCGCGTCGCGCCCGGCGAGATACCGCAGCTTGGGATTGGGATTCTGCGCAATGGCGACGATGAGCCGCGCCACCACGATCGGGTCGGCTTTGGGAAGTTTCTCTACTACGGAGCGCATGCGCAGGCTGCGCTGAATGTTGGGAGAAGTTTGCTTCGTGGCCTGCTCTCCCATCACCGCGCCGCGGGTCCAGATGTCGGTCTGAAACGATCCCGGCTCGACCAGCACGACTTGAATGCCCAGCGAGTGTACTTCCATGCGCAGCGATTCGCTCCAGCCTTCGAGCGCGTGCTTCGAAGCCGAATAACTGCTCACCGTCACCGCTCCCTGCAATCCCACGATCGACGAAACCTGGATGATGTGTCCCGAGCGCTGCCGCCGCATCGTGGGCAGCGCGGCCTTGGTCATGGCAACCGCGCCGAAAAAATTGGTTTCGAACTGCAGCCGCAATTCATCGAGCTTGATGTCTTCCGCAAAACCTGCCACGGCGAATCCCGCATTGTTGACCAGCACGTCGAGCCGCCCGTAGTCGGCGACAACGCCGTCGACAAAGCCAGGAATCGTGTCGAACTTCGTTACATCAAGAGCGCGTACATCGAGGGCGCGTACGTCGACCTTGGCCGCGGCTCCTGCCGCCGCTACAGCCTGGTCCAGTCGCTCGCGCCGCCCCAGATCGCGCATGGTGGCCACCACGCGAAAGCCCGCCTTGGCCAGTTCGATCGAGGTCAGCAATCCAAAGCCGCTGGACGCGCCAGTAACCAGGGCAATCTTTTCGGGCATTCGAATGGTGTAACACAGGAGCGCAAGAAACAGGAGCCCTCTGCCTCAAAAAGTGGGAGAATAGAGGCAGACAGACGTCCGTTCGCACTCTTTGCTCTTTGCCCGTGCCAAGGAGGTCTTATGGCGACCCGCGCTCGCCTCAATCGCAATCCCTACTTCCACTTCCACCCGCTGCACGCCGCCTTCTCAGTGATCGGCAGCGTGATCCTTTTCGGATTACTGGTGTGGTTCCTGGCCGTCCCCGCGCGCTAGCCGATTGTGGAAAAACTGCTAGGGCGTGACTTTGGGTGGCGCAGCGCTTCCAGCGCTGCGATGAGCTTTTCTCTTCAGGAAGGCTTTCAGCCCCTGAGGGTGCGGTCTGTCATACTTGCGTGCCTTCCATCCGCAATCCGATGCGCAAACTTCGCAAAGGATGTTAAACGTTAGTAATAATCACGACGGAAATCCTTTATCTCGCCCATCAAAATTTGGAATTAGACATAATCTCTATGAAATCGATAATGTATTGCATGGAACCCTTAATATCAGTTGAGGACTCACACGTAGATGTACTGCACGAAATCAGTATTCGCCTCGGTACTGCCGACGGCTTTCACGACGTTCTCACCCGCGTAGTCGAATTTGCTTCCGCGCTGGTCAAGTGCGACTCCTGCCTCATCTATATTCTCGAAGGCGACGAGCTTGTCCTTCGCGCTTCCAAGAACCCGCATCCGGATGTGGTCGACCGCCTGAAACTCCGCGTCGGACAAGGCATTACGGGATGGGTCGCGGAGCATCGCGAACCGGTTGCCATCCCTGAAGACGCGGCCCACGATCCCCGCTTTCAGTTTTTTCATGAGTTGCCGGAAGACAGCTACGAAGCGTTTCTCTCGGTGCCCTTGATGTGCCGCGGCCGCGTCGTGGGCGTCATCAATTTGCAGCACCGCCAGCATCACGTCTACCGGCGTCGCGAGATACGCATGATCTCGACCGTCGGATTTCTCGTGGGCGCCGAGCTTGAGCTGGCGCGGCTGGAGGAAGCCAACTCCTCGCTTGCCGAACAATTGCAGACCAGAAAAATCGTGGAGCGCGCCAAGGGCATTCTGCAGCGCGATCTCGGCCTCAACGAAGAGCAAGCCTACCTGGCCTTGCAACGGCAGAGCCGCCAGAAACGCCGACCCATGAAGGAAATTGCGGAAGCTATTGTCTTGAGCGACGATGTCCGCGGCAGCTCTCAAGTCACGCCAACCTAGCCCGTGTGACCACGAACAAAATCAAAGTCAAAGTCAAAGGCGGCGGACAGAAGTGTCCGCCCCACAAAAACTGAGGGCGGATAGCCGGTTCGCTATCCGCCCTCGGTTTGTAGCTAGCCGAGAGACTACTGGCCTGTTGGGGCTGTGGTTCCGGCCTTGGCTATCTGTCTCTCCAAACTGTGCGATGGCACCTTGAACTCCAGCGTCATGCCGAACTCCGGCAGTTGCATGGCGCTCACGTACATGCCGTTGGGAGTGGCTTCAAGGATGAGCCGGTTGTGCCCTGACGGTTTGGCATCCACCGTACTGGGCACCAGCACCATGTACCCGGCGAGCGCTCCGCTAACCTTGCTCAGCGTGAGCACGCGCGAACCGTTGTCGGGATCGAAGGAAAATGCATAGTCTCCTGCCGGAAGTTTCGCGTTCCCCCAGTGCACTTCGTGGGTGAGCGTGAACTTGCCACGCGCCAGTTCCTGGGCCGAAGCCAGGGTGGGCGCAAAGTTCAGAGCACTGACCGCAAGCAGCGCGGCATAAACGTAGTTGCGAATTGTTTTCATGGAATCTCCTTTGTCTTCCTGCGAAGCTCGTTAAGAAGACCAGTCTGAAGAGCACACTCCCGGCGCGAGTCCGGATGGCGTGGGCTCAGATTGCGGTGGAGATCAACGGGGTCAAAAAAGACTTGCATGCCGCAGCACGGCTGGCACACAAACAGCAGCTTCGCGGGAACTGGCTACAGAGCCGGCTGCGAAGTGATTCCACTATGCAACAGAGTCGGTGCAAGAGTCCAACGCAAAAAATCTATGGACGTGATTCACGCGCGCCGCGGTACGTAAGTAACGTCACATGTAGCGACGGCCGTCTCGCCAGGGCGAAGCCCGGCGACGCGCGAACAAATGCTGCAAGTCTCGGCTCGATGCGAAAGCGATCTCGTTGAGCTCAAATTCGGCTCCTTTCGCTGCACACATTTGCCAATTTCCCGCCAGAAGTGAGATGATTCTCAGTGGCAGTGGCGGTGACCAGCCACCGCCACCAAAAGGGGAGTCAATGTATCAAAAACGTCCGGGAGTCTTCATGGCCGATTGGTGGGATGCCGACGGCCGCCGTCATCGCAAGCAGTTCGCCAATTCCGCAGCCGCACGCGAGCATGAGCACCGCGAGACTGCTCTCGCTCACGCCGAGCGGGCTAGCCGGGAAATGAAGCTAGCCGCCCGCACGAGCAGCGTGAAAAAGTCCGCTTCGAAGATGGCAACCGGCACCATCGAGCCCGCAAAAGGCAAGCTCGGCGTCATGATCCCGGGCATGGGCGCGGTCGCGACCACTTTCGTCGCCGGCGTCGAGGCGATTCGGAAAGGCATCGCCAAACCTATCGGATCGCTCACCCAGATGGGCACCGTGCGCCTCGGCAAGCGCACCGACGGCCGGTCGCCCAAGGTCAAGGAATTCGTCCCGCTGGCCACGCTCGACGACCTGGTCTTCACCGGCTGGGACATTTTCAAAGACAACATGTACGAAGCCGCGTCCAACGCGGGCGTGCTCGACTACCGCCTGCTCGAGCAACTGAAGCCGTTCCTCTCCTCGATTACTCCGCGCGCCGCGGTGTTCGATCATAACTACGTCAAGAAGATCGACGGCCCCAACGTGAAGAAGGGCAAAACGAAAATGGATCTCGCCGAGCAATTGCGCGACGACATCCGCGACTTCCGCAAGACCAGCGGCGCCAGCCGCCTCATCACGATGTGGTGCGGTTCCACCGAGTCCTACATCGAGCCGACCGAGGCGCACCAGTCGCTGAAGTCCTTCGAGAAGGCGTTGCGCGAGAACGACGAAATGATCGCACCCTCCATGATCTACGCCTACGCGTCTCTCATGGAAGGTGTCCCATTCGCCAACGGCGCGCCCAACCTGACCGTCGACCTGCCGGTGATGCTGGAGCTTTCGCGCAAGAACGAAGCTCCGATCTGCGGCAAGGATTTCAAGACTGGCCAGACCCTGATGAAGACGGTTCTCGCGCCCGCGTTCAAAGCCCGGCTTCTTGGCCTGAGCGGATGGTATTCCACCAACATCCTCGGCAACCGGGACGGCGAAGTGCTCGACGATCCCGGGTCGTTTAAGACCAAGGAAGAATCGAAGCTGGGCGTGCTGGAGCACATTCTGCAGCCCGCGCTGTATCCGGAGCTTTACGGAAATATTTTCCACAAAGTCCGCATCAACTATTACCCGCCGCGTGGCGACAACAAAGAAGGCTGGGACAACATCGATATCTTCGGATGGCTCGGCTATCCCATGCAGATCAAAGTCGACTTCCTGTGCCGCGATTCGATTCTGGCCGCGCCGATTGTGCTCGACCTGGTGCTGTTTCTCGATCTGGCGAAGCGTACGTCAGAGTTGCGCGGACTGGGCATTCAGGAGTGGCTGAGCTTCTACTTCAAGTCTCCCATGACGCCCCCGGGATTGTATCCGGAGCACGATCTGTTCATCCAGCTGATGAAGCTGAAAAACACGCTGCGGCACTTGAAGGGCGAGGAACTGATCACGCACTTGGGGCTGGAGTATTACGACTAAGCGAGCGCAGAGATCAGACACGACCCGGTAGCGGAACTGACAGTGTAGGGAACTATCGCGGTGAGTGACGATCGTCCTCCGGGAAAAGAAATGCGTCGACATACTCGACGGCTGTGTGTTTGTTTCCTGGCGACTTTCGCCCGACATCTGCGGCGCGGCAAACCGCCTTGGCCCCTTCAGCCAAGACACTCCACGCAGATGCGATGATCTTGAGCGATCCGTGTAAGACGACGTCAAAGAGCAGGTTCGCCAACATCGGGAATGATCCTCACAAAACCGTCGCGTTCACGTTGATTCCGCAAGCATAACCAATCACCACGCGGTCTTCAACAGCGGGCTGCGGCGAATCCTTTCGTCGTGCGTGATCAGCGTCAGGCCTTCCGCTCGGGCGGTGCCGCCGATGATGCGGTCGGCGGGGTCACCGGAGTAGTCGCGCGGGAATTGGGCTCCAACTCAGTCGTACTCCCAGGCCTCAGGCAGATCCACCGGGGACTCGATGTCGCCGACCACACGAAACTTTCCTTTCAGTCGCCCGATGAACTGCTTTTCGGGCCGCGGCTTCGCAGCGTTTTGTGCCTGGGGCTTGCGCTTTTTCGACTTCGATTTCTTTACTTGGACTTTACTTGCCATACATTCATTTGATTCCTCGGGTATTTTAGGGCGAGGGAGACAAAAGACACGGCCTCCGCACGTGTTCACACCTTCACCCCCGCCTGAGGTCGGCCAGCATGCGTTCGCGTAAGATGCTATTGGCGCGGGTCTGGTATCCCTTACCCGACTTCCTGAGCCACGCGATCACGTCGGCGTCGAGACGCATGGAGACGGCCTGCTTCACCGGACGATAGAATCTGCCCCGAACCGCGTTCTTCCACGCACCCGGCGGGAGTTCGGGGATGTCCGAGGTATCGATCTGGTCGTCGGGAAGAGATGCCAGAGCCGTTAATTCTCGCTTCTGGTTTTGCGTGAGAGTGCGCGCTCCCGCTCGAACAACTCTGACTGCCTTAGTAGCCTTGCGCATAGATTCGTCTCTCCTGCGGCGTCGCCTTTCGCGCTGATACGATTCGAATCAGGTCGTCGCCGTCCTCGATCGTGTGAGCGACCACCAAAAGGTGAACTCCCTGAACCATGCCGATGGTCTGCCAGCGCGCTTCGCCCTCCACTTCGCGGTCTTGCCACGACAGGTGGAAGGGATCGTCGAAGACCGGGATCGCCGTCTCAAAGCTGATGCCGTGCTTGCGTTTGTTGAGTCGGTTCTTACGGTCGTCCCAGGTAAATTCCACAACGGCCTTCGTAGATACCGATCTGTATATACAGTAGCTGGGTGACCGAGCGAATGCAAGGGGAAACGCGTACTAATTACGCCAGCTTCTTCTCGCGCTCGTACTCGTCGAACTTCTCCAGGAACCGGTCCACGTCCTTCTTCTGCAGATAGTACGGCGTCGAGAGCCGCAGCTTGTGGGGATCTCCTCCGCGGATTTTGATTTTGTGGGTCTGCCACATCCAGTTCTCCAACTCCATCCGCTGAACGGAGGGGACGTTGACGCTGACGATGGCGCAGCGCAGCGCGGGATCGGGCGAAGTCCACGACTCCGCGCCGCGCTTCTTCATTTCGTCGAGAATGTAGTCGGCCAGATGACGGTGCCGGCGCTCGATGCGGTCCATGCCAATGTCGCTCGCCAGCTTGATGGAGGCTCGCAATCCCCACAGCGCGGGCACGTTCGAACTGCCAATGCGCTGGAAGCGTTCGGCGCGAAGCTTGGTGTCGTCCCAGCCTTCGGTGGCGATGGTGCACCACACGCGGTCGATCACTTCGTCGCGGACATATAAGAATCCCGAGCCCTTGGTCGCGAAGAGCCACTTGTGCGGGCTCGACGAAAACATGTCGCAGCCGATTTCGCTGATGTTCAGCCGCATCATGCCCGGAACGTGCGCTCCGTCGACGGCCGAGAGAATTCCTTTGGTGCGCGCCAGCGCCGCGAGCTCCTTCGCCGGCAATACGACTCCTGAAAAGGTGGTGATGTGGCTGAAAAACATTACTCGCGTTCGCGGCGTGATGGCGTCGTTGAACAGGTTCAGCACCTGCGCCGCATCTTTGACGGGGCGGGGAAGCGTGACCTTCCTGATCACGATGCCGTAGCGCTTAGCCTTCAAGTCCCAGGGATGTTCGCCTCCGGGATGCTCCTGATCGGTCATGAGCACTTCGTCGCCCGGTTTCATGTCGATGCCGTTGGCGATGTAGCTATTAGCTTCGGTGGCATTGCGCAGCAGGGCAATCTCGTCGCGCTTGCAGCCCACGAAGGCGGCCAGCGGATCGCGGAATTCGTTCCAGGCGGCATATCCCCAAATCGGATAATCTTCGGGATCCTGCTGGTCCATTTTTTCGGTGGTGTTGTAGCCCTCGAAAATAGCGCGCAGCACGGGGGCGGGACTCGATCCGACGGTGCCGTTGTTCAGGTAGATCTCGTCCTCGGGGATGATGAATTGCCGCCGCATTGCGGCCCAGAAGGCATCCTCATCCTTGTCGAGTAAAGACCGGTCGGGCAGCGGTGGAGTCTTTTCGAGCTGGGCAAACAGGTTGCCGCGAAAGGCCGGCGAAGACAAAGTCAAAGCGGAGAGTCCGCCAGCAGCAGTCGAGAGAAAATGACGTCGGTCGAGCATGATGGCCCCCAAGGACGAACGGACGGCGCCTATGGTACGACCGCCCGCCTCAGGTAGCAAGAAGCGGCTCTTGCCGTGCGGCACTTGCCAATCCGCCAGAGGAACCCTGACCGGTTTTGTGCCCATCGTCCCCATCCAAAGGTGTTTTATCCGCGCCCCGGATAACCCCAACCCCGGCCAGCCGCGTCTAATTTTACGGACCAAGATTGGGCCTTGGTGTCTTCCGGACCGGGCGTATAATCAAGCTCAAGGAGTACCCTATGAAACTCAGATGGCTGGCAATTACGACGGCAGCAGCGGCGTTCACTGTGGGACCTTGGACGTTTGCTCAAGTTTCAGATCAAGACAAGGATCAGCCGAAGTCCGGCGAAGTGCAGAATGCGCCCAAACAGGCGCCTGCAGCCCTGCCGACGGCGGACGACAGCCAGATCAAGCATGATGGCGGCAAGACCGACGTCGATGCGGTAGGAAATCGCAACGTGGGCTGCGGCCGTGGGGTGGGCAACTGGTATAGCGTCGAACACCAGGTCTCCGACGGGCGCCGCTATGCGCAGATGATCGAATCGCAGATCAAGCTGGTGAGCGATCCCGTGGTCACGGAATACGTGAACCGGGTGGGCCAGAATATCGTGCGCAACTCGGACGCGCAGGTGCCGTTCACCATCAAGGTCATTGATTCCGACGTGGTCAACGCCATGGCGCTGCCCGGCGGATTCTTCTATGTGAACTCCGGCCTGATCCTGGCCGCCGACGAGGAAGCGGAGATGGCGGGCGTGATGGCGCACGAGATTGCGCACGTAGCCGCCTGCCACTACGGGCGCGAAATGACTCGCTACCAGCTGCTGCAACTCGCCTCGTTACCCGCCATCTTCATGGGCGGCGCGATCGGCTATGGGATTTATGAGGGCATGGGTCTTGGCATTCCACTGACCTTCCTGCACTTCTCCCGCACCTTCGAGGCGGAAGCAGACTACCTGGGCGTCGAGTACATGTACCGCGCTGGCTATGATCCTTCGGCCTTCGTTTCCTTCTTCGAAAAGATTCAGGCCATGGAGAAGAAGAAACCCGGCACGCTGTCGAAAGCCTTCGACACCCACCCGCAGACTCCAGATCGGATCGAGAAGTCGCAACAGGAGATTCGAAAGATTCTCCCGGCCAAGCAGCAGTACGTAGTGACCACATCTGAATTTGACGAAGTCAAGGCGCGGCTGGCGGCGATCGAGAACAAGCACAAGGTGATCGACGACAAAGACTCCAGCAAGCCCAGCTTGAGGCGCACGTCGAACACTACCGATAAAACGGGCGACACGAAGAGCGACGATGATCGTCCGACGCTGAAGCGGCGCGACGATTCGTCGAACTAAGAGTAATAGACCGACCTGTTCAGGTAACCCTACATCCGGCAGCTTCGGCTGCCGGTTTTGTTTTGTGCGTCTCGCGAGTCTGCAGTCGCGGTATCATTGTTGAGTTCTGTGAGGGGCTTGGCCTTCCCGAGTCATGCGCCGATACCTGCGACGTCCGTTCCCTCTTCTCGTTCTCCAGCGCCTGTTCTGCCTGTGCCTGTTCTGCCTGCCGGCGTTTTCCCAGGAACCCGCTGTAGTACGAATCGGCGTGGCCCTGCCAAACGTGGGGAGTAAGGACGTATCGGCTTCCGAGCTGCGAACCCGCCTGGTAAAAGCGCTCAGCCACAAGGATAAGAAGTTGAAGCTGTTGCTGCAGGCGGTCGCACTGGACGCGGTGCCCGGCAACAAGGCAATCGCCGAGGCCCGGGAAAAGAACTGCCAGTTCGTGCTTTACAGCCAGGTGAGGCCGGTAGAGACGTCGTCAAAGTTCCAGCCTGCGAACGGAACTCCGGGCGAAATTTCTGCGGTCGCCGTCGCCACGGTGGAGTACCAACTCCGACGTGCGCCGGATGGAGCCTCGTACTCGATCGGCACTGCCAAGGGCGATGGGTCCATCAGCGAGCGGGAGGCGATCTTCGACGCCGTCGAACGCATCGGCGGCAAGGTAGCCGCTGATTTCAAAAACGGCGGCAACAGCAACGTGCCGCCCGTTGAGCCCGCCGAAGCCGCCACCGAACAGACGTCCCTCGCCCCGGGCGAGGTCGTCTCCAGCGCTGATTTCTGCTCCTGGTTGCCCGCCGATATTCCGCATGCCGGCGCGCTGCGCGGGGTGTGCGAGTATGCCATCGCCCTGCCGCACGACATGCCCAATTTTATCTGTCAGCAGGAGACCTCCCGCTATGAGAGCCACAACCGCGTGCCCAGCGACCTGATCACCGCGACGGTGCGGTATGAGGACGGGAATGAGTCTTACAGCGACCTGAAGGTGAACGGCAGGCCGGTCCCAGACGCCATGGTCAAGACCGCTGGTCTGTGGTCAAGCGGGCAGTTTCAGGGGAACCTGCGCGCCATCTTCCACCAGGGCAACCATGCCGGGTTTGAGTTTTCTGGAGAGAAGCGCCTGGGAGAGCACGCAGCCTGGGTGTTTACCTATCAAATCGCGCGGCAGAACGAGCCGCTGTGGGAACTGAGTGGTGAGGATCAGGTGACGGCACCGCCTTACGCAGGAGAGTTGTGGGTGGATCAGAAGACAGGCGCGGTGCTGAGGTTCCGATCCGCCGCGAAGGATCTTCCCGCTTCGTTTCCGATGCGCAGCGCCGAGATAGTGATCGACTATGACAACGTGGCGTTTGGGGATGGCACCGCGTTCGTGCTACCCGCCGCATCCAGCATTGCCACCAGGTTCCAGGGCATGGAGCCGTCGCGCAATGTGGTGCAATTTCGAGGCTGCCACAAGTTCCGGGCGAAGGCTCGCATGGTATTCAATATTCCGGCCGAAACATCCGGGGGAGAATCGGCAGAAGCAAACTCCGCCGAATCTCTGGCCAGAGACGCGGAACAAAATGAAACCATCTACGCCATTCTGCGCGAGCAGGCCATTCGCGAGGACAGCGAGCGACTGGAAATCGAGCAAAGACAGGACATGAACCTGGTCGCGGTGGCAGCCTTCTCGAACTTCGCTGCCTTGGAACAACAGCGGCAGAAGAATGCGGTGTCTGCGATGGCGAGTGCAAACCATGCCCCGCCGGATTCCGCGAAGGCAGCAGTCACCACCTTCAAGGTGAGCGTGAAACTCGTCCCGGTCAGCGTGGTAGTGCGCAACACGAAAGGAAACGCGGTCGGCGATCTCGACAAGAAAAACTTTCAGCTGTTCGACGAACGCCAGCCTCAAGCCATCCGCAGTTTCTCCATGGAGAAATCCAGGGGTGGACCAGCGTCCTGGGAGCCGCCAAAGACAGCGCTTCGCGCCGAGTCAGAGGCGAACGACCGGCGACCGGGCCCGGCAGAAGAAAATGATGTGGCCTATGTGTTCGACGATCTGCAGACCACTTTCGAGGATCTTGGGAATGTGATTGCCGCGGCGCAAAAGCATCTTTCCGCCTTGCATGCGGAGGATCGGGCCGCGGTCTTCACCACATCCGGCGAAGTCGCTTTGGACTTCACATTCGACCGCCAGAAGTTGCAAGCCGCATTGCGGGCGTTGAAGCCGCATTCGCGCGTCACTTCGGATTGTCCGCCGGTCAGCTACTACATGGCGGATTTGATCGTGAACCAGGGAGATGCGGGCGCCAGCGCACTTGCTGTGGACGAGACCATGCGCTGCGCGAATGTTGTGGCAGTCATAGCAAAGAGCATGGCCAAGCAGAAAGCGTTAGAAGTAGCCGAGCTTGGCCGCGTGGAAAGCGAGCGCACGCTGCAGGTCTTGCACGACATCATCGCCCGGACCGCGGCCATGCCCGGCCGGCGCAACATTGTTCTCGTCTCCGCCGGCTTTCTGACCGTTGCTCCTGACGCGCAGGACAAGGAAATGTCGCTGATCAACCAGGCGGTGCAGGCGGGGATCATTGTCAATACTCTCGATGTGCAAGGCGTTCCGGATCCGGGGATCTCCGCCAGCAACAGCGAGGACTTGGGCAGGGGCTTGTTCGACCGGCAGGAAGCTCTGGCGCGCAGCGAGGTGCTGGCCGACCTCGCTTACGGCACCGGCGGGATGTTCTTCCGAAACAATAACGATCTGCAGCGCGGCTTCCGGGAAACCGCCAACATCCCGGAATACATCTATGTCCTTGGATTCTCCCCGCAGAAATTGGACGGCAAGTTCCACAGGCTGAAGGTCAAGGTGACTGACGCAGAGAAGGTCACGGTGCAGGCGCGTCCGGGCTATTACGCCCTCAAACCGGCCTCCAGCAAGTGAGTTGGGCAGCCCACGGCGAAGCGGGCTTTGGCATAGAATTGCGGTTGGGACACGCCTCACAGTCGCCTGTGATCCCGATCACAGATCGCACTTGGGGAACGGCCTTAGGCTCGACTATGCTTGAGTTCAGTGCCCGCGGACAGAGGTGAAATAATTCCCATGCCAGAGAACACACTCACCATCACTGATAATCGGACCAACAAGACCTATACCGTCCCGGTCGACAACGGCACCATTCGGGCCATGGATTTGCGTCAGATCAAAACTAACTCCGACGATTTCGGGCTGATGACCTACGACCCGGCATTCATGAACACGGCGTCGTGCCGCAGCGCCATCACGTTTATTGATGGCGACAAGGGGATCCTGCGCTATCGCGGATATCCCATCGAAGTTCTGGCCGAACGTTGCACTTTCCTCGAGGTCGCTTACCTCTTGCTTTTCGGCGAACTCCCCACGGAAAAAGAGTTGAAGGACTGGGTCCACAATATTACCCATCACACCATGCTGCACGAAACCACCAAGAAGTTCATGGAAGGTTTCCGCTACTCCTCGCATCCCATGGCGATGTTCGTGAGCACGATTGCCGCCCTGTCGAGCGTGTATCCCGACGCCAAGGACGTGCACGATCCAGCCAACCGCATGCATCAGATCCAGCGGCTCATCGGCAAGGTGCCTTCCATCGCGGCCATGTCCTACCGGCACAACGTGGGATTCCCCTACGTGTATCCCGACAACGATCTCAGCTACACCGAAAATTTCATGAACATGTTGTGGAAGATGGTGGAGCCCAAGTACGTGGCTAATCCCGCGCTGGCGCGCGCACTCGACATTCTCTTCATTCTGCACGCCGACCACGAGCAGAACTGCAGCACCAACGCCATGCGGTCAGTGAGCAGCTCGCAGGCCGATCCTTATCTGTCGGTGGCATCGGCGGCGTCAGCTCTCGCTGGTCCTTTGCACGGCGGCGCCAATGAAGAAGTTCTGAAGATGCTCGACGAGATTGGCTCGAAAGATCACGTTCCGGCCTACATCAAGCGAGTGAAGGACGGCGAGATCAAGCTGATGGGCTTTGGTCACCGCATCTATAAGAATTATGATCCGCGGGCGAAAATCATCCGCTGGAGCGCCGAGCAGGTCTTCCAGGTTACGGGCCGCAGCTCTAAGCTCGACATCGCGCTGGAACTGGAGCGTATCGCTTTGGAAGACGACTATTTCGTGAAGCGCAAACTCTATCCCAATGTCGACTTCTATTCGGGGATCATGTACCAGGCGATGGGCTTCCGGCCTGAAATGTTTACTGTGCTGTTCGCGATTCCGCGCACCGCGGGATGGCTGGCGCAGTGGCAGGAATTGATCACCGATCCCGAGCAGAAGATCGCGCGCCCACGACAGGTCTACACTGGACCCGGAGAGAGGGAATTCGTGCCCCTGGATAAACGCGTTCCGGCGCCTATCCCGGCGGCCTATCCGGTACGCTGAGATTTCCTCAGACGCATTTGGGAAAATTGCCCCGCTCTCCGGCGGGGCGATTTTATTGGTGGATTTTATTAGTGGATCTTATCAGTGGAAGCGCGAACGCTTTCCGCACGACCGTGGAAGAGCGGCGCTTTAGCGCCGCGTTAGCTTGGCAGAGAAACCCTGGCTTCAGCCCCAGTGGTTGGAACCTGTGGCCTAAGAAGCGATGAGCCGCAAGCACTTTGCCTGCGGCCCTGGGGAACGGGAAGGGAACACCCTAACGCTAGATCTTGTCGGCTGCACTGCCAGCTTGGTCGCGGGCGATCCGCCCCTTACGCGGCGTGCTTGGCCAGTTCTGCCAGGTGCTCCCGATGACGCTCGGGCGAAGAGATGACTTTCATCTCCTGCCAGTCGTACGGAAATTCTCTGCCGCACTCCAGACAGGCCACGTAAGTCCCGGTCAAAACCGCGGCCTGGGGACGGCGCGCCTTTCCCCGGATGGTTACTGGAAAACTGTAGTGAGCGTGCCTGCAACCAAAAACTGCATCCATCAGCCTGGCAATCCAAACGAAAACTGCATCCATCAGTCTGGCAATCATATTCCCACCTTCCACATGCGAGCTGGTTGGCTCGCCCCTGGATTCAGTTTATCCGCCTGCCCCCTGACTGTCCGGGCAGGCGACTACTAAATACTTAGATTCAGGAATTTACAAATCGGTTTCGGGTTTTTGCGAGGCCAACCGCCAAAATGGGAAAAACACCCCGAAAGCCTTGTACTAAAGATAGTTACAGGAGGAGGAAAAACGTTTCAAAGCGGGTGGATACGCCCGAAGTGTCAAGGAACCCTGGGAGGGCGGAGGCTCGCTCAGACGTTTATACACTCGCTACACGCTCTGCGGGCCGCGCTTTTTTTGTTGCTGGCACTTGGTCATGATCGCGGATCGCAGCCTGCTGCGCAGGTCGTCAGGCAGTTCGTAGAGCTGGGAGTCGCGGTAGATCTCGATGGTCTTCTTGGTTGTGTCGCAGACGACGTAGCAGTTGTGGCACCAGGAAAGATGGTTTTCCAACTCAACCTTAGTTTTTTCGTCGAGGACGCCGTCCAGATAATTGGTCAGCTCGGTCAGAAATTCAGAGCATTTCACTGGTTGCCATCTCCGCTTGCTGCATCGTCCGTTTTAACATCGGCACGTTTGGCTTCACTGTTTTTGCCATCGCCATTCTCTCTTCTTTGAAAGTACCGCCCCAACCGTTCGCGAAGCTGCAGGCGAGCCCGCAGCAGCCGCGACTTCACCGCGGGCACGCTTAACTCCAGCGCTGCCGCGGTCTCTTCCGTCGAAAGTCCTTCTACATCCCGCAGCACAAACACCGTCCGGAAACCCGGGGGCAGACCCTGGATGGTCTTACTCAAAATCTCGCGCAATTCGGACTGCGTGTATTGCTGCTCCGGATTCGGACTCCAGTCCGCGATCTCGCGCGGCAGGGAGTCGTCCTCCGTCTTAATGTCTTCATCCAGCGAGACCGTGCGCTCCGGCTTGCGCCGGCGCAACTTCATCAGCGCTTCGTTGACCGCAATCCGGACCAGCCAGGTATAAAACTTCGACTGTTCCTGGAACTGCTGCAGGTTCCCGTAAGCCTTCAGGAACGCTTCCTGCACCACGTCTTCCGCGTCTTCCCGGTTCTGCGTAATGTGCTGCGCGATCCGGAAAACGTTGCGGTCGTAGCGCCGCACCAGCTCTTCGAAGGCCGAGTCGTCGCCCTTCTTCGCGGCCTGCACCAGCGACAACTCTTCGCTGACAGGCCCTGCTAGTTTGTTTTGGATGGCTCCCATACGCTTGGCGATGCAGTATTTTCCGGTACTCAAAACCTAGTCACGCACCCACGTGTCGCCAATTACGAAATCGAAACTGTTATTCTACTTGGTAACCCGGCTCTTTGCCCAATGGCTTTGACGTAGGCGGCAAGATAAGTTTGCGATAGAGTTGCAAAGAGCCCGATCTGACCCGGACGAACAGGTACCGAAGTACTCTGATGCCAGCGTACAAGTGCCGTATAATCAGCAGTTAGGGCAGTGTCGTTTGGGGAGTGCGAGGTGGCGGCGTAAGATTCAGGAACGGTTCTAAGAGCATGGCGGATAGCAAGGAACTCCAGCAAATCGTCGAGCGTGCGGTGGCGCAGGTCTTTGACCGCCAACTTCCCAAGCTGCAGTCCGAGTTGGTGGATCGCGTTTTGGCCGAATTGCCAGCCTCGGCGCAAACGGGCGCGGGAAGCCCGGTTCAAGCCGGTCATGCGACCGGCAACCTGGTGCAGGCGATCGCCAGCATTCACGCCGGCACCACGCAAAAAGAAATTCTCCGCGCCTTGCTCGAAGTGGCCAGTGCCTACGGCTCGCGCATCGCGCTCTTCGTGGTGAAAGCCGGAGCGGCCAGCGGATGGCAGTGCCGCGGTTTGGGTGGCGACGATGCCGTCAAAGATTTTCCCCTCGACTTGACCACAGGACCCGCGGCCCACGCCTATCAGAACCGGGTCGTAGCGCCGGCCAACATTGCCGAGATGGACCCGCGGTTCGTGAAGCAGTTTGGCGGACCCGGGAACGAACAGGTCATGGTGCTGCCCCTGGTCCTGAAAGATAAAGTTGCCGCTGTGCTCTATGCCGACGGCGGCGCCGATGGCTTGCTCGACGGGCCCTCCCTCGAAGTGCTGGTGCTGACCACCAGCGCCTGGCTCGAGGTGACGTCGCTGCGCAAGCAGATGAATAAGGAAATCGCCGACGCTGCCACCAGCATGGCAGCCCCCGTCGTGGCGCCGGTGCAGGCCGTCAGTTCCTTCTCCGATCCGTTCGCAGGCCACACTCCGAAACATATCGCGCCGAAAGCCGCGCCCGAGCCGGAACCGGCTGCCGAGGTGGTCGAAGTCGCGCATGCTGCGTCCGCTGGTGCGGCGGCATCTGCGCCCGCCGCCGACCCGTTTGCCGGGATGTCTCCCGATGACGCCGACACCCACCGCAAGGCGCAGCGCTTCGCCCGCCTGCTGGTGGATGAGATCAAACTCTACAACCAGGCCAAGGTCTCCGAAGGGCGCCGCAACAAGGACCTCTACGACCGCCTCAAGGAAGATATTGAAAAGAGCCGCTCCACCTTTCAAAAGCGCTACGGAAATACCGCCGCGGCCAGTGGAGACTATTTTCAGCGGGAAGTCCTGCGCAGCCTGGCCGATGATGACACCTCGGTCATGGGCGCCAACTTCCGCAAGTAGAGCCGGGTTTGCAGAACGCCAGAAATTGGTTTTGGGAAGGGGTTTTGGGAAGGGCCCGGCTTTAAGCCGGGCCACTAAATCTGGAAAAGAAAAACGGGCTTTAGCCCCTGAGCGTCGTTTCTCACACCGCCCACGTCTATAAACAGTTCTAAAATATCTACAAGCTCTGCTACTCGCGTCTCCGCGCGAAAAATATTAAGGTGGTTCCATTGGGTCTCAAGTGGTGGTGGGTGCTTGCGCTGAGCTTGGTGTGCGGGCTCTGGAGTGGCACAAGTTCGGCGGCAAGGCTGGTACCGCAGCAAAGTTCGCCTCCCGCGGCCTCCGACATTCCCGACAAACAGGCCGGCACCGCTGCGCCCGCGCCGGAAAAGGCTCCGGATCAATCTGCTCCCCACGCCGCACCGCACAAACCTTCCCACCCGAAACCTTCGACAGCGCCAAAGTCCACGGGTACGCATACTCCCGCCAAAAAGACTCCAGCAGCCGCGAAGCGACACCGGCCAATGTCTCCCCGCGTGCGCCGCATCCGCCAGGCCTTCGTCGCGTCGACCACGCTACGCCCCATGGCGCAGCAGTTGATTCAAGATCGCTCTCCGGCCGGCTATGCGGGAGTGGAAGCCTACGCCCGCGCCCATTCCAAAGAGGATGCCGGAGCGCTGGCCTGGCTCGTCGTAGGCTACGCACATTTTCTCGACCATGACTATGCCAAAGCGGTCGATCCCCTGAACCGCGCCAAGCCGCTGGCGGGCGACCTGGGAGACTATGTCGCCTATCATCTTGGAACCTGCTACCTGCAAACTGGACGCCAGGCCGAAGGCCTCGCCGCACTGGCCAACTTCGACGCGACCTATCCCGATTCGCTGTTAATTCGTGACGCTCACCTCAGCTATGCAAACGCTCTGATCACCGAGGGTCGAGCCGCCGAAGCCGCAGAGTTGCTGGAAAAAGACCGCCTGCCCGCCAGATCCGACATAGAGCTTGCCATCGGCAGGGCCTATGCCGCTCTGGGCCAGCACGTGAAAGCAGCCGACGCCCTCGCGAACGTCTACTACAACATGCCGACCGCGCCCGAGGCCGATGCGGCCTATGCCGAGTTGAAAAAACTTCCGTCGATGCCGTCCGCAACTCCGGCCCAGCGCAAGACGCGCGCCGACCTGCTGATGAAGGCCAAGCGCTACAATGACGCCGCCGACGAATATCGCGACCTCGCCAGCCATGCCACTCCTGAATCGCGTCCGGCCGCAGAACTCGCGCTGGCCGACGCGCTCCACCGCGGCGGCCGCAACCGCGAAGCCAAAGCCGAACTGACTACGCTCCCCGGCGCGACCCCCGATCAAAATGCGCAGCGGCTCTACATTCTCGGCGAGGTTGCGTGGGCGTCGGATGAGAATGCCGCGTTCTACCACTCGGTGGACGAACTGCGGGAACTCGCGCCCACCAGCACGTGGCTGGAGCAAGCCCTGATCTCGGTGGCGAATCTGCATCTGGTGCATCACGAGTATGAGCAGTCGCTCGACGCCTTTCGCGAACTGCAGCAGCGTTTCCCCAACGGATCGCGCGCTTCCTACGCCCACTGGAAGACGGCGTGGCTCACGCTGCGCATGGGAAAAAACGACGAAGCAAAGAAGTTATTCGACGAACAGATCGCGATGTATCCCGGAGCCAATGAGACCTCCGCGGCGCTGTACTGGCGGGCGCGCCTGGCGGAAGAAGACAACCAGCCCGCCATGGCCCGAGCCTATTACCAGAAGTTATCCGACCGCTTCCGGAATTATTACTACGCAGAGCTAGGGCGGCAGCGGCTACAGAAACTTCCCCAAGCCGTCGATCCGCCCGGTGAACATCCGCTGCTCGAGCGCATCCCGCCGCTCGAGCACGCTGAGAAGGTGACGCTCTCGGAACTGCCCACCGACGATCTCCACTTGCAGAAAGCGGAGCTGCTCGGCAACGGCGGTTTGATTGATTTTGCGGTGCGCGAATTACAAGCGGCCGCCAGCGCCGACGGCGGCAACTGGGGTCCGGCACAGACCGCGCAGCTCTACACCGATACCGGCCACTACGACCGCGCCATCGAGGTGATGAAGCATTCCGTTCCCAGTTACTTTGCAGTCGAGATTCCGACGCTGCCTCGCGCCTACTGGGACGCCCTGTTTCCGCGCCCCTACTGGGCCGACCTGAAGAGATTTTCTGTGGCCAACGGGCTCGATCCCTATCTTGTGGCATCGCTCATCCGGCAGGAATCGGAATTCAACCCGCTCGCGGTTTCGCGCGCCAACGCCGTTGGACTGATGCAGTTGCTGCCCAAGACCGGCAAGGTGGTCGCCCATCAGGTGGAACTGAGGGGCTACAATCCAACCCAGTTGTTTACTCCGGCGGTCAATCTGCAACTGGGCACGCGCTACTTCCGCGGCATGGTCGACAAGTTCGGTGGATCATTCGAGCAGGCTCTGGCCGCCTACAACGCTGGCTCCGACCGCGTCGAGGACTGGATGGGACAAGGCCAGTATCGCGATGCCCCCGAGTTCGTCGAGTCCATCCCGTTCACCGAGACGCGCGAGTACGTGCAAGCCATTATGCGAAATACGGCCGTGTACAAGCAGCTCTACGGCGCGCCTTAGGTCCGTTGTCTCCTGGGCTAGAGCCTACTTCGTGTGCACCTTGGCATGAGCATGCCTCGCTTGCAGCCTTATGGCTTGGGGATCGCCCGCGCTGGCTTCTTTGGCCGTCTGCACCGAAGTCTCTAAAGACTCCTGCAACAGCGCCGTGGCAGCATTGCTGATATGCACTGTGTCCTGGGCACTGGCCTGCGGCTTCGCCGCAGATGGAGCTGGCTGTGCTGTCGGCGTTGGGTTGACGGGTTGCGCGGGGGTTACGCTATGGATGGGACTGACCATTTGAGAGTCTCCTCAATGGTCTCTATCGGCACAACGCCAAGTTACATGAGGGGGCGTGCTTCTCGCGCCGTAGATTCGGGGCGTGGGTTCTAAGGGCGGCCTAATGTCATACTTGGCTCAACCTTACGAGTGAATCTCCGAGGGGTGCGGCTTGGCAAAAAGAATTTCCATCACGAGCAACGCCGCGCCGACCACAATCGCGCTATCCGCCAGATTGAACACCGGCCACTGATACTGCTTGAAGTAAAACAGCAGGAAGTCCACCACCCGCCCGCTGGCCACGCGGTCCCAGAGATTTCCCACCGCACCGCCCAGAATCAGCGAGAGCGCGATGCCAGTCGTGGTGAGCGCGCGCGACTGCTTCCACAGCAGCACCGACACGATGACCATCGCGATCACCGAGAACCCTACCAGCAGCGCGACTTTCCAGTGCGATGGAGAGTCGGCGAACAGGCTGAACGCAGCGCCCGTATTTTCCGTATGCGTGAGCCGGAAGAATCCGGGAATGACCTGGATGTGCGAGTACAGGGTGATGTGCGCGGCCACGACCCGCTTTGTCCAGCGGTCGAGCATCACGACCAGCAGCGCCAGCATGAAGTGAAGACTACGTGCGCGATAAGAGGACATTCAGGGTATTAGTTTAAGCGGTTTTCTTTGCGTTCTCTGCGGATCTTCTCCGCGAACTCTGCGGTTTAATGCTCTCCTCGAAAAGCACTGAACCGCGGAGGTCGCGGAGAAAGGCCGCAGAGAACGCTGAGAGATCACGCCTGGGACTCCAGTTCTTTGAGCACCGCGCTGCAGCGCTCGCAGACCGTGGGATACGTCTTGTCTTCGCCAACGTGCGTCGAGTAGTTCCAGCAGCGCTCGCATTTGGCGCCATCGGCCTTCTTGACTTCCACGTGCACGCCGCCAGTCCCGTTACCCGAGCCCTGCGCCAGCGTGACCGCCGAAACGATGAACAAATAGCGCAATTCGCCCGCATGGCGTTGCAAAAGTGAATACACGGGATCAGACGCCGTGATGGCAACCTGCGCCTCAAGGCTGGTGCCGATGAGCTTGTTGTTGCGGGCCTCCTCCAGCGCCTTCAGCACTTCGTCGCGCACCGCGCGCAGGCTCACCCATTCCTCGTCTGATTTCGAGTCGGTGGTTGGAATCGCCGCATCCCCCAGAATCTCCGCAGTAAGCGGGAACTGCGCCAGATGCACGCTCTGGGTGCGCGCAGCAACCGTCGGCAGATAGGGCCAGATTTCTTCGCAAGTGAAACTCATGATCGGTGCCAGCAGCCGCACCAGTGCTTCGCCGATGCGCCAGACCGCGGTCTGCGCGCTGCGGCGCGCCTGTGATTTCGGCGCTGAGATGTACAGCCGGTCCTTAAGCACATCGAAATAAAAGGCGCTCAGGTCGACGATGCAGAAGTGGTTGAGGCGGTGATAAATCTTATGGAATGCGAACTCCTCGTACGCATTGCGCACATCGGCCGCGAACCCGCAGGTTTGGCGCAGCATGTACTGATCGAGCGCTTCCATCTGATCGAACGGAACCGCGTCCCTCTGGGGACTGAAGTCGCCAACATTTCCCAGGATGTAGCGGAACGTGTTGCGGATCTTGCGGTAGTTCTCCGCCACCCGCAACATAAGCGCTTCCGAGCCCACTACATCTTCGCGGAAATCAACCGATGCCACCCACAGCCGCACCACCTCTCCGCCCAGCCGGTTGGAGATATCCACGGGATCCACGTCGTTCCCGCGCGACTTTGACAGGGCCTGCCCTTTTTCATCGAGCGTCCACCCGGGCGTGACCACGCCTTTATACGGAGGAGTAGCATGCGTCCCCATGGCGCAGAGCAGGGAAGATTGAAACCATCCGCGGTACTGATCTCCACCCTCGAGATACAAATCCGAAGGCCACGGATAATCTGGCTCATCATCCATTAACGCCAGATAGCTCGCACCCGACTCCAGCCACACGTCAAAGATGTCCGTCTCTTTCTCAAACCTCGCGTCGCCGCAATGCGGGCACTTCGTTCCCGCAGGCAGAATCGTGTCCGACTCCGGCGTGAACCAAGCATCGGCCCCCGACTTCGCAAACAGTTCCACAACTTTCTTGTTGACCACGGGATCATTCAGCGGCTTGCCGCAGCCCTCGCACAGAAACACGGCGATAGGCACACCCCACACCCGCTGCCGCGAGATGCACCAGTCCGGCCGCGTCTGGATCATGTTCGACAGCCGCTCTTCGCCCCACGCCGGGTCCCATTTCACGTTCTTGATTTCTTCGAGAGTTCGCGTGCGCAGAGTGTCGCTCTCGCCCGCGCCACCCGGCATCGGCGTCTCCATCGAAATAAACCATTGCTCGGTAGCCCGAAAAATCACCGGATTATGGCAGCGCCAGCAGTGGGGATAGGAATGCTCCAGCTTGTCGGAGTGCAGCAAGGCTCCGCGCTTCCGTAAGAGTTCGACGATCAGCGGATTCGCCTTGAACACATACTGCCCGTTGTATTCCGGCAGGCCGTTGCGCAGAATGCCTTTCTCGTCCACGTTGCTGGTAGCGTCGAGCCCATATTTCATGCCGGTGATGAAGTCCTCTGCGCCGTGCGACGGAGCCGTGTGGACCACGCCGGTCCCGGTGTCCATGGTGACGTAGTCCGCGAGCACCCCGAGAATCGTGCGATCCAGAAACGGATGCTGAAAGTTCAGCCGCTCCATCTTCCGCCCCGGGAAGTGCGCCAACGGCCGCGGATCGGTCAGGTTGCATTTTGCCGCCACGTCCGCGGCAAGCTTCGAAGCGACAATATAGACTTCGCCGCCCGATTCCAGCGCCACGTACTCTTCATCCGGATGAAACGCGACCGCCATCGAAGCCGGCAGAGTCCACGGAGTCGTGGTATAGATGATGGTCGATACCTTTTTCCCTGCGAGTGTCGCATCAATCGCGGCCGGATCATCGAGCAGCGCATACTTCACCCAAATCGTCGGGCTGGTGTGATTCTCGTATTCAACTTCCGCCTCGGCCAGCGCGGTCTCGTCGTGCATGCACCAGTAAACCGCGCGCAGCCCCTTGTAGACGAACCCCTTTTCATAAAAAGCAAAGAACGTCGAAAGAACCACCGACTCATATTGCGGAGTCATCGTGGCATACGGCCGGTCAAATCTCCCGAATACGCCGATGCGCTTGAACTGCGTGCGCTGTAAGTCGAGAAATTTCTGCGCATACTTGCGGCACTCGGCGCGCACGTCGAGGGGCCGCATCTGCAGCTTCTTGCCGCCCAGTTCCTTGTCAACCTTGATCTCGATGGGCAACCCGTGGCAATCCCATCCCGGCACATAAGGCGCGTCAAAACCCGCCATGGTTTTCGACTTGACGATGAAATCCTTCAGGCACTTGTTCATCGCGGTGCCCAGGTGAATCGGCCCGCTGGTATAGGGAGGCCCGTCGTGCAAAATATAGCGCGGCGCGCCTTTCCGGGCCTCGCGAATTCGCTCGTAAATGCCCGTCTGCTCCCAGCGTTCCAGCATTTTGGGCTCGTTCTGGGGCAGGTTGGCCTTCATGGGGAAGGCGGTTTTCGGCAGGTTAATGGTGGCTTTCAGTTCGAACGGCACTCAGTCGCGTCTCCCAAATGATTGAATCTTTTCATTATAGGGAGCAGGGCAGGGAAACGTCCATGCAGCGCAGGTTGGCGGATGTGAAGCGACAATCAATAAATATCCCGGAGGTCATCCTGAGCGGAGCCGCTTTTCAGGCGAAGCGAAGGATCTCGGGCAGACGATTACAATCTGGGTCATTATATTCTCTGTGATGGAACCTACTCTGGCCACCGATCCCGAACTTTCCGACGTTCTCGCGGAACTCTCTCGCCGGGAACCTATTTTTCACCGCCCCGAACTTGGCACCACCCGGGCTGACTTCGAAAAGATGACGATGGAAGACTTCTGGGAAGTCGGAGCTTCCGGCCGTCGCTATTCCAGAGCCTACGTGCTCGACGAGTTGGAAAAACGTCACGCCGCGCCGCACAGCGACATCTGGGAAACCGCGGATTTCCACTGCCGCAGGCTGGGTCCGGACGTCTACCTGCTGACCTACACCCTCCTGCAGGACAAAAAGCGCCAGACCCGGCGCTCGACGATCTGGCAACGCACGGCCCAGGGCTGGAAGATTGTCTACCATCAGGGAACGATCGTGCACAGCGGTTGAGGCAAACCGTCAGGACTCGAACAATCTCGTCCGGCGCCCGCTTTGCCGCAGATTTCAGGGCTTCAGCACGAGGAAGGACATGTCTTTCCGAGAGTTGCCAAGCACACCGAAATGCACTGTCGGAATAGGTCGACAAGAGGTACAATTTTAGGAAGCAGGTTTAGAAAGCAGAGACAAGCTGGCCCGGCGCATCCGTGGGGCTGCCGACAGGTACCTCACTCACAAAAATCGGGCTGAAATTGAAGCAACTTGTCGCCCGTGACGGTCATCTGTGTAAGAGGGCGTTTGCCTTGGATTTAGGTTAAGCAGTGGGTTTAGATTAAGCAGTCTGCCCGGGAGACCATAGTTCCCCGGCCAGAATCCAGAATCAAGAGTATTGAGGGCGTCCAGACCAGAATTATGGGATCCGAGCCAATCAACCCGAATCGCCCCGGCAACGAGCCAGAACTGCACTTCCTTCTGGCCAAGGAAAGCTTCGAAGAGCCCCTCTACAAGTCGCTTTTCCGCGAACTGGACGACTTCTTCTTTCCCAAGAAGCTCCCGCCCCTCAAACTGGAATCCAAGCCCGAACCGGTCAAAGACATCTGGGGTTTCTACAACTATAAAAAAGACGGCGCCCTGGGTTCGACGGGCGTTCACGTTCTGATTGCGGCAATCATCGTTGGCGGCACTCTGCTGGGCCGCCGCGTGGTGAATGCGGCGCCGGCTCCGAAGGCGACCGTTATTCTGGTCGACCCCGGCGATCTCCCGGCTCTGAAGGAGTCGAAAACGCAAGTGGGCGGCGGTGGCGGCGGCGGTGACCGCGACGTATTGCAGGCGACGCGGGGCAAGCTTCCCAAGTTCTCGATGCAACAGATCACGCCTCCCGTGGTAGTGCTGCGCAACGAACATCCCAAGCTTGCGGTCGAGCCCACGATCGTGATTCCGCCGCAAGTGCAACTGGCTTCCAACAACATGCCGAACCTGGGCGATCCCATGGCCCACGCCGTGCTGCCCTCGAACGGAACCGGGGCCGGTGGCGGCATTGGATCTGGCAGCGGCGGCGGCGTGGGATCGGGCAAGGGACCAGGCTTTGGTCCCGGCGAAGGCGGCGGTACAGGTGGCGGCTTATTCCACGTAGGCGGCGGCGTTTCTCCGCCGCGGCAGATTTATTCGCCCGAGCCCGAATTTTCCGAAGAAGCTCGCAAGGCCAAGTTTCAGGGTACCTGCACGCTCGCTCTTATCGTAGAACTGGATGGCCGTCCCAGCGGCATTCGCGTGGTCAGCACGCTCGGCATGGGCCTCGACGAAAAGGCCATCGAAGCTGTCAAGAACTGGAAATTCGAGCCTGCCATGAAAGATGGCCACCCGGTGCGCGTTCCCATCGAAGTCGAAGTCGATTTCCACCTGTACTGAGACGTAGCCAACGTAGCGCCGCCGTCCCGGCGGCTGTTGTGGCGGCGTCCTCGCCGCCACATTCGAAAGCCACCGTGCCCTCACAAATTTTGGTTAAGGTTTACACACCGCCGGCAGGATGCCAGCGCTACACTTTGCGCAGCACCGCGAAGTGCCCCACTTTCCTCTCGCGAAATCCCAACCTCTTGTAGATTGCAACTGCGCGCACGTTGTCCTGTCGGACGTGGAGGAAAGGCGTCTCTCCCCGATCGCGAATCCGTTGCATCACTTCCGCCATGAGAATTCCGGCGTAGCCTTTGCCCGTGTGCTCCGGATGTGTGCACACCGCACTGACCTCGGTGTGGCCCGGAACCTTCAGACGCTCGCCCGCCATGGCCACCAACTTTTCTTCCCATCGAATGCCCAGGTATGTACCCAGTTCGTGAGTGCGGCTGCCAAACGGCCCGGGCTTGGTCAGGGCCGTAAGTTCAATCATCTCCTTGGAGTCCCGCGGGCCCAGTTCCACGATTTCCGGGATGATGAATTCCGGGCCCGCGCCACGCGGGACAGGCGGCGCAATGCCGTTGTCGGCTACCATCTGCAGCAGGGGCGCACCCGCCACGAAGCTCCAGCCCGATCGTGGTTCGTACGGGTCATCGAGGAATAGCCCAATGGTCCCATCGGGTCCAACCAGCCCAGCCAGCGACGCGTAGCCTTGCGGGCCGTGCTCACGGAATGCGCCCAACGGTCCCACCTCGCGAACAAAGCGCCGCGCCTCACCGAAGCTCTCGGCAAACTGCGCATCCCGTGTAGTCAGCGCCTGCCAGATCACATTATCGAGTGCATGCATTGGAAGTTATGTTTTCGTGTGGCCCGTTCTATGTGGCGCGGACCTGCCCTGAGCGAAGTCGAAGGGGCCCTCGCCCGCGTTCCGTCACGAGAACCAGCACCGCTCGGCGCCGCTCGCTGCATTGGATTGACTTAGACTGCCGGAGGACAGATTAATTCTCACCGTTCGCAGTGGCTATCCGATTCTTGCGACGATACACAGATGGGATACGACCCATATGGCGACAGGCGCCTCGGCTGTCCGGCCAGAGCGAAGCTCGGCCGACCCTGGGTAGGTCTCTATTCCTGAGCGAAACTATTCCTTCAAATCCACATGCCGCACATCCTCAATCGCATGTCCCAGAAACCGCTCTCCCAGCCGCCGGAACTTCTCCACCGAATCGGTAGCAAAGAACTTGAGCCGCGGCGCCGCCCGCCGTTCCTCGGCAGCCACGCTTGCGGGCACAAGCTGCTCTAGCCGCAAAGCCACGGCCCGAGCGGTCGATTCCGCCGAGTCCACAATGCTCACATGTCCCGGCGTCACGCGATGCAGCAACGGCTTGAGCAGCGGATAATGCGTGCATCCCAAAACCAGCGTGTCGGCGTCGTGAAATCCGTCCGTAAAACCCTCCGCTAGGTAGATCTGCGCCACCTGCTCGGTGACGGAGTGCTCGACCCATCCTTCTTCGACCAGCGGAACCAGCAGCGCACAAGCCTTCTCTCTCGCGTTCAATCCGCGGGCTTCCAGAGCCTTGCGGTAAGCGTGGCTGCTGACCGTGGCCTCGGTGCCGATCACCACGATCTTCTGATTTTTTGTGGCCGCAGCGGCCGCCTCCGCGCCCGGCTCAATCACGCCAACCACCGGAACATGCGCGGCGGCCGTAATGCGGTCGAGCGCCAGCGCCGTCGCCGTATTGCAGGCGATGACCAGCATCTGCGCACCCTGGGATTCGAGATAATGCGCCGCTTCCACCGCGTAGCGGGCAACCGTTTCGACCGACTTCGACCCGTAGGGCAGCCGTGCTGTATCGCCGAAGTACGCATAATCGGCCCCGGGAATAAGTTCAAGTAAAGCTTTAAGAACGGTCAGCCCGCCAAAGCCGGAATCAAACACGCCGATGGTGGGACGTCGCATCATCTTGATCGATGATAAGGCCTGATTCGCTTCTAGGCTGGGTAATCAACGAGGTGCTGGGGAGCACGTAATTCCTTCGTACACTGGAGCCTGCCCTGAGTGCACATGGGCCTTTGGCCTACCGGAGGTGATGAAAACCCGGGTGCCCCATTTCTCGCGCGTTCTTGGCGCGAGAAGTGGGGATTTTCGACAGAGCTCGCCGAAGGGTGTCCTTCGTGGTCGACGCCTTTCTCACTACTTGGACCGCACCGCTTCCCTCACAGGTGCCCCAGCAAGGCCGGCAACATTGCTGCAGCACGGGCCCGGCGGAATCGGCGCCCCATGCGGGCACGTCCGCGGATGCCCCAGAAAGGTGCAGATCTTATCCGTCGCCTCTGGCGAAAGAATATGCTCAAACTTGCACGCCTGCTGCTCGATCTCCGACTCACTGTCCATCGCGAGGCTGTCAGTGAACAGCCGCTCCGCCAGCCGGTGCCGCCGGATAATGCTCCCCGCGCGCTCGCGCCCGCGCGGCGTGAGTTCGACAATCAGCGTGCCGTCGCCCAACGACGCCGCCACCGGCTTCAGCGCCTCGTGGCACGGATTCACGAACGGCTTGTGATCATGCGCCTGTGGCGGATGCGGCGCGGAAACCACCATCCCCATCTCAATCATCTTCTCAATCGCCAGGCTCACCGGCAGCGCCCCGTGCACTTCCATGCGCTCGACTTCGGCGATCTCGCCATGCTCGGCCAGCACCCAGAGCTCTTCCAGCACCTCGTCCAGCTGCTCTTCGTCCGCCAACGAGAAAATTTCCTGCGACGCGATCTTGCCATGATGCAACTCAATGCGCCGGTCGGCCAGTCGCGCCACCACCGGATCGTGCGTGACCATCACGATCGTCCGTCCCTGCTGGTGAAACTCGCGCAGCAGCCGCAGCACGATTTCTTCATTCTGGGCATCGAGGTTGCCGGTGGGCTCGTCCGCCAGAATAATTCGCGGATCATTAATCAGCGCCCGCGCAATGCACACCCGCTGCTGCTCCCCGCCCGACATCTGCGACGGCAGGTGATGCGCGCGGTCGCCCAGCCCCACGCGGGCGAGCGCTTCGACCGCTTCTTTTTCGTCGGTCATGCTGTGAAAATACTGGGCCAGCATCACGTTCTCAACCGCAGTGAGGAAGGGAATCAGGTGGAACTGCTGAAAGATGAATCCAATCTTTTCCGCCCGCACGCGGTTCAGATCAGCGGCCGAAATCCCGGCCACATTCTGCCCATCCAGCCAGATCTCGCCCGACGACGGCCGGTCGAGGCAGCCAATCAGGTTTACCAGCGACGATTTCCCCGACCCCGACGGACCCATGATCGACAGCCACTCTCCCTGCGCCACGTGCAGAGAAATGTGGTCGAGCGCGTGGATGTTGTCCTTGCCCGATCCGTTCCCCGTTTCCTTCGCGGGGTAGATCTTCGTCACATCCTTGATCTGAATCATTTCACTCACCCCTCAGAATCACCGCCGGCTGCACTCGCCGCAGCAGCGTGATTGGGAGGATCGCCGACAATAAAGTTACCGCCATGCTACCAGCCAGAACCACCGGCAGCACACTCCAACGCGGCACCACGGGAGCGTGAAAGTTAACCCGCCCGATCCAGGCCGCGATTCCGATCCCGAGCAGAAATCCGATGACGGCCCCACTCGCGCCCAACATTGCCGCTTCCGCCGCGAAAAATCCGTTCAGCAATCGTCCCGACGCGCCCAGAGCTTTCATGATGGCAAAGTCGCGCCGCCGGTCAAACACCCATCCCATCAACGTAGAAAGCACGCACAACGCCGCCGTCAGAATGATCAGCGCCGCCGCGGCCAGGAGCGTCGCCCGCGTCTTGCCCAACACCCGCGCCTCGCCCTCCATGATCTGCCGCACCGGCCGCACATCGCCCGCCGGAATCGCCTGCGCCAGTTGCTTCATGATGCCCGCAACTTCCTCGGGAGATCCGGAGGCCGCAACTTCGACAGTCGACGGCTGCACCCCAGTCCACGCCACAAAATCAGCCAGCGAAATATAAATGCGGCTGTCCTCGGCCGCCCCCGTCTGCACCGTACCCGCCGGGGTCACGTGCAAAACCCGTCCCTGAAAATTCAAATCAAACGCTTGACCCTTCGGCGCGATCGCAGCCAACGCGCGCACCCCAATCAACGCCGGGGAAGACGACTCCGGGTGCCCCATTTCTCGCGCGCCTTCTGCGCGAGAAGTGGGGACTTTGAGGATCTCCGCAGGCCAGCTACTCACCGACCACCACTTATCCAACTGCCGCACCCGCTCAAAATCCGTGCCCGCCACCACAATCGGCTGCCCATCGCCAGTGCGCGCTACCACCAGCCCAAACGGCGCCGCAATCCCGCGCCCCGCCAGAACGGAATCCACGCGATCCAGCGTGTCCGCGGGAAGGGAAGCGCCATCGCCATCCCTTCCCACCAGAATAATATTCGCCCCGTAGTTGCGAAATTCCCGCCGCAGTTTCGACTGCACGTCCACATAAAGATTCAGCATCGCCGTAGCCACCGCCGCCGCCACTACCATCGCGAACAGCGCCGACACCGCGCGCCCGCGCCGCAGCACCGCCGCCCGTACCAGCATGCGCAGAAACATCGAAGTGTGAGGACCATGACCCCGGCGGGCCGCGAGGTCCCGTGCGGAGTTCGACGTATTCATATTTGATCCAGGCACGCTCACAGTTCCCCCCGCAACGCAAACACCGGATCCAGCCCCACGGCCCGCCGGATCGCCGCCGCACTGCCCGCAAACGTCACAATCACTGCGATCGCCAGGATCACCGGCAACAATACCGCCGGAATCGAAATATCTGAATTGAAGATCGACCGCCCAATCTGATGCGCCAGCCCCGAGCCCACCACAAACCCAGCCAGTCCGCCGATCAATGCCAGCAGCGTGGCCTCGGCAAAAAAGATCGAAGCGACAGCCAGCTTTCCCGCGCCCAGAGCCTTCATCAGCCCGACCTCTGCCCGGCGCTCAAACATCGCAGTAGCCATGGCCGACGACACGGCCAGTGCCGACGCGAACAAAGCCGCCAGCGTAATCAGGAAAATGAGCCCTTCAATCCGCGTGAGCACCGCGCCTTCATTCTGGGCCACCTGCCGAATCTGTTCGGCGTGCGAGTGCGGAATCGCCTCCGCCAACTGAAACGCAATCGACTGGGGATAAGGCGAACAGTACCAGCGATCGTAGATCGCCCCCGACAAGCTCTTCGGATCGCGACGTGCAAACGCGTCCTCCGGCTTGGTCAGTGCGCTGACATACACGCGCTTCACCGCGCCTGGCCGCCCCAGAATCTCCTGCGCCAGCGCCAGCGGAGCAACGATCTCATCGTCTTCCGCTCCGCCCGTGGAAAGAATCCCGCTCACCCGTAACTGCCGGCCCGCGAGCGTCATCTCATCCCCGGCCTTGTCGCCCAGTCGCGAAGCCAGCCGCTCCCCCAGCAAAACATCCCGCGAGGAATCCTGAGGCCACGTTCCGGAAACTTTCCACCACGGGTAAGTCGAGCGAGCTCCGGTCGTAAACTCATCAGTCCCGAACGAAACCCGCTTCGCAAAATAAGTTCCCAGCAGCGTCACGTCCTGCCGCTTCCCGCCCTGCTCGATCGACACGCTGACCGGAAGCATCGGCGCAAACGCCGTGATGTTGTTGTGCCAGAAGGTCCCTTTGATTTTGGGCAGGTCCGCTTCGCTTAGAAAAGCGCCGTCGGTGGGAGGCTTCAGGTTGACTCCGCCAATTTCCAGGTCTAGAGAATCTTCCTGCGGAGTGACAACCAGGTTGGCGCCAATGGTGCGGAGTTCGCGGTTGATCTTGTCGCCGATGTCGGTGGCCACGGCAATCATCGCCGTCGCCACGGTCACGCCCAGCGTAATGGCGGCCCCGGCGAGCAACTTGCGCCGCTTCTGGCGCCGAAAGGATTCGTAAACCAGCCGGACAAACATCGCTTACTGTTGCGCGAACATGCGACCGCCTGCCGCAACGTCCGCCTCCTCGATGATGACTGCGTCCGCGGTCTGCGTGGCCTTCAGCGGCACCGGATTGCACCCGCCCGCCATCCCCACCGACTGCGGATTAATCGGCGCCGAGCAATTCTTGCACACCACTCCAGTGCCACTCTTATAGAATCCAACCGCCCCGCAAATCTGGCAGGCGTCGAACACGGTCGCAACCTTGCCGTCCGGCTTCTGATACAGCCAGAAGCGGATCGCCGTCCCATTCTCCTTAGCCTGGAAGCGGTGCAGGTCGCCATCGGCCAGCTGCGTCAGCGGAATGCTCAGCCGTCCGTTGCTGAACGTCACCTCGGTCCCGGCCGGGATGTTGCTGACGCTCTTGGCGTACACAAATTCCGCCGTGATCAGCGCAATAAAGACAAACGAAAACGTGAGCACGGAGATCATCCACATGCGTTCGCGCCGGGCGCTCCAGGCGGCTTTGCGGCGCTCCGCGGGCGAAGCGACAGCGGCCAGAACCGGTTCGCGCCGCTTGGCCTCGAACAGGATCATCAAAGCCGCCAGCGCAAAAATCGTCACAAAAAAGAACCAGTCGTTGCTGACGATCGGCCCAATGATCGCCATCTCGCGCTTCGACGAGGCAATCACTCCGCTCTCCGAAAGTTCATGCAGCCCCGAGATCACCAGCTGCGCCGCCACCAGGAACATGATCGCAGTCGTGATGCGGAAGAATTTCTGCAGGTTGATGCGCACGCTGCCCTTCACGAACATCACGCCAAACGCAATCGCCGCCAGCACGCCCAGCAGCGTCCCCAGAAAACTCATCAGCGCAGTCGAGTTCAGCGTCACGCCGGCCAGCATTAGCACCGTCTCCGCGCCCTCGCGCAGCACCATCAGGAAGATGAAGACGAACAGCCCGAACCACGCGTCGTTGCCCGCCAGCAGCCCAACCTTGCCCTCGATTTCGCCCTTGAGCTTGCGCCCCGTCTTCATCATGAAAATCACCATGGTGACGACGAAAAACGCGGCCACCAGCATGACCCAGCCTTCGAACACGTCTTCGTTCAAGTTCGTGCGGGAGAGGACGACCGCCACCCCGATGCTGCCCACAAACGCCGCGCCCAGCGCCGCATACACTGTCTTGCGCAGTTCCTGCCGCCCGATCTTGGTCAGGTACGCCAGCGTAATGCCGACAATCAGCGCCGCCTCCACCCCTTCGCGCAGCGTAATAATGAAAGCCTGTAACATGGAATGAGTGCCTTTTGATTTTGAAAATGAATTTCAATTTCAATATCAAGGATAGTCCCGCCCCGCCAAACCCGTCAATTCGCCACCTCACAACCGCTTGTGATGAGGATCACACGGTCGGAATCGCGCGGTGAACGGCGAATGGCTGCAGGGAAGTGCTGAGATCACCAGAGGTTAAGACCGCCCCGTCCGCCTACCAGATCCGCACCCGCTCCCCCGGCCCGAGATACAGTTTCTCTCCCGCCTTCACATCGAACGCCGCGTACCAGGCATCGATGTTGCGCACCGTGGCGGCCCGGAACTCGTCGGGAGCATGGCCATCGGTCAGCACCCGCTGCCGCAGAGCAGCGTCCCGTATCTTCGTTCCCCAGTTCTGCCCGAACGCGACAAAGAACTGCTGGTCGCCCGACATGCCCTCCCGCGCGGGCGGGGTCTTACCGGCCAGCGAAGCCCGATATCCGTCGTAGGCCGCCGCAATCCCGGCCACGTCGGCGATGTCCTCCCCCAGCGTCTGCCTGCCGTTCACCGCCAGGTCCGGAAACGGCTTGTAAGTGTCGTACTGCGCCGCGAGCTGCGCCGTCGCCGCCTCGAAATGCTTCAAGTCCTCGGGAGTCCACCAGTTCCGTACCCGCCCTTTCGAATCGAACGCCGCGCCTTCCGAGTCAAACGTGTGGCTGATTTCGTGCCCAATCACCGTGCCGATCGAGCCATAGTTCACCGCCGCCGGCGCCAGCGGATCGAAGAACGGCGGCTGCAAGATCGCCGCCGGAAAATTCAGCGCGTTCTGCAGCGGCAAGTTCACCGCATTCACCGTCTGCGGCGTCATGCACCATTCCTTCCGGTCGATCGCCTTGCCCAGCCGCGCGATCTGCCGCTGATAGTCCGCCCAATCCCCGCGCCACAGGTTGCCAAAAATATCATCCGCCTTGACTTCATAGTTCGAATAATCGTGCCAGGTTTCCGGATACCCCACGCCCACATACAACGTCGAAAGCTTGGCCTCGGCTTCAGCCTTGGTCGTCGCGTCCATCCAGGCGAGACCTTCAATCCGTTTGCGAAACGCGGCAATCAGATTAGCGACCATGGCTTCAGCCTGCGCCTTGGCTTCCGCCGAGAAATACCGCTCCGTGTAGGCTTGGCCCACCACGTCGCCCAGTAGTCCATTCACCACGAACACGCCCCGTTGCCACCGTGGACGATGCTCCTGCGCACCTGAAAGCTCCTTACCAAAAAAAGCAAAGCTCTCATCAGCCAACGCCTTCGGCAGCACTCCTCCATACGACTCGATCGCGTGATACGCCAGCCAATCCTTCCACGTCTCCAGAGAAGCCGAAGCCACCAGCGCCGACTCGCCGGTGAAAGCCTCAGGCTGCCACACGATAAAGCTGCCTTGCTGGCTCAGTCCGGCTCCGCGAAAATATTCGGCCCAGTCCAGGCCCGGAGCCTTGGCCGCGAAGTCCGACTGTGTCCAGGTGTTGTCGGCTTTGTGGATGTCCTCGCTGTCGGCCAGGCTGCGATGCGTCTGTGCAATGGCGTGCTCGAGCTCAACGATGCGGGCCGCGCGCGCATCCGTGTCCGAAAATCCCGCCAGCTTGAGCATGGCCGCGACGTGTGTCGGGTATTGCGCGCGAATCTTGCGCATCTCTTCGCTGTCGGACAGGTAATACTCGCGGTCCGGCAGCTGCACTCCGCCCTGCATCAGATACGCCGCATAGTGCTCGGAATCGTGGAAACCCGGAGCGACCCACAGTCCGAAAAGATTTGCCGTGTGAAATACGCCGTTGTTGAGCGCGTCCACGTCCGCTCGCAGCCCTTCCCCCAAAGCCCGCGCCAGTTCGCGCTTGTCGTGGATGGCGGCGACCGCTTCCAGATGCGGGCGCAGCGGGGCCAGTCCCTTTGCCTCGATGCCGGCTTCGTCCATATATGAGTTGTAGAGGTCGGCCACCTTGCGCTTACCCGAGCCCGCAGGCGGGTTTGATTTGGCGATCTCGGCAATCAAATCGGCGGTGCGCTTGTCGCTCAGGTCGCCCAGCTTCGTCCACACGTCCACCTCGATGCGGTCCGGCGGAAGTTCCGCGCGCTTGATCCATTCGCCGTTGGCGTATCGATAAAAATCGTCCCCCGGTTTGACCGAGTGATCGATGCTGCCGACCGCAATGCCGTGCGGCTCAGCGGCAGACGCCTCGGGCGCGTATACGGCGAGAGCGCAGGTTGCGACGCACGCCACCACGAACCTTGAAAGTCTAAGTGTCGATGTCATTGTCATTGTCATTGTCATTGTCATTCAAACCTCCAGGATGGAATAACTCCATCGCTTTGTTATGTGGCGCGGACCTGCCCTCAGCGACAATTCGGAAGGGCCCTCGCCTAGGGAGCGTGCAGCAGCAACAGCTCTGTGAGGGCCACACGGGCAGGCAGCCCCGCTTATAGACGTTTCAAAAACGCATTCGCTTCCGTCATGTGGGGAAATAACTTCTCCTCCGCCTGAAACTCGGCCGAGTGCACGCACCGCCGGCTCCCCCGCAGCCTGACCGGATGCTTCAAGTGCAGCATCTCGTGGTACACGATGTACTCCAGCACATAGGCCGGCACCGCGAAATGGTCGAAGACTCTGCTGATGATAATCGCGTTGTGAGCCGGGTCGTAGTGCCCGAGAATCCGCCGCGTCTTGGTCTGGCTCCAGCTCATCCGCGGACGCGCCATCAGCCCGTGAAAGAAGCGCGTGTTTAATGTCTCGAAAATCGTATCCAGATCGTAAAAGTGCCCGCGCGCCGGACGCAACCGTTTGCGTCCGCGCATCTGGCGCACCAGATGCGTCTTGCGCACGATCTCGTGACTCGCGACATATTTCCGATACCGCGCCGCCTGTCCCCGGTCAATCGGCTGGCGATACATCTTGGCCAGCAGAATATGCGCGATCGCCCGCAGAACCGCGTCCGGCGCCCCTTCCAGCAGATCCGAGAGCCGCACCAGAAGCCGCCCTTCCCGCAGCCGAATCGTGTTGTTCACGTTGGCGAAGGCGAAGAACTCGATCTTCAGTTCGGGCACGGAAGCGCCCGGACGCAATTGCCGATAAATTTCCTGGAAAATTTCGAGCAGCCCTTCGCGCACGGTGAGGTTAGGTTAGCACGACCGCAAGAGGCGGACCTCAGACGCGAAAGCAGACCTGAAAGCCGCCCTCAGACCTCGGACCTCAGGAAGTGCCGAAAGCCGGCTCCCTACAGCTTGCTCAGAAAATCCGTGATCTCCGGCTCCGTCCAGTCCACCGCCCCAATTAACTTCCGCCGCATCACCCCGTTGCGATCGATGATGTACGTCTCCGGAAATATCGACGTCCCATACAGCGAATTACTTTTCTGGTCGGGATCGCGCACGGTCAGCAAGGTCACATTGTGATCTTTTACGAACTTCCGGTAGGCACTTTCGTCCACGTCTACGCTCACCGCCAGCACGGTTACACCCTTCGCTTTCATGCGCCGCTGCATCTCCACCAGAGACGGCAATTCCTCAACGCACGGCGCACACCACGTCGCCCAGAAATTCAACACCACAATCTGCCCGCGATACTGGCTCAGCGTGATCTTGTTCTGCGAGTCCTGCACGGTGAAATCCGGAGCATTCGACCCAATCCGTGGCGGCCGCGTCCCGGTGTAACAGCCAGGGAGCGCCAGCAGGAAAAGGCATGCGATAAGAACGGATGGAAACTGAACAGCGCGTCGCACACAGTTATAATAATTGATTCGCGGCTTCGACGTTGTTTTGAAAGGGCGCGGCTTCAGCCGCGCCGCAATCCGCTTCCTCTATGGTCACAACGGAAACACTCACTGCGCCGCCGCAAGTCTCGGTCATCGTGCCCGCGCGCAACGAGGAAGCCTCCCTCGCCGACTGCCTCCAGTCTCTCGTCACCCAGACCGGTGTGGCGTTCGAAATCATCGTGGTCGACGACCACTCCACCGACCGCACCCGCGAAATCGCCATGTCCTTCCCTGAAGTGCGCCTCATCGAAGCCGGCCCGCTGCCCGACGGCTGGACCGGCAAGAATAACGCCGTCACCACCGGCGCACGCCAGGCCCGCGGCGAGTGGCTTTTGTTCACCGACGCCGACACCATCCACCTGCCCGGATCGCTCGCCGCCGCTTTAAAAGAAGCTAAGGAGAACGGCGCCGAGCTTCTTTCCTATTCGCCCGAACAGATTGCCGTCACCTTCTGGGAAATGGCGACTCTACCGGTGGTCTTCGCAGAACTCGCGCGGCAGTATTCTCCGTCGAAAGTCAGCGATCCCGCTTCTCCCATCGCCGCCGCCAACGGCCAGTACATCCTAATCCGCCGCGACACCTATGACGCCGTCGGCGGTCATGCCGCGATTGCCGGCAACATTCTCGAAGACGTTGCCCTCGCCCACGCGGTGAAACATTCCGGCCGGAAGATTCGCTTCCGTTACGCCGCCGACCGAGTTCGCACCCGCATGTACCGCAACTATCGTCAACTCCGCGACGGCTGGACTAAGAATTTGGCACTGTTGTTTCCGAACCCCGGTTGGCTGGCCGTGAAATCGCTGCTCTTGTGGGCATTCCCGTGGACGGCCTTGACGATTGCCGTTGTCGTAAAGCATTCGTGGTGGAACGCGTTTGCCGTCTTTGCTTTCGTCTGGCCGACGATGCGACTCAGGCGAGCGAACTTTGATTTGGCCATGGAGTGGCTCGGAGCACTCTTCGGCATGCCCATGTTCGCTTATCTGTTGCTCCGTTCAAAGCGAGCGCACGCCAACGGCAGCGTCACCTGGAAGGGCAGAACCTACGGCCCAACGGTCGCGCCCAAAGACGCCGCCGCAAAACTCAGCACCCAAACTCCCACTCCCGCAGGACGACTCTCATGAACTTAATGACCCTCATTCTGCCGACCGTTTTCTTTTTGTCAATATCCGGCCCGACAACTCCGCCCGCAATCCTGAGTGCTCAGCCCTCGGCTGCAATCATTCCGCAGGACTCCAACGCCCGTCCGCTTTCCAGCGAAGAAACCATCGAACCCGGCTCGCGTGTTGGCCCTCTCAAGCTGGGCGACACGCGCGACCGCGCACTCGAACTCTTCCCCAAGAAATCCGAGGACCAGGAGTGGGAGAACAGTTGCGGCACGACCCTCGATTGGGTGGACGCCCAAAACCCGACCGGCCACGGCGACCTCCTCATTCGCCTCAAAAAAGGAAAGGTCTTCCAGATCGAGTCCACCACCACGCGCTTCCACACCGCCGAGGGCATCACTACTTTCGATCACAGCGAGAAAATTGCGAGCGCCTACAAAGATCTTCGGGCTTTCACTCTGCTGACTCCGCCGGCTCCGGCCCTGGGCGACCGCCCTCTCGTGTTTTGGATCGACAAAAAGAAGGGCATCGCCTTCACGTTCGCTTACTATCCCCAGGAGCACAAACGCTATCTCTACAAGATCAGCGTTTTTGAACCGAACAAGAATTTTTGCCCGGAGGAAGAAACCACCAGCTCTCCGAAATGGCAGTCGATTCCTCCCTATGCGCTGGAGCCTCCAGCGGAACTGGCGCCGAACTTGAATTGAGCGAGTGTTTATAGGTTGGTTTTGAAGTACTGGCAACTGGCAGCTGGCAACTGACAACTGGTTCTCTATGGTCTATCTAACAAGAAAAGCCGAATTCTCCGCCTCGCACTATTACCACAATCCCGCGTTCACGCCGGAAGAGAACCGCCGCATCTTCGGCAAGTGCAACAACTCCAACGGGCACGGCCACAACTACACCCTCGAAGTCACCGTGAAAGGCGAGGTCGATCCCCGCTCCGGCTTCGTCGTCGACCTCAAACAACTCAAAGAGATCATGCACCGCGAAGTCCTCGACGCCATGGACCACCGCTTCCTCAACAAAGAAGTGCCCGAATTCTTCACCCAGATTCCGACGACCGAGAATCTCGCCATCGCCTGCTGGCAGCGCCTGGAATCCAAACTGCAGCAAGCCCGCCTGCACCGCGTCCGCGTCTACGAAACCCCCGACCTCTTCGTCGATTTCTACGGTGAAAAATGAAGTCTTCGCTCACAAACTTTAGACGTCATCCTGAGCGGAGCCGCATTTCAGGCGCAGCGAAGGATCTCGTGCGCATCGCATCCGGACTCGCGCACAAACGGCCGCTCTGCCGTGGAAGAGCGGCCCTTCAGGGCCGCGTAAGCCACGCACAATCGAATCGGGCTTTAGCCCCGGTGCTCGTCTCGGAGCTCGCGTGAAAGCCCACCTCACGCGCCGCTACCGTTTCTCCTCGTCGCACCGCCTGCACAGCGCGGAAATGTCCGACGAAGAAAACGTCCGCACCTACGGCAAGTGCAACAACCCCCACGGACACGGCCACAACTACACCCTCGAAGTCACCGTCAGCGGCCCCGTCGACCCTGCAACCGGCATGGTCTGCAATCTGGTCGATCTCGATGGCTTTGTCGAAAGGGAAGTGCTCTCCCGCTTCCACCTGGAGAATCTGAATACGCTGCAAGAATTCGCCCAACTTGTGCCCACTACGGAAAATCTCTCCATCGAGATCTTCGAAATATTGCAGCGCGGCTTTCACCAGGCGCATCTGGAAACAGTAAGACTCGAGGAAACCATGATGAACTCCTTCGAATACGCCGGCACGGCCGAACCAAGAAAATAGGGACCCAATGAAACCAGCCCCGACAAATCAGACCAAAGAAATACCCACTGTAACCAGCGCTACCTTCGAAGACCTGGTCCACGAAATGCTCGTCCGCCTCGGTGAAGATCCCAGCCGCGAAGGCCTTGCCGACACTCCTGAACGCGTCCACAAGGCCATGAAGTTCCTCACCAAGGGATACCAGGAAGATCCCGAGGCCCTGCTCAAGGGCGCGCTCTTCACCGTGAGCTACGACGAAATGGTCATCGTCAAAGACATCGAGATGTTCAGCCTCTGCGAGCACCACCTGCTCCCGTTCTTCGGCAAAGTGCACGTCGCCTACATCCCCAACGGACGCGTCATCGGCCTCAGCAAAATTCCGCGCCTCATCGAACTGTTCTCGCGCCGCCTGCAAATTCAGGAGCGCCTCACCACCCAGATCGCCGAGACCATCCAAAAAGTAATCGAGCCCCAAGGCGTCGGCGTCGTCATCGAAGCCCGCCATCTCTGCATGATGATGCGCGGCGTCGAAAAGCAACACTCCGCTGCCGTGACGTCGTCAATGCTTGGCTGTTTCCGGCAGGAAGAAGAGACGCGTTCCGAATTCCTCTCCCTGATCCGCCAGCGCCCCAACGGCGTGTAGGTCTGGCAGGGCACTGCCTGTGCGGGATGGATCGTGGAGTGGGAATCCTTGCGCAGCAAAAAACCCTGTCATTCCGACCGGAGCCGGAGCGAATGCGACGGCGGAGTGGAGGAACCTGCTGTTTGTTTTTCGAGCGAAGGTTCGAAACTTGGTTGATTCCAGTTTTTGGAAAGTTTACTGCTTAGTACCCCCCACCCCCCTCCCCCCCGATCTATTGGAATCATCGCTTTAGCGGGAAATCGCGGAAAAATCTATGGGGCACAATCACTTACGGGCAAAATCTTGATGTTAAAGAACTTAGGAACCGAAATCGCGGGAGCCTAGTCTCAGAACGGGACGATGGGCTTTTTCGCGCACCGTCAAGGCCTCGACCATGATCGCTTAGTTGAAATCGTGGGTCAAGGTTGGATATCACAGGGTGGGGTTGTGGAAAAGTGGGGGCGCTATGGGACATGCCTGGGGGATTCGACGGATAGGGGTGGGCAAGCGCCCACGATTGAAGTTTCGGTGGTGAGTTTCGGGCGTCCCGCCGGGACGCGGTTCTGTGGTTGGGCTGGGTACCCGGCGTTGGAAACGCCGGGCTATTGTCAGATGTCCCTGACGGGACATTCGCGGATGGCTTACGCAGCGACGATCTGCGCTACGAGCGGCGGCTTGTATACGCCGATCTGCTCGAGCATTCCGAGCTGATCCCAACTGTCCCAGCCCTCAACGATCTTGCCATCGGCAAAGCGGGCGATTGTGATGCCTCCAATGCGCACGGTCCGGCCGCTCGCAGGAAGCCCGGGACCGTCTCCGGTGTGCGTCATGATGCCCGACCAACGCAGGACAACTTTGTCGTCCACACCAAAGACGTCCTCGACTTTGACCTTGATGTCGGGGAAGGCGCCGCGAATCTCCAGCGCGAACTTTTCGAATTCCTCGGGCCCGCGAATTTCCGCTTCCGCGCCCCTCTGTCCGCGGGCTACCGCATTCGGAGCAAGCAAGTCATACACCGTCTGGATCCGGCCCTCATTCCATACTTCCTGAAACCAGCGTCGCAACAGTTGAATATTTTCGTCGGCTGACATAGGCATGTACTCCTGGCGAACGATTGTCTGGCACAACACGTTAGCTCGCGCCCGGGGAGAGGGCAAGTGGAATTTCGCGTGTGGGGACGGACGCATTCGTCCGTTAAGTAGAAAGAGACCAAGAATGTGTTCGAGGATCTGGGATTCTCGCCCGAGGAAGCCGCCGCCCTCAAACTCAAGGCCGATCTACATACCAAGATCGTGAAGTCCGCGGCCTGTTACTCGCAAAAGCAACTGCAAACCCTCCTGGATGAGTCGCAGCCCAGGGTGAGCGATCTCTTGCGCGGGAAGATGTCGAAGTTCAGTTTGGAGATGTTAGTGATCTACGCCGAAAAGCTGGGGCTGCGCACTGAGATTAAGACGAGGAAAGCGCGGTCGCGTGGAGCCGCCGCGGGCCACGCGCTCATGCCCTAGCGGCTGGGGTGGAACGATGCGTCGGCAGCATCGCGTCCCACCCTTGCAAAAAGCGCAAGGATGGGGCACCCCACAGTCGTGTCGCGGGTTGGCGAAAACAAAATCGAAGGGTGGGTCACCCGCCGGAGTGACAGTGATCACCATTGACGAGGTTTTCGACCGCATTGGTGGGCTGGTTAAGCTTTTCGAGAATTCCGAATTGTGACGTGCTCTGTGCGTTTCAGGTCTTGAGTAACTTCATATCCTGTCATAATATGAAGGTATGCCCATGACTTCTTTGAACATCTCTCTGCCCGAAGCACTGAAACAATATGTGGAAGGCCAGGTCGCCTCGGGGGATTGGGGAACGCCGAGCGAGTATGTCCGGGAACTGATCCGTCAGGACAAGGAGCGTCGTCTTGGCCATCTCGAGCAGGAACTCATCGCCGCCGCGAAGGGGCCTAAAATCGAAGTTTCGCTGGCCGAGATTCGCCGCAAGGGCCTGCTTGCCGCCCTGCGTGAGCAAGCCCGACGCCGGTGAAGAAGCAAAGGCTTGTTTTTAGCGATGCGGCCGTCGCCGACGTCCTGGAGCAGGCTGACTGGTATCGTGCCCAGTCGGGGCAGCGTCTGGCGCTCCGCTGGGAACGGGCGGTCACATCGGCGATCCGGGATGTAGTCCGCCACCCCGCAGCCGGGTCTCCATGCATCTTCAAGTCTTTCGAACTTCAGGGCGTCCGGCGGACCCTAATTCCGAAATTCCCTAAACATCTGCTGTTCTATCGCTTCACGGAAGAAGAGATATTCGTGTTGCGGGTGGTGCACGGCGCACGCGACTTGGAGACCCTGTTGTCCTAAGCTTTCCGGCGAGCCATCCTTTACGGTCTGCGCGGCGCCGTGGTACTCTGTAAACGTCACAAAGACAATCGATTAAAGACAGGAGTGCACCAGGCAAGTGTTAGCCAGAGAGCACAAGAAATCCCTCATCGACCAATACGGCACGCATCCCAGCGATACCGGCAGTCCGGAAGTTCAGATTGCGTTGCTCAGTGAACGCATTGGCCAATTGACGGAGCACTTCAAGACGCACCAGAAAGACCACGGCTCGCGCCGCGGCCTGCTCATGCTGGTCAGCAAGCGGCGTAGCTTGCTCGACTACCTGAAGAAATACGATTCCGAGCGGTATAAGACGGTCATTACGAAACTCGGCATCCGCAAGTAATCGCTTGGCCCGGCCCACTTCTCGCGCAAAAGGCGCGCGAGAAATGGGGCACCCAGCGCGAAAGCTGGGCATCCGAATCGGGCTATTTCTGGAAATCCGTCTCTGGGGAGACGGCCAGCATCGAGGAAATCTCCACACGTGCGTTTTTCAAGCGCCACGAACATCTCTCACAGCTTCGTTGCGGACGGAGTGTGTCTCGTCGGGGAAGAATTCAAAATCCCCAGTTCTCGCGCCCAGAACGCGCGAGAAATGGGGCACCCACCGCTTCGCGCTTACCTCGGATCGGCTCCATCGCAAAGGAATGAATCATGAAACCAGAAGCAACTAGCGTTACAGTCCATCTCGCCGGCGGCAAACAAATCTCATTTGAAACTGGAAAGCTCGCCAAGCAGGCCGGAGGCGCGGCCGTGGTCCGCCTCGGCGAAAACGTTGTGCTCGCCACCGCTACCGCCAACGCCGATCCGCGCGAAGGCATCGATTTTTTTCCCCTCACCGTCGATTACCGCGAATACACCTATGCCGGAGGACGTTTCCCCGGCGGCTTCATCAAGCGCGAAGGCCGCATGAGCGAGCGCGAAGTGCTCACCAGCCGCCAGATCGACCGGCCGGTGCGTCCCATGTTTGCCGAGGGCTTCAAGTGCGAGACCCAGATCATTGCCTTCGTGCTGTCGGCCGACAGTAATAACGATCCCGACGTTTTGGGCATCAACGGCGCCTCGTGTGCGCTGACGCTTTCTGACATTCCGTTTCTTGGTCCTATCGGCGCCGTGCGCGTGGGGCTGATCGACGGGCAGTTCATCGTGAATCCCACGTACGACGAGATGCGCGGGGGCCTGGTCAACATCATGGTGGTCGGAACGGCCGACGGCATCGTGATGATCGAGTCAGGCGCGAAAGAAGTGAAAGAAGAAACGGTGGTCGATGCGATCGAGTTTGGTCACACCGAGATCAAGAAGATTTGCGCGGCGATCAGCGAGCTTCGGGAGAAAGTTGGCAAGCCCAAGCGCAAGGTCGAGCCACCGCAATTCGATGACGCGTATTACAACGATCTGAGAGGGAAGATCGGCACCGAACTGGCCGACGCGCTCGATACCAAGAAGCATCCCAAAGCGGAAAGCTACACGCTGGTCAAAGACATCAAAAAGAAATTGGCCGCCGCGCTGCCGAAGTCTGGAAGCGATAAAGAGGACGACGCCGCCAAGAAGAAACTCGACCACTACTACGAGGCTCTAAGGGAGCGCATTTTCCGCGAGCAGGTCATCAATCAAAAGCGCCGTCCCGATGCCCGCGCTTTCGACGAAGTTCGCGAAATCTGGATCGAAGCGGGCATGCTGCCCCGCACTCACGGCAGCGCGATCTTCACCCGCGGCGAAACGCAGGCGCTGGTCACGACAACGTTAGGCACCAGCGACGATATGCAGCGGCTGGAGGGCTTCGAAGGCGAAGCCAAAAAGCGCTTCATGCTGCACTATAACTTTCCACCGTTTTCGGTTGGTGAGGTTGGATTTATGCGAGGAGCGGGACGGCGCGAAATTGGGCACGGAGCGCTAGCGGAACGCGCGGTCTCGGCGGTGTTGCCGACCGAAGAGAAGTGGCCGTATGCCATGCGCGTGGTTTCCGACATTCTGGAATCGAACGGATCGTCGTCGATGGCGACCATCTGCGGCGCGTCGATTGCGCTGATGGATGCGGGCGTTCCGTTGAAGGCACCGGTCGCAGGAGTTGCGATGGGGCTGGTGAAGGAAGGCGATCAATACGCCATTCTGACCGACATTGCGGGCGCGGAAGATCACTACGGCGATATGGACTTCAAAGTTGCCGGCACGAAGGATGGCATTACCGCGCTGCAGATGGATATCAAAGTTGCCGGCATCACGGCGCAGATCATGCGCGAAGCGCTGGCGCAGGCGCAGCGTGGGCGGCTGCACATCCTCGGCAAGATGGAGGAAGTAATCACGACCGGGCGCGAGAAGATTTCCGATTACGCGCCGCGCTTCTACACGGTGCAGATCCCGGTCGACAAGATTCGCGATCTGATCGGGCCGGGCGGCAAGATGATTCGCAGCATCGTGGAGCAGACCGGAGTGAAGATCGACGTGGAAGATTCCGGGCTGGTCAAAGTCGCGTCGAGCGATCAGGCGTCGGCGGCCAAGGCGCTGCAGATTATCGGCGACATTACGGCGACAGCCGAGGTAGGGAAGACTTATCTCGGGAAGGTGACGCGGCTGGCCGACTTCGGCGCGTTCGTGGAGATTCTGCCGGGAACGGATGGCCTGCTGCACATCAGCGAAGTGGCGGAGCATCGCATTGCCGATGTGCGGGATGAACTGAAGGAAGGCGACCAGGTGCTGGTGAAGGTGCTGGCGGTGGAAGGCAACCGCATCCGGCTGTCACGCAAGGCGATTCTGAAAGAGCAGCGCGCCAAGATGGGCGGCGGGGAAGCTCCGCCAATGGCTCCTCTCACGCCGGCGGCGGAAGGTGAGAGCCAACCGGCACCGGCGATGACTGGATCGCTCGTGATCGAGGGCGGCGGGGATTTTCCAGATGAGCCGGATGCAGAGCCGAACTTCAACCGCGACGGCCCGCCTCACGTGAGTGCGGGTGGCGGCGGAGATCGTCCGCGCAGCGGAGATCGCGGCGGAGATCGTGGGCGCGGCGGGCGTCCTGGAGGCGGGGGACGCGGGCGAGGGCGCGGTGGACGTCCCGGAGGCGGGGGTGGTGGCGGACGCCACGGTGGTCACGGGGGCGGCGGCGGAGGCCGGCACTAAACTTCTTTTGCCACGGATTCACACGGATCAACTTAGATGGGCCGCTATGCGAATAGCGGCCCTTTTCCTTCGGCGGCAAGAGGAACGATAACCACAGAGGTCCACAGAGGAGTCCGAGTCTTTATCCTCGGTGATCCTCTGTGGTCCAAAGCATTTACGGCTTCTCTCGTTCTGCGATGGTTACCTCCCAGCCCTCGGGGTCTTCAAAGGCGAATTCGCGCATGCCGTAGAACTGCTTTTTCAAGGGCATAGTGATTTTCGCGCGGCTTTTCTGGACGGCGGCCAGCACTTCCTCGATCCCTTCCACTTCAATAAAGAGCGTGAGGCTGCCGCCGATGGGCTTGGCGCCGAGCGCGGGATACTCTGCGGCCACGGCTTTCTGGTCGTTGAAAAAAATCTCCACGCCACCCGAAGTCACCGACCCGAACACATAGGGCGGCTGCTCGGGCACGGTGATGGCAGGTTGGAAGCCAAGCACGGAGCGGTAGAACTCCATGCTGGCGGCGACGTCGCGGACGACGAGGTTGGGAGTGAGCTTCTGGAATTTCATAAAATCTCCTGTGAATTTCGTGGTGGGTGGGCGCGGCCTGAATCTAATCTTGAGGCGCGACGCACACCGGGATTGTGTGTTCGCAACGCCTCCATCCACGCTCCTTGCGAAGGGAACGCAGGTAGGGCCGCCTCATTGTCCGTGGCGCTGGCAGGGCAAGCGCGCGGGGCCCGCGAGGTACGGGAAAGAGGATAGCATGAAAGTCAAGGGGTTGGCGGTGGATTGGCAGGGACCGGGAAGGCGGAGGCACCCTGATTGCGGGTCAAGCCGTGGCACTACAGAAACACGGCGGGCGACACGTTGAACCGTTTGCTAAGGCGGCGAATGTGATCCGTAGTCAAGGCTCGCTTTCCATTCAGAACTTCGGATGCGACACTAGCGGTCTCGAACACCCCGATCAAATCCTTCTGCTTAAGATTGTTAGCCAGCATAAGCTCTTTGATCGCTTCGATCGGAGTTGCGGCTCGTAGATTGTAGGTCTTCTTTTCAAAGTCCTCGATAAGCACTGCAAGTGTGTCGTACAAGTCCCGCTCCGCTTTACTCAACTCCGCCCAGCGACTATCTAGTTCTTCGAGTTTTGCGAGGTAGGAACGGTTTTCTTGTTCCGTGCGAATCACTTTAAGGGGGATTTCAGCGATGAGTTGCTTGTATTCAAGTACCGCGCTCATTTGTTCCATCCCCTCTTGCTATATTCAGCGTGCGTGATGAGATCTTTCACGATAATCGCTTGACTCTCGTAGTTGACGGTCACGACCAGGCGATACTTATTGCCCTTGACGTTGAAAATCGTTTGCCCTTTCACACAGTCTGTGTTGCGCCACGTTTGTCGAACTTCGTTCAGACTCTTCCACTTCGCCCCCCTCGCGATCGTAATCCACGTCGCGATTGGGCTCCTCAAATCGCGATGCAACCTGCTCGCTTTGTCTAACACCTCTGTTCCGAGTACCTTCACGTGGGAACTGTATACCGGTTAGGACGCATCGCGAAACGGCGACCTATACTTATGTTATTCGCGATTTGCGAAGAAATGTCAACGAGAATAGGGCGGAGTAGGCCTGCCCGAAGTAACCAGCGTTTCGTTTCCCAGATCGGGAAGAAACACATCTATGGATGCGAGATTGGAACGCGGGCAATGGAAGTTCCCGTACATGATTGAATAGAAATTAAGTTATCGCTTTTTGCGCGTCTGCTTCGCAAAGTGCGAACTTATGGAATATACTTCATATGCGATTAACGATCCCCCACCCTTGCAGAGGATGCAAGGGCGGGGCTTCCCGCGACGAGGCAGGCAGACCTGGAAGGTGGGACTCCACTCGCGTTTCAGGCGGCGGTCGGCAAGTGGGTGAAGACGGGTTGCTGGCGGAAAGTCTCTCTCGGGAACTTGATGTAATTCAGGTAAATCCGAAACTTGGTCTTGCGGATGGGCATGAGAGAGGACCTCCTCATCCGGATAGTGTGGGTGGGAGCGAAAACGTTTCGGACGGGTTGAGGAAAAAATTGGTGGAGGGAACGGTGGAGGTTGCAAAAGGTGGACAAGAACGCCAGGTATTGGATCGAAAAGCTGCAACTCGAAGCGCATCCTGAGGGCGGGTATTTCCGCCAGGCTTATCAGGCCGAACTGGTGCTGCCGAAAGCTGCTCTGCCGGCGGGGTTTACGGGGGCGCGGGCGGCCTCGACGGCGATTTACTTTTTGCTGGAAGGGAAGAACTTTTCGGCGTTTCATCGGCTGCGGTCGGATGAAGTTTGGCACTTCTACGCGGGCGAACCGCTGGTCGTGCATATGATTGAGCCGGATGGAGAGTATTCCGCGATTCTGTTAGGCCGCGATCTGGAAGCGGGCCAAGGTCCGCAGGCGGTGGTCCGGGCGGGATGCTGGTTTGCGTCGCACGTGGCGGATTGGAAATCGTTTGCGCTGGTGGGATGTACGGTGGCGCCGGGATTCGATTTTGACGACTTTGAGTTGGGGAAGAGAGAGGAATTGGGGACGAGGTATCCGCAGCATCGGGAGTTGATTGAGCGGTTGACGCGGGGATAGGAGTTGATCGGTTCATTCGTCGCTGCGAGGTATCGCAGGAGAGCATGTTGTGAGGGTCAATGCGTGCTGTGGCCTGTTCTCGACAGTTAGCCCCAGTGCCAGAACAGGGATTACTCTAATGAATATGAGACATAGCCTCTTAGAAATCACAGGGGTGCTTCTGGCATTTGTGCTCTGCGGCACCGCTCTGCACGGGAACAATGGCAGCCCGATCGACGTGCAGAAAACTCGGCCAACTTCTCTCACGGTCTCCGTAGTTCCGGCTTGGAGTGGGTCATCCGGGCGTGGAATCTCAATGGCGGTGAACACCATCGATACGTTTTACGTGCTTCTCACGAACGTATCTACGCAAGCTCAGACGGCGTTTCAAACATCGAACAGCTGGGGATACTACGCAGTATCGCTTGAACTGCGAACAGGCGATGGGCGTGTCGTAACAATCACAAAGAAGCCAACGGGGTTCACGAGAAACGTCCCATCGACTTTCGGGATTCCACCCGGCGAACAAATGGTCTACCCAATCAAGCTGGACGATGGGTGGGAGGCAAGTTCGCCCTTGCCCATCGCCGACGAAGAACCCGTGGATGTCACGGTAAAGGCTGTCTACCAAGTAAAGCCAACGCCAGAATCCGATCGACAAAATGTTTGGACAGGACGTGTCGAATCAGCCGAATACCGCTTCAAGTTCCGGCACTGGTCCGCTGTTGGATCGAAGCGGTAGCTGTTGCAAAATCGCGATTGCACTCACTGACGTCTCTCGCAGGCGGAGGCGCCGGCGCCACATCGCTCACTTCACGGCGGCCGCTTTCTTCGGGAACATTTCTCCGATGCGGCGGATCTGGGCGCCGACTCCCTTTAACTTCTCTTCGATATGTTCGTAGCCGCGGTCGATGTGGTAGACGCGGTCGATGATAGTTTCGCCGTCGGCCACCAGTGCGGCCAGAACGAGCGATGCGGAAGCGCGCAGGTCGCTGGCCAGCACAGCGGCGGCGCTGAGGGGAGTTTTGCCGCGGACCACGGCGCGGCGGCCTTCAATCTTGATGTTCGCGCCCATGCGCACCAGTTCCTGCGCGTGCATGAAGCGATTCTCGAAAATATTCTCGGTGATGATCGACGTGCCTTCGGCCTGCGTGGCCAGCGCCATGAATTGCGCCTGGCAGTCGGTGGGAAATCCGGGATGCTCTTCGGTCGACATGTCGGCGGCGGTGAAAGGATTGTCGCCCATCACGCGGACGGAGTCGGCGGAAGACTTGGTCTTGACTCCTACTTCGTGAAGTTTGCTGAGCAGGGCGTTGAGGTGAGAGGGATCGCATCCGGCAATGTTGAGGTCGCCGCCAGTCATGGCGCCGGCGATGATGTAGGTGCCGGCTTCGATGCGGTCGGGAATGATGCGGTGCTTCGCGCCTCTTAGCTTGCTCACGCCCTTCACGCGGATGGTGGGCGTGCCCGCGCCAGTAATCTTTGCTCCCATTTTATTTAGAAGATCGGCGAGGTCGGCGACTTCGGGCTCGCGGGCGCAGTTCTGCAGGATGGTTTCGCCGTCGGCGAGCGTCGCGGCCATGAGCAGATCTTCGGTGCCGGTGACGGTGATCTTGTCAAAAACAATTTCGGCGCCCTTCAGCCGGTCGGTGCTGGCTTCGACGTAGCCGTGCTCCTGCGTGATTTTTGTGCCGAGACGTTCCAGTCCCTTGATGTGGAGATCGATGGGGCGCGCTCCGATGGCGCAGCCGCCGGGGAGCGAGACGCGGGCGTGGCCGCACCGGGCGACCAGCGGGCCGAGGACCAGGGTGGAGGCGCGCATGGTCTTGACCAGTTCGTAGGAAGCCTCGGGAGCGGCGAGTGTGGCGCAGTGGATGGTGGTGCGGTGCTGGGCGCGTCCGTAGCCGAGTTCGACTTCGGCGCCCATGGCGGCGAGCAGGTTGCGCGTGGTCTGAATGTCGCGGACCTGGGGAATGTTTTCGAGGATGACGGGCTGATCGGTGAGCAGGGCGGCGGCCATGCAGGGCAGAGCGGCATTCTTGGCGCCGCTGACGCGCACCGTGCCGAGCAGCGGCTCTCCGCCGCGGATGACGAACTTGTCCATGTTGAATCCTTGCCCGGCTATTGTAGCGGGGAATGCGCGAGTGAGTTGTTGATTGGGAGGGCACGCGGGGCGAACAGATCGACCTCAGAGGACGCGAAGGAAATCCCCACTTCTCGCGCAAAGAACGCGCGAGAAATGGGGCACCCGCTATTTCTTTGCTATCTCAATTGCTTCGCGAACGTTGCCCTGTGTCTTCTTCAGGGCGGCGGCGGCTTGGGTGCGGGTCACGCCGGCGGAGAGCATCACGACTGCGACTGGAGTTCGATTGCCGCTGGCTTCGAGAGCATTGCTCGCCGAGTCGTGATCGGCTCCGGTGGCTTGTTCGAGGATGCGGATGGCGCGCTGGATCAGCTTTTCGTTCTTGGTCCAAACGTTGACCATGAGATTGCCGTAGACGTAGCCCAGGCGGGTCATGGCTCCGGTGGAGATCATGTTCAGGACCATTTTGTGGGCGGTGCCCGCTTTCATGCGGGATGATCCGGCCAGAACTTCGGCGCCGACCTCGGTGACGATGGCGAAATCGGCGGCGCGTTCGAGCGGGGAGTTGCGGTTGCAGGTGAGGGCGATGGTGCGGGCGCCGCGGCGGCGGGCGTATTCGACGGCGGCGATGGTGAACGGAGTGCGTCCGCTGGTGGCGATGCCGAGCACGATGTCGTGCTTGCCGGGCTTGCGCTTCTTGATTTCGGCGACGGCCAGCGCAGTGTCGTCTTCACTGGCTTCGGTGGAGGCGGCGAGCGCCTTAGGGCCTCCAGCCATGATGTATTGCACGGTGCGCGGATCGGTGTTGAACGTGGGTGGAATTTCGGAGGCGTCGAGAGCGCCGATGCGGCCGCTGGTTCCGGCGCCGACGTAGATGAGGCGTCCGCCCTGGCGGAGCCCGGCGACGATGACGTCGATGGCGTGCGCGATCTGGGGCAAGGCACGGCCGACCGCCGCGGCGACGGTGGCATCTTCCTGATTGATGAGGCGCACGATTTCGAGCGAAGACATGCGGTCGAGATCAGTAGCGGCGGGAAGGTTCTGCTCGGTGGGGAGCTTCCGAAGATCGGACTTTGCTTTTCTAGTTCGGATCTGGCGAGGTCGGGTCAAGTCGTGCGCCTTTCTAGAATTGCCTTTCTATTATGAAGAGAGTAGACCATTTTAGAATCACAATCAGTTGGATGCGCATTCTCCGGAGGCTTTTTATTTTCTGTGCCAGTCGGGTCAGAGCTGATTGGACAATGCTTCGACGATGGCATCGTGGAACGCCGGGCGGACTTGCTTGATCGCCTGTTTGGTGCAGTCGGGCCACGTGCGGTTGGTCAATAAGGTGATGGAGAGTTGGTGGTCGGGATCGATCCACAGCGACGTGCCCGTGTAGCCGAGATGGCCGAAAGAACGGGGACCGAAATATTTTCCCGATTGCGAGGGCGCGGAGGGAGTGTCCCAGCCGAAAGCGCGCGAAGTGCCGGCTGGCGTGGATTCGCGGCGGGTGAAGAGCGCGATGGTTTCGGGGCGGAGGATGGGGCGGCCTCCGTGGAGCAGGGCGTGAGCGAAGCGGGTCAGGTCTTCGGCGGTGGAGAACAGGCCGGCGTGTCCGGCGACACCGCCTAGCACGCTGGCGTTTTCATCCTGAACTTCGCCTTGGACGATACTTTGGCGGAAGGTGCTGGGGGCCGGCGAGCTTGCGCTTGGCGCTGTTGTCGGCTTCGAGGTTTCGCGGACAGGAGTGTCCGCGCCACATTTTTGTGCTGAGCGTTCATCGGCGGTGGGAGGAATCTTGTTGCGCGATTCTTTGGGGGGATTGAATGTCGTGTTGTACATCGCCAGGGGAGCGAAGACTTCGCGTTGGCAGAAAACGTCGAAAGATTCCCCGGCCATGCGCTCGAGGGCGGCGCCCAGAACGATGAATCCGATGTCACTGTATTCAGAATGCGTGGCGGGGTCGGTCGAGAGGGAAGTTGTGAAGGCGGCGCGCAGCAGGTCATCGCGGGAGTGTGCCTTGAGGAATAGCTTCTCATAGGCGGGCAGGCCGGAGGAGTGGGCGAGGAGCATGCGGAAGGTGACGTCGCGGCGTCGAGGATCGGGCTCGCCGCACTCGTCGGCCATGAATTCGGGAACGACGCCGACTACGGGAGCTTCGAGTTCGAGGAGGCCGCGCTCGTAGAGAATCATCGCCATGGTGGTGGTGGCGACGGGTTTCGTGAGGGAAGCCAAGTCGAAGAGGGTGGCGGGCGTCGCCGGCGGGGCATCGGAGTCATAGGTCAGACGGCCAACGGATTTCAGCGCGACTAGACGATCCCGATGCGTCACGGATATCGAGGCAGCGGGGAAGGCATGGGCGGAAACGGCATTCTGCAGGACTGAGAATGCTGGAGAGAAAGTCTTGTCCTGATCTTCGAATGCGTGGAGCAGAGTTAGAGGCGAATTGCTCAGGGCTTTTGCGCTCGCAAGAAAATTCGTGACCTGAGCGGGTTATAGCAGACTTGGGGGAATGGGTAAAGTTACGGGGACGGACAACATCTTCACTACGGAGGACACGGAGGAGCACAGGGGAACACCTTCTTGGAAACTCCTTTAAATCGGCACGCCGTGTCACAGGCGGCACACCTTACTTGAGTTTCTTGAGCCGATTCGTCGAGTTGTGTACAGTCAAGACATCATCCTCCAAATGAAAACAAATTTGCGGTTCTCCAGAATTGCGAGCGGGTTGATCTGGGGGCTTGCCCTCGTTTGCATCCCCGCTGTAGCGGACGCCAATCATCTCGCGAGTCTTCCGCGTCTCAGTGGCGTCGACGCCATTATTCAGCAAGCGGTGGCCGACGGGAACATTCCCGGCGCAGTGCTGGTGGTCGGACACGACGGGGCAGTGGTATATCGCAAGGCGTATGGAAGCCGGGCGTTGGAGCCACGGCGCGAGCCGATGACGCTGGACACGGTGTTCGATCTGGCGTCGCTCACCAAGGTAATTGCGACCACGACCGCTGTGATGCAGCTCGTCGAACTGGGTAAGGTTCGGATGAATGATCCGGTGGCGAAGTACTTGCCGGAGTTTGCGCAAAACGGCAAAGAGGACATCACGGTGCGACAGTTGCTGACGCACTACTCCGGGCTGGCGCCGGACCTGGACTTGACGACGCAATGGGAAGGTAAAAATACCGCCTACCAGCTGGCGTTCGTCGAGCCGCCCGAAACGGTGCCAGGCTCAGGATTCGTCTACAGCGACATCAACTTTATTATGCTGGGTGCTCTGGTGGAGCGCGTGTCCGGGGAAACGCTGGATACGTACACGACGCAGCATATTTTTGTGCCGCTGAAGATGACGCGGACGCGATTCTTGCCGCCGACGGTGTGGCGGGCGAAGATTGCGCCCACGCAGTATGACGAGAATGAGCACATGCTGTGGGGAGTAGTGCATGATCCGACAGCGCGGCGGATGGGCGGCGTGGCGGGCCATGCGGGGCTGTTCTCGACCGGAGACGATCTGGCGAAATTTGCGCAGACACTGCTCAACGGCGGCGATGGAATCCTGTCGGCGCTCACGGTCGAGAAGATGACTTCGCCGGAGACGCCTCCAGCGGCGCCGGTGCTGCGCGGGTTTGGATGGGATATTGATTCTCCGTTCTCTTCGAATCGCGGCGATTTGCTGCCCGTTGGGTCGTATGGTCACACTGGCTGGACGGGAACGTCGATCTGGATCGATCCGACGACGCAGAGCTACATCATCCTGCTGACCAATGCGGTGCATCCACGGGGAAAAGGAAATGTGATCGGGCTGCGTTCGAAAGTGGCGACGGAAGTGGCCGCGGCGTTGAACCTGACTGCGAGCGAGAAAGAGGCGCTGCGATGGAAGAGTATCACTGGCTATAACGAGGCGTTCAGCGCCTCGCGGCGCATGGGTTCGCGGAACGGGACGGTGAAGAACGGGATCGACGTGCTCGAGGATCACGGGTTTGATGTGCTGAAGCCGGTGGGGCCATCCTCAGAAGCGCAGAGCGTCGATGCGAAAAATCCGGATGCGAAGAGCGTTGATTCCAAGGATAAGGATTCAAAGAATCAGGATTCAAAAGATCTGGATGCAACAAAACCGGAGACGCAAAATCCGGGTGCGAAGAAACGCATCGGGCTGGTGACGAATCAGACGGGAATCGACAGCCAAGGAGTTCGGACCATCGATGTGCTGGCGAAAGCACCGGGAGTTTCACTGGACGCGATTTTCAGCCCGGAACACGGCGTGACCGGGACGCTCGATACGACCGACATCAACAATTCCAAGGACGCGGCGACCGGCATTCCGGTGTACAGCGTGTATGGCGCGACGGATGCGGCGCGGCGTCCGCCAGCGGACGTGATGAAGAATCTCGATGCGGTGGTGTTTGACATTCAGGATGCGGGAGTGCGGTTCTATACCTACGAGACGACGCTGGGATATTTTCTGGAGGCGGCGGCCCAGGCGGGCATTGAGCTGATCGTGCTCGACCGGCCGGATCCGATTACGGGATCGTTTGTGCAGGGTCCGGTGGCCGACGCGGGGCGCGAAAGCTTTACGAATTACTGGACCGTGCCGGTGCGGCATGGGATGACCATGGGCGAGTTGGCGAAGATGTTCAACGCCGAGCGCAATATCAACGCTAAGCTCACTGTGGTGCCGATGGATGGCTGGCAGCGCGGGGACTGGTTCGATTCGACAGGGCTGGCGTGGGTGAATCCGTCGCCGAATTTACGGAGTGTGACCGAGGCGGCGCTGTATCCGGGCGTGGCTCTGATTGAGGGCACGAACGTTTCGGTGGGGCGGGGGACTGACACTCCGTTTGAGCTGGTGGGCGCGCCATGGATCAAGAGCAAGGAACTGTCGGCTTATTTGAACGCGCGCGGGATCGCGGGAGTGCGGTTTGTTCCGGTCACGTTCACGCCGACGGCGAGCGTACATAACGGGCAGGCGTGCTCGGGGGTGAACATTATTCTGACCGATCGGAATGGTTTTGACGCGCCGGAACTCGGGATCGAGTTGGCGGCGGCGCTGCATAAGCTGTATCCGGCAGAGTTCAAGATCGAGCACATGCTGTCGTTGCTGGTGAATCAGAGTGCGTATGATGCGCTGGTTGCGGGGCAGGATCCGCGGAGAATCGCGCAGGAGTGGCAGGAGGGGCTGGAGAAGTTTCAGAAGGTAAGGGACAAGTATTTGATCTATAAGTGACAGCAGCAACCCTGCGACTTCGCTTTCGACTGGTTACCGTCGATCAATGAGGATCCTCCACGGGCGTCCCCGAGTGATTCTCCGTCAGCCGATAGTCGCCGCATTGACATGTGTCGACGAAGCGCAGCACGACGTCCTTTCCAACTCCATAGACGTTGGCATAGTGCCAAACCTCGGACGGTCGCGAACTTCTGAGATTGCGCTCGACCGAGTCCGGCGGACCGTACACGATGTAGTAGTGCCCGCGATCAGTCTTGTATCCCGGAACGCGGAAAGCGAAATGTTGATTGGTGTAGGCGATGCGCCGGTAGTGCTCTTCCTTAAATGTGTTCTCCTGCGAGCCCGGCGTCGGGTTGCGGCTTTCCCAGAACGCCTCGACGAACTTGTCGCGTTGATCGTCAGTCGTGAGGTTGAGGAAGTCGGAGCGCTCCTGGTCGGTGATGATGTAGCGGACGTCTTCGTCGAGCCACTTGTGGTACGGGAAGCTGGCGACGACCCTAAGAGGAGTTTCCTGACGCTTGGCCGCCCGACGCTGATCTTGGTCTTGCGCGGACAGAAACGAACTACTGAGGAAGAGAGACAGGAGAACCAGCAACAGACGATTGTGAATGCCAGATACACGCATGAAGTGGCTCCTTCGCGTCTTCGGGACCGGCTCGATAATAGGCCGTTGGATGCGGGGAGGCAAGATTAGGAGGCTCGGGCAGCGCTTGGAATCCAGGCTGCATCCTAGCGGCTTAAGCGTGGTAATCTTGGCGTTAACGCTTGAGGCGAGCGTCGCCTCGGGAGGTGTTGAATGCGAGTTCTATTAGCCTTGTTGCTGGTTTCAGGGATGGCGTGGGCACAGGCGCCGGATACGGCGAAGCCGGCTGACGCCGCAACGCAAGCTGCTCCCGCGCAGGCAAATGACGCGGCTCCGGACCCGAACGCGACGGTCATTCCGGCCGGCACCAAGATTCCGCTGCTGCTGAAGCAGGCCATCTCGACCAAGAATGCGCGCGAAGGCGATGCGGTGTATGCCGCGACGGCGTTTCCGTTTGTGGTGAACGATCGCATTCTGGTGCCGGAGGGAACTTACATCCAGGGAAAGATTATGCACACCGAGCATCCGGGCCGGTCGAAAAAGCGCGCGGAACTCCTGATTCATTTTACTTCGATGATTTATCCGAGCGGATACACCGTGATGCTGCCGGCGTCGGTGGAGAACACGCCTGGGGCCGACAGTAACAGCGTGAAGGATAAAGAAGGGACGATCCAGGCCGACAAGGATACCGGCAAGAGGGTCGAGGATGCCGCCAAAGGCGCGGCAGTTGGAGGCACGGTCGGAGGTATCGCCGGGGCGGCGGCTGGGGGCTGGAGCGGCGCGCAGTACGGTGGCCTGCTGGGGATCGCGGGCGGAGTCGCGTGGGCGCTGCTTAAGCACGGTCCGGATGTGAAGCTGGAGGTGGGGACTTCGCTGGAGATGGAGATCCAGCGGGCGATTACGGTGGACGCGAGCCGGATTCAGGTGGCGAAGGCGACGCAGTAGCGGCGGAGCGGGAGGCTAATCGCCGCCTGTCATCCCGAAAGCTGGCGCTTTTCAGCCGACTGAGGGATCTTCCACTTGCTGATTCGTGGCTATGAGATCCCTCCCTCCGCCTGAAAAGCGGCTCCGGTCGGGATGACGCCAACTTCCGAACACTCTGGGATTCAAATCCAGCTAGTACTCTTTCTGCGGCTGTTAAACTCTCGTCCATGCAGCGGGCCGGAGTGTCTGCGATGCGGGGAATTCTGGGCGCGCTTTGTCCGCGGTGCCGCACGGGGAAAATCTTTCGCAAATCGGTGTGGCGGTTTCCCGGGATGTACGAGCGGTGTCCGGCGTGCGGGTTGAAGTTTGAGCGCGAGGACGGGTACTTCCTGGGCGCGATGTATATCGGCTACGGACTGGGCGTGGGCACTCTGGCTGTGCTCACGGCGCTGGTGTGGGAAGTGCTCCGGTGGCCTTTGCTGAAGAGTGTGGCGGGGGGCGTCGTGCTGTTTCTGCCTTTCGCGCCGGTCCTGACCTGGATGGCCCGGGTGCTGTGGATCTGGATGGACCAGGGAATCGATCCCGACCGGAGTTGATGGTTGTGTTCAGTGCCTGGCTGCCTCGCTGTGGCGCATCAAGCCAAGCAACGGTCATCCTCGCGATTTGCAAGCCGCCTTCTTCTGACTGCTATACAATCCGCGGTAGGAGCGTTTATGGCGCTTCTTGCCTGGAGGCAGCTATGTTTGAAATGGTTGGCGGAGTGGGTACTGTTTTCGCCGTAATTATCGTTATATACCTTCTCAGTTCCATCAAGATTCTGGCGGAGTACGAGCGCGGAGTAATTTTTCGTTTGGGCCGTCTGCTATCCAACGCTAAAGGCCCTGGTGTGGCCTTCGTGTTCGCGCCGATTGACCGCATCGTGCGCGTGTCGCTGCGGCAGGAGGCGCTCGAAGTTCCGCCGCAGGACATCATCACCCGCGACAACGTCACGCTGAAAGTGAACGCGGTCATCTTTTTGCGAGTGATCGATCCGAATAAGGCGGTGGTCGAGGTTTCGAACTACGTCTATCAGACTTCGCAATTCGCGCAGACCACGCTGCGGTCGGTACTGGGCGAGCAAGAACTGGACGAACTGCTGTCGCACCGGGAAAAAATCAATCTGCGGTTGCAGAGTATTCTCGACACCCACACTTCGCCGTGGGGCGTAAAGGTCACCAACGTCGAGGTCAAGCAGGTCGACATGCCGGAGTCGATGCTCCGCGCCATGGCCAAGCAGGCCGAGGCTGAGCGCGAGAAGCGGTCGAAGATTATTCACGCCGAGGGCGAGTTCTCGGCGGCGCAGAGGCTGGTGGATGCGGCCCACCTGCTGGCGACCGAGCCGGTCAGCGTGCAGCTGCGCTACTTGCAGACTCTGACCGAAATCGGCGTGGAGAAAAATACGACGGTGATCTTCCCGGTACCGGTGGACTTTTTCTCGGGATTGCAGAAGCTGCTCGGAAGCGGAGACGCGCCAGCAAAGAAGTCAGCGTAGAAAAACAACCGGGCAAGAGGCGCGCCGCATATTGCCAGGAGTGGAACTATGGCTTCGTCACAAGACACGGAAATTACACTGGGAACGGGCAAGCTGCTGGTCATGTTCTTCGGACTGGTCGGCATCTGCGCGCTCTTTTTCGCGCTGGGGTATTCGCTCGGACGAAAATCGGATTCGGCGATCACCACGGCGAGCGCTGCCATTACGCCGCCTGTATCGCCGGGAACGAACAAGGCGAGCGGTGCATCCGGTGCTGCTCCGCAAATGACGTTCTATAAGTCGGTGGAGCAGAAAGACGCCAATCCTCAGTTGACGCCCACGGCCGACGCGAAAACGGACACGGCTGCTGCGGCCGCGGCTCCTGCCTCCGCGAACGCAACTCCGGCGCAAACTCCTGCTACCGACAACACTTCTGACCCACCGTTGACCATGCCTACGGCGGGATATTTCGTGCAGGTGGCCGCGGTCAGCAAACAGGAAGACGCCGACTCGCTGGTGGATGCGCTTAAGAAGAAGGAATATCCGGCGTTTGTAGCGGCCGCGGTCCCGACCGACAAGCTGTTTCGCGTGCAGGTGGGGCCGTTCTCAGACATCAAAGACGCCGAGGCCATGCGCACGCGGTTAGTCGCTGATGGGTACAGCCCGATTCTGAAGAAGTAGGGCGAACACGATTCCGGAAGAGACGAATCATGCGCAAGAGTCTGCCCTGATTTCCTACATTGACACCCGTCGATTTTCGCGCTATTCCTAACTCAGTCATGTCGTCCACAGAAGCATCCCTGGACCGCGCTCTGCACGCCATTGCCGATCCCACGCGGCGCCGAATCCTGCAAGCTCTGAAGGAAGGCGAGGCCGAGGCTAAGGCTTCGGGGCAGAAAATTGGCGCGACCGGCCATTGCCTGTGCGCGGGGGACGTGGAAGAGCGCGTCCGCCTGTCGCAGCCGACTATTTCTCATCACATGGCCATTCTGACGAAGGCGGGGCTGGTCGAGGCGACCAAGAAGGGGCAGTGGCGCTGGTACCGGCGCAACGAGAAAGCGATTCGGCTGATGGTCAAGACGTTGCGCGGGAAGTTGTAGTCCCGCAGGGGCTGAAGAGTATGCTGAAAAACTCAGTCGGTCGCCGAAAAACGATGACGAGGGCTGAAGCCCAGATTAATTTTCAACGGCTTACGCGGCCCTAAAGGGCCGCTCTTCCACGGGTAGCACCGACAAATCCGAGTTTTTCAGCAAACTGTGAAGCCGGTTTTCGGGTCGGAACCACTTACGGCGCGGCTTGAAGCCGCGGCCTTTCAAGACAAGAGCCTTGCGCGACGAGAACCTTTCAAGACAGGAACCAATCAAGATATGAACCGAAGGCGAGTTTTCCTCAAACTTCTAAGGCGTGCCGAGGACCCATTTCTCCAGGCCTCCGGTGGAGCGCAGGACGCCGATCTGGCTGCGCTCGAGTTCGAAGACAACGTCCTGTAGGGCGATGAATCGTTCGCTGGCCTGCGATCGGGCTTCATCCAGATCGTGCAGCGTGGCGCTGCCCGCGTCCATGCGGGTCTGAACGGCAGTCAGATCCTTCTCGGCGATTTCGAATTCCAGTTGGGCCACGTCGCGGGCGGCTTGCATCTGGGCCACCGAGCGCTGCAATCGCAAGGTCTGTTCCGAAACCTGATTGCGCGCGGCTTCCGCCTGTTTAGTCGCTTTCAGGGCGTCTGCATCGGCAGCGTGGGCGCGGGATCGCTGCGGGGCGTTGAAGATAGGGAATCGGATGCTGACGCCGATGGTTGCGTTGTTCTGCTGGAAACCGCTGGTCACGCACAGGAAGGTGCCCAGCGCCGTAGTGCAAGGTCGAGACGGGATGTAATAGTTCTGAAAGTTGTTGAACTTTGAGAGCAAGGCGTATTGCGCGGCGAAATCGATGCTGGGCCAGAGGGATCTGTGTTCTCCCTGGGCGCGTAGGTACTGGGCGCGAGCGTGTTCGACGGCAGCTTCCACCGACGGATTGGAAGCGGCGGCATCTTTTGCCGCGTCTTCGTTCGCGGGCGCGGCTGGGGGAGCGGGGATCGAGTCAGGGTCGGTTTGAATATCCGCGGCAGCAAGCCCCGTGAGTTTGGAAAGGTGCTCGCGCAGCACGTCGGCCGCTCCTCGTGCCTCGGCGATGCGCAGGCGGACGCGAGCGGCAGAGAGGCGGGCCCGTGTGCCCTCGACCTCGCTGTCAATGCCTTCTTTGACGCGCTCAGCGACCGCAGCCTGCAGCTTGTTGGCCGCTTCCTCGGTTTCCTGGAGGCGGGTCAGGCGCTGTTCCCATTTAGCGAGCTCGGCGTAACTCAGCACAGCGTCTTGAATGATCTGGTTGCGCTGGTCTTTGGTTTTCAGAGCGGCTACCGCGGAATCGGCTTTAGCTGCGCGCAGGAAATCGCGCAATGCGGGATTGAGCAGCGCAGATTGTGCATTGACCGTGAACAGTGACGGCGCGGATCCCTCCAGGGCGAGGGGAAATCCATAGGAGTACCCGAGACCGGCTCCGGTAGTCAGTTGAGGGATGTAATGGTTGCGGAGCTCTTCATAGTTTGCGGATGCGTACGCCACATCGGCCGCGGCGATGGCCGTCCCGGTGGCGTGAGACAGGGCAAGCTCCACCACGCGTTTGAGAGGGACGGGTTCGGCCAACAGCGAGCAGGGAAGTAACACGACTGCCAGAATCCACTTTGCGGTGTTCGCACCAAGGCCCGAAGTTTTCATTGCGTCCCTTTCAGAGTGATCTGGAAATGATTTCATGAACCATGGGATGTCAGCGAAATTCTAAATGCCCAGCAGGACCGACGGAGCGGCTTTCCAACGGATCGTGAGTGGAGTTCCGGTAGAATCCACAGGTCTCGAAAAGCGCCAGTTGCCATCTTTTCGCAACGGACTCAATGGTCAACCTGCTTCAGATGTTCCCGAGCTCGGGCGTAGGTATGAGACAGAGCCAGGGCGGCGCGGTATTCGTCGGCGGCAGCCCGAGGGTCGCCTTGCTTTTCGAGGAGTTGGCCAAGCAGATCGTGCGCTTTGAAAGCCGGGCCTTCCTCGACGGGGCCATTCGAGAGATAGCGGCGCAGCAGCCGCACCGCCATGGGATATTCGCGCCCCGTGTGCAGCAAAAGGCTGGCGCCGTCCATGAGCGCTTCCGGGCGGTCGACCGGGCTGGACTCCATGGTGCGGAGCGCCTGTTGCATTTCGTCGAGACGATTCGCATGAGCCAGGAACTGGGCCAGGTGCAGCCAGGCGTGGGCTCTATGACTGGCTTCGATGGCGGCCCGGAACTCGCGCTCGGCGGCTGCGCTGTTTTTCTCGCTCTCCGCGATCCGCCCGGAAATGTAGTGGGCCACGGCGGGATTGAAGGCCGCCACCGCCTCCGCCTGAGCGCGGGCTTTGTCCTTGCCTCCTCCGACGATGCCGGGGGCCGAGAAATAGAACTCCGCCAGGTCGACACGGGCTTCCACATTCCTGGGGTCGAGTTCAACGGCGCGTTCGAACTCGACGCGGACTTTTTTTGCTAGCCCGGCCGCGGAAAGAAATCCAGCGCGGTCGGCCTTCTCGCCATAGATGCGGCCCAACCAAAGATGATAAAGGCTGTTCTGAGGGTCGAGGTTGCGCGCGCGTTCGCAAGCCGCGATGCCGCGGTCCCACTCGTCGATCATGAAATAGGCGCGGCAAAGCAGATTGTAGGCTTCGGCGTCGGGCGTGGCGCCGGTCAGCTGCCGCTCCAGGGTTTGAATGGTCTCATCGACACGACCGGCCGCGAGCAGTTCTTTGGGAGACGTGGCCGCATACGCCGACTGCAGGAGCAGGGAACAAAGACCGAGCGAGGCAAGGGTTCTAAATCGCATGTTGTGGAGTCCACATCTTGCGGAATTCGTGCGCCTCCAAAAACCTAAGGAACCAGCTTGACGGCTGCGCCCTCGAAGAGTGGCTTGTCCTCCGCTGGTAAGGCGACCAAGTCGCCTTCGGACAGGCCGGAGGTGATCTCGACGCGAGTCAGGTTCTGCAAGGAAAACTCAATAGTCTGGCGCTTCAGGTGGTTGTCGACGATGCGGTATACGTAGGGCTTGCTCTCATCGATGCGCAGAGCGTCGCGTTGCAGGGTCAGGACGTTGCTGTGCTCGGCAACCACGATGGTGACGCCAACATTAACGTCGGGCAGCAGGCGTAGATCTTTGTTGTCGACCACGCACGTGGTCTCGCCGACATTTCTGGAGAGGCGCAACCGGACGGTCGAAGGCACCGTGTCGACGGTGCCGGTCCAGATGCGGCCGGGAATCGCGTCCCAGGTAATCTCAACTTTTTGTCCGGCCTGCAGACGGCCTACATCCGGTTCGTCGACGAAGGCGCGCACCCGCACCCGCGAAAGGTCGGCTTCCTGCAAGAGCAAGTCGCCCGCCTGTACAAAGGCCCCTTGCTTGACGGGAAGGGAATAGACGATGCCATCGAAGGGAGCACGCCTGCTGGACTTGAGCAGCGCGTCTTCGGCGGCGTCGTAGGCGGCTTGTGCTTCTGCGGTCTGGGCTTCGATGCGCGCCGCTTCCGGTTTGGAGTAACGATCCTTCTGCTTTTGCTCAAGCAAAGTGACGTCAGCCTGAGCGCTTTGCAGCGCGTCTTCCGCCTGTCGAATCTCACCCGGCGAGGCCGCGCCATCCTGCTGCAGGCGGCGAAGCGCATCGAGTTTGTGTTGGGCGACATCGCGAGCGCCGCGGGCCTTGACCAGTTCCGCATTCAACGTCAGCACTTCTTCTTGTGTCCCTTCGTGCGTGAGGGCGGACTGATTGGCTTGTGCCGCCTTGACCTGAGCCCGGGCGCGGGCGGCTTGGGTGCGAATATCGGCGTCGTCGAGTTGCAGCAGCAGCTGCCCCTTGCGCACGTGGTCGCCCTCTTTGACCAGCAGGCGTTTTACCGTGGTCGCGATGGGAGCGTGGGCCTCGAAATTTTGAATGGGCTCAATCTTTCCGTTGGTGGAAACCAAGCTGCGGATGGGCCCTCGTTCAACGGCGACCGCGCGTACTTTCACAGGAGTCTGGCGGAAATAGGAGTACAGGACCGCCAGGACAGCCAGCAGCGCGAACGCAAGCCAAATCCACCGCCCCCGGGACGGCGTATGCGAATTGTTCGTCGATGCCAACCAGTTGTCTTTCAGGCTGCGGCAGGAATAACTGTAAGTAGTAATTTACCATTCCGGAGGCCGCGACAGATACGGATCAGACCCCAAGCACGTATCTGGTTGGATGCGGGCTGCGGGACTTCGGCTTCATGTTCGGCTCGACATTTAGTGTGGGTGCCGGCTCACCTTGAATCTCTCCGCGAACTCTGCGGCTTTTCTCGGCGCTCTCTGCGGCTAAGGTCTTTGACCTACCGGACTGATATGTCGGCAAGAGCAAGCGCCTTTGCCGCCGAGGTCGCGGAAAAGGGCCGCAGAGTTCGCGGAGGGACTCAAGTTGAACGCCGCCTTGGCTTCGTGCCGAATCTGCGAAACGCTACAATAGCGGCATGGCTAAATCGCCTCGTTATACGCCTGAGCACGCGGCCGCGGGTCTCGACGCGAAATTTCCGGAGATTGAGACCTGGCCCAACCAATTTCCGGGATACGAAATCGTGGTGGATGATCCCGAGTTCACCTCGGTGTGTCCCAAGACCGGTCTGCCCGATTTTGGAGTGCTCGCCATTCGCTACATGCCGGATAAGAGCTGCCTGGAGCTGAAGTCGCTGAAGGAATATCTGCAGTGCTACCGGAATCTCGGCATTTTTCAGGAGAACGTGGTCAATCAGGTTCTGGAAGACGTGGTGAAGTGGGCGAAGCCGGTGTGGGCGGAAGTGCGAGGCGAGTTCCGTCCGAGAGGCGGGATTTCGACGACGATCGTGGCGAAGTGGCCGAGAGTGAAGGGAAATACTTCAAGGCGATAATACCGTTGGTCAGCGCGAGGCGGAAGCGGCTCGCGGCTGAATACGCTCAATGTCCGCGGCTTGCTCGGCCATTACGCGGCTGACTTCATAGGCGCTCTGCAGGTTCAGCCAGAACTGTTCGGTCGTTCCGAAGAAGCGGGACAAGCGGACGGCGGTGTCGGCACTAATGCCACGGCGCTCCAGTACGATGTCGTTGACCCGCGGCGCCGGAACGTGCAGGCGCTTTGCCAATTCGTACGCGGAGATGCCCAGCGGCTTTAGAAACTCTTCCCGCAAAATTTCGCCGGGGTGAACTCTCCAGTGTGGCGTGCCTTTTCTTGGAATGTCTTCGTGTCCCATAAAGGGTCACCTCATTTGGCCTTAATTCGAACAGCTAGTGATAATCCGTGATGTCGACTTCGAACGCATCGTGACCCCGCCATACAAAGCAGATTCGATACTGGTCATCGATGCGAATGCTGTGCTGCCCTTGCCGGTCACCGCGCAGCTTCTCCAGGTGGTTTCCGGGAGGGGATTTCAGATCGTCCAGGGTCGCCGCACCATCGAGCATCGCCAGCTTTCGCTTGGTCACGCTGGCTGGAGGCGATCCCCGGGTCTTCCCGGTTCTCCAGATTTCCGCCGTCAGTTTGTTGGCGAAAGTCCTGATCACGAATGTGATAATAATGCTAGCCGTTAATAATGTCAACCGTTATTACCTTCCACCGGAAGGGTGCCCGCCGTGCTATATTCGCTCGACCTGTGGCCCAGACTGATCTCCATCCCCGCACCGCGCTGCTTGTCCTGACGGCGCTTAATCTGCTCAATTACGTGGATCGCAACGTGCTGTTTGCGGTGCAGCCGCTGGTGCAGCAGGAGTTTCACGTCACTAAGGAACAGATTGGATATCTCACCAGCGCATTTCTCGGCTTCTACATGATCGCTGCGCCCTTTGTGGGGCCGCTGGCCGATCGCTACTCGCGGAAGCTCATCATCGTGCTGGGCGCGATCTTCTGGAGCGGCCTCACCCTTCTAACTGCCGTTACCCACACGTATACAGAACTGCTAGTACGGCACACGCTGGTCGGAGTGGGCGAGGCCACATTCGTGACAATCGCTCCTACGTTTGTCGCCGATCTGTTTGCGGAGAAAGTGCGGGGACGGATTCTGGGAATCTTTTATCTCGCAATTCCGGTGGGCTCGGCGGCGGGATATCTGTTGGGCGGTTATCTGGCTCCGCATCACGGCTGGCGGTTTCCTTTCTACATTGCTGCGGCTCCGGGCTTCCTGCTGGCCATCACGGTATTGTTTCTGAAGGAACCGGAACGAGGGCGGCTCGATACGGTGAAGGACGCCGAGACGGGAGATCTGTTGCCCAAGGATTTCAAAGGCGGCCTGGTGATGGAGTTTTTCTTGATCATTTTCCTTTACCTGAAGAAGCTCTACCGGTCGACTCTTGTTCTCCTTCGGAATCCCGCATTCCTGACCGCCACTCTGGGAATGGCTTTCATGACGTACTCGCTCGGCGGGATCCAGGTGTGGATGCCGCAGTTTTTGTACAGCGAACGCCACTACACGCTGGAGAACGCGAATCTGACGTTCGGCATCATTATCGTGGTTGATGGCATCGTGGCATCGCTGCTGGGAGGATGGCTCGGCGACTACCTGCGGCCCCGGATGAAGAGCGCCTACTACGCGGTTTCGGCGGCGAGCATGTTGCTGGGGGTTCCCGTGATGATTGTGGCGTTGTTTGTAAGGGGCCCGATCATGATTCCGGCGATCGGCGTGGCGGCGTTTTTCCTGCTGCTGAACACTGCTCCGCTGAATACGGCGGTGATCAACTCGGTGGGAGCGCACATTCGCGCCACCGCGCTGGCGGTCAACATTTTCATCATCCACATTCTGGGCGACGTGCCTTCGCCGACAATGATGGGATGGGTGGCCGACAAGCGCTCGATGCAGGCAGCGTTTATTCTGCCAGTCATCGCGATGGGGATTTCCTCTGCAATACTGTTTTATGGGATGAGGTTTGCGCCGCCCGTTGCCGTCGAGGGCGCGCCCGCCGGGGCAGGAAAGAACTAGCGGGAGAGCTTGCCTGAATAGAAGTGCTTGTGTCCAAACTCCGATTTGGCAGAATCCACGGATGACCTTAGCCAACAGTATTGAGTTCCCCAGAGAACTGTTCTTTGTGCAAGCTGCGAAGCGGCACCCAGCAGTGACCCTTGCTCTTCTTTTCGCGGCCGGGGCTGTCCTGGTAGTGGGCCCGCGAAATCAGGAGATGGTTCGTCTGGCTACCTTGGCCGGGGCTGCTGTGAGCGCGGTGATCATCGACGTGGTTTTCCTGCGCTGGCCGTTGCCGTCGCGGCCTTTTCCGGTGCGGAACCCGGGCACCGAAACGTTGGTTGTGGCCATTCTGTATTTGGTCGCGGGAGCATCGCTGCTTCAGCGCTACGAAGGTTCCGGTAGTCCGTCCCGAATACTCGGGATTGTAAGCCTCATTTCTATTTTCCCCATAGCGCTTGCAGGTTTCTTGCTGATTCGAGGATACCGTCTTGGGGATTTTGGAATTCGCTGGCGCGGTTTCCGTCCGGTGCTGCCAATCATGATCGGTTATGGCACGTTAATGGCGCTGGTCATACCGCTGACTGTCAGTTGGCGGCAAGGCTATCAGGAAATGGGATCTGTTTGGAAATGGATCGAATATGGCGTCTTTGTGGCTGCGTTACCCGAGGAATTCCTCCGTATGGTTTGGCAGACTCGTCTGGGCGCATGGCTGCACAATCGGGCAGTCGGTTGGTTTCTCGCGGCGCTGATGTGGTCTGCGCTTCATGGCCCGCTTAACGGACAGGGACACACACTTGCGGAAACTTTGTTTTTGGTCGGCAGGCTCATTCCTGTAGGTTTGCTCTGGGGGTACCTGACCTTCCGCAGCCAGAGCATTCTTCCGTCTGTATTGCTGCACGCTACCAGGTTCGTTTGGGGCGGGTAGGATAACCATCGGATGCATTACTTTCATTGGATAGCGGGAACGATTCTCGCGCTGGCGTGGTTTTCCCGCATCGTGGATGCTGCCCTCGGCATGCCCAGCGTGGCCGATGTTTCCCGTCCGGAGTGGGATCGGAATCCCGTGCTGCCCGCGGGGAATCCGCGCGTTTCCATCATTGTTCCCGCCCGCAATGAAGAAGAGAGCATTAAGCAGGCGCTGAATACGTTGCTGGCGCTCGACTACGACAACTATGAAGTGATCGCGGTCAACGACCGCTCGACCGATTCTACGGGCGAGATTTTGGAGCGGATTTTCGCGAATCCCCACTTCTCGCAAAAAGCGCGAGAAATGGGGCACCCAGATTTCCGCAGTTTTCGGGTCGTTCATCACACCGAACTGCCTCCTGGCTGGCTGGGAAAAACGCATGCTATGTGGACGGCGGCCAATCAGGCAACCGGCGACTGGCTGCTCTTTACCGATGCGGACGTGCTCTTCAAGCCCGACTCGCTGCGCCGTGCGCTGGCTTATGCTGAGAGCGTTCCGGCGGATCATGTCGTGCTGTTTCCGCGGATGATTATGAAGCGGCCGGGCGAGTACATGATGATCGCTTTTTTCCAGACGATGTTCATGTTCGGCCATCGCCCGTGGAAGGTGGCCGATCCCAGCACCGACGATCACATGGGCGTGGGTGCGTTCAACCTGGTACGGCGCCGGGTGTACGACGCGGTCGGGACATATAAGGCGCTGCGCATGGAAGTGGTCGACGACATGAAGCTGGGAAAGGTCGTCAAGAAGGCCGGCTTCGCGCAGCGCAACGTGTTTGGCGGCGATTTAATCTCGCTCCGCTGGGCCAAGGGCGCGCTGGGGATCGTGAATAATCTGACCAAGAATTTCTTTGCGGTGTTGTCGTTTCAGTGGTGGCGCACCGTGATTTCGGCGCTCGGATTGGCGTTTCTGAATTTCGGTCCGTTTCTTGGTGTGTTTCTGGCGCATGGTTGGGCGCGCCTGCCCTACGCGGTGGCTCTGGGCTCGTTATTCGTGGTTTACGTCGGGATGTCGCGGCGGTCGGCGGTCCCCCCGTATTACTTCCTGCTGCATCCCGTAAGCTCGGCGCTCTTCATCTACACGCTGCTGCGCTCGATGATCCTGACGCTGTGGAATGACGGGATAGAGTGGCGGGGCACGAAGTATGCGCTGGAGGAGCTGCGCAAGGGGATGGTGTGAGTTGCCATGTGGCCCACGCAATGCCTTGGCGCTGGTCCAAAACCGGCCTTACGGCGCTGATGGAGTGAGGTACCGTTTCGACGCATGTACGTGCCAGCTCTTGTTTGTTGTCTTCAAATCGAGCCGTCTGAGCTCCCCAGATCGATACGGCGCCGCGGGAATATATGTCAGGCGGTACATGGAGTCGATCTGTGACTTGCTGTCCTGTGGCTGCCTGCTGAAGTCATATCCACCCGTCTCAGGAACAAGAGCCTGCAGGCTCCCGTACCAGGTCGCAACGGAAACCTTTACGCCGGCGCGCTGTGCGGCAGCTATGGTCTGAGAATAATCCGACAGGCTTCGTCCGACTTGATCACCGGCCCCGGGAATCACAATCAGAATCCGTCGTTCTCGCCCCACTGGATCAGCCCCAAAGACTTCTTTGCAGGCGATACGTATTGCGTCACGCGATCCAAGGAAATCGGGTGCGTCAGTCTTCAGGAATTGATTGAGGTCAATCGGTTGGAGTTGATCCCGGCTCACAAACGTCGTGCCGTGTCGGATTGTCGAGTACGACGCAATGAAAGCCTTATCCTCAGGTCCAGTTAGCATTTCTTCGACGAGATCGAACGCCCATTTCGGCGTGGGTTCGTACTCCAGTTGTTTCTTGGAATAGCTCACTCCGAGGCCAGGATTGGTATCGATGAGAATACCAAGCCGCAACGGTAGTTCTTTTGCGGTGCCGAGGGAAACGACGCGCAGCGGAGGTTTCTTGTTATCCAGCACAGACAGGTCGGAAGGTTGCAGGGTGCTGACTGGATTTCCAGTGCCGTCTTCTACAAAGAACGTGATGGTAACGGCATGCGGATCATTAGCTGTCGACCCAGCGGAGGAAACTTGCGCGGCCCCAATCGATAGAGGAATTGCTGCTAGCGCCGACAGGAGCCGAATCACCTTTCTGGCTCTCATAGCTGAACTCTAACACCCAATCCTGCTGGCGGAAAGTAAAGTGTTGGTAAAGTGTTGTAAGTAAACATTTACCCTAATTGACCACTCGCGGCGTTCGACTCGCATGTTCTCCTTGCGCGTCCTATTGCGGTTCTTCCCCCTCCATATCATTCCCGTACGTCGCGGTAGTGTTGGGCTTGGCTTTGACCTTCGCCGGTTTCTTTGCGGGGCGGAGGTGTCCGGCGCTGTAGTGGCCGCGATTTTCGACGTCGTAATTCTTGGGAAGCGGCGGAATCATTGCGGCGCCGCCGGTGATTTGACCGATGCGGTTCAGGATGATTTCCGCGCGGCCGTCGTAGAGTTTGACGTCTCCATGAATCTCGATCATGCGGCCTTCCAGTCGGCGGATGTCGCCAACATCTTTCAATCCGGAGGGGAAGACCACGACGGTGAAGGGACAGGCCATTTGATCTTCACAGAAGTCGAGAAAGTGAACGCCTCGCGCGCCCACTTTTATTTTGAGAACCTTGCCCGCCACGCACTTGGTTTCGCCGACGTGCCGGCTCGCTTCGTGAATGGGAATGCAATCCGAGGCGGAGAGCAGAGGCCCGGACAGCAGAAGTATCAGACTGAATCGCCACATGCCCTGATTGTAGGAAGACTGCGGGGCAAAGTCTGTGATGGGGACAGAATTATTCGCTGCGTGGTTCCAGAATGAAACTTGGCAAAGTCCCCACTTCTCGCGAAACGCGCGAGAAATGGGGCACCCGCAAACATATTCGAGCAGAGAACCGGCTCTACTTGAACGACTTGACCGCCGACGCTTCGTCGTCTTTCACGTCGAACACGGTGTAGAGCTTGGTGATCTGGAGCAGGTCGTTGACCTTCTTGGTCAGGTTCAGAAGCTTCAATTCGCCGCCCTGATTCTTGGTGGTGGTGAAGGCGCTGACCAGTTCACCGATGCCGGAGCTGTCAATGTAGTTGACGTCCTGCAGATTCAGAACGATCTTCTTGTTGCCCTTGCCCAGCAGGTCGCGCACTGTGTCGCGGAGAATCACGCTGCCTTCGCCGAGGGTGATGCGGCCGCTGCAGTCCACAATCGTAACTCCATCCACTTGCCGACTACCAACCTTCATACTCACTGGGAAGCCTCCTTGCCGCCCGCGGTTGGCCCGTGGACGTGTTTGATTAATTTGAGTTCGGTGCCCGTTGCGGTGGGCCGAATTTCGACCACATCCATAAACGAGCGCATAAGAAAAATTCCGCGGCCCGACGTCTTGAGCAGATTCTCCGGCGCCAACGGGTTGGGAATCTTGCTCAAATCCATCCCCCGACCCTGGTCCCGAATGGTGATAATCAGGTCGCCTCCCGCGCGCTCAAAGGCGAGGGTTACTTTTTTGTCCGGGGCATACGCGTTGCCGTGCAAAACCGCATTGACCGCGCCCTCGCGCACGGCCATGGAAATCTGCATGATCTCATCGTCAGGAAAACCGAGTTCCGTGGCAACTCGTGTGGCCTTCGCCTCCGCATTGTCGATCGTCTCCAATGAGGAGTCGAGCGTGTACGAGACCCGTTGCTCGGTCATGGCCATGGACGAAGTGAACAGTGATTATACGGCCTGGACGGCGATAATGCCGCAAAACCGCAGCAGGCGCTCGCCAGAGCGAATTCCCGGCGAATGCGGTAGTTTGCCTGTCGGATGGCCGAGTTGTCAATGTGAGATGGGGATAAAGCACGAGGGCTTATAATCTGGCGTCGTGACCCAGCACTCTGCGTCAGATCTTAAACGGCGACTGCGGCGAATCTTCATGACCTCGATTCTTGTCGTGGTCGGAGCAGTGGCTCTGACGTATGGCGTGGACTATCTTGTTCTTCGGGTGCGGGCGGCAACCAATCGGAACGCTTACGGTTCGGTGACGGTGAATCACTACACCGCCGTGCTGCAGAAAAACGGGAAGACGACGCTAACCTTCGATCCGCCGCAGCCCTGGACCTGCGTGAACTCCCTGTTTCCACATCAGGGATGGCTGCCCTGCTGGTATCTGAACCGGCATCCCGACCAGAGGACGGATATCTGAGGGCGCGGCGGACTATTGGGCGTCCGCTCCCGGTCCCACCGCCACGACAAAATAAGTGGCCGGCGTCCTGCCGACATTCTTAATGCCGTGTTCGTCGTTGGAATGCACAAATCCCACCGAACCTGGCCCCAGCACATGGCTTGTGCCATTGATCGTGAGCTGCACCGTACCTTCCCGAATGAGCCACATTTCGCTATGCACGTGATGATGTGGGGCATGCGGCATCCCGCCCGGCGGTAATGTGGTTTCGTGCACTTCCAGGGACTCTGCCGTGGCCAGTTTGCCTTTCAGAATCGGGCGGATCTCCGCGCCGTTTGCATTATTTACGGGGAGTTCGCTGAACGGGTAGGTAGCCGAGGGAAGGGAAGTGTCGTGATTCGACAAACCCCGGCTCGGCAACCCTTCTAGCTCAACCGCGCTCGCAACCAATCCCGAAAGCAGAAAAAGCACTTCCCGTCGAGTGGCCGACATCCGGGTCCTCCTGAGAAACAGAGTTCATCGTTGGGCCGGCATGATAGCAGAGGATCCCTCGCCGCGAAACCCTTACGCGGGGGCCAACGAATGTAATCGGGATGTTTCGCAAGTTAGCGTCTAGAATGATCGTCTCAAGGTGAACGACATGCGACACAGCTGGATTTTCGTTTTGTACTTTTGCTTTGCGGTTAGTGCTGGTTCCGCGCAGACCGCCTCAAGTCAAACATTTCCCTTGCCCAAATCTCACGTCTGGGAGCCCAAAACCGTACAGATTTGTAGTTCCGTGGGCCGAGTTGGGATTCGGCAGGCAAAGGAGACCCCAGACTCAAGCGAGTATTTCCTTGTCGAAGCTGGGCGCGGCGACAGTCGACTCGAAATTACGCTGGGCGAGAGAGAAGTCCTCGTGAGTGTCGATGGTGCCAAACCGGAGAAATACAACGTGGTCGCCAACACAGTCGGTGTCCTGACTGCGGTACTAGTCGGAGAGATTGAGCCCTCGGTCAGTTCGATTAGCGTAGACAAGGTTACAAGCTACGTGATTTGGTCCACCACTGAACCAAGGGACTTTACACGCGATGTACCACGTCATACGGCGGCACTCTTGGCTTGCTCTCCGGCTTCAAAGCCATAGGGACCGCGAAGGGTGGGCATCAGCTAACTGTCGCAAACAGCGATAGCGCTCATTGACCTGTGGCGGCACCAGAGCATGGGGTAGAATGTGTCGGCACAAATACATCGCCGAGGACTTCATGCCAAGGAACTTCTCTCACTGCATCCGCGGGATCGCGATCTTTCTCGCCCTAACCTGCGCCCGGTTCGCCGCTGCCAACCCATCCGCCGTCCCAGCCGACGCTCGGCTGCAGAAGGCCTACCGCTTCCAGCAGGGTGGATGGACCTACGTTCATCTCGAAGGCTCGCCGTCGGACATCGGCTTTCAGCACGGCTACCTGCTGGCGCCCGAGATTGCCGACGCGCTTGAAGCTATCAAGTTGTTCGACACGCACCAGACCCAGCGGGATTGGGAATTCTTCCGCACCACGGCCCGGCGGGCGCTGTGGCCACACATCGACGCCGAATATCAGCAGGAACTGCAGGGCATTGCCGACGGCGTGAAGGCGCACGGAGTCAATCTCGACCTGTTCGACATCGTGGCGCTCAACGCGTTCGAAGAAGTGCCCGACTACTACGTGCCCTGGTTGAACAAACAAACGACGAACAAACAAACGACGAATAAGCAGAACAAGTCGGCTAAGAATCCGAAGCTGGCCGCTCCCGGCAACTGCAGCGCATTCATCGCCACCGGCAGCATGACCAAAGATCACCAGATCGTCATCGCCCACAATAACTGGACCAGCTACCTGGCGGGCGAGCGGTGGGTGGTGATTTTCGACATCCAGCCCGAGCACGGCAACCGCATTCTGATGGACGGCTTCCCCGGAGTGATTACCAGCGACGATGATTTCGGCGTGAACTCTGCCGGCATTATGATTACGGAGACGACCATCACGCAGTTCGAAGGCTGGGATCCGAACGGCAAGCCGGAATTCGTGCGCTCGCGCAAGGCGCTGCAATACGCCAACAGCATTGATGACTATGTGCGCATTATCAAGGAAGGCAATAACGGCGGATACGCCAACGACTGGCTCATCGGCGACCGCAAGACCGGCGAGATTGCGTACCTGGAACTGGGATTAAAGAACACGCCGCTGTGGCGCACCAAAGATGGGTATTTTGTGAGCTCGAATTTTGCCCGCGATCCCAAGCTGATTCAGGAAGAGACCAGCGGCTTCGACCCCAACGACATGTCCTCGTCACCGAATGCGCGGCATGCCCGCTGGGAAGAAGTCATGCAGCAGGCCAAGGGGAAGGTCGACGTCACCGTGGCAGAGCAGTTCCTGGCGGACCATTTCGACAGCTTCGAGAAGAAGGAGCAGGCGAACGAGCGGGCACTCTGCGGCCACGTGGATGCCTCTGCGCGAGGGATCAAGGAGTGGGACTGGGATCCCTACAATCCCGGCGGCGCCGTGCAGGGCAAGGCCACCGATAGCGCCATGGCCGCGAACATGAGTTTTGTGGCCAGGGCAGGGCATCCCTGTGGCGCGGACTTTCTGGCCGCGGAATTTCTGGACCACCATCCGGAGTTTGCCTGGCAGAAGCCGTTGCTGCACGATATGAAGGCGGGGCCGTGGACCGTATTTACCGCAGGACAGAAGTCGACGCATTAAGTAGCGCCGCCGTCCCGGCGGCTGTCGTGGCGGCGCCCCGCCGCCACTGCGTGCAGCGCTCAACATCTCCAGCCTTTTCGGCGCCGCCCTCCTGCGCGGGCGAGGGCGCCCACGCCACAGCCGGCGAGACGCCGGCGCTACTTAACCCCGCGAAATCTGAATCCCTCCGATAAACAATTTTGATTGGACTCAGTACGGGCCGCCCCCTAGAGTCTTACGGTGCAGCCTAGCCGTACCCGAACTCGCGGACTCGTGCGCCGGATGAACCCTCCGGAGCCGCTCACGCTTTTTCGGCCGCCGTTTCGAAATTACCAGTTTGACGCGGCGTACGATGAGATGTTCTCGGCGCCGGGTACGCCTCGGGCGCACTATCAGGCGCTGTTCCAGAACCTGCTCGAACTGCCCCCAGAAGAATTGCGCAAGAGTCAGCAGGCGGCCGACCTCTCGTTCCTGCACCAGGGAATCACCTTCACGGTATACGGCAACGACGAAGGGACCGAGCGCGTTTTCCCCAACGATCTGCTGCCCCGCATCATTCCCCACCAGGAATGGCGCAAGATTGAGAACGGCCTTACCCAACGCATCGCTGCCCTGAATCTTTTTCTGGAAGACATTTATCACCACGGAAGAATCCTGGCGGACGGGATCGTGCCCCGCGAACTGGTGTACAGTTGCCGCCACTTCCGGCGCGAGATGCGCGGGCTGACGGTTCCGCGCGGAATCTACGTAAGCATCTGCGGCACCGATCTGGTGCGCCTGCCCGACGGCAGCTTTGCGGTGCTGGAAGACAATTTGCGCGTGCCCAGCGGCGTGTCGTACATGCTCGCCAACCGCAAGGTGCTGAAGAAGGTTTTCCCCACGCTGTTCCGCGACTACGGCGTGTCGCCGGTCGATCATTATGCGCAGGCTTTGCTGGCCACGTTGCGGGCGCTGGCTCCGGCAAGTTCGTCGGCGCGGCACGAACCGAAAGTCGTTTTGCTGACCCCGGGCGTTTTCAATTCCGCTTATTTCGAGCACACGTTTCTCGCGCAGCAGATGGGCATCGAGCTCGTCGAGGGACGCGATCTGCTGGTGCACGATAACGTCGTTTACATGCGGACTACTGCGGGCCTGCGACGTGTGGACGTGATCTACCGGCGCGTCGACGATGATTTCCTGGACCCGCTCTGCTTCCGGCAGGATTCGAGCCTGGGCGTGCCCGGCCTGTTCAACGCGTACCGGGCGGGCAATGTCGTGCTGGCCAATGCGATCGGTACCGGCGTGGCCGACGACAAGGCGCTCTACGCCTACGTTCCCGCGATCATTCGCTACTACCTGGACGAAGATCCGATCCTCGCCAACGTTCAAACTTATCTTCTCACTGATCGTTCGCAGAGAAGCTACGTGCTGGAGCATCTGGATGAATTGGTGGTGAAGGCTGTCGGCGAATCCGGCGGGTACGGCATGCTGATCGGGCCGCACAGCACCGAAGTGGAAAGGGAAGAGTTCCGGCGCAGGATCGAAGCCGAGCCGCGAAATTATATTGCCCAGCCGACTCTGAGCCTGTCGCGGGCTCCGTGTTTCCTCGACGGCGAAGTGCAAGCGCGGCATGTCGATCTGCGGCCCTACATCTTATATGGCGAGAATGTGACGCTCGTGCCCGGTGGACTGACTCGTGTGGCGTTGCGGCGGGGATCGCTGGTGGTGAACTCTTCGCAAGGCGGCGGCAGCAAAGATACCTGGGTGCTTCGAGCGTAAGAGCTTGCGCATGACGAGTCACACATGAACGACAGGAGGCAGACGGCGATGCTTTCGCGGGTGGCGGACAGTTTGTACTGGATGAGCCGCTACCTGGAGCGCGCCGAACACACTGCGCGTCTAATCGATGTTGACCTGCAGCTACGCCTCGACCAATCCCTGGAAGCGGGCGCGGGGCGCTGGCTGCGGCTGCTGCAAGCCTCGCAAGTGCCGCCGCCGGAAGACGGCAAGATCGACGCGGAGTCCTTGACCAACGTCCTCACGCTGGACCGGACCAATCCTTCTTCGATCTTGTCATGCGTGGCCGCGGCGCGCGAAAACCTGCGCCAGGTCCGCGAGCAATGCAGCACAGAAATGTGGGAGCAGCTGAACCGGCTGTACCTGCAGGTGAACAGCACGACCGCGAGCGAGGCGTGGCTGCTGCATACGCACGTATTCTTTCGCGCGGTGCAGGAGGGCGCGCACCTGTTTCAGGGTGTGACCGATTCGACCATGTCGCACGGCGAGGGCTGGCAGTACATCCAGCTCGGGCGTTTTGTCGAGCGCACCGACGAACTGGCGCGGCTGATCGGCACGCATTTTGGACGCCTGCCGCATCCGCTCGATCAGGCCGTCGAGAGCGAAGAGTATCTCGAATGGGTAGGCCTGCTGAAATCGTGCGCCGCGTTTGAGGCTTACTGCAAGACCTACACGGCCGAAATTCGTCCGATGCGGGTGGCGGAGTTTTTGCTGCTGAACCCCGAGTTCCCGCATTCGGTGCGCTTCTCCGTCGACCGCGTGCAAGCGGCGCTGGTCGCGATTGGAGAACTAACCGAACGCAAAGCCGAACAGCCGGTGCGCCTGGCCGGACGCCTGTGCGCAACCCTGAGTTTCAGCCAGATCGAAGAAATCATGGCATCGGGCGCGAATGGCTATGTCGACAGCGTCCGCTGGCAATGCGCGCAGGCGCACACCGCGATCCAGCAAGTCTATTTCGATTATTCGGTGGAGTCGGCGCTGGTCTCGTAAGCCGGTGGCTTCAAATCACAAGCTGCCGTGGTGCCATCGGACGCATGCCGTACCGTGGAAGAGCGGCGCTTTAGCGCCGCGTGAAGCGAACAAATTGATGAGGGCTTTAGCCCCTGAGGAATCCGTGATCTATTCCGTCCGTCACACCACGACGTTCCGCTACGAGCCCGCAGTGCGCGAGAGCTTGATGGAAGTCCGCCTGCAGCCGCGCAGCGACGGAGACCAGCGCTGCCTCAGCTTCACGCTCGACGTCGATCCCGCCGCCAACATCATGCAGTACCGCGATTTCACCGGCAATACCGTGCATCACTTCGACATTGCAGGAACCCACAAGCTGGTAAAAGTCACGGCGCGTTCGTCGGTGGAGGTACAATTTGTGTCCGCGCCGCGCGCCGCCGACAGTGGCGACTGGGCCGATCTGGACGCTCTGGTCGCCGGCAACGATTACTGGGAAATGCTTTTGCCCAGCCACTTCGCGCAATTCAACCCGCCCCTGCAGCAACTCGCGCGGGAACTCGGCTGTGAGCGGCGAGGCAATCCACTGGGATTGCTGATGGAAGTCAACGAGGCGATTTACAAGTTATTCGCCTATGTGCCCAACAGCACCAAGGTAGACTCGCCGATCGAAGATGCTCTGCGCTCGCGCCAGGGAGTGTGCCAAGACTTTGCTCATATCATGATCGCGCTGGTGCGAGGCCTGCAGATTCCGTGCCGCTATGTGAGCGGCTACATGTTTCATCGCGAGAAAATCGAAGGTGGTGAAATTGAAAATGACCGTTCACTCGAAGGCGCGTCGCACGCCTGGGTGGAGGCGCTGGTGCCGCGCCTCGGCTGGGTGGCGTTTGATCCAACCAATAATCTAGTGGGAGGCGACCGTCACATTCGCGTGGCCATCGGCCGCGATTACGCCGACGTCCCTCCGACGCGCGGCGTGTACAAGGGTGAAGCCCAGAGCGAACTGAGCGTGGCCGTGACGGTAAGTCCCGCGGACAGCGTGGCTCCGGAACCAGTGATGCCCAGCTTCGTGGTCCGGTCCCGACCGGTGCTGGTCCGGACGGTCGTGCGCTCCGATCAGGAACAGCAGCAGCAACAATAAAGCTTCCGTCAACAACTTCATTCAACAACTCCGGTCAAACATCCGTTGAGCGCGAAGGCCGGGTCCGTCTTGCTGTCTGATGTTTCTCGGCGTTTCCTTTTGTGTTGTCGTGTGTTGTTGCAACTTCCTTCCTCGACAACTCTACAAAAAGCTGTAACCCTCAAGATTTCGTCTACACCTTTTTAGAAATTTGTCCAGCCCCGAACCGCGGCTTCGAAACCAGTCACAACTCATCCGTACATCGTCCGCACATCCTCGCGTCAAGTTTCTTGATGTCTGCATCGCAAACACAGTCGCTACACACACGCTCGCACGGGGCTCGGCGTTTTGGCTGTGAACTTGCACCCTCATATTGCTCGGGTCACGAATATTTCTCAGGAGATGTGATAACAATGAAGCCCTTGTTTGCTGTTCTTGTTGTGTTGTTGGCGCTGTTGTTCTGCGTTGTGTTGCCTGCTCAACTACACGCACAAAGCACCGCCATCAGTGGGACCATCACAGATTCCAGCGGTGCGGTTGTGGAAGGAGCAGCGGTGACTGCACGCAATCTTGCGACGAACGTGTCGCGTGCTGCGACCAGCAGCGCAACCGGAGCTTACTCCATCACCAACCTCGAAGTTGGGACCTACGAAGTAACTGCGAAGAAAGATGGCTTCAAGACTTTCCATCTCCCCAGCGTCCAACTGACGGTAGCGCAGGTCTCGACCATCAACGCTGTCTTGTTGCCTGGCTCAACGACCGAAGAAGTAGTTGTACGAGCGGAAACCGTTGCTCCCATCGACCTCGAAACCTCGCAGGTCAGCAACCTCGTCGACCAGGAGCAAATGAAAGATCTGCCGCTCATCACCCGCGATCCCTACAGTCTGGTGCTGCTCTCTCCCGGAACGTCGCAGACCAACACCGGGTTGGGTGGGTTCACTGTGAACGGCGCGCGCGAGCGCAATAACAACTTTCTGCTCGATGGAGTGGACAACAACGACACCTCCGTTCCCGGCATCCCCGACGGCTTGCTGGGCGCCAATCCCGACTCCACCGAGGAGTTCCGCATCATCACCAACAATTTCAATGCGGAATACGGCCGCAACACCGGCGCCATCATCGAGGTGGTGACGAAGAGCGGGACCAATCAATTCCACGGCGGTGCGTACGAGTTTGGGCGCTGGAATGGCTTCGGCGGCGCGCGCGACTGGTTCAATCCGGCGGTGGATTCCAGCGGAAATGCGACAAGAATGAATCCATACGTGCGCAATCAGTTCGGCTATTCGATCGGCGGCCCGATCATCAAGAACAAAACTTTCTTCTTTTTCAACGAGGAGTTAGATCGTTTCCGCACGACGCTGACCAACACGGCTACCGTTCCCACCCAGGGATTCAAGAGTGGAGTGTTCAACTTCACGACCACGGATGAGAACCCGAACAGTCCTCTAGCCGGACAGCAGGTGACCGTGCCGGTCAATCTGAACACAACCAACAATGGAGCCGGCGGAGCCCCGCTTGACCCGACCATGCAAAAGGTCTTCGCCTTGTATCCCAATCCGACAGTAAGTAACGGCGACGGCCTCAGCGGAACATTGTTCTTTCCCAGTGGCTCGCAACAAAATAGTTACAACACGATCGCCAAGATTGACCACCATTTTACCGATCGCGAGACTCTGAGCATGCGCTACGGCTACGATCACTTCTTCGATCCCAACCCATTCCACAACGACATCCTCCCGGGCAACGTCGGGGGAGTGAACGAAAAGGCCATCAACCAAGGTCTTTCGGCGAACCTGATTTCGACTCTCACCAATAATCTGGTCAACAGCCTTACCTTCGGTTGGAATCACATCTATTCGACCTTCGGTTGCACTGGCATCAGCACCGTTGACAGTCCGATTCCCTCCACAGATCAATTCGGAAATGGCTGGGATTTCAACATCGATCCCTTCACCAGCGTTGGTTGCCTGGCCTTGGTGTCGGACGGGCAGTGGCGCAAGACGGGCACAACGAGTTACGGCGATAACATCACGTGGGTGCACGGGGTCCACACCTTCAAGTTTGGCGGCGACTTCAGGAACATCGCAGAACAGGGTCCGAACGGTTTCTTCTCGCGGCGCCAGGTGGGGCTGGCATCGTATCTGAATGCCGGTGCCGCTTTGGCGGTAAACGTGATGGACAGCGCGGGCTTTGACATTTCGACTCAATCTTCCGGCGCGACTTCGTTCCAGGATTCGGCCGCAGCCTACTATGGCTTTGTGTGGGAGGACTTCGCCGCTGAGTTCTTTAATAAAGCAGCGGCGCGGCAGGCAACCGATAACAAACATTTCCGCCAGCACGAGTACGATTGGTTCGGGCAGGATACGTGGAAGGTTCGCCGCAATTTTACCCTGACCCTGGGCTTGCGCTATCAACTGGATGGCGTTCCGTATGAAGAAGGAGCAAACTTCTCCAACCTGCTGGAAAGTCCGGCTTCGGTTCCGCCGCTGGTTATGAGCACCGTGGGCCCTGGAACCGGCAAGCAGATTTATAACAGCGACTACTCCAACATCGAACCCCGGGTCGGCTTTTCCTGGGATCCGTGGGGGAATGGCAAGACCGCGGTGCGGGCGGCCTACGGACTGTTTCACGACCGCGTCTTCGGCAATCTGTTCGGCAACGCCCGGGGAAATCCTCCCTTCGAACAGGACTACGTGAACTTCCCCTTCGAAACCATCAACAATTTCTTCGGCACGGGAGCGTTTCCTCTGCCGAGCGTTCCCCAGACCACGCCGTCCCCTATCATTCCGAACGGGGCTGCCCTCGCCCCGGTGCTGTTTGACACGCACTTCCGGAATACCGCCAGCAATAACTGGAATTTCGGAATCCAGAGGGAACTGCCTGGCAGCAACGTGATTGACCTCTCCTACGTCGGATCCGAGGGTCATCACATTTACCGCGAACTGGATGGGAATCCACCGAGTCCCGCGCTGGTCCAGCAGTTGCTCACTATCTGCAGCAGCCCCACCAATCCACAAAACACCACCGGTTGCACCACCGACCAGGTAATCAAGACGAATCTTTATCTGGGGAAGGAGTTCGGCGTGCTGCCGTTCGACGCGGTCCCGTATAACGCGGTGGTGCAGCCTTTCTACCAGCGGTCGATCGGAAATTCGATCTACAACTCGCTGCAGGCAAAATTCACCCACCGCATGAGCCATGGTTTGCAAGTGCAAGGCGCTTACACCTGGTCTCATGGCATCGACGACTCCGGCGATCCGCTGGTTCCCGCGGCGGGCAATCGGGGCTTCCCGCGCAATTCGCTCAATGTCGGCGAAGAGCGTGGCAACTCCGACAACGACATCCGCCAGGTCGCGGTCATCAACTACATTTGGGATGTTCCGTTGGGCAAGGGCAAGTCGCACCTGGGCAACGGCGCAATGGGAAGAGTCCTCGAAGGAATGCAACTGGCCGGAATTACTACGGTGCAGACCGGACACCCCTTCGACGTCTTCAGCACGACCGACATGGAGCGCACCGGACTGAGCGGACGGGCCGACCTGGTTCCTGGACAGGATCCGTTTGCCACCGGCACCGGTTCTGGCTTCAATACGACCGCCAACTCGCCGGGCACCAGGATATGGTTCCCCAACACCAATGCATTCTCTGCCCGTTCGGATGGCAGCGGCGCCCCGCTGTTTGACGGGCCGGGCAACATTGGCAGGAACCATTTCTATGGTCCGGGCCTTGTGGATTTCGATCTGGTGTTCACCAAGGCGATCAAGTTCACCGAGCGAGTCAACGCGCAGCTGCGGGTGGAAGGCTACAACATTTTCAATCACCCGCATTTCACCAACCCCGGCGCCGACGCCCTTGCCCAAGGCAATCTTGTCGGGTCGCCGATCTTCGGGTTGATCACCTCCACCGCACAACGCCCGGACGCGACCACGTCCGCGCGCCAGATGCAAGTCGCATTGAAGGTGAACTTCTAAATGGGCGAGGATTCCTGTGGGGGGCGACGCCCAAGCGTTCGCTCCCCAAGGGTTCACTAAATTACGGGAAATGCCAGCGGTAGCTACGCTGCCGATGGCCGCCGCATGGTGTTCATGTAGCTATCCATCGACTGCGTCAGCTGCGCGTCCACTTCGTCCGCGATAGTCATGACATCGGGTAACAGGAGGCTGAAATCCAGAAAATTCAGATTGTTTTGCAAGGTCCCGAAGAGCGTCACCTGGAGGATGCGTGATTCATGAACCAGCATCGCGGGAGTGTATCCCTGCAGGTAACGCAGCCTGCCATGGGCGACAGCGGCGACGGAGTGGATGGCATCGTCGTCCTTCGGGGTAGCGCAGGACTTGCTCAGACGCACGATCAGGTCTTCGACCAGTTTGGGGAGATGTCCCGTACGCTGATCGTCGCTGAGTCGAAGGTGGTTCAATTCTGTGCTCAGCTTCGCCCGCGCCAACCAGTCCTCGACAACCGAAGTCACACAACGCTGCAGTATCTCGGCCACGGTTTGTTTCACCGCCCGGGCAACGGGCTTGCGTAGAGACATTTTCTCATTCAAAAGTTCCGCCAGTTTCCCGACTTCGAAGGGCTTCACGAGGATCTCATCCGCCTCCAGCATGATCGCGGCCATGGCGCCCTGCACGTCGGGATAGCCGCTGATCAAAAGCGTAAGCGCGGCCGGCTGGGAGTGGCGCATCGCTGTAATCACCGTAAAACCATCGCCAGGATTCGGCATGTGCAGGTCCGTGATGAGCGCGTCGAAGCTTTGCGTCGCGATGAGTCTCAGGGCGTCCGTCACATTGGCGGCAGCGACTACCTCGAATGCCTTGTGTTGCAGGGTAACAGTCATCATTTCGCGAATGGCATCGTCGTCATCCACCAGCAGGACTCTGTGAATCGGTCGTTCCGTCGGAGTCAAACAGCACCACCTCTCTTCACCAACTAATGACACGAACTGATTACGATGTTAGGTCCTGCGTATGTTCAGGAGTGTGCGAGAGTGCACAGTTATTCAGATTAATCGTTAGATAAGTCAGGAATGGGAACTGGGAACGAAATCAGGAAAACTAAGATGGCACGGTCCGAGGAAGAAACTTAAGAGGCCATCCAATCTCCCATCTCGAAGTGCTCCCCGGATCAGCCTCGACTCGGCAACATCTGCGCAATAATCGAGGCTACCGTGCTGGGCTCATGCTGTCCGAGCGTGCCTTCGAGCGTATAGGAGCGCTCGAACCCGTTGGGGCCAGTAATCCTCATCTCCCAGCAGTCGTTGGCTTGTGAGCCCATGATCTCAACCCGCCAGTCTCCGAGGCGGTCCGATAGGACGTGCTCAATCATCGCGATCACATCCCGCCGCGTCGCGGCATCGGCGGTGTTGTGCATTTCTACCGTCACACCCATATCCAAAGTTTACGACATTCGCCGGGCGACCGCCTTGGACCCTGTCCAACTGGCCATCCACAAAGGTAATTAGCCACGGGGAGGATCGGCTCCAATAATTGAAGATGCGATGGCGAAAACCATCGCTGGAGACCGGATGTCATCCTGCAAAGTATTCGCTGTAGCCGCGCTGCTGTTCCTGAATGCCGGGTCTGCTTTTTCGACCGATAAGACCGATAAGCTCATTGCGCTTACCTTTGACGATGGCCCGCGACCCTATGTTTTATTTGGCAGCAAGGGCGACCACCCTGGTCCGGCGTTGCTGAACGTGCTCGACGAAAATGGCGTCAAGGCGACTTTTTTTGTCGTGGGATGGCGGCTCTCCCCGAAGACCTGGGGCGAACGGCGTTACGAAGAGAATGTCGGAGTCACCTGCATCGACGCGGCCGAGCAATTGGTGCGGCGCGGCCACGAACTGGAAGACCACACCTATAGCCATATCGAACTGCGCGGCGCCGAGCGCAAACGCGGAGAACAGTGGGTCATCGGCGACGTGAATCGAGGTGCGGAAGCGATCAAGGCGGTTACCGGCACACAGCCGCACTACCTGCGTCCTCCCGACTGGATCATTTCCGACGATGCCCGCCGCGATCTCGAGCGCCAGGGCTATCACCTGTTGACCATCTCACAGGAGAACCCCATGGCGCTGCGCGATGTGAACTCGCTCGACTATTTGTGCACCCGAAAGGCAGCCGAGTGTCCCAAGCCGTCTCTGTTAAACGCCGTCTTGAGACAGGTGGAACAACGCGAAAAGCGCGGAGTGTACACCCACATTCTCGCCTTCCATGAGCTATCGACGACAACGGCGGTCATGCCGGAACTGATCGCAACCCTCAAAGCGCGCGGCTACCGCTTCGTGACCCTGAGCCAGTACATGCAACTGGTGGGCGCAAAGCCCTAGTCGACGAACTCATACGATGTGGAGTCTTGTCGGCCGGATGGAATGAAATCGAGGAAAATTAGATGGCGGAGAGGGTGGGATTTGAACCCACGATACCCGTTAAGGTATGTCCGCTTTCGAGGCGGATCGTAATCCGCATGTAAGCGATTCTACGTCAATGGCTTAGAGTTTTGAAGGGTGCAATAAGGGTGCAAATACAAAACTTGCCGCCATTTCCGTTGAGTGAATTCCTCGAAAGCAACTGCCGAATTTCGCCCCAAGGGCGCCGCTTTCGGCTGGGTGACAGCTCTTCATCGCGCGTTTGCGCGAAATCGAAAGCTGAACAACAATTCCAGCGCAGAAAGCAGGTTTCATGGCACGCGGAGGTGCGCGTTATCAACGAGGCCGAGTCGTCGCGACCAAAGGTGGTGGCTGGGAGATCCACTACAACGTCTACTTGACCGATCCCACAACCGGCAAACCAAAGCGACATCACCGCAGCCGTGTGGTGGGCTATAAGCCGAAGATGCACCGAGCCGAGGCCGAGAAGATCTTGGCCGCTGAACTGGCTGCCATAAACGGCGGTCCAGTCACCCGAGCGGCAGACGGGACCATCACTTTTGGTAATTGGATGCGGAATTTCTACGTCCCCATGCGCGGCGCCAACTGGCAGGAGGCGACGCGCCGTACCAATCTCGATTACCTCACTAGTCACGTCTATCCAACCCCGGAACACGTCGCACTCAAAGACATCACCAAGTTTCAGGTGCAGATGCTACTCAACCGGCTGGCTGCGGAGGAATATTCGTACACGGTTGTTTACCATGTACGCGATCTGATCAAAGCGGCCTTGGCGGAGGCCGTTGACCAGGAGGTCCTAGAGCGAAATGTCGCGCGCAAGACCGTCATTCCTGAGATCGAGGAGTCGGACAAGCCGATTCTTCCCGTCGAGATGTATGCCAAGCTACTAGCGGGTCTTGACGGCATCCGTGACCGCGCCATCTTCCTCATTGCCTGTTTCTGCGCCCTACGGCCGAGCGAACTCTTCGGCCTGACCTGGGGATGCTACAGCGGCAATGTGTTCACTATCGTGAATACCGCGTGGCGTGGTCGGCTGCAGCGCAAAAAAATCAAACGCAAGAACCGCTACGGACGGACCAACTACCGACTTGTCGCGATCCCCCAAGCCGTGCGCAAATCGATTGACTTGTGGAGGGCGAGGTGCCCCAACCCGGACGCCAATGCCCTCATGTTCCCTGGGATGCAAGCGCGTGCGCGAAAGCCGCTGCCGACGCCGATTCATCCGGACAATTGGCTGCGCCTCCGCTTGTACCCGGTCGCGGACAAACTGGGGATTGCATTTCATCCTACGTTTCAGGTGCTCCGAAGGAGCTTCTCCACGCATGGGAAGAAGGAAGCACACCCGACCGAAATGCAGGCCCAACTCGGACACAGCGACATTCGTACCACCCTGGACATCTATACCCAGATTACAGACCCAGAGGTGGCTAGGATGGTCAACCAAGTCACAAATCGCATTCTAGGCTTGGGTGAGGAGGGTGAGCCGGGCTCAGTTCAGTGAGATTGGGGGGAAATTGGAAGCCAAGAGATCCCCTGATAAGATAAAAGCGAAACAGGTGGGCGCGGAGAGATGGCCGAGTGGCTGAAGGCGCGCGCCTCGAAAGCGTGTATACCTTTACGGGTATCGGGGGTTCGAATCCCTCTCTCTCCGCCAGAACTTTAGTTATCTAGCACTTACGGGTCGGTGATACCTACACTTGATACGGTTCTCAAGGAAGGGGTCACCCGATGCACCGCGAGGTCAATCTCACAAAAAGGGTCCAAACACCGCTAGGAATGCGGTATTGCGCCGTCATGCTGTCCGCCAATGGCCGGGTCAAGCCTGACGCCGTGCTGGTCAACGGCAAGCCCGAGCGCCACCCTGAAGGGGCCTACTACATCGAATGGCACGACAAAGGCAGGCGCAGACGCCTGTCGGTCGGCAAGGACGCAGCCGATGCCAGTTCCATGCGCCTGCGGAAAGAGACCGAGCTTAATAACGGCGATGCCACGGTGCCGGAGATAGCCGCGAACGGCCATAGGTCGGTTGCGGGATCGGTGGCCGACTACCTCGAAGAAACGGAGCTTACGAAGAAACCGAAGACTCTGGCGGCGTACAGGACGGCCTTGAGCTACTTCAGAGAGTCCTGCTCAAAGCTCAACCTCGAAGACATCGACCGCAAAGACCTGCTGAAGTTCTGCGCGTTTCTGCGGGACGAGAAAGACCAGGCACCGCGTAGCTGCTGGAACAAGTTTGCAAACGTGATGTCTTTTCTCAAGGCGAATGGCATTCGTGGGCTGGTAAAGAAGAACGACTGGCCACGCTACACCGAGGAAGAGCCGGAGATGTACGAACCGGCGGAACTCGACCAGCTGTTCAAGGCCTGCGATGCGGAAGAGCGGCTCTGGTACGAGTTCTTCCTGATGACCGGGATGCGGGAACAGGAAGTCATGTTCGCCTATTGGTCGGACGTGAACTTCGCTGCATCCACCGTCCGAGTCACCCACAAGCCCGACCGGGGATGGACGCCGAAGGCATACAAGGAGCGAGAAATTCCGATCCCGTCGAAGTTGGTCAAGAGTCTGAAGTCATGGAAGGCGAAAGCGGTCAAAACGTGTAGCCTCGTGTTTCCCACCGCGGGGTGCAATCCGAAGCTCGATTTTCTCGACTGCCTGAAAGCCCTTGCAGAGCGTGCGAAGCTCGACGAAGACAACTTCTGGCTGCACAAGTTCCGCGCTACGTTCGCAACGCGGTGCCTTTGGGCTGGCGTCGATCTGCGAACTGTGCAGCAGTGGCTGGGCCATTCGGACATGGAATCGACGATGAGGTATTTGAAGCCGTCGCGGAGCCAACAGGTGCGGGAGAAGGTGAATGAGATTTTCGCGTAGCCACGTTTCCCCAGCGGACTTGGACGCAGGAGGGAGGGATTCGAATCCGCCTAGAAACGTAAATTCAACAACATGCAAGGCCACGGATGGCATGGAAGTACATCATGAGCAGCCTTAAAAGTGTTAACGGATCGCGGATGGATTGCAGGCCGTGCGACGGGTTACCCGCACACTCAGCCGTGGTCCAGCTGCACGCCTCCACGTCGCGCCTAGCTCGCGCTGCCTCCGAGCTGACGTTGGGCCTGTTCCCCCGCCTCACTCAAACCAAAAGCGAGCTTGAATGGGCCACCCGCCAGAGTCGGGTTTGAGTGTGCCACCAGCTAGCCACAATAGTAGTTGTATCAAGGAAGGTCAGAGACTTGGGCCACCCGTCGCCTCTTGCTAAATGCCGCAATCAGTGTGAACAGCGCGACTGCGAAGAAACTCCACAAAAGGCATGATTGCAATTCGCTAAGGATGTGGGTCGGACTGATGCCTTTCAGATGCAAAATCGACACTATCCACATCCTTATGCCGATAGCGATCGCGCAGGCCGAAGCCAAAACGGTCATGTTTTTCTGCCCGAACAACCCTGGGCGACCGAGCGGCGATTGCGCCCTGTAGCTCACGGTCACTACGAGGAGCATCGTTACTACAAACGCGTAGGCCCAATCGGCGTAGCTCGAAAGCAGTCTTAATTCGCCGTATCGTTGAAAAGCCGCCACCGCTGCGTCCGCTTTACCCGCAAGAAACACTTCGCTACTGAATAAGCAAAGCCAGAGGATCACAGGCCTCCACGCATGGAAGCCTCTCGTCGTACAGATATCCTCACCGAATTGGATATCTAGCCCTCCGCATGCACCCCCAACAAAGAAGCATAAGGCGGTTGCGGGCAACTTGAGCATCCCTCGTCCCACGAATGCGGCTAGATATAAGAGACCTAGAAGCAACGCCGCAACCGCGTTCAAGACAAGAAAGCGAAGTATTCGGCTTTCCCGCACCCGAAATCCCTCAAAAGGAGTCATAGCATTCAAATGGTGTACGGACCATTTCAATAATGGCCGCACCCATTGCGGCCTCACCAGCCACGCCTGCAGCCGCGCGGCCAGCATTTACTACTACCGGTCCCGTAATTTCTTCGCCCAGCCCCAGCTTCGAAATAAACTTCCCCAACACACCGCCCGCCGTCCCGATGACGGTACCGATAATCGACTTCTTGTACATGCAACTGAAGAAAGCGCTGAGGATCTTCGCATCCTTCTCGTTGAAGCCCGTAAAGCAGGGAGCGAGGTCGGTCGGAACCTGTCCAGACTTACAGGGTTTAATGCCATCACTGTTTTGTTCGTTCATGATGGGGTTCACTTGGCACGTGCCCGACGTGCAATCGAGACCGTCAGTGGGGACGGCCCCCATTCTTTGCAATGCGCCAAAAACATTACCTGAAAGGACCGCCTGCAAAATTTGCCCTGGGGACGGCCCGATTGGCCAGCAGCCCACGCAATCCTGCCCAGGCAGGAGTTGCTGTTGTCCGCTGATTATCACTGTATCTGGGTCTATCGCCATCGGGGGATCGCAGCCATAAACAAAACAGGGATCGCAAGTAATGCCGCCAAAAATAGAGCAGTTGACGCCCGCCTGCCCGCAGATGACGGCAGTGTCGCAAGGACTCGGGGGAATCGGATTCGGGCAATCAGTTACGCAAGGATTTCCACCACCACCGCCAGAAAACAAACCCATTGGGTCCGTCAAAGCAACTGGATTGTTGACGACGTAACCGTAGCGGTTCCACGTTTGGGGTTGGGACGGATCTACCGCCCTCAGCCCCGCCGGGTCGGGGGCGATCCAGCGTCCCTGGTCGGGATCGTATTCGCGAGCCTGAAAATCAAACAACCCGGTCATCGTGTCCTGAAATTGACCGGTGAAATCCAAGTCCGTAGAACTGCTGCCCGCGTTTGCATAATACTGCCCATACGGTGAGTAAGCCGTGTCGTACGCCATAGTGCGGTTACCAAAAGTAGTGGACAGACGCGCCGATCCGAGCCAGTCCGCATGCAGAATGTGGGTCTGGCCACCCCCGCTGTAGAGTTCGCCTAAGCTGCCTCCGGGCAATGGAACACGAATGTTTTTCGCGGTTTGGCCGTTCATCGTCCCCAGCTTGCCGACGGGTCCCCAAAGAGTCTGCGTGTGTGAACTGCCGCTTGTGAATTCCACCAGACGATCAAAGGCATCATGGGTCAGTGTATAACCACGCAACGTAACCGGGTTACCATCCGAGTCCCAGGAGTAGGTCGGCGGGCTGGCGAAGGAGCAGTCTTTGGTCATGTTGCCGTTGGCGTCGTAGCTCGGGACGCAGCTTCCGACCGACTGCTCCTGGTTGTTTGTGGTGCCATTGGCCAGCACGTAGCTCGCGGCGAAGGTTCCGGAACCCGACATACTGATGTTCCCAAAAGGATCAAGTGAGAAGAGTTGCTGCCAACCCCCACTCCCACAGTCGACGGAGTAGCCGTTGGAGTTTTTCCCTGCCAGACGGCCCAGATCGTCGTACGTAAAGTTGCAGCTTTGAGTGTTCGAACTGTTGAACTGGTCCGTGATACCCAAGCTTCCCAATGTTCCGTTCGAATTCCAGCCTACCGTCCCGGTCAGAGTTGTCTGTGAGACCCCGACCGTAAAGACGAACCCCTTCATGCGGCCCGTGTTTGTGTCGAACGTATAGGTATCCTGGTCGGTGGAGCCGCTTCCGAACGTAACAGTTGTGGTCGTTGGCTGTGAGGGATAGTACAGGGTCGTTTTGACCCAGTCCGCAGAGCTACCATACGTCGTCGAATACGGTCGTCCCTCACCGTCGGCTGTGTATGTCCACCCGTTCAGTCCGGGCACCCCATTGAGCGTGTTGAGACCGCCGTTAGCAAAGAAACTTGTAGTGGTATGGTAATAGCCACCAGAATTTGGTGTGGACTCGAAAGCATCCGTGCTATCGCCGCGCGCATTGTAGCAGTATGCAATGTCAGTGGTCTTCGAGGAACTTGACCCGGTATATGCTTCGGCCAAACGCCCTGACGGATAATTCGTTGTTGTTCCAGTGCAGGTGAAGCTCGAAGCCAATGTGTCGTAAACAAAGGTCTTAGACGGCGTCACCGAAGCATACGAACCGGAGGGATAGGTTTCTCCCGTTAATCGATGCAATTGGTCATAGGCAAAACATGTGACATTGCCTACCGCGTCAACCTTTTTGACCAAATCCCCCTTATAGGTTCCGCATGTGCCGTCGGTGTCATAGGTGTAGCTCGCTGTGCCTGTCTCTGGATTGCTCTCTGACAGGAGACGGCCCAAACCGTCGCGTGTAAAGCCGCGGCTTTGGGGATAGCTGCCTTGCGCGTTCTGGCTGACGCTGAGAAGATTATTCAGCGCGTCGTACGTGTATTTAGTCCAGTACCCTGTCTGGGAATTGCTCTGCGTACACGTGCCTCCGCCGTTGGGAGTACCTGTCAGTTCGCACGCGGAAGTCAGCCGCCCGGAGCCGTCGTACTCCATTTGCCGCTTCTTCGGGTTCTCCCCCGAAGGCGCAGGACTGAGAGTCATTAGCGCGTCGTTGTTCGTGAACGAATACCCAGTGCTACCACCCCCACCGTCGGTGACGTTGGCTGTACGCCCCAGTGCATCGAGGTTTGTTGTCGTGAGCGCCGTTCCGCCGGGAACGGTTTGCGTCATGCAAGGCCCAGTCGTGAATGGAGGTGTCGACGTGCATCCGTTGCTTGCAGACTGCCAACCGTACGTGTACAGCACCGTGCTGTCAAATGTCGAAACGTTGGGTGCGGTCCGCTTTTGTGATTTGACCGTGCGACCGAACCCGTCCAAGGTATTCAGCGTGTCGAGAGTCGATGTTGGATTCGAGACGGGAAAATTAAGGTAGGTCTCGACAGTTTGCGGCAACGTTGTTCCGGGAGAGTAGTCCGTCCAAGTCTTGTTGCCAAGAGGGTCAGTCACCGAAAGGCGACGCCATGACGGGTCAGCGGTTCCACTTTCGTTCTTGTACCCGTATAGCGCCGCCTGTCCGTTCGCATCAGTCGAGGATGTGAGCACACCGCCGCTACAGTTCCACGCCTGCGCGGTAGTCAGCCCGTTGGGATAAGAGGTCGAGGTGAGCAAAAGGCCGTTGCACTCACCCGTGCCGGTGTAACCGAAATTCGTCGTATTGTTTGCTGCATCGGTCACCGTGGCCATCGTGCCGTTTGAGTTGAATGTTGCAGAACTGGCTAGCCATGTCGTGCCTGATACCCAGCGGGAAACCGCCGTTGGGTGCCCAGTACTGCTGTACGTGATTTGCGTTTTGGCAACGTCGCCGGAAGAGTTTTTCACGTCGACATAGCACGGTGTATTGTTTATGTACGTTCCTGAAGCGTAGGCGTTGCACGCACTGCTGTTGCTGTTCCACGATTGGCCGTAATAGAGGAATGTTTGCGAGATCAGGGTCGTGCCGCCAAAATCATAGCTTGATACCTCCACGATGTTGCCATAGCACGCTGTGGGGCTCGCGTTGCAATCGTAGATCGTTTGCACATGATTTGAGGATGAAGTGTTCAACGAGGTATAAACGTCCGTTTGCTTGATGGGGAGCGTGGGTGCTGAACTCGGTGTGGCACAGTTCGTGAGGTTCCCGTTATAGCAGGTCATTACTGTTCTTAGCAGGGTGTTCGGAGCAGCTCCACTGCAACCGGAATAAATGCTTTTCGAGCAACCTCCTTGGTACGACATCACTTTGGTCTGGACCTGACCGGAGAAGTAATACAGCGTCTGGTTGCCGGCAGGGTCGGTCTTCATGACGAAGTAATTCGACGAGCTGCTCACTGTGTTCACGTACGAGTAGGTGTTGATATTTCCATTGCTATCATTTGTCGTGACGGTGATGGTGGGTACGATGCCATGGTTACACACGATCCCGTTGTTGCCTCCCGAATAAGAATAGGTAATGGACCCCCCTGAAGGGAATGTGATACTACCAATCCGCCCAGTGAAGTACGTCGGCGGCGTTGTGTTGGTAAAACCATTGCCGTTCGGTGTTGGCTCATAAGTAAATAAATATTTTCCGCCAGTCGGCGTTGTCAACGACGTGTAAGGGGTGAAGTTACTAAAAGACCAATCATTAATGTATGGACAATTAAAATTGGTCTTGAGATTGCCAACATTGCTGCTACTTAAAGTGTAGTACTGGCTTGTCGTTCCGCTTGGGTCCAAATAGGAATAAGATAGAGTAGTCCCATTGACGGCTAAGGTCAGTGCTGTTGTACCCAAAGTGTCCGTAACATTACCCTCGTTGAAGGACGTTCCCGAGATGCTATTCCCGTCAGGATCAACCACAGTAGGGCCAGTCATCACGCAGCCGTTGGTCGTTGGATTGCAGGAACCACCCCAGTGCGCCCCGCTGCGATCATAGATCGTGAAAGTACCAGAAAGGCCTCCGCTGTTGGTGCTGGCCACAAAGGTATAGCCAGACCCATCGGTGGTAACGAGAGGACTCGGTGTGACGGCACAATATTGACTGAATGTCCATACATTAAAGATCCCATTTCCGAGAGGATGAGCGGCCCCTGTCGGGTCGGTGATCGACAGAATGGTGTACTTGTAGGTGGTCTCCGTCGGCTGACCGCTACAATTGCTAATCGTTACGCCTGAAAACATCGCGGCCACTGACGTTGAATCCGAATAACCGCCGATGCCTCCGAAGGTGTAATATATGCCAGTTCCTGTGCCCTCAGTGAATACGTATGCCTGAGATGTGCCGAAAAGGCTTGAAGAGAACGGGATAGCGCCGATTTTGGAGCGAAGCGGGATGTTGACGTTGATGGCTGATGTGGCTAGGCTGATGCCGAAGTCATTTGTAGACCACATTTGAATGCCTGCATCTGGCAGAACCTGCGCAGTCAACGGGCACACCGCGAGAAGGAAAACGCTAAGTATTGCTAAGGCTGTACACGTATTCTTGCCGCCACCTCGTACCTGTTCCGTCACGTTGTGACAGTTCCTCAGAGCAGAGACCAATTTCATACAGAATGTTTGGCGTTCCATCGGCGTTTTCTCCTTGACGGGTAACTCTGCACACCAATGCATTCGTGGCAAACGCCATTTTCCGGGGTTCGCCTTAGTGCGCTGCCCTCACATGCAGACACGTATATCTTCCGGATTCAAGGGGAAGCAGCGAATCGGGCATCTACGGAACCGATAATCCGCTCGCTCTTGGTGGCGGCGCCGTCTCGCTGATTTGCGGCAGAATGTACGCCCGGTCCGCTGTGAATGTCAACTGAAAAGTGGGATAATTCTTGAATGCCCCAGAATTTCATTTTCTCGGCGTGGGTGTTGGTAGTAATATCATCTGCCTCATCAGGCAGAGGGCTAGGCGTATCAAGGGAATTGTCACACTTCAGAAGGTGGGAACCGTGCGAGCGGTTACGATTGCGCTTTGCTTTTCTTCGATTTGCTTCTTAGCTTCCTGTGGTGCGTCTCCCTCCTCGCCAACGGGAACTACCGGTCCTCAGCCTGATTTCTCTTTGTCTGCGCAGCCGGGAACGGTTGTGATCGCGCCGGGTGGAACGCAATCCGCCCAGGTTTCAGTAAGCGGAATATACGGATTTGATGGCAACGTGCAAGTCGCGGCTACTTCCCCATCGGGCGTAACCATCTCTCCAAACATCTTCACCCTCTCGACAAGTACAAGTCAGCAGCTCACGATATCCGCATCGTCCGGTGTCTCGTTGGCCTCGCTGACTGTTTCGTTCACTGGCACATTCGGAACCCTTACACATTCCGCCCAATTACAGATGGAAGTCGATCTGCCAGTCTCTAGTCCTCATCCGCCAACTCGCAACCGCTATTTGAGAACGGACGTCATTTACGACCCGAACGAACTTCAGTATTTTCCGCCCCATTTCACGGTTTACGACAGTGTTCACAAACGCTTTTTCGTTAGCAATCCGACGCTGAACAGCATTGATGTGTTCGACTCGACAGCGGAATCACAGATAGGATCGATTATTGTTCCTGCCGCTTGGGGAATTGATATCACTCCTGACGGCAACACGATGTACGCCGCAACCGTTTTCGGCGATGTTTACCTTATCGATCCGGTCGGTATGGCGGTCCTTCAACGCTTTCCTTCTGCAAGCCTTGGTACGCAAGGCTACCCGGCTACTCAGCTATTCATTTTGGCTAATGGGCAGTTGGTGTTATTCGGCGGGGCGGCTGGACTTAACGTGGACGGTTCCCAGACTTTTGCGATCTGGAACCCCACAACCAACAATCTTAAGGTAATCAATGCCGACATATTTGGGCAGGCGGCTTTCGTCAACATAGGTGCGATCACGTTAACCGCGGACCGGACGAGAGTTGTGGTGGGTAGCGCTGACAGCGACGATCACCTGGGTCTTTACGACCCCGGCTCGGGCGCGACTGTAGGCGGCCAAGCCTCTCTTGGAATCGTTACCCAGATTCTGCCTACCCCCGACGGGTCGCGCCTCTTTATGGAGGAGGACGGTCAGTTTGAGATCTTCAATGCCCAAACGCTTGCCCAACTTGGCACACTCACCACTTCGGGATTCGCTGGCTCCACCGGCGCAGTTCTCAGCTACGATGGCTCAACTCTTTTCTCAGCGGACCATTTAGGTAATGTTACTGCCTACGATACCAACAGTTTCTCCCAAACAGGATGGGTTCCGAACTTTGAGGTCATCGATCTTCAAAACTACATCGTTCCATCAGTCAGTGACGAAACAGGCCTGGTCGTCGGACCGATAGGACACGGCGTGGCATTCCTCGACACAACTCAACTTGAACCAGGACTGGCGCAAACCATCTTCAACATTGGATTCATTGCCCCTGGAAGTGGACCGCTCAACGGAGGAACGTCTGTTCAAGCGCAAGTCACAGAACAGAACGCAACATCTGCCGAAAACATCGATTCAGGCACTATCTACATTGGCAACGTTGCGGCGAACAATGTTTCGTTATCCAATAAATTGGCGAGCGGATTAGCTCCGCCGGCGTCAGTTGGCGGGCCTGTCGATGTTGCAGTTGTGTTATCAGACGGCAGCATTCAACTAAATCCTGAGAATTTCAGCTATGGCCCCACCATTGTGGAGCTTTCCACAAACGCCGTCAGCTCAGAAGGAGGAACGCAGGGAGTCATTTTCGGTTATGGACTCGGCCAACAACCCTCCGATATAGCGATCACCGTTGGCGGCCAGCCCGCCACAGTCGCACAAGTTCTAACAACAGCACCTCCTCCTGGACTGCCATATCCGTTCCCCATGGAGGCCGTTCTCTTCAACGTTCCTTCCGGAATCGCGGGCTCTGCTGTGGCGCTTACAGGAACAACCGCGACTGGTTCGACGACTTCTGCGCTTCCGCTCATCTACGTGCCCGCCGTGTTGCAATTTACGTCACCAAGCGCGGCGCTAATGCAAGGAGTCTACAACCCAGCGAACGGTGAGATTTATTTCACCGATCAGTCTCAGATTGACGTTTTCTCGGTATCCGAGAACAGTTGGCTTCCATCAATCACAATTTCTTACGCCAACGGCAGCTCTCGCCTTATGGGCATAGCGCTCTCGCAGGATACCAACACTCTGGCTGTTTCTGATGCAGGGAACGCCAACATTTATGTGCTGAATCCCACATCTCCGAACACAGTTAAGTCATTTCATGTTGTGCAATCGCAACTTGAAACCGGCATGCAACCCTACGGCTTGACCGTTAGCAACTCTGGTGTCGTTTACTATGCAACGTTTGGTGGCGATGCTTTTTCGTCGTTCCACAACTTGGACAGCACGACTGGAACAATAACTGATTACCAACTTGGTGGGGGTTCCGCGATCGACCGCGTTTTGATTAGCCCAGATGGTTCGTACGTTTACGGAAGTGGCCCATTTGTACTTAACACGGCGACCAATTCGATTACCGAAGGGTATCAAGCAGAAACCGATGGCAACGGAAACCTGGACATGGCTATCTCGAAAGATGGTTCGACGCTTGTCGTCATGAATTTGGTGACCGATGCGAATCTGAATGCGCAGACAGGCATTACTTATGTTGATCGCGATACGTGGCTCGTTTTGGCCGAGTATGGGCAAAAGTTAAATGCCGACGGCAGTTTGATCTTTCAGCCGCTCACAACCGGAATTGATGAATTGAATGCTTCAACCGGATTGCTGGCATATCGAGTAGAACTGCCGATTCAGCTCGCCAACGCTTATGATGCTCTTGTAATTGATAACAATGATGACCTTCTTTTCGCCATTACCACGAACGGCATCGCAGAGATAAACCTAGGCTCTTTGCCATCCCCAACTGCTGCGAAGAAAGAACGACCTTCGGATGTTGGAGCCTTGTCTACCCATCAAAGCATGGTTTCAATGATTGGCACACGACAACGGCGACAAGGCACTTTTGAGCGCCCGCAATTGCGCCATGCGACTCAATTTTTGCCGTTAACTCCCAAGAAACAGGTGAACACCGAAGGCGGACCCACACGATAACGTTATGTACGTACGTAAACGTTGGCGTCGCGCTTCGGAGATCATGTCCTCGAACTGAGGCAGGAATACACAGCTCAGACATTTCTGCAATCGTCCCCGAGAACCGCCCGTGTCAAAGCGCTGGCCTACACAGGCGTAAACTTTGAACGCCCGCGGAAGATGTTCGAATCACCGCGAGAGGTGGATCACGTCCTAATAACGGATCCCCCGTGAGTGGGGTCGGCCGTGCCGCTCGACCCCTATTCAAGTTCAAGTCTAGGTGCAGTTGGGTGCAGTCAAGCAGTATATTGCGTAGGTCTTAAGCAAAACTTGTCCTTCGGTCAGGAGTTCACATGTCGAATCCCGCAGATATCGTTAAGCACATCGTTGTCCTGATGCTGGAGAACCGCTCATTTGACCACATGCTTGGCTTCATGAAATCCCAGATTCCCACGCTGAATGGCATCGACGGGACTCAGTGGAACCCAGAGGACGCTTCGAACCCTGTGGTGCGAGTTCAAGCCTCGGATGATGCGGGTTACTTAGATCTCGTCCAAGATCCTAGCCACTGGACCCCCGACGTGTTGGATCAGGTCTATTCTGTGTACAAATGCGGGACGAAACCGCCAGGCTTGCCTGGCATCGGACCCAATATGTCCTTTGTAGCGAACTACTCGTATAGAAACAACAACTCGCTCCCGGACGCGCACAAGATCATGCGCTGCTTCGGTCCTGACAAGCTCCCGGCACTCACGACTCTAGCGCGCGAATTTGCTGTCTGTGATTCTTGGTATTCCTCGCTGCCGGGCCAGACTTGGCCCAACCGCATGTTCGTGCATGCCGCTACTTCCGACGGGAACATCGATAACAAGCTATACGACTATGACGTTGATACCATCTATCACCGCCTAGAAGACGCGGGGCGCTCCTGGAAAATCTTTTTTCACGACATTCCGCAAGCCCTCGCTCTCCAGCGGCTTCGCGGGGACGTGTTCAAGGACAGGTTCCGGCTCTTTGACGAGTTCACTGAAGACGCGAGAGGTGGAAGCCTTCCCGACTACAGCTTCATTGAGCCCCGCTATTTCGACTTTGCTTTCAAGAAGGCAAACGATCAGCACCCGAATCACGACGTGAGCATGGGAGATGTCCTAATTGCGGATGTATACGAGGCGGTGCGAAACTCTCCGCTGTGGGAGCAAACGCTGCTCGTGATCCTTTGGGATGAACACGGCGGCATCTACGACCACGCATTTCCGCCTCAGCCGCGGGTTCCGTCGCCGGACGGCAAGGTGAATCGCGACGTCGACCCGCCCTTCAATTTCGATCTGCTCGGCGTCCGCGTTCCGGCGATCATGGTCTCTCCGTACATCGCGAAGAGCCAAGTAGACCACACGCAGTACGAACACGCCTCAGTCCCCGCCACACTGAAGAAGCTTTTCGACTTGTCAGACTTTCTAACCGAGCGGGACAAAGCTGCGAGTACGTTTGAGGAGATTATTTCCCTCGACCAGCCCAGGACGGACACGCCAGCTATGCTGCCGCGGGTACCGGAAGCAGCCAGCCTCGCGGCGCGCGCAGCCAAGCTACCTTTCTTGTTATCCGCTGCGCAGTCTCTCGAAGCCGAGGCTGCTGGCGTCATTTCCCAGGCGCCGCTCTCCGAATTCCAGCAAAGCCTCACAGACCTGACTGCGATTGTCGGACCCGCCGCGGCCGCGGTAGTTCCCTTGAACGAGCATGCTGCGGCCGAGCATGTTCGGCGCTTCGCCAGCGACTATTTTGCAATTCCTGAAAGAACGAACTGAGGTAAAAAGTAGCCGAGCCAGTCTACGGGTCGCAGGTGGTCTAGGGTGAGAGCGATCCAGCGAGAAGATTGCGGATCTCAGCCTAGGGGCGCACGTCCGGTCGTCGAGGCGCGTCGCGACCTTGCTTGCAGGATGTGCGGCCTATCGGGATCAAAGTGAGGGCGAGGGCGTTTATTCGGCACTAATCGGGTGAAACTTCCTACAGGCCGAAACCGGTCTGGAATAACGTCAGGATCGTCCGTCACCCGGAGCCGGCACGAAGGTTCCTCCCCTCCGTTGGTAGTAGAATATGTCCCCATCGCGCGTTTGTTAGTAGATTTGTGCGGTCTGAGACTCATTCTCGAACGTGGAGGTAGCGGTGGCCCTGACAATCAATAATCTCTCGAAGACCTACCCAAATGGTGTAAAGGCACTGAAGAACCTATCGTTTTCGATTGGCAACAGCATGTTTGGCCTGGTGGGCCCGAACGGTGCCGGCAAGAGTTCGCTGATGCGCACGATCGCGACACTTCAGGATCCCGACTCGGGCACGATCACCCTCGATGGCATTGATGTGCTCCGCCAGAAGGACGAAGTCCGCCGCATTCTCGGCTATCTCCCACAGGAGTTCGGCGTCTACCCCAAGATTTCCGCTCTCGACATGCTTCGCCACCTCGCGGTCATGAAGGGCATGACCTCAGCAGGCGAGCGCAAGGAGATGGTCGAGGCGATCCTGCAGCAGACTAATCTGTGGGACGTTCGAAAGAAGGCGCTGTCAACGTTTTCTGGTGGCATGAAGCAGCGTTTTGGCATTGCTCAAGCGCTGCTCGGCAATCCCCGTCTCATCATTGTCGACGAGCCCACAGCGGGCCTCGATCCTGCCGAGCGCAATCGTTTTCTGAATCTGCTTTCGTCGCTGGGCAGCGACCGAACCGTCATCCTCTCCACTCATATCGTGGATGACGTACGCCAGCTCTGCCCCCGCATGGCCATCATCGCCTCCGGCGAATTGCTGCTGGAAGGCGCTCCCAACGACACGCTGGCTGCGCTAAACGGAAAAATCTGGTCGAAGGTGGTCGCTACCGACGACGAAGTGCGCACCATCGAGGCTCAGCTCAAAGTAATCTCCACCCACCTGGTTGGCGGACGCCACGAAATTCGAGTTCACTCGGATGTTTCGCCGGGCGATGGCTTCCGCTCCGTCGATTCCGGACTGGAGGATGTCTACTTCCTCAACCTGTCGCAGCAATCCGAACGCCCTAACTAGCCGCTGATCTTTGCAGGAGCCTGACATGGCACTCTTTTTGGAATTCTTTAGGTTCGAGCTGAGATTTCGCTTCAAGAGCATCTCGACCTACATGTACTTCTTGCTTTGGCTCATGTTTTCTTTTCTCGATGTGGCTTCGGAGAGCTTCGGCCCGATCGGCAACAGCAATGGCAAAGTCCTCCTGAATTCTGCATATGCGAACGCCTACAACGACATCGGTGCCGCGCTCTTCGGGATCATCGTGATTGCGGCCATCTTTGGCACGTCGATTCTTCGCGACTTTCAGCGCGACACCTACCAGATCCTCTTTACCCAGCCCATTTCCAAGTTCGCTTACCTTGGCGGGCGCTGGGCTGGCTCCTTTGTCACCACAGTATTCGCTTTCTCAGGCGTACTCTTCGGCACCTACTTTGGCACGCTCGCGCCGTGGGCAGACCATACCCGCATCGGTCCGAATCATCTCTGGTCGTATCTTCAGCCGTTTCTCTCCATCCTGGTCGTACAAATTTTCTTCGTCGGCTCCGCCTTCTTCGCGGTTTCTGCTCTGACGCGCAAGATTTTTATCGTCTACCTCCAAGGTGTCGCCCTGTTCATGTTCTATGTCATCGGCCTGACCGTATTCTCGGCAACTCGCTCGCTCGAACGATTCTGGTCCGGGATTTTCGATCCCATCGGCCTGATCTTGTTCAACGACGTCACCCGTTATTGGACCGTCATCGAGAAAAACACACTGTTCGTGACTTGGTCTCCCGCACTTGTCAATGGCGTGTTTCTCTACAATCGGCTCCTCTGGTGCGGCGTCGGTGTTCTCTCGCTGGTTTCGGTCTGGGTGCTTTTCCCCATGTCGGTGGAAGCCCTCACCGCACGCTCGCAGGGGCGTCGCGCCGCTAAAGCCAAAGAGCAGGATCTCGCGGAGGCTGGGCCCGTCCGCTCCCTTGTCGCGGGGAGCCTTCCGCAGGTTCATCAAGCTTTCACGCCTGCTACCACCTTCGCCCAGTACCTCTCGCTATCCCGCCTCCGCATGCGGAATATTTTTCGCGACATACCGTTCTGGGCGATCGTCGCCCTGCTCGTTGCCTTCGGGGTTAACAACGGCTATTTTGCTGGCCGCGTCGCTGAACAGAATGTCTGGCCGGTTACATATCTTATGGTTCAGGCGGTCGAGGGTAGCGCTCTGCTCTTCCTCTTCATCGTCGCCGCCCTCTACGCTGCGGAGCTGCTTTGGCGCGAGCGCGATACCCACTTTGACGGCATCCACGATGCGCTCCCCATGCGCGAGTCCACTGACTGGCTCTCCCGCTTGACCGCCATCATCGTAGTCGAACTCATCCTCCTCGCCTTCGCCATGCTGATCGGCGTTTTCATGCAGACTTTGGCGGGTTACTACCACTACGAGTTTCTCCAATACTTCAAGGAACTCTACCTCGTGACCTTCCCGCAGGTCCTTACCTTCGTCCTTCTCGCGCTCTTTATCCAGACCGTGGTTTCGAATAAATTTGTGGGCCACGCCATCGTGATCGGCCTGTTCGTCCTGTTGCCCATCCTCTACAACTTTGGCTGGGAGAACACTCTCTACCTGGTGGGCCAGGTTCCCGCCTACATCTACTCGGACATGAACGGCTATGGACACTTCGTCCCCGCGCTGTTCTGGTCGATTGCCTACTGGTTCGGGATCTGCGGCGTGCTGGGCGTCGTCTCCATTGCCCTGGCCCGGCGAGGAGCGGAAGATTCTCTGCGCGCCCGCGTCCGCCTTGCCCTTCAGCGTGCTCCGCGGCTAGCCCCGGCGGCGCTACTCTTCGCCCTCATCGCCGTGGGAGCTGGCTCCTGGTACTTCTACAACGCTCACGTTCTCAACGAGTACCTCGACTCCAAAGCTCGCCGAGGCATTCAGGCCGACTACGAGCGCAAGTTCAAACAGTACGAGAATCTTCTTCAGCCCAAGGTCACCGCAGTCGATGCCACCATCAACATTTATCCCGAGCGCCGCTCCTTTGACGGCAGCGTGCGCATGACGCTTGAGAACAAGACCGGCCAACCGATCCCCCAGATTCACATCACGGACCAGAAACAGTCGGTCAACCATCTCCAGTTCGACCGGCCGTTCCATGTCGTTAGCAGCGCGCCGCGCAACCTGTACACCATCTATGCTCTAGAACAGCCGTTGCAGCCGGGAGAAACCGTCACTCTTACCTGCAATGTTGGCCACCAGACCCGCGGCTTCCGTGACGGCAACGAGCCCCCAGAATTCGCCTACAACGGCACTTTCTTCGACTCCGATTACGTCCCTTATGTCGGCTACAACACCAACATTGAGGTGGACGACCCCCGCCGCCGCCGCGAAGAGCATCTCCCCGCGCTCGAAGAGATGGCTCACCGCGGCGACACCGTCCACTCCGTAAACAACGTCTTCTTCCGGGGCGCGTCCGACTGGGTCACCTATCACACTGTGGTGAGCACTTCAGCGGATCAGGTCGCCGTCGCCCCAGGATACCTGCAGCGCAAATGGCAGGCCAACGGTCGCAACTTCTTTGAATACAGCATGGGCTCGACCCATATCCTCGATTTCTTTGCTTACCTCTCGGCCCACTATCAGACCCGCCAGGAGGTTTACCATGGTCCAGGCGGTGATGTTTCGCTAGAGGTTTACTACGACTCCGCGCATCCCTACGACGTTGACGACATGCTCGCTAGTTCGCGCGCCGGCCTCGACTACTATCAACGGATTTACAGCCCTTACCAGTTCTCCCAGTACCGCATCTTCGAATTTCCGCGATACCGCACTTTCGCGCAATCGTTTCCCAACACGATTCCATACTCGGAAGGCATCGGGTTCATCGAACGCGTCAAGAAAACCACCGACATTGACTTCACCTACTTCGTTACGGCGCACGAACTCGGCCACCAATGGTGGGCCCATCAGTTGGTCGGCGCCGACGTAGAAGGTTCCAACATGATGTCGGAAAGCCTCGCCGAATATTCCGCCTTGCAGGTCATGGCGCACAAATACGGCCGAGACCTCATGCATCGCTATCTCCGCCATGAACTGGATACCTATCTGCGAGGCCGCGCCGGCGAGATTCGCCACGAACCCCCACTCGCTTTGGTTCAACGTGAGCAGTATGTCTGGTACCAGAAGGGCGGGCAGATTCTCTACACCCTTGCTGATTACATCGGCGAAGACAAACTCAATCTGGCGCTCCACAACTTTCTCACGCAGTATCGTTTCGCCAACGCCGACAATCAGGTCGGCGCCCAGGACAAGCTCGGCGTGTCCAATGCTCTCGACCACCCCTACCCTGACACACGAATGCTGGTGGACGCCATCCGCGCACAGACCCCGCCCGAGCTTCAGTACCTGGTCGACGACGGCTTCAACCGCATCGTTCTCTACGACAACCGAGCGGTGTCCGCCACTTCGCAGAAGACTCCGGATGGCAAGTACAAAGTCATGCTGGAAGTGCAATCGCACAAAGCGCAAGCCGACGGCAATGGCGCAGAGACGCCCATGCCCCTCGCCGACTACATTGAGATCGGCGTATTCACCGGAAAGAAAGACGAAGAGAAGCCGCTCTACCTCAAGAAGGAAAAATTCACGGAAGAGCACCGGACCTTTGAGATCATCGTCGACGAGCAGCCCACGCTTGCCGGAATCGACCCCTACAACAAGCTCATTGACCGAAATGCGGACGACAACATGATCGACATCACCAAGCAGTGATCGCCCGACTTGTGGGACATTGTGGTTCCGAACGATCAACGGTGTCTGACGGGTGGGGTACGCTTCACCCTTTTCTCATTCACGGTCCAAACGGTTCCTTCGTCGCCACGAACTCAACGGGCACCTTCTTCACTCTCTAGCGCGGGCCCCCTATGAAATTCGTCGGATTGGGCGAGCGTGGAGCGTAGAGCGTCGAACCGCGCTACCCGTACAAGGATTTCTGCTGCGGATAGAGAAAAGACGGCGTATCATCGGCGCCTGTGTTGATACTGGCTGTCTCCCAGCTATGACTCGCAACCGCGGAAACCCCGATTGGAGACGTCCGACTTCGTCCTGCCCGGCGCTCGCCACCGAATTCGAGCTGCGGGTTAAGCAATTGCAACTCACGCCCGAGATGTATGCCTCGTCGGCAGAACTGTGGACTTGGTGCCAGCAAAACAAAAACCGGGTCTACATCCCAGAATGGCTCCTTGCGGAGTGGGGCGTCACCGTAGATCCAACCTTCAGCGACGCCGCATGACAACTTGTGCGATTTTCGGGTAAGAGCAAGCGCCCGCGGTGCTAGCCGCCACGCTCCCGCAACCAACGCGCGATCGTGCGCGGGCAGAATCGCACGCATCCGCCGATCCTCAGGCTCGGAATGCGACCTGACTTGGCCATTTTGTACAGGAGGATGGGCGATATGGCCAAGATCTCCGACAATCGTCTCGCCGTAAGCGCGCCTTCGAAAGCCGCGATTCGGTCGGCCAGAGTTTCTGTGTTGGAAGGCTCACTTCCGCACGGAATTACTTGCAGTCGCGGGAGCCGCGACGGTTGAGGAACACGCCGTTGACGCGTAGGTCGGGACAGCGGCACTTGTTCCGAGTTTTTGTCGAATGGGCGCACAAATTCTCATTTCTCTCCCCTTGCTTCTTACCTTTGGTTCGTCAATCGTTCTTGGATTCGGAAATCGTCGGACGTTTAGATTCGTTCCCATCAAGCATTTAGGAAGTCCTCTAAAGTGGATTCGTTTTTCGTATCGGGAGTCGCCACCGCCGTCCGTAGTCCGAGCATCACAAGGACCTTGATGTAATCGCGGCGGAGCGCGTCCAGCTTCTTACCCGCGGGGTGCTCCGTGATAGCGCCGGTCTTGGCGTTAACTTGATACTGCCCGTCCGCTTGGACGGTCTGCCATGCGGCGGCAATGTCCGCGGCAATCGTAGAAGCCAAGGACAGCGCGGAGCGGTGCGCCGCGGTCACTTGAATCTGTGAGGCGGCCAACTCCGAGATGAGCCGGTCCCACTCCGCCGCGGCGCGGGGGGAGAGGTTGGCGGGCTTCAGGGGTGCGCCCGGCTTGAGGTTGACATCAGACTTGACTGTACGCGGCATTACTTGGCCTCCGTTTCATCCCACGGCAACGGTGGGTTAGTTAGTGCGTCATAAAGGGTGGGTAACTGCTGTGCGCGGCGATTAAGTGCCGTGCGGCGAAATCTCTTAATCCATTTAGTCTCCAAACAGGAAGACAGCCAAACGTCCTTGTAGCCACACGGACTAGGACCGGGCGCTCCCGCTTTGCGGTGCGCCATCACACGGACGCGCACAACGCGGTTGACCCCGCGCTCCAAGATGACGCGATACGGGAATAGATAGCCGCCAAGAGACTTAATCCACTCGCTGACGGCGTTATCATGTGAGTGATGCTTCAACTGTTGCGTGCGCTTATTCATGTCCGTGGCTTGGCCCACGTACTTGATTTCCAGAGTTACCGGGCATACCAAGCCATAGATAACAAATGGTTTCCCGCCGCGTGCCGCGTTTAGTTTGTTAACTCGTTGTTCCATAAGCCTTTGCGTCCGTTCTCACATTGAGATTTATTTCTGCATAGATAACAAAATGAGTTGCGGCGCTCTATCAACAACTTAGCGTCAACATTTTCCGACCCTCAATCTATAGTCTTGGAGCCAATCGTTGGCCCGTACGCCACGGTTCCGTTCTCTTTGGACTCTTGCAGCACGTGCAGGGCGAACTGCAGCCCGGCGATTAGATTCTCCAGTTCGGCATCCCCTCCGAATACCAGCTCCACACCACCGCTCCCGGTGCCGGATGAAATCGGGCGCACTGTAATATCCGTGCCGCCTTCGTCCTCCAAGCGTAAATAAGTTCGCCCACCGTGCCCCGTGTCCCCGCCGCACAAGCCGGTAGTGCCCACCTCCACTTCCAACAGCGCGGCGTGCACCATCGTTTGCTTCTTGGTCACTATCCTCATCTTTAATTCCTCTCTGCCGGTTAGGGACGGCGGCCTTTTTCCTTCAATGTCTTGAGACTGGGACACCGCTTGAGACTGTCTCAACACGTGTTTCAGTCTCAAGGTGTCCAGAACTTTTTCGCTTGTAACCTATTGATTCCACGCTCACAAAGGGAATAACCCTGGATAGTAGTATTTATATTGATACTGAGACACTGTGAGCGTTTGTCTCAGTCTCAGCCTCCGGCACACTGTCCGCGTAGACGAAGTAGTAATTGCCATCCGAGCGCACAAGGTCACCTTTGTCTAGAGCTTGCTCCCTCCATCGGAAAAACGTCGCCCTGGAGCCTAGATCCGGCGAGTAGTCAACTGGCTCCCCGCGCTTGAACTTGAATAAGCAGTTCATCGCCATGGCCTGCACCGCTGTGCGCTTCGGCATCTTTACCTTATGCGGCTCTTTCGGTTCCGGCCTGTCCACCATTCGCAGCTCGCCCTCAATGAAGCCCATCCAGAAATGCTCCGATCGGCCATTGCGAACGAGGACGGAGTATTGCCGTGGGCAGTCATCGTGGAGTGGATCATTGTCCGTCTTGCTGATTAGGACTATGGTTTCCGACTTGCGTCCCCACGCCACGCTGCCGAATATGGTGTCTCTGCCCCGATAACGTTCTGTGTCCCGGCCTTCCGCCGTCTTCTCTTTAGGTGCGCCGACACTAGCGATTATGGACACGTTCCTCCGGGTAGCAAGCCGCTGCAGATCGTCTAACACCGTGGCAACCTCGCTCATCTTGCCCGACTCTTTCAGCCAAAGGTCTAATCCTTCGACAAACCACGCCTCCGCTCCAGGCTCACGCTCGGTAGCGGCGGTCAGAACTGCGACAGGCCCCGCCGTCTGCTGTGCACCGGTTACGCGGATAACTCGCTGCTTGGCTTCCTCCGGCAGTCCCATCTTGTTCAGCGTGCGCCGCATGGCCTTCGTGCCACGGTCAAGCATCAGCACGCGGTAATCCCGTGCTTTGGTCTTGTGTCCCCATACTTCCTGTCCGGGACGGACTTTCTCCAGGACGGTCATCACCCAATAGGTTTTCCCCGTCCCCGACGATCCACCAACGAGAGACACATCGCCCTTGGGGAACCATCCCTCATGATCCTTCGTCAAGGCGTCCACGAGGTACTCATCCACGCCGTCATCCTCCATCGGCTCATCCGACGGGCCATCAAAGATGACAGGCGTATCCTTGAGCACTGCCGCGACCGCGCGAGTGATTGTGTTCTCTCGGTAGTCTTCACGGTCCTCCCACTTGCCCCGACACAGGCCGCTCTTTCGGAACTCGGTGTCGACCTTGAAGGCGTTGCAACCGTACTTTTTCGCCAACAGGATGCAGAGCGCGAAGTCCGCAGCACTGTGGTCATTGTTGTGTGCGCTCATGTCACCGGCCATCAGCCTTTGGAATCGCTCTTCCTCAGTGAGAGACACCGTGACCACTAGGCCGTCATGCTCTTTCGTGGCCTTAGGCATCTTCAGCACGCGGTCATACAGCGCAAGAATCTCCGTCTGCCGGTCCATCAGGACAGCGGGGGTCTTGCTCAGATGCCGCGCACTGAAAGTGAAATAAAACCCGAGTCCCTTAATCTCGATTTGTTTGGCTCCATGGAATGGGCGGACCAGCACCTCTTTCTTGTGGTTTGGCTCAACCGGCAACGTGCCGAGTCCTACCACGTGGCAGCCGGTCCCGCTAGGCGAGAATTCGCCGTAGCTGTCTAGATCAATGACAACCTGCCGTGACTCGGCCGAGAACTTGCCAGTCACCGCGTCACAGCACTTGTCAATGTCCACGCCCCACACGGACACACCATCAAAAGCACCGAGTGCAAATCCAAGGCCGGTGAAGCCCCTGCCAACTAGCGGCTCCAGCTCCGCGTAGGTCTTCAGGTTGTCCGGCTTAGTGATGTCGTGCTTGAAGCCTTCGGCATTGCATGGCGGCTTTGTGGCCTTGCCATCCTTGCCCGGTTCAAGCCGCCACAGTGTCCACCGCTTCTGTAACTTCAGTTCTGCAATCGTGAGGCTCATTGCACGCTCCATTTGGATAAGATTTTGTCGGCAACGTCCTCCGCCAAGGTCGGCCGCTGCAAGCAGCCCGGGCAGATCATGTAAATGACGATCCGGCTCCCACCTTTTGTCAGTCGCTCCGGCGAGCATCCCAGCCGCCGTTGTAAATCCTTCGGCGGAATCCACAACCCGACGAACATAGGTTCGTGCGGACTGTGGTCGTTCGCGTCCACTCCCGCCCTCTTCATTTGCTGATCCAGGGCCTGGCCATCCAGATCGACTCTTGCGCGCAACTCGCTCTTGATCGACCCCGAGCGCAAGGCGCGGCTGATGTTCTCTATCTTGATCATGGGTGCTTCATCTGTCGTTCGTGGCGTCGGCATCGATCCTCCCCTTAGTTAGCCGCGGTCGCTTCCTCTTGAATACCATCCGGTACCGCCACTGCCGCCAAGTCCGCTCGATCCGGAGCGCCGAAGACTTGCAAGACTCTCTCGTGTAGATCGTCCAGAACCATTTTCGTGCTCTGAAACGTTTTGTTCCACACTTCGAGGGCAACCAGGTCGGCCTTTGAAAGATCGTAGTGCTCGTTTACTCGACGACAAGCTCGTATAAGATTGAGAGCGGCCTTTTGCGCCTGCCACATTGTTCTTAGATCTTCCTTATCCATTCCTTCCAGTTCTTCCTTCGATAGGAGGCTCTCCAGAACCTCATTCGATTCGGGCTCCGCTCCGAGCTGGCCCTCCTCATCCAGTAGTGAAGGCTCATCCAGTAGCTTGGCGTCTCCTTCTTGCTTGACTTCGGCCTTCTTACCCTTCTTTGGCAGCTTCGTGTATTCAGCGTTGACGGTCGAGGTGCCTTCCTTCAACTTCTGGAAGCCTTCCGGGTTTTCGTGCTTGAGCCGCACCGCACGCTCCACTTGGTCGCCAGAGATATTTAGCTTCTTGGCCACAATGTCGGCAACCTTCCCGTTGGCCGAAATTGCGGCTGACGGAGAATCGCCCTTTTTCAACGCGGCTTGCTGGTTCGCCTTGGCTTCCTCTTTGAGCTGACCACCAATAATCTGGTCCTCTATCATTAGCGCCCCAAGTGCGGCCTTCTGTGCCGGGTTGAGGTGCATCCGCTCCCAATTGACGGATTGGACGTAATCTTCCGGCGAAAGCTCTCCGCGGTACGTTTCGATCCACGGAGTCCTGACTACCCCTTGCGCCTCCAACAGCCGGTAAGCAGCAAGACGGTTACGCCCGTCTAGAATTCGCGGCGTTTCCTCGTTCGTGAGAATGATCGGAAATACTTGCCCCTTCGCCAGGATATTCCCGGCGAGATTCTCCAGGTCCATTCCGCACATAAGCGGAAACTGATCAGCTGCCGGGTGAGCTAGTAGCGTTTTCCAGTCCATTGCGTTTCTCCTTTACTCGCCGCAAGTATGGCGCATATAGTGTGTCATGTAAATGACACAAACTATGACACGCACAAACATCCCTATCCGATTGAGATTTCTGCGCATTCCAGCCACGTGGGAAATTCGCATGGTGGAAGGGCGGCCTGGCCACAAGCCCGCGCAATTCGCATTCTCGAAAATTGAGGCTGACCGTTCGCTTGAAGCCTTTAAGGTCACGGAGCTGGACGCCTGGAAGTGCAGGGAGGAATTTTTTGCTCTTCCGCAGAAAGACAATGAAGCCCTCCTGAAATTTCTAACCAAAATGGGTGTTTGGCTCCATATGGAAGAGAAACTGCTGGGACATTCGTCAGACGAAGTGACGCAGCACTACTGGGAGGGCCATCCGGTCCCGATTGATGTGGCGGGTCTTTGGGGTTTTCGGGAAGGACTCAAAGAAGCACTGGTGGACAGGAAGGCATTTAGCAGAACTTACGGGCCCGCGTTGTCGCGTCCCGAAACCGGCTTCCAGCTGCTGCAGCAATCAGGAATTGAGTTCCCCTTACGTTTTGAGCTAACCAACGTTGCGGGAGGCGTGGTGACCCTCACAGACGCGTATCGCATGCTGCTTGCGACTGTGTTCTTTGACGTGGCGAGCGGGCTTCGTTTTCGGGTGTGTCAGCGAGCCGATTGCGGGCAGGTCTTTCCCGTGGAAACCAGACACGAGAAGAAGTTTTGTTGCTGGTACTGCGCCCACATCACAACCGTTCGCAGAAATCGCCCGCACAAAGCGAAAAGGCGAAGATAGTCGCTCCCACAATGTGAGAGGTTGGGCCTACCACCGAAATGCTGCGACCGCAGTCACTGAGGATCGATGGTCGCGTGAGGCACGAGCTTCTGCCACCTCCGCAATCGCCAAACTTCTCGCCGTAACCGCCGAGTCCGCAAAGGCGCCGCTTCAGAAGCCACTCAGAACGTGTTGCCAGCTAACATCTTGTCATCTATCGGCTCCTCGGCCGCAATATCCGCGCGTCGCCGCCGGCGGATCAGCAATGCGATCACATTAGTCGAGATTGACCGCGCCGGCCTCAATCAACACGGGTGAGAATCGCCCCGCGCGGAACCGCAATCCTGCCACCTCAAAAGCCGCGACGAGGGAAACGCCTCAGTGATGTCGAATCCCATCGCTTAACGGCGGAAGGAGCTGGATCTTACAGGCGGTGGTAACTAGGGTCAAACCGTTGAGGGGATTGGAGGTAGGAGAAAAAAAGTCCGTCCTCCGTAGTAACGAACCAGTAAACAGGGGCCGGGTACGGGCCGGACCCGCCGTGCGGGGGGGAGCGGAGTCGATGGAATGTAAATCGGTTCTAATTTCTCTCGACGCGCGGATCAGGAATTCTCCACATCCTCTTCACCGACCGCGTCAATATCGGCGAGGCGAAGCAACTCTTCCGCCTCTTGAATTTCAAATTTCACCCATAACGATTTCAGCGATTCCCGGCTGGCGAACAGAACGAAGAAATCTGAACCAGCGATCGCTTTGCGTATTGCTTGAATGAAGCTCTCACCGGTTTCAAACGCCCAAATATCAAAGTTGATCCGGCGCCGCCCGAGGCGGCGGGCTGTCGCCTCGACGAACCCTTTATCAACAGATGAATGCGACAAAAACGCTTTGAAACGTGATGTCGAGCTTGGAGTCGAAGCCACAGAAGGGTCCTCCGGGGCGCAAGTTATCTTAGCCTGTTGCAGTACTCATCCGCCAGGGACTTGGTTTCAAGGTAGTGGGCCACTTTGATGCTCCGGGGTGACGCCGGGCTGCCATAGCCGGGGACACGGATGCGGTCTCGTCGGGCCGCGCGGATCGGTACAATCGTTAGAGGGCATCGAGTTTTCCCGACTATTGCAGCAAGTCTCTCCCGGTTCTTGCGATGTGGTCTGCTGCGACCGGCCAACATCTCGAAGATCATGCTGCGCGATTTGCCACCCATTCTCACTAGAATGGACACGGGTATCTTCCTCAATGCAGGCAGAATCTTCGATTGTCATTCGTCGCGTCGGCGGTCGACGTATTCCGTGTAAACGTTCTCCAATTCGAACGTGTCTCCGTTGCACTAGTCCCACAGTTTGTTTGCTGCAAGGTTTTCCACTGGCATAGGCGCACTTCGATTCGGGGTGGATTGCATACTCACGCAGAACGTCGCCGTAGGTCTTCACCCGCGCGGTGTGGCGGTCGGCGTGATGACCGGTCGTCGTGATCCTGTAGTTCTCACCGGAATATTGGTCGATCCAAGCGTTCTTCATGCCCGCGAATCTGCTTCATAGGGTGCAATCAAGTGAAAGCGCTCCGAATCGGCTAGTGCTCCCCAGTGCCTCGGATGCGGGCGCTAATCTTGGCGAATCCGGCTCGCATACCAGCGGGACACTCCTATACAAGACCGGATGAGATGTGTCGAAACGCTTGCGAGCAGTGGCTGGATCTTTCTGCGAGAACACTTCGGGAGTGAGCCGGTTGGCTGGATTCGTTCCATGACGAGCGTGCCTTTGACTGCCGGCGTGCCGCGATCCTGGCCAGCCTGCACATGCGCACCGCCGACGATCTCTTCGGCGGGCTGGAGGCAGCCCGAGGACCGACAAGTTGATCGTGGCCACTGTGCAGTGGGCCAAGCCGATGATGAGGAAGGTGGACAGTTCGAATTGAGTCGACCTGAAAGGCTGCGCCGGTCCCTCTTGGCTCTCCCGTGCCCCTCCCCTCCACGATCGTGCCCTTTGCATTCCCCCGCCCTCAGGTGTACAAAGGACGCGCAGGGAGGGGGTCCCGCGGCCAAAGCCGCAGGACCCTTTTTCGTCACCGCCAGACATGGGAAAGTAAAGATGAAACTTGTACGAGTGAGAATAACCAGCTTCCGCTCTGTAAAGGAACCCGTCACACTCAACGTAGACCCAAAGATTACGGTTCTGATCGGAGCGAACGACCACGGAAAGACGAATCTACTAGAGGCCATCCGAGCGCTTAACAAGGACCGCGGCCTCAAGGCAGACGACGAAAACTGGGACCTCATCGGCCAAGACAAGCTGAGGGTCGACTTCGACTTCGTCCTCGATGAGAGCGAAATCTCCCAGCTGCGAGAAATCCTGAATCCCCCCGACGCTGAGAAAAAAAATACCGAGAAAGCGGGCGAGGAGGATCAAGCGCTCCCTCCGATGATCGAGCCGCCAAGACTAGTGACATTCAGCGTCCAGGGGCCCGGAGACACCGTTGGCGTTCTCGACAAGGAAGATGCGATCCCGGACGCCGCGGCGAACCTTCTTCTCAAGTTCCTTCCCCGAGTCGAGATCTTCACATCCTCGACGACGCAAATCACCGACGGCGTCAACCTCGCGCAAGTCGAGGACCCGAGCCAGGAGTTCATGCAGGGCATATTCAGGTACGCTGGCATCTGGGAAACAAGGAAGTCGCTGTTCGCCCAAAACCCCGCGTCCGCGAAGCGACTAGAGAAAGCCTCAGAAGAATTTACACGCAAGATCCGTGCGGAGTGGGTGCAAGGCGAGGATCTCACTTTCAAATTTCAGCACGCAGGCACAAACGGGAATCAGATCGAACTGCTAATACGGGACCCTGCGGTAAGCGATCGATTCGTCCGACCTTCCGAGCGAAGCTCGGGGTTCTCGGCATTTTTCCAACTCAAAATGCGCCTGCTCGCGCGAACCGAGGCAAACCCTGCATATAGCTACCTCTACCTCTTTGACGAACCCGGCACCTCTCTCCACCCCTCGGGCCAGGTGAACCTGCAGCGAGTGTTCGAGCGGCTTTCCGAAGCCGACCAAGTCATATACGCAACCCACTCTCTGTTCATGATCAACCACAACCGCCCTGAGCGGAACCGAGTCATCTCGAAAGGAACGGGTGGAACGAAAATCGATCAGAAGCCATATCTCAAGAACTGGCGCGCGGTACGCGACTCTCTTGGGCTCATTTTTGCTGGCAATTTCTTCATTGCGGACACAACGCTGCTAGTCGAGGGCGAGAGTGACGCGATGTACCTCGGAGCGCTGCTCGCTGCCTTCGATCGAGCAGAGTTCATAGACGTCGATCTGAATCTGTTCTCAGTGCAATGGCCCGGAAACTCCCGCGACTTCGAACCGATGGCCCGCCTGATGCTCGAAGAAGGACGGACTGTTGTCTCGCTGGTGGACGGCGACAAGTCAGGGAGCGAGGTCAACAAGAAGCTCGAAAAACTCAACGCCCAACTGGTCGCTGGAAGGGTGCAAGGTCGCACGCCAGTTTCAACGCTGCAGATCGAGAGAAACCAGTCCATTGAAGACCTGCTTCCCCTTCGAGAGAAGTACCTCGAAGCCGTTCTCGACGCGACCGAGGAACTCATAGTGGGAGGATACCGCGAATTAGCGGATGGGGTCGTCATGGACAGGCCGACCCTCTTGGCCCAGCTGAGCAGGGACAAGGGAAACGAGACGCTAGGCCGACATGTGGAGAAAGTTGCCAGCGACTGGTTCAAAGTCAAAGATCGCAGCAAGAAGGAGGGCATTTCCAAGCTTGCGATAGCACGAAACTACTGTGCGCAGCTCGAAACCACCGATCTCAAGAGTCGACCCGGAGTGGCGCTCCCCGACATGCTCCGCACACTGGTCGGGCGGCTCGCACTCGACACGAAAGTGAGCAAGAAGGCTGTTTTCGAGGCATCCGAGGCGAGGCACTAGACGGGATGCACAGTCTCGGATCGGGCAACCGGCGCGGCGATTCGCTTCACAAAGTCGGTGATAGGCTCAAGGCCCTGCCTTGTGATCTCGCTTAGATCGTCTGCCTGACTCTTATAGACTATCCCGGAAGACAGGTTGGTGCCAGCAGGCCGGTGCGCTTCTTCCTTTGCGTTTGCGTGGTCGTCTTCATTGACAAGGGCTGGGGCGTGGTTCACACTTCCGGCATCATGCCACTGAAACGCTTCGTCCTCGCCCTCTTTGTTCTCGCTGCCTCAGTCGTGATGGGTAGTGGCCAAGTCGAACACGCACCGACCGTCGCACAATGCCAAGCTGACCAGCGGCTGTGGCTGTCACAGATCGAGGGAGGCGCTTCCATGCTGACATACGATGGTCTCTCCAATATGGCGGACGAGATGAATGCGTGTGCCGAAGTTGACCCTGACAATGAGAAGAGGTATAGAAACGATGTCGGAGTCCATTACGGCTCAGGCGTTGCGACTAGCTAAATTCGTTGCGCGGCATCAGTTGTGGGATAAGTTCATCGCTGAAGACGCAGCCGGGAAGCGTTGAGGGTTGGCCGCGCGCCGTGGCACAGCATCATCCGTTGTACAGGAACTTCCCACGCTGCCTATGGAAGGTCCCCCGCAATCAGCTTACGACTACTCTGTGGTACGCCCGAAAAGAAGATCTCGGGGTTTAGGCGAATTTCTGGCAGCGCCAAGGCTAGTTTATTAGGCAATGGAAAGCTGCCTTCTGGTATCTCTGCGTACCATCCACCCTGCCCCCAGACGAAGTAGACCCAGTAAGCCCGCACCCTCTTGCACAGTGGGCAAGTCACAGAGATGAATCCGAGTATCCTGTGCCCTGGTTTAACCTTATCCTTGGCATCGTCAGTCTGTAGGACCGGATAAGGTCCGCCATGCTGGTCAGCGCGAATCCAATCATACTTAGCTTCGTTGACTCGTAGCGAATGAGTAAGGTCTTCCAGGTCCAGATCCCAGACGAGAGGGTCCTCTGTAACCTCATGTGCCACGATTCCATTAAGGGGGACAACAGTCACGGCTGGAGCCGTTGGATTAAGAATCTCGATTCCGACATCAGGTCTATCGTGATCTGGTTTCCTTAAATCTCCTGACACCAGGTAGTCAGGAACGTTTGACCATGGCTTGTCTCCCTTGTTCGCAAGCGTTACCAGCGTTAGAAGCGCCGAGCCACCAAACACAGCAATCACCCTCAGACCCCTCGCAGTCCGGACATTCTTATGGGGAGGTTGCCAATGCACGATCATGGAGATAGCGCCGACTGTTGCGAGTCCGAGGCAGGAAAGAGACAACAGATATTCGCCTGATCCTAGCAACACGCCCCAACCAACTGAGAAGATCAACTCCAGCGGCCATGACGCACTCCAATGCCAGAACCAGACGGATGTCCAGTGAACCGGCGTCCACGCGAGTCGCGCTATCTTCCTGGCTGTAGCCATCTCGGAGAGTGTGAAATTGAGGACAGCGAATACGATGTATAGGCAGACTGCCGTTGATTCAGACGGGGAATACATTACGTTCCGTTCACCGACACAGCCCAGTATACTCTTGGCGAAGACACGGCGAAAGTGCTATCGTGTCCCGCATGGACGAGGGCCGCAAGCGCGTGATCGGGATCATGGCGGCGATCCTGGCCAGCCTGCACATGCGTACCGCCGACGATCTGTTTGGTGGGCCTGAGGGAAGCCCGAGGACTGACAAGCTGATCTCGGCGAGCGTGCAATGGGCCCGGTTAATTATGGAGAAGGTGGATGACGTGTGTGGGAGATGACATGGCTGTAATGTAATCAGCAAACGATTTTTCAGAAAGGCGAAGGCTTGCCGCCGCAGAGTTCGATTTCCCTTTTCAGAGCAGCAACGAATCGTGGTAGGTACTCAAGGTCGTTCACGTACAAGTAGGCAGAGTCTTCCATCGCCTCATTGACGGTTCTGTGATCCGCGCCTGTCAGTTTCGGATATTCATCAATCCGTTTACTTTTGATTACCCTGTGGTCATTGCGCGTGTGCAAACCTATGTCCGCCTGATTGCAGTTCAGGTTCAGATTTGGATCGTTACACAGCATTCCATACGCCTCCGACGCGGTTATCTCAGTCTTGATGCGGGATGGATCAAGGTCTGCCATATTGACGGTTTCAAGGTCGCTCACCAAGACTCGTTCAGCCGCCATTGGGAACCCCGGTGTCTGCTTCTCTTCAATCGTGGCAACGCAGTTCACAATATGGAGGGTTGTTGTCTGCTCATCCTGCGTTGCGTGCTTTAGCTCTTTCCAGTTGATTCCATGATTCTTGTACGTCATTTCGCCGGGACGCGGGTTGTATGTATCGTTTATCCAATCTGTCGTTTCTTTCAGTGTTGGCCCTGCGGCCTGTGGACGTGCCTTATTGCAGCCTGCGGATGCAGAGAGCAGGCACAGTAGAACGCAGAATCGACGTAGCACGTCGAGGTTGTAGCCATTGTTCTGTGGCATGGATGGCAGGATTTTATCGCACTGAGTCATCTTAATTTAAGGGGAGCATCAGGATCGCGAGGCGGCGAGAAGAAGGCGAACTGCTGGCTGGCGTTGCACATTCCAATTCTTGCATGGGTGAGATCGTATTCGTGCACCAGGAGCCCGGCTGTGATCTAAAACACACCGTACATCCCTGTTACAGAATCCGAACAGACCGCGTATACTGCCCAGCCAAGAGGCGCTGGTACTACGAGGGGTGAGTGCGGTTCTGGTTCCAGTGCCTCTCCCTCCGCTTCACCAGTTAGTGCTTTCCCCGGTGTGTCGCTCGGACTACAGTGGATGTATGCACTCAATGGATTGCGAAGTTCGCTGCAAGGGGAGCACGATTATTCTCAGCCTAGTCGCTTTTCTGCTCCCGTTATGCGCTGTTCCGATAGTGGCGCAGACCACTCCCAAGAGCATTGTGTTGACAGACAAGTCGAATGTTCCGAGCGAAGATATATTGAGATCGATGCGGAAGAAATGCCCGAACGTCAGTATTACGAACGACGGAACGAAGAGCGACTACGCGCTTGAGGCCATCAGGACGAAAACCCGCCAGGGGCTTCGGATCACGGCTGATGTTGGCTTCGACTTAACGCTTTTCGACCATGACGGCCACACTGTTCGCAGCGCTTCGACTGACTCCCTCGGCAGCGCCACAAAACAAATCTGCCATGCCATGAAGACATCTGTGATGTTCGAGGTGGTGGACACGCAGAACCTTACGCAATCCAGCGATACTCGCGGCGATACCAGCGGCGGTTTGGTAGGGACTATCGCAAACAGTAGTGCCGGAAGAAGAACCCACACAGATTCAAGCACGATGAATGTCATCGTCAACGGTGAGCACGCTTTGCTGGACTGTTACGAACGCGCTGCCGGGTGCGCCACGCTGGGTCCAGGCAAGTACTATGGGGAAATCCGTGGGGACGGTATTTGGGTGGACTATCGAATGCCCGTCACTCACGAACCGGTTCGAAATCACTACAAGATCGCGGGAAGCTGGTAGACAACGTGGTCAGGTTACTTGCCAGCACGCCAGCTTTCACTGCGACTGTGCCGTAAGCGGCCCACCACTACGCAGCCCGCTTCCAGCGCCCAGAGCCAGCTTCAGGCGGTCTTGTGTCTGCTATCATTCGGCGGGGGTCCCAATGAACCACATGTCCGTCGTAGTCCAGCAGTTGAGAAGAGAACGCGAACACGTACATCAACAGCTCGACCGCATAGACGCCGCACTCGCGGCGCTGGGAAGCAACTCGAACGGCGCATCGAGCACCTTGTCCGCAGACGGTCGGCGGGCAATCAGCCTGGCGCAGAAGGCGCGATGGGCGAAGGCCAAGGGTCACGCGCCGAAGCCGAAGAGGACGATCTCGGCGGCAGGGCGCAGGAGGATAGCGGCGGCGCAGCGCGCACGGTGGGCGAGGGTGAAGCGCGCGGCGTAGATTACCGAGAGCCAGGGCGGCGATGCGGGCCGCCCTGGTTCCGCTCAAAGCACAAGATACTGTCCTCGACTAATTTGCTTAACCAGTGCACGATCCGTCTCGGCGCAGTCGCACGCGCCCTTGTTGTTCATGTTGATGCAGTGGTCCGAGGGATGAATGAACTGTGCCTGGCTCCCGATGCCGGGAAGTTGACCGACTAACTCTGCCCACTCGCTAGTGCCAATCACGTCTCCTTTGCGCGGGATCAGGGCTTGTCGTAGCGGCTCATGCCACGTAGACACAAACTTCCAACTCATAGCTCCCTCCTAACCCTCAACGCGTAGCGCCCAACAACACCACCGTCTCTGTCTGCCACGCGCCGTGAATCAGATAACCCAGCCGCACCTTGTCGCCCGGTTGCCGGTTCGCCAGCTCCGTCGCCAGTTCCATCGGAGTCCTTACCGGCTTGCCATCCACCATGTTAATAACGTCGCCTGGATGCAGTCCCGCGAGTGCGGCTACTCCGTTCGGTGCCTCGTCTGTGATCTCCGCGCCTGCGCTTCGCACTAGCGTTACCTTCACACCCAACGCATCGAGCTTCATGCCCGCGCCGGTTAAGTGTGGGGTTGACGGCTGCGGCGCTGGCGGTTGGGGCGCTGGCGTAGGCGTTCTTACAGGTGGTGGCGCGCTTGGCTGCGCTACTGGCTCGGCAGCGTGCCTCCTACCGAAGCTGTAGACAATGCCAGCCCCGGCGCGATAGTTATTCTGCGTGACCGATGGGCCGCCGAAGATGTTATGGCGAGTGAAGACGTAGTCAGCCGATGCGCGGATTGACCAGTGCCCCGACACCTTGAACTGTACGCCACCGCCTGCCAGCCCCGCCGCCCCGTCCTGCGATTCAGACGCGCTTCCAGAGACACCACTGACGGTCGCGGTCCCAGTCAGGTGGTCGCCACCGAATAACGCATGGATGAAGATGGGCTTGAAGTTGATGCGCGGACCGGCAGCGTAGGAGTAATCGGTGACCTTCACAATGGCAGCGCCAGCGCAAGTGAAGGAGTTACAGTAGCTCGATGCGGATGTGTAGGTCTTGTAGTAGCCGTTCACATCGCCCTCGACGGCGAACCACTTATTGAAGTTGCCGGAGATCGCCGCCTCCCAACCATTCGCATTCTGCCTCGAAGACAAGCCGTTGGTATCGATGTTGACGTAGGAGTAGCCGCCGTACAGATCGGCGCGGGAGTCCTGGCCGAGAGCGAAGCCAGAGACGGCAAGGCAGAACACTGCGACGCAAACGTGGCGCATGTTGATCTTCCTCTCAACTACTGGATTGAACCTGGGGAAGTGTTCGGCCCGTGCGGCGACTCGAATGTTACCCCCGCGCGCGATGCGCGTCTCTGGCACGTTCGTTTAACTGGTCGGCACGATGGTGTTGTAAGCAGGTACAATTCCCAGTTCGGGCAACTCAAAGCAACAACCAGCATGGTGAACATACCTGAATCCGAGTTTGATGCGTTCATCTCCCACGCTAGTGAAGATAAGGATGAATTCGTAAGACCACTTGCAGAACGGTTGAGCAAGTCCGGCATTCGAATTTGGTATGACGAGCACGAACTGCAAGTAGGAGATAGCCTGCGCGAAGCAATCGAACGCGGCCTGGCCCACTCGAACTACGGGATCGTGGTTCTGAGCCCGCATTTTTTTGCGAAACGCTGGCCGCAGCGAGAACTGAGCGGGCTAACAGCGCGGGAGCACAACGGAAGAAAGGTCGTCCTGCCCGTCTGGTTTAACCTGACCTTTGAGGACGTAGAGAAGAGCGCCCCGATGCTGGCAGACCGCATCGCCGCCCGCTCGCAGGATGGCATGGATGCTGTGGTGCAAGGACTAATGAAGGTTATCCGCCCCGACTTGCCCTCACAGAACAAACCGGCCAGCGCGAAGAGTGACAAGGCCACCAAAACAAAGAAGGAACGAGGCCCGGAACGAGGCTCACACACCGATCAATTACTACGCGAACACCAACTGCTCTTACTCCAGCCAGCGGATTCGTCGCCAGACGGGCCCTGGCAACTGATCGATTGGCAGACCATGAAGCCAGCAAGCAAGCGCCGGGTGCGGAAATACATTCAGGGATGGATCGATGATCCCGGCTTCCCGAGCTACGAAGTCATCGAACAGCTCGCGGCTGATGCTGGTTGCCCGGTGAAGTTGGCATCGAAGAAACCAATGCGCGTGGAGCTTGCAAAATAGACCCGCAGGACAACAACACTTCGGCAGAGACTTCTCGTCATGGGGTCTCCTCCGGCTGGCATTCTCGGGCGGGACCCAGGCATATACTGCCTAGCCGAGAGGCGCTGGAGCTGCGAGGGGGTAGTGCGGTTCTGGGTCCTGGGCCTCTCCCTCTCATTTGTTGAACCCGCCTCCTAGCCTTGGTGCCAACACGGCACGGTACTCCCGCTGTCGGATCGATCGCTGTGCGCGTGGTCACGTTCTCACGGCACATCGGAGTTCACAGAGATGCCCCAAGTCTTCAGCAGCCACTCGGGGATGTAACACTTGTTCCGATTGTCCCGGCACCAGCGGCGCAGTTCGCCAGATTCCACGTAGGTCGGTGCGGTGAGTCCCAACTCATCGGCGCGCCTCTCGAACGCAGGTGGTACGGCGGGTGGAATGGCGGGTGCTTGCCCGCTCGACCAACCCAAGTTTCGATGTCTGCCATTCATCATTATTGTCCTCTTCGCACAGATGTCACACTCCCAACTGTGGCGATGTCTTACCTATCGAGCGGATGCAGGGGATTCTCGACCAGTGGACGCCGCCTGTCTCTGGCCCGATGGTTGAACTACCCTCGCACGTTGGTGCCGGTCACTGCGGATGCGGCGTATCATCAAGAACACGACTCCAGAACTGCAGCGCGCTCTAAAGCGTCATACCCAATGGTTCGGGTCCTACAAGGCATCCGGCGATCTAACGAAAGTACAGGTGTGGCTGGTCCTGAATGGTGGACAGATCGAATGCCTTACGCCAGGGAGTTCATATAAGGTGAAGAGAGTGAGGCGCAATCCGCGCGTCATCTGTTACGTGGGGAGCAAAGACGGTCCCGCGATTTCGGGAACGGCCCAGATCATAACCGACGTCAGCGAAGTGGCGCGCGTCTACCGGAGCTACTGGAAAGTCCATCCAGTGCGGATGGCAATAATCATCGGACTCCGAGTGTGGGTCGAGATGCTGTTGAACAAGCGCGTGGTGGTCCGAGTTCAGCCTGACGATCCGAATCCCGTAGCCGGACTTACCGATCCTGCCTAACATTCTCCCGTCAGGTGTCTTTCCTACTTCTTCTGACCATGCACGACAAATTCGCCGCTGTTAAACCCAGACTCCATTTCCCACGTGTAATCTGGGTATTCGCGCTTCGCTCCCTGCATTGCTTCACGGGCATTGTTCTGGGTCATCGCCGTTGCCTGCTGGGGGCTGCCGGCAAAACGAAACCCGAGAGACTCACCCTTGACAGCTCCCCCAGTCTGCAACCATACATCCATCCTGAAATTATCCCACCATCGTCAATGGCCATGATGCGCCCTCAAGTGAGTAACTGCGATCATCGGAACGAAGACTGCCGGCGGCGATCTCCTTTGAGGAGTCGGGCAACAGAGTCACCGCAGGTGATACGTCACTCCAACCAGACAAGAAATGCCCGGATTAGGAAATCCCAGATATTCATGAAATCTGCGATTAAAAAGGTTGTCGACTCTGGCGAACACACCAATACGTCGAAATCCGTCGTATCCAAGGATCAGATCGGTTGCGGAGTAGCCTCCGACGGAGTCGATTGTCGGTGCCGGAAGCTGGAAATCGTACCTTCTCGCCATCCATAAGGTTGTACTCGATGCTCGGATCTGTTTGGGCAGTTTGGCATCAAGGCTAAAACCGGCCTGCCAGTCTGGCTCGTCCCGCAGGGGCTCGCTCGACGATTCGATCTTCCAGTTCAGAGACGATCCCCAGGCTTTTACCTGTATTCCGTGAGCAAGTGAAAGTGAGGCTTCAGCCTCCACGCCTTCGTTGCGCACACGCGTCCGATTAACCAGCCGAAAGGCCGCCGAGCTGAAATCGATCAGATTCGAGAACACGTTATAGTAGTAGGTCCCCGACAACGTGAAGTTGTTGCCGAAACGACGCTGCACGCCTCCATCCATCCCAGTTACTTTTTCCGGCAGAAGATTAGGGTTGCCGACGCTTGGATTCTCTAAAGCGTATAAGTCCGGCACCCTATAGGCCTGTCCCCAGCTTGCTTTCACGATCGTATTCTTCGCCACCGTCAGAGCCGCGCCAACCCGAGGCGCAACCTGCGCTTTGAATCCCGCGGTCTTGTTGATCCCAAGGGCGGCCATTCCGGTCATACGATTGGTGATGTATACCAGATCTCCACTTCCATTAACGGCGCCTCTATTGGCGCGGAACCGCGAGCTATAGCTATTGTCAATAATTGAGTTGTTATCGCCGATTTCGTCGGAGCCTTGTACGTTGAAATGGCCCTGCCATTTGGGAGCAAGATTGAACACGTTTTGCAGACTCAGCCGCGGTCGAGTGAAACGGGTCCTTGCCAGAGCGCTGGGTTGCGAGAAAAGTGATGGATTTGGGCTGTCCAGAATCGGCGGTGTGTAGGAATGCTCCCCACGAGTGAAGACGTCGGCGTCGATGCCAGCTCTCCACACTGTGCTGAATTGACGTTGAAAGATGAAGCCCGCGAGAAAGTTGCCCGAGTTGCTGGTCCCTGGAATTCTGAGAACCGAGAGCTCAGGTCCGCCTCCGTTTGGCGGAAAGCTGGAGCCCTGGAATTGAATCCAGCGCACCGTCCAACTCAGGTCCGAGTCTGAACGTTGGGTATAGTCAGAAGCGGCCGAGAACGTGCTCGTATAGAAGGAGTCTGCCTCAACTTGTTCTCCGACCCGCAGAAACGCCCCACTTAATTTGTAGCCGAATCGTCCTTGGGAACCTTCCGCTCCCAGGTTCATGCCAGCCGCGCCGAATGAACCCGTCTCCATCCCGGCGGATACATCGGATTCGTATTTTGTTGGCTTCGTAATGACGTTGATGACGCCGCTCATAGCCTCTGATCCATAACCCGACGAAAGAGGTCCGCGGACAACTTCAACTCGCTCGACATCGTGAGTGAGCAGAACCGAGAAATCGAAGGCCCCGCCCAGAAGACTGGTCAGGTCATTGACGGGAATCCCGTCGATCAGCATCAGAACCAGGCTAGGCTTGCCTCCGCGGATGGTGAGGGTGCTCAGAGACCCCGCACTTCCGTTTTGTTCCAGGTTAACGAAGGGTACACTCCGCATGATGTCGTTAGAAGTAAGCGCGTGGGTGTTCCTCACCTGGTCGTCGTCGATCACGCTGACCGAAGCCGGCGCCATTGAGACGTCCAGAGGCTGACCAGTCACCGTAACAATCGTCAGCAGGGTGGGCGTGGGAATCGCTTTGTTCAGCGTCGTGCTGCTGGAGGCGGCATCGTCTTTCCTTTGGGCAGAGCCGGCTTCGGTCGGAGTCTGCGTCTGACAAAGTGGGACAAAAGTGACCAAATACAGGACGACAATCACAAACTGACGACGGCCGAACATCATCGACTCAGCTCCAGCGCGAACGCAAGCGGAAGGAAGGCAATCCTCAGCTCCATTGCATAGGGAAGCCCCGCGGGGCGCAGAACCTGCAACCATATGGTTCATCAATCTGCGTAAAGTAGAACGGAAGGCTCCAAAAGACCCCCAACCATCAGAAGTCTTGACTTCATGGCTGCTCGCACTCAGACACTCGTCCCCGGGCGAGGAGCGTTGCTTCCTCAAGGAGCAGCGCGGTCTCAGCGCCGGAGTACTCGTGCTGTCGGCGGACGCCGATCCCGAGCGTGCCCACAACTCCGCCGCCTCCGTTGCGAATCGGCACCACAACCGCCCCGCTGACTCCCGTCTGCTTCGCTCCTGGACGGACGTCTCCTGTGCTGTCGGCCTGGATATTGCAGGTCGAAACGGGCTCGTTACGCTCTGCGGCGAGGCCGGCCATTCCCTTGCCGATCGGCACCCTGGCGACGATTTCCAGGACCTGCGGGGGCACGCCGACATGCGCCTTGAGGATGAGAAGCCCGTCCTCGATGAAGTGGATAGTTCCGGTGTCCGCGCCAAACCGGTCGATGATCCCTTCTAACTCTGCTTGCATGAGGACTCCTCACCCGCCAGTGTCGAACTCCGCCTCCTGGCTGCACATCGGGCTCACATTCGGCGCGTAAGAGAAACCGGAAACGCGAGCCTGAAAATATAGGGGTTACCGGCGCGAGATCGTCAAAAAGCGACGTTCACTCTTATACTCTTTCGCTAGAATTGGGCAGTAACCCAGCCGTTGCAGTCACCACAGAGTGTATCGCCATCGAAATGATAGAAGTCTATGTGGATCACCCATTTGCCTTTCGTGCCGGGTGGCTTGGATGCCATTCGTGTGGCAACGTCTTTCAAGCAGCCGCTCGAAGCGGTAATCGTGGGTGGGTCGAGTTTGGCATCATCGACCGTGCCCATCATCCCATAGAACGCTTGCCACACATCCGGGCCTGTGGTTGCGTAGGAGTTCTTTCGGTCGCCGGCAGGAAGACCGGCGAGGACCCCTTTCTTCTTGGCGATATAATTGGCTTGCTCGCTCACGTTAGGGGCGGTCGTAGTGATCTGCGGCCACGTGGAGACAGTAGCTTTGAACACTGGTCCGACCGATAACTCAAAATTGATGAGAGCCTCTCTGCTCGCTCCACGCCCAGCCGCGCTGTCGAATTTGACGTTCGTGCCAAAGGAAACCATCTGGCCCATGAACGGGTCGGGGCCTGCAACGGGCTTCAGGCCGGTGCCGGTATCCGTTTGAATTCCGATCACATTCGTATCAGCCCAGGGATGGTCGACCAGACCGGTTCGCAGGTTCTTTGGCGAAGACAGGCGGATGATGCGGTCGAAACCAGCTGGCTCACCCAGATCGTAGGTCCAGCCACCAACCCGTTGGAAGGCCCCTGTCGGATCCGGGTCGGTGGCGAGCCTGCACTGAAAACTGCCAAAGAAGCCAAACTGAAACACTTTGATCGCTGCCATCTTCAGCACTCCTTGGTAAATTGAAGGTAGGCAATCAGCCTAAGACGACCTTACTTGATAGTAAGAAGAGCGGTACTCTTGGCGTCTTAGGGGTCGCCCGGCCCAGCCCAAGCTCATATCGGCGTCTCAGGTGCTGGACTATATCTTGCCGCTTAACTTCAGTCAATACCCAGGGCCTACGACCTGACTGGTGGCTACGCGTATCCCGCTTAGAGCTGATCGCGAAGGGCTTGGAGGTTTCCTCGTTTCAACCTTTTCAACTGCTTTCGCCGCCTAGATCCAACGATCATGGCAGGGAGCACTTCTGTTTCAATCACTACTGCAAGCTTGGCGTCCAACTGACGGCACTGATTGAAAAATCCAGGGTACCTTTCCGTGCAATCAGGAAGCGGGTTGACGCCAGATGAACAACCCTCAAATCGAATGCTATCGATTGAATGTCGGATTAATATCGACAAACGTTAGGGCCCTATCGGGACTGCCCCGAAAGAAGAAGTGTGGGTGCGCGGTCGTGTGGTCGGGGCAGTTTCGATAGGGTCGTTTGAACTGAGCCGCTGGCGTTTGCGGCGGACGCGGTGGGCTA
>JABCZL010000002.1 GCA_013289685.1 Acidobacteriota bacterium | reverse complement strand
ACCCGCTGTTCCAGACTGACATAGCTGAACACCCCATCCTGTTGCTGATCGTCTCCGCGCATGCCTGCTTTCTTACCCTATTTTCCTGTGCAAGGCATATGAGTTTTTCAGCACTCTGTGAAGCCCGCCATGATTCCGGCGCGGGACGGAACGGGTGGAAGCCGTGCTCTTCCCAAACCCATCGACAGAACTACTCTAGTCTTACAGCTTCTCGAAGAACTCGCAGGCCGAGCAGGAGATGTAGACTCCGCCCGGGACGCCGCGTTCGCGGTCTTTTACGCGCTTGACGATGCGCGTGGTCTTGCCGCACTTGGGGCAATCGGTGCTCTTGGTGGTGTCCATGATTTTCTTGCGGTCGGCTGTTTTTGCGATCTTGGCGCCTACTGCCATGTTAGGTGTCTCCTGATCTCTGCGATATTCGAAATTTTGCGCAGCGCGATCCGCTCCCGCGGATGTTGTGGATGGAGTGTTTTCCGAAATCCTGCCCGGAACTGCGGGGATCCACTCTGGAAGACTGCAGCTGCGTCTCGACTCTCTTCCGTCGCTGTTAATTTTACAGTAAGGTGGTGCCGGCTGTCTTGTAGATGGAAAAGAAGAGCATCAACCACGAAGGGCACGAAGTATCACGAAGGGGTTCATCGGGTAGTTTAGATACCTTAGAAACGATGGATGCCACGAAGAAAGCCTGGTTCACCGAGCGGTCGATGCTGATCTTCTGTATCGGGCTGGGCGCAGTGCAGGCCTGGATCTGTCGATACTGCATGATTTCGGATGGCGTCTCGTACCTGGACATCGGCGACGCGTATATGCGCCGCGACTGGGCGATGGCCATCAACGCCTATTGGAGCCCGTTGTATTCGTGGTGCCTGGGGCTCGCGCTGTACCTTCTGAAACCTTCGATCTGGTGGGAGTTTATTACCGTCCACATGGTGAACTTCATCATTTATGTGGGAGCTCTTTTCTGTTTTCGTTTCTTCCTGCATTCGGTTTTGCGGGCGCTGCGTGAGGAGAGCACGGCCGCCGCGGATGATTCTGTTCCTTTGTCTGAGGACGCTCTGCTGGCGCTGGGATACAGTCTGTTCCTGTGGTGCTCGCTGGTGTTGATCGATGTTGGCCGAGTCACTCCCGATCTTCTGGTGGCGGGCATCGTGTTCCTGATTGGAGGCTACCTGGTGGAGTTGCGAGTCCACCCGTCTTACGGCAAATTCGCGATGTTTGGCGCGCTGAACGGAGCGGCTTATTTGGGCAAGAGCATTATGTTCCCGGTGGGCTTTGGATTTCTTGCGATCTTGCTGTTCTCCGGCAAGAGATCGAAAGCCAGAATAATCGGCGTATTGTTGGCTGCGGTGGTGTTTCTGGCGGTGAGCGCGCCTTTCATCGTTGCTCTCTCGAAGGCGAAAGGAAGGTTCACGTTTGGCGATACGGGAAAACTGGCCTATGCCGCGATGGTGAGCCCAGGGACGCCGCAGATTCATTGGCAGGGCGAGCCGGCCGGAGGCGGGACTCCGCGGCACGCGACCAGACAGATTCTGGACGATCCTCCGGTGTTTGAGTTTGGCGAACCGGTCGGCGGGACCTACCCTCCATGGGGCGATCCGTCTTACTGGAATGAGGGAGTGAAGCCGAGCTTCAATCTGCGAGCGCAACTGCGAGTGCTGCTGCAGAGCGCCTTCGTGTACGAGAAGTTGGTGCTCGGGCAGTTAGGATTGCTCGCGGGCGTGCTAATCTTCGCCTTCATCGGCGGCAAGCCAACGCGCAAGGCGATCGTGTCCAACTGGCCATTGCTGGCAGCTGCAGTGCTCAGTCTTGCAGCTTACTCGCTGGTGCTCGTCATCACGCGGTACGTGGGCGCGTCGCTGGTTCTGTTGTGGGTGGCAATCTTTGCCGGGCTTCGGCTGCCGAAAGACGACAAACTGGAGCGCATCGCGAAATATGTGGCTGCGGCTGTGGCCATTAGCATCGCTTTGTCGGTTGCGGCGCACCTGGTCGATCAGGGTTATACAAACATGACGGTCGGCGCGGAACCGTCACCGAAAGACCAGCTAATCGCAGCGCTGGGTTTGGAACGCATGGGGTTGCGGGCAGGAGACAAAGTCGCGGTCGTGGGCTACGGAAATCTTAATCATTGGGCGCGCCTGGGGCGGTTCCGGATTGTCGCCGAGGCCGCGGCTTCGGGCCTGCCCGCTCGCGAATTTTGGGCCTCATCCCCGGAACGCCGGGCCTTGGCGTATGAGCGCCTCAGCAGCACTGGAGCGAGGGCGGTGATTGCGTGGAATCCGCCAGCGAGCGCGAAGGAGCCGCGCTGGAAAAAAATCTCGGACACGAATTACTACGCCTACTTTTTCACACCCTAGCTTCCGCGGCCTTCCTGTATCATTTCAGCAACTTTTGAAGTTCGCAGCGGCGTTACATCTCTGCAGAAGGAGTTCGAACCGTGGGTGTCCCCCTAAGGGCGGAATTGGATCGTCAGCCGGTGACCATGCCGGTGCAACAGACGGAAACAATCGAAGTGTCGGTAGTCATGCCGTGCCTGAACGAGGCGGAGACGCTGGAGACCTGCATCGTCAAGGCGCAGCGGGCGATGCGGGAAGCGAACATTGCCGGAGAAGTAGTGGTCGCGGACAACGGCAGCACCGATGGTTCGGTGGCGATTGCAGAACGGCTGGGCGCCAGAGTGGTGAATGTACGCGCCAAGGGATACGGCAACGCCCTGATGGGAGGGATCGCGGTTGCGCTGGGCAAGTACGTTGTGATGGGAGATGCGGATGACAGTTACGATTTTGGACACATCCCACGATTCGTGGAGCAGTTGCGCAAGGGCAGCGACCTGGTCATGGGCAATCGCTTTCGGGGAGGAATTCAGAAAGATGCGATGCCGCCGTTGCACCGGTACTTCGGCAATCCGGCGCTCACGCGGTTGGGACGGCTGTTTTTTCGGAGTCCGGTGGGAGATTTCTACTGCGGCATGCGCGGCTTTCGCAAAGATGCCTACGAGCGCATGGGGCTGCGCACGACTGGCATGGAGTTCGCCACCGAAATGGTGGTGAAGTCCACGCTGCTCGACATGCGGATCGCGGAAGTGCCGACCACGCTTTCGCCGGATGGGAGGAGCCGTCCTCCTCATCTGCGGACCTGGCGTGACGGCTGGCGTACTCTACGCTTCTTTCTGCTCTATAGCCCCCGCTGGCTGTTCCTGTATCCGGGAATGGCGCTCATGCTGGTGGGATCGCTGCTGGGGCTGTGGTTGTTGCCGGCGCAGAGGACGGTGGGGAGCGTGACGTTCGACGTTCACACCATGGTCTATGCGGCTGCATTTGTGCTGCTGGGGTTTCAGGCCATCGCGTTCGCGGTATTCACGAAATTTTTTGCGATCTCGGAGGGGCTGCTGCCGCCGGACCGGACTCTGGACAAGCTGTTCCAATACATCACGCTCGAAGTGGGACTAGCGGTGGGGACGCTGCTGACGATCGCCGGGCTCGCGACGGCGGTGTACGCCGTGAGCACGTGGGGGAGCCAGCACTTCGGGCCGCTCGACTACGCGCACACCATGCGGCTGGTGATTCCCTCCGCGCTGTTTCTCACGCTGGGGGCGCAGACAATTTTCGCCAGCTTCTTCATGAGCGTGCTGGGGCTGCGACGGCGGTGAGCACGCCGGGAGAAGGGTTGAGTTCGGCCCAGCCGATACGACATCCTTGGCGGGAGGTTCTGCACCGGGCCCGCGATCCCCGCTTTGTAGCCGACAGCGCTCTGCGGGTGGTGATGGAAGGATGGGACCGGGTCTCGCCGTCCGAATTTTCCCGGCTCTATCGCCAGGTTCGCACTCGCACCATGTGCAGCAATGCACGACTGCGCGGTTTGTACCGGGCTTTGCACTACGTCGTTAGCCGCGACATCGCTGGCGATGTGGTGGAGTGCGGGGCTGCGCAAGGGGGCAGTGCGGCGCTGATGGCGTTGACCCTGCGACAGCTCGAATCGCGGCGAAAGCTCTGGGTGTGCGATACGTTTGAGGGGCTGCCTGCGCCGAGTTCCGCAGATCCCGACTTCGAGTTCGCCGATCTGTTTACGGGAACATGTATCGGAACATTGAACGAAGTGCGCGCATTGTTCCAGCGGCTCGGAGTGCTGGAGGATGTCGAGTTCGTCAAAGGCTTGTTTCAGGAGACGCTGCCGGTCAGCCGTATTCCACAAATTGCAGTTCTGCACATTGACGGGGACTGGTACGAGAGCGTGAAGGTCTGCCTGGAGTCTTTGTACGACAAGGTCGTTCCTGATGGCGTGATCCAGTTGGATGATTACGGATACTGGAAGGGTGCGCGCAAGGCGGTCGACGAGTTTTTCGAACAGCGCGGAATTCAGGCGCCGCTGAAGCGGCTGGATTACTCCGGACGATTTCTCATCAAGCCGGGGCCCATCACGAGCGCTGCAGAAGCGCGATGAAGTGCAGTTTTGCCCCGAAGATCCAATCGGCGGGCTTGGGATAGAGACCAAGCTTGGTCAGCACGCGCTCGGGCTGAAGTCCGACTTCGCGCCAGGCCGCGTGCCATTGTTGCTCGGTCCAGTAGTTGTAGGGCAGCGCCACGCCGAACCTCGCGTTCCCCACCCAATCCATGAAGCGCAGCCGGGTGTTGGCGGCCAAGCCCTCGCGGTAATGGTCTTTGATAAGAACATGGCGCGCGGAGACGCGGCGCGCTTCCCGCAGCAGGATCGTGGGGTCGACGGTATGGTGGAGCACGTCGGAGAACAGGACCACGTCGAACGAAGCGTCGGGACAGGGGAAATGGGTGCCGTCGAAGATTTCGACGGGAATGTGAGTTCGTTCGCGAGGAAGTACGTCGATGCCCCGCACCTCGATGTCGCTCCGCTTCGATTGGAGAGCGGCGGAGATCAGTCCATCGCCGCAGCCGACGTCCAACACCCGGGCTCGAGACGGAAGCAGCTCGGCGAACCACTTGGCCAGAACCTCGACCCGGCGGTTCAACACCAGCTTGTCGTGCATGACTCCGACGGCGCTATGGCTGGGAGCGGTGGATTTGGTTTTGGCGGCTAAGTCGGTTGTCATGGGCCGATACGCCTGGGTCTCGCTACGCTAACGAGTTTACATCGCCGCTTACGCGCCGCTGAAAGCGCCGCTCTTCCCCGCGAAATAAATTCCAGCTTTGCCGTCATTCTCCGACGCGGCCGCGGAGGATTGTGATTGACGCCTTCGGAATCTGGTACAGCGCTTCCGCACCGCCGTCCACTTTCGACTTCGACGGAGGTCCGTCGGGGTCGGCATGTCCGGCGGTGCCTTCGCGGTGCCACTGATATTCGTTGGAGCCGAAGGTGATGCGATCGACCTGACCTGTAAAATGGCGGTCGTGTTTGCCGCCAGCGAACTCGACTTTCACGGCGTGATCGTTGAACTGGTCGCGGTTGACGAGCATCACCGACCACTGGCCGTCGGGGCGCTCGACGGCGTAGGCGGTGACCAGAACATTTCCCGCCGCGTCGTTGACGTCGCTGGCGGCCTTGAACTGTTTGTGAAGCGCGTCGATGGGCTGCACCCACTCTTTGGTGATGAGTTGCGCCGCCAGATACTGCGGGGGATAGCCCAGCACGTTATAGTTCTGGTCGATCCACAGGAAATTTCCGAAGCCGCCCATTTCTCTCGGGTACGGCATGTAATGGAAATAGTAAGTCGCGCCCGCGCCCTCGCTCATCATGGTGCCGACGTAGTCCGCGAGCCACAGCCCGGCCTTGACGCTCGATGGCGGCGCGCCGCCGCCGATGTTGCCTTCGGTCATGAAGAAAGGAATGTTGGGCGGCAGGCCGTTGTCTTTCCAGACTTGCACGATGTGTTGCACGTATCCCGGCTCGGGATACAGGTCGGCCCAGGAATATGTGGGACGATCCTGATACGGATAATGCTCGAAGGAAAAGAATGTGAAATCGTTGAGCCGGCCGCGGGCCTTCAGGTAATCGAAGAAGCGGCCAATCCAGGAAACTTTCCCGTTGGCGTCGGGCCAGACTTCGACGTCGCCGAAGGTTCCTTCGAAGGGCGGGCCGCCTAGTTTTGCTTCAGGCACGAGCTTGTGAATCGCCGTCGCGAATTGTACATACAACGCGCCGTAATCTTCGGGGAGCATGTGCTGCCCGTCGGCTTCCTCGCCCATCTCGATCCAGGAGATGGGATAGTGGCGTTTGTACAGATACGCGATTTCGTTGGCCGCGTCTTCGGGCGTGGCGTAGAGCATCGCGATCGGGACCATGGTCGGAAGGCCGCGCGTTATGCCGCAGGTCATGAAGAAATCGAAGCCGACCTGGTCGCCGCGGGATTGATCGATATCGGTGGCCGCGTGCCAGGGGTCGACCGAAGAGGGCCAGGTCACGGTTTGATCGCGGCTGGGAAAATGCGTGACGTAGTCGTTGAAGGCGCCGTCAGCCGAGAGCGCCCCGACGTAGAGTTCGTTGATGGCGTAGCCCACGCAGTTCCGCTTATCGGCGGAGCCGTGGCTGTCGCAGGTGTTGGACGATTCAGTCATCCAGATGCGGAGGTAGCGGACGGGGATCATCCAGTCGACAAGTTTGAGGGTTGCTGTGCCGCCCTTGCCTTCGGTGATGTTGCCTAACGGAAAAGTTTGCCACGTGCCCTTGGTGGTGCCCTCGTAGAACGGCTCGAGCTCGCCGGTCCAGAATTGCACCGCGTAGCGTTTCGCGTAGGGATCGGCCCAGGCGATGCGGATGGCATTGACGTCGATCTTACTGCCCAGGTCGATCATGACCCATTGCGGATGCAGCGAGTCGTCTTCGCCGGTGAAGGCCTTGGTCAGATACGGATTGCTTTTCCAGTACGACTTGGGATCGCCGTCGGTGAGGCGCGACCATCCGTTGCCGTCGCCGCGGCTGAATCCGCGATGCGGCAGCGGGGCGGCCCAGGAACTGTGGATCATGTCGGCGGTCGGCTCGGCTTGGCCGACGAAGTAGCCCTCCTGCTTGTCTGCGTTGCTCCATTTTCCTGCGGGATTCCAATGCCAGGCCTCGACCATCAGCTCGGTGTTCTGGCGATAGGTCACGGTCTGCCATCCCGCGCCGAGGATTTCGTGCAGCAGCGGATCTTTCAGCAGATGATCGGGCGTGCCGGTTCGGAGGCGGTCGATGGCCGCGCCCAGCGAGCGGACGGGGCTGAAGGTGTTGGCGATGTGGGTGGGGTCGGCGTCGACGGTGACTTTTTGGGCGAGCGCGTTACTCGCCGCTAACAGAGCAATGCTCATCACAAGAACTGAAAGAATCCTGCGCTTGATACGTGACGCCATGATGCCTCCGCGATTTCATTCAGCGGCGGCCTTGAAGTCTCCGCTGGTAGTGAATCGATTTAAGACTGGGAAAAGTCCGCACACAGCATACACCGAACTCTTTGCAAAAATAAAAATGCCTTGACCCGGATTCGAGTGAGGAAGATGCCGGCAGGAAACCGATTACATCGTTTGCGACCAAACGCCGCTGCCCGCCACGGTAAAGGGATGAGTATCGACCGCGCCTTTTCGCGATGCCTCATCAGTCAGCGCCTGCTGGACACTCGAAGCGGGGGCGCCAGCCGACAGGATGGGATAAATCAACAGAAGCTGGGTGTCGATCGTTAAGGCAGGAGCCGGCGTATTTGCGAAATGGGCGCCCGGAAGCCGCGTGATCGTTTGCGGGAACGGTGTCCGAGTCACAGGAAAGATGTGGTCGGCCGTTTGGCCTATGGTTTTGACACAGGTGTCATTGAAATACCAAGCGTGCGAAGGAAACAGCGAGCCTTGACCGTAGAGCTTGAAACGTCCCGCGACGAAAGTGAGCAACAGTTCGCACCACACCCAGGGCACATGGAAAGCGGCTCCGACGTCATTCACTCCAATATCGTCCGTGTGCTTGCCGGCACGAAACTTGATCAACGCATTAACCAGAACCGTCTCGTTGGCCGGAACGCTGGGAATCGTCGAGCTCGCGTGCCGGTTCTGAGTTGCAACGATGGACACACTGCTGGCCTCACCGGCAAACTCCGATATGCTGTAGATACTCATGTCAAAGCTGAGGATCGTTGAAGGCCAATGGCGCATCTTGAATGCGGGAGTCCAGCCTGGATCGTGCAGGGCACTGACGACACTGAAGTTGGTGATCGCTCCGCCGATGTCGTCGATGTCCACCTGAAAATCACAGAAGGCCATGGCCCGAAAATCGTGGGCGTTCTGATACGCCTTGAAGTCTGTCAAGGGATCAGGCGGTGCCGAATTCGAGGTAGCCGACAACCCGAGGTACGTCTTCGGAATCCAGTCGGGGACCAAGGTCACAGCTTGCAGGGTCGAGTATATCGGGTTCGGCAGATCATTAATCCAACTGACCATACCGACCTTGATTTCTTTCCGCATGGATAGAACTCCCTCGCACGGTTCGGGCAACGGACAACTTTGGGGTGGGATATCGATATACGCCGAAAAAGTTGGGCCAGTGTATCCCTCAATCCCCATTTGCGTCAACGTGAAATGGCGCATCTGAATTGGCGCGCGTTGACCGGCGTCCCGCGCCCCTGCTACCGTCATATGTTTGCCTAGAGGCGACCAGCCTCTTCTGAGCGCACTTCATCAGGAGATCATCATGCCTGCCATCAAATTTCGCGGTGTCGATTTCATCCAGTACGATTCCCTGCTGACGGACGAAGAACGCCTGGTGCGCGACTCGACGCGCCAGTTCATTGAAGACAATCTCGTCCCCATCATTGAGGAATGCAACCGCGCCGGGCGGTTTCCGCGCGAACTGGTCAAGCCGATGGCCGAGATGGGATTTTTTGGGGCGTCGCTGAAAGGCTACGGCTGCGCCGGGATGGGCAACGTGGAATACGGCCTGATGACGCAGGAACTGGAGCGCGGCGACTCGGGCGTGCGCAGTTTTGTGAGCGTGCAGTCGGGGCTATGCATGTATCCGATTTACGAATTCGGCAGCGAAGAGCAGAAGCAGACTTGGCTGCCTCCCATGCAAAAGGGTGAGAAGCTTGGCTGCTTCGGCCTGACCGAGCCAGATTTCGGGTCGAACCCCGGCGGCATGCGCACGCGCGCGAAAAAAGTCGGCAACGAATATGTGATTAACGGCGAGAAGATGTGGATCACTTCGGGCACGATCGCTGACGTCGCCATCATCTGGGCGAAGGTCGAGAACGAGAATGACAAGATTCGCGGATTCCTGGTCGAGACCGACCGGCCCGGATTCAAGGCCGACGACATTCACGGCAAGTGGTCGCTGCGCGCGTCGGTAACGTCGGGACTGTCCCTGCAGGATGTGCACATCCCGGAGGCGAATCTGCTGCCGAAGACCGGCGGGTTGAAGTCTCCGCTGATGTGTTTGAATCAAGCCCGGTACGGCATCGCGTGGGGAGCGCTGGGCGCGGCCATGTCGTGCTACGACTGCGCTCTGCAATATTCGCTGCTGCGCAAGCAGTGGCGCGATCAGCCGATTGCGTCGCATCAACTCGTGCAAGATAAGCTCACGTGGATGATCAGCGAAATCACGAAAGCGCAGTTGCTCGTGCTGCAGGTCGGCCGACTGAAAGATGCGGGCAAAGTCGAGCATCAGCACATCTCCATGGCGAAGCGCAACAACGTGTGGATGGCTCTGGAGTGCGCTCGCCTGTCGCGCGATATTCTGGGCGCGAACGGCGTGGCGGACGACTATCCCATCATGCGCCACATGATGAACCTGGAGTCGGTCAAGACCTATGAGGGCACGCACGATGTGCACTCGCTGATCATTGGGCAGAGCGTTACTGGGATTGACGCGTTTTAGCTGCGAGTTGCCTCGCAAAACGTAGGACACCTTCGTGGAAATCTGAGACTTTGCGTGCCGGGTAACTTTGTAGGGCAAGGAAACTCACCGACCACTCAACTCATGCCCTGAAGACGGCGACCTTGTGAAAAAACGCGACGATCTGGACGACGTAATACGAGAAGAGCGGAGCCGGGGCAAGAAGCAGCCCATCAGTACCGATGCGATCAAGAATCAGGAAGAACGAAAAAAACGCGGTGCTGCAAATATTTCGGCGTAGCACTCGGGAGGACCTGCGGGCACTTCTGAAAGCTTGGGGTTATTCCAAAGAGGAAATCGACGCCGCACTCAAGGAGTACGACGCTGCACTTGAGCAGCAATCTTCTTAGTCTGAGCGTCGGCTTGGGCCCGGTCCTCGGGAGTCATCTTGGCGGCGCGCTCGTTGATCTCGGCTGCGATGCGGTCGGCCAACTCTTCCAGCCGGTCTTCGTTCGGACGCTTTAATTTGGCTACAGCCATTGGGTTCCTTTGCCGGCGATTCTACCACTTCCATTGTCGCTTGCAGGCTTGGATGATGCAAGACTGACTTTGGTAACTTGGGGCTGCGCCCGGCGGACAGCCGAGGGCGGCTGTCCCCACAAAACCACTCGCAGGATTAGTCCCCGATGACTCCAGACAAGAAGTGGCGACTGACGAATGCGGTGGGATTTCTTTCAGGCTTGCTGGCTTGCCTGGATGCTTTGCGTGACGTGAGGGTACTCTGGCCTCCGGATGTGGTGTGGGAAGCGCTGCGTAGTTCGCAGCGGCTCGAACTGGGCGGCGGGATCGCGCTGATCGTGGTCACTCTGGTCACTTCGGCGCTGCAGCGGCGGACGGCAGCGGGGCGGTAACGATGCGCATTTTTGCGACGATGACTGCGGCCCTCGGGTGGTTCGCGCTGGCGCTGCAGTGTTACCTGACGGTCACTTTATCCATCGCCAATGGCAAGACCCTGATCGCGGGCGTCATAACCTTCGTCAGCTACTTCACCATCCTCACGAACTTGCTGGTGGCGGTGGTGCTCAGTTTCTCGGTTTGGACTCCGGGCACACGGCGGGGCGCTTTCTTCTCGCGTGCTTCCGTGCAGACTGGGACAGCGGCGAACATCGCGATCGTTGGCATCGTTTACTCGCTGCTGCTGCGCCAGATCTGGGATCCGCAAGGTTGGCAGAAACTCGCGGACATGCTTCTTCACGATCTGATTCCATTGCTGTACGTGGGGTACTGGGTGATTTTCGTGCGCAAGAATTCTCTGCGCTGGAAGGATGCTTTCTGGTGGTTAGCTTATCCGGCAGCGTATTTTGCTTACACGTTGCTGCGCGGAGCGGCGTCGGGCTGGTATCCGTATCCATTCCTCGACCCTCACGGGTTGGGATATTCCCGGGTGTCTGCTAACGCAGTGCTGTTGCTGGCCGCCTTTCTGCTGACGGGGCTACTGTTTGTCGCGATTGGCCGGTGGATGGGGCGCAAGGAAGGTGAAGGTTCCGATCTCCGCTAGGGGGTGCCGCTTCCGGCCGGGTTGCGCCCGGCGGACAGCTGGGGCGGCTGTCCCTACATAAACATATTCAACTGTAGATTTCTTCCAGCAACTCATACGCTCGCCGCAGGTGCGGGATGACGATGCTGCCGCCGACTACCAGGGCCACGTTGAGCGATTCCTCTTGCTCGGCTCGAGCCGCACCCAAACGATACGACTGAACGATGTGATAGATGATGCAGTCGTCGCAGCGCAGGCAGGCGGAGGCAACCAATCCCATCAACTCTTTCGTCTTAGCCGGTAGCGCGCCTTCGAGGTACGCGTTGTGGTCGATGTTGTAAAAACGCTTCACCAGGAAATTGTTGGTCTTGTCGACATTGGCATTCAGGCGGGCGCGGGTTTCGATGAAGCGGCGCGCAATCTCGCTTTTGTCGGCTACGTGTTTCTCGGTGAAAAGGTAGGCCGGCTCTTTGCGTTCATGAGTTGCGTGCTCGGCGGTGCGTTCCGCTGGCGCCGAATGTTCGCTGCTGGTGGTGCTCATGGGCAAATGGTAGCAGAGATGCCAGCGCCGAAGAGGCCGCAGTCCGCAAGAAGCCTATTGAGATGGCACGGCGCCGGGCGGGATCATTCGCCTAGTCCGGTTCCCAAGTTTGACCGTGTCGCGAGATCGTCTGATGACATCTCATCGGTTTTCGGCGGCAGCGTGGGATCTGGCTTGCCGCAGAACTCGCTGGATCTGCCCGCGGACCGGGGTATGGCGGACCGAGCTTCGGAAAGATCCTGGCGGCGAATTCCTACGGCAATAAGCCGCCGCGGCAGATTCAGTTGAGTTTGCGGTATGCGTTCTGAGTGCATCTTGAAGCGACGCGGGAGATCGGTGCAACTTGCGAACAGTTACACGGATCCTTCGCTTCGCTCAGGATGACAGGATTGATTTTTGATGCCCTAAGTCTGCATTACAATCTAGCTCGTGCCTGTGCTGCACAATCTGCGCGTCACGCTGGAGATGATCAAGTGGGAGCACTCGATTTTCGCGCTCCCATTTGCGCTGTGCGGAGCCATGCTGGCGGCCGGAGGATTTCCGTCGGTGCACCAACTGGTGTGGATTGTGGTGGCCATGGTCGCGGCGCGGTCGGCGGCGATGGCGTTCAACCGCTGGGCGGATGCCGCCATCGATGCGGCGAATCCCCGCACCAGCACGCGCGCCTTGCCTGCCGGACATCTTTCACCCGCGTTTGTAGCCACGTTCGTGGTCGTGTCGAGTGCGATCTTTATTTTTGCCGCGAGCCAGCTGAACCGACTGGCGCTGTTGCTGTCTCCGGTGGCGCTGGCCGTGCTGCTGCTTTACTCCTACACCAAGCGAGTTACGCGCTGGTCGCATCTGGTGCTGGGATTCGCGTTGGGGATTGCGCCCTCGGCGGCATGGATCGCGGTGCGCGGCTCGCTCGATCCTCGCATTCTGCTGCTCACCGCTGCGGTGACGTTCTGGGTGGGCGGCTTCGACGTTCTTTACGCCTGCCAGGATTTCGATTTCGATCGTCAGAGTGGACTGCATTCCATCCCACGTTTTGTCGGTATTCCCACGGCGCTGTGGATCGCGCGCGGGTTTCATGTGGTGATGGTTGCGCTGCTGGTCGCTCTGGTGATCGTATTCGGCATGGGAAAGCTGGCGGCTTGTGGCGTTGCGGCGGTGATCCTGCTGTTGCTCTATGAACATTCCCTGGTCCGGCCCAACGATTTGTCGAAACTCAATGCAGCGTTCTTCACTATGAATGGCGTGATCTCGGTGCTGTTCTTTATGTTTGTCGCGGGGGATTTGCTGCTGCGGAAATAATTCCGTGAGGATTACTCTTGTAACCGCCGCCGGGGCAAAGCGGGTTGCCCCGGTTTTCGCGGACCCCTAAACTCTTGAGTGCGAGCTATTTATTGAAGGCCTCGCACCGACTCGTGCCGAAGCAAACCAATCAACCGAAGGGAATGATCGATCGCCAGGGCGCGATCAAGCTCGGGCTTACGGCGGCGTTGTTTGCGGCGATCCTCGCGCTGGCGCTCAATCGGGATTTCTACAGCGATTCGATGACCTCGGCGTTTCTTTCGCTCGCGCTGGCCAGCGCTCTGATTATTTTGGTGATGATTCGGCGGTCCTGGTTCGATTTGATTTGGGTTCTGACGGGCAGCCTGTTCCTGGCGGTGCTCGACTATCGCGTGATGGAGTTTAAGCCGGTGTTCATGGCTGGCTTTTCGTTCGCAGGCCTGGCTGCGCTGGCGGTGCTAGGCACGCACACAATCTGGGCCGAAGGGGACGAGCGCAAGCTGCTGCTGTATGGATTTCTGCCGGCAGTGCTGTTTGTCGGCTCGGAATACATGGCGAGCACGCTGCTCGATATTACCGAGACGCTCCATCCGAAGACGTTCGATCTTTTCCTGTACTCCTTCGATTGCAGTCTGCGAGTGCAGTTCAGTTTTCTGATGGGACAGCTTTTCTGGACGTGGCTGTGGGTGCGGTTTGTCTGCCTGGTCATCTATATCGCGCTTCCGTTGCCGCTGGCGCTGGTCTATGCGGCGCAATTGCGCCGAAAACGAGAGAATGCGCTGGCGGTGATGTTGGCTTTCTTAGTTACGGGGCCGGTGGGGGTTCTCTTCTACAACATGTTGCCGGCTTGCGGGCCGGTGCATGCTTTTCCCGCTGCGTTTCCCTTTCATCCGCCATCCATTGCAGACGTAATGCACATGAACGTAATTACCATTCCGCTCAAGGGTGCGCGCAACGCGATTCCGTCATTGCATATGGCGTGGGTGCTGCTGGTATGGTGGAACTCCAAAGGCCTTTCGCGATGGATACGCGCGATTGCGCTGCTGTTCGTGGTGCTGACCACGATGGCGACCCTGGGCACGGGGGAACACTATTTCATCGATCTGGTGGTGGCGTTCCCGTTTTCGCTGATGGTGCAGGCGCTGTGCCAATACTCACTGCCCTTCAGCAACGGCGCGCGGAAAACGGCTTTCCTGTTTGGCACGTTTGTGACCTTGATCTGGCTGGCGTTGCTCAGCTTTACCACGAGCATTTTCTGGGTCTCGCCGATCCTACCTTGGACGATGGTGATCGCGACCGTCGCGCCCTCGATCCTGTTCTGGAACCGGCTTATGCGCGAAGGGGAGCAGGAAGCACCCGTCCGTTCCCGGAGCATGACTGCCGGCGCGACCGCGTAGAGGTCTCATTCCCAAGTCTTGAAAGCCGGAAATGGAGAGTTCTCATCGAACGTCTTCCTTCTTCCCTAAGTCGAGGGGGCGTGCACACGCTTGGGTTCTGTAGGCGTTGAATCTTTCGCCCGTACTGGAATCTGCGAAATCACTGTTGGCGGGGCGAAACGTGGCCATCGGCCCAGTCCTGCGATATCATCAAAAGGATGGCTGCCACACGCTCATCTCATGACTTTCAGACCGACGACCGGCGGCTGGAGCCGATCCACGCCAAAGTGTTTGCCGGCCAACGGCTTGATGCCGAAGACGCTCTCGCCCTCTACCACACCGGCGACATTCTCGCCGTGGGGTGGATGGCCAACTCCGTGCGCGAGCGCATGCACGGCGACAAGACGTATTTCAACGTCAACCGCCATATCAATCCGACGAATGTGTGCGTGGCGGCGTGCCGCCTGTGCGCCTTTGGCCGCAAGAAGGACACGCCCGGCGCCTACACCATGGCGCTCGAAGAGGCTTTCGAAACCGCGGCTTCGGGATACACCGAGGCAGTCACGGAATTCCACATTGTGGGCGGATTGCATCCTGACCTGCCGTTTCAATATTTCCTTGATCTTTGCTCGGGCCTGAAACAGCGCTTTCCGCAGGTGCATCTCAAGGCCTTCACCATGGTTGAGGTGGCGTATCTGTCGAAGCGGGCCAAGCTCTCGATCCGCGAGACGCTGGAACAATTGAAAGCGGCGGGCGTGGATTCTCTGCCCGGCGGCGGGGCTGAAATTTTTGCTGACCGCGTGCGCCACATCATTTGCGACCACAAGATTGACGGCGGCGAATGGCTGGAAACCGCCAAGATCGCCCACCAGATCGGTCTCAAGTCAAACGCGACCATGCTGTACGGCCACGTCGAAAACGATGAAGACCGCGTCGATCACCTGCTGAAGCTGCGCGCGCTGCAGGACGAGACCGGCGGCTTCCAGACTTTCATTCCGCTGGCCTTCCATCCCGACAACACAGCGCTACAGCATCTGCCCAAGACCACCGGCATGCTCGACATGAAGCAGATCGCGGTGGGCCGCCTCGTGCTCGACAATTTCCCGCACATCAAGTCGTACTGGCAAATGGTGGGATCGAAAATGGCGCAGATCTCGCTGCGCTTCGGGGCCGACGACATGGACGGCACCGTGATCGAGGAAAAGATTTATCACGACGCGGGCGCGACCACGCCGCAGGGCATGCGCCGCGAGGAGCTGGAGCGCTTGATCCGCGCCGCCGGGCGCGAGCCGATCGAACGCGACACGCTCTACCGGCCGGTTACGCGGACTGAGACGTCGGTTACGGTCGCGGTGTAGTTCTCCCCCTCGCCTTTCCACACAAGCTACTCCTGTCATCCTGAGCGCCGTCCGGCGCGAGCGAAGCGAACGCCGGCAAGCGAAGGATCTATGCAACTTGCGCTGCTCTTCCCTTCAGCGCGTTGATCAGATTTGAATCGACAGGTGGCCACAGCACACTGCATAGATCCTTCGCGTTGCTCAGGATGACAACGAAGAGATTTAGCGTGACGACTGTGCCGCCAGTTTGTGCAACTCCTCTGGCGACGCATTCAGCAGATTCCTCAACACGGCCACCTCGGCCACGATGCCCGTGTGCAGCGCGGGGTCCACGTCGGGAGCGAATAGCGAGGAATGATTCGACGGGAGCGAGGTTCCCGTGGCCTTGGCTTCCGCGAATTTCGCGGGGTCGGCTCCTCCTAGACTGAAGTAGAAACCGGGAATGCCCTCCTCAACGTAGTAGGAAAAATCTTCCGAAGATGTGATCGGCTCGGCGGTGGCAACATTGTCCTTGCCCAGCGCCGCCTCTAACGGAGCCCTGAGCCGCTGAGCCAGCGACGGATCGTTGTACACCAAGTCGTCGCCTTGATAGCGATCGATCAAGGGTTCGCGAGGAGCGCCCGCTGCGGCAGCCTCGCCTTTGGTGATGCGCGTGATGGCGGCGAGGATCTGCTTGCGCACCTCTTGTTTGTATGTCCGCACGGTCAACCCCATTTCTGCCTGGTCGGGGATAATGTTGTTCTTCGTTCCAGCCTGGATATAGCCGACCGTCACCACCGCCATCTCGCCCGGTTTCACTTCGCGGGACACGATGGTTTGGAGTGCCAGGATCGTTCGAGCGGCGATCACGATGGGATCGACTGTCGTGTGGGGCGATGCGCCATGCCCGCCCTTGCCATAGATCGTGATCCGGATCGAGTCGGCATTCGTGTTGTAGACGCCGGGCGTGATTCCGACGATTCCCGCAGGAAATGTGTTGGAGACATGCAAAGCCACAGCGACGTCCGGTTTGGGGAAGCGCGTGAACAAGCCGTCGTTGATCATGATCTTGGCTCCCCCGAACCCCTCCTCGGCGGGCTGGCCGATCAGCATCAGCGTTCCATGCCAGGTATTCTTGCTTCGCGCCATGATCTCGGCGGTTCCCAAAACCGCGGCCATGTGCAGATCGTGCCCGCACGCGTGCATCACCGGGACGTCGCGTCCAGCATCATCTTTGGTGTGTACCTTGCTTGCGTAGGGCAGGCCGGTCTTTTCTTCCACGGGCAGGGCATCGAGTTCAGTGCGCAGCATAATGGTCGGGCCAGGCCCGTTTTTCACGAGGGCTACCACCCCGGTCCCGCCAACGTGCTCAGTGACGTCATAGCCAGCGCTGCGCAGGCGGGCGGCCAGTTTCTCGGCAGTTTGCGTTTCATGCTTCGAGAGTTCGGGATGCTCATGCAGATCGAGATAGAGCGCATGCGCGTCAGGGTAGACGGCTTCGACTTCTTTGGATGATGAAGATTGAGCCCAGCCAACGGCAGTGAGCGCGGCGAACAGAATGAGTTTTGACCAGATCATCGTCACGGGATCATACCTGCCCGTTGCAACCTCTGCAAACCGACGCTGGGCTTAACAATTTCTTAGACGCAACCATTCCCAAAGCCGATCTTCTTAATTCTTGAGGCGTTGAATTCTCCGCTTGCCTTTTTTCCACCGGGTGTACAATTCGGCTTAGAGAGCACTTGGTTGCGCACTACGTAAAGCAAGGCCGAGGCGCTATGAACGTTCACGTCAGCTACCGTCTTCATAAGATTCCCGCCGTCGAAAAAGACATCCAACACCAGATCGAAAAACTGCAGAAACGTCTACAGGTTTTCCGTCCGGAACTCATCCACCTGAAGGGCGTGGTGGAGGAAATTTCGCCGCGCGAGGGCACCAGCGTGTCGCTGAACCTGCGCTTGCCCTCGGGCCAGATGGCGGTGCAGGCCTCGGCGCCAACGGCCGCGGCTGCGGTGAAGGGCGCGTTTGAGGACTTGCTGCAGCAGGTCAACAAGCACAAAGATCTCCTGCGGGCATCGCACAAGTGGCAGCGCGGAAAGCGCGGGGACAGCGCCCGGCCGGGCACGATCGTGCACGAAGTCCCGTTCGAGCAGACGCTGGCCGCGGTCTTTGCGCCAACCATTTCCGCGGACGACATCCGTTCTTACGTGAATGTGAATCTGTCGCGCCTGGAGCGGTTTGTAGAACGGGAAATTTATTTCCGCGAGGCGCAGGACTTGATCGCCGCGGACAGCCTCTCGAAGGAAGAGGTGATTGACGAAACCATCGCCGCCGCGCTGGGAAACGGGCAGGAGAAGCCAGAACGCCTCGCGCTTGAGCCCTGGCTTTACCGGCTGGCGCTGCAAGCATTGGACGACCTCTCGCGCACCGACGAGAGCAATGGCAACGCCATGCCATTGGAGGATTCGGCGCGCCAGCGCAACGTGAAAGGCAGCGACGAACCGGGGCTGCAATTTCATCAGCCGGACGAATCCATCACCGGTGCGACCGTTATCGCCGACGCGCGTGTGGCCACCCCGGAGCAGATCATGGCCTCGGACGAACTCTTGCGGCTGATCGCTTCTGCACTTCGCGACCTGGGCTCGGGACCGCGCGAGGCCTTCATCCTGCATGCCATCGAAGGCTTCAGCGTGGATGAAATTGGAGCGATTACCGGCCAACCGGCCGAGCGGGTGCTCACCTTCGTTTCCGCCGCGCGCGACCACTTGCGCAAAGCGCCCGGGCTGGCCAAACAGTTTCATGGCCGGTTCGCTCCCACGGGCACCGCTTAGATCCAATCTCAATTTATTGGGAGGTCATTCATGACCATTACTCGCGAACAAATCCGAGAGTTAGCCGAATTTCAGGATGAAAAATCTTGCGCTGTCAGTTTTTATTTTCAGCCCTCCACGCCGCGCAACAAGGCGCACAAGGAAGACGTAATTCTGGTGAAGGACCTGGCGCGCGAAGCCCTGCGCAGCCTGGAAAATAAGGGCAAGAAGGATTGCGCCCGCGCCGACTTGGACCGCATCCTGCGGCTCTCTGGCGAATTGCGAACCAACGGGACCCACGGTAAGGCCGTGTTTGCCTGCGCCGCCCAGAACATTTGGCGCGAGTATGATTTGCCCGCCAGCCTGCCCGGAACGCAACTTTTCATCGACCAGCATTTCCATCTCAAACCGATCGCGCACCTGCTGGGCGCAACCCCGCTGCTGGGTGTGGTGCTGGTCGACCGGCACCGGGCTCGCATTTTCGATCTTCGTCTCGGCGAGTTGACCGAGCGCGAAGACCTGTTCCAACCGCTGTCCCGCAAGGGCCGCAGCGACGGATATGCCGGCTATGACGGAGGTCATGCCCAGCGCCGCGTGGAAGACGAGACGCGCCAGCATTTCAAGCATGTGGCTGAGTCCTTGAAGGAGTTGCTGGAAAAAGGCGTGTTCGAGAAATGGATTCTGGCCTGCCCGGACTCCCACCGCGCGCTGTTCGAAGCGCAGCTACATTCCTATGTGAGTCAGGCGCTCATCGGCCGCTTCCATGCGGATCTGGCCCACGTGACCCGCGACGAGATCCGCACTCACGCGCAGGCGATTAAGGAACAGTGGAAAAGCGAGCGCCGCCGCGAACTGGTGAGCCAGGCGTTGAGCCAGGCGCGCAGCAACGGACGCGGGGTTACGGGGTTGCGCCGCGTATTGCGCTCGCTGGAATTGGGAGAAGTGCAGACTCTGCTGATCGGAGAAAACCTGCAGGCGCACGCCGTCGAATGTTCGGGATGCGGGCACATCGACGCCCATCTCGTCAGTTTCTGTCCGGTTTGTGGCCGGGCGACGCAGGAGATCGTCGACGTAGGTGAGGCGATTCTGCCCTGGGTCATTCGCCGCGACATCGAAACGTTTTACGTGAAGGATGATCCGGAGTTCGACAGGGTGGGCAACATCGCCGCGCTGCTGCGTTTCCGTTCGGAAAATGTGCAGCCGATTTCGGCCAGGGCGGCGGACGAACTGGGCAAGGCCGGCGCCGCGTATCCTGGCCGGCTGCGGAGGTTCGCCAGCCGGTGAACCGCCGAGGCGGCGCGCGAGCGTGCCGCCGACGAAACTTTGAAGCCGTCAGGGAATGAAACTATAATTGCGACCCACAGATGGCACTCTCCTCGGGTACGCTGCTGGGGCCTTACGAGATTCAATCGCCGCTAGGGGCAGGCGGCATGGGCGAAGTGTATCGCGCCCGCGACACCCGTCTGGACCGCACCGTCGCTGTCAAAATCCTACCCGAGCATCTCTGCAGCAACCCGGAAGCAAAACAGCGTTTCGACCGCGAGGCGCGCGCGATTTCGTCACTAAGCCATCCCAATATCTGCCACCTCTACGACGTCGGCCAGCATGACGGGATCAGCTACCTCGTCATGGAATACCTGGAAGGCGAGACGCTCGGGGAACGGCTGCGCAAGGGAAGGCTGCCACTGGAGCAGGTATTCCGTGTTGGGGCTGAGATTTGCCAGGGGCTGGAACAGGCGCACCGCAGCGGTGTGGTCCATCGCGACCTGAAGCCGGGCAACATCATGCTGACCAAGTCGGGAGCGAAACTCATGGACTTCGGCTTGGCCAAGGCGCCGGCGGCTCCTCTGGGGAACTTGTCCGCCTCGAACACGCTGGCCACGATGTCGCAGCCATTGACCACGGAAGGCACCATCGTGGGCACCATTCAGTACATGGCTCCGGAGCAACTGGAAGGGAAAGAAGCGGACAAGCGCAGTGACATTTTTGCCCTGGGCTCGGTTTTGTACGAGATGGTCACGGGCAAGCGCGCGTTTGAAGGAAAGACAACGGCCAGCACGATTGCCTCGATCCTGGCCGCCGAACCCAAGCCGCTGAGCGCGATGCAGCCCCTGTCGCCACCGGCCCTGGAGCAGGTGATCGCCACCTGTATCGCGAAGGATCCGGAAGAACGCTGGCAAAGCTGCACCGACATTTCGCGGCAACTACAGTGGGCTGCGAAAGCGCCCAAGGCCGCCGAGATCTCTCAGCGCAGCGGACGGGTTATCTGGACGGTGGTGCTGGCCGCGGCAGTGTTGATCGCCGCCGCGTTTGTGGCGGGTACACGATGGTCGAAGGGCCCGGTGCGCGTGAGCCAGTTCGAAGTGAACCCGCCGCCCAACACGTATTTCAACTTTCGCGGTCTCTCCGGGCCGCCAGTCCCTTCTCCCGATGGAAGCCAGATCGCGTTCGTGGCTTTCACGCAGGGCAAAAGCGGAACGGCCGGTGTGTGGCTGCGAGCGCTCAATTCCACGGAAGCCCGGTTCCTTCCAGGCACGGAAGGAGCCCTTTATCCGTTTTGGTCGCCGGATGGAAAGTATCTGGCGTTCTTCGCCGGGGCCAAACTGAAGAAGCTCGATCTGGCCGGGGGAAGCGCCATTCCCCTCTGTGAGGTCCTTGAAGGTCGCGGCGGAACCTGGTCCACGGACGGTGTCATCCTATTTGGCCTTCGTGCCGGCCCGCTGTTCCGGGTGGACGCTTCCGGTGGCAAGCCGGTCCAGCTTACCAGCCTGGACGAGGCGCGGCACGAAACCAGCCATCGCTTTCCCCAGTTTCTTCCCGATCAGAAGCACTTCCTCTTTGTGGCGCAGGCTCCCCTAATCCCTACCGCCCACGCGTTTGTCGCCTCACTGGATGACCCCAGACCGGTCCTGGTGGAAGATGTCATCTCGCGCCCGATGTTTTCCAATAACCATCTGCTTTATGTTCTGGACAACAGTCTGCTGATCCGCGGCTTCGACCCGGTGACGCTGCACTTTACCGGCGAGCCCGTGGTCGTGGCCGAGCACGTGCAAAATGATCCTCAATTCAACTTTGCCGCTTTCTCCGTAGGGGGCTCTTCTTTGATTTACCAGACCGGCGCGGTGGCTGCGGGAACGCGCCTCGTCTCTTGTGACCGCAGCGGGAAGCAGACCCTGCTGAGCGAGGAAAAGGACCTGCTTCAGACCATCGTTCTTTCCCCGAACGAGGAGCAGATGGCCGCCTCTCTGGGGATCACCTCCGGCCAGTTAAATGACGTTTGGGTCTTTGATCTGCGCAAGAACACCAGCGCCAAGCTGACCTTCGACCAGCACTCCTTCATGCCGGTGTGGTCGCCGGACAGCAAGCGACTGGCGTTCGATCGCGTCGACAGCGACGGAGACGCAATCATCGCCAAGGATGTATCCGGGAGCGGCGCGGAGGAAGTTCTGTTCAAACTGCCGACTCAACGGGGGAACGCGGGAGGAGAGTCCGTGCCCCAAAAACTGTACCCCATCGTGTGGAGCCCAGATGGGAAGCACCTGATCTTCCGTGGTCCCGATCAAGTCAGCGCGCTGGCGCTCGACGGCAGTCGCAAATTGACTTCCCTGTTTCCTGCCAAGATGGGAACCTTCGGGGTGGCCATGTCTCCGGACGGGCGATGGCTGGCCTATTCCTCGAATGAATCGAGTCTGCCGGAAATTTACGTCGTGCCTTTCCGGACCGCACCGGATGGAACTCCATCGATCGCCGGCGGCAAATGGCAGGTATCGAACGGGGGCGGGACTTTTCCGGTGTGGCGAGGGGACGGAAAAGAGCTGTTCTTTACCAACACCTCAGCGAACACGCTGATGTCGGCCAAGGTCAGCATCACAGGCGATCATTTTCAGAACGATAAGCCCCAACCCATTTTCGATCTCGACGCGCATCCGGTCTCGAACTATTACGCCGTCACCCGCGACGGCCAGAAGATCTACATGACCACCTATGGGGCAGGTAGCACGGCGCCCTTTACGGTGACGATGAATTGGCTGGACTCGTTAAGGAAATGAGCCCGCTGGCGAGCCACGTTTCTGCTGAGTAACGGAACCAGACCGGCGTGAATCCTCGCTCCGGCACATGATATGCTTCCGCTTCGCATTCAAATTCATGGTCGCATGGGGCAGCGATCTGGGAGGACCAGTGACATTCTCGCGCCGTGATTTCGTGAAGACGTCCGTGCTCGGAGCCGTCGCCGCAGGAGCGCACGCTGCGATCCCCGAAGCGCTCGCCGAGAGCAGCCAACAGGGGCACGCTTCTCAGTCGGATTCCCCCAAGCGCCCGATCATCCTATGTGCCCAGAACGGCTATGCCTATGCGGAGGCGGCGTACGCCTTCCTCAAGAGCGGTGGCGACACGCTCGATGCCGGAGTGCGCGTGGTGATGGGCCCGGAGAATGACCCCAACGACGATTCGGTCGGGCTGGGTGGATTGCCCAACGAAGAAGGCGTGGTCGAACTCGATGCCTGTTGCATGCACGGGCCCACGCGGCGCGCGGGGTCGGTGGGCGGCGTGCGCAATATTAAGAATGTGTCCATGGTTGCGAAAGCGGTGATGGAGCACACCGGCCACGTCATGCTGGTGGGAGAGGGCGCGGAACGATTTGCCGTGGCCATGGGATTTCCGCGCGAGAACCTGCTGACCGAACGCTCGCGCAAGATCTGGCTGCTGTGGAAGGAAACTCATTCCGATCGCGACTGGTGGGGGCCGGGCATGGCCGACCCGCACTGGCGTCCGCCCGTGCTTGACTCCAAACCGCAGGCTGATCTTTGGCAGGACCGGATTCGGCAATTGCAGCAGCGCGCTGCCGATCTCGGCATTGAGCCCGAGTTTCAACTGGCGGCGGTGCGGCGCGTGCTGTTTCCACCGACCGGCACGATTCATTGCTCGGTGTTGAATGAAAAAGGAGAGATGTCAGGTATCACCACCACCAGCGGACTGGCGTTCAAACTCCCCGGCCGTTGCGGCGATTCGCCCATCATCGGCGCCGGCTGCTACACCGACCAGGACATAGGTTCAGCCGGAGCGACCGGCGCCGGGGAAGAAAACATCAAGGTCGCAGGCGCTCACACCATCGTCGAGAACATGCGCCATGGCATGTCTCCGCAGGAAGCCGGACTGGACGCGCTCAAGCGCATTGTCCGCAATTACAACGGCGACATGAGCAAGCTGCACTTCATGGACATGACGTATTACATCCTGCGCAAAGACGGGGCGTACGCGGGCGTGTGCTTGTGGGAAGGATCCTCGGCCGGCAATCCGCACAAGTTCACGGTGCATGACGGCACGCTGCGGTCGGAGAATGCGACTCCGCTGCTCAAGGGATATTCGCTGGAGTGGCCGCCGATGCCCAACGTCCCGGAGGACTTGAAGAAAGATTCGTATTATCTGAAGTAGGAGAGGAACAGCTGCCAGCCCGGATCACTTGAGTCGCAGGTGCTTCGTCTTCAATTCCTCATCACTCGCAATGGTGCCATCGGCGCGCTGCGCCGCAAGGTTCGAAAGGTTGGCAAACAATGTATTCATGCCGTTCTTCAACTTGACGAATAGGACGGCTTCATCCGCCGGGGAGAAGCACACTCGATCGACACCGTTCTGCTGCGGTCCGTATCCTTCTTGGATGATGACGAGAACAGCCACCTCCCCTTCGGTTAAGGCCCGTTTTTGCTTTCTTTCCATAGACACCCCACTCGTCCGCGACTCTGTTATGAGAATCTTACTTTCACATCCGGTCCCTTCTCCAGGTGAATGCTTTCCACAAAGCGCACTTTGCCGGTGCGCAGGGTCAGGATCGCGGAAGACGTCCGCGTACCTTCGCCAAAGAAACGCACGCCTTTGAGCAGCGCGCCGTCGGTGACGCCGGTGGCCGCAAAGATGAGCTGCTTGCCTGGAGCCAGGTCTTCCGCTTCGTAGATGCGGTTCTTATCTTTGATGCCCATGCTGGCCAAGCGTTGTTCCTGATCGGGCTTCACCACCAGGCGGCCGAGCATGTAGCCGTTGAGGCAGCGGATGGCGGCGGCCGTGATCACGCCTTCGGGCGCACCTCCCGAGCCCATGACCGCATGTACGCCGGTGCCGATGACGGCGGCGGCGATTCCGGCCGAGAGGTCGCCATCGCTGATCAGGCGAATCCGCGCGCCGGCCGCGCGAATGTCGGCAATCAGCTTTTCGTGACGTGGGCGGTCGAGCACAATCACGACCAGGTCCTCCACGTCGCGCTGTAACCGCTTCGCAATATTCTTCAGATTGTCGGCAACGGGCGCATCCAGTTCGACGGCGTCTTTGCAGGATGGGCCGACGACGATCTTTTCCATGTAGCAATCGGGAGCGTGGAGCAGGCCTCCGCGCTCGGAAGCCGCGAGCACGGTGATCGATCCGGGCGCGCCCGTGGCGCACAGGTTCGTGCCTTCGAGCGGATCGACCGCGATATCGACCTCGGGAACCTCCATGCCGTGAGGAAACTCCGCACCAACTTTTTCTCCGATGTAAAGCATCGGCGCCTCGTCCCGCTCACCCTCGCCGATCACGATCGTGCCGCGCATGGGGATGCTGTCCATGGTTCGCCGCATGGCTTCGGTGGCAACCTGGTCGCTAAGCTTGCGCTCGCCTTGTCCCATGGTGCGGGCGGAAGCGATCGCGGCCACTTCCACCACGCGCAGGAAGCGCGACGCCAGGTCGCTCTCAATGTTCTCACCGTAAATGCGGGCCTTGCCTTCCGACCGAGACTGCATACCCATTCCGTGTTCCCCGAGCGCGCCAGGATGGCGCAGTTGGGCGCCGGGTTGAGACTATAGCGCAACCTTGGGGAAGATGGGAAGACGAGACGCACCCGACGCCGACCTCACAAAGATCGGGGGTGATCCGATTCTGAGTTGCAGCACGGAGCGAACCGGAGTCACCGCATCTGTTGGGCGGCAGCCAACATCTCATCGGCGCGGGCTCGGACCCGGATGTCTTCGGTGAAGTTGGTCCAGCGCACCATCTTGGACGAATCGACGAGAAACTCGGCGGGCCGTGCGATGTCGTGCTGATCCTGAGCGCCGCCGGGGTGCAGTAAATGATATTGCCGAATCACCGTGGTGTCGGGATCAGAGAGAATCAGGAAGGTATACCCCGCCTTGTGGACGAGATCGCGCGACACCTCCGGCGCGTCGACGCTGATTGCGACTGGGCGCACGCCGGCTGCCTGAAACTCCGCAAGCCGTTTTTCGACGCCTCGTAACTCGAGGTTGCAGTAAGGTCACCAATAACCGCGGTAGAAAATCAGCAATACCGCTTTGGGGGCATGGGACTCGGGAGAAGACGCGGAGGAATTCGGGGACGGAACAGGAGCGAGAAGCTGGTCCAGCGATACGAGTTTGCCCGAAGTATCGGGAAGAGTGAAGTCCGGAACCTTCTGGCCGACCTGTGGCGCGGCCGTTGAGCTGGGCAGCCTTCGGGCGGCGACGAAGACGAACACCGTGAATCCGACAGGAAGCAGCGCAATCACGCCCAGCACGACGCTGAGCACTTTACCGCGATAGACCTGCGCCTGGCCGAATGCCCGCCACAGCCCGGTGACAACGAAGATCAGCGCGAGGGCGGCGAACAACAGGCTCAGCCAGGGAAGCGTCCCCTGCAAGGGAGGATTCACAAAAAATGCGGCGTTGCAGCCTACTGCACCGATGGCGAACAGAAGCCCGAACCAGGGCGCGATGTTCTTACGGCGTTGAACGGCATCCGGCATTTGCCCAGAGTGTATCAAAGACAGAGAGCGGAATCCCGGCCCGATTTTCTCTCCCTGCCGGGTCTGGGGATACTCGCGCGATTGTTCAGGACTAATTGTTCAGGACTATCGGAATAATCGATCCTCGGACCGCGGGTAGCGTGGTATCCTCGCAGTCCTGCTGCGAGAAGAACCCCATGCCTGACGCCCGCCCACTGACTTTCCTGTGCATCACGACCTATGAGAAGGGGCAGGAGTTCATGCGCGAGTGCAAACGCCACGGCTGCCCTGTGATACTGCTGACGGCAGAGAAGCTGCGCGACGCCGACTGGCCGCGCGAAAGCCTCGACGATACTTTCTACCTCCCGGCCGATATTGCCCTCAACGACGTCGTGGGGGCGGTGACGCATCTGGCGCGCTCGCACAAGCTCGACCGCATCGTCGCGCTGGATGAATACGACATGGAAACGGCGGCCACGCTGCGCGAACATCTGCGCGTTCCGGGGATGGGCCTGTCCACGATGCGTTATTTCCGCGACAAGCTGGCCATGCGCATGCGGGCGCTGGACCGCGACGTGCGTGTGCCGGATTTCGTGCCGGTGGTGAATCACGACGACATTCGCTATTACCTGGAGCACGTGCCCGGTCCGTGGGTGCTCAAGCCACGGCAGGAAGCGTCGGCCATCGGCATCAAGAAAATCCACGCTGCCGCGGAATTGTGGCCGCTGCTCGAACAACTGGGCGACAAGCAGTCTTCGTTCCTGCTGGAGAAATTTCTTCCCGGCGACGTGTATCACGTGGACTCCGTGGTTTCAGAGAATGACGTGGTCTTCGCCAACGTCAGCAAATACGGCAAGCCACCTATGAACGTGGCGCAGGGCGGCGGAATTTTCACGACGTTCACGGTGGCGCGGGGAAGCCCGGACGATTCCGGGCTGCGGGAGATCAACCGCGACCTGATCGCCGCGCTCGGTCTGCTGCGCGGAGTCGCGCATACGGAGTTCATTCGCGCGCACGCCGACGGGCACTTTTATTTTCTGGAATGCGCGGCGCGCGTGGGCGGGGCTTACATCAACGAGATGGTCGAGGCGGCCACGGGAGTCAATCTGTGGCGCGAGTGGGCGCGGATCGAAATCGCCGGCGGGGATGGCAGCTATCGATTGCCGCCGGTGCGGGAAGAATATGCCGGCGTGATTCTTTCCCTCGCGCGACAGGAGAATCCGGACACTTCGGCGTACAACGATCCGGAAGTGTATCTGCGGATCAAGAAGCACCACCATGCGGGATTGGTGCTGCAATCGGCGGATGCGCAACGGATTCCAGGGTTGCTTGAGGGTTACGCGCGGCGCTTCGCGGAAGAATTTCTCGCGATTGAGCCTCCACGCGAAAAGCCGACCTCGTAGTCTACGGCGGGCCGGAAATTAACGGAACAAAGCGGCAGAGTTCGCGCAATGTGGTCCGCGGCTGGCCGTTTTCCATGCGGATCAACTGCAGCTGTTGAGAATCGGGCGCACCCACCGGGATGATCATTCTTCCGCCTTCCGCCAGTTGCGCCAGCAGCGCACTCGGCACCTCCGGAGCGGCCGCCGAAACGATGATGGCATCGTAGGGCGCACATTCCGCAAATCCTTGAGTGCCGTCACCCACTATCACTTTCACGTTGGAGTAGCCTAAGCGCGCAAGCACGTCGCGAGCCGGATCGGCGAGCACGGCATGGCGCTCCACCGAGAACACCTGCGCTGCCAGTTCGGCCAGCAATGCCGTCACGTAGCCCGACCCGGTGCCGACCTCGAGGATTCGATCAGCCGGCGAAAGGGCCAAGGCTTCCAGCATGAGCGCAACGATGTAGGGCTGGGATATCGTCTGGCCTTCGCGGATCAGCAGAGGATGATCCTCATACGCTTGATCGCGACAGGGCGCGGGCGCGAACTCGTGCCGCGGCACTCGCGCCATGACCGTGAGCACACGCTCGTCGCGAACGCCCCGCGCGCGCAGTTGAGATGCGACCATCTGCTGGCGCAAGGCCGTCAATATGGCGGGGTCGGTGGAGGAACTCATGCGGCGTAGCGGGAATGTGCGTCCCGTCAGAATGATTCTATTTGTGGCGGCGTCGAACGCGCACATCGAAGCTGATCACGCCATTTTGATCGCGCGTGCCCACGATCGAGATGTTGCGATTGATGTAGTATTCACCCTGAATAATCTGTTCCGAGCTCTGCGAGACGTTGGTACTGTAACTTAGAGAAATATTATTGGCGAACTGCTGTTCGATGGTGACCTGTGGGCCCCGGGCGGTAGGGTTGGTTTCCGTGGTCAAGCCCTGGGGATCGATCTTGATCCGGCTGACTCCGAAAAGTTTCTGCATGCGGCTGCTCACGGTCGAATTGATGGCCTGGCTGATGATCAGGTTGGTGGCCTCGTCGGTGAACACGCCCTGCCCCGACTGTTGCTGCAATTGCTCGGACTCCTCGCTGGTGCGGCCCAGCGCCAGCAGCGCAATAATGTCCGACTTGGGCAGGGGCGGCTCCGAGCGATAGTTCACGGCCAGACGATCGGGCGTTCCGGTCACGGTGACGTCGAGATCGTAGTTGCGCACGTGAGTCGTGGCCTGCAGATTGACCTGGGGTTCAATCGCGACCGGATTCGCAAATGTGATGTCGCCGCGCTCCAGCCGGAACTTGATGCCGTTAAAGGTCGCATCCCCCTCCAGAATGTCGGCCCGGCCGAGTACGCTGGGACGCGCCACCGACCCGCGCACGCGCAGGTCGGCATCTCCCGACAGCCGGGCCACCGCGGTCTTCATTTGCAGTTCGGGCGCGGTGCGTACGGCCACGTCGAGCTTCACGTTGTACAGCGGTGAATTGGCGGGCGCCAGCGCAGCCGACTGGCGAGAGCGCTCGAAGTAGGAGCCGAAGTCGAAACCGGGCGTCACCGCCAGCTTCGTGACCAGAATGTCCCCGGAAACGGTCGACGCCGAGCGGTTTCCAACCCAGTGCAATTCAGCAGTGGCGGTTGAGCTCACACCCGGCGGATAGCGCAGGCGCACTTCCTTGCCTATCGCCGTAAGATTGAAATTCAGTTGGCCGTTGTAGTTGGTCGCGTCGCCTTTCAGGTCCAGCGTGCCACCGCCGGTGCGAGCCGCGAGTTTGTCGATATGAAGGCGGTCCCGGGTGAACGACAGCGAGCCGTTCATCTCGCTCAAGCCGCTGGGCAACCCGGCATAGTTGGCAGCTCCGTCTTTAATCTGAATTCCGCCTTGCGGGAACGGCTGACTGATCGTGCCTCCCAGTGTCATATGAACCGTAGCCAGGCCGGACCCTGTGAGATTCGGAACCAAGCCGCCGAGCATCTTGAGATCAACTTGGCCGTCCGCCGCGATATCGAGTTCCTGATCGCCTGCCCAATGAATGTCGCCGTGTCCGACGACGTCGGTCCCTTCTCCCACCAAATGCGCCGGTTCGATGTGAGCTGTCTCGTCCGCGTAGGTGAACCGGACCGGGCCCTGATTGTGCATTTTGGCGTACTCGAATTCGAGGGCCAGGTCGGTCGCGGTTCCCAGCATCGTCCATTTTTGCGGATAACGCAACGGTCCCTGCATGGTGAGCGTGCCGCTGACCGCAGAGTGCCCCGTAAGCTGGCCAGGCAGATAGGCGCGCCAGAGGGGATCGAGATCGAGATGATCCGTTCGCGCCGTAATGTTCGCGGGATAGTCGCCGTGCATTCCGACACTGCCCTCGATGGCCAGGTTGCCATGGGGGAAGTCGGAGTGGCCCGTGAGGCGCAGTTCGCCGTCTTTGGTCGTCGCTTCGAGATACATGCCACCGGAAAGTTCGCGGTCGAACGTGAGGTTGCTCACGTGAACGGCGGCGCTGATGACCGGAGCATCGAGCGTGCCCGAGCCCTGCAGCGTAAAGTCGGCGTTGCCCTCGACGGGTAAGGGATCCAGATGAATCTGGGGAACCCGCGACAGGTCGAAATTTTCCCCGCGCAGGTCGAGCCGGAAACCGCGGGTCTCCGGCGTGTAAGCGGCAGTACCGGAAACGTCGGCGTCGCCATGGGTGAGTTGAATATTGTTGAGAGCCGTCTCGTTCCCGGCGATGTGCAGGTCGGCGTCGAAAGTCTCGATCGGCTCGCCGAAGGCCGAGGCATGCGCAGCATGAATGTGTCCCTGGGCCTGGGGATGGGACCGCGTTCCGGCGATCTGGAGCGATACGTCCGCCGTCCCAGAAACGGGATAGTCGAAGCCGGCCAGGGCTGCGGTTGACGCGACGTCCACATGGTGCAGGTTCACGCTCGCCGTATAAGGACTGCTGTCAGTGAATTGGCCATTTTGCAGCTCGGCGCTGACCTCGAAATCGGCGCTGGTGTCTCCGCGGCGCAAAGTTCCTCCCCGGAAAGCAAGTTCATGCGAAGACAATTGAATACTGGCCGCCAGGGAATCCCAATGCACCGGTTGCTGGGCGGTGCGGGAAGTTGCAGGCATGGTAAATTCGAAGTCCTCCGCAACCAGGTTTCCGGCGAGGGCGGGCGATGAAAAGGTTCCGCTGGCCACCCCGTTGAAAGTGGCAGAGCCGTCCACGCGGAACGGCAGGTTGGCGGGCCCGCCCAGTGCGGTAAGCAGCGGGCGCCATTCGTCCAGGCTCGCAGTCGATATGGAAACGTGCAGCGTCGAAGAAGCTGCCAGGATTCCGGAAGCCTGAATGCGCGAGGCGGGCGTCGATACGTTGAACTGCGTAAGTTCGAGAGCGTCGCTGCTGCCGCGATACTTCCCCTGCAAACGAGCGGTCACCGGGAGTTCTCCCGCTGACAGATGGGCCGGCGGAGCCACGTCGAGGGCAAAGCCGACTTCGGCGTCCTTATACGAGCCCTTCCATGCCGCGTCCACGGTGCCTGTGGCCAATCCTGTCGGATGAAACCGGCCCAACGGGTGCGCGGGCACATCCAGGGCCGAGGCAACCTCCCCCGCGGAAACATCTCGCAGACGAAGGTGCACCACACCGCTTTGCACCCCCGGCAGCTTCACTTTCTTGCCATTTTTCGCCGCGGGCCGGGCCGCGGTCATCACAGCAAAGTTTTCTGTGCCCTTTTTCACCTTGCTCGGCGGGGTCGGCGGAATGCTGTGCAGCCAGTTATCGACCTGGGCGTCGCCAGAGAAAGTCCCGCCCAGCAACTTGCCCTGCAACTTCGACAGCTTGATCTGCTCATCGGTGATCGAGTAGTCCACAGTCGCGCTGGCCTTCTTGAGCGCAAACTGGTCGTCCTGCCAGCCCAGGTCGCGCAGCGTGAGAGCGCCCGAGGCCGAGAACTCGTTAAGCAACCAATGGCCGCTGCCTTTGAACTCGGCGGTCCCGTCGCGCAGGTCATGCCGGCGGGCGATCGCGGCTGCCTCCGCCAGATCGATGTGCGCGTCATAGTCCGCGTCGAGGCGGGGATTGCGGAAATCGCTGATACGTCCCCGCGCCTCCAGTGACGAACGTCCGGAACTCCACTTCAACGCTTTGATGTCGGCGAAGGTCGTCCCCAGGCTGAAGTCGACGGTGGTGCTCCAGGCGAATGGACGGAAGTCTTCGAAGGCACTATCGACTTTGCCGAGCGTGAGATGGCTCTCGTAGCGCCCGCGCAGAAACGAGTAATCCATCACCAGGCCGGCGTCGCGAACTGCGAAGTCCAGGGGGATTTGTTGATCGCCCCACAACAGTTCGCCGTTGCGCAGAGTCAGGTGATCAATGGAGAGTGCAAACAATTGCTCGATGGGAAGACTCTCCGAAGGTTTTTGCGCGACCTGGGGGGCAGGAACATTCGTGGAGCCGTCCGGCCCAATGGTAATGTGCAGCACCGGATGATCAAGAGTGAGCGCGTGGAAGCCGAACTCGGTGCGCAGAAACGAGATGACCTTGACCTGCGCGACCAGGCTGTCGGCATGGGCCAGGGGAACATCGGACGGCGATTCCTTGCCATGCACAGTAATGTTGCGCACTTCGACCTGCATGTGGAACGGGACAATGTGGAAGGTGCCAACTTCGGCGCGCCCTCCGGTGATGCGCTCCACTTCGGCGACCACCCGCCGGCGCACGTACCTCTGAAAGGAGTCGGTAGTGATGTACCAGAGCGCGGCCAACAGGGCGAAGACGCCGACGCCGCTGGCGATCAGCAGATATTTCCACCAGCGTCGAGGTCTGGCGGGGAGCTCGGTCACCGCGTCTGTACTCCCTCCCCGGTGGACCCGGTCGTGCCCGGGACGGTGACTTTGCTCTCTGAGCGCAGGGACTGGAGCCAGGAAATCATCAGCTCGTTGACTTTTTCCTGGGTGAGCAACTCGCGGATCTTGGCGGCAACCTCGGCCGACGGAGCCTCGCCTGCAACGGGCTGCTTCAACTGCGGAACGAACTTCTCCCGGTAATAGGCTTCGATGGTCTTGGAGTCAATCTGCACCGCAGGGCGCAGGCGAGCGTCCACCAGGCGCATGAGATCGATCTGCTGCCGCACATGCGCCACCAGATCTTTTTCCGACAGTGCGAACCTGGCCAGCACCGCTTGCCAACCCTGATCGGTCGCCGCTTCCGGATAGTGCTTCCGCGAGTCGGCAACTCGAGCCGCTGCTTCAGACTCCGACGCTTGCTCGAACAAAGCAGATTTCATCTGCTCGCCGAGCAATTCCTGGTCAATCAGGCGGTCGAGGACGGCGCGCCGATCATCGTCAGTGAACTGGCTGAGCGCGCGGCCGTTGAGCAGGGCTTCGTAACAGAGCGCTTCGTCCCAATCGCTTTGCAGAATGATGTGACCGTTGACCTTGGCAATGATGCGGTCGATCACCTCTCCGGCGCAGGCTGCCGGAAGAATGAGCGCACTCATCAGCAACGTGAGAGCGATCAATGCCGTTTTCGTTCTTAAGCGAACTCTATCCATCAGAATGGCTGGCCTATGCTGAAAAATACGTTGAAATGACGAAGGCGCTGCGTCTCCAGCACAATCGTCGGTGGATTGGTACTGTTATTCGTGTACGTCTGAAAATATTTGGTCGGATTCAGATTGTATCCGAAGTCAAATCGCAAGGGCCCGATCGGAGTCTTGTATCGTACGCCCACTCCAAGGGCGTGCGAAGTGTAATCATACCCGGAGTTGCTGAACTCGGTACAGTCCTGAGAGGTCGTTGTACCACTGGCCAAGCACGCCTGGGTAGACGGCTGGTGCCAGCGCAGCAGTCCCTTCAGCATATCGTGCGGCGCCGTGAAGACGTTACCCATATCGTGGAAGATGGCGAGTCCGAATCCCTCTCCAAGATAGGGCAGCGTTAGAGGAGGAAGGCGCAGTTCGAAGTTGTTGACAAACAGCGCCGTACCGCCGACCGGAGAACCAGAGCCGGGATCGCGAGGTCCTGCCTGATTCAACCCGAATCCGCGATGAGAGTTTCCGCCCCCAGCAAAGAATTGTTCGGGCAAGGGAATGGTCGTAATGTCGGTGCAGGTCGGCTCTCCCGCGGCGTTCAGGGGGCATGACCCCGGAGGCAAAACCTTGGTGCCTCCAAAGGGCTGTTGCAGACCGATGCTGGTCGAGCGGGCAAACACCCACTGATGTCCGGCCTTGCCCTTTCCCCCAAAAGCATAATAGGTGGAATACTGCGCCAACGCGCGGCCGAAATCGGCTTGCGAGCCGAAGTAGGAGGAAGATACAAACGCGTCCAGCGTGAAATAGTTTCCCTTGGTGCTTTCCAGCGGATTGTCCCGCTTGTCGTGGATAAAGGTAAAGCCGGGTCCGCCCACACGGGCGGGCAGAGAAAGAATCGTAATTTCGCCGGGATCAAACGCTGTCGCGAAGTTGGTGGCCTTTACGCGACGGAAATCCCAGCGATAGGTAATCGAATTGGGCCCCGGCCGGGTCCCGGGCTCGATGCCGGAGTTTCCGATTTGTTGCCGCAGGTCGATCTTCCCTTCCAGCCTCTGAGATGTGAACGTGGATACGTCCAGACTGTTGTCATAGAAAATGGTGTAGATCACCTTCCACTTGTTGCTGTCGAACAGCTTGGGAATCTGATAGCTGATCAATCCCCGCTGTTGCAGCCTGCCGACGTGAGACTGGAACGTCACCGTCTCATTCCTCCCGAACAAATTGAGCCGGGTCACGTCGAACCCTACCCTCGGGCTTACTCCGGCGCTCGCTCCCGCGGGCTGCCCGGTCTGGAATTCGAATCCCAGTCCATAAGTGAAGGTGTAGCGTTTGGCCTCCTGCACCTGCACCAGAACATTTTTCTGGGGATCGGTTCCCTCGGGATTCTGCACTGCCGTGTCCACCTGGCTGAAGATGCCCAGATCGTAGAGCCGGGTCTGAGTATTGAGAAGATCCTGCTGGCTTAGCGGTTCTTTCTCGCGAACCTGCAATTCCCGTTGTACGACATAGTCGCGGGTATGTTCGGTTCCAGCCACCATGACCTGGCTTACCGTGAAACGCTCCCCTTCCTGGATGGTGTAGGTCACGTCTTCATGATTGGGTGGAGTGGCGGACGCCTTGGTGGTGATCTCCAGCGTGGCGTTGGGGAATCCGTGATCGAAGTAATAGCTGAGGATCCGCTCCCGGTCATTGGCCAGATCCTGTTCGGAATAGGGCTGGCCGGGCTGGGTGCTGAGTTCGGGGAGTTCGCTGGTCGCGACCTTCTGATTCCCCAGAATGTGTAGCTCACCAATGCGTGTCCGAACGCCTTCTTCAATGTGAATGTGAACCGCCAGCTTATTTTGCCCGTGGTAGTCGTCGTCCACTTTGGTCTGGATCTTGACGTCGCGAAAACCGCTGGCGCGGTAGAGGCTCTCTAGAGTTGCGACGTCGCTCTTCAGCAGGGTTTCACTGTACCGCCCGTGGCTCAACAGGCGGCTGGACCGCTCGATCTGCAGGTACGATCGCAGCTTCGCCGTATCCAGAAAGTCTTTGTTGCCGGTGATCTCGATCAGTACCAGCTTGTGCAGGGGCCCGGGATCGATCTGGTAGATCACGCGCAAGGTCTGGGCGTCGGTTTCCTTTTGAATGTCGACCTTGGCGTCGAAATGTCCGCGGGTCTGCATATAGTCGAGCAGGTTCCTCTTCCCCTCGTTCAGCAGATCGTCATCCACGGCGTTCTCTTCGTAGACCGGAACTTCCTTCTTCAAGACGCCGCGGCTGATGTGGAAACCGCGGGCAAAGATGACTACCACCGGGCCAGGATCGATCTGGAAAGTGAAATCCACGGAGTTTGTCTCTGGATGGTAGGGCTGTTCGGCGATGGAGACCTGGGCCAGGGCGCGACTTTGCTTTTGGAACCGCTTGCGCAGCCTTTGCAGCGAACCGCTGACCAGAGCGGCGGTAATGCGCTTGCCGCGATCCATGTGGGCGATCTGCTGCACTTCAATGGATGAGAGGCCGGACGTGCCCGTGACTTTCACCTCGCCCACCTTCGCCTGTTCCCCACGGGTGATATGAAAAAGAATGTCCAGCTGCTGCGTGGCCGCATTCGAAATGCTCTCGGCCGTGACTCGAGCCCGGTAGTAACCGCCCTCCTGCATCAACTGCCGGATGTTTTCGAGCGCGCGCTCCAGTTTCTCTTGCGTGTAACGCTCTCCCAATTGAAACTTCGACGCGTTCACAATCTGGTTCGACGTAGGACGGGTGGGAGCGCCCTCCACGTTGACCGCTCCCACAAAAAAATTAGCCGAGGTAATGAAGGCGAGCGCAACGCCGTCGCCCGACGGCACAACCTCCGCCTGGATGTCGGCGAAGCGGCCAGTGGCGTACAGGGCGCGGATGCTGTCACGGACGTGCCCGCGATCCAGAGGCTCCCCCGTTTTCTGCGGCAGCAGCTCGATGATATGCGCGCGATCCCGTTCGGCGATGCCGGGAATCTGAATCGATTGGACGAGCTTCCCTTCGTACGCGGAGGTCACCGACGGGGACGGCGGCTGGATCTCAGGCGGATGGGCCTCCTGCTGATGGATCTCCTGCTGAACTGTGGATCCCGGCTTCGCTTCGGAAGGACTGGACTGCGGGTTCGCTGGGGCTGGGTTCGCCGGGGCTGGGTTCGCTGAATTCTGCTCGGCTGCGCCTGCCTGCGCTGCGGCCACCGACACAATGCCCGACGCGACGACCGCCGACCACAGCAGGATCATCGCACTCAGAAGTGTGGCGTACCGTTTCAGCAAACAGGTGTCCTTGGGTCCGGGTGCTAGTGACTTCTATGGAAATGCACCCGGTTGTTGTTGTACGAGTTGTTCGGGCTCGCGCTTTCTGGCCGAGCCTGGCATGGTCAGTCCGGCTGGCAAGCCTGCCACTTATAATAAAGGTTTTGCAGCCCGCAACTGGTGATCTCTTTGGGACAGCAACCTCCACCTCATGAACGCGCTGGGAATTCGCAGGCGGATTCCCCGGTAAATGATTCCTCCGCCAATGCTCCCGACAATGCTCGCGACGAACGATATTCGAGGCAGATCCTGTTCCGCGGCATCGGTGCGGAAGGCCAGCGCAAGCTGGCGACGGCGCGTGTGGCCATCGTCGGATGCGGCGCCACCGGGTCCGCCCTGGCCGGGCTGCTGGCCCGCGCGGGCGTGGGCACGCTCCGCATCATCGACCGCGACTACGTTGAGCCGAGCAATCTGCAGCGCCAGTCGCTCTTCGATGAGAAGGACGCCGCGGAATCCTTGCCGAAGGCCATTGCCGCCGCACGTAAAATCGCGGCCTTCAATTCCCATATTGTGATTGAACCAAGAGTTGAAGATCTGGTCCCGGCAAACATTGAAGCTCTGCTTGAAGGAATGTCGCTGATCCTGGATGGCACAGACAATTTTGAAACTCGCTACCTGATCAACGACTATGCCGTAGACCGTTCTCTGCCATGGATCTATTCCGCTGCAGTCGGAAGCTACGCAGTCACCTTGAACATCCTGCCGGGGCAAACGGCCTGTCTGGCCTGCATTTTTCCCGACTCGCCCCGTGGCCTGGTCGAGACCTGCGAAACTTCCGGCATTCTTAACTCGGCGGTGAATCTGGTGGCGTCGATCGCCGCGACCGAGGCGCTGAAGATGATTGTCGAAGCGCCTTCAGGGGCTAAAGCCCAGGTTGAAGGACCCTCTGCGATCGCAGCGCTGAAGCGCGGCGCCACCCAAAGGCACTCCGAAACAACGACACTGCGGCGCACTCTGCTTTCGTTTGATGTGTGGACCAACGAGCATGCGGAAATCTCCGCCGCGAAACCTCGCCCAGGTTGCCGCGCCTGCGGGAAGCGGGATTTCATTCATCTCGCCGGCGAAGGCCGTCCGCACATCACGCTGTGTGGCAGGAATTCCGTGCAAATCCATGAGCGCCAACGGCCCATCGACTTCGTCGAGATGGATCGCCGGCTCCAGCCTCACGGGGTAGTTCGCCACAACGATTTCGTCCTGAAATTCTGGCACGATCCCTACGAGATGACGCTGTTCCCCGACGGCCGCGCCATCATCAAAGGCACCACCGACACGGCAGTGGCGCGGAGTTTGTATGCGCGGTACGTAGGGAGCTGAGATTCTGTCATGCTGAGCGGAGCGGCGAGGGGAGCGCAGCGATCCTCGCTGCGCAGTCGAAGCATCCCTATCGGAACTCAAAATTGAGTAGGGATGCTTCGACTCCGCGAGAGAATCGCTTCGCTCTTCTCTCGCCGCGCTCAGCATGACAAGTCGCGGTTGGTGTCGAGCACCTGCTCTCTGCTACTCTTTTCTGCTCATGCATCCTCACACCCCCGCCTCACCGGAAGAGAACCCGAATGCCTGAAGCCGCGCGTCCGCAGCCTCCCGTGTCCTACCGCTGGGCGGTTCTGATCATCATCAGCGTGGCCATGGCGGGGAATTACTACATCTACGACAGCATCAACGCCCTGGAGCGGATTTTCATTGACCGTCTCGGATTCTCTGCCACCCAGTTCGGATGGCTCAATGCGAGCTACAGCGTGGCCGCCGTCCTAACGTTACTGGTCGGCGGCATCATTATCGACCGCATCGGCACCAAGAAGGCGATCCTGGCGTTCGCCGTGGTTTGCCTGCTCGGGGCGGCCATCACCGCGTCCAAGGGAAGCGTCCCGATCATGATTGTTGGGCGCACGGTGCTTGGCCTGGGCGGGGAGTCTATGATCGTGGCCATCACCACCGCCCTGGCGAAGTGGTTCAAAGGCAAGGAACTCAGCTTCGCCTTCGGAATCAACCTGACCATTGCGCGGCTTGCTTCCGTGGCCGCCGACAACTCCCCCACATGGGCGAGCCGAGCGTTCTTCCCCCAGGGCCCAACCGGGGAACCCAGTTGGCAGCGTCCGCTGCTGATTGCCGTTGGTGCAGCCCTGCTCGCCATCGTGTGCTCAACCGTCTACTGGATGTTAGAAAGCCGCGCGGAAAAACAGTACGAACTGGGCAAGGCAGGGGAAACTGACAGGCTGGAATTCAAAGGCATCTTCCGCTTTGACTTGTCCTATTGGCTGGTGGTTGGCCTGTGCTTCACTTTCTACTCCGCCATCTTTCCCTTTCGAACCTTTGCCATCGATTTATTCACAAACAAGATCCTCGCCGCCCACGGTGGTTTAGCAGCATCCGAAGCAGTCAAGGTGATTGCCCTGAAACAGGCGGGCAGCCTCAACAGCCTGCTTCCCTTCACCGCGATGATCGCCACGCCCCTGTTCGGACTGCTGGTCGACCGAGTTGGCAAGCGCGCATGGTTCATGATGTTCGGCTCGCTCCTGCTCATGCCTGTGTACCTGATGATGGCGTACTCTCCAACTTCCCTGTATCTTCCGGTATCGATGATGGGGATTGTCTTCTCGCTGATTCCCGCCGTGATGTGGCCCTCCGTCGCCTACATCGTCGACCAGTCACGGCTGGGCACGGCGTATGCTTTGATGACCCTAATCCAGCAGATTGGCTTTTTTCTGCTCAACCTTCTGATCGGAAAAGCGAACGATTACTCGCATGCCGGCATCGGCAACCCTGGTGGCTATGCCTTGGGCATGTGGATTTTCTCGATCCTGGGATTTGTCGGAATGGCCCTGGCGATTCTACTTCGCATCCGCGAGACCGGCCCGCACGGACACAACCTGGAGACAATTACCACGGCAAAAAAGTGACGCGCCAAGGGAACGCAAATGTACCAATTTCCGAAGATTGCGACTCTAAATTCGGGATCGGGTTTATAACCGTTACGCTGGCTCACTCAACCTCGGGCAGGCAAAGGATTTCCAGTGGGAACGCATCTCAATCGAGAATCCCAAGATCGGTAGAATGCCTCTGATATTCTGAATATGGCTATTACTTTCGTGCCACCGCAATCGCCCGCAAGCCATACAACGCAAAGCTAGTTAGCCCGCATCTCAGAAGGTGCGGCCGGAAAAGGCAACTTGACCGACCCAGCACAGAAGTCAGGCAACGACTCGAACGAAGCCGAGCTCATCGAGCGAGCCAAGCAAGGGGACGCCCAGGCGTTCCAGGCTCTCTACGACAAGCACCGGCGCAGGGTGTACTCGCTCTGTCTGCGCATGACTGCGAACACGGCTGAAGCCGAGGATCTGACTCAGGAAGCGTTCCTGCAGCTCTATCGCAAGATTGGAACGTTTCGCGGCGAATCGGCGTTTTCCACCTGGCTGCACCGGTTGTCAGTGAACGTGGTGCTGATGCAGCTGCGAAAAAAGAGTCTCCCGGTCGTGTCTCTGGAAGAGACCACGCAGGGCGAAGAAGATACTCCGAAGAAGGATTTCGGGGCCGAAGATTTGGCGTTGGCCGGATCCATCGACCGGCTGCAATTGCAGAAGGCAGTGGACGATCTCCCTCCCGGCTACCGTACGATTTTTGTTCTTCACGACGTCGAAGGTTACGAACATAATGAGATCGCGACGATCGTGGGTTGCTCGATCGGCAACAGCAAGTCGCAGCTGCACAAGGCACGGATGAAGCTGCGCGATCTGCTCAAGATGCAGCGAGCCGAAAAGGCCGACAAATCCTGAGCAGGCAACTTTGATTTCAGGCAACGAGATTTCAGGCAACGAAGTGATCCAGCGCAGACTGGACACGGCGGTAACCTTGGCAGAGGCGCAACACTGCAAGCTGATTTGAATCGGCAGTACACTGATTCAACGCCGATTCGACAGAGGCTTGGGGAGAGCGGTATGAATTGCGTTGATTTGCAAGCGAGCCTGGCGGAGATCGAAGACGGCACCACCGCCGAACGAAGTCCGGAACAGGTGGCTCATCTGAAGACGTGCCCGGAGTGCTCGGCTCTGGTTGCAGAGTTGAACCTGATCGCCGCCTCGGCGATTGAACTGCGCGCGGCGGACGAGCCCAGTCCCCGGGTTTGGAATTCCATCGAAATTGCATTGCGGCAGGAGGGATTGATTCGGCCGCAAGATACGAGCCGTTCCCTTCTGCCAGCCCTCAGCAGCCGCTGGGTGTGGGCCCGCTGGATGGTTCCCGCGGCCGCGGTTCTGCTGATCGCGGTGGGCATTTATGTGCGCCAGAATTCACTGGCTCGGCAACTGGCGCGAGACGCGGCGCCAGCCACGGTTGTTTCCGATGGGGCGCTTGCCGGCCTGAACGACGCCGATTTGTTGCAGGAAGTGGCTCAACTGTCGCCCGCCATGCAGGCGCAGTACGCCGACAACCTCCGCCACGTCAACCAGTACATTCAAGACGCGAAAGGCGAAGTCACAGCCGATCCGAACGACGAGGAGGCTCGCCGCTCGCTGATGGAGGCTTATCAGGAAAAGGCCATGCTTTTTGAGTTGGCAATGGATCGCTCTTTGCCATAAAGTGGGGCAGTTCTCGATCTGCCGGCCTGGGGCTGGGCGGACCGAAACCGGGGCATTCAGGGGCATTCGAGGAGTCTTATGAGCGGGCGCACAATGCAACTTGCGGTAGTCGGCGCGATGCTGGCGGGGACACTAGTCGCCGAGACCCACAAGGACTATCACTATAACGTCGGGCCCAAGTCGGGAGTTTCGGTTAACAATCCCTACGGCTCGATCTCGGTCAAACCCTCCACGGGCAATGTTGTGTCGATCAATGCCGTGCTCGCTTCCGACAGAGTCGAAGTCGACAATAACCTGATCGGCAATCGCGTTGAAGTCCAATCCCACTTGCTGGCAGGCGCCGATGCGCAATCCGGGCGCGTGGATTACGAAATCCTGGTGCCCGCCGATGCCAGCATCACCCTGCACTCCAGCACGGGCCCGCTGCGCGCCGAAAAACTTCACGGGGATATAACCCTGGAAGGCTCAGCTGCAACGGTGGAGATCCGCGACATGACTGGCGGCCACGTGCACGTGAAGACCCTGAATGGCCCCGTCACGCTCACCAATGTGCAGGACGGACACGTGGAAATTGATTCCTTGAGCGGCGACGTCACGCTGAACGGCGTGACCGGCCCGCTGGTGCAGGTGATTTCGACCAGCGGCGGCATTAACTACATCGGCGACTTTGGCGACCGGGGCGAATACCGCCTGACCAGCCACAGCGGCGATATCGAAGCGACCGTACCCGATTCCACTTCAGCCGACGTGAGCGCGCGCTCAGTCCGCGGTGAAGTGCATGACGACATTCCTCTCCAACCCAAGACCCACACCTGGTTCCCCATCAAAGAGGGAAGTGCCTTCTGGGGTACCATGGGCCGGGCCGCGGTGTCATCGACCGTGGTGCTGCGCAGCTTCAGTGGTAAAATCCACCTCAGAAAACGCACTTCAAAACACTAGATCATCCGGATCCGTTTGAAGAAGGGTTCTGGCAAAACGGGGAACGCGAGGCTACGTGTGCGGCGCAAACAGCCTTCCGCCGTGGCCGGGGACCCGTGCAACTCTGTTTTCCTGGTCGGCTTCATGGGAGCCGGGAAAAGCAGCGTGGGCCGCGCCCTCGGGGAGCGGCTGAACTGGGTCTTCGAAGACCTCGACAATCGCATCGAGGCCCGCGAAGGCCGCACGGTAGCGGAGATTTTCCGGGATTCAGGAGAATCCGAGTTCCGGCGGGCCGAACGTGCAGCGCTAGAAGCTGTGCTGCTTGAACTGCGCGGCGGCGGCGCCAGAATCGTTGCTTTGGGCGGCGGTGCCTTTGTTCAGAAAGACATCGCGGCGCTGCTGAAGGAGTTCGGCGCGCCTACGATTTTCCTGGACGCTCCGGTCGAGGAATTGTGGCAGCGCTGTAGTACGCAGGCCGCTGAAAGCGGGGCGGAACGTCCGCTGCTGCGTAACCGGGAGCATTTTCGCAAGCTTTATGGGACCAGGCGCAGAAGCTACGCCAAGGCGCTGTTAAGGATTCAGACGGGCGGCCGCCCGCTAGAAACGATCGCGGCCGAAATTGCCGCAAAGCTGAAGCTGAAAGAAATCGCGCTTCGCACCGAAGAAGGAGAAGTCGAGTGAAGTTTGAAAGACCCACGTGCCGTGCCCTGGCCCTGATTCTGGCCTCATCCCTTGCGACCTTCGCAGGCGCGCACGCAGCCGACAAGAAGGACAAGCCGAAACCACCCGCCAACCAAATCGTCGACTCCGGTTCATTCGGAATATTCATCCGGGGCCAGCGCGTCGCCACCGAAACGTTCCACATTGAGCAGGAAAACGGCAACAGCATCGTCAAGTCGCAGCTCAAAGAAATTGCCGCAGGGGATTCTGCCACCCAGAGATCAGACCTGGAAATGACCTCCAGCGGCGAGTTGCTGCGCTACGAATGGAGCCAGGGTTCCGGCGCTTCGCTGAGCGTGTTCCCCGACAACGAATTCCTGAAGGAGAGAATCCTCACCTCGCCCTCGGCGAAACCCTCCGAGCAGGCCTTTCTCTTGCCCAGCGTCACGCCCATTCTCGACAACAATTTCTTCATTCACCGGGAAGTGCTGGCCTGGAAATATCTGGCCATAGCACCCTGCCGGGACGAGAATGGCCATCGCCACTGCGAGCCGGCGGACTTTGGCACGCTCGTCCCCCAGGACCATACTTCCATGAGCGTCCGCATGGAACTGGCGGGGAAAGAGAAAATCACGATTCGCGGCGCGGAGCGCGAACTGCTGCGCCTGAACCTGCACGGCGACCAGTTCGACTGGGCCCTTTGGGTGGACGAGAACGATCATTTCAAACTGATACGGGTAGCGATTCCTGCCGATAACACGGTAGTGGACCGGGACTGACAAGCTGAGCTAAAGTGGTTCCTTCCCGGCGGCAGAATCGAGATTGCCCTGGAAAACCTATTGCTGCTGACTGACTCACGCACGGCGCGCGCTCTGGTGACGGTGATGCTGTTCGCGCTGGCGCTGGGATTTCTCTACGTGGCCCGGGCCACACTGATTGCGTTCCTGTTCGCCATCTTTTTTGCCTACCTGATGAGCCCGCTGGTGAATCACCTTGATCGTCTCTTGCGAGGACGCGTCCGGGCCATCGCCGTCATCTATGCGCTGCTGCTGGTGCTGGTGGTAGGGTTCTTCGTCGCGGTAGGTCCGAAGGTGACGCGGGAGGGTGCAGTTCTGGGAAAAGCGTTGCCCGATCTCCTGACGCAGCTCAAATCCGGAAACATTGCAAACCGACTCGGCCAGGAGCATGGCTGGAATGAGAAGACCGCGAAGTTGTTGCAGGCGTTCCTGGTCAGCCACAGTGACGAAATCGAACAACTGGCCCAGCGCATCGGGTTGCGGGTGGCCGACGTCGCCAAACAGGCCTGGCTGTTCTTCGTGGTGCCGCTGTTGTCCATCTTCTTTCTGAAGGATGGCCGCTCCTTCAGTGACTTCCTGCTCTCGACCATCCAGTCCCGGCCGCAGCGCGAGTTTCTGGAAAACGTGCTTAACGATCTCAACCGCATGCTGGCCCATTTCATCCGTGCCCAGCTGACCCTGGCCGCGCTGACCCTCGTCATGTATTCCGCTTTCCTCGGCGCGATGGGAGTTCCCTACGCGCTGGTTCTCGGCACCATCGGCGGAGTGCTGGAATTCGTTCCCGTGGTCGGTCCCCTGGCTGCGGCTCTTATCATTGTGACCGTGGCCCTGCTGATGAGCTACCCCCACTGGCTGATCCTGATCGTATTTCTAGGCATCTGGCGCCTGCTGCAGGATTACGTTTCTTCTCCCCGCATCATGGGGGAGAGCATGGAGTTGCATCCCCTGGCCGCAATCTTCGGCGTGATGGCCGGAGGGGAAGTCGCCGGAATCCTGGGCATCTATCTTTCCATTCCGGTGATGGCCAGCCTGCGCATTGTGTTCCGCCGCTGGCGCCTGTATGCCGAAAAGAAGAAGTTCGGCCCGCTCACGGAAATTCCCTTCCGAAGCCAGGAAACACACCGCCCGTAGGTTCCGGTAGTGTGGGGCGGACACTCCTGTCCGCCGCTTTTGACTTTGCCTTTGCTTGTAGGCTCGAGCGAAGAGGGAGCAAAGGCAAGAGCAAGAGCAAGAGCAAGAGCGAGACCAACAGCAAGAGCAACAGCAACTGCGGCGGACATGAGTGTCCGCCCCACATAATCCCTGCTGCGCTAGTGGCCCGCCCCAGCTCCGGCCACTTTATCCACCGCGACCCTACGCAAGTACTCCGCGGCCGCTTCCGGCAGCACCGTGTTGATGAACATTCCCGAGCCCAGCTCAAATCCAGCCATGCGCGTCAGCCGCGGGATCACGCTCACATACCAGTGAAAGTGCCGCGCTCCCGCATATTCCGCCGGGCCGCTACGCACGGTGAAGTTCAAGTCAGGATTCCCCAGCCCGACGTAGATCTTCGCCAGCAGAGTCCGCAGAATGCGCGCCAGGTCGTTGATTTCCATCTCGGAGATATCTCCGAAACTGGCCATGTGGCGCAGCGGAAAAATGTGCGTGGCAAACGGCGTGGCCGAGGCGAACACCTCCATCGCCACAAAACGTTCGCTCTTGAGCACGATGCGGGTCTGGTCTTCGATCTCCCGCTCCACCATGTGGCAGAACATGCATTCCCCGGCGTCGTCGTAGTGGCGCAGGGCCTCGAACAGGCGGTGCCGCACCTGGCTTGGGATCACCGGCGTTGCGATCAACTGCGAGTGCGGATGCTGCAGGCTGGCGCCGGCGTCTACCCCGTGATTCTTGAAAATCGTAATGTGATTCACGCGATGGTCCAGGCTCAAGGTGTTGTAGCGCTGTTTGTAGACGCGCAGAATGCCGGCCACATGCGCATCCGAGAGCAGCGGCATGTAGCCGGAGTGCTCTGGACTATCGATGATCACTTCGTGAAAGCCGAAACCTTCAATGCGCCGCCGGAGGTGTTGCAGGCTGCGCGTGGGCTGCACATCGCTCGACAACGCCGCGAATTTGTTGGGAATCACTCGAACCGCCCAGGGCCCGCCGCTGACCGGGAACCGCAGCACCTCCGCTGGCGTGTTGCTTTCATTCCCCGGACAAAAGGGACAGCTCTCGACAAACACCGGTATGGGCTGCACCACGCGATGCGTTGCCAATTCCTCCGGCCGCTTGGCCCGCTCGGTAGCCATGATGACCCATTCCTTGGTGAAAAAATTCTGGCGCAGCTCGGGCATTTGAATCCCTCCACTTCTCCTATCGGCAGAAGGAAGGGATTCTGCAGTGACCGAACCAGATTCCAGCGATCGCGGCGTCCACGGGAGATCGGCGGAGGTCGTCCGCCTTTCGCTACTTGCGGACTCGGTTGTCGCCATCGAAAACTACTCTGGTCATTCCGACCCCAGACCCGGACGAAAACGGAAGAGCTTGTCATTCCGACCCCCGAGCGAACGCGAGGGGCGGAGGAACCTGCTTTTCCCCGACTGTTATAGAATTCCAACTACGATTAATTGAGACAATATGACCCGCAAAATTCCTATTGGTATTCTCGGCGCCACCGGCGTCGTCGGACAAAGATTCATCCAGATGCTGGAGCACCATCCCTGGTTTGAAGTGGCCTGGCTGGCCGCTTCGGACCGTTCCGAAGGCAAAGTCTACGCCGAGGCCGCGCGCTGGCGGCTGAAGACGCCGATTCCGTCGGCGGTCGCCGGGATGGCGGTTTCGCCGGCTACTCCCGAAGGCGCGCCGAAGATTATTTTTGCCGCCCTCGATGCCTCCATCGCCGCCGAACTCGAGCCTCGCTTTGCCGACGCCGGTTGCGCCGTGGTCTCGAACTCGAGCGCTCTGCGCATGAAGGAAGACGTGCCGCTGGTCATTCCCGAAGTCAACGGCGGACACATTAAGCTCATCGACATCCAAGCCTCGCGCAAGAAGTCCGGCGGCTACGTCGTCACCAATCCCAACTGTTCGGCAATCGGCCTGGTGCTGGCTCTGGCGCCGTTGCACCAGCAGTTCGGCCTTGAGACCGTCATGGCCGTCACCATGCAGGCCGTGAGTGGCGCGGGATATCCTGGCGTGGCCTCGCTCGACATTCTCGGCAATGTCATCCCCTACATCCGCAACGAAGAAGAAAAGATGGAAGAGGAGACGAAGAAGCTTCTCGGCCAACTGAACGGCTCCAGGGTGATTCCCGGCGACTTCGCCATGAGCGCGCAGTGCAACCGCGTCGCCGTCGAAGATGGACACACCGAATCGGTTTCCATCCGCCTGAAGAAAAAAGCCAAGCCGCAGGAAATCATCGCCGCCTGGAATAACTATCGCGCCGAGCCGCAGGAATTGAAATTGCCCAGCGCGCCGGAACGACCGGTTATTTATCTCGAAGCCGCCGACCGTCCGCAGCCGCGCTTCGACGTCGACATAGGCGCCGGCATGACCACGGCGGTCGGACGTCTGCGCCCCTGTGGCGTGCTCGACTGGAAATTTACCGTGCTTTCGCACAACACCATCCGCGGAGCCGCCGGCGCCGCCGTGCTGAACGCCGAACTCCTAAAAGCCAAAGGCTACCTGGGATGAAGAGTCGCCGTGGCTTTACCGTAGCGCCGCCGTCTCGGCGGCTGTCGCGGGGGCGTCTCGCCCGCGCACGTCAAAAGTCGGATCCGCGGCAATTTCCTTTCACCCTTGTCCCAAGGATGTCCCGATGATCGTCATGAAGTTCGGCGGCACTTCCGTCGAGGACGCCAAGGCCATCGACCGCGTCGCCTCCATCGTTAAAGGACGCCTGCCGCAGAAGCCCGTCGTCGTGGTCAGCGCCATGGCCAGGGTCACAGACACGCTGCTGACCATGGCGAAGGCCGCCGGCGCCGGCGAGCGCAAGGCCGCACTCAAACTTTGCCGCTCGCTGCAGGAGCGCCACTACAACACCGCCAGCGAGTTGCTCGGCACCGCGCGCTTCACCGAATTCCATTCCGAACTGGGCACGGATTTCGAATCGCTCGACGAACTCCTGCGGGGAATTTCCGCGGTCGGTGAAATCACGCCCCGCACCACCGACCACGTCGCCGCCTTCGGCGAAATGCTTTCCAGCAAAATTGTCGCAGCCGCCTTCGCCGCCCGCGGACTCAACGGCACCCACGTCGACTCCCGCGACGTACTGGTCACCGACAGCGCTTATATGGAGGCGGTCCCGCAATATGAGGAAACCAATGCCAAGCTTCAGGAAAGACTTCAGCCGCTGCTGGACATGGGCCAGGTCCCGGTGATGGGCGGCTTCATCGGCGCGAATCGTGCCGGCATCACGACGACGATCGGGCGCGGCGGATCCGATTTTTCCGCGGCCATCTTCGGCGCTGGCCTGGGCGCCGATCGCATCGAGATTTGGACCGACGTCGACGGCATTCTGACCACCGATCCCCGAATCTGTCCCGAGGCGCGGCGAATTAAAGTCATCAGCTTCGACGAGGCCGCCGAGCTCGCGTATTTCGGCGCGAAAGTCCTGCACCCGGCGACGGTGCTTCCGGCCATTCAGAAAAATATTCCCGTCTACGTGCTCAACTCGCGCAATCCGACGTGCGAAGGCACGCGCATCACCACCCGCGCCCCGCAGGGCAAGAACATCTTCAAGGCCATCGCCGCCAAGAAGCGGATCACCATTGTCGACGTGGCCGCCCCCCGCATGCTGCTGGCCCACGGTTTTCTGCGCTCGATTTTCGAGGCTTTTGACCGGCACAAAGTTTCCGTCGACGTGGTATCGACGTCGGAAGTCAGCGTTTCGCTAACCGTCGACTCCAATCAGGCGATCCCCGCCCTGGCCGCTGATCTGGCCAAGCTGGCCGACGTAAAATACGAAGGCCGCAAAGCGATTGTTTGCCTGGTCGGCGAGAGCCTGCGCAATACGCCGGGAATCGCGGCGCTGGTTTTTCGCGAACTCGCCGACAAAAAGATTCGCATGATTTCGCAAGGCGCCTCGGAAATCAACCTTACCTTCGTGATTGAAGAAGACGAGGTCCCTGACGTGATCCGCCGCCTGCACAAAACCTTTTTCTCGGAGCTGGACCCGGAAGTATTCGCGTAACTGAGAGGATCAAGGCCTTTGACCGCAAAGAACGCAAAAAAGAAGACCGCAGAGATCGCAAAAAAAAGCCTCAGGATTCTCTCAGCGTTCTCCGCGGCTTTTCTCGGCGGCCTCAGCGGTTAAAAGCTTCTTCCGATCGTATGAAATTGCTGATTCTAGGTCGCGGCAAAACTGGATCGCTGGTGGCGGAAGTCGCCGCCGCCCGCAAGCACCACATCCGCGTCGCTGGCGCTGCAGAGAATGCCGCCTGCGCCGCCCTCGCCCCAGAGAAGCTGAGCGACATCGACGCAGTCATTGACTTCACCGCCCCGCACTGTGTCCTAGCCAACATTGAAGCCTGCGTCAACGCCGGCAAGAACATGGTCGTAGGCACCACGGGTTGGGACAAAGATATCGACCACGTTCGCACTCTGGTCGCGCAGCACAAAACCGGATTCCTCTACGCCGCCAACTTCTCAGTCGGCGTGAATCTTTTTTTCGACGTCGCCCGCGCCGCCGCCGCCGCTCTGCGGCACGATTACTCCGGACAGATCTTCGAGCGACACCACCTCCACAAGAAAGACGCCCCCTCCGGCACCGCGATCGCAATCCAGCAAGTAATTCGCGAGTCCAGCGGGCACGGCTCTCATCAGTACGACGATCTGGAGATCACATCCTTCCGCGAAGGCGAAGTCGTGGGCCTGCACGAAGTCGTGCTCGAATCCTCCGCCGACCGCATCTACCTCTGCCACGACGCCAAATCCCGCCGCGGCTTCGCCGAAGGCGCCGTCCGCGCCGCCGAATGGCTGGCCGGCAAGAAAGGCTTCTACGATTTCAAGGATGTGTGGCGAGAGCTGTAGAGACGTTGCTTGCAACGTCTCCCCGTCCACGTGCACCGCTCCCGCCCCTCCCAGTTTTCCCTCCGCGCCCATTCGCGCTATCTTATTCCTATGCAACTCCGTGGCTGTGGTACTGCACTCGTCACTCCCTTTCATCAGGATGGTTCGATCGACGACGCGGCCCTGCGCAATCTGGTCACGTGGCAGGTCGAGTCCGGCATTGATTTTCTTGTGCCGTGCGGCACCACTGGCGAGACTCCCACTCTCACGCACGATGAATGGCTGTTTGTAATCGATACCACGATCGAAGTCGTCGCCGGACGCGTCCCCATCGTCGCCGGCGCGACCTCCAACGCCACGCATGACGCAGTCGAGAAGGCCAAAGAAATCGCCACACGCCCCGGCGTGAACGCAATCCTCACGGCTTCGCCGTATTACAACAAGCCCACGCAGGAAGGCCAGTACCGCCATTTCAAGGCGATCGCCGAAGCGGTAGGCAACAAGCCCGTGATTCTCTACAACGTGCCCGGGCGCACCGCCGCGAACCTCGAACCGGCAACGCTCGCCCGCCTCGCCGAGATTCCCAACATCGTCGGCATCAAGGAGGCCAGCGGCAACATGACCCAGGTTGCCGAAGCGATCAACGTCGTCCCCGAAACTTTCCTGGTCTTCTCCGGAGACGACTCGGTCACGCTGCCGGTGATCGCCCTCGGCGGGGTTGGGGTCATCTCGGTCGCAGGCAATGAGATCCCTCATGAAATGGCGGCACTCACACGCTCCGCTCTCTCCAATGACTGGACGACTGCGCGCACCTTGCAGCGCAAATATCTGCCGCTGATGCAGGCCAACTTCATCGAATCGAGCCCGCTGCCCGTGAAGGCGGTTCTCGCGATGATGGGAAAAATCGAAGAAGTCTACCGCCTGCCTCTGCTGCCCATGCGCCGCGACACGCGCTCGCGCTTGCAGAAAATCGCCACCGAAGTGGGATTGATTGCCAAGCCCGCCGGACCCGCCGCCGAGGCGCCAGAATTCTTCATCTACGAAAACTGGGCCGCCGGACCGCGCAAGATCGTCCTGCACCGCGGATCCTGCGGCCAATGCAGCCACGGCAAAGGACGTCCCGCCGGCCACGACGTGAACCACGCCCGCTGGCACGGCCCCTATACGACTCTCCCCGAAGCTCGCGAGACGGCCCACGCCATGACTGGCGTGCTGATCCGCAGCGAGTGCAAGTGCGTGTGAGAAAGATATTGCTGATTGTTGATTTTTGATTGTTGATTGAAAAGCACCACCCCAACTGTCATCCCGACCGAAGCGAGCAAAGGCGAGCGTAGTGGAGGGACCTTGCGCCATCTTCAGCTTTGACAAATCAGCAATCAGCCATCAACAATCAACAATTCATGTCATCTCTCAAATCCTCCATCGAGCGCCTCGCCTCTCTGGGCGAAGTCGAACACGATCCTGACGCGCGCAAAACGTTCCTGGAATTCCGCGATCAACTCACGCAGGGCAAAATCCGCGCCGCAGAAAAAATCAACGACAAGAGAGACGCCCGCTGGACCGTCAACCCCTGGGTCAAGCAAGGCATCCTGCTCGGATTCCGGCTCGGCGAACTCGCCGACATGACCTCCGGCCTATCCTTCGTCGACAAAGACACGTTCCCTGCCCGCCAGTTTACCGTCGCCGATCGCGTGCGGGTCGTGCCCGGCGGTTCATCGGTGCGCACCGGAGCCTACGTCGCTCCGTCCGTCATCTGCATGCCGCCCATGTTCATCAACGTTGGCGCCTACGTAGACGAAGGCACCATGGTCGACTCGCACGCGCTGGTCGGCTCCTGCGCGCAGATCGGCAAGCGCGTGCACCTGAGCGCTGCCGCGCAGGTCGGCGGAGTCCTGGAGCCCATAAACGCCGCCCCGGTCATCATCGAAGACGACGTTCTGGTCGGCGGCAATTGCGGAATCTACGAAGGCACCCTGGTGCGCGCACGCGCAGTCCTAGGAGCAGGAACAATTCTGACGCGCTCGACTCCGCTCTACGACCTGGTCCGCGGCGAAGTCTACCGTGCCACCGCCGACGCGCCGCTTGAGGTTCCGGAGAATGCAGTGGTCGTCCCCGGCTCGCGCGCCGTGAAAAAAGGCGCCGCCGCCGATTGGAATCTCTCACTTTACACGCCAGTGATTGTGAAGTATCGCGACGAAAAAACCGACCGCGGGATTGAGTTGGAGGATTGGCTGAGGTAGTTAGCTCTTATCGCACAACAATGCCATCCCAAGCGATTCGACAGGATGGCATTTTGGAAATAAACGTCACTTCCCTGATACCGCGTTCGTTTAATGGGTCACGACCACAATGCTCTTCGCGGACGCCATCTCTGTGCTGCTCGATACGTCCACCCGCTGACCGTTTTTCCAGTATCCAGCCCGTTGAATGCCTCCGTTAGCGCTTAAATCTCCGCTTATATAGACATCCGTCCCGTCAACTGTGACTTGCGAAGCATTGGATGTGTCGTTACCGTTCCACAGATCGCTTCTCGTGCCATCCTTCCAGGTCGTGGCGGCGTAGGTACGATTATTGAGATTGAGGTCGTTCCCGGCAACGTATACATCCGTCCCATTGGCCCAAATCCATGCGGCCCAGTTAAAACTATCGTTTCCGGGTAATTGCACGGCAGAGCCGTTCTTCCAGTAGGTTGGAATCAAATCCGTCGCGTACGTTGCAGACGAGGTGGCTCCTGCCACATACACATCGCTTCCCAAAAGGAAGATGGAATTCGCATACGCAGTGACTCTTCCGTCGGTCAAGTCAACCTCGTCGCCATTCTTCCAATACAAAGCGACTGGATAATCCACAATATGCGTAGGGTCAATTTGGGTCGTTCTATATTTCCAGCCGGCGACATACACATCCGCCCCCGACACAATAACATTACTAACCAGAGCGTTGGCATCCAGCACCACTGGCGCTCCATTCTTCCAATACATTGCCGCATCGCCGTCCCGCCCTGCCACGTACACGTCTGTTCCCTGAACGAAAATCGAATCGGCCTCAGCTTCGCTTGATCCGTCAGTCAGATCAGCCTCCACGCCATTTTTCCAGTAGACCGCAATGTCGTGAGTGCTTCCCGCAACTTGCCCCGCCACATACACATCATTCCCTGACACAGCTATGGCATAGGCTTCGGAAGGCTGCTGGCTCAACACGACTGGGTTTCCATTTTTCCAATACTTGGCGACGAGGGCTATAGAATTCAGAGAGCTATTTTCCCAGCCCGCAACGTAGACATCCGTAACCGTGTTCTTCTTCAATTGTTGTGACGAGGAATTGCTTCCGCATCCACTTGTCATCAGCGTGGAGACGTACACGCCAAGTATCGCCAGACTGCATGCGAGCACCCGAATACGCTGTTGAGCCATATTCCACTCCGCACAGACTGCTTTTAAGACAAAGCATTATATATTCATGTACTTACGAGCGACAAACCTCGCATCTTGAATTCGTCCGAAGGGCCCGTCACCAAAGGCAAGGCGGCTCGATGAGGTATCTCGCTCGACATCCCCGGTCATCGTAAAAGTACCGCGACGAAAACCGACCGCGGCATTGAGTCGGAAGACTGGCTTCGGTTAGGACAAGCCTCGTCCGAAGTGTTTGTCAGCCTGCTGCGAAAATCGCTCCAATTCTTGTCATTCCGACCGCTGGCGGAGCCGCGCCCAAGCGTGGCGAGACGAGAGAGGAATCTGCTTTACGGTGTACTGACCGCCAACCTGCCTGTACTCTCGAAACGAATCTGAATCTGCCCAAGCCGCTGAACAACGGCGTCGGCCTCCGCCAACTTCGCCGCCGCATACGTGCTCGTAATCCCCACCACCTTCATCCCGCCCGCGCGCGCCGACTCAATCCCCGCCGGCGCATCCTCGACCACCAGACAGTCCGCCGGGTCGAACCCCAACCGCTCCGCCCCCTTCAAATACGGCTCCGGGTGCGGCTTCCCATGGGCCACGTCATCCGCCGTGACCAGAACATTCGGAACCGGCAATCCGCAGAAGCGCAAACGCGCGCTCGCCAGTGAACGCGTCCCGGAGGTCACCACGCCCCACCGTCCCTCAGGAATCGAACCCACGAGCGCCGCCGCGCCCGGCATCACGCACACGCCCCCCTCCTGATGGTCGACCTCGCGTCTCTCCAGTTCCCGCACTTCCGCCTCAGCATCCAGATGCGGCGCCACACGCTGGATCACTTCAATCGCGCGCACTCCATGGGCAATGGCTACGATGGCATTTCCGTCGAGGCCCTTCTGTTGCGCCCACTCCCTCCACTCGCGGTCGACCGCGCGTGTCGAGTCGGCCAGAACTCCGTCCAGATCAAAAAGAATGGCTGAGCAGGAAAAGGTGGGCATCTTTCAGTATTTAATCACAACAGCGCGAAGTATCGGCGAGCAGCAACAACTACGCTGTCATCCTCAGCGAAGGGAAGGACCTATGTAACTTTTTGACACTGGGATGCTCTCGGCAAACTGCATGGGTCCTTCGCTTCGCTCAGGATGACAAAGCATCGTGGCTCGTCAGGGCCGCCTGCCGCGCCCGCTGCCGCAGCGCCAGGTGCCGCTGCCGGAAATGCATTTTCGCCCGCTCGCCCCAGGCGCGCACGAACCAATAATTCAGTCCGGCGCCGATGGCTGCGCTCGCAAGGGGAATCACGCGTCCCACCCACTTTTCCACGACTTCCGCGCTAGCCTTCGCCGCGATTCTCTGGATGACGCGGGGCACGAATTTGTTGACCACTTCCTTCTCCAGCAGCTCGCGGCTGATGTCGACCCCGGCCGCGCTGGCCGCGGCAATCCAGAGTTCGGCGATGTCATCGTCCGTCTTGAACTCGAAACCATAGACCAGGCTCAACTTCTCAATGGTCCGCATGGTGATCGCCGACAGAATACCGAGATCCGGCACGATGGTCATCAACCCGCCTAATCCGAATCCCGCGCCCTCCACGGCCGCGACCTTCATGCCGCTGCGAATCACCGAGTCGGCCACCGCATCGATCTCGCCGATCTCCAGCGAATACACGCCGTGATAGCCACTGATCGGCATGCGATACGCCGCGCGCAACTGCAGCAGAAATCTCTGCGGGTCCACGCGCACCGTCGAGTAAGCGCGAGTCAGCCCTCGCACCATCCCCGCTTCAATCCGCCGCCGAAGCCATGATTTGCGCTGCTCAGCCATTGCTTCCACCTTACCGCACGGGGAGCGAGAAAGCCATCGGGAGGATCGGCTTTCGGCTTTCGGCTTTCGGCTTTCGGCTTTCGGCTTTCGGCTTTCGGCTTTCGGCTTTCGGCTTTCGGCTTTCGGCTTTCGGCTTTCGGCTTTCGGGCCTGTGTCGCGGATCCGCCGTGTGTGCAGCCGTGGAAGAGCGGCCCTTCAGGGCCGCGTTGAGCGATCGAATTTTCGAGACGGCTTTAGCCGCTGCGGTCGAATTCGATTGTCGCGTCGACAATCACTCACCAGGGCTAAAACCCATCTCGCGCGGAGCCACACGCGGCGCTGAAGCGCCGCTCTTCCACGTCAACGCTCTTCTACCGCTCCACCCTTCCACCTCGCCGCGCACAACTCGCTCCCTGTGCTAGCATCATCTTTACTCAATGCCAACTGGAAAATTGCAGATTATCCCCCTCGGGGGCCTGGGCGAGTTCGGTATGAACTGCATGGCCGTCCGCTGGGGAGACGACATCATCGTCATCGACGCCGGACTCATGTTCCCCGAAGCCGAACTTCTCGGCGTCGACATCGTGGTCCCCGACATTTCTTATCTCGTCGAAAACCGCCAGCGCGTGCGCGGAATCATCCTGACGCACGGCCACGAAGACCACATCGGCGCGCTTCCCTGGATGCTCTCCGAACTCAAAGTCCCCGTCTGGGGCACCGAGTTCACGCTCGCCTACGTGGAGGACAAACTCGACGAGCACGGCCTGCTCGACGACGCCGACCTGCGCGAGATGCGCCCCAACGAGCGCTTCAAGGCCGGACCGTTCACCATCCATCCCATCCAGGTAACGCACAGCCTGGTTGACTGCGTGGCGCTCGCCATCCACACCCCGCTCGGCGTCATCATTCACACCGGCGATTTCAAGGTCGATCCCACCCCCACGGACAACAAACTTTTCGACCTGCATACTTTTGCCGAATATGGAAAGAATGGCGTGCTCGCGCTCTTTCAGGATTCCACCAACGTCGAGCGCAAGGGATACACTCCCAGCGAACGCGCAGTAAGAAGAAAGTTCGACGAAGTTTTTGCCCACACCAAGCGCCGGCTTTTCATCTCGTGTTTCTCGTCGTCGATTCACCGCATCAATCTCGCGGTGCAACTCGCCCACGAGCACGGACGCAAAGTCGCCTTCCTCGGCCGCTCCATGAACAATTCCGCCGAGATTGCCGAAGACCTCGGGTACATCCAAGTCCCCGACGGCCTGGTGATCAATCCCGGCGAGATGAAAAACTTTCCGCCGGAAAAAGTTTGCGTGCTCATCAGCGGCACTCAGGGCGAGCCTATGTCCGCGCTCTCCCGCGCCGCCGTCGACAATCACAAGCACGCGAAGATCGAAAAGGGAGACACTGTCGTCCTCTCAAGCCGCATCATTCCGGGCAACGAAAAAACTATTTACCGGATGATCGATCACCTCTTCCGCCGCGAAGCTTACGTCATTTACGAAGATGGAACTTCTCCGCCCATCCACGTCAGCGGACACGGCAGCCAGGAAGAACTCAAGCTCATCATCAACCTGGTCAAGCCGAAATATTTCATCCCCATCCACGGCGAGTACCGGCAACTGAAGCTGCATGCTGAAATGGCGGGCGCCATGCATGGTTCCGTCGGCAAAGTCATGTTGATCGAGAGCGGAGACGTGCTCGAATTCGACGAACTGGGCGCGCGCAAAACCGCCCGCATCAAGGTGGGCCGCGTCTGCATCGATTCCGGCAGCCGCACCGATGTGGTCGAAGATTTAATTATTAAAGACCGCCTGCACCTCAGCGAAGACGGCATCGTGCTACCCATCATCGCCATCAACAAGTTGTCGGGCGATGTGGAATCCGCGCCAGAAATCGTGACCCGCGGCTTCAATCCCGGCGAGGACGGCCTGATGGAAGGCTGCAAGCGCATCGTCGAAGACACGCTGGCGCATTCCAGCGACGAGGAAAAGGGCGATTACGGCGTAATCAAAGAAAAAATCCGCGCCGACCTGAAACGCTATATCTCCAAGCAAACTCAGAAGCGCCCGCTGATCATGCCGGTGATTCTGGAAATCTAAGCATGCCCCAGACAACGCTAGCTCAGCGGGTTCACCCACCGCAGCCCCGGAAATCGTGCGAAGTCTCGATCCGCCGTATGCAGCACGCCGCCGTACTCAACCGCTAGCGTGGCAATCTCGGCATCGCTGACCAAAGGGCCGGGGGCGCGCCCCTCAACCACCATCCGTCGAAGTAGCCGCCAGTGTTCGTCCCCCGGGGTGAGCACCTGCACAATGGGAAGCGCCAGCCAAAGATCAACGATTCCCGCTGCTTGTTCCACGCTAAAGCATTCTCCGGGTAGCCGTTGGTTGGTCATAACCCGCAGAAACGCGGACACGGTTTGCCAGGGAAGCCCCACCATCTCGATACCCGAAAAGGTCCCTTCCAGCCACGCGCGGGCCTTTGCGTGATGCGCCGAGCCGCGATTATAGGAGTAAATGAGCAGGTTGGCGTCGAGTACAATCACCGGTGTTCCGGGCCTTCCAGGTACTCGAGCAATTCTTCGACTTTGTCGAAATCCCGCGGCAGCCCCAGATTGATCGGCGTCACCTTGAACGGCTTCCGCGCGGGCTGCTTCGAAGCCGTCAGTCCCAACCGCAAATATCGGTTTACCACCTGCTTGAACGGCTCCCCAGTCTTGCGGACTTCTTTGCTCAGCAAGGTGGCCACATCGTCGTCGAGAGTAAGAGTGGTTCGCACATCATGATGCTATCAGTAAAGGCATCATGATGTAAAGCCAGGTTTATGTGGGGACAGCCGCCCTCGGCGGTCCGCCGGGCGCAGCCTGGCGTGGTCTTGAGCAGACAATACGGAACGGTTTGATCGAAAATCGGTATATTGAAGGCGCATGTTTATGGTCGTTACCCTCTCCGACATCAACCGAGCCCGCACCCGACTCCAAGGCATCACCGTCCGCACGCCCCTGATCGAACTTTATCACGGCGACTCCTCCCGCCGCCTCTACCTCAAGCCCGAAAACCAGCAACCCATCGGCGCCTTCAAGCTTCGCGGAGCCTACAACAAGATCGCCTCCCTGACCGACGAAGAGCGCAAGCGTGGCGTTATCTCCTACTCCAGCGGCAATCATGCCCAAGGCGTCGCCTACGCCGCTCGCGCGCTCGGCGTGAAGGCCGTCATCGTCATGCCCAACAACGCTCCCGCCATCAAGCGCGAGGCAACTGCCGCCCTGGGCGCGGACATCGTACTGGTAGGCCCCGGCAGCACCGAACGCCAACTGAAGGCAGAGGAACTGGCCGCGCAGCACGGCTACATCATCGTGCCGCCGTACAACGACGAAAAAATCATAGCCGGCCAAGGCACCATGGGACTCGAGATTCTCGAAGATATGCCCGACGTCGAAACCATCTTGTCTCCCGTCGGTGGTGGCGGCCTGATCAGTGGCGTCGCCGCGTCCATCAAGCTGAGTAAGCCGTCAGTGAACGTGTTCGGCGTCGAACCAGAACTGGCGGCCGACGCCCAGGCCAGCTTGCGCGCGGGAAGAATCGTCCAGTTCCCCGCCGACCAGGTTACGCGCACTATCGCCGACGGATTGCGCACCCAAAGTGTCGGCCCCATCAACTTCGATCACATGCAATGTTTTGTCGACGGCATTGTTACGGTAACCGAAGACGAAATCCGCGAGGCCATGAAACTGCTCGCGGCCAATCCCGACACCATAGCCGAGCCGAGCGGCGCGGTCGCGACCGCCGGATTTCTTTTTCGCGCCGATCAGTTGCCGAAAACAAGAATCAATGTGGCGATCATTTCGGGCGGCAATATCGAGCCCGCGACGTTGGAAGAACTCCGCCGCTCCAGTCCCCCTAGGGACATCTGAAAATAGCCTGGCGCTTCCAGGGCCGGGTGGCCGTCCAAGAGGGGGACTGCATCCCGGAGGGATGCTTGAAGTCGTCATGCGACGCTCGATCCACAGGTGAGAGATGTTCAATTAACCTTGACTTCAACCAAACGAATGATGATCCTGAGAACGCCCAAAGGATTCCCATGACAGCAGCGCCTAAGAGCGACCGTAAGTCCTTTATTGAGAAGATTTTGCCCGCAACTCATTGCAGCTCTAAGATTTTTTCGCGATTTTCCCCTAACTCCATGATTCCAATAGACCGGGGGGGAGGGGGGGTACCGACATCGAACCTCCGTTTCCCACTTCGGCAAACAACAGTTTTCCTCGCAACCCTTGCCCTCGCACTTCTTTTTTCCACAACCTTCGCCTACGCCCAGGCGCAACGCGGCACCCTCGTCCACGAAGAAACCATCCGCGTCTCTCCCAGCGCCGACACCGCCAAACTCGGCGAAGCTGGCCGCGGACACGAGCTCGTCATCATCGAAACCAGCCGCGACTGGACTCACGTGGAAGCCATCATCCGGGAACCGAAGAAAGATGCCGACGAGGATGACCCCGGCTCAGAAGGCAAGACCATTACCGGATGGGTCCCCAGCAAAGCACTGGTAAACCTGACCACACCCAACGGCGACAAGATTATTTTCGGCGAGGCTGCCGACTCCGAAGACGAGGCCAGCCGCCGCCGCGGCCGCCGCGATGCCGCGCAAGACGCCATGCGCCTCTACTATCGCGTCTACGATTTATTTCCGACTTCGCCGCTGGCCGCCGAGGGACTCTACCGCGCCGCCGACATCCGCTGGCAGATCGAGCGCTCCGATGTGCTGACCCGTCCCTCGGCCCGCGAGCGAGATTCCTACATGCGCGGGCAAATCGACGAACAGTGGATGAAGCTGGTCATGAAAAAATATCCCGGCACCAAGTGGGCCGACCTCGCCGCCTTCCATCTTCTCGAAAACAAACTTTGCGGCGACTGGCAGGCCGCTTCGAAGTGTCCCGAAAAAGAAGCTGAGATGTACGAGAAATACGCGAAGGAACACGAGCAGTCTCCCGCAGCGCCAGAAGCGCTGTATCAGGCCGCCTGGCGCCGCTCCGCGCTGATCGAGATTTTCAGAACCGAGGCCAATCAGAAAAAATCCGAGGAAGCGAAGAACCGTTCTCTGGAACTGGCGCAAAGAATTGTCAGCCAATATCCCCAGAGCGACTGGTCGTCGCGCGCCCTGACTCTGATTTTTTATGTCGAGCACAGCGTGCCGACGTATGGCAACGCCACCGACTAACATTCTCTTGCGCATGCAGGAGCAATGGGCCATTGCGTGATCGGCGGCTCATGTTTTACATTCAACAGGCCATACTAACCTCGGAAACACGGCGGACTAATCTTGCCAATTTATCAAGCGGTTGTTCTTGCGATCGTCCAAGGACTTGGGGAATTCATCCCCATTTCCAGTTCCGGGCATCTCATCATTGTGCGGCGCTTGCTCGGCTGGAATGAGCTTTCCCCGGCGCACGAATTGAGTTTTGACGTTGCCCTGCACTTCGGGACTCTACTCTCCGTCCTCTTCTACTTCCGGCGGACCTGGTTTCAGATCATCCGCGCGGCGCTGGGCGGAAAAGTCGTCCGCTTCTCCGAGTCCGGCTCGGCCGATGCGAATCTGACTGCCGAAGAGCAGAAAGAGGAGCGCATGCTGCTGTGGTTTCTGGCGATCGCCACGATTCCAGGAGCAATAGCGGGCAAACTGCTGGAGCATTCCGCCGAGGATTACTTCCGAGAACACATTTTTCTCATCGCCGGAGCTTTGATCGTCGTCGCTCTCTTCATGTGGCTGGGAGAGAAAGTCGGCAGCCTGCAAAAACCTCTGACTGGGATTTCCCTCCTCGATTCGCTGATCGTCGGCACTGCCCAGGCATTTGCCCTGATCCCCGGAGTTTCACGATCGGGATCAACCATCACCGCTGGCCTCTTTTGTGGGCTCACACGCGAAGCGGCCGTACGTTTTAGCTTCCTGCTGTCAACCCCGCTGATCGCCGGCGCCGCGGTCCTGAAGGCTCACGAACTTCAAAAAGAAGGCCTACCCGCCGGGATGCATGCGCCCGTTCTCGTCGGCATCATCGTTTCCGCGCTGGTCGGCTACGCAGCCATTGCCTGGCTGATCCGTTATCTGCAATCGAATAGTTTGCGGCTCTTCATCATCTACCGAATCGTTGCTGGCGTCGTGGTGATTGCGCTCGCACTCGCGATGCACCTTCAGTAAGTAAGCGAAGGGACGTCGCTGGCAACGTCTTGCCCCTGTCAAGGCACTTAGATTGAGTACGTTGCAAGTAATGTCTCTACTTGAATACTACCTCCGTTTTCCAGCATTGTCGGATCGTCGGCTTCTTGGCATAATGTAAGGGCTCTGGCCGATTGCGGCGCTGAAGAGTGTCGACTGTAGTGTCTTCAGTGTGTGAATCAGCCCACATGGATTATCTGGCAGGCATTTTTGTTCCCACCGGGAACCGGCGGCTCAATGAGCTGATCGGATTCCTGATGTGCGTCTCCGCGCTCCTCCTGTTCCTCGCACTCGTTTCCTACTCTCCGCTCGACCCTTCGTGGAACAGCGCCTCGGTGCTAACCGGTTCGCATGCCGCGCGCAACTGGATCGGCGTGGTCGGCGCGTTCACCGCCGACATGCTGCTGCAGTTTTTCGGCATCGGCGCATTCCTGCTCGTGATCTTCCCGACGATGCTGGGCGTGCGCTGGTTCCGCTCGATGAAAGTGCAGTCCCCGCTGGCGAAAAGCCTGGGCGGAATCTGGCTGGTGATGTTCGTCCCTGCCATGCTCGCGCTACTGCCCGGACACTTGCGCTGGATGAGCGTGATCCCCATCGAAGGCCTGCTGGGGCGCGTCGTCGGCGACTTCATGATTCACTACCTGAATCTTGTCGGCGCCTATATTGTCTGCGCCACCGTGCTCGCCGTAGCGTTGTATCTCTCGACGGCATTCTCGTTCTCGGCCATTCGACTCTGGGCTCCGACGAGGTTCGCCTTCGTCACCGCGCTGTGGAATCGCTACAAAGATTGGCAGGGAGAGCGCGCCAAAAAACGTCAACAAAAAGAACTGGATCAGCGGCGGATCTCGAAGCCCATCGTGAAGACGCAGTTGATTCCGTCGCGGCCAGTGACGCAGGCTTCCGCAGCGTCTGCGGAGCCGCGCCGCACCGGGATCGAGCGCATGATGGCGGAACAGGAACCGCCCAAACTCGCGCCCGCAACCGGTGGAATTCTGGCGGACCCTCTGGCAATGGATGCTTCACTCGAAGCGGACGCGGATCCTGAGGTCACCGAGCGTGGCGACAGCGGCAACAAGGCCAAGACCACGATGCCCCGCATCGCTGGCGGCTACAAGTTGCCGTCGAGCAGCCTGCTGCAGCGTCCCGACGAACAGCAGGCGGTCGACGCTGATGAACTCAAGCTTCTCGCGCAAGTTCTGACCGAAAAATACGCCGAGTTTGAGATTCACGGGCAGATTACGCAGATCAATCCCGGCCCCGTCGTCACCACGTTCGAGTTCAAGCCGGAAGCCGGCATCAAGTACAGCCGCATCACCAATCTGTGCGACGATCTTTGCCTCGCGCTGAAAGCCGAGAGCATTCTGATCGAGCGCATGGCGGGCAAAAGCACGGTCGGCATTCAGGTACCGAACCGGCAGCGCGAAATCATCTGGCTGCGCGAGAACATCGAGTCGCAGGAATTCATGGGATCGAAGTCGAAGATGACGATCGCCATGGGCAAAGACATCAACGGCCGCATCGTCACCGCAGATCTCGCTGGCATGCCGCACTTGTTAATTGCCGGATCCACTGGCGCAGGAAAGAGCGTGGCCATCAACGCCATGATCATGTCGATCCTGTACAAGGCCACGCCCGATCAGGTCCGCCTGATTCTCGTCGACCCCAAGCGTCTGGAGTTGGGGAACTACGAAGGCGTTCCGCATCTTTACACGCCCATCATCACCGAGCCGAAACTCGCGGCCAACGCGCTGCGCAACGCGGTGCGCGAAATGGAGCGCCGCCTGAAGCTGCTCGCGGCCAAGGGCGTCCGCAACATCGACCAGTACAACAAATTGTTCGATCAGAATGGCACGCTCAGTTTGTTCGACGAAGAGTCGGATGAGAAGCCCATTCCCTACATCGTCATCATCATCGACGAATTGGCCGACCTGATGATGCTCGATTCCAGCAACGTGGAAGAATCGATCACGCGCCTTGCGCAGATGGCGCGCGCCGTCGGCATTCATCTTGTTCTAGCAACTCAACGGCCCAGCGTGGACGTGATTACCGGATTGATCAAGGCGAACTTCCCGGCGCGCGTTTCATTCCGCGTGGCCACGAAAGTCGATTCGCGCACCATTCTCGACGCCAATGGCGCGGAGGCTCTCCTCGGCAAGGGCGACATGTTGTATCTGCCGTCGGGCTCGGCGCGGGTGCATCGACTGCACGCTCCGTTCGTGACGGAAAAAGAAATCGCCGCGGTGGTAGAGTTCTGGAAAGCGCAGGGCCTGGCCGAATATCAGCAACAGTTCCTCGAACCACCGAAAGGCGAGCGCGAGGCCGGAGCGGAAGGCAGTGACGGAGAGGCTGGCACGGACGGCGAGTCCGAAGACGATCCCATGTTTGCCGATGCCGTGAAGCTGGTGGTGGAGTTCGGCAAGGCCTCCACTTCCCTGCTGCAGCGGCGTTTGCGCATTGGCTACGGCCGCGCGGCGCATCTGATCGATCTGATGGAGCAGGACGGCATTGTCGGCGCGGCCGACGGTCCCAAGCCGCGCGAAGTGCTGAAGCGGCCTGACTGGATCTCGGAAATCGAAGAGACCACGCGATAGATACCTGCCAGTTCGTAGAGACGTAGCTTGCTACGTCTCGGCGCAGGCAAGAAAGACGTAGCAAGCCACGTCTCTACGCAGGTAGTTCCTCACAGTCCAACCCAGTCTAGGAATCGTCCTTTCATGCGGCGAACCCAGTTGGGCAGCCAGCTTTTGTAGCGCAGCACGACCGTGGCATGAACGGCCTTGGACGTTTTGGGCGAAGACTTGTTGCTGAAGATGAGATAGTAAATTCCCGCGCCCGCCGGAATGTCGGCCTGCACCGCGCCCTCAGCGACGTTTCCGCTGTCGTAGATAGAACTGGTCGCATATCCGTTCTGCCAGACGGTAAAGGCAGGTTCGGTGAGGACGAGGGATTCGATGCCAGTGTCGGTGTCGCTGGCTTTGTTGTTCTTGTCACTGTTCTTGTCGCTGGGCTGGCTCTTACGGTTGCCCGTGCTCTGGTTGTCGGCGGCCGCGGTGAATTGGCCGACAACGGCCACGTTCACCGATCCTTCGGGTAAAGCGAATTTGTAATACCGGAAAGTGTGCGGACCGACGGTAAAAGCGGAGTCGAGGATAGTGCGATCCTGCTTAAATCCGACAAACTCCTGCACTTCCTGCGCGGCCGTGCTGTCGCTGATCACGGTCCATAGAGCGCCGGCGGCAAGAATTACCAGCACAATCCAGAGCACCCAGCGGCGCTTGGGCCGAGGCCGCGCAATTTCTATTGCAGGAGGCGGCTCGACGACAGCGGGGCTTTTCGGCGAAGAACTCACTGGCTTGCCGCATTTCAGGCAGTACTGCGCCTCGTCGGGCAGGCTCGCGCCGCACTTGCTGCATCCCAGCAAAACCTTGGCAGTCGGCGGTGTAGCGCTGTTTGTCGACATACTGACCGGCTCTCCGCACTTCAGATAGAGCTGAAAACGTTGAAGTGTGAACCTTCAGGAAGAAATGCCAGCCGATATTAGCACAGGTTCGTGACGGCAATATCTATTTCCCGATCCGTTGCGGCGAGGAGAATTGGCCTTATCCGGCCTTGACCGCGCTTCCATCCAACCCGAGCTGCGGCGCGATGGGCTTCAGGGCTTCGATACAGAAGGCAATGTGCTCGTCCAAGTCAACGCCGAGCGCGAGCGCGCCCTGGATAATGTCGTCGCGGTTCACCTTGCGGGCAAAGGCTTTGTCTTTCATTCTTTTCCGCACCGACTTGGTGTCGACCTCGGCCAACGACTTCCCGGGCTTGATCAAAGCGACGGCAGTGATGAATCCTGCCAGCTCATCGCAGGCGAACAGAGCTTTTTCCATGGGCGAGTCGCGGGTAACGCCGGTGTATTCGGCGTGGGACATAATGGCGCGCCGGATCCCGTCGGAGTATCCACGCTCTTTCAGAATCTCGTTGCCCTTGTAGGGATGGTCTTCAAGGCTGGGCCAGCGTTCGTAGTCGAAGTCGTGAATGAGGCCGACGATGCCCCACAGGTTCTCGTCTTCGGGTGAGCCGTTCCCCAACTTGCGTGCGCAGGCGCGCATGCATGCTTCAACCGCCAGCGCGTGCTTGCGCAAACTTTCCGATTGAGTGAACTCAGTCAGGAGTTCCCATGCTGCCTCTCGGGCGTCCATTTCATTCATACTTACAAAGACTCCTGTTGACGGAAACTGAAGACGGGAGAATTATAAATGCGGCCAGGGGCAAGGCTCACGCTGACGCGTTCGCGAAGTTTTAGAGGGAAGCTGATCGGCGCTGGAACGACACCGAGCGTTGGCGACCCAATTCCTGCCACGCAAGCACAAGGTCCGCCGAAAGGATCGAGAAGGCGAGGCAAGCCCACACAATGGTTTCGTTCGCATGGACGTCGAGATTCTCGAATCCGGTCACACCGCCGATCACTCGCCCCTCCAGAAAAACCAGTGCGACGGCGAAGCTGCGAGTCATCCATCGCCGGTGTTCCTGAACCTTGCCTTTAAGAATGAAGGCCAACGCAATCGCGGTAGTAGTCATCCACAACGCGGCGTCCACCGCGGCGGCAATACTGAAAGACCGCGGATCGCCCATGCGTTCCTGGAAATACTGGATGTAAAAGCCGAGGGGCGCAGCCACGAATACACCGGCGACATAGATTCGGCCGACTACACGATGGAACCGCCTGAAACGATTGCGAAGCCGGTCGGAGAACTGCATCGGGCCCAGCAGCAGAGCGCACGCACCGGCGATTCCATGTGGCAACAGCCACCACTTAAAGGGTTGGTAGTGCTGCCACATCGGATCTTTCGAATGCACCAGAAAACTCTCATCGTGAGGAATAACGTACGCCAACATCAGGCCTATGGCGGCAAACAGCAAATATTTTGGACGTAACCACGAAGTCTGCTTGAGCGCCGTCAGTGTTGTGGTTGACATGGAAGAGCCTCCACAGTTCATTTCTTGTCCCCAACGACGACGGTTTGTGGGTCGGCGTAAAAAGGAAACCGCTGGCGAGGGACAGCGGTTCCCTGTTCCTCGCGATAGCCGCTACTCCCTCCGTGCGCGATGCGGCGCCTCTGAAGAGCTGTCCGCGCCAACGGCTTGGCCAACTCCACAATCGTTGCGGAGTTCGTTAGGAGCGCCTCTGGGCGGCGTGCTCGTTGTGTTGTCGATGCAAGGGATTGCACTCAGGTATTCGTATATAGCCTCGATCTGGTGGTCGGTCATGCTGTGAAACCCCGGCCATGGCATCACTTGGAGAAGATTGCCATCGACGGGAGGCGGAAGGCACGTTGCCGTAGTTGGATCCGACGGAGGTTCCGAGCAGGTCAGATGGATCTTATCGAAATCGGTTCCATGCCGCAGGATTTCCTTGAATTGTTCAAGCGTGCGGCCACCTTCCGCTCGTCCCGTTTTGTCCGGTGTCAGGTTGCGCGTAATGATATCGGGCCCTACGTATGGTCCCGAGGCTAGCCAATAATCTGGTGGCGGATATACCCCGGGTACTGGCGGTACGGCTGGACCAAAATCTGTACCACCTTCCAGGTAGGTGTTCGGGTCGGTTTTTGTGGGCTGGCCAAAATAGGGGTTTCCGCCTGCAGCGTAGTTGAAGTTTGGGGGCCCTCCGCCGGTGTGGCAACCGTTGCAGTCGCCAACCGCGTTCACCAGAAAGCTGCCTAAGCCCACCTTCCAGGGGTCTTTCCCCTCCAGGTTCAGCGGGACGGGTGCTATCTCGAAACCGATACGAACCAGCGACGCGTCTCCGTCGTCTCTGTGGTTGCCTCGGTGGTTGTCCTGCGCTTGCACGCTCGGCGGAGCGCTCAACCGTCCAGTTAGGGCAATCACTCCCAGCGTCAAGACAGTTGCCGAGGCTATTTTGACAAGTTTTTGTGCCTTCATTTGTGGTTTCTCCTTTGCGGATTTGTCCAGGATCATCGTGTTCGCATCCGGGCATCGCTGCCCGGCGCATACGCATGCAGTTCAAAAGCAAGGTCGTTTTGGAAATCACCCCATCAAGAACTCGGCCCGAATCGTGCTTGGGTTGTTCTTGAACTGGGGCGCATGATGTTGCAATTCGGGCGAGGGGGCAATGGAGAAGGTCTGGAGAGTTATGTATTGTTCTGTACTCGGAACTTGCTGAAAAGTCTGGCCTTATTGATTGCCCGAGAAGGGATAGAATTACTGCCGGCGCGAGTGGAGAGCTCAACCGTGGCTACAGACCTCGTCACATTTGATGAATTCGAGGCGGACCTTCGCGCCTACCAGTTGCGACGTTCGGGCCGCACGCTGAAGCTGGAACGAATCCCCATGGAAGTCCTGTTCCTGCTGATGGAGCGGCGGGGCCAGTTGGTGACGCGGGAAGAGATCATTGAAAAGCTCTGGGGCAAGGACGTTTTCCTCGATACCGATAACGCAATCAATACTGCAATCCGAAAAATCCGCCAAGTCCTGAAAGATGACCCCGAACAACCGCGCTTTATCCGGACCGTCACGGGGAGAGGTTACCGATTTATAGGCCAGATAGCCGAGGTTGTTATCCCGACCGCCCAAGGCCTAACTCAGCAGCAACCGGCTTCGGGTTCGCCCGCAACGACCAGCACCCCAACGGGTATTGGAAAGCGCTGGAAGCTGATTGTCCCCGCTATCGCGGCTCTGCTGGCGTTGTCCGTCGGTGGTTACTTCTATCTCGGCCGCACGCCGAAGCTCACGGACAAAGACACGATTGTCCTTGCCGACTTCAATAACACGACGGGCGATTCCGTATTTGACGGAACGCTGAGGCAAGGCTTGGCGGTGCAACTGGAGCAGTCGCCTTTCCTCAGTCTCATCTCAGAGGAGCGCATGCATCAGGTACTGAGGCTGATGGGCAAGCCAGCCGATGCCCGACTTACTCCAGAGATCGCCCGGGAAATCTGTGAGCGAACTGCAAGCGCGGCCGTTCTCGACGGCTCGATTGCAAGCCTTGGCAGCCAGTATGTGTTGGGCCTGCGCGCAGAGGACTGTCGCACGGGAGATGTTCTTGCGGATGAACAGGTCCAAGTGGCGAGAAAAGAGGACGTGCTGAATGCGCTTGGCCAAATAGCCAGCAAATTCAGAACCCGAGTCGGCGAATCACTGACCACGGTCAAGAAGTACGACGTTCCGCTCGCCGAAGCCACGACGCCCTCACTCGAAGCCTTGAAGGCCTATAGCGCCGGCTGGCAGGTTGTCTCTTCCACTGGTTCGGCGGCCGCTGTGCCGTTTTTCAATCGCGCCATCGAGATTGATCCCAACTTTGCCAGCGCTTACGCGGCGCTGGGGCGCATGTACGGAGACATCGGGGAATCCGTCCTTTCTGCGCAAAATACCAACAAGGCCTATCAATTGCGGGATCACGCCAGCGACCAGGAGCGGTTCTTTATTTCTCTTACTTACGAATTGCAGGTTACGGGGGATCTGGAGAAGGCGCAACAGATCTGCGACTTGTGGGTGCGAGCCTATCCTCGTGCGTCGCTGCCCCACGGACTGTTGGCAGGTGGAATCTATCCTTCGATCGGCAAACGTGAAGAGTCCGTCAAGGAAGCCAAAATAGCTGTCGGTATCGACCCGGACTTTTCCATAGGATACAGCCTTCTTGCCGACAGCTACCTGGCGCTGGAGCGCACTGCTGAAGCGGAGAAGGCTCTGCAGCGAGCGTCCGATCGCAAACTCGATATCCCCGATTTCCATGTCCAGCGATACGTCATCGCCTTCTTGAAAGACGACAAGACAGGGATGGACCGGGAAGCCGCTCTGCCTCGGGAAAAACCTGGCGCGGACGACTGGATGTCCAACGCCGAAGGGTTCGTATCGGCTTATTCCGGTCACCTGCAAGAGGCCAGGAAGATGTCAGGGCGGGCAGCGGATTTGGCGCGGAAGGCGGAGCGGCGGGATACCGAGGCACTTTACGAAGCGGATGCCGCGGTGCGGGAAGCCCTGTTCGGAAATGCATCGGCCGCAAGGCAGAGAGCCGGGGACGCACTTGCGCTTTCAAAGAGCAGGGATGCGGAATATGAAGCAGCCTTTGCGCTTGCTCTCTCGGGAGATTCTGCTCGATCCCAAGGACTGGCAGAGGATCTCTCCAGACGCTTCCCTGAGGACACGATAGTCCGATTCACGTATGTGCCGACGATCCGCGCACTGGTGGCGTTGAACCACAACCAGCCCTCAAAGGCTGTCGAACTGCTTCAAACCGCCATTTCTTATGAAGGCGGAACTCCGATTGAGGGCGGCTCTGAATTTCTATTGGGAGCGGGTAGTCTCTACCCAGCCTATGTCCGTGGCCTCGCCTATCTGGCGGCGCATCAAGGCGCCGAAGCCGTCGGGGAATTCCAGAAAATTCTCGATCACCGCGGGATCGTGCTCAGCGATCCCATCGGCGCATTGGCGCACCTGCAACTCGGCAGGGCTTACGCGCTGTCCGGGAATAAGACCAAAGCGAAATCCGCCTATCAGGATTTCCTTACGCTCTGGAAGGACGCGGACGCCGACGTCCCTATCTTAAGGCAGGCCAAAGCGGAGTATGCGAAGCTGCGTTGAACCGCGCGCATCGATTTGCATCACTCACCACCGGTGATCACCGGTGCGCTGGGCCCGTCGGCGAGCCCTCCAGGCCACCAGTTCCAATCGCCGGCAACGCGAAGAAGCGCGGGTCCAATCACAATGCGAACCAGGGTTGCGTCAATCAATACGGCGATGGCCAGGGTAAATCCGAGCATCTTGATGACCAGGAAGCTGCCGAAGGTGAATGCCGCAAATACCACGATCATGATCGCGGCGGCACTCGTAATCAGTCCTGCGGTTTTCGCGAGCCCTTCGGGGATAGCGTCTTCTTCGCTCAGCCCTCGCCTTCTCTCTTCGAGGACGCGCGCGACCAGGAACACTTCGTAATCCATGCTCAGTCCGAAGACGATGGCAAAAGCGACGATTGGCACAATGGGAAATATGCTGACCGTTCCCTCAGGAACTCCGAAGAAGCGAATTCCGTGTCCGTCCTGAAATACCAGAACCAATGCTCCGAAGGAGGCCGCAACCGAAAGCAGGTTCAGAGCAATGGCCTTCACCGCGGCGAAAAGCGATCGGAACCCGCCAAGCAGCGCCAGGAGCGTCCCTCCCACCACCAGCGCCATGACCGAAGCGAACCGTTCCCTGACAATCTGCTGGTAATCGGCGGTTAACGCCGGAATGCCTCCAATGCGCAACGTGGCGCCGGGCATTCCCGTGAGCGCTGCCGCGCCCGTCGTGCGCAACTCCCGCACCCAGTTGACCTGATCGTTCAAAGAAACGGAGGTGCCGGGTAAGACTTCAACCAGCGCCGCCCGCCCGTCGCGACTCAGGAACGCGCGACGCGTCTCCCGCGGGAGGTTGACCAGGCCAGACCGGTCACTCTCCGCCATCGTTGTGATGGAGATCACGCGGTCGGAACGAGGGTCACTCGCCAGCCGCTTGGTGAAGCGATCGAGCGCATTCCAGCCGGTGTCGGTTTGCGCAATGGAATCCACGGGAAGTTCGACAATCGCGCGCAACGAGTACACAATGCCAACCCGGTCCATTTTTTCAAGAGTGTGCAGCGCGCGAACCGATTCCGCCGCCGACGGCAGCCAGTCTCCTCGCGGGACGCTGGTATCGAGCCGCGCGGCCTGCGAGGCGAGCAGCAGTAATGGGACCCCCGCCAGAAAGATCGCAGTCCAGGGACGGGCAACAATCACCTTGCCCCATCGCCTCCAGCGGTCTTCCTTGCGCGCAGCCCGATGCTCATCCCAGCTCGCAATAAAGGGCACCCGGCCAGCGTTGATTCGGGGACCGAGAGCAGCCAGCAGTGCCGGAACGAGGGTGTTTGCCAGCAACACACTCATTCCCGCCACCAGGACTCCAGCTATCCCGATGGAACGGACTTCGCTGATGGGGACGGTCATGAGGGCTACAAATCCGATGGCTACAGTCGAGGCTGAAATCAGGAGGGTACGACCTGCCTGACGTGCCGCGATGGCCGAAGCTTTGAATCCGTTTTGCTCGCTGGCAATCGCTTCCCGGAAGCGGCTGACCATGAGGAGCGCGTAGTCGATTCCCAGGCCTAGCCCCAGCATCGTGGACAGATTCTGAACCAGAATGGACAAGTGCCATCGCAAGGCCAGGAATCCCGCAATGGCGAGAGCCGTCGCGATGGCAAACTGGCCAACGGCTACTGGAATCAGGGCAGCAACCAAGCTTCCGAAAGCCACCAGCAGAAGCGCGAGTGTGCCAGGAATCACGAGACTTTCGGCGTGGTGTACGTCGTCGGCGCTGGCTTTCCGAATGTCGAAATTAAGCGGTGTCTCTCCCGTGAGCTCGAGCTTCAGCGCCGGATAGCGGCCCCGCAGTTGGTCCTGAAGAGAGTTCTCGATGGCGTGAAGCTTGGGGACGAGGGCCTCCACGGGACCGTCAGTCGATGCGAGTCCCACCAGAATAAAAGTTCCTCCTCCCTTGCCCAGGAAAATCGAATCGCGAAAATCAAGCCGGGAAACGACTCCGGACACGCCGGGTTCTTCTTTCAGTTTTTCTTCAATGGTTGCTAAGGCTTGCTCGCCCTCTTCGGAATCGGCAGGAGGGAGTCCCTGAATCACCAGGACCACGCGGTCCACGAACGGCGAATGAAAGCGAGTGGCCAACTCCTGCGGGACCTTTCCCGCTTCGCTACCGTCGATGCGGGTCGCGGTCTCCAGATGGCGCTCGGCGTGAAAGGAAAATGGAAGCAGTGCGAGGACTGCGGCAAGGACTACCCCGGCCAGCCAGAAACGGCGCACATGCACGAGATTCATAGTTTCACGCGAAATCGGGTAGTGAGCATCTTCCTCGTTTGGCTTGTCGTAGTTTGAAATCCTAGAGGATCGAGGGAAAGATCAGCAACAGAGAATTAGCCACTACTCAAAATCGTTACCGTCAGCGAGATTCTCATCCTGCGCCTCGGTTTCGTATTATTTTAGTGTGTGGCAAGGATACTCGGGTTTCCCGGAGGACTATTGCATAAACTCGTATTGCTTGGTTTGATTGCCGCCGCTCAACTTGGCGCCGCAGACCCCCGTATTGGCTCCTGGACGCTAACCTCTGCGCAGTGTTCCCTGACTCCTCCCAACAAGCTCTCCATCACACGTATACACGATGAAGCGCACATAGTGATTTCAGGCGACACCCACCTCGATTTTACGGCGAAGTTGAATGGCCATGAAGGGTCCGTGCCCGGCAATCCGGCATTTAATCAAATCGAGCTGCGGAGGATCGACAAGCATCAAGTCGAAATCATAGAGAAGAAAGATGGAGCGCTGGTGGCGACGATTCGAGACAAGCTGTCGAGCGATGGCAACGAGTTAACCAGCCGGACGTCACAGACAGGCCGCGCGGAACGGATCACGGTGTGGACGCGGAGCGGGGGAAAGAAATCTGCCACTGACTTATTCGCCGGTGAGTGGACACAGGACCGGAGTAAGACTCGTTTGCGGCAAGGGATGGCGCTCAAGATCGAGGCGGACGGAAAAGATGGGGTCCGATTCTCGGGTGACTTCAGCTACAACGCCCGCTTTGACGGTAAGGAATACGATCTGAAAAACTCCAACAACGACACGGTGGCCCTCCAATTGGTCGACGCTCACACGGTCGATTCGATCTACCGGCGGGATGATCAAATCGCTCAGAGAGATCGGTGGGTGGTTTCTGCCGACGGAGCAGAGATGACGCTAACCACGACCGGCACACTGGAAACCGGTCAGCAGGTCAAAGAGACCATGGTGTTCCGGAAACAGTAACTATCGCTGGGCCACGCCGGCTGCACCCGCGGGTGAGCCGCTCACCGGCAAGTTACCCACGGCGCTGAACTCGCGCGGCGCAATCGTGATGATTCCCCTGCGGTGCATGAATTTCAGGATTCCGTTGACTGTTTCTTCGAGAGACGGATCCGGCTTGCCCCATGCGGAAGCATCCCGAGCCGCCTGATAGCAGGAACTGTCGTAGCGCTTGAACTCCATCGATGAGATGTTGTCCACCGAGTTCACCAGAAAGTCCAGCAGCGGAAACAGCAGATCTTCCTTTCTACATCTCCGGATCAGCTCAGGAACGAAGTCGGGAAGACTGAAGATTTCGAACTGCCGGCCGGTCGCCTTTGTAATCAGGCCGGTAATATCCAGCATGTTCGCGTAGTCGTCCCTCACCACGTGATAATCCCTGTTCTCCGTGCCCGGAGTGGTGGAAATCGCAACGATGTTGTTGGCCGTGATGTCCGCGGGAACGAAACTGACCTGGTTCAGGGCATCGACTCCAATGCCGTGATTCACCATGAAGGCAACCAGACGAACGGCTATGTCAAAATTGTTGCCGCCGCCCGTAATGGAAGGACTCACCAGAGCAGGACGGAAGATCCGCGCAGTAAGCCCGTGGCGGCGCGCATCCATAACCACTTGCTCCGATACCCACTTGGATTGGCTGTATCCGAAATCGAGAAGCTCCATATTCTCGTTGAAGTCGGTCTCGTACAGAACTTTCTTCACCGCCCATCCAAATATGAACGTAGTTGAGACGTAATTGAGGCTCTTGGGCCGTCCTTCGAACGCCAGTCTCAAAACCTCATTCGTCCCCAGCACGTTCGCGTCACGCATCCGGTCGTAGTTGAGCAGGTAGTTTACGGTTGCTCCGTTATGGAACACGGTATCGATTTCGTTGGCGAGGAAATCCCACGCCTTCGGCGTCAATGCCAGGCCCTTCTGGCCAAGATCTCCGCAAACGGGAACCACGCGAGCCTCGAACATCCGCATCAGATCCACCGGGCAAGGCCCCATCGATTCCATCGCCGCCCTCAGTCTTTGCCTGCCCTGACGCTCGTCGGTAGCCCGAACGAGAACGTGGATCTTCGCGTGCGTCTGTTCCAGCAGACTTTTCACCAGGAACGGTCCGATAAAGCCGGTGCCGCCAGTGAGCAGAACATGATTCAGGATTGGCTTCTCGGGCAATAACGCGGGCGCCGAAGGCTCGAAGATGAGCTTCCGGTCGTTCCTCATCATCCGTTGTTCCGCCACCCGCTGTTCTTCGCGGAAAGCCGCCAGGGACTGCCGCAGCGGAACCAGCGCTTCTTCAGGAGCACGCTCCAACTGTTCGGCCAGTTGAAACAACTCGGCTACGCTCACCCGCTGAATCAGGCCGATATCCACCTGTCTCGCCAGCATCTCGGCGTCTTTATTCTTGAGCAGTTCCTTGATCTCGTGCATGAACACAACCAGATCCAGGGAATCCAGCCCGGCTTCGACCAGGTTGTACGATTCGGTGCCCGTCAGGTTGTAACGGGCTTTCAATACGTCGAAGGGCGACTGACCGACAGAATCGCAGGTCGAGGATCCATCGTCTTTTTCCCGCGAAAACTCGGAGAGAACGGTAAATTGACCCTGCAGCCACATGTGCTTGGTTTTATGGCGCATGATCTTGCCCGAACTGGTTCTCGGTATGGCACGTGGTGCTATAAAAGAAATTATCGCCACTTCCACGTTGAGGTAATTCCTGACGGCGGCTGCAATCTTTAGCGCTTCCGGAAGCGCTTTAGGATTTTTCATCTCGGCGACGATCGCCAGCGCCGGCTCGCTGTCTTCGTTAATCTGGAACGCAGCCACGCAATTCGCCCGGACCAAGCCGGACGCCTTCTCCACCACGGCCTCGATATCCTGCGGGTAATAGTTCTGCCCGCGCAGAATAATCATGTCCTTGATACGGCCACAGACAAACAGTTCGCCGTCGTGGAAGAAGCCCATATCGCCGGTCCGAAGGTAACCATCGTCATAGGGGCTGTCATCCACCAGCCGCGCATGAAACAGCTTCATCGTCAGTTCCGGATTATTCCAGAAACCCGGGCACTTACTGCCTCCAGCGATCCAAATCTCGCCGATTCGACCCGGTTCCAGAGCGACGTGCTTCTCCGGATCTACGATCTTCACCGTGAGGCCCGGCAGGGGAGTTCCGCAACTGACAATCTGAGTGGCGCCGCCGATTTCGGAGACCTCCGTGGTCATGCGGGCCTTGCCCAGCGCGACGGCGTTCTTGTTGACCGAAATAATATTGCGGCCACGGAGCGAAACCGCCAGAGTATTCTCCGCCAGCCCGTAGGCGACGAAAAAGCTCTCCGACCGGAGTCCATAGGGCTGAAAGGCCTCCAGAAACCGTGTATAGGTGTCCGGTTTGACGGGTTCCGCGGCCACCATCAGCAATCGGAGCGAGCTCAGATCGCAGTTCTCCAAACTCTCCTTCGAAAGCCTCCCCGCGCGCAAGCAATAGTCATAAGCGAAGTTTGGCGCAGCCGAGGCGCTGGCCCCATAAGTCTTGATCGCGTCGAACCACAGGGTGGGGCGCTGAATGAAATCCGTGGGAGCGAAGCCGTAGGTCGTGCCGCCGGTAAGCGCGGGATAAAGGTAGCACCCAATCAGTCCCATATCGTGATACTGCGGAAGCCACGATACGACTATTGGCGCGGGATGGTCGATCACGAGCGGACAGTTATGCAATATGTTTTCGTGCGTGACCATCACGCCTTTGGGATCTCGAGTGGAGCCGGAGGTGTACTGGAGAAACAGAATGTCCGAAGCACCGTTGAAAGTCTCGTTTGAAACCGTCTCGACGAAGTCTTCCGTTACCAGCCAACGCAGACCGGAAATGTAGTCGACGTCGACTCCCGATGCCGAGACGCAGCTTCGGGCAAGATTTGTCTTCAGGGATCCGAGGTAGTCCCGGCTGGTGAGGACACCCGCCGCCTGGCAGTCCTTTGCGATATGGACCATTTTGTACAGGGCGCTCTGGAAGCCACGAGAACTGGGCGGATAGACGGGCACGGGGATCAATCCCGCGCGCACGCAGCCAAAGAACGCGCAGATCATTTCGAGCCCCGGCGGATAGGCAAGCAGAAGACGGTCCTGCGACTTGAAGCCGTGCTCCTTGCGCAGGTGTCCGGCAATCACCTTCGTCCGGTGGAGGAACGACTCGTAGGAATAGCCCCCAATCGGATGGCCGTTCACGTCAATGTACGAATAGAGAACTCTGTGCGGGTGCTGATCCCCAAGACTGTCCAGCTTGTCTAAAATCGAAGCAATCATAGATTCGGATCGGTCTCATGGCGGCGGCACCGCCATTCGCTAACCTCCTACGTTAAATGAGAATACTCCGTTACAAAGAAAACAAAACATTCACTGCTCCCCGCGCACGGGGGCCGACCGACTTCGAGACATAGGCACAGCCATGCCCAAGACCATGCGTCTCCCGTCAGGGGAAGACGCACCCCCGCCCCCGCATCGGCGCCGACTCAAGGCGTCTTGGTTCCAGACCCACCGAGCCGTGATGTTTACAGAGATGTGTGATGTTAACAGAGATTTGAAAAGGTTGGAACTGGGAAACAGCGTCGCCCCTTGTCATTTCCGAGACATGCCCAGTTACGCCGGTGCCGGGTGATCCCGAAATTCCCTTGATCTTCAATAAGTTTTAAGGCTAACATCGATTGCTCACGCCTGCGCCAAAGTTGGTGTCTGTACCCATGTCCGCCGGCTCGCCGAGTCGACCCTCGGCAAACCGGGCCGGGATGCATGGGGCCGACCTGATCTAAGCGCGCCGGTAATGACTAAGACGAGGCGGTAATTCATCTGAACCCGGAAATTGAGGAACTGGTACCGTCGGAGGCCTCGCTACGGGACTCCGTTTCCGACTCGACTCCTGAGTCCTCCTTCCCCAAAGTCTTGCGCCGACGCCTGGAGGAATTCTTTTCCGACGGGAACATTTCTCCTAAGGCCGACCTCGGCATGTGGGTCAAAATCGCGGTTGGGCTGGCCGTACTGGCGGGAAGCTGGATTGCTCTTTACGCACTCAAGCCCGATTCGTGGAGATTTGTCGGCCTCTACCTTTTGAATGCCATCGCACAGACCTTCCTTTTGCTGAACATTGCGCACGACAGCAACCATAACGCTATCTCGTCGATGCGGTCTGTAAACAAAGCGCTGAATTACGTCTTCGATGTTTGTGGAATCAGCTCGTACATGTGGCGGATTCTCCATCATCGAGGACACCACTCCTGCATCAATCTCCACGGCGAAGACGACGCGCTTACGGGGCGCGGCGTCTTACGGTTTACGCCCTACGAGCCGCGGACGCGCCTGCATCGTTTCCAGCATATCTATGTGCTGTTCATGTATGCGTTGTTTTCACTCGATTATGTGTTCCTGAGAGACTTTGAGTGCTTCTTCTTCCCTTCGCACGATTATCTGAGACGCGCGAAGCATCCAGCGCGCGAATACGTCATCCTTTTTGCCGGTAAAGGTTTTTATGTCACCTACATGCTCATCTTGCCGGTTGTGTTGCTGGGGAAATCACCGCTGCTGGTCGCGTTGGCTTTCGTGCTTTCCCACTTGATTATCGGTCTGAGCGTCGCGCTTGTATTCCAGACCACGCACGTGATCGACAGCACGTACTTCCCCTCGGACCGCAACGAGTTCGACAACTGGATCCAGCACATCTTCGCCACAACGGCCGACTACGCGACCGAGACCCCGCTGGTCGGCTGGCTGGTTGGCGGGCTGAATCATCATATCGTCCATCATCTGTGCCCTTTTGTCTGCCACACCCACTACGCTCCCCTGACTCGAATTGTGAAGCAGACCGCGGAAGAGTATGGTATTGCCTATCGGCAACATCCCACCATGAGCCGGGCGATCAAACATCATCTGCTACTCTTGAAGCAATTGGGGAATGAAGATCAATTTTCCAGGACCTAAATTCTTACAGATTCCCGCAGTTGTCCGCACGCGCAGGGATCGGGATTAGCGAGGCGTGACCTTGGCGCAAACCGTTCCCGCCGTTCCCCGCTTCCGCTCCTTCCTGGATTCGCGCGCCATGGCGCGCAATCCGGTGCAGGTTCTCTCGAAGTACACCGAACTCCACGGAGACACCTTCCGATTCTATTTCGGCGGCGTGAAGGAGGCGATGGTCACCACCAATCCCGTCGTCATTCAGCACGTGCTGAAGACGAATTCGGAGAACTACCACAAATCCGAAATCCAAAAGAAGCGGATGGGCCATTTCCTGGGCAAAGGTCTGCTCACCACTGAGGGCGAACCCTGGCGCACGCAGCGCCGCCTCATCCAGACAGGGTTTGAACGAAAGCAGCTCGAAGTTCTGTCGTCGATCATGCAGGACTCGCTCGCCGAATCGCTGCGGGATTTCGACAGACAAGCTCAGATCGGCCCGGTCGACATCTACCCGCTCATGATGAAGATTACCTTTGCGATGGTCGGCAGATCTTTGTTTGGCGCACGGCTGAAAGAGGAAGACATCGACCTCATCAGCCTGGCCATCTCGACCGTGCAGGAATTTATGGTTCGGCAAACCATTCAGCCCTATCTGAATCCCTGGTTTGCCGTCTCGGGCGAACTGCGTCGGCACTGGGACCTGCGGAGCCGCGCTTTCGGCGTGCTGGATGAATACCTGCAGCGGCGGCGCAAAGAGGCTCCAGGCCATGATCTGCTGCAGATCCTGATGGATGCTCGCTACAGCGACGGTCAAGGCATGAGCGACGAGTTGATCCTCAGCGAGAGCATGCAACTGCTGGTCGCCGGCCATGAAACGTCGTCGAATGCTTTATCCTGGCTTCTCTACCTGATAAGCACGCGTCCGGATTGTGTCGACAGGATACGGCAGGAGTTCGATTCCGTGCTGGGCGAAAAGCCTCTGAGTTACTCCGACGTTCCGAAGTTCGAGTTTACGACCCAGGTGATACTGGAGGCGCTGCGGCTCTATCCGCCGTTTTGGATGGTCGACCGAATGGCTCTCGCGGACGACCGCGCCGGCGATCTCGTCATTCCCCGGGGCTCGACGGTCGTTGTGTTCATCTACGGCGTGCACCATTCGCCGCAGTACTGGGAGAACCCGGAGAGTTTCGACCCTGAACGATTCAGCAAAGCAAAGGAAAAGCTTCACACCCCCTTCGCTCATTTGCCTTTTGGGGCTGGGCCGCGGGGATGCATCGGTGGCAACTACGCCATGCTGCAGATCCTCATGATTCTGAGTGTTCTGCTCAGAAAATACGATTTCCGTCTGGTTCCGGGGCAGACCATCGAAGCGCGCCCGATGGTGATCTTGCGACCGGAGCACGGAATCCGCATGACCTTTACCCAGGCAATCCCACGCGATGCCGGCCGACTGTCCGACTGTTTGCCCTGACCGAGCCTGAACACTAGTCTCAGGCTCTGACTATTCGGGGCGTCTTGGGGCGGCCATCTTCTCGTCTATACTTGGTCGGAGCCAATTGCCATGCGCCGATCTCATTTATTTCTAAGCCTGTGCGCAGCAGTCCTGTTTGCGGCTGCGAGCGAACTCGCAGCGCAGCTACCATCCACAACGGCGGTTAAGATCGATGAGATAGCCGCCAAAGAACTTGCCGCTAACGGGGCGCCCAGCGCTTCGATTGCGATTGTGCAGGGCGGCAAAGTTGTGTACGAGAAAGCATACGGACGGGCACGTCTGGATCCCGCGGTGGATGCCAAGGCCGAGATGCGTTATTGCATCGGGTCAGTCAGCAAACAGCTTTTGGCGGGCGCGGTCCTGTTGCTTGTCCAGGACGGCAAATTATCACTCGATGACCGCGTTTCGAGCTACCTTCCCAACCTGACGCGGTCGGGAGAGATCACCATCCGCCAGCTACTCTCCCACACATCCGGATACCAGGACTACTATCCCCAGGACTATGTGGCGCCGTTCATGCAAAAGCCGGCGACGGCGGAGAGCATACTCGATGAGTGGGCGAAAAAACCGCTGGATTTTGAGCCCGGCACACGCTGGCAGTACAGCAACACGAACTACGTGGTGGCAGGCCGAATTGTGGAGCAAGTCACAGGCGGCCCCTTCTTCGCCTTCCTGGCGAAGCGCATCCTGCAACCGCTGGAGATGACCAGCGCCATCGACCTGTCAGAGCACATGCTGGGGCCGATGGATGCAGCGGGTTACACGAGGTTTGCGCTGGGGCCCCTGCGCCCGGCACAGCCGGAAGGTCGCGGCTGGCTGTATGCGGCGGGGGAGTTGGCCATGACAGCGCACGATCTGGCTCTGTGGGACATCTCCCTGACGGAACATAAGCTCTTGACGCCCGCGTTGCTCGAATTGATGACGACTCCGGCGCGCCTGCGCAATGGCACGCCCACGGACTACGCGCTGGGAGTGGGAGTAGTGGACGACGAGGGGCACCCCAAGCTGGTTCATGGCGGCGCGGTATCGGGATTCGTAAGCTTGAACACGGTGTGGCCCGACCAAGGCACGGCTGTGGTGGTGTTAGTGAACCAAGACGGCTCTGGTGCGCCGCAATCCATCACGGGTCAGATCGCACCGCTCCTGTTGACACAGGAGGAAGACCCGCAAGCGGAAAAGGCGTTGCAGCAAGCGAGGCAGATCTTCGACGGATTACTGGAAGGCAAGATCGATCGGAGCCTGCTGACTCCCGATGCCGACGCGTACTTCACCGATCAGGTTCTGGGGGACGCATCCGCCAGCCTGAAAGCGTTGGGACCGGTGGAGTCCTTGAGCCAGATCTCCGTAGAGCTACGCGGCGGCATGACGTACCGCCATTTCAGGATCAAGTTCAAAGACAAGTCCTTACACCTGAGCACTCTCACAGTGCCGGACGGGAAGTTGGAGCAGTACCTGATTCAGTAGGCATCGGCGGTGCTCCTCTAAATCATTCCAACAAGCGAGAGAGGGACTTCACGTGTTCGTTGGCATTCTGCCTGTCTTAGTCGCCGGTTTACAATGTCGCCATGACTACAGTTGGTAAACACCACGCGAGTTCGCGACGGATCATGGTTTTCGCCTGTTTTCTCCGGGCTTCTGGCGTGTTGCTTTGGGTTTTACCCGCAAAATTCGCGGGGTTTCAGCATTTTAACCTTGACATCCACAGGCTGGATGCCGCAGATTGAGCCTGCTAGCAGGAATCTCCCCCAAGTAATTCCTGCAAGTATTTTTGTTCTCAGCATTTAAGGCTGTTAGGAGAGCCCGCTCTGGCACTCCCACAACCCGATGGCCACGACTCTTGCCCCGGTCGACTCACGGGAGGTCGTTCGTTGCGATCACTGCCTGCTGGTCCAGTTTCGCACTTCCAATAATAATTGCCGACGCTGCCACGCGTCTCTGGACGAGGAACCTGAACCTGAACCCGTCACGGTAGCGCCACCATTGATGATGCCCGTGCCCGGCACGAACGGCCGCGGACATCTGAACCTGGCGACCTCCATCCGCTCGCTGCGCCTGCGCAACGGGCTCAGCCAGCGCCAACTCGCGGGACGCATGTCGGTGCCGCGCACCTACGTTTCGAAAATTGAGAACGAAAAAGCCACGCCTACGCTGTCTTCCCTGGAACGGCTGGCGCGTGCACTGGAGGTCACCGTGCCCGATCTGCTCAGCGGCGGAGAACGCACCCGCCAGGAAGAAGTCATGGAACTGATGAAAGATCAGTTCATCGCGGAGTTGCTGCCATTTGTCGCGCAACTGAATGGGATGCAGATGTCGAGCATCCTGACCCAGGTGCGGGACTTGACGATACGTCCGCGGCGCAGCGCGTAGAAGCGGAGCGCGTAAAGTGGAAGAGCGGCCCTTCAGGGCCGCGTCAAGGATTTGAGAAGTTGAAGGGGCTTTAGCCCCGGTGGATCCAAACAAGTTTATCCGGGCAACCAGCCAACACTTGCCGGGACCGATTCTGGTCCCGGCTTTTTTACTTGTGGCGATTCCTGACATAGGATCAATCTTGGCGCCGTAACGCTAATTGGCTTGTCATCCTGAGGCCCGCGTTTTTTGCGGGCGAAGGACCTATTCACTCCACCGGCAGCAGCTGTGCTCCCGGCGATTTCATAGGTCCTTCAGCCCGCAAAAAACGCGGGCCTCAGGATGACAACGAGTTCATTCGCGGTTGAATCCCCAGCAGATCGACTAACATCTATCTTGCATGAACCAAGAAAACTTGAGCGGCTTCCCTGTCCAGAACGTGTTATCGAATCTCGCACCAAATAGCACTGGGTGGGATGAGTCTCCCCGCGAATCGACCGTCGCGCCGCAAGGCGCAGGCGACGATTCCCTGCTCGACGCCTATTCGACTGCAGTAACCGGCGCTGTGGAGCGCATGAGTCCGTCGGTAGTGAATATTGAAGTGCACCAGGCTGTGCCGGCTAACAACGCAGGTCGCGCCCGTTCGGGCGAGCCACGCGAACGACGCGGCGGCGGCTCGGGATTCGTGTTTACTCCGGACGGTCTGATCCTCACCAACAGTCACGTAGTGCATGAGGCGGTGCGCATCGCGGTGACACTTGCGGACGGCCGGCGCATGCCTGCGACCGTGATTGGCGACGATCCGGCGAGCGATCTGGCCGTGATTCGGCTGGATCAACCGCATGCTGGCGAGCCCGGCCTGACCGCGGCGGCGCTGGGCGATTCGCAGCGCCTGCGGGTGGGGCAGATCGTAATTGCGATTGGCGCGCCTTATGGATTTCAATCGACGGTGACGGCGGGCGTGGTGAGCGCTCTGGGAAGATCTCTGCGCTCGTATTCCGGGCGGCTGATTGACGATGTGATCCAGACCGACGCCTCGCTGAATCCGGGGAACTCCGGAGGGCCGCTGGTCGATTCCGCCGGGCGCGTGGTGGGCGTGAATACAGCGACGATTCTGCCGGCGCAGGGGATCTGTTTTGCCATCGGCATCAACACGGCGAAGTTCGTGGCCAGCCGCCTGCTGCGCGATGGACGCCTGCGGCGCAGCTACATTGGCGTCTCGGCGCAAACGGTGCCGGTGCACCGGCGCGTGGTGCGCTTCTACGACCTGCCGAAGGAAATGGGCGTGGTCGTGCTCGGCGTGGAAGAGAACAGTCCGGCCAAGCGCGCGGGGCTTCGCGAAGGAGATGTCATCGTCGCGCTGGAAGGCCGGCCGGTGGCGGGCGTGGACGATCTGCATCGTATGCTGACCGATGTGCGCGTGGGGGTGAGTTGTGCGCTGACCGTGCTGCGGTGGACGGACAAGCTGGAGCTGAAAGTGGTGCCGGAAGAAGCGCGGTAGGCTTATGTGGGGCGGGCACTCCTGCCCGCCAAAAGCCGGAGGACTACTGTGATTCCGCTAGCGATCTGAGAAAGCCCGGGAGCTTTGCTCCCGGGACAGCCGATGGCGGCTCTCCCCACATGCATCAGCCATGGCGGCGACATTTCGCGGGCAGGAGTGCCCGCGCCACATCACCCTTCGTGTCATTGCTAACCCCTTCCCGCCTGTGGTAGCCTCATATCGTGACCACTTTGTACGACAAAGTAGCTTCATCGGTACCCACGGGGCTGGACCGCAAGGAAACCGAAGTTTACCGGCGGCTGGATCCGGCGCGGCTGCCGAAACATATCGCCATCATCATGGACGGCAACGGGCGCTGGGCCAAGCGGCGCCACATGCCGCGCGTGGCCGGGCATCGGGCCGGGGTCACCGCCGTCCGCTCGACCGTAGAGACCGCGGCGCGTATTCATATCCCTGCGCTCACCCTCTACGCGTTCTCCGAAGAGAACTGGAAGAAGCGGCCCAAGAGCGAAGTCGGGTTTCTCATGGGGCTGTTGAGCCGCTATCTGAAGGCGGAAGTTCCCACACTGAACAAGAACAATATTCGCCTCGAATACATCGGCCGGCAGCACGAACTGCCTGAGGACGTGCAGGAGCGCATGGAATGGGCCCGCGAGGCCACGTCGCGCAATTCGGGGATGGTGCTCACGCTGGCGCTCAACTACAGCGCGCGCAGCGAACTGGTGGACGCGTTCCGCTCCATGGTGAACGCGGCGGCGCAGAATGGCGGGATCGAGCACCTGCACATCGACGAGGATGCGGTGGCGCGGCACTTGTATACGCGGCATCTCCCGGATCCCGACCTGGTGGTGCGGACCTCGGGTGAGATGCGGCTGAGTAATTTTCTGTTGTGGCAGCTGGCGTATGCCGAGATCTATGTGACGCCAACTTTGTGGCCGGATTTTCGCGGAGTGCATTTGCTGGAGGGGATCGCGGAATACCAGAAGCGCGAGCGGCGCTACGGCGGACTGAATCACGGCGACGGGCACGCGGCAACATCCGAAGCAAAATCTTAACCACAGAGGGCACGGAGGGACACAGAGGAAGGCCGAACGCCGTGATTCCGTGTGGCCTCTGTGGTGAAATTCCTGAATTCGTGCAAAGATCGTAACCGCCGCTGATCACAGCGCAAACCCACTTCCCTTGTTAAAACGCATCGCGACCGCGGTCGTCCTCATTCCGATTGTGCTGGTGCTCATCTTGCGGGCACCAGTGCCCGTGTTGGCCGCTGTTGCGGGCATCGTGGCGCTGCTCACCATTTATGAATTCCTGAAGCTGACGGAATCTTATGGCGTGCAGCCGCTGCGCTGGCCTACCTATCTCTTCACCGGATTATTCTTCCTGGTCGTGGCGATCAGTGCACGTGGCGAGACGCCACTCGCTTCCAGCGGAAAGTTCCTGGTGGTTCTGGCGTTCGCCGCGGCAATTGCGCCGTTTCTTTTTCTGACCATCGTGATGCGACGTGGGGAGCTGAGCAGCGGATATCCGGCGGCGGCGGCCTCAGTCTTCGCGTTCACTTATATCGCGCTGCCCATGGGAATGCTCGTGCAACTTCGCGAGCAGGCGGCGGGCGCGATTTATCTGCTTTACCTGCTTCTCGTGGTCTGGGCGGGAGATATTTTCGCGTACTTTGTAGGCAAGTCGGTGGGGCGCCATTTGATGTCGTCGCGCGTCAGTCCGAAGAAGACATGGGAAGGTGCAGCCGCGTCGATGATCGCCAGCATCGCCGTGGGATGGTTGCTCTTTCGTCATGCGGAGCCGATCAGTTCGGCGCTGCTGCGCTACGGATTGATCACGCGGCCCGGCGGCATGTATGGACTGGAAATTCCTGACATGGGACCGGTGATCCTGCTGACGATTGTGTTGAACATCGCGGCGCAGCTAGGCGATCTGGTGGAGTCGCTAATCAAGCGCGGCGCGGGCGTGAAGGATTCGGGAGCGATTCTTCCCGGGCATGGTGGCATGTTCGACCGCATCGACGCCCTGCTGTTTGCCGCGCCGGTGCTGTGGTTTTATACGGCCTGGCGTGCGATGCAGTAGGACCATTCAACGCGATGGTTGATCAACCTCGGTATCCGCCGCTTAAGTCGCTCCATCCCGACAGTTCCATCAACCCAGGGAAACTTGCGAAACTGGAGCGGCTTTCGACGGAAGCGCTGCTGGCGTCGTTATTGCCGGAACAGGAGGGTTGCCTGAAAACACGGCCGGAAGGAACTATACTAGATGGGCATCACCGCATCCACGTTCTTCGCCAGCGCGGAGTGGATGTTGACCATCTCCCTCGGCAAGTCGTCGTTAAGGATCAAGAGTAAAGGATGAGAAAGGACCTCTATTGGCTCAATGGACCGTGGCAGGGAAAGCTGGCCATGGCTGCCCGGCCGCGCGGCGGAGACTGGCTGGAGGATGACTTGTCCAGCTGGAAGCGAGAAGGTGTAGATACGGTCCTGTCGCTGCTCACGCCCGAGGAGGAGAAGGATCTGGATCTCGGACAGGAGGCTGGCGAAGCTAAGCGACTAGGAATGGACTTCGCTTCGTTTCCAATTCCCGACCGCCAGATTCCAAAGTCAGAAGCGAAGTGGGCGGAGGTCTTGGAAAGAACCACCCGCACTCTGTCGGAAGGCAAGAATGTGGTTGTACATTGCCGTCAGGGAATTGGGCGCAGCGGATTGGCGGCAGCTTGTCTGCTGGTGAGGAAAGGAATAAGCCCGGGAGCTGCTGTGGAGATGGTCTCGGCAGCGCGCGGCGTCCACATTCCCGAAACATCGGAGCAGCGGGATTGGATTGATCACTACGCGGTCGGATTGTCCGCGACGAAATAGCGACAATCACGTTCTTCGAATAATCATGAAACGCATCGCCATCCTGGGATCGACGGGCTCGATTGGGCGCAGCACGCTCAGTGTGGCCGAATCTTATCCTGACCGGTTTCAGATTGTGACGCTGGCGGCCGGGTCGAATCTCGAAGCCGCGTTTGAGCAAGCATCGCGCTGGCGTCCGCGCGTCATTTCGATGGCGTTAGAAAAAGACGCCGACGCTCTGCGGACGAGGCTGAAGAAAGAAGGTCTAGGCGAGATTGAAGTCGTGCACGGTGCGGCGGGAACGGTACGGGTCGCAACGCACGCGGAAGTGGACTTCGTGGTCAGCGCCATCGTGGGCGTGGCTGGGCTGGAGGCGACGTTCGAAGCAGTACGCGCGGGGAAAGTTGTTGGGTTGGCTAATAAAGAATGCCTGGTCGCCGCCGGAGAACTCATCACAGCTGAGGCCCGCAAGCAAGGCAAGCCCCTGCTTCCAATCGACAGTGAGCACAACGCCGTGCATCAATGCCTGCGCGGCGGGCGCATGGACGAGGTTTCGCGCATCTGGTTGACGGCTTCGGGTGGTCCATTTCTTAACACGCCCCATTCGGACTTTGCGTCCATAACCGTCGAGCAGGCGCTCAACCACCCTACCTGGAAGATGGGGCGGAGGATCACGATCGACTCGGCCACGCTGATGAATAAAGGCTTCGAAGTGATCGAGGCGTGCAGACTATTTCACATGCCGCCGGCAAAAGTGGAAGTGATTGTCCACCAGCAGTCGACAATCCATTCGATGGTCGAGTTTGTGGATGGCAGTATACTTGCACAGGTTTCAGTGACCGACATGCGGTTGCCGATTCTGTACGCTCTAACATATCCAGAGCGGATTGCGTCGGATATGCGCTTTGCGGTCAGTGACTTGCGTCATCTGGACTTCTGCCCACCAGACCTGACAAAATTCCCTTGTCTGCGTCTGGCGTACGAGGCCGCCGAGGCCGGCGGCGCAAGGACTGTGGCACTGAACGCGGCCGACGAAGTCGCCGTGGCAGCGTTTCTGGAAGGCAGCATCGGCTTCAACGACATTCCCAGGGTTATCGAAGACGTTCTGACGGAAACCAATTCAGGGCACCTGGAGTCTATTGGGAAAGTCCTCGAAGCCGACGCCGAAGCCCGCCAGCTGGCGCAACAGCGGGTGGCGGATAGAAAGAAAATTCATGGGCCCCGGGCAACGTCTTTCGCATAATTTTGGAATCTAACCAGCTGGAGAGTACGTACCTCGATTATGTCTGATTTCCTGACTTCCCTTGTAGCGGTGGTTGCAGTCCTTGGCTTCATGATCCTGATCCACGAGTTTGGCCACTATGCCGTGGCCAAGTGGCTGGGCGTGCGGGTGGAGCAGTTCGCCATCGGCTTCGGCAAGCGGCTGGTGGGCTTCCGCCGGGGCGAGACCGACTATCGCATCAACGCGATTCCGCTCGGCGGCTACGTCAAGATGAGCGGCGAGAATCCCATGGACGAGCGCTCGGATGATCCGCGCGAGTTCATGAATCACTCGCGCTGGCACCGGTTTCTGATCGCGATCGCCGGGCCAACGATGAACATTTTGCTGGCGATCTTCCTGCTCACCACGGTTTACATGGTGCATTACGAGTACCCGGCGTTTTTCGACGACGCGCCGGTGATTGGGTGGGTGATGACGGATACTCCGGCGGCCAAGGCCGGATTACAAATCGGCGACCATATTACCCGCATTGGCGATGTGCAGAATCCGACCTGGGAACAGGTGGAACAAGAGCAAGAGATGAGCCCGGGTCAGCCGCTCGTGATCGATGTGGAACGGAACGGGCAGACGCTGGAAAAAACGGTGGTCCCGGAAGCGAACGGAGTCGACGGGATTGGATACGCGGGCTTGTCACCGAAGGAGTCCACGGTCACGATCACCGATGTGCAGGAGAAAATGCCGGCGGCGAAGGCCGGCTTGAAAGAAGGAGACAAGATCCTCTCGCTGGATGGTAAGTCGGTCCCGGCACTGGGCGCGATGGTCGAGAGCCTGGAAAACACCAAGGACAAGCCGATCACCCTGACCGTGCTGCGGGACGGACAGGAGAAGACATTTACGATTCAGCCCGTGCTTTCGGAAAAGCACTTTCGCATCGGCATCTCGACCATGCAGATGAGGGTCAAGACGCTGCCCTTTGCGGCTGCCTTGAAAAAGTCCCTGCAAGAGAACCGGAATAATGCGCTGCTCATCCTGAAACTCGTGAAGAAGTTGGTGCAGCACAAGATGCCTCTTAAGTCGATTGAAGGGCCCATTCGGATCGGCCAGGCCGCGGGCGAAGCGGCGCGCAGCAAGGGCTGGACTCCGCTCATGGGCCTGACTGCGGCCATCAGCCTGAATCTCGGCATCTTCAACCTGCTGCCGATTCCCATCCTCGACGGCGGAGTAATCCTGTTCCTGCTGATCGAGGGCCTCATGCGCCGCGACATCAGCATGAACATCAAAGAGCGGGTCTATCAGGCGGCATTTGTTTTCCTGGTGCTGTTTGCCGCCATGGTCATCTTCAACGACTTGATCAAGGTTTCTGGAGTTGGCGGATAGACTGCTTTGGATTCTTCGGGCGTGCAAGAAAAAAAGGCCGGCGGCTGATTGAATCAGCTGCCGGCTTATTTTTTCTACCGACTGGTTCATCCCGACAGGTTCATACCGATTGGTTCATGCCGACCTGGTTGTCCGCTGGTGTTCGCCCTTAACGCTCTTGGGCGGTGGAAGCAACCGCTTCGACTTGGGCGCACACACCGTGGGCGCCTTCGCGTTGGAAACGGGGAGCATGGCAGCCCGCACGCTGGCCATGATTTGTTCCGGCTGCCGGCCCGCAGTGAGATCAGAGACAATGGCTGCAAACACCCTTCCCACCAACTCTGCCGTGCGAGGAGCGAGATGCGCCATCTGCAATGGATTGGCTAATCCGCCGAAAGGATCGTCGCTGGTGATGCCGTTCGGCAGGTTCTGGATTGCGTTCTGAAAGTTGCTCCAGGCATTGGACGCCGAGTCTGATGTCAGGTTCGCATAGAGTTGCGCCAATGTTCCGGAGTCGCCCAGGCTCACCATCGCCGGAGCGATCTTCTCCAGACCGTAGCCCTGACTAATCAGCCACGACAAAAATGCCATCCCACATCCGGTGCTGTCGGCGTTCTGGTCGGTGTTGTCGGTCTGGTCGACGAAGTTCGGCTCGCCATCCTGCACCCACTGTGGTGCGGTTGCGAAATCAGCCAGCGCGTTGTTGCCGACCACGCTGGCGCACCAGCGCGAGAGGGCTTCTCCGGTGCTAAAGCCGCAGAGGTTTCCGTTCATCGAGCACTCGCTTAATTCGGCTTCAAACAGGGCCGAGACGCGCGCCGAGTTGCCGAAGGAAGCGTCGACCTCGATCGCGGCTCCTGTGCTGTAATCGCAGCCCATGTGGTCGGCGCCGCCAGTGCCGTCGGTGGCGCCGCCCAGGGCGAACACAATCACGCTGACCGGCCCCCCAGTGGTGCCGAAGATTCCGTCGTTGGCGGTGACGACCCGATCGGCGTCGTTGACCAGATCCTGAGCGTTCTGCAGACCTTGCTGGCCGAGCGCGGAGTCAACAAACACGGTGACCCGGCCGCTCGGACTGGTTCCCACGAACTCAGAGTTTCCCTGAAAACTCGGCCATGCTGGCGCGACCGGATTGTGGCGGTGGATTTCGAGTGGTTTCTTCCCGGTTTGAGTTGCTTTGATGCGGTGATTCATAGGAAAAACCTCCATTCGGACAAAGTATGGTGAGAAATCGGAGTGCCGCGTTACAGCGGCGAGTGAATGCCCCAGATAGGTTCGGTCGTTCCCAATTGAGTGAAATTGTAGGCCTGGGGCTTTGACAGACGCTAAAACCGGCAATCCGTTACAAATTCCGCGTTTCTGGAGGATGGACGGGCAAACTCGGTCGGTTAAGCGCTTGGGACACAGCGATTCACGGGAGAATCCCAATTCGGGAAAAACGCCGGGCGCTGCCCCGCCCGAGTCGTTTCTTGTTACGAAATCCGTAACCCAGCAGGAAATTCTTAACCGATCCGCAGGGGTCGGGAATCAAGATCTGGCAGAAGCGGTGAGCCCGGTTTTGGGTGGCGCAGCGGTTCAAGCGCTGCGATAGAGTGCCGCGAAAGAACCCGGCTTCAGCCGCCGAGGTACCTCAGTGGCTGAAGCCAGTTATCTCGGGTACCTGGGTCGCAGCGCTGAAAGCGCTGCGCCACCCAAAGGGCCACCCAAAGCGTCACCCAAAAAGGGTCACCCAAGAGCCTCTGGAGTCCACTTTCCACGTGATAAAATGGAACTTCCCATATGGCTGATATTCAACGCAGAAAGACTGTTACCACCTTGGTCGGCGGGGTGCGCGTAGGGTCGGATGCACCGATTGTGGTGCAGTCCATGACCAACACCGACACCGCAGATATTCCCTCCACCGTGCAGCAGGTCGCGGCCCTGGCCCGCGCTGGGTCGGAACTGGTACGGGTCACCGTGAACAACGACGAGGCTGCCGCGGCCGTTCCGCACATCGTCGAACTGCTCGACAAGCAGGGTATCCGCGTACCCATCATCGGCGACTTCCATTACAACGGCCACGTTTTGCTGACCAAGTATCCCGAATGCGCGCGCGATCTGGCGAAGTACCGCATCAATCCTGGCAACGCGAGCATTGGGAAGACCGGCGACTCCAATTTCCGCACCATGATCGAAGTCGCGGTGAAGTATCAGAAGCCGGTGCGCATCGGCGTGAACTGGGGCTCGCTCGACCAGGTGCTGCTGACCCGCATGATGGACGAGAACTCGCGGCTGGACGAACCGAAAGACGCACGCGAAGTGACCATGGAAGCCATGGTGGTGAGCGCGCTGAATTCGGCGCAACTGGCCGAGCAATTCGGGCTGCGCCCCGATCAGATTATTCTGAGCGCGAAAGTCAGCGGGGTTCAGGATTTGATTGACGTGTACCGCGCACTGGCGGCGCGCTGCACCTATCCCCTCCATCTTGGACTCACTGAAGCCGGCATGGGCGCGAAGGGCGTGGTTGCGTCGAGTGCGGCCATGGGTGTGGTTCTGCAGGAAGGCATCGGCGACACGATTCGGGTCTCGCTCACGCCTGCGCCGGGTGGCGACCGCACCGAAGAAGTCCGCGTGGCGCAGCAGATCCTGCAATCCATGGGCATTCGCAGTTTCACTCCTCAAGTGACGGCGTGCCCCGGCTGCGGCCGCACTACCAGCACATTCTTCCAGGAGATGGCCGAGCAGATTCAGACTTACCTGCGCGAGCAGATGCCGGGATGGAAGGGCCGCTACATCGGCGTCGAAGAGATGAAGCTTGCGGTCATGGGCTGTGTGGTCAACGGCCCCGGCGAATCGAAGCACGCCAACATTGGCATTTCCCTGCCCGGCACGTTCGAAGAGCCCAAGGCGCCGGTTTACGTCGACGGACGGCTATTCACCACGCTCAAGGGCGACCGCATTGTCGCGGAGTTTATCGAGATTCTCGACGACTATGTCGACTCGCACTACGCGGCCAGAGAAGCCGTGAAGGAAGAAATTCCCGCCAAGGTCTAGCGCGGAACATTCGGTGGTCATCTTGCAATCGTCTACCAGCTCGCCCGCCTAGTTCTTTTCCCGCCTACTGTCCAGTCAACAAAAATACGGGATTCTGCAGTGGCGGTTGCTGGTTCGATTGGGGGGGGCCGGACCCGATCGGCGCCGGTAGGTCGGTGACCAACTGATCGGGTGTGTTGGTGCCTCCTGTAGCGATCGTGCTGGTCGTCGTGTTGACGATAGCCACCAAACCGCCGTCGCACAAGCTGGAATACACCCGGCTGCTATCAGGAGCAGCCACCGCGGACATGCGGAAACGGGCAGAGGCCGTTGTGTAAGTGGCGACCGGCGCGCAGAACGTGGCCGGCGCCAGTGCAAATGGGTTCGTTGTCGTCGTGGTCGTTCCGCTGGTCGTGGTGACCGGAGGCAGCAGCGGAAATATGGACGTCTTTACGGTCAACGACGCAGCGTCGAACACCGTGACTTGCGGAATAATGCAACCGGCGGGGGCGGTTGCGTTCGCGTCCGGACACGTTGAACCCGAACTCGAAGTGGCCGTCCCCGTGACATAGCTGGCGACGTAGAACCGGCTGCCATCGGGTAAAGCCGCCACTGACACGGGCATCGGCGCAGTGTACGAACATGTGTAGCTGAGACAGACGGTCGAGAGTGGGGCGGCGATTTGCGGAGCGGGAATGCTGATTTCTCCGGTTGAACTGCCCAAGGGCGTTGGCGGATCCGTGGTCGCATCGAAAACGTACACTGCTCCAGCGGTGGGATTGGTCACGTAGAGCCGGTTCCGGCTCTTGTCGTAGAGCACATAATTGGCCCCGACGCCGCCCACAGACTGAGGAGACTGTGGAATCACGGAGTTCGTGACCGTGTTAATCGTATACAGCATTCCGTCGCCTTGAGTGACTACGTACACCCGCCGCCCGTCCAGGCGTGAGACCGCCCATGCGGGTTGGTTTCCCACCGGGATCGTAGCGATCGTCGACAAGTCTGTTGGCGACAGATCCAGCACCGAATTGGTGGTCTGGTTGAGCACATAGAGATTCTGCGCATCGGGTGTCTCGACCATCGCAACCGGGTGAGCTGATCCCGTTGGGCAGGCTGACGCGGACGCGCAGAGGTACGCAATGTTGCTGATCGAGTTCGACGCAGGATTAAGGGTCACAATCGAGTCCGTGCTGCTCAGATTGCAATTGGGATCGCCTTCGGCTCCGTAGTTGGCGACGTAAACGGCATTCGTTTGGGTGGTCGTCACGTAAGAGGGAAGGTATGGGCAAAACGTCGGAACCGTAGCCGTCCCACCAGCTGCAAGTGCAGGCAGCGACGAATTGGGATTCACATATTGGAATGTGGCACCGTTCAGGGTAACGATCTTGAAACATCCGTCGTATGCGAAAGATGGCGGCAATGGCGGCGGCATCGGGATGACCACGTTGGCGATCACGACCTGCGATCCCACGGTGGCATTGGTTAGAGGAGCATTGAGGCCGACCGTGACCAGATTACCGGCTTCGCTAATCGCATTGATCGTGATCGGGGAAGGCTGAGTGGTTCCCACGTTGGGCATGCTGAAAGTTGTCGTGTTGCCCAACCCGGTCGCAGTTGAGCTGTCGCTTGCGGGAAAGAATGCGGTGACCTCATCCGTTCCGCCGCTGCACACGCTGGCTCCAGCGTTCGCCACGAAAACCCGCGAATTGTTGGGAAGAATGGCAGCATGGGTGGGATTGATGCCCATGTTGGCCTGGCCGATGTCGGTGTCTCCCGAGACATCGATCTGGAGCGCAGTGCCGGGGTTCGTCGGCACGTTGGCGCTAATGCCAAATACGGCGTGGAAGTTCGCCGTATTCGGCGGAATGACATTAATGGGAATTACCACCGGGCGATACACCTGGCCACAGGAAAGGTCGAACAAAACGGCTAGCGCGATCGCCGCAACCCAGCCCACACGTCGGAAACTCATCGGCACCCCGAAGAAGAAGTTCTGATTCGAATGATTACGTTCTGATTTAGACAGAAGCGATTATTGTAACGATTGTGCGCCCAACGCGCTAGGCGGCGGAGTCCGGCTTTCGGCTTCCGGCTTTCGGCCTTAGCACTCAGCACAGGGATGCGGCGGGAGCAATGCGGGATGCCTGCCGCGACGATTCAGTGGGGCTGCTGCAAGCCACTGCAGGCACTTGAGATTTGCGGAAGCCGAAAGCCCAGCTCGTCACCGTCGTCGCGATTTTGCCGCCGCTTCAACCGGTTCGTCAGACTTGATGGTGGCTGCCGGCTTCTTCTTACCTTCCATCTGAGCGAGGCTTTGCTTCAAGGCCGCCATCAGATCGACAACTGGGGCCAGTTTCTTTGGCTTCTCTACGGCGGCGACTTCCCCGCCTTCGAGCTTGGTCTCAATCAGCTGCTTCAAGTTTTCCTGGAAATTGTCTTTGTACTTCTCGGGATCCCATTCATCGGCCAGCGCCTCGATCAACTGGTGGGCCACTTTCACCTCAGCTTCCTTCAGTTCCACGTCAGGCGCGCCGAAGCCTTCCACTTTTTTCACTTCCTCGGCGTAGTACATGGTGTGCAGCATGATTCCGCCTTCGTGCGGACGCAGGAACACAGTGTATTCGCGGTTGTGCATGGTGATCTTGGCGATCGCGACATACTCGCTCTCTTCGAGCGCCTTGGTCAGCAGGGCATAGGGACGGCGGCCCGCTTCCTCGGGCATCATGTAATACGACGACTCGAAGTACACCGGATCGACGTCGCCCGACTTCACGAATTCGAGGATCTCCATGGTCTTCGCGGTCTGCGGCTCGATCTTCTTGATCTCGTCAGGCTCGATGATGATGTATTCGTCCTTGCGAAATTCGTAGCCCTTCACGATGTCGTTGCGGTCAACAACTTGGCCGTCCGCCTGGCAGACGTACTGCTGCTTGAGCCGCGACTTGTCAGTACGGTGCAGCATGTTGAACGAAATGCCGTTGCTGCGCGCGCCGGAAAAAAGGCGCACAGGCATGGAGATGAGTCCGAAGGTTAGGTGACCAGACCAAGTCGACGATGGCATAGTTCCCCTCGCTGGCAGTTCCCAAACAGCCCGCGTGGGCGGATTCGGGGACCGAGTAGCTAAACTCAATCGCTCAGAGAGTTTAGCCTAGAAAGCAGGTTGGATGCACCAAACCAGTGGCATGTCAGGGGCATGAGGAACCGAAATTCGAAGCCGGAGGGAATGGGGTCGGCCGGGGATGCGTACTAGCTGTTGTAGTTAACTGCGGGGGTTCCGGCTCTTGGCTTTGTGCTCGGCTTCGTGGTTCACGAGCAGGAACCGGGATTGGAAGGGATTTCTTGAAGCGATTGTCGCCCCTCGTTCATCTCCAATCAGAACCTCCAAACGGAGATACCATGAACGACCTGCGATATCCCATCGGAAAATTCCACTTCGACGGACCACTTTCTGAATCGCAGAAAGAGGCGTCGCTCGACACCATCGCCCACACACCGGCCAACCTGCGCGCAGCCGTGAGCGGATTGTCCGACGCCCAACTCGACACGCCGTATCGACCCGGCGGATGGACGGTGCGACAGGTCGTGCATCATGTGCCCGACAGCCACTTGAATTCCTATGTACGGTTTAAACTGGCGCTCACCGAGGACGAACCGACCATCAAGCCCTATGCGGAAGATCGTTGGGCCGAGCTCGCCGACACGAAAACAACTCCGATCGGAGTTTCGTTGACGCTGCTGGAATCGCTGCACGACCGCTGGGTGCGCCTGCTGCGGTCGCTCACGCCTGATGAATGGAAGCGCACATTCCGCCATCCTGCGCTGGGCGCGATGACTCTGGAAAAAACGCTCGCCCTGTATGCGTGGCATGGACGTCATCACGTGACCCACATCACTGCGCTGCGAGAGCGCGAGAAGTGGTAGGCAGAGCTCTCTCTTATCGAATTCCCACCCGCCACAGCAGATAACTCGTCGCTTCGCGGAGTACCGCAACCGAGCGCTGCCACGTGCTATGCGGTCGCGAGTCCGGGCGCGGGGCAACATATACGGGGGCAATGCCTTCGTGCTCGAGAAGCTTGCGGATGCGGAAGACGTGGTAGGCGTCGCTGACCGCAACACAACTGTGCAGGCCATTAGCGCGCATGATCACTCCCACGCGCATCGCGGATTCAGCCGTATCGCGGCCTTGTGTCTCGGCGATCAGGCTGCGTTCGGGGACGCCGTGGCGCATCAGATAATCGCGTCCAACTCCACCTTCGCTGAAACTGGGATCGCCAGCGGCCCCACCTGTGGTAATCACGACCGGCGCCACGCCACGGTGGAACACGGCGAGTGCATGATCGAGACGCGCCCGCAGCACCGGAGACGGACGCCCCGAATACTCGGCTGCGCCGAAGACGACAATCGCATCCGCTGGATGGATTTCTTCGAGGGCAGCAGTGTGCACGACACGAAAGGCGGTGATCGCCATGAACGATACGATCGCCACTGCCGCCAGAACCAACAGACGAAGCCACCAGCGAGGTTGCGGATGCTGGTTGGCGGTCGCATCGGTCATTAATTACGCGTTCATCCTTCGGCGGTCATCTTTCGGCGGGCATCTTTAAGCGATCATCTTTAGGCGATCAGCCCTGGGCGAAGAAGTTAGAGATTTCGTCGGCGGGAATCGCGCCTTCGCGAATGATGCGCCAGCGCGAGGCCTCGTCCGTAAGGTCGATGATGGTGGAGGCGACATCCCGCGGAGAAACGCCGCCGTCGACGATGATGTTGATGCGCCCCTCCAGTTGCTCGCGTACCTGCTCGGCGCTGGTGCATTCCGAAGCGCCGCTAAGGTTCGCGGAAGTCGCGGTGATCGGGATGGCCGCGGCCGTGGTCACAGCTAGCGGAATCTTTGCGTTGGGCACGCGCAGCGCAACGTTGCCGGTGTTCGCCGTCACTTTGAGCGGCAGACGCGAACCCGCCTTCACGATGATGGTCAGCGGCCCGGGCCAGAATTTCCGCGCCAGCGCGTAAAACTCCTCGGGCAACGGCTTGGCGAGTTCCTCCGCCTGGTCGGTGCTCGCGATCAGCAGCGACAGCGGCTTGTGGCGCGAGCGCGTTTTGATGTCGTACACCTTATCGACCGCCCGCAGGTTGAAGGGATCGGCTGCCAGTCCATAAAAAGTGTCGGTGGGCATGCCCAGCACTTCGCCGGAACGAATTTGGTCGGCGGCGTATTTCACCAGGGACGACTCAGGAGTTTCGCTATTAATTTTCAGGATCTCTGCGCGCACGGCGCTCCCTTCATATTGCGACAGGCTAGGTTTATTTAGACGGCGAAACCTACCATAATACGGCAAAACGCCGCAACATGAACCGGCAGCGTATGATTGCGTGAAAGGTCAACAGCCTAAACCACGAAGGACACGAAGTCCCACGAAGGAAACACGACAAGCCAACCTTCGTGATACTTCGTGTCCTTCGGGGTGGTTCGTGATTTTTCTCTTTATGACTCGAACCGCAGAATCCGCGCCCAGCGCCCAGCAGCGGCTGCGCCGCATCGAAGGCCGCCATAACGCCCTGGTGAAGGAACTGCGGCAGGCGTTCGCGCGGGCCGAACGCACCGAAGACGGAAGCTGCGCCGTCGAAGGCCTGCGCATTGTGGAAGAGGCCATCCGCAGCGGTCTGCGCTTTCGAGCTGTGTTCTTCAAAGAATCCGCGCAGAATCTGGCGGAGCGCCTGCTGCCCCAGATCGGCGCCAACGTCGACACGCTTCTGCTTCCCGACAAGCTCTTCGACGACGCGGTCCCAACCGAAACACCCCAGGGAGTGGCGGCGCTGGTTCGGCTGAAAGAATTCTCGCTGGCCGACGTGCTCGAACGCTTGCAGGTTGGCCCGGTCATCGTGCTCGCCGGACTACAGGATCCTGGCAATCTGGGGACAATCCTGCGCTCGGCCGAAGCCTTTGGCAGCGCGGGCGTTGTGCTGGGCGAGGGCACGGTCAGCCCATTCAATTCGAAAGTGATTCGCGCCTCGGCGGGATCGGTGTTCCGGTTGCCGGTCGTTATCGGGAAAAGCGGCGGCGGCCTGGAAGAGATTTCCGCCAAGCTGCGCGCGCAGGGTGTACGTTTGATTGCGACGTCATCGCACAAAGGCACTCCGCTGGATCAGGCGAACCTCACCGGGACGTCGGCAGTTTTCGTCGGAAGCGAGGGCGCGGGACTGCCCCGCGTGGTTCTGGCGCAAGCCGATGAGCTGATCGCAATCCCGCACACAGCGCAGGTGGAATCGCTGAATGCGGGCGTCGCCGGGAGCATCGTGCTGTACGAAGCAGCGCGGCAACGACGTCTTTCGTAGCGCCGCCGTCCCGGCGGCTGTCGCGGGGACGTCTCGTCCGCGCATGCGAGGGCAAGATGCCCTCGCGACAGCCGGCGTGACGCCGGCGCTACAAATTCTTTTTACGCAAGCCCGCCGCCATCCACCACCAACGCCGCACCGGTGACCCAACTCGCCATCGGACTCGCCAAGAACAACACCGCATTCGCAATATCGTCCGGAGTGCCGACGCGCCCTAGCGGACGGTTGGCCGCTTCCCGCATAAACGTCTGCGGGTCTTCACCCAGCTGGGCGCATTCGCTGCGCAGCATCGGAGTGTCTACGTCTCCCGGGCAAACGCAGTTCACGCGGATGTTGTGCTTGCCGTGATCGATGGCCATCGCTCGCGTCAGATTCACGACGCCGCCCTTAGCCGCGCAGTAGGAGGCGGCCCGCGGCCCTCCCTTCAGCGACCATCCCGAACCGATGTTGATGATGCTGCCTCCGCCGTTACGAATCATGTGCGGCACGACTTCGCGCGAAAGCAGATAGATTCCCTTCAGCGTCACATCGAGCGCGTAGTCCCATTCGTCCTCGGTGAGTTCGACGATGTCTTTGCGAATGGCAACGCCCGCGCAGTTGCAGAGAATGTCGACCTTGCCCGCCTCCTCAATCACCATTTTGACGGCGCGCCGGCATTCGGCCGCGCTGCGAACATCGCAGTTCAGGAAAGTCGCTGCGCCTCCCTGCTCCCCGATCTCCGCAGCACTCGCGCGCCCTTTAATATCGTCGACGTCAAGCAGGACAACGAACGCCCCCATCTCGGCCAGGCGAATCGAAATGCCGCGCCCGATGCCCGAGGCCGCCCCGGTAACCATCGCGACCTTGCCCACTAGCGAGAGAAGCTGGGCTGCCCGCTCTGCGATCTTCGTTGATGGCATATTCATCGCGAATGCCCCCACCGCACTTGAGATTGGAGCATAATGTCGATATTCATGCTTCGCAAACGATTCTCTGTCCGCGACAGTCAAACACGTTCCTGTTTCTCATTCAAACTTCCTGACACCCGCCCCCTCGGCGGACTAAAGAGAGCTTCATTCCGTGACCCTGCCGCGCTGCCAATGCTTCAGCAGATAGCTGAGGGCTTAGACGCCGAGGGGTATGAAGTCTCCAAGCCCAAACCCGGCAAGGCGTGTCACGGGTTTTGTCGGGTCAAATTTCCGGAGGTCGAAATTGCAGTGGTCTTGCTCGTTCGACGTCGCAAAGGGAAAGTCGAGTTTGAACTTCTTACCTGGCCATCTCAATCGTTGCGGCAGAGGTTCGTGGGTCGTGCCTTGTCCTCGCCGGATTGCAAAGAATGGAGCGAATTGTGCTCGGCAATCAATTCCATCCTCGCCCGAAATTCGCAGCTTGAGTCGCTGGTATCGACGACGTTCTCCGACAAAGAGAGCAGTGGCTAGGTAACGTTTCAGCGAACCGCCACTAGCAACTTTGTTCCAGCGCTCTCTCCGCTGCCTCCAGCGTGCGCTCCACATCCTCGTCCGTATGCGCCAGCGTAACAATCGAATGCAGCGCCGCCGACGGAGATGCGTACACCCCAAAGGGAAACAGCGACAGCACAAATTTCTGAAATGCAGCGCGGTCCACGAACTCGCAGAACTCGCGGTAGTCGCGGATTGCGGGCTGTTCGGTGAACATCAGCTGAAACATCGGACCCACGTTCTGCACAAGCACTGCCAGGCCTTTTCTCTGAAACAGATCCCTGTAGCCGTCACACAGCCGCTCCGCAATCCGCCAGGTGTGGCGGAAGGAGGCATTGTTGTCGCGAGTCAGCACGCGCAGGTTGGCGCGCGCCGCGTACATTCCGATGCGCGAGCCGTTGTGCGTGCCGTAGTGCAGGACACCTCCCCACTGCAGCGCGTCCATCACTTCAGCGCGTCCACACAAGGCGGCAACCGGCAAGCCGCAGCCCAACGCTTTGCCGAAGGTCACAAGGTCCGGAGAGAGTTTGTAGTATTCCTGACAGCCTCCGGGAGCGATGCGGAATCCGGTCACGGTTTCATCGAGAATGAAAAGAATGCCATTGGCCTTAGCGAGGTCCTGCAGGCCCTGCAGATATCCCTTCGCCGGCGGAATCACGCCCATGTTTGCCATGATGCCTTCGCTCACGATCGCCGCGATCTGGCCGGGATGATTTTCAACCGCACGCTGCAGCGCAGGCAGGTCGTTCCAGGGGACGACAATCGTGTCGTCGAGCGCGCTTCGATTCAGCCCGGAACTGTCGGGAACTTTGATGGGATCGCTCCGCAATCCCAGAGCACTCGGCGGCATCACATTGGAACTGACCAGCAGGTCGTCGTGCCAGCCGTGGTAGTGGCCTTCGAACTTGAGAATCTTCGGCCGTCCGGTCACGCCGCGCGCCAGGCGAATCGCCGCCATCATCGCTTCCGTGCCGGTATTCGCGAAGCGCACGCGCTCGGCGTTGGGGACCATCGATTGCAGCGTCTCCGCCACTTCCAGTTCAACCGGCGTTGCGCTGGCAAAGTGTGCGCCGGTGGCGGCGGCTTCGGCAATCGCTTCCACGATCTCGGGATGCGCGTGGCCCAGCGGAAGCGCGCCGAAGGCCATCATCCAGTCGATGTATTCGTTGCCGTCGACATCGTAGATACGCGAACCGCGGCCGCGCTCCATGAAGATGGGATACTTGCCGAAGGTCGCCGGACCGCGCGAAGAGGAACTGCTGGCCTCGATCAGAACGTCGATGGTGCGCTCGTAAGCCTGCTTCGATTTTTCCGTACTGAAAGCCAATCGGATCTCCGGTCCCTTGTAGCGCCGCCGTCTCGGCGGGTGTCGTGGCGGCGTCTCGCCGCCACTGCGAGGGCGAGACCCCTCGCGACAGCCGGAAGGATGCCGGCGCTACGCTTCGACTCGCTATGGTACAGCAGAGTGCCCGCCCGACGCGCTGAGAGCAGCTATGCGCTGGGAATCCTCACCTAAGATTCCGTGCAATTTTCTCCTACCCGAGCATTCTTACTCTGCATGGCCGACTCCCCCGAAACATCCCCCAGAGAAAGAATCGCATCCCCAGAGTAGTTAGAGTGAGGCTTGAACATGAATCGAATATTGAAAAACTCGATTTTCGCCGCGTTTCCGCAACTCAGACGATTCGTTCTGAGACCGCTTTTCCCCTGCATCGTGGCTGCTTCTGTCTGTTGGGGAGCCGCTGCGCAAGCCGCACCCCGGGCAGACGACAAGCCCGGCGAGTCTTCCCACATCGCGGGATGGGTCGTTATTCCGGTCGATGAATACCGCGTGCTGCGAGCGAAAGCCTACCCGGTTGAGCACGATCCCGAACCGCCTCCTACGGACGCAACGCTGACGCGCGTCGATTATGACCTGCACGTTGCCGGCGATCTGGCTGCCGGACGCGCCAGCCTCACCGTCGACGTTTTGAAAGACGGATGGGTGCGCGTGCCCGTGCCCGCGGGCCTGCTGGTTCGTGAAGCGCGGCTTGATGGGAAACAAGTGTCGCTGGTCCCCGGCACGCCGGGTAAAGGAGGAACGCATCTCTCGGCGCTCCTTTCGCACGCTGGGCGCTTCGAACTGTTGCTCGACGTGGACGTACCAGTCGCGTCGTCTGCAGGCGATGAGAGCATTTCCCTGCCCTCCACGGAATCGGGAGTGACCCGCGCGACGGTGTTGCTGCCGCGGGAGGGAGTCGACTTAAGAATCGGCGGAGGATTGCTCTCCGAGAAATCCGAAACTTCGGGCGAAACCAAGTGGCTGGCCTACGCTCGCGGAAATGAGGCCCTGACTTTCACCTGGCGCAAGAAGACCGAAGATCACCACATCGAATTGCCACTGCGCCTGCGCGGATCGTTGACGCAACTGACCAGCCTGGGAGAAGACTCGACGTCGATTTATGCGGAAGCGAATTTCGAGGTCGTGCAGGGCGCGGCTCGCGAGGTCCGCATCCAGCTGCCGGAAAAAATCACGATCAATCAAGTTTCCGGCGCCATGGTGGCCGATTGGGAGATGAAGAACGGCGAACTGGCCGTAACCTTCCTGGAGCCGGTCGAGCACACAGCACGATTCGTCATCAACGGCGAAGCTCGGCTGCCAAAGGACGGAATCATCGACATCCCACTGCTGCGGCTCTTGAACACGGAACGCGATACCGGAGGCGTGGCCGTGGAAATACTCGGCGCCGGCGAGATCAAAGATCAGAAAGTGCAAGGACTTGAGGACGCCGACGCTACCGATCTCGGCGAGATGGTGGCCAACCGGCAATCGCCGGCCCTGGTCGCGTATCGTGCCCGGGCGGGCGAAGCGGGCGCAACGCGGTCGTTGAGCCTGAACGTCGCGCGCTACGACCAGCAGGCAGTTCTGATGGCGAACATCGAGGAAGCCCGCTACCAGGTGCTGATGAGCGCGGACGGAAAAGAACTGGTGCAGGCACGCTACGCCGTCCGCAACAACCAGCGGAACTTCGTGAAAGTTACGTTGCCCACGGGAGCAACCGTGTGGAGCGTAACGCTTGCGGGCCGGCCGGTTCGTCCCGGCCAATCGCCCGACGGCAGTCTGCTTTTGCCGCTCGAGAAATCGCGCGGCGGAGACGATGCGCCTGCGTTTGCAGTCGAGATTGTCTATCTGACCAAGGCTGCAGCATGGCAGGAAAAAGGCCACGAGAAGGTAACGCTCCCGGCGCTGGATCTTCCCATTTCACGCACCGGACTGCTGCTCTACTACCCGCCTCTGTTCAAGGTTGCGGCCGAGCCGGGTACGTTTCGCGCGCAGGAATATGTGAATCCGACGTCGGCGGTGCTCACACCGGTGAGCGCCGGGGTCGGTGGAGTTGGAACAATGCCCTCGGCCGCGCCGGCGGTGATTGCCAAAGAGTTCGATCGCCTGGAAAATTTCGCCAAGCTGCAAGGGGCGGATGACAAGGAAAAGAAAGACTCCACCCTGGCTCTCCTCGACTCGTACAAAGCGAAGTCCCTCGGCGGGAAAGTAACCGGCATTCTGCCGATCAATGTTTCGTTCCCCGCATTCGGGCCGTCGATATTCCTCGTGTCCGAACTCACCAGCGAGAACCAGTTTCCCGCTGCCGAATTCAGTATCCAGCGCGACAAAAAGGGAGGCGTGCGATGAAAAACATATTTGTGGTGTTGCTGCTGTGCTGTGTGTGTGCGGCGCAGATGTGCGTGGCGGAAGATGCGGCCACGCTGCCGTTGCCCAATTCCGGCAATGTCACGCTGTCGCTCGACGAATACAACAAGCTGATGGAACTCGCGGCGAGGCCGCCGAAGAAATCCGACCTCGCCCCGCTTCCCTACTCCATCAAGCATGCCGATGTGAAGCTGCACGTTGAGAACGACGGCGTGCGCGGCACCGTGGAAGTCGAAGGCGAAATTTTCCGCAAGGGCGTGAGCAAGGTTCCGCTCACCAGCGGAATGACTGTGCTCGACGCGCACCAGAACGGCAAGGGAGTTCCGTTGCTGCAGGAGAATGGCACGCACATGGCTCTGCTGTCGGGACCGGGAGAATTCTCGGTCGCGCTCGACACCGGCCTGCCGCTGCGAATCGAAGCGGGACGCGCCTCGTTCAGCCTGCCCGCGCCGGCCGCGGGCAGCGTGCAATTGTCCCTTGTGATTCCCGGCGACCACACTTTCGCCAATATCAGCTCCGGTCTCATCACCAGCCGGAAATCGGAGAACGGGCATACTGCAATCGAAGCCACGCTGGTTCCGGGGCAGCCTGCGAACATCTGGTGGGCCACGCGGGAAGCGGTAACTCCAACTGTGCCTCGTGAGGTGCGGTTTCTCGCCGACGCCAAGACGCTCATTTCGGTCAGCGAAGCAGAGATGCGGGTCGCGGTGCTCGCCGACATCACCGTCGTGCAGGGTGAACCGTCGCAATTCCACATCGACGTGCCGGCGGGATACGAAATCACAGGCGTGACTGGACCAACGCTCGATTCCTCGGAAACGAACTCCGGCGTTCTGACCCTTAAGGTAAACGCTCCCAACCAGCGCAGCCACCAATTCCTGATCTCGATGGAACGATCGATCAGCGGTGAGAAGGCCGACGCGCCATTCCTCAGTTTCAAGAAAGCGCAGCGCGAGACTGGCGAAGTGCTGGTCGAAGGCACGGGCACCATGGAGCTGACTGCGACCGAAGGCGGAGGTCTCAAGCGCATGGATGTGAAAGAAGCGAATCCGTATTTGCGGTCTCTGGCGCATTTCCCGCCGCAGGCTGCATTCCGCTATCACAAGCAGGCCAGCGAAACACCAACGCTGGCGCTCCAATGGGTGCGGTTCCCCGACGGCAGCGTGCTCGCGGCGGTAGCCGAGAGCGCAACCGTTACAACCCTGGTCACGTCGGAGGGCAAGTCGCTTACTGAAGTGAGATTGGTCATAAAGAACCAGGCACAGCCGTTTCTGAAAGTTGCTCTGCCCGCCGGCGCCAGCATTCTTTCCGCGGACGTGGGCGGCGAGCGCGTGAAGCCGGTGCAGGGCCCGGATGGTAGCCGCGTGCCGCTGCTGCGGCCGGGATTTCATCCAACCGATTCGTATACCGTTTCGTTCGTGTTCATGCACTCGGGAGCTCCGTTCGCGAAAAAAGGCGGAGCGGAACTCAGCCTTCCGAACATGGATATTCCCATCAGCCTGCTGAGCTGGGAAGTCTTTCTGCCCGAGCAATACAAAGTGAAAGACTTCGGTGGCGACGTGATTGCCGCCAATGTCGTGCCGCAACCGTTTCGCGAGGAAGATGCCATCAACGCCGAAGGAGCTCGTAAGGAAGAGATCAGCAACCTGAGACTGCAAGCCCTGCCCGGTCAAATGGGAGGTTATGTGGTTGACCTCACCGGAGCTGTCGTGCCCAACGCGCGAGTTACGGTCACCGCAGGCAATGGTGCAAGCCGAACCACAAGCACCGACGCTCAGGGTCGATGGGTCATCGCTGGAATGGCGTCGGGAAACTACAAGGCCAAGACGGAGATGCCGGGCTTTCGAACCAGCATTTTCAACCTTGGCTACGATGCCAGTCAGCCGTCGAGCTACAACTTTCCAATCAACGTCGCGAGCGCGGCTGAGACCGTAGAAGTCACGGACCAGGCGGCTCAGATACAGACCGAGTCGGGGACGAATGTGTTTCACGGTGACTTGAACGCCTACTCGGTGAACGGCGTCGCGGGTGGCGCAAGCTTCGGTGGCCCGATTATGAAGGGCACCTTCAATGGACGAGGCCTCGAACGGTTGGGAGCGGGCCCTAGCTCTGCTAACCAAACACCCTCCGCCAACGTGATGAACTTGCAGAAACGGGTCGCCGGCGTGCTGCCGGTGCCGGTCGATGTCCCGCGCGCTGGCACTTCGTTCAGCTTCGTCCGGCCGCTGGTGTTGGATGAGGAAACGAAAGTGACTTTCAGCTATAAGAGCCGGTGAACACACAGTGGCTAGTGGTTAGTCGTTAGTGATTAGTCGCCGCAGAGACTGACCACTAGCCACTGATCACTAGCCACTTGCTGTCCCCGAACCACGTCGGCGCTAGCGTTTTTTGACCGATGGCATAGAATGTTGGTTCGCGGGCAGCCGCTTATGAGCAATCCTGAGGACTGGAAAAAATGGGAAGGCCGCGTCGACGGGAAATTTCCGCTGCGGCAGTGGCTGGGTGGCTCGGAGCACAGCGCGGTCTTTCTCACCGAGAGGCCCGGCCAGCCAAATCAACCGACCGCGATCAAATTCCTCGCGGCCGATGACGCCGCCGAGGCCGACCGACAACTTTCACGCTGGCGGGCGACGGCGCTACTTTCTCATCCTCATCTGATGCGCATCTACGAAGCTGGACGCTGCCGGCTCGACGGCACGCCATTGCTTTATGTATTGATGGAATATGCGGAGGAGGATTTGTCGCAAATCCTTCCGCAGCGGCCGCTGGCGCCCGCCGAAGTGACCGACCTGCTTCCCGCGGTTCTGGATGCGCTTTCCTACCTGCACGGCAAAGGATTTGTGCACGGTCGCGTCAAGCCGTCGAATGTGCACGCCATGGGCGACGAGTTGAAACTCTCCGCCGATCAGACCGTCTCGTTTACCGAATCGAACCCAACGCGCGGGCGCCGCGATGTTTACGATGCCCCGGAGACCGCGGCCGGAATCGTCTCACCCGCAGGCGACGTGTGGTCCATCGGAGTGACGCTGGTCGCCGCGCTCACACAGAACGTAACGTTCGAGGGCACGACTTCACACCACGATCCCGATCCGCCGGAAACCGTTCCGCCGCCATTCCGCGGCATTGCGCGCGAGTGCCTGCATCTCGATCCCAAGCGGCGCTGCTCAATCGCGGAAATTCAGGCGCGATTGCAGCCTGAGGGGCGCTCGGTGCCGGCTCCGGTGCCGACTCCGCCTATACGCTCGGCTTCCCCTTACCGCACCACATGGCGCATTTTCATTCCGATTGCAATCTTGCTGTTGCTGGGACTCGGCATTCGCGTTCTTTACGCGATCTTTCCGCCGAAGGCAGCGAGCAAGATCGAGCCGATCAATATTGCCGTCGCTCCTGTTGCATCACAGCCAGTGAGCCCTCAACCCGCGAAGTCGAGTCCTGCTCCTGCCAGTGCTCCGCCCCCCACTCCAGTTTCATCTCCACCAAAAGCGGCCGCGTCCCCTGGCGAAGTCCTCCATCAGGTTCTTCCCGACGTTTCCCAAAGCGCGCGCAATACCATCACCGGCACGATCAAAGTGGGCGTGCGGGTTGAAGTAGATCCGTCGGGCAAGGTGGCGTCAGCGGAGGTCAAATCAAATCCCGCCAAGAGCAAGTATTTCGAGCGCCTGGCTCTCGCAGCGGCTCAACGCTGGGAGTTTTCCGCTCCCGAGGTTGACGGAAAGCCAACGGCGAGCACGTGGCTGTTGAGGTTTCGCTTTAAGCGAACGTCGACTGAGGCTTCACCCCAACGCGTGACTCGCTAGTTTTTGTTCCCGAGACGCAGCTTCCACACAATCTGCCTCACCATGCCAAGCAGCAGCTTGGCGTCGTAGGCCTCCAGTTTGAAGCGCAGGATCAGGCGGCGGGCCTTCTTCTCGAACATGGCGTCCGTCCCCGGCTTCACGTAACCGCTCATCCGCAACGCTTCGAGCAGGATCTCGGTGATTTGCTCAGTCTGGCCCGCGGTCGCGGGTTCAATATCCTCATCCTGATCCTGTGTAGCCGTTGGAAGTGGCGCCACGCGCGCCAGTTCGTACAGACAAACAGCTACGGCCTGCCCCAGGTTCATCGAGATGTTCTTCTCTTTGGTGGGAATGTTCAGCAACCAGTGGCAGTGGCTGAAATCTTTGTTCGTGAGCCCGATTTTTTCGGAGCCAAAGAGAAGGGCGACCCGTTGGGTCTGCAGTTGCGTGCGAATCGGTGCACCGGCGGGCTCGTCAAGCCGTCGCACCGGCTGCCGCAAGGCGCGATTGCGCACCGCTGTTGTGCCCACCACCAGGGCGCAGTCAGCGACCGCCTCGGCCACGGTCTTATACTCCTCCGCCGTCTCGAGCAGATCAGACGCGCCCACCGCGGAACGAGCTTCGCGAAACCCCGGCGCGTACGGATTCACCAGGCGCAGCCGGTGCGCGCCGAAATTGCTCATGGCGCGAGCCGCGGCGCCGATATTCAACGGATTGCGCGGGCGCACCAGCACCACCACGAGGCCGTCTAGTTCCGAGAGCGCTTGCAAGCGCTCAATTCTACGACAGGCGCGGGCGCCGCCGAGCACTCACTGTTTTCGCTAAGCAACTGTCCTGCCGTTCCCTCTTTTTACACCGCCGTTAAATTGTAAAAAGAATGTCAAAAACGCCCATATCGGGCCGACTTTCGCGTCAAACCATTGTAAGCTTCAGAGGTCGAGCCACTTCCGGCGGGCCATTCGTTGGACCGGAAGTTCTCCCCCGATCAGAGGTCAATTTCTATTATGGGGAACCTTGCTACGCCAATCAGTACCGCAAGAGCAGCCAATCCAGCTGCCTCAACCAAGCCCTCCAGCCGCATCCTGGTCGTCGAGGACGACCCAGCCGTGCAAAAAGCTCTTCGCCGGCTGTTTGAGACCGAGGGCTATGCCGTGGAAACGCAGTCTGACGGCAGGTCCGCGCTCGACAGCTTCCAGTCTTGCGCGCCGGCCGCCATCGTCCTTGACCTGCGCCTTCCAAAAGTATCGGGCAGCGACGTATGTAAGGAGATCAAGGCCATCGCTCCGACCGTGCCGATCGTGGTGCTCAGCGCCGCCAGCGACGTCTCCGACAAGGTCTTGTTGCTTGAGTTGGGTGCGGACGACTACGTAACCAAGCCTTTCAGTCCCCGCGAACTCCTGGCTCGTGTCCGCGCCGCTCTCCGCCACACCGCGCGCACCACCGCCGATCTGCAGGTTGTGAGCTTTGACGGCATCTCCGCCGACTTCAAGAAGATGGAAGTGAAGCGCGACGGGCAGCCCGTGGTCCTGACCGCGCAGGAATTCAAGACATTCCACTTTCTGGTGCAGAATGCCGATCGGGTCATTAGCCGCGACGAGCTGCTGAACGAAGTCTGGGGCTACCAGAACTATCCTTCGACGCGCACCGTCGACAACCACATTCTCAAACTCCGCCAGAAACTGGAGAAAGACCCGTCGAGTCCGGTACATTTCCGCACGGTACATGGCATGGGATACAAGTTCGTCCGCTGATTCCCGTGAACCCATCTCCCGAACCCGTGCGCCCAGCTTCTCAGCTCGATGCGACGACCGACACTGCGGGCGCGCTGCTGCCGCGCCTGCGACTGCGGACCCGCTTCCTGCTCTCCATGCTGCTGATCACCACGGGCCTCACCACCACCAGCCTGCTGCTGGTGCAGCGTAGTTTTCGCATCAACGTGCGGCAGGGCATTGCGGTTAATCTGCGCAACTCGGTTGCCGCCTTCCAGGACTTCCGCCACGAACGCGAAACCATGCTGACCAGCGATGTGGCCCTGCTGGCCGACCTTCCCATCACGCGCGCCATCATGACCAGTCCTGATCCTGTCACGATCCAGGACGCATCGCAGGATATTTCGCAGATCGCCGCCAGCGATCTTTTTGTCATGGTCGATCGCGGCGGTCGAGTCGTAGCGCTCCATACCAAAACTCCCGGCTTCACCCGCGAAGCGGCCGAAAAGTATTTCCAGCAATCCCTCGATGAGGATCGTGGCGAGCCCAGCCACTGGTGGCTGGGAGAGCATCACCTCTACCAGACTTTTATCGAGCCCATCTATCGCGGCACCAGGACGGAAGGAACCCTACTCGGCTTCCTCGTCATTGGATATGAGATCAACGACCGACTGGCTGCGGAAGTCAGTAAAGTGGCCGGGAGCCAGGTGGCCTTCTCCTGCGGGAACGAGATCGTGGGCACAACGCTGACCGCAGCCCAGGTGCAAGGCGGCAGCATTCAGAACCTGATCGCCGGGTCGCTCCGTGACGATGCCCGCGAGATTGAAATCGGCAATGAACGCTTCCTCGCCACTTCCCTCGTTCTATCCGGTTCTCGACCCACGCCGGTTCGGTTGAGTGTTCTGGGTTCCTACGATCAGGCTACGAAGTTTGTCGATCAACTGAATCGCTATCTCCTTCTGCTCGGCTTGGCCGCGATCCTGGTGGGCAGTGGATTGGTGTTCCTCATCTCGCATACCTTCACCCGGCCGCTCGGGAATCTGGTGGGCGGCGTGCGCGCCCTGGAGGGCGGAGACTTTCACCATCCCCTCGACTCCCGCGGCGGAGATGAAGTGGGCGAACTGACCCGTGCCTTCGAGCGCATGCGCACCAGCCTTCTCAAAAGCCAGCGTGACCTGCTGGAGTCCGAGCAACTGGCCACCATCGGGCGCATGGCCAGTTCGATTTCGCACGATCTGCGCCATTCGCTCGCCGCCATCGTCGCCAATTCCGAATTCTTGTGCGACAGTCACCTCACCCCGGCGCAGCGCGAGGAGTTGTATCAGGAAGTCCGGTCCGGCGTGAACCTGATGACCGACCTCATCGACTCCCTGCTCGAATTTGCCCGCACGCGCGAGTCCCTGACCCCGGCTTACGCCAGCGTCTCGGAAACCATTCAGCGAGCCGTTCTCGCAGTCCGGCTGCATCCCCGGCATCACAACCGTTCCATCGATGTGCTGTGCGGCAATCAGGTTTCCGGATGGTTTGACCAGCGTAAGCTGGAGCGTGCTCTGTACAACCTCCTGCTGAACGCTTGCGAGGCGGCGCCTCCGGTGGGAGGCACGGTCGAGGTCACCGCCGCTGCGGTCGCGGATTCCATCACCATCTCGGTCGCCGACAACGGTCCCGGCATCGCGGAATCCATACGCGAGCGGCTGTTTCATCCCTTCGTCAGCTACGGCAAAGAGAACGGCACAGGATTGGGATTGGCGGTGGTGCAAAAAATCGTTCAAGATCACGGCGGCGAGATTTTTGTGGAACGTACGGCGCAGGGGAGAACGGTCTTTCAGATCGTGCTGCCCGCACGCGTGCAGGATGCCGCACGCAGCAGCAGCGTGGACGCAGCTTCGCTTGTGTCGACGCCGCAGGATGATTCCCAGAGGAATTCGATGTCGCATCCGGGCCCGTAGGCACGATCCCTCTCGTCTCCAAGTGCCTGACCCTGGATGGTGTAAGGAGGACGGTGTGAAGAGCTTTAGAGCCCGTGCTATGCGCGGGGCCGCGTTGGCGGCCGCCGCTTTCGTCTTATGCAGCGCATTCGGACGCGCGCAGCAAGCGCCCGTCGATAGCGCACACCCGTCGCGGGGTGATACGGCCAGCGCCGTCCGGGACCTGCAGGATCAGGTCCATCAATTGCAGAGTCTGGTGGACCAGATGCGCGCCGAAAATGCCGAGTCCCGCGCCGAAATGCACCAGCTGCGCCAGGACCTGCAAGCCACGCGCGCGCTGTTGGAACGGCCTCCAGCGCAAGCTGGCGGTTCTGAGACGGCAGCGGCCAGTTCCGCTCCGCCAGCAAATGGATCACAAGCGGCATCTGGCACAGTCTCTTCCCCACTCGAAGAACGCGTTCAAAAGCTCGAAGAATCTACTTCGCTGATTGGCTCGAAAGTCGACGAACAGTACCAGACCAAGGTCGAGAGCGCTTCCAAATATCGCGCCCGTCTTCACGGCATCGTGCTGATGAACGCTTTCCGCAATCTTGGCGGCTCCGACAATCTGGATTTCCCCACCGTCGCCCAACAGGTCGGCGCGGGCTCGCCGCAGGCCAGCCTCGGAGCGACGCTCCGCCAATCCGAAATCGGCTTCGAGGTTTTCGGCCCGAACATCGCCGGGGCGAAGACATCAGGCGATGTTCAGTTCGATTTTGCCGGAGGATTTCCCCCCACCGGCAACGGCGAAAACTTTGGAATCGCGCGCCTGCAGACCGCCAGCTTGCGATTCGATTGGGAACACACCTCCGTCGTGGCAGGCCAGGATTCCCTGTTTATCTCGCCGCTCTCCCCCACTTCGTACGCCTCACTGGCCACTCCTGCGTTTGCCTTTGCCGGCAACCTTTGGGCCTGGACGCCACAACTGCGAGTCGAGCACCGCTTCTCACTCTCCGACCAGCAGACTTTGACCCTGCAGGCGGGAGTTCTCGACAACCTCGATTGGGAACCGACCTACATTTCATTCAACCGCTCCGCGCAAGCCGGAGAAATGTCCGGCCAGCCGGCTTATGCGTTCCGCACGGCCTGGTCACGTTCCGTGCAAGAACATCCGCTTAGCCTGGGAGTCGCCGGCTACTATGGCCGCCAGGCTTGGCCTTGGGGGCGTAACGTCGACGCCTGGTCGGGTATGGCAGATTGGCAGGTTCCCATTATCGCCCGCTTGAGTCTGTCGGGTGAGTTTTATCGCGGCCGCGGAATTGGCGGGCTCGGCGGCGCGATCGGAACTTCTATTCTGTACGGTGGCGACCCCATGTTCCGCGGCACTCCGATCCGCGGTCTCGACACCGCCGGCGGATGGAGCCAGCTTAAGTTCTATGTGACTCCGAAGCTGGAGTTCAACGGCGCCATTGCGGAAGACGATGCCTTTGCCAGCGACGTCCGCGGCTTCGCCACCGATGCCAATAATGGTGGGATGATTCTGGGACGCAATCGCGGCGCGCTGGGCAATGTTGTGTTTCGTCCTCGATCCGACCTGGTGCTGGCCGCGGAGTTCAAACGATTGCGCACCTTCCCCGTCTATAGCAGCAGCAACGTGACCAACCAGGTCAACCTTGCGGTGGGGATCTTGTTTTGAGCACTCGCACGATCAAGGTTGGACTTTCGCTCCTCGTAATGCTGGCGGTAGCTGGGCGCGCGGCGGCACAGCAATCGCTGAAGGGGCATGTGCAGCTGACCCGGAACGGTCATCCCCTGGCGAACGCTTCACAGGCGGTCGTATGGCTGACGCCTATCGGCTCGAGCCTTGCACCACCCCAACAGGACGCTTCCCACATCCCGCAACTGGTGCAGAAGAACAAGAGCTTCCAGCCGTCGCTTCTGGTAGTTCCTGTGGGCGGCAAAGTGGAGTTTCCCAACCACGATCCGTTCTTCCACAATGTTTTTTCGCTGTTCGAAGGCCAGCGCTTCGATCTTGGACTCTATGAGAGCGGAACCACGCGCTTCGTCCAGTTCGACAAGCCCGGCGTTTCGTTCATCTTCTGCAACATTCACGAACAGATGAGTGCAGTGGTTATCGCTCTGCCAACGCCGTACTACGCCGTCTCCGATGCGCACGGGGACCTTACGATTCCCAACGTTCCGCCGGGCCGCTACCAGTTACAGGTTTTTCACACTTCGGTCGCGTCCGACGCGCTCCGCGCCCTGAACCACGAGATTACGGTCGCTCCAGCAGATACTTCGCTCGGAACCTTTACCCTGACGGAGACCGATGTCACGCTCGCCCACAAGAACAAGTATGGACACGATTACGACCGTCCCGACCCCGACAGCCCCGCGTATGCCAGACCGTAATTCTCAGGAATGAGAAAGGGCGTGCCGTTTAGCACGCCCTTCTCGCCTCTGTTCTTCACTTCGTTTACAGCACTTCTTACAGCAACTTTTCCGTAGAGACGGTGCCGGCAACGTCTCCAGCGACTAGCGATGCCCACCACTGGAGTGTCCACCGCCCCCGCTGGAATGGCCGCCACCGCCGCCGGAGGAGTGTCCACCACCGCTCGGCGCACTCACGTGGCCGCCGCCGCGCGAACCACCGGAGCTGGGTGCTCCATGCGAGCCTCCGTAACTCGGAGCGCGATAGGTTGGAGCGCGATAGACCGGAGCATGATAGCCACCGCTGCCTCCGCGCGGATAGCCGCCATACGACGGAGAGCGCACGATCGGCTGCCGCATATCCAACTGCGGGCGGGATGATGATCCGGGCGCGCGCCCGTAGCCGCCCGAGTACGAACCGTTGCCGCCGCGCTCTATCGAACTCGGGGCCGTCCGATTCCAGTAAGTGCCGCTGCTGCCGCGGGCTGCCGGGGCGCTCGATTCGCCGCGCGACACATTACCCGATGGCGGCGTGAACGGCCGGAATCCGTCACGGTTGCCAGCGGGAGCAGATTGCATCGTGCCGCGCTGCGGTTCCATTCCGGAGCCTGCATTCGTCCGTTCCGATCCCACCGAAGCCGGCGAACGAGTGCCGCTGCTCGGCGGATTAAACGGACGCGCTACGCCACGGTTTTCGTTCTGTGCCGACGATGGCGAATTTCCCGCACTCCTCATTCCGGAGTTGTTCGTCTCCCGGTTCGAGAGTGTGCCGGCGCTGGGTCGTTGCATCGTGCCTGTAGCAGGCGTACCACGGGCCATTGATTCGCCGCCCACGCGGCCGCCAGCTGGAATCGCGCCCACATGGTTCTGCTGCATGGTCTGCCGCAGATTAGCCGTCTGCTGCTGAAACGACTGCGGCCGCGAAGCGGTGTTGTGTACCGATCCGTAGAAACGCTGCGGACCGCCGTTGCGCACCGTGGACGGCGCCGCCGCGCGCCCGCTCGCCGACAAACTCGCGCGCGTTGGAACCACGGGCAGATTGCCCGCCATCATGCGAGCTCCATTAATCTGCTCACGGCTTGCCGCAGCCGCCGTCACCCGGCCTGCGCCGAAATGTCCTGCATTGACCGTCGACAGAGCCCGGCCAATATGGGCGTCATGCATGTGCGCGATGTTCGAAAAACGGTTTCCGCTGTGCAGCGGCCGGAAGCCGCCGTAGCGGTTAAAGCCGCCACGCCCAGCCCATCCGAACCGGCCGCGGTATCCACCCCACCACGGATGGAAGTAGTCGCACGGTCCGATCGGAAGCCAGCCGAATCCACCCCACCCACCATATCCAAAGCCGAAACCAAAACCTCCGCCCCATCCCCAGAACGACACGTAAGCCGGCGCCCAGAAGGGGTTGTAGCCCGCATATACCGGACCAGGCCACCACGCCCACGAATTGCCGTACCAGAACCAGCGACCGTAGTGATACGGCGCCCAGCCCCAGGGCTCGGCGCCAACCCAAGTCCAGCCGTAGGTGGGTTCATAGGTCCAGTTGCCGTTGCGATACGGAGCCCAGTCATCCGACTCGTTGGGGACCCACACATCGCCGTAGTCAGGAACGTTCTGCCACCGGCCATACGCGTCCAGATCCTGCGATCCGGTGTAGTACTTGTTGGTGTGATGCCACGAGCTGGCGTTGCGGATCATGTGATCGCGGTCGCTGTTCCAGCGATCCCAATCGTCACGATCGGGAGCCTGCGAAACCTTGTACTGCGCGGAATCGGCGTTGCCGCGCACGGTAGCCATTTCTCCGCTGCGGACTTCAGCGCTGCCCTGCGGCGTGGCAATCTGCGCTTCGCCCTGGCGCACGATCACGATCGTGTCGCCATCCGGCCGCACTTCGACGCGGAACACGCCATCATGATGCGCGGGATGGACGGACACGTTCGGAGTATCGATCTCAGGCTCGGCTTCGCTGTCTTTCGAAACCGTGAAGTTCAGGATGCCCTGGCCCAACTGAATCTGAATGTCTTTCTGCGTCAGGTTCGCGATGTTGACCTTGGAGTTTGGGCCCAGGCGAAGAATATTGGCGAAGTCGAGCTGCAATTCCGCCCGCGCGCTGTCGCCGGTCGAAACTTTGTCGCCGGTCATGACCGGCTGATTCAATACGACTGCCGACCAGTCGCCGGAATCACCGCGCTGCGTGGAGACGTCGCCGTGAATCAGGCTGATGCGCGCCACGCCCTGGTCCGTCTTTGCCGGAGCCTCGCCCGATGGTCCACCAGGCTGCGCTTCGGTGGGCTGTGCCTGCGGGCCAGCCTGATCTTGCGCCGTTTGGTCTTGATTCGTTTGACCCTGCCCCGTTTGACCCGGCCCCGGTTGCCCCATCTCCATCGGGGCGCTGGGCTGATCCGAGGGCGCCGGACCTTCCTCGGTGGTTTGCGCCAGCGCGCTGATCGACAACGCGCTTGATAGTGCCAAAGTTAAGACTGCCAAACTTGCCATGAATCTGCTCTTCATAAACCACCTCTTGCAATCGGACCTGACTCTATAAACCCGCATATTGAGGAATCTCTCTGTCAAAAGGATGGGCAACTGCCGTGCCAAAGCGAGCAAGAGGAACTGTCTGCAAATCGTTTGTTTTCAGCTAAGAACAGGACGGCCGCAACGACGGGAGCTCCCCTAATCGACGAAGTTGGCCGACCTCAGCCATGGGTGGTGGTTTTTGGCCACTTGCAGCTCGCAGAGTTGCGTCCCGGCGATCAGTGACCGAGACGCCATCCTGTCCGATCCCGAACAATGGATTTTGATATTGAACAGTTGAATGCTCCCAGCATCCCTTACCCTGATTCCTAACTGCTTTCCTCTCAGGCACATTCTCTCCGCTGCGTTTGGCGAAGGAAGTGCCTCCGCGATCCAGCAGAGGTGCGCACATGCTCCTTCAGGAACTTCGCTTGGCATGGAAACAGTTGTACAAAAACCCCGGCTTCAGCCTGGCGGTGACTCTAACGCTCGCGCTCGGAGTTGGGGTCAATACTGCTGTCTTCAGCTTGCTCAATGGCTTCTTATTGCGCCCGCTGCCGTACCCTGAGCCTGACCGCCTTGCTGTCCTGATCCTCCATCAGGAAGGCGTGTCGCCCAAGTCCGGTCAGTTCGTGCAGGACGACAACAACAGCCAGGACGGCGAAACCTGGGAGTTGATTCGAGACAACGTGCCGTCAGTCCAGGCTGCCTCCTTTGGCATGACGAGCGGCGTCAATCTGCAAGCCGGCTCAGATTCTGGTAATAGCGTTCGTTATGTCCAGGACATGCACGTTTCCGCGCACTACTTCGACGTGCTCGGGATCCAGCCTTCCCTCGGCCGTGGCTTCAGCGAGCAGGAAGATCGTCCCAGCGGTCCCAATGCCGTGGTCCTGAGTTATGCCATCTGGCAGTCCGTTTTCCACAGCGACCCGCAAGTCTTGGGAAAGCCAGTCATTCTGAAAGGCGAGCCCTACACGGTGGTCGGGATCTTGTCGCAGCGCGCGCAACCCACCGGCACCGCCGACGTTTTCACGCCCCTGCAGCCCCACCAGGGTGGCGAATGTGGCGGGGACAATTGCGAAATCCTTCTTCGCCTTGCGCCCGGAGCGACCTGGCAGCAGGTCTCCGCGCAACTCGCGCACCTGCGCAAGCCTTCCTTTGACCAGACGGCGAAGAACAACGGCCGCGCCTGGTTCTACGCTTCGCCTCTCGACCGCAATGTCGATAACGGAATGCGCGCACCGGTTCTCGGCCTCATGTCGGCGGTGGGATTCATCCTGCTCATTGCCTGCGCCAATCTTGCCGGGCTCACATTAGTCCGGATCGCGCGTCGAGCCCCGGAGATTGCCACTCGCCTTGCTCTCGGCGCCAGCCGCTGGATGGTCCTGCGTCAACTCTGGGTGGAAAACTTTGTCCTGGCTTTGGTTGGCGCTGGCATCGGCCTGGCTCTGGCACGCGGCATTCTTGCATCGTTGCCCGGATTCCTGCCGGATCAGATGATGCCGCTCGGCGGCATATCGATCGATGTTCGCGTTCTTGTCTTCACCTTCGGCGCCTCGTTGCTCACCAGCCTGCTTTTTGGTGCCCTGCCGGCTTTGCAGATTCGCCGTGTGGATCTGCGGTCGTCGATGGCCGCCAGCAGCCACTCCGTCGCCAAAGGCTCCAGTCGACTCCGCCAGTTGCTGATCTGTGGCGAAGTCGCGCTTACTGTCGTACTGGTTGCCGCGGCCGGTCTGCTGATCCGCAGCCTCATCTATCTGGAGACCCTGCCACCCGGCTTCGACGCCACCAACGTGATGACGGCCAAGCTCTCACTCGACGATGCCCGCTACCGCGACGCTGCTGCATTTCATAACCTGCTCGATCGCAGCGTGGCCGCGATGCGCCAGATCCCCGGCGTGGAAAACGCCGCCGTCGGGTTGAGCCTGCCTTACGAACGCGGCCTCAACGACGGGATCAAGATTGTGGACGGCAAACTTGCCGGCAAGGAGTGGGGCGCCAGCATGGCCTACGTGAGTCCGGAATACTTTCGCGCGCTGAGAATACCGATTCTCACCGGCCGCTCCCTCTCTGAAAGTGATACCCCAACTTCGGAATTCGTTGCCGTGGTCAATGGCGACTTTGCCCGCGAGTTCTTCCAGGAGCCGAATCCAATTGGCCGCCACTTTCAGAATGAGAATCACACCTATACCATTGTCGGCCTCGCCGCCAACGTCGCCAAGCGTCCCGGCATGGGTGGCGATGCACCCATGGCGACCGAGCCTGTGTTCTATCTTCCCGCCACCCAGATGGACCAGGCGCTCGTCAACATCGCGCACATCTGGTTCCAGCCGAGCTGGATTGTACGTACGACCATGCCGGTACAAGGTCTTACCTCGGTGATGCAAAAGGCCCTCGCCCAGGTTGATCCCAGCTTGCCCTTCTCCGGATTCCATTCGATGGAAGACATCCTCGCCGAAAACCTTGTGTTCCAGAGAGCGGAAGTAGCTTTGCTCTCGGCGCTGGCCGGGCTCGCTCTGTTGCTTTCCGCCGTCGGAATCTACGGGCTGGTTTCGAACCTGATCGTGCAGCGCACTCGCGAAATCGGGATCCGGATGGCCCTCGGCTCTCCGATCCGTCAGGCGATGGTGGATGTGGGTTCCGCCGGGATCGGGGCCACAGCCGTTGGCCTGATTTCGGGCTTGGGGCTATCGTTTCTCGCCGTGCGTGTTTTGCGCAGTCAAATCTATGGAGTCCGCGGTTATGACCTGCTGACGTTCACCGTGGTCCTTATTTTCATCGCGGTCGTAGCAGCGCTGGCGAGCTTCCTGCCGGCGTTGCGCATCACTCGCATCGATCCGGCAGTCACGCTAAGAATGGAATAAGCCGTCGAGTACAAGAAAAGATTGATCCTGCTCTTGATTACTTAGGCAGGCTTTTTACAAACTCCTCGAGTACGCGGTTAAATTTTTCCGGTTCATCGACGAACAGGGCGTGTCCGTCGCCGTCGAATCGCTCCAGCCGAAGTCGCTCGCCGAGCTTCGATTTCAGGAAATCGGCGGTCGGCTGCGATTCCGGCTGGTAGGCGAAGAGCACCGGGCGATTCATTTTGGCCAATCCGGGTGAGAAATCCTTGACCGCAATCATGTTGTAAACGAGAACGGCCGCGGTATCGGCCGGGACCTGCACGGAGGCGTCGACGATGCGGTGCAGGTAGTCCTCCGTCTGCGGCTTCTTGAACATGCTGCGCACAAAACCGTCCGCCTGTTTCTGGCGATCCTGTTGCAGCTGGTTCATCCATCCGGAGACGGCGAAGAACATTTCGGGACTGGTTTTTTCGGCTAGAAAGCCGTCCACCAGGACGAACCCACTGACGTTGTCGCTGCCGAACTCTTCGGCATACTTCACGAGCTCGCCGCACGCCATCGACCAGCCCACCAGGACGGGCCGCTTCAGGCCGAGATGCTCGACAAGTTCTTTGTAGTCGCGGGAGCGAGTCTCGGGCAGATGACCGTCGGTTGGTTTGTCGCTCTCGCCCTGGGAACGCGGATCGACCGCAACGACGTGGTACTTCTTTGAAAACTCATCGATTTGCTTCTGCCAGATCCATGCCGGCATCGTCCATCCCGGAATGAAAACGATGGCCCGGCCGCTGCCTGCTTCGATGTAGTGGATCCTGACGCCGTCGGATGTTTTGAAAGAGTCATTCTTCGGAGCCTGCGCCACGAGGCACGGCAGGGCCCACACGCACATCAGGATGACGGCTAGTCTGTTTCTCGTACTGTGTAGCAGCATGATTCGCTCCTGCCGATTCGCCTTCGTTTCAGTTCGATGCTTCACAAGCCAGACATCATTTCGCAGCCGCGGCCGCAGCCGCAGCCCGGGCCAGCTCTCGCCATGTGATCTGCTGAATGTGTTGCTGAGCCAGAACTTCGCGGAACTGATCACTGGTGAAGAAATCGTAGTCACGCTGTCTCCAAGCCGAGCCCCACGTGGAACGTTCCCGCGTGGCCGCGCGCAGTTCTTCATCGTCGAAACCGGGATGAATCACGAACTCAGTTACACCGGGCTTCAGATTCTTGAGCGCCGTAAGGTAGAACTCCGCCCATTTTTCCGGTGGAACCTCCGGTTCAATCGTAACCGTGTGGTCGAGCACAATATCACCGGGCCCGAGACTTGCCTGCAGGTATGGGTAGGCAGCGAACCAATCTCGCGTGACAAACACCGGCAATTTGTATTGGTGCGCCAAGCGCAGGAACACATCGAACAGTTCCTTGCCGTACATGATCAGCCGGTACTGATGCGAATCGAGATGCGTGGGCCGAACGCCCATGGCGAGCGCGCGCTCGATCTGGGCGCGCAACTCGACCTCGACTTCGTTCGCATTTACGTGCTGCTTGTGTTCCCAATCATGATGGAAGTATCCGTTTTCATCCACCAGGCTCGGCACCTTATCGATGGGCGCGACCGGTCCCCAGCGGTAATACACTCGCTCGCTGGTCAACGTAAGATGCAGTCCAAAATCGGTGTCGGGGTGGAACTTGGCGTAGTCCGCCATCTCCGGGAACCATGGGCAAGGCACCATGAGGCTGGCAGAATTGATCGTTCCGCCCTGCAGCGCTTTGATGGCGGCGGCATTCACCGCGTGGGTTTCGCCCAAATCATCGGCGTGGACAATGATGAGCTTCGTGCCGGGAGGGTATCCCAAGCGCTCGGCCAGAGTCTGCGCCGAGACCGCAACCGCACACAACAGGAAGCCGACGAGCAGCATTCGCAGAATGAATCGGGTCCTCATCGCCGACTAGTAGACCACACCTTTACGCACTCACCTAGAGACGATCGGCATGGAATTCGCTATTCGGTCTTCTCGGGCTCGTCGGCGATGCCGATCTTCGAGAGGCGGTAACGCAAGGCGTTGCGCGACAAGCCCAGCAGCCGCGCGGCCTGGCTCTTGTTGCCGTTGGCGCGGCGCAGCGCTTCCTGCACCATTTCATCTTCCCACTGCTCCAGCGTCATGCCTTCGGGCAAAAATCCGCCGGGCCCGTTCGCCGCTTTCGTTGGACGCACATCCAGATGGATATCGGATGGCGCAAGCACATTGCTTTTAGCCAGTGCACACGCGCGCTCCACAATGTTCTGCAGTTCGCGGACATTGCCCGGCCAGTGATAATTCACCAGAATCTGCATCGCCTCGGGTGTGATCCCCTCGACGGGCTTGCCGGATTCTCCGCTGAAGCGCGAAATAAAAAGATTTGCGAGATCGGGAATGTCCTCTTTCCGTTCACGCAGCGGCGCAATGTCGATGGGTACGACATTAAGACGATAGTAGAGATCTTCCCGGAATGTGCCTTGCTCGAGCGCTTCTCGCAGATCCTTGTTGGTCGCAGCAATCAAGCGCACATCGACCTTCACCGTGCGCGTGCCGCCCAGGCGCTCGAACTCGCGCTCCTGCAGGACGCGCAACAATTTCACCTGGGTCACCGGAGGCACGTCGCCGATCTCGTCGAGGAAGAGCGTTCCCTTGTCGGCTAATTCGAACTTGCCTGGTTTGCTGGCGACCGCTCCGGTGAAGGCTCCTTTTTCGAAGCCGAACAATTCGCTCTCCAGAAGATTCTCAGGAATGGCCGTGCTGTTGATTTTGAGGAACGGGCCCGAAGCTCGGCGCGATTTTTCGTGAATAGCCCGTGCGATCAAATCCTTCCCGACGCCACTCTCGCCGCCCAGCAGCACCGTGGAGTTCGTCGGCGCGACCCGCTCCACGGTCGCGAGCACTTCCTGCATCTTCGGGCTGCGGGCAACCACGTTGGGGTGCGCATAACGCTTGCCCAACGCCTCCCGTAGAGACCGGTTCTCTTCGCGCAGATTGTGGACGTCCAGCTCTTTGTGGATGACCATCCGCATCTCGGTCAGCGAAAACGGTTTCAGAACGTAGTCGCTGGCCCCTGCCTTCATGGCCTCGACGGCGGTCTCCACGCTGCCGAACGCAGTCATCACCACGACGGGAAGAGCCGCGTTCTGCCGCTTGATGGTTTGCAGAAATTCCAAGCCGTTCATGCCGGGAAGTTTCAGGTCGGTCAGAACCAGATCGATGGAATTCTCGCGGAGCAGCTTGAGGCCGGTCTCGGCGTCGCCGGCAGAGAACGTGCTGAATCCGTCGTCGCCGAGATTCAACTCCAGCAGGCGGCGCATCTTGGCCTCGTCCTCGACGATCAGAATTGCCGGCATGGTCGCGTCTTTCTTAATTCGCGAGACCTCACGAGATCACCAGATGAGCCGTCTCTCCCACCGCCGTCTGCTCGTTGGCGGCTGGGAAAAATATTACGAAGCTGGCGCCCTGACCTGGTGCGGCCACAGCGGGATGCTCGGCGCCTTCCACTCGGATCGTACCGCGATGCCCATCAATAATCTTCGAGACGATGGAGAGTCCCAATCCGACTCCGGTTTTCTTCGTGGTCACGAAGGGATTAAAGATTTGTTCCCGCAACTCCGGCGGAATGCCCGGTCCGGTATCTTCGATGCGCACTTCGACTCCGTCAAGGCTGCCACCGTCGCGGCTGCTGGCACGCGATTTCCGCGCCCGCACGCGCAGCTTGCCACCGCCGGTTCCCATGGCGTCGTATGCATTCTGCACAATGTTAACGAAGGCCTGCTCGCTCAGGCTCTCATCCAGCGGCACCAACGGCAACGCGGCCTCATATTCTTTTTCCACCTGAACGGGCGCGCCCTTCCAGAACTGCGCCACGTCATTCAAGGCGCGATCGAGAACTGCGGTGATGTCTTGCGGCGTCAGGTCGGCGTGCAATGGCCGTGCGAAATCCAGGAAGCGCGTGACCAGGGCACTGAGCCGGTTGGTTTCGGTCGAAATGTATCCTGCCAGTTCCGTGACCAGCGGATCGGCCGCCCCAAGCTTCTGGGTCAGCATTTCCGCCGACCCTTTAATCACACCCAGGGGATTGCGGATCTCGTGAGCCAGCCCCGCCGAAAGCTGTCCCAGCGCAGCGAGACGCTCGGAGCGCCGCGCTTCCGCCTGCGCGAGTTCCAAGCGGCGATTGGTCTCGGCGAGAGTCTCCGCCAGTTCCTGGTAGCGCTGGGTCGTGCGGCGGTTCTCGACCACGTGGCGATTCACGATCATCGCAGCCAGAAAGAAGAAGAGAACTCGGATGGCCAGCACGAAGTAGCTTTCCTGCGTGATCTCGTACTCTGCGATCGCGGGATTCAGGGTTGGACTTAGATACGAGCAATAGGCAGCCGATGCAAGAGACGTCCATACCAAGGTGGACCAGGGCCCGAAATACTCCGCGGCCGTAACGACCGGCAGATAGTAAATCGGATAATAACTGCTGTTGATGCTCAGCTCGCCGGTGTGATCGATGAGCAGTGTCGCTAGAGCAATCTTCAACAAAACAATATAGGCTGGGCCGCGCCTCGGCACGCGCGCAATCAGCCGGCCCTCGCCCAACTGGATCACGCCGAAGCCCAGCAGGATAAGCTGCTTGTGGATTTCCCGCACGGGCGGCAGAAGGGCCAGCCCCGCGAGAAACACCAGCCACAGGACATCCATCCAGTTAATCGTGGGACGCTTGGCTTCGGTCATCTCTCTTCCGTCTCGATGCTTCGATCAGGCTATCCCGACAAATGCTCTGCCGGGAAAGCCACTCTGCCACAAGAGACTACGCCGGGAGAGATCGTGCTTCTCCCGGCGTTTCCTTCATTGATTGTCGGATTCGCAAGCGCATCTCATGCGAACCCTATCACACCGCAAGCGAGCGGTCAGCGTCAACGTCACTTCTTTGCAGGCTTCGGCTCCGGAGCCCGCGGAGCAGGCTTCGGCGCAGGCGGCGGAGGCGCAGGCCGCTCCTGGTGCCACTGATTGAACTTCTGCTCCTGCTGCTGCTCCTGTTGCGGGCTGCGCTCCTGCACCGGCGGCGCGGGCCGGACCAGGGGATGCGTCTCTTGCGGAGCCGGCCTTACTTGCTCCGGTTGGGGTGGACGGAAGGTCTGGGCAGGCTGCGCATTGCGATTCTCCTGCGGCTGGACGTTGCGGTTTTCAGGCTGCCGGTTCTCCGGTTGCGAAGTTCCCTGCTGCTCGTAGACGCGTGGTTGCGTCTTCGGCAGTTGCTTCACCTGATTGTTGTTCGGTTTCTGCGTAAACGGCTTGAACCCGTCCTGCGTTGGCGCTGGCTTCGGCTGCGGACGACCACTCTGATTCATTTGGGCGGGCTGTGCCACGGCCATCGGACGAACCAACGCCTGCTGGTTCAGATGTCCACCCGCCTGCGCCTGGCGCTGTTCGATGGGGCGCGGCAGGGGAGGCGGCGTCCTCACCGCTACCACTGGACGGCTGATGACGGTTGCCGGCGGTTTGACCGCTGCGGGCCGTCCAGCGCCGATCACACTGGTGCGGATCGGTTCGGCCGCCACCACATGGCTTACCGGCGCAGCGGCGATTTCCTTGGGGTCCACTCTCATCACGTTCTGTGCCACCGGCCGCGCGTTCACAAACGCGTCGTGCGACACGACGGTCACGCCGTTGTTCACATGCTGGTTCACGTAGGTGACGTTATTGATGGTCGTGGACTTGTTCATGATTACCGTGTTGTAAACGTTCGTGACCTTCGTGATATTCACCGAAGTATTGGTGATGTTTACGTTGTTCACGTAAGCGCGGCTCACGTGGTATCCGGGCAAGTAGACTTCTCCCGGGGCCAGCGGGAACCATCCCACGCCAACGCCTGCCGAGAAGCGGAACCCCGCGCCGCCGCCCACGAACGCCACCAGCGCCGGCGCCCAGATGGGCCGGACCACCACCGGTCCCGGAACCCAGAACCAGCCGCTATTCACGAACGCCCAGCGACCGTAGTGGAAGGGAGCGAATCCCCAGGGCTCGTCTTCAACCCAGGTCCAGCCCCAGGGGCCGACAAAGACCCAGTGGCCGAAGCGGTAGGGAGCCCATCCCACGACCAGGCCGCGCGGCCGCCAGCAGGGACCGTAGCCGGCCACATAACTCCAGTCGCCGTTCTGGTCGAGATCTTCGTAGCCGGTCATTTCGCGCGAAACGTAATTCGCGGAGTCGGCGTTATCTTCCCGACTGTCGCGGTCAAAGGCCCAGCTATCGAAATCGTCGCGATCGGGGATCTGGCCGAGATCGTAGTCTACGTGCTGATCGTCACCGGTAAATGTAGCGGACTGCCCGGCCACCACGTTGTAGGAGAAACCTCCGCCGGTAACCCGGCCGCGGCCGTGCCAGACCTCGGCGACGGTCTGACGCCCATCCTCACTCACGTCCAAGCGGTACTCACCGGGCTGCTGGAGGGTGAGCGCGATGTTCGGTGTGTCGATCTCATAGTTGTCGTCGTCGTCGACGTGGCGAACGCGCAGAATGATGGAGCCCTGCGCCAGGCGGATCTGCGTGGTGTGGTCGTCGAGTTCGAGGAAGGTGATCCCGGTCTTCGCGCCCAGGCGGATGGCCGCCGAGCCAACATGCACTTCGGCGCGCGAATCTTCGTCAGCCCACAGGTCATCGCCTGTGACCATGGGGCGGTTGGGAACTGCGGTGACCCAGTCATCCTCGCCAGCCGGACGAAATGACACCGACCCTTGCGAGAAATTCAGTCGCGCGACCCGGCCCGGAGGATCCTGACTCTGATCCTGACTCTGATCCTGATCCTGAGTTTGATCCTGAACTTGCGCATCATCCTGCGCCTTCGCGATGGTCGAAATTTGCAGAACAAATGCAAAGCTCGCCAGTAGAAGCATTCCGATCCACAACTTGCGTGTATTCATATCTTCGCCCCGACGAAATAGAAATCGGTACGACTCCGATTTTAACGACATCCGTGTAAACCCAATAGAGACGGTTTAGTTTCCCGGGAGTGAGAAGTGCCTGGCGGGGTGGAACTTGCGAGAAAAAAAGCCCGCTTTGTCATCCTGAGCAACGCGAGGATCTCTGCACTCTCAGCCAGATGCACAGATCCTTCGCGGCAAAGAACGCCGCTCAGGATGACAAGTTGATCGGTTCAGTTCTTCAGCTTCGGGCGCTGGCAGGCATCCACGATCTTGGTGGGATCGATGGCGTCTTTGTCCACCTGCTCTTCCATGATCTTTCCATCTTTGCCGATCAGGAAGTTCACGCGGCGCGGGGCCTGGTATTCGTCTTTATAGATGCCGTACTCGCGAGTCACTTTTCCGCCCCAATCGCTGAGCAGGGGGAACGTGACTCCAATTTGGTCGGCGAAGGCTTTATTCGAGAACCAACTATCCATGCTCACACCCAGGACCTGGGTGTCGGCTGCTTCCAGCGCTTTCAGATTCTGCTGGAAGTTTTTCATTTGCAGCGTTCAACCACCCGTGAAGGCGAAGATATAGAACGCCAGCACGACGTTCTTTTTACCGCGGTAGTCGCTCAGCTTCACCTCTTTCAAGTCTCTGCCGTCTGAATACTTCAGCGTGAAATCGGGCGCCATGTCACCGACTTTCGGCATGCCAGAATCCTCCTTCTTGCTTTGTGCGAACGTTGGGGATGCGGCGGTCACCGTCAGCGTACCCGCCAGAAGCCACCCCAGCGCCAGAACTCCGAAGCGTCTCTTTTGCATGAACTCCTCCCTCCTCCCTCAGGAGTGATGGCCTAGCATACCCTGCCGGGCCAGCGCGGTAAACCGGGAAGTACCTAATGGTGACCGTACGCATTGCCCAAACCACCGGCAAAACAGTACAGTCTTGTTCGGGAGCCGGTTGCGGCGGCAAAACACAGGCCCCGAAAGACGCAATGAGCATCGCCACTCTGAACGACATTTTTTTCGCCGCGGTCGAGCGCAATCTGGACCGCATCATGCTGTACCACGATGCCGGGCAGTGGCTGCCCATCTCATCCCGCGAGTTCGGCATCGGAGTTGCCAGAACCGCGCGCACGCTGCATGCCTGGGGCATTCGGGCGGGCGATCGCGTCGCTATCCTCAGCGAAAATCGTCCCGAGTGGCCCACGGCCGATCTGGCCAGCCTGCTGCTCGGCGCCGTAACCGTTCCGCTCTACACCACGCTCACCGCAGAGCAGACTGCATTCGTCCTGAATGACGCTGGCTGCCGCGTCATCTTTTTGTCGTCGGACCAACTACTGCACAAGATTCTGTCGGTCCTGCACCAGACGCAGATTGAAAAAATCATCGTCATGGACCCGGTGGAGTTCAACGGCGACCTCGCTCCGTTCGCGGGCAAATGCGTCTCCATGAACAGCATCACGTTGCAGGGCCCGGAGATGCTTGACGCCGAGATCGAAGCGAAAGCCCGCGCCATCGCTCCCGACGATCTGGCCACCATCGTCTACACTTCCGGAACGACCGGCACCTCCAAAGGCGCGATGCTGACCCACGGCAACATTGCCTCGAATATTTCCTGCTCGCTGCTCGGGTTCAACATGCGGCCCGGCCTGGTCAGCATCTCGTTTCTGCCGCTCTGCCACATCACCGCGCGCCACGTCGATTTCTCCCTGATCTATCACGGCGTAACGCTGGCCTATTGCCCGTTTCTGGACCGGCTCGCGGCGAGCCTTCTGGAGGTGCAGCCATCCATTTTTGTAGCCGTACCGCGGGTGTACGAAAAAATCTACGCGCAGGCCGAGCAGAAAGCCAAGGGCCTGCCCAAGCGCGCGATTTACGATTGGGCCGTTTCCGTGGGACAAGACCACAAGCCGGAGATTCTTGCCGGAAAAACTCCCACTTCGCGCAGTTGGAAGCTGGCCAACCGACTTGTCTTTTCGAAGATTCGCGAGGGTATGGGCGGGCACATCGAGACTTTCATCTCAGGAGGCGCGCCGCTGGGTCGCGAGCTCGCCGAGTGGTACGCCAAGATGGGCATTCGCATTCACGAAGGCTACGGGCTCACCGAAACTTCGCCCGTGATCGCCGTGAATACGCCGATCAATCACCGCATCGGAACGGTGGGCAAGATTCTGCCGAATCTCGAAGTTCGCATCGCCGAAGACGGCGAGATTCTGGTGAAGGGCCCTTCGGTGTTCAAAGGCTACTGGAACCGGCCGGAAGAGACGAGGGCGGCCCTGGTCGATGGCTGGTTCAAGACCGGGGACATCGGCAACATCGACGCCGATGGATATCTTTCCGTCACCGACCGCAAGAAAGACCTGATCAAGACTTCTGGCGGAAAGTTTATTGCACCGCAGCCCATCGAGAATTCGCTCAAACTGAATCCTCTGGTAGGGGTGGCCGCGATTGTGGGAGACAAGCGCAAGTTCGCGTCAGTACTTGTGTCTCCCAACTTCGCGGCGCTGGAAGAGTGGGCGCGGGAGAACGAAGTCTCGTTTGTGTCACGTGCGGACCTGATTGCCAATCCGAAAGTACAGGCACTCTACGAAGGAATTGTCGAAGGCATCAACCAGAACCTGGCACGCTTCGAAAAGCTGAAGCGGGTATTGCTGGTACCGGACGAATTTACCGCCGACAACGGCGCCCTGACGCCAACGATGAAACTGCGCCGCCGCGTGATCGAAGATCGCTACAAAAAGCAGATCGACGAACTGTATGCGCAGGCAGACGCCGCGGCCGTGCCGTAAACCGGTCGCAACTTGTCATTCCGAGGCCGGGTGCCCCATTTCTCGCGCGTTCTTGGCGCGAGAAGTGGGGACTTTTACTGGCACCATTGCACTCAAAGAACTTACAATGATTCCATGTCGGACTCATTAATTATCGCCGGCCGCTCCTTCCGCTCGCGCCTGATCGTGGGCACGGGAAAATATAAATCCTTCCAGGAAACGGCGCGCGCGCTCGAAGCCAGCGGCGCGGAGATGGTCACAGTCGCTGTGCGCCGCGTCAATCTCGATCGTAGTAAGGAATCGCTGCTTGACTACATCGACGCCAAGAAATATTTTCTCCTTCCCAACACTGCCGGCTGCTACACCGCCGACGAGGCCATCCGCGCGGCGCGCCTGGGGCGCGAGGTCGGGCTCTCCGACTGGGTCAAGCTCGAAGTGATCGGCGACCAAGCCACGCTGTATCCCGACGTGCAGGCCACGCTCGAAGCCACGCGCGTGCTCGTGAAAGAGGGCTTCACCGTGCTTCCCTACACGTCCGACGACATTGTTTTCGCGAAGCGTCTGATCGACGCGGGAGCGGCCACGATCATGCCGCTGGGCGCGCCCATCGGCAGCGGCATGGGAATTCAGAATCAGGCCCACATTCGCATTCTCCGTGAAATGATCACGGGCGTGCCCCTGATTGTGGATGCGGGAGTCGGAACAGCCTCGGACGCCGCGATCGCGATGGAACTTGGCGCCGACGCAGTCCTGATGAACACCGGGATCGCTGCCGCGCAGGATCCCGTGCTCATGGCTGAAGCCATGCACCACGCGGTGATCGCGGGGAGGCAGGCGTATCTTTCGGGCCGCATGCCAAGGAAGTTGTACGCTACCGCAAGTTCGCCGCTCGAAGGGGTCGTGAGATAAATTGAGTAATTGGGAAATTTAGCAATTGTGTAATTGAAAACCGTTTTGCCTCGTCTTTCAATTACACAATTGCTAAATTTCCCAATTACTCAATCCCCGCAATTCTTCCCAAAAACGAAGAGGGCAGCTTCCGCCGCCCTCTAACCGATTCAATCCAGGGACCAATTACATCATCATCTTGACGCTGGCCACGTGCATGGAATCCTTCGACACGGTGCCGGTCACGGTGACGTGATGGCCCTCATGTCCCTTCAGAGCGTCCTGGTTGTCGACGGCCAGCACTTTCGAATCGCCATCGGTGACGATGACCATCTTCTCACCGCCAGCCACGCATTTCTTGGTGCAGGCCTCGCCGGCCGCATTGGCGCCCTTGGCGCCGCATTTAGCGTCGGTGATCCAACCGTTGACGGAAGTGCTCTTGCCCATGTCATCGAACGCCAGCGCCGACAAGGCAAACACGAAACTTACCGCAAGACAAATCAGCAGAACTTTTCTCATGGCCGGTTTTTCTCCTTTTTGAAGTTCGGGTTGCGGCCCCAAACCGCAACCACCCACGGTGCGTCGAAGATCGTGGCCGTCCCCATCGGGAACTGGCAATCTCCGCTCGATTGTGAAATTGAGGCACCGGAAATATACCACAGAGGGGACGAGGGATTGTCAGCGCGCTTGAAAATCCATTACTCAGAAGTTGCACGTCAGATTTGAAGATCAGCAAAAAGACAGCAGCCTATTTTTTCGCGGAGTGATTGACCGGCGGCGCAGGCTTCGGCGGAGTCGGCGGGACGTACACATACTCTCCCGGCTTGGCGTAGCCCAGTTGTTCGCGCGCCTCTTTTTCAATGGCCTTCTGATCGCTCTTCAGGCCCTGAACCTGCTGGGCGTAGCGGTCGTTCTCCAGTTGTACCTGCACAATCTGTTTTCGCAGAGCTTCATATTCGGCGCGCTTTTGCTTGTAGACGACCATTCCGTTCGCGCCAAACATGACATGCACAAACAGCGACGCGGCCAGCACAGCAACCGCGACGGTTGCGATGCGGCGCCGCAGGGAGTAGACGAGGACCGCCGTCGGCCGAACCCGCTCGATCCACGACGCCGCGAACGCCTCCGCCTGCGGCGCACGATCGACCATGGCGCGCAGGCCAGCTTCCGGACGCGGGAATCTCGCGATCTTGGAAAAGGACTTCAACATAGAAATGCGAAAACCGTCTCACTCGAAAATCCAGTGCTTCGCGGCCGTGCTCAGCTTCTCCAGACCCTTCTGGCTGCGCGCTTCGGTGTAGACGCGCACCACGGGCTCCGTCCCGGATAACCGGTAGCAGACCCACGACCCGTCGCTAAAGACCAGTTTCAATCCGTCGGTGCGGACGACCCGGCTCACCGGGTGGCCGCAGAAATCCCGCGGATCTTGCCACAACTTCTCAGTGAACTTGGCCTTGACCTCGGGCGTCAAGCGAAAGTTCTGCCGTTCCGGATAATAGGAACCAACATGGTTACACAGCTCCTTCAACTGTTCGCCCAGAGACTTGCCACGGCGCGCCACCGCTTCACAGCACAGCAGTCCAGCCAGCACGCCGTCTTTCTCCGGAACGTGATGCCGGATCGACAGACCGGCACTTTCCTCCCCGCCAATGGCGATCTTGTCCCGCATGATCAGTTCGCCGATATATTTGAAGCCCACCGGAGTCTCGTGCAACTCCACGCCGTGTTTCTCAGCCAGTGCATTGATCAGATTGGTGGTCGCGACCGACTTGGCCACCCCGTTCTTCCAGCCACGGCTCTCGACTAGATAGTCGAAGAGCAGAGCAATTACGTAGTTCGGCTGCAGAAACGTTCCCTCGGCGTCGACGATGCCGAAGCGGTCGGCGTCGCCGTCAGTAGCGATGCCGATCTGCGCTCCGGTCTCGCGCATCTTTTTTCGCAGATCTTCGAGCAGGTGATCGTCGGGTTCCGGAGCATGCCCCCCGAACAGCACGTCGCGGCAGTCGTGAACCGTGGCCACCGCCAGCCCCGCGCTGCGCAGCAAATCGTCAGAATATCCCCGCGCCGAACCCCACATGGGATCGAAGGCTACGCGCAGGTTCGACTTGCGAATCACTTCCAGATCGACGATCTCACCCAGGCGTTTCAGGTATGCGGACTTCGGATCGAGAGTTCCGTACTCTGCAGAAGCGTGCTCTGCCGAAGCGGGCTCCGCAGCAGCAACGCCTGGAATTTTGTCAGACGCGGCATCCCCCGCAACAATTTCGGCCTCGATCTTCTTCGTGACTTCGGGTAGTGCGGGGCACCCGTCGGGCGTCGAGAACTTGATTCCGTTATATTCCGGCGGATTGTGCGAGGCCGTGAAATTAATGACGCCGTCGGCCTGATTCTGAATCACGGCGTGGGCAAAAGCCGGAGTGGGGGCGGGCTCGGCAACCACCAGCGGCGTGATTCCCTGCGCCGCCAGAATCTCCGCTGCCATAGAACAAAAGGTCTCGCCCAGAAACCGCGGATCGCGTCCCACGATCACTCGCGCTCCCTTCGGCTTCTGGGAAGCCACATAGCGGGCGATTCCGCCCACGGCGCGCCGCACATTGGCAAAGGTAAATTCCTCGGCCATGACCGCCCGCCATCCCGATGTGCCAAACTTGATTTGCGTTAGCATATTCGACCTCACTCCACGGCAATGAGTGCTAATCTCTCCCTCGAGAAGCTGAAAGCTGATGGCTGGGAACTGATTGCAAGAGCTGACGGCTGATTTTATATGACTGACATATATGACCGACAAACGAATCGTCCTGTCCACCGCAGGGTCTGAAGAGGAGGCCCACAAGATCGCCCGTCATCTGGTCGAGCAACAGCTCGCCGCCTGCGTAAACATCCTTCCGCGGATCGAATCGATCTACCGCTGGCAGGGGAAAGTGGAGACGAGCCGGGAATGGCTATTGCTGATCAAGACGACGGCAGAGAGATTTCCCGCCGTGTGCGATGCCATTCGCGACTTGCACTCCTACGAACTACCGGAGTGCGTTGCGGTCAGCATTGAAGACGGAAGCCCAGAGTACCTGCAGTGGCTGGCAGATTCGGTGCAAACATAAAGCACCAGCGGTGTTGCCTGCTTATGATTTATCCGCGTAGATCCGCGCAAATCCGCGGCGAAAGTTTTTACATCGCTTTCAGCGCCTGGTCCAGGTCATCGAGAATGTCATCGACGTCCTCGATCCCCACGGAAATTCGTACGAGTCCGTCAGTGATGCCGATGGCCTTGCGGCCTTTCGCTCCCAGCCCCGCGTGGGTCATGGTCGCGGGATGCGAGATCAGCGTCTCGACGCCGCCCAGGGATTCGCCCAGCGAGCACACGCGAACTTTCTTGAGCATCTTGTTTGCGTTCTTCTGGGATCCCGTCTCAAAGCTGATCATCGCACCAAAGCCGCTCATCTGCCGCCGCGCCAGCGCATGCTGCGGATGATCCGGCAGACCGGGATAAAACACGGCCTTCACCTTTTTGTGTTTCGCGAGAAAATCGGCCACGATGCGGCCGCTGCGGTCGTGAATCTCCATGCGCGCCGCCAGCGTCTTCACACCCCGCAGCACCAGCCAGCATTCGAAGGGAGAAAGAATTGCGCCAGCGGCCTTCTGCAGGAACGCCAGTTGGTCGGCGTGCTCCTGCCTGGCGCACATCACCACGCCGCCCAGGCCGTCGCTGTGTCCGTTTAAGAACTTGGTAGTGGAGTGCACCACCATGTCCGCGCCCAGCGCCAGTGGTTGCTGAAAATACGAAGACATGAAAGTGTTGTCGACCACGAGCGAAAGTTTCTTCTGGCGGCAGATCTGGCTCACGGCCGCAAGATCCGTCAGGCGCATCATCGGATTCGTCGGCGTCTCCACGTACACCATGCGCGTGTTCTTGCGGATGGCGCGTTCGACGTTCTGCGGGTCGCAAGTATCGACGTACGAAAACTCCAGGCCAAATCCGGACATCACGTTGTTAAACAGGCGCGGCGTTCCCCCGTAGAGATCGTTACCGCACACCACGTGGTCGCCGGATTTCAGCATACTGACGATCGCGTTGATTGCCGCCATGCCACTGGCGAACACGCGCGCCGCCACCCCGCCTTCGAGCGCGGCAAGATTTTCTTCCAACCGCGTGCGCGTGGGATTCGATACGCGGGAATATTCATATCCCTTGTGCTCGCCGATTCCCTGCTGCACGTAGGTTGAGGTCGGATAGATGGGCACGGTGACGGCGCCGGTCAAAGGATCGGGCTCCTGCCCACAGTGAATGGCGCGCGTCGCAAAACCTGGCTCTTTGTTTTTTTTCATGGTGCTCTTCATCAACATAAATCCACCCCGTCATCCTGAGCGAAGCGAAGGATCTATGCAGTTTTGCTGCGAGTGCATAGGTCCATTCGACAGGCTCAGGGCAGGTCCTTCGCGTTGCTCAGGATGACAGTCCGTGCTTAGATCCCGCATTTCCAGGACGCTAGACTCCACCCTCAAAAATCTTCTTCGACAAATACCGCTCGGCCGAATCTGGAATGATGGTCACCACACGCCTCCCCGCCCCCAACTTTTTCGCAACTTTGAGCGACGCGAATACAGCCGCGCCCCCGCTCGATCCTGCCAGCACGCCTTCCCTCGCCGCCAGCGCCTTCACCGTGTCGAAGGCTTCGTCATCCGTCACCATCATCACTTCATCGCACACCGATCTTTCAAAGGTTTTCGGGATGAAGCTGGTCCCGATCCCTTCCACCTTGTGCGGCCCGGCCTGCCCTCCTCCCAGCGTCGAACCCTGCGTTTCGACCGCGTAGGCCAGCACGGCGGGCGACTTCTCCTTCAGGTAGCGCGCGATTCCAGAGAAGGTTCCGCAGGTGCCGCAACCGAGCACTACGGCGTCCACCTTGCCATTCATCTGTTCGAAAACTTCGTGCGCCGTGGTCTCGTAGTGGTAGTCGGGATTGGCGAGGTTCTCGAACTGTCCCGCCATAAATGCAGTGGGATCGCCGGCGACCAGTTCCTTCGCCCGGCGGATGGCGCCTTGCATGCCCTCGGCGTCAGGAGTGCGCACCACCTCGGCGCCCAGGGCCCGCATGATGATTACTTTTTCCTGAGAAAAATTCTCGGGCACAAATAGCCGCACCTTGTAGCCGCTGTTCACGCCGATCAGCGCCAGGCCGATGCCGGTGTTCCCCGCTGTCGCCTCGACGATGGTTCCGCCCGGCACCAGTTTCCCGTCTCGCTCGGCGCGCCGGATGATCCCGATGGCCGCCCGGTCTTTCACGCTGCCGCCCGGATTCAGGTACTCCAGCTTGGCGAATACGTCGGCCGACCCGACCGGAACCAGCCGCTTCAACTGCAGCATGGGAGTTTCACCGACCAGTTGGGTGATGTCGTCGGCAACGCGCAGGCGGGACATTTCAGAAGTTTTCGAAGTCACCTTACAGGGTACGGGGGAGCGTCGGGAATCGTCAATGGAACCAGCCTTCGGTGCCGGAAATGAACAGGTACTAACGTCACGCCCGCTTCATGTTTCGGCTCCATATTTCGGATACACGTTTCGGATACAAGTTTCGGCTTCATTCTTACGCTCACCGCCATTCAAGTTTCCTGCACCAATTACCGATCCCTAGAGTGAAGCCCGATCACCGAGGAGTTCGCATGCGCCGACGAATCGTCCACCTGGCCGTTTTCTGTTTCTGTGCAGGACTGACCGCTCACGCCCAGGAATTCAAGCTTTTTGATCGCGCGGTACAAGTCCACGGATTCGCCTCGCAGGGATTCATCTATACCAACCAGAACAACTGGCTGACCATGCACACCAGCCAGGGTAGCGGCGCGTTCACGGACTTCGGAGCCAACGTCTCGATGCAGGTCACCGACAAGTTTCGCATCGGCACTCAGGTTTACGATCGCAATCTCGGAAACCTGGGAGAATGGCACCCCTCCGTAGACTGGGCGATCGCCGACTACAAGTTCAAGCCCTGGTTCGGCATTCGCGGCGGCAAAGTGAAGACCGTGCTCGGACTCTACAACGACACCCAGGACTTGGATTTTCTTCACACCTTCGCGCTGTTGCCGCAGAGCGTGTATCCGACGGATCTGCGAGAGACCACGATCGCTCACATGGGCGGCGATATTTACGGCAAAGTCGCTCTTCCCCATCACCTGGGGGACGTCTCTTATACGGCTTACGCTGGACATCGCAGTGACAGCATCTACAGCGGCTATCCGTACCTCTTGTCCCAGTATGCGGTCCAAATCTCAAGCTATGGCGGGCTGCAATATGGCGGCGATCTCCGGTGGAACACGCCACTACGCGGCTTGCTGATCGGGGCATCACGAATGAATGAAGACATCACTGGCAAGGGGTCCGCCGTAAGCCCGTTCAATCCCAATGCCGGCGTGGCTCCGTACTACGAATCTTCGAAAGCCGACTGGACCAACCAGTTTTACGGTGAGTACGCGAGGGGCAAGTGGCGCCTCGACGCCGAGTACCGCCGCTATCTGCGTGACCAAATCATATGGAACGGCACTTCCGAGGCCGAGGGCGATGTACGCGGATGGTACTTTTCCGCGGCATACCGGTTGACGAAGCGCCTCGAAATCGGCACCTATTACTCCCACTACTCCCTTACCACCGCGTTTGGAGGGGCTTTCGCGGCATTCAGTCCGAACCAAACCGACACCAGCCTTCCCGGGAATCATATCTACGACAAAGCCATCACCGGGCGTTTCGATCTGAACCGATTCTGGAACGTCAAGATCGAAGGTCATTTCATGGATGGCTACGCCGACAACGCCTACCCAGATGGCTTCTATCCGCAAGTCAACCCCCAGGGCCTGAAGCCCCACACCAATGCTCTGGTCCTCAAGACCAGCGTGAATTTCTAAGCCGATGGAGGCACATACCAGGAGAACGCCATGAAGAAGCTGAGAATACTTCCCCTCGTAGCCGCCTTCGCGATTTTTGGCTCGATTCACACCCTCGCCAGCGACCTCAAAGTAATTGCCAACCCCAGCGTAAAGGCCGATGCGATTTCCGCCTCCGAGCTCAGAAGCGTTTTCCTGGAGGAAACACGATCGCTCAGTGACGGATCCCACGTCGAACCGGTCCTCTCGAAAAGCGGCGTCGCTCACCAGGCCTTCCTCAAGCAATACCTTGGGAAAAACGACGACGGCTTGCAAAACTTCTACCGCACTCTGGTCTTCACGGGCACCGGCGCCATGCCGAAGGTTCTCGGCTCCGATGTCGACGTCATCCACTACGTAGCCAAAACCAGGGGCGCGATCGGATACGTCAGCATTGATGCTCCCCTCGAAGGCGTCAAGATCCTCATGATCGTGCAGGCTCGACCCAACGCCGAACGTAAACTCGTCACCCACGTCGATCCGGAATATCCGGAGACTTTGCAACGACTGCAGATTGGTGGAACGGTGTGCCTGATGCTTACGATTTCCCCGAAAGGAAGCGTCGATGGCGTGAGCCTGCTTGGCGGGAACCCCATTCTCGCTGAATCCGCGATACGGGCGGTGAAGCAATGGATCTATGCCCCCGGCCCTTCGCGCGCAACCGCTGAGGTTTGCATTCCCTTCGGCAACAAGCGCTGAAATCGCGACGAAGCGTCCGGGTGCCCCATTTCTCGCGCGTTCTTGGCGCGAGAAGTGGGGATTTGGAACTAAACGTGTAGGGGCGAGCGCAACGCGAACCAGTTCACTTTGCAGCAAACTGAAAAGCTCACTTGCTTGCCGAGGCCGCGGGCTGCGCCCCCGCGTAATACCCGCTCTTGGTGCGCACCATCATCTTGCCGTGTCCTTTGGCCTTGGCCTCGACGCGAATCTGCCGGAATCCCCCGTTCCCCCTGGGATTGGTCGGCTTGTATCCGATGGCGTACTGATTGCGGATGTCGTGCGCGACTGTCTTGCTGATCGCGTCCACTTCATCCAGCGTTTTGGGAAAGAACGCAATCCCGCCCGTGTGCTGCGCGAGGATCTCCAGCGCCTTCCTGGCCCGCTTGGGATGTTCTTCATCGCCGAGGATTCCGATGGCATACACCGACGGCCCATTTTCTTCCTGCAGGTGCTTCACCGCTTGTTCCAGAGTCTCGTTGCTGGCGTTATCCTCGCCATCGGTGACTACGAAGAGCACTTTTTTCTCGAGGTGGGAAAAGCGCTTCAGATGCTCGGCCGACGCCACGATGGCATCGTAAAGCGCAGTGCCCCCGCGGGCGTCAATCTTGTCCAGCGCTTCCTTCAGCTTCAGCAGGTCGTTGGTGAAGTCCTGGTCAAGATAGTATTCGTCGTTGAAGTTCACCACGAAGACTTCGTCCTTCGGATTACTCGACCGCACCAGATTCAGCGCGGCCTGGTTCACCTTGTTCCGCTTCTCGCGCATCGACCCGGAATTGTCGATGATGATGCCCATCGACACCGGAATGTCCACCTGATGAAACGAGATGATGTTCTGCGGCTTGCCGTCTTCAAACACGGTAAAAGCGCCGCGGTCGAGCGTAGTGATGATGTGTTGCTTGTCATCGATCACCGAGGCATGCAGCAGTACTTCGTCCACGTCTTTGCGGAAGACGAAGACTCCCTGGTCATTCAGATCCCTGTTTTGGTCGTCTTGCTTGTCCTGGGCTTGCGGTACTGCAGGCGCAGGCGCCGGTGCGGCGGCCGGAGGAGTCGCAGTTGCCGGATTGACGGGACTGGCGGGGTTGGCGTCGCTCTGCGCCGGAGCAGCCTGCGACCAGGCGGGGGTCGCCAGCTGCACACAGACCCAAATCGCGAACGTGATGAGAAACAGAACCCTCGCGGCCCTATTCCGCAGGCGCGTAATATCCCGTCCTGGCATACACCCGTAGAGGCGGCAATCCTTTCGGTGGGAGCAGCTTCACTTTTATCTTACGCCATTTGCCGTCGCGCACGACTTTGGTCGGACGGTATCCCAGAACATATTGATTGCGCAGCTCGACCCCGATCTTGGTCGCCACATCCCCCAGGTCGTTGGGGTTATCGATGGTAAACGCCCGCCCCCCGGTCAGCTCGGTGATGTCGCTCAGCAGCTGCGGGCCCAGACGTTCTTCCATGGCGGAAGCGAAGCGGTCATAGATGCCGATAGCGTAGATCATCACATCCGCTTCCTTCACCAGCGACTTGATCTCGCCTTCGGTGTAACGGCTGTGATTATCGCCGCCGTCGGAAATGATCAGCAGCGCCTTCTTCGGGTATTTGGCCTGCCGCATCTTGCTGACGCCCATGTAGATGGCATCGAGCAGGGCCGTGCGGCGCCGGGGCACCGCATACACCAGCTTGTTCTGGATCTCGTCCACCGAATTGGTGAAGTCGCTCACCGCCTCCGGCTCGTCGGAGAAGGTGATCATGAAAAACTCATCCTGAGGATTCGCCGTCTTGAAGAACTCGATCACCGCGTCTTTGGCGCGGTCCATCTTGCTGGCCATGCTCCCGCTGGAATCGAAGATCACGCCCAGCGATACCGGAGCATCCTCGCTGGAGAATGTCCGGATTTGCTGCGAAGCGTTGCCTTCATAAAGCTGGAAATTTTCCTTGTCCAGGCCAGTCACCAGCCGGTTCATGGGATCGGTAATCGTGACCGGCACCAGCACCAAGTCCACATCGACCTTCAAGGGACGCACGTGCGCGTTCATCCCCGTCGAGGCGACCAAATCCGCCTTGGGAGGCTCAGGTGGCTTTGCCACTTCTCGAGGCAGAATGTGCACGTCATTGACGTCGGTTTGCCCGAACGCAGGAACACACAGCCACGCGAGTGCAAAGAGCGCGGGAAAAAGCCACAGTCTTACGATATTAGCGATGAAGGGATTTTTGCGCAGCCGGGCTTGCGTCGGGTCCCAGGGGAGAACCGGACAGCCACTTCGAACCCCACTTCCAACCACGGCCATCGGGCTCGATGACCAGCGCCCATCAGGTAGGCGGGCCATAAGTACCTCTACTGACGCGGATGTTAGCACAGCTTTCGCCCCGCGGCGCAGGGATTTTTGTCAATTTTCACGCACCATCCCAGAACTGCACTTTGAGTGTTGTTTTGGGTGACGGGTTGTTCTGACAGTTGACGGGGCGGATGGCTCATGCTTTCCAGTTCGGCATCAACACCCCACAGTGGGCCCCATCACTTCTCTTCCTTTACGAATGGCGGGAAACCGGAAATATAGTCTGCCCTGGCCGTTCCCTCGCGCCCTTCGTATCTTGTTACAATCAAAAGTTTCCATGGCTGACATCCACCCCTTTCGTGCCCTCCGCTACGACCTGCAGCGAGTCCCAGCTTCGCAGGTGGTGACCCAACCGTACGACAAGATCACTCCCGCAATGCAGGATCGCTACTACACCGCCAGCCCCTACAACCTGGTGCGCATCATCCTCGGCCGCCGCGACCCAGGCGACAATGCCACCAGCAACGTCTACACCCGCGCCGCCGCCCATGCCCGCGACTGGCGAAACGCGGGCATCCTCCGGCAGGATGCCTCACCCTCCATCTATACCTATTCCCAGACCTTCACCGCTGCGTCCGGAACCAGTTTCGAACGCCGGGGATTTATTGCTCTCGGCCGTGTCGAGGACTATTCCGCCAAGGTCGTCTTCCGGCATGAGCAGACTCTTTCCAAGCCCAAGGCCGACCGCCTCGACCTGCTTCGCACCACCCGCGCGCATTATGAACAGCTTTTCCTGCTTTACGAAGACTCTGGGAAGATTGATTCCCTGCTGGCGACTGTGCAGCCGCCAACGATCGATGTTGCCGACGAGTATGGAGTCGCGCACCGGGTCTGGCAGATCTGCGATCCCGAAGTAATTGCGTCGGTTCAGAGCGAGATGCGCGACAAGAAGCTGGTCATCGCCGACGGACATCACCGCTACGAAACTGCGCTCAACTTCCGCAATGAATGCCGTGAGGCAGCCGGTGCCAGTTCAAATCCTCAGGCTCCGCACGAATTCGTCATGATGACGTTCGTCAACATGAACGACCCGGGGTTACTGGTGCTGCCTACGCATCGCGTGGTGCATTCCCTCGAGTCCTTTTCGGCAGACGATTTTCAAAACTCCAGCCGCGCTTTCTTTGCAGTGGAAGAAATCGACCCCGCCCTCGACGCCGCCCGCGCCGCTGCTGTCTTACTCGAGCGAGGCCGCGTCGGAACCGCCCTGCTGGCCGTCACCGCCAACCGCGCCTTCGTCCTGCACTCGCCCAAGCCCGCCGCCGCGCAATTCTTGGCCGGCCTCTCGCCTCGCCAGCAAGCGCTCGACGTCGTTCAACTGCACAAATGCTTGCTCGAGGGTGTGCTGAAGCTTTCCGAGGAGTCCATTCGCAACCAGCAGAATCTCTCTTACCTGCGCGAAGCTTCCGAGGCGCTAACACAGGTCCGGAGCGGCGCCGCCAACATGGCGTTCCTGATGAACCCATGCCCGGTCGAGCAGGTGCGCGACGTGGCCTTCGCCGGAGAAGTCATGCCCCAGAAATCCACCGATTTCTATCCCAAGCTGCTCAGTGGATTGACTGCCTATGCGCTGGACTAGCAATCGTAGCGCGGTCGTCCCGCCGGCGATGACGACACGAGCCTCGAGTGTTAGTTTAGGAGAAACAACGGACTTGCAGCCCGACAATGTCCGTCAAGGTCGCATGGAACAGAAGATTCCCTCAGGAACGAACGAACAATTGGACCCCATGCGATGCCCAGAGTGCGGCACGAGGATAGAAGTGCGCCATACTCGATATCCGTCTTTCGCCTGTCCTGGTTGTAATAAGAAGCTCTGCGTGGCCGCTCGGTACTTGACTAAGCTTCGGCTGCTCACAGCCATTCTCGCTTTTGCGGTGACTTACTTGATCGGTTTCCGAGGCATGCCTCTAATCCTTGTCGGGGCAGCTGCAGCCCTGATAGTGGCATCAATCGCGACCCCAATCGGATTGGTTGTACTACCACCAATGATCGAGAGGCAGTTTTGACTCGGCCTGGACAAGGCACTCCGGTTCTCGCGACCTGCGCCCTGATCCTTCTGTGCGCGATCCTGCTCTCCGGCGCCCCGCCGGAAAAACATCTCACCGTCTACTCCGTAGCCGCCAACTATTCACTGCCTCTGGTGCAGCGCGAAGGCCGCTCCTACGTAGGTCTGCTCGAACTCCTCGAACCCCTGGGCAAGGTGAGCGCCAAGGCAGAGGGCGTGCGCTGGCGCCTGCATTACAACAACGTGGAAGGCGATTTCCTTCTCGGCAAGACTCGCGCCCGCGTGCAGGGCCGCGATGCCGATCTCGTGGGACGATTTCTGCTGGAAAATAGTCGTGGTCTGGTCCCCGTCGCCGCGCTCGCTTCCCTGCTGCCGCGTTTTCTGGGTGGCCCGGTCACCGTACATGAGGAGTCTGGACGTCTCTTTATCGGCAGCACCGCAACGCACTTCACCGCGTCTCTCTCCGCCGAAAATCCTCCGCGGCTGGTCTTTCATTTCACCGCTCCCGTGAACCCGACGGTTGCCACCGAGCCGGGTGCGCTGCGCATGACTTTCTCCCGCGAACCTCTGGTCGCGCCCGCCTCGCCCACTCTCACCTTCGGCAGCAGGGTTATCCCGTCGGCCATTTACAGCGAGAGCAACGGCGCGGCCGTAGTCACGGTGAATGCCTCCATCCCCGTGATGGCAACTTTCAGCAGCGACGGGCGCACGATTGCGATTTCTTCCACATCCACGCCCACGGCCGCAGCCGCGCAAAATATAAATCCATCCGAGCCAGGAACGACGACGGTTCCTGGCCAGCCAACGCCCGCAGGCCCGATCAACCCGCCGCCCGCAGCGCCCGCCGGCCGCCGCTATTTTGCCGTCGTCGACGCCAGCCACGGAGGCGACGATCACGGCGAGACTCTCAGCAACACGCTGCTCGAAAAAGACCTCACTGTCGCGCTGGCCCGTAGCCTGCGCCAGGAACTCGTAAGCCGAGGCATCCCAACCCTGGTGCTGCGCGATTCTGACGCGAACCTCTCCCTCGACCAGCGCGCCATCTTTGCCAACGCCGATCACGCCGCCATCTACATCGCGCTCCACGCGGCCTCTAATGGCCACGGCGTGCGCGTCTACACCGCCATGCTTCCCTACGATGGCGACGATCGCGGAGCCTTCCGCGCCTGGACCACCGCCCAGCACACCTCGTTGTCCCTGAGCCAGAGCGCCGCCAGCGCAGTCACCGCCGAGTTCCAGCGACGGCAAATCCCGGTTCGCACTCTAACCGCACCGCTCCGCCCGCTCAACAACGTGACCGGAGCCGCCATCGCCGTTGAAGTCGCACCTCAGGGATCGGACTCGTCCCAGCTCACCGCCCCCGACTACCAGCAACTCGTCACCAGCGCCGTAGCCACCGCGATCGCCGCCACTCGTGATCAACTGGGAGCCGCGCAATGAGGTGTGAAGAATGAGGTGCGAAGCATGATCCCTCGTCATCTCGTGATCGCCATGGCAGTTCTGCTGGTCGCAGTGTTGGGCCTGAGTATCTACGCCTTGCATGTGCGCCGGACCGTCGCCGCCACGCCAGTCGCATCCACCGATACCCGTCCGCTGGGCCCTCCGATTGCCGGACCGACCGAGCGCGTCACCCTCTATGTCGCTCACGACGACGATGGCACCTTGCGCGCCGAGTCTGCCCTGATTCCGCTGCCCTCAGGACGCCAGCAGCGTGCCGAAGAACTCCTGCGCGCCCTGCTCTCGCTCTACCTCGACAAATCCTCTCCCCACGTTCTCGGCCCTGGCGCCGATATCCGCAGCGTCTTTCTGGTCGACCCAGGAGTCGCCGTCATCGACCTGAACTCCGCCTTTGCCGACACCCACCGCTCCGGCGTCCTGGTCGAAGACTTGACGGTCGCCTCGTTGATCCACACCATCTCGACCAACACGCCTGGCATTTTGAAAGTGAAGATTCTGGTGGATGGCAAAGAGCGCGACACCCTGGCCGGTCACGCCGACCTGTCCTCGTTCTACGACGTCACCGCAGTGAACCAACTGGCCACGCAGCTGCAACCCGTACAGTAAAGAAAGCGACTCAGCCGTCGGACCGCAGCCCTCGGCCCGTCGGAATGAAAGTCCGAGGTCTGACGTCCGAGGTCCGAGGTCCGAGGTCCGAGGTCTGAGGTCCAACGCCCGATTCCTCATTTACAATCCCCCCATCATGTTCTATCGCTCTGATAACCGTTCTCCCGAGCAGCTTCGCCCGGTCGTCCTTACGCCGGATTTCATCACCACTGCCGAAGGTTCCGTTCTGATTGAAGTAGGCAACACCCGCGTCATTTGCACCGCATCAATCGAAGAAACCGTGCCATCGTTCATGCGCAACAGCGGCAAAGGCTGGATCTCCAGCGAATACAGCATGCTTCCCCGCTCCACCCTGACCCGCACTCCGCGCGAAGTGTCGAAAGGCCGCCAAAGCGGACGCACCCACGAAATCCAGCGCCTAATCGGCCGCAGCCTCCGAGCAGTCACCGATCTCACCCGCCTCGGCGAACGCACAATCTGGATCGACTGCGACGTAATCCAGGCCGACGGAGGCACGCGCACCGCCTCGATCACCGGCGCATTCGTCGCTTTGGGCCTGGCTCTGGAAAAGCTAGTGGATGCGGGGACGCTAACTTCCGTTCCGCTCAAGGATTTTGTCGGCGCCGTCAGTGTGGGAATTGTCGACGGAGAAGTCTTGCTCGATCTCTCCTACGAAGAAGACTCCCGCGCCGACGTCGACATGAACTTCGTCATGACCGCCGGCCACAAGCTAGTGGAAGTCCAGGCCACCGCCGAGCACCAGGTCTTCGACGACGCTCAACTGGCAAAGATGATTGCCTTCGCGAAGCAAGGCGTGCAGTCCCTAATCGCCAAGCAGCAGTCCGTACTGAGAACGCTGACGCTAAGGCAATAGCGGGTGGCCCACTCAAGTCGGGAGTTGGCTTGACTGGTAGGGTTCGCCATAAGCGCGGTTCGCATGATGTAGTTTCTATTTCCGGGTGAGCTTAACTCGCGCAAAAGGCGTTAGCTTGCCGCCGTCCTCGTTATCGATAAGCCAGCTCCAAGTGTCGACGCCTTTGTTGTAGACGAACGTTGTGTGGACGCCGCTGTCCTTATCATCTTTGTCCCTGAACAAGAACGCGATTTCGTCATTGCCCCGTTTGCCTTGGGCAGTAGGGGCCGAGAGACCACCGCCACCGGTCGAGTCGAGCCACAGGCATCTGTATTCCTTCGACGGTTCGTCCCATTCAATAAAGACGATCGCTTCATACGCGGGCTGGCCTTGGGTGTTCTTCTCGCGCGATGTTTCGTGGAGTCGCAGGTATTCGTGGCTCAGCACCCATTCCGACTCGATGTCGTGCGTGGTCTCGCGTCCAGCAATCGTGCCATGAAGGATCCAACTGCCGGCCAGGCGATCAAGTAAGGGATCTTTAGTTGTTGGCTCCTGTGCTAAAGCTGAAAATGAAGTCATGAAAAGCAAAGCCAGGATTGCAAGACTTGTCTTCATTGTTCGACCTCCCAGGTCGCGTCGTGGGAACACTTTCAAATGCCTTGTTACGGCGCTTATCGCAGGCGCCCCGCCCAAGTCTACATAGGGGTTCGGCTTCGCCGTCGAATCTCGGCGGAACGCATCGATGGAATCAGGCCCGCGATCGATTTTCCTGGTTCTACGCCACCCAAACCGTCTTAGCGTTCAGAAACTCTCGAATCCCCACCGCTCCCAACTCCCGCCCGTGCCCCGACTGCTTCACCCCACCGAACGGAATCCGCGGGTCCGACGCGACCATCTTGTTGATGAACACCATCCCCGCTTCCAGTTCGTTGATGAAGCGCTCGCGCTCCTGGTCATCGTTGGTCCACGCGCTCGCACCCAGCCCAAACCGCACGTCGTTGGCGATGCGGATCGCCTCATCCTGATCCTTCACCCGAAAGATCGACGCCACCGGACCAAAGAACTCCTCGCCATACGCCGGCGAGTCCTTCGGAATGTTGGTCAACACCGTCGGCGCGTAGTAATTCCCCTTCTGTTTCAGCGGATGCCCGCCGGTCAGCAGCTTCGCTCCCGCCTTCACCGTTTTCTGGACGTCGGCGTCGAGAGTGGTCACCGCATCGGCCGTGGCCAGCGGACCAAGCTCAGTCTTCTCGTCAAACGGATCGCCCACCCGCAGACTCGCCATGCGCGCCACAAACTTCTTCTCAAACTCGGCCGCGATCGGCTCAGCCACAATGAATCTCTTGGCCGCAATGCACGACTGCCCGTTGTTGAGAATGCGCGCCTCCACCGCGGTCTTCACCGCCGTATCGAGATCGGCCGAAGGCATCACGATAAACGGATCGCTGCCTCCCAGCTCCAGCACAACTTTCTTGATCCGCTTGGCCGCTCCAATGCCAACTTGAATTCCCGCCTGCTCGCTGCCCGTCAGCGTCGCCGCCACTACGCGCGGATCGTTCAACAGGGCATCCACCTGCCCCGAGCCAATCAGCAAAGTCTGAAAAACGCCCGCCGGGAACCCCGCCTCCAGAAAAATCTCCTCGATGGCGAGGGCACACTGCGGAACATTGGACGCATGCTTCAGCAGCCCAACGTTGCCCGCCATCAGCGCCGGCGCTGCGAACCGGATCACCTGCCAGAATGGAAAATTCCACGGCATCACCGCCAGAATCGGCCCGATCGGCAGATACCGGATGAAGCTGTTCCTCGCCCCGGTCTCGACCGGTTCGTCGGCCATAAACCGCGCCGTGTTCTCGGCGTAGTAGCGGCAGGCGGTCGTGCACTTCACCGCCTCAGCCACCGCAGCCTTGTAGGGCTTGCCCATCTCGAGCGTCATCATGTGGGCGAACTTCTCCTTGTCGCGCTCCAGGATCTCCGCCGCCTTCAGCATGCGCTTGGCACGCACAGGAAACGGCGTCGTGCGCTCGGCCTTAAACGCGCTGACCGCAAGCTGCAGCTTCTTCTCGATCTCAGCTTCCGAAAGCGGCTGAAATGTCTTGATGACTTCTCCCGTGGCGGGATTAATCGTTGCAATGGCCATGATGACAGTCTCCCCAAGTAAGCAAGCCCAATATAGCAAGAACGGCCTGCCATCCGTCGCTGTCGAGGAGGCTGCCATGCAAAATCTCATGTTGTCGAAAGCCCGATCCATGTATATACTACATGTATATACTACATGTATATACGAGGTGTCCCGATGACCACTGCCAAAGTATTCCGCTCCGGCAACAGCCAGGCAGTCCGGCTACCCAAAGAGTTCCGCTTCAAGGCAAAGGAAGTCGAAGTGTTCCGCCGTGGCGATGAAGTGGTCCTGCGGGAAAAGCCCGCCAATCTGGCACACGCCTTCGAACTGCTCGCGTCATTGCCCGACGACTTTGATCTACCTGACCGCGAGAACGAAAAGCCCCAGAAGCGCAAAGGGCTGTGATGGCCGTGGATTTCCGCTACCTGCTCGACACCAACATCTGCATTTACATTCGCAAGAAGAAGCCAGAACGAGTCTCGGAGCGTTTTCACAAAGTAGGTTCCGGAGAAGTTGCTATTTCGGTGATTACTTATGGAGAATTGCTCTACGGCGCCAATAAGAGCGGGCAGCGTGCCCGATCGCTGGCAACTGTACAAGAGTTCGTCCGTATGGTGCCTGCATTGCCCTTGCCCGAGAATGCAGCCGAGGCGTACGGATTTATCCGCGCGGAACTCGAAAGCCGAGGCGAGATGGTCGGGCCCAATGATCTATGGATCGCGGCCCACGCCTTAGCTTCCGGACTAACGCTGGTAACCAATGACGAAAGAGAACTCCGCCGCGTGCGCGGGCTGAAGATACAGAACTGGGCGGTATAACGTCTCAAGGCTCAAGCATTTCAGCCAGCAGCGGATGGACGATCGCCGCAAACGGATTCACCACCGTCACCCCGCCCCAGGTGAATCCTGCCTGCAAGTCTTCGGACAGCAAGAGACGGCAACCGGTTTCGGCGGCTGCGGCGAACATCACGGCATCCCAAATACCGATCTGGTGATCGACGGCGAGGTCCGTCGCTGACATCAAGACTGAAGAAGAAGTCTCGATCAGGGGGTACGTATCCCGATAGCGAAGAATCGTAGTACGCGCCGACCGCGGCGCAACTTTCGCTTTCCGCACCAGCACGCGGAAAAGTTCTCCGAGCGCCTGAACCGGCAAAAAAGTTTCTGATTCAGGCAGCTTGCCGAGGAGTTCTAGCGCAGCCCGTTGCCGCTCGGACCCGTTCACCCCGGCAGCATACGCCAACACATTCGTATCGAGCGCGATTCGCATGGGACGCCGCTCTAGTCGTCGTACAACTCGTCCCGAGTCCAGCGACCAATATCCTGAACCGGCTGTGCTTTAAGATGCGCCAGCAACGCGGCCTTGGCCCGGCCATTGCGCTTTTCCTTCACCGGCTCGATGCGCGCCACGGGCCGTCCATGGCTGGTCACAACGTAGCTTCGGCCTTCCTTCACCTCGCGCAATACCTGCGAGAACTTCCGGTTCGCCTCGGCTGCTGAGATGGTTTTTTCCATGGCCATTCTTAAGTAGTTATATTACCTACTTTTTCTAACTCCGTCAAGATGCGCATCGAGTGCTATCCTTGTCCAAACTCATGACGCTCGGCAGACTACTCTTGATTCCGGCGGGAGTTCTCGTAGCAACGCCGTTGTTGTGGACGCAGAACACACCGCCGGTTCTTCCGAAACATCCGCCCACACTCAAACTGGAAATCGTTCCGGTCAATAAGACGTATCTGGTGGGTGAGCCTGTGGTCGTGAAATACAAGTTCACAAACCTATCCGACAAGACGCTTTGCCTTCCGCGCCCCGATATCAAAAGTGAAGACGAGACCGATGGCTATATTCGCACATGGGCAACAGGTATCGGCGGAGAAACGGAAATGTTTCTCGAGGGTTTCTATCCGATAGGGACCACCGATCAGCAGTTACTCAATGAAGCGAACGAGAGATGGATTAAGCTCGCGCCGGGTTTGTCCTACATCACTGAGGCGGCACGCCCCGTGGGCAGCCTCGCTGCAGGAGATTGGAGGGTCCAGTCCAGATACATTCCCCCGGATCTTCGCGGCAGGGCGAAACTCATTGTCGACGCGCTGGGCTGCACTCCTCCCCAAATCGCCGCAACGTCTAAGCCCGTGATGGTCACAATCGCAGCAGTTGCGCAGAATCAGTAGATCTTCGCCCATCCGAAAAACCGGATACCCGGAAGCCCGGAGCCGAACACCGGAAGCCGCTTTTCACCGTCATTGGTTTACAATTATAGGTTCCACTGCATTCATCCCATCCGCTCTACAGGAGGATTCTCATGTCACTCACCCCGGGCAAACTTGCCGGTCTCAAAAAAGTCTCCAACGAACGCGGCATCATCGCCGCTGCTGCCATGGACCAGCGCGGCTCCCTGCAAAAATCGCTGGCCAAAGAAAAAGGCGGCGAAGTCACCGACGCCATGATGGAAGAATTCAAAACCCTGGTCACCGAAGTTCTCACGCCGCACGCCTCCGCCATCCTGCTCGACCCCGAGTGGGGGCTGCCCGCCTCCAAGCGCCGCGCCAAGAATGCCGGCCTGCTGCTCGCCTATGAAAAGACTGGTTATGATAAAACTGGCCCCGGCCGCCTCGGCGATCTGCTCGACCACTGGTCCGCGCGCCGCCTGAAAGAAGCCGGTGCCGACTGCGTCAAAATTCTGCTCTACTACACGCCCTACGATCCCAAGGACGTCAACGACAAGAAGCACGCGTGGGTGGAGCGCATCGGCGACGAATGCCGCGCCAACGACATCCCCTACTTCCTGGAGTTCGTCGGCTACGAAGAAGGCGCAGACGAGAAGGGTCTGGATTACGCCAAGAAGAAACCGCACATCGTCACCGAAAGCATGCGCGAGTTCAGCAAAGACCGCTACGGCGTCGACGTGCTCAAGGTCGAAGTGCCGGTGAACATGAAATTTGTCGAAGGCGTGAAGTGCTTTGGCGGACAGAAGGCCTACACCAAGAAAGAAGCCATCGACCTGTTCCACCAAGCCGCCAACGTCGCGACCAAGCCGTTTATTTATTTGTCGGCCGGCGTCAGGAACGCGGAATTCAGCGAGACGCTCGAACTTGCCGGAGAATCCGGAGTGAAATTCAATGGCGTCCTGTGCGGACGCGCCACCTGGAAAGACGGCATTCCCATCTACGCCAAGCAGGGCGCAGCCGCATTCCGCAAGTGGCTCGAAACCGAAGGCGTAAAGAACATCAACAACGTGAACGGCAAACTGAAAGCCGCCACCAGTTGGCACTCGATCTACGGCGTAGAACTGGTCCACGCGTAAAATTGAAGTGGTTAGGTGGCGCGGGCGCCCTCGCCCGCGCCATTCCTTTTTACTTCTCTCACCCGTCGGCGAGTTCAGGTCACTTTGAAAAGAAAGATCCTTCTCTCGTGGAGCAGCGGCAAAGATAGTGCGTGGACCCTCCACCTGCTCCGTCAGCGCGGCGAAGTAGAAGTAGTCGGACTGCTCACCACGATCAACACGCATTTCCAGCGCGTCGCCATGCATGGCACGCGCCACGCGCTCCTGAAGGCACAGGCTGACGCAGCCCGCGTGCCGCTTTGGGAAGTTCCCTTGCCCTGGCCCTGTAGCAACGATATCTATGAAGCAGCGATGTCGGCGGCGTGTACCTCGGCCGTTCAGCAAGGGATCTCGGCCGTCGCTTTCGGCGATCTCTTTCTCGAAGACGTCCGTCGCTATCGTGAAGACCATCTCCACGGTACCGGGCTCGAACCCATGTTCCCTCTCTGGGGACGAGATACACGACAGGTGATGTTAGAAATGCTGGATGCGGGTGTGCGTGCCCGAATCGTTTGTGCCGATCCTTCAAAGCTGGCCGGCGATTTCATCGGCTGCGATCTCGACTACGACATATTGAGTCGCCTGCCTGCCGGAGTTGATCCCTGCGGCGAGAATGGCGAGTTTCACACCTTCACCCACGCCGGGCCTATGTTCTTGCAACCCATTCCCATCAAGGATGGCGAAATCGTAGCGCGTGACGGATTCATTTATGCGGACATCCTGCCCGAATTAAACTGACGCCGAAAGAAGCTACTATGTCTGCAACTACCGTTCTCATCACAGGCGCATCCGGCGGCATCGGATACGAACTCGCCAAACTCTTCGCCCGCGATCACCACAACCTGGTGCTGGTCGCCCGCAGCGCCGACAAACTCGCGCAAGTCGCCACCGAACTGCAAGCGCACGGCGTCACCGTAAAGACCGTCGCCCTCGATCTCGCCGCACCGCCCGCGCCCAAGTTTCTCTTCGACCAACTCCAGCGTGAAGGCATCACCGTCGACATCCTCATCAACAACGCCGGCTTCGGCGCCTACGGCGAGTTCGCGCAAATTCCCGAAGCAGAGATTCTGGGCCAGATTGATCTCAACATTACCGCGCTCACCGCACTGACGCGCCTGTTCCTTCCCGCCATGATCGCCCGCCGCAGCGGCCGCGTCATGAACGTTTCCTCCACCGCCGCTTTTCAGCCTGGGCCGCTGTTGGCGGTCTACTACGCCACCAAGGCTTACGTGCTTTCTTTCTCCGAGGCGATCGCCAACGAGGTGCGCCATGCCGGCGTCACCGTGACCTGTTTCTGTCCGGGAGCGACATTCACCGGCTTCGCCCAGCGCGCGGGGATGGAGACTTCCCGCCTCTTCAAGGTCAGCGCAATGTCGGCCGACAAGGTTGCGCTCGACGGCTATCGTGCCGTCATGGAGGGCCGCACACTTGCCATCAGCGGCGCACACAACTGGCTGGTCGCGCAGTCCACCCGCTTCGCCCCGCGCAGGATGGTCACCGCCGTCTCGCGATGGATCGCCGAAAAAGCTTCGTAGAGACGTTGCTCGCAACGTCTCTTCCGGCGCCATCGGCGAGGCATTGTTTCGAGGCGATGTCGGCAGAGACGTAGCGAGCTACGTCTCTACGACGGACAGCAGTGATCCGTATCACATCAAACCCCGCATCCCGCACGCCTTTTACAAATCCCGACCGTCTCTTTGCAAACCTTTACCAACGGACCTGCTACTTTTTCACAGCCCGAGGGTCTAAGCCCATGAGAGCGCAGGAGCTCTCAAGTTCACTCGAACAGCTCCACTCGAACAAGTCCACATGAAAAGTTCAACATGAAGACGTCCGCACGAAATCGAAGGATTCCGCGAAACGGGAACTTTCGACAGGAGGTAGCAAATGGCGAACACTCGCAGTTCCCTCGTTTCGACCATGATTGCCTTTCTGACTCTGGCCGGGACAACTTTCCTTCTTGCCCACACCTGCATCGCGCAGGACAACCCTCAAACTGAACCGCCCGTACCGCCAGACTCGCAGACCAGTCTGCAAGCCGCGGCCACTCCCCCACCCGTCAGCGAGACCATTCCCGCGGGCACCAGAATCGTCCTCGTGCTCACCCATCCCATCCAAAGCCGGTACATTCACCGCGGCGACGACATCTACGCCCAAATCACTGCGCCCATCATCATGGGCAATGCAGTCGTAATCCCGCCCGGCTCGTTGGTCGATGGAATCGTGGACAAACTCGAACGCCGAGGTGGCCGTGCGGAGCTGCGTCTGCGGTCCATGTCCATCACGTTCCCCGACGGATACGTGGCTTCTGTGCCCGGACCGGCCGTGATGGAAAGCGTCGAAGGCTATGCTTTGACCGATCCCGGCTCGAAACGGGGCATCGCAATGTTCGCGCTGCCCGCGGCGGGAGCCGGCCTGGGCGCACTCATTGGCCACTCTGCCGGCAAGCCGGCCTCCAACGTCACCTCCAACTTTCCTCCCGGGTGCATCGGAGGACCGCCTTTCTGCAGCTCGGTCAGCACGCCCGTCGCCGGCACCCAAGGCAGAGACGCGATCATTGGCGCAGGCATCGGCGGCGCGGTTGGGGCAGTGGTCTCTATGACGGTGATGTTCAGCTCGCACCAATTCTTCCTCGATGTGGGCTCGCCGGTCGATATGGTGCTGCGGCAGCCGCTGACGCTCGATCAAGTCCAGGTCAGTGATGCCGTCCGACAATCGGAGCAGCAGCCAGTACCGCTACAGCCCGTCGCTCGCCGCCCAGTGCCGCCGCCTCCGCCACCGGACACCGGCTTCCCGCCCAGCACGCCCGGTACACCGCCCACGGTCCTTCCCGGAGCGCCGGGGCCCGGCGGTGTCCCCGGACCACCGATCGTCATTCCCGGAACTCCTCCGGGCACACCTTAATGCTTGCAGCAGCGCCGAGGTGGCGCTGCGCCTCAGTGGAAAGCCGGGGACCCGCCTCCCCGGTTTTCCACATTTTTTTCGAATCTGTAACGGCCCTTCGTCGAGACTTGGACCTTCCCTCGCCCCCAAGCACTTCGGCGCCCTCTGCGTTGATGTCGTTTGTTGTACCCTTAAACGCAAGCCGAATCTTATGCCCACACTCATCCCGCAGCCCACCCGCATTCAATCCGCCGGCAACAAGCCCAAACTCATCGACGAGTACGTCGGACGCGTCAACTCCAGGACCTCCGCCGCCAGCGTCGCCCACATGCGCAGTCCGCAAGGATGGCTCGAACCCGGCCAGACTCCCGAATTCGACGAGTTCACCATCGTGCTGAAAGGCTTGCTGCGCGTCGAGCACAAAACTGCGAATGGCACGATCGGCTCGCTCGACGTCGCCGCCGGACAAGCCGTAATCGCCCACGCCGGCGAGTGGATCCGCTACTCCACCCCACAAGAAGGCGGCGCCGAATACATAGCCGTCTGCCTCCCTGCGTTCTCGATGGAGACGGTGAACCGGGATAGATAAGGCCTCGCGCCGTCCAATCCGCTTTGTCATTCCGAGGTGCGAAAGCGCCGAGGAACCCGCTTCTCGCCGGCGCCCGGTCAGCGGCTCAAAGTTCTCCGATGCGGTTTTCAACCGGGAAAGGCACGACTTCCAGTCGTGCCGAAATAAGCCGTTAGGAGAATTCGGCTTTAGCCGCTGAGGTTAGCGGCATAGGCAACCTCAGCGGCTGAAGCCGGTTCCTTCTCGGAACCCTTTGCGGCACGAGTGGAACTCGTGCCCTTCCCGACTCTCCGACTCCAGCAATTCGCGGACAGGAGCGTTCGCGCCACAACCTTGCCGAGCTCCGCTCAGCGGACAGCCGGGGGCGGCTGTGCCCACATGATTCTTGGTTTAGCTAAAAGCCAAGAGCCAAAAGCCAAGAGCGGCCCTCACTCCCACTCAATCGTCCCCGGCGGCTTCGACGTCACGTCGTACACCACGCGGTTCACGCCCTTCACCTCATTCACAATCCGCGTGGAGATGGTCTTCAGCACTTCGTGCGGCAGCGGGACCCAGTCGGCGGTCATGCCGTCTTCAGAGGTCACCGCGCGGACCGCGCAGGTGTACGCATAGGTTCGCGCATCGCCCATCACGCCCACCGACATCACCGGCAGGAGCACGGCAAACGACTGCCAGACTTTCGTGTAAAGCCCAGCTTCTTTGATCTCGCTGACCACAATGTCGTCGCACTCGCGCAGCAGCGCCAGGCGCTCGGGCGTGACTTCTCCCAGCACCCGCACGGCAAGCCCGGGACCGGGAAACGGCTGCCGCTGCAGGATTTCTTCCGGCATGCCGAGATCGCGGCCGATCTTGCGGACTTCGTCCTTGAACAAATCTTTCAGCGGCTCGATCAGCTTGAGCTTCATCTTCTCCGGCAGGCCGCCAACGTTGTGATGCGATTTGATGACCTGCGACGGCCCGCGCACCGAGCGCGACTCGATCACATCGGGATACAGCGTGCCCTGCACCAGCCACTTGACCCTGCCTTCGCTCTTCTCGATGCGGCGGGCTTCCTTTTCGAATACTTTGATGAACTCGTTGCCGATGATCTTGCGTTTTTTCTCAGGATCGCTGACGCCCTTCAGCTTCCCAAGAAAACGCGCGGTCGCGTCAACCGCGTCCACACGCAGGTTCAGTTTGTCGCGCAGCACCTTCTGCACTTTTTCAAATTCATTCTTGCGCAGCACGCCGTTGTTCACGAACACGCAGGTCAGGCGCGACCCTTCGCCTCCGCGCAGGGCAGGCTTGCCCTTGGCGTCTCGCAGGGCGCGGTCGACCAGCACGGCTGCGACCGCCGAATCCACGCCACCCGACAGCGCACAAATTGCCCGTCCGCTGCCGACTTGCTGTTTCACTTGCTCGACCGTCGAATCAATGAAACGCTGCGCAGTCCACGTGGGCTTCGCGCCGCAGATCTGAAAAATAAAATTCCTCAGGATCTGTGTGCCTTGCGGCGTGTGGTGCACTTCAGGATGGAACTGCACCGCGTACCATCTCTTCGCCGTGTTCTGAATGCCGGCCACCGCGTAATGAGTCTTGGCCATCAACTCGAAACCGGGAGGCAGTTCGAGCGCTTCGTCGCCGTGCGACATCCACACCGCCAGCTTCTTGGCCAGCCCCTGAAACAACACGGAATCCGAGACGATATCGACTTCCGCGGCGCCGTACTCGCGCTTGTCGGCAGGACGCACCTTGCCGCCGAGCGTGTGCACCATGAATTGCAATCCATAGCAGATGCCGAGCACGGGCACGCCCAGTTCAAAGATGCGTGCGTCGGCCGGCGGCGCGTCTTTGTCGTAGACCGACCAGGGCGCTCCCGAGAGCACGATCCCAACCGGCGCGTAGCTCTTCACCTCTTCGAGTTTCGCCGTGCACGGCAGCACGACAGAGAAAACGTTTTGTTCGCGAATGCGCCGCGCGATGAGTTGGGTATACTGCGCGCCAAAGTCAAGGATGACGATGCTCTGGCCCACTGAAAATTGATTGTGAGGGGATTTGGTTTCCACAAATGAGTTTCTCAAATTCGGGGAGCCAGTGTAAAGAGACGGTAGTAACACGCAGCGGAAGGCGAGCGCATCTCAACAATACAGGGCACGCATGATCAGTTAGACATCCCCGGCCAACAGATTGGGTACGTCGCTCAGGATCGGCTCGTCGCGGTCGATCTCGGTCTGAACGAGCGTGGTCGGCAGCGGCGGGGCAGAAACAGGCGGTGGCACCGGCCGGGGCGCGAGCGGCGCCCGCACTGCCTCCGGCATTTCCGCGATGCAGACATATCCCGCGAGCCGCGCCATATACAGCCAGTCGGCCACCGCGAAATAAGCCAGGGTCACAAGAAATACCGCCACAACCACCAACCGCCATGGCAGGGCACCCGCCAGGCCCAGCGGCAGAGACGCGATCGTGGTAGCTCCCACGAATGCGACCAGATGAGCCAGGCCGGTCCAGGTGCTGACCGCAAAGACGGCGCCCGTGCGTTCGCGGCAGAAAGTTGCGGCGGCGGAAATCGCGCCCACTGCGTCCTCACTATCGCGGACAGCAAACATGCCCGCCAGCGACAACAGCCAGTTCAGCCCACACCACACCAGGCAGATCAGCCCCGCGAGCGGCAAGAACAGCAAGAAAGCCAGGCCGGGCCGAGGATTGGCGTCCGGTGAGGCGAACCCAGCCAGAATCGACGCGCCTACGAACCCAACCGCCGCCGCCAGCGCGACGACCGCGCGCAGGAAGTTGAGCCGCAGCAACGCCGCACTCGTAGAGACGTTTCTGGCAACGTCTCTCTCGCCATCGTTCGCAACGCCTTCAGCAGAGCCGATGCTCGCAACGTCCCTACGAAAGTGATCCAGCAGAACGCGCACCGTGGCGATCCGCCCCACGGAGGCGGCGACGATCCAAAGCACCATCAGCATCAGTGCGCCGAACACTCCCGCCAATACAGCCCGGTTCAGACTGCCGCGGAGAATGTGGGCGATCGCTTCCGCAACCAAGTAAGGATGGCGCGTGCGTAAGAAAAGCAGCTCGCCGTTGGTGACGGGCAGCGTGTCGAGATATTGGAAGAGCCCGAAAACGAGCAAAGCAGCGGCGGTTGCGCCCGCAGTCCAGCGCCACATCATTTCCGCCAGTGTCAGCGACGGCCGCCGGAACGCAGCGCGGAATCCTTCAGCCGTGGGAGAGATGGCCATGAAACTCAGGATAACTCAATTGGAGCGTGATTATTTCAATACAGCGTTGTCATCCTGAGCTTAGCAGCGACTCCACGAAGTGGGGTCGCTGCGGAGCCGAAGGATCCCTACCCGGATTGCAGCACCTGCCAAGCCTAGGGAATTCTTCCCGTAAAGTAGAAAATCGGAGGCTTCATCTGAAATGCTCCGCGTTGCCGCACGTTGCCACACTCTGCTGGGGATCCTTCGACTGCGTGGTCGCTTCGCCTTCGCGAAGCAACCACTTCGCTCAGGATGACAACAAAATGGAAACTACTTCACCACGATGTTGACCAGCTTGCCCGGCACGTAGATCTTCTTCACGATCTGCTTGCCAGCGATGAATGCCCGCACTTTCTCGTCGGCAAGGGCGCGTTCCAGAACCGTCTCCTCGGTGGCGTCCGCCGGCACAACCACGCGGCTGCGCAGCTTGCCGTTCACCTGCACGGGAATCTCAAGCTCTTCTTCCTTGGCTAACTCGGCGTCGAACTTGGGCCACGGCGCTTTGAGCAAGTTCCCCTTTTCGCCGAGCATCTCCCACAATTCGTGCGCGAGATAGGGCGCGAAAGGCGCGAGCAACAAGACGAGGTTGCGCTGGACGTCTGCCAGGAAAGGAGCCGGAACTTCATTCCGTGCGATCGCCTCCTCTGCGCCGTAGAGAACGTTCACCAGTTCCATGATCGCCGAGATGCACGTATTGAAATGCCAGCGTCCCTGAAAGTCGTCACTGACGCGCTTGATCGTCTGGTGCAGCTTGCGCTGGATGGCACGCGCCGCCGGCGCCAGATCAGACGGCGACGGTTTGCCCCATTCCGGATGATCGGGCCGTGCGTTGCGCACCACAAATCGATACACGCGCCCCAGGAACCGTTGAATCCCTTCAATCCCGGAATCCTGCCAGTCGAGATCGCGATCCGGCGGCGCCGCGAACAAACTGTAAAGCCGCGCCGCGTCGGCTCCGTATCGCGCCACCATCTCGTCGGGCGAGACCACGTTGCCCAGGTTCTTCGACATCTTCCGTCCATCTTTGATCACCATGCCCTGAGTGAACAGACGTTCGACAGGTTCATCGTTCGTGATCATGCCCAGGTCGCGCATGAACTTTGTCCAGAAGCGCGAGTAGATCAGGTGCAGGATGGCGTGTTCGACGCCGCCGATGTACTGATCGATCGGGAACCAGTACTGGGCAGTCTTGGCGTCGAAGGGCGCGCGGTCGTTGCGCGCGTCGGTGTAGCGATAGAAATACCACGACGAGTCGACGAACGTGTCCATGGTGTCGGTCTCGCGCCGCGCCGGGCCTCCGCACTTCGGGCACGTAGCATTCACAAACTCGGGAACGCTCTCAAGTGGAGATCCCCCAGCCAGCGTAACTCTCACCTTCTCTGGCAGGATCACCGGCAAATCTTTTTCGGGCACTGCGACGATGCCGTCCTTCTCGCAATACAGCATCGGGATCGGCGTGCCCCAGTAGCGTTGGCGCGAGATTCCCCAGTCTTTCAGGCGATAAGTAACCGTGGCTTTGCCGAATTTATTTTCCTCGGCATACGCCGACATCACCCGGATCGCTTCGTCACAGGCCAAACGGTTGTAGCGCCCGGAGTTGACCAGCATGCCGTCGTGCCCGACGAACGGAAGCGCAGGTTCCGCCACGGTCTCATCAGGATCGCCAGACATTGGCAAGATGACCAGGCGGATTTCGAGGCCGTACTTCTTGGCGAACTCGTAGTCGCGCTCGTCGTGCGCAGGCACGCTCATGATGGCGCCCGTGCCGTAGTCCATCAGGATATAGTTCGCAACCCACACCGGAACGCGCTCGCTGTTGAACGGATTGATGGCATAGCGCCCGGTGAACACGCCGTGCTTCTCGATCTCGCCGATGTCGCCCGCTTCTTTGGCCTTGCGCTGCTCGGCAATGAGTTGGTCGACTTGGGCGCGCAAGCCGGGATTCTCCGCCGCCAAGTCCTTGACGATGGGATGCTCCGGCGCAAGCTGCACCGACGTCGCGCCGAAAATCGTATCCACGCGCGTGGTGAAGACCGGAATCGTCGATCCCGCCGGCCCGAAGCCTTTGTGGTTTTCCGCGTAATCGAGCTTGAAATCGACCAGCGTACCTTCGCTGCGGCCGATCCAGTTGCGCTGCATGGTGCGCACTTTTTCCGGCCAGCCGTCCAGCTTGTCGAGCCCGCTCAACAATTCGTCGGCATACTTCGTCGTGCGCACGAACCACTGCTCCAACTCGCGCTGCTCGACCAGAGTATCCTCGTGCCGCCAGCAGCAGCCGTTGACGACCTGTTCGTTGGCAAGAACGGTCGCGCACTTCGGACACCAGTTCACCTTGCTCTTCTTGCGATAGGCGAGCCCTCGCTCGAAGAGCTTGAGGAAGAACCACTGGTTCCACCGGTAATATTCCGGCAGGCAGGTGGTGACCTCCCGCGACCAGTCGTAAGCAAAGCCGAGGCGCTTCATCTGCGCCTTCATGTTGGCGATGTTGCGCAAGGTCCATTCGCGCGGCGGCGTGTTGTTCTGGATGGCCGCATTTTCCGCCGGCAAGCCGAACGAATCCCAGCCCATGGGATGAAGCACGTTGTAACCGTTCATCCACATGTAGCGGGCCAGCGCGTCGCCGATCGAGTAGTTTCGCACGTGTCCCATGTGCAGCGCGCCTGAGGGATAGGGCAGCATTTCGAGCACGTAATACTTTTTCTTCGCGGCCTTGGTGTGGTCTGACGTGGCCTCGGCGGCGTAGAGCGAAGCATCCCGCTGCCAGCGCTCCGCCCACTTGGTCTCGACGCGCTGCGCGTCATAGCGCTCGTCGCCGGGACGGGCGGCGTCGCGCTCCGTGCTGGGACGTTCGGCCGAGGGTGTAGCTATCTTTTCTTCATGTGGCATAAGTGAGGGCAGTCGAAAGCCGAAACCTAGATTCTACAACGCAAGGTGAAAATATAGCGCGGATATGGCGCGGGCGATCTCCACCACCCGGCCATTTCGCATGCACGCGACGATCGCACGCGGGCGTGGGCGCCCGCGCCACACAATCAAAAGTTCAGTTCATCGTGATCACTGCCCGGAACCGCACTTTCCCATCGGCCACACGGTCGTAGGCTTTGCCGATGTCGTCAAGCGTGTATGTCTCGGCAACCACCTTTACCTTGCCCTTCGCAGCGTAATCCAGCGCTTCGTAAAGATATTCGGGACCGTTCTGGCTCGAGCCGATCAGCCGGACGCGTTTGAACAAGAGTTCGGGATTGTAGTTCAGCGGCTCGGCGCCCACGCCCATGAGAATGATGCGGCCGTAAGGACGCATCCCCTTCGCCGCGTCCCCCGTCGCGGCCCACGAATTCGACGTCGCCAGCAGAACGTCGGCTCCGCCCGCGGCCAGCAGGTTCTCGCCGCTCTCGACCACTTCGTCGGCCCCTAGGTCGCGAATCATTTTCCATTTGTCTTTCGACTTGGTCACGGCGATAGTTTCAAATCCCGATGCTTTGGAATATTGCAGCGCCAGGTGGCCGAGCCCTCCAATGCCGACCACCGCGACGCGCTCGTGCGGCTTGGGATCGGCAAGTCGCAGCCCGCTCCACACCGTGTATCCCGCGCAGAAGATGGGCGCAGCCTGCTCGTAGCCCAGCGCGTCGGGAATCAGCATCGTCGCGTCCGCGTAGGCCAGCATGTACTCGGCATGGCTGCCCTGCAGTCCTATGCCGGTCGAAATCGCGTTCTGGCACAACTCTTTCTTGCCGCGCAGGCACCACTCGCAGCGTCCACAGCCCTTCTGCACCCAGCCCACGCCCACGCGATCCCCAACCTTGCGTGACGTAACTCCGGGACCGACCTCCACGATTTCTCCCACCGGCTCGTGGCCCAGGACTCGCGGAAACTGCAGCGGGAACAACCCGTGCGTCAAATGCACATCGGTATAGCAGAGGCCGCTGGCATGAATCTTAATGACGACTTGATTGGGACCGGCCTTGGGCGTCTGCCACTCTTTCACCTCCCACTTGCCGTTAACGGAGGGAACCACTGCTGCTTTCATGAAGAATGCTCCTGCGGATCTGAATGCGACCCTATGTGGATGCAGTACTCGTGCCGCGGATGCGGGGTGCGCTCAAATCCAAATATTCTTACAACCACCGATGACCATGAACCCTCCGAACCCTTCGAACTTCCCCGGCTGGGGCGCGTCCTTCAAATGGCGCAGGCACAACGCACCCTGCTCATAGTCTGCCCGGAAGTACTGCAGGTAGGCCATAAACTGCTTGCTCCGTCGCCAGTCGACCATTCCCACGAACGCCAGCACCAGTTCGGTGATTGGCTTTTCACTCTGCGCGATCTTCTCTTTGATCATCGTATCGTTGGTTGCGGAATCCGCGGTCAGAAACTCCCAGTTGCGGGCCTGCCCGCCCACGGACAGCCGCATAAACCACTGCTCAGTTTTCAATTTCTCAAATCGGAGCAGATCATCAAGGCTGGACTTCGCGGGCTTGGCGAGTTCTGCCAGTTTTGTTTTCGGATCGGCACTCGGCATAAGGGGTCGACTAGAATATCCGGCTTCTTGCCGGCTTGCGTCAAACCCTGCGTCAATCATGGAGTCCGCTTCAACCGCGGTCCGTGGTGGCTCTGCCGACACCTGGAGCCTGCAAAGAAAACGGGCCGCGGTCATGGCTGGCCGCGGCCTTCCTGCGTTTTACCCGTTCTCAGGCGGCCACGGTGACCTGCGTGGAGGTCTCGCGGCCAGCGCCCTGCTTGGCGATTCCGAGGACCACACGTCCGTTGACTTTACCCGTCTTCAGCCGGTCGAAAACATCGTTGATCGAGCCCAGCGGAAGCGTCTCAATCGTCGCCTTCACTTTGCCCTCGGCGGCAAACGCGAGAGATTCTTCCAGATCGAGGCGCGTCCCGACAATCGACCCGCGCACCGTCTGCCCGTTCAAAACCAACTCGAAGATAGAGACCGGAAACTCTCCCGGCGGCAAGCCGTTGAGCACGCAAGTGCCGCCGCGCCGCAACATGCCGATCGCCTGCTTGAACGCGATCGTGGAAACCGCCGTCACCAGCACTCCGTGAGCACCGCCAATCTGCTTCTGGATTTCGGTGGCCGGGTCTTGCGTCCGGGCATCGATAGTGATTTCAGCACCCAGCTTGCGTGCCAGAGCCATCTTCTCCGGACCCAGGTCCACGGCCGCGACGTGCAGTCCCATGGCTTTGGCGTACTGAATGGCAACGTGGCCCAACCCGCCCGCGCCTGAGATCACGACCCACTCTCCGGGACGCGCGTTGGTCTGCTTCAATCCTTTGTAGGTTGTGACTCCGGCGCAAAGAATCGGCGCCGCGTCCACGAAAGACAGATTCTTGGGGATTCGCCCCAGATAGTCGGCTTGCCCCAGGGCATACTGCGCGAACGTACCGTTCACCGAGTATCCCGAGTTCTTCTGCTCGAGGCAAAGCGTCTCCCATCCCGACAGACAGAACTCGCAATGTCCGCAGGCGCTGTGCAGCCAGGCGATGCCGACGCGGTCACCCACCTTCAGATGGGTAACTCCGGAGCCGAGCGCGGCCACAATGCCGGCGCCTTCGTGTCCCGGAATAAAGGGCGGAGTCGGCTTGATGGGCCAGTCTCCTTCCGCCGCGTGCAGGTCGGTGTGACACACGCCGCTGGCGATGATTTCTACAAGAGCTTGTCCTGGGCCCGGGGTGGGTACTGGAACTTCGCGAATAACGAGGGGCTTGCCGAACTCTTCTACCACTGCTGCTTGCATCGTTCTGGGATAGGTCATGAATGCGTCCTCCGAAAGTGAATTTCAAGCACTTTATCCCGCAACTGACCCCGGGGTCGGTGATCAGGATCACAATAAGCAGTGCTGAATCTCACAATAGCTGTGGAAAACCCTGGGGAATGCTGCATTTGCGGTGCAGGTGCGGGCAACGGTAGACTTGGGGCGGCCGACAATGTGCTTGTGTAGGGACGCGCGCCCTCGCCCGTCCGTCGAGCGCAGCTTGACTTCTTTGTTCTTTGTTCTTTGTTCGTTGTTCTTTATTCTTTGTTCTTTGGCGGCCGCAGAAAAAGGCTCATCCAGGGTGAAATTATGCTAGTCGTAATGAAGGCGCAGGCTACCGAAGACCAGGTGCGCGCCGTTTGTCAGAAAATCGAGAATCTGGGCTATCGCGCACATTCCATGCCGGGTGCAACCCGCACCGCAATCGGCATCACCGGCAACAAGGGAGAAGTCGAACAGGGCACCCTGGAAGAGATGCCCGGAGTGCAGGAAGTCATCCAGGTTTCCAAGCCCTACAAACTTGTCAGCCGCGATCTTAAAGAAGAAAACACCGTCATCACTTTTCCCGGGACAGCGGCCGGCATCGACGGACCAACGATCGGTGGAACCGGCCTTGCCATTGTCGCCGGGCCGTGTGCCATTGAGAATCGCGAGCAGGCCTTTACCGTGGCCGAGCGCGTACATCGCGCCGGAGCGCAATTCTTTCGCGGCGGCGCCTACAAACCGCGTACCTCTCCCTACTCCTTTCAAGGACTCGGCGAGGAAGGCCTGCGCATCATGGCGGAAATCCGCCAGCAGTTTGGCATGAAGATCATCACTGAAGCCATCGACCACGAGTCGCTCGACCTGGTCGAAGAGTATGCCGACATGATCCAGATCGGCGCCCGCAACATGCAGAATTTTTCTTTGTTGAAGCGTGCAGGACGATCCCGCAAGCCGGTCCTGCTGAAGCGCGGCATGGCGGCGACGCTCGAAGAATTCCTGATGGCCGCCGAATACATCATGAGCGAGGGCAACTACAACGTGGCTCTGTGCGAGCGCGGCGTGCGCACCTTCGCCGACCACACCCGCAACACGCTCGACCTGAGCGTCGTCCCGGCAGTGCAGCGGCTCAGCCACCTGCCGATCCTGGTCGATCCCAGCCACGGCACCGGCAAGCGCAACAAAGTGACTCCGCTGTCGCGCGCAGCAGTCGCCGTGGGCGCCGATGGTTTGATGGTGGAAGTGCATCACAAACCGGACGAAGCGCTCTCCGACGGCCCGCAGTCGCTGTTCCCCGATCAGTTCGACGAGCTGATGGTGCAGGTGCGGCAGATCGCGGCGGTCGTAGGGCGGACGGTGCCGTCGATTCGAGTCGGCGTGCCGGTCGCAGTGAGCAAGTAGGCCGTGTTCGTTCTGGAGGCCAAAATGAATGCATGGGAAAACGTCGCCTGGAATCTTTCCGGTCTTAGTGCCGTCCTTCTTCTATTCTGCGCCACCGTTCTCGTTGCTCAGGAGGAGCCAGCGAAAACGCCTCCGACGTCACCGGCATCGACTGTCCTGGTCAATGGCGTAACCGAGCCTGTCTACAAGGTGCGCGACGGCGTGAAGCCGCCGCGGCTCGTCTATTCGCCAGAGCCGGACTTCAGCGAAGAAGCGAGAAAAAGAAAAGTTCGAGGAGTGGTGACGCTCAGCGTCGTGGTCACGTCAGTCGGCAAGACGACTCTGGTACGAGTCTTGCAGGGCCTTGGGCATGGCATCGACGAAAAGGCCGTCGAAGCGGTAAGCAAATGGAAGTTTCAGCCAGCGACCAAAGATGGAAAGCCTGTTTCCGCCGAGATCGCCGTTGAGGTCGACTTTGGCTTGTACCAGCATCCTTGAATCAAGGCCCACCGAGGAATATTGTTATTTGCGTGGATAATCTGATAATCTGATTTTATGAAAACTACGCCCATCTCGGTCACCGAGGCCGCCCGCAATTTTGCCGATTGCGTGAACCGCGTCCGTTATCAAAACATGACGTTCGTCCTGCTCAAGAATGGCACGCCGGTGGCCCGCCTTGTGCCGGATGGCGAGAAAACCTGTACCGGGCGCGACTTGGCGGAGGCGCTGGCCGGTCTGGAGTTATCGCCGGAAAACGCAAAGGCGTGGCGAAAGGATCTGCAGCGCGCCCGCAAAATGCTGAAACCTCCGGTGGACCGGTGGCGATAATCCTCGATACCGACGTCATCATTCGGGACGAAAGAAAATCCTTCGACCTGAAGCGATGGACCGCCTCACGGTCGAGCGAGCAGTTCGCGGTGGCCGCGATTACGGTGGCCGAGTTGTGGCACGGCGCGGAACGGGCGACAGGCGCATTCAGGGCTGAGCGAGAAGCGTACCTTCGCAGGATTTTGAATTCAGTTCGAATTTTTCCTTACACGGAAGCGACCGCGATGGAGCATGCCCGCCTCTGGGCCCGCCTCGAGTCCTCCGGCAAGATGATTGGCGCCTACGATCTCATCGTGGCCGCCACGGCCCTGGAGCGTGACAGTGCGGTCGCGACTTTCAACAAGCGCCACTTTTCTCAAGTCCGCGAATTGAAGGTAATTGAGCCGGCATAGATTGCGGTTCAAATTCTGCTAAGCTTTCTTCTCTTAAGACTCAATCCACTTTGAGAAAACTCCTCTTCATCGCTGTTCTAATTCCCATCCTGGCCGGGCTCGGATGGTGGTACTTCCGCGAGGAGGCTCTGCCCGACTACGGGCCACTCTACCGCGAATACGCCTACGTCACGAATGGCAAGAGCAACACGGTCAGCGTGATCGACCTGCGCACTTTTGCGCTCGCGAAGACCATCCCCGTAAGCAGCGAGCCCACCGGCATCGCGGCTAACAGCAAGAAGAATGAAATCTACGTGGTCAACACCGGTTCGAACAATGTCAGCGTGATCGACGCCGAATCGAACACCGTTGCGGCAACGATCGGCGTGCACGGGCGTCCCTACTTCATCGACGTGGCCGAGGACGGCAAGCGCGCCTACGTCGCCAACTCGGGCTCGTCGAACGTCAGCGTGATCGATCTCGAGAAGCGGATGGTGATCGGCAACATCCGCGCGGGCGCTGCGCCGGGGATGGCGCGGGTTTCGCCCGACGGTTCCACGGTCGTGGTCAGCAATCGCGGCGACAATACCGTGTCGCTGATCGACGCCAAGGGGCTCCGCGTGCGCGCCACGCTTCCCGTCTGCCAACAACCCGAAGACATCGCTATCCTGCCGGACTCGAGCAAAGCCTTCGTCGCCTGCTCCGGATCTTCACAGGTGGCCTCGATTGCGTTGCAGAACGGCACCCTGAAAAGCGATCGTCTGATGGCGCTGCTCGACGTTGGCCACACCCCGGTCAGTCTCACCGTTAAACCCGACGGCGGCGAGTTGATCGTGTGCAACTTCGATTCCGACAGCATCTCGATCATCGAGACCGGAAACGACGAGGTGGGCAGCAGCCAGGAGATCGGACAGCGCCCGTCCCGCGGCGTGGTCACGCTCGACAATTCACGGCTATACGTGACGAATTTTGGCTCGAACAGCGTCGCGGTTTATGACATCGACATGGGCCGCCGCATCGCCACGCTGACGGTGGGCAGCCGTCCGGATGCTCTGGTGCTGACCCCCGACCAGAACTACATCCTGGTTCTCGACACGCAGTCGGGGGATGTGACCGTGATCCAGAAGCGCAGGCCCAGGCGCACGCTGGAAACGTCGGAGTACTCGCTGCTGACGCTGATCCCCGTGGGCATGCAGCCGAACGCGATTGTGGTGAAGTCCTTCCAGATGAGCAAGCCGGCGAAGAAATAGAACTCTGCCAGTGTTGACACGGGCCCCCTGTGAAGTTTAAAAGCAGCCATGTCTCTGCTCTGGGTCGCCGATTCATTCTATGTTGGAGTGCATGACATTGCGGCAGCCTCGGCCTGGTACATCGAGAAGCTCGGTCTAAAAAGGGCCGACGTTGAGCTCGATGACGGAGAAGGTTGTGTCGGACTGATTTTCCCGAAAGAACTTCCCGCTGCGATTGTGCTCGGCCCGTCGAGTGCGACCACAGATCGAACTACCCGGACGCTCTACACAGGCGCCATCGAGAAAGCACGAGAGTGCTTGAGTTCCCGCGGTGTAAATGTCGGAGCCATAGAAAAAGATCGCCAGGGCACGCAATATTTCGAGATGCGGGATTTGGAGGGAAATGTGATCGAGGTGTCGGAGGAACCGTAGGCCTCATTCGACGGCCGACAGTCCCTCGCTGTAAGACTACTTGCGCCCGCAGCTAAACTTCCGCCGGCTTGCCACACAACTTATCAAATGCCGCCTTCAAATCGGCCGCAATGGCCGGGGCTTCGCGCGACTCGATGTCGCGGCGCGGCATCAGGTAGACGAGTTGGCCATCGCGCAGAATGCCGATCGACGGCGACGACGGCGGATATCCCGTAAAGTAACCGCGCGCGCGGTCGGTCGCTTCTTTTTCCTGTCCCGCGAAGACGGAGTACGCATGGTCCGGCCGAATGGAATTCTGCATAGCCAGGCGCACCGCGGGCCGCATCCGTCCCGCGGCACATCCGCAAATCGAGTTCACGACGACCATGGTCGTGCCGGGACGATTGTTCAGAGCTTGATCAACCTGCTCAGGTGTGCGAAGTTCTTCGATTCCCAGGCGCGTCAGTTCCTCGCGCATCGGGATGACCATAATTTCTGGATACATCGGCATGTCGGTTTATTCCTCTGGATACATTGTAACTCCCCGCCATCACCTCCCCTGTCATCTTGAGCGAAGTTGCCGTTCGCGAAGCGAAACGGCAACGCAGTCGAAAGATCCCTATCGATTGGACCGAATTCCGAATGCCGCGGGGAGTTCTCTTTCGGCCCGCCCTCCCCAAGATCGGTGCGCGGGCAGCAGAACCTTGAGAATTCCTCGCATGTTCTCATCGTTGTGCACGCGAGTAGAGATCCTTCGACTCTGCGCTCAGGAGGACAGAACGGAAGAAGCATAGATGGGGACACACCTGCAATCGGCGAAAACTCTGGCGATGTATATTGAGAGCCAGTCCCATGCTGCTTCAGGAAAATGTTTCACTCGCTCCGCTGACCACCTTCCACCTGGGCGGTCCCGCCCGTTTCTTCGTGGACGCGAAGTCGCCCGGCGAAGTGCAGGAGGCGGTAGCATTCGCGCAGTCGAAAGATTTGGCTCTATTTATTTTGGGTGGCGGCAGCAATCTGGTGGTGGCCGATACGGGCTGGCCCGGACTGGTGCTGAAGGTCGCAATCCCCGGCATCGAGCGCCGTCCCGGAAACGACGACGCAGGTAAAGTTTCGTTCGACGCGGGTGCGGGAGAATCCTGGGACCGTTTCGTCTCGCACGCCGTGGTGGCGCAGTGCGCGGGCGTCGAGTGCCTGAGCGGCATCCCGGGCAGCGTGGGCGGCACGCCGGTGCAGAACGTAGGCGCCTACGGACAGGAAGTCTCTGAGACGATCGAGTCAGTCGAGGTCTTCGATCGGAACGACGGGCAGGTGCGCGAGCTCTGCCGCGAGGCCTGCGGCTTCACCTACCGCTCCAGCATTTTCAACACGACCGAGCGTGGGCGGTTCATCATTCTTCGCGTCACCTACGCGCTCACGCCCGGTGGCGAGGCCTGCCTCGAATATGCCGACCTGAAACGTCATTTCGAAGGCCGCGAAACTCGCCCCAATCTCGCCGAGACGCGCGAGGCGGTGCGCCACATTCGCGCCCGCAAAGGCATGCTGATCGTTCCCGGCGATCCCGACTGCCAAAGCGCGGGCTCGTTCTTTAAGAACCCTGTGCTCTCGGAAGCGCAACATAAAGATCTGGAGAACCGGGCGGCAGCAAAGAAATTGACTCTGCCCAGTTATCCCGCGCTGGAAAAGAGCCGGAAAGTTTCGGCGGCGTGGCTGGTCGAGAAATCCGGATTCGCCCGCGGCTACGGCTTTGGCCACGTCGGCATTTCCAGCAAGCACGCGCTGGCCATCGTCAACCGCGGAGGAGCCACGGCTGCCGAGGTGCTGGCCTTGAGAGATCAGATCCAGCACCGCGTCGAAGAAATCTGGGGCGTGCGCCTGGAGCCCGAGCCGGTCATGGTCGGCTTCTAGGGTCAATGTGGGGCGGACACTCCTGTCCGCCGCTTTTGACTTTGATTTTGATTTATTGCTGCTGAGCTGCAAAAACGCCCCAACTTCAAGAGCGGCGGACAGGAGTGTCCGCCCCACAGGCGTCCCGCATAACCCTTCGCAAGTAAGCCTCTCCCTCACGTTCTGCCGAAGAAATCCTGAACAAAACCGGCTTCTGGGCGGTCTTCATGACTGAGGGCAAACGAGTGGTGGCGGGAGAGGCGATCCTGAGCGGCGTGGCAACGATTGAGCCCAGTGGAGGCGAGCGCATTGAAGACGAGCGCAGTCGTGTTGAGCGGACCAACGAGGTGCTCGAAGCGCTTGTCCACCAACATTCCCGACTGGTCTACCGCATCGCCTACGCGGTGCTCCGCCGCCACCACGACGCCGAAGATGCCACGCAGGAAACCTTTATGCGGGTGCTGCGCTACAGCTCGAAGCTCGGGGCGGTGGAAGATCCGAAGACGTGGCTGGCCAGGATCGCATGGCGCGTAGCCGTCGACCGCGTCCGGCAGCGGGGACGCACGCACGAGCTTGCCCTGGAAGATCCCGAGAAGCCGATTGCGGAGGTGGCTTCTTCCGACATACCCGCGGATCAGACCCTACACAGCACTCAGGTCAGCGCGGCCCTGGAGCGGATGATTGCTGCCCTCCCAGAAAAGCTGCGCCAGCCACTGATCCTGTCGACGATCGAAGAGATGTCGCCCCGAGAGGTCGGCGCGACTCTGGGGATCAACGAAGCGGCGGTGCGGTCGCGAATTTTCCGGGCGCGGCAGATTCTGCGCGAGAAGCTGGCCGGACTATTGGGAACGAAGTAGAGGGGACCATGGCAGACAAGGATCAAAATCGGGTTGACGCGGCTAGTCAGCAGGAGAACGACGCGATAGGTCGGGATTTCGATCGCGATTTGGATGCCGCGCTAGCGAAGTATGCGGCGGTCGAACCGCGGGCAGGCCTGGAAGAACGGATCCTCGCCAACCTCCGAGCCGAGGGGACCCGCGTTCCAGATCGCGCCTGGTGGCGCTGGAGTGTGATCGCCGCGGTGGCGGCCGTGGTCGTTGTAACGTTGGCCCTGGCCTGGAGATCAGGCAAGCCCTCGCACCCGGTAATCGCGAGTCATCCGTCGACTGCGACACAAGGAACTAAAGAGCAGGCAACGCAGGCTGAGTCCAATGGCGGAAGCAACCAAGTTCGGCCTCCGGCGCCAAACGCGCCCCGAAAAATCACCGCGCCACGGACGAATCCCGCTGTCGTGGCTTCGGCGGCTCCCAAGCTTGATCAGTTTCCCTCGCCCCAGCCGCCCAGCGAGCAGGATCTGGCTATCAGAAGGTACGTCAGCGACTTCCCGCAGGAGGCGACGCTGATCGCGCAAGCGCAAGAGCAGTACCAGAAAGAGGTTCGGCAGCAGATGAAAGACGCAGGCTCTGAAATCGAGGGTTACGATTCCGACCAACCAGAAAGGTGAGGCACCTATTCATGCGAAAAACAATTGCAGTTCTGATCACGGTAATGTCAGTAGGGCTTTGGCTCGCGCCGAAGTCCGCACAAGCCCAGGAGGCGTCCAAAGAAAGCAACTCCGCGCCGGCCAAAGTGAAACCCATCGAGCCCTATCGTCTGGATTTCTCCTTCAACGAGATCCTGGACGGAAAGATCGTGAATACCCGGCGTTACTCCATGAGCCTGACGGCCAGTAACTCGGACGAGATCAAGATCGGGACGCGAGTTCCGGTGGCTGTCAGCGTTACGCCGGCCAGCCACGGCGACCCTGTGCCCGCTTTTCAATACCTGGATGTCGGAACCAATATCTGGGCTCAACTGCGAGAGCACGGGGACGATTTGATGCTGGTGGTCAAGGGCGATGTCAGCAACCTGGATGTGGACGCCGGCGAACACGCCGGAATATCGGCACCGGTGGTCCGGCAAATCAAGCTCAGCGGCGACACCTTGCTGGTGGTCGGGAAACCGATCGTGATCGGCAGCGCGGATGATCCCAGCTCCAAGCGTCAGTTCCAACTCGAAGTGACGGTGACCAAACTGCGCTAGGTGTTGTGGGGCGGACACTCCTGTCCGCCGCTTTCGACTTTGGTTTTGAATTTGTGCCCCAAATGCAAGAACAAAACCAACTTCAAAAGCGGCGGACAGGAGTGTCCGCCCCACATAAGTCAGAGTGGCGCCGCTCCGGATCGTAAACCCAGCCTTTTGGGCTATACCCCGAGCGGGGAAGGGTGAGCGATCCGGCACGAGCGGCGCCTCAAACTATCTATCGGCAATTCTTGCCGCCTCTTGAAAGATTTCCATAAACATTTTTCGCGTCAGCTTCCCCGTCTGGGTGTTCTGGTTCGAGGGATGGTACGACCCGAGTAACACATTACCGTCGGGCATCTGGTAACTGGCGCCATGTTTGAAGACATAGGCTTTCTTGCTGGTGATCAGGCCGCGTCGCTTCAAGTAATTCAGGTAAGCCTCGAACCCGATCTTCCCCAGGGCGACCACGACCTTCACATTCTTTAATCCTGCCAGCTCGCGATCCAGAAAAGTCGAGCACGCGGCGAGTTCCTGCGGCAGCGGCTTGTTGTCGGGCGGAGCACACCGAACGGCGGCCGTAATGTAGAGATCCTTTAGTTTCATCCCGTCGTTGCGGTCAATCGCCGTGGGCTGGCTGGCAAATCCTGTGTCATACAAGATGGGATACATGAAGTTGCCCGAGGCGTCGCCCGTGAAGGGCCGTCCCGTGCGGTTCGAGCCGTGGGCCCCGGGAGCCAAGCCCATAATGAGGACGCGCGCGTCAGGATCGCCGAAGCCGGGCACAGGCTTGCCCCAGTAATCCCAGCTCAGATAGGCGCGACGTTTCAGCCGCGCGACTTCCTCGCGATACGCGACCAGGCGCGGGCAGCGGGTGCAGGCGACGACCTCGCGGTTGAGAACGGTAAGCCAGGTCCTAGTCATGAAAGCAGCCAGTCATGAGAGCGGCCGGCCATAAACGCAGGTTTGAAGAATCCGCGGAAAGGCCGCGCCGGATTCTAGCCTAACCTTGACCTGGCAGCGGCTTAACGGGGAAAGACCGCCAAGTTCCAGGGACAAAATATTTGGCCCTCACACTTCATGTCATCACAGCGGGCCCATTCCCCCTTCCATCCTTCATGCAGCAGTTTGGCGCGCAGCTCTCCGACCGAGGCCTTCTCCTCAATTTCAATGTAGCCGAGGCTGCAGAAACGTTTGCAAACCGGGCAGGTGATGCCAAATTTCCTCGTCGCTAACACGGCCAGATTTCCTTTCCCGCCCGGCGGCTGCCCGCCCGCCCCAATCCCCGGGAACGTCCCGGATGATCGTAACGAGGCTGATCTAAATAATTGAGACGATCTTTGAGACACCTGACGCCTGCTATCGCAGGAACGTGATGCGCGCCGGAAATTATAATGCCAGTTCGCGTTTTCGGGGTACGCGTGCAGCGACGGAAAAATTTCTCTCCCCATGGACTTCCGCCCTTTCGCTTGGCCGGAGGGCGGCGGCGCGATATACATTGTTTCTGTCCGCTAGTTTCGGGACATCAAGGAGCGACCACCATGTCAGTATCGACTGAATCTCAAGCAGGCTCTCTCTCCCGCCGCCGCTTCTTTCGCTGGGCCAGCTCGCTGGCCGCGGCGCTGGGCGCGGCGCCTCTGGTCTCCTCCGCCAAGACTCTTTCCTCGTCGATGGCATCGCCGTCGGCCTCGTTCGATGGTGAGGATTATTATGCGAAGCTTGGTGTCCCGACGATTGTCAACGCTGCCGGCACCTACACCACGCTAACCGCTGCCTGCATGCCCCCGGAGGTTCTAGCGGCGGTGCAGAAGGCCGCGCTTCATCCGGTGCGTCTGCACGATCTGCAGCAGAAGGCAGGGGAGTACATCGCGCGTCGCCTCAAGTGCGAGGGGGCGGTCGTTACTTCGGGAGCCTCGGGAGCCATCAGCCTCGCGACCGCCGCCTGCCTGCAGTATGCCAACAACCTGAATATTGTGGACATGCCGCAGGCGATTGACGGCATGAAGAATCAGGTCATCGTGCAGCAGGCGCACCGCTATGAGTATGACCGTGCCATGTATCTCTGCGGGGCGCGGGTCACCGAAGTGGTCACGCTCGACGACTATAAACGCGCGTGCGCCGCAGGCAACGCGGCGATGACGAATTTTTTCAACGCTGCGGAAGATGAGGATGGGATCGCCGGCAGCGCGCAGATCGGCCGGGAAGAGTGGCTGCGGGTGGCGCACGAGTACAAGATTCCGTGCCATCTGGACGCCGCCGCCGACATGCCTCCGATCTCGAATTTATGGAAGTACACCGGCATGGGCTTCGACCTTGTAGCGTTTTCCGGGGGCAAGGGAATGCGCGGTCCACAAAACGCGGGCCTGCTGCTGGGCCGGAAGATCCTGACGGACCTGGCCCATGCGAACAACAATCCGGGAGACGGAATCGGCCGCGGCATGAAGGTGGCGAAGGAACAGATCGTTGGGATGGTTGCGGCGGTTGACTGGGTTCTGACGCACACGGAAGAGTCGATGCAAGGCGACTACCAGAAGCGGGTCGATCTCATCGCCAGTGCCGTGAAGGGCATCCCTTCGGTCAGGACGGAGACGGTAGTCCCGAGGATCGCCAACCATGTTCCACATCTTCTAGTACGCTTCGACCCGGCGGTCACTGGCGTCACCACTGGCCAGATCGTCGACGCCCTGCGCAAGGCAACGCCTTCGATTGAACTAAACCCGAACACCGGCCAAAAACCCAACCAGGGCATCCCGGCGGATGCCAACACGCTCGTGGTTGGGGTGTGGATGCTCCAGCCCGGCGAAGATGCGATCGTGGGCCAGCGCATTCGCGCGGCCCTCACGAAAAAGTCCTGACACTCAAAACTCCGGTCAACGAGCGAAATGGCAATTTTGTAACAGTTACGACACCGTCACGCAGCCAACGCCGGGCAGAGCGCGTCATTTTCGTTTCGCTAAGAATTCGTCGGCCGCGACCTGAGTCTCTTCGGGACTCTGCTCTTTGACCTGTTGGTTGATTCCCCACTCGTGGCCGAAAGGATCGACGATCTTTCCATAACGTCCTCCCCAGAACATGTCCTGCACAGGCATGCTCACACGGGCCCCCGCAGTGACTGCACGCTCCACAATCCGATCCGCGTCGTCCACAAGCAAAGTGATGCGCACACCTGTGCCCCCAAGGGTTTCTGGCGACTTGCAAGTTCCACCTTCGCTCGCAGGGAACTCATCGCACACGAAGAACTTGTGTCCCTCCAAAATCAATTCGCCGTGCATGATTTTTTCGGTGCCCGGCTTAAGCATTCGGTGTACTTCTTCGGCGCCAAAGACCGTTTTGTAAAAATCTAGCGCGGCAGGCGCGTTGCGCACGATCAATTCGGGAATGAACTGGTCCTCTCGATGCATGTCTCCTCGCTAATGCCGGAACCTCAAACATTCTACGCGACGACTACTTGTCATTTGACGAAATCGGGGCCTAAGGCAATTTGTCGCCAACTAGCGTGCGACTTCAAGTTGATCGAGTGCAACTTCCATCGAGGCCTTATGCAGGCCCGTTCACGAGTGAGAGGCTATCCGTTTTTTCCCTGCTATCCAAACGGTTAGCCCCGCCGAGCACAAAACCCGGTACGTCGAGGCCATAGTTTTTGGCATAGGTAGTGACAAACTCTTTTGCCACTGCCGCTTCCATGTAGAAGCCGAGCCCACGCTCTGAATTGGTAAACAAATGCTTGTTGTTTTCGCCGAACGCTAACCACCAAGCGACCAACGAAAGTAAATCCCGATTCGGGGAAACACCAAGAATTCAATTCCGAAGATTCGTGCAGCAGCCGTGAGCCACTTTGCCGAATTTTTCCGAATATGAGAGTAGAACCGCCTTTTTGGGGAGTTCAGTAATGAAACGGTGAGGCGGCTCGGACGACGCGGGTGGGACCTGTTGGTAACCACCAAGGGACCAACGAAAGGTAAATCCCGATTCCTTTGAAGGAGGATCACTATGAAGACTCTTACGATTCCGACCATTTTGTTCGGGATAGCGCTCATGCTGTCCGCGGCGCTGGTGCCGCCGACCGCCTGGGCAGCCTCCCCGAACTTGTTCGCCTCAGTGGCGGCAGACGGCACGTTGGTGAACGGCAACGGCGTCTCCTCTGTAACCCACATCGGCACAGGGCAGTACGAGGTGACCTTCACCTCAGACGTGAGCAGCTGCGCCTACGTCTCGACCACGCAAAACGCCTACTCGCAGGCCCTCCAGAGCTTCACCGCCGGCGGCCACCTGAGCAGCGACGGCGTGTACCTGGAGACCAAGAACCAGGGTGGCGGCCTCACCAACGGGCCCTTCGACCTCGCCGTCGCGTGCGGCCTGACAGGTTGGGAATTCGCCGTCGTTGGCTACACCGCCAACCTGGTCCGCTCATCGCCCGGCGCGGCGCTGACCCACCTGAGCACCGGCCGATACGATGTCACCTTCACCTCCGCAGTCGCGGGGTGCGCTTACCTCGCCACCGTCGGTGACCCCGGGAACGCCCTCGTCTTCAACCCGAACGGCGTCTACACGGGCAGCGGCTCCGCCGACTCCGTCTACATCGAGACCAAGAACCCGGGCGGCGGCCTTTCGGATGGGATCCCGTTCCACCTGGCGGTCGTCTGCCCCAATGCCGCCAGCACCAAGATCCTGGTCGGCATGGCCAACGGCTTTGCCAAGCGCGGCGCCTATTTGACCAGCTCGTACGACAGCTCGACCGGCAACTACCTCTTCGTCACGGACCTGAACCTGACCGGCTGCACGATGATCGGCACTCGCGGGTCGTCCAACAAGAGCGTTCCCTTCACCCCGGCCACGGTCGAGATCACGCCCGGCCCGGCAAGCAACACCAGCGGAATCCAGGTCCGGCAGCTGCTCTTCTTCGGCGGCGGTCTGACCAACCAGGATTTCCACGCCGCGGGGATCTGCTAACGCTTGCTCCACCTGTCGCGGTGCTCGAGGCCCCGCCCCCGGGCACCGTCGTTTCACGAGCGAATGACCAGGCGATAGGCCTTAATCGCAGCGTAGCTTAGCGCAAAGTATTAAAGGAAACTGATACTTAGAATTGAGCACCAGTAAACAATTCTTTCCCCCCGAGGAACGATCTTGGAAGCCGTGTCCGCAAGGATTTCGCCGACGATTCGGTCCTGGCAGCAGATCGAGAAACCAGCCGATTTGTCCTTCAAATCCTCGCGGATGAATTACGAAAACCACGAAGACGGCGACTCCCAGCAGCGCAAGAGCCGCAACGCACGCGCACGTTGCCATGCTTCGCGGCCTCAATCAGCTTCTCGAAGTCACCCATGGAACTCCTCCGCGTTGTGGTGTAACGCTGTAATTTAGTCCCAGATTGGAACCTAGAATATCCCATCGAGGCCCCGACAAGGGCGGTGAGGGATTCGCGTTTGACGCTGCTCTCCCTAGTCTTTACACTCAAGATTAACGGCATGTGAACAGGATCGGTTCCTCGGCGCGAGGACCTCCGGAATGCGTTCCCGGAAGATTTGGAAGAAGACGTTCGTAGGCAAGCCGAAAGGGCAATCGTGAGTCCCACAGAAACAGCCGACGCGAAAAAAGACGGCGTCAAACGCGAGATCTCGGTCGAAATTCCGGCCGACGAAGTCACTCGCGAAATGGAAATCATTATCCAGAAATATCAGAAGGTGGCCCGGCTGCCGGGCTTTCGCTCCGGGCACGTCCCCGCGTCCATCATCAAGCAGCGCTTCAAAGAAGACCTGAAGAGCGATGTGGTCGAGGCCCTGGTCCCGCGCCACTTCCGCAAGGAAGCCGAAAAGCTGGGCATGATTCCGGTCTCGCAGCCCCGCGTTACCGACCTGCACATACATGACGGCGAACCCCTGCGCTTCAAGGCCAGCTTCGAGGTACTGCCTGAGATCGTGGTCGAAGGCTACAAGGAGCTTCGCGCCGACCATCCCGAAATTGTCGTGAAGGACGAGGAAGTCGAAGACGCGCTGAATAACGTCCGCGAACAGCACGCCACCTACACGTCGGTCGAAGGACGTCCGTTGGCCGACGGCGATTTCGCCCAAGCCTCCATGGATGGCAAACCGAAGGTAGATGACGGGACCTCTCAGCCCGTGCACATGGACGAAGTCCTGATCGAAATCGGCGGCAAGAACACCGTGCCCGAGTTCACCGCGAACCTGCGCGGCGCCAATGCCGGGGAAGACCGTGAATTCGAGGTGAGCTATGCCGAGGACACCAACGACAAGCGCCTGGCGGGCAAGACGTTCGTCTACACCGTAAAGATTCAGGCGATAAAACAGAAGAACTTGCCCGAGATCAACGACGACTTCGCCAAAGAACTGGGAGAATTCACTAGTCTTGACCAGGTCCGCAAACAGATTCGCGAAAACATGCAGGCCGAGCGCAAGCACGACGCCGAGCGCGAAGCCAAAGACAAGCTGGTGGCCGAACTGGTGAAGCGCAATGAGTTTGAAGTTCCGGAATCGCTGGTCGACCGGCAAATCGATGTGCGCCTGGAACGCGGCCTGCGCGCGCTGGCGGCGCAGGGCATGAAGATGGAGGACTTGAAAAAGATGGACCTGCCCCGGTTGCGGGCGGGCCAGCGAGACCAGGCGGTGCAGGATGTGAAGTCGTCGTTGTTACTGGAACGCGTTGCGGATCTGGAAAAAATCGAGGTTGGCGAGGATGAGGTAAACCACGAACTGGAAGCCCTCGCCAAGCAGACAAAACAGACTCCGGAGGCGGTCCGCGCTCGTTTGACACAGGATGGGGGCCTCGATAGAATCCGGAACAGAATCCGCAGCGAAAAGACCCTCGATTTTCTGTATCACCAGTCCGCGTAAGGCCGGAGTTAAGTTCGGAAAATCACGCGGACCACTTTCGAACCCTCCCCTGCAAGCTAGCCGTTGCGTCGGGGCGGAGTGTGACAGGTGAACATGAAGCAAAATGATGGGAACAAGAACGACGCACACATGATGCTCGTTCCAATGGTCATTGAGCAGACCGGGCGGGGCGAACGCGCCTACGACATCTATTCCCGGCTGCTGCGCGACAACATTATCTTCATCGGCACGCCGATTGACGACAACATCGCCAACCTGGTGATCGCCCAAATGTTGTTTCTGGCTCAGGAAGATCCCGAGAAAGATATCCAGCTTTACATCAACTCTCCCGGAGGCTCCATCACGGCCGGCATGGCGATTTACGACACCATGCAATATGTGAAGAACGATGTGATGACGCTCTGCGTGGGACAGGCCGCCTCGATGGCCGCGTTACTTTTGGCATCAGGCGAACCTAAAAAGAGATTGGCACTGCCGAATTCACGAATTCTAATACATCAGCCCTCGATGGGAGGTTTGTCGGGACAAGCCACCGACATTGACATCCACGCCCGGGAAATCCTGCGGATGCGGGAGATTACCAACCAGTTACTCTCGAAGCACAGCGGGCAGAAGCTGGACAAGGTAGAGAAGGATGTTGAGCGCGATTTCATCATGAACGCGCAGCAGGCTAAGGAATATGGAATCATAGACGATATCATCTATAAGACAACAAAAGCGGTATGATCGGCCTTCGCGCTTGACGGAAGTCGGCGACGAAAAATGTGGGACGGGCCGAGGGTCGTTGGGGTCCGGTCATACCGGGAGTCGGTGATACCGGAAAAAGATTTAAGGAGTAGAGCCGAGTGAAAACCAAGTCGGGCTCAGACGAGATTCTACGCTGTTCGTTCTGCCACAAGTCGCAGGACGCTGTAGCCAAACTGATCTCGTCGCCCAGCGATTATCCCCGCGCCTATATTTGCGACGAGTGCGTCGCGGTCTGCAATTCCATTCTGGAAGACGACCGCACCGCCACTCCCGCCAGCAGCACACCCAACCAGCTCCCCAAGCCTCAGGAAGTGAAAACCTTCCTCGATGAGTACGTCATTGGGCAGGAGCAGACCAAGAAGAAGCTGGCGGTCGCGGTTTACAACCACTACAAGCGCATCTTCATGAACCGGCAGAAAACCAACGACGGCATCGAACTGACCAAGTCGAACATCATGCTGATCGGCCCCACCGGAACCGGCAAGACGCTGCTGGCGCAGACCCTGGCCCGCATGCTGGATGTGCCCTTCGCCATCGTCGACGCCACCACTCTCACCGAAGCCGGCTACGTGGGCGAGGACGTCGAGAACATCATCCTCAAGTTGCTGCAGGCGGCCGACGGCGACGTAAGCCGCACCCAGACTGGCATCATCTACATCGATGAAGTCGACAAGATCGGGCGCAAGGATGAGAATCCTTCGATCACCCGCGACGTTTCCGGCGAGGGCGTGCAGCAGGCCCTGTTGAAGATTCTGGAAGGGACCATCGCCAACGTTCCCCCTCAGGGTGGGCGCAAGCATCCGCACCAGGAATTCACTCCGGTCGACACGACCAACATCCTCTTCATCTGCGGCGGAGCCTTCGTGGGGCTCGACAAGATCATCGCCCGCAGAGTCGGCAAGAAGTCGCTCGGTTTTAAGAGCGGCGAAGATGCGGACAAAGAAGATGCGATCAACTCGAAAAAGCGCACCCAGGAACTACTCACCGAAATCCAGCCGGAGGATCTGATCAAGTTCGGATTGATTCCTGAATTTGTCGGCCGCCTGCCGGTCGTGGGCATGCTGGAGGATCTCGACGAGTTCGCGCTCATCGAAATTCTGACCCGGCCGAAGAATGCCATCGTCAAGCAGTACCAGCGCCTGTTCGAGTTCGAGAATGTGCGGCTAAAGTTCAGCGACGACGCCCTGCGGGCGATCGCGCGCCAGGCCATGGCGCGCAAGGTGGGAGCCCGCGGCCTGCGCATGATTCTGGAAGAACTCATGCTCGACCTTATGTTCAACCTGCCCAGCCAGAAAAAGTTGAAAGAATTTGAAGTCACGCGCGAAATGGTGGAGAAGCGCACCGCTTCCTTCGCCACCGTGATGGAAAAGGCCGGGTAGGAAGTCGCCGTTCGTCGTTAGCTGGCCGCTCGCAGATTGGCAAACGACCAGCGACTAACGACCAACGACTTTACGAGCACGACAAGGTAGAATTCCTGTAGCATTGTTGTTTGGCCGGTTATCCCAGGGAGACTCAGTGACCACATCCAAGGAAAAGTTCGAATCAAGAAAGTTGCCCATGATGCCCATTCGGGACGTGGTCATCTTTCCCTTCATGATGACGCCGTTCGTGGTGGGCCGCGAATCGAGCGTGCGAGCCTTGGAAGAGGCGCTGGCCGCCGACAAGAAGATTTTCCTGGCGACGCAACACGATGCCTCCATCGACGAGCCCAAAGCCAACGAGATCTACCAGGTCGGCACCATCGTCAACATCGTGCAGAGCCTGAAGCTGCCCGACGGCAACATTAAAGTTCTGGTCGAAGGAGTGGAGCGCGGCAAGATTCTGCAGGTCGTCGATACCGAAGGCTTCATGCAGGCCACGGTCCGCGTCGCGCGCTACGGCACCGAAGCCAATCCGGCGCTCGAAGCCAGCATGCAGCGCGTCACTTCCCTCTTCGAACAATACGTCAAGCTGTGCCAGGCCCTGAACTACGAAACCATGATTTCGGCCGTGCGGATGGAAGATCCGGCCAAGCTGACCGACGTGATCTCCGCCAACCTGCAGCTCTCGATTGAAGAGAAGCAGGAACTGCTGGAGATTTTCGATCCCGCCGAACGTCTGACCCGCATCGCCGACGTGCTCGACATCGAGATCGAAAAGTTGAACGTCGACCGCACCATCCAGTCGCGCGTAAAGCGGCAGATGGAAAAAGCGCAGAAAGAGTACTACCTCAACGAGAAGATCAAGGCCATCCAGAAAGAACTAGGCCGCGGCGAGAAGAGCGAGTTCGACGAACTGAAGAAGAAGATCGAAGCTGCCGGCATGCCGAAGGAAACCAAAGACAAGGCCCTGCAGGAACTCAAGAAACTCGAAGCCATGCCGCCCATGTCGGCCGAGTCCACGGTTTCGCGCAACTATCTCGACTGGCTGCTGGCCGTGCCGTGGAAGAAGCGCTCCAAGGAAATTCGCAACATTTCCCGCGCCGAAAAAGTTCTGAACGAAGATCATTATGGCCTGGAGAAAATCAAGGAGCGCATCCTTGAATTCCTCGCCGTGCGCCAACTGGTAAAGAATCCCAAGGGCTCGATCCTGTGCTTCGTCGGGCCTCCGGGCGTGGGCAAAACTTCTTTAGGCATGTCGATTGCCAAGGCCACTGGCCGCAAGTTTGTCCGCATGTCGCTCGGCGGCGTGCGTGACGAGGCCGAAATTCGCGGCCACCGGCGCACCTACATCGGCGCGCTTCCCGGCCAGATCATTCAGATGATGAAGAAAGCCGGCACGAAGAATCCGGTCTTCATGCTCGACGAAGTCGACAAGATGTCGATGGACTTCCGCGGCGATCCCTCCGCGGCGCTGCTCGAAGTGCTCGATCCCGAGCAGAATTTCATGTTCGTCGATCACTACCTCGACGTGGAATACGATCTGTCGCAAGTGTTTTTCGTGGCCACCGCCAACGTGATGCACACCATTCCTCCGGCATTGCAGGACCGCATGGAAGTGCTTCGGCTGCACGGCTACACCGAGCAGGAAAAAGTCGAGATCGCTAAGCAGTTCCTGGTGAAGAAACAGATGCTCGCGGCGGGCCTGTCGGAAAAGAACATCAAGTTTACCGACGAAGCCATCACCGGCCTTATCCGCTCCTACACCCGCGAAGCCGGCGTGCGCAACCTGGAGCGCGAAATCGGCAACGTCTGCCGCAAGGTCGCCCGCAAGGTCGTTAAAGAGGGCGAGAACTATAACATCACCATCACCGGCGAGAACGTCAACGACTTCCTCGGCGTGATCAAGTTCCGCGACACGCTGGCTCATGAAAAATCTGAAGTCGGCCTGGTTACCGGACTGGCCTGGACCGAAGTTGGCGGGTCCATTCTGAGCACGGAAGCGAGCGTCGTCGACGGCAAAGGCAAGCTCACGCTCACTGGCAAGCTGGGCGACGTCATGCAGGAATCGGCCCAGGCCGCGATGTCCTACGTGCGTTCGCGCGCGCAGCGCCTCGGACTGAGCCGCGACTTCTACCGCAATCTCGACTTGCACGTGCACGTTCCCGAAGGCGCGATTCCGAAAGACGGGCCTTCGGCGGGCATCACCATTGCGACCGCCATCTCCAGCGCCCTGAGCAAAATTCCCGTGCGCCGCGATTTAGCCATGACCGGCGAGATCACGCTGCGCGGCAAGGTTCTGCCCATCGGCGGCCTGAAAGAGAAACTGCTGGCGGCTCATCGCGCCGGCCTGTTTGAAGTCATTCTTCCCAAGGACAACGAGAAAGACGTGGCCGAAGTCCCCGAGAATCTGCGCAACGCCATGAAACTGCATTTTGTCGATACCATGGACCAGGTTCTGGCCATCGCTCTGGAGTCTCCGCTGCCGTCATTCCGTGAGGAAGAAACCGCGCAACCGATCGCGCCTCTAACCACCAGCACCGGCGATAGCCCCACGGCGCACCAGTAATCATTCGTAGAGACGCAGCTTGCTGCGTCTCTGCCCGCAGCATTGCGAATGATCCGAGCAAGCGTTCTTTGCACCGCCATAATCCCGCGTCTGGCTAGCCTCCTTATCGAACGGCACACCACCGCCAACTCCGCAGTCTTGACTGTTACGCCAGATTCCACCAGTATGAAATAGGCGAAAAGGCGCGTGCCATCTCTGAAGCCATGAAGAGGCACGGGGAATCCTGAAGATGTCCACATCGAACCAAAGTCAGATTGCTTTTGAGAATGGCCCCGAGCTGCCAGTCGAAGGCGCTCAACCGCGGACCACGGGCATCCTTCCTTCGCAGGAAATCAGCAACCTGATCGCCCGCGGACACATCACGGCCACGCCCGCGATCAACCCTGACCATATCCAGCCGGCAAGCCTTGACTTGCGGCTCGGCGACATGGCGCACCGGGTTCGCGCCAGCTTTCTGCCCGGACCGAATACCACGGTCGCGGACAAAATCAAGGACCTGCGGATGACGCGCGTCGACTTGACCGCCGCCCCAGTTTTCGAGAAAGACTGCGTCTACATCGTCCCTCTCGTGGAAGAACTCAGCCTACCGGAGAACATTTCCGGACGCGCCAACCCTAAGAGCACTACGGGACGCCTCGACATTTTCACCCGCCTCATCACCGATTACGGCACCGAATTCGACAGCGTTCCCCATGGATACAAAGGCAAGCTCTACGCCGAAGTGGTTTCTCGCACATTTACTGTGGCCGTGCGCGCGGGCATGCGGCTAAGTCAGTTGCGCTTCGTGCAAGGCAGTCCCCGCTCCGGCGATCGCACCATCAAAGGCCTGGATCAGGAAGAACCGCTGGTCTACATGGACGAGGGAACTCCCGGCAAGGCGCAAACTCAGCGGGGCTTGCGCATTACCGTCAATCTCGAAGCCTCCGAGCCCGGTGAGATCATTGCCTACAAGGCCAAGCGATATGCCCCCGCCATCGAACTGGACCGGGTGGATTTTTACCCGACCGAGGAGTTCTGGGAAGTTCGCCATCAGCACGCCAATAAGAATCTGATTCTTGAACCAGGTGACTTTTATATTCTTGCGTCCCGGGAGCGTGTGCGTGTCCCTCCCGACTTCGCCGCCGAGATGGTTCCCTTCGATCCTTCCGACGGTGAATTCCGCATTCACTACGCCGGGTTCTTCGATCCCGGGTTTGGATACGGTTCAAGCGAAATCAAGGGAACCCGCGCGGTGCTCGAGGTGCGAGCTCACGAAGTTCCCTTCCTGATGGAGCACGGCCAACTCGTCGGCCGCCTGAACTATATGCACCTGCTCTCGCGCCCGGAGAAGATCTACGGCACAAACATTGGATCGTCCTACCAGCATCAGGCCCTCACCCTGAGCAAGCAGTTTCGGCGTGAACCAGTGCGCTAGCTTGGTCGAGAGCTACGCGCACACCGCCCGCATCCGTCCGCACGACTCCGCCAACGAGCGCTCGACGCATGCAATCATCCACTGTTCCAGCGCCAGCCGCCCGTCGTCAGGGACGTAGGTGAACTGAATCCCGCAAGCATGCACCGTGGTCCACGCCACCGTCCACGTCGTGTGAAGAATCTCGCCGGCGGAGAGGCCTATTACGCGATGCGCCCCATGACTCCATTGAGCATGGGGCGGTTTCGTTTCCTTCGAGAGCGATTCTATGCGGCGATGGTCTTCGTCTTTCGTTGAGTTACCTCTGACTCCGCTTGCAGCCAGTCCTGCAGTGCGAACCCCTCTTGCCGGTGTTGCTCGTACAACACGTAGGCACGAAGGCGAATTTGCTCCTGCATGTCGGGTCGGGATTTCGTCAATTTTGTTGAGGTTTCTTCTGGCACGGCGACGGGCTTTGTGGGTTTCATTCTGTGCTACTCCTTTAACGGGCAGTGGTCTTCAATGGCTTCTCGGACTAACTTCAGCGCGAATCCTAGGAACTCACCTGCACCGACTCCAACTCCGGGATGCAATGGGAGTTTTGCAGGGATTTGATAGCGTCTTCGGCCGTAAAACGCCCCATCACGAGTGCCAGCTTACGGTCGGTTGTCATGTGGATGGGCGCCGGATCAACCCGCTGCACATATGCAGGAGCGCGGGTACCGCCACGGTTGACCTTAACAACAAATTTAATGTTTTTCATTTTTTCTCCTAACGAAAGGTTCCTGGGCAAATTTGACGAAACGGAAAGCTCACTTCTTCGAAGTCGAGTACACCACCGCTGGAAAGGACTTACCACACTCCAGGCAACTTGCCTTTAATCTTGACGTGATGAGTCCGCAATGCGGGCACATCCTTTGCGATCCATACCCGGCTACCTGTGGTTTCAGCTTACGCATCCGCCGCAGCAGCAGAATTGTGAACAGCACGATCAGCAGACCCAGAGAAATGCTAATCACATTCACAAAGCGACCCTTCTTGCGAGTCCTGCACCAACGGGATGGGCAGACTGCTCCCTCGCTGAAAAGCCTAAGGTGGAAGAACTTCAGATGGACTGGCTTAGGTCAGAAGACCTGAAAGAGGAGAAAAACGTAACCACCCCAGTAGTTAGTATAGCAGTTGCGGTGAGATGGCACGCAGTCTTTCTTCGGCGGCAGCAGACGGGTGACTTCCTCGTAGAAGTGCTGTGCGGGACGGGCGGTCTCACTCGGAGTAGCCCTCATCCCCAGCGTCGTCTCCCGCGCCGTCATCCTCTTCCTCTTCGTCTTCTTCCTCTTCGTCTTCCTCTTCTTCCTCTTCTTCGTCGTCAGGTTCTGCCTTAAACAGGAAATCGGCGGCCGCCGAGCGATGGGAAGAGTCGGGATGAAGGGGCTCGACATTGATTCGGTGCATGCTTAATGGTACGCCTTCCCTTGCTAATTTCCTGTCCCCCGTTGCAAACTTGAGCATGAGGGTTCTCTCCCGTTTTCTGGCGGCCGCAACCGACGCGGCGCAATTCCCCGCTCCCAGCCTGCCCGAGATCGCATTCCTCGGCCGTTCCAACGTCGGCAAATCCAGCGTGATCAATTCGCTGGTCGGGGACAAAGTGGCGCGCACCAGTTCCACTCCCGGCCGCACCCGCAGCATTAATTTCTTCGAGATCCGCTGGCCTGGAAAGCCGCGCCCCGAACTGATTTTCGCCGACCTTCCGGGCTACGGCTACGCCAAGATTTCGCGCGAGATTTCCCAGGAATGGCCAAAGTTCATCGAGCCCTACCTCAACGACCGTCCCACGCTGGGCTTGTGCATCGTGCTGGTGGACGCCAACGTGCCCCCACAGCAGAGCGATCGCCAGTTGCTGGACTTTCTCACCACCTCCGATCGCGAATTCCTGCTCGTCGCCACCAAGAGCGACCGGCTGTCAAACAATCAGCTCAGCACTGCCCTGCGAACTCTGACCCAGGAATATCCTTCCGCCCACCTGCTTCCCTTCTCCGCCAAGACCGGCGCCGGACGCGAGGAACTGTGGAAGAAGATCCGGCAGGCTGCCGAGCAAATGACGACTGCAGAAGCCCCCTCGGCCACGCCCACGGATTAGAAAATTCTCAACCGGAAGCCCTGTCCCGCTCCTAATCTTTGACGTCGTCCCTGCCGATAGAGAATCAGTTAGGCAGACTTTCAATGAGCGCGGACATTTTCTGGTCCGCAGCGGGGCATTTTATGGAAGAAGAAATGGACGTAGGCGTTGCGTATCTGCGGGCCTTGAAACATTCGGTGGGTCCAGTCGCCGCGGCGGCGGCACCGGCTCGTGAAACCGGTGCCGGGGAGCCAGGAACCAATAGCCCGGTTTCTAACTCCGGCGACCGATTCCAGGGCTCCGACAAACGGCGCAGTCCGCGCTACCGATGCGAAGGCAGCGCGGAACTCAGCGAAGACGGCTGCGAAGTAAGGACCTGGGCCACGTTCAGCGACATCAGCCTGCATGGCTGTTATGTGGAAGCGCAAGCCACTTATCCGGCCGGGACCGTATTGCACATGAAGTTGGACGCGGGCGGCGTGCGCGTCGAGTCCAGGGGCAACGTGCGCGTCAGCTATCCTTACCTCGGCATGGGAATCGCGTTCGTAGAAATGTCGGCGGAGAATCAGGGTCGACTGCGGGAACTACTGGCCAAAGTTTCCCGGCCATCGATGATCATGGGCCCGGGAATCGCTTCCTCGCTGCCCTCCAGCACACCACTGGATGCAATGCCGACAATCGCCAACCCCGCAGCGGCCGTGCAGGCGCTCACCGAATTCTTCGAGAGCCGCCAGATGTTGATGCGGGACGATTTCCTGAGAATCGTCCGCAAGAGTCAAGCCACGGACGCGAAGAAGTGACGGCTTTCTTCGCTGATTCCACCAGGTCCGGTACTCACCTTCGGGTTACCCTCGGAACCCCTTGTCTTACTCACCAAATCTCTTGCATTCGCTATGATGAGAAGGCATGGCTCTCTATCTGATTACTGGCATTGGCGGCTTTATCGGATCGTCGCTGGCGCGGGCTCTGCTTTCCCGCGGCGAGCAGGTGCGCGGCATTGACAACTTCTCCACCGGCAAGTCGGACAACGTCGCTGACATTCTCGATCGCATTGACTTGCGGGAAGCCGACATTACCGATCTCGACGCGATGCACGCGGCGTGCGCCGGCGCGGATTTCGTCCTGCATCAGGCCGCAATTCCTTCCGTCCCGAAATCCGTCATCGACCCACTGGGCAGCAACCGGGCCAACGTCGATGGCACAGTCAACGTGCTGGTTGCGGCCCGCGACGCCAAAGTCAAGCGTGTGGTCTACGCGGCGTCGTCTTCCTGCTACGGCGACACTCCCACTCTGCCCAAGCATGAGGCCATGCGACCGGATCCAATCTCTCCCTATGCCGTGGCCAAACTGGCCGGGGAGCATTACCTGGTTTCGTTTTACCGTTGCTATCAACTCGAGACCGTGGCCCTGCGCTATTTCAACGTCTTCGGACCGCGGCAGGATCCATCTTCACCCTACTCGGGCGTGCTCGCGAAGTTCATTACGGTCATGCTGCGCGGCGAACAGCCCACCATCTACGGCGACGGCGAGCAGAGCCGCGATTTCACCTACATTGACAACGTGGTGGAAGGCAACCTGCTGGCCTGCAAAGCTCCCGCGGCGCAGGCTGCCGGACAGGTCTTCAACGTCGCCACCGGACGCAGAGTCACCCTCAACGAAACCTTCCAACTGCTGCAGGGCCTGACCTCGTATAAGGGACAGCTCAACTATAGTCCCGAACGCGGCGGCGACATCAAACACTCGCTGGCCGACATCTCCAAGGCAGAAGCGGCTCTCGGCTACAAACCCAAAGTCGATTTCGAAGAAGGATTGCGGCGCACGGTGGAGTGGTATCGCGGTACGTGAGTACCAGCTCTGGATTCTTAGAAAAGCTCCAGAGGCGATCCGGATTATCGGCTTGTCGTCGTCCGTATCCGCTCGTAGCGGAGCCCGACCGATCCATTCGAGTAGGACTTGCACTCGATCAACTTGAAGTTGCGCTGCGGGAACTTGCCGGGGAAGCCGGGGATGCCATCCCCAAGAAGAACGGGACCAAGACCGAGGTAGAGTTCGTCCACCAAATCTTCTTGCAGGAAACTGCGGCACAACTGGCCCCCGCCGCCCAGGTAGATGTCTTTCCCTGGGCGGCTTCTTAGTTTTCTCACGAAGGCGGTCAGAGATCCGCTCACCACCTCGAATCCGTCGCGCTTGCCCGGCTTCCAGCGGCGCGAGAATACGTAGGTGGACATGCCCGGCATGTCCTGGATCTCGCCACTTTTGCGCATTTCCGCCGTGGCAGCGGCGGTCTTGCGGCCCATGATGGTGGTGTCGATCTTGGAGAAGAAGTCCGCCATCAGCGCTTCACCCTCTTTGTCGATCACCAGATAATCGAGGGCGCCGTTGCGTCGCGCAATATAGCCGTCGATGCTAAGTCCGAATCCCAGGATGACTTTCCGTGTCATGCCGAGATTGTAATCTCCACTGTTTACTTGCGGTCGAGGGGCGGTCCTTTCGCGTTCGACTCCCCCCGCTTCGCTCACGTCGCTCTGTCGAAAATCCCCATTTCTCGCGCAAAGAACGCGCGAGAAATGGGGCACCCGGCGCGATCGAGCCCGATAAGACTTGCCGGCAGCCGGAAGCCGAAAGCCGAAAGCCTTCATTACGTTGGTTATCTACGTCCCCATTACCCGCACCGCTAGAGTGAATGCATGACACTTTCCTCGATGGTGGTTTCGCGCGACTGGCAGGAAGTCAGTGTTCTGGAGTGCATCCTCGGCGGTCTTCACATGGACGTCTCCGTCGAAAACGAACCGCAGCGGGCTCTGGCCCGGCTCAACAAATCAAAAATCGATGCCCTCATCGTGGATTGCGATCTGAACGGAAGCTCGCAATTTCTGCGCGAACTGCAAAGTGAGGAAAAGCAGAGAGCGGTTCCCCTGGTCATTATGGGTGCTCCGCGATGCGTGCAGAGTCTGGATGAAACCGGCGCGCTGTTTGCTTTCGAGAAGCCGATTTCGGTGGAACAGGCCGTGCGCACGCTGTCCGCGGCGCGCAGCATGATTCTCGACGGACGCCTGCGTTACCATCGCGCCGGCCTGGAAGTGCCCGTGGCGTTAAACTGCAAAGGCCGCAAGCCAATGGACGCGTTCCTAGTCAACCTGAGCCAGGGTGGAATGCAAATTCACACCAAGGATCCGGTCGAGGCCGCCAAGGCTATGCAAGTCTGCTTCGAGCTGCCCGGCGCCAGGTCCAGCTTGAAAGCCCGAGCGGAAATTGCGTGGCAGGACCAGCGCGGAAATATGGGCGTCCGGTTCGTCAAGCTGGCACGGCAACAGCAGCGGACGCTGCAGCTGTGGCTGGCCCAGCAGTATTTCGCGAACTAGCGTCGCCGTTGTTTCCGAGAGACGCAGCTTTGGAAGGGCCAGCTTTGAAAGGGCGCGGCTTTAGCCGCCGGGGTTAAAGAACTTCACCGAAAGCGGGCGCCACTCGCTTCCTCGTCACCCTCCACATCGCCAGCCATCCGCGCCAATCTTTCACCCGGGCTCGATCCTCCGAACAACTGAAAGAATCCCCGGTACAGGACGGCGACCACCACTGCCGCGCCGCCCACCATCGCCAGCGGCCATCGCGGCGGCTCTCGAGTAACGGACAGAAAGACCAGCACGAACAGCAGCAGAGCCGCTACCACCACCATCGTATCGACCGCCCAGCTGAGACTGCGACCGGAAAGCGGCTGCGAGAGCCAATCGAGTTGCGTTGACGGCCGCGGGTCAGTTGCACCGCCATCGGCGTCGGCGTCATCATATGCCTCTACATATGCGTGCATCGACGGGAGCGGATCGGGGCGCACCGGCAACTCGATCACCTTCAGCGGAGCGGGGGAAACCATCAGCCCATCCGCTTGCTCGGGATTCCGCAGTGCCCATGGGGACTCGGCGAACATCGATCCGTCCCGCTCAGAATGCAGGGAGATTCCTTCCAGCAGATCTCCGAAAATCCACTCATTGAGCAGCCGGGTCATCTCCGCGGACTGGTCGAGGAAGAGGATGCCGCACTGTCCGGACGTTGTCGCCCAGGTAACTTCGCCGCGCGATTCCACCCGCAACCGCGGGCCGCGCAGTTCGAAGCGCACGCGCACCAGTTGGCCCGGACGAACCGCGCCCACCGCCTGCACTCCCATGCCTTCATGATTCAGATTGCGAACAATGCCGCCGTTCGCCTGGTCGAGCGTAACGTAGGTGAGAGTGCGGAGTTCGTGCCGGTGCTTCGCCCTGGTTTGCCGCGGAGATAGTCCTGCGTCCATATACGCGCACCGCCGGAGAAGATCAGGTCGGCCAGGGCCCTATCCGCTGAATGTTATCTCCGATCGCCCGCGGCGCCTTAGTAACTACGGTGGTTCGCGAAAAATCCCAGTCGTAAAAGACGTAGCTTGCTACGTCTCGGCGGGCGGCGTCCGAACGTTGGACAGAGACGTGACGGCGGAGTAGAGCGTCGTTGCCGGCAATTTCTCTACGATGGGTCTTGCTTCGGACCCAGAAACGCTTCCCGGGCCGGACGCCCCGAGGCCTGCCAGATTTTTACGACCTCGAACAGAATCACCGTACCGTAGGAAACCGCCAGCCACACCAGCACCGCCTCAATCGGCAGCCCCGACCACGCGCCGATGAACAGGCCCATCATGGCAGCGTGCTGGTAGTTCCACCAGCCGTAGGGCAGCGCCAGAGTGGCCTCCCAGAGCAGGCTGACCAGCAAGATGACGAACATCGTCAGGCTCAGGGCGCGCCAGTTGATAAGGCGGCGCGCGACTGGATAAAAACTCGCCGAGGGAATCAGGCCTCCGGCGACCAGCACGATGAAATAGCCAGGCCAGCCCTCCGGTACCGAAGAAAACCACTTCTTATAAATAATCGCGCCCGCGATCAACGCTACTCCCAGAACCAGCGACGTAGGATGAAACTGCAGCAGACGCCGCGACGCGCGCGCTTCGGCAGCATAGTCCTCCACCGTGTAGGCGGCGAGCCAGTACTCACTGAGCCATACGTACAAGAGAAGCACCGTAATAAAACCGGTCAGATAAAAAACATATTCCTCGATGGGAACCGGCCGCCCCAGCGCAGGCGCTTCTATGCCCAGGGTCGCTTTGGGGTCGGGGTAGCAGAAGAACCACTGCGCGAAAATCACATCCAGCACGCATCCGATGGGAGCGAGAATACCGATGGTCCGCCAGAAGGCACGCTGCGGAATCTCCAGACCTGCGCTCGGCAAAAACCACAGCGAGATCACCAGGATCGGAACCACGAACAGAAGCAGGCTCCACGTGTAGCCGTGAGGTGAAGGATTCGCACCGACATTCAGCGCCCCCGGAGACTTAACCGCATGCAACGCGAGGCCGGCGGGAATGGCCACCATTGCCAGCATGCCGATTACAATCAATGCTGCGGCCGTGGGGCTGGGAGCTCGGTAAGTCCGCGGTTGGGGCACTGCGCGTTTCTCCTCGTGCAGCGGAGCGTATCTTGACGCGAAGGATTCTACTCCTCATGTGCGAGAACGCCGCGGACTTTCGCCATCTGTTCGGGAAGCCGGAAAACGAGAGATCATGCACTAAAGTACATGCCCGAAGGGTCATGCCCAGGTAATTGCAACTCGGCCAAATCCTCGATAACTTACAAGTGAACTGTCTCTAAATGGCGACGACGACCACTAAACCGGACCATGATGTGACGACTCCGTTCGCCGGTGGTGTGCCCGGTGGTCGTGTGCCCGGATGGCCGCTGGGGAATGCCTCCACCGCGGCTCACGATTCCGCGCCAGATTCCTCGAAGCCATCGCAACGCGATGCCCTGCAGGCGCTGCTGGCCTTCTCTGCTCTGCACGATCAGGTGCGGCGGAGAAAAGCCCTGGCCATGCGCAACACCGGGTTCGATAAGGGCGCTCCTGCCCATGAATTCGAGCCGGCAGAGCAGTTCGTTCTCGACGAAGTGCTGCAACTCGTCGCCGAGCGCGCGGTAGCTATCACGGGCGCGGATGGCCTCGCCATTGCCCTCGCGGAAAACAACGAGATTGTGTTGCGCGCAGCCGCGGGCGTGGTTCGACCCGACGTGGGCGCGCGCATCGAGCGCGATTCTGCATTCTCCGGAGCTTGCTTCCGTACCGCCCAGATCGTAATGTGCGACGACACCGAGACCGATCCGCGGGTGAACGTGCAGGCCTGCCGCAAGCTGGGCGCACGCTCCATGGTGGCCGTGCCGCTGTGCGGGCGGCGGCGCGTGATTGGGTTGCTGGAAGCCTTCTCCGAATGGCCTTTCGCCTTCAACGAGAGCGATATCCGCAACCTTAGCCTGCTCGCGGAACTGGTGCTGGGTGCGCTGAAGCCCGAGGATGAGGATCGCTTCGCCGAGTCTGCCCAGGCTGCGGCAAGCAAGTTGGAACCGCCGCCACGCCCGACGCAGACCCCAGCGCCAGTCGAGCCGGTCAAAGTTGTGAGCTCGGCTCCGGTCGTTTCTCCAATCAAACCGGTTGCAGTCACGCCCGGTCCGGTCGTCTCCGTTCCCGCTGTCCGAGTTCCGGTTGTACAGGTCAAGGCCGCACCTGTCCAGGTCACACCTCCGATCACACCTGTCCAGGCCACAGCTGCCCCGGTTGTTCCCGTCATCGATGCCAAGCCGGTTGTGGCGAAGGTCAGTTCCGCGACCACGCCTGCAATCCTGGACAAGCCCCCAATTCTTAACAAGCCCGCGGAGAAAGCCTCGAAGGCCGAGCCCGTTGTCGCCGCCGCGACGGCCGCGAAACCCGAACTCAGTCTGCTGGCACCCGAGTCCGCGAACCGCCGCCCGGTCCTGCCGATTTTGTTGGTGTTCACCGTCATCGTTGCAGCGGTCTCGGGCGGAGTCTGGTGGAAGATGAAGACGGCGCAGTTGGGCGGCGCCATGATTCACACCGAGAAAATGCCGGTGAAGCCCCGCAGCGCGGACGCGGCGAAAGATGCTATCGCTGCTCCCGTGCCGAGTGTGGCTGCAGCGGCGAATCCCACCGCCGCGAACGCCAGTCCGGAACCGATTTCCGATAACAGCGCGCCCGATATGTCTCCCGCGACTCCGCAGGAGCTGTCGAAATTTCCGCGCGTCACCGGAATCCGCCACTGGTCGTCGGCGGATTCCAGCAGCGTGGTTCTCGATCTCCAGGACCAGGTGCAATACGAAGCCCACCGCCTGGCCGGCCCGGACCGCATCTACTTCGATTTGCGCGATACACAGCTCGCTCCCGATCTGGTCGGAAAATCGATCGAGGTGGGCGACACGTTCGTCAGCCGCATCCGGACGGCGCAGCCCGTGGCCGGCGTAACGCGCGTAGTTCTGCAGATCAAGGCCGACTCAACGTTCTCCGTGAGCCTGGAGTCGAATCCCTACCGCCTGGTGGTTGAAGTGCGCAAGGTCGGCGCGACCCCCAAGGGCGCAGTGAACTTGTTCCCGAACGCCGGCGAAGCGGAGAAGAGCAAACTCGCGATCGTCGTTCCACCTCCGACCAAAGAAGACCTGCAACTGCGGACCCGCGTCCCCAAGATGCGCATCGTGGTCGACGCCGGCCACGGCGGTTGGGACCTGGGCACGGTAGGCCGTCGCGGCCTCCTGGAAAAAGATCTGGTGCTCGAAATTTCGCAACGCCTGGGCAAGCTGCTCGAGAGCCGTCTGGGGATGGAAGTCATCTACACGCGTCCCGACGACAACTACATCACGCTCGACGACCGCGCCAGCATCGCCAACCAGGCGCAGGCGGATCTGTTCATCTCCGTGCACGCCAACTACAGCGACCTGCCCTCGGCGCGCGGCGTGGAAACCTACTACACGAATTTCTTTTCCGCGCCGGGATCAAAAGATGTGGACACTCACGCCAGCACCAGCACCGCCAAGCCGGCCGTGACGGCGGCCCTGTCGCCGGCGGGCTTGCATGAGCGCATCGAGCAATCGCGGCGCCTGGCGGCCAGCGTGCAGCGGTCTCTGTATGGAACTTTGTCAGCACAGAACCCCGGCCTGCGCGACCGCGGCATCAAAGAAGCCGGATTCGTCGTGCTCACCGAGAGCGCGATGCCCGGAATTCTGGCGGAAGTCTCCTTCGTCAGCAGTCCCACCGACGAACAGAAACTGCGCAGCGACGGCTACCGCGAGCAAATCGCGGAAGCGTTGTACCGGGGCATTGCGCGCTACGCGGCCAGTTCGCACGGCGTGAAAGTGGCGGAGAAGCAGTCGTTGGTCGTTGGTCGTTAGTCGTTTTTTGCTCTCAGGCTGTGCCGTAGCGAGCTTCACGCTTTGCCGCTTGCGCAAAAACCGGGAAGGGCACGACTTCCAGTCGTGCCGATACGAACTCACAAAAATGATCCGCTTTGGCTACTGAGGGAAGGTGCGCACGCAACGCTCACGTACGCGAGCATCGATAATCCCGTGGAAGAGCGGCCCTTTGAGGGCCGCGTTATGAGCTCAAGAAAAAGATTAGGCCTTTAGGCCCCGTGTACGGTTTCCGGATCGCCCGCGTGATGCGGCTTGGCGCCGTGCCACGTGGGCCGAAACCCTGTTCCTTAGTGGAGTCCCCTATCGCGGCCTTAAAGGGCCGCTCCTCGATGGTAGGTCCGAGCTTTACGATGGACAGCCCCCCATGTACAACGCCCCGCGCTACTTCTGCACCGCAGCGCTCTCTTTCTGATACGCCGCGCTAAGCGTGCCCTTGCTCCGGGCAATCGGCAGCAGCGTGGGATAGAACTGAACAAACGTCGTGTCTACCGCCGCATGATCAGCGTGGCAGCTGTAGCACTCCATATTCGTCGGAACCATCTTGGCGGTCTTGGCGTCGCCGAAAATAAAGAACGCCCACTTCCCCGGAAAGCGCGCTTCATCTTTCACGTGGGCCTCGATCCCCATGATATCGGTGCTCTGATAATTGCCTTTCTGATTGATCGATCCTCTGCCTTCGGCGCGGCGGCCCTCGAGCACCAGCACGGTCTTGTCCGGCCACGTTCCAGTCTGCAGAAACGCGGCGTACGACTCCGGGCTCGCAAACACGTTGTCGAACATGTGGTGGTCCATGCCCATCGCGTTTGGGCTGTAACTCATGTCGAAGCCGGTGGTCAGGTAGGTCCACTGGCGATAATTCTCCGGCAGCTTCATCTGCCCATCGCCGGTGTATTCCGGTCCAGAAGCCGGCGGCGTTGTGGAGTTAAGCAGGGCGGCCGAGCACAGCAAAACGAGCACAGCAAGCAGCAGGTTGGTTTTCATCATGCATGGCAGTATGGCTCAGTTCCCGGCGGAGAACCAGACCGCCCGCTGCACGATCCGGGCGATTGGCTGCATTGTTGATCTTTTGGCCCGGTCGTAGAATACGATCCTGATTATGAACGCGACTCGCACAGAATCCGAATCGCCGCGCTGGTTGTGGCTCGCCGCCATCTGGTTCGGGCTGGGCCTGTTCGACGCCACCCAAAATGTTTTTGTTATGCGCGCCGAGGGCATGCACCATTACTGGGGACGCCTGTTCTTCACGCTGCTGATTTCGTGGCTGCCGTGGATCCTGGCCACGCCGCTGGTCTTGCGCCTTACCAGCCGCTACCCACCGGTACAATGGAAACGATTTTCGACGTGGTCCGTGCATCTCGCCGCCTGCGTCAGCATTGGTATCGTCCAAGCCGCGTGGGTAGCCATGTGGGAAGAATGGCTGAATCCGTGGGCCTTGACGCCCGGGCCGGACCCGTTTCCTCAACTGTGGCGGCATAAGTTTTCCTACGGGCTTCTCTCGTCCCTGGTGCTGTACGGCTTGATTCTGCTGGTCGACCACGTACTGGATTCGCGGGAGCAGCTGGCTCGTCAGCAAACCGAGACGGCACATCTCAACGAGCAACTCTCGAAGGCGCAGCTCAGCGCGCTGCGCCGGCAGATCGAGCCGCATTTCCTGTTCAACACGCTCAACGCCATTGCCGGACTGGTGCGCGAAAAACGAAATGACGCGGCCGTGAACATGATCGTGCGGCTGAGCGACTTCTTGCGGAGAGTGGTGGAAGATTCCGACCGCCAGCAGGTGCCACTCGGCGAAGAACTGGAGTTCACGCAGAAGTATCTCGACATTCAGAAAGCCCGCTTCGCGGAGCGCCTCCAGTTCAGCGTGGACGTTCCCCAGGAGCTTCTGCCGGCGCAGGTTCCCAGCCTGATTTTGCAGCCCATGGTGGAGAACGCGGTCAAACACGGCATTGCGCGCCGCGTGCAAGGGGGAGCGATCCGCATCACGGCATCGCGCGCGAACGGAACGTTGACTGTGCGCGTCTATAATGACGGGCCCAGCCTGCCCGTGGGATGGGAAACGAGCCAGTCGGGAATCGGAATCCTGAACGTGCGCACCCGCCTGCAAAGCCTCTATGGAGATCAGTTCGAGCTCAGCATGCGCAATCAGCAACCCGGAGGAGTGGAGGTAACGGTCTCCGTGCCCTTCGTTTCCGAGCCTGCTTCTAAAATATCCGAGGGGTGACTCGTGCACGCCGATGTACATCCCGCAAAAATACGGGCGCTGATTGTCGACGACGAGCCGCTGGCGCGCTCGAACCTTGCCGTGCTGTTGCGCACCGACCCCGACATAGGAATCGTTGGCGAATGCAGCTCGGGCGCGGAGGCCCTGGGCGAGATCCGCGTAGCGAATCCGGATCTGCTCTTTCTCGACGTCCAGATGCCGGAGTGCGACGGCTTCGATGTGCTGGAGTTGCTGGGCGGCGACCTGCCGCCGGCTATCGTCTTTGTCACTGCCTATGACCAGTATGCGCTGCGCGCGTTCGAAGCGGGCGCGCTCGATTACCTGCTGAAGCCGTTCGACAACGCGCGCTTCGAACTGGCCCTCAGCCGCGCCAAACAAAAGATCCGGCTGGGCAACGATAAAGATAAAAATAAAAATAAAGATCGCACACAAAAGCTGGAGCGTTTCGTCATCAAGAATGCCGGGCAGATTGTCTTCGTGAATATCCCAGAGATCGACTGGATCGAAGCCGCCGACTACTACGCCTGCCTGCACGTAGGACCAAGAAGCCACCTGCTACGCCGCACCCTGTCAGACCTGGAAGAGGATCTGGATCCGACCGTGTTCTGCCGCGTCCACCGCTCAAGCATCGTGAACCTGGAGCGAGTTCGCGGACTAAAGCTCCGTCCAGACGGCGAATACGAGGTCTTGCTGGAGAGTGGTGCGAGAGTCCGCCTGAGCCGCCGTTACCGCAAACACCTGCAGGCGCGCCTAGGCGTGCGCCGAGGTGTGGTCGAGGACGCGGGCTAGCGAGTCTCGAGCACCGAGGACCGAGAGCCGAGAGCAACCGGGAAGGGCGCGACTTCCAGTCGTGCCGATTCAGTCCCCACCAAATTAATTCGGCTTCAGCCACTGCGGGGATTCGCCAAGGGAAAACCCGCCCTCGGATAATCCCGTGGAAGAATCCCGTGGAAGAATCCCGTGGAAGAGCGGCCCTTCAGGGCCGCGATAGGGGGGGCCGCCAGCGAAGGGCTTTAGCCCCTGTGATAATGGCCGGACGATTCCAGTACGGTACACCGGGCCTGAAGGCCATCTCATCCTACGCACAACGCGGCCCTCGAAGGGCCGCTCTTCCACGTTCACTCCCGCAGGCGTTTGGACCCCGAGCTCCACTACGAAACCGGCTACCCCACTCCGTCGCTTTTTTCGACCGATGGAAATTCGGCCGTTTAGCCAAGCCCGAGCTCCGCTTTGAGCGGGGAATTGTACGTTCCCGCGAACTTTTTCCACAGCCTTCCACAGAAAAAATTCCCGTTTGTGTGACGAACAACCTTTACTGAGAAATCCAGAACGCGCAAGCTCGCTACATGCGCGAGGGATCTCCCAAAACGTCATCCGTCAGGAATCCATTGAACGGCGCTCGGACCGGAGCTAAGTCCCTGTCCCGGAACATTTTAGCCGCAAGTCCTTGCGGCTCAAGATTTTGTGGAGGTCGGGGGATGTCCCACGACGCAACCGATTATGAATCAATACTTTAAGGGGAAGGAAGAAAAAAAATCGAGGATCTAATCTCACGCGATTGTCATTCTGAGCGGAGCGAAGAACCTATGCACTCTGCTGGCGGCATCGGCGCCCCTGGCGACTCCATAGATCCTTCGGCCCGCAAAAGGCGCGGGCCTCAGGATGACAAGGCTGGTGAAGAAGGCTGATGGCTAGGTTTGGTTGAGTGCGATTAGTTCCCTGCAGGTACGCCGCCGTACTTTTGCAGCCACTTCAGTTCTTCGCGGACTTTGATTTTGCCGTGCCAGGGATTCTTGCCGAGGCCGTGGCCTTCGCCGGGGAAGATCAGCAGCTTGTTGGGGATGCCTAACGAATACAGCGCGTGCTCCAGCAGATAATCTTCCAAGACGGCTACTCGGATGTCGTCGGCGCCGGCGACCATGTGGGTGGGGGTGCGGACTTTGTCGATCTGGAAGATTGCGGCTTCGTCGTGATAGCGCTGCTGGGCCTCCCAGGGACGTCCGCCTAAGAAGTAGGCGTCGTCCATGGTGGTGTCGTCGTTGCCCCAGTTGCCGATGTGCTCGACCGCGCCGGCACCGGTGACGGCGGCCTTGAAGCGCGTGGTCTGGGTGATGAGCCAGTTGGTCATGTATCCGCCGTAGCTGTAGCCGCCGATAGTGAGGCGGTCGGGGTCGGCGATGCCGTCTTTCACCAGCGCGTCGACGCCCGCGAGAATGTCCTTGCCGGGGCGCGAGACGATCTGCGGAACGATCTGCTCGAGGAACTTGTCGCCGTATCCGGTCGAGCCGCGGTAGTTGGGTTCGAAGACCAGCCAGCCATTCGTGGCCGCGAGCCCGGCCCACTGGTACCAGTCGGCCGCGAAGTGGTTGCCGTCGGCGTCGGCGGGGCCGCCGTGAATGAAGGTGAACATGGGCAGGTGCTTGGCTTCAAATTTGCCGGGAGGATAAATCAGCATGCCTTCGACTGTGGTGCCGTCGTCGGCCTTCCACTGGTAGGGCTTGCCTTGAGGAAGATCGCGTTCGGTGAAGAGCTTGTTGAAGGACGTGATTGCGCGGGCCGTCGCCAGCGCGTTGGGTCCGTCAGCGAGGTAGACCTCGGTCGGCGTGGTCAACGAAGAATATTGGAAGGCGACGCGCTGCGTGTGCGATCCGGTCGAGAGGTCCTCATAGGTTCCTTTTTGTCCGGCGACTGGGTGCAGCGAATCCGTGGGATTGGCGGCGGTGTACATCTGAACTTCGGTGCCGAGACGTGCGGTCACGACGACGCCGTTGGCGTAAGGCTCAAAGCTTACGATCTGGCCGGTGAAGTCTTTGGCCCATTGCTCAACTTTCTTGCTGAAGGTGTCCACCCAATAGAGATGTGGCTGCAAATCGCGGTAGGGGCCGGAGACGTCTCCAACTTCGACGCTGAAGAAGATGTGGCGGCTGTCGTTGGCAAAGCGCGGGCGGACTTCTGCGGCTTGATTTTGGGTGAGGCGGATGGGATAGGGACGATCGGGATCGGTGTTGCCGTGGGAATCGACAACTCTTCGCGAGACGAGCAGAGCCAAAGTGTAGATCTCGACATCTTCGATTTTCTCCTGGCGCTGGTTGATCGCATTGGTCACGAACGCTAGGGTGAAGCCGTCGGGCGACGCGAGCAGGTGATCGACGCGCAAGGGCATTTCGGCGATCTTGATCGCGCCCGGAGTCAGATCTGGTTCCTTGTCGTCATCGCTTTTGGAGGCGTCCAGTTTCGCGGGCGCGGCTGCGTGGCGGGCGAGAGCGGTGGAGAGGTCGAGGGCGAAGATCGCGTCGCCGCGCTCGGCCGTGCGATATTGCACGACGTCTTTCCATTCTTTCTTGTAGTCGTCTTTCTGCGATTTACTCCAGGGCTGGCGCGTGGCGAAGTAGATCGCCTGCGAATTCTGCGACCAGGAGAAGGCGTGAACGTCCTCTTCTCCCTGAGTGACAGGGAACGCTTCGCCGCCATTGGGGGAGATGAGGTAGATCTGGCTGGCGGGTTCGTCTTTTGAGTCGGCGTCGGAATCGGAGTCGCCGGATTTCTCCGAGGAAGTCTTGCGCTCGGAGAGGAAAGCGATCCAGCGGCCGTCGGGCGACCACTTCGGGTCGGAGTCGTGGCCGGACTGCGTCAACTGAATCAGATTGCCGGCTTTGCTGTCGTCGTGGTAGAGCCAAAGGTCGCTGCGGAAGATTTGCTGGTCCCAGTCGGCGCGCTCGGTGCCGAAGACGACCGAGTTGCCGTCGGGAGAAATCTCAATGCCCTTGAAATCGACGGAGTTGAAGAATTCGTCGAGCGTGAGCTTGGGTTTGTTTTGTGCGGCGAGGGTTAACGCACAACTGAGCATCGAGAGCACGACGAAAGTTTTTCGGATTTGCATAGGATTCCCGGCGGGAAGAAGGGTTATACAACGGCGGATTCGCCCGAGGCAAGTTTGTGACTCGGAGTTCTGGAGTCGCGCCATAGGACCCACAGCAGCATGGTGAATGCGGGGACGGAGAGTTGGACGTGAGTCCATCGGGACAGCGGGCCGAACAGAGGTAACACGAGTGCTAGATAGGTCAGCAGTTTCAGCGTGGCAGAGGATGGGTGCTGCGAGTTGGTCAGAACCCAGTCCGCAAGAAGTAGGAGCGCGGGGGCGAGCACGAGCAGGTCGTAGACGAACAGATGCGGGTTGGCGAGTATTGCCGCGAGGGTCAAGGCGGAAAAGCGCAGCGCGAGCGGAGCCGAAGATTTCCAGACGACTGCGACCATGCCCACAATGACGATGGAACTCAGAATGTACAGCGCCAGTGCAGGTTCCGGCCAGGGAATCAGCAACGACCAGAAGGACCGCAAGGAATGCATCTGGATGGGCGCAAGGCTGAGTTCTACCGGGCCAATCGCGCGGGAGATGTGCCAGAGTGTGTCGAAGTATGCACGCATCGCGGCGGGGCCGAAATACAGGCTGGTGAGAGCCAATTGCGCGGTTGCCGCAACTGCCAGTCCGGCAAGGGCCTTCCAGGCATGAGCCAGAAGCAACACGATGGGAATGGCAACCAGAAACTGCGGTTTGAATACCAGGAATCCGAGGGCGACCCCCGCCATCCATTGGCGCTCGGCGCGGAAGGCAAGAAATGCGGCCGTAAAACACGCCAGCACAACCGCCGACAACTGGCCGCGCACCACGAAATGAAACAACGGAGGAAACGCGAGCGTGCAGAGGATGACGATTCCGGAGTGGGGGCGCAGAGCGGGACAAGATTTCCAGACAAGATAAACACACCCGAAGAAAACGAAAAGGCTGGTGACTACCCAGATTCGAGCGGCCACGGGAAACGAGAATCGTGCGAGAGGGACAAGCATGAGTCCAACTTGCGGTCCGTAGAGGTAGGGCAGACGCACGCGGTCGGACTGGTCAACGACAGCGTGTTCCGCCTGTGCAACCACCTGCTGGTCGTAGAGGTCGATTGCGCGGCCGTGCGCAATTAGCTGAGCGGAAACGTAAAGCGGCAGAAAGTCCTGGAACTTGATGTTGCCCGCGCGGTCCAGCAGGCCGGGGGTTGCGAAATCGACGGCACACACTCCCCACAAGCACAGGGCCAGAACGATTGCCTGGGCGCGAACGCGGCGCGGGGTCAGCCATTTCGCGGCGGACTCAATCCAGGCTGGCGCCATTTGTGCCGGGGTGGCTTTCGCTCTGTCGATCTTCACTCTCTCCATCACCATCACTGCGCGGGCTCGGCGTTCTTGAGCGCGTCGTCAAGCGTCTGATTGGGATTGGGATGAGGAGCGCTTCGGGCGGCGAGGATGCGCCAGCCGTCATCGTACTCGCGAAACCCTACGGTCGAGCCGTAACGCAGGTCGGCCGAATAGAGAGCGGCTCCGACTTCGTTCAACGGGACCCATCTCCATGTGAAGTCGACGTCGGCCTGGTTGCCCTGCTTGCTGATCCCAGTGACGCCCACCAGTTCCCTTCTGGCGACGGGAATGAAGAATAGCGTCTTGTCCGCCTCGTCCGCGGGGACAAGGGCTCGGACCGTGTCGACGCCCGCAGGAGTCAGGAAGACATCCCAGCAGGGTGGGGGCGCCATGCCAGGGGAGCAACGGGCCGCGGTGGCCGAAATCCAGCCGTGTTGTTGGAGAACAAGATATTCGGGCGAGACGTAGTCCTTGTTGGAGACGGTTCCCGTCTGCAGTGCGAAATGCTGTGGGGTGCGGAACAGCTCGGAGGCGGAGATCAAATCGGTGGCGAGACGGCGCGAGAGGAAGTCGCGCGGAGAACAGGAGGCCAGGAGGAGCAGAGTCGCTAGAGCGATGATGTCTAGAAAGACCCCACTTCTCGCGCCAAAAACGCGCGAGAAATGGGGCACCCGGCAGGTGTTCATATCGTTTGCTGTATTTGCGAGACTCAACGACTTGTGATTGTAAATAAACGTGAGCGTTTGTGCGGAAGGAAAGGGTGGGAGGTGATCTGGCGGTCGAATTTGGCGGCCCAGCGGCCGGGGATTTGGCAGGAACAGTGCGGGCAGCGGCCTTCAGGGGTCAGGCGATAATCCTTGATGAGATATCCGTACCTGCGGATCAGAGTTTCATGGCATTGCGGGCAGCGGGTATCTTCCCAGTGACCGACCATGCCGGGGAGGTTGCCGGCATAGATGTAACGCAGTCCGGCGGCTTGGCCGATTTCGGCGGCTTGCAGCAGATCTTCGACGGTGGTATCGCGCTGGTCGTCTCCCTGCATTTTGTAATCGGTGTGGAATGCGGTCACGTGCCAGGGAATGTCGGGCGAGATGCCGGCTAGGAATTCCGTGAGGCGGCGCAGTTCGTCGGCGGAATCGTTGAAGCCGGGGATGAGCAGGGTTACGATCTCGAGCCACAATCCCATCTGGTGAATACGGCGGATGCTGTCGAGGATGGGCGCGAGGCGTCCGCCGAGTTCGTGGTAATGACGGTCGTCGAAGCTCTTGAGATCGACTTTGTAGAGATCGAGGTGGGGGCGCAGATATTCGAGAACTTGCGGCGTGGCGTTGCCGTTGGAAACGAATCCGGTGAGCAGGCCAGCGGCTCTCGCTTCTTTGAAGACGGCGACAGCCCATTCGCTGGTGATCAGCGGTTCGTTGTAGGTGCTGACCAGAACTCTGGCGCCCTGGTCGAGGGCGTCGCGCACCAGCGCTTCAGGCGATACGTCGAGCGGCGGCGAGACGGCATTGGGATCGCGCAGGGCTTGCGATGTGACCCAGTTCTGGCAGTATCCGCAGTGAAGATCGCAGCCCAGCATGCCGAAACTGTAGGCGAGCGCGCCGGGATGCGCGTGAAAGAAAGGCTTCTTTTCGATGGGATCGCACTGCATGCCAGCGGTGTATCCCCAGGGGACATAGAGCGTCCCGCCGCGGTTGAAGCGGACTTTGCACACGCCGGGCTGGCCTTGGGGAATCGGGCAGCAGTGGCCGCAGGAAAAACAGCGGACGCGGTTGTTGTCGAGTTTCTCGTAGAGAGAGGGGTCAGCCTCGCGAACTCTGCGGTCGAGGATATCGCGGAGGGTGGGCACAGGAGCCTCTGGGGGTATTCTAACGCTGTACCTCGGGGGCTAAGAAGAAGAACTCATTTGCAGCGCTGAAAGCGCTGCGCGACCCAAAAGCGAAAGCTTAGGCAAGCGCTCAGTTTCTGGGAGACAGTTCAGTTCAGGAAACCGTTCAGTTCAGAGAAAGGTTCAGTGGCCTGCGGTTGGCTTCCAGTTCGACATCTGCTGATGGAGCCAGAGGTCGGCTTTCTGTTCGATCGCCGCGGACTGGCTGGGCGTCATCCCCGAAGCCAGGATGGCTGCGAGGTCCTTGTTCTCCTCGTCGCCGCGAGCGCGCGCCAGCACTGTCCAGAAGTAGGCTTCATTCACATCCTTGGGGACGCCGCGTCCGTTCCAATAAAGTATTCCTAACTTCGCCTGGGCCTTGAGGCTGCCATGATCTGCGGCGCGGTGGAACCAGCGGAAGGCTTCTTTCTCGTCGCGCTCGACTCCATTCTTCTCATCGCCTTGAAAATAACGAAGACCCAAAGCATTCTCGGCGGCGGGGTCGTTGTTGTCCGCCATCTGGCGAAGTTGCTCGAGGGATGCAGTTTCGATCGCGGGAACGGCCGGCGGCTGCGACGACGCTAGGACGGTCTGCAACGGACTGTGGCCGCGATCATGGAGCTTGCTTTGAATCCATGGGGCGGACATGTCCCCGAGGAACAGAAACATCACGGCAAGGATCGCGGCGCCGGCGCAGATCAGAATGAGCAGGTGCGAACGCGGCAGGCTGATGCCGGAGAGTTTCTCTTCTGAGCTCTCCATTTTCTTTTCTTGCTCGGGGGCGGAAGCGAAGAGCACGCTCCCTGGCGCTGGGGCGAACCGCGGGGCAGGCTTGGCGGCGACCAGAGGCGGCAGATTTTCGGCGCGAGCGGCACGGTTGACGGCGGCCAGCACAGTTTCGGCGAGGCGCTGCAGCACCCGGCCGTCGTTTTCAGAAAAGGTGTTGGGCTGAGCGGAGAAGACCTCGACGATTCCGATCGACTTCTCCCCCACGCGTACGGGAGTTGCGAGGATGGAGCGCAGGCCCAAGGCGCGGCAGGTGTCGCGATCCACGCGCTCGTCGCTCTCAGTATCGTCGCAACGCAGCAGCGTTCCGGTCCTGACGCACTCCCCGGAGAAACCGGATCCAACCTGCAAGGGCGCGCCAACCGGCGGAGCATCCGGGCCGGAACTGGCACGACAGATCATGAAATTCGGATCGGCATTGGCGAGCGCGATGGCCGCTCCGGAAGCGCGAACCAAAGTTTGTGCGCGTTCGGCAATCAACTGCAAAGCGGCGGCGAGATCTGGACCGAGCGTCTCCACCTGGTGTTGGACAGCGGTCACCGCCGCGAGCGAGTCGGTGTAGTCGGGACGAGGGGCTTCTGCGCGCGGCGCGGCAAAAGCGATGTCAGCCTCGCCGTTGGCTACTCCGGCCATCACGTTGACGAAGAGCCATTCGCGCAATCGGGACACGGACTCTGGAGACAGTTCTGAGAAATGAAGCCCGGCACGTCCGGAGGCGTTGGACCAGACCACCTGCCCGGTGGTGTAAATGTGTTGGGCGCAATCGGCGAGGTCCAGACACAGGTTCACTCGCGTGTTGACTTCGAGAGGCGAATGACACTGAATGGCGGCGCCGTCTTCGCTGATGTCCACGATCTCGTGGAGATCGAGCATGGCACCTTGGGATTCCGCGGTGAACGTGGCATACGCGGGCGTTTGAATCTTGTGGCGCACACGACGGCGACGGTTGGAGGAACCCCGATGCAACGAGCTTGTGGCAGCCATGAGAAGGGCCCAAACTTCTTGTGGCTCCATATTAGCGCGGTATTGGGCAAAAGTAAGCAAAAGAAGAAAGTCGAAAGGACGATAGGGAGAGATTTGCGCCGGAGGAACCGGCTTTCGCCAGAACTGAGGGCTTGAAAGCTTAAGGGCCCCCAGCGGCTAAAAAGTCGGTCTTCATCCAAGACCTACGGCGCGGCTTGAAGCCACGCCCTGTTAAGACAGGCCATTCCCTTAGCCGGCGCGGCGGAGGATTTGGGCGTGGTGCAGGCTGGAGATGCGGGAGATGGCGGCCACCATCATGCTGGAAAGCAGTTGCATGGTCGCCACATCGCGCTCGTCGAAGGCTCCGGGGGACGAGGACAGGACCTCGAACACGCCGAGAGTGCGGCGGTAGTGGCGCAAGGGCGAGACCAGAATCGAGCGCACTCCGAGGCGGCGGCAGCTGGCCAGGTCGACGCGCGGGTTGCGCTCGGCATCGTGGCAGAGCATGATCTCGCCGGAGCGGACGGCTTCGGCGGAGATGCCGGCGTCGGTTTGCAGACGGACTCCCAGGTCGGGAGCGGTGCGCCCGGCGCGGGCGCGGCACACAATTTCGTCCCCGGCACGGAGCGCGATGGCGGCCCCGGTCGCTCCGGTCAGGTGCTGGGCGCGTTCGGTAATGGCGCTGATGGCGGGCTCCAGATCCAGTTCCGCGGGATGAATCTCGATGTCTTCCCCTACCGCCACCGCGCGGAAGCCGGACACGGGATGGGCAGCATTGGCGACGCGCAACTGGCTGCGCTGAGCCAGCGACGGCATACGGGTGTGATCGGCCATGCTGACAACATCTGGGTCGGGCACGGTGCGCAGCAGATCGCGCACCAGATTGTTCAGCTCCATGTCGGTGATGAGATGCGCGGTCTGCTGGTGGAGCAGCGATCCGCCGAGCACTCGCGAAAGACCGAGCAGGGCATGGCTGCCGCAGGCCAGGCAGAAAGGCTTGGTGCTGGCGCTGATCAGTTCACATTGCACGCAGAATGTGGCGGACTGCAAAGGGACAAAGTTGACGTCCTTAAAAGTAGAGCCATACACGGTCTTGCGAAACATGATTGCGGATTCCTCGCTTCTATCACGGTGGAGATGAAGGTAAACAGATAGCGAAGGGTGAGAAAGTGACGGGAGTGGTTCCGGGTGTGGAAAACGGGTCGGAAATGGCAGTGAAGGCCTTGCGGACCTACGATCGCTGTCTTCTCGCGATGGCCAGTTTTAGAACACTTACTACGAAGGCCACGAAGTATCACGAAGGAAACGCAAATCAGGGAAACAGCACTTGTTTTGAGGGGTATTGATTTCAGCCCGGCAGTCGGATATGCTGATGGCACGTTCGCGGTATGCCCGCGGGACGATTACTGGGGGAAATCATGGAATGGACAGCACCTGCTTTTGAGGAAGTTTGCCTGAACTGCGAAATCAATTCTTACGCCAGCGCGAAGCTGTAAGTAAAAACGCTCCCTCCTGAATCCTTGCTTTAGCGGCACCGGAACCGCACCGTGATGTGTGCGATGGAATCGATGCGTGCCGGTCGAGCGACCGCGGTTCCTGTTCGGAATCGCTCGCGTCCGCGAGCGGTGAACAAGCCCCGACTAAATCTGATGTTGTGGATCCCCAGGACTCGGGAGACAGCGAAACTGTGTCCGGATTACCCGGCTTGGGCGGCAAGCAGCGCAGGGTCTTTCTCGGTCAGCGGGATCACCTGCGCGGAGTGAGCCAGGGTGCGGTCGAGGGCGTCGGCCAGCGCTGTGGGAAAGGCCGAAGTGAGCAGGTTGATGTCGAGTTGCAGATCGCGCGGAGAGTACATGCGGTGCACGGTCAGGGTTCCGCGGCGGTGGTTGGCGGAACTGAGCAGGTTCAGAGCGAGAGTCCACACGGTTGAGTCATTGAGTACTTTCGGAACGCCGGCTTTGCTCCAGCGGTAGGAGTGTCCAGGGCGGCGCGCTGCAGATGGGTCGGGGGTTTCGAATGGAACCACTTCGCCCGGGAGCAGATCGAACTTCAGTTCGAAGCTGTCGAAATCATTACTGCCGAAAGCGGCCGCGAGGATGCGGCGAACCTGATCGTAGTCGCGGGCAACTTTGAGTTCTTCGGTGGCGCGGCGGATCGCCAGGTTGTTGACGAAGATCTGCGGCTGATTGAAGGTGCGATGGGCGACGCGGGCCAGTTCTCCAAATTCGAGGTAGCCGAGATGCTGGACGCCAATCCAGATTCCGATGCCTAATACGGCGAGCACCAGTCCCAGGGAACTGCCGGTCGGCCACAGCAGGAACAAACTCAGCATGGCGAAAATCGCCGAAACGCCGTAGAGCAGAATCACGACCTGGCGGTGCGTCATGCCGTGCTGCAATAGCTTGTGGTGAATATGCTCGCGGTCGGCGGTGAAGACCGGACGCCCGCTGATCAGGCGCCGCGCGATAGAGAGTGCGGTCTCCAGAATGGGCAGCCCAAAAGAGACCACGGGAATGGCAACGGCAACAATCGTGGGAGCTTTTTGCGCTCCCTGCAGCGCCAGCGCGCTCAGGATGAAGCCGATGAAGAGGCTGCCGGAGTCCCCCAGGAAAATCGTCGCCGGATTAAAGTTGAAGCGCAGAAAACCGAGAATGGCGCCCGCCAGGGCGATGGTCATCACCGTGATCAGCGAAGGCCCGTAAAGAAGCGCCACCACAAAAACCACCAGGGTCGAGAACAGGGCCGAACCGGCGGCTAGACCATCGAGACCGTCGATCAGATTAAAGGCGTTGGTGATAGCCAAAACCCACAGAACGGTGACCGGCAATCCAATAAACCATGGCAGCGTGTGGTCACCGAACAACACCGGGATGTTGACGATCCGCAGGCCGCCCATGAACAGCATGGTGGCGGCAATGCCCTGTACGGAGAATTTGAAATAGGGACCGGCGCCGCGGATATCGTCGTACACACCCAGCAGAAAGACGAGCGAAGCCGGCACAAAGATCGTGAGCAGCGTCTTTAAAGAGAAACCTGCGTGTATGCGGGGATGACGCAGGACCCACACCGTGGCCAGGCCCATGCAACAGGAGAAGGCGAGAAAAATGGCTACTCCGCCCAAGCGCGGCAGCGGGCTGGAATGAAGGTGACGCTCCTGGGTAGGAACCGCAACCCAGCCGCGGGCGTTGGCGATATCGCGCACATACCGCGTCAGCACGAAAGCCGACAGCAGCGCTAAAACAAACGTACCGAGGAAGATGCCCGTCAACTATGCCACCTTCGGCAATCAGACATGCCCGTCTACATGTCCGCTACACTCTTCTCAAAAGTATTGCAGCAACCGCCCGCGGTTAATAGTTAGTGCACAGATTCCTGCTGGCTTGGTGCCTTTGACTCTAGCAGTACCAGAATGGGACTTTCAATCTCGGAACGGGAAAAACCTGTGGAAAACTAAGATTGCGCATGGCGGATGGCGAGGGCGCAACCCGCACCGCTGTGCTAAACTGCTGTTCAAATTCTCACTTATTACTTCAGGGGTCCTCTGATGGAGTCGGGCACTTCGAGTTTCACTCGCTGCGGCCGGGTTTTCTTCTTCGTGCTGGCAGTTTTCTTAGTCATGGCTAGTATCGCTGCCGCCCAGCAACCGGCGAGCGGCGCCAGCCAGAGCAGCGCGCCCGCAGGAGCTCCAGCCGTTCAACCCGCAGTCCAACCCCTCTCGCAGGCAGCGGGGACAACCTCCGGAGAACCAGCGAAGAATCCCGACTCGGGAAAGGACTCGCCCGATCAGTCGGCTCTGGTAAAGCTGGGGCCGGGGGACTTGATTGAAGTGAACGTGTACAACGTCCCGGAACTGACGAGCAAAGTGCGGGTCAGCAATTCTGGCGAGATTTACCTTCCCTTGATCGACTACATCCACGTCGAGGGCCTGACGCAGGAGGAGGCTCAGACGCTGCTCGAGAAGCGTTACACGGACGGCGGATTCGTCCGCAACCCACACGTAACCATTTTCGTGGACGAAGCCTCATCACAAGGCGTGACCGTGCTGGGAGAAGTGGCGAAAGCCGGCATCTACCCTGATGTGGCGGACCGCAAACTCTATGAGGTCATATCTGAGGCCGGTGGGTTCACCAACAGCGCGTCGCGCAAGATCGCGGTCATCCGGCGGAACCAGGCGGATCCAATTCGGATTGACCTTCCCCGTAATCTGGCTGACGACTTGACTGGCAACATCGACATCATGCCCGGCGACACGATCACGGTGCCCCGGGCGCCGATTATCTATGTGGTTGGGGATGTGGGCCGTCCCAGCGGATTGCTGGTGGACAATGGGTCGCTTACCGTCCTACAGGCGCTGGCGTTGGCCGGCGGCGCCAACCGCACCGCGAAAATGGGCGGTGCGCGAATCATCCGCAAGACGCCCACCGGAATGACTGAAACCAACGTCCAGCTTAAGAAGATGCTGGAGGCTAAGGCTCCCGACATCACTCTCCAGGGGGACGACATTCTCTTCGTTCCCGTGAGCGCAGGCAAACTTGCGGCCGCCAGGACGATTGAGGTTGCGCTGACTATGGCGACGGCGGTCTCGATTTACGCGGTCCATCCTTAGGCTTTAGGGCGTGTCCACATTGCCAGTCTGCGACCTGCCTAGCAGAGTCGAAAGCACGTCGATATATTTCTCGGCTGTCTGGCCGCGAGAGAAATGCTGCAGAATGTATTCCCGTCCCTTTTGTCCCAATGCCACGCCGACGTCGTGATTTGCGGATAGCTGGTTGATGGCCCGCACCAGCGCTTCGGAATTTTCGGGCTCGATCACCAGACCGGCGCCGGCGTCTTCGATAATCTGCCGCGCCTGACCATCTACGCCAAGGATCACCGGGCGGGCGCAGGACATGAACTCCAGCATCTTGGTGGGAATTACGGTTTTGAAGACGGCGGTCTTTTTCAGGAGAACCAGGCAGGCATCGGAAGCAGAAATGAAGGCGGGGATTTTCTCGCGGGGCTGCTGGTCGAGGAAGGATATGTTGGCCAATCCTAGGGACTGGGCCAGGGTTTTGATTCGCTCTTTCTCCGCGCCTTCGCCCACCAGCAGAAATTGTGCGGTGGAGTTCTGGCGCTGCAGTTGGCCAGCGGCGTCCAGCAGAGTTTCCAATCCGTGAGCCATGCCCATGGTGCCGATGTAGCAAACCAGGAACTTTCCTTCGGCGCCGAATTCTCTGCGTAATGCGTGGTTGGCCGCGGCGGAGGATGGCTTAAAGAGGTCAGTCTCGACACCGTTTTCGACGATGGAAATTTTTTCCGCAGGCACGTGCCAGCGCCGCATCAGATGTTCTTTGAAGGCCGGAGTCACGACGACGACGCGGTCGGAGAGCTGGTATAGGAATTTCGCCACCGCGGCCAGCGCACGGTGCAACAGGGAATCTTCATCACCGACTCCGACTGCCGTTAGCGATTCGGGCCAGAGGTCGCGGACTTCGAAGACAAATGGGATGTGCCGGGAGAAAGCGATCCACCAACCGGACAGGCCCACCAGCAGTTGCGGCGACGAGGAGATGATCACGTCGGGGCGCGGGATGGCCATTCCCCGCAGCGCGGCGGAGACACAGAAAGAAGCGTAGTTGCGCATGCGCTCATGCGCTTTGCGGTTGGGCAAGGGCCAAAGCCAGGTGCGAAAGACATCGACGTTGCCAATTTTTTCTCGATAGATCAGCCGGTGCAGCCGTCCGCGCCATTCGGCGGGAACGACTCCGGTCGGATGATTGGGGAATCCGGTCAGCACGGATACGTCATGGCCGGCCTGCGCCCAGTGCTGAGCGAGTTCGGAGGCGCGGGCGGAAGGCGCACCCATCTCCGGCGGAAAATATTGTGAGACGTAGAGAATTTTCACGCGATCTTATTTGGCGCGAACGTATCTGGCGCGATCTTATTTTGGCGCGAACTTATTTTGGCGCGAACTTAGAGGCTATCGCATAAGTGAAGGTTCGGGCCAATGACGACGAAAGTTGCAACCGGCGCTGGAGCGGTGCTATCCCAGTTGCAACCGCAAGCTTGACGCACTGATGCTGCCTGATATCCAATGGGGCACATCGCAATGTCCTCGGATCCGGCTAACACCGCTCGGTCGACACCGCCGACGGAACCGCTCGTACGTCCCTTCATGCCGGAACTCGACACGTTGCGTGGCATCGCGGTGCTCGGAGTTGTTCTGCTGCACGCCTTTTATTGGCAGTACGCCGGATTATCCTTTGGTCCCTGGGCCCGCAGGTTCCTCTCTGCCACTCAACCTGGAGGGTTGGGGGTGAATCTCTTCTTCGTCCTTTCCGGATTTCTAATTACCGGCATTCTAATGGACTCCAGGGACAAACCATATTTCTATCGTCGCTTTTACACGCGTCGGGCCTTGCGTATCTTGCCGGCGTACTATCTGCTGCTGATTGTGCTGCTGGTGCTGCGGAGTTCGTCTGCGGCATTTGTGGGCCTGAGTTTCGTCTACCTGGCGAATATGACCGATTTCTTTGGTGTCGCCTGCGATTACGGACCGCTCTGGTCGTTGGCCGTGGAAGAGCATTTCTACATCCTCTGGCCGACCGTGGTGCACAAAGCGACCCCCCGCCGGCTCGGCGTGATCGCGGCGGCAATCGTCATCCTTACTCCTGTATTGCGTGCAACCTCCTTCGCGCTTGGCCATCGGGCAGGATTGGACTGGTATACATGGTTTGTTGCCGACGGTTTGGCGGCAGGAAGCCTGATCGCCATCGCGCTTCGCGCCGGAATCTCCAGGAAACAGGTTTGGACCCTGTGCTGGTTGCTCATGGGTTCGGCGGTTGTACTGCTCGTGGCGGGGCGTCCGTTCGGCGTGACGACGCGCAATCGCCTGCTGGGCGCGGGCTTGCAGTACACCACGATTGCTGCAGTGTGCGCCGCGATCTTGCTGCTTTTCCTGCTGACCGGCACCAGTAGCGCCAGACGCTACGTAAACTTCTCGCCGCTTCGCTTTCTCGGATACCTGAGCTACGGACTCTACCTCAATCACCTTCTGGCGTTCCGTATGTACGACTTGATGTGTCGGCGGTACCTCCCGAACCTGTTGCCCTCCAGCGGACATTTTGAACTGGTATTGCTGAGGTTCGCGCTGGCTGGAGGTGGCGCAATTGCGGTCGCTTATCTTTCGAGGAGGTACTTCGAAGAGAGGTTCTTGCGTTTGAAAGATTCCCTCGTACCGAGGGCATCTGGATTTGACGCCAAGGGCGCCAACGCTACTAGCCCCCAAGCAGCTTAGGAAATGGTCGAATCTGTGGGACTACAGCTCGTTCTTAACGTGCTGTGCCTTGTGAACGTCTCGACGCGATCGAAAGAGCGAGCGATAAGGTAGACCTCTTTTCGTACAGATTTGTACGCACGTCCTACTGCCTGGAATTGGAAGATTCTTCAATCAGGCTCGCAATGTCATTCACCGTGTCCAATCTCTCCTGATCAAAACCCATCTCCGCAAAGTCCAGGCCAAACTTCTCCTCCAGGAAAACCGCCAGTGCGACCGCGTCCACCGACTGCAGGCGGCCGCTCAGAAACAAGGACCCATCATCGGCGAAAGGCTGAGCATCAGACTTGTGGGCCAGCAAGGTTTGAAGGAATTTCCGGATTACTTCTTTGCGCTCCATTGCACTCCTCTTCACTCCTCAGGAAACTAAGTTAAAAAGATGAGCCAGGAACCGAAAACTTTCTGAAATCGGGTATCGCTTGTAGGTGTAATCGAAGATTCTCAACAGGCAAAAGAAGCCGCCGACGCAGAGTGGCGAAATCAGCCGGGCGCGGATCCAACCCGGATTCTTTTTGTCGGCCTTCTGCTGCCTCATCTGGGAGATGCCGATGCCCACGGAGAGCACGATCGTATAGAAGATGTAGCTTTGAAACCCCGCGAGCGCCCTCCAGAAGCCAAGTTCATCGATGTAGTTCAGGTCGCGAAAGAAGTGGAAGAAGGCGTTTCCGAAACCGGCGGCGGCAACGGTCGATGCGAACAAACGCCAGCGCCCCCACGTTTTGAAATAGCGTAGGAAGGCGGGGTAGAAGAAGCAATCGACCAGCAACTCCTTGAAGTAATAATAGAAGCGGTTCCAGAATTCCGCGATCGATGGCGACGACAAGGGCCTCCAGGTGTTTCTCAGTGCGAGGAAGCCCGCCATCCGGCACACGGCGATAATGCGGTGCCCGAAAATGGAGAAGTCCACCAACTTTCCCAGGAAGTCTGCGATCAGACTTTCCCAGCCGACGTACCACTTGAAGGGTGTTCGCAACAGGCTGAGATGAAACACGAACTCGTAATACGGGATTCCTAAGTAGCCGTGGACGAGCGGCATGTATACAAAGTTCAGGAAGAGATCCAGGATGATCGACCACGCCAGTAGCTTGAGACCCTTGAGTTGCGCCACGGCAAGCTGCTCCGGGGTCTTCGCTTCGATTCGCCGGAGATACGCCGATCCTTTGGGAAAGGGCGTGCCGGATGATCCCCAGATCGGCTGGTACGCGCCGACCTGCAGAGAAACGGAGTCGCGTTTTCTTGAACTGATGTCGATGAGCGAATAGGCGAGGAACCACAGGTACGCTCCGAACACGGGCAGGAAGTCGAATGACATGGTGCGGAGCGTTCCGCCCTTGGGCAGATAACTGGCGAGCAGGACGGTGAGAGCGAATCCGGTGAGCAAGGTTGCTACAGGCCTGCGTCCGAACCATGAGGTACGGAAGCGGATTGCCAAGAAGAATATTGCCGCCGCCAGAACCAGTGAGATCGCGGCCTGGACGATCTGGGGATGTTCCGCCCATTGCCACCAAATGCCGAACGCCCAGCAGACCGTGCCCAATACCAGCACAATCCGACGGTATTGCGGGAGGGCGGTCACGACCACCAGAAAACAGATTTGGACCTTCCAGCGGGGATTGTGCAGATAGTGAAGCCAGGTCGCGTAGTAGAGGCCGAGCCCAAACAAGGCGAGAATCGTGGCCTTCCCGGCGATGGTCTGTGCGAAGGCGACCACCCACGGGTAGGTCTCAAGGCGTGGAATGATCCGAAAACCGCGCAGGAAGCTGAAGGGTCGAGGAGCGGGCGCGGCGCTCTGGGGCTCGTCCCTTTGGAGATCGGTCGTGTTCATGCCGAACCTTGCGCGAGCATTTCGGTGAGAGATTTTCGGTCTGTCTTGCCACTCGCGCTCACGGGCAGCCGCTGCAGGAACCGCACCTCAGTGGGAACCATATATTTCGGAACGCGGCGCTGCATCTGCTCGCGGATTTCAGCGGCCGGGAGAGCGCTGCCCGCAACGAACGCCACAATCCCCTCGGCCAGAGCGTTTGTAATCGGCCACGCGACGGCGGCCACGGAATCGACAGCGCACACTTCGCGGAGGTGCGCCTCTACGTCCTCCAGTTCGATCCTGTGGCCCAGCACCTTGACTTGGTTGTCCGTGCGCCCCAGGTGATGGAATCTTCCGTCGGAGTCCTGGTAGGCAAAATCGCCTGTGAGGTACCAGACCTTTTTGTCGATGGAGGGAAATCGGGCGGCCGTCTTTTGCGAATCCTTGAAATATCCTTTCGCGACCTGGCTGCCGGAAAGAGCGAGCTCACCTTTTTCCCCCGACGGAAGAAAATTAAGAGACGCGTCGACAATCGCTGCGTCCATGCCGGCGAAGGGCTTGCCGATGGCGATGGTTCCGCGCTCTGGGGTGACCACGAAGGGTTCGGAACACCTCTGACTCAGGCAAGCGACCGTGGCTTCCGTGGGACCGTAGATATTGTCGATCAGACTGTCTGTACATGCCTCTTGCCATGCCTTCACGGAAGTGGCGGGCAGAGGCTCGCCACAAAAGGCAGAATAGCGCAGCGACGGGAAGGCTCCGGGCATGAGCATCTTCATGTCGCGCATGAAAGCGACTACCGATGGCACTGAGAACCATACCGTAAGTTGCCGCTCGCGGATGAAGCGTGACGGTCCCATCAACTGGCTGGCTGGAATCACGTGCAGAGACGCGCCCGAGAACCAGGTAATGAAAAGATCCAGAACGGAGAAATCAAACGAAATCTCGTGCCGGTGGGAAACACGGTCTTGCGGGCTGAAGGGGTACAGCTCGCTCATGGCAGAGAGAAACGCCGAAACATTTCCGGTGGAAACCATGACGCCTTTGGGCGATCCCGTGGTTCCCGAGGTAAAAATGATGTAGGCGAGGTCGTCCGCGCGAAGTGTCTGGGGCAGATGATGACGGTCGGACGGCGGCAAGGTGCCGGAGCCGGCGATCGGCGTGCTGGTCGGCGGCGTTCCGAGCAAAAATGATTCGGGGCTGGCTGGAGCCAGGATTTGTTTCGGCGTTCGCTTCAGAACTTGCGGCGAGAGAAGTTTCAGGCCGCGATCATCTACGATGAGCGCGTCGAGTTCGGTGGTCTGCAATATGCTGAGCAGCCTTGGTTCGGGCCAGTCGGGGTTCAGCGGAACATAGGCAGCGCCCGCCCAGCAGGCGCCCAGAAGTCCGGCATACGCTTCCCAACTCCGCGAGGCCAGGATTCCTACGAGTTTCATTTCACTCGCCGGTCGCGACTGCAACCATGCCGCAATCCGCTCGACAACGTCCGCCAGTTCACCATAGGTGAAATCTTGCTGATTCACGGACAGGGCAAGCCGTTCGGGATGATTCCTGGCATGGTTGTAGAAGGGGAGCGCGAGGTTTGTGCTCATCTAAATCTGCGGAACTTCATCCAGTCTCCAGCATATTAGACGTGCCTGAGAAGTTCCTCGCAAGGTACAAGAGTCACATGCGCGACAAGACGAGGGATGTGAGCGAAGGCTGACCCGATCGAACGGCTCCGGAGCAATAAGCCCCGGAGCATTCGCAAGAACAATCGCCGCTTGGAAGCTACTGAACTTTTATTACCGGGTTCGTCTCGAGGTCACAACAATCGGGCGTGTACTCGTAATCGCCCGTTTGCGTGGGCGGGGGATTGAGCGGAACCGTGATCGTACCCGGTGTTGAACCCACTTTCGCCGGGACGGTCACGGGCGGGGGTATTTTGGGAAATCCCGGTAATGCGCAACTGGTGATGTTGCACGGCACTTTATGGTGATTGGTAAAGGTGATTGAGGTGGCGCCAGCGTTGATCGTACCTCCAGCACAAACGTCCATTTTGTTATCTCCGAAGTGGAATTTGACGAACGCGCTACTTGTCCAGGGATGAGCCAGTGGAGTTTAACAAAGCTTCAAAACGTGCGTCTCCGTGCAGATTGTCCAAATCCGGTTGTTGCCGGGCCATGCCCGGAGCGTATCCGGCACGCAAAGCCTTACCCAGCCATTCGAGGGCCAGGCCTTTGTCGCCCAGGTCGTTATAAATCTGCGCCGCGGAAAAGAGCGCATCCTTGTCGACCTTGCTCTGCTCCAGCGACTGGTTCAAATATTTGAGGGCGTTGGTGCGGTCGTTGATCATGGCGTGATAATTCGCCAGACTCCGAAGCAATTGCGGGTCGCGCGGGTTGACCGCGAGATCCTCTTTGGCCATGGCGATCGCCTTGCGAAACGCGGCCTCGGCTTTGGGACGCTCCCCGCTGAGGTAATACGCTTCACCGAGGTTTCCCCAATTCGTATAGTCCTTGTCGTTGAGTTGAATCGTTTTTTCGTAGGTCTGCGCCGCGTCCTTGAAACGATGTTGATAGTAATAAGCCGTGCCCAGGTTCGAATAGGTGTCGGCAGTGGAATGGATTGCGAGCGACTGCTCCAGCGGCGGAATGGCCTCCGCGTATTTCGCTTCGTAGAGAAGGGTTGCGCCCATGTTCGCATAACCGCGAAAACTTTCGGGCGTGAGTTCGACCACTTTCTGGAACATCCTGGCGGCGTCATCGTATTGTGCCTGGCGCAGGTAGAACGCGCCCAGCAGGTTGTAGCCGCGCCAGTACTTCGGGCGCAACTGAACGATCTTTTTATAAGTAGTCTCGGCGTCCGCCGCTTTGCTCAAATGTTCATAGGCGCCGCCCAGTCCGATGTAGGCATCTTCGTTCGATGGCTCCAGCTGGACTGCGCTCTGGAACTGGGTAACGGCATCTTCGTACTTGCCGGTGCCGCGGGCAATCGTTCCCAGGCACACATGGCCGGCGGCCCCGGCGTTGCCCAGTTCAATCGCTCGCGAACAAGCTTGCTGGGACTTTGCGATCAGACTCTTGTCTTTGCTCGCGGTATATTTCGCCCAGTAGGCGCTGCCCAAGTCGGCTTCGGCTCTTCCATAATTCGGATCCACTTTGAGCGCCTGTTCCAGCAGAATGATCGCGCTGTCCGCATTGGCGGTTTTAGTCGCGTCCTGCAGGTAGCCGCGGGCCTGAGTGTAATAGTTGTAGGCGTCGGGCATGGTGGTCCCGTGAAAAGCAAGGTCGCGGGTTTCGTCCGCTCGCAGTTCCAATCCCAGCGCGGCGGCAACTGCGGTTGCGACTTGATCTTCGATGGCGAACGGGTCCGTCACGGGGGCATCGACCGTGCCGGCCTTGAACACTTTTCCTGTCTTCGCATCGCTGAGCGAATAAGTAACCCGGACCAAAGCTCCGGAGCGCTGCAAGCCGATGTGCAAGCCGGTGTCGGCGCCGAATTCCTGGCGCGCCTGGGCCAGGCTGGCGACATTCTTCTGGCGAATCTCGCCCGCTGACACCACTTGCAGGGAATGGTTGTCACCGAGTTGCGTCAGCTTGGCCGTCAACGTGTCAACCAAGCCATCGCCGAATGCAGTGAGTTTGGCGTCATCGGAGATGGCGTCGAAGGGAAGAACCACGAGCGTGCCCGCTATCGGGACCGCAGGCTGTCCCACGTTGGTTGAGCTCTCGATCGGTCCCCTATGAAAAACACTTCGTGCGATGAGAAGTGCCGCTAGTAGGACCGAGACAGCCACGGCGATCATAACTGGCAATTTTTTCGAAAACCCGACCGTCTTTTGTGCTGGCTTCTCTTCGTGCTTGCTTTCCGAAACGACAGCCTTCGCGAAAACCGGTTTCTCGCCCTGGCGGACGCGGCGCAGGTCGATCAATACATCTCGGGCGCTGGCGTAGCGTTGTGCCGGATTTTTCTCCAGCATGGTCCGCACAATTGCAGCGACCGCAGGAGAAACCTTGGGATTGAGTTCGTCCAGCGACGGCGGCTCGGTGTGCAGAACCGACGCCATCGTGCCGGCAATGCTATCGGTCTCAAACGGCTGCCGGCCGCCCAGCATTTCGTAACACACCAGGCCCATGGAGAAGAGGTCGGCACGGCCGTCGTAGGGCTTCTGCAGCAGGATTTCGGGCGCCATATAGGCGGGCGTGCCACTGATGTTGCCGGTAAAAGTCTCGACAGTGATGGACTCGTTGGTGCCAAGCGAAAAGCGCCTGGCCACGCCGAAGTCAAGGATCTTGGCGTTTCCCGCCGGAGTCAGCATGATGTTCTCCGGCTTGATGTCGCTGTGGAGAATGCCTTTTTCGTGGGCGGCGTTCAGCCCCTCCAACACCTGGATCGCGAGCTCAAAGAACTCATCGTTGCCGAAGCCGATGTGCATCTTGGAGCGCAGCGGCGTGCCTTCGACGAATTCCATGATCAGGAGGATTTCGCCTCCTTCCTCGATCACGTCGTATATGCCTGCTACGTTGGGATGATTCAGGGCTGAAGCCTGCTGCGCCTCGCGAAGAAATTTGCGGCGGTCGGCGTCGTCCTGCTGCAAGCGAGGCGACATGCGCTTGATGGCGACGACACGCCTTAGTTTCGTATCTTTTGCCTGGTATACCTCGCCCATGCCGCCGGCGCCCAGAATCTTCAGAATCGCAAAACGCCCGGCAACGGTTCCGGTCAGTTCCGCGGTTCGGGTGCGCGCTTCGGAAGAAGGCTCTTGCATAGGTCTGGCCAGAAATGCGGCAATTGTAACGCCGGAAGCAGGAATCCCAAACTTTCAGAACCAACTGCTTGCGCTCTAGTAGTAACAGAGTTTGAAGGCACTTTTGTAGCAGAGGGCGCGGGTGCGTTTGCTGCGGCTGCGGCTGTAACTTTCCCAGCGGTCGGCCACGCGGGCGAACGCGGCTTCTCCTGTCAGACGATGCATCACCCGCAACTGCACGATGTGCAACTGGTGGTAGAAGGGGCTGGCCACCATGGGCAGGCGGGTACCGGACTGCTCGTAGAGGGACCAGAATCCCAGGTCGTAGCGGTCCAGATTGTGCAGCAGTGTACGCACCGCACTGGAAAACAACTGCTGCGCGGAGGCGTCTTTGGTGGCGAGGAAGTAATCGTAGATGCCCCAGGCTGCCCAGATGAATCCGTTGAGAATGTGCGTCGGCGGGGAGACGATGTACTCCTCGAACCACAGGTCGCCGGACTTGTCGGTGAAGGCGACGCCGCCGTCTTTCATGGGCACGTGGAAGCAGGCGAGGGCGCGCCGCGCTGCATCGAGATAACGCGCGGCTTCTGATTCTTGACGCGATTCTTTGTGAGCCCGCACCAGCAGGGAAATTCCCTGCCCTTGCGCGAGTGCCGAGTACCATGGGGCTCGGAGCGTGTCGCGATATTCCCAATCGAAGTGATGGTTCCAGACGGAGAGCCGATGCGGGTTCTGCTCCAGGTGTGAGTAGAGCCAGTCGGCGACTACAAAGAATTTCCGGCGGCGTTCTGGATCGGCGCTGCGGCGGAAGAGATTGTAGTTTCCAAGTCCATATTGCGCGATCGCGATGGGATTGTACTGCAGGCCGATCTGGCCATGATAGTCGAGTTGCGGAACGCCGTTGGAATCGTAGAAGCCCTGATAGTCGGCCTTCTCGGCGAAGAGCATGTAGTATTCGCCGAGCTCGCCGACAGCCGCATTGGGATTTGCCGCCGGAGTTTCGTGCCAGAAGGTGAGGTGGCTTTTGCCGCCGATGAGGTAGGCGCTGAAGATGCGACGGTAGTAGCTGAGGCGAGGCAAGGGAGCTTTCGATTCTCGATCCATATTACGGCAACGGGGAGTGGTGGGCGCTGAGCGAGAAGAGCCGTCGAGCTGCGCTCGACGGATAGCCGGGGGCGGCCGTCCCTACATACGGACTGCTTACGAACCGACTAGGTAGAGCGAGGTGACGATGTCGTCGGATTCGACGGCTACTGGGGTCAGGGCCAGGAATGGCGTGGTGTTGTTGCCGTCGGGCATGAATGCATTGCCATATTGAAACAGGCCCATGGGCCAGCGGTCTTTTTGCCACTCCAGCAATGGATGCCAGTCTTTGGCGCTTCCGCCATTACAGCCGTACACACGCACATGGCGATCGCGGTTGACGTCGCTGGGTTCCACCATCGTCGAAAAAAATACGCGGCTTCCCACACGGCATCCGTAGATGGACGAACTGCTGATCTGGGTGACCTGCTGCAACGATGCCTGGCGGTCGAGCCGGTAGATGTAGTTCGATTCGAGTGGAGTGTCGGAAGAAAAGTAGAGGCCATCCTCAGTAGGAATGGCGGCGACCGCGCGGGCCTGCTGCTTGCCCTGCAACATGGCTTCGACCCGGCTGAAATCGCAGGCGGCGCGCAGGACGCGGCATTCGTCGCCGTAGTCTCCGGTCAGCACCCACAGGCAATTTCCCCAGGGATCGTGAACGATGTTGTGGACGTGACGAATGGCGCCCTTGGGGAACGTGTAGGCGACGCTCCACGTCGCGCCGGCGTCGGTGGACGCGTAGATGTGGACTTCATCCCGCGCAGCGTTGTCGAAGTATTCTCCCCAGAATATTGCGCCGCTGGGAACTGCGGTGATGTGCAGCGGACGCGTGCCGCGCAGGATCGTGTGCGAGCGGTGAAATTCGGTTTCGCCTGGACGCAGCATTACGATCGCGCCTGGAACGGCAGCGATGAGTGCACCGGACGGGAGCACTGCGAGCGCATGAAAGCCGTCGCGAAACAGGCGCGCCGTGAGCCGGTTCATGACTGAGAAGCGGCGACGCAAGGCAGGCTGAAAATTGGCTACGGGCTGCCACGTGAGGCTGGCAGAAGGATCCTGGATTCTTGCGCGCATCAAGTCGTAACCGCGCGAAGCATAGAGGTGATCGCCGGACCACGCCAGCGCGCGCAGCCGCGGGAAACGCGCGACCCGAGTCAATCCGCCATTCCGATTGAGATCTGTTTCGTTCATTTGCGCATGCGTTGCACCGTCTATGGCAAGAACGTCTTCATACAGAAGCAACTCCCGCCCGCTTTTTCAAACTCTGAAGTGTCGACGAGCACGGGCGTCAGTTGCTCCTCATGAAGAATCGCTTCCAACTGGGGCGTGACATAAGGCGTGATATAGCTGCCGTTGACGACGATCCCGTTGCCCATGAAGCGATGAGCCTCGTCAACGGTGAGCAGGTGAACGCGCTTCCAGAACTTATGCAGCGACGCGAGCGCCTCGGCGGAATACGCGCCCGGAAAGATCAGCGCCGCATCGTTGTTCAGGGGGCAGAGGCAGGTGTCGAGGTGATAGCAATAAGGATCGATGAGGTGCAAGGGGACGACGGGAACTCCCATTTTGGACATTGCGGCGGAAAATTTCTCCACGCCGCCCAGCGTGCTGCGGAAACCATAACCACCGTAGATGCGGGAGCCATCCGGGTGCCAGAGCAAATCGCCATGGCCCTCGAGATAGTCGTCGCCGTAATCGAGTTCGATCAGCTGGTAGTCTCGCGCCCGGCACCAGTCCGCATAAAAAGGTACTTCGCGCTGGCGCGAGGGATAGACCATGCGGCTGGGAACTACAAATTTTCCGTATCCATTTTTTGCGCCGGCGAAAACCTGATTGGCGGCGAAGACCATGTCTTCGAGGCCTTCGACGGGATCGATGGTTTCGACTTCACATCCGTGCTGCTGCAAAACGCTACAGAGAATTTCCCACTGGCTGCGCGCTCTCACTTGGTCCACGGCGGATTCTCTCGCCCCTTCGGCAGGCCCAGGGCAGGCCATGTAGGGATTTTTCTGATCGACGACATCGAAATAAGTCGGCGGACAGAGCAGGACCCTGAGCATACGATTGATGGTAGCCGTCTCAGCAGAACTCAGGCAAGAAAACAAGGACGCAGCGTCGGCACGGTTGCCGATTAGTCGGCAAAGCCGCGAGAAAGCGCCGATTAAAACTGAGCCTCGGGTGTGCGGCCCCCCGCAGTGGCAGGGAAACCCTGTGGCATGCGACGTGCTGACGATTCGGAATCCAGTCGCTCGCTGAGACTGTTCTTAGCGGAGCAGAAGGTAGTGGGAAATGCTCAGCCGATGCGCCAATTCACAATGCTGCAAGCCCTTCCTCAAGCTGAGAGAGGGCAAACTGTTTCTGGTCGAGACGGATCGCTTGACCAAACCGGGAGAATCCGCTGCGCCTCCTTTTGTTCGTGCCCGGCAGCAGCAACGGTGCGTTGAGCATTACTGGCTTTGCGATGCCTGCGCCTCGCACTGGACTCTGGTGTACGACCGGGATCGGGGGGTCGCGCTGATCCCCTTGCGGCGGCGCACAGTGAGTGTGGCTGCGGCAGGCGGAACCGCGCATAGCGGGGCCGCGTAGCCCGCCTAGGCGTAGCCTTCTTTCTTCCACGTTTTCCAGTCTTCGCGAACGGCGTTCAACATCTCTTCGGTGGCCTCGTGCAGCCATTTTCCCTTCTGCTTTTGCAGGTGCCTGAGGATGGGCCCGCGGGCAGTCTTAGTCCCAAGATGAATGTTCGCGGTTTCCCGTCCCATGGCGCGCAGCAAGCGCAATTCTTTGCCCGGCGCCCGCAGGGTGGACAGTTCGATACGCGAGCAATGCGGGCTCAGCCGGCGCACGATCCAGCGTCCGCGCAACTGAACGAACGGGTCGAGACAGCGCACCGCCCGGCTGATGATGGCTTGGTAAAGGATCTCCGACGGACCCTGGTCATCCTTTGCCCAGTAGCAGGCGGACGAAACCAGGGCCTTGGCCTCGCGAGCGATTCTGCCGCCGCGCCAGTCGGCGATGGCGACGTAGCGGGCGTGCCCCAGGCTGCCCAGACCCGCCACCCGACTGGCGAGGCGGTAAGGCAGGTCCCGGGCGGGCATCAGATGCTCGATGGCATCGATGGCACTGATCGGGACGTCGCCTTTCACGGTTGGGAGCGCGTCGACTTTCGCCCAGAAGTGGACGGGGTCACGCAGCTCACTCTCCGCAATCTGCCTTAGCCAATCGTTGTTCTCGCCCAGGACGAAGGGCGGACCTTCTTCCCGCAAACCTTCGTGATAGCCTGCGACAACGGAATCGCAGATATCTTTGTGGCTCAGCGGCAAGTGGCCCGCTTGGGCGGCCAGGTGCGCGCTCACGGCCAGCCGGACGAGATCGTTGGCGTAGGCCATGGGATGAGCTTCGTCGAAGTCGTTGACGCCCCAGATCAGACGGCCTTCGACGTCGCGCCAGGTGCCGAAATTCTCCACGTGGAGGTCGCCCACCGCGAGGACGCGCGGCCCCTTGGCCAGGTCGGGACACACCTTGGGCCAGATTTGCGCCCAACGGTAGTAGGTGGCTCGCAGGAACGGGAAGACCTCGGCCTTCATGTTGACGTGTTTGAGGTGCAGGTCTTTCTTGACGATGTCGGTGCGATGCCCCAGCCACTCTTCAAACTGGCGGGTCGCTTTGACGATGTTCATAGCGCCCGCAACGATAAGCGAGTCCGGGAACCAAGTCAACGAGTGACCGTCTTGGAGACGAACCGGGGTGCCCCATCCTTAGGTAGCGCTCTTTGCGACACAGCCTGCCCTGAGCGAAGTCGAAGGGGTGGGGAATTTGACCTTAACAGAATCAGAGACGGCGGCAGTTCCTAATCCATACCCTGGCCCTTGTCCCACTCTGACCTCCAATACTCTTTGGGGCGTAAAGTCAAAATCCCCGCCTGCCCCTGCACAGAACGCAGGGACAAGGACGGGGCACCCTACGTTCAGGGAAGCGAACGCCCGACGTGAAATCACGCGCAACTGTGACCGCAGTCACAGAAATACACGGGCGACAGGGCTTAAATAGGCACAATTGAACTAGGCCTTCTAGTCATAGGATCGCCCGGCCGCACCCACAGAACCCCACAAGCCGTTACCCCAGACGGCAGCGGCCGGGCGCTTGAAGGCTCAGAGCATCGGCGCCCTCCCATCCCCACTTTCGATTCCCGCGCGGAACAGCGCCTTGGATTTTGTGTATCGATAGACACAGCGTGGTCGCCGGCACACTGACCACCCACCCTTTCCGCGCATCAACCACATTGTTTTCAGTCAGATACAGTTTGGCTTCCATCCTGCCTCTTGAATCGGCATATGGCAATTCATCAGGAGGCAGACATGGAACTCAGGGCTGGCGGGGCAACAGCGAAGCGGACACCAAGACACATCCTGGCAGTATTCACTCTTGCACTCGCCCTCCCCTCATTCGCCCCCTTATTCGCGCAGACCGCGAAGCCCGTCCCCGATCGCGTCCACCGGGTGGTGTTGGTCAGTGTTCCGGACCGCAAACTCGCGGTGATTGAGGACGGAAACGTCATCGCCACGTTTTCCATCGCGGTCGGAGCCGCCGCCAGTCCCAGCCCTACGGGCGAATTCCAGATCGTCAGCCGTGTTTCCAATCCGACCTACTACCGCCCAGGCACGGTGATCCCGAGCGGGAAAGACAATCCCGTGGGAACGCGCTGGGTGGGACTGAGCCAGAAGGGCTACGGGATTCACGGCACGAACGCGCCGCGTTCCATCGGGCATGCGGCCTCACATGGGTGCATTCGCCTGCGCAATCGCGACATGGAGCGCCTGTTCACCATGCTGCGCGTCGGCGACGTAGTCGCGATTCGCGGCGAGCGCGACGAGCAAGTAGCGCAGGTCTTCGGAACCGGCGCGGACGACACCACCCTGGCCGCGACGCAGGTGCCCGAGCAGGACGGTGGGCAATAGACAGTTCTTGAACAAGTTTCGACAAAGCTGAAATTTCAGGAGGACATGATGCAGATGGCAATCACATTCATGGCGGTCGTGGGGGGAATGATCTTCTCGCTGGCGGTGGCACTGCTGGCGGAAGAACTGATCTTTGGGCAGGTATTCCGGCTATTTTTTGCTTCGGGCAAACTGGCAGGGCAGACGGTCGCGGCGAAGGCTGAACAGAAGCGCTGAGCGCATCAGGAATGTACAGCCGGGCTTCGCCCAGGCTGGACGGCCGAGGCTGCCGTCCCTGCATGGTTTGAATGGTGTCCAAACAGTACAGAGGGAGAGGCTGTCTGATGCGCGGCGCGGTTTATAATTTGGCCATCCCAAACGCCATCTCGAACTCTGTGAATTGCGTCTCGCGCACCGCGCTCAGCCTTCGCTTTGCGGTGCGAGTTTCTTGTGCGCTGCTCGCGCTGGCGATGGCTGGGCACGCCGCGGACTGGGGCGGGCCCGAACTGCAACTGGCGCGCAAGATTGTGGCGGTGACCGGACCTGGCGCCGTGGCGCTTACAGTGGAGAGCCGCTCGTCCCTCGGAAGACGCGACCGAGAGATCATTCAAAACGGCTTGCGGAGCGCGCTGGAAGGGCTTGGCATCCGGTTCGTGAGGGCCGAGCAGGCGGCGGCCACGGTTTCGATTTCTCTTTCCGAGAATCCTGCGTCGTACGTGTGGGTGGCGGAGATTCGTCAGGGTGCAGGCGAAGTTGCGGTGGTCATGGTATCGGCGCCGCGCGCGGAGGGATCGATGACGCTGCATGAGTCAGTGCCGCTCAGCCTGCGCAAGATCTCGCTGTGGACTCAGGATGATCCGATTCTTGACGTGGCTGTGTTGGAGGAGAACGCGGGACCTACGCGCATCGCCGTGCTGGGCGCGGAGAAATTGGCGGTGTACGGGTTGCAGGCGGGAAAGTGGCAGCAGGAACAGGCGGTGGGCATCGTCCATGCGCGGCCGTGGCCGAGGGATTTGCGAGGAAGGCTGATTCCGGCGAAAAATCATTTGTTGGATGTTTATCTTCCCGGCGTCGTGTGCCGCGGTTCCGCGGGCGCTTCCCTGACCTTGACTTGCCGCGAGACGGACGATCCGTGGCCGCTGGTTTCGGCGGCCCTGAGTGGCGGAACTTTTTCCGTGTTTCCCAGCGCCGGATCGACATCGGCCGTGATTCCACAGCTGGGTGCTTTCTATACTCCGACCCGCAACTTCTTCACTGGCGCGTTAACCCCGGGCGTGGGCAAATTCACGACTGTTCCCAAGTTCTATTCGGCGGGGTTGTTGCCGCGCGAGAAATATTCGCTGTGGCTCTTTGCTGCCACGGACGGTCATGTGCACCTGGTCGACGGGATGAGTGACGAGGTCACCAGACTGGATTGGGGAAGCGATCTGACGAGTGTGAAAACTTCGTGCGGGGCCGGTTGGCAAGTGCTGGCCACAGGTTCGGACGAAGGAAACGGAGATTCGGTGCGCGCGTATGAGTTTCCCGATCGCGATGCCGTCGCAGTCAGCTCCGCGATCGATTTTTCCGGCGGCGTCATTCGTGCCCTGTGGACCGAGGCCAAGGGCGACGCGGCAGTCGCTGTAGTGAGAAATCGAGAGACAAGAAGCTATGAAGCTTTTCGACTGGCGGTCGCTTGTAGTCAGTAGCGTGATGGTTGGGGCGCTGGCGGCGAATGCCGAGACGCGTCCGCAGTACGGCGGTGTGCTGCACGTCGCCATGCGGGCCGCGCCAACTTCGCTGGATCCGGCCGACACTACGCAGCCTGAATCTTTCGCCCGGCGCAGTCTGACGCTCGTGATGTTCGACACGCTGGTCACAATTGACGAGAACCGGGTGCAGCCTGCGCTCGCGACGTCATGGCAGACATTACAGGGCAACCAGCAGGGGAACCAGCACTGGCAGTTTCGAATTCGTGGTGGCGTGAAGTTTCATGACGGGACGGCGCTCAGCGCTGAGACTGTGGCTGCTTCGTTGCGAGCCGCGAATCCATCGTGGAATGTGAGCGCGGATGCCGACTCCGTCGTGATTGAACGCGACCGCCCCGATCCCGAATTGCTGGCGGAATTGGCGTTGCCGCGCAACGCCATCGTGAAGAGAAATCCCGACAGCACGCCCAGCGGGACTGGACCGTTTCACATTGTCGATTGGCAGCCGGGGAAAAAGTTGGCGCTGGCGGCGGAGGAAAACTGCTGGCGCGGGCGTCCGTACCTCGACGCTATCGAAATCGAGCTGGGGAAAAGCTATCGCGACCAGATGACCGCACTGGAACTGGGCAGAGCGGATCTGGTGGAAGTGGCGCCGGAGCAGACGCGTCGCGTCTCCTTGGAAGGGCACCGCCTGGCGAGTTCAGATTCCATAGAACTGCTAGCCCTACTTTTCGCTCGCGATGCGGCCTCCGCGGACGAAAAATTGCTGCGCCAGGCCCTGGCCCTGAGCGTGGAGCGCGGGTCGATCCGCAGCGTCCTGCTGCAGGGCGCGGGACAAGCGGCCGCCAGCATTCTTCCGAACTGGATGAGCGGCTACGGATTCGTGTTCCCCACCGACCCAGACCTGCCGCGGGCGCGGAACGCGCGCGCGCAGGTCCACGCGATTCCTGTCTGGACTGTCGGATACGATGGCGCCGACCCGGTGGCTCGGTTGTTGGCGGAACGCATCGCGCTCAACGCCAGGGATGCGGGATTGTCCCTGCAACCTACGGCGTCGGCTAGCGCCGATTTGCGGCTGGTGCGAATTCCGCTGGCATCGCCTGATCCATGGATCGCGCTGGCGAACGCGGCTGCTGTGGCCGGTATACCGGCCGGGGTGCCGGCGGGGAAAGATAGCGGCTCGGTGGAGGATCTGTATGCAGCAGAGTCGGCGATGCTGGCGACGCAGCGCATAATCCCTCTTTTTCATCTGCCGGTGTCGTACGCTGCCTCAGCGACGTTGAAAGATTGGGCCCTGCGGGCTGACGGGAGCTGGACTCTGGCGGACGCATGGCTGGGTAGCGGCAAACCATGATCGGTGAGGATGATCGGTAAAGAATGAACGGCAAACTATGACTTTCCGCCGCAAACTTCTCGCCGTTTTCGCGCTGACTGTTTTCGTGTCGGTCGCGGCCGTGGCGCTGCTCGTGATCGCGGGAACACGCAATGCGTTCGAGAAGACGGAGGATCAGCGCACGGCGGCGCTGGTCACGCAGTTTCAACGCGAGTTTGGCCTTAGAGGTGACGAGGTGACGCGACGAGTGGAAGCCATCGCTGCCTCCGATCCCGTAAGCCGGATGGCAACCGCGCTGCATGGCACATCCGCGGACTCCGCCGCATATTTTGAACTTGCCAAACAAATGGCGGATGGTTACCAACTCGACTTTCTGGAGTTTCTGGACGGGCACGGAACCATTATTTCTTCGGCGCAGTGGCCGGCGAAATTTGGCTATCCTGACACCGGGTTTGAGAGTTTGTCGGCTTCGAGCGGTGAAAACGCGTTTCTGAAACGCGAAGAATTGCAGGACTCGACCGCGCTTGGACTTTTTGCCGTGAGGACGACGCATATCGGCGAGCATCCCGTCTATGTAATCGGCGGCCGGCGTCTCGACAAGAATTTTCTTTTCGGGCTGGACCTGCCTGCGGACATGCGCGTCCTGCTCTATCAGAATCGCAGCGAGCATTTTGCCGCGGATTCGCTGCTGGATCCGTCTGCGCCCGCGAACGGCGTCGACCCTGCCCGGCCTGCCGACAAGTTCGCGCGTCTGATCGAGGCCGTGTTGCAGTATAACCAGGAAATGACGGGGATCGTATCGTGGTCGTCCGATCAAGCGGATGACGAGGTGTTTCACGCGCTTCCGCTGCGAGGCGCAGGCAAGGATCGCCCGTTGCTGGGAATTCTCCTGGTGGGAAATTCGCGCCGGTCCTACGTCGATCTGAAACGGCGCATCGGTGCGTACGCGCTGCTGGTAGGCGGTGGCGGGATCATTCTGGCAATCCTGCTCAGCAGTTGGGCGGCGGCGCGAATGACGCGCCCCGTGGTGCAACTGGCGCGTGCGGCGCAGGAGGTTGCGGCGGGCAACTGGGACACGCGGGTGGAGATTTCCGGTCGAGATGAAGTAGCGCAACTCGCCGAGTCGTTCAATCGCATGACGGCCGAATTACTGGCGCAAAAAGAGCGTCTGGTGCAAACCGAGCGGGTCGCAGCCTGGCGCGAGCTGGCGCGGCGTCTGGCGCATGAGTTGAAGAATCCGCTGTTCCCGCTTCAACTCACGGTGGAGAACCTGATGCGCGCCCGCGCGCAGAGCCCCGAACAGTTCGACGAAGTATTTAGCGAGAGTTCCCGCACCTTACTGGCGGAAATTTCGAACCTCAAAACGATCATCGGCCGCTTCAGCGAGTTTTCGAAGATGCCGCATCCGCAGTTGCAACCGGTGCAGGTGAATGAAATCCTGCAGGGCGTGGTGAAGCTGTACCAGGCGCAACTGCAAGCGCCGGGACGCGCGCCGATAGGCTGCAAGCTGGAACTGGATGAGAGCTCCGGTACGATCGCTGCCGATCCCGACTTGCTGCATCGCGCTTTGTCGAACCTCGTGCTCAATGCCATGGACGCGATGCCCAATGGCGGGACGCTTACTCTGCGCAGCAGGCGCGACGATGGCAAGACAATCATTGAAGTTGCTGACACCGGCTCGGGGCTAACGCGCGAGGAATGTGAACGCATTTTCACTCCTTATTACACCAGCAAGCAGCACGGCACGGGCCTGGGCCTGGCGATCGTGCAGTCGGTGGTCAGCGATCACGGTGGGAGAATCAGCGTGCAAAGCGAGCCCGGGCGAGGGACGACATTCGTCATCGAGTTACCGGATAATCTGGAGGCGCTCCAGAACATTCCAGCAACGCAGAACACCGGCGAAAACGCCGCGCAGTTTCCCAACTGATCTAGCGAGGAGGACGGTTGCCACTCAAAGCGCATCTGTTGATCGTCGACGATGAAGCCAACACGCTGGCCTCGCTGTCGCGTGCTTTCCGGTTGGCGGGCCACGAAGCCACGGTGTGCGACAACGCGGCGAAGGCTCTGGAACTGGCCAAGGCGCAGCACTTCGATCTGATTCTTTCTGACGTGGTCATGCCCGGCAAAGACGGCCTGAGCCTGCTCGAGGACTTGAAGCGGCAGGGCGTTACCGCCCCGGTGGTCATGATGTCGGGGCAGGCGCACATTGAAATGGCAGTGCGCGCGACACGGCTGGGCGCGCTCGACTTCCTGGAGAAACCGATTTCCTCCGACAAACTGATGCTCACGGTGGAAAATGCGCTCAAGCTGCAACGCCTGGAAAGCGAGAACCGCCAACTGCGCCAGCGGCTGGGCAGGCACGAAATCGTGTGGAAGGGCGAAGCCATGCGGCGCGTGATGGCCCAACTGGAGCGCGTGGCTGCCAGCGAGACCCGGGTGTGCATCTTCGGAGAGACTGGCACGGGCAAAGAACTGGTGGCGCGAACTATTCACGAACGCAGCCCGCGCTCGGCGGGGCCTTTTGTCACGCTGAATTGCGCGGCTGTGCCGGCGGAGTTGATCGAGTCCGAACTCTTTGGACACGAGAAAGGCTCGTTCACCGGCGCGTCCGGGCGCCATATCGGAAAGTTCGAGCAGGCCGACCAGGGCACGATTTTTCTCGACGAAATCGGCGACATGCCCCTGAACATGCAGGCCAAGCTGCTGCGCGTGCTCGAGGAAGGCGAAGTCGAGCGGATCGGCGGCGACAAACCCGTCATTGTAAACGTTCGCGTTGTGGTCGCCACCCACCGCGACCTGGAAGCGCGGGTACGCGAGGAGAGATTCCGCCAGGATTTGTTTCACCGCATCCACGTCTTCCCGCTGCTGCTGCCTCCGTTGCGCGAGCGGCGCGATGACATTCCCGCGCTCGTGGAACATTTTGCGGCGCAGGTGTGCGCGCAGAACGGATGGAAGACTGTCCCGTTTACGCCAGACGCGATCGAAGCGCTGCAGTCTCATCCGTGGCCGGGCAACGTCCGCGAACTGCGCAACATGGTGGAGCGGCTAATGTTATTAGCCACCGACGGTCAGGTGGATCTGGCAACCGTGCAGATAGCGCTACCGAAGACTTCCCCAGGAGCCGGCGTTGCGCCCACTGCGATCGGATCCGGCGCGCTGGCTGACCGCGTGCAGTCGTTTGAGCGCGAAGTGATTCTCGCCGAACTGAAGCGCAGCCATCAGAATATGAGCCTGGCCGCGAAAACGCTTGGCCTGGAGCGCAGTCACCTGTATAAAAAAGCGGAACAACTGGGGATCGATCTGCGCGCCATGCGCCGCGAGCAGGGCCCGCAGGATTGACTTGGATACGCGCTCCCTCAGGGGCTGAAGCGCAAAATCCGTTGCGGCTTAGACGGCACGGCTGGAAGCCGTGCCCTTCCCAAAACCTCTCATGAAGAATTTTCGCGTGTGGGTAACTACTCTGACTGGGACTGCGCGCTGGGCCGGATGCCTAACGCTTCTCAGCGTGTCTCCTCTCTACACATTCGCCAGCGAGCCGCCGTCGCCTCCTGCCTACGGAGTCCGCATGGAGCAGGTGTGGATTCCGATGAGCGACGGAGTGCGACTGGCGGCCACTCTCTACATGCCGGAAGGAGCCAAGCCGGGAGAGAAGTTCCCTGCCCTGCTCGAATACCTGCCGTATCGCAAAGACGACGGCACGGCTGCGGGTGATTATCCCAAGCACGCTTATTTCGCGCGGCGCGGCTACGTCGGCGTACGCGTCGATATTCGCGGGTTTGGCGCGAGTGAAGGCGTCCCGCAGGAGCGCGAGTATTCCGAACAAGAGCAAGTGGACGGCGAGCAGGTGATTGCATGGCTCGCGCGCCAACCCTGGTGCAACGGCAATGTCGGCATGTTCGGCATTTCGTGGGGCGGATTCACGGCGCTGCAGATGGCGATGCGGCATCCGCCGGCGTTGAAGGCGATTGTTGCCGTGCATGCCACTGCAGAGTTGTTTCACGACGACGTGCACTATATCGACGGGATGGCGCACATTGATGAGTTTGAATTGAACATGGATATGGCTGAAGGCTGGGTGTGTGCGCCGGATTATTCGCTCGACGAAAAAGTTCTGGGGCCGCGTTTCGATTCTCCGCCGTGGTCGCTGCTCTACTTGAAACACCAGCACGATGGCCCGTTCTGGCGCGACCGCGTGCGGCCACTGAGTGAGATCACGACTCCGAGCTTTCTGATCGGCGGCATGCAGGACGGCTATCGCGACAACGTTCCCGACATGCTGATGAAGTCGAAAGCCCCGATCAAGGCGATCGTCGGACCTTGGAACCATTCTTTTCCTAATGAACCAGACTTCGGACCGAAGGTGGAGTGGCGCGATCAGGCGGTGCGCTGGTTCGATTATTGGCTCAAGGGACGCGACACCGGAGTTCAGCAGGACCCACGGCTCGTGATCTACATGCAGCACTGGCATCCGCCGGATTCCAGTCTGCAGAACGTGCCGGGAGAGTGGCGGCGGGAAGATGTCTGGCCTCCGAAGGACGGCACGGCAACTACTTTTTTCCTGCATGGCAATCACACGCTGGACAACGCTACCGCCGCGCTAGCGACGCATGAGTTGAAATACATTCCTACCGTCGGCGTGGAGGCTGGGTTCTGGTGGGGAGAGTTGTTGAGCGATCCGCGGCCGGTGGACGCGTTCAGTCTGGTTTATGATTCTGCGCCGCTCGAACATGAAGTGGCAGTTCTCGGCCGTCCGCACGCTTTGCTGCGAGCGTCAGCGACCGCGCCGCTGGCGGATTGGTTCGCGCGGCTTTCCGATGTCGCTCCCGACGGCACGGTCACGCAAATCACGGGCGCGGGACTGAATGGCGCGCAGCGGGAATCGATGACCGAGCCGCGAGATTTGGAGCCGGGGAAAGTTTATCCGCTGGACATTGAGATGCATTTGACTTCGTGGGTATTTCCCAAAGGACATCGCATTCGAGTGGCAGTTTCAAACGCGTTGTGGCCGATGGTGCTTCCGACGCCGTATGCGATGACGACATCGCTCGAACTGGGCGGCGCGGGCGGATCGCGTATCGTGCTTCCGGTGGTTCCGGTGCAAGGCGCGGCTGCGCCAGAATTCTCGCCGCCTCAGCCGTCCGAAGAGCGCACTGACATCAAGGAAGAAGGATTCCCCTGGCCCGGGGAGTGGACCGTTGAACGCGACGAGGCACACCAAGAAACTACGGTGCACTGGAAGGGCAAGGATGGGTACACGTATCCCTGGGGCACGGAAAATGATTTCGAGAATCTCTCTTACGAAGGCGATGACGCACATCCTGAAACGTGCTCGGTGCGCGGGGAAGCGGAGAGCGTCTTCGTGCTGAAGGGCCGCACGCTGGTGTGGCGCGGACATCTGCTGGTGACTACCGATCAGAAGAACTTCTACTACTCCTACACGCGCGAGTTACTGAAGGACGGGCAGATGGTCAAGACCAAGACCTGGAAGGAAACGATTCTGCGCGATCATCAGTGAGCGCGTTTCATTGCTTGCAGATCTTGCCGTCCTTCATCACGAACTTAACGTCTTCGAGCAGGCGAATATCCACGAGCGGATCCCCTGGCACCGCGACGATGTCCGCATACTTGCCCGCCTTGATCGAACCAATCTCGTTGGAGTGCCCCAGCAAATCAGCCGCAGAGCTGGTTGCCGCCTGGATGGCTTGCATCTGGGTCATTCCATACTGGACCATAAAGGCGAACTGTTTCCCGCTCGTACCGTAGGCACAGACACCGGCGTCGGTGCCGAACGACATTTTCACGCCCGCGGCGACAGCCTTGCGGAAGTTGTCGCGCTGAATCTGCCCGAGCTGGGCGTCATGCTCCAGGAAATCTTTCGGCACCTTCCCTTTTCTTCCGCCTTCCTGGATGCACTCCTCGTCGTAGATATCCATGTCGAGATACGTCCCATGCTGTTTCGCGAGGGCGATGCCTTCGTCGTCGATCATGGTGGCGTGCTCCACGGAGGCAACACCCGCGCGAATGGCATTCTTGATGCCTTCGGCGGAGTGGGCGTGGGCCTCGACGCGCAGTCCGAAGTGATTGGCTTCGTCAACCACGGCTTGCAGTTCTTCGGGCGTGAACTCCTGCGATTTAGGATTGCTGCCGTGCGTGAGCACAGCTCCGCTGGAGAGGACCTTAATGTGATCGACGCCATCGTGAGCGAGCTGGCGGACAACTTTCCTCACCTCCCACGGACTGTTGGCTTCTCCATAGTGCAGGTCCCACGGAAGCTGAATATCAGGAGCAAGGCCTGTCAACGCACCGGCTCCGCCGGAAATCGTGACATAGGCGCCGGCGACGAACATCCGCGGGCCTACGATATCGCCACGGTTAATCGCATCGCGCAGAGCGACATCACCCAAGGCGCGGTAGGCTCCCACGTCGCGCACCGTGGTAAACCCCGACTCCAGCATGGCGCGTGCATTGGGCACGGATTCCAAAGCGACTTGCGCAGCCGTTTTCTTGAAGTGGCCCATAGGCTCGCCTTCGTGCGCGCCATCGGCGAGGTGAGTATGGCAGTCGATAAGACCGGGAAGCACGGTCATCCTGCTGAGATCGATGATTGTGGCATTCGGTGGAATGTCGATTCCCTTGCCGACTTTTTCGATTTTCGAGTCGCGAACGAGGATGATCTGGTCGGTGAGAACCGTTCCCGAATCAGGGTCTATCAAACGGCCGGCCCGAATTGCTGTCACTTGAGCAGGCGCGAGGGCGGTAAGGGCGAACACTGCTGCGAAAAGTAGTTTCACGATGCCTTTCGTCGAGCGACCGAGATAGCTCAATCGGCCGCCGCCAAGGATGATACGGGATGCTGTTTTAGATCGGCGGCGAGCAATTGGTGAAACAACTGCTCGCCCGCTTCACGCCGCACTGATAACCGGCCCGCGCCGTAAGCCCGCGACTTCAGGCCGCGCTGCACATCTTCGCAAATGCCGAGGTCTTCGTCCTGCACTCGGTTGCCGACGTTCACGGATTCAGTGTTGTACGCGCGCCGCGCCTCGCTCACGTCGCTGAAGTAGAAATCGAAAATCACGGTGCAATGATCGGCATCGACGGGCACGACATAGTTCGTGTCCATATATCCCTCGTAGCAATTGATCATCAGGTTGGGATATTGCCAGAAATACCAGGCGCGGTCGCCCTTGCGAGTCGCGCCGGTGGCGGCGTCTTCGTCGGATGCGACCATGGGGCTGGATTGCAGGCAATAACGATCTTCGTTCTCGATGGCGTACTGCTTGTAATCGAGCACGGAATTCAGGCCCTTATGCAGGTGGGGCACGTGATAGCCGCCGTCAAGGTAGTTATCGATGTAGACTTTCCAGTTGCAATGAATGTCGTAGGTCCTGCGGTCGAAGTAGTGCAACTTGCTGACACCGAGCGGCGCAAGCCTCTTCACCAGTCCGCCGAGAAACTGCTGCAATGGCGCAGCCTGGAGGTCGAGGTTGACGAATACGAAGCACTCCCAGGTTTCCACGCGTATGGGAACCAGACCGTTGGCGGCGCGATCGAAATTCTGCACTCCCTCGAACTCGGGCATGCCTTTGAGCGATCCGTCGAGACCGTATTTCCAGCCGTGGTAGGGACATTGCAGGATCTCCGCGTGACCGCAGGGCTGGGTCACAACAGCCGCGGCGTGATGGCGGCATACGTTGTAGAAGGCGCGCAGCGTATCGTCGCTTCCGCGCACAACCACAATGGGCTCTCCGGCCAGCCGGGTGGTCACAAAGTCTCCCGGCTTCTGCACTTGATCGGTGCGGGCAACGAGCTGCCAGGTCTTGCTGAAGACGTTGAGCCGCTCCAGTTCTGCGATGCGTGGATCGACATACCAGGGGGCAGGGATGGTCGAAGCCTCCGCCAGTGGAGCACGATCGTTATAGCTGGAGAGAATCTGTTCGGTCGAAGCTTGCATGTTTATGCTCTCGAATGAATGCTAGGAATTGCGGAGTCAGTCTCAAAACTCTTACCACGAACGACACAAAGTAACACGAAGGGAAACAACAAAACGAAGCCCTTCGCGATATTCCCAACAACTAACGGCGATGATTCCCGCGCGCCTTTGGACGCGCAATGGGCGCGAGATCGGCCGCGGCGCCAATCGCCCGCTGCAGCACGGCCAGAAACTGCTGGATTCTGGCGTCTTTCTTCTCGGCCAGTTCTCCCTGGCGGCGAAACAACCCCGGATCCAGTTCAGCCGTAAGCAGTGCATCCTGAAAACGCTCCACCATCCAGTCGATGATCGAAACGATCATCTCGATGTCCATGTCCTTGCGCAGTTCGCGGCGATCGAGCCCGAAGCGCACGAAGGCGACGGTACCGTAGGGATCTTCGCTGATGAGGAAGCGATTAATCTCGCGCTTCAAAACAAAATCGGTGCCGTAATTTCCGAGCAGAGAGATCCGGTAGGGAATCCAATCCTCGTGCACGAGGTGTTCGGTGCGCACCAGCCAGTAGCGCAGCACCTCGAAGAAACCTGCCGCGCGGATGTCCGCCGGCGCGTCGAGGTACTTGGCGAACGAGCGCACGGAACGTTTATAGACTTCGAAGAATAGCCCATCCTTGCTGCCAAAGTGTTGGAAGATGGATCCCTTGGCGATGCCCAGCGCATTGGCGATGTCGCCCACCCGAGCCGCGTGATACCCATGCTCGGCAAAATGTTGCGTGGCGGCCTCGACGATGCGGCTGCGTTTCGCCTCCGAGCGCGGACGCGCTGGAGCCTGGCGTTGGTAGAGCGGTGGAGTAGCGCGATTGCTGGCAATTCCAGGCATAGGTAAAAGATAAAAATAGTGACTGTAAGTCACGACAGCATACAGGAGGGTTATAGCGATTTCAACTTCATTTTTGCTGCTATCTGCGGTAGTCTAGTCCGATTCAGATTGCCTTCCGTGACTTCAAGTCAAAACCGTCCCGGCTTCATTTACGACGCTATCGTGATCGGCGCAGGTCATAACGGCCTCACTGCGGCGGCCTATCTGGCGCGATCGGGACTCTCGACTCTCGTTCTCGAACGCCGGGGAATTGTTGGTGGATGCTGTGTGACGGAAGAAATCGCGCCCGGTTGCCGCGTGTCCACGACTTCTTATATTGCGAGCATGCTCCGCCCGGAAGTGGTCTCCGAATTGGATCTGGGGAGTCACGGCCTGCGTATGATTCCCTGCGATCCGGCGATCCAGGTTCCCTTCCCCGACGGCCATGTGGTGCCGTGGTGGGTGGATCGTGAGCGAGCGCGACAAGAATTTTCCAAGATTTCCGCAAAAGATGCAGCGCGATTTGTGCAAGTCGACGATCAGCTGAAAAAGCTGGCACGTTACTTGCAGCCGTTCTTCATGGAACCACCGCCGGAAGTCGACACCTCGACCATGAAAGGCTGGTCGCATCTGTTCCGCGTTGGCAAACGCCTTCGCGGCATCTCCAGCGCTGAGATTTCGCAACTCGTATCGTTCCTCACCGGCAGTCTCGGGGAATTTCTCGATCACAACTACGAGTCCGAGAAAATGAAGACCATGTTTCTCGCGAACAACGTCTACGGCAAGCACGGCGGGCCATACCAGCCGGGGACCGCGATCGGATTGTTGTTTCACCTGCTCAGCGGCGGGGAGCATGAACTGCAAGGCTTTTACGGACACGTGATGGGCGGCATGGGATCGATTACCCAGGCACTGGCGGCCGCAGGCAAAAAGCTCGGGGTTGAGATTCGCACTTCGGCCCCAGTCGCTCGCATCGCTGTGCGCAATGGCCGGGCGCGCAGTGTCGTGCTGGAAGACGGAACTGAACTTCGCGCCCGCATGGTACTTTCCAACGCCGACCCCAAGCGGACATTTTTGAGAATGGTGGACGCCAAGGAACTTCCAGAAGATTTCCGGTTCGCCGTGCAAGGCATCAAGATGCAGGGTCCGTGCGCCAAAGTGAACCTAGTCCTGGGCGAGGAACCCCGGTTCACCGGCACCTCGACCCAGGCAAGCGCGCTCGAACGCACCTTCTACACGCTCGTTCCCTCACTTGCATTCGCCGAACGCTGCTATGACATCGCCAAGTTCGGAGAGATTCCCGAAGAGTTGTGGGTCGACTGCGTGGTCTCCTCGAATGCGGATGATTCGCTGGCTCCGCCCGGCAAACACATTCTCACGTGCTTCGTGCAGTACGTGCCCTACCACCTGCGGGAAGGCAACTGGGACGAGAAGCGCGAACTGCTGGGCGATCGCGTCGTAAGGAAGATTGCCGAATATGCTCCGAATGTTCCCGGCGCAATCGTTGCGCGGCAAGTGCTGACTCCACTCGATCTGGAGCGCACCTACGGATTGACCGAAGGCAACATTTTCCACGGCGATCTGCGGCTGGAGCAACTCTTCTTTATGCGTCCCGTGCCGGGATGGTCGCAGTATCGAACGCCGGTTGACGGGCTCTATTTGTGCGGAGCGGGCGCTCATCCGGGCGGCGGCGTGACTGGTGCACCCGGACGCAATGCCGCCCATCAAGCGCTGCGGGACTGGAAGAAGGGACGATTGCGGGAAGCGGCATAAATTCGAATACGGTTAACGACTAAGCGATCTCAGGAGCCAGCATGAAGAAGAAAGGCATTCTCGAACGCCTGCAGGACGGCCCCGTGCTGGGCGACGGCGGCTATTTACTGGAACTCGAAAAGCGGGGATGGGTGCGCGCGGGTCCGTTCACCCCGGAGGTGGCCCTGACCTATCCCGCCGCTCTGCGCGAATTGCATGTGGAGTTTCGCGAAGCGGGCTCCGAAGTTCTGCAAGCGCTCACGTTTTACGCCAGCCGCGACAAACTGGCCACCGTGGGCCTGGAGAACCGACTGGAGGAACTTAATCGCGCCGCAGTTCGCGTGGCTCGCGAGGTCGCGGGCGACCAATGCCTGGTAGCGGGCAACCTCAGTCTTACCTGGATGTATGAGCCGGGCAGTCCTTCCGCCGCCGATCGCGTCCGAAAGACTTTCGACGAACAGCTTGCCGTGCAGGTCGACGAAGGCGTCGATTTCATCATCGGAGAGACTTTCTCCTGGCTTGGCGAAGCCGTGATCGCGGTGGAGCGCGCCAGGACCACAGGCCTGCCGGCGATGGTCACGATCTGCTTTGAGAATAAAGATGAGACCGCCGAGGGCGCCAACGCCGCCGACGCCGCGAAAACGCTGTTCGACGCGGGCGCCGACATTGTGGGCATGAACTGCCTGCGTCCGCCGCAGCACATCCTGGGACCAATGGAGCAGATGCGCAGAGCCGTCTCCGGATATCTCGCGTGTCAGCCGGTGGCGTATCGCACCCCGAAAGATAAGCCGGACTTCACCAGCCTCCCGGAATTTCCCTACGCGCTCGATCCTCTGCAACTCACGCGGAAGGAGATGGCCGACTATGCTGTGCAGGCTCGTGATCTCGGAATCAATTACATCGGCGCGTGTTGCGGGACGGTCGCCATGCATATTCGCGAAATGGCGCGCGTCCTCAACAAGCTGCCCGAAGATTCCCGAATCTGGAAGAAGGACGGCGAGAAACCGATGTCAGGGTACGAATATTACGACCACGACAACATGAAGGCGTAACGCTCCGTCCGGTGGCGCCGCGGTCCGATTCTGTGCGGGCCTTTGCCGTAGGCCAAGGCCCGCGTCCTTGCCGTTCGATCAGCAGTTATCCGGCTCTTCTCACGCCCGGGTCCTGCGCATGCACCAGCGGAACATCGACCAGATGTTCGCTCAGGAACCACACCTGCAGTTCATTGGCGCGCAGGACATCGCTGATGACCAAATCGCTCGTGCCATCATCGCCCAGCTCGGAAGCGCGGCGCGAGAGTTTCCGGCAGTGACCAATAATAATCTGGTGTGCGTCGAGGAGGCGGGATATCTGGACAGGCACCTCTTCCCGGCCGCGCGGCGGACGCTCGATGCGCGTGGTCTCGGCAACGTCGGCGGCCATGGCCAACGAAATGCCTCCAAGCAACTGGATCCGCTCGGCAATCTCGTCGACGATCTCCACCTGCTCGCCATAGTGCTTGTCGAATAGCAGATGCAACTGGTAGAACGTGGGCCCTGCGACCTGCCAATGTGACTTCTTATAGAGATCGCGTAACGTCATGGTATCGGCGAGCAACAGATTCAGCCGCTCGGTCATTTCCAGGCGCACCGGTTCTTCCAACTCTAGCGGCAGGCCGTGCGAGACCGTACCATAAGCTTGAATCTCAGCGGCACGCTGGTGAATCCTGGGCTGGGCGTTGATGGTGGTTTGACGGGCGGGGGCGATTTCCTTCTTCGCCATAGAGAAACCTCCTGGTTTCGCAAGTGAGCTTGCCAAGTCTGCGCGAACTCATAGACTGCTCGGCAAAATCCAAGTTCGGCACAATCAAGTTCGGCATAATCCAGGCATACCGCTTGGATGCCGCGATCTTCGATAGGATGCTACGGTTTTTGCCCTCGTCGAGCTTGCCGAAGCAAGCCACCGGCAAGACAGCAGCGTAATGGCCATTGGAGCGGCAGTTGATGCGACCCTGATTCTGTTGTATCGTTCGATTTGCTCCATTTTGAGACGCGGCGGAACACGCGCGCCTCCAGTGCTTCCCGTTCCCAGGGGAGAACCGAACAAACGGTCTTCATGCCAATTTCTGCCAACGTTGTCCTGGGCCACGGAGTGAAGATCTTCCAGCCTGATCTGGTCAACCTCTATGGCTGCACGGTGGGCGATGAGACCAGGATCGGAGCGTTTGTCGAAATTCAAAAAAACGCAATTGTCGGCAGCCGCTGCAAGATCTCTTCGCACACTTTTATTTGCGAAGGAGTCACCATCGAAGACGACGTGTTCGTCGGCCACGGAGTCATGTTCATCAACGACCTGTACCCGCGGGCAACCGAGGATGGCCGGCTGCAAACCGAGGCGGACTGGCAAGTGATTCCCACCCGAGTGAAGCGCGGCGCGTCGATCGGGAGCGGGGCCGTCATTCTCGCGGGCGTGAGCATCGGAGAAGGAGCGCTGATCGGCGCAGGTGCGGTTGTGACTCATGATGTGCCCGATCAGCAGATCGTGAAGGGTGTTCCGGCACGGCTGGGACGCGCTGTCCCGCGCAAGCAGACAACGAAATCGGCAAGTTGAGAGGGAGGAATCTTGATTCGGATTGGTGCGATCGGCTACGGCTACTGGGGGCCTAACCTGGTGCGGAATTTCTTTGAGGCTGCGGGCGCGCAAGTGGCCTCGGTCAGTGATTTGCGAGTGGACCGCCTGGCGCTCGTGGGCAGCCGTTATCCCACGATCAAGACGACACAGAATTTTCGTGAGTTGATCGAAGACCCTTCCATCGACGCGGTGGCGATTGCGACTCCGGTCTCTACTCATTACGAGTTGGCTCTGCGAGCCTTGCAGGAAGGCAAGCATGTGCTCGTCGAGAAGCCGTTGGCGTCGAACACGGACCAAGTGCAGCATCTCATGGACCTCGCGCAGAAACGAAACCGCGTGCTGATGGTCGATCACACGTTCGTATACACCGGCGCGGTCCGCAAAATCCGCGAACTCGTGGATAGCGGTAACTTGGGCGAGATTTATTACTATGACTCGGTGCGCGTCAATCTCGGCCTGTTTCAACACGACGTCAACGTGCTGTGGGATCTGGCGGTGCACGATCTGTCGATCATGGACTACGTATTACCGTTCCGGCCGTGTGCCGTCTCCGCCACCGGGCTTAGCCATGTGCCCGGGGGTACTGAGAACATCGCCTATCTCACCCTGTTCTTCGAAGGCAGCCAGATCGCACACATACACGCCAACTGGCTGGCCCCGGTGAAGCTGCGGCGCACGCTGATTGGTGCCAGCCGCAAAATGATTGTCTACGATGATCTGGATCAGGGCGAGAAGATTAAGGTCTACGATAAGGGCATCACGCTGAATAGTCATCAGAACCCGGAAAAGCTTTACCAGATGCTGGTGGGCTACCGCACTGGAGACATGCTGGCGCCGCAGGTCGACGGCACGGAGGCGCTGCGCCGCGAAATTGACCACTTCCTGCGCTGCATTGAGCAGCAGGAGGAACCTGTCACTGGGGGCGGGGCTGGACTTCGCGTGGTGGAGATTTTGCAGGCTGCATCGCAGTCGATGGCGCAGCGCGGGCGTCCGGTGGAGTTACGCCTGACCACGCTTGAGGCGACCGCGTAGCCTCGGTGGTGAGAAAATAGAAATTCGAACTCGCAGACATTTCATGGCAAGCATCCGATGGCAAGCATCCCATGTCAGACATTAAGGTTAAAGTTCCGTACCTCGATTTGAAAGCGCAGTACCAGAGCATCAAGCCTGAGATTGATGCCGCCATCGCGCGAGTTCTGGAAAGTTGCCAATTCGTCCTCGGCCCCGAGGTGGCAGGGTTTGAACAGGACTTCGCGGCCTATTGCGGCGCAGCCGAGTGCATCGCGCTGAATTCCGGTACCAGCGCTTTGCATCTGGCACTGCTGGCTGCAGGAGTTGGCCCAGGCGACGAGGTTATCACGGTCCCGTTTACGTTTGTGGCGAGCGTTGCCGCAGTTACTTACACCGGAGCGCGGCCCGTGCTGGTCGATATCGACCCACGATCATTCACCATGGATCCGGCGGCGGTTGAGGCTGCGATCACTCCGCGCACCAAAGCGATCCTGCCCGTTCATCTCTACGGCCAGTCGGCCGACATGGACCCGATCATGGAGATAGCGCGGCGGCACGGACTGGTTGTGATCGAAGACGCCGCGCAAGCGCACGGAGCAAAATACAAAACCCGCCCAGTGGGCAGCATCGGCGATATGGCGTGCTTCAGTTTTTATCCCGGCAAGAATCTGGGAGCCTACGGCGAAGGCGGCGCGGTCACCACCAGCAACCCTGAGTATGCACGCACGATTCGCATGCTGCGCGACTGGGGACAGGACCGCAAGTATCATCACCTGCTGCGTGGATTCAACTACCGGATGGAAGGTTTTCAGGGCGCGATCTTACGCGTGAAGCTGCGCCATCTCGAGCGCTGGACCGAGGCGCGCCGTAAGGTTGTGAACCTATACAACGATCTCCTAGCCGACTCCGGAGTCGAGTCGCCCACCGAAATGCCGTGGGGCCGGCATGTCTATCACGTCTACACGCTGCGGACGGACGAGCGCGACGGACTGCAGGCTTTTCTGCTGGCGGAAGGAATCCAGACCGGCATTCATTACCCCGTCCCCGCGCATCTGCAGCCGGCCTATGCTGATCTCGGTTATGGCCACGGCGCATTTCCGCACGCAGAGGCGGCGGCCGAGCAGGTTCTCTCGCTCCCACTGTACCCTGAACTTTCGTCGCAGGCCGTCGCGGAAGTTGCCAGGGCGGTGAAGAAAGCGGTTGCCAACAGGACGCAGACCGCAGTATCGAGATAAAGTATCGAGATAAAGTGTCGAGATAGAGCATCGCGCTGAAGCATCATGGCCACATTCGATATCATTCCCGACATTCTCGAAGTTACGCTGCGCGATGGGTCCTACCTCATCGACTTCCAGTTCACGGCGGAGGACACGGCGACGATTGCCGCCGCGCTCGAAGGCATCGGATTTCGCTGGATCGAAGTTGGACACGGCCTGGGGCTCAACGCCTCGCAATCGGGAAAAGGACTCGCGGCGGCCACTGATGAAGAATACATGGGAGCCGCGGCCCAGGCGCTCAAGCACGCCAAGTGGGGCATGTTTTTTATCCCCGGCATCGGACGCGAGGAAGATATTCGTCTCGCGGCTCGCTATGGAATGTCGTTCCTCCGCATCGGCACGAATGTAACCGAGACGGCGCAGGCCGAGCCCTACATCGCACTGGCCAAAGAGTTGGGGCTGATCGTCTCGTATAACGCGATGAAGTCGTATGCGGTTTCGCCGTCGGAGTTTGGTGCGGTCGTGGCGCAAGTGCACAAGTGGGGCGCGGATATTGCGTGTCTAGTCGATTCCGCAGGCAGCATGGATCCCGATTCGGTCGCGGAATACTTGCGAGCGGCGAAAGCGGAAAGCGCGTCTCCTCTCGGCTACCACGGTCACGACAATCTTTCGCTGGCCATGGCCAACACGCTGCGGGCGATTGAAGAGGGCGCAGTCCTGGTCGACTCCTCCCTGCAAGGCATGGGGCGCTCGGCCGGCAATACAGTCACCGAAGTGCTGGTTGCGATTCTGCAGCGACGCGGCACCTTGCCACACATCGATCTCAAGGCCGCGATGGACGTGGGCCAGGGCCTGATTCAGCCGCTGCTGGGCAAACGAGGCGTCGACCCCATGGCCGTCACCGGCGGGCTCGCCAAATTTCATTCGTCGTTTACCGGAAAGGTGCAGGGTTATGCGCACAAGCACGACATCGACGTGCGCGACCTGATCGTGCGCCTTTGTCAGGAAGATCAAGTTTCAGCCCCCGACGAATTGCTGGAGCGTCTGAGTCACGAGTTGGCAACGCTCAAGATGCCGCGAGTGCTGTCGATCCCCGCATTCCGCGTCGAAACCGGCAAAGACAAGACCTCGGGCGAATCTTTGGACCTGCTGCTGAAGGAACTTCGTGCCCGTGCGGTGAAGGCGGGAAAATTTTCGGCCCTGAACGTGGTCGCCGCAGAGAAGGCGCTGGCCGATTTCGTTGTCTCGGGCAACATCCATTCGACGCAGTCGCACGTGGTGGGATCGGTGGCGCTGACCAGCGACCAGCATCTGCACGCGGTGCTGCATGCCGTCGATGGCAAGGTCGATGTGGTGTTGCTCGACGTAGACCGAAAGCCCTTCGGTCCAACGAGGCCGGCGGAAACAGCCGCAGCAACCTTGAAGAAAACTGCCTTGCTCACCTACCTTGACAGCCGCGTGTGGGTCGAGGCCGTCGAAGACCAGGTCGTCCGCCTTTTGAGCGAAGTTTTGAATGACTCGGAAATTGTGATTGCCGGCGACCATCCCCGCAGCCGTTTTCTGGCGTTGCGGTTTGCCGAGCGCGGGGCGCGCGTAACTCTGCTGCAAGACCCGGGACAGCCGCCCACGGCGGCTCCGATTGCCCCGATGCGAATGCTGTCGCTCGAGGGAGAGGAATTGAAGCTCTCATACATGAAAGCAGACGCTGGTTGCGGGTTCGAAGCACTTTCGAAAGCGAATACGGTTGTGGTGTGGCCCTCCGGGGCGCCATGGTTTAACCAACGCTTCGCAAAGCACCTGTCTGGGAAAACGTACGTGCTCGACGCAGGCATCGGAACGATCCTGCCGGACGGAATTACTGAGGCACAGCGCCGTGGATGCCTTCTACTGCGAGTCAACATCTGGCCGGCCTTGACGGGAAGCCTCTCCGCGGCCCATGAGTCGCTGATGGAAACAACCGGCGCCCTGGGATGGGAAACGCTGGACGGCATCCCTGTGGTCGCCGGCGGCGCTATGGGAAAATCGGGCGACGTGATCGTCGACAGCGTGCATCATCCCACCCGGATCATTGGTGTGTGTGACGGTCAAGGTGGCGTCCGCTTCCGCTTCTGCGACGAAGAGACAGAGCGAGTGCGGCGAGTGCAGACGGAGATCAACCGGCGTCTGGTCGCGCCACAACTGACGGGCACCATCTCATAGGGTCATGAAATGAGCCAGTGGGTAATTCGAGACTTCGATCGGCCACCTCAAGAACTGGTTAATCAGTTGGGAAGCGTGCCCACTGGGATGTTGAGCGACTGCATGAATCGTATGCAATCGCTGGATGCAGGCATTCGCCCAATCGCGCCCGGCTTGAAGATTTGTGGAGCCGCGTTTACCGTTCAGTCGGTTGAATCCAACAACTGGGGCGCTCATCAGGCTCTGGTTTTGGCCAAAGCCGGCGATGTCCTTGTCCTGGCAGCACGAGGTGGCATGCAAAGCGCGGTGTGGGGCCATGTAATGACGCAGGCGGCCAAGAACCGCGGATTGGCTGGCGTAGTCATTGATGGATGCATGCGCGATTCGGCCGAGAACCGCTCGGACACCCTGCCGATCTTCGCTCGCGGAATTTGCCCAGCCGGACCTCACAAGGGCTGGCCTTGCAACCTCAACGTCCCTGTCAGTTGCGCTGGCGTTGCAGTTCTCCCGGGCGACATTGTCGTTGGAGACGACGATGGCGTCGTAGTCGTGCCCGCCAGCCGCGCCATCCAGGTCCTGGAGGAAAGCGGCAAGCGCATGGCAACGGAGAAAGATTGGTATCGGCGGTTGCAGGCGGGCGAAAGCACGGTCAGCCTTCTGGGATTGAAACCTCTCTAGGCTATGGGGACCCGCCACAGATCTGTGCTGCAGTTGGGCGCTGGACGCTTGATGTGCCACTCCATTCGCAAGCTGCAACAGATTGGCGTGCGCGTCTTGGCGGCAGACGGTTCCCCTGACGCTCCCGGCTTCGCGCTGGTCGCGGATCACGCCGTCATTGATATCCGCGATACCGAAAACGTCGCGGCATATGCACGGAGTCAGGGCGTCGATCTAATTCTGGCGGTGAATGAAGCGGGAGTATTGGCCGCAGCCGAGGCCAGCCACCAACTCGGGCTTCCCAACCTGCCTCCGGACGTGGCTCTCCGTTGCTTGCACAAGGGACTCATGCGCGAAGCGTGGCAAAAGGCACGCCTTCCGCAGCCAGCCTTCCACAGGGCCGACTCGGCGGACGCGATCTCCGCAGCAGCCTCCTCGCTTGGCTACCCTCTGATTCTGAAACCAGCCGTGAACTGGGGAAGCCGCGGCGTCAGCCGCATCGCCGAAGCGGGAGACCTGCCTTGGGCAATTGACTATGCTCGCGCCAATTGCAGAGACGGCGAGTTTATCGTTGAAGAATGCATTTCCGGTACTGAGATGACAATCGAAGGCCTGGTCAAGCGGGGTGAGGCTCAGATTCTTGCCTGGTCCGATAAGGAACCGCAGGAGCATCCTAAATACCGCGTAGCCATGGCCCTTAACTATCCTGCACGGTTTGCGGACTGGCAGTTACTGCGCGCTTCGGAAGTGGTAACCCGAGCGGCCCAGGCCCTGGGAATTGAAAACGGAGCCTTCCATTGCGAATGCATGGTCAACGACACGGATGTTTTTCTGCTCGAGATGGGAGGGCGGCCGGGAGGAGGGCATATTTTCGGACAGATTGTGGAGGCGGCGAGCGGGGTTTGCATGCCCCAGGCGTTGGCTCGGCTCCTGCTGGGGGATGACCCTGATATTCGGCCCGTGCAGGCTCGCGGAGCATGCTATAAGTTCTTTGCGCCGCCATCTGGCGTATTCCAGCAGGCGTTGGGAGTCGCCGAGGCCTCGCGACTTCCTGGGATTCTCGATTTCGGCTTCCACATGAATCCTGGAACTGTCGTGTCCGCGATCGCCGGAGATGCTGATCGGCCAGGATACGCCGTCACGACCGGTGACACCCGCGAGCAGGCTATTGAGTACGCCGATCGCGCGATTGCATCAATCCGGTATGTGATGAACTAGGATTTCTCGTTATTCATAATCATGGTCTTTGATTCGCTTACGCATGTAACGCCGGATGGACGCTGGTTTGACACCAAGTGTGACGCCAGCGAGCAGGAGTTGTTGCGGCAACTCGATGAATCCGGGACACAGCGGGCCGTGGTGGTCGCCCTTGCGGGACACATTGAGAATCGTTTTGTGCTGGAGGTTTGTCAGCGGCATCCCGATCGCCTCGTACCTTGTGCTTCATTCAATCCGGCGGCCTGTCGAAGCGTCGAAGAGGTAAAGGCCGGTCTGCGAACGCAGATCGAGAAAGATGGCTACAAGGCTTTAAAGCTCCATCCCCGTCTGAATTGCTATGATCCCCTTGATCCTCGCTGCCTGGCGGTGTTGGAAGAAATGGCGTCTCGTGAGCTGCCTCTCCCAATATGGCTGGATACTCTTTTCTATTACCGCGGCGGAAAGCTGAGAAAACCTCCGGTAGACACGATTCACGAACTCGTGGGACGGTTCCCCGCTCTCACGTTCGTACTGTTACATGGCGGCGGAAGCTGGATTCTGCAGGTGGCTGAGGCCATTCGAGATTGCCCTAACGCGTTTCTGGATATCTCGTTTACACTGCAACGGTATCGGTCCAGTTCCATTGCAGCCGATTTGCGGTATCTTCTAGATAGCTTCGACCGGCGAATTGTCTTCGGATCCGACTTCCCTGAAGTCGGCATCGGCACTGCGTTGGAGGGCGTTCGCGAGATCGCCCACGGAATCGCGCCGGAAAAGTGTGCCAATGTGTTGGGTGGAAATCTGAGCAGGATTCTGGGCCTGGAGCAGCCGTGAAAACCGAAGACCGTCTGGATTACGTTCAGCGTTATGAAAAGCGGCTTGAGGAATTTGGGTACTCCCCTGCAACGCTAGGATGGGGCGCTCAGGGCCGCCAGGAGGTGCGCTTCTCAGTGCTCGCCGAGCCGGCGTTGCGCATGCCCGAGTCGTCGGTGCTGGATGTAGGTTGTGGCTTCTGCGATCTATACGATTTCCTGGGTCAGCACGGGTGGCGAGGCCGTTACACAGGTATGGACATTGTGCCGGGACTGCTGGACGTTGCTCGGCGGCGTCATCCGGATCTCGATGTGCGGGAGCTCGACATCACTGACGACTCGATGCCGGTGGGTGAATACGACTTCGTGATCTCATCGGGAGCCCTGAATGCAGCCTTGCCGAGTGGCAATAATGAGACCCATATCGAGGCGGCGCTGCACAGCATGTATCAGCGGTGCCGCTGTGCGACGTGCGTGGATTTTCTCAGCAGCTACGTCGACTTCCAGAAGCCGGGCGCTCATCATACTGATCCCGGCTGGGCGCTGGCTGTCGCCAAACGACTGACCCGACGCGTGCTTCTCCGCCATGACTACATGCCATACGAGTTTTCTATTTTTCTCTTTCGCGACGACACCACTTCGGAGCGCAGAGTCTTTCGGGCTTTCGAGGGCGAGTTGAAGGCAGGGATGTGATGGAAATGAAACCACGACCCGATCTGTCCATCGTCATCCCGCTCTACAACGAAGAAGCCGTACTTCCCGCTCTGGTGGAGCGTTTGCGCTCGTTTATGGACCGGCTCTCTCCGCTGGATGCGGAGATCATCTTGGCCGACGATCATTCTTCCGACCGGTCTCCAGAATTGCTAAAAAACATCTGCCGGAGCGATGCGCGATTCCGCTATGCCCGGCTGGCCAAGAACAGCGGAAGCCACGTGGCCATCCTCGCCGGTCTGGCGCAGGCGCGCGGAGAATGCGCGGTGTTTCTTGCCGCTGACCTGCAGGACCCGCCGGAACTCATTTTGCAGATGCTCGATTTGTGGCGGTCGGGCCATCACGTGGTGTGGGCGGTGAGAGAAGAACGCGCGGGGATCTCGAAGGCCGATCTGTTCCTGGCCAACACCTTCTACCGCGTGCTGAATCTTCTCGGTGAAGTGAACCTGCCCCCCCGAGGCTCGGACTTTGCCCTGCTGGACCGAAAGGTCGTCGACGCTTTGCTGAAGTCGGCGGGAAGTCATCCCAGCGTGGGCGGTGAGATCGCTAGGCTGGGATTCTCGTCGGCGCAAATCACCTATACCAAGGAAAAACGGGCCGCAGGCGGATCCAAGTGGACACTCAAGAAAAAACTGACGGCCTTCGCGGATGCATTCGTCTCCTTCTCCTACGCTCCGTTGCGTGCAATGTCCTACCTGGGAATGCTGTTCAGCCTTTTAGGTTTCATGTATGCGCTGGTCGTGGCGGTTCTGCGGCTGATGACGCGCACGCCGGTGCAGGGATGGTCGTCGCTGATCGTCGTGGTGCTCGTGCTCGGCGGGGTTCAAATGATGATGCTGGGAGTCCTCGGGGAATACCTGTGGAGGACGCTGGAGGCGGCACGGCAGCGCCCGATATATTTCCTGGAAGATACTTCGGAGGTGGACACCGCCGCCGCCGATAAGCAACCGCGAGAACTGGGACGGCGCTTTGGGACGTAGGTTCCGCGTCCAGTCGGCCGTGGTGGGCGTTCTCATCGGCCTCGGATGTATTGCCATTCTCCTGCGGCAGGTAGACCTCAAACAATCGTGGAATGCGCTGGGGCGGCTGAACGGTCCGTTCCTGCTAATTCCTCTTGCGGTGTTGTTCCTGAACCTGCCGTTGCGCGCGTGGCGCTGGCAACTGATTTTCCCTTCGTCCTCCCGTCCTAGCCTTGGAGCGTGCCTGACCGTTCTGGGCATCGGGAACATGGCGAATTTTCTGTTGCCGGGGCGCGCGGGCGATGTGGCTCGTTGCGTTCTGGTGGGGCGCGCGGGCTCGCTCACCGAAAGCAGCCGCACGCTGGCAACGCTCGCGGTCGAAAAAGTCATGGATGGGCTGGCTCTGGTTGGAATGGTTCTGTTCGCCGTTTGGGCTTTGCATCCTCCCCATTGGGTTCTCGATCTGTTGCGGGTGTCGATTTTGATCTTTGGTGGAGCGCTGGTTCTGCTGGTGGCTCTGCGCTATCGAACGCGCGTCCTGATTGACTCGGTGCGCCGCGCATTCCGCCTCGTGCATCTCCCTTCACTGGAGAAAAAGTTCGACGGCCTACTCACTTCGTTTGCGGATGGACTGAGCGCCGTCAGTTCCGCCGGACAGATGCTGACTTTACTGCTGATTACCGCAGCCATCTGGTCCACGGAAGCCGGAACAATCTGGGGACTGGCCCGGGCTCTGGGGCTGGCCGTGTCCTTAAAGTCGGCCGTGGTGGCCTCGGCCGTTCTGGGTTTGGGCCTGATGATTCCCGCGGCACCCGGTGGCCTGGGCACCTATGAGCTGTTCGGGACGGAGGCCTTCAAACTAGCCGGGATTGCCGCCGGCAGCGCACTGGCGTTAACCGTGGTCATCCACGCTTGGGTGTTTGTTGCGAACATCGTTGCCGGGATGTGCCTGCTCGCGGTCAAAGGCATCAGCCTGGCACAACTTAAGCGTCGGCTGGAGGTCGAGCCCGGCGCAGAATCGACGGCTCAACCATCCAGCTAAGCCCGCCCGTCTTGATAGAATCATCATTCCCATTTTTCGATCTTCTCCGCGGGGGTAACAGTGCAGAACCAGCGTGTGCTAGTAACAGGTGGCGCCGGATTCATTGGGTCGGAATTAGTACGACAACTGGCTGGACGCGGATTTGGCGTGCGCGTGGTCGATAACCTGGTGAACGGCCGGAGGGAGAATCTCGACGGTGTGCTGAGTGAAAACGTCGAACTCGTGGTAGTCGATGTCCGCGACGCGAAGTCGATGGCGCCGCTGCTTCGAGATGTGAATATCGTTTTCCATCTGGCCTGCCTCGGTGTGCGGCATTCCATTCACTCGCCAGTGGAGAATCACGAAGTCAACGCCTCTGCGACGCTCGGACTTCTCAACACAGCGCGGAGCAATGGAGTCCAACGTTTCGTTTACGTCTCCAGTTCTGAAGTCTACGGAACGGCCCGAACCGCGCCGATCACAGAGGAGCATCCCACGCTGCCGATGACCGTATACGGCGCCTCCAAGCTTGCTGGAGAGGCTTACACTCGCGCGTTCTGGGAGACGTATCACTACCCTACGGTCGTGTTGCGGCCTTTCAATGCCTATGGCCCGCGTTGCCATCACGAAGGCGATAGCGGAGAAGTGATTCCCAAGTTTTTGCTGCGCTGCCTGGCAGGAAAGCCTATGGTCATCTTTGGAGATGGAACGCAGACCCGCGATTTTACCTTCGTGGGCGATACCGCCGGCGGAATTCTCGCGGCCGGACTTTCTGAAGCTTCTGTCGGTCAGACTATTAATCTCGGGAGCGGCAAGGAAATCCAGGTTCGCGAACTCGCGAACACGATTGCCCAAGTTCTGGACCGCCCTCACGCAGAGGTCACCCACGTTGAGGCTCGGCCGGGAGACTTGCTACGACTTCTGGCTGACAGTTCCAAGGCGAAAAAGTTGCTACGCTTCGAACCTACTGTCACCCTGCGGGATGGGCTGGCACGTCTTCGCGATTGGTACGTGGGCCAGGGCAAATCGCCGGAGAAATTATTGGAGCAGGAAGTCGTGCGGAACTGGCAGCCTCGGGACGTGCCCAGCCATGCCTAAACATCATGCTTAAAGATCACGCTTAAAGATCGTGCTTAGAAATCATCCCTAAAGATCATGCCTAATGATTTTGTTCCAGTAGCGCGTCCGCATCTCGGGCAGGAAGAAGTCTCGGCTGCCGGGCGGGCGATTCTGTCAGGGTGGGTCACGCAGGGCCCCGAGGTCGCGGCCTTCGAACGCGAGTTTGCCGAGTTCGTGGGTGCGCCGCATGCCTGTGCGGTCTCCAGCGGCACGACCGCCCTTCACCTCGCCTTGCTGGCAGTAGGCGTGCGCCCCGGCGATGAAGTGATCACCGTCAGTCATTCCTACATCGCCACGGCCAACAGCATTCGCTACTGCGGCGCCAAGCCAGTCTTCGTTGATATTGATCCGGCAACATTCAACATCGACCCGCGAAAGATCGAGCCGGCCCTCAGCAAACGCACGCGAGCGATTCTGTGCGTTCACCAGATGGGGATGCCTTGCGACCTGAAAGCAATCCTCGAGGTGGCGCGCAAGCACCAGCTTCCCGTCGTGGAAGATGCCGCCTGTGCGATCGGAAGCGAGATTTCATGGCAAGACCGGTGGGAAAGAATCGGCAGACCGCATGGAGATGTTGCGTGCTTTTCGTTCCATCCCCGCAAACTGCTGACCACCGGGGACGGCGGCATGTTGACCACAGCAGACGCTGAAATCGATCACAAACTCCGTCTCTGGCGGCAGCACGGCATGAGCGTGCCCGACACGGTGCGGCACTCATCGCGGGAAGTGGTCTTTGAATCGTATCCGGAACTGGGATTCAACTATCGGTTGACCGACATTCAAGCTGCGGTGGGACGCGAACAACTGAAGCGCCTTCCCGAAGCGATCGCGCAGCGCCGGCAGATGGCCGCACGCTACCGGCAACTGCTCGCCGACATTCCCGGGCTCGTTCTACCCGCGGAACCCGAATGGGCCCGCACCAACTGGCAAAGCTACTGCGTGCGCCTGCCCGAAGCCACTAACCAGCGCCAGGTTATGCAGCACATGCTCGACGAGGGCATCGCAACCCGCAGGGGCATTATGTGCGCGCACCTTGAGCCTGCTTACAGCGCCCCCGCGACTTGGCGTTGCGCGCAAATTGAATGCAAACCCGATGGAAGTTGTCCAAACCTGGCCGAGAGTGAACGAGCGCAAAGCAGAGGCGTGATCCTGCCACTCTTCTCCCAAATAACGGAAGAACAGCAAGACCGGGTTGCAAGGGCACTTCGCCAAGCCTGCTCTATCCGGATCCAAGGCTGATGGAAACCACTACGAGCCAGCGCCAGGATTACAAGCCTTCCACCATCCGAAATCTAAGAATCCTGCTTTGGATCTTACTTTTGTTAGCCGGTACCGAGTTTGTCGCCCGCGGCCCGTTAAGGTTCCTGCGCAATCCCACGAACTGGAACGATCTGTCGCAGAACTACACCGCGTCGAGACTTTGGCTGAAAGGGCAGAATCCCTCCGCTCCCAAGAATTTCGTCGCGCTGTGGAAGCATGAGGGCCGCAGCCGCCTGGAACTCAACGACATAAGGACTCATCTGGCCCCGCCCCTGGGTGGCCTGGTAGTGCTGGCGCCGGTGGCCGCATTTCCGTGGAAAATCGCCAGGATTCTTTGGCTGGTGATCTTGTTGATCTCGTTCGTGGCAACGGTATGGGCGCTGGCACTGGTTGGCGGATTTCGGTGGGACGAACTTCGCACTTTGGCTTTCATCGCCGCCTGCCTGGCGCTGGCCCCGTTCCACACCGGACTTGCCGCTGGAAACACGACCATCCTCGTGATTGGAGCGTGCGCGGTGGCAATCTGGGCAGCACGGAACCGCCACGATGTTGCGGCCGGCGTCCTGTTCGGAGTGGCGTGCAGCCTGAAGCCGCAAATCGGAGCCTTTCTGGTCCTCTACTATCTTGTGCGGCGACGCTGGCAACTGTTCGCAACCGCGGTCGCCAGCACCCTGGGATTGGCCTTCTTTGCCGCGCTGTATCTGTGGTTCTGGGGTACTTCCTGGCTTCAGGACTATTTACACAACGCCCGGGGATTCGTCACGGCGAATCACATTGACGATTTCTCCTCCGCCAACCCCATTCGCTTCACTCTAATCAATCTGCAAGTTCCTTTTTTTGCGATTACCGGGCAATCCCCATCAGCCAATCTGCTGGCGTTTGCCGTGGGCGGCCTGTTGGTTTGCACCTGGATTTATTGGGTAGCCCGCGGCAACGGCCACGTGCCAGAATTGCTGTCGCTCGGAGCCATCTCGATCATCGCCCTCCTGCCCGTCTATCACCGGTTCTATGATGCCGCGCTCCTGGTCGTGCCGCTGTGCTGGGGAATGACCTGGTGCATGACCCAGTCGCCTGGACGACTAAGGACCACCGTCAAGATCGCACTGCTACTGATGGCAGCCTTTTTGGTCCCCGGCACGGCATTTCTTCAGCAACTCGCCCTACACGGACAAATTTCTGATGCCGTCAAAGATTCCTGGTGGTGGAACTGCGTTGTGATGCCCCAAGAAACCTGGACACTGCTATTGCTATGCTTGGTCTTGCTGTACGAAATCAAGCTGGTTGCATCGGGTCCGCGCGAAGAAGAGAACGCCTGACCGCATCAGAATTCTCTCCGCCGTTCCTCGCCGCTAAACCGTTCCCGCCGCTTGGAGCCAATCAGCATACGGCACAACTCGAGAATCTTTTCCACGTGCGTCTTCCAGGAAAACTGACGCGCCCGCTCTGAGCCGGTGTCGGCCATGCTTTTCAACATCTCCGGCGAGCGCGTGACTTGCGCCACAGTTTCAGCGAGCTCCTCGGCCGAGAATCGCGGGAAGTAGGCGGCAGCCTCTCCGCAAATTTCTCGATGTACCGCCAGATCGGAGGCGACCACGGGCAACCCGCTCGCCATCGCCTCAACGAGGGGATGCGCGAAAGTTTCCGTGTAAGCCGGGGTTACGTAAAGATTGGCCCGCTCATACAACCGATGAAGTTGGCGGTACGGGATCGATCCCAGCTCGACCACCATATTTTCGACACCCAGGTCCTTCACCAGCTTCGCCGCTGCGTTCGGACGATACTCGCCGGGATTCTCCCCGGGGCTCAATTTGCAGGTCAGGAACAGGGTGACGGATCGATTGGGCAAGAGCTGTCGCAGCAAGGGCAGCGCGCGAATCAGCGTTTCGAAGTTGCGGTAGTAGTTGTAGTGACTGACGAAAAGCAGCCGGACGTTTTCATCCGCACGCTTCAATTTCGCCTCAACCGTCGCGCCCAGTGGACCTGACTCGCTGAAAAAAGCTTCCCGATCGAATCCGTGGTGAATGGCTCGAACAGTCCTGCCGGTCCATTGCCGCAGTTCCGCGGCAAACGCCTCACTGGGCGCTACCGTGCAATCCGCCCAGAATATGGACCGTCTCGCCAGCATTGCCCGGAAGCGCGTGTCCAACCACGTGCGATACTCACCGCGGCTAATCAGGTCTCGATAGAAATCCGCGGAAGTGTACAGTGAATTGCGCGAAAGCAGAATCTGAGGAATGGGGGATTTTCGCAGCGCAAAGTTTCCCGTCGATAGCAGAACGTCCGCGCCACGACGGCGAATCATTTCCGGCAACTTCGACTGCTCGAACCAGAACCGTTTTGCCGCAGAAGTCTCCAGTTCGACGAATTCAATGTTGCTCGCGCTGGGGAATTCTTGCCGCAGAGATGGGCCGAGCGCAACCGTCACTCGCAAATCCTGCGTGGCCGCCAGATGCGGAATTACGTTGCGAATGTAGGTGAGTCCTCCGCCCGCTGACGCCGCGAGGGAATTGATGAACAAGTGCATCATCGGCTCGGCGCAACTTCGCCAAAGCCCCGCCGCGCTGTTCTTAGGCGCCACGTCAACGCAACCTGCGGAAGCGATGACGGAGCCGCATCGACGAAGATAAACGCTAGACTCCAGAAGAACAGGCATAGGTAATTGCCCGGAGCAAATAGCCAGTCCTCAAAACCAGCGTGAATCAGGCCAGCGAGCATTACCATCGCCAGGGGGGTAGCGAGATGGCAAGCGTTCCCCGTCTTTCGCAGCCCTGCGATCGTGCGAAAAATCTTGCCTGAGAGCAGAAGCAATAACAAAGCGAAGGGTAACGCACCCAGGAACCCCACTCCGGAGAGGATCGTTAGATAGCTGCTTCCGTTTTCCGTCGTCACTTTGTTGTTAGAAGAAAACACTGCGCGAACATTTGTGCTCTCGGCGGTTTCAATGGTGCCGAGTCCGGTCCCAAACCAGAAGTGGTCGTTAATCCGCTTCATCGCCGACTGCCAGGGAGATTGGCGCGAACTCAGAAGAACGTGCTCGGGATCTCCTTTGTATAAGACCGTCGTAACCGTATTCGAGAAATTGTCGGGCTGCAGAATCGCACTCAACGCAACAAGAACCGCGACCACAATGACCCCCCTGGCAAGCAGCCGATACTTGCGCAAAGCCAGACAAAGCAATCCCGAGGAGATCAACGCTGCCACCATCCCGGCCCGCGCGTGACTGGCGTAAGTCAGGTACATGGAGATTCCGTACAACACCATCCGCCTCCCGCGATCGAAAGGTTTGTCGCTCACCAGCGTCCCCCACAGCAGAATCGGGGCACCGAACATACCCATCACTGCCCCCAGCGAGTTGGGATTCCCCATGGCGTCGATGCCAATCGCGTGAAAGGCCGCGACCGCCCCAACAAACACCTCACAGCCAGTCAGTAATCCAGCGAAAAATCGATCTTCGCGGCCGGTCACCGCCAGTCTGGCTCCCGTGCTTGCATAGACGAACAACAAAAGCAGGCTGAAGGCCTTCAAGAGCGTAACGGCGGGATATTGGGAAACGGCTGCCGAAACCAGCGTTGCCAAGACGCCGAACAATGCCAATACGTGAAACAGGCCGAAGTGATGACGACGTTCCTTAAGCATGATGAACGCGCCAGCCAAAGCTCCGACGCAAAGAAACACCCATCGCAAAGCTGTCCAAATTGAACCCACCGGCAGGTCTACGCCCGCGAGCAGGAACGCCAAAACAACGAGTGGGAAGAAAACTCGGCGATACATCCACACGGCCGCGGCCAGAAACTCGAGAAGCAGCAGGCCTCCCAGGTAGGTTTGGCTCGTGAAATAGCCAGGACGAGAATAGGCGAGATACGCGAGTACAAGCAGGCCCAGCGCGGCTGCTGCAACCCATAGGGCTTTGGGAATGCGCTCAGTCATGCATTCCTCCCGCGGCTCCGACCATCGTCGCGATCCCGCTGGCCCATGCCATTGGCGAGTAGTGGGAAATATGTTGGGCGCTGTTCGGGCCCATGATGGCGCGGAGATCGGGTTGACTGGCAACCCTTCGCATCGCGAAAGTTAGAGACGAGACATCCTCGGGCGGCACCAACAACCCGTTCCAATCTTCCCTTATCAGGTCCACAGCGCATCCCGCGGCCCGGCTGAGAATCACAGGCAAGCCGCACGCCATGGCTTCATTCACGACCAGTCCCCAGGTATCAGTATACGTTGGCAGAATCAGCATTTCGGCGAGAGCGTAATAAGCCGCCAGTTGTTCCCGCTGCGCAAAGCCCGCGAATCTTATCGATCCCGGCGAGATAGTGGACGCCTGCTCCTGCAATCGCAGTCGCGACGACCCGTCGCCCACGAACACCAAACCGACTTGCCGGCGCATCGACTCCTCCAGTTTGGCATAAGCAGATAGCAATTCAAACACTCCTTTTTCCCGCACCAGGCGTCCTACAAACAGAAAGTAGCGCTCGGGCAAATGAAACTCCCGGCGCGCCGCGGTCGCATCTCGGCGAGCGGCGGCGGAGGCGGTAGCGAAAAGTTCATTGTCAACAGCGTTCGGCGCGGTAAAGATGATGTCTTCTCGAATTTTTTTCCCGGCGCAAAGGTACTCCTGTGCCGCCGGCCCTGGCACGACGAATCCGGTACACTTGCGTAGAAACTCGGCTTTCAGGAATTCCACCAGAGCGAGCCCGCGACGCTGATCCTGCAGATTGCTCTCGGACCAGAGGAAAAAGGGGACCTGGTGACTCCGCGCCCAGATCAGCGATTGCCAGGAGGCGACATAGCTGTAGCCTCCGCACAAAATCACATCGGGTGCGGCCGCTGCGAGCGCTCTGCCCACACCGCGGTTCAACAGCACGTTATACCTGCCGATTCGCTTTCGCCACGACGGAAGGATCTGGTACGAGAATCGGATCTCTTCCTTATAGATCTGCCATTGCCGCAGGCCCGGGTCAGTCTCAGCCAGGAAGATCACATGCAAATCCACGTCCGCATGTGTCGCAAGAGCATTAAACAACGGAATGCGATACGGCGAGATGATCTCCGTCAGAATCACCAGACGCCGCCTCATCGCACCGACTCCCGAAAAATTCTCGCCAGGCTCTCCGCTTGATGCGCTAACGTCAGTCTCTCCAGAATCGTGTCGCGTGCGGCAGCACCCAGATTGTGGCGGCGGGGTTCGTCGCGCAGAAGCATCGCGAGCGCCAGCGTCAATTCTTTCTCGTTGTCGGGCCCCACCAGAAATCCGTTGGAACCGTGCTGAATGATCTCGGCAATTCCCTGTCCGCGGCAGCCAATCACCGGCTTGCCCGCGGACATCGCTTCCAGGTAAACACAGCCTAAACCTTCGTACCGGCTGGGCAGCGCGAACACCGTGCATCGGCGCATGGCTGCTGCAACCTGCTGGCGTGACTGAACTCCAAGAAAGCGCACCCGATTGCCGATCCCCAGTTGCTCGGCCAGGGCCTGCAGTCGGGATTGTTCCGGCCCGCGTCCGATGACGTCCATCGTCAGCGCCGGAAGGTCGGGACCGAGCGCGGCCACGGCACGGATGAGGAGTTCGTGTCCTTTGATTGGGATCAGGTTCCCCACGCTAAGGACGATCGGCCCGCCAGTGGAGGGATCGTTGCCCGGTGAAAATAACTCAGGATCCACCCCGTTGTACACCACCGACGTCCGGCAACCGGTCCCCGTACCTTCTAACACTTGTTCGCGGACGCGCTCGCTAATGCAGATCACCCGCCGCGAGGATCGATACACGCGCTGCGAAATACGGCGGCACCATTCCCCCAACCGTCCGCTGACCTGTTCTGTTGAGTAGGCATCGAGACCGTGCACCGAGACCACGTAGGGGAGTCCAAGTTCTGCGCTCAATAACATGGCAGCGTGTCCGCAGGGCAAAGGTGCGTGGGCGTGGATCAAGTCAATCTGCTTTGAGCGGTGGAGCTCCCGCACTCTTCCAACGATGCGGGCAAACAGGAACGCCCCTGCCGTCGGAAGTCCGAAGCCTCCCGGCAACGCGAAGTAACGAAGCCACTCGGCATGTACTGCAGAATTGTCGATACGAGATTTTCCGCGATAGAGCGGCTGAACTGCGAACACCGTATTCCGCACTCCCGCTTTCGCCAGCCAATCCAGTGGCTCGGAAACGAAACATCCAAAGGCCGGATCACGGTGGGTCGGATAAAAGGGCGTGAGAGTCAGAACGCGAAGATCCCCGCCGCCATTCCCCACGTTAGCGCGCCTCCGCGATTTCCAGGTACGCACTCTGCCACTGCCTGCTCACCGAATCCCAGTCAAAATTTTTCACGTGCTCGCGACCTGCTGCACCCAATCGCTCCCGCAGGGAACGATCGCTGATCAGTCTTGCCAGGGCTTGCATCATCTCTTCGAGGGTTGCCACCTGAAAACCGGTGATACCATCTACGACCGACGGCGTTTCGTAGTCTCGAAACACGACGCACGGCAAGCCCGTAGCCGCGGCTTCCAGCGTGACCTTGGGGATTCCTTCCAGACGCGACGGCAGAAGAAAGATGTCGCTCTGTCGCATGATTTCGAGCATCTGCAGCTGCGTTCTTGGACCCTCCAGAGTGAGGTTCTTCAGATTCGATTGCGCGATTTTCCGACGCAAAACCTCTTCGAACCCTTCCCGGCCCGCTCCCACTATCCGGAAGACTGCGTTTGGAAACTGAGCCGCGGCATCGAGTACATGTTGCGGCCCCTTACGCTCAATCAACGTCCCCGCAAACAGCACTCCAGGTACCGGATTGGTTCGCTCTGCGGGCGGACTGAACAGATTGGTATCGACTCCCACCGGCAGAATGTAGCTCGCCTTCTTCTTCGCGCTACTTTGTAACTCCCCGGCAATGAACTCCGTTATTGCCGTGTAAATGTCACAACGCGACTGAACTCCTGCATAGAGGAATCGCAGTAGACGTGATGGATTGGTCAACTGGGATGAGGGAGCTTCTACGTGTAGCACAGCTTTCGCCCCCCGGAGCACACGGGGCAGATGAACAAACATGTAACTGGCCGGGCTGTAGTCCATGTACGCAACAATGTCATAGTCTCCTAGCATCTCCCTCAAGAGGCGCAGAGTCTTGCCGCGGGTCGGCAACGGTTGCAGGCGGATCCCCGGAAGATTCCGCAACCGCGGATCCGGCTCATGTTCGTACCACAGCGTGCTGTAGAATCTTTCGGGATCAAGGCGCAGCGCAATTTCTCGAACGTTGAGGCTCTGAGCATTGGTATTGTTCGCATCCACATCTGGCAGGAACAATACTCGAACTTTCTTCATAGGCTTGGGAGTCCGAGAGATCAGCTCTGCGCTCCACCGGAAGAAATCGACGCCCAGCGCTCCTCGCCCGCCATGGGAGAGGCTGTCGTGGCGCCCGTCATTTTCGCCGATTGCTGAAGTTCGCGAAGAAGCGCGCTTAGGCGCAGATCCGTTCTCTCTGCACTAGCGCTCGTCTGGAGATGCCTCTGCGCCACTTGGAAAAGGCCTGCGCGCTCCCGGGTTCGAACGCCGGCCGGCAGCGGCGAACATTCTCGCGGATCATTTTTCAGGTCGTAGAGACAATCCCGTTTCTCGCTAAAGTTGATGACCAGCTTGAGCTCCTGGTCGCGAACCGCCATCAATCTTGGACGCATCCGGTCATCCGGTCGCATGGGATTGCAACACCCATCAATGCACTCCGTAATCGCCGGTTCACCTCTCCAGTTCCCCGCCGAGATCTGCTCCCAACAACTCCGCCCCTGAAAACCATCGGGTGAGGAAATACCGACAGCCTCCAGCAGAGTCGGCGCCAGGTGAATCAGGCTAAAGGGCCCCTGCGAAAAACGGCGGGCCGAGAGCCCGGGTGCGCGCAGGAGTAGTGGCACGCGAATCAGATATTCCGGCAAGCTGGTGGGAGAGTGATAACGATCGCCATGTTCGAGGAATGCTTCCCCGTGGTCCGCGGTTACAACGAAAACCGTTTCATCCCACCGCTGTAAACGCTGCAAGATCCCAATCAGCCGTGAAATTTGCTTGTCCACCCAGTGCACACCGGCGTCGTAGAGCGAAATAATCTCGTTCCGGTACCGCTCGAATCGCCGAGGCCCAATGTCCCACCGGTTCCAGAAAGAGTTGAGCATGCGTGCCCGGCGGGCCGTAATGTGAGGCAAGCCCAGCGCGGCTAAAGATTCTTCGGGGGGATAGTAAGGGTGATGGGGATCCATCAGGTGTAGCCACAACAAGAACGGCTGCTCTCCCACCGTGCTCAGCCACGACGCAGCCTGATCCACCATGACATTGGCAGCGGGATATCGCCGCAGCTTGTCCATTGGAACGCTTTCGCGAGCCGATACCCACTGGCAGTACCAAAAGTAAAGTTCATCGTATCCCTTGGTCGCCAGGCCATTGCGGCGCGCAGCGTTCCGCATCAAGCGATTGAGCTTCGACAGCCGTCCCACTGCTGCGGGGTCAGCGCTCACCGGCTCCCGGCCGATTTCTGAATCCAGAAAATCGTGAAAGGTGTCGAAACCCTGGTCATAGCCAAAGCGACGGCTAAGGTACGGATTGGCCGCCAGAAAGGCCGCGGTCGCATAACCAGCGTCTTGCAAGACTGTGGGCAGCGTCGGTTCGTGCGGCGCGATACCGAGTACATCGCGTCCCAGGGCGAGTGGGTAACGCGATGCGAGGATGCCCGGAAAAGAAAAATACGTCGGAGCGCCCGCCACAATCGCGTCCGAAAAGATGGCGCTGTTTTCCGCCAGTGCGTCCAGGTTTGGGGTCACGGGGCGGGAGTATCCCAGAAAACCGACGTGATCGGCCCGCAGACAATCCACCGTAACCAGCACCAGCGAACGTTTCTTCATTGCCTTGCGACGTGGATTAAGAAAACGACCTTTGCGCCATTTCTCTTAAAGACTAAAGATAATGACCTGGCCGTCACAATCGGACACATTCAAATGTAGCCCAGATCTTTGAGCCGCTGCTCGATCATCTGCTCTTCCGCCCGGTCGAATTTGGCGGCGTCATCTTTGACTATTTCCTGTAACAAAAAACTCAACAATGCTTCAAGGTTCTCGAATCGACCCGCCAGCAATTTCTCTGCCGCTCCACACAACTCCTCCGGCAAATGAACCGTCCGGTACTGGGTCATCAAGGTTTCACTCCAAATGTTTGTACACCCACACGCAATTGTGACCAGGCACTTCGGGCAATCATTCGATCATCCTGATCGAGCGCGAATGCGGCGGCCAATCCCACGAAAACCGTATACGCCAGCAGAAGCGATAGCCCTATCACGAGCCATGGATGCGCGGCCGATCCCGTTGAGAATCGCATCAGCAGCACTGCCGATACTGCGGACGCGCTCGGAATCCAAAGCGCGAAGTAATTTCGATTATAGGGGGAAATTCCCAGTGCTTTGCGTACTTCGTATAAATTCCACAAATTCCCCCCAGCATTCACGCAAGCCGAGGCCAGGGCCGCTCCCACCATACCGAGAGTGGGAATCAGAGAGAGGTTCGTCACCACGGAAACCACTGTCATCGCGAACTGCACCTTGATCAGCCGTTTCTGGTTTCCCGACATCAACAGAAGAAATCCGACCGAGCCCACCCCGCAGTTCACCAGCTGCCCCACGGCTCCGATCACCAGAACCGGCCAGCCGCTTTCAAAGTCGGGCCCGAAAATGCGCATCAGCCGCGGAGCAAACACTATCATCACGCTCGCCAGCGGAAACGAGAGTCCCAGAACCCACTTAGTGAGAGTCTGAAACAACTTCTGCAACACTTCTTTTCGCCCCTGCGCGTGCAGATCGGCGATCACGGGAGCAAAGATCTGATTCACCGATTGCAGAATGATCGGGATAAACGCCGACAACGTGGAGGCTAGAACATACACTCCCACGATGCGGGGATTCAGGTAGAGCCCCAGCAGAATCTTATCCGCTTGGCTCACCAGAAAATCGAGAACGTTCATTCCCAGGAAAGCCAGGGCCAGCGACTTGACCGCGGGATCGAGCGCGGGCAGAGCCGCCCAAGAAAACCGAGCTTCCCGCGGAGTCAGCTTCCATGTGGCCGCCACCAGCAGCGTCACCACGACGACTGAACTCGCGATCTGCGCGCTCAGATAGCCCCACATACCCGTTCCCAAAGCCAGCAGCACGACCGTGAGAGCGATCACCAATGGACTCCCCACGAAGTTGGTGATCACTGTACGTTTCGCTATGTCTTTGAACCCTGCGAGAACCTGGCAGTAGAAAACATTGATGGCTCCCAGAACGGCCAGTACCGCAAACACAGGAACGTACTGCGCCAGGTCAGGAGCATGGTATAAATTCCGGGCAATCCAGCGCCCGCTCAATACCAATCCCACAGACAACACGACGTTCAGGAACACGATTGCACGGGTGCTGCGCGACAGGAACCCGCGCAACTCGTCAAACTTCCCGGTAGCGTTGTACACCGCGACAAAACGTGGAGCGGTTCCCTGCAGCCCTAACATCCCTGCCATTTGGACAAAGCTCACCATCGTCATGCCGAGTGCATAGATTCCTAACTGCTCCGCGCCCAGTACGCGAGCCACGTAAACCTTGACCAGATAGCCGGCCCCCATCGTGAACAAGGTGCCGAGAAAAAACACCGCGGACTGGCGCGATATCTGACCAAGGTTTCGGCTGAATTCCGCGCCAAGTGCTCCCTGCGCCGCCTCAGGAGAGGCAGTCGGCGGCAGCGCAGCGGCTTCGTTCAACGGAGCTGTCATGAATTTCTGCTTGCTTGCGGTGCTGGCAACGCCCAGCTAACGAGCCGGCACCGACCTGGAAATATTCGCAGCCTCGGGAGAAGGGATCGAGTCCTTCGCCCTCTCAAGAAAAAGGATCCTTTTGCGCCCCAAAGTGAACTGGTGCGTGAAACCGGATTCCTCTATACCACGCAGCGACGCCTGGTTGGTTGCGGCGCCGAAGATCCAGGGTGCTTTGCCCTCAGAATGCAGCCGACGCGCCAGTGCCGCGATCGCATCGGCAAAGAATCCGTGGCCTCGCTCTGAGGGTGGAGTAAAACAATCAAAGATCATCACGGCATTCGCGCAAGGCGCCTTCAAAGTACGCCTCAGTTCCGCCATTTCAAAACCTTCGAAATCCTTCGCCCAGCAGAAATGCAGCGGCGTCCCCTCGACGGTAAGTAGCGCAAACCCGCCATCTTCCTCCGACCGCAGCCTTTGGGCACAGCGCATCAAGTAGTCGAGGGTGAGCGGGTCGTCCCCATAATGGATAGCCGCCGCCCCCAGAATATCGGAATCGAGACGCCTCAGCTTCAACCGGGATGGCCCTTTGCACTTCTCCTCCCCCGCCGGCCAGTCAAAGAAAAGCACCTCATCGAAGCCGAAAAGTGAACTCCAAGTCCGTCGGGATATCCAGTCTATTAGACCCGCGAGTCCAGATTCTTGAAGACGCGTCCTCAACTTGACGACGGATGAAAGGGTCCATCGGATCCAACTCTCGATCCGCGGCGACGCCTTTGCGACTGAAGCGGCTCCGTCCCGCGCGACAGCTCGCAAATGATCAAAAAATGACTTGTGTAATACCAGGTACAGAGTCTGGCGGTTCGCGGTCGCGAAGCGATCCTTGTAGTCTTCCGCTCCCAACCCAAGATCGACGACATCGATGTCAGGGCTGTCGCACGCCAGTTGCACTATTTTGGCGAGCAGACAGTAGCCTGGAGAAAGCTCTTCGAAGCTGCTATTCACCGTTGGTTGATACCAAAACCAACTCCCGGCAAACTGGAATCCATAATTCCACGCAGCGGGAATTTCACCGACGAGCAGGCGGCTCACCGTCACCCATCCCGATTGCGACAATTCGCGGGCCAACTCGGACAGAAAAGCGCGCCGTTCGGCTCGAATCAGGTTGCTGATTCGACCCGTCGTGAGAAAGCGAGCAATGTGGGCCCGTATGAAAGACTGTAATATCGGCGCGATCTGGTCCCACTGCGTGTCGTGCCGGACGTACACGCGACCCTGCTTTTCTAGTTCGCGCATGTTCCGTCGCAGCCTCTTCTTGCTGGCCACCGCTTGTTTCAGTGTGGAACGTTCCTCTGCCGACCCGGGAACCACACGGGCGCAAAGATAGGCGGAACGCGAATGCAGATAGAACTGGCCGCGCGAAACTGCGTCGGAAATCGCAGCAACCGAAGATGAATCTGCCGGCAGATTCGTTAACACAATGTTTCCGATGTTTCGCTGGCTTAACTCAGACAAAACGGCGCCAACAAACTCGCGCCGCTTGCCGGGCTCACTGATGAAATCACAGTAGTCCCCGGTATTTGCCGTAAGAAAGGCAAGGCTCGACCCGGGTCTCTGCCAGACCAACGTAACCACACCGACCAGCGACTCGCCCTCATAGGCAAGAAACAAAAGCGGCTTCTGGGTACCGCTGTAGGAACGTTGCACCGCAACTGCCCATTCATACGTGTAAAAGACCTCGGGACGATCCATCCGCAAAGCCAATTCATTCCATGCACGTCGCAGTTCTGAGTCTTCCGGAATGTCCTCCCGCACCACTATCCGCACGCTTCACCGTTCTCCCACAGAATTTGACCAGGAGAGTACATAGTAATACCAGCCGGAGTCGCACTCATCGCCGCCCCGGAATGATGCGTGGTGCATCGCCCTGCGCTCTCATCTGCAAGCTTTGATTCTGAGTTTCAGCGGCCGCATGACTAGGCGAACCGGCTGCGAAGAGCATCGTGAAATCCCGAAACATGTGCCTCGTACACCGACGGCGACATCTCCGCAGTTACATGAACGCGTGGGAGCGTAAATCGGGCCGCCGCCGCATTCAGGACTCCTCCGACGTTCACGAAACCGCACTCATATCCAGATTCTTCCGCCAGCTTGAACTCGCGCGCACCGACCGAACCGGGATCGCCGAAAGGATATGCGATGGCCCACACCTCCCGCCCCAGGGACTGCTCCAGACCTTTGCGGCATTCCGTAATTTCAGCGCTCGCCAACTCCAGGGATTGCGCAGCCAGCACAGGATGACTCAGGGTGTGCGCGCCTATGGTCATCCCTGCGTCCGCAAGCTGCTTCAATTCCGGCAGTCGCAACAATTGGAAACGGTCCCGCAGCAAAGGATCATCCAGGTAACGCATCTTCCATGATGGCTGCAGGCCAAATCGAGCCGCCGCATCTTCCAGGAAACAGCTCCGAGCAGCAACATCGCAGTGAGAAAGACTCTTCAACAGCGAGAGCCAGACCGACCGGCGCTGCCCCGCGCCATCTGAAATCTTCGGAACAACGATCCCTTGAACAAGAAGTGGCTCATCCTGCGCCTGTGCCTGCATCAGCAACAGATACAGCTCCACGTACCAAAGCATTTCGCGAGTATTCCCCAGGGACGACCCCGTCACAAAAAGCAGGCACTTTAATTTTTCTTGCTGCAAAATCGGGACCATCACGCTGAGATGATTCAGCAATCCGTCGTCGCAGGTCAGCAAAATGGCCTTCTCGGGCAACTCTTGACTTTTGCGTAGCCAGAGCAAAAACTCGTCCGGTGATACCACGTTGTAATGCTTCTTCAGCAGTCGCAGTTGCGAGCGGAATGATTCCTCGGTCACCAGCGTATTGTCCAGAAACGCGTCTTCGGTCGTGTATCCGGATGGCAGAACGCCGTGATAGGTGATCACGGTAACGGGAGCCGGTGCGCGGGAATGGAAGTACCCCATCGATCCGAGCAACGGATAAATCACGCGATGAAGTATGGGACTTACGAGGCGCATTTGTTTGCGGCCAGAACTTCACTCGTCCCGAATAGGAGTTGATCCAGACGCCGATCATCGGCAGGCTGCGAAAACCGCTGAATCCTCGACAGATCGGGCTTGAATTCGACGAGCCTGTGCGGGATGGAAAGAATCTGATCGGGCGTATCCAGCAAGATGCCAACTCCAAATTTAGCAAACTGCCGCATGTAGCCGAACCCGTTGAAGTCAAGCCAACCACACATAAAGTACGGGATCTCGCGTTGCGCGCACTCCACCGCGACACTCGAGTCCAATCCGATACCCAGAAACGTACGCGGCAGAATCTCGGATGCCGGGGCTCGACTGATCTCCACATGGTCAAATTCCTCTGGTGACAATACAGATCTCAGCAGCCGCGCGCGGCCTCGACCGCTCTCAAAGGGATGGAGTTTCACAATGAGTCTGCGGTTCAGTTGACGCGCGATCGCGACCAGGGGGGGAAGAATTTCGCGGAAGATCTCGCCAGCGCGTCCGCCCACAACCTCGTAAGGCTGAGAAAACATAACGATCGCGCTGGATTGGATATCAGCGGCATTTGCGCGCTCCATCTCGCGGTCCTCAGCTGGTGCCGCAATCTCGACTCGCTCCGGCTCGATATCGCTGACTTGAAGCATGTAGTCCCGTTCCATTTCGCCTTTTACCAGGTTGAGTTCGGCATAAGATTTCTTGAACAACAGCCCACCGTCGAGAGCTCCGTGAGAGCAATAGACCGCGCGGCAGCCCATTGTCTTCGCCATGATCAACGGCAGGCGCGTGTGGTAGTTCAGATCGTCCCCACAAAGAACTCCTTTTACCGGCTCGGACGACATCAGGACGCGCCAGGCATCCCGCAGGCGCAATCCAGTTTCCAACTGAGACGGAATGTAATCCCAGAGGCACGCTTGAATCCGATGGTGAAGCTCCTCCACCTGACCTAGCTCTGCCTCCATCGCATTCCAGGCAGCAATCAGCTCCGCGGTTTCAATCTTCGTCTCGGCTGAGGCCTCAGCATACGCAGAAAGAGGAACCGAATCCACGTTGGCAGGCAAATCGTCGGACTCTCCACTGCGCCGGGTTGTAGCCAGCAGAAAACGTCGATCCTGCAACTGAGCTGCGTAGGCGAGTTGCGTGCGCGTAACGTTGGAATAGGCAGACGGCAACAACATGACCGGCTCTTTCAACTGCGCTCGCCGATGCTTCGTTACCCGGCTCCTGAGGTGGTAACTGGGATCCCACTTGTCGAATGCGATCTCGATCATCTGTGCAGGACGCAAGTCTTGGGTAGCCGCAAGAAGCCGCGAGACAAGCCGTGGCCTGGTCGAAGGCGTCTCAACCAGACACCGCACCGGCCATCCAGTCACAAGACTAAGAAGTTGCACATGCGAGTGAGCGCGCGTGGCAACCAGTTCGACCGGACCAGACCCAAGTTCCCGCCGCAGCTGCTCAACTAGAAAGACAGCCTGCTGCTCCTGGTAACTGCAGGGCGCAAGAATCTCCCACCAATCCAGCCCCATCCGGTCCAGCAATCTGCCGTGGCCGAGCGCCAGACCTTGTTTCACCCACCGGTAGCTCTCCTGACTTCCGAACTGATGGAGAGTGATGACTCGGGAGCCAGTTCGCCGGGACCACTCCTCGTAGACGCTCGCGCCGGCAAAGCCCAGATCAACGATCAGGTCCCACCGTGAACCGGTGCACTCGCCTTGCAAAGGAACATCCTCGGGATGCAGCAGTAGAACTCTCATCAGGCGCCAGCGTGTGTTTCCAGAATGGTTGACGTTCCTTCCTACCGGATCACACGTACTGCCTCGAAGGCCTCGGCAGCCTTTCGGCCAACCACGCTACCCCACCGCTGTGCGATGGCGGTCAACGCTTCGGTGGACCGGGGATGGGGATATTTCCGGGCTTCGCTCTCGTACAGTCGCATGCCTTCGAGTTTCAGCGCAAGCGTGTCTTCGATGTCGACGAATACATTTGGCTTGAATACCGGAGAGAGTTGTTGAAACGCCCATTCCGTGGAGGAAGCGATCTCAAACATGTACAACTCACGCACGGGATGGTTCTCCGTAGGGCGCGTCGCCGTTAGCACCGCGCGGCTCACCACCTGGTGATCCACATTCAAGTCGCTGCCGTGATGGGTATAGATAGCGGTCGGACGCCAGCGCTCGATCAGCCCCTCCACGATCTTGATGACTTCCAGCAAGGGCAGCGTGTCGAACCGGTTGTCGGGCAACCCATGCAATGAGAGTTCCTTCACTCCCAGCAGATCTGCGACGCGCTGGCTGCAGCTGCTTAAATTTTTCAAAGCCGCCTGGGCAACGTCCGCTCGCTGCGCAGTGCGCGAGGTCAATCCCTCCCCCAGAATCGCCATGTAGACCGAATGCCCTTCGCGCGCCAGCCGGGCCGCGGTTCCGCCGCATCCAAGAAGTTCATCATCCGGGTGCGCGGCGACGACCAGAACATTCATAATCGAATGGGCTCCTGATTCTTCAAGATGATCTCCAGGCTCGCAGGACCCGCGTTGAACAAAAGATCCAGCGCCGTCATGTACGGCTCAAATCCGGGATATACCTGCCGGTACTCCGGGTGATGGTAGTCATCATACCGGACTGCAATCTGGTGTTCGCGGAACAGTTCCTCTCGAAGATAGTTTCGCCCCAGCGGACCAGAAAGATAGACCGTCGCTGCTAGTTCGCGGCACAGGTTCAAAACTAATTCATCCTTCTTCCCGGGAGCTCTCATCATCGAGCCGAAATATAACTTCGTTTTGATCCCGAACGCGTCCAGCAGGTACGCCGTAATCTCGCGGGTGAGATCTGCAAGCTTTCCCCACGGACGGGCGTAAATACCTTCTAAGAAAGGCGCATGCTGGGCAAAGAACGGAGCCTTGGAATAATTAAGCCGCAGAGTCTGCCAGTGTTTGGCAGCCCATTGTCTTTCGTTAGCAATCTCGATTTCGTGGATGCATAGATCGCCAAATCTGCCGGCGGTCTTGACTGGAACGGTCAGCCAGCACCAGCCTTCCGGAGTGCGGACTTTGTTGCGATTGGTGAAGCTGTTTTTCTCGAACTGCACCTGGTCCAGCACAATGTGCGCATCCGAAACCGCAATGCGATGGAAGTATCCCAGCCAAGGCAGGTATGCCGGCTGATTGATGGAAACGATCATGTCCTGACATTCTTGTACAGATAGACCGTAAAATCGCGCGGATGGTAGTCGTGGCGCAGCACCACGCGCGTTGTCAGCTTCCGGCACAATGAAACTACTTTCAGTGGATCCGCGTGGTATTCCCCGCGTTCTTTCCGTTCCGCCCATCCGCTCAGGCAGTTAAAGGCCAGCCCCTGTTTCGACAGATCGAACATGCGACGCACCATGGCCTCCAGAAACTCCGACGCAGATGCGCTATGGTGCGTGAAAATTCCGCTGCTCAGTACGTAATCATGCGCCGCAACCGGTTGCGAGTGGTCGAGCACGTCACAAACGCGGAATTGCGTCCTGGGAAAACGCGCGCGCGCCTTGTCCACCATTCCCGGCGTGATGTCCACTCCCGTGTAGCGCACGCGAAGCCTCTTCCGTCTCATCCATGCGTACAAGTCGCCCAGGCCGCATCCCACATCCAGGACGCTGCGGCCAGTGAGTTTCCCCACCTCGCCCAAGACCGCGAAGCGCCGGGCCTGTGACTCTCGGCTGCCCCAGCCCAGAGCTCTCACGTCATAGCCATGCTGGGCGATGCGTTCGCTGTAAAGACGAACATTGCGGTCGTTGTCCTTGCGCCAGCGATGCTCGCTCACAGCTTTGCGGTCTCCGTCGCGCAGCAGAAGCTCCGTTTCAGTACCAGTGCAAAGTGCCTCGCATCGCATCGGCCAGCCGGGTCCATTTCCACGAATCCGGCCTTGCGGAACCCAACGCGCGCCGAGGCGTTGTCCTCCCGCACACAAGCCACGATCTCTTCACCCGGCCACTCACTAAACAAGGTGTCGCAGCCTCCCCTGATCGCTTCCACGCCCCAGCCGTGACCCGTGAACTCTCGGAGGAGGTAAGCAGAGATCGTGCACCTGTCCTGGTGCACTCGATCGAACCGCACTTGCCCGGCAGGTTCTCCGTTCACCAGCACGATCCACATCTTCCGCTCGCTTCCGCTTACCGTTTCATAAAACCACTGCAAATGTTCGTCCCAGGCTACTGTTCTCTGCGAAGTGCCCCGCGACACAATGAACGGATCATTGCGCCAGCAGAATACCATTTTGGCATCCTCCATAGTCGCAGGCCGCAGCGTGACCGCATTCTCCATCGCGCTCAAGCAAAGTCCTCCGGCGAAAAAACATGCCCCGATGGAACCGCCTTCACCAACTCGCGCGCGATCAGGCCCTCCAGTTCCTTCGGAGGAAAACCGAAGCCGGGCCGCCGAAATGCGATGTCCGAAGCAACCAATCGGCGTCCGGCAGGAAGCTCCCGTGCCGCCACGCACGATAGCCGGTAGTCGCTGCGTCCCAGTTGCTCAGACGCGGCGGGTTTCAATTCCGCGCTCCCCAGGCTCTTTTCCATATTGCGAACCGATTCCACTAGTGCGCGGAACTCCCCGGGATCGGCCGAGAACCGATGGTCCGGGCCGGGAAGATTTTTGTCGAGCGTGAAGTGCTTCTCGATCATGCACGCCCCCAGCGCCACTGCACCGATGGCCGCCACAGTGCCGTCGGTATGATCGCTCAATCCGACTGGGCAATCGAACGTGGCTCTCAGTGTACCGATCTTGCGCAGGTGTACATCTTCCGCGGGAGTCGGGTACGAAGACGTGCAGTGCAAAAGGATCAGGTCTTTCCCGCCTGCGCCGCGAAACGCCGCGACGGCGTCCGACACATCATCCAAGGTTGCCATTCCGGTGGAAATCACCGTCGGCAGCCCCGTTCGCGCCATTCCACCAATCAGCGGAAGATTGACCAGGTAATCTGATCCGTTCTTCAGCAATGGCACGCCGATCTCGATCAGTTCCTGAATGCCTGTTTCAGAAGTCGGTGTGCTGAAAAAAATCACGCCTCGCCGGTCGCAGTGTTCGCGCAGTTCTCGCAGCTTCGCCGGGGCCAGTTCGCAGCGCTTGAACATGTCATATTGCGACTCGACGACTGTCTTCCCTTGCGACAAATACTCATGCGTCAACGTGCGATCGGAAAGAAAATCTTCGGTGCGGTAGTTCTGGAATTTAACTGCATCGGCTCCCGTATCAGCCGCAGCGTCAATAGACTGATGGGCCAGTTCCATGTCTCCGTTGTGGTTGATGCCAACCTCAGCCGCCAGAAAGCAGGGCTGACTCTCGCCCACTAATCGTTTACCGATTCGCACGACTCTCATACGCAATTCTGCAGAAACTCCACCACGCGGGCGGCGCCCTGACCATCAATCAACGCCTTACCGCGTTCGCTCATCGCGCGACGCCTATCCGCACTGTTTATCACGCTTTTGATCGCGTCGCCGATCTCCTGTTCGGAAAGGTTAGCATGCCATCCCAGGCTCAACGCAGCGCCGGTCCTGGAGATCGCCGCCGCGTTCCGCTCCTGATCCCGCGAAAGCGTAATTAGAATCATCGGGACACCGAGAAAAGCCAGTTCCCAGCAAGTCCCACCCGCCGCCGCGATCGCCACGTCCGTCCAGCGCATGATGGGAGCCATGTTCGCAGGACTTCTCTCCAGACGAGCCTTGACCGGCAGCGTTTTCACCAGCGCCTGCAATGCCTCATAGTGAGGGCTTCCACCCCCCACCACCACGGTAGCCTCAAAATCATTCCCCAGTCGCGGCAGCGCACGGACCACCTTAGCCGTCACATTCTCCGAGTCGCTCCCTCCCATGGTCACCAGAAATTTGCGTGCGACTCCGGCAATCTCACTCCGCGGTCCCGACACCAGAAATTCCGGGCGAAGAAGCACATAGTTCGCCCCCAATAAGAGATGCGTAGAAACTGCACGCTTATAACTTTCCACGCTCGCGTCGATGTTCTGATTCAGCACAACATCGGCTTCGTAGAAATCGAAGCGCGCGTCATCGTCCAACATCAGCACGCGTAGCCTTGCCATCTTGAGGGCGTGGATGTAATCCGGTTTGAAGCGGTATCCGTCCACGACAACCCACTGCGCTTGCAACCTGCGCGCCCACGCCACCGTCTGCTCGGCATCTTCCGGGCTACCGGGTTGCACGCTGATCCGCTCGTGCCGGATCTTTTCTTCCACGAACCGCTCGTCCAGCGCGGCAATGGTTTCCGCGGTCAGATAGCAGACTCGGCCACCTTTGCTCCAGGCCTTGGCCAAGGCCAGGCAGCGCATCACATGTCCGCTGCCGATCGCGGTACTGGCATCAGCACGAATGAGAATGTTATCCAGCGACATGACTCGCCGCGTCGTAGACGCTCATTGCAAATCCTGCCGGTAACTCGTCAGCGCGAAATCTCACCACGCGGTCCAGCCTCCATCCACCGCCAGATCGACGCCCGTTACATAGGACGAAGCATCCGAGGCCAGGAACAGCAGCGGCCCCTGCAATTCCCGCGGCTCACCCGTACGGCGCATGGGCACTTTTTCCTTCAGGCGGTCGTGGAATCCCGGATCTTTCTCAAGATAAACCGCCGCCGGAAACGGACCCGGACTTATGCAATTCACGCGAATCCCTTCGCAAGCCAGATGACAAGCCGCGTAGCGCGTCAATTGAATGAGCGCCGCTTTGGCCGCTCCATAGGACGGCGGATTGTTCGCCCCACTAGTTCCGTAGATCGACGGATTCGGGCTGGCACTGCCATACATCGACGCGATATTCACCACGGACGATCCCGCCGTCGATTTCGCTGATTCACGCAACAGAGGGACAGCAGCCTGAATCATCTGAAACGCTGCCATCACATTTACGCGGTAAGCCTGCTCGAAGTCCGCCAGAGTCGTGCTCTCGATGGTTCCGGCACGGCCGTTGCTCGCGTTGTTGACAATGATGTCGAGTCGCCCGTGCCGCTCGCGGATCAGCGCTATATTCTTCAAAACAGCGGCCTCATCCGTAACGTCGAAACAAGCGGCTGACACTTTGCGGCCGCGCGATCTCAACTCGGTACAAAGGGCGTCGAGCTTGTCTCCTCCACGCGCGTTCAGAACAACGTGAGCGCCCGCTCCCGCCAAGGCATCAGCCATCAATCGCCCCAGATGACCCGTCGCGCCCGAGAGAAACGCGACCCGTCCGTCCAGGCGAAACTGCCGCTGAACGTCTTCGTCAGCGAGTTGCGGGGTGTTCATGAGTAGTCTTCCATTTCGCCGGATTCAGAAACTCTTCGGGCGCCTGCGGCAGTGCCTGCCGCAAGTGCTCGCACTGTTCCCGACTGAGCTTGGGAGTTCTGCACAATCTCAAATTCTCTTCGAGCTGATCCATGGTTTCGCAGCCCACCACCACGCTGGTCACCCAAGCCAGCGACCGCACATAGGCAAGACAAAGATCCACAACACCCTCACGCCCGAACTCTTCCGCGAGCCTCCCGAGCATCCGGAAATATTCTTGAGACTGAAAGCCTTCGACGACCGGCCATCGGCCCGCCGGATGCGCTAACACTCCCTGCAGCAACGCGCTCCGCGCATGGACCACAACTTCCGGGCGGCTCGCTACCGCCCGATCGAACCCGTCCGCCTCCCACCGCCAATCAAGAACATTCATCGGGATCTGAAGATGCTCAATCGCCGGATCCTGCAACGCCTCTAACGCTTCCTTCGTGTCATACACCGAAGCACCGAGAACCGCAATGCTCCCCGCTTCGCGAAGCTCCAGCAATCTTTGCCACGCCGCGCCTTGCCACGAATCGTGGTCCTGCCATCGGTGGAGCAGCACAACCGCAAGTTGCGACCCATCGAGGGCCCTTTTGGAGCGTTGAATACTCCCGTTGACCCGCTCCCGCACCTCCGGCGCCGACGCATCCGCCGGCAGCCCCGTAAGGTCGACCTTAGTGATCACCTCGACGCGCGAAGCCCACGCTCCGCTGAGTGCTCTACCCAGAACTTCCTCCGCCGTACCATAGGCACGAGCTGTGTCAATCGCAGTCACGCCGTGGGCAATCGCTCTGCGCACCATCGCGACAGCTTGCTCGACCGACGGCTTACCATGGTCGTTGACGGCCCCATACTCCATACCCAGCTGCGCGGTTCCCAGAGTAAGTTCGCTGTGTTGCCGTCCGGCAATCATGCGGCACGGCACGCGAAACGTGGGCTCTCCGGGAAGCCCTGCCAGTTTGCGCATCAGATCCTGCCATCCCACACCTACCGGGTCGGCCACGCCGTCGAAAACGCGCAGGATCCGGCGATAGTCTTCCTCATCGTCGATAGTGCAGCGCAGGTAGCTGAAATCGGAGTTCTCCAAACTCTGCGGACGAAAAATCGCTGAACTGCGATGCCACTTGATCCAGGGCCCGACATGTTCGCGATCGCTCGCACTCGTGGCCTGGCGATAAGCTCCGCGCAGGGCCGCGACCGAAAATGCCTCACCGGACAGACCATAGGGCAGCCCACTCAAAACCGAATCCGTGGAGATATATTCGGCGCCGGACGAAACGAACGCGTTTGCCAGCTCGTCCACAAATCGTCCGTCGGGAAGCAGGTTATCGGCAGTCAGGCGGATGACGACGCAGTCATCCGGATATCCGGCGCTGGCTAGGTAGTAGCGGCTCAAAACATCATTCAGCGGGCCGCGAAAAACAGAGAGCCCGTGCGCGCCGGCCTGTCGCACCAATTCATCGTCGGAAGGATCGTCCGAGGTCGCGAAAATCGTCTCATGCTGCTGATTCGCGGCCCGCAGCGCGGCCAGCACTGCGCTCGGGTATCCCGCGACCCGCAAAAGAGCTTTCGCTGGCAGGCGCGAACTGCTGGTCCGGGCCTGCATGATCGTGACCGTTCTCAACTATCACCTGGCTCAACCATCACCTGTCTCAACTATCCCCTGGCTGGCGGCGATTCCTCAACGAGCAAAGCACGCGATCACCTTGGTCACCGCGTGAATCACATCTTCCACATCCGGATCGCTCATGCCATGAAACATGGGAAGACTCATCAGCCGGGCATAACCGTCTTCCGCCACCGCAAACTCCCCACCCTTGTATCCAAAACGTTCGCGGTAGTAAGGGTGCAGATGCACCGGAATGTAGTGCACGTTGACGCCGATGTTTTCCGCCCGCAGAGCGCGGAACACTTCTCCGCGATCCGCCGTCAGCTTTTCCAGATCCAGGCGAATGGGATACAGGTGCCACGCCGGATTTACATCGGCCCGCACCGCCGGTGGAATCACCGCCGGAATCTGGCGGAATGTCGCCGTATAGCACGCCGCAATCTCCCGCCGCCTCGCCAGATTCGCATCCAGCTTTCTCAACTGCTGAATCCCCAGCGCACACCCGATATCAGGCAACCGATAGTTAAATCCGAGCAAAACCATCTCGTAGTGCCACTGCCCAGCGCTCTGCCGCTGGCGGGCCTCGCTTGAGATTCCGTGATTGCGGAAGCGCCGCAGCGTCTCGGCAAACTGCGGATCGTTGGTCGCAACCATTCCGCCTTCACCGGTCGTGATGTGCTTCACCGGATGGAAGCTGAATACGGTCATGTCGGCGATGCTTCCCACGCGCTGCCCGCCGTACTCCGCCCCAAGTGCGTGACAGGCGTCTTCGATCACGACTAGTCCGCGCCGCCGTGCGATCTCAAGGATCGCCGTCAGGTCCGCCGGATGCCCCGCGTAGTCCACCGCCAGGATCGCGCGCGTCTTCGGCGAAATCTTCCTCGCGACTTCCTCGGGATCGAGGTTGAGAGTATCTGTGCTGACATCGGCAAACACCGGAGTCGCGCCCTGATACAAAACACAATTCGCCGTCGCGGCGAACGTCATCGGTGTCGTAATGGCTTCGTCGCCGGGCTTGAGCCCAGCCGCGAACGCAGCCCCATGCAACGCAGCCGTGCCGGAGCTGAAACTGACCGCATGCGCCACACCTACGCGGGCTGCGAATGCCTCCTCAAACTCCGCAACTTTGGGTCCGGTCGTGAGCCAATCGGACCGCAGAACTTCCACCACCGCCTGAATATCCGCCTCGTCCACCGACTGTCGCCCGTAGGGCAGAAAAGTCGGGCGCACGGGCGATCCCCCATGAATGGCAAGGACCTGCGGACTGGCCGACGTCGTCGTCATGATGGAAGCCCTAGGCTGGAACCCGCGCCGGGACCGGTTGTTCCTCAGGCGAGGCTGGAGAAATCAATTCCTGCAATTCGCGATTCGTGAGCCAGTGTTCGTTGGTCTCGCTGGCATAGCGGAATCCTTCGGGCAAAGGCTTGCCGTTCACCCAGTTCTCCCGCCGCCACCACGAATGCGCCGGCTGAATGATGTAGCGGTCTTCGACTTCCAGCGTGTTCCGAGCCTCATCTTCCGAGACCAGCACTTCGTGCAGCTTCTCTCCGGGACGAATCCCGATAGTCTCGATCTCGCATCCCGGGGCGATCGTTTCCGCCAGGTCCACCAGGCGCATGCTCGGAATCTTGGGGACGAAAATCTCTCCACCGTGCATCTGCTCGATGCTGCTGACCACGAACCGCACACCCTGCTCCAGGGTCAGCCAGAAGCGGGTCATCCGCGCGTCGGTCAGCGTGATACGGCCGCGAAGTTTTTGCTCCTGAAACACGGGGATCACGCTTCCCCGGCTGCCCACCACATTTCCGTAGCGGGCACAACTGAACCGTGACTCCTGGGCGCCCGCGTAGGCGTTGGCCTGCACAAACATCTTCTCGGCGCACAACTTCGTGGCGCCATACAGGTTGATCGGGTTGACGGCTTTATCGGTACTCAACGCCAGAACGCGCCGCACACCCTGATTCAGGGCGGCGTCAATCACGTTGCGCCCGCCGATGATGTTGGTCTGAATGGCCTCGAACGGGTTGTACTCGCAGGCTGGAACTTGCTTCAGTGCGGCCGCGTGAACCACGATCGTAACCCCGGCAAAAGCGCGCTCCAAACGCCCTGCATCACGCACATCGCCCAGGAAATATCGCAGGCTGGGATGGTCCAGCCCCGCAGCGCGCATATCATGTTGCTTGAGTTCATCGCGGCTGAGGATTACCAGGCGCTTCGGCCTGTACTCCTTCAGCATGATTTCAACGAATTTCTTCCCGAAAGACCCGGTTCCGCCCGTCACCAGAACTGCCTGTTCCGACCAATTCATCCCATCCGCCTCGTTACCTCTGAAATCACACGACCTCGCGGCGAAACCGCGCAACCGCCTTTTCTTATTTCCATGGGCTAGCCATCCGGAACACTTCTGGGGTGGACGGCCGCCGGCTGGGTCTCACGTTGCCCGCTAGTATAGCGGACTTTCCCCGAACCCGGCGCCCGATCGCGCCGCCTCTGGGAGAAAATTGGCCGCGGCTTTTACCCGATCCAATGCTAAAATGTTCCACGAACTCTCCAGTTACTCGGTGCGAGACAATTCCCTGCGCGACGGACCAGCCTCTTCGACCCGGGACTTCGTTCTAGGTATGCACGACAGCCCTGTGCGGGCCTTTGGAGCAATGACACATTCGTTGAGGAGCAGGCATGGATTCGGGACCCCTGATACCGGCGAGTAACTCCGCCATTCGCGAAATCGAGCCGACCCAATCATTCGACCTGGGACGGCCGGCGGGGCCGCGCCTCTATCCCGATCTGCCTTCGCACGAATCTCCCGTCCGCGAATCGATCCGGGTTCTTCTCAAGCGCAAATGGACCATCATCGGGTGCGTGGTGACAATCTTTTCCGTCATTGCCATTGCGAGTCTGAGGATGCCGAAGGTCTATCAAGCGGATGGCAAGATTGAGATCGACAAGCCCGATGCCAGTCTGAACTTTCAGAACTCTGCGACCTTCAGCCTGGACTATTTCGATCCCACCGAGTTAGAGACGGACATGCAGAAACTGCAGAGCGATACTCTAGCCCTGCAGGTGAGCCAGGAACTGCATCTCGATCGGGGCGCTGAAATATCCGGTCAGGCGCCGCCGTCGCCATCTCTCGATCTTGCTCCCGACACTCTGCAAAGCGATTCCCCTCGGGCCGCCGCCATGGTGGGCAACTTCAAAGGGAATCTGAAGGTTTCCCTCATTCCGAATACCCGGATCATCGAGGTCCGCTACACCGATCAGAACCCTCAGGCGGCCGCCCTCGCCGTCAACACCCTGATGCAAACCTACGTCGATGAAAATCGGAGATCGCGTTACGACGCGACCATGGACGCCTCGAAGTGGCTGGCCGGCCAACTCGTCGATATGCAGATGAAGGTGGAGTCCTCCCAGGAAGAACTGGTGCGCTATCAAAAAGAGCACGAAATCCTGGGGATCGACGAGAAACAAAACATCACCATGGCGAAGCTGGACGAACTCAACAAGCAGCTGACCGCCGCCGAAAGCGAGCGCATGGACAAGGAGGCCATGTATCGCGTGGTTGAGTCCGGAGATCCTGACGCGATCGCCGCCAACGCCGGCGGCCTCGAAGACGGGACGAGCGGCTCGCAATCGAGCTCGGGCTTGCTGGATATTCTCCGGGCCAAGCAGGCTGACATCAAGATCCAGGCCGCCGATTTGAGCACACAGTTCGGCCCGTCCTATCCCAAGTTGACTCAACTGAATAATCAACTGAAGGAAATCGACTTGCAGATTAAGGGGGAAACGAAAAAAATCGCCAGCAAGGTTCGCGGCGAATACACTACCGCCTCGCAGCGCGAAAATATGCTGCGCGACGCTTTCGAAAAGCAGAAGCAGCAGGCCAACAAGCTCAACGAAAGCGCCATCCGCTACAACATGCTCAAACGTGATGCCGACACCTATCGCACGCTTTACGAAGGCATCTTGCAGAAGCTCAAGGAGGCGGGCGTCTCGGCGGGTTTGAAGTCCAACAATTTCCGCATTGTGGATGCTGCCCGGCCACCGACCGGCCCGATTGAGCCGAACATCCCCCGCAACCTGATGTTTGCTCTGGTCCTGGGCCTGGCATCTGGCGTCGGACTCGCATTCCTGCTGGAGGGATTGGACAACACCGTGCGCACCACCGAACAGGCCCAGATGATTTCTGGCCTGGCGTCGCTGGGCATGATTCCGCTCGGTTCCAAGTCGGCCCGTGAAGGGCCCAATCCCAAGCGCCTGGTCATTGCTACCTCCAAGGAGGCGGTCGAGCTGGTAACGCAGGTCCGGCCCCAGTCGCAGATGGCGGAATCGTATCGCGCCCTGCGCACTTCCCTGCTTCTGTCAAACCTGGGAGCTCCGCCCAAGGTCATCATGATCACGAGTGCTTTGCCGCAGGAAGGCAAAACCACCACCAGCATCAATTGTGCGGTGGTGCTGGCCCAGAAAGGCGTGCGGGTCCTCTTGATTGACGCCGACATGCGCCGGCCCAGCATTCACAAGACGCTGGGCATGGGACCGCATAGCGGATTGAGCAATGTGCTGACGGGCAGCACCACGCTGGAGCAGGCGATCACTCGTTCCACAATTCTCCCGAACTTGTTCGTGCTCACCGCGGGAACACCGCCGCCCAACCCGGCCGAGCTGTTGGCGTCTTCCAATATGCGGGACAAACTGGCGGAGTTGCGCGAGCAGTACGACCATATCGTGATCGACACGCCACCGTCGCTGTCTGTGACCGACTCTGTCGTTCTTTCGCCTCGCGCCGATGCCGTGGTGCTCGTGATTCGTTCCGGTCAAACCACCAAGCAGGCTCTCCGTCGCGCGCGCGATATTCTCACCCAGGTCAACGCCAAGGTCGTGGGAGTTCTGCTCAATGCCGTAGACCTGAGTTCGCCCGACTACTATTACTATTACGAATACAAGGGTAAATACGCCCGTTACTACCAGGAGGGAGAGTCCTCCGACCACGAGGGAGAAGCCGACGAAGTGGAGGAAAGCTCGCCCTCGTCGAGCAGCGCGTAGCGTGGATTTTCGTCCGTACGAATGAAGATTCCTTTCAATACTCCCGCTCGCAAGTGGCTGGTGGCGGCCCTTGCCGTCACCCTTGCGGTTGCTTACATTGGCTTCGCCTCGATCCAGGTCGCTGCCGGCTGGTTTGCCAGCCGCGTCGAGTTAACCAGCCTCCAAAGAGCCGTGCGGCTCGATTCGGGCAATGCGGATTATCGCAATCACTTGGGCCGTTACTATGATCTCGTGGCTCGTGATCCGGCCATGGCGGTCGAGCAGTACAAAGCAGCCGTAAAACTCAATCCTCATGCCGCTCGCTTCTGGTTCGACTTGGCAAGCGCTTATCAGGTTCTGGGAGATGCTGCAAATCAGACAGCGGCGCTCGAGCACGCCATCCAGGCCGATTCCATGACACCCGACGTAGCCTGGGAAGCCGCAAATCTCTACCTCGTCCAGGGCGAAACTCAGAAAGCCCTGCGCGAATTCAGGGTCGTCATCGCCAACGACCCTTCTCTCGCCCCTGCTGCTCTCCAGTTCTGCTGGCGCATCGAGCCCGATGTAGACGCTCTTCTGCGCGATGTGGTGCCCCCACGCAGCGATGCTTACGTTGCGTTCCTCGCGCTGCTCCAGGACGACGTCAACCGCCGTGTCTACGAGTTGGCCGCGCCACCCGCCGACGCCGAGCCGGCATCCCCGAACGAAGTAGAAAACAAGAAGACACAGATCAAGAACGAAACCGAATCGACCTTCAAGGTTTGGAATGCCCTGATCCAGACTCATCAGCCCTTCGAACGGCGCAACGCCGACCAGTACTTCCGCTATCTGATCCAGCACAAGGAAGTCGACCAGGCAGTCCTGGTCTGGCAGCAGACCGCCGAACTCTTCGGGTTTTCGGCCTATTTGCCATCGCCCCGCAATCTGATCGTGAATGGCAACTTCAGTCTTGGCGTCTTGAACACCGGCTTTGACTGGCAACATCAGAAGCAGACAGGCGTCAAACTGGAACTCGACCACAGCGACTCTCATGGCGGCAGGCAGTCCCTGGCGATTTCTTTTGACGGGCCCGGAATCATTGACGCAGGGATCTATCAACTGATTGCTGTGCAACCCAACACCACCTACGACTTCTCTGCCTACTACAAGAACGGAGAAATGGAGGGCGCTGGCGGACCGCATCTCACGATTCAAGATATGTATACCCAGGCGGTTTATTACGACAGCGATACACTGAAAGACGCTGGATTCTGGAAGCCGGCGGTCGGCGAGTTCACCACCAGTTCTGATTGCAAACTGGTGGTACTGCACGTCCGGCGCCTTCCAGAGCGCAGTCCGATCCGTGGTAAGCTCTGGGTCGACGACTTTCACCTCATTCGAAAACCGTCCTAGAGAGCGCGTCGCCAGAGACAACGCCAGCAATCATGACTGCCCGTCAACCAAAGACCGAGGTCTACCAGCAAGCGCGCACGGCGCGCATTGATTCCTTGCTGCTTTATGGAACCTTCGGCCTGCTGATGTTCGGCCCTCTAGCCTTCGGCGCGGTTGAACCCTGGTCGACTCTTATTCTCGAAACCGGTTCCGCCCTCCTCACCCTCCTCTGGCTCCGCAGACAATGGCTCGAGAGGGAATTAACCATCCAGTGGAATCCACTATTCCTTCCCATGGCGGGGTTCGGCGTTCTCATCCTGTTGCAGATCGTTCTCGGCGCCACCGCCTACCGGCACGACACGATCTCAGGGGCCATGCTGTACTGCGCCTACGCCATGCTCTGCTTTCTGGCAGGTCAAAGCTTGTTGCGCAGTTCGCAGGCGCGGCGTGTCGCGGTGATCCTGGCTCTCTACGGCTTCGCCGTCGCCGCCTTCGCACTGCTGCAGGGCGTTGCGCCCAACGGTAAGCTGTACTGGCTTCGCACTCCCACCATGGGCGGAGCGATCTACGGCCCCTATGTGAACCACAATCATTATGCGGGGCTCATGGAACTGCTCATTCCCATTCCGTTGGTCCTGTCGATGAGCCGCTTGGCGGGCGAGAAGGAGCGTGTCGCCGCCGGCATCGCCGCCGCCATCATGGTGGGAACAGTTTTTCTGTCTGGTTCGCGCGGAGGCATGATCGCCATATTCCTCGAACTGGTCGTTTTCGCAATCATGCTGCTTCGCCAGAGGGTGGCGCAGCTTCGCCAGAAAAGGGGGCTGTGGATTGCCGTCAATGTCGCGGCCTTCGCGGTTGTGCTGATCAGCTTGCTAACCTGGGTGGGAGGCAAGGAACTCACGTCCCGGGTTTCCAGCATCGCCACCGAGACCCATACCGAACTTTCCGGTGGCATGCGCGTCTCCATTGACCGCGACGGCCTTCGCATGTTCCGCCACAAACCGTTGCTCGGCTGGGGACTGGGAACCTTCCCGGTCGTGTACCCGCAGTTCCGCAGCTTCTACACCAATTTTTTTGTCAATGAAGCCCACAACGATTATCTGCAACTGCTCTGCGAGATGGGGTTGCTCGGCTTCGCTATGATGGTGTGGTTTCTGATCGTGCTTTATCGCAGCGCCCGCCGCAAGATCGACAACTGGATGTCGGATGTGACCGGCGCCGTCACACTGGCCTGCAGTTTAGGAGTCGCCGGAATTCTGGTCCACAGTTTGCTCGACTTCAACCTGCAGATTCCCGCCAATGCAGCGCTCTTCTATGTACTCTGCACCATCGCAGCGGCCCCGCCGCTGCTGCAGCGCGCCCGCAAACGCAGACCCGTATCCTCCGAAGAGGAAGAGACCTTCCGTGCTTCGGAAGTGGTCTAGCCACTCCACAGTTCGCTGCAAAAAATATGGATGGAGGGCGACTGCTCTGGAGAGTGTCCCCGGAAAACTAGCGTTTCGACAATGCTACAGAAGAGATGAGAGAGCGCACTTCGCCACACCCTACGCGAGCTTTTCTCAGCTTGTGATCGGTGAGCTTTGATCGGACTGCCGCAAACAGTCTCCGCAGGTCCGTTTAGGGCTTGGCCGGGCTGGCTGGGTTGTCGCCGCCATTCTTAATGAGCACCCACGTCGTAATCCCCAGAACAGCTGCCCCGCCAATTCCCACTGCGTAAGGAGAACTGAGGATTCCCCCGCCCGCTGCAGGAACCGCACCGGTTGCCTGCTTCTTGTTCTTACCCTTCTTCTTGCCGTTTTGATCGGTATTGCCTGAAGACTCGTCGCGGGTCGTGTCCTGACCTTGCTGCAGCGTAGCTACTTCCTTGCCGTCACTGATGGTGAGGTCGCCTTTACTCGCATGGATCCTCACCGTCCCATCAATGTCGGAGACATTGAATTCCGTCCACGCATTCGACGCCGGCGTCACTCTTACATCTCCAGCGGTGGCCGCAATTCCCTTCGAAGTCGAAACCGTTACTCCGCCGTGTTGGATGTCCACCGACGCCCCTTCGAACTGCACCAGAGAATCGGATAGAACGGTGATACTCGATCCGGACTGGTTAATGTTCGCGACCGAATCGGAACGGGTTTGCAGAAGATCGCCCATGAAAATTGCGGAAGAGGAGCGAGGAACATGCGCGCCGTTTACCCAGGCCGCGCCGTTCGTATATAACATGGCCGCATTGGAATCGGCGGCGAACAACGAACCGGGGAACAGAATCATCAGCACGCAACTTACCATACCGCGAAACGCGGACTTGCCCATTCCCACACTCCGTTAATAACTGTTTTGGTGACCTTGCTCCGAATCGTACCCTCCTTAGTTGTTGTCAGTCAATGCCTTTTGTGCTTGCGAAACGGTTTTCCAGTGGAAAACTTATCTGTCGATTCCCGCTGATTTCCGCTCTGGACAGGCGATCTTGCTCAGCCCCAGCGCTCGACCACAGTCCACCACACCAGCTTCATCCATTCGTCCACGCACGTCTTGGCCCACTGCCGGCGAATCCACCAACGCGTCCCGAACTGCGTGTCGTCCCGCGCCGCTGCCACCGAGAAAGACTTCCCGCGAATTTCGTGACGGAAGATGCTCAGCGAGCGGCGAGTGTGGAAGTCCGATGTGACAATCAAGATGCGACTGCCCGCTTCGACTGCCAGACATTTTTCTGCGTCGCGCGCTTCATCGCGAGTCGAGAGCCCCACAATCGGACAGATACGAACCGATGCTGCTTCTGGAAGCCCCTGTACATACTTCTGCGCCAACTGGACTTGGCTGGAATCGTAGACTCTGGCTGCGGCCGGAACGTCGATCACCACCCGCCGTCCATAGCCCTGATCCAGCAATTGCAGAGCACGCACCGGACGGCGATCCGTCTCGCCCGCCAGAACCAGAATCACGTCCGACGGCTGCGGAGCATTCACCACCAGCAGCCTGCCTGCGTTCGCCGCGAACACCACCAACGCGGTAGCCAGTAATACGGCAACGATCCAGACACGTCCTCTTCTCCCTATATATTTCGTCAATCCGTCCCCCGTCAATTCGGCCCCCCAAAAGACTCGGGATCGCCTCTTGTCACGTCCGTAACCACTTCCGTGCACTAGCCGAGCCAGCCGCCCCGCTCCAGCATGCTAAAATTAAGCCGCTTCATGCTGCCCATCTACGATTCATCCTGGAAAAATTCATGACGACCTACTCTGCCGCAGATACGTCTTTTGATCAACTCAAGACCAGAATCCAGCTGCGCCAGGCCCGCATCGGAATCATCGGGCTAGGATATGTCGGGCTTCCGCTGGCTTTGTTGTACAGCGAACAGAAGTTCCAGGTGACCGGCTTCGACATCGACGCCCGCAAGGTCGATACCCTGGCCAAGGGCGGCTCGTACATTTACCGCATCGCGGCCGAGGAAATCCAAGCCGCTAAGGCGAACGGCTTTTCCGCCACGGCCGACTATTCGCAGATCACCGCGATGGACGCCATCATCATCTGCGTCCCCACCCCGCTGAACGAATACCACGAACCCGACCTCAGTTTCATCACCGACACCACTCACTCCATCGCTCCTCATCTGCGTGCGGGACAGCTGGTCGTGCTCGAGAGTACGACATACCCAGGCACCACCGAAGACGTGATGATCCCCATCCTGGAAAAAGAAAACAAGGCAGGTCTCAAAGCCGCCCGCAGCGGGGCTTTGACGGGAAAAGAATTTTTTGTCGCCTTCTCGCCCGAGCGCGAGGATCCCGGCAACACCACCGTTGCCCGCCGCGATATTCCGAAGGTCGTCGGTGGATTAAACGCGCAGGCTTCCGAACTCGCCGGCGCCATGTACGGCGCCATCTTCAATCGCACTGTGCCCGTCTCGTCTCCCGCCGCAGCCGAGATGACCAAACTGCTGGAGAATATTTACCGCTGCGTCAACATCGCGCTGGTCAACGAACTCAAGCTGTTGTGCCTGCGTATGGACATCGATATCTGGGAAGTCATCGCCGCCGCTTCCACCAAGCCCTTCGGCTTTCATCCCTTTTATCCCGGCCCGGGTCTGGGCGGGCACTGCATTCCCATTGATCCCTTCTATCTTTCGTGGAAGGCCAAAGAATTTGATTTCCGCACGCGCTTCATCGAGCTCGCCGGCGAGATCAACAACAACATGCCCTATCATGTTCTCTCTTCGGTGGGCAACGCTCTGAACCGCCACAAGAAGGCGCTGAATGGCGCGCGTGTGCTCATCCTGGGCGTGGCTTACAAAAAAGATATCGACGATCTGCGCGAGTCGCCCGCACTCACCATCATCGAACTCCTGCAGAAAGATGGGGCCCAGGTCAGCTACCACGATCCTTACTTCCCGTTCATTGGCAAGGGCCGTAAGTACGACTTGCAAATGAAGTGCGCGGAGTTGAAGAATCTGGGGCAATATGACTGCGTCGTCATCGTGACCGACCACTCTGATTACGATTATCGCCACATCGTGCAGCAGGCTCAGTTGGTGGTCGACACCCGCAATGCCACCCGCGGGATTGCAAGCGACAAGATTTTACGGTGCTGAGCCGCTCCCCAGCCTCCCAGCCCTGTCTATTCCACCAGTAGGAAATCTCTCCGCGCAGGGTGTAGTTTTTTGCATGGCCCTACCCCAACCGCCCCCCAGGCCTACCCTAGTTTCTCTTAAGACATTGGTCCGCAAGCATTTACGAATCATCTTTGCACGCGGTAAATGGCCTCTGCCGTGCATAAACCAAGGGGGAATAGTACACTTTTGTTAGCACCCTGCCTTCCCAGGTTCCCGGCGTTCGAATGGGCAGGAAAGAACTTTTACACTAGCTCCTGTGTTTGAGACATTGGAACCACCGGATTGATTATGGCGTCGCCGTCTACCGAACCAGCCCTGTTCTCCTCGCTTCCAAAGTGGAAGATGCCTTGGAGCGAACTTGTCCTGAGCTACGGCACGCAAGCCGTCGTCATTGGGATTCTTCTCTGGATTCCGGTTCTCCACCCTGAGATCCTGGAGAGCCCGAAGAAGGACTACGCCATCGAGTTGGTCCCAACTCCTGCTCCGGTGAATCACGCGCCCCAGCGGCAACTCGCTCCGAGGCCGGTTCTGGTAGCTGAAATCGATCCGCCGCCCGCGGCTTTGCGCCTGCCCGCTCCTCAACCGCAGCCCAAACCAAAAGTCGAGGACACGCCGGCTCCCGAGGTGAAGGTCGCCACCAAGAAGCTCGATCTGCCGCCATCAACAGCGCGCGCGATTCCGAAACCGGTCGTTCTCAACAACTTTTCGACCGGAAGCTCGGCTCCACAGACCATTGAGCGCGCGCCGGAGAAAGTGCAGACTGGCGGCTTCGGCGATCCCAACGGCGTGCCTGCGAAAACCACGCAGACCAGGGCCATTAACATCGCGCAGTCCGGAGGATTTGACATGCCCACCGGACCCGGCAACGGCAACGGAACCGGCGGAGCTAACGGCGCCCGCGGCGTAGTCGCCAGCACAGGATTCGGCAACGGCGTTGCCACCGGAAACGCCTCGGCTCCGCGAGGCACCGTGCGTCAGGCGGGATTCGGCGACGCCGACGTTCCCGCTCCGCCCACCGTTCAATCGCGTCCAGCAGCGCAAGCGGCGGCGAAAATTGTGCCGGCGGAAATCCTTTCCAAGCCGACTCCCATCTACACTGAAGAAGCCCGCGCTAAACGGATCGAGGGCGAAGTGCTTCTCGAGGTCGTTCTGGAAGCCTCCGGTAAGCTGCGCGTGTTGAGAATAGTTCGCGGACTCGGGCACGGTCTGGACGATGCGGCGGTACACGCTGCCGAACAGATTCGTTTCAAGCCCGCATTGCAGGATGGCCAGCCCTCAGACTCGACGGTCGTTTTGCACGTTATTTTTCAATTAGCGTGATGGACAACTCCCAGAAGGTTTTTATGCGAATCGTTCGTTCGGGTTCCGTTTTGATTTTTCTTTTGTGGGTGTGCGCATTTTCTGTCACCGCGCAGAATCCTTCGCCTTCCGCGGCGCAGTCGGCTGTAACTCCGACGATGCCCGCTCCGGTCACGACCGCACCGGCGGCGCCGGCCACGGCGCCAGCTCAAAGCGCTGAGTCTCTCCCTCCGGCTGCCCTCACCCTCAACGACGTGCTTGATCGGGTCGTGCAGCGCGAGCATTTCTTCATGGCGCAAATGCGCCACATGCACCCGTTGGTTGAGACCTACCTGCAAGATCTGAAGAACGACAGCAACGGCAACACGACTCCCGTGAAGGATCAATACTTTCTCGGTCGCCTTGACATGGTCGACGGCCCCGAGGACACGTCCTTCGTTGGCCAGCCCGGATTCAGCCATCGCATGCTGGCGAAGTTAACCGGGGTTTACTCCCTTCGCTTCCTTCCCATGGGCTTCGCCCAGATGGTGGTGCTCGACAGCGATTTTCAGAAAAAGTATTACAACTTTACCTTTGTGCGTCGTGAGTTTCTGGGAGAGCTCCGCTGCCTCGTCATCGACGTCCAGCCTAAGGAAGGCCAAAAAACGGCGCGCTTTCTGGGCAGGATCTGGGTCGAAGATCAGGATTACAATATCGTTCGCTTCAACGGCAGCTACTACCCACAGCCCAAGATTAATTTCTTCTTCCACTTCGACAGCTGGCGCCTGAACATGCGCCCGGGAATGTGGCTGCCGGCCTACGTCTACATCGAGGAATCGAATCTCAAGACCGGGCTCACCAAGACTCTGCACTTCAAGGCGCAGACCCGGCTCTGGGGCTATGACCTGAAAGGTCTGAACAAGAATGAAGAATTCACGCAGATTCTGATCGATTCGCCCCAGAACGTGAACGACCAAAGCGCGGCCGCCGCCGATGCAACTCCGGTCGTCGCCGAGCGCATGTGGGAAAAGCAGGCGGAAGAGAACGCTGTGGACCGCCTGCAGAAGATTGGTTTACTGGCGCCCGCCGGCGAACTCGACAAGATCTTGTCTACCGTGGTCAACAACTTGCTCGTCACCAACAACATTGACCTGCAGGGAGACATTCACTGCCGCGTTCTATTAACCGCGCCGCTCGAGTCGTTCACCATCGGCCACACCATTGTCATCAGCCGCGGCTTGCTCGACGTTCTTCCCGATGAAGCTTCCCTCGCCATGGTTCTGGCTCACGAACTCAGTCACATTGTCCTGGGACATCACTTCGACACCAAGCTCGCCTTCAACGACAAGCTCTTCTTCCCCGACGAAGAATCGTTCCAGCGACTCGACTTCAAACGCTCTGCGAAAGATGAGGAAGCCGCCGACACCAAAGCCGTGGAGCTTCTCAATAACTCGCCTTATAAAGACAAGTTGGGCAATGCAGGATTGTTCCTGAAGGCGCTGCAGCAGAAAGCGCCCGAACTGCAACATCTGATTCGCCCTCACTTGGGAAACAGCTTTGCGGGCGGCAAGAATAATGTCCGTATGGCGAGCCTGCTGGCCTCAGCTCCCGCGCTCGATGAGAAGCGCCTCGACCAGATCGCCGCTCTACCCCTGGGCGGCCGCATCAAAGTCGATCCCTGGACAGATCAGGCGGAACTCTCCAAGGCCAAGCCGGTCGCGCTCACTTCGGCGCGCGAGAAGATGGAGTTTGAAATCACGCCCTTCTTCCCCTACCTCACCCGGTTGTCGACCGGCGGCGCAGAGAAGGTCGCGCTCACCACGTCGTCGCCCTCACAGACTGAACAGAAATAATTGCTTGGGGAACAGATAGGCGCACGCGGCGGGGCACACTACGATTGGCCACTTGGCTGGTCCCAAATTGCCAAATCGCTGCTTATTGAATGGCGCTGCCAACTTGGGAAAATACGTTATTGGCATTGGAGCCGATGAGCCGGATGGTGCCCACAACGATTACCAGAATCACAGCCAACATCACTGCATATTCCGCAATGTCTTGACCATGCTCATCGTTCCAGAGCTGCTGTAAACGTTTTGCCACGGGCTCCTCTTTTCTAGCTTCCGTTTACTATTCGCCCCACTCAAAACAGGGGCATCCGCACTCAGGCCTGCTCTACCGGCAGCTTCCTAGGATCGTAGATTAAATGAAATTCTAATATTCGCGTCCGCTCCCGCCAATGGCACTGAAGTGCCACTACAGCCCACTTCAGGCCTAAAGCGCTTCAGGCAATGCTCTTCAGAGGCAGGGCCTGATTCACCGCGAACAGCGCGAGTTCCAGACGGGTAGAGACCCCAAGTTTGTCAAAGATGTTGCTGAGGTGGTGTTTGACGGTATCTTCACTGATCTTGAAATATTCGGCGATTTCCTTGTTGGAATACCCGGCCACCACTGCCGATACAATCTCGAGTTCGCGCGGTGTCAGGCCGAATTTCTTCTGCCGCGCTTCGTCATGGGAGGACTGCATCAGAGTGCGCAGGTACTGCACCAGGTTAGACACGCTTTCTCGCCCGACCCAGTATTCGCCCTCCATCACCGTATGAATCGCCTTCAGCAAGAGCTGCGTAGCGGAGTCCTTGAGCACTACACCACGGGCGCCGAGTTGCAGGGCTTCCACGATCTGGCTCTTTTCCGCCGCCGCCGTCAGCAGAATTACCCGCACCGGAGTCGCATTCGCAGGCATACTCAACTCCCGCAGCGCCTCCAGACCTGGATGTTTGGGCATCGCCAGATCGAGCAGGAGAATGTCGGGCTTCAATTGCCGTGCCAGCTTCACCGCCTCGGCGCCGTCCGCTGCTTCTCCCAAAACCTTCAAGTCGGCCTCTGCTTCCAGCAACCGCCGCAGTCCATCGCGGAAGATCGGGTGGTCGTCGGCAATTACAAGTCGAACCGGCTGCGTTTTCCTAAAATTCATGAGGCACTTCCCCGTTTCGAGGTACGCTGATTTCCAGACGGGTCCCCTGTCCGGGATTTGATTCTACAGTGAGTTGCCCCGCAATCAAACGCACTCGTTCCTTTATGATCATCGGCCCTTTCCCTGCTTCCTCCATCTGTTCCTGGTTGTAACGTCCCGCGAAGGGAAAACCTTTCCCATCGTCTTCCATGGTCAGGTTCCATTTTTCCTGGTTCGATGCCAGACGCACCAGCGCGTGGCGCGCCCCGCTGTGTTTCCGCACATTGACAAGCCCTTCCTGCACAATGCGCAGGATCTCGCGACAGACCCGCTGTGGCATGTCCAGACCTTCAAGGTCGGTGACGAAGCGCGCGCTGATCCCAGTCTCCCGCTGAAAGCGTTCGACCGTGTCGTTCAAAACCCCGAGCAGACGTTGCGAGTCGACGTCGATCGCTTTCATCTGCTGCATCAGTTCCCGCAACTTCAGCACTTCCTCGCGCAGCAACCCCTGAATACGGCCTAATTCCGAGCCGATCGGCTTGCCTGCGTCCGATTGGCGGCGTATCACGTCCACCTGCATTTCGACCGCGATCAGCGACTGCACCGCGCCGTCATGCAGTTCCCGCGCAAAGCGCGCCCGCTCGGCTGCTCCCGCCCGGCGCCGCAACCGGTGGAGAAGATAAACGTTGTAGACCGCCGGCCCCACCTGGTGGACCAGGTCCAGCAGAAAGCGCATCTCTTCCTGCTTCTCGCCCCGCCACGACGGGTTGAACAGGAATACCCGGCCTCGCCATTCACTCCCGAAGAGAAACGCCACGGTAACCAGCGAGTTGAAATTCTGGACGGCCCGCAGTTGAGAAAGTGGCGCGAGGTTCTCCACCGGCACCGCATGCCCGCTATCATCCAATGCCAGAGTCTTCCACCGATCCCCGTCGATCGCGGCGTAACATACGTCTCCTGGGAAATCATCCAGATACGTTTTCGCATCTCGCGAACCCGATTCCAGCCAGTGAAACTCGGAGGGCGTACGTCCATCCGACTGGCTCAACTCTCCCACGAAGACCCGCTTGCTGTGCGACTCCTGCGATGCCACCACCACGCGCGACGCCCCATACATCGCCATAGCTTCGTGAAAGATCTGCTCAATCGTCCGGGTAAGGCCCGCTTCCACACGTATTTTCGACAGCGTCCCGGTCACTACCGCCTTTTCCGCCCGCAGATGCTTCTGCTGCTCCGCCAGATACCCCAGCAATAAACCCATCACCAGCAGGTAGACCGACAGCATGAAGAGCCGTTGCGGTTCAAACGTTCCCGCATTCACTCGCAGGCCGAGCAAGCCCCGCCACGCCGCGGATCCTCCCGGTCTCAGCCACAGGTGGATCAGAACGTAACTCTCGATCCACAGCAGCGCGACCTCCGCCGCGGCTGTGCCCAGCGTTTCCCAAAGTCCCCACCGGTATGCCGCCGCTGCCAGCACGAAAAAGAAGAAGAGGTAAAAAGGCGCCCTCGGCCCTTCCGCGAAGATTGAAATCAATGCCGGCCAGGCCACATCTCCGGCGTGCACCAGAAAACGAAATCCGGCGGTCGACTCCTGCCTCCGCCGCAGCAACATTATGATCAGGATGCCGTTCGCCAAATAGAATACGAACAGCCCGTAGGCCGCCCACGAACTCCCCAATTCGGTGGGATCCATGCGGATCGCCACTAACGTGGAAACTGCCAGAAACACGCGGGCAGTCGCCAGCCAGCGCTCAATCCGGCGCGTTTCGCCCGGATCGGGCGCAATTCTCAGTCTCCAGGATTGTCGGTAGCGCTCAACGCGAGGATTCAATCGGCTCCATTTCCACGGGCGTGGCGGCTTTGCTGCATATTATTGAATAAGAGAAGCTTACCGGCAAGTGAGACTGTAGAGCACACCCCGCCTGCCCCATTGGCTTCAGGGTTCTTGACTTGCTGCTTAGGTTACTCCAGTAACCAATGCGCGGCCAACGATCCCGTCTAGAATGGCTCCAGAGGAGTGTCTTGAACAAGCGATCCAGAGTGTGGTTGGCGGCAGTCGGTGCCCTATTGGCGGCCCTGGTCCTCACGTCTCTGGCTCTGCCTCGTTCTTTTCGGCTCACTGCGGTCAGCGATATCGTCCAGTGTCTGTTGCTAGCCTCCGCTATGGCTTCGTTTGTCTCGCTCCTGCTGCGTTCTCAGGGACGGATACGCCTGTTCTGGTCGCTGATCTCTCTCGGTATTTCGTTCCAACTCACGTATCAACTTCTGTGGACGTACTACGAGGTGATCCTCCGTCGCGATGTCCCCGACCTCTTCGCCGGTGACGTCATTCTGTTCATGCACATCGTTCCCTTCATGGCCGCATTGGCCATGCGTCCGCATGTTCCCCGGGACGACTATGCCGCCCGCGTGGGACGCCTTGATTTCGCTCTCTTGCTGACCTGGTGGTTCTATCTTTACGTTCTGATCGTCATTCCCTGGCAATACGTCGTGGCCGACGTGCCCGCGTATAACCACAACCTGAACGCGGTCTATCTTGCCGAGAAGGTTGCATTCCTGGCATGTCTGGTTGCCTGCTGGACCGCGAGCAAAGGGGAATGGAGAAAATTATTCGCCAGCCTGTTCAGCGTGAACCTGTGTTACGCCATCAGCTCCACCGCGGCAAACTGGGCCATCGACCACAAGCTGTACTATAGTGGTAGCCTCTACGACATTCCGCTGGTTGCTCCCATGGCCTACCTCACCTGGATCGGCCTGCGGACAAAAGCCGAGAAGCCGGCATCCGCGGACCGCGAGGTTTCCACCATCTACGGCGTGTGGGTCGCCCGGTGCGGCATGATTGCCGTGTTTTCCCTGCCTCTGTTCGCGGCCTGGACCCTGTCCGACAACCATGTCCCACCTCGCATCCAGGTGTTTCGGCTCGCCCTGACCTTAGCAGCCGCATTCTTGATGGGCATGATGATCTTCCTGCGCCAGCACCTGCTCGATCGCGAACTGATCCGCTTGCTCAATCAGTCGCGCGAATCTTTCGACAGCTTGAACCGTCTGCAGCAGCAGGTCCTTCAGTCGGAAAAACTGGCGTCGATTGGACAATTGGTCGGCGGCGCGGCGCATGAACTCAACAACCCCATCACCGCCATGCTTGGCTACTCCGACATGCTCCTCAGCACACCGCTCAACGCCGAGCAGCAGCCCATCGCCGCCAAGATCGGCCAGTATGTTCGCCGCACGAAATCGCTGGTCGCCAGTCTCATCAGTTTTGCCCGGCAGGCGCCTGCATCCAAGACTCCTGTCGATCTCAACACCCTGGCGCGCACCGCCGTTAAGTTGGCGCAACCCCAGTGGGAAGGTCTCGAAATTGAGGTTCGCACCCAGTTCGATCCCACTCTGCCCAAGGTGTTGGGAGATTCCAATCAGTTGTTTCAGGTCTGCCTGCAGCTCGTCGCCAACTGCCTGCACGTGCTCAGCGAACGGGGCGGCCGTGTGCTGACCGTAAGCACCGAGCGGCAGGCGGAGACCGCTGTGCTTCAAATCGTTACCGACCCGATGTCCTCCGCGTCCACCCGGCCATCTTCTCCCGTCGAGCCTGATGACGGCCTGGGCCTGAGCGCATGTCAGGGCATCCTGCAAGAACATCGCGGTCAAATTTCACGCCAGCGCCTTGAAGACGGCTCCCTGTTGCTGCGCGTGGAGCTTCCTATCACCGAGTCCCCTCTGGGCAAACCAAAGGCATCTACGGTTCCGGTGATGTGGCAATCTCAACCGTACGCTTGAGTTGTCCGCAAGCAGCATAAATGTCCCGCCCTCGCGGACGCCGCACAAACGCCGGAATTCCGGCCTCCCGCAGAACCGTCTGAAACTCCGCGACCCGCTCCGCGCCAGGAGTTGTAAACTCAATTCCCGGCCCCGGATTCAGCGCAATCAGATTCACCTTGCAACGCATTCCGCGCAACAATTCCGCCACTTCCTTCGCATTCTCCGCCCCGTCGTTCACACCCCCAAGCAGCACATACTCGAATGTGATCCACTCCCGCGTGCGCAGGGGATACGCCCTCGCCGCTGCCATCAGCATTTCCAGATTCCACTTCTTATTTAGCGGCATCAGCCGCGTACGCAGCTCATCGTTGGAAGCATTCAAGGAAATCGCCAGCTTGGGCCGGATCGTTTCTCCTCCAAAATCATGGATGCGCGGCACGATTCCCGCCGTCGATACCGTCATCCGCCGCTCTGCAATCCCGACTTCCTCCACCAGCAACCGCGCCGCCTTCACGAAATTCTCGTAGTTCAGGAACGGCTCGCCCATGCCCATGAACACCAGGTTGATGCGATCCTCCGGCGGCGAAACTTTCTGGTCTTTCAGAACCGCGCAAACCTGCCCCACAATCTCGCCTGCCGACAGATTCCGCTTCACCCCCAGCAGCGCCGTCAGACAAAACTGGCAATCCACGGCACATCCCACCTGGCTGGAAATACAAATCGTCGACCGCCCCTGATTCTGCCCCTGCTTTTGGGTGGCGCAGCGCTTCAGCGCTGCGGTTGCCTCCCCAGTTGAAAGGGCTTTAGCCCCTGAGGTACTTAAGCTGGAGCTCTCGGCGAACCGCTCCGCCTGTTCCCCTGCTTCGCTCCCATCCCCGGCTTCCCCGCCATCGCCCTCCGGCATCCACACCGTCTCCACGGTCTGCCCGTCGGCCATTGCAATCAAATACCGCACGGTTCCATCCTGCGACACAAATCGCTGTTCAATCTGGGGCAGCCCGATCGAGACGCCCTTTTTCACCAGCCTCTCTCTCAGCTTCTGCGACAGCGTGGAAATCTCTTCCACCGACTCCACCCGCTGCCGGTACACCGCCGCCAGCAATTGCTTGGCGCGATAGGCCGGCTCGCCCACGCTCTCTACAAGCGCAGCCAATTCTGCCCGGTCCAGCCCCAGCAGCGAGTTTTGTGACCCACCCGTCATGCTTTCAATCCTAAAACGCTCGTCGCCTTGTCCCACCCCTCCCGACTCAAGACTCACTTAACCCACTGATTCTAAATAACTAAACTATTCTCGCACACCCACCGCCCCTATGTCAGAATAGTAAAGATCCTTTCATACCCAAGGTCCTTGGGATTTACTAAGTAGTATTTAAATCAGGAAGTGGCAATGGTCAAAGAAGTCCGCAATATTCGTCGTCAAAAGCTGCCCAACGGCTTAACCGTCATCACCGAGCAGATGCAGCACATCCGCTCGGCCTCTATCGGCATCTGGCTGCAGACCGGTTCGCGCGACGAAGACCCCGAATGGAACGGCATCTCCCATTTCATCGAGCACATGGTTTTCAAGGGGACCAAGCACCGCACGGCGGAAGAAATCGCCCGCCAGGTCGACTCCATCGGCGGCAACCTGGACGCCTTCACCGCCAAGGAATGCATCTGCTTCAACGTCAAGGTGCTCGACGAGCACATACCGACCGCGCTCGACATCCTCAGCGATCTCGTTCTGAATCCCAATTTTGATCCCGCCGACATCACCCGCGAGCGCGGCGTGATCCTCGAAGAGATCAAAATGGACGAAGATAATCCCGACTACCTCGTCCACGAAATCTTCACTCAGAATTTCTGGAAAGATCATCCGCTGGGCAAGCCGATCCTGGGCACCAAAGAAACCGTGAAGCGCTTCGAGCGTCCGTCAGTGGTCGAAGCCTACACTCACCGCTTCGCACCCGGCAACATCATCGTCTCGGCGGCCGGCAATCTCGATCACGACCGCTTCGTTGAACTGGTCACCAAAGCTTTCGAGCACATGAAACCGGTGAAAAACGGCTCCCACTCCTCCGCACCCAAGATCGTCTCCCGCATCATCCTGCGCAACAAGAAAGCTCTCGAGCAAGTGCAGCTCTGCCTCGGCGTCCCCGCGCATCCTATCGCGCACGCGAAGCGCCACGCCGGCTACATTCTCAACACCCTGCTCGGCGGAGGTATGAGTTCCCGCCTGTTCCAGAACATCCGCGAGCGTCAGGGCCTGGCCTACTCCATTTACAGCGATCTCAATCCCTACCGTGACACTGGATGCCTCGCCGTCTATGTCGGCACTTCTCTAGCGTCCGCTTCCAAGGTCGTGCAGTCGGTGGTCAGCGAATTCCGCAAGCTCAAAACCGAGCCCGTGCCCGAAGAAGAACTCAAGCGTTCCAAAGCCCAGCTCAAGGGGAGCCTGATGCTCTCGCTCGAATCGAGCACCGCCCGCATGTCGAACCTGGCTCGCCAGGAAATGTACTTCGACCGTTTCTACGACCTCGACGAACTGATCGAAAAGATCGAAGCCGTCACCGCCGACGACCTGAGCGGCCTGGCGAATGAATTCTTCAAAACGGAGTCCGTAGCCGTGACCGCCCTGGGAAACCTCCCCGGCCTGAAAATCACGCGCGACCAGCTGGCCTGCTGACCAGAGCGCGAATCATTTCAGATGGCGAACAAAAGTCCCAAAAAACTGCGAAATGAAGCTCGCCATCTCCATTGCTCCACGGCTCGGCAACTTCCGCCGCCAGGCCCTCTGAGTCCAGGGATCGTCGCTTCCTGCTGGTCTTTCGCCGATTTTGCAGGCATACTATTCGCAGAATTGCTGTCGGCAGAAGGCCGGCAGAACCTGGGAGCAGTCCGCGGTATGGGGAACCTCGACACTTCAGTTGCGAAGCCCGATCGTCGCCGGTTAGCCGACCCGCTCCCTCGTCATCCCCAGGAACCAAAGCAGCGGCGCATGATGCTCGTCGCGCTGACGCTCCTGCTCATCGCTTTAGGATTTGTGCTTTACCGCGATCGAGATTTCTGGTTCCCCGATACGCAGGAGGCGCAAGACCTGCCCCAAGTTCCGCAACAAGTCCAACCCCAAGTCCAGGCCGTACCGGAGGTCAGCACCAAGCCGGGATCCACGTCCCACAAGAAATCGCACAGCCCGAAGACTCAGCCGAAAGCGGACGCACCCGCCGACTCATCGCCTCCGCCCTTCACCGCCGTTAGAACCGTGCTGCCCCCGCTCGAAGTCGAAGTCGTCGCGGGCAACGTCCATCGCATCGTCCATCCCGGCACCCACGCGGTGCACGTCGAACTCCAGCCCAGTTCTCCCCAGCAAGTGGCGGATGCTCCCACCACCATCAACCCAACCGACACCGCCGCCAGCGTGACCAGCAACGCCGCCGAGCACCTGCAGATGTCCTCCGACACAGCCGAGATCGTGAGCCAGCCGATAAAGCCGGACTATCCTCTGCTGGCGCGCCAAATGAAGGTGCAGGGCTCGGTGATTCTGCAGGCGCTGATCGGCCGCAATGGGTTGATCCAGGATCTCCGCGTGCTCAGCGGTCCGCCCATCCTGGCCAGCGCCGCCCAGGAAGCCGTCAAGCAGTGGCATTTCAAGCCCCACTACCAGGGCTCCGAACCGGTCGAGACTCAGGCCAAGATCACGGTCAACTTCACCATCTCCACCAACTGAACCAGGCCGGGAACGTTCAGGGTCGGAAAAACCAATCCGAAAAAATTGAGCCGGAAAAAATAACGAGCGCCCCGAAACTCTTTCGAGTCCGGGACGCCCGGGCAGCCCTCCCCCAGAACTGCTCCCCGACAAAAATAAAATGGCCTCATTCTCCTGCCTATGGCACTTCCGTGCCATGGCCGCTTTTGGAACGCCTCTTTCTATCCCCCTGAAAAACAGGGCCTTCGCTCCATCGCGCGCCAAAACCTGGCAAGGCCGCCTCTGAAGTCTCTGTGGATTCTGCCGATGAGCCCAATAGTCAGGGATCTTCCGACCTCCACATGTCCGCATTTCACGACTCTGAGATCTGCCGCAGCATCCTCGACAGCCTGCCCACGGGCCTCTGCGTCGTCGACATGCAAAAGAAAATCGTCTACTGGAGCGACGGAGCCGAGCGCATCACCGGCCACCGCCGCCACGAAGTCATCGGTCATTCCTGTGCCTCGGAGCCTCTGTCGCACTGCGATCAGCCCGGATGCGAATTCTGCAACCAGGATTGTCCCGTCGCCCGCGCCATCAAGACCTCGCACTCCACCGAGGCCATCGGATTCCTGCACCACAAAACGGGATATGAAATTCCAGTCCGCATCCGCGCCGTCCCCGTGCACAACCAGCACGGTTCGATCATCGGCGCAGTCGAGACCTTCGAGGAGCTGCAACAAACCGCCGCTCCCATTGATCAAGACGAGACCCTCCAACTTCCCGGTGGCATCGACCCAGTCACCAGCGTGCCCAGCCATGCATTGATGCTGTCCCAATTGGGCCGTACGCTCGCTAACTTCGTCGAAGTGAAGGTTCCCTTCGCCGTCCTCGGCTTGCGACTCGAAGGACTGCCCCACTTCCGCGCCAGCCTGGGACCGGAAGCCGCTTCTTCCTTACTAACCGTCGTCGCTCGTTCGCTGGAACGCACGCTGTGGAGAACCGACGTGATCGGACACTGGGGCGACGATCAGTTCCTCGTCATCCTCAATGGCTGCCCTAGTGAGGCGTTGCCCTCGGTCCGCGAACGGGTCGGCCGCATGCTCGCCGGCGACGGCATCCAGTGGTGGGGAGAGCGCCGGTCCTTGCCCATTTCCGTGGGCGAAGCTTATGCACAGCCTGACGACGCCATCGAGTCCATTATCGAACGAGTACAGAAATCACTGGAGACAGCTTCAGCCCGGCGAGCCGATGCTGCCTCCGCTTCAGACGCTTCGTCTTCGAACACTTCGTCCTCCAAAGGATCATCCGGGAGCTAGCAATGTTTGCGATTATCGGCATCATCATCGTCTTCGGTTGCGTGGTGGCTGGCTACCTCATGGAGCATGGCAACCTCAGAGTCCTCATGCAACCGGCTGAATTGATCATCATCGGCGGCGCCGCCGTGGGCACACTTCTGGTCGCGAACCCCCTCCATATCCTCAAGAAGATCGGCGGTGGAATCGGTGGCGTCTTCGGCGGCTCCAAGTTCGGCAGGCAAAGCTACATCGATACCTTGAAAATGATGTATGACCTGCTCAACAAGGCCCGCAAAGACGGTTTAATGGCCCTTGAATCCGATGTGGAAGAGCCCGCGAAGACCCGGTTTTTTCCAAGAATCCCGCGTTCCTCAAGAATCATCACGTCTGCGATTTCGTCTGCGACTCCTTGCGCATGGCCATCACCGGCATCGATGCCTTCGATCTCGACCAGATGCTCGACCTCGATCTTGAGGTTCACCATAACGATTCCGCCGCGCCCACCGCCGCTCTCAGTACCATGGCCGATTCCCTGCCCGGCCTCGGAATCGTCGCCGCCGTCCTCGGCGTCGTGATCACCATGGGCGCGCTCGGCGGCCCGCCCGAAGAAATCGGACACAAGGTTGCCGCGGCCCTGGTGGGAACATTCCTCGGCATCCTGCTGTGTTACGGATTGGTCGGCCCCATCGCCGCCAACATGACCAAAGCCGCCGAGGAAGAGCATGCCTTCCTCTACGTGATGCGGGTGCTGATGGTTTCTTTTCTGAAAGGCACTGCGCCCATCATGGCCGTGGAAATGGCGCGGCGCGCCGTCCCCGGACACGTGCGGCCTTCCTTCCAGGAACTCGAAAAAGCTTGCCGCAACCGTGGAGCGGAGGGAACGGATGCGCCACCCGCGGCTGAGGGAGCGGCCGCCTCCTAAGCATTACTCTTCACACTACGAACATGGACAAAACTCGCCCCATCATCATCCTCAAGAAAAAAGGCGGCCACGGCGGCCACCATGGCGGCGCGTGGAAGGTCGCCTACGCCGACTTCGTTACCGCCATGATGGCCCTGTTCATCGTCCTCTGGTTGCTCAACTCCAGCAAGCAGATTCAGGTGGCCGTCGGCGGATATTTCAAGGATCCCACCGGCACCGCGAAAAAAGTTGGCTCCAACATGGTCGGCTCCGGGGAGAACTTCACCCTCACCCGCGACAACATGTCCAAGCTGAAGGAACAACTGCAAATTGCCATCAAGCAGATGACCGACTTCGAAAAACTGAAGAGCCACATCGAGATGACCGTCACCGCCGAAGGCCTCCGCATCGAACTCTCCGAATCGGCCAAGGGCACGTTCTTCGATAGCGGCAGCGCCAAGCTGAACGGTGATGGCAGCGAGATGCTGATCACTCTTGCGCAGGAATTGGGCAAGGTCCCCAACAAGCTCTCCATCGAAGGCCACACGGATTCCACGCCTTACGCGCCTTCCGCCACCTACGGCAATTGGGAACTCTCCTCCGACCGCGGCAACGCTGCCCGCCGCGTCATGCAGGCCAACGGAATCCGGCCAGACCAGATAACCCAGGTCCGCGGATTTGCCGACCAGCGTCTGCGCAAGCCCGACGCCCCGCTCGACCCCTCCAATCGCCGTATCTCGCTCATCGTGCAATACATCGTGAAAAACGACGACGACGAGGACGCCAAACCCGCCCCCGCCGACCAGAAGGACGAGGGCACGAAGCCCGCCTCGCCCCAGCAAAAACCCACCGCAAAAGAGTAGTTTCGGAGACTCTACAGGAAGTTTCAGCTCCACTGCGTTTGACCCGCGCCAACGACTGTGCCAAACTGCTCGGGGATTTGTTTATGCTCCGCCGTCGCGCTATTCCTCCAATGCCTTATGTCGGGCGGCTTTTCTGTGTCCGATTCTTCCTCGCTTGTTTGCTGACCACAACTGCCATCGCTCAGCGTGATATCTCCACCGGACCACCACAGCCTCTTCCGGCCAACCTGGACCCTCTTCGTCGGACTGCCACAATTTACAGCACCCTGCCGGGCACTGGAGTGCTCGTCTTTACCGTGTATAACGAGCGCAAGGGCACTCACCTCGATCGCCAGGCATTGCTGAAGCTCGTGAGCCCCAGCAGTCAGTCACCCGTTTGGCAGACCACGCTGGAAGACACTTCGCAGGGAGTGTTTGCCAATCTTGCCTACGGAAATTACAACGTGGAAGTCAGCGCAGTCGGCTATCTCAGCTCTCAGAAAGAAGTGCAGGTCCCGAACTCGCTGGCCCCAGTGCTGGTCGACGTCGTGCTGCGCCGAGATCCTGACGCGATCAATCTCGATGTGTCCGACCGGGAGTTGTCCCCGAAAGCGCGGAAACAAGCCAAGCGCGCGGTTTCCGCCTTGCGGTCTGGCAATTTCAAAGAAGCGCAGAAACAACTCGACGAAGCCCACCAGTTATTTCCCTACAGCCCGGATCTGAACTTTCTTCTTGGGTATTTGTATTTTCAGAAAAGGGACTTCACCGAAGCCGGAACATACCTGGGCGCGGCCGCGAGTCTAAACCCTCACAACGCTCAGGCGCTCACCCTCCTCGGACGAACCGGCTTGGAGCGCCAGGATTATCCTGCTGCACGATCCGCGCTGGAGCAGGCCGTGCTGGCGGACGCTGAAAACTGGCTCCCGCATAATCTGCTCGCCGACGCCTACCTTCACCAGAAAGACTATGACAAGGCGCGGGACGAGGCCCAGATCGCGATCACCAAGGGTAAGACTGCTGCCAGCCCCGCCCAACTCGTTCTGGGACAGGCACTCGTAAACCTGGGCCACGATCAGGAGGCGATTCAGGCTCTCAATGTCTTTCTCGATGAATCGCCGAAACATCCCATGGCTGAGCAGGTTCGCGCTCTGATCGCGGAGATCCAGCAACACGAATCCACTGCCACCTCGTCCGACGACACGTCCCAGACCGAGGCCCGCCTCTTCAGCGTTGACCCTCTGTCAGCAGTTGCTGCACCGCCGCTTGCAACGACCCCGTGGCAGCCGCCCGGCATTGATGACGTTAAGACTGCGGTCGCCTCTGGCGTCGAGTGTCCCTCCGCGCAGGTGGTTGAAGAGTCCGGCAAACGCGTGCAGGAACTGGTCCACGATGTAGCCCGCTTCGCCGCAGTCGAAGACTTATTCCATGAGTCGCTCGACTCGTTCGGAGTTCCCGTTCGCACCGAAACCCGCAAGTACAATTACGTCGCTTCCATCTCTGAGCCCCAGCCCGGATTTCTTTCCGTCGAAGAGTACCGCGTTGATAAGCCTGGATTGGCGGAATATCCCGACCACATTGCCAGTACTGGTTTTGCCGCTCTGGCGCTCGTCTTCCATCCTGACATGCGCGATACCTTCGAAATGCAGTGCGAAGGTCTCGGAGACTGGCACGGCCAGGCCAGCTGGCTTGTCCATTTCCGCCAGCGTCCCGACCGTCCCAACCGCATGCATAGCTATAAGGTTGGAAGTGAGATTCATCCCGTCCCGCTCAAGGGGCGAGCGTGGATCACCGCCGACAAGTTCCAGATTGTGCGCATCGAAGCGGAGATGATGAACCCGATGCCCGAAATCCAGCTCCTCAGTGAGCACGAGTTCGTGGAATACGGCCCCATCCCTTTCGAAAAGAAAAACATCTCACTGTGGCTGCCGAAGAGCGCCGAGATTTATTTCGACTTCCGCAAGCACCACTACTACCGCCGCCACAGTTTCGATCACTACATGCTGTATTCCGTCGATTCCGATGAAAAACGGAAGGAGCCCGTCGCCAAGAAACCCCGTTCGTAGAGACGTAGCTTGTTACGTCTCGCCCTGCATCTCCCACGGTTTTACTTCGTGAACCTTCGTGCCCTTCGTGGTTGATCGCTTTTTCCGCCTCGGCATCTTGAAATAACTTTACAATCCTGGTCGGCGTCGCTTCCCATCCCCGGCGTATAATCCCCGATTGATTCCCGCTCAGGAGCGCTCCACTATGAAGAGGTCTTCTCGACTCGTGTGTTCTCTCGTCGTCATTCTGTTCTCCGTTCCCTCACTCTGGTCCCAGGAAAAAGTCGATCTCGAAACCATCTCCCGCATTCGCTATGAAGGCTTCCGCAACTCCAAGGTTATGGAGTACGCGACCGGCCTTATGGACTCGATCGGCGAGCGCCTCACCGGATCGCCCAACATGAAGCGCGCCAATGAATGGACCCGCGACCAGCTCACGGCGATGGGCCTGAGTAATGCTCACCTGGAGCCCTGGGGTCCTTTCGGCCGCGGATGGGCCAATCAATACGTCAACGCCCGCATGACCTCGCCAGACGTCGTCCCTCTCATCGTCTACTCCAAAGCCTGGACCCCCGGCACCAACGGCGTGGTCACCGGCAAGTGCATCCGCGTCACCATTGAAAAGAAGGAGGACTTCGACAAATACAAAGGCAAGCTCGCCGGAATGATCGCCATCGCCGGCCCCGACGCCGAAGTGAAACCCATCGCCGAAGCTCCCTTCAAGCGGCTCAGCGACGACGACCTCGCCAAGGAAGGCGCGTATGAAATCCCCGGCGAGCGCCCGCCCTTCCGCATGGCCGAGTTCGCCCGCCGCCGCCAGTTCATGAAAGATCTCAACCAGTTCTTCGCCGACGAAAAAGTTCTCGCCGTCATCGACCACAGCCGCGGCACCGGCGGCGGTGGCACCGTCTTCGTCCAGTCTGGCGGATCCTACAAGCCCGGCGAAACCACCACCATTCCCCAGCTCACCATGGCGTTGGAGCACTGGACCCGCATCGCCCGCCTGCTCCAGCAAAAAAAAGATGTCACGCTCGAACTGAACGTCACCAACACCTTCTACGACGATGACCCCATGCAGTACGACACTATCGCCGAAATCCCCGGCACCGACAAGAAAGACGAAGTCGTCATGCTGGGCGCTCACCTCGATTCCTGGCACGCCGGCACTGGCGCCACCGATAACGGTGCAGGCACCATCGTTATGATGGAAGCCGTTCGCATCCTGAAAGCCCTCGACATCAAGCCCCGCCGCACCATCCGCATCGGCCTCTGGAGTGGCGAAGAAGAAGGCCTGCTCGGCTCACAGGGCTACGTCGAGCAGCACTTCGGCTCACGCCCACGCTCGGACGATCCCGCTATGAAAGACCTGCCCACTCTCCTGCGCCGCGACGCCGGTCCGGTCACCGTGAAACCGGAGCAAGCAAAAGTTTCCGCCTACTTCAACGTCGATAATGGCACTGGGAAAATTCGCGGCATCTACCTGCAGGAAAACGAAGCCGTCGCCCCCATCTTCGAAGCCTGGATGCGCCCCTTCAAAGACCTCGGCATGACGACACTCTCGATGCGCAACACCGGTGGCACCGACCACCTTTCCTTCGACGCCGCCGGCATCCCCGGATTCCAGTTCATCCAGGACCCCATCGAATACGACACCCGCACCCACCACTCCAACATGGACGTCTACGACCGCCTGCAACCTGACGACCTCAAGCAGATCTCCGTGATCGTCGCCAGCTTCGTCTACGACGCCGCCACGCGCGATCAAATGCTCCCCCGCAAGCCCATCGAGAAGCCGCTGCCCAAGGAGCCAGAATAGAAAGAAGACTAGAGAAGGATTAGAGTTAAAAAATGTGGCGTGGGCCCCGCCCGCGTTTTCCTAACCGGCGAGCCATCCGGAAAACACGACTCTAGAAGTTACGGAAAAACAAACACATGCACCGCCGTGGAAGAGCGGCCCTTCCAGGGCCGCGCAAGGCAGGTGGAATCAACACGGGCCCTAGCTCCTTAGGGCCGCTCAACGGAAACAAAGCTGCGACGACTGTCGCGCGTCTCCAAGGATTGAAACAAATGTTTACCCCCCAACCTATCGGACACGCCAAAACTCCCTACCAGAGCACCAAGCAAATCCCCAAAGGTCCAGGCGCAAAACACGAAGCCGAAGGCGTCCTCGAAATCCTCCCGCAATTCGAGGCTGGCCTCACCGACATCGAGGGCTTCTCTCACCTCTTTGTGTTATGGGTCTTCGATCGCTCCGAGGGATTCGAACTGCTCGGCACGCCTCCTATCGACAATCGCCCGCACGGCGTCTTCGCCACCCGCTCCCCGCGCCGTCCCAACCCCGTCGGACTCACCGTCGTCCAACTCCTCCGCCGCGAGGGCAACTCCTTGCACGTTCGCGGCGTCGACATGCTTGACGGCACACCGATTCTCGACCTGAAGCCCTACCTGTCCAGCATCCCGCCCGAGACATTACGGCGGGGCTGGGTCGCCGACGCGGAAGCCCGCAGCTCAAAGTAGACCGGACGTTCCGACTCGATCGAGCGGTTCTCAACTGGATAGTTTCAACTCGCGAATCGCCTCACCTGCGCCACCGAGGTCGGCGAGCCGCATCTCCGAATACTTGCGAGACAGAATCACACCGGGCGCGCCGGCGCGGAAAGCCGCCAGAACTGCTTCCTTGACGCTTTGCGGCGTACACTTGTTGTTGTTGGGTTCGGTTGGGATATCGATATCAATGCCGGGCCAGACCAGAGTCTTCGTGCCAGCGACACCTTCCAGCGCGCGCTTCGTCTCGCGGTAAACATAATCGGGCGAAAGTCCTGTGTGTGGGATCTGGTCGTAGCTGCCCTCCTTAAACCCCATCACCGCGTAGTTGAAATCAAGCAGGCTCTGTTTCGACAGATCCCCATAGATCGTCGAGCCGATATTGTCCGCATAGAGCGCCATCCTTTCGCCGCCACAGTTGTTGTACATAACGACCTTAATGAAGTCCGAATAGTTCGAGAGCTCACGCAGGTCCTGTTCGGCGCGGTAGATGGGATTGAACGAATTGTTGTGCCAGATGTGCCAACCCACCGGCACCGTCGGCTTCGCGGTCTTTACCGTCTTGTAGATTGCCGCGTAGGTCTCGCGAAGACTGTCCGTCCACAGCATCTCCCAGGCGGCTAATTCGGGATACCGCAAAAGCAGTCGCCAGAATTGAACATAGTAGCCGTCCACCGGGCGCTTGCCACTGCGCGCCGACCGAACGGATTTCTCCAGCTCCAGAAATCCCTGCCGGGCACGCTCTGGGTTAATGCCGCGGGCTTTGGCTTTGCTCTGACAAAATTCGCAGAAGCAAGTTACTTCACCAGGGTCGACTGGCGGCGTGTCATGCGTTGCCCCCAGACTGTCGCAAAGTGCGCCCTGTCGTTCCGATCCCCACATGAGTCCGTCGATGTCATAGGAGCGGGCGTAGTCCTCGACCAGACCGGTCAAGAAATTTCGGTAGTCCGGATTATTGACGCACAGCGTCTCGGCATTCCGCCCGTACAGATCCCGCTCCTGAACTTTCTCAATGTTCGGCAAGTCGGTGCGAAACACGTCCTCAAGCCAGCAAATGACCTTCATGCCACGCTTCTTAGCTGCCGGCAGCACTTCGGCCAAGATGTCCAGGTTGCCGTGGTCGGGCGCGCGAGTGTCCTTGAGAACCGTGTTCTTGTAGTACTGGGGATGAGGGATGGCGAAGTTCCCGCCGTGAAAATTGAGATCGTACTCCTGCTTACCGTGATCGGGAAGCGGTTGGCCCGGAATCTGTCTTCCCGCGATACCGCGACCGTAGGTGAACACCGCAAGAAACAGAGTATTCACGCCCGCACGTTCCTGAAGCACATCAAGGACTTTCTCGGTACCTTCATCCACAAACGAAACTGCTCCGACCTGGATGCCGATCATTTTGGAGGACGAAGGGACAGCCGCATAATCCAGAGTTGGCATGGACATCGCAGCGCCAGTCCCGGCGGTGATCTTCATGAATTCACGGCGACTCACGTCCGATTTCAGAATGGATTTCTCCTATTGGCTTTGGTAGGAGCCAATATCTATTTTCCCGGACTTGACTCGCGGTGAGCCTTCAAGATCCAGTTCTCCCACTGGCACGCCCTCAGTCGCGCCAGCAGCGAGCGCAGGCGAATCTGATCGCAGGTGAAAATCGTGCGCCGCCGCGTCAACAAAATGCGGATCCAGAAAACGGGAGTGGCGGTCATTTCCCGTTGACTGAACATATTGTTCGAATCCCGACACCGTGCCAGCAAACTCTTTCCACGTACTCGCCTTCGATCCGGAAGCGCAGTAATAAAGATTGTGATCGATCGCGACCGGAGGCTTTTGCTTGTCGACCTGCGATCGGTTCAGCGTGATTAGGCAGCGGGCCCCCGCGTAGACGATGTTATTCGCAAAAACATCGTCCGCCATGTTCCACTGCATCTGGAACTCGCCGGACCCCGTATCCGAAGTATCGTTTTCGTAGAGCGTGTTGTTGACTACCGTGCTGTGATCGGTGTGCCCTCGCTCCGGCGCATAGCCCCCGATGGAAACGCCCGCCGTATGGCAGTGATAGATCAGATTGTTTCGCGCAATGATGTAGCTGGTGGCGCGGTCCTTGTGCTCACTGGCCAGCTCGATTCCAAAGTCGTCGTCATGCATGACATTCTGCTCGATCAGAATCCGGGTGCCACCATCCACGTAAATACCGTCGGAGTTTTCTTCATTCTGGTATGCCGGATTGCCGCGCGAGTGGATGTTGTAAACCAGATTGCCGCTCACTACTCCATCGCGGGCCTGGTCGACGGCAGGGTCGGGCGCGGTGCGCTCGAAACCAATGACGTCGATTCCGATGTTGTTGTTGTCGTGGACAACATTGTGCGTAATGCGAAAGTTAGTGACGTTCCCGTTCACGACCAGCGACTCGCTCGAACCGGTTTGGAGATGATGCACCTCGTTGCCATCAATGATCAGTTCGCTGATTGGAGTCTTGGCGTCGGTACCGTATACAGCGATGCCAAAGCCGTTACCGCCGCTTCCCGGATGATCACGCCCCGGAAATGTCTGCTCGATGTGATGAACGTTGTTTTTCAGCAGTTCGATGTGAGAGCCGGCCCCCATAACGTCGATGCCCAACGGAGTGAGCCGATGCTCGGCGGTGTGGAAGTTGCGAATTTCAAAACCTTCGACTCGCACGTAACTCTTGTCATGAATGGTCAATATGGCGCTTCTGCCATTCGGAACAAGATGCCCCGCGTCGAGGACGGCCGTCTCGCCGGGATAGCTTCGAAAAGTAATGTATCCATCCGTCGCGTTGCCGGATGCCTTGATGCTGACGAGCTCTTCGTAGACTCCACCCCGCACGTTGACGGTACTGCCCGCGAGCACGGTGTCTGCGGCATGTTGAACGGTGCGCCAAGGCGCCGCTTGGGTGCCGGGATTCGAATCCGCCCCAGTCGTCGATACGTAGAAGGAAGAGTTGGTCTGGCCAAAGGCTCCGACGCATGCAAATATCGCAAAAAGAGTTGCGAATTTCACTTTCATTTTTTCGTTCCTCATTGCGGCTGTACTTCCACCAGCAGATTTCCGTCGAACTCAATCGGCAGATGTGCACTGTGTCCTGACACCGTCCCCAGGCTTTTTCCTGTAACGTAGTCCAACACGCTGTAGTTGCGGTCGTCCAAGCCGCGCAGTTCGACGGACCCCTTCCACTGCTTTGCAAAAAAGGCATAGTACATGGTCTTGTCCTTGCGGATGACATGAGTCTCGGGCACATCGAAGCCGATGTCATAGAGTTGCCCAAGATATTGTCCTCTGGACAACATCTTTTCCCGATAGATGCGAAGCCACTTTTCGAAGTTCTTCTCGCGCTCCGGGGTCAGGTCGGATTTGCCGTGCTTTGTGACTAGAGATGGAAGAACAAACTGTGTTCCCACAACGCCGCCCACGCCCACTGTGGAGGCGAAGTCATTAGCGCCATCGCTCAGTTCAACGTGGTCACCGAAGAATGGAATGTTGTCCCCCATCAGAGCCTTTAAGGTTTTCGCCTTGGAACGAATTTGGAAGGAACCTCGCGGGTCGGAAGCCACCGACATATTGAAGTGCGGCATCGTGAAAAAAGAGAACGCGGTGCCGCACGGGCAGAACTCCACCAGCGTTCCAGGCTTTACCGACTGTGCGGTATCGTAAATTGCCTTGAAGAAGTCAGGCAGCGCTTCGACCGAATCCTCCGGCTGGGCGTGATGGTGTGCCGGGTTGTAGCAGGCTGGAACTCCATTCATGTCCTGGCCATCGAGCTTCAGCCCGTCAAATCCCCAATCCACCAGAATTTTTCGGACCAATGCCTGGTGGTACTCCACGACGTGGCGGTTGGCTGGGCACAAGTAATAAGAATCCCACCACGAAACTTTTCTCGTGGAGCCATCTTGATTCAGTAACTCGTAGTCGAGATGATCGCGAAGCAGTTGCGAGTCGGGCACTGCGCTCAGCGGCGACCACCAGAGCTGAGCTTTGAATCCTTCCTGGTGAATCCGGTCCACCAGAGCCTTCATATCAGCGTCGCCGTTGGGAAATTTCTTGGGATCAAGTTGCCAATCGCCCACATTGTTCTGCCAACCGTCGTCGAGCGTGACCCACCGAAATCCCAGTCGCTTCGCGGTCGGAAGTGAGTCATACACCTGCTGCGGCTGAACTTTTCGTCCATATCCCCAGGCGCACCAGATTGCGCCGAACGCGTCGTCGGGCGCGGTGGCCATTTGGAAGCCTTGCTTCATCATGAAGCGCCGGTAGTCGGTGAGCGCGCGGAAGTAGTCCCCCTGATGAACGGCGACGAAGGTGCGAAACGTATGAAAACTTTCACCGGGGTTTAACGAAATATCTTTGGTGAAGCGTACCGCAATTGTGGCGTGTGTAGCGTCGGGCATGGATACTGGGAGGGAAACCAGCTTCGGCCGCGGCTCGACGTGTCCCACCGCCATTCCAATGTCACGCCGCCAGACGTCGACAATCGGCGTGCCGCCGCCATAGTCGTCGGCATTCATGCCTTGATAATTCTCTTGCTGAAAATTAGTGTGCAGCGGCAGGATCCAGTTGGGACGTTTCTCATAGGAGCCGCTCTGGTAAGACCAGAAAGATGGCTGCCCTGCACTGGGTTGCGCGTTCACCGTGTACGCGTTGTTGGTCCAACTCTTGATCGCGAGCTTGGAGGTCCCGGTATTGCTGTATTGGACATCGAAAAACGCCATCGCGGGAAAGTCGTCATACACAGTGACTGAGACCGTCTTTGTGAGCGTTCCCGCTTTTCCTTCCACGGTGAGCCGCTCACCTTCCCCGAAAGCGTCTTTTGTGCGCTCGTGTTTTTGCGAGGCCATGAGAAATTCGGTCCAAGGCTTGTCGGTGGTCGTCACGGTCTCAGAGGCGGTGAAGGGCCCCATGACCGTCTCCTTCTTGTCGAAGCGGGCTACCACGCGGCTACGGAGGTAGTTGTCAAATTCAATGCGCAGATTGGCGCCTTGAATCTGAGGCCTGCCGGTGCGAACATCCGCTGCTAGAGCGAACGAAGAGGCCACAAACACAGTTGTAAGAACCATCCAAAGCATGGCTGCAATTGCCGTGCTCAGCCAGCGGAACGGGTTGTTGTCAGATTGCAAGGTTCGCTCTTTTCGTAGAAACCCAGAACACTGTTGATCGCAGCACAACAACGTAAAGGGAAAATTTAATGAAAATAAAGCGTAAACAATCGTAATACAAGCAAAGACTGTCAAAGTCAACCAATTTTGGACGCCTGGAGGGGATAGCAGCCTGCTGGTCGCTTGGATTTTATGACATTTGCCACCCACTGTCCGAAATGCTCACCGGTCGTCAGCGAGAACATATTCGTCACAAGCCTTCAAAATATTTGGCATCTTATACTGGACAAACGAAATAAAACGATATAAATAGTAACTTTCCGATAATCGCCAAAGATGTGTGATCGAATCGTGAGTGTGGAGATGACTCCCAATGCAGCGTAGAGATTTTCTAAAAAGCACTGTCGCTGTTGCCGTTGCAGCAGAACTTGGAATGGGTAAAGCGCATGCGAAGGTTCCCGCACACAACTGGGGAAGTTATGACTTCGGATCTGGCCCCACGGTGAGCGATCGCCTCAATCAGGGCCCATTCCCGCAATACCCGCCGGATGCGGTCATTCCCACTGACGATGTGGTGATGACCACCACCGCTTCGGAAGAAACCGTGCCGAACTTTGGCAAGGGACTGGTCACCTATATCACGGCAGACAGTGGCACGGAGGAAATCAAATTAGACAATATTCCTCAGGCCATCGAAGACCTCGTTCGATTTCCTCTGGGCCAGCAGCTCTATATCCGTCCGACGTGGAGAGAAGTGCAGCCGCGGCCCGGACGCCTTCAGTTGCCCGACTACGTGAAGCAAGTTCTTGAATTGGCGAAGACGAACAACAAGCGGATCGGATTGCGAATTCAGATGTGCGCTCCTGACTATAAACACGAAGCCGCATTGCCGGATTTTGTCCTGGAAAAAGTGCCGAAAGTTGACCTTCTGGCGCCCACCGATCCGGGGGACATCGCTGCAGGGAAACGATTCTTAGCCAACCCGCACTCGCGTTATCAGCCCCGCTACGACGATCCTTTTTTTCAGCAGGCATTCAAAGATCTGGTCGGCCAGTTGGCAGCTGAGTTCGATGGCAACCCGCTCATCGAGTTCATCGACACTTTTATGTACGGGTTCTGGGGAGAAGGGCATACGTGGCCATTTCCCAACAATCCCTTTCCCGATTACCTGACGGCAGAGCGTACCTGGATGAATATGCTCGAAGTCCAGCTCGAGCAGTTTAAGAAAACTCCTCTGCTGACCAATACTCAACCGGACTACAGCCGGGTGGGCAACGCAGAAATGCTGGACCGCACGGTCCGCAGCAACAATTGGATTCGCAGCGACACCATCTTTATCGAGAACGAGCAGATTGAAGCGCTCAGCAATCGCCCGCCGTGGATAGCAGCGTTGCTGGAGCAGGGGCTGCCCGGGAAACTTCCTGATCCGAGCGCTGCTCATGAAGGGATATCCCCGGCAGAAAACATGATTGATCATGTAATCGATATCGGAGCGAACTACTGGTCGCTCTGGAACTTTCACCAGATCAGCGCTAAGAATTTGATGACCTACTACCAGGCTTATCCGGCAGCATTCGACCGCATCAATCGCCGGATTGGTTATCGGGTGAGGCCGTCTTTCATCTGGAGCTATAAGGACGGCAGTTACCTGGGCCTGATCATTGGCTTCGCCAATGACGGCATCGCGGGTGTGCCGGGCGTGATGAGGGTGACGGTTGAGAGCCCGGATGGAAAGGCGCTCACCAGCGGATGTCTGGATGCCGGATATCCGTTGCCAGGCAAGATTCGTCAGGCACAGTTCGTGCTTCCGGGCATGACGGATTGGAAAGGATTGAAACTCAGAGCTGAGATTGAAGTAAAGGGAATGCGCTATCCCGTGCGCTGGGCTTGTCACCAGAAGTTGAACGACGACGGTTCGCTCACGTTGCGTCCCAATCTCCGCCAGCAGGTATAGGCAGCAGTGGTTGATGCAAAGAGGTAGGCGGATTCCGGTCATTGCGGAAACCTGAGGAGGGACACACAATGCGGCGGAGAGATTTTGTGAAGAAGGGAGCACTCCTGGCAGGAGCGGGCCGTCTTCTGCGTCCGCAAATGTGGGCGGATGTACCTGACCATCTTTGGGAGGGCTATCCGTTTGGCTCACCCCAAGTTGCCAATCGGCTCGACCAGGGGCCATTTGGCATTGACCAGGACCAAGGCTGGTTCACGATCTTCGCAACCCAGGCGTCTCGTGATCACATTCGAAATTTTGGCGCTGGACTCGTCGGCTATACCTGGGAGGAAAACGGACCGGCGCTCGGGGTACAGTGCGGCCGGGAAACGCTGGAGCAAAGCGTGGAGAAAATGGCTTCATTGCCATTTGTGGACGTGTTGTATATCCGGTGCGACTGGCGCGATGTGCAGACCGGGCCCGGCAAGCTGACCCTGTCCCCGGTTTGGGACCTAACATTCGACGCTGCCAAGCGCCACAATTTGGGAGTTGGATTCCGCATCCAGCTCTCCAGTCCCAATATCCAGCCGCAAAAACTTTCCATGCCGGATTTTCTACATGACAAAGTGCCTATCGTGAACATCGGCCACAAGTCTAAGGAACACCAAGCCGGCTTCGATTTCCGTGAACCGCGTTACGATTCTCCGGAATTCCACAAGGCGTTTGCCGAATTGAACAACCTTCTTTCTGCCAAGTACGGTGACAACCAGCAACTGGAATACATGGATTTGATGATGTACGGATTTTGGGGCGAAGGTCATACCAACGACATCCCAGGTCCATTCCCGGAATTTTTGACCGCGGAGAATACGTTCATACGCATGACGCAACTCCAGATTGATACCTGGAAAAAGATTCCTCTCGCGGTGAACACCCAACCCGACATCAGCAACTCAGGCAACCGCCAAGTTCAGGACCTCGCGGTGCGTTCGGGATGCTGGTTGCGCTCGGACAGCCTGATCATGGATGAGCCGATCCAAATCGAAGAGCTTGCACACCGCCCTCCCTGGCTCGCCACCGTACTCGAGGATGGCGCAAACCGGCATTACGTTCTATCCGACTATGCCGACGAAGAACAAGCCTGTCTAAACAAGCTGCCGGCCAACATGCTGGCGTTCGTTGGCCACGACAAAGAAGTTCAGCCCACCGATGACTACCCTCACCGGATTGGGGGACCGATTAACCGTCCTTATCGTGAGAGTGCCGGTTTTCATGCCCTGGACATTGGCACCAGCTATTTTGGGCTATGGACCGAGGCCGATAATATTCGCCGTTATTACGAGAAGTATCCTGACTCGCTTCAAGCCATGGAGCAAAGGCTGGGTTATCGTGTGCGCCCATCCCTGATTTGGCAGCGAAAACGCTACGACACGATGGAACTGATTCTTGGTATTGTGAATGACGGCGTAGCCGGAGTGCCGGGAGTGCTCGGCATCTACGCCGAGAGTATGGACGGGAGTGTCCGGCTAGGAGGAAATCTCGATGCCGGCCAACCATATGCCGGCCAGTTCCGCCAGGCTTCCATCATTCTCCCGAAAGGCATGGACGGACAGCAGATCAAACTGCGCGCCGAATTGGAAGTCAAGGGTGTGAAGCGTCCCGTCCGCTGGGCGTGCCAGCACCCAACCAATCCTGACGGTTCCCTCACGATTCGTCTAAAGAATGGCAGTGACTCAGGCTGGAGAAAGGGAGTATAGGTATCTCGCCATCGGCCGAGTGGCATTCTGCGGCGCTCGCACATTGCCCCGGCGCACCGATGAAGCTACTGATCCGTCTAAAACCCATCTCACAAATGCCTCACCTGGATCAGAGACGAGGCGAGTTGCGAGGCGTGGCAGAGTAACTTCCGAGTAGCCGACTACACGTCCAATTTGATCTCAGCAGTTCGGTGAAGTGCCACTCAGCCCGGACCGATTGTGTTTTCGGAAGGCTCGGCGCGATTCAAACGCGGTAACGAATAGAGTAGAATTTTTGCGCCAGTTCTCTCGGAGAGAAAACAATGCGCCGGTATCACCACATCGGGATTCCCACTAACGAATCGAAGCCTGGGGAGACCCACTTGAAAGGCCTGAAACTTTTTGTCGTCAGTCACCAGAAAAGCGAATTCGGCGTGGAATGGATGCGCTTCGAAGGGGATGCGGCGGTTCCCGATCTTGTCCGGCGAGTGGCGCACGTCGCGTTTGAAGTGACCGACCTCTCCTCCGAGCTTGCTGGCCGCGAAATCCTGATTCCTCCGAACAGCCCATCCGACGGTGTCCGCGTCGCATTCATCGTCGAAAACGGCGCGCCCATCGAACTGCTCGAATTTACCGACCCCAAACACCCAGCCCGTTTATCGAACCAAATGGAACGAGTAACGAGCAACTCGGAAGCCATGTTTGGGGCGAGCAACCTGGCCGTAGGCGATTTATGAGATAGGTTCTACTCTTTTGTTAGCTTCGCGGCTCCGCCGTCGTACCAGAAAACTGCGCCCTTGGTAATTGTGGGCAGGGTATAGGATGTCCGGCCATCGGACTCTTGAACGCCGCTGATCTCCTGCACATCACCAAGAAATGGGAGAAAGAACGCCTTCCCTTTGCCGGCCTTCGCCATGCGAACGCGTACCCCAGTTTGCGGCGTCTGCACGGGATTCACCTTGCCGACCAATCCGGCAAAATTCGCGAAAAAGATGTGCGGGTTCCCTGCGACGGCTGCAATCGAGGTCGCGACCATGGGTGAGGCCGTGACCTCAAGCTCGCTCGTAGTCTTCACACTTTTCAAGAACTCCGCTTGCGAGTCGGGGTCCGCATGCTCGAAGTCGCCTTCCAGCGCACTCATGTACGCTTTCCCCGGACATCGCGGAAACCGCGTCACGCTGGCGGTTTCCCCCAGCTGCGTCGCATCGGTGCCGGTGATGACCAGGTTGTGCCGCTGCTCGACGAACTTTCGCAGCCAGCCTCTCTCGTCGTCATTCAGAACGCGGACGTCAGGAAGAATCAGCGTCTCCCCTTTGAAATCCGCGAGAGTCCGGGGCGTGACCACCTGAAACTCCCAATGCTTTTGCATCAGCAGAATCAGGATTCCACGATAGGAACGGATGAACTCGTCAGCATAGATGTTTCGCGTCTCCGGAGAGAAATACACTCCCACTGGATGACTCGCCACCCGCGGCAAGTAAAACGTCTTCTCGTGGGCTTGAATCCAGTCGAATATCTTTTTTCGGGTCGGCAAATCATTCGACCCAGCCATCGAATGCCCAGGCGCATCCCAGAAATTCGCTCCCGCCATGATCTCTGACATGGCCAGATTCATCATGGCCTCAGTCTTGTCGACGTTTTTATCGCCGTCCCAGGAGTAGTTGAGCATCCACGTCGCCTTGCCTTGCGCGAACGCGCGGAAGGAATGCATCCCCACCTGATACTCAAACCAGGTCAGGGGCTTTCGCGCTGAGGCCATCCCGCCCCCGCCAAACGAGTACTCATGTGCAATCGCGTCCACCACCCCATACAGGCTGTACACGTCGGCCCCCACCCGCACCGCTTGTTCCTCGATCCCCGGGTAAATTTCCGGGATTGTCTTGATCTGCGGGTTCACGGACTTCGCGTTCTGATCAATGTCGTGCATGAACTCAGTGAACGTCCGAATCCTGAAGTCCACCCACTTGCGGAAATTGGGATCGGAGAAGTCGCCCAGCTTCAAATCCTTCTTCGCATCAAGCCCCGTCTCCTTCTTGAACGCTGCCACTGTGTAGTCATCGAAGCTGGCCCAAGTGTCTTCCCACCCGTCAAAGTGCGTCATCCAATACGGAATGTCGACGTAGATCCCATCGATTCCCGTGGCCGCAATTTGCCGCACGCGCTGCATGTAAACCTTGCGCCACTCCGGAGCATACGGACTCACCCAGACGTCCTCATCGCCCGCTCTTATCCAAAACGCGGTCCCGCCGCCGAAGATCGCGGGTTCGCCCGTAAGCTTGCGCTGCAACCAATCGGGATGATCCTTGGCCAGCGTGTGCGCCACCTGATCGCCATGTGCGGTAATGCACTCGGTTCCGGCGATGTAGACGAAAGCGTAATTGCCCGCGTGGTGCGCCGCCTCGGCCACATCGTGGATCGCCTTCAGTTTTTCTTCGGGATTGAGAAAGCTCTCGTAGCGCCCGGGAATATCGTCGTCCACTTCAATCCCGAACACCCCGCTGGCCTGCGCACTGCTGACAATCTTCTCGGCATCTCCCCCGCGCAGCCCGTAAGCTCCAATTCGAACGTAGTGGGTCCAATCCTGTTTTTCGGCATCAGGAGCGGCCTTCAGGCCTAAAGCGGCCAACAGCACTAGTAGAGAGATTGCGAACCAGCTTCTTTTTCTCATGCAAGACCCTCGAATCGGGCATCGGCCACAAAGAAAGAGACCGACCCCGCTTACGCGAAATCAGTCTCGTGAGGAAGATCACAACTAGAACTGGAAGCGCGCTCCAAACTGCATTCGGCGGAAGTTGTTGGTGGTCGAAGTGACCGTGCCAAACGTGCCGTCTCCCGATCCGGTATCGGGGAAGGCAAAGCGCTGAAGGTTAAACGCGTTGAACGCTTCGGCGCGCACCTGGAGAAGCTTATCTTCGTGAATTTTGAATTCCTTCGAGAGACCGAGATCCACATTGCGAATGCCGTCCCCTCGTACATTGGAGAAGTGCCGGGGCGCGTTCCCGGGAATGTTGTCACCAGCGTCGGCGAAGCAATTCTGGTTCAGGTAGGCGGAATTGCCTTGAGACGCGGCTGCCTGGCGATAACTCAGACCGGTCGTGAGCTGGGGGCAGATTATCTGCGGCCGCGAGTTGCCATCGGCCAAATTCCCAACACTGTTGTAGACAGCGATCGGGTTCCCGGATTGCACGGTCGTCACGGTGTTGAAGGACCACCCGCCCACAATGGCATCCAGGACGGGGTTCATGTCGCCTCCGATCCAGCGCTTGCGCCCGAAGGGAAGATCCAAAATGACGGCCGCCACCAAACGGTGCGGCGCATCGTTGGAACCGATTCCATGCTCGACTCCGAGGTTGTCCAGCAGTTGCGGGTTGTCCAGCCACAGGTTGCCCAGCCAGGCGTTTCGTCCGGCAGAGGAGTCGTCAGTCGCTTTGGAGAAGGTGTAGTTGCCTTCAAAACTGATGTAGTGGCCGGCGCTCTTCTTGAAGCGGACTTGCAACGAGTGGTACCAGGAGTTGGCATTCAGCGTCGGCAGCCCCTCAAACGCGCCATTAAACTGAGGATGGGGCTCGAGCAGGAGACCTTGTGGAATGGTGGGATCGACGTAAAGTGAGTCCACCACGTCGGCGGCATTGTAAGTCGGGGTTGCCGGACACCACGGGCCCGTCAGCGCCGCGCCCGTGGTGAAGAAGCACTGGAACGGGTTGGGCACTTGCGTATTGAGATAGTCCGTTACCCACAGGGGGTCAAAGTTGGGCCCTGGCGGGTTGATGGCGGGGTTGTTGGCGGCTGCTACCAACTGCGAACGGATCGACGACGGCAGGAAGTTCCGGTTGCGTGTCGTGATGCCGCCGGCGCCGGCCCAGGGCAAGTGCGTGCTGCGGTTGGCGGAATAGTCCACACCCACTACGATCTGCCCCGGAAACATGTGTTGAACGCCCAGGTTCCACTGGTATATATCGGCGTTGCGCACCGTGCCCGTGTCCAGGTCGCTCGCGTTGCCGAAGCCCCACTGCGCCAGGCTTCCATACTTGTTTCCCTGCGGCGGCGCTAGGCCGGCAGGAAATGGGCTCGTGCAATTGGGCTGCACCGGGGAAGGCCCCAGGCACGCGTATTGGGTTGCGTAAGCGTCTTTGGTGAAATACATGGTCGCGGTCTTCGAGAAAGAGGGGCCGGCATACTGGAAGTTAGTGGCCACATTCATGCCGTAGAAGACTCCCGCCGCACCTCGCAACACGGTGCTGGAGTTAATTTGATAGGCGAAACCCAGGCGCGGAGCAAAATTGTTGCGATCCACCGTCGCGTTCCGCTTGCCAGAAGTTGGGAAGACCGTGGTCCCCACGATATTGCCAATCTGTCCAAACTGCGGGAATTGACCTGTCCCATCCCGATTCACCGGAATGCTGATTCCCGTGCTGGCCGTGAAGTCACTGAACTGGAGGCGGTTATAGCGCTCGCTGTAGGGAGTGCTCCACTCGTAGCGCAAGCCGAGATTGACCGTCAGCTTCGGAGTAACCTTCCAGTTATCTTGCACGTAGAAGGCAGTTTCTTTCGACTTGTCCGCCACCGCGGGCACCAGGTGAAGCGAAGCTCCAAAAGCATACCCGGTCAGGATGGTGGCGAACGGGTTCCCCTGATTTTCGCTTCCCAAGTTCGCATTGTTGGGGTCTTGAGTGGTCATATCCCGGGAGAAGTTGAAGATGCCAGTCGGATTGTCCGGCTGCCAAAAGTTGTTGAAGAAGATGCGCTGCTCGCCGCCGAACGTCAGCGAATGCCCTCCTTTTACCCACTGCAGCGCTGAGGAGTAGCTGTATAAGGTGTGGGCAAAGTGCGTATCGACGCAGCACTGAGTGAAGAGCGACGTGAAACCACCATCGACACCGACGGTGATCATGCGGTCAAGCCCGTTGGCGGCAAGGACCGGTGAAAGGCCAACCGAACTGATCGTTGGGTAGTTGTTGCTTATACCGGGAGCATGCGCACGGTCCACGCTGAAGCGGCTAGTCCAAAGAATTCTTGGAGTGATGGCCCAGTTGTACTCCGCGCCACCGTTTTGTGCTGTCGTCGGGTAGATAGCGCCATCGTTATCGCCAAGAACGGTGGGTGTGGTAGAGATGTCGTAATGACGACTGTAACGTCCGCCAATCTTGTGATTGGCTGTAATCTGATGGTCCAGCTTGATGTCGACATTCCAGCCCGGATCGGTGCTCAAAATGACCTGACGGAAGTTGGGCGACGGATAGGTCGCGCCCGCGATGTTGGCATGCGGATACAGATTCAGAATCGCCTGGCCGATTGGGTCGATCTTGGCAGCAGGGATCTTATTGAGCACGCCGCCATCGGAGAATTGCTGCTGGTTGGGTACACACCCTGCCGGGTTTCCAGCACACGGGTCGTAGATGCCGGCGTTTGCAGTAGCTGGATTCGTAGGATCGACCAGGTTTGCGGGATCCTGGGAGAAGTCGCCGCCACGCTCGGCGTCGGTGGGGACGATCCCTTCCAGGTTGACCGGATCCTGCTCGCGAACCTTTTCCACGTCGGCAAAGAAGAAAGTCTTGTTCTTTCTCAGGGGACCGCCGAGAGCGAAGCCATACTGATCCCGCACATGGTCGGGCTTCGTGCCCTGGTTGAAGTAGTCGCGCGCGTCAAATGTTGCGCGCTGCCCGTACCACCAGCCGCTGCCGTGAAAGGCGTTCGTACCCTGCTTCAGCACCATGTTTACAATGGTGCCGCCGTTGTTGCCAAACTCGGCGGAGAAGCCGTTGTTCTGGAGCTTAAATTCCTGCACGATCTCGACCGAAGGCTGGAGGTAGACGTTGGAGTTGCCACCCTCGCCCTGTTCTGGCGCGCTCAGAGAACTGCCGTCGAGGGTGACTTGCGCTGTGGCGTTGCGCTGGCCGTTCGAGACGAAGTTGGTGCCGGCGGGATAGTTATCGTTGATCCCAGCGCCCGTGGTTTCCGTCACCCCGCCCGCCAGAAAAACCAACCCAAACATGCTGCGGCTGTACAGCGGAATGTCTCGCACGAACTCGTTGCTGACGTCCGTGCCGAGAGCGGCACTCTCTGTGTCCAACAAGGGCGCGGCGGTCGTGACTTCCACCGTCGTGATCACCCCAAGCGGATGCAAAGTGAAGTCAATCGTGGTCTGCTGGTCAACCTGCAGCACGACATTCTTCTCTTCGGCCGGCCGGAAACCCGCACTGTCCACCTTGATCGTGTACACCGCCGGCCGAAGACCGGTCAGGAGGTAAAGTCCGTGATCGTCAGTGCGTGCCGTGGCAGAGATACCGGTGCCGTCGTTCGTGATGGTGACCGTGGCCTTCGGAACCATGGCGCCGCTTTGGTCCTTGACCACCCCTCGAACCTGCGCCGCGTAACTGGCTTGCCCGAATGCCGCCGTCGTCGAAAACGGTAAGAGCATCAAGACGAAACCGACTGCAACGAAATTCCAACCACGAGGGCGGACACGCATGGCAACCTCCTCAGCAAGCACCTTTCATATTCTTACGAGTCAAAACTATCACTTTCGTTTATGGTGAAAGTCAAGTCAAATCGGCTCGCGGGTCTCAACCCGTTCACTCCATATTCTCCACCGGCGTCTGGTGGCCGCAGTGCTGGTCGACTCACTCGTCTCCGAGACCTCGGCATTATTGACCGCAGCGTGGGTTGGGTCCGTTACCGTGCCGCGGACTCGCGCCGTGTAACTGCCCTCTGCCGCCGCAGAATGATGAACGAGGAAAAGCGCGGGTGAGGAGGAAACTCCAGCAACGAAACCGGAATCAGCGCGACGAATGGACATTTTGGACCTCCCAGAACTACGGACGGTAACCCTGACAGCACCAAAACGTAAGTAAAAGCAAGCGTTCGTAATATATCCTAAATTACCCGCTTGTCAACCTCTCGCATTGAAAGATCGGCTTTGGTTGGTTCATGCCCCGCTCGTTTCGGGCGCCCCATCGAAATCCAGCCGCCAAATTGCGACGCGTCAGGTTCGCACCTTGGCGCAGCAGGTCGCTTGCGGTGGTCCTCGGTCGGCTAATCGATTGACACTTCGTTGCCGATGTTACGAACAGGCGAGATGGCATACAATCGTCCCGGCTCCGAGATCAAGCAGGAGACTCTGATGGATGTCAACGAGTACGACTTAGTAGTGATTGGCAGCGGCCCAGCTGGACAGAAAGGTGCGATCTGCGCGGCCAAACTGCGCAAGAAAGTTGCCATCATTGACCGTAAGCGAACGATCGGGGGAGTTTGTGTCCACACCGGAACCATACCCAGTAAAACTTTGCGCGAAGCCGTCCTCTACCTGAGCGGCTTTCGGCAGCGAAGTTTCTATGGCCGTGGCTATGTCTTGAAGGATCGCATCGCAATGTCCGATCTGGTTTTTCGGGCGCAGGCGGTGATGGCACGCGAGATTGAAGTCATCAAGGCGCAACTCCGGCGCAACCAGGTCGCGACTTTCGAGGGCGACGCCCGTTTCCTGGACCCCCACACCGTTGAGGTCAAGACGGACGAAGGATCGCAGCTTCTCAAGGGTCATCACATTCTGATTGCCTGTGGTACGCGTCCGGCCCACAGCTCCGACATTCCCATGGACGGCAAGCGCATCTTCGATTCCGACGAGGTCCATTGTTTGGAAGAGGTCCCGCGCGACCTGCTGGTGGTCGGCGCCGGCATTATCGGGCTCGAATTCGCCTCGATGTTCGCCGCTCTAGGAGTGAAAGTCACTCTGCTGGATCAGCGGCCAATCCTGCTCGACTTCGTGGACCGCGAAATTGTGGAGAGTCTGGGTTTTCAGCTGCGGCAGCTGGGAACCGTTTTCCGTCTGGGGGAGAAAGTAGTTTCGGTGGGATACGATGCCGATCGGGACCGGGTCTTTGCCAAACTGGAGAGCGGCAAGAACGTCCACGGGCAAGGGCTTCTCTACACCGTCGGGCGCCAGGCCAATAGCGATCTGTTGAATATCGAGGCCACGGGCGTGAAGCCGGACGGGCGTGGCAAGCTGACAGTGAATGAGACCTTCCAAACCAGCGTCGATCATATTTATGCGGCCGGAGATGTGATCGGTTTCCCCGCGCTCGCCAGTACGTCCATGGAGCAGGGCCGGCTCGCCAGTTGCCACATGTTTGGAACGCCGGGAAAAATGCAGCAAAATCTCATTCCTTATGGCATCTATACGATCCCCGAAATCTCCATGGTGGGCTCCACCGAGGAGCAACTCACGAAGGAGAAGACTCCTTATGAAGTCGGTCTGGCGCGCTACGCCGAGTTGGCGAAAGGACAGATGCTGGGCGACGAGCAAGGTTTGCTGAAACTTCTTTTCGATCCCGGGAATCTGAAGGTTCTGGGCGTGCACGTGATTGGAGACCGGGCGGCCGAAATCGTACACATCGGTCAAGCCGTCATGACCATGGGCGGCACAATAGAATATTTCCGCGACACGGTTTTCAACTATCCGACTTTGGCCGAGGCGTATAAGGTTGCGGCTTTGGACGGGATCAACAAGCTCTAACATCCTGCAAGAATTCCTTTATGACGAACGAGGAGATCAGGCTCTCCGAAGCCCGCGCCCATACGCGACATTGGAAGCGTTGGGGACCCTACCTGAGCGAGCGGGCCTGGGGCACCGTGCGCGAGGACTACAGTCCCGATGGTAATGCCTGGGAATACTTTCCCCACGATCACGCCCGGTCACGGGCTTATCGCTGGAACGAAGATGGCATTGCCGGCATCTGTGATCGCCGCCAGTGGATCTGTTTTGCCCTAGCGCTATGGAACGAGCGCGATCCCATCCTCAAGGAGCGGCTTTTCGGCCTCACGGGGAAAGAAGGCAATCACGGCGAGGATGTAAAGGAATACTACTTCTACCTGGACAGCACTCCGACGCACTCGTACATGAAGTATCTGTACAAGTATCCGCAAGCTGCCTTCCCGTACGCGCAGCTGATCGAGGAGAATCGTCGCCGTGGCAGGAGTGATCCCGAATACGAACTGCTGGACACCGGAGTATTCGCCGAAGACCGGTATTTCGATGTGTTGGTCGAGTACGCGAAAGGCGATGTCGAAGACATTCTTATCAAGATCACGGCTACCAACCGCGGTCCGGTATCGGCGCGTCTACGGCTGCTCCCGACCATCTGGTTCCGCAATACCTGGTCGTGGGACAGCAGCGCGGTTCGTCCTAACCTGCGCGCAGTGCCCGGTGGCCTGAAAGTAAACCATCCTGCCTGCGGGAAGCATTGGCTGTACTATGACGGTTCGGCAGAGCTCCTGTTCACCGAAAATGAAACCAACACGCAACGGCTCTTCAACGCGCCCGAAAGCGGATTCTGCAAGAAAGACGGAATCAACGACTACATCGTACGCAGGATAAAACGGGCGGTCTCAGCTGAATCCAAGGGCACGAAAGCGGCTGCTCACTACGCCATGGAGATCGCCGCAGGAGAATCGGTGAGCGTCCGTCTGCGGCTCACGAATGTTGAGTTCAAGCAGCCAGCCGCAGCCTTCACTACTTTCGATGGTCTGTTTTCTACGCGCAAACGCGAGGCGGATGATTTCTACGCCACGATCATCCCACGGGACCTCTCGCCCGACGCCCAGAGCGTGATGCGGCAGGGCTTCGCCGGGCTGTTATGGTCGAAACAGTTCTATCACTACGTCGTCAAAGACTGGCTGAAGGGAGATCCCGGGAATCCGCCTCCGCCGGCTGAACGGACCAACGGGCGAAACCATGATTGGCCGCACCTCTACAATGCCGACGTGATTTCCATGCCCGATAAGTGGGAGTATCCCTGGTATGCGGCGTGGGATCTTGCTTTTCACTGCGTCTCGCTGGCCCTGGTCGATCCTGATTTCGCGAAAGAGCAACTGGTGCTCCTGTTGCGTGAGTGGTACATGCATCCCAACGGCCAGTTCCCCGCCTATGAGTGGGCCCTCGGAGATGTGAACCCCCCGGTCCACGCCTGGGCGGCCTGGCGCGTGTACAAGATCGACAAGAAGCGCAACGGCCAGGGGGATCGCGCGTTTCTGAAACGCGTCTTCCACAAACTGCTGTTGAATTTCACTTGGTGGGTCAACCGCAAAGATGCCGAGGGCATGAACATTTTTCAGGGCGGCTTTCTGGGGCTCGACAACATCGGAGTGTTCAACCGCAGCGATCCCCTCCCGACCGGCGGACACATCGAACAATCCGACGGTACCAGTTGGATGGCCATGTACACGCTGAACTTGCTGGCCATCGCCATGGAGTTGGCCACGCAAGACCCGACGTACGAGGATGTCGCCAGCAAATTCTGGGAGCATTTCATCTACATTGCGTACGCCATGAATCATCTCGGCCATGAAGGCATGGGGCTGTGGGACGAAGGGGACGGGTTTTTCTACGATGTGCTGAAGTTCCCCGATGGCGGGCATTTTCCGGTCAAGATTCGCTCCATGGTGGGATTGATCCCGTTATTCGCTGTCGAAACATTGGAGGCGGGGTTGCTCGATCATCTTCCCGGTTTCAAACGCCGCATGGAGTGGTTCATCGACAATCGTCCGGACCTTACCGCAAACGTCGCGTCCATGCGGAAATACGGGATGGCGGAACGAAGGCTGCTCTCCATCGTGAATGCGGAAAAACTCCGGCGCATGCTGCAAATCATGTTGGACGAACAGGAGTTTCTCTCGGATCATGGCATTCGCGCGCTCTCGCGCTATCACCGCGACCACCCCTTCATCCTCACCTTCGACGGCAAAGAGCATCGCGTCGACTATGAGCCCGGCGAGTCTTCAACCGGACTGTTTGGCGGGAATTCAAACTGGCGCGGGCCGGTGTGGTTTCCGATGAACTACTTATTGATCGAGTCGCTACAGAAGTTCCATCATTATTTTGGCGACGACTTCAAAGTAGAATTCCCTTCGCGTTCGGGAAAGATGCTCACCCTTTCTGAGGTTGCTGCGGAACTCTCGCAGCGGCTGACTGGGATCTTTTTGCGCGACGAACAAGGACATCGCGCTGTACACGGTGGCGCACCAAAATTCGACACCGACCCCAGCTGGAGTGATCTCATTCTGTTCTATGAATACTTCCACGGTGACACCGGGCAGGGGCTCGGGGCGAGCCATCAGACTGGTTGGACCGCCTTGGTGACGAAGCTGCTGCAACAGAGCGGCGACTCCCGCAAGTCGGAAGGCCGGCGGCGCGAGGCCGCACGACCCAATCGTGCTCCCTGAGGGCAAAACCAGCTGCCCACATTCCAACGATAGCGTCGATCCCGGCCGATTTTTTTGTGTAATCGCGGTTTTATCCCGCGGCCAGATAAACGTAGCGCAGAATAAACAAAATGGTGAGAATCCAAACCAGCGCGTTGATTTCGCGAATTTTTCCTGCCGCAATTTTTACGACGGTGTAGGCAATCAGGCCAAGGCTCAGGCCGGTCGCGATGCTGAACGTAAGCGGCGTGGCCAGCATGGTGATAAATGCCGGGACCGCCTCGCTGAAATCCTGCCACGCAATTTGCTTAATGGATTGCGTCATCAGGACACCAACTAAAATCAACGCTGGAGCGGTCGCATAGGCTGGAATCGCTGTAGCCAGGGGCGAGCAGAACGTGGCCAGCAAGAAGAGTGCGGCGACCGCAACATTGCTCAATCCAGTGCGAGCCCCGGCGGCCACTCCGGCGGCGCTCTCAATGTAGCTGGTCACGGTGGAAGTTCCCGTCAGGGCGCCGACGACGGTGCCCACTCCATCGGCAACCAGGATCCGGCCGGCGCGCGGTATCTTGCCTTCCTTGACGAAACCACCTTGTTCGCACACGCCCACCAGGGTGCCGACGTTGTCAAAGAGATCCACAAACAGGAACGCGAACAGGACTTCGAGTAAGCCAAGATGGCTGGCGCCGCGAAAATCAAGCTGCAGAAACGTGGATGAAGGGTGCGGCATCGCGAAGATTGCTGTGGGCCGGTGCGTGATTCCGCGCAGAATTCCGACAAACGTAGTACCGAAGATTCCGATCAGGATGGCGCCGTGGAATTTCCGTGACATCAGGATCAGCGTGAGCGCGAGGCCAAAGCAAGCAGTCTGTACTTCTTTGTCGGCGAAGCTGCCAAGGCCGACAAACGTATCCGGATTGGCCACGACCAGTTTTGCGTTCCGCAGTCCGACGAAAGCGATGAACATCCCAATGCCGGCCGCGGTGGAATGTTTCAAGCCGTCGGGCATGCCGTTCACGATCTGCTCCCGCACGCGCGTCACCGTGAGTACAAGGAACAGAACGCCGGAACAAAAAACCACCGCGAGAGCGGTCCGCCAGGGCACATGCATGGCAATGCACACCGAATACGTGAAGTAGGCGTTCAAAGACATTCCCGGCGCCAACGCGATGGGATAGTTGGCGTAAAGACCCATCACCAGCGTCGCCACCGCAGCCGAGACGCAGGTCGCAAAGACCACGCCGTCTGCCGGCATTCCAGCCTTAGCGAGAATCTGGGGATTCACCACGACGATGTAGGCCATCGTGACGAAGGTGGTCAGGCCGCCCAGCATCTCCTGCTTCACGGACGTCTGGTTTTCGGTGAGTTTGAAATAGCGATCGATCAATCTTCCTCCATGAGCGTGGGATTAATGATCGGACTTAATATTCGATTTTGTTCGGCTTGTTTTCCCAGGCCCGAAACGCCGCCAGCGCCTCTTCGCGCATCATCTGAATCATCGGGATCTTGCGCCGGGAATGCGGTTGTGCGATCTCGCTGTAGATCAGGGAATCGTCAAAGCCGATCCTGGACGCATCGGCATCGGCATTGGCAAAGTAAACGCGGGAAATGCGGGCCCAGTAGATTGCCCCCAGACACATGGGGCACGGCTCGCAGGAAGTGTAGATCTCGCAGCCTTCCAGATCGAAGACGCGAAGCTTCTGGCAGGCAGCGCGGATGGCGAGCACCTCCGCGTGCGCGGTAGGATCGTTGGTCGAGGTCACCTGATTGGCGGCTTCGGCAATAACGTTGCCGTCTTTCACCACGACCGCGCCGAACGGCCCGCCGCGTCCGGAGCGGACGTTCTCGATCGAGAGCTGAATCGCGCGAGCCATGAAAGGATTGTCCATGAGTTGCTCTATCTGTGCGCAGTGGTCAAGGGCTTGCCGGCGTCAGCAACCCGCGAACCCCGCAAAATCAGTCGACATGGACTCTTTCGCAGCCGCTTCGCTGAGAAGCGAGTATAAGCCGGGACGCGGAATTTCGTAAAATGTTTTGGTGCTGGCGCGAGGACTATAAGGCGGAGTCATTGGGACGCTTCGAGGCACCGACCCTCTAAGGAGCTGACATTTTGGGTTTGCAGGCTTTTCTGGCTCGCCGCGTGATCACTCCCGAAGGAATCCGCCCGGCGGCCATCCTGGTGGAAGGAGAGCGAATCCAGGCCGTCGTTCCTCCCGATCAAGTTTCCAATCGTTACACAATTCATGACTTCGGCGAAGCGGCAATTCTTCCCGGACTCGTCGATTCCCACGTGCACATTAACGATCCCGGACGCGCGGAGTGGGAAGGTTTTGAAACCGCGACCCGCGCCGCCGCGGCGGGAGGCTACACGCTGCTCGTTGATATGCCGCTGAACAGTCACCCTGCCACAACTTCGGTGGCTGCGCTTCAGGCCAAGCGTGCGGCTGCACAAGGCCGATGCCGCGTCGATTGGGCGGCGTGGGGTGGAGTAGTTCACGATAATCAGAATGACATCGAAGCTCTCGCAGCCGCCGGCGTGCCGGGCTTCAAGTGCTTCCTGATCCATCCCGGAATCGACGATTTCACCATGGTGAACGAGCAACAGTTGCGATTGGCGCTGCCTCACGTTGCCCGGACGGGGCTGCCGCTCCTGGTTCATGCGGAACTGCCTGGTCCGATTGACCGTGCCACCGAGGCCCTGGCAACGGCCGATTGGAGCCGCTACTCCACCTATCTTCAATCGCGGCCCGACGAGGCAGAACTGACGGCCATCCGGCTGATGCTATCGCTGTGCCGCGAATTCGGTTTTCGTTTGCACATCGTCCATCTTTCCACCAGCGAAGCTCTCCCGGAACTGTCCGCCGCACGCGCCGAAGGCCTTCCTGTCAGTGTCGAGACTTGTGCGCATTACTTGCATCTGGCGGCAGATACGATTCCGAACGGTGCGACGTTATACAAATGTGCTCCCCCGGTTCGCAGCCGCGAAAATTGCGAGAAACTATGGCAAGGCCTTAGAGATCGAACGATCGACTCTGTGGTCACCGACCATTCGCCATGTCCGCCGACGATGAAGCGGCTCACCGAAGGCAATTTCCGCACCGCCTGGGGCGGGATCGCGAGCCTTTCCGTGGCGCTTCCTCTCATGTGGACTGAGGCCAGCAATCGAGGATTCACATTGCTCGATCTGGCTGAGTGGATGTCGGCTGGCCCGGCTCGACTGGCTGGCTGCGAGACGCGCAAGGGTCGGATCGCCCCCGGCTACGATGCCGATTTCGTGGTATTCGACCCCGACCGCGAATTCATTGTGACAGAAGATAAGTTGCACTACCGGCATCCGGTCTCGCCATATCTTGGAGAAACGCTGCGCGGTGTGGTGAAGGCCACATATTTGCGCGGAAGTCCGGTCTTCGCCGAAGGAGAATTTCCCGGCAAGCCCGCCGGGCGCGAATACACGGCGAAGCCAACTCACTGATCGAGCGATCAGACTGATCGGCGCCATAACCTTTTTCTATTCTGCCTCTCAACACTTCCGCGCCGTTCCTGCCCAGTCTGTCATACACTATCCCATCCGCGAGTCTTGGCGGGCCACTCGGGCTACGCAAAATGAACAGCGACCACATCATCGGCAAGTCGGTCCCACGTAAAGAAGGACGCGACAAAGTAACCGGCAAGTCGGAATACGTCGACGATATGGTTTTGCCGAATATGCTATTTGGAGCCACCGTTCGGAGCCAGATTCCGCGCGGACATATCAGGAAGATCACATTCGGTCCGGGCGTCGCCTGGGACGAATTTGTGATCGTATCTGCGAAGGACATTCCCGGAAAAAACTGCATCGCGCTGATCGGCGACGATCAGCCTTGCCTGGCGACTGATGTTGTGAACCATCCCGAAGAGCCGATTCTCCTGCTGGCTCATCCTGACCGCTATCTGCTTCCGAAGGCGGTTCAGGCGGTATCGATCGAATATCATCCGTTGCCCGGCGTCTTCTCGATTGAAGAAAGCGAGCGCCGCACCGAAATCGTGTGGGGCAAGGACAACATTTTCAAAACGTACATGATCGAGAAGGGCGACGTCCACGGCATTTGGGCGAAGGCCGACTACATTGTGGAAGGCGAATATTCCACGGGAGCACAGGAGCAGCTTTACATCGAGAATAACGGAATGATCGCAGCCTTTGACGCGGCGCAGGGGATCACCGTGTGGGGCTCGCTGCAGTGCCCTTACTACATTCACAAGGCACTCATGGCGCTCTGCAACTTGCCGGCGGAAAAAGTTCGCGTCGTGCAGATGGAGACCGGCGGCGCTTTCGGCGGCAAGGAAGAATATCCGTCGATGATCGCCGCCCACGCTGCGTTGCTCGCGATCAAGGCCGGAAGGCCTGTGAAGATTATCTATGACCGCCTGGAAGACATGGCGGCCACCACGAAGCGGCACCCCTCGCGCACTCGCCACCGCACCGCGGTCAGCCGCGACGGCAAGATTCTCGGAGGAGAGATCGACTTCACGATTGACGGTGGGGCATATCTCACCCTGTCGCCGGTCGTGCTTTCGCGCGGAGCCATTCACGCGGGCGGACCCTACTACTGGCCTAGTGTCCGCATTCGCGCCCAGGCGGTCGCGACCAACGCGCCGCCGCATGGCGCGTTCCGTGGCTTTGGAGCGCCGCAGAGTTTGTTTGCCATGGAGCGGCACATGGACCACATCGCGCATACCGTCGGACTTTCTCCGATCGAGATTCGCCGCCGCAATTTTCTTCAGCCCGGGCAGGCCACCACGACCGAACAAGTTGTGCGTGAGCCGATCGATCTGGGAAAACTGCTGGACCGCGCATTGCAAGTCTCGGAGTATCACTCGAAAAAACAACGGTTTTCCGGCGAGAATCAGTCGGGCGACGTCAGAAAAGGCATGGGCATTGCTGCGTTTCTGCACGGCGCCGGATTCACTGGATCGGGCGAGCGGTATCTAAATTCGGTGGTCGGCGTTGAGGGCTGTGCCGACGGCAATGTCCGAGTGTTGGTTTCGAGTACGGAATTCGGTCAGGGAACGAAAACGGTCCTCAGCCAGATTGCCGCTGAGGCTCTCGGTCTGCCCTACGAAAATGTCAGCACGGCCCAACCGGACACGCTCGAAGTGCCCAACAGCGGCCCCACAGTCGCGTCCCGCACAGTGATGGTGGTTGGCAAACTGGTGCAGTCCGCCGCGCTCGGAATTGCACAGACTCTGATCGCCTCCGGGCAACTGCATGAAGGCTATTCTCCCGATGAGTTCCGCACAGCTTGCCAGCAGCATGTTGCGACGCATGGCCAATTCCGCTGCTGGTCACGCTACGAAGCGCCGAGCGGAATTTTCTGGGACGACGAAAAATATCGAGGAGAAGCGTACGCCGCGTTTGCCTGGGCGGTTTACATCGCCGAAGTTACAGTCGATCTGACGACTTATAGCGTCTCGGTAGACGATTTCGTCGCGCTTCAGGAAGTTGGCAAAGTGTTGCACCCCGTTCTGGCGCGAGGGCAAATCATCGGTGGCGTTGCCCAGGGGATCGGATTCAGCCTTTATGAGAAAGTGATTTGGCAGAATGGACGCATGCAGAACGGCCAGATGACCAATTACATCATGCCCACCTCGAGCGATCTGCCGCCCATTCGCGTATTTTTTGAAGAGTTGGGAAATGTCCACGGGGCATATGGAGCAAAAGGCATCGGCGAACTTCCGATGGACGGTCCTGCACCCGCAATCGTGAACGCAGTCGAAGACGCACTCGGCGTTCGCTTCGATTCCGTCCCCCTGCTTCCCGAAGATATTATGGACGGGTTGAATAAAAGCGGCCTCGCGGCATCCTCACCGCAAAACAACGCGAGTTCCGTAGGCGGGGACCGATGACCGATCCTCGCCAGAGCCAAGCAAAATCCGGAATTTCATTCACGGTGAACGGCGAACCGCGGGAAGTGCGCGCTTACCCCATGGAGCGCCTGCTCGACGTGTTGCGGCACCAACTCGAATTGACCGGCGCGAAGGAAGGTTGTGGAGAAGGCGAATGCGGATCGTGCGCGGTGTTGATGGATGGCGCGCTCGTGAACAGCTGCCTGGTGCCGGTTCTGCAGGCCGAAGGCGCCAGCATTGTTACGATCGAAGGACTCGCAGCCGGAGAACAACTGCACGGGTTGCAGGAGGCTTTTCTGGAATGCGGCGGCGCGCAGTGCGGTATCTGCACGCCCGGTATGATTCTCGCAGCCTGCCACTTATTGAACGGAAAATCGGACCCGACGCTAGAGGAAATCCGGGAAGGCCTATCCGGAAATCTCTGCCGTTGCACCGGCTACAGCCAGATTCTTGAAGCCGTGCAGGAAGCAGCGCAACGCAGGAAGAGCGCATGAGATCAAATCCATCCGAATTCGAGATGGTCGCTCCCGGCAGTTTGCAAGCTATTGTCTCGCTGCTAGCCAAGGAGCCGGGCGCATGGCTTCCCATCGCCGGGGGCACCGACGTGATGGTGCTCTACGCCGCAGGGAAATTACCGGCGCGAAAGCTGATCAGCCTTTGGAACCTTCCCGAATTGCGGCGCATCGACGTCACAGCTGATGAAATTCGGATCGGGGCGGCATGTACCTACACAGATCTTCGTATGCACGAGATCGTCGGACGCGAGTTTCCGCTCATGGCTTTTGCCGCCCGATGGACTGGGGGAATCGCGAACCAGAATCGGGGAACGATCGGCGGCAACATCGTGAACGCTTCGCCGGCGGCGGATTCATTGCCTGCCCTCCTCGTGTACGAAGCCGACCTGATTTTAGTCTCGGCGCGAGGCGAGCGCCGTGTGCCTTATGTTACATTTCACACCGGATATAAGAAGACGCTGCTGGCCCCTGATGAGTTGGTTGAGGCAGTCTGCTTGTCGCGGCGATTCTCGGGATATCTCAGCCATGCCCGCAAAGTCGGAGCTCGCAATGCGCAGGCCATCTCCAAAGTTTGCATCTCCGCTCTGGGCCGCCTCACGGGCGATGTGGTGGAAGACGTTCGAATGGCTCTCGGCAGCGTTGCGCCCGTTCCACTTCGTTTGACTCAAACCGAGCAAATTGTAAGAGGACGGTCGATGGATTCTGCTCTGTTGCTCGAGGCAAGAAAGGCTGCAATTGCTGAGATCCGTCCGATCGACGATATTCGCTCGACCGCCAGGTATCGTGCTGTAGTTGCGGGCAATCTCGTGGCGGAGTTCTTGCGTCGGCTGAAATCTGAGCGCACTAGACCAGAGCGCGATCCGGCGAAGGATGTGCTGGCGCGATGGAATCTCCTTCCCACCGACGCAGCCATCGCGGCGATCCTGCCCTGCTGCGGATCCAAAGCCTGGGCGCAGGGGATGGTGACCCGAAGACCAATGGCGGACGAATCTGCGCTCGTGACGGCGGCGAACGAAACGTGGCGCAGTCTGACGCCATCAGACTGGATGGAAGCATTCAACAGTCATCCGCGAATCGGCGAGTCGCGCGCCGCGCAGTCTCCGCTAGCCCAATCGGTCGCGTGGTCGGCGCAGGAACAACGCAACGTAGTGGACACTGACGCCACTGTCAAATCCGCATTATCGGATGCAAATCAAGAATACGAACGTCGTTTTGGCCGTATCTTTATCGTGTGCGCGACAGGCAAATCTGCGCCGGAGATTCTCGAGATTCTCCAACGGCGCCTGAAGAACGACGCAGAAACCGAGCTGCATGAATCCGCCGAGCAGCAGCGGCAGATTACGGAAATCCGGCTCAAGAAATGGCTCGAAGGATGAAACGCATATCGACTCACATTCTCGACGTTGTTCACGGCAAGCCTGCCAAAGACCTGCCTGTGCGGTTGGAGAAACAGATCAGCACCGGAGATTGGCGGTTGTTGACCTCAACCCGTAGCGATCATGAGGGTCGTTGTCCTCAGTTGCTGCCGGAAGGCGCGGACCTTTCCCCGGGAATCTATCGTCTGATTTTTGACACCGGGAGCTATTTCGCGCTCCAAAACATCGCTGCACTGTACCCGGTCGTAGAAGTTACGTTCCAGGCGCAAGACGGCGAATCGCACTTTCACATTCCGCTGCTCCTCAGCCCGAACGGATATACGACCTACCGCGGAAGTTGAGCGGCAGAGGCATCGCTCAAAATGTTTCGCCAGATGGAGTGGACAAGGTGATTCCGTCAATCCGCGAATGGCTCAACCTGCTGGTGCGCTGGACCCATGTGTTTGCGGCCATCATGTGGGTCGGCCAAACGTATTACTTCACGTGGCTCGACCGGCAATTCAATAAACTCGCCAAGCAAGGCGCGGCGAACTGCACTAGTCTATCGATATGGATGGTTCACAGCGGTGGCTTCTACACCGTTGACCGGCAGAAGTCCCTCAAAGTCGGCCCTGAGCAGGTGCATTGGTTCCGCTGGGAAGCGCTGATGACCTGGCTGAGCGGAATGGCTCTGCTGGTCCTCGTCTACTACTCCAGCAGCGGACTCATCGACCCCGATGTCGCGGACATCTCCCAGGCACGCGGCATTGCCATAGGACTGGCTGTGATCGCCGCGGGATGGATCGTTTACGATCTGGCGCTGCGCTCACCTCTTGGGCGGTCGGAAGCCGTGTTTGCGATCTGTTCCCTGCTGATGATCGGCCTGCTCGCCTGGGGATTAATGCATGTATTCAGCGGTCGCGCGGCCTACATTCACCTCGGGGCCGTCTTCGGAACAATCATGAGCGCCAACGTCTGGTTCCGAATTCTTCCGTCCCAGCGCAAAATGATCGCGGCGGCAGCGGCCGGAAAAACATTCGACGCCGCACTCGGAGCTCAAGCCAAGCTGCGATCCAAACACAATACTTTCATGGCAGTTCCGGTTGTCTTTATCATGATCAGCAATCACTTTCCCGTTGCGACCTATGGGAACAGCTGCGGTTGGGAAGTTCTGGTTGCTCTCGTGCTTCTCGGCTGGGCGGCGGCGAAAGTTATACGGGAGTCGTGAGCTCCGATGCGAGAGGGCTTTCGTCACGGAATTTAGAATCCAGTGCCAACGACTCAAGCCACAACTCGCGCGGCAGAAGTCATCGGTCGATGCCTGAAGCTTGCGTCTTTTTCGGAAGACGCGAACAGCACGCGTCGAACCTTCTTGTCACCGCCCATGCGTGAATGCCATCAGGAAATTTCCCGCTGGCTGGAAGCGCTTGGCGTTTCAGCGCGCATCGATGCCGCAGGAAACATCCGTGCTCTTTATCCTGCCGAGCACCCGAACGCCCCACGTCTGCTGATCGGTTCGCACCTTGATACGGTTCCGAACGCCGGCGCTTATGACGGCATACTCGGAGTTGTGCTAGCCATCGCGTTGCTGGAAGAGTTGAGAGGGAGGAGACTTCCTTTCGCCATTGAGGTGGTTGGCTTTTCCGAGGAGGAAGGCGTACGCTTCGGCACTCCTTTCATCGGCAGCCGGGCGCTGGCAGGCACATTGGATCAACAACTTCTCGCCGTTCACGATACGCGAGGCATCTCGGTGCGCAACGCAATCGAAGAGTTTGGACTGAATCCCGATGAGATTTCTCACGCCCTGATGGCGGAACAAACGCTCGGCTACATCGAATTTCATATCGAACAGGGGCCGGTATTAGAAAAACTGAATCTGCCGCTGGCCGCCGTCGAAGCCATTGCCGGACAGAGCCGATTGCAGTTCACATTCCTGGGCCGCGCCAACCACGCCGGCACAACCCCCATGCATCTTCGCTGCGACGCCATCGCGGGCGCTGCAGAGTGGATCGGCGCGGTCGAACGCCTGGCTCACGAGATCCCCGGATTAGTTGCGACCGTGGGGAAGATCGAAGCGAAACCCGGAGCGACCAACGTGATCGCCGGCGAAGCTCGGCTGACTCTAGACGTTCGCCACAGGTCCGATGAAGTTCGCATTCGCGCTGTGGACGACCTCATTCAACAAGCTCGTACACTTGCTGACCGCCGTGGATTATCGGTACGGGAGAGCACCCTGCTAAGCCAGCAAGCCGTGGCGATGGATCCGTTCTTGATTGGGGAGATACAAAAAGCAATCGCCCAGACCGGATGCCGGCCGCACTGCATGGTGAGTGGCGCCGGCCACGATGCCATGATCCTGGCGGAGAAAGTTCCGAGCGCAATGATTTTTCTCCGCACCCCCGGCGGAATCAGCCACGATCCCGCAGAATCGGTCACCCCGGATGACGTTGAGAAAGCGATCGCGTGCGGTCTGCATCTTCTCGACCAGCTTGTTGCTTCGCGCGAATTTCTCCAAAGGACAAACCGTGCATAATTTCGGCCGGACTCGCAGTTCGCAACAACCCAACCACTTGCTGTTGACCCCAGATACTTTTGTGCGCACCGTTCTGCCCGGAATGAAAGCATGCTCCGCGATTGTGCACGTCGGCCCGGCTCTGGGCGCCCGGTTCACGCAGTACACAGCCGAGTTCGAAGTTGGCGGAGAATTGGGCGGCACGTCCGCGCAGCGCTTCATTTTTGTGATTGACGGCGGCGTGAAAATTGAAGTAGAGGGCAAATCGAGTGAACTGAGTGCGCGCGGTTACGCCTATCTTCCCCAGGGATTGCAGCATCGAGTGTCGGCCACCAAAGTGAGCCGCGTCGCAGTCATGGAGAAACCCTATCAAGCCCTCGACTCGGTCAAGCCTCCGCAATGGATCGTTTCGAGCGAGGATGCGGTCTCCCCTCATCCTCTCGGTGACGATCCGGCACTGCAGGTGAAGTGCCTGCTCCCCGACGAGATGAATTTCGACTTCGCTGTAAACACCATGGTCTACCAGCCAGGCGCCGCGCTGAGCATGGTCGAAATGCACATCATGGAGCACGGGCTCATCATGCTCGAAGGTGGCGGAATTTACCGACTGGGTGATTCGTGGTATCCCGTGACGGCGGGCGACTTCATCTGGATGGGACCATGGTGTCCGCAATGGTTCGGCGCGATCGGCAAGGTGCCCGCAAAGTATCTCATCTACAAAGACTGGAACCGCCATCCCCTGGCGGGCTCGCACCCATGAATCTTACGATCGACCGCGATCGTTTGCTTTCCGAGATAGAAGCGCTGGCCTCGATCTCCGAAGCTGAGCCGCCTGTCGTTACGCGAATTGTCTTCACTCCCTCCGACCTGAAGGCGCGCGCATGGATGATCGCCCGCTGCAATGAGGCCGGTCTCGCGGTACGCCAGGACGCCGTCGGCAATACCTTCGCGCGCTGGAATGGTTCGGATCCAGCCGCGCCGGTGGTCGGCACGGGCTCGCATATCGACGCCATTCCAAACGCCGGAAAATATGACGGTGTGGTGGGCGTGCTCGGAGGTTTGGAAGCCATCCGAGCCTTGCGGCGGAGCGGATTTCGCCCCAGGCATTCGATTGAGCTGCTGATCTTCACTTCGGAAGAACCAACGCGGTTCGGAATCGGATGTCTGGGAAGCCGGCTGTTGTCAGGCGCGCTTTCTCCGAATGCAGCGCGCAAATTAACCGACAACGATGGCGCTACGCTCGAAGACGTTCGTCGTCGAGCTGGCTTTGCAGGCGAACTCGATCAGGTTACGCTGCCCGCCGGATACCACGAAGCATTCGTCGAACTCCACATTGAACAGGGCCCGCTGTTGGAACGACAGCAGATTCCGCTTGGCATCGTCACGAAAATTGCCGCACCGGCAAGCCTTCGCATTCTGATCGATGGCTCGGGTGGACACGCCGGTGGAGTCTTGATGCCCGATCGCCACGACGCTCTCTGCGCCGCGGCCGAGCTGATCCTGGCGATTGAGAACGCCGCACGCACCAGTGGCGCGATCGACACCGTCGCCACCGTCGGCATCTGCAACGTATTTCCCGGCGCCGTCAACAGTATTCCCAGCCGCGTGCGCCTAAGTGTCGACGTTCGCGACACCGACCGGCAACGGCGCGATCTGGTGATGCACACAATCGACGCCACCTGTCATTCGATTTCAGCCAACCGGCAGGTCGAGATCCACAGCGAGTTGCTGAACGCCGACGCGCCCGCGGACTGCGCTCCCGAAATCATCGAAGCACTCTCCCATTCCTGCCGCAAACATGAACTGAACTTTATTCCCATGGTCAGCCGCGCTTATCACGACTCGCTTTTCATGGCGCGCATCGCTCCGGTCGCCATGTTGTTTATCCCTTGCCGCAACGGATACAGCCACCGTCCCGATGAATACGCGGCCCCCGACGACATCGTTCGCGGAACGCTCGTACTTGCCGAAACGCTCGCCACTCTGTCCCGTTGAACGCAGCATCTCTGCAGCTTACGGCGCGTTAGGAATGGTGGATTCGCGCTCCGCCCAGTGCTCAACCAGATCTCGTACCACCTTGTCTCCCACGATCTGCGCGGCCTCCAAAGCGGGCATATAAGCCGAGTAGTTGCCAGAAACCATTTCTTGCAGACTTTCCGCCGCCGCCACGCCCGGGGCTTCACGGTCGTAGTTGCTGACCGTGCGCAGCACCAGCACCCGCCGAAGATCGACGCGTCCAGCCTGGTTTAGGAACGTGAGAGCCTGCAGCGTGCCTGAATCCTCCATAGCCGCCACCATGTAATTACCTTTGCCGCCAGTGTAGTAGCGAGTCCAGGCATTGGCCCACTCGTCCATCTTCGAACCGTGCCAGAAAGTGCTTGCCGCCAAAATATCGCCTCTCGCCACAAAGGGTGGCTTCAGTGCATTTGGAAAGCCAGTGAAGCGCGCCCGCGATTTCCGCAGTACTTCTGAGTCTGCGAGCGCCGCACTTTGCGTGAGATGGAATGCCCAGCCGACCAACCCTGCGTTCAGTGTATACATTCCCCCGTACACGTCGCTGGCAGGCTGTTCGTAAGGCGTACCCTTCCGCAGTGGAACGTAGCCCGTTGGCCAGCTTTCAGGGATCTGGCGCGCATCGATTTCAAAAGCCAGATCGCCATCCACCACATGGTCCGCCCATATCGCCGACCCAACTGAAACGTCCGCCGGATCTCCGCCGCCAATGCCGGCGACAATCCAGTACGCCTTCGATACGTCGAGATGCGGATCGAGGCCCAGTGCCATGACCGACGCCGCAGCCTTGGCGGTTCCTACTCCAGTGACCACGCCGAGGACTCCGTCCTTGTTCAAACGCACGTGGTGATACCCGGCAGGCAACGGAAGAATCTGGTCGAGATGCTCCCGTTCCACCCAGAGCTGAAACTCGCCCGGCGTGTCTCCGGTGTCTTCGCCGCGCTCGAACATGGTCACCACAACAACTTTGATTCGAATCGGCCCCGCCGGCGCAGCAGGCTGCGAGAGACCGGCACAGGTGAGCACAAACAGCGCGATCGTTAAAGTGAATCGCTTAGCAAAATTGCACATGAAATCTCCGGAGTTTGCGCGATTCTTCAGAGGGACTTAGACGCGATCGATTCTCGGATTCTGGCATAACCTGGCTTGATGGCGGAATAGATGAAATCAATGCGCCGGCCATACGGCAAGAAGGCGCTCTTCATCGCATTGACCGTGATCTTCTCAAAGTCGGCCAGGGACAGTCCAAACGTCTCCGCCGCGGCTTCGAATTCCTGACTCATTGTGGTATGGCTCATCAGACGGTTGTCCGTGTTCAGAGTAACCCGGAATTTTTCTTGATAAAGAATTTTGAAAGGATGCTCCGCCAGGCTCGGCGTTGCCCCGGTGTGAACGTTACTCAGCAGGCAAATCTCCAGCGGGATGCGTTTGTCGAGAACGAATTGCGCCAGGTCGCCCAACTTAACCGCCTTGCCGTCCACCACCGCAATATCGTCGATCAACCGCGTCCCGTGCCCGATGCGGTGCGCCCCGCAATACTGAATCGCCTGCCAGATCGATTCCTTTCCGTAACCTTCTCCGGCGTGAATCGTAATGTTGAAATTCTCGCGCTGGATGTAGTGAAAGGCATCCACATGCTTCTTTGGGGGATAACCGCCTTCCTCACCAGCCAGATCGAAGCCGACCACCCCGCGGGCGCGAAAATCCACGGCCAGTTCGGCCATTTCAAGCGACGTGTTCATGTTGCGCATCGCGCAGATGATCAAACCCGAGGAAATCCCGAAGTCTTTCCGCCCGCGTTCCAATCCTTTCAGGACCGCCGACACAATTTGCTGATGGGTTAATCCCTTCTCGGTATGGAAAATCGGAGCAAAGCGCGTCTCAAAATAAACCACCCCATCCCGGCTCAAGTCTTCCGCCTCTTCATAAGCGACGCGCTGTAGCGCCTCCTCGGTCTGCATCACAGCGATGGTGTGCGAGAAGCCCTCCAGATATTTCGCCAGATTCCCTTGATTTGCCCCGCGAAAGAACCACTCGGAAAGAGCCTGCGGATCACCGGTCGGCAGTCCTGAATATTTTGCGTCTCTTGCCAAATCGATTATGGTTTGCGGCCGCAGCACACCATCCAAATGCTCGTGCAAAAGCACTTTGGGAAGACTCTGCAACAACGCTTTATCAAGTTTCATGGATCGGGTCTACTCCCAGCACCGCTGGTCTACACGTTGGTTTACAGGGGTTGAACGCACCAAATTCCAAAGGAAAAGCCGTTTGTGCGCGCCATTATAGCCTATTGAAAACGCCGCTCACTTTCTGCAAGAAAACTCGCTTGCTGCAGCCGCGAATCCAATCTGAAAATACCTGTGCGGAACGGCCGCGCGGCCACTACGATTAACCGGTTACAGCCCATGCACATTGACGCCCATCAGCATTTTTGGATCTACAACCCCGCCGAATATGACTGGATTGATGATTCCATGGCTGCCCTGCGACGTGATTTTCTGCCTGAGCATTTAAAGCCTGAACTTGAAAGCAACGACTTCCAGGGATCAGTCGTGGTGCAGGTACGGCAGACTCTGGAAGAGAGCCGCTGGCTCCTCGAACTGGCGGAATACACTCCGTCGATTCTCGGCGTAGTTGGTTGGGCGGACCTGCGTTCATCTGACATTCGATCGCAACTGAAGGATCTGGCTCGAAATCCGAAGCTGGTCGGCATCCGCCACATCGTGCAGAGTGAACCGGACGATCGCTTCCTGTTCCAGCCCGACTTTCAGCGCGGCATTTCCGCGCTCGAAGAGTTCGATCTGGCCTATGACATCCTGATTTACACCAAACATCTTCCGGCAGCCGTCGAGTTTGTCGCGCGCTTCCCGCGCCAGCGCTTTGTTCTCGATCATCTCGCTAAGCCGCCAATCAAGAGCGGAAAAATCGATTCCTGGGCGCAGGCAATCAAACGGCTGGCGGAATTTCCAAATGTATTCTGCAAACTGTCGGGATTGGTCACCGAAGCCGACTGGCAGCGTTGGGAGCCCGAGCAGGTCGTCCCGTTTCTCGACGTTGCCTTTGCAGCGTTCGGCCCACAACGGCTTATGATCGGCTCGGACTGGCCGGTGTGCCTGGTGGCGGCATCGTACTCACGCGCGGTCCAAGTGGTGAAAACTTACCTGCTCGCGCAAAAGCCGGAACACCGAGATAGCGTGCTCGGCGGCAACGCACAGCGCTTTTGGCGGCTGACGGCTCGTTAATAGGCGCGTGCAGCGCTCGCATGTTTTACAATGACCCGACGCAATTCGCGGGGCTGTCGCTCGGCCACGACGTCCCGAGACCAACGCCTTGCAGATGCCATGAGTCGCTCCGTGCTCCAACTCGATCCCCGCGACAATGTTCTGATCGCCCTCACCGGCTTGCCCGCTGGCGAGCCGGTCGAATTCGAAGGCCAGGTCTACACTCTGCCCAAGACTGTTCCCGCCAAACATAAGTTCGCCATGCGGAACCTCGCCATTGGAGACGACGTCATGATGTACGGCGTGCTGGTGGGCCGAGCCGCCAAACCAATCGCAGCTGGAGAACTTCTGACGACGGGCAACATCCAGCACCAGGCTGCTCCGTTCCACGAGCAATCGGGTGAATTCCACTGGGCGCCCCCCGACATTTCGCGATGGAGGAAACAGACTTTCCTGGGATATCACCGCTCCGACCGTCAAGTCGGCACACGAAACTACTGGCTCGTCGTTCCGCTCGTGTTTTGTGAGAACAAGAACATTCAAGTCTTGAAGCAGGCGCTCGAAGAAGAACTGGGCTTCGCCGCTCCGCAGCTCTATCGCCGCCAGGTTGCAGAATTGGCAAAGCTGTATCGGCAAGGTCAGACGGAAAGTATCAACCCTGTCGCTCTACCCGCGGATGCTGCTCCGGCCCAGCGCAACCGCCTGTTCGACAATGTCGACGGCATCCGCTTTCTGCTTCACGAAGGCGGGTGCGGAGGAACGCGCGAAGACTCCAACAATCTCTGCGGGCTCATCGCCGGCTACATTCACCACCCTAATGTTGCGGGCGCGACGGTGCTGAGCCTGGGTTGCCAGCACGCACAGATTCCGATCCTGCGCGAAGAGATTCGCAAGCGCAATCCCAAATTTGATAAGCCACTATTCATCCTCGAACAGCAGCGCAGCGGCTCGGAAGCAGCGATGATGTCGGATGCGATCCGGCAAACTTTTCTCGGACTGGTCGAAGCCAACAAAGCCCGGCGCACCCCGGCTCCCCTCGCCGATTTGTGCGTGGGCTTGAAGTGCGGAGGTTCAGACGGATTCTCTGGCATCTCGGCGAATCCCGCCATCGGACACACGGCCGATCTGCTCGCGGCTCTGGGCGGCAGAACAATTCTGTCTGAATTCCCGGAGTTGTGCGGAGTAGAACAGGAACTCATCAATCGCGGAAAAACTAGAGAGGTGGGCAACAGGTTTATCCAATTGATGCGCGATTATGCCGCCCGCGCCGCCGCCGTGCGCTCGGGCTTCGACATGAATCCGTCTCCCGGCAATATGCGCGACGGACTCTTGACGGATGCGATGAAATCCGCCGGAGCAGCTAAAAAAGGCGGTACGTCTCCAGTCACAGCTGTCCTCGACTATCCCGAGTATTCCACCGAGCCCGGCCTGAATCTGCAATGCACACCGGGCAACGATGTGGAGTGCGTCACGGCGCAGGTCGGTGCCGGCGCAAGCGTGGTCGTGTTCACCACCGGCCTCGGCACACCTACGGGGAATCCGATCGCCCCGGTCGTGAAGCTTTCCACCAACTCAGATTTAGCGCAACGCATGCACGACATCATCGATATCGACACCGGAGAGATCGTCGCCGGGGAAAACACAATCGAGCAAATGGGCGAAGCCATCCTGGATCTTGTGATTCAAGTGGCGAGCGGCGAAGTCCGAACCAAAGCCGAGCAGAAGTCTCAGGAAGATTTCATTCCCTGGAAGCGAGGTGTATCGCTCTGACCACTCCAGGCACGGACGCGCGCAATTTCCGCCTCGATGGCAAAGTCGCTGTGATCACAGGCGGCGGAAGCGGCATAGGGCAAGCCATAGCCTTGAGATTCGCGGCGCAAGGCGCGATGATTCGTATTCTGGACGTGAACGAGCCCGCCGCGGCTGCCACCTGCCAAGAAATCACGGCCGCCGGCGGAACTGCCTCGGCACACCGGTGTGATGTGACCAACCAGGCAGACGTGAAAACTCTGTTCGACGGGCTTTTTCGCCGCGAGCGTGTTCACGTCCTGATTAACAACGCCGGCATCTCACATATCGGTACAGTCGAGAGCACGACCGAAGAAGATTTCGACCGCGTGATTCGAGTGAACGTCAAAGGATTCTACAACTGCATGCACGCCGTCGTCGGGCACATGAAAACTGCCGGTGGCGGCGTGATCGTGAACCTGGCGTCGATTGCCGGAACCGCCGGTCTGCCCGACCGCTTCGCCTACTCCACGAGCAAAGGAGCCATCGTCGCCATGACGTTTTCCGTGGCCAGAGATTATCTGGCACACAACATTCGCTGCAATTGCATTTCGCCGGCCCGGGTGCACACTCCATTCGTCGACAATTATCTGCAGAAGACCTATCCCGGACGCGAACAGGAAATGTTCGACAAGCTGGCAAAGGCGCAACCCATTGGCAGAATGGCCGAGCCCGCGGAAGTCGCGTCCCTGGCCTTATTCCTCTGCTCGGACGACGCCGCGTTCATCACCGGTGTGGATTATCCGATCGATGGCGGCTTCATTAATCTGCGAGGCTAACGCATGGACTTGCAGCTGAAAGACAAGGTAGTCATCGTCACCGGCGGCGCCAAGGGAATCGGCGCGGCGATTGTCCATGCCTGTACTGCCGAAGGCGCCATTCCAGTGATTGTGGACCGCGATGCCGAAGCCGGCAAGCAACTGCAAGACGATCTGCAGAGTCGTGGTGCCACCTGCGGGCTGATCACCATCGATCTCTCCACCCCGGAAAGCTTTTCGCAATCGGTCGAACAAACCGTGCAGAAGTTCGGCCGGATCGATGCGCTCGTCAACAACGCAGGACGTAACGACAAGGTCGGCCTCGAATCCGGCAGCGTTGCGGAATATGTGGCCTCTCTCAACCGCAATCTGGTGCATTACTACGGAATGGCTCACTATGCCCTGCCCCAGTTGAAGCGCTCGCGCGGCGCAATCGTCAACATCGGCTCCAAGACTGCGGTCACCGGCCAGGGAAGTACGTCGGGCTACGCCTCCTCAAAAGGTGCGGTCATGGCGCTGACGCGCGAATGGGCAGCGGAACTCCTGCCCTACGGCATTCGCGTCAATACTGTCATTCCCGCCGAAGTTATGACGCCGCTCTACCGCAGCTGGCTCGACACGTTTCCGAATTCCGAGGACAAGCTGAAGACCATCCTGACCAAAATCCCACTCGGGCAGCGCATGACCACGTCAGAGGAGATCGCTGCGATGGTCGTGTTCCTGCTCTCGGCCAAGTCCAGCCACACCACGGGACAACATTTATTCGTCGACGGCGGCTACGTTCATCTGGATCGCGCACTGACCTGAGGACCTCCGAATGATTCAATCCGCGCCCATTACCGAGCGCCGCTACGTCGTGCCGCTAGTCCTGGTGACCAGCCTTTTCTTTCTGTGGGCCATTGGCGTCAACCTGAATGACGTCCTGATCCAGCACTTCAAGAAAGCCTTCGGTCTCACGGATTCGGGATCGTCGCTGATCCAGGTTGCCTTCTTCGGCGGCTATTGCCTCGCCGCTCTGCCCGCGGGATGGCTAATGCAGCGCGTCGGCTACAAACGGGGAATCCTGATCGGGCTGCTGGTCTGCGCGACGGGCACAATTCTGTTCATCCCTGCCGCCTCTGTTCGAGTCTACGGATTCTTTCTCTTCGCTCTCTTCCTGATGGCGTGTGGACAGTCGGTTCTGGAAGTCGCTGCCAATCCTTATGTGACCACACTGGGCCCCGCGGAAAGCTCGGAACGACGGCTGAACCTCGCACAATCCTTCAACGCAGCCGGCGCCGTAATGATCGCCCTGGTCGGCTCCCGGTTCATTCTCTCGGGCATCGAGCACACGCCCGCGGAACTCGCGGCAATGAGCCCGGCCCAGTTGTTGGCATATCAAGTCTCCGAGGCCAACATGGTCAAGACCCCTTACCTGGTCATCACTGGAGTCTTCCTCTTCGTTGCGCTGCTCATCTTCCTGACGAACCTGCCGGAGATCCACGAGACCAGCATGCAGGGTCTTGATGCTTCCGATGCGAAGCTCAGCGGCACCTTCGCCTTTCCGCATTTGATCAAAGGCGTGATCGCCCAATTCTTCTACGTCGGAGCGCAGGTCGGAGTAGGGAGCTTTATTATCCGATTCAGTGAGTTCACTCTTCCCGGCACTCACGAGAAAGCGGCAGCCCACTATCTGCAAGCGCACCTGGCAGGCTTCATGATCGGGCGTTTCGCTGGTTCAGCCGTTATGAAAAAGGTCGCGGCGCCACATCTGCTCAGCCTGTTTGCCGGCGGCTCGGTGCTCTGCCTGCTCGTCGTCCTTTTTGCTTCGGGCACTGCTCCAGTCTGGGCCATCGTGCTGATCGGTTTTTTCCATTCCATCATGTTCCCCACGATTTTTGCGCTGAGCCTGAAGAATCTTGGCCCCTACACGAAGCTGGGCTCCTCCCTGCTCGTCATGGCAATCATCGGAGGCGCGGTCTGCCCGTGGATCATGGGCAGGATTTCCGATGGCTGGAATATTCAACGCGCCTTTGTGGTGCCGCTGATTTGTCACGCCTACGTGTTCTACTTCGCTATGTGGGGATATCGTCCCTCCACAGTCGCGAACGCGGACACTGCCTTAGCCGTTCCTGCCACCGAGGTCGAATGAAACGACGCTTCTGCCTGACTCTCGATTTGAAAGACGATCCCAAGCTGATCGCCGCATACAAGCGCTATCACGAGAAGATATGGCCGGAGATTACCCGCAGCATCAAAGACTCCGGCATCGGTGACATGGAAATCTATCTGCTCGGTACGCGCATGTTTATGATCATGGAGGTGAACGAGTCTTTCTCGTTCGAAGCCAAGAGCAAGGCCGACCGACTCAACCCACGGGTGCAGGAATGGGAGACACTCATGAGCACATTTCAGAAATTGTTACCCCAAGCCAAGCCCGGCGAGAAATGGTTGCTGATGGAACGAGTGTTTAAGTTGGAAGACTAGCCTTACGGCCGCTCTGGCCAAGCGTGCTTCGGATAGCGTCGCATCAATTCCCGTCGCACTTCTGGATAGAGTCGCACCCAGAATCCCGCAAGATCGGTCGTCGTTTGAACCGGGCGCTGATTCGGAGCCAGCAGGTGCACCACCACAGGTGTTCGCTCAGGCCCGATGCGCGGCGTGTCGCGCATGCCGAAGAAATCCTGCAACCGGGATGCGATCCACGGCGGTTTGCCGCGCTCATAATGAACCTTGGTTTGGCGGCCATTCTGCAAGCGTATGCTTGCTGGGGCAATCTCACGCAGCCGCCGAGAACCCAGCTTTTCTTCGAGCACGGAAACCAAGTCCGCCGCCCTTTTTTTCAACTCCGCGAAGCTTCGCAATCCCAGACACAGCTCACCCAGCGCCTCCGTGATATCCGGCATTTCTAAACCAGCAAATTCAACGCGCCCCAGGAATTCATTCAGAGCGTCCACGTCGACGAAACGCTCGATGCCAGCTTCCAGCGCCCTCTGCGCGAGCAGTTCGGCCGCGGCTTGCGCGTCCGGCACCGCGCCTCGCGATTCCTGGATTACCAGGTCGTCATACTTCAGCGCGCTCACCGCATCCACCCGCTCTGCCGCACGATTCCACACCACACCGGATTGATCCTTCACGCGCTGCGGAAACAGGTCGATCAACCACTCCGGCTCGATCCGCGCCGTCATTCGGATCAGCGGCAGTGGTTTCTCCTTACGATCCTCGGCATCGACCGCGACCATGAACTCGTACCGTGGGGGCTCCCCGGCCAACTCCGCCGAGCCTCCCGCCGAAAGGAGTACCTGGTTCCCTGCCCGCAGGCGCGCGACACGATCCGGAAATCCCGTGAGCACCGACATCATCAAAGCGCCGTCGTTATGCTTCCGCTTTCCGGAGATCCGCGCAATTCTGCGCAGTTGTGCGACGTGCTGTTGCATCCGATGGTCTGGCTCCAAATCCATTGCGGCGAGCAGATCATTCCGTTCAACACGCACGCCCGACCCGAGCAGAGCCACTGCCACACAGCCATCCTCCCCCACGTCGCGGTCCAAAGCCTCCACGAGAATTCGCGACAGCCGGGGAGGTAGTGGATATCGCGCCATCCGCTGCGCCATGCTTCCGCTCGCGCCCAGGCGATCCAGCAGCGACTCAGCCCGTTCAACTGCTGCCGCTGTAGGAGCATCCAGCCAGGCAACATCGTCGACACGCCCGATCTGCATCGCCCGCAGCGCAAGGCAAAGCTGCGAAAGATCACTGCGCAGGATTTCCGGAGCATCTTGCTCCGGACGGCGTGAATAATCCTGCTCCGTGTAGAGGCGCAGCACTCGGCCCGGCGCGGTGCGCCCCGCCCGCCCGGCTCGTTGCTTCGCCGACGCCTTGCTCACTCGGCCGACGTGCAGCGTCTGCAACCCACTCCAGGGGGAATAGCTCGCGAAGCGCGCCAGACCACTGTCGATGACGGCTGTCACGCCCTCGACCGTTACCGAGCTTTCCGCGACATTCGTAGCAAGGATCAGCTTCCTCTGAGACGCAGGAGCGAGCGCCCGGTCCTGCTCCTTCGGCGGCAAACTCCCGTGCAGAGGAAGCGCCAGCAATCCCGCCCCCCGCGCAACCGCGTCGCACGCCCGCATCGTGCGACGAATCTCAACCGCACCGGGCAGGAACACCAGAGTGTCGCCGGAGTGCCCCGTATCTACCAGCAGCTCCACCGCGTTCCTGACCTGCGCTTCGAGCGGCTCCGGCGAGTACTGCAGATGTTGGATCGAAAGGTCGAATAGCCTTCCCTCTGACCGCACGATGGAACAACCGTCAAGATATTTCGCCACGGGATCGGCGTCGAGAGTCGCAGACATTACTATGATTCGAAGATCAGGCCGCGTCCGCTGCAAGCGTTTCAATAATGCCAGCGCAAGATCGCTCTCAAGGTGACGCTCATGAAATTCATCGAGCACCACGGCAGCGACACCCTGCAGGCAAGGGTCAGAGAGCAGGCGCCGCGTGAGTACGCCTTCGGTGACGAAGCGCAGCCGTGTGCGTGGGCTAATTGCCTCCTCAAACCGGATCTGGTATCCGACGGTCTCTCCAACCTCTTCGCCGAGTTCCCACGCTACTCGACGTGCCGCCAGCCGCGCCGCAATCCTGCGCGGTTCGAGTACCACGACCTCACCGCTCACGATTTCAAGCAGCGCGGGCGGCACTCGGGTCGTCTTGCCCGCACCCGGAGCGGCTACGATCACGAGATTTGGGTGCAGTCTTAAGGAATCAAGAATCTCCGGCAGAATGGCGTCGACCGGAAGAGCAGGTTTCGAGCTCGGCACGTCTCATCGAACCATGGCGCTCTGACTCGCGTCAATGACGCTCTCCACCAGCAACCGCACTTTACTTTTTCACCGCCCCTTCTTACCTTATCTCCGATGCCTGTTTACTTCACTGCCGAGCTTTTCCAGTTTCTCACTCGTCTCAAACGCAACAACAAGCGCGACTGGTTCCAGGCCCACAAGGACGAATGGGAAATCAGCGTACGCCAGCCGGTCCTTCGTTTCATCACCGAGTTCGCTTTGCCCTTGTCCGAGATTACGCCACATCTCGTCGCCGATCCGCGCCCGTCTCGCGGGTCCATGTTTCGCATCTACCGCGACACTCGATTCTCCCATGACAAGCGTCCTTACAAAACGCACGTCGCCATGCGCTTTTCCCATCGCGGCAAAGACGTGCACTCTCCCGGCTTTTATCTCCACCTTGAGCCTGGCGGATGTTTCGCCGCGTCCGGCCTGTGGCATCCCGAGCCTCCCACCCTGCTCAAGGTGCGGAATGCCATCGTGTCGCGCCCGGCGGAGTGGCGCACCGTCCGCAAACTTCTTAACTGGGACGATGCCAGCAAACTCCAGCGGCCACCCCGCGGCTTTCCGGCCGATCATGAGTTTGTGGATGACCTCAAGCTTCGCGATCTCGGCACGGCCGTAACCTTCAGCCAGAAACAGGTCTGCAGCCCGCAGTTCATGTCGACCTTCGCCGCCGCCTGCCGAGCGATGTCACCGGTCGCCGCATTCCTCAGCAGCGCCGTCGGACTGAAGTTTTAGCTCTTGAAACTGGATGCGGCTGACACAACGCTAGGCGACAAGAAGTCCCTGGTAGATAGCCATTCCAACCACGGCATCCACGCCGATGGCATGCAGTTCGTCGATTTCTTCTTGTGACCGGATTCCGCCCGCCGCAATGAGTTGCTTCGCCGTAGCCTCTCGCAGCGGATGGATTACCTCCTGCGGGAATCCCTGCAACAAACCTTCCGTGTCCACGTGCGTGTAGAGAAACGCTCCGCACCATGGATCGAGCATTTGAATCATCTGCAGCGGACCGACCTCGGTGACTTTCCGCCATCCATGGATCGCCACTCGTCCGCCAATCGCATCGAGCGCGAAGACCAGCCGGCTGGCGCCGACGGCGTTGGCCATTCTTTCTGCGAAGTGTTCATCTACCTTGCCATCCGAGAACAGCGCCGATCCGAGGATGACCCTTTGAGCTCCAGCCCCCAGTGCAGACTGAGCAGCCTCCACCGAGCGGATGCCCCCGCCAACTTGGCACGGCAGCCGGCGGCCCAATTTCTCCACAAGCTCCGCGTTGTCCCCCGTTCCCAAGGCGGCGTCAAGGTCAATCAGTTGCACCAGCGGATACTTCGAGAAGCGCGTCACCCACTCCTCGAAGTCGTCAAACTCCAGCGCCTTCTTCCTACCTTGAACTAGCTGCACAATCTTGCCGCCCATCAAATCGATCGAGGGGATCAGCATGGCCACCTCACCGGAATTCCCTGGGAGCCGATTTCCTGCTTGAGGTCGACCAGACGGCTGAAGCCATAGTGAAAAATCGATGCTGCCAGCGCTGCATCGGCGTGCCCCTCGCGGAATACTTCGACAAAATGCTGCGCGCCGCCAGCTCCGCCAGAAGCAATCACAGGAATCCGAACCGAGTCAGCCACGGCTCGCGTCAATTCGCAATCGAAACCCACGCCCGTGCCGTCGCGGTCCATCGACGTGAGCAGGATTTCGCCCGCGCCGAGCGACTCCGCTTCTCGTGCCCAGACAACGGCGTCACGCCCGGCTGGCGATCGGCCCCCATGCGTAAAGGTCTCCCAGTGCGAAGTTCCGTCGGAGTGCTTCGCATCAATCGCAACCACCACGGCCTGCGAACCAAACCGCTCTGCAATCTGCGTAATCACCGTGGGATCCGCCAGTGCCGCGGAATTAATGCTGATCTTGTCCGCGCCCGCAGAAAATACCGCCGCCGCATCTTCCCGCGTGCGAATGCCTCCACCCACGGTGAACGGAATAAATAACTCACGCGCCGCTCTCCGCACCGTGTCGAGCAGAGTGGCACGCCGTTCGTGGGCCGCCGAAATATCCAGAAGCACTATTTCGTCCGCGCCCGACGCGCTATGCACCTTCGCCAGTTCAGCCGGATCACCCGCGTCGCGCAGATTCTCGAACTGCACGCCCTTGACGACGCGGCCACCATCCACATCCAGGCAAGCGATAATGCGTTTCGTCAACATGTCAGAGCGCACAAAAATTGGCCAGCATCGTCAACCCAATCTCCCCGGATTTTTCCGGATGAAACTGCACACCAAACAAATGATCCCGCTCCACTACAGCGGAAAACCGTCCGCCATAGTCGCAAACCGCCACCGTCGTTTCGGTGACAGGTGCCCGAAATGAATGCGTGAAATACACAAACGACGACTGCGGCACACCGCGTAACAGCCGTGAGGAGGGGGCCCCCTCAAGTTGGTTCCAGCCCACGTGCGGCGACTTCACGTTCGCCGGAAAGCGCTCGCATTCGCCATTCAACACGCCCAACCCGGGCGTCTGGGGCGATTCTTGACTCCGCTCGTACATCCACTGCATGCCGACGCAGATGCCCAGGAACGGAACTCCGCGCCCGATAGCATCCGCAATCGCATCCCGCAAACCCGAGCGCCCGAGCGCCGCCGTCGAGGCGAAGTGACCCACACCTGGAAGCACGATCTTCGCCGCTTTTTCTACCTGCCCAGGATCAGAAGTGATAGCGCACTCTTGCCCCAGCCAGTCCATCGCTTTCTTCACCGAAACCAGATTCCCAGCCCCGTAATCCACAATCGCAATCATCACAACACTCCCTTGGTGCTGGGCAGCAGGCGCACCATCTGCCGGTCGCGCCAGCAAGCCGCGCGCAACGCCCGCGCAAACGCCTTGAACAGCGCCTCAATCTTGTGATGGCTCGACCGCCCGTAGAGCACTTTCACATGCACGTTGGCCCGCGCGCCCCGGGCAAATCCCTCAAAGAAGTCGTACACCAGTTCCGCCTGTAGGTCGCCCACCAGACGCGTGCGCACTTTGGTATCCACCACCGCGGCAGTGCGTCCGCAGAAATCGACCGCGGCCATTCCCATGGTCTCGTCCATCGGCATCAGGAAATATCCTGCGCGGAGAATGCCGCGCTTGCTGCCGAGCGCTTTATCAAACGCCTGCCCGAGGACGATTCCAACATCTTCTACGGTGTGATGCTGGTCCACATCGAGATCGCCGCGCGCCTTCAGCTTCAGATCGAACCCTCCGTGGTGCGCAAACAGCTCCAGCATGTGGTCAAAGAAGCGAATGCCGGTGGACACCTGGTACCGCCCGCGCCCTTCGATGGTGAGCGAGATCTGAATCTGCGTCTCTTTGCTGACGCGCTTGACGCTTCCTTTTCTCATCGCCGCGGCACTCCTTGCGCAATGCCAAGCTCTTCGAATGTTTCCTGAAGCGCGGCGAGCAAGCGATCCGCATGCTCGCGCGGGCCAAGCGTGATCCGCACGCACCCTTCACACCCGTGATCGCCCGAGCGGTCGCGAACCAGAATGCCGCGCCGCCTCATGCTCTCCACAAACGATGCCGCCGCGCCCACACGCGCCAGCACGAAGTTCGCGTGGCTGGGCCAAAATTGAATTCCGCTGGCTTCGAGAGCGCGCTGCAGCCGTGCTCGCGACTCGCGAACTTCACGCACGTACTGCTGGATGTAAGCCTGATCGCCGAGTGCCTCCGGCAGGCACGCGAGTGCCACCGCATTCACGTTGTAAGGAGAACTCACTCGCCGCACGGCGCGCATTTGTTCCGCTTCGCCAACCAGCATGCCGACACGCAGCCCCGCCATGCCGTAGGCCTTTGAAAAAGTGCGCGCCACAAAAAGGTTAGAAAACTCGTTCCGCGAAGCCAGCATGCTTTGCCCGTAGAACTCAAAGTAAGCTTCATCCACCAGCAACGCCACATGCGGCGCCGAATGGGCGATCCGCCGCATATCCTCCAGTGGCGTAACCGTTCCAGTGGGATTGTTCGGGTTGGCGATGGCGATCAGTCGCGTGCGCTTCGTAATCTGATTGCACACGTCACCGCCAGGAAACTGAAAATCCTTGCCCGCCGGCACGCTGATCACCCGCGCGCCCGCGGCCATCATATAAATCCGGTACATCGAATACGTAGGAACGACGATCAACGCTTCGTCGCCGGTCTCAAGATAGGTCTCGCAGAGCAAATGGATCGCCTCATCCACTCCGTTGGTCAGCAGCAGTTCCCGAGCCGCGATCCCCAGAATGTCCGCCACCGCCGCCTCTACCGGCTCACGCTCGGGATAACTCGCAAGCTGATCCGGACTCAACTGCCGCAAACGTTCGAGCACTCGCGGCGAGCACCCGACCGTATTTTCGTTGAAGTCCAGACGCAGCCCGTCTCGTCCCGCCAGTGGCGGATGGTACGAAGGCAGCGTGCGCACTGCCTCCCGCGACCTAAGCATGTTCGCACCTCACGCGGACCGACCGCGCATGCCCAGGCAATCCTTCCGCCTCGGCAAGACATTCGATCGCGGACGCAATCCGCTTCAGCCCCTTCGCGGATAACTGCTGCACCGTGATGATCTTCACAAAATCCATCACGCTCAACCCTCCTCGAAATCGAGCCTGCCCAGCCGTCGGCAACACGTGGTTCGGCCCAGAGGCATAATCGCCCGCCGCCTGCGCCGAGTAATCCCCGACGAAGACCGAGCCTGCGTTCTGAATGAATGGCAAGTCCTCAGCAGAAACTGTAATGTGTTCCGGCGCCAGGCAGTTGGCCCACTCCCGGCTTTGCTCGCGCGTTGCCGCAATGAGTATCGCGCCGCGTGCCCGCAACGATTCCTGCGCTATTGGATTTCCTTTCGCGAGCTGTGTAACGCTCGCCCCCACCGCTCGCGCCAGGTCGCGCGAAGTCGTGATCAACACAGCCAGAGTCTCCGGATCATGTTCGGCCTGCGCGACCAGGTCAGCCGCAATGAATTCTGGAACCGCCGACTCGCTCTGCGCGTCACCTAAGATGACGGCCTCCGTTGGACCAGCGAGAAAATCAATCGCACAGTCGAACGAGACCAGCTTTTTCGCAACCGTGACATATGCGTTCCCGGGCCCCACAATTTTGTCCACTCTCGCAATGCTGCTGGTCCCGTACGCCAAGGCCGCGACCGCCTGTGCTCCTCCTACGCGGTAGAACTCTTGCACACCCAGCATCGCGGCCGCGGCCAACACCTGCGCTGGCGGCTTGGGCGACACCACACGGATATTCTTCACTCCCGCAACCTGTGCTGGAATCACGGTCATCAACATGGTCGAAACCAGCGGGTAGCGCCCGCCCGGCACGTAGCAACCAACTGACTCCAGCGGACGAACCATTTGCCCCAGAGAAATTCCGCTGTGTGTCCGCATCCAGTCGCCTGGCTTCTGCCACTCGCAAAAGCGGCGGATGTTCTGCGCAGCCTGACGAAGAGACTTGCGCAACAGTGGAGGAATCACTCGCCACGCCGCCGCCATTTCCTCCTCCGATACTCGCAGTGACTGTTTCGGACCCAGCCCATCCCATCGCTCCGCATATTTCCGAAGCGACCGCTCTCCACCGCGACGGACGCCTTCGATAATCCGCCGCACCCGCGGCTCCAGCCCGCTGAGCCGCGTGCCCCGTGCGGCCAGCCGTTCCACCATTGCGACGGCCTCGCGCCCAGCGACGATCCGCATCACAGCACCACCTTGTTGAGCGGATACTCGACGATGCCCTGCGCCTGCGCCTCTTTCAGCCGCGGTATCACATCCCACGCCGCGCCCTCGTCAATCACCGTGTTCACCGCAAGCCAGTCCTCGTCGCTCAAGTGAGAAATCGTCGGCTTCTGCAGCGCCGGCAATACTGCCAGCACCGCCGCCAGGTTTTCCTTGCGGACATTCAGCATCAACCCCACTCGATCTTGCGCTTCCATTGTCCCTTGCAGCATCAGCGCCAGGTTGTCGATCTTTCGGCGCTTGCCGCGCTCCGAGTACGAACATTGATTGGCGATCAACTGCGTGTTCGACTCCAGCACCGTCTCCAGAATGCGCAACCGGTTAGCTTTGAGCGAACTTCCCGTCTCGGTCACTTCGACAATGGCGTCCGCCAGCATAGGTGGCTTGACTTCCGTCGCGCCCCAGGAAAACTCCACCCGCACCTCGACGCCTTTCTTCAGGAAGTAGTCGCGAGTAACTTTCACCAGTTCGGTGGCGACGATTTTTCCCGAAAGTTCCTCCGCTCGCTGCACAGATGAATCCTCCGGAACCGCCAGCACCCATCGCACTTTGCCGCGGCTCCGCTTTGCGTATATCAAGTCGCTCACGGTGATGACTTCCAGCCCACTCTCGATCACCCAGTCAAGCCCGGTCAGGCCCGCATCAATGGCGCCATGCTCCACATAGCGGGCCATCTCCTGTGCCCGGATCAACATGCAGTCGATCTCCGGATCCGAAGTGCTGGCGAAATACGAGCGGCCGTTCGTGTAAGCCGGCAGGCCGGCGCGCGCGAATAACTGCAAGGTTGCCTCTTGTAAGCTGCCCTTGGGAATCCCGATGCGTAGTTTCATCGTGTCTCCTTGGTAGCGGCCGCAGCAGTTTCCGTCAGCCGTTGAGGCACAGGCTCCGTAAAACACGACCGGGTTCCGCGGTGGCAGACCACGCCCGCTCCCTCCACTTGGACCCGCAGCAGCAACGTGTCGCGGTCGCAGTCCGTGTGCACCGAGACGACCCGCAGCCGGTTACCCGAGCTCTCGCCCTTCAGCCACAGTTCCTGGCGCGTGCGGCTGAAGAACGTCACGTACCCACCCTGCAGCGTGCGCTCCAGCGCCTGGCGATTCATGAACCCCACCATCAACACTTCTCCATCGGTCGAATCCTGAACCACGGCGGGCAGCAGTCCGCTCATCTTGTCGAAGTCAAATTCCGCATTCATACCCGTACTTCCCTTCCCGAAAAAATAAAAAGCCCGCTGAGCGTTGTCGCGTCAGCGGGCCGAAACTCCTGAAAAGTGCTGTTTAGATCAAGTCTGCAATCTCAGGTGTACATCGCCGCCGTCGCGCCGGGCGCGTGATGATGGTGGCGACGATGATGGACATGAGACAACATACTTTCAACAGCGTACGAGAGCAGTTCGGCGCGGTCAATGAGGAAAAGCAACGATCCCGACCCATTTTTTCGATGCGACTCATTCGGATTTTGCATGCCTGCCTAGAATGCCGCACCCAGTCCTGATACGATTCACCTTCACCGTCGCCACATCTCCACAGGTTCGGAGCCTTCATGAAGATTTCGCGTCCTGCGTTTCGCCTTCTGATTTCAGCTGCAATAATTTCGATCGGCGTGATGGCAACCGCCGTACGCGCCAACTGCCAGGCATCGGTCACGAACGATCCCCCTTTCTACGGCCCGTTTAACGCTGTGTTCCTGCCTGACGGCGATGGCCTGAAAAAGCCTCTGGTGAAAACCGATTCGGTTTTGCGTGCGGATTCCCCCTGGTCGCTCTACGGTTGGGTGAAACCTGCCGAAGCCCTGAAAACAACAAGCCTGATCGCAGGCTTTGGCGATCCCACGGAAGAGTTCTCCCGGTATCTGGCGCTGGACGGCACGCACGTGATTCTGTGGATGGGCAAAGACAACGGCCTCTCCGGATCCGCCGCGCTCGCCCCGGGAAAATGGCACTTCCTCGCTGCGACCTTCAACGGCGAGGAGTTTCGTCTTTACAGTGACGGCAGCCAGGTCGCTAGCGGCAAACTCGATTTGGGAAGCGTCAGTCCAGTCCTGCTGATGGCCCCGCCTTCGTCGCCTCCCCAGAACTGGCGCCACTTCGGAGGATCCATCGCATCTCTAACTCTGGTCCGAACCGCCATAACCAGCGATGAAGTCAAACAGCTCTTTCAAACGCCCGCGGATTTCTCTAGCATCGAATTCGAAGAAGGCTCAAAGCCGTGGCCCGTGCAAACGCGCGCCCAGGCCGGATATCGTGCGCCTCAGGACCCTGCCACCATGCCGCGCAGCAAAGCGCCCTTCTCAGCTCCAGTCGCGAAGACCCCGACCGCTCAGGAGATTCTCCAGCCGACCGGCGAAAACCAGTGGACGCTGGCTGCGGGATGGCACATGATCCCCGCGCCCAAAATAAATGCAGACGGCTCAGCTATCTCGCTGACTACCTTCAATGCGAAAGACTGGATGTCCGCAACCGTCCCCGGAACCGTGCTCACCACCATGGTCGATCGCGGCGTGTATCCCGATCCCGATTATGGTTTGAACAATCTCGCGATCCCCGAGAGCCTGAACAAACAGGACTATTGGTATCGCATTGAATTTCACGCACCGAAAGCTGTCGCCGGACGCCGCCTAACTCTCACCTTCGAAGGCATCAACTACGAAGCACGCGTGTGGCTGAACGGCCAACAACTCGGCTCGATCACAGGGGCGTTCATCCGCGGCGCCTTTGACGTCTCCGGTATCGTAAAGCCCGATGTAGCGAATGTTCTCGCCGTGAGAGTCTCGCCTCCGCCTCATCCCGGAATTCCTCAGGAGCAATCCGTCAAGGGCGGCCCCGGCGAGAATGGCGGCATCATGTGTCTTGACGGCCCGACGTTCCTCGCCACCGAAGGCTGGGACTGGATTCCTGCCGTTCGCGACCGCGATACCGGCATCTGGCAACCGGTGATTCTGACAGCCACGAGCGCCGTCAAGATTGGCGACCCGCAGGTGGTGACTTCCCTGCCCCTGCCCGATACCACCCACGCCGATATCGAAATCACGGTGCCACTAGAGAACGTTTCTAACTCTCAGGTGAGTGGAACCTTGAAGGCTTCTTTCGGTGATACCGTCGTTACCCGAGAAGTCACGCTGGTGCCAGGCAAGACTCCGGTGAAGTTGGCGCCATCTGAATTCGCTCAACTGAAGATTCAGCATCCGCGCCTGTGGTGGCCCAATGGCTATGGCAAGCCTGATCTCTATGCGCTCCACTTAACCTTCTCGGACGGAAACTCTGAGTCCGATTCGAAACAGTTGCGCTTCGGAATTCGCGAAGTCAGCTATGAGTTGAGCCTGCTCGACGGCGCCGGCCACCTCCGCCGTTTGGAATATTCACCCACCACGGCGAGACTGAAACCAGAACCGGTTGTGGACGTTCGTCACGAAGGCATGCGCGAAATTCCCGCTGCCGATCCTTTCCCTCCGAGCTTTCCTCCAGAATGGCGAGACGGATGGAAGTCCTGGGTCGCGTCGCTAGCGCCCGGTGGTGAGCTGTCACCGTCGGTGAAGATGCTCGACGACACGAAAACTTCCCCCTACCTTGTAATCAAAGTAAACGGCGTGCGCATCGCGGCCCGTGGCGGCAATTGGGGTATGGACGACTCGCGCAAACGCGTCTCCCGCGAGCATCTCGAGCCCTTTTTCCGACTGCATCGCGACGCCAACCTGAATATGATCCGCAACTGGGTCGGCCAAAACACCGAGCAAACCTTCTACGATCTCGCCGACGAATACGGATTGATGGTGTGGAACGACTTCTGGGAATCCACGCAGAACTATAACGTCGAGGCCCAAAATCCAGCGCTGTTTCTTGACAACGCCCGCGACACCATCCTGCGATTCCGCAATCACCCGTCGATCGTCGTGTGGTGCGGCCGCAACGAAGGCGTGCCCCAGCCCGTCATCAACGAAGGCCTCATCAATTTGATCGACTCGCTGGACGGCACGCGCTACTACTTCCCCAGTTCGAACCAGGTCAATCTTCAAAATAGCGGCCCTTACAAATACATGGACCCGTCGCTCTACTACACGGCCTTGAATCACGGATTCTCCGTCGAAACGGGAACGCCGTCATTCTCGACTCTGGAATCTTTTCGCGCGTGGATTCCGAAGGAAGATCAGTGGCCGATCGGCGACGCCTGGGCCTACCACGACTGGCATCAGAGCGGGAACGGCGACATGGCTCCGTTCATGGCCCAAATGCAGGCGGAGTTCGGCGCTCCCGCCAGCCTGGAAGATTTCGAGCGCAAGGCACAGATGCTCGACTACGTCGATCACCGTGCAATTTTCGAAGGCATGAACGCACACCTCTGGGCGCCGAACAGCGGGCGCCTTTTGTGGATGACCCAGCCCGCGTGGCCCAGCAATACCTGGCAAATTCTGAACGCGGACTACGACACGCAGTCTTCTTTCTACGCAGTGAAGAAGGCGTGCGAGCCGCTGCACGTGCAACTGGATCTGTCGAACTACAACGTCGCGGTAGTGAACACCACCAACAATCCGCAGAGCGCGTTGTTGCTGACTGCCAGCGTGTATTCCCTGGAGAACAAGCTGTTGCTCCACAAAGAAGAAAAGCGAGACGCAGCCGCCGACGCGCTCACCGATGGATTCAAGCTGGATCTCGCACCGCTGCTCTCGTCGGAAGCGATCGTGTTCGTGAACCTGGAACTGCGCAACTCGTCCGGCGAAGTTGTATCCAGGAATTTCTATTGGCTGGGAGCGGACAATGCTTCGTATCGCCGCCTAAATCGTCTTACCGCCGCCTCGCTGTCGGTAGAGGCCAAATCCACGCGCGCCGGCGACAACATCCGCGTGCGAGTGGAACTCCGCAACACCGGAACCACCGCCTCGCTGGCCACCAAGCTGACTCTGCTGAACGCGGCCGACGGTTCGCGGATTCTCCCAGCGTACTACAGCGACAACTATCTATCCTTGCTCCCCGGAGAAAGCCGCGAAATCGAAATCGAGTATCCCGCAAAATCGGCAAGTGGGCCGGCGCAAGTCTCACTTCGAGGATGGAATCTCGCGAAACAAATGGTCCCGGTTCCCTAGGATTGTGCAGTAAGAGACGCTAGTGGAAGCGCCCGCTGTCCCGGATCTTGCGCGCCGCTTCTTCCAGAAAATCATCGACGTGCTGGCGGTCCTGAGACTCCCATCCCGTCTTCGCCTTGATCCGATCGGCGATCTGAATCGCCGTCCTCAGTCGCACCTCAGGGTCCAGTTCCCATCGCCGGCTCAGGTACGTTTCAATCAGGACTAATTCCTCCGCAGTCATCTGTCCCAGCCCCGGCGTAGAGGAACTCGACTCCGTGGATGTGTTCCACGACGGCCGCACGTCCTCTGTCGGCTTTTCATGCACCACCACCGTGCCGGCCACGAAGTCTCCCAGCCTACGGCTTTGGCGGTTCAACATCATGCACACCAGGCCCACTCCGTAGATCCCGGGAAGGACATCCACTGCCCGCATCAAGTTTCGTCCGACCGCTTCGAACGCGTTGATCGGCCTGCCCGACTCTTTAATGACTCGGATGCCTGCAAATCGTTTCCCCGGCGTCTGCCCCTTCCACAGAATTTCGAAAATCGCGAAATATCCCCAGTAAATCGCGAATAGAATAAAGATTGCCAGCGCGGGACCGATCAGGCGCGGAAGAAAATTGAACATCGAGAACCCCAGAGGCAACATGATCACGAAAACGATTGCCGTTAGGATATACAGTGCAACTTGGATTAAAGTATCGATGGCAATCGCGAGGAATCGGCTGCCGATACCCGCGAGCGGCAGTTCTAGGGCAATCTGCTCTGGTGTATCGATATTGAGTTGTTCGAACGAGTCCATAGGTTGACGAACTGAGTTGACTAACTGGGTTGACTAACTGGGTTGACTAACTGGGTTGACCAACGACGATGATTTCCACTCGCTGGCTGGAGAAACGCAAACCGCACTGGAGCAAGCTGGAATCGCTGCTCAATCAGAGCGCCAAGGGCGGCCTGAAGTCGCTCTCCCGCTCCGACCTGCAGGAACTCAGTCTGCTCTACCGCCAGACCGCCGCCGATCTGGCCGCCATCCGCGAAGACCGCAGCTCCGTGCACTTTGCCCGTTATGTCAACCAGTTGCTCGTGCGCGCCCACAATACCATCTATTCCGGTCACCGGGCGAGTCCCAAAGCACTTTTTTTGTTCTTCTGGCACACCTACCCCGCCGCATTCCGCCGGAACCTCAAGCACTGCCTGTTAGCGACTCTGATTTTTGCCGTGTCCGGAGTGGTAGGCGCGGTCCTGACCTACCAGAATCCTGACTTCAAAGTAAAACTTCTTGGACCGCAAATGGTCGAGACCATCGATCGCCACGAAATGTGGACGCACTCCATCGTCGGCATCAAGCCCCTGGCATCCAGCGCCATCATGACCAATAATATGTCGGTCGGATTCATGACTTTCGCGCTCGGCATCACGGCTGGCCTGGGAACGATTTACATGATGGCCTACAACGGTCTGCTGATTGGGGTGATCGGCATGGCCTGCTGGCTCTCCGGCATGAGTGTGCAGCTATGGAGTTTCGTTGCACCCCACGGCGTGTTGGAGTTGCCCGCCATCTTCATCGCCGGCGGCGCGGGACTCCGGATCGCGCAGGGCCTTTTGTTTCCGGGAGTTTTGCCTCGGCGGGATTCGCTGGCGCAAGCCGGAGTCGAGGCCGTTCAACTTCTCTTGGGAACAATTCCTATCCTGATCATCGCCGGCCTGATCGAAGCCTTCGTGTCGCCGACCGGCCTTCCCATACCGCTGAAGTTCTCGATGGCCGCGGCGTTGTTCGTGCTTCTGGGAGTCTACCTCTTCGGAATGTCGCGCAAGCCCATCCCGGCCTCGCGCGCTCAACTCACAGTTGATTCCGCTCTTTAATCTGCAGATAAGCGTTCACCAGCACCGCCGAAACCGTGCCGGAACTTACCTCCATGGCCAACGCGCCGCGCTCGCGCAGCCGCGCCAGCAGTAATTCGCGCCGGTGAACCATTTCCTGCGCCGCCGCCACCTGATACATCTCGGTCTCGCTCCGCGGAGTTCGTGCAGCCAGCTCGCCTAAATCCGGCTGCCCGATCACCACGAACAAGACCAGATGCCGCGGCATCATCATCGATGCAGCTTCAATCACTTCCGGAGTCATCGCCGTCTCGGCCAAGTCGGTCAGCCAAACCACCAAGCTGCGCCGTTTCTGATCGGTCAGGAGTCGCGCCGCCATCTGCAGATGATCCGCCTCGGAGCCTTCCTCGTGTACCATCGCGAGCCGCTCGATCAGCTGCCGCAAGTGCAAACTCCCCTTGGCCGCCGGAAGCTGCTGCCGAATCCCGCGCCCGTACGCGATGAGCCCCACCCTGTCGCCCGAGTACAACGCGACCTGCGCCAGGCTCAGGGCCGAGTTGACCGCCTGATCCAGTTTGCTGAAGCCGCCTACGCGCGCCCGCATCAGCCGGCCGGAATCGATCACAATCCAAACCGTCTGGCTGCGCTCGATCTGGTACATGCGGGTTACGAGTTTGCCGCGCCGCGCCGCCGCGGTCCAACAGATATCGCGATACTCATCTCCCTGCTGATACTCGCGCAGGCTCTCGAACTCGCGGCCAATCCCACGCACCCGCGCCTGCCGCTTCTCCAATGCGATTTGCCGGCTGCGCAGCAAATAAATCGAGTGCCGCTTGGCCTCGTCCAGGTTGGGATAAATCCGCACCGTCTGCTCCAGCGGAGCCCGCACCCATCGCTCGGCAATGCGCAGCAGGCTCTGGTAGCGCACATAGCAGTCGCCGAGTTTAGCGTCGCCTCGCTGTGTCGGGCGGATGCGATAGCTCGCCGTCCCCTCGCCTTTTGCGGCGGCGCGGATCGTAAGCGTCGGCGGCTCATTCCTCAGTTGCAAGGGAACCGTGTCGACCACCGCGGCGCGCAGGCTCGTGCCAGAAGAATTCGTCAGTGTGATATCGACGTCCGATGAAATCGACAAAGCAGCCGCCGAGCGCCACGATCGCCGCACCGTGAGTTGTTCCGGCCTTGGCAGTTCCGTCAGATCGACCAGCCACGCCAGCAGTACCAGCCCATCCCACGCCAGCAGCGCATACACAAAACGCCGATCAAAAAACGCCGGCCCCAGCCAGACCAGCCCCACAAAAAGAAGCATGAAGAACCGGTCGCCGAACGCCACGCCAAAGCGCTTGTGCGATTTCGCCTGCGCTTCAACCTCGTTTGGAACAAGCCGGCCTAGTTCCCTAACATCGTCGCTCACTTCGGAACCTCGACCGCGCGCAGCACATCCTCCAAAACCTGATCGGGCGTAATCCCCTCCAGATCTGCCTCTGGCCGGAGCATGATCCGGTGCCGCAGCACCGGACGCGCCGACGCCTTCACGTCATCGGGAATCACGTAGTCGCGACCGTCCATCGCGGCAAACGCCTTCGATACCGCCATCAAGCTCACCGCCGCGCGCGGACTCGCCCCCAGCGACAGCGACGGCCAATCCCGCGTCCGCCGTGCGATCTGCACGATGTAGCTGAACAGCGCTTCCTGCACCGTAACCGACTTGACCTGCCGTTGCGCTTCCTCGAGCAATCCTGTGCCGATCGGGTGCAGGTTCATTTTCTCCAGTTCCCGTGATTCAAACCCGTTCTGCACATTGGCCAGCAACTGAACTTCATCCTGCACCGCAGGATAAGTGACTCGCAGCTTCAGCAAAAATCGGTCAAGCTGCGCCTCCGGCAGCGGATACGTGCCTTCAAACTCAATCGGATTCTGCGTGGCAAACACCGTGAAGAACCGCGAAAGCGGATACGTCTTGCCGTCGATCGTAACCTGATGTTCCTCCATGCACTCCAGCAACGCCGCCTGCGTGCGCGGAGGCATTCGGTTCACTTCATCCACCAGTAACAGGTCGGTGAAGACCGGGCCCTGATGCAACTGGAAGGCGCTGGTTGCCATGTTCAGAATGTTCGTGCCAACAATGTCGGCCGGCATCAAGTCGGATGTGCACTGGACCCGCTGAAACTCCAGCCCCATCAGCCGTGACAGCGCCTTCACCGTGAGCGTCTTCGCAATTCCAGGTACTCCCTCCAGCAACACGTGCCCCCGGCATAGCAGCGCGACGATGCACTGGTTGCGAAGCTCATCCTGCCCCACCACCACCTTGCTCATCTCCTCGCGTAGGTGCCGCACCAGCTCTGGAACAGCGTTCATTAACCTTTCTCCTTGCGAACGCCTTGAAACAGCTTCAGGCGAACCGCGTATTGATCGAGTTCCTGCACCAGTTGCAACGCCGCCGGCGGATGCAGATAAGGATCATTCTTCGCCGATTCGCAGCGTCGCAAAATCCCGACGAAGTGATCGTCCACGAATGACCAGCGATCCCGCACCGCCACCTCTAGATCGCTCACGGAAATATTGCTCGCAACTCCCAGCCGCCGCGTCAGCCAGTAACGAAACCGCTGGTAGCAGATGTCCACCGCAACCGATGCCGTGCCGGCATGCTCGTAAAGTCCGCCCAGCGTGTGCACAAATTCGAGCGGCGACAGGCGAACTTCCGAGGCCGGTTTACAGATCGGACCGCTCCGCCGCGAAAACGTGGCCACCACCGCCAGCGCTAGCAGCAACAATTGCAGAACCAGCCACTTCACCGGGGAATGCGCGATCGATGAACCCAGCGTGGGCCGGTAACCGTGAATATATTCGTCCCACAGAATTGGCCCTTTCGCGCCGCCCATGCAGGCCAGAAAGAACTCCATGTTGCCCGGCTCTTTCAATCCCGCATTCGTGAGCGGAGTCGCCGCAGCCCACCACAGCACTTCTCCGCGGCCGTAGGGATACTTCACGACCAGAGTGTGTTCGCCATCCCCGTACAGCGGATACGCCGCCGAGTACGACTGCCAGCGGGCCTGCGGCGCCAGGACAATCTCCGGAGCCGCACGAGTGATCGCAGACGGCGAAAGCGCTGACGCTTTCTTCCACGTCATGCCACCAAGTACGTCAGGCACGGATTCATTCTCGGGAAGAAAGGTGCCGGCAAACATCCCAGTCGCGATCACGCGTCCGCCCTCGGAGAGAAACGCTTTCAGCCGTTCCCGCTCATCTCGAGTGGGCGCTTCCTGCGGCCCGGCCAGAATCAGCGTCTTCCCCATGGCCTGCGGAAGTTGATCGAGCGGACTCTCCCAGCGTTCCACCTTGTACCCCGCCTGCGACAACAACAGATAGGCAGCCTTTGCGCCGCCCGATGCGGTCGAATAACTGCTGGGAATCTCAGCCTTTGTCGCGCTCTCCCCGCCAAACAATACGGCGACCGCAACCAGCAGCACGAAGACGCACGCCGCTCCCATCAGAAGCTTGCGATCCTTCGGGTCGACCTTCAGCGGCATCCCAGCTTCTCCAGTTCCTGCAGCGTTTGCGAAAAGGTTCTCTCACTGGCGCCGCGCTTGGCGTACCACGCCAGTTCAAAGATTTGCGTCAGAGCCTTCAGCGTCTCGCGATGCTCGCTCGAACTCGCAAGCAGCCGCAGGTATTCCCGCGGAGTCCGTGCCCGGTCCGGCTTCCACATTCCCTGCCGCTCCAGGAAAGAAATCCCCGCCCAGTACGCGAGATGAATCGCATCGCGCCACTCGCTCTTAGCCGCCGCCGCCCGCGCCTCCTTTAGCCAGATCGCCCACTCTTTCGCAGAGACGGGAAGATCCGTGGGCACCACTTTCTCGAGGCCCTGGCCCGCCCAGATGCTGCGGTACGCGAGGTAACCGAGAGCCAGAACTGCCAGCCCCATGAGCACGTAGACGAAATACCTGCTGATAGTGGGAATGGCCGACGAACGAAACAGCCGCTCCAAAAGATGAATTAGAAATGCCAGCAGCCGCTGCTTCAGCCGGTCGACCCAGTTCGGTCCCTGCACGTCGCGAAATTCCGGCCGGGCCAGAATCGAATTCAACGCTGCCCGGTTCGCAGAAGAATCCGCAGGAGGTTTTTCGAACGCGTCGAGATCGCTGCGCAGGCTCTCCAGCCGTGTACGAACGGCAGAGGCATTGGCAATGTTTTTCTCGCTCTCGTATCGGCGAACATCCCGCCGCAACCCTTCCGTGGATATCTCGAATTCCCGTTGATCGGTCCGGACGTGCCAACTCTGCGTCACATCATGCAAGGGCTGGGGAGTTGGGCTCCCCGAGCTGTCAAGTTGCTGGGTCGCGGACAACAGCCGGTCAAGATCAGCCCGATACTCGGCTGTCGTCAGCGCGTCGTTTCCGGTCCCATCCGCGCGGCAGAAGATTGCCACGATCAGAAAGAACGCCAGGATGTGGGTCCGCCTCGCGGTCATGCGCCTGCTTGTGCGGGAGAAGCTGGAAGTCCCGGGGCGTCCAGCGTCATCATCATCAGTTGCAAATCAAACGCTTCCTTGCGCACCCGCTCGTCATAGTAAACGACAGAGAATGCGATCGTCGCGAGGGCACCTACGAGGCTTGTAGAAACGAATGCGGATACTAGCAAGGCTACTTGCCAGCCAACATCGAATCGCTGTACTCCGCCTTTAATGCTGAAACCCGCCGCAATGAGTACGGGCCACTGAAACAATGAGCTAACTCCAAACTTCAACGCCAGAATCAGCAATCCAATTACGAATATGCGCCCCCAGTGCCCCTTGGTCAGTTCCATGCTTCTCGACATCGAGTCGAATACGCCTTTGTGCTCCAAAACCTTCACCGGGACAGCCAAGGACCACATAATCCAAAGGATTACGCCTGGCACGATTATGAAGAAAAGGCCCAACCAGGCAGCCAAGTAGGTGAGCAATGAGAGTCCCAGGACCCCCAGAACCTGTCCTTTAACCCTCGAAAACGAGTCCGTCACGCTTGCGGGTCGGTCCAGAAGCAAGTTGGAGACTGCGACCACGGTCGCGGCCTGAGAAACAGCAGAAACAACCAGTGCCAAGAACGCAGCTCCCAGGGTCCAAGCTACACTTAACAGGACGTTCGAAGGTTTGGGAACGGAAGATTGAAAGACGAGCCCCACCAACTGGAAAGCTAAGACGACCATGTATGGCAGCGCGAAGATTCCAACGAACAATCCAAAATGGCTGCGATAAAGAGAAAACGTGCGGTCCAGCAATTCTCCGGTACTCAACGGCCTGAGTGCAGTCGTCATGACTCTCCCTCCGGCACTTACAACTTTGCCCGGCATGGTAGCACAAGCCGCGCCTGCCCGCCCGCAAAACGAGGCGTTGTTGTGAATCCCGAACCCAACACTCACGAACCGGTCGAGTCCGCCTTGATCTCCGCCGCCTTGCCGTCGTGATACACCACCACGATCGGCTTACCACCATTCGGATAGCGCACGGTTTTTTCATACGAACTACTACCCCCGTCCGGCACACCCATGCCAATCGCGAAATCCGCCTGCAGTTCGTTCATCCCCGGCTTCACTTCGTGCTGCGCCACCGCCTGCCACACATCGGCCGCCCAGTGCTTGTACAGGTCATGCGGATCTTCCACGAAAAACATTTCGTCGGAATAAATCTTGTACTGCTCCTCCGCCTCGAACCCAATCGGCACCGCATACGTCTTCCCCTCTTTCTGAAACACTGCCATCATCTGCCGCCGCTCCCCCTTCCCCGCAGGCACCGCCGTGACCACATCCTTGATCTCCAGCTTTTCGATCGGCAGCAGCAGCCCCGCGTCATGCGCGAAGTCCACCTGCTTGCTCGCCAGGTCATATCGGTAATAGGTATAGCGGTATCCTTCCTTCACCCAAACCGGCTGCTGCGTAAGCTGCTTCGCGCTCTTCAGATCGTAGGGATAAAGCTTCTTCGGGCTGACGTAATAATCCGGATTGGAATACCCCACGTTCTGCGCCTGCTTTAGTTTCTCAGCCGCGACCTCGTCTTCATGCCGCTGGTACAAATAACGGCCCGCGTACACCGTCGAGACAACCACCCCCAGCAGCAGCGCCAGGTGTATTCTTTGCTTGGCCTCAGGACTCATCATGGGAAGACTTTACCAAGTTTCCGGCCGCAGTCGCAGCCAGCCCGCGGGGCCGCAACTATAAGGTAAACTGGAAGTAGCAAAGCGAGGTGTTTTCCGCCATGGCCGCCATCACGGAACAAGACGTCTTGAGCGCACTGAAGAGTTGCTACGATCCGGAGATTCCGGTCAACATCGTCGACCTCGGCCTGATCTACAAGGTTGGGTTTTCTCCCGCCCTCGTCGACGCGGATGCAAAGCAGGACGTTAACGTCGAAATGACCCTGACTGCGCAAGGCTGTCCCGAGCACGTCAACATTAGCGCCCAGGTGAAATCACGCATCGAGCAGTTGCCGGGCATTAGCACCTGCACCGTAAATGTGGTGTGGACTCCGCCCTGGACCCCCGAACGCCTCAGCCCCGACGCCAAAAAGCAACTCGGCATCGAGTGAAGACAGCGGACCTCAGACCTCGGGCGTCGGACCTCAGAACTTTGTCTCTCGCCCCTGCCTAAGCATCTCGACTTGAAGCTAAGGTTTGATGTCAGAGGTCTGAAGTCTGACGTCCAGATCATCCCCCAAACTCCTCCCACGATTCCACGGCGCTACGCCCCGCCGCCTCAGTAATCCGCTTACCAGCTTGCCCCGCCATTTCCATCACGCGCATGCCGCGTTCGAAATAGTCGGGCAGCGCTAGCCGCACTTTCTCGAACCTCTCGGGATATTCCGCCGCCAGCAGCGCCAGTCCGACACCTGTGGCCAGCACACCCGCCGGATACTTCTTCTTCATAAACAGAATCCCCGCCGCACCGATTGAGCCCAGGACCAGCGCTTTCCTCCAGCCATCCATAATCTTCCCCCAATGCAATTTAAGCTCGTTTGCGATTGTACCCCAGAGCACGGCGGCCGATAACGCACCAAACACCGTAACCCTCCTCGCCTTCGCATCCTTGTATACTTCCAGCTTTGTTGGAGGCTCCATGCCCCGTTTACGAGTCCACCGGACCGCACTCATCTTCACCTTCACTTTGGCCACAACCCTATCCGCCCAGTCCAAGCCGCGTGCGCGGGATCTCGGCGTTCCCTTCGACGGCACTCCCGGCCCGAACAACGCCATCACCGACGTGAAGGGAGTCGAGGTCGGCCACACCACGCTGATCTCCGGCGAAGGCAAACTCGAAATCGGCAAAGGCCCCGTGCGCACCGGCGTTACCGCCATTCATCCTCGCGGCAAAGCCAGCAACGACGCCGTCTTTGCCGCCTGGTTCACCCTCAACGGCAACGGCGAAATGACCGGAACCACCTGGGTCGACGACTCCGGATTTCTCAACGGCCCCGTCATGATCACCAACACGCACAGCGTAGGCGTGGTTCGCGACGCCGTCATCGCCTGGAAAGTGAAACACGGTACGCCCGACATGGAAGGTTACTGGTGGTCTCTGCCCGTCGTCGCCGAGACTTGGGACGGCTACCTCAACGACATCAACGGATTCCACGTTAAGCCCGAGGACGCCTGGCACGCCCTCGACGCGGCCCACACCGGCCCCGTCGAGGAAGGCAACGTCGGCGGCGGCACGGGCATGATCTGCAACGAATTCAAGGGCGGCATTGGAACCAGCTCGCGCGTCCTCGACGAAAAAGCTGGGGGCTACACCATCGGCGTCCTCGTGCAATGCAATTATGGATCGCGCGAGCAACTCCGCATCGCCGGTATCAATGTGGGGCGCGAAATTCCCGAGCATACAGTCTGGAAGGACGACGTCGGCTCAATCATCGTGGTCCTCGCCACCGACGCTCCTCTCATCCCCACCCAACTCAAGCGCATCGCCAGAAAAATCTCGCTCGGCCTGGGGCGCGACGGCAGCTACTCCGGTGACGGCTCCGGCGACATCTTCATCGCCTTCTCTACCGCCAATCCCGGCGCTGTCGGCACCAAGGGACTGCATCAGCTCACCATGCTCCCCAACGATTCGCTCGATCCGATTTTTCTCGCGACCGTCCAGGCCACCGAAGAAGCCGTGGTCAACGCCATGGTCGCCGCGGATACCATGACCGGTATCAACAATCACACCGTCATCGCCCTGCCCCACGACCGCCTTCGTGAAGCCCTGAAAAAATACAATCGCCTGACAAAGTAATCGCGGGCGAGGGTGCCCCTCCCTTCTCGCGTTTCTCGCGAGAGGGTGGGGATTTTGACTTTCAAATCTGAGATTTGTGGCCGAAGAGCTGTTCTATCCTGCCCCAAAGGTCCCGCTTCCACGTCCGTACTCCCGCGGTTCAATTCCGAACCGCTTGATCATCGACTGCAGGGTCGTGCGCTTGATCCCCAACCGCCTCGCCGCCCCATCCATTCCCGAGAGCACTCCGTTGGTCTCCCGCAACACGCGGATGATATGCTCGCGTTCCTTTTGCGTCAGGTTATCTTCCTCAGACTCCTGCGGCGCGTCCAAATCCTCTGGCGGCGCAGCCAGTTCGCGATCTTTGCTCAAGATAACCATGCGTTCGATCATGTTCTCCAACTCGCGGATGTTCCCCGGCCAGTTCCAATTCTGCAGCACCGTCATGGTCTCATCAGGGACGACGTCAATATGCTTCCCCATGCGCGCCGAATGCTTGCGCACAAAATGATGAACCAGCATGGGAATATCACTGCGCCGCTCGCGTAACGAGGGCAACTCGATGGGAAATACATTGAGACGGTAAAACAGATCTTCGCGAAATCTCCTGCCAACGATGTCCTCACGCAAATCGCGGTTGGTGGCCGAAATGATCCGCACATCGACACGCAGCGTGTGGACCCCGCCCAGCCGCTCGAACTCACGATCCTGCAATACCCGCAGCAGCTTCGGCTGCAATTCCATCGGCAACTCGCCAATCTCGTCCAGGAACAATGTGCCTTTATCCGCCAGCTCAATCCGCCCGACCTTCTGGCTGACCGCACCGGTAAACGCTCCTTTTTCGTGCCCGAAGAGCTCGCTCTCCAGCAGCCCTGAAGGCACTGCGGCAGAATTGAGCTTGATAAAAGTCTTGTCGCGCCGCGAACTTAGCGAATGTAACGAACGCGCCACCAATTCCTTCCCCGTACCCGTCTCACCCAGGAGCAGGACTGTCGAATCGGTCGGCGCCACCACCCGCACATTCTTCAACACTTCGTGCAACGCAGGACTCTGTCCAATGATTTCTTCGAACCCCAGCTCCGACTGAATCTCACGTTCCAGATACAACTTTTCCTGCGCCAGCCTGTCCCGCGCGTCCTGCAGACGATCCGTCATTTCGCGCAGCCTCGCAACGTCCATGGCGGCGCCGGTTATGCCGGCGATGCCTCCTTCTGCGTCGAACAGGGGTTCCACGGTAATATCGAATGCGTGGTTCTTGCCGTCATGCGGAATCACCACTTCCTCCCGCAACGCCACTCCCTCCTTAAGAACCCGCCGCTTGATGTCAACCAGACTCGCGGCCTTCTTCGGTCCGATGATGTCTGCATCGGTCTTGCCTATAGCCTCGTGCCAACAAAGCTGCGGGTTGTAGATCCACGTGTAGCGCAGCTCTGGGTCGTGGCTGAAGACCGTGATGGGAGAATCCTTGAGCGCCACCCGGAACCGTTCTTCACTCTGGCGCATAGCTTCCTCCGCCTGCCTGCGCTCGCTGATGTCGCGGAGAATTCCCTGCAATCGCCCATCCGGCAGTTGTTTTCCGGAAACTTCACCGGGGAAGAACGACCCGTCCTTGCGCCGGAATTTCCATTCATTGCGAACCGCACGGCCTTCCTGCATGCGGATCCGTTCGTCTAGAACGCGGGGCGCCTCTTCCGGTACGACAACATCGGCGACCGTCAATTGCAGAATCTCCTCTCGCGTGTATCCCAGCATTTCAGCTCCGGCTGAGTTCACGTCCAGGTACTTCCCCTGAGCATCGGCAATGAAAATCCCATCCGACGCCTGTTCCACTAGAAACCGGAAATGGGCTTCGCTGCGTTGCAGCGCCGCTTCCGCCTGCTTGCGTTCCGTGATGTCGATCGCCGTGGCCTGCACAAGTTGCGTTCCGTAACCGCCTCCATCGAGTACCACTGCGTTGAACAAGACCCAGATCGGCGTACCGTCCAGTCGCCTGAGTTGCATCTCCCGGCTCAAGAAGGCACCCTCCTGCTTCAACTCACTCAGCATGGGTTCCCGCTCGGCGAGGTTGAAATAGAACTCGGATGCCCGGCGGCCGCGAACTTCGTCTGCTTTGTCATAGCCCAGAATGCGCGCCCACCCATCATTGCAATCCACCACCTCGCCCTCCATGGTGGCGATCGCAACTCCCGAGACATTTTGTTCAGACAGCAGGCGATAGCGTTGTTCCGACTTGCGCAGCGCCGCTTCCGCCCGCTTTCGCTCCGTAATGTCGCGCGCCATCCCTCGTACAACCGGCGACGCCACCCCTTCGGTGCGCAGCGTGTTGCTGTATTCCCAAATCCTGCGCTCTCCTGTCTTCGTTACAACGCACAACATTCCCCGATCCGCCCCAGTCTTCTTGATCCTTTCCAGATATGCGTCGAACTGTTCACGAGCCTCTGGCGCGATCAGGTCGCGCATCGGTATCTTTAGCAGCTCGGCAACCTCGTACCCTAGAACCCGCGCCGGCGCCGGATTCACGGATAGCAATCTGCCCTCCAGATCGTGCGTGCACACCAGATCCTCACTATGTTGAACCAGATCCCGGTGACGGTCCTCGCTATCTCGCAGCGCCTCCTGCGCGAGTTTTCGCGCCGTGATGTCTTGGACCACGCTCGCCAAACGATATATTTTGCCGTCCGCGTTGCAAACCGGAAATCCATGGGCCTCGACCCAGCGGATCGTTCCGTCGGGACGCACTATTCGAAATTCCTCATCGAACTTCCCCGTGGTGGCAGCTTCGCTCAGGCGATTGAGAACGTGTGCACGATGGTCCGGATGAATGATCTCGTCATAGGAAAGGGGCGCGTTCAGCAAACTCGCCACCGTACGTCCCGTGATCTGTTCAAACGCCGGGTTCACGTAGATCGCTTGTTTGCTGTCGCTATCGACCATCCAGAAAATCTCCTGGATGTTATCCGCTACCTGACGAAACTTTTCTTCGCGTTCGCGCAGCGCGTCATCCGCGCACTTTCGATCGGTGATGTCCCGCGACACCGCGACCACATAGTCCCGCTCCAGCGAAACGTACTTCAGGCTGGTTTCCACCGGAAAGGTCGACCCGTCCTTTCTCCGATGAACCGTTTGCTTCACCACAGATCCCGCATCCCGCAACTTGCCCAGAACCGTCGCGTGACACGCCTCGTCGGCACCCGGATCAATGTCGTACACGGTCAGTGACAATAGCTCTTCCCGCGTGTAACCCAAGTCCTTGCAGGCTCTCTCGTTGACGTCCAGAAACTGAAGCGTCTCAGGATCGATCACCTGCACCGCGTCGTTGGACTGGTCTATCAACGTGCGGAATAGACGCAGGGATTGCTCCGACCGCTTGCGCTCGGTGATGTCCTGCAACACGCTCGCCACCCGGTCGACTCCGCCCGGCCCCTGGATCGGAAAGTAAGTGATGAAGAGATCCCTCTCGCCCCGCTCCGGGTACCGGTACCGCATTTCGTACTGCACGATCTTGCCCTGGAGGCATTCATCCAGCTTTGCCTTGATCGTCGTCTCAAAGACGCCCGGGTTTAGGGTTTCCCCAACTCGCCGGCCCATCAGATCTCTTCTCTCCAGGTTCCGATAATTCAGGAAGGCGCGGTTCGCAATTACGAAGCGGTAGTCGTGGTCCACCACGACGATCATCTCTTCCAGACCTTCCACCGCCCTTTCGAATCCCTGCAACCTTTGGGCTCGTTTTCGGTACGTGTCGGTCAGCGCGCTCAGTGCCACTCCCGCGATCGAGAACAGGATCAGCCCATTTGGATTGAGTGGCAGACCTAACGCTGACGTGTTCGCCGGCCCGAACAGCAAGTAAACGGCTGACACTTCGGATAAAGCGACGGCGAAGACGCCCGGCCCCAATCCTGCCATCCAAGCCACCAGCCAGATTGCGGGGTAGAACAGCAGGAAAGGAAGATTGGCCCCAAGCAATTTGCTCAAGGCATAGCGCAACAGACTAGCCGCGGCCACCGCGATCAGAGCAAGCCCATACCGTCGCGGCCAGGTGTGCAGGAAATACAGAGACCTTCGAATGGCTTCCCTTCGATCGGCAAAACTCATAGCCAACCTTTCACTTCATGGGATTCCCTGGGGTCAGCACCGTGCGCCTTCGCAAGTGGAACTTCCGCGAAGTGCAACCAGTCGCGGCAACGCCTCCTCCCGCAGAGAAAGGTTACCGCCAAACAAACTTGCCTGTTCGATTGCTCTGGCTCAAACGCCTGAGGGAGGCCGCGAACCAGTTGGTTGGCATTATGACCTGAGGGCACCGAAGCGAACAGTGGCTCAAATCACAATTTCTTCCCGCTTCCCAAAATGGGACAGGCCCCAACTGCCCCCAGGGCCAGCATCATCTCCCAGCCAAACCCCATTTGGCAACCCCCAAAATGAGGTGGCTAGATGCGTTCGCACCTTAGAATGAGGTTCTAACGCATGCGGCGAGGGCGCGAGCCCGGCCCGTTCGTTACGGTGGATCGCGCCAGGGTTTGCTTGAGCAGTTCGCTAATTTCCGCTTCCAGGATCTGCCGTTCCTGCGCCCAAAGACGGGTAAACCGGAACGGCTGCAGATAGCCCTGCGCGCTCCACATCGGGAACAGCATTTCAGCATGCGGGCGCAAGATGTCGGCGCCAATCGGAAGGCTCAGGCTCACCTTGGCTCGTTCTTCCAGGCATGTCGGCAGTTCCAACAGCCCTCCTGTGACGGAGAGCTGATGCACCTTGGCGGATACCTGTCGTCCATTTTCGAGCACGACTGTCGCGGAAATTCTGCCCTGCAGGCTTACGCGCATAGCGCGTGTTCCGGGCCGCATTCGAGGAGAGTGTGCCATTCCCAGTTCGCCTGTTTCAGTTCGCCTATTTCAGGGAAGACAAACCCTGAGAGGTTGGAGAAAGCATCTCCACCCCATTGGGCTCGATAACCGCCGCCAGCAGCCGGTCCGTCCGTCGCATCAATGCCCAGTCGTATTCGTAGGCGGTTCCACAAATCGGGCATCTCTGATAATAACGGCCGATTTCATCGATTCGCGGCCACGAGAACCGGTGCTTACAGCCTCTTGCTAGGAACTGCTTCAGGAAGTTCAATGCGTCACCCCCTGATTCCGGTTCTTCCAATGATCGAGCCAGCGGGAGAAGAACGGTCTGTGACCGTCGTTCAACAGACGTTGCAGGCTGGACAAAAGAATGTTCGGCGGTTGGGACTTCGACAGTAGCGAGTCCACCGACGTCAGCTTGCTCTTGGGCAGAGGTTCGTAGGCGGACAGCATCATGATCGGCACGCGCGCATTGATCCGCTTCATTTTCGCGGCCACTACGTCGCCGTTCATCCCGGGCATCTGGTAGTCGAGGACCACCGCATCCACGGCGTGCTTGCGGAACAACTTCAGCCCCTCGTCCCCGCCACTCGCTTCCAAAACCTCATAGCCGCTCTGTTCGAGCAGCATCTTCCGCCCAATCAGCCCGTTCCAGTGGTCGTCAATACAGAGAATTCTTGCCTTCGCGCGAGACATGACTACCTCACGTTCCAATCCGGCCAGAATTGTTTTTGTTCAGCGGCGCCGCTCCCCGACAAGAAGCTGCGTTTGCTGGACTTCGAAGTGGTTACCCTGATTCTGCCGCCAGTAGTAACTACTTTCAAATTACGAATGTGCAATCCTCCAGCAGTTACCAACCAATCCACAGGATACGGGTTCAGAAAAGGGCACGGGGTTGGGAAGGACGCGGGGGTTTGGAAGGACGAGGGGTTGGGAAGGACGCGAGGTTGGGAAGGGCACGGCTTCAGCCGTGCCGCCCACGCCACAAAAAAATACGGGCTTTAGCCCCTGAGGGCCAGAGTCCGCATTTGCTTCACCATGACATCTAGAGGAAAGAAAAGAGCGAGTCGCCGTCGACTCGCCCGCTCCTTGAACGCTAAGAACCTGTCAGTGCTGCACGGAACCGACCAGATCATTTTTCATCAGGTTAACTTCCACTCGTCCCCCGCTGCTATGCTTCGCCGCGGTTCCCTCCACCGGCGCATTGCCCAGGCTCATCACATAAATGCGGTAGACCGGAATCTGATGGTTGAGCACTAGATATCGCACCACCGAGTCCGCCATCTTCTGCGAGCTGGCAATCGCAGCCTGACCGTGACCGGCGGAGAACCCGCGAACCTCGATAATGTAGTTGCGCTCAACCTTCAGCGGAGCCGCCATCTCGTCAAGCGCGTCCTTCGACGCCTTGCTCAGAACTGTCTGGCCAGCACGGAAGCGAATTTCAGTCTGCCCACTCCCCTGGTATTTGTCGAGGTTGCCCACGACCTGCTCTTCTGTCGATACCCTTGTGGAGGCCTGCGTAGCCGCCGTCTGCGCCAACTGCGCCCTGCTGGCCGCGTCTGAGGCATGTTGGTCCGCCAGGCTGCTTTTTTCCGACGCCAGCTGAATGCCCCGCTGGGCGCGCGCGTCCACGTCCTTAATGTGATTTCCGTTTTCCGTGGTCAACTCATCCAGTTCGTTGAGGCGGTCCCGGATGGGCGCCACCTGCCGCTGCACGTACTTCTTGTTGGCAAACGGGTGCGTCACCAGATTCACCAGGTTCGGATCGTCGCCGTCCCAGAAATCCTTGGGCGTCGGGGCAGGCAACGGCTCGAGATCGCTGGTGCTCTGGGAAGCTGGAGATTGAGCACCCGTCGCGGCCGGCTGTGCGTTTGCATTGGAACTGGTTTGTTGTGCGAACCCCGTAAGCGCAAGCGCGCCGAACAACGCGGTAAACAACAACGACCTGAACACCGTCATCAAGATCCGATTGTTTTTCATTTTTCGACCTTTTTCCGAGTGGCACACTGGGCGCTCCACTCCAGCCAGATAGGGCATTTTTTTGACCCCTAATTGTGCCCCCAGCGGGCAAAACGTGCAAGCGAATCATTGCGCCGTCGCGGCAGCCTCCCAGCCGCCAAATCCCGTACCCCGCAACGGTTCCAGCCAATTTTCAACTTGGGATCATTTCGCGAGATCAGCCTAGGATGGATCAGAACTGCTGCTTCGGGTAGTTCGTGCCCTTGCGCTCCGTCTTCAACATCTTGCGCTCCGCTTTCCGCTGCGCCTTGGCGTACTTCTTCTGCGCCTTCTGCTGCTTCTTCGCGGCCTTCCGGGCCTCGCGGCTCTCGGGCATGCCATTGGCCCGCATCTGCGCCGTGGCCTGAACCGACCACCCAACACTCAACAAGCCCAACAGGATCGTAGCCCCAAATTTTTTCATCAAGGTCTCCGCGAATCGGAATATGCTTGATTCTACCGCAGAGGATCGACAGAGGATCTGGGTGCCCCACCCTTCTCGCGCACTTCGCGAGAGGGTGGGGATTTTGACTCGAGGAGCAAGCTCAGCCGAACGAGGAACTAGTCCTTCACCGCCCTGTCCGTAATCTCAAGCCCCTTGTCGATGATGGCAAACGCCTCCCGCAGTTGCTGCTCGTTAATGCATAGCGGAGGATTCGTATAGAACGAGTTCCAGCGCACAATCGTGTACAGCCCCTGCTCGCGGAAAAAGCGTCCAAGCGCGCCCATCTCCTCCGAAGTCCCGTTGAACGGAGCCATCGGTTGCCGCGTCTTCCGGCTGCGCACCAGTTCCACGATGCCAAACAGCCCGATCGACCGCACCGCCCCCACCGACGGATGTTTCGCCTGCAACTCAGCGCCAAGCTGCTTCATGATCGCGCCCATCTTCTTCGCGTTCTCGATCAGGTGGTCTTCTTCGTACACGCGGATCGTGGCCAGCGCCACGGCGCAGCCCATGGGATGCGAGTTGTAAGTCAGCCCGCCGTAGAAAACTTTGTCCTGGAAGTGCTGCGCAATATGATGCCGCATCCCCACGGCACCTAGCGGCAGGTAGCTCGCAGTCAATCCCTTGGCCATGCAGACCAAGTCCGGAACGACTTTCCAGTTGTCGATGGCGAACCACTCACCCGTGCGCCCAAAACCGGCCATCACTTCGTCGGCAATCATCAGGATGCCGTACTTATCGCACAGCTTCCGCACGCCCTCGAGATATCCGTCGGGCGGAATCAGAATGCCGTTGGTGCCAACCACGGTTTCGAGGATGAAGGCGGCAATCGTTTGCGGGCCCTCAAGCTGGATTGTCTCTTCGATCATGGCCAGCGAGGTCTCCGCCGATTCCCACCCGCGCTCGATGCCGTGATAAGGATCGAGCACCCGCACCACGCCCGGGATGCCGGGCTCAGCGGCCCAGCGCCGCGGGTCGCCGGTCAGCGAAATAGCGCCCGCGGTCGCGCCGTGGTAAGACCGGTAACGCGCGATGATCTTGTGACGTCCGGTAAAGAAGCGCGAGATCTTGATTGCGTTCTCGTTAGCCTCAGCTCCGCCGTTGGTGAAAAAGAACGTGTCAATGTCGCCCGGAGTGATCTCCGCCAGCTTCGCTCCCAGCCGCGCGCGCGGCTCCGTCGCCATGAACGGATTCGCATAGCACAGCGTCTGCGCCTGTTCGTGGATGGCCCGGATGACGCGCTCGTCCCCGTGACCAATGTTGACCGACATCAACTGGCTGTTGAAGTCGATGAAGCGTTTGCCCTCGGGCGTCCAGAAGTAAATGCCCTTGGCGCGCGCCACGGGGATGGGATCAACCTTCGATTGCGCCGACCACTCAAACAGCGTGTGCTTCTTGGTGAGATCAACGATTTCCTGTCCAGTCATGGAGGAAGTGGTCAGAGTTGTGGTCATAAGAGTCCTTGAAGAACGAATTGCCACGTTTCACCCTTGACACGTTTTCGCTTTTGACACGTTTCGCCTTGAAAGGGCGCGGCTTCAAGCCGCGCCGAAACTTGTCCCAAATGAAAACCGGCTTTAGCCACTGGGGGGAACTCGAAGCCGTCCAGAATGAGTCTTCCCGCTCCTGACGCCGTGCCCTGCCAAAATGCGCTCCCCCGCATAACTCTTTCCCATATTGTGTCTGCAAACCGATTTTGGGAACCAACGATTATATCGGATGGCCATGAACGCTGTGTGACGCCCGACACACTGGTTGCTGCCCATATCCCCGTTCGGAAGCGACCATTCGGCCATCCCCACCCTGCCCTTATCGCCGCTGGTTCCCTGTCCTGTGTGCGTATTGTCGCGGCCTTCGGGGTAGACTAGAGTCAATAGAGCGCTTCGGATTCCAGGAGGTACCCTCCCCATGAAGACAATGAAGAAATGGATGCTGCTCCCCGGCCTGCTGCTGGCATCGTTGTCCGCGGCCCAGCTCGCGGCCCAGACCAGTTCTCCCGTCCCCGCCGGAACTGCCCTGATGGTGCGGCTCGACACGACGCTCGCCACATTTAGCAATCGAGTTGGAGATCCCTTTCAGGCAAGAGTCACCCAGGCGGTCGTGGTCAACGGCAATACGTTGATTCCCGTGGGAGCGACCGTCGAAGGCCGCGTCACCAAGGTGAACGAGCCGCGCCGCATCTCGGGCAAGCCGACCATCGGAATTCTGCCGGAAGCCGTGATTCTTCCCACCGGCGAGCGCTACTACCTCGATGCGACGCTGGTCGACACCAACATTAAAGGCGCCGACGTGAATCAAGAAGGACAGTTCAAGGGATTAGGCCATGACCGGGGCGACAAGATCGAGGCCGGCGCCGGCACAGCCGGCGGCATGCTGATTGGTGGACTGATCGGCGGTCCGGTAGGAATATTGGTCGGCGGCGCAATCGGCGCGGGTGGGACCACAACTCATTGGCTGGTCAAACACCGCTCCGCGACTCTGCCCGCCGGAACCCAACTCACCTTGGAATTGAACCGCCCCCTAACGGTGGGCACTGCGCCCGCCCCAACACCCGCAAACGGCGGCGGCAGCAACTAGACAGGATTTTCTCCAGAAGCCTCTTTCGAACGCCGGACAGCGCAAGCGTCCGGCGTTTTCCCTTTTGCTGGTCTTATGCAAGAATGGGGTCTGTGAGAATTAGACTCGACCTTCCGGCCAAGATTCAATCTCGGCTGAAGAAAATGGCGCATCGGGAAGGCGCTACGGTCAACGCTCTAATCCTTTGCTCTATCAAAGCGATGCTCTCCAGGCGTAAACCGCCGCCCGTCATTGAATCCAAAAGGCCCGGATCGTTACAGCTGGACAATGCGAAAATCTACGAGCTCATCGATTTTCCTTAGCTTGAACCTCGATTCACTTCTCACGCCCCAAAAATCAAATCTCCCTCGCTCAGCACCTGCAGCTCGATCCATCCCTCCAACGGCAACGAATCCACCGGCAGCCGATTCTGCCATAAGCTGAAGCGAAGCCGCAATTTGCCGGTAGCCGCCACGGCAACGGCGCCAGCCTTGCGTTCGGCCGCTCGTTCTGCGGTTCGATCTGCCGGAGCCGCGCTCGGAGTCGCCAGCAACCACACCAGCGGCAGCTTGAACTCAAAATTCCGCACCAGCGCGAGTTTCACGTGTTCGTCCGGTTGCGCCGACGACGCCTTCACCCGATCCTCCGACCCGTTCTCGATCTTCCAGCAGTTGAGCTTGCGCTCGTGCACCGACGCTTCGACCCGCAGCGTACGTCGCGCTCGCGGCTCGCCGCTGGCCCATGACTCCAGGTTCACGACCAGTTCAAAATCTTCCCCCGGCACGTTGCCCATGAAATCCAGCCGGCCATACACATGAGTAGAGTCGATGCCGGCATACACCGCATCCAGCAGAAATTGTTTACCATGCATCGAGCCGGAGCGGTGGTCGGCAGTGTAGATGGCCGCGCCCATCCACTCGAAGTAACGTACCTTGTCGCCCGCCACTCGCGGATGAATGTACGCCGTCTGGGGCACAAACGACGGACGCACTTCCGCCCCCATGATGGGCTGGGCTAGAGAGTCCGGCGGAACCGCGCCCAGCGCCTGGTACACGTTCGACAAGTGCTTGCGGTACAGCTCGTCAAAGTCGCGGTCGTTCGCCGAGTGATGTTCCGGCCCGTACCACCAGTTCCAGTCGCTGCCCTCGGCAATCAGGATTTCCTCAAAGGCCAGCTTGCGCTGCGCCTCGGTCGCACTGGCCGCATTCTGCGCGTAAAATTCGCGCGCGTGGTGCAGGTAGTCCCAGGCGCGGTTGTCCTCGGGCGCGCCAATCCACACGTTGAAGTTAGCCCCGATCCACGACCCCGGCACCAGCGAGGTCATTTTGCCGAAATCTTTGTGCCGCGCAATCGCCTCGGAAATTGTCACCGCCTCGATCCCCGAATCGCGCTGCAACCCGTCATAGAACCGCCGCAAGAATTCGCGTCCTGACTTCGGGTAATACTCCCACGCATTTTCGCCGTCGAGAATGATCGACACCACCGCATCACGGCCCGTGGCCAGCACAGGCTTCGCCGCTTCCTTGATGTTGCCAATCAGGTGCTGCGCCGCGTCCGCTGGAGGCATACCCGAATACACGAACCCGATCAGATCGGAAATCGTGTGATCGCGAAACACCAGGTGCATCGCCGCCGAGCCGTTCTCGTAGCGATGGATGTTGTAGAGCTTTTCCGCCAACGGCACCGGTAAGCGGCCGGTCCCGTCGCGCGCGAAGAATGCGCCCGAACTCCGCCCCAACACGCCTTCGTCGGTGGCCATCCACTGCACACCCACGCTGTGCGCGATGGCCAGCACCTCTTCCGACACGCTGCCCTCGGAAGGCCACACGCCCTTGGGTCGCAGCCCGAAAACTTTCTCATGCAGATCGAGACCGCGGGTAAGCTGTTCGCGCGCATCTTCGGGATGGCGAAACCGGTTCTGCGGCAGCGGCAATCCCGGAGTTGACACCGCTCCCACACTCGTATCGCACACCAGCGGCAGAATCGGGTGATAGAACGGCGTGGCCGAGATCTCAATCGATCCCTTCTTCGCCGCCTCGGCGTGCGCCGGCAACACTCTTCCCAGCAATTCCTTCTCGCGGGCAATCACAAATTTCTGATCGTCGAGCGTATAGCTGTGCCCCTTGGCCACCAGCGCCGCCACATCTTTCTCTTCCAGAAAGAACTCGTCGAACCACGCAATCTGCGACAAGACCTGCAAGTCGGTGAAATCCTGCGGCTGAAAATAGCGCTCCGCGCGTTCCGGATGATCGCCGTGCTCGCGAAACCGTTCCCACAATTCGCGGTACCGCGGATAGCGCCCGATCAGGTTCTGCGGATTCGCCTGAAACAGATATTGCAGCGCGAAGCGGCGCTCCTCGAGCGTCAACTCCTTTGCCGGCTTGGCTGCCACCCTCAGAAATGGATCCTGCGCCGTCCCCGCGACATAATCCTGAATCTGCACCATCAGCGACGGCACCAGGTTGAAATTCTGGTGGACGTTGGGAAACTCGTCCAGCAGCTTCACCATCCCGTAATAATCTTTGAGCGCGTGCAGCCGCGTCCACGGCAGACGATATTCCCCCGTGACCAGATCCTTATAGAACGGCTGGTGCTGATGCCAAAGAAGAATGACGCGCAAAGCAGGCATGGCTGGAGCAGTCAGTCTAGCATGGGAGTTTTTCCTGGCTTCGCACGGAGGGCTTAGCTGCGAAGGCTTGGCATGGAACCGTTGGGGTTTTGTTTAGACCGCAGTCACTTCCCACTGGAAGCTGCGGAATTCGGCGAGTCTCCGAAAATCGCGCTCATTCGCGGTAATCACCCGAATGCCTAGTCTGCCAGCGCTCATCGCCATTAGCGCATCGTTGGTCAGACGTCCTTGCCCAATCTGATCGTAGTCATACTTCGCCGCCAACTGAGATAGCACCCGGCCTACTTGAGCCCAGTCGTTGAGATTCGGTACCAGGATTCGCTTGGCCCGATCGAAATCTCGTTCCAGCCGTTCCACGACATTGCGGCCGCGCTCCCCCGCGCCCGCATACAGTTCTTCAAGCACTACTGCACTCAGCCACAGCACCGCCCCAGAGTCTAACCGCTGGAGAGCCGTGACTGCATCGCTGCCCCGCCGCAGAGCGGCGATGTAGATGGAGGTATCGAGAAGAGCGGGCTGCACCTAATCCGTCAACTTTCCGTATACGTCCTTTATTTCAGCACCGCTTCTGACAAATCTCTCATTCGCTTCGACCGCGAGCCGATTCTTCTCATGTTCGTCAACCGCAAAATCCAGGGCGCGCTCGATCGCCTCCGTCTCAGTTTTGGCTTTGAAGACTCTTTGCGCGCGCCTGATTTTCGCCGCATCCAACTGAAAATGCTTGTGAACTCGCTTGCCCGCTGTCGCCATTGGAAGCCTCTTGCTACAGGCTATCATCCAATGTACATAATTTCAATTCCTATGTACATGAGCAGAGAATACAAAGCGCGACTTCTCGACAGGAGCGCGGGCCTATAATTCCTTGCATCATGCAGGCATTGCTTCGCAATCTGCGTTTCGCCGTGCGCATGCTGGGCAAGAACCCTGGATTCACCCTCGCAACGGTCATCACTCTCGCCGTTGGAATCGCCGCCAACACGGCCATCTTCACCGTGACTAGCGCACTGCTGCTGCGCCCGTTTCCTTACCGGGAACCAGAGCAACTCGTAAGCGTCACCGCCAAGGACCAAACAAAAGACCGCGGCGGCACGCTGCTCCGCTACGAGTTGGTGCGCGATGCGAACCGCTCCTTCGAGTCGGTCGCCGTGTGGGCCAATGACAACCTGAATCTCACTGGCTCGGGCGAACCGCTACAGGTGCCGGTGGCGCGCGTCTCCCCGAGTTTTTTCTCCACGCTTGGAGTGCAGCCTCAGATGGGACGAATCTTCACCGAAGATGAAGGCCGTCCCGAAGGCAAACCGGTCGTCATGCTCAGTGACTCCATGTGGCGCAGCCGGTTTCGCGGCGACCCGAACATCGTCGGACAGACGGTCACGCTCGACGGTACGCCGCAGTCCGTCGTCGGCGTACTTCCCGCCAATGTTGAGTTTCCCTTCGTCGGCCCGGCCGACATCTGGACGCCGCGCTATTTTGAGTTCTCGCTCATGACTCCACAGCGGCTGCGCATGGGCGTCGGTTATCTCGAGATGATGGCCCGGTTGCGGCCGGGAACAACGCTGGCCCAGGCCAACGCCGAGCTGGCTTTACTCAACCAGCGCTATCGTGAGCAGAATCCCACGGCGCCCGACGCTGATCCCGCCGTGTTCATGATCGCTGGATCGTTGCGAGACCTCGTAGTCGCCGATGTGCGCGGGAAAGTGTTCGTTCTTTCTGCCGCGGTCGCCGTCGTACTTCTGATTGCCTGTGCCAATATCGCCAGCCTGCTGCTCTCGCGCGCGCTCGCCCGCAGAAAGGAAATTGCCGTGCGCACCGCGCTGGGCGCAACCCGCAGCATGTTAGTTCGCCAACTCCTCACCGAGAGCATGCTGCTCGCGCTGCTGGCCGGCGTGCTGGGTGTCGGGTTGAGCTGGGCGGCCGTCCGGGCGCTGGTCACATGGGGAGCAAGCCAGCTCCCGCCAGGCATTCCAATCCGCATCGATCTCGAAGTGCTATTCTTTACGCTGGGCATTTCACTCCTTGCCGGAATCCTCTTCGGGACGTTTCCTGCCGTCCAGCTGGCCAGGGTGAATCCGAACACGACGCTGCGCGACGAAGGCCGCGGCGTCTCCATCGGCCACACCCGCGCGCACATGAAGAATCTCCTCGTCATCAGCCAGATAGCATTGTCCCTGCTGCTCTTCATCGGCGCGGGACTCCTGCTGCGCAGCTTCGTTCGACTGCTCCACGTTGATCCCGGCTTCGACGCCCGGAACGTACTCACCATGAATCTCTCGCTCCCCACGGTGAAGTACGCCAAACCGGACCAGCAGATTGCGTTCTTCGACGAGGTTGTGCGCCGCGTCTCCGAGCTGCCGGGCGTGCGTAACGCCGCGATCTCCGCCGCCTTGCCACTCAGCTGGATGCGCATCACTCCCGTATTGCCCGAGGGCCAGCCCGACGTGCCTCTGGCCAAGCGCCCGTTTATCGACATCGAGGCAATCGGCCCGCAGTGGTTTCGAACTCTGCGCGTTCCGCTACGCGCAGGCCGTGAGTTCACCGACGCCGATAACGCCCAAGCGCCCAAAGTCATCATCGTGAACGAGACCTTCGCCCGCGACTTCTGGCCTAACCAGAATCCCGTTGGCAAGCACGTGATCATCGGCCGCCTGCCAGTTCCGTCGGACGTGGTTGGCGTCGCGGCGGACATCAAGAACAAGGGCCTGGACCACGACACGCAAGCCCAGCTTTATCTTCCCTTCCCGCAATTGCCCTGGAGCGACATGAATCTGCTGGTGCGTACGGATGTAGCCCCACAAAGCCTCACCTCGGCCGTGCGGGCACAGATCGCCTTGGTCGACCCCGACCAGCCGCTCACGAACATTCAAACGGTCGAAGAGATCATGAACAAATCGCGCTCGCAACCTCGCTTCACCACGTTTCTGCTCGGCGTTTTCTCCATGACGGCCCTGGCGCTCGCCGTCATCGGAATCTACGGTGTGCTGTCGTATTCGGTGGCGCAGCGGCAGCAGGAGTTCGGCATCCGCCTGGCCCTGGGAGCGCAACCAACGGACATCCTTCGCCTGGTGGTGCGCCAGGGATTCATGCTGGCGATTGCCGGCGTGGCCATTGGCCTGATAGCTGCTCTCGGGCTCACCCGGATGATGTCGAGCATGCTGTACCAGGTCGGTCCGCTCGATGTGGCGACCTTCCTGCTGACGCCGCTGTTATTTCTCTGCATCGCCCTGTTCGCCGCCTACCTGCCCGCACGGCGCGCCACCAAGGTCGATCCCATCGAAGCGCTGAGGTGAAGGTCGAGCGGGGCATTCTAAAGAACGTGCGTCTTCTGGGTGTAAACTAAGGCGTCGCCTCAATATCTCCCAGCCCATGAGCCCTGAATCGACCGTCGCCAGCCCTCAACTCCTCAGCGATCAAGATCTTTATCTCTTCAATGAGGGCAGCAATTACCGCCTCTACGAGAAGATGGGAGCGCACCTCGTCACCCACAATGGCCAACCGGGCGCCGTCTTCAGCGTGTGGGCGCCGAATGCGCGGTCGATTTCAGTTGTGGGCAGCTTTAACGGATGGGATTCGAAGTCGCATCGTCTGAACTCGCGCGGCTCGTCCGGCATCTGGGAAGGTTTCATCCCCGGCGTCACCCGCGGCGCGCTCTACAAATTTCACATCGAATCGCACAGCAAAGGCTACCGCGTCGACAAAGCCGATCCGCTCGGCCTGCTGCACGAAAAACCTCCGCGCACCGCGTCCGTCGTCTGGGATCTCGACTACCAGTGGAGCGACGACGACTGGATGCAGAAGCGCGCCGCACGCAATTCGCTGCGCGCGCCCCAGGCCATCTATGAAGTCCATCTCGGCTCGTGGATGCGCGTGCCCGAAGACCACAACCGTCCCCTGACCTACCGCGAAACCGCACCGCGCCTCGCCGAATACGTCGGCCAGTTGGGTTTCACTCACGTCGAATTCCTGCCCGTGATGGAGCATCCCTTCTACGGTTCCTGGGGATACCAGACCACCGGGTACTTCGCTCCTACCTCGCGCTACGGCACGCCGCAGGATTTCATGTACCTGGTCGACTATCTGCACCAGCATGGCATCGGCGTGATCCTCGACTGGGTGCCGTCGCACTTCCCTTCCGACGCCCATGGTCTCGCCTACTTCGACGGCACGCACCTCTACGAGCATGCCGACTCGCGCCAGGGATTCCATCCCGACTGGAAGACGCACATTTTCAATTACGGCCGCCCCGAGGTGTGCAGCTTCCTGATGTCGAGCGCCATGTTCTGGCTCGACAAATATCACATCGACGGCCTGCGGGTGGACGCCGTCGCCTCCATGCTCTATCTCGATTACTCGCGCAAGCAGGGCGAATGGATCCCCAATAAATTCGGCGGCCGTGAAAACCTCGAAGCCATCGACTTCCTCCGCCGCTTCAATGAGGAAGCCTACAAAGAGCATCCTGAAATTCAAACCACGGCCGAGGAATCCACGTCGTGGCCCATGGTCTCAAAACCCGTCTATGTCGGCGGTCTCGGCTTCGGCCTCAAGTGGGACATGGGCTGGATGCACGACACGCTCCGTTATTTCCAGAACGATCCCATTCACCGCAAGTATCACCACAACGATCTCACGTTCCGCATGTTGTATTCCTTCCTTGAAAATTTCGTGCTGCCGCTTTCGCACGATGAAGTGGTTCACGGCAAAGGATCGCTGATCGGCAAAATGCCCGGCGACGAGTGGCAGAAGTTCGCCAACCTGCGTCTGCTCTTCGCCTACATGTACGCCCAGTCCGGCAAGAAGCTCCTGTTTATGGGCTGCGAATTTGGACAAGTGCGCGAGTGGGCGCATGACTCCAGCCTGGAATGGCATGTTTTGCAATACCAGGTCCATCGCGGAGTGCAAGCCTGGATGGAGCAGTTGAACCGCTTCTATCGGAGCGAGCCCGCCATGCATGTGCTCGATAACGATCCCGCCGGATTCGAGTGGGTCGACGCCAACGACAACGCCACCAGCACGGTCTCGCTACTGCGCAAGAGCGAGTCCCCGCGAGACACCGTGCTCGTCGTCTGCAACTTCACACCCGTGCCGCGCATGGGATATCGCGTCGGCGTCCCACACGGCGGCTACTGGCGTGAAATGCTCAACAGCGACGCCCGCGAATACGCCGGCAGCGGCTTGGGCAACCTTGGCGGAGTGCACGCCGAAGAAATCCCCACCCACGGCCGCCCCTTCTCGCTGCAACTGACCCTGCCCCCGCTAGCCGCGTTGTTCTTCAAAGTAACGTAGTCCGTCGTCAGCAAAGATTTGCGATTCACCTCATCCGCTCATAGAATGGAAACGGTCACGAACCTATGATTGAATCATCAGAAAAGCAGATACCGGATGCCTATCAAGCCGGTCGAGATGCCGTGTCAAACCATCGCTCGCTGATCCTTCTCCTTACAGGAATCATGGTTCTGATCGTCAACCTGCTGAGAAACAATCCTAGTTCCGGATTGATAGGCCTCGTAGTTTGCGTGACTGCAGCATGGTTGGTGCGAAAGCGTCGCACCCCTGAGGCATTAGCTCCCCCCAAAAAGCCCTAACCGAACCCCTTATATTCCTTCCAAAACTCCGGCCACGGCAACCGCGGCGGCCCGCACACAAAAATGTCCGGATGGTCCTCGCTCTCCTCATTCTTCACTCCGAGAGAATTCCCGTTGTGACCGGCCCAGCGGCACGCGGTGAACAGCCGATCCGCCTCTTTGCGCGACTGTCCCATCACAATCAGCGTCGTAGGCAGCGGCGTGGGATACCCGCGCAGCCACGACGAGTTGACTCCGCTGATCGGCGGCGGCAAGTGGTAGGCCGCTCCCAGGATCTCGATCGCCCCCTGTTCCCCGTAGTTCCGCACTGCTATGCCAACACTGTCCCGTTCCTCCGGAGGCAACGAATCCCGAATCCCCGCAACCGTCTTCACGAGTTCGTCCCAGCCAATCTCTTCGCGCAAGTCGCCGTTATTCTCCAGCGCAAACTTCATCAGCTTGCCACTCGACGCCACCGGGAGAATCATCGCGCCCATGAACAGTCCCCACCCCACAACTCCGGCGAAGAACACAGCCTCCAGTGCGAGCCGCGGAAATCTCGACAACGACGCGACCCAGCGTGCTCCCAGCACAGCTCCCATCGCCATCAGCATGGGATACGCCCCTCCCAGGTAATAGCCGCGCCCCTTCCCCACCACGAACAGCGCCAGCGGGATCAAATACATCCACGCCAGCAGACGATAGCGGCGGTCCCACAAATAACCCAGCAGTCCCGCGATCCACAACGGCGCCGCCACCAGATTCGTGCAGATCCAAAATTGATCACGCCAAAATCTATTCGCCCGCCCCTCTCCCACATCCCGCGCATGAATGTGCTGCAGAAAATGCAGCGAGATGAATCCATGCCGCACTTGCCAAACTAAGTTCGGCAGACAAATCACAAATCCCAGCGCCATTCCGCCCCAGAACCACCCGCTTCCCAAATATCGGCGAGCGCGCGTCAGCAGAACGCCGCCCATAATCCCGGCAAGATAAAAACCCATCGTGTACTTGGTCAGAAACCCAACGCCGATGGTCGCGCCAATTGCCAACCACCACCGCGGATTCTCCGACTTGAGCAGTCGAATCACGAAGTAGGCAATCAGCACCCACCACAAATTATCGAAGGTTGTATATTGAAACTCCGTCCCCTCAAACAGCGGCAGCGTCGAGAGCGCGACCGCAAGCGCCGCAGCCACCTGCGCGAACCGCCCTCCGCCAAGTTCGCGGGCCATCAGCCCCGTAACGACAACGAGGATCGCCTGCGCGATCACGGAAAACAACCGCAGCCCCACCAGCGACAGTCCAAAGAGAGAAAGCGCAATCCGCTCCACAAACGGCGTCAACGGCGGATACGGCACGAACCCCCAATCCAGATGCCGCGCATCGCTCAGAACCTGCAGCTCGTCGCGATGAAATCCATACCGCCCGTTAGTGAGCACATGAGCGATCGCCACAATCGCCGCAATCCCAAACACCGCCCACGTATCGGCCCGAGAAGGCCTATCGACCAGCTCCGGTTTCGGCTCAGCTATCATTCCCGCTCCTCACATCTCTGTCCGGTACGCACTTCACCCCACGCCGGTTCCGATTTTGCGTAGCGCCGGCGTCTCGCCGGCTGTCGCGAGGGCGTCTCGCCCGCGCCGCCGAAAGCCTCGTCCTGCGCGTTCCTTTGTACAACGCCCCGCCCTAGGCTAACGTCTCTTTCGCGCCATCCTCCACCCACCCCCTCCCCATGCTATCCTCGCCTTAAGCGCGCTTCATGCGGATTCTGACCCGCTACATCCTACGCGAAGTGACGGCGCTCGCGCTCATCGGCGTGGCGATCTTTACCTTTGTCCTGTTCACCCGCGACCTGGGACGCATCCTCGAACTGGTTGTCCGTGCCAGCGCTCCCCTGCCCAGCGTCGCCGAGATTTTCTTCTTCACCGTGCCGCTCGCGCTCACCTACACGCTGCCCATGAGCGTGCTTTTGGGAATCCTGATCGGCCTCAGCCGCCTCGCCGCCGACAGCGAAATCACCGCCATGCGCGCCAGCGGCATGGGAATCTGGACTTTCCTGCGCGCGCTCTCGGTCTTTGTCATCGCCGCCTGGCTCATGGCCATGGTGAACGGCCTCTACATCGCGCCCCGCGCCCAGGCCGCGCTCGGCCACCTCGAAGACCGCCTCAAAGGTTCTCAGGTCTCCTTCGAAATCCAGCCTCGAGTTTTCTACGAAGGATTCCCCAAAAAAGTTCTCTATGTGCAGGACGTGAAGACGGCCCAAGGCGCAGCCGTTTGGAAGGGTGTCTTCATGGCGGACCTGAGCGACGCCACCAACCCAACGATCACCCTGGCCAAGGAAGCGATCGTCGTCGGCGAAGGTCAGGACCGCCTGCACCTGCACCTGATCGACGGCTCCGAACACGTGACCGACCCCCAGGACGCAGGCCACTACCAGATCTCCACGTTCCAGCAGACCGATATCCCGCTCGACCTTCCCTCCACCGAGAACAAGCCCGACGAGTCGCTTCCCGCCGAGGTGATGAATACCGCGGCGCTGTGGCAGAAAGCCGGCCGCGTCGATCCCATATCCGCGCGCTGGTATCTCATCGCATTCCACCGCCGCTTCGCTCTGCCCACCGCCTGCCTGGTGCTGGCGCTGGTGGGCATCCCGCTGGGTCTGTCGTCGAAGAAGAGCGGCAAGTCCGGCGGATTCGTGCTCACCATCCTGCTGGTCTTCGTCTACTATGTGATTTCTCTCGTCGGAGTTTCACTGGCCCGGCAAGGCAAGGTCTCGCCCTGGTTCGGAGCGTGGCTGGCCGACTTTGTGTTTCTGGCGCTGGCGATTTTTCTGTTGTTACGCGCGGAGAAGCGTCCGTTTGAGATGGCCTCATTCCGAGCCTTCTGGAAACGCGACCCATCCGGCACCCAGTCGGCCAACTCCCGTGGCCGCCGCGAAAACGCCTTCGATCGCATTTCCACCCGGCGCCGCATGTTCAGCGCCAGCTTTCCCACCCTGCTCGACGACTACGTGCTGCGCGATTTTTTTGTGTACCTGGGAATGATCCTCTCCACATTCCTCGTGCTGGTCATCGTCTTCACCCTGTTCGAGTTGCTGGGAGACATTCTTCGCAACCAGGTTCCCGCCACCGTGGTCGCGGAGTACCTGCTCAACGTTGCGCCCTATTTGCTCTACAACGTGGCTCCGCTGGTCATGCTGCTGGCCGTGCTGGTCACGTTTGGCATGATGCAGCGGTCCAACGAAATTACCGCGATCAAGGCTACGGGAACCAGCATCTACCGCATCGTCACTCCCGTGATTGTGGCCGCGGGTGTGCTGGCCGTGGGACTGTTTTTCGCCGACCAGTTCTACCTGCCCCACACCAACAAGCGTCAGGAAGCTTTGCACAACCAGATCAAGGGCAAGCCTGCGCAGACCTACCTGCGTCCTGACCGCAAATGGATTTTCGGGCAGAACAACGACATCTACTACTACCAGTTATTCGATCCCGATCGCGATCAGTTCGGTAATGTCACTGTCTTTGAACTGGACCGCGCCAGTTTCGCCATCACACGCCGCATCCACGCCGACCGCGCCCACTGGGCCGACAATCTCAATCGCTGGGTCTACGAACAAGGCTGGGACCGCTCTCTGCGCGGCTCGGCAATCGCGGACAACGGCTTTCACACCTTCGAGGTCTCAACCTTCCCCGAAACTAGCGAGACGCCCTCATATTTCAAGAAGGAAGTGAAGCAGTACAACGAAATGAATTACGAAGAGTTGCGCCGCTATATCGGGGACTTGCAGCAAAGCGGATTCGACGTCGTGCGCCTGCGCATGCAACTGCACGAGAAGCTCTCGTACCCCCTGATCACCTTGATCATGGCGGTCCTCGCCATTCCTTTTTCTCTTTCGACGGGGAAACGGGGAGCGGTTACAGGAGTCGCGGTTGCAGTTTTGATTGCAGTCTTCTACATCGTGGTGACCAGGTTCTTCGAAGCCATGGGCAATCAGAGCCTCCTGCCCCCAGCTCTCGCCGCGTGGTCGCCAGATCTGATCTTCGTCCTGGTCGGTGGCTATTTGATTTTGAAAGTTCCCACGTAGAAAGCGTCCGGTGGTCGTCAGTCGCGATTTTGGGTGGCGCAGCGCTTCAGCGCTGCGACCAAGATAAACAAATAGCAGCGGGCTTCACAGTTTGCTGAAAAACTCGGATTTGTCGGTGCTACCGTGGAAGAGCGGCCCTTTAGGGCCGCGTAAGCCGTTGAAAATTAATCTGGGCTTTTAGCCCCAGAGGTACTGAGCGCCGCACCCGCTCACCAATCACTAACCACTGCCTCACTTCACCGCCACGCCCCACGGATAATTATCCGTCTGGATCGGAGGCTGCACCGTGAGCGCGCCGCTTTGCGGCGTAACCAAATACTGCGTCACCGTGTTACCTCCAAGGCTGCTGGAGCCGAAGTTCGACACGAACATCCAGCTGTCATCCGCGCGAATCGCGATCGCCTTGGGTCCGACTCCCGTGGCGACGGTTGCCGGCGCCGTCGCTGTCAGGCTCCCCGTAATCGGGCTGATCTTGAGCACCGAGACCGTGTTGGAGAGTGTGCCCACGACATAAACATAATTTCCAAACGCATCCACCACCAGCGGTCCCGGACTATTCGCGCTTCCCGACAGACCGAACGGCGAACCCGCAACCTCTACCAGGGCGCCCGGGACAAGCGCTGCACACGGTATGGCCGGGCTGGTCGTCGAGCCGTTGCAGATGGCGTAGGCGCTGACTCTATTCGTGAGGCTGTCGCTCACATAAACGAACCGGTTGCAAGGATCCACCGCGACTCCCGCGGGGATTTGATCAGTCGGAAACGGTTGTTGACCGAGGGTTGCGGGATTCTTCAAAACGCCCGACGTTGTATCTACCGAGAATTCAAACAGCTGGTTCCCGAGCCCATCCACGGCGTAGAGGTACTGCAAGGTCGCCGGGTTGTTGCCCAAGTCGTTGCAAACAGCGTTCCGTACTCCATTGATGCCGACGAGCGGCAACACAGTGGGGGTGGGAGCCACGCTGACGATGTCCAGCCCCGATTGCGGGAGAGTCATCGGATTATTCGAAGTGAAGAACGGCGAGCCCGCCACCTCCGTCGCCGCTCCGCCACTTCCGATCGCAAACACTGAAACCGCACCCGGCACGAAGAGCCCGGTTGAGTCCGTCGTCGCCCGGTCGGCCACAAACAGAAACTTTCCAGCCGGGTCCATCACCATCATGCTCGGAAGCACCGGTACCTGCTCGGTGCTTGTGCTCGGCTGGCAACCCTTTGCAGGAGGAAGAAACGGCAAGCATGGCGTGACGATTCCCTGATTGAAGAGCACCAGGTTCCCGACCTGGGTCGTCGTCCCATCGGAGCCCACCTTAAACGCCAGGATGCCAGTAGTGCTCGGCTTCGTCGGGTCGGTGGTACACAATGAATTGGCATTAATAATCGTATACGCGTATGCCCCAGCCGGGTCCACCACCAGCGAGGACGGAATACCGTTCAGAACGCAAGTCAAACTCGACGTGTCATTCGGCGTGTTGGAAATCGCTGAAACGTGGCCGCTTCCCAGATTGAAGCTGAACGTCTCCACCAGCCCCGACCCCTGACTCCCCACCAGCATCAGTCCATCGGACGAAGCGTTGTAGTTGCTCCCGCAAGCCACCAGCAATCCGATTGAAACCAGCATCGCCACCCCGAGCATCCACGCAAATCTTTTCGACATTCTCTGGTTGATCTCCATATTTATGTGAGGTTTAAGGGTGCGCACACGGCCCGCGCCCCGCCGGCCGGGTCCTGCACTCTGAAAAACGCGGGAAAATCTCAACCCATTGGTGTATCAGGATTGCGCGGGAAGAGCAAACTCCCACCACCGCTATTGGAACCCTGGCAACCCCACGGAGTTGCCCGCTCCCCAGCCGTTCTTAGTATACGAGAGGATTGGCGGAGATGCCGGACCTCGGGCGTCAGCCGTCAGACCCCGGCCCTCGGCCCTTACTCGGTTCCAACCGTGAGTCGCGAAGCTTAACGTCTTGCGTCCTTAGGCTTGGCGTTCGAGGTCTGAAGTCTGAGGTCCGAAGTCCGCGGTCCGAAGTCTGAGGTCCGAAGTCCGAAGTCTGCTTTCAAGCCTGCCGCCCCAACGTCACCACCTCAGCCCCTTCCTTCATCGCCGTCACCGGCGCGATCAACGGAAGCCGAATCTCCACCATCAGCCCGCCCTCCGGCCGATTGAAGGCTGAGACTTTCCCGCCATGGAAGCGCACCGCTCTCTCGGTGATCGCCAGGCCCAGGCCAACGCCCCCGGTAAGACGTCCCCGGGCATCATCCAGCCGGTAGAACGGCTCAAACAATTTTTCCAGAGCATCCTCCGGAACTCCCGGCCCAGCATCGCTCACCCTGAGGATCGCCTCGGCACCACCGCCCCGTTCCTCACGAGCCAGCACGATCTCAACCGACGATCCCTCCGCCGTATAACGGATTGCATTCCGGACCACGTTCTCCACCGCGCTGTGCAGCAGCGAATCGTTGCCCCGCACTCCCCAATTGCCTTCGGGGATCACCGTATGCACGTGGCAATGCCGCTCCTGCGCTTCAAACTCCGCATCTTCCGCGACATTGGCCACCAGTTCGCCCAGCGGCACCGGAGTTTGCGGCACGCCCTGTTCTCCGTCCTCGAGACGCGCCAGCGTCAGAATCCTGCCAATCAATTCGTTCAGCCGGCTGGCTTCCAGTTCAATCCGGTCGAGCATGTCGGCGCTCTCCACGCCGGCGCGCTGCCTGGCCAGGCCCAGCGCCACGTTCAACCGGGCCAGAGGCGACCGCAATTCATGCGAAATATCGTTCAGCAAGCGCGACTGCGCCTTCATCAGAGTCTCCAGCCGTTCCGCCATGGCGTCGAAGTCGCGCATTAGGCCGGCGACTTCGTTCCGCTTTCCCGTCGAAGGTGCGCCCGAGCGTGCGCTCAGATCGCCGGCCGCCAGCTGCCGGGCCGCGGCCCGCAGCCGCACAATCGGCTTGGTCAAATACCACGACAGCAAATAGCACACGATCCCTGAAGAGATCACCAGGATGACCAGCGCCGGCAGCGGCATGCCGCGTGGACCAATAAACACCCGCGGCCCAGGTGGCATACCCATGACTAACGTGTAGCGATGTTTTCCGTCGGAAGAGGCGCGGGAGTCGCGTTGCATCGGGGGCGCGGGAATGATAAATCCATCGCGCGGCACCCGTGGCCCACCCTTGGCCACACGGATGGCCCAGTCCGGTGGTGCGCGATGCGAAAGTTCCTCGCCCTCCTCGTCGAAAAGATAGGCGCGCACGTGCTGCGTGCCTTCCAGTTCCTCCATGTACTGACGGAGCTGGTGCTCGTTGCCCTCTTCATAAGCGGTGACCGCATCGTTCAAGACCGTAGTCCGCAGCGCTTCCCAGGTTGAACTGCGCGGGCGCAGGGCCAGCGTCACGAGAATGGCTGTTACGAGAAACAGCGCAAACGCCACCCAGAACGATAGAAAGATTCGCAGAAACAGACTCTTCATGCCGGACTTTTCACTCCAGGACTTTTCCTAACCTACTCTTCACGCCAGACTTTTCATAACGATTTCTTACTCACTTCAAGCCGCCGCAGCGCTTCTCGGGGCTGCGATAAAGCATTCTTTTTACATGAAGGCTTTACAGTTTGCTGAAAAACTCGGATTTGTCGGTGCTACCGTGGAAGAGCGGCCCTTTAGGGCCGCGTAAGCCGTTGAAAATTAATCTGGGCTTCAGCCCCTGAGGCACTAAGCCCTAGGCCTTCGCCTTCTCCCTCGGCCGCGCAAAAATATACCCGACCCCACGCACCGTCTTAATGTGCTCGTCGCTATCGGTATCGCCCAATTTCTTGCGCACCTTGCTGACATGCATGTCGATGCTGCGGTCAAACGGCGAGAACTTACGGCTCAGCACCGCATTAACCAGGCGCTCCCGCGGCACCACGCGCCCCGCTTCGCGCAACAACACTTCCAGCAAATTAAATTCGACCGAAGTCAAATCCACCGGCTTCCCTTCGAGACGCACCGTCCGCGTCGCCGGATCCAGTTCCACATCGCCCACGCTGACCACATCCGGCGCCGGCGCCGCTCCACTGCCATCCGCCCGCGTGCGCCGCAACACCGCTCGAATGCGCGCCACCAGTTCTCGCGGATTGAATGGCTTCGGAAGATAATCGTCGGCCCCAATCTCGAGGCCCACGATGCGGTCCACATCTTCGCCCCGGGCGGTCAGCAACAACACCGGCAGCCGCGACGTCGCGCGAATCCTCCGCAGCACCTCGAATCCATTGATGCCCGGCAACATCACGTCGAGCACCGCCAGCAGATACTCACCCGCCGTAGCCTTCTTTAGCCCGCTCTCGCCGTCATGCACGCATTCAATCGCGAACCCCTCGGCCCGCAGATACTCGCCCACCAGGTGGCAGAGTTCCACGTCATCGTCTATGACCAGTATTCTTTCCATCGCAATATTATTGTGCACCCGCAGAAACCGGCCCGTAGTAAAGAATTGTCAAACCGCACCCGGGTGCCCCATTTCTCGCATCCTCGGCGAGAAGTGGGGATTTTCCTCACCACGACGGTGAAAACGAGCCCCGACACCCGGTTCCTTTTTTACAAAACTTTACTCCGGTTGACCATCTCTTTACCGCCTTTCCCCCTCGCGCCGTGTTCCTATCTATGTACCCACAGTCCCGGGACATCCCGGAGGAATTTAGGAGTCACACATGAAATCGTTTCGCTATCGCTTGCTGACTGCCGCCGTAGCAGTGTTGCTGGGCACCGCCATCGCCAAGTCCCAGACCGCCGCCGACGCTGCCCCGCCCCCGCCCACGCAGCACCACGGATACGGCATGCAAGGCCACCGCGGGATGTACCTCCACAAGATGGGATTCTTCGCCAAAGCTCTGAATCTGACCGATGATCAGAAAGCGCAGATGAAGACCATCATGCAGAAAGAACATCCGACCATGAAACCGCTGTTCCAGCAGCAACACCAGATCGACCAGCAGCTGCGCCAGTATGTCGAAGGCCCCTACGACGAAGCCAAGGTTCGCGCCCTGGCCGCTCAGAAATCACAAATCGAGACCGAACTGACGGTGGCCCAAACTCGCATTCACAACCAGATGTACCAGCTGCTCACGCCGGACCAGCAATCGAAAATGAAGGAGATGGAGGCCAACCACGAAGCCCGCATGCAGAAGCATATGCATGAAGCGCCGCCAACTCCTCCCACGGAATAGCCGAGCAGCGGCGAAAAAAGGCAGCCCACGGCTTGCCTGAGTGCACATTTGGGCCTTTGGCCACCGGAGGCGATGAAAATCCGGGTGCCCCATTTCTCGCGGGTTCTTTGCGCGAGAAGTGGGGATTTTCGACAGAGCTTATCGAAGGGCGCAAGCTGTGGGTGGCGTCGCTGAGGAACTCTCATGACGACGGATACGTTTCTCTTCACCGCCGGATGGCTCTTCTTCGCCGCCTTGATCGCCGTCATCGCGGGCCTCATGGTCGCCGCCTTCGGCCGCGACCTGCTCCCCTGGGCCGCTCACCCCGAACCCGCCCACCAACCCCGCAACGCCGACCAGTCTTGTTCCACTCAGGTTCTACCCACTGAATCCAGCACCCGCTAGTCCTCGCCCGGACCCAACCGACCCCAAATAGCCCAGCCCCAAAATGGGGCTACCGCTGGTTACGTCAGTCATCTCGGCTGAGTACCGCCGCTCACTGATAATTGGACAATGTGGGCATTCAGGGGCGAGGGTTTGCGCTTTTGATCGTGCGGTGTGGGCCTTCATCGCAGATCCGGCGCAACCATCGATATCCACATTTGACGTTCGAGGTTAGAGCGCTTGGCGAATACACGCGACCAGCAAATCCGAACCGAGTCTAGAACGCCGCTCGTTGAGCAGATCAACATCTGTCTGCATTCGGGCGACTACTCTGGCGCTCTGGATTTGCTGCAAAGCACAGCCGCCGAATTCCCCAAGGACAACGCTGCGGAGCTGTCCGAACTGGAAACGCGCGCCCGTAATGGCGTCAAGCGCAATGCCGAAACCCAGCGTCTTATCACCGAAAGCCAGGAACTGTTCGCACAACGAAAGTCCGCGGAAGCGATTCAGCTGTTGCGCAAAGCCCACGAGCTGGACAAAAACAATTCTCTCGCCCGCGCCATTCTGGCCAACGCCCTGGTCGAGCACGCGCATTCCGTCGTAGAAACCGATTGGTTGCAATCCGAGACGCTGACCAACCAGGCGCTCGCCTTGAACCCTGCGCATCCCACGGCAAAAACAATCCTCGGCCTAATCGTTATCAAGAAAGAAACAAGCTTGGTGGAGGACTGGGTTTCGCAAGCGGTCAAGCTGCAGTCCTCCGGCGATCTATTCGCAGCCTTGGCGTGGGTTGCAGAGGGACTGGCGGTTCATCCCCACGATCCCAAGTTGCTTCAAATCCAGGTTGCAATCCAGCGCGACCAGGACGCTCGGCGTCGCCAGGCCCGCCGGGGCGACTTGGAGGATCTGCGGCGTCTGCAGCGCGAAATCGATGGGGCGACCGACGTTCCTGCAAAACAAGCGTTAGCCGAGCGCATACAAGCAGTGGCCGCCAAGCATTGGACGGATGGAGAAATCTTGTCCATCGCCAATGCCCTGCTCCTCCGCTTGGGATTGGTCCCGCAGGAGAGTTCCAGCGCGTCGCCGCGCGGCAAAAGCACCACCGTAATTCTTCACGTCCCGCGCCCCAGCGCTCCGACTCCTTCACTCGCCGCCACCAGCCGGGTTTCTCCTAAAGCGGTTCCACCAGGCCAGGTTTCACAAAGCCAGGCGCCACCAAGCCCCGTCCTACCGACATCGCCTTCGGCTAGCTCAGTGTCGCCAAGTCAGGCTCCGCCAAACTCAGCTGCGGCGAGCCCGGTTCGACCAAGTCCGGTTCCTCCAAGCCCGGTTTCGCCAGACCCCGTTTCGCCGACTCCGGCGGCGCCGACACCGGTTCCGCAGAATCCGAACCTACGCAGAGACGCTCGAACCCGCATCCGGCAGAGAAAAGTTCCTACCGACATTGTTCCGCCGGACAAGGTCCTGGCCACTACTCCAGAGACACCACTCCCCCTGCTACAGGCCGTCATTATTGCCGCCGAGCCTTCTGCATCGGCGGTCAAAGTCAAATCCCCATCCCGTCCAAAACCGCCCACGCGGTCGAAGTCCACAACGCCGATCCTCATCTCCTCAGCTGCCATAATCCTGTTCGCCGCGATCTTCTTCTTTTTCTTCGCGCGAAAACATCCCGCTCCGCCAGTAGCGCAGACCCCCGCAGCCGCTCCCATTGTCCCAGCGCCGTCCATCTCAGCTCCGGTCGCCACCGCGCCCGCACAAACGACTCCCGAACCACCTTTGCCTGCTGTGGATGTTTCTCCCAACACCGCCCCCGGAAAAGCCACGGTCGAGAATCAGCCAATCCCTGATCAGCCAATCCAATCCCAGCCGCCCGCGGAGTCCGGTCACGACCTGGGCACGCTGCTTGTCGTTGCCGGTCAAGACGACGCAAAAGTTTTTCTCAATGGAAAACTGCAACGCCAACTCACTCAAGCCGGACAGTTGCTCCTGCTGAATCTCGAGCTCAAGAATTACGTTGTACAAGTCTCAAAGAGCGGCTTTCAGGATCCTCTGCAGCAACAGATCCGCATTCGCAAGGGCGAACCAGCCAGACTCATTTTCAAGCTGCAACCGCAGAGCCTTCAACCGCAGCCTCGCCTGGCCTCGCTGACCATCCAGGGCGGCGCTCCCGGAACCACCGTTTTCGTCGATCAAACTCTCGCCGGAACCATTCCGCCCGATGGGACGCTCTCCATCTCCACCGTCAGTCCCGGAGACCATACCGTCGAACTGCGCAAAGAACGATTCAAACCCCGGCAGTTCAAGAAACATTTTGTGGTGGGCGAAACCATATCGCTCGCCGCTGCGGATGCCGCACTGGAAGCCGCTCCCGGCGAATTGAAAATTACCTTCGCGCCCGCTGACGCCAAAGTTGCCCTGGTAAAAGGCGAGCTCCTGACCATCGTAAGCAGTGGTGTCCCGCTCAATCTTGCCGCCGGCACCTACACTCTTACCGCGCGAACCGCCGACGGGTTCACGCGCTCCTCCACGCTCGAAGTCATCGCCGGACAATCGAAGACTTTGGATTTGTCTCTCGCCCCGACAGGTATGTCGAATTGGGATGACCCCGGTGCCTGGAAGCCAGAGCAAGAGAAAGAGAAAGATTCGTTCCTTCGCAAAGGCGGAGACTTCGTCCTATACAAAACCGTTCCGACCTCCGGCACCTTCGTTTTTTCCGCGATGCTCACCAAGGGTCGCGTCCTGCAGTGGGTGCTCAACTACACCGATTCCAAGAACTACGTCCTCTTCCAAATGGACGACAAGGCCTTCTACCGCACGGTCATTCGCCACGGGGAGAAATCGGACGAGATCATTGTCCCCGATAAAAGCGACAAGAAAAGTTTCCGCACCCTCCACATCCGCGTCAGCCCCACGGAGATCGTCCACCAGATCAAGCACGGTGACCGATGGACCGTCCTGGATCGCTGGACACAGCCCGGCGCACAGCCCGCCGCTAATCTCAGCCTGGGCAAGTTCGGCTTCTACATACCCGGCGACGACCAGGTAGCTCTCTCCAGCTTCGCCCACTACGCAGTCAATTGGTGAAATGTCGCGATAACGGTCGTTGACCCGGTCACCAACTGTCATTGAGTGTAACGGGTTGACTTCCGGTTTGCCGGTATACATCCAACGAAAGTAACCGTCTGATGTAGAATTCTCCGGCGAATTAGATCCCGCTTCAGCAGGAGTGACCGTGAACTACACCCGCATTGCATTGGCCTCCCTCGGGGCTATGGTCGCGTACTTTGTCTATGGCTTTGCCATGTTCGCTGCATGGCCATCCATGAAAACTGAATTCATGAAGTACCCCAACGTCTATCGTCCCAAGGACGAGATGATGAAGGTGATGCCCTACGGCATGATCGCCATCCTCATTGCCATCGTGGTCGTCGCCATTCTCTACGCAAAAATCTATACTGCTGGTGGCGGCACCGTATCAGGCATATACCTCGGCGCACTCATCGGCCTTTTCTCTGTCTGCACCTTCGCGATCCACAACTACATCAACCTGAACATCGGCCTCACGCTGACAATCTACCAGTCCATCGCCTACTTCATTCAGTGGGTCATCGTGGGCGCAGCCATCGGCCTCATCTACAAGCCATCGTAGATTTGTGGGCAAAACAGAGTTATCGAGAGACAAGCTCTTGGGAAGTTGCCAGAGGCTGGTTGGCAAAGCAGAAACTACTTATCCTCAGTTGGTGAAAAATCACGATTACGCTCAAAACCCCTCCATGAGCGAAAACCCTGATTACAACAACAATCTTGCGCGATGCCCAGACCTTAAGCAGCCAGGATTGAGATCTTGCTTTGATAGCTTGCCGCGCAAATTTTTACGTCCCTTTGACAAGTCTTGAACGAGCCGCTGCTACATTGTCGTCGCCGAACTTGTGCGTCAGTGCCGAATGAAACGAGTCTGCTATTCGCTGCCCTTTGTCGCTGGGTGGTGCATTCTAGGTCTTTGCCGCGGTGGGCTTGGACAGGATGCAGCCGACAGATCTCTGCATCAAAAACCCTCTTCGCCACCAGAGCTACACAAACATGTTCCGGTGTTCGGACACGCGGATGAGTTTGCGCTGGCGACCAGCTTCGATTATTACGAGCCGGAACCCGGATTTAACAGACAGAACCGTGATATCGACTTGCAGGTGGCTTCCATTGCGCTGGCGGCGCACATGCTGCACGGTTGGGAGTTCCAGTTTGATGGCGTGGCGCTGCGCGCCCACGGCTACCGCACGCCATCCACTGGTGGCCTGACACCGGAGATTCCGAGCAATGCGGCTGCTCTGGGTGGCGGACCTCTGGCTCGCTGGGACTTTCTGCAATTCAGCCGGTTGCGGTCTTTTGTCGAAGCCGAGGGCAACTTCATTCTCTTTGATCGGCCTTGGCCGACGCTGGGCACCGTTAACGACTTCTTTCTCCGGGCCGGTGGCGGAATCGGTGTCAAGGTCAGCAATTCGTACTGGATCGAGTCGGTGTTCCATTTCGCTCACATCTCGAATGGGGAATGTTTGTGCGTCAATAACCCGACATGGAATGGAAGGGGTCTCTCGCTGGGGTTACGCCGTGCATTTGGCCACGAAGCCGAGGCCCGCAACGAGCGAGGATCGTGGCCGTTTCGTAACGCCGATGAGAATGCCTGGATGACCGGCGTCGAAGACTACACCCCGGTTCCGGGATTGGATCGGCAAAACGGCAAGGTGGAAGCCGATATGCGCGAACTGCGGATCAGCCGTGCATGGCACTTTCCCAACCATCTCGAGTTCCAGCTGGGCGGTATGGTGCAGTCGACCAACACCACGGCCGGATTCGGACCTGTGCTGCGCTGGAATTTTCTGGAGCGGGAACACTGGCGCTTGTTTACTGATGGAGGCATTGATCTGCTGCAGACTGGCAGCCCAGCCTATATCATCCCTTGGAAGAACGCGGGTTACAACTTCTTTCCACGAGGACGCACAGGGGCGAGTTTTCGGCTTCACGAGTCGTACTGGCTGGAGGCAAGCTTTGGGTGGGCTCATGTCACGTCTGGCTTCGGAGGCAGCAACCAGCTACCTCCTTGGAGCGGGCAAGGAATCTCCGTAGCTCTCCGGCATACGTTCCCCGCGGAGCTCCGGTCGGCCACTCGGAACCTATCCGCGGTTGGCGACATATTGCGGAGACATTCGCAACCAGGTCAATAGTGCTGACCTCCCGTTGTCACACGGCTGTCTGCTTGGGCTATGGCATTTCGCAGTCCGAACTAAAATAGGGTGTGCACACGCCTGTAACCAATTCTGCGTATCCTGACGCTCTTTCCGTGCCGGAAGCGCGCGACCGATTTCTCGCGAGCAATGGGTTCCACGTCGAGGACTACTCTGCCCCGACCTATACGATCAAGTTCTGCCAATTCCCAGTGAGGTTCCCCAACACGAAGGGCCACCAGTGGGCTACGCCGCTCCACGACCTGCATCACATTCTCACGGGCTATACGACGGACTGGATCGGGGAGGCGGAGATTGCCGCCTGGGAACTTCGGGCGGGCTGCAAGACCCTGGTGGTCTACTGGCTCGACGTGGCGGGTGTGGTAATCGGGCTGTTCATTTCTCCGGCACGTTTGTGGCGGGCCTTCGTCAGGGCCAAGGGTCAGCGCACGCTATACCGCGAGCCCGCGCTGTGCGAGTCCGTGTCGCACATGACGGTGGGGGAAGTTCGAGCCCGGTTAGGGATTCCGCCTGGTGGACTTAAAAGTTAGTCTTTCCCGCGCCAGTGAGCCATATGGTGATGTATCTCATCATTGAGCCAGCCTGTTCCAGCCTACAGAAGGCAAAGAATGACAATGGCCAGACCGACCCGACACCGGCACATACCGGAATTCTAGACCGCAGTGTTAATTGTTGGGGAAATATCGCGGTTACAACCTATCGACCCAGCATCGCCCCATCTCCGGTTCTTCTGTGACATCTGACCTTGACCTTGCCCAGACAATAAGCAGATCATGGTCAAGGCGGAGGCGGTAGATTGAGGGCTCTCAGAAAAGAGCCTAAGTCACTTGTTATCAAGATTTTGACCTCTAACCCCTTGGCCCTCAAGATTTTGCAGACACTTTTTGCAAAAGCCGCGCCAGTCAAGCCTTTCCGAGGGTGGGGGGAGGGGGGGTACCCGCCTCAAGCCGTAATTTTCCCGAAACGAACCTCGCCTGAACCTCGTCTCCTAAGCCCACTCGAAAATTTTTTTTCATGAGATATCCACAGGCCATTCTTAAACCAAACGCATGAACTACGACGCAATTCTAGTTGTCTCCTTCGGCGGGCCCGAGTCGACGGAGGACGTGATCCCCTTCCTCGAAAATGTGCTGCGGGGAAGAAATGTCCCGCGCGAGCGTATGCTGGCGGTCGCCGAGCACTACTACCATTTCGGCGGCAAGAGCCCGATCAACCAGCAGACACGCGAACTGATCGCAGCGCTGGAAAGTGAACTCACACAGCATGGTCCGAAGCTTCCGGTGTACTGGGGAAATCGCAACTGGCATCCCATGCTGGCAGAAACTTTGCGGCAGATGAAGCAGGACGGCGTTCGCCGCGCTCTTGCCTTCGTGACCTCGGCATACAGTTCGTACTCCGGATGCAGACAGTACCGCGAGGACATAATTCGCGCACAGAACGAAGTTGGCCCGGGCGCGCCGGAGATCGACAAGCTGCGCGCCTTCTTTAATCATCCGGGATTCGTTGCAGCCACCGAGGAGCGGCTGCGCGACGCCTTACAGGAAATCCCGGCGGATGCTCGGCAGGATGTTCAGATGGTCTACATCGCGCACAGCATTCCTGTCTCGATGGCGAACACCAGCGACTATGTCAGCCAACTGGAAGAAGTGAGGAAACTTGTCTCGGCGAGGCTTGGCGTCACCAATGATGCGCTCGTATATCAGAGCCGCAGTGGCGCGCCGGGACAGCCGTGGCTGGAGCCGGACATTCTGGATTACCTACGCGAGGTGAAAGCGCGCAATCTGGCGAGCGCGGTTGTTCTGGCGCCAATCAGTTTTATTTCCGATCACATGGAAGTGCTGTATGACCTGGACATCGAGGCGGGGCAGCTCTGCGACTCTCTGAAATTGCCGATGGCGCGGGCAAAAACGGTGGGCGTGCATCCCCAGTTCATCGCAATGATTCGCGTGCTGATTCTGGAGCGCACGACTCCGGGAGCGGAGCGGCGCGCGCTGGGATCGCTCGGCCCGCGGCAGGATGTTTGCGAGGAGAATTGCTGCCCTGCGCCCCAGCGGCCGGTACGGCCACAGGCAGCGCCAGCAAGGCCTGGCAGCGGAACATAGAGTAGAAAGAAGAGAGCGGCTCTAGGTTATCGAACAGGAGTGGGAACGTTGGGACGTTCGTAGTCCGTAGCTTTGGGGCTGCCTTCGACCAGACGCATAGTGTCGAGAATCGTGCTCACGACCGGCTCGTTCCCAACGGCAGTATTCAGCATAAGGTGATACAGCGATCGCGTAGGCCAGTCGGCGTCGAAATAATGCTTCACGTAGGCGATGCGCTCGCGATCGACAGAATCGACCTGGTCGACGGCATCTTCCTCGCTGTGCCCCTCTGCCATGACGCGCCGGATTTTCTCGGAGCGCGGAGCGTAGAGAAAAACATGGAACGCGTCAGGATTCTCGCGCAGCAGATACGGCGCGCCGCGCCCCACGATCACCGCATTACCCTCCTGCGCGATCTTGTTCATAACTTCCTGCATCATCGGCAACATGCAGTCGGCATCGAACATCTGGCTGCCCAAAGCGGCGGAATTACGTTCATAACTGCCTCGCCAGAACGACCGAGCCAGTCGATGCAGCGGGCTGTCCATGCGCTCGTCGCAACGCCTTACCGCTGATCGATCGACGTTGGCCAGACGGGCAATTTCGTCGGTGAGTAACTGGTCCCACAGCTTCCAGCTCAGATGATCGGCGAGTTGAGCGGCGATGGCGGCCGCGCCGCAGCCGTACTCGCGCTCGATGGTGATGAGGCGAAACATGCCGTTACTTAGTGTACTGCCATTCCTCCGCCCGGCTTCGACTTTTTCATCAGGAAGACCATCGGAACCATTGCCAGAATGGCGACCCCGAGAAACCAGAAGCAATCAATGTAGGCCAGCATTGTGGCCTGGCGTTCGGCCGTGCCCTGGATCAGAGCGTAGGCCTGCCGCGTAGCCCCTGCCGCGCTGGCGCCATGAGCTTGCATGGCACGCGAAGCTCCCTGGATCGCGGCTTGCATCGCCGCGCTGCCGGCGTTTAGATGACTCGCAAAATCATTCAGGTGCATCTGGGTTCGGCGATCGAGCATTGTGGTGACGACGGAAATCCCCACGCTGCCTCCAATGTTGCGCGCAAGATTCATCAGACCCGAAGCGGCATTATTCTTGTCGCGCGGCAGGAATGCGTACGCAGCAGTGTTGATGGGAACAAAAAGGAATGCCATCCCAGCCGCCTGGATCACGCGCGCGGTGGCCAGCGTCCGGAAATCGATCTGCAGGTCAAATCCCGTCATGTGAAACAGCGAAAACGACAACATCAGGAGACCGAACAAGAGCAGCCATCGCGGCGTGTACCGGGAAAGCAGAAAGCCCACCAGCGGCAGCAAAAGAATGATGGTGAAACCACCGGGCATCAGAGCCAGGCCCGCCTGTTGCGCTGTATAACCGAGCAGAGTTTGCGAAAACAGGGGAATCAGCAAAGTGCTGCCCAGCAGAGCAAATCCAAGCATGAACATCAGCAGATTCGAGACGCCAAAGGTTCGGTCGCGAAACAGATGCAGATCGATGATCGGATCCTTATGCCTCCACTCCCAAATGATCACGAAGATCAAAGCCGCCGCACTGATCAGCGCTAGCGTGACGATAAAGTTCGATTCAAACCAGTCGTCACGCTGCCCCTTGTCGAGAACAATCTGCAAAGCTCCCAGCCCCAAAGCTACGAATCCGAGCCCAATGTAATCGATGTGAGTTTCGCTCAGTTTGCGGCGCTTGAAGTAGGGCGGGTCCTGAATCAGTCTCGAGGTAAGAAGTATCGACAGAATCCCGACCGGAATGTTGATGAAAAAAATCCAGCGCCAGCTGAAGTTGTCAGTAATCCAACCACCCAGGGTCGGGCCGATCGCAGGAGCCGTGACAACGGCCATGCCATAGACCGCAAACGCCATGCCGCGCTTGGCGGGAGGAAACGTGTCGGCCAGGATCGCTTGCTCGCTGGGCTGCAACCCTCCGCCACCCGCGCCCTGCAGAATGCGGCAGATGATCAGCGTCGCCAGATTCGGCGCAAGTCCGCACAGGAATGAGCTGACGGTGAACACCGCGACGCAGCCCATGTAGAAATTCTTGCGGCCGATGATCGACGACAGCCAGCCGCTCAACGGCAGCACGATCGCGTTGGAAACTAGATAGGAGGTCAGGACCCAGGTGCTTTCATCCTGTCCGGCGGAGAGACTTCCAGCAATGTGCGGTAGAGCTACGTTGGCGATGGAAGTGTCGAGCACCTCCATGAACGTCGCCAGGGTAACGGTGATCGCGATGATCCACGGATTGAACGCAGGACGCCAGGCGTCTGCCTGAGCATTTCCCTGACCCAAGGTTGCGGCCGCCGTACTCGTACTCATTAGCGAATCCAGACCTTGGGCGTGACCGACATGCCGGGACGCAACTGGTGATCGCTGTTCGCACCGGGATCGAGCACGATCTTGACCGGGATGCGCTGCACGACTTTCACGTAATTTCCGGTGGCGTTCTCCGGCGGCAGCAGACTGAAGCGGGCGCCGCTAGCTCCGGCAACGCTGTCGACTTTGCCGTTGTAGGTTCTGCCATTGGCGTCGACATCGATGCTGACGCGCTGGCCGACCTTCATGCTCCGCAGCTGGGTTTCTTTGAAGTTCGCCGTGATCCAAACGTCGTCAAGATTGATGATCTTCATCAGCTCCTGGCCGGGGGCAACGTTCTGCCCGACTTCCACGGTGCGATTGCTGACGACCCCGTTCACGGGAGCGACGATCTTTGTGTACTGCAGGTTCAAAGCGGCCTGGTCGAGATCGGCTTTCTTGCGTTGTGCCTCCGCCAGCGCCGCCGTCGCTCGGGCTTTGATGACCAGCATCTGCTTGGGTGCAGTGTTGGCGTAGTTTGAGTTGGCCTCCGCCTGAACGAGTTTCCCCTGGGCCTGAGTAACCTGTTGCTGCGCGCCGTCGGCGCTGGCGCGGGCGCCTTCAACGCTGGCTGCACTGGCCTTGGCGGCGGCCGTGGCCTGATCGTACTGCTGCTGCGAAATCTCCTGCTTATCGACCAGTTGCTTATAGCGGACGAGATCGTTCTGCGCCTTCACGTTATTAGCTTCCGCTTCCTGCAGCTGTGCTTTGGCGGCTTCGAACTGTTGTCTGGCGACTTGAATGCCCGCACGGGCGCTGTTCACGTCGGCTTCAGTCGAGGAAACCTGGCTCGTGGTGTTGACCGCGGTGATCGGAACATTCACTCCCGCTGCGACGGCGGCTGCCTGAGCATCTTCAAAGTCGGCCTTGGCACGATCGTAGGCAACTTGATAGTCAGCTGGATCGATCTCGACCAGCACAGTTCCCGCTTGTACGTATTGATTGTCGTCGACGTTCAGCTTGACGACGTGGCCGGAGATGCGGGCACTGATGGAATTCACATGGCCGTCGACCTGGGCGTCGTCGGTGGATTCGTAGCTGGACAAATAGTGATAAACGAAGTAGCCCGCGACCAGCAGAACAACAATGGCGATCCCCACGCCAATCCGGAAGCCGGAACTCTGCGTACGCGAAGGCCGCGTGCGAAAATCGTCCTCGGTCGATGGCAATGGCTTGGTGCTGCCCACCGGCTTCTCGACTGCAGGTTTCTCGACAGCTTTCTCGACAGGTTTCTCGATAATGGCGGGAAGATTTTGTGCCGTTTCCATACGTTTATTAATTGCCTTTCAAGTACCGTTTGACGCCCTCTTCCGCATCTCCGATGGCGTGCGCCAATTCGACCTTCGAGAGATTGTGGGCATAGAGACTCTGAATATAACTCTCGTGCGCGCTGGCCACCGCTTCCTGCGCCTGCACCACTTCCAGGTTGTCGGCCACTCCGGCGGTGAAGCGATCCTGCGATTGTGCCAGGGCCTGTTCCGCCAGGTCGACAGAACTGCGGGCCACCTCTACTTGTTCGGCAGCAGCATTGAGATCGAGCAGCGCGGTGCGGACCTCGTAGTCGATTCGTCCGCGGAGATCTCCCAGTTGAGAGCGTGCCTGCTTCAATTGCGCATCGGCCTCGAGTACATCGCTGTGAACCCGGTTTCCGGCGAAGATTGGGACGTTAATGCCACCATTCACCTGCCAGGTGCCGTTCGACTGGCTGGGGTTGACGCCGATATCGCCGAGATTCGCGCCGAGATCGAGGGAAGGATAACGTCCGGCTGCGGCGGCCTTTCTCGACAGCTCAGCCGACCGCACTTGAGCGATAGCCGCCTGGTAGTCGGCGCGCGCCGCATAGGCGCGTTGCAGGTAGGTGTCGAGCGGCAGAGCGGCCAAAGCCTGATACGGCGCCTTTTCGGTCAGCACAAACTCCTGTCCCGGCGGCAGACCGATGATCCGCGCCACGTTCAGCTTCAGCTTGGCAAGATCGTTGCGGGCAACGATGAGCTGCTGCTGGCGGGTTTGAAGTTCGACCTGCGAGCGCAGCGCGTCAATGGCGGGACTCAGCCCGGCCTTCTGCTGGTCGGCCGCTTTAGTGTAGAGAGCCTGCGCGCTCGTGACCTGGGCCTCGGAGGTTTCCACGCGCGCACTGGCGGCGATGGCTTGCAGATAGGAGTTGCCGACCGCGAGCACGACCATTTCGCGAGCGTCTTTATAACTGAATTGGGCGGCCTTCACCCCTTCGGACGCAGCCCGCTCTTTCTCGAGGCTCTTGAAATCGAATAGGGACTGGCTGAGCGAGGTGCGGGCGTCAAAGTAATTGAATGCAGGAACCAGACGAGGAAGACGGTTCGGATTCGTGCCCGGAGGGCTCAATATGGGGAAAAGCTTGTTGAACCCAATCGCAGCCAGGCTCTGAGTCTGAACGTTCTCGCTCACCCGGGCGTTGAGGTTGGGTAAGAGCTCACTGAGCTCCTTCCAACGTTCGCCACGCGCCGTCTGGGCCTGGTCGCCCGCCAGCAGCAGCCCAAGATTGTTGCGCAAGCCGCGATCAATGGCATCTTTGAAGTCGATTTGCAAGACTTCCGACGTAGCGTTTCCTTCCGGAGCGCTCCCCAGAAAGGGATTTTGCGGGCCGGGAAGGGTAACATTCGGAGCCGAAGCTGTTCCGCCTGCAGCCTGGGCCAGCAGGGACGGAGTCGCCAGCAGCGCAAGAATAAAACTGAAAAATGCCAGTTGGGAAAGTATAGATGAGTAACGCATTCTTGATCGTGGGAACTTCCGGCTAGGCCAGTGACGAGCCGGCGGGTTCTTCCTCGCCTATAGCATAACTCGTTGCATTTGATTCGTTTGGCGCACCCTGAGATGCAAACGATTCTGCTGGAATGACCTGGCAGCGCATGTTCTCGGTCTTCACGTCGCTTTTGAGAACACCCGCCGAATCAGGGCAAGAATCGAGACTTTCAAAATCCGCAGCCGCACCCGAAGTCCACTATCTTCGGTACTTTGCCCGGAGTCCGTCCGCCCGTTAAGCTAGGAGAGTAAAGGGGAACGAATGGCATGCGCAGAAATGCTCTATTCACAGCGGTCGCACTCATAGCACTAACGGCGAGCCCAGTGACCGCTCAGAGCGCTCCGGGGGCTGGAAACTCCGAGCGAAAGATCTCTTCGCGTGTCTTGCCGAACTATCCCGAACTGGCAAAAAAGATGCACATCCGCGGGATCGTTCGAGTCGAAGCCGTGGTGCGGGCGAATGGCAGCGTGAAGTCTACCCGCGTGCTGGGCGGGAATCCGGTGCTGGTCGATGCCGCCATCGATGCGGTCGGGAAATGGAAGTTCGAGACGGCGCAGAATGAGACCACCGAGGTGCTCCAGGTTGTGTTCGAAGGTCAGTGAAGCCGCCCGTTCGAAACCATATCTCGCCAGCGAACTCAAGAGCATCCACCCATCCACCCATCCACCAGAAACCTCACCGAAGTGACTTAGGTCATCTTGAACGGCGGTAACCTTAGGTTCAATCTAGTCAAAGCAGTCGCAAACCATTAAGAACGGAAGACGTGCATTCCATGAGTGCGGCAACGGCAGCGGGAACTGACTGGACGCGAATATTGTCTGATCCGGACCTCGTCCGGCATGTGGGTAAGCTGCTCCAGGCTTACCGTGAAGCTCCTGCCGATAAGCGCGAGGAAGCACTGCTGGCCGCGATGCGTGAGATCAAGGCTGGTGGGCTGAAGGCTTCGACCTCTGCCCAGGCCGCCACACCGGAGCCACAGCCGGTTCCGACTCCTGCCTCCGCGTCACCTCCTTTTGAACCCGATTTGTTCAGCCCGAACTGGGGGAGCGACCGCCGCCGCCATCCGCGCATCAAGTGCTTCGTGGCGGTCGAGCTTCGCGTCGATGAGTTCCCAGTTCCAATTTGGGGCAACCTCTCCAACACCAGTGTCGGCGGGTGCCTGGTCGAAACGGCTAGCCCGGTTAAACCGGGTGCGAAAGTCGAAATCGGTCTCTGGGTGCCGAACGGAAAGATCTGGGTCAAAGGGTTTGTGCTGAGCGGAGTGGTATCCCGCAACCGGGCCGCCAGCGGCGTTCGCGTCCATTTCGAAGGAATGGCTCCCACCGAACGCGACAACCTGCGCCAATTCATCAAGTTCGTACAGGACACGACCAAGGCATCTCAAACCGAGAACGGTTACTTGAACCTTCTGAAGTAGGGGCCCTCCCCTCACTCCGCCAGTTTTTCACCGCAGCTCAATCCACGTCTTCGCGGAAATTGGTACACTTTCTGCGTACTGAACCCTTTCTGTAATCGGAACCTCTAATTAGCTGTGGGCCGATTCATTGGGGAGTGATCGCACGCCGATGAATATCTCAGGCAGGAGGAGCGGACTCGCATGGTAGCCAGTGAACAAGTTTTGGTTACGGGGCAGCAACTGGAGACGCTGTGCATCAACACGATTCGTACTCTTGCCATTGATGCGGTGCAGCAGGCGAACTCGGGCCATCCGGGCGCGCCCATGGGACTGGCGCCGGTCACCTATTGCCTCTGGCAGGAATTCCTGCGCTACGATCCGGCCGATCCGACCTGGCTCAATCGCGACCGCTTCGTGCTCTCCAACGGCCACGCTTCCATGCTGCTTTATGCCATGCTGCACCTCGCCGAGGTGCGGCAGGTCGGCAAAGACGGGCAGGTTACCAAGGAACTCGCGGTCCCGATGGAAGAGATTAAGCGCTTCCGGCAGCTCGGAAGCCGCACGCCGGGGCATCCCGAATCGCACCTCACTTCCGGAGTGGAAACCACGACCGGCCCGCTGGGCCAGGGGGTGGGCAATAGCGTGGGTATGGCCATCGCGGGAAAATGGCAAGCGGCAAATTTCAACCGTCCGGGGCTAGAAATCTTCGACTACAACGTCTACGCGATGTGCTCGGATGGCGATCTGATGGAAGGCATAGGAGGCGAGGCCGCCTCGCTCGCCGGACATCTGAAACTGTCCAATCTCTGCTGGATGTACGACAACAATCGAATTACGCTCGATGGCCCCGCCGAGTGGTCGTTCAGCGAGGACGTGGCAACGCGCTTCGTCGGCTACGGCTGGAACGTCACGCGTGTCGCCGACGCCAACGATCTGGAGATGCTGGCACGTGCCTTCGAGACCTTTCACAAAACCACCGACCGGCCAACGCTGATCATCGTCGATAGCCACATCGGCTACGGCTCTCCCCACAAACACGACAGCAATGCCGCTCACGGCGAACCTCTGGGGGAAGAAGAGGTCAAACTGACCAAGAGGTTCTATGGTTGGCCGGAAGACGCAAAGTTCCTGGTGCCGGATGGAGTGCGCGAACATTTCCGCGAAGGGATTGGAAAGCGTGGACACGATCTGCACGCGCAGTGGTCGGTGCGTTTCGCGGAATACTCTCAGAAGTTCCCCGACCTGGCCGAGCGCTTGCGCTGCATGCAGCACCGCGAACTCCCGGCGGGATGGGACAAGAACCTGCCCACATTTCCCGCCGATGCCAAGGGAATTGCGACCCGCGAAAGTGGGGGCAAGGTGCTCAATGCTCTGGCGCAGAACATTCCGTGGCTGATCGGCGGATCGGCTGACCTGGCGACCTCAAACAAGACCACGCTGAAGTTCGAAGGCGCGGGTGAATTTCAAGCCGACAGTCCTGGAGGACGCAACCTGCACTTCGGAGTGCGCGAGCACGTGATGGGCGCCAGCGTGAATGGCATGATTGTGTCGGGCATTCGCGCGTTCGGCGCTACGTTCTTCAATTTCAGCGACTACATGCGGGCCAGCATCCGGTTGTCGGCGCTGATGGAAATTCCTTCGATTTTCGTCTACACCCACGATTCCATCGGCCTGGGAGAAGATGGACCAACTCACCAGCCGATCGAGCAACTGGCATCGTTGCGGGCCATGCCGAATTTGATTGTGCTTCGTCCCGGCGATGCGAATGAGGTTACGGAGGCCTGGAAAATCATTGCGCAACTGCAGCACTCGCCCGCCGCACTGGTATTGACTCGGCAAAACGTGCCAACTCTGGATCGGACCAAATACGCTCCGGCTTCCGGAGTGGCGAAGGGCGCTTACGTGCTGGCCGACGCGCCGGGCGGAAAGCCCGAAGTGATTCTTCTCGGAACGGGTAGCGAATTGTCGTTATGCGTCGACGCCTACGAGAAATTAAAAACCGAGGGCATCAAGGCGCGGGTGGTCAGCATGCCATCGCAGGAGATCTTTGAACAGCAGGATGCGGCTTACAAAGAGAGCGTTCTGCCCTCTGACGTGACGGCGCGGGTTTCGGTAGAAATGGCGGCAACCTTCGGATGGGGACGCTATACCGGCCTTAAGGGACGCAACGTGGGGATGCACCGCTTTGGCGCCTCGGCGCCGCTTAAAGATCTGCTGAAATATTTTGGGTTCACTGTGGAGACCGTCGTGGCAGAAGCCCGCGCCGCGATCGCAGCAAAGTAGAGGCGTAACTGGTTACGTTCTCTCTTGTCTCGACAGAACAGACGTAGCCCGGCACGTCTACGAATGGGGAATCTTTAGGAGGTCATCATGCAGCCAACTGGAGTTCTGGAAACCTCGAAAGCCACCAAAAATCCGCTAAAAGAATTGCTCAACTATGGTCAGTCGATGTGGCTCGATTACATTCGGCGCGATCTGTTCACCACCGGAAAGCTGAAACAAATGATTGACGATGACGGACTCCGGGGGATGACTTCGAATCCCTCCATCTTCGAGAAGGCCATCGCCGACAGCTCTCTGTATGACGATTTCCTGAAGACTCTCGCCTCGCGGAAAGACCTCGACACCACGGCCCGCTACGAACAGATCGCCATTCGCGATATCCAGGATGCGGCCGATGCGCTGCGTACCGTATATGACGAATCCAAATTCCGCGATGGATACGTGAGTCTGGAAGTCTCGCCGTACCTTGCGCGCAAAACACCAGAGACCATCGACGAGGCGCGCCGCTTATGGAAGGCGGTGCAGCGCGAGAACGTGATGATCAAGGTGCCGGGCACAGCAGAAGGACTGCCGGCGATCCGTCAGTTGATCGGCGAAGGCATCAACATCAATATCACGCTTCTGTTCGCGCAAGATGTTTATGAGAAAGTCGCCGAGGCCTATATCGCGGGACTCGAAGACCTGGCAGCGCGCGGCGGCAATCTGAACAAGATGGCCAGTGTGGCCAGCTTTTTTATCAGCCGCATCGATACGCTGGTCGATTCCCTGCTCAACGACAAACTGAAGGCAACGGCCGACGCGAGCCAGCAGGCCTTATTGAAGAGCCTGCTTGGCAAAGTTGCGATTGCCAACGGCAAGCTTACCTATCAGAGCTACCAGCGCATCTTCAGCGGACCGCGCTGGCAGGCGTTGGCGGCCAAGGGAGCGCAAACTCAACGGGTCCTGTGGGCCAGCACCAGCACCAAGAATCCAAACTACCGCGACGTAATCTACATCGAGGAACTGATCGGGCCCGATACGGTTAACACCATGCCGCCGGCAACCATCGAAGCTTTCCGCGATCATGGATTGCTGCGCAACGCCCTCACCGAGGACGTGGCCGGAGCCGCAACCGTTATGCAGAATCTGGCGCGCGCCGGCATCTCGATGAAGCAAGTCACCGACAAGCTGACTGACGACGGCGTCAAACTATTCGCGGATGCGTTCGACAAACTGTTGGCTGCGGTAGCCAAGAGTACAGAAAAGACCACTCAGCAAAAAGGATAGATCTCGTGAGCCGACTGAAGACTTCCCTTCCGGAATCGCTGGCCTCGACTGTAAAAGCGGCGATGGCCGACTGGCAATCGAGCGGCAAAATGGCGCGCTTGTGGCAGCGCGACGCAACACTCTGGACCGGCAGTGATGAGGCCAACTGGCTGGGCTGGCTCGACATTGTCGACGAACAGATCGCACAGCACGATCAACTGGCAAAGCTCGCGAAGGAAGTTCAGGCTCGCGGCTTTCAGCATGTGTTGCTGCTCGGGATGGGCGGATCGAGCTTGTGTCCGGAAGTCCTGCGCATGACGTTCGGCAGGATCACGCACTTCCCTACCCTGCACGTACTCGATTCGACTGATCCTGGCCAGGTAAAGGCATTCGAGCACCTGATCGATATCCCCAAAACGCTCTTCATCGTTTCGAGCAAGTCCGGCAGCACGCTCGAACCCAACATTTTCAAACAATATTTCTTCGAGCGCACCAAGCAGGCGGTGGGCGCGGTAAAAGTCGGCAGCCAGTTCATCGCGATCACCGACCCCGGCTCGAAAATGCAGCAGGTGGCCGAGGCCGATCGCTTTCTGCATGTCTTTTTCGGACGGCCCTCGATCGGCGGCCGTTATTCAGCGCTGTCGAACTTCGGCATGGTTCCAGCGGCGGTGATGGGTCTGGACACCAAGAAATTTCTCGCCGGGGCAGCGGAGATGGTGCGAGACTGCGGAGCGGGTGCAAGCATCGAAGAAAACCCCGGAGCCGCGCTGGGCATTATTCTCGGAACGGCCGCAAACGCGGGGCGCGACAAAGTTACGATCATCACTTCTCCCGGCATTTCCGATCTGGGAGCGTGGCTGGAACAACTGCTCGCAGAGTCGACGGGAAAAGTCGGCAAGGGCATCATCCCAGTGGACCGCGAGAGTCTGACCACGCCCGACGTTTACGGCAGAGACCGCATCTTCGTGTATGTACGGCTGGAATCTGGCGCAGACGCGGATCAGGATGCGAAAGTGGCGGCGATCGAGAAGGCCGGGCATCCGGTGGTGCGCATCGCGATGGCCGACATCTATGATCTCGGAGCGGAATTCTTCCGCTGGGAGATTGCCACTGCCGTCGCGGGTTCGATCATCCACATCAACGCCTTCAACCAGCCTGATGTCGAAGCCAGCAAGATCGCGACGCGGGAGTTGACGTCGGCCTATGAGAAGACCGGCTCCCTGCCCGCGGAAAAACCGGTGGTTGAAGACAGCGGCATCAAGTTGTTCACCGACGAGAAGAATGCTGCCGAACTCGCGAAGGCCGCAGGCGGCGACAACTCGCTCGCTGGATATCTCAAGGCGCATCTGGCGCGCATCAAGGCTGGTGATTATTTTGCCGTGCTTGGCTATGTCCAGATGAACGCAGAGCATGCCGAGAGTCTGCAAGCGTTGCGGCATTCGGTGCGCGACACGAAACGCGTGGCGACTTGCCTGGGTTTCGGTCCGCGATTCCTGCACTCGACGGGACAGGCGTACAAGGGCGGACCGAACTCGGGAGTGTTCCTGCAAATCACCTGCGACGATTCGGTCGAACTGCCGGTGCCGGGACAGAAATATACGTTCGGAATCGTGAAGGCGGCGCAGGCTCGCGGAGATTTCCAGGTGTTGGCCGACCGCGGAAGACGGGCGCTACGGGTGCATCTGGGGAGCAACGTGAAGGCGGGACTGGCAGCGCTGCAGGCGGCGGTTCAGAAGGCTCTTTAGCAGTTTCGTGGATCATGCATGCGAGGGCGAGGACGCCCTCGCGACAGCCGGCGAGGGCGCCGGCGCTACTTTAGGAGCGAGCGCATGCAATTGGGAATGGTAGGTCTGGGGCGCATGGGCGCCAACATGACGCGGCGGCTGATGCGCGGCGGACATCAGCTCGTAGTTTCTGATCTCAGCGCCGATGCCGTGAAGCAACTGGCGGGCGAGGGCGCCGGCGGTTCAACTTCGCTCGAAGATTTGATCGGCAAGCTCACGCCTCCGCGCGCGGTCTGGATCATGGTCCCGGCGGGCGGTCCGACCGAGGCGACAGTGCAGAGACTCGCCCAGCACATGCAGGCCGGGGACGCCATCATCGACGGTGGCAACTCTTATTTCAAAGATGACGTGCGCCGGGCGAATCAACTGAAGAGCAAGGGCATTCACTACATCGATGTAGGCACCAGCGGCGGGGTGTGGGGATTGGATCGCGGCTACTGCATGATGATCGGCGGTCCCGACCAAGCGGTGCAGCGGCTCGATCCCATTTTCAAGACGCTGGCACCGGGCAAGGGCGACATTCCACGAACTCCGGGCCGCGAAAAACTTGGCGGCACGGCGGAAGACGGCTACATTCACTGCGGCCCGTCGGGCTCCGGGCACTTCGTCAAGATGGTACACAACGGAATTGAGTACGGCATTATGCAGGCTTATGCCGAAGGCTTCGACATCTTCAAGAACGCCACCAGCAAGGATTTGCCCGAAGATATCCGCTACGATCTGAACCTGCCCGATATCGCGGAGGTGTGGCGGCGCGGCAGCGTGGTCAGTTCCTGGCTGCTCGATTTGACGGCGATGGCGCTGACGGAGAATCCAACGCTCTCGGAATACGAAGGTTACGTTCAAGACTCGGGCGAAGGTCGCTGGACGATTCAAGCGGCGCTCGAAGAAGCCGTCCCGGCGGAAGTGTTGACTGCGGCGTTGTATGTGCGTTTCCGGTCGCGGCAACAGCATACATTCGCGGAGAAAATGCTGTCCGCCATGCGGCAGAAGTTCGGCGGACACGTGGAAGCGAAGTAAAAACGTCGTTGGTCGTTAGTCGTTAGTCAAAACCAAATTGCGAGCGACCAACGGCTGACGACCAACGACCAACGACTAACGACCAACGAAGGACTCACACATGGCTGAATTAGCGGAACAACCGACGGCAGCACCGCCGCGTATCGGCAAGCAGGGTGATCCCTGCGTCATGGTGATCTTTGGCGCAGCCGGCGATTTGACCGGACGCATGCTGATTCCGGCGCTCTACAACCTGGCGCGCGCCAGCCTGCTTTCCCGCGAGTTTGCCGTGGTGGGCGTGGCCCGTACCCCGATGTCGAACGACGAGTTCCGAAAAAGAGTTCATGACGACGTCAAGGCGTACTGCGGCGAATGCGTGGAAGACGATCTGTGGGAATGGTTCTCGCGTCGTTTCTACTACTTTTCCGGAGATTTCGGCGACGACAAACTTTACCCGCAACTCAAAGATTTCCTGACTACGGTGGATCAGGAGCACTCGGCCCACCAGAACTTTTTCTACTACCTCGCGACTGCCCCCAGTTTCTTCGGCCCGATCGTGCAGAAGCTCTCCGCCGCCGGATTGATGGAGCAAACCAACGGCCACTGGCGCAGGGTGGTCATCGAGAAGCCGTTCGGACACGATCTGGAGTCGGCCAAGGCGCTGAACGAGCAATTGCTCAAAGATGTCGAAGAAAAACAGATCTACCGCATCGACCACTATCTCGGCAAAGAGACGGTGCAGAACATCATGGCGTTCCGTTTCGCCAACGGAATTTTCGAGCCCGTCTGGAACCGCCGCTACATCGATCACGTGCAGATCTCGGTAGCGGAGACGGTAGGCGTGGAAGGACGTGGAAGTTATTTCGACCACGCCGGCTCGTTGCGCGACATGGTTCCCAACCACATCATGCAACTCATCAGCCTCACCGCCATGGAGCCGCCCATTTCGTTCGACGCCAACGCGGTGCGCGATGAGCAGGCCAAGATTCTGCACGCCATCCAGCCTATGAGCGACGAAGAAGTGTTGAGCCGCAGCGTCCGCGGCCAATACGGCGACGGAACCGAAGACGGCAAGCGGGTCGCGGCGTATCGCACGGAACCCGACGTTCCTCCCGACTCTCGGACCGAGACGTTCGTTGCCATGAAGCTGCTGATCGACAACTGGCGATGGGCGGATGTCCCGTTCTACCTGCGCACAGGCAAGCGGATGCCGGTGCGCAACACCCATATCGTGATACAGTTCCGACGGGCCCCCTTCGTGCTATTCCGCGACACTCCCGTCGAGCACCTGATGCCGAACCAACTGGTGCTCCACATCCAGCCGGAAGAAGGAATCTCGCTGCAATTCGCGGCCAAGGTTCCGGGCCCGGTGATGCGCCTGGGAACGGTCGACATGAATTTCGAATATCAGGAATACTTTGGCAAGCAGCCCAGCACGGGCTACGAGCGGCTGCTGCACGATTGCATGATCGGCGATCAAACCCTGTTTCAGCGTGCCGACATGGTGGAAGCGGGCTGGTCCGTGGTAAATCCCGTGCTCGATCTGTGGAAGGCGCTGCCGCCGCGGAATTTCCCCAACTATGCGTCCGGCACGTGGGGACCAAAAGAGGCCGACGATCTTCTGGACCGCGACGGCCGCCGCTGGAGGAACTTCGAGAAATGATTCTGGCCGGCGATATTGGTGGCACCAATGCGCGACTGGCTTATTTTCAACCCCAGAACGGGCATTTGCGGCTGGTGTCGGAGCGCACTTTTCCCAGCCGTGAGCACAGCGAACTCGGCGAAATCGTAAGCCAGTTTTTGGACGATTCCGGCACTCGTCCGGAAGCGGCGTGCTTCGGGATCGCCGGCCCCGTGCGCAATGGGCGCGTCGAGACTTCGAACCTGCCCTGGGTCATCGAACAATCGCGGCTGGCCAAACAGATTCACCTTCCGGCCACACTTCTCATCAACGATCTGGAAGCTAGCGCGTGGGGTATCGGCGCGCTCGCCGCCAAAGATCTCGTTCCCTTGAACCGGGTGAGCGCGCCCGCCGTGGGCAACCAGGGCGTGATCGCGCCGGGCACAGGATTGGGAGAAGCCGGGCTTTTTTGGGACGGAAGCCGGCATTACGTTTTCGCTTGCGAGGGCGGGCACACCGACTTTGGTCCTCAGGGAGATTTGCAGATCGAACTTGTGAAATTTCTGCAGGCCCGCTTCGGACACGTCAGCTACGAGCGCATCCTGTCCGGCCCCGGCCTGGTCAACGTTTACGAATTCCTGCGCGACAGCGGATGCGGCAAGGAATCCGCGGAGTTCGCGGCCCTTCTCAAAAATAGCGACCCGGCTGCGGCGATTTCGCGGGCAGCGCTCGACGGGACCTATCCTTTGGCAGAGAAAGCGCTGGATCTGTGGATCTCTGTTTACGGCGCCGAAGCTTCTAATCTGGCGCTGAAGGTAATGGCCACCGGAGGGTTGTTCCTCGCCGGCGGCATCTCTCCCAAGGTTCTTGCCAAGCTGAAGGGCCCGCTGTTCATGCAATCGTTCCTCGATAAGGGCCGCCTGCGGCCGCTGCTGGAGTCGATCCCGGTGCAGGTCGTCACCAACGAAAAAGCTGGACTGCTGGGAGCGGCACGCTGCGCCGCCGCCAAGGGCAAGAGTTGAGCCCAACAGAGTTGAGCTCAACAGAGAAGACTTCTCGTGAGTTCTTCCACTGAAATTCGAATCCTGACCACACCGCAGGAACTGTTCGAGGCGGCAGCGGAAGAGGTTCTGCGCGCCGCCAAGGAAGCGATAGCCCAGCGCGGCCGCTTCACCATCGTGCTGTCGGGTGGATCGACTCCCAAAAGCCTGTTCAATTTACTAGCCACGAATGCCCGCACCGTATTCCCCTGGGATCGCACCTTCTTTTTCTGGGGCGATGAGCGCCACGTGCCCCCCACCGATCCCGACAGCAATTACCGCATGGCGGAAGAGGCCATGCTGTCGAAGATTCCGGTGCCGGCAGGAAATGTGTTCCGGTTTGCGGCGGAGAATCCCGACGCCGCAGCAGTTGCGGAGGCTTACGAGCAGACGCTCCGGAAATTTTTCCAGGTGGGGCCTGGACAGATTCCCGCCTTCGATCTGATCCTGCTCGGCATGGGACCGGACGGGCACACCGCGTCGCTCTTCCCGGGCTCGCCAGGTTTACAAGAAAAAACCCGGCTCGTGATCGCGAACTGGGTCGAAAAGCTGAAGGCCAGCCGGCTTACGCTGACTCTCCCGGTTCTGAATGCGGCGCGCTGCGTGGCATTCCTAGTCAGCGGAACAGACAAGGCTCCCGCGCTGCATGCTGTACTCGAAAGCGATGTTGCAGGGGAGCAGTACCCCTCAAAGCTGATCCGTCCTGTCGATGGGAAGCTGATCTGGCTGATCGACCGCGCCGCCGCGAGCCAGCTTACGGACAGGAATGAGAAACAATCCGGACCAGGACATCCGAAAGTCTGAAACGATTCCATTATCACGAATAGCAATGACCGAGCAGTGCGCGTGACCATAGTTACTGGCGGGTGCTGACATTTTCGCGTAACTACTGGCATATGGCAGTCTTCGCGGTGCGTCTGCTCCTGCAGTCGGGAGACGGTTTTCCTGCCCAGTTGTGGTCCGCCCTGGGCCGGAACCAAGTTCTTCTGTTGCCGATCATCGCTCTTGCGATCGCGTATGCCGTCCGGCGGGTGAGGCAGCCCACGATGGGGTCCGTCATGCCGGAATCTGCCGCGCCAAGCGGGATCACCCCAGCAGAATCGGGCGTGCTCTTGCACGGCTCGGTCAGCTCCCGCGAAGTTGCGGCGACGCTGGTCGATCTCTCAATCAAAAAATATCTAAGCATCGTGGATGCCGCCCCTGAGATGCGTGCGCCGGCGGGGGAGCACGACTTGGTTTTCCGCGCCTTGAGACCCGAGACAGAGTGGCAGAATCTGGCGGCGCATGAGAAGACCCTGTTGCGTCAGGCCTTCCGCGATCAGGAATGGACAAGACTTTCGTACTTGCGGCAGCTCGTGCCCGATGTCGTGCCGGCCTTCCAAGCGCAGATCAAAAACTCTTTATGGGAAAGGGGCATGCTTCGAACCGACCCGAACAATGCGGGCACACCCCGGTGGAAGAGCTTCGTATATGTGGCCAGCCTCATGGGCATGCTCGACGGGCTGGTGGCCGGGCAAACCGGCCTGGGACTTCATCTCTACGAGCATCCCGGACTTGCATTCCTGATGATCGCGCTCACGATGGGAATCGTCATCTGGGCGGTGCAGGACCCTACAAATTCCACGAAGGAGGGCCTCCGGGTGCAGACGTATCTTGAAGGCCTGCGGCAATTCATCCAGGCCGTCGATGCAGACCGGCTACAACGACTGGAGCGCTACCGGTTCGATGAGTTACTGCCCTACGCCATGGTTTTCGGCATCGAGCAGAAGTGGGTCGAGGCGCTCCGTCAGCTCTCGGTGCAGCCCTTGAATTTGGTTGGAAATGATTGGGCTGGAAAAGATTGCGTTGGAAGAAGCAACGGTGGCGGAAGTGAGCAGGTCGATTCGTTGCTCCGCGGCGGGCGGCTGACTCTGCTGTCTGCCTATTTGCAGCCCGCTGGGTCCAAGCAGTAATCCCTGCCGTCACATCCACTCTAGCCGCGCCAGTCGCCGATTTCTTTCAGACCCTTGCCGCGCGCATGTTCGAACAGGCGCACCCGATGGCGGGAGTGTTCAAATTCGTGGATGTCGGCCCACACCTCGGCCTGCCAGCCTTTTTCGTGGGCGGAGGATTCGCCGCAGGTGGCGCAACGGGTATGCAAAGTTACGGGGACCGCCTCGACTCCAACCGGAGTGGCGCCCGGGAGTTCCACGAAGATGCAGCGGACGTCCTGAATCTCTTCGTCCTCGCCGAGAATGTGCTCGTAGCGCAGAAGATATCCGAAACCGAGCTTCTTGGCTTCCGACTCGGCCTCCACCCGCGTGTGAAAAGGTCCGTACTCCGCCCGCAGTTGTTCGGTGGAGTCACATGCCATCCAGAAAGTCTCTTTGTAGGCCATCGCGGTTTCGCCCCTGGGGTTGCGAAGCCGGCTCGTGGCTGCTATTGAGCCGCTCGTGCTAATCCTCCCTCATAAGGCAATTCGGATACCGTTGCTCCGACTCGCGCAATCGATTGTCGGACCTAGGTTTAGCAGATTGCCGGCTCTGTTGAAGGGGCGCGTTCGTGAAAGGTTTTGCAGAGTTTGGACTTGGGATGTGCAAACTTTTGAGACGACAGAGGCCAGTGGCACCCTCTGCTAGGGAAAAGTGACTCGAAGAAAAGTGAACTGTGAACGATGAAGCCCGCCACATCTGTACGGGTTCGGATCGGAGCCTAGTCGGCCCCGATCGCCTGGGTATACGGCGTGCCCGGACGCTCAGCCTCTGGAGGCCAGTCTTTCCCACCGTGACTGGCCACGTACATCGCCATTTCCAGCCGGCTCCAGACCCCGAGTTTGTCGAACGCGCTGCGCAAATGGTTTTTGATGACCTGCTCGCTGGTGCCGACGATTTTGCCGATTTCGCGGTTGGTCAGGCCTTCCCAGACCAGAATCGCGATCTGAATTTCCTTTGGAGTGAGGCGTTCGCGGGGGGTCATGACTGGGCCTCGTCTTTGGTGAACATCGCGATCGCCAGCTTTACGCGCTTGCGGCCCTCGCGGATTCCGGCGCGCAGGAACAATGTGCGCAGGTGTTGTTTTACGGTACGGGGGCTGATGTTGAGCTGGCCCGCAATCTCTTTGTTGCTGCAGCCCTGCACCAGCAGGTTCAAGACCTGCTGGTCGCGGGGTGTTACTTTGACTTGATTCAGGCTAATCACGTTGTTTTTCTCCTACCACCTTGGGGATCACACTCGTCTTTTCCCATAGCACGGCTTTCGCCAATTCTTCGCATTGCCAACCCCTATGAGCTAAGTACTTTAGTTCAGTTGCACTTGGGGACGGCAACCGCCGTTTTCATGTGAGTTTCAGGGAGTCCGTGGTAGGCTACGTGTTCCAAATTGGTCCAACCACGTGAACCAATCATGAGTGTTCGCACCACGATTCTTGACGCCGCAGTCCTTCCGGTAGATCGCCACAGTCAACGCCGGGCTCCGTCGCGGGTTCGCCTTTACTGGCGATCTCCTTGGCACTCCCGGAGTTTCACCCTTACGAGGCGCAGGCCTTCCCATCGAGGTACCCGATGAAGACACATCCGAACTACCGTAAGACGGGGAAGATTCGTCCCTCCCGTATCGGGCGAGGGCCGAATCATTGGCTTCCCATTTTGGTTCTGTGGGCAGCTGGCAGCTTGGGTTTTGCACAGGTGGCGTTAACGGCACAAACGTTAACGGCACAAACTCAGGAAGGCGGCGCCACACCCACCTCAGGGGCGCCGATGACAATCACTCTACAGGACGCCCTGCAGCGGGCTCGCCAGAACGATCCCCAGTACCGCTCGGCGATCACCGATTTCGGACTGGCACGCGAAGATCGGGTGCAGGCCCGCGCGGGAGTTTTACCGAACCTGAGCTACAACAATTCCTTCATCTACACTCAGGGCTCAGGCCCGCTCCCGGCGAACTGCACCACGACGGCTGCGGGATGTCCCCCGACCAAGTTCATCGCCAACAATGGGGTGCATGAATACATCAGCCAGGCGGACGTGCACCAGTCACTCTCCCTCACCAATCTTGCGGACTATCGCCGCTCCGCCGCCGCGCTGGCCCAGGCTCGTGCCAAGGCCGAAATCGCGACCCGCGGACTGGTCGTAACCGTCACCCAGGCGTATTACGGGTTCGTGGTGGCCCAGCGCAGGTACGGGACTGCGCAACGGGCGGACGCAGAAGCAGCCCGATTCCTCGACATCAGCGTGAAACTGGAAAACGGCGGCGAAGTAGCCCATGCTGACGCGATCAAAGCACGCATTCAGGCGCAGCAGCAACAACGCGATCTGCAGGAAGCGCAGTTGACCATGGAGCGCGCTCGGCTGGATCTCGCCGTGCTGCTGTTCCCGGATTTCAACCAGGATTTTGCCGTCGTCGACGATCTGCAGACACTCGAGCCGCTCCCCACCTTTGAGGAAGTTGCGGTGGCGGGCCAGAAGAACAACCCGGACCTGCGGGCGGCGCTAGCTGCTTATGAGGTCGCCAATCACGAGGTCACTGCGGCGTGGGGAGGGCTGCTGCCCGCGCTGAGTATCGACTATTTTTACGGGATTGACTCTAACCAGTTTGCCATTCGCACCAATGGCATACGGAATCTGGGATACTCGACGGTGGCCACGTTGCAGATTCCGATTTTCAGCTGGGGAGCGGATCGCAGCAAGCTCAAGCAGGCGGAATTGCGGCGGGATCAAGCGCACGTGGAACTGAACTACGCGCAGAAACAGCTGCTCAGCCATCTGCGGCAGTTTTACCTTGAAGCCAAAACCGCCCGCTCTGAAATGGAGACTCTGGCGACCTCCGCGGAGCTGGCTGCCGATAGTCTGCGGCTGACCACGCTGCGCTACCAGGCAGGAGAATCCACGGTATTGGAAGTGGTCGACGCGCAGAACACTTGGACACAGGCGCGCAACGCGTACGACGATGGCCAGTCGCGGTACCGCGTCGCCGTAGCCAATCTACAAACTCTGACAGGAACTTTCTAAGAATGAATCATCCCAGTACTCTAGTTCCCTCAGCGGCTAAAGCCGCGATTGATGGGGCTGCACTTGCGGCGCGGCTGAAAGCCGCACCCTTTCAAAGCAAGCCTCATCAGCCGCTGGCTAGAGCGAACCGCCGAAGCAGAACACGCGCTTGGCTCGGCGCGGCGTCGGCTCTTGCCGCGCTCGTCTCACTCTTGCTGCTGGCCAGTTGCTCGAAAAACGAAAGCAAGGAAGAACCCACGGTCAGTGTGCAAGTCGCGGCGGTCGAGAAGACGACCATCGAGCACACTATCACCACGCAGGCGATTCTGTTTCCCCGGCAGCAGGCCGCCATCGTTCCCAAGATTAGTGCTCCGGTGCAGAAGTTCCTGGTGAAGCGCGGCAGCCCGGTTCACGAGGGAGAATTGCTGGCGGTTCTCGAGAATCGCGATCTGAGCGCCGCGGCCCAAGACACGAAAGGCTCCTACGATCAGGCTCAGGCTGCCTATGAGACGACGACGGGCGCCAGCCTGCCGCAGGAAATCCAGAAGGCGGAAGCCGACGAGCAGCAAGCCAAACAAGTGCTCGATGCGCAGGAAAAGATCTTTCAGAGCCGCCAGCAACTCTTCGATCAGGGTGCGTTGCCCCGCAAGGAACTCGATCAATCCCGCGTCGACATCACGCAGGCCCGCAACCAGTACGCGATCGCGAAGAAGCACGTCGACTACCTGGTTGCCAAAGGCAAGGAACAGGCGCTCAAGTCTGCCGAGGGACAGCTGGAGTCGGCCAAGGGCAAGTATCTGGGAGCGCAAGCGCAACTCAGCTACTCAGAGATTCGCAGTCCGATCAACGGCGTTGTCACGGATCGTCCCCTCTATCCCGGCGAAATGGCGGCCGCCGGCACGGCCCTGCTGACGGTGATGGATATTTCCTCGGTCATCGCCAAGGCGCACATCCCGCAGAGCGAGGCGGCGGTCCTGAAAGTCGGAGACCAGGGAACGATGACCGTGCCCGGCATCGAGCAACCGATCGAGGGCAAGGTCACGGTCGTCAGTCCCGCGCTTGATCCCAACAGCACGACGGTCGAAGTCTGGCTCGAGGCGAAGAATCCGAAGCAAGCGTTGAAGCCGGGGACCAGCGTGCAACTCTCCCTGACCGCGCAAACCGTGAAAGACGCGCTGGTCGTCCCGGCCAGTTCCGTCATCACGACGCCAGATGGCGCCACCGCAGTCATGCTCGCAGGCGCCGATGGCCGGGCCCATCAGAGGACGGTGAAACTCGGCATCCGCAATGACGACGACGTGCAGATTCTCGACGGAGTCACCGCCAGCGACAAAGTAGTGGCCACGGGCGTGTACGGACTGCCCGACAAGACCAAGATCAAGATCGAAGCTGCCGAGGCTCCGGAGGGATCGAAAGAAGGCGCGAAAGAAGACGCAAAACCCGACGCGAAGGCGCCCGATGAAAAATAACCGCTGCGGAGCATCGGCGTGAACTCATCGAAGGCCGGGCGCTCGATCGATCAAGATTCAGCCGACCAAAAGTCGGGCCAGCACTGGATTGCCCAGCACTCCCGGCCGGTCATTTTTCTTATCCTGACGCTCGGGCTGCTGGGCGCTTATCTCGCCTTCACGATTCCAGTTTCGGTGTTCCCCTCCACGGATTTCCCTCGCGTGCTGATCGCCGTCGATAACGGCGTCATGCCGATCGACCAGATGACGGTCACCGTGACCCGGCCCATTGAAGAAGCCGTCAACAGCGTGCCCGGACTGCTCACCGTGCGCTCCATCACCAGCCGGGGATCGGCGGAAGTGGATCTCTATTTCCGCTGGGACGTCGACATGTTTCAGACGCTGCAATATGTCAACGCCGCCATTTCACGGGTGCAGCCGGAACTGCCCGCCACCGCGAAGATTGAAGCTCACCGCCTGACCTTCGCCGCCTTTCCCGTCATTGGCTACAGCCTGACTTCCGACAGCATGCCGCAAACCAAGCTGTGGGAGATGGCCACCTACGAAATGAAGCCGCGCCTGAACCGTCTGGAAGGTGTGTCCACGGTGATCGTACAGGGCGGGCAAGAACCTGAATTCCACATCACGCCCGATCCCGCCAAGCTGCTGGCATCGAGCATCACCGTGTCCGACATTCTGGACGCGGTGCGGCGCACCAATCTGATCGACTCCCCGGGACTGCTGGAGCGCAATCACCAACTCTATCTCGGCCTGGTCGACGGACAGGTGCGCACGCCCGAAGAAATCGCGAACGCGGTGATCAAGAACACGCCGGCAGGAATTCCCGTAAGGATCGGCGATGTCGCCAGCGTGGCGCCGGGCGTGAAGCCCGTCTACACCGTGGTCACAGCGAACGGGAAGCCAGCGGTACTGCTCAACATTAATCGCCAGCCCGACGGAAACACGGTGCAGGTCGCGCAGGAAGTGCACGACGAAATCGAACGCCTTCGCAAAACGCTTCCCCCCGGCGTTCACATCGACACTTTTTACGATCAGTCGATCATCGTGGGCGACTCGATCAAGAGCGTCCGCGATGCCATCCTGCTGGGCCTGATTCTCGCGTCGATCATTCTCGTGGTGTTTCTGCGCGATTGGGGAACCTCGCTGGTTGCGGGTCTGGTGATTCCGGTGACGGTCCTAGTAACGTTCATCGCCCTCAAGGTGATGGGAGAGAGCTTCAACCTGATGACCCTCGGTGGTCTGGCAGCGGCCGTGGGACTAGTCATCGATGACGCCATCGTCGTGGTCGAGAACATCGTCCTGCACCGCGACGCGGGGCAAGGTCGGCGGCAAGCCATTCGCAGCGCGCTGAAAGAAATCACGGTTCCGCTGATCGGATCGACTATCACTCCGGTGGTCGTCTTCATCCCGCTGATTGTGATCACCGGTGTTACGGGGGTCTTTTTCCGCGCGCTGGCAGTGACCATGACGGCATCGCTGCTGACTTCGTTGGTGTTGGCGGTAACGTGGACGCCGACTCTGAGCCAATATTTCATCAAGGGACGGCACGAGAAAAAAGGGGCGCAACCGGAATCTGAAGGTTCTGACGCCGCCGATTCTCCGGCGCTGAATGGTGCCGAGGCCCCAGCCGAAGATGACGACGCGATGAAGTTGCTTGCGGCCGAGGAGAAACACCTGAGCGGCTTCTTCCTGCGCGTGGTGAACTTCCACGAACGCTGGCTGCGCCGAGCTCTCGAACGGCCCCGGCTACTGGTTCTCTTCAGCGCCGGCCTAGTTCTCGTTTCCTACCTCTGCTACACCTTCTCCGGCTCGGATTTACTGCCGGAGATGGACGAGGGCGGATTCGTCATCGACTACATCATGCCGGCAGGCAGCTCGCTGGCGGAAACCAACCGCGTCGTGAATCACGTCGAACAGATGCTCCGTGAACTTCCTGAAGTGGAGAGCACCTCGCGACGCACAGGTTTGCAACTCGGGCTCGCCGCCGTGACGGAAGCCAATAGCGGCGACATCCTGGTCAAGCTGAAGGCTAAGCGCGACCGCGACATTGATGAGATCATGGCCGACGTGCGCGCCGACATCAAGAAAGAGGAACCGGCCCTGGATGTCGATTTCATCCAAGTTCTGCAGGACATGATCGGCGATCTCACCTCCGCGCCGCAGCCGATCGAGATCAAACTGTTTTCGCAGGATCCCAAGCAGTTGGAAGAGTGGGCACCCAAAGTGGCGGAAGCCATTGGAAAGATCGACGGAGTGGTGGACCTGCTGAACGGGATCGACAACACCATCAGCGGGCCCGCCGTCACTTTCCAGGTTGATCCCAGCGTGGCGGCCCGAGCCGGGTTTACCGCGGAAGAAGTCGCGCTCGACGCCTCGGCGATTCTGGAGGGCGAACCGGCGCCTACGCCGGTCGTCACGAATGATCGTGCCTACACACTGCGGGTGCGTTTTCCCGCTGCCAACCGCGCCTCGCTCGAGGCCATGCGCGACACGCTGCTGGTCAGCAGCACGGGACACACGGCGACGTTGGGCGCGCTGTCGACGGTGGTGGAGAATCCGGGCCAGACTGAGGTTCGCCGCGAAAACCTGCAACGCGACGTCGCGGTCACCGCGCGCCTGGAGGGCCGAAGCCTGGGCAGCGGCATGGCGGATGTGCAAAAGGTCGTGGCCGGGATGCACATTCCGTCCAGCATTCGCGTGGTGTATGGCGGAACTTACGCGGAGCAACAACGCTCGTTCCACGATCTGGTAATCGTGCTGATCCTTGCCGTCCTGCTGCTTTTCATTGTGTTGCTGTTTGAGTTTGGAACGTTCGCGGCACCGGTCGCCATTCTGTCGTCGGCTTTGCTCTCCACATCGGGCGTCTTCATTGCCCTGCTGATCACGCGCACGACGTTCAACATCTCATCGTTCATGGGGATGATCATGGTGATCGGCATCGTGGCCAAGAACGGCATCCTGCTGCTCGACGCCGATCAGAAGATGCGCGCTCTGGGCCTGCCCGCCGAAAATGCGATGCTGCAAGCCGGACGCCGGCGGTTGCGTCCCATCGTCATGACGGCCCTGGCTACAGTCGCGGGCATGCTGCCGCTGGCCTTCGCCATCGGCGCCGGATCGCAAATGTTGCAGCCGCTCGCCATCGCAGTCATTGGCGGCGTTCTCATTTCCATGGTGCTCTCGCTCATCATCACTCCGGCGGTGCACTTTTATCTGAGCGGTAAGAGCGAATCCCCGACCGAGATCTCTCCCGCATCCGAATGAGGAGATCTGCGGTGAAGGTTGCAGATCGTTGCAACCTGCTGTGGTTACTGGAGTGTGATTACCAGACTCTGCCCTCACCCGTCCCGCTTGAAGAACTACTCGCAACCCGCCGCGTCTAGCGGTAGACTATCGGCAGGGCCGAAGGGGCTCCGCCTGCCAGAGGAAGCCCAAGTTCGCTCCCCCCTGAATCTCATCCCCCGCCCCGCTAGCTGCACCTTTGGCCACTCTGTGCCGGCGCGGCTATTGCACTAGAATAGGCGCATTCCTGCCGGATACCGGGCTGCGTCATGGGACGGTTTCCACTGGTGGAAAAAGAAATCGTGGCTGAGGAAAAAGACAAACCAGTTGTCGACGAGCAGACCCTCGCAAAGCTGCTGGAAGCGGCCTATGTGCTGCAGGAACACAACCGCAAACGGCAGGAGATGGAACTCGCCTTCGAGCTGAAGTCCGAACTGCTGCCCGAACTGAAGCCCGAACAGCTCGAGGCGGAACTGCGTTCCACCCTTGCCCAGGGCGCGCCGCAAATCCAGGAACCAGAGCCGGCCGCGCCCAACGCCGATTACACCTCCACTCTGGCCAAGATCGTCGGAACCCAGCACCTGATTCAACTTCGTCATCTGGAATTGGGGAGCGCGCTGTCGTTGGTCGCCGAGCAACTGATCCAGATCGCTCGCGCGAGCGGTGCTGCGATTGGCATCCTCGATGACAAAGAAGATGGCGAGAACCTGCGCTACCGGGCAAGTGCCGGAACACTGACGCCGGCTATGGGCACCGATGTTCCCGTGGAAAAAGCGCTCTGCGCCTCGTGCCTTGAGACCGGGGACGTCTTCCGCTGTGCTGATGTCAATCTCGAATTGCTGGTGGATGCGGAACAGTGCCGCCGTCGGGGCATCGAGTCGCTGATCGCGGTTCCAGTTTTTCACAATGGCAAAGTCGCAGGCGGCCTGGAGCTTTACTACGCCACCACGCAGGCCTTTACCGATCAGGATGTTCACACCTGCCAACTCATGGCCGGATTAGTAACCGAAGCGCTGGTGCGCGACGAAGAAGTCACCCGGATGAAATCGCGCGCGAACGAACGTGCCGCCATGCTGGAAGCACTGGAAAAGCTGACGCCGAATCTCGCGACTCTGGTCGACAAGCCTCCAGCTGAAGAAACGAAGATTCGGCCCATCGCTCCGGCCGCAGCAGCGACCGCGTCTGATTTCTTTTGCCGGAAATGCGCGCACCAACTCGTAGGAGAGGAACAGTTCTGCGGAAATTGCGGAACGCCGCGCAGCAGCGACTACGAGCCGCCCAGCATGCAGAGCAAAGTGGCGTCTATGTGGCATATGCAGGAAGCGATGAGGAAGAGTTCCGCGCTGGATTCTGTCGATCGCGCACCCGCTCCGCTGGTATCGCAAGTGAACCTTGATCGTATCCCCTCGGATCGAATCCCCTCGGAGAAATCTCTGACCGATCCGCTCGCAGGTCAAACGCGCGCGCTTTTTGCAGCGGTCAAGCTACCGGTTGGTGAGGCCGAGTCTACCGAATTCAGCGATGCGCTGAGCCACCAATTACCGACCCGTCAATCGACGAGTTATCCATCAACCAGCGCTCAATCGACGATCCATCCATCGACGATCCATGCAGAGTTCGAGGAGCCCGTACTGTCGGATATTGAAGTTCCTTTGGAAACCGGCCCTCTGGAGACCGGCGAAGAAGACGAGGTCGAGGCCCCACAATCCACGGCGCTTGCAAAAACGGAAACTACCGCCGCGTGGAGTTCTGCGGCCAGCGCCCGCGATTTCCTGGAGCAACTGGCCTCTACACACGGTCCTGGGGGAGTGGCCCGGTTCTGGAATTCTCACCGAGGCGATATCTACCTGGCGATTGCCGTCCTGCTGATTGCCGGTGTCATTCGCTGGGTAACCTTGCCCAAGCATTCCTTCAGACCCACGGGGAGTCCGGCCGCCGCAGCGGCGGCTCATCGCAAACCCTCGCCTGAGGCTGATCTTTCGCTGTTCGACCGGATGCTCATCAGCATGGGTCTGGCGGAGGCGCCACCGACGCCGGAATCCAAGGGAAATCCTGAGACACAGGTCTGGGTCGATCTCCACACCGCGCTTTACTATTGCCCCGGAGCCGACCTGTACGGGAAGACGCCGAAGGGGAAATTTACTTCACAGCGGGACGCGCAACTGGACCAGTTCGAGCCCGCCTCCCGAAAGGCCTGCGACTGAAAGTCCTTGCCAGGCCGCCACTTGCGGTTACCTCGTGGTTTCAGTTGACAACTCCCGGCCTCCAGAGTGCAATCTAAAAGATAGGGTTCGCCCACAAATTCTCTTCAAGTTTTTGGTTAAACCGGAGAACGCTATTTGCCGCATCAAACCGACCATTCCGACGGTGCCGGCACCTTGCCGTCGCCTGAGTTGAACCCTCTTCTGAATCCCCTCCTGGCCCAAAACATGGGTCGCTGGGCCGAGGTTTATTTCACCAGCCCGCCGGAAAAACGCGAGCAGGCTGTGCTGGAGTTGCTGCGGGAGTTGCGGACGGAGAATCCGCAGCACGATGTCACCAACGCCGCGCATGCATCCTCGGACTTGGAACGCTCAGCCCCACAGCGTGCGATCGCAGCCGCTCCATCGTTTGCGGAAGCACAACCGGCCGGCGTTCGCTGTCACAGGTGCGGCCGCGAGAATCCTGCATCTCACCGGTTTTGCGGTATCTGTGGCATTGCTCTGGCGGAACAACCCACGGCCACCGGCATTCATGTGGCAGATTTGCATGTTGCGGATCTTCACGTCGAGGATCCTCAGGTCGCCGGCCCGAAAGATCAGCGTATCGAAGATTGGCCTATCGAGGATCGGCCTATCGAAGACCGGCTTCAGGATCGACCTGCTCCGTCTGCAGGAGCTGTGTACGAACCGGCATTGCTTGCCAATGAATTGTCGTTGTTTCGGAGCGCCCGCGACACTGGCTACCGCGACGATATCTTCAGCGATCCGCCGACTTCACGCTCCTACCGCGTCTATGTGGGGATCGCGCTGGCGACGTTGATTTTCGCGCTGGGTTACATGGCCTGGCGCAGTTCGCAAACCACCTCCGGGAATTCGCACGCTGCATTGCAGGATTCGACCGCTGCTGCGACGACGCTGCCCGCGACACCGGCTCCGGCTGCGCCGAGCACATCGAAAGCGGATGCTCCGGAACAACCTCCCGCATCGAACCAGCCAGCCGGTGTCCCTTCCCGTGCTGCGGCGGCCGATCCGGCGAGTGAGGACGCTACCCCGAAAAGCGGCAGGGACACGACCGCTAAGGCTGCCCCACCCTCGACTCTAATCACCGAGAAGAATCCGACGGCGGAAAGTCTTGCGGGAAACGGCGCCGAAGAACTCGCTATGGCGCAGCGTTACCTTCACGGAGCCAATGGCGAGCCGCGCAACAGCGCCGAGGCGGCCAAGTGGCTCTGGAAAGCCATGGGCAAGCACAATGGCAGTGCGAGCGTTCTTCTAGCGGACTTGTATCTGAAAGGCGATGGAGTTCCGAAGAATTGCGACCAGGCGCGCATCCTGCTCGATTCAGCGGCCCTCCGCGGAACAAAAGACGCCGGCGAGCGGCTGCGACATCTTCAGGCTTTTGGCTGCAACTGATTCAGCGTGCCCTCAGCGGACGCACTGCCGCGTTTCGCACAATGGTCCTAGCGGACCTGGTCGAAAATCTACTGCGTTACCAGCACCGACGGATTCCGACGCGACTCATACCACAGCGCGAGTTCGACGCGGTTCCACAGTCCTAGTTTGTCGTAAATCACACGCAGATAATTCTTCACGACGTGCTCGGTCGTCCCGATGGCCTCCGCGACTTCGCGGTTCTTCAGGCCTTCGGCAACGAGTTGGATAACCCGCTGTTCACGTTCACTGGGGACACGGGTGCCATAGCGTTCAGTTGCAGACATGCTTGCCTCCGGTACAACAGGGTCGCGAGTTTCACTCGCTTGATACCGCCGTTAATTCCGAACCTCAGAAATAACCGGTTGAAATGCGCTTTCACAGTGCGTCGCGCCATGTTGAGTTGAGACGCAATCTCGGCGTTGTCACAACCCTGCAAAAGCAATTCGACAATTTGCTGTTCGCGTGGACCCAGCCGAACAGTCTGATCCTTCATCCGATCCCCCCTCCTTCTTGCATCGCCCCACGCCCACAGTTGGTGCGCGGCTCAACCTTACCAAATCCCATAGCACCCACGTTGCCATTTTGAGACGGTTATCCACTGTGACGCCCGAACAGCATTTTCCACAAGCGGTTGCGGGCAGAGGGATCGCTTCCCTGGAAACTGAAAGGTCCCTCTGGAGAACAGTTAGGCAGCTGCGTTCGACGGATTTTTCCCCTCTGCAGCGCGTAAAGACTCGCCCAAATCGGGAACACCCGTCGGCAGTGGCGGCCGACGAACGTCGGATTGATGCTGATCCAGCAGCTCCAGGCCCCGTTCGGGCGGAACCGGTGAACCTCGCCTACTCCTTGGAATGGAAGAGCCTCCAGCAGCGTGATCAGGTGAATACCTTAGACGAAAGTTCCCGCCCTAGGGAAAAACCTTGGTACAAATTACATGATCGACCAGATTGTGGAAGACTTGGGGCTGCGGCCAAATGCATGTCGCAGTCCGGTCTCAGCCAACCATATCTAGCAGACCTCGTCCGGGAGCGTGCCGTTGCAAACAAAGATACTTACTGCGTTCGTTTGGTAAAATCACCCGATATGACCGGCCACAGATCCATCGTTCTTCTGGCGTCCTCGCCATTGATGCTCATCCCCTCCACTGCATTCAGGTTGCCTTCTGGGCGTGATCCCAGGCACTTCAGGCCAAACCTTCATCTCGGAGCCCTCAGTCTCAAACAGCGAGTTGCGCACTCGGGAGAGGGAGTTCTTCAAGGGCGCAGGTCTCTGAAGCAAAGCTTGCGTATGCGTGGAGTGATCGCGCCCGAACTGGTCGGTGAAAGTGACTCTAAGGTTCGTGACCGTCTGGTCTCCGTACCTCTCCGGAATTGACTTGAGACCGCTCGCGACCAGCCAACCCTCCTCGACGTCCCCTCGGTGATGAAAGCGTAGTCCGCTTTCAATCCGGTGGTTGAGAACTTCCGCGTCAGTGAGGTTGATGGCACTCTCGACGCGATACAGTCCTCTCTGGCTCTGCCACAACACAATCGATTCCGAGTCCCAGTCAGACACGATCTCACAATTCTCCAGCATCAAATTACTGCCCAGAGCAATCAGTCGCACCCAGATCGCGTATGCGGTCACTCCGGAGGAAAGCTCGCAAAGGATGTTGCCCTCGGGCGGAGCAGCGAAGATGTCGAGCTCATGTACTTTTTCTTCGTCTTCCCTCTCGCCGGGGATTGCACAGATTAGTTGCACCGCTTGTAGGTCCTGTACCAGCGCCATGTACTTTGCTTTTTGCTGTCGGTTCAGTTGAGCTCTTTTGACGGGCATTTCGACCTCCAAAGTATAGAGAAAGCTACAAATCATACACGACCCACACAAGCTACCTGGAATCAACAGTTTTGGTTGGGCAACAAAGCCCGCATGCGGAAACCGAAGGCAAATTCAAACCCAGTCGTGAAGCCAACTGATGAAGAAGAACCCGGTTCTCTTGCAAGAACTGCAGCACCATTCCCCGCCCATTCCGATGGTGTCGGAAGCCGAAATTCCTCAGCTTCCAACCCAACTCGGCAGCGCTGTACTCGAAAATTTCGCCGCGTGAGCGCAGGAGCGCATTCGTGAGATCTGTCAGTCGGGAGACGCTGACTTCCCGATCTGTGTGGGATGGGGCCCATGCGACTTCGAGAATAGCCACATGAACATTGCAGCCGCGCTGCGCGATGTTGTCCTGTTCTAAGGCTCGCAGGAGCGGAGCGATCGATTCCATGATCTCAGGTTCTCCAAGGACACTGGCCGCGAGGTTTCGCGCGACTTCAGTTTCCGGGTAATTCGAACCGTGATCGCGGGTGGAGTACGTGCGCACTTTGTCTAGGTTGCGCAAGCGGAAATCGAGCAACTTCGGCTGCATTTCTTGCGCAATCGCCGCTAGATGACTGTCGTCCAACGGAGGCATATCGTGATTTGTTGGCGGAAGTGCGAGGCGCAAGCCTTCGTCTTGGCGCTCGTGCAGCATGCCCGCAAAAATAGCTTTGGAGCTAGCGACGGATTTGAGTCTTCCGTTTCCGAAGACGTGGACCCCGCGATAGTTCGAAGTGCTCCACAGAGCGCGAACGCTAGGCGACAGATCAGGCTGGTTTATAAGCAGAGTGGCGCCCAATGGCGCAAGCGTCAAAAAAGCCGAGCGACTAAGATCGCCGAGCAACACTGGGTGCCGACAAACGCAATGCAACAAGCGAAAGAGTCTGACGGCGCAGCCCATGTCCAGTCCGAAAACCAACAGAGTAGGCGGACTCGTGATGCAGTCCGCGAACCATGAACTCGCGGTCCATGCAGTCAACAATGCGGATTCCGGTTGGGGCAGACCTGCGTGGAGTTCGAAAATCTCGCTGATTCGGTGAAGAAGTTTCCCAATCGAGCCATAGGGCTTCGCGTTATGCGGGAGGCGCATCGCGCGAACCATTGCTTCATCTAAGTTGGGCGGCCTGTAGAGACAGCCGGAATGCTCGATCTGCGCGGCGACTTGTTTCTGGCCCGCGCGAAGGAAGAGGAGAGCAAGTCGACCGGGAGTCGCCGACATGACGAGTTCCAAAACCGACCCGTCAGCGAACGTCTCGCCAGCGGTCGCCAAGATTCTGGGATAAGATTGAAGCGGACGGTCCGCCACGGTTCCCTCGGTCGCTGCAGGATGTAAATCACCCGCAGATGCGCTGAGCAGAGTGAATGCGCGCTCTCGCTACGTACAATCGTAGTCCGATCCATCGAAACGAGTCCCGCGTTCCATACACCTTCTTCGACGTCGCATACTCATTCTTGAGGTAACCAACAACAGAACAGCCAGCGTTGAGTCGGCCGCCATTTTGATTCTAACCAAAATGGGAGCACCACATCAACCATTTGCACGGGGGTGCCGTAAGCCACCAACGGACCGCGCCCAAGGGGTCACCGGCCCTGGGTGGCATCAAGACCCTTTCTCTTTCCCTTCTCCTTGCCGTTTAATGCATCCGCTCCTTCCCAATGTGCGAGCAGCGTCGTTTCCAAGTAGTTCGTCACTGAGCGTCTCTCTTTAGCGGCCTCTTCGGTGAGGCGTTTCTTGAAATCGGCCGATACACGCAGGTTAAGGGTTTCTGTCTTAAGCATTCCGAGGTCACCGAACAGGATTGTATGACCAAACACCCCAGAGGCGAATTCAATTTGCATTAGTAACGCTAAATGCTGTACAATAGCGTTACAATTGATCGGGGTGCATTGTGAAGAGAATACTTGACTTGTATAAGCGAAATTTGCGGACAGCGAAGAAAATGTGGGGCTCGCACTTGGAAAAGTCCTCTGCAAGAGCGCTAAAGTCCCTCTCGGACGATTTGCGCGTGGAGATCGCTTCCGGGGACCTACTCTTGATCAACAATCACTGGTACGTCACCCATTCCGGATTGCTGCGTGTGGCTCGACGGAAGAGATGCTCTGGAATAAATGTCGAAGCTGTCGCTGCCCTGTGTGATCCGACGGCTGGCCGATATGTGTGCAAGGCCACCGTCTATAGCTCCAAGACCTGCACCGGCTTTGCAGGCTTTGGCGACGCCGATCCCTCGAACGTTTCGTTCGTGGTCCACGGCGCCGAGATGCGCGTAGCGGAGACACGCGCCGTGAACCGCGCCCTGCGCAAGGCCTACGGCATTGGCATCTGCTCAGTGGAGGAGATCGGGGCCGTCGCCGAACCGCCGCAGTCTTCACGGGAGTCGAGGAAACTCCCGCCCCAACCTGCCAACGGAAATGGTCACGGCAGCCCGAAGGTGCGCGATCGCCTCTGCCAGCTCATTCGCCAGCATCAACTCGATCCCAACCTGGTCAAGTCCTATGCGACCGACTTCTGCAGTGTCAAGGCGCTTCGTGACGCTACCCGTGATCAGGTCGAGACCTTCGTCGCGCACCTGGCCGACTGGGCTGAAAAAGACCGCAATGCCCTGCTCTGCCAGCTCAACAGCTATCTCGGCCAGAAAGAAGGTGCCGCTTGAAACGCCAGATCTCCGGCCTGCACGCCTCCGATCGCGGTGCCTCGGACCAGATCCCCAACGGGGTCTTCCTCGTTCGGGTACAGCGAGTCAGGTTTCAGCGTCAGGCACAGAAGCCCTATTACACCCTGGCCCTGGGCGTTCTTGAGCCCAGCCGTTTCTCCGGCCACATCCTTTCGAGCCGGCTCTATTGCACTCCGAAAGCGCTGTGGAAGCTGAACTGGTTCCTCCGCGACTTCGGCTATGACACTGAACTCCTGGGGCGCGACGAAGTCGATGAGCGGCAGCTCGTAGGTCTCAAGGGCGTGGTCAAGATCAGTCACATCGACTTTAACGGCGCTTCCCTGCTCCGGCTCGACGGCTTTGCTCCTGCCGGCCGTTGGGAAGAGCTTTCCCCAGCAAACCTGGACAATCCGCAGGTGGCCTGATGACCTACAGCTACACCCAAATCAGCCACTACCTCACCTGCCCGCGCCGGTATCGGCACCGTTATCTCGATGGCTGGAAGGAGAAGGACACCCGGGCGGCGATGCTCTTTGGCCGTGCCTTCGAACGAGCCCTGGGTGCGCTGTTTCGCCAGGAAGATCCCGGAGCAGTTCTGTTCGCTGAGTGGTCTGCATGCCAAAGCCAAGACCTGCACTACTCCAACCGAGACTCCTGGGACCGCATGCTCCGGCAAGGCATCATGCTGTTAACCCGGTTCTGCCAGGACGATCGGGTCCGGGTCCTCCAGCCTCGACGGAATCTGCAGATCAAGTTCACTCGGCCCGTCGGCGAGAAGAACGACTTCGTTGCCTATATCGATGCCATCGGAAGACTGGACGGCACACGCTGCCTGCTGGAGTGGAAGACCTCTTCCGGCCGATACCCGGAAGAACCGGACGGACTGCTGTCTCTGGATCCGCAGCTGGTTTGCTACTCCTGGATCACGGGCATTGCGGAGGTCGCCCAGGTCGTATTCGTCCGCAAGAGCCTGGTCGAGGTGCAGTACCTACGCACTACTATTACCGATGAACAACGCCAGGAGTTTGGCCGTCTCGTGGATGACACGATGCGTCGGATCGAGTCAGCGGACTTTCCTCCACACAGCGGCATCCGTTTCCCACAAAACCCATGCAGCACCTGCCCCTACGTGGGCCTCTGTCTTGGCAAGCAGGAGATGATCGACGCCGCGGTGGTGCGGCGTCCAGGAGCCGACAGTCTTGATTGGCTTGACGAGCTTAATTACTGAGTATCCGCCCATGCCCCCGAAGTTCAATCGTCGCCGCGCCGTATTCGTACTGGGCAAGATCGACGAGATTCTGGCCTGGGAGCAGCTGAAGGAGACGGAGCGCGATACCAAGTTCGTCGAACTGGGACGCTATCTATGCGAGGTGCGGGCGGGACAATACTGGAGGCTGGAGAGTTTGAAGTGTTTCGACGAATTTCTGGAGAGGCGTTTCCCGGAATCGCGGAGGAAGGCGTACTACCTGATGTCGATCCACGAGTATCTGCCGCCGCAGGCGAGAAAGCAACTGAAGGAAGTGGGCTGGGCAAAGGGGCTGGAACTAGCCAAGCTGGCGAGGCGGGACAGGCAGCAGTTCGATTGTGCAACCTGGTTGCACAAAGCCCGTCAGATGCCGAAAGAAGAGTTCAAGAAGGAGGTTGAGAAGGAACTGACGGGTCGGGAAACGGAACCGTGGGAGATTGTCTACTTCAAGCTGTATCAGAGCCAGATGCCGGTCATTGAGAAAGCGATCGAAACGGCAGCACTGATGCTGGGCAGCGATCGATCCCGCGGCTACTGTCTGGAGATGATCTGCGCGGACTTCCTGGCGGGAGTCAACCTGGACAACGGAGATCCAGAAACGCTGCTGTTCTCGATGACGAGGTTCTTCAAGTTTCTACCACGCCAGCAGCAACATGATTTCGTGGAGAAGATCCTGCCTCAGGCGTCATGAAACCGATTCGGCCGAAGCAACCTCGCCTGCGACTGGACGCCGACGCCTACCAGCAACTGTGTCGGCAGGTCCTTAACCGGGATGGATGGAGGTGCCAAGCCTGCGGATCAATGCAACAACTGCAGGTCCACCACGAGGAATTCCGTAGTCACTCAGGCGACGATTCGGAAGAGAACCTGATTACGCTTTGCGAGCGATGTCACGGTTTAGTCCATGACAAGGGGAATAGTTGCAAAAACTAGCGAGAACCGTGGACTGAGAGACTACTTGCACTCTTCTAGGATACTGTCCTCTGACAGCAGGAACGGAATCAGGAACAAAAGGCTTGATAATCTCAGGGAATCATTGGCTGACCCATGTCACAAGCTTGCGCGGTGTGTTCGCGCCGTCAGTCTGGGGTTTTGAGCGTAATGGGAGTAGCCGTTGAAAAACTCACTCACCAGAAAACGGCCGAAGAAACTTTACGCTTGGAAGCCCTACAAACGACTGTTTCGGTTTTCCTAGACATTTTCTGTCCCCCAAATTTCCGCCGTCTTGAGAAAAATGGACTTTTTCAACAGCCACGGGATTTATCAACAATGATGCGGGCATACACCTTAAAATACGGCCCGTGATTACTTCTTTGAGCAGGCTCCTGTGGTGGGAAAATGGTCGGTTCGCACCGAGGCGGAAGCCGACTGCGGCGGGTAGGTTTATTATCGAAAGTGTATAAAATTGAACGGCCGTTGAGAATGTCAACAGGTATTATCTTCGACGCTGGAACTAGTGAAGGCGGTCATGGGTTAGCGTCAGGCGGCTGACATTCGGACCCTCACGACCGCCCCCCATCAACATTTAACGATTCTCGGGATGCATTTTGGGATGACCCTCCCTGGAGACACCTAAATCACTGACGGGTTAAGAGGAGCGATATGAGTAGCGAAGCTGAAAGAGATCCAACGCACCAGAAGCCAAGCCAGCAAGACCCAGCCGGATCGGTCAACCCCTCGGATAGGAAAACTAACCCTTCACCGGGGAATCAGAGCCAGAGCGACCCTCCACGGGACATTTCCAAGAAGAATCCATCGCAGGGCAGCGATTCTCAGCACCAAGGTCAAGAGAAACCAGGAGACGAGAAGCGGCGTGCTTCCTGAGTAATTTGTTTTGGGGACAGCAGTGTAGGGATGACGCGCCCCGGCTTTAAGCCACCGGGGCATTCTTGTTTTTTGTTTGAGTGTGTGCGCTGGTTAAGACATGCTGGTAAACCTTGGGCCAATGCATCTAAGTTTATCGGCAAAAACGAGGGCGCTTCGTGCTGGTGAAACAAGGGGATCCGCGATGAAAAGACAGCGGACGTTGTTCGGCATTGGCGTGTGTTTTGTGCTGGTCCTCGGATTGCGAATGGTGCCAACAATGATGGCAGCGGCCCCGTCGCCGATCGTTGGAAATTGGGAAGGGACTCTGGATCCGGGCGCTCGGCCTAAGAAGCGAATTGTCGTCCACATTACCGCAGCTCCAGACGGAAGCCTAAGCGGAACGATCGACTTCCCTGACGAGAGCGCTTCGGGGGCGTTGATCACAGCCATAAACTATAACGCACCGGTCCTCCATTTCGAAAACACTTCCGGTCAGGTTTCGTACGATGGCACGATGAACAAAGAGAACTCGGAGATTGCGGGAACTTGGAAGCAAGGCGGGGCGGCGCTCAGTCTCACGCTCAAGAAGAGCGCCTAGAAGAGTCGCAGTCTTCGATCCACGATCCGGGAAGCGGTTTGGCTGAAGTCCTAAGAGTGCTTCAGCTTGATGTGCACGCGAAACGTGTGATCGAGCAGTTCATTGGTTTCCGATCGCGTATTCTGTGTATCCGTCACCGCTTTTTCGACACAGATGTTCTCACGGCACTCAGAGCATCTGCCGAAGCGATGACTGGCGAGATCCATTTCGTCCCTCGGCCCAAGCCAACCCGCGTCGGTAAACTCTGGTTTTTTCATGTCCCAAGTTTCCCACAGGCGGGATGGCTTGGCTACCCCTGCGAGTCTGGTGAACGCGTGCGTGCGCCAACAATCTTTGTGATTGCGGCCACAGTTCCCAGCGTTTCTCTTGAAACGGTCAGCACCGGGAATGTTTGACTTTCGACACCTGCGGTGAAATCATTGTTCTGTCAAGTGCGGTAGGTCTTCCCCCGCAAAAGTTGTTCTCGCCTTCTTACGCATCCATTCATCCTTCATCGTAGGGCGTTGCCTCCTGCTCATTCGGAGGCTTGAAAGGGACGAGATTATGAAACCCATGGCAGCGGCCAAGAATCCCAGCAAATTTGATCCCAAGACATTTCTCGCTACCATAGACGGCGGTAGGAAGATCGCAGTTTTTCCCAAAAAGCAGACGATCTTCGTTCAGGGCAACTCGTCCGATGCTGTTTTTTATGTACAGAAGGGAAAAGTAAAACTCACCGTTGTATCGAAGATCGGGAAGGAAGCCACAATCGGCATTCTGAACGAGGGCGATTTCTTCGGCGAAGGTTGCCTTGCAGGGCAGCTTCTTCGCCTCTGCTCCGCAACCGCAATGACCGATTGCTCAGTGATGAGAATCGACAAGAAGTCCATGGTGGAAGTGCTACACCGGGAACCAGCATTTTCCGAGATGTTCGTGGCATATTTGCTGGCACGGAACATCCGATACGAAGAGGATTTGGTTGACCAACTCTTCAATTCCAGCGAAAAGAGACTAGCTCGAATATTGCTGTTGCTGGCCCACTTCGGCAAGGACGGCGTGCACGATACTCCAATCCCCAAGATCAGTCAGGAAACCCTCGCGGAGATGATCGGCACGACTCGCTCGCGGGTGAGCTTTTTCATGAACAGGTTTAGGAAAATGGGGTTCATTGACTATCGCGGGGGGGATGACTTGCAGATTCACAGTTCACTTCTCAACATTATTCTTCACGACTAGAGACTCCACTCTGCGAAGTGTGCCGTTAACCTCATTCAGTCACTGTCGGCTTCAGATTTCCTTGACGAGTTCGGCAAGGATGTCTCTGGCCCGCTTCACCCTGAGCCCAACAAATGCCACGGCCACGAGCCGATCACAGTTCAATGTGGACCAAAACAAACAAGGTTCGTTCTGGCGTGTTATAGTGGCCGCGGGGTGCTTACCACCTTCTCCTCTTTCAGGTCTTCTGACCTAAGCCAGGTCCATCGGTCCATCCAAAGTTCTCCCCCTCAGGTGTTTCAGCGAGAGAGGAGTATCGACGATTTTGGCACCGGATATTCCTCTCTGAGCTATCTCCGTCGTTTTCCAGTCGATACCCTCAAAATCGATCAGTCGTTCGTTAAGACGATGGATGCCGAAAACTATGCCATCGTTAAAACAATCGTCGGGCTGGCACGCAGTCTAGATCTTAAAGTGGTTGCTGAAGGGGTCGAAACAACCAGCCAACACCAACTGTTGGCGTTGGCTGGTTGTGGGTCAGCCCAAGGATACTTGTTCGCGGAAGCCATGCCGGCGAAGAGTGTTGGCAATTTTATTGAGTCCAACCGGCGAAACTCCGGACAAACAAGAAGGAAGCCGCCAACAATAAGAGCAGCGAGTTCCAATCTCTGCAGATCCTAATTCGTAAGGTCTGGTGCCGCTGAAGGCACTTCGAAACCCTCAGCCTCGCCATCTAGACGGCACGTTGTTCATCGGGAGCCAGCAACCGTTCTCGCAAATGTCCCGTTACCCATTTGTTTTTGTGTGTGCCGAAGTCTCAAGTGGTGAATAATCTCTGTTACGCTCGTTGACCCCTCTAATCCCGAAAGTGTGCTCTATTGGACCAGCTCCTCGGACCCGCAGCGGGTAACGTGTTCTTATCTATTTAACGAACGGAACACGGTCATGAGTAGCGACTGTACGTCATTCGACCCACGACCGGTTCAAACTCCGGCCGGACTCAATCTCTGAGTCCGACCTCTTTTTTGCCGTCGTGTCTGTTCGGGACAACTGTATTATTTGCGGCGCTTGGGGGGCAAGGAAAGGATCTCCTGCGTTAAGAATGACCAGTCGTAATATCGCCTCTCTAACTCTCTAACGAAGTCGCCAGTGAAAGAGAGGCGACATTTCAGCAGGTCGGGCTTACCCGGCTGTAAGTTTCTGGCAGGTGGGGCAGGAGAAACTAGCGCTTCGGGACCCCTCGTCCCTGCCAAATAAGAAACTAGCGAAAGTGAGCACTTTTGAACAGGCAAGCGCAGAGAGTAGCGGCAAGATATTTGAGGGTGACGCGTAATTGGCAATCGTTTGGCAAGCGTGATTCGAGAAAAGGGTTTGCGAAGCATCATGCTGATGGCTACTTTATGGTCGTGCGTGGTTTGGGGAATACTGAGCTCCTTCGTCCTCCTCTTTGTCAGGATCGGTGCGAAGCCGGCCCCCACGGCTGCTAAGCGACTAAAGGGGCACGTAGCATCCAAGTTAGGTAAGTTTACTGAGCTGTCGGGATCGTTGTCGCAATCCGGCAATTTCACTCGTACGGACGACGGCTGCTCGGAGTGAAAGCGCCCGCCCTCATTGGGGCTTAACGCGGCACGAATTTAGGCATGTGCGCGTTCTAACCTTTTAGTTTGGATTCCGTAACACGAACGAGGGCAAACCACCACAATGTTCACTTTTGAACAGACAGAGTTGTATGCGGTCGAGCATCCTTCTCACAGATCCACCATCCTCTGTGGATTGCGTTAATCGTCAGCGCGTAGCATACGACTTACGAGCTAGATAAGGCAGTCATAAGTTCGGCCTGAGGTTGGCGGGAGGCCACAATGATCTCGACTTATCCACCCTCGAAAAGGACCATTCTTTGCGTTGATGACGATGACTCACTCTTGCGCTACGAGAAGGCGCTGCTCGAACGGTCTGGATACGTTGTTCTCACAGCGATGTCAGCGCAACAAGCACTTAGACTCTTGACGATGTGTAAGTGCGACGCAGTGATCCTCGACTACGAGATGCCTGGGATGAACGGACATGACCTTGCTTCCGAAATAAGACTCATAAGACCGGAACTGGTGGTAATCATGCTTTCCGGTAGCGAGGTACCAACGCAGGCGTTACCTCTGGTCGATGCTTTTGTACCTAAACTTGAAGCAAGTCGACAGTTGCTTCCAATGATTGCGGAGCTTTGCAGCCGGAGTCGGGACGCACAACATAAGAAACAAGGCGTTCAGCACGAAGATCAGGGATAAGAGTTGCCCGGCCCTCCCCCATTTAAGCTCTGAGATCGTTGTTCACGAAGGTCTACTCAGCCCTGCACGGCGCGTCGGCAAGACAGCAGTTTTATTTGCACCTGTAAGATTCACCCACGCCCGCACTCGAGGGACAGTCGGTCGGGTCTCGGCCCGTTCTGTCGCCCTACACTTTGGCCCAGCGCGCACGCTGAGCGGCTGCGATTCTCTTCCGGCTAGCTGCTGAGATGTTTCTCTTGGGTCTCGGTGCCTTTGCTTTTGCCCGTCGCGCCCTTCTTCGCCAAGGCTGATTCTCCGACGAGCAGCAGCAGGCATTGCGCGCGACGAGCCGTTGGAGCTACCCTTCCCAAAGCCGCGAGCGGCGTGCACGGAATCCCGAAACGTGGCGAGCAATTCGCGCGGCTCAGAAACGGAGCGACTATCGCCAGTTTTAAGGGACGTACACGCATGACAGCGAAGCGACAATTTTTCCCGATGACACCTTGATTGCCCTCCGGGAGAGCAAAGGTCTGCGCATTTGGGCTGGCACCGGCCGGCACCGCTTCATCGGCATCTGGGTCGTGGTGGTACGAGACCGCGTCTTCGTCAGGTCATTAGCGTGAAGCCGAACAGTTGGTACCGAACGTTTCTAGACGAACCTCGCGGCACTATCCACGTGAACGACCGCAAAAATTGCAGTCCGCGCCATACCCATCAAGAGCGAGAGTCTCAGAGACTCGATTGATCGCGTCTACCTGGATAAGTACAACACGGCGTGGGAACTTAAGTATGCGAACGACCTCGGCCGAGCGAAATCCAGAGATATCACGACTGAGTTCGTGCCGCGGTGATCGACCAATTAGGGTGTTGTTTCTGTTCAGGCTGGTTCTCGCGGCTCCGTTACTTCCGCACTCCCCAAACCATCCGACTGGAATCGAGGCCATGAGCTTGCAAGTGCCTGAATCGGGCGACCTTTCGGGTTTTTCGATTGCTCACGAACGACTTATGATGAGCGTCCAACTCCCATGGACCACCGGAAAAATTCCATCCGCTAGTGCTGAATCGGAAGAGAGACTAAGATCTATCCGCATAGACGGTCGGAGGCGCCATGCAATTCGTAGACGATGTCCGATAGTAGACGATGTCCGATACGCGATGTGGCAGTTTGCTCGGGCTCTCGGTTTCACGGGTACGGCCGTGTTGACGCTAGCCTTGGGGACTGGTGCGACTACGGCGATTTTTACGTTAGTGCACGCCGTGTTGTTGAAATCCTTGCCCGTAGCCAGACCCAGTAAACTATATCGCGTCGGCGATATTGAGAACTGCTGCGTTAATGGGGGTCTGGAAGATGATTGGTCGCTCTTTTCCTATGACAAGTACAAAACGTACCGCGACCAGACCCCCGGCTTCACAGAACTGGCCGCCTTCGGCCGGACGGAGTTTGATGGGCGTTCGGCGCAGCGGGCGCAACCAAACCGCCGAGTCCCTGCGGAGCCAGTACGTTTCGGGAAACTACTTTTCGATGTTTGGGATTCGCGCATATGTAGGGGGATGTTTACCCAGGAGGATGACCGAACGGGAGCGGAGCCAGTCGTTGTGATGAGTTATGCGAGCTGGCAACAGAAGTACGGGCAGGATCCATCGGTAATAGGGGCAAGCTTCACGCTTAACGGGCTGCCGTTTACCGTGATCGGCGTTGCGCCCCCGAAATTCTACGGGGATCGAATGGAGAGCATGCCCGCTTTCTGGGTGCCGCTGAATGCCGAAGCGCTGATCGATGGCCCCGGCAATTTTCTGCAATTTCCTCAACAGGACTGGCTTGACCTGATCGGTCGGATCGCGCCGGGCGCTGATCCAAAGCGCATTGAGGCACAGTTGCAGGTGGAGCTCAAATAGATCAAGATCGAAATTCATAGCCTTGTTTTCCATTCAGCAAGTTTTTCAACAGATTCCGCACCTCCTGAGGCGAAAGCGTCTGCAATTGATTTAGCAGCACCTCCTGACTCACGTTAGCCGGTGCCGCACCTGGGTGGCGTTGCAGAATTGGGGTGCGAGCCTTCAGGCCCATCGCCTGTGCCTTCTCCACTTCCTTTGCCAGTCCCGCAATCGTCGGCGCCTCAAATACAGTCCGCACCGCCAACTCCACTTCAAACATCCGCCGGATTCGGGCCGTCACCTGCAGCACCAGCAACGAATGTCCTCCCAGCTCGAAAAAGTTCTGCTCCCTCCCCACCTGCTCCACTTCCAGCAACTCCCGCCACATCTCCGCCAGCTTCGCTTCTACCTCATTCCTCGGACCCGCCAGCTCTTCCTTGTCCACCAGCGGTTTCCCTCCACACCCCGCCAGCGCTCCCCGATTCACCTTCCCACTCGCCAACAACGGCAACCCTTCCACCCGCCAGTAACTCGCCGGCACCATGTGTTCCGGCAGTTTTGTCCGCAGATAGCGCCGCAGCTCTCCCCCCGATGGCCCGGCCTTCCCCTCCTCCTTCATCACCACGTACGCCACCAGCTTCTCCTGCTCCCCTTCCCCGCTCACCACCACCACCGCTTCCCCTACTCCCGCATGCCCCGCCAGCACCGACTCGATTTCCCCTAACTCGATGCGCAGCCCACGAAGCTTCACCTGGCTGTCGACCCGGCCCAGATACTCGATTTCCCCGTTCGCGCGGAAGCGCCCCAAGTCTCCCGTGCGATACAACCGCGGCGACTGCTCCGGCGCCAGCCAGTTTCGGACAAAGCGTTCGGACGTCAACTCCGGCCGGTTCAGATATCCCCGTGCCAGCCCGTCCCCACCCACAAAAATCTGCCCGCGAATGCCAACCGGCACCGGTTCGCCATTCTCATCCACCAGGTAGATCTGCGTGTTGCTGATGGGCTTGCCAATGGCTACGCAGGAAGCCAGGTCCCGCTCTCCGACCTCGTGGCAAGTTACATCGGCAGCCACTTCCGACGAGCCATAGATATTCAGCAAGGTGGCTTCCGCAAACGCCTCGCGAAAACGTTTGGCCAGATCCGCCGGCAGAACCTCGCCGCTGCACGACCATAGCCTCAGTTCCGGCACCCGGCGCTGCAGATGCGGAGCGTAATCCAGCAGCGTGCGCAACAACGATGGAACCAGAACCATCCGAGTCACATGCTCCCGCGCCAGCACCTGCAGCATCTCCTCGGGATCGCGCACCGCCTCTTGCCCAATAATCACGTTCGGAATCCCTGCCAACAGAGGTCCAAAGATCTCCCAGATGGAATCCACGAATCCCAGGTTCGTCTTCTGACAGCAAACCTCCCCCGCCTGGAACGGATAGCTCCGCCACATCCACGAGAACCGATTCATCGCCCCCCGATGCGTTCCTTCCACCCCTTTGGGCTTTCCCGTGGAACCCGAGGTGTAGATTACGTAAGCAAGATCTTGCAGATTAGAGACGTTTTCGGGATTCGCTTTTCTCTCTTGTGTGATTACGTCGGAACCTGCATCAAGAAGGACCGCATCGTTTCCGAAAAGCTCGCGTCGCAAGCTCTCTTTCGTGAGAACCACCCGCGGTTGGGCATCGTCGAGCATGAAGCTCAACCGTTCGTCTGGCAGCCCTGGATCCAGAGGTAAGTACGCGCCTCCGGCCTTCAAGATGCCCAGGAGAGCAATCAGCATTTCCAGTCCTCGATCGATGCAGAGGCCAACAGGCACGTCTGGTCCCACGCCTCTCTTTCGCAGATACCGGGCAAGCTGATTCGCATGTTGGTTCAGCTCTCGGTAGGTCAGGCGAGACTCTTCAAATATGACGGCGATGGCGTCTGGAGATCGCTCAACTTGGGTCTCGAATAATTCGTGGATGCACGCCTGCGGATAGGCGCCTTCAGTATGGTTCCACTGCATGAGAATTTGCTCTCGCTCTTCCGACGTTAAAACCGGCAACTCGGCGAGCCGCTGATCCGAGTTGGTAAGGGCACCCTCGAGCAAGACTTGCCAGTGGGCGGCCATGCGAGCAATCGTCTTAACATCGAATAGGTCGGTGCTGTAGTGAAAGCGAGCCAACACCTCATTGGCGCGCTCGTCCAATTCCAGGTAGAGGTCGTACTTCGACGCTCCAGTGTCGACATCCATCTGGGTCAGGCGCCAAGCGGGATCGACTTCAGGTAGGGGCGGCTCGAGCGAGAACAATGCCTGGAATAATGGATTACGGCCTGGATCTCGCTGCACGCGCAGATCGTGAACAAGATGTCTAAAAGGGACACGGTCATGATCCAGTACATCGATGGTCAAATTGCGCGCGCGATGGACCAGGATGCGGAAACCAGGGTTGCCCGACAAGTCGGCGGGAAGAACTACGGTATTGAGAAAATATCCGAGGAGTGGCAATGTTTCCAGGCGGTTGCGGCCGGCGGTGACACTTCCAATCGGGATGCGCTCCTCCCCGGAGTAGCGGTAGAGCAATGCGGCGAAACTCGCCAGTAATGTGTGAAAAGAGGAGACACCCTCGACGTGGCAGAATTTCCGCAATGCTGCCGTCAGTGCGCTGCCCAGTCGAAAGGGATACATCGAGCCGCGAAAAGACTGCGATCGTCCATGCGGGCGGTCAGTAGGCAAGCAGATTTCGGGTAACGGCCCGCGAAGCTTTTCGCGCCAGTATTCGGTGTCGCCGGATAGGACTTCGCGCGTGATGGACCGGCGTTGCCAGCAGGCATAATCGGGATATTGGATGGAGAGCTCCGGCAGCGGAGACGGCAAGCCAGCGGCGTAAGCCTTGTAAAGCGTCGTCAGTTCCGGGAGAAAGACGCGGTAAATCGCCACTCCGTCGAAAATGATGTGGCTGAGAGTGAGATAGAGGCGGTGTTCTTCGTCTTCGAGACGGAATAGCCTAGTCCGAAAAAGTGGGACACGCCCGAGATCGAGGGGAACTCTAGCATCCGCGGTAGCGATCGCTAATGCCGCAGTGGCTCGCTGTTCTCGCGCAAGAGTGCGAAGGTCGATAACAGGAAGCGAGACGCAAAGACTCTGTTTGACTTCCTGAACCGGCTGACCATCAACCACCGCGAAACAGGTTCGCCAGGCTTCGTGCCGGCGGAGAATCTCGTTGAAGCTCTGTTCGAGTGTTCTGACATTCAACGGGCCCGAGTAGTGAATCGTAACCGGTTCGTTATAGAGCGGAATTTCGGGGACAACCTGGGCGTGGAGCCACACCTGTTCCTGCGCGTACGACAAAGGAACGATTTCCCCAGGCTGTCGTCGGGGAATCTCCTGAGCGGCGTACCGAAGGCCCAATTCACCACGGAGATACTTCTCCAGTAACTTCCGTTTTGCGTCGGAGTATTCAGAGCGCATTTCGTCTCGTCCTTACGTCGCAACACCGAGGTTTCTCTTTGGGTCGCTCGCACCGAACGCAACTGGCAGTGAAGTTAGTCCCCGCAAGCCGAGATTATGCCGCCACACTAGCGGACCTTGCGTATTCAGCCTCAGTTGAGGCAGCCGCCGCAAAATCGTATCGAAGGCGATCTGGCCCTCCAGGCGAGCCAAAGCCGCGCCGAAGCAAAAATGCGCGGCCCACCCGAATGCAAGGTGCTGATTGTTTTTGCGCGCGATATCCAGGAGATCGGGCTCTGGAAATCGTTCGGGGTCGCGGTTGCCAGCGCCCATTACCGCGATTACAGCCTGACGCTTTTGGATGCGCTTTCCTCCGAGTTCAACATCGGCGGGAGCTAGTCTCGCGGTGTGCTGACTGGGGCTCTCATACCGGAGCAGCTCTTCCACCGCAGAAGGAATCAGAGATGAATCTGCGCGCATACGATCCAATTCCGCCGGATGGCGCAGCAGAGTCAGTACGCCATTGCCAATCAAGTTCGTGGTGGTTTCCTGACCTCCGACCAAAGTAACGATCAGGTTGGCGATGACTTCTTCTTCGGTGAGCCGGACACCTTCTATCTCAGCTGTCATCATGGCCTGGACCAATCCTTCGCGCTTGTTCAGGTACTGTTCCTGCATGGCCGAGCGGAAGTAAGAGCACAGGTTTTCGACGCTCCGCAGTACGCGCGGAAACCGATCCGGATTATGCTGGAAGTTGCCAAGCATCTCGGCAAAATCCTGGGACCACTCCTTGAGCAGGGCATGGTCGCCGGCCGGCACGCCCAGTAATTCGGCGGTGACAATCGCCGGGGCCGGACCCGCGAGGTCGGCAATAACATCCATACCTCCGTTGGAAACGACTGCATCCAGCAGAGTGTCCATCACGTCGTGGATGTGCGAGCGCAGCTGTTCCACGCGGCGCGGGGTGAAGGCGGCAGAGGCGAGAGCGCGTAGACGAGTATGATCCGGAGGATCCAGGAATAACATCTGCCGCACCATGACCGCGGCAATCGGGTTGAGCGCCGACAGGTTCAATGCACTCAATTGCTCTGGCGTCGGTGTACGATTAGCCGAGAAGTGGTGCAGTACATGGATTACGTCTGAATACCGGGTCACTATCCAGGCGTGCAGAAAAGGATCCCAATGCACCGGGTCCTGGCTCCGCAGTTTATGGTAGAGCGGGTAGGGATTTGCGAGCACCTCAGGATCGAGCAACTGGTAAAGACTGAGCACGCGATCTTCGGGGGGCTGGACGGAGGGTGACGCGCTGGCCGCGGTCATGCGGGGATTCCAGGGAAAGATTCGAGGAGGCGCTGTGCTTCCTCGTCGGTCATCTCGTGCAGCTTCGCGTAAAGTAAACGCTCGATCTCGGAGGAGATTTCAGCAATTGTGGGATGGTCAAAAAGGCTTCTGAGCGAGAGTTCCACTGCGTACCTCTGGTGCACCTTTGCAATCAGTTGAGCCCCCATTAACGAATGCCCACCCAGATTGAAAAAGTTGTCGCTTCTACCCACACGAGCCACTCCCAGCAGACCAGTCAAGAAACTGGCCAGCCATTGCTCGATTGCTGATCGTGGAGATTCGAAGGGGTCTTCGTTCAGTTTGTTCTCCTCTGTCGGTTTCGGAAGTGCAGCCGGATCAACTTTTCCATGCGCGGAGATCGGAGTGCTTGCAAGTTTTACAAACGTCGAAGGCACCATGTAGTCGGGAAGATAGTCACTGAGAAATGCGCGCAACTCGGCGGCATTCAATTTGGCGTTCGATGCCGGCACGATATATGCGGCGAGGCGTCTCTCTCCCGAATCATTCGAGTAAGCTGTAACGTAGCTCGATCTTATTGAGGGATGCCGGTCCAGCACCGCGGTGATTTCCCCCGGTTCAATGCGATAACCTCGGATCTTGAGCTGCTCGTCCATACGTCCCATAAATTCAATTTGGCCGTCGGGAAGCGTGCGAGCCAGATCGCCCGAGCGGTAAAGACGCGTGCCTGCGGTCCCGCTGAAGGGAGCAGCTATAAATTTCCGAGCCGTCAGTTCGGGGAGATTCAGATATCCGCGCCCCACGCCGGCGCCTCCGATGAGTAGTTCTCCGGGAGCGCCATCAGGGACGGGCTTCAAGTGCTCGTCGACGATATGGATCTCAACGTTGTCGACAGGCCGTCCGATGGAGGGGAGCCCTTCGGACTCGCCATCGGGACGAATCTCTCCAGAAGTCGTAACCACCGTACACTCCGTTGGGCCGTAATTGTTAACCAGAGCAAAAGGCAGACAGGGCGGGGGATACCGACGGAGCGTATCGGCACCCGTCAGTAAGACGCGAAGAGCGGTTTGGGGTGGCCACGACAGATTCATCATGCACTCGGCAACGGCAGTGGGAAGGAAGCTAACAGTTATGCCCTTTGCGACCATCCAGTCGCGAAGGTGGTCTGGTGCCGTGCGAATTGAGTCGTCCACAATATGGACGCTCGCCCCAAGCGTCAGGTAGGGCCACAACTCCCAAACCGCCGCATCAAAACCCGGGCTGGCTTGCAGGGTGGACCGGTCAGCCGGCGTAATGTTAAACGCACGCTGGTGCCAACGCACCAGATTCAGCAAGTTGGCGTGGGTAATTTCCACACCTTTGGGCCGACCCGTTGAACCCGATGTGAAAATTATGTAGGCCGAGTCCTCAGGACTGGTCTGGTTGCTTGGCGCAACGAACGAACGCTCAGCAGTATCGGCTTCCTCGGCATCGACAACAGTTGTATTCCACATTCCTGGCGGGAGTTTCTTTGCCACCGAAGAATGGGTCAGGACCACCGGAGCGGCAGAATCCTCCAACAGCATCGCAACTCGGGCTGTTGGATAACTTGGATCCAACGGCACATAGGGTCCGCCAGCTTTCAGCACAGCCAGCGCGGCAATTGCCAACTCGGGAGAGCGTTCCAGAAAAAGAGCAACCGGAACCTCGCCTCTGATCCCGAGGGAACGTAGACGGTAAGCCAGCTGATTCGCGCGTGCATTCAGCTCCCCGTAAGTGAGCTCCTTGTCGCCAGCTACAATGGCGACCGCATCAGGTACTGCATTGGCCTGCATTGCTACCAATTCATGGACAAGCATATTCCGACCAAATGGCGTAACTATCGCAACTCGAAAGAAATCATACTAATTTGCTGAACATCAATTGCTGAAGATCAACGTATTGTACGAGTCCTGCGGGAACATGCCCGTCTATGCAGGCTGCTTTCCATCGAGTACCCGCTGGAGCAAACTCTGCAGTTCTGCGGAAGACAGATTGTCCAGTTGCGCCAGCAAAGCCTCGCGGCTTACGCCGCCGTTGCCCGGGCGGCGTTGCAGAATTGGGGTGCGAGCCTTCAGGCCCATCGCCTGTGCCTTCTCCACTTCCTTTGCCAGTCCCGCAATCGTCGGCGCCTCAAATACAGTCCGCACCGCCAACTCCACTTCAAACATCCGCCGGATTCGGGCCGTCACCTGCAGCACCAGCAACGAATGTCCTCCCAGCTCGAAAAAGTTCTGCTCCCTCCCCACCTGCTCCACTTCCAGCAACTCCCGCCACATCTCCGCCAGCTTCGCTTCTACCTCATTCCTCGGACCCGCCAGCTCTTCCTTGTCCACCAGCGGTTTCCCTCCACACCCCGCCAGCGCTCCCCGATTCACCTTCCCACTCGCCAACAACGGCAACCCTTCCACCCGCCAGTAACTCGCCGGCACCATGTGTTCCGGCAGTTTTGTCCGCAGATAGCGCCGCAGCTCTCCCCCCGATGGCCCGGCCTTCCCCTCCTCCTTCATCACCACGTACGCCACCAGCTTCTCCTGCTCCCCTTCCCCGCTCACCACCACCACCGCTTCCCCTACTCCCGCATGCCCCGCCAGCACCGACTCGATTTCCCCTAACTCGATGCGCAGCCCACGAAGCTTCACCTGGCTGTCGACCCGGCCCAGATACTCGATTTCCCCGTTCGCGCGGAAGCGCCCCAAGTCTCCCGTGCGATACAACCGCGGCGACTGCTCCGGCGCCAGCCAGTTTCGGACAAAGCGTTCGGACGTCAACTCCGGCCGGTTCAGATATCCCCGTGCCAGCCCGTCCCCACCCACAAAAATCTGCCCGCGAATGCCAACCGGCACCGGTTCGCCATTCTCATCCACCAGGTAGATCTGCGTGTTGCTGATGGGCTTGCCAATGGCTACGCAGGAAGCCAGGTCCCGCTCTCCGACCTCGTGGCAAGTTACATCGGCAGCCACTTCCGACGAGCCATAGATATTCAGCAAGGTGGCTTCCGCAAACGCCTCGCGAAAACGTTTGGCCAGATCCGCCGGCAGAACCTCGCCGCTGCACGACCATAGCCTCAGTTCCGGCACCCGGCGCTGCAGATGCGGAGCGTAATCCAGCAGCGTGCGCAACAACGATGGAACCAGAACCATCCGAGTCACATGCTCCCGCGCCAGCACCTGCAGCATCTCCTCGGGATCGCGCACCGCCTCTTGCCCAATAATCACGTTCGGAATCCCTGCCAACAGAGGTCCAAAGATCTCCCAGATGGAATCCACGAATCCCAGGTTCGTCTTCTGACAGCAAACCTCCCCCGCCTGGAACGGATAGCTCCGCCACATCCACGAGAACCGATTCATCGCCCCCCGATGCGTTCCTTCCACCCCTTTGGGCTTTCCCGTGGAACCCGAGGTGTAGATTACGTAAGCGCGTTGATCGCTGGAAACGAATATTGAAGGATTGGTCGTGGGCTCGCCGCTAAGACCATCGCCCTCCGTATCGAATGCCACTACGTTGCGCGCGTTGTCCGGCAAACGATTCTTAATCGAGGAGTGAGTAACGATGCAGCACAGCGAAGCATCGTCAATCAAGAACCTCAGGCGTTCGAGGGGATACGCTGGATCGAGCGGAACATAGGCAGCGCCGGCCTTGAGTACACTCAGAAGGGCCGCCACCATTTCCGCTGAACGTTCCAGAAAAACTCCGACCAGAGAGCCCGGCCTGACGCCTTTCTCGACCAGCAAATCCGCAAGTCGGTTGGCTTCGTCGTTGAGCTGCCGATAGCTCCATTTTCTTCCAGCCGAAAGAAACGCGGTCCCTTCAGGAGAGCGATTCACCTGACTTTCGAATGTTCGGTGAAGGGGTACGTCCCTCGAATAGTCGGTCGCGGTCTGATTCCAGTCCATCAGCACCTGCTGGCGCTCTTGGACGCTCATGATCACGATTTTAGCCAGATCCAGATCCGGATTCACTACCACGGCGCTCAACAGGTTTTCGAAATGTCCCAACATCCGGCGAATCGTCGCCGACTCAAACAGATCTGTGTTGTATTCGAACTGACAGTGGAACTCGCTGTTCTCCCACACTTCAACCGACAGGTCGAACTTGGCGATCCCGGCTTCGAAGGGCATCTCCTTGATTCTGAGTCCTGGAATCTCAAAAACCTGCTTGGGAATGTTCTGGAAGGTGAACATGACCTGGAACAGCGGATGCGTGTCCAACGAACGCTGTGGGACCAATCCCTCGACGACCTTCTCAAAGGGAACATCCTGATGCGTGTAAGCTTCAAGAGCGAATGATCGAACCTGCCGAATCAGATCGCGGAAGCTCATGTTGGTCGAAAAATCAGTCCGGAAGACCAATGTATTTACGAACAGACCGATCATGTTTTCAATTTCGACTTCGTTACGCCCCGCGATGGGAGTGCCGATCAGAATGCTTTCCTGGTTGGTGTACCGCCAGAGCAATGACTGAAATGCAGCCATGGCAACCATGAACAGAGTAGAACTCTCGGCCTGCGCGAGCGCCTTCAGTTTCGCCAGGGTGGCGCTATTCAGGCTGATTTCCTCCGTGGCGCCGTGCCAACTATGTGCGCTGGGACGCGGATGGTCGGTTGGTAGATCGAGCAACGTTTGTGCACCGGCCAACGTGTTTTTCCAGTGTTCTATCTCCCGCGCGAGCACCTTGCCGCTCATGTACTCCTGTTGCCATTGCGCGTACTCGGTGTATTGGAGAGGCAGATCGGGAAGCTCAGGCGTCTCGTTCTTTGTGAGGGCCGCGTAGCACTTCGTCACTTCGCGGAAGAGAAGCGCAATAGACCACCCATCGGTGACAATGTGATGCATCACCAAGACGAGGAAATGTGTTTCCGGCAACAATCGGACTAGGATTGGTCGAAGTAATGGCCCTTCGGTCAGGTCAAAGGGCTTCTTCCCTTCCTCACTCGCAATGCGTAGGGCCTCGGTCTCGCGCTCACTCTCTCGGAATGCGGCCAGATCGACGACGGGGATATTCACATCAAGATCGGACAACACGATTTGTCGGGCTTCGCCCTCAACCGAATCAAAGACAGTGCGCAGCGAGGCGTGGCGCTGTATGACTATTTGGAACGCCTGAGTCAAGACATTAACGTTCAGCGGACCCGTGATCCGGAAGGCGCGAGGAAGGTTATAGGCGGCATTTCCGGGCTCAAGTTGATCGAGGAACCATAGTCTCTGCTGGGCGAACGAAGCTGGGAACGCCGCCTGGGTCATCGCGTTAGTTCCTCAATCTAAACTTGACATACCAAATGGCCAGAGGCCAGCGTCAAGACTATGCGCCAAAAGGCGCGAGTCGATAATCCGTATTTCGCTGTATACCGCTTTATGCTGGTTTTGGCATCCTATCTTCGGCCGCATCGTTAGGGAGTAATGAATGGGCGGCGGTCGAACTGGTCAATTATATGTGCCGGACCAGTCGGCTCCACAAAATAATTGGCGAAATCAGTCGCGGTAGCCGTATTTTAATTGGTGAAAAGTGTTCAATTTTGAACAGCTTCTCCAAGGGCGCCAGCCCTATCGTTATGTGGCGTGTGGTTTCCAGGTCGTTCCTTTCCTCGAGATGTGGGGATAGGTCAGGATTGAAGATGGCGCTATCGTCACTTGGTCCAAATGAGGGCTGCTCGCTCCGGAGCAGGCTTTCCAGGTTTCATGTCGAGATCGCCACATATTGCAGAAAGTCAAAATTCTGCATTCTCTCGTCTGCTCAAGGCGGTCTCGTGTCTGCCGACACGGCGGCCCATGAGCGGCAAAGGACTTGACACATGCTGGATGGAAGCCAAAACATCGTGACCGGCTATGCGCAGACCGGACGCCTTGCCGATTTGCTTCTCCAGGCCAGTCCGGCTGTTTATTCCGCATCCTTGGCGCAGCAACGTCTGTGGTTTCTGCACCAGCTACAAGGGAGAAGCACCGCTTACAACGTGCATCTGGGACTCTGGCTGAGAGGTTCGCTCAATCTGACCGCGCTTCAGTCCGCCTTCCGGGAGATGGTAAACCGGCACGACAGTCTCCGCACGGCATTCCGGCTTGAGAGAGGAAACCTGCAGCAGGTTATAACGGAAAACTACAATCCGGAGATCCTTCTCACAGATCTGACGAGTGTCGCCGACCCTACTGCGGAGGCCTACCAGCTTGCCAGCCGTGAAGTTGAGAAGCCGTTCGACCTGAGCAGGGCGCCGTTGTTTCGCGTGCGTCTATTCCGGGCTACTGCGCTCGATCATGTTTTTCTTTGTACGATGCATCATATTATTACGGATGCCTGGTCTCTGCAGATCTTCGCGAAAGAATTGGCGCGGCTCTATAGTGCCTTTTCGCAGGGTCAAGCGCCGTCCCTGCCGTCCCTTCCAATCCGGTATGGCGACTTCGCCGAGTGGCAACTGGAGTGGTTCCATACGGATAAGGTGCAGCAGCAGCTGGCTTATTGGAAGAACAAACTTGAAGGAGCGCCCGCTCTCCTGGAGCTGCCAACCGATATTCCTCGGCCTCCAGAGCAAACGTTCGAAGGCGCGATTGAGTTTGCACCCATCTCGAGCGACATCATTGAGGGAATTAAAAACGTAGCAACTCGTTGCCAAGCCACGCCTTTCATGGTGCAGTTGGCTGCGTTCAAAGTCTTACTTTATCGCTACGCTAGACAAGATGACGTATTGGTGGGGATTCCGGTCGCCGGCCGTAACCACGTGGAAACTGAGGGGCTGATCGGATTCTTCGTCAATACGCTAGTCTTGCGCGATGATCTGTCAGGCAATCCGCGGTTCACGGACTTGGTGACTCAGGTGCGCGAGACACTTATGGGTGCATTCTCCAATGTGGACGTTCCCTTTGAAAAAATAGTCGAGGTTCTTCAGCCTGAACGTAATCTCAGTTTCAACCCGCTGTTTCAGGTCATGTTCGCGACCCTCAAGTCCGCCGTCCGCTCGCACCAATTCGGTGACCTGACGGCGTTTCCGTATGTGGTCAGCCCAGAAACTTCAATCTTCGATCTCAGCCTTACTCTGATCGAGGACATCGACCAGAAATGGTGGGCCCAGATCGAGTACAACACAAACCTGTTCAAGCAGGAGCGCATTAGCCGTATGCTGAGCGATTACACATCGGTTCTTGAAGGCGTGATATCTGGTCCTGAGGGCCGCATCCTCGCATTGCCCCTGCCCAGCCTGCCAGAGTCTGCAGACATATTGAATGTGTCCTCCCCGGACAAGCAAAGTAGTAACGAAATCACGAAAAGAGGATTCTCCCTTGCTTCTAGTCGCAGAGTTTCTGAACGCCGACTCGATCCAATTGACCAGGAACAGAAATTGCTGGTCGAAATCTGGAAACAGGTTCTGGGCGTTCGAGAAATTGGGATTCGTGACAGCTTTTTCGAGATCGGGGGGCACTCACTGATCGCTGCCCGCCTGATCGCGCAAATACACGAGGTCACAGGCCGGCGGGTTCCTGTGTCGGCGATCTTTCGCGCGCCGACGATTGAAACCTTCGCGCCACTGTTGCGTGAAGATCTAGTCCCTCAACCTGATCCGGTCCTCATGAAACTGCAAGCCGGGGACGGAATTGTTCCCTTTTTCGCAGTGGCTGCGCCGGGAGCCGATACTTTTGGCCTGGCGCAGCTGGCGCACCACTTGGGAAGAAATCAGTCAGTGTACAAAGTGCAGGCAGCCACGCCAATTGTGCAGGGCCGCCCATTCACGAAGAATGAGTTGGGGGCCCTCGCCCGGGAATACATTGCTGCGGTGCGATCGGTGCAACCGCACGGCCCTTACTGCCTTGGGGGCATGTGTGAAGGTGTTCTTATCGCCCAGGAGATCGTGCTCCAACTCGAGTCCCTGCATGAGGAGGTGGGCCTGTTCGTAATATTCGATACCTGGGTGCTGGAGAACTCTCAGGTACGCGCACTGTGGGCCATCGACTATTACCGTCAGAGATATCAGATTTTCCGCAGCCTTCCACTGCAGGAGAAGCTTGCCACTACGAAAAGATTTGTCAAACGCTTATCTTACAAGAATCGGAAGCATGGGAACGGTCTTGCCAGTGGCTGGGATCGGGCATATTGGCCGGGACGCACGTTCCTTGCGCCGCGGTTTCAAGCTCCCGTATTGTTGTACAAGAGAGCGCGGCAGCCTTATTACTATGTGCGGGACCGTCAAATGGGCTGGGGAGCTCGGTCAAGGGGTGGAGTCGAAATCTGCGAGCTGAATTGCGGGCATGTTGACTTCTTACGGCAACCCCAAGTCGGGATCGTCGGCGAAATCCTCGCAGGCAGGCTGCAGGGAATTAGAGAGGTCGAGATACACCGAGCGCATGTGTTCTCTCCGCACAGTAGCTATTCGTTGGAATCCAAGCCCAGGACCTTGGAAGCACATTGAATAAAGGGGAATTAGGGATGACCGAGCGTCCGGAGGCGGCGGCTTCGTCTATTGCGCGCCCGGGCGAGACGCTGGCGTCATCGGCGGCTGTCCGGCAATCGGTAACCACGGGACGCAGCCAAGTGCGCCCCGTGAAAGTAATTCGTCCGCCCGCGTTCTCGGTTGGCACGATCTTCAGCGGTCTGCAGACGCTCGCTCGGTATTCGGATCTTCTCTGGATACTGAGCCGGTTTCGGCTCAAGGTTCGCTATAAGCAATCGGCTCTTGGCTGGACTTGGGCTGCGCTTCAGCCTCTCGCGCTTATGACCATCTACACCATTGTGTTTACCCGCGTAACCACAGTGGCTACAGGCGGCATTCCGTATCCTCTGTTCGTGTTATGTGCCCTTCTGCCGTGGATATTCTTTTCCAGTTCGATTTTAAACGCCGTGCACGGATTGGTCTTGTATCCGAATCTGCTCACCAAGATGTATTTCCCTCGCGAGATCATCCCACTGTCTTACCTGGCGGCAGGCTTTGCCGACTTTCTCATCGGTTGCGCGATCCTGGCTGGGTTCATGGCTCACTACAGGGTCTTACCTACTTGGAATGTGCTGTATGTGATTCCGATCGTGATGGTGCTGGCCGGCTTTGCCGCCGCTATTGCCCTGTTGTTCTCGGCAATACACGTTCGCTTCCGCGATATCGGGCTCGCCATTCCGCTCTTGCTGCAAGTATGGATGTTTACCATTCCCGTCGTCTATTCGCTTCAGTCGGTGCCGGTGCGCTTTCGCAAACTGTATTTGCTCGATCCCATCGCGGGTCTGATTGAGAATTTTCGTACTGTATTACTCCGCGGCGGCAGACCTGACGCAACCAGTCTAGCGCTCTCTGCCGCAATCGCGTTCGCTTGTCTTGCAATCGCCTACGCATACTTCAAGTCTTCCGAAGCCACTATGGCCGACATAATCTGAACTCATGATTGACATAAGGCTCGATCGAGTGTCGAAACAATACAGACTCCGAACGTCTGGCGACTCACCGAAACGCTGGTATTCGGCTCCTTTTAGGACGCGATCGACCCCGATGTGGGCACTCAGCGACATCAGTTTTCAGGTTGAACAGGGAGAGGCTCTCGGAATCGTGGGACACAACGGTGCGGGCAAGACAACCATCCTTAGGATTCTCTCCGGCATCACCACTCCGACAAGAGGCGAGATCACGGTTCGAGGAAGATTGGCTGCGTTGGTTGAAGTAGGTTCTGGATTTCATCCGGAGCTCACCGGACGGGAGAACATCGATTTGAACGGCGCGATGCTCGGGATGCGGAGCTCGGAAATACGCCGGAAGCTTGACAGCATTGTCGAGTTTTCGGGGGTCGGCCAGTACATTGATGTGCCGGTTAAGCGGTACTCCTCAGGGATGTATGTACGGTTGGGGTTTTCGATCGCGGCACACCTAGACCCCGACATTCTGTTACTCGACGAAGTCCTGGCCGTCGGAGACGCTGCATTTCAGGCGAAATGCCTCGACCGCATTGCCGAACTGAGACGAGCGGGCCGCACGATCGTCTTTATTTCGCACGATCTCGCTGCCGTGTATCGTCTCTGCGATCGGGCTCTTCTGCTGGACCATGGCCGGGTGGTTGCCGACGGGCCGCCAAGACAAATCATCGACGAATATCAGCAGATGACTTTTAGTAACGACGCGGGACCGGTCGGGTTGGCGGAACCAGAATCACTGGCGCAATGCACAAGCATTTCCTTCTCGGCCCCCGACTCTACAGACGGCATTCGAACCGGCCACCCGATGGTGGCTCGCCTCGGCTATCGCACCCGGCAGACCATTCCTGCGGTGGTGTTTCGAATCTCATTCTATTGGCCCAGCGGTTATTTATGTGCTCAACTCACCACCGACTCTTCGCAGGGAGGACTTAAGCTGGGGTCGGGCGAGGGCAGAGTCGAGTTCCACTGCCCTGTGCTACCGGTTGTGCCGGGACTTTACCGGGTAGATCTTTCTATCGAGTCTAACGGGCAGGAGATCGAGGCACGGCAGCGCTGTGCAACGCTTAATGTGGGACCGGGGAAATTTGTTGCAGGCGACTTCTACATCGAAAACTCATGGAAATTGGTGGAGGGAGCCTCGCCCGAGGAGAAGAGCTTCCACTAGCGGTTCTCGAGCGAAAGAGACTGCAGCCTTGGGAAAGGGTCGGAAGTCAGATACGGCTATTTTCTGTCCGTCGCCGTTCCAACTCAGTAGTGTGGCAACGAAGTGCCGCTCAATGCCGCAGTCACCAGTGTTCCAGCGTAGGCGTTATCCACGGCTACTGAAGTCGTGAACTTCATTCCCGCCCTCCAGCTGGAAGGGGCCTCGGGGTGAACGCCTGAGAGAATGACCCATCCATTTCCGGACTTGCCCTCTACGATCGCCGGGGTGCCATCCGGGTACTTGCCCACAATGCTGCCCCATCCGGAAAGCTGGGGGCCATCCTGCCAATACTGATCCAGAGCGCCGGAGTCTGGACTGGAAATCTCGACCGCCGCCTTGTTAATCCCTTTGTAGTAGTCTGCGTAGAAGTTGAACCAGACCCCCGACGTGAGATTGAGCCCGTTGTAGATTGAATAGCCGCCAAAGAACCCGCCCGCACAAATTCCCAGGTAGTGTAGGCCGTCGTTGATGACAGCGTTGTGAATGTTGGTTGTAGTACTTGACTTCAGATTGTCGCCAATCGTGATCGAGTTGCCGCCTGGCACAATCAGCAGCTTATAGGCCTTCAACTGGGCCTCGGTCATGGCGTCGAGCTGCGATGAATTCGCTGTGGAATAAGTCAGCTCGTTTGCAGAAAGGATCGCTTCGACAGCCGCAACGTCGGACGAGGACGTGCCCGTCCCGTTGAAAAGAAGGATAGGCGGTATCTTCGCCGTGTTCAGCGGCACAGCCGCCGCAGGCGTCCCAATCGTGGAGCCTGGGGTTCCGCACGCGGTAAAAGCGATCGGAATAAGGGATATTAACGCAAAGATTATCCCTCGCTGCAGTCTATTAACATTATTGATAACTGAGAGCACGACACCTCCTCGTAGCCGGTCTTCAGCGCTAACGAGCAACCATGGGTCAGCAAAGACTACTGGGACTTCCACTGAACTCAGATAAAAACAAAGAAACTTCGCCCGAGTTTCTCCCATTTTATGGAGGCGGGAAAAAAAGGAAAGTCACAGTAGTACATGGGCAAGGACGCGAAAGTACAGGGGGTACATGAGTCCTATGGTTCTCGGGGTGCTCCCACTATCGTTTAGAACGGTAGGAACGGTGAAATACGAGTAGAACGGTACTCCGTCCCTTGACCCTCGCGCTCCCATGCCGGTCCAGCCCCGAGATGGAGACGAACAGAGTTGTCGTAAATCTTACGTGAACGAAAGCATGGGGCAGGTCAGCGAAGCGTGGACATCGGGGATCAGCCTATGAGTAAACTGGATTAGAGCCGGGCAGTAAACGGGAGCTTAGAAATACCGTTTGAGGCGAAGAAACGGATCTTCTAAGAATCTTTTTGATAGTGCCGCGAGCCCGAAAGTAACCGTTACAACCACCAGGATTCGAAGACCCAGCGAACCTGCCGGGCCTAGACGAGCTAAATCGTCGAACTTCAAAAACTTAAGAACTCGATAATACATGTCGCCAATAAAAAGATGGATCAAGTAGATACAGTAGCTTAGATCTGCAGTAATTCTGGCCGGACGACATCGCAGAAAAGCAGTAAAGGTGCTCCCACGATAAGCTAACGCTAACGACATCAGCGCCGCGAAGACGAACGCTGCTTGGCTGTAGTGAACCGCAGTGCCGACCACCGTCTTTGAACCCATGATGTCATATGGAAGGCCAACGAGAAGGATTAGGCATGACGCTCCGATCAACGCACCTGCTAGTCTCCAAGCCGACCATCGAGAGTAATAACGCGATCTCACCCACATGGCCAGCAGAGCTCCCATAGCGAGTCCATCGAATCGGAAGAACGAATATCGATATATCTGATTCTCAGGATCCATACCTGCGTGTGCACCAATGCCTCGGAGAATGGGAGTGCCTAGTACGACCAACAAAGAAAACCCGAGCAGCCAACGCTTATTCAAGAAGCGTACTAATAGCGGCCATAGAAGATAAAAATGCTCCTCGATTGCGAGGGACCAGAATACGCCAGGGCCATGCGGTATTTTTATCCGAAAAGCAGAAGCAAAGTTGGCGAGATACAAGAGGGATAATCGAAAGTATGCACCAGCGCCGGAATAGGCAAAATACATTACCAGAATGCAGGCGAGGTAAAGTGGCACTATCCGGAGGATTCGCCGAGAATAAAAATTGCGAAAGAAATGCTCATTTTCTTTCGAGTCAATCAAAATTCCGGTTATCAGGAACCCGGAAAGAACGAAGAAAAGATCGACGCCACGCCAGCCTTGTCCTATCGCAAGAAGAATCGGGTGCGGAATTGATGACAGAGCCGGCGTTGGCCAGCCGTAAAACAGGTGGAGCACCAAGACCATCAAAACCGCGATAGCGCGAAACCCATCCAGTTCCAGCACTCGTGTCGGTACGGAGTTGGCTCGCGAGCCTGCAGATACCCTAAGCGCGGAGCCCACGGCTGATTCTAAATGATCCGGAATCAATCTGATTGCTGGACTGCCGGGCATCCCCTGGGGCATTGTGGACACAAGAACCCACGCGAAAGTACGCAACGGTCGGGGATTATCCCCAATTAGGCCGAATTTGTCAACTGCGAGGCGTCATTATGGCAAATGCTCCAAGCTAATCTCACCCTAACTGCAACGAGACTTTGTCACTCTCTAAGGATAGTGACGATAAGTCAGAAAGAGTTCCAACGCGTGAACGTAATTGAGAATGTAGCAGGCGGGAGGCTGTGCTTACGCGAAGATTGCGCTTTGCGAGCGATGTCACGGTCAGTCCATGACAATTTGGAATAAGTTGCTAGAGCAGAACTATTGCACTGACGAACCCTTTTCGGCGGGAGCCTCTCGTCCCTTGTGATAGGCAGCTCGACAATTGAGGCGCGTAAGCTATGCCGGACCAATCGACTTTCCAGATGTGAAAACTTTTGCCGTTCACCGACCGGCAGGCTACCGTCAATATCCTGGAACTGATCAGGAATCAGGCACTTGCATTTGGCTGGGTACTTGCATCCCCCCGGGCAAATGGAATCGCGCTCAGCAGAGCGAGGGCCTGCGCGCGGGCGGTGGCGTCCAGACAAACTGCCTGAGACAGACCTTACGGAATTGATTGGCCCTCCCCATTCCGTTGCTTCCGGGCCAACCGCCTTTTCTGTCCTGCGTTCTCAGCGATAGCTTGGACGCGATCTGTGCTGGTTCACGAAGTTCGAGTCAGGATATGTTCGAAACGACCGGAAAGGCTGCTCCCGAACCCGATCTGGCTGACCTGGATGCGACAATCAGCCCGTTAAACGCCTCGCTTTGGACGGGTGCTGCAGGCGCGGTTGTCGCGGGCGCTGCACCAGGCGCGATCACGGTCAGGAAGCTATCTGGAGAGCGCGACTCCCGGGTCGACACCCTGCGCGGCCTCTTCTTGACCATCATGATGGTCGATCACCTGCCCAACCATCCGCTGCTTGGTTTCAGCCGCCAGAGTTTCGGATTTGTCTCTGCCGCCGAGGGCTTCGTGTTTCTCTCGGGGATGGTGAGCGCCTGGGTGTACGGACAGATCTTGGCCAAGCAGGGGGAGGCGGCCCTCCGCCACCGCGCCTGGCAGAGAGCACGCGACATCTATCTCACTCACCTTTTGCTTTACACCGTGGCTCTGGTGGGCGGCCTGATGGGCGGCTGGCAGATCGCCAGTCAGTTTGCAAATTTCTGGGGAGCCTGGTGGCACGGCGCGTTGCTAATCTATCAGCCCCCGCTTTTCGGCATCCTGCCGATGTACGTGGCCTTCTTGCTCCTGACCCCGTTGCTGTTGCAGCAGATGGCGAGGGGTCGCGCCCGGCTGATCTGGGCGGCCAGCATCGCACTGTGGCTGGTTGCGCAGTGGGGCATCGGAAGCCCGGCGCACAACCCGGCATGGCTTCAACTCGGCGCCTTCAACTTCCTGGCGTGGCAGCTGTTGTTCGTCACCGGAGCCTACTTTGGCCATCGGCAGGCCGCCATACACGGTTCACCGATCCCAGCATCGCGCCTGCTGTTTGTCTCCAGCGTTGCTCTGGTGACGGTGCTCTTCCTCGTCCGCCATCAAACCCTGTTTTTCGGGAATCTCTCAATCGTCGACACCAAAGCCGCGCTGGGGGCATGGAGGTCGATCAACCACCCCGTGCGCATGCTCAATTTCGCGGCGTACGCCTATATCCTTTGGTACTTGCCGCGTTCGGTTGACGAGAGGGCACATGGGACGCTCGTATCACGCTGGCTGCGTTATCTGGGCGCACATTCTCTCCAGGTGTTCGCGTGGTCGATTTTTGTTTCTAGCATTGCGTTCAGCTTCAGGGATTCCTGGGTCTCGCTCGCCCCGGCATGGCGAACACTTCTCGCCGTGGCGGCAGCCTTGAGTCTTATGCTTCCGGCCAGGATCCACGAGCGATGGCGGCGCTCCGCGCCAGCGCGGACAACGGAAATCCGGAAACCTGATTACGCTTCGCGAGCGATAGCACGGTCGAGTTCATAGCATTGGAAAATAGTTGCGAGAGCAACAGCGGTGGATTGTCGAGCCTTTTCGGCTGGGATCTTTTCGACTGGGATCCCTCGTCCGTAAAGGTGCCTTGTTCGACAGTTACTGCACGTCGAACGTAAAAGTTGCCTGACCGGAAATTCCAGGGGCTATAGCCCGGATCGTTCCGGTTCCGGTGTTGGCCGAGGTCGTGTAAATAACGCTGGCGGAACCGCTCGAACTCGTGGACACGGGATCCGACGAGAAACTGCCTCCGGCACCCGCGTCATCGAAGGTGACGGGTATCCCCGAAACCGCATTGCCGTACTGGTCGGTGACCATCACCACCAGCTGCTGTGTCAGTTGAGTATTGGGTGAGGCGGTCTGACCATCCCCTGAAGCTGCAGCGATGTTGACAGCCGGTCCGGGCGTAACCGTCACGGAAAATGTCATGCGTGGAACTCCAACAGCCGTGGCAACGATCTTGGCGCTCAGAACAGCCGCGGTCGTCGACGTCGTGTAGTTCACCGGCGCCAGCCCATTGCTGTCCGTCGTCACAGGGTTGTTGGAGAAGGTCCCGCCTGCACCCGAATCGCTATAGCTTACGATTACGCCAGCTACTCCGTTGCCGTAACTATCTTGAGCCCGCGTGATGATTGGAGCCGGCAGTAGTGTGGTTACGGGCGCGGACTGACTGTTAGGACTGCGGCGAAACAACGCTTTGGCTGGACCGGGAAGCGCCGTTACCGTGAAAGTGCCTGCCCCATAGCCAGGCGTTGAGGCCGTCAGCGCGTAAGAGCCCGATTTGGTTGGCAAGCTATACGAGGTCGAAGCAGAGCCGGTCTGGTCGGTCACAACCGTGGAAGGATTGAAGATGCCACCTTTGCCACCGTCCGTGAAAGTCACCGTCAATCCGGGGAAAACATTGTGAGTGTAGGGATCGGCGGCTTGAACCATCAAAGGAACGGGAAGCGTTGATGCGACACTGGACGCCTGGCCGTTGCCCCCAATCGCCGACAAGGCCGGGAGTAATCCATACACGACAAGGCTGTTCTGCGTTCCGACAAAAACCTTTCCGTCGGCGACGATCGGTGTCGCGAAATGAGCTAGGGGTGGAAGGGTATCGCGACCGTTTGCCGCCTGGGCGCTGGTATAAAGAGTTTTGAGTGAGCCTGCGTCGAGAGCCACCAAGGCGTTTCCGCAAAACCACACAAGGCCATTGCTATTTCCGTTTGCGGTGACTAGAGCGTGCCAGCTTCCGTTCATTCTCACCGACTGGGCGGACGGCGGGACAAGCAAGGAACCATTGCTCAAAGTGTAGGCCACCGCCGGAGCGCCAGAGCCGGTGAAATAAACTCTGTTATTCCAAAAGACGGGGGTCCCACTCTCATACCCAACTGCCTTAAGAAGTTCCTGCACGATTTGGGTATCGCTGGTGGTGCAACTGGAGCACAACTGGCCCAAATTGTCACGATTCAGAAGATATACGGTTCCCTCCTTACCAACGGCAATTAGTTCATGAGGAAACGGTCCCGGCTGGTCCGGTAAGACCAACACCCCCTCGGCCAGATCCAAATCGTGGGCCGAGAGATACTGATAATTCAGAGGCGTGAACCAGTCTGTTAGGGAAAGAGTCGTGCCAATCTGACTGAGTTTGAGCACACTTGTGGACAAGTTGCTGCCGGGCGCATAAAACCCTTCTCCCGTCTCCGCGTAGACATTGCCGTTGCTATCAGCGGAAAGGCCTGCGCCCTTCTGCCATATCGAAGCCAGAATCTTGCCCGGTTCGACATCAAAGGCGCCCTCCAGCTGCAAGGTGGAGGCATTGTAGGACATAACCCAACCCTGACTGTAATTGTTACAGCAGTTAGAACCGAAGGCAACGTAGATATGGCCATTGGTCAAAAGCAGGCCCGGGCGGTTCAACTGATAGAAGTCACGGAAGGTCGAAGTGCTGCCGTTCACCGTGTAGGTCGCAGCTATGGTGGTGGGCCCTCCGAATTTCTCCTGTCCACTGCTCACGTCCAGGGCATGGAGGCGATGCACCACCTGTCCGCTCTCGTAGGTTTCCGCGACCAGGTAAAGTGTGCCCGTGGCAGGATCGATTACCGGAGTAGAAACGATGCCGACCTCGGTCCATCCGGTGGCTGTCGCATTTTTTTTCACCGTTGCGGGAACGGTTGTGGCTCCCGCGGGGCTGTAGGTAAAGATGCTCGCCATCCACAGGGGCGCAGGACTGTCGCTGTCCGCATCGAAGGCGTAGACACTGTCGTGCATCGTCGCAACGTACACAACATCGTGAGTCCCCTGGCCGGAAATACTGACTCCGGGAAGATAAAGTGGCTGACCGACGATGTAACCGTCGACCGGTTGGGTGAACAATTTTCCGAAGGTTCGGGTGTTTACATTGGACGGAGTGAGGAGGAACTCGCTAGTGTTGGCGCTGGTTCGCGCATTGTCATAGTGCCATGTGGTAACGGGCGTCTGCGCTAGCAGGGGCACGTGGGCAAAGGACAATGCGAGCAGCAAAACAAAAATCGGGGCGATCACGCGAGACTCTGAAACCCGGCGGAAACCCAGTGATGCAGCCTGCAAACCAATTACTCCAGTCATGCTCTACACCTGCGACGTTTGATAACGCTTTCGGTTCAAAGGTTGGGTGGAACTCATCATACTCCCATAACAACCAATCGGAACAAACAACGAATCGGAAAGGGTAGAGAGCTGAAAGGACTGAGTCAGCAATCTTAGGCAAGCCGGGAGAAGTAATTGCGTCGGGCCCGAGTTTGTGACGGAGGCCTTCTTGGCTAAATCTGCGGTGATGCAAGGATGACGGGGGATGCGAGCGCATCCCCCCAACGCGACCAGGATCCCATTCTCCTTGTCCGGAAGTTACCTTCCCCTTGTCGCCTGCAAATCAGAATTGCAATCTGGCCGAGAACTCCCATTGCCGCTGAACGGCCCCCGGGGCGATATTGGTGATCGCACCGGCTTGGGTGGGGGCATCGACCTGGGTATTGGGGAGGCCAAGATTCACGTTGTTGAAAACGTTGAAGGCATCGGCGCGGAACCGAACGTTGACGCGTTCGGTGATCGCGATCTCCTTCATGAGCGCGATGTCGCTTTGAAAAAACTGCGGCCCGCGAAGCGTGTTGCGGCCCACGTTTCCGAACTGTCCACAGCCTGGGCGCTGCCAGTTTCCAAGAGCTGAAGTGGGACCTACATGAGAGGTCCCCGAGCCAGGGTCATAGCCGCAAAGCGCCGTTACCTGATTTTGTATTGTCCCAAATGCAGCCAGAGGCGCTCCTCCGGTAGTGGTGAAGTATTCACTCCGGTTTTTCGTGACGGATACGCTTCCTACCACATTGGGACGGCAGGGAGATGACGCCAGAGGATTCCCGGCGATATCGGAGTTGCAATCACCGTAGGTCGGGCTAAAAGGCAAACCGCTATACCAACTCGTGATGGCGTTGAGCGACCACCCACCGATGACTTTATCAGCCGGGTTGCTGATATTGCTCAGCAGCGCTCGACCGCGCCCCAAGGGCAACGCCCATATATTCGCCATTGTGAAGTTGTGCCGTCGGTCGAAGCCGCCAGGGCCATAGCCGATGCTCGGCTTCACGGCATAGTAGCTGCTGTCATAGTCAAGAACCTTGGAATAGATGTAGTTGGCGAGGACACTATAGCCCCCGCTGAATCGCTTGCTGAACTTGGCTTGCAGAGAGTGGTAGTTGTCGGAGGCATTGTTACCGAAATAGTAAACAGGGTAAAACCAAGGAATGAGCGGGCTTTGTGCGGTTGTGGTGGGCACGCAATAATTCGGCTCAGGACCGCCAAAGCTCGGATCATAGCTATAGAGATTGTTGCAGGCCTTCGTCTTCGGGCTTGTCGCGGTAATCTGCGTGATCTGCGACGGGAGCGGAGGGCTGGGGGCGTTCAGGTCGTAGTATGGGGTAGAGTCCGTCAGGACATGCGTGCCTTTGTTGCCAACGTAGGCCAGTTCGAAATATGCGTTCGGTGTGATTTCGTGCTGAACGGTTAGGTTCCAGGCGTCGACGGTGGGAAGTCTCAGCTTTGACGGAAGGGCATAAAGGGCTGCGCCGGCTTGCGGCGCACCCTCAGTCGCAAGCATATTCAGGCCCGGATCGCACTTTCCTGAATTACTCTTTAGCTGCGCTGAGCAGAGACCCTCCACAGTCAGAGGGCTGGGATTTATCGCAAAGTTGGTGTAGGCGGGCAGGTTAGTCAGGTTAAGCGGATTAGTCGCGGAGTTGATGACAAAGCCCGGATCTGCCGATCCATTACGGATCTCAAATTGCCCTGCAATCGGCGGGTTCTGGGTGGCGGCGATACCGAATATCGATCCCCCGTACCCTACGTCGAAACTGCGGCCGAAGCCAGCTCGGATCACTGTTTTGGACCCCACCAAGTAGGCAAATCCGATGCGGGGTCCGAAGTTCTTGTACGTGTTCTGCACGTTGCCCTGCTGATTCACTCCGGAACTTCCCACCACCTTAATCTCAGGCGTTATTGGGGTGTAGGCCGGAAGCGTGTCGTTCTGGATCAGCAGGAAGCCTCCGGCATTGAGTGTCTGCGGGAAGTACAGTTCCCATCGCAGGCCATAGTTGATGGTCAACCGGGGAGACAGACGCCAATTGTCTTCGCCGTAAAAGAACGCCCTTTTCTGGTGCTCGCTGGCGTCGTAAGCCGACGGCTCTTGTGTGGGATCGCTGTAGGTGCGATCGAAATAGGCCAGCTGCCCGATCAGAAAATCGCCCAGACCGAGGCCGGTGTAAGTCTGGTCGCTGAACTGCAGGTGCCCGGCCCGGCTGTCCGAGGCGCCCTCGGAACTGCTGAGTCTGAAGTTTTGAATGTAACGAAAATCTGCGCCCCATCGGAGAGCATGATGCCCGGCCAGCCTGGTCCAGTTGTTCACGAACTGGAACTGCTGCTCGTGCTCGCGGAGCGGACAATTACAATTGTTCACTTGCGAGGAAGAGCCGTAGTGCACAAAGTCGCCAGTCGTCGGAGGCGGCGCGGGCGTGTTCGAGCCGGGTGGGTAGAACGCAATCGAGTTTGTGATTTGAATGTCCGGCAAGCCCGAGGTAAAGATGTCCGACGTGTTGTTGAGCCCGGGGATAGCGCTGCCGGGGTACATGGAAGGCGGATTGAGCAAAGGATATGTTCCAAAATCCGCCGCGTTCAAATCTAGGTGGTAGCGCAAGTAACCGAAACGGAAGTCTGTCAGCAAGTTGCTGCCGAACGAATACGAAAAACCGCTGGACGCGCTCTGGTTGGCCGTTCGGGCGTGGCCCGCAAAGAGGTCGGGGTTGGTTCCGGGCCCGCCGCCTACCCCGAACGCGGGAGAACCATCCTGCCGGAATAGGTCATAGCTGTAGCGGGCAAACACCCTTAGCCGTTGGGAAGCGTCGTAGTCCAAGCGGAGATCGGAATTGTCGCTGTTGAACGGTTCCGCGCCGGTTGCCAGATAGTTGTTCGTGACGGGTGCATTCAGGGGGTTGGTGCTGGTGATCGTGGGTGAGGGCAGCAGACTCAGCAAATAGACCATTTGAGGAGAAACCGCACTGTTCAATAGCATCATGGGATTGGATGGGTCCACCGCCGTGTTTTTCAGGTTCAGACCGACCCCGTACTGCGACAGATCGCAATCCTTTGGTGCGCCGGTGAATGACGCGAGGCAGGTTTGGCGCACTTGGTCCGTCGGCACAGTCAAGGTCAGGGTCGCTCCCGAAGTATCCCGGGTTCCCCGGTAATCGGCAAAGTAGAACAAGCGATTTTTAATAATCGCGCCGCCAATCGAACCTCCGAACTGGTTCTTCTTGTACGTCCGATTATTGATCTCCGGGGGGACCAAGGAAGTGCTCGTAGTCACCGGATTCGTATTCGCGTTCGTCAAAACGACATTCGTGAAAAGGTTGGGATCGGATGCCTGTCCCCAACCGCTCTGCCGATACCCAAAAACGCTACCGTGCAAAGTGTTGCTTCCAGACTTGGTTTGCGAGGTGACTACTCCGGCGGTGGCTTCGCCGAACTCCGATCCATAGTTCTGCGTGGTGATTTTCATCTCGCTGATGGCATCTTGATTGGGGTTAACAATCACCAGGCCTTCGATCGGGTCCCGGTTGTCGGTGCCATCCAGTTGATATGCGGTTCCACTGAAGATCTGGCCATTCACGTTAATGTAAACGCCCTGTTGCGGGTTCTGGACTGGCGCGAGAGTCGGCTTTCGCGGTATGGCGCCGGGAGCGAGGATTCCAAGGTCCGACACATTCTGCTGCTGCAAGGGCAAATCGGCGATCTGCCGTTGCGAAAGAATGGTGGCGATGTCGGTGCGATCAATTTTCAGCACGCTGACATCGGCAGCGCTGCCATTGACCACTTCCGCTGTGCTCCCTTTCACCAACTTGGGGTTCACCATGGTGGGATTGTCGGCGTATACGATCACCAGAGGATTTTGGTAGGTCTTGAACCCGTCGGCCTCAATGCGCAGGCTGTAATCATCAGGAGAGAGGTCATTGACAGCGTAGAAACCCGTACCGTCGGTGGCGGTCCGGTATTTTGTTCCCTTGCCCACAGAAGAGACCGTCACCTTGGCGCCGGCGATCGGTTTGCCGGCAATATCGGTGAGTGTCCCCTTGATGTTGCCATAGACCGATTGGGCGATGGCGATCTGGCTGAAAACGCAAATCACGCTGAGAAAAATAGCGACGAACAACATACGTTGGACACGCATATCTCGTTCTCCTGAATTGTGTCGGGGGAAGACCGAGGCAGGGAGGTGTCGCTCAGGGCGTGCTGAGAGACACCCCTGCTCGGGTCTTAATCATTTACGCTAACCCGCTTCGTTAGTCAACCCAAATCGCTGCCGGCGTATCGGACGTCTCAATTTCGCGACCGGGGAAAGATCATGTGCCCTTGCCTGACCAGCAAACTGACCCTGTTGGACCCCACTGCGGTCTCCTGGCGCTAACGATTACGAACGCCAGATAAGTCGACAAAAGTATTGAAACTTTCCTGTAATCCTGGCAGCGTAAAATCGAAGCGGAGGAGTTTCCGTTGCAGGCTGCAGTATGCTCACCAGCGTGAAAATCGAAGTGCGGGAGTGCCGACCGCCGGATGATTGTGCTGTTCCCGAGCTGCCGTCTGATGTCGTGAACGTGTGGGCCCGTTCGCTGGACGTCCCGGCTTCCGTCGAGAAAGCCTGTTGCGAATTGCTGTCTATGGAGGAACATGAGCGCGCGGCACGCTATCGGGTGGAGAGGCCCCGCAAAGACTTCATCGTCACTCGCGCCACGCTGCGCTCTCTGGCCGCCGCCTACCTTGGGACAACGCCGCTGCAGCTATCGTTCCGGTATTCGAAGTACGGTAAACCGATTCTGGATGGGGCATTTGACTTGCGCTCCCTTGATCTGGGCTTCAATGATCTGCGCTTCAATGACCTGCGCTTCAATGTGTCGCACACGGAAGGTCTGGCGCTGATCGCGTTCGTGAGAACTCATGAGATCGGTATCGACGTCGAGAGGATCCGTCCACAGCCGGACGTACGGAAACTGGCGGAGCGCTTCTTTTCTCTCCACGAGCGTCACTCTCTGGAAAGACTGTCCGGCGATGAGCTTCAAGCGGCTTTCTTCCGTTGCTGGACTCGCAAAGAGGCCTACGTCAAGGCCCGTGGAGAGGGACTGTCGCTGCCGCTGCAACAGTTTGACGTCTCCGTCGCCGCGGACGAATCTCAAGCTCTGTTGGCGACCAGACCCGATCCATCCGAGGCAAGCCGCTGGATCCTGCGCGACCTGCCCACAGGCCCTGGATATGAGGCGGCCCTGGCAGTGGCGGCAGTTGGCGACGGGAAAGCCGGCCAAGGAAACACGAGTTCCTTGGTGCAGGTGGAATGATCCCGGAAGGACCGGATCGGGCTGTTGCCCGCGGATGGTGCCCCCCTGGTTACGCTCGTCACCAAAGCAGGCTGGCAAAGCCAGGAAAGCGCGGTATAGTCTTGAAAGAAAGCAGGATCGTAACTCTATCTGATACTTATGAATGACGTCCTGGTCAAGATTCTCTACGCGGCCAATTACGTTCTGGAGAAAGACATCTCTGGGCGGGCGTTTCACGTCTTGCCCGACGACATTTTCCTGGTTTCTTATCCCAAGTCCGGCAACACCTGGACCCGATTTCTCCTCGGAAACCTGATGAGTCCAGACGAACGGGTCACTTTCGTGAACGTAGAGCGCAAAGTTCCCGACATCTATGCGAAGTCCAAAAAGGCTCTCAAGAAGATTCCCAGCCCGCGCGTCATCAAGAGTCACGAATGTTTTGACCCTCGCTATCGGCGTGTCATCTACATCGTGCGCGATCCCCGGGACGTAGCGGTTTCCGCCTATCACTACGACCGGAAGGGGAAAAATATCCCCGACGACTTTCCCGTCCACACCTACGTCACGACCCGCTTCATGAAGACCGACGAATACTTCGGCACCTGGGGCGAGCACGCCGGCAGTTGGCTGGTGAATTCTAAGAACATCTTCCAATTCGCCCGGCTCAAGAACGGCTTTCTTGGGACCCCTGCCTCTTGGGGCGAGAATGTCATGAGCTGGCTGGGAGCCCGCGGACACGATCGTCAGTTCCTGCTCGTCAGATACGAAGACCTTCTGGACGACACTCATAGGGAGATGACAAGAATTGCCGACTTCCTGAATCTGAACGCCTCCGCCGACAGGATCGCCAAGGCCGTCGAGCTCAGCTCGGCCGACAACATGCGAAAGCTCGAGGCTCAGCAAAATAAGGAATGGGTCACGACCAAAGAGAGCCGCAAAGACATCCCTTTTGTACGGGCCGCCAAGTCCGGCCAGTGGCGGCAGACCCTGCCCCCTGAATCGGTGGCCGTGATCGAAGGGGCTTGGGGACCAGTCATGAGACTCCTGGGCTATCCCGTGAGTCAAGAATCGCAGGGGAGCGGCGAACTCCTGACCGAACAATCCTTACCTTTCCGGGGCCATTGAAGCCATGAGCGAAAAAAGAATCGTCATCATCGGGGGAGGCCCCACGGGTCTGGGTGCTGCCTATCGTTTACACGAACTCGGTTATCAGAACTGGGTGCTCTACGAAAAGGCCGACTACGTCGGCGGCCACTCCTGCTCCCACGTGGACGACCATGGTTTTGTATGGGATGAGGGCGGTCACGTCATCTTCTCCCACTATCCCTACTTCGACAAACTCGTCGACGACATGCTGGGACGAGAGGAGAACCAACTGGTTCGCGAGAGCTGGATTGTGAAGGGCGATTCGTGGATTCCATATCCCTTCCAGAACAACCTGCGATATCTCCCAAAACCGGTGCAGGTGAGTTGCCTGATGGGGGCGGCCCACGCAGCCGCAAACGGAAAGTCTCGGGACGCAACCAACTTTCGGGATTGGATTCTGGCCAACTTCGGCGAAGGAATCGCCGAGGCTTTCATGTTTCCCTACAACTCGAAAGTGTGGACCACTCCGCTGGAAGAAATGTCGAAATCGTGGATGGCCGAGCGAGTGGCAACCGTGGATTTTCGCCGCCTGCTGGAGAACGTGCTCCACGAGCGCGACGATGTGGCCTGGGGACCGAACAATAAATTTCGATTCCCGATGTATGGCGGGACAGGCGAGATTTATCGCCGCATGGTGAAGCGTTTCCCGGAGAAGATAAAGACCGGCAAACAACTGGCGGCCGTAGATGACGGGCAGCGGCGCGTGTCGTTTTCTGACGGCGGCGGCGACAGTTACGACGTGCTGATCTCCACGACGCCTCTTGATCTGCTGGCGGGCATGCTCAAGTCAAGAGACGGCCGGTTGGTCGACGCCGCCGGGGATCTCCGCCACAACAACCTGCTGGTGATTGGCTTGGGGCTGGAAAAGAAAATCGAAACCGGCAAATGCTGGATCTATTTTGCCGATCCGGAGGTTCCCTGCTACCGCGCCACCTACTTTTCGCATTACTCCCCTTTTAACGTTCCGGGCGGCGACACCGAGCGCTACAGCTCTCTGATGTGTGAAGTGTCGTACAAAGTTGGTGAATCCCCCGATCCGTCAAGAGTTACGGAGCAGGTGATCGCCGGTTTGATTCGAGCGGGTATGCTGGCGGAGACCGATCGTGACCGCATTGTCTCTCGCTATCACCGCAGCGTGCCGTACTCTTATCCCATCCCAACTCTCGCGCGCGACCGGGCGCTTTCGATTCTTCAACCGGCAATGATGGAGAAAGGGATTTACTCTCGCGGTCGCTTTGGAGCGTGGCGCTACGAAATTGGCAACATGGACCACTCCGTCATGATGGGAGTGGAAGCGGCCAACCACATTCTGGCAGGAGACAAAGAAACAGTTTTTTACGGTTCGTAAGCGAATGAGGCCACCATTGCCAAACCTGAGTCCTCGCGTCAGCGTGATCATGCCGTCGTATAACACCGCGACCTTAATCGCGGGCTCGCTGGGCTCCGTCTTTGAACAGACCTTCCAGGATTTCGAGGTCGTCCTGGTCAACGACGGGTCGCCGGACACTCCTGAACTCGAGCGCGTGCTGGCACCCTTCCTGCATAAGCATGCCGACCAGATCAACTACATCCGGCAAGAAAACAAGCGCTGTGCGGGAGCGAGAAATACTGCGATCGGTCAGGCCCGCGGAGAATTCCTGGCCTTTCTCGACTCCGATGACGTTTGGCTTCCCGATCACCTGTCTGCCCAGATGAAGCTTTTCGAACAGGATCCAAGTTTGGACCTGGTGTATAGCAACGGTCTGTCTGTGGGCGATCCGAAGCGACCCAGCGAATTTATGAAGCGTTGCCCTTCGTATGGCCCGGCGGATTTTCAGGCTCTGGCCGTGGAACGCTGTCAGATTCCCGTCTCTACCGTCGTTGCCCGTAAGAGTGCGCTGGTCCGTGCGGGACTTTTCGACGAGACTCTGCAACGCTGCGACGACTACGATATGTGGCTCCGAGCGGCGTTCCATGGCGCCAAAATTTCTTACACGACCAAAGTGCAGGCCCGGCTGAATGGAGGCCGCCCTGGATCTCTGGGAGCTTCCCGAGCCCGGATGATGGAGGCCTACTGGCAAATCCTGGAGAAAGCGGTGAAAACCCTGCCGCTTTCCCAATCCGATCGCGCTCTGGTTCAGAGTCGAGCCACGGAGGCCCACGCCCGCTATCTCCTGGAAGAGGGCAAATACCGTCTCCAACAAAATGAATTTGATCAGGCCCGCACCTTTTTCAAAGAAGCCAACTCCCATCTTCGCCGGTCCAAGGTGAGTCTTGTGTTGTTCGGGCTGGCGATTGCGCCTAGAGCAACCGGGAAGCTGGCTTCGATGGTGGAAGGGGTTTATTCCTGGAAAGCGCGATACCTGCCGGGCCAACAGTAGTTCCAGGGCGCAGCCGATGCGGAAAAGCGAAATCATCAAGAATGTTGGTTCCAGTTGGTTCGCCCTGGGCGTCAACGTCGTGGTGGGAATTTTTCTTTCCCCGTACATTCTTCACCGCCTGGGAGATGAGGCTTTCGGTCTCTGGATTCTGATCTTTTCCGCGACTGGATACTACGGGCTTTTCGACCTGGGCATTCGCTCCTCCATTGTTCGCTATATCGCGAAGTATTCCGCCACCGAAGAATACGACGAACTGAACCGGCTGGTGAACACTGCTATGTTCAGTTATAGCGGCATTGGAGTCGTGGCGATGTGCATTACCCTTATCGCCGCCTACTACGTGGACTCGATCTTCCGCATTCCTGCCGACTTTGTGGTTACGGCACGCTGGCTGCTTTTGATGGTGGGAACCTCGGTGTCGCTGGGATTTCCACTGGGAGTGTTTAGCGGGATTCTGGAAGGGCTGCAGCGTTTTTACCTGCTGAATTTCACCAGCATCAGTTCCACTCTCATCCGGGCTTTGCTCATTGTCGTCGCCCTGCGGCATGGACGCGGCCTGTTAACCGTGGCTTTGGTCACCGTCAGCCTGCCGCTGCTGAACCAGTTCGTCAATGCCGCGGCGGTCTTTCGCCATTTGCCTCTGCGACTCGGAACCCAATACGTGAACCGGTCGAGTTTGCGCCGGATCGCCAGCTACAGCGGAACTACGTTTTTGATCATCGTGGCGGGGCGCTTGCGTTTCAAGTCGGACGCACTGGTGATTGGCACGTTTGTGTCAGCCGCCGCCGTAACCTACTTCACCATCGGCTCGCGGCTGGTGGACTACTCCTCCGAAGTGGTGAGCAGCCTGGCTCAGCTCTTTGTCCCCATGTCGAGCCAGTCTCAGGCCAAAGGCGACATGGATGGTCTGCGGAAGATTCTGGTCGTTGGCAACCGGGCCTGCGCTTTCATTATCTTTCCCATCACGGCCATCCTCACGGTCCTGGGCAAGTCCGTCATTGAGGCCTGGGTCGGTCCGAAATACGTGGCCACAAGCTATCCTGTCATGCTCGTTCTGCTGTATCCCATGACGCTGATGCTGGCCCAGTCCGCCTCCGGGCGCACGCTTTGGGGCATGGCCAAGCATCGGACCTGGGCTTGGGTCGTGCTGGCCGAGGGTGCTGCCAACCTGATTCTGAGCGTCATCCTGGTACGACCATACGGCATCATGGGAGACGCGATCGGCACCGCCATTCCTCTCACCTGTTCGATGATTCTGTTCCTGCCCCATCATCTCTGCCGCCTGTTAGGGATCAAACTCAAAACCTATCTTTATCGCGCGTTTGTGTTTCCGCTCGCGCTGTGTGTGCCGCTGGTGGCCGTTCTTCTGTTGATGCGGCGCTGGTTCATTCCTCATCGCCTGGGCCCGCTTCTGATACAACTGGTGATTGCGGGCCTGGTCTACGGCTCAGGATTGGCTTGGGCGTTCTGGACGCATCGCGCCTGGGAAGTGGGACCGTTGGGCTCGAATCAAGAAGATGAAGTGACGCTCGCCCTGGTCGAAACATACCAGGAAGAAGCGTAAAGCGAGTGTTCATTTCTGCAGGGAGCAATCGGGTCATGGCAGCGAATGCCGCACGTGAAACGGTGAAAGGCTGAGGACCAATGCCGACGGCCCAGGGAACAATACAAAGGCTGTTCGGCGCCCTGACCCAGGCAGGGCGTGTGCTCACGGGACGGCAGATCGCCGGCCGGGGGCTGACGGTCTTCCCCGATGATGTTTTTCTCGTTTCTTATCCCAGGTCCGGCAATACCTGGACACGTTTTCTGTTGGGGAATTTAATTTACCAGGATGCCGCGGTCACGTTTTCCAACATCGAGTCGAGGATTCCGGAAATCTATTTCAATCGCGATCGCTTCCTGCGGCAACTCCCGCGCCCGCGCATGCTGAAGAGTCACGAAAGCTTCCAGCCGCATTATCCGCGGGTGATCTACATTGTGCGCGATCCGCGCGATGTGGCGGTTTCCTTCTATCACCACAATGTAAAGGCGCGAAACATTCCCGACGATTATCCCATCGCGAGTTTTGTGCCCCGTTTCATCGCGGGCGAGTTTGATCGCAAGTTCGGCTCCTGGCGCGATAACGTGCTGAGCTGGACGGTGCTCCGGAAAGACGATCCATGGTTCCTGATGCTTCGCTATGAAGATTTGAAGCGCGATACGGCCAACGTCCTCGTGAACGTCGTCGCGTTCCTAGATCGCTGTTCGTTTCGCGAGATTGATTCCAGCCCGCAGGCCTTGCGACGGGCCATTGAACTGAGTTCTCCCGAACGAATGCGCGCGCTTGAGAAGCAGGAAGCCGGAAGTTGGGTGCTTACCAAGGGAACTCGCAGCGAAAAGCCGTTTGTTCGCTCGGCGACTTCTGGAGGCTGGAAGTCTCAACTCTCTCCCGAGTCAGTGGCGGCGATCGAATCGGCATGGGGCCCCTTGATGCAGACCTTCGGATACGAACTGGTTTCAGAACAGAATCGCCCGCTAGCGCCAGCTGTCCATGACCAGGGAGTACGGTCGTGACCGAGGAAACGCCGCAGACCTTGCCGCGAAGTTTGAAGACAGTGTTGAAAGACGTCGCGCGGAAATTTGTGCCGAATTCCTTCCTGCAATACAGCGGCATCAAACTGCGGCTTGGACCTCAGGCTGGCCGGATTTATGGAGACTTATGGATGCGCGACAGGCTCGGAGTTCGCACCGCAAATCAGCGCCTGGTGCCGCCCTCTGCGCGGTCGTTTGTTTTTGTCTGCTACGGCAACATCATGCGCAGTGCCATGGCGGAATTCCTCATGAGGCAAGCGTTGAACGAGGCGGGCTTGGAGCCACCCAACGCAAAGCCCGAGCAAGTCCGGATTGTGTCCGCCGGTCTGCACGCTTCCGCCGGCCGTGAAGGCCATCCCTGGGCGCAACAGGCTGCTGCAGATCTCGGCGTTTCTCTGGCGAACCACCGAGCTAAGCCGCTCACGCGCGAGATGGTTGAGCAGGCGGATTGTGTTCTCGCCATGGATTTTCAGAACAAGGCTGAGTTGCTCACGCTCTATCCGGAAGCGAAGGAAAAGATCTACATGCTCAGCGCCTACGCCGAAGGTCCGTGGCAATATCGCGAGATCCCAGATCCCTACCTCGCGGATCTTGAGGGTACGCGATTCTGCGGCCGGCAATTGCGGATCTGCGTTCGGAACCTGATCAGCTCAACCCTTCTGTCCGCTCCCGCGGCCAAAGAGCAACCCGTCTCCAGTCGCTGATCGTCACTTGGCGACACGACTTGCGAAACCCTAACTTCTTGTCTTTGTTTTCGAGCGCGACTGGAACCACTGCCGAATCCCACCGATTCCCGGACGCAGGTCCGACAGCCACAGATCGTCGTAGCACATTCCCGGCAGCCAGGGCACGGCCATCGTGAAGAAGCTCGTCCAGAAACTGGGGTAAGCCTCCGGCCATTGCGGCGGACGCCCCGCGCGAAGATTGCTCAGATGAGTTAACTCGCCGACGACGCGACGGCAAATTACGTTGTTCCGATAGGAAATCTCCGATGGCGGGAGCGTGCCTTGCAGCCACCAGTCGATGAGATGCCGCGGGTAGTCGATCCCGCAAGCCACCGGCAGGCCGATCGATCCCCAGGGACGTCCATTGATCTCCATCAATACGAGACGCCCGTCGGCGGTCTTCTTGTACTCCACCATCGCAATTCCTTCAAACCCCATTTCACGAATCAGCCGTACACTGAGGGAGACTAGGGAAGCGTCGAGGGGAATGGATTTTCTCGCGCTGCTGGCCGATCCGCGCGGGTCCACTTCCCTGATTCTCTGCCACTGGAAGGGCAGGAACGCTTTCCCTCCAAACACGAAACAGGAGAACCCGATCCCGACGCCTGAGGTAAATTCCTGGACGAGAACATCGCCCGCGGTTCCTAAGCGCTCCGCCACATTGCTTTCCAGTTCTTGAGCCGAGTAAGCGTAGGCTACCGATCCGAACACGGCCTTGCCCCCGGTCCAGCGTACGGAAAAGCGATCCTTCACAACGAGAGGGAAAGGCCCTGCCTTGCACTGAGCAAGGTCGCCGATCGATTCAACGAGCAGCGTGCGGGGAACGCTGATGCCGATCGATTCTGCCAGCTTGATGGTGCGATATTTGTCGGACGCAAATTCCACCGCCGCCGGGGACGGCATCGCAACCCGGCAGATCCCGCCAAATTTTTCCCGCTGCGCCGAGAGCGGCCCGAGAGTCCAATCGGTGATGGGGATGACGAGGTCAATCGCCTGGGCGCGAGCAAACTCGAGGACTGAGTCCGCAAAGGCATCCGGCTCGCTGGTAGAAACAGGATAGTCGAGTTTCGCGCGGCAGTAACGGGACACCGCGGCCGCAGCAAACAAGCCCCGGTTCGCACCCACGCCTACCCAATGTCCGGCCTGTCCGGCGGAACGCGTTACCGCGAGAGCCGCCGCGCTGTGCCCATCCAAAACCAGGATTCTGGCCAATCCGTGATCGCCCCGTTTCGAGTCTAATTAAACTGCTCGTCTTAAACTGTTCGACCTAAACTGTTCGACCAGCAAAAGCGCTTTCCAGGTTCCATCGCAGGCCTTCCAGCGTCTTGGTGGGATGCAACCGCTTCAAGCAAAGCAACTCATCCCCTCTGTGGGTCAGCCCGCTGTTGGTGGTGACTGCAGTTTCGTAGCCCAGGGCGAGGCTCTGCTCGACGGTCCGTTCGCTCCAATGCGGTTCAAGCGCCGGACAGGGATAGGAAAAGTGTTTGATCGGCGCACCGAGCCTGGATTCCAGCCGTTGTTTCGATTCGGCGAACTCGCGTTGAGCGTCGTCCGCTTTCAACTGCGCCATATTCGGGTGGGTCATAGTGTGAGAGCCGACGATGTGACCATGACCAGCAAGTTCCCGAAGTTGGTCGTAACTCATCATCAGCGAGCCCGATTCCGCGGGCAGGCTGGTCTGCAGTTCCTGCTCGATGCGCCGGACGAACTCTTCCTGAGCCGTACCGCTCAGTTGGCAACAGGCATCGCAAGCCGCCAGAAATGCCTCCTCGCGATTCAGCGGAGAACTGAGATTCCATGACTGGGCATTCGACTCGATCTTCGCATCGATCTTCGCATCGGTCCATGAAGTCTGCTTCGTTCTTCGGAATGCACAACGTAACCGGCTCGGCCACGGCAGCCTTTTGTTTTCGACGCAATCCACGGTTACGTAGAATGTCGCGGGCACCGCGAATTGATTCAGAATCGGCAACGCGACTTCGTAGTTGTCCGTGTAGCCATCATCGAACGTAACGATCACAGAGCGTTTTGGAAAATCGTCCCCGTCGCGCAGGTGCTTGACTGTTTGATCCAGACTGATGGGATGGTAATCCCGCGCCAGCAGCTCCATTTGCGCGCGGAATGCGGCCTCCGAGTGAACAATGCCTCCGAGAGAGTCGGCCTGCTGGCTGGGATCGGGCAAGACGGAGTGGTACATCAGAATGGCTGCGCTGGGACCGTGCAGATTTCCAGCAAACCGCAACGCTCCGCTGGCTAGAATCGTTTTTTTTGCCCAATCTCGCATCAATGCTGTCGAGGCACGCCACCCGCGGAGCCTCTCTGCAGTTTAAACGAGGCGCGCCTTCGTCGAGCGGCAGACGGTGCCCAGATTGGTTACGCCAGAACCGCGCGCAAGCATCTCTAGCGGTTCAATCAGCAGCAAAATTAGTTCCCTTTCCTGCGCAATCTTTTGCACATGAGAAGGGGTAAAACCGAGCCGACGCCAGAAAATTTCGAGGCTTTCCCTTTATCCTTATCAATTTACAGTACAATCGCTAAAGCCGCTCCGGCATGGCACTTGCGTGTAATTCTGGAGTGCAATCTCTTTGGTGTAAACTGGGGCTAATCTGGGTCACTGACCCGCAACTGCTTTGCAGTCTCGTTCGTATGTCCTCCCCGATTAGCATGTCCGGAAGTCATCATTGATTTTTCTGCGAATCGCTAAAAGTTACATGCATTTCATCCCAAATCATCGAACCTTGGAGGTTCACGCACTTGTCTGCTTCGACTAGTCATTTGATTGCTCCGCACGGCGGCGAACTCATCGATCTGCTGGCAGCACCGGAAAAAGCCGCAGAACTGAAAGCCCACTCCCGCGAGTGGCCATCCTGGGACCTTACTGCCCGGCAAATCTGCGATCTCGAATTGCTCATGAGCGGAGGTTTCTCTCCGCTGCGCGGCTTTATGACCAAAGCCGACTACGAAGGCGTCTGCCACAACATGCGCCTGGCCAGCGGAATCCTCTGGCCCATGCCGATCACGCTCGATGTCACCGAAGAATTCGCCAAGAAGCTCACGCCCGGCAGCAGCAAAGTCGCGCTGCGCGATGCCGAGGGCGTGATGCTGGCGGTGTTGCATGTGGAAGAAGTCTGGCAAGCCGACCGCGCGGCTGAAGCCAAGGCGGTATTTAACAGCACCAGCAAGGCTCATCCCGGCGCCGATTACACGATGAACAAATCGAATCCCTGGTATGTCGGCGGGCGCATCGAAGGTCTGCAATCTCCATCGCATTATGATTTCCGCACCCTGCGCTTCACTCCGGCGGAACTGCGCGCCGAGTTCGTGCGGCTCGGATGGCGGCGCGTAGTTGCCTTTCAGACCCGCAATCCCATGCACCGCGCCCACGTGGAACTCACTTTCCGCGCGGCGAAGCAAGTTGAAGCCAACCTTTTGATCCATCCTGTCGTCGGAATGACGAAGCCTGGAGACGTCGACTACTACACCCGCGTGCGCTGCTACCAGTTGCTGAGTTCGAAGTATCCGCAGGGCACTCAGAAGCTTTCGCTGCTGCCTCTTGCCATGCGCATGGGCGGTCCGCGCGAGGCCATCTGGCACGCTCTGATTCGAAAGAACCACGGCTGCACCCACCTCATCGTGGGTCGAGACCACGCTGGTCCGGGCAAAGACACAGCCGGAGATGGCAAGCCTTTCTACGGTCCCTATGAGGCGCAGGAAACTTTCAAGAAGCACGAAGCCGATATCGGCGTCACCATGGTGCCCTTCAGCATGATGGTGTACCTCGAGAAAGAGGACCGCTACGTCCCCGATGATGAAGTCAAAAAAGGCGACAAGGTTCTGAACATCTCCGGCACCGAGCTGCGCGACCGGCTGAACGAGGGCCGCGACATTCCCGCCTGGTTCACCTATCCGGAAGTCGTCCAGGAACTGCGGCGCAGCTTTCCGCCTCGCGCCAAGCAGGGTGTGACCATCTTCTTCACTGGACTTTCGGGTTCGGGCAAGTCCACCATCGCCAACGTCCTGATGACAAAGTTTCTGGAAGTCGGCGGACGCCCGGTGACCCTGCTCGACGGCGACCTGGTGCGCAAGCACCTTTCGTCGGAACTTGGATTCTCGAAAGAACATCGTGACATCAACATCCGCCGCATCGGCTACGTCGCTTCGGAAATCACGAAGAATGGTGGCATCGCGATTTGCGCGCCGATCGCGCCCTATGACGCGACCCGAAAACACGTGCGCCAGATGATCGAGCCCTACGGTGGCTTCATCCTGGTACACATCGCCACTACGGTCGAAGTCTGCGAGCAGCGCGACCGTAAGGGTCTTTATGCCAAGGCGCGGGCCGGCATTCTGAAGGAATTCACCGGGATCTCCGATCCCTACGAAGATCCAGCGGATGCCGACGTAACGATTAACACCGGCGAACTGTCCGCCGAAGAAGCTGCCCAGGAAATCATTTTGCACCTGGAGCGCGAAGGCTTCATCGGAGTAAATGGAAGAGGGTAGGGCGAAAAGGGATCGACTATGCCAGTGCTAGCGGCCAAAATTCTGGTTGGCTTTGTCGTGGGCGTCCTCATCGGCATGACCGGCGTGGGGGGCGGCGTTCTCATGCTCCCCGTTCTGATCTTCGGCTTGGGTTATTCGCCGATCGTGGCGGTCGGTTCCGACGCGCTATTCCAGTTCTTCACCAAAATCCCGGCCGGACTGCTCCACATGAAAAATGGAACAGTCCGCCGGAAGGTCGTCCTCGCGTTGGCGGTGGGAAGCATTCCTGGCTCCTTCGCTGGAGTCAAGCTGCTGATCTACATCCGTCTCCTCTACGGAAACGGGGTGAATACCTTTATCAAGCTCGCGGTGGGTGTCCTGCTCATCGTGATCCCCACGTTGCTGCTCCTCCAGAAAAACATCGAAGAGCGAATCGCGAATCGTGCGCCGACCATGAAGGGCTTCGCAGGGATGGCGGTTATCGGCCTTACAGTGGGTTTCATCGTGGGCCTAACCTCGGTCGGGTCGGGCAGCATTATCATGATGCTGCTTCTCTTGTTCTACAGTTTTCCGCCCAAGATCAATGTCGGGACTGACGTGGTGCATGCGGTCGTACTGTTCGGCGTGACGGGGTGGCTTCAATTTAGGGCGGGGAACGTAGATCCCAGACTGGTTGTTGCGCTATTGATCGGCTCGATTCCTGGCGGCTTGCTCGGTTCGCATCTGGCCACGCGGGTCCCCATGCTGTGGCTGCGCCGTATGCTATGCGTTCTGCTCTTGATCACTGGGGCTCGCATGTTGTGGCCTGCTTAACAAATTAATTCCAAGGGATCCATGACTTCTGCCTATTCGGATATTCTCGCCCGCATCGAAACCGCCTTAGAAGCCGCTCGCGCTGTCTTCGCGCGCTTTACGCCGGGTGCGATCGAAACCGAATATAAGATCGGCCACGATCCCGTGACCGAAGCAGATCGCGCGGTTGATGCCGTACTCCGCCAGAACTTGCTGCGCGACGGCGAGGGCTGGCTCTCGGAAGAAAGTGCGGACGACGTCTCGCGCCTCAGCAAAAGCCGCGTCTGGGTCGTGGATCCTCTCGACGGGACGCGCGAATTTGTGGCCGGCATTCCCGAATTCTGTGTCTCGATCGGATTCGTCGAAAACGGCCGGCCGGTCGCGGGAGGCATTTGCAATCCCTCCACCAACGAGACCATCCTCGGGTCCATCGATTCCGGAGTGCTCTACAACGGCAAGCCGGCACACCCCAGCCAGAGAACTTCGCTGCAAGGTTCGTTGATTCTGGCCAGCCGCAGCGAAGTCAAACGCGGCGAGTGGCAACAGTTTCAGACAGGCGACTATCGGATTCGCCCCATGGGCTCGGTCGCGTACAAGCTGGGCCTTGTAGCGGCCGGTCGAGCCGACGTCACGTTCACGTTGACTCCGAAGAATGAATGGGACGTTGCCGCCGGCGCCGCGCTCATGGCAAGCGCCGGAGGATTCGTCGCCACGCTCGATAATGCTCCCTTGCGCTGCAACAACCGGAATCCGCTGCTCACTGGCCTGATGGCTTGTGGTCCACTTCTGAAGAACGATCTGCTTTCAGCTCTGCAGGCCCACCTGCCTGCGCCCACGGCGGACCGCAGTCGCCGTTAGTCCCCGATTCTAACTCGTCTCAATCTTCGGGCACGACGTATCGTTGCGGGGCGGCCTTGCGCACCGCAACCAGAGTCCCCAAGCCGCTGATCCAGCTTTCAAACTCAGTCTGAGTCCGGGAAGAAGTATCCACGAATCTCGGCAACAGGAACGGGTTGGCGTGCCGATCGACGAGCCCTGCATCACAAGTCGTGGCAGAAATCACGTTTTCCTTTTCCAGCCATCCCGGAAATTCCGGTCGGTACACTCCACTCGGGTAGCAAAAATGGATTGCCTGCGTTCCTGTCATGGCCCGAATCCTTACCCGGTTCTCGGAGATTTCCCGCCGGAACAGGACTTCGTCTTCGGGCGTACGGTGGCGATGACTGTGCAGTTGCACATCCACGCCGTTCTTTCCAACTTCAGCCACCTCGTGCGCATTCATCAGTTGCAGGATGCGCGTGGCAGAAAACGCCGCGTAGTCGATTCCCAGAATTCCTGCCAGTCGGCGGGCAAGCTCATTCTTTTGCTGGCCCGTCAGGTTCTCCCGTTCGGATAGCTCAATCAGGCCGCGAACCACCCGGTGCCGTCCTAGCTCGGTGCGTAGATCCATCGCTTCCGCGAGGCCCAGTTCCCGTGCTGAGTCCAACTGTTCCCCGCGCCGTTTCCACAGCAGGTAGGAGCATGTCAGGTTGAAAATCGGCATCTCGTGGTCGGTATAGTACGTGGTTTGATAAACCGTGACGGGAAACTGGTGCTTCTTCAGAAGCGGATAGGCCAGCTTGTAAAAATCATAGGTGCCGTCGTCGAAAGTGATCGCGACACTGCGCGGCGGAAGGTCGCGCTGCCGCAGCCGCGTCAACGCCTCGCCGAGCGGCAGCACGGTGCAGCGCATGGCTCGCAGCGTTTCCAGCCGCCGCTCCAGCAATTCCGCCTGCATGTAGAGCGGCGGTCTCCACTGGTGCTCGTCCTCGAGAGAGATCCCGTGGTAGCACAGAATCAGTAGCCGCTCCCGCCGCCACTTGTTGTTGGCCACAAGCTCAAACGCTCCTGCGCTTCGCAGCAGGCCGAGTGTGGCGAGCTTTGCTTTTCTTAGCATTTATTGGGCAGCAGTTTGAGTGAAGGCATCGCTTATCGGGCCACCGCGTTGGTTTGCGAAGCGCTGATTGCCGGATCGCCCTCGCCATCCAGAAATACTCTCTGCCAAAGCTCGATATTTAGAAGACGCCAAATGCGGTTGCCATGGTCACGATGTCCCGCGCGGTGCTCCGCAAAAATGCGCCGGATGGTTTCCGGCCGGAACAGTCCCCGCGCCACGCTTCTCCGTTCCGAAAGCAATCGTTCGATCTCCTCCAGCTGTGGACCGGCCAGCCAGTAGGCCCAGGGCGTTGGAAACCCCATCTTTTTCCGGTACACGATATCCTCAGGCAACAGGTCCGCGACCGCTTCTTTGAGAATAAATTTTCCCGCCATTCCCTTGATCTCGTGGCTGGCGGGAATGCGCGCCGTGAATTCCACCAGGGGATGATCGAGGAATGGCACACGGCTTTCAATAGAAGCGGCCATGCTCATCTGATCCTGCTTCATCAGCAGTTCGATCAGATAGCTGTTGATGTCGGTGTAGAGCAAGCGATGCAGCAGGTCGCCCGAGGACCGCTCCCACGCGCCCATTGACCCGGCATAGGCCTGTCCCGCGCCTGCCAGCGCATTGGCGGTCAGGAGCTGCGAAAATTCGTTTGCGGAAAACGCCGAATAGAAGTTGTCGAAGTAAAACGACGGCCAGTCCTCGCCATCCCGCATCAGGAACGTGTGCTCCAGTTTGCGGTGCAGACTGGCGGACAGGGGCGCCGCGCCAATTCCCTTGCGCAGAGCCGTTCGCAAAAACGCCGGCGTGAGCGCGCGATACGTCCGGTCCATCTTGGAGTTCATCAGCGTCCAGGCGTAGCGGGTATAGCCCGCCAGCGTTTCGTCGCTGCCTTCACCCGTAAGCACGACTGTGACTCGCTCCCGCGCCAGCCGCGCCACGAAATACAGAGAGACGCTCGATGGCCAGACGACCGGTTCGTCCTCGTGCCATATCAAATGCGGCAATGTCGTGAAGAATTCTTTTCGGCTCAGCCGCACTTCATGGTGATCCGACCGAATATGCTTGGCGACCTGCCGCGCGTAGGGCAGTTCGCTGAACTCGTCTTCGCCGTAGCCGACCGCAAAGGTTTGGATCTGATCGCCGCGGATTTTTGTGGCCAGAGCCGCGACTGCGCTCGAGTCCAGACCGCCGCTCAGAAACATTCCCAGGGGCACGTCACTCATCAGGTGGGACTCGACCGCATTCTCGAGTAATTCTCGGTACGTTCTCACGTAATACTGGTGCGGCTGCGGCTCGCGATCCACTTCCACCGTAAGATCCCAGTAGCGCTCGATCTTCGGCTCACCCCGTTCGGAAAGTTCCAGCGTATGTCCCGGCATCAGTTTGCGGATCCCCTCAAACATGGTTTCGGGCCCGGTGACGTAACCGAACGTGAGATACTCCGCCAGCGTTCCCCGGTTAAATTCCGCCGCCACGCCGGGATACGCCAGAATTGTCTTGATCTCCGACCCGAACAGAAAGGCCTTGCCATCCCAGCGGTAGTAGAAAGGCTTGATCCCCAGCCGGTCCCGCGCCGCGAACAGAGCGCGCTTGCGGCGGTCCCAGATCACGAAGGCGAACATGCCCCGCAGATGCTTCACGCAATCGCGGCCATATTCCTCGTATAGATGGACGATGGTTTCAGTGTCGCTGCGCGATCGGTAGCGGTGCCCTTTCGCCTCCAGCCCAGCCCGCAGTTTAGCATGGTTGTAAATCTCGCCGTTGAAAACGATCCAGATGTCATGATTCTCATTGGCCAGCGGCTGGTGGCCGGTTTTCACGTCAATAATGCTCAGCCGCCGCATGGCCAGCCCGACATTCTCTTCGACGAAGAAACCCTCGTCATCGGGTCCGCGATGCACGATGCGGCGGTTCATGCCCGCCAACACGTCTCCCTTGACGTGCCAGTCGCGATCGGAAAAAAAGATTCCGCAGATTCCACACATAGGTCAGTTTTTTTCTTCCCCGGCCAACTTGCCCGCCAGTTGCGGCCTGCCGTTGGCCCGGAGCAGCCTCCATCCTTCGCGGCTGACGACAACCGACTCTGGATCGGAGGAGACTACTTCAAAATGATTTCCTCTTTCGATGATCTCGCACCGCAAGACGGCTCGCTTGGTGGTCACAATCGTCTGATCGGACCATCGCACATAGGTAGCGTTACAACAGATCAGAGTTTGCGTGTCTCCTGTGCTTCCCCAATAGAGAAACCCCGCATCGCTGCTCCACTTGTCGATGGTCCAGGGCGTGCCTTGACCGAAGATGACGCAATGTTCGCCGTGAGCTGTTTTGTAGCAGTATCCCGCAGCCGGAGTTTGCTGGGACGATTTAGCGATCCTCATCAGCGTGTGTTCCGAGCGTGAAGCATCCGAGGCGGGGACCATCAAGGTTACAAATTCGGTGGGAAGCTGCGCCTTGGTCGCGAAGTGCAGCACTCTGTGATTTTCCTTCTTGCCATACACCGGGGAATTGGGCAACTCCTCCGCGCTTTCGGTCCAGCCGCTGCCTTCAACGGTCACAAACCGTAGGCCATGACCGTCATCAAGAAATACATTCTCGCTCCCGCCAACCGGATTAAGCCGCGACGCAAGATGCCAACGAAGGTCGAGTGGATATTCTCCAAACCCGAGAGCCTGGTCTCGCACCAGCCAGAAACCAGACTTGAGCGAGAATACGAAGCGCCGGTGAATTACGGCATTCGGCAAGCGAGAGTATCCGTCGTGGCTGCCCGCAAAAAGATCGAATGTCTGGCCCACAATCCAGCCTTCCGCATCGACCTTAGGCAGCCTGCCCCAACTGAACGCCCCATTCGGTTCGGCTTGATCCTGATCGGCGACCAACAGCGTATTGTGAGCCTTGGTATCGCGGAAGCGATTGCGCTCGCCTTCGGCGCCAACATATTCGAGCGTCCCAGAATCGATCAGCAAATCTCGACCGCCGCTGCTGGCTGTCAGGCTGAGCGCGTCCGCGTGGCCGTGACCCGCGCTGTGTGCGCCTTGCGGACCCGCATCAATTACCAATTGCCGATCAGGATGATCCCCCGTCATCAAATACAACCCACTCGATCGAAATGCAACCGAGTTGCGCGCGGGTGCAACCGGCGCAAGGCGCTCGAATTCTTCAAGGCCAGCCTCGCCCAACAGCCAGAGCGTTTCCTCTCGCGGACCTCCGGCCAGCGTCTTGAAGTCGCCGCGCCCAAACAGGACGGCGCCGGTCGCCAGTGGATCCAGCAAATGCGTCCTCCGGTTTCGTGCAGGGTCAAATAGCCGCCCTCCGTCGTCATCGCCAAGCTGCGGCACAATTCCGCCGCGAGCCAGAAGCGACAGCCCTTCCAGCATGCGTTCCAGAGTTCGATCAAATTGAGCTGGCGCCGGAATGTGGTTCACCGACGCCAGCACCGCTGAGTGCAAGAAAAAATCCAGGGCGTAGACGTGATAATAGACGGACTGCTCGAAATGCACCCCGTCCCCCTGCACTTGCCGCTCCGCCTCCTGCTGCACAATCTGCCACCCGCGCTCGCGCCAGCGCCGCGCCGCCGGAATCTCCGGGCAGAGCGTGCCGATGAAGAACAAAGCAACCGCCTCTCCCAGCAGATGAGTGTTCGGCGAGAAATATGTAGATAGATAACAGTCGATGTGACGTCCGGAAACAGCCAGGCTGCGAATCAGCGCCGCACGAAATCCCTCCGACATCACTGGCGAATCCGCCAAGAGAAAATAAACCCAAAGATACGATAGGCTGCGGAAAGCAACTTCGAGGCTGCTGGCCCAGTTGATGCCGATGGGATACGGATTTTCGGCATGCCAATGCTCCCACTGGCGAAACAACTCGGCGGCAAATTTCTGGTCGCCGCCCAGCCGGAACGCTTTGGCCAGCGTGACGAGGTGCTGGTGCCGGTTCAACTCCCAGGTAACCTTGCTATCGCCGACCTCCGCAAAATCGAGATACTTCATCCGATACCATGGTTTTCGCGGAGCGCGTTTTCCGTGAACCCGGTCACAGTGCCAGTCGATGTCTGCTCCATAGTCCACCGCGTCGAATCCCAGCAAGTCGAAACGGTGCTCGCAGATGCGCTCGGCTCGCTCGACAATCTGCTCTGCTGTGTCTGGAAAGAGCTGGCGCAGTTTCGAACACAGACCCGGAACGGCGTCCGGCGAGAAAAAGAACCGCGGCTGCGGCCCGGTCACAGCGGGGCTCATTCGGGGCGCGAAGTCGGCTCCAGCCTTGTAACGCAACACATCCAAACGCGCGGTCGCCTGCTGGCGAATGCGGTCGACAATTTCCGCGCGGTCCATCTCCAGCACGCGCCCGTAAACCCGCTTCCAACCCGCCGGCCCGGAACTCATTCCGCACCCCGCGAGCGTAAGAGTTCTGTATAAAGCTGGTCGGTGTTCTGAATCATCCGCTGAACACTGAATTCAGAGGCGACATACTCTCGCCCATTTTTTCCCAGGCTTGCCGCAAATCCAGGATCGCGCAATAGGCGCAGGAGCGCTTCCGCCAGCGCGGAAGAATCTTCGGGTGCAACGAGCAACCCGGTCTTTCCGTCCTGCACGATCTCGGCGTTGCCGCCCACTCGACTGGCGACGGTCGGCAAACCGACGGCCAGATATTCCAAAACAGCGTTGGGCAACCCCTCGGCCTTGGATGGCAAAACGGCAATGTCGCAACAGGCGAGGACGGCGGGCACATCGTCGCGGCGCCCCAGAAACAAGAAATTCCGCTCCACTCCCAACTCTGCAACCTGCCGTTCGAAATTCTTCCTCTCGGCTCCGTCACCCACGAGAATAAAACGCACTTCCGGAAATTCGCGCGTGATGGCTCCGGCCGCGCCGATCAGCCAGCGATGTCCCTTCACATCGCTGTGCATGTTTCCCACTAGCACGATCCACTTTTCTTTATCGTGCAGACCATCATTCCCTCCGCTGGCAGCGAGCCATCCCCGCCCTCGCGATTCATGGCTGAATCTCTCCATATCCACGCCGTTGTGAATAACGCGAACCTTTTGTGGAGCGAAGTGGTGTTCCGCCAACACCGCGTCCCGCACCGCATTCGCATTGGTTAGAACAGCGGTAGAAAGATTCTGCAGACGACGAAGCCACACGCGGCGTCGAGTCTTGTACAAGTCGAGATGCGCCAAATCGCGCTGGCTGGAAATGATCACCGGGACCCGCGCGATCACCGCGGCCGGGATGCCCAACAGGTTCGCATAAAGGTCATGCGTGTGAACAATCTGGAAGCCGCCTCGGCGCAAAAAGATTGCCAGGCGGAACATCTGATACATCCCGTGGACCGAATCGAACCCGCCCTTGGGATAGAACTCCCGCACAGAAACCGCGGTTCCGGCCAACTTTTCAAGCAGCGGGCCGCGCGCGCGCAGGCAACCCAGCGTCACATCGTATCGCTCAGAGTCGAGCCGGGTGGCCAACTCCACGGCCTGCGTCTCGGTCCCGCCCACATTCAACGAATCCAACAAGAAAAACACTTTTCGTCGTCGAGTCGGCGTAAAGTCGGGAGCATGCGAACCCTGGAACCCCTCCGCCGCCGACTCGACGATGAGAGGCTTTGAGCCCGGTTGGTTCGATGAATCCATGCTCCTTCATACTAGCGGCAATTCCGCCCAACTGCACAGCACCAGAGTTTGTTCCATCCGCGTTGCCGGTGACGTCAAACATGGCATCGGCCGCCTCGCGCAAGTGACTGAAAATAAATGATTAAGCGACGCACAATAGCCGCTGGCAATCTAGTTACCAGCGCGGTTTGCTGCATCCATCGCACTGGGCTATCTTAGAACTTCGCGATTCGACACAAAGAGAAGGGATAACGACTGCGCATGAGCCGGGCGATCAGCATTTTTGGTTTGGGTTACGTGGGGACGGTCACGGCGGCTTGCCTCGCGCACCAGGGGAACCGGGTTACTGGAGTCGACCTGAGCGCAGCCAAGGTTAAAGCCCTCGACAGCGGGCGCAGTCCGATTGTCGAACCCGGCGTGTCTGACCTGATAGCGGACTCCCAAAAAGCCTGCCGCCTGCATGCCACAAGCGATTCCGAGAAAGCCGTTCTGGAGACCGAGATCTCCTTCCTCTGCGTGGGCACTCCCAGCATGCGCAACGGCAAGCTTGACCTTGGCCACATTGGGCCGGTTTGTCAGGAGATCGGAGCAGCCCTCCGCAAGAAGAATTCTTTCCATGTCGTGGTATTGCGGAGCACTGTTCTGCCGGGCACCGCCGAGACCATCGTCGTGCCCAGCTTGGAAAAGGCCAGCGGCAAGAAGATGGGACCAGATTTTGGCGTATGCGTGAATCCCGAGTTCATGCGCGAAGGCACGGCGGTCGCTGATTTTCTGGAGCCGTCGATCACCATCATCGGAGCGGCCCACCCCGCGCACAGCAAGATCCTTCGCGAACTGTATGCCTGGGTGCCGGGCCGCGTTTTTGAAACCTCATTTCGCTCGGCCGAGATGGCGAAATATGTGTGCAACGCCTGGCACGCGGTCAAGGTATCGTTCGCCAACGAGGTCGGAACCCTGGCGAAGGAATTACAAGTCGATGCCGAAGCCGTAGTCGAGATTTTCACTGCCGACACCAAGCTCAACATCTCCGCGAGCTATCTGAAGCCGGGATTCGCGTTCGGCGGTTCCTGCCTGCCCAAGGACGTGCGAGCCCTGAACTATCGTGCCAAAGAACTGGATCTCGCCTTACCCCTCTTCGAATCGATTCTGCCAAGCAACGATGCGCACCTGGATCGCGCTATCGAAATGGTGCTGGCCACGGGCAAAAAGAATGTTGCCATGCTCGGCCTCAGCTTCAAAGCGGCGACCGACGATCTCCGCGAGAGTCCGCAGGTGCAGCTGGCGAAGCGCCTGATCGGCGAGGGCTGCATGCTCCAGATTTGGGATGACAACGTTTCTCTCGGACGCCTCATCGGTTCCAACCGCCAGTACATCGAAACCGTGATCCCACACATCGGTTCGCTGCTCACTTCGAATATGGAGCAGGCGCTCAACCAGGCAGAAGTGGTCGTCATCGGCACTCGTGGAATTGACCGGAAGACTCTGGAGTCTTATCTTCGCCCCGCTCACTTCGTGGTGGATCTGGTGAATCTCGAAAAGGCGCGACGGCCTTCCGCGAGCTCGTCCTACGAGGGATTGTGCTGGTAGTCCACTGATGAACGAGCACTAACCAATGAAAATACTCTGGGTCAAAGCAGGAAAGTTGTTGCCCGTCGATACCGGGGGCAAGATCCGCTCCTTCAATATCCTCCGACACTTGGCCAGGGAGCATGAGGTCACACTTCTTTCTTATTATGGTGGGCTGCGGGATCCAGACTACGAGGCGGCGATCGCGCAGCGCCTGCCCGGAGCCCAGACGATTTACACGGCTGCACCCGAGGGCTGGTTAGCGCAATCTTTGGACTACATTCTTCGCCTGCCGTCCCACGCTCCCTATGCGGTCAGGAAGTTCACGCATCCCGGGGTTCGTCGACAAGTCGCGCAGCGCCTGAGCGATGGCAGCCTGGACGTGGCAGTGTGCGATTTTCTCGCCGCCTCTCTGAATTTCCCCGAGAACCCGGCGGCACACGTAATTCTTTTTCAGCACAACGTCGAGACCATGCTCTGGCAGCGAATGGCGGACACCGAAAAGTCTGCCCTGCGCAAGCTCTCGTACCACATCGAAGCCCGGAAGATGGCGAGATACGAAACGCGCACGCTGCAAAGGTTTCAGCATGTCATCGCCGTCTCTGATCATGATCGCGACGCGATGCTGACGTTATCGCCCGGCTGTCCGATCACAGTCGTCCCCACCGGAGTCGACACGGAGCAATATCAAGTCGTGCCTTCGGCCTCAGCTAGTCCTCCGCTGATAGTCTTCACTGGATCGATGGATTGGGAGCCCAACGTCGACGCCATGGAATATTTCTGCGGCGAAATCTGGCCCGCCGTGCTGGCCGGTCATCCCGACGCTCGTCTTCAGATCGTCGGCCGAAGCCCCCACCCGCGCGTGCAGCGTCTGGCCTCGGCCTCGGTCGAAGTCACAGGAACCGTGCCTTCCGTCACTGAGTATTTGCGGTCGGCGACGGTCGTCATCGTTCCTCTGCGCATCGGTGGCGGAACCCGACTCAAGATTTTCGAAGCGATGGCCATGGCCAAAGCTATGGTTTCGACCTCCATTGGCGCAGAAGGCTTGGACGTAACCCCCGGTCACGACCTGCTGATCGCCGACAACGCAGCAGCGTTTGCCACCAGCATCCTGCAACTCCTGGCCGATCCCGCTCTGCGCCAGACTTGCGAGCAAAACGCCGCCGCCTTGGCCGCTCGCTATGACTGGTCGCAGATCGCGCGCCGCTTCGAAGAAGTTCTCCGGGACGCCGCGGCCGCCTTTCGCACCGGGCAAGCCTAGGAGCGCGCCGCCTTGCCGGTGCGGCATAAAGATTCTGGTCCTCAATGGCATTCAGAACCAGGCAGTGGTACGCTCGCCGGCGAAAGCAGGGCGTGGACGATCCTCTCCTTCGTGACGACGGAGCAAAAGACCGGCTGAAACAAATCACCGGCGCTCCAGTGGAAGATTTTCCCAGCCCGACGGACGATGGGATCGGTGAGTCATCGCAAGCAGTGAAGGCCACCACAATCCGAACCCATGGCTACCAGCCGAACCCTCCAGTTACAACTACTGGGACTTGGGCAACATCACGCAGCCGTATGAAGGCGAAATATTCTGCGTTGAAACTGACGGGCTCGCTTTGACGATCTGGCGGTTTGCGCATAACCGCGCCACCTACATCCGTCCCTTTTTTCAAACGCAACCTCTCGGAAGCGTTTCCCGGGATGGCGCCTTCACGTCAGATTGGGACGAGCAACTTGGCCCCAATGGCACGCCTCGTTCGGACGTGTTTATCGTAAAGCTCGACTAATTCTGGAAAATATCGCGTCGACAAAGCAGCTGTCGGAATCAGGCCTCGTAACCTGTTCCGTTTGCGATAACTTGCCTCGCCCCACCAGTCCCACTTCGACCCCTGTCCCGATGCCGTCTTACGGTGTGTACCTTCGTGCGCCATATGGACAGTGCCTCTAGTTATCTATTCTCATCTCCTCGCCCTCTCTAAATTGAACTCTGGCAAACAGCAGTCTGAGATTCTCGTGAATTCAAATTTGTGAGGGCCCCCAATGCGCTTGGAATCGTCCCCCGATTACCAATACGGCAAGCCATCTATACGTTACATCTGGCAACTTGGAACCGCGATCCTTCTTTCGACTTTAATGTGCCTGAACATCGGCTGCGCAGGAATTTCGGCGTCCGGCGCACAACCATCTAGCGCTTCCACCCCCTCGAACGCGAAGGTTAGCGTTTCGCCGTCCGCAGTGACGATTTCTTCCGGCGCCCAGCAGCAATTCTCCGCAACGCTGTTGTCCCCTGGAACGTCCACTGGGAGGACGGGAATACGTTCTTCTGCGATTTTCTGGCACGCCAGTGCGGGGACGATCTCGCAGAGCGGTCTGTTTACCGCGCCGACTGTGACATCCTCGACCAAACTGACTGTGATCGCCACAGGTGTGGCAGACTCGACCAGCGTCGCTGTCTCCGAAGTAACAGTCGTGCCGCAGAATAAAATTGCCATTAGCCTTTCGCCAGCCACGGCAACGATCTCATCGGGCGGCAGGCAACAATTTTCCGCTGCCTTGACCTCCACCAGCAACACGGCCGTCACCTGGCACGCGAGCGCGGGAACGATCTCGACTGGCGGTCTATTCACTGCGCCTTCTGTAACCACATCGACGAAACTAACTGTAACGGCAACCAGCCTTGCCGATGGAAACATGGTCGCTATGTCCCAAGTCACGGTTCTGCCTCTTTCCAAACTCTTACTCACCAGCAACTCGCTGCCTGATGGAACGGCTGGGACTCCCTACAGCACGGCTCTGACGGCGACGGGAGGCACCGCACCCTACCTGTGGCAGATCACAGGGGGACCCTTGCCCCAGGGCCTCTCGCTCGATAAGAACAATGGACTAATTTCAGGAATCACTGCGCAGGCCGGAACCTTCAGCTTCACCGCATCAGTAACAGACGCAAGCTCCACGACCGCCAAATCTTCGCTCGTCCTGGCGATGAGTTCCTCGACGACAGGGAATTTTGACGGCCCGGCCGAACTCCCCCGAGTCTATGTCTCGAGTGATTTGGCCGACACACCTGCCCCGGGCAATGTGATTTCTGTGGCCAAGGGTGGAGACTTGCAGCAGGCATTAAACAGCGCCAAGTGTGGAGACACGATCGCGCTCCAGGCGGGCGCAGTTTTCACCGGAAGCTTCACGATCCCAACGCAGACTTGCGACGACGCTCACTGGATTATCGTTCGAACCAGCGCGCCCGACAGCAGCCTGCCTCCTGAGCGTACGCGGATGACTCCGTGCTACGCCGGCGTCTCTTCTCTACCCGGACGACCAGCTTTCAACTGCACCTCCACCAATAATGTGCTGGCGAAGCTGCAGTATTCCGGACAGGGAAGCGGACCGATCACCTTCGAGAATGGCGCCAACCATTACCGCTTTATCGGTCTGGAAATCACTCGAACTCGAGCTACCGGTGTCGTCTACAACCTGGCCTTCAGCCAAGACCACGCGGCCGATCACATCATCTTCGATCGAAGCTGGGTGCATGGCACAGCCCAGGACGAAACCCAGCGTGGCATCATGCTGAGCGGTATGACCTATGCTGCCGTTGTGGATTCGTACTTATCGGACTTTCATTGTCTGTCGAACACGGGAGCCTGCATGGACGCCCAGGCGGTTGCTGGCGGCCTTGGCAGCCTGACCTCGGGACCATACAAGATTGTCGATAACTTCCTCGAGGCCTCCGGGGAAAGCATCTTGCTCGGCGGCGGTGCGGCCACAACCGCGCCGACCGACATTGAAATCCGCCGCAATCATATGTTCAAGCCCATGAACTGGATGCAAGGCCAGCCGGGCTTCGTCGGCGGCGTTGACGGCAACCCCTTCATCGTGAAGAACCTGTTTGAGCTCAAGAATGCGCAGCGCCTGCTGTTTGAGGCCAATATTCTTGAGAACACCTGGGGCGGGTTCTCGCAGGCCGGTTTCGGCATTCTGCTTTCTCCCAAGAATCAGGCCATTGGCACTGCCAACGTCTGCCCATCCTGCAGGGTCACTGACATTACCATTCGCTACGTGACGATCAGTCATGTGGGCGGCGCGATGCAGATCGGCAACGGTCTTTCTGCCAACGGAGGCGCGCCTCTGGCAGGCGAGCGCTATAGTATTCACGACTTGATTGCAGACGACATCGATGCCACCAAATACAACGGATACGGCACTTTCGCTCAGGTCTCCATGGGCCCCGGAGCGCCGGTACTGCAATATGTCACCATCAATCATGTGACCGGCTTCCAGCCAGGAGTCATGCTGAATCTGGGCGATGACATCACCGTCAACCCGGTGATGAACAACTTTGTTTTCACCAACAACCTGGTTAACGCCGGATCGGTTCCCACTAAATCAACCGGCGGAGGAGGGGTGGGTGACTGTGCTTACCATCCCGCTCCTTTGCACGCGCTGGCCAGTTGTTTCCGGCCCTACACCTTCACGCACAACGCGATCATCGCCAGTCCGGCCAACTTTCCGCCGAGCTCATACCCTGCGGACAACCATTTCCCCGCAACCGCGGCTGCCGTCGGATTCGCGAACTACCGTAACGGCAATGGCGGCGATTATCACTTGCAGAACTCGAGTCCGTATAAAAATGCTGGAACAGACGGCAAGGATCTGGGTGCGGACATGGATGCGCTCGAAGCAGCTCTTGCAGGTGTGCAGTAGAAGAGTCGCAGTAGCCATTTCAACAAACTGGGTTTCGCGTGACGCAGGCTGAAATCAACCTCGGCATTGATTTCAAGCCTGTGTCCCGAGGTCTGCGGCTCGAAATCAGTCGCGATTTACACAAAGGCTACCGTATCGAGATGAGGTGCGTTCTGGCTTGTCTGTCGGTTCTGGCTATGTTAAAAGGTTAGCCTTGGGCACCGTGCCCAAAGATCTCCGCCAACGATAAACCCGATGAAGCCGCCGACTCCTGTTCCACAAAACTCTTCTGGCGGCTTTCGACCTGATATAGAAGGCATGCGGGGAATCGCAGTGCTCCTCGTGGTGATGTTCCATTGCGGAATCCCTGGTTTTAAAGGTGGTTTCATTGGAGTGGACGTCTTCTTTGCGCTGTCCGGTTACCTGATCACGGGGCTCATCCTGAACGAGATTGCGCGGACCGGGAAATTGAGCTTCCGATATTTTTATGGTCGCAGGGCCCGGCGCTTGCTGCCGGCCGCGGGTCTCGTAGTCATAAGTACTCTGCTGCTGGGCCTGCTGATCTACTCACCGCTCGAACTGGCCAGGTTTGCCAAGTGGGCCGCCTACACCTCGCTCTACATCAGTAATTTTATGTTCGTGCGCGACGCTTCAAACTACTTTGCAAGCGACGTGGAGACAAACCCCTTTTTGCATACTTGGTCCCTGGCAGTTGAGGAACAGTTTTACCTGATTTGGCCGGCGTTGATCGCAGCCGCGCTTTTGTTCATGAAGTCGCGGCGCCGGCTGGCAACGCTGCTCATTGTGCTATCGACGATTTCCCTCGCGCTTTGCGTTTGGCTCACCCGGCACCGCCAGCCTTGGGCATTTTTCAGTCTCCCACCGCGGGCCTGGGAGTTCGGGTTGGGTGGCTTGGCCTGCATGACATCTGCTCAAAATCTGAGGCTGCGCCCGGCCTGGACGAAGCTCCTCGGCTGGGGAGGGCTGGTAGCCGTTTTGGCGGGTGGCTGTTTCTACTCCCCGCAAACTAGATTCCCGGGGATGGCCCCGTTGCTGCCTGTCGTGGGTACGCTCGCAACCCTGGTCTCAGGCACATCCGGTAGCTCCTCTGCTTTGTCGGTGCTGCTCGGTAGCCGCATACTGCAGACCCTCGGCAGGCTTTCATATTCCTGGTATTTGTGGCACTGGCCGATTCTTTTGATGGCTTCCGTGCGCTTCCCGGACATCACATGGCGGGGCAAGCTCGTGGCAGCTGCCGTGGCGCTTCTGCTTGCCCAGACCACTTTTCTGGTGCTGGAACGACCGATCCGGATCAGTTCTTTCCTCATCGCGCGCCCCGTGCTTTCCCTGGGACTGATTCTGCTGACTGCGGCCACCGGAATCACGGGGGCACGGCTAGTAACAGGTTATGCGCAGCACTCGCTTGCCGTCGGAGAACAAGCGCTCTTTTGGGCAGCCGCAAACGACACCAGGCCGCTGTTTGACCGCCACTGCGTCGTGCCTGCCGCGGTTGCGGATGTAGTGCAGTGCGAATACGGCGATCGTCAGTCTCGCACCGCAGCCGTGCTCTTCGGCGACTCGCATGCAGAGCATTGGTTTCCCGCGATCGAACTCATCGCCAACCGGAGGCACTGGCATTTGTTTACCGTGCTCAAGGCGTCCTGCCCCGCCGCGCGGGTGCAGGTTTACAATACGTCCTTAAAGCGTCAGGATGTGGAGTGTTCGTCATGGCGGGAAGCGGCATTGCAGCGGATCGTGCAGCTTCATCCGACCGTGGTTATCCTTTCTGAGAAAGACGGACTGGTGGCGAACCATGCACGTCCAGCAGGAGCAGGCAGCCATGTTATTTCAGCGGCGGAATGGGAGGAAGGCCTACGATCTACGATCACCTACCTCGACTCGCACGGAGTGAGAACGCTGGTCATCGCCGATGTCCCCCGCGAGGGCTTCGACGTGCCGATCTGCTTATCGCGTGCCGCCGCCCACCGTTGGGCAACTCAGGATTGCGTCTTAACCAGAGAGGCTGCGCTCAACGAAGATGCACGACAGGCTGAGAGCACAGCGCTTCGTGGACTCAAGAGCGCAAGACTTGTGGATTTTGCCGACAGACTCTGTACCAACTTGATTTGCCAGTCCGTAATCGACGGCCAGGTTGTTTTTCGGGACAGCAACCACCTAACCTCCAGCTACGCACGCAAGCTGGCCCCCTTTCTCGAAAGCGAAATCGAACACATTGTAAGTGCTGAGCCCGGGATCGAATCGCCGCTCATCGTTCGAGCATCTCCATAATCACACTGCCGTACAATGGCGCGTACGAACGCGTCCTGGCATTCGCTCATAATCGCCCGTCGGGGGCGAGCCCCACGGGCGCGCTACTTGAAACTTTTCGGTAGCGATGATATGAGATCATTACTTGACGTCGATTTGGTCCTGACGCGAAAGGTTTTCCTCCGAGTTATGAATGCTTCCCGCATGCGCTTCACCGCACGAGCCTTCCTCCTTCTACTGCCATGGGTCTTAAGTTTATGGCTCTGCCCTTACCCGATTGAGGCTTTTGATTTCCGTCAGGGATCTAACACGAACGAGTCCAGTTCCGGCGAGTTCGATGGGCCTGCCGAGCTGCCAAGGATTCATGTTGACAGTTCCTTGCGCGCTACCCCTGCTCCCGGCAAGACGATCATGGTGCGGGCAGGTGAAGATCCCTCCCAAGCCATCTCCAAAGCGTCCTGCGGCGACACTGTTCAATTGCAAGCGGGCGCTACCTTCGACAACCTGCTCTTGCCCATGAAGAACTGCGACGACTCGCATTGGATCATCGTTCGAACCAGTGCGCCCGACTCGAAACTCCCTCCTGAAGGTACTCGTCTGACTCCATGTTATGGCGGCGTGTCTTCTCTCCCCGGCCGGCCCGCCTTCCCCTGTGCTTCCCCTGAAAACGTACTCGCCAAGATTGAATCCAACCAGAAGGGTGGGTCCGGACCCGCCCTCTTTGGGCCCGGAGCCAACCACTATCGCCTGATCGGTCTGGAAGTCACTCGCGCCGTTTCGCGAGCGGTGATTTACAACCTGGTTGGCCCCGACAAGGAAGCAACCGCGGATCATCTCATCCTCGATCGCATGTGGATCCACGGAACTCCTCAAGACGAGACCGTTCGCGGCGTGATGCTCAGTCACCTGCGTTATGTCGCCGTGGTCGATTCCTATCTATCCGACTTTCATTGCGTTGCGAAAACGGGTGCCTGCACCGACTCCCAGGCGATTTCCGGGGGACTCGGCGATGATCCCACCGGCCCCTTCAAGATTGTGAATAACTTTCTCGAGGCCGCCGCTGAAAGCATTCAGTTCGGCGGAGGCCAGGCTACGACTACGCCCACTGACATCGAGATTCGCCACAATCACTTCTTCAAGCCCATGACGTGGCTGAGAGGGCAGCCGGGGTTCGTCGGCGGGGTCGATGGCAATCCCTTCATTGTTAAGAATCTCTTCGAACTGAAGAACGCACAGCGCGTCTTGTTTGAGGGAAATGTTCTGGAAAATAGCTGGGGCGGTTTCTCCCAGACTGGCTTCGGCATTCTGCTGGGGCCGAAAAACCAAGCCATCCGCCTGAGCAACGTCTGCCCCAATTGCCTCGTCACCGACGTTACGATTCGGAACTGCCGGATGAGCCATGTCGCCAGCGGCTTCCAAATCGGAAACGGCTTGTCTGCTAATGGAGGTGCCCCAAAAGACGGCGGCCGCTACAGTATACACAACGTCGTTGTGGACGACATCCAGCCCGACCTCTACAATGGATTTGGCGTATTCGCTCAGATCTCCATGCAACCGGGTATTTCTGCATCGCCGCGACTGCACGATGTCAGCATTGATCACGTCACAGCCTTTCCTCCCCGGAATTTGTTCATCATAGGCGGTCCGCTCGTTGAACCCAGGATGACGGGGCTCTCTATTACAAATAGTATCTTCACGACGGCCGCGCAACCCATCGCGACAACCGGCGGTGGCGTGGACAAGAATTGCTCGGCGCAGCCGCGGGTCAAGTCTCCGGAGAACATCTTCCACGACTGCTTTGTCTCCTACACCTTTCTCCACAATGTCATTGTCGGGGGGGACGGAGGCTGGCCCAAGGACAACAAAACGCCAGCAAACGTGGCGGATGTTGGGTTTGTCAGCCACAAGAACGGAAACGGGGGCGACTACCGGTTGTCCGCCAGTAGCAAGTTTAAGCATGCCGGCGGTGACCAGAAGGATGTGGGCGCGGATCTGGACGCCATCGACCAGGCAACCATGGGAGTTCAGTAAGCCAGTCACCGTCGGACAAGAACCCGACTGAAATTCAATGAAGCAACTCCTGCGGAAGGGTCTTAAGGATATCGTCGTCGATGAGGTTCCCGACCCCGTCGTTACGCCCCATCACGTGATTGTTCGTCCGCATTGCTCGCTCATCAGCAGCGGCACCGAGACCGCCAGCATTCATCGCGGTGGTGCGCTGGGAGCGGTCGCCGAGAACCCGTCCTATATCGGCAAAATCCTCGACGTAATGAAAAACGAAGGACCGATCCGCACGACGCGGGAGGTCCTCGCAAAATTCAGCGAGTATGCGGTTCTCGGATATTCCGGCGCCGGTGTGGTGATCGATAAACACGATTCCGTTCCCAACGTCGAAATCGGAGACCGAATCGCCTATGGGGGCGAAGGCACGGGACACGCAGAGTCCATCCTGGTCGGTCGCAACCTCGTCGCCAAAGTTCCCGAAGGCCTCCCTTTCGAACAGGCCTGCTTCACCACGCTGGGCAGCATTGCGCTCAACGCCGTTCGGATTGCCGATATTTCCCTCGGAGAGAAAGTCGCGGTCATTGGCCTGGGACTGGTTGGGCAATTGATCGCTCAGTTGGCCCGCCTTCAGGGTGGAAACGTCATCGCCACCGACCTGAAACCGGACCGCGTCGCGCTCGCCCGTCAGTTAGGGGCGGACTCCGCACTCGTCGGCGGCCCGGAGTTCGCTCAGCAGGTCAGTTCCCTCACCGGCGGTGTGGGGGTCGACTGCGCCATCATCGCAGCCGCGGCCAAGTCTGCGGCGCCGTGCAGGCTGGCGGTGGAGATTTGCCGCGACCGCGGACGCATCGTCGACGTGGGTGCCGTCGAACTCAGCTTTCCCTGGTTTGAGAGTTATCTCAAAGAAATTCAAGTTTTCATGGCGCGCGCTTACGGCCCCGGCAGTTACGATGCGAGCTATGAACGGCAAGGCCGAGACTATCCTCTCCCCTACGTTCGCTGGACGGAGAAGCGCAACATGGAGGAGTTTCTGCGTCTGGCTGCTCAGGGGCGCCTGCACATTGAGGGTCTCATCACCCATCGCCTCCCGCTCGAAGAGGCAGCCAAGGCATACGAAATCATCATGGACCCTACCCAGAGCAGCCTGGCGGTCCTGCTTAACTATCCCGCGGCCGCAGACGCAATCGCAGTCGCAACCCCGCGCTCGGCGGCCAGGGTTGAGGTTAATCGGGTAGAGTCCGCAGCCTCTGAGATAGGCGTCGCTCTCGTCGGAGCAGGCAATCTGGCCCGCTGGGTCCATCTGCCGAATCTCAAGAAAACGCCCGGCGTGCGCTTGCGCGCGATTCAGTCGGGCAGCGGTTCTCGTGCCAAGAATTACGCGTTGCGCTTCGGCGCAGAGTATTGCACGTCGGATTACAACGAAATCCTCGCGAACCCTGCGATTCAGGCGGTCGTGATCGTCAGCCGGAACCAGTACCACGCCTCGCAAGCTCTAGCAGCGCTGCGCGCAGGAAAACACGTCTTCGTGGAAAAACCGATGGCCCTCACTGAGGAGGAATGTCTTGCGCTCTCTCAGGCCGTGCAGGAGTCCGGAAAGCAGCTCACGGTAGGATTCAATCGCCGCTATGCTCCGAGCTATGTCCGTGTGAAACAACAGATTGCGAAGCGAACCGCTCCGGCTGTGCTGAACTGCCGCATCAATTCTCCCGGCATTTCAGGCTCGTACTGGATGGCCGATCCAGCCATCGGCGGCGCGATCCTCGGAGAGGCCTGTCACTTCGTGGATCTCATGTACTGGCTGCTCGACTCGGAGCCGACCGAAGTTTTCGCTTCTTCGCTGCCCACCGGCAGCAAAGATCCGATCGGTCAGAACAACCTGGTCGCCAGCTTCTCCTTCGCGGACGGTTCCATCGCCAACCTGACGTACTGCACGGTCGGAAGCCGCACCTCCGGAGGCGAGCGCGTAGAAGCCTTTGTCCCGGGGATCGGGGTCTCCGCGGAAAACTTCCGAGAGTCCATAGTCCGCGCCGGCATGGTGCGCAAGAGTTCGAGTTGGTTCGCGGAGAAAGGCTACGACTCGCAGATGCACGCTTTCTTCGCCGCGCTTCGAAGCGGCAGACCTGCGGACATCACCTTTCGCGACGGTGTTCGTGCTACTCTCGGGTGCCTGCGCATGCTGCAGTCCGCGCGCGAACACTTGCCATGTTCCCTTGACCTCGACCAGTTCCTGGCATCGTCGAATCCACAATGAGAGTGCTTCTGTTGGGGCCCTATCCGCCGCCGCATGGCGGAGTGCAGACCAACCTGGTCGCCATCCGCGCTTTCCTGCTGAAGCGCGGCGATTCGTGCGCCGTCATCAACATCACCCGCCATCGCACGGCAGATGCGGACGAGGTGTACTACCCCAAGGGCCCGCTCCAACTCCTGCAACTTCTCGCGCGCCTGCGTTATGACGTCCTTCACCTGCACATCGGCGGAATGCTCACCAGCCGTCTTCTGGCTCTTAGCCTGGCTTGCACGTTACGACCCGGAACGAAGTCCGTCATGACCTTTCACTCCGGTGGTTTTCCCTCCAGCCCGGAAGGGCAGTCTCTAGGACCCGCATCTTTCGCTGGATGCGTGTTGCGCCGTTTCGACGGCATCATCGGAGTGAACCAAGAGATTGTCGGGTTCTTGCACAAAATGCGAGTCCCAGCTCACCACACGCGCTGCATCTCTCCGTACGCCTTCCTGCCAAATGATCCATCGGCAAGCTCGCTTCCTGCGCCGCTGGCAGCGTTTTTTGCGACGCACGATCATGTTCTCATTTCTGTGGGATTGCTTGAGCCCGAGTATGATCTGGCTCTTCAGATAGACGCCGTGCCGCACGTCCGGCAGAAGTTTCCCAATGCCGGGTTGCTCCTGATCGGCTCTGGAAGTCTCGAAGCCGAACTGCGCGCCAGAATCGCTGCGAATCCGTGCGATCCACACATCCTGCTGGCCGGCGACGTTCCCCACGCCGCCACCATGGAAGCAGTCTCGCGATCTCGCCTGATGTTGCGCACCACTCTTTATGATGGCGACGCCCTCTCCGTCCGCGAAGCGCTGCAGCTGGGTACACCCGTAATCGCCACCGAAACCGCCATGCGCCCCGCGGGGGTTCACTTGATGCCGAAATCAGATGCGCAGGCCCTTCTGCGCGCCATCGAGCAGGAACTCCAGCAACCAGCCGTTCGCGAAGAAAGGGCCAGCGGAGACGAAAGCAACCTCCAGTCTGTCATTGATTTTTATCAGGATTTGCTCAAAGCTAAGACTGGATAGAACCCGCGTGGAATTTCTCGCGGCTCAGATCCAGGAAAAGTCACGAGTCACGAGCAACTGCCCGAGCGGCGTTTTCGCTTTCAGATAGAGCTTCGCTTCGAAGTACTTCCGGTACATAGCGCGCATCCGCCGCAACTCCGGCCGATTCAGCGCATCCCGGTCTTTGGTCGCCAACTCGTAGCCGTTTTCTTCCAGCGTGCGGCCGACCAATCCTTCAAACACGGTGAGCTCCTCGGCTGAATACCCACTGCGCCAGCGTCCGGTAGGATTGAAGTTTTCTTTCGCGTCTTCGAACGATGTATTCGGAGCGCTCACCGAACCAATTCCCGCTTGCAGAATCTGATCGTAGTCCAGCCTTTGCCCGATGAAGTCGCCCAGTCGGGCGAGAGTTTCATGCGGCTGCCCAACGAGTTCTTCAAAATGAACCTCGGTGTAATCGCCGCCCAAATCGCGCCCGTCTCGCCGGCCTTTATTTACCATCCATTCCCAGTAGAGCCCGGCGACCATCTTCGAGGGCTTGCGGTCCCAGGGCAGGCGGCGGATGTAGCCCTGCTTGTCCGTCGAAAGCGCAACATCGCGTCCGTCGCGAATAATGTGAATGACCAGCGCATCGGGAATCGTCTCTTTGATGCGATGCAGATGCAAGATATGTTCCGGAGTCGTGTCCGCCCAGCGTTCGACTCCCTGCTTTCGTGCCATCTCCGACATGATGATGCGCAGAAAATCGCCGCCGTTTCTGCATTCGCTCATCACCTTCGCAGCGATCTCTTCTTTGTCCAGTCCCGAAAGCGTGAACAGCCGGCTGTCATACCAGGCTTCGAGCAGTCGCCGCTTGTTGCGCGCGACCGACAGGTCGCCGAATCGCGGCTCCAGCAGATTGATTGCGTTGGACTCGACCCGGTACACCGCAAAATTTCCGGCCGACAACAGCATGTGATACAGCAGCGTCGTCCCGGAGCGCCCGCAACCCAGTACAAACACGGGCGCGAGGCTGCGCGCACTCGCCTTCGAAGGATTCGTCGATGCGGTTTCGGTCGGGACGCTGGTCGTCATATATTCGGTATCATCGCGTTTGTTTCCGTGGACGCTACATCCGGCGCCCGGCGGTCGGCTGTCCAGTTGGATCGCGATTCGATGAAGTTTCTCTGCCAGAGTTCGAGCACCAGCATGCGCCACAGCAGGCCCGACCGGTTCCGGCGTCCGCGCAGATGTTCATCGATGAGCGAACGAACCGCCTCTGGCTTGAAGTAACCCCGCTGCAGGGTGCGCGGTTCGAGCAGCGCCCCCCAGAATTGCGTTTTGCGCTCGCTCCGCATCCACTCCACCAGCGGCATTTGGAAGCCCTGTTTCTTTCGGTGCAGCAAGGCAGATGGAATCCCCAGCCGCTCTGCCAACTTTTTCAAAATACGTTTCCGGGTGCCGGCCCGAAATTTCCAATCGACTGGAAGAGAGGTGACCCATTCCACAAATTCGTGGTCGAGCATGGGCACGCGCACTTCCAGCGACGTCGCCATGCTCATGCGGTCGACTTTCGTGAGTATGTCGGAATTCAGATAAGTCTTGGTGTCGAGATACAGCAGCCGGCTCAGCCGGTCGCGGGCCGGCGCACCATCGTAGAGCCGCTGCCATTCCATCAACGGATCAGGCAGACGCGCCGCACTTTCCAGATATTCCTGCGTGAACAAGTCACGTTCGCGGTGCAGCGCCGGAAAAAAGGAAATGCCATCGAGGTACCGATCCCGATCATTCAGCGACGCATTCCACGCCAGATTTTTCCCGTACATTCCAGCCGGGATCAGTCCATGAACCCGGTCCCGATAAATCGGTCCCAGCCAGCGCTGCAACGGATCGAACTTCGGACGCTCCATCGCCACCAGGTAGCGGTCATACCCGGCAAATAATTCATCCCCGCCATCGCCCGAGAGCGCAACCGTTACATGCCGACGCGCCATCCTGCATACATAATACGTGGGCAGCATAGAAGAATCGCCAAACGGCTCCTCCATCATTCCCGAGAGATAAGTCAGCGTTTCTTCCAAATCCGGCTCCAGCACGAGTTCGTGATGCTCGGTGCCGAACCGCTCCGCCACCAGGCGCGCGTATTCCGATTCGTTGAACTCCTCCGCTCGAAAGCCGATGGAAAATGTCTTGACCGGCTTGGCGCTGGTGCGCGCCATCAGCGCCACGATGATGGAAGAATCCACGCCTCCGCTCAGTAACGCCCCCAGCGGCACATCGCTGATCAACCGGATGCGGACCGCTTCCTCCAGTCGCCGTTCCAATTCCTCAAGACATTCGTCTTCGCTGATCGCCGGATGCGTACCGTATTCGGGCAGGTCCCAGTACTGGCGAATCCTCATTTCGCCGCCGCGGAATTCCATCAAGTGCCCTGCAGGCAATTTACGAATGTGCTGGAACGCGGTGCGCGGATCGTGAATATATCCGAAATAGAAGTACTGCAGCAGGCCCTCGGAATCGACCTCTGCCAGTTCCGGATGGAGAGCTAGGATAGTCTTGATCTCTGATCCAAACAGGAGCCTGCCCTGATGTAAAGCGTAATGCAACGGTTTCTTGCCCAGCCGGTCGCGAGCCAACAGCAGCACATCTTGTTTCGTGTCGTATAACGCAATCGCGAACATTCCTCGCAGCTTCTTGACGCAGTCCGCCCCCATCTCTTCATACAGATGGACGATAACTTCAGTATCGCTGTGCGTGTAGAACCGGTGACCCCGGCCCTCCAGTTCGCCGCGTAGCTCCGGAAAGTTGTAGATCTCGCCGTTGAACACAACCCAGACGGAGCCGTCTTCGTTGTGAATGGGCTGCTTTCCGCCGGCCAGGTCAATAATGCTGAGACGCCGCATGCCAAGGCCCACATAGCCGTGCGAATAGACTCCTTCGTCGTCCGGTCCGCGGTGGACAATCGTCTGGCACATTCGGTGCACGTCGGCAGGATCGATAACTTCGCCCTGCCTCCCGACGATGCCCGCTATTCCGCACACTGGATCATCTCCTTTTCGCCCTGCGGCTGGTTTGCTTCCGGGGACAGAGGTCTGCGTCCCTGCACCGCGATAGGCTGTTCGATGACTCGGAGATCCTCCAGTCCGCAGCTCTCGAACCAGCGGAACACTTCCTCGTACGTGTGCTTCGACTGGTACCACGGCGAATACCAATCGAATGTGTCGAGGACCCGCCAGGTGCGATCGGGATGGAAAGCCATCGGAATCGCATACGCCAACGCCCCACTGGCACGACGGCCTACCAGGGGAATCTTCCTCAGCACCTGATGGATGCCATAGAGCGGAACCACGCCATAGCACAGCTTGTGCAACAACCTCGGCGACATACGTCGCGTTATCTTCCGGTACACATCGCTCATCTTGTACCAGTTGTTGTATCCGCTGTAGAGCCAGATGGCGATTCGGCCGCCCGGCTTCAGCAATGCGGGCAGCATCTTGAAAGCGCGCTCGCAATCCGGCGTGTGGTGAAGCACTCCAATGGTGTAGATGAAATCGAAACTCTCGGGAGCAAACGGAAGCTGAAAGACATCGGCCTGGAATATCTTGGCCTCGCGGCCGGCCAGGTTGCGCGCCGCGACTTCCGCCGCCAAGCTTAGATCAACCCCTACCACGTGCGCTCCCCAGCGCGTGGCCACGTCCGCGAAGCGGCCCATGCCGCATCCCGCATCCAGCACGAGTTTGCCCGCAAGGTCCTCGGGACAGAAGCCAGTGCGCCGCCGGAACGCCCGCTCCGAGCGCTGGCTCTCTTTCGTATCCAACTGCGTGCGAGCGTGCACATGCCACTGGAAGCCAAAGGTGCCGGCGTACTGTTGCGCGTCCACGAAGCGAACGACACCGTTCACGCTGGGATACTTGTGGCCGCATCCGGCACACACCAAGTCTCCTTCGCATTCCTTCAAATGGCCCCGACAAGCAAGGCACCGAAGCACCGACAACACTTCGTCAGCGACCCAAGATCGGTTGAGGTCGAGGGATTCTGTCATGGGTTGCTCTAGTCAAACTCCGGTTTTCGGGCTGTACACGGACCGGCAGTGGTTGGCTGCAGATCCGCATCATGGCACAGGTGTAACCCACCATGAAATACGGATACAGGTTGTACTCGGTTGAGGCGAAACATGCCCCCGCGAGATACGCCGCAAGTCCTGCCCACAAGGCCTGCGTGAAAAGCCGGACTTCTGGGTCCTCCCGATATCGCTGCGACTTCCGAATTTCTGCTATGTTCTTGAATGCGGCCCACAACGCCATCAGAAAAAATACCAGAGCGGCTATCCCGGCTTCCGCGGCCAATTCGGTGTAAGTATTGTGCGCCACGTGCCAGCCCTTGTCCACGAGTACGAAACACCCCGGGCCCACGCCAACCAGGGGATGTGTTGCCGCGACTATCAGGCTTTTTTTCAACAGTTCCTTCCTCGCCGCGAGGGAGCCCTTGTCGCCGGAACCTTCCACATTTCCCATGATGATGCTTTCGACGCGCGCGCGATAGTGAGCGGTCGACAACGCGGCGCTCAGACCCAAAACTAAAGCCACGATCGTTACCACCACAATGTAGCGGCGCTTGCCCTTGATCCCGTATTCCCATACGCAGACGGCGATAGCGAGAATGAAGGCCATCAATCCGCTTCGCGAGTAAGTCAGTACGACGCCCAGCGCCATGAACGCCAGTCCGACTCCCCAGATCGCCTTCATAAAGCCCTTGGCTTGCAGCATGAACGCCAGACCCAGGGGAAAGCTGATGGCGATATTGATGGCAAGGTCGTTGGGGTTCTCCAGGATATTCTTCTGAATTCCCTCGAGCCGGCCATCCAAGTTATGTCTGAGGAGGATGGAAAAAACGGTGACGAGTGCCACGGCGCTCACCTGGATCCAGAGCAGTTTGCCCAGTTCCCGCACCGTGACTACCGCCATGGCGATCAGGAGCGCAACGATCACTCCCTTGTCAAACTTCTCGAAAACGGTGGAAAACGCACCTGCACGCCAGATCGCGAACGGCACACTCATTCCCATCTGCAGCAGAAGCAGACACAGAAACACCACCGCTCGCGGCACCTTCGCCTTGCCCCCACCCATAATTCCGACAAGCAGCGCCACCAGTGCGATGATCCCGGCAATCTTCGCCATTGGAATGTAGTCCAACCCTGGAATGAAGTCCTCTGGCCGGTAGTAATAAAGCCACGAGAACACCACAAGCGCGCCATAGACAAACGGGCGCCGTCCCTGGGCGGCGATGGACTGCGCGCGCGTCATCCAGGTCGCGGAGCGTCCTCTACCGTTCACTGATGCGGCTTTGGTATTCATGAATACTTTCTCTTGCCGCTGCAACTCGATCTGCCTTCCGCCCCCGCCCCTCTGTGGCCAAACGCCCCAGATGGAACGACTCTCAACGTGTCCATTCTGCTCGTCTCCCTGCTACAAAATTGACCAGAGCCACTACCGCGGCGCCATTCAGCAAGACAAAAGTCCCAGCCGCATCCGCCACCCGTGCCGGTCTTCCGCCCTTCACCAACTTGCTCAACGCCAGCACGCTCAGCGAGTAGAACACGAGCTGCAGAATCAACATCACGCGGTAGAAATTTCCACTGAGCACAAAAGATGCGCCCAGCATGGCTGCCAGGGCGAACGGAACCGCCAGTCGCAGCAGTTTGTGACTCCCAAACTCGAAGCGGATGGGATTGCTGGCGCTCAGAAGCCAGGGCGCCAGTTGCAGCAACTGATAGTTGCCGCTGAGGGTGCGGACCTTCCGTGAGAATTCCCGTCCCGTCCCCTGGTTTGGCCTATCCCACGCCCGCGCCCGATCGTCCAAAACCACTCGCTTGCCCTGACGCACCACCTGCATGGGCAGATAGACGTCATCCAGAATCGTCCCCGGCGGGACTCGCGTCAGCAACTCGCGCCGCACAGCGTAGAGTGCGCCTGTCGCTCCTACCACCGAGCCTGAAGCCGACTCCAGTTTTCGAACTTGCTTCTCTATCCGCCAATAGAGGCCCAGTCCTCCGCTGCTCTCGCCCGTTGCTGAATCGCCCAGCATCAATTCCCCGCTCGCGCATCCCACTTCCGGATCCGCAAAGTTCTCCACTAGCAAACGCACCGCTCCGCGCTCAAGAGGCTGTCGCGCGTCGGTGAACACCACCATCTCCCCTCCGGCAAGATCCATGGCATCGTTCAGACCGGACGCCTTCCCCTGCGCCAGCTCGTTCAGAACGATATGCACGCGTGAATCGCGAGCATGTGCGCGCAGAATCTCCTCCGTCCGGTCCGTGGACCCGTCAGACACCACGATGATCTGGCATCGATCCGCCGGATAATCCAGCCCGAGCAAGTTCTGCAGCTTCGCCTCCAGTGTCTGCTCCTCATTGCGCACAACCATCGCGATGGATACCTGGGGTGTGGATGAGCCGCGCTGCACGGGCCGGAAACGCCACAGCATGCGCAACCGCAACCAGCAGGCATACCCTACATACGTGTAGGCTACGAGCCCTGACGCCAACCAGAACACCCACTTCATGCAAGCTTCCCCACTCCTCGTGACCTTACCGCACCGCATCTCGCGATCTTGGTCGTTATGACCTTACGGTCGTCGGCTCCGGGCAGTCATTTTGCTCCCCGCCCCAGCAGAACAATCTTGACCGTCTGGAACCAGATCAGCAGATCCAGACCGAGCGACGCGTTCTTGATATAAAACAGATCGTATTGCAGCTTTTCCAGAGCATCCTGGGAAGTGTTGCCGTACTTGTACTTCACCTGCGCCCATCCAGTAATGCCCGGCCGCACCATGTGACGGACGCCGTAATACGGGATCTCTTTGATCAGCGATTCCACGAATTCAGGCCGTTCCGGACGGGGTCCCACAAAGTGCATATCGCCTTTCAGCACGCACCAGAGCTGTGGAATTTCGTCGAACCGGGCGGACCGCAAGAACCTTCCAACCCGCGTGATGCGCGGATCATCGTCCGTCGCCCAGGTGGCGCCCGTGTCGGCTTCCGCGTCCTGACGCATCGTGCGGAACTTGTGACAGTAAAATGTCGCGCCCCCTTTGCCCACTCGTTTCTGGTGATAAAACACTGGACCCGGAGAGCTAAGCTTGACGGCGAGCGCGACAAAAGGCAGCAGCGGGAGTGCCAGCACCAGCCCGACCAGCGAAACCGAAATGTTCACCGCCCGCCGCACGCCCCGGAAAAAAGGGCTGAAACGGAACCCATCGGCGAAAATCAGCCAGCTCGGATTCAGGTGTTCGACCTCTATTTTTCCGGAGATTCTTTCCAACCAGTTAGTCGCCTCTTCGACCTTCACGCCCTCCTGCCGCAGCGTCAGCAATTCGCTCACTGGGAGCTTCTCGCGGCGCTCGGGCATCGCCACGATCACCCGGTGCACCCCGTTCTGCCGAACCAGTCCCATCATGTGCTCGGCCACGGCATCGCGATTGAACTCCCCGACGATGTTCTCCGTCCAACCCGCGACCTCAATGCCCAACTCCGGGCGCTGCTGCAACCCATTCACTACACGCTGTGCTCGATCGCCAGTGCCCAATACGTATACCCGCTCGCGGAAATAGGACTGTTGTACAAGCCAGGAGTACGAGGCCCGCCAAACGAAAAGCGCAACCGTTAAAACACCCAGTCCCCACGCGACTCCGGGGAGAAAGTCGCGGCCTAAACTTCGGTAAACCAAAGCAACCGCGGCGAGAGCAAACGACACCAACCCAAGCACCATCAACAGCCGGAAGATCAAGTCCCACTTGTCACTCAGGCTGCCGGAATCGTACAGATCGAACCCGTGAGAAAGCAGCAGAACAATCGCGGTTACAAAGAAAATCTTTAAGTACCCGCCGTCGACGTTCAGTACGATCCAACTTGTCTCCGGGTTGCGCCACCACGTCGCCAGGAGAAAGGAAGAGCCTACGACCATGGCCTCCACCACCAGCAGCACCAGGGTCCGCACCGGATAATAGACATTGAAGAGCCGGATCACTTCTCCCCCTAGGCCTTGGTCGTGGTTGCTTTCTTCTGGTAAGACTCGTAGTAATAGCGCGCGTACGGCGTCTCGTCTCCGCTGGTTCCGTTCAGCACCACGCCGACCAGCGCCTGATCGGGAAATTCCAGGCGAGCCTTGCGGGCCACGTCGGACGGGGTCACATTCGACCGCACCACCATCAGCACTCCATCGCAAGCCTTGGCCAGGATGCTGGCATCGGAAACCGGGATGGCCGGCGGCGAGTCCATGATGATCCAATCAAACAAGGGCTCCAGCCGCTGCAACAGGATCTTCAGCCGTCCATTGCCCACCAGTTCCGCGGGATCCGCAATGCCCGTACCGCTAGGCATGAAGAAAAAGTTCTCCATCGGCCCCCGCTGGATGATCGAAAATTCATCGTTTCGTCCCTGCAGGTAGTCGGAGAGACCCGGCCCCGGCGTCGTGCCCAGCATCTGCTGAAGCCGCGGCCCGCGCAGATCGGCATCGATCAGCAACACCCGGCGCCCGTGCTGGCGCACGATCACCTGTGCCAGGTTCGCCGAGATGAATGACTTGCCCTCCTTGGGCAGCGCGCTCGTTACCAGCAACGTCTTGAGCGTCATCTTTTCCCGCAGATGGTAGAGCCGCGACCGCAGGGTGCGAAACTCCTCCGTACCCCGCGCACTGTCGTCCCCGTTCATGAACAACATCGTCGTCATGTCCGGGGTCCACTCCGTCTGGGGGCACCGGGCCAGCAGGGTATCGATGGTGAGAGGGCTGGCGAAGGCAGGCATCCCCAGGTGTGCCGCCGTGCCCGCAGGCGATGACGCCGCAGCCGGACTGTCCGAAAACACCGGCTCGTCGGCTACGGGAGTGTTGGTGTAGCTCGGTGGCGCCGCACCTCCCTGACTCGCTGCCCGCTCCTGCTCGGCTTTCTTTAACGCTTCATGAATACGGCTCATAGTTTCCTTTCGTCGGGGAGGTCTTTGTCTTCCTCACGTAGCCGGTCGGCCAGCGTTGCCAACGACCGCAACGCATCTACCAAATCAAACTTGCCTGGATTCGGACTGGGCGCCGATGCCGGCGTCGTGAGCGTGCCTGACGTGGTGTTGTCGCCCAGATCGAAATCCCGCGCCACTCCATCCACCACATTCGCCCCAATGATCTTCTGCTGATCCACGAAGGCGCTCACCAGGCAGTGCTCGCACAGCAGGTTGATCACGCGCGGTATCCCCAGCGCATAGCGGTGAATCGACACCAGCGCCTGGGGTTCGAAAATCTGCTGGCCAGTCGACCCCGCAATCCGCAACCGCTGCTGCACATACGCCTTAGTCTCGTCCAGGGTCAAAGGGTGAGTCTTCGCCCGCAGCGTCAGGCGCTGCCGCAACTGCCGCAATTGCGGCTGCTTCAGCTTCTGTTCCAACTCCGGCTGTCCCACCAGAACAATCTGCAGCAGCTTTTCCGTGAAGGTCTCCAGATTGGTCAGCATGCGGATCTCTTCCAGCACTTCTTCCGAGAGATTCTGCGCCTCATCGACGATGAGCACCGCCGTCTCCCCCGCCCGGTACCGGTCCAGCAGCCAGTTGTACAGCCGCAGCAGGATCTGGCTCTTGGCCTTCGAATCGCAGGGGATGCCGAAATCCGCCATCATGTAATCCAGAAACTGCGGCGTGTTCAGGCGCGAGTTGAAGATGAACGCGGTCGCCACCTGTTGCAGGCGCAACCACTCCAGTAGCTTGTTGATAAGCGTGGTCTTGCCCGTGCCCACTTCCCCGGTGAGCAGGACAAAACCTTTGCGGCTCTGGATTCCGTAAGTCAGACACGCCAGCGCCTCTTCCGTGTGCCGCGTCAGAAACAGATAACGCGGGTCGGGATTGACGTTGAACGGGTTGGCTCGTAGTCCGTAAAACTCTTTGTACATAGGGGTCCCTGGAATCTGCTTCGCTTACACTCCTACCGTTTCCTTGTGTTCGTCCGGATTCCTCTTCCGATTCCAGAACTTGAACTTGCCATTCTTGTTGTCCGCAGCCGCCAGGCCTACCCAAGGCACCGAAACCAGCATGGGCAACTCCAGAGCCGCCTCGGCGTCCGCCTCGGTGCGAATCGAGTTGTCGCGCAACTCCTGCCACATGGCCAGCCCGCCTCCCAGTGCCAGCCCAGCCGCCAACCCGCCAGCGGCAAACAGCCAGAAGTTCGGAAAGCTTGGCGACTCGGGCAGGTTCGCGGGGGCAAGGAGAGCCATTTGTTCCCCTTGCGCCTGGTTGTTCATGTTGACCGTCAGATCGGCCGAATTTTTCTTGGCCAGCAGCTCTTGATAGTTCTTCTGCGCGGTTTCGTAGTCGCGCATCAGTGCCTTGTACTGCTCTTCAACGTTCGGGCTTAGCGTAACTCGACCCTGGTACACCTCGATCTCGTGCTGCAGCCTCTTCTGGTCGCGGTTGGCCGCCGCCGTCAGGTCCTCGTATTGGTGGACCTGCAGCCGCAACTGGCGAATCTCGGGCGGCTCCATCGCCGAAGCCTTATCACGGCCGGTGACTGTGGCATCCGACGATGCTTTGTTGATCTCCGCCAACTTCTTTTTCACTTCTGCGATGTCGGCCTTGGTTTTGATCACATCCGGATGGTCCTCGGTGTAGCGCGCCTGCAAACTCAGCAAGGACGACTGCAAGTCAGACAACTGTTTCTCCAGAGTCTGAGGATTGGTCGAGGATTGTGTCGATTGCCACGCTGCCAGCTGTTGCGCCAGGATCGACTCGGTGTACGCCTTGTCCTGCTGAGCCCGGTTCAGGGTCTGCGCGTTCGCTTCCAGCTGCGAATTCAGACCCGTCAGGATTTTCAGGTTGTTCTCTTCGTCGCCCGGAAGCTGTCCCACATATTTCTTCTTGAAATCCGCCATTCGGGAATCCAGATCATCCAGATTGTGCTTGGCGTCTTCGATACCGCGGCTCAACACATCGCTGGTGCCCTTGGCGGCCGCCTGGACGGACTTGAGGTTTTCATTCATCATCAACGATGTCAGTTCTGCGCAAATCTGCTGCGCTTCCCGTGCGTTGGGTGCCGTATAGCTCACATAGAATCCGCCCGAGTTTCCCTGCGTGCCGGGCTTTTTTTTGGCGCTGAGCTGCAATAGGTCCGTGGGAACTTCCTCCACCTTCATATTTAGTCGGATGTTGTCGATGATTTCTCCCACTTGCTGGCTGTTCTTGCCCGTGAACACGCGCTCCACGACTGTCTGCAGATTTGCTTGACCCATCACCTGCTGCTGCAGCGTGGCCATTCGCGCTCCGAGATCCTCCGAGACCACCGGTTGCACCATATTCTCCGGCACCTTCTGCGGCTCCACCAGGATCGTCGACTGCGACGTGTACTTGGCGAAGTCCCGTTCCACCACCAGGTAGGCCAGAAATCCCAACAACGTGAAAATCAGCGCCGGAAGTAGAATCCACTTCGCCCGCCGGCGCAACATCGCCAGATAATCGTCCATCGTTAGTTCGCGATTCTGAATCATCTTCGTATTCCTTCTGGCCGCATCGGCTTGCTGCGCGCGGCCCCTCGAATCAATCGATCCGGATCGGCCGGGGGGTCCAATCCAATCCAAACGTCACCACATTGCGGTTCGAAATGCGGTTGCACGCGGTGGTTGCGATACAGTACGACTGGTCAAACGCCAACTCGTTGAACTGGTAGCTGGCATAACCGTGGAAGCTGCGTCCAAACGCGCGGTGCACGCCCCCGCCGATGAAGCCATAACTGTAGGCCATCGCGTTGTTGGCCGGACAGGGCGGCGGCGCGTTGCTCTGGGATACGCCGGCGCATTCGGTCAATTGCTGATAAGACAATGGTTGCACCCGGCTATTGTGCGCATATCCGATGTCGGTGAACGCATCCCAAACCCTGGTGAGGGGGCGATCCGCATTCAGGCGAACTATGTCGCTTTGTGTTCCCGCAAACAAGCCTGAGCCGCTAGTCTCGACCCGTTGATATGTCAGAGTCAGCGACGTCTTGGGGAACTTGTAGCGCAGGCGAGCCTGAGCCGCTACCCCAAGTTTCGTGTTCTTGACGGTTGTGGGCACCAACGTATCCCCCGCCAATAAACACGCAAACCCTGTGAGGCTCGGATTGCTGCACACCGCACTTTGCGTATCGATAAGAGTGATCTGTGGCCCAGCTCCGAGCAGTAAATCCATACGTCCTGAAATCCGGTGTCCGTACAGTCCCTGGATCACGTGGGTATGAAATGCCGTTCCCAAGATCGAAAAATCAAACCCTTGATAGCCGTAGACCAGCGCGATCTGAGTATGCGAAGTGAGGATACGGTTGTATCCCACCTGAGCCGACGTCTGCGCACTGCCGATGAAACTGGTGCCTGTATAAGCGCTTCCGTAAAAATGAGTGAAGGCATACCCTCCGGCTACCGTGATCGCCGACTTAGGTGAGAGATTTTCGGAGATGTCCGCTACGCTCACGTTCAAGATGCGTGGCGCAAGTCCCAGCGTTCCCAGGGAGGCGCCGTTGGCGAAAATGCCAAAGGACGTGGTCCCCAGCGACGAGATCCCCTGCGAGCCCAGCGAACCATAGGAAGATCCGAAGTTGCCTTCGGGCAGATAGCTGAAGCTGTCGCGCACCGACAATTGCCCCCGCTTCCAGGTGATCTTCTGGTCAAGATCCATCTGCTGCAGTAATTTCAGGCCTTCTCCGGGCAGGTCGTAGTAAGCGACACCGCCGATGTAATCCAGCCCCAGGTCGTAGTTGCTCCACAAGCGTCTCAACGTCAGGTTTCCCAGCGCGCGACTGACGGAGTTGAACGACCCGCCCCCCAGCGTATTGGCGACGTTCGAGTCCGCCGATTCGCTGATCGTCGCGCCCGGCTGCAAGTAGCTCAACGGTGCCGCGTGCGGCTCCAGCGACGGCAGGTCCAACCCCGACAGCGGCGGATTCTCGCTGATCGGCGGCGGCGCATTGTCCTGGCCATATGCGGGGATCGGCTCCTGCTGGCCGCTCTGCGGCGCCGGCTCCGTCGCTGGCGGCGTAGAACTGTCTTGCGCCCACGCTCGACTCAGCGCGCAGGCCAGCATGCCCAGGATCCAAATGTTCTTATGTTTCCTCATCGCGTTCCTTACGGGACCACCAACGTGTCGCCCGGCTTCAGGGCGATGTTCTGTTCGGGATGATTCCCCTTGATCACTTCCTTGTAATTGAACGGCAACTTTTCCTGTTTGCCGTTCTCAGTCCGCAACAGGTAAATCCCTTTAACGTTGGCAAATTGCGTAAACCCGGCCTGCGACAGCGCCTGCAGCATGGTCATGTGCGGCAATAACACCATCGGACCGGTGTGCAGAACTTCCCCCGACACAAAAATGCGCCGGCTGTTCATCGCCGTCACCACCACGGTCACGCGCGGGTCGGCGATGTATTTCTTCAGCTTCTCGGTCAGCGAATCCTTCAATTGCAACGGCGTCAGCCCCGCAGCCGTGATGTCGTTCAGCAAGGGCATCGAAATCTTCCCGTCCGGACGCACCGGCAGCGTCTCCGACAAATCCGGTTCCTTCCATACCGAAATGTGCAGCGTGTCGTCGGCTCCGATCACATAATCGGAAGCCGCCGGGGCCTCCGGCGCCTGCGCTGTCGCGGGCGGCTTGTCGCTCTTGTCGGCATCGGGCTTGTCCGTACCAGTCGCCTGCGCCACTAGCCCCGCCGCCAGCAAACCCATCCCCATCAGCACTGCCAGTCTCATCGCTTTCTTCATAACTGTCTCCACAGAGGTTAGGACGCTCCGTATTCAAATCCGATTTGCTTCAACTTGTAAAGCAACGCCTTGTAGCTGATCTGCAATTCTTCCGCGGCCCGACGCCGGTTCCAGCGCGTCCGCGTCAGGGCGTTCAGGATTAATTCCTTTTCCGCCTCGCGCGAGGCTGCCCTCGCCGCCGCCTTCAGCGAAACTCCCGCGCCGTTGCTGCTGGCCTCCGGCTTGAGCAGCAGAGCGCGCAGCCCCCCGAGCGCCACGTGCTCATCTCCCAGCGCCACCAACACTCGGGCGGCATCTTCCAGTTCCAGCATGTTTCCCGGCCACGCGTAATCGAGGAACAAGCGCAGCGTCTCGGCGCTCAGGTCGGGAACGCTGTGGCGGAAGTCCCGCGCGTACTTGCGCAGGAAGTGCCCCATCAGGAACGGGATGTCTTCTTTCCTCTGGCGCAACGGAGGCAGCCGCAGACACACTCCGCTGATGCGATAGTAGAGATCCTCGCGCAGCCGGCCTCGCTTGACCTCGACCTCCAGATCGCGAGCACTGCCACAGATGAGCCGCGCACGATCGCTGCCAGCCGCGCCATTCCCTGCCGATTGCGGCATCACTTCCAGCAGACCCGCCTGACATTCCGCACTCAAATCCGCCAGTTCCTCCAGATAGATCGTTCCCGCACTCGGCTGCGGCCCTTCGTTTTCCCGCCCTTGCAGCGGCTCCAGATCTTCCGGCTTCAAGCCTGTGCATGGAATTCGGCGGAACGGTTGCGCACTCCGTCGCGACATTTGATGAATGCGTTGCGATGTGGCGTGCTTGCCCGCACCGCGCTCGGCCAGCAAAAGGACCGGAACATCGCTCTGCGCCAGTTCCCGGATCACGGCTTCCACCGGACGCATGCTCGCACTAACACCTTCAACAAACGCGAGCCCCGCCGGCTCAGCCGGTGCGCCGTCTCCACCGCTTTTTGCATTATTGGGCAATAAATTCCCCATTTTTACTTTTTCCGGCTGGCGACTGAGGTTCACCCGAGCGTGTCAGAATCCCCACAGCCCTACGAGCACGAGGATTGCCACTGTCGGTGCTCCGGATTGATAAAAGCAGAGACCCAATTATACTCCATATTTTCAATAATTTAGAGCCGGAATGGTGCTACAAAATGGGGGCTAAACCGGGCCGGGCCATGCTTGCGGTCAAACAACTCTAGAGAGTTGTGGGAAAACTTTTTCTCAGTAGTGCTCCCTTCATATCCGTCAACGGTCGTCCGTTCAAGGTTCGTCGAATTCCTATTTGCCAGTTCCGTACGCCCGAGCGGACCCCTCCGTTTCAAACCATATTTGCCCCATCGACCCGCCGGAAGTTACCCTAGTAAGGATTCTGATGACCGGAGTTTTCGGTTCCGAGTTTCCTGCTGAGCGTTTAGCCTTACTTAATTTGACGTTGCATGATCCGTCAAATCTCGCTTATGCTCAGGGTTCCCCAAGGAATGACTGGCGTCTGCCCCTGGATCAGCTGGCGCTCTGCGAACGTGTCCCCAAACCCGCGCAAGGAAATCTCGTGGCTGCAACTTGCGGTCATCGCCGCCTTGTTGCTCTGGCTCTACGGTCCTACCCTCGCCCACCTCATCGCCCAGTGGTGGCACGATCCTAACTTCTCTCATGGTTTCTTCGTGCCGCTGTTCTCCGGCTTCGTGGTCTGGCAGGAGCGCGATCGCCTGGCTCGGATTCCGATACTGCCCTCGTGGTCCGGTCTGGCGCTTCTCGGTGCCGGTCTTTGCGTCTTCATCGTCGGTCAACTGGGAGCGGAACTCTTCCTGGCCCGCTCGTCCATGTTGCTCGTTCTGGCCGGTTTGATCGTGCTCTTCCTGGGATGGAGTTATTTCGGCGCCCTTCTGTTTCCCCTGGCGTTTCTGGTTCTGATGATCCCCATTCCCGCCATCATCTTCAACCAGATCACCTTTCCCCTACAGTTGCTGGATTCGCGCCTGGCCGCCGCCGTCCTGCCCTGGCTCGGCGTGCCCGTGTTCCGCGAAGGCAATATCATCAACCTGCCTTCCATGCCACTGAATGTGGCAGAGGCCTGCAGCGGCATACGCTCGCTCATGTCACTGACCACGCTGGCAATCATTTATGGCTACCTGATGGATCGCCGAATTGTGGTGCGCGTTCTGCTGGCGGTTGCCTCCATTCCTATCGCAGTCGCCGCCAACAGCCTGCGCATTATCGGCACTGGCCTGCTTGTAGAGTACTGGGACGCGGACAAAGCAGAAGGCTATTTCCACGCTTCCTGGGGAGTGTTCGTCTTTGTGATCGCTCTCGTCATGATGTATCTTCTGCACCAGACCATCTGCGTGATCTGGCCGGAAGGGGAAAAGGAAGAGCCGTGAGACTGCGTTTCGTTTGCGCGACTGTTTTAATCGGGCTGACGGCCATTCTGCTCCACGGCCGCAACGAAGATGTCCCGAAGGGACCGCCCCTCAGGTCCTTTCCTCAGCAGCTGGGCGCCTGGAGTGCGACCGACCTGACCATTGATCAAGAGACTCTCGACGTTCTGGGCCCCGGCGACTTCCTGTTGCGTAGATACTCCCCGCAGGGAGACGCGGACCCCACCGTGACCCTGTACATCGCCTACTTTCCCAGCCAGCGCGCGGGCGATACGATTCATTCTCCAAAGAATTGTTTGCCCGGCGCAGGATGGCTGCCCGCCGAAAGTGAGCGTATCGCGCTCGCTCCGCCCGGCCACGTTCCCTTCCCCGTGAACCGCTATGTCATCACCAAGGGAGACTCCCGCTTGCTGGTCCTGTACTGGTATTGGGCCCATGATCGCGGAGTCGCCAGCGAATACTGGGCAAAGTACTATCTGATCAAAGACTCTATCCGTACGAACCGCAGCGATGGCGCCCTGGTGCGGATCATGACCTCCATGAATCCGGGAGAGACTTCCGAAGCCGCGCAGCAACGCATCATGCCCTTCTCGAACCTGGTCGTCTCGTTGCTCAATGACTACATCCCCCACTGACATAATCTACGCAGGGTGAAAATGCACGCGATCCTCCACACGCGATCCTCGGCTTGTAGCAACGTGGCTTTGTTGGCCAAAATCGAAGGAAGCACGGCGGGAGTTTGGATTTTTTGCAGCGTACCTGCTCGCCTTCTTTCTCGTTACTGCGCTATGTGTTCGGGGCCAAGTGAAACCCACCACGAAGCCTGGGTTCTGAGTGAGAAGGCGATCTTTCGTCAACTAGCATCGCACTCGATAATCGCTGACACATTTCAGAATTTGTTTCAAACTGAGCAATTTTGAACAGCCGTCAAGTCAGTGACAATGTAACTTGCCCAGATAGGACGATTGGGATAGACGGATGCAGCCCTCCCCATTTTCCGTCTGTTCCTCATAGGCATGGTCAAGGGAAGCGATGTTGCCACCTCTTCTCTTTTTTGGACGCCTGTCCTGCATGATGCTTGTGGGATTTCAAATTGATCTTTTCGGTCACCTTAAAAGGTGCGTAGTCTTATGCGATTAAGTTGCAAATGATCGACGTTCTTGCGGGGTTTGATTCTTGATTTCTTGCCGGTCTTTCGGGTACTAAGCTTCTGAAGCGAGAACAGCTTATCAGCGTTGCCTGGTGGAGGAGCGCATTGGTGGCCAAAGTGCGGTGACTGTTGTTGGTAGAGTCTTAGAAGGGTAGGAAAAGCTATGAAATCGCGCGGCCTTCGTCTGCTAGCCCTTTCGTTCTTGCCGGTCCCGATGTTGGTATTCAGTGCTTTTGCCAACTCGGACAACTCGGCGGTCAACCTTGGAACTGCCGGCAGCTATGCAGTGCTGGCGGGCTCGACCGTGACCAATACCGGCTCCAGCGTCCTCACCGGAAACCTGGGTGTGAGCGCAGGTTGCGCTGTAACCGGCTTTCCCCCCGGGCACGTCAGCGGAACGATCAATGCATGTAACTCGCGTGCCGCTCAGGCGCAACGGGATTTGACCACAGCGTACAACATCGCCATGGGCCTGGCGCGCACTGCCACCCTGACGGGTAAAGACTTGGGTGGGATGACTCTCACGCCGGGCGTATATTTCTTTGCCAGCTCTGCGCAGCTGACGGGGACGCTGACGCTCAACAACTTGGGCAACCCCAATGCACTGTTCGTTTTTCAGATCGGGAGTACCCTGACCACTGCGAGCAACTCGTCTGTTGTTTTTAGCAATAGTCTGGCTGACCCGAACGTATATTGGCAGGTTGGCAGCTCCGCGACTCTGGGCACAACAACGTCGTTCCAAGGAAATATTCTCGCGCTCACCAGCATCACCCTGAATAATGGCGCAAGCATCGGTTGCGGGAGCGCCTTGGCGATCAATGGTGCAGTGACCCTGAATAACAACGTCATCGGAGGCGGTTGCAGTAGCACGTCGACGGTCCCAGAACCTGGTACTCTGGGTTTGCTGGGGACGGGGCTGACAATTCTGGCCGGCGTAGCACGTCGGAAAATGCGCATCTAGCATATTCGGCTCGTGCGAGCTTAGTCAGTTTCTGCTTCATTTTCCTGAGGGGCACCATACAGGCCCGTTTGAGTGGCGTCCCAACTGGCGAAACCACGAGATACCCATGCGCGGGCAGGTCCCGTCTTAATCATTCTTGAAGTGAATCCCCCTGAAATGCAGGTTCCCTCGCAAAAATTTCCAGCCCTCCGGCGCTTTCCCAATTCTCCTTGCCTTGCCCTACCATGCCTGCCCAGAAAACCTTGCCCGGTAGGTGTTAAGTCCCTGCTGCCTAGAACTTCCAGACTGGGCGACTGCCCAGCACCCCTTGCCCAGCAGTCAGGGTGGGGTCATGGGCCATGCAGTTTCTTTGGGATTGTCGTTGCCCAAAACGCCTCGGCCGCTGAGATTCGACTCCGTTGGCACGAAAGTAATAGTGGTAACTTTTGCAGCATTCTTGGCTTGCAGTATGATGAATCGTTCCACCCGACCTTGCCTATCTCCTCCGGGCTTGCAATTGGAGAAACTCGATGAGTCGTCGCGTTGTCGTCCGACTGTTGCTGATCTGCTCTCTCCTCGCCGCCGTCGTGACCGGCTGTTCCCGCGATCCCAACGTGCGCAAGCAGAAATTCTTCGAGAGCGGCGAAAAATATTTTGCCGAGGGCAAGTACCGTGAAGCAGCCATCCAGTATTCCAACGCCATTCAGATCGACTCCCGCTTCGCCCAGGCGCACTACCAGCTCGGCCAGACGTATCTCAAACTCAGCGACCTCCCACGTGCCTACCAGGAACTGAGTCTTGCCGTGGAATACGCGCCTGACAATTATCGCGCCCACACCGATCTCGCCAACCTGTTGGTCACGTCAAGAAATACAGACGATCTCAAGCAGGCCAAGACCCACCTCGATATTCTCAAAGATAAACAGCCGAACAACCCTGAAACTCACGAGGCCTGGGCCAACTACTACACCGCGCAAAACAATATCGGCGCCGCCATGCAGGAGATGCAGCAGGCAATAGCCGCCGATCCCAACCGCTCTGAGTCCTACCTGCTGCTCGCGCTTTTTGAGCTCCGGTCCGACCTCCCCGATAAGGCCGAAGAGCATTTCAAGAAGGCAACCGAAGTCGATCCCAAAGCCATGAACGCGCAACTTGCCCTGGGCGGCTTCTATCAGTCACGCAAGCGTTTGCCCGAAGCGGATCAGCAATTCAAGCACGCCATCACCGTAGATCCGAAAAGTCCAGCGCCCCGCGCCGCCCTGGTTCGCCTGTTGATGCAGGAGGGCAAGAAGGACGAGATCGAATCCTTCCTGCGTCAAACCAAGAAAGATCTCTCCGACAATTCGGAAGGCTATCGCATGCTCGGCGATTTTTACGCTACCTGGGATGTCGACAAGGCTACCGACGAGTACGCTTCGCTCTACAGCGATCATCCCAAAGACATCAAGGTTAAGAAGAACTACATCGAGCTCCTGATCCTTAAGAATCGCCTCGACGAAGCGGCCAAGTTGAACAACGAGATCCTCAAGGCGAGCCCCAGCGATATCTATGGCCTCATCGACAAAGCGCAGATACAGCTTGGCAAGAACGACGCCAACGGCGCCGTCGACTCGCTGCACAGCGCCCTGCGCAATGATCCCGACAATGCCACCGCGCACTTTTTATTGGGAAATGCCTTCGCACAACAGCACAACGATGACCAGGCTGAATCGGAGTGGCGCCTGGCCGTCAAAATTCGCCCCGATCTGAGCGATGCGCAGCGCGCCTTGGCTGCCCTGGCCCTGCGCCGCGGCGATCTCGATGCCCTCTTGCAGACCGCGCAGCAGATCATCTCTGCACAGCCTTATTCGGTAGATGGTTTCATTCTCAAAGGCGTCGCCGACCTCGCCCACCAGAAATACAGTGATGCCCAGCAGGACGCTGAGCAGGCCCAGCAGAGGGCTCCGCAGAGTCCTGCCCCTTACGTCCAGTTGGGAAACATCCAGCTCATACAGAAGCATTACGACCAAGCCGTGACCCTGTACCAGCAAGCTCTCGACAAGGACCCATCCTCCGCCGAAGGCCTGAGCGGCATCATGAACACCTACTTCGTGCAGAAACAGTTTGACAAGGCAATCGCCGCCGCCAACGCTCAAATCGCCAAGTCTCCCAACAACGCCAATTTCTATGATCTCCTTGGCACCGCACTCTTCAACGGCAAGAAAGACTTGCCCGGCGCGGAAGCCGCCCTGCGCAAGGCCATCGACCTCGACAAAAACAACACTGACGCCCTCGAAAAACTCGGCAAAGTGCAGATCCAGGAAGGCTCCGCCGACAAGGCTCTCGCTCTCTACCAGCAATCTATCAAAGACAATCCGCGGGACGTCAATCTTTACATTCTTTCCGGGGAACTCTATGAGGCGAACAAGGACTGGGATCACGCCAAGACCTTGTACCAGCAGGCGCTCAGCATTTCGCCCGATCATCCTCTCGCTTCCAACAACCTCGCCTATGTGATTCTTGAGCAAGGGGGCAATGTCGACGTGGCGATGGGATTGGCACAAACGGCGCGCCGCGGCGCCCCCGAATGGCCTAACGCTGCCGATACTCTCGGCTGGGCTTACTATCAAAAGGGCGTCTACGATTCCGCCATCAGCCAGTTTCAGGAAGCATTGCGCCTCGCCGAAAAGCGCGGCGACCCCGACAACGCCGACCTCCACTACCACCTCGGCGTCGCTTATCAGAAGAAGAACAACCCCAGACTCGCTCGCGAACAGTTGGACAAGGCCGTTAAGCTCGACCCGAAGAGAGATGACGCCCGCAAAGCCTTGTCGGAACTCCGCGGCTAAGCGGCATCCGCAAATGATCGCAGTAAAAACAAAAACCCCGCCTCGCGGCGGGGTTCTGTTTATTTGTGAAGTGCAACAAAAACGCTAACTCTTCATCTTGCGACGAACCAAACCAGCTAGACCGATCAACCCAGCTCCCACCAGGCTCAACGAGCCCGGTTCAGGAACTGCGATATTCGTGTCACCGCTCGAAATGGTGGTGCTGCCGTTGAAGAAGCCCTTACCGGTGTTGATCGTTAGCTGTACCGTCACACCTTCGGTCGGGTAGCCGGAGCCGAACGCTCCTGCCACGGTACCGGTCAGCGTGTAGTTATGGGTTCCGTTGGCAAGAGTCGTCAGCGTCCAGGTCACAGGAGTGGAAAAAGTTCCTGAGAACAGCGTGCCGTTTGGAACTCCGTTGGTGCCATTCCCGGTGAGAGTAAACGACCCGCCGGCTGCGAACGTACCGCCCATTTGCAACGAACCGCCCGTCAGCGCTCCGGTTGTGAAGCTAACGCTGCCTAGGTCGGAACCTGTGATCAGGCCGCCCCCGTTCAGCCCACTGATGGCAATCAAGACTGATCCACTTAGCGAGAGTCCGCTATTCGAACCGGACAAGGTGCCGCCACTGTTGGTGAAGTCTACGCTGCTGCCGGCAAACATTGCCGTTGGCAGGGCCAGTGCCAGAACGGCCAGCAAGAGGATCTTCCTCATTTTCATTGTACTTTCTCCTTAGGAGTTACTTCGCCCGGGTCACGATGACTACGACGCGTGGCTCGCACCTTATTTTGAGTACGGCAACTACTAACCACTCCCCTCGACGTGCATTCCGAGGACCAAAGTGTGCGGCTCGGTAAGCCATTATTCGATAAGTACTTAGGAGAGATTCGATGACCGCGCTCGGGGCTGGAAATGAAAATGTCTGCGCAACAAACGCAAACGTCGGGAAACCCGCGCTGGGCGCGGCAACTGGCGGGATCAGAAACCGCGCTCAGTCCGCCGCAATTTCCTGTTTGGGACTGTCCGCTTCCCGCCGTTTGACAGCCCGATTTGAGGGCAGTCCGGCGTCGCGAATCTTGTAGAGCAACGCGCGGTAGCTGATGCTCAACGCGCGCGCCGCTTGCTTGCGGTTCCAGTGACAGTTTTGCAGTACCTTGAGGATGACTTTCCGCTCCAACTCGCGTACCGCCTGGCGGGTCAGCTTCTTCAGAGAAATCTGGCCGTCCACCGGAATTTCCGTATTGAAGAAATCGGTCGGCCGCGGCGTCAGATCGGTCGTAATCACATCTTCGTTGCCCAGAATCACGTAGCGCTTGACCAGGTTTTCCAGTTCGCGGATGTTGCCCGGCCAGTGATATTTGCCCAGCTCCGTCATCAACTCGCTCGAGAGCGCACGCGCCCGGCAGTTGTACTTCCGGTTGTGATAGTCGAGAAAATACGCCACCAGATCGGGAATGTCGCTGGCCCGTTCGCGGAGCGGCGGCAGGTGCAGATTCACTACGTTGATGCGGTAAAACAGATCCGACCGGAACGTGCCGTTTTCGATCTCCTGCTCCAGCTTGCGGTTGGTGGCGCACACCACCCGCACTTCCACTTTCTTGTCTTCCTGCGCGCCGATGCGGCAGAACTGTCCGTCCTGCAGCAACTGCAGCAACTTCGACTGCAGCGACATATCCAACTCTGAAATCTCGTCCAGAAACAGGGTGCCGCGATGCGCCATCTCCACCCGGCCCGGCTTCATTCCATAGGCGCCGGTGAATGCTCCCTTTTCATAGCCGAACAGTTCGCTTTCCAGCAGCGTCCCCGGAATCGCCGGACAATTCACTTTCACCCATGGCCCCGTGCGCCAGGGCGATGTTGCGTGAATCATGCGCGCGACAATGTCTTTGCCGGTTCCACTCTCTCCCTGGATGAGTACCGGAACGTTGGCGCTCGCCAGTTTCGTCAGGCGGTCGCGCACGGCCTGCATGGCCTCGGTGCGCCCAAAGACAATCGCGTCGGGAGGCATTTCCCCCAAAGGCTGGGCGAGCGTATTCACACTGCTGATTGTCATAGCTTGGTTTCTACCACTGGGGGAGGACACCTGTGGTGGTCTAACCTGCACCCGGAGAGCCAAAGACATCCTGGCTTACCTTGGCCCACCCAAATCTAGCTTATGTAATTGAGGAGTATCAACTTACCAAAGAGCAGGACTGGCACACCCTGGTAATCAGGGATTGGGTCCGAGAGTAACACTTTCCCCAGGGTTATGCGCAAACATTTTCACACTGTAGACGCGATTTTCCGCCGCCGGGTGTTGGAGTTGCCCGGAACCAACAACGGGCGCGCGAACTTCAGGCCCAGCAAGTAGTAGCCTTCCGCCGGCGTGGTGCGCAGTGCTCTTGCGCGCAACGTTCGGGCCGCTCTTGGTTGCAACGCCAACGCGGCCACCGGCGCGCTCGGAATTTCAAGCCGGATCTGCGCGATTGCGGGCAGTACGCGCCGGATCGCGACCAGCATCCCGCCCGCGCTCACGTTCAAGGCAGTCGCAAACTCGAGAAATTCCTTACCCTTACCATCACGGCTGCGAACAAAAACGGGAATCGCAAGCGGCAGTCGGGCCCACTTCCGCCTCTCATTTCGCGATTTCGCACCGTTCATGCAGACCTCTCCATCAACTGTAGACTCTTGCATAGGAGCACCTCAGGGGCCAAATCTCAGGCGAATACCGTAGGAAACCGGTAAAGCAAACCAAAATCCCGCCCACTCCGACCGCCAAACCCGTAAGAGACCGGGAGTTTCCGGTTCTTTTATTCGCTTTATCTTCGATCCTTGAAAACCCGCCATTCCGCGCCTAATACTCGCAAAAGTGCAAGCTTTTGCTACACTTGGGTAATTCCCGTGCATTTTCCGTTGACAAGAAATTGCGCCTGACATACGATTTTTGTACTGGCACTCGTCCTGAGAGGGCGCGTGCGGTTCCCCCTCTCCCCGTCAACCTGTGGTTTCCACATGGCTACTGTCCAAAAGAACACGTGTGTTTCTGACTCGGGAGGACCCTCGGAACCTATGTCCGCCACTGTTGCCCGTCCTGACGGCGACGTACCCAGCCCAGAAAACCTGCTGCACGAATACAAGGAACTGCGCGAGCGTTTCCAGCGCACCACCAACGCCCTGGCATCTGCCGCCCACGATCTCAAAACTCCGCTTTCGATTTTGAACGGCTACGTCGAGTTACTGCACAGCGAGAAGCTCGGCCCTCTCAGTGATCGCCAGCGTGAAGTCTTACACGACATGCAGGCCAGCGGAAAACGCCTGCAGCAGTTCATCCAGGATTTTCTGACCTACAGCGCCCTCGAAACAGGCGGGCTTCGCATGCAGTTCGATGTGGGCAACATCAACGATTGCTTGTCCGAAGTTTGCCGGCTGTGGTCGAATCGCTTTCAGGAAAAAGGTCTGGCACTTTATTTTCTGGCCAACGACAAGCTTCCGGTTTTTCCCTTCGATTCTCCCAAGCTGGAGCGCGTGATCTCGAACCTGCTGGAGAATTCCTTCAAATTCACTCCGCAAGGCGGAACCGTGTGGCTGCACGCCGAGCCGCACATGTGGGAACGCCGCGCCTCCGCTCAGCCTTCCAGCGCCGAGCGCCGCCGCCAGAACGTAACCCATCCCAATTCGGTCAAGGTCAGCGTTTCCGATACCGGGCCGGGAATCCCCGCCGAGTTCCACCTGGAAGTTTTTGACGATTTTTTTCGCCTGCCCGGCACCGAAGCTCAGGAAGGCATGGGACTAGGTCTCGCTATCGCTCGCCGCCTGGTACAAGGCATGGCGGGAAAGATCTGGGTCGAGAGCGATCCCGGCGCAGGCTGCAAATTTTCTTTTCTGATTCCTTTTAAGCCGGTCCCCGCGGCCGCCAGCAAGGGGAAAAACCGATGAAGCCAACCGCCAAAATCCTGCTGGTTGATGACGAACCCGGCATGCTGCGCTACATCAAGACGCTGCTCGAAGTGGACGACTACAAAGTCGAAACCGCGACCACCGGCGAGGAAGCGTTGCAGCAAGTGAAAAAAGGCCTGCAGCCTGATCTGGTTCTGCTCGACGTGCTCATGCCCGGCATCGACGGCTTGCAGACGCTCGAGCAACTGCGCCAGATCCAGCCGGGCCTTAAGGTCGTCATGCTGTCGTGCGTCAACGACACGCGCAAGGTCGTTCACGCCATGAAGCTCGGCGCTCTCGATTACCTCACCAAGCCTTTTCAAAAAGCCGAACTCGACGCCGTCATCGATCTCAGCCTCGGCCAGGGAAAACAAACCTTTACCGGAGAAATCGAAGAACTTTCCGACGACGTCTTCTTCATCGCGGCCAGCCCGCAGATGCGCAAGATTCGCTCCCAGGCTGCACTCGTGGCCAATGTCGACATCCCCGTGCTTCTGCTCGGTGAGAGCGGGACCGGCAAGGAAGTCCTTGGGCGCCTGATTCACAAGCTCTCGCCCCGCGCCCACCGTACTTTCCTCAAGGTCAACTGCGCCGCAGTTCCCGCCGACCTGCTGGAAAGCGAACTGTTCGGCTACGAGCCCGGCGCATTCACCGGCGCGACTCACGCCAAGCCCGGCAAATTCGAACTGTGCAACAAGGGCACAATTTTGCTCGACGAAATCGGCGAGATGCCGCCCCTCCTGCAGGCCAAGCTTCTGCACGTGTTGCAGGATCAAACCTTCTCCCGCCTGGGCAGCCGATCCATCATCAAGGTCGATGTTCGCATCCTGGCGGCCACCAACATCAACATCCCCGAAGCCCTCGCCAACAAGCGCTTGCGCGAGGATCTCTACTACCGTCTCAATGCCTTCACCATGCAGATTCCACCACTGCGGGAACGCAAGGAAGAAATTCCCATCCTGCTCAAGCACTCCATGACGCGCATGGCCGAGCGCTACGCGCGCGCTCCGCTGCCGCTCTCTCCGGCATTGCTGCAGGCCTGTCAGAATCATTCCTGGCCCGGCAATCTTCGTGAGTTGAACAACTTCCTGAAGCGCTACTTGATTCTCGGGGACGAGAACCTGGCGGTCAGCGAACTGCTTCCCCGCAACGACGGCAACAGCGGAGGGCCCGGAGATTCTTCCTCCCGCGGAGCTGAGTCCGGCGGCTTGAAGTCTCTGGCGCGCACCGCCAAAGATGAAGCCGAAGCCCAGGCCATCACGCAGGCTCTGGAACAAACCAACTGGAACCGCAAGCAGGCTGCCGCGATTCTCCAGATCAGCTACAAAGCTCTTCTATACAAGATCCGCCAGTATGGGATCGCGGAAGCGAAAGGACATCACAAATTGTCGGCGGGCGCGTAGTCGTCGCCGATCAGACTACAAAGACCACGGGTGTTGCGCCCCGTGGGCTTTTTCTTGTAGTCATCTCCCGGACACAGGTCCCGGACGAAGTTACGGAACCTGCAATGTGACCGATTGGTTCTTGGTGTCGCCACCCGACGTCGCGTTGACCGTGATCGTGTAGACGCCGGCAGGCGTGCCCGAAACCGGTGGCTGCGTGCTGGTGGTGCTGCACGCCGGCTGCAGAAACAGCAGCCCGAAAAGCGCACAGAACATGAGTATTCCCAGAATACGTCGCCGCCGCCGACGGCCGCCGCCGACTCCCACCCCCAGCAGGGCCAATCCCGGAACCGCCAGCCACATCGCATAGAAATGCCGCGTCAGCAAGCTCGCCGCGGGTGTCACGATGGGCCGCGCCGTCGTCGTGATGTTGAGTGTCGACGACCCGGGACCTTGCAGGTTGACCGACTGGTTTGTGAAGTTGCACGCCGCTCCCGTCGGCAAGCCGGTACACCCTAGTGCTACAGGAGTCGCATAAATGGGATGTGGGGTAAGTTGCACCTGATACGTGGCAGTGTCCCCCGCGGCTTGTACGCTGGCGTTGTTGGGACTCACATTGAGGCTGAAGTCGGACATCTCCGCCGGTACCGTGGTTTGCGCCAACACAATGTTGCCCGGCCCCATCACTTGCACTGTGCCGCCGTTGAATGTGGCTTGGCTGCCGGTGCTGTTGGGCGTCGGCGTTACCACGATGGTGACTGTAGCGATCGAGCCCGCCTGCAGTGGTGGCAGGCTGCAGCTCACGTTGGTACCGGTTGAGCCTCCTCCGCAGGTTCCGGCGTTCACGCTCGCGGAAACAAAGCCCAGCTTCACCTGGGTGTACGCCGGGCTCAGGTTGTCGGTCAGCGTGAGGTTGCTGGCCAGGTCCGGACCGCTATTGGTCACCGTGTAGGTGAACGTAGCCTGGTTCCCGGCGCTGATGAAAGTCTGGTTCGTGCCCAGCGTCAGCGCTCCAGTGATCTGCAGGATGTAGCGCGGCTGCAATTGCGCCACAAATGCGTCGTAGCCGCCGTTGTTGGTCCCTTCTAACGGTTTTGCAAGCGGCAGCAGTGCGGTCGAGTTCGTGTCACCAGACACGTAGATGCCTTGGTTGACATCGAGAGTGATTCCAGTTCCCTCGTCAACGTCGTTGCCGCCAAAGTATGTCGCCCAGGACGCCGCCGTCGTCTGCCCGCCGGCAGCGGTCGTGGTCGTGTTCAGTCGCGCAATAAACGCGTCTCGTGGCCCGTTGAGCGTGCCCTGGATGGGAGGAGCCGCCGGCGGGAAAACGGGAAAATCGACCGACTGGGTCCAGCCCGTCACCAGCGCGCCGCTTCCCGCATCCACCGTAATCGCCGTACCCGCTTCATCGAGGCTTCCCCCGAGGTAGGAGAAATAGTTGAGGGCCACGTTCACCGGGATCGCGCCAGTGGTCGTAGTCGGGTTGCTCAGCCTCGCCACAAAAGCATCGTTGGGAGAGCCGGCGGTCGCCGTGCACAGCTTGGTCGTCGGATCGACCAGGTTGTCCAGGCAACGCTGAAACGGAGTAGAAGTGCTCAGCGTAATTGCACTCTGACCAATGTCGATGGAGTTCGTGGTTCCTACAATGTAGACGTTCACCGCTCCGCTATCGAGCGCAATTTGGTTCCCCAAGTCGGTTCCGGTGCCACCCACGTAGGTCGACCAGATCAGTTGCTGGCCCTGCACGGCGTTGGGATTGAGCTTCGCCACGAAGGCGTCCGACGCTGTGGGTGATGTTGTATATGTGCATACCGGAGGAGAGACGACCACGGCCGGAGGCGCCTGATCCAGACAGGGCTGGTACGGATTCAGAATAGGAAAGTCGCCGCCGCTGCCGGTGCCCGTGTTGGTGCCCGTGTAGGTGTAGTTCGTCGTGCCGGTGAAGTAGATGATACCGCTGGTATCTACGGCGATGCCGCCACCCGTGGCGACCGGCGGGTTCGTACCCGAGTTGCCTCCGCCAAAGTAAGTCGAGTAGGCGATGCTGCTGGCCCGCGACGCATTCGTATTCACCTTGGTCACGAAGAACTGCGCCAGGCCCGGCGCAGCCTTCGACAGCGGCTGAAACGGCTGCGCATACGGAAGCGTGCTCGCCGGAAATTGATCGGTCGTATTGACGATGGAAGACGTCGTGGTCCCAGTGACGTAAATATTGCCCGACGCGTCCAGAGTCATTCCGCTGGCGATGTCGATGCCATTTCCCGAGAGGTAGGACGAATATTGCAACGTTGAAGCATCGAACAACAACTCGGTCACGAATACGTGCTGGGTGCCCGCCGGAGCGCCCGTTTCCGGACTCGGCTGATAGGCGTTGGTCGAGGTGGTGGGAAAGTTGCTCGACGTAGTCGTGCCCGCCACGAAGGGATCGCCCCGGCCGTCGACGCTGATTCCCACCGGATAGTCAGTTCCATCGCCCCCCAGATAGGTCACGAAGTTGAGAACAGCAGCCGTCTGGCCCAAAGGCGGCGTGATCTTGGCGACATAAACATTTTGCGTCGCTCCGGTAGCCAGCGTCGGCTGAAAGCTTACTCCCGCAATCGTCGGCAGATTTGGCGACGTGGTCGAACCCGCAATGTAAATGTCAAAGGCCGAATCCACCGCAACTGAAGTCGAGAGTTCGTCGCCGCTGCCTCCGAAATAAGTCGAGAAGGTCAGGATGGGATCGATCACCAGTTCGCGCGCGTGATCATACGATCCAATTGCGAATCCCGCGCGGTTGGCCCCGCGCAGAACAAAGCTGCCTTCCACCGCATGTTGCCGCCCTGCAATCTCCTGGTACACTCGCGGAGCCGCGAGCGCCACGCTGCCGCCCTCGCCCTCGATGACCAGGGCTCCGTCCTTTAGCTCCAGCTTTTTTGCTCCGTTGAATTCGAGTTCGGCCTGCGCCGCATCCGCGCCGGGCGCGACCTGGAAATCGTATTCCAGCCGCCCCTGATTTCCGTAGAACACCAGATTGATTCCGGGATAAACATTCTCGTAGCGCACCCGGGCAAACTGCGGTACACCGTGCCGCCACTTCGCCGGATCATTGCCCAGAAAGTAGTTGCTTGTGCCTGGCAGCAGATCCGCACCGCTTACATTTGCGCTCGGATTCGCGCCCGCCAGTTTCATCTGCAGCGATTCCACGTGGGTCGCGGACGACCTGCGCTTCGCCGAATCCTGCTTCGACGCGTCCTGCCTCGAGTCGTCCTTCCGCGAATCATCCCGTGAAACCAGACTCAGGATCGCGCCCTCGGACCCCAGAAACAGGCTGTATCCGGAACCGCGAGTCACAAATTTCGCGCGCGGATCGGCCGGATCAAGGTTCCCTTGTCCCTGGTTTGGTTCGAAGATCAGCGGCAGCCCGGCCAGTAGCGAATTCGCCCGCAACTTCGCTTCCCTGCCGCCTTGGCTCGGCAAGCCCTGCGCCGTGTTCATCAGGCCCGGTGTCGTCCGCTCTTCAGTAGTAGTCGCGGGAAAATGGGCCGCGGCGTTCGCGGCGGTTTGGCGTGAGCGGGAACCCCACCCGAGAACTGCGCATCCTGCCCCAAGCAGCACCAGCCCAGCAGCCAGAACACGAACTCGCACTGCGGATGTTCCCAACCAACGGCGCTCAACGTTCACTCGTTCCTCCGATGCATTCAAATCAGTATTATCTCGCTCGTTCTGTTCCGATCGTCTTCGCGCACTCGCGCGAACGTTCTTCCCTCAGATCAGTGGAGAGATTAGGGACGGCGCACAAGTCCATCCGGCCTCGCGCCGGCGAACGTACTTGGCGAGCCGGCCGCGGCTTGCTGATCACTGGAACTGGCGGAAAAATTAAATAACTACTTAAACATCTGACGGATAGACAAGTCAAGCGACCGCCCCTGTGGGGACAGCCGCCCCCCGGCTGTCCAGTCGAGCCAGCTCGACCAATTTGCTCTTGAAACCGGCAAACTGACAAAGTTCTGCCCCCGGCTCCAAGATTCGTCAGATGCCGACCAAGGTAAGGAAAGATGCCGGGCCTGGCACGAAAGTGCCATGAAAGTGATTGCACGCCGCCTCCGCACGGAAAAAGAAAGATCCTCATAACCGCAACCGATTGCATCAGCCATGGTCCCTCGCACCTCGCCGTCTGCAACGCGCTCATTCTTCACCGAAAACTCGCGACTCCCGCGAACCGCGATGGCCCCGGGATTGCTCTTACCTTGGGTAGAGCCTTGCGCGTTTTGTGCGTCCTTCCCCAGGCTCAACCGACGGATTCTGTTCCGAAATCCGGACGGATTAACCGAATCAGTTCCAATCGGCATTTTGCTGTTGCAAACTGCTGATGTTTCTATACATTTGAGGGCTACAGGGCCGTATCCAATGAAAACTCAGGCCTTGAGCTTTTGGGGGCATTAGCCGTCTGCGTGATCACTTTTCTTGGAACCATGCGCTCTTTGGCGGAGCGCTCAGGCATGCAACCGAATTCACAGGAACGGCGGATGATGCGGCGCTTTGATATGCGACTGCCCGCCATCGTTCGCCTCGAAGGCACCAGCGAATTTCACACCGAGACCCAGAACGTCAGCGCCCGCGGCGTCTTCTTCTATCTCGACCGCGCCGTCGACGCCGGGACTAAGCTCGAAGTCACGCTGACCTTTCCTCCTCACGTCACCCTCACCGACGCCGTCCGCGTCCGTTTCACCGCCCGCGTCATCCGCGTCGAACATCCTCTGCCGTCCGCCCGCATCGGCACCGCCGCCATGATCGAAGACTACGAATTCCTCCGCTCCAACGGCAGCCCCGACTTCCTCTCTGCCTTGCAAAAGGAATGGAAAGCCTCGAACTAATTAAAGATTAAAGAATGTGGGGCGGACACTCCTGTCCGCCGCCTTTGACTTTTCTTTTTTGGGTTAGGGCCCGAGGCCTGGTCAGCGGCAAAACCACCTGCAACGGCGGCGGACAGGAGTGTCCGCCCCACATGAAGCCTTTTACTTTTTCCCCACTTCCCTCAACTGCTGCCGCAGCTTGCCAAATCTCCGCACCAAGCTCGCAAGATAAGCCCCATGAATCACCCACGTGGCAATGTAAGCGGCGAAAAGAAACTTGATCGCGTTCATCGCGAACTCCTGCCGAGTGGCAGGCTGGCCTTGGCCGCTACTCCCGCTCCCGCCAGTGATTCCATGGCGTGCGCTTCTTCAACTTCGCGGTGAAGCAGTTCCAGCCGGAACCGCGACCAGCAGACCAGGAAAGCAAAGCAGGAGAACGCGAGCCAGTTAATCAGAAGGACCTGGCCCATGCGCGGATCCAGAGATCCTCCGCCCCCGATCACCGGCGATGGATGCTGCGTGCGGAAAAACCAGATCGACAAAAAAACCAGCGGCACATCGAGCGCCCCAAATACCGCCAGCGCCGCGGCCAGCATCTGCGTCTGAGCGCTGTTAGAAAAACCTCGCAGCACCAGATAACTCACATAAATCAGCCACAACACCAGCGTCGAAGTCAGCCGGAGATCCCCCACCGCCCACCAGATCCCCCACACCGGCCGCGCCCAGAGCGGCCCGGTCACCAGCACAATCGTGCAAAAAACAACGCCCACTTCGGCGGTCGTCACCGCCAGCACGTCTAGCTTCTCTTCGGGGAACAGCCAACCGATCAGAAAATAAAATATCGGGATCAGCAACACCGTCGTCGCCACCGCGCTCGGGCGCATCCCCGCCGGAAAGAGCTGCTGCACCCGCGGCAGAAAACATGCAATCGTACCGACGGCTCCAATCGCGAGCACAATCCACTTCGCCGCGGTTTTCGCCGACGCCTTGCGGCTGACCAGATATTGAATCGATGCGATGAAATTAATGAAGAACAACAGAAACGCGGTCCACGCCGAAGGCACGTGGTAATAGAAAATCCGCTGTACATCGCCCATGGTGCGCTCCGTTGGAGCCACCACCAAAGCTGCGTATAGGGCGTAAGCCAGCAGGATCGCCGTGATCACCGACAGGATGGGGAAAAGCCGTTTCATTCCGCGTGCAGAATCATGCCGAACAATGTTAGACAAGCTGTAGTAAACACCACATCGTAGGTGAGAAGCAACACGATGTAGAAGTGCGCGGAATCTTCACCGGTGAGAATCGCGGTCGTGCCCGCAACCATTCCCAGCACTGCCGGAATGGAAATCGGAAACAACAGCAGCGGCAGCATGATCTCGCGGCTGCGCGTGCGCAGCGACATTGCCGCGAAAAATGTCCCATTCACTACCAGCGCCCAGGTTCCCAGAACCGCAATCGGAATCAGCTGCCACGCCGGACCCAGCACTCGCAAGTTGTAGAAAATCACGAACAGCGGCGTCATCAGCGCTTCCAGCACGCTTACGAAAATAAAATTCCCCAGCGCCTTGGCCAGAAACAACGCGTTCGCCGGAGCCGGAGAAACCCGGTACGCATCCAGCACCTGATTACGCAATTCCCGCGCCCAAGTCTGATTGAGCGCCACCACCGCCGCAAACAAAAATGCCACCCAAACCAATCCACCCACAATGTGCCGCGACTCTTCAGCCAGGGGATCGAACGAGAACACAAAAATCACAACCACCAGCAACGAAAAAAACAACATCGAATTCAGCGCATCTTTCGAGCGCCACTCCAGCCGAATATCTTTGACCAGCGTCGCCAGCGTGACCGCCCACAGCGCGTTCATTGGATCCCCTCAGCGGAACTCGCCGACCGCGCCAGACTCGCCGTCCGATCCACAATCTCTCCAGCCTGCATCCATACAAACTCGTCAGCGACGCCCTCGAGCAGCAACGCCTGGTGCGTGATCACGAAAACCGTCTTCCCCGCATCACGCATGCCCTTGAGTAGCCCGACCATCGCCCGCGCCGAATGCACGTCCACGTTCGAGAACGGTTCATCCAGCAGCAGCACTCGCGGATCATGCAGAATCGCCCGCGCCAGCGACATCCGCTGCCGCATCCCCTGCGAATACTGCCCGACCGCCCGCGTCAACTCCGGATCGAGCCCCACGGCGCGAATCACCTCTTCGCAACGCGCATCACCCACAATCCCATACAGACTTCCGAAGTACCTCAGGTTCTCCATCCCGCTCATCTCGTCGTAAAGCAGCGACGGATGCGCCATGTACCCAATATCCCGGCAAGCCTCCTGCGGACTCCGCCCGAATATCGAGATCTCCCCCCGTGTCGGCTGCGCCAGCCCAGCCAGCGCCCGCAACAGCGTAGTCTTCCCCGCTCCGTTCTCTCCCAGGATCGCGTGAAACCGTCCCGCGTCAAACTCCGCCGTGACCCCGCGCAGCGCGGCAAAGCGTCCAAACTGCTTGATGACGTTGTTGACGGTGATCGTCGAGCCAGGGGTGTCAGTCACGATGAGCGGCAGAATTCCCACACGTTCAGAGTCGGGAATTGGCACGAATAAATTCCCGGACTCTCGTTGACGATTTGCTGGTTTCAGCTTAACATCCTCGTCCAAACGAGAGCGATGTGAACGCCGAAACCATTTCGCACTACCGCATTATTGAGAAGCTGGGCGGCGGCGGAATGGGGGTTATCTACAAGGCGGAAGACACCCGGCTCCATCGTTTCGTCGCGCTGAAGTTCCTACCTCCCGAACTAGCGCAGGATCCCGCAGCCCTGGCCCGTTTCCAACGCGAAGCCCAGGCAGCGTCAGCGCTGAACCATCCAAATATTTGCACGATCTACGATATCGGCGAGGAACACGGGCGGGCCTTCATCGCCATGGAGTATCTCGAGGGCACGACCCTCAAGCACTTGATCATGGAGCGCCCTCTCGAGCCGGAACGCCTGCTCGCACTCACACTCGAAATCACCGATGCGCTTGACGCCGCGCACTCGGGAGGGATCACGCATCGCGACATCAAGCCCGCCAACATCTTCGTCACCAAACGCGGGCACACCAAGGTGCTGGATTTCGGCCTCGCAAAAATAGCCGGCGCTCCGCACCGCGCTCCCGACCAGCCGACCCTTGAAGACGCGAATCTCACCAGCCCCGGCACAGCCTTGGGCACCGTAGCCTACATGTCGCCCGAGCAGGCACTCGGCAAACCGCTCGACGCCCGCAGCGATCTTTTTTCACTGGGGCTCACAATCTACGAGATGGCGACCGGGAAGCAGGCTTTCTCCGGAAATACTTCGGCAGCAATTTTCGATGCCATTCTGCACAGTACACCAACGCCGGCGGGACGGCTCACTCCATCGCTTCCCCCCGAACTCGATCGCGTGATCGGCAAGTTGATGGAGAAAGATCCAGACCTCCGCTATCAGACCGCGGCCGACTTGCGCGCAGACTTGAAACGCCTGCACCGGGACATAAGCTCTGGGCACACCGCCGCGCACAGCACGGCAGCCGGACCGGTCGCCCACGCGCCGAAGTCTCGACCTTGGGTCAAACTAGCTGGCGCTGCAGCTGTATTGGCGATTCTTGTCGTTGCCGGATGGTTCTACTTCTCCGCCCCGGCCAAATATTCCGGCCCTCCTCTACGGCTGGTACCTTTCACCAGTTCCCCTGGGTTCCACGGGATTTCCGCATTTTCACCGGACGGGAATGAGGTCGCATTTGTTTGGGCGGAAGACAGCTCCAGTGGTTTGGACCCCATGCAGCATCTCTACGTGCAGCTTGTGGGTGCGGGCACACCCCTGCGGTTAACCAATGCCTCCGAATCCGACCATGCACCCACGTGGTCCCCGGATGGACGATTCATTGCTTTCCGCCGCCGGGCAGATCCGCCTGCGTATTTCATTATCCCCGCACTCGGCGGTGTTGAGCGCAAGTTGGCTGACGGAGACCCGTCTTCTCTGCTGGGGGGATGGGGTATGGATTGGTCTCCCGATGGGAAGTATTTAGCAGTCGTGGATGGTGGCGAGAAAGCAGGTCCGGGCAGCGCCAACCGCATCTTTTACATTTCCGTGGAAAGCGGGGAGCGGCGAGAATCGAAGATTGAATTGCCAGGGCCAGTGGTCGCGGACCCGAGGTTTGCGCCTGATGGAAAGGAATTGGCGTTCATCTCTGGATCCGGCAGCGGGTCCAATGAGGTTTATGTGGCGTCGGTCGGAGGCGGCAAGGCCCGCGCGCTCACTTCTCTCCGCTCGGGAATAGGGGGGTTAGATTGGACCCCGGACAGCCGGGAACTGGTTTTCAGCTCCGGTCACCAAGGACAAAACACCCTTTGGAGGATTTCTCGTGCGGGTGGAGATCCCCAACCGCTGAGCGTGGCCGCCGACAAAGCCTATTTCCCCCGTATCGCAGCCCATGGGCACCGGCTCCTGTTTTTACATATGGCCTTCCACACGAATATCTGGAGGGCGCCGCTTTCTCCCAGAGATCACGGGACTCCCAGCCGAATCGCTGCTTCCACACGAGAGGACCTCGGTCCGGCCTTTTCCCCCGACGGAAGCCGCCTCGCCTTCAGTTCGGACCGCGCGGGCAACTCCGAGATCTATATCTCCGCCGCTGACGGTTCAAACCCGGTGCAACTCACCTCGATGAAGACCGGGTCAGGCTCACCCGCCTGGTCAGCGGATGGAAAGCAGATCGCCTTCGACTCCCGGGCAAACGGCCAGGGAGATATTTACCTCATCAGCGCCGAGGGCGGCTCGCCGCACCGGCTCACGAAAGGACCGTACGACAGCGAAGTTCCGACTTGGTCTCGAGATGGACGCTGGATCTACTTCACCTTAGTCGCGCCCGGCACTCCGATCTGGAAAGTCTCTCCGCAAGGCGGCGACCCCATCCTGGTCACGAACACGGGAGGGCTGCGGGCGATTGAAGGCATGGACGGTCATTCCTTCTACTACTTTCGTGATGGGGCTGTTTGGAAGAATGATCTCAGTAGCGGAAAGGAAACCCGCATGATCGATGCCAAAGATTTTCAAGATTGGCGGCTATGCGGGAATGAGATTTGTGTCCTGCAAACGTCCGGGCGATCTGTTGAGTTCGTCCGCTATGACCCGGCAAGCGGACGCAAGCAGTCAAAGCCGCTGGATATCGGGTCGGCGGGCAACATCTGGGACACCGGGATCGACGTATCTCCGGACGGCCGATGGCTCGTCTACACCCGCGCCGACTCAGTCGAAAGCGACATCATGATGGTCGAGAACTTCCACTAGGGTCGTATTCGTGGAAGAGCGTCGCTTCAGCGCCGCGAAAGCACAAAAACATGATGGGCTTTAGCCCGTTGGCTCTATGTCATGCTCTTCGCAGGAGCAGCTTGGGGCGCTGATCCCGGCGTCCCCGGCTGCTGCGGAGCATACTTCGACGCGCACTTGGCCTGCAGTTGCTTGGCATGGAACACGCCATCGCGGTCAAACCGCCCGTCCGCCAGCGCCTGGGAATCATCCTTGAACGTGTCCGGCGGAGCTTCGGTCCCGGTATAGTCCACGTGCAGAGTCTGATCTTCTTCCATCAGCACGAACTGCACGTGCGTTCCCACGCGTTTGATCGACCCCGGCTGGACATTTCCCGCAACTCGCAGTCTTTTCGAGTAAGCGCCGTCGCCCATCTTGTGCAGTTCTTTAATCGTGACGTAATAACTCTTGCTGTCCTGCACCCCGGTATAGGCCAGGTAGCCGAGCAACAGCAGAATAACCGCCGTCGCTCCACCGAACTTGAGATAGGTATTGGCTTGATTCGACATATTTTCCCGGAAGGGGGTGCACCCCACAATTCAAACTCTACGCGTCAAGGACGTCATAATCAAGATGCCGCGTCGTTGGATCCAGGTCACTGCCTGCTCTGCTCAGCGCACTCGGCGAGTTTTTCTTTGCGGTCTCGCGGTTAAATTCCTCGACACCGATCCGCTAGAATAAAGAAGTCGGATCAGAACCCATCCCCCTATGATTCATCCTTGGCACGACGTAACTCCCGGCGACAAGCTCCCCCACGAATTCGATTGCGTGGTCGAAATCCCTTTCGGCTCCAGCGTGAAGTACGAACTGGACAAGTCCAGCGGCCTGATCCGCCTCGATCGCATTCTCTACTCGGCCGTCTACTATCCGGCTAACTACGGATTCATTCCGCAGACGCTCGCCGAAGACGACGATCCGCTCGACGTTCTCGTCCTCTGCCAGGAGCCCGTGGTCCCGCTGACCATCATCCACGCCCGCGCCATCGGCCTGATGACCATGATCGACGCCGGCAAGCAAGACCACAAAATCATCGCCGTCGCCACCGAGGACCCTGAGTTCAACTCCTACCGCCAGGCCGCCGAGATGCCGCCCCACCGCCTGCTCATGCTTCGCCGTTTTTTTCAGGATTACAAGCAGCTCGAAGGCAAGGCCGTCGAGGTCGATGAGATACGCCCCCCAGGAGAGGCCTACCCCATCATCCTCGACGCGCTGCACCGCTACAGCGAACAACGCCGCAAAGGCTTCAAAGCCGCAAAAACGTAGCGCCGGCACCCCCTAAACACTGAAGTCGATTTCTGCTGCGCTCGATGGGTAGACACTAGGCCCAGTTCGCGCAGGGATTGTCATCGTCCCGTCGTTCGCGCGTCATTTCATCGTCATTTCTTGGTTCGTGCCGGCGATTTGTGATTACTTCGTAACATCGTTCGATCTCCGCCTTCGACTCGTTTCTGTACTTGTACCGAAGTAACCTTCCGCGGGTGTCCGGCGTGCCCTAAGATTTCCCAGTCAGACGCCGCGTTTCCGGGTTCATTTCTTCGACCACGTTTTCTGCCGAAAGGCACAAACCAGAAACCACAACGAGGAGACCATGAAGACTGTTCGACATTGCGCCGTACTCGTGTTTTTTGTCGCTGTTTGCACCGCACTCACTTTCGCCGACGATCCCGGAAGGCATCCGGCTTACTTGCACGCACTCACCGACCTGCGCCACGCCCGCGCCCACCTGGGTCAACTGGCGGCAACCGATCATATGGATCGTGAAGAACAGCATGCCATCGACGAGATCGACAAGGCCATCTGGGAAATCAAGAATGCGGCGATTGATGACGGCAAGGACCTGAATGACCATCCGCCGGTCGACGCGCACATGGACCGCCGAGGCCGCTTTCACCGCGCGCTGGAGCTGCTCGACAAGGCGCACAACGACATTGCCCGCGAAGAAGATGATCCCTCCGTGCGCGGCTTGCGCGATCGCGCCATCCACCACATCGACGAGGCCCACCGCATCGTCGACCACCTGATCGTGCAGAATAACTGGTAAGAACATTTCACCTTTCGCGGAGAAAGCCCGGCCGGGAGCCGGGCTTTTTCTTTTGAGGTGGCGAAGAAAAACTATGTGACTGTTCCCGGCACGCTGAAAAACATAAAAGAGCGGAAGAAGCCTTTCTGCATTTTTCTCTTGACTTAATGTACTAGTAGTGTAGTACACTGACACGCATGGGAAGGAACACCACTCCCGCGCCGCCCCGATTCGCCATCGACCTGCACAGCGGCGTCCCCGTTTACCGCCAGCTGATCGACCAGGTACGCAGTGGCATCGCCTCCGGCTCGCTGTCCGACGGCGACCAGCTCCCCACGGTCCGCCAGCTCGCCGTCGATCTCGCCATCAATCCCAACACCGTGATGCGTGCCTACCGCGAGCTGGAACTCGGCAGCCTGATCGAGACCCATCAGGGCACGGGAACCTTCATCGCGAACAAGAAGGTGGAAAAGAATTCCGCCGAGCGCGATCGCCAGCTCGGCCAGATGGCCCAAGAATTCGCGGCCCGCGCAGGCGCCGCCGGATTCTCTCTCGAAGATCTGATCGATCGTCTGCACGACTTGTTGCCAAAAAGGAGATAGATCATGGCAAGAATCCGAATACAGGAAGTCAGTGGCATCGCCCGCTTGCTGTTCGTAGTCAGCCTCGTGATCGGCCTCGCGTTGACGCAGGCCCTACACCATCCCGCCCCGGCCATCATCGGAGCTCTTGTCGGGCTCTACTTTCTGTTCGCGATCAAGGTTGTGCGCCAATGGGAAAAAGTCGCCGTCCTGCGCCTCGGCCGCTACGTCGGCCTGCGCGGCCCCGGCTGGTGCCACATTATCCCGATCGTCGAGACGCTTAGTCCCTATGTGGACCAGCGCGTGCGCGTGGCCAGCGTCTCCGCCGAATCAACCTTGACCCGCGACACCGTTCCCGTGAACGTCGACGCCATCGTTTTCTGGCTGGTCTGGAACGCCGAGAAATGCATTCTCGAAGTCGAGAACTTCATTGACGCCATTAACATGAGCGCTCAAACCGCGCTTCGCGAATCCATCGGCCGCCACGAACTCGCACAAATGATCACCGAACGCGAAACCATGGGCCGCGAACTGCAGCGCATCCTTGATGAGAAAACAAATCCCTGGGGCATCACCGTTCAGTCCGTCGAAATTCGAGACGTGAAAATCCCGGCAGGCCTCGAAGACGCCATGTCCCGCCAGGCGCAAGCTCAGCGCGAGCGCCAGGCGCGAATCATCCTCGGCCAAGCCGAACAGGAAATCTCTAACAGCTTTGTACAGGCCGCAGCCGCCTACGCGGAAAATCCAGTTGCCCTGCACCTGCGCGCCATGAACATGCTCTACGAAGCCGTCAAGGAAAAAGGCGCGATGGTCATCGTGCCCTCGTCGGCAGTCGAAACCATGGGCCTCGGCGGCACGTTAGCCACCGCATCACTAGGCGGAGCAAAACCGTAGCGCCGGCAGCCTGCCGGCTGTCGCGGGGGCGTCTCGCCCGCGCACCCAGCCGACGAATCAAAACCGGTGGTTTTGAAAGTGCCGGCTTAAGCCGGGCCGTTAAGGGCCTCATAAAAACCGGGCTTTACAGAGTGCTGAAAAACTCATATGCCTTGCACAGGAAAATAGGGTAAGAAAGCAGGCATGCGCGGAGACGATCAGCAACAGGATGGGGTGTT
>JABCZL010000001.1 GCA_013289685.1 Acidobacteriota bacterium | reverse complement strand
TCTCCGAATGCCGCGCCAGAAATGCCACGACATGATCGCGAACCGGATCGAGTTTCCGTGGCCGTCGACTAGAGCAGCGCCGCGCTGCAGCCACATCCGCCTCCAGGTCGAGCAGCTTGAGCACTTCACGACTCCGCGCGTCTGTGAATTGCTGCGCGCGTGGGGAGTACTCTTCGAGTGCTTCCTCGACCGACCGACCTGCAGGAATCTCGCCTCGGCGTCGCGGCGTGCTCATATGCCCACCCCATGTTTGCGACAGTATTGGCTGATCATCTCGTGCACGACCGCATTGTCGCGAAAGTGGCAGTACCGCATCGTCATCACCGGCTCGAGCCACAACACCAGTCCCCGCGAAACGTCGAGGAGCGGATCGCACTTTGGATCTCGCTGCACCGCCGCATCGCCTTTCAGCTCTTGGATGAGGACCTGACTGTCACTCTCGAACCGGACGCCCGCCTCTGGATTGTCTTTCGACAGCGCTGCTAGCTTCTGCAGAACAGCCAACGCGCCCCGATGCTGCGCGACCGCGAAGGACACATGCGGCAGTCGGCCCTCGTACCGCACGTCCGCCCAAGTCAGTACCGAATCGACATACACCACGGCCGCCCAGAGATGAAACGCCAGTCCCCGAAGCGAATGCGGTTCGTTGCGCGCGGCAAGCCAGGCCTCAATTTTCATGACGCGCGCCTCTCGATCTGCTTCTCGAAATCAACCTGCGCCTCGGCTGCTTCCTGGATGCAGTCGACGTGGCATATTCCATGCGGGCCGCCATCGATCTGGGTTAGTTCTTCGTCGGCCTTGCAGTCTTTCCCACAAAGCGGACACCGCCCTAAACTCTCGTTCATTGCCGTGCTCCTTCTGTGCGCTCCTATGCTCTCGCCGGGCATGGCTCACTTTCACTCACTCCAAAAGCCGCGCCCATCAAGCCTTTCAGATTCCCCTGTATGCTCGATGGTGGACGCGTGACGATTAAGTCCATCGCACGACCTCCGGCCGATCAAACAACTCGCCCTGCACTGACGGCTCTACATCTCTCCGCGAAACGATCTCCAACCGCGGTGCTTCCTCCGGCTGCAGCCGGTTCCATCCCATCCCAACGATGAACTGCCAGCCAATCTGCCGGCGAATGTCGTCGTTGACCGGTCCACCGTGCTCGTTCAGCCAGGCGACGACCTTGTCCTCAACCGAGACCAGCAGCGCGTCCAGGTCCTTCTCGTGGCCTCTCCACGCTCGCATCGGTCGCAATGTCACCGCTTTCAACTGCGCGCTTGAGTTCATGGTGCTTCTCTCCTGTCTCCAGTTGGATCAGTGTCTGTCGGATCAATTCCCGGCATCGTTCTGGGGAATGGAAGACAACATCCCAGAAGTTTGGGCCATGCTCCGTGATGAGTGCAGTGAACGCGGCGAAGCAACTCGCTAGCACGCCAAGCTCGGCCACCACGTTCTGCCCGATCTGCATGCCATCCCTGAGATACTGGCGCTTTTTCTCATGGAGAAGGTTCGCAGGATCGAGCTGCAGTAACTCCTCGAGCATTCGAATGGACTCGGGGTGCTTTTGCTTTGTCTCTTCCTGGGGAAGGGGTTGACCTTCGTCGACAGTGTCGCTGCTGTCTGAGTTCTGCTGAACTTCTTCAACGATCGGGGAAAGGTTCAAAGAGCACAGCGCGCCGGTTTTTGGCGCGCGGTTTTCCTGGCTGGTTAAATGGCTGGTCAAAGGCTGGTCAAAGGCTGGTAGTGCTGGTCGTGAATCTGAGGGAAGCCCCTGCGAATCTGAGGGAAGCCCCCCCTCCAATATGAGGGAAGCTGGTGTCGAATCTGAGGGAAGCCCACTCTGAGGCTCAGTGTCAAAGTTTGAATCTGAGGGAAGCCCACCAGTCGAATCTGAGGGAAGTTGCATCTTCGCAAAGATCGCTTCCAGATCAATCGATCGCAGCCGAGTAGCTCTGTCCTGTCCCGGATACCAGCCATCGTTCCGCACAAACTTCAACCGGTTCACCAGTTCTTTGAGGCGCCGCTCCACGCGATGCTTATCCCATTCCAGTTTCTCTGCCCATTTCGCTACGCTCGATCGAATGTTCGAACCGTCCTTGTCGCCATAGTTCGCGATGTGCAACAGCAGACAGCGACGCTGCTCTCTCAGGACATTACCCTTACGCCCATCGTCATCCAGTCCGTACACCCGTGCCGGCACTGACTCCAGGTCGAACTTTGTTTTCGGTTTCGGTTGCTCGGCCATGCTCTCGTGCTCCTGCCAATCGGTTTCTCGTGCCGTGCTCAGCAAAAACAAAACGGCCAGCGAAGTGAAGGGCTGCACCCCGTCACTCGCTGGCCGTCGATTCACTGCGCGCTTTCGCGCCGTGTCCCAGCTTTGCTTTCTTCGTTGCGTCTGCCGGTGTCCGCTGCAGGCGTCTGAAAAAATCCAAGGCTACTCGCAGCGCCGTCACGCGCTCCAGTAGCCGATCCGCCTCGACTGCGCTCTTCGGGCGCAGCTTCTCCGCGTGGCCGATCAGGCGCATGCGCTCAATGCTTACAAGACGGTGTGCGGCCGCTGCGACGATCTGGTCGGCCGACTTGGGCTGCTGCGGATTCTCAGGAAGTACTGCTGCGGGTTGGCCTGCGCGCATCGAAACCACCTTCCCAGATGCTCCGCCTCATTTCTGAGGCACTTTCTGGTGGTGGTCCCGAAGGACCGATACGCCGATGGTTAGGAATGCAGACGGACACCACAGCCCGTCCCTACACTAACTCTGCGCGCTCCCCGGTTGCTGATGAACTCGAATTATGTGCGGAGGTCATGGAACCGGTTCAATTTGCGCGTGGGGCCCTGCCTGCGACCCGGTTCAGGATGGAGCAGGCTGCCGGGCCCGTTGCACAAATTCCATTTTGAGTCTGCCATGAAAGACAGCGCGGACGCAAGTGGAAAACGGGGCGCGTAACAGTAGGTTTTCGAGAAGTGGAAAACTGGTGACGCGGACCACACGCTTAATCATCATCGACTGAACACTGGCGCCGGCGAGGCGTGCTGCGCGCTGGGTCTGAAACGACTCATGCTCCCGCGGAGCGTGGGTTGGCCTATTGGGTAGTGTCCGGACAGACTCTTATGCTTTCTTGCACTGGTGTTGCGCAAATTCTTTTTCGATGATCTGCTGTAGACCAATAAATTGGCGCTTACATGCCGTGCAGTGAGCAGCCACTTCCTTGTTCGTTGTCTTGTCCACGTGCAATGATCGCTGGAGTATATGTCTTCCCTGGACAAGAAGCGCCAAATAATGCTTTAGCTCAAGAGGACAATCCACAAACTCTCTGAACTGTTTGTTGGAGAGTTTCATTTGTTTCGCCATGTTGGAGCAGTTTCCATCATGGATTTCCCGCTCATTATGGCTAATCTTGGTGAAGACACTGGTCTTTTTGCCGTTGTGGTAGAAAAAGTAGAAATCGTGATCGGGGTTCTTTTTGTCCGCGTCTTTGAAGCCCTTCTTTAGCAGTGCCTCTCGGACGTCGCGCGCTTGTTGAGGCAAGGCGACGTTAAACCTCTTTCACGGATTTTACAAATGAAAGCAGCTCTAGCTTTTTGCGCTGCGCATCTTCAGAGAGTACATCGTCTGGCGCTTGAGCAATCTCGTCCCACAGAACGGAGAAATCCTCAAACACAGAACATATGGCATTCACACTCTTCTTTCCGAATCCGAATAGCGCAAGGATCGGCTCCTCACACGACCATCCATCATCGCCCCGGTCTAAAAGTAAATCTAACGGTCGGTTTAGCTGAAAGACTCTGCGATCAACCTTGACCTCTTTGAACGAGACAATAATTTTTTTAGGAAAGCAGTCGCTTAATGAAAATACCGTGGACTGCTCCATAGACGAAGCGACCCCGTACACGTTTGAAGTGAGCATAGCAATCGTTGCATCGGACATCTCAATGCACCTTTTCAGGTAGTTGCTTGTTCAAAGGCGAGCTAACCACGCTTACTGCTGGGGTCGAGAGCACTAGATAAACCGGATTGCCGTCGGGGAGGTATTCGTTGTCAACACGCAATATGCTTGTGGCCACGTTCTTGACCTTAAGAACCGTGCCGTCCTCTAATTTGTACTGGACAAACAGTTCTTCCGCCTCAACCACTGGCACGTCAGTAACGGGTATGTCATGACCAAACAATTTTATAATCTTGCCATTGGACATAGTTTGACGGGTCCCGCGAAAGGCACGCGATTCTACCGCCTTTTAAATTCTAAATCAATTAGATTTTTTTAGCCATTACCTAAGTAATTGCAAATAAGGTACTTCCCTCGGAGGTGTGGAAAACCCGCCCGTAACATGCGGATCGTGGTCCTACCGTTTCCCCGTAACTTGTGCTCAATCGCCATCGCACAAGAAGAACTCGCCACTGCTCGGATGAACCACCCCGACGCGATTGGCCCTTAATCGTCATCCGATACACATCGCCTCGCCGGTGTGAGGGGAAGCTGTGACTGGCGCGTGGTTTGAGCTGTGGTGAATTGACCTATGCACAGCGAAGGCGTGCATCGGCAGCCCACCGGATGGTATCCTCGCGATCATGAACCCGTACCTTGCAGCCCATCACGAGTCTGCCCACGCGGTTGCTTGCGCAGTGCTGGGGATGCCACTGCAGGATGCCGGAATACACATCGATACGATCGGGGGAGGGATAACCTTTAGCCTCCACCGAACGCCGGGCGACCTCGCCAATGCGGCTGTCGACGTAGTCGAGCGCGAGCGAACGATCGTGATGACCAAAGCCGGCTACAGGGCTAACCTGAAGCTCCTCCATAGTGCTCCGTCAGAACTAGCCGCGGACGACCGACAGAAGGAGATAGCACTCCTCGACGAGATGTATCCGCAGCGAGGAAAGCTGTGGGTTGATGCCGACGAGCGGCTCAGAAACGAATCGTCGAGTCTAGTAGATAAGCAATGGACCGCCATCCAAGCTCTTGCGCAATTGTTATTGGCCAAGCCGATCACTCCTCGCCCGTTCGAGAGCTTCACGAAATGGCCAACTTCTCATGACGCCCATGAACGATGGATGAGCGGCAACGAAGCGGCAGTGATTCTCAGCAAGTTTCAGCTCGCCGCAATCGTCCGCTCGGAATCTGAAGGCACTTATTACGCACCGGACCTTCATCCAGGGCTGTGAACGGGTCCACCCAGTGGAAGGATTCGACCTATTGAACGCTGGGCGGTGTGCCGCCGCGAGGATAGGGCAGACTGTAAACTTCACACATGAGCCGCACTAAGCGCTGCGGATCCTTCTCTTCTTCGGGCGTAGCAGGCACCACGTTCACCTGGACCGCGGCCACATTTGCCGGCACAAACTCACCGGCGCCGGGTCGCAATTCGCCGCTGATCTTGCCCAGCATCTCCAGGCAACTCAGATTTGCTCTGATCGCCGCCAGAGCAGCGTGAAAGTCGTTTTTCTTTTTTGCACTCTTCAGGATCTGACGGGTTTGCGCGATCAACTCTTCGATCCTCGCCGGAAGTTTTCCGCAGGCCGCAAGCTGCAGTGCTTCGCCTTCAACTGACTTGGCGATCGCGGCCGGCAGGTGCTTGAGATGGCGCTGCAGCGCACTCCATGAGATGCCCGCGGCTCTGGCAGCAGAGCGAATCGAGATTCCACCGAGCACCGAAGATTCGATATCGATCCGCTGCGGGTGGGCGCAAATTGTGCAGGGTCTAGGCACCCGCGGCCGCCTGGCGATGCGAATCGTGATGCGTTTGACGCGGTTCTGGCTCTGGATCGAGCGCCAGCACGAGTTGCGACTGAGCAAGATGCGAGTCGCTCGATTGAGCTTCTCGCCGCTGTTGACGCGGTCTGGGGCCATCGAAGGGAAGATGAACGCCCAGCTGGCGACGTTCGCGAGATTGCGAGTCAGTTCGCATGTTGCCGTGTTTCGTGATGCGTTTACGCCTGCAGCTTCTCTTCCCCCATCCAATCGACTCGAAGCTTGGTCACGGGAGGATCTTCTCGAACAGAGTGCCGCTCGCCCTGCAAGACGATGTGTCCTTTGTTTCCAACATGTCCGCGCCGGTCGACAGGTAACTGCGGCGCTGGTCGCTGTGCTTTGCGTTCGGCCTCGGCTTGCATGCTCGGACTCCACACGACCGTGTAACTCTCCACGAAATTGTCTCCGTGATACGAATCAGGCGCTCTTGATTCGAAACATAGCCTAGCATCGATATAGATGTCAATCGATATTCGCAAACCGGCATGGACAGAGGAGAGTAGCGTTTAAGATCGAGGAGTATCGATGTGCCATGATACGAAACAGGCGGCGCGGGTTTCTGGACTCATGCCTGGGCCCGGCATGGTTCAAAATCGGCATGCCCTAACCCGCGCCAGTCGAGGCTTTCAGCGATCCCTAATTGACGAATGTCGAATGCCTGTCGATTACTGCGCACCCTTCAGTCCGGGACGGCGCCGAACTACGGCTAGTCGTGTAGCCTATATCTTCCACTACGACCGTCGAAGGGAGGTTTGCCGGAATGACAGACGACAATACGCCAGATGTGAAAAGGAAATTTGACGACGAACTGATTGAGCTTTGGGGTGACATCGCAAAGTCGGGTATGGACCGGATCTTCATGCACCTGAGAGATGCTCGCGAGGCTTTGAGACTCGCCCACACTCCCGTAATGGCAGAGGCGACAGTAATCCTTGCGTCGGCAGCACTTGAGTCAAACCTCGCGCACCTCACATTGCGAGCCTTGGCGGCCGCGAGAGTGCGACCCGATCTATACAAACCCGAGCAGTTGGAATATCTGTCCGGGAGGAAGACCGTCGTCACGGATCGAGGCGGTCTCAAAGAGGTGCCGCTTCGCCAAAGTCTTGAGGAACGCCTCCAGGTCGTCCCGGATTTGTTAGCCCGATCAGTTCACCGAAGGTATAAATTGCCCAAAAACTCGCCAGCAATTCGCAAGCTCCGGCGCACGATAGAGTTGCGTGATGCCATCATTCATCCACGGTGGGACCGGTATCTGCCGAGCGTTTCAGCAATGGAAGCGGCTCAAGCAGTTGATGCGGTCGAGTTGTATCTAAACTCTGTGCAGCGGCAGTTGCATCCATATTTGGTCGGCTACATAGGCGCGCTTCTTACCATCCGTGGATACGATAAGCACGATGTCGCGATCGGGCACCGAACCGAAGACAAGCGAGTACCGAAAACGAAATTTGTCACGATGTCGAGTGTGGGTATTGGTAGAGTTCTTGTGCAGTCGTGGATGGATATGGTGATGATCTGCGGCTTCGCCTTGGAAAGCGGGTGCGAGGGCGACTCCGAGGGGAGCCTCCTGACAAGGGTAGCTCTTGTCTTATTGTTTGCGGGTTTAGATTCGCAATTGTCAATCGTTGCGCAATGGAGACTCCACGACGGTGCCATCACGTTTCACAAGGCCGAATCCAACTTCTTGAAAGAGAATACGGTGGGACTTGGTCAAGATGGGGAGGTTGAAATAGAGGAAGATCGCCAGGGCTTCAAAGAGCGAATCGTCGCAGTCCCAACGATCTTGGCGAGACGAGTGGAAGGCCGAGAGATCACTCTAGACCTTGGGACCAAGTGGGGGGAGCAGCTCCAAAAATCATACTTGCTGCGCAATGCTGTCGTGCATGCGCCACCCGACAAACCACTGGCACGTGTAACTCTGTTGGAGCTCCGAGAGGCGATCGTTGCTGTTCGCGCGTACTTTGAGGAACTCGGACGGAAAGCGCCAGAAACGTTTAAGGCACAAGTAGCGCTGCTGCCAGCATTCGAAATTCCTGACGAGGAAAAAATCAAAGCGTCGATCAAGGCCGAAGGCGAACGATGGAAGGCAGTAAACTCCCGGTTCAATCGCAACGTTCCATAGCGGGTGACACGTTACTTTGACCGATGTTTATTAACATGATGATTAAGACCCGACCACCAGCCCTCTAGAGGGTTTTTCAGGCTTTCGCATGATCGTAAGTTGTTGAATATGCGCGGCAGCCCTCGCCCCTGCTGCTCTTTTAAGGCATGGGTCGCAGGTTCGAGTCCTGCCGCGCTCACCAAGATTTCAAGGTACTTAGAGGATTTCGGCAAGGCTGATTTTGGGTACCCCCCGGACACCTAGAGCAAGCGAGACTCTAGTTTCTCGCCGTTGCGGTAACACTCCAAGCCTTCAATTTCTTCGGGAATTCCGATGGAAGCACCACCTGGACGACCTTTCTGTGGGCTTCCTGCTCCGCCACGTCGTGGTGACGAATGCGAAGTGAAACAGCCGCCCGCAATGGCCCGGCTGTGATCACAAAACTAAGGGATGAAGGACGGCTGTCTTTGCAACATTGCCCACTTTCTCGAAGATTCCGGGCGCGCGTCGATCACGCAATTGCACGGCTGATGAAAAGCGAACCCTACATTTGTATCCGCGGCTGATGAGCGCAGGGGAGGAAGAAATTCCGTGAGGGCGGGGGAGAGAATTGGCGCGCCAAATCGGGATGTGAGCCGTTTTGATCAGACACTCGTGTCGTTGTCCGATAGAGTAGACGGCGTCCTCGCCCTTTTTTTATTGACCTTAACTGAACTGCGTTGAGGCTTAGAAGAAACCGATAGATCAGGAACTCGGATTCACCGAGGGAGTCAACCTGGCAAGCTCGGGTCGAAGCGACTCGAGATGATCTTCCTTTTTTACCCATTGCAGTCGTCACTGCTGACGATGGTGGGTCTATGCCGCTGATGACAAATCGGTCGATTTTGGATCGTACGCGGTGCTCGATTTGCATACAGGTCCTTTGTGCGCCTTTTAACACTTCGCCTGACTATCTCGCTGATCATTGGGATCACACTGATCTCGCTGTTCTCGTCCTATTATGAGGTACGGTCTCAAAAGCGAGCTCTGCGCCGGGATCTGGAGCACCGCGCGGAAGTATTGGGAGAGAGTCTCGCGGACAAAGTCGAACCCCTTCTGAAGAAGGGCTCACGGAAAGAACTTCAGATAATCGTTGACCAGTTCGGTAACCGGGAACATCTGGAGGGAGTTGCCGTCTATAACCCCCAAGGCGAATCCATTGCCCTTACTCCCGGACTGGCGCAACGCCTAACCGGCGAACCTGCCGCAGTCCAGCAGGCAGCGACGACCAGCCGAGGCGCAGGGGAATACATCCGGCGGGGGGAGGTTTCCGTTTATATTTATGCGGCCCCTCTCCATCAGGAAGAAGCGGTTGTGGGCGCGCTGGCGATCATGCACGACGCCAGCTATATCAACGCTCAAAGCCGGCGGGTGTGGCGCGACACGTTTCTGCGCGTGCTCGCGCTGGTTGTGCTGATCACAGTGACTACGCTGCTGATCGTGCGCTGGAGCATTACGGGTCCCATTGCACGGGCAGCGCAGTGGATGCATGCACTGCGCACGGGCAAAATCTCTTCCAGGCCGGCGGCGTCAGATCTGGATTTGTTCCGCCCGCTTGCCCGCGAAATGGCGAACTTCGCCGCAAGTCTCACCGCGGCTCGCTCCGCGGCGGAGAAAGAGGCTCAGCTGCGCCAGACTGCCGACGCTTTCTGGACCGCGGAACGACTCTCGGTGCACCTGCGCGGCAAGCTGGGCGAGAGCCGTCTGTTCGTAGTTTCAAATCGAGAACCTTACATTCATAAACATCAAGGCAAGAGTGTGGAGGCGATTGTTCCGGCCAGCGGATTGGTAACGGCGCTCGAGCCGGTCTTGCGTGCTTGTGATGGAACCTGGGTGGCACACGGAAGTGGGGACGCGGACCGCGAGACCGTGGACAAGTACGATCGGTTGCGAGTTCCGCCCGACGATCCTCGCTACACATTACGTCGCGTCTGGTTGAGCAAGGAGGAAGAAGAAGGCTACTACTATGGTTTTTCCAATGAAGGGCTGTGGCCGCTTTGCCACATAGCCCATACGCGGCCTGTGTTTCGTGGTTCCGACTGGGAACACTATGAGAGGGCAAATCGCCGGTTCGCAGACGCGGTACTGAAGGAGATGGAGGGAATGGAGCGTCCGGTGCTCCTGGCGCAGGATTACCACTTCGCGCTTCTACCCCGGATGATCAAGAAGGCCCGCCCGGATGCGCGAGTGGCAATTTTCTGGCATATCCCGTGGCCGAACCCCGAGGCCTTCGGCATTTGTCCGTGGCAAAGGGAACTCGTGGACGGATTATTGGGAGCGGACCTGGTTGGCTTCCATATTCAATCCCACTGCACTAACTTCCTGCAAACGGTGGATCGCGCGCTGGAATCACGGATTGACTGGGAACATTTCACCGTCAATCGCGAAGAACACCGCACTGTGGTAAAGCCGTTTCCCATTAGCGTAGAGTTTCCAGAGAATGCTCCTCCCGCCGAGCCCGGGGAATCGGTTTACATGGAACGCGTTGCATTGCTGCGGGAACTAGGGATTGAGGCGGCGTTTCTGGGCGTGGGCGTGGACCGCGTGGACTATACGAAAGGCATTCTTGAGCGCTTCCTGGCCATCGAAAGGCTCCTGGAAAAGCATGCGACTTATCGCGACAAATTCACGTTTCTACAGATCGGAGCGCCCAGCCGGACCCACATCAAGCGCTATCATGATCTGCTGGGGGAGGTGGAGGCCGAAGCGGATCGCATCAACTGGCGCTTCCAAACGGGCAAATGGAAGCCCATCGTCTTCAAGAAACGGCAGCACAGCCACCAGGAAATCCAGCGGTTCTACCGGACCGCGGATCTTTGTTTGGTTACATCCTTACACGACGGAATGAATCTGGTGGCCAAGGAATTCGTGGCTGCACGCCAGGATGAACAAGGGGTGCTCGTCCTGAGCAGGTTTACAGGTGCTGCCCGCGAATTGCCGGACGCGCTGTTGGTGAACCCCTACGACATCGAGCAGATGGCAGAAGCCATCCGTTTCGCTCTTGAGATGAGCACCGAGGAGAGGCGGGCAAGAATGCAGCGCATGCGCATCGTGGTCAGAGAGCGCAATATCTATCGCTGGGCGAGCACCTTGATCGCGGAACTTTGCGAAGTGCGCCTCGACGAACCGGCAAACAGGTTGGAGTCGCAGTCGAGCCCGCCGCTTGCGAAATCAGCATAAGCGATCTGCACGGATCAAGCGATTGATGACTTCCATTACGCCGGCGCGGCACCCCTTGCCTGCGCAGATGGCGACGAGTTCGCGGGAGCGGCCGGGCACAAGAGTCCCAGGATCAGCTTCCTTCCCGATTGTTCCAGTCCAGCCATGGTGCGGGAGTCGACCTGCCCATCGCAAGCCAGGGTCCCATCATAGTCTGAGGCCGTCGGCCGAAATCCGCATCGGTTCTCCCGCTGGTACGATGATAAATGCCGATCGTGCGGACGCGCAGATCATTCGGCGAGGAGGGAGCGATTTGCCACTAGAAAAGGACGAGCCTTGGTACAAACACGCGATCATCTACCAGGCGCACGTTCGTACTTTCTACGACAGTAACGGCGATGGCATTGGCGACTTCCCCGGTCTGGATGAAAAACTGGACTACCTGGTGGATTTAGGGATCAATACCATCTGGTTAATGCCGTTCTTCCCGTCACCTCTGCGCGACGACGGTTACGATATTGCGGATTACTACTCCGTCCATTCCAGCTACGGAACTTTGGAAGATTTCAAGAAGTTTCTGGTCTCGGCTCACGAACGTCGAATAAGAGTGATCATCGAAATGGTGCTGAATCACACATCAGATCAGCACCCTTGGTTTCAGGAGTCCCGGAGTTCGCAGGAAAACCCGCGCCGGGACTGGTATGTGTGGAGCAGTACCGACGCCCGGTATCACGAAGCTCGGATCATTTTTCTCGACACCGAGATGTCCAATTGGGCGTGGGATCCAGTTTCGAAGTCGTATTATTGGCATCGTTTCTTCAGCCATCAGCCCGACCTTAATTATGATAATCCGGCCGTCCGGGAAGAGATCTGGAATGTCATGAAGTTCTGGCTGGAAATGGGGGTTGACGGCTTCCGGCTGGATGCGGTCCCGTACCTGGTGGAGCGCGAGGGCACGAATTGTGAGAACTTGCCCGAGACCCACGCAATCCTAAAGGAGTTGCGGCGCAAACTCGATGAACAATTTCCTGGCAAGATGCTTCTGGCGGAAGCCAATCAATGGCCTGCGGATCTTCGGCCATACTTCGCCGATGGGGATGAATTCCACATGGCATTTCATTTCCCGCTGATGCCAAGGATGTTCATGGGAGTGAAACTGGAAGATCGCAAGCCTATCACTGAGATCCTGCAGCAAACCCCTGAGATTCCACCTTCATGTCAATGGTGCCTTTTCCTGCGCAATCACGACGAGCTAACCCTGGAAATGCTTACCGACATCGAACGGGATTACATGAACGACAGCTACGCCCAAGACAAGGCGATGCGGCTGAATCTGGGAATTCGGCGACGTCTAGCAACGTTGCTGGACAACGACCGAAGGCGAATCGAGTTGATGAATGGAATGCTGATGTCGTTGCCGGGCACCCCAAGCATTTATTACGGCGACGAAATCGGAATGGGTGACAACATTAATTTGGGCGACCGCAATGGAGTGAGAACTCCAATGCAGTGGAGCGGAGGCTGGAACGGAGGGTTTTCCGCCGCCGATCCAGAGAAACTATACGCGCCGCTGATCCAAGATCCAGTTTATGGTTTTCCGGCAGTCAATGTTTTGTCCCAAAAACGCACTCAACACTCTCTTCTCAACTGGATGGGACGCCTGATAGCCGTTCGCAAGACGACTCATGCTTTCGGCAGCGGATCGATTGAGTTTCTCTATCCGGGAAATCAAAGAATATTGGCCTACGTGCGACAGTTGGGCGATGAGAAAATCCTGGTGGTCAACAATCTTTCGAATGCTGCGCAGGCTGTCGAACTGGATTTGCGGCGTTACAAAGGAAATATTCTGATCGAAATGTTCGGCAAGAACATTTTTCCGCGAGTGGGCGAACTGCCATACCTGCTAACCCTGGGTCCTTATCAGTTTTACTGGTTTCGGCTGCGAAGAATCTGAAGCGATAGGCGGCAGGGAAACGAAGCTGCGAGCTGACGGAGGCTAGATTGGCGGAGACGAGTTTTCTCACGGATGATTTTCTCGGCCAACTCATCAGTGTCGGCGAAGTAGACATCCTGGTAGGAGTGCCTACCCACAACAACGCAAAGACCATCAGCTCGATCGTCGAAACGATTCAGGCGGGGATTCTGACGTTCTTTCCCCGGGAGAGAGCAGCCATCATCAACGCAGACGGAGGGTCGCGGGATGGCACGCGCCAATTGGTGATGAGTGCGGCGATCGGCGACGCGCAGAGCAGGTCCAAGCTGTACGCCCTCCGTACGTTGCGCTCGATCAGCACGGAGTATGCCAGCAGCCCGGCCAGCGGGGCGGCGCTGCGGACCATTCTGGCCGCTGCCGAATTGTTGCGCGCCAAGGCGTGTGCAGTGATTTCACCCGAATCCACTCAAATTACCCCGGATTGGCTCGCAGCCCTGCTGCGGCCCATTTATGCAGAAACATTCGATCTTGTGTTGCCCACGTATCGAAGGCACAGGTTTGATGGGATCCTCTTGACGAATCTGCTCTATCCCATGACCCGGGCACTTTATGGACTGGAAATTCGCGAGCCCAGCGCTTTGGAGTTCGCATTCTCTGGCCGCCTCGGGAGCCAGTTTCTTGCGCAGAACGCGTGGCACGAAGAAACGGCTCAGGTTGGTTCGGAAATTCAATTCACTCTGGCTGCGATTGCCGGAGGCTATCGTATCTGCCAATCCTTCCTGGGAGCCAAGGAACATGTTGGGAGACATTCCGCCGATTTGGTCCCAGCCATGCGACAAACAGTCGGGGCTTTGTTCTCCTCCTTGGAGCCGAACTTTTCGGTGTGGAACGCCAAGACTGGCTCCCAGCCAATCCCCACGACCGGCGCAGAGCAGGAGTTTAGCCTCGAGCCCCTGCGGATAAACCGGAAACGGTTGCGGGAGATGTTCTCGGTCGGAGTCGCGGAGTTGGAATCGGTATTTCAATCAATTCTTTCACCCTCGACGCTGGGAGAACTCCAGCGCATCGCAGCTCTGGAAGAAGACAGCTTTAGTTATTCCGCGGAATTGTGGGTGAAGACGGTTTACGAGTTTGCCGCGGCATATCGCAAATCGGTCATCAGCCGGGATCACATCATCCAGGCGCTGGCGCCGCTTTTTCGCGGGAGAGCGTTCACCTTCCTGGTCGAGAACCGCAACGGTTCCGCCGCCAATGTTGAAGACGATATCGAAGCCTTGTGTCTTGAGTTCGAACGACTGAAGCCGTATCTGCTGAAGATCTGGAACGGTAGAGAGTGAGGCAACTATGTGGGAAATGATTGTCAGTGAATTGACGCAGGCGATGGGGGACCTTGCCCGGGGTTTCGCCCACATCCTTCCGCGGATCATCGTGGTGGTGATCATGGCATTGGTTGGATGGGTGGTGGCATACCTCGCAAAGGTGATCTTGCGCAGCATCCTAAGACTGATCAAGTTCGACAGGCTCTCAGAAAACGCGGGCGCTTCCCAACTGCTGACCAAGGCCGCGTTACCTTCGGCCACGGATCTACTATGCCGGTTTGTGTTTTGGCTGGCTTGGCTGGGCTTCATCTTGCTGGGGGTACGAGTGCTGGGGATTGTTGGCTTGCAAGAGCAAATCGCCAAGTTTTTCCTTTTCCTGCCTCGCCTATTTGTAGCGCTATTAATCATGTTTTTCGGCCTGCTCCTCGCTACTTTTTTGGCTCGAGCGGCGCTGCTAGCCGCGGTGAACGCCAACTTTCCCTCCCCTCGCCTGCTGAGTGTCTCGGTTCGCACCATCATCATTATCTTCGTATTGTCCATGGCCTTTGAGGAAGTGGGAGTGGCAGAACAGACCATGCTGGTTGCTTTCGGAGTCGCTTTTGGCGCCATGATGCTTGGATTGGCCATTGCATTCGGCACCGGCGGCAAGGAGTTGGCACAGCAATTTCTAGAGAAAAGATTCGTTCACGGCAGGAAGGATGATGGAAAAGAAGACGAGCTGTCGCCGCTTTAGCCGTTTCATGAGGCCAGAGGCAGCAGTGTTGCATATCGGCTCAGGAGAATCGAGCGGCCCGAAATGAACACCCAGCCTAGGTAAATGTGAGCGGTTTGGAACAGACAGGCCGACTTCTCACCGCGTAACGTCGTGTTGTTGATTCACTTGGATGTTCCAATTTTCTCCAGCCGGGGCTCTGAACGCGCAAAATTCGACAGAGAAATCGGAAGCGCAATCCAACCCAAGCGGAATTCAGACCGCCGCGAGGCGAGACTTCTCGGAGGATTCCATGAAGAGAATATTCCTGTCGATCGTTGTACCGGCCCTGCTGGTCGCGATGGGGTTTGGGCAGACTCCGGCGGCGAGCGGAAATCCAGACCAGATCAACATCAAAGGTTGTCTGTCTGGCTCGGATGGCAACTACACCGTCGCAGAAAACTCCACCAGCAAGATTTTCAAGATTACTACCAGCAGTAATGATCTCAAGGCGTATGTGGACCAGGACGTCAACCTCACGGGCCGCAAAGGCAGTGCTGAGAACTCCATCGCCGTCACAGAACTGAACATGATCTCGGAGCACTGCTCTGCGGCCGCGGCTGCACCCGCTGCGACCGTTAGTACACCCTCGGAGACGGTCAGCACGCCTCCTGCTGCACCTGCCGTCGCGCCTGCCGCTGAGGCACCCGAGGCAACGGTCAGCTCTCCTCCGGAAACTGTCATCGAACGTCCCACTCCCGCTGCACCTGCCGCGACTGCATCTGCTGCGGCTGTACCTGCTGCGACCGCCAGTGCGCCTTTGGAGACCGCCAGCGCACCCCCTGCGGCCCCAGCCGTTCGCCAAACGCGGACAGCAGCACGACCGCACAAACCGGCAGCAACGCCCGCTGCCGCGCCCGCGCCGGCTGAGCCTGTCAGCACACCGGTCGCGGACGCGAATAGAATCACCGCGCCTGTCGGACCACCTCCAGCCACTCCGAGTGCACCTACTGCATCGGCCTCCACGAGCCGATCTACATGGATGTTAGTTTCGATCATCGTGGTGGTGCTCATCATCGGCGCCGGGGTCCCTGTTTACAACCGGTCGAGAAGACAAAAACTCCTGGAGGAGACGAAAGGCCAGAATCTCTCTTTTACGAAGGAAGCGAAATCTGACCCCGGCAAGAGCGACACGACCGGAGGGCATAAAGCTGCGTAGTCTGAGTGCAGAGTAACGATTCTCAAAAAAGCGATCGCCGGGCAACAACTACCCATGCCAAGGTGATCGTTGGGAAATTGATTGGGATCGGTTTTCTTGAAGGCAAACGCTGGAGGAAAGAGTATGTTTCACATAATCTGGTATGTTCTCATTGGGCTAATCTCGGGGGTTATAGCGAAATCGGTGATGCACGTGCACACAACGATCTTCTGGACGATCGTGTTGGGCATCATCGGATCGATCATTGGTGGCGGCGTTACCCATATGTTTTCGCGCCCGGCAAACGAACGATATCATCCCGCCGGCCTCATTTTTTCCACGCTAGGCGCCATCCTGGTTCTGTTCATTTGCTATAAGCTGAAGATTCATTTTCCCGAGGTCAGCCCCTTCTAGCTCATCGACGATTAGCCTCGTATCCCGATAGGGCGGTCACGCCTCTCATGGAGCCACTGGTCTGCCTTCTTTGCGCCCTTGCCTCAAGGAATGGTAAGGCGAGTTAACCACGCACCTACCAATTATCCTGCCGGGACGCTCGCCGGTCCGCAGGCACTCTCTCGCGAGTGTCAATGTTGAATAGACAGACGTTTTTGGCTGAGTTGGGCCGGGGCAGCGGTTACTGCTGAAGGACAAACTAGCCCTGCCAAATGTGGTGACCGCAGGCGCACGCCACGCTTTCTGTAGGCTTTTGCTTGGTTAGTTGCTGTTTGCAGATCGGGCAGGGTTTAGTCATCGTGTAAGTCATACTCTCACTCCTCGGCTGGCGGACGCCTGTACTCCAGGCGTCCGCGTATCAACACTTACAGAATAGTCACAGTGATTCTTTATTGGCGATCCGGATTACTGTGGCGCCAGTCCCAGTAGACGGTCTGCTGTCGGCTGTTCAACTCAACAAAGGCATGCTTCTCGTGGCGTTCGGCCTGGTATCGCTGGTACGCGCGGTCTTCATTGCCATCCCAAGTGTGATAGTCCTTGTGGTGCTTGTCGTAGTAGCGCTTGTTGTTCTCGCCTTGCCGGTTTTCTTCCTTCCGGTCCTTATCATCTTGTGGGCGAGCAGCCGCCATCGCAAGCGGTGCAGCAAACACAGCAGTCAGAACAAGTGAGCTGAGAAATCGGTATCCACGGTGCACGTCGTTCTCCTTTGGCGCGAGATTCAGATCCACGAACCCCACTCACCCTACTGTGTGCTCTTGGCGCTTTGGAGTCTGATCAATACGGCTCAGGTAGCTGAGGAAATTCTGAAGGTTGGGAGGCTTCGGGAAACGAGATGCGGTTGGGGTTCCACAGGGTGATTCATAGGCTTCCTAAGCTGGCACTAGAGACGGCGCTCTCTGCTATTTCCGATGGCGGGCTCCAACCCCTCAGCGCGAACCTTTGAGGGATGCTGGCTTTGTTTTCTAAACCGCCGGTATCATTGTGAAGTTTCCGTTTCCGCTGCAGCCTATTGTTCCCGATAAAGTCCAGGTTCCGGTTATTTGTCCGTTTTGCACCGTTCCGTTCAGGGTCAGAATATTGCCCTCCGCTCCTGTGATGGTGTATTGAAAACTTCCCGATACCTGGCCGTTGAAGTTCCCCTGTAGGGTGAACGAACCTGTTTCCGTCGTCGTTGTCGGGAAGCACTGGGTGTTGTTCACCGTGAACCTAAAATTGCTCGATCCCAGCGAACCGTCGCCGTGGACCGCCAGCAGCGCATTGAAGGCAAACGTGTCTGGTCCGGTGCTGGTTAGCGTTGCCGCCCAATTCCCGTTGATGTTGCCCACCAAATTCGAATTCGAACCGCAACCCGCGAGCGCTAGGATCACTACCAGCAGAATAGACACCGCAAGATTTGATTTCTTCATTTGAGTACTCCTGATTTCAGTTTCGGAAGTCGACGTTCGTTTTCGAAGTGGGCATCAGAGTTCGCTGCCTAAGAAAATTGCGTTGAGGGAAATGGCGGATATATTTCTGTACCCAGCTGGCGTGCAAGTGGGGTGCCATAGACACGAAACAGGCATCATCCCAGATCGTTCATTTCATAGGGGATACTAGAATCGCTAAAGTCGCCGAAGGAGCGGTTCTTGAAGTTTCTGGCCGCACCCAACCGCAAGTGGTGGTTTTCAGCCAGCGTGCGATTTCGGCACCTTCGCCCATGATGCGCACCGCGTTTTGGCCAGTGCTCAGCCGATTGCAGTCGTGCGCGATGAACTGTTTTTGAATGAAGGTAGGTGCATCCTGAGGTCGGCCCATCGTCTCGGGATCCGCCGTGAACTCGGCATTGCAATATTCACACACGCCAAGCACAGGAATATTATTCTCTCGTTTGACGATCCTAAATTTGCGTTTCACCATGTCTCAACTCCCCCCTTTCCTTGGCCGTGATCACGTGCATGCCGTTTGGCGATTCGAGAAGGCGGCAGTAAGCCGCCTCCTCGCGCCAAGTGGGACAGAGTGTCGTCTACGCCAGTACAGCGTGCTTCTCGAAGGTCGAGCTGACAACGTCAAAGGTATGAACCTTGGGCGTTCCCTCGATGAATCTTGCCAGCGTCTTCAACACTGCCGGGTACGTATTGGTGTTGTAAGTTTCGGCATCGCTCTTGTTTTCCCACAGGCTGATTGCGGTCACATCGACTCCGCCCGGGCCGGCGAAAATGATTTCGTCCTTGAAGCCATTCTGTTTACGCAGCAGGGGGAGGACGTCCTTATCAAATGCTCGCGTGTAATCGGAGAGCATATTGGATTTCAGATGGAAAGAGATATTGCGTGCAAACATTATCAACCTCCTAAGGTTGTAGTCGCTAAGAGGGGAGAACTTCAGATGGCTGACTTAGTTTCAGGGAACCTGAAAGAGGAGAAAGGGTGCTCACTCGGTTGAACGAGTGCATTTAGGTGGCCCCTCCGCATTGCCGCGCAACTTGCTCAATCGATACGGCGTAGAGCCGATCTCGCAAAGCATAGCCGGGGTTCTATCGAGTACTTTTGACGGCAAGCAAGCACAAACGGAGCAGGGGCGATCAAGAAATATGCGCAAGAGGTGCGAAGAAAGACTGCAGTGGTTTCGGAGCAGGCCAACTCCGCAGATTATCTGAAAGTGAGCAATTCTGAACAGTCAGCCAATTGGCAAAACAGTATAGTGCAAGCTGCCTAACGCGTTATCCCTGAGAAGGCAAACAACGCTTTAGGGGCGGTCATGGGTTAGTGTCGAGTGGCTGACATTCGGACCCTCACGACCGCCGCTTCTCAGTCTCTCGGGAATCTCGGTTTTGAATTGGCAGTCATTCATGCTGTCGTGCCTGCAGGCGGTTCTGGGATGCCCCTCAAGTTTTTTGTCTGCCCACAAACCCGCAGAATCGACCAGGGGATGATCGCGCGATTCACTGGATGCACCCTGCTATCACAAGGTGAGGTATACCGTATGAACAAGACGCATAATCTCTTTATCACAGCATCATCTGTGCTCGCAGGAACCATACTGACGGCGGCGTTGCTTTTCACGGCAGTGCCACGAGTCCACGCGGAGGATATCGACCGGTGTCAGCGCCGAATCGTTCACGCGGAACATGAACTTCACGAGGCAATCGAGAGACATGGGCGCGAGAGCAGACAGGCAAATCACGAGCGTCGTGAATTGCACAACGCGCGGGAGCGTTGCTGGAGTGAGCGCCATCAGTGGTGGGATGAACACGACCACCGCTGGCACAAGGACCGCGATTGGAACGAGCACGATCACGACTAGGCTGGACCAGTGAAGCGAATTGAGCGCGGGTCTCGAGAGTTGTGGGTTGAGTGTGGGCCAGAACCGCTTGGCAGATAGGCACGCTCTGTCCCGCGGCGGCCGATGGCTCACGAGATCAACACCGCTTTTATTGGAGCGTTAGGCAGTAACTACCAGTGGCGCACACGCCCGACGTCGACGTGCACGAAGTCCAAGCTGCGATAGTACCCCACTCCTCCGCGATGCAGGCTCAGGGCTGCGTTCCGCAGCTCCGACGTCCGAATCCCAGGCAGGCGAATGTCGATCGCTTCGGCCTGCATATGCAGGCTGTGCTGCGCCACGCCGGTGTGCGGGCTGCGGGTGCGCAGGAATTCGTTGCTCCAGGGCGTGCGGTAGCCGCAAATCACATCGATTTCACCATCGGAATCGCCGAGCGACGCGGTCAGGTCGTAGAGAAGGTCGAAGAGGCGAGGATCGAAATGGCGCACGTCTCCGGTACGGTGGTCGCGCAGATAATGGTCGAGCTCGTCCAGCGCTTCGGGGATGTATTGATCACCGCGACGATATACGACATCGAGCCGCTCGCCGGTGTGAGTGTGATAGAAGTGCAGCCGGTATTCGTGTAGGGATGGAACCGTCGATTCTGTGGTATGCCCTAGCGTCGCCAGCGGCAGAAAAAGAATCAGCGATAAACAGAACTTACAATTGACTTTCTGCAATGCGGCCGAAAATGCCTGACGTCTTTGACCGAGGTTCACTGCACTGTACTTGAAGAGGCGCACGCTAATTAGATGCGGTTCGAACCAGATTCGGTGCCTCAATCCTGGTCCAAAGAACCACCCAGGCACGGGGGCTAAAGCCCCGCCGAATGTGGCGGTTAACGCGACCCTAAAGGGTCGCTCTTCCACGGGACTACCTAAGGTCGCTTCTTCCACGGAGCTGCCTAGGTACGCTCTTCCGCGACGCTGCCTAAGGACGCTCTTCGACGAGGCTGCCTAAGGACGGTCTTCCACTGAGTTGCCTCGGACGCTCTTCCACGAGGCTGCCTAGGACGCTCGTCCACGGGCTGTCTAGGGATGTTCTGTGGCCAAGGCTTTGTCGAGTTCGGCGTCATAACCATAGATATCGTCGAAAAATCGAATCTGATTTTCCTCGTTCACCGTAGCGGTGCCGTAGACAATCAGAACTGGAATTCGCGTGACCAGGTTCACCTGAAGATTGTTTTTCTCGCCGTTCATCGTGGCCTTCACCCGCTCTAAATCCCAGCCAGGATTGTTTCGCAACACCCAGGCAACGAGGTCTGCGGGCTTCTCCACGCGAATGCATCCGTGGCTGAAATCGCGGACGTCGGGCGAGAACAGTTCCGGAGCGTCGGTGCCGTGCAGGTATACGTTATCCGGGTTGGGGAAGATGATCTTCACCAGGCCAAGCGAATTCGTATCGCCGGGCTTCTGCCGCACCATCAGGTGAAGCGATCGTATGCCTTCTAAAACCTCCGGGCTCACTTGGTTGTCGGTTACGACTTCACCTTGGGGCGTGACCACTTCAAAATTATGCTTGGCGATGTAGTTCGGGTCCTTCTGAATGTGGGGGACGACTTCGTTCCGCTGAATGCTGGGAGTCACGTTCCAGTAGGGCCGGAAGACCACGTATTGGATCTCTTTCTCAAAGGTCGGAGACTTGTGGCCGTAGGCTTTTCCAATGATGACGTTCTTGTAGAAGGCGACTGTGCCATCCGGGTTCATGGCGCGCACACGATACTCAGGAAGATTCACAACCACGGGCGGTTGTGGGAAGGAATGCGGAATCCAACGCCACCGTTCGAGCGTCAGCTTGATCTGGCGAATGCGGGCCGCCGGGGGCGTGTTGAGTTCATTGATCGTGCGCGCGTCAAGGTTGCCGGTGGGCGACTCTCCATGTCTGTCCTGGTAATGCTTCACGCCCTCGACAAGCGCACCGTCATAGATGGTTGCATTCGGATTCAGCTGCGCGCTTGCAGGAATGTCGCCGATGACTTGAAGAAATCGCCCCAAGCGGACCACGCCAGCGTAGGGTTGGCCGGGCCGCACAGTCTTCGTGACCGCCGGCAGCTTCTCTCCGGCAACTTGGTTTGCGTATCCTTCATAAACCGGCAAGAGCGCGAGCATCTTCCGGTAGCCCAGGAAGGGCGGTTCCAGCTTCTGGATTTCGGCGGCCGGATCGCCTGCATTCACGACCTGGGTCTGAATGAATTCCGCCAACGGGAGTTGGTTTCCCGCCATATCGATCTGAAACTTGAATTCCTTGGGGTTTACGCGGCCACAGTGGATGGCGCGGATGTAGCGCATCGCCGAGACGGTAAGCGCGGTATCGAACGAGACAAGATCTTGTTCGGACGGTTTTTGATCGGCCTTGTTTTGCCCCAGCTTGAGGAGGCGGCCCTGCCATCGCGAGCCGTCGTAATCTTCGGGGTCGAGTCCTTTCGCGCCGGCATTTTGTAAGAGCTCAATCACGGCGAGTCCTTGGGGTCGGACGCGGCCGTTCTGAACCCAAAGGAGAGAATAACCATTCGTCTCGTAAAGTTTGGCGACCTCGGCTTTGTAGGGAGTAAAGTCGGGCCAGCGAAGATCGGCATTACGAGCTGAGTCCACAATGCCGCGGAGCGCGGGAACACCCGAGGCAGACAACGTCTTGCCTGCAAGAGCAGGGTGCAGCTTTGGGAGGAAAGCAGGGAAGGTCCCACCGCTCGCAACCGACATTCCGGCAACGACCATTCCGGCAACGACTACGATGGTTAGAACGATCATCCACTGAGGCCGACTAACAGGATTCCTCATAGCAAACCTCCGCTCGATCTTTTATTTGAGTATCAAAAGTATTTGAGTATCGAAAGCAATTCCAGGTTCCGCTTATTTGGAAGATTTCTTGCGCCGGGATCGTCGCGATCGAACGCTTCAGGTCCTAGAGTCGACTCATTGGTAATCAGTCGGAAAGTGCGGTTTTCCTGAGCTTCTGGGCTATCCGGTGTACCGGCCAGATTTCGAATGCAATCCCCCCCAGAATGCCCGTCTTAACTTATCAATTACTTCGACCAAGAGGCGAGTTCCTGCATTTTAATCGGCGGGTCGCGGGATTGCGCGCCGCACGTTGGACGTTCGTCGGCGGGCGATGGTAAGCTTACGATCCGAACGTTTCGCACTCACCAGGACGACACCCGTGGAACCCGATCCCATGAGCCGGCCCCAAGCGGCGGGTAGATTACCTGCCTTGGCGCAGCCCGTAGCGGCGCCGCTTACTCGCGCCGCGATTTTCATGGTCGCGACGCTCAACCCCGGTCTTGAAAATCGGGCCACCCTGCGCTCGTTCTGCGGCGACCTGGCCGCGCTGGTGCGCGCGGTGGAATTTCGCGACCTGGGAGCGGGCCTTTCCTGCGTTATGGGATTTGGATCCGACGCGTGGGACCGACTCTTCGGATCGCCGCGCCCGGCAGAACTGCATCCCTTCGGGGAGATTCGCGCCGGAACGCGGCATGCGGTCGCTACTCCCGGCGATTTGCTTTTCCACATCCGCGCCAAGCGAATGGACTTATGTTTCGAGCTGGCCACTCAGCTGATGGCGCGTTTAGGAGACGCCGTGTCGCCGGTGGACGAAGTGCACGGCTTTCGGTACTTCGATGAGCGCGACCTGCTGGGCTTCGTCGACGGGACGGAGAATCCCAGGGGCCAGGCAGTGACCGACGCTGTGCTCATCGGCGACGAGGACGCTGCGTTCGCCGCTGGCACTTACGTCATCGTGCAGAAATATCTCCACGATCTGGGCGCATGGAATGCGCTCTCCACGGAGGCGCAGGAACGCATCATCGGGCGCACCAAGCTGTCGGACATCGAATTGGACGATTCCGTCAAGCCAACCTCCGCGCACAACGCGCTCACCACGATTGTTGAGAACGGGACAGAAGTGAAGATCCTGCGCGACAACATGCCCTTCGGCCGGGCGGGGCACGGCGAATTTGGTACGTACTTCATCGGCTACAGCCGTTCGCCCCGTACGATCGAGCAGATGCTGGAAAACATGTTCGTCGGTCGCCCGCCCGGCAACTACGATCGGCTGCTCGATTTCAGCCGCGCCGTCACCGGGAGCCTGTTCTTCGTGCCTGCCGCAACTTTTCTAGAAAACGTGACCGCAGATCAAGCGAACGAAGCCCCGCCTGGCATTGCGGATTCCGCGCCGGCGGGGAGTGAACCTTCTCCATCCATCCAGTCGGTGCGCGAGGGTTCTCTCGGCATCGGTTCCCTTAAAGGAGACCCACGACATGAATAATCTTCATCGCGAACTTGCCCCCATTTCCGATTCCGCCTGGACGCAGATCGAAGAGGAAACCTCGCGCACGCTCAAGCGTTACCTTGCCGGGCGACGCGTGGTGGACGTAAAGGGGCCGGACGGCGTCGGCCTTTCTGCCGTCGGCACCGGCCACTTGCGGACGATCACTGCGCCGGCGAAGGGCATCGTCGCACGGCAGCGCGAGGTGAAGGCGCTGGTCGAAGTGCGGGTTCCGTTCGAGTTGGATCGCCAGGCAATCGACGACGTCGACCGCGGCGGGAACGATTCCGACTGGCAACCGGCGAAGGACGCTGCGCGACAGATCGCTTATGCCGAGGACGGCGCCATATTCGACGGTTACGCTGCTGCTGGGATCGGCGGCATCCGCCAGGGGAGCAGCAATCCGATGATGACGCTTCCCGCCGACGTGCGCGAGTATCCGGAAGCCATTGCTCAAGGCCTGAGCCGGTTGCGCCTCGTCGGTGTCAACGGCCCCTACTCGGTGCTGCTCGGTGCCGACGCGTACACCGCGCTCGCCGAGACCAGCGACCACGGATATCCGGTTCTGGAGCACGTTAAGCGGCTGGTCAAGGATGAAATCATATGGGCGCCCGCCATTGCCGGCGCTTTCGTGCTGACCACTCGCGGCGGTGATTTCGAACTGCACATCGGCCAGGATGTGTCGATCGGTTACCTGAGCCACACCGACGCAGCGGTCCGCTTGTATCTGCAGGAGACGTTTACGTTCCTGCTGCTCACCACCGAGGCTGCGGTCGCGTTGGTTCCTCCGGGGAAAGGGAAGGCGAGTTGACGCGAGGACTCAAGACTCGTCGCTTGCGCGGAGCGCTCTGTATCAATAAGATAGCTGCGCCTGCCACAGGCCCCACGGAATGATCGGCCAGACCATCTCCCACTACCGGATTCTCGAAAAGCTCGGCGGCGGGGGAATGGGTGTCGTCTACAAGGCCGAGGACACGAAGCTGAAACGCTTTGTGGCGCTGAAGTTCCTTCCCGATGATGTGGCCAAAGATCCGCAGGCGCTGATCCGCTTTCAGCGCGAAGCGCAGGCGGCGTCGGCGCTGAATCATCCCAACATCTGCACAATTTACGAGATCGATGAGCACGATGGACATGCGTTCATCGCGATGGAATTTCTCGACGGGCAGACGCTGAAACACCGCATCGCCGGGCGGCCCATGGATGTGGAGACCCTGCTTGGGATCAGCATGGAGATTGCCGATGCGCTGGATGCGGCGCACAGCCGGGGAATCGTTCACCGGGACATCAAGCCGGCAAATATTTTCGTGACTAAACGAGGGCAGACCAAGCTGCTGGACTTTGGACTGGCCAAGCTGGCGCTGAGTACGGAACATACGTTGACCACGCCGGGGGGCCCGATGACCAGTCCGGGGTCGACGATCGGAACCGTAGCCTACATGTCCCCGGAGCAGGTGCGGGCGGAAGAGCTGGATGCGCGCACCGATCTTTTTGCGTTTGGTTCGGTGATGTACGAGATGGCGACCGGAACGATGGCGTTTTCCGGGAGCAGCAACGGCGTGGTCTTCGAGGCCATTCTTAATCGGATGCCGGTGCCGGTGGCGGACTTGAATCCGGTGATCCCTGAGAAACTGAATGATTTGATTTTGAAGTCGCTGGAAAAAGAGCGCGACATGCGCTACCAGACGGCGGCGGAGTTGCGCGGCGACTTGAAACGGATTAAGCGCGGACTGGAGAGTTCGCGAATCAGGGCGGCGAGCGGTTCCGGGATTGCGGCGGCTTCGGGAACGAGCATCCCGGCGCCATCGGCGCGCGAAAATTTGGTGCCGCCCGGGCGGGTGTGGACAGCGGCTAGTGTGGCGGGAGTGCTCGCCCTGCTCGTTGGACTGGGAGTGGGGGCGCTGCTGCTCAAAGGGTCGGGTAAGACGGAGTTTGCAGCCTATCATCCGCTGACGTTCCGGCGCGGGATCGTGCATTCGGCGCGCTTTGCGGCCGATGGAAAGACGGTGATCTACAGCGCCGCGTGGGAGGGCAAGTCGCTCAATCTGTTCGCGACGCGTCCCGAGAGTCCGCAGTCCCAAGAGATCGAACCCAAGGGCGCCGAAGTGCTGGCGGTTTCGGCGGCAGGCGAAATGTTGGTCGCGCTGCGCAGCAAGCCTCGCGAAGCATTCATCTACTCGGGGACCTTGGCGACGGTTCCTTTGGTGGGCGGTGCGCCGCGCGAAATTCTCGACGATGTCGAATGGGCCGACTGGTCGCCCGACGGCACCAACGTGGCGGTGGTTCACGAGGTTGAGGGGCGAAAGCGCCTCGAGTTCCCATTAGGCAAAATGCTGTACCAGGCGGATGGATGGATTGGAAACCCGCGCGTAGGGCCCGATGGCAAGGTAGTCGCGTTCATCGACCATCCCCAGCCTTCCGACGACGGCGGTGCGGTGGCGGTAGTGGATTTGGCGGGGAAGAAGACGAAGCTGTCCGATGGATGGGACAGCATTCAGGGCCTGGCGTGGTCGCCGGATGGCAAAGAAGTATGGTTTACGGCAACGCGCACAGGCGGCGATCGGTCGCTGTATGCGACAGATCTGATCGGGAAAGTGCGGTTGCTGGCTCGCGTGCCCGGCGAGCTGACGATTCTCGACGTTGGCAAAGACGGAAGTGTGTTATTGACTCGCGGCAATGATCGCGCGGGCATGATCGGGCTGGCGCCGGGCCAGGCCAAGGAGAAGGACCTGTCATGGCTGGACTGGTCAGTGCCGGGAAGTTTGTCGCCGGACGGGAAGATGATCCTGTTCCAGGAGGCGGGTGAGGGTGGTGGGCCGAAATATGCAGCGTATCTGCGGAACACGGATGGGTCGCCGGCGATCCGCCTGGGAGAAGGCAGCGGACTGTCTTTGTCGCCCGACGGCAAATGGGCCCTGGCGCGATTGAATGTCTCTCCGTCGCCGTTGCTTCTCTATCCGACGGGTGTCGGAGAAATCAAGCAATTGAAAAGCGATGGGCTGAATCATATTTCTGGGGCGTTCTTGCCCGACGGGAAGAGATTCATTTTTACCGGAACCGAGCCCGGGCATGGGGTTCGCCTCTACCTGGAGTCGCTCGACGATTTCAAGCCGCGCGCCGTGAGTATGGAGGGGGTTGGATCGGGAATGGTTTTGTCGCCGGATGGCCGATTCGTCGCCGCTCGCGGTCCAGACCAGAAAGTCTATCTGTTCCCGGTCGACGGAGGGGAGCCGAAGCTGGTCCCGGGAATGCAGCCCGGAGAAATCGCGACAGCCTGGACTGCGGATGGGCGCTCGCTCTTTGTTATAGCGCGGGGACAGGTTCCCGCCCAGGTTTTTCGCGTAGATTTGTCGAGCGGGCAAAGAACGCTGTGGAAAATGATCGAACCCGCCGATGCGGCCGGCATCGATACCGTGGGCCGCGTATTGATGTCCGCCGACAATAAGACTTACGTTTATTCCTATGTGCGGACGCTGTCGGATTTGTATTTGGTGCAGGCCTTGAACTAGCGAGAGGCTGCCAGGCTACCTCAGTTTCGACTTCCGTGGAATTTCTATTCCGTACAACCTAACGCGCTGAGCAAGCATGAATAAAAAAGTTGTGGGACTGGGCGAAGTGCTCTGGGATCTCTTGCCGGAGAAGACGTGTCTCGGCGGGGCGCCGGCAAACTTCGCTTACATCACAACGCTCATGGGGGATCAGGGAATCGTGGCGAGCCGCGTGGGCGAAGATTCGCGAGGCTTGGAAGCGCTGCGGCGTATGCAGGAATTGCGGCTCAATATCGATCATGTGCAGACCGACCGGCAGCATCCGACGGGCACGGTAAGAGTGGAACTCGACGACAAGGGAGTCGCGCGGTTTGAGATTGCGCATCCGGTGTCGTGGGATTTTCTGGAGTGGACTCCCGACTGGCAGCGCCTGGCTGAGACTGCCGATGCGGTTTGTTTTGGATCGCTGGCGCAACGGGCAGAGGCGAGCCACACGACGATTCGAAATTTTCTTCAGACCACGTCGCCGGGCGCGGTGAAAGTGTTCGACGTCAACCTGCGGCAGTCGTACTACTCGCAGGAAGTTCTTTCGGAATCGATGAAGCTGGCGGACTTTGTCAAATTGAATGACGAGGAATTGCCGAAGGTCATGAGTCTGGGCGGTTTTCCCCACGAGGATGAGTTGACGTCGGCGCGGCAGTTGATCAGCGCTTATGATCTGAAACTGGTCTGCATCACGCGCGGCGGGCGGGGAAGTTTGCTGGTGTGCGACAAGCGAGGCGGGGATCTGAGCGAGCACCCGGGGTTTCACGTGCGGGTGGCGGATACAGTCGGGTCGGGGGACGCGTTTACCGCGGGTCTGGTTCACGAGTATCTGCGCGGCGCGTCGCTGGATCAGATGAACGAAATGGCGAATCGAGTGGGAGCGTGGGTGGCCAGTGAGGTCGGCGCAATGCCTGTGCCGAAGGGCGAGGCGTTGGAGCAATCGCTGGCCGAGATTCGCTGAGAGCGATACAGTCAAAATCCCCACCCTCTCGCAAAGAACGCGAGAAGGGTGGGGCACCCTGGCGTCTTCGGGAGTGAAGCGCGAACGCTCAGGTTGCGGTATAGTTTACGAAAGGTTGTGTTTGCTTTCGTTTCTAGAGCAGGCGGGGAGAGAGGGGAATCATGAAGCGCATCGGGTCGAACGGGCGAGGCAGGCTGCCTCAGTTTTTCTCTTTCATTTTCGGAATCACACTTCTCGGAATTGCCGGCGCGATGCTCAGCTGCTCCAAGCCTGCGCGGCCGCCGAAAGCGGCGCCGTCGCGGCCGTCCGACATCAGAGTGGAAGTGCGCGATGGAGGGCCGGTTGTGCTGACGACGAGCACGGCGGAGTTCCAGATTCTGCCTTCGGGGTTCCTGCAGGCGAGTCTTCTGAAAGATGGCAAGCGCTTGACGCTGGACGAGCCCGACGTCGGGTCGGCTGGCGGCAGCGACTCCATCGTGCACGAAGGGAAAGAATTCGACTTTGTGCCCGGTTTTTCGCAGGCCAAAGTTCTGGAGGGCAGCGGCAAACTCGGCCGCGGAAAGCGAGTGGAGATTCCGGGGCGTCCGCTGGCGCCGGCGGGAATGGACATTGAACGCACGCTGGTTATCGAAGCGTATGACGATTTCCCTAACATCGCGCTGGTCAGCACGACCTACAAGAATGTCGGAACCACGGATTTTCAGGTGGATCAAGTGTGGATGCAGCAGCACCGGTTCAATGCACATGAAGTGAAGGAGCATCCATACGACATGTGGTCGTTTCAAGGGTCGAGCTATGACTGGGGTAAGGATGATGTGCAAAGGCTGACGCGGACTTCGTCTCAGCCGAACGCCATGGGCGAGACGGTGAAAGGCGGCTACGGTGGCGGGATTCCCGTGGTTGCGTTCTGGACCGGGTCGGTTGGTGAGGCGATCGGGCACGTGGAGACGGTGCCGTTGACGCTGTCGATGCCGGTGAAAGTGGAAAAGGACGGGCGGGTGACGGCGAGCATCGCGATTCCTGTGAATGCGGAGCTGAAGCCAGGAGAGACTTATTCCTCGCCGCGAAGTTTTGTCGCCGTGTATAGCGGAGATTTCTACGAGCCGCTGCGCATGTGGTCGAGCGTGCTGCAGAAAGAAGGATGGGAAATTCCCAAGCCGTCGAACGAAGCTTACAACGTGAGTTGGTGCGGATGGGGCTACGAGTTCAATGTGACACCGGCGCAGATGCTGGGCACGGTGCCCAAGCTGAAAGAACTCGGGATCAAGTGGGCCACGCTGGACGACCGCTGGTTCGATACGTACGGCGATTGGAATCCGCGGAAGGATACGTTTCCGGGGGATTCGATCAAGCAGATGGTCGATGAATTTCACAGGCAGGGAATGCTGGCGCAGTTGTGGTGGCTGCCGCTGGGTGTGGAAGATGGGCAGGGCAAGTATGAGTCGCACAAATATGCGATGTCGAAGGTGGCCGAGGAGCATCCCGACTGGCTGATCCTCGACAAGGACGGAAAACATGCGCGGATGACGCGCAATCTGGCGACGCTGTGTCCGGCGGTGCCCGAGGTGCAGAGTTATTACAAGCAGCTCACGGAGAAATTTATTCGCGACTGGGGATTCGACGGGTCGAAGCTGGACAACATTTATAGCGTGCCGAAGTGCTACAACCCGGCGCATCATCACAAGTCGCCGCAGGACTCCGTGAACGCGATGGGCGAAGTGTACAAGACAATTTTTCAGACCACGCGCGCGATCAAGCCCGAGAGCGTAACCCAGGCGTGCCCGTGCGGGACGCCGCCGTCGCTGGCGTGGCTGCCGTTTATCGATCAGGCAGTGACGGCGGATCCAGTGGGAGGGGCGCAGGTGCGGCGGCGGATCAAGATGTATAAGGCGCTGCTCGGGCCCCAGGCGGCGGTGTACGGAGATCATGTGGAACTCTCGGAGATGACGCCGCTGGGACATGGCGACTGGAGCGAGCACGGCTCGGATTTCGCTTCGACGCTGGGGACGGGCGGAGTGCCGGGTACGAAATTTGTGTGGCCGGATCCGGGGCCGAAGTTCAAGCCAGTGAATCTCACCAGCGAAAAGGAAGAGCACTGGAAGAAATGGATTGGGCTGTACAACGAGAAGATGCTGTCGAAGGGAGCGTTCCGCGATCTCTATGTATATGGGTATGACTCGCCTGAGGCGTATGCCATCGAGAAAGATGGGAAGATGTATTACGCATTTTTCACGGAAGCAGCGAAGCCGTTTGCAGGCGAGGTTGAGTTGCGCGGGTTGAAGCCGGGGAGTTATCGCGTGCTGGATTATGTGAATGGGAAAGATTTGGGGACGGTGCAGGCGGAGGCGGGGAAAGCTCCGAAGCTGAAGACCGAGTTTAGTGAACATTTGCTGCTGGAAGTGAGTGCTAAATAAAAGTAGAGGTCGTCTGATTCCGTTACGCGCTCTGCGGGGGCCTCGTAGAGCGCTGAACCAGAATTGCTGTGACTAGCCACACCAGCGCTGCGTACGGGATGTAACCCGTATAGCCGATGGGGATAACTGCTCCAGCGACACCAGCCCCCGTGAAAACAGTCAGCCATATCCAGGGAATTTTTTCGCGCACAGTCCAGCGGCGATCTAGCACTAGGCCAATCCGATACCAGAGAAATGCGACGAGCAGAAGACAGGGTGACAGTTGTACGGCTTCAGGAAGATCAGGCTTCACGATGCTGATTGGCCAAGACAGGAGCACGCCAGCAAGAAACGCTGGCAGATTTTCTATTACCGCAAACTTGAACGGCCACGGCCACACGTGAAAGCGGGCGGTAGAGTCCCATAGGGTCTGGCCTTCGAACAAAGGACGGCTCAGAATTCCGGATCGTTCCCGAAGGCCCCAGCCTCCGAAGGCCCCCGCAAGCACGCACTGTGCAACAGGTAGCACCGTGCAGAATCTGTACCGTCGGGCCATATGTTCCCTCTGTGCTATTTGACACCACTAGTCAGCGGTGCGGCGTCTACCAGCACAACATTCCGACTTTGCCGTGAATGTAGATGGGTTATTCCCGCAGAAACTTTTCCCGATGGGCGGTGTCGCGGAAGGCTTCGGTGCCTCCGGGGCGCGTGGTGGAGAGCGCGCCCGCCCGGTTGCCGCTCGCGAGGCACGTGGGCAGATCTGATCCGCGCACGTACTCGTGCAGAAATCCTGCGTCGAAGCTGTCGCCGGCGCCTACGGTATCGACCGCTACCACTTCTTGCGATGGACTGGTGAAGCGCTCGGCTCCGCGCTGCGCCAAGGATCCTTCGGGGCCTAGCTTTACCACGACGAGCGGCACTAGCTCGGAAAGCTTGTGGATTGCGGCTTCCAGGTCGTCGTCATTCGTGCCCGCCACCTTACAGGCCTCGCGTTCGTTGGGCAGGAAAACATCGACATAGCGCAGAACTTCGTGCAAGCCGCCTTCCCACTGGTCGTCGGGGTCATCGTTGGTGTCGAGAGAAATCGTGAGACCCTTGGCCTTCAGCAATTGAAATAATTCTCCGACGCGCGGACGCAGTCCTCGCTGCAGGTAATACGACGAGAAATGAAAATGGCGCGAGTCGGCGAGATATTTTAAGTCGAGATCTTCCCAGCGTGTTGCCGCAATCGTTCCCGCATAGGTGAGAATGTTGCGCCACGAACCATGGGGCAGGATCACGGTGAGGCCGGTGGTGATTGGTCCGGGGACGCGACGCACGTGCGATACGTCCACGCCACCTTGCCGCAGGCGCTCGATCGCGATCTTGCCCAGCGGATCATCGCCGATGCGGGACTGAAACCCAACACGGCTGCCGAGTGCCGCCAGATTGTGAGCCACGATTGCGGAAGAGGAGCCGAGCGTCAGCATCATGCGATCGGCGAGCAGTTCGCGCTCGGGCAGAAGCTGTTCGGGAAGGCCGTAGAGGATGAGGTCGAGGTTGAGCTCGCCGGCGATGGTGACGTCAAAGCGTGGCATGGGTTTGTCTAACTTTCCGATGGACCGCCCGGCTGACGTCACCACGCGCGTCGTATTCGTGGAGAAGTCTACGGAGTAGGGATCCTTCGACTGTGTGGCTGCTCCGCTTCGCGAACCAGCCACTTCGCTCAGGATGACAATGCTAGTGAATTAGATGGCTCATATTTTCAGACGAGCGTTACTTCAACCCCCGTCTGTTTCAGGGCGCGAAGATCGGTCTTCGGGATACCGCGATCGGTGATGACTTCCTGCAGCGCCGAGGGCGGGACGATCAACGACAAGCTGCGGCGGCCGAATTTACTCGAGTCGCAGACTGCCACGGTTTTCTTTGCGACCTCGACCATCACGCGGTTGACTTTCGCTTCCAGCAGATTGGGCGTGCTCAATCCGTACTGCACGTCGAAGCCATCGACGCCCAGAAACAATAAATCGGCGCTGAGCCGGCGCAGCGTCTCCTCAGCGATGGGGCCAACCAGCGAAAAAGAATTCTTGCGCAGCGTGCCGCCAGTAAGGATTACTTCAACCGCGGTCCCAGCCAGTTCGGCGGCAATGTTAACGGCGTTGGTGATGATGGTGAGGTTCTGGAAGCCGCGCAGCGCGCGCGCGATCGCCGTGGTGGTGGTGCCGGAATCGAGAATCAGCACCTGGCCTTCCTTTACCTTCCCCGCCGCGCTTTCCGCGATGCGCAGTTTTTCGTGATGGTGGAGCTTCTCTTTTTCGCGCAGCGTCGGATCTTCGAGCGCGCCCTCGCGCGAGGGCAGCGCGCCTCCGTGCGTGCGATGGACCAGACCGTGAGCGTGCAGGATTTCAAGGTCTTTGCGAATCGTAACTTGCGACGTGTCGAACTGGCGGGCGAGTTCGGTGACTAGAACCCGGCCCTGGTGGGTGAGCAGATCGAGGATGGCGCGACGACGTTCTTCGTTGAGCACGGGAATAGCTTGCGGCGAATCGGTATTGTAGACGATGTTTCGTGCCGCCGGATTTCTTTTTATAGCGTTTGCTTTCGTTTGTCCACTGCAAAGGCGGAGGCTCTGTTTCGAGGAAAAGGCCGTTGGAGAGGAATGCATCAGCCCCCGCTCTACGGCCAAAGCGGATCACAGCTTGCCCCGTAACCCATGTTTTTATCGGTAGTTGGGAACCACCGGGGCTGATAACCAACGCAATACCTGCCCCTAAAGTCCGATTGCCTCCAGGGGGTGGCTTTGCCGTAATCTCAGATTGGGACGAAACTGCGCGGGTTTCGAAGAGCAGCTTGTTACGAAATCCGGAACAAATTTCGAAAGCAGGGCGAGGCAACTTGGCAACCATGTTGAAAGACGAGAAGTTGGTCCGCTCGCAGGCAGTGGTCGCGCGCGTGGTCGGGGGAGAAACGCTGATCGTTCCGGTGCGCGCCAAGGTGGGCGACCTGGCGTCGATCTACAGCTTCAACGGTACCGGCTCTCTGATCTGGAAATTACTGGAGTCGCCGCGCACTGTGGCGCAACTGGCGACGGCTGTCGCGCAGGCGTATGAAGTCGAGCCGGCGCAGGCGGAGCGGGATGTCACGAATTTTGTGAGTGAGATGAGATCAGTTGGTCTGGTCGAGGTTCCGGCCGCAGCATCTGCAGTGATGGCTGGGGACTGAAGAATAGCGACCAGTGGGGCGGGAAGGACTGGCAGCAGCGGGCGCGGGAATCGCGTCCGCTGCTTTCAGATTTGTTTCGGAAGCATGGAGGGGGATTGGAGCAGTTAAGTTACAGCGCGTTTAGCGCGGATCTGCACCAGCGTCACGTCGGCGAGCGAGTGCCGCTGCAGGTTTCGATTGAAGTGACGCGGCGCTGTCCTCTGGAGTGTCTGCACTGCTACAACAACCTGCCCATGGGCGATCTGGAGGCTAAGCAGCGGGAACTGACCAAGGAAGAGCACTTCCGGGTGCTCGATGAACTGGTCGAGATGGGCTGCTTCTGGATTCTCTATACCGGCGGCGAAATCTTCGCGCGCAAAGACTTCCTTGAGATTTATACCTACGCCAAGCAAAAAGGATTCCTGGTCACGCTCTTTACAAACGGCACCATCATCAACGAGCAGATCGCGGATTACCTGGCGGAGTGGCCGCCATTCGCCATCGAGATCACGCTGTATGGGCGCACGCGGGAGACTTACGAAGCGCTGACCGCGATTCCGGGATCTTATGACCGATGCCTGCGCGGTATCGGGCTGCTGAGAGAACGGGGGCTGCCGCTCAAGTTGAAGACCGTGGCGACCAGCATCAACAAACATGAAGTGAGTGCGATGCGACGGTTCGCGGAGGAAGAACTGGGCGTGGAATTCAAGATGGATGGGCAGATCAATCCGCGCATTGACTGCTCGCAGAGTCCGCTGGCGGTGCGGCTTACGCCGGAGGATGTGGTGGCGCTGGATATGAGCGCTCCCAAGGGAATGAGTGAGTACCGCAGGCTGGCGAAGCACGATCTGGAAAATCCGCCGAACCTGGCGCAGATCGACACCGTGTATCACTGTGGTGGCGGAATGAGCGGGTTTGCCATCAATGCCTACGGAGAGATGGGCATCTGCGTGATCTCGCAGCAGGAGACTTTCAGCGTTCGAGAAGTTGGGGTGCGGAAGGTCTGGGAGGACTCTCTATTGCGGTTGCGCGCGCGCAAGCGCACACGAGTCACGAAGTGCATCCAGTGCCGCATTCAGTCGCTCTGTGGGATGTGTCCGGCAAACGGCGAGATGGAGAGCGGAGACCGCGAGAGTCCGGTGGAGTTTCTTTGCCACGTCGCGCACCTGCGGGCGGCGGCCGTCGGCGTTGAAATTCCGGCGCATGGAGAGTGCGAGTTCTGTGCGGGTGGCGGTCAGCATGACGACATGATGGAATCCGCGCGGCGGATTGCCAACAAAGAAATTGACGTCGAGAGTTGGGTGAGGCCGCAGGCGATACTTCCGATTCTAGGCAATTCCAGCGCCGCGTCTGGTTGCGGCAACTGCGGTCATTGACCGAAAGGCGAAGGAGCGCACTGAATGAATCACGAGCCGAGCCCGGTCGAAATGAAGAAGCAGAAATACGAGCCTCCACAAGTCGTCACCATCAGTCTGCGGCCAGAGGAGGCCGTCCTTGGACACTGCAAGATTGCCGGGTCGGCGGGTCCAGGCACCGGCAGTTGTATGGTGCTGTTTTGCAGCAGCATCGGATCGTAGGCAGCGGTGGTTCATCAGGAAATCAGGGACAGAATGGGGAGTGGCGGACCGGTACGTCCGGAATTGTGCGCAGGACACGCCGCGAAACATCGCAGCGAGTTCCGGATTGGCGGAGTGTCGGTTGCGGTCGCGGGTCGATGCACCGAGGATGTAACTTTAGTTCCTTCGCTGCAGCCATTTCGGACCGAGGCTCGCGCCTCCGACATTACGATTCAAGTGGAGTGGACCGAAAGGCTTGGTCCGGCGGCAGGGCAACAGGTTTTTGATTCTGGTTCCCTCTGGCAGTTGTATGAGGACGGGGCAGAATTCCAGTTTGACTTCAGAGCTCCGATCCTGGGAATGCAGTCCTATAAGCGGTTGTTCGTGGATCGCCAATTCCGCAGGGCAAGATTGCAGATGAGCACACAATGTTTCGCGGGCACAGGGTATGCAGTCGCTCCGCTGGAGTATCCCCTCGATGAGTTGCTGATCATGCACCGGCTCACGCAGGAGAAGGCCATCGAGCTGCATAGTTGCGGAATCGTCAGGCCGGATGGGACCGGGAATCTGTTTGTCGGGCATTCCGGGGCGGGGAAGAGTACGACGACGCGGTTGTGGGCGGCGCGCGAGGACGTTGAGGTGTTGAGCGATGACCGGATCATTGTGCGGCGGGATGAAGAACCTCCCATGGGGACGATGGAAATGCCTTTTCGAGCACCGGATAGTGCTGATGGGAAAAGGATCCTTCGACTGCGTGACCGCTCGGCTTCGCCGAACGGCCGCTCCGCTCAGGATGACAAGAAAAAAATGAAGATGCGGATGTACGGGACGCCGTGGCATGGCGAGGCGGCGTATGCATCGCCGGGGAGCGCGCCGCTGGCGAGGATTTTTATTCTTGAGCATGGGCGCGGAAACGTGCTGACGCAGCTTTCGCCGAGCCAGGCGGTGGCGGAATTATTTGCCCGCAGTTTTGTTCCGTTCCATCGGTATGAGTACGTAGATTCCGCGCTGGAGTTCCTACAGGAAATGGTCGACGCGGTTCCCTGTTACCGCTACGCGTTCGAGCCTAATGAAGCCGCGGTGGAGAGGATTCTCGAATTCCGTGACTGAAGGGTCTCAGGAACTTTTCGCGGGCGAAGATCGTCCGCAATCGATGTTGTTCGACAGCCTCAGCCGGCAATTGCTGAGAAGCGGGAATGGCGTCCGCTTTCAAGCCCGCGGGGCCAGCATGTCTCCGGCGATTCGCGATGGCGAAATGGTGCACGTGAAATCCGCCGTGCTGGCGGAACTGCGCAAGGGAGACATTGTTCTGGTGAAGGGCGAGATGGGGTTTCGCTTGCACCGGCTGGTGGTCGCAGATGCGGAGCAGGATGTCTTCATCACACGCGGCGATTGCGGCCAGCAGGACGACCCAGCGGTCAGTGGCGAAGAGATTGTGGGTATAGCCGTGTCCAAAGATGTGCGGGTGGGAACGCGCACGGTGCGGGCGAAGCTGCGGGGGCTGGGCGGACGTGTGCTGTGCTGCGCTGCGCGAGGACAACGCGGCGCAAACAGATTGCTGGATCGAGTGAGGAGAACGAAGAGTCGAGCGCGGACGGGATCGTTCTCGTTTCTCAGCCTCTGGCCGCTCTTGTGTGTGCTGCTGGCGGCTACCTACTCAAGTGCGCAAGTGCTGGTGGATGCCGCGACCTCTGGTTCGGCGACCATGACGGGCCCCGGGAATTCAACTCTCACGTTTACTCACACGACGACTGCGACTGCGAATCGACTGTTGATCGTCAGCGTTTCCATGAACATCACCGCGGTTCCCGGGACGGGCGTGGTGAGCGTGACGTACAACGGGGCGTCTACGCTGAGCTTTGTTGGGGCGCACAATGATGCGGGTAACACGCGACGAGTGGAGATGTGGTACCTGGTGGCGCCGGCCAGCGGAGGACCCTACAACGTCGCGGTCACCGTGAACCTGCCCACAGCGGGCAATGTGGGCGTGGTGGCGGCTGCGACTACATTTACGGACGCAGATCAGACCTCGCCACTCGGGACGTTCGTCGCCAATCAGGGCGCGGGGGGAACCTACTCGCAGGTCGATATCCCCGGTGTGGTGAACGGGATGGTGATCGACACTCTATCCACCGGCGGAGATCAGACGGTCGCTCAAGGGCTGGGCACGCAAACTGTGCAGTGGAATGTCCAAAGTTCAAACAACGCGAATCCCGGAGTGAGCGGGGTGGGAACGACTCGCTCGGGTGCGCCGAGCGTGCCGAATTCAGAGACATTCAGCGGCACATCCAACTGGTCGGAGGGAGGAGTAGGAATCAATCCGAGCACGGCAGACATTGCCGTTACCACCAGCGTTAGCGCGGTGCCCCTTGGGCAAAACTCCACTTACAACATCAAAGTTTTCAATAATGGCCCATCGCCGGCTGTCGGCGCCACGATGACCGATACGTATGCATCTGCCGGTCTGTCGATCCTATCGGTCAATCCCAGTGTCGGGACGACATGCGTCACCGGAGCTACCATCACCTGCACGTTGCCGACTCCTTTCCTGAGCGGAGCGACGGCGACCATCGCGGTAACGGTCGCAACAACCGCGGCAGGTTTCTATCCGAACACCGCGACGCTCACCGATTCTGGAACGCCTCCCGATCCGAACACGGGAAATAATACTTATGTTGCCTTGGCGCCGGTGGTCAGCGTGGTGTGTGGAACGAGTACGCTCGCTGCGGGTGGAACTTTGAGCGGAGTAGTGAATACGTACTATCCCGGAGCGGCTTCGGTGTCGGCGGGAGCGACGTCCATTCCGCTGGGTACGGCGAACGGCAGCGGAACGATCTCGGCTGGAACCGAATTGCTCGTGATTCAGATGCAAGACGCCAGCATCAGTGTTTCCAACACGGTGGCGTACGGAAACGGATCCACCGGGGCGGGATTCACCGCCATCAATAATGCCGGCAACTATGAATTTGTAACCGCGACGGGACCGATTAGTGGAGGCTCGGTGTCGATCCTGGGCGCGGGAGTGGGCGGAGGGCTCGTCTTTGGCTACACGGCGGCGGCGCCGTCGGCGACCAAGGGAGCGAGCACCTATCAGGTCGTGCTGGTTCCGCAGTATACGTCGGCAACGCTGGGGGGTGTGACGGCGGCAGCTTGGAATGGATTGACGGGGGGAATTCTTGCGCTGGATATTGCAAACACGTTGACTCTAGGGGGCGCGTCGGTCGACGGCAAGGGATTCCGCGGCGGAGCCGGCATGCAGCTCATCGGGGGATACGGCGGCGCAAACACCGACTATCAATATATTTCGCCGACCGCGTACACCGGCGCTGCTGGTGGTGCGACTGGCGTGGATGCCGCCAAGGGTGAAGGCGTGGCGGGAACTCCTATGTGGGTGGAAACGGGAGGAACTTTCCTCCAAACCACCGCGACAGTCGGTTATCCCAGCGGTACGGCGGGAACTGACGGCAGCATGGCGCGCGGAGCGCCAGGCAACGCTGGCGGCGGCGGAACGGATGCCGATCCTGTCATCAACGACGACAACGCGGGCGGTGGAGGCGGCAGTAACGGAGGGTCGGGCGGATTCGGCGGCGACTCCTGGAACTCAAACCTCAGCACCGGCGGCGAAGGCGGCGCAGCATTTCCCGCGACGATTGACCGCATGGCGATGGGCGGCGGAGGCGGCGCCGGAACGCGCAACAACTCCGACGGCGACAATCAGGCCAGCGGTGGATCGACGGGCGGAGGCATTATCTTTATTCGCGCTAACAGTTTTGCGGGAGCAGGAACGGTGACGGCCAATGGCACGAACGCCTACAACGGCACGGCGAACGACGCCGGCGGCGGTGGTGGCGCGGGCGGCACGATCGTGATGCTGGCGGCCAGCGGCGGAGAAGGCGGGCTGACGCTGCAAGCCAACGGGGGAAATGGCGGCAACGCCTGGCAGAGCAAGGCTTATACCTTGGCGAACCGGCATGGACCGGGGGGTGGCGGGGGTGGCGGCGTAATCTACGTTTCCGGAACTCCGGCGAGCGTGAGCGTAAGCGGCGGCGCCAACGGCCTGACTGAAAATCCCGGAGTGCCGTACGGAGCTACACCGGGTTCCGCAGGAACAAGTGCTACCACGGTCACTCTTTCGCAGGTCACGGGACTTCAGTCCACTGAGGTTTGCGCCCGCCTTCCAGACCTCTCGATCGCCAAGAGTCACGGAGGCGTGACCTTCACCCGCGGCGCCACCGCCAGCTACACGCTTGCACTCTCAAATGTCAGCCTTCTGGGCGCGACCAGCGGCCTGGTGACGGTGAACGACACGCTTCCGTTGGGCATCAGCCCAACTGCTGCGTCGGGAACCGGATGGACGTGCTCCGTCTCCGGGCAAACGATGAGTTGCACGACATCCAATTCGCTGGCCGCTGGTGCCAGTTATCCGTCGATCGCGGTGAGCGCGAACGTCTCGCAATCGGCCCCGGCAACGCTGACCAACACTGGCGTTGTCAGCGGGGGTGGTGATGTGAGCCCGCTCAACGACACTTCGACCGACGTCGCGAACGTGGTTTCCAGTGCCGACATGAGTGTGACCGATGCCGGGTCGCCGATTCCCGTCGTTGCGGCCGGCGCCAACATTACTTATACGCAGGTAGTGACCAACAATGGACCGAGCGCTGCCGACAACGCCACCGTCGTGGCGACGATTCCGGCGAATACGACGCTGGTCTCAATCGCTGCTCCGGCGGGATGGAGTTGCCTGAACACCGCGGTCGGAGCGACTGGAAATGTGGTCTGTACCAACGCCAACATGCCCGCGGTGACCTCGGGCACGTTTACGATGGTCGTGAAAGTCACTGCTGGAACCGCGAACGGAACTGTTATCACGGGGACGGTGTCGGTGGGTTCCTCGGCCGCCGATCCGAATTCCGCAAACAACACGGCTACCGTCAACACCCTGGTAGGTGCAACTGGGCCAAACCTGTCGGTGACGAACGTTGCGTCGCCCGTTCCGGTGCAGGCCGGGAATCTCATCACCTATACGCAGGTGGTGACGAATACCGGGACCACGCCCATAACCAACGGTTCATTTTCCGAGACGAACCTGCCGGCTGCGCGCCTGACATACCAGTCGGTGACGGCTCCAGCAGGATGGAGTTGCGTAGGATTTCCGGGGACGCCGTGCTCGAATCCAAACGTAGGTGCGGGCGTCTCAGGAACATTTACGGTGGTCTATCTGGTTAAGGCGGCAACGCCCAGCGCAACTGCCATCACTGACACGGCGACGGTGACCGCGACCAACCAGTCGTACGGAGCCAACTCTGCGGTGGCCAACGACATAGTCGCAACCGCAGCCCAGGCGGACCTGGTGCTGAGCACGGCGGGATCGCCCTCCACGGTGATCGCGGGGAACAATATCACTTACGCGCAGACTGTGACGAACAACGGTCCGGCGGCGGCAACAACTGCGAATTTCACTGAAGCGACGCCCGCGAACACCACGTTCCAGTCTGTGCTGGCGCCGGCTGGGTGGACCTGCGTGACCCCTCCGGTCGGCGCTGCCGGAAACGTAACCTGTACCGATCCGAGTCTGGCGGTGGGAGCTTCCGCCAACATTGTTGTCGTGGTCAACGTTGCGGCGAGCGTGGTCGCGCCCACAATTACAGCAACTTCAAATCTGTCGGCGACCAACTCAGTAAATACCAGCGCCACGACGGTTGTCACCAACGTCAGCATCGCTTGCGATCTGACCGTGACCAACACTGGCACTCCGAGTCCGGTGACCGCCGGGTCGAACATTACCTACACCCAGACCGTGTTCAATCACGGTCCCAGCAATTGCAGCACGGCGGCGCTGACGGAATTGACGCCAGTGCACACTACATTTGTGTCGGCGGTGGCGGTCACCACGGGTGGAGGGACCTGGACTTGTTCGCCCACCGGGCCGGTGAACTGCACGAATCCCAGCGTGCCGCCGGGTTCGACCGGAACGATCACGGCTGTTTTTAACGTGATCGCGGGAACGGTGGCAGGAACAATTATTACCGATGTTGACACGGCCACCACCACGACCCACGATACGAATCTGTTGGATAACTCGGCGGCGGTGAATATCGCGGTGGCGTCAGGCGCGCAGGCGGATTTGAGCGTGACCAATTCCGCAAGCCCGAACCCGGTGACAGCCGGCAACAACATTACTTATACCCAGAGTGTGACCAACAACGGTCCGGCGGCGGCGAATCCTCCGGTGTTCACCGAAACCGTGCCCGCGGGCACGACGGCGGGGACCCTGTCTGGGCCGGCGGGATGGACGTGCGCAGGCCTCACTTGTACGGACACGGCGGCGATGCCGGCCAATACCACGGCGAACTTTTCTTTCTTTGTAACCGTGAACTCGAATGTGGCGCAGGGAACGACCATCGCTCAAACCGATTCGGTTTCCTCGACCAGCGTCGATCCGAACGGCGGCAACAACAGTGCTGCGGTCAACGTGCAGGTCGGGGACTCTGCCGACCTTTCGGTGACGAATAGTGCGAGTCCAGTCCCGGTGCTGGCCAACAATCCCATTACCTACACCCAGGTTGTAACCAACAACGGGCCCAGCGCGGCGGCCAGCGCGAGCTTGACCGAGGTCACGCCGCCGAACACAACCTTTGTGTCGATGACTCCGCCGGCGGGGTGGACTTGCGGAACTCTACCGGCCGTGGGCGGAACGGGAAACATCAGCTGCACGAATCCCAGCGTCGCGCCCGGGGCCGGCGCGTTCACTTTAGTAGTGAAGGTCGTTGCGGGAACCGTGCATGGCACGCCCATCAACGACACGGCGACGGTAAGTTCTACAACGGCGGATCCCAACTCAGCGAACAATACGGCGACCGCGGCGGACGTGGTCGCTCTTGCAACCGACGCCGATCTGTTCGCGACGAATTCTCCTTCCGCCACTTCGGTTGCGGCTGGGAGCAACGTGACTTATACGCAGACGGTCACGAACAATGGTCCAGCGGTGACGACTGCCCCGACGACCATTACCGAGACCACGCCGCCGAACACGACCTTTGTGTCGATGACTCCTCCGGCGGGATGGGCTTGCGGGACTCTGCCGCCCGTCGGCGGCACCGGCGCAATTACGTGCACTGACAGTGGCAGTTTGGGCCTCGGTGCGGCGAACACTGCAACGTTCAGCCTCGTGCTGCAGGTGAACGCGGGGACGCCATCGGGAACGAGCATCACCGATGCGGTCACGGCCACGGCCGGCAACGTAGTGCCCAGCATCACGACGAATACTGCCAGCGCGACCGTTGTGGTTGGCAACGCCAACAGCGCGGACATGGCGATCGTGAAAACGGGGACTCCGAATCCGGTGACCGAAGGAACTCCGCTTACTTACACGCTGACGGTGACCAATAACGGTCCGGCATCCGCGACGAATGTGACGGTGACTGACACTCTGCCCTCGGCAGTGACTTACCTCTCGACGAGCACGACCCAGGGTTCGTGCTCCGAGGCAGGTGGAACCGTAACTTGCCTGCTGGGGACGATGGCGAATGCGGCGACGGCAACGATTTCGATCCTTACGCTGCCCAACACGCCGGGATTCGTCTCCAATACCGCAACCGTCTCGGCAGACCAGACGGACCCGACTCCGGCCAATAATACTTCGACGCAGAACGAGACCATTACCGCGCCGACCAGGATCACGCTGCAGACGTTCTCGGCGCACTTCGGCACCGACAAGAACGGTGCCAACCGCGTCGTCTTAACGTGGAAGACTGGCGGCGAGGCGCACAATCTGGGATTCAACGTGTACCGCGATCTGAACGGAAACCGGGTCCGCATGAATCCTTCGGTGATTGCAGGCTCGGCGCTGCTCATGAGCGGCGCGCTCCCCAAACATGCGGGCCGGAATTACGCCTGGATTGATCCGTCCGCGGGAGTTATGGGATCGTCCTACTGGCTGGAAGACATCGACGTGAACGGCACGCGCACCATGCACGGGCCGGTTTCCGCGTCGGCGGGGTCGGTGGCCACAGACGCACCTGCGTCGGAGACTCGGATGTTGAGCCAGATGAACCAAGCACTGCCTCCGACGCCCGGCAGCCAGGAAAGTCATGTGGTCGAGACGTTGCCGGACGCTGCCGCGCCGACTCCAAGCCAGATTCAGAAACAGTTCGAACTGGCGGCACACCCTGCGGTCAAGATTTACGTGCGGCAGGAAGGCTGGTATCGCGTGGGGCAACCGGATCTGGTGAAGGCCGGACTCGATCATGGCGTCGATCCGGCGCAGCTCCATCTGTACGCCGAGGCGACCGAGCAGCCGTTACAAATCACAGGCGCCACTGCAGGTCCCGGCGGCTTCGGGCCGCAGGCCGCGATCAATTTCTACGGTACGGGAATCGATACCGTGTTCTCCGGCACACGCGTCTACTGGCTGGTTGCCGGCGACGGACGAGGCGCGCGCATCGCGCAGCTTCCAGTCTCCTCGGGCTCGAACCAGCCTGCGGCCAGTTATACCGCAACCGTTGAACTACGGCAGCATACGATCTATTTTGCGGCGCTACTGACATCGAATGGCGAAAACTTCTTCGGTGCTCTGATATCGCCCACTGTGGAGCAGGTGCTCGAGGTGCCCAACCTTAGCACTACGTCCACGCAGGCAGCGCGCCTTGAAGTGGTGCTGCAGGGCGTGATCACGGCTTTCCCGCATGACGTACAAGTTGTGTTGAATGGCACCGCACTGGGGGACGTGACTTTCACCGGTCAGGCCAAAGGTACTCTGAGCGTCACGGTTCCGCCAGGCGTGTTGCAATCGGGGAGCAACACGGTCACGCTCACCGCGCAGAATGGGGAGTACGACACCAGCCTGGTCGACTACATCCGCATCACTTATCCGCATTTGTATGCGGCGGATAACGACCAGCTGAAGTTCACGGGACGGGCTGGCGACGAGCTCATGGTCAATGGTTTCACGAGTGCGCCGACAGTGCTCGATATCACGGATCCGAATCGTCCCGTGCAGTTGACGCCGCAGGTGATTTCGATCTTGACGACCGGTACAAATGAAATTGCCGTGCAGGTACCGTTCACCACCACGAATCCGGCGTCTCCAGCACGGCATACTCTGCTGGCGGTGGCCGATGATCGCGTCGCGTCCGCGGCCGGCGTGTGGCCGAACCATCCCTCGCATTGGCACAGTCCGCAGGCGGGCGCCGACATTGCCATGGTCACCTACGGACCGTTTGCCGGAGCACTGGCGCCGTTGGTTCGCGCCCACCAGGCCGCGGGAAAATCATCTGCCGTAGTGCCCGTCAACGACCTGTATGACGAATTCAACTTCGGCGAGCGCACGCCGTTTGCGATCCGGCAATTCCTGCAGACGGCGAATCAGAGCTGGAAGAAGCCGCCGGCTTACCTGCTGTTGAACGGGCGGGCGTCGTTCGACCCGAGAAACTATTTGGGCTTCGGCTACCTGGACGTGGTCCCGACCCGCATCGTGCCTTCCAGCAGCCTGATGACGGCGTCGGACGACTGGTTCTCCGACTTCACCGGCACTGGCTTGCCGACTATCGCCACCGGCCGCCTGCCGGTCAGCACCGTGGACGAAGCCACCACCGTTGTAGGGAAGATTGCCACTTATGAGGGCCAGTCCACCAATGGTCCGTGGACCGGGAACGCGCTCATGGTGGCCGACAAGGACGACACCGAGAGCTTTACGCAGGACAGCCAGACGGTTCAGGCAAAGCTGCCAGCGACCATGCAGGTGACCGACGTATTCGCGGACACGGCGGGCACTACGGCCGCAACCAGAACCGACATTCTCAACGCGATTAACTCGGGGCAGCTGCTGGTGAACTATCTTGGACACGGCTCCGAGGGACAGTGGTCCGGATCCGATATTTTCGACACCGATTCAGTAAGCTCACTGACTAACGGATCGCAACTTCCGGTCTTTCTGATCATGGACTGTCTGAACGGATTCTTCCAGGATGTGTATGCGCCGCCCGCGCTGGGCGTAACGCTGCTGCTGGCGCCGAACGGCGGCGCCGTAGCAGTGCTGGCCTCAAGCGGGCTGAACCAGCCTCCTCCGCAAACCAGCCTCGACGCATTGGTCGTGCAAAATGCTGTGGGCGCAACGGGTGCCGCGTTGGGCGATGCGATTGTGAAGGCCAAAAAGAAGATCAGCGATGCCGACGTACGCCGGACGTTCATTCTGTTTGGCGATCCCGCCATGCAGGTGAAGCAGTCAGCGGCGAGCCCGACAGGACGCTGAGTGCGCACGCAGTTATGTGCAAGTCAAACTTGTTCGTGAAGGGTTCTCAACTGTGACATCGCTACTTAGTCAGTGTAAAGTCGGTTGTTCGCCAATTATGCTGCAGTCGTCACAAAATTGTTGAATTCATGCGTTTATCCCCTATTGGTTCCAGTGTAGTTGTGTGCCTGGCTGCTGGAGTGGCGGCGTTATTCATGCGCCGATCCCACCGCGTGAGTATGGGGTCCGCTGCGCCTATCAGACTTTGGCTACGTATCGCACTGATGACGTTGGCCGCATGTTGTGGTTGTACAGGTTCGCACGACACGGCTTCTCAAACCGTACACTCCCAAGGCACAGCGTTTCAGAACGCGGGTTCAGAGAACTTCGAGGCTCGGTTTCCTTTTCATCATCAGACACCCTACTTCGACTTTCGCTTACAAAGTGAGTCCCCACAAAATGCAGGGACAATCCGATTAGCGGATAACTTTGTGGATATCGTGAAGCGCGATTTCTTCAATGCAGATCGGGGCTATCCAATCCGCGTTTTCATCTGTCAGGATGAAGGTAAGTTTGTTCAGTTCATGCACCGCGACTTAGAAATCCAAGATCTATCTGACTTTGGTATTTACCTCTTTTCGAAGAAATTGCTGGCGACGTACGAGGATTCAGGTTTGGGGACATTCGCGCATGAAGCCCTGCATCCTCTCGTTGAAGAGAACCTTCCACACAGACCCGCTTGGGCGGTTGAGGGAGTCCCAACTTTCTTTGAGAAGTTCTACGGGTATTGGAACGGCGGACATCTAGTTCTCTATTGGGGATTTCAGAATCCGTGGAGGATAAGGGAGCTAGGGCCAGAGCTGACTCGACTCGATTTGAAGAGGATAATTTCAGAGGATGATGGACCAGAGCAGAGTGAATCCAAACTGCGCATGGCGTCGATGTTTCTTTGGGAGCAAGGTAAGCTCAGGCGGTTTCTCAGACTAGTTGCGGCTAATGATCGACTCGGATACCCGACGTATTTTGAGGCTGCAATGGGAATGCCCATCGACAAAATCACGCCAATTTGGCAGAGCTACCTTGAGAGCATCGAGCGAAACCGGGCAGAAATGTTGTCGCTGCCCCTAAGCACGGTTCTTCAAAATGAGGCAGAGTTTCAGGCCTTCGTGAAGACGCACAGCATTTCCCTCAAGCAGATCAAGCAGATAGATTGAGGCCGCCGTGCTAAGGCTGCCGGCAATAGACTTCGCTCTTTGGCGACTGACCTTTTGTGGGCGTAGAGGCAATATTCCCGCGACCAATGGGAGAAAACAGAAACATAATAAAGGCAACTTCGATCACGCTCCCCAGACATGTGATTTCATCGCCAACAGAGTCTCCGGACGGGTTCGACTCGATACGATCCTCGTACCGGGCGATGGCATTACTGCAAGCATCCTACGAAGCCGCTGGCACTGCCGCGGGCAAACTGGCCGTCTGCCGCAGTGGTTCTGCTAACGCACGCATCACCTTTCCGAATCCCGCGAAGTCGAGGGACTGAGGCCCATCCGAGAGCGCTCGCTCGGGACACGGGTGCACCTCAATGATCAGACCATCGGCTCCCACGGCTACTGCTGCACGGGACACCGCCGCAATCAGGCTCTGCTTGCCGGTTCCGTGCGATGGGTCGGCGATCACCGGCAGGTGCGACAGGTCGCGAGCGAGAGCGACCGCTGCCAGGTCGATGGTATTTCGCATTGCGGTCTCGAAGGTCTTGATGCCGCGCTCGCACAGCACAACCTGCTGGTTGCCTCCAGAAAGTAGATACTCGGCCGCAAGCAGCCACTCTTTTACCGTAGCGGACGGTCCGCGCTTCAGCAGGATGGGTTTGTTGACCGTCGCCAGACGGCGCAGCAGGGCGAAGTTCTGCATGTTGCGCGCTCCCACCTGCAGCATGTCCACGTGCTCGCAGATGACGTCCACGTCTTCGGTGCTCATCACTTCGGTGACCACGGGCAGGCCGGTTTCTTCGCGAGCCTCGCGCAGAATCTTGAGCGCCTCCAAACCAAGGCCCTGAAAATCATAGGGGGAGGTTCGAGGCTTGTAGGCTCCGCCGCGCAGCATGGCAGCTCCTGCGCGTTTTACAGCGTGGGCGGTGTCGAGCAACTGCGTGCGCGACTCGACGGAACAGGGGCCCGCGATGACCACGACCTCCGGCCCACCGATCGCCACTCCGTTGATCTTCACGACAGTGCGCTCTGGCTTGACCTGCCGGCTTACGAGTTTGAAGGGCTGGGCAATGGCGACGACGTTGTCCACTCCGGGAGCGACTTGGAGCGCTTCGATCTCGTGGCGGCGTCCGCTGCCCACGGCGGCGACGATGGTGCGCTCGGTGCCGCGCGTGACGTGAGGCTGGTATCCGGCCTCGCGAATACGTTCGATCACGTGGTTGATTTCCTGCTCAGTGGCTTTCTCAGACATGTTGACAATCATTGGGCCGGTTCTCCTTGTTTGATTTGTTTTCGCCAAAACAAAAGCCGCGATCTGTGGATCGCGGCTTGCGGTTCAAGCTTGTTTGGGTCTGGTTGCCTTTAGGGGCTCAACCTTACTCCAAGCTGCTCCGCAGCCGCTGCTCCTGGAAACCAGAAGTAAGCGGTAAATGCGGTGCCTGGAGTAAATCGTGTCATAGAAGTCTTATTTTCAATAAAAATCCGACGAAATGGCTACGAAACCATGGAAAGGCCGCTTACTGGAGCGAACTGGCCACACTTGAGAATGCGTTGTTGGCGTTCGACCCGATCAAACGAACCGTTCCCACCACCAGAACCAGAATGACCGCCAACATCACCGCGTATTCCGCGATGTCTTGCCCCGAATCTTCCGACCAAAGCCGTTGGATCAGTTTGGACATTTGCTCTCCTCCAGGACGATGTCAGTTCCTTTGAGAGTGAAGGACTGACATAAACTTCGTGCACACATGATGCACGCGTGCGAAGGGTCTTGTCAAATGCATGTTTAGGGGATGTCCCCAAGAGAATCAATTCTGCGGAATGGCCGCTGGAGGCCGGGTTTGGGCGGTATTGGCGGAGCCGGGCGCGAGCGGTTGCGGCAGCAATTCCTGAGCGGATTGCTGGGCAAATTGCAGCACGCGGTTGGGCAGGATCCCGAGATACAGGGTGGCCACGATGGTGAGCGCGAGGGCCAAGCCTAGTCCAAACGGAACCGGACTTACGGGGACCGGCTTCCTCGCTTCGCGCATGTACATCACGACGATGACGCGCAGGTAGTAATAGGAACCGACGGCGCTGTTGACCACGCCAATGATCGTGAGCCAGATCAGATTCGCTTTCACTGCAGCGCTGAATACGTAGAACTTGGCGAGGAAGCCGCCCGTCATCGGGATGCCGATCAGCGAGAGCAGAAAAATGGTGAGCGTAGCCGCCAGCAGCGGCGAGGTGCGGCCGAGTCCCTCGTAGTCTTCGAGGGTTACGTAACGTTCGCCGGCGTTGGCGAAATGGCTGACTACCGCGAACGCGCCCACGTTCATGGCGGCGTAGGCAGCGGTATAGAACATGGCGGCAGAAATGCCGGCGACTGAGTTGTTAGCGGTGGTCATGGCGAAGGCCATCAGCAGATATCCGGCATGGGCGATCGAAGAGTAGGCCAGCAGTCGCTTGATGTTGGTCTGAACCAGAGCGCCCACGTTGCCCAAGGTCATGGAAAGTGCGGCCGCCATCCAGATGAGCCAGACCCGTCCCGGCGCATTGATGGTGAATACCACTCGCAGCAATACCGCGAACGCCGCCGCTTTCGGCGCGGTCGACATGAACCCGACGACGGGGGCGGGAGCGCCTTCGTATACGTCGGGAGTCCAAATGTGAAAGGGCGCCGCCGCGACTTTGAACCCGAGGCCGACGAACATCAGGGCCATGGCCACGTAAACCAGCAACTGGACCGGGCCCGCCAGCAGCGTCCGGCTGATGATGCCGATGTTTGTGGATCCGGTCGCGCCGAACATCATCGCCACGCCATACAGGAAAAATGCGGTGGCGAAGGAGCCCAGAAGAAAATACTTCAGTGACGATTCGCTGCTCGAGGCCTCGTTGCGGCGGAATCCCGCAAGAATGTAAGTGGAGATCGAGGAGATCTCGAGGGCAATGAAAATCAAAACCAGTTCTACCGCCGACGACATCAGTGCCATGCCGACCACGCTGAAAAGAATCAGGGCATAGTATTCGCCAGCGCGAATCCGCTGCACCGCCATGTACTCGAACGAACTCAGGATCACGACTGCCGCGATGGCAATGACCAGAAAATGGAAGAACACGCTGAAGCCGTCGACCTTCACCATGTTCGAGAAAGCGAGGCCGGGAGACTGTGCCATGTACCACGTCGCGAGAAGTCCAGCGACGGCCCCAACGAACGCAATCAGGCCCAGCGTTTTCTGGCTTTTTTCTTCATCGACGAGAGGATCGAGGAGCATGACCAGAATGCCGAAACCAGACAGGACAAGTTCGGGCAGGATGCGGATGTAATCAGCGCCCTGAGGAATCGCCTGCGAAATCGTCTGCGGCAGACTCTGCGGCATACTCTGCAACCAGGCGGCTGGGAGGAAGCCCATCATTGTCCCACCATCTTGCTGACCACTTGCGGGATCGCACTGAGCGCGGCCTGTACCGCAGGATCAATCGCGCCGAGCCACAAAATCGGAGCCACGCCCATTACCAGCGCCGCTGCGGCACACGGCCAGACGGCAGCCTTTTCGAAGCCGATCATGTCGGCCATGGAATTATTGATCGGATGCGTCACTTTGCCGAAGAAGACTCGCTGGTACATCCACAAGAGATAGCACGCGCTCCAGATCACGCCGGTCGCGCCGAGGATTCCGTAGATTGCCTTGTCCTGGAACGCGCCGCTCAGCACCAGGAACTCACCGATGAATCCGTTGAGCAAGGGTAGCCCGACGGAAGCCAGCACGATAAAGAGGTACGTCGTGGCATACACGGGCATGGGCGTAGCCAGGCCGCCGAACTCCGCGATCTCGTAAGTGTGCCGTCGTTCGTGCAGAATTCCAGCCAGCATGAACAGGCCGCCGGTGGAAATGCCGTGGGCCAGCATGACGAACATCGCCCCGTTTAAGCCAGCCGGGGTGAAGCTGAAGATTCCCAGTACCACGAATCCCAGGTGGCTGACTGAGGAGTACGCGATCAGCTTCTTCATGTTGGGCTGCACCATGGCCACCAGCGCGCCGTAAATGATTCCAATCAGCGCCAGCGTCATGATCCACGGAGCATTGTGGCGGGCCTGCTCGGGGAACAGACCGAGGTTGAAGCGCAGCATGCCGTAGGTCCCCATCTTAAGCAGCACTCCGGCCAGCAGCACGGATCCGGCGGTGGGCGCCTCGACGTGCGCATCCGGCAGCCACGTATGGAAAGGAAACAGCGGGACTTTTACCGCGAACGCCAGAAAGAATCCGAGGAAGAGCCATTGTCCAGCGGCAGGGAAGTTCGGTACCTGACCGCGCGCGATCAGATCGCGAATGGTGACGAAATCGAAGCTGCCCGTATTCGCGTAGAGCCACAAAATCGCCGCCAGCATAAACACCGAGGCAATCATGGTGTACATGAAGAACTTCACCGCGGCATAAACCTTGCGCTCGTGGCCGAAGACGCCGATCAGCAATGCCATCGGAATCAGCGTCGCTTCCCAGAAGAAATAGAAGAGGAAGAGATCGAGGGAAGTGAAAACGCCGATCAGCGCCGTCTCCATGATCAGCAGCAGAATGAAAAATTCCTTCACCCGGTCGTGCACCGACTTCCACGAGATCAGCACACACAGCGGCGTGAGGAACGTGGTGAGCACCACCAGCCACATGGAGATGCCGTCCATGCCCATGTGGTAGTGAATGTTTGGGCTGGAGATCCACGGTTTGTCGATCTCGTACTGGAACCCTACTTTCGCCCGCAGGAAGTGCACCGGCAGATGCAGTGAGAGAAGAAAAGTGAGCAGCGAAACGACCAGAGCGAATATCCGGATGTCGCGATCGCGGCGCGGAAACATCACCAGCAGCAACGCGCCCACGAGTGGAGCGAACGTTACCAGCGTCAGGATGTAGGAGCTCCAGCTATCGGTCGTCATTACTCAGCGCACTCCCATCCAAATCATGTAGGCAAGCACCACGGCCGAGCCGGCTGCGATCCAGCCCGCATACGACCGCAGGTTGCCGGATTGCATGTGCCGCACTTCGTCTGACACCTGACGCGCGCCGTCGGCGGCGTTGTTCACGGTATCGTCGATGATCTTGCGGTCGACTCCCTGCCACAGGATGCTGGTTGAGCCGTCGATCAGCGGCTTGACGAACAACTTCGCGTAGAGTTCGTCGATGTAGTACTTGTTCAAGACAGCCGTGTAGAAGCCATTCAATCCGTCGGCGATTTTCTGTGGAAGGTAAGGCTTGCTCACGTAGAGCACATAGGCAAGCATGGCGCCCAAAAGGGCAACAGTTACCGATACAACCATGAGCAGGATTTCCGTCCCGCGACTTGCGGCTTCTCCTGCGGCTCCGGCCACCTCGCCAGAGCCAAAAACCGGCGCAAGGAAATGCTCAAAACCGTTACCGATGCCAACCAGACCGCCGACAACCGAAAGCACCGCTAGGATCATCAGCGGAACCAACATGACCATCGGGCTCTCGTGGGGCTCGCCGTGGCCGTGGTCATGGCCGTGAGTGCCGCGACCATGCTCGTCAGCATGCGCGCCGCCGCGGTAATCGCCAGCAAACGTCATGAACAACAAGCGGAACATGTAGAACGAAGTGACAAAGGCGGTGACCAAGCCGATAAACCAATAAACCCAGTTCGCTTGATACGCCTTCCAGAGGATCTCGTCCTTGCTCCAAAATCCGGCAAACGGAAAGATTCCGGCAATGGCTAGCGTTGCGATGCCCATGGTCGCGGCTGTAATGGGGATGTAAGAGCGGAGGCCGCCCATCTTGCGCATATCCTGCTCACCGCCGACAGCGTGAATCACCGAGCCGGCAGCGAGGAACAGCAGGCCCTTGAAAAACGCGTGAGTCATCAGGTGAAAAATTCCGGCCGAGAACGCTCCCACGCCGCACGCCATGAACATGTAGCCGAGTTGCGAAACCGTAGAGTAAGCCAGCACCTTCTTAATATCGGTCTGCACAATGCCGATGGTCGCGGCGAAAAGCGCGGTCAGCGTTCCAATCACGGCGACGACCATCAGCGCCATCGGCGCGCGCTCGAAAATCATGTGTGAGCGCGAGACCATGTAGACCCCAGCGGTCACCATGGTCGCGGCATGGATCAGCGCCGAAACCGGCGTTGGGCCCTCCATGGCATCAGGCAGCCATACGTAGAGCGGAATCTGCGCGGATTTACCGCAGGCGCCGACCATCAGCAAAATCCCGATGGCTGTGAGCAGCCCTGCGCCGGCGGTCTCTGCGGCGAGGGGCTGCACTTGCGCGAAGACCTTTGTGAAGTCCAGCGAACCGAAATGCTGGATGATCAGGAAGAGAGCGATGAGAAATCCGAAGTCGCCGATGCGGTTGACGATGAACGCTTTTTTCCCAGCAGATGCCGCCGAATCTTTCGTGAACCAGAATCCGATCAGCAGATACGACGCCAGCCCCACGCCCTCCCAGCCAATGAACATCAGCAGGTAGTTGTTGGCCAGCACCAGCGTGAGCATGAAAAACTTGAACAGGTTCAGGTAGGCGAAGAAACGGTAATAGCTGGGGTCGTCCCACATGTAGCCGACGGAGTAGATGTGAATCAGGAATCCAACTCCGGTGACGATCAGCAGCATGACCAGAGAAAGTTGATCGAGATACAGCGCGAAGTCGGAGCTGAAACTGCCGGGAAGACCAGCGCTGCCGAAGCGGATCCAGTGGGCGATGTATTCGTGGTAGGGAAGGGCGTCGGAGGAAACGCGCATGACGACCGACAGCGCCCACGCGAACGCCGCACCGGAAAAAAACAAGCCGATGACGCTGACCGCGGTCCGCGAAGATTTCTTCCCGAGAAAGCCATTAATCGCGGCGCCCGCCAGGGGGAGCACCGGGATCAGCCAGAGATTGAGAGAGGACGTCATAGTTTGAGCTGATTCATAACTTGAGAAGGTTCACCTGGTCCACGTTCAGCGTTTCGCGCGTGCGGTAAACCGCGATGATGATTGCCAGACCCACGGCCGATTCCGCAGCCGCGACGACCATGACGAAGAAGACGAAGATCTGTCCCGCCAGCGCATGCCAGTGCGCCGCGAAGGCAACGAAAGAAAGATTCACTCCATTCAGCATCAGCTCAATCGACATGAAGATCGTGATGATATTGCGCTTGATCAGGAATCCGGCGACGCCACAGGCGAACAGAAATCCACTGAGCACGAGATAGTAAGAAAGCGGGACCATCAGCCCACCTTCCTTGCCGGCACGCCCGGCGGATGTGTGGGCGGCTTGCTGGCCAGCACCACCGCGCCCATGATGGCAATCAGGATCAGGACAGAAGTAATCTCAAACGGCAGCAGGAACTCGTGGAACAGCAATTGCCCGATGGTCTTGGGATCGCCGGGAAGAGCGCCCGCGGCGACCGCCTCCGTTCCTGAATGCCGCAGCACAACCCAGCCCAGCAGGACGCTTCCTAGCAACAAGCCTGGGATGCCGAACAAAAAAGCGACGCGGCTCCCTTGGGTGCGTTCCTCCACTCCGGCGTTCAACAGCATGATGGTGAAGACGAACAGCACCATGATGGCGCCAGCGTAGACGATTACCTGCACCGCGGCGAGGAACTCCGCACCCAACAGCAGATATTCGCCCGCGAGCGCGGCCATCACCGCGATCAGCGACAGCGCGCTATTAATGGGATGCGTCTGCGCCAGCAGGTTGATCGCGCCTGCCACCGCGACCGCCCCGAAGGCCAGAAACAGAATCAGGTGAACGTTCATGAATCTCGTTTTTCGATTACCAAGCCACTGCGATCGCAGTGGCAATCAGATTCACCAGCGCCAGCGGCAGCAGGAACTTCCAGCCGAACGCCATCAACTGGTCATAACGGAAGCGCGGCAGCGTGCCGCGCACCCAGATATACAAAAAGAGAAATGCCACAATCTTGGCGGCGAACCAGAACACGGGCAAGACGGCCTGCAGGATCGGAGGGCCAAAGATGGGCCCATGCCATCCGCCGAAAAATAAGAGCGTGGCCAGGCAAGCCACTGTGATCATGTTGGCGTATTCCGCCATGAAGAACATGGCAAATTTCATGGCGCTGTATTCGGTGTGATAACCGGCCACAAGTTCGGTTTCGGCTTCCGGCAGGTCGAACGGGATGCGGTTGGTCTCCGCGTACGCTGCCATCAGGTAACAGAAGAATCCAATGAATTGTGGGAAGACGTTCCAGCGCGGAATAAATCCCCAGAAGTGTCCGCCCTGTGCGTCCACAATCGCGCGCAGACTAAAGCTGCCCGACATGATCAGCACGCCGACAAGGGAGAGGCCGAGTGCGATCTCGTAACTCACCATCTGCGCACTGGCGCGCAGGCCGCCTAGCAGCGAATATTTGTTGTTCGACGACCATCCCGCGAGCGCCACGCCGTATACGCCGATCGATGTCACGCCGAGAATCAGCAGCAGTCCGGTATTCACGTCGGTGATCTGCAGGGGAATACTATAGCCGCCGATCGTGACCGAGTTGCCGAACGGAATGACCGCGATCGACGTTAGCGCGAAAATGACGGCGATCAACGGCGCCGCCAGGAATAGCGGTTTGTAGACATGCGGCGGCGTCAAGTCTTCTTTGAACAGAAATTTCAGGCCGTCGGCTGCCGGCTGCAGCAGGCCAAACGGGCCGACCCGCGTGGGTCCCCAGCGATTTTGCATGTGGCCCACAACCTTGCGTTCCAGCCAGACCGTGTACGCGACCGCAGTGAGCAGCACCACCAGAACCACGGCGGACTTGATCACCGACACGAGTATGAATAGCCAGATTGGCAACGCCACGCCGTGCTTCCTCTCTTACTTGAGACCACCGTGTTTCAAATGTTAGTCTGCCGCGACTTCCGCAGGCTTCACTTCGTGACTCTCCATCACCGACTTTAACGTGCGCGAGTAGCGTCCGAGCGTCCCGGAAGTAAATAGTCCGTCGTGAGCCGGGGAAATCGATTCCGGCTTTTGCGCCGCGCCCGGCCCGCTCTTCGTTAGAGACGTGTGCTCGATGTTGCCCGCCAGAAGATTCACGCGGGAAACGTCATACCCCGGAACCAGTCGCTGGATCTCGTCCAGAATCGCCATGGGATCGAGCGGGGTCAACTTCGGCTCCAGGCCTTGCATCTCGAGCCACACCGCATGACGGTCGGCCTCGCCAGATTGCGCGCCGCGCGACTGTCCCATGTCAGCGTGCGTACCGCCGCCGAAGGGAACCAGTTTGCGAACGTCGAAGCCCATGGCGTCGGCGATGCGGACGATCATTTCGAAATCGGCTTTTGTGCCGGAAATCTCGCCAGCCTTCTTCACCAGTTGCACGTCGCCGCAAGTGTTGGTCATCGTGCCGGATTTTTCGTACGCGTTGGCCGCGGGGAGCACCACGTCCGCGATCACCGCAGTCTCGGTCAGGAACATGTCCTGCACGACCACGAAGCTCTTCGAGCACGCGAACGGGTCGATGTTCAGTCGTCCGATGGGATTTGATCCCACGACGTAAAGCGCTTTCAACTTGCCGCTCTTGCCCGCTTCGACCATGCCAGGCAAGTCGAGACCGGCGGTTGGCGGGATGGCCCACTCCTGATGGAAGTCGCTGCCACCCGCAGTAGGGTGATATCCAGGGAGCAGGTCGGGATAGAGCCCCATATCCGCGGCGCCGCGCGAGTTGGCGTAGTCGGCGAGGCAGATAAACTTGGCCCCTTCAAGAGCGGAGCCGAAAGCGATCAGGCTGGCGATGTCGTTGCCGCGGATCTCCGCGCCAAAAATGATGATGAGATTCTTTTCTTCATGCAGCTTGTCGCGAAGAGCGGTCCATGCATCTCTGTTCGTCGACGGACTCGCCAGCGCATTCGCGGCCGCATCGTCGCCAGACAAAAAGCTGGCGACCTTGCCTTCTGTTCCGGCTGGAATCTGCGTGAAGCTCGTCGCCTGCCGGCGCAGTTTGATCGGCTGCGAATTCAGCAAGTAGAGACGGGCGCGATGCAGTCGCACGTTATTGCGAATCTGCCAGGCCAGCAGCGGATGCTGCTCGGTGGGATCGTTGCCAATCAACAGAATCGCTGGGGCGTTGTAGACATCCGCCATGCTGGCCGTCGCGTCCGGCTTGCCCCGAAGTGCCGCCGAAAGGGCAGGGAAGTCGGCGGTGCGATGGTGATCGACGTTGTTCGTCTTCAGTACGACACGCGCGAACTTCGACAATAGATATGCTTCTTCATTCGTAGTTCGCGTCGATCCGATCACGCCGATCGCCGAGCCGCCATCCTTGTCGCGAACTTCGGCAAACTTCTTTCCGACCAGCGCGAACGTTTCTTCCCATGTCGCGGGAGTCAGCTTGCCGTTCTTGCGAATGAGCGGCTGTGTCAGGCGTTCTTCGTGATTAGCGAAGTCGAACGCGTAGCGCCCCTTGATGCAGAGGAAGTCGCCGTTGGTGCCGCTCTTGTCGCGGTTGTCGCCGCGAACAATTTCCATCCCAGTGTCAGACCGCCGCACTCCGAGCGTGGTTTTGCAGCCGTCGCCGCAATGCGTGCAGACCGTGCCCACGTGCTTCATTTCCCACGGCCGCGTTTTGTAGCGATAGGCGCCGGAAGTGAGCGCGCCGACCGGGCAAATATCGATACACATGCCGCACTCTTCACATTCCAGATGATCTTCTTTATTCGGAGCGATCAGCGAACTCACGCCGCGGTTCTGCACGCCCAGAGCCCAGACGTCCATGCCTTCGCCACACACGCGTACGCAGCGGTAGCACAAAATGCAGCGCGGTCGGTCGAAGAACACCACCGGGGACCACTGCTGCTCTTCCTTGTGGTTCTTCGCCTCCATGAATTTCGATTCGGCGGCGCCATAGGAGAACGTCATGTCCTGCAGTTCGCACTCGCCGCCCGCGTCGCAGACCGGACAATCCAGCGGATGATTGCCGAGCAGCATCTCCAGCATCGACTTGCGCGCCTGTTTGATCTCGTCGCTGTCGGTGATGACGACCATGCCCTCGCCGACCACCGTGGTGCAGGCGGTCTGCAGCTTGGGCATCTTCTCGACTTTCACCAGGCACATGCGGCAAGCGCCCTGCAGCGAAAGATTGGGGTAATAGCAGAACGAAGGCACTTCAATGCCTACAGTCTTGCACGCTTCAATGAGGAGCGTCCCCGCGGGAGCGGTGACCTTCTTGCCGTCGACAGTGAGAGTTACGTCAGCCATATTTAAGAGCCGCGATTTGTCGCGCCGGCGTCCCGCCGGCTGTCGCGAGGGCGTCTCGCCCTCGCACTCTCTCAGCAATCTGAGACCTGCGGGCATTCGCCCGCACCGTGGGCCGGCGAGACGCCGGCGCTACGCGTGAACCAGTTCTTCCGCGCCTGCCTTCTCGTACGGGCAGGGTCTGCCGTCCAGGTGCTCTTCAAATTCTTTGCGAAACTTCTTCACGAACGCAATCGTTGGCATCGCGGCCGCATCGCCCAGCGGACAGAACGTGCGCCCCAGCATGTTCTCCGCCAGATACTGGATGTTGTCGATGTCCTTCTTCATCCCGCCGCCAGCATGAAAACGCATAAGCGTCTTCTTGATCCAATCGGTTCCTTCGCGGCAGGGGATGCACCATCCACAACTCTCGTGCTGGTAGAACTTCATCGTGCGCAGCGCGAATTTGACGATGCACTGCGCGTCGTCGACGACGACGACGCCTCCCGAACCGAGCATCGACCCAGCCTTCGCGACCGAATCGAAATCCATGGCGACGTCAACTTCCTCCGCGGTGAGACAAGGGCACGAAGCTCCGCCCGGCACCACCGCCTTCAACTTGCGCCCGTTTGGAATGCCGCCGCCGACTTCGTAGAGCATTCTCTTTAAGTTATAGCCCATGGGCAGTTCGTAGACGCCCGGCTTGGCGATGTTCCCGCTCAGGCAGAACAGGCGCGTGCCGCCGTTTTTGGGCGTGCCCAGCTTGGCAAACCAATCCGCGCCGCCAAGAATAATGTGAGGCACATTGGCCAGCGTCTCCGCATTGTTAATGACAGTGGGTCCGCCCCAGAGACCGACCACCGCAGGAAACGGAGGCCGGATTCGCGGGATGCCGCGCTTGCCTTCGAGCGATTCCATCAGCGCCGACTCTTCTCCAACTTCGTACGCACCCGCGCCACCGTGCCAGTAAATGTCCAGATCGCGCCCGCTGCCAAAAATATTCTTGCCGATAAATCCCTTGGCGTAGGCGTCGCGAATCGCCTTCTGCATGATCTCCAGCAGATAGCGGTACTCGCCGCGAATATAGATGTAGCCGCTCTTGGCGCCCACGGCCAGCGCCCCGATCATGACGCCCTCGATCACCGAGTGCGGATCGTGTTCGAAAATCAAACGGTCCTTGCAGGTGCCGGGCTCACTCTCGTCGCCGTTGCAAAGAACGTATTTCGGTTTCGCCGACTGTTTGGGCACGAACGACCATTTCATCCCGGTGGAGAATCCTGCGCCGCCGCGCCCGCGCAGGCCGGAATTCTTGACCTCATTAATAATGGAGTCCGGCTCCATGGCGAGCGCCTTCTGCACGGCCTTGTAGCCGTCCAGTTCGAGATAGCGGTCGAGGTTGGCCGCACCCTGGCCGAAGCGCCGGGAGACGACTCTTACCTCGTCGGGATGGGAGACCAAGTCAGCCATGGGAATTGGGAAATTGGCTAATTTGGTAATCGAGTAATTGAAAACCGGTACCCCGGTCTTGATTTTCAATTTCCCAATTACCAAATTACACAATTACTTAATCTTCCTCACTGCGTTGCCTTCTTCTTATACTCGTCGAGAATTCTGTCCATCTTCTCAGTGGTCAGGTTCTCGTGAAAATCGTAATTCACTTGCGCCGCCGGGGCCCAGCTGCAGGCGCCGATGCACTCCACTTCTTCCAGCGTGAACAGGCCGTCGGGCGTGGTCTGCTTATGGCCGATGCCGAGTTTCTTCGCGCAATGATGCAAAATGTCTTCGCCGCCGCGGACCATGCAACTGATGTTGGTGCAGACCTGCACATTGAACTTGCCGCGCGGTTTGGTGGTCAGCATCGAGTAATAGCTGATCACGTTGCGCACTTCGAGTTCGGTCAGGTCGAGACGGGATGCGATTTCCGCGATGACTTCGTCCGAAAGAAATCCGACTTCGTCCTGAGCGTAAAGCAGCGTCGGGACGAGCGCCGAGCGTTTCGTCGGATAATGCGGAACCATTTCCGCGAAGCGTGCCTCGAATTCGTCAGAGAACTTCATCAGAGATTGAGCAATTGAGCAATCGGGTAATTGTGTAATTGAAAACTCATGTTGCATTCCTTGCCGTTCGCCTAGACGCAGTAAATATCGCCGTTAGCTCATGAGCCTCTTTCAACAACAATTCTGCCTTTTCCGGTGGCACAATCCCAGATTCTGTCAGCAACTCGAGCCACAGAATCGCCTCATCCGCTTCTTCAACCACCACACCCATCTTAGCTACAAACTCTGCTTTCGATCTCGCCCGGCAGGCTGCACGATAGTTTGCGGCCACCGAGGTCCCGCAGCGGAGGAGTTGCTTGCCCAAAACTTGTGTATCCGTCCGATGAGGCAAAGACCGAAACAGCCGTATGACACGTAACGCGAACGCCTTAGTTCGATCTCGAAGCTGTTCAGGCTGACTGCTCACTACCACGACCTTAAAATTGCTCAATTACCCGATTACTCAATCACTCAATTCTTCACCGGTCTATCTCTCCAAGCACAATGTCGATACTCCCGATCGCCGCCACCACATCCGCCAATAGCCGGCCTTCGCACATGGTGGGCAGGGTTTGCAGGTTCGCGAAACACGCCGACCGCATGTGTACCCGGTACGGTTTGGCCGTTCCATCGCTGACGATGTAATAGCCCATCTCGCCGCGCGGTGATTCGACGGCCTGATAAACCTCGCCCACTGGCACCGCGAATCCTTCCGTGATGATCTTGAAGTGGTAGATGAGCGATTCCATTTGCGTCTTCATCTTCTCGCGGTCGGGCAGCACCACTCCGGGAGCGTCGGCCTTGATGGGGCCTTCGGGCATGCCGTCCAACGCCTGCCGTACGATCCCGATCGACTCGCGCAGTTCCTGCACACGGCACATGTATCGCGCGAAGACGTCGCCTTCCTGCGAAATCGGCACCTTAAACTGGAACTTTTCGTAACTCGAATACGGCATATCGCGCCGCAGGTCGATGTCTACTCCGCTGCCGCGCAGGGTCGGCCCGGTCGCGCCCAGTCCGATGGCGTCTTCGGCCGTCATTCGGGCAACGCCTTTGGTGCGCATCATCCAGATGGGATTGCCGGTCAGCAGATTTTCGTATTGGTCGATGCGTTCGGGAAAATATCCAGCGAAATCGCGCACGCGGTCGAAGAATCCCAGCGGCGGTTCCAGCGCGATTCCGCCCACGCGGAAATAGGAAGTCATCATGCGCTGCCCGCTGACCATCTCGAACATGCGCAGGATTTCTTCGCGCTCGCGGAAGCAATATAAAAAAACCGTCAGCGCGCCGATGTCCATGGCGTGCGTGCCCAGCCACACCAAGTGAGAGTTAATCCTGGTTAACTCGTTGAGTAGAACCCGCAGCCACTGCGCCTTCGGCGGAATCTCCAGCCCCAGCAATTTCTCCACCGCGAGGACGTAGCAGAGGTTGTTGGTCATGGGGCACAGATAGTCGATGCGGTCGGTCAGCGGCACCACCTGCTGGTAGAACTTGGCCTCGCAGGTCTTTTCGATTCCAGTGTGGAGGTAGCCGATGTCGGGCATCATCCGCACCACCGTCTCGCCGTCAATCTCGAGCAGCACGCGGAGCACGCCGTGAGTCGACGGATGTTGCGGGCCCATGTTCAGGATCATGGTGCGATCCTGGCCGGGCTCCAGCACGGGTGTGGGATTCAGGTGGGCCATCTCTAATTCACCGGTAGCCTTCCATTTTAACGGTACCCCTCCACGGGATAATCTTTGCGCAGAGGGTGACCTTCCCAGTCCTCGGGCATCAGGATGCGGCGTAAATAAGGATGCCCGGTGAAACGAACGCCGAACAGATCGAATACTTCGCGTTCGAAATAGTTGGCGCCCGGCCAGACCGAAGTGATCGACTCGATCGCCGGGCTGGCGCTGTTCAGGTGAACCTTCAGCCGGACGCGCTCTTTCTTCGGAATCGAAAGCAGGTGATAGACGACCTCAAACCGAGGCTCCGCCGGATACCAGTCCACGCAAGTCACATCGGACAAGAAATTGAAGGGGCAGGCGGGATCGTCTTTCAGGGCAATGCAAGCCTCTCGGATGTAGGCCCGATCGACATAAATCGTCATCTCGTCGCGATCGAACTTCACGCCCGTCACGGCCTCAGGCTTCCAGCCCACCACGCGGGCCACGGCCGGATGGTTCTTCAGTTGCTCCAGATCAGTAATGGGGGGGGCCAGCGGCATTAGAAATTCCCCCGTTTGGCAGAGGTTTCGCCCCAGTCCAGCACGCCCTTCTTCCAGACGTAGAAAAAGCCGACCAGAAAAATGCCGATGTATACCAGCATCTCCCATAGCCCGAAGTGCCCCTGACCCTGTTCCTTGAGTTTGCGTAAGATGACCGCCCAGGGATAGATGAAAACCGCCTCAACATCGAACAGAATGAACAGCATGGCGACCAGGTAGAACTTCACCGAGAAGCGCTGCCGGGAGTCGCCCACCGGGGTCATGCCGCATTCGTAAGGGGAAAGTTTGGCGCGGGTGGGTTTGCGCTGCCCAATCAGCCAGGAAAGCGTGACAATTGCAGCCGCAATCCCGCCCGCCATAAGAATATGGATCAAGAACGGGAGGTATTGAGCGAAGTAATTGTCGGGCATAGGATGAGATAGATATAATTCGCGCCAAGTGTTGCTTAAACGTTCTAGATTATGGGCTTACACTCAAGAGTGTCAAGCGAGCGGCCGGGCATTTTGTGGATAGGACCGGATAATTTTGTAATTGTGTAATCGGGCGCTTCTGCAATTCGAAAACCCGATTCCGAAAGTGCATCGATTCTATGATTTTCGGCTTCAACACCGACGTGAAGCACGGCGACACGATCTACCACGTGCAGAGCGAAGCGCGTGAAAGCGAACTCCTTCTGCAGACGCAGGTCTTCGTGCGCGGGCGCTGCATCGGCAAAAAGGCCACCTCGTACGGCAGCAAGACCAGCGAGTCGCAGGTCGCGGACTCGCAGAAAGAGCAACTCCTCCGCCAGCAACACCGACTGGTGCTCGACGCCATCCGCGAAGGCAAACTGGACGACGTTCTGGACCATCCCGAACCGGAAGTCCTGGCCACAGTGAAAGAGCTGGACGTGCAGTGGCTGAACTCCGAGTCGGTTCACGCCGATCGCAACCTGACCATGCAGCTGCGCGTGACCGAGGGAGGCGCGGCGGCGTCCGGTGCGCGTCTCACGTTTCGCTTTGCCCGGCCCGGGGCGACTCCGTTCTATACGCAGGCGGTTGCGGATGCCGGGGGCTCGGCCGAGATCAAGATTGAGGTCGCAGAGGCGGAGTTGCCCGAATCGACGTTGTTGGTACAGATCAACCAGGAAGGCCGCACGGCGACGCGGAAGTTCGTGCTGCGCAAAGCGGACTAGGACGTCGGACCCTACAATCCTCTTGCACCACAGTAGCCTCGCGATCGAATGAAGCTTCATCTCAATGGGGAGGAGCGCGATTTCAGCGATGCTCCCGCCACGTTCACTCTGGCCGCTCTGGTGGAAGTCCTCGGCATGAAGGCCGACCGCGTGGCGGTGGAACTGAATCGCGACATCGTGCCGCGCGACCGTTGGGCTGCAACTCAGCTCTGCGAGGGTGATCAACTCGAGATCGTCCATTTCGTCGGCGGCGGCTGGGGACTCCCCGCCGCGCAGGAACTCCCTTAGTCACCCCTTTTCCACCGATTCTCTGCTTGACCTTCTCCCGTCCGTGCCTAAAATGTTTGAAACATTCGACTTGAGGATTGTTTCAAACATATCTGGGGGATTGTGCAAGATCACGAGGAAGACCGCTTCACATCGCAACAAGTGATTGCCTTGACCGGCATCACGCCCCGCCAGCTCCAGTGGTGGGATGAGCGCGGTGTCGTCAAGCCGGAGAGGGAAGGGCATCGCCGCCTGTACTCGATGAACCACCTGACCGAAGTGGCCGTGATTTGTGAACTGCGGCGCAAGGGATTCTCGCTGCAGGGCGTACGAAAGGTCATGCGCTTTCTGGAGCGTGAGGTCGGCAAGGGCTTAGCCGAAATTGTAAGCCGCAGCTCGGATGTTCACCTGTTGACCGACGGAACGCACCTGTATCTCGAGACTTCCGCGCGCCAGATCGTGGACATCCTCAAGAATTCCGACCAGCCCATTCTGGGCGTGTGCCTGAGTGACGCGGTGCGGCAGGTGCGCGCCGGGGTCGTCTCCGGGAAGGCGAATACTTCAGTAACGTCGCCGGATCACCGACGGCGTGCTAAAAGAGTTTCGTAGGCAAGACAGTCGCGAAAACGGCAACGAACGTAGAGATGCAACCAGGGACACAGGAGGAAGACATGGTCGGTGAGCTGGATCTTCTCAATGAGTGGATACCGGAACAGATGCAGCCGGGGACTGTCTTCGTGCTGGAGAATGCCGGGGAGATCGGCGAGAAAGAAGATCCATATTGGGCCGTGCTGTCCTGTCCCTCATGCGGCATGCTGGGGCTGATCACGCGCAAACAAATCAACGGCTTGCTGCCTGTGATTTGCGGGTCGGAGATCTGCTCAGCGCAGTTCTTTATCCGCGAGAGCGAAGTCGTGGTGCGCAAACCTTTCTAGACGTTCCAATTCCTCCAGCAGCTTTGTCATCCTGAGGCGGCGCACTTTGCCGCCGAAGGATCTATGCAATTTCTTCCGTTCAGAAAACAGGTGCATGCCGCGAAGGGTTGCACAGGTCCTTCGCGTCGCTCAGGACGACACAACTTATGATCGAGTCTTGACTTCCTGCAACTCCACTGGAACCTGCTCGACGATTTCAATTCCAAATCCTTCCAGGGCGGCTACCTTCTTGGGACGATTCGTCAGAAGGCGGATGCGGTGCAGGTTCAGGTCTGAGAGAATCTGGGCGCCGATGCCGACTTCGCGCTGAATCTGGCGTTCGGTGTCGTACAGCGAGGGGAGCCTTTGGCCGCGGTGGAAGCCGAGGGCGGTGCGGTCGCCGACTTTCTCGACGGAGAATCCTTGCGACGTCTGGTGCAGGTAGATCAGCGCGCCGCAGCCTTCCTGGGAAATGCGGCGGAGAGCGCCTTCGAGCGTGGCGTGGCATTCGCATCCGGTCGCGCCGAAGACGTCGCCCATCAGGCAATGGGCGTGCATGCGGACCAGCACTGGGGTGCTGTTGCCCTCAACGTCTCCACGCGGCATTTCCCCTTTAATCAGGGCAACGTGCGACTCGCCGCCGTCGACTTCGCTCTCGTAAGCGATCATGCGGAACTCGCCGAAGCGCGTGTCGACCAGCGCCTCGCCCACGCGATGCACGTAGCGCTCGTGCGCCATGCGGTAGCGGATGAGCTCGGCGACGGTGAGCATCTTCATCTTATGCTCGCGGCAGAACTCAATCAGGTCGGGTACGCGGGCCATGCTGCCGTCGTCCTTCATGATTTCGCAGATGATTCCGGCAGGGATCATTCCGGCGAGCCGCGCCAGATCAACCGAGGCCTCGGTCTGGCCGGCGCGCACCAGCACTCCGCCTTTGCGCGCGCGAAGCGGGAACATGTGTCCGGGACGAGCTAAATCGGAAGGCTTGGTAGCGGGATCGATCGCGACCTGAATTGTGCGGGCTCGGTCGTGAGCGGAAATGCCCGTGGTGACGCCCTGCCGCGCATCAATCGCCTCACAAAATGCTGTGCCGAACTGCGACGTGTTCTCCGACGTCATGGGACCGATGTTGAGGTGCTCGAGGCGCTCTTCGGTCATGGCCAGGCAGACCAGTCCGCGTCCGAACTTGGCCATGAAGTTGATGGCGTCGGGCGTGACTTTTTCGGCGGCGAGGGTGAGGTCGCCTTCGTTCTCGCGGTCCTCATCGTCGACGACGACGATCATGCGGCCGGCGCGGATTTCCTCAATCGCATCGGGGACGTCGGTGAATGGGTGCTGGGGGCTCATATTGAGGCGATTGTAGCAATTGGGCGGATTGGGCTAGATATCTGATTGTATTTTTTTCTGCGGGTTGCGTAAATTCTTTGCTTTCTTTGGTTTAGAAAAATGGGACAGGGGTTCTCAGGGTAAAATATTGAAAATGAATGGGTTGCTGGCAAAATCTTGAGGGATAAGGAGTTAGAGGCTCGACTCGGCGTCGTTCGGGGCCGACGGCTGGATTTGTGCTCGGGAGACTTTGCGCGCATGAGGCAAGTATGCAGCTTTCAAAATCCTCAGTAAAGGTTGTTCGTCACATGGTTGGGCTGTGGAAGGCTGTGGAAAAGTGTCCTGCGATTGCTGTAAAGATTTGGTCGGGGAAAGCAGGTTCATCGGTCTTTTCAGACCGGTTTGGGGACAGGAATTGAGGTGGGGCTCGTGGGCTTTGTTTCATTCAGCTGCTCCGGGGGCTGAAGGCCAGTTTCATTTTCTGTGGGCTGTTCGCGGCGCTGAAGCGCCGCTCTTCCACGGTGCGACCGCGGCTTGGGAAGTTCCCGAGAAGTAGATCAACTTCAACTTCAAGATCAAAGGCGACGGACAGGAGTGTCCGTCCCACATTGGCTGGTCGCGCTTTGCGCGACGGACAGCCGAGGGCGGCTGTCCCTACATAAGAATTATCCCGCTAGTTCGTGTTCGGCGCCGCGGAAGAGGGCTTGCATGGCGCGGATTACCAGGCGGATCATGAGCACGATGATTACGACGAAGATTGTGGCTAGGGTGCCTGCTACGTATGGGTGGCGCGTGGCCAGCCAGGTCAGGCCGACGGCCAGGACGTCTTCGCCCAGGCTTAGGGTGATGTTGGAGAAAGGCTCGGGCGAAGGTGTTACGGCGGCGCGGGCGGCGGTTTTGCCGCTGTGGGCGATCAGGGCTACGGCGGCGCCCAGGAGTGTGGCCAGCAGTTGGTGCTCGGGGGAAAGTTGGGTCGTCGCGCGGTAGGCCAGGAGTCCGGCGACGGGGACGCGGATGAACGTGTGCAGGGCGTTCCAGAGCAGGTCGAAGGCGGGAATTTTGTCGGCGAAGAATTCGATGACGAAGAGCGCGGTGCTGGCGATGATGACGGTCCAGCCTGCGAGGAGTTGCAGTCCCGGGGGCAGTGGGAGATGGCCGAAGCGGGCCAGGAGTCCCAGGACGGCGACCGTGGCGTAGAGATTCAGGCCGGCGGCGAAGCCGATTGCGGCCAGGAGAGAGAAGAGTTCGCTTTGCGGGATTTGCAGGATGTTCAGCATTGTGGGGCTGGGAACGTATTGGGTTTCTGAGCCTGTATTCTGAAATCTTCAATCTGCAATCTAAAATCTGCAATCTAGAATCTGCATTGCAGATTGCAGATTTTCGATTGTAGATTTCAGATTCAAGAAATCCCACCCGTCCTCAAAACAGAAAGGGCCGCCCCAGCGGGGAGCAGCCCTCAATTCGTTCTCAGAACGGCGGTTACAGCGTGGACTCGATTTCGAAGCCCCAGGCTTCCAGAAGGGGCTCGGGGATGTACTTGGAATTCTTGTTGCGGCGGGCCCACTCGCGCAGGCGGGTCGAGCGCAGGTACTGGTCGGGGGAGAGTTTGTACTCGCGCACGACTTGTTCGAATTCGGTGATGGTTGGGGTGATCGGCCCGATCGGCTCAGGCTTGCCCCAGTTCGGATTTCCGCGACGCTTGGCCATGAAAAATGCCTTTCCACTTAAGGGGATGAAACTGCAAAACTGGTACAGCAAAATCGTCTAACTATATGATTCTCCGAGCCGTCTTCAGGATTCAGCTTTCGAGAGGCAAGCTGGAACGCAGGGCTGACGGTCGACAGAGCTAGTACCTGCGACTAATTCGAACCCAAAGCTAATCGGAGACTCAATATCCTACAGTCAATTTCACTTTAAAGTCAACGGAAATTTCCTCAGGGACCGAGAGCGAATCTGATTCAAACTCATGGAAATAAGGCAGTTACCTCTGCTGACCGGTTCCACTACGGCCTCTGATCGGGTTTTGGAAGGGCTTTTCAATTCACTCGACCGCAAATTTCCCTCTCTACACTCCTTTCGACGGCAGCCCCTGTCAAGGCAGGCCTGCAAAGACTTGCAGATTACTGCCGTAACCTCTGTTAGCGCGAGAGGCGTTGATCGTTGCAGTTGATGGACATAGAGTGCAGAGAGGGAATCCCTGAGTGCGGTCCGCCGGGCTGCTTCCAGAGCCGGCGGGAAAAATAATTTCCCTGCCACCGGATCCCTGATTTGCGGATTTAGGAGTGGGCCCTGCCATGAACCTGAAGTCGTTGGTGCTGTGTTCGGACGAAAAAATCGTACGGGTATTGCGCCGGGTGCTGGGCGATTTGGATATTGCGGTGGAGTTGTGCGCGGAGGCCGATTCGGCCTTGCGCCGACTGACGCGGCAAAGGTTCGAAGCAATCATTGTCGACATTACGGACGACGGCGCACAGGAAGTGCTGCGCAGCGCCCGCACTGCTCCGTGCAACAAGCAGGCGGTGGCGGTCGCGATTGTGGAGCCCATCATTGGTCTGAAGGCGGTGTTCGAGATTGGGGCGCACTTTGTGCTGTACAAGCCGGTCACCAGTGAACGCGCCAAGTCGAGTTTCCGGGCAGCGCGAGCGCTGATGAAGAGTGAGCGCCGGCGGAACGCGCGGGTGGCGGTGCAGATTCCGGTAGTGTTGCGAAGTCCCGAAGCCGGCAGCAATATGAAGGTGACGACCATCGACCTGAGCGAAGGTGGAATGGCGATTGGCATGCCGAAGCGGCGGCGTCCCAGGGGCCGCTGGCAGGCGGTTTTCACGTTGCCCGGAACCGAGGCGGCTCTGGAACTTCCCGCGGAGTTTGCGTGGGAGGGGACGGGTGAGCAGGCGGGTCTCCGTTTCCAGGAGACCTCGCCGGAAGCGACGCGACAATTGCGGGAGTGGCTCAAACTGAATTCTCCGGACGCCGAGCAGGACGATCCGCCGATTCGTTGCCAGCTTACGGATCTTAGTCTAGGGGGATGCTATCTGGAGATTTCGTCGCCCTTTCCGGCATCGAGCCGGGTGACGCTGTCGATGCGCGCGGCCGCGGTGGAAGTGCGGGCGCACGGAGTGGTGCGGGTGATGCATCCGGATAAGGGCATGGGCGTGGAATTTACGCAGGCGACGCCGGAACATCGCGCGGCCGTGGAAAAGTTTCTGGAAGTGCTCAACGAAAATCGCGCACTGTTGCCCGAACTGCTGGTCGAGCCGGAAGGACTGGAAACGGAATCGAGCGCCAGCAAACCGGGTGCGGAAGTGGATGATCCGTTACTGCACTTGTTCTATGGGGAGTCGCTCACGGCGGAGCAATTCCACGACGCGATGCGCAAGCAGCGAGCTACGCTGCCGGCGGTTAATGGCGATGCATCGTCGGCTGCTCACGCTTAGGCCAGACTCGGCTTAAGAGAACCTGTGTTTCTTCCGTTCGAGTTTCTTCTATGCGAAACCATCTCCGCGCATCCCTAGGCTAGAATGAAACTCGAGCCGGGATGGCGAAATTGGCAGACGCAGCGGACTTAAAATCCGCAGGTCCGAAAGGACTGTGGGGGTTCGATTCCCCCTCCCGGCACCAGCGACACTGAGGTAGAGATCCCTCGCGAGAAACGCTCGGGATTTCGCCTGCGGGCTCCCGTCCGCAAGAGACGCGGACTCACGCCCGCAAAGCGGCTCAACTTAAAATCCGCAGGGGCTAACCGCCCTGTGGGGGTTCGATTCCCCCTCCCGGCACCAGAGGACTCTCGCCGTTTCTGTTCACTTCACTCACAATGCCCGCAGCCAGCGTGGCTTAGGGACTGCGCCGGGCTCGTTCCGTGCAAGTTCTGACTGAATCCGGAAGGGCTTCTGGTTCGTAGAAGCGGTCGTAGAAATCGACGTCGACGCGACACACCTGGAAGCCGATAATCGTCCGGAACGGCGCGGTGTAGGCGGGGAAGCGGCCGTAGCGGCGATGGACGTAGTTGCAATATGCAATGGCGGCTTGTATTGTTGCGGCGCTCGGCGCCGGTATCTTTGTGCTACAGGAAGCCGCGTCGCGCCAGGTGCTTTGTTGTGTTCCGCCGCGGTAGGCTCCGTCTACTCCGAACTTGGTTTCGACGAAGGCGAGGACTGCGTCTTCCATTGATTTGTAGTAGGGCGGGCAGAATGGTTTCAGTAGTGGCCGGTTGTCTTTCTCTAATCCGACGGGATATTCGATTTGGGGATCCTTTCCGAACCATCCCGCCAGGGTGGAAAGAAATCCTGGAGCTCCGGCGTAGCGGCTGGCCGGCATGGACTGCATGCGGAAGCCGGCGGCTTGAAACCAGCTGTACTCGTGTCGCGCGAAATTCGGGAAGCCGCCCAATCCAAGGGCTTCGGTCATCAGCGCGAGGTTTTGCAGGACCATGCCGTGTTCGGTGGCCATCGATTCCAGCAGCGCCGATTCCGTCATTTGAATGGTTGCGGAGCGGAGGTCGCGGGGTGCGTCGTGCAGGTGGCCGCCCTTACTGCGCGCGAAGCGGTCCACACCGGCCGGCCGGAACCAGGCGCGTTCGTCGCGCAGGAACACTGCCATGTCTTCTCCGAACAATTCGAGGAGCGCGTTGATGGTGAGCGCGGTGGTTTCGATGATCGGCAGGAAGTAAGTCGTGCCGGGAGCGTAGAGCGACCATCGATTGATAGAGAAATTGTGGCCGGGGTCCAAGGGCGGGGCGGTGCGGCGATTGGAGAGTTGAATTCGGGAGCGCTGATAGAGTTCGGTCAGGACGCCTTTTCGCGCCAGGCTGACCAGTTCCAGAAATTCGGCGGCGGCGAAATCCTGGGGACGCTTCAGCAGCCAGGTTCCGCGGTCGTTGGTGACGAGGACCGCGACGGCATTCACGGCGTCGGGGCTGGCGACGGTGCGGCCGAGTCGTCCGGCCAACATGGTGCCGCCTTCTCTGGCTCCGTAGGAGAGATCGGCAAGCGCGTAACCGGTGACGCCGCAGGCGGCGAATGCCAACGCTGCTTCTTCATCTTCGGTGAGAGGAACGGGAGGGTGCGGACTCTTGTATTGAAACGGCCCGGTGGGGATGCTCATCCCCAGGCCCACTCGCCGCGAACGGCGGTTGACGAGGACTTCGAACAGCGTCGCCTTGAGCGGATCGAGGAACATTTTCAGACCGACTGCGGCGCTGGAGTGCCGTTCTTGCCTTGTTTCAGGAGCATGGCCGCATCGGGACGCACTGCGCTCAATGCTTCCGCTACGTCGGTGTCGATGGCGAGCAAGCGCACTCGCGTGCGGGCGCGAACACAACAGTCGGGCTTGGGGCGGGCGCCGTCGCCGAAATAATCTCCCGCTTTGAGCGATTGCAGAATGGCCTCGCTGTTCCCGTTGCTTGAGACGACGTCCAGGTCTCCCGATTCCACGAGGTAGTGATAGCGCCTGGTTTCGCCGGCGGCGACGATGATCTGTCCCGGTTCGTAAAGGGTATGCCAAATCGCTCCGCGCTCGTCCATGCGGGGATTTACAACGTCGCGACCGAGGATCAACGTCAGCCACCAGTCGAACATCAGGCGCACGCGGCGGGTCCAACTGGGGACGAACATGGTGAGCACGATGAAACGCCACCCGATCCACGCCAGGAAACCGGTAGAGCCGAAGCCTTTCATGTGGGCAATCGCGCAGCGGTGTCCGAGTGTGCAGGCCTCGCCGAGGCCGTTGAAGGAATAGGGCTTGAGCGGCTTGCCGGCGGTTGCGCGCAAAATATTCGCGCCAATGTTGGATCCGGCCTTTTGCGCGTAGTGAGCCAGAGGTGGGCAGGTGCCTCCGTCGGGATGCGGAACGGCGGAGCAGTCGCCTCCGGCCCAGATGTTGGTTGCGCCCGGCACGCGACAGAACTGATCGGTTGCGAGCCGTCCGCGCACGTCGCGTTCGTAGTGGAATTGGTCGAGCAAGGGCGATGACCGCATTCCCGTGCAGGTGATTAGGGTTTGTGTCGGCATGCGCTCACCGGAGTTGAGCACTGCGCCTTCCGCGGTGGCGGCCTGCAGGCCGGTGTTGAGGTGTACCTCGATGCCCAATTGCTGCACGCGTTTTTCGGCGTAATTTACCAGGGAGGGAAGACGCTTCCCCAGTTCCGGAAGGATGCGCGGGCCGGCTTCAACGAGCACGACTCGGAACTCCTGGAACTTCAACTCTGGATATCTCGTCCGCGACAGAAAACGAAAATAGTCGACGAGGTCGCAGACGACTTCGATTCCCGCGTAGTTGCCGCCGGCCACTATAAAAGTGAGTAATCGCCGGCGCTCTTCCGCGTCGGTCTCGATCGATGCCATCTCGAGGACGGTCACCAGATGATTGCGGAGACGGTAGCAATCGGCAAACGTCTTCAGTGGGAACGTATGGTCGGCGATCCCGGCGTAACGGGAGAGATCCTCGACCGAACCGACGCCGACCACGAGATGGTCGTAGGGCAGAGTGTGCGTCCGGCCGTCGAGTGTACTCCGGGTCAGAACCTGCTGGTTGCGGACGTCGACCGACTCGATTTCGGCATTGTGAAGATGAGCGGGCGCAATCATTTCGCGCACCGACGAATTGATCTGCTGCGGCTGAATCTTGCAGGTCAGCATTTCCGCGATCAGGCCGTGGACAGTGGAATAATTGTCGCGGCTGACCACGGTCAGCTTGACTTCGCCTTTTCGTACCGCGGGACGCAAGGCGCGGGCCAGGTAAATGGCTACCCAGCCACCGCCCAGGCAGACTACACGCATGGGATCTTTCATGGTTTACCTCCCTGTTTTCCTCCATCGGACACGCGCTCGCTGGATTCTGGTTCCGCGGCTTCAGGCGCGGCATGGCTTGTCTTGGGTTCGAGCTCGGATTCAGACTCGTCCGGGCGCACCGCGATGCGGCGCGGGATCACGAACTCCCCGGTGCGCCCCTTCAGGCCGCGCTCACTCAAGAGATGTCGAAACGCTTTGGGTCCGGCGACTGTGGCCAGAGCCTGTACGCGCGTGCTGAACTTGCGCGCGGTTTCGACCAACCAGGTCGCCGGACGAATCGCCGGAACCAGCCACCTCCACGGGGTCTTCGGATATCGGAGTGCGGCGGCCTGCTCATCGCCAATCAGTGCGCGCGAGATCCCGTAACAGAGGTTCACGCTGCACAACTGCCCCGCCTTAAAGTTGCGAACGTAGGTGTAGGAAGTCTGCATGAGGGCGTCGACCAGGGCGCGCGAATCGTCGTCCGGCTGCGGCTCGAAGGCAAACATCAGGTCGAGCAGGCGGTGGCCCTCGAATTCGTCGGCAATCAACAGTTCATTCTCCACGCCCAGCAGATAACCCGCGTATCGCCACAAATGGACGAGCGCTTCGCGCTCCACGCGTTCGAACCGGTAGCCTAGTCGCGTCAGCCCGTCGAGTACGCCGACGGAAAACATCAGGTTGGTACCGGCCATGTGGCATTGGTTGATGGGTGCGCCCCAGACATCCGAACGCCATTGACCGGAGTCGAGAAGCAATCTCCTCACTTGCGCATGGATGAGGCGCACGCGCACCGTCATGGCAAACCCCTCGGAAAACCGGGACAGACAGTCGGGCTGGCAAACCGCGAATACGTAGCGCGTCGTGTCTTTCAGGCGTTGCGAGGCGCGATGCACTAATTGACCTGACAATGCGAGCGGTTTGTTGCCGGCGGGCCAGCTGTAGATGATGGGAAGGGCAAGCATGGCCAGCACCGCAAAACCGAGCCGGCAGCGCAGAAACGTGGCCCCACCCAGATTGCAGCGGTCGCGATCGACCCAGAAGGGAACGCTTTCCAGCTGATGAAACAGCGCTCGCAACGGCTCCGGTGCATGGGGCACGGCTTCGAGACCCTTGGCCAACGCCAGTTCCAGAAGCGCCCGCCATTCGCTTTCCGGCATGCGGGCGAATTCGTCCATGACAGCTTCGGCCAGGGGATCGGTGCGCCAGAGGAGTTCGGCATACTTCTCGGCACGAGGTGAGTGCGGGACGTTATGAGAGACGTGATCGGGGACGCCGGCGCTGTCGAGGCCGGAATAGCCTGACGGGACGCGGTGCTGTACTTCCGTCATGAGTTGTGCCTGTTTGGGTTGACGGTATCACAGGTGCGCTGTCCATCCCTCGTGTTGGCTTGGGTTCGCGTTACTGCCGTAATGTTCGCGGACTCGCTCGACCCGGGCTCGATGCCTGGTGCGAGTTTCGGTTGCGGATTAGAGTGCAACCAAACCTAGTGCGTGCTTATCTAAGTTATTAGTGTGGCTGGTGTCCTGTTGAAGTTACCGTGGTCACGGTGGCTACTTGTTTGCGGGCCGCGAGTTTTGTATGGTAGAAGGAAGGTGGTTCCGCAGAATCTGAAATGTTGCGTCTGACTAATCCCGAGAATCGATGTCGCAGAGCATGCTCCGCGATGATCGTATTGCTGGCCGTGTTTTCGCTCGCGGTTAGTGTGGCTACTCGATATTGTTCTGCGCAGAGCGGCTCGGCTTATTCAACCAGCACCGTGCACAAGCATTCCTCGCCGGAACCGGGCCGGCAGCGCCTGACGAAAAGCGCGGCCAACTGGATGCCTCCGGTGGTTCGGAGTGCCGTCTTAGAGGCGCCAAGCTCGTATCCGCGCATTTCACACGCTGGGCCTCCGATGCCCAGCGTGCTTCTCGAACTGAGTCTGTATAACCGTCCTCCTCCTGCCTGCTGACCTTTCTGCGCCGTTATCCGATTCGTTACAAACAAAATGAACTCTGCCCTCATTGTTTGAATGAGGTAGCTGAGTAAGGTCCGTTCTCCGCACCTGCCGAGAGCCGATCAAGTCAAACGGTCCCAGAGAAGTCTCGGGATCTGCTTGCATTCATCGCAACCAGACCGAACTCGCTGGTCTCTATGTAAGGAAGGGTCGGGCCTGTTTGTGTGGATGCAAAGCCGATCCCTGAAAGGAAACCTACATGGCGGTTGCACCCTTGTTGACCGAGGAAGAGTTGGATGCTCTTCGCGTGTTCGACACCTGCATGGTCGCGAACGCGATCGAAACCTTTAACGTTCGACTGCACAATTCGGGTTTTACCGATGGCAGGATTCGCTGCATGTTCGAGGACGCGCCTCCGATGGTGGGGTACGCGGCCACGGCGCGGCTGCGCAGCGGCGCGCCACCCATAGTGCACGGAACGTTCCGCGACCGGGCGGACTTCTGGAACGCGATTCTGGCGATTCCGTCGCCGCGGATCCTGGTGCTGGAAGACATGGATGATCCGCCGGGCCGGGGTGCATTTGTGGGAGACATGCACGCGGCCATATTGAAGGCGCTGGGCTGCATTGGCTATGTGACGAACGGTGCGGTGCGCGAACTGCCGTCGGTACGTTCGATGGGCATCCAGTTGTTTGCCGGAAGCGTCGCCGTCTCGCACGCTTATGCGCACATTTTCGACATTGGGTCGGCGGTGAAGGTGGGCGGGATGGAAGTCCGCCCGGGAGATCTGCTGCACGGGGACCGTCACGGGGTGCTGACGATCCCGGTGGAGATTGCCAGTTCCATCCCAGCGGTTGCGGCTGATTTGCAAAAGGCAGAGCATAAGGTGATCGACTTCTGCCGGTCCAGCGCGTTTTCCGTGGCGAAACTGGGTGAGGTGATGAAGAAGAAGGGGTAAGCCGGAGTTGGCGCTCCTGAAAAGCAAAGAAGGCTGGTGCAAGACACGATGACTCACAACTGCATTTTGTCGATAAGGCGAACTGGGAGGAACAGGCGGACGATTCGGTTCGCGCTGGCAGCGATGGTCGTAGCGCTCGCAGTCAGTCTGGCTTCCTGCTCAGGAGACCGGAGCCAGGTTCAAGCCGGTGGTCCGACGATTACCGTGGGCGTAACCAAGGTGACGAAGAAGTCGCTGGGCCGCCAAATCACGTTGTCTTCCGAGTTGGTGCCGTTTCAAGAGATTGATGTGTATGCCAAGGAATCGGGCTACGTGAAGAAGCTGATGGTGGACTACGGAACGCACGTGAAGGCCGGCGAGGTTATGGCAATTCTGGAGATTCCTGAGTTAGAGGCCCAACTGCAGGAAGACCAGGCGGAAATCAAGAACGCGGCCAATCAGGTAACGCGGGCGCAGCACGAACTGGAGCGCTATCAGGCACAGTACAAGGCGCTGCATCTGCAGTTCACGCGGTTGAACGGTGTGTTTGAGAGCCAGCCGGGCATTGTGGCGCAGCAGGAAGTGGACGATGCGCAGGGAAAAGACATGGCCGCATCGTCGCAGGTGGACGCGGGACAGGCGGCTCTGGAGGCGGCGCAGAGCCAGCTTTCGGTGGCGCGGGCGAAACTGGTTCACGATCAAAGTCTTTTTGATTATTCCAGGATCACGGCGCCGTTTCCCGGGGTTGTCACCGAGCGTTACGCGAACCTGGGAACGCTGGTGCAGGCGGGCACTGGTTCGAGCACGCAGGCGATGCCGATCGTGAAGCTCTCTCAGGATGATCTGTTCAGGCTCGTCATACCGGTTCCGGAATCCTATGTTCGGTACATTCGAGTGGGCGATCCGGTGGATGTGCGTGTGCCTTCGCTCAATCGGACATTTCCCGGCAAGGTGGCGCGGTTCTCCGTCGATGTGCAGTCGAATACCCGCACCATGCATACGGAAGTCGATGTTCTCAATCCTCAGCGAGTTTTGCTGCCTGGTCTGTATGCCGACGCGGATCTTCACCTCGACCGCAAAGACAACATTCCCACCGTTCCAGTGCAGGCCGTGAGTCATCGGGGTGACAGGACGACGGTTTTTGTGGTGAGTGCCGACGGAACACTCGAGCAACGGGAAGTGCAGATCGGACTGGAGACGAGCAGCGACGCGGAAATTGTTTCTGGATTGAACGAAGGGGAACAGGTCGTGGTTAGCGATCGCGGCGGGCTGAAAGCTGGCCAGAAGGTTCATACGCAGCCTGTTACCGCGCCCGAGTATCACGAGGGGGACGCGCAGCCGTAGCAGGCGGTTTGGAGCGGGGGAACGATTTCGGGAGAACGATTTCGAGAGAACGATTTCGAAAGAACGATTTCGAAATAAGGAAGATGGGATAGGTTCTATGCCAGGTTTTTCAATTCGCAATCCGTACTTCATCATCGTGATCTGCTTGACGCTGGTGGTGATTGGAGTAACCAGCATTGCGCGTATGCCGATTGATCTGTTTCCTCCGATCAATTTGCCGGAAGTGGTGGTGGCGACGTTTTACTCCGGCATGCCTCCAGAGGACGTCGAGACTGACATCACTGACCCGCTTGAGAGATTCTTCACACTAGCGGCGGGCGTCGATCATTTTGAGTCGCGGTCGATGCTGGGCGTCAGCATCATCAAAGTCTATTTTCAGCCGGGGACCAGTCCCGATGCCGATGTGACTGAGCTTTCCAACCTGGCTCTCGCCGACTTGAAGCGACTGCCTCCGGGAACGCTGCCGCCGGTGGTGCTGAAGTTTGATGCGTCCAGTCTGCCGGTGGCTCTGGTCACAGTAAAAGGTGAGGGCCTGAATGAAACGCAGCTGCACGACTACGCGCAGTTCCAGATTCGCAACCAGATCACTGCGGTCCCCGGCTCTTCGATCCCGGGCGTGTTCGGCGGCGTTTACCGGCAGATCATGGTTTATGTCGACCCTTACAAGTTGTCGTCGCGCCAGCTCAGTTTGATGGACGTGGTGCATGCGGTGAACGACTCGAACCTGATCCTCCCCGCAGGCGACGTGAAGATGGGGCCGTACGACTACTTCGTTTATTCGAACAGTCTGGTCGACAACATGGACGAGCTGGGCAAAGTGCCGCTCAAAGTTAACGGGCATTCCTGGGTGACGGTGAACGATGTGGGAAAAGCGGAAGACTCCCACGGAATCCAGACCAACATCGTGCGCATCGACGGCCAGAAATCCGCCTACATTCCCATCATGAAGCAGGGCGGCGACACCAACACCATCGCGGTTGTCGATGGAGTTCGGCAACTCATCAAGCACCTTTACGACATTCCTAAGCAGATGGTCACCGCCATCGAGTTTGACCAGTCGGTTTACGTGAAAGAAGCCATCAATACTGTTCTGCACGAGGGCTTTCTGGGGTTGATTCTGACCAGCCTGATGATCCTGATTTTTCTGGGCAGCTTCCGTGCGACTTCGGCGGTGCTGCTGTCGATCCCGTTGTCGGCGCTGGCTGCGTTCGTGATCCTGGCGTTGATGGGTGGCACGATTAATACGATGATCCTGGGCGGAATGGCACTGGCGTTCTCGCGGGTGATCGATAATTCGGTGATCTCGCTGGAGAACATCTACCGCCATCTGGAGATGGGAGCCGCGCCCATGGTCGCCGCGGAAATGGGCGGCTCGGAAGTGAGTCTGGCTGTGCTGGCCGCCACGCTGGTGGACGTGGTCGATTTTTTTCCGGTTGTGTTTCTCTTCGGCGTGGCCAAGTTTTTGTTTTCCGCTTTGGCTCTGGCGTTCTGTCTCTCGCTGCTGGCTTCTTTTGTGGTGGCGATGACCGTCATTCCCTTGTTCTGCTCGCGCTTCCTGAAGGCCAAGCCGCACGGGGAAGTTCACGACAACCGGGAGTATGACAATGCCGTAAAGAATCCCTCCAGAATGGAGAAGTTCAACGCCCGCTTCAACCGGATGTTCAACAAAGTCCTGGATTATTACGAATACTGGGTGCGGCGAGCGTGCCAGCGACCCGGGCTCACCGTGTTGATTTTGAGCGGAGTGTTCGTCGCCAGTCTGGCGATCTATCCGTTGATGGGGCTGGCGTTTTTCCCTAAGACCGACGCCGGGCAGTTCACCATCAACTTGAAAGTTCCTACCGGCACCCGCATTGAAGTGACCGACCAGTATGTCGCGAAGGTGGAAGACCTGATCCGCAGCACGATGGAAGGGAAGGATTTGCGGAGAATCGTTTCCAACATTGGTGTAGTTCCGGACTTCTCTTCGCTCTACACAACGAATTCCGGTTCTTACACGGCGACGGTGCAGGTGCAGCTAAGCGATTCGCACCGGCTGAGCAGTTTCGAGTATATGGACCGCGTGCAGCAAAAGATGGCCAGCCAGTTTCCCGAGATTCGCACATTTTTTTCCAGCGGCTCGATGGTCGATGCCATTTTGAATCAGGGCGCGCCGGCGCCGATTGATGTGCAGGTGAGCAGTTCGAATCTGGAGCAGATTAATGGCGTCGCACAAAACCTGGCGACGGAGATTCGGCAGATCCGCGGGGTCGGGCAGGTTTACGTTCCACAGGACATGAACTATCCGGCACTGCGCCTCGACGTGGACCGCGTTCACGCCGGCGAGTTGGGTCTGTCGCAGAAGGATGTGGTGGATAACGTCATCACCGCGCTGAATTCCAATTACATGATCGCTCCCAATTATTGGGTCGATCGCAAGAGCGGCAACGACTATTACCTGACGGTGCAGTATTTCGAGAAAGGCCAGGCGGCGATACATAACATGGCCGACCTGGGACAGATTCCGTTGCGCGATCCGGGCTCGGGAGGCGGGATGAACTGCGGCCCGGCCGGGCCGCCTCGGCTCGGAAACGGGCAACCATCATGGGCCTGCGCTGCAGAAGGCAGACCGACCACGGTGCTCAACAACGTGGTTAGCGTGAAACAGGTGCAGACCCCCACCGAGGTTGACCACTATCAGATTCAGCGCGTCGTCGATGTGTACGTGACCCCTAAAGGAGAAGACCTCCAGCGGGTGACCAGTTCGATTCGCAACCTTATCGCGAAGACCGCTATTCCTGGAAATGTGCGAGTGAACCTGCGGGGAATGGTGAACGGAATGGAGCAGTCGTTCAAGAGCTTTGCCTTCGGGTTCCTGATTTCGTTTCTCCTACTGTTCCTGATTCTGACGGCGCAGTTCAAGTCGTTCATCGATCCGTTCCTGATCATGCTGGCGATTCCCATGGGATTTGTCGGCGTGCTGATCATTCTGCCGCTTACGGGGAGCACGTTGAACGTGATGTCGCTGATGGGGGTGCTGATGCTGGTGGGGATCGCGGACTCGAACAGCATTCTGATCGTCGACTTCGCTCACAATCTGGAGAAGCAGGGGCTGGCTCCGGCGGATGCGGTTATTACTGCGTGCCGCGTGCGCTTGCGGCCGATTCTGATGACGTCGCTGGCGACCATCATCGGGATGATTCCGATGGCGCTGAAATTGGGGACGGGCGCGGAACAGTATGCGCCGATGGCGAAGGCGATCATCGGAGGCTTGACGTCTTCGGTATTGCTGACGATTTTCATCGTGCCGGCGGCTTATCTGCTGGTGTACGGGAAAAAGAATCCGCAAGCCGCGGCCGCGCAGATGACGGAGGCGGAATGAAGAAACATCCCGCGGCACCTCATGTAAAGAGAGGCAATCCGATGACGAGGGCCAATGGCTTCTTTTGCACACTCTTTTGCACGCTGCTGTTGCTTTTGTGGGCAATTCCGGCCCAGATTGTCTGGGCACAAACTGCTGACGGATCAAGGGCGGCCGAAAACTTACCGTCCGCCCCGCAGCCGCAGTTCGTGCGGAACTTGCGTCGGATCGGGGTGGGTCCGGAGGCTGAGGTGGCGCTGGTGGCCAGTTTTCCTGGTCGGGCCGGATTGCAGACGGCTTCTTCCGCAGTTGATGCCCAGGTTGCTCAGGCGGCGCCCACGACGGGCGGCCCCATGCGCTTAACCCGGACTCAGGCAGAGCAGTTGGCGATCAAGAATAATCCGCGGATCAGTGTGGGACGTCTGCTCGCGCTGGCGCAACATCAGATCTATCGCGAGACCAGGGCGGCGGAACTGCCCAATCTTAATGGCGCGATCACGGCGGTCGACGCGAATGAAGGCAGCCGCATCGGGGCGGGCGCGCTAACGGCATCCCGCTTGCTGGAGCATGCGGGCGCTGGCGTAACTCTTAGCCAACTCATCACCGACTTTGGAAGAACGATGAACCTGGTGTCGTATTCGAAACTCCTGGAGAAAGCGCAAAACGCCAATGCTCTGGCGACGACTGAGGATATCGTTCTGGCCACGGACCAGGCTTTTTACAACGCGCTGCAGGCCCAGGCTCTGCTCAAGGTTGCGCAACAGACGGTGACGACTCGCGGGTCGGTGCAACATCAGATCGACGAGTTGACGAAGAGCAAGCTGAAATCGGGTCTGGACTTGTCGTTTGCCGACGTGAATCTGTCGCAAGCCAAGCTGCTGCAACTCGACGCCCAGAACAATGTCGATTCCACGTTGGCGGCGCTCACCGCGGTGCTGGGCTTCGACCAACAGGTTACGTACGAATTGACGGAAGAAGATTCACAACTGCCGTCGCCGCCGCCGGATGTGGATGTGCTCGTCCACACGGCTCTCGAGCAACGGCCCGATCTGCAGGCCCTGACCTACGGTCAGCAGGCGGCGGAGAAATTCCGCCGGGCTCAGCGCGACCAACTCTTGCCTACCGTAAGCGCGCTCGGCATGGCGGGAGGGAGTCCGGTGCGTCCGGACTGCTTCGGCGGCTGCTTCCCCAACTACTTCATCTCCAGCTGGTACGGTGCGATCGGGGTGAATATGAGCATCCCGATTTTTAACGGATTTCTTTTCACGGCGCAGGCTTCGGAAGCAAAGTACCGGGCCCAGGCCGCAGGCGAGAACACACGGGACCTGCGCGACCAGGTGGTGCGCGACGTTCGCACCGCATGGCTGGCCGCGAACACGGCATTTCAGCGGGTGGGCGTGGCGGCCGAACTTGCCAAGGAGGCCGACTTGAGTTTGAGTCTCGCCCAAGGGCGATATCAGCTGGGGCTGGGATCGATTGTCGAACTCAGCCAGGCGCAGTTGCAGCAAACCGATGCCGCAATCGGCTATGTCAACTCTCAGTATCAGTACCGGCTCGCGCTCTCTACTCTGAACTTTGAGATTGGAGTGCAGCCTTAAGTCCGCGGAGTGGCGGAGGTGGCGGCTTCTCACCGACGCAGTGCATGAAGGGAAGTAAGAAAAACCAACGGTCCTCGTTCACGACGCGACGCGGAGTGTTGCTCTCGTTGTCGATCGGAGCGTTCGTGGCTCTCATTTTCATCCTGGTGTACTACGTTTATATTTTGCCGATGCAAAAATCGTTAGAATGATCAGCGCGCGTTCTGAGGGTTCGTCATGTTGCCGTTTATCTTGTATTTCATCACTGGCGTTGCCACCGGGTTTCACGTTTATACCTTGCTGTTCGCGGCGTATGGCGCGTCCCTGAATCCGTTGGAACTGGTTTCATTGTTAGGTTCGTTCTGCCTGGTGATTGCGGCTTATCTCAGTCTTTTTCGGCCGCAAGTTGCGGGACGGGTGGCGCTGATCGCCTGTCTGCTGATGTGTTGCTTCTATGGTCCGGCGATTGCGAACCTGGTGCGGGCGCGCCTTCATAAGCCGGTCGCAGCATCGCAACTTATGCTTCCGCTCGCGGGTGAAACGCCAAAGACTATGCTGCTGGCGGAGAGCGCTCGATTCTGAACCTGGATGGCCTTGCTTCGATGATCCAGCTTCGATGATTCTGCTTCGATGATTCTGCCCTATCTTGCTACCGCGTTTCTGGTTCTGGCGACGGTCTATTCCGCCATGGTGAGCTTTCGGCGGAAAACGGAAGGCCGAGGTGCGGGATGGATTTTCCCCGACCGCAGCGGGCGATCGGTGCGAATTTCGGTGGTCATTCTCACGGTTTTGATGGGCACGGTCGCGTGGTTCGGGGTCAACTCGAGGACTGCGTCGAGGAATGCGCCGCCGCGTTCGGTGCACTTCTTCATCCCTGAGGGCTACAGCGGCTGGGTGCGAGTCGAGTTCGAAATCCCAGGAGCTCCAACTTTGCCATCGGAAGGCGGCCACACTGTGTTGAAGATTCCGGCTTCCGGAACGCTGAGAACCTCGTCGCCTGAAGAATACGGCTGGGCCCGGGACGACTACTATTTCTACTCCGACGCCGGTTCGCGAGCGCTCCCCGATTCCGGTGCGGGCAGACTCATCTGGGGCAAGATTAACGGTGAAGCGTCTGGCGCCTCCGGAAAAAGAAAGTACGAGGAGTTTTTCGTCGGCACTGAAGAGCAGTATCGAGATCAGGCGAGCGGAGCCAGACCTTAAAAAATGAATGGTGGCATGTGCGGCTTGGGACGCCATGCCACCGGTTGCTTTACAACTCAAATCGAACCGTTTACGCTCCTGCCCTCGCTGCTTTGACCAGAGGTTCCGGGCTCAGAGTCTGCGCCACTCGTCCAAAGTACACCCGGTAGGAGCGGTGGATGAAGTACATGACGGGGAAGACCGCGAGCGCGAGTCCCCAGCCCAGGTGCGAGCTGACGGCCTGCACCATGGTGGTGACTCCTGCGGAGATCACGTAGTACGGGAAGGACAGATGCGCCAGGCTCCACCAGATGTGTCCAGCGGCCTTGCCCTCGCTGACGGCTACGATCGCGGCTACCGGAGCGGTCTGTCCCAGGAACAGGGTGGCGGTTGCCAGGACCAGTCCCAGGGTGCTGGAGCCGCCATGCATTCCCGGCCAGGCGGCATGGAGTATCAGGCTCGCCAGGCAGCTGGCGAAGGCCATCATGCTGAGGTTAAACACCATTTGCTGCGGGTTGAACTTCGCGTCTTTGCGCGGCCAGCATTGTACCGCGGTGGAAACGAACGCCACGACCACCGCTTCGGCAGAGCTCAGACTCACCACTGCCGTGAGCAGGAACGGCAGATTGACTGACATGTTGCCGTTAATTCCGGGCAGCTTGACTTTCACTCGCGAGGTCACTGCGGCCAGCACTAGAACTGCGAGAGCGAAGTAGGTGTGCAGCGCGTGGCTTACGACTGCTGCATATCCCGCGGTGATGGCTGCGGCCAGCATCATGGCGCCGATGAAGGTCTTGATCCGCCGTGTGTTGTTCATGATCCCGTCTCCTTTCTCTGGAAAATTCACACGGCTACCTATTGCTCATCATCTCCCGCGTCAGTAAACGCGCTGTTGGCATCCGATACCGACGTACCCCAGACCACGCTGGAGGCCGTAGTGCCGGTGCTCGTTCCCCAAACCACGCTGAAGGCGCTGGACAGGTTGTTGTTCCAGGGCAACGAGGTGCCCCATACCACGGACCTGCCGTTCACGATTGACGTTCCCCAGACCACCGACGTTCCCCAGACGACTGACGTTCCCCAAACCACGGAGGTTGAGGCGACGGTCGAGTTTCCGTAGACCAGGGAAACCGTACCGTTCTGGGCGTTGTAGACGGCGGACGGGGAAAGGGCCGATCCGATCGTGGCCGGAGCCAGGTCAGTATTGGTAGAAGCGGCCTGAACGTTCAACAATCCCGACCCTACCGAGAACAGATCGTAGAAATCAACGAAGGTCTGCGACAGATGCGGAACATACGCCGAGGTGGAAACCAGCCCAAACCCGTTCATCTTGGTCGCCGTCTTCATTAGCCGGGCCTTTACCTGATCTGGAGTCAGCGTGCTTTGTTCCTGCAGCAACAGAGCTGCCGCGCCCACGACAGCGGGCGTCGCCATGCTGGTGCCGCTCAAGGTGAAGTAGTCGTTCTTACCGTCGGTGCCAGTGACCAGCTCTTGCGGATAAGAACCTTCCAGCGTTGCTCCCGGGGCCGACAGAGAAACGATGTCGTTGCCGGGTGCCATGATGTCGGGCTTAACTACGTGATCGTAGGTCGTGGGGCCCTTCGAGCTATAGCTGGCTTTGGTCTCAGAAGATGCAGACCCTGATCCGTTACTCTTGGTGGCGCCCACGGTCAGAACGAGAGGATCGTTGCCTGGAGCCGTGACGGTTCCGAAGCCGTTGCTTCCATTCACGCTCAGACGGCCGTAGTTGCCAGCGGCAACCACGACTACGATTCCGCTATTCCAGGCCGCTTCGACGGCCTGACAGAGAGGATCCTGAGTGTAGCTCTCAGGGATTCCGCGGCCTAGTGACAGGTTGATGATCCGGATGTTGTAGGTGTTCTGCAACGCGATGGCCTGCTGAATCGCCGCGATCACGGTGCTGTCGGTGCCTGCGCCGTTCGCGTCCAGGGCCCGAAGATCGATCAGAGTTGCGCCGGGCGCCACGCCTGCATACTGGCCCGCCGACAGGGAGCCGTTGCCGGCGATGATGCCGGCTACGTGTGTGCCGTGGCCGTAGAGGTCGTATTGCGCTCCGTTGGCGTTGGTCGTCGCCGTGCCGGTGAAGTCCTGGTGATAGACGACGCGCGAGTTTCCGTTCGCATCCTGCAGATCGGGGTGGCTATCGTTGATGCCGCTATCGATCACGGCCACGCCGACACCCGCTCCGTTATATCCGGCGGTCCAGGCTGCGTCCACGCCCGTGGCGTCGTTGGTCAGATCGTCCATCACGTTCATGGGGTGATCAATGGTCACCGACAGGATCTCGGGATCAGCCTCTAACGCCGCCAGAGCGCTCACCGGAATCGTAAACGCCGCACTCTTGATCATGTGCAGCTTGGTGTTCAGGCGTCCACCGCGGCCCTGCATGGTGGCGTAGTGCGCTGCGGTCGGGACTTGTTTGTACTGCACAATGACCTTCACGGTCTGGCCCTTGGTCGTTCCATGGTGAGCTTTCGCCAGAAGTGAGGAGAGTTCGGGAGCGATCCGAGAGGAGAACCGGCCGTTGCCTTCGCTGGCGAGGTTGTTCCAGCGCTGACCGAAAGCCATTCCCGTCGCCAGAAGCACGACCAGGCCCAGGCTCAAGCGCTTACCCCAGGCGGCGCTGTGGCGCTCTTCGCGCCCCGCCGGTTTCGGTGATCTCTTCGTGTACTCCATAGAATCTCACCCTACTTTCTTGAATGGGGGAAAAGATCGAGCTTCGTACTCGGGGCTACTGTTGCACGGGAGCGGCCAATGAGGATCCCGTAAGTGGTTGTGTCTATTGAAGATCGAGGTAGCGGACGAGGGCCGATTTGGGACAGTCTGTCCCTCGATGGTGGGCGTGGGACACTCTGTCCCACCCTTGGTGTGGCACGAATGGGCGTTCGTTCGTGGACGTTGGTCATTAAAGGCGAAGTGAGAAGGTCGAATGGGCAATGTGAGTGTGAGGTTCTGCGCTTCTAAACCGAAGCCGCTTTGGCCAATCGCTGGGGCTGAAGCAACTTGGGCATCGCGGCCATCAGTCGCTGCGTGTACTGGTGGCAAGGACGGGTCAGGACCTGCTCCGTGGTGCCGGCTTCGACGATCTGGCCTTCGTGCAGGATCGCAATGCGGTCGCAAATGCCAGCCACCGAGGCGAGATCGTGTGAGATGTAGAGAATCGCCATTCCGAAACTGCGGTTCAGTTCGCGAAACAGGGCCAGAATTTCGGATTGCGTGATCACGTCGAGTGCGCTGGTGGCTTCGTCGGCAATCAGCAGCGATGGACGATGCATCACCGCCATCGCAATCAGCACACGTTGGGCCTGTCCGACGCTCATCTGGGAGGGATACTTGCGGAGGAATTCATCACTTGGCGGCAAGCTCACACTCTGCAGCGCAGCACCGATCGCTGCGGCGCAATCGGCCTTCGATCCCGAAGCATGCGCCCGCCACGCTTCCTTCAACTGCGTGCGAATCTTCAGTGCGGGATTCAGTGACGAGAGGGGACTCTGCAGCACGAGAGCCAACTTCCGTCCGCGCAGCGCCCGCAGATCGGGCTCGCTGACCCGCAGCAGGTCCGAGCCATCGAACCCGACGGTGCCTTCGATGTGAGCTTGCCGTCGGTCGAGCAGGCCCAGGATTGCCATCGCCAGCGTGCTCTTGCCCGATCCGCTTTGCCCCACCAGCCCGAGCACCTCGCCGCGCCGGATGTCGAGATCCAGGTCGCGCAGCACGGGAGGCTTCTTGCCGTAACTCAGCCAGAGATGGGCCGACAACAAAAGGTCGCCTGCTGGGGCTTCGCCCGCCGTCGTCGTCGTTATCGCTGTCGCCGTGTCGGTGTTGTTTGGATCCATGTTCATCCGTGTTAACCCGTGGCTAAAGCTTCATTTAGCTGCAGTGGCCCCTTGCTGTTCGATGGTCAGGCGGTCAGCATCCCAGTAAGTCTGCGGAACTAGAATCACGGGTGTCGCGCCCTGCACCGTCGCTGCGACCGCCGACAGCGCATTCCGGTTCACCAGGTAAATGAACGGCGCTTGCTCGACGGCAATTTCCTGCACCCGGTCGAAACTCTCTTTCCGTTTCTTTGCGTCGGCGGAGGAAGCCTGGGCCCGCATCAGGCGGTCAATCTCCGCTTCCCATGCGGTCTCCGGAGTCTTCTCCGATGGATTCCACTGGTGATTCTCCGACGAACTCAGCCACACGTTCATCTGTTCACTCGGGTCGAGTCCTACGTTGGTGAGGCCGAGCAGAACTGCTTCGTAGTCGAAGGTCTGAGTCATGCGCTCGATCAGGGAAGGGAAGTCGAGGGTGACCACGTTCACCTGAATCCCGATCTTTTGCAGGTCTTCCTGAATCATGGTGGCCATGCGCTCGCGATATTTGTTGCCCGAGTTGGTGATGATGGAGAAGACCACCGCATTTCCACCCACGTCTTTCAGCGTCCCGTTCTCCAGCCGGAAGCCCTCGCCCTGCAGAGCTTTCAGAGCGGCATCGGAGGAGTGGGTCTCAGGTTTTAGCCGGGCGTTGAACCAGAATTTGTTGGCGGGAGACACCGGGCCGACGGCCGCCTGCGCGTGTCCGCGGAAGACGACGCGGGCCAGGTCATCACGATTGATCGCGGCGGAAATCGCCCGGCGGAAATTCGCCGAGCGGAACCACGTCTTCTTGTAGGCGGGCAGCGGAGCCCTGGCGACTTCGTTGAACCACATCTGCTCGCTGTCGAGCGACGGGCCGGCATCATGCACGAGCTGCGGAGAAGTTGCCGCCAGCTTGTCGAAGTATTCGCTGTCGAGCGTGTTGATTAAGTCAATTTCTCCGCGCTTGAAGCGCAGCATTTCGACATCACGGTTCGGCTGGATGTCGAGTTTGATCGAGTCGAGATAAGGCAGCTTGCGTCCTTGCGCATCCGTCTTCCAGTAATTCGGATTGCGCTTCAGCAGCACGGTTGATCCGGGCTTGTAGTCCGACACCATGAACGGGCCCAAGACCGCCATTTCCTTTTTGGCGGAGTGTGCCGAAAGAATCGCCACCTGATCGAATTGCCGGTCGAGTCCCGCCACGGGCGCGGGGAACGTGATGGAAATCTGGGTAGCGGAAATAATATTGGTCTCGACATTGCCAGGGCCGGAACGGAACGTGTCTCCCGTGGGAGAATGCAAGGCCGGATCCATCAGTTGCTTGACGGTGTAGGCGACGTCCTCAGCGGAAAACGCCGTGCCGTCGGAGAATGAGAGTCCACTGCGCAGTTTGAAGGTGATCTGCTTGCCGTCCTTCGAGACTTTCCAGGACTGCGCCAGTTCCGGCTCCAAGGCCTGCGTCTGGCGGTTGAGGCGCACCAGCACGCCCCCGGTCAAGTAGCGGATCGCCCCAGAAGATTCGTCTTCCACCTGCAGCGGATCAAAGGTCTTAGGCTCAGACCGCAGGCAAAAACGCAGTTCGCCTTGCGCCAGCGCGGAGCCTGCGAGAATTCCCAGGCAGGCGATCCCGAGTAAGATTTTTCTGCACGTTGTTTCCATTACTGCCAACCTTCCCTGGAGGTCCGTCATGCGGCCACCTCATCCTGCTTCGAAAGCACCAGCTGAAACGATGTCACTACGACTACGAGCAGAATCAGAGGCACGAACTTCCACGGCTCTTCGCCCACCGAAACCAGGCCTTCCAGTTCCTTCAACAAGCTCCCCCACGAAGGCATCGGCTCGGCTACACCCAGACCCAGGATTCCAAGATTCGCCTCGCTCAGAATGAATGCTGGAATCGAAATCCAGAACTGGGCGTACAGCACCGGCTTCAGATTCGGCAGCACGTGAATCCAGAACAGCCGCGTACCGGGAATGCCAGAGGCTTTCGCCTGCCGAACAAAGTCCGAGTCCCGCAGCGAGCCTGCGGTCGAGCACAGCACCCGCGCCGCACTGGTCCAACCCAACAGACCCAACATCAAAAATGTCACCAGCACCGAAACCATGGGCGACACGTTGAGAGGCATCACCGCCCGAACCGTGATCAGCAAGAACAGCCAGGGCAGCGATAGAAACAAGTCGGTTACCGCCATCGCGCAGCGCGCCCAGCCGCCACCCAGATATCCCGCTAGCCCGCCGATCAAGGCTGCCATGAGCGTTGACAGCAAAGCTGCAGCCGGAGCGAGCAGCAGCGAAATCCGCGTTCCATACAGCACGCGCGCAAAGCGGTCGCGGCCGATCTCGTCGGTTCCCAGCCAGTGCTGCCGCGAAGGAGACGCGTCTGCGGCTTCGCGATATTGCTTCGCGTATCCCGCCGGAGCGAGCCAGTTCGCCGCCAGCGAGGCGCTGACTACGAGCAGCAAAACCGCACATGCCAGGCCCCGCCAGATATTCGTGCGCGAGATACTCATGCTTCGTGGCCTCGAAGGATATGTCCGATTACATCGGCCCCCGAATTGGCCAGCAAGGTTACCAACGTCACGAGGATGGTTAAATTCGTCAGCAAGGGCAGATCGCGTGCCAGCGCTGCCTGCCAGGCCAACTGTCCAACTCCCGCCAGCCCACACAACGCTTCCACGGGGATGGCTGCGCCCACCGCGATGCTCACTGACACTCCAGCCACCGCCAGCAGCTGCGGCCCAGCGACCGGAACGACGTGCCAGAACAAAATCCGCAGCTCGCTCAGACCCTTGGCCCGCGCGGTAATGATGTGGGGCAGGGAGTACGCCTTGCCGAGCAGGTTGCGTGCGTAGCGATACACGCGGGGAAACACGATCAAACCTATTGCCAGCGCTCCAGGAACATTCCAAAGAACCGACAACAGAGCGAGCACCGCTGCCGGAATACACAGAAAAGTTCCGCTGATCACAGTTGTCAGAGCGTCGTAAGCCGAGACGCGCAGCCAAGCCGCGCTGAGCGCCAAGGCCATCGCAACGGCCCAGCTCAGCAACAACCCAATGCCTACAAGTCGCAGAGTCAGCGGAGCCCGCTCGCGCAGCAGCACGCTCACGGGCTGGCGCAGCGAGATCGACGTTCCCAGGTCTCCATGGGCCGCACGTTGCAGGGAATGAAAATAAAAGCGGAAGATGTTGTGCTGCTCGAGTCGTGCCTGGCGGAGGGCCTGAATGCTGGCTGCATTCAGATGCGGGTCAAGTTCTGCCTCATCGGCATCGAAGCCGGGCGCGAGCCGCATCAGAGCCGCGGACAGCAGGCCTCCCAGCAGAACCGTTGCGACGATGGCGAGTCCATGCCGCGCAATTTTCCGCCCCAGCATGGTGAAGGTCTCCTATTCCGCTGTCGCTCCGCGAGTTTTTGTATCCTGCTCGCGGGTGATGGCGGCCGCGTGATGAAGTTGCTTCATGGAGTACATGCGCCGGTCCGCCTCGGCCAGCAGCCGTTCCACCTCGGATCCGTCTTCCGGACAGAAGGCCATTCCAACGCTGAGCGTGATCACGTCGCGTCCGCACACATGCCGTCCGGACTCGATGGCCGCCTGATTCAGCCGGTCGGCTTTTTCCTTGGCAGCCTCTGCGGTCAGCCCGGGAGCGGTGATCACGAATTCGTCACCACCCATGCGGGCCACGTAGTCGTACCCGCGGCACACGTCTTTCAGGCGCGCGGTAAACTCGCGCAGCAGTTTGTCGCCCTCCAGATGTCCGAACGAATCGTTGATCTGCTTGAAGCCGTCGATGTCGCACACCAGCACTGCCAGTGACGTTTTCATGCGCCGGCAGCGCGCCACTTCCTGCGCCAGATGCACAAACAGCGAACGCGCATTGGGCAGTCCGGTCAGATAGTCGGTGGTCGCCGAACTCTCCGCCTGCTGGTACTTCAACGCATTTTCCACCGACAGGGCGACCTTGGAGGCCACGGCCAGCAGGATTCGCAAATGATCGGGAGTGAAGGCGTCGCGATTGGCGTGATACATGGCGAGCACGCCGACCACGCTGTCCAGTCCTTCAAGAGGCACCACCAGCGCCGATTGCAGCGTCGCGTGCTTTCCCGGATCTACGACGTATCCCGCTTCCACTTGCGGATTCCCGTTCACGATGGGCTTGCAGTTGGCCGCTACCCATCCGCACAATCCCTCGCCAACTTTGATTTTCAGCGAAGACAGCATACGGAAGTTCTCGCCGCTCACCAGTTCCGGCAAGAGCCAGCCGTTCCGGTTCACGAACACGGCAATCGAGTCGTAGGGAATCATGCGCCGCAGGCGCATCGAGAGCACCGACAGCGTCTCGCTCAAACTCAGCGATACTCCCAGATCCTGGCTCAACTCGAACATGGTTTGCGCTTCTTGCCGGGCCGAGGCAATCGAAGTCAGGAAGTCCGAATTCTCTACCGGACCGTGGGTGGGGTCGGTGCGTTCGAATCCCGCAGCCGGAGCCTGCCCGCGCTCCACTCGAACCGTCTTGGAAAGACCGTGGGGCGCGGGCGGATCCTCCGACATCTGCGCCATCCGTTCCAGTTCCACGTAGCGGCTCTGAAGAATCTCGACCACTTGTGGATCGAACCAGGTCCCGGACTTTTCTTTTACCTTGGTCATGGCATCGCCGAGCGGCAACGCTTGCCGATACTGACGGTGCGACGCCAGGGCGTCCAGACAATCCACTGCGCCCAGAATCCGTGCGCCAATCGGAATCTCCAGTCCGCTCAAGCCCTCCGGATATCCCGTTCCATCCCAGCGTTCGTGATGCGACCGGACAATCGGAGCCACGGGATAAGGAAAGGCCACCCGGTCCAGGATTTCCGCTCCCACCAGGGGATGCACCTTCATCTTCTCGAACTCTTCCGGCGTAAGCTTGCCGGGCTTGTTGATGATTTGTTCCGGCACCGCGAGTTTTCCGATGTCGTGCAGCAGGGCCGCGGCGCGCAGCGCCTCGATCTCGCTTTCCGGCAGATTCAATTCTTTCGCCACGGCCACGGCATAGGTTCGCACCCGCTGCAGATGGGTGTGAGTGGTGTGGTCCTTGGCTTCGATCGCCAGCGCCAGCGCCTCGATCGTGCGCATGTTCAGCGAGGCGATTTGTTCCACGTGCCGCTTTTCGACTTCGACTCGCTCTTTCTCAGCCTCCAGCCGGCCCAGATATAGACGGTACGATCGATACACCCAATAGATCAGGGGCAGGATCAGCAGCGACGTTTCCCATCCCGCCGACCGGTTCACGATTCCAACCAGACCTACCGCGGCCGCCCCGACCAGGTAATACGGGAACGACCAGAAGTAGCACTCCGACCACACTTTGCGGCTGGATTTTCCTTCGGTCAGCGCAATCACGATGGAGATGGGCAGAGTATTGGCGAAGAAGAACACCAGCGCTGCGACCATCAGGAGGATGGGCTTACTCGATCCAAAGCGTCCCGAGAGCCAGTGATAAGTGAGGTAGGTAAGCGCGCTGGCGTTGGCCATCATGCCCGCGACGTTGAAAAGTAATTTGACGGGATCGAGCCGGTTGCGCGCCTGCCACACACTCTGCATCAAGGTCGCGGCGCAGCCAATCACCAAAGTTTCGGGGAGGCTTAGTTCCAGCACACCGAGAAGGATGAACAGGAAGTTCACCGACATGGTGCCGTTGATGCCGGGCAGTTGCACTTTCAGCCCGGAGGCGAGCATGGCCACGGCCAGGTAGCACGCGAAACGCACCAGATCGTGCGATTGCCAATGGGACAACGCATATCCCAACACCACTACTCCCATAGACGCAGTGATGCCGATGAATGCTTTGGTCTGGATCGATAATCCGTCCGTCTCTGCTTTCATGTACAACCCTGACTGCGGCCCTGTTCGGCCTCGAAGCGCGCTGTCCCGGTGACGGCCTCGCGTTCTCCCGCGAGACACACAGAATTCACTGCGCGGGCTTTCTCAGCCCGCGCTCGGCCCTCGTGGAAGACATCTCTCCCGGTTCGAGCCTGCGGGAATCGTATTGCAAGGGTTACGGGTACTAAAGCTTACTTTGGTAACTACCAGGAAGTGGGGGATGAACCCCCACTAATGGGCTATTACCTTCGTTACTCCCTGCGTAACACGCTCCTCGGTTGTACCGCCCGGTTGTGTCACCATCGTCCCAAACCCATATGGCGACTCCGCACCCCAGTCCGGACAATCAGGACGTGCTCTCCAGCGCCGTTCCCGTAGGCGGTGGCAAGACTGCATCGGCGCAGCCCCAGATGGCAGTCTTCTCCGCCGATCTGCAGGGAGAATTCAGCGCGTGCAACGCCGCGTTTACCGCTCTCCTCGGCTATTCGCCTGCGGAGGTGATCGGGCGCGATTTTTCTGCGCTCTTTGCCAGCGGCGAAAAAACAAATGGGGAAGACCACTCGCAATTGCGGAAGTCGATTCTCTCGGCGATTTCGGCGGTTGGCGAATATCACGGCAGGTTGTTCACTCGACCCAAGACCGGCGCGAGTTTTCCGGTGCAGTTCTCGGTCACGATGCTGAGTTCGGCTCCGGCGGCGCTGATCGCCGTCGTGGTGCCCCTGGCGGATGCGAGCGTCGCTGGTACCAAGGCCGGGTTTCCGGCGCAGGGGCCGAACACGCCGGGAGTGATTTCCCGCAAGATTGACGACACGCTCTTTATTCTCGCCAGCCCTGTGATGCACAAGTTCATGGCGCTGGTCGACCGCGTCGCGGGTCATGCGGAAACCGTACTCATTACCGGCGAGACAGGAACGGGCAAGGAGCTCATCGCCCGCACGATTCACGAGTCTTCACCGCGCCGCAGCCGTCCCTGGGTCGACATTAACTGCGCCGCTCTTCCCGAGAACCTGGTCGAGAGCGAACTGTTCGGATACGAAAAAGGCGCGTTCAGCGGCGCCGACGCCTCCAAGCCCGGCCTGTTCGAGATGGCCGACAAGGGCACGCTCTTTCTCGATGAAATCGGCGAACTGCAGCTACAGACGCAGGTGAAACTTTTGCGCGTGCTGGATGGCCAGCCTTTCTACCGTCTGGGCGGGCACCGCAAAATCAGAGTCGATGTCCGCATCGTGGCGGCGACCAATCAGGATCTCGAAGCCGCGGTCAGGGATGGCCGTTTCCGTCAGGATCTGTTTCACCGGCTTGGACAATTCCAGCTGCAAGTTCCTGCGCTGCGCGAGCGCCCGGAGGACATTGTCGCTCTCGCCGAACATTTTCTGCGGCTGAAAGCTCCCAGCAAGAATTTTTCATCGCAGGCTATTTCCGCGCTGCTTTCGCATCCCTGGCCAGGCAACATTCGCGAATTGCGGAACCTGGTCGCCAAGATGGCGATGGAATCATCCGGCTACGAGATCGATTTCTCCCGGCTCAGCGCGGCGCTCACCGGAGAGCCTGCCGCGATGCGACAGACCGCCTCCATGCCGGTCAGCAATCTCGATAGCATGGAAGAGCAGATGATCATCAAGGCTCTGGAGCGCACCGGCGGCCAGCGCACACTCGCGGCCGAACAACTCGGAATTTCCCGGCGCACGCTGAGCCGCAAGCTCAAGGAATACAACATTAATTTTGCTCCCGGAGAAACCACCGCCTCGCTGGGATTCATCAGCAACGAGCAGCAGAAATTTTTCCGCATGCGGGTGGAGATTCCGGTGACGATCAAGAATTCCCAAGGCGAAGAAATTCGGGTGCAGGGAGTCAATCTGAGCACCGGCGGCATGGGATTGGACGGCATCAAAGAACCGCTGCGTTTCGCGGGATTGCTCGACGTGGGCTTCGTCCTGCCGGAGAGCGACGTCATGTTTCAGGCAAAAGCCCGCCTCATGTGGATTGGTGACGAAGGGCGCGTCGGCATTCGCTTTGCTGTTATCGAACCTGCCCTCTTCGAACAACTCCAGCATTGGACTAACCGCAAGATGAAAGAAGAAGGCTGGGAATTCCCCGCTTAGGGCACATCTTCCGGCGCCTTCTCATCAACCCCACTCAAATTGATGTGAGCCGAAGCACAACTATGTGCCGGCAAGTTCGCGCAGACGTTCGGCGGCAATCTCGGGAGTGATGTCGCGCTGCGGTGTTCCCAGCATTTCGAATCCAACCATAAACTTGCGGATCGTGGCCGAGCGCAGCAGCGGCGGATAGAAATGCGCGTGGAAATGACATCCGGGATGGTCGGCGCCATCGGTCGGCGCCTGGTGGAATCCCATCGAGTAGGGGAAGGGAACGCCGAAAACACTGTCGTAGGTGGTGGTGATGCGCTTCAGGATTGCACCCAATTGCGGCGCGTCGTCGACAGCGAAGTCGTTCATGCTGCCGATGTGGTTGCGGCTGCACAGCAGAATCTCAAACGGCCAGACAGCCCAGAAGGGCACGAGAGCCACGAAGCACGCGTTCTCGGCGACCACGCGAACTCGCAGCCTGCGTTCTAATTCAATGTAATCGCAGAGCAGGCAGCGATCGCTCGAGATGTTATAGGCCTGCTGCGAAGTCAGTTCTTTCGACGGTGCTTCCGGAATCGAAGACGTGGCCCAGATCTGGCAGTGGGGATGCGGATTGCTGGCGCCCATCATGGCGCCGCGGTTTTCGAAAATCTGAACGTGGTTGATGTCGGGCATTTCACCCAACTCGCGAAATTGCTCCATCCAGGCGCGGACGACCAATTCGATCGCGTCAACACCCATGGTGGCCAGCGTGAGATCGTGACGCGGAGAAAAGCACATCACCCGGCAGATGCCGGGTTCGCCCTGCGCAACGAGCAAACCTTTGTAGTCGACATCGACGCGTTCGCGCGGGGTGCCCGGTTTCAGGGCGGCGAAGTCGTTCTCGAATACGAACGTCGTGTCGTATGCGGGATTTTGAATTCCACCGGCGCGGGTATTGCCCGGGCAAAGGTAGCATGTCGGATCGTAGGTGGGCTCGGACGCGGTTTGCAGCGGAGCCACTTCTCCCTGCCAGGGACGGGTGGCGCGATGGGGGGAAACCAGCACCCATTCGTTGGTCAGGGCATTCAGCCGGCGATGCGGATCTTCGGTGAGTTTCAAATTTTTGCCTCGCCGCATTTTACTTGAGTGGAGGGCAGGGCAGAGTGGGTCGGCATGGCGCTGGGGGTTGCGGCGAAGCAGGGGCAGGGTAATTGGAAGGGTCCGCCGGGCTTCTCCCTGGCGGGACAGCCGAGGCGGCTGTCGCCACATGAGTCGTGTGACTGTCAACTCACCCCTGCCGCGTGGCATAATCTTCGGCAACATCTCCCAACCAGGTGTCAACCGATGCGTTCCGTGCTGATTGCTTTGCTCAGTCTGTGTTTTGGTGTTGCGAGTTCGCCATACGCCGCTGCCGCTCCGACCCCGAAGTCGCTGCAAATTTATTTCATCGACGTGGAAGGAGGGCAGGCGACGCTGGTAGTGAGTCCATCAGGGGAGTCGCTGCTGATCGATGCGGGCTGGCCCGGCTATGAAGGGCGCGACGCCGACCGGATCCTGGCGGCGGCTCATCAGGCCGGCATCACGCAGCTCGATTATGTTCTGATTACTCACTATCACCGCGATCACGTGGGCGGGGTTCCGCAACTGGTCGACGGGATTAAGGTGGGGACGTTTGTCGACCACGGGCCGAACCTGGAAGACTCCCAGGTGACGCGCACCGACTATGCCGCCTATGAGAAGGCGATCGGAGGTCACGCCCACGTCGTGGTCAAGCCGGGCTGGGGGCTTCCGATCAAGGGCCTCCAGGTGCAAGTCCTGGCCGCGGCTGGAGATCATCTTACGAAACCGCAGCCGGGTGCCGGGGAGGCGAATTCCTACTGCGGTTCCGAGCCAGCCGCCGCCGAGGACAATACGGAGAATGCCCGTTCCGTGGGCGTTCTGATCACCTTCGGGAAGTTTCGCTTTCTCGATCTCGGCGATCTCACCAAGAAGAAGGAGCTAGAGATTGCCTGCCCGAATAATCTACTCGGCACGGTCGACCTTTTTCTGGTGACCCATCACGGGGCGGATCTTTCCAATCCGAAAGCCTTGGTGTGGGCGCTGCATCCACGAGTGGCCGTGATCGACAATGGTCCGCGCAAGGGATCGAGTCCAGCGGCCTGGCAGATCGTCCACGATTCTCCGGGGCTGGAGGATTTGTGGCAGCTGCACTATGCCGCCGAATCTGATCGGGACCACAATGTTCCCGAGGAGCGCATCGCGAACGTGAAAGAAAACTGCGAAGGGAAGTACATTAAAGTCGTCGCGCAGGCGGACGGAACGTTCACCGTGATCAACGGTCGGACCGGCGTGCAGAAGACGTACGCCAAGAAATAGCGCATTGCGACCTCAGCGGCTAAACAGTTATGTTGAAAAACTCAGTTGGTCGAAAAAAAACGACGACGAGGGCTGAAGCCCAGATTAATTTTCAACGGCTTACGCGGTCCTAAAGGGCCGCTCTTCCACGGTGGGACTGACAAACCCGAGTTTTTCAGCAAACTGTAAAGCGGCGATTGATGCAATTCGACTTACGGCGCGGCTTGAAGCCGCGCCCTTTCAATACACAGGGCTGAAGCGGCTGTCGTGGCGGCCACTCGCCACCCAACACGCGCGGGCAGGATGCCCCCGCGACAGCCGGCAAGATGCCGGCGCTACCGTACAATTCTCAGCCATGGTTGTTATCGTGATGGGAGTCGTCGGCGCGGGCAAGACGACCATCGGGCGCCTGCTGGCCGAGCAGTCTGGTTGGGAATTCGCCGATGCGGACGACTTTCATCCGCCGGCGAACGTAGAAAAGATTCGGCAGGGCATCGCACTCAACGACGAGGATCGGGAGCCCTGGCTGGCGCGGCTGCGAGCAGCGATCGTCAAGTGGATTGCTGAAAAACGCAATGTTGCGCTGGCCTGCTCAGCCCTGAAGCGCAGCTACAGGCAGGAACTGGGTGTCGGGCCGGAGGTCCGGTTTGTGTACCTGAAGGGAAGTGCGGACCTGATCGCCGAGCGGCTGCGCTCGCGGCACGGGCACTTTGCCGGCGAGCAGATTCTGGCCAGCCAGTTCGCCGATCTCGAAGAGCCGGAGGCAGCGGTGACGGTTGAAATCTCCTCGACCCCGCAGCAGATTGTGGCCGAGATTCGAAAAAAACTTGCCTTAGCGTAGAATCCTCGCACCACAGAACGGCTCGACCCGAACACTGGAACCTACTCTTGGAAACCGTCCCCGACCGCCTTGAATCCGCTGTGGTTTCCCGGCTCATGTGGCGGCTGATGCCGTTTCTCTTCCTGCTCTACATTGTTGCTTACCTCGACCGCATCAACGTGAGCTTCGCCGTATTGCAGATGCGCGGGCAGCTTGGTTTGAGCGACCGCGTCATCGGGCGCGCCCAAGGGATGTTCTTTGCGGGCTACTTTTTCTTTCAGCTTCCCAGCAATCTGGTGTTGGAAAAATTTGGCGTCCGGCGCTGGATTGCCGGCCTGATGGCGACTTGGGGAGTGATTTCCTGCCTGATGATATTCATCCGTGGGCCCATCAGCTTTTATGCCTTGCGATTCCTGCTCGGCGCCGCCGAGGCGGGATTCTTTCCGGGCATGATTCTTTATATGAAGCGTTGGTTCCCGGCGCGCGCCCGGGCTCGCGCCGTGGCCTGGTTCATGACCGCGAACCCGCTCGCGGGCATGGTCGGCAGCCCGCTCTCGGGGGCGTTGCTGGGCCTGACCGGCAAAGGGCTTTCGGGATGGCAATGGATGTTCCTCATGGAGGGCGTTCCGGCGATCCTGCTGGGAGGGATCGTTCTGCGGGTGCTTTCGGATCGTCCAGAGGAGGCTGCGTGGTTGAAGGGCGAGGAGCGCGCCTGGCTGCTGGACAAATTAGCCGTGGAAAAACAGGCGGAGTCGAGTCTTCAACAGGGCAGCTTCTGGCAGGTTCTGATTGCCCCGCGAATCTGGATGCTTTCGCTGGTTTACTTTGGAGTATCTACGACCATGTACGGGGTCACGTTCTGGCTGCCGAGCCTGATCCAATCGCTTTCGGGGCTGGGTAATTTTGAGACGAGCCTGGTGGCCGTGCTGCCCTTCGTAGTGGCGACCATCGCCATGGTGCTGGTCGGGATGAGTTCGGATCGCAGCGGAGAGCGGCGCTGGCACACGGCCGTTCCGGCGTTCTGCGCAGCCGTGGCTTTGGTCGCTGCCGCCTACGGAACGGCTCCAGCGCTGGTGATTGCTGGCGTTGGACTTGGAATGGCCGGGGCGGAGGCTATGGTGGGACCGTTCTGGGCGATGGCCACCACGCGCATGGCCGGCCTTCCGGCGGCCGCCGGAATCGCGGTGATTAACTCGCTGGCCAATCTGGGAGGATACTTCGGTTCGGATATCATCGGGTTCTTTCGCACGTCGAATGGCGGGTTTGGCGGAGGGTTGCTGGCGATTGGCGCGACTCTCGCCATCAGCGGCACAATGGCATTGATCGTGGGTCGCCGGCCAGCCCGCGAAAGGGCGACCGTGCTCGATTGAACCGTAGGCCGGCATCCTTTCGACGTAGCTCTGTCGAAAATCCCCACTTCTCGCGCAAAGAACGCGCGAGAAATGGGGCACCCGGCTCTCGTATCAAAAGTGGCCTACAAAGCGCCGGTTCCGCTTCGTTCCGGGCCCTCAATTGTTTACAATAGAAACTTCGTCTGAGCGCAGTGCCGGAAGCCCGTAAGAGGGACAAAACAGCAATTTTGGAACCGACAAACCACAATTCCAGTGCGGCCCCTACCGTCTACTGGCGGGTTGAGGGGAGCCTGCTCGACCTGACCGTCGTCCGGCCAGTGGCGTTCTTTACCTGGAACGCGCAAACGTTCTCCGAGCGGTTCCGGCGGCGCGGGCTGATCTTCCTGATGGCACTGCTGCGGCCGTTCCTTTATTCCACGAACCGGAAGTTTGCCACCCGGGCGGTGCATACCGTGCTGCGAGGGGTGACCCGCGACCGCCTTGACCTGCTGGGCGAGGAATTCTTTCTATACAAGTTGAAGCCGCGGCTGAAAGAGCGAGGCGTCCGCAAGGTGCTGGAGCTGGTGCAGGCCGGCGCGGATGTCGTGCTCGTCAGCCAGGGATTGGAGCACGTAATGCGCCCGCTGGCGCAGCACTTGGGCGTCAAGCGGATTGTGGCCAACCGCCTGGATTTTCGCGATGGCACCGCGACTGGCAGGTTGATGGAGCCGATCATCCGGCCGCGCGGGGCGTTTGCGCGCATTCGGGAGGAGAATCCGGACGGGCGCCGGGCTCCAAAGACTTTGGCGCGGCAGTTGGACATTTCCGTAGAAGAGCTGCGGGCGGCCGTTGTTCCTGCGGAGCGGCGGCCGGTGGCGCCAACGCGGCCCATCGTCCACTTTGAGGGTCAGAGGCAGGCTCCGGAATTTTCCGTTCGCCGGGCATTCTCGGGAAAGCATGTGATGCTCATCGGCGTGACGGGGTTCATCGGCAAAGTCTGGCTGGCGAACACGCTTCTGGATTTGCCCGACGTGAAGCGGATCTACCTGCTGATCCGCCGGCAGAAGTCGAATCCGGCGGACCGCCGCTTCGAGAAGATGGTGGAAGATTCGCCCGTGTTCGATCCGCTGTTTAAGCGCCACGGAGATCGGTTCCTCAGTTTTCTGCGCGACAAGATCGAAGTCGTCGAAGGGGACGTCACCGAGCCGGGGCTCGGCCTGAGCGCTGAGACGGCGCTCCGCCTGCAGAACAACCTCGATCTCGTTATCAACAGTTCGGGCTTGACGGATTTTAATCCCGACCTGCGTGATGCCCTCACGACGAATACAGATGCTGCAGTCAATATCCTCGAATTTGTAAAGGCGGCCGATCACGCCGGGCTTCTGCATCTCTCCACCTGTTATGTGGCCGGAGAGCAGGATGGGCGTGTCGGCGAAAAACTGACGCCCAACTACAGTCCGCGTGGGTTGGCCGATTTCGATGCCGAGCAGGAATGGCGCTCGCTGCAGGAATTGGTGAAGCAGGCCGAAGCGCAGGCGGAGAGTGACGAGGTCACATCAGGCCTGCGGATGCAGGCCCAGGCCAAGGAACATGCGGCGAAGAATCTGCAGGGCGCAGCGCTCGAGAACCAGATCCGCAAGAACCGCGTCCGCTGGTTGAAGACCTATCTCACCGAGGCGGGAACGCGGCGCGCCAAGGAACTGGGCTGGCCAAATACCTACACGCTGACTAAGAGCCTGGCCGAGTCACTGATCGCGAAACACGGTGCTGGATTGCCGGTTGCTGTGGTGCGTCCGGCGATTGTGGAAACCTCGGTCTCCAAACCATTTCTGGGGTGGAATGAGGGCATCAATACTTCGGCGTCGCTGTCGTATCTGCTGGGCACATATTTCCGGCAGTTGCCCACCAACGAAAGCAAGCGGCTCGACATTATTCCGGTGGACGCGGTTTGTGCCGGGATGACTCTGATTGCCGCCGCGGTCATGGAGCGCAGACACGATCCGCTCTACCAGCTCGCAACTTCGGTGACCAACCCGTGCGACATGGGCCGGTCGATCGAGTTGACGTCTCTGGCGCACCGCAAGCACTATCGCGCGCAGGAAGGGCTGGAATCGTGGCTGCGGCTGCGGTTCGATGCGATTCCGGTTTCGAAGACACGGTACAACCGCATGTCGGCGCCGGCGCAGAAGGCGATTGTGAAGTCCATTCAACGCATCATGTCGCCGCTGCCGCTGAAGAAGGCGCCGCTGGTGAAGGCCGAGCGGAATCTGGAGCGCCTGGAAAAACTCATTGAGCTGTTCGAGCCTTTCATCCTGCTGAATGAACACGATTTCGCGGCGGAGAATATCGAGAAGCTTTCCTACGCGCTCGTGCCCGCAGAGCAGGGCATTTTTGGCTACGACACGCGCTCGCTGGATTGGTGGGAGTACTGGATCAATATTCACATCCCGGCCTTGCGCCGCTGGACGTATCCCTTGATTGAAGGGCGGCCTCTGGAAGCGCGGCCGCCACGCACCTTTCAACTTGCGCCCGCTAACGGAGATGCCGTGAAGACCGGGACCGATGGAGCCACGTGGCGATATTCCTGACCGGGTCGACGGGATACATCGGCGCGCACGTGGCTGCCAATCTGCTGGAAGGGCACGGCGCCGCCTTGAACGTGCTGGTGCGGGCGCGCGATCCGCAGGAAGCGCAGTTGCGGCTGTGGCGCGCGCTGCAGTTGCACCTGGATTTTCCGCGCTTCTTCGAGTTCCTGCAGACGAAGGTGCGGATTTTTTGCGGAGACCTGACTTCTCCTGCCTTCGGTTTGAATCGCGACGAATACGACCGGCTGGTGCACACCACGGATTCGGTGATTCATTGCGCGGCGTCGCTGAATCGCAAGTCGGAGAAGAGTTGCCTCAACGTGAATCTGCGCGGCACGCTCGAAGTGCTTACTCTGGCGCGACAGGCGGAGCACTATCACGGCCTGCGGCGTTTCAGCGAAGTCAGCACCGTCGCGGTAGCGGGCAAGCGCAGTAACGAAGTGGTCACCGAAGATCGCTCGATCGGGTGGGACCGGTCCGATTACGATCCCTACGCGCGCACCAAGAAATTTTGTGAGCACATGACGCGCGTGCTGCTGCCGGATACTCCGAGGACGGTCTTCCGCCCCAGCATTGTGCTGGGAGACAGCCGGCATGCGGAAACCACCCAGTTCGATATGGTCAAGGCCTTCGTTTTTCTGGCTGGACTGCCGGTATTGCCGTTTCGTCCCAACGACAAGATTGACATCGTGAATGTGGATTTTGTGGCGGACGCGATTGCGACCTTGCACCAGAAAGAGCAGCCGCAATTCGAAACGTATCATCTTTCGTCGGGGATCGGGTCACAGACGTTCCGCGAGTTGACGACCGCGCTTGCTGCCGCACAACAAAAGCGTGGCCCTGTATTTCTTCCATTCGCTGAGAAGCCCTTTACAGGTTCGGTCAATTTCCTGTCGAATCGGAAGGGTTCGATGGCCAAGGGTGCGTCATTGTTGAAGGTATTCATGCCGTATCTGGTGTGGAACACGGTGTTCGACAACACCCGGGTCACGTCTGAGTTGGGAAAAAAGCCAGTGCCGTTTTCGCAGTACAGCTTTCCCCTGCTGAAGTTCAGCCGCGAGAATGATTTTGAGTATCAGTACAAGCCCTGGCCCGCGGCTGCAGGAGGAACTGCCGCATGATGGATTTTGTTCTGGAAGCGTGGGTCAGCGGCAACATTGAACGCGCGAAGGCGCGATGGATGCTGGGCGGACACAATCCCTGGCAGCCAGGCGAAAAACTGAAGCTGCTCTTTGCCGGATACAACGGCACGCGCAATATGGGCTCGGATGTTCGGGTCGACGAAATGCTGCGCCAGATACGGCACATCCTGGGCGCGGAGCGGGTCGAGTTCAGCGTGATGAGTCAGAACTTCGAGTTTTCGAAAGGATATTTCGACGGTACGAAGCAGGTGCATCTGCCGGACATTTTCCCACCGTTCTTGTCGGATGAGGTTCCGCGGCACCACGGAGTAGTCGCGTGCGAAGGCTCGATGTTCAAGAGTAAGTTCGCCAACGCCCTGACCACGATGATGATTGGTTCCCTCGGCATTGCTGCGGTGGAGAATAAACTCTCCGTCGGATACGGAGCCGAGGCCGGCCACATGGATCCGCTGCTGGCCAAGATGTGCGGCCGCTATTGCAAGAATTCGCTGGTCATCACACGCAATGAAGAATCGCGCACCGTGTTGCGCGAACTGGGCGTGCCGACGGAGCTGGGCACCGATACTGCGTGGACCTTTGAGCCGCGCCCGGCAGAATATGGCCAGAGCGTTTTGCGGCAAGTGGGATGGGACGGGAAAACGCCCGTCCTGGTGGTGTGCCCGATTAATCCGTTTGAATGGCCGGTGAAGGCTTCGGTGGCCAAAGCGGCGCTGCACAGCCTGACCGGGGCGTACAAGAAAAGTCACTATCGCGGGCCGTATTTCCATAGCTCGGGACCGGCGGCTGACCGCGCCTATGAGCATTACCTGACCTCTATTGCTAACGCGGTAGATGCCTTCCGCAAACGGCGCGAGGTGTTTGTCATTCTGGTGGCGACTGAGCGCCTGGATGCGCGTCCGGCTAACCGCATCTCGGAGAAGCTCGGCGGAGTGCCGGTTTTGACCTCGGACCAGTACAACATGTATGAACTGGTCAGCATTCTGCGCGCCTGCCACATGATGGCCTCGTCGCGCTATCACGGCATCGTGACTTCCATGCCGGCGCTTGTGCCTTCGGCGGGCATCACCATGGATGAACGCATTCGCAATCTCATGCGCGAGCGCGGCCATCCGGAGTTGCTGATGAATGTCGACGATCCGGATCTCGAACAAAAGTTGCTGGCGGCGCTGGAGATGCTGGCCACACAGGGCGAGCGCATCGCCGACGGTATCGCGCGTACGGTGGTGAAGAATCTGAAAGTGATGGCGCGGATGGGCATTTTATTCGAGGAGGAAGTCCAGCGCCGGTATCCGGAATTCCCAACGCGTACCGGCGAATGGAGTTGGGAAGATTATCTTCCGCCGATGAATGCCTCGCTGCGGCAGTTGGTGGCTGCATATAGTTAGTCGGCGGAACAAAACAAGCCTGCCTCCACAAACAACCATGGCATTTATCGGAGAAATCTTTTCGCAACTCAAGGCTGCCGCGGACATCACGGTGCTGCAGGAGATCCGCGACGGCCAGGTAACCGGCGTGACGGGGGCCGAGTTCCTCGAGTTGATCCGCAAGGCTCGTACGTTCCTGGCCGCGCGGAGTCTGAAAAAGGGCGACCGCTGCGGTTTGCTGGCAGCGAACAGCATCCGATGGATGGCTCTCGATTTGGCCGGGATGGCCGAGGGGCTGATTGTCATTCCACTGTACTTCCGCCAGGCGCCCGCCGAGTTGGTTGCAATGATGAAGGACAGCACGCCGTCGCTGGTGTGCTGTGGCGATGCGACGCTGCGGGATGGCATTAAGCAGGCCTGGCCCGAAGCGCCTCCGTATTTTCTCTTCGACGAAATCTTTGCCGGCGCAGAGGGAATCGCGCTGGATCGACCGCAGGCGCGCGACGCCGATCCCGTGACCATCATCTACACTTCAGGCACTTCCGGCGAAGCCAAGGGCGTGGTGCTGACCGCGGCGAACGTGGGATTCATGCTGGGTTGCACCTCGGCGCGGCTTGATTCGCTGATGGGAGGCGGCTCCGGTCAGGACCGCATCTTTCACTATTTGCCGTTTAATTTTTGTGCGTCGTGGATCGCGACGCTGACGTTTCTGCTGCGTGGCAGCCTGGTTACCTTGAATACCGACTTGACAAAAATTCCGAACGACATGCCGGCGGTGGCGCCGCACTATTTTCTGAATGTGCCGCAGTTGCTCGAGCGCATGCGGCGCGGGGTGGACGAGCAGATCGCGCAAAAGGGCGGCGTCACGCTAGCTGTCTACTCGCGAGCCAAGTCGGCGTGGATTCGGCAGAAGGAAAAGCGCGCGCAGGCGGGTGATGCGATCTGGCTTTGGCTGGGGCAGGCGGTAATTTTTCCCGCGATCCGCAAGAAGATGGTCGGCGAGAACTTGAAGGCGCTGATCTGTGGGTCGGCCCCGCTGACTCCCGAGACCCAGGATTATTTCAGTATGCTCGGCATCCCCGTGTTGCAGGTCTACGGGTTGACGGAAACGACGGGGATCTGCACGATGGACGATCCGAACAACGTCGCGCCCGGACGCGTTGGGCCGGCGATCTCGGGCATTGAGATGAGGCTCGGTGAAAATGATGAGATCGTGGTGCGCGGGCCGAATGTTTTTCCGGGATACTGGAACCGCCCACAGTCCACGGCGGACGCAGTTCGCGACGGATGGTTTCATACCGGCGACCAGGGTGACATGGATGCGTCGGGGAACTGGCGAATCGTGGGGCGCATCAAGAATCTGATCGTTCTCGGCTCGGGCCACAAGATCGCACCTGAAGCCATCGAAGAGGAAATCGCCCGCCAGTTGCCGGGTGCGCAGCAGGTCGTTATCGTGGGCAATGGCCGCGGATATCTTTCGGTGATCGTCACCGGCAGCGTCACTGGCGAACAGGTGCAGGTGGCGCTCGATGCGGTGAATCCGGAACTTCCGCACTATAAGCAGGTGCGGGCGTTTCACCTGCGGCAGGAACCGTTCTCCATCGAAAATGGGATGCTCACGGCCAACGGAAAGTTGAAGCGCGATCTGATATCCGCGCGCATGAAGAGCGAGATCGAGGATCTGTACCAAGTGAAGCAGGCAGTCTAGGGTCGACGCAGAAAGAGACGAGTTTTGGGCGAGAAACAATTTAAAGGGCAAGCGCTGTCGTGGCAGGTTCAGGGCGGGGTCATCGAACTGGCGCTGCATCGCGCTCCCTGCAATGAACTGGGTTCGCTTTCGCTCGCCGAATTGGAACAGTTCGCGTCTGCGCTCGACAATCTCGAAAAAAACGCGCATGCGCTCATCATTCACAGCGAATTGAAGCCGGGTTTCTGCGCGGGCGCCGATTTGCGCGAGCTTTACGAGCAGTCGCAGGCGATGGAGACATCCAAGGCCGTGCAGGGCGTGCGCGATTTTCTGGAGCGCATTCACCGCGTACTGAATCGCATCGATGCCGCGTCCCTGACCACGATTGCCGCCGTTCATGGCGTCACATTTGGTGGGGGATTTGAACTCGCCCTGGTCTGCGATTTGATCATCGCCGACAAGATGGCTCGTTTTTGTTTTCCAGAATTGAGACTGGGGCTGATCCCGGGATTTGGCGGCATCCCGCGGTTGAAGCGGGACGTGGGCAATGCCGTGGTACGCGACCTGCTTTTGACCGGCCGCAGTTTCAACGCCACCAAGGCCCAGCAGATCGGACTGGTGAGCCAGGTCGTGGCGGAAGGCGAGGCGCTGCGTGCTGCACGAGCTACCACGGCCCAGATCGGAAAGTTCGACCGGCAGACCGCGGTGGTGGCCAAGCAATTTATCAAGCCAGTTCCGCTTGACGAGTTGCGGAAGGAAATTGATATGTTCTGTGAGCTATTTTCGCGTCCGGCGGTGCAAGCGGGATTGAAGAAATTTGTAGAGAGCACCGAGGCGCAGCCGTATCTACCGTAGTCCAACTGAATTAGAATAAGCGCTTATGGAAACCGCAGAAAAGACGCTTGATGAGATACTCACGCTGGCCGCGGCGCATTTCAAAGTGCCGCGCGAGAAACTCTCCCCCGACGAAGACTTCTTCAAGGCGCTCGGCATCGACAGCCTGCAGACGCTCGATTTGCTCACCAAGCTGGAGAATCACTTTCGAGTGGAACTTCCGGACTATGAACTGCAGGGCGTAACCGACTTCCGCACGCTGGCCGCCAGGATTCAGGCCCGGTTGTAGACAAGGATATCTCATTGCTGATTGTTGATTTTTGATTGTTGATTGCCGAGGAACGTCGACGCCAACGCCACCGCTAGTTCTTCAATCAACAATTTACAATCACGTCAGCAATTCTTTATGCTCGATCTTCGCCAATACACGTGTCTGGGCGCTGCGCTGCGCGATGCGCTCGACCGCTTTTCCTCCGAAATCTGCCTGATCGAAGCGGATCGCGATCGCGAGAAAGTCCGCCTGACTTATTCGGATTTCAAGGAACTTGCGCTGCCCCTGGCCCGCGCACTCGAGGACGCAGATTACGATGCCGGCGATCGCGCCGCCATCATCATGACGAATCAGTCGAAGTGGCTGATCTCGGCGTACGCGATCTTCTACTGCGGCGGCGTGCTGGTGCCGCTCGACTATAAACTGAACGCGGTGGAACACCTGCAACTGCTTGCTCACTCCAAGGCTAAGGTGCTGGTCGTCGAGTACCACCTGTGGCGAGCGATTATGGAGTCGCCCGACTTCCAGAAGATTGGAACCAAGATTGTCCTGGTGACCGAGGCGCCTCTGGGCGTGGAGTTGGCGGGCGCGTTTCGCTGGGAAGACTTCAAACGCAAAGGCGCACCTGACTTCGTTGAGCGGCAGAAGGACGATGTCGCCTGCATCGTGTATTCGTCGGGAACCGGAGGGCGTCCCAAGGGCTGTGTGCTCACCCACGAAAATTATCTGGAACAATGCCGCGCGCTGACCGCGTGGTATCCCTTCTGGCCGGGGGTGCGGTATTTGAGCATTCTTCCGACCAATCACGCGATTGATTTCATGGTGGGCTTCATCGGACCGTTTGTGTGCGGAGCTTGCGTGGTGCATCTGCGGACGCTGCGCCCCGAATTTGTGCGCGACGCTTTTGTGCGCTACCGCATCACCTACGTGTCGCTGGTGCCGATGATCGTGAAGAATCTCGAGCGCGGCCTACGCGCAAAATTCGACGAACTGCCGTCGTGGAAGCGGGCGTACCTGAATGCCATGATTGCCACTAACCGGGCGCTGACGCGCCGCCGCCCGAAGGTGAGGCTCAGCCGCATTCTGCTTTCGAACGTGCACCGCGGCTTTGGAGGCGAAGTGCTGGCGCTGATCACCGGCGGGGCATTCATGGAGCCTTCGACCATGCAGTTTTTCTACGATCTCGGTATTCCGGTGGTGAACGGTTACGGCCTCACCGAGGCGGGCACGGCGCTCACGCTTAACGACCTCAAACCGTTTCGCGCCGACACGGTTGGTAAACCGTTGCCGGGAGTCGAATTGCGCATTCTGAATCCGGATGCCGATGGGGTGGGGGAAGTGGCAGCTCGCAGCAAGACGGTGATGTCGCACTATCTGGACGATCCCGAACTTACGCTCGAGACCATCGTCGATGGCTGGCTTCTGACGGGCGATCTGGGCCGTTTTGAGAACGGCGGTCATCTGCAGCTGTTTGGCCGCAAGAAGAACATGATCGTGACTGAGGGCGGAAAGAACATCTACCCTGAGGATATTGAAACCGTGTTCGACGGCCTGCCGGTGAAGGAGTATACGGTGTTTGCGGCGAACTACATCTGGCCGATGAAAGAACTCGGACGCGAGAGTTTGGTTCTGGCGTTACGGCTGGAGCAAAATCAGAAATTCGACAGCAAATTGCTGGAAGACATTTCTGCGCGAAATCGCCGTCTGCCTGATTTCAAGCGCGTGGGCGGATATTTGATTTGGGAGAAGGACTTTCCCCGGACCGCCTCGATGAAGATCAAGCGGCAGGTGCTGGCGGAAGAAATTGGCAAGTCGGTGGAGCGGGACAAAATTGTGGAATTTTGACCGGCCACTGAAATTGCATTCGCCTGCGCTTTCCGCTGTGAAAAATGGACCTGGAACCTTGGGGAAAAGCTATCTCGCAATTGTGAATCCGGCGGCCGGAGGCGGGCGCAGCCGCAAACTGCTGGGCCCGGCGCTGGAGCGGCTGCTGGCCGGCGGCATCGACGTTAAGGTAGCAGAGACTCGTGCTCCGGGGCAGGCGACGGAGATTGCGCGCGAAGCCTATGAGCATGGCGTCCGAAATTTTATTGCGGTTGGCGGCGACGGCACTTCTTACGAAATCGTGAACGGCCTCTATCCGCAGGCTCTCGACGGCGAGCGCCCGACCTTAGGATTTTTACCGCTGGGCACGGGCAATTCTTTTCTGCGCGACTTCAGTCACCAAGGCGTCGAGTATGCGATCGAATCTCTGTTGGCTCAGAGGAGCCGGCCGTGCGATGTGATGCGTTTGCGGCATCGCACCGGCGTGATCCATTACATCAATCTGCTGAGCATGGGCTTTGCCGCGGACGTTGCGACGCTACGGGCCCGGCGCTTCAGCGCCTGGGGCGAACTGGGTTACATCACCTCGATTTTTCTGACGCTCTCTCGATTCAAGCGCCGGCCTTTTCCGGTGCGAGTCGAAGGCAACGGCAACTTTGACAGCCGGCGTTGCCTGTTCCTGACTTTTAACAACAGCAAGTTTACCGGCGGGACCATGATGATCGCTCCTAAAGCCGAGATCGAGGACGGTCTGGTGGAATACGTTCGCTGGGGTCCGATTGGGCGGTTGGGATTGATCTGTAATCTGCCCGGTCTCTATGACGGCACCCACATCGAGCACCCGCTGGCCGAGCGCAAGGGCGTGCAGCGCGTCGAGTTCAACCTGGACGCGCCCGTGGACGTCATGGTCGATGGCGAGGTGCTGACGCTGCATTGCGAGGAATTGGATGTGCTTCCCGGAGCGCTCAACGTCGTGGCCTGAGCATCGTTTGTAGATACGAGCGCCGTGATATAAGGATGAGTCATGTCTGAAGAACGACGGAAACGGCAGCAGGAGCGCGATAGCAGCGCGGATGATGGAAAAAGGAAGAAGGTCCTCCTCTATGGTATCGCCCTGATCCTTCTGGCGGGCGCTTTCATCGGGGGCCGGTATTACAGGAATCACAAGTACGATGCTTTCGCGAAGTGCCTGGCGACGAAGCAGGCCAAGATGTACGGCCTGTACTGGTGCCCGCATTGCATCGAGCAGAAAGAAATGTTTGGCGCAGCGTTTCAATACGTGACCTACCAGGAGTGCGCGATCAAAGGCTCATCGGAAATCGTGCCGGCATGCAAAATCGCGGGCATAAAGCTGTTTCCCAGTTGGCAGTTTGGAATGGAAACACCGAAGGAAGGGGTGTTGTCCATGGAAGCCTTGAGCGACAAGACCGGGTGTAGCTTGCCGTGACGGATTCTGCGCCGCTGCGTTCCAGCCGAGTTTTATTTGGAGTCATCGCGGTTCTGGCGCTGGCGGGTGTGATTGTGTCGGCGGTCTCGCTGCAGCGTCATTATGCGAAGTCGGCGACCGAGTTCTGCGATTTTAGCCAGAAGTTCAGTTGCGACATCGTGAACCGCAGCGAATGGTCGACCGTGCAGGGCATCCCCGTCGCGGCGATCGGTGTGGCAGGGTACGCGGTGCTGTTCATCCTGTCGACATTCTGGAAGGCGCGTGCGGAAACGCCAAACCGCCTGTTGGGAGCGGCGATTGGAGGATTGGGCTTTGCGCTCTACCTCACTTACATCGAAGCCTACGAGCTGATGACCTGGTGCATCTTGTGCCTGATCTCGCTGGCACTGATTTCGCTGATCAGTCTTCTCGCAATTGCAGTGAAGGTCAGAACTGCTAACGCGTGAAGCCAGCCCTCCGTTGTATTCTGATAACGCGCATTTCCTGATGGAAGAAACCCAGCAAGGTGAAAATTACGGCCCTGGAACTGCCGGCGTGATCCGAGCGCAGTCCGCGACCGGTGATTTACGCCTGCACGAATTCCGAAGCCGCATTTTTCACAACACGCGATTCCTGCGCGTGTGGCTGCCTCCGGGATACGACGATCCGGAAAATGCTGACCGGCGTTACCCAGTGCTCTATCTCAACGATGGGCAGAACTTGTTTGAGGCATCGACCTCGTTTACCGGGGTGGAGTGGCAGGTGGATGAGACTGGCGACCGGTTGATCCGCGAGGGCGTGATCCAGCCCATGATTTTCGTGGGCATGGACAACGCTGCGCGGGAGCGCATCCGCGAATATATGCCGCACCGCTCGTTGCATCCCATGACGCTGCGGGCGCACGGAACGCGCTATCCCAGTTTTCTGTTCAAAGAGGTTATTCCATTCATGGCCCGCAACTATCGCGTGGCGAGCGGGCCTGAGAATACGGGCCTGGGCGGATCGTCGCTGGGGGCTTTGATTGCGCTCTACACCGCGGCGGTGCGTCCGGGAGTGATTGGCCGATTGCTGCTGGAGAGTCCTGCCCTCTGGGCCTCGAACCGGCAGATAATCCGGCAGAGTCACGGAGTCAAGCGCTGGCCGGAACGAATCTTTCTGGCGACCGGAACTGCCGAAGCGGGGCGGAAAGATAAAGATCAGAGCGTGGTGGACGACGTTCGCGAACTCGCCGCGATTCTGCGGCGCGCGGGCTTGGATGATACTCGCCTGAGGTTGGTGATCGACGAAGGCGCCACGCACGATGAGTCCGCTTGGGCGCGGAGGTTTCCAGACGCGCTGGCATTTCTGTTCGGGAAGCAGGGATAAGTCCATCCTGCGCACCAGCCGCCATTCTGCCAGAGATTCGCTGCAACCTGCGGTTAAGCGCTCTTTGCCTGTGCATCGTTCGAGGCTTCTACGCGTTCCTCGCTGAGCCTTCAGCCGAACCACCCCCGCGAGAGATGCTCCAGATCAAGTACAGAGTCGCCGCCATGGCAACCACCGAAAGCTGGACGTGCGTCCATCGAGTAAAAGGTCCGAGCAGCGGAAGCATGTACACCAGGTACAGAAGAGTCCCCATCCACCAAGTCGAGCGCGCGATGGGCTGGCCAATCAGCCTTTCGCCCAGCAGAATAAACGCTGGCGCCAAAATCACCAGATCGTAAACCGTGAGGTGCGGCGCTACGAGCACGCTCGCCAAAAGCAGTGCCGAATATCGAAGAGACAGTGGCAAGGCGTGACTACGCTTCCAGCATGCGATCGTGAGCCCGAGTATGAGCGCAGCACTCGCAATGTAGAGGCCGAAGGAAAACGCAGGCCAGGGCACCAGCATCGACCAGAATGTTCGCAGCGAGTGAGTCTGATAAAGCTTGGGCTCAAGCAAGGGCAAGACAGCCTGCACATTCCGCAGCACGCGCACCCACTGTCGTAATGGTTCCATGCCGTAGTAAAGAACTCCTACCGAGAGTTGCGCCGCTGCCGAGAGAGCCGCGCCCAGCAAGGTTTTCCACGCCCCGGTGCAGAGGTATAAGATGGCGGCGGCCAATCCCAACTGCGGCTTGAAGATCAGACAGCCGAGCACCACGCCGGCGAGGAACTCCCGTCGATCGCGCAGCAGGAAGAACATCAGCGTGAAGCATGCGAGCGCGGCGGCCGAGGTCTGTCCCCACGCGATCAGGTGAAAGAAGGCGGGATAGGCCACGGCGAGCAGAGCGACGAGCCCGCCGTGATCGCGCAGGTTCGGGCAGGCACGCCATACGCTGTAGCAGCAGAGCGCATAGACGGCAGCGCTTGCACTCCACCACAAGATCAGCGCCCAGCCGTACGAGAGATGCGCCAGCGGCGCGAAGATGATGGACACCTGCGGCGGATACAACGGCAGATATCGAATACCCGCCGCTTCCGGCACGCGCTGTGCGGCCAGCGCGGCCTGAGCGTGCATGTCATACAAATCTGTGCCTCGATGAGCCACCGCCAGCGAACCCAGCGTATACAGGTGCAGAAAGTCGGTGCCTTTGAGGTTTCCGTTTCGGTCGCGGAGTCCGGGTGTCGCCAGGTTCCACACGTAGAACGACCACAAGCACACGGCGAGAATCGTGCCATGCGCGCGCAAGCGCCGGGCCGTCAGCCATGAGCCGGAATCGGGCGAGGACGTCGGCAGGTGGGACCTCAGTTCACAGGATACGGCGCAAGCTGTGGCGGCGATTCATCGCCCGACATCAGCCAGGCACGGCGATCGTGAAAATATTGCAGCAGTTCCACGTTCTGTTCTTTTCCCATGTCGCGCGCCCAGACGATGCGCGATCCATCGATATCGGGAGCGTTGTAGATCCAATCGCGATCCACATTGTGATCCGGGCCGTAACGCACGATGACAAGATGCGATCCCGGAATGGCGGTGAGCCGCTCGACAATGTGTACACGATCGATATTGCCCAACGGCCAGTGAGGTTCGAGGGGAGCGTGCGCGACGATTCCGGCCAGGCGCAGAAAAATCATGGCCACACAGACCACGGGAACACTTCGCACCAGAAACTGTCCCACCGGAGCGTTGTCGCGGCGCCACAGCCGCAAGTGCCGCATGCACTGCACCACCACCAGATAGACCAGTCCCGTGGCGGGTGCGACATAGTGGGGAAAGGTCCACGTCTCTACCAGCCACCCGAAGCAGAAGATAATGCCGGCAGTGAGCGCGAGACGCATGCGACGGTCGCGCAGGATCCCGGGAAACGCAATCAGCGGGAGCAAGAATGCCGGGCCCAGATAGAAGCGCCAGAGTTGGACAATCTTGTTGCCGGTCCGGCGAACGAAGCCAACCAGAGTGCGGGCTTCGTCGAACTCGCGGACTTCCCATCCGGCATAGTAGTCGCGCATCACCGCGTGATGATACTCGGGCACAGCCCGCTTCGAGAAAAACAAAAAGTAGGGAACCACGGCGTAGGTCTGGCGGTTTACGGCGTAAGTCATGCGAAACGGGCTTCCCGTGACGCGCCAATAGAAGTAGCCGGTAGCCGCGGCCGCGACAATAAGCAAACACGTTGCCGGCACGAAAAGCCGCCACAACAATTGTCGCCAAGGCGGCAGCCTTCGACCCTTCAGCCATACGAGCAGACCAGCCGCGACTGCGATGCTGAATACCAAACCTTCGTACGGCCGGCTGTTCGCCATCATGGCGAGTCCGAGAGCGAGAAGAATCCCTTCCCGGACGCGCGGACGGTTGCGGAGTCTCGGAATTGCACCCAGCACCAGCGCGCCGCCGGTCGCGGCGAGAGCGGGGCACCAGTAGCTGTTCATCCAGTAGCTGAAGGTCGCAAAGCGCAGGACCGAAAGTATTCCGCCGAAGAGGGCCCAGGTGGGTGGGAACCAGCCTTGCAGCATCCAGCAGAGCGCAGTGCAGAGCGCGGCGGTCATCAGCCACACGCCGATCCAAGGATGGCCGCCGAGCCACAGTCCCGCTGCCATCACCAGGCCCTGGCCGGGGGCGTACATCGACATATAGGTTGGGTGCTGGATGATTTGAAAACTCTCGAAGTGGATCCACATCGGGTGCGTGGGATTCGTCAGATGGCCCGAGGCGAAGGTGTTGGCGGCGAGCAGATGGCTGTACTCGTCGTTCCAGTCCGGCAGGGGAATTCCGAGCAGAGGAATTAAAATCGCCCGGATGCTCAGCGCCAGTAGAAAAACAAAGCAGACCGACAGCGTGCGACGGCAGGCGAGCCGTGCGAAGAGTTGGTCAATGCGATCGAAGAGCAGTCCGCTGTCCCGCGTGTGGCGTCGCAGTGAAAGACCGGCGGCGGCCAGCACCATGATTGCTTCTGTGATCGTGAGCAACCATGGCGCCAGGTGTCGGTAGATTTCGTTCATGCGGATCTGGCCGGTAGGGAATGGAAATCACTTCCCCATCCGCTGCAGGTTGCTACTTACGCGCAGTTTCCTTCTCGCCGATCTCTTCGAAGAGGCCATCCACAATCTGAATCATTTCGTTATCGACTACGCGGTTCTTGGCGATCGCCTCTTTCAGTGGGATGGAAACAATCTTGTTCGAGCGCAGCGCTGCCATGCAGCCAAATTCGCCGCGATGAACCATGTCGATCGCACCCAGACCGTAGCGCGTGGCCAGCACACGATCGAAAGCGCTGGGCGAGCCGCCGCGCTGGATGTGTCCCAGCACAACCGCGCGCGTCTCGAAGCCCGTGCGCTTTTCTATCTCACGGGCGACTATGTTCGCGATGCCACCCAGTTTGGCGTGACCAAATTCATCCTTACCCATGTCCTGCAGGATGGGGGAACCGGAGCCGGCATCGGAGGCAAACTTCGCGCCCTCCGCGACCACGACGATGGAGAAGTAACGTCCGCGTTCGTGGCGCTGGCGAATCGATTCGGCCACCTTGTCGACGTCGAACGGCCGCTCCGGAATCAGGATCACATCGGCGCCGCCGGCCACACCGCTGTACAGGGCAATCCAGCCCGCATCTCGTCCCATGACCTCAACCACCATCACGCGGTTATGGGCTTCGGCGGTGGTGTGGATGCGGTCAATGGCTTCGCACACGATGTTGCAGGCGGTATCGAATCCGAAAGTGTAGTCAGTTCCACCCAGATCGTTGTCGATGGTTTTGGGCACGCCAACGATCTTGATTCCCGTTTCGTAAAGCTTCTGAGCGACCGACAGCGTATCGTCGCCGCCGATGGCAACCAGCGCGTCAATCTTGTGCTTGTCAATTGTGGCCGTGCAACGCTCGATTCCATCGGGGCGTTTGGAGGGGTTGGTGCGCGAGGTGCGTAAAATGGTTCCGCCGCGGGGCAGAATTCCGCCCACCGCGTCCAGGTCGAGAACCATGCTCTTGTCCTCGATCAGGCCGCGCCAGCCCTCCATGAATCCCACAAATTCGTCGTGATAATGAAATACGCCCTTGCGCACTACGGCGCGGATGACAGCGTTCAGCCCAGGACAGTCGCCGCCGCCAGTCAACATGCCAATTTTCATCGTATGCTCCCGTTCGAGTATGAGTTCAGAATAGAGCCCTCCGAATGCACCCGGAAATAAAGGGATATGGCGACATGGCCCAAAACGCAAGGGTGAGAATCGGTCGGAAGAAATAGAGTAACACTAAATCGATAGCGGCCAAAGCCAAAGAGCCCGCAGAAAATCGTTCAGGTGAGGCATTGCGCTTGGGCTCGGGATTCGACACAATGCTCGACGGAACAAGCTTGACGGACATGAACAAGACTGCTTCGATTTGTGCCTGGCTGGCGGTGGGCCTGCTGGGTGCCGCCGCGGTTGGCGTCATCGCGGTTCGCCGCGGAGAGCCGATTAACGCGCTGTGGCTGGTCGTGGCCGCGACCTGCTGCTATGCCCTGGGATACCGTTTTTACAGCAAGTTCATTGCGACGAAGATTCTAGCGCTCGATGCTCTGCGCGCCACGCCCGCCGAGCGCCTGGAAAACGGGCGCGATTTCCTGGTCACCAACAAGTGGGTCGTCTTCGGGCATCATTTTGCCGCGATCGCGGGGCCGGGTCCGCTGGTGGGTCCGGTGCTGGCCGCGCAGTTTGGCTATCTGCCCGGAACAATGTGGGTGCTGGCCGGCGCCGTCTTCGCGGGGTGCGTGCAGGATTTCGTGATCCTGCTCTTCTCCGTGCGCCGCGACGGTAAATCGCTGACCGAAATGGCGAAAGAAGAGATCGGACGCGTGGGCGGCTTTGTGGCGTACACGGCGGTGATCGCGATTCTTGTAATTCTGCTTGGCGTGGCCGCTTTGATCGTCGTCAATGCGCTGAAAGACAGTCCCTGGGGCACGTTCACCATTGCGATGACGATTCCCATCGCGCTGCTTATGGGGCTTTACCTGCGCCGGATCCGCCCCGGTAAAGTGCTGGAAGTTTCGGTGCTCGGATTCATCCTCGTCCTGGGGGCGATCTTCGGCGGGCAGTGGGCCTCGCAGAATCCTGCCATGGCGCATGCTTTCACTCTGCAAGGGAGCACGCTCGCAAAGCTGATCATTATTTATGGATTCGCAGCCTCAGCGCTGCCGGTGTGGCTGCTCTTGGCGCCGCGCGACTATCTGAGCACGTTTGTGAAGCTGGGGACGATCGCGCTCCTCGGTATAGGCATTGTGGTTTTGCATCCCACGCTACACATGCCCGCGCTGACCCGGTTTGTAGACGGTACCGGTCCGGTCTTTGCGGGGAAGATCTTTCCCTTCGCGTTCATTACGATCGCTTGCGGCGCGATCAGCGGCTTCCATTCTCTAATTTCGAGCGGGACCACGCCCAAACTGATCGCGCGCGAGACTGAGACGCGCATGGTTGGCTATGGCGCCATGATGGCCGAGTCGGCGGTTGCGGTCATGGCGATCATTGCGGCGTGCGTGCTGCAGCCTGGGGTTTACTTTGCGATTAACAGCCCAGCAGGCGTGGTTGGACAGACCGCAGCCACCGCGACGGCGACGATTTCCTCGTGGGGTTTTCCCGTGACCGCGGGCGACATGCAAGCCCTAGCGCACGCCGTCGGCGAGCAGACCCTGTTCAATCGTACCGGCGGCGCGCCGGCGTTTGCCGTGGGCATGGCGCACATCTTCTCGCAGAGCCTGGGCGGCGCGGCCGTGATGGCGCTGTGGTATCACTTCGCCGTCATGTTCGAGGCGCTATTTATTCTGACCATCCTCGACGCCGGCACGCGTGTCGCCCGCTTCATGATTCAGGACGCGCTGGGGCACATCTACAAACCCTTAGGGCGGACCAGTTGGTATCCGTCGATTCTTGCCACCAGCGCTCTGGTTGTGGGCGCGTGGGGATTCTTCCTGTGGCAGGGCGTGAAAGACCCGCTGGGCGGGATCAATTCGCTGTGGCCGCTTTTCGGCATCGCTAATCAGTTGCTGGCGACGGTGGCGCTGTGTGTGGCCACGACGATTATCACTAAAATGCACCGAACTCGATATGCCGCGGTCACGCTGGTGCCATTGGCGTGGCTGGTTGCAGTCACGTTTACCGCGTCGTGGCACAAGATTTTTGATCGCAACCCGCGCGTCGGATTTCTGGCGCAAGCGCGGGCTCTGGCGGCGGGCCCGGCTACGAATGCGACGGCGCGGCTGATCTTCAACAACCGACTGGATGCCGCCGTGACCGCGGTTCTGGTGGTGATGGTCGCGCTGGTGCTGATCGAGTCGGTGCGGCAGTGGATCGCCGTTTTGAACGGAACGGGAGAGGTGCGTGTGAAAGAGGCCCCGTTCGTCATGACGCGCCTGGCGGAGGAGAGACCATGAGCCGCTTCGTAACCGCAGCCCGGATCGTACTAGCAACGCTGCGCGAGATTTTCGATGAGGCGGCCTACGAGCGTTTTCTGCGGCGCACCCAGACGGCGTCATCGCCGGGTGCATACGCCGCCTTCCGCCGGGAATTTGACGAGGCGAAAACCCGCCGCCCAAAATGCTGCTGATCGCCAATGTGGGGCGGACACTCTTGTCCGCCTGGTTTTGACTTTATGTCTAGACCCGAAGAAACTGCGGGTGCCCCATCTTTCGCGTTTTTTGCGAAAGGTGGGATTTCCACAAAACTAAACGCTTCTCGAGGGGGCTGAGCCGATGTCATTCCGATCGTCGTTAGCGGTTAAGACACTGATGGCGTTTCTACTCATGTGTGCTCTCGCTCTCGCGCAGAGCGGCGACTCCGGCCAAACCATGCGCCCCGTCATTCGCGGACGCCACGCAGCCGTCGCTTCCATGAAAGCCGAGGCCACCGAAGCGGCGCGCCAGATTCTCACGATGGGGGGCAACGCCTTCGACGCCGCCGTCGGCGGTCAGGCGGCGCTGGGCGTCACCGACTTCTCGCTCAACGGTGTCGGCAGTGATGCCGTCATTCTTGTCTACAACGTTCACGACAAGAAGGTCTACTCGATCAACGCGGAGCCCCGCGCCCCGAAGCTCGCCACCATTGAGTGGTACGAGAAAAACAACGGCGGCAAAATTCCCGAGAGTGACGGCCTGCTCTCCGGCGGCATACCCGGCGCTGTGGACGCCTGGTACACGCTGCTCGACCGCTGGGGCACGATGAGTTTTGAGCAGGTGCTGCAGCCGGCCATCGACCTCGCCGAGAATGGCTTCCCGCTCAGCGAATATGGCGCGTCCTACATTGCCGGTTCGAAGAAAATTCTCAAGTATCCCACCACTGTCAAAATCTATCTGCCGAACGGTCGTGCGCCCAAGGCAGGAGAAATTCTCAAGAACCCGGACCTGGCCCGCACGCTCAAGAAGTTGGTCGAAGCCGAGAAGGCGAATCAGTCCAAAGGCCGGCACGAAGCCCTGAAAGCCGCGCGGGACCGCTTCTACAAAGGCGACATCGCCAAAGAGTTGGCGGCGTTCTCCGAGGCCAACGGCGGTCTGTTCCGTTACGAAGATTTCGCGGAATACACCGCCGAAGTCGAGACGCCGGTTTCCATCAACTACCGCGGCTACCAGATTTACAAGAATCCGTCGGCGAGCCAGGGACCGACCGAACTGATTGCGCTCAATCTCCTCGAAGGCTACGACCTGAAAGCCTTGGGCCACAACAGCCCGGATTTTCTCCACACCAGCGTGGAGGCGGTAAAACTCGCCATGGCCGACCGCGAAAAATATCTTGGCGACATGGACTTCATCAAGATCCCTTACGATGGCCTGCTCTCGAAAGACTACGCCCGCGAACGCAGGAAGCTTATTGATCCCGCGAAGGCTTCGCTCGAACTGCGCCCCGGTTCGCCGGAGAAGTTCGTGGCGGACGCATCCCCGTTAGACCGCCCAGTTCACGAAGTTCTCGACGGCGACGCCCGCCACGACGGCGACACCAGCTACATCGCCGTCGTCGACAAAGACCACAACATGGTCAGCTTCGAGCCCAGCCTGCACAGCGAGTTCGGCACCGGCGTCGTCATGGGCGACACCGGATTCATCTTCAACTGCCGCGGCGATTATTACTCGCTGGTTCGCGGCGAAGCCAATGCCCTCGAGCCCGGCAAGCGGCCGCGCAGCACGCTGCAGAGCACTCTTATCATGAAGGGTGGGCAGCCCTTCGCGATCCTAGGCAGTCCGGGTGGCGACGATCAGGTGATGCGGACCATGCAGACGCTGATCAACATGATCGATTTCGGCATGAACATTCAGCAGGCCATCGAGGCCCCGCGCTGGTCCTCGCGCGCCTTCCCGGCCTCGCCGTTCCCGCACACCATGCACCCTGGCGATTTGTCGGTGGAATCGCGTATCCCAGAGACGACGCGGCAGGCGCTGATTTCCCGAGGCCACAAGCTGCGCGTCGCACCCCCGTGGTCGCTGGGCTCGAACGCGGGTATCGTTGTTGATATGAATTCGGGAGTCCTCAGCGCCGGAGCGGATCCTCGCGTGGATGCATATGCCTGGGCCTGGTGAGGAAACGAGCACCAGGCGAGGTGGGCCGGTGAGTGTAATGGGGATTTTTCGCCAACGATAAGCGTTGCATCTATACTCGCTATGAGGCAAATGTTACTCATGCGTTTACTGGGTCGTTTAGGCCGAGCCTTGACTCTGCTGTTCTGCACAGCATTTGCGGTCTTCGCGCAATCATCAGAACCCAATAAGCAGATTGCGGACAAGCAGGACAGCCTTTTCGTGAATCGATTACAAGAGATATCTGCAAGAGGCGGCGGTCAGGTGGTCGATTGCGGATTTACTGGCATGAATCACACCGACAACTCCGTTACAGAGTGTGGTAAGAGTGCGTTTGATCAGCATCGGCCCTTCCTGTTGGGCTACGAATATCGTGTCTGGGATGAACCAGTTCAGTCGGGATACGGTTTGGCAGGCGACGCTAGTGGCAATGTATTCGCGGTGAACTACCGTGACCGTGGATTCCCCACCGTTCCCCTCGATCGGCACACGCAACTCATGGACGATACTCATAACCGCGTTACCGAGTGCATCAAGCCCATCAGCCTAAGCACGTCACAACGTGGGCAATTGGGATGCGTCGCTCCTATAAATCAGGAGCAGTCCGACATAGCTGCTAACCAGAAACCAGTCGATACAACCATCTGCGCCATCCTTGCAAACCCTCCTGCATTCAACAACAAGATGGTGCGGATTCGCGGGTCTTTTGTGGGGAATTTTGAATATTCCGAACTAAACGACCCCGCATGTCACGGAGCACTCTGGCTGCGTTACGGCGGGTCCCCATTAGCTGCGTCTGTCCAGCCGACGAACGTGCTTGGCTCAGAAGACTCTGAAGGAAAGCGAATTTTACCCGTGCCCGTGGTTTTGGTCCGTGACTCGAAATTCGAGCGGTTCAATACGCTTGTGCGAATGAACACTGGCCGATCTGGTCCATCGACCGACAAGCGTGTGACCGCTACCTTCGTCGGCAGAATTGATGCAGTGTCCAACGAAGTCCACGATCATTACCAAAAGCAGCCCTTGGAAAGGAGGATCATGCTAGGGTTCGGCCAAATGGGTTCTTTTGAGGCACAGTTCACGCTGCAATCCGTCGAAGATAACCCCATCTTGCAATGAAAATTGGTGGCGCGGTTTAGTAAATGTCGTAACCAGACCATAGCGCTCAAAACCCCGGTTTAAGGCGAGTGGGCGCTATGCCGACGTTGGGCCACCTATACCCACTCTGGGACTTCCTTACCTTTCCGCGCTACACTGCTCTTGACATGCGCGTCCTTGGGATTGATTGCGGAGGAGAGTATACCGGCTACGGTGTGGTCGAGATGCATGAGAGCGGCAAGCTGTGCTGCCTGACTTGCGGCGCCATCAAGCTTTCTCCGCGGGAGGCGCTGCCGCGGCGCCTGTCGCGCATCTTCACCCAACTCGGCGAAATCATTGTCCAGCATCAGCCCGAGGAGGTTGCGATTGAAGATGTTTTCTACGCTCTCAATGTGAAGTCGGCGTTGAAGCTGGGGCAAGTCCGGGGAGTCGCGATGCTGGCGGCCGCTGCCGCAGGGCTCGAAGTGGCCGAATATTCGCCGCTGACCATCAAGTCTTCGGTGGTCGGCTACGGGCGCGCCGAGAAGCAGCAGGTGCAGCACATGGTGACGCGCCTGCTTGAGCTTTCCGAGCCGCCGGAGCCCATGGATGCTTCCGATGCGCTGGCCATAGCCATCTGCCATCTGCACACGGCCGGGACCCTCATGCGGCAGCGCGCGGTGGCACGATAGGGTTTGGCAATCCGTTATCAGCGACCATTTTTGGCATAATCATGTTTTGGCAGAATTTAGCGTTGACGTCGGCGTGAGTTCACGACGCGAACGAATCTGAGGCTGATGATCGGCACGAGGGAAGCAAGAACGCATCGCGCGGTACGGGGGAAGCTGCTGATATTTCTCGCCGCTGGCCTCGCCCTCATGCTCATGTGGAGTTCCCCGGCTCGCGGCGCCGAGCCCGCCACGGTCACCTTCTCGCTGGATTTTCCCAACTCCGATCCCGAGCACTATTCCATCGTGGCGGCCTCCGATGGGCACGCCCGTTACCAATGTTCGGGGAAGATCTCGTCGGATTCCGACGACCGCGAGAACTACCAGACGGAATTCACTTTGTCGGACGCGACCCGCGCCCGGATTTTCGATCTGACCGCACAAGCCCATTATTTTTCCGGCAAGATCGACTCGGGTCATCGCAAGCTGGCATTCACGGGCTCCAAGAAACTGACTTATAAAGACGGGCAGCGGGAGTCCGCCGCGGCTTACAATTATTCCCCTCTCGCTCCGGTCCAGCAGTTGACGGAGTTATTTCAAAGCGTCGCATCGACGCTGGAGTTCGGCCGGCGTCTGGCCCACTATCACCGCTACCAGAAGCTCGCCCTCGACGACGAATTGAAGCAGATGGAGGATCAACTCCACCGCGGGGCTATCATCGAACTACAAGCCGTCAGGCCAGTTCTACAGGAGATTTACGACGACAGCTCGGTCATCAACATGGTGCGGGCCCGGGCGCAGCGAATCATGGAAATGGGAAATAGCACAGCTGCGCGACACTGACCCGTTCCGAAGTTTTGATCTCTCCTGGGAGTCACGATTACCTCCGTTACCCGAGGGTGACCCGTCCGGCCAACGGCCTGTCGGCCCGTGTATTCCACGGCCAAGTTTTTACAACACCTTTTGTGAAACCGTGCTCTAATAGGCGAGGAAGACCTTTGGGGGCTGCTATGTCCATGCGATCTCTCCGCGGATTTGAGATGGTTCTTCTGACGGCCGCTGCCTGCGCGCTTTTGGCGCTGCCCGCTCTGGCTGATTCGCAGGCACGCATCGTTCGCCTGAGCGACGTGCAGGGTTCGGTTCAAATCAACAAGAACACGGGTATGGGATTCGAGAACGCGTTCCTCAACCTGCCTATCACGCAGGGCGCGCAGGTGAGGACGCATGACCGCGGTCGCGCCGAAATCGAGTTTGAAGACGGCAGCACGCTGCGCCTGACTCCAAACACCATAGTAGAATTCAGCACGCTCGGCCTGAGCGACTCCGGGAAACGCATCTCGGTGGTCAATCTCGTCGAGGGCATGGCCTACGTCAACTGGCTGGGAAAAGACGATTTCAACCTGAATTTCTCCCACGAGAAAATCTCGCTCGACCGCGCCGCGCACTTCCGCGTCGATACATCCGCGCAAGTCGCCAGTCTGGCTGTCTTCAAGGGCGACGTCGAGGTAGAGGGTGACGCCGGTAAGTTCGCGGTCGAGAAGAAGAAAACTGCGACCTTCGACCTGGCGGACAACGACAAGTACACTCTTGCCAACAATGTTGCAGAAGCCCCGCTCGATGCCTGGGACAAAGAGGCTAGCGCCTACCACGAGCAGTACGCGAAGAACAACACCTCGCCGTACGGCTACGGGATGAGCGACCTGAATTACTACGGCGCCTATTCCAACGTCCCTGGCTACGGGATGATGTGGCAGCCCTACTTTACCGGGATCGGCTGGAATCCGTTCATGGATGGCGCCTGGTCCTGGTATCCCGGCTACGGTTACATGTTCGCATCCGCTTATCCCTGGGGATGGATGCCTTATCGCTACGGGAGTTGGATGTTCATCCCAGGAAACGGCTGGATGTGGCAGCCCGGTGGATATAACAACTGGACGCCGATTCCGCGTTACGGCGGGACATTGCCGGTAGGCTTCCACCCGCTGGTTGCGCCGGCGACGGGAACCGTCAAGACGGTCGCTGTGGGCAGGGGAGGATCGGTCTCGGCCTTGCCATCGCACTTTCTGATAAATGCCGGCTCGGCGGGCATGGGGATTCCGCGCGGTTCGCTGGGCAATCTCAATCACTTGAATCACCAGGTCGCCAAGAGCGGATTCGCGGAAGTGCGGCCCCCGTCGCAGTTCTCGGCGAGCTCGGGCAGGCCTGTTTCGGGCTCCGGCGAATCACGGAGTTCCATGTCGTCTCCTTCCATGGGCCGCAGCGCTCCGGCCGGACACGCGCCCGGAGGCTCGCACCACTAGGCTTGATTAGTTAGCACAAAAGAGACAGGGCGGCTCTCGGGCCGCCCTGATTTTTTTTGGATGTGCAGACGCTTTGAACTACCGCCGCAAACTCACCGAAGTGATCACCTTCTCGCACAGCGATTGCAACTCCGCCGACGGAGCGTGGTCCGAACTGCAACTTACGGGCACAACTTTTCCCCACGGCGTAAGCATGAGCGCAAGCACGCCGCGGATGTCGGCCAGGTCACGCTGGGTGGCGCTGAAATCGGTGATCAAGCCGGGATATCCGTCGAGCGTTGCGCTGGAAAAATTGGTTCCGATTCCCGGTTTCGCCGCCATCCAGACATAGTTTTCCAGATAATAGTTCGCCTGCTTCTTTAACTCTTCGTCCTCGGTTAAACCTCGAGGGCGGCGGTCCAGAGCTGGCCCGACAGTTATGCTCAGCAGCAGGTCGTCCGTCTGCGCGAGATACACAGTCCGCAGCGGCGTGTCCTCAGAAACCTGCACGTCCCCGGGCAAGGCCAGCGATACGGTCGCGCAAAACCACGCGTCCCGGCACAGGCCCTTCTCGTAACGGGTGAATCCGGCCGGAGTCGCAACCAGGCTGTCGGAATCCACGACCAGCCGCGTGGCTCTCTTCACCACCGCGGGTTTCGCCGCCAGAATCATCGGATTCGGCAGTAGCGTTTTCGTCACCGCAATGGGAGTGGTTCCAGACTCGGGCTCGGGCGTTGCCTCAAAGCGTTTCAGTGCCGCCAGCCATTCGACGGAGCGCTGATCGGGCAGCAGGCGAGCCCGCGCCTCTTCCTGAAAATGAAACGTCATGAACGGATAGCGCCCCGGATTGTCGGACCGCATGCTCGACAAATCGGGCATGGGATTCTCCGAGTCCTGTGAGTCGGGTTCAGGAGGATCAACCGGGTCGCTGTCGTCGTAAGGCGACGCCAGTGTCAGCTTGTTGTCGATGGTCTGCGAACGGTGCAACCACGCCACATGATGCGTCGCCGGATCGAGCAGCAGAGAGATGCGCAGAACGGCGGCCACAGCATTGTTGCCGGCGGCCGGCACCGTGCGCCCGACGCTCGCGGTGCCCACGGCCGGAAGGTCGACGGGCGAGAAGATGTATTGCGAGGTTACCCAGGCGCAAGACTTGCCATCGACGTGGACCAGATTTCTGAAGCGTAAGTCCGCTCCGCTCAGTTCGAGATCCTTCAGGGCGTGGTCGCGGGAATAGGCGAACTGTCCGCGCGGCTTCCAGGCAGCGCCCGCGGCCACCGGCTGCGGCGAGAACTCTGTCTGCAGCAGATCCTGCGTGACTTTGCGCAGAAGATCGCCACCGTCCCAATATTTGAAATAGCCGTCACGGGCGTGGCTCAAGTCGGTCTCGCCGTGCGGCCCCACACGGAACATGATCTCCGAGGACTGCAGCGCCGCCAGCCGCTTCTGGAAGTCTGCCGCCGAGAACAACGCGCAGCGCACGCTGGTGACGCGGGTCTCGCTGTACCGGGCTTCGACCGGAGTGTTGCCGTCTTTATCCGGTGCCTGCGGCCGCAACGTCACAATAGAGGCCAGCGCGTAATCACACGGTCCGCGGGGTGGGCTCAGAATCGCTCCGCTGGCGTCTGCGATCGGCAAGAAGGATCCTGCGGCTTCGAGTTCGTAGCGCAGAACCTCTCCCGCCTTCACATCGGCCCGCAGCAGTACCTTGTGCTCGTTGGCTCGCGCTTGCGCGTGCACGCGAACTGCGGCCGGCCCCGCGCAGAACGCCAGAGCAAGCCCGGTCACGAAGATGGAGTACAGTCGGCGCATTAACACTCGTGTGTCCTTACTGTGAGGCTTGACTATTTGGGGGATCGTTAGCTGGATCGGGCGGATCCTCGGGCGGGGGATCGTCATATACCTTGCGAACGGCGGACGACTGCAGTTCCTGGTACTGCGCAGACTGAATGATTGCGTCACAGATGCTGCTGCCCGCGTCCGAATCCTCTTCACGAAACACGCACGCGAATCCATAGACTCCGTTGGGCGAATTCGCGACCACACTCACGCCGCGATATTTAAGAGCAGGGGTAGTAATGGTGAAGTGAGTCACGGTTCCGGTCGACCAGTCGATCGGAACATGCTCGTCGCGCAACAGGCGCGCCCCCTGGCTGAAGTATTCCGGGCGAGCGAACCAGGCTTGCAGAAACGTTCTCTTGAAGCCGTCGATCGTGTACCTTGGATCACTCGACCCTGCCGAATAAACCCGGATCGAGCGACTGGAGTCTTCCTCGTGGCCTGCCGTAGGAATCAGGACAGGCCGGGGCTCCTGTTCCGCCCGGCTCCAGCTTGCATTCTTGGGAAGGGTGACGGAAAGTTCGTAGCACGGGATGATCGGGCACAGGCGCACACGCCAGACGCCGCTCGTATCCGGGCCGTCGTCGTCTCCGTTGACCGCCTTCTTGGCGGACACATGGGCAGGCGATGAATGTTCTTTCCGCGTCTTGCGGGCCACATCGCCCAAAGATTGGCCTGAAGAGTCTTGTGCCGATGCGGCCAGGCCTGCGCAAAACATGAACGTTGCCAGCGCGATCCATGCGCGAGTTGTGCCCAGCGAGAATTTCATGGCAGCCTCAGCGAATGCACCAGCGTGGTGCAGAGCACTTCCGCGTCGGCGAAATGTTCTTCCGGGGCGGCGCATCCCACCAGAAACTCCGAGCCCTGGTTCGCGATCAGCACGCGTTCTCCGATCCACCATCTCTTCTGGTCGCGCTGGTAGCGGAAGCGCGTCATCAACGCCCGCCGGTCTTCGATGGTCAGTTCCTGGGTGCTGGCGCTCTCCGCTTTCTCGCGCGACCATCCGTTGGCGTTAGCCAGGTCGCGCATGCGGATGTAGTCGGGATCGGTCAGGCTGCGGTAGGGGGCGTTCACGTCGGCCGGCCCGGCATAGAGCATGACCGGATCGCCATTGAGCGAAGCCTTGAAAATGTATTGTCCGTTGACCCGCGACACTACTTCAGCCTTTTCGGGGATGACGACCGACGCCTCCGCACACTGCTGTGGATTCAGGCAATACACCAGAATGAAAGACTGGTATCCCGCAGGAGCCACGCTCATTCCTTCGGCATTGTCGAGCTTGGCCTGGGCCTTTTCATGCGGGGCCTGGCGCGTCTGGCGCGCTAATTCGGCCAGCGACGGGCTTTGCGATTGTTGCGATTCCGGTTCGCCGGCAGCATGTTCGCGCAGCGGAGTCGTCTCCACCGCCGACTTGGGAGCCTTGCTCTCAGAGATCGACGCCGGATGCACCACGATGTCTTCTTTGAGTTGGATCGACGGATAGATGATCTCTTCACACATCTGCGCGCTAGTTCTCTCGTCCTTGTAGCTCGCGTCGGCGGCGGCCTGCGCCTTGCGGTGATCCCACCCATACAATTGCCGTTCCCGATCGCTGCAGGTGTTGTTGCCCCATGTGTCGTAGACCACGCACGGCTGATGCACATCGTCCGGGCTTACGCACATCACCGGAATTAAACTGTTCGACCCGACGATCACCTCCATTGAGCCGAAGACCTGATGCCCCAGCAGAACCGGACTGTTCTGCCATGAGCAACGGTATTTCTTGCGTGAGCTCTGCTTGATCGCATAGCAGTTGCCGGGCTGCCCGTGCATGCTGGCCAGCTGTCGCGCCGCGTTTAACAGATCGTTGTCATCGAGATTTGGTGGAATTGGAATCGGGGTCCCGGCCATTACCTCGGTATTGGTAACTCCCAGGCGAGATCCGAGGAGCACGGCTCCGCCATCGTCGCGACCTTCAAGACTGTAGGGAAAAGGCACGAACAGACGGTAATCGCCGGCATTGTAATTCTTGAAGCCCGTCGGAGCATTGTCCGCGGCTTCCTGCTCCTGCTGCATTTCATCGACCAAATCTTGCGCCTTGCCTGATTTCTCGGCAGGGGCTGTAGCGTGCTGGGCACGGGTTTGGCGGGCAACGTCGCCTAAAGAATTGGGGCTGTCGGAGTCCTGTGCGATCAGCGCAGCGCCGAGGCAGATCACACATGCCGCCGCTGCCAGTGCTTCGCGAATTGAAAATAAACTTCTCATGCATGAAACCGGGAGTCTTCAGTTTGACGGTGTCGTCTCACTCGTCATCGGCGCGGCCGCCTCCGGCATGTCGAATGAGATGGCAGCGTTGTAATCGGAGAACGTCGATCGCGACTGCTGCCAGTCCACGGTCATCTCGTACGGAAGGTGATCGTCCAGGCCCAGGCAGACGGTATCGTGCTCCAGGCCGCTGGTCCCGCCCTTCATGGTAACCAGCCACTCGCGGCAGGGAACCCCGCTCACCGTTTTCTTGTCGCCCTTCTGCAGGACACCGCGCTTGATCATGGTGGCAATCTGGGGCATCAGGCCGTTGTCGTTGCCCTGGGCGAGTGCTCCGCAATACCAGCTTGCCGGGCGGTCTCCCCTCGCAAGAAATCGGGCTTTCGACCAGGAACCATCGCTCTGCCGGTCATACTCTTCCGTTGCTACGTGCACTTCGTCGCGGCTCATCTCATTCGTATCGGAACCGGTTTTATAGACACGCCAGCGATAGTGCAGCAGGTTACGGTTGCAGTCGACTTCCCAGAGCATCTCGTTGTGCTGATCTCGAGGAGTCGCTGCAAACGCCACGCGGAAGGTGTGCACCTGCTTCATCGCTTCCAGCGTTTTCTGGAATTCCTTTTCCCCGCTGCCCGCGGTCAGATAGCTCGCCGCCCAGGCCACGATGGCCACGCCCACGGCCAGACGCACCACGATCCAGACCCAGTACCGTTCGCCCGACATAGACACCTCTCCCGAGTAAGGTATCTGCCAAGGTTAATCGGCCCGCGGATGAGGAGAAAGTTACCGATGTACCGGGTCGAACGCCCGGTTTTGGTGGGTTGTAAAGCTTTTTCTGGAATGCCTAGACACTCATGTGGGGACAGCCGCCTCGGCTGTCCCGCCAGGGCAGAGCCCGGCGGCAATGGCACAAATCAAACCACCGCGACTCCCGCATACCCCACGACCCGATGGCGGTCGCCGGAAACGTCGCCCGAGGTCGCATACTTCACCAGTTCCGCCGATTTCGCTCCCAACCGCCGCGCTGCAGTCAGCATCGCCACAGCCGGGCCGAAGCCGCACATGCTGATGTCCTGCTGCGTGACTACGTCGAAAAGGCCGCGCGGATCCAGCGTCAGAATTCGCTCGATCGCTTGATGGTCCTTGACTCGCGTCACCGCGTCCGACTCGTAATGATTCATGTCGCTTGAAGCGACGATCAGGATGGGATCTTTCTGCGCCGCGATGACGTCAGCCAGGGCTGTGCCGAGTTGTTCGAGCGCTTCGAATTGTCTTGTGCCCAGAGCGATAGGCACGAACCTGAGCTCCGGCTGACGCAACAGCAAAAACGGAAGCTCCACTTCCGCCGCATGTTCGGCGCGGTGCGCTGAAGAATCTTCCTGCAATGCCGGGAACCGCGCCTTCAAAGCTCCGGCGAGTTCGGCGTCGATGGGAACGTCGCCTAGCGGCGTCTGCCAAGCGCCTTCACTCATCACGGCCAGCGGGCGGCCCACACCCGTATGGTTCGGACACATCACAATGCACCGCCGGGGCACCTCCACCCGCGCAAAGACTGCGCCGGCCACATGCCCGGAATACATGTACCCGGCATGCGGTGCGATGCAACCCACCGCATGCAGCGGAGTCTGGTTGATGTACCTCGCCTGTGACAGATATCCGCGAGCTTCGGTGCGCAGGTCGTCAGGATCGTCAGGATAGAAACGTCCCGCGACTGCGGGATGACGCAGGATGGTGGTAGCCATGGCCCCTCCTCGCCCACCGGGACCAACAGATAATGCTATGACTGGGTCTGTGCTTTGCGCAAGGCGCGAAACACGGTCGCGCTTTGTTCCAGGCTCAGCGTCTCGGCGCGTGCCGTCGTTTTCACTTTCGCCTCAGCCAGAGCGCGTTTCAACTCTGCACCCTCGTACTTCAACTTCAGATTGTTCCACAGAGTCTTGCGTTTTTGCCCGAATGACAGGCGCAGAAAATCGATGAACCCGTCACCCGCCACTCCCAGTTTTTCCTGCTGCGGATCGATGGTCAACCGCAGCACGGTCGAGTGCACTTTCGGCGGAGGCACAAACGCTGTCGGCGGCAGCGAGAACAGCTTCTCCACGCGGCTGTACAACTGGGCCGTGGCCGAGAGCATTCCGTAATCGCGGCCACCCGGTTCTGCCGCGATGCGGTCGGCAACCTCGCGCTGCACCATGATCACGATGCTGTCGAAGTACTTCGAAAACTCAAACAGCCGCAGCAGAATGTCGGAGGTTATGTAATAAGGAAGATTGCCCACGACTTTCACCGGCTCCGGCTTCAGGTCGATGCCGGGACGGCTGAGCCCCGGTTTCGGTCCGAACAGAGAATCGAAGTCGATGGCGAGAACGTCAGCCTCGATGATTTCCACATTCCGGGCCATGCCAAACTTCAGCCGCAGCTGCGCCGCCATTACGCGATCGAGTTCCACCGCAATCAGCCGCCGCGCCCGCCTCGCGAGCAACCCAGTCATAATCCCGCGCCCGGGGCCGATCTCCAGCACTGTGCTCTGCGATACGTCGCCTAAAGCGTCGACTACGCGCGACGCGAGGTCTTCACTGGCCAGAAAATGTTGTCCCATTTTAGGCTTGGTTTGCGGACGGCGCGTCGAAGCGACCTTTGGCACGTTGACCCTCACTGCCTCGGGAAGTAGACTTTGAAGTCGGTCCTTGCTCCGGCTGCTGGACCCTCTGGGCCCCGAGACACATTCATAATAGCGTGCGCCACGAAAAACGTGCGCTTCTGCCGCTCAGGATGGAGGTACCGCCCTCATGAACATCGTATTCGCCGCTTCGGAAGGCGTTCCATTTTCCAAGACTGGCGGACTGGCCGACGTGGTCGGCGCGTTGCCGCGAGCGCTTGCGGCTCTGGGCCATCACGTCAGCGTCTACCTGCCGCGTTATCGCCAGACCAAGATCGCCGAGCCTGCGACCGTGGTGCGCAGCGTTACGGTCCCTTTCGACGACCAGTACCGTTTTGCTTCGGTCGTGAGCGGAGGCAGTCAGAACGGGGTGCGCTTTTATTTTGTCGAGTATCCTCCTTACTTCGACCGCGATGCCCTCTACGGCACGCCGGCCGGGGACTATCCCGACAATGCCGAGCGCTTCGCCTTGTTCTCCCGCACCGTGCTCGAGGCCTCGAAGATTCTGGGTGTTCCCGACATTTTTCACTGTCACGACTGGCAGTCGGCGCTGGTGCCGGTCCTGCTGCGCACCATTTATGCCGAAGACCCCGCCTTCCGCGACGCGGGTACAGTCTTCACTATTCACAACATGGGCTACCAGGGATTGTTCCCGCCCGACACTCTTCCTCTGTTGATGCTGCCCTGGGATCTGTTCACCATGTCGAAGATGGAATTCTTCGGCCAGGTGAACTTTCTGAAAGGCGCGCTGACCTATTCCGACTTCGTCACGACAGTGAGCAAGAAATACAGCCAGGAGATTCAAACCGCGGAATACGGATTCGGTCTGGAAGGCGTCCTGCGCGACCGCGCCTCGACGGTGACCGGGATTCTCAACGGAGTCGACTACGACGAATGGAGTCCGCAAACCGACAAGTTCACCGCAGCCAAGTATTCGCCGGAAGATCTCTCCAATAAGGCGAAGTGCAAAGAAGACTTGCTGGCGGCCTTCGGAGTAAAGAGCGCCGATCTGAAACTGCCGGTGATCGGAATCGTCTCCCGCTTCGCCGCCCAGAAGGGCTTTGACCTGATCTCGCAGATCGCCGACCGGCTGGCGCGCGAAGAAATGATCATCGTGGCCCTCGGAGCCGGGGACAAGACTTACGAAGAGATGTTCCTGCGCCTCAATAAACAATTCCCCAACAAGATCGCCGTCAAAGTTGCTTACGACAACGCAATCGCGCACAAGATCGAGGCCGGGGCCGACATGTTCCTCATGCCCTCGCGCTACGAACCCTGCGGCCTGAACCAGATTTACAGCCTGAAATACGGAACCGTGCCGATCGTCCGCGCCACCGGCGGCCTCGACGACACCATCGAGCCCTGGGACGCCCGCACCGGGAAGGGAACCGGCTTCAAGTTCACCGAATACAACGGCGAATCGCTGTTGCTCACCATCAAGCAGGCGCTGACCGCGTTCCGCGACCAGACCTCGTGGCAAGTGCTCATGCGCAACGGTATGGGCAAAGACTTCTCCTGGAACGCGTCTGCCCGCGAGTACGGCAAGGTTTACGAGAAGGTCAAGCAGATGCGGGGAGCAACATCGGCTGCGGCGGAGAAAGTGTTGGTGTAGCAGCGATATTCATGTGGGTAGCGATGGCATCTCTCAGCGGCCTCTGCGGTTAAAGGCTCCCAGCGCGGATATTTTGCACCGCGCGTCCGTTTCAGGAGCCTAACTGAATGTTCGTTTACCGAAGGCCGACCACGCGTATCCCAAGGTCAGGCCGAGCGAGCCGTAGACTGCCGCGTTCATGGGAGCCAGTATAGTGAGAATCGTCGCGAGCGGGGGATCGAACGCCCTCTTCAGGAAATACATCGGACACAGCGAAAACATGAGTTGGGGATCGAGATTCCAGCGGCGCGGAGCCAGATACGCGACCAGCGCCACGAGATAGAAAGTGGCCGCGAAGCCGCCGAGCAGTTTGAGGGGCGCTGAAAACAGGCGCTCATCGTCGCGATCTTTCTTACACGCTCGCGCAATCCATGAACGGGGCAACACGGCAACCGCCACGCTGAAAACCCCCAACAATGCCAGCACAACCACAAATATGACCCATTCGCTCTGAACCGGCAGCTCGGCGCCCCGCAGCATTGCGTACGGAGCGCCGGTCAAGAGCGAGAGCGAACCGCAAACGAAGAAAACGATGCGAGACGTAATCCTGATCGCGCGTCCGGCCATGGGGCGCATTCTAGCAGCCGTTCCGCGTCCGAGCACGCTGCCGCAACCACAAGCTGACCGCAGCAACCCGGAAATTGCCTAATCGGTGTCGGGCGCATCGACCTCAGCCGTGGCAGTCTTGGTGAAGAAGGTTCCCTCCAACGGAGCCGGAATCGTTCGGTAGACGGACGGGGCATGATGGAAATCGAAAAAGTCGTGCATGTCATTCGTAGCCCGCGCATCGGCAAAACCGAGACTGCCCAGGCCGAAGACGCCCTCGATCGCCTTCAGGATGCTGCCAAAATCGTATTCCCGGTTGCTGATATACCCCACCTTGGTCGAGTAGGCGGAAACGACCAGCAGCGGCACGCGGAAGCCGAGCTGATAATCTCTCTGGTTTGCGCCCGCCTGAAACACCGGCCTGACATGGTCGTACCAGCCTCCCCAATCGTCCCAGGTAATGAAGATGAGAGTGTCCTTCCAATAGCCGGTGCCGCCGTCGCAATTCGTGTTATTTCCGAGGGCATTCACAATGGCCGCCACCCATGACGGCCCCTGGCCGCTGTTGATGGGATGGTCCGAATACTGCCCGGCGGGAGTGATCCAACTGACTTGCGAGAGCGCGCAATTCGCGATGTCGTTCAAGACATCCGGCGGCGTAGTGTCGACGTAGCCATTCGATTCCCCCTTAATCCAGTTTGGCCCGGTGCATATGCCCGACAGCGGGATGCAGATGTTCGAGAGAGAGTTTGGCGCCACCCAGAGACTGCTCTGCCCCTCGGAATAATAAGTCCAGGTGATCTTCGGAGTGGGCTGGCTGAACAGGTAATCCATGGCATTGCGGGTGAAGCATTGCGCGGTTTCGTCTCCGGGGGTCTCGGTGCCAAACGGCGGCGCACCGTTTCCGTTGGGCCGGATCAGTTGCACCGAGCTCCCCGAACCGCAGCCGTAGTCCACGCTGGTGCCGTTTTCGGCGGCAAAGATGCCGAGGGAGTCATCGCCCGCAGTCGGCGCAGAAGTCGCGCCGAAAATATACTGATGCGCGGGATAACTCGGGCCCTGGTTGGTCTGAAACATCCGGTTGCCCCATCCATAGGTCGTGGCTAACGTGACATAGGGGTCGAGGAGGCCGCCTCTGCTGCCATTCGCATTCGTTACCGGCGAGTTGTACACGTACATGAATTGGGAATAGTTGTCGGCCGGAACCACGCAGCCAAAAGTATTCGCTCCACAGCCGGTTGGAACGTTGGCGGCAGGTTTGCCGCTGACGCCCTGGAACTTATACTCGAAATCCCATCCGCTGATGGTTCCGTTGAGCTTGGGTCCGCCGTGGCTGTGATCCAGGTCGAAGTTGGTGGCCAGCCCGACGGGGGTTAAAGGCACAGTCTGGCCGTCGGCATTCACATAGGTTGTTGCGATGTTGTAGGTTCCTGCGGTGCCTGCGGGATTACATCCGGGCACGCCGCCGTTGGCTGCGCACAATCCCTGAAACAGATTGTCGGGGGTGCGGTTTTCCTGAAAAATCACAACCACATGCTTAATGGGAGTGGACCCGTACTGGGCGTGGGCAGCCGTTGCCACGAGCACGGCGGCAAGTAACAGAACCTTGGGGCTGGACTTCATAACATTCTCCTTCTGACGGAATAGGAAGGTGGATGGTGTGGATTACGCGACGCGGATGACGATCCGCGCGCGAATGTTTTCGTTTTGTGCTAACCCGGCATCCGCGCGGGGCACTCGGTTATATTCAAAATTATTTTGGTCAACATTATTTTGGACCCTGCCGCTTCGAACAGCAGCCGGGTGCCCCATTTCTCGCGTGTTCTTTGCGCGAGAAGTGGGGATTTTTCGGCCGGGGAAACCGAGGGCAAAGCCCGGCCGAGTCGAATGAGTGCTATGGGGATTTTTCGACAAGTTACTACTGTAGTTTCCGCAGTTCGTAGCTCGATGAGGTATTGTTTTCCTTGTTCTCGAAAACACCATGGATGGATTTACCGTCGGGCTTAACGGAAAGGTGAAGAACCCCAACGACTTTCCCGTTGCGTTTGGAGGTTATCTCGACCTGGCTAGGGCTTAGTAGCCTTACAGAGGTCATCGTGTGTCCCGGGTCGTCTTCGACGGGATAGTCCTTGCCATCGAATTTTGCGTCGTACCTCTCACCAAGGGGAGTCCACGCACTGAATCCATCCGCTGTACACCGGTACGAGATTGCGGGAACGTTGGGAACGATCTTGGACTTACTTTTCTTGTAAAACAGCCACGAGCCGGAAAGGGTGTGAGAGCCGCTGGGTGCTGGTTTCACTCGTTGGCTAAGAGTCTCACTTGTGACCGGTTGTGATTCCGTGGTGTCTTTCACCACTTTGGTCAGTGTACTTCCATCTGGAGAAACTGTATCGATTTCCGTATACATCGTCTTCCCAGCTTTCTTGGCGATGATTTCAACCGTGTAGGCATCGACGATTCGGGCGCTCACGGTGTCCCAGTAGCTGGTCTCATGGACCTTTTGGTCACGCCCGTCCGCATTAATTTTCGGGCTTGCAAAACAGTCAGAGCAGCGAAGCGTGCCTTTGGCAACTAAATACGTCACTGGTTTCGGTTTCTCCGACTGCTGCATAGAGTTTTCATCAAAAATCCAACCGCCATCGAAAGGGCTTTGGCTGAATGACAGAGCAGGGGTCAAGAGCAGCAGAGCAAGCGTGAGTCTTTTCATAGGGAACCTCACGGGATTCGACGCCCCAAATCTTATCGCCAACATCCAGAACTAGCCAAGACAGAAGCACAGGCATATGTGACGCGAACAGCCACTACGCTGATTGACGTCGAATACTCCGCGCACGCCCGTTCGTGGATCCTCTCTCTAACGAACCCATCGCGCCGGCTGCTAAAATCCCCTCAGCATGGCTGCCGCCCAACAGCTCGGCTTCACCCGCACCATCTTTCACGTCGATATGGACGCCTTCTTCGTGTCCGTGGAAGAACTCTTCGACCCCACGTTGAAGGGCAAGGCGGTCGTGGTCGGGGGCCAGCGCGACGAGCGCGGAGTCGTCTCCGCCGCTTCCTACGCAGCCCGCAAATTTGGAGTTCATTCCGCGATGCCGCTGCGCACCGCGGCCAAGATGTGCCCGCACGCGATTTTCGTCAATGGACATCCCGAGCGCTACCGCGAGTGTTCCGAGAAAGTCCACACGGTCCTCGGCACATTTTCGCCGCAAGTGGAAATGGCCTCGATCGACGAAGCCTACCTCGACATGACCGGCACGGAGCGCCTGCACGGTCCTCCGCTGAAAGCCGCGCACACCCTGCACCAGCGCATGAAGGCCGACACCGGACTGAACTGCTCTATCGGGATGGGGACATCCCGTCTGATCGCGAAAGTTTCCTCGGCGCAGGCCAAGCCGAATGGCGCGCTGTGGATCGTTCCCGGCGAAGAGGCCAAGTTTCTCGCGCCGCTCGACGTGCGCGAGATTCCCGGCGTCGGCAAAGTCATGGAGACCCATCTGCACGCGCTCGGCATCAAGAAAGTCGGAGATCTCGCCCGCCTCGAAGAATCAGAATTGAGCGATCGCTTCGGAAAATGGGGACTCGCTCTGGCCGGCAAAGCCCGCGGCGAAGATGCCGGCGGATGGTTCGATACCGAAGTCGGAGCCGACGTCGGGGCCAAGTCCATCAGCCACGAGCACACCTACAACGAAGACACGGCCGACGTCAGCCAGCTTGAAGCCACGCTGATGCGGCTCTCAGAGATGGTGGCCCGCCGCTTGCGCGAATCGCAGTATTACGCGCGGACTATCCAACTCAAACTGCGCTACAAAGATTTCACCACGAACACCCGCGCCCACTCTCTGCTGTCCCCAACCCAGCTCGACACGGAAATCTTCGAGCAGGCACGCGCGCTGTTCCGCAAGAACTGGAAGAAAGGCTTGCAGATTCGTCTGCTGGGCGTGCAGGCCTCGTCGTTCACCTCGCAACCTGATCAGATCGACCTGCTCGAAGGCAACAAACAGCAACGCTGGAAAGATGCGATGGCCGCCGCCGACCGCCTGCGCGACAAATTCGGCGAGTCCAGCGTCGGCCTGGCAACCGGCATGCGCGGAGGCTTCCGCGAGCGCATTCACGAGAATCCGGCGAGCCTGCCAGGGAAGAAAAAGCATTAGGCGCCGGTGAAAACCGAAGCATAAACCACGAAGGACACGAAGGAAAACCACAATGAAGTCCTTCGTGATCCTTCGTGTCCTTCGTGGTGAAGGTCTTCGAACGAAGGAAGTCCACGCAGTTGACCACGGTCCCCGTCCCGCACTAAGATTCCCGTTCGCCCAGAAGTCTTCGGAGCCGACGTTCGGAGCCCACATGCGCAAACTCGTCCCCATGCTGTCGTTCGTCTTCGCCCTCGCGTTCCTGCAAACCACCGCGGCCCAGTCTGATCCCCTGCTCCTGCTGCGCTTTCCCACGGTCAGCAAAACGCAGATCGTTTTCAACTACGCGAACGATCTCTGGATCGTCAGCCGCGATGGCGGCGACGCCCACCGCCTCACATCCGGCGTAGGGATCGAAGCTCTTCCGCGCTTCTCCCCCGACGGTTCGATGATCGCCTTCACCGGCGAGTACGACGGCAACCGCGATGTCTTTGTTGTGCCAGCCACCGGCGGCGTGCCACGCCGCCTGACCTATCACCCCGCCGAAGAATACGTCGCCGGCTGGACTCCCGACGGCAAGAAAATCCTGTTCAACTCCTGGGCTAACAGCTTCATGCACTTCGAGGATCAGCTCTACACTGTTCCCGTCGACGGTGGACTTCCCACTCAACTGCCTCTGCCCATCGCCGAGGATGCATCGTTCTCGCCCGATGGCACGCACATCGCCTACGTTCCGCACCCCAAGTGGCAGGAAGCCTGGAAGCGCTACCACGGCGGCCAGACCACGCCTATCTGGATCGCCGATCTCAAAGACTCGAGCATCATTAAGATTCCCCGCGACAACTCCAACGATCACCACCCCATGTGGATTGGTGACACGATTTATTTTCTTTCTGACCGCAACGGTCCCGTCAGCCTCTTTGCCTACGACACGAAGACCAAACAAGTTTCCGAAGCTCTCCACAGCGACGGGCTCGACTTCAAGACGGCCTCGGCTGGCCCCGACGCTATCGTGATCGAACAGTTTGGAGCCATCAAGCTCTACGACCTTAATACCCATCAGGCGAAGAACGTAACAATTCACGTGGCTGGTGACATTGATGCCGTGCGCCCGCACTTCGCCAAGGTCGATCCCAAGCGCATTCAGAATTTCGGCATTTCCCCCACCGGCGCGCGCGCCGTCTTCGAAGCCTGGGGAGAGATTTTCACTGTTCCTACCGACAAGGGTGACATTCGCAACATCACACGCAGCCCGGCCGCGGCCGACCGCGATCCGGCATGGTCGCCCGACGGCAAGTCCATCGCGTATTTCACCGATGAGTCCGGGGAGTACGAACTGGCCATCCGCGATCAGAACGGTCTGGGCACGGTGCGCCACATCAACCTGGGCAACCCGCCGTCGTTTTTCTATGCGCCCACCTGGTCGCCCGACAGCAAGAAGATCGCCTACAGCGACAAGCGCCTGCAGTTGTGGTATCTCGATCTCGACAATCCAGCGCCCAAACTGATTGACGCGGACTATTTCGGAGGATTCGGGCCCACGCAGCTCAACCAGACCTGGTCCCCAGACAACAAGTGGATTGCCTACACCAGACAACTTCCCAGCGGCCAGCACGCCGTCTTCGTCTACTCGCTCGATCAGGCCAAGACTTTCCAGGTCACCGACGGGATGAGCGATGCGCTCAATCCGACCTTCGATAAGAACGGCAAATATCTCTACTTTACCGCTTCGACTAACGTCGCCCTCTCCAGCGCTGGCCTCGACATGACCAGCGACGAGCACCGCATCTCACGCAACGTCTACGTCGCGGTCCTGAGCAAAGATGAGAAGTCGCCCCTTGCCCCCGAAAGCGACGAAGAGAATAAACCGAAAGATGAGAAGAAGCCCGATCAGGACAAAGATAAAGAAAAAGACAAGGCCGCCGACCAGGCCAAGGACAAGGCAAAAGACAAGAGCAAAGCGGCAGACAAGTCGGCCGCCGACAAAGACAAAGACAAAGACAAAGACGCGAAGAAAGACGAACCCGTCGTCGTGAAGATCGATATCGACGGCATCGGTCAGCGCATCCTCTCGCTGCCTATTCCCGCCAAGAACTACCTCAACATGCTTCCCGGCAAGTCGGGCATTCTGTTCCTTTCCGAAGGCCCCATGGTCTTTGCAACCGACGACGATAATCCTAACGTCAGCCAGACCATCCAGAAATTCGACCTCAGCAAGCGCAAGGTCGACAAGGTCATCGAAGATGTGAACGACTTCGCGGTTTCCTTCGACGGCGAAAAGATTCTCTATCGCAAAGCCGACGCCTGGACGACCGTGTCGCCCGACGATGGCCCCGCCGCCGGAGCCCCGCCCAAGCCCGGCTTCGGTCCGCTTAAGCTCGATGGCTGGGAAGTCTATGTCGAGCCCCGCGCCATGTGGAAGCAGATCTACAACGAGACCTGGCGCATTGAGCGCGACTTCTTTTACGATCCGCACTATCACGGCCTCGACCTTGACAAGGCCAAGAAGAAATACGCGCCTTATCTGGACGGCATCGCCTCCCGCGACGAACTTACTTATCTATTCCAGGAGTGCCTCGGCGAGATCACGGTTGGCCACATGTTCGTGGGCGGCGGCGAAGCACCCGAGCCGAAGAAGCTGAAAGGCGGCCTGCTCGGCGCCGACTACAGCCTGGAAAATGGCCGCTATCGTTTTGCCAAAGTCTACAACGGGGAGAACTGGAATCCCGGCAACGAAGCTCCGCTGACCCAACCCGGCGTCAACGTGAAGGCCGGAGATTACCTTCTCGCCGTGAACGGACGTGATCTGCACGCCTCCGATAACATCTACAGCTTTTTCGAAGAGACCGCGGGCAAGCAGGTCGTGCTCAAAGTCGGCGCAAATCCCGACGGAAAGGATTCGCGCGAAGTCACCGTCGTGCCCGTCGAGAGCGAAGAAAATCTTCGCCATCTTGCCTGGATCGAGAGCAATCGCCGGCGCGTCGACCAGGCCACCGGAGGCCGCGTTGCCTACGTGCACGTGCCCAATACCGGGGGTGGTGGATACACCAGCTTTAATCGCTACTACTTTTCGCAAGTCGGCAAAGAAGGCGCCATCATCGACGAGCGCTTCAACGAAGGTGGACAGCTCGCCGACTACATCATCGACTACCTGCGCCGCCCCATGCTGAGCAAGGTGGTCACTCGCGAAGGCCACGACTGGTCCAGCCCCTCGGAAGCCATCTACGGGCCCAAGGTCATGCTCATCAACGAAATGTCCGGTTCCGGCGGCGACGCCTTGCCGTGGTACTTCCGCAAGACCGGGATCGGTCCGCTCATCGGCAAAAAGACCTGGGGCGGACTGGTGGGAATCGGTGGCTATCCCGAGCTGATCGACGGAGGCCGCGTCACCGCGCCGCGCGGGGCCATCTACGGCCTCAACGGCGAGTGGGAAGTCGAGAACCACGGCGTCGCGCCCGACGTCGAAGTCGACCTCGAACCCGCCGCGTGGCGCGCGGGCCACGACGCGCAACTCGAAAAAGCCATCGAGGTTGTCATGCAGCAGTTGAAAGAGCATCCGCTGCCCGAGATCAAGCGTCCGCCCTACCCGAACTACCACGAGCACGACGATCTGGGCGCGAAGTAGGTCAAAGTTCCCACTGGGTGCTGTCGCGGTTTGCAGCAGTTGATAGAAGCTCTGCGAGTAGCGGAATCCCGCCCCACGTCGGCCTGCGCGGATTACTTTCGTGAGCCCTGCGGTCCTGACCTTTAGTTTGCAACAAACACCGCGATTCTGGGTTTTAATAAATACGCCCAAAGTAGTGCCGGGCACACGGGGAGATGCTGCCGTTTTCAGACCCCTGTACAAGGAGAAATGACTATGTCTCTTCGTTCCAAGATTCGCATCATGCTCGTTGCGGCTTTCATCATGGTGCCGATGCTTACCCTGCCCGTTGCGCAGGCACAAATCGGCGTGGCTCTCTCTATCAACATTGCTCCTCCGGCTTTGCCGGTGTATGAGCAGCCACCGCTGCCAGCGCCGGGTTACATGTGGACTCCTGGTTACTGGTCCTACGGGGAAGCGGGCTACTTCTGGGTTCCGGGCGTGTGGGCGCAACCTCCCAGCGCCGGTCTTCTGTGGACGCCTGGCTACTGGGGTTTTGAAGGCGGAGTCTACGGCTGGCACCGCGGCTACTGGGGCCCGCATGTTGGGTTCTACGGTGGCGTTAACTACGGCTTCGGCTTCGGCGGAGTCGGCTTTGCCGGCGGCGAGTGGCGCGGGGGAGTGTTCGCCTACAACAGCGCAGTGGCGAACTTTGGCAGCGTCCATGTCACCAATGTGTACGAGAACCGCACGATCGTCGAGCAGACCACGATCGTGAACGTCAACCACGTAAGCTTCAATGGCGGCGTGGGCATTTCGGTGCATGCGTCGGCGGTGGAGATGCAGGCCGCCAACGAGCGCCACTTCGACCCAACTCCCAACCAGGTGCAGCATGAAAGCTTTGCCGCGCAGGACCGCGCGCAGCTGGCTTCGGTGAATCAGGGTCGTCCCGCAACCATGGCGGCCGCGAACGTAAACGAATATCACTCGGTGGCACAGCAGCACGCGCAGTCGCAGCCCATCTCGTCCGCCGATCGCTCGGTTGGGCGCAACTACAATCCCAATACCCGGGAGGCCAATCAGGACCAGCGCATCGCCAACGGCCTGCGCAGTGGCCAGATGACTTCCGGCGAGGCTGCACACGCCGAGCGCACGCAATCCAACATTGACCAGCAAGTGCATGACGATCGCGAGGCCAACGGTGGCAAGCTCACGGGCGCGGAGCGTCAACAGATCAACGGCGAGCAAAATCAAGCCAGCCGTCAGATCTACGACGAAAAGCACAACGGGAATACCGTGAAGCCGAACGAAGTCGACGACCGCGAAGCCAACCAGCAGCAGCGCACCGCCAATGGCCTGCGCAGCGGCCAGATGACCTCTGGCGAAGCGGCCCGCACCAACGAGAACCAGGCTAACGTGGCTCAGCAGGTGCACAACGAGCGCACCGCCAACGGCGGCGCGTTAACCAAGCAACAGAAACAACAGGCCAACAAGGAAGAGAACAAAAACAGCAAGCAGATCTACAACGAGAAGCACAACAACAAGAGTAAAGCCGCCAAGGAGCGCGATTAAGCCAAGGCAGGAACGCTAAGACTGAACGGCCGCCATTGCCGGCGGCCGTTTATTTTCTTGCTAGGGGACCAGGTGACTGACCCCTCGCCACCCCACCACCCGTGCTCATTGGTTAAGACTGGTCGCACTATCCCCGGGGCGAGGCGTCCGGGCTCCACGAAGATTTCTCCAAGCAAAATTTCCGGCAGAAGCTCCGGGCGGAGCGCAGTACCCCCGCTGACTGCGTAACAATTCTTTACGCGATTGCTACGTTCCGTGACGCAATCGAGTAGTAGTCTTGCGAGGTAAGATGTCGTCCTGGTGAGTCCGGCTCCTACGGTATAACGAAGGAGGCGTCATGAGTTCGGTTACGGTAACTCGCACAGCATTGTTGGCAGTACTGTTAGCGACATTCGTATTCGGCTCCGACAAAACCCCGCGCACCTATCTGAAGGGGACGATTACCGGCTGGCAAAACGGCATGGACTTGTGGGGCGCAGGCTTTTTCGGCACCTATGGTGAGGGCGTTCCCCGGGAGAAGACGGTTTTCGAATTAAAAGGCACAGGCCGGATTTACCTGATTGACTACTGCGGCGCTTTCCAGGCGGGACAGTTCGGGATAGGCCAGGCCGTGGATTACCGACTCGACTCCGACCGCCTCTATATCCGCCGCGACAACGGCAAAGAATACAAATGCAAAATAGAGGGCCAGCGAGTCCCCCAAGAAGCTATGACTGTCGCTCCTCCCGCCAAACCCTAACAGCGGAGTCTAGCGCTAAACAACCTGCCGATCGCAGTTAGACCTCCAGCTATGCCTTTCTGCGTGTACCTTTGTGTCCTTGTGCATCGTCAATCATGGTAAGGTCACCGATCAGTTGTTGCCCCCCTCAGAACGTTCCTCCGTTCCAACTTCTCCTTCCCGAGCTCTTCCGGCAGGCACTATGACGCTGGAATTCTCTCCCAAAGACACTGTCATCTTCAGCGCGGGGCATCCTGCATCGGAATCGAGGATCTACGTCGATTTTTTGAGCGAGCAGTGCTGGTCGGCCATGGCGTGCAGAAAATGTTGTCCGCGCTGCAGACGAGGGCCCGTCACCATCTGCGTACGCTACTGCGGATTGGCGGAGCGCGCCGATGACGCCAGCAGCGATCGCATTCCTGGCTTGTATCCATAGAAATCGCCGATCATGTGGAGATGGTCGATGATCTCTTCGTCGTAGCGTTGCTTGAGCGCCGGAGTCAAAATGTTGTGCTCGGCGTTGGGATCGGTCGTGAGATCGAACAGGTAACTTTGCGCCGGCGAATCGTAGGTCGTATACAAATAGCGCCCGTCCGCCGTCAGAATTCCATACACCGCGCGCGAATCCGAAGCCAGCAGAAGATCCTGCCGTGGGTAAGATTCCAGTTCCTGTTTCGTCTCAGCCAACAGAGGGCGGCCGTAGAGCGGGTTCTGCATGATGGGGCGGTGCCCCAGCAGGTAGTAGAGAGTCGGCGTAATGTCCGTCAAGGTCGAAAGGCGGGCGTCATCGTACACCAGACGTTCGCGCATCTTGGGCGGCAGATGGATGATCAGCGGCACCCGCATGACTTCCGGCCAGATCGAAGCCGAATGGCTCGACCGTCCGAACTCGCCCAGGGCATCGCCGTGGTCGCTGGTTACAATGATGATGCTGTTGTCATACATGCCGCGCTGCTTGAGATAGCTGAAAAACTCGCCCAGGCACTGGTCCACCCAATGCACTTCATACGATACGCGGATGCTCATTCCGTCCGGCGCCTGCCAATGCTGCGAAGTCGGCGACGGCACGTCGTTGCGGGCGAACTGGTGCACGTTCTTGGGCTGAGTGTAGAAGAACACCGGCCGCGCTGGATTCTCGGGAGCGTCCAGAACATTCGTTGCCTGCCGTAAAGTGGATCCCAGTTCCAGTTCGTTCCACAGTTTCTTTCCGTTATCCAACCTCACCAGGTCGTCGTCGGCCGGCAAGATGGCGCTTAAGACTTCGTCCACGCTGACCACCATCCGGTAACCGTCCGCGTGCATCATTTTGTCCAGGCTGTTCAATCTGGAGAAGGGCTGCAAATAGTGGGCATGCAGCATCATCGCGCCAGACCAGATGGCCGGCTCGGAAAGCGACGTCCCCGCATATTGTGTGTAAACGTTGTGCATGACGATGCTGTCGCGTGCCAGGGCGTCGAGGTTCGGTGTGAAGTGTACGCGGGGATTGTAGGCGCCTAGATAATCCGGGCGCATGGAGTCAATCACGAAAATAAATACGTTTGGCCGCTCGCCCTGCGACGCCGTGAAGTCGCTGACGAGTTGAACGTCAACGTGATTTCGCATGTCGCGGATGTTCGAGTTCTCGCGCAGGATGCGGCAAAGATCTCCGCAAACCTCGTTGCGCGAGTTGCCCAGGATGTGATGCGCCAGCTGAAAGGAATTGTCGTGTCCGGCGTAAGCCTCCAGGTTCAGGGAGATCTCATCGTCGGTCGCACCCAGAGGCCGGCTCCAAAAAATTTCGGTGGCCTGCAAGGACTTGTAAATGACTCCGCTTGCCGCCAGCACCGAGAGCACTACGATTGCGGAATATTGACTTCGCACCGGCCGCAGGCGGAACAGGCAAACGCTCAGCGCGATCCAGAACAGCAGCGTAACGATGCTCTGGAAGAACCCGCTCCAGTCCGCATCTCCAATGATGTAGGGAAATGCAAGCGCCAACACTCCGGACATCACCAATGCAGTCCATGTCCCCAATTGGAACGAAGATTTGCTGCCGGAAGCGTGCGCGGATGCGAACTTTCGCTTCGCGTCCAGAAACGGCAGGACCAGCGAAAATCCCCACAGCGTAAGAGCCAAGGCCAGCGAGGCCGCATAGACGCGGGCGTCCCATCCGCCAAAACTCAAAGCGTTCTGAAGGAAACGAAACAGCAGAGTCCCCAGTGAAGCGAAGACCGCCGCGCCCAGCACCCCGCGCCGAACCGCCTGCGGTTTCGCCGTCCTCGCCGCCAGCACAAAAATCAGGTTGATGATCGACAGGACGATGATCGCAAGCACGAAGTGGGAGAGAAGGCTCCAGAGCGTCAGTTCGGCATCGGCCGAATGAAAAGTTAAACTGCGGCTTTCGTGATAGACCTGAAACCTCGCGCCCGCTACGTAGACCATGCTGACCACGAATGCGATCAACAGCCCTCCCGAGTACGCGAATGGCCGATTGTCAACGCTTTCGTGCGCCTGTGCCTTGTCGGATTGCTTCCAAAGCGCCACAGCGATGAGCGGGACCAGAGCCGCAAGACTCCACCAATAGGCCGGCCGGTTGTCCGCGACCGTGCGCAGAAAGGGGCGGAACGTAAGGTAGAGCCCGGCCGCGGCCAGCAATCCGATGCCCGCCAGGAATCGGCGGTCCTTGCTCCTCAACGAATCCATGAGGCGCCAGTTCGCCGCCACCGCGGCGACCGCCGCCAGCCAATACAGAATCGCCTGATGATGCACAAACCACGGCATCCACGTGTAAGCGGGCGCCTTGATCAGAAAGAAGAACGTGTAGGGCAGAAACGCGAGCAGACAATATAGAGAGGTCAGAACGAAATACGTCCCCGAAACTGCCCTCAGAAAAGTATTGAGCCAAAGCCTCAAACCTGCTCCTCACGTGCCGCCGGGATCCCGAAGACAAAAGACGGGAGTAACTTGATTCTTAATGACCATCCGTCCCGGCCGCAAGTTACCGTGGGCGAGGGAATGGCTCTGGTCCAGTTGCAAAGCATTCTCGACCTTACAACGGGGAACCGCAGGTGGCGCATCTCAAGACTCATTCGTGACCAAAGTATCAACCTCGTTACTACTTCGGTGTGGGCGGAGCCAGTGCGGAGGCTCAGGTTTGGGTAGGATAGAAGGCGCACTCCTGTTTGCTGTTGTCCGGAAGAACTGCATGCCGAGTCAGGGCGTCAAGAAGTCCGCCGCTGCACGATCGTCGTCGCTACGATTATCACTACGATCCTCTTCGCTCGCGCTGTTCGCCCGCAATTTCCTGAAGAGTCCCTTCATGCTGGGATCGGTGGTCCCGAGCTCGTCCTTCCTGGTCAACGACATGATGAACCAGGTGGACTGGGACCGGGCGCGCGTTCTGGTGGAGTACGGTCCGGGAGTCGGCACATTTACGCGGGAAATTCTGCGGCGCATGCGGCCCGATGCCGTTCTGGTAGCGATCGAGCTGAACACCGATTTCGTGGAGTACTTGCGCGACCATGTCCGCGATCCGCGCTTCCGCGTCGTGCATGGCTCGGCCGAGCGGGTGCGCAGTGTGCTGGCGGAACAGAATCTGGAGTACGCCGACTACATCATTTCCGGTATTCCTTATCTCAATATGTCGGATGCGCTGCGCCGCGAGATTCTCGAAGAGTCTCGCCTGGCGCTGCGGGCCGAAGGTTCGATGCTCTTGTTTCAATACACGCGGACGCTCCTGCCTTATCTTGAGTCCAGTTTCAGCTCTGTCAAACTCAATTTCCAGTTCTTCAACATCCTGCCCGCGCTGATTTTCCACTGCACGCCGTAGGGCGATTCCTTGTTTCGAGGTCAACGAGTGTAATCGGGATGTTTCGCCACTTGAGACAATCGCCCTAGCGATGGCGGCTCGGATCACTTCCGGTTTGCCGACTCGGGAGTTATCTCGCCGCTTTCCATAGATCGGTGTCGGTCTGTTGGCGATATATTGCAACGACTGAGGTTGCCGTTGAGACTAAGAAATGTCCACAAAGAGCACTGTGCCGAACACTTGCAAACTGATCGCTTTCATATTCACCGTCCCTTCGAGCTGGCGGTTATGTTTGCGCTCTCAATTTGGTAGATCCAATAACTCTGAAGCGCGTTTCGCGTAGCGGGTCGCTGTGGCCGTCGCGCATTCCTATGCAAACGAGAAGATCAGAATGCGTAACGTAGCGACTCGGTTAGCGAGTTGGCGTGAAAATAGCGTGACGCTGTCGGGCCGACAAACGAACCTTCAGCGTACTGATAGTAATTCCAGCCCATGTTGAAGGCCCACTTATGGCCAATATCCACGCTCAGGTTGGCCACCGGTTGCTGGTACTTGTATTGCAACGAGCCGAGGGGCTGCAGAATGTTGAACTGCGGTACGTTGCCCTCAACACTGGTGATGCTGTAGCCGACGTTGGCCATCACCCGCTTCGCCGGCTTGAACCTGACAGTGGCCATTCCGAAATTGGTGTGGTTGGTGTAGTACGAGTTGGCCATCAAGTTGTTGGACGTATCGTTCCCTGCACAATCATTGTTATTGGCATTGGCCACGAAAGGAAGGATCACGCCTGTGGGCGGTGTGTCGTTGAAGCAGATCAGGGCATTCTGGATTACGCTATTGAAGTTGTACGCCAGATCTATTCCGAAGCGTTCGCGCGGCGCGAGCGACGCGGTGAGCCCGTAGTTCTGGTTGTGGCCCACAAACTGGGTCTCTGCGTCGGCATTGGATAGTCGCAGGATGTTGATGGATCCGCCCAGGGTGGCCCACGAGCGCGGCGCGTAGGTCGTCTGGAAGCGGTAGCGCGCTTCCTTTCGTGGCGAGAGTCGGACGAACACACTATTGAAGTTCGTGTGCTCCAGATCGAAATTCAATCGCAAAGTATGGATGGGCCGTGCCCAGAACCCGAAGAGGGCGGTTTTCTCAAGGCCCACGAAGTGGTCCACGTCTCCGGGCAGATAGTCAAGGAAGTGGTTGAACTCTCGGTCGCCATAGCGGTAGCCAATGCGCGCGCCGGCCTTTTTCGAAAAGTCCCAGGCGAGTTCGGTCTGATTTCTCGTCCAGGTCTGGTTGAAAGATGACTGGGCTACGGTGGGCGTCCCTCCTGGAGGTGTTGGTGTAGTGAGCGGCGTACTCAGCAACGTGCACGGTGGCACTGCACAGCTATAGTCGAGTTCGTTGAAACTGCCATTCTGCGGAATGCGGTAGGCCCAGAAATAGAATTTCTCGATCAGGCGCAGATGTTGGGTCAAGTGCAGTGTCGCTTCGAGATCGACCACGTCAGAAATGCGGTTTGCGGCGGCTGTCCCAGTCCCCGTGAAGGCGAGAGTGTTGGTGCGGGTGATCAAGCCTCCGAAGGACTCGTTGAACGGCGTGCTGGAAGTCGCGGAACTATAGGAAAAAGAACCGAGCACCTCTAACCTCCGAAAGTAATTGCTGCGCAGGCTGACGCGCTCGGTGGGCGTGGAAGTGCGAATCCGCTGGTTGCGCAAGTAGCTGGAGTACGCGCTGCATGTCACATTAGTCAGAGTCCCGTTGACAATCAAACTGCTTTGGCCAGTCGGCACGGCACAGGGTGCCTTGTTCACGGTGTCGATGGACAAGCCCAGCGAAACAGAACTTGCCGGCGTTGTCGGCAAGAGCGCCTCATTGATTGGATTCAGTTGGTAGTCCGTATCTCCCTTGTAGTAATCGAGGAATTGGTCGTAGCTGAGAACAGTGCGCGGCGCGATTCTGAAGTCCACCCCCATGCGGTATGAATTCATGGTTGTGTTCCAGTTTTGCAGGAGCGAACCTTCCGTACCCTCGTGAATGCTGCTGTACGAAGGCCCGGTCATGTTGTTATGCGAATATCCCAAACGGAAACTCACAGCGGACTGCGGGAGCAGCGTGAGGTCGACGTCGCTCATGCGCCGTGTCGTATCGAACGAGTGAGGCGAGTTCAGGATCGGAATCGATGGAGTAGAAGTTGGGGGATTCAGTGGATTCGCCAGCAAGTCGTAGTCAAAGAAACTCTGATCGCGGCGGAAACTGCCTTGCAGGTTGTACCATTTGTCCTTGTCTGCCCGAAGGCGCAAGTAGTTGTTGGGATCGCCTCCCCATCCCGCGCTGTTGAGGTAGAGATTGTCGAACAGCAGGCTCTGGTGATCGACCGACTGCATCGTAAGCGTCTGGTCCAGTATTCGCGGGCCGGTCTGCAGATTCACCAAGGTGTCGTACATATCACCGCTGCCGGTCACGTCGTTGGACCGGTAGCCCAGCTCGATCGAGGAGTGAATCTGATACCCGCCGCGGGTCACGCCCTCGGGTTCGGCGGGCGGTGCTGGCGTTGAACTCACAGTAGGGGATGGCGGCGGACTCGCCGTGGGAGCTTGGGCGAAAAGTGTATTTGCTGACGACGCGATCATTACCGTCCATATAAGAACCGCTGGAGCTGTCGCCGTTCGCCTTTTGCCGGTACCAGAGTCGACTGCCGAACTGCGCTCGGCTTGCACCCTTCGACTTCGCTTAGGGCAGGCTGGTGGGGACGCCGATCTCTCCAGTTGGAAAGGTTCCAAGTTGAGGGCGAGTTTTGTGGGCGGCTCCATCGGTACTCCCTACTTGAAAAACACACTGCTGAAATTGGAGCCATGAATCTGGGTGTGGCACAGGGTGCAAGCCTGATACTTCGCCGACTGATTGTGCGCCGGACCGATTGGTCCGCCCGCGGTCAACTGTGTCGAGAAAGTGTGACACTGTAGACAAAGCATGTTCACCGGCATCACGTTGAGCAGCCGGGGATTTGTGGAACCGTGGGGTGAATGGCAACTGGTGCAGCCCTCAGTCTTCACTGGCACATGTTCGTAGACGAAAGGGCCCTGCTTATCGACATGGCACTTGTAGCAAATGGCGTCGCCGCTCGGCATGGTCCGCAACTGTCGCACCGTTCCCGTGCCGTGCGGGTTGTGGCAGTCGTTGCATTGCACTAACCCCTCGTTGACCCGGTGGTGATACGGTTTTGCAAAATCTGCCTTGGCGGAGGTGTGGCATCCGTAGCACAACTGGGGTTGCTCCTGGACCAGCAGGAACTCTTTGTCTTTGGCGTGATGGGGAGAATGGCATTCGAGGCATCCGACATCGCTGCTGGAGTGGGCGGATTCGGCAAAATGCGATTGTGCGTGCGCTTCGCCGTGGCAGCTGAGACAGCGAGCGCTAGTCTCCTGCCGCGACTTTCCCTCGAACACGAATATTTTGGTTTTGTCGCCGCCGCCGGCCACATGGTCAGCTCCGGGACCGTGACAACCTTCACAACCTTGCTTTGAAGGGCCGCCCTTCTTGTTCAGAGTGGTCTTCCAGTGTGGCGTTTTCTCCCAGGCGCTATAGATTTCCTCGTGACAAGTCTTGCAGGTCTCGGCTCCCACATACTTGGACGCTTCGGGGGAAGGCGTATCGGCCACCGGTGCGGCGCCAGATTGAACACTCTTACTTGCCGCTGGCGGACTAGTCTGGCCGTGAGCGAAGACGACGACGAAAAGAAGGGAGAAAAACAGAAGAGCTCGAAGGGCTGGGAGCCATACACGTTTGCCTGGACGGTGATGATTCGCGGCGATCATTAAGTTCGGAGAATGAATAACCTACAGCGATTCACCATGCCAGTGCTGGTCAATATTGAACACGTCCAAAGATCAAGTAGCGCGGAAACACAACACCGCTTCTGCCCGAGTCACGGGCAAACCGGAACTAAACTGTTGTAACGAGGCCATTTCGCTCATTGAGAATCGGCCGACTTTCGAATGCGTGCAATCGGCCAAGTCACTTCACCGCAGCATGACTAAGGTAGGGCTCTGACGGCCGGTGTTTGGGACAACTGCCCAAACAAACGAAGGCCGGGCATCCCGGAAGGAAGTTCCGGATCCCGGCCCACGTCTTCGTTCAACTTGGAGTAGAAGTCTTGACTCTTAGTTGCCCGAGCCCGAGTTGGCGGCAGCGGTGGTCGGAGCCGCAACTGGAGCGGCGCCTGCACCGTACCGGGCCAAGCGCGGGAAGAAGGGCGTGACTTCAAACGGCATCTTGTCACGCGCCGAGGTGATGGCGACCGGAGCCGTCTTCACCATTTCCGCCTTGTCGTCCCAGGGATTGACCTTCACGCGGCCACCTAACGGCAGAGCTGCGATCTGGTCGAGTTTGCTGTTGTCCAGCGCCGGGCCTTGCGCGGCCAGAGCGGTCAAACGATTGACCGTCCCGTTTTCCGCCAGCGGGTTGCCCAGGTGCGTGGTCAGCAGTGCGGTCAGTGACCCAGCCCGCAGCTGCAGCGCCTTCAGGAACAGGCCCACGTTGTCCAGCTTCTGCGCGTAGGGCGAGTTCTTCAGGAGATCGATTGCCTTCTTGTCGGCGGCCTGTTCTTCTTCCGGAATGTGCTTGAAGCCCAGGTTCTGATAAGTGGAGTCGTCGTTGAACAGCATGCGGTCGTTGAAGGCAAACTTGCTGCCCAGGTTGTGGCCGAGCACGATGTGCGCCAGCTCATGCGAGAGCACGGCAGCCAGGCTGGCCTCGTCCGGGAGCACATCCACCAGTCCGCGGCTGATCACGATGGTGTTGCCCACGCTGAAGGTTTCCAGCGGAGAAGTGAGCAGCACGCGCGTACGCACCGGACGCGGCAAGTCGATGTTGTTGGTAACTTCCAGGTTGTTGACCACGGTCTGGAGAATCCGGTCGACGTCGCCCTCAGGGGCGAGCAAGCCGGCGTTGGTAAGGCGCTCGACAACGTTGTCTTCCGCCTGCTGCTGCCATACGCGCTCAGCCTGCAGCGGGGACGCATCCTGCGCGGTCGGACTCTCGTCGGTCACGCTGTCCACGCGGATCTGCGTTAGCTCGTCGTCTTTGCCGCCCTTCTTCAGGTCGTAGCCCCAGATGCGGGTCTGCGCCTTGAAGGCCATCTTGTTCTTTACGCCGGCGCTGAAGTCGCCTTCTTCGCTGTAGATGAAGGACGGGACCCAGTAGCCAGGGATCAGGTTCAAGCGCCAGCTGTCCATGTGGAAGAAATACGAATTGCGCGGCGCCGGATAGTAGGTGCCGTTCAGGCGCACGATGTTGAAGCCCTGATCTTCCACCCAGATGCGGCCCAGGAAGCGGCCGCGGCCGGACTTCGGCTTCGGAGTCACGTCAAACACCAGGCAGCGCACGTCGCCCAGAAATTCGCGGCGGGCGTAGCGGAAATCGTAGTGCTCGCGGTCAAAGTCGGTGCGGTCGGCATAGACCATCCACGAGAAGCCCAGCGGTTGATACTGTACCTTGTAGAGCTTGGCAAAGCCGCCCATCAGGCGCGCTTGCATGCTGGTGTCCTGTTCCTTCAGATAATCTTTGCGGTCCACGGTCTCGCCCATATCCATGCGGCCGAGGAAATAATGGTCTCCGCTGGGCACCGGCCCGAGCTGCGGATCGGAGGTCAGATTCTGCAGGTAGGTCTCGACCACTGGCGTGCGGGTCGCGAGCACCTTGATCAGACCGTGTTCCCGCTCAATGAACAGGTTCACCACCTGATCCATCGTTGTGGGAGCCGCCGCAGGAGCTGGTGGCGCCAAAGAAACGGCCTGGGGCGCTGCCGGCTGCGCAGCTGGCGCGGTTGCGGACTGCGCCGGCTGGGCCTGCTGGGTCTGCTGATCTGCTGCCGGAGCAGCCTGCTGAGACGGTTGCGCGGTCTGCGTCGCATCGGGCGCAGTTGGCTGTGCGGACGGCTGTGACCCCGCCGCTTGCTGCGCGGCTGCGCTCATCGATGCCAGCAGAACCGCAGTGAGGATTGCTTTCCAAGTACGCATGACTCTTTTCTCCAAGTTTCTTTGAACGGTTTCAGTACCCGCGTTCTCTTCTGTTTACCGTTTCAATTGCCAGAGTTACTTCGCCAAAACTTTTTAGTACGCCATCTGGAACGTCACATGCACGATCGCCGTGGAATCCACCGGCGTCCCGTAGCGCAACGCGGGCTTGAACCGGATCTTGTTGGCGGCGGCCATCGCAGCCTCATCCAACCCGTGGCCCAGACCGCGCACCACGCGATTCACATGCAGCGTTCCGTTCGCCGAAAAACTGACTTCGAGAAGCACTTCGCCTTCCAGCTTCATACTTCGCGCCTCATCGGTGTATACCGGATTCGGCTTGTACGTAATCTCCACCGGAGTGGTCGCTGGTCCGGCGTCTGCCGGGATAACTTTCGGTCCGCCGCCGTGCACCACCTGCTCTGATCCAAATCCGCCGGTCGCCACGCCCTTGCCGTTGCTGCGTCCGTCTCCGTGGCCGCCGGTCGCAACGCCGTTACCGAAGTCAGCGCTGGCCACCGTGCCCTTGATTCCTTTCGCTCCGCCCGATCCGTTGCCCTGTCCCGGACCCGCCGGCATGTCAAACGATCCGGTGGAAGCGGCATACAATTTCGCGCCCTGCTTGCCCGTTCCCGTCAAGCCATTGGGATCGCCAAAGCCGCCGGTCTGTACTTTCTCCACCGCAGCATTGACGGTCGGCTTTTGCGAACTGCCGGTCGGAGTGAAGTCTCCGGTGTGCACCAACTGCGGCCGGGCCCCGCCCGCCGCGATCTTCACCTGCGGAGCCACAAACTGGTTGACCACCACTTTCGGCGCTTCCACGGGCTGCGGAGCTTCCCGGCGCACTTCGCGCGGTACGATCAGCTTGGGCTGCTCAAACACCGGCAGCTTCACGGCCGGCAGCAGCTTGGGCTTCACTTCCGGCGGCGTTACCTTGATGGGCACGGGTTCCGGCCGCAACGACGGCATGGGAATCAGCTCGGTCACGTGGTACGCCGTGAGCTGCAGCTTTTCCGGAACGATCAGATTGAGGTTGATCACGATGAGCAGAGCCAAGGCCACGACGCCGTAGGCGGTCGCCAGCGCCTTCTTGTTCACCTTGCGTTCAGGCAATATTCCGAGTTTGAAGCCGCGGTAAGCCGTCGCCATGCAATGTCACTCCATTGGGACCCGGTTGGGGAGAAGCGCCGGGACTTGGAGTCTTCAAAATACGGGAGATAGGACAGGGGGTAAACGTGTCAACGGCTCTTGACCTTAGGTAACCTGGGATTGTGCTCTTTTGGAGAAGCGGCCCAAAACGGGCGCAGCACGCCGCTTTCCCCGCCAACTCCGTCTCAGGCGGACGAAACCGGTAAGAAACACGAAAGTTTCCCTAAAAAACGAGGACCACACCATCCCGGCTTTTCTCTGCGTTCTTCGCGGCCTTTCTCTGCGTCCTCGGCGGTTAAGAGCTCTTGCCCTTGCCGCGCCGCCGCAAGAAAGCGAAGCACGCAAACACCGGAATCCCGGCCAGAATGATCAGCAGTCCATACCAGGAGTTTGGCCGTTCGTTCCAGAACGTGTAGCACAGCAAAGCGGCGGCCACGGCGATGAACAGGGCGGGCACGAAGGGATAGCCCCACATGCGATATGGACGCGCCGCCTCCGGCTCGCGCCAGCGGAATACAAAGATTGTGCTTCCCGCGATCATGTAAAACAGCCACTCGGCGAAGATCGCCAGGGAAAATAGTTGCCGGAAACTTCCTCCCAGCAGCAGCAGCAGAATCGAGAACACGGCCTGCACAAAAATCGCCACCGAGGGCGTATGAAACCGGGGATGCACTTGCGCCAGCGCCCGAAAAAAATATCCGTCCCGCGCCACCGCAAACGGCACACGCGCCCCGCTCATGATGGTGCCATTGAGAGTGACCAGCATTGATATCGCCATGCCTGCCGAGACAATGCTGGCGCCCATTCGCCCCATCACCAGCGCGACCGCATCCGATGCGGGCCGTGGTGACGCTGCGATCGCACCGGCAGGAAGCACATACTGCACTCCCGCGTTGACCAGCACGTAAAGGACGCCCACCGTGGCCACGCCCGCGATCAGCGCGATGGGAATGTTCTGCTCCGGGCGCTTGACCTCGCCCGCCACCATGTTCAGGTCATTCCATCCGTCATAAGCCCAGAGCGCGGCGACCAGAGCCGCCATGAACCCGGCGATTCCTCCCTTCGCGCCCGCGAAGGTTCCGGCGAAGTTCGCCCATCCCCGGCCCGGCACATTGCCGATTCCGCTGAAACACACCACCACGATTCCCAGGATGATCGCGACTTTCAGCAGCGTAAACACGAGCTGAAACTCGCCCGCCTTCTTCACCCCGAGGAAGTTCAGAAAAGAAATAAGAATGGCAGCGGTGATGGCAAACATCTGTCCCCAACTCACGGCAAACGGCGCGCTGATGATGGTGACCGAGAAAAAAGAGAAGATGGGAAATGTCCCGAGAATTCGTACCAGGCCCGTGACCACGGTCGCGATCGATGCCGGCTTGGCGATGACAAACCATGTCCACGCATACAGGAAGCCTCCCAGGGGCCCGTACGCATCCCGCACATAAACGTATTCGCCGCCGGCCTGCGGCTTCATCGCTCCCAGTTCGGCGTAAGTGAGCGCTCCGGCGAACGAGAGCATTCCGCCCACCACCCACGCCAGATAAACCAGCTTCGCCGAGCCCACGGCCTGCATCATTTCCGCCGGAACCAGAAAGATTCCGCTGCCGATGATCGTCCCCACCACTACGGCAGAGGCGTGGCTCACCCCCAGGTCGCGGGAGAGTTCAAGACGGGGCATAGCTGGCTCGGGCATGGTCGAAGTGAGCCAGTATACGCGAGCGGCTAGAAAAAGCCTTTAACCGCGGGGATCGCAAAGAAAAGCCGCTGAGAGCGCTGAGCAGGTCTCTTTAGATTTTGCTTTTCTCAGCGACCTCGGCGGCACTTCTCCGCGGGCTCCGCGGTCAAAAGCTTGCTTTCCTCTGGATCTGAGCCCTAGTGCGCCGACACTGCTGCCCGGCGCATCGGCTCCGGCGTCAAGGGGAGCGGGACCTCCAGCGTTCCCATGCGATCGTTCAAGCGGTCGCGCACGCCGACGCGGACTGACTTTGCCCCTGCCGGGACGATCAATGATTGGTGCAGCCGGTACAGGCCTGCCTTGTTTTCCGCCGGCTGGCTCGAGGCCTCGGGCACGCCGTCGTTCACGATGCCGTTCAGCACTTTGCCGTCTTCATCGAATGCAGCCACGGCAAACTCCAGCGTCGGTTGTTTGCCGCCGCTTGAAGCCTGCAGCTTGAACTGCGGATCAAGCACGTGATAGTCGACGCTGTAGGTTTGAATCTTCACCGGAGGCAGCGGCTTGAGCGGCCGGTTCCTGCGGTGCGTGCGGTAGAACGCCGATTGTTCCTCTAGGTGCAGCATCTGCGTCGGAGTCGCCATCACGACTCCGCCTTCGGTGTGTATATACGCCGACAACACCAGATCGTGCAGCATGGGGGCGCCCGGTTTTATGTTGGCTTGCAGTACGTCGCCCGCCTGGAGCGGAACGGCGACCGTTGCCGTGCCGTCAGCGCCGTGGTTTTCCTCTGCCGCCGTGGAGACCAGAGGAACGCGGCAGTAGCTGCGCCGGTACGAGAGCTGATATTTTTCCTTGTCGGTCTTGACCGCGGCGATCTTGACCGCGATGTTGTGGCATTTCCCGTCATCCATTCGGCTGGGAGGGGAATAAGTCAGCGTGTAGTAGTTGCCGCCATCTTCCGTGGCTGTACTCAAAATGTTCGCCAGCCCGTTGTTGCTGTAGAACGCCTGGCCGCCGGTGGCGGAAGCGATTGTGTCCTGGGCGGCTTGACTCGCGGTGAGCGAGCTGCTGTTGCCCACTTGCATGTTGGGCTGCACGGCTCCGAAACCAGTCATGCCGCCCGACGGATATGGAACCACGCCGGTGGCATCCACAGGGAAAACCGCTATTTGGGCCTGTGCCAGAGCATTCATCGCAGCCTTGAGGTCGGCCGTCAAGTACGCGGGATCACCCTCCTGAGCCCCAATCGCCAGCGGAAATGTTCCTGCGACCCAAATCAAATTCTTGCGCCCCGGAAATCCATCCATGTATTCGCCAATATGGGTGAGCATATCCACGGCGGTGTAAGGATCGCCGTAGCCGAAGTTTCGAGCCAGGAAAAAAACCTTGGGCATATGGGTCTTGGTATGTTTCGGATCCAGCGCAGCGTACAAAACGTCTTTGTCCTCGGTGAATCCCTGCACCAAGTACAGCTTGTCGGTAGTTACCCAAACTGCAAATCTCGTGCCCGCAGGTTTGCTTTTGATGAATTTGAGGACCTGCTGCCGGGCCGTCATCTGGTCGGTCGTCTCGGTATTCACCAGGTCGAGGAGCATCACATAGAGTGGCCCGCGCTCGGGAGCCTTGGGGACGTTGTCGAAGACGCCAGGCGGCAGCGGAGCCGCATTGGGCGAGCGGGCAATGGATGCCTTGTCGAAGTCATAGACATCGAACGAAAGCACGCTCTGCGGCTCTTTGTCTTCGGTAATGGAAAAATCGCTGGCTGCGAGCCCGTGCACCGGCTTGCCGCTGGCGTCCCGGACCATGACGTCGACGATGACCCGCCGCACGGTCTGGCGAATCGTCAGAGTCGGGAGCTGCTGGTCGGGGTTGGTGGTCGGCGCCGGCGCTGCGTCCTGACTGGTTGGAGCTGGGCTCGCATTCTGAGCCGGGGATGCATCTTGCGCCTGGGATTGCACCGCGTCCGACTGCGCGGTCAGCGGCGCGACGAAGCAACAGGACGCAACCAGAAACGCCAGGGTCCATCGCGATAGGGCAGGGAACATGGTTATCTCATACCCTCGACTATTCTTGCAGCTCTTAGTCGAACACGCTAGGAAACGTTTTGTCTCGTTCTCGATGCAATTATTCCGAAATCGACTCCAGTCATCAAGCGGGACGCCCCTCCCGTCGACCGGCGGACACAGGTAGGGACACGCTCACGATCCATCCGACCGCGAACGTCACTGCCGAGCCGATCATCACCCACCAAGTCCATGGCACGCCCGTCCCCAGCCACAGATACAAGTCCAGGGCAAAGCCAAACGCCATCCCCACCATAGCGCCGCGCTGGTTCGCCCGCCGCGTTAGCACGCCCAGCAGAAACACGCCGAGCAGAGCCCCGTAGGCCACCGATGCGATCTTCAGCCCTACTTCGACGACCCGGCCAGCGTACTGCAGCGCGATCAAAGCAAGACCGAACAGCACGAGCGCCCAGATGAGCGTGGCTAGCCGTGAGAGGCGCATCTTGGTATTCTCCTCGGCGAGGGGCCGGAGCCGCACATAGAAATCCATGATCGAGGTCGACGATAACGAGTTCAGAGCAGCACTCAGGTTCGACATGGCTGCTGCCAGGATGGCCGCGATCAGCAGTCCCGAGATTCCGTGGGGCATCTGCGTAACAATGAATTTCGGATAAATTCGGTCCGATGTTCCGAACGATGCCGATGGCACGCGGTAGTAGGCCCACAGCATGATGCCCACCATCAGAAACAGCGCGAACTGAAATAGCACCGCGACTCCACTGGAAAGCAGCGCGGCGGCGGATTGTTTCTGCCCGCGCGCCGCCAGCAGACGCTGGACAATGAGTTGGTCCGTGCCATGACTCGCCGTAGTGAAAAACGTCCCGCCAATCACACCCGCCCAGAAGGTATACGGAATCCAGACGCTCGGAGTGAAATCGAACACCTGCAGCTTGCCCGCGGCCGCCGCCGCCGCATGAATCGCCGGCCAACCTCCGGGGACAAGATGCAGAATCGTCACCAGCCCCACCAGCGTTCCGCCTACGTAGATGGCGGTTTGCACTACGTCGGTCCAGATCACGGCCGCCAGCCCGCCCTCGAACGTATAGATGACCGTCAATGCGGTGATAATCGCAATCGACGCCACCTCGCCCGTCCCCAGCGCAATCGATACCACGATCGAGACCGCATACACGCGTACCCCTTCCGCCGCGGCGCGCGTCAGCAGAAACAAACCAGCCGTCAGCGAACGCAGCCCGCGGCCGAAGCGCCGTTCGATCAGTTCATACGCCGTATACAGATTGCCACGGAAATAATGCGGCAGCAGCAAAAAGCTGATGACCGCTCGTCCCACCACGTATCCCATGATGACCTGAAGAAACGTGAGGTTGGTATCGTAAGCCAGCCCGGGAATGCTGATGATGGTCAGCGTGCTGGTCTCGGCCGCGACAATCGACAGAGCGATCGCCCACCACGGAATATCGCGCCCGGCCAGAAAGTAATCGCGCAGCGACCGCTGCTTCTTGCGGAAGCGCAGGCCGAACAGAGTGATCCCTGCCAGGTAGAGCGCGATGATCGCGAAATCAACCTTGTTCAAGCCCATGGCTGTTCGGCATTGCTCACGTAGAAAGAATTTCTAATTATCGAAGCGATCCGGCGTTTGCGCGAGTGAGACTCTGTAGTCCCCACATGCCCAGTGCTGCCTCGAGGACCAAGAACTGGCAACTGGTAACCGGCAGCCGCCAACTGCTCTATGTTAGAAATAACCGTGCCCTACTATCTCGGCGTTGACGGCGGCGGTACCAAGACCACCTGTGCGGTGGGCGACGATTCCCACCTGATCGCCACCGCGACCGCGGGCCCAAGCAATATCGTCCGCGTCGGAGAAGCGCAAGCCCGCGAGTCGCTCCAGCAGTCGGTGCGCCAGGCCTGCGCCGCCGCCGGCATCACGCCCGCGCAGGTTTCGCACACGTGTGTGGGCGGAGCCGGGGCTGCACGTCCAGAATTGGCTGAGACTGTCCGTCGCTCCCTGGCTGAGATTCTCCCCACGCCGATCGACGTTGTTGGCGACATGCAGATCGCCCTCGAGGCGGCCTTCGATACCGGCCCAGGTGTGATTGTCAATTCCGGCACGGGATCGTTTGCCTACGGACGCGACCAGCAGGGAACTGCCGTCCGCGCCGGGGGATGGGGATTCGCCATCGGCGACGAGGGCTCCGCCCACTGGATCGGCCGCGCCGCCGTCAGCGCGGTTTTGCGGGCCAGCGATCCGCGCGATGGAAGTTCCGCGAGCGATTCCCTGCGGGAGTCTTCATTATCCGCGGCGTTGCTGAAAACCTGGGGCGTCACCTCGCTGATTGATCTGGCCCGCGCCGCGAACTCGATTCCACCTCCCGACTTCGCCGCGCTATTTCCGCCAGTTGCCGGCAGCCAGGACGAATTGGCCACGCAGGTGCTCCGCAACGCGGGCAGGGAACTCGCCAATGTAGCCGCAGTTGTGATCGGTCATCTTTTCGCGAAGGGCCACGCCGCTTCCGTCCCGGTGGCCATGACCGGTGGCGTCTTTCGTCACGCGGCGCTGGTGCGGCAGGTTTTCTACAATGAACTTCGCAAGCTCGACCCGCGGGCAGAAGTGAATCCGCAGGTCGTGGAACCCGTAGAGGGTGCGCTCCGTATGGCGCGAAGAGCCGCAAAGTGTGGGACGGACACTCCTGTCCGTCGCCTTTGACTTAGGTTTTTGAAGTTGGTGTTGATTCTCTTGAGGAGCACGGTTCCCAAGCATCCCGCCCATGCATTCGGAAAGCGAGAATCCGGTCGAGTCATCCATCCTACCCGAGTCGGCTCCCGTCCCCGCCTCCTCAAATTTCGAAGCCGCCGACCCCGCTCTCACCGCCGATCTCGCGCTCGCCGCCATAAAAGATCGCAATCTTCCATCCGAAGCGATCGAACAGATCAGTCGCAATGCTGCGGTGATGAAGTCGCGCAAAGTTCGCGTTGCTCTCGCGGCCCATCCCCGCGCTCCGCGCCGCATCGCGCTGCGCCTGATCCGCGAACTCTACACCTTCGATCTCATGCAGTTCTCGCTGATCCCCGCCGTCGCCGCCGACCTGAAGCGGGTGGCCGATGAGCTGCTGGTGGCGCGCCTCGCCTCGATTACTCTGGGTGAGCGCATTGCGCTGGCGCGTCGGTCGTCGGCCATGGTTGCTGCCGCGCTACTGCTCGACAAGGAGTCGCGCGTGTGGCAGACCACGCTGGAGAATGCGCGGCTTTCGGAAGCGGCTATCGTCAAGGCGCTGCTGCGCCCGGCCGCGACGCCTGCGTTCGTGAAAGCGGTCTGTCATCACGCCAAGTGGTCGGTGCGCCCCGAGATTCGGATGGCGCTGTTGCGCAACGAATACACGCCCCTGGCGCGTGCCCTCGAATTCGCCCGCCGGCTCCCGCCCGCGCAACTGCGCGACATCCTGCACGCCTCGCGCCTGCCGGAAAAGATTAAGAGCTATTTGCGGAAGGAGGGGAATCCGTAGGGGATGAACCGAGATTCCTCCGCCCCTCGCGTTCGGTCGGGGGTCGGAATGACAAGTGGTTGAATTTGCGTCGCGACGAAGAGCTGGAGAACGAAAGCTGACGACTAACGATCAAAGATCAACGGCCATCGACCAACGACTAACGACCAACGACGGCCCTCCTCACCGCCCGCCGCCAATCTCCAGAATCGTTCCCGTGGTGAACGAAGCCGCCGGCGACAGCAGCCACAGCACGCCCTCCGCTACTTCGCGCGGCATTCCCGGCCTGCCCATCGGAATCGTTCCCATCAGCCGCTGCAGTCGGCCCGGCTCGCCGTTGGCGGCGTGCAGCCCGGTGTCCACCAATCCCGGAGCCACGGCGTTGACCCGAATTCCTTCAGTGGCCACTTCCCGCGCCAGCCCGATCGTGAAACTATCGATCGCGCCCTTCGACGCCGCGTAGTGCACCCACTCTCCTGCTGCCCCAGTGCGCGCCGCGATCGATGAAATGTTCACAATGGCGCCGCCGGTTCCGCCTCGCCGCGTCGACATGCGCCGTACCGCTTCGCGCGAGCACAGGATGGTCCCGCTGACATTGACCGTAAAAACGTTGGCAATGGCCGCGCTCGATACTTCTTCCACGCGCGCGAACCCGCCGGTGACGCCGGCGTTGTTGACCAGCGCTTTGATGGGACCCAAGTCCCGCTCCGCGGTTTCGAACATACGCATGATCTGCGATTCGGATGAGACGTCGGCGTGAATCGCCACGGCGCGCCCGCCACCAGCGAGAATCTGGGTTACGACGTTCTTTGCTTCAATCTCGCCCTTAGAGAAGTTCACCGCAACAGCGTATCCGCGCTCCCCCGCGAGCGTGGCGATCGCCGCGCCAATCCCGCGACTGGCTCCAGTGACGATGAGTGTGCCGAGATCTTCTTTGTTGGTCATGGATGCCACAGGGGCTGAAGCCCAGATTGGTGCGGGACGCTTTTCGCGGCCCTGGAAGGGCCGCTCTTCCACGCGCCGCAAACAGTCGTGTCGGCTCTGCGAAGACCTGCAAGCTAGAGGCTAGAAGCTAGAAGCTAGCCCGCCTTCACCGCGTCGCGCCGCCCGTGCATCATTTCCACCACGGCTTCGTACATTCGCTTGCGCGCCTCGTGCCGTTCATAGGCCCGCGTGATGTAGCGGACGTGCACCTCAATGCCCGCCGCCGTGGGCACTACATTGATGCCCGGCGCGGCCGAGATCGTCTTCACCCGGTAACGCGAAGTGGTCTCGCGCCACTCTGCTTCCGCTTTTCCGGCGTTCGCCTCCGTCTCCTTCTCCACCAGTTTCTGGATGCCGTCGATGATCGGGTACGGATCCTGTCCCGGCGGAATGAGCACCTGCAACTCGTCCCACATCCACTGCCCCGAAGTCGTGAAGTTAAAGAAATGACCTTCGATGGCAAAACTGTTCACAAAGGAAACGCGCCGGCCGGTGGGATGCCCGGCATCGGACCAACTGCCGGTCTCAAGCAGAATCGTCTTCAACAGTCCGACTTCGATCACCTCGCCGGCCACGCCGTTGATTTCCACCCAGTCGCCTACGCGGATGCCGTTCTGCCCCATCAGCACGAACCACCCAAAGAACGCGACGATGAAGTCCTTCATCGCGACCGTCAACCCCGCGCCCGCCAGGCCGAGAACCGTGGTGGTCTGCGTGGGCATACCGAAAACAATGAAGAGGATGGCAATGGCGCCGACCGCCTGCGCCGCGAATTTCACCACCGCCCGCAGCGTGTCAATCCGTTTGTTCTCCGCGGTCATGCCCGTGAACAGGCGCTCAATCGTCCGATCCGCCAGGTAAACCGCCAGCAGAACCAGCAGAATCCACAGCAGCGACTCGATCAGGTGGTGCAGCGCTTCCCGCTCGCGAGTCTCGACCAGCGCAATCCAACTGGCGTAGGTGTCGATCAGCTCCTGCTCGTCCTGGACTCGCTTGCTCAGGTCGGCCAGATTTTTCTGGTCGCGGGTGTACTGTTTCAGCGAACCGAGAGCGGACATTGCCGAAGCCTTCGATTCCTCGCGGCTCGCCGCCTTGCTGTTGTTCGAGAATCCCTTGGCCTGTTCCTTGGCCGCTTCGCGATTCTCTTTGTCTTTCTCCACCTGCACGCTCAGCGTAACGTGACGCTGGTTCAGGCGCTGCAGCTTGGCTTGGCTCTCTTGCTGCGCCTCCTGCAACTGGGCCGTCTTCTCGCGCAACGCCTGCCATGCCCGAAAAACGCTCAGCAGAGTGTGCGTCTGGTACTCCTGCTCGTGGGGATTCACCGCCGAGCCCAGCGCCGCGCCGCCACTGTGCTTGTTGGATTCGTGTTCAGCCTGCAGCCGTTTGATTTTCGACTGCGGATCGCCACCTGCCTGCTCCAGGTCTTCGGCCGCGTCGTCGAACTCGTTCTGATCCAGATCCATCTGCGCCTTAGCGACGTCGATCTGGTCCTGCAGGTTGTCCTTCTGCGCGTCGGGTGCGGCCGCCAGTTTCCGCGTCAGCAGCGTAATGCTTTCCTGATCTTCTTTCAGCGCCAGTTCGGCTTTGTTCTTGCGGTCCGAAATCTGCCGGGCTTCTGCGGAGAGCGTCGGAGGATTCTCTTCCGCCGTGCGCAAAGAATCCAGAAACGAGAGATCGACCTCATGGTCGCCGACCTGTTCTACTTCATGCGCCAGGACCTGCTCTTCCGGTGTGGCAGCGAGCGTCGCCATTCGCCGGGCGGTTTGCAGCGGACGCTGGTCCACCAGCGGATGTTGCGCCACCGGCGGCGCGTGTCCCGCCAGTTTCTTGCCCGGCGTTGCAGCCGTTTCCTCGTTGGCCACCGGCAATGCCCGCGTCCACACTATTCCCACGATGGCCGCCGCCACCAGCAGAAGCAGAACGATCGCGGTAATCCACTGCCGGATTTTCATAAATCATTCTGTAGAGACGTAGCTCGCTACGTCTCTGTTGGCCGCGAGCGATGTGGCTCGGTCAAACAGAGCCCGCCGCGCCACATCACTTTAGCAAGAAACATCCCCATCATGCGACGGTCACGGCCCTACTGATTCTTGCGCCATCTCGGGATGGCCCGCTCCCAGTCGGGCCGAGTCGCGCACGTTCGTAATCTGCACCGCGCCAAGCCCCGCCCGTAGAATCACCTCAGGCCGGACATGCTCGAATTCCTGCAATCGATTTTCGATCGCCCATGGAAGCCCGTCTCCCGCCCCGTGCTGGCGGCGTGGCTGATCTTCTACGTCTGGTTCCTGATCTACGCCTTCAACGCCCATGGCGGTTATCTGTTCATCGACAGCGCCAACCTGATCGTGCATGAAGGCGGACACAATCTGTTCTACTGGTTCGGCCCCACGCTCGGCCTGTGGGGAGGCACGCTGCTGCAGTGGCTGGTGCCGTTCCTGCTGGCTGTCTATTTCTTCACCGAGCGCCAGACGTCAGGCTTCGTTTTCAGCCTGTTTTTCTTTTTCGAGAACTGGCTCTACACGGCGACCTACATGGCCGACGCGCGCTCTCAAGTACTTCCGCTGGTCACGACCGGCGATCCGGACTTCGTCGAGCACGACTTCTTCAAGATCTTCTCCAGCCTCGGAGTGCTTGACCACGACACGCAAATCGCGGCGGTCGTTCGAGCCCTGGGCTGGTGCGGAATGATCGGTTGCGTAGCCTGGCTGGCGCTGAGGATGAGGGTAAAAGACACGCAGAAAACGGTGCCCGCGACTTTTCCGCGGTCAAGGATATCTCTGATCGAGCGCTACCCTGGAAAAGTCGGCACAACCATGCCCGCTCCGGTGTCCAATACGAGCGAAGCGCCATTTCACCGCAAACCTGATTCGGCGCCTGATGCCGCAGATTGAACGAGGCTCACATGAAATCGAGTTGGCAGTGGATCGTTCTTCCACTTCTCTTCCTGTCCACTATTTTCACAGCCATGGCTCAAACATCGAAGGCGGAGTTGGACTTAGGCGTTGCCGCATACAAGGACGCGCGCTACGAAGAGGCGATCCGGCATTTTCAGAAGGCGGTCGACCTGGATTCCGGTAATATCAATGCCCGCATGTACCTGGCGACAGCCTCTCTAAGCCAATACATCCCAGGCGTCGATACCCAGGAAAACAAGCTGATGGCGGAGCAGGCCGTTGATCAGTACAAACAGGTGCTTGACTCCGACGCCCCACGCGACCAGAAGATTAACTGCGCGAAGGGGATCGCCTACGTGTACCTGAACCTCAAGAAGTTGGACGATTCGCGGAAGTATTACCAGATGGCCTCGGACTACGACCCGGATGATCCGGAACCCTACTATTCTCTGGGAGCTCTCGACTGGACTGAGTGTTACCAAGCTCGCATGAGCGAACGTGCAAAACTCGGCTTGAAGCCGGGCGAAAATCTGAACCCGCAGAACCCTGATCAGAAGCGCGTCTGCGACGATCTGAAGGACAAGAACTGGAGCAGAATCCTCCACGGCATCGAAATGCTCAAGAAAGCCATCAATCTCCGCCCGGCCTACGACGACGCCATGGCTTACATGAATCTGATGTTTCGCGAAAAAGCGGACGTGGAGTGCAACGATCTAGCTGCCCGCGACCAAGATCTAAAGACCGCCGACGAATGGATCGACAAAACCCTGGGTTTCAAGAAGGCAAAGACCAACAAGAGTGCCGCTCCTACGGAACCCAATCCCCAATAAAGATGTTCGTCTCGTGCGGCGCCTTGGCGTTGCGGTTCGAGGCCCAGACGAGCTTCTTCCCATCTGGCGAGAACATGGGGAAACCGTCGAAGCCGTCGCTGTAGGTGACGCGCTCCAGGCCGCTGCCGTCGGGGTTGATCAGCCAGAGTTCAAAATTGCCCATGCCGCCGGTGGCGTGCGTGTCTGGATCGTAGTTCGACGAGAAGATAATCCGCTTTCCGTCGGCCGTATACGCCGGGCCAAAGCTGGCCGCGCCCAGGTTCGTGATCTGCTTTTTGTCGCTGCCGTCCGCTTTCATGGTCCAGATTTCAAGCGAAGTCGGGCGAATCAGGTTCTGCGCCAGCAGTTCTTTGTAGTCGGAAATTTCCTTCTCGGTCGTGGGATGGTAGGCCCGGTACACAATCATTTTGCGATCCGGAGAAAATGTCGGGCCGCCGTCGTAGCCCAACTCGTGCGTGAGTTGTTTGACGTTCTTGCCGTCGGCGTCCATCGAATAAATATCGAGATCGCCGTTGCGCATGGACGTGAATGTAATCTTCTTGCCGTCGAGCGAAATCGTGGCCTCGGCGTCATAGCCTGGAGTGTTGGTCAGTTGCTTCAGGTGTGATCCGTCAGGATTCGCGGTGAAAATGTCGTAGCCCGAATACACCGCCCACACATAGCCCTTCGAAAAGTCAGGACGCGGCGGGCACTCCGGGCTGGCCAGGTGCGTCGACGCGTAGAGAATCTTTTTGCCATCGGGATAGAAAAAGCTGCACGTAGTGCGCCCCTTGCCGGTCGAGACCATGTGCTGGTCGCTGCCGTCGATGTTCATGACAAAGATCTGGTCGCACTTCACGTCGCCATGGGAAGACTGGAAGATCAGCTTCCTGCCGTCGGCGGAGAAATAGGCTTCGGCATTCTGTCCGCCGAACGTCAACTGGTGGACATTGCGCAGGTGCTTCTCCTGCGGCGTGGCCATGTCGGGAGGGTTCGAGGTCTGCGCAGAAACGGAAACCAGTCCGCCTCCGAGTGCGACAATCGACAGAAAAAGCGCAAAGATTCTCGTCATTTGGGATGCTCGCTAGTGTAACGCGGCCACTCAATAACCACCAAGGCCGCCGAAGTCTCGCGTTTGTTTTTCCTTCGTGAACCTTTGTGTCCTTAGTGGTTTCTGCTTTGTGACAGTACCGGAGGCGTAGAATGGCGGCGTCATTTCCGAGGAGGCTGCATGAAATCATTTCTGCCGATCATGGTCGTCGCATTTCTGGTGGCTACGATTGCGCTGCCCATCGCCCGTCCCAGCGTTTCGGCCGCGCCCAAAGCCACCGCTGAGATGCTCAAGCAGCTCGAAGCCGAATTCATGAAAGCCGCCGCCGACAAAGGCTCGCAGGGGTACATGTCGTACTACGCCGACGACTCCGTCGAAGTCCCGAACAACGGGCCTCTGATCCAGGGCAAGCCTGAAATCGCCAAGGGGATGGACTTCCTCGACGACAAGAATAATCGCCTTACCTGGACGCCGGTCGGGGCTGACATCTCCTCGTCGGCCGATCTCGGCTACACCTATGGCACTTACGAGTTCCACGCGAAAGACAAAGAGGGCAAGCCGATCGTGCAATACGGTAAGTACACCAGCATCTGGAAGCGGCAGAAGGACCGGAACTGGAAAGTCGTTCTCGACATGGGGAACGCCAGTCCGGAACCGAAATAGACCCGCCCTCCCCCTCGCGTAAGTCAAGCTTCACCACACGTCCGGGAGGACTCCAGCGATGCTCGAGATTTGATCTATACTAACTGCGATTTCCCCATGCCTAGGAGGTGTCACATGGCAAGGCTGAAGCGGCGACCATCAGTGCGTCTTATTCCGGTCTTCCTTGTGTGCCTTGCCGCCACTCTCGCCGTGGCGGCAGACTTCTGGGCCAAAAAAACCTACCAGAATTGGTCTGCCGATGAGACACGCAACATGCTGGAAGAGTCCCCCTGGGCTATGACCTACAAGCTGGGCGGCATTCAGGCCAACGTTACTAGCGGCGACGCGCCGACCAACCGGGGCTACCGGGGCGAGATGGAAACCGACCCGTCCATTACCTACATTCTGCAATTTCGCTCCGCGCTGCCCATCCGACAAGCCCAAGTGCGCTCTTCCCAACTCAGCGTTCATTACGACAAGATGAGCGCGGAACAAAAGGCGACATTTGACGCGAACGCTGGCAAATTTCTTGCGGTCACCTTTCCCGACCGCGTCGTGGTTTCGGTGACCTTTCACACCAACGTCCAGGATTATGACAGTTCGCTGCGTAACTACTGGGCGAGCCAAAGCCTGGCGAAGCTCAGCATGTCGGTGTACCTGAACACCAAAACAGAGAAGCTGGGCTTAATGAGCTATAGCTTTAAGGATGACACTTTTCAGTTCATCTTTCCGCGCCCGAAACAGTTACACCCGGATGAGAGAGTCAGCGTTGAATTCGTCCATCCGAGAACTGACGTCATCGGCCAACAGCGAATCCTGCAGGAGTTCAGCCTTAAGAAGATGCTGGTGAATGGAGAACCCGCGATCTGACGATGCAGGTTCAGGATCTGAGCCCACCTAAACGCTTTGACACATCCCGGTCGACACGCGAGGTTGTGGTCGAAATGGGCGGCTACTTCCGAAAGTGATTCTTGATTGCTTCCGCCTGCGTGCGGGTCACGACCGCCGACAAGGCCGCCGGGTCCGCCTGCTTGACCGCCTGCACGCTGCCGAAGTGTTCGAGCAGCCGCCGCGTAGTGCTCGCGCCTACGCCGGGGATCTCCAGCAGTTCGGTCGAGCGGTCGCGCATCTGGCGGCGCTTGCGGTGGAAAGTGACGGCGAAGCGGTGGGCCTCATCGCGAATCAGTTGAATCAGATGCAGCACGGGCGAGTGGTGGTCGAGGGCAATCGGATCTTTCTCTTGCCCGTAGACATAGAGGATCTCCTCGCGCTTGGCGATGGCGGCCAGCGGCTGGTTGATAATCTCCAGCGCGTCGAGTGCTTCGGCGGCCGCGTGCAGCTGTCCCAGGCCGCCATCGATCAGGACCAGGCTGGGCATGGGTTTCTTTTCTTCCTGCACGCGCTTGTAGCGGCGCATGACCACCTCGCGCATGGAAGCGAAATCGTCCACACCCTCGACCGTGCGAATGATGAACTTGCGGTAATCCGACTTTTTCATCTTCCCGGCTTCCCACACCACCATCGAGGCAACGGTCTCCGCGCCCTGAATATGAGAGATGTCGAAGCATTCGATGCGCTTCGGCAATTCCGGCAAGCTAAGCGCGTCCTGCAATTCTTCCTGAATTTTCTGCGCGTTGGGTTTGAGCACGCGGAAGCGCTGGTCGTAGGACTGCTTGGCGTTGTTGCCTGCAAGGTCGATGAGCGAGCGCTTGTCGCCGCGTTGTGGAACCAGAATGTGTACCCGCGTGGGGCGGGCGCTCCGGTCCGCTTCTTGCTCGGAGAGCAAGTCTTCGAGTTCTTCGCGGTCCTCGAAGTCGACGGGGATGTAGAGATTGCGGGGAACGTAGGGCTGTCCGATGTAAAGCTGCTTGAGCAGAGCGGAGAAAAACTCGCCAGGATGGAAGCTTGTACCCACTGCGCTGTCATCCTGAGGCCCGCGTACTTGGCGGGCCGAAGGACCTCTGTACTCTCCGAAAGTTCGGGCGCTGCCGGCAGACTGCACAGATCCTTCGCTTCGCTCAGGATGACAAGAGTCACTGGCACTCCCGGCCATAGGCGAGCTTTGCTCTCCCGGACGGGCGGGGGCGCCCGTCCCCACATGGTCTTCTTTTCCCACATGGTCCGGGGTGTCTACGGCGTCTGAGGTGAACTCCGGCAGATCTTCCCAGAAGAACTCGCGGCGGTCGACCATTTTGCCGCCACGCATGTGGAACAGGTTCACGGCCAGCATGCCGTTTTCGTAGTGATAGCCGAACACGTCGGCGTCGTCGCCTTCGGCGGCGGCGATGCGCTGGCGTTCCTGCAACTGCTCCACCGTGGAGATCAGATCGCGATAGCGGGCGGCCCGTTCGTATTCTTGCTTCGCCGCGGCCTGCTCCATGCGCGCGTGCAGCGAGCGCGAGAGATCCGTCGGTCGTCCTTCCAGAAATAGCTTCACGTCGCGCACTGCCTCCTGATAAATGTCCGGCGTGGTCAAGTCCTGGACACACGGTCCCAGGCAGCGCTTGATGTAGTACTGCAGGCACGGGCGCGGATGAAAACGCGTGAGGTCAACTTTGCACGAAGGAATCAGAAAGTTGCGGTGGATCAGATCGACGATGCGATAAGCGAGGTTGGCCGGGAAGTACGGGCCGTAATAGGCGCTGCCGTCCTTGCGCAGGCGGCGGGTGACGTAAACCCGCGGCCAGCGCTCGCCCAGCGTGAGCTTCACGTAGGGATAAGTCTTGTCGTCGCGCAGCAAGATGTTGAAGCGGGGCTTGCGCTGCTTGATCAGATTATTTTCGAGGGCCAGCGCCTCTTTGTTGTTGGCGACGACAATGTAGTCGACGTCGACGGCCTCGCGCACCAGCGTCCCGGTCTTGGCGTCTTCCCACCGGCCTTCGTGGAAATAGCTGGCCACGCGACTGCGCAGGTTCTTGGCCTTGCCCACGTAGATGACTTCGCCCTCGGCGTTCTTGTAGAGATACACGCCGGGCTCGGTGGGGATGGTACGGATTTTCTGTAGAAGATCCATTCAGGGGGCGAAACTCTATTTTACGTTCTCGCGCTTCTCCAGTGCTGGCCCTGGAGCAAAAGCTTGTAGTCGTGCGCAAAGAGCAGATCGCAGAGACCAGGAGGGGATCGTCGCTCATGCTGTCAGGCCTGTGCTAAGTTACTAACAGTGAGCCCTAAATTGACAATTCGCCTTACGGATCAGCTTCATGCCTGGCTCAAGGAAACTTCGCGCCGAACGGGCCTGCCGGTCTCGCGACTGATCCGCGAGCATTTGGAAAACGCCAGGGTTAGCAGCGGCAAACAACGCTTCCTGCGGCATGTTGGTGCGCTAACCGGACTCCCGCCCGATCTTTCATCGCGCAAGGGGTTTTCTCGGCGCTGAAGCTCAGCGGAGGGCTGCGCCGGGCCGAACCATATAAATTTTCCACTCCGTGTGTGGGCTTTGCGTTCCTGCGTATCCGGTGCGGTGGTCCGACCGCCCTGGTCTGCTGTCGCAAGCCATTGAAAACGTATATACTTACATGACGTATCCGCCGTACCGAACACTGGCATGTGCCGTGCACAAGCAGAAGCGGAACTTGGAAGCATTCAAAGATTCATTCCCAGGGCCTCAAGATTGGAAATTCGGCGCGCAGGGGCAACCCGGAACGCGCCAGAGATACATACAAGATCGAAACTAAGGAGCCATACCCTATGAACCGCACTTCGTTAGTGAATTCCAGGTTATTGAATCCCGGGTTAGTGATTTGCCTGGCGGCCAGCCTGCTGGCCACCGTCGGTTGCGCCAGCAAGAACTATGTCAAACAGCAAACGACCCCACTGATCAACAAAACGAACGAACTCGACGACCTGACCGCGAAAAACACCAAGGACATCAAGGATGTTGACGCGCGCGCCCAGGCTGGCATCGCTGCCGTCAATGCCAAGACTGCCGACGTCGAGCAGAAGGCCACGGCCGCAGGACAGACCGCTGCCTCGGCCCAGCAGATGGCCGACGCCGCTAACGGCCGCGTGGGTGTGCTGACCAACACGGTCGCCAACCTCGACAACTACCACGCCGTTGCTGAGACCTCGGTGCATTTCGGTTTCAACAAAGACAACCTGACGCCGAAGGCTCAGGAAGTGCTCGATCAGCTGGCAGCCAGCATTTCCACCACCAAGGGCTACATCATCGCCCTGGAAGGTGGAACGGATTCGGTGGGACCGGCGGATTACAACTACGATCTCAGCCAGCGCCGCGCCAACTCCGTGATCCAGTACCTGGCCACGAAGTACAACGTGCCCGCGCACAAGATCTACGTGATTGGACTCGGCAAGGATAAGCCGGTGGAGTCGAACAAGACCTCTTCTGGCCGCGCCGACAACCGACGTGTGGATGTGCGCCTGATGACCAACACGGTCGGGGACACGACGCCCACGACGCCGGCGCCCGCGACTACGGGCCAGAACAATCCGTCGATGTAAGGAAAAACTTTACCCTCCTCCCCGGAGGACTTCGCCAACCAGGCCGCTCAAAGCCTCCCCCTGAGCGGCCTGCTTTTTTTGGTTTTTTGATCCTTGGTCTCTGGCTCGTGGTTGAGTAAGATGGCAGCCATGCCTACCATACCTCTCTCCCGCCGTTCGTTTCTTGCCATGTCTGCGATGTTGCCCTTGGCTTTCCGTGGCCTGGCTTCGGGCGCGGTTCCGCACGCCTCGATTCCCGTAGGGCTTGAGCTCTATTCCGTCCGCGATGCGCTCAAGCGGGATCCCGACGGCACGGTGCGCGCCGTCGGCCAGATGGGATACCAGGCGGTCGAGTTCTACGCTCCGTACTTCGAGTGGACCGAAGCGCAGGCCAAGCAGATGCGCAAGTTGATGGACGACCTGGGCATCCGCTGCTACTCGACGCACAACAACGCGGATTACCTGGAGGCCAAGAACATCGGCCACGTGCGCGACTTGAACCTGATTCTGGGCTGCAAGTATGTTGTGCTGGCCTGGACGGACCCGAAGACCGGGCTCGATGGCTGGAAGGCTGTGGCGGACAAACTGAATGTGGCCGCGGAGACTCTGGAGCCCTCCGGCCTGAAGCCTGGATATCACAACCATCAGGCAGAGTGGGGGATGGTGAGCGGGCAGCGTCCCATGGATATTCTCGCCAAGAACACGAAGTCTTCAGTCATGCTGCAGTTGGACGTGGGAACCTGCCTGGAAGCTGGTGCCGACCCGGTGGCTTGGATTCGAGCCAACCCGGGACGCATTCACTCCATCCATTGTAAGGACTGGTCGCCGGACCCGGCTGTGGCCTACAAGACTCTGTTCGGGGAAGGGAAAGCGGACTGGAAGGGAATTTTTCAGGCCGCCGAGAGCGTTGGTGGTGTCGAGTATTACCTGGTCGAACAGGAGGGAAGCCGGTTCCCCGAACTCGAGACCGCGCGCAGGTGCCTGCAGGCATTCCGCGCGACCCAGGTTTGAATAGCGGGTTTGAATAAGGCGGGTTTGATTAAGTAAGAACGGAGCGCGGTAAAATAACGTATGCGCAGTTGTTTTCTGATCGTATTGCTCTTAGGCAGCGTCGCGATGTGGGCGCAGAGTTCTACACCGGCCAACTCTGCGCCGGCGAACTCGCAGACGCCGGATTCCACCTCGTCCCCAGCAGCTAAACCGGCCCCGCCGCGTAATCCGACTCTAACGCCCCCGCGGTCCGATCGCGTGAGTGCCAATGAGTTGGGCAACGAGCCCGGGGAAAGTTCGAGCAAAGATGAGCCTATCGACTTGAGTCCTCCGGCGGACGATGACAAGGCACATCCGCAGAGTTCCGACATCCTGACGGACGTGGAGGGCGCCCCAGGCAGTGCCGGCGTGAGCGAGTTCCATCCCTGGAACCCGCACAAGGCCGCCAAAGATATTGAGGTGGGAGACTTCTACTTCAAGGCGCGAAAGAACTACCGCGCTGCTGCGGACCGCTACCGCGAGGCGCTACTCTACAAACCGAATGACGCGATGGCCACCTTCCGTCTGGCCGAATGCCTGGAGAAAATGGATCAGCCGGACGAGGCTCTGAAAGAATACGAAAGCTACGTGAAGATCTTGCCCCACGGCCCGCAGGAAGCGGAAGCCAGAAAGGCCATTCAGAGGTTGCAGGGCACCGCTGCCAGCGCGAAACCCGCCCAGTAAATCGCCGCCAGCGGAAAGGGCTGCTGATCCTGATCCTGCTTCTGCACCCGCGCCACCTCGCGGATTGGAATTGCTCACCGTTGGAGCTTCCTGACTCTGGACTTTGCTTTCTTACGGCCTGCATCGCCATTGCCTACCCGACTCTGCTTGCCTTCGCCCAGAATCAGATCGGAAGGCCACTTCGGTGCTGACTGAGCCAGGCGCTTCGATCGCGCGGCCGAGTCCAGGATGCCATCGAAGGCGTCCAGGCAGGCGTGGATGGTCTGGGTGCGGAGCACGCCCTCAAATCCGCCGCGGATGATGAGCATGGCGGTGCCGTGCATCAGGGACCACACCGCCAGCATGAGGCGGGTGTGTTGCCGGGGAGTGCCTCCCAGGCGTTTGGCGATGCGATCTCGCATCAGATTGAACGAGGGCCAGGGCTCGTGCAGGGAGGGAGACTTGGCCACTCCATCGAACAGCACTTCGTAGGCGTGACTGTTTTCGAGGGCGAACTCGAGCTGGCGCTCGAAGGCCTCACGGAGGGTTCGCGTAACGCTGAGCGCGGCAAAAAGCTCGCGGCGGGTTTTGAGGCGGAGGGCACGGAGGATGTCGTCGCGGTCGCGATAGCGCTCGTAGACCGTGGGCGTGGTGGTGCCGGCCGCTTTCGCCACGGCGCGCATGGTGAGCGCCTTTTCGCCGCCGCGGGCCCACAGCCGCGAGGCCGCGCCGAGGATACGCTGTTCCAGATCGGGGTCGGGATGCCGGGGCACTGCGCCTCCAAATGAGAGAAAATCGATGCGAACTAAAGCGAATTAGTTGCTTGCACAGCGTAATAGTAACGGTGTATACTTTATCTACATTAGTAAGAACTGATGACCTCGCGGGGTGGGTCCCGCCAGAACCGCGCAAGGCAGTCCTCCCCATACGGTTCCCGGGACCCACCTGCGTTGATCCCCCAAACCATGGAGGAGTTGTAGATGGCCCCCGGAACGAAAAAACAAATTAATATTGCCCGCCTGAAAGCTGATCTCGCAGCTGCCAGCGTGGAGTTATTGAGCGCGCACTGCGCCGCCGACCGAGTTCGTCTCCAGTATTCGCCGCAAGACATCATTGCCTTCGGTGAGCGGCGTGCCCTGGAGCGAGCAATCACGTCGGCCGAGGCTCTGCACCGCTTCTTTTCTCAAATCGGGGCCCAGATCAACCACGAAGAAGGCGCGAACCGATAAGACGAACTCGCGCCGCAACCGCTTTCCCTTTTCCTCAAATAGACGCTGTGGCAGCAGCGGAGAACGGACCTACTTCTCCACTCGAATGAATTCCCCCGTGGAGGCGTTGACCGCAACCGTCAGCTTCGCTCCCTCGCGGCTGGCGCCATAAATGACGTGCCACGTCAACTCGCTGGTATTGTGGTTCCAGTCGCAAACGTAGATGACAGGCGTGTCGGGCGCTTTCTCCAGGATTTTGTCGCCACCGTGTTTCTGCGCCGTGGCGAAAGCCTGGTCGGAATCGATCTTGAGGAACGCCATGTCAAAGACCTGCGTGGATGCATTGGTGGCACTGTAACTGTCTTCAGTGCCGGGATTCACGCCGCGGTCGGGGGCGCCGTTGGCCGCGCTGCCCGACCAGATGTATGTCTTCTCCGAGCGCTGGGCCGCGGAGGCGAAACTGCTCCGCCAGATAGCCCACTTGCCATCCTGGCCGTTGCCGTCGCTGGACGCCGTGGACTCGATGCGGTATGGCTTCGCATCCGCGTTCCAGCCGCGCGCCGCGATATAGAGCTTCTGGAAAGCGGAACGCGCGGTGATCAGTTCGGGACCCTTTACTTCCGGCTTGGTCTCCGCTGGTTTGCTGGTATCGGAGCATGCGATCAGCAACGCCAGCAGCGTGAGGACGAGCACTATTCCCGACAACTCCGCTGGTCTAGCGGCGAGCTCCGTGGGGGCGAGGTTGGCCGTCTTCATGACATCCTTCCTGTGATAACGTGGATGCGTTTTAAGATCGCGCATAATTCTAACCGAAAGAGCGAAAAAGGTAAGTAACCCTTCGTGGACGTTCGTCTTCAGAGATTGCAGGGAGAAATCGCGTCGGCGGTCGCAGGACTGTCGGCTGGACAGCTCAACTGGCACCCGCCTGGAAAGTGGTCGGCTGCCGAGGTTCTGGAGCATCTGTATTTAACCTACACGGGAACGGCGAAGGGTTTCAGCCGCATATTGGAGGCGGGGAAGCCGCAGGTGACAGCGGCGACATGGCGGCAGCGCGGGCGAAGGCTGGTGGTGCTGGGATTGAGTTACTTGCCGTCGGGCAGGGAAGCGCCGCAATTCACGCGGCCGCGCGGAACTTCGGGAGAGAAAGTGCAGGTCGAGATTGGGCTGAGAATCGCCGAGATGGACGACATGATTGCGCGCTGCGAGGAAAAGTTTGGAGTGAGGAGCCAACTGCTCGATCACCCAATCCTGGGGCCGCTCACCGGTGGAGAATGGCGGAAGTTCCACCTGGTGCACGGGCTGCATCATGTGAAGCAGATTCGGCGGTTGCGAAAAGGGTGAACTCACGGTCAGGGGAAAATTCCGCTGGTCGAAACAAATTGAGCGCCGGAGTATGGACTCCGGCGCTCGATTTACTTGCAGCTGATGTTAATTACGGCTCGCGAACCGAGTCTGGGACGCCGGCTTTGCGCGCCTCTTCCTGGCTGTCTTCGAGCTTTTGCTTGGCGTCGTCGAGAGCTTTCTGCTTGTCGGCAATTTGCTGCTTGTACTGGGCATCTTGCTTGTCCCAGTCGGCGGAGTTGCGCATGCGGTTGCCGGCATCGGCGTACATGGCGGCGGCGCGAATCTGGTATTCGCGCTGCACCACGTCGAGTTCGCGCGTCAATAAGTTAATCTGATCCTGCTGCGACGCGAGCTTTTCGCCCCACTGCTTGGCTGCAGCCTGCCGCGACGCCTCGTCTTCCGAAGCCGGGGCGGTGCTGGCGGATGAAGCTTGAGTCGCTTCGGCGCCTGCTTTATCGGTGGCAGCTTTGGGTTCGGCCGTGGCCGCAACGTCTGACGTCGCCTTGGTCTCGACGACGGAGTTGTCGGTGGCTTCGCGCGCCTTGCCTACAACCGAAAGCTTGTCTTCTCGCGGCAAGTTGTCGTTGTCGTAGACTTTCGGCTTCGACGGGGTTCCCGGATCCTTGCGGACCTGCCGGGCATAATCGCCGAGCGAGGTGCCGGGGGAAGAATTTTGCGGAGTCGACGGAGCCTGATTCTGGGCGAGGGCTGGAAGACCGGCCAGGCCGAGAATCAGCACGAGTCCTATTCCAGTGCATGCGGTATGTTTCATGGTTCCCACCTTTTTTACGCTCTTAATTTACGCTCTGGGTCTGAGTCTGTTTCGCCGGAGCGGACTCCGCTGCCGGCGTTTCTGTCCACTGCAAACAATCCACTGCAATCAATCCATTGCCAATTAATCCACGGAGCTGCCCGCCGCCGCTTTCTGCGCGGCGCGCCGAGCGGTCAGAAATCCTCCAATGCTGTGATCCAGTTGGGCCGCTTCGTGCGCTATGTCGCTGGCCAGTTGCATGGCCAATTCCGGATCGCGGCTGTTGGCCAACTGCTGGGCATAACCGGAAATCGTCGTCAGCGAGGTGCGCAGCTGCAGCGCCATCTCGGCGGAAATCTCGCCATGCAGTTGTTGCTGGCGGCGAATGCGCTCCAACTCGCTGAGGTCGTTGAGCAGGCAGGCGACGCCGAGCAGGCTGCCATCCTCAGCCGCGACCCGAGAAACGGTGATCGCGATGAAGCGCTTTTCTCCGGCTGGAGTTTCGTATTCGCCTTCGAACTCCCGGCGCTTGCTGTCTTCGCGCAACACGGCGCTGACTTCGTCGGCAAAGGAAACCGCGTCCTCACAGCTTTGATCCGGACAAGCCGCATCCGCGACTACCCGGCGGGCTGAACTGATTACGGCGCCGCGAAAAATGTCTTCCGCTCCCATTCCCGTGGTGGAAGCAAAACCCAGAATCGCCTTGGCGGCGGGGTTGGCGGTCTTGACCAGTCCGTTGGTTCCGAAGACCAGCACTCCGCAGGAAAGGTTGGACAGCACCGCCTGGCTGAAATTGTCGCTGATGCGGGCGCGATGCTGCTCGGCCTGGGATTGCACCTGCAGTTCATGCTTCTGCTGCTTGAGTTGCTGGATCACCGTGTTGTAGAGGTGCAGCGGCAGAGTCTCCAGCGATGGCGTGGGATCGGATGAGAAGTCGCCCTCCTCGGCAATGCTTCTCTTCAGAGCGCGCATGAAGAACAGGCCCAGCACGAACGCAAACGTGGCGCAGACAAATACGATCACCGCGCGCAGAACCACAGGATTGGCCAGGATCTTCACCAGAGCCCTCCGTACCAGTGCAAGAATTGGTTGCCGAAGAAGAAGGCGATCATGGCCATGCTTCCCAGAAACACGCCAAACGGCATCTGGTAGTTGCGGTAGACGACTTGCGCGGATTGCCATCCCCGCCGCCGGGCCGCCTGCGCATTGGCCAGCCGCCGCATGAAGCGGTGAGTTCGCTTCAGCCAGACCACGAAAATCGTGGTTAACCCAAAGACCGATCCCGCCAGCGACGCGGTAAAAATCGTGAAGATCGTCAACTTCATTCCCAGGAACGCGCCGACCATGGCCATCAGCTTCACGTCGCCGAAGCCCATGCCCTCCATGCCGCGCCAGCGCAGATAAATCGCTCCAGCGCCGTAGATGAACGACGCGCCCACAGCCGCGCCCAGCAGGGAATCGAGCAGAGACAGCAGCCGAACGGAAACATCACTGCTGAAGGGTAAGTTCACCATTGCAGGCACGAACTGCGAAGCCAGATCAGTCACCGGAACCAGCAGGCTGAAGATCACGCCCAAAGCGAGTCCGGGCAGCGTGAGCTTGTCGGGCAGCAGCTTGGTTTCGGCGTCGGTGAAAATCAGGCCCAGCAGCAGGAACGCGAACGTGCAATATTTCAGCGTGAAAAGCGTCAGCCCGAAATACCAGTAGCAGGCCAGAAACAGCAGGCCGGTGAGCAACTCGATCATCAGGTAGCGCGGCGAAATTCTGGTCTTGCATTGGCGGCAACGCCCGCCCAGGATGAGCCAGCTCAACACCGGCACATTGTCGTAGAAAGCAATCGGCTTCTTACACTTCGGGCACGCCGAACGGGGCGTCACCACTGACAGCCCCAGTGGCAGACGGTAGATACACACGTTCAGAAAGCTGCCGAAGGCCAGCCCCACGAAAAAAATCGAAGATGCGAAAACAGGCTCCACGTGGTCTCGGGTGATCTGGTAAATGATCTCGCAGGGAGCGAGCCGCGCTTCCGCGCGAACCTCTCCTGCAGAACGCTGCATTTCCTGGTTCTTGGTTGGATTATAAGTCCGTCATGCGCGGACGACTAAGGTACTGAAGTCACTGCCCGAGTGGACAGGGGGGAGTAAGACATTGACCAGTGGGCGGTTATGGCCGAGAGGCCGGACGCGCGGAACAGGTGCCCTGTGGAGCGCGCAAGGCGCGCCCCAGAGCCATTCGAAAAGGGTCTTAATGCCTACTTCGCCTGTAGAGTCTCGACATACGCGACCAGGTTGGAGATTCTCTGCTGAACCTGGGCTTCGTTCCCCTGACTGATGATCGAGAACAGCGGGCCCCACACTGGCATATCCTGGCTGCCGTGAGACGCCGTCATTGCCTGGCCTTTGAGCACGGCCGCGACGTGCGACGCCGGATACTTTCCGCCACTCTTCTGCGCCAGAAGCGTTAAGTCGGTCGGCGCGGTCTTCATAGCCGAAGCTGCCGGCCCGTTGCCCTTTCCGTCTTTTCCATGGCAAACGGCGCAGTAGTTGCTGAACATCTCTTTGCCCGAGTTCGACGGAGTGTTGGTGATAGGAACATGCTTGACGGTAGGTGCCGTTTGTGCCGGCGCTGCTTGTGCCGCGGCAAAAGTCGAAACCACCACCAGAATCACCACCAGACTGATGAATTTCATTACACGCATTTCTTCCTCCTGGGCTCACGTGGCCCAAACTTCCATAACCAGAAAGTCTAGGCGTGTGTCCGCGAGTGGAATGTGACGCGGGTCACAAGCAGTTGTGACCGCTGCGTGGGATCGGGAAAGCGAAAGGGCGATCCGAATGGCCGATGTATAGCGACTTACCACCTAGAGCGGCAACTGCCCCAGCGGCGGCTCCGATAAACTTCCGGCTTGCCGACAATCCGCGAATTGAATGCGAACCATCCTGTCCGAGTGCCAGGGCTGCGTTTTAGTGTCCGAATTTGTCCTAGCGGTGTTCGAAAACGGACAGCGCGGACTAACTTATCGCATGTTAAGTCGTTTACAATGTGGTGCTTAGTTTTGGCAGGCCTGATGCTAATGCTTGGCAGGAGGCTAAAAACAATGTTCTTCGTGCGCGATCTGAGAGTTGCAGCTTACTCGTTGCTTCGGACTCCAGGGCTGGTGATCGCCGTGGTTCTAACACTGGCGCTCGGCATCGGGGCGAACGCTGCCATTTTCACGCTGGTGCGCGGAGTCCTGCTTAAGCCTCTGGTCAATCGCGACGAGGACCGGCTGATCTATATGCGCCAGAGCGCTCCTGGCATCGGCGAAGAAAACGCTGCGTTTTCCGTGCCCGAGTTACAGGATTTGCGCGCGAACGTGAAAACCCTGAGCGCGTTTGGCGACTTCTCCGCCATGGACTTCACCATGATCGGCCTGGGTGAGCCTCGTTCGATTCGAGGCGGTGTGGTTGGCGGCACGTTTTTCGAAGTGATGGGACTTCATCCCGTGCTCGGTCGCCTGATTGGGCCGCAAGACGACGGTCCGCAAGCTGCCGGCGTCGTCGTTCTCACTTATCGTTTCTGGACGACCGCTCTTCACAAGGACCCCTCGGTCCTCGGCAAAACCGTTCGCCTCGGCAGCCTTGGTGATCGCTCTGCAACAGTCATTGGCGTCCTCGAACCTTGCGTCCCCTATCCGCAAGATACCGAAATCATCGCCAATGTGGTTACCAGCCCGCATCATCTTTCCGCAACCATGGTCACTGGCCGCATCCATCGCATGACGGAGCTTTTCGGCCGTCTCGCTCCCGGAGTCACTCTCGATCAGGCTCGCGCCGAGTTGCGCTCCGCCTACTCCGCGATGAAAAAGGACCATCCCGAATCCTATGCGCAGGAAGCGGACTTTCAGATCGGGGTGAAGTTGCTTCGGGACGAAATCACGTCGGGGGCGCGGACCGTGCTGCTGGTGCTGCTCGCAGCGTCGGGGCTGGTTTTCATCATCGCGTGTTGCAATGTCGCCAATCTGGTTCTGGCACGGACGGTTCGCCGCGAAGGTGAGCTGGCGGTCCGCGTGGCGCTGGGCGCAAGCAAGGGCGCGCTGCGCCGCATGCTGCTGGCCGAAAGCCTTCTGCTCTGCGGCGCTGGCGCCGCACTCGGTGTACTAAGCGCGCAGCCGATGGTGGCCGTCCTGGCCCGCTACGCCTCGCGCTTCTCCATCCGTGCGCTCGATTTCAGAGTCGATTCGAGCTTGCTTTGGGTGGGAGCGGCGCTGGCGATTGTCGCCGCGGTGAGTCTGGCATTCGTTCCGCGCCTGCCCTCTGCCTCTGGCACATCCGCATCCGCCACGTCCGGCAAGCCGAGTGGACTGAGCTTATCCAGCGGAAGTGCGCGGATCACCGGTAGCACGAGCCGCCGCCAGCGGATCTTCGCGGTGACACAGATCGCCGCGTCCTTCGTGTTGCTGGCCGGCGCGAGCACATTGATCACAACGCTGATCGCCCTACAAAAGGCGCAGACGGGGCTCGATACGCAGCACGTCCTGGCCATCGATGTTCCCGCTATGTCCTTCGGGAAGACACCTCAGCAGGTCGTTGATTTCTACAAGGAAGCGATGCGTCGCATTGATGCCCTGCCGGGCGTGAGTCAGACCGCGTTCGGCGATGTCGTTCCGTGGCGCGATGGCAGCTTCGGCACTCTGCAGTTTTCCGGCGACGGACACACCCATGTGGCCGGTGTGGAGGATCCCCGGGCGCAGTCGCGTTCCATCTCTCCCGGATTTTTTGCGGCGCTTGGCGTTCCTATCATTGCCGGCCGCGATTTCAATGCGCTTGATGACAATAACGACAGTAATAAAGAGCCGGTCGTTATCGTCAGCCAGAGTCTGGCACAGCGCATGTTCCCCAACCAGGATGCGGTCAATCGGCATGTCTATTGGACGGATCCCGTCTTGCAATTCGCTACTGGGACCGATGTCGAAAAGGCTCGCCTGATGGCGCCGCGCCGCATCATCGGCGTCACCGCCGACGTTGACGATCAACACGTCGTTCCTGAACCCATGGTCACTATTTACACCCCCTTTGACGACGGTCTACTGTTTGGTGGTCGTCTCTTCGTCCACACGAGCGCGAATCCGTATACGCTGGTCGCGCCGGTCACGCGCGTGATTCACGAGATGTCCGCCGATCAGCCGGTGGAGCGCGCCGCCACTCTCGAAGACATTCGGGCAGAGGTGCTCACGCCGGATCGTTTAAACTCGCTCGTGTTTGGGGTATTCGCGGCGGTCGCGTTGGCGATTGCCGTGGTGGGCGTCGCGGGCGTGCTGGCGTTTTCGGTGAGCGCGCGAACGCGCGAATTCGGCATCCGGCTGGCCCTGGGATCGGAGCCGCAGCAACTCCTCAAAGGCGTGATCGCAGAGGGCACCGTGATGGCTGCGGCGGGCGTTCTTGCCGGCGCGGCATTCGGGTTCGCGCTGGCGCGCGTCGCGGGAAGATATTTCCCGGACGTGAAGATGCCGGGCGCATTGCCTGTATTTGTCTCTGCGTTCGTGTTGATGGCGGTCGCGGTTATCGCGTCGGTGCTGCCCGCGGCCCGTGCTGCGCGCGTCGATATTATGCAGGCGCTGCGGTCCGAGTAGTTGTCGGAATAGGGGATCTCGCCTCAGGGGAAAACGAAGCGCAATAATTCTCCTTGCAAAGCGACGGCGGAAGGCTCGTGAACCGGAAACGTTCCTTTCCACAAGCTCCAGGTTTGGGGAACGAGGCGAGTCTGGGCTGCGGGGACTTCCAGCCAGCCCTCCGCGGTTTCTTCGCGGAGAAAGACGGAGAAAGCGGATGCGGTCGGACCCTCAACGTGAAACGAATCCGACTTCCACTCGAACAGGCTTGCGGCCAGCTTCTCCGACAGAGATTCGTGCGGATCGAGGCACAGAAGCCATCCTGGGTTCGCAACGTCCGGACTCGCAGTTGCGGGCGCGGATCGAAGATAGTCTGCCAGCGAGGCTCCGGGGCGGTCGTCCACGATTCTCGCGCCATAGGCACGCGCGACGCGCACCGTGGCATCGCGCGAGCCATGGTCCACCACAAGAATGTCGTCACAGGCGTAGAGCGTCTCCAGGGCGCGGCCCAGGCGGAGAGCATCGTCTTTCGTGTGCAGCAGCGCTGTGATCGAAGTCATTACGATGTCAGCCCGAGAGATCATCGGGGGCGAACAAGCTGGCGAACAAGAGTGTACGCGAACCGGGCGGTGGTTGGCAGGTGACGGGTCAAACTTTCTGCGGGGCGCTGTTCGCGTCGAGCAGATCGAGTTGGCGCGGGGCCGCGGGAGCGAGTAAAAGCTGGCCAATCCCCAGCGCGTTGCACTGCGCGATCCAGGCTTGCGGGGTGAGTTTGCTGGCCATCAGTTGTTCCATGATGGAAAACGGATTCAATCGCTCATCCCCGCGCTGCAGATGAAATATTCCCGGCCCCGAGTGCAGTGTCCAGCCGTGATCGAGCAGCGCTAATGCGAGCGCGGCGCCGAACAGATATCCCGCGCGCTGGGTGCGCTGATGCGGGTCGAGCAACATGCCCTTAGGGTCGCGGATGCCAGACCCGATCTGGCGCAACTTCGGAATCTGATCGGGCAGCGACGCGGCCGTGACTCCCTCGAGCGCCGAAGAATATTCCGAGGTAAATTTCTTCCACGCCGGAATCGTCACTCGGGTTCCAACTTCGTCCCATGAAACGCACTTCAAAGTGCCGGGTTTCATGTCGGGATTCATCTGCTCCAGATAGCGCAGTTCGAGCGCGTCCGCCTGGTCGAGCAGGCTTCGGGCCGGATTGGAGTCTTCCGGGATGAACCCGGCCGGGAGTCTCTCGGTTGCGGCGATACGATCGCGCAGCGGAGGATGCGTGTCATAGGGATTTGCTTTGGCTTCCTGAATCTCTTTCTCCAGATTCTTTTGAATCTGTTGGTGGATGCCGGGAACCGCGATGAAGCGCGCGAATCCATCGCCAATGCCGGGGACGGCTCCGTCGTTGAGCATGGGAGCAAGTTCGGTTTTCCAGTAGGCCGGCCAGGCCGGCACGGCACCATGAATCGCGCGCAGGCCATCGATCAGGGGCTGGCGCCCGGCGATCAGGCAGGCCAGTTCGTCGGCGCGATGCTCCTTCTGCCGCGACACCAGATTGATGGCCCGCAGAAAGACCACGAAGTACCACTTCATCAGCGTCGCCACCACCACGTACATCACGCCCAGGATCGCGATCCGCGCCAACTGCCCTACCGACCCGATGTTCTGAAAAGCGCGCACGATGGCGGTCTGTGTTTTGTAGACCCACGGACCCAGGCTGGTATCGCCGCCGTAATAATGGGCAAATTCATGCGCCAGCACGGCGCGGAACTGCGACACGGTCAGGATCGAGAGCAGCGGCAAGCCCAGTCCCATCACGCGCCGGCTGCCGATTCCCATGAGCCCGCCGCGGTCCGCGACCCACGCGTTGACGTCTCCGATGAGGTAGACCTCTTTGGGCATGGGCTCGTTCAGCACGCCCGCGATGTTCTCCAGTTCCGCAAACAGGCGAGGCTGCGTCGCGCGCTCGATCAGCAGTCCCGGAGCCTTGAACTTGTCGGGACGCGGAAGCAGCGACCAGAGCATCGCGCCTGCAATGACGATGCCGAACAGGAAGAGGGCCACGATTTGAAAGCCCCCGATTCCAGCGGCCAGAGCCAGGTAAGGCAGATAGACGCAGGCGGCCGCTAGAAGGATCACGAACACGTAGGACGCGGCCACCATGAAAATGGAAAGCAAAGCGAACCACGTCATGGATCGCCGCGGCTGGATTTCGACCTGGGGAAAAGGCATAACGCACCGGAGAAGCAGGCATGATAACACGCGGTCCGGAACAGCCTACTGCGAATCCCAGAGCTTCGGCCGACTCGCGTCCGCGGGGGGAGCCGGCACCACTTCGATGGGCTCCTGCAATACGAAGTTCAGCACGGTCTCCGACGGAAGTTTAATCTGCTGGCCCTTGGATGCCGCCTGGACGCCGCCTCCCACGCCTGCGCCGGCCGCGGTGCCGATCGCCGCACCTTTGCCGCCGCCCGCAATCGCGCCGATGATGCCGCCAATAATGGCGCCTCCGCCAACTTTCTCGGCGGTGTTCTTGCCGCGCGAACTTCCTTCCTTCCGGTACTGGTCGGTCTGCAGGCTGTAGGTCTTGCCGCCCAGGGAAAGACTGTCGAGTTGCAACGCCACCGCCGATTGCCCGGCAAATTTGCCCGCGCTCTTTACCTCGACGAGATGGCCGGTGAGTTCGACGCCCGCGGGCACAGCTTCCTCTCCGTCGGAGGTGAGAGCGGCGTTCAGCGTCGCATGGAACGTGTCTCCCGTCTGGTTCCTCTCGCTGTCAATGGGATCGATGAGCCGCACCATGACTTGGGTCCCTTGGTCGATGATCAGCCTTTTCGGCGACGGCGGAGGAGCAGGAGTCTGAGTATTGTCCGCTGGTGGCGGAGGTGCTTGTGATGCCGCATCCGGGGGCGCCTGGTTACTCGCGCTGGTCTCGTCGGTGTTCGAGTCGTTTGCGGAATCTCCAGCCGCGCGGGAGTCGTCCGCGCGAGCTTTACTGCTTTTCTTTCCAGGCGCAGGTTTGGCCTTGAGCACAGGCTGAGTTAACGCCTGCATCGGAGGCTTCGGCGCAGCTTTTGCAGACACAGCCGGCCCACTACCGACCTGCAGATTGTTGACTACAGTTCTCACACCCTCGACCGTCGCTGCCTGTCGGCTGGCCGCGTCCCGCTGCGCGTCGTTGTCGACCATGCCCGCCAGCGTCACCACGCCATCGTGAGCCTGTACCGTCAGCTGCTTGCTGGAAAGCCCGGAATCCTGGCTGAACTTGCTTTGAATGTCGCTGGAAATCTTGGCATCGTCGGGCTTGCGGGCGCAGCCCACACCAATGCCGAGAATGATCGCAAGCGTAAAGAAAGAAGCCAACAGGGAAGCTCTTTTCATGGCGCGACTCTCCTGACACGGAACCGGTTTACTTGGCCCGATACATCCAGAACAGTGTAGATGCGGATTCTTGCGGAAGTAAATGCAGGACGCGCGGCCGGGACGGCCTTGCGACAGCCGGCGGGACGCCGGCGCTACGGTCTAACGGTCTAACGGTTTAGTGGATGAACTTGTAGTCGACGATCGACGCCGCCAGTGCGCCATTTTCCTGGTCGGCTATATGCTCAGCCGTGGGCGCGTCCTTGAAGCGCATCACGCGTCCCTGGCACACCACGTTGCTGTTCTTCTGTCCGGAAATTTCTTCCGGCATCTCAAACACCATCTCGATCAAGGCGTTCACCGGTAGCTGCTGCGGCCCGTTGAAGAGCACGCCGCTCTGGCTGATGTTTTCGATGATGCCCTCATACCACGTGCTGGTTTTGTTGACGCGGTAGCGCAGGGGAATGTCGAGCTTCAAGCGGCGGGCCCGCGGCACCCACGACGGCCGCTTCTCGCGGGCATGGCCGCGGCGGACGCTGGTTTCGGGCTTGGTGTGCTCCACGCGCTGGGTGCGGCGCATGGTGGTCCAGTCATACTTGTATTCCGCGGCGCACAGCAGGCAAACCTGGTAGTAGTCACCGTCGGCACCACGGCGCGGCCAGGAGAACTCGTGAGAGCAGCGCCCAAGCATAAGCACATCCATGAATTTTTGCGGCATGATTGTTACTTCCGGGTCAGTGAACCTCGGACGCACGCCCATCATCGCGCGAAGGTTCTACTTTGGGTAGGTTACTTTCGTGCACAGGCTGGCCCGCGCAGGGAAGTAAATTGCGTGGATGCAGGCGGTTAGGCTGTGGAAAGCGTTGGGCGTAACGCGTTGGTCTTCGGTGGCAAGCCGCAGTCAACCGTGTATGATCGCCGGATGGACAGCACTTCTGCGGACCTTGCCGCGTTCATCCTGGCTGGCGGCAAGAGCACGCGGATGGGTGCGGATAAGGCTTTTGTCATCCTGGATGGCCGCACGCTGCTGGCGCGGGCGTTGGGGCTGGCGCGGACCGTCACGCCTGACGTGCGCATCGTGGGCGATCCCGCTAAATTTGCGCCTTTTGCCCCGGTGGTCGAAGATGTATTCCGCGACTGTGGGCCGCTGGCAGGGATTCACGCCGGGCTGCGAGCGTCGCAGACGGAATTGAATCTCGTCTTGGCTGTGGACGTGCCGTTCGTCTCGTTCGCGCTGCTGCAACTTCTGATTGTGCGTGCCGGCAACTCCGCCGCAACCGTAACCGTGCCGCGAACCAATGAAGGCTGGCAGCCCTTGTGTGCCATCTATCGCCCAGAATTTGTTGACGCAGCCGAGAAAGCTTTGCGCACCGGGCGTTATAAAATTGATGCGTTGTTCGATGCGGTGCGAACTCTGGCGATTGAAGAGGAAGAGTTGGCGGCGGCTGGGTTTTCCGCGAGTATGTTTCGTAATTTGAATACGCGGGAAGAACTGGAGGCGGCGCGAGACGCTGGATAGGGGTCTAGAGGAGTTTTTTTCAGGAACTTTATGGGAACTCCTCATTGAGTCTGAGGCGATGCGGACTGATAGGGATCCTTCGACTTCGTAGCGTCTTCGCGTTTCGCGAAGACGCTACTACGCTCAGGATGACAACGCTTTTGTCGGATGACAAAAGCCTGGAGCCAAAGTTCGTAGCCAAGAGCCGGAAGCCAAAAGCCAAGAGCCGGAAGCCAAAAGCCAAGAGCCGATTTCATGTCTGACGACACTCCACAACCCGCGCCTTACATCGAATTCCGCGACGTCTCCAAAGCCTTCGGCGACAACGTCGTGCTCGACCACGTCAACTTCGACGTGCTGCCCGCCGAAACGGTCTGCATTCTGGGCCGCAGCGGCGTGGGCAAGTCGGTATCGCTGCATCACATCATGGGATTTCTCAAGCCCGACTCGGGACGCGTCATCGTCGCCGGACAGGACATTACCGACTACGACGAGGACCAGCTGCAACTGATCCGCAAGAAAGTCACCATGGTCTTTCAGAACGGAGCGCTTTTTGACTCACTCACGGTCGGGGAGAACGTGGCCTTTCCTCTGCGCGAAAGCCGGGAGCTGAACGAGGAGCAGATTTACCAGATCGTCGATGGTCTGCTGCAGATGGTGGGCGTGCAGGAGATGCGCGACCAGCTGCCGTCCGATCTTTCTACCGGCATGAAGCGCTCGGTCGCGATCGCGCGGGCGCTCGCGGCGCGCCCCGAATGCGTGCTCTACGACGAGCCCACCACCATGGTCGATCCCCTGATGGCGCAGTTGCTCGGCGATCTCATCAAGCGCCTCAAGCTTCAATTGAACCTGACCAGCATCGTTGTGACCCACGACATGCGCCTGGCCAAGAAACTCGCCGAGCGGGTCGTGTTTCTGTACGAAGGCAAGGCAATTTTCTTCGGCACCTATGCCGAAATGGAAAAAGATTCGCACCCGATTATTCAGGAATTCCTGGAGCTGGATGAGTTGAAGCTGGAAGCGTAAGCGCAGTGGCTAGTCGTTAGTGACTAGTGGTTAGTGGATTCCGAACCGCTAGCCACTAACCACCAGCCACCGTCGCTAAAACCCTTCTTGCACCAGTTCCTCGATGGTGAAGGAACTCTCCGAAGAGTCGCCTCTCATCATCTTCTCGACGTATTTCGCGATCAGGTCGGCTTCCAGGTTGACGGGGTCGCCGGGCTTCAGGGAATGCAGATTCGTCATCTCCACCGTGTGCGGAATGATGGCGATGGTGCAGCGATTCTTCTCCAGTTTTGCGACCGTGAGGCTGATGCCTTCAATCGTAATCGAACCTTTGTAAACGGTATATTTCTCGACGTCATTCGGCAGGTCGATGTGCAGCCACCAGTTTTCCGATTCGGCGATGCGATCGAGGGCGATCAGCTTGCCGACTCCGTCGACGTGTCCCTGCACGATGTGCCCGCCGAAGCGGCCATCGGCCTTCATGGGCAGTTCAAGGTTCACCAGCGCGCCTTCGTGAATGCGCGAGAACGAAGTGCGCGCCCAGGTCTCGGGTGCGAGATCGGCGCAGAACGATCCTGCTTCGGATGATCCTGTTTCCGGTGATCTTGTCTCGGATGATCTTGTTTTGGATGACCCCGGCTTGATGTCGAGAGCGGTCAGGCAGACTCCGCTTACGGAAACGCTGTCGCCGGTCCGCAGTTCTTTGGGAGCGTGCTCGGCGGCTACGGTGATGCGCCGGTTCTCGCCGCGCTGCTCGATGCGGATGATGCGTCCTACTTCTTCGACGATGCCAGTAAACATGAAGGCCTCCAGAAATAAACACAACATCATAAACCCATTGCACGAACTCACCGCGGAGGCACAGAGTCACGGAGAAGAAATCTAGTCTTTGCTTCTTTCTGTGCCCCTGTGTCTCTGTGGTGAAAAACCTATTCTCCGTACGGGTCGCGCAGGTAGCCTTCCACGGCGAAGTCTTCTCCGAAGCGGTGCAGATGGACGTTCTTGACCTGCGCGGCATGGCTCATGTGGCAGAACCCTGCTCCGGCTGCGAAGGGAATCGAGCCGGAGCCCCCTAGGATCTTGGGAGCGTAGTAGAGGAAGACCTTGTCCACGACGTTCGCGACCAATGCGGTCCCGTTAATCGTCGCCCCACCTTCGATCAGCACGCTGGTGATTTCCAGTTGTCCCAGGCGGTGCAGGATAGCGGGCAGATTCAGGCGTCCGTCGGGTTCAACCGCGGAAACCTTCTCCACGCGGATCCCAAGCTGTTCGAGTTGAGATTTCTTCGGCTCGCCGGCCGACGAGCAGAATACCAGCACGTCGTTTTTTCGTTCGGCAGCGGCGCTTTGCACCAGGCGCGACTCTAGTGGCAGGCGCAGGCGCGAATCGAGAATCACGCGCAGCAGCGGACGCCGCCGCGCCCGGCCACTTCGGTCGGTGAGCAGCGGGTCGTCGGAGAGTATGGTTCCCGCTCCGACCAGCAGCGCGTCGTTCTGATGGCGCAGTTCCTGCACGTGGGCGCGGGCGACTTCGCCGGTAATCCAGTGCCCGGAGAATCCGCCGTTAGCAGCCGTGCCGCCGCGATCCATTGTTCCGACCATCGCTTCGACCGGTGCTTCGGCCGGCGCCTCATCGGGAGGCGGAGCGATCTTGCCGTCGAGCGTCATGGCGGCTTTTAGCGTGACCAGAGGCGTGCCGTGGCGAATGTAGCGCGCGAATGCCTCGTTCAGGCGGCGGGCCTGTTCTTCCAGGCGGCCGACTTCAACATGCACACCTGCGGCGCGCAGCTTGTCGAATCCCTTTCCGCTCACCTTGGAATTGGGATCGGGCATGGACGCGACCACGCGATGAATGCCCGCGGCAATCAGCGCGTCGGTGCACGGAGGCGTGCGCCCTTGATGCGCGTGGGGTTCGAGATTGATGTAGAGGGTTCCGCCGCGAGCCTTGCTGCCGGCCGCTTCCAGAGCGAGAACCTCGGCGTGCTTCACGCCGGCGTAGGTGTAGGCTCCGGTGCCAACGGCGTTGCCGTGAAGGTCGGCGATCACGGCGCCGACGTAAGGATTGGGCGAGGCGAGACCGATGCCCTGGCGGGCCAGTTCCAGCGCCCGGTGGAGGAGTTGTTCGTCGGTGGAGTAAGCGGGCATGCAGGAGAAATCTACCACGACGGAGCTGCACCAGCCTTGTCATCCTGTCGCTAACGACGCCGTGCGTGTCAGGCCGTGTTCCTTTCGCGGGGGTTGCTTCTTGGCGAATATCGGCCGCACGGGAGCGATTTTTGCCAGTAGAGATCTTGGCCAGTAGAGAACGGCTACTGCTCCACCGGAGCAGGCATGGACCTGGCACGGGCGCTTTCACGGATCTGCTCGGTAGTGAATCCGCCTCCGCACACGCTGCAACGCCAGCCGGGAGACGCGGCCTGCGCCATTCCTGGCAGGGCTTGCTGTTCCGTGCGTCTGGCTCGCACCAGTTCGCTACCGCAGTGGGGACACTGTCGTTGAGTCATAGGCCTCTTCAAGCGGACGGATCTCTGGTCATTCGGTTCAGAGTCAATTGCCAGGGTGGATCGTACGCGTCTCCTCCACCGTGAGTCGGGAAGGATCGCAATAGCCGTACCCTTTGAGGCATGCCGTGTAATTGCGCTTGTGCTCGGCATCGGCCAGGGTCTTGGTTTCGGCGGGCGTCAGCTTGGCATAGTCACAGGTTTCCTGGCCGTCTTTGCAGGAGGCAAAGTTGCGTTGTTGTTCAGAGCGGGCTGTCAGCTTCGCTTCTGCGGCAGTGAGTTCGGAGTGGTCGCACTCGTCCCAGCCGTTCGCACAATTCTGCGAGTTGCGCTGGCGTTGCGCAGCGGTCACTTCCTTCTTCTCCGCAAGAGTTAACTGGGAGTGATCGCAGAGCCCGGTGCCGTTCTTACAGTCGGATGCGTTGAGTTGCTGCCTGGCGGTGTTCACTGCCCCGGCTTCCGACGGGCTCAGCTTAGAGCGGTCACAAGCACCGGTTCCGTCCTTGCATTCGGAGATGTTACGCGCGTGCTCCGCGGCGGAATAATCGTGCGCCTCGGCTGGGGTCAGCTTAGAGCGGTCACAGGAACTGATCCCTTCATTGCAATCGGACAGGTTACGCTCGTGATCGGCGACGGCCAACGCGGTAGCTTCCGGCGCGGAGAGTTTCGAGTGATCACAGGAATCGAAGCCGTTCCGGCAGTTCGCAACGTTACGCTCGTGGGCGGCGACGGCCACCTCGGCCGATTGCGGGGCGTTGAGCTTGGACCGATCACAAGCTTCGCGGCCTGCCTTGCAGGCCTCCAGGTTTTGCACCGTATCGGAGGACTGGGCAACCGCAAGAATAGGCCAGAGACTGAGGCACGCGACTTGTGCCCAAAGGCATCTCCGTTGACGGGCTGTCATAATTCTGCCTTTCGGAAAAGCTAGAGTTAATTTTCAGTGAAGAACGGCATTTGGTTGCGCCGACCGGAACCGGCATGCGGTTCCGGCCAGTCACAAATCCATCTCGCTCACAGCGTGCTTCGTAATGGAATTACTTCGTGTTTTCTTTCGCTTCCGCAATGCGCGCTTGCTCGCGGGCTTCGGCTATGGCCCTCATAAAAGGTTCCGCACTCCTCGGCGTGGCCACTTTGCCGGATAGGATGTTGCGGAATTCCAGGTGCCTGCCATAAATGGCGCGGGTGGAGTCGTTATCCTGCTCCACAACGGCGCCTTCGAGTGTCAGACCGGCGAAAACACCTTTGGAGCGTGAGTAGGTCAGCACTTCAGTGTTCATCTTCCAGTCCGTTCCGGCAGAAGCGTGACGGCCAACCGGGCCGGCGGCCACTGATCCCTCGCCAGTCAGTTCAAACTTGCTGGAGAGCAGATGCTGGAAACCTTGATCGTTCATGACCAGCATGACCAGGTCCACGCCTTCGATGCCAATCTGAAATCCAGCACTGCCGCCGCCGACGGAGACGAATGCGGGCGCGCTCCAACCTTCAGCGGTGCGGCAGGAGGCCACGCCACGTCCGTGTTTGCCGCCAAAGACAAATCCACCTTTGATCAGGTTCGGTACCACCAGGATGCACTTGGCATCGTTCAGCACTTCTTCGGGGATACCTTTATCCGGCGTCGCCATAATGGCGTGAATCACATCGACCGACGATTGCAGGCGTGCAACCGAGTCTTCGCGCGCCGAACCGGCAAACGCGTAGCTTCCAAACATGCCCAGGGCGCTCATCAAGAGCAGTGACATTGTTTTCTTCATGAATTGTTTTCCTTTAGGTGCAGCGGAACTAAGAGGAGACAACTTCAGATAGCTGACTTAGCTTCAGAGGACCTGAAAGAGAGAGAGGAGGTGCTCGTCTCAAGAATCATGATCGCTCAGGCTTCTGGCAATAGCTGATCTGAATTGCTCACTTCGAGTCCGATCCCGGATGCAGAGGGTCAAGTTTTCTTCGGGCGACGCGACACTTTGAGAATCTAATGTGAGCAATCCTGCACAGAATCATGAGCCCTGGTCTGTCATGGTTAGGTGGTCAGAGATGCCAGTGAGATCCTACTCGTTCACTCCAATCGCTTGCACCAGCGTCCTGACCGTTCGCAGACCCGGGGAGAGAGCGCGAAGGTGAATCGATGAGTCCTGTTGTTTCTTTCTTCGAAAAGCTCCTGGCAATGCTCAGACCAGAGGCCCAGCAGGTCCAATCACAAAGGATGTGTCCGTTCTGCGGGTTGATCACACCGCGAGCCAAGCGATTCTGCCTGGAGTGCGGGAAGTCGCTGAGAGCCATTCCAGGTGAACCAAAGGATGCAAAACAAGAAGGATGAAAAGAGGAGACTAAAATGCTCTGGACGATTGTTGCAGTCTTGCTGATTTTGTGGCTCTTGGGTTTTAGCCTGCACGTGGCCGGTGGTCTGATTCACCTGATATTGGTCGTCGCTCTCGTCATGGTAGTCATTAATCTGGTAAGCGGGCGCCGCTCGGCCTGAAATCTGCCCGCAGAGGGCAATCCAGGTTACAGTGCGACCGCCATGGTTCGGATCAGAATTTGATTCGTCCAGTCCGTATTCTTCTCCAAACTCCCGGTGAAAAAGGATCGTCCTCCGCGCTGACGGTTAACTGAGGCGCATCGGATTGCCGTCGGTTTCCGCATTCGCGAGATTTGCCGGTACGCCGGAGATGCGCCGCCTTTTGCGTCTTCAGAGTTCCTTCTCTGCGTTGCATCGACTTCACACTTAGCACAAAGTGAACCGTTGCCCATAGAAAGTGAGGTCCATCCGATTTGGTCACCAGGGCATCGACGGATTTCAGCGCCCCCTCCGGCAATTCCAAATCATCGGCCAGCATGACGATTGGGAGCTGGGGCTTGGCCTTCTTGATCTCATTCGCAACAGTTGCGCCGTCCAGCAGGCCCAGATGGTACTCAAGCACAATTGCATCCACGGGTCGCGACATCAAAAGCCGCAGGCCTTCCGAACCGCTACTCGCGGTGACCAGCTCGTATCCGTTTTCCCGCAACAGAGTCAGTTGAGACGGGTCCCGGTGGATACAAAGCAGTGTGCTGTTGGTTGCCATAGCAGTCAGGTATATGCGGGGGACTCGATGGAATGCTGTGCAAAATTGCTCACAGGGCGCTGGCGCCCGAGATCGCACACACTAGCACTAACTGGCTGCGGAAAACTCTTTTTGCCGACCGAAGATAACCTCAGCGGCTAAACAGTATGCTGAAAAACTCAGTTGGTCGAAGAAAAACGACGACGAGGGCTGAAGCCCAGATTAATTTTCAACGGCTTACGCGGCCCTAAAGGGCCGCTCTTCCACGGCTTAAGGCGCGGCTTAAAGCCGCGCCTTTCACAACCGGGTGGTGAATCGAGTTTTTCCGCAGCCTGCTAGAGCAATTGTGCTCAGACAGCACAAACTCGAAGCCGTAGGATCGGTTACTGTAGCTCTTTAGTGTTTGAGGAAACCTCAGTGAGAAAACAATATCTTCACCTCTGCGCGTACCCGTGTGATGCGTGCGGCGGCCCAGTCATCGCAGGCTCGCTGGCGGTTCGGGAGAATGAAATATCGAAAGAGACGGACATCCGGCCAGCGGGAGCGATATGCCTGTCGTGCGGCCACCGGCAAGCTACAGCGACCGCGCCAGCGCGCGTCCGCCACTTACTGCCCATCGAATGGGTGCCGGCCGATGCCATCACGGCTCCTCCCCTGACGGCTTTCGTCGAAGCACTGAATCCAGCAGACCTGCACTAAAGCACCTCTAAAGCACCTCAATACCACAATGACTCGAACTGAGCTTTCTTGCTCAGACCTTGACCTCTCGAACATGAGAAGGTCTTCATCAGAATCATTTACGAACGAGACAGGGTCCCCAGTGCGTCTCGTCCGGAAAATCTCCCTCTCCATCTCCATCGCGCAGCCCGCAGCAGCACAGCTTTACCGGGCACGCGAAAGGATCATGGGGCAAAAAGGAATCACCATGAGTATCACTCGTTTTGTTCGCACGCCGCTGTTTGCCCTCGTACTGCTCGCCATGTCGGCGGCAGCCTATGCGCAAATCGGCGTTTCCATCTCATTCGCCCCGCCAGAATTGCCGGTGTACGAGCAACCCCTTTGTCCTGAAGACGGTTATCTGTGGACGCCTGGCTATTGGGCCTACGCCGCTGACGACGACGGTTACTACTGGGTGCCGGGCACCTGGGTCATGGCTCCGGAACCTGGACTTCTCTGGACTCCGGCCTATTGGGGCTGGGGAGGCAACGGATATGTCTTCTACAACGGGTACTGGGGCCAGCAGGTAGGTTTCTACGGCGGCGTCAGTTACGGCTACGGATATTACGGTGACGGTTATCAGGGTGGACGCTGGCAGGGCGGACAGTTCTACTACAACCGTTCAGCGAGCAACGTGAATGTCACTAACATTCACAACGTCTACAACACGACCGTGATCAACAACACCACGATCAACCGGGTCAGCTACAACGGTGGCAGCGGTGGGATCAGTGCGCGCCCCACGCCTCAGCAAGAAGCGGTGGCACACGAGAGGCACATTGCTCCGGTAGCCGCTCAAACGCAACATGAGCAGGCTGCCCGCAGCAACCCGGAACAGCGGGCTTCCGTGAACCACGGCACGCCAACCATCGCGGCTACTCCCAAACCGGGAGCATTCAGCGACCACGCTGCAGTGCACGCGAAACCAACGGGGAAGCCGTATAACCCTCCCGTGAATCGTGCCGCGGTTCAGCCACCGGCTAACACACCGGCCGCGCGTCCAGAGAACAACGCGGCGCACTCGGGTCGGCCTGTGCCGAGTACTCAGCCGGAGCCCAACCGCCCGCCCGTGGCGCGACCGAACCAGCCCGAGCCGAACCGGCCGGAACCGAACCGACCGCCCACGCCCCAGCCGAATCGACAGCCGGAGCCGAATCGTGCGCCGGCAGCTCAGCCGAACAGTCGTCCCGAACCCAATCGTCCTGAACCCAACCGGCCCGAGCCCAGCCGGCCCGCGCCCAACCGGAATGAGCCGGCTCAACGGCCGCTGACTCCGCCACCGAGCGAGCGCTCGCAGCCACAGCACACTGCTCCTCCGTCGCAACCACGACCGGCAGTGCAACCACAGCAACATCAACAGCAGCGTCCGCAGCCGGCGCCGGTTAAGCAGGAACCGAAGAAATCTAACGAAGAGAAGCCGAAACAAAACGAGAAGCCGCAATAGCGGACCGGTTTCAACTTGAATACTCCGGGCACCCTGAATTTCAGGGTGCCCTTTCTCCTGCCGCCTGATTCTAGTCGTGGAGAACGACGTTCAGCAGCGAACTGTGGACCTGCAGACCACCGTTGTAGTGGATGAATCCCAATCTTCTAAAACGGTTCATGAAAAAGCTGACTCGAGAGCGGGTTGTGCCGATCATTTCGGCCAGCGCTTCCTGACTGATCTTGGGGATCACACTTTCAGGTTTGCCTTCCTTGCCGAAATGCGCGAGCAGCAAAAGGATCCGGGCCAGCCTCTTTTCGCTCGAGTTGAAGAGCTGATCCACCAGGTCTTCTTCGTAACGGATGTTGCGCGCCAACAAATAAGCCACAAACATGTCAGAAACTTCGTGTTCGCGATGAAGCGCTTCCATCATAGCTTTCTTATCGATTCGCAGAATGGTGCAATCCGTCATCGCGATTGCGGAGCCCATGCGGAGCGTTTGGCCCGCCAGTGAGCCTTCGCCGAAAAAGTCTCCCTCCGCTAGTATTCCGATGGTCGCTTCCTTGCCGGTCTTCGAGACCACGGTGAGTCTTACCTTGCCCGTCTGGACATAGAACACAGCATCTGCGCTATCCCCTTGCGCGAAGATGGTCTGTTTCCTCGGGAAGAGCACAAATTTTCTGCCCTTCCCGATGGTGGCAAGAAATGCATTCGGATCGAAGTCGCCTTTGTTCTTAGCTGCTGCAGTTGGAGTCATGGTTGGGTGCCCCCCTCACGAGAGCCCGGACGAGTGTTACAGCATCGGCTGTTTCCCGAGCCCTCAGCCACCCATACCGACCCCCATGTTAGCGCTTCCCAAGTCGTACGGGTGAATTCTTAGCAGGTTTCAGTGCAATGCAGGTAGTGCATCTTATTGAAAATAATAAGCTTAATGTACGCATGCGCAGCGGATTGCTGCCGTCTTTAGGATTTGCATAGACTTTTAGTTGCAGCCTACGATTCTTTGCGGTACGATTTCGCCCATACGGATGCGATTTCCGACGAAGGAGTGCTTCCGATGGGACGCAACGGCAACGACAGCCACTATGCGGCGGTGAATCGGTCCGATGTTCCGCAAGGCCGCAAAGGGAAACATCGGAGGGCGGTGGCGGACATTCTGTCCGACCTTTCGAAGCTAACTGCCCAGCAGGCGGTCAAAATTCCTCTGGCCGGTTTGAACGGCGAGAAGATGCAGAATCTACGCTCCGCTTTAAACCGCGTAACCCGCGAGAAGAACATCCCGGTGGTCACGTCGAGCGACGAGAAATATCTCTACGTTTGGCGCGCCGACCCACCTAAGAGCCCGGGAGCGTCCGAGTAGCGCAGGCTACGGGGATTGGTTGAAAGGGACCAGGGTGCAAAACTGCATTCGTGGCAGGTGCTCAATCGTGGAGAACGACATTGAGCAGAGAGCTGTGGACCTGCAAAGCGCCCTCGGTACCGCCCGCATAGTGAATAAAGCCCAGCTTCCGGAATCGGTTCATGAAGAAGCTGACCCGAGAACGAGTCGTCCCCACCATCTCGGCCAGGGTTTCCTGGCTAATCTTAGGAACCACGGTTTCCGGAATGCCTTCCTTGCCGAAATGAGCGAGCAACAAGAGGACACGGGCCAGGCGTTTCTCACTGGAGTTGAACAGTTGGTCGACCAGATCCTCTTCGTAACGAATATTCCGCCCCAGCAGATACGCCACGAACATTTCAGAAAGTGCAGGCTCGCGATGAAGCGCATCCATCATCGTCTTCTTCTCGACTCGGAGAATCTCGCAATCTGTCATGGCAGCCGCTGAGCCCATGCGCAGAAGCTGACCTGCCAACGACCCTTCGCCGAAGAAGTTCCCCGCGCTCACGATTGCAATCGTAGCTTCCTTGCCGATCTTGGATACGACGCTCAGCCTGACCTTGCCGGTTTGCACATAGAAGACAGCGTCCGCCTCGTCCCCTTGAGCAAATATCACTTGCTTCTTTGGAATAGACAGAATCTTCCGGCCATCCCCAATGGTGGCGAGGAAGGTGTTGGGATCAAATCCGCCGTTCTTCTTGACTGCTATCGCGGAACCCATCTTTAATCAGTATAGTCCGCAAATGGACGACAAATTCACAAGAATCGCGAACACCCCTCATTCCTGACCAATCGTCCTAGCGCGGCAGTTTCTCCCCGAGTGATCACTTTTGAGCAGTTTTGCTTCGCCTCCTGCCTCACCATGGAACTGCATATCAACGGACAATCACACCGCTACTGATCAGGGGATCTATGCCAGCAACCGTTCAAGTGGGCACGATTCTGATGAAGGAATGGCCCGAGATGACCCAACTTCTTGGGCTGGAGAGCGAGCCATGTTCAGGGCAATGGAGTCTGCTCAAGCTTCTGGATGGCGTCACCCTGGATCGCAAAATCCATGCGGCCGGATGGAATTTCTTCTTCATCGCGGCAGAAGTCAAGGTGATGTTCTGGGGCTCGGTTGGAGCGGTGAAGATCCAGAACGCGTTGCAGCGGATTCTGGCGAAGGTAAAGCCACAACGGTTCAATGGCCTGGAGGTAACCGGAATCGTCGCCAAGCGTTTTCTGGGTGTGCCCTACGCCGTGGTTACAGCCCACTCGCGTCACGTCCAGCAGAGCTGCTACCTGGATAGTGCCGAGGCACGCCAAGGGTCGCAGCACGATGCGGACTGGGCTCAAGGCTGAGCGCAGTTCCTGGAAAAGTCAGAGCGCCAATTTATGACACATAACGGAACTCAGAGTCTCGACCAGGTTCTTGAGTCTGCCATTGTTGTTTCGTGGGCAGACTTGATGCATGGAACCGAGGCGGGCTTGATTCATATTGAATACGGTTTCGCTCCCGGCGGTACGTTGGACTATCTGAAGGTCTGGTCATCGATATCCCGGGGCCATTGGCTTCTGGCGTGTGAGTACTGGATGTCGCCTTCGACATTTCACGACACCGGCATCAGGTTCGATAATGGATACCAGTCGGAGGGCCTGGCGCATATTCTGGGATTTGTCATGCAGCACCAGGACGCATTCATCCTGCCCTCAAACCTTGGCCGCCAGGGATTGCTTCAAATACCCACGCCTACGGCAGAGGAAAGCACAGCGGCCGCCGCGTCGGTGAACCACGCCTTCGATCGTCTCGGCTCTGCTCTCGCACCAGCGCTGGCGTGAGCCGCGCGGTCCTTTACTTTTCCGAGCCCGCTAAGCGCCGATCCCGATGCGGTTCGGTGCGAGGCAGGCCAGTACTCAGCTCGCATTTTTCACCGGGCTTTGCACCACAAGTAGGGCAACGAACCGACAGGGCCAGTTTTTGTTTGGGCGTCATATCTCCATTATGCACCGTTACTCGCCCACAAAATGGTCAATAGTGACCAGTTCGATCCAGCACGATGTCGGTATTCTGGAGTACATGGCGAACATCAAGTTTGTTGTCAAAGTGACTCATGGCGGCACTCGCGCCCCTGCGTACGTGCAGCGGATTGATCGGATTCCCGTCCAAATGACAACGGACCGAAAACTAGCCCTGATGATGGGAAAATTTACGGCTGAAGACGCTGCCAAATCACTCCAAAACTCCCGCTGCACGCCCGAGTTAGTGCCCGTCGAGATCACCGCCTAGGATCCAGGACCCACTGCAAGGCTGATCCGTCAGCCCTTCGCCGGAGCAGGAACATATGTCGCTACCCAACACCGTGCTACCCAAGGTCCTGTTGGAAGTCGTTGGCCCGAGGCCCATGGATCGAGATCGAGTCGGGACCACGGCGCTGCGCACCCGACTGCAATCGAAGCCATCGCTGCCGAGCCGGATCGCGGTGATCGGAAACTATCTTCCCCGACATTGCGGCATCGCCACGTTCACCACCGACCTGTGCAGCGCCATCTCCGCGGAGTACGGGACGGCTCGACTGTTGGCACTCCCGGTCAACGACACCGAAGAAGGATACGACTATCCCGCACGGGTGCGATGGTCGCTGGCCCAGGACGACGTGAGGTCGTATCAGGAAGCCGCGGAATTTCTGAACTTCAACAACATCGACATGGTATGCCTGCAGCACGAGTATGGAATCTTCGGCGGTCCCGCCGGGAGCCATATTTTGCACCTGCTGCGTGGCCTGAAGATGCCCGTGGTGACGACGCTGCATACCGTTCTGCGTGAGCCTGACCCGAACCAACTTGCGGTCATGGAAGAAATAGCAGAACTTTCCGACCGCCTTATTGTCATGAGCCAGCTGTCATCCCAGTTCCTGCAGGAAATCTTCAAGGTGCCCGGCAGCAAGATCGACATGGTCCCGCACGGCGTTCCGGATTTGCCGTTCCTGGATCCGAATTTCTATAAGGACCGCTTTGGCGTGGAGGGAAAAGCGGTTCTGCTCACCTTCGGCCTGCTCTCGCCGAATAAGGGAATCGAAAACGTAATTCAAGCGCTGCCGCAGATTCTGTCCAAACACAAGAATGTGGTTTACATCGTGGCAGGTGCAACCCATCCTCACATCCTCCGTCGCGAGGGGGATCAGTATCGAGCCAGTTTGCAGGCTCTGGCGAAGGAAAGCGGAGTGGAATCGCAAGTGCTGTTCCACAACCGTTTCGTCAGTCCCGAGGAGATGGTTGAATTCATCGGCGCCGCCGATATTTACATCACTCCCTATCGCCACGAGGCCCAGGTAGTCTCAGGAACGCTGGCTTATGCACTGGGGGCGGGCAAGGCGATTATATCGACTCCCTATTGGCACGCCATCGAACTGCTCGACGACCGCAGAGGCGCGCTGGTGCCGTTTCAGAATCCCGACGCGATCGCACAGAAGACGATTGAACTCCTCGACACTCCGGCGATACGGCACGCCATGCGGAAACGCGCTTATCTGTTCGCGCGCGAGATGGTATGGAAACGAGTGGCGCAAGGTTACATGGAAAGTTTTGCGCGGGTCCGCGGCGACCGCATGGAAAGTCCAAGAGTGCAGTTCTCGGCCCAGATGACGAACAAATCGCTCGATCAATTGCCACGATTGAAACTGGATCATGTAACTCGACTGACCGACGACACTGGAATGCTGCAGCACTCGATCTTTACGATCCCAAACCGCACAGAGGGATACACCACGGACGACAACGCTCGCGCTCTCATCCTGGCCGTGCTGCTGGAGCAATTGGGCGGGGCTCGCGGTGGAACGGCAGATTTATCTTCTGTATCTTTATCGTCCGCGAAGTCGCCAGGCCTGTATCTATCATTTCTGGAGCATGCCTTTAATCCGGCGAAAGGCAGATTCAAGAACTTTCTCCGCTACGATCGCCGGTGGAACGAGGCCGTGGGTTCCGAAGACTGTCATGGGCGTGCTTTGTGGGCTCTGGGCACGATTCTGGGCCGGTCCCAGGACCAAGGACTGAGAGGCGCTGCCGGTCGCTTGTTCGAGTTCTCTCTTCCCGTGGCGCTGGAATTCAGCAGTCCGCGCGCCTGGGCCTATACGCTGCTCGGCATTCAGGAATATCTCACTTCGTATCCGGGAGATCGCGATGCGCAGAAAGTGCGGTCTGCCCTCAGCCGGCGGTTGCTCGAGATGTATGAGTCCATCCGAAGGCCCGATTGGAAATGGTTCGAGAATGTTCTGGCCTATGGCAACGCGCGGCTGTCACAATCCCTGCTGCTTGCCGGCTCGGCAAGCTCGGATGACCGCATGGTTTCCGCCGGCCTTGAATCGCTGGATTGGCTGATGGAAGTGCAGCGCTGCGAAACCAACGGCCACTTTGTCCCCATCGGTTCGCAAGGCTTCTATCGCCAGGATGGGGAGAAGGCCCGCTTTGATCAGCAACCGCTCGAAGCCGCGGGCGCGGTGTCTGCGTGCTTGCAGGCGTTCCGCGTGACTGGCGACAGCCGCTGGCGCGGCGAAGCCTGGTCGGCCTTCAACTGGTTTCTGGGCGACAACGATCTGCAACTGCCTCTTTATGATTCCGTAACGGGCGGCTGCCGCGACGGCCTGCATCCCGACCGCGCCAATGAAAACCAGGGAGCGGAATCAACGCTGTCGTTCCTGATGGCGCTGCTGGAAATGCGATCGCTGCAGGAGGCGGAACAAATGGAAATCCCATCATGACGACGCCCGTAGAAAAACCTGTTGCCGTGCTGAGTACTCGCTTCGAGCCACTCCTGCTTCGCCATCCCGCGAACCCGATCCTGACGAGTAAAGACTGGCCCTATCCGATTAACAGTGTGTTCAATGCGGGGGCGACGCGACTTGCAGATGGCACGACCCTGCTGCTATGCCGCGTGGAAGATCGCCGCGGCCTGTCGCATCTATCCGCCGCGCGCTCTCGCAACGGAGTCGATGGATGGCAAATCGACGCCGAACCAACGTTGATGCCCGACCCGAAGAACTATCCGGAGGAGATTTGGGGCATTGAAGATCCGCGCATTACGTTTGTCCCCGAGCTGCAGCAATACGTGGTCACCTACACTTCCTATTCGCGCGGCGGCCCTGGCGTGTCCCTGGCTCTAACCAAAGACTTCCGCACCTTCGAACGGTACGGCGTCATCATGCCGCCCGATGACAAGGACTCCGCACTTCTTCCTCGGAGAATCGACGGATGCTGGGCGCTGATTCATCGTCCCATGACGACGCTCGGGTCGCACATGTGGATCTCCTACTCACCCGACCTGCGCTATTGGGGCAGGCACCGGCTGATGCTGGAAGCCCGCCGCGGCGCCTGGTGGGATGCCAACAAGATCGGGTTATCGCCGCCGCCCATCGAGACTTCCAGAGGATGGCTGGTGTTCTATCACGGAGTACGGCATACGCCTTCAGGCTGTCTCTACCGTTTGGGCCTGGCCCTTTTCGATCTGGAGAATCCCGAGAAGTGCTTGCTGCGAGGAGATTCCTGGATCTTTGGGCCGGAAGCCGAGTACGAGCGCCACGGCGACGTTGACGATGTTGTCTTTCCTTGTGGGTACACCATGGACGCCGATGGCGACACCCTCAACATTTATTACGGAGCTGCGGATTGCGCGATCGCCCTGGCTCGGGCCAGTGTTCGCTCGCTGCTGGAGTGGTTGGATGCCAATGGATGTTGCGAGCGCCGCCAGAGAGCGCGGGATTGATGAAACCATTCTCGGGTGTCTTCCAGTTTATCTTCGGCTGCCGCCACCGTCACCTCAGTCGGGTGTTCACCATCAAACATCGCACCTACAAGGTCTGTTTCGACTGTGGACGGGAATTCGACTTGCCCGCCGCACATTCGCCGATACGGTCTGCGGCTTCCACGGATGCAAGCCGGGCGCCCAATTCTCAACAAGCACGCTGACGGTCTGGTGGTTTGCTTCAGCGCCGGGATCACAATCTTGATTCTTCACTTGTGAGCTATCTTGCTCAGACGCACCCGCCCACACCTGTCATTGTTAGTTATATTCTGAGTGTGCAGACAGAGCCGCGAGGCTGAATCGCGACTCTTGCCTCTAGGTCGCCGGGGTCGTGTCCTGGTCAGGTCACGCCAAGCGGCCACATCCAGCGAATCAACATTCTTCATCCGTGTGCCTGCCGCCAAACCTTGCGGCGTGCACGATTTGACCCTAGAGAATCTCGAACATCGAAATGGGGAACACCTCCGGACGGATGAGAGGGGTTACCCCGCGCAACCTAGCTCGCGAACATAGCTCGCGAACAAGAAAGGAAGGTCAAAGATCATGCCTTTAATTCAACTCCTGGAAGTTCTGATCGTCGTCGGTGTTCTGCTGTGGCTGGTGAATCACTTCATCCCCATGCAGGGATCCATCAAGTCCATCCTGAACGGCGTCGTGGTGATAGCCGTGGTGCTTTGGCTGTTGAATGTGTTTGGACTGTTCCACTCCTTTTCCAATATCCACGTCGGAAAAGGGTGAGGCCGGGCGAAGTTAGTCAGGGAAAGAGCAAGCCACGAAACTCACAATCCACTAAAGAACAATGCATTACGGCAGATACCTGCCAGAGGAGTATTCCGTTGAAAATAAACTTACTGTTCGCCGCCGCACTCGCCCTGAGCTTACCCGCAGTCGCTCAAACCGATTCTCAAACAACCCTGAAAGTCGAGCCTGCCCGTTCGACGCCAACATTCCGAGTAACGGTCATCAGCCGAAGCGTGCAGGCGGTCAACTATAAGCATCGCAGCGGATCTTCGAAACTGGATTTCGCGGGCACCGACCTGATGCCATCGGCGAATGGAGTCGCGGAGATCAACAGCAAACGCGGCGCGATTGCGATCGAAGCAGAATTCGGCAATTTGCAGAAGCCGACGGCGTTCGGCAATGAGTATCTGACCTACGTCCTGTGGGCGATTTCGCCCGAAGGCCGCGCCGTAAACCTGGGCGAAGTTCTGCTCGGCGGCAACCATCGCAGCAAGCTCAACGTGACCACGGACCTGCAGGCATTTGCGCTGATCGTTACGGCGGAGCCGTACTATGCCGTCCGGCAGCCCAGCAATGTGGTGATTCTGGAGAACGTGGTTCGCGAAGAAACCAAGGGAACCACCGAAGCGGTGAACGCCAAGTATGAACTGATGGAGCGCGGTGGCTACCTTCCCACCGGGTACAAGTTCGATCCGGTGGTTTTGAGTGCGAAGTTGCCGTTGGAATTCTTTGAGGCGCGCAATGCGTTGCGCATCGCACAATCCGAAGGCGCGGAGCAATATGCCAGCGACAGCTATCAGCACGCCGTGCAGCTGATGGACAACGCCGATAGTGAAGCCACGAGCAGACATGTCGACCGCAAGCCTCTGATCGCAGTCTCCCGCGAGGCAGTGCAGACTGCGGAAGATGCGCGCGCGATCGCCGTCAAGAAAATGGACGATGTCCGGCTGGCAAATGAACGCCAGGATTCAGCCGACGCGCAGGCGCGAACACAAGGACAGGCCGATGAGGCGATGCGTCGCAAGGAGCAAGCCGAGTCTGACACCGCAAGAGCTCAAGCGGCCAAGGCTCAGGCAGAATCTGACACCGTGAATGCTCAGGCCGCCAAGGCTCAGGCTGAAGCGGATGCCGCCAGGGCACGCAATGACAGTGCGGATGCACAAGCTGCGACCGCAAAGGCCCAATCCGACATGGCGAACAACCAGGCTTCGTCGGCGACCGCACTTTCGGCGGCGCAGGCGGATGCCGAGCAATCCCGCTTAGCGGCCGAGAAGGCGAACTTGAGCGCGCAACAGGCGGAAACCGACAAGGCAGCCATGCGCGCGAAGTTGTCCGAGCAACTGAATTCCATTCTTCAGACTCGCGATAGCGCACGGGGCCTCATCGTCAGCATGTCCGATGTTCTGTTTGACACCGGAAAGTATTCACTGAAGCCGGGAGCCCGCGAGAAACTGGCGAAGGTTGCCGGCATTCTGCTGGCTTACCCTGGGCTCAACATTGAAGTCGGCGGCTATACCGACAACGTCGGCGGCGATGCCATGAACCAAACGCTTTCCGAGAATCGTGCCGGTTCCGTGCGCGATTACCTGGTGCAACAAGGAGTATCGACGGGTTCGGTTTCGTCCAAAGGTTTCGGCAACAGTCTGCCGGTAGCCTCCAACGATAACTCCGCGGGCCGGCAGCAGAACCGGAGAGTTGAACTTCTCGTATCCGGCGACGCCATCGGCAACCCGGTCAACGCGACCACAGGAAGCTTGCGGTAAGCAAGAATAAGAAACGATTCGATAACGGAGGCAATACTTTATGAAACTCGTTGGAGCAATCAGCACGGCAGTACTTTCTTTGACCCTCGGAGTTGGTATCCCGGCATACGCACAGCAGGACCAGCACGACCAGCCGGAAGAGCAGAAAGCCAAGCCTGCCCAGGACGAGAAGAAAGCGCAACCAGAAAAATCCGCAAAGCCACAGGAGAAAAACGCGCAGCAAGACAAGAACAACGCGCAGGAAGGCAAAAACGCGCAACAGCAAGACAAGAACAACAAGCAAGAGGAGAAAAGCGCGCAGCAGCAGGACAAGAACACGCAGCAGGAAGAAAAGAACGCGCAGCAGCAGGACCGGAATAACCAGCAGGAACAAAGGAACGCGCAGCAGCAGCAGGCGCAGCCGACCCAGCGCGCCGGCAACAACGGTGCCGGCCGTATTCCCGACGATCGTTACAAGGCCAATTTTGGACAGGAGCACCGGTTTCGCGTCAGCCAATCCGACTACAGGGATCGCCGCTTCCAATACGGTGGCTACTGGTTCGGATTTGAGGGCGTGTGGCCGAGCAACTGGCTCTACACGCAGGACGTCTATGTTGTGGAAATAGGCGGCGTGTATTACCTGTGCAACGCGAGCTATCCGGGCGTCAACATTGCACTCAGCGTCACGCTTTAAGAGTCCACGCGCTGTCGTTCCGAGCAACAGCTCGGAGCAACAGCTAGTTCAATTATCAGGGGCGCGGGCCACTGCTCGGCTCGCGCTCTTTTTCCCAGGCTTTTGGATTTCTTTTGTTTGAGTTTGTGGTGCGTATCGCACCACCAGTAAACGAGGCAGCCTCTATGACAATATTCGGAATCACCAGCACGGCCATACTAGGTTTGGTTCTCGGAATCGCCGCTCCTGCGCTCGCGCAGCAAGCCGGAAAGCAAGACCATCCGAAGCAGCAAGAAAGCCAGCACGAACAGGCGAAGCCTCAGCAGCAGCACGCTCAGCAGCCCCAGCACCAACAGAAGGCAGAGCAGACGCACCAGCAGCCCCAGCACCAACAGAAGGCAGAGCAGACGCACCAGCAGCCCCAGCACCAACAGAAGGCAGAGCAGACGCGCCAGCAACCCCAGCACCAACAGAAGGCAGAGCAGACGCACCGGCAGCCCCAGCATCAACAGAAGGCAGAGCAGACACGCCAGCAACCTCAGCACCAACAGAAGGCAGAGCAGGGACACCAGCAGCCCCAGCACGCCCAACGACAGGACCACAACAACCAGCAACAGCACGCTCAAAACGGAGGCGCGCAGCATCACCCGACTCAGGAACAGCAGCGCATCCAGCAGAGCGCCTGGCAGGGACATCGCTCACAACACTGGGACACCGACCACCGCAACTGGCAACAGCGCGGCGGATATCACGGCTACCGCATCCCTGACGACCGCTTCCGCGGATATTTTGGCGAGGACCACGGATTCCGCATCTACGGCCTCCCCTTCCTGGTTGTCGGCGGATACCCTCGCTTCCAATACCACGGTTATTGGCTCAGTGCGGTTGACCCTTGGCCGGAATATTGGGGCGATGACTGGTACGACAACGACGACGTTTACGTCACCTACGTGGATAACGGCTACTACCTGTACAACCGCCGGTATCCCGACGTCGGAATTGCCATCAGCATTTCGATATAGCAGGTCAAACCGGAGCAGTTTCGAAGCTGCACCGCTCATGAACAAAGGAGCAAAACATGCTTGGAACCATATTGATTGTGATCCTGATTCTTGCACTTCTTGGAGCGCTGCCCCGATGGTCGCATAGTAGGGATTGGGGTTATGCACCAACCGGCGGAGTGGGAGTTGTACTGTTCGTTGTCGTCATTCTGCTGGTACTCGGCCGGATTTGAGCAATGCGCAACAATCGCATATCGACAGGCGCCAACTCGTGGAAGAGCTGGCGCCTGTTTTCCGTCCGTGCGACGGCGCTTTTCCTCATTCTTTTGATGTGCAGCACCGTTTCGCCGGCGTACTCGGTTCTTACGCACGAAGAGATCGTAGACCTGCTCTGGACCGCTGAGATCCAGCCTCTGCTGCTCAAGCGGTTTCCGGGCCTCTCGGAAGACCAAATAAAAGAGGCGCATGCCTACGCCTACGGAGGCGCCGTGATCCAGGATCTCGGCTACTACCCGTTCGGCAGCAGGGAGTTCAGCGATCTGGTGCACTATGTTCGGAGCGGAGACTTTGTCCGCGAGCTGCTGCTGGAAAGCCAGGACGCCAATGAGTACGCCTTCGCGCTGGGCGCACTCTCGCACTACGCATCGGATATCGCCGGGCACCCGGCGGTCAACCAGTCCGTCGCGATCGAATACCCGAAGCTACGAGCGAAATATGGCCCGTCAGTCCGCTATGCCCAGGACAGGACGGCACATCTGAAAACAGAATTTGGGTTCGACACCGTGCAGGTCGCAAAGAATCGTTATGCGTCGCAGCAATACCACGACTTCATCGGATTCCAGGTGTCCAAGAGCCTGCTGGAGCGGGTCTTTCCCGTGGTCTATGGGATGCAGCTGAAAGATGTGCTTACCCACGAGGATATGGCGGTGGGTTCGTATCGTTTCGCTGTGAACGAGCTGATTCCGCAGATGACCCGAGTCGCCCTGCAAACCCATAAGAAGGAGTTGATGCGCGAGACGCCTAATTTTTCGAAGCAGAAGTTCCTGTACCGTCTTTCGCGCTCCGACTACGAAAGGCAGTGGGGAAAGGACTACGTGAGGCCGGGCTTGGGTAGCCGGATTCTGGCCACGCTCCTGCGATATATGCCGAAAGTCGGTCCCTTCAAAGGGTTGGCGTTCAACAACCCGACCGCGCAAACCGAGGACCTGTATATCAAGAGCATCAACACAACCGTCGATCAGTACCGGGCTTTTCTCGAAGAAGTGCGCACCGACACCCTGGTGCTTCCCAACTGCGATCTGGATAGCGGCCAGCCCACCGCGGCTGCCGAATACTCTCTCAGCGACGATGCGTACGCAAAGTTGCTGGCTCAATTGTCGGAGCGGAAGTTCGATCTGACATCGCCGGAGCTGCGCGCCAACATCTTGCAGTTCTATTCCGACCCCTCGGCCGCGATCGAAACGAAAAAGGACCAGGCGCGCTGGCAAAATGTGCTGACGGCGTTAGAGCAGTTAAAAACCATAACGCCGGCAACGACGGCAGCGGGCGGTTCTGGAGAGTGACCTCGCGCGCGTCTACGGCTTGCAACCCGTGTTGGCGATTCCAGTGAGGACGGGCAGCGGCGCCTCTTTATTGGCGGCAAGAACTGCGTTGAAAGCAGCGAGATCGTGTTCGTTCAACTGCCGCCAGTTCGCGAGATCCTTGTCGAGAGCATCGCAACTTTGTTGCGCCGCGGACTGAATGGTGTCTGCCGGACGCATGTCGGCGCTCTCCACGCTGAAGATGAGCCGGGCCAGGTCGCGGTTCACGGGTCCGAATCCCGGGGCGCGCCTGGTCCCCTTGTCGATGGCGTCGATCTTCTTTTCGAAGTCGGCCACCGCGTCCTTGGTCTCTTTGGTTTCAGACTGCTTCAAGGCGTCGGTCCGTTCGGTGAAAGCTTTACGCAACCCTGCCACCCGGTAAAAGACATCCGAACTCACTTTCATTCCCCGGCTGATTCGCTGCGCCAAATCCAGTTGGTCCGACAGATCGGCTGGCGAGGCATGAACCCGCGGATCAAGTTCCACCGTCAGAGGCTGTCGCAGGGTTTGACCGCCAACCCGTAATTCGATGGTGTACGTGCCCGGCAAGACCAGTGGTCCCCGAGGTTGCACGCGCGGCGTGAGGCCGGGTACGGCGTGATCGGCCAGCGTGTATTCCGTATACTCCAGCAGTTTGCCGTAGTACCCGTAGGGGAGCGAAAGCGGGGGCGGATACCGCAGATCCCACACAAAGCGATTGACGCCCGCCGCCTTGGACAGAGTGGCTTCCGAAGCAAACCAGTAGCTGGGAGCATTTGCGGGAAGATAAGCGGCCGGCTTTGCTTCGCTGGAAAAACGCGCCACCTCGGCGCCCTTGCCGTCGTAGATTGTCAGCGTCACGTCACCTGCCGGCGGCGTCTTCAAGTAGTAGTCGAGGATCGCTCCGTCGGGCGGATTCTGGCCGGCCGGAGTTTCGATGGGGTAGGGCGTGTCCTGATAGTTCTCCCAGCGCACACGCATGGCAGGTGCAGGCGCGAAGAGATGCGCGTCAGCGGCAGTGATTTGGGGACTGATTTCGCGCAGGGGTGCGATGTCGTCGAGAACCCAGAGGCTCCGTCCGAAAGTCGAGATTACCAAGTCGTTGTCATGCACCTGGAGATCGGTGATGGGTGTTGCGGGGAGATTCAGGGACAACGGCTGCCAGTGGTCGCCGTCGTCCCACGAGACGTAGACGCTGGTATCGGTACCGGCAAAGAGCAGGCCTTTGCGCTTGGAATCTTCGCGCACCACGCGGACCATTTCGTGTTCTGGAAATCCGTTTACGATCTTCTGCCAGGTGTGGCCGTAGTCGTGGGTGCGAACGACATAAGGAGGAGTGGACTCTCGCGTCGCGCCCACCGTCAGGTAGGCGGTGGCCGGATCGTGACGCGAGGCTTCGACGTAGAGGATCTCGGCGGGCTCGGTCAATCCGGGCGGAGAGACGTTTTGCCAGTTGTTTCCACCGTCGCGGGTGAGTTGAACCAGCCGGTTGCTCGTGCCCGCCCAGATCACGCCAGATTTCACGGTTGACGGTGACAGGGCGGTGATGGCCGGCGGACGCGGCTTGTCCGGATCGGGCTTCTCCGGCTCCCCTTGCTCGCCATAGCCGGTGAGGTCAGGGCTGATCTCCCGCCAGCTCTTTCCTCCATCGGACGTCTTGAGCACGAACTGCATGCCTAAGAAGAGTGTGGACGCGTCCTGCGGCGAGAAGACCAGAGGCGGCATTTGCGACGCGCGATATTTTTTACCGCGCTCGAAGACGGTTGCAATTTGGCCAGTCGATTTGTCGTAACGAACCACCGAGCCGTACCAGCCTCCGGCATAAACGAAGTTGGGATGCGCCGGGTCGGGAGTGATGAATGCGTACTCGAAGCCGCCCATGGAAAACCAATCCTGCAGAAGGATCTCGCCATAGTCGCTGCGACTGAGCACACCGGCCGTGCCACTGTCCTGTTGTGCCGCAAAGGCACGATAGGGAAATAAATTGTCGGTGGAGATGTGGTAGAACTGCCCGGTCGGTTGGTTGTACCACGAACTCCATGTCTTGCCGGCGTCCACAGTGACGATCGCTCCCTGATCCACACCGAAAATCATGCGCGCCGGATCGCGGGGGTCGATCCACGCCACGTGGAAATCGTCGCCGCTGGGGGCTCCAGCGAAAGCTCCGAACGTCTTGCCACCGTCGGTGGAGCGATACATTGAGGTCTGCGATACGTAGAGCACGTCGGGATTCCGGGTGTCGACGAAGACGCGACTGAAATATTCATTGCCAGTCACGCGCGGGTCTTTGGTGGATTGTTGCCAAGTCGCGCCGCCGTCGTCCGATCGGAAAAATCCCTGCTCCATGATTGCGTACATGCGGCGTCCACCGGTCCCCGGAGCGACCGCGATGCCAACCCTGCCGCGAGCTTTTTCAGGTAGACCGGTACTGGCGAGAGGAGTCCAGGTCGAACCACCATCTCCCGACTTGAAGATGTCTGAGGTTGCTTCCGTCGCGGAATCGCCAGTGCCGGATGCGGGACGATAGAGCGCCGCGTACAAGGTGGCTGGATCGCCGGGATCGGAACAGAGGTCGACGACGCCGATCGAGTTTTCGGCGGAGAATACTTTCGTCCAGTTCTTGCCTCCGTCGATAGTTCGAAAGATTCCCCGGTTCGCGGTTTTTGCCGTTGCCGGAAGTGGCCGCCAAAGCAGCCCGAAGCCGACCGAGTTTCCGCCGACCACGGCGACGTCGGGATTTTTCGGATCGACGATGATCGCCTGTATGAAGGGCACGTCCTGCAGCCCGACGTTCTTCCATGTGACGCCTACGTCCGTCGAGCGATAGACACCATTGCCCCGCGTCTGTTCTCCGGTTCCGACATATAGAACATTAGAATCGGACGGCGCCACTGCAAGCGCGCCGATGGACGCGACCCGCGGTTCGTCGAAAATCGGGTGCCAGACTTGTCCGCCGTCTGTAGTTTTCCAGACTCCGCCGCCGGGGGTGCCGAAATAATACGTGTTCGGGTCGGCCGCGCCGGCGACGGCCGTAACTCGCCCGGCGCGAAATGGGCCGATCAACCTCCACTGCATGCCGGAGAGTAGCTTGCTGTCGATCGGCTCCTGGCTCGAAAGCTGGCTCGAAAGTTGGCTCGAAAGTTGGCTCGAAAGATTGACTGGCAAAACGGCAATGGAGGCTATGAATGCGACAAGGAGCCGGAGGCGCGCTCCGCGCAGGACTGTCTTCATTTGGATTCCCATCTTCCGATGCGCCCGTTCTGGGTGGCATCGTGGCGACATTTGGCCGGAACTACGCTACCACAACGTGGACCTCGCTAACTGAGCGTTCTCAGAACCCAGACGAGTGACTTCTACTGGCTCACGGCGTGGGGCTTGATTAAGTCGTCGAGATAGTCCGGCTTGTCGCCATCACGCACCAGGTGCGGGTAACGGGCGCCGCCATGGTAGTTGATGGTGCAGGTCCGAAAATAGTCGTCCACGACGCCGAGGAGCGTGATCGGTTTGGATGTGTCCTTCGCAGACTTGATCGCCTCCGAGAGCAAATCCTGAGTGAAGACGCGGCCGTTGACGCCAATTATTTTCATTTGCGAAGAGATGCCGGCCTCAAACGCTGGACTGCCGACGACGGAGTCGCTGACAACGCCCTCGTTGTTCACCTGAAGGCCGATTGAATAGACATCGGTGGGACCGCTGCGGCGACCCTCGGACTTCGGAGGCTCGCTGTTGAACGTAACTTTCCAGCCGCCGTTTTCGATTCCTCCCACCGGCGCTTCCGCGGAAGTGGAGTTCAATCTGGTGTGGAAGAAGGCGGCCCAATCAGAAGGCGCTAGAGCATTCAGCAGCTTTACTAAGTCGTCGAAGGTGTAGGTCTTCACCTCCGGGCCGTTGTTAGGACCGCCGTGGAATGTCTGGCAGAAATCGTCGATCGATTTCTTGCCACCGGACTCACGATGTATGATGGTGGCTACTTCAAGCCAGAGCAGATCGCCCTCGTCGTAGTAGTCGGTGCCGCGACGCCAGTTCAACCAGCCACCTCTTCCGAAGCCAAGGCCGGGTTCTCCAACAGCGGTGTCCAGCAACGGGCGCCAGGTGCGGCCGGGACGTCCCGGGCCAAGCTGGGCCGCAATGCTGGCTATCGATTCGTGGTATTGATCCGGGGTCCACAATCCGCTGCGCGCGGCCAACATGGGGCCGAGATAGTCCGTTAGTCCCTCGTAACCCCATAGAAGATCCGTTTTCATGGGTTGTTCGTAATAGGGGACGGTCAAATCGGCGGGGCGGCGAAACTTGCCATTCCAGGAATGAGCGAACTCGTGCGCCAGCAGTCCGCCCAGCGACATGCCGGAACTTGGCGAAAGTAGAGTTCGCTCTGGCAAGCGGCTGTTGTTCGACTCGTGATGTTCGAGGCCGAAATGCGCGACATGATCACTGAGCGCGAGCAGGAAATGATAGTCGCGATAATGACGAGCACCAAAAAGTTTGCCCGATTCGGCCACCAGATTGGTCATCTGCTTCTGGTTTTCGGAGCTCATGTTCAGAGCAGCTTCGCTGTCGGCCGCCATGTCGATTTCGTGGTGAATGGGTTCACCCGGCGGCGTGAGGTCAATCGTGCGATAGAACTCCCCGGTAATTACGGGCGAGTCCACGAGCAAATCCAGTGAAATCGGTTTAAATGAGACTCGATTTCCTGATGCATTTTCAACGGGAAGAGAGGTGCCGAATTTCCACCCGTCCGGCAGCACAAGTTTGGCTTCGTAAGTGAGCTTCTCGGCGGGGATGTCTGCCGGATAGAGTACGACTTCATTCCATTCGAGGACCAGGAGTTTGTCAGTGGCCGAGACGCCGTCGGGCTCAAGATAGTCATAGCTGACGTTGAGATGGCTGACACCGCGGGGGATTTCCACGTGGAAGGTGAAAACATCCAGCAAATCGCGCTGCCACGGAATGATCTTGCCGTCGGCCTCGAATTTGAGACCGGTGAGATTGACGATGGGTCCATCGGGCCCATGCTCGCCGGGAATCCATTTCGGATAGTAGAGAGTGAGAGGTCCGGGCTTGACCGGGACAACCAACGTGATGTGCAGCAGCTTCTGTTGAGTTCTAGTTGCGTCCACGGTGACCGAGATTGCTTCTTCGGCGAGCCCGGCGGACGCGGCCAGCGCCAGGACGGATGCGAGAAATACCATTGAGCGGATGCGGCGCGATTCCATGCAAAAGCTCCTTATATGAAAACGGAATAAACCCACCGGTGCATCATATCCTGCCTGGCCAGTGTCGTCCCTTGGAACAAGCCTCGGGCGAACATAGAAATTACCCGACGCCCTGCGCGCGATGTTTCCTTTTGGACGCCCTGCTTCCGGGGCGGGCGTAAGGTTTATCGACTATACACACTCGATCCACTTCGGCTTGGTCGCTGCCATTTTGCGGGTCTTAGTTTGACGGCCCGGCAAACAGCAGCAGATTACCATCCGGATCCTTGACAACGAAATTTCTGGCGCCCCAGGGCTGCTTTTTCAGCGTCTGGTGAAAAGTAACACCAGCGGACTGAAACTCAAGAAACAGCAGCTTGATCTCGTGCGCTGTAGCGACGGTCATCGATGCCGACAACAGTTCTTCCCGATCGCGGACCGGCGAGTCGATTAATGTTTGCTCGACAGACCTTAGCTCGACAGACCTTAGATTGAGTCGCGCCGCGTCGCGACCCACCTGCGCATAGTAGGGCGGCTTGCCGTAAGTGAATACAACCGAAAAGCCCAACTTCTCGCGGAAAAATTCGCATGATCTCTTGATATCGGTGACGAGCAGTTGCGGCTGTGCACTGACAATCGTTGCTTTGGATGGCGATGACTTGGAGGGCGACGACTTGGAGGGCGACGACTTCACCTTGAGCGACGTGGTCGAAAGTCCAGTTTTCAAGGCTTGCCAACTTTCGAAGCCTTGCTGTCTTGCGACCAATTCTTGGGCATCGCTGAGCTTAAAGCTCGCCGCAAGAATCTCGGAGTCGGGCATATTCAGGAAACGAGGCAAATGCCCGCGGATTTGTGCGGCGACGGGATAGTGGCGTTCGCGATGCCACCGCAATATAAGCTTGGCTTGCTTTTTGAGGTTCTCTAGATTGGGCATGTAGGCCTCCACGATGAGATCGTAGGTGGGCATTGCCCTTCGGCGATGTGCCGTTGCATCCTACATGCGCAGATGGCAGTATCTGCGACGGTGTCAGAAGTTGTCAATTGAGAACGCTGCCGCGCGCCGGCTTTTCATCGGACGCTTGCTCTAGATGCCCGCATACCACGCGTAGCCGCCATCAGCGGCAGCCCCGCCTCTGCCCTTGCCGAACGGTTTGAGGTTGTCCGTCAGAGTCAAGCGATTGATGTACTTCACATTTTTATAACCGAGCTGCCGGGGGACTCGGACGCGGACGGGGCCTCCAAACGGCACGGGAAGTTCGCTTCCGTTCATGCCGTGGGCGAGAAATGTTTGCGGGTGCAACGCGTCCGCCATGTCGATGCTCTCCCACCAGTCAGGTTGGATCGAGCGGTATACAACGTAACGCGCCTGGGGCAGCGCGCCAACGCGGTCCAGGATGTAAGAGAGTGGCACTCCGGTCCATTCGGCGATGTATGTCCATCCTTCTTCACAGCCGATCATGGTGATCTGCGTACTGGCGGGAAAGCTTCTGATCTCTGCCAGCGAGAACGAGGCCGGCCGCGCTGCCATCCCGTCCACAGTTACCCGCCAGTCCACGAAACTGGCTGCCTGGAGTCGTTTGAATTCATCTCCCAAGGGATCGACTTCGTTGGCGAACGGGTTCTTCGAAATCTGGGTGCGCGAAAATTCGCGGGCCAGGGAATGGCGGGTCAAAAGTCGCTGCGCCGCGTAGGTCAACGTTTCTCCCGGGCCGTAAAATCCTCCCGCGTCCGGTGGGATGAGGCCATGATGCTGCGCGACTTTGGCAGCGACGGCAATCCCAGATGCACCGGCCGCCAGAGCCAGCCCTGTGGTGATGAATTTGCGTCGAGAGAAATTGCTCATAAACTTTACTCCGTAACTTCGCTCAGTAACATCACTCCGTAACTTTACTCCGTCGGTGGGGTAGCGCGGCCGGTGATCATGGCGCGCATACGATTTCGAAATCCCGCAACAAAGACCATCAGCACGTGAATCAACAGAAACAGCACCAGAAATATCGTCGCCAGGAAGTGCAGGCTGCGCGCCGTCTGCTGGCCTCCCAAGAGCCGAACGGCCAAAGGGAATTCCGAGTTGAATCCGAACGACATGGCCAGCCCCGTCCAGATCATCAACGGGAACAGCACGAAGATCACGAGCAGATACGTGAGGCGCTGCAGAACGTTATACGACCACGCTTCTTCATTGCCCGGCCGCTCAAAGCGCAAATGTCGAACCAGCGAACGGCCAAGCTCCATGATGGAAAGGTCAGAAGCCGTGGGAAACAGATTGCGGCGGAAATGCCCTGCGAAGACACCGAACAGCACGTAGAGCAAACCCGTCCCAACCGCCAGCCATGCCGCCTGAAAATGGAGATAGCGGCTCCAGCCGTTTTGATCGGGGAGCACGTACCCATAGCCGGTGGGGACGGCGTCCCGGGAGGATGGCAGGTGCAGATTGAGCCACGGGCGCATGTTTACGTTACCGGTCTCACCCCAGTAAAACCGGGGATGCGAAAGCACGATCTCGCCTCCGCTGACCAGCAGCGCGACAAACGCGACCGTGGTAATCCAATGGGTCACGCGCACCAGCGCGGAGTGGCGCTTCCCGCGCGCAGCCGACACTGCAGAACTAGGCTTGGCGGAAGAAGAAAATTCGCGCGCACCAGGATCAGCGATCGGCAGACTCGCATTCATAAAGTGGTCCCCATCCCCGATGCTCCGGATTCTACAGCAAGCGCGCCTTAGCGCCGCGAATAAAGACGGTAGCGGGCATCGACTGTTTGCATTGCTGGCATGCAGAATTTAGACCCTTAGCGAGCCGCGGAACGCCCTGGCCGCGTAGTAGGATTCCGCACCGTTGTGATACACGAAAACAGTGTCGAAGCGGCGATCGCAAAAGAGAGCGCCGCCGAGTTTTCTGACAGCGGAAGGAGTTTTCACCCAGCTCGACGTTTTCGTGTCGAAATTTCCAAGTTTCTGCAACTCTCGATATTGTTCTTCCGTTAAAAGCTCAATGCCCATGGCAGTTGCCATGCCAATCGCGTTATCTTTTGGCTTATTTTCTTTCCTGGATTCCAGCGCTTCACGGTCGTAGCAAATACTTCTGCGGCCCTTAGGACTTTCCGCTGAACAATCATAAAAAATGTATTCGCCCGTCTTTTTGTCATGGCCAACAACGTCCGGTTCACCGCCAGTTCTTTCCATTTCATGGAGTGACCACAGTTTTTCAGCATCAGCTTCCACCTTTGCTTGCACTTGAGGCCATTCAAGACCTTTATGTCGGTTCATGTTTTTCTCAAAACGGGCTTGCAATGCTTTGAGTAGTTGTTCCCGTTGTTCTGGTGACAAGTTCTTTTTATTGCTATTCATGTTTCGCCCTCTTGTTGGTCTCATAGTCGTCGCTTCCCGCATTTCTCATCTGTTACTCCGCTGCGCTCGGCCACATATTTTTTCGGCGCATATCAGCGTCAATCTGCCACGGACATCGTCAGTGCCCCGCGGAGGGATCGCCCGTAGGCGGTGGAGCGTGATCCTCAACTGCGGGCGGCCCCAGCAACTCCGTGAGGACTGGCCTCAGTGCATCTGCCCAGACTTGATACGCCTTCACGGTGGGATGGAGTTTGTCTTTTGCATTCATCATTCCATCGCGCAGCATCCCATCGCTGCCGGCCAGTTGGTCGTTAATATTCAGATATCGAATCTTGTGGCCGTCGCCGTCAGCCATCTTCGACAGATTGCGATTGATTCTGTCGATGATAGGAGTGAACGCTGCATTGTCATTCCTCGGAAAGATTCCCATCACTATGATTGTCGCGGCGGGCGCCTTCTCTTGAATCACATGCACAATCGCCTGAACTCCCCGCGTCACGTCGGAGGCTCGTTCATCGATGCTGCCCGGAGCCGTCAGATCGCCGACGTTGTTTGTGCCGGCTAGCACAATGACGACTTTGGGGTTGACTCCATCCAACTCGCCGTTCTCTAAACGCCAGAGGATATTCTGCGTCCGATCACCGCCCCATCCAAAATCAGCCGCGTTCCAGCCGAAGAAATTCTGCTTCCAATTGGCGAGCAGATCTGGGTAGTCGAGGGCTCCCCACCTTCTTGTGATTGAGTCGCCTTCAAAGTAAACGTCGATTCCGGCTTGTTTTGCCTTCGCAAGCAGCTGCGAATGTGCCACCAGAGAATTAGCGTCCGTCCGAAACATCGGCTGATCGGCGGGAAGTTCCCACGGGGTCGGGTGATAGTTGAAGAACTTGTCCGCCCAGGGAATGAAGTACTTCCAGTTGGGGGCATCGGTGTGGCCCTCGTCATGCTGCCGCCATGCGAGTTCGCCATCGAGAAGCCCTGTATTCACTGGCGGCATCTTCGCGTTCTGATAGTCCGCGTTCACGCCCAGGTCCTTAGCACCCAATAGCCGGAAGACGCCGTCTGCCGCCACCGTCGCCATAAAGCTGCCCTGGTGGTCCAGCCACTTTGCATCCCCCTTCTCGGGAATCCCATAGCTGATGAACGTGAGCCGCGGTGCGCACAGGGCAATCAGTTCGTTCGCGTCCACCGGCAAGTCGCTGGCATTCTTGCTTCCGAACGAAGCCTCGGCGGCACCGTACTTCAGAAAATTTCCCGCCATCCAGTGATACTCGCCGGACCCCGTAAGATTCTCCACCTCTTCTCCGAAATTGCGCCGGTGCGGTTTCGCTCCGCCCTCCCCGGAGGAACCCACCAGCGCCACAGCAATGCGAGTATCGAACGCCATCGTCACGAGCGCAGCTTTTCCATAGCGGGAGACCCCTTCGATGCCCACGTGCTTCGCATCAACGTTCTTGTCCGTCTCCAGATAGTCGAGAGCGCGAGAGGCGCCCCACGCCCACGCCCGCAACGCACCCCAATCGTCCGGCTTTCGAGGCAGACCCTTGTTTGAAAGGCCAATAATCCCTTTGGTGAGGCCTGCGCCGTTATCCGCTTGGATGGTACTGGTGTCGAGCAGAGCGTAACCCCAGCCGTTGGCAATCAGCTGTTCGGTCGAGGGCGGATCGCTCCCCATCATTTTCTTGAATTCCGGATGGCTTGCCATGAATTGGCGGATGAACGCGCTGCTGAACATGATCATCACGGGCACGGGAGCTTTCGCATTCCCCGGTGTAACCAGCGTCATCTCAATGTCTACGTTGATCGAGGGACACGCTGAGTTGTCCGCGTGTCCAACCAACTGTTTCTCAACCACAGGGAAAACTCCGGCCTTCGAATCGCTCGTGCTCTTCGCGGTCCAGGCCACTTTGGGCACGTTCGGCGGGATGCGGCCGACGACCTCGCGCTCGAAGTCTTCGACGATCTCTGGGCGTCGCTCATGCCACCACTGTTCCGCCGACGTGACCTTTTGCCCGTTCTTTAACGTGAGCGCATCGGGCAGATCGCCGTATGGATTTGCTTTCGCCTCATCGAAGTTGGCGTGACTGGGGTCCTTTTCATTCCCGCTTGGCCCGGGACGGAGCGCCTTGATCCCGAGCTGATCCATCATGTTTTGATGGTCCTGTTCCGCCGTCCAATTCGCCGGCGGCGCTTGCTGTCCCGAAGACATCTGACTAACGATGACGGCCATAACTCCGAACGCGACAACTTTGGATAGCGTTTGCCTCAAGCGCGTGGGAATGATCATCTTGACTCTCGAATAAGGATGGTGTCGGACTACGATCGGGAATACTGCTCTGTCGCGAGCCCGACGTCTCAACGGGCGATCGCAATGAATTCTCTCACGACTTCGAGTTCACGTAGAATTCGTGGCACCGAGATTGCGCTCCCCGCGCAAAGGTATACTCCCGCGAGGAGTAAATCGAGTCCGGGGAGACAACGATGGCACCGCCAACCAGACGGGAGTTCGTGCAAAGCTGCGCGGCTGCGGTGGCTTTGACAAAATCAGGAGCAGGTTCTTTCGCCTACGGCGAAACCTCGATCGCCGACGATGAGGAATTTCCTTCGTATCAGGAGCGCCGACGAAAAGAGCTTTGGACCTTGCTGGGCGATCTCCCATGGCAGCACAAGGCGGCGCCTCCAAAGCTGTTGAAAACTGAAAAACACGAGGGCTACACCCTCGAACGCCTCGTACTCGATCTGAACGGCGTCGAGCCTGTTCCTGCGCTGCTGTTGATTCCCGACAAACGCCAGTCACCTGCACCGGGTCTTCTGTACACACATTGGCACGCCGGGATGTACGGTCTGGGAAAGGAGCAACTTCTTCGGGGTGTGGACGTTCAGCCTGCCTACGCCCCCGTCTGCGTGGAAAAAGGCCTGGTGACTCTCGCCATTGATAGCTGGTGCTTCGGAGAGCGCAAACACGAAGACGATGGGAAAACGGGCGAGGAAGATGCTTTCAAGCTCATGCTGTGGAAGGGGCAGGTACTCTTCGGAATGATGATGTTCGACGAGCTCCGCGCCCTTGACTATCTGGCTAGTCGTCCCGAAGTCGATTCTCAACGTCTAGGTGCCTTGGGAATGTCGATGGGCGCAACGAAAGCGTGGTGGCTTGCGGCTCTCGATCCGCGGGTTCGCTTGTGCCTGGATATTTGCTGTCTCACGGATTACGAAGAACTCATAAGAACTCGGGCGCTCAGCGCGCACGGGATTTATTACTACGTGCCTTCTTTGTTGAAGCACTTCCAGGCGGCAGACATCAACGAACTGATCGTGCCCCGGCCTCGATTGAGCGTGAATGGGCGACACGATCCTTTGACCCCACCGCTCGGTGTCGAGAAGATTCGAGATCACCTGCTCCCACTCTATCGCAAGTACGGCAGGGAGCCGGATTGTCACATTGAATTGTTCGATGCGGCCCACGTGGAGCTGCCGGCGATGAGGAAACTCATCGTCGAATGGATGGATCGGCACCTCATCGACAAGAACCTAGCTGCGGGATAGATGAAGTTGCTAGGTACACCTCGACGACGGATGGCTGGGGGCCGGCCGAAACGGACAGCCCCACCTGTGTGACTGTAGAGCAGATTGACTTCAAGGTCCGGGCTCTACGCAGCCATTGGCCTCTTAACAATGCTGGGCATTTCATTTCCAGCGGGAACAAGGGCCCGCAGTTCCGAGGCCACGCAAATCAAGAAGCAAAGCACGCTGAGTTCCAACAGATTCCGCTGCGACAGGTCTATTTTCAAAAACAGCGCCTTCCCAATGTTGATATGCACGAGTCCCCCACAGACGAGCGCGACCCAACCGACGTAGTACGTAACTTTTCCAACCAACTGTAATCGAGCGAAGTGGCCCATGGTGATTTACCCTCCTGGTTTTTGGTTACCTGAATGAAGATGCCCAAAAAATGGTGCAATTTGCAAAGCGCAGCCATTCTACACCAGGTGTCAAGTCGTCCGGGAGATGGGCCAAAGTGGGTTCCCGAATGGCTCCGTCAGATCCCAGGTGATGACCGTGCGAGCTGGCGGTTCCTTTACCGAGTGAGGTCCGGATGTCCGCGGTTTGAAGAACATGCAGATTGCCGGGGAACTATAGCCGAACCGCGCTTGATTCGGTGCGTCAAATATAATTGCGGGCGAGTTCCGCAAGATCGGGCTCATGACCCATGCGCGGGTGGTGAGCTCATGCGTCAGGTTGTGAGTGGGGCCTCCGGATCTGGTCTTTTCCACACGGGTTGAGCCGGGCAGCAAGTTACAGTATTCGGAACTGGTGTGTTAGCGAAGTGACGGGAGGAGAACAATGAACTGGAAAGGCGTGATGCCGGCTATAACGACTTGCTTCAGTGAGGACCTCCACGTCGATCATGACTTCGTTGGGGCACACTGCCGCTGGCTGCTCGATAACGGCTGCACCGGAATCGTTGCTCTAGGTTCCCTGGGAGAGGGCGCGACCCTGTCATTCGACGAGAAACTCGAGATACTGCGCACCTGCGTCGGGGTGGTTCACGGGCGCGGGACGGTTGTGGCTTCCATCTCCGCCCTGACCACTGCGGAGGCGGTGGACCTGGCAAAGGCAGCCGCCGACATCGGCTGCGACGGCCTTATGGTGTTGCCTCCTTATGTGTACAAGGGCGACTGGCGCGAAATGAAGACCCACGTCGCTGCCGTGTTCGCCGCCACACCACTCTCTTGCATGCTCTACAACAATCCCATCGCTTACGGAACGGATTTCCTTCCGGAGCAGATTCGCGAATTGGCGGGGGAGTGTGCGAACTTCGAGGCAGTGAAGGAGTCAAGTACCGATGCCCGGCGAGTCTCCGCGATTCGCGTGCTCGTGGACCGCAGACTGGAGATTTCGGTCGGTGTAGATGATGCAGTACTCGAAGCCCTTGGAGTTGGCGCAACCGGATGGATTGCGGGTCTGGCCAACGCTCTGCCGCGCGAGTCCGTCGATCTGTTCAACTGCGGTGCGAACGGTGACAGCGATAAAGCGTTCGAACTATATCGCTGGTTTCTGCCACTCCTGCGCATGGACACCGTGCCCAATTTCGTGCAACTGATCAAGCTGGTGCAGGCAGAAGTAGGGATGGGGAATACGCGCGTGCGCCCGCCGCGTCTGGAGTTGGTGGGGGAAGAACTCGCGCAGACCAAGAAGACAATCAGAGATGCGCTTCGCTCCCGCCCGCAGCCCGTTACCAGCTACGCACTGTCTACTCGAAAGTGATTTCTGACTTTATGGCAAACCTCTCTGGCAGGTCGATCATTGGGTTTCGGGAAGGCGAGGGCACAGGAGAACTTCTCTACGCCACCAATCCGCGCAATGGGCAGCGCCTGCAGCCTGGATTCGTCCCGGCTGACTCGGATGAAATTGATCTCGCCGTCCGGTTGGCTTCCGAAGCTTTCCCTGTCTACAGCCGCATTTCCGGACGCGAACGCAGCGAGTTCTTGCGTAGGATTGCGGCGAAGATTGAATCGATCGTCTCTGAAATAGTCGAGCGTGCGGGACAAGAAACTGCTTTGCCTCAAGCGCGCCTGCAAGCAGAAACTGCGCGCACCTGCGGCCAGCTGCGGCTGTTTGCCGAAGTAGCGGAAGAGGGGTCGTGGGTGTCAGCACGCATTGACCTCGCCGATCCGAACCGTAAGCCAGTTCCCAAGCCGGATATCCGTTCCATGCTGCGGCCTCTGGGCCCGGTGGTTGTCTTCGGAGCCAGTAACTTTCCATTGGCGTTCTCCGTCGCGGGAGGCGACACCGCTTCCGCATTCGCGGGGGGAAATCCCGTCATTGTGAAAGCGCATGCGGCTCATCCGGGCACAGGCGAACTCGTCGGCCGGGCGATTCAGGCCAGCGTTCGAGAGTGCGGCCTGCCCGAAGGCGTGTTCTCGCTGTTATTTGGTCACGGTGCACAGGTAGGCTCGGCACTCATGAGACATCCTTTAGTGAAAGCCGGAGGCTTCACCGGGTCACGCGGCGCCGGAAGAGCGCTGATGGATATCGCCGCAGCCCGGCCGGAGCCGATCCCGTTCTATGCAGAAATGAGCAGCACCAATCCGGTCTTCATCTTGCCGGGCGCGCTGCGAGAGCGAGGAGAGGCGATTGCGGCAGGATTGCACGCTTCGTTCACGATGGGTGCGGGACAGTTTTGCACCAAGCCAGGAATGGTCTTCCTGCCAAAAGGGACGGACGCGGCATCGTTCAGGGAGAAATTGCAGCAACTGGTCGCGGGATCGGCACCCTTCCATCTGCTCACGTCCGCGATTCATTCTTCTTATGCTGCGGCCATCGCGGACCGCAAGACGGAAGCCCAAGTAAGCGTTGTGGCCGAAGCTCCGCAACAGGATGGTGGTGGCGGTTTCTCAGTAGCCTCCGCCTTGTTTGAGACGGACGCGGCATCGTTCCTCGGTTCGAATCTGGATGAGGAAATCTTCGGACCCACCACGCTGCTGGTGCGGCACTCCACGCGCGGAGAAGTCCTCAAGATTGCCCGGGAGATCGAAGGCCACCTCACGGCGACCATTCATGGCACAGAGCAGGATCTCCGGGAATTTGCCGACTTAGTCGCGATTCTTGAGACCAGAGTCGGCCGCCTGGTGTTTAACGGATTTCCTACTGGCGTCGAAGTGTCGCACGCGATGGTGCATGGCGGGCCCTACCCGTCGACTTCGGATGGGCGATCCACCTCGGTGGGAAGCCGAGCCATCTTCCGTTTTGCGCGGCCAGTTTGCTATCAGGGATTCCCCAACGAAGCTCTGCCAGAGGAGCTCAAAGACGAGAACCCGCTGGGGATTTGGCGCATGGTCGATGGGCAGATGACGCGAGAGGCGACCCTTAGCGGTTTGCGAATCTCTTGATGCCAGCCACATGATTACGGTTGATCCGCGGAGTCCTCGTCGTCGATTCCATGACGATAAACCCGGATTTCATGCCGGACAGCATGGAGGGCTCCCCGTCCCCAAAGATTCGCAGGCTCGATATCGTCGTCGGTGTTCGCGTCAAAGCCTTCGTCGGGCTCCACGAACTCGTTGAACTGGTGAATGATCAGGAAGATGGGATCCAGTTGCCGTGCGTATGCCATGAAATCGTGAAGCGTGATGTAGGATCCGTTTTCTCCGAAACGGAGTGCGTCATCGGCGCAGTACGGGAGCGAGTTTGGATTGGGGCAGCCCCATCCGGCTTCTACGCCGGCAGTGGCAATGGAAGCCGTGAAATTCTCAACCCGCAATCCGCTCCCCGTGGTTGTTTCGTTGTAGGACGGATAGTACGGGCACGCGGGGGTTGTGCAGGAAGTCTTTAGCCGGTCAACCCAGCTCCAGAAGCCGTATCCGGGATTGATCTCGACCGGCCCATCGGGCGTGCCTTGCGTTGCCCAAAGACCCGGCTGAGCATCGAGATATCCGGCCATCATCCTGAACGTGTACTTGCGCGCGATTTCGGGATGGTGTTGCAGAAACATTCTCAATTGAAACCACAGTGGACTGTCGGCGCGATCAGGATCCTGCGCCGCTCCCAGGAAAATCAGCATGAGCGGCTTGCCTTTGTACACGACCTGCCGCTGCGGATATTTGTTCAGGAGCGATCCGAAGAATTCGATTTCTTTCTCGAACGCGGTTTTGCCGTCAAGGTCTTTGTACAAGACGTCCTGGTCGCTGCCGCCGAGCAGGGGAATCAGCTTGAGCCGGGTTCCGAGCTCTGTCCATGCCGGATAGAGATTGCCTGTATTGTCGCGAATGTTCTGATTGTAAACTCGGAATGAAGGGCTGCAGTACGGAAGATATTTCTTGGCGAACCACTCGCTGTTGAAGATGCAGCTGACGTTGTTGGTCACCTCGCTGATGGCGGCGTCAGCTCCCATGTATTCCAGCCAATCGACGTGCCGCTTGATCACCGCGGGATCAGCGCTGTCATAGCCTCCACCCACGGAGCGCATGTCGGAGGACTGTAGCAAGGGCAGGGCTGCCGTGCCCTGAAATGTCACGGCATGGGGCCCGAACCAGGCCTCGTATTCCATGACAACGACGCGGCTGTCCCCATCCACGACCAGAGGAGCGCTTGGATCGCCGGACGATGCAGCGCACAGAGCTGCGCCGCACAGGAGCAGCAGAGCCGAAGTCAGGAACGCATATTTATCAATTCGCATAAAGCTGATCTCACGTAGCTAAGAGTTATTGCTGGCACGAGAGCGTCAGGCGCCGCAACTCGCCGTTCGTCCAACCCGTGCCATCGGTCGGTAAGTGAGTGAAGTACACGTAGTAGCTCTTGCCTAAGATGTGGGGGTCGTCTCCGAGTCCGACGGCAGTAGGATACGCCGCGATCGGTCCGAAGGTGCCAAGCAAGGTGGGGGTTGTCCAGGTAAGGCCGTCGATGGATTCGGCGTAATAGAACGTTGTGTCGTTGGAGATGATCATCACGTAGCGTTGCAATGCGCTGCTGAAGTGGATATCGATATACCCTCTCTCTTGCGCTGAAGATTTTGGAAGCAGGTTGGTGGACGCTCCGCCAATTCCCGGTTGCAGATCCCAGCTGCCCTTATAGAACTTCTGGAAGGCGACGGTGTGCGGAGACTTTGATCCGAACGCTGCTTCCAGCACTGAGGAGACCAGCGCTCGCGCCACCGAGACGTTGGTGGTGGTGTTTGCGTGAAGCGTGCCATCGGCCATCCAGTCGGGAAAGTATAGGTAGAAATATTTTCCGTTGGGCGAGAGCACGAGCGGGCCGTCGCCAATTTCCCAGCCGTCGAGCCCGACCTCGTAAGCCTGGTTCAGACGAATGATCTCCCCCAGGTCGGTCCAGTGCAGTCCATTGTCGCCGGAGGCGGCCAGCCCGAGCGCCGCGTATAGCGCGTCGTTGGGAAGTTCGGCGTGATACGTCACCAGCAGATTGCCCGCTCCGGTCATCCCCGCGGGAACCTGGTAGACGGGGCCTCCACCCATGTAACCGTAGCTGGAATAATTGGGATTCACAGCGAGATCGGGATTCGGGGAGATGCTGACATCCTGGGGATCGCCTGTGCCGAGCGGGTTGCCGAGCGTGCCCGTGGTGGTGACTACCGACCCACCCTTGTTGTTGCCGACCCAGTGACCGTGCCACATCTGTCGGGAGTGCCCCCCGCCATCGCTGGCAAAGAACTCGTAGCCATCAGTAGTCTTGATGACTCCCATCGGAGTGTCCGGCCAGGCAAAGCCGTTGTTGGTATCGGTGATTGGCGGCTCCGCTCTCTGGCCGGCCTCGTAACGCTGCTTGGGCGAGGCCACGATTTCGTTGGCGGTGACCACGGGTGTGCAAAGCTGGCTTGTCGCTTGCGCCTCCACGGAAACGGAAGCGGCTGCGGTCATAAGGCAGGCACCAAAAATGGCGAAGGATTTGGGCGGCATCATAATCAGTCTCCGTGGAATAGGAACCCGGCAGCGCAGTGAAGGTTGCGGGCAGGCCAAGAGGATATTCACAAGGGATGTTATCAGAGGTCGATGCGTCGGCCGATTGTGTTGATGGCGGACCATCGGCGTCATTAGTAGGTTTGGGAGGGGCGCTTGGATCCGGTGACTTATCTGCTAGCATCGGGGCTATCTGAAACCATTCCGAGGCGTTGATGGGCCGGTCATTCATACATCGCTTCCTGCTATTTTCTTCGGTGTCGTTGATTCTGTTGACCTTTACCCAGCCGAGTAAATGCCACTCGGCCACAGACGCAGAATCGACGATCAATCCGCCGGGCATTCGGTTGCAGGTTCGGACCACCGAACTCACAGTCACAGTCCCTCTCCCGCATGCTCTTGAGAAATCTACGCGATCTATTGCGCGAGTAGTGCTTCTGAACGCAGAGGATATCGTGCGAGCTCAGGTCGTTGAGCCGGTCGAACTCGTGCGCCACCAAAAGCAATTGGTGCTCAGGCTGGCGAAGCCATTTGCGAACGTTCCGGTTTCAGAGATGGAGGCTTTGCATTGGCTGCGTGTGAAATATGAGGTCCAGGCCGAGAGCGGAGAGATTCTGGCGTCGGGCATCGAGGCTCTGCGTGCCGCCACCACCGATCCATTCATACTCACTGCCGCCGCGAGTCGAGTGGCGGCTGCCGGGCGCCCGTACCGGGTTCAGGTGCATGTCAGGAGCAATAACGGCTCGCCGCTGGCGGGCGTCGAGGTTCGCGGAGATGTGACCTGGGACGACGACGGCGGCAAGGAAAGGAAAGTCAACGCCAGCGCAATCACAAATGCAGGGGGGAACGTCACGCTTCCGCTCCTGATTCCTCGGGACGCTCACGCGAACGATGGAGACCTTATAGTCAACGTCAAGAGTGGCCTGGTGGCCCGCTCGGTCGAACGGAGGGTAGAGTTTCGGTCGCGCAGCTATTTGATGCTCGACACCGACAAGGACATCTACCAGCCGGGACAGACTCTGCACACGCGCATGTTGCGATTCGATTCCGAGCGCAAAGCAGTAGCGGGCGACACGCTCGATGTGCGGATTGAGGATGAGGAAAGAACACTGGTCCTCAAGCAGACTGTCGCCACGAATGCTTTTGGTGTGGCGCACCTGGACTGGCAGATTCCGCCTAATGTCCGCATGGGGACTTACGTCATCCGCGCCTGGCTCTCCGGCCAGGAGGATGACGGGCGGAATGTCCGGGCGGAAAAGTCAGTTCATATCTACCGGTACGATTTGCCGACCTTCCGCGTCTCCACGCATCCGGATCAGGCCTACTATCTGCAGGGGAAGAACGCGGACATTACCGTGTCGGCGGAATATTTGTTCGGCAAGCCAGTCACCCGTGGCAAGGTTCGAGTTGTGGAGGAGACCGAACGCAAATGGAACTACCGCAAGCAGCAGTGGGACACCACGGAAGGCCAGGTTCAGGCCGGAGAACTTGACCACGACGGACACTTCACGACGCACTTCGATCTGAGTGAGGCCCACGCCGGCCTCGAGGACGACGACAACCTGCAATTTCACGATGTAAACGTGGCGGCGTACGTGACGGACCTGGCGACCGGGCGCACCGAGCAGCGAAGGTTCGACCTGCGCGTCACGAAGAATCCGATTCATGTCTATGTCGGCTCCATGCCAAGGCGAAATCCGAAGATGCCGCCTACGTTTTTTGTCTCGACGTTCTACGCGGACGGGCGGCCGGCGCGCTGCAGGGTTCAGGTGAGTTTGTATGACGATTCAGCTGACGATAAGAATCCGAAGAGACGATTCCTGCGCACGGTCGAGACGAACAAGTACGGACTGGCCAAGGTAAGCGACCTGAACATTCCGGAGGACGAAGATCGCGATTACTTGCTGGTTGAAGCGCGCGATGCGAAGGGGCTCATAGGCAGTGACAAGCAGTGGATTTACAGCGACGACGATGATTCTGGCGTCGTCGAAGTGACGGCCTCCCATGCGATCTACAAGCCCCGTGACCCGATCGAAATAACGCTGCGCAGCACGCGGCCTTCTCTGCACCTGGTGGTGCAGGCGGTAAGGGAGGGAGTCGTGCTGGCGAGCCAGCAAGTCCGGCTGCGGAATGGACGCGGATTCACTTCGTTTCCCTACGATCCACGTTTCACAGATGAAGTCACCATCCTTGCTTTCTCCCTCGAGGAGGAATGGAGTTCTGCGGCGCTGGAAGGGTTGCGGACAGTCCTGTATCCAAAGAATCGCCAGCTCGAAATGGGCATTCAACTGGATAAGAACGAGCACCGGCCTGGCGAAGACGCTACCGCGCGCTTCGCGGTGAAATCCGCGGACAAAACCGGAACGGAGAGTGCGCTTGGGATCAAGATCGTGGATCGAGCGGTGGAAGAGCGGGCGCAGACGGACTCCGATTTTGGGCAGCGGAATAACTGGAACTGGTGGAACTGGTCGCTGTGGTCATCGAGTAATGATTCCGGCTTTGGCGGCATTTCGCGGAATGATCTGGATCGCATCGATCTGACCCAGCCGGTCTCGCCGGACCTCGACCTGGTTGCCGAATACATCTTGCAGTCCAGCTATCAAGATAGCCTGGAAATGCTGGAAGACCAGTCTCCCTTGGGGCCGGAACAAGTGTTTTCCAAAATACTCAGCAAGCAGTTTGAGCCCGTGGAGGCTGGATTAGCCAGGTGGAACGAAGAGGGAAAACAGCCTCACTATCTTGCGGATCTGGAGGCCGTCGGAAAAGAAGAGAACGTGGACGTGCAGGGTCTGCTGGATCCCTGGGGAACACCTTATCGCTACGCACTTAGTTTCCAGAACATACAACACATTCTGACAGTGACCTCTGCCGGACCAGACAAGCACTTTGGAACGAAGGACGATTTCACAGCTCACCGGAGTTCGAGGTTGTACTTCGATCATTTCACCAAGCTGATCGAAACCGCCAGCCGTGATCTGAGCGAGAAGGAGGGACGATTCATCCGCAACCTCGATACCCTTCAAGCGGAGTTGCTGAAGCGAGGAGTGGACTTCAAGGCACTCACCGATCCGTGGGGCAAGCCGTATGAAGCGCGGTTCCTGATCTCGGGGCCTTACTACGTGACTGAGATTTATAGCCGGGGTGAGTATCCCGAGCAGAAAGGGAGCAACGGCACCCTGATCTGGCGGGATAGCGTCGATTACTTTGTGCAGTCGCGGGCGAATATCAACAAGGTTCTCACCGCGCACCTAAATGCCGGTGGCGCATATCCGAACGACGAAGCGAGCTTCAAAAAGATTCTGCGGGAGGCAGGAGTTGACCTCGATGAACTACACGATCCATGGGGGCATCCTTACTACACGGTTTTCCAGCGCACAGCCCAATACAGCGACCGGGTGAGGATTCAGCAGACGAATAAGTCCGGAGAACGCGTGGGCGAGCCGGTGACTCTGGTCCGTCAGGTTGTGAACGTGATGAGCGCCGGTCCCGATGGGAAGCCCAACACGCCGGACGATTTCCAGGTGGCGAACTATTCGATTCTCGTTTCCGAGCAGAGTGCAAACGATGCCACTCCGCGTCCCGCTCCTCCGGGCATGAGCCTGGCCGAGAACACTGGAGCGATCAGCGGAACTGTAGTGGACCCAACCGGCGCGGTGATCGTCAATGCACAGGTCGAGGCCACGCTTGAGGGCACTGAGCAAAAGCATGGCGCAACAACCGACTCCGCGGGCCGTTTCGAACTGAAAGACCTGCAACCCGGAGTCTATGACATCCGCGCGGACGCTCAGGGCTTCAAGGCGCTGGAAGTCAAGGCGGTACTGGTCCAGGCGACCAACGTGACGGAGGTGAGTTTCGAACTCTCGGTCGGCGCATCGAGTGAAACGGTCGAGGTGTCGGGAGTCGCAGCAACCCTAGAAACCACAAACGCTTCGGTGGCAGAGATTCGAAGCCTGCCGAATCTCGTCACGATTGCACCCGGCATGTTGAATGCCATGAAATCCGGTTCGATGGTCACGCCCCGGTTGCGCGAGGATTTTCCCGAAACCATGCTTTGGGAACCCGCACTAATCACGGATCGCCGCGGGCACGCAAAACTCAATTTCAAGTTGGCTGACAACATCACAACCTGGAAACTGACGGCCGTCGGCTCAACGAAAAATGGGGAGTTGGGCCGGGCAGAGCAAGACCTGCGGGCGTTTCAGCCGTTCTTCGTCGAACACGATCCTCCCCGCATCCTCACCCAGGGGGATGAGATCTCGTATCCCCTTATTCTGCGAAACTATCTCGATCGCGCACAGACACTGAAGGCGTCCATCAAGCCGGAGCCGTGGTTCACTCTGCTGGGCCCGGCGGAGGTACAGGTCAACGTTTTGGCTGGAGACTACGCGAGCGCCATGTTTCGCTACCGCGCGGTGGCCGCGGTCAGCGGCGGCAAGCAGCAGGTCACGGCAGCGAATTCGGAAATCGGCGACGCCGCGCAGAAGTCCGTCGATGTGCATCCGTTTGGCCGTCCGCTTTCGGTAACAACTGCGGACATCGTTGATCGGAAAGGAACACTGACGCTGACGGTTCCCGACAATGTGATTCCTGGTTCTACAGCTGCGAGAGTGAAGATTTATCCGAACCTGCTGGCGCACGTAGTGGAGAACCTGGAGGCGGGGCTAGAGAAGCCGCACGGATGCGGTGAGCAGACCATCTCGTCCACTTATCCGAGCTTGATGGTGGCAGAGATCTACGCGAAGAGCGAACAGAAGCCGGCGATCGCTTTGAAGGCGCAGAGGTATCTCGCGGCCGGATATGAGCGGTTGCTGCGGTACCAGGCGGAATCAGGAGGCTTCTCCTACTGGGGACATGGCGAGGGTGCAGACCTGGCGTTGACAACCTACGCTCTGGAGTTTCTACATCGTGCCGGGCAGATCGTGACGGTGGACGATGGTGTTCCGCTTGCGGCAGAGCAATGGATCCTTCAGCAACAGGCTCCGAATGGATCGTGGCGCGGGCACTGGGACAAGAATGACAAGGACGCCTTGCTGTTGACCGCTTACGTTGCTCAGACCCTGGCGCAGCTCGATGGAGAAGACTCGGCGCAAGCGGCCCCACGCCGCAAGAGTCTGGAACGCGCGCTGGCGTTTCTCACGGCCCACCGTGACCTCGCGGATGAGCCCTACATCATCGCCAGCTATGCGCTGGCGGCGAAAGCAACGGGCGATGAGCGGACATTCGAAGATCTGCTCGAATGGCTGCGCAAGAGTGTCCATCAGCAACGGGGCGGCTCGTACTGGAGCCTGGAACGCAATACGCCATTTTATGGATGGGGACAAACCGGAGCACTCGAATCTACGGCTCTGGCCCTGCGGGCATTAGCTTCGGGCGATAGCAGAGCGGGCGCCGACCGGTCTTTGATTCGCCAGGGACTCCTCTTCCTCCTGCGCAACGAGGACAAGGATGGCATGTGGTATAGCGGACAAACGACTGTGAATGTAATCAAGACACTGCTGAGAATGGTGGTGGCGCGCGACCGGGAGACCGCCGGCGAGATCACTGTGCGGGTCAACGGCAAAGAGGCGAAAGTCGTCGAACTGCCCGCGGGGCAGGGCGTGGCAGCACCGATTGAAGTCGATGTCAGCACTCAAGTGATGGCTGGCAAAAACCAAGTGGGTTTGGAGTACGCGAGCGAGGCGATGATGAGTGCCCAGGTTGTGGCCGACCTATATGTCCCGTGGCAGGACAGCAGTTCCGTCGCGTCGAAACCGGAGCCGAACGCGACGAGCGTGTTGCGATACGTTGTGGAATATTCGAACACCAAGGGCACGACAAGCGAAAGCGTCGAATGTAGCGTCCGGGCCGAACGGCTCGGTTACCGCGGATATGGCATGATGCTGGCGGAAGTTGGCTTGCCGCCGGGAGCGGACGTGGATCGCGACAGTCTGGAGAACGCGATGCAGGGCAACTATGCAGTTTACCGCTACGATGTGCTGCCGGACCGCGTGGTTTTGTATCTCTGGCCTGAGGCGGGAGGATCGTCCTTCAGCTTCCGGTTCCGGCCGCGTTTTGCAATGCAGGCTGAGACCGCCCCATCGGTGCTCTACGACTACTACAACCCAGACGCGTCGATTACGTTAAAGCCATCACTCTTCGAAGTTAGGCAGGGAAGTGGAGAGACCCGCTAACCCCGGAGCGATCGGCTAGAATCTCTGCGTGAGGCACAATCATGACTAATCTGAGTCGTACCGATATGAGTTTCCGCCGGACTGTATTCGGATTGACAACATTGATTTTGATGCTCTCTATGCGGGGGTATTCCGAACCAGGAAACTCTGCGGACACAGCTGCATCGGTTCAGGCTTTTCTGGGACGTTGGGATCTAACCCTAAAGACTCCGGTTCGCGAAGCTCCGTCATGGTTGGAAATCACGCAGGAAGACGGCCAGGTCAAAGCTCGCATGGTCAGCCGGTGGGGACACGCGCGGCCGCTTCCAAAATGTGAGATCACGAATGGCAAGATCACATTCGTTTCTCCCAAGGAGGAAGAAGAGAGAAAGGACGACATGGTCTTTGAGGGCAACTTGTCCGGGAAGACGCTGGTAGGGACTACCACTGGACCCGATGGAACCCCGTGGCAATGGACGGGCGAGAAGGCGCCGTCGTTGACGAGAAAGGGCGAACCGAAGTGGGGGAAGCTGACGCAGTTATTCAACGGCAAAGACCTGAGCGGGTGGAGGATGAGTGATCCGGCGGCAACCGCAACCTGGAAAATCGAAAACGGAACGCTCGTGAGCCCTGGCCACGGTCCCGAACTTATCAGCGATGCCAAGTTTGAAGATTTCAAGCTACACGTCGAATTCAATTGCGCGCCGGGATCGAATAGCGGCGTCTACCTGCGCGGCCGGTACGAGCTCCAGATCGAAGACGATCCGGAGCCAGAAGGTCCGACCATGCGCACCGGAGGCATATACGGATACCTGGCCCCTTCGCCGGAACAGCCGCGCAAGCCGGGAGAATGGCAGACCTACGACATCACGTTCGTGGGACGAGTGGTCACCGTCGTGCAAAATGGTCACACCATCATCGATAAACAGGAAATTCCGGGCATCACTGGCGGGGCCTTGGATAGTCACGAGGGGCTGCCAGGACCGATCTATTTGCAGGGCAGTGAGGCGGGCCACGTCGCCTTCCGCAACCTCACGATCACGCCAGCAGAATGATCGAGTCAGGCTGACAATCAGGGCTGACAAGAGGTTGTGAAGAACGCAGAGGTCGATGCGCCCTTCATGGTTGGATATGCTGGTCGGCTGCTGTCAGTGGGCAGAGCCGCCGACGTAGTTTCCGTACCCCACGATGACCGTTGAGGTAACCAGAACCAGCAGGCTGAAGGCCACCAAGACTTTGGTTCTGGCCCCGGCGCCATTCCATTCTTTCAGCGCGATACCCCACAAGGTGCTGAAGATGATGATGCTGGCCATGTGCAACGTCCAACTGGAAAACTTGTACCTTCCCATCTGGGTCTCGCCCATGGTGTAGAAGAAAAACTGCATGTACCAGGTCGTGCCCGCGAGAGCCGAGAAAAAGTAGTTGGCCAACATCGGGGCCTTGACGGCCGCATCTTGTGCGACGGCCACGGCTACCGCCATCTCCTCGGCTGGAGCATCGGTAACCGCTTCAAGAATGTGCTCCTCACTGCGAGCGGGAACCTTTCCACGAATTTGAGACTCGAAGTACTGGTAGCCGGTGCGGTTGCGAATGTTTAGGATGACGCACCAGATAAAGTTGGTGGTGAAGCCGCCGGCAAGAACCACAACGAGGACGGGAAGTCCCTGCCACAGTGTGGGAGTGCCATGCTGGATGGTGATGGCCTCGATAGGATCACCCGCCGCAAGGCCGTAGGCGAAACAGGCGCTCATCACCCCTGAAAAAGTGGCGACGAGCAATCCCTTCTTCAAATCGAACTCCTTGATCGAAGCACGCTTCTGCTCGGTCGACATCTCGCGTTCTTTGGACACTCCGGCTGCGCCCGCGAACGCGATGCCCAGCAAACAGACCGCGACTCCACCCAGAATGATCAGCCCCGAGTGAGTGCCGAGGACTTCGGAGGCGAACACTCCGCGAAAAATCGGAGGCATCAATGTGCCGAATGCGGCGGTGTACCCCAGCGCCACGGCCATGCCGAGCGACATACCCAGATATCGCATCGTCAGGCCGAAGGTGAGGCCGCCGAGTCCCCACAGGACTCCGAATACATACGCCCAGAAAAGGCTGCTGGCCGGAGCTTCATGCAGCACGGGCAACAGGTCGCGCGTCATCGTCAGCGCGAGGATCCATGGGGCGATGATCCAGCTGAAGAATCCGCCCACCAGCCAGTAGGTTTCCCACGCCCAGTTTTTTACCCCGCGATAGGGAACGTAGAAGCTGGCAGAAGCCAGACCACCGAGCCAGTGAAAGAACACGCCCAGTGCTGGGTTCATCGAATCCTCGGATTACAGAGCTGCATACTTGATCCTTAACGCAGGAAGGCCTCCAGGAGACCGCCATCCACGGGAATGACGTGCCCCGTCGTTTTCGCGCTCTGATCCCCGGCTAGCCACACGATCGCGGCCGCGCAGTCCTGGGGGAGGATGGGCCGTTTGGTCAGCGTACGTTGCGCATAAAAATCGGCGAGCTTGGCTCGCAGTACCTCGATCGATTCCGAATCCGCGAAAGCGATCTTGTATTTCTGCAGAGACTGGATCACACGATCGCGAGGGAACATGGTGGAACCGGCGACCACGGTCGCAGGCGCGATGCCGTTCACTCGTACGTGCGGACCAAGTTTGATCGACAGTTCTCGGATCAAATGATTGAGAGCTGCTTTGCTGGTGTCGTAAACTTCGCTGCCTTTCTTAGGAACCACCGCGTTGGCGGAACTGGTGAGCACCATGGCAGCGGGTAGGCCCTGATCTTTGAACACCCACTCCGTCTGCTGGGCGAGAAGATAGTTGCCGGTGACGTTCACCAGAAAGGTTTGCGCCCATTGTGCTTCGCCGAGTTCGCCGTCAGCGCCGGGGACGGGATAGATCGCGGCGGTGTTCACGATGATGTCGAGGCCGCCAAATTGAGAAATCGTGAAATTCGTGGCCTCCGCAAGTGATGCCGAGGAACCGAGGTCAACTCGAGTGTGCGCGACGAACTCGGGAGATGCTAACGCGCCGACTTCATTGGCGACGTTGCGGGCACTGGGCTCGTCAAAGTCCGCTACGACGACATGGGCGCCTTTGCGCGCCAGCAGCAGCGCGACTTCGCGGCCGATCCCGCTTGCGCCGCCGATGATGAGGGCGATCTTGCGGCTGAACTCTGCTTCCGCCGGCATGCGTTGCAGCTTGGCTTCTTCTAGCGCCCAATACTCGATGCGGAACGCCTCAGACCGGGGAAGCGCTACATAGTTATGGAACTGCGCGAACTGCTGCAACTGCTCCGCGTGGCGGGCCTGCGGCAGGGGATGAGAAATTTCTCCATCTTCCAATGAGTTCGCCCCGGCCATGACATGAATGGCGTTGATGAAGAACTCGGTGGTAATCCGCGCTTCTTTTTTGTTCCTGCCGAAGCCGAACAAGCCCAGGCCCGGAACAACGACGACGGAGGGGTTGGAATCCCTGAGCTTGGGAGAATCGGCGTTCGCCCACGCGTCGTAATACTTCTTATATGCGGCTCGATACGCGACACCCTCCCCCTGGATTCGCGCCTTCAGAATGCTCACATCTTCTTTGAGGGGATCCCATGACAGGAAGAGAGGGCAGACCCGGGTTCGCAGAAAATGGTCGGGACAACTGGTTCCCAGCGCGCCTAATTCTTTCGCCCACTTCGATCCGGCGAAGGTCAGAGCGTCTTCATCGTCGGCATAGTGCGCTACCACGCGGCGATTTGAGGACACTACACCACGCAGTGCGGGCAGAATCTGGGTGGCGATTTTCTTGCGATCCGGCACCGGCCCGTGCTCGACGCCGCCGAACAAAAAGCCCTTCCTCGATTGACGTTGGAGAATAAATTCGCCCATCTGATCGATGGTGTGAATGCTGTTCAAATAACATTCGCGTTGCGAGTTTCCCCAGGTGAACAATCCGTGCCCGCCGAGAATAAGGCCTTCCGAGCCGGGATTCTCCTCGACCGCTCGTTCAATCATGAGCGCCAGCTCGAATCCGGGGCGTTGCCATGGCAGCCACACGATGTTGCGATCAAACTCTTTGTTGAACTCGTCCAGCTTGCGTTTTCCATTGGCGCTTGCCGCCAGAGCGATGGCCCAGTCGGGGTGCAAGTGATCCACGTGAGCGAAGGGGAGGAAGGCGTGCAGGGGAGTGTCGATCGACGCCGCCACGCGATTCTCGCCAAACGCCGAGAGCGGATAATAACGAACCATCTCATCTTCGTGTTGCTCGCCACGATATAGCTCTTTGAGTTGTTCCAGACGATCGAGATAGAGCTGCGCGAATCCGGCATCGGTGATGGAACCGAGATCTCCACCACTGCCTTTTACAGCCAGCACGCGGACAGGCCTGCCCGTAAACGGATCGGGCAGGTCCAGCTTGGAGCTGGTGTTGCCGCCGCCGAAATTGGTGATGCGCAAGTCAGAGCCCAGCAGGTTCGAGCGATAACGCAACAGGGACAGCGGATTGCCGTTCATCTTTTGATCTGCCGCTTCGTTCCACAAATCTTTCAGGTGAGTCGTCGCTTTGATTTCAGGCATAGATACTCCCGCAATATTGCTCAAATCGTTCCGCATCCTGATCCCACTTGTCAGTTTCGAGCGGCTCAAATGCTTCGGTGGGGAAAGATCGTTCCACGATGGCGCGGACTTCCTGCAGCGAGGACGCACGTCCAGTCGCAAGGATCTGCATCGCAATATTTCCCAAAGCGGTTGCCTCAGCCGGGCCAGCAAGCACTGTTCTTCCAGTGGCATTGGCGGTCAGTTGGTTTAGCAATCGATTCTTCGATCCGCCGCCGATGATACGAATCCGTTCAATGCGCCTCCCGCTCACCTGTTCAAGATTCCACAGGACCAGGCGGTATTTGAATGCGAGGCTTTCCAGAACAACTCGCACGTACGCGCCGGGTTCGTGCGGAACCGGCTGGTGGGTGCGGGTGCAGAATTTGTCGATGGCCACGAGCATGTCGGGAGGACGCAAGAAGGACTCGTCATCGGGATCAACGAGCTGACGAAACGAGGGCTCGCGACTTGCCAGCTCGATCAGCTCCCGATAGTCGTAGCTGTGGCCCTGTGCCGTCCAGGATTGGCGACAGGCCTGCAGCATCCACAGGCCCATGACGTTCTTTAGCAGCCGCGTCGTTCCATTCACGCCGCCTTCGTTGGTGAAGTTCAGGCGCAACGCATCGGACGTGATCACGGGGGAATCGAGCTCGGTGCCGATCAGCGACCAGGTTCCAGAACTGAGAAAGGCCGTGCCGTCGCGAGCCGAGATTGCGGCCACCGCCGAGCCCGTGTCGTGACATGCGGGAGCAATCACGGGCGTTCCCGCAAGAAAAGTGTGACCTGCTATGTCAGGCAGCAGCGTGCCGATGATCGAGCCCGGCTCCACGATTGGAGCCGGCAAATGCGCTGGAAGATCCAGGCGCTGCAACAGGCCGGTGGCCCAGGTGCGCTTCACCGGGTCCACCATCTGGGTGGTGGTCGCGTTGGTAAATTCGCAGACTGCATTTCCAGTCAGCCAGTAGTTGAAAAGATCTGGAATGGTGATGAGATGTTTTGCCGCTTCCAGCAACTTCGGAGTCTGACGCCGCGCGGCGACGAGCTGATAGAGAGTGTTGATGGGCATGAACTGAATGCCAGTGGCCTGGTAGATCTCCTGCTTGCTGACTTTGGTGAAGACTTCCTCCATGACGCCGTCGGTCCGGCGGTCGCGGTAGTGGTAAGGATTCTGGAGCAACTCGCCGCCTTCTCCCAACAGGGCATAGTCCACACCCCAGGCGTCAACTCCAATGCCCGCCAGTTCCACTTCACCCAGTCGCGCTAGCGCTTTCCGCACTTCAAACCAGAGTCGAGGCACGTCCCAATGAAGCGCGCCGCCGTAGCTGACGGGCTCATTGGGGAAACGATGGACCTCCTCGGTCGTGAGAATTCCTTTCTGCAGATGAGCTAGAACGGCCCGCCCACTCTCGGCACCAAAATCGAAAGCGAGATACGGCTTCGCATGAAGGCTCTTAGGCATAAGAAGAGACATTCCGGGAATTCCGGGCCGCACGTTCTTTGGTGATCCGCTCGAGGTAGCCACTCTGGCGGAATGCCTCCATTGGATTCTTGGGCAGACCTTTGGACTCTCGCCACTCCTGAATCACGGGGCGGACGTCGGTGGCGAATGCGTCCTGCAACAAGGACTCCGCCCGCACCAGGTCGCAGTTCTTCTGCGCGGACGCGAGTTCTCGACCATCGACCAGGGCCGCCTTGGAGAAAAGTTCCTGCGCCATGGTTACAGTCTGGATCGCTTCCTCAATCTTGCCCTTGAGATTGTGACTCTGATCTACCATGTACGCGATGTCGGCCTTCTTGCCGGTTTCCCACTCGAAATATCGAATCTCGTGGAAGATGCGGAAAACCTGATAGGGATCGATAGACCCCAGCGTCAGATCGTCGTCGGCGTAACGGCGGTCGTTGAAGTGGAAGCCTCCCAGCATGTCTTCTGACAGCAGCCAGGCAACAATCTGCTCGATGTTCTGCGCCGCATAATGATGGCCAGTATCGACCAGGACTTTCGCTTGCGGTCCAGCGGCGCGCGACAAAAGCAGAGACATGCCCCAATCGGCGATATCGGTGTGATAGAACGCGGGCTCAAATGGCTTGTATTCGATCAGAAGTCTCTGGCCGGGAGACAACGCGCTGTGGGACTCCTTTAACATCTCGGTGAACCATTGCTTCCGTTGCCGGATGTTCGCGGTCCCCGGGTAATTGGAGCCGTCCGCAAACCACATGGAAATGTCCCGGCTGTGCAGGCTTCGGGCAATCTCAATACTCTCCTGGGTGTGCTGCAGCGCACGCTGGCGAATTGCGGGATCTGGATTGCCGAACGAGCCATACTTGTATTCCTGGTCCTGGAAAAGATTGGGATTGATTGCTCCGGGAAGAACACGGTACTGATCGGCAAATTTCTTGATGTCGTCTGTGCTACGTACTCCATCCGGGCAGTCCCACAGAACATGCAACGCTACCGTAGGGCAGACTCCGGTGAGCAGATGTACCTGGCCGGCATCGCTGAATTTTTCCTCGGTAGTGGTGGCCGCAGCGGGCTGGATAAACTTCCCGAACCGCGTGCCGGTGTTAGCGAAGCCCCAGGACGGCAGTTCGATGCGGAAGGACTCAATCGCATCGAATACTCGTTTTCTCTGGCCTTCGTCCATGGGGGACCTCTCTCTGATCTTTGACGATGGAGGTTACAATCCTTGTGGCACAAACGCACAGCATAACACTCTGAAGAGCCGACCGCGTCATCAGCGGCCGAGGAGGATCAGGTGGAGCGTACCAGAGTATTGAGGGTGGTCATGGCGGTTGTCGTTCTGACGTCGGCCGCGGCCGCCACACCGGTTCATCTGCGCTGCGAATATCTGGAGAATCCTTTAGGCATCGACGCGGCGTCCCCTCGCTTTTCGTGGCAGAGCGACAACAGCGAGCGCAACTGGATGCAAGCGGCTTACCAGGTTTTGGTGGCCAGCAATGACGAGAGCCTGCGGAGCGGGAAAGCCGACATCTGGGACAGCGGCAAAGTCGATTCCGCTGAGTCGGTGGGAATCGTTTATCGCGGCCCAGCACTGGAATCGCGCAAGAGATATTACTGGAAAGTCCGCGTATGGGATGCTGCGGGGCAAGTCTCGGAGTCGACGGAAGTGGCTTGGTGGGAGATGGGACTTCTGCACGCGACGGACTGGAAGGCCAAGTGGATTCGTTGGCAGAACCCGGAGGACGACGCCGACCGTCGTGACATCCGCTGGATTTGGCTGCCGGGTCAAGATGCGCTCGTGGTTGTGCCGAAGACAGCCGCTAAGTTCCGAGTCACCGTCGATCTTCGTCAAACTGACAAACCGAAGGCGGCGGTTCTGATGCTTGCGACCCGAGGAGACTTCGTCGCGAAAGTGAACGGTCGTGAAGTCGATGCCAAGAGTAGATGGACCACGTTCGACCGCAGGGATATTTCTGACCAGCTAGCTGTGGGCAAAAACGTCATTGAAGTGACCGTCACCGCTCCTGAGCCACCGGAGTGGGGGCCAAACGCGGGGGCCAAAACTACGACCGCTGCACTGGCAGCGTTGCTGAAAATTACGCGCTCCGATGGTTCGACGATGCGCTTTCCTACCGGGGCGAAGTGGGAGGCTTGCCTTGAAAAGAAATCACATTGGCGGCCCGCCCGGGTTGTCGCGGATTTGACGGATAAAAAACTCGGCGATCCAGGACCGCTGCCGCAACCGGCCGCCTTCTTGCGGCGCACGCTCGCATTATCGAAGAACGTGCAAAGCGCAAGACTCTACGTGACTGCTCTCGGTAGCTACCGTGTGTTTTTGAATGGCCGCCCGGTCGGGGCCGATGTCTTGACGCCCGACTTCACCGACTATCGCAAGCGTGTCCTGTATCAGGCCTACGATGTGACGAGCCTGTTAGCGAACGGCAACAACGCAATCAGCGCTTTGCTGGGGGACGGCTGGTATGGCAGCGGTCTGACCTGGGACGGAGTGCACTTCTTTCCTCCTCCGGATCGTTTCGTCGCGCAGCTCGAACTCGACTACGCAGACGGAAGTCACGACACGGTGGTGACGGACGAGTCGTGGAAGACGGTCGCATCGCCCATCCTCAGCGCCACAATCTATGCCGGAGAGGAGTACGACGCACGCCTGGAACAGGCAGGTTGGGAGAAACCCGGCTTCGACGACTCCACCTGGAAGTCGGCGGTGGTCGCGGATGCGCCAGCCATTATTGTATCCAGCCAAATCACCGCGCCCGCGCGAATCATCACTACGTTGGACGCCAACAGCGTGACTCCCACCGCAAACGGAGCCTACATCTTCGACATGGGCCAGAACATGGTGGGATGGGCGACTCTGAAGGTGAAAGGTGCGGCGGGCACCAGGATTCGCTTGCGTTTTGCCGAGATACTAAATCCCGACGGGACGATCTACACCGCAAATCTGCGAAATGCGGACGCCACCGACGTTTACATTTTGCGTGGCGGAGAGGAGGAGACCTTTTCTCCGCATTTCACTTTCCACGGTTTCCGCTACGTCGAAGTCACGGGCTATCCTGGAACGCCTGCTCTAGACGCGATCAAGGGTGATGTCGTCAGCAGCGTGAGCGGCGACCCGGTGGCCAAGCTGTCGACATCCAGCGACCTCGTGAATCGCATGTGGTCGATCGGCACCTGGGGCCAGCGAGGAAATTTCCTGAGCATCCCAACCGACTGTCCGCAACGCGATGAGCGCCTGGGTTGGATGGGAGACGCGGGAGTTTTCTGGCGTACCGGAAGCTACAACTTCGATATCGCGGCGTTCTCGCAGAAATTCATCCAGGACATTGTCGACGCGCAAAGCAGGCGAGGCGCATTTCGAAACGTATCCCCGAACACTCTTCCCTCCAGTGTCGATGAACCTGAGGACGCCTCGCCGGATAGCGACATGGTAGGAGCACCGGGCTGGGGCGACGCCGGAGTGATTATTCCGTGGACGACGTGGCTGCAGTACGGAGACAAGGCCGTCATTGAGAAAAACTGGGATGCGATGCAGCGCTGGATGGAATTCATCCAAAGCCGGAATCCCGAGTTCCTGCGCAAGAACGGAGTCGGTCCCAATTTTGCGGACTGGCTGGCTCCTGACGAACGTACGAACAAGGATCTGCTCGCAACTGCATACTGGGCCCTGATCGCCAACATGATGTCGCAGATGGCGCACGCTGTCGGCAAGGATTCCGACGCGAAGCGTTATGACGAGGTCGTGCAGAACATTCGTGCAGCATTCCAGAAGGAATACATCAAAGAAGACGGAACGGTCGGCACGGGTACGCAAACTTCGTATGTGGTTGCGCTGTACACCAAGATGGCGCCCGCAGCTTTAGAGGCACTCCTCGTCGACAAGCTCGTCAAAGACATCGAAGCCCGCAACTGGCATCTTTCAACAGGTTTCCTCGGGACTCCCTTTTTGCTCTTCACGCTCGCCGATCACGGCCGCAGCGATGTCGCTTATCGCTTGTTGCTGAACGACACCTATCCGTCCTGGGGCTACATGCTGTCGAAAGGCGCAACCACCTGGTGGGAGCGCTGGAATGGGGACACGGGCGATCCGTCCATGAACTCGTACAACCACTACGCCTTTGGCTCGGTCATTGCCTGGGTCTACCGCTACGCCGCCGGCATCGATACCACGCCCGATTCACCAGGATTCAAGGAGATCATTATTCATCCGCATCTTGACGCCCGGATGACCTCTGCGCGATCAGAGTATGAGTCGATCTACGGGAAAATCGTCAGCGATTGGAAGGGAACTCCTGCCGGTCCATTTTCTCTGAACGTTACCATTCCGGCGAACACCGCGGCGCGAGTTTTCTTGCCAGCCATCGCGGGAGCGCACCTTCTAGAAGATGGAAATCCCGTGAATGCGCAGGCAGAGTACGGGTCGTATGTAATCCTGGTTGGGTCGGGGTCCTACAACTTTGAAGTAAAGTAGTCCGGCCGCGGAGTAGGAAACGATCACGACTATTCCCGATGTCGCGGTCAGCGGAATCGCAGCGTTCTAATCCAGAGAGGGAATTGTGAAGACAGTCACGACGAGCGGCCGGGCGAGGCCCGGCGCGTAACCCTCACGCTAAACCGTCGGGCGTTCTCTTTTATGACGTCCTGAAGAAAGACTGGAGCGCGGAGCCGGGTGATTTCACGATTCTGGTCGGCGGTTCTTCGGACACCATCCAACTTCGCAGCAAGTTCACCCTAACGCGCTAACGGCTTCCAGTCGAAAGTTGCAAGAGCCCCCGCTGGCAGGGTGTAGTTGAATGTCTGGCCGTTGGAACTCACGGCGAATGTTCCGGCGCTGGTTGCGGAGTTCAGCACCAGCAGGACGATCGATCCGTCGGGATTCTGAAAAGCGACATCTTCAATGCTGCCCGCACCGAACGTGTTCGAATTGATTCGATACGCTCCGGGAACGACGAACTTGCCCAGATGTCCCAGGATGTAGTACTCCACGTTGAAAGTGACGTTGGCTGGCGAAACGCTGTCGTCGATCGTCACCACCCCTCGGCAATTTGAGCATGTACCGTTCTTCGGGCCAGAGTTCTGATCGAGCGCCAGATTCCACAGAGAGACGCTGCGCGCCCAGTTGCGCGTTGCCCCGATCAGCAGGTGTTCGGAGTTCCACACCAAGTCGCCAGCAAAGGTGGTCGAAGTAATGCCGGAGCACTCCGTGAACCAGATGGCCTTGGCGGGAAAGGCTGTTTCGACGGTCGATTGCGCGCTGGGATCGCCCGCATAACAGTGAAACGAACTCCCGGCAGTGTACTGCGCCGCGGAACTGCCCAGCACCGACTCCGGGTACGTCGTGTTGTCCCAATTATGCTCGTAAGCGAAGATCTTCACATTCCCGAGTCCGGCCGTGCTCAGTGCAGGTCCGAGATTACTCGCGATGAACGTTGATTCGTCGCTCGCGGCGAGATATTCAGACGGGTATCCCGTAGTCGAATAGAGTGGCTCGTTCTGCACGGAGAGCGCATAGATCGGTATGCCTTGCTGCTGGTAAGCCTGCACGAAATCGACGAAATACTGCGCCAGGGAAGGAAAGTAGGATGTGTTCATGTTCCCGCCATTCATCGTGCCCGTCGTTTTCATCCAGGCCGGCGGACTCCACGGCAGTGCGACTACCCTAACGTTCGGATTGATGGCGAGAGCCTGCTTGACCAACGGGATAATGTAAGCCGTATCGTGAGCTATCGAGAAGTTCGTAAGATTGGGATCTGTCTGTCCCGCCGGCATGTCGTCGTAGCTGTAGTTGCCACTCGCCGAGAAGTCGGTTGCGCCCATGGGCTGGCGCAGAAAGCTGATACCGATGCCGCCGCTCGGGCTGAAGAGTTGTTGCATCAATGTGGTCTGTTGCGAAGGGCTGAGCTTGTTCCATATCAGCCAGGCGGAAGAGTCTGTCAGGGAACCGCCAAACCCATCCATCTGCTGATACTGGGTTGTCGCATCCACGGTCACGACGAGACCGCTGGAACTTCCGCCACTTGCAAATGAGACGCTCGGCTGCGGCTGCAGCAGCATCGTCCGGTCGCCAGTAGTTTCAACGATCTGCACCGTGGGCCCGCCGGACGTGGTTTGTGTATTGTTCGAGCCCGGACAGCTAGTCATCAAAAGGCAGGCAGTGCATACCAACAAAAAGAGGACAAGTCTGGAAATGTCGCTCGGGCCGTCTCTAATGTCTATTCGAATATACGTTCGAACTTCAGGAAAACTTATGGGTCCGTGTTCCGACATCGCTCGCCTCATTGCCGATCATTCCCAATCAAAGATGTTTGGGACCAGAATCTCATGCGTGTCAAATCACCGACCGGCCTGGACCTTCCCCCAGCCGCTGGTTTGGGCTACCCTAGGGCGAGCGTGGGATCAGTGGACGCTTGCTGAAGGCAGCTTTATTTTGAACTACTCGGTATCCAGGCAGAAGGGAACCATGCGAGCACGTAAATTTATTCCGCCAGTCGCACAGCTGTTGAGCCTGATGACAGTGTCGGTCGTGATGGCCCTGGCGCTCTCGGTCGGCGCGCGGGCGCAGCTTGCGTCGCCTGCCAAGCCTCTCCCAACTCTTACCCATGTCGATCAGATACGCCGTCTGAGTCCTCAACAGGCCGCCCTTGGTTATCCCGTGCTCATTCGAGGCGTGATCACGATGGATGCTCCGGCGCCCGACTTCTTCGTTCAGGATGCGACGGCCGGCATCTATGTGGAGGGCAGCGTCGCGCCAAAGTATTCTCACCTGCTGAGCCAGTTCGTAGAGATCGAAGGCGTCACCGGACCCGGTAAGTTCGCTCCCGTAATTCGTGAGACAAAGTTGCGTGTGTTGAGCCAAGGATCGCTGCCCAAGGCACAACTCTTTTCTTTCTCTGAACTCGCAAACGGGGAACAGGACAGTCAATGGGCGCAAGTGCGAGGGATCGTGCGGTCTGCGGCCATCGACCGAGGGTCGTGGCAGGAACCGGTCCTGGCCATGCGCGTAGCATCTGAAGGCGGTGAGTTCAATGTCCGGGTGCCGATTACACCCGAAAAAGACGCGTCTTCCTGGGTCGACAGCGAAGTCTTGATCGAAGGCGTATGCGGAAGTCTTTACAACGCCAACCGGCAACTGACGGGCATCCTGTTCTACGTCCCGCGGTTGAGCTTCATCAAAGTGGAAGCCCCGGCCCCCGAAGTTCCGTTGTCGGAGTTGCTGCGGTTTTCGCCGGCGGAAGGCGGACACCGAGTGCGAGTGCGTGGCATCGTATCGTACCAGCAAGGCAGCGCGCTCTTTCTTCAGAGTCAGGGCAAGGGACTCCGCGTGCTTACCGAGCAGGGCACTCCGCTCGAGGTCGGGGATCTCGTGGACGTGCTCGGCTTCCCTGCGATGGGGGACTCGGCGCCGATTCTCGAGGACGCCGTGTTTCGTCGTTTACTTCACGAGAACGCGCCGGAACCGACGAAGCTGGACCTCAATGTACCTTGGGAGCAATTCGACGGCGCGGTGGTGACCACCGACGCGAAACTGCTGAACCGCCAGGCGCAGCCCGAGGGCCTCCGGCTCATGCTGCAGCACGGCGATTTATTTTTCGATGCAACTCTTTCCGCGGGCGCGGCTGCGGAGCGCTTGCTGTCGATCCCACAGAATAGCGATGTGCAGGTCACCGGCATTTGTTTGGTCCGCAGCGGCGGTTTGTGGCGGACGCCACAATCGTTTCGCATCGTGTTGCGCTCCGCCCAGGATGTCGTCGTACGCGCAACTCCATCGTGGTGGAATTTGCGTCACACCCTTTGGCTGCTGGGCATCACCGCCTTCATTCTGGTGGCGGTGATGGTGTGGGTCGTAGTGCTCGGCCGTCGGCTGCAAGAACAGATGGCCGTGATTCGACAGAAGTTGAGAACCAGCGCGGTGCTCGAAGAGCGCAACCGGATCGCCCGCGAACTTCACGACACACTCGAACAGGAACTGGCCGGGATCACCATGCAACTGGATCTGGCGGTCGACTGTTTTCAGGAGGTGCCGGCCGTAGCCCGGCACGCGCTGGAAACAGCGCGCGACATGAGCCGTCATAGCATGATCGAAGCCCGCCGCTCGGTCTGGGATCTGCGCTGCCAGTTGCTCGAAGAAGGAGATCTTGTTTCTGCCTTGAAGCAGATTGTCGAACCGCTGGTGCCGCGCGAACAAACCAGGGTCGACTTCAAGATCCAGGGCAGCCCAGTGCGGCTCCCGGGCCCAGTAGAGATGAACCTGCTCCGTATCGGTCAGGAAGCCGTCGCCAACGCCGTGAAACATGGGCGAGCTCGCCGGGTCTCCATCGAGTTGCGGTACGAGACCGCCGCGGTGTGCCTGACCATAAGTGATGACGGCCAGGGCTTCGCTGCGGCGCAGTCTTCCCCCGCCGGACATTTCGGCCTCCTTGACATGCGTGAGCGCGCGCAATCCATGGGAAGCCATTTAAGCGTCGAGAGCGTGCCTGGACGCGGAACTCGAATTGCTGTGGAGATTCCTCTGCATCTCCCAGAAGCGATCGATGAAGAACTCAAAGCCAATACGTATTCTGGTCGTTGACGATCACTTCATGGTCCGCATGGGTCTCTCTGCGTCTCTGAACGTGGAACCGGACATGGAAGTGGTGGCAGAAGCGGACAATGGCAACGCCGCGCTCGAGGCTTATCGTAAACACCGTCCCAATCTAGTGATGATGGACCTCCGGCTACCGGGAATGAGCGGTACCGAGTGCACAGCCGCAATCCTGCATGAATTCCCGGACGCCTCCGTCCTCATGCTTTCTACCCACTCCGGGGAGGAAGAGATCTATCGCGCCATGCAGGCCGGCGCCAGGGGATACATCGTCAAGAGCATCATCCGCGAAGAACTCCTGCGTGCCGTGCGTGAAGTTCACCAAGGACGGCATTACGTCGATCCCATCGTGGCTTCGCACCTGGCCGAGCGCCGTTCCCACCGCTCCCTGAGCGCCCGCGAAGTGGAAGTGCTGCGAATGGTGGCCAAAGGACTGGGAAACAAAGAAATCGCCAGCACGCTCAATATCGCGGAAGTCACGGTGAAATTGCACGTGAGTCACGTGCTCGAAAAGCTGAGCGTGAAAGATCGAACCCAAGCCGCAACCGTCGCACTGCAACGCGGAATCATTTCGCTCGAATGATCAGTCAGATCACGCGCCCGAACCTCCAGCTATACGAAAGTAGTATTGACACTTCCTTCCTAGCCAATTTCTATTAGTACATTTGCATTACCTTCGCGTCGTGAGGACGCGGCTGTGTGGACTAAACCGTTTTTTTATGGCAAGGGGGGCTGTCATGAGGTGTGATCAGCTGAAGGGCCTGGGTGTCGCAGTTTTGTGGCTGCTGATGCTGGGTAGTGCGGTGGCGCAATCCGACCGCGGTTCGATCGCAGGCACCGTGCTCGATTCCAGCGGCGCCGCCGTCACCGGAGCTTCGGTCACGCTGAAGGGCGTGGACACTGGCAGCGTCTACAAGACCGTGTCGTCGTCTTCCGGCGCGTATCACGTGAATGATCTCGCCATCGGCCATTATGACCTCACCGTGGAAGCCACCGGCTTCAAGGCTTCTGTGCAAAAAGGAGTCGAGATCCAGATCAGTACGGTTGCTTCGCTCAACGTCACGCTGCAACCCGGCGACGTGAAGGAAGCAATCACCGTTCTCGCCGACGCTCCCACAGTGCAGACCGACAGTTCGGACGTGGGCACCGTGGTCGAAGACAAGCAGATCCACGATCTACCGCTCTCGCTGAATTCCACCGGCCAGAGCTTTGTGCGTTCTCCCGAGACCTTCATCTTCCTGACCCCGGGGACGATCGGGGTAGGCACGGCGGGCGACCACTCTTCCGCGGGTGTTTACGAAACGAAGATCTCAGGTGGACAGAACTTCGGCTCCGAAATTCTGCTGGATGGAGCCAGCGTGCAACGCTCGGACTCAGGCACGGCCTTCGACCAGACAGCGCCATCGGTCGAAGCGTTGACCGAGTTCAAGGTGACTACATCGACTCCTTCGGCTCAATTCGGGCATACATCCGGCGGCGTAGAGAGTTTCACCACCAAGTCCGGGAGCAACAGGTACCACGGCAGCATTTTTGAATTGTTCCGCAACGAAGCGCTGGATGCGAATTCCTGGGACAACAATTTTGCTGGAGTCAAGAAGCCACGGGATCGCCAGAATGATTTTGGCGGCGCCCTGGGAGGACCAGTCTGGATTCCACATCTCTACAACGGGCACGACAAAACATTCTTCTTCTTCGCCTGGGAGCAATACCGGAACAAGCGCGGCCTGTCGAACGTTCTGCAGACCTTGCCGACGGGGCCTGAGCGGAGTGGAGATTTCTCAGCGCTGCTCGGCCCCGGCCTGACAACGGGCGGCACCAGTCCCCAACCCATCATCAATCCTTGCAACGGGCAGCAGGTGCTGCAAGGACAGATCTTCGATCCTTCCACCACGCAAGTGGTCGGCGGACAGACATGCCGCATGCCTTTTGCGGGAAACAAGATCACCAGCATCAGCGGCGTGGCGCAGAAAGTTCTGGGCTATGTTCCCGCCACGAACCAAACTGGGCTGCCCAACGGCAATAACGTTCCCGGAACCGAGCAGAATTTTCTGAATGCCGGTGTGACGGATCACGTCATCACAACGCAGACTAGCTTTCGAATTGACGAGAACGTCACGGACAAGAACAAACTGTTCTTCTCCTATCACAGCCGCGAACAGAATTCGCTTAATGCCAACGGCTTCGATCTGCCCGCGCCGCTCACGCCGGGTGGCGAGTACTTCAACTACTACTTTACCCACTATCTCCGTTTCGGGTGGGACTACATTGTCAGCCCATCGGTGCTCAACCACCTCACGGTCGGCTTCAACCGCGTCTACACTGCCAGCAAGGGGCCGAGCGTGAATGGATCGAACTGGGAGAGCGTCCTGGGGATCTCTGGCGCAAGCGGCCCGACGTTCCCGCAGTTTCAGTTCAATGGCGCACAATACGGCAACTCATACAGCCAATGGGCCAACAATTCTTTTTCGATACAGGTTCCCAACGGTCTGGTCGTTGCTGACAGTGTGTCGTGGACAAAAGGGCAACACTCCTTCCGCTTTGGTTTCGACTGGCGGTCCTACCAGTATTCCCTGGAGAACACCGGCATCGAATCCCCTGCCTACACATTCTCGAACAACGAAACGTCATTTACTCCTCCCACCCAGAATCCAAACACTTCGCTCACTGGAGACCCGTTTGCCAGTTTCCTGCTGGGGTTGCCCGATATTGAAACCTTGACCGTGACCTCGCATTTTTCGCGTTGGGCTCAGAATTACTACGCTGTCTATGTCCAAGACGACTTCAAGGCGCGCCGGGATCTCACGCTCAATCTCGGCCTGAGGTGGGACATCGAGACGCCGCGCCATGAGGCCATCGGCGCCCAGTCGGTTCTCTCTTTGACCGCCTCAAATGCTCTTTCCCCCGGACAACCGGGAGCTTTGGTATACGGGAAGAGTGCCACCGGGGCATCGACCTACTTCAAGAATTTTGGCCCACGCATCGGCTTCGCCTACGCCCCCGAACGGTTCAAGAACACGGTGATCCGCGGCGCCTACAGCATCTACTATGCTCCGTTGACCTATTCCGACTTCGGCGGCAGCCTTGCCAGCGGAACGACTGCCAGTCCGAATTTCCAGAGTGGGGATCACTTCACGCCGGTACAGGGTTTGGATGCCGGCTTTCCGGCGTACACGCCGCCAAGCAACGCGCAGGACCCCACCTTACAGACGTTTTCTCAGAACGGGCCGACTTATGTTGCCAAGGATTACGGGCGAACGGGTATGGTGGCGAACTGGGATGTTGAAATCCAGCATCAACTTGCCACCGACCTGATTTTCAGCATGGGCTATATCGGGCAGCACGCGACGCGCCTGCGCTCGAACCTGGCGCAAATCAACACGCCGAATCCTGTTTACAACAATTTGGGCGCGGCATTCGGCTATGCGGTGGACGGTTCGGACGGACACAACGGGCCGGCAATCCTCAGCACGCTGGGGGTCACCGTGCCGAGTTGGTTTGTGTCAGGTTGGGGAGAACCTCAATCGGGGGGCCAAGCCACCGTCTACCAGGTGCTGCGTCCCTTTCCGCAGTACTGGAACATCACGACCAACTGCTGTCTGGAGAACCTGGGCCAGTCTACGTACAACGCGCTCCAGACCAAGCTGGAACGACGCTTCCGCAACGGGTTGAACCTGCTGGCATCCTACACCTACTCCAAGACCATCACCGATGCTGACTCTTCGTTCTCGACCGAGACGGGCTTTAACTCCAACGTGTTCGGCGCACAGAACCCCTATAACCTGAGGGGTGAAAAGGCGGTCAGCTATCAGGACATTCCACACGCGTTCGTTGTTAGCTACCTCTACGAATTACCGTTCGGGGCGGGGAAGAAATACCTCAATCACGGCGTTGCAAGCAAAGTGGCTGGTGGATGGCAGATTAGCGGCGTCCAGCGCTATCAGAGTGGATCGCCTACGGTCATCAACGAGTACTCTACGGCACCCTCCCAAGGGCCAGGAAACTTCCGCTACAGCTTGATTTCGGGCCAGCGGGTGTTCCCATCCAATCCTGTGCAATGGTCGCCCGCACTCAATAACGGTTGGAACAGTGGCTGCAAGGCCGTCAACGGCGTTTTCAGCCCTATCGCCCCGGGCAACCCGACGCCGGTGAACTGTAATGCGTTCGAGGATCCCAGCGCTGCTTCTCTCAGCGCCGGTGGAGGCTACGTCTTCGGGAACCTACCGTCAGTTGTCTCCTGGTGGCGAAGTCCAGGCTACAAGAACGAAGACTTCGCGATTCTCAAACGAACGAACATCACAGAGAGCAAAGACATCCTCTTCAAGCTGGATCTCCCGAATGCCTTTAACCGACACGTCTTCAGCAGCATCGATGGGAACCCTGGCGACACTTTCTTCGGCGTCCCTGGAGGTGGCGGCCACAGCGTGATCAATTCACCCAGAAATATCCAGGCAACTTTGCGCTTCGAGTTCTGACTTCACACCCCCATAGCCCGAAGTGTGTCCAAAGGCCGGACGATGAGTCCGGCCTTTGACACTCGTCCAGGGTCTAGCCTAGCCGGGTATAAAATGTCGTGGTGCGCAGGATGAAGAGTCCCTCCCGGGAAACGGCTATGGGCAATCACCGTGCTCTCTCGCGAATGCTGCTTTGCTTCGTACTTTTCTGCGTGACGGCCGCTGCATCAGCACAGTCCGCAGACGTCAACGCCGAGTTTGCGCAGGCCGCGCAGGCCATGCGCGAAGGGAATCTGGAAGAGGCCGGCGCGGGCTTTGCCGCTATCGTTAAGCAGACGCCAGCCTTCGCCGAAGCCCGATTCAATCTGGGGCTCGTTCGCCAGGAGCAGGGCCGATACGATGAAGCCATCGCGAGTTTTCAAAAGGCCCTCGCACTTCAGCCTCGACTTCATGGGGCCAATCTCTTTCTTGGCATCACGGAATTCAAACTCAACCATCTGGACAAAGCTGAGTCCGCCGTGCAGAAAGAAACCGCTGCCTATCCCAAGGACGCCAACGCCTGGATGTGGCTGGGAGTAGTCCGCCTGGCGCGGGACCGCGCCGAGGAAGCCGCCGACGCGCTCGACCGCGCGTACAAGCTCAAGCCCGACGATCAGGACATTCTCTATCACCGTGGCCGCGCGCACCTCCTGGTATCAAAAGACAGCTACGCGGAGATGTTCAAAGTCGATCCGCATTCCTGGCGCGTGCATCGTGTGCTGGCGCAGGCCAACGCCGAGGCCGACCGGCACGTGGAGGCGATCGCGGAGTACGAAGCCGCGATCAAGCTCGCGCCCACGCAGCCCGGGCTGCATGAGGAACTGGGATCCGAGTATCGCAACGCCAACAAGATTCCTGAGGCGGAAGCAGCTTTTCAGCGCGAGTTGGAAATCGATCCCCGCAACGTGCTGGCGAGATACAAGCTGGGTGCGATCGCGGTTGAACAAGGGAATGGAGCCAAGGGCAAAGAGCTGATTGAAGAGGCGCAACGGGAGAAGCCGGGCTTGGTGCATATGGACTACAACCTCGGCCGCGCCGAGATGCTGCTGGGCAATGACGCGGCCGCCGCCGACCACTTCGAACGCACGGTGAAGACCGACACCACGGCGGAGGTCGTCGAACAAGCGTGGTATCAGCTCGGAACCATCTACCGCCGCGAGCGCCGCATGGATGAGGCCCGGAACGCCATGGCGACGTTCCAACGGCTGAAAGATGAAGAGGCAGAAAAATCGCAAGAGCGCATGAAGAGATCCGTTCTCCCAGGTGACGTCAACCCGGTCGACTCACCCCCGGCCGCCACGAATCCCCAGTGAGTTAACTTCCGGCCTCAATGATTCGGTACAGCTGATGGAGCTTCCGCCGCCCCGCTCTTGATTTCCTCAGTGCGTTCAAACTCTACCCTGGCCAAATCCAGCTCGTGAATGTCTTTGTAGAGCCGCCCTAATTGATAGTGAGCCACGGCATTCTGGGGATCGAGTTGCGTTGCACGCTCCAGTTCACGGCGCGCATAGTTCATTTGCCCGACCTTGCGGTAGTACACGCCCAGGCTCATGTGGCAGAACGCGTTGTTCGGGGCGAGCGCGACTGCCTTTTCGAGAGGCGCGGTAGCATCCATCGGGCGGCCTTGCTCCATCAACAGGTTCCCGAGATTTACATACGGCTGCTCGCTGGGGTGTGGAGCCTGTTCCTGCCAACTGATTGCCTTGCGATAGGCCTCAATTGCCTCCGTAGGCTGGCCGCTTGACTCGAAGATCAATCCCAGATTGTTCTCCGCTTTGGCGTTGCGCGGATCCAGATCGAGAACCGCGAGGAATGCTTTGCGAGCCTCGTCCAGGCGTCCTTTTGTGTAGTAGGCGCGCCCCAGATAGTACCAGGCATCTCTGTTCGTGCTGTCGAGCTCCACAGATTTTTCCAGCCATTGGATGGCGTCGGCATAGTCATCCAGCAGAACATAATCCAAACCAACAATCTTTAAGTCATCGGAACTCGGCCGCGTGATCGCTGCCGCCTGCGTAAATGATGCGAGCGACTCCGCCGGCCGATTCTCACGGTGTAAAACGAAACCCAGCATATACAGCGCGTCGGAAGAATTGGGACGTGACCGGACGTAGCCACGCAGCGCCCGTTCTGCTCCAGCAAAATCCTGAAGGTGCACGAGCGATTTAGCCTGATAAAGCAGTGCGTCCGTGGAACCGGGGGAGGCGGTCTCGGCGTCGGCAAACAGAGCTGCTGCCAACGAATAGTTTCCCGCGCGGAATTCCGCCAGTCCACGATCATAGGCGCCACGGGATTGCGCGGAACTTCGCACACCAAGAAACAGAACCACTATCAGTGGAAACAAGAAAGCCGCATTGGCTCGTCGGGCAGTCATGGCTTCGTGGGTGTAGACGGCGTGACGGGCTCGTCGATTTGAAGAATCTGATCGGCAGGAATATCTTTCACTGTCTGCCGGATCCCGCTGGGCCAGCGAATCTCGATTCTCTGCACAACGTTTTCCGACCCCAAGCCGAAATGTACACGCTTGTCGCTGGCAGAAAGATAGCTGCCGGCCGTCGAAACGGTGGCATATTGTGGGCCCGATGCCGTCACCAGCATTACTTCCGCGCCAATCGCGTCGCGGTTACTCTTGTGCCCAACCAGCTTCAAAAGAATCCAATGATTTCGCGTCGCTGTTTCGTTGCGGAGAAGGTGCACCGCGCCGTCGTTGGTCGTTACGACCGCATCGAGCCGGCCATCATTATCAATATCGCCAATCGCCAGGCCCCGTGAAACCCAGGCTTGCTGGAAGACGCTGCCAGACTGCCGGGAAACATCAACAAACTCGTGCCCAGTATTGCGCGCGAGCAGCACGGGTTCGCGGTAATGCAGGTTGGGGTAGTTCAGTTCGATGGTATCGAGATCGTGGCCTTGCGCGACGAGGAGATCCTTCCAACCGTCGTTATCGTAATCAAGAAAATGCACTCCCCATCCTGAGTGAGGCAGCGTCATCTGCGCGATTCCCGCGCTGTGACTCACATAGTTGAAGGAACCATCGCCGTTGTTCTGGTACAGAGCGTAGCGTTGATTCGCCAGATCGGTGACCACAATGTCCGGCCAACCGTCGTTGTTGTAGTCGGCGAAATCGGTTCCCATGCCGGCATAAGTTCGCCCGTCTACGTCGACCGCAACTTCAGAGGCGAGACCGACGTCTTCGAAAGTGCCATTCCCCTTGTTGTGATACAGGAATTCCACCATGGAATCGTTGGCGACGAAAATATCGACATGTCCATCGCGATCATAGTCCGCGATGGCGATGCCGAGCCCCTTTCCCGCTTTGCCTAGACCAATCTTCTGCGCGACCTCGGTGAATGTGCCGTCCTTATTGTTGTGATAGACCAGCGGGGAAATGGGCCTGAAGAAATCCGGGTGACAATACGCGCGATAGCCTTCCTTGTGCTCTCCGCACCAGATATCGTCAAAATCCCAATCTACATAGCGCAGAACCACCAGATCCAGGAAGCCGTCTTCGTCCAGATCCACCCAAGCCGCGCTGGTCGACCAGTCGCTTCCTGCGACGCCGGCTTTCTGGGTTACGTCGGTAAAAGTGCCATTGCCATTGTTATGGTAAAGCTTGTTCCCTCCGTAGGCGGTTACGTAGAGGTCCTCGAACCCGTCGTTGTCGTAGTCGCCAACGGCCACGCCCATTCCGTATTCTGCGCCTTGCAACCCAGCCTTTTCGGTGACGTCCTCGAATGTACCGTCGGACTTCTGATGGTACAGGCGATTCCAGTATTGCGAATCGGTCTTCTGCGGGATGGTGCCTTTTCGCGTGGGATCATTCAGAGGGGCGCCGTTGACCAGAAAAATGTCCAGGCGTCCGTCATTGTCGTAGTCAAACAACGCGACCCCGGCGCCCATGGTTTCAATCAGATATTTCTTGGAGGTGTGCGACGCCCGGTATTGAAAGTCGATGCCCAGCCGCTGTGTGATATCGACAAAGGCTTCCTCAGAATTGGGTGCGGAGGATGTTGCTGGAGTCTTCTGCGCCGCCAGCCACGAGACAGCAATGAGCACGAAGCACATCCGCAGTGCCATGCGAATAAGCCTCGGCTGTTCTACCCGTTTCCTCTTCACGGCTCGACGATTCCTTTGCCTTCGACGACAGTGACGATCCGGTCAACCGCAGGAATCTTGATTTCCTCCTTCGCTCCATCTGGCCACAGAATTTCCACTCTATCCACCCTGGTGGCAACGCCCAACCCAAAGTGCAGTCGCTGATCGGAACTGGAAGCGTAGCTGCCTCCGGCGAAAACATCTGCACGCTGCCGAATCGTACCCGTTGTGACGAATACCTTCGCCCCGATCGCATCGCGCGGGCTTTTCGATCCACCGACCAGCTTCATCGTCAGCCAGTGATTCGAATTCTTGACCACATTGCGCAAGAGCACCGGTGTCGAGTCCATTACGTTGAGCACCACATCGATGTGGCCGTCATTGAACAGATCGCCAAACGCCGCTCCCCGCGCCGAGACCACCACGGCCAGCCCGCTGCCCGTTGCAGGCGGGACCTCCTCAAACTTCGACCCATTCAGATTGCGAAACAGCAACGGCCGCTGCGCCCAGGTCGTGCCCCAATCCTGCTTGTCGACTCCTGGATACACGTGCCCGTTGGCAAAGAAAAGATCGAGCAGTCCGTCGTTGTCGTAGTCGAGGAAGCCCGTGCCCCAGCCGAGAAAAGGAATGGTCCCATTGGCGATACCAGCCGCGAAGCTGATATCGGTGAAGCTGGCGTCCCCGTCATTGCGATAAAGCGTGTTGTAGTCGTCGGAGAAATTCGTGATGCAAAAATCGACCTTGCCGTCCCGGTTGTAATCTCCGACCGCAATCCCCATCGCCGCCTGTTCGCGCCCCTCGTCATTCAAAGCGAATCCCGAGAGATAGCTGACGTCCTCAAATGTTCCGTCATGTTTATTGCGGTAAAGATACTTGGGGACGGAATCATTCGCGACCGCCAGGTCGAGCCATCCGTCATCGTCTACATCCACGAAAACCGAGGCCAGCCCGTAGTAGCCCCTGGGGTCGGAAACTCCGGCCGTCACACTCACATCGGTGAACGTGCCATCGCCATTGTTGTGAAACAGATGATCGCCTTCCCCGGGCAACCCTCGCGGACCGCACATGACGTTGATCCCGCGAAACTGGCAGAACCCAGGTGGAAGCCCGCCTTTGCCCGCGATCGGCGGATGGTCAGGATCGAATTTCACATAACCCGGAACAAACAGGTCGAGCAAGCCATCGCGGTCGTAATCTCCCCAGGTCGCGCCCGCCGACCATCCACCGACCGTCACTCCGGCCTTCTCGGCAACGTCGGTAAACGTGCCGTCATGATTGTTGTGGTAGAGGCGGTTCTTGCCGAAATTGGAAACGTAGATATCCGGCCAGCCATCGTCATCGTAATCGCCGACCACGACGCCAAAGCCCCAGCGCTCGTTGGCCACGCCGGCCTTTTCGGTCACGTCGGTAAACGTACCGTCGTGATTGTTATGGAAAAGCATCGCTCGCGGCGCCGCTTCCGTACCCTTCAGCGCAGAGTAGGTCGAGCCATTCAGCAGGTAAATGTCGAGCCATCCGTCGTTGTCGTAGTCGAGCAGCGCTACGCCTGATCCCGGCGTCTCAAGAATGGTGCTCTTTTCCGGAGTGCCAGACTTGTGGTGAAACTTGTCCAGGCCGGCGGCGTGTGTGATGTCAGAGAAGATGACTGGAGCGCCGTCGACAAAACCTCCCGCTGTGATTGGACGAGACAGGGCATCTTTGACTGGAGCGTGCGCGACTCCGGTGCTCATGCCGTTCTGCTGCCCGTGTGTTTCTGATTCCGGGACGTTCTGCGCCAGCCCAGTAGAGAGTAATAGAGCTACAAAGCCGAATCGAGGTGCCGCAAGCCGAGCGATTCGCCGGAAATGAAAAGTAGAAGGAGAGCCAGGCATGGTTAGACTAGGCACGGGACGCGCAGTACGGCATTGCGAAATCTTCTCACACGGCCGGTTCTAGGTCCAACAGGTTTGAGCTTGAAATCGCTGGACGATCTAACGCCAGCTAGCTCGGGGAGTTCTGACCCGCCAGGAATCCGCCATCGAGCACCAGGGACTGGCCTGTCATGAAAGATGCGCGGTCCGAGCACATCCATACCACCGCTTCGGCGATTTCCGTGGGTCTTCCAAAACGGCCCATGGGGTGGCAACTGAGAACGTACTTGTGGACGGCAGGAGCGCTGAAGAGCCGTTCACCCATCGATGTTTCGACCACGGCCGGGCACACTGCGTTGATCCGAATCTTGCTTCTCGCGGTCTCCAGTGCCGCTGACTTCGTCAGCCCAATCACTCCGTGTTTGCTCGCACTATACGCGGCTGCTCCAGCACCCCCAACCAGGCCTGTAATCGACGCCATATTTACAATCGCTCCGCCCCCGCCCTGCTTGAGCATCTGCCGAATCTCGTACTTCAGGCAGAGCCACACGCCCTTGAGATTGATGTCGATGGTCCGGTCCCAGTCTTCCTCGGATTGTTTGAGGATGGGAACCCACACGCCCTCGATCCCGGCGTTGTTGAAAGCGATGTCTAAGCGGCCAAATTTATCCACTGCCTTCTGGATCAGTGCCTCAACTTCGGAGGCCTTCGACACATCGGTCTTCATGAACAAGCCATCGCCGCCGGCGGCACGGATCAGTCCGACGGTTTCCTGGCCCTCCTGTTCGCGACGCCCCGCAACCACCACTTTAGCTCGCGCCTTCGCAAAAAGTACGGCGGTTTCACGGCCAATCCCCGACGTCCCGCCCGTCACCAGGCCAACTTTGCCTTCCAATTCCTGTGTCATCGTTTTTCCCAAGCCAATCCGCCACTGTAAGGCAGACGCAAACGCAACTGTTCAAACATATCAGGAGTGCTAGTCACAAGTCCGGTATCATATTACCGAAATGGCGTACTGAAACGATGTATGGAAACCATGAGGACTGCGATTCTAGCCAGGGCGGACGCGGAGTTTGTCCACCTTTCAACGGATCTAGCGCGCACATGAACGACGAACTTGTAGGTACCTGGACACTCGTGTCCGCCGCGAGCACAACCTCCACCGGGGAGCGAAACGAGACGCCTTATGGCCCCAGCCCTGAGGGTTTGCTGACCTATAGCGGAGACGGCAGAGTAAGCGCCCTGATCAGCTTCGGCGGGCGAAAGTCACTCCCTTTCGGCGGTGGGACCGTGGATGAACAGGCTGAGGCGTTCAAAACATTTCTGGCTTATGCCGGACGCTACACCCTCAGCGGAGACAAAGTAATCCATCACATCGAAATTTCCTCGGTTCAAAACTACGTAGGCAAGGACCTCGTCCGCAGCGTCAAATTTCAAGGTGACCAAATTATCCTGGTTACACCACCGACTTCAGTAAACGGAAAAATCCAAACCGTTGAATTGATTTGGCAGCGTCGGCTAGCCGGCTCCTGACGAGCCATGTCACGTGCCATGCTAAACTCAACCTCGACGCGTTCGGTTCGTGCGGACTGAAATTCTGATTCAGTGAGTAGGTGCAGGTTGTCCAAGGTTATCGCTCCGGGCAAAAAGACTCTTTTCAGCGACGAAATTCTGCAGGACCCGTATCCCACATACGCACGCTTGCACGAGGAAGGTCCGCTGCATTATGTGGACGCTGGCAGCAAATGGTCGGTATGGTCGATTTTCAGCCACGCCGAGTGCGCCTCCATCGCGAAAGACCCCAGGCTTTCCGCAAAACGCGCCAAGCAGATGTTGTTGCCTCTTCCGCTCAGCCGCCAGGGCGAGTTTAGCGAACTCGCACGCATGTTCGGTCTGTGGCTGATTTTCATGGACCCGCCGGAGCACACCCGCCTGCGCAAACTTCTGAACAAGGGATTTTCGCCCGCCGCCGTCGAAGGCTTGCGTCCCCAAGTCGAGGCCATCGTCGATCAAATGCTGAAGCCGCTCCAGCAGGGCTCGGAATTTGAACTCATGCACGAGTTCGCCAATCCCCTGCCCGTGCGCATCATTTTGGAAATGCTGGGAATACCGCACGAACTGCGGGACACATTCGTCGATTGGTCGCGGGCCATCGCGATGTTCCGAGGCAATCCCAATCGCACGGTGGAAGATGCACGCGCAGCGCAAGATGCGCTCATAGAACTAACGGAATTCTTCCGAAAGACGGTGGCGGAACGGCGACGCAATAAAGGGAACGATCTGATCAGTCTTCTCATCGACATTGAGGAAGAAGGAGAAGTGCTGACCGAAGAGGAGCTCTACGCGCAGTGCATCGCGCTGCTCTTCGCAGGCCACGAGACGACTCGAAATCTGATCGGCAACGGAATGTACACGCTCTTGCAAAACCCGCAACAGACGGCGGAGTTACGAGAGAAACCAGAGATGATCCGCTCGGCGGTGGAGGAACTTCTGCGTTTCGAGAGCCCCGTACAATTCACGGCTCGCGTGCTCAAGGAAGATATCGAGGTTTGCGGCCAGCCGATCCGCAAGGGATGGACGGTGCTCTGCATGCTCGGGGCCGCAAACCGGGATCCAAAACAGTTTAAAGAACCGAATCAGTTAGATCTGAAGCGGCTGAACAACCAACACCTGGCGTTTGGTGCGGGCCTGCATTTTTGCATTGGAGCTCAACTCGCGCGGTTAGAAGGGCAGATCGCGATCCTGAATCTGGTGCAACGCTTTCCCCAGATGAGGCTCACTGGCCCGCGGCCGGTGTGGGCTTCGACATTTGGATTGCGCGGCCTGGAAAGTCTTCGGGTCATTCTGTGAAACTGGTTTGAATCCTGCTTGACTGTGAGATTTCGATTCCTCCCGTTGGCTTTACGCCCCATCCTAACGCCGTTCGTCTGATGTACACTTGAGCGCTTCGAGAGGTGTCGAATGGATGCTCAAGTCCAGATCGGTCAAGGCCAGGTCAGTCAAGAGCAGGTCAGTCAAGACCAGGTCGGTTTAGACCAGTTCGCTCAACTCCATCCGGAGGCGCATCGGCAACCATGGACACCGGCCTGTCTCGTCGCGTTCCGCTTCTGCTTCGTCTATTTCGGATTGTACTGCGCTGCCACGCAAATCCTCGGCAGCTTGGTTCCCATTCCGAAGGTGGAAATTCCAGACATCGGCTCGCTCTGGCCAATGCGGCAAATAACGTTCTGGACCGCCGCGCATATTTTTCATGCCCATCTTCCGCTCGTATACACCGACAGCGGCAGCGGCGACAAAACCTTTGACTGGGTGCTGGTATTCTGGCTACTGATCGTCTCGGCGCTGGCAACCGGCGTCTGGTCATTCCTCGACCGCGAGCGCGAAAACTACGTCACGCTCTATAAATGGTTTCGAGTTTTCATTCGGATTGCGCTGGCCGGACAAATGCTGACCTACGGGATGGATAAACTCATTCCGCTGCAAATGCCTTACCCGTTTCTAACCAGATTGCTCGAGCCCTTCCGAGACTTTTCTCCGATGGGTGTTCTTTGGGCTTCGATTGGCGCGTCTCCGGCGTATGAAATGTTCGCTGGATGCGCGGAAATGCTGGCTGGAATCCTGCTCATCTTTCCCCGGACGGCGCTGCTCGGGGCGCTGGTTTGCATGGCCGACATGACGCAGGTCTTCATGCTCAATATGACGTACGACGTTCCGGTGAAGCTGTTATCGTTCCACTTGCTTCTGATGGCCTTGTTCCTCGCCGCGCCAGACTTTTATCGTTTAGCCGATTTCTTTTTCCGCAATCGCGCCGTTCTACCCTCTACTCAACCTCAGCTTTTCCAAACCCGTCGCGCCAACCTGATTGCACTGGCTGCCCAAATCGTGTTCGGCATCTGGCTGCTCGGGATGAATGCCTACGGCGGTTGGATCGATTGGCACACTTACGGTAGCGCACGTACGAAATCTGCGCTCTACGGCATCTGGAATGTGGACGAGCTGTCGATCGACGGTCAAATCCGCTCGCCGTTGCTCACGGATTACGATCGCTTTCACCGTGCCGTCTTTGATTTCCCCGAGAGCGTTGCCTTTCAGCGCATGGACGACACCTTCGCCTATTTCGGCGTGTCGATCAATGCCAACGACAAGACCATCGCACTCACCAAACGCAGCGACAAGAACTGGAAAGGCAACCTCACCTTCCAGCGCCTTGCCCCGGATCGATTGATCCTCGATGGCAGCATGGATACTCACAAAATTCACATGCAGCTGCAGCTCGTCGACCGCAGCAAGTTCATGCTGGTGAGCCGCGGCTTTCACTGGATTCAGGAGTACCCCTACAACCGCTGACGAGCGCACCATGCCACAAGCTTCCACGATGAGCCGGAAGGCGTGTGTTATCGGTGCCGGTCCGAACGGATTGGCAGCGGCGATCGTTCTTGCCCAAGCCGGAATGCAGGTGGACGTTCTGGAAGCCGAGCATACGCCGGGCGGGGCCGCACGCACGCTGGAGCTGACTTTGCCGGGCTTTCGGCATGACTTCGGATCTGCCGTCTTCCCGCTGGGCGCAGGCTCGCCGTTTTTCTCCTCGCTGCCTTTGATCAACCACGGTTTGGAGTGGATTCACTCGCCCGCGGCCTTAGCGCATCCTCTCGACGATGGCACGGCGGTGATGTTGGATCGTGACTTGAAAGCAACCACGAACTCCCTCGGGATCGATGGACCTGCGTGGGACAAGCTCCTGGGTCCGTTCGTCGAGCGCTGGGCTGACTTCGCTCCCGAGATCCTGCGTCCCATTTCCCTGATCCCGAGACATCCGTGGCTGATGGCGCGCTTTGGAATGACCGCGCTACAGTCGGCCGAGAGTGTGGCTCGCAGGTTTCGCAGCCAACGAACTCAAGCGCTGTTCGCCGGCTTGGCCGCCCACTCATTCCTCAGCCTGGACGAACCGTTGAGTGCGGCATTCGCCATCCTGATGGCAGTACCAGCGCATGCGGTTGGCTGGCCGATTCCTCGCGGCGGAGCGCAGTCTCTCACCACCGCTCTATGCTCGTTGCTCTCGACCTTGGGAGGCAGGGTGAACACTTCATCGCTAATCCAGAATCTGGCGGAATTGACCAGCTATGATCTGTTTCTCTGCGACCTGACTCCGCGTCAGCTCGTGAGGGTCGCCGGCCAAAGATTATCTGAGAGCTATAAGAGGCAACTAGGTAGATACCGCTACGGAGCCGGCGTCTTCAAAGTGGATTACGCGCTGAGCGCCCCCATTCCCTGGAAATCTGCCGATTGTTTGCGAGCGGCAACCGTCCATCTGGGCGGAAGCTTTGACGAGATCGCCGCCGCGGAAAAGACGGTGCGCATGGGAATGCAACCCGAGCGTCCCTTCGTCTTGCTGGCCCAACCTAGTCTTTTCGACAACTCCCGGGCTCCAGCAGGCAAGCACACGGCGTGGGCCTATTGTCATGTCCCACACGGATCCAAAGTGAATATGCTGGAGAAACTGGAAGGCCAGATCGAGCGTTTCGCCCCGGGCTTCCGCGACTGTGTTTTAGCGCGGCGTGTCTTTTCTCCCGCAGATCTCGAGAGCATGGACGCCAATTTGGTTGGCGGTGATATCGGAGGCGGAGTTCTCGACCTGCGTCAATCTTTGTTTCGCCCGACCTGGCGACACTACGCCACATCGGCGCGAGATATTTACATTTGCTCATCCTCCACTCCACCCGGTGGCGGCGTGCATGGCATGTGCGGTTGTCACGCGGCGAAGATGGCGTTGTCCAAGTTGTCCGGCAAGTAGTCTGAGGATGCGAACAGCGTCGCGATCACGGCGGGCCTTCATTCGCGGGGCGAATCCACAGGCCATTCGACACCATGGATCGAACCATCGGGCTCGCGTTCCACAGTCGGCGCATACAGTCCGATGAATTGCCGGCGCCACCACAGACCTTGCGTCCGCCTTTCGGACATGGTGGTAAACCAATATTGCCACATCACAGCCCGTACCTCCCGTGGCGGCCCGTTCGGAAAAGGCTTTTTCGCAAAGAGATTGAGAACGTCCTTGTCATTGGACAAGAGTTGTACTTCGGTTCGCGGCACGATGGAATAATCCCGCCACGACCCGAGTGAAGCAAACCAAAGATTCCAGTCGAAGCGTGGTTGATAGGGCGCGTAAATGCCGGGCGGCGTACTCAGGTCCTGCGGTTTGTAGCGGAACGGATAGGGCACCCAGTTTTTGCCATCTTCGGAACCCTGGAACTCGATCTCGTACCGGCCCCGGGTCATAATTCCAAACAGGCCGTATCGATTGGCGACGCGAAAGGGATCGAGCGCCTCCACCGGAGCATCCGGGACGGTGAGGGAGAACATCCACAGCAGCTGCGCCGTAGTCGCATAGAAAATCCACCCGAGGAAAATAATGCTGAGGCACAGTTCCAAAATCTTGCCGAACTGGCGAAAGCCTCTTGAAGTCTGGCCCAAATCTTCGCGACGTCGTTGTGAATTGGACAACGATTCCAGCGCGTCGCCGGAATCGCTCGCTTGAGAATCTTTGGACTCGGCGATTGTGTTCGCTGTCGTCGCCGGAACCAAAGAGGTCTTCCATGCCTTCGGCAGAAAGCGCATCAAAAAGCGATCATCCAATAAGAGAAATCCCAGCGCGAGCACCAGATAATTCAAGAACGTATAGTTCGCAGTGAGAATGACGCCGAGTTCCCACGGAGTCACGATCAGGAAGCACACGATGCGCCAGCGACGCGGTAGAAACAGCATCCAAACCAATCCCAGTTCGAGTGCCAGAGTTGCGAATGCCGTCGAAGCGTGGAACCAGTGTGGCAGATGCTGTACGTACCAGCCGATCCATGTGGGCAGCGGACCGTTCTGGTAGTACTCGTCCATGGCCGTAAAGTGGCGCCATTCCGGATCTCCGCCGGCAATCTTCGCGACGCCGGATTCGAAGTAGATGCGAAACCATTCCCACTGCAGCAGAAACAGGCTGGCGCGCGAGGGCGCCGCCGATCCAAACCCGGGACGGACTCCGGCGGGGGCAAAGAAGAGCGCGATGAAGCCAGCTTCGAGCAACATCCCGTCCGACTGGTAGCCGGAAAAATCTTGCGCCGCGCTCACGAACGAAAGAAAGCACACGAAACAAATCAACAGCATTCCGCGCGGCCAAACATTCAGCGTCAACAGCAACGCCGCGACCATGCCCACCCAGCACAGAGCAATCAGCGCATGAGGGCCGCTTGCCAGCCACAACAATGTGGGCGCGAACCATAAGCCGCGGCTGTAGCCAAAAGAATGAGCCACAGCCTTAAGATATTCGCCCGCTGGTAAAATCCCGTCCGGTCCAATGAGTCCGCGAATCTGAAAGACGAGGGAGAAGAAGGCAGAGAAATAAATGCCGCCCAGTGCCCGCAAGAAAATCCATCGTGGACCGAGGCGGTCTTTGGCGCCATGCTCCGAGTCAAACAGCACGCGGATGGCTCGAACCCAATTCATGAGCGTCGGCGCCATTATAGCGATGAAGAACCGGGAAGCGGCGCGCAGTGGATGGGAGCCTTGAAGAAGGCGATGGCCCTACAGTGGAACCTCGATCAGACTCGGCCCCGCGCTTTCAAACCCATCCCGCAAGGCCTTCGCAAACCCCGCCAGCGAACTGACCCGGGTACCCGGCACTCCCATGCCCTTGGCCAACTGCACCCAGTCCAGATCCGGCCGTCCGATCTCGAACATTCCCAACGCCCGCGGCCCGGGCTGGCCCACTCCCAGATAAGAAAATTCGCGCTTCAGCACCGCATAGTCACGGTTTGCGAAAACCACGGTCGTGACGTCGAGACCCTCGCGCGCCATCGTCCATAGAGCCTGCAGTGTATACATGCCGCTGCCATCGGCAGTCAGGCACAAGACCTTCCGGCTGGGGCGGGCCACTGCCGCACCCACAGCCAGAGGCATGGCGATCCCAATCGAGCCGCCCGTGTTCCCCAGCCAGTCGTGCGGCGGAGCTCCCTTCGTGGCCGCCATCATGCCTCGCCCCGAAGTCATGGACTCATCCACCACGATCGCATTTTCAGGAAGCAGAGCTCCCACCACGGCGGCCAGGCCGGGCAGCGTAATGTCGCCTTCGGGCAAAGCCGGCCGCCCTCGCTTTTCACCGATCGTTTCTCCGATCGTCTTCGCTCCGGCCAGCTGCGCTCGTCCCACAGACAATTCCGCTTCGAGCGCTTCGAGACCGCCGACATAATCTTCACCTGGACTCGCCAGCGGGTGGATCTGGCATTCCAGCGACGTGAAAGCGCTATCTTTTCCCGGCGAAGCAAAATACGCCATGGGAACCCTTGCACCCACCAGGAGCAGCTGACGAAATTCCTTGAGTTGTTCGACCGCTTGTTCAAGCACGTAAGCGATTCGGTCCACTGCCGGCAAGTCAGCGCCCCGTTCGAGCCGCGTAACTGGATATGGGGCGAAGAGCTTGGCCCCGGTGGCGGCCGCGATGCGCCCCGCAATCGCCAGCCCTTTGCCGTACAGCGCGTTTCCCGTCAACAGCATGGCTGTGCGCACGCCCGAGCGGAGCATGGCGGCGGCATGCTTGACCGCATCGGCGGCGGGCATCGGCGTTCTCGGAACAACTGCGAGGGCAGGAACGGACCCGCCCTCGCTCCACGCCACATCGGCAGGCACAATCAGCGTCGCAATCTGGCCCGGCGCGGTCCTGGCAGCGGCGACCGCTTCGCTTGCGTCACGGCCCACTTCGGCCGCAGAACGAGACGTCCGCAACCACTTCGAATAGGGCCGTGCGATTCCTTCAATGTCGGAGGTGAGCGGTGTGTCGTGGCGCAGGTGGTAAGTGGCATGCTGTCCGATTACGTTGATGATCGGCACCTGGGCGCGACTTGCATTGTGCAGATTGGCCAGGCCATTGCCAAAGCCCGGACCGAGATGCAGCAGAGTCCACGCCGGCTTCTCCGTCATCCGCGCGTAGCCATCGGCTGCTCCCGTGACGACCCCTTCAAACAGGCCCAATACGCAACGCACTTCCGCGATCCGGTCCAGTTCGGCGACCATATGAATCTCCGACGTTCCGGGGTTGGTAAAGCAGGTGTCCACCCCGCCGCCAACCAACGCGCGAATCAAACTTTCAGCGCCATTCATCGGTCTACCGGGTTATCCTTGTCATGGGCTTGCTGGGGTTTTGTCCCGAAACGCCCGCCATTCTTTCGTTTGCCCGCAGGAGCGCGCGCACGTGCAGTCTAGCATGAGACAAATACATGTCTTGGCACTGATCCTGGCCGCAGGATCGGTGGTCGCTTGTTCGCATTCGAAACAGACTCAAGCCGTCCCGTCGCAATGGGATCCGAAGGCTGCCGCGGCGTACCTCGATCAACGAGAGGCCACCTGGATGCAATGGCCGGGCGCTGCCCGCGATCACAATACCTCCTGCGTATCCTGTCATACCGCCTTGCCCTACATCCTGTCGCGGCCGGTGCTCCGAAATTCGCTGGGTGAAAATGCCCCTTCTCCCGGCGAGCGCCAGCTCCTGGACAATGTCACCAAACGCGTACAACTCTGGAGCCAGACTGATCCCTACTACACTGACAAAGAATACCGAGGCAACAAGGCTGCCGAGTCTCGCGGCACTGAATCGGTACTCAACGCGCTGATCCTGGCAAGCGATGACGCCCGGAACGGACGCCTGAGTGACGTCACCCTGGCCGCGTTCAGCAATATGTGGGCGCTGCAACAGACAGAAGGCAGTGGCAAGGGGGCCTGGTCATGGCTTCAATTCGGAATGGAGCCGTGGGAAGCCAACGACTCGCAATATTATGGTGCGGCGCTGGCGGCCATCGCCGTCGGCACTGCTCCCGGGAACTATCGTTCGGCTCCTGGGATCCAGCAGCAACTCACCAGCTTACGCGATTATCTCAATCGCGAATTCGACGAGCAGTCAACCATCAACCACGCTGTGTTGCTCTGGGCGGCGGCGAAATTGCCGGGATTGGTTGCGCCGGAGCGACAGCAGTTCATCATCCAGGAAATCTCGGACGCTCAACAGTCGGACGGCGGTTGGGAACTGCCTCCACTCGCTTGGCCGAAAGACCGCTCCCTCCATTCTCTGATTCACAAGTGGTTCCGGTCCGATGGAACCGCTCAGGACAGGAAAAGCGATGGGGTTGCCACCGGCCTGATGACGTTCGTTTTGCGACAGGCTGGCGTTCCCGCCGAAGATTCTCGACTGACGCGGGGACGGGCTTGGCTTGCGTTCAACCAAAACAAGGCGGATGGCTCTTGGCTGTCTGTCTCTTTGTCCCAACGTCGCAATCCATCCTCGCATGTCGGGCACTTCATGAGCGATGCCGCCACAGCTTACGCCGTGCTGGCATTAAGCGGGAATTAGCTTCGTCTTCAGGCATTTTGCGGACTCAACCTGAGAAACATCTGGCCCAACCATCCTGGTGTAACCTGTGACGGATCGCCGATTCGGAAGGTTCTGCCTTCTCGTCTGTGGTCACAAGTGCTATCGAAAACTCCGGTTGGTGACTCACCTCTGCGAGGCCTCTTGAGAATCCGGTCGCATTCGCGGGTCGTTTTCGGTCTGCTGGTGCTGATGATCGCGACTCTTCTGGTAGCAACCATCGCTATCCTGCGTGACAAACCGGCTTCCAACAGGGTATCTCTCTCTGCGGTCACCAACATAAACGAGAAGCGTCTCGGCGTTGTCGCACCCCGTATTCTTGCGTGCCCGCCCGGGGGCCTCCCCGTATTGCAACCGTCATCAAAAACTGGTCACCACAAGGTGACGCTCACCTGGCATGCAAGTGCTCCCGCTGCTAACTCCAATAGCGCGACCGTCGGGTACTGCCTGTACCGGAGCAAGACGCAGAATGCCGCAAAGCGCAACCCGCGATGCAGTGACTGCGAACAAATTAACTCGACACCCATCGTCGGCACCGCTTGCGTGGACGATCTAGTGGAAGACTCCGCAGCTTACTACTACGTGGTGACCGCAATCGATGCCAAGGGAGAAATCAGTTCTTCCTCAAACGAGACCCCGGCTCCAGTCCCAGCGAACAAAGGGGCTGGTAGCTCTGCAAGTGTGGGTTCTTATCCTCGTTGTCGCGCCACGACGGCGTCGCAATAAACAGTCCCAATAAACACACGCAATAAACACTCGCAATAAACAATGGTCCGGCCGGTACTACCGTTCGTATATCTCGATCGGCAACCCGTCGGGATCGCGAAAAAACGTAAAAGATTTGTTGGTAGCCTCGTCCGCGCGAATCGCCTCAACCTCAACCCCGCGCGCCGCCAGGTTTCGGACCATTTCTTGCACATCGTCGACTTCGAACGCTATGTGGCGCAGGCCGCACGCCTCGGGAGCCGTTACTCGAGCCGGCGGATCGGGAAAAGAAAACAGTTCGATCTGATACTCATCCCCGACTCGCAAATCCAGCTTGAACGATCTTCGATCTTCGCGATAGACCTCCCTCACAATCTCCAACCCAAGAATCCCGACGTAGAAATGCTTCGACCTCGGATAATCTGAACAAATGATGGCAACGTGATGAAGGCGATTAAACATGCTTCCCTCCGGCTTGAGCTAAGCATACACATGGACTCAGCTGCGGAGGCACTATCGCCGTGATAGGAGTGGGTCAAATGGAAGGGTGCATCGAGTTTCTCTCAGTTACCCGCCTTCAGCACAATAAGACTGGCGTCATCCTGAAAGTGTCCGCGGCAGTGTCGCGAGGCCGCGCGCATCAATAAGCCCAACAATTCCTCGGCGCTGGCACTCGGATTTTCACGCCCCACACGGATCAAGTTGTGTTCCCCGAACGGCTCCTCGTCCGCATCACAGGCCTCTACCAACCCGTCGGTGAAGAGGATCAACGTGTCGCCACTTCTCATCTGCATCTGACTTTCTTCGTAGAGCCAGTGGGGGAACTGTCCCAGGACTGCTCCTGCCGCTTTCAGTTCCATAGATGTGCCGTCCCCTCGGATTAACAGTGGCGGGTTGTGCCCAGCGTTGCAATAGGTCAGCCGGTTGTCGACGCTGTCCAGCAGAGCGTAGAAAAACGAAATGAACTTCCCCACCGGCGTTATTTCGCACAGGATGCGGTTGAGCCGGTGACACAGTTCAGCCGGCGCCAGCCTCTGCCCGACCAGCGGTTTGAGCGCGGCCTGCAGGCTCGACATCAATAGTGCTGCCGGCATGCCCTTGCCGGCCACATCGGCGATGCAAATCGCGGTGTGTCGTTCGTCGATGCGCACCACGTTGTAGTAATCCCCGCCCACGAACCGAAGTGGCTGTGTCATGGCGGCTACTTCATACCCCCGAACCTTAGGCAGTTTCTTAGGCAGTAGCCGATCTTGGATTTCGCGGGCCTCCTGCAATTCTTCCTCGCGCAGCCGTTGCGCCCGCCGCTGCGCCCGCACCCACGAAATCTGGGTCTGCAATTTCTGCAGAAGGTCTTGATTGTCCCAGGGCTTCTGAATGAAATCCGATGCCCCGCGCCGCATCGCTTCCACCGCCAGACCAACGCTGCTCCAACCGGTCATCACCACCACGGGAAGCAGACTGTCCATCGAACGAATTTCTGACACCAAATCCAGCCCTTCTCCGCCCGCGGTGGTGTCGCGCGTGTAGTTCAGGTCCATCAGGACGGCATCGAATTGTCCTGTCTCCAAAGCGCTCAGCAAGCGGGCGGGATGCGTGACCGCTTCCGTCGAGAAACCCGAGCCCCTTAGCAGCATTTGCAGGGCATCAAGAACGTGCATCTGATCGTCGGCAATCAACACGCAGCCTGTCTCGGATGGCTTTATCAGATCGGTTTCCCACATCGCTACGGCTTCCATATGCCAATCGTTTGCATGCTGCGCGCCAAACGCCCACTCCATGCAAGCTGTTCATTTCAGGGCGAAAATGGAAGTAACGCCACATGCCCGACAGGCCGCGGCTTGTGCGCTCATGGAATCAGCTGTCCGGAAACGGACAACAGAAGGTCGGCCTAATGAATCAGTCTCCCTCGAAGCACAGTCACAGAAGCGGCAGGCAGGTTGTACAACGTGCTCTCGCTGCCCGTGAGGTTTGAAGTCGAAGGTGGCCCGTCGGGATCGGCGTGTCCTTTTTTTCTCGCAGCATGCCACTGGTACTGCGCTTTGCCGAACGTGATCATCGTCACTGACCCGAGCAACGTTCTGTCTCGGTTGGCCTCAGCATCATGAAACTTGATCTGGACTTGGTGCGCTTGGTCGTGGTCCTTATTGATGAGCATCAGAGACCACTGACCGTCAGGTCGCTGCAGAGCGTAAGCAGTCACCAGCAGGTGCCCGGCGGAATCGCGGACGTCGCTTGCAGCCACGTAGAGTTTGTGTTCGGCGTCTTTCGGTTCGGCCCACTCCTGCGTTAGAAGTTGCGCGGCGAAAAATTGCGCAGTCTTCTCCTGGATCTGGTAATGGTCGTCCACCATGAACATGTGGTAGGTGCCCCAACTGTTGGCGCAGGCGGGGTGCGGAGGAGAGTAGGAAAGGGCGTGATAGTAATGCGTGGATTTCCCCCCAGCGGTCAGAAAGCCTCCGAAAGAATCCGCCAGCCACAAAGCACCGAAGATGTCGACCGCCGCCTCTCCGCCGTGATCGTTGGTTTCTGTATCGAGCAGCGGAATCCCGGGAGGCAGGCCGTCGTCCCGCCAGACCTTCATGATGTGCGTGATCAACTCCGGCTCCTGATAAAGGTTCTCCCAGGGCGTCTCGCACCCATCGTAAGGATAGTGCTCGAACGACATGAAAGCGAGATCTTGAAGACGCCCATGGCTCCCCAAATAATCCAGAAAACGCCGCAGCCAGGAAGTTCCGCCTTGTGCGTCGGGCCAGCTCTTTATGTCCTCAGTGACCCCCTCAAAAACAGGTCCGCCCAATTTGAAATTCGGATCGACCCGGTGAAGCGCAGCAGCGAATTGCAAATACAAAGTGGCGTAGTCCTCCGGCAGCATGTATTGGCCGTCGGGCTCTTCGCCCATCTCGATGTACGACACCGGGTAGCCGCGCTTTTTGATGTACGCCATTTGCGCGGCAGCGTCGTCGGGCGTGGCGTACAACATGGCTACAGGAACAATGGCCGGCAGGCCACGGGTGATTCCGCTGGTGAAGAACAGGTCAAAGCCCGGCTGGTCTCCCGATTCCATGCGGTCCGGCGCTAGATAAAGATCGGAAGGCTCGTGCCACGGATCGACCGACGAGCACAAGGTGAGCGTCTGCTTTTGATCGGGCGAGTGGCGGAGCAGGTCTTTAAATTCTCCCTTGTCCTCGATGTTTCCGAGGTAAAGCTCACGGATGGCATAGCCAACACAATTTCGACGATCGCCGGAACCGTGGGTGTCGCAAGTATTCGACGAACGGGTCATCCACACCCGCACGTATTTCGTGGATACCGGAGCAGCATCAAGTCGCAACGTGGTCGTGCCGCCGGTTCCATCCGTCACCGTTCCCGATGCAAAGGTTTTCCACGACCCCTTGTCTTGTTCATCCATCGCGTCGCCGTCCCCCAGCCAGTACTGCACCTGGTAGGCCTGCGCGTAGGGGGCCGCCCAAGCGATGCGGATCGCATTGACGCTTTCCTTCTTGTCGAGTGCGATCACGACCCATTGCGGATGCAGCGAATCGTCCTCTCCGGTAAAGTCCTTCGTGAGATATGGATTACTTTTCCAGTAAGACTCGAGATCTCCATCATCGAGGCGCGAGAAGCCGTCAAACTCGCTTCCGCCATTCCGAGTAAAACCCCGGTGCTGGAGCTGATAGCCATACGAATGGCGGATCATCTCCTTGGTGGGATTCGAGTCACCCGTGAAGTATCCCTTTCCCGCCGGGTCGCTCCAGGTGCCCTTGGGATTCCAATGCCAGGCCTGAACGAACAAATCGGTGTTTTGCCGGTAACTGATCACTCCCCAGCCCGCGGACAGCACCTGTTTGATCTGATCGGGCCGGAAGAACATATCGGTGGCGTTGCTGGGCACCCGGTCGACTGTCGAACCCAGCGCGTAAAGAGGACTGAATGTGTTTACCACGTGGCCGGGAGTTGCATCGACGACAACGGCTTGCGCCACGCCATGGCTTGGCCACAGCAAGGCAACCCACACGAGAACCACCGCGTTTAACATCTTGCGCAAAATCAATGCGGGAAACAAACACCGGTTGCTATGCATGGCGTGCCTCGAAGGAATTAATTGCAAACTCAGCTCAAAGTCGGTTTGGGCCGCACTCTTTTGTATAATTTACGGACTCTGCGTGCAAATCCTGCGCCGGGCAAGGGAAGCGTACTTCATGGTGCTCAAAGTGTTCGAGGATCGGGCCTCGCTGGGCCAGGCCGCTGCCGAGCAGGCGGCCACTGCTATCCGGCGCGCACTTGCAGGGCGTGGCCATGCTCGAATCATCGCTGCGACCGCTGCGTCGCAGCTGGAATTTCTGGATGCTTTGACCAAGGCGCGGGGAATCGACTGGTCCAAGGTTGAAGCATTTCATCTCGACGAATACATCGGGTTGCCCGTCACCCATCCGGGAAGTTTTCGCAAAATGCTGCTGGAACAGTTGGTGCAGAAAACCGGAATTGCCAATTACCATTTACTCGACGGTGATGCCGCCGATCCGTCAGAGGTCGTGCGGCGCGTCGGCCACGACCTCGCATCCCGCCCCGTAGATATCGCATTTCTTGGCATAGGCGAAAACGGACACATCGCATTCAACGACCCGCCCGCCGACTTCCTGACCGAGGAACCCTACATCATCGTGAATCTCGATGAAGCCTGCCGCCAGCAGCAGGTAGGAGAAGCGTGGTTCGCCGACATCTCACAAGTCCCGAAGCAAGCCATCTCCATGTCGGCTCGCCAGATTCTCAAAGCTACGGAGATTTTGGCCGTCGTGCCCGGCCCGCGCAAGGCCCAAGCGGTGAAGGCCTGCTTTGAGGGCCCGATCGGCCCCCTGGCGCCGGCGTCCATTCTGCGCCAGCACCCCAATGCCACTATCTATCTCGACAAAAACTCCGCCGCGCTCCTGGGTCCAGCCCTTACAGAATTCTGCTAAGAACGAATTGCGGACAAATGAGGACAGGTGGGATCCCCCGCTGGAAGCGGCGTTCGGGCGACTGACTGATTCGAGGCGAAGCCAATCGAGCAGAACTCCTGAATCTTTTTCCCGCTTATCGAAATCTATTCAAAAACAACTAGTTTGCGTCTGACCGCACCCAGACAACAACGCCCAATTGTTTTGTTCTGATTTTGGAGAATATATGGCGAAGAGGTTGGTTCTCACGTTAGTCGTTCTGGCCGCTCTTTTAGGCGGCCTCGGATTTGCAAAATTCCGGCAGGTTGAGACTGCGATTGCCAAGGGTGCAAGCTACCAGCCTCCGCCGACGGCGGTCACAACGGTCGTCGCTAAGAAAGAAACTTGGCCCTCGACGCTGTCAGTGATCGGGACGGCGGCCGCGATTGAGGGCGTTACCGTGAGCGCCGACTTGCCGGGAACCATCGACAAAATTCATTTTGAATCGGGCCAGTGGGTGCACGAGGGAGACATTCTGGTCGAGCTCGATACCCGCCAGGAACGGGCGCAGCTCGCTAGTCTTGAGGCTCAGCGCGATCTCGCCGGCATTAACTATGGTCGTGCGCAGGAACTGGTGAAGGCGGGCGTCATCTCCCGTTCGGAATACGACAACGCCACCGCCCAGCAGAAGGCAACCGAAGCGCAGGTCGGCGATATTCGCGCGGCCATCGCACGCAAAACGATTCGCGCTCCGTTTTCGGGATCACTGGGAATTCGTCAGGTGAGCCTGGGGCAATATCTGGCGGCGGGCCAGGCTATAGTTTCTCTGCAGTCTCTGAGCCCCATCTACGTGAATTTTGGAGTGCCCCAGCAAGAGACGCCCAAGGTGATACCCGGTCACGTCCTGCGCATCACGAACGGCGACCTACCGGGCATGGCTTTCACCGGCCGAATTACTGCGCTCGATTCGGTCATCAGCGAGCAGACCCGTAACATTCAGGTGCAAGCCACAGTCACGAATAAAGAGAACAAACTGCGTCCCGGAATGTTCGTGCAAGTCGAGCTTCCGCTTGGGCAGCCTCGCCAGGTGGTTCCGTTGCCGGCGTCGGCCATCAACTATGCACCCTACGGTGACTCCGTGTTCGTGGTCGTTGAAATGAAAGATCCGAAAGGAAATACCTATCGCGGCGTGCGCCAGCAGGTGGTCAAAGTCGAAGGCTCGCGCGGCGATCAGGTCGCGATTATTTCGGGCATCAACCCAGGAGACGAAGTTGTGAGCTCGGGAGTATTCCGGCTGCGCAACGGCGCCCCGGTTCAAGTGAACAATTCGGTGAAGCCCGACAATAATGCCAGTCCCAAGCCTGAAGATAGCTAGACACTATTGGCTGACACCGTCTTGCCCTCGGAGGAGCGAGCATGAAGTTTACGGATTTATTCGTTAAACGTCCGGTTCTGGCGATCGTCGTCAATCTGGTTATCCTGATCGCCGGCCTGCAGGCTATTCGCTCGTTGAGTGTGCGGCAGTATCCCCGCAGCGACATCGCGGTCGTGCAGGTCACGACGGTATATGTCGGCGCGAACGCCGATCTGGTTCGCGGTTTCATCACGACGCCGATCGAGCGCGTCATTGCCAGCGCCGACGGCATAGACTACATGGAGTCGACCAGTGCGCAGGGGCTCAGCACGATCCAGGTGCACCTGAAGATCAACTATGACACCACTGCAGCCCTCACGCAGATTCAGGCGAAGGTAGCGCAAGTACGCAACGATCTCCCTCCGGACGCACAGGTTCCGGTGATCGATCTGCAAACTGCCGACACCCAGTTCGCCTCGGTGTACCTTGGATTTTCTTCCGCCGACCTCGATCAGAACCAAATTACCGACTACCTGACCCGTGTAGTGCAGCCCAAGCTCAGCGCGATCAGCGGCGTGCAGCGCGCCGACATCCTGGGAAATCGCACCTTTGCAATGCGCATCTGGCTCAAGCCCGAGCAGATGGCCGCCCGCGGTGTGTCTCCTTCCGACGTGCACGACGCGCTCTCACGCAACAACTACCTTTCGGCGCTTGGAAGCACCAAGGGTTCCATGGTCTCGGTGAACTTGGTGGCCAACACCGATCTGCGTACATCCGATGAATTTCGCCAGATGGTGGTGAAGCAACAGAACGGCGTTGTGGTACGGCTCGGAGAGATTGCCGACGTGCAACTGGGCGCCGAAAACTACGACCAGGATGTCCGCTTCAACGGCGAAACCGCCACCTTCATGGGCATCTGGGTTCTTCCCACGGCGAATTCACTGGACGTGATTCGCAACGTTCGCGCGGCGTTGCCGGCGATTCAACAGCAATTGCCTACTGGCATGAAGCTGGGAGTTCCTTACGACTCGACAGCATACATCCAGGACGCGATCAATGAAGTGCTGCACACCCTCGTGGAAACGCTGCTGATCGTGGTGGTCGTGATCTTCCTGTTCCTGGGATCGTTCCGCTCCGTGCTAATTCCCGTGATCGCAATTCCGATCTCGCTGATCGGAGCCGTGTTCCTTATGCTCCTGGCAGGCTTCACGATCAATCTGCTCACGCTTCTGGCGATTGTGCTCTCGGTAGGCCTGGTAGTTGACGACGCCATCGTCATGGTGGAAAACGTCGAACGTCACCTGCATCTGGGCAAGTCACCGTTCCAAGCCGCGAAGGACGCTGCCCGCGAACTGGTCGGACCAATCATCGCCATGACGATCACGCTCGCCGCCGTATACGCGCCGATCGGAATCCAGGGAGGGTTGACGGGCGCGCTGTTCCGCGAGTTTGCCTTCACCCTGGCCGGCGCAGTTGTCGTCTCGGGTGTGGTGGCTCTAACTTTGTCGCCGATGATGGGTTCGAAGCTGCTGCGTTCCGGCGACACCGAGCGTGGCTTCGCCGGAATCGTCAACCGGCGCTTCGAGAACGTTCGCAATCTCTACGGCCGGCTGCTGGCGGGAACGTTGAAGTATCGTCCAGTCGTACTTACGGTGTGGGCGATCGTGGCCGTGCTGATGATTCCGTTCTACATGTTTTCCCAGCGCGAACTCGCGCCCGCCGAGGATCAAGGCGTAGTGTTCGGCGTGATTCAATCCGCCCCCAACGCCACGCTAGACCAGACCAATCTGTTCACGCAGCAAGTCTACGATGTCTACCACTCATTCCCGGAGAGCGCGAGCATCTTTCAAATTACCAATCCGAACGGCGGTTTCGGGGGCATGGTCACCAAACCGTGGAGCCAGCGCAAGAAGACCACGCAAGAACTGCTGGTCGAATCAACCGGACCGTTGTCGAAGATTTCCGGCGTGCGGGTCATTCCACTGACGCCGCCACCTCTCCCCGGAGGAGGCAACTTCCCGGTTGATTTTGTGATTGCATCCGCAGCCGAGCCGCAGCAGGTCAGCGCACTCGCCGAACAGATTGTGCAGAAAGCAATGGCCAGCGGCCTGTTCATTTTCGCCGATACCGATGTGAAGTTCGACCAGCCGCAGACGGAAGTAGTCTTTGATCGCGACAAACTGCGTTCCCAGGGCGTGGACTTGAGCCAGGCTGGTCAGGACCTCTCCACCATGTTGGGCGGAAACTATGTCAATCGGTTCAGTATCCAGGGACGCAGCTACAAAGTAATTCCGCAGGTCAAACGCGTCGAGCGCCTGACTGCGGATCAGTTGTCCCAGATTTATGTGAAAGGTTCTTCCGACAAGCTCGTGCCGCTCTCGACCTTTGCCACTCTGCGCACCACAACCGAGCCCCGATCGCTCAACAAGTTTCAACAGCTGAATGCAGTGCGCATTCAGGGGGTCATTCCGCCGAACGTGCCTCTCGATCAGGCTCTGACCTTTCTTGAAAACGAAGCCAAGCAGGTGCTGCCTCAAGGATTCACCGTGGACTACGCGGGTGAATCTCGACAGTTGCGGGTGGAGGGCAGCAAATTTCTGGGAACGTTCTTGCTTTCGGCGATCCTGATTTATCTTGTGCTCGCGGCGCAATTCGAGAGCTTCCGCGATCCTTTTATCGTTCTGGCCGGTTCTGTCCCGTTGGCCATCTCTGGCGCTCTGATGTTCTCGTTTCTCGGTTTCACGACGCTGAACATCTATAGTGAGGTGGGACTGATTACTCTCGTCGGTCTCATCGCGAAAAACGGAATCCTTATCGTGGAATTCGCGAACCACTTGCAGGAAACCGGCCTGAGCAAGCTCGAAGCGATTGCCGGAGCGGCCAGCACGCGGTTGCGTCCGATCCTGATGACCACGGCCGCCACCGTCTTCGGGCATTTTCCTCTCGTACTTGCGAACGGCCCCGGCGCGGGAGCGAGAAACAGTATCGGCATCATGCTGGTGAGCGGCATGATTATCGGCACGGTGTTCACGTTATTTGTGGTGCCATCGATTTACATGCTGGTTGCGAAGACCCACGTGCGGATCCAGAGCGAGGATGAGATCGCGCTCGTTGAACCGGTGGGAAGCGTAGCGTGATTCAGAGGGCGCGGGATGGGGCCGAAGCCATCATCCGCCACTTCCGTCTGCAACTGCGTCTCGCAGGTATTTGCACAGCAGCGAGCCCAAGTCGGTGCAGCGCGTCGTAAGCATGCCCACGTGATTTCCTGGTGTGGTCTCGACCTCGAAGTCCTTTATGAGGTGCGCCCACACCGCGGTCGGATTTTTCGGGAAGTAGCTGTTGATCTCCGCCCTCACGAACTTGACCCTCCCGCTATAGAACCGGGGACGATAGCTTCTGGAGGCAGAAAAATCTGCCTCCCGCATTCGCTGCGTCACCTGCGCTCTCGACGCGCTCTGCTGATCTTGCTGAGGCCTGTCGCCGTTTCCCGAACGCGCCGTTCCTGTTCTTCGCAACGCCGACCCGATCACGTTCTCGGCGCGGCGTTTGATTTGGCGAACAGATAAGAGCGTCCGTTGCACCATCGACAGATGGGTCTTGTCGGGATAAGTATCCAACAACGCCAGCAGCGCAATCTTTTCCCCGTCGCCAGAAAGGCGGTGGGCCAGCTCCAGCATCTCCAGGCCTCCCAGCGAATAGCCGATCAGGAAGTACGGGCCATGCGGTTGCAACTGCTGAATCGCATCAAGATGGAATTGCGCCCGCGCCTCGATCGATGGAAGCGGTTCGTCGAACCCGTCGATTCCCCGGGCCTGCAACCCGTAAATCGGATGATTCGATTCTATCTTTCCCACGAGGTCAGAAAGGCCGAGAACATCACCACCCAGCCCATGCGTGATGAAAACGGGCGAATCATCGGCTCCAGCTTTGAGCAGCAGCAGCGGCGGAATCCGCGGTGACGCAGGCTCCTCCAGCAACCCGGCCAGGGTCTCGATCGTCGGCGCGGCGCAGATCATCATCGGGGGTAGATCGCGGCCGAACGCTTTTGCGATCTCTTCAAACAATGTGGCAGCAGACGACGCGGTGCCGCCAAGATCAAAAAAATTGTCCGTCGCGCGGATAGAGGTCCGCTGCAGCACACGCTGCCAGATGGGAAGCAACGCCTCCCTCATTGAGTACTCGGGCTTATAATTCACGCTGCACATGCATGGGCTCGAATTAAAGGCATCGTGTACCGAGCGACTGGATCTTGCGGGATGGCAGGCGACCTCATTCTTGGTTGGGTGCTCCTCGAAGATAACTTGTTAATACGGCGGCGAGGTGTTCGAATCCACCGTTCACCATTTCGAGATGGTCTCCCGGCACGGTCTTAATTTCGAATTCATCCGCCTGTTTGCTCCAAATTGCGATCGGATCATCCGGAAAATATGAGGCGGACGAGGCTTTCACGAAGCTAATCTTGCCCCGATAGAACCGTGGACGATAGCGTCCGTAGGCCACGTAGGCACTTTCACGAATGCGGAAAGCCGTCCCAGCGTACGAAAGACGAGGCACATCTGGAAGAAGGCTCTCGGGCTTGCGAACCCCGGCCATTTGCAGTCGATGCCTAAGCCCTCGAATGAAGTAAGAAGCTGCATCACGGGCGGACCGGTGCCTCATTTCGGAAATATGCCGTTTCGCCCGCCGGACCATAAGGCGCAGACGCGACCCCGGTAGCAGATAGCGTGGATGCGGATACGCGTCGATCAATACCAGCAGCGCCACATCTTTCCCGCTCTCCACCAGGCGCTGTGCCATTTCCAGAGTGATCAGGCCCCCGAACGAGTAACCAATCAGTATGTATGGGCCAACCGGTTGGAACGCGAGCATCGCCTCGAGATAGTACGCAGCCATCTCCTCAATGCTTTCAAACGGTTCCTCTAGTCCGTCCACGCCTCTGGCCTGGAATCCATAAATCGAGTGCTCAGTGCGAATGTGTTTGGCGAGTTTCAGGAATTTCGCGCGGCCATCCAGGCCATGGGCAATGAAAACCGGCGTGTTTTCAGTGCCAGCCTTCAGTTTCACCAGAGGCGGAAAGCGGGGAAGCGCAGGCTGCTCCAATACCACTGCCAGGGCTGCGATGGTCGGCGCGTGGCAGATTGTGGCGGTCGGCAGTTCCCGGTTGAACACTTGAGCGATCTCGGCAAAAATCTTGTCAGCCAGAGGATCACTGCCGCCGAGTTCGGGAAACGCATCTTCGGGACGGATGTTTGTCCGCTGCAGCACGCGCTGCCAAATCTCAGTCAGAGCCCCGATGGTCGTCGCGCACGGCGTGTAGGATTCGAGATTAGGCAAGGTTTCGTCCGTTATAAATGCGCTAACGCCCAGTACAATTCTCGAGTCTCGATGTTCCTGATCGTTACGCTACGCCATCGAATTTATGCCGTCAATTACACGCGCGGGTCATATGCAGCCTCACTTCACTCGCGGCGTATAACCAAAAATAGCTTTCAGCTCGAGAAATTCGGCCAGCCCCGCCTCGCCCCATTCCCGCCCGTTGCCAGACTGTTTGTAACCTCCAAAACACCCTCCGAAATCTACTCTCGCATTGTTGATGTGCACATTGCCCGAACGAATCTGTTTCGCCACCCGGCGGGCGCGTTCAATGTCTCCCGCGGTCACAAAGCCGGACAGACCGTAGGGCGTGTCATTCGCAATGCGCACCGCGTGCGCTTCGTCCTCGTATGGAATCATGCACAGAACCGGCCCGAAGATTTCCTCGCGCGCGATCGTCATGTCGTTTCGAACCTCCGCGAATATGGTGGGCTTCACGAAGTAACCTTTGCTCATCCCCTCGGGACGCTCCGGACCGCCCGCAACCAACTGCGCGCCTTCGGCGATGCCCACATGAATCAGGCGCTGCACCTTGTCGAATTGCGCACGGCTGGCGAGCGGACCAATGTGATTTCCTTCCGTAAGAGGATCGCCGACCTTTGTGGCCTCGGCAATTTTTTGCGCCGCCACAATCGCTTGCGCCATCTTGGTGCGAGGAACCAGCATCCGTGTGGGTGCGTTGCACGACTGCCCGGTATTGCGAAAGCATGCTTGCACGCCCTCTTTGACGGCAGTGTCGAGATCGGCGTCATCCAGAATAACGTGGGCGGATTTCCCGCCGAGTTCCTGCGTGACCCGTTTTACCGTCGGCGCCGCCGCCAAAGCCACAGAGACACCCGCCCGCGTCGACCCGGTGAATGTAACCATCGCCACATCACGATGCGCCGAAATCGCGGCTCCTACGGTGGGACCGTCGCCGTTCACCAGGTTGAAAACCCCCGCCGGAACCCCCGCCTGATCCAGAATCTGCGCAAACAGATACGCGGACAACGGCGCCATCTCACTCGGTTTCAGCACCACCGTGCATCCCGCCGCAAGGGCAGGCGCGACTTTAGCGGCAATCTGATTCATCGGCCAGTTCCACGGGGTGATCAAGCCGCACACGCCGATGGGCTCTTTCCGCATCAGTGTCGAGCCCTGGAGAGTCTCGAACTCGAAGTGCTCCAGCACTTTCACGATCTCCAGAAGATGTCCCAGCCCGGCCGCAACTTGCGCCGCGCGCGACAGCGAGAGCGGACATCCCATTTCCAGCGAGATGGTCTCCGCCATCTCCTCAGACTTCGCCTTATAGACCTCAATCACCCGCAGCAGCAGCGCCACCCGTTCGGCGACTGTGGTCTGTGAGTAAGACTCAAATGCCTTTTTCGCTGCGGCCACGGCCTTGTCGACATCGGCCGCGCTCCCCAGCGAGATGGTTGCGATCGGCTCCTCATTGCTTGGGTTGATGACTTCCCAATCGCGGGCTTCGGTCGGATTGACCCATTTCCCTTCGATATAGAACTGGCGGCAATCCCGCATGTGTACTCTCCAATAGGCGCTTTAAGGTAAGACGGCGCTCTTTGTTTCATGTTACCGCGACTTGCCAGGAACTTCCCAAGGCACGGATCTCGACTGATCGCGGAGGTAGAGTAGTGTTACGGTGTACGGAGCGCCCTGACGGCCAGAACCAGCGAGAGATCATATCTTGACCACCAACCCGAACCTGGCATCGATTTCAAAGTTGTCGCCACTGCTCACCTTTTCTGCGCTGGGCGCTCTATCGGTCGTCCTGTGGTGGGGTCCACTCGCGTCTTTATTCACTCTGGCCTTGAGCGACGAACAATACACTCACATCCTGCTCATTCTGCCCATCAGCGTGGCCCTGACCTTCATCGAGTGGAAATCACCCGCGGACCCGTCTCGCCTGGGTGCTGCGTTCGGTTCTGCGTTGCTGCTGATCGCGGTTGGAACGAAGATTTCGGTCCGATGGAGCGGACTTTCCTCCCCCGATGTGCAGCTTTCACTGAACATCCTGGCACTCCTGGCGTGGTGGGCCGGAGCCTTTATTTTGTGCTTTGGCACTCGCGCTGCCAGCCGCGCTCTCTTTCCTCTTTGTTTCCTGCTGTGGATAGTGCCGCTTCCCCAGTTCGCCCTCAACCCGATCGTGACCCTGCTGCAGCAAGGTTCCACTGCATCGGCTCACTTGCTCTTCGCGGCAGCCGGTATTTCGGTGGAGCAAAGCGGCATGTTGTTGCACCTTCCAGGATTGACCCTTGAGGTCGCTCCCGAATGCAGCAGTATCCGTTCGAGTCTGATGCTGCTGGTCACAACTATGGTTCTCGCGCAGTTGCTATTGCGATCTTCCTGGCGAAAAATGCTGGTGTTTGCCGTGGCACTCCCACTGTCGGTGGCCAAGAATGGACTCCGGATATTTGTGCTCGGCGCGCTGACAACGAAAGTCGATCCCAGTTTCCTGACCGGCAAACTCCACCGGCAAGGTGGAGTCATCTACTTCCTTATCGCGCTGTTGGCGATATTTTTGCTCCTGTGGATTCTGCGCCGAGGTGAAAACAAGCAACCACAAGTCCCCGCGACCGGATCGGTAGGAAGACCGATCCCGGAACGATAGCGCGCCTATCGGTGTGCCATTCCAAACGACACAGCCGCCGCCGAGGCTCCGATGTTTACCAGGGAAACGGCTCGTTCCATTTTGTGATGCCCCGTCTTATGTAAGAAGTAGCTGACCGCGACCACCCCAGCAGTCTCGCCCGCAAAATTGAGCGCCAGCCCCGCGGAACTGTGGCCGAACACACTCACGACGGGGTTCAGTTCCTGTCCACCGGCGCGCAGGTTGTCCCGCGTCACCACAAAATCGGCGGCACTAAAGGCGGCAGACGTTGCGAACAGTAAGCTGTTCCCACGATCCCAAAATCGATGGTCGCCAGGTGCCTCCGGCAGAGTCGTGGTTTGCACCGGCGTCATCGGTGCAGGCTCAATCGCCGTCGCATGGGGTGGAAGAAGCGCGAATGACACTTGTTGCGCCATCCCCGGTCGGCACAATCCGAGAACTGCGTATAGGTAGAGAAGGGCTGTTTGCGGCTTGAGAATCGAATTGAGCCAGCGCATTGACATGACTTAAGTGTGGCCTCAACGTGGCCACCTGTACTAGTACTACCGCATCAGGATACCAGCGAGAATGGCCCGTAGGTGCTACTAAGGTGTTTAGAATGATTACTTTGTGGGGGCTGTGAAATTACGGAAGTCACTCGGAAGGGCAAGGCGGGTGGAACTCATGCCAATCGGGGCGAACCGATGCCCCGCAAGCTGTTCGATCAGAATGCTTTGCCGGCGCGCCGGGATAAGTTCAACGCGTCACTTAAAGTTGAACTTTAAGTTGAGCTTATGAAGAGAATCGCCCCAGCGGGCGTAAGAGAGTGTCGCTCAAGCAGAACAGACAACCACCGTCTTCAAGTCAAATGCTGCAGGCGGATGAAAGGCGTGGCTCCCGCGCCCTAAGCCAAGGGCATTGTAGTCGCCTAAACACCAGACATCCGCCCTCTTCATCAATCCGCTACGGGACTGCGACCTGCACCGGCGTCGACAGGGAACTCTCCTGCCCGCTGGCGTTTACTGATGTAGCCGCGTAGTAGTATGTGCTGCCCGCGGCCACCGCGCTGTCTGTGAATGCGGTGTTCGCGTCCACCGTGGAATTGATCCTGGAATAGGAGCCGTTCGCGCTTGTCCCGCGATAGACGTTATAGCCAACCACGTTCGAACTCGAATTCCACGAAAGATTCACGGTGTACACCGGCTGCATGCCCACTCCGGTCAGCGACTCACTCACGAGCGAGTTGGAGGCGTTGCTGGCAAACGAGAGAGCTCCAGACACGGTCCCGCTGCTCCCCGGGGTGAACGCTACATTGAAAGACATGGCCTGCCCCGACGGGATTGTGAACGGGAGCGAAGCCCCTTGCAGGACAAATTGAGAGCTGCTGCTCGCCGCCGAAGAAACAGTCACACTGCCCCCCGCGGCGCTCATCGTGAGGGGTAGAGTGTCCGTTGTACCAACCGTGACGTTGCCGTAGTTCAACGGAGCGGGCGAGACCGACAGTGTGCCCACCGCGCTTGTGATCCCGGTACCGCTGAGCGGGATGCTCAGATTTGGGCCGGCAACAAACACACTGCCTCCGGCGATCCCGGCCGATTGTGGGCTATAGGTCACCGTCAACGCGATGCTCTGCCCGCCTCCCAAGCTTAAAGGAAAGGTTCCACTCAACGAGAACCCATTGCCTTGGGCCTGTATCGCCGAGATGTCCATATTCCAGCGTTTCGTATTCGTCAGAATCAGGGGCAGGCTGACGCTACCTCCCACCGCGACTTGATTGAACGAAAGACTCGACGGACTGGCGGTCAGAGCCTCGCTGGTCGTGCCTGCGCCACTTACCTCTACCATCAGTTTCGAGTTGGATGCGTTACTGAAGAAGGTGATCGGTCCGCCGGTCCATCCCGTTGTCGTGGGAGCAAAACTGATGCTCACCTCGGCACTCTGACCTGCTGACAAGACCAGCGGCAAGCTGACTCCGGATACCGCAAAGACGGAGTTACCCTCGGTGATTTGCGATACTGTCACGCTGGTCAGCCCGCCGTTCGTGACTGTGACCATCAAGGTCTCGGTTTGACCGATATCGACATGTCCGAACTTAACGCTCGAGGGTGAGCTCACCAGTTGTTGGTTAGCGGCGAAGGCGCTGGCCGGTGCTAAGCCGAGCAGCACGAGCATCACGCCGATGATTTGTAAGTGGACGGTTGACGAGAAGACGGAGAGATACCGAGTAAAGGACTGGGGGAGTCGCATGCCATCCATTTTGAAAGATTGGACACGGGCCCGGTAGATTCCCGAAGGTCAACAACCCCTCGGCCGATCGGCCAATCCTCCCAATTGGAAATTCATGAGGAAGCACGGAGAGGAAAACACGTAAGAAATCCTGCCGGCCTCAGTGACCCGTTCGAACCAGTCTCGAAGCTGCAACGAAAGAAATAAATAACAAATAATGATCGGATCGGAACACGGTAGTGAGGGTTGGTATGGGGTGAAAAGCCGCCATGGGATGGGCCTTTCACCCGCCAGGCTCATGCCCTTTCGGAACCTTACGCAATCCCTCCCTAACCCGCACACTTATCTCGTCGAGTTTGGTATCGTTTGCAGCACAAAACTTTATGGGCCACTTCCCCCAACGCCTGAAAGCGCTAATCGTCCTGCTCGCCATGGCCACAATGGTGGCCTGCCAGGGATTCAGCACCAAATCCAACACGCAGACTCAACCGCCGGGCGCCCTGACTGCCGCACCCGCAAACGTTGCGTTCGGCAATGTGCAGATTGGCACCAGCCAATCTCAGTCCGATACCCTGACCAACACCGGAGGAAGCAGTCTTACCATTACGCAGGCGGCGGTTACCGGAACCGGATATAGCACCACTGGACTCACTCTGCCCTTGACCTTGGCCGCGGGACAGAGCGCCAGCTTCAACGTGGTTTTCAAGCCAACATCCGGCGGCAGCGCCGTCGGGAATCTGGCGCTCACCTACAGTACCTCAAGCACTCCATTGAATATCGGCCTTGCCGCAACCGCGGTCGCAGGTGGAACCCTCACCGGGAGCCCGACCAGCATGAGTTTCGGTAGCGTTCAGATAGGCCTGACTCAGAGCCAGACCGAGACTTTGAAGAACACCGGCAGCCAAAATCTTACGGTCTCGAAGGCGACATTTTCGGGCTCGGGTTTCAGCGCTACGGGACTGACCCTGCCCCTGACCCTCGTGCCGAATCAGAGCACAACCTTTGCCGTCGTTTTCGCGCCGACCACTGCCGGCGCCGCCAATAGCACGCTGTCGCTCACCGAAAGCGATTCGACCACCACCTTTGATGTGGCCCTTTCTGGAACCGGAGTCGCGCCCGCTACCCTGACCGCGACGCCGGCCAGCATGACATTTACGAATGTGCAGACGGGGCAGAGTCAGACCCAAACAGAAACCGTCAAGAACACGGGTGGCATGAATGCGAAGATTTCGCTGGCAACCGTTTCCCCTGCCGCCTTCAGCATCTCAGGATTGACTACACCTCTGACCCTCGCGCCAGGACAGAGCGCTTCTTTCACCGTGACCTTTGCGCCGCAGTCGGCCGGCAATTCCAGCGGCAATGTGATCGTCGACTCTGACGCTGCGGACCCTGCCCTCAGCGTCGGGCTTACCGGGTCCGCGGTTGCGCCGACTCCGGGTACCCTGAGTGTTAGTTCCGTCAACGTCGGAAACGTGCTCGTGGGTACCAGTGGAACTAAAACTGGGACGCTGAGCGCCACCGGCGCAACCGTGACCGTATCCTCAGTGAGTTTGAGCGGCGCCAATGCTTCCGAGTTCTCGATGAGCGGCCTGACGTTCCCCGTGACCGTTACCACGGCCACGCCCGTTACGTTTACGGTCAAGTTCACGCCCACTTCGTCCGGAGCGGCGACGGCGACGGCGTCTTTCGCCAGCACCGCCACGAACACGCCAACTGCCGCAACCGTTACCGGAACCGGCACGGCGACGCCCGCTACCCTGACCGCGACGCCGGCAAGCATGACATTTACAAACGTCCAGACCGGGCAGAGTCAGACCCAAACCGAAACCGTCAAGAATACCGGCGGCACGGATGCCCACATCTCGCAGGCAACCGTTGCTCCTGCCGCCTTCAGCATCTCAGGATTGACGACTCCGTTGACCTTAACTCCGGGGCAGAGCGCTTCGTTCAGCGTGACCTTTGCGCCGCTGTCTGCCGGCAATTCCAGCGGAAGTGTGATGATCGACTCTGACGCCACGAATCCTGCGCTCAGCGTCGGGCTCACCGGATCCGCAGTCTCGCCGAGTCCAGGCACCCTGAATGTCAGTGCCGTCAACGTCGGAAGTGTGGTCGTGGGTCTCAGTGGAACTCAAACTGGAACACTGAGTGCCACCGGCGCGAGCGTATCGGTATCCTCAGTCAGCTTGAGCGGCGCCAATCCGTCCGAGTTTTCGATCAGCGGCTTGACGTTCCCCGTCACGGTTACGACCTCCACGCCCGTGACATTCACCGTCAAGTTCACGCCCACTTCGTCCGGAGCCTCATCGGCGACGGCTTCATTCGCCAGCACCGCCACCAACACGCCAACCGCCGGAGCGCTTTCCGGCACCGGCACGCCAGCACCTGTCCATACCGTCCTTCTCTCATGGACGGGCAGCACCACCTCGGGAATCACCAGCTACAACGTCTATCGCGCGCTCTACGGGACGTCCTCCTGCGGTACCTACTCGAACATCGGTTCCACCGCCGGGACCGTCACGCAATTCACCGACAGCATAGTCACTGACGGCAAGACCTACTGCTACGCCACCACGGCCGTAGATGCCAGTGGCGAAAGCGCCTACTCCAACATTACCCAGGCCGTGATTCCCGCTCCGTAAGCCCTCGCGTCCAGAGGCCGGGAGCGGGCAATCCGGTTAGCTCCGGAATTTTCTCGTCACTGCTGCACCGCGTACAATAGCCTTTTGCCGGAAGCATCGTCCGGAAAGAGGCTCGTATGACGACCACCCACCCTCCTCGCCCACAAGCCGCGACGGAAGTCCCGGCAGTCCCGCTCACCACCGAAGGCTACAGCGTTCTGCACCAGATGATGCGGCTCCGCTGGCCCGCCTGGCGCGCCCTGCCCGCGGCGGATAAGTCGGCCATCGCCAAAGAAGCCTCCGACGCGCTTTCCGCCATGGAACAGCACGACGAGAAAACTTCCGCCGGCCAGTCCGCCCTGTTTTCGCTCATCGGCCACAAGGGCGACTTGATGCTGATCCACTTCCGCGAATCCTTCGCCGCTCTTAACCAGGCCGAGCTCCAACTCGCCAATCTCCGCCTAAGCGATTATCTCGAGCCCACTACTTCCTATCTCTCCATCATCGAACTCGGCCTCTACGACTCCACCCTCAAAATCTATAAAGAACTCATCGACCAGGGCATCGAGCCCCATTCCGAGCAGTGGAAAGCCGAAATCGCCTGCAAACTCGATCGCCATAAAGAGGCCATGCATCCCCGCCTCTACCCCGAGATTCCCCCGCAGCGTTACGCCTGCTTCTATCCCATGGACCGCCGCCGCGGCGAAGATAAGAACTGGTACAAGCTCTCCATCGAGGAACGCGCCCGCCAGATGGCCGACCACGGCATGATCGGCCGCCGCTACGCCGGACAAGTCAAACAGATCATCAGCGGCTCCATCGGCTTCGACGACTGGGAGTGGGGCGTCGACCTCTTCGCCGACGACCCCCTGGTCTTCAAGAAGCTGATCTACGAAATGCGCTTCGACGAAGTCAGCGCCGTCTACGCCCTGTTCGGCCACTTCTACGTAGGAGTGAGAGTTCCGGCAGCGCAACTCGAGAAGTTGCTGGCCGGAGAGCTGCCGGAAAAATGAACTCGTAACGTGCTTCTCTCCGCGTTCTCAGCGGCCGTTCTCAGCGCCCTCTGCGGTAAGCTTTTGACTTTGCATGAACCTTCTCAGGAGCCCTCATGTCCACCCTCGGCCTAATCGAATACCAAGACGCCACCCCCGAAGTCCGCGCCATCTACGACGACATCATGGCCACCCGCAAAACCGACTGGATCAATAATTTCTGGAAAGCCATCGCCCACGATCCCGCCACCCTCAAGCGCACCTGGGAAGACATCAAGCAGATCATGTGCCCCGGCGCCTTGGACCCGCTGACCAAAGAGATGATCTACGTCGCCGTCAGCGTCACCAACCAATGCCACTATTGCATCGCGAGCCACACCGTCTCCGCGCAAAACAAAGGGATGACCGACGATATGTTCAAAGAATTAATGGCAGTCGTCGGTATGGCCAACGAGACCAACAAAATGGTCACCGGATATCAGGTAGAAATCGATCCCCAATTCAAGAAGTGAACAAGCGGAGTTAAGTGTGGGGACAGCCGCCCCCGGCTGTCCGCCGGGCGCAGCCCGGCAGCCTTCGCTCTCTGATTTTGGCTGGCGCAGCGCTTTCAGTGCTGCGATACCTTCGTTAGCTCGGCCGCGGCTTCACAGTTTGCTGAAAAACTCGGATTTATCGGTGTTACCGTGGAAGAGCGGCCATTTAGGGCCGCGTAAGCCGTTGAAAATTAATCCGGGCTTCAGCCCTCGTCGTCGTTTTTCCTCGACCAACTGAATTTTTCAGCATACTCTTCAGTCGCCGCCGTACATCACTTTCCCGATCGTTTCGCTCTGCTTCTCCGCCCAACCTTCCATTCATGCGCCTTCATATCCACGCGCCGCCCGCGGAACCGCACTCCCTCAGCCTCCAGCCGCAACCGTTGCTCGATGGCCGAGTCTCCCGTCAACTTGATCGCGCCGCCCGCCCCTAACACCCGCTGCCAAGGCAATCCAAATCCGCGTCGCAAAGCCGCCGCCACCTGCCGTGCCGCCCCCGGAAACCCCGCCACCCGCGCCACTCCGCCGTAGGTCGAAACCTTCCCCCGCGGAATCGCCCGCACCGCCTGCTCAATCCGCAGACGCATCGCTCCAGAATCATTCTGTTTGGTTTTGCCCAAGATCCGAACTCGCGTGGGAAGGGTAGCTCCGGGTGCCCCACCCTTCTCGCGCTCTTTTCTCGCGCTCTTTGCGAGAGGGTGGGGATTTTGACTTCAGGCCGCCTTGCGAAACGCTTCCAGCGCCTCATACTCCGAGTTGTGCACTTCAAACACCGTCAGCAGCTTGGTGACCTGCATCAGGTCCCCGACGCGCTTGTTCAGGTTCGCCAGTTTGATCGTGCCCCCTGCGTTATGCGCCGCGATATGCAGCGCCACCAGCGTTCCCAGCCCGCCCGAATCGATGTAGTTCACCTCGCCCAGGTTCAGCACAATGCGCTTCTGGCCGTCGGCGATCGCCCTCTTAACTTCCTCGCGCAGCAGGGAAGACTCCTCCCCAAACACAATCCGCCCATTGGCCTCGACCGCCAGAATCCCATCCACCGTTCGCTTCGTCAGTTTTAATTGCATCACAAGCGCTCCTTTGCGGCTCGCCCTAGACTCAGTACCACAGCCGCATCCCACAACAATCTTGACGAACCAGCCTATCCCTTGCAAGCCGCCCTTAGCAAGCCCGCGCCGCACCCGTTCTCCGCGTTCTCAGCGGCACTTCCCAGCGTTCTCTGCGGTTTAAAGCTTTTGTCTGTGCTAAGCAACCCGTCCCGCAGATCACGTATAATCGTCTCTTCCGACCCATGAGTTACACCGTCCTCGCCCGCAAATACCGTCCCCAGAAATTCTCCGAGGTCATCGGACAAGAGCACGTCACCCGCACGCTCCAGAACGCCATCGAGCAGGGGCGCACCGCCCACGGCTACATCTTCAGCGGCCACCGCGGCATCGGTAAGACGACAGTCGCCCGCATCCTGGCCATGGCCCTGAACTGCCGCTCGAAAGATACGCCAGTCCCAGAGCCCTGCGGCATCTGCGAATCCTGCACCGAGATTCGCGCCGGCAACGCCGTCGACGTCATCGAAATCGACGCCGCCACCAACCGTGGCATCGACGAAATCCGCGAACTCCGCGAAGGCGCGCGCTACCGCCCCGCCCGCGACCGCTTCAAAATCTACATCCTCGACGAAGCTCACCAGATCACCGACGCCGCTTTCAACGCCCTGCTCAAAACGCTGGAAGAGCCGCCCGACCACATCGTCTTCATGCTTGCCACCACACAGCCCGAGGATATTCCCCAGACCATCCGCTCGCGCTGCCAGCACTTCAGTTTCCGCGCTGTCAAGTTTGATGCCATCGTCGCCCAGCTTCGCGACCTGGTCACCCGCGAAAAAATCGAAGCCGACGACGATGCCCTCGCCCTGCTCGCCGAAGCCGGCGACGGCTCCATGCGCGACGCCCTTTCCATCCTCGACCAGGCCATCGCCTCGTCCAACGAAAAACTCACCGCCGACTCCGTCCGCAATCTCGTCGGCGCCGCTCCCGCCCACATTCTCGAACAGGTGATGCAGGCCGTGTCCGAGGGCCGCAGCGAAGAAGTCCTCCGCCAGGTCGATCACCTCATCAGTGAAGGCCACAGCCCCACCCACTTCGCCCGCCAGATGGTCCGTTTCCTGCGCAATGCCACCGTCGCGAAAATCGCTGGCAAGGATTCTTCTTTGCTTCAAGTCTCCAGCGAAGAGCGCGAGCGCGTCGCACGCGTTGCAGAAATGTTCGGCGAAGAAGACCTCACGCGCCATCTCCAGATCATGCTCCGGACTCACGGCGAGCTGGGATACAAACAAGAACAACGCTTCCACCTCGAACTCGGCCTGCTGAAAATGGCCCACGCGCAAAAGCTGCTGCCCATCGAGCAGTTGCTCAGCGACGTAGCCGCCGCGCCAGCAACCGTCTCGCAGAGGCCGCCCGCCAGACCGTCAATCGTCGGCAGTACGCCGAACTCTGGTGTGTCGAACTCTGGTCTGTCGAATTCTGGTCTGTCGAATTCTGAAACCCGCCGCCCCGACCCGACTCAGCCCCCGCGTCAAAATTTCATTTCCCCCTTCGCCGCCGACTCCGCCCGCAAAGGCACGCCGCGCCAGGAATCGCCCGACTCAGCGCCGGCAACCGGCCCGCGAGTTGTAGCGGCCGCCAGTTCTCAAGAGCCGGTAATCATGGGTTCCGCAGTCCCAGATGCATTACCTGATCCCGATCCCGACCCTGATCGTAGAGACGTAGCTAGCTACGTCTCTGCCGGACCCACCAAACAGTTACTCCCCGAGCCGCGGCAGGAATCAGAATCGCCTGCCCCACCGATGCCGCCGCCCTCCGCACTGCCCTCAGCGCAACCGCAAGTCGACCGCCTGCAAACCGCCGTCCTCCAAGCCCTGACCGACGGCAACCAGCGCATTTTGGTCTCCATGCTCTCCGCCGGAGAGTGGTCCGTTCAAGGCAACGAACTGGTGATCAAGATCGCCGAGTCGCAAACGGTAGTAGACATGTCGCTCGGGCCCGACGCGAAGCGTCTGGCGATCGCCTCGGCCAGCGGAGTCCTGGGCCGCCCCATGAAACTAAGAGTGGTTCCCGGCGCGACCGTGGCCCCGCAGGAAATCAAGCGCAACGGCGGTCCCCCCGGCCCCGGCGGCCGAGGCCGCGCCGAGCAAGACCCGGTGGTCCGCCGCATGCAGGAAAAGTTCAACGCCGAAATTCGCACCGTGATCGACTACCGGGAAAAACGCTAGCGGCGTCCGGCTCCCGGCCTCCGGGAGTTATAGCAGTCCGAAAGCCGGATAGCGGAAGCCGAAAGCCGAGGTTCTATGGGTGGATTCAACCTGCAAGAACTGATGTCCAAAGCCAAATCGCAATATGAAGACCTGCAGAAAAAAATGCAGGCAACCGTCGTCGAAGCCACATCCGGCGGCGGCACCGTCACCGCTAAAATGGACGGCCGCAAGCAACTCCTCAGCCTGCGCATCGACCCCGAAGCCGTGAAATCCGGCGACGTCGAAATGCTGCAGGACCTGGTCCTGGCCGCAGTCAACGAAGCCGCCCGCAAAGTCGATGCCCAAATGCAATCCACCGTCGGCGGCCTGCTCGGTGGTCTCGGCATCCCCGGACTCTAACGCGTGCCCGGAACGTCACGCGCGAATCGGAAGGGCGCGACTTTAGTCGCGCCTCAAAGCGCAACATCTGGACGCGGCTTGAGCCGCTGAGGTGACCACGGTATGAGATCGAATCAACGCGCACAGCTTGTCATCCTCGGGATCGTATTTCTGATCCTAACCTCCTCTACTCGTGCGCAAACCGCAACCCAATCATCGAAAGAGTCCCCCATGATCCAGCACGCTACCGGTCCATTCGACGTAAAGATGATTCCGCAGGACGACAAAGCCGTCGACGGCGTCACCCGCATGCTCATCGACAAGCAATACCACGGTGATCTAGAAGGCGCTGCCAAGGGCCAGATGCTGACCGGAGGCATGAGCGCCGACAAGTCGGGCGCCTATGTTGCAATCGAGAAGTTCACCGGGACGCTGCACGGCCGCACTGGCAGCTTCGTACTGCACCACACCGGAATCATGACTCGCGGGAAACCGGATCTGACCATTCTGGTCGCGCCCGACTCGGGCAGTGGCCAGTTGGCAAGAATCAGCGGGAAGATGACCATCAACATCGCCGCTGACGGCAAGCATTCCTACGATTTCGAGTACACGCTCCCGGCAACGCAATGAACGCCACAGTTTTGTCATCCTGAGCGAAGCGAAGGATCTATGCAATTTGCCGGGAGCAAGAATTGCATAGGTTCTTTGCTTCGCTCAGAATGACAAATCGATTGAAAGTGAATTGAGAATGTCCAAATTCGCCGAACCCATGTCCCGCCTCATCGACGAGCTGAAAAAGCTCCCCGGTGTCGGCGCCAAAAGCGCGCAGCGCCTGGCCTTCTACATCCTGCGCTCCAGCGACGAAGACGCCGAAGCCCTCGCCACCGCCGTGCGCGACGTCAAGGCCAACCTTCGCCTCTGCTCGGTGTGCAACAACATCACCGACGTCGACCCTTGCGTCTACTGCACCAGTCTCACCCGCAACCAGCGCCTGGTCTGCGTGGTCGAAGAACCCACCAACATCGCCGCCATCGAAAAGACCAAGCACTTCAACGGAGTCTTCCACGTCCTGCACGGCGCCATCTCCCCACTGCACGGCATCGGCCCCGAACAGTTGCGCATCGCGAACCTCATCACCCGCGTCGACGCCGGCAACATAGACGAAGTCATCGTCGCCACCAACCCCACCGTCGAAGGCGAAGCCACGGCCACCTATCTATCGCAGCACCTCAAGCGTGTCGGCGTGAAAGTCACCCGCATCGCCATGGGCATCCCGGTCGGCAGCGACATCGAATACACGGATGAAATCACCATGCTGAAGGCCATGGAAGGCCGCCGCGATATGTGAGGTAAAACGCTCCGCAAGAAATTAGCAATTTTAGATCGCAGAGTGAGGGCCCTATTTCTTCATCTCCGCATCCCAATTCAGCACCAGCGTAATTGGCGAAGAGACTTCCTGCTCGGCCTGCAGCATCACCAGCAGCCGTCCATCCGGCGCGCTATCGATCAGGCGCACGCCTCCCGGGGAGGTGAAAATCTGCCGGGGCAGTCCGGAGTGAAACTCGCTGCCTTGGGGTTGGACATCGACCGCCATCAGCGTCCCGCCTGCGCCGCGAAAATAGAACTGCTTGCCGTCCCGGCTCCAAGTCAATGCCAAAGTACCCAACCCGGCGACGCTGATTGCATCGCTGGAGATCTGCCAACGCCCGCCTCTGCCAGGAAACGGAACTACATAAACCTCAGGGCGGCCGCTTTCGTTCGAGATGTAAGCCAGCCAACGGCCGTCAGGCGACAATCGGGGCATCATTTCGTCAAACTGCGAATTCAGCACCGGTTTTACGGGTTGCGGTCCACCCGTGACCTCCAGCGACATCACATCAAAGCCAGTGCTGGAATTCTGCTGTTGTACGAGGACTGTGTGTCCATCCGGCGACCAATCGCTCACCGCGGCTACTAAGTCCGTGGAGGCGGTGACTGGTGTTCCGCTGCCGTTGGCCGGTATGATTTGAACCTTTGTGCCCAGAGTCGTAGTCGCTAAGCGGGTGCCGTCGGGCGACCATGCCGCGCTATAAGTGGTCGCGGGATGAAACGTCAGGCGGGAAAAGATTCCCCGCTGCACTTCCAGCAGCCACAAATCAGTCAGGCTTGCGTCCGCAGCGTCCGGGCGCGAAATGACAACGGTGCGGCCATCTGGGGAGAGCCGCCCAGTTCCGAAGGTTCCCGGGTCTCCCAGAGTCGCGACCTGTTTGCCGGAGCGGTCCAGCCAAGCCATGCGGCTGGGAGTCGAATAAGCACTGCGGTATACCAGCACGCCACTTTCGGATACGGAGAAATTTCCCAGTGACTTGCCGTCGTAGTATTCCACCTTGGGCGCCACAGGAACCGGGTTCCCGCTCAGAGCCAAATGCTCCGGGTCAAAGGGCTGGGCTACCAGGTTGCCGTCCTTGATGAAAAAGAGGTAGCCATTGGCGTAAGCTGTGCCGCTATTTTCCTCCACGATCAGCTTCGGCTCCGGTGAATCCAGCGAAGCAGCGTAAACCCTTCCCTTGGGATCATCCCCCTCCATTCCCACGTAGAGAAAATGCCGCCCATCGGGCAGGAAGTAGGGCCAGCGTGCCCCCGCATAGAATCCTGTTTTCGTGACCTTGGTCACGGCGACGGTCTGACCGCCGCCATCGGAGATGCGATAGATCAAGCCATGGATACCCGGCGCAAAAAGAATCACACCGTCGTGGTTCCAACTGCCTCCACGGCCGTACGGAGCATCGCAGATGGTCTGCACCACGCCGCCGGAGGCTTCCACCTTTTTCATCTTCCCGCCTGCGAAGAATCCGATGAACTTGCTGTCCGGCGACCAGAAGGGATAGTAAGCACCCTCAGTTCCGGCCAAGGGCAGCGCCTCCGAGGCATGGAGTGGCCGCACCCAAAGAAACTGCTTACCTTGTCCTTCGGCAATAAAGGCAATGCTGTTGCCGTCGGGCGAAATGATGATGTGGTTGGTGGCTGCCACGGGGGAGAAGGAGTAGTGGTCGGGCGCACCGATCTGTGCACGGACTACGCGCCGCAGAGTCTCGGCTTTCTTCGAAAAGATGACCGAACCCGCGATTCCACCCGCCGCCACCAACGTACACAGCGCGACGGCCGCCAGCAGCACGCGCTCGCGGTTTTTCGCTCGCGCCGTCACCGGTGTGGGCACTCCCGCCTGCGACCCGCCTTCCATGATCCACATCAGTTGCAGCTTCAGATCATGCACCGACTGAAACCGCTGGTCGGGATCCTTCGCCAAACAAACCTTCACCACCCGATCCAGCGCCGGCGGCGACATCGGCCGCACCACCGAAATCGGCTGCGGCTCCGCGGCCAGAATGGCCGCAATCACGCTGGCCTGCGTCTTGCCCGTGAACGCCCGTATCCCCGTCGCCATCTCGTACAGCACCGCGCCCAGCGCAAAAATGTCGGACCGCGCGTCCGCCTCTTTCCCCTCGATCTGCTCGGTCGACATGTACTGAAATGTGCCGACAATCGTGCCTCGCGCGGTCAGTGGACCCTGTGACCCGCGTGCGCCCTCGCCGGTGCCGGTCCCACCCGCCCATGCTCCGTCCAACGTCGCCGTCAAACCCGAAGCCGGCGGCGGCCCCGTCGCCGCCTTCGCCAGCCCAAAGTCCATCAGCTTCGCTCCCGTCTTCGTCAGCATGATGTTCCCCGGCTTCAGATCACGGTGAATCACTCCCGTCTTGTGCGCCTTCTCCAGCCCTTCGCAGATTTCAATTCCATACTTCAACACCTGCTCCGGCGGCAGCGGACCCTTCGCCAGCCGCGCCGCCAGAGTCTCGCCCTCCAGAAATTCCATGACGAGATAATCCATCCCGTCCTGGTGCCCGACGTCATACAGCGTGCAGATGTTGGGATGGTTCAGCGACGAGATCGCCCGTGCCTCTCGGTCAAAGCGCTGCTTCGCTTCTGGGTTATCAGAAAGATGCGCCGGCAGAATCTTGATGGCGACGGTGCGGTCGAGCCGCGTATCGCGCGCGCGATACACCTCCCCCATCCCGCCAGCGCCTGCTGCAGAAATGACTTCGTACGGACCGACGCGCGCACCAGAAGTCAGAGACATGAGTGCCGGAAATTATAAGCGGAGAATGTGTGTAATGCATCCGTTGCAAACGTAGAGACGTAGCTCGCTGCGTCTCTGTCGGCACAGGCAGAAATCTCTAGTGATGCACAAGTTCATGTGCAATTTGTTGCAAAAGTTTGCCCTCGAGACGCAGTAGTGAAGTATGGAATAGCGATGACCACGCCAGCTAGTTGTGCAGAGTAACTCCAATCACAGCAATCGCTTGCGAGTCGTTCTCGAAACGAATGCATGCACTGGCATCCTGCTTGCACCCAGCCGCCTGTCGGTTTCCCCTGCCGGTCAGATCTTTCGATCTGTGGACTCGCCTGAGGAGCACAAAAGCACCCTCAGCGCCAGTCGCGCCGCGCTGTGATGTAACCGCATCCAACTCGACGCAGAAGAAGCCGGGCCAACCAGCCCGGTTTTCTTTTTGGAGCGGCGGCAGGCTGCACTGAGTACACATGGTTTGGCCCACCGGAGGCGATGAAATCCGGGTGCCCCATTTCTCGCGCGTTCTTTGCGCGAGAAAGCCTGCCCTGAGCGAAGCCGAAGGGTGGGGATTTTCGACAAGCGATGTCAAGGGCTCCCGCCGGGCAGTTGCGAAGGCGTCCCGACTCCAGCCGCGAAGCGGCATGTGAAAGCCCGGCAGGGAACTGCCGGGAACGCCTGAGAGAAATGGAAACAGAGCCCCGTCAGGGACGGCACATAGCCCGAATCAATTGCGAAAGCGATTCACACCCCGCAACCGAGCTAGCACGGCACTTCCGGCTCCAGAAAAACATTCAACTCTTCCTCCGCAGCCTCCAACCCCTCCGGCAGCGTCCCGCGATTGTACTCAGCCATCCGATTCTTCCACTTCAAGAAATCCGTGATGCTCTGCGGTTCAATCCTCACTTCAACCCGCCGCAAACTCGCCAGCAGCAAATTCATTTCATAACGAAATCCCGTCGCCGTCCGCAGATTCTTGGCCGAGGCCTGCACCCTCTCGATCCTTCCCCGCTGGTATTCCAGCAATCCCCAGCCCGCAGGCAGTTCCTCAACTTTCACGAGCGACGGCGGAGTCAGATAGAACCGTTCGCTCCCCACTCCTTGCTCAGGCTTCTGCCGAAAAGGCTTCGCCCGGTCCGCCAGAAAATCCGCCCGTGTGACCTTGCACTCCACCAACACCGAATGGTTGGCGCGCTTCCACCCAATCGCGTCCGGCATCTCCCCGCTGACGCAAGCCTGCTCCGAAAGCACCACTCCACAGCGATAAGCCCGCAGCCACCGCACCGCCCGTTCCACCAGTTGCGCGTGAGTCATAGATGTTTCAGTTGTACCGCTAGATACTGAGGGCAAAAAGTGACTGCGTGGCTTCCTCAGAAAAATAACGGGGCGCCAAGGCTCATCTCTCTTCCAGCACTTTCCCGATCACAGTCCCCTCTGCGTTTCTGTCGCAGTAGAAGGAACAGGACGGCCAACATCACCAGGAACGTAATCGCGAGCATCACGACGCGATCCTCTTCGCCTCAACAGCAGCCCTCCGCGGCTCTGAAGTCCTCATCGCCCTCACCACCACCGGCCTCCGCAGCACCGTTTCCAGCAAATACCTCTCCGCCGCGATAGCCTGCGCGGTCGGACTTCCGGACACAAAGCCCTCGGCAGCGATCACCACCGCTTCGTTCGCCCCCAACTTCGCTGGCTTCCGCAGGAATCCATTCGTCCGCCGCTTTCCCGCGTCCCCATTCTCGATCCGCACCCGCCGGATGTGTCCGTCGTGTGCCGTGTCAAATGCATTCGCTAACCTAAGAATCGCGGCCAACTGAATCGTGATCTTCTGCTCCTCAGGCAGCAGATCGCGCAGCATTCTGTGGTTTCGTGTGGGCAATGCCCCCGCGTGAAAGCGCGCCACCACAGCCGCGCGCTGCAGATATTCCGGATTCCATCCCAACGGATTACTGTGGCTCCGGATCAACTCAAACGAAGCCTTGTGATGTCCCTTGTTCCCCTCCGCCTTGCCCACATCGTGCAGCATTGCGGCGACTTGCAGGCTGGACCGCGCATCACTGCCGTTAGGCGAATCCAGCAATCCCGCACCCAGCAGCCCATCGTAGAGTTCCACCGCAAGCCGCGACACTCGTTCCGAGTGCGCAAAGTCCGGATCGAGCGCCTTCGCCCACAACATCATGCGCTGCGTAGCAATCGCCTGAATCTGCTTGCCCTGCGGCAAACCCGCGCGCCACAGGTTCCACAGCGAATCCGGCCCAGCCGTTTTTTCGCGATACTCCTGAAGCCGCTTCGTCCGTTCCTCAACGATCCGCGCATGCCAGTTCTTACGAGACTCTTCGTCCGGGAATACGTGGCACGTCAGCGCGGTCGCCCATAACACGTCGAGATCGTGCACCTCGCCGAGCAGATCCTGCATATGCTTCAGGTCGTTGCTCCACGCCTTGTGCTCGACCGGCAGGAAATTCTCCACGATGTAGCGAAACCGCTTGATCCCAATTCGCAGCGTGTGAAACGCCACCTGCGACCGATTGCGCAGGGCGCGGGTGTGTAGTTCGCGCGCAGCCGTCCAGCGTTCCAGCGCCAGATGCTTAAACACCGCGCTGCCCGGCCGGACGCGCGCCGCGCGCAAGGGAAGCGACTTGCTCCACTGCCGCCACTGCTTGCGGTCGAATTCGTCGAGCGCCGCGCGGGCTTCCCGCTTCTGCTCAATCTCCCGCCCCTTCAGAATTTGGAGCAGCACGTTGGCCGCGGGATCACGCAGGGGCTGTGTGGGCACGGGCGACTCGCCCGCGCTGCCGCCGTCTGCCTGAATTTCGGAGGACACAACAGGCCCAGCAGCCTCAACCGGCGTCGGATGGAGCTTCTCAATCCACTCCATCATGATCTGCACATCGCGCAACGCGCCCAGGCGCTGGAACAAGCTCTTGCCCGCCTTCTTCATCGCCTTCCAATCGCGATCCGGATCCATAGCCATCATGCCGTCCGCCATGGACCGGCAGCGCCGCAGCGACACCCGCAAATCGTGGACCGGGTCCGCGCCGAAGTCAGCCGCCACGTGCTCGCACTCTTCCAGCACGCGCGCCATCCAGTACCGCAGCCCCGTAGTTTTCGTGGCAGTCTTCAAGGTTCTAATCGCACCAAATCGTTCCGCGATCATTCTACTGAAGAAGCCGCTCCCTCGCCGGTCCTCATGACCCGACGGCGTCGGGCCCTAACACTAGGAAGCCCCCTCACCTGCCCACGCCAGACCTCGGCCTCCGGCGTTAGCCGCAGATCTCGAGGACAAGCAACTCCGGAAGCCGGAAGCCGAGAGCCGAAAGCCGGGTTTCAAGGGGCATGCCCTTACGGGCGCTGTCGGGCTCCCCTCTCATTACCTCCGTAACGTTTAAGCCCTTACCTTTTCGCTTTACCCTTGAGCTTCAATCTTGCGTTTCCGAGGAGCTTCCTATCTCTGCCGCAAACACATCGCAAGGTGCGCGTGCCGCCTCCGCACGGGCGTTTGTGCACAGCCTGAACATCCTCATCAAGTACGCCCGGATGTATGGCTATGGGCATAAGCGCACCGAGGCGCAATTCGAAGTTACCTGGAAAGAATTGCAGCAGGGTCTGCCCACCACCGGGGACCAGGGCTTCCTGCTGGGTGTGTCCGACAACAAGCTGCTGCTGGATGGTATTCCGCTGGAGGCGGGAAACGCCGAGCGCAGTTTCGCCACGCTGTTGAACACCGCCGGACTCGCCAGCCTGCACTTCTCCAAAGAAGTGACTGAGGAAGACTTCGTTCGTCTGGTGCGCGCGTTCACGGTCGGGGGATCGAAAGCGCAGGATGTCTCGAGACAAATTAAAGAAGCTCTGAGCGCGAACAAGAACGGCGGCACCATCAGGATCAATGAAGTGAAGTTTGTGGCGGCCGATCCGCTGACCGGCGATGTGAGTATCGCCGCGCAGATCGCGGCCCAGACCCTGGGGCCAGAGTTCAAGCAGTGGTTGAACGATCCCCAGAAGTTGTTGCAGTTGATCGCCGCGGCCGAAGGCGCGAACTCGGGCGGGGGCCAGGTTGCCGCGGGCGGAGTTCCAATGGTTCCGCTAGGCAGTGTCCCTAACGTTCCGGCAGGCACGGGCAAGGGAAGATGGGTTCCCGACGGCACTCCGATCGGAACTCCAGGCGGGGCGGGCGGGACTGCAGCCGGCGCAGCTCCGGCTTGGACCGGCGGAATGGTTCCGCTGCAGGAGCAGGAAGTCATTCAGGCGATTCGGCTGCTCACCCGGTTCGGTCAAGTGCAGACGGATCCCAACGTTAAAGAAGAGGACATTCAGAAGGAGCTGGTCCAGACCGATCCCAACACGCGTTTGAACCTGCAGCAACTGCTGGGAAGTCTGGCGGCGAAGGCAGCGACGTCGGAAGAGGAAGACACGCCGCTGTTGATGAAGGCAGCCGAGCATATGGCGATCCGTTTTGCCCTGGAGCGCTATCAAAAGGGCGAAGTCAAGGTCAACGCCGTTCACCAGATGATGGAGCACATGAGCCGCCAGATGGACTCTCTGCGCTCCATCCTGAAACTGCAGGAAGATAAGATGAGCAAGGCTGGGATTCTGGTGGAGTCGCACGCCGACATCCTGGACCGCATGTTCTGGGCGGAAGTGCCGGAGTCGGGCAAGAAAAGCGTTCTCATGTCGCACGAAGCGCCCTGCGTGCCGCCGCGCAACCTGAGGCAGTTCGTGGAAGTGCTGCTGGATCGCGACGACAAGCAGAGCGCCACCGACATTCTCAACAACTATTCCAGTTGCCTGGGCGCGAAGGATGCGGAACCGCGCCGCCGAACGGCGATTGGCCTCAGCCAGCTCGCCGACCTGTACGCCCGGCTGGGCGGGCAGCCTATGGGCCAGGCCATTAAGAAACTGAGCGAACAACTCATCGCCGAGAAAGACGCGGAGCTGCAAAGCTTGTTGAGCGCGGCGTTTGTGCGCCTGAGCCAGGAAGCCAGCTCGGCCAAGAATTTCGCCGCGGTCAACGAAGTTTGCGCCGGCATGGAACTGATCAGCGTAGAGCGGCCGGTGCTCATGAGCGACCTGCGTCCCCGGGTGGGCGTGGAAAACCGGCTGCCCGAGTTCATCGAGGAAGCGCTCCAGATGGAACCGATTCCTCCGGACATGTTGTCGGTGCTGCGGCGCACCAGTCATACTGGCGCCGAACATCTGGCGGACCGCTTTTTCCGCTGCATGCGCCGCGACGAATGCGACCGCATGATCGAACTGGTAACGGAACTGGGATCTCCTGTTCTGGCGCAGTTGCGTGAGATTCTGCGCACCGGGCAGCCACGCCAGGCCTCGGGTGCGGTGGGATTGGTGAGCCGGCTCGATGTGGGAACCCTGCTCGAGCTGCTGCCCTCTCGCATGCCGGAGTGGAACCGTTTCTATCACGACATCGTCGTGCGGCAGATCGCCTACGGCGCGGCTCCCGATCGCGGGCGCACGCTGCTTGAACTGGCGGAGATTCTGGATCCGTTGGTCTTGCCCGAGGCCGTGGACGAAATCGGAATGAGCGGCGACATGACCTCAACCCCGCCGCTGATTGCCATGGCGCGGCCGGGCGAAGCGGCTTCGCGATCGCCCTTTGTGCAGCTCAAGGCGATTGAGTCTCTGGGGCGATTGAAGGACGCGGAGGCCGTAAGCGTCCTGCGCGAGATTCTGGAAGCCAAGAAAACCTTCGGCTGGGTGTATCACCGCGAGTTGAGGATCGCCGCGGCGCAGGCTTTGTCGAAGACCGATCCGCGCTACAGTTCACAGGTCCTGTCCGACAGCGGGTTAGAGCCATCGGAACTCGCGATCGCCCCGCTCGATATGGCTCCGGCATGCCCCTGGGTGCGGCAACGGCGTTACGAGCGCATGGTGTTGTCGAAAACCGTGTCGGCAACCATTGGCAGTTCGTGGGGCAAGTCCAGGATTCTGATCCGTGAGCTGAGCCTGGGCGGCGGCATGGGCACGAAGGAAGATAACCTCCGCATCGGCAGCGAAGCGGATTTGGAAATTTCCGTCGGCATGCGTTCGAAGATTCGCGCCCATGTGCTGCTGCGGCGCGCCCGCGTGAACGAAGTGGGATTCGAGATTGTGAATACCGACCTGGAAAGCCGCTTCCGCCTGCGCCGCCTGCTGGTGGACGCCATGATGAGCGCCCCGCAGAGCCGAGGCCAGGAGTGGAGCGGCGAGCGCAAAGTATAGTCCGCTCTCAGCTGTTAGCTTTCAAATAAAAAAGCCTCTGCGCAAGCAGAGGCTTTGATTTTGTAGCGCCGACGCCCCGCCCTCGCCCTCCGAGCTACTTCACCTTCAAGAAGATGATCGCCAGGGTATAGAGGGCCAGCGACTCGATCAAAACCAGGCCCAACAGAAGGGCAAACTGGATGCCCGGACGCGCGGCAGGGTTCCGGGCCAGTGCCTCGGCTGCGGCTGCTGTGGCTTTGCCTTGCGCCAGACCGCAAACGGCGGACGCGATTGCCATCGAGAATCCAGCGGTGATGGCGATCCAATTTGTCTCGCCCGTGGTGCCGCCCTGCGCGAAGCCAGGGATGGCGAAGCACAGCACGGATAACGTCATGAACAGATAACTTAGTTTACGCATGGTGTCTCTCCTCGTATCAAATTACCGCCAGTGGGTGGTTGACGCCATACCTTGCAGACGCCCTCACGCTTGCGGCTACCAACAAAAATCAGTGCTCTTCGGCGACGGCGCCGGAGACGTAAATGATCGACAACAGCATGAAGACGTAGGCCTGCAGAATTGCGACCACGATATGAAGGCCCATGAAGATGATGGGAATAGCGATTGGGATCATGGAAAAGAAAACCAGGGTGATCAGGTCGCCCGCGAAGATGTTGGCCCACAGGCGGACCGTGAGCGAGAGCAACCGGGCGAAGTGGCTGACCAACTCGATGGGCAGCATCAAAATCGCCAGTGGAATACGCGCCCAGATCGACATCCCTTCCATCGGCGGACCGAAAAAATGCAGTAGATATTTCGGCCCGGCATGTTTGAAGCCCTGCGTGTGGTAGTACAAAAATGCGCAGATGGCGCAGCCCAGGGGTACGACTGGAACGCCCGTCGGCGACTCAAAACCCGGAATAAGCCCGATCAGGTTGCAGACCAGGATGAAGATGAAGACGATAGTGAAAAATGGCGTGTAGGGCTCGCTGTGATGCCCGATAATTTCCCGGCTCTGGCCCACCACGAATCCCTCGACGGCTTCGAAAGAGTGCTGCAGCCCTCCCGGGGACTCAACCGAGAGGCGCGACCGGAGCAGGAGAAACAGAGTCAGCAGGAATCCGAAGACGAGCAATTCCATCGCGAAAGAGTTCGGGATGGGCGCTTCGGGGTGCTTGGGCGTAATCCGGAGCACATGCAGAAATGCCGTGACTGGGCCGGCGAACAGGTGATTCAGGATTTCGGTAAACCAAAGTTGTTCAGGCATAAGACAGGTTCTAGCTTTACCGGGTGCCCCATTTCTCGCGCGTTCTTTGCGCGAGAAGTGGGGATTTCGCTGGTAGTGTCAAGACTCCCGAGTTACGGCCACATACAGCTCGAATGCGGCTTCGCAGGCAATTGCTCCAACGGGCAGGAACAGCCCCGTAAACAGGCCACGAAGACTCGCGGGAAAACTGGTTAATATACCATACGCGGCGACTCCCAACAACAGATAGCGCAACAGGAAGCGGGTCACAATTCCTTTCCCGGACTGCGGCTTACCGGAATTCGTGACGCGGTCGGCGAGGCCGGAAACTCCGCTTTTGAGCCAGTGGAAGTTGAGGTAGGCGATGATGCACCCGCAAACGAAGCCGAGAGCGGCCGGACGCCCGAATTTCCACCAAGCTCCTCCAGACAAAAGCACCGCAAGACCGATCATGGAAAGACGGATGCGCTCAAGAGCGCCGGAAAAGAAGACATCGCCCGGAAGCGGAGCAGGATCAGGATGCTGGTCGATGTTGTCCATTGGGCGGAAGTTTTTATGTGGCGCGGGCGCCCCCCGCCCGCGCAGTTGCAGCGGCACAGCGCGCGATCTCACTTCGTATCGCGCAAAACAGTCCGAATCAGCTCGATCATCCCCGCAGTTATCCCCAAAAAAAGCCCAACAATGCTGATCCATGAGGTGTGCAGCCACCGGTCGAGGGCGGAGCCGGCGAGCCATCCCACGACCGTGCCTGCCGGAAGCATAAGGGCTAGTTGGCTATAACGTCCGACCTGCACCCACGGGTTTTGTTTCTTCTCGGCGTTCTGGTCGTCGGGTGGAGTAGGAGGTGCCATCGGTCGGGTTGCAATCGATTCTACGCGTGACGACGCTCATGTGGCGACAGCCGCCTCGGCTGTCCGGCCAGCGCGAAGCGCGGCCGCCCCACCACGACTCTTGTTATCCAGAGAGAAGTGAAGAAATACGCTCAGTGCGTCAGCCTGGCCACGTTCGGATTCTGCGCGATCCCCAGCGCCCAGTTCACCAGCTCGATGAAGCTGTTCGGCAGCAGCCCGATGTAGAGCGTAGCAATGCCGGTTAAGGCAATCGCAGCGCGCATGGTCAGGCCGATCGGCAGTTTCTCTCCGTCCTTTTCCACCTTGCCCATGAACATGGCGTTCGCGATCTTCAGGTAGTAGTACAGGCCGAATACGGAGTAAAAGACGCCCAGCGAAGCCAGCGCGTAGTGGCCGGACGAGACCAGGCTCAGGAAGATAAAGTATTTTCCCCAGAATCCGGCCAGCGGCGGAATTCCGGCCAGCGAAAGCATGAACACCAGCATCAACACAGCTTCGACCGGCGCCCGCGAGTACAGTCCGTTGAGGTCGTCGAGTTCGTCGCCGATCACATTGCGGTGCCGCAGCGAAGTGATCACCGCGAACGCGCCCAGGTTCATGAAGGTGTAGACCAGCAGATAGATCAGGATGCCTTTGATGCCGTCCGGACTGAGTTGCGTCGCGGTTCCGGCGATCAGTCCGAGCAGCATGTAGCCGACATGGGCAATCGAAGAATAGGCCAGCAGACGCTTCGTGTTCGTCTGGGTCAGCGCGGCGAAGTTGGCGCCAGTCATAGTCGCAATGGAGACAAAGACCAGCAACGGCACCCAGATGGGGCGCATGGGCAAAAGTCCCAGGATTAGGATGCGAAGGAGCATAGCCCAACCGGCAGCTTTAACCGCGACCGACATGAATCCTGTAATGCTGGTGGGCGCACCCTCGTAAGCATCGGGCGCCCACTGGTGGAACGGGATGGCGGCGATCTTGAACAGCAGGCCCGTGATGGTGGTCAGCAAGGCCACGATCGCTACGGGTCTGTACTCGCTCTTGAGCACATTGTTCGCCAGTTCCCGCGCGATAACCGCCAGATTGGTGCTGCCGGTCAAACCGTAAAACAACGACAATCCGTAAGCGAAGATGCCAGACGAAAACGCGCCGAGCAGCAGGTATTTCAAAGCAGCTTCGTTGGAGCGCCGGTCGCGGCGCAGAAATCCGACCAGCACGTAAGTCGAAATGGCCATCAACTCAAGCCCGATGAAGATCAGAACAATGTCGAGGCCGGCGGCCATGCACATCATGCCGGCAACCGAGAGCAGCATAAGAGCGTAATACTCGCCGTGATTTTCGTGCTCGGTTTCGAGGTACCGCACCGACATGAGGATGGCGATTGCCGTCGCCGCGAGGAATAGGTACCAGAAATAGATGGCGAAGCGGTCGACAACCATCGCATTCAGCATAGCCGGGCGCCCGCTGAACCCGTGAGCCTCAAGGTAAACAAGGATTCCTGGCCTAAAAGGATTCCATATTGCGGCCGCTGAGAACGCAACGCCGCACAGCGCCATCACCGCATTTACCCACTTCTCCTCTGGCGGAATCCACAGGTCAATCAGCAGAATGCCCAGGGCAAACAAGGTGAGCAGAGTAATGGGCAACACCAGCAGATAGTCGGTCGCCGAGAATCCGAGCGTGCCCACTAATTCGTCCCCTTCTTTTTCGGAGCAGCGACAGGTGCCTTCACAAGCTTTGCACCATGCGTCGGAATGCCACCTCGGTCGTCAAGTGTCACCCGGAATTGCGGGGCTGTCTCTGCGGGTTTCACGGCGGCGTTCACTGTCGCGCCGGCCTTCAAGTAATCAGGCCCACGCACCATCGAGATCGTTTTCTCCACCGGTTGCTGCAAAATCTGAAAGAACGGCTTAGGATAAAGCCCGATCCAGAAAGCCATAATCAGCAGCGGGACGAACGTGGCCACTTCCCGCGGCGTCAGGTCGTGCAGCTTTTCGTTCTTGGGATTGGTCACGGGCCCGAAGAACACGCGCTGGTACAGCCACAGCAAATACGCCGCGGCCAGCACGACTCCCGGTACGGCCCACGCAGCCCAGAAATACCCAGGGTGGCCGGCGATGTCCTTCTCCATGAACGTGCCTTGCAGGATGCTGAATTCACCGACAAACCCGTTGAGAAGCGGCAATCCCATCGACGACAGGAACATGATCATGGTGATGGTCGCGTAGATGGGCATCACATTGGAGATGCCGCCGTATTCGGAAATCTCGCGCGTGTGTCGGCGTTCGTAGAGAATTCCGACAATCAAGAATAGAGCGCCGGTCGAGATGCCGTGATTGATCTGCTGCAGAACTGAACCGCTCAGTGCGAGTGGGGTAAGCGCAAAAATTCCCAGTGTGCAGAAGCCGAGGTGACTGACCGAAGAATACGCCACCAGCTTCTTCATATCCTTCTGCATCAGCGAAACCAGCGCGCCGTAGATGATCGCAATGACCGAAAGAGTCATCACCCAAAAGCGAACTCGGCCGTGGGTAAGGACGTCCGGAAAGAAGGGAAGTGAGAAGCGGATGAACCCGTACGTCCCCATTTTCAGCAGGACGCCCGCCAGAATGACCGAGCCCGCGGTGGGCGCCTCAACGTGGGCATCAGGCAGCCACGTGTGGAACGGGAACATCGGCACTTTGATGGCGAAGGCGAAAAAGAAACTCAGGAACAGCAGCGTGGCCGCATAGGGACCGTAGTCGGAATAAATTCGCGGCGCTGTTTCGTACAGTCTCTCGAGGGCGAAGGTGTAGACGCCCGTAACCGCGTGATGGTGGAAGTACAGAAACAGAATCCCCAGCAGCATCAACACGGAACCAGCCAGCGTGTACAAGAAGAATTTAATGGCGGCGTAGAGTTTGCGCGGCCCACCCCAAATCCCGATCAGCAGGTACATCGGAACCAGCATGGCTTCCCAGAACACGAAGAAGAGGAAGAAATCGAGCGCCATAAAAACGCCCAGCATGCCAGTCTGCAGAAACAGAAACCAGATGTAGTATTCCTTAACGCGATTCTCGATGGCGGTCCAGGAAGACAGGATCGAGATCCACCCCAGCAGCGTCGTCAGCATGATCAGCAGAAACGAAATGCCGTCGATGCCCAGCACATAGCCCGCGCCGATCGAAGGGATCCAGTTGCCCGGTGCGCCCTCCATAAACTTGAAGCCCGGCTCGAAGCGCTTGTCCCAGAACCAGGGCACCAGCGGCAACGAGACCAGCAAGCCAGCGAGCGCAAAAACATTCGCGATCCAGCGGATGGCGTCCTTGTTCTCCTTAGGCACAAACAGGAGAAACAGTGCGCCCACGAGCGGCGTGAAAAGAATGATCGATAAGATGTGGTTTTGCATAAGAGCTCTTGGCTCTTGGCCTTTGGCTTTTAGCTAAGAGCTAAGAGCCAATAGCTTAAGAGCTGCGTTAGTGATACACGTAATAAAAGACAAACCCCACCAACCCTGCAGTCATCACCAGCGCATACCATTGCACCAGCCCCCACTCGAACAGCCGCGCGGGATAACTCAACATCCGCGCCAGAATCGCCGGACCGTTCACGCCGATCCCGTCGATAATCCACTTGTCCCACCAACTGGAGAACGTCGCCGTGGAGCGGGTGATCCAGCCCGCGGCGTTCACCGCGCCGTCGATCACATGCGAATCGAACCACGAACTGGCTTCTCCCAGGCCCATCACTCCCAGGCGCACGTCTCCCAGCTTGCGACGGCCGGTGAAAACGTAGTCGTAGCCTTCGTCCACGTAATATTTGTTCAGCAGCGTGTCGTAAACCGGCGGCGCAGCCGCGGCGATGGGCTCGGTATAACCCTTGCCAGCGTTGCTGTAGGCGCGCGAAGCCATGAGCCATCCCACGCCCGCAGCGGCCACTGACAATCCCATCAGCAGATATTCTGTGAGGCCGAGCCCTGATTCGTTCGCAGGTGGCGCTTCTTTTTCCGCTGCGTTCGCGAACACCGGCTCCAAAAACTTCTCGAAGTGATTCGAGCCCCCCAGGCTCGCGGGCCATCCCAGCCAGCCTGCCGTGATCGAGAAGAATGCCAGAACCACCAGCGGTACGGTCATCGACTTCGGCGACTCGTGGATGTGATGCTCCACTTCGTGGCTGGTCACGCGCGACGGGCTCCAGAACGTCAGGTACATCAACCGGAACATATAAAAAGCCGTCATCAGCGCCGTGGCAAACCCGATAGCCCAAAGATAAGGACTAAACTTCCAGGCCTGCCACAGGATTTCATCCTTGGAGAAGAATCCCGCGAGGATAGGGATCCCCGCAATCGCCAGCGTCGCCACCAACATCGTACGGAACGTAACCGGAATCTTCTCCGACAGCGCGCCCATATTCCGCATGTCCTGCTCCCCGCTCATGGCGTGAATCACCGAGCCCGCGCCAAGGAAGAGCAGCGCCTTAAAGAACGCGTGCGTGAATACGTGGAAGACTCCCGCAGAGAACGCTCCGACTCCAAGCGCAAGAAACATGTATCCGAGTTGCGAGACCGTCGAGTAAGCCAGCACCCGCTTGATGTCGTTCTGCACCAGCCCGATCGAAGCCGCGAAAATCGCAGTCAGCGCCCCCACGATTGCCACCACCAGCATCGACTCCCGAGACAGCACAAACAGCGCATTCGACCGCGCCACCATGTAGACGCCCGCCGTCACCATGGTTGCCGCATGGATCAACGCCGAAACCGGCGTCGGCCCTTCCATCGCGTCGGGCAGCCACACATAAAGAGGAAGCTGCGCCGACTTGCCGCACGCGCCTACGAACAGCAGCAACGTCGCCGCGGTGACGATGGGGTTGCCCATCAACGTGGCGGCGTGGTCCCGCGCGAACCCAGTCACGTCAATAAAGCGCAGCGAGCCGCAGAGCCAGGCGACAAAAAACATGCCGAGAATAAATCCGGCGTCGCCAATGCGGTTGACGATGAAAGCCTTGTTAGCCGCATCGCTCGCCGACTTGCGATGAAAGTAGAAACCAATCAGCAGGTACGAGCACAAGCCAACGCCTTCCCACCCAACGAACATGAGCACGTAATTGTTCGCGAGAATCAGCGTGAGCATCGAGAACATGAAGAGATTGAGGTATCCGAAGAACCGGTAATACCCGCCTTCATGCGCCATGTACCCGGTCGAATAAATATGGATCAGCATCCCGACCCCAGTCACGAACAGCAACCAGATGCTGGAAAGCGGATCGAGCAGGAATCCAGCGTCGGCCCGAAACGATGCCGGAGTCCCATCAGATTTCTGATAATTCAAGTGGCCGGTGTCGGTGCCGAGCCAGGTGTAGAGAATCTTTTCGTAGGGCCTATGCCCATTCGCGGCGCCCCAGTTCGTATACTGCAAGACCCCGCCGCAAGCCATGAGAAACGCAAGAACCACAGATCCGACGCAGACCGCACTCACCGTCGACTTCTGCAGCCTGCGCCCGAAAAAAAACATAAGCGCCGCGCCGACGGCAGGCAGCAGCGGGATGAGCCAGATGTGGTCTAGAAATAGCATTCGGAGTTCAGCTTCTAGCTCCTAGCCGCTAGCTCAAGCCGAGCCGTCAAGGGCTTAGCTAGAAGCTAGCAGCTAGAAGCTGCCTTTCTACCACTTCAACAAATTCACCTCATCCACATTCACCGTCTCCTTATTACGGAAGAAGGCGATCAGGATTCCGAGGCCAACCGCAGCTTCGGCGGCGGCGTCGGTGATCACGAAAATTGCAAAGACCTGCCCATGCAACGCGCCAGGTCCACCCAAGTGGCCTGGCATTCCCTGCCAGTAGCGCGAGAATGCAACCAGGTTCAGATTGACGGCGTTCAGAATCAGTTCAATCGACATCAGCACGATGACCACATTCCGGCGCGTGAGCACGCCAATCACGCCCAGCAGAAACAGGGCCGCGCCCAGCACCAGGTAGTGTAGCGTCGTGATGTGGAGCATCGCTTCCATCTTGATACAGCCAATCAGCCATCGGCCTTGTCATTCCGACCGATGCACCCTGTCATTCCGACCGAAGGGAGGAATCTGCTTCCCGCCGGTACCTGCTCACCTTCAAATCCTCTTCTTCGCCATCACCACCGCCCCGATGATCGCCACCAGCAGCAGCAGGGAAGCGATTTCGAAGGCAAACATATACGTTCCGTGCACGCGGTCAAACAACAGGGCCGCAATAGCCTGCGTATTTTGCGATTCTCCGTAGGAAACTTGACCTTCGGGGAAGAGCGTCTTGCCTTTTGTGGTAGTCGTATAGATCGCGATAAACAGGCCGCCTAACGCCGCCGCGGCCGCAATTCCGACCAGCCACTGCTTGTTGAACTGCCGCTCTTTGGCCGCCCGCTCAATCGAGATCAGCATGATCACAAACAGGAACAGCACCATAATCCCGCCGGCATAAAGAATGATTTGCACGCCAGCCACGAACGGAGCGTAGAGCATCAGGTAGAGCGCGGCTTGCGCCAGCAGCGTCGTAATCAGCGCCAACGCCGAGTGCACGGCATTTTTTCGCGTGATCACCAGGATCCCGCCCACAATCATGGTGGTGGCGAGCAGGTAAAAGAAAAATGGCGTCGCTACCGGAGGATTCATGGGTGCCCCACTCCTCGCAATTGATCCCACAGATCCGCGCGCATGGCGACGACCGCGGTCAGAATCAACAGCGCCAGGCCCATGGGCAGTAGCACTTTCCATCCCATCTTCATGAGTTGGTCAAAGCGATAACGCGGGAACGTGCCACGATACCAGATATAGAGGTACATAAACCCGGCAACTTTCGCCGCGAACCAAAAAATGTCGCCGACCCGGTCCCGCACACCTGGAACGAACATAACCAGGCCGATCAGCCCGAGCACCGCCCCGAATCCGGCCAGACCCATGGTTTGAATCTTGAACAGCGGATGCTTGGGCATGCGGACCACGTTGAAGAAACAGATCGCCGCGAAGAAAAGGAACGTAAGTCCAGGGACAAGCGAAAAAACGAGGTCCCACGTAGATCCGTGGAGCAAGTTGGGGAACGGCCGCAGCCATCCGCCGAGCCACAGCGTCACCGCGATCGACGACACCGCAATCATCGCCGAGTATTCCGCCAGAAAGAATAAGGACCAGCGGAACCCGCTGTACTCCGTATGGAATCCGGCGGTCAACTCCGATTCGGCTTCTGGCAGGTCAAAGGGCGCGCGGTTCGTCTCGGCGACCATCGCAATGGCGAAGATGAAAAATCCGATCAGCCCCAGCGGGAAGAATTTGAAAATGAACCATTCTCCCGATGTCTGCTGCGCCTGCACGATGCCGATCATGCTCAGCGTTCCTGTCCCGGTTTGAAGGCTGGTCATCATGATGACTGACACCACCGCCAACCCCATGGCAACTTCATACGAAACCATCTGCGCGCTGGAGCGCAGCGCCCCGATCAGCGGATAGTGCGAGTTCGAAGCCCATCCCGCCGTCACGATCCCCAGCACGCTCAACGACGACACACCCAACATAAAGAGGATGCCGATATTCATGTCCGTAATCGCGTGCGTGGGGCCAAACGGCACGACCACGAATACCGTGAACGCCGCCAGCACAACGATGAACGGCGCAATCCAGAAGACAAACTTGTCGGCCTCAGCCGGGATGATGTCTTCCTTGAGCAGCAGCTTAATCGCGTCGGCAATGGGCTGCAGCAGGCCGTGCGGCCCCACGCGCATCGGGCCGAGGCGCACCTGCATGTGCGCAAGAATTTTCCGCTCGAGCCAGTTCATCGCGATGACGGCTATGGAGAGTCCCACGAAGACGAGCAGAATGTACACCGTCGCCCAGAAAATGTTTCCGGCGGCGCCCGGAGTCAGATTACTCTTCAGATACGACTGGATGTAATCGATCAGCTCGTGCATCAGCGGTCTACCTCGCCGAGGACGATATCGAGCGTGCCAATGACGGCAATAACGTCGGAGACGAGTTGGCCGCGGCACATCACGTCGAGCGCCTGCAGGTTCACGAACGACGGTGGCCGTACGCGGATCCTGTAAGGCTGCGTGGATCCGTCGCTGACGATGAAATATCCCAGCTCGCCCTTGGGAGCTTCGATGGAATGGTAGACTTCGCCCACCGGAGGCTTCATCACCTTCGGAACCTTGGCCATGATGGGCCCTTCGGGAATCCCCGCGACGGCCTGCTCGATGATACGGCACGACTGCCGCATCTCCGCCATGCGGACCAGGTATCGATCATACGTGTCGCCGTGCTCGCCCGTAGGAATCTTGAAGTCGAAATTCTTGTAGTTGGCGTAAGGTTGAGCTTTGCGAATATCCCATTGGACGCCGCTGGCGCGGAGCACCGGTCCAGTGACGCCGAGCGCAATGCAGTCCTTGCCTGAGATTTTGCCCACGCCTTTGGTGCGTTCCAGCCAGATGCGGTTGGTGGTGAGCAATTCCTCATACTCGTCAATCTTCGGGGCGAAGAACGTCAGGAAATTCTTCACCTCTTTTTCGAAGCCGTCATAGGCCTCGTACTGCAGTCCGCCGATGCGGAAGGCATGCGTGGTAAGCCGCGCCCCGCAATATTTTTCGAAAATCTTGAGAATCTCTTCCCGGTCGCGGAAGGTATAGAACAGCGGCGTGATGGCGCCAATGTCGAGCGCATGCGTGCCCAGCCACAGCTGGTGGCTCGCAATCCGGTTCAGTTCGGTGAGAATCACGCGGATGTATTGCGCCCGCGGCGGCGCTTCCACGCTGAGAAGTTTTTCGACCGCTTCGCAATATCCCAGCCCGTTCGAAACCGCAGCGACGTAATCCATGCGGTCGACGTACGGATTGAACATCGTGTAAGTACGGTGCTCGGCAATCTTCTCCACCCCGCGGTGCAGGTAGCCGATCACGCACTCAAGCCCCAGCACCTTTTCGCCGTCAAGCCGCAAAATGACGCGCAGCACGCCATGCGTCGCCGGATGCTGCGGTCCCATATTGATGACGAGCTCGTTCGAATCCAGAAACGTCTTGTCCGGCGTGTCCAGATCCAGCGGCGAGAGTGTGTTCGGGTCCGTCATTTAAAGAGTCGGGAAGGGCACGACTTGAGTCGTGCCACGAGAGTCACACAATAGTTGGGCTTTAGCCCCTGAGGGTCGCTGAGGAATCCTTCGAGAGAGAACTTTGCGATGTGCTTTCATTGCCCGCTCTCAATCCCCAAATTAATCTGCACCCACTCGTTATCCTGCTGCAGAATCCCGTAATCCTTGCGCAACGGATGCCCCTTCCAACCATCCGGCAACAAAATCCGTTTCAAGTCGGGATGCCCGTCAAACTTGATCCCAAACATGTCGAACACTTCGCGCTCCAGCCAGTTGGCGGTCGTCCAGATTGGCACCGAACTCGGCAGCGTCTCGCCGTCAGCGATCAGCGTCTTCACCCGAATCCGTTCGTTGCGCGGGAACGAGTACAGCACCCACACCACATCGAACTGCTTCTCCCGCTTGGGATAGTGCACTGCGGTGATGTCCACGCAGTAGTCAAACTGTTCCTCGTTGTGCAGAATCTGCAGAATCTCCGGAATCAGCGACCGATCGACCACCATATAGTTCTGCCCCAGATGGGTCAGCGCCTCGATCCCCGATCCGTATTCGCGCTTGAACTTCGCCACCATCGGCGAATCCCACGGCGTGGGCACGGGAGCCGCGGGTTTCGGCGGAGCCGCAGCGGGCTTGGCGGCGGCCGGCGCAGCAGGCGCAGCGACAGCTGGTTTTGCTGGGGCTGGTGGTGCGGCAGCAACTGGCGTCTCAGATCCAGGTTGCGTCGAGCCGGAAGGACTAGCCTTCACCCCGCCCGGGCTAGCGGGCTTGTCCGCCGCCGGTTTCGGCTCACCTTCTGGCGGCGGTGGAGTAGGGGATTTGATTTCGTCCGGCATTAGCGCGTAGGCACAAACCTCCCGCGGCGTGTGCGTTGAAAAGAACGTTAACTTTTATCAGCTTGAGAGTGCGAAGTCAACGACGTGGTGGGCGAGAGCTTGTGAAAATCCCGTATCTAATCGCCGCTCTCACCATGTTCTGTCATCCTGAGCAAGTTGCCGCGAGCGCAGCGAACGACAACGCCGTCGAAGGATCCCTTTCACCGCCGCGGAACCAGCGACTACACAAGTAGTTCCTGCCTCAATCTGGACACCGGACAAGTGATACTCCAGTCCCGAATAGCCGAACTTTTCTAAGCGCGCGACTCTAAGCGCGCGATTGCGCCTGGTAGGTTTCGATCAAATCGCGGATGCGTTGCGCGTCGGCTTTGCGGTGGCCATGGCTGGTGATGGGATCGGTGCCGCCCGTCGATTCAATGACAATCTCGGACCAGAATACCCCGGTAGAGATGTGCACCGAGGCGATCTTCGACATTCCGATGCTTTCTTCGTTGCTGCCGAACAGGCGCGACTTGACCCGCGCCACGCGCTGCGGACTGATGACCAGCTTCGTAGGGAAGAAAAAGTTACCCTGCGTCCAGCGGCTGGCCGCAAAGGTTTCGGCCGGGGAAGAGTCCATGGGATTGTCTGGGAGGGGAGACATGGTTTATGTTCGATTGTCTAAACCCACTCCAGCGCGCCCTTTCTCCATACCCAGATGTAACCCACGATCAGGATCGCCAGGAAGATCAACATTTCCAGCAGACCAAACAGCCCGAACGCCTTGAATCTCACAGCCCAGGGAAACAGAAAAATTGTTTCCACATCGAATACGACGAACAGGATCGCGATGATGTAGTAGCGCACCGTGTAGCGTCCCCGCGCGCTGTCGATCGGATCGATGCCGCATTCGTAAGGCATGAGCTTGGTCTTGCTCGGGTTCGATGGGCGCACCAGTTTCGCCAGCAGCAAAGTAATGGGCAGCAGCGTGCCCACGATCGCGATGAAGATAAAGATGGGAACGTAATTTTGCGGCATAAAGAGTCTAACCTCGTTAATCAGCGCAGCAGGTCATACTAGCGCCGATGGCGCCGCCGTTCAAGAGCAGGTTCAAGAGAAGGTTTCCTTCGTGACCCTTAGTGTCCTTCGTGGTTTAAGGTTTTCTTGTACGAATCACGAAAACCCATTCCGCGCCAGCGGCAACTCCCGCACCCGCTTGCCTGTCGCCGCAAAAACCGCGTTGCACAGCGCCGGAACGAAAGGGGGCACCCCCGGTTCTCCCACCCCTGCAGGTGGTGCCGTGCTTTCCACAATGTGGATATCCACCTGGCGCGGCGAGTCGTTCATTCTCGCCACCGGATAATCGTTAAAATTAGACTGATCGACCGCACCGCCGGTGGCCGTGATCTCGCCTGTGCGCGCGATGCTCGTTCCAAAGACCGCCGCGCCCTCGAACTGCTGGCGCACCATCTCAGGGTTGGCGACGATTCCGGCGTCGACCGCAGTCGTGACGTGGGGAATGCGAATCGTCCCCTGGTCGTCAACATCGACCTCAACCACCGACGCCACATAAGTAAAGAAGCTGCGGTGCACTGCAATTCCCATCCCTGTGCCCTTGCCCAACTTCGTCTTGCCCCAGTTCGCTTTCTCCGCAGCCAGTTCGGTTACGTGACGCAAGCGCGCGATGTCGTACGGATATTTTGCCGCCATATCGGCTTTCTGGCTGGCGTCGATGGTGCGCCCATTTCCAATCAGCGTCATCAGATAATCGTAAGGATCGCGATTCGCAGCATAGGCAAGTTCATTCGCGAACGATTGCACCGCAAATGCGTGATAAATATTCGCCACCGAACGCAGCCACCCGATGCGAACGTGCGCCACAGCCTTGCCGTTTTCCGACCGGAAGTTGGGAACGTCGAAAGGAACAACATTCCAGCCCATCGACATTTCACCCGCACCGCTGTAGACCGCACTCGCGTCGAACGTGGATCCAATCGGCGGGAAGACCGACCGCTGCAACCAGGCCTTAGGCTTGCCGCTATCGTCGAGCGCAGCCTTCAAGTACATCGCGGCGACCGAGTGGTAATAGTCGAACTTGATGTCGTCTTCGCGGCTCCAGATGACTTTGACCGGCTTGCCCGTTTTTTGTGACAGCACGGCCGCTTCGACGGCATAGTCAGGCTTGGACTTTCGCCCGAACCCGCCGCCGAGAAAAGTCACGTGGCAGGTGACGTTTTCCTTCTTCACGCCCAGAGCCTTGGCAACTTGCTCCTGAACTCCCTGCGGATCCTGCGTCGGCGACCAGACAGTAACCTTTTCCCCCTGAACGTCCGCCACCGCGACCGGAGGCTCCATGGAAGCATGCGCAAGATGAGGCGCGAAGTATTCGGCTTCCACAATTTTTCCGCCCTTGGCGAATTCGGCGTCGGGATCCCCGATAGTGTGCACGACTTTCCCCGGCCGGCGTGCCGTCTGCTGCAACTCCTTCTTATAGTCGGCGGAGTTATACGAGGCGTTGCTGCCGTTGTCCCACTCGATCTTGAGATTCTTCCTTCCTTTAAACGCGGCGAACGTGTTATCGGCGATCACGGCGACGCCGCCCAGGGGCTGAAACGCGTGCGGCGGTTTGAACGGATCGATCGCCACCGTCTTCTTTACGCCGATCACTTTGAGCGTGGCGGAGTCGTCGACCGACTTCACTTTTCCCCCGAGCACTGGCGGGTGCGCGATGGCGGCATAGAGCATGCCGTCGACCCGAACGTCCATACCAAACACCGGCTTGCCGGAGCAAACTTCTGCGACGTCGTATCCCGGAGCGGGCTTGCCGATGTAGCGCCATTGCTGCGGCGATTTGAGCTGCAACTCTTCTTTCTTGGGAACTGGAAGTTTTGCGGCGAGAGCGGCAAGTTCTCCGTAACCGAGCTTGCGGCTTGAATTCTTGTCCGACACGACATGCACGGGGTCCGCAACACACTGGGATTCGGGAACGCCCCACTGCTGCGCCGCCGCCCGAACCAGCATCAGGCGCGCAGTGGCTCCGGCTTCCCGCAGCACGTCAAAAAATTCCCGCACCGAATGGGACCCGTCAGTATCTTGCGAGCCGTATACGGTATCGCCGTCGGCCTGCAGTACGGTGACGCGGCTCCAGTCGGCGTCGAGTTCGTCGGCGAGAATCCGCGGCAGGCTGGTGCGGACGCCATTGCCCATCTCCGACCGGTGCGCCACGATGTAGACCATACCGTCGCTGTGAATGCCAACAAAGACGCTGGGATGGAAGGCCGTGCCCCCGATTGAAGAAGGCGTGCTTGCCGCCAAACCGGGTGCTCCATTTCCCGCCGCTTTTGCGAGAAGTGAGGACGTTCGAGCGCACACCACAAACGCGCTGGTCGCCAGCATGCCATATAGAAAGTTGCGGCGCGAAACATTCTCAATCGTGATCGTTTCCGTACTGGAGTTTTCCAAAGTGATCATGCCGTCTCCTTCGCCGCTTCCTTGATCGCGGCCCGGATGCGCTGGTAAGTCCCGCAGCGGCAGATGTTGCCCGCCATCACCGTATCGATGTCGTCGTCCGTAGGCTTCGGTTTCGACGACAGCAGCGACACTGCCTGCATGATTTGGCCAGGCTGGCAGTAGCCGCATTGTGGGACGTTCACTTCCGCCCAGGCCTTTTGCACGGCATGCGGACCGTTGCTCGAGATCGCTTCTATGGTCGTGATATCCAGCCCTTCGACCGTGCTCATCTGCTTCGAGCACGAGCGAATCGCTTTTCCGTTTTGCAGCACCGTGCAGGCGCCGCACAAAGCCATGCCGCAGCCGAATTTTGTTCCCGTCAGTCCGAGGATGTCGCGCAGGTACCACAGCAGCGGCATCTCGGGATCGCCGTCGAAACTCTGGGCGCGTCCGTTCACCTTGAAATGAACCATGGGGCACTTCCTGAATTGGAGTGGTTAGAAAATGATGGCCCCTATTCTACTGCGCGAAAAGGCAAAAATGCATCATCTGCGCCCGCCTTCGTAGAGACGCTGCTGGCAACGTGTCAGCAGCGGCGGACTTGGAAATCGCTGATTGAGCTCCTACTTTGTCATCCCGAGCGGAGAAGAATTGCCGCCTTTTCGGCAATTCTGCGGAGTCGAGGGACCTTGTGTTTTCCCTTACGATACTTGATCAGAGCTTCCTTGGCGGTTGAGTTACTTCTCCCAGTGAGTCGTGCTGAATTGTTGCGGATCGAAAGTTCCCGGATCAAGTTTCACATTAGCCTGGATGTCGGTGTAGTCCTCGCTGAACACCATCTTGTCGTCGGTGTGCACCTCGACGCGGGCCGCGACCCACGCCCCGGCCAGCGGGCGGTAGTCGGTGAAACGGACGTCGTCAAGCTTCTTGGGATCGTCGTGAGCCGGTTCGATCTCGCGCACAAACAGAAGCGTGTCTTTCGCCACCCAGAACTGTTTCGATTTCAAATCGCCCTTGTCGGCGCCGACCACGTACGCCGGATGTCCCTCCCAGGTATCTTCGCGGAATTTCGAGAGATCGTAGCCCTCACCCTTCACCACCTTAATAGTGGTCTCAGGATCCTGCGTATAGACGTCGAATCCCAGGACAAGCAGCATGTTCACCAAGGGGATGCTGCCCGTGACTTTGCCGTCCTTGACGACCGTGGCAGTCCCGTCGACCAGCACATAGCCGTTGCCGGTGGAAGGCGGCCCGATATCGATGCGCAACTTCCCCGGCAGCAGCGCTGCCTCATACCAGGTTTCTGCCGTACTGGTGCCGTCCGGTTTATAGGTAGTGCTCTTCTGTGTGAAGGTGAGTGTCTTATACCAGGAGGTCTGGTAACGGTCGTGCATCGCGCGCAGCAGCCCGTCGCCAGTACGGATGTCTTGCGCATGAACCACGGCAAAGCTCAGCAGCGCAGAAATAAGCAGAGTTCGATTGAGCCGTTTCATTATCCTGTCGGGAGATCGTATCTTAAATGTGATCACTCGTGGCTCGCATTTCTTGCCTTCAGGGTTCAGCACCCTTGTCAGGGAAAACGAAGACGTTGCGGGCTAGATCAGATTGCAGTGTCGCATCCCGATAGTAGCGTGTGAGAATCCCGTTCTTCCATTCCAACAAGTCGGGATTGAGCTGGGCGAATTCGTCCCAGTCGACAACTGCCGACCGTGCCATGCGTTCGCGAATCAGAAAGAAGTACGCGTGGGTGATGGTTTCGTGGTAAAGCTGAGACTTGCCGCGGGCCGCAGCATAGCGCTTCAGCGCGGTCGCAAACTTTTCCAGCGCCTGCAAAACCGGATATTGCGACAAGTAGGCGAAGGCAAGACGCACATGGTCGGCGTGGTGGAAGGAATCCGCTGGGAGGGCGTCGCCTTCGAAACGCTGAATGAGTTCTTCATTAGTCATGGCCGCTGCGCTGTTGAATGCTGTCCAAAACCAAAACGTGGGGACAGCCGCCCCCGGCTGTCCGCCGGGCGCAGCCCGTCGATCTTGACCTTCAATTTTTCTTTCCTGCCGCAACCGCGAACGCCGCGGCAGCATAGATAACCAGATTGCCGATCCCATACATCCCATGCAGCAGGTGAAGCAGGATTGCCATGATGACCACCGCCAGCAGCAACCATGCGCCGCGGACGGCGGTCTGCGGAATCAACAGCAAAACACATCCCGCGATCTCGCCGAATCCCAGAACCAACCGCACGAACCCAGGCATGTGCGTTCGAGCAAAGTCGTGCGCGGCGCTGGGCAGCACGAACATCACGGCCTCGATCAGGATCACGATGCCCAGGGAGTACTGCAGGACTGTCAAAGCGCACTTGGCTTGTGTAGAACTCATGGATTTCCTCGCTCGACTATTTTTCGGCGTTGCGCTTGCGCGGAGACTTCCTGATTTCTTTCAATCGATGGCTCGCGCTGGAATCGAGATCCAGTTCGTAAAACTTCTTCAAATCACGAATGCGTTCCAGCGAGGCCGCGCTAAACGGCGTCTTCCCATCGAAGGCATGCAGCACAATCCCTTCGAGCACATCGCCCAGGGTCATGTCGTGGTATTCCGCAAACCCCTTGAGCACTTTGAGAATGCGTTTCTCGATGCGCACCCCGGTCTGCACCCGCTCGACCAGAAGTTTAGGATCGTCACTCATTGGTACCAATGTACCAAAGTACCAAACCGAATGCAAATTCCAGGGACTTAGGTCTCCATGGGAGTGCAATCACCGAGCCTTCGGCTTTGGGGATGAATCATTGGATTGAAATCGATTTGATTGAAGAAGAAACGCCAGGCAGCGCCCAGGCTTACGAGCTCTTCTCGACAATCTCCTGCAGCGCCGCCCGGTAACCCCGGCTGCAGGAGAGCTCTCTCCCGCTTCTCAGAACCACCACATATTCTCCGCTGTTCACCGGGATCAGTTCCTTGATCTTGCGAACGTTGACGATGGTCGAACGATGGATGCGCACAAAATGATTCGCATCCAGGCGTTCGGAAATCCGGCTGATCGTCTCCCGGAAAAGATAAGCTTCTTTGCCGACGTTCAAGCGCACATAGTTCGCCGCCGCTTCGATCCACTCGATCGTGTCCAGATCCAGGAACACGACTCGTCCGTTGGCCTTGATCACCAGGCGGCTATCCCGCTCGGGTGCGGGCAGCGCCACCGACCGCACCTGCGACAGCAGGTTCAGGATCCGGTGCGTGATTTCCCGATCGCGCGACTTCAGCAATTCCGCTCGTGCTCGCTCCAACGCATGGTGCAGTCGTTCCTGGTCGAACGGCTTCAACAAATAGTCCAGTGCATTGGACTCAAACGCTCGAATCGCGTACTGATCGTAAGCTGATGTGAAAATGACCAGCGGCATTTCTTCGGGAGGAACTTCACTCAGAACCTGGAAGCCGTCCAGGTCCGGCATCTGGATATCGAGCAGCAGCATGTCCGGGCGAAAATTGCGAATCGCCGCCACGGTTTGTCGGCCATCTTGGCACTCCGCCACCACCTTCACCTGCGGTTCCGCTGCCAGCAGGATAAGCAACTTCTGCCGTGCCAGTCGCTCGTCGTCCGCGATGACGGTGCGAATCACCGTATCGAACGGCCGGTCTGGCGTCGGCAAAGTAACCGATTCTGGGATCATTGGCGACTCGCATGATTCCGACTGTTGAATAGACGCGACTAACTCACAATAGTTGCCAGCTACACTCGTCCCAGCATCGACGACTTATCCCGCGCTCGCAACTTGCGGTCCCCTCGCCGCGATTCTTTATCCCACCCCAGCGTGTGCTAGTCCCCTCGAGGTCCACAAATGTGTTGCAGTCACAGCGCAACAAAGGTTTTTCGTTTGTCTGCGGAGGTCTAGCAGAAAGCAAGACTGGAGAATGTCAACGGGATGCAACAGAACATCTCTAACAGTGCGCTGCACGAAGCCAAAAATGACCAAATGCGCGCGACGTGGCTCAGCGCAAATCGTGCGAAACACCCTTGATTCGCGCGCCCCTGATAACCACCGCTCCGCTGCCGCGTCAATCATGCAACCGCGTCCGTGAGGCGCTGAAGCAACGTCGGTGACGCAACAAAGACGATGCTTGCCACTCGAGTTCAACAGCGGCTGTGAGCCAGCGTGTTGTGATCGAAACCGCACACGCCCGCGCGGTCTCTCCACCGGCGACGTGCACGCCTTGGGACGAATGGTTATTATGCTTGGGACGAATGGCGAAGATTTCGGGACTGGAAAAATCCACCTTCAGCCGCAGCGATCTTTGATTGCTCTCTTGTCTGATTTAGTCCATCATGTATGCCGTTTCCTATGACGCGGACTACCGACGAAACCGGGCTTCCAACACGATCCGATACCCTATACGACCTCGCTGATGGTGCTGCTGAGATGAAATCCAGCTGCGCAGGATGTGGTCTCTCGCTTCCCGCCGATGCCGCGGTTTACGAGTGCTCCCACGAATCCACTTTCTGTGAGACTTGTTCATCGCAGATGCACGGCGTTTGTTCGCATTGTCAAGGTAAGTTAGTCCGCCGGTTCCAGCGAATGACTACCCTTCACGATGACGCAGACATCAATGACGCTTCCCCCGGAGTTTTTCGCTCCTGGATCATCTGGGCGTTGAGTGCCGGCGTCTGGACTTTTGTTACTCTCGCCTACGCCATCACCGTCTACGAGTTGTATCGTTCCACCGGCGGGTCCATGAGCTTTCTCGCCTGCCTGGGTATGGCCGCCAGCCAGGTCCTCACCTACGTTCCTCTGACTCCCTTCGTTTTCGCATTCGCGATTCGCTTTCAGATACAACGCAACAACTGGGCGAGAAGTTCCTTGATCCTGCTGGCCGGCGGGTTGGCGTTCACCCTGGTGCAGGTAGCTCTGCACGGTATGACTCCCTACGCATTTTGGGACGCCCGGCTCCGGCAATGGGTTTCCGCCGTTTGGGACACGCAAACCCACGCCTTCCACATCCAGTGGTTTATGTATAAAAGGATCTTGCTCTCGAACTTGGTCGACGATATTGTCACCGTCTACTTGCCGATCGTGTTGGCTGCCCACGTGGCGTCTTACTATCACAGGTTCCGCGAGCGGGAGTTGCGTTCATCGCAATTGCAGGCCCAACTTGAAAGGGCGCGGCTGCAATCGCTAAAGAGTCAACTGCAGCCCCATTTCCTCTTCAACACGTTGAACTCCATTTCCGCGTTGATGTTAACCAACGTGCAAGCCGCCGATCGCATGATCACCAGGCTGGGCGACCTGCTCCGGATCAGCCTCGAAACCGCCGGAACCCAGATGACCACCCTCAGCCGCGAGCTGGAATTCGTGAATTGTTATATCGAGATTGAAAAAGTACGATTCGAAGAAAGGCTCAAGGTGCATATCGACGTCGCACCCGAAACACTCGACGCCAGCGTCCCTCACTTGTTGTTACAGCCTCTGGTCGACAACGCCATAAAGCACGGAATTTCCCGCCGACTGTCTGGCGGCGAGATTCGAATCTCCGCCACTCACGATGACGCCGACCTTCATCTCGAGGTGAGAGACAATGGTCCCGGCTTCAAAGAGCCAAGCCACTCCCGCTCCGGAGGCATGGGACTGCGAATCACCCGTGAGCGGTTGGAGACCATCTACGGCCAGGATCAAAGCATGGAGTTGCTCAGCCCGCCTGACGGTGGCGTGGTGGCTCGAGTGTGTATTCCTCTCCGCCTGGCAGCGGACGCCAGCCAATCGATGTCAGAACCCGCCGCCTCAGTCGCTCCAGCCTAGCAACTGTTTCTCAAAGTCGAAACTGATACGTTTTGGCCGCAGGCACGAAAGGCCCATCAATCCGTCCAGGCTGCCGGCGTAGTCATGCTGACTCGGTACCACCGACGCCGGTTGCGGCCCTACCTCAAGGGTTCCAATCCTGGCCTGATGAAGAACGATCGCCTTGAACTCAACGTTGCCCGTCAGATTGTTTCCGGTCCCCGCGGTACTCCTCCACCCGAGGTCCACATCCCGCAGGTGACTCTCAAATAACACCAGCTGCGGCGTTCCGGTATCCAGAAGCAGATGCAACTCGCGGCTGCCGCTTTTCAGATTCACCGTGATGAACTGTTGGCCGGCCGTGAACGGCACGGTGTGTTGCTCCACCGAAGCTCCAAAACTTATCCGCCGCCTTTTGTAATCGATGGTGAAGTTAGACGCGCCCAGCACGTCCAGTCCAATCACGCCGTCAATCCGAGTTCCCAACCCTCTGCCAATCGCGGAAAAGTCTGCGACCATCACCTGCAGATTCTGCCGTCGCAAGGGACCGAACTCAAATTCGGGCAGCGTAACAGTTTCGGACACAACCTTCTTGTTGAACAATGACAGATCACGCGATGTCGCCTGCAATCCCAGCTCCGCCGCAACCCGCCGGTCGATCATGCTCGGGTTCGTTCCGGTATCCACCAGCAAGTTCTGGTGCTCCAGGTTACCAATTCGCCCTTCCGCCACGATTAAGTAGTCCTGGTAGGCCTTGAAGGGAATCTGCGCCACCGGCCCCGTGGGCCTGGGCCTGATCTCCGGGATATCACCACCCCAGCAGAAGGCCGACAGTGTAGAGGTCGCGAACGCCAACAGAGCAAAGCACGCAATCTTGCGACGCGCCCCAGCAATCTGTTTTGACCAACAAATTCGCCGGATGTTGTTCGGCCGCACATGTTGCGCTGCCGCTCTCGCTACGCTCGTCCCGTAACTGCACAGGCGACGTGCCATGCGCAACAGACGCTGTGGCGTGAGTCATCGCTCTCGATCGTGGTACGGGTAGTCGGTTCGCTGGGATGAGAACCTCTAAATTGCCACGAGTGGATTTACATGTGGATCCACGACGAGGTGCGTCGCTTTAGCCAGTAAAAATGCGCCTTTGCAGCTCAACAACTGGGAACGCAGCAGACAGCGCAGCCACACAATTTGTGCGCTACACAACGCGCTAAATCGCCGGCCTTGAGTTCTCTCCTTCGAGTGCGTTGCTCGCTCGGCTCTCGCGCTCTGCCACCCACACCCAGACGCGTTGCCCGCGATCTCCCGGCCGAACCGTCGCTTCCCCATATTGCACCAGCCGGCCCAGAATCGTATTGATCGTCGCCATCGGATCCTGATGGCGGGCCAGCAACGCCGGCAACGTCCGTTGAATCTCATCGCACACTTCGTGGGCGCTCATTGGCCTCCGCGCTTCCGCCAGTACTCTGCGGCACGACGAGGTTATCCCGGGCTGGCGCCCGCCCCGGCCATCGAACAGAGACAACAGATCACGATCCAGCATGCCGTCGCCGAACAACTTCGCCAAACTCACGATGGTCCGCTTGACGGTCCCAATGCGCTTCGTGACCTCGCCTCGCTCGTCGATCAGCTGGCGTAACTCCTGCTCGGCTCGCCGCACCACGTCCAGCACATGCAGATTTGCCTCGCCCGGGCTCTTCGATACCAGTCCGCCCGATCCCGCGTTGTCTGGAGTCTGTCCATCATTCATGCGACATACATAACACTCTTCTCGCCTCCAGACAGTACCGCCGGGATTGACACCGCTTCAGACGGGACCAACAACCAAGCAAGCGCCACGAAACTCGCGCCATGTGGAGTGATCATGTGGAGTGATCATGTGGAGTGGTGCATGTGGAGCGGGCACTCCTGCCCGCGTGCTGGTACCACGTCCAAGGCCAGGGGCAACCGCATCCGCTCCACACACGTCAGATCCCGTTCGTGTTGGCCAGCCCGTGGTACAGCATGCAGGAAGGAATATAGAAGTGCATCCACCACCGAGCCGCCCAACCCGGGTTCGTCGTGAACTCCGGATAGCGCGGGTGGTTCACCCATCGGCTCTTGGGCAGAGGAATGACCTTGGGGGATTGATTGACGCACCGCGCCAGATAAAACTGTCGGGTCTCCTTGGGTAAGAATCCCGGCGACGAGTTCCCGACGTAGCGGAACACTTGCGCCCCACCCTTCGCCCAGTTGGCCAGAGTGATGCTCGCGAACCGCGTCACCAGCAGCCCGTCGAAATCATACATACCCTGCACCGTCTTGCGGAGATTGGGGCAGCTACTCATGAAACTATTCATCCGTCCCAGCCCGTCGCTATAGGACGCCACCAGAAGCGGCGGAAGATCGCGCGTCTCGCCCGTGATGTCCGCATCGATTTCCTTAAGCGCTTCGGTCACGAGTTTTTCGTTGTGTTCGAACACTCCCTGCCCGCTGAACGTAGGCTCCGGCACCACCAGGCAAACGTTCTTGCCCGACCAGCCGATCGAATCCAGCCCCTTCATCCGCCCGATCATGTAATCGCCAATGCCCTTGCTGAAGCGCGCCCCGGACGAAGCGTAGTCCGCGCCTTCCTGCCCAATCGAATGGTGGAAGTAAAGCAAATAGGCCGATGGCTTGACTCCATCCGGCCAGCCGACGCCCACATGCGGAGTGCCCATCGCCTTGTCACATTCGTAGGCGCGCGTGCTCATCTTCCCTGGCGAGCCGGTGTGGCCGAAGGGAAGTTCCCACATCGTCTCCGGCGCTTTGTCCGTGGACAGCGGCGGCAGATTGTCGTAGCCCCAATCCTCCCATTTCGGTTCCGCTAGCATTCGAGTGAGCAGCCGGTCCGAGGCCAGCTTGTTCATCAACTTCAGCGTGCCACCGCTCCGGTCGAGGACCCCATCAATCACCTTCATTCCATTCTTGGTCTGGAAAGTGATGATCTGGTCGGTCACTTCCTGAATCAAGTCGTCGCGATTCTTCGACCAGACTCCGAACAGCTCCGCCGAACCGCCATTGTCCATGGAGATGCGATCGAACAGGTCCTTGACGATCTCCAGGTCGCCCGGCTTGTTCCCCACCGGAGTCTGTCCGTTTCGAATCCCAACCGGCGCGCTGATATCGGTAAATGTGAGTGCCATAGCGATGGCTACTATATCCGAGCCACAAACCGTCAGACAATCTCCGCTGACGATAAATCGCTCTCTTACTCGTTGGTGGCTGGAACGGGCTTTGAGCGCTATGGGCCTGCTTGCGACAGTTGCGATGTAAAGTTTGGACGTGCGGTACAGACGGCTGGCCAGTTTTGGAACATTATTGCTTGGCCTTGTGGTTGCTGAGCTATGGGGGTCAGCGGCACTGACCGCGCGAAGAAGAAGTCGTCACTGAACTCACTGACGATCTGGGTCAGGTTGACGACAAGAAGCCAACGTCGTTCACACGGCCAGAATGGGGCACAGGGGGACGCTTACCTCCCAGGCAGACTGCTCAATGTTGGCCCAACGGGATGAACTTAATTCGTTCAAGCAACCCGGATCGTCCCCCGAGCACTGTGGTGCATGGGTCGCTGAACACCAGGCCACACAGTTTGCATTTTGGTTAACGTTCGCGGACCGACGCGGATCGGCGGCATAGGTTGTGCGCCCTCGTCGTGGAGATACTCGATCATCCCGCCATCAGCTGTTTGCATGTATCCGACAAAGATGCCAATAGAGTCGTGTTCGTCGTTCCCCATTCCACCGCTGGCATGAATAAATTCGTGAACGATGATAACTTCCTTCTGTCCGTGGGTTGGGTTGGGAACCTTGCCGGGAAGAAAAGTCACTGCAAAGAGCATCTCGTTCCTGCGGCTGCTTTGGAACAGGGAGGTTTGTCCGTGGAGTTCGTCGAATTTAAATTTAGCGCCTGTTTGGGCGGTCGTGCCTTCATGCGTGTACGTCTGGGGCCCATTCGCTAAGAGCACAACGATATTTGCAGACGTTTCCTTTTCTTCCGCGACAAGTTGTACGCTGAACGGAAGACTGTTGAACGTTTTCATAGCCGCGTCGACCGAATCTGCCCATACGCCCGCGTCGTTAAAAACGGTCAGTTGTCCCGTGTCTCTGATTCGTTTTGGCCAGGGAATCGGCATCGTTATCCTCCATTTCGGCCCTCAATGGTTCGGATTCCGCCAGAAGCCAGGTGACCAGAAACTCCCGGCCCTTCAGCGGTTGGCACTTGATCCTCACATCTCTGCAATTGGTGGCATTTGATTGGCACTCGTCAATGGCACATTTTGCTTCCTGCGAAAGCCCAATTCGGCTTTCTGCCCCCTTCGATTCGCCGAGAGTATATACCCTTTCTGCGCGCCTTGATGCATCCGTCTCTGAATTCGGGTAGTGGGCTATCTTGAAATTAAAATGTGAATAAACCCTCCCTGGGTTTTCCACAGCTCTGCACAGAAATAAATCATCCCCATGTGACGCACAACCTTGACTGAGGATATGGAAAGCGGACAATCGAATCATGCCCGCAGACCCGAATCAATCCGTCACTCAAGCTGTGGCCGCAGTCTGCGCCCCTAACTCCTTACCCCGCAATATTTTGGCGATAAGTCATTGCGAATCAATATTTTGCCGTCGACCGAGCCGATTTCCTCGGCCTAACCGCAAACGAAACAATACCTTACACCGACGCGCGAAAAAAAATTCGATGCATGCCTGCGTCACCCCGACTGTCAGCCAAGCGCGCCCGCAGAGTCCTCTCATCGCATTGTTTATAATCTCCCTTCCAAAAGTAATCACCCAAAGGACTCCCTTGGCACTCGACGACCACATTTACAACCTGCGCCGCGAGAAGTTGAAGCAGATTGAGGCGCTCGGCCAGGCCACCTACCGCAGCAAGTACGATTTCACCCATACGCTGGAGCAGATCCTGGCGGAGTACACGCCGAAGCCCGCCGAGGAATTGGAACAGGCGCATGTGAACGTCCGAGTAGCCGGACGCATCATGGCGATTCGCCTCATGGGCAAGGCCGGCTTCGCCCACCTGCAGCAGGGCGGCAAGCGTCTGCAGATTTACGTCAAGAAGGACGCCGTCGGCGACAAAGGATTCGAGCTCTACAAACTGCTCGACCTCGGCGACCACATCGGCGTCAGCGGATGCCTGTTTCGCACCCGCACCGGCGAACTCAGCGTGCACGTCGAGGAGATCACCTTCCTCAGCAAAGACCTGCTGCCGCTGCCTGAGAAATGGCACGGCCTGACCGACGTCGAACTCCGCTACCGCCAGCGCTACGTCGATCTGGTGATGAATCCGGAAGTGCGCGAAGTTTTTCTCAAGCGCACCAAGTTAGTTCAGTCGATGCGCCGCACCCTCGATGCCCATGGTTTCATTGAGGTTGAGACGCCGATGATGCAGCCCATCGCCGGAGGAGCCGTGGCGCGCCCCTTCGTCACCCATCACAACACGCTCGACATGGATTTGTACCTGCGCATCGCGCCCGAACTTTATCTCAAGCGCCTGGTCGTCGGCGGCTTAGATCGCGTCTACGAAATCAACCGCAACTTCCGCAACGAAGGTCTGGGTTGGCGCTGGAATCCCGAGTTCACCATGCTGGAGTTTTATCAGGCCTACACCGACTACCAGGGCGTGATGGATCTCACGCAGGCCATCATCACCCAGGCGGTGAAGGATGTAACCGGCGGAACAAAGACGAAGTGGGGCGAGCAGGAGATCGATTGGTCGAGCTGGCAGCGCATGACCATGCGCGAGGCGATCATTCATTATTGGCCCGAAGCGGCAGGCGCGAAGCCGGAGATAACCGACTTTGCTGCTGCCAATGGCGTAAAGAAACTCGTGGATCGCTTCAACTCGGCGCATGCCCACATGCCGTATGAAGCCAATGCTCCGGCAGGGAAGAACATCGCGGCGCTCTTCGAAGCTGCGGCCGAGGAGCATCTCACCCAGCCGACCATCATTTACGAATATCCCACCGCGGTCTCGCCCCTGTCGAAGCAGAAGCCGGACGAGCCCGACTGGACCGAGCGCTGGGAAATGTTCGCTGGACAGATGGAAATCGCCAACGGCTTCAGCGAACTCAACGATCCCGAAGACCAGCGCCGTCGCTTCGAAGGCCAACTGAAAGAACGCGAGCGCGGCGACGACGAAGCCCACCAGATGGACGAGGACTACATCCGCGCACTGTCCTACGGCATGCCGCCCGCCGGAGGCGTCGGCGTCGGCATCGACCGCCTGTGCATGCTGCTGACCGACTCGCACACCATCCGCGACGTGATCCTGTTTCCCCTGCTGCGCCCCGAGAGAACCTCAACCCCCGAAGACACGACGGGACCGGACGAAAAGCCAAAGCCCTAGTCCCCTCGGTCATTTTCCTGGGGTGTCATCCTGACCGGAGCCGTTCTTCAGGCGAAGGGAAGGATCTCGCGGGCATCACCGACGCAATCCATTACCCTTCAGGTATTAACTCCCCGGTACCTGACTATGCACTACCAGTAGTGCATCCGCCTTTCTATACTGCGGCTAGGGTTTGGGCTCTGAATTGGCAGCGCTGCCGTAGTGTCCCGCAACCGTTGCGCGACACTGGGTCGGTAGCGCTTTGCTGTTTGACGCCGATTACTTCGCCTTCGTCGCGCTGCTCTTGCCTGACGTCTTCTTAGCCGGCGTCCGCGGCGCTTCGTACGCCGGCTGATCCGGGCTGAAGTTCGCACTCAGATAGTCGATCAACCCGTCGCGATCGCCCGCATCCACCACCGCTCCCCACTTCACCATCTTGTCGACTTCTTTGGTCCACGCGACCTTACTCAGCCGCTGCTGCAGGATAATGCGCGCCTCGTGGCACTCCAGGCAGGAAGTAGTAGCCTTCGCCTGCATCGCACCTGCCGGTAAGTCTTCGGTCAGCTTCTGCGAAGCTGCCAGAGGCGCCATGAGGGCTAAGCCAATCACCACAGGAGCAGCAAGGATCGATCGTCGCAGCATGCGTGCGCGTCTGGCCCGATTCGACTTCAAGCTATGCCACATGGATCTTCACCTGATCGGCGGCATTGTAGAGATAGCCGCTGGGATTCCATACCGCCGCAGACGGCTGCGTCCTTCCCTGCGAGTCGGTAGCGCGAGAGAGGAGCGAGTAGTCGCCGCTCTTCGCCTTCCACTCATAGTTCCAAAGCCGCCAGGCGTAGTGAGCCTGATCATGGCCGAGACTAGCGGGATTCCAACTCGCGCCGCCATCGGTCGAGACCTCGACCTTCACGACGTCGGCTTCGCCCGCCCAGGCCGCACCATGGACCGCAACCCTGCCAGCTTTCAGCGTGGCGCCATCGAGAGGCCCCGAAATCACCGACTTTACACTCAACGCCGTGAGCGGGTGAGTATCCTCGGGTTTCACCGCGTCGCCGGGCTTACCGGGCTGATTGGGGAAGCGGTATGCGGGGCTCATGAAGTTGCCGACGAATTCCGATTCGAGGACTTTGATCTCCGTCAGCCATTTGCACGACGCTGCCCCAATCCACCCCGGCGCCAGCGCGCGCGCCGGGAAGCCGTGATGCTTGGTGAGCGGAGCGCCGTTCATATGCGTGGCGACCAGAGTGTCCGCGTCGAGAGCTTTCTCAATGGGAATGCTGCGAATGAACGGAGGAACTTTGCCCGGGACTTCGTCCAGTCCTCGAAACATGACGTGTTTGCCGGTGGGCTTGACTGAGGCGCGCTGCAGCACATCCCGCAAGCGCGGACCGGAGAAGCGCGCCGTGCTCACCGCACCCTTTCCCCACTGAACGCCGGGAACTTGCGGCCGGTGCAGGCTGCGTCCGTTGCCCGCGCATTCGAGGGTGTTGACCACGGAATGCGTTGCGAACTTGGAGAGGTCGGCAAGAGTCAGAGTCAAGGGCTTCTCGACCTCTCCACCAATGGTCAGGCGCCAGTCCTCTGCATCCAGTTCGCTGGGTTCGTGCATGTGGTTGCGCACGAAGAAGTGCGGCACCGGTGTGAGCCAGGTATTGAAGTACTCGACCGGAGTCTCCAGATCGAAGAAGCGGAAGGAGCGAACGATCATGCCATCTTCGCCCGGCACGTCGATGGATCCGCTTTGCGCGGTGCTCGCCCACGACAAGAGAGAAGGAGCGGCGCCAGCAGCGAGCGCCGCACCAGACATCTGCTTCATGAAAGCGCGTCTCGAGTGCATAGTGTTGCGGCCGGCTGAAGTATAACCCGTCCCCGCGCACTGATGTTACTGCTTCCGCGCGATCAGAACGCGAACTGAACCCGGTTCATCAGCACGTTCTCGCTATGCAGCGGAGTCACCGTCGACGAGGCCATGTGGAACCCGGTGTGCTCGTAGTCGCTTTCAAGTTTGATGTAGCGGTTCAAATACCAGTTGATCCCGATGCCCTGCTCCTTGGCGGATTGCGCCGCAGTGGCCGGATTCGCAAAGAGCGGGAACGTATTGCCGTCGATGCGCAGCTGACTGTACCGCAGAGCGAGTTCCAGGGCTCCGAGGCGGCGAAAGCCCGAGGCGTTCTCGGTGGCATTGCGCGGACGGACACCGCGATAGGAATTCCTTTCTCCTGTGAGCAGGACCGATCCGGCAACCTGCCAGGCTTCGTTTCGCAGCCTCTGAGAGACGCCCTTGTTCAGCACATCCTGCGAGGAGATGGCGTATTCGCCCATCACGCCGAAGGGACCGGCGTAGTAGTAGGCTTGCGGCACCAGGCGATTGTGCTGGCCATTCGCCGACGCGGATGACGAGTATTTGAAGAAGGTGGTCTGTCCCACGGTTTTCAATCCCGGAATGACGCCACTCTGGTGCCCCGCCGAGCCCGCCACGCCGACGCCGAACTGGCGGAGAGCGTTCACACCCGTAGTGGCGAAGGGATGGAAGAAGAGCCGCGCAGCCGCCTCATTGCCGTGGGCCCACTGGGTGAAGACGCCGTTCGATCCGTCGCTCGATCCGTTGAAGTAGCCGGCCGCGTACGAGACCGTGTTCGAGAGCAGGTCGGCTGAGAGTTGTGCTCCAATATAACGCAGCGGAACCAGATCCGAGGCCAGGGAGCGCTCGGCAAACGTCAGGTCGCGGTCGGAGCGGAGGACTTCCAGTCCGATCGGTTCCTTGAATTTGCCTACGCGCAGCTTCGCGAACTTGACGGACTTGAGTTCGAGAAAGGCTTCCTGGATTTGGGGATTGTTCTGTCCGAAATCCGGCATGAAGCGGAAATCGACGGCATTGAACAGCGTGCCTTCAAACAAGGGACGGATGCGGCGGAACAGGAACGTGTCCAGTCCTTCGTCGTGAATATTATCGGAGAACATGCGGTCGTCGGCCTGGGCATAGCCATGAACGTGCAGTTGGGTGGCGCCGTTCGGCGTCGAGAACCAGAGGCCGTCATGGTGGGCAGCGACGGGAGGATTGGTTTGGCCCGAGGTGAAGGCCGCTTGCAATGCCACGGGAGCGGTGTCATCCGATACACCCTCCTGCGAAGTGGAGTCACTTCCTTGATTGGCCGGCTGGGCCGTCGCGGCTTCGTTCTGTGCGTAACCGCCGGTGGTGAAGGCCAGCAGCATGAGGGTTGCGAAGATCAGAGTCGTGTTCGGTTTCATGGACATCCCTAAGATTGAGTTTTCAATTCCACAGCTACTTCAAGGGAGAGACAAATCCAGCCTGATGCAAGTATTACCATTAACATACTAGAGATTAACGCAAAATCCAGCTTTCGTCATTAACGGCCGGTTAATTCTGAAAGCCGCAGTGCCTGTGCGGCGTCAGAGTCTACTCGCTCTTCCGCCCTCCAACCACCATGGGGAGTACGCCGGCGGGATCTTTTGTTTCTTTCTTCTGATGCCTGGCGTTCTTGCCGACGCGCGGGCCGTCGTGAGCGATCAAGTCGGCGAGGCTGGTGTTGTCGAGAATGCGGGCAGCCGCGTCGCGGACGTCGAGAAACACCTGGTACAAGGCGCGGTGCGGCAGATCGCGGTCGATCAGTTCCCGCAACTGTTCGGCGTCGGCGAAGGGCGCGAGTGGACCGTCAATCAGACGGATGATCTCGCTGAGATGGATGTCGGCGGGCTCGCGGCGCAACTGGTAGCCGCCCTTGGCTCCACGCACGCTTTCCACCATGCGGGCGTTCTTGAGTTCGAGCAGGATCAGTTCCAGGAACTTTTCCGGCAGCGCCTCTTCATAGGCGATGTCGCGAATCTTGATAGCGCCCTGATGATGGTGGCGGGCAAGCATCATCATGGCCTGCAGGGCGTAGAGTCCTTTTTGGGAGATTTTCATGGGCGCATTATTCCACAAACCAGAGTGAACTGATAGACATTATTAACATAAAGGACATTGCAAGCGAGATTCCATCGAGCTGAAATCCGGAGGTTGAATTAAATCCGTGAAATCAATCAGTTAGCTTGCAGCTCCGCCGCCAGCGTGCGGCGCAATGTGCAGCAGATTGCAGTTTCGAGGCAGGGAAGGTACCGTTCAGCCGGCGGAAAACTCGAAGCACGTGTGGTTAACCGGCATCCCAGGGCCTTGGCTGTCTCCGGGCACAATAAAAAGGGCCCCGCCTTTCGGCGGGGCCCGTCGAGCAAAGCGAAACCAGTTCGGTGCTACTTGGCACCATAACCCACGGGGCTGCCGACGCCTGTGCAGAGGTCGTAGCCAGGCTGGGTGAGATTGCCATTCCATGGACCACAGACGCCCGACTTGATATCGCTGAAGTCCATTTTGTTGCCGCGATTCTTGTAGATGTTCGTAAGTTCCGCCGCCGTAGAACCCGAGTTGTTTCCAGCGGCGCTCACTACGCCCGCCCAGATGGGGGAGGAAGCGCTGGTGCCACCGACGATGTACCAGCCACCGTTGCCACTGTCTAGGACCCAGAGTCCAGAGTTGGGATCGGCTTCGGCGGCAACGTCCGGCACACCTCGCTGAGTGCCGACGACTTTCGCAACGCCCTTCTGGAACGACGGAATGGGTTCGTACTGAGAAATCCCCCCTCCGGTGGAGTTCCATGCACTTTCGAAAATGTAAGCACCATCGTTGGGGTTGCGGCTCAGGGTTGTGCCACCGACCGCAACCACGTAGGGAGACGCACTGGGATAGATGACGCCCGGCCCATCTCCCGCGGATGCGAAATAGACCACACCCGGGTAGGTGAAGAAGGAGTCGTAGGCGGCTTCGTCGACAAACTCGCTGCCACCCCAGCTATTGGAAACCACGCCACCGCCGTCATTCGCCACCAGCGATGCGGCTACGGTTTCGGCCGTCAGCAGATCATAGAAACTGTTGGAAGCCGCTTCCACCAAGTAAAGCTTGGCGCCCGGAGCCATGGCGTGCGCCCACTGAACATCGAGCGACTCTTCGATTTCCCAACCGGGGTCATTGTAGGGTCGGGTGCCGTCCGCGAATACCACCTGGAAGTTCGCGAGCGGCAGACCGAATTGCTTGGAGAACTTGGCCAGATCCTTGGTGACTCCCGGGTCGTCGTAGGCATCGACGATGGCGATGGACGTCGAGCCACCGGTTGGGACCGCTCTGACCGTGTTGGGATTGCAGCCGGTCGATTGCGGAACCAGATTGTAGATGCAGGCGAGCGAGGCCGGAGTCTCGAAGAGATAACCGGCGAAAGGAGGACCGACTGCTACGGCAGCGGACTGCTTGGGGAGGCCTCCGGTGGGCGTGAAGACCTTAATGTTGGTGTGCGCGCGCAGTCCAATATCGCCCTTGCGTTCCGTGCTGGATGCGGGAATTGTGACCTGGCCGCCGCGGTGTTGTGCCTGGGCCGACGCAAGGCTTATCGCGCCGAAAGAAAATGCAGCCGTTAAAACCAGAGTGCCAAACTTATTTAGAGCGATCTTCATCTGTTTACTTTCTCCTTGAGGTCTGTATCTTTGAATTCTTCGTTTGTATTTGTAAGACGCAGGACTTCTGAACCGAATGCGGGTGAGCCGAATACTGGGAACCGATACTGGTACAGAATGATTCCTGACGGCGCTGCGGGCTATTTCTTGAGCCGAACCATCCAGCCACCCTGGCGGTAGTTCGCGTCCTGCCACACCCCAACAATCGTCGAACCATCGGCTGAAATGTCGAGTGCGGAAGTCAGGGTGAGGCCATACGGAAGGAGCACGCCGCGCTGATGCAAGTAGTGGGAGAGGGATTGCATCCCAAGTTTGGGGCTCCAGATGAAGGCCTGGATGCCTACGCCGAATGGGTCGCCGCTCCACCCGACAGTCGTCCCGTTGTCGGCAACGGCATTCGCGTAGCTCTGATCGAACTGGATTCCAGAGATGGTCCCCAGAGAAGTGACCTTGCCAGCGGCGTAGTGGAACGCATAGGAGCTCGAGGCGGTGAAATCCCACACCTGTCCAACAATCTGCGAGCCGTCTGAGCTGACTCCGGAAGCTTCGCCGGGAGTGTGAAGTCCTGCGAACAAATAAGTCTTGCCGCCGAACCAGCGAACCGGGCGTCGCACACCCGTTGGCGGATCCTCGGAAAAGCCCACGATTGTCCGGCCATCGGCGGAGATCGCCGACGCCCGGCTGCTGGTGCCATAAGGACCGGCAGGATGCGAAAGGCTGGTCATACCGTTCGTGCGATTCCACACGAAGCCCTCGGCCCCGGGGCAGTACCACGCGAGTCCAACCGCTACCGTGCCGTCGCCGTTCAGGGCGTAACCGCCGCCCCATTGGCCGTCTAGAATGCATCCGTTGGCAGGATGACCGAGGTCGATCCAGCCAGTCGATTGTTTCCACATCGCCGGATTCACGTTGCCGTCAGGCCCGGTGCGAGCGCTGACGATGGTGGTTCCGTCGCTCGAAATTCCAATCTCGGAGTTTAGAAAATTCCCTGGCCCAACGAAGCTGAATCCGCCAAAGGGAAATTTCGGAGTGTCCGGAGTCCAACGGTAGATGGAACCACCGTAGTTCGCCGCCATCACCTTGCCATCATGGGAGAGGGCGTAGTTTACCCAGGTGCCGGAGCCGGTGGGGTCGATTAGCAACTGGAAGGTCGGGGTCTGGCCCCAGGCCACAGACATGGTGAGCAAAACAATGCAGCATAAGAGCAGTCGGACAACCCGTCGTTTGTTCATTAAATCGTTTCTTCTCCTGATTTCAGCGTCGCCCGAAGGGGCGCGCGTTTGATGGAATAGGGCAAGCCGTACTCAGGGCAATTGAGAGGCCGTTCTCAGGTTGGCTCCCGTGAGTCTCTGATGCCGAGACGAAAATCGCTGTTCTTCAGCCTGAGTTTGCCTCCGGACATCTTGAGAGCGGGCTTTGGGACTGGGCCCGGCCGCAGGTCTTGAAACCAGCACCGGTGCTGCCAGGAGGACGTACTGGAATTGCCAGATCATTTGGACTGGCAATACTGCACTGATAATGCGCGGCTCCTGGTTAGCTGTCGTTGCGCCCGCGCAATGAGTGATCGAATAATCCAAGACAGTTGAGGAAAGACGGTTGAGGAAGACCGTCGTGGAAAGCCAGGTGTTGGCCAAATTGATGGCGCAAAAACTGATCGCACAAAAACCGATTGCGCCGAAATGCGTCAGGCGGAAACGCGGAGCAGCAGCAGGGTGATGTTATCGGGGCCGCCGCGCTCCAGCGCCATGGCCACCAACTTTAGGCAGGCTTCCGCCGGGGGATTGGTTTGGACGACGCGCGCGAGATCCGGGTCGCCGACCAGACCCCAGAGTCCGTCGGTGCAGAGGAGAAGCGTGTCGCCGTCTTCCAGCGGGAACGGGTGCTCCGGAACGTTCGGCGTAACGTCCCGGCCGGAGCCGAGCGCAGCAGTAAGAATGTGGCGTTGCGGGTGCGACTCGGCGTCTTCGGAGCGCACGATGCCGCTCTCGACCAGGCGGCCTACATAAGAATGATCGCGCGTCAGGCGGGTGATGGTCTCGGCGCGAATCAGGTAGAGGCGGCTGTCGCCAACATGCGCAAACGAGAGCTGGCGGTCGACGATGGCGAGCGCGGTGCAGGTCGTACCCATCCCGTAGAACTGGGGATGGTCCTGGGCAAAGCGCTGAATGTTCTGGTGAGCGGCTTCGAAGGCTTCGATCAGCGTCTCTTGCGGATCGCCGGCGAACCCGTTGTCGTAGACGCTGCGCACGGTCTCGACGGCGAGGCGGCTAGCCTCCTGCCCGCCTTCATATCCGCCCATGCCATCGGCGATTACGGCGAGACGGCCCTTGCGGCGGAAGTCCTCGTCGGAGTCGGGCTCCCAGTAGATAAAAGAGTCTTCGTTATTGGAGCGCTGGCGGCCGACGTCGGTCAGGCTCGCGGCTTCGATGCCAGGCTTTGGAGTTTTCAATTCAACGGCCATAGATGCGAACGAGCGCTTGTCACAACTCTCGCAATGAATCTGCGTGCGACGGACTCCAAAGCAATCGAAATGGCGTTTCGGACCCCGGTCATTATAAGGTAAGCCTGCCGCTTTCGCCTTCGGCCCGGCCCCTCGCCACCGACAGATCAGGATTGGGTAGCCTATCACTTTCCAGGGCGGTTCGGATATTGAGTTCACGCTTATCCGGAAAAAAGGAAAAAGGCGCGAAGAGTGCAGCCTTCTGCGAGCTGTTTCGTGAAAGACTGGAGGCGCAGCCGAACGCCGGGTAACGTAGAGCGCGGTTTGGCATGGCTCCGGTTGACGGGTTACTATTTCGGCTCTTCCAAGGAAACCATGAAAATGTTCTGCCACGTTCGCCGTGTGGACTGGAGAAGCCTGGGTTGCAGAAGTTCGGCTTGTCTCACGCTGTCTCTTGCCTGCTGGATTTTTCCCGCAACGCCGGCGGCACAAACTGCTGCCGGGTTCCCCAGCGAAACTCCCGCCAAAATTGAACCAGTCACGGATAGCTTCGACTACGTTAAGCGGGATGTGATGATTCCCATGCGCGACGGGGTGAAGTTGCACACGGTGATCGTGACTCCCAAGGGTGCGAAGAATGCGCCGATCCTACTGACGCGGACGCCTTACAGCGCCAGCGCGCAACTGAATCACGCGCAGAGTTCGCACCTGGGGCCGATTCTGAATGGCTACGACAACGCCGTGGAAGTGATTGTTAAAGGCGGCTACATCCGCGTGGTGCAGGACGTGCGTGGCAAGTACGGGTCGGAGGGCGACTACGTGATGACGCGGCCGCTGCACGGGCCGCTGAATCCGACCGAGGTCGATCATGCGACCGACACCTATGACACCATCGACTGGCTGGTGAAGAATTTGCCGGAGAGTAATGGAAAGGTGGGGATTCTCGGCATCTCCTACGATGGTTTTCTGCCGCTGATGGCGCTGGTGAATCCGCACCCCGCGCTGAAAGTGTCGGTGCCCATGAATCCCATGGTCGATGGCTGGATGGGCGACGACTGGTTTCACAACGGCGCGTTTCGCGAGCAGAACATGCCGTACATCTGGGAGCAGGAAGCGACGCGGGACAACAGGTCACTGTGGTGGACCGATCACTTCGACGACTACGACGTCTACATGCAGGCGGGATCGGCCGGCGAACTGGGACGGCGCCATGGCCTTGAGCAAGTCGGATTCTGGCGCAAAATTCTGGAGCATCCCAGCTACGATGCATGGTGGCAACAGCAAGCCATGGACAAGATTCTGGCAGCGCAGCCGTTGAAAGTGCCGGTGATGCTGGTCGCCAGCCTGTGGGATCAGGAAGACATTTATGGGGCGCCCGCGGTTTACAAGGCCATCAAACCGAAGGACACCGGCAACGATAAAGTGTTTCTCGTGCTGGGGCCGTGGCACCACGGGCAGGAAATTGGCGATGGCAGCACGCTCGGGGCGTTGAAGTTTAACAGCGATACCGGGCTGTATTTCCGCGAGAACATTCTGCGGCCGTTTCTCGATCAGTATCTGAAAGACGGCGCGCCGAAGGCGGACGTGGCTCCGGTGACCGCTTTTGAGACGGGAGCGAACACGTGGCGGCGTCTGCCGGCGTGGCCGGCGGGATGTTCCAGTGGATGTGCGATCCGGGCGACACGGCTTTATCTGGAAGCAGGACTCAAGTTGGGCTTCGATGTTCCGAAGAGCGGCGACGTAGCGTACGAGGAATATGTTTCAGATCCGGCGAAACCTGTAACGTTCCGCCCGCGGCCGATTCAACCTGTAGGATACGGAGGGGAGTTCACCTGGGCGCAGTGGCTGGTCGACGATCAGCGAGAAGCGTCAGGGCGTCCGGACGTTATTTCTTTTACGTCGGATGTGTTGAAGGAGCCGGTGAAGATCAGCGGGCAGCCGGTCGCGAACGTGATCGCCTCGACCAGCGGGACGGATTCGGACTGGGTAGTGAAGGTGATTGATGTTTATCCCGATGAGGTGGGCACGGATCCGAGGATGGGCGGCTATCAGCTAATGATTTCGGCGGACATTTTCCGTGGTCGGTATCGCGAGAGCCCGGAGACGCCGAAGGCGATCACGCCCGATAAGCCGTTGTTCTATCACTTCCTGCTGCCGACCGCGAATCACGTTTTTCTGCCGGGACACAGGATCATGGTGCAGGTACAGTCGAGCTGGTTCCCGCTGTATGATCGGAATCCGCAAACGTTTGTGCCGAATATTTTTTGGGCCAAGCCGGGGGATTACAAGAAGGCGACACAGCGGATCTTTCACTCGGCGGATCAGGCAAGTTTTGTTGAGTTGCCGATTGTCGAGATGAAATGAGCGAACAGTAGCGCCGCCGTCTCGGCGGCTGTGCTGGCGGGCGTCCTCGCCCGCCAGGTTGCGAGGGCGGGACGCCCACGCGACAGCCGGCAAGATGCCGGCGCTACCAACGAAGTTCCTATGAGAACAGCATTGCAACTTGTCGCTGGTCTGGTCGCTGGTCTGGTGGCTGGTCTGGTATTGACCGCCACTCCCTTACTGGCGCAGGGCAAGCGGCTCTGGGTGCTGCGCGCGCCAGGAGAGATGGTGGAATACGATCCGGCGACATTTGCGGTAAAGCAGACGGTCAAAGTGCCAGCCGAGGCGGTGCAGTCGCCGGGAAATGTTCAGGTGAACCGGCTGGGGCAAATTCTGTTCGCCCCGGCGGTGTCGATGCCGCTTTCCGAAGAAGAGGCCGCATCGGCGCACAAGGCATGGTTTTGGAACGGGCGCGCGGCGGCCACGATTGATGAAGGGGTGAAGCGCGAGGTCGGCACCGCGGGATCGAATCAGGTCGTTACCGAGACGGCTCCGGCGCCGTATCTTGCGGCGGACGGCGCGCATTTGTTCTGGTTCGCCAATCAGGCGCGGCGGCTGCAGCGGGAGGGAGTCGACCTTTCGACCACGACGACGTGGCAAGCCTGGCAGACTGATCTGACCGGGGCGGGCCGCGTGGAGCTGGTCACCGCGAAATTTGCCGACTGCCGCTGTGAAACGGGGACGTGCGAGGAGAGTTGTCCCTATGGCGTGGTCTGGGCGCCGGACGGCGGCGTCGAAAAGTTTCTTCTGATGACGCAGTTTGTCGCGGGGCAAGTTGGTCCGGAGTACGGGGCGACGACGAGCTATCGGGAAGACGGTGGGAAGTGGACGGCCACGGCTCTGGGCAAGCCTTTGCAGCGCGTGCTGGGTGCGAGCTCGGACGGTCAGACGATGGTTGAGGCGATTCCCGACACTGGATGCTGCGGGTGGTTGAATCAGAGCAACGATCAGACGCTCGTGCTGAGCAGCGGCAAGAAGATCACGGTGTTTGACGAACGGGCGACGTATAAAAATCCTGACTACGATGTGAGTTTCTATACCTCGAACGCGCACCTGTCGCCGGAAATCGGATCGGTGGCGATGACCATCGTTTCGACGGCCGAAACCAACAAGACGATTCAACTGGCGGAAGATGCAGAGGCAAATCCGGAGGAGTCGCAGCGCATTCGCAAGGTCCTACCGGAGTTGCCGGCGGTGGAAGTGAAGAGCATCGAAGACACGCCGCGCCAGTTGGCCTTCGTGCCGCACGCGACCTTGGTGGGATGGCTCAGCGAAAAGGAAATTCTGATCGTCGAGAATCATGTGCTGGTGGTTTACACCGTTGGGACGGGAGCGCGGCGGAAGTCGAGTGTGCGGGTGGAGGATGCGGGGAGGGTGTTTCTGCGGTGATTTGAATACAACGAGTGCGGCGGCGTATGGGAGCCTCAGATCATCGTGATGTGCACGGATAAATAAAGTGTGGGTAGTGCACATCGTCCAGGCGAATGTTCCGATCTTTACCGTTCACCACGGCCAAGTCGAGAGCGGTTTTATCCGACATCTTCAGTCCGATCGTAACCCGGTAGGGCTGGGCGATACCTGCATACAGATCTCCGAGGAATCCTTCGAGTAGCGCTCGCTGGCCCGGAATTCTGAGAACGTCGACTGCATGGTACGAGAAAAAATAGCCCGTGGCGTGACTAATCTTATCTGCCCGTTCTTGGCCTAGACCCTTCGGCAGTGGCTTGTTCGCCGCAGGATGTTTGCCCCGCAGTAGATCCGTGAAACTCATAGCGTAGAAGCGCACCCTGTTGCGCAGGATGAGTTCTTCGACTTGCTCCGGAGTCGCTTTGCTACCCGTATCATCTGGATGTCCGAACAGGAAAATCGCATCTCCGAACTCGGGAGGGTCCATATGCTTGGCCGCGGCAAGCAGCGCGTCGTAAATTCTTTCATTCGCATCGACGGTCGGTGGCCGGGATGAGGTCATCTCTCTCAGTTGCGTTTGCAGGTCCGCAGAGGGCAGCCGCGGACCAGCGGGAGTACCAGTTCCGACGAGAAAGAGCGAAAATCGGTCAAGGGCGCGCGCATTCTGAATCAAGGTGACGGCCATTTCCGTCTCTAACCTCCACTCATCCGTCGGAACTTTCGTGCTCGCGTCCAGGATCAGAGCAACTCGCTTGCTGCCCGTGTCGACGGATGCATTTGTCACAGTGCCCGCTGATCCGCCGATCTTGACCGTCAGGTCTTTGGCGGTGAGGTCCTTAACCATCTCAACGGTTCCGCTCGAGGCTACGAAATGAGTGACAACGAGTGGCACGTCGCATGAAGCTTCCTGTGCCGAGGCCTGCGGACGGATTGCGACGAGCGATGTGATCCAAAATGCCATCAAGAGCTTGAGAATTCGCACAGTGTTCTTCCTATCGCGGAGATACTATCGATTACCAGCTTCCCCGTCAAAAATCGAATCCGTTCACATCAATCTGCTAATCGGCCTACGGCGTACGCGGCCATCCAAAACATAACCGCGAGATCAGTCGATTGTTCGATCGCTCTTCCGCTGTCCCGCGCGATAAATCATCCATCCGAAAACGTCGGCCCCGAGGACCACGAGAACGACTTTTGCAAAATATCCTGCCTTGCTGGCGACCGGGATTACGGGTTGCACCGAAAGCAAAACAAAGAGCAGAGTCACGAGAAATCCGGATGCGGCTCCGAGACGCATCCATGTGCCGGGGCGCAATCCTTTTTCTTTCGCCGAGACCAGAGGAATCGCAAACTTCACCAGGTAGGCCAGGCCATAAAACGTCCAGGCCCACGTCTGCAGCAGCACGAACGACTCCTGGCTGCCGGTTCCGATCAGCACTGCCGTGCTCGCCGCCAGGGCCACCCCTCCCATAAAAAGAATTGAATTCACCGGAGTGCGGTGCCTGGGATGGAGACGCGTGAACCAGCCCGGCAGCAAGTGGTCCCATCCGGCGGCCATGGGCAAGCGCGTGTTGGCGGAAAAATAGAGCGTGTAGGAGCAAAGGTAGTTCAGCAACAGCAGCAGGATTGCGATGGCAACGATCGGGCCCGCCTGGCCAAATCCGGAGAATCCGCTCCGCAGCGCCTGCGGGATGGGCCCGATCACGTCGATCGCATCGGGGGAAACGAAAGCGAGGATCGCGCTGGTGCCGAGGATGTAGAGCACGGCGATGATCGGCGCAGTGAAGAGGATGGAGCGGGCGATGTTGCGCGCGGGGTGGCGGGATTCTCCGGCAAAGATGGCGACGGTCTCAAAGCCCGACAACGCCCCGAAAGTCATCTTGCTGAATATGCTGAAGCTCAACAAAGTCATCGGCGGCAGGACTAGCGGGAGCGGGTGATACGCGGGCAGATGTCCGCGCCAGACGTTGAAGTACGGCAAGAGGATCAGCACCGTCAAAATGAAAACAGTGACCGCGCTGCCAGCGTTGCTGAACCACTTGCCGATGCCGAGACCGAGGCGCGCGATGAGCATCATGAGCGCAAACAACACGACGGAGGCGGCCACCAGAGCCGGCCGGCTGGTGGCGATCCAGGCAGCGCGTGGTGCGGCATAGGAGATGTAGGTCGTCGTGACCAGCGCAATCTGCGAGACCTGAACGGTCTGCAACAGCCACATGTTCCATGCCGTGAGAAATCCAACTCGATCACTAAACCCCAGCCGCGCCCATTCGTAGAGGCCGCCCTCCAGAGGCATCAGGCGATTCAGGTAAGCGACGACGAGAGCGTGCGGTATGAAGAAGAGAACAATAGCCAGCAGCCACAGAACGACATGAGCGTTGCCGGCCTTCACAGCGGTCCCGTAGAACTCGGGGACGATGATGATGAGGATCTGGGCGAATACCAAGTCTGCGATGCCGAGTTCGCGGCGCAGAGAGGCGCTGTGGGATTGGACTTCGGCCTCGGCTTTCTCTAGCGGATTATGCGGCGCGGTCAAGGTTCTGTTTCTCGGTAGAAAAGTCAAAATCCCCACCCCTTCGACTCCGCTCAGGGCAGGCTCTGTCGCAAAGAACGCGACAAGGCTGGGGCATCCTCCCGTGTTTTATTTCTTCTCTGCCGGCTTCAGCAGCAGGTCCTGATAGTCGAAGCTGAAGTCGGCGAGCGGAGAGACTGCCGCCATTCTCGCGCTGTCGATGCTGCCGTCTGGGTTCAGCGAGAAAGTAACAAAGGCGTCTTCGATCGTCCGCACGCGCCAGTGGGCTTTGAACGTGTCGTGTTGCCAGTGTTGCAGGTCGCCGATCATGGTCGGTGTGTGATCGAAGGTGATGACCAGTCCGCTGTTTTCAGACTTGATCGTGATGGGACCGTACCAGGCATCGACATAAACGCCGGCATATTTTTCGAGGGGCAGGGAAGGCTTGGAATTGGCGTCGCGCGATCCCTCGGCTTTCTTCATGGTCTCGGCGGCGTCCTTTTCTTCTTTATCGTTCACAGTCTTGTAAGCCGCGATCCAGTCGGTGGGCGGCAACTGAAAATAATGATCGACCACGTGGTAGAGGATGGAATCGAAAGCACCGCTCTCTTCGGCATTGGTCAGCACAACGACACCAAGATTTTCTTCGGGCACCAGCATGACGCGCGAAACGAAGCCGCCGACTCCGCCCGTGTGTCCGACCAGCTTGCGGCCGTGATAGTCGCGCAATCCCCAGCCGAGTGCGTAATCGGCGAAGTTGGCTCTTAGACCTTTAAGAGGAGGCGGAGGATCGCGAACCGGAAGGATGGTCTGGGCCGACCACATTTCTTTCGACCGCTGCTCGGTGAAGAGGCGGCCTTCCCGGTCGACAAGCTTTCCGCGGTTGAGTTGCAACTGTACCCACTTCGCCATGTCCGCGGCCGAGGAGTTAATCGCGCCGGCGGGCCCTGCGTTTTCCAGATTCCCGAAGGGAATCACTTGCAGCTTGCCATCCACGTTGGAATGCGGAAAGGCGTAGTCGTCGCCGGGCTTGAAGGCCTGGTTGCTGACGTTGGAGTGGTTCATCCCGAGCGGTGCGAAAATGCGCTGACGAATGTAGTCGTCCCAGGAAATGCCGGTGACGGCGGGGACGATTTGTCCCGCAGTCATGTAGAGCAGGTTGTCGTAGGCGTAGTGGCTGCGGAAGCTGGACTGCGGCTTCATGAAGCGCAGTTTGTAGATGACGTCCTCGCGCGAGTAGGTCGAGTGCGGCCAGAAGAGGAGATCTCCCTCGCCCAGTCCCATGCCGCTGCGATGCGTGAGCAGATCGCGGATGGTCATCTCGTGCGAGACGTAGGGGTCGTACATGACGAAGCCGGGCAGGCGCTGGTAGACGGGATCGTCCCATGAAAGCTTACCTTCGTCGACCAGTGTGGCGAGGGCGGCGGTGGTGAATGCCTTGGTGTTCGAGCCGATGCCGAACATGGTGAATTCGTCGACCGGTGCGGGATCGCCGAGTCTCCGAACGCCGTACCCTTTGGCGACGACAATCTTGCCGTCCTTCACAATGGCCACTGCCATGCCGGGGACGTCGAATGTTTTCATGGAAGAAGCGACGAAGGCGTCGAGGTCAGCCGGAGCGCCCGACGATTGCGCGAATGCCGAGGTCGCAAGAGTGAGGGCAACAACGAAGGCGTACCGCTTCAGGCAGATCTTTCTCGAGCAGCTCTTTTTCGAGCAGGTCTTTGGCATCCGTGTCTCCGAATGATTCGGTGAAAGAATTACGACGCGGAGATTAGAACACAGAACGAGCCGGAAGGGAGCCTGTACAAAGCCACTGGCTTCGTATACAAACTCTGAAAGCGGTGTGTGGCGTGCGATTTTGGGGGCCCGACTTTTGTATCTCAAGCCGAAAACATTGGATGAGGCGGTTTCTCTGCTGACTTCTCCGGGCGGACAGATTCTGGCTGGGGGAACGGATTTCTATCCGGCTCTGGGGGAACGGCTGCCGCAAGGGCGTGTTGTCGACATTACAGCCCTCGGCGAAATCCGCGGCATTGCCGTGGACAGCGAGCAGATTCGTATCGGCGGGCTGACCACGTGGAGCGAAGTCATTCGCGCGCCGCTGCCACGTTGCTTTGATGCGCTGAAGGCGGCGGCGAGGGAAGTGGGCTCGATGCAGATTCAGAATCGCGGGACGGTGGCCGGGAATTTGTGCAACGCTTCTCCGGCGGCGGATGGCGTGCCACCTTTGCTCGCATTGGATGCGGAGGTCGAACTGGCTTCTGCGGCGGGGAGGCGTCGCATGCCGCTGGGGCAGTTTATCGCTGGCAATCGCCGCACGATGCGGCGTCCGGATGAGATTCTGGCGGCGGTGCTGGTTCCACGGCGATTGGAAGACGCGGCCTCGGCTTTCGTGAAACTGGGCGCGCGTCGCTATCTGGTTATCTCCATTTCGATGGTGGCCGCCGTTGTGCGGGCCGATGAAGCGGGCCGTGTGGCGGAGGTCCACGTCGCGGTGGGATCCTGTTCGGCGACACCGCGGCGACTGGACGATTTAGAAAATGACTTAGTGGGGTTACCCGCGAAGGCGGGAATTGGTGCGGCTATCAGAGCGGAGCACCTACGCAGTCTTTCTCCGATTGACGATGTGCGAGCGACGGCTGACTACCGGCGCGATGCGTCGCTGACTCTGGTGCGACGCGCGCTGGAAGCTTGCGTGGGGAGCCGCTGATGGCGACCACGGAGAAGGTGCTCGCGGTGGAGTCTGATTTGATTTCGTTCTCGGTGAACGGACGTAGTGTAGAGGTTGCGGCGCCAGGGACGCGGCGGTTATCGCGGGTGCTGCGCGACGATCTTGGACTGACCGGAACAAAAGTGGGATGCGATGCGGGCGACTGCGGTGCCTGCACGGTATTGCTGAATGGCGAGCCGGTCTGCGCGTGCCTGGTGGCGGCGGGGCAGGCCGCGGGATGTGAAATTACAACCGTCGAGGGACTGGCTGGGCGCACTCCGTTGTACGGCCAGTTGCAGCAGTCCTTTCTTTCTCACGGGGCCGCGCAATGCGGTGCGTGCACTCCTGGGATGCTGGTGGCTGCAACGGCGCTGCTCGGAAAGAATTCATCTCCCAGCGAACGCGAAGTGATGGATGCGATCGGTGGCGTGCTTTGCCGCTGCACGGGATACCGGAAGATCATCACCGCGATTATGCAGGCGGGGACGAGTGCTGCCTTGGAGCCGTCGGCCGCGGCTGGAACGGCGGTGGGAGCCCGTCTGGTGCGGCTCGACGGCAAAAAGAAAGTCGAGGGCTTGGAGATTTTCGGGGCGGATGAAACTCCTGCGGGTGCGCTGGGGGTGCGCGTGATTCGCTGCCCGCATCATCGCGCCCGATTTCAGTTCGGCGATCTCGATCAATTTGTTGCGGCCCATCCGGGTGTGATGCTGATTCTGACAGCGAAGGATGTGCCCGGCATCGATTGCTACGGCGTGATACCGAAATATGCAGATCAGCCGGTGTTTGCGAATCACGAAGCGCGCTTTCGCGGGGAAGCGGTGGCAGCGTTGGTGGGAGAAGCAGATGCGCTGGAGGCCCTCGACCTCGCGGAGTTTCCCGTCCGCTGGGAAGAGTTGCCGCCGCTCCAAACGATTGACGAGGCGTTGGCCCCCGATGCGCCTCGTATGCACGCGCATCGCGAGCAAAATGTTCTGGTGCGCGGGCGAGTGGTTTGCGGTGACGTAGAGAAAGCTCTCGCCGAAGCGGACGTTGTGGCCGAGGGCGAATACGAAACGGGATTTGTCGAGCACGCCTACATCGAACCGGAAGCGGGGTTCGCGCGTCGCGTTGGGGATCGAATCGAGGTTCAGGCCTGCACGCAAGCTCCATACATGGATCGCCACGATGTCGCGAAGATTCTGGGCATTCCGTTGGAGAAGGTACGAATCATTCCGACAGCGGTCGGCGGCGGATTTGGAGCGAAGCTTGATCTTTCAGTGCAGCCGTTTGTTGCGCTGGCTGCGTGGAAACTGGGGCGGCCCGTACGCATGGTGTATTCGCGAACCGAGTCGATTATCGCGACGACCAAGCGGCATCCCGCACGCATGCGCCTGCTCGCTGGAGCGACGCGGGACGGCAAACTCACGGCGCTCGACTTTTCCGCAGACTTCAACACGGGCGCGTATTCGTCCTGGGGACCGACGGTTGCGGGGCGCGTGCCGGTGCATGCTTCAGGGCCGTACCGCGTTCCAAACTACCGGGCGCTGACTCGTGCCGTGCACACCAACATTGTACCGGCGGGAGCGTTTCGCGGATTCGGCGTGCCGCAGGCGGCGATTGCGCAGGAGCAGCTTTATGACGAGCTCGCGGATCGCATTGGAATGGATCGGCTGGAGTTTCGCATTCTCAACGCGCTGCAGGACGATACTTCAACTGTGACTGGGCAAGTGCTCGGCGAAGGCGTAGGAATACGTGCCTGCTTCGAGGTGTTGCGGCCGAGATGGCAGGCTGCGCGCGCCGACGCAGCCACATTCAACGCGAGTGCGGCGAGGCTGTTGCGGCGCGGGGTCGGCGTGGCGGGTATGTGGTATGGATGCGGCAATACGTCGCTGCCGAATCCGTCGACCGTGCGTATCGGATTGAAGCGCGATGGACGCATCGTCTTGCATCAGGGCGCAGTCGACATCGGTCAGGGGTCGAATACCATCGTCACGCAGATTTGCGCCGACGCGCTGGGAGCTCCGGTGGCGCAGTTCGATCTGGTTTCAGGTGACACTGCGCTCTCGCCCGATTGCGGCAAGACCTCAGCATCGCGGCAGACGTTCGTCACCGGCAAAGCGGCGCACATGGCGGGAACGAAATTGCACAGTGAGATCCTGAAGCTGGCCGGGGCGTGTGACTGCGCGAAGATCGAGTTCGGCGACGGCAGTGTGTCGGTGGACGAAGATGGAAAGCGAAAAGTACTTGCTCTGCGGGAGTTGCCGCTGGACACGCATGGGTACGTGATTACCTGCGAGGCAACGTTCGATCCGCCCACCAGTCCGCTGGATGAGAATGGGCAGGGAAGTCCGTACGCGGTGTTCGGCTTCGGTGCGCACCTGGCGGAGATTGAAGTCGATACGGAACTGGGCACCGTGCGTGTGCTGAAAGTGACGGCCGCGCACGACGTGGGGCGCGCGATCAATCCCACGCTGATCGAGGGGCAGATCGAAGGTGGCGTGGCGCAAGGCCTGGGGATGGCGTTGATGGAAGAATTTTTTCCCGGCAAGGGAGAGAATCTCCACGACTATCTGATCCCAACGGCCGGAGACGTTCCTCCCGTGGAATCGATCCTGATTGAAGACCCATCTTCCATCGGCCCGTTCGGCGCAAAGGGAATTGGCGAGCAGGCCGTGATTCCAACGGCGCCCGCGATTCTCAACGCGATTCACGATGCGATTGGGATCCGCATGCACAAAGTTCCGGCGACGCCGGACCGGGTGCGGGCGGCGATTCTGGCCGCGCAAAAGGGTGGTCAAGAGCGACGGACAGGAGTGTCCGTCCCACACGAGCACAGCGGAGGGCCCCGTGCCTGACGACGCCATTCGCTGCGATGCCTGTCCCGTGCTGTGCTACATCAAGCCGGGACGGACGGGATCGTGCGACCGCTACGGCAATCACGAGGGCAAGCTGGTGCGGCTGGATCCGCATATCGTGCTGGATCGAGCACTAGAGCGCGGAGAGTCGGTAGTGCCATTTCTGGATCCCGGACACGACTGGGACGGGACGCTGATTCATCAAAGCACGGTCAACCACGGGGAGGTCCGCGGGGAAACGTTTGTGACTGCAATCGGGGCGGGCACAACATATCCCGATTACAAACCGGCGCCCTTCATCATTTCATCGCAGGTGCAAGGCGTCGACATGGTCACGGTGGTGACCGAAGGAATTTTTAGTTACTGCGGCGTCAAGGTGAAGATCGATACCGACCGGCATCTGGGCGCAGAATGCAGCACGGTGCGGGCGCAGGGAGAGGCCGTAGGGCATGTGACGACCAGCGAATATGGATCGCAGATGCTGTCGCTGGGAGGAGTGAAGCATTTGACCGGCGGCAGCCGGCACGAAGGCACAGCCACCTGCGAGACGCTGCTGAACTTGTGCAACGGCTGCGCCGTGGAATTGAAAATTGAGGACGGCGCGAAAGTCGTGGTGCAGGCGGGCAAGCCGCCGATTGTGGATGGTGCGCAGGAAGAGCGCATGCGCGTGGGCTGCGGCTCGGCGACCATTGGCATGTTTGCTAAACAATGGTTCGGCAAAGTGGACGAAGTTGTGGTGGTCGACGATCACATCACCGGCGTACTCTCAGAACATCAGGCTGGCAAACTACTCGGCGTGCCCGAGACCGGAATCAAACTGAAGGGCAGACGGTCCACACCGGGAAGATATTTTCAGGTCGCTGAGCCGGGCACGTCCTGGGGCGGGACTGACATTGAAGATCCGCTACAGATTCTTGGGAAGTTCAACGCGAAAAAGGCCTGGCCTGGGTTGCGCCTGCTGATGGTGAGCACGACCGGCGAGCACTATGGATATTTCGAGCTGGACGAAGATTTGAAGCCGCTGGAAAAAGAGCTGCCGGCTGTCTTGCGGGAGTCGGTGGCGCGCATCCGGGAAAACTGCGAGCCCGCGCTGTGCACGGTTTTGTTCATGGGCGGCGCCGGAGGATCGTTGCGGGCGGGCGTGACCGAGAATCCGGTGAAGCTGACCCACTCCGTGCGCGACACGCTCACGCGCGTGACCTGTGGCGGCGCCCCGGTCTACGTTTGGCCTGGCGGCGGGATCACCTTCATGGTCGACGTGACTCGCATGCCGCAGAACGCATTTGGATATGTGCCGACGCCCGCGCTGGTGGCGCCGATCGAGTTCACACTGCGGTTGGCGGATTACGCCGCTTTGGGCGGATATGTCGAGCACGTGCGTCCCCTGAGTTCGATGGCCGCGGCCGATGAAAGCCGGCGGCGCATGGCTGCCCGATCGGATAATCCGTGGCCGCTTGAGTCTGAAGCAAGAACAAAGAAGCGCTAAAAAGAAGAAGTGCTAAACGAAGAAACGATGAATCAGCGCGCGCAAATCCGGATGCTGCCTGATGGACGGCGGCTGCACCTGAACGACGGGCCGATCGACTTGATCGTCGAGGCGTTCGGCGCACTGCGCGAAGTGGAGGCGGCGTATCGGGCTGCCAGCGCGCGTTTTGTGACGGTGCTCGACGAGTTGTGCAGCGAGCTGTCATATTTGCGCCGGGCCTGCTCTGCGGATGCAGCGTGGCCGCAAGGCGCGGTGGCACGCAGGATGACGGCCGCGGTGATGCCATACGCAGCAGAGTATTTCATTACACCCATGGCCGCGGTAGCGGGCGCAGTCGCGGAAGAAATTCTGGCGGCGATGGTGGACGCGGCTGAATTGTCGTCCGCATACGTCAACGACGGCGGGGACATTTCTCTGCACCTGGCCACGGGAGAAAAGTTTGTGGTCGGCATGGTAGAGCGGCCCGACCGCCCTTCGTTGCTCGGGACTACGACGGTGCATGCGGCCCATCCCGTGCGCGGTATTGCGACCAGCGGATGGCGAGGGCGCAGCTTTTCACTCGGAATTGCGGATGCAGTCACCGTGCTCGCCGATCGTGCTGCGGCGGCCGACGCGGCGGCAACCATTATCGCCAATGCGGTCGACCTTCCGGGGCATCCTGCGATTGTTCGCGTTCCAGCTCGCGAACTTGCACCCGACAGCGATCTCGGGGATCGGCCCGTGACGCAAGCTGTCGGCGAGTTAACGGTGGAAGAAGTGAATCAGGCTCTGGAAGCTGGCACGCTGACCGCGGAGCGATTGTTGAAAATGGGGCTGATCCGGTCGGCTGCCCTGAGTCTGCAGGGAGAAACTCGCGTGGTGGGATTGTTGGGAGAATCGCGAATGATCGCCACTCCGGTTCGCGAAAGGGGACTGGTGCATGCCTGAGGTCGTGGTGCGAAAGAAAGTCACATGCGTGGAAGAGATTTTTCACGAAGGCGGGCCAGTGGCGGAGAATCCACTGCGCCGCGCGGCGGCGATCGCGGTCATTCGAAATCCGTTTGCGGAGAAGTACGTCCAGAGCATCGAAGGCTTCATGGACGACTTGAAGCCTCTGGGCTTGGAGATGGCGCGGGCGCTGGTCGCGGCGCTGGGCGGAGATGCGAAGGTCGTCGAGGGTTATGGGAAGGGCGCGATTGTAGGCGCTGCGGGAGAAATTGAGCACGGCGCTCTGTGGCATGTTCCGGGCGGATACGCAATGCGCGAGGTCTTGGGCGGGGCGAAAGCGATCGTTGCCTCGACGAAAAAAGTTGGCGGGCCGGGGACGCGGCTGGATGTGCCCATCACACACATCAACGCGTCGTACGTGCGCAGTCACTTCGACGCTATGGAAGTGGGGGTGAACGATGCTCCGCGGGCGGACGAAATCCTGCTCGCTCTGGTGATGACGACCGGCGCGCGGGTGCATGCCCGCGTGGGTGGATTGAAGGTGTCCGAGATCAAAGGGGAAGATGGGCTGAGATAAGCCGAGGGCGAAAGCATGAAAGCGAAGATCCGCAAGATCGCGACGTTCCTGGAAGAGACTCAGCGCGAAATGGACCGGGCGATATCGCCGCCGGCGCGGCGGGCCGCGGCCGTAGCCGTAATTGAGAATCCGTGCACGGGAAAATACGTGGAGGATCTTTCGGAGTTGATGGCGATCGGCGAGGAACTCGGGGAACTGCTCACATCGCGCGCAGTGGCGGCGCTGGGAATTCCGGGGCCTTCGGCGGAAAGCTATGGCAAGGCGGCAGCGGTTGGCGAGAACGGCGAGCTCGAACATGCCGCGGCAATTCTCCATCCCAAGCTGGGGACGCCGGTGCGGCGCGTGCTGGGCAAGGGCGCGGCACTGATTCCGTCGTCGAAAAAGCGCGGCGGCATGGGTGTGGTGCTCGACATCCCGCTGGGTCACAAAGATGCTGCGTTTGTGCGAAGCCACTTCGACGGCATGGAAGTGCGAATCAATGACGCGCCGCGCGCCAATGAAATTATGGTGGCGATTGCGGTGACCGACAGCGGGCGTCCGCTGGCTCGCGTGGGCGGGTTGACGAAAGATCAGATCAAAGGCGAGGACGGACTGCGCTGACGCGTTTGTTAAAAGCCATGGGCAGAATGTGGGGACAGCCGAGGCGGCTGTCCCCACATATTCACGGTGCCCGCATCAGAAAAGAAATGTTGTCTACTTTGTAGAGAACCTTCCCAGGCGAATCCGGAGTCGCTTTCACCTTACCCGCCCGCACCGCGGCGAACGCTGTCACGAGTCGCGGAAGTATCGACGGCTGTGCGACCGGAATGTTATGCGCGCCCAGAACCAGCTTTATCTTTGGCGCAAGCGCAGCCAGGCGGCGAATCGACGCGGCATACGCGTCGAGATCGGTTTCCGGCCGGAAGAGCCAGATGGGCGCGGGATAATAAGTGTCGCCCGTTAACAGCAGACCATTAGCGCGATCGATAAGTGAAATCGCGTCCGGCGTGTGGCCGGGAGTGGTGATGATCTCCAGAGTGCGGCCGCCCAGATCGATGCGATCGCCGTCATGTTTATAGGCTGTGATTTTCCACGGGCGAGTTGAGTAGGCCTTCGCGTCGAATCCCTTGGGCAGTGTGCCGCAGATCTGATCGGGCGTGATTTCGGCTTGCGCGTCTTCGCGCGAGCCTTGTGCGTTCTTGCGCGTGAAATCTGTATCCATCGCGTAGACGGTTGCGAATTCCCAGTTGCCGCCCACGTGATCGTCGTGGGTGTGGGAGTTCAGCACGATGATGGGCAGCTTGGTGAGTTCCGCCGTGACTTTCTTGATGTCACTGATGCCCATGCCGGTGTCGAACAGCAGAGCATGCTTCCCTCCGACGATGAGATAGCTGATGACTTCTTCCGCCTGGTGCGGTTCGTAGATGGCGAAGACTCCGGGCGCGGGTTTGTAGACTTCGAACCAGGGGTCGGTGACGGGGACGCGCTCGAGACTTTTGTATTCCGGGCGCGGGAGGGGACGGCACCAGTCGGGGATTGAGCTTTGCGCGAACAGCGTGGAGGAGACAAGAAGAATGAAAGCGAAGCGGCCAGCAGCTTTGCCACCACGTGCTTTTCCGTCAGGGGCGCTCGGCTTCGCCTTCGCTTGGGCGGCCGAGGCAGCCCTCGCCACACGGTCTGTCATGGCTTTATCACCTCGGGTACGCGCGTGGCTGGGGGCGTGTTGCGGCTGCGGTGGATGCTGACCGCGCCGTCGATGACGACCATGCCGATCCCGGCCAGATCGCCCTTTTGAATGCTGTCGAGCAGATTCTTGCCGGCGGATTGCTGCGCCGTATCGAGGAAGACGAAACTGGCTTCGCGTCCGGCGGCGATCAGGCCGCAGTTCAGGCTGCGCATTTTCGCGGTGTTCCCGGTCGCCAGGCAGATCGCCACTTCTGCAGGAATCTCTCCGAGCGACGACAGCATCGAGATCATGCGCAGAATGCCCAGCGGTTGAACTCCCGAACCCGCAGGCGAATCCGTGCCAAGAATCACGCGATGGAGTTGTTTTAGATCCTTCGCCGTCCGCAACGCCAGCAGCCCCGCGCGCTCATTCCCGTTGTGGACAATTTCCAGGGCGCGTGGCGAGCGCTCGCAGAGCTCCACGATCTGGTCGTCCGGCAGTGCGGTGTGTCCGCCGTTGATGTGGCCGACCACGTCCGCGTCGGTTTCGAGCACCATATCTTTGTCGATCAGACTCGACCCCGGAATCGACGGGCCTCCGGTGTGAATCGTGCTCTGGATGCCGTATTTGCGGGCCCAGGCGACCATGCGGCGCCCGGTGATTCCGTCTTTCACGCTGCCCAGACCGACCTCGCCGAGAAACTTCACCCCAGCGGCGGCGAGTTCCTTGAAGTCGTCTTCGACCATGCCTTGTTCGAGCACGGGCGCGCCGGCGTAGACCTTGACGCCTCCGGGACGAAACGACTGAAAGGCGCGCTGCGCGAAAATGGCCATCGCTTTCAGGCCGACAATATCTTTGGGGCGGCCGGGCGTGTGGACTTCTCCGGCGGAGACCATCGTGGTGACGCCTCCGTGCAGGCAGCTGTCGATCCAGCCGAGCTGATTCTGGCGAGGCGTCCAATCGCCGCAGACGGGATGCACGTGACTGTCAATGAGTCCGGGAGCGAGCGCCGTGCCCTTGGCATCGATCGTCGTCGTAGAGCCAGCGGTGTCGATGTCTTTTTCTTTGCCCACGGCGTGGATGACGCCGTCAATGGCGATGACCGTATCGGCGTCGAGAATTGGATGGTCGAGGTCGCCGCTGAGGAGAAGGCCTATGTTGCGGATCACCAGTTTGTCAGGGGCCGCGGATTTTGCCGGGGCGTCGCTGCTCATGAAGTCTGCTTTCTGCTGATGTTATGGAATGACGTTATCGAATGATGTTTTCGAACCTGCCGATCATACCCGACGCTTCTTCGCCGGTGAAGCTTCCCGATGAGCGATCTTCAGAAGGTCGGGCAGAGCGTCCTCGCGCACATTCGAAAGGCTCACCAATATCCACGGGTAGTCGCGATAGTGGTCGGTGATGAAGTAGGTTTTCGGATCGGCCGCCATCAGTTCCTCCCGGCGGTCGAAGGGCATTTTGACCACAATCTTGTCCAGGTCCTGGTGCAGCCGTACGAACAGTTTCCCGTGGACCTTCAGCGCGGGAGTTCTGTACGACGTGCTCACCTTTACGTTAGGCAGAGTGAGACCAACGCGGCGCACAATGTCGTAAGTGACGGGTTGCTTCTTCATAGAATGATTTCGGTAGATTAGCTCATAGCGCGCGGCGCCCCGCCAGCCTGCCGCGGAATTTGTCAGCGCTGAAGCAATGATGCTACGCTCGGCCTTCGATGCCACAAAGGAGAATCATGATTTCGCAGGACTTCATCTTCTGGGAGGTGGATGTACAGGCCGATTTTATGTTGCCGGGGGGGAAGCTTTACGTGCCGGGGGCGGAGAAGTTGCTGCCCAACATCCGGCGGCTCACCGATGCGGCGCGGCAGGGGAAGGTGTTCCTGGTTTCGCACGGATGCTTTCACACGACGGACGATCCCGAGTTCAAAATCTTTCCGCCGCATTGCGTGAAGGGAACCGCCGGAGCAGAACTTGTCGGCGAAGCCGTGACTGATAAAGTTGCGCGCGTACCGAATGACGCCGAGGCCACGCTGCCGGAAGATTTGTCCTGCTACCAGCAGATCCTGCTGGAAAAGCAGACGCTAAATATTTTTGAGAGCCGTCACGCCGATGCTCTCGTGCAGCGTCTCGGAAGTCAGGCGGTGTTTGTGGTGTTTGGCGTGGTCACGGAGTATTGCGTCAGCTTTGCCGTCAAAGGGCTGCTCGAGCGGGGACGGCGCGTGGCCGTGGTGCAAGATGCCATCGAAACTCTGAAACAGGAAGACGGACGGAAGACGATTGCGGAGTTAGAGCGCCTTGGGGCACTACTCACAACGACGGACCAGGCTCTCAGGGCGCTCGGCCGCTGAGAGCCTCAGCCGGAAGTCTAGCGATGATCTTTATCCCGATCATGGTCGCCGTGGTTGTGGCGCCAGGTCCAGTATTCCTTCTGCTCTTCGGGACGAAGCTTGCGGAAGTCACGGTCGCGGTCGCGATGGTTCTCATCGGCCCACCGATGGTAGTACACAACCTCGTCGTTGTTCCACACGTGATAGTCGGTGTAGTAGGGATCATAAACGCGATAGTAATGATGTTCGCAGGCGACTCCGGCCAAAGATGAAGCTAGCGCAGCCGCCAGCAGCAGGGAACTCAGGGGATGTGAACCACGGCTCATGTTGTTCTCCTTCCAGATAATGAAACACATCTCGCGCTGAGTAGTTGCTGAAAGCGAACGGGTGGATCAGGAAAGTCAACTGGCTGAAACGGTTGCCTGCAGAACCGCCCCGACTCTCTTTCTGACGTTTGCTTCCGAACAGCATTTCTTTTCCTTTCGAATGCTTTTCAACGGAGTCGGCTTGTAATAGACTTGGGCGGGAGGCTCTACATTGGGAGATCCGCTGGGCACGCTGTTGGAGTTGCCGGAACAGGAAAAAACGGAGCGGGGGCTGGAGCACACGCCCCGCGAAATCTGGCAGCAGCCCGCAACGTGGAGCAAAACCTACGAGCGCTGCCAGGAACGCCAGGGCGAATTGAACGACGCGCTGCGCAGGGCCGGAATCGGGCGCGGCAGCACCTCCTCTCCCACTGTGTATCTGGTGGGCGCGGGCACGTCGGACTATACCGGCCGGGCGCTGGCTCCGTTGCTTCGTCGGCGCTGGGGCTGTGACGTCTGGCCCATTCCGAGTACCACGTTGCTCACGGATTTCGAAGAGTTTCACCGTCCGGGAAGAGACTATCTCTGGATCTCGTTCTCCCGTTCGGGAGAGAGTCCGGAGGGCGTGGCGCTGTTGGAGCAGGCGCTGGACCGGCATCGCGACATCCGGCATGTGGTCATCACCTGCAACCAGCAGGGGACGATGGCGCAACTGTGCCTGCGGCATCCGGATCGTGCGGTGGTTCTGGTACTGGACGATGCAGTGAACGACCGCGGCCTCGCCATGACCAGCTCGTTCAGCAACATGGTTCTTGCCGGGCAGTGTGTGGGGCATCTGGAAGAGTTGGCGCCGTTCGGCGAGGTAGTGGCTCAGATGTCTGAAGTAGGCCGGCAGTTCCTTCCCACCGCGGCGGAAGCCGCCGAGGCCATTACCATGCTGGACTGGACTCGTGCCTGTTTTGTGGGCGCGGGAGTGCTGCGGGCAGTGGCCGACGAATCCGCGTTGAAAGTGGTGGAACTGAGCGCGGGCAAAGTGACCACTTTGGCGGAGACGCCGCTCGGGCTGCGTCACGGGCCGCTGTCAAGCGTAGATAGCCAGACTTTATTTGTGGCTTTCCTGTCGAGCGAGCCGCGGCGCCGCGGCTACGAACTTGACCTGCTGCGGGAGATTGATCGCAAACATCTGGGCCGGGTGCGGGCCGTGGTTACGGCGCGCAGCGGCGACGATGTGTCGGCGCTGGCCGATTTCACGTTGTCATTGAATTGTGCCGATTTTCCGGATCAGTATCGGCCCGTGCTCGATGTGATGCTGGGCCAGTTGATCGGCCTGTTCGCCTCCATGCGCTGCGGCCTGAAGCCGGACCAACCGAGTCCCGGTGGAACCATTACGCGCGTAGTTGCGCCCATCAAGCTGTATTCCTGAATACTCACGCGCTCCGCTATGCCGTAACCCTTTCTGCGGTCGCGGGTTCGTATGTACAGAACGGGTCCGTGCCCAAGGCATCGCCGGTGTGGGCGTAGGCTCGGGCGCGCGACCCTCCGCAAATGTGGCTGTACTCGCAGGCGCCGCACTTTCCGTGGAACTGGTCGGGAGAGTGCAGGGCGCGGAAGGTGTCGGAGTTGCGGTAGACGTCGACCAGCGAACCGGTGCGGACGTTGCCGCAGCGCAGCGGCAGGAATCCGGAGGGATAAATTTCCCCCAGGTTGGAGACGAAGACGATACCGTGACCGTCGCGAATCTGGAATCCCTTGTACACAGACGTGGCTTTCATGTCGGGCGTCGGCATGCCGGAGGCGCGCATCTGGTCAAGAGCGATGCGGCGGTAGGACGGAGCCTCGGTGGTCTTTATGGCAAAGGGCGAGCGGGGAGAGAGATCAAACACCCACTTCATAATGACTTCGCCATCTTCGGGGGAGACTTCGTTCAGGGCTTTGCCGCGTCCCACTGAGATCAGGAAGAACAGGCTCCAGCGCATGACCGGAAAACTGGTGCGCAGCAACTGGTAAATAGCGGGCAGGTCGTCGGCGGTTTCTTCCGCGACCAGAGTGTTGACCTGGATGGGAATGCCGAGGCGTCCGCAATGGCGGGCGGCTTCCATGGTGCGCTCAAACGTTCCCGCGACGGCGCGGATGTTGTCGTGTCTCTCGACCGAGGAGCCGTCGAGGCTGAGTCCCAGACTCTGAATTCCGTGATCCTTGAGCTTGGAGATGGCTTCGTTGGTCAACTCGGGAGTCGCGCTCGGAGTGATGGAAACTTCCAGTCCTAGCCCGTTGGCATAGTCGATCAGCGGATAAATATCTTTGCGGCTCAGCGGATCGCCGCCGGTCAGAATCAGGTGCGGCAGCGGATTGCCAAACTCGACTACTTGATTCAGGAAGCGTTTGCTCTGTTCGGTGTTGAGTTCCAGTGGATTTGCATTCGGCATTGCCTCGGCGCGGCAGTGTTTGCAGGCGAGGCCGCAGGCTTGGGTCATCTCCCAGTAGACCAGCATTGGATTTCTGGAAAAATCGTGAGCCCCACGACCCATCATTGGATGATTACCGGCGATCCCCATGACGTTCCCCCTTCGGCGAGTGACTCTAAAAGGACTCCCACAAGCAAGTTCAGAGTACTTTTTGAGCGGGGAAAAGGCTGTGATTGAAATCACAGCGACGGGTGACTCATCTCGCAGAGGAAAGGGCCAGAGATGACCCTGGGGTTGCGTGAGGACGACGACGGACTATTTTTGGGAAAGTTTACTCTTTGATAACTCCCCCCCCTCCCCCGGTCCATTGGAATCAACAACTTCGGGGAAATTCGAGAATTAATCTATGGGCTGCAATCACTTAGGGGCAAAATCTTGAGCCGCTAGGAGTTACAGTCCGAGATCGGATCCCGGATGGTCCAAGCCAGTATCGCGGAACGAAATCTCTCGGTCAAGGTTATGTGAACATGGCTGCGGTTCTGTCTGTGGAAAACGCAGTGCTTCAACAGCGGAATGGTGCACCATCGCGCCAGACCCTTGCGTCGCCGGAACCTGCTTTCCGACCTTGTCAACACAATAAGTTGTGCATCGAAATGCCGTAGGCCATGTAAGTGCATCGGAAGAGGGCTTGCGCCGCCCAGGAGGGAGCACATGACCAATCCAACGATAGACCCCGCCACTTACACGGATGAGGAGTTGAGGGGAGCACTGGCTCGCGTGCTCGCGCTGGCTCGTAGTGAAGGGCTGGACGACGCCGAGGTGCAGAAATTCTGGCAGATCTATTCAGAGATGGTGCGGCGGCGGGCGGCAACGGGAAACGCAGCGTAGCAGCTATAGACGGGGGTACTGCTGGCCAGGATTGACTGGTTCAAACAAAAGCGCTTCACCCTAACATTTAGGTTAGGTTAGGGCAGGGCCGAACCGGTGAGCTGCCTCGATGCACGCTTCCCACGCCAAGGTTGCACGATCTAAGAAATCTCGGGAGGCTCTGATGGCTTGCAAATCTTGCGGGTCCACAAATGAGTCAACGTTCGTCGCAGAGGCTAACATCCATTTTTCCTTTTCCCAGCCGAAAAATCTGGACAAGCCCGGTGTGTTGGTATTCCCAACCCTCACGATCTGCCTAGATTGCGGCTTTACCCATTGCACCCTCCCGGAACGCGATCTGTGTCTGCTAAGGGAAGGTCGAGCCGCATAGATCCGGGTCAATGAGTGCTATGGGGATTTATCGCCAGTTCACTTTTTAAGCGAACCCATTCTTTTTAGGCGCTCGAGGGTTTGTTTCATCTCGCTCCCGCTGATCCCGACGCTTCGTCTCCAGGCAAGGTATTCGTTGACACTCTGCTCGTACACCCTCACACATTCGGCCAGGCCCGTTTGCTTGAAATCGTTTGGCTGCCTCGCCTGAAACGCCCTCTCAACTAGCTGATCGGGCGCGATTAAGCCGCAGTGAAAACAGCTATCGGGTTTGTAGTGTTGCAGTCCGCAATCCTCTAAGTTGTCAAAGCCAACGGTGGAACCGTCGTTTTTCATAACCGTGACTTCCGAATAGACCCCGCGTGACTTGGCGTCAACGATCGTCGCAAAAAGTCCGGGTTCGTCGCTAAGCCAAAACTCCACGATCCAATTCTGCGGCGAAGCTACAAACATACAGTTTCGTCGGAAACCAAGCGCTTCAAATGCCGTTTTGGACTGTTCATACTTTGACGGCTGGCTCCAAGAGTGCGAAGTGATTTCGTTGAAGGATATTTTCTGCGGGAACTTTGCGGCGGCAATCTCGCCCCACTTCTTGAAAATCGCGTCTTCGGACCTCATGTCATCGGCGCTGAAACCAAGTTTGCGCAAGCGCCTACGAGCAACTTGCCTTTGAATCGACCAACCGGACACTACCCAGACCGAGACGACGACCACAAGTGTCCCTATAAACCACAGGAGGATGTCCTGAGCGTGGATAACGTATACATGCCACAAGCCCATGCCGGCGGATTCATGGCCATAGGTATAGAACCGAACGACATTAAGTGCGAGCCAGACAGATGAGAGGCCGAAACCAGCCACGATGAGGGACAGTAAGACGAATCGTGCTCCAGTGCTCGTCTTGCGATATGCCAGCCATTGGTAAAGCATTAAGGCGATACACGCAACCGCCACCGCGGCGCGAAGGACTTCCGACTGAAGAAATCCTGTGAAAAGCAGAAGCCACACCAAGGCCGGTATCACAAGGGGCCAATGGCGCGTTAATAGGCGAGACTGGAGCGACTCACTCACCCCAGCACTCTACGCCCGACGCGGGCTTATTTCCAGACAACTGACGAAACCAGACCATAGCACTCAGAATCCCCTGTTCCCGGTATTTTGAGGGTAATGGGGATGTTTCAACAGCTACTGCGCAGGGGGCATGTTGGGCGGCCTTCTTACCACGAAAAGCTCGGTATATAGAATTTGCTGTCTCTCCGGTGGAGTCGTCGCTGAAGTGTGAACTGCAATTCGGATAGGGTCCCCTGTGGTCACCCAATCTTTATAGACCCACGCAACTTTCCGCCATGAAAGTGGTCGGATGTGAGTCATTTCGGGCAGGCACCCTTCTTCGTTCCAGTATCCACCGAACGGTTTCGCAACCCACGTGTCGGCACCATGCAAGCTGTTCCACGCCTGAGTGGCCGTGTTCCACTTTTGGACATCCCACCGATACAAGATACCCTCACCTGCATACCCTCCCGGTAGTCTGCATCCTTCGACATCGACAGTGGCTAGGGAAAGATTCCAGAGCTGCGCGAAGTATGTGTCGCTAGTGCCAATATCGGAGTTGCCGACGACTATATCCGCGTGCAAGCCGTATCTGACGAAGTGCCCGAACTTGTGATGATGCCGACCCTCGATGATCACCACGGCGGCAATAAAGACTAGGACACTTGCGACACCAAGTTGTATTGCTCGTCGGTTCACGAACAATGTTGTACACCGATGTTTTGGACTCCGTCTAGGGTCATCTCATCAGGTCGGTTCCAGCTCTGATGAGCATGGCTGACGAAATCAGGCGATAGCACTCAGAATCCTAGCCGGGGGGTTGAGTGTAATGGCGATGTTACGACAATTGACGCACTAGATTCCCTTTGTTATACGGTTAGACTCATTATTCCGGCTCGGCGGTAGATGGAGGTTTCTATGTCGTCTTCGACTCGCGTTCTTCCTGCTCCGTTCCCTTCGCGCAAGTTGCGAATCCGTTCGCTGCTGCTGGCGGTCACGTTGGCAGGCTGCGTTCTTGGCGCGGCTGGCGCCAGCCCTTCCCACTCCGTGACCCCGGACGGAGCTCCCTCGGTCGACCAAGCGGTGCGCGCGTTCATGCAAACCGTCTCCCATTCCGTCACCCAGGATGGGCCCACGGCTTGGATCAAGTATTTCGATGCGAGTCCCGCATTCTTTATGGCCGTTAACGGCCAGATGGCCTTCCCGAATCCTGCTGCGGCACAAGAAGGTACTCGCAAGTTTGCCCAAACCATCCGTCACATTGAATTGAATTGGGGAGATGATTTGCGCGTCGATCCGCTCAGCGACGAGTTCGCCGTAGTCGCGGTCTCATGGCGCGAAATACAAGTCGACACAGCCGGGCACAGCGTTACCGAAACGGGATACTTTACCGGACTTGCAGAATATCGCGAGGGACGCTGGCAGTTCCGCGACGCTCACTGGTCTTCACCCGTTTCCTCCCACTAGTCTCCCCCAGATCATCTCGTTGGATTGGGGAGGGAGGATAACTGTTCGCGATTGGTTTTCCTTTCTATTTCCTGGGAGTTGGGTTAGCGGCGTTCGCAGTAGCGGTCGGGTTGATGACTGCTCCGGAGCGGGTAAGCCAGGGGGAAAATGGCGTCACTTCCAGCGGCATCTTGTAGCGCGCCGAGGTGATGGCCACCGGCGTGGTCTTGATCAAGTCCACATGGTCATCCCAGGCGTTGAGCTTGACGCGTCCGCCCAAAGGCAGGGCTGCGATCTGGTCCAGTTTGGTGGGATCGAGGGCCGGAGCGGAGTTCATCAACAGAACCATGCGATCCATCGCACCCTTGCGGTTGGTGAAGCCAGTGCCCAAGTGTGGAGTCAGTAGCGCGGAAAGTGCCGGGCCTCGCGCTGCCACCTCGCGCAGGAACAGTCCTGGTGTATTCAGCTTCTGCGCGTACGGTGAATTCTTCAGCAGCTCGATAGCCTTCTCGTCGGCTGCAGTTTCCTCCTCGGGAACGTGCCGGAAACCCAGGTTCTGATAGGTGGATTCATCAGAGAACAACAAGCGATCGGAGAAGGCGTACTTGCTGCCCAAGTTGTGCCCCAGGATGATGTGGGCCAGTTCGCGCGAAAGCACCATAGCCAGGCTGGCTTCATCCGGGAGCACGTCCAACAGGCCGCGGCTTACCACGATGGTGTTGCCCGCGCTGAACGTCTCGAGTGGCAAAGTCAGCATCACACGGGCGTGCACCGGGCCCGGGAGCTCGATGTTGTTGGTGGTCAGCAAATTGTTGACAACGGTCTCCAGCACCACGTCCACTTCGCCCTCGGGAGCGAGCAGGCCGGCATTTTGCAGCCGCTCGATCACGTTGTCTCCTGCCTGCTGCTGCCATCGCCACTGCGCTTGCAGCGGAGAAGCATCCTGCCTCGCCGGACTCTCGTCCTTCACCGTGGAGTCCACCACCACCTCGGTAAATTCGCCGTTCTTGGCGCCCTTCTGCAGGTCATAACCCCAGAGCCGGGTCTGGGCCTTGAAGGTAATCTTGTCGTTCGAACGGTAGCTGAAATCACCTTCCTCGCTGTAGATGTAGGCTGGTACCCAGTAGCCCGAGATCAGGTTCAAGCGCCAGCTATCCATGTGGAAGAAGTAAGCGTTGCGGGGGTGCGGTTCATAGAAGCCATTCAGACGCACAATGTTGTAATTCTGGTCTTCTACCCAAATTCGGCCACGGAAGCGGCCATTGCCGGTGCCCGGCTTGGCGGACACCTCGAAGACGATACAGCGGACATCACCTAGAAACTCGCGGTGCACGTACTTGAAATCGTAGGTTTTGCGATTGAAGTCGTCGCGGTCGGCGTAAATCATCCATGAGAAACCCATGGGTTTGTATTCAAGCTTATATAACCTGTTGAAGCCGCCCAACAGGCGGCTCTCAAAGCTGGTGTCTTTGGAGAGATAGTCCCGGCGGTCCATGCTTTCGCCGAGATCCATGCGGCCGAGGAAGTAATGGTCTTGCACCGGTGCCGGGCCGACTCGCGGGACAAACTTCAGATTTTGCAGGTAGGTCTCAACCAACGGGGTGCGGGTTTTCAGCAGTTCTATCAGAGCGTGCTCCCGCTCGATCGCGCGGTCCACCACCTGGTCCATCGTGGCAGACTGTAGCGAGGCGGGCGCGGTGCTCACGGATGCTGCTACCGGCTGCGGCTCGCGCTGTTCGAGCGAGGAAGCCGGGCTAGACTGCGCGGCCAATTCTGGCGTCTGCGCCGCTGCAAGAAACAAAAGAACGATCGCGACGAGCCATAGACGTGGGGACATTTGGGGGCTCCTGGGAGGGTCAGCCTCGATGGGTCTTACCTTTGCTGAACCCTGGGAGCAAAATTAAGTTTCGCCGGACCTGAAAATCCCACAACCATAAAAGACTCAAGGGTTTGCAGTGGTAGCTGACCGATCTTTTTCTGAACGCACGCGCGTGCTGGCCCGCTGGCGAGAGGTTTGGCCGACAATTCGAAAGTTAACTGGCGTTAACAGGCGTCAACTTTACTTAAGACTCCCGGCTCAGGGTCAGTGAGTGCTATCGCGATTTTTCGCCAGTCGAGCGAGCAGTAAGCAAGATTCGCGTGATGGCAGCACCTTTATTTCCTGGTGAGCTTCCTGCCGGTGATGCGACGATTCTGCGGCTGCTTAATAGTTATCGGCGGTGGGGGACTTTTGCGTCAGTAAAATACTGACCCGACAATCCCGCGCTGACAAACTGCCTGCCCTCAAGAACCGCTTCCACAGCAGCTAGTAGGTCAGTTGTGGCTCTTGTTTTCGCAACGTAGCCCCGCGCCCCCAAGTTGAGTGCTTTTTGCACCACGTCAAGAGAAGACTCCTGGCTCACGAAGATTATTTTGGATTCCGGGGAAAGTTTGCGAATCTGTCGAGCGGCCTCAATTCCGTTCAAGTTTGGAAGCCCGATGTCGAGCAGAATCAGGTCTGGTTTCAGTACTTCGGCTTTGTGAACTGCTTCTAGTCCATCGGATGCTTCGCCGACCATCTGAAATTCCTGGCGTGTTTTGAGCGTGGAGCAAATGTGCTGTCGCCACGGCTCAAAATCATCCACCACAAGAATGCGTACAGGAGATTTAGGAATATCGGCCTTGGCCATATTCAAGAGACGGCGGGATTAACCGTGTGATGTTTCACATGTCCCCACGATTCGCTGATCTTCTCCTCGATTGGCAATAGGCACTGTGACAGCTGTCACTATCGCATGTGACCAAGATCACAACGCCACTCCGACAGCGCAGGTGAATAAATGACGTTATCAGATGGGACCATGCCATTAATCCCGTTCGGACACGCTAACCGAAGTGACATTTCTACCAGTTCACACTTCCTGAGCCCGACTGTACTGTTTCCTGGTAAGGACGCTCAGGGCCCCTTGACAAACGGGACACGGGCCTACGCCCAGGCAGGTAGCGTCAACAGGCGACTGATGATCTATGCAGCCATGATCGCATTGATACTCATACCTTCCACGAGAATCGTCCAGCTGCCGGACAAAGAGATTGTTAGACGAGGCAACTTCGTCATCGCGGGAACGGTCGATGGTTTCCTGTGCTATGGCACGAAGGTACCTCGGTCGGTCAAGTGCCATCGAGCGGTGGAGCTAACGCAGATTGGGGAATCCGGCATGCGCACGGGTCGGAGCGACCAAGGCGAAGATTTGCCACAAAAGCAGCCGATCTCTCGGTAACTCTTGGTGCCGGAGGATCGGTCCCCATTTATGGCGTCACTTCAAAAACAACGCCACTGTTCGATATGCCGCCATCCATAGTCGTCCCAAAGAGATTGCCGTGTGCGTCCACAACGAGTGGCGAGTTAGGATAGATGCCGTCGCCCCCGGTAGCCGTGAATCGGTGGAGCACTTTCTCGGTCCAGGTTCCGTTCGAGCCAGGCGTCAACTGAAAAACGGTACCGTGGTGCATACCTCCGTAATAGGTTGTCCCATAGAGAGTGCCTGACGTACTCAGGGTCAACCCCGCCTCCAGATAAGCGCCATCGCTGCCGCCGTTGAAGGTGTGCAGTATCTTCTCGGTCCGGGTTCCATTCAAATCGGGAACGAGTTCGAAGGCATTCCACACGGATGTCCCAAAAATGTTTCCGCTGGCATCAATAACTAAAGTTCCCGGAGCAACAGAGAAACCATCGGCCGCGCCCGTAAAGGTATGTAAGGTCTTCTCACTCCAGCTTCCGTTCAAGCCTCGCACTAACTCGAACACGAGACCAAAATCGCGAGCGCCGTTGTAAGCCTGCCCATACAAGTTTCCAGCAGAATCAACAACGAGTTGGCCCCCGTAAGGGGCGCTGCCGTCGTTCCCACCTGAAAAAGTGTGCAGAACCTTTTCGGTCCACGTGCCATTTGCATTAGCGTGTATTTCAAAAATGCCACCGTAACTGGTCGTGCCCGACGTCGAAATAAAATTCCCGCGATAACCATAGAGATTACCGGCGCTGTCAATCGCCAGGTACGACTGAAAGGACACGACGTCGGTGCCTCCCGTGAAGCTGTAGATGACCTTCTCTGTCCATGGCCCGTTCGACCCCGGCGAGAGTTCGAAAATCCCGCCGAAACCGTTCGCTCCACTCTCCCAGGTCATGCCGTACAGATTCCCCTTCGCATCAACGACGAGATTCGAGGTCGGGAAGTCTATGTCTCCTGCGCCAAAGGTGAACGAGTACAGCACCGTCTTGGTCCACGTGCCTCCACTCCCGGGACTCAGCTCGTACACCGTGCCGCCGCCATACGTGCCACCATACTGCGTAACACCGTACAAATTCCCGCTTGCATCAATAAGCAGGCCACCATAGGGGTTGAGTCCGTCCGTTCCTCCGGTGAAGCTGTGAATGACTTTCTCGACCTGACCTTGCGCGCGCGGTGCACAAAGAGCAAACACCACGACGGCCGCGGCTGCAAAACAAAAGGCGCGCTTACGGATAATCTGCTGCATGGGAGTCACTCCAGCAAATGCTTGGGTAGGGGGAACCAGACTGGCGCGGAGTGTATCAGAAAACCGCCGCACCGACAACGCCTCCGAATCAAGGTTTGGCGTCGGGATTCCACTCGGTGGATGCAAGCGGGCGAGAAGTTCATAAGGCGTCTTTTGAGTTATGGGTTAATGATTCTCGCCTTCGTAGGTTCAATTGAAGAATACGCAGACGCTCTCGACAAACAGGGTCTCGTTGGTCGATGAGGGCAGCGGCCACGGGATGCCGCTTGAAAATCCTCACTATGTTTACGCAGGCTCTGAAGGAGGTTATAGGGGCTGGCAAAACAACCACCTTAGTGCCTATTAGTGCTATTGGTGGGAACCCCCTAGACTCTCCAACTGAGTCAACTGACGAAACGAAGCGTTTTACGCACGTTGAGAATTAGCGATGGATGGCACGGAAATAAATGCCCGGGTCCAGGGGTGAGCACATAGACCCGGGCTGGCTGTTCCGTGTGGTGGCGAGCCGGAGGGGCGATGCCCGGCACTTGGCAACGGCCAGAGATTGCCGGTAAGCGAATCACTCACCCTCACGTGTCGCGCGGCCTGCTTTAGCGGCGCGAACTCGCCTTTTTTGGAACAGCGATCTTACTAAGAGATGACTCGACTAGCGACGATCTTAACTAGCGATGCTCCGACTAGCGATGATGCCACTAGCGAAGATCCGAACTACTTCTTCTGCGCGTCGCGCAGGTAGGACACGACCATTTTGATCTGGTCCGGGGTCACGCCCTTGTTCGCGAACGCGTGCGTGGCTTTCTTGTCCTTGCCGCCGTTGGCGATCATGTCGGTCAGGTCGGCGTCAGAGGCTTTCTTGGCATCATCGCCAACCAGGCTGGGAATCTTGGCAGCCGGTTTTCCTGCGAGGTCTGCCCCATGGCACATGGCGCACTTTGCTTTGTAGATGGATGCGCCGTCGTCGGCCGCCCAGGAAAGGTTGGGCAGAACGAGGAATAACGCCAGTGCGATCATCACGATCAGGATTACGAGCTTCGACATCTTCATGATTGCATTTCCTTTTAAGTAGTCTCGCCGCTGCATCCGCGGCTGAAGCAGGGGAATCTCGCGGACCAGTGTTGAGACTGGATAAGAACGAACTAATCGTCATACAGTTTCACCGGAGGCAGGGGAGTTGGTCAGTGATTGTGGTCACTCACCGCCGTGATTGCGATGCCGGCCTAAGTCGATGTGGTCAGGCAGATCGCGGGCGGGAGACGACGGTTCGTGATAAGTGTTCCATCCAAGACCAAACGCCCGGATCGGGAAGATTGCTGAAGAAATCCAACCCTTCGCAGTCGTCACTCATTGAAGTTTGTCGGGTGCCTGCCGAAATGATGGGGTATGGCCTCACGATCTCTAGCCTATTCCGCCTGCCGAAGGAGTGAGCGTGTATCGATCGCCTTTCCGGTAGAAATTTTGGGGACCGATCTCTACGGGAATCATTTTTCCGACAGAACCCGGACGACAATGGTGAGCCGCTACGGCTGCTGCGTGGCCCTGCCGCGCCTGCTGCAGGCAGACCAGGCTATTCAGATACGCCGGATCGGCACCGATGAAATCGTGGCCGGGCGGGTCGTGGCTCCGATGGGCTCGCAGAATGGTGGACGCCTGTATGGAGTGGGCACGCAGGATTCGTGCGAGAGCCTGTGGGGCATACGTTTTTCCACTGGGTTCCACGAGAAGCTCCGGGAGGCGGAGTACTATCTCCACCGTAAGGAAGGACGACGGGTTCCCATCAACTTGCGGGTGCGGAACCGCGAAGGAGGTATTGTAGGCGCGGCGCAAGTCTTCAGCGATACAGCGAAGAGGAAAGGCGAGAAGAGAGTACGCGAACTGGAGCAACTGGCCTATCGCGATGCACTCACGAGCTTGCCGAATCGCCGGTATCTTGAACTGAAAGTGGAGCAGGGGCTGGAAGAACATCGCCGCTTTGGCCGGCTCTTTGGCTTGCTGATGTTTGACGTCGACCGCTTCAAACAGGTGAACGATGCCCATGGCCACCAGGCGGGCGATGCGTTGCTGAAGGCCATGGCCGAGACGCTGGAGCAGGGCCTGAGAACCGTGGACATCGTGGGACGCTGGGGCGGGGACGAATTTCTGGTCCTGATGCCCGATCTCGATGCCATCGAGTTGGGCGAACTCGCGGAGCGCTGCCGGGTGTTGGTCGCGCAATCTTCCGTCGCGACGGGACAGTCGCAGGCCTCAGTTACAGCTTCCATCGGAGCGACGGTGCTGAGCCATATTGACTCCGCGACCGCCTCGATTCGCAGAGCGGATGAGTTGATGTATGAGAGCAAGCGTTCGGGCGGAGATCGAACCACGGCGGGGTAAGAAGTCTTTCTTAAGCAAGAAACGAAACCCGGCGGGCTGAAACAGGAATCCGCAACGGTCGGACAGGCGGGCACCTCAGGGGCTAAAGCCCGCGGATTTCCTGGCGCCTTGACGCGGCGCTCAAGCGCCGCTCTTCCACGTTGGCGCTCTTCCACGTTGGCGGCTCTTCCACGTTGGCGGCTCTTCCACGTTGGCCAATCACGTTGCCCGCTCGGCACGGCTAAAGCCGAGCCCTACGCCCTACCCAAACCACTGATCAGATGGCTTCTAATCTTCGGTGTGCACCGAATCGGCGCTCTCCTCGTCTCCGGCGGGGACGAGTTCGAATTTCTTCAGCTTGTAGCGCAGGGCGTCGCGGCTGATGTCGAGCAGGCGGGCGGCATGAGTCTGGTTGCCGTTGGCCTGCCGCATGGCAAGCTCGACCATGGCGCGCTCAACCTCTTCCAGCGACGTTCCTTCTTCGGGTATGTACAGTCGCGGCAGCACGCGGCCGTTGGCCAGCTGTTTGCCTCCGCCGTCGCCGGTAGCGCTGCTGTGCTCGAATGCGGTCAGGCCGCTGCGCGCTGCTTCTCCCACGGCGAACGGCATGTAGACCGGACGCAGGATGGTCTCCTCTTCCAGGATCATGGCGCGCTCGATAGAATTCTTGAGTTCGCGGACGTTCCCCGGCCAGTTGTGGGCCAGCAGTAAGCGGCGTGTTTCGGGGCTGATGCCGCGGATCGCTTTCTTGAACTTGCGGTTGTACCAGTCAATGAAGAAGTCGACCAGCGGCAGAATGTCTTCGGTGCGTTCGCGCAGCGGCGGAATGAAAATGGCAATAATCGCCAGCCGGTAATAAAGATCCTGGCGGAAATTACCCTCGCGTACGGCTTTTTCTAAGTCGCGATTAGAGGCGGCGATCACCCGCACATCGACCTGCATGTCGCGCACGCCTCCCACGCGGCGAATTACCTGATCTTCGAGTACGCGCAGCAGCTTGGCCTGCAGCAGGGGAGAGAGCTCTCCGATTTCGTCCAGGAAGAGCGTGCCGCCGTTGGCGGTTTCGAACAGGCCTTTCTTCATCTGCTTGGCGTCGGTGAAGGCGCCGCGCTCGTGGCCGAAGAGTTCCGCTTCCATCAGAGTCTCAGGAATGGCCGAACAGTTGATGGCGACGAAAGGACCGTTCTCGCGAGTGCTCTCGTAGTGAATGGTTTTTGCGATCAGGTCTTTGCCGGTGCCGCTCTCGCCTTGAATCAGAATCGTGGTGGCTTCACTGGCCGCGACTTTCTGCACGAAGCTCATCAGCTCCATGGATTTTGGCGACACGGCGACGACTTCGTGATAGCCGGTGTTCCGGCGCACTTCGCCGCGCAGTGACTTGACCTCCGTCCGCAAACGGGAAGCTTCCAGCGCATTCTGGATGGTGACGTGTAATTCCTCGAAGTCCAGAGGCTTGCCGATGAAGTCGTAGGCGCCCAGCTTGAGCGCGGTCTTTACGTCGTCGAGTTGAGGGTCGGCGGTGATCATAATCACAGCCGGGGCGTCGGGGCCTTTCTTGAGTTGTTCCAGAACCTGAATGCCGCTTATGTCGGGCATGCGGACATCGAGCAGAACCAGGTCGGGAGACTCCTGCTGCGCCAGGCGCAGGCCGGGCTCTCCGGCGGCGGCTTCAGCGACCTGATATCCCCACTCTTCGCACTTTTGGCGCAGCGACCAGCGCACCAGGCGTTCGTCGTCGACGATCAGAATCTTCTCAGAGGGCATGCTTGATCAAGCTTACTACGGAAGGAAGGACGGGGCACGCGTGGGGTAAACGGAGCTCGCTGGGTTTATTCAGTTCGATCCGCCGGTCGAACTGGCCGGTTGCAGCACGGCTTCAGGCACATCGAATTGAATGGGGCGGTTGTAATCGGAGTAGGAATAGTGGCCCGCGCCTTTCATGGTCATCTCGTAGGGCAGATGGTCGTCCAGGCCGATGCACATCGAACCGTCTTCAGCAATAGTGGCTGTTCTTACGGCGAACTTCCATTCCCGGCAGCGAACACCGTTTACCGTCTTCTTATCGCCTTCTTCCGTGATGGCGTGGCTGACCAGGGTGTACATATCCGGCAGCAGATCGCGAACGGTGCCGCGAGCCAGGTTGTCGCAATACCACTTGGCGGAACCACGCTCGCCTGCGTACCCGTTGTTCTCCCAGGCTCCGTCGCTGGTGCGGCTGTACCTCTGCTCGCCGACCAGCAACTCATCCTCTTTCATGTCGAAAGGAGAATCCGTATTGGCCTGTGAGTCGTGAGACTGCTGGTGGACAATAACCTGGTTGCAATCCACCTCCCAGAGCCTTTCCGAATGCTGGGCGCCCGACGCGCTCTCGATGTAGGTGCCGCGGAAGCTTTTGACCTGCTTGATCGATTCCAGTGTTTTTTTGAACTCCATGTCGCCGCTGCTGGGGTTCACGGCCTGGCCCACTGCCCAGAAGATTACGCCCGCTACCAGCAGAGTCGCGCCGATCCAAAGCCAACGACGGTTGTCCATAATAGAGTCCTCTCCCCAAGTTGCCCCTCGGGCCTAGGTTAGTGAACAGAATTGTCGGGTGAAAGTTACGGACGTACCTGAAAGGCGATGGCGGGATGGGGCAAGTTTGCTGAGCCGACCTCGAGGGCGGGTCGATAAGATTTTTCGTCAATTGGCTTCCATTGCTACTATAAAAGGGTTGTTTGTGAGGTGAATTATGCCCGTTGCGACCGTCACGAGCGTGAACGTTAAGCAGGCTGTGCCGTTTTTCGGCGTCACCAACATGGAGTCTTCTCTACGGTTCTACGTTGATGGGCTTGGGTTCAAAATGAAGAACTACTGGATTCCCGACCGCACCGAAGACCATCCTGACGGGAGAATTCGCTGGTGCTGGCTTGAGCTTGGCGATGCCGCGATCATGCTCCAGGAATTCCGGCCCGGAGAGAGCCCGAAGGAAACGCTGGGGACTGGAGTAAATATCTGTTTCCAGTGCGGGGACGCGCTGGCTCTTTATCGCGAGTTCAAATCGCGCGGAATTCAGACGCGGAATCGACCGACTGTCGGAAATCGTCTCTGGGTTGTGCCGGTTACCGATCCCGACGGCTATCGCATAGAGTTTGAGAGCCCGACCGATGCGCCAGAAGAAAGCGAGCTAGAAGAGTAGGCTTTGTACGCCCCGACAACTGACCATTTCGCACATTGACGGGTTTCGCTGTTCTTGTGAAAGTCCCAGCGCGCCGGTTCAGTGGGAGCTGCCTAGGGCGCAGAGACGGGCGCGGCTGCTCTTTGCAACGGCAGCACCACTGCGAAGGTCGTGCCTTTGCCGACGGTGCTGGTGACCTCGATGCGGCCCTGGTGGTCTTCGACGATGCGGCGGGCGAGGGAGAGTCCCAGGCCGGTGCCGTCGCCTTTGGTGGTGTAGAAGGGGCGGAAGATGTTGGGCAGGTGATCGGGCGCAATGCCGCGGCCGTTGTCGGCGACCTCGACGACCGCTGTCGATCCCTTTAATTCTACGGTGACCGCGATTTTTCCCTTGAGATCGATGGCCTGCAGCGCGTTGAGCAGCAGGTTGAGCAGCACCTGGTGAATCTGATCGCTGTCGTGTTCCACCTCGGGCAGCGAGGGATCTTTGTGCAAAGCGATGTCGACTGATTTCGCGAGCGCCTGCTGGCGGCCCAGCATCACGGCATGCTCGACGGTGGTATTGAGATCGCTCTTGCGAACTTTCGGCGGATGCGGCCGCGCCGTCTGCAGCAGATCGGTGACGATGTGATTGATGCGCGCGATCTCCTGGCGAACGTCTTTGACCACGGAGCGCGCGGGGCTGGTCGCGGGGAGGTCGCGGCCAATGATCTCGATGACGCCGGCGATCCCCGCCAGCGGGTTGCGGATTTCGTGGGCCAAGCCGGTGGCCATTTCGCCGAGAGTGGCGAAGTGCTCGGCGCGCGACATCTGGGTGCGGTGCAGGCGTTCGATTTCTTCCCGGCTCTCTCGAAGCTGCAGCACCATCTGATTGAAATTTCGTCCAAGGTCGCCGATCTCGTCGTTGCGGCGGGCAAAACTCACAGCTACGCTGAGATCACCGGCTCCGAGTTGGGCGATCTTCTGCTGCAGTTCCACCATGGGGCGCTGCACGGTGTAGGTGAGCACGACCAGGAGCGCGCCGCAAATCGCGACTGCGCCCGCACCGGCAACTAACAGCACCATGTGGCGCTCAGGATCGCGCCAGGAGAGCGTTGCCAGAAGGAACAGCAACATTCCACCCAGAAGAACCAGCGCGATCGGGACCAGCGCCTTGATTTCCCAGTTGATGCGCAGCCAGGGCAATTCGGGATCCTCGGAGGTTGCAGTTCGAGCGGAATCCCCGGCGAGCGGGCCAATCGAAATAGGATCCGTCGGCAGGCCCGAGCTTGAATACGCCGTGCTAAAAAAGCCGGAGCGCGCGCGCGAAGAGGCAGATGCAGAGACCTCTTCAGCCGGAACGTCGGGATCGATCTGTTGGTTCCCAGTATCAGGCATAGTCTCAGGCTTCGTATCACGCATAGTCTCAGGCATACGCATGTAATCCACGCAGTAAGTAGGTAACGCCGAAGAAGGTGAACATCACCACCGCGAATCCCAGGATGGCGAAGTAGGCTGCACGGCGTCCGCGCCAGCCGCGGGTGATGCGCAGGTGCAGATAGAGGGCATACACGAGCCACGTAATCGCCGCCCACGTCTCCTTGGGGTCCCAGTTCCAGTAGGAACCCCAGGCTCGGTTGGCCCAGTAGGCGCCGGCGGCGATCATCAGGGTGAGCAGTGGGAAGGCAATGCAAATGGTTTTGTAAGTGATGCGGTCGAGCGCGTCGGCATCGGGGAGAAGTCTTTCCAGATCAGCTCGCCGCCACAGCAGCAAGAGGTACAGCAGGTTGGCGAAAATTCCGCCGACCAGCGCCGCCAGAATGAACGGGCTCGCAGCCAGGCTCGTGGCGTATAGCCCCTCCGCGTCGAGCGAGGGATATTGTCCGTCGCGCACGCGCAGCAGGAAGAACACCAGGGCCAGAGATTGCAACAGAATGCTGATGAAGACCGCGCGATCGGCAACCGCCAGAAATCCCGAATTTTTCTTTACACGCGCCAGGATGTAGAGCACGAGCGGCGCAGCCACGGCGACGAAGACCAGCAGCATCAGCCAGCCGAGATCCGGAATGGTGACGAACAACCGTACACCGCGCGAGATGAACACTTCGGATTTATTTCCGGTATCCCAGGCGATCACGTTGAGCCCGCCCCATCTCTCGAAGCGAGTCAGGACTGCGGCGTAAATTCCCACGGTAAATATGCTGGTGGCCGCCAGGAACATTTCCGTTTTCACGCGGTCCTGGATCAGGAACATCATGGCCAGCGCGAAACTCAGAGCGCATGCCGCGTACGCCAGCATCGCGAGCGTGACGTGTACGTGCAGCCAGGTGGATTGCAGTGCCGGCACCAGGGGGCGTACGTCGCTGGGCAGAAGTTGCATCAGAATGACGCCGACAATCGCCACCGGCATGGTCACTGTGCCGATGACCTTCACGCCGTAGCGCTTTTCGGCGATCAGGGTGAGCGCGGCGAGCGTCCAGACGAAACTCAGCAGCATTTCATAGATACTGGCGAAGGGAGGATGGCCGGCTTCATACCAGCGATGGGCCACGGCGCCGGTGTTGGCCAGCAGTCCGGCCCAGGTCATGAGAGAAGCGAACTTGATGTAGGAGTCGGTTCCGGTGACGCCGAAGCCTAGATATAGAGCTCCCGCGCCGGCATAGAAAACCAGCGCGGCGAACAGCAGGTTGGCTTCACTCAGAATGTTTCCGCTCTTGACCACGTTCAGAAATGACATGAACAGCAGGAAAGCCATTCCCAACCCAACCATCACGACCATCGTCGTGCCGGTCGCGGGATGCTGTTCAGCTCTTGCGCGTGCCATACACTTCCTCCGTTGCCGGACTCACCGAACCGGCGATCGTTGTGCCTGAGATCGTTGTTCTCGAGATCGTTGTTCCTGAGATCGTTGTTCCTGAGATCGTTGCGGGCGCCTCGACAGAGGCCGCGAGTTCGCGTTTCAATTCCTTCTGAATCTGCTCCACTACATTTTTGAATTTAAGTTCAAATGCATCGCGATTGCGGTTCGCGGTGCCGCCGATCCAGAGCGCGGTGCGGCCGCGGGCATCGACGACGGGAACCACCCAGAAGCGCATGTGAACCACGTAGAAAACAAAAGTCAGGCCGATGCCCATGAGCACGACGCCGGCCCACACCGCCCACTGGCCGGGTTCGTGCGAGACCTGCAGTCCGGTGTAAAGGCCGGTCTTCAAGTCCTTGGGATCGAAGGTGTAGGGGGAGGAAGCGTTCTCGTCAATGCCAGGCATTTGCGGCAGCCAGACATTCACGCTCACGCTGCCTTTGGCTTTCTTCGAGGTGACGATCAGGTGGACCGCGGGGTTCGTCACGTCATTGCTGCGGGCGTAGACTCGGCCGTCCTGGACCACGAAGTCCGGGATAAACTCCGCCAGTTGCACGCTGGTGTCGACGTCGAGAGCCACGGTCTGGCTCATCGCCAGGGAGATTTCCTGAGGCGTAGCTTTGCCGTTCGCCGGCGTCGCGTTGAGAATCAACTGATCGAGCTTGCCAGTGCGGCCGTACGTCGCCTGGTAGAAGCGTAGTCCGTGATACACCAGCGGGTCGTTGACCACGATCTCTTTGCGCGACACCTCGCGTCCCCCGTCGACCACCGCCAGTTTCGACCACCAGCGCTTGGGTGAACCGTCGGCGTAGGTTTCTTCTCCCGTGCCATCGCAGCGGATGGAGAATGGGATGGTTCGCTTGGAGCCGTCTTTGGTTTCAACCTGATTGCTCGCTGTTCCGGGACTCAGCACCAGGAATGCGCGCCATCCGTAAACTGAATCCACAATGAAGCCCAGGAAAATCAGCAGCAGGCTGGCATGCACGATGTAGACCGCCATCTCGGAAATGCGATTGCGCTCGGAGAACAAAGAGAAGCTGTCGGTGCGGACGATGCGTTCGGCTTTCAGTCCCATGTGGCGGAAGGCGCGTTCCGCGGCGCTCAATCCCTGCTCTTCGTCATTGTCATTATTGGCAAGCGGAATCTGGGCCTGCGTCGGCAGAACCTTGCGAAAGCTTTCATCGGGACTCTTATAAGGACGCGCAAAGTACCGCCAGGCATTGGGGAAGCGCTGCACGGACGCGGCGACGATGCTGAGGCTGACCAGAATCATCAGGGCGATAAACCAACGCGTATGGAAGATGTCGGTCAGGCCGGTGACGTCGAGAAAGCGCAGCATGGCAGGCGAATACGCGCGCGTCATGTCGTCGGGATCGGTCATGGGACGCTGCAGGATGATCGTGCCCGCCGCCGAGAAGATAACGACCGATATGATGAGGACTACACCTGTCTTAATGGAACTCAGCGTCTGCCAGGTCGTGTGCCACGAGGAGCGAAATGGTGAAGTCATGAGTTTTGCGTCTCCCCAGTATTCGCCTGGGGTAATGCACGTTCGGCACCAACCGGGAGTCAACTGTTGAAGTGTCGTGAAATCAATATGTTCGGAGGTCAAGCCGGCCCATGGACCGCTCACGCTTGGGGTGATAACACTCATCTTTCCTGGGGCGTGCTGCGATTTCACCCAGCGGGCAGAAACCATGTGATTGAAATCACCAAAAAAGGCTGGAGTACGGCGTTAGCGGTGCAATGATTCTGGGGAAAGGATGCGCTATTTCACCGCTTCGACTGTGGGAGAAAGCCCATTCCCGGAACTGAAAATGGTTTTCAAGCATTCAGGCAATGGGGCAGCAACGTCACAACGTACTATGTTGCAATAGTTTACAACTCAACTGGCGCCAGAGCGGCAGTTCCCACGATGAAGGCGAGGTTCGTGCTCATGTGGTTAGGGATGTTCCCGGGATCCTCATGCGTGCATTGACAAGCCAGCCAACGATAAGCAAGCCGATCGAACAGACGCGTCCGCGTTTCTTTCTGCGACTCTCTCTGCGTCTCTTTCTGCTCGGGACATTCATGATCGTAGTTGCGGTGATGCCCGCGCTGGCCAAGACACACCCCGTGCCGCTCGATCCAAAGACGGACTCGGCAAAATGTTTGGAATGCCACGAGGACAAAAGCAAGGGCAAGGCAGTTCACTCCGCTATCGCGATGGGGTGTTTGAGCTGTCACCAGATTCGAACCAACAAAGAAGTAACCCACGTCACGCTGACGAGCCCCGTGCCGTACAAAGTGTGCCTGAGTTGCCACAGCAATAAGGATGCCACAAAGATTCAGGGCCGGGTCCATCCGCCGGCGGTTCGCGACTGCCTGACCTGTCATGATCCGCATACGTCCGACAACAAGAATCAGCTGCTGAAAGCCACGTCGGGCGACAAGAAGGACAACCTCTGCCTCACGTGCCACGAGATGGGGACGAATGTGCCGGAAAATGGCAGCCGTCACCCCGCGCTCGATATGGGCTGCGATACCTGCCACATAACGCACAAGACAGGTCAGATCGGAAAGGCTGAGTTTGATTTCCATTTGACCAAAGCAAGCCCGGCGTTGTGCATCGACTGTCATGATCCGAAAACCCCCGAGCTGCAAAAGGCACATCAGAACCAGCCTTTTGAAAAAGCGGATTGCCTAAGCTGTCACGACCCGCACCAGTCCGCTGCGCCGAAGCTCATGGCCAAATTTACGCATCCGCCTTTTGCCGACAAGCAATGTGACATTTGCCACGCTGCAGCGAAAGACGGCAAGGTGGTTTTGACCCAAACTGACGTCAAGTCCTTGTGCGTCACCTGCCACGACGATAAAGCCAAACTGATCGCGACCGCCAAAGTGCAACATCCGGGCGCGGCCGGTGATTGCACCGACTGCCACAGCCCGCATGCGAGCGCCCAACCTGGACTGCCCAAGACCAACGCTGTGGAGATCTGCCTGAGTTGCCATAGTGATATTTCCGATCTGGCCAAGAAACCGGTCCACCATCAGCCCGCGTTCAGTCAAGGCTGCGCCACTTGCCACACGCCGCACGGCGGCGACAATGACCATCTGCTGCGGGTGAAGGGGAATGCACTCTGCCTGGAATGTCACGGCCCGGACGCGGTACCGCAAAAGCTGGCGGCCGAACACCTGCTTACCATATTTAACGGCCAGGTGAAACTGCCGGAGGACTATTACAAGAAGAATCAGGTGCCGATCCTCCCCTTACGGTACGGGTTGGGACATCCCGTGGCCAAGCATCCCGTGGGAGACGTGATGGATCCGGCGAATATCAACCAGGTCAAGACTCACCTCTCTTGTCTGAGTTGTCATCAGCCGCACGCTTCGGCTCAAGCCGGATTGCTGGTGAAAGATCAGCAAAATAACATGGCATTCTGCGATAACTGCCACAAGAACCGAATCAACATGCTGAACACGACGGAAGGAAACTAGAAACAGGAGATCAGTTATGGGCGCGCTTTTTTCCAAATCACATCTTGCTAAATCACATCGCAGCGGCCGGATAGTGGCAATGCTTTTCGTTGTGCTGGCCATGGCCCTGGCTTCGCCGATGGCATTGCAGGGCAGCGATAAAAACAAGAAGAAAACGGAAGCCGCCCCGCCTCCGGAGCCGCCCAAGTTGGATATCGACACTTCCAAGCTGGTTTGGCCCAATCCTCCGAATATCGCTCGGGTCCGGTGGCTGAATTACTACGCGGGCATGAAGATCGATCACACTCCGGCTCCCACCACCAAGAAAAAGCAGAGCTGGATGGACCGCGTGGCCGGCACTAAGCAGGAAGACAACACCGACAAACTCAAAACATTTCCATGGCAGCTGATCGGACCCTATGGCATCGCCATCGACTCCAAAGGATTGGTGTATGTCGCCGACCAAAAAGTCGGAGCCATCTTCATCTTCAACACTGAGACCCACGACGTTGCGCTCATCAAAAACGGGACCGATGCCCATTTTGATTTGATCAACGGACTTGCCATCGACGACGGCGACCGCCTTTTCGTCGCTGACGGACACCTGCATCGAGTGCTCGTCTTCAACCCCAAACACGAGATTGAAGGTCAGATCTCCGAGGGGCTGATCGACCCGGTGGGCCTAGCCATCGACAACGAGAATCGGTTTTTATATGTGGTCGATGAGCAGCAGGACCAGGTCATGGTTTACGACGCTGACAGTTTGAAAGAGCTGCGCCGCATCGGCACCCCGGGCAAGAAGCACTCGCTCACCACGCCTGGAGATTTCGGCGGCGCGACCAATGTTGCGGTCGACGCCGACGGCAACATCTACGTCACCGACACTATGAACAGCCGCGTAGAAATCTTCGACGCCGACGGCAACTTCATCAGCACTTTCGGAAAGGCGGGCGACGGCCCGGGATATCTCTTCCGGCCCAAGGGCATCGCGGTCGATTGCGATGGCCACATCTGGGTTGCGGATCAATTCCAGGACCGTCTGCAGGTGTTCAACCGCGACGGCCAATTGCTCACGTACATTGGCGATACCCATGCCAACGGTCCCGGCCAGTTCAAAGCTCTGGTCGGCGTAGCCATTGACAAGCAGAATCGCGTGTTCACCACGGAACAATATCCCGGCCGCATGCAGATGTTCCGCTACATCACCGACGCCGAGGCTGCGGCCGAAAAGAAGCGGCGCGAGGACGAGGCCGAGCAAAAGGCCGAGGCCCGCAGAGCTGCGGCCGCGACCGGAGCTCCAGCCACGCCCGCGGCGGCAACTCCGGCGCCGGCGTCCACCCAGCCTCCAGCTCAAAAACCCGACACGGCCCCGCAGAAGGACCCTGGGTCGGCGAAGGATCCGTCATCGAAGTAGAACTGACGTATCGAGGCGAACGTATCCAGGCGAACATATCCAGGAGAACCGCAGACGCTAAAGCGCGGTTCTGTTTCTCGGCAGCTTAGCGGCACGAGTGAAACTCGTGCTCTTCCCGATTCGGCCGCGGCTGATGGATGCGATCCCAACCAAGACTCTGACCGTGCAAACGGCTTCCCTCTAAACCCTGTGATTCCAATCACATAATTTGAGTTCCTGTGAGGAATTTCACCAGCAGCAGTGGGCCAGAAAGCCCAGTGGGGTAAATTGCGCAGTTTTCAATACTGACTGATGGATGTTGTAACTGATTTCGTATGAGTAGGTTAGATGTGTCAGACAGGTTTTGAACAGCCCGACGCATCGCGGTCTGCCGCGTGCATTACTAAAGGCGGAGATGGAGTGTATGAGCCGAAGAGACTTAGTCACGGTCGACCAGCTTAACGGGCATATCCAGCTCCCCGCATTCAGAAATGATCATTTCGTAATAAGAGTCGCAATAAAAGTTGCAAGTTTACAGGAGGTTTTTTCCATGAGGAAGGTATTCATAGCAGTACTGCTCGTTCTGGGGCTGGTGGCATTTGCGTCAGCCCAGATCCAGGCGCCAACATCTGACGTATTGGGCGCCCACCTCAACTACGGCCGTGGCTGCGCAGGCTGCCACGCACCGCACAACGGCGCCAGCGGCAACGGCATCAACAAGTCCGGCGACCTGACGGGCGGCACAGTCGCTCTTTGGGGCCAAGACGTAGGCGCGCTGTTTGGCAAGACCATCATCACCGGCAGCACCGATGGATCCACCGGCTTCACGGAAGTTCTGCCGGCCAGCATGGCCGCTGGAACGCCCGATGTGGGCGGACTTCTGACCTGCCTCAGCTGCCATGACGGCAACTATGCTGAGGGCGCAATGATGAAGAACCAGGTCTATGAGACGCTGCCTGCTACCTATGGAAGCCTCAACACGATTCCGACTCTGCTGGGCAAAGGGACAAACGTTGAAGGGTATCTCGCCAGCCACCCGGTGGGCCTGAACGCCGCCGTTAGTTGCGGCGGCCAGTATAGCTGGGATTGCGTTGAGACCAATGGCGTGATCGCGATGACCGGCCCGAACTCCAGCGCATTCGTAAAGAACTATGGCTTCTTCGTCAGCCTCAGCGCGTACAACAACACCGCGGTTGTGACTTGCACGAGTTGCCACAACCAGCACTTGATGAACGTGGTCAGCGTGACCGCCAAGAAGTCCGGCCTGCCGGCTGGCACCTATGCGACCATGTTCTTCATCCGCGCTCCCTACAACCCGGCCAGCGGAACCGCGGGCTCGAACCAGACCGCGCAATTCTGCCGGCAGTGCCATGGCGGAGAGGCGAACGAGTCCAACGGAAGCTACACGATCCCGACGACCTTCTAAATCTGTCGGCATCGCAGCACGGAGGGGAGAGAGCAGCAACTCTCCCCTTTTTTTGACCCAATTTCTGGCGGATACTGAGTACGTTTGTGAACGAGCACTCCTGAACGAGGAAGTTCTATGAAACGGCAGCTAACAAACTCGATCCAGATTCTCCTGGCCCTGCTGGCGCTAGGTTCAGTGGCAGGCGCGCAACAGCTTGCCACATCCCATAAGCAGACGACGGTCGCGGCCACGCAACCGGCCAACCTGAGCCTGCAACCGGCGGACAAGCCCGTCGCCCGCATCAATGGAACGGTGCTGACGGATCGAGACCTGACGCGCGAGATGTACAGCTTGTTCCCCTACGCGCGGCAGCACGGCGGCGACATACCGCAAGAGCTGTTGCCCCAGCTGCGCGCGGGCGCGCTGAAGATGATCGAGTTTGAGGAACTGGTGTATCAGGATGCAGTGCGCCGCGGCGTGACCGTTCCGCCGGCCAAGCTGCAGAAAGCTGAAGGCGATTTCCGCGCCCAGTTCGAGAGTCCCGACCAGTACCGGCAATTCCTGAATTCGGAGTTCAACGGTTCCGAAAAAGCTCTGCACGAAAAGATCCGCCGCTCCCTGGTGATTGACGCTGCTTTGCAGTCGGAGGTGCAGAACCGGTCCACGGTGACGGTGGCCGAGATGCGGGCTTATTACGACAAGAATCCCGGCCGGTTCGAATATCCCGAGGCTTTTGCGATTCAGACCATCTCTTTCCTGCCCCCGGACAAGCCCACGGCGGCAAATCTGGCGGAAGCGCGAAAGCGCGCGGAGAACGCCCTGCAGCAGGCCAAAGCGACCACGAACTACGAGCAGTTCGGAATCCTGGCGGAGAAAATTTCCGAAGACGATTACCGGGTCATGATGGGAGACCACAAGGCGGTCGAGCGTTCCAAGCTGGCTCCACAGGCTGTGCAGGCCCTGCTCGCCATCAAACCGGGCGAGATCACCGGCATCATCCAGGTGGAGCAGGTCTATACCATCATCCGGTTGAACCAGCACATCCCTGCCGGGAAACGAACCTTCGATCAGGTGAAGGATTCGCTGCGTCAGGAACTCGAAAAGCGCAAGACCGAGGAAGTGCGGGCGGCCCTCGACAAGCGCCTGCGCAAAACTGCCAAGGTGGAAGAACTGTAACACCCCAGCCCGCTTACTGTGGTCGGTCTGAAATTTCCTCAACTCTTGCGGCGTCATCTCGAAGGCCCGCGTTTTCTCCACGGGCGAGGGACCTCCGTCCTACAGACATCCTTGCGCGGGAGATCCCTCCCTCCGCCTGAAAAGCGGCTGCGGTCGGGATGACCTCGAGGCGGGAGCATCATCACCACGGTTCGACCTGACCCCTTTTCCCCCGTTGCGCCGAAAGCCTTATCAGCCCTGGATTTGCTGGGTTATATGACCCAGAGGGGGCCTTCCACGGATCGGCGATATCGCTCTAAACCACTTATTAACAGTTAGTTATCGTCATTCTAATTTGGTTCGGTACGTGCACCTGTCTTTATCGAGGAAGTTACAGCTGCCTGGCCTGCGCCGCCGGGTAGTAGGCAGAAGAAGAAGGTGGGTGCAGGGTGGAAGGAACTCCGAGAAAAGCCGGTTGGGCACTGTGCGGGCTTCTCGTGACGTTACTGCTGGCGTTGCCGGCCGGCGCGCAATTGAAGCTGGGAGAGTCCAGTTCGAACCTGAGCGGCACGATTTCCGCGGGATATACCGGCGACTACGGCAACCTGATCAATTCCGATCACAGCCTCTCTGTCGGTGGGACGGCCAGCCTCTCCGGCTATTACTACAATCCCAATTTTATCTCCTACACGGTTTCGCCTTTCATGAACCAGGGGCGGGACAACTCCTCCTATCAATCCATTTCCAACGCCAGCGGGGTGAATTTCAACAGCTCGATTTTCGGCGGCAGCCATTTCCCGGGCTCAGTCACCTACTCCAAGGCCTACAACAGCGAGGGCAACTTCGCGATCCCCGGCGTGGCTAACTATACGACGCGTGGCAACAGCGATACCTTCGGCATCAACTGGGCAGAAACCCTGCCAAATCTGCCCAGCATCTCCGCGAGCTTCCAGACGGGGAGCAACCAGTACTCGATTTATGGAGCGAATGCCGACGGAAGCACCGCTTCGCATTCCTTCGGTCTGCGCTCGTCGTACCTGCTCCAGGGCTTTAACCTGGGCGCCTATTTCACCGACGGCGGCTCGCACGCCGACATACCCCAGTTGCTCGAGGGCTCGACGCAAGCCGAATCGGCAACGTCCAGCAACAGGGGATATGGGTTTTCCGTCGGGCACCAGCTTCCTATGCATGGAGGCTTCTCCGGAGCCTTTAACAGCTCCTATGTGGATTCCAACTACCTCGGCAACAGCTATCACGGCACCATCGATACGGTCACGGGCACGGCAAGTTTTCAGCCCACGCAGAAGTTTCACTATTCGGTGAGCACCACCTATTCGGATAACCTCACGGGCACGCTGTATCAGGCGATCACGGCGACGGGGGGCGTGGTGGTGCCGCCCGAACAAGGGCAGTCGTCGCACGCATTCGACCTGCTGGGCAACGCCAGCTACTCGATCTTGCCGAATCTGCAAGGGTTGGCCACGGCGGACCACCGGCAGCAATCTTTCCTGGGGAAGAATTACTCCGCCGATTCCTACGGCGGGGGGGTCACCTACGGGCATGTACTCTTCGGCGGCAGCTTCAACTCAGCTCTCTCGTTGACCGATAATACGAGCAGCGCTTCCAGCGGCAACGCCCTCGGTTTCAGCGGGTCGGTCAATTACAACAAGAGATTCAACGGCTGGACGGCGGGGGGATACTTTAGTTATTCCCAGAACGTGGAGACGCTGCTGATCGCATATATGTCGTCCATGTACAGCTACGGGGGCACGATCCGGCGAGCCTGGGGCGAGTTCGGATGGAACGCAGGCGCCAGCGTCAGCAAGACAGGCTTGACGACACAGGCAGGAATCACCAGCAGCAGCGAGAGTTTCAATACCGGAATCCACTACTCAAAGTGGGCCACCCTCAACGGCTCATACTCGAAATCGACGGGAACGGGAATCGAGAGCGGCGCGGGGATCGTGGTAACTTCGACGCCGGAGCCGGTGCTGGGCAACACCGATCTGATTCTTTTTGGCGGCAACAGTTTCGGGTTTGGCTTGAGCAGCAACCCGGTACGCCGGCTCACGCTGAGTGCCAGCTACGCCAAGGCCGTGAGCAACAGCAGCCTGGCTGGGAGCGCTTCCGAGAGCAACACGAAGCAGATCAATACGTTTTTCCAATACCAATTTCGTAAAATGTACCTGACCGGTGGATACAGCAATCTGGTGCAGGGGTTCAGCCAGTCAGGGACTCCACCGGAGCATGTATCGGCGTTTTTCATCGGCGTATCTCGGTGGTTCAATTTCTTCTAGACCATGCCCTCGCCAGAAACAGAACTCAGGATGCGGTACACGCTCAAGCTGAGTACGGTCGCGGTCGCCCTGCTGCTCACCATTCCGGGCTGGGCCGCGAAGACCGCGAAAGTGGAGGGGGCGAAGCCTCCGGATCTGGAACTGGAAGGCGGCCGCAAGCTCATCTACGAGCGCAGCTTCGGCTCCGAACGGGAAGTCAAACCCAAGCGCGGATTTTGGAACCGTGTGGTGGACGTGATCGCGGGGGAACCGGAATTCCACACCCTGGTGCGGCCCTATAGCGTTGCCACGGATTCCCACGGGCGCATCATCGTGAGCGATCCGGGCGCCGGCGGCGTGCACATCTTCGACTTCGCGCAGCAGAAATACAAGTTCCTCGACCGCCGCGAAAAAGGCAAGGATGCGATGCTCAGTCCGCAGTGCGTTGCGGTCGATGCGCAGGACAATATCTACGTCACGGATTCAGACACCGGCAAGATCTTCGTCTTCAGCGCCAGCGGAAAATATGAGCGGGCGATCGGCAGCATCAAAGGTGGCGAAGGTTATTTCAAACGGCCGACGGGAATCGCAGTAGACTCGGCCGCCCAGCGCATCTACGTGACTGACACCTTACGCGACGAGATTTTCATGATGGATATGCAGGGCAGCATCTTGCAGACGATCGGCAAGAATGGCGATGGCAATCTGGAGTTCAATCTGCCGACCGAGTTGCGGCTCGATGGCCAGGAATTGATTGTGGTGGACGCGATGAACTCGCGGGTGCAGGTACTGGGCCGCGACGGGTCGTTCCACTCGGCAATCGGGAAGCTGGGCGACAGTAGCGGAGACTTATTTCGTCCGAAAGGGATTGGCGTCGACTCCGAAGACGATCTCTACATCGTCGATGGCGCATGGGGTGTGGTTCAGGTGTTCAACCGCCAGGGTGATCTGCTCTATTACTTTGGGCGGCGGGGCACGCGCCCGGGAGAGTTTCAGTTGCCGACGGGCATATTCATCGACCGCGATGACCGGATTTTTGTAGTCGACTCGTTTAACAGCCGCATTCAGGTATTTCATTATTTCGGTCTGAAGAAACCGGCGAAAGCGGGAATGTAATGTCTGTAGGGGCCAGGGTTCTCTCCGCGTGCGCGACGATTCTGTTGAGCGGCGGAGCTCTTTTCGCTCAGGTCTCCGGCGATGTGATCGGGATGCACGACTTGGGCCCGGGCAGCAAGTCGCCCATCACGGGCGCCCGGCCCGATTTCTGCATGTACTGTCACGAGCCGCATAGCGGAGTCGGTGGTCGAACCCCGCTCTGGAATCAGAAACTGTCGGTGCAAAGCTACACGTTGTACAGCAGCGCCACAGAGGTCAATAAAGCCACGCAGCCCATGATGGGAGCTGACAGCACTCTGTGCCTCTCGTGTCACGACGGGACGGTTGCTCCCGGAACCACCGCCGCCTTTGGCAAGGTCGCGATGTTCGGATCGATGAATACCTCCGACATCTTCGGCAGCAACCTGCAGCCGTCACATCCGATCGCCCTGGCTTTGCCCTTGAAAGACAACATCGATCTCATTGCATCGCTCGCCGCCACCGGCAAGACGGGAGATCCAACCGGGGCGATTCGCCTCGTCAACGGCAACATCGAGTGCACGACCTGTCATAACGCTCACGTGCAGGCAAAAGATCTGATCTCGCAGAGTTTTCTGGTCCGCGACAGTTCAAGCGGCCAGATGTGTCTGGCCTGCCATGATCCCAACCGCCAAATTGGCGGTAAGGTGAACCCCATTGCGGATTGGGCGATCAGCGCCCACGCGTTGGTGCAGAACAAACTTTCTCCGCAGGCCAATGTGGGGAGTTACACGACCGTAGCCCAGGATGCGTGCATCGGGTGCCACGCACCCCACAATGCTCAGGGTCCAGCTCGCCTGCTCCGCGGACAAAACGAGCAGGATTGCATCGCCTGCCACAACGGCGGGAGCAACTTAACGCCGGCGGCGCCGAACGTCTTCGCCGAGTACGCTTCTCCCAAAGTGGGGCATCCATTCCCTACGGCCACCAACGCTCATGACGCTGCCGAGAGCGTGCTGCTCAACAACAACCGCCACGCTACTTGCGTGGATTGCCACAGCGGTCACGGGTCAGCCCAGGTGACAACGTTCGCGGGGCCGCCCCTCGTCCGCCTTTCCCAGAGGGATGCTGCGGGAATCAGCGCCACCAACGGAATCACGGTGCTGGCCCCAGTGGTGAATCAATATGAAAACTGCTTCCGCTGTCACGGCAGCGGCACCGGGAAAGCGGTTCGTCCAGTCTTTGGCTACCTTCCAGCGCGGGCGGCTTCCGGAGGCGATCCGCTGAACATCATTCCCCAATTCAGCGTCACTGCCACCTCGAGCCATCCTGTGACCCACGTCAGCAGCAGTTCGCTGCCGCAGCCGAGCCTGTTGAGCAGCATGTTGAATCTCGACGGGATGACACCGGGGCGTCCCATGGGAACGCAGATTTTCTGCACCGACTGCCACAACAGCGATGACAATCGAGAATTCGGAGGGCCCGGCCCGAACGGTCCACATGGATCCAAGTGGACCCATATTCTGGAACGCCGCTACGAATTCAGCCAGGCGGTCGCTCCTGGTCAGCTGGTCACAAATCTGTTCAGGGCGCCCGATCTCAGCATAAACGGACCCTACGCGCTTTGCGGCAAGTGCCACAGCCTGAGCAACATCATGACGAACGCCAGCTTCAACCAGCACCAGAGCCATATCAATGCCGGCTTCAGCTGTTCGGTATGTCACACCGCCCACGGGCTGGGAGGGATCGATCCCAACCTGAGCGGGCAGCGGCTGGTAAATTTTGACGTCAACGTGGTTGGCCAGAATGGCGCCCTGCCCATCACCTACAACCAGAATACAAACACCTGCGTGCTGGCGTGTCATGGGACTGCGCATAACCCAAACGGTAGCGTCACTGCGTCGCAGGGTGGTGGTTTGTTGAAGAAGTGAAGAATGGCGACCGCTCCCCGGAGCGCTGTCATCTTCGACCAGCGTGTTTTATCCCGTCGCGCTTTTTGCTTCGCCGTCGATCCGGCGTCTGGCATTGCGTGCGCCTCTCTGGCGGGATGAAACTCTGGCCTACTGGCAAGTCAGCGGCGGTTTCGCGAAGCTCTCGACGGAAATGGCAAGCGTGCAGGACCACAGCAGAAAGTAGGTCGGACCGCAGTCGCCGTGGTCGACTATTGCTGTCGACGATGGTTCTCGACATTTGTTGTCGGCGATGGTTACTGAGCGAGAGGCTGGGCCTTGGTTCCCGGCTTGACCCCGGCGTGCTTCTTTGCCTCGGCGATCAGCTGCTCAACCTTGTCTTTACCTTCATAGTGCGGGTTCGTGGCAAGCAGTTTTTCCCAATCTGCCACGGCTCCGTTGACGTCCATTTTTCCACGCCACTTCACCAGTCCGAGATTGAAGAGGGCATTCGCCTTGTTGGGCTCGTCTGGTTGAACTCGGCAATCGCACGGTCGGTGTCGCCCATATACCAGTAGGCAGTCGCCATGTCCGTACGCACCGAGGCCTCGGACGGCTTTATTTCAAGCGCGCGTCCGTAATAGTCGACGGCGACAGGATATTGCTGCGCGTCGTAATAGGAGTTGCCGATGTTGACGATCAGGTCGGCGTTCTTCGAATCCAATTTCAGTTTCTCGATCAGTGGCGCGGCCTGCGCGTCCGCCATTTGCCGGAGTTGTTCTGCGGAAGGCTGGCCGTTCATCGCCCCGCCCATCGCGCCGCTCATGCCGTTCGGCGCCGGAGCGCTTGCGGCCGCCACCGCCGACACTGCCGGCGACTGCGAACCGCGAAGCAGCCATCCGCCCGCAACGCCCAACAGCAGGCAGATTACAGCCATCGTGTAGGCCTGCACATCGGTCCAGATCACACCTTTGTTTTCTGACATTCCGTTCTCCTCACCACTGCAAACTTAGTTCGTGCTTTTCTGTCCTTGAACCTGGGCCAGCAATTTCTCAACCTGAGTTTTCTTCGGCGGATCGAGCTGCGGGTTCGACTGCAGCAACTGCGTCCAGGCCTGGGTAGCTCCATTTGTGTCTCCCTTGCCTTTCCAACGAATCATGCCCAAATTGAACAGGGAATCGGCGTCCTTGGGATTGTTGGTGAGCGCCTGCTGCAATTGCTTCAGGGCACCGTCAACGTCACCCTCGTAGTAAAGACAGGAAGCCAGGTCGGTGCGGGCCAGGTGGTTCCTGGGATCAGCCTGCACGGCTTTCTGGTAGAAGCCGATGGCTTGCTTGAACTGATGGGTGGCTTTGTAGACTGTGCCGATCTGATTGAGCAGATTAGAGTTGTTGGGATCGCTTTTCAGTTTGGCCAGCAGGGGCGCGGCTTGCTTGTCCGCCATTTGTTTCATCTGGTCGAGGCTGGGCATTTGAGCCGGCGCCGTCGCTGTCGTGGCGCCTTGGCCGGAGGCCTGCACCACTGGGGAAGCGGGAACCGCATTGGAGGCCGAACCGCGGAACAGATATCCGAGGGCCAGACCTATGACCACACAGATGCCGGCCATCGTGTATACCTGGGCGGGCTTCCAACCGCGCACTGTGGCGGATTGGACTTCGTTCAGGCTCATTTCTTGTCCTTTTCGGTGCTTCTTGGAGCGCGTCCAGCGCCCCCTGTCCCACGTCCCGTTACGCCTTAGAAGCCTGGCACGCAAGCGGTCTAGCGTATACGAGGCAAGCCGACTGCCAACTGGCCAGTTACGTGGTGATCCTTGGTTTTCAATGGCTTGCGAGGATCAGGATGGGGCATCCGGAGTTTGGATCATGAAGGGTCGTGTTTTTCACCGCACCCTCTGGGCCTTTTCACGCCGTATTCAGAGGGGCGAGCGGATGCCACAGGCTGCGTTTACGTTGTGGCCTTTAATAAACAGAATGGAAGGCATAGCCACGATGACTATGTGACGCTAACTTCGGTGTAGGTGCCGTAGACCTGCCGCAGGGCCTCGCAGATTTCCCCTACGGTGGCGTAGGCGCGGACGGCGTCCACGATGTAGGGCATTGTATTGGCGGAGGAAACGTTGCCATTCGTGCCTGCGTTCGGTTCCTGGGCCGCGGCCTTCTTCAGTGCCTCAAGGGCGCGGTGCACGGCCTCATTCGAGCGCCGCGCGCGGAGGGTTTTCAGCTTGGCTGACTGCTGGCGGGCTACGGTCTCGTCGATGTAGAGAATGTGCGGCGACCCCTCTTCGATGACGAACTCGTTGGCGCCGACAATCACCTTCTCGCGAGCTTCTACTGCGCGCTGGTACTGGTAGGACGCTTCAGCTATTTCTTTCTGCGGATAGCCGCGCTCGATGGCCTTCACCATGCCGCCCATGGCGTCGAGCTTGCCGAAATAATCGAGTGCGCCGTTTTCCATTTGCAGCGTTAAGTTTTCTAAGAAGTACGACCCGCCAAGTGGATCGACCGTCTGCGTGACGCCAGATTCGTAGGCAATGATCTGCTGCGTGCGTAGCGCGATACGCGCGGCTTCTTCGGTGGGCAGAGCGAGGGCCTCGTCGTAGGAGTCGGTGTGCAGCGACTGCGTTCCGCCCAGCACCGCCGCTAGGGCCTGCACGGCCACGCGCGCAATGTTATTCATCGGCTGCTGCGCGGGCAGAGATACTCCCGCGGTCTGAGTGTGGAAGCGCATCAGCCAGGTGCGCTGGTTCTTCGCGCCGAAGCGGGTCTTCATTACTTGACCCCAAATCTTCCGGGCAGCGCGGTATTTGGCGATCTCTTCGAAGAAATCGTTGTGCGCGTTGAAGAAAAAGCTGAGCCGCGGGCCAAAATCGTCTACATCGAGACCACGGCGCTTTGCCCACTCCACATATTCGACGCCGTCGTAGAGGGTGAACGCCAGTTCTTGTAAGGCGGTGGAGCCGGCCTCGCGAATGTGATATCCGCTGATGGAAATTGTGTTGAAGCGCGGCGTGAACTTCGAGCCGAACTCGAATGTGTCGATCACCAGGCGCATCGACGGCGCCGGGGGATAGATATATTCCTTCTGCGCGATGTATTCCTTGAGAATGTCGTTCTGAATCGTGCCGGAAATTTTCTTCCAGTCAGCGCCCTGCTTTTCCGCGACCACCAGATACATGGCCCACAGCACCGACGCGGGCGAGTTGATGGTCATCGAGACCGTGGTCTTCTCCAGGTCGATGCCTCCGAAAAGAATTTCCATGTCTTCGAGCGAATCGATGGCGACGCCGCACTTGCCGACTTCACCTTCGCTGGCCGGATGGTCGGAGTCGTAGCCCATGAGCGTGGGCAAGTCGAACGCTACAGAAAGCCCGCTGCCACCGTGTTCGAGCAAATATTTGTAGCGCTGGTTGGTTTCCTCGGGCGAGGCGAAGCCCGAAAATTGCCGCATGGTGAAAAGTTTGCCGCGATATCCGGTGGCGTGAATGCCGCGCGTGTAGGGCGCTTGGCCGGGATAGCCGAGATACTGTTCCTCGCTCCAGTCTTCTGGGAGATCGGCCTGGGTGTAGAGACGGCGAATCGGCACGCCGGAAATCGTGGTGAAGCGCGCGTGGGCGTGCTCGTCGAGATTCACCCCGGTGGGCGCGCCAATCGGCCGCTCGGGAGATTTCTCGAGCGTAGGCGCCAGGGTCTTCTCGGCCCATTGTTTTTCGGCGGCGTCCGGATGGCGGTTCGCAAAAACGTCGGCGATCGGACTCTCGGCGACTTGCGGCTTCAGCGGCTTCTTTTCCATGCGTGCTTTCCCTATCAACCCGGTGCTCTTTCTCGATGATAGGGAAGTGGGCGCACGGGAGCAAGGCGGGAGTGCGGCATCGTAACGACCGGTCGGTCTGTACGAACTTCGTCCCGGTCATTCTGAGCGAAGTGGGAAGTTCGCGAATGCGAACTTCCCACGCAGTCGAAGTATCTCTATGACTGCTGCTTGCTACTTGAATGCGGTGCTCGAAAGGCGTTCCGTCCGCGGCTTCTTAGAGAAACTTCCGGAGTGTCCTGGGCGTAGCAGAACATAGGGATCCTTCGACTCCGCGAGCGCTTCGCTGATGCGAAGCACTCGCTGCGCTCAGGATGACACTCTAAGGAATAGGTCTTGCAGTCTGCTTGCGCGAGAGTTCCCATGCCTTGGCGTATTTCCATGAAACGTAAACCGCGTGGTAGAGGTGCAGCAGCAGGCCTTCGCGGCCGTCTAGGAATCCAAGGCGGATGAAATAGTTGTAGACAAACGTCGCCAGCGGCCGCAAGACTATGTTGATTGCGCTGAACCGGGCTCTGCCATTGCCCTTGGCCACAACCATCTCCGCGCCCAGCGACGAGTAGCGGTTCATGTGCTCGATGTAATCGGAGAGCGTGGGGTAGGAGTGGTGGAGGAGCGCGCCGGATTGGATCTGTCTGGTTATTCCGGCAACCTGAACATCCTCGTGGACTGCGCGGCTTTCGAACTTTCCTTTTCCGCGACGGAAGAGTCGCAGCTTCGGATCAGGCCAATACCCGCCGTGCCTAATCCAACGGCCGAGGAATTCATTCTTCCGGGGTATCCACAGGCCGTCGAAGTCAGCATGAGGAATAGGGACGTGGGATGTAGTGGCAACAGTGGAAGGCGAATGATCACCTGCCTGCTTGCCGAGAGCCGATAGGCCGTCCAAGGCTTCCAATAAGTCGTGGACTGCTCTTTGCAACTGAGGTTCCACTTCCTCATCCGCATCGAGACTCAGAATCCAATCTCCGGTTGCCTTGTCGATGGTCGAATTCTTCTGCTCCGCGAAGCCCTTCCATTCTTCGACGAACACTTTTGCGCTGAACGATTTTGCAATCTCGACTGTGCGGTCGGTCGATCCGGAATCGACGACGATGATTTCTCCTTTGCCGTCGGCGACCAGCGGCTGCACACTGGCGAGCGTGCGGCCGAGGTTGGCTTCTTCGTTGAAGGTAATGATCACGACGGAAAGATTCATCGGGGCGTAGTTTATCAGGCGATGGTGGCGCGGGGATCGCCTCGGCACGTTCAACGGTAGGTTGAACGGGCGTGTCGAATGAAATTCCCTCGCGGCGGTGGCGGCGAGACGCCGCCACGACAGCCGCCGAGACGGCGGCGCTACACACCCCGCTACATTTGCCCTCCGGGCTGAGCCGGCGGCGTCGGCGACGATGGCTGTCCAGTTGGAGGCGCGTCCTGACGCGGCGCGACATACGGCACGTTCGGCAGGTGCGTGACCTGGCCGCGCGTGGCGTCGGCGACGTCGATTCCGGCGTGGTCGAGCAGCAATCCGGTGGCGCGATCCAGTTCGATGCGCGACTTCTCGTAGGCTGCTTTTGCCGAGACCAGATTGGACTCACCTGTGGTCAAAGTGGCCGCGTCCTGCAGGATTGCGGTCTGCGTGGTCAGGCCCACTTTCAGTTTCTGCAGGTCGGCGTCCAACGTCTGGCGGGCAAAGTCGACCGCGAATTGCGCGGATTGCACCGCTGCGCGGTTCTGCTTCACATCAAATTGCGCGTTGCGGACCTCGATCCGCACCTGATTCTCCAGCTGCAGCTCGCGCACCTGCGCCTGGCGGTATTCGAGTTCAGCGCGCACCTGGTTTGATTGCGCCAGCCGGTTGCGAATAGGGATGGTAAGCGTCAAGCCAACGCCCTTGTCCGGGGCGGTAGCATTCACGAGCTGATTCAGAGTTGCGCCATAGCTCAACGAAGTCGCGCCGTGAAAGATTGGCGGGGGTAAGCAAGGATTGCCATTTTGCTGGCATAGCGCGTTCAAGTCTCCGCCAACGCCGGAGCCCCCGTAGTAGGCAAATGCGTCCAGCGTGGGCAGCATGGAGTTGCGCACGGCTTTGGTGTTGATGTCGCGTGAGTTGAGATCGATGCGCGACTCCACCAGTTCCGCGCGATTGTGCATGGCGTCGTTGATCATGTCCTGAATGGGAATAACCGGCTCCTGCTCTGGCACCTGCACGCTTGAGGTCGGGACGACATCGGCCTCGGCGAGCACCGGATCTTCGATGCTGCGGCTGAGCGCGTTCTTCATGAGCAGTTGCTGCAGCTGCAGGTTGTTCTGGGCCACGATCAGATTCTGCTGGCCGGTGGCAACTGTGCTCTGCGCGCTCACGACCTGAATGGGAGGAGCGGTGCCGACTTGCGCCTGGCGCTTGCTGTCGTCGAGAGCCTTCTGAGCGTAGGTCAGCGACTCCTGCTGCACGCGCACATTTTCGTAGGCGAAGACCAGGTCCCAATACATGTTCTCGATCTGGTCGACGGTAGTGATGACCTGCAGGCGGAAAGCCACATCGGAAATCTCACGGTTGTTCCTGGCAATGCGAATGAATCGCGTGTTGGGAAGAGAACCGAATCCCTGGAGAAGGTTTTGGGTGAGTCGGAATTGAAAGTTGGAGCCGAGTTGTGGGCCCAGCAGGCTCACGGTGCTGTTAGTGGTCACATGGGTGTTATTAAAGCCCGCGGTCAGAGTAGTGCCCCAGTGAAAGCCCTGGGTATAGGCAATGTCCGAAGTGTAAGTGTTTTGCGAGACGACGCCGCCGGGGGCGGGGCTGAGTAAGCTCACGGATTCGGTGTTGTTCTTGTCGAGTTGAAACGTGCCGGTGAGCTGCGGATCGAAGCTGGTGATGGGCGATCCGACGCCCAGGGTTGAACTAACCAGCCCGTTGGTTCCGGTGCCGGCGCCGCCAGCCGCGACGGTGGTGCCGCCGGTGCCCGAGCCCACTGTGCCGCCGAGTCCGCCGACGCCTCCGCCGGGTGTGTTCTGCACGATGCCGGTGTTGACGCCGAGAATGCTAGAGCCGGATTTCGCGCGCAGCAGGTCGGCTTCGGCGATGTTTAAGTTATAGCGGGCGATGTCGAGGTCGAGATTGTTCTCGAGAGCGAGCGCAACGGCGTCATCAATCGAGAGATAAATTTTGCCGTCCCGCATGAGCGAGTCGATGCGCGGGGAGTTGCCGAGATTCGGCTGCGCGACCTCCACTGGCTTGTAGGGCTGCAGAACGTGAGGGAAGGCCGAGCGCTGAATCGAGTAGTCCTTCAGATGGACGGGCTGCGGCTGGGCCGGCTGAGGCGCTGCGGGAGGCGCGGCTTGCTGCGCCCAGAGTGCTGGAACAGTCCCTGATAAAAGGACCGAAGCCACGTACAGCGGGAGCAGCCGGACCATCGAAATCAAACGCGGTAAGAGCATAGGTCTTCTCCTTGGATGAAAGCGGGCGCGCATTTTTCGCGAGCGGAATTCTGATAATGCCAGTATTGGATGCCAAACGTAAACCGGGTCACTTCATCTTAGCGGGAGAAGTTTCATGGAAAAGGCGGGAGATTGTAAAGAATTGTGAGGAAGAAAAGAGAAAGCGCCGCTGTCGGTGACGAACAGCGGCGCCGTGAGTTGCTCCCAGCGACTATTGCTGGGGCGTTGGTGGTGCCGGCTGAGCCGGTTGAGTCAGCGACGGCAAGTCCTTGCGTGGCGCAACGTAGGGGACGCTGGGCATGCGCGTGACCTGGCCGCGGGCGGCATCGTCGATGCTGATGCCGGCATGATCGAGCGTGACGCCGACTGCGCGATCCAACTCGATTCGTGACTTTTCGTAGGCGGCCATGGCCGACATCAACGTGGATTCCGCTGTGGCCAACGCACTCTGGGTCTGCAGAACGGCCGTCGTGGTCGAGGTGCCGAACTGATATTTCTTCTGTTCGGCATCCAGTGACTGCTTGGCATAGTCCACCGCGGCTTGGGCGGAGGCGACACTGGCTCGGTTCTGCTCGACTCCGAACTGCGCATTGCGGACCTCGATGTTGATCCGGTTCTCCGATTGTTGCAGCGCCATCTGGGCCTGCTGAAACTCCAGTTCGGAGCGGATCTGCGTGGCCTGCGCGGTGCGATTCCGCAGGGGTATGTTGAGCTGGATTCCCACGCCCTTGTCGGGTGCCGTGGAGTTGACGAGCTGATTCAGAGTGGCGCCGTAGCTTGTGGAGGGAGCGATCCCAGTCTGTCCGATCAGAGGGTTCGGAATGTTCGGAGGGGCGACGGCGCAATAAGGTTGATTAGGGGCGAGGCAAAGATTCGCGGGGTTCTGCGATCCGCCTAATCCGGAGCCGCCATAGTAGGCGAACAGATCAAGGGATGGCAGCAAGGCATTCCGCACCGCCTTGTTGCTTAGTTCGGTGGTGTTGAGCTGAATGCGGGACTCCACCAGCTCGGCGCGATGCTGCAAGGCGCTGGCCACCAGATCCTGTGTGGGCTGGACCGGTTCATTGGCGGGAATCTCCATGGTGGAGGTGGGAATCACTTCGGCTCCTGCCAGGAGCTGATCGCGCAAGGTGCGGCTAAGCGCGTTTTTCATGAGCAACTGCTGCAACTGCAAGTTGGTTAGGGCAAGCGTCAGTCCTTGCTGGTCCTGGGCGACCGTACTCTGGGCGCGGACCACCTCGATGGGCGCCAGGCTGCCGATTTCCACCTGCTTCTTCGTGTCGGAAAGGGTCTTTTGCGCAAAGGCCAGCGATTCCTGTTGCACGCGAGCGTTTTCGTAGGCGTAGACCAAATTCCAGTACAAGTTCTGAATCTGATTCACGGTAGTAATGATCTGCAGGCGGAACGCCACGTCGGAAAGTTCGCGATTGTTCTTGGCGATATGGATGTAGCGGGCATTGCCGGCGGAGCCAAATCCTTGTAGTAGATGTTGCGTGAGCCGGAAGTTGAAATTGGAGTTCAGCGCTGGGCTGACTGTCTGGAACCCACTGTTGTTTGTGGTCCGGGTATTGTTGAAGCCCACCGAGACGTTTGTGCCCCATTGAAACCCCTGCGTGTACGCGAAGTTTCCCGTGGTCGTCTTCTGACTGGTTCCGACAAACGGGCTGGTCGGAATAAAACTGGCATGGTCACTCTGCAGCGTCCCCGTAAGAATCGGGTCGAAACTCGTGATCTGCGGGCCGAAGCCAAGCGTTGACCCGTTCAGGCCGCCAGCTCCAGCGCCCGCGCCGCCCGCCCCCAGGCTGGTACCCCCGCTGCCGGAGCCGACTTGTCCACCTAGACCGCCGACGTCACCGCCGGGTGTATTTTGCACAATGCCGCTCGGCACACCGAGAACGGCAGCGCCGGCTTTGGCCCGCAGGATGTCTGTGTCGGCGATGTTGAGGTTGTAGCGGGCGATCGCGATGTCGAGATTGTTTTCGAGCGCGAGTGCGATGGCATCGTCGAGCGACAAGTAGAGTTTGCCATCGTGCATGAGCTGATCAATGCGCCCGGTATTCGAAAGATTCGGGGCCGACAGATGCCGCGGAATGTACGGGGCAATCGGATTGGGAAAATGCGATACCGGCTGCGTATAATTCAGAACCGGCAGCGGCTTGGTGGACGCCCCCTGCGGCATAGGAGCAGCAGGCGCTTCCTGAGCCCAGCACCCGAGGGGCAGAGTTGCGAATAGGCTGGCAGCGGCGGCGAGCCGCACGGTCGACTTCAAACGTGGCAATAGCATCTACTCTTCTCCGTTCGTTAGTACCAGTTCGTCAGTACTGTTCGTTTGAGATACTGTTCGTTTAAGAACTAACTGATTAAGACCTTGCTGCGAATGCACTTCGGGTTTCACCTGAGACAGCCAAACCTGCGGAAATAAATCCTACCCAGGCTTTGGTACGCAAAGAGCCGGCCGAAGGTTCCTGAAAGCTGGAAGAAAACCGACTTTTCCCAGCGCTGCGCCTGCTCTGTGCTCGTCCTGGGTCCCTGTTCGCGGCGTTTCCCGGGAGGCAGCGGCCAAGCAGCTTCCATCTTGGAGTCCCAGGTTCCGCGCGGAAACCCTTCAGTATAGCTGACCGAACTGGACTTGCCCCGCACCGTTTCGCTCCCGGAACTGATAAATTGCTGGCAAAGCTTGAATCCGTTTGGATGATGCTGGCGCGGTGCGGGACTCGAAAGATCGCAGGATGCGCAATCTCAAAGTGACTCTCTCCTATGACGGGGCGGATTTCTCCGGCTGGCAGGTGCAGCCCGATGCCACCACGGTGCAGGGCACACTTGCCTCAGCCATTGGACGGATCACCGGCGAAAAGGTATTGCCGCAGGGTTCGGGGCGAACCGACGCAGGGGTACATGCACTGGCACAAGTGATGACATTTGTCACGGAGTCGTCCGTTCCCACCGGGAACTTCGTCAATGCGCTGAACGATATTTTGCCGGCGTCGGTGCGCGTGTTGGAAGTCGAGGAAGCGCCGCCGGAATTTCATGCGCGGCATTCGGCGCGGGCGAAAACTTATCGGTATCGAATTTATCGTGAATCGATCTGCCCGCCGTTTCTGGCGCGCTACGTGTGGCACTATCCGTATCGGCTCGCGGAAGGCGAGATGGGGCAGGCTGCGAAACTGGTGGTCGGGGAGCATGATTTCACTTCGTTCGCAGCCGTGGATCCGGAGCGGGGTTACGAAGACACGGCCGTGTCGAATGTGCGCAAGATATTTTCCTCATCGTGGGAGCGGCTGGGGGATGAGTTGGTTTATACGGTTCGGGGCTCGGGATTTCTGCACCACATGGTGAGAAATCTGGTCGGTACGTTCATTCTCGTCGGCAAAGGGAGTTTGCACGTTGAGGATGTAACGCGCATTCTCGAGGCGCGAAATCGCTCGGCGGCGGGTGCGACCGCGCCCGCAAGTGGACTGTATCTGGTGAATGTCGAGTACTAGCGGCTGTTGCGCCGCATTTGTGGGCATCAGGCGGTTGCTTTCTCTGCGATCTTGGCGGATCTTCTCAGCGAACTCTGCGGTTACAGCTTTTTGCCGATGCAAGCACAAAAGCCCTTAACCGCCGAGAACGCAGGGAACAGCCGCGGAGATCGCAGAGGGTGGTTCATTGGAGGCTTTGTGGATCTGCATTCTCTATACTCGCGGACGCGTGACAGTGTGTGGCTGGCGCTCGTTGAATTTGCCGTTGTTGCCGGGCTGTTTTGGGCTGACGTGCACCATCACATTTATGTCAGCAAGACTCCGTATATTTTCCTGCTGGGATGGGCCTCGCTGCGACTGCGCGGGATGAGGTGGAAAGACGTGGGCTTCGCGCGTCCGCGGAGTTGGAGGAACGCGTTGCTGCTCGGAGTTGCGGTCGGACTCTGCATGGAGGCCTTGGAGCTGTTCGTGACCCAGCCGCTGTTGGCGCGATGGTTGGGGAAGATGCCAGACCTTTCCGACTTCGCGGACATGAAAGGGAATTTGAAGTTATTCCTCATCTATCTGGTGCTGGTCTGGACGCTGGGCGCTTTGGGCGAAGAGATCGACTATCGCGGCTACCTGATGAACCGCGTAGCGGGCGTGTTTCGCGAAACCAAGGCGGCGTGGGTGGTGAGCCTGATCGTGGTCAGTGTTGTTTTCGGATGTGGCCACCTCGATCAGGGAGCCACGGGCATGATTGAGAATGTGTGGAACGGATTGCTGCTCGGGGCGCTATATCTGGCGTGCGGGAGGAATCTTGCCGTGCCGGTCATTGCGCATGCCGTGGGGGATACGCTGGACTTTGTACTGATCTATCTGGGGAAATATCCCGGGATGCATTGAGCGATTGGAGAGACGTAGCAAGCTGCGTTTCGACGGACTAAGATTTCTGTATGGCGACTGACCTGCAAATCGCGGCGCGGAAGATCGCGTCGGTGAATCCGGCGACGGGCGAAGTGCTGCGCGAGTTCGAGTGCGCGGGTGAGAGTGAGGTTGAGGCTGTGGTGGCGCGCGCCCACGAGGCCCAGCCGGCATGGGCTGAAATGGGACTGCGCCGGAGAATTGCGATTCTGCGGGAGTTTCAGGCGAAACTCCACGCCAAGAAATCGGAGGTTGCTGCGGCCATCACGCGCGAAGCCGGTAAACCGCTGGTGGAGGCGCTGGTCACCGAAGTGCTGGTGGTGCTGGACGCAGCGCGATTCCTCATCGACAACGCCTGGGGGCTGCTGCGCGATGAACCGGTGCCGCACGGCAATCTGGTCACCAAGCTGAAGAGCGGATGGCTGGTGCGCGAACCGCATGGCGTGGTTGGAATCATTTCACCGTGGAATTATCCGTTTTCGATTCCCGCGACGGAGACGCTGGCGGCGCTGGTAGCGGGCAACGCCGTGGTGTTGAAGCCTTCGGAGTTAACGCCGCTGGTGGCGCTGGAGTTGGAGTCGCTGCTGCATGCGGCGGGTGTGCCCGAAGATGTGTTTCAAGTGGTAGTGGGCGAGGGTCCGGCGGGGGCGGCGTTATTGCGCGCGCCCATTGACAAGCTGGTGTTCACGGGAAGCGTTGCGACCGGGAAACGGATCGCGGTCGCGGCGGCGGAGCGCCTGCTTCCCGTTGTGCTCGAGCTGGGCGGCAAGGATCCCATGCTGGTGCTCGACGATGCCGACGTGGACGTGGCTTCGAGCGCGGCGGTTTGGGGAGCGTTCGTCAATGCGGGGCAGGCCTGCCTGTCGGTCGAGCGGTGCTACGTTCACCGCAGTTTGTACGAGTCTTTTGTCAAGGCTTGCGCGGAGAAGACCAAGCAACTCCGCGTGGGCAACGGCATGGATTCGCACACAGATGTCGGACCGATGATCCAGGAGCGGCAGGTGCGGATTGTGGAATCGCACGTGGAAGACGCGAAGGAGCGTGGGGCGCGGGTTCTGGCGGGCGGAACTCGGCTGCCAGAACTGGGCGTGAACTTTTACGCTCCTACAGTTCTGGCGGATGTGACGCATGACATGCGCATCATGCGGGAAGAAACCTTCGGTCCAGTGCTGCCGATGATGGCGTGTGAGGACGACGATGAGGCCGTGCGCCTGGCCAACGACTCCGATTACGGGTTGGCAGCGAGCGTGTGGACTCGCGATTCGAGGCGGGGCGAGAAACTGGCGCGGCGCATTCATGCGGGAACCGTCATGGTGAACGATGTGATTTCGTGCTTCGGCATCGGCGAGGCTCCGCACGGCGGCGTGAAGGCCAGCGGCGTGGGTCGCACACACGGGCGCTTCGGGCTGGAGGAAATGGTGCGGCTGAAGTACCTCGATATCGATCGCATGCCGGGGATGAAGAAAGTCTGGTGGCACGGCTACGGAGAGAGCTTCGGGCGGCAGATGGAAGGCTTTCTGGATATGCAGTTCGCGCGCGGGCTGGGGAAGAGGCTGCGCGGGGCGCTGCGGGCCGCGGGGGTTCTAAGGCGCAAGCAGTTGTAAGATTCGGCCGGGCTTCGCCCCTTCGTCTGTGCTTAGGGCAGGCTCAGGCCGGACAGCCGAAGGCGGCTGTCGCTACATGAGTTGTGGCGGTGCCCACGTCAATCACTCGTCGATTCGGTCGCCATGACTGCGGGGGTGCGAGATGACGAGGAAGCGTACTGGGCTGGACGATGGATTGCGGATCTGATGACGCTTCCCTGGCAGCACGCGGATGCCGGTTCCAGCATGTAACAACGTGGTTTGACCTTCCACTTCCATCAGGACTTCGCCGGACACAATGTAGAAAAACTGCTGCGCTTTGGTGTGGTGGTGGCGAATCTCGGCCGCGCCCGGGGGCATGAACTCCTCGATCACGCTGAGTTGTTCTTCGTTGACCAGATACCACGCGTCACAATCCACTCCCCAGCGATAGTGCTCGGCATTCTCCCGGCTCACGGGTCCGGTTGTGACTGCACCCTTGTGGACAGACTGCGCAGGGCCAGATCCCGGTTGGGCAGAGCCCGATCGGGTGGACCCTGATTGGAATCTCTTCGCCATACTTTTCGTCTCCTGCCGACCAGTGTAATCTGTCGCCATGAACGATCCTACTTCGAACGCGGCTCATTCCAGCGTGGCCCATTCCAGTCCTGCTGCAGATCCGAAGCGCGAACTGTTGCGGCATACTCTGGCCACAGTCGCGTATCGAGGCGGCAAAGCCGTGCGTAACGCGCCCGAGGGCTTCGCCGATTTTCAGGCAGGCGAGGGCGTACGCACTCCTGGGCAGATTCTGGCGCATGTGGGCGACCTTTTTGATTGGGGGTTGTCGATCGCGCAGGGCCGGCGGACGTGGCACGATTCGAAGCCGCTGCCGTGGGAGCAGGAAGTCGTAAGATTTTTCGCAACCCTCAAGAAGTTCGATGACTTCCTGGCTTCGAGTGAGCCAGTGCAGGCTTCGCTCGAGAAAATATTTCAAGGGCCGATCGCCGATGCCTTGACCCACGTCGGGCAGATCAACATTCTTCGCCGTCTGGCGGGTGCGCCAGTGAAAGGCGAGAGCTACTACGAGGCAGCGATTGAAACCGGACGAGTGGGCGCCGATCAAGCCAAACCGAAGCGCGAATTCTGAGCGCCCGGGCGAATTACTTGGAGCGATTGCGGTACAAAGCCCCGTCCACCTGTCGGACCATCGCTTCCACATCCAGCGGAGCCTCCAGGAACGTTTCGAGCCGCTGGCTGATTTCTTTCGCCTTGCTCAAAACTTCGTGGTACGGGACGCGGAGCGCTGTGACGTAGGGCTTACTGTCGATCCACGCGTAGACCTCGCGCAGATGCTTCTCAAACGCCGCGGAAATGGCGGCGGGATCGGCTCCTTCCTTGTAGGTTCCGCGGCGGCGCAGCATTTCGTCTTGCGACGCGAGGACTTCTGGCAGCGGCCGCTGCATGAAGATGATCCGATATTCGTGGCCGGCGGGAAGCGAAAGCAAAAGCCGCGAAATCACTTTGACCACCTTGCCTTCGCCCTCGGCGATGCAGGCCGGATCGTTGGGAAGTTGCTTGATCCGCTCCCACTCCAGGTAGCCGCGCGGATTGTCGGTGTCGGCGCGGCGTTCGCCGTCGGAGAGCGCTGTCATGCCTCCAGCCACCAGCATCTGCATCATGAGCGACGTGCCCGAGCGAGGTAGTCCCGAAACGATTGTGATCATGCGTTCCTTGGTGTTACGAGTGCCCGGAGCGGAAGACCGTCTGGCGCACGAGTGTCGACTGAAAAGACAGACTAGCAGAGACGAGGTATCCACATCTGAACGCAGTATTGTGCATTCCTTCGTGTTGACGTCCTTCGTGGTTCAAGATTCGCGTTTCGGTTACCGGTTTTCGTTTACGTTTTCGTTTACAATGACCGCGTAAGGCCGAATCCGGCGGCGTTTGTGTCCGCTCGAACGAGGGGTACGTCCTTGGCGACTGGTGAAGTGACCGCTTCCAACTCCCAGAATATTCCGCAGCTTCCTAAACATAAGGTCAAGATCAAGAAGGCCGGGCAGCGTGCCTGCAACGAGAAAAACGACAAAGGCAAATTCTGCGGCGGGCACCTGAAGCTCTGGTTCTACATGACCGACGCGGTCGAACGCGAGTGTGGCGACGTGGAGAAGGCCTGGGGACCGAAGGCCGAAGTCTATCGCTGCGAAAACTGTAGGACCTTGTATCTGCCGACGCCGGGCGAGAGCAAGATCAACGTCGCGGGCCAGGGGATGATTTCGGTGTTCGGGCTGACGCTGCCGCCGAAAGAAAAAGCTCCTAGCTCCTAGCTTCTAGCTGCTAGCCACAGCGATCGCATCGTCAACGTGACGATCTTGCATGTTTGGGAAACCATGAGGGGCGCTCGGCCGCACGAGTTTTGCTAGAAGCTAGGAGCTAGCAGCTAGAAGCTTTTCCCATGCACACTCCCGACCTCATCTACGACTGGAACAAGAATTACCCGCCGGGGCTGAAGCCACCGGGGCCGGTGTTGATTAACGACGAGACTTTGCGTGATGGGCTGCAGTCGCCGTCGGTGCGTGATCCTTCGATCGCGGAAAAGATTGAAATTCTCCATTTGATGGAGACTTTGGGCATCCACTCGCTGGCTCTCGGACTTCCCGGCGCGGGGCAGCGCGCTGTCGAGGCCGTGACCGCCCTGGCCCGCGAGATCGCTGCGCACAAGATGAAGATTCGCGCCAACTGCGCGGCGCGAACCCACGAGAACGACATTCGCCCTATCGCCGAGATCGTGCAGAAGACTGGGTTGCCGATCGAGGCCGCTACGTTCATCGGCTCCAGCCCGATTCGAAGATTCACCGAAGGATGGACCGACGATTTTCTCTTGCAGACGACGGAGAAGGCCGTCAAATACGCCGTTTCGCTCGGGCTCGATGTCATGTACGTCACCGAGGATACCAGCCGCTGCGATCCCGAAACGGTGAAGCGTTTGTACGCGACGGCGATCAACTGCGGCGCCCGCGCCATCTGCATTTGCGATACCGCTGGACACGCCACGCCCCTGGGCGCGCTGGCGCTGGTGCGGTTTGTGATTGAGGAAGTGGTGAAGCCCTCGGGTGAGAAGATTCGCGTCGACTGGCATGGGCACAGCGACCGCGGCCTGGCGATTGCGAATTCGATGGCCGCCATCATCGCGGGCGCGAATTGCGTTCACGGCTGCGCCATTGGTCTGGGAGAACGTGTCGGCAATACCCAGGTCGACCAGATGCTGGTGAATCTGAAGTTGATGGGCATTGCGCCTTGGGACAAACAGGACTTGACCAAGCTGAAGCAGTATTGTCAGGCCGTCTCGCGGGCCACGGGTGTGCCGATTCCCGCGAATTATCCGGTGGTCGGCGATGATGCGTTCCGCACCGCAACGGGCGTGCACGCGTCCGCGATCATTAAGGCGTATCGCAAAGACGACGTGGTGCTGGCGAACGCCGTGTATTCGGGAGTGCCCTCGCATATGTTTGGGCTGGAGCAGATTATCGATATCGGGCCGATGAGCGGCAAATCGAATGTGCTGTGGTGGCTGGAACGGCACGGCATTCCGGTGAGCGACGGGATCGTCGACCGCATCTACCAGCGCGCCAAGCAGAGCGACCACACGCTGAGTGAGGCGGAGATTCTGGAGTGCGTGCCCACGGCGGCGCACAAAAAGTGACGCGCGCATGGCTGCCTTGAGAGATGTAAGACATGCGATTCTCGGCGTGGGCGGCGTTGGAGGCTTGATCGGCGCCTGCCTGGCGAAATCGGGTGCGCCGGTCACCGTGGTAGTGAGACCCGAGTCGCTCGCCCGGTTTCCTGAACAGCTTCAGTTGGAAAGCGCGTTTGGAAATTTCAGTGTGCCCGTCTCGCGCGCTTCCACCGTGCCTGCGGCCGACGTGCTTTGGATTACGGTGAAGGCCACACAACTCGAGGCCGCGCTGGCTTCATTCACCAAGCCCGATTCAGTACGGGCGATCGTTCCTCTCCTCAATGGCATTGACCATCTTGCGCTCCTGCGGGCGAAATACGGCGAGGAGAAAGTCATTGCGGCTACGATTGCCGTCGAGACCGAGCGCGTCGCACCCGGACAAATCGTGCATCGTTCTCCCTTTGCCCGGTTGAATGTGTCGTCGGCCGGGCGAAGCCTGCTGGGCAAGACTGTCGACGACCTTCAGAGAATGGGATTCGAGTGCCGGTTCATCGATGACGAGCCGACCCTGATGTGGAGCAAGATTGTTTTCCTCGCGCCCTTGGCGCTGACCACCACCGCCGCTGATCGAACGACGGGAGCAGTGATCGCCGATCCAGAATGGAAGCGGCTACTCGAGTCTTGTGTGCGGGAAGCCTGCGCCGTTGCGGTGGCGGAGCGCGCCAAAGTGGATGCGGAGTCCGTCCTCGCCGGGATGATGAAGATGCCCGCGAACATGCGCAGTTCCATGCAGAAGGACGTTGAGCGCGGCAATGCTCCGGAACTCGACGCGATCGCCGGACCGGTCCTGCGCGGCGCTTCGCGGCACGGGATCGAAGTGCCGACTACTAAAAAACTGGTGGCAGCCGTGGAGCGCAGGGCGGGCTCAACACCTTCCCTCGTGTAGCATTCCGAACAATGGACTGGCCCGTTTGCGAGGTCGAAAAGCTTTTGGCGTAACGCGCCAATTGAGATGCCAGTCTCGTGATGGCGCTTGAAACGAAGGGGTCATTACCCCGCGCCATAGGACAATACGGAGGCACGTCCGCGACGGGGGGCTTCCCGCCTTCGGTAACGCATTAGCCAATCCTAATCCTGCCCCATGCGTTGTAAACTGGCGGAATACTCGCCATGAGCCCGAATCCCCCGCGCCCGGACTTGCCGGAGCTTGCACTGTCGGTGCAGCACGAGGTGGCGCGCCTGGCCGCTTCGCCCGAGGTTCGTTCGGCCTTCAACTGGTTTCGCATGCAAGAACCGCAGCTGTCGCACTGGCAAATGGAGATGGCTCGGATTCCGGCGCCCCCCTTTGGCGAGTCGGCGCGCGGGGCCTGGCTGGCGGAGCGCTTTCGCGAAGTCGGGCTCGACGATGTTCGCATCGACGACGTGGGAAATGTATTTGGAACGCATCCCGGATTTGGCCGGCGCTATGTGGCGCTGAGCGCGCACATCGATACCGTGTTTCCGGCGAATACGCCGCTGAATATTCGCCAGCAGGGAAGCCGCATTTACGGCCCCGGAGTCTCCGACAACGGCGCAGGCGTGGCGGCGTTGCTGGGAATTGCGTCGCTGTTGCGGCATGTGCGCGTCCGGCATGCGCTGCCGTTTGTGTTTATCGGCAATGTCGGCGAAGAGGGCGAAGGCGACCTGCGCGGCATGCGGCACATTTTTTCCACACCGCGCTGGAAAGATTCGATTGCCTACAGCCTGGTGCTCGACGGAGCGGGCGCCGACACGATCGTCGCCGAAGCCCTGGGCAGCCGCCGGTTTGAAGTCATCGTGCGTGGGCCGGGCGGACATTCCTGGAGCGACTTTGGCGCCCCGAATCCCATCGTCATTCTGGCCAAGGCGATCGAAACCTTTACTGCGACCCCGGTCCCAACCACGCCGAAGACCACGTTCAACATCGGTGTGATTCGCGGCGGGACTTCGGTAAATTCGATTCCCGAGTCGGCCAGCATGAAGGTGGACATTCGCTCGACGTCGATGACGGAGATGGAGCGGCTGGAGCAGTCGTTGCGCCTGGCGCTGAACCGCGCCGTGGAGGATGAAACCATGGCGGCGGAGATGCGATCGTCTGTGCAGAAGCGGCCGGCCGGAGTGAGTTGCGAGGTAGTTGTGATCGGCAACCGTCCCGCGGGAGAGTTGCGAGCCGGGGCGCGAATTTTGCAGGTCATACGCGCCGTCGACGGGCAACTCGCCAACGCCGCCCAGGTGCAGCGGGCGTCGACCGATGCGAACATACCGCTGTCGCTGGGGCAGGAGGCGATTGCCATCGGGGGCGGCGGGTCGGGCGGCGGGGCTCACACTTTGCAGGAGTGGTTCGATTCCAACGGGCGCGAGTTGGGTCTGAAAAGAATTTTGCTGACCATGCTGGCGCTGGCGGGGGTGGGGGAATGAAGTTGAGCTTGCGAGCGAGTCTGGGGTGTGCAGTTCTGTGTTCTGTTCTCGGCGCGATCCAGAGTTCCGGGCAGGAACCCGCTCCGGCCTCGGCCGAGGCCAAGCCGAAGGCCGACATCATTTTCATGCACGCCAACGTTTACACGGGCGTGCCCGCCAACACGCCGTTCAGTTCGATTCTTCGCGAGGAAGCCATTGCGGTGCGCGGCGACCGCATCCAGGCGGTGGGCAAGGCCATTGAAATTGAGAAGCTGAAAGGGCCGCAGACCGAGGTGGTCGATCTCGGCGGACATTTTATAATGCCCGGATTCAACGACGCACACCTTCATCTTGACGATGCCGGGACGATGAAGCTGAGCATCGATTTGACCGGCGTGAAATCTCTCGAGGAGCTTCGCGCCCGAGTCGCGAAGAAGGTCGAAGAGTCGAAGGCGGGCGATTGGATTCAGGGTTCCGGCTGGGACGAAACCCTGTGGCCTGTGAAAGTGGTTCCGACGCGCTGGGATCTGGACGAAGTGTCGAACGGACATCCCGTGTTTTTGGAACGGATCGATGGGCATATTGCCGTGGCCAATACTCGGGCGCTGCAGTTGGGCAGCGTCACACTGGCTAGCCGCGACCCCCAGGGTGGGCAGATCGATCGCAACCAGAATGGCGAGCCGACCGGCATTTTGCGGGAAACGGCGCAGCTCGCGGTTCTGGGCGCGATTCCCAAGCCGACCCACCGGCTGCGTCGGGAGGGGCTGGAACTTGCCCTTGCCGATCTGGCCGAACACGGAGTGACCTCGGCGCAGGATTATTCGCCGGTCTGGGAGAATTTTCAGATCTACGAAGAGCTGGAAAAAGAAGGCAAGCTGACGGCGCGGATCACGGAATGGCTGCCCTTTGACGATCCGGTCGAGGAGTTGGACAGGAAGCGCAACTCGCATCCTCAGTCGGACCTGATGCTGCACACCGGAATGCTGAAGGGATTCATGGATGGCTCGCTGGGATCGCACACGGCGGCCATGCTCGAACCGTATGCGGATGATCCCAAGAACTCCGGCTTGCCGCGATACGATGCCGTCAAGCTGAATGATATGACCAAGGAGCGTGTGCTGGCCGGCTTCCAGATTGGGTTCCACGCGATTGGCGACAAGGGCATACAGATGGCGCTCGACGCCTTTGCCGGCGCCGAGAAGGCGGCGCGCGAAGCGCACGTGAGAGCGCCCAACGGCGGCGACGACTTCCGCCTGCGCATCGAACACGCGCAGGTCACGACGCCGGCGCAGATCGCGCAGTTTAAGACTCTGAAAGTTATTGCCTCGATGCAGCCCAGTCATCTGTTGACCGATATCCGCTGGGCCCAGGATCGACTCGGACCGAAGCGGGCGGCGACTTCCTACGCCTGGCTGGCTTTTCTGAACAAGGGCGTGGCCCTGGCGTTTGGCACGGATTATCCCGTGGAACCGGTCACGCCGTTCCGCGGCCTCTATTCAGCCGTCACGCGGAAAAGCGACAACGGCAAGCTCGAGTATTTCCCCGAGCAGCGGCTCACCATGGATCAGGCGATTGCCGCCTACACCACGGGCTCGGCTTTTGCCGAGTTCGACGAAAAAGAGAAAGGGAAGATCGTGCCCGGAATGCTGGCGGATTTTGTCGTCCTGGACCGGGATCCAGCGGCATCCTCGCCGGAGAAACTGTTAGGAACCAAGGTGCTGCGCACAGTGGTGGGTGGGAAGACGGTGTACGAGGCGAAGTGAGTTCCCGCCTGGGTTGATCATCCTTCTCCGATTCCCCGCTAAGAGACTGTCAGGAAGTACTTTACTCAACTCCAGGGAGCATCAAACGGTTCCGCGGGTTTGTGCGTCTAATACTGGAAAGCCGCCTCCGGCGAGGTAGTGGCGCAGTTTGACGGTGGAAGAAGTGCAAAGAACGTGAACCACGAAGGACACGAAGGTTCACGAAGGAACCCTTCGCAAAATGAAGTCCTTCGTGGTGAAGTCTTTAAATTTGAGCCTTCGGCGAGGCTCCAAGCCTTCACCGCGTAAATGGGTATACTATAAGAAGTTTGTGAGTTCGGAGGGAAGTAGACATGGATTCGGGCGCAATGTGGATGCGCATCAAGGCTCATCGCTGGGCCTACACGCTGAGTATTCTGGCAACGCTTTCCGTCGGCATTCTGATCGGGACGGTGATTTCCTACGGAGTCAAAGGAAAAGAAGGGCAAAAGAGCGATGCGACGCCGCTTACGTTGCCTTCGCCGCAGCAGATGTCGAACACGTTTTCGCAGATTGCGAAGCAGCTGGAACCGAGCGTGGTCAACATCAATACGGAATCGACGATCAAGAACGTCCACCGGCGCCGGGGACAGAATCCCGATGACGATGATAGCGGCGGTGGCGGGATGGACGATTTCTTCAATCACTTCTTCGGAGGTCCGGGAGGTCAGGGTGGCTCCGGCGATGGCGCGATCCGCGAGCGCTCCCTGGGCTCTGGCGTAATCGTCGACCCCAAGGGATACATCGTCACGAATCGGCACGTGGTTGAGAAAGCGGACCGCATTCGAGTCCGATTCGAAGATGATCCGCCGGGTGTGCAGCATGACGCCAAAGTCGTGGGAACAGATCAGGAAACGGATCTTGCCGTGATCAAGGTCGACCTGGACCGCGCCCTGCCGGCCGCCAAGATGGGAAATTCCGACAGCATGCAGGTGGGCGACTGGGTTCTGGCGGTAGGCAGTCCGTTCGGGTTGTCCGAAACTGTGACCGCTGGAATTGTTTCGGCGAAGGGACGCGACATTGTCCCCGGCCGCCAGTTTCAGACGTTCATTCAGACCGATGCCGCCATCAACCCCGGCAACTCGGGAGGGCCGCTGGTCAATATGAACGGCGAGGTAATCGGCATTAATACCGCGATTCTGAGCGAGACCAACGCCTATGCCGGCGTGGGTTTTGCCCTGCCGTCCAAAACCGTGGTCGATGTTTACAACCAGTTGACCGGGCCGGAACACAGAGTTTCGCGCGGCTCGATCGGCATCCAGTTTGACGCGGTGGAGAATCCTGCGATTACTCGGGTGTACGGCGCAGGAAGCGGCGTTACCGTCTCCAGCGTGGTGGCCGGCAGTCCTGCCGACCAGGCGGGATTGAAGGTCGGCGACACCATCACCAGCGTGGATAGCCACAAGGTAAGCAAGGGCACCGAACTGGTGGCGGATATCGCCTCGCGCAAGCCGGGATCGAAGGTGACCCTGGGCTTCCTGCGCAACGGGAAACCGCAGGAAGCGTCGGTGACCATTGCCGATCGCGCCAAGCTGTTTGCCGCGCGCCTAGGCGACGATCAGGAGAACGGCGACGAGAGCGCTCCCAAGCAGAGTAAGTTCGGGGTCACGGTTCGCAAGGTGACGCCCGAGATGGCCGACCGTCTCGACATGCCGGTGGGAAAAGGCGTGATCGTGCAGGACGTGAAGCCCGGTTCGTTTGCCGAAGACGTGAACCTGGGACGCGGCGACATCGTTCTGGAAGTGAATAAGCAGGCGGTCAACAGCGAAGAAGAATTCGCCAAGATCGAATCGAGCCTGAAGAGCGGCCAGGATGTTGTGTTCCTGGTGCGTTCGCGCGGTTCAACGCGGCAGGACGGAACCATCTTCCTGGCCGGTACACTTCCGTAACTGACATAGGCCCAACGGGAACTGGCACTATACCCATCCATCGTGGATGATTACAATGCCAGCGTCTGTTGGGCTTTTTGTTCTTGCGCCTTTTTAAGGCAGCAAGAATTTCCTAGAGGTGAAAGTATCGCGTTGAGGATTTGGACTCGAAGCAGGCGAACACGCTTCCTCCCAGTATGCGCACTAACCGTGTGCCTGTGCGTGTCTGCGGCAACAGCAGGCCAAAGTTCGACGGGTGACGCTGGCGCGAAAAAGTCGGCGACCACCGCCCCTACGAATCACAAGAGCACGAACGCACCTGCTAAGTCAGCCAGCGGCGCCAAATCCACCAGCACGACGCACACGGCTTCTACTCACAAGCATTCCACGCGAAAGAAGTCAGCCCGGGCGCGCGGCCAGCAGAAGATCGACTCCGAGCGTGCGCAGGCCATTCAGGAAGCTCTGATCCGCGAACACTACCTGAGCGGAGAAGCCACCGGCACATGGAACCAGGCCAGCGAAGATGCAATGAGACGCTACCAGGCCGACCACGGGTGGCAGAGCAAAACGGTGCCCGACTCGCGGGCGCTGATCAAGCTGGGTCTGGGCCCGAGCAAAGACCATCTGCTGAACCCTGAGAGCGCCATGACCACTGTCCCGGATCGGCAGCGCGCGGAATCGCCGCGTGCCACGCCCCACAGTGCTGCGCCCACGACAGATCCTGCCCCCGCTCCGGTTCCGGTCGCTCCCACTCCCGAGCAAGGCGATCATTCCCACCCGCAGTAACGCGCTGCAATCAGCATTCACCATCTCAGCCGGGATGAAGTTTCCGACTATAGGCACCAGTGTGCAGGGGCAGGCGATGATTCGCGCTGGCTGAATGCTGACAGCTAGTTTTTCTTGTAGCTCGTCATTACCGGCGTCGGAGAGTAGGGCAAGGGGGTCTGATTGGTGATGATGGCGAGGGGATTCGATTCCACCATCGCTTCCGCGATGTCTTTTCCGCAGATCGCGGCGGCCGCATCGCGCGCGGTGGAAAGAATCGCCACCCGTTTTTCCGTGTCGTGGGCATCGGTGGCGAGCACGTGGACCGCCTGATGTTCGAGCAGCCATAGCGCCGCGCGGCGTGTTCGTTCTCCCCAGAATCCCGTCAGAGCCGAGCCTGTCATCTGCACCACGCATCCCTGATCGGCCCACTCCAGCACGCGCTGTGGGCTCTCGCGCAGAATCGGATTGCGCTCGGGATGGGTGATGATCGGCGTGATGCCGCAGTTGCCGAGTTGCAGAAAAGAATCCGTGGTCTGCTGGGGGACGCTGTAGTTGCTGAACTCGACCAGCAGGTAGCGCGTGCCTTCGATGACGTAACGCGTGGGATTGGCCAGAGCGTCCTGCAGGTTGTCGTAGGAGAGGTGAAAGTCGCAGCCCAGGCTGAGTTTCGGTGACTCGCCGATGAGCTGTTGCAGATGGGCGACCAGCCCCTTCAAATACTCGCGATCATAGTGGTAACGGTCGTTGGCGTGGGGCGTGGCGACCATGTGAGTGATGCCGTCTGCGGCCGCCGTGCGGCACATGGCGACCGAGACGTCCCACGATTTCGGGCCATCATCGACTTCTGGCAGGATGTGAGAATGAATGTCGACCACGGTTGTTCGAACACCGGCACGCCGCCAAGGTTGCGCCTGCCTCTGATTTAAGCAGATTCGTCCGCAAAGGCCAAGCGGCGCGGGAACTGGTAGATTGCGCGAAGCGCGTGCCCGCGGCCATTCCCGGGATTTACTGGGATTCGAATTTGCTACCAGATCGTCGGAACTGCCCGCGACTTGCGGATTGCCTGGTCCGCGGTGAGAAGCGGAATGTCCTCCACGAGCGCAGTGGCGCCGATGATGCGGTCGGCAGGATCTTTGGGATAGCTGGCTGGCAGAGCGTAAGCCTGGAGGGCGATATTGGCTGTGATTGGAAGAATGGTGAAGCGGCGCTCAACTTCGGCAAGAACAGTCTCCGCGTCAGGCTTCAAATAAATTTGTCCGCAACTTGCAAGTCGGGCGATTTCGACCAGCGCGATGCTTGGGACTGCCAATCCGCGGTCTTTCTTGCGAGCGTCTTTGATGGCTGACTGCGCTTTCGTGGATATCCGACGATAATCCTGCGCGAGCCATATCACCACGTGAGTGTCGAGCAGGATCAATAGAGATCGCCCCACTCTTCCGGAGTGAGTATCGGGGAGACAATATCGCCCTTGATCTCAACCGTGCCTTTGCCCTTCATAAAGCCGAAGATGTCGTCCTTCTCCTGCTCTACGGGGACGAGCTTTGCGACGGGCTTGCCGCGCTTGGTGATGACAACCACTTCGCGCCTGGACTGAACCTCATCCATGACTCTTAGACAGTGGACTTTGAACGCACCGGCGGGCATAGTTTTCAAAGGAGCCTCCCGATCATGGTCATTATACTATGGTCATATGAATTGCGCCTGCGGTTTTTGTTGAAGGGCGTCTCTTCACATATCCAGCGTGGCTTCATATGGGATGAGCGACTGGTTGCGCAAAGCGCACGCCAGTGAGCCGGGTCCGGGCGATAATTTGCCGAACGGGCTCTGGTAGTTGCTCCAATCCCAGCGGTGACAGGGGACAGGCGACTCGGAAGTAAGCGATTCCGGGTTTCAGGTAAGAATCGATGTCGAACGAGAACAGGCCCAGATCGGCCATCGCAACAAAACTCTTGAGATAGCGCGATTCATTTTGCTCACCTTTCCAGCCGGGACGGAGGCCCACCAGATCTTCATCAACCCTGTGCGCTCCCCGGACGGGCGCTTCTGTCTTGAAGTAGTTGCATACAAGCACGAGGTCTTCGGCGCGTTCCGAGACACTCGCGGGCACACGCTTGAAGCCTGCCGACGCAAAGTGTGCGATGAGGCCTCCCTCATCGACCCCGAACCAATCGAAATCGGTGCTCAATTGTGCGGTCTCTTCAATTCTCATTGTGGGCGGTGAATCAGGGTTTTCCGTAGCGCTCACGAATGAAGTCTGCGATCCCGGCGTAGGCTTTGGTCAGCGTCTGCTCGTCCGGCAGGAACACGATGCGGAAATGCTGGGTGCCCGGTTTCTGGCCGAAGCCGGAGCCGTGGACGACCATGACGTGCTTCTGGCGGATCAGTTCTTTCACGAAGATCTCGTCGCTCTCCGGGATGTCGATTTTGGGGTAAGCATAAAACGCGCCGCGCGGGGCCACGCAGCTCACGCGCGGGGTCGCCTCGCACCACTTCTGCGTGAGATCGCGGCGCGAACGCAGTTTGCGCTGCACTTCGACGAGATGATCCTGTGGGCCTTCGAGCGCCGGCTTAATCGCGTACTGCTCGGGATGATTGGCGCAGAGTCGCGCGCGCAGCAGGCGCTGTACACCGTCGGTGTAGGACTTCACCGCCGCCGCTTCGCCGGAGACGATGCCCCATCCAATGCGCCATCCAGGGACGAGGTAGTTCTTCGACATTCCCCCAAACGTCACGCAAGGCACGTCGGGCGCGACTGAGGCAAAGGCGATGTGCGGGGTATCCTCGAGAATCAGCTTGTCGTAGATTTCATCCGAGAAGACGAGCAGGTTATGGCGTCGCGCCAGTTCCGCGACTTGCTCCAGCATCTGCCGCGTGCACAGCGAGCCGGTGGGGTTGTTGGGGTTAATGAGCACGATGCCGCGGGTGTGTGGTGTGACCTTGCGCTCGATGTCGGCCAGTTCGGGCTGCCAGGCGTCGTCTTCATTCAGGTCGTAGGTGTTGAGAGCAATCCCGAGCTTGCACAGGATGGCTGAGTACAGCGGATAGTCGGGGCGGGGCGTGAGAATGTCTTCCCCGGGATTGACCAGGGCGGAAATGCAGGCGTCGACCGTTTCGCTGACTCCGGAAGTGACGAAAACGTCGCGCACCGTGGTGATGCCTTTGCGCGCCGCTTCGCCGCGAATGGCCTCGAGGGCTACGGGAATGCCGGGGGACGGGGCGTAGCCGTTCTTGCCGTCGCGCATGGCTTTGTAGACGGCTTCGATGATGTGCGGCGGCGTATGGAAATCGAAGTTGAGCGGATCGCCGATGTTCAGGGGAACGACCTTGTGTCCCTGACGGGTGAGTTCGTCGGCGACGCAGGCCAGATCGCGGATGGCATAACGGATATTTTCGAGGCGGGAGGCGGCGGGGATCTCGTGAGTTTGAGCGGAGGGCATAAGAGAAATTCTAACCGCAGAGGACCCGGAGGCGGGGAGAAATGTGGGGTGAATCCAGCGGGGAGAACACCAAACGTCGGTGTGTGTCGAGACTTCGGTAACGTCTATACTGGTCACGCGCCCGCCTATAATCGCAGACCATGCGGCTTTCCTACGCCATCAAATTTGAGGATTTCCGGACGTTGCAGGCGCCTTTCCCGACAGCCGCAGGCAGCAATGCGGGATTCAAGGGCGTGCTGGTGGCCTGCGCTCTGATGGCACTGTTAGGCGTGTTTTTGATGGTGCAGGGGATGGGGCTCCCGGTCGGTGGTTTCCTCATCGGGCTGGGCCTGCTTGCGGCCACGGCCGCGTATTTCTACGAGCAGCGGTCCGTCCGCACGAACAAGGAAAAGTACGAAAAGAGACTCGCTGAGGAGTTCCAGCGGATCCATTGCCGCGACCAGAGAATTTTTGCGGCGGATGAAAAGGAGTTCACCTCGAGCTGCAAGTGTGGGACGGTTACGCGCCCCTGGTCGGAGCTGACGTCTTTTTCTGAGAGCAAAACGCATTTCGCTTTCAACACGAAGATGGGCGGGCAGATTCTGCCAAAATCGGCCTTCGCTTCGGAAGCCGAGATCACCGAATTTCGCGCGCTGGCCACCGGCAAGCTGCATCAGGACAAGCCAGCGACTGCGCCCCACTTTGACTTCGCCCTGAAGCGTGAGGATTATCGCGCAGCCTACTGGCTGCATACTCTCAAAGGAGGCGGTTGGCGCGGTTTGGCAACGGTCGTCGCAACTTACGCCTGCTTCACCTATGGAGTCTTTGTTATCTGGAATTCCATGGCCGCCCACAACGACGCTGTCCGCGCCGGTTTGATCGGTGGGCTTGTGGGATTCCCGTTGCTGAAGATTGCCACGAAGCGGCGCACGCAATACCTCGGGCCCTTACGGGTTTACTTCAGCGATCAAGGTTTGCATCTGCAGGATCCAGCCAACCAGTCGCGGACTTCGTGGACGCAGTTCGTTGGTTATCTCGAAGGCAACGGCTTGATGCTCCTCTACTACAATCCCAAGTTCTATCGCATCGTTCCGAAGCGAGCGCTGACGGGGCAAGCTGCCAAGTTCCAGACCCTGGTTGAAAGCAAGCTCAATCCGTACGACTACCGAAATCCGACGCGAGCGGCTGCAGACCAAGGCCGCCAGCTAGCATAGGTTTCGGTCCGTGGCTCAACGTCAGTCTTCCCGGTCGATCTGCGCTTTCTGGAGCTTGTCGGAATAATCGACGTAAACCGACTTCCACTCGGTGTAGAAGTCGATGGCGCCAATCCCACCCTCGCGATGACCGTTCCCCGTGGCCTTGGTGCCGCCGAAAGGCAGGTGTACTTCAGCGCCGATGGTGGGCGCGTTGATATAGGTGATGCCGGCGTAAAGATCGCGAATCGCCGAGAACGCTTTGTTCACGTCTTTGGTATAGAGTGCCGACGACAGGCCGTACTCGATCCCGTTGGCAATTTCGATGGCGTCCTCAAGATGGTCACAAGGGATGATCGAGACCACAGGTCCGAAGATTTCTTCCTGTGCGATGCGCATCTTGGGGTCGACGTCGGTGAACACGGTCGGCTCCATGAACCAACCATGCTGGTACTCGCCCTGATCGAGTCGGTTGCCGCCGCAAACCAGCTTCGCGCCCTCGTTCTTGCCGATCTCCACATAGCTCAGGTCGGTCTGAAGCTGTTTCTCGTTGACGGCAGGGCCCATCTGCACGGTTTCGTCCAGGCCATTGCCCACTTTCAATTTCTTCGCGCGCTCGACCAGGCGATCGACGAATGCCCGGTACACGCCCTTCTGCACGATCATGCGGCTGGTCGCGGTGCAGCGCTGGCCAGTGGTGCCGAAAGCTCCCCAGAGTCCGCCTTCGATGGCGAGATCAAGGTTGGCGTCGTCGAGCACGATCATGGGATTCTTGCCGCCCAACTCTAGCGAGCAGTGCTTGAAACTCTTGGCTGCAATGCCGCCGATGATGCGACCGACCGCAGAGGATCCGGTCAGCGAGACGGCGCGCACGTCGGCATGCTCGGCGATTGGAGTGCCTACATCAGCGCCAAATCCGCCGACCACGTTGATGACGCCCTTGGGCAGTCCCGCGTCGGTGAGAGCACGCACGAGATTGAAGGTTGAAAGCGGCGTGTCCTGCGCCGGCTTAATGACGCAGGTGTTGCCGCAGACGATGGCCGGCAGAAGTTTCCATGACGAAATCGCCATGGGGAAATTCCACGGCGTGATCATGCCGCATACGCCGATCGGCTGGCGCACGGCCATGGCAAACTTGTTGGGCATTTCCGACGGCACCGTCGGACCGAACAGGCGGCGGCCTTCGCCGGCATTGTAATAGGCGGCGTCAATCGCTTCCTGCACGTCGCCGCGGGTCTCGGCCAGAACCTTGCCCATTTCGCGGGTCATTTCCCGGGCATAGTCTTCCTTGCGCTCGATTAAAATCTCGGCGGCGCGAAAAACGATTTCGGCGCGGCGCGGCGCGGGCACCAGTCGCCACTTGGTGAAGGCGCGCTTGGCGGCGGCGACGGCGGCGTCCACGTCGGCCTTGGCGGATTTCTGGAAGATGCCGACCAGGTCTCGGGTATCGGCGGGATTGCGGTTTTCGAACGTCTCTCCGGTCGAGGCCTCGACCCACTCGCCATCAATAAAATTCTTGAAGACTTTTGTCTTGCCGTAGCTGAGCGAGGCCGGGCTGGTCAAAGTGTCGGTTGCCATGATGTCTCCTTATGAATGCCTGGATATTGATGCTACAGCCGGAGCGGAAGGTGCGGCAAGGCTAGGCGAAAGGCGATTACCACGAGGACACGAAGGTTCACGAAGGAATGCCCCAGTGCTTCCTTCGTTACCTTCGTGGTTAAAGGTTTGCTTTGTGCCTAGTGCCAGCGTTTGAGCTTTGGCCAGAGGGCAGTCAAGGAATCAAATTTCTTGCCTTTGCAAATGAACACGTCAATCTGCTGCTCAAGGGCATACGGATTCGCCGCGGATGTGCCGACGTAGTCCACATGCTCCCAGAGTTTGTCCAGCGTTGCCTGGTTATCGTCCAGCACGATCATGCAGTTGCCCGAGTAGCCGCGCGGTCCCCAGAGAAACCAGGTCTGATGCCCGCTGAGGGAAGCGGGCAAGCCAGCGCGGCGGCCGAGAAAATCGATGGCCCCGGCCTGACCGTAATCCTGGGCGAAGATGCCGCAGTCTTTGCGCTCCTCGGGCGCAAGGCGGCTCCACGCGACCGCCGTCTCATCCACAATCTCCTGCCATCCGAATTGGTCGGCAAACCACTGCGGCAGAGCGGCGCGGGCGTGGGAATGCTCCATCACCGGAATCTTGAACGGAAGAGTCTTCGCGTAGGCGAGAAAGGCGTCGGGGGAAAGAACCGGAACGACCATAGGCGCGAGATACCCTCCGACGGCCAGCAGAAGGATAATGATCGCGGGTTTCAACCACCGCAGGCGAGGCCGGCCGCTTTCCGGACGAGCGTCCTTTCGACCATCAATTGCCGACTCAATCACCACCGCGCCCGCCGCCAGCAGCATGGGATACACCGGGGCGAGGTAGTAGTTCTTGCCGTGCAGTATGAAGAAAACCGCATAGCACACCACATAGCACCATCCCAGCACGCGGTAAGGCTTGAGCCGTGCTGAGAAGAGAAGCGCGAACAATCCCGCCAACCAGATAGGCGCGGTCAGGGGATTCACCAGCAGCATCTGTTGGAAGAAGTATGGAAATGGTCCGAGCACCACATCGCGGCCTTCCGCCTTGATGTTGTGCATCAACTGCACAAACGGCCAGTCGTAATGAACATTCCACAGCAGGTTCGGCAGAAAGATCAGAAAAGCAGCGAGCCCGCCCAGCCAGATCCACTTGTTCAAAAACACGCGGCGCTGCTCGGTCAGCAGCAAGCCAGCGACAATTCCGAAACCGAACAACGCGATGGAGTACTTCTCTTCCATCCCGAAGCCCGCGACCACGCCAAACCACAGCCAGTACCGTGGATCGTTCCTTCTGATGGCGAGGACGGCGAAATAAGCGCAGCCCATCCACAAATTAGGTTCAAGACAGTTCGTGCCCAGCAGACTGCCGTTGGAGAGATACATCGGCACGATGACCGCGCAGACGGCGCTCAGCAGCACGGCGAAACGGCGCCCTCCCAGTTCGCGGGCCAGGACCGCGGTTTGCACGACTAGTAACGACGACGCCAGAGCGGGGATGAAGCGAATGCTGCGCAGCGAGTCTCCCAGCACAGCCCGGCAGATGTGGATCAGAAACGGAATCAGCGGTGGCTGGTCGACATATCCCCACTGCAGGTGGTCGCCGCACGCAATGTAGTTAAACTCATCGCGAAAATAGCCGTAGCGGTTGTTGAAATAGATGTGGAAGACCAACTTGGCCAGCGCGATGGCCCAGATCACGGCCATGCCGGAACCCAGCAACGACTGCCGGGCGCGGTCGGGAGCGGAAAGCGTTGGAGGAACGCTAGCCATGGGGAAAGCAAGCATAGCTCATCGCCACGGAAGTTTCACAGCCGTGCCGACCGACACCGACTTTCCCAGATCCGGCACCGGGCTACGACATCTCGGCACTTCGGTAACGTCCCAAACTCATTCCCTGTTTTTTCCTCCGTTTTGCATGTGCTAACGTTGGTCTTTACCGCATATTTGCAAAGGTTTAGCGAGGTTTTTCAATCTCAAGTGTCCTCCGATAATCGCAAACCGGGGCTCCACGTCGCGTGGACCACCATTACATACCGCAGTGTCGCGCTGCTGATCCTGGCCGGCATCGTCGTGTTCTATCTTTTCGTGCGCTTCACGTTTCCCCAATTTACGGAGAACACTGTCAAGGCGGGCGGAAATGTATTCAGCAAGTTGCTGGATCACGTTGCGGGAATGGCTCCGGCGACCGGTCCGGGGGTCTCGACGGCGCAGCAGGCGCACTTCACCGCCCTCGATGGCACGGTGCGCGTGAAGAAGGCCAACGGCAATAGTTGGGTGACCGGCGACTACAGCATCCCCCTGGAAAAGGGCGACGTTGTTCAGACCGGCTCCGAAGGTATGGCGAAGGTTGTCTTCAACGACGGCACCAGTTATACCGTGAAACAAGATTCGCTGATCGTGATCGAAGAGAACTCCGCCAACGATCAGCAGCAGACCAACGTGGCCGTGGCGGTCAGCACCGGAACGGTCGACCTCTCGACCGCGACCTACAGCCAGGGTTCAAAATCGCAGGTCATTGTGGCGGGCGCAACGGCCTCGCTGTCGCCGGAGTCGGCCGCCCAGGTGCATAACGATCCCAAGTCGGAGCAGCACGAAATCCTGATGAAAAAAGGAACCGGCGAGGTCACGCGCAATGGCGAAACCGTGAAACTCGCCAACTGGGAAAAAGTGAGCTTCCAGGGCCAGCAGTCGCACTTGGAGAAGGCGAAGGAAATTGGTCCGCCCACCCCGATTGCCCCCGCCAACATGGCGCCGCTGTTTTCCGCCGGCGAAGCCACCAAGGACGTGGAATTCTCCTGGACCCCGATGGCGAATGCAGTTGGTTACCGCCTGCGCATCTCCCGCAACCCTTATTTTTCTTCTACACTGGTTGACAAGAAGGTTAATACGGCGGCGGTTACCGTCACCAGCCTGGGGGAAGGCGCGTATTACTGGATGGTGCAGTCCTACGATACGGCCGGAAAGGAATCGGCGGAGAGCGAGAAAAATCGCTTCACCATCATCTCCAAGGGCAAGGAGACGGAAGCCATCGAACTGGACCTGGATCCTTTCATTCAGCACGGGCACGTGATTGAAGTGACGGGCAAGACCCAGACGGGAGCGCGGGTCATGGTGAATGGCAGCGAGGTTCCGATGATCAACTCGGACGGCGGGTTCCATTACTTTACGCCACCGCTGCCGACGGGCGAGGCCGTGATTACGGTGACGGCGCAGACGGCGCAGGGCGGAGTGAACACGCAGCAGAAGAAGATCATCATCCAGTAAGTGGCCAGACGTAGGTTTTCGATCTTTAGGCTAAGGAACCTTCGGGTTAAGCAGGGTTGCGGGGCTTCTCGTAGAATAAGGACAGCCAGCACCCTGACAGGAAAATAAGGAAAGACTCCGGGAGAACTCCCGGCAGAGCAGTCACGTCGAAAGACGCGGGAAACATTTCGTCATGTCAAAGAACGGATTTCATTCCGGCCCGACACGCGGGCACAACCTCCGGTCGCTGTTCAGCATTTTCTCCAGCGATCTGGCCATCGACCTCGGCACCGCCAACACGCTCGTGTATGCGCGGGGCAAGGGCATCGTGGTGAACGAGCCTTCGATCGTGGCCATCAACAAGAACACGGGCGAAGTCGAGGCCGTCGGCAAAGAGGCGAAAGAAATGCTGGGCCGCACGCCGGGCAACATCGTCGCCATCAAGCCCATGAAAGACGGCGTGATCGCCGATTTCAAAGTCACCGAGAAGATGCTGAACTATTTCATCCAGAAGGCACACAACCGCAAGATGCTGGTGCATCCGCGCATCGTGATTGGCGTGCCGTCCGAGATTACGCAGGTTGAAAAACGCGCGGTCATGGATTCCGCCTATCGCGCCAAGGCGAGTGAAGTGCACCTGGTCGAGCAGGCCATGGTCGCGGCCATCGGCGCGGGACTGCCCATCACCGAGCCCAGCGGCAACATGGTGGTCGACATTGGCGGCGGCACTACCGACATTGCGGTGATTTCGTTGAGCGGCATCGTGTATTCGCGTTCCGTGCGCATGGCCGGCAATCAGATGGACGAAGCCGTCATGAACTATCTGAAACGGAAATACAACTTGCTGATCGGCGAGCGCACCGCCGAGCAGATCAAGATGGAAATCGGCTCCGCGCATCAGCTCGACAAGCCGATGACCATGGAGATCAAAGGCCGCAACCTGATCGAGGGCGTGCCAAAAACCATCACGGTCGATGACGGTGAAATCCGCGAGGCTCTCAGCGAATGCGTTTCGACCATCATGAATGCGATTCGCGTCGCGCTCGAGCGGACGCCTCCGGAACTCTCCGCCGACATCAGCGACCGCGGCATTGTGCTCACCGGTGGCGGCGCGCTGCTCAAGAACCTCGACAAACGCATCCGCGAAGAAACCGGCTTGCCCGTTTCCATCGCCGACGACCCATTGTGCAGCGTCGTGCTGGGCACCGGCAAAATGCTCAGCGACTTCAAGCTGCTGCGAAAGATATCGATCGAGTAAGACAGTGGTCAGTGGCTAGTGATTGGTGGCCAGTAAACCCAACCACTGACCACTCGCCACTGACCACTAACCACTGACGTTATGGAATCCGTACTCGGCCGCTACCGCAACCTGGTCATTCTTGTGGGAGTCTTGTTTCTGCAAGTGCTCGGGCTGGCGATGCAGGTGAAACGCGGCGGCAATGCGAACGATGCGGAAAACACGCGGTTGATCCGCATCTGGGGCGTGGGCGCCATCACTCCTTTCGAGCGTCTGCTGGTCTGGGCCCAGAACGGCAGCAGCGATATCTGGCACAATTATTTTTACCTGCGCGGCGTACGCGCCGAGAATCGCCAGCTTAAAGATCAGATTGAGCAGATGCGGCTGGAGCAGGTGCGACTCGCCGAAGACGCCGCCCAGGCGCGCCGTCTGCAGACTCTGCTGGCCTTCAAAGAACAATTCATCTCCCGCACCGTCGCCGCGCAGGTGATCGGCTCCAGCGGCAGCGACCTTTCCCGGACTGTCTATATCGATAAAGGTGAGAACGCCGGAATCAAACGTGACATGGCGGTCATCACTGCCGACGGCATCGTTGGCAAAGTGTTGGTGGTCTATTCGTCGGTTTCTCAGGTGCTGTTGATCAACGATCAGAGCAGCGGCGTGGGCGCCCTGCTGGAGAAGACCCGGCTGCAGGGGGTGCTGCGTGGCACCGCTAATGGCGAAGTCGTTCTCGAACGTGTGATGAGCGATGAGCAGGTTCCGCTCGGCGAAACCGTGCTGACCAGCGGCGGCGATCAGATCTTTCCTAAGGGCCTTCCCATTGGCTCGGTGATGAAGGTTGGAAACGGCAAGGACCTGTTTCTGAATATCAAGATCAAGCCGGCCGCCAACCTGAGCAAACTGGAAGAGGTGCTGGTGCTGGTCGAAAACAAAGAACGGCAGGCCGTGGCGGAAGAGAACGTTCACGTGCGCGCCGCCGACATTCTGGCGCAGCGACTGCCGTCTGTGCCCGACAAACCGGCCACAAGCACGAATGCCGCCGCTGGTACTGCGGGAACGACCGCCAATCCGGCTGCCGCGAAGACTGCGGCCAAACCGGGAAGCACCACGCCAGCGACGGCGCCTGCTCCAAAAAAGCCGTCGACATCAAGCAACGTTTCAAGCGCGTCGGCGCCAGGCACGGGACAAACCGCGAAACCAGCCCCTCAGAGTTCCCCCGCGCCGAAGAACGCCGGCGCTGCGGATGACACGGAGGCCACACCTAAGCCGGACGCATCCGAAAAACCCGCGAGCGACCAGCCGAAAACCGCTGAACCAACTCCGGCTGCCGCTCCCACCGCGCCACCGGCCGATGCCAAACCGCCCGCCGACCAGAGCAGCCCACAATAGCGTGCCCATCACTTACACATCGAATGAGCAGGTTGAAGTTTACCGGTTCAGCATCCCGGTAACGATCGGCATTCCGTTGCTGGCGCTTTTTCTGCAGTCGTTTCTGCCGCTCCGGTTTCCACTCTTTCGAGACTATGTCGACTTACCGCTGCTGATTACGATCTTTTTTGCCATGGCGCGCCGCAATCCAATCGCCGGCCTGTTTACCGGGGCCATCATTGGTCTGGCGCAGGATATGCTGGGCCACAATCCCATCGGAATCTACGGCATCTCCAAGACGGTGGTGGGCTATGGAGCGTCGTCGCTGGGGGTAAAACTCGATGTAGAAAACGCCGGTGCCCGCCTGTTGGTGACCCTCGGGTTTTACCTGGTACATTCCGCCGTGCATTACACGGTCGGCCATGGACTGGTCAACATGACCCAGACCTGGAGCTGGTCCCACGGGATCCTGGCGGGCCTGGCCAACGCGATTCTGGCAGTGCCGCTTTTCTTTCTACTCGACAAGTTTAAGCAGAGAACGTGAGGAGCGTCGTTAGTCGCTGGTCGTTAGTCGTTGGCGAGCTTGATAAACGACTTTGGCGAATGGATAGTGACCTCAGTTACTTAATCTCATTCCCCGATCAATTCGCTGCGGCTTACAATGAGAGGAACGCACCAAGCCAACGACTAACGACCAAGGACTAACGACTGATGTTCGGCCGCGACGAAAAAGTTTCCGCCATCCGCCTCACGGCGGCGCAGTACATCATCCTCGGCATCTTCCTGGTGCTCGCCTACGGGCTGTGGCGACTGCAGGTGGCGCAGAGTGACTACTACTCGCTGGCTGCGGAAAAAAATCGCATTCGTAATGTGCCGGTGCTGGCGCCCCGCGGCAAGATTCTCGACCGCGAAGGGCGCACCATCGTCGATAACTACCCGTCATTCTCGGCCCTCTTGCTGCGCGATTCCACCCGCGACCTCACCGCCGATGCGGACTCGATCGCCCAGGGGTTGCACCTTGATCCAAACGAGGTGCGCGCCCGCATTCGCCACTTCGCGACCATGCCGCAGTACCAGCCGATTTTCCTGAAAGAAGACATCACTCCCGACGAATTGCAGTTCATTGAAGCGCACCGCAACGAACTGCCCGAACTCGACACGATCATGGCGCACCGCCGCCTTTATCCGCGCAACGGGTTTATGGCGCACATGATCGGCTACGTCGGCGAAGTCAGCGAAGACATGCTGAACCAGCCCCAGTTCGAGCTCTACAACTCCGGCGACGTCGTTGGTATTTCCGGAGTGGAGCGCCAGTACAACACGCTGTTGATGGGGCAGAACGGCTCGCGGCAGGCCCTGGTCGACAGCCATGGCCGTGAAGTGGGCCGTCTCGGCGAAACCGAAGCCGTGCCCGGCAAGCAACTCAAGCTCACTGTTGATATCGATCTGCAGATTGCCGCCGAAGAGGCTCTGGGCGACAAGAACGGCGCCATCGTCGCCATGGACCCACACACCGGAGAGATTCTGGCCATGGTCAGCCGGCCAACTTTCGATCCCAATGATTTTGCCGTGCATGTGTCGCGGGATCAGTGGAACAAGCTGGTGACCGATCCCGACAAGCCGCTGCTGAACAAAGCGATTCAGGCGCAGCTGGCGCCGGGTTCGACCTTCAAGGTCATCATGTCGTTTGCAGGCTGGCAGGAAGGCATTGCCCAGAATATGCACGTGCACTGCAATGGCAGTGCTGACTTCTACGGCAGGAATTCGAAATGCTGGGTCTACTTCCTGCATCAAAGCCACGGCGATGTGGACCTCGCGAAAGCGATTTATCAATCGTGTGACGTTTTCTTCTACACCTTGGCGGACAAGCTTGGAATTAACCGTATTGCAAAATATGCAACTCAACTAGGTTTGGGACAGAAGACCGGCATTGATCTTCCGCAGGAAGCCAGTGGCATCGTCCCGTCCGAAGAGTGGAAACTGCGCAATTTCCGGCAGAAGTGGTATGCCGGTGAGACCATCTTCGTCGGCATCGGGCAGGGTGCGATTACCGTAACGCCGGTGCAGTTGTTGCGTGCGATCAGCGCGATTTCGATGGGCGGCAAGATGGTGGTGCCGCATGTGATCAATCCGACTGACTTGCCGCCAAATTACCTGGAGGCGGCGCACATTACCGACGTGAAGACGGTTGCGTTCGATCCCAGTGGTTGGAACTACATTACCGACGCCATGGAAAGAGTGCTCGAGCCCGGAGGGACATCTCCCCTGGCAGCGATTCCGGGAATCGAGATCGCAGGGAAAACCGGGTCGGCTCAGGTCGTGTCTTTGGAGAACCGGGCCAAACACAAAGACAACGCCGATCTGGCGCAGAACGGCTGGTTCGTGGGATTTAGCCCGCGGCGCAATCCGGACGTGGTTGTCTGTGTTCTGTTCCAGGGCGGCGAGCACGGCAAACTGGCAGCGCGTCTGGCGACCCAGGTGATCAAAGCCTACGTCGAAAAGCAGCGCCGCAATCCCCAGAAGATGGTGGAAAAACCGAAGAGCAACGGAGCGGTAGACGTCGGCGCTCTGTGGACCGAGCCCGGTTCTGAAGGAGAGAAAGAAAGATTACAAGGCGGCCGCTTCGTTTTGGATCTTCCTAAGAAGCCGCTGGCAACGGCGATCGCCGCGCCGGGGATGCGGTGAGGTTGCAAACGGCATTGTGAGAACTCCTGGACGGGCCTTTGGTGGGTGCCGCCGAACGCGGGGTCCTTCGACTGCGCATCACCTTCGCTTTGCGAAGCTGATGCTTCGCTCAGGATGACAGAACGTTTTGATTTGTAGCTGACCAACGACTAACGACTAACGACTGAATGGCACGCTACGTTTCATACCGCGACTTCGACTGGGTCCTTCTGGGCTTCGTGCTCCTCATTTGCGGCTTAGGCGTCATGGAAATCCACAGCGCTACCGTGCATACCAAGTTTGCCGGGGCGCATATCCGCCAGATTTACTGGGTGTTGGCGGGCGTCGGCGCGATGTTCCTGGTCAGCCTGATCAACTACCAGGCGCTGCTCGACCAGATCCACTGGTTCTACATCGCCGGCGTCGGCTCCTTGATGGCCGTGTTGGTGTTTGGAACCAAGGCTCTGGGAGCGAAGCGCTGGATCAAAATGCCGGGCGGCAACCACTTCCAGCCTTCCGAATGGGTCAAGCTCATCCTGATCCTCGCTGTCGCCAAGTATTTTGCTGACATGCGGCAGCGCGAACTATCCTGGTCCGACTTCATGAAGGCGGGGGCCATGGTCGGTTTTCCCCTGCTGATGGTCCTGGCCCAACCCGACCTCGGCACGGCCCTTACCTACGTCCCTATCGCCGTCATGGGAGTCTTTCTGGGCGGGTTGCAGTGGAAGCAGGGGCTCACGGTAGCTCTGCTGGCGGGAATCGGCATTGGGGCAGTATTTCTTGTCCCCCGCGTTCACGTACTGAAGTCCTACCAGAAGCAACGGTTAACCAGTTTCATCGACCCCGAACTCGATCCGCAAGGCTCGGGGTACCAAGTTGAGCAATCCAAGATTGCCGTGGGTTCCGGAGGCCTTTGGGGCGGCAAAGGCTCGCAAACACACGGTGCTTTCCTCCCAGTTCCCCAAACGGACTTCATTTTCGCTGCGTTTTCCGAAGAACATGGATTCGTAGGCGCGCTCGGGGTTCTGCTGGTATACTTTGTTGTGCTGATGCGTTTGACCCAGAACGCGCAAACAGCGCCCGACCGCGCTGGCACGTTTGTGGTGATGGGTGTGGTGGCTGTGCTTAGCTTCCATATCCTGGTCAATGTCGGCATGGTGGTTGGCTTTATGCCGGTCACCGGAATACCCCTGCCGCTGATGAGTTATGGTGGGTCTTCTGTGTTGTTCATGTTCCTGGCGCTGGGGATGGTTATGAATGTTCGTATGCGCCGCTTCGTGAACTAACTGGGTGGGCTAGTCTGGGTGAGCCAGTTAAGCCGAGCCGGTTAGAACGGAACAGATTTCAGAAGCAACGGGTTCAGGAACAGCGGGGTTAACAAAAGAGTTACGGCAGGACGGCAGGATTGCAGTTGCTGCGCTCGCAGGCGCAGCCCCAAAAAATATCGATCGCCCCCGCGTAAAGGGGGCATTTCACCGGCTAGTCGAGCAGCAGAAGGCCGGGCAGGATTGAAGCTGAGCAGCCGGGCAGGGAACGGCCCCCCGACCCAAGTTGGGTCTGAGAGTGCGGTCACAAACCCCGGCAGAAGTTAAAGCGATAAGTGCAAAAGATTCCCAAGCTTGTGCAGCGGACTCGGCGCAGAGAACAACTCTCTGGCCCCGTCTGTCCCCCGGTTCGGGGCTCGCGACGCTCTTCTCTTCATCCTCCCGCACCTCTCCTGACTCCACCCCGGTGAAGCCCGACCGACCTCGGTAATGCGTCGGCGGGACCGGAGTGTTCGATGAACAAAGAATTATTTGTCTCTTCCACGCCCCACGAAACCAAGGTGGGTCTGGTGGAAGACGATCTGCTCGCGGAAGTCTATCTTGAGCGCGAGAACGAGTACACCTTAGCGGGATCCATCTACAAAGGCCGCGTAACCCGCGTGCTGCCTGGCATGCAGTCGGCCTTCGTCGACATCGGCCTGGAGCGCGACGCCTTCCTCTACGTTTCCGACTTTATGGAGTTGGAGGAGCACGACGACGATCTGACCGACGTCATCCCGGCCACGCGCAGCGTGCCCGACCTGCGGCCGCAGGCGGCGAAGACCGAGACGGCCGACGCGTCGCAGGATGGCGCTAGTACCGAAACCGAGTTGCTGCCCGTCACCGACGAGGGAACCTTCGAAGCCGAAACCCTCAGTGAGGGACAGCCGACCGCCGCCGCAGACTCTACCGAAGTCGTCAATGGCGGAGATTCGCAGAATCGTGAGCGCGGAGGCTATCGTGGACGCCGGCGCCGCCGTGGCGGACGCCGCGACGGCCGGGGCGATGGCCGTGATCGTGGAGGAGATCGAGGGGGAGACCGGGCAGGAGCAGGGGATCGAGGTCCGGAGAGAACTTCCGACCGCGCCCCCGAGCCGCGCTACGCGCGCCCGATCGAGCCGGCGCCGTCCCGTCCGGTCGAATCCAGCCGAAACCAGCCCTCGGGCCCGCCTCCCGGATACCAGCCGATTCTGCTGCCCGGAGAGTCGATCTCGAAGTATCAGCGTTTCGCGCAGCAGTCGGTCGCGCAACCGCCACCGCTTCGGCAGGCACTTACCGCTGTCGAGTCTGAAACTCACGACGAGCCGATTACGCCTGTGGCCGCTGCATTCCCGGAAGATGAACCGATCTTTGCCGCCACTGAGCAGGTGGCGGAGCCCCTTCATGAGGAGCATGAAGACATTCGGCTGGTTCAAGAAGAGCACGTCGAGCAGGTGGAGTCGGCCCTGACTTCGACCGACTGGAATCAGGAATTCCGCCGTCCCGAAGCCGCCAGCCTGCCCTCTCTCGGCTGGCCCGGAGAGTCGAGCGTTACGGTTGAATCGGACACGGTTGAGCAGGAAGAATCCCACGAAGAGGAAGTCCGCGAGCAAGTCCGCGAAGAGGTGCAGCAGATCGATCAGCCGCTGAGTTCGCAGCGGGAGGATCAAGCCCCGGTCTTCGCCGCGCCCGGCACTATGGTCGAAGAGACCATCGACGAAGAAGAAGCGGGCACCATCCATTACGAAGCTTCGTCCGATGAAGGCTACGAGGAGTTTGAAGAGGAGACGCAGGCCGGCCCCGGACATCTGAATGGCGACGCCCGCGAGACTGTCTCCGAGATTCATCAGGCCTCTCTCACCGAGTCCGGCGAGGCGCATCCCGCTGAAGGCGCTCCCGCCGAACCTGAGGAAGACAGCGAGGAACTGGAACTTGAAGAGGCCCAGGCCGAAGCGGAAGCCATGCTCGACGCGGAAGCGCGCGGCAACGGCACTGTCGACGCCCGCATCGAGGTTCGCGCTCCGGCCGCAACTGCCGGTTACACGCAGCGCACCCAGCGCCCGCGCCCCGGCTATGACCGCCAGAGTGGTCCGCGCGATCGCCAACGCCGCGGAGGTGGTGACCGCGGCCGCGGCCGTTTCCGCCGCCGGGAAAACGCGCCGGTCCCCCTGATCAGCGACTTGCTCAAGGAAGGCCAGGAAATCCTGGTTCAGATTGCCAAGGAACCCATCGGCAAGAAAGGCGCGCGCATCACCAGCCACATCGCGCTTCCCGGGCGGTTCCTGGTTTACATGCCGACGGTGAATCACACTGGCGTTTCGCGCAAGATTTCCTCCGAAGAAGAGCGCCAGCGGTTGAAAAGAATCATTATGAGCGAGCGCGAGAACGGCCACGGAGGCTTCATCGTGCGCACGGCCGCGCAGAGCGCCAGCGAAGAGGAACTCCGCGCTGACATTCGCTTCCTCAAAGGCTTATGGCAGGACATCAAGAATCGCGCCGAGAGTTCGAAACCGCCGGCGCTGATTTACCACGATCTCAACGTGGTCGAGCGCGTGCTGCGCGACCAGGTTACGTCCGATTTCAGCGTGATCTGGGTTGATACCGAACCGGAATACGAGCGCGTGCTGCGCTTCTTCAACCGCTTCCAGCCGCAGATGGTCAAGCGGGTGAAGCTCTACACAAAAGAAACGCCGCTGTTCGAGCAATTCGGCCTCGCAGAAGAAATGAACAAGGCGCTTAAGTCGAAAGTGTGGCTCAAGAGCGGCGGCTACATCGTCATCAACCAGACCGAAGCCCTGGTCGCCATCGACATCAACACCGGCAAATATGTTGGCAAGACGGCGCGTCTCGAAGACACGATTGTCAAGACCAACGTTGACGCGATCAAAGAAATCGTACGCCAGATCCGCCTGCGCGATCTGGGCGGCATCATCATCATCGACTTCATCGACATGGATGAACGCCGCAACCGCCAGCGCGTCATGCAGGCGCTCGAAGAGGAACTCCGCCACGACCGCGCGCCCTCGAAGACTCTGCAGTTTAACGACTTTGGACTGGTCGCCATTACCCGCAAGCGCGTCAAACAGTCGCTCGAACGCACCATCGGCGCGCCTTGTCCGTACTGCGAGTCGACCGGATATGTGAAGTCGGTGACCACGGTTTGCAATGAGATTTACGTGGAGATGCGGAAGATCGCGAAGCACTTGGAGCACGAGGACGTCATGTTGCGCGTGCATCCGGATGTGGCCAAGGAATTGAAGGGCAACAATGGCCGCTTGCTGAACGAGATGGAAGAAATGACCAAGCGCACCATCATCGTGAAAAGCGATCCGGCCGTGCACCAGCAGCAGTTCGACATTAACTAGCTGTCGGCTGGCAGTCATCTGCGATCAGAAAAGACGGGCGAGAAGTCGCCCGTCTTTCTTTTTCGAAGGCCGGCGGTCCGCAGTCGAAAGGGGCGCGACGGCGGCGTAATCATCGAATGCCATTCTGGATGGCAAATGGAATGGTATAATGCCATTATGAATACCACACTAACCGTGGACAAGGCCGGGCGGGTCGTCTTGCCGAAGCCGGTGCGCGATGAGATGCAACTCCGAGCGGGAGATTCTCTGGAACTGGAAAGCTCGGAAGACCGCATTGTGCTTCGTCCACGCAGGGGAGAATCTGGACTGCGCAAGAAACAAGGCATCTGGGTTTTCAGCACCGGCGAGCCGATTTCGGCCGAAGCCACGGATGGGATACTGCGGCAGATTCGCCGAGAGCGCGAACTTAGCTTTCTGGGCAATGGTCCCGTGCGAGTCTCTCGACGGAAGAAGCGCCGGTGAGATGGTTCTTCGACAGTTCCGTCCTGGTACCGGCACTTTTGCCAGATCACGTACACCATGCTCGTAGCTTCACTGCGTTCGCCGCCGCGAGTCGTAAGAATGCCGGTTGTGCCGCTCACAGCCTCGCCGAAGTGTACTCGACGCTCACCAGGTTTCCAGGAAAACAACGCCTGAGCGCTGAGTCCGCAGCTCTGCTCGTGCAAGAAGTTGAGCACAGACTCACGTTGGTGTGGCTTGACGGTGATGAGTATCTCGCCGCTATCAACCGCATCGCCGGGATGGGGATTGTAGGAGGAGCGGTTTACGACGCGCTAATAGCCGCCTGCGCCGCCAAAGCCAAGGCCGACATGGTTTACACCTGGAATATTGCACATTTCATATTGTTAGGAAACGAAGTTGCCCGAAAGGTACGCACGCCCTAGCGCCGAGCACTGACAACTGGGTCTGATAACTGAGAAATTATCCCTAGCTCACGTTGGCGAGCGTCTTCACCGCAACGTCGGCATGGTTGCGCAGCTTTTGCGCGGACCCGTGGATTGCCTGGGCCGCTTCGCCCGCGCCGCTCTCCTCGGCCGTCCTGGCCACGCCGCCCGCATCCTCGGAGGTCGTGCTGGCCATATCCAGCAGCACCACGACAGAGTCCGCATGCAGTTTCCACAGCGAAGACATCTTCTGGCTGCGCTTCAGTTCTTCTAACTCGGTGGTGATGCGCGCGGAAATCGATACCATCCGGATCAGGGTGCGGGCCACATCGGCTCGCTGACTTTTTTCTTCCAGGAAGGAAGCGCTGTACGCGTCGGCTTCCGGGGTGGTTAGCGTCAAGTTGAAGAAGCGCATGGGCACGACCTGCCGGTATTTCGGATCGGCGACCCGCACGAAGACCCGAATCGACTCCTCCACCCGCCGTAGTTTGCCTTCCTCCGCCGAGAGTTGGTGCGCCGTAATGGCGGGCGGTTGAAACACCGGTACTTCGGCGGCAGGAGCCTTTGCGGCAGCCGCTTTGGCCGCTCTGGGCGCCGCGCCCGCGCCGCCTGCTGCGCGCGATGTTTGCGCCGCCGGCGTGAGCAGCGAACGCCGGATCGGCGGACGCCGGTCCAGTTCCTTCTTCAATTTCGATACCCGTCGGAATTTCTCCAACGTGCTGCCGTAGTCCGCCTCCAGCAGTTGCTTCTCTTGAATCGCCGCCACGTGGTCCACCGTGACTTCCACGCCGTCGACCGTGGTCAGGATCGTTCCGCCCATTTCTTCCAGTGCTTGTCCGAAGGTCTTGATCTCGGTCAGCGCCTTGACAAACAACTCGTCAAACTTTTTGCCGAAGAATGCGTTGTGCGCGGAAACCGTCGCCAGCACGCCGGGATGATAAAACGAAGCATCCAGCCACTGCTTCAATTCCCGCACGCGCCCAATCACGCCGGAATCGATCAACGTATTAAAGTCGCGGAAGCGTGCGATCTCGTCGCGCAACGGATCGAACCGACGCAGCAGTTGCACATGCTCCTCAGGCAGCGAGGGCACGTCAGAATCCGCCAGAATTTCAATCAGCGCGATTTCAAAAGGCGAGAGCGGCAAAGCGCCGTCGAGCCCGTAGCCGGTTTGTTCCCACTGCCCCGGAACCCGCGGATGGCGATATAAGAAGGTTGCGATCAGGTCGGTCTTGTCGCGGTTCACGTCGCTGGGTTCGCGGCGCCGCACAAAATACCGCAGCAGAGCCTCGGCCACTTCAGAATCTGTGTCCGGAGTCAGCGCCTGCCGCACCATGGCCGGCGTAATCGCCATATCCAGAAGATGCAGCCAGCGGTACATCCGCGAAAGCGTAGTCGGAAGTTCGCGCTCGGAATGGCGCAGCGCGTCCTCGTCGAGACCGCTCGGAATGGGGACGTCCCCGCCGAGCGCGTCGCGCATGAGCTTCTGGTAGAAGCCCTGGACGGTCGCCAGAATGGCTAATTCAAACCGAAGATCTTCGGCCAAACGTGCCCCCGAGAGCAAGAGTTCCCTTCTGAAACTTTACTAATGTCTTAGTTAAAACGAAATGTTACTTCCGGTGCAAGTTACTACCGGAGCGAGACTCTCACGCGAGGAAAAGGGCCTTCGGAAGTACATGCACCTCCGCGCGGCGCAGGGAACGTTATCGTATTTGGGTGGCGCAGCGCTCGCAGCGCTGCGATCAAGCCCGCCATTTCTTCGTGGGCCCCTGAGGGCGAGGCGATTCTAAAACACGACGGTCTTGTTCCCATATACCAACACCCGGTTCTCCACATGCCACCGCACCGCGCGCGAGAGCACAACCTTCTCCAGGTCGCGCCCTTTGCGAATGAGGTCTTCGACGGTATCGCGATGCGACACCCGCACCACGTCCTGCTCAATGATAGGGCCGTCGTCGAGCACCTCGGTCACGTAATGGCTGGTAGCGCCAATCAACTTCACGCCGCGCTCAAACGCCTGGTGGTAGGGCCGAGCGCCCACAAATGCGGGCAGAAAAGAATGATGAATGTTGATGATGCGCTGCGGATACCGGTTCACAAACTCATTCGACAAGATCTGCATGTAACGGGCCAGCACCATGAAGTCCGGCTTTTGCTCGTCGATCAGCGCCTGAATCTTTGACTCTGCCTGAGTTTTATTTTCCTTCGTCACCGGAACGATGGCATAAGGAATCCTGTAGAACTCGGCAATCGCCTGGTTGTCAGCATGATTGGAAATGATCAGCGGAATGTCGCATACAAGTTCGCCGCTCTTGTGACGATAAAGCAGATCCGCCAGGCAGTGGTCGTACTTCGAAACCAGAATGATCATGCGCTGCCGTTGCGACGACTGCGCCAGCCGCCACTTCATATTAAAAGCTTCAGCGACGGGGGAGAAGTGCCTGCCGAAATCCGCCAGATCTTCCTGAGAAAGATCGATGTCGAAGTCCTTAGGATCGAACTCGACCCGCATCAGAAACAGACCCGACTCTTCATCAGCATGTTCGTCGGCGTGCAGGATGTTCCCATTGTGGCGGAAGATAAAGTCGGCGATGGTCGCGACTTCTCCCTTGCGGTCGGGACACGAGATCAGCAGAATGGCGGAATTCTTCATGGTGGGCGGTCATCCACGGTGCAGGGAAGCCGTTGCAAGCAACGTCTCTGCTAGCGGTGCTACTTCTTCAGTTCCTTCAAAATCTCGCGCGCCGCATTCGCGCCCGATCCGCCGGTCAGGCCCGCTCCCGGATGCGTCCCGCTCCCGCACAAATACAAATTCTGAATCGGCGTTCGGTACCGCGCCCAGTCGAGCAGCGGACGCATGGTGAAGAACTGGTCAAGCGCCAGATCCCCGTGAAAAATCTGTCCCCCGGTCAGCCCGTACTTTTCTTCCAGATCGTGCGGCGTAATGATCTTGTGCGTCAGAATCAGTTCCGGCAGATTCGGCGCATACTGCGCCAGCGTCCCAACCACCGTCTGGCCAAGTGCGTTGCGCTCCTGTTCCCAATCGCCCTTCAGCTTATACGGCGCGTACTGCATGTAAATCGACATCACGTGCTTGCCTTCGGGCGCCAGCGTCGGGTCGGTCAGCGACGGAATCGTGGCTTCCAGATACGGCTGGCGTGAGAAGTTGCCGTATTTGGATTCGTCGAACGCCCGTTCCAGATAGTCAATCTCATGGCCAATATGAATGCGCCCCTTGAGCGCGCTCGCGTCGCCATTCTTGAGTGCAGTGAACTTCGGCAGCCCGGAGAGCGCAAGGTTCACCTTCGCGACGGTCCCGTTCCCGCGGTAATGCTGCAACTTCTGCACGAAATCCGGCGAGAGATGCGTGGGGTCGGTCAGCTTGAGCAACGTGCGCTTCGGGTCTGCGTTCGAGATGATCGCTTTGGCCAGAATCTCTTCGCCCGTCGAGAGCAGCACGCCCGTGGCGACCCCGTTCTGTACATGAATCTCAATGACCTCGGCGCCCGTGCGAATCTCCGCGCCCGCGGCCTGCGCCGCCGCCGCCATAGCCTGCGTAACCGTACCCATGCCTCCCGCAGCGAACGTCGCCGAGCCCGCGGGATGGGGATCTGCCGCCGCGCGGATCAGCAAGACAAGCGCGCTTCCCGCCGACCACGGACCAAGAAAGGTCCCAAACACGCCGCGCGCAGCGATCACCGCCCGCAGCAGCTCCGTTTCAAAATATTCCGACGCGAGATCGGCCACCGCCATCGGCCCCCAGCGCAGCAGTCGGAACATATCTTTTTTGCCCAGCTTGCGGATCGCACGCCCCGTCTTCAACATGCTCCACAAATCGCCACTGCTGGGATGGTCGATGTCCGGCGGCGTGGTCGCCAGCGCTTCGCCGATAACTTTGCTGATCTTCCCCAGCGATTGCTCGAACTCCGGATACTTCACCGCATCCCTCTGCGAGAAGGCTGCGATTTCCTGCGCTGACTTGGCCGCATCCTGGTAGAGCGAAAGCGCGCGCCCATCGGGCGAGAGCGCGGTCACGCAAACATCCGGCGTCATCAGTCTGAGTCCGTGTTTCTCCAGTTGCATATCGGCGAGAATGCTAGGCAGAATCGGCCCCGCCGTATGCGCCAACGTCGAACAGCGAAACCCGGGATGAAATTCATCGGTGACAGCGGCGCCGCCGACCTGCGCGTTGCGCTCCAGTACCAGCGGCTTGAATCCTGCCTTGGCCAGGTAGAACGCGGTGACCAGCCCGTTGTGGCCGCCACCAATAATGACGATATCGCGCGCCTGAGACATGCTATGCCGCTCCCTTGATGTCTTTCAGAATCTCCAGCGCCGCCAGCCGCCCGTTCGCGCCCATGATGCCGCCGCCCGGATGGGTCGCCGATCCGCACATATAAAGGTTCTTGATGGGCGTGCGGTACTGTGCCCAGCCCGGCACAGGACGCAGAAAGAACAGCTGCTCCAGCGAAAGCTCGCCCTGGAAAATGTTGCCCTCGCTCAGTCCCCACTCTCGCTCGAGATCGAGCGGAGTGATCACCTGCTTGTGAAGGATGATGTCCTTGATGTTCGGCGCGTATTCCGCAATCGTGTTCACCACGGTGTCGCCGAAGGCCTCCTTTTGATCATCCCATGTAAGCCCAGGCCGCAACTTGTAAGGCGCGTATTGCACGAAGCACGACAGCACATGCTTTCCGGGAGGCGCAACCGAAGGATCGGTCAGCGACGGAATGACCATGTCAATGTAGGGATGCCGCGAGAAGTTGCCGTACTTCGCGTCGTCATATGCCCGCTCCATGTACTCGACCGAAGGCGAGATGGAAATTGCGCCGCGCAAATGCGCTCCCGGCCCGGGCATACACTTGAAGTTCGGCAACCCATCCAGCGCCATGTTGACCTTGCCGGAAGAACCGCGGAACTTGTAGCGGTTCACGTCATCGAGAAAATCGCCCGGCAGATGCTGCGCCTCAATGAACTTCGTAAACGTCAGCCGCGGATCGACGCTGGACGAAATCACATGCGCGTAGACTTCGTCGCCGTTCGACAGGACCACGCCTTTCGCCTTGCCATTCTTCACGATAATCTGCGAAATGCCAGACTGGGTGCGGATCTCCACGCCTGCCTCGCGAGCCGCATCGGCGATGGCATTCGAAATCGCTCCCGTGCCGCCGCGCGCAAATCCCCAGGCGCGGAATGCGCCGTCGATCTCTCCCATATAGTGATGCAGCAGCACGTACGCGGTTCCCGGAGAGCGCACGCCCAGAAACGTTCCAATAATTCCCGAGGCGGACATCGTCGCTTTGAGCACATCGGTCTCGAACCACTGATCGAGAAAATCAATGGCGGACATCGTCATAAGCTGGACTTGATTGTATTTGTCGTAGCTCGACATCCCCTGAAATCGCCGTCCGATGAACAACAGCTTCATCAGTTCTCGCGGATTCAGAGTCGTCGGGTCCGGGGGCACCATGCTGAGAATCGGCTTCACGAAGCGGCACATGGCCTGCATCGCCTTGCCGAATTCGTCGTAGGCTTCGGCGTCGACCCGCGAATGGCGGGCAATCTCGCGATGCGTCTTGCCGTGATCATTCACGCGCCACAGATAATCGCCGCTGGGCATGGGCGTAAACGTTCCATCGAGCGGAAGAATCTCCAGTCCATGGCGGGGAAGATCGAGATCGCGGATAATCTCGGGCCGCAGCAGCGACACGACATACGAGCAGACTGAGAACTTAAATCCTGGGAAGATTTCTTCCGTGCAGGCCGCGCCGCCGAGCACATGACGCCGTTCCAGCACCAGCACTTTCTTGCCGGCTTTTGCAAGGTAGGCGGCGTTGACCAAACCGTTGTGGCCGCCGCCAATTACGATTACGTCGTATGAGTTAGCCATAAGCTCTTAGCCTTTAGCTGTTCGCCTGCTGATTTGTATGTGCCGATTAGAAACGTAATGATACTCGCGCGAGGAAACAGGCGAAAGAAAGATCAGAGCCCGCTGGGAAGAACGGTCCAGCTGCGGAGGATGCTGCACAAACTGGGCATGAACATGCGCATAGGCGACCGGAAGTCGAAGTGCCATTCTATCGGGAACACGGGTTTTTTGTCTGCACAAAAGCGATCTGTCGGCCTGACAGCTCTCAAGGGCCGCCAAGTCTCCAGCGAGTTCTTCTGCCTCGGCCCCGACGGGCTGACGTCATCCCGAAGGCCCGCGTTCTTGAGCGGGCCGAGGGATCTCCCTGCAAATCGGCTGCGGGTTTGTACATGTCCTGCCAATCCTTCGCCAAGTGCTCCCAGCGTGCATTCATTGACTCGATGAGAGCAATCTTCTTGCTGCGCCGCCAACCTTTGATTTCCTTCTCGCGGTTAATGGCGGCGTCTGGGTAGACGAAGCTTTCGTAGTAGACGAACTGATGAAGGTTATAGCGGCTGGTGAAGCCTGGATAGCACTTGTTCTTGTGCTGCCAAACTCGACGTCGGAGGTTGCCGGTTATCCCCGTATAGAGGACAGCGGATTTTGGGGCCGTTGGTCATGATGTAAACGAAAAATTGCTTCGACATGACCCTGTTTTAGCCCATTCGACCTCGGGTTGTCTGTGACGGATGAACATGTTCGTGCAGGGAGATCCCTCGGCCCGCTGGAAAAAACGCGGGCCTTCGGGATGACGCATTCGAAAAGAGCGCCGAGGTATAATCCGGCTTCGGCGTCTTCCTTCAATTCGAGGTCATCACTTTGCCTATTGGAACAGCATTTCACGAGAGAACTTTTCCGCTTTGTCACAGCCTGAACTACCGCGAATGGTCCGGCTACTACACGGTCAGCGTGTACGAAGTTCACCACGAGCATGAGTACAACGCCATTCGCAACGCGGCCGCGCTCATCGACATTTCGCCACTCTACAAATATCTGATCACTGGCAAAGATGCGACCCGCCTGGTGAACCGCGTGATTACCCGCGACGTCAACAAAGTCAAAATGGGCCAGGTGATTTATTGCTGCTGGTGCGACGAAGAGGGCAAGGTGATTGACGACGGCACCATCTCGCGTCTCGATGAAAATATTTATCGCTGGACCGCCGCCGATCCCAGCCTGCGCTGGTTCCGCCAGAACGGCCTGAACATGGACGTGCAGGTCGAAGACATTTCCGAAAAGGTCGCCGCGCTCGCCCTACAGGGCCCGACCTCAGCCAAGCTGTTGAAGGCCGTTGCCGAGGCCGACATCGCCAACCTGAAATACTTCCGCGTCACCCGCGGCAAGATCGCCGGAGTCCCTGTCGACATTTCGCGCACCGGTTACACCGGCGACCTCGGCTACGAGATCTGGATTCCGTGGGCTGACGCAGTAAAAGTCTGGGACGCCCTCGCCGAGACTGGCAAACAATTCGATCTGCACGCCGCCGGTATGCTCGCGCTCGATGTTGCCCGCACGGAAGCCGGCCTGCTGCTCATCGAGGTCGACTACAGTAGTTCAAAGAAGGCGCTGATCCCTTCGCAGAAGTTTTCGCCCTACGAACTGGGCTTCGCCAAAATGGTCCATCTCGATAAGGAGAACTTCATCGGCAAACGGGCCCTGGAGCAGGACGCGAAGAATGGCGTGCCCCGCCAACTGGTAGGCCTCGAAGTTGATTGGACCGATATCGAGCAACTCTACGACCGCTACGGCCTCACTCCGGCGGCGCCCGCGCAGGCCTCGCGCGTAGCGGTCCCCGTGTACTGGGGCGAGAAACAAGTCGGCAGGGCGACCACGACAAGCTGGTCGCCGGTCCTGAAGAAATTGATCGCGCTAGCCAGTGTCGAGACGGAATATGCGAAGCCGGGGACTTCGCTGCAAATGGAAGTCACGATCGAGGCTATGCGCCTCGAGACCAACGTGAAGGTGACGACCCTGCCGTTCTTCAATCCGCCGCGGAAGACCGCGACGCCAGCGTAGTTGGTTTATGCGGGGACAGCCGCCTCGGCTGTCCGCCGGGCGCAGCCCGGCTGGGTTTTCTCGGTCCCTGCTATTGGATTGACTCGCATGAACAAGCGAGCTTTCCCCCCTGGACAGCTGAGGGCGGCTGTCCCCACATGGACTCAGCTACGCAAAGCTCGCCGCTTGCCCGCGAAATAAATCCAAGCCCCAATCCCCACCAGCGCTCCGCACCCCCCGATCACCTTGAACATCGCCAGCGGCTTGTTCGGCTCATCTGGCTGCGGAATCAGCGACAGCGCGATGGTCAGCCCCGTAGTCAGGAATCCCACGGTCGCGACCAGTTTCGCCACGGTTTTTCCCCCGGGCACTCGAATCACGTCCGGCCCAGCAGGTTCGCGCTGCAGCTTGATCATCGCGGCGAACAAATACAAATACGGAATGAAGTATGTGATCACGCCCATGCTGACCAGGACATCGTAGGCACCTTTCACGCTCGTACCCGCCTGCCCTAGAAAGACGAAGACGGCCCCCAGAAAAAACTGCGTCAGCAATGCAACCCATGGGGTCTTCCATCGCGGATGCAGCGTCCCAAACGCCGGCGGCAAAAAGCGATCCAGCCCGGCAACAAAAGGAAGCCGCGCCACCGCCGCCAGGTAAGCCCCGGCCGCGCCAATATTGCTCAGCGCAATCAGAAACGCCGCCAAGGGCAATACTCCGGGATATCCCACGCGCGTCGCCGTCTTCGACACGGCCTGAACCAGTCCCTGCAGGCTGTTGACCTCGGTCGAAGGCAGAGCCAGCAGCACGCAAACCGTTCCCAGGATGTAACAAATCGTAACCGTGATCCCACCCGACAATAGCGCCAGAGGGATGGTGCGCCGCGCGTTCTTGATTTCTTCCCCCATAAAGGAAGCCGTCTCGCACCCGCCAAACGCAAATGTCAGCACGGACCAGAAAATGATGTCGTTGAGATGCGTGCTGGGAATCATGGAATGCAGCGTGAACGAAGTCGCCGACCCGTAGCGATGCCACGCCACAAAGCCCATGATGATGACGATGCACACCGGAATCCACATCGCAATCGCGCCGACGTTGTGCAGCCACTTGCCCACGTCGAGCCCGACGATATTCAGCAGCGTGGCCGCGCTCAGCGTGAGCAGCGAAAAAACAATATAGAAAGTCGCGTTGCCGGAAAGATGCTCCCAGGCTGCCTGTCGCACGAACAGCACATTGCTCGCCGCGAAATACAGTACGGCAGGGAAGTAAGGCAGATTGCTGGTCCAGTACGTCCACGCCGCCATGAATCCCGAGAAATCTCCGAAGGCGCGCTTGCTCCATACGTACAAGCCGCCCTCATTGGGATAGCGCGACGAAAGTTCCAGCACAGAAAGCGCCAGCGGCGTGTAGAAACACAACCACGCGCCAATCCAGATTACGATGGAACTCGGCCCCGCCGCCGCCGCGGTTGCGATCCAGCGCAGGCTGATGCCGGTGATCACATAGAACAGCACCAGATCACGGAAGCCCATCACCTGCCGCGGGCGGTTGGGGTCTTCCACGTCGGCGATGGAAACGCCTGGCGAGAGAAACCCGATATTATCCGCTGCCTGCTTGGGATTGGATTCTGCCAATGGCGTGTCCCGGGTCAGCTCAACGCGAGCGAGAAGAAGAGGAATAACACTGCAGCGTGTCTACGGCAAGGCGAAAGTGCAGTCTAAGTAATGTCGGAGTACGAGCCCGAGATGAAATCCGGCCGCGCCCAGAACTTGTCATAGCATTCCAGACACAGCCAGTCGCGGCCGTTCGTGTACCCGGTGCCATGGTCGTCCTGCGATTCGAACAGCTCCCAGCAGCAGACAGTGCAATGGTCCTTCTTCCAACCGCTCTTGATCAGCTCGAAATTCGCGGAATCTTCGGCGAGGGTGATGTCCAGAGAAACCTTGCCCGACTGCCGGTCAGTGACGCAATCCCGAGGCTTCCATGAGGCCTTGCGCCAGTGCCACCTGTGAAGTCGGCACCGTCTAACTTCGCCAAGCACGTCGTCCACCTTGAAGGGCAAACCGTGGATTGTGATTATCAACCTGGGTGCCGCATCCAGCCGCCGATCACGCGATGACAAGACGCCTTCGGCTGCCTCGTACGCTCCTATGACTTCGATTTTTGTTCTGAACTGTTCCAGCTTGACGCCGAATGGTTCAAGCAGTTTCGCGGCAAGAGAGTTTTTCTCACGGAGCAGGCCAAGAAAAAGATGCTCGGAACCAATGTGGCGGTGGTTCAACCGTTCCGCTTCCTCGGCGCCGTACGCCAGCACGCGCTTCGCAGCGTTGCTCAACGGAAGGTCGACGTTGTTAGAAACCTTTTCTCGGATCTCAAATCGCGCGTCGATCTGCGCCCGTATGGCTTCGGGAGCACCTGCGGGAAGCATCCGCGTGACCTGTGTGGTTTCGCGCAAAATGCCCAGCAGCAAATGTTCCGTATCAATGACCGGCGAGCCAAACTGGCTGGCCTCATACCGCGCAAAGAAAATCACGCGCCGCGCTTTTTCCGTGTAGCGCTCAAACATCGTCTACTCCACTTCCTACTCCGATCCTGCAGTCTTTCGGTTGCCGCGTTTCCAGAACAGATAAAAAGGCACGCCGACCAACACAATCAGTCCACTTCCGAGGGCTTCTGTCGGCCTCCTGATAGCCGTGTTGAGTATCCAGCCAGCCGCTATAAGAATGTAGATTCCCGGCAGCCACGGATAACCCGCGCAACGATACGGGCGTTGGGCGTCCGGTCGCTTCCGTCGCAACACGAACAGCCCGACGGCAGTCAGTATGTACGAGAGCATCATTCCAAAAATTACATAGGTGTAAAGCCAGTCATAGCCCCCGGTGAGCGTCAGTACAGCGGCCCAGACGCCCTGCCCAATCAGGCTGAAAGCCGGCGTTCGCCACTTGGGGTGGATCACCGCCATGCGCTCGAAGAAGACGCCGTCCTGCGCCATGGCGAGATAAACCCGCGCGCCCGAGAGCGTGCAAGTTGCCGCCGCGCTGAAACAAGAAATCGCAATCATCAGCGACAGCCACACCGCGGCGCTCGGCGAAAACAACGCCGCAGCCGCAGCGTGCGCAATGGTTTCGTGCGCCGCGATTTCCTTCAGCGGCAGTGCATACATATATGTCAGATTCATCGCGATGTAAATCACACCTACCACGAGGACGCCCAAAACCATCGCTAAGGGGACGTTCCGCCGCGGCTCCTTCACTTCGCCTGCGACCCACGTAATGTAGACCCATCCGTCGTAGGCCCAGAACACCGCAATCAGTCCCACGCCCAACGCGGAGATCAACTGCGCCGGCCCGAGTCCCATCGTCAAGCCAACGCCGTGCGCGTGAAAGTTCGACCAGTGTCCTTTGCCGATGGCGAATCCCAGAACTACGAATGCAGCCATCGCGGTGAACTTCGTCCAAGTGGAAACGTTCTGCAGGAGCGTGCCCCAGCGCAATCCCACGACGTTCACATAGGTCAAAACGGCGATCAGCAGCAGACCCAACAAATGTGCCCGGGTCACGACGATCCAGCCGAGCGCGACCACCACATGATCCTGCGACACAACGGGAACAACCTGCCCCACGTACGCTGCCGCCGCCACCGAGAGCGCGGCAATGCTGCCGCCGTTGGCCACGCTGAAGAGCATCCAGCCGTACAGAAACGCGATCAGGTCGCCGTAGGCCTCGCGCAGATAGATATACTGCCCGCCCGAGTCGGGGAACATCGAACCCAACTCGGCAAAGGCGAAGCAGGCGCAAAGCGAAATCAGCGCCCCCAAGACCCACACCAGCAGAAATAGCACGGGCTGCGGCAGCGGCCCGGCGATGTCTTTCGCCGTCAGAAAAATCGATGATCCGATGATGCCGCTAACCAGCAGTAACACCGAATCGAGCAATCCCAGTCCGCGAACCAGCGTGGGCTTTGAAGTGTCGGCCGGAGTTTCGTTGACTGGCGAAGCGGAGGACGATTTCATTATCCGATGCCCAGTTCATCGGACGATTCGAGCGCCGTCCCGCAACGCCGGCAAATCACGGAAGAGCAATCGCCGCACGTCAGCGGATCGGTCACCTCTTCCGCACAATTAGGGCAGTAAAGCGATGCGGGCTCCGAGTCGGGCAGGGGATTATCAGGTTTCGCCATGAAGAGGGAAACTGTAGCATAGAGGCGGCACGCGCGTCGCTTCGACTTCGTTCCGGGCGCGTTCCGGCGGCTCTCGTAGCAGCGTCTCGCCGCCACTTGCCAGGGTGACACGCCCGGGCGCCGCTAGCACCATCCTACTGGACGGTGTCCTCAGGCTCGTGGCGCACGTTGGGCGCGTTCCGCAGGAACTTCATCTTGCCGCTGTACTTAATCTCGGGGCAGGCACGGTTCAACGCTTCTGGTACGGGTGGAAGATGTAGTCCTTCGCCTTCACTGGTGTGTGGCACGCGTATCCGCAGTCAGAGAGGCTTTTGGGATCGGCCGAGAACGTATCCGATGGAGCGTCGTAGTTGAACACCGCGTATCCCCACCCGCCGCTTTTCGAAAATCTCTTGCTGTCCTTTTCCATGACGAAAGCCTGGGAATAGACGTCGGGCACCTCGACGACGAACGGGGCCTCCGTACTCTTTTTCAGCTTCCACTGGAGTTTCACGATCATGGAGCCCTCCGGGAAAGTCTGGCTGTTGCCCGGAACGCCGGCCTTGAACGCCTTGATCATCGTCGGATTGGCGACGATCACCTTGAGTATTTCGTCGGTCCGGGCGGAAGAGACCACCGACCAGTCCTCGTATCCCCTGAAGTCGGAGAACGCGATTCCACTCGGAGATTTCAGCGAGTACTTGTCCTGTGCGTAAACGGCCGTGGCGACGAGGACGGCGAGCACTGCGACGGCTGTCGCAACGATGGTAAAGCGGCCAATACGTTCCACAACGGTGCGTGTTTCTATCTTCGGTTCTTGTTGTTCTTGCGCCACAGATTTCGTCACAAGTTCAGACATGGTGTATTCTCCTTCACAAAAAGGGCGTCCTAAGCTCGATCAACGTACATCTTGAACGATTGCAATTAAGCCAGACGTGAGGGAAAGAAAGCAATTAGACGATGGTATCGACGATACCTTCGTATCAAGTGTGCGGGAGGCTGTTTTCCTTCGCTTTGATCGATGTTCAGGACTAGATGGAAGGAGGAAAATCGTATGCCTCAGGCATGAAGACACGGCAGTCGATACGAAAGTATGGGCGATACCATCGTCCAATTGCGCGGCCCGTTTTGTTTTGGCTAAATGGCGACAGTTATATGTCGCGAGGGCATCTTTGACGTTCCTTGATTGCAAGGCGTCTGCGTTGGGCCAATCAGACGTTATGTTAAATCTTCGGTTCAAACTTGAAATGAACAGCCTCTACCCTGACGTCGAGAGAAAGGAAGTTTTGGATTCACGAAGGAGACCTCAACATCCGCATAATCTGATCCCTGTGAGGCGCAATGACGAAAACGACGAGCTTTCAAATGGACATTCGCCCGCTCTTTACGGAGCGAGACATTCACGCCATGAGCAAGGCGTTCAACCTGGGAAGTTACGATGACGTCAAAAAGCACGCTGGCGCCATCTACGATCGCATTCGTGGAATCGGTGGCGCCGTAATGCCGCCCCCACCACCAAAAGGAGAAGGCCCTTGGCAGCAATCTCGGATTGAACTATTCGCCAAGTGGATGGCGGACGGGTTCCAACCTTAGTCGGTCCCTGGCTAAAGCATTTAGCTTGTTGTCAAATTGAGGGCTCAAGATGACCGATCAACAAAAGACAGAGCAGTGTTCTGGAGCGCGAGATCAAGAGATCCGTGGGGCACTGGATCAGCATTGGGCGGCATCCGACGCCAACGATTTTGAGACAGAGCACCTCATCTATCACGACGACGCGGTGCTGGACTACCCGCAGTCCGGCGAGCGAACCCGCGGTCGCCACAACATACAGTGCCAACGCGCTAGTCAGCCGAGCAAGAAGCGGTTTACGGTCCAACGGATCATTGGCGGCGGTGATTTGTGGGTCACCGAATTCATCCTGACATATGACGGCAAACCGTCCTACACCGTGAGCATCATGGAGTTCAGGGACGACAAGATTGCGCGGGAAACGCAGTACTTTGCGGATCCATTCGTGGCTCCCGCATGGCGCGCTCAGTGGGTCGAACGGATGGACGCATAATCCCGGAGCTCGAGATTCGGTGGAGGGACAAGAGATGGATTGGAAACGGTTGGTCCAGATGGCGCTGCTGGGTAGCAGTGATGTGGAACAGTTTGCCATCCTGGTGGTACGCGTTTCGATCGGGCTATTCTTCGCGATCTCCGGGGCAAACAAATTGTTTATCACCGGCGGCACGAAACCTGTCTACGACACGCTCGTTAAGGCCAACGTTCCGTTTCCCAGCCAGACGGCTTATTTCGTTGCGGGTGTCGAGTTCGTTTGCGGATCCCTGGTGGTCGTTGGGTTCCTTTCGAGCCCGGCCAGTGTGGCGTTATTGATCGATATGACTGTCGCAACCCTAACCAGCGCGCTTTCCACCCTGCCCAAAGGACTTTCGCCTCTTAACTGGCTCGACGATTTCCTCTACCTTCCGGAAGTCCTGTACATACTCTTCTTTATCTGGCTGATCTGCTCTGGTCCGGGAAAGTTCAGTGTCGATTACTGGTTCGCCGGCCAGTTACTGGGATGATCCATCGATGAACGCTTGGTGCTGAAGTTAGAGCTTTTCGCGCAGCGGCTGCCAGAGCTCAATCTTGTTCCCATCCGAGTGATAGATCCAGGCAAAGCGACTGCAGGATTCATCCGTCCTTTCGATTCGAATGGAGAAACGGTTCGCTCAAGGTGTGCCGCGATTCATATTAAGCCGCGCAGGAGGTGCTGCTACGGGTGCCCGATCTGCAGTACGATCTTGCCGGACTTGTGGGGTGCGCCCGCAAGCATGCGTTGCGCCTGGCGCGCCTCCGAAAGCGGCAGGATTGAGCCCACCCGCGCTGTGATTCTGCCCGCGTCAAATAATGATGTGAGTGTCTGCAGGCGCGCGGTGGTCACCTCAGCGTAGAAGAAAATTGCTTCTGCTGGGAGCGGCTGCGTCGAGACCGAGGTGACGAGTTTGCCTCCCGGTTTCAGCGCAGCGACGCAGCGTTGAAACGTACTGCCCCCGACCGTGTCGAGGATAGCATCCACCTGTGGGAGGTCCTGCTCGAATGCGGGCTTGCTCGAGTCGATGATGGATTTCACGCCCAATGATCGGAGCAGGTCCTCGTCGTCGAGGTGGGCGATGGCAACAACCTGGATTCCGGCGTCTACGGCCATTTGTACGGCGTAGGCTCCGACGTTCCCCGCGGCTCCGACGACCAGTACCGTTTGTCCGCGCATCGCCTCTGCATACTGGAACAGCATTTGCCAGGCGGTTACCGCAATGACGGGAGCCGATGCCGCTTCTACGTGATTCAGCGATTGCGGTTTGCGGGCGACCATCCTGGACATGGCCGCGGCGAACTCGGCTTGGGCGCCACAGAACTGCGGATTGGTGACGCCATAGACTTCGTCGGTCGGCGCGAAGCCCGTTACGCCGGGGCCGACCTTCTCGATGACACCGGAGAGGTCCGAACCGAGAGTGAGCGGAGGTTGCGGGCTCACCTTGCTCTTGCCCTCACGGATGATGGCGTCCCAGGGAGCGACGCCCGCGGCCATCACGCGCACCAGAACTTCGTTGGGTCCCGGCGACGGCATCGGCACATCCTCGACCACCACGACGTCGGGCGGCCCGAAGCTATGAATCCTCGCTGCTTTCACAGCCAATTTCTCCCTGCCTTGAAGACGCTTGAAAGCCGATTCATCCGAAGCTAAAAGACGACCGCGATAGCAAGGCGGATAAAACGGGGACCGACGTGTGGTGTGCACTCCACCCGTCCGTCCCCCGATTTCCCGTCCGCAGATTCCCCTCTTCACGAGTGGGAGCGTGGGCCCCCATCTGTTAACCGTAGGTGAGATCGGTGCTCTGTCCGACTTCGATGATGTAGCCGTCAGGATCGCGGATGTAGCAGCGTATCTCGCCGTACTTGGGGATCGGCTCGGTAATGAACTCCGCTCCTCGACTTTTCCATAATTTGTAGCAGGCTTGAATATCCGCAACCCGGAAATTCATAAAGCTGTTGATGTGATTGGGGTCGGGGACGCTGAGCGTTACCGTCGGCTTGTCCGGGGTCGGTCCGCCCCCAACGTTCAGAATCATCCAGATATTCGCCAGTTGAAGGTACGGAGGCGCGTTGCCGTCACCCATGGTCAGAATGCGAGCGCCAAAGACCTTTTCGTAGTAGTGAGCCGAGCGGTTGACGTCGGCGACGGTGAGAAAATGCGCGATGCTGATCCCTTCCTTCGGGGGCATCTCATAGCTCTTTTGTTCGATTTGTACGTTGCTCATGGAAGTCTCCAATCCGATAAAGAGTACTCATCCGCTTATTCATTCGCTTCAGCGGTTGATGTGGCTTATGGCTGCGGGAATCCGAACATCAGCCACGACTGATTGGCGTCCCCGATTCTCATGCCGCTGAAACCACTTTCTTCTTCTTACTGAGTGCCGGTAGAAGAAGGTTCAGAAGCGCTTGATCAGAGAAGGGGTTCTGACCCGAGATCAGCTCGCGATCTTGAACGACATAGCTCGTCCACGGAGCGAGCACACTTACGTCACCGCCCGCCGTACGCAAGGCGAAGTCCGGGTAGAAGAGAACCTTACCCTCAATCTCAAGCGGTTCGCGCTGCTGCTCTTCCGCTGTCGAAAAGATAGTCATCTTATATCCGGAATAGATCCAGCCTTGAGCCTTTGCGTGCGCTCCGGCGGCATCGCCCGCCGCCAGCGCGGCGACCACCTCCTTCGAATTCGGAAGCGCCGAGAGAAGTGAAATGGGCCCATGGCAGAGCACTGCCGTAGGTTTGGATGTTTTATGAAAATGTCTCATCACGGTGCCGGCGTCGGGATCATCGAGAAGATCGATCATCGGGCCGTGGCCGCCGGGGACGAAAACAGCGTCATATTGATCCAGGCCCGATGCGATGACATCCGCGATACGAGTTGGATCTCTGAGCCCGGTCAGGCCGTCGCGGAATAGCATATAGTCCTGAAGCTTGGCCGCGTCCCCGCCGAAGAAATCGGCGACCTCTGAATGCACATCCACTTGGGGCGCGTTGCCTTTGGGGTTGGCGAAAGTGATTTCGTAGCCCTCCTTCATCAGGGCGCGAACCGGAACCGTGAGCTCGTTGAGGTAGTAGCCTGCGCCGGTATAAACCTTGCCATCCTTCAAGGGCAAACCGCGACCGCTCGATACCAGCACTAAGATTTTTCCTTTAGTTGTCATCGTTGTTCTCCTTTTTGAAATCGAATTCTGCTCTCCTGAATATGAACCAGCTCGTCGTCCGCCGCTTCCTCCAAAGTGCGTAAGGACCGGCTACCGCGGTTGATGCGAGTTATGCCCCTGGGAATCCGAACATCAGCCACGACTGATTGGCCACCCAATGCGGGTACAGCTCCGTCATCTGATCGAACAGCTCCTGGTCGGACTTCGCGGTTTTCTGCAGCCGATCGAAGTCTTGCAGGTAACGCTTGGTGTCCTGGATCGTCGAGGGAGAGTCGGGCGCGCCCGGCTTCTTGTGACCGGCGACGACCATCGTCGGGTTCAGCGCTGCTAGCCGGTCCAGGTCCGCGATCCAATTCTTTCGGCTCTCGGGGGTGGTGTCGCCGACGTACATGCGGCATTGGTTGTACACAACGTCGCCGGCGACGAGCAGGCCGATCGATGGAACGTATAGAGAAGTCGAATCTGGACTATCGGTGCGGCCCTGCTCGATAATGCGCAATACGTGACCCTCGAGAGTGAACGTGTCGGGCTCATAGGGCTCAGGTGGAACCAACTTGGTTGGCACTTGCCCAGGAAACATCCGGCGAGCTAGCCGCTCCACTACCGGAGTGAAAGACATCTGCATGGCGTTCACCGTCTTGGGCGTTGCTATTGCCCGAGCGCCCGGGAAACGGTCGAGCAGAATGCTGAGACCGTAGAAGTGGTCGAAATGGGCGTGCGTTATATAGATGGTCTCCAGGTTGCGGTTGTGCAGAGCAATCCAATCCGCGAGAGCCTCGGCCTCAGCCACTGTCCCCATTGCGTCTACAAGCACCGCGTCGTACTCGCCGAAGATTAAAGTCGACGTGATCGGGTCAAAGCCGAGTGGTTCGCCGAAGGGCTTTGGCCGCTCGCCGACCATAGCCTTTCCGGGGGCGGTAAAAACGTTCACACTTAGTTCGTTCGACTTAGGTATGTTCGACTCAGGCGTGTTCGACGCTGCAGGCGCGGTCACGCGCGTGGTCTCTTTCAGTCCATTTTTGCCGTCCATTTGCTACCTCTTTCGATCGCTTCCAAAATGCAGATTCTGCATTGAACCTGCAGCATGGCGTCATCAAAGCAGAAGGGTCGGCCCCCGAACAATTGGACGATGGTATCGGTGATTCATGCGGTGCCTTTTGTTGTCGATAAACAGCAACAAGTTCAAGCCACCAGCAAGATCTTTCCGGTACCGCCCTTTTCTGCCGCGGCTTGAGCCTCGGCCGCTTCACTGAGTGGCAGTTTCTGGCTAATCGGGATTACGAGCTTGCCATCTCGTACCGCTTCGGCCATGAACTCGAGTGTTTTCCTGTCGAATTTCGAGAATACGTGTACCACCTTTACGGATGGGTACTTCGCGGCGTTCTGTGGCAGCCCTACTACCGATGCGTACACTCCTCCCGGCTTCACCTTGGCGATCAGCTTCTCGGCGGTTCTCCCGCCGACCGTATCCGCCACCGCATCGAGCGGCGAAAGATTCGCAATCGCCGTGTCGTCGTCAGTTGCGACCACTAGATCCGCGCCGACAGTCTTCGCCTCATCCATATGCATCTGCCTCTTCAAAACTCCCGCGATCACGGTCGCCCCGCGTTCCTTCGCAGTGAACACCGCCGAACGCCCGACATTTCCTACAGCACCTACGACCATAACGGTCTGGCCCACTTTGATTCCCGTAGCCGCAAGGAGCTGGTTGCCGGTCACCGTCACCAGCGGTAGCGCCGCCGCCTGAATCAAATCGAGCCCCTTGGGAACTTTCGCTAGAAACGCGGTTTTGACGACGCAAAGTTCGGCGTATGTATCGTCGGCCATCGCGAACACCTGGTCGCCCACGGAAAAGCCTTCCACGCCCGACCCAATCTTGACCACAGTCCCCGCCATATCGACTCCTATGAGGCCAGGGAACTTGAGGGGATAAAAATCCTTGGTTAATCCGGCACGCCGCTTGTAATCGATCGGATTCACGCTCGCGGCAGCGACCCGCACCAGCACCTCGCCCGGACCGGGTACTGGATCGGGGTATTCCTCGAACTTGAGTACTTCAGGACCGCCATATTGATGGACAACAACTGCTTTCATATTCATCTCCTTCGCGAGTAGCGTGAGGTGAGGTTCCACAAACAGTACGATCCCACCTCAGTTTTGGTTGATCGAGATTTCACTTCACTTTTGCCATTACTTCATCTGTCGGCCGACTCTCTGACCAGTGGATTCTTAGCTCCGCACTCGGCGTTCGCGCGTCACAGCGCCCTGGGCGGCAGCCTCTCTTCTATTCTTTTGAGGATGAATGCCCAGGTCGTGCCATGACGTTTCCTCGAGGTTGACGCCGTAGTAGGTTGCCGCTTTCTCGATATTCGCGAACGCCAATGCACGATCGGCGTCGGAGACGTCGATAACTTGATCGAACCGCGCGACTGCATTACGCACATGTTGCGCGTCGGTCAGTGGTTCCTTACGCTGCTTCGGAAACGCGTAGACGCTGTCGGGTAAGTCGCTCTGCGTCGTCAGCCGCCCGTGTTTCTCGTGAGGTTTCCAGGTCGCTTCCGGCATATCTTTGCCATCCTTCCTTTAAATAATTGGCTCGAGGGCGAGCGCAGTGTCCGCCCGGATGGGCGAACGGTGCGGCCAAGCCCGTTTTGTAAATGCTGCTCGTCCGACCGAATCGGCTGCGATAGAGCGATTACACCCGAGGTGCTCCGGCGAATCACTTGGACGATGGTATTGGCGGTACCTTGGTATTAGCGACCATGAGGTGTTGAATTGACATTGCGGCTCAAAACGGCAGATTAAACAACGGGACTCGAACAGACACCATCGTACGGCGCGTATCAGAGGCCGATTCGCTTAGTGCACTCGGAGTGCGGCATTGAGTGCATCAAGCAGGGCCGTGTCGCTGAATGGCTTGAACAGGCACTCTATTGCACCTTGTTCTAGTACTTGCGGCCGAACAGTCTCTTCTCGTTGAGCGGTTATGAAAACAATGGGAATCTCTCGCCGGCGAAGTTTAAGTTCCCGCTGAAGCTCCGGCCCGCTCATTCCCGGCATGGCAACGTCGAGGATCAGGCAACGGGTCCGGTCGACGCAGTCGGACGCAAGGAACTCTTCCGGGGATGAGAATGTACGGGCTGCAAAGCCGAACTCGCCGAGGAGGTCGGGCAGCGATTCGCGCACGGACTCATCATCATCAACGACTGATATCAGTGGACGATCCACGGCACGCCCTACCTGGCGCAATTCCATAGCATAAGAATGCGCCTCGCGTGGGAGGGCGTCCATTAGACTTTGGTATCGGTTTTTCCGCCTGAGATCAGTTGCGGCTGAGTGACCGGCATGGATATCTCATGCGGCATCGGAGACGGAAGGAATGCGACCGGCGCGAGTACCGTCGCTCGTCAAACCCTCTGGTCTACAAGGGATAGAAAACGAAAACGTAACTCCCGGACCATTATTTGGCGTCGCCCAGAGGCGGCCATGATGATGCTCGACAATAGAACGGCTGACCGACAATCCGATTCCCATACCCTCATTCTTCGTCGTGTAGAAGGCTTCGAAAAGCTTATCCGCAGCTTGTGGTTCGAAGCCGATTCCAACATCGCTCACGCTGAGGCGCACCCGATCATTGTCTTCTGGTTCAGTGCGAATCAGCAAATCCCTCGGACGATCATCAATGGTGCTCATGGCATCCGAAGCATTGCGAAGCAGATTCAAAATGACCTGCTGGAGCTGGACGCGATCGCCGGTGACCAGCGGGAGGTCGTGGGCAAGTTCGGGCCGCAGGATCACGCGGTTTTTCTGAAGTTCGCTCAGTGACAGCGCAATTACCTCTCGGATGGCCTCATTCAGGTCCATTGATTGGATCACGGCCGATTTCTTGCTAAAGAGCGCACGCAACCGTGTGATCATCTCGGAGGCCCGGTTGGCATCGCGAATCGTCCGCCGCGCAGTTTCGCGTGCGCCGTCGACGTTTGGAGGATCGGCTGCCAGCATTCGCAGACAGGTGCTGGCGTTCGTGACAATGCCGGACAGCGGCTGGTTGAGTTCGTGGGCGATAGACGCCGTCAGCGTTCCAAGGGTCGTCACCCTGGCCACGTGTGTAAGTTCCGATCGAGCCTTGTCGCGTGCCTCTTCCGCAAGCCTGCGCGCCGTGACATCCTGAACCGCTGCGATGTACTCCAGCTGACCATCCTGATCGCGGGTGGGTCGAGCAAGTGCATGCATGTACTTGATCGAATGGTCAGGCATCAGCAAACGGTATTGCCATTCAAAGTCGCTGGCGCCGATTCGTGCCTCTTCGACCATTCTTTCGTACAAAGTGAGGTCTTCAGGATGGACTCTAGTACGGATCAGATCGAGCGTGACCGGCACACTGTTCTCAAGCTCGTAGATCCGATAGAGTTGCTCAGACCACGTGATTTCGCCGGTCGCCACACGCCAGGAAAAGCTGCCTGTGTGACTGAGATGTTGAGCTTCCGCGAGGAATGCCTCGCTGCGCCGCAGTGCCTGCTCCGCCTGCTTTCTTTTACTGATATCCCGGAGAAAGCCCGTAAATGTCTTGTGACCGTCTCTGGTTATTTCGCCGAAGGAGACCTCTACGGGAAACTCCTCGCCATTCTTGCGAAGCGCGGTCAGTTCGGTGCCTTGCCAATTCATATGCCGTCGACCGGTAGCCAGGTAGCGTTTGAACCCGGTCTGGTGGAGTTCGCGCATGTATTCAGGCATTAGGAGGGTCAAGGGTTTCCCCGCCAGTTCGGCTGGGTCGTAACCAAAAATTGTCGCAGTGGCAGGGTTGGCAAACACGATTGAGCCTTTATCATCGACGTTCACAACCGCATCGCTTGCGGTTTCGACCACAACGCGATACCTTTCTTCGCTGTAGACGCGGGCTGATTCTTGTCGCTTTTGCTCGGTCAAATCGAGCACGAAAGCGACCCCCTCGTTGCCGCTGCCTTCGAAGAGCGCTCCGCCGAGTAGTATCGGCACACGGCCACCGTCTTTCCGGAAAAACTCCTTCTCGAAGGGTTGGAAGATGCCGGTTGCTTTTAGCTGACCTATCGCCCGTTCGTCGCGGTCGGACCACTCGGGGGGCGTGAGGTCCTTCCAGCGGACTCGACCGGCGGCGAGGTCTTCCCGGTCGTATTGCACCGTGTGGAGAAATGCTTCATTGGCCCCGGTGATTGTGCCCTCGAGATTCCACATCACAATCCCCACAACGTTGGCCTCGACCAGACGCCGGATCTTAGCTTCCAACCCACTTGCCAGGTCACGGACTTCTGCCTCCGCCTTCTCCCGCTTCGCCACCTGGATTTCGAGATCTTCTATGTGCATCCATGACTGATACGCTGAGGACGCAAATTTCCCCAGAGAGGCCATGACCCGGTCATCCTCTGCGTCAAATTTGCGGCGCTCGCTGTGCATGATTCCCCATATGGTTCCCACCGCCTTGCCGTCGACGTAAAACGGGACCAGCAGGCATTCTTCGGCAGTCGGACTGACGGGCATCAAATAGGGATAACGCCGCTCGAAATGGGTGAACAGGAGGGTGCGATTCTGATCGAGCACGTCTCCGCAAGGGCCGAAGTTGCGCGGGGTCCCACCGCCGACGTGGGGATTCCACATTCCGCAAATGGCTGGCCAATAGAATCTTTGTCCCTCAACATGCGGTTTCTTGCCGTCTTTCGTCAACAGACTCAGGCCAGCGGAGTCACACTGGGTAATATCCTGAATCGTTTCAGCGAGTGTTTGAAAGATGGTACCCGGGGAGTCCGCCAGCGCGCTCACCAATTTCACGAGCGCGCGGTTCTCCTTTTCATAATCGGGTGGACGCGATGGGCGGCGCTGCAACTCCTCCGTGCATAGGATCGACTCCAGAGGAGCCGTGCCAGTCGGAATTGACCCTTCGAGAGGAACGTCATTCGTCGATTTGCCATACCCGCTCATGCTTTCACCTCGATGGACAGCCAACCATGACATTCGATTCGGTGTAAACGAGTTGCGGCGTCTGCGAGCTCCGCGTCTTCACGAATCCTTACGACCGCGAATATGGCCGTTACGCCGCCGTAATCGCTGCGGGTGCGGGGCGGAGCCTCGCGGCCATTTTCACCAGTTCGGCAAGAGAGTCGGCCTTCATCTTCTGCATCACTTTGCCTCGGTGAGCCTTCACCGTGATCTCACTGATACCGAGCTCCCCACCGACTTGTTTATTCAACAGGCCGGAAACCACCAACCCCATAACCTGCCGCTCGCGCTGGGTAAGCGACGCGTAACGGTCCCGGAGCACCCGCATCTCAGCCTCTTGACCGAGCGCAGCGTGGCTGCGTTCAAGGGCTGACCGAATGGCACTCAACAACACGTCATCGCTGAAGGGTTTCGTCAAGAATTCGACAGCCCCCGCCTTCATGGCCTGGACCGTCATGGGCACGTCGCCGTGGCCCGTGATGAAAATGATCGGCATATCCGTCCGTTCGCCGGCGACAAGCCTTTGGAGGTCTAGCCCGCTAAGACCCGGAAGAGAAACGTCAAGCACGAGGCAGTTCGGAATATGAACTCGTGGGTAGTCGAGGAATTCTTGCGCGGACGCGAAAGTCTCTGGCCGCCAGCCTTCACATCGGAGCAACAATTCCAGCGACTCGCGCACAGAGACGTCGTCGTCGACAACGAAGACGATTGGTGTGAGATGCAACATGGGCGGTCACCCCATTTCATGGCCGAGTGCGCGCGCACTGAGTTCGTGTTTTCCCGCACACAATCGACTAGTGACGCCCCACCGCTGACGGAATTCTAAAACGACAGTCCGATGGAAATCAAGCGAGGTCGCGCTGCGCAATTCTTGCGCGATCAGCGGAAAGCCATTGAAATCAGACGTTAGTTCCTTGTCAGAGCCCGTCAACACTGTATCCAACCCATACCGTATACCAAAGTATCGCCGATACCATCGTCCAATTGTGCGGTTCCCAAGCTTCTGTTCTGATGACTCGCGGGTGATCGAATTCAATCGGAATACGCGCAACCAGGAAATCAAGGGGAAAGGACATGAAAACACTAATGGGGCTAACCGGTTTCACGAATGGTGAGGAGGAAGAGATGCACGTCACCCACGTTGTCCCATTTCTCGTCGAGGATGAGTTGATGCGGCTGGGGGCCATCTTTGAGGAGAAAGCCGACTGGCAGCCGTTTTCAGTGGTTGATGGCCGTCTCATTACCGGACAGAATCCCGCGTCTTCGACCGTCGCGGCGCAGAACGTTATCAACTTACTCGCGGCAACGAAAGCCGCTTAGGTTCCCTATTTCGATCGATGCCGGCATCGGATTGTCCCCGGTGTCGGTTAGGCCGGTGATGACAGCACGCAAATCAACTGCAGCACGAACCAAATCCTAACAACCTAACAAAAGGAGGACACCATGACCCAAACCAGTACCGCACAACCATTCGGCAAGCAGGCAGATGACAAGAATGCAATTCGTCCGTTTCATGTCAATGTTCCAGAGGCGGACTTGACCGAACTACGCAGGCGCATCAACGCTACGAAGTGGCCGGAGCGGGAGACTGTCACGGATGCGACGCAAGGCGTGCAACTGGCGACCACTCAGGCACTCGCGCGCTATTGGGCGACAGAATATGACTGGCGCAAAATCGAGGCAAAACTGAACTCTCTGCCGCAGTTCCTCACCGAGATCGATGGCCTCGACATTCATTTTCTTCATGTCCGTTCAAAACACGAAAATGCGTTGCCGCTGATCGTTACGCACGGATGGCCCGGCTCGATCATCGAACAGATGAAGATCATCGATCCGCTCACCAATCCAACGGCGCATGGCGGCAGCGCATCCGATGCGTTCCACCTGGTGATTCCGTCCATGCCGGGCTACGGCTACTCAGGCAAACCGACCACAACCGGATGGGATGTTGCCCACATCGCGCGTGCCTGGGTCGTGCTGATGAAGCGCCTGGGGTACGCGAAATTCGTGGCGCAAGGCGGCGATTGGGGCGCGGTCGTCGTCGACCAAATGGGTTTGGATGCGCCTCCGGAGTTGCTCGGCATTCACACCAACATGCCTGGCATCTTTCCAGCCGACGTTGATAAAGCGGCTGCTTCCGGAGCACCGGCGCCATCGGGTCTGTCAGCCGATGAGAAGGTCGCTTACGAGCGTTTGCAGTTCGTCTATCAAAAGGGAATCGCCTACGGGTACCAGATGGGGCTTCGACCGCAGACGTTGTACGGAATCGCGGACTCACCCGTCGGCCTGGCGGCTTACTTCCTCGATCACGACGCGCGCAGCTACGAGCTGATCACACGCGTCTTTGAGGGAAAATCCGAAGGCCTCACGCGCGACGACGTCCTCGACAACATCACGATCGCCTGGTTGACGAACACGGCGCTCTCCGGCGCCCGACTCTATTGGGAGAATTGGGGCAAACTCGGGTATTTCAATGCCAAAGGCGTCTCCATCCCGGTTGCCGTGAGCGTTTTTCCTGACGAACTCTATCCCGCCCCGCGGAGCTGGACAGAGCGGGCGTATCCCAAACTCATCCATTACAACAAGCTCGACAAAGGCGGACACTTCGCGGCCTTCGAGCAGCCCCAACTTCTTTCGGAAGAAGTTCGCGCGGGCTTCCGATCGCTGCGGTCAGGCAGGGCGAAAGAGGCAGCATGATGATCTTCGCTGAAGCTGGCTAATTGTTTGGAAAGCAGCAGGAGAGCTTCGAGAATAGAGGCTCTCCTGTTGCACCCTAAATAAGGGGAGATCACATGGACAAGGAAGAATCGTTTTGCAATTCGACTTGCGAAGACCAGATCAACATGGCGGAGCGCGAGTTATCGGCGTTCATCCGTGCGGTGACGGAATTGTTCGGTCCAGAGCAGGCGAGGCTTTCGACAGAAGACTGGCTCGACGAGTCAGAACTACTGGATCGCCCGCCTCGATCTACATGGCGAAATTGGCGGGCAGTCACGATCGCGGCCTCGACAAGATTGGCAAATCGGCTAGCCTTCGCGCAGCATCGCACATCAGATCGCCGCGTTGGTGCAAGTGTTCGTCGGTTCTTACGCGAGGGGATCGCGGCGCGTCGGGCGGGATGAAGTCGCTTTGAGAGGGCCGGTGACCCAGTTGCGTATTGAGTTCGGACCTTTAAGGAGAGGTTATTTATGTCGGGCAAGAAAACAGCGATCATAACCGGAGCGGCGGGCGGTATCGGTACGGGTTTAGTCGAGGGGTTTCTCAGAGACGGTTATAACGTCGTCGCAACCTCTCGTGATGCCAATCGAAAGTTGACCACATCAGGCAGTCTGGTTCTGCTCGATGGGGATATCGGCAAGCAGGAAACGGCTGTCCAGGCGGTCGAGGCAGCGATCAACAACTTCGGAACCATCGATGTTTTGGTGAATAACGCTGGCATCTTCCTAAACAAGCCTTTCACTGACTTCACTGCCGAGGACTTCGACGCCCTTGTCTCCACTAATCTCCTCGGATTCTTCTACATCACTCAGCGCACTGTAAAAGAGATGCTGAAACAAAAATCGGGATGCGTTGTGACCATCACTGCGGCACTTGCCGATCGTCCAATCGCCGGCGAAAATGGCTCCATTTCGATGATTACGAAGGGTGGGTTGAATTCAGCGACCAAGAATCTCGCAATCGAGTATGCAAAAGATGGCATCCGCTTCAATGCTGTAGCCCCCGGCGTTGTGGATACACCAATGCACCGCAATGATCCCAACGATTCGACACTGCAGCCGGCTATGAAAAAGGCGACGGTAAAGGATGTTGTCGATGCCGTACTTTACTTGGCACAGGCAGGTCATGTGAGCGGAGAGGTTCTCCACGTGGATGGTGCCGCTCCCGCTCGTCGCTGGTAAAAAATATAAAGGACTCTAACCACACGCTGGACCTCGACGAGGTAAGCATGCCCCGATTGCTTTCAGTAAATGTCGGCCTTCCGCGCGACGTGACATGGAACGGCAAAACGGTCCGAACGTCAGTCTGGAAATCTCCGGCTACGGGACGGCGAATGGTGCGCAAACTCGATATCGATGGTGATGCGCAAGCCGATCTCGCCGGTCACGGTGGGGAGCACCGCGCCGTATTCGTCTACCAGATGGATTCTTACCACTACTGGGAGCGTTTTCTGGGTCGCAACGATTTTACTTTCGGCCAGTTCGGAGAGAACTTCACGGTCGAGGGACTTCCTGATAACGAGGTCTGCATCGGCGATCGATACCGCATAGGTAACGCTGAATTTGAAGTAACGCAGCCACGCGTGACGTGTTACCGCGTCGGCATTCGCATGAATGAACCTCGCATGCCAGCCCTGCTCGTAGAACATCACAGACCAGGATTCTACTTTCGTGTGTTGCAGGAAGGAGAAGTTGGCGCGGGCGACGACATTGTAAAGTTTGCCGACGGTCCAGAGCGAATCAGTGTGGCCGACGTTGACGCCCTCCTGTATTTGCCAGGACATTCTCCCGAACAACTGCAACGCGCGCTACAGATTCCTGCCCTCAGCGAGGGTTGGCAGAGTTCGTTCCAGGCAATGCTCGAACAAGAGTTGAGCTCCAAAACTAAGGCGGGGAATCCGGGACTCGCGAATGAGGAACAACCTCCGGCATGGCCCGGATTTAGACAGATGCGAGTCGCGCGCATCTATAAGGAAAGCGATAGCGTGACTTCCTTCGTTCTGGCGCCGATCGATGGGCAGCTTCTTCCTGTCTGCCAGGCAGGTCAATTTGTTGTCTTGCGGTTGCTTGTCGATCCCGGCAAACCGCCGGTTCTTCGCAGCTATTCGCTGTCTGATCTGCCAGCAGCCGACCATCTCCGCATCAGCGTTAAGAGTGAATTGGACGGGATTGGAAGTTCATTTCTGTGCGACCGTGCGCGAGAAGGCGATGTATTGGATGTGAGTGCGCCGCGCGGTAGCTTTACTCTCGGTCCCAGCCAGAATCCCGTGGCTCTGGTGAGCGCTGGAGTGGGAGCAACGCCCGTGATGTCGATGCTGCACTCACTCGCCGCCGAGAGATCGCCACGAGAAATCTGGTGGATCTATGGAGCGCGCAATCGGGACGAACATCCATTTGCAGAGGAATCGCGTTCATTACTGAAACAGCTGTCTCGTGGACGAGCATACATCGTGTACAGCAGGCCCGCTGCAATCGACCAAGTCGGGGCAGACTTCGATGCTCCCGGGCACATTGACGCAGCTTTGCTGAAGAGAATCGGAGTGTCACGGAGTAGCGACTTCTATCTGTGTGGCCCACCTTCATTCTTGCAGAACATGCGCGATGGGCTGCGGAACTGGGGTGTGCTCGCCGGGAATGTGCACACGGAAATCTTCGGTTCTCTCGAGGCCATTACCCCTGGTATGGCGCAGGTTGTTCACACTCCTCACTTGCCGCAAGGGCCGCCCGGATCTGGCCCCCCAGTCTCATTCGCGCGTAGCGGGATTACCGCCGCTTGGGATCCGAAATTCGCAAGTTTGCTCGAACTAGCGGAAGCGTGCGACGTTCCGGTCAGATGGTCGTGCCGGGCCGGAGTCTGTCATACCTGCATGACTGGTCTGATTGGCGGATCGATTATTTATAATCCTGAGCCGCTGGAGAGGCCCGCTCCCGGGAACGTGCTCGTATGCTGCTCTCAGCCCAACGCGGGTGTCACTCTGGATCTTTAAAGGAAGATCTTTAAGAGAAGATCTTTAAGAGTAGGTCTTGGAGAGAAACGGGAGGAGTCGAATCATGCGTTCTGATATTGTGCCCGGAGGCATTTTCCCCGACTACGAACTGCCCGATCACACGGGTCAACTGCGCAAGCTCAGCGAGCTACAGGGCGACGATCCGCTGATCCTGACGCTTGCGCGCGGCCACTATTGCCCAAAGGAGCACCAGCAGCATTTGGAGCTCGCCGCGTTCTACCCGAAGATCGCGGTGGCGTACACTCAGATCGCCACGATCGCCACCGACGATCACCATACGCTGCAGGAATTCCGTGCGTCCGTCGGGGCTCAGTGGACATTCCTTTCGGACCCCGACCGAACGGTTCAGAAGGATCTCGACATCCAGGAGTACACCGACCCCGAGCATAATCCGATGATCCCGCATACGCTCGTGCTCAAGCCGCGCCTGGTGATTTACGGCATCTATAACGGCTACTGGTTCTGGGGGCGTCCATCGGTCATCGATCTTTGGCGTGATCTGCGCGCCGTGACGAGTGAAGTCCGCCCAGACTGGGACCTGAGTACTCCTGGACTCCGCGAGGCATGGAATGCGGGTGACTTCTCGCGTTTCCACGGGTGGAACAAGCAGGCCAGTGTGGAGGCGGCCTCGATTGCACGGAAGGAATAGGAGCGCTTTTTGTTTGACATTGGTGTGGCGAGTTGAGAGACCATAGCGGAGAGAAATGAAGCCGACTTCTTCCACAAATCTGTGGCGACCGCTTCGAGTAACGGTTTTTCGCAATCTGCTAATCGCGGACGTCGTTTCAGACGCCGGCGCTTTCATGCAGAATGTCGGCGCTGCATGGTTGATGGTCTCACTCGGGGCAGGGCCGATTTATGTTGCGCTGACGCAGACCGCCTCTTCTTTGCCATATTTTCTACTGGCCCTTCCAGCGGGCTCCGCTGGCGATATCGTCGACCGCCGCAAGCTGGTTCTTTTCACCGAGTCGTGGATGATGGGCGTCGCGTTGATTCTAGCGATCCTGACCATCGCAGGCGTGATGTCGCCATGGATACTGCTGGTGCTTACGTTTGCGCTTTCGGCGGGAGATGCGTTTGAAACACCGGCATGGCGGGCGATCCTCCCTGAACTGGTGCCCAAGGAAGACCTGGCAGCGGCTTCTGCGCTCAACGGGATTGAATTCAACCTCGCCCGAGCGGTTGGGCCGGCGCTCGCTGGCGCGATCATATCTGTTGCTGGAGTCGCCGCGGCCTTCGTCGCAAATTTCGTATCGTTCTTCGGTGTCATTTTCGTCGTTGCCAGGTGGAAAAGGCCTGTCCGCAGCGGCAAGAGGAGCGCGCCGCCGGAATCTTTTTCCGGAGCCACCGTCGCCGCGATTCGATACGTCCGGCACTCTCCCGAAATCCTGACGGTATTGCTAAGAACAGGCGTAGTCATGTTCTTCTCCAGCGCTCTCTTCGCGTTGCTACCGACGGTTTCTCGAAGCGTGAATCAGAATGCAACCGGCTATGGACTCTTGCTTGGCTGCTTTGGTGGCGGTGCAATCATCGGTGCTTTGCTCATGCAGTCAGCCTGTAACAGGTGGGGGATGGAGTCCATAGTGTCGACGGGCGTCGTGAGCTTGGGACTAGTGATTCTGGCGATGAGTGGGTTGCACAGATTGAGTACACTGGCTGCAGTTATGTTGGTTGGCGGTGCGGCGTGGGTCATTTTCATTTCTCTTATCAATGCCATTGTCCAGAACCTGGCGCCTGATTGGGTCAGAGCGCGAGTCCTCGCCATCTTCATTCTGGTTTATCAGGGGAGTTATGCGCTCGGGACCGCGGCCTGGGGTGCCGTCGCGCAACGATCAGGTGTTGGAACCGCGCTTGTCTACGCTGGATTGGGGACAATCGCCACCGCAGCAATTGCCCTTTTCGCGCGACTTCCCGATTCGACCGCGGATCTGAGTCCCTGGAACCACTGGCGCATGCCCGTCGTCATCGGGGAAGTCGGAGCTGATGTTGAGAAGGGACCGATGATGGTAACGGTTGAATACGTCGTCATGCCAAAACGGACTGCAGAATTTGTGGATGCAATGCATGAATATGGTCGGACGCGGCGTCGCGATGGCGCGTACCGCTGGGGAATCTTCCGCGATACGGAAATCGCGGATCGTTATCTGGAGATATTTTTGGTGAACTCTTGGGCGGAGCATCTGCGTCAGCATGAGAGGCAGACCCAGGCCGACCGTGAGTTGGAAGGGCGAATAACCAGCTGTCTTTCCGGAGACCCTGTGGTGCGTCATTTGATCGATACCTACGCGACAGAAACGTGATCGGACGGGGTCGCCTTCTGGCCTAATTAACTATCCACAACGCCTCGGCAAAACTGGATCGCATCACCTTCGTAGCGGTACCATGGGTGGGGTTTGTCACCGTCGTGAGGGTGGGAAACTATGCCAATTACTGACTCCGTGACAGAGCAGAATCCGGCGAATGGTTTCACAGCGCCGTCTGAGGTGGGCGAGGTTCAGGCGGGAAATCCGCTTCCGATTGGAGGAGCCCACCAACAAGGAAAGGGAGTCAATTTTGTTTTGTTCAGCCGTCACGCAACCGGTGTTCGTTTAGAGCTCTATCAAAAGTCCGCCGATTCTTCTCCGAGCAGAATCATTGACTTCGATCCGGTGCGTCATCGGACCGGCGACGTCTGGCATGTGTGGGTGCGAGGCATTCCCGCAGGCCAACTCTATGGTTACCGCGTCGACGGGCCGTATCTACCCGAAGAGGGCCATCGCTTCAACCCCCAGAAGCTGCTTCTGGATCCATATGCAAGAGCAATCGCCGGGATCGAGAATTGGGATTTTCTAGCCGCCCGCGGTTACGATTCCTCCAGCAGTCTGACTGACTTAAGCATTTCGACGGTTGATAACGCCGGCACCACACCGAAATGCATTTTTACCCACGACCATTTCGACTGGGAGATGGATTCGCCTCCAAAACATTCCGCCTCTGATACGGTGATCTACGAGACACACGTTCGCGGTTTCACAATTCATCCGAGTTCGGGTGTGCCGCATCCTGGAACCTTCGTTGGCTTGACCGAAAAGATCCCGTATCTCCAAGATCTGGGAGTGACCGCCATTGAGTTAATGCCTGTTCTTGAATTCAACGAAAACGAATCCAACCGACTGAATCCAATCACAGGAGAGAGACTCAAGAACTACTGGGGCTACGATCCCGTCGCATTTTTCGCTCCGAAGCAGTCCTACTGCATTGGAGGACCGCACGGTCGGCAGATCCAGGAGTTCCGAGAGATGGTCAAGGCCTTTCACCGCGCAGGTATTGAAGTGATCCTGGATATCGTGTTGAACCACACGGCCGAGGGAGATGAATTGGGACCCACGATCTCTCTGCGCGGTCTTGAGAACTCGATCTTCTACATGCTGCAAGAGAACGGGCGCCGATACTACAAGGACTTTTCCGGCGTTGGCAATACGCTTAACGCAAATCATCCCGTCGTGCGGGAGTTCGTCAGGAATGTGCTTCGTTACTGGGTCATGCACATGCATGTGGATGGCTTTCGCTTCGACCTTGCTTCGGTCCTGGGGCGAGATGAGCATGGGAACATTCTCCGCAACGCTCCGCTTCTCGAGGACATTGCAGAGGATCCCATCCTGCGGGACGTAAAAATCATCGCGGAGGCTTGGGATGCAGGCGGTGCCTATCAAGTGGGAAGTTTTTCCACCCAACGTTGGACGGAATGGAACGGCCGTTTCCGTGACGATGTGCGCCGCTTCTGGATTGGCGACGCGGGCATGATGGGATTGTTTGCCAACCGAATCTGTGGAAGCTCGGATTTGTACCAAAGCTCGGGCAAGGGACCCGCTAGCAGCCTCAACTTCGTCACTTCTCATGACGGCTTCACACTGAACGATTTGGTCAGCTACAAGCAGAAGCACAATAACGAAAATGGCGAGTTCGGTCGTGATGGAACCGATGCCAACTACAGCGACAATTGCGAGGTGGAAGGGCCGAGCCAGGATCCCGGTGTCGAGGGCGTGCGCAACCGCTTGATCAAGAACTTCCTGTTAACCCTGTTTATTTCTCGAGGCGTTCCCATGTTGCTTGGCGGCGATGAGTTTAGGCGAACCCAGCGCGGCAATAACAATGCCTATTGCCAAGATAACGAGGTGAGCTGGTTTGACTGGAGCCTGCTCGAAAAGCACAAAGAGATCCAGCGCTTCACTAGGGGAATGATCGCCTTTCGCCGAGCCCATCCTGTTTTGCGAAGAGAAAAGTTCTATGCGGATCAGGATATAAAGTGGTTCGCGCCAAACGGGGCCCCACCTGACTGGGCGGACCAGGGGCAGAAATCCTTTGCGTGTCTGATTCTGGGACAGACAGAACCTGACTTGTTCCTCCTGTTTAACGCCGACACCAGATCAGTTGATTTTTCCATCCCTGCCTTGCCCGCCGGGAAGATCTGGCGTTTGGCGGTCGATACTGCCCGAGCCGCCCCTGACGATTTCTTCGACTCTGGGAAAGAGCCTTCCCTGCAGGGCCAAATCGGTTTTCGGCTCGAACCTCGATCAAGTGCAATTCTCCTGACGGACAGCGGCGAGGTGCTGCATGACAATTAACCCTGCTGCCGGGAAGCCGGCTGACCCATCTATTCTCGTTAACGTCCCGAAGCTCGTTACAGCCTATTACGAGTTGCGGCCCGATGTGAGCGATCCCAGACAGAGGGTTGTCTTCGGTACGTCGGGCCATCGCGGATCTGCGATGGACGTGGCGTTCAACGAGTGGCACATCCTGGCCATCACGCAGGCGATTTGTGATTACCGCAAACTCCAGAACATTGACGGGCCGCTGTTCCTTGGGATGGACACTCATGCTCTGTCCGAACCTGCATTTGCGAGCGCGCTGGAAGTGCTTGCGGCAAATAACATCGAAGTAATGCTCTCCGAAGGCACACCCTATACTCCGACTCCAGCCGTCTCCCACGCGATTCTGCTTTACAACCGCGCGCGAAAGTCAGGACTTGCCGACGGTATCGTAATTACTCCTTCTCACAATCCTCCCGATGACGGGGGCTTCAAATACGACCCTCCGCATGGAGGACCGGCGGATTCGAGCGTAACTTCGTGGATTGAATCGAAGGCCAATGGTTTTCTCGAGCGCGGCCTCGACGGCGTTAAGCGTACGCATTTTGCCAAAGCGCTGCGTGCACCCACAACGCACAATCACGACTTTTTGAGCGCCTATGTCAGCGATCTCAACAGTGTTGTCGACATGAATGCGGTGCGCGACGCCAAGATTAAGCTTGGCGTGGATCCCCTCGGGGGAGCGGGCATCGATTATTGGCCGCGGATTGCCGAGCAGTGCGGTCTCGATCTGACGATCGTCAACCAATCTGTAGATCCGACATTTCGCTTCATGACCGTGGATTGGGACGGGAAGATTCGCATGGATCCTTCTTCGCCTTATGCCATGCAGAGACTCATCGCATTGAAAGACAAGTTCGATATTGCGTTTGCCAGCGATACCGATCACGACCGCCACGGCATCGTGACCAAAGGAAGCGGGTTGCTGCCTCCGAATCACTACCTTTCTGTGTGCGTCAGCTATGTGTTCGCGAACCGGCCCAATTGGAGTAACGACGTCGCCGTCGGCAAGACCGTGGTGAGCAGCAGCATGATCGATCGGGTCAGCGCTCGCCTGAGGCGGCGGCTTTATGAAGTTCCAGTGGGCTTTAAGTGGTTTGTCGAAGGACTGCTCGCCGGCCGCCTGGGCTTTGGCGGCGAGGAGAGCGCGGGTTCCTCCTTTCTCCGGCGCGACGGCAGCGTGTGGACCACCGATAAGGACGGAATCGTTCCTTGTTTACTGTCGGCAGAAATTACGGCGCGTGTGGGCAAAGATCCGGGTGAGATTTATCGTGAGCTCACCCGTGAGCTGGGAGATCCCGTCTACGAACGCATCGATGCTCCCGCTACGCCCGATCAAAAGGCCGCTCTGGCAAGATTGTCCCCGTCCGACATTCGCGCTACAGAAGTTGCTGGTCAACCGATCCAGAAGATTCTTGCAACCGCTCCGGGAGACGGCAATCCAATTGGAGGTATCAAAGTGATTGCCCAGGATGGTTGGTTTGCCGCGCGTCCTTCGGGCACGGAGGAGATCTACAAGATCTACGCCGAGAGTTTCCTCGGTCAGAACCATTTACGACAGATCGAGGAGGAAGCCCAGACCATTGTTTCGGAAACGCTGGCTCGCAGTGCCCAGGCGGCCTAAGCCCATAAGCCTTGAGCCGATAAGCAGGACAGGAGTTTGTTTATGAGTAGCACGACAATCGCTGGTCGTACAATCCCAGATCGTACAATCCCAGATCGAACAATCGCCGATCGTCCTCTCGATACCGCCATTTCAGATGCTCTTACCGACCTGGCCTTGGACCTTAGATGGTCGTTCAATCACTCAGCGGACCAACTGTGGGAGCAACTCGATCCCGAACTCTGGGAACTTACCCACAATCCCTGGGTTCTGCTGCAGACTGTATCCCGGGAGAAACTGCAAACTGTTACCTCCGACCCAAAATTTCAAAAACTCTTGGCTGATCTCCACCGCGAGAAAACGTTTGCCGAAGAGTCGGAAGCGTGGTTTCAAAAGGCGCATCCGCGTTCGGGCGTGTCGACAATTGCGTATTTCTCGATGGAGTTCATGTTGAGCGAAGCACTGCCGATTTATTCTGGCGGACTCGGCAACGTTGCCGGCGATCAGCTCAAAGCCGCCAGTAACCTTGGCGTCCCGGTGACCGGAATTGGTCTGCTCTACCAACAAGGCTATTTTCGGCAGGAAATTGATGCACAAGGCCACCAGCAAGCTTTGTACCCATTCAACGATCCGGGCCAGTTGCCGATTCGACCGGTGCGCGAACCAAACGGGGAATGGCTGCGCCTGGCCATCGCTATGCCAGGCTTTAAGTTGTGGATCAGAGTCTGGCAAGTACAGGTGGGCCGGGTCAAATTGTATTTGCTCGATACCAACGATCCCGCAAACCTTCCGTCCTTCCGCGGCATTACGACAGAACTGTACGGAGGTGGTCCGGAGTTGCGTTTGAAACAAGAGTTGGTCCTCGGGGTTGGAGGCTGGCGGCTCCTGCGAGCCTTGGGACTGCAGCCCGAGGTCTGCCATCTCAATGAGGGTCACGCCGCATTCGCAGTGCTGGAACGGGCGCGTTCATACATGGAAGACAATGGCAAGCCATTCGACGTCGCGCTTAGCGTCACTCGGGCCGGCAACCTTTTTACGACCCATACTCCCGTGGAGGCGGGCTTTGACCGTTTTGCTCCAAGCCTGATCGAGCGATATCTTGGGAAGTATGCCGAGGAGAAACTTTCGATTTCGCTCGACGAGCTCCTATCGTTGGGGCGACGCGACCGCCAAGACTCGTCCGAACCGTTCAATATGGCCTATTTGGCGATCCGCGGGAGCGGCGCCATCAACGGCGTCAGCAAATTGCACGGTCAAGTGAGCCGACGACTCTTTCAGCCCCTCTTTCCCAGGTGGCCTGAAACAGAGGTGCCTGTAACGCACGTGACCAACGGAGTGCACACCCCTACTTGGGACTCTCCTGAAGCAGACCGCTTGTGGGAACTTTCCTGCGGAAAGAAATGCTGGCACGGAACACTGGCAGACACAGAAAGAGATATTCGCGCCGCCAGCGATTCCAGTCTGTGGCAACTCCGCGCAGATAGCCGCAAGGCTCTGGTTGAGTACGTCCGAAGACTCTACGGCCGTCAATCAGCGGCTCGGGGAGCGTCGTCGGAAGATCTCGCGCAGGCCGCACAGATTCTCGATGACAATATTTTGACTCTGGGATTTGCCCGTCGCTTTGCCACGTACAAACGCCCGAACCTTCTCCTGCACGATCCGGCACGGCTTCTGAACATTCTGATGAATCGAGAGCGCCCGGTTCAACTCGTGCTTGCAGGCAAGGCTCATCCCCAAGATGCCGAGGGGCAAGAAATGATCCGGCAGTGGGTTGAGTTTGCTCGCCGCGCTGAAGTTCGATCGCGGGTGGTCTTCCTTTCGGATTACGACGTTCTCATGGCGGAGCATCTGGTGCAGGGCGTGGACGTCTGGGTGAACACTCCGCGACGGCCTTGGGAAGCAAGCGGCACCAGCGGCATGAAGGTGCTGGTGAACGGCGGGTTGAATCTTTCGGAACTCGATGGCTGGTGGGCGGAGGCGTATTCCCCGGAAGTAGGCTGGGCGATCGGAGATGGGCGCGAACATGGGGATGACCCTTCCTGGGACGCAGCGGAAGCCGAAAGTCTCTATGCAGTGCTCGAAAGAGAAGTTATCCCAGAGTTCTATGCCCGCGACGAGCATGGAATTCCGCGCGGCTGGGTTGGCCGCATGCGCGAAAGTATGGCCCGCTTAACTCCGACCTTTTCGACCAATCGCGCAGTCCGGCAATATACGGAAGAACACTATCTCTCGGCGGCAGCAGCTTTTCGCCAGCGCGCCGAGAATCGAGGTTCAGTGGGAGCCGATCTCGTCGCCTGGCAGTCCGAACTGGCGAAACATTGGTCAGCCTTGCGATTCGGCCCCACGACCGTCGAGCAACAGGGCGAGCAATATCTATTTCACGTTCAGGTTTTTCTTGGGGATATCGATCCCGATGCCGTGAGGGTCGAACTCTACGCGGACGCGCACAAAGACGAGGACCCAGTCATACAAACTATGAATCGCGGCGAACGCCTGGTCGGTGCGGCAAGTGGCTTCACCTACAGTGCTTCTGTTCCGACGAGTCGCCCGCTTGCTGCCTACACGCCGCGCCTCGTTCCGCAGCACGTGGGAGCGTTCGTGCCGCTGGAGGCTCCTTTGATTCTGTGGGACGACGCGCCCTCTTGGCGGTGAATTGGAGCTGTGCTCAAAGATGTGAACACAAAAGAAGAATTGGTTTTGACCATCGAACGTGTGAGTGGAGAAGCTTGAACGCGATCTCTAGTCTCCACTTTCGCAACGGTCGTACAAGAGATCGGATAGCGAGAGCGGGCTGAAAACAGTCCCGCTGGGCCAGAATTCGAGGGAGCAATCCCATGCCCGATAAACTTAAGTCACCGGATAAGCAACAACCGATGGAGCTCACCACCGATTTTCTAGGAGAGGATCGGCACGAATTCGTGGCAAAGCTGGCATACCAGCTTTGGGAAGGGAGGGGTCGCCCCTTCGGTTCGCCCGAGATCGATTGGTTCGCAGCGGAACAAGCTGTGTACTCGTCGTTGGTGGCGTCGGGTTTGGTTACCCCCTCTCCGAATGCTGCGCAGCACATAGCAGAACAGATCTACCGGTAATGTGCGGAGAAGTTTCGGAGTCGAACTGCACAGTTCGAACCAGCGTGGTTGAGGACGCCAACTTTATCAAACACTCGTAAATCCCCTCCAGAATTTTGTAGTTCCGTTACGGTCCGACAAGCCTCGGTTCTTGGGTTTCCTCCGTTCGAGCAACAGGCGTACAACTCGCCTCGGAATTAACTCCAGCTAAGTCACCCTCCGCAGAAGTACAGGGCCTACAGGACACGTCCGTCACGCCCAAGGGACAGGGGACGGCTATGCCATCCGGGCAGGCACGGGCGCGTTTTCCACTCAAGGTTCGGGGAAGCGTGCCGATGGCCAATGTAGGCGAACGCGCGGATCGCGGTGTTGAGGCATGTCAAATCGCGGTCCGAATTGTGCAGTTCCAAGGGACGGGAGGCTCCGAACGTTAGCTATATCTAAGGATGCGTACAGTTTAGGTTTGGCGATGCAGTGCGAGCTTGGGCAAGGACCCGAAGCATTGCAAACCAGTTCCGGTTTGAGCGCCCTGCCCAGCATCGGGTCGGCTGGCGCTCCCGAAGGCGTCTCCAAGGGGCCCCCCGAGGAAGCCAACGGAAGCACGAAAAGGCTGCGGGTGTTGATGGTCGAGGACGAACCAGCGGACGTCGAACTGGTGTTGCGCGCCTTGCGGCAGGCGGGCTTTGAGACGACCGCAGACATCGCACAGACGGGGAAGGAATTCACCGATTTGGTGCGAAAGAATTTGTACGACGTGATTCTCGCGGACTACAAGCTGCCGAATTGGAATGGCATGGAATCGGTCGAGGTCCTGCGCCAAGAAGGGCTGGACATTCCAGTGATCCTGGTCTCGGGAGCGCTGGGGGAACAGACCGCGGTGGAGTGCATTAAGCAGGGTGCCGCCGATTATGTCCTGAAGGATCACCTGGCGCGTCTGCCGGAGGCGGTGCGGCGAGCCATGCGCGAAAGAAAGCTGCGCGAGGATCACAGGCAGGCGCAAGAGGAATTAGCCCGCTCCAATCGCGATCTGGAGCAGTTTGCCTACGTGGCCTCGCACGATCTGCAGGAGCCGCTGCGCATGGTCGCCACCTATACCCAACTTCTTGCGGAGCGCTACAAGGGGAAACTCGATTCCGACGCGGACAAATACATTCACTACGCGGTCGATGGCGCGCTGCGCATGCAGAAGCTGGTCCAGGACCTGCTGGCTTTTTCGCGGGTCGGGCGGCAAGGCATGGCTCTCGAGAGCACCGATAGCAATGCCGTTCTGCAGGTGGCCCTGCTGAATCTGGAGGCCGCGATTCGGGAAGGCGGCGCGATCGTCGAGCACGCTCAACTTCCGGCGGTGGTGGCCGATGGTTCCCAACTGGTGCAGGTGTTTCAAAACTTGATCGGAAACGCCATCAAATTTCACGGTTCCGAACCGCCCGTGATTCAAGTGGCCGCCGGGGTAAAAGGGAAGGAATGGGTCTTTTCGGTGGCGGATAACGGGATCGGGATCGCGCCCGAAAACGTCGACAACGTGTTTGTCATCTTTCGACGCCTGCATACGCGTGCGGAGTATTCAGGCAACGGCATCGGGCTCTCGATCTGCAAGAAGATCGTCGAACAACACGGCGGCCGGATCTGGGTTGAATCGCGACCTGATCACGGATCCATCTTCTACTTCACCATCCCAATCAAAGCAATACCAAAGCAGTGAGGACGGAACTGAAGAGATGAAAACCCAACCGGAAATCCTGATGGTCGACGACAACCCGGCGGACATTGACCTGACCAGCGAGGTGCTGGCTCAGAGCAAGGCACATTTTCACGTGAATGCGGTAAACGATGGGGTGGAGGCGATCTCTTTTCTGCGGCGGCTGGGGAAATATGCCCAGGCGCCGGTGCCTGACTTGGTTGTCCTCGACCTGAACCTGCCCCACATTGACGGCTGCGAGGTTCTTTCAAATATCAAATCCGACCCCGCTCTGGCCCGGATTCCAGTGGTCATTTTTACCACGTCTCAGGCGGATTCCGACATCAGCCGCAGTTACAAACTGGGAGCGAACTGTTATCTGCGAAAGCCGGGGAACCTTCCGGAGTTCGTCGCGGTAGTCCAATCCATGGCGGAGTTTTGGCTGGGCTTCGCCATTCTGCCCCAGAAGGAGAAAAGATGAACGACCGTTCGACCCATGTTCTACTGATTGAAGACAACCCGGGAGATGCGGATCTGGTTCGCCTGCGGCTGGTGGATGGCAAAACCAAGGTGGAGGTCAGCTGCGTCAATCGCTTGTCCGACGGACTAGCCTCGCTCAAGGAAAGACCTCCCGGGGTAATCCTGCTGGACCTCAATCTACCCGATAGCCAGGGAGCAGACACCTATCGCAAGGTGTTGGAGAAAGCGCCGAACGTGCCCATCGTCATCCTGTCAGGACAGGACGACGAAGAACTCGCGATCAAGGCCCTGCATCAGGGCGTGCAGGATTACCTGGTGAAAGGCGCGATCTCCAGTAGTGGGCTGGAACGGGCCATGCGCTACGCCGTGGAACGGCAGGCGCTGCTGCGCTCCCTGGAGATGAGCCGTAAGCAGCAACTGGAGTTTAAAAACCAGTTCCTTTCCCATGTATCGCACGAACTGCGGACACCGCTGACCAGCATCCATCAGTTCGTCACTATTTTGCTCGATGGGCTGGCAGGAGAAATAAGCCCGGAACAACGTGACCATCTCAAGACGATTTTCAAGAGCGTCAACCAGCTGGGCGCCATGGTTCGCGATCTGCTGGAAGCCAGCCGGGCGGAGTCAGGAAAGATCCGCATTGAGCCGCGTTGTGTGCCGATCGGAGACCTGATCCGGCAGGCAGTGGCCATGATGCAACCGCTCGCGCACGAAAAAGAGGTAGGCCTTGAGGTGGGCGTGGACACCCGGATTCCGTTCGTCCATGGAGATCCTGGACGCATTCTCGAGGTGCTGATCAATCTCATCGAGAATGGCATCAAGTTCACTCCCCAGGGTGGAGCGGTTACCGTGCAAGCCTGCCTGGTGCAGACCGATCCCAACTTCGTATATCTCTCGGTGGCAGACACCGGCTGCGGCATCAGTCCCGAGGGCAGAGCGCTGGTGTTTGAACGCCTGTACCAGGATCCGAATTCGGTGGACAACAGCCGCAAGGGCCTGGGGCTTGGGTTGTTCATTGCGAAGGAACTGGTCAATCTTCACGGAGGACGCATATGGGTGGCCAGCGAACCGGGGCACGGCAGCATCTTCTCGTTCACGCTGCCGCTGTATTCCCTGGCCAAGCTGCTCTTCCCGGTCATCACTTATCAGGGAAACCTGCGGGACAACATGGTGCTGGTGAAGACGGTATTGCGACCAGTCACCATGCCGGCGCGGGCTAACTGGAAAGAAACTTGCCAGCGTTGCCTGGAGATTCTGAAGCGCTGCGTGTATCTCGATAAAGATCTGGTGTTGCCTCCGATGACGGTTGCCATGGCGGAGGAGACATTTCTGGTGGTGGCGTCGACCGACCTGGAGGGCGCCAACATCATGATGACGCGCATTCGCGAGCAACTCGGAAAGGTTGCCGAACTGAACGGTACGGGCAAACTGGAACTGACCGCAGAGGCTGTGGCACTTCCCGATCCTGGCAGCGGCCGCTCGCTGGAAGACCAAGTGCAGGAAGTTGCTGCCACCGTCAATGAAATGGTGCAAAAGGTTCTTGGAGGGAACTAGGCCTCCGAAAATAAGTCAGAACGTGTAAGGCACACGCTGAGAAGTCTGTGTGAACTTTGGAAATGGAGAATAACCAATGGCAAATTCAAAAATCATGATTGTGGACGACGATCCCGATCTCAGGCAGGCGCTGCGACTGCGCCTGCGCGCCAACGACTACGATACGGTCAATGCGGTGGATGGTTACTCCGCCATTGCACTGGCGTACAAAGAGCACCCCGACCTGATCATCCTCGATCTCGGCCTGCCCGCGGGAGACGGTTTTGTCGTACTCGAACGCCTGCAGAAGGACGACAAGCTCTCGGCCATCCCGGTGATCGTGTTGACGGCGCGCGACCCGCAAAGCAGCGAGCGGCGCGCTCTGCAGTCGGGAGCTACGGCTTTCTTTCAGAAGCCAGCGGACAACGCGGAATTGATCGACATGATTCGTGCCAGCTTGTCCCAGGCCAGGACGAAGCCGGTTCTGCCGTCATAGCCAGCGGTGTAGGCGGCGGTTCAGGGCTCGAGGAACCGGCTCGAACCAAGAACGTGTCAGCGACATCTGGCGGCGAATCGGTAACGACTGTGGCAACAACCACCACGGTCTAGCGATGCGGGTCGTACCCGCGCTCAAGCTCCGCCGTCAGTTGAAGTGTGCCCGCCAGGAGGGAACTGCGATGCCTGTCCATGTTTGGGAGATTGAGCGTTACCATTCGAAACTACCTTCCCGGCGATATGTTCGGACGCTGTTCAGCGTTCCCATCACCGTCCGTCATTTGGGCCCACGTGGCGTTCTGAGTTCGAAAGGCATCAGTCTTAATCTCTGCCAGGGTGGACTGGGTGCCATCGTTCACGGGGAAGTCCAGGTCGGGGACACGGTCGCCATTGATCTCCGGCTGAGCGAGCGATCGCTCACTACCGTTGCCATTGTGCGGCACACCTCCAGCGTTCATTCCGGATTTGAGTTTGTAGGGTTAACGCCGGAGGAGCGGGTGCAGATCACGAGCGTCATCGGCCACTCTTAACGGGGAACTCCCTGCCGCCTCGAGCTCGCTCAAAAAAGATCGTACGCATGGTCCCTAACGTTCGCTTAGTCCCCGCCGATAGCCTATATAGAAAGGATTCATCAGGCCGATGAGCAGTGCCACGGCATCACGTCTCGCCAAGGGGGGAATTGCCGTTGCCGCAGCCGCAGGATCCGTGGGGCTCGCCCTCGTGGCTGCCCACAAGTGGTCGACGGGACCATCGGATTTCATGCCCCACGGATACTGCTATCTGTGGGATCCCCGAATTCTCTGGTTGAATGTCATCTCCGATGGTTTGATCACGCTTTCGTACTACGCCATTCCGATCATCCTTATTTATTTCATCCGCAAGAATCGCAACCTTCCCTTCAATCACATTTTCTGGATGTTCGGCACATTCATTCTGGCTTGCGGCACCACCCACCTGCTGGAGATCTGGAATGTCTGGCACGGCAACTACATGCTCGCCGGTGTGATCAAAGGGACCACGGCTGCCGTGTCGGTGGTCACGGCGGCCATGCTCATCCCGTTGATTCCTAAAGTCATCTCGGTTCCGGACCGGATGCACTTGCAGGGCGTGAATCGCGACTTAGAGGAGGAAATTGCCGAGCGCAAGCGTTCTGAACAAGCCGCGCACGAGACGCTCACCACCAGCGCAGCTGCGCTGAGGGAGTTGGCCGAGCAAAAATTTGCCCTGGATCAGCACGCCATCGTGGCCACCACCGATGTGCAAGGAACCATCACCTACGTCAACGATAAGTTCTGCGCCATCAGTCAGTATTCCAAGGAAGAACTGATCGGGCAGAACCACCGCATCCTGAACTCGGCGCACCATTCGAAAGAATTCTTCCAGCAGATGTACCACACGATCGCCAACGGCCAGGTGTGGCGAGGTGAAATCTGCAACCGGGCAAAAGATGGTTCGATTTACTGGGTTGACACGACCATCGTTCCATTCCTCGAGGCCGATGGGAAGCCCCGCCAATATATGGCGATCCGCGCTGACATCACGGAGCGCAAGCGGGCTGAGGAAGTACGCGAACGCCTGGCTGCCGTGGTCGACTCATCTGACGACGCCATTATCAGCAAGGACCTGAACGGGACGATCAATGCCTGGAATCGCGGCGCCGAGAAGGTGTTCGGCTACTCGGCATCGGAGGTCTTGGGCAAACCCGGGCAGATGCTAATCCCGCCGGAGCGCACAAACGAGGAGTTGGAAATCCTGGCCCGCACCAGGCGAGGCGAAAGCGTTGAGCATTTCGAAACGGTTCGCGTCCGGAAAGATGGCAAGAGTATTGACGTCTCCGTGACCATTTCGCCGGTTCGCGATGGCAGCGGCGCAATTGTCGGCGCGTCGAAAGTTGCCCGCGACATTACCGACCGCAAACGTGCCGAGCAAACTGTGCAGGAAAGCCTCGCCACCAGCAAGGCTGCGCTGAAAGAGCTGGCAGACCAGCAATTCGCTCTCGATCAACATGCCATCGTGGCCGTTACCGATGTCCAGGGCACGATCACTTACGTGAACGACAAGTTCTGCACCATCAGTCAGTATTCCAAAGAGGAGCTGATTGGCCAGAACCATCGCATTCTCAACTCGGGCCACCATCCAAAAGAATTTTTCCAGCTGATGTATCGAACGATTGCGAATGGCCAGGTCTGGCACGGTGAGATCCAGAACCGCGCCAAGGACGGATCGATCTATTGGGTGGATACGACGATTGTCCCGACCTTGAGTGCAGACGGAAAGCCGCGGCAGTACGTTGCCATCCGCGCCGACATCACCGAGCGCAAGTCGGGTGAGCGGGCATTGAAGGAGAGCCTCGCCATCAGCGAACGCGCGCTCAAGGAAGTGGCGGACCAGAAATTCGCTCTGGATCAGCACGCCATCGTGGCGGTGACCGACGTTCAGGGCACGATCACCTACGTAAACGACAAGTTCTGCGCGATCAGCCGATATCCGAAAGAGGACCTGATTGGCCAGAATCACCGCATCCTCAATTCGGGCCACCATCCCAAAGAGTTTTTCCAGGAGATGTACCGCACCATCGCCAGCGGCAAAGTATGGCACGGCGAAATCAAGAACCGAGCCCGGGACGGTTCGATGTACTGGGTGGACACGACCATCGTTCCGTTCATGAGCGCGGATGGCAAGCCGCGGCAGTATGTGGCCATCCGCGCCGACATCACGGAACGCAAAGTTGCCGAAGAGGCGGCGAAGCAGAGCCTGGCCGCAAGAGAGGGAGCGATCAAGGAACTGGCCGATCAGAAGTTCGCCCTCGACCAGCATGCCATTGTGGCGGTGACCGACGTACAAGGCACAATCACTTACGTGAACGACAAGTTCTGCACCATCAGTCAATATTCCAAAGAGGAACTGATCGGGCAGAATCACCGCATTCTTAACTCCGGTCATCATTCGAAAGAATTTTTCCAGAAGATGTATCACACCATCGCCGCCGGCCAGGTCTGGCACGGTGAGATTAAGAACCGCGCCAAGGACGGCTCGATTTATTGGGTAGATACGACGATTGTCCCGACCTTGAGTGCAGATGGAAAACCACGGCAGTATGTCGCCATCCGCGCCGATATCACCGAACGCAAACAAGCCGAACAGGCCCTGAAGGAAAGCCTGGCCACCAGCGAGGCAGCGCTGAAGGAGCTGGCCGACCAAAAGTTCGCTCTCGACCAGCACGCGATCGTGGCCACCACTGATGTGCAGGGAACCATCACCTACGTCAACGACAAGTTCTGCGCCATCAGCAAGTATTCCCTCGAGGAACTGATCGGCCAGAACCATCGCATCCTCAACTCCGGCCACCACCCCAAAGAGTTTTTTCAGCAGATGTACCACACCATCGCCAATGGGCAGGTGTGGCGAGACGAGATCTGCAACCGCGCCAAAGACGGTTCGATTTACTGGGTGGACACGACTATCGTCCCGTTCCTCGACGCCTACGGTAAGCCCCGGCAGTATATGGCGATCCGCGCGGATATCACCGAGCGTAAGCGGGCGGAAGAAGTGCTGCACGAAAGTCAGGAGCGGTTCCGGCTGCTGCTCGACGGAGTCAAGGACTACGCCATCTACATGCTCGACCCCGAAGGTAACGTGATTAGTTGGAATGCGGGTGCGACCCGCATCAAGGGCTATCTACAAGAAGAAATTCTGGGTAAGCATTTTTCCTGTTTTTATACTCCGGAGGCCCGCGCGTCCGGTAAGCCCTCCGAAGAACTGCGCGCGTCTCTGACCAACGGGCGATTCGAGGAACAGGCATGGCGAGTTCGCAAGGACGGTACCTCCTTCTGGGCGAATGTCGTGATCACTCCCATGTACGACGACCACGGTGCGCTTCGGGGCTTCTCCAAGGTCGCGCGTGACATCACCGAGGGCAGACGAGCGGAGCAAGCCGTGCAGGAAAGCCTGGCCACCGCCAAGGCCGCGCTCAAGGATCTGGCAGATCAGAAGTTTGCGCTCGATCAGCACGCGGTGGTGGCCGTGACCGATCTTGCGGGAACGATCACGTACGTCAACGACAAGTTTTGCGCCGTCAGCCAATACTCCAGGGACGAACTGATCGGGCAAAATCACCGCATACTCAACTCCGGCCAGCACCCCGAAGAGTTTTTCCGGAAGATGTACGACACCATCGCGAACGGCGAGGTGTGGCAAGGGGAGATACGGAACCGCGCCAAGGACGGTTCGTTCCACTGGGTGGATGCGACCATTCTGCCTTTGCTCGACGGCAATGGCAAACCCCGGCAGTACATGGCAATTCGCACGGTGATCACCGAGCGCAAGAAGGCGGAACAAGCATTGCGCGAGCAGGCCGACGTGCTGGACTCTGCCCAAGTGTTTGTCCGTGACATGGAAAGCCGAGTCGTATTCTGGCCCCGGGGAGCGGAAAAGCTCTATGGCTTCACACCGCGGGAGGCCTTAGGCGTCCTTTCCCACGACTTATTCCATACGCAATTCCCCGAGCCGTTGGAGGTGGTAGAGAAGAAGCTCTTCGAGACCGGCCTGTGGGAGGGCGAGCTTACACACCGCAGGCGTGACGGCAGCATTATTGTTGTCTCCAGTGCATGGGCATTGCATCGAGATAATCAAGGGCGTCCCATACGCATCCTGGAGACCAATATTGACATTACGGCTCGCAAGCAGGCGGAGTCTGAACTTGCCGAGCAAGCTGAAGAATTGTCCCGCCAGGCGGAGGAGCTAGCCCGTTCGCGAGAGGCACTGGAAACGCACAAGCTCATGCTGCAATCCGTGCTGGACAGTATGGGCGAGGGGTTGGTCGCCGCCGACGAGCAGGGAAGGTTCATCATCTGGAACCCAGCCGCGGTCAAGATTCTTGGCTTGGGTGCGGCGGACGTATCCAGCCAGGAGTGGACCGCACACTATGGCCTGTTCCTGGAGGACATGGTCACACCTTTTCCTCCCGATCAACTGCCCCTGGCCCGTGCCATTCGCGGGGAGGTGTGCACCGCTCAGATGTTTGTGCGCAATCCCGAGCTCGAACAAGGGACGTGGATTGAAGTCGGCGGCGGTCCTTTGAAAGACAAGAACGGCGCAGTGCGGGGCGGCGTGGTCGCGTTTCGCGACATTACCCGAAGGAAGGCGGATGAGCGGGAAATCCGCAACCTCAATAACCAACTCGAACAAAGAGTGGTGGAGCGAACGGCACAGCTGCAGGCCGCAAACAAGGAACTGGAAGCCTTTACCTATTCGGTTTCTCACGACTTGCGCGCGCCGCTTCGCCATATCAGCGGGTTTTCCAAGATGCTGAGCGAGGAATATGGATCGAACCTGCCCCTCGCTGCCCAGCATCAGTTGCAGCGCATTCAGGAAGGCACCCGGCGCATGGGGGCGCTGGTGGATGATCTGTTGAATCTGGCGCGTCTGGGCCGTCGCGATCTGAGCGTGCAGCCTTCGGAGCTGAAATTGATCGTCAACGAAGTTCTTGCTGAACTGGAACCCGACTGCGAAGGACGGCAGATCGAGTGGAAGATTGGCGACCTGCCCTCGGTGGAGTGCGATCCCGGATTGATGAAGCAGGTCTTCCAGAACCTGCTGTTGAATGCGGTCAAGTTCACGCGTCCTCGCGCGCAGGCTGTCATTGAGGTCGCGCAGGACGTCGGACAGAAAGATGAAGCCGGACGTTCGGCCGTGTTCGTGCGCGACAACGGCGTGGGCTTCAACATCAAGTATGCCGACAAGCTCTTCGGCGTTTTTCAACGCCTGCACCGACAGGAAGACTTCGAGGGCACGGGCGTGGGCCTGGCCACGGTCCAGCGCATTATTCAGAAGCATGGCGGCCGCATCTGGGCCGAAGCCGAACTGGATAAAGGCGCAACTTTCTATTTCACCCTCGGAAGTTCCGAGAAAATCGAACTGAAAACCAAAGCCGCAGTGGCAGGAGAAAAATCATGAGTACAGGCGAAATCGATATCTTGCTGGTGGAAGATAACCCGGATGACGTAGAACTGGCACTCCACGCCCTCCGTAAGGAACATCTGGCGAATAACATTCACGTGGCCCGCGATGGCGAAGAGGCTGTGGATTTTCTGTTTTGCCAGGGGCCCCATGCGGCGCGCTCCTTTGAGCGGCCGCCAAAGCTCGTGCTGCTGGATTTGAAACTTCCCAAGGTGGATGGACTGGAGGTGCTAAGGCGACTCAAGGCGGATGCGCGCACGCGCAACATTCCCGTTGTGATCCTGACGGCCTCCAAGGAGGAACGCGATTTGATCATGGGCTACGGTCTAGGAGCCAACAGCTATATTCAAAAGCCGGTCGACTTCGACCAGTTCCGGGAGACGATCAAGACAGTTGGTTTGTACTGGCTGGTCATCAACCAGCTTCCGGCGAACGGCGTGGCGCAGGCAGCGTCAGCCGGTAACAAATGACTTTGAGGCGGACCGGGATCGCTTGGTGCGTACCATCGAGGTGAACTGATCCTTTTTCAACACCCAAAGAACGCTGCATTAGGATGTCGTAGGTGCCTACTTCTTCTTGAGTCGCTGATCCCAGTGCGGCGCTCGGCTTCCCTGATAATCCCCTAACTACACTGCATGCAAGTGTGCTGTGTTGTCCGGTACTGGACAATCTGGTCCGGCATTGGACAGCCGTCTTCGGCTCAAGAGTTGCTTCCTGAGCCTATCCTATTGTTTTTCCAGTACTTAGACGCTTCCGCCATGTGGAAGGCGAGTTGCCATAGGGTAACGTGATGGATATCGCCCGCCCAGAATTCAAGGCTCAGAAACTGCGTCGCATGATCATGTGGGCTGTGGTTGGTGTCGTGGCCGTGACGGCGGCGACGATCGAAATCTGGCGAATGAAGCCGGCCGCGCCAGAGGTCGAGCGCGGGACGGTGTGGCCCGACGTTGTGAAACGCGGATCGATGCTGCGGCAAGTACGAGGGCCGGGATCACTGGTCCCCTCGCAGGAAGCGGTTCGGCAGATTCCTGCCGAGACCGAGGCGACTGTGGTGCGCATTCGCATGCTGCCTGGCTCGCAGGTAAAGGCCAACGACATTCTTCTGGAGATGAGCAATTCCCAGGTCGAGCAGGCGGCCGTGGATGCCCAGCTGCAATCGAAGGCGGCAGAAGCCGAGTACCAGAGCCTGAAGGTAAAGCTGGAGAGCGACCTGATGACGCAGAAAGCCGGCGCTGCCACCGTGAATGCGGACTACAGCCAGGCACAACGGCAGGCGGATACGGACAAGGCCCTTTACGATCTCGGCGTGATCTCCGGTCTGGCCTACAAGTCTTCCAAAGGCAAAGCCGACGAACTCACGACACGAAACGATCTTGAAGAACAGAGACTGGTGATCAACAAGAAGGCCATCGATACGCAACTGGCTCAGGAACAGGCCAAAGTTGACGAAGCGCGAACGCTGGCCGATCTGAAGCAGAAGCAACTGGATGCACTGAAAGTCCGTGCCGGCATCGACGGAGTGCTGGTCGACTTGCCCCTGCAGGTCGGACAACATGTACAACCTGGGGCGATGCTCGCGAAAGTGGTGGAGCCGAATCATCTGATGGCCACGTTGAAGATCTCGGAGACGCAAGCGCGGGATGTGCAGGCGGGCGAGCCGGCGGCGATCGATACGCACAACGGAATGATCAGCGGGACCGTGATGCGCGTCGACCCAGCGGTACAAAACGGAACCGTCACCGTGGACGTCAAACTGACAAGTGAACTGCCCAAGGGGGCGCGGACGGATTTGAGCGTGGATGGGACCATCGACCTGGAACGGCTGGACAACACGCTCTATGTGGGGCGTCCGGCGTTCGGACAGGAAAACAGCACGATCAGTCTGTTCAAGCTGGACACTGATGGCAAAGAGGCGACGCGCGTCTCGGTGAAGGTGGGGCGCGAGTCGGTGAACTCGATTCAGATTCTCGACGGCCTTCATGAGGGCGATACAGTGATTCTTTCCGACATGTCACGTTGGGATAAGACGGATCGTATCCGTCTGGACTGAGCGACGAAATTAGAAGCGAAAAAATCAAGACGACGAGGCAGAAGCTATGACCGAAACAGGCCAGCCGTTGATCCAGATCCAGGAGATGACCAAGGTTTTCTATACCGACGAAATTGAGACCCATGCCCTTTCGGGAGTTCACCTCTCGATTGCCAAAGGCGAGTACGTGGCCATGTCGGGACCGTCGGGCTGTGGCAAGTCCACATTGCTTTCCATCATCGGATTGCTGGATACGCCGACGCAGGGCCGCTATTCGCTAAACGGCAAGACGGTTGAGAACCTCGATTTTGCCGAGCGTTCCCGCATTCGCAACCAGGAGATCGGGTTCATCTTTCAAAGTTTCAACCTGATTGGCGATTTGACGGTGTACGAAAACGTCGAACTGCCGCTCACCTACCGCCAGAGAATGCCCGCCGCCGACCGCAAGGCGCGGGTCATGGAAGCGCTGGAACGGGTGGGCATGGCGCACCGCGTCCGGCACTACCCGTCGCAACTCTCCGGTGGTCAGCAACAGCGCGTCGCCGTGGCGCGTGCGCTGGGCGGGAAACCCTCCATCCTGCTGGCGGACGAGCCCACCGGAAACCTCGACTCACGCAACGGCGAAGCCGTGATGGAACTGTTGCAGAACCTGCACCGTGAGGGCGCGACGATCTGCATGGTGACGCACGATCCTCGGTTTGCCAAACATGCTCAGCGCGAAGTGCATTTGTTCGACGGCAAAGTTGTGGCCGAAGAAGAGCTGCAGAAACTGATGGCGGACGTGCATGCATGAGCGGTTTGCTCCAAGACGTTCGGTATGCGCTGCGTCAGTTGCGCAAGAGCCCGGGGTTTACGGTCGTGGCTGTCTCGACCCTTGCCCTGGGAATCGGCGCGAATACGGCGGTTTTCAGCGTGATGAATGCGGTCTTGTCGCGCATGCTGCCGGTGCGCGATCCGCAGCGGCTTTACTATCTGCAGATCGCATCCGAGAACCAGCCGCCCGGGGCGAGCAACACGGGCAACGGCAATACCTCGTTTTCGGAACCGGTGTTCGAAGCGCTTCGCCAGCGCAATGATGTTCTGGACGACGTGATCGCGTACGTTCCGCTGGGGATTGGCAAGGTCGCGGTGCGGTACGGGGACACGCCAGAGGAAGCCCAGGGTGACGAGGTCAGCGGAAACTTCTTTTCCGGCTTGAGCGCGGAGATTGCCCGTGGTCGCGGGTTTTCTCTCGAGGACGAGAAAGGTCACTCGCCCGTACTCGTCATCAGTTACGACTATTGGACGCGGCGTTTTGCCCGCGATCCTGCCGTTCTCGGCGCGACGTTGTTCGTCAAGAATGTGCCTTTCACTGTTGTCGGCATTGCTGCGCAGGGATTTCACGGAGTCGAAGCCGGAAGTGCAACGGATTTTTGGGTTCCTCTGCAAAGCCGGGCGGAGCTGAATGCGTGGGGCAACCCCGCCAGCATCAATAGTCTTTATGGCACGCCGAAATGGTGGTGCCTCCCGCTCATAGCCCGTCTCAAGACGCATGTCACGCCTCAGCAGGCGCAAGTTGCCCTGCAATCCACGTTCGGGGAAGCGGCCAAGATCGGGGTCGGCACTATTGATCCGAAGCAATGGAAACCGTTGCTGAACTTTGATCCCGCCAAAGGAATTCAAGGCTACAACCAGCAGTACCGCGAACCGGTGCGGATGCTGATGGGCCTGGTGTTGCTTGTGCTGCTGATCGCCTGTACCAACGTTGCTCTGCTGATCATGGCTCGCAATGAAGCGCGGCAACGGGAGTTCAGCCTGCGAATGGCGATTGGAGCCGAGAGACTGCACCTTTTTCGGCAACTGTTCACCGAGAGTTCGCTGCTGGTGATGGCGGGAGCGGGCCTGGGCTGGGTATTCGCACTGTTCGCAACGCGCGCTCTGGCCGCCTGGTCGGGGATCGAAACCGGTCTCGATCCGGACCGTGCCGTGTTGTTCTTCACTCTTGCGATTTCAGTGATGAGTGCTCTCGTCTTCAGTGTCGCGCCGTTGTGGAGTGCGTTGCGGGTCCCGGTTTCAGGCGTGCTGCGGGCGACCGCAACGAATATCACGCAGGACCGGCGCCGCGCTCTGGGCGGCCGGGTGCTCATGTCGTCGCAAGTGGCAATTTGCCTGTTGCTGCTGGTCGCGGCCGGGCTGCTGCTGCGCACGCTACGCAATTACGAGAATCAGGATCTCGGACTGCGCGCCGACGGCTTGCTGGTTTTTGGAATCACTCCACAGCGCGCGCAAAGTGCCCCGGAGACTCTGGGCTTTTATCGTACTTTGCTCGAGCGCATTCATGCGCTGCCCGGCGTGGAATCCGCAACGCTGATGGAGAATCGCATCGGCTCAGGCTGGAGCAACAACAATGACGACATGGTCGACGGAGTCGGCCTTTTTGCGAAATTTGGTTCCAACGCCATCGTGCGCAGCAACAATGTTGGTCCCGACTACTTCCATGTGCTCGGAGTTCCAATTCTTGAAGGCCGCGATCTTCAAGAGACCGATACTCCGTCCTCACTTCCGGTCGTCGTGGTCAACGAAACGTTTGCGAAGCGGTTCTTGTCAAATGCGAATCCACTTGGCCACAAGGTTCGCGATAACCGAACCATCGTCGGTGTGGTGAAGGACAGCAAGTACACCAGCGTCGGTGAGGTGCCCATGCCCATGGCCTATTACCCCGCCTTCCAGAACCTGAGTGCCGGGCAAACCATGCATGTCGAGGTGAGGGTGACTGGAGAACCGTTGAACCTGCTGCCTACGATTCGGCAGGTGGTTCACAACATCGACCCGAACATTCCGCTGGAGAAGCCCACGACACAGCGGGCCCAGTTTGAGGAATCCTTCGAGGAGCCGGCAATGTTTGCGCGACTGGGCGGTTTTTTCGGCGGACTGGCCGCGCTTCTGGTGGCCACTGGACTCTACGGAACGTTGTCGTTTCGAACCAACCGCCGCACCGGGGAGATCGGAACCCGCATGGCGCTCGGAGCGCAACGCAGCCGGGTGCTGTGGATGATCATGCGGGAAAGCCTTTTGATTAGTTGCTCCGGTACGGCGATCGGACTCGTCGGGGCGTTGTTCTGCGCCCGTCTTCTGGAGTCGATGCTCTACCAGTTGTCTCCGCTCGATCGCGTGAGCTTCGCGCTGGCAACCTGTTGTGTCGTGATGGTGGCCGGCATTGCCGCGTTTCTGCCCGCATGGCGTGCGGCCAAGATCGAACCCATGGTGGCCTTGAGGTACGAGTAGTGGGTGGCGAATTGGGAGGCGGGCTGGGAGGCAAAATATGACCGGTTGGGTGCAGGACGTTCGCTACACGCTGCGGCAGTTGCGCAGGAGCCCCGCGTTTTTCGCGGTGGTCGTCTTGACCCTTGGACTTGGCATTGGAGCCAACACTGCCATTTTCAGCATGGTGGATTGGCTGGTTCTGCGGTCGCTGCCCATCAAAGATCCATCGCAAATGCATTTTCTGGCTTTTGCGCGGCCGGGTGCAAATTCCGAAGTCGAATTCTCCTATCCGGAGTTCACGGAAATTCAAGAACAGACCACCGATGTTTTTTCGGGCGTAACGCCATTCATTTTCGGTGGTCTGGCGGGCGAGCAAAACTCGCAAAGTGGAATGACCGCCGACGGCGTAACCAAACCGGTGCAGACGGCTTACGTGGGCGGAAATTTCTTTTCACTAATGGGCATTGCTCCGGCCGCGGGCCGTTTCATTTTGAGTACGGAAGGGAAGGCCGCCGGTGCCGACCCGGTCGTGGTGCTGAGTTACAACTATTGGCAGACTCGCTTCGGTGGCGACCCGGCAGTTGTCGGCAAAGCCGTTTCGATCAATGGTCATCCCGTCACTATCGTGGGCGTCGCAGGCAAGGGTTTTCTAGGGCCGACTCCGCTCCTCGTGATGCAGGCTTATCTCCCCCTGAGCCAGTTCATGATCGAGAGAGGAGTTGCCGGCGACTTCATGGCCAACCCCAAGACTCGCAGCATGGCCGCCATTGCGCGCGTGAAGCCCAGCGCAGAGATCAAACAGGTCCAGTCCAAGCTCGCTGTTGTAGGCCGGGGTCTGCTGAAGCAGTTCCCGAGAGATCGCGGGATTGGCGAACTGGGCGCTTCCCCGTTGCGGGGGCCCGGGATGATTACCGGGCAGAATCCCTTTCCCAAGCTGGCAGCTCTGTTTCTGACTCTGGCTGCCCTGGTGCTGGCCTTGGCCTGCGTGAACGTCGCCAACCTCTTTCTTGTTCGGGCGGGTGCGCGCCAACGTGAGATGGCGGTGCGCGCGGCGCTGGGCGCCGGGAGTGGCCGGATCGTTCGCCAACTGCTCACCGAGAGCCTGGTTGTGGCGGCTCTCAGTTGCGTTCTGGGGGCCCTCCTCGGCTCAGCCGCGGCGCGTCTCCTGGGCTCTGTAAACATGCAGAGCGACCTGCCGCTCGTCTTCGATTTTGATTTCAACTGGCATGTTTTCGCATATGCGCTCGCAGTGGCAGCATTCACCGCAGCCTTCGTCGTGGCCGTGCCTGCGGCCCGCGTGTGGCGCGGCAACTTGCGGGAAGTGCTGCATGAAGGCGGGCGCACATCGACCGGCGGGCGCCAGCGCTTGCGCGACATTCTGGTCGCCGTCCAAGTTGGCGGGTCGCTGACCTTGCTGATCGTGGCAGGGCTGTTTGTGCGGAGTCTTCGCGGTGTCCAGAGCAGCGATTTGGGGTTCGATCCCCAGCATGTCCTCAATGTGACGCTCGACCCGAACGAGATCGGCTATACGGAGGCTCAGGGGCGGACTTTCTATCGAGCGATGCTGGAGCGTGCGCGAGCTCTGCCCGGAGTGCAGTCGGCCAGTCTCGCATCTGTGGTTCCCCTGAGCGACTCCGTGCAGGGTAGCGACTTGGTGATTCCCGGATTCGCTACCACCTCAGACCAGGAAGCCCCTCACGCCGAAACCGACGCTGTGTCTCCGGACTATTTCACAACCATGGGGATGACTCTGAACCGCGGCCGGGATTTCACCGAGGCGGACAACGAAAACGCGCTCCGCGTGGCCGTCATCAACCAGGCCATGGCGGAGCGTTTTTGGCCGAGCCAGGATCCGGTGGGGAAATCCTTTGCATTGAGTTCGGATCCGAAGCGTCCAGTGACCATTGTGGGAGTCGTCAGAAACAGCCGCATGAGCCAGCTCTATGATCCCTTTGACCCGATCTTCTTTCAGCCGGTTGCGCAGAGTTACGTCTCGACGGAGACCCTGCACATACGCTCGCAACGGAGTCCGCAGGAGACTGTTGCCGAAGTAAGGGCGATTGCCCAGTCACTGGCGCCGGCGATTCCGGTGTATGGCGTGCGCACAATGACGGAGGCCCTTCACGGCGGCAATGGCTTGTTGTTTTTCGAACTCGGAGCGAGCCTGGCCGCAGCAATGGGGGTTCTGGGACTGATTCTCGCTGTTGTTGGCGTGTACGGAGTGATGTCGTATGCCGTCAGCCAGCGCACGCAAGAGATTGGTCTTCGCATCGCGCTGGGCGCTCAGCGGCGCGACATTCTGAGGATGATCGGACGCCGGGGTGCAGTGATTGTTGCATCGGGTCTGACCATTGGCGTGCTGGCCGCGCTGGCCGCGGGACGTCTGGTCAGCGATTTTCTCATCGGCATTACGCCCACCGACCCACTCACTTACGTGGGAGTTTCACTTTTGCTGGCGACCATTGCGTGCGTGGCCACCTATATTCCTACGCGCCGGGCGGCCAAAGTCGATCCCATGGTGGCGTTGAGGTACGAGTAGTGGGAGGCGAACGATGACCGGACTGCTGCAAGATATTCGCTACGCGTGGCGCCAGCTGCGCAAGAGCCCGGGGTTTGCCTGCACGGCGGTCGTGATCCTGGCGCTCGGCATCGGGGGCACTACCGCCATCTTCAGCACGATCAACCCGATCCTATTCGAGCCGTTGCCGTACCCGACTGCTAACCGGATCATGATGATCTGGTATGCCGGGGAAGATGGATCGCGGATTCCCCAGACCTTCCACACCTATCGCGAACTGGCGGAACGGAGCCGCACGCTCGACGCGATCGCGGTGGTGAAGCCGTGGCAACCGACGCTCACGGGCGGAGAGCAGCCGGAGCGCTTCGATGGGCAGCAGGTGAGTGCCGGCTATCTGCGGACACTGGGAATAACACCGGCGCTGGGACGAGGCTTCCAGGCTGCGGACGACGTGCTCCACGGGCCGAAAGTGGTGATCCTTGGCGACGGGCTGTGGCGGCGGCGTTTCGGCGCCGACATCACAATCATCGGACAGCAGGTCAAGCTCGACGGCGAGAGCTACACCGTGATCGGCGTCATGCCGCGCACGTTCCACAATATTCTCGCTCCCGAAGCCGAAGTCTGGTCGCCCTTGCAATACGACACCGGAAATATTGCTGCGATCGATTCGCGGGAATGGGGACATCACTTGCGAATGGTGGGGCGGGTGCGGGCCGCCGTCAGCATGGAACAAGTCCGGGGCGATCTGAATTGGATCGCGCACACGCCCGTGCCGGAATTTCCGCGGCCCAGTTTTGTGTCGCTGGCGCACGGGCTCATCGTGAACTCCTTGCAAGATGAAGTCACTCGCGGCGTGAAGCCCGCGCTGCTCGCCGTCTTCGGGGCGGTGATGCTGGTGCTCTTGATCGCCTGCGTGAATGTGACGAATCTTTTGCTGGCGCGGAGCGCGCAGCGCCGCAGTGAATTCTCCCTGCGCATAGCGCTGGGAGCGGGACGATCGCGACTGGTCCGTCAACTGATCACAGAGAGTCTGCTGCTGGCCGTTCTGGGCGGCGCCGTCGGATTGATGGTGGCGCAGGTGGGTACACGCGCACTGGTGGCGCTCAGTCCTCCCGAGCTTCCGCGGGTGGATGCGATCCGCGTCGACGGCACGGTGTTCGCTTTCGCGCTCGGCATTACGGCCATGATTGGCCTAGTTGTTGGATTGATTCCTGCACGGCACGCCTCGCGCGGCGACCTGCATGTGGGAGTGCAGGAAAACTCGCAGCGTACGGCTGGAACTCATCAGTTGACCCGCCGCATGTTCGCCGTCGCCGAGGTCGCGCTTGCGCTGGTTCTGCTGGTGAGCGGGGGACTGTTGCTACACAGTTTACGGCGGCTGTTCGCCGTCTCACCGGGCTTTGACGGATCAGGCGTGCTCACCATGCAAGTGCAAACTTACGGACGCCGCTACGACGATGACCGCGTTTGTCATCAGTTCTTCGCCCAGGCCCTCGACGCGGTGCGGGCGGTTCCAGGGGTCACGGCGGCGGCATTTACGAGCCAGCTGCCGTTGAGTGGCGACTCGGACGTTTACGGCGCGCGATTCGAAAATGACGATCCCCGAGCCGGTTACCCCGTGTTTCGATACGCTGTGACGCCAGATTATTTCTCAACTCTTGGTGTCTCACTGCGCCGCGGCCGTCTTCTGAACGCTCAGGATACGGCTGAGGCTCCCCGCGCGATCTTGATCAGCGAGTCGCTAGCGAAGCGCCGGTTCCCTGATCAAGACCCCATCGGAAAACGTGTTCGCATCGGTCCGGTTGACTCGCCTTTTTTCACAATCGTTGGCGTGATCTCTGACGTTAAACAGATGTCACTGGCCCTGAGCGAATCCGATGCAGTGTACACCTCGACTACGCAGTGGCATTGGGCGGACGGCACGCTGTCGCTGGTAGTCCGCGCAAGCGGCAACGTGGCCTCACTTACCCCGGCCATTAAGAACGCGATCTGGTCGGTGGACAAGGATCAGGCGATCGTTCGCGTTGCCACCATGGAGAGCCTGCTCGCCGCGTCGGCAGCCGAGCGAAGCTTTGTGCTGATCTTATTCGAGGCATTTGGTCTGGTGTCATTGATATTGGCGGCGACCGGCATCTATGGCGTCCTGTCTGGCAGCGTCACGGAGCGAACGCGCGAGATCGGAGTGCGATCGGCTCTGGGCGCGTCTCGTGGCGACATCCTCGTTTTGGTACTTCGGCAGGGGATGAGGCTTACAGCGATCGGCATTGTGCTCGGACTTTTCGGGGCTGCGGCGGCGAGCCAGGCTATTGCCGCTCTGCTCTTCGGGATATCGCCCCTCGACCCGCTCACATACTTCGGCGTGATTGTGCTGCTCGGGGCCGTGTCGATGATCGCGTGTGCGGTGCCGGCATGGCGTGCGGCTAAGGTCGATCCCATGGTGGCATTGCGCTACGAGTAAGGAGATTCTGATGGCTGGCATACTCCAAGATCTTCGCTACGCGTTGCGCCAGTTGCGCAAGAGTCCGGGGTTCGCCGCAGTTGCGGTCATCACCCTGGCGCTGGGGATTGGCGCGAACACGGCGATTTTCAGCGTGATTAATACCGTCCTGTTGCATTCTCTTCCGTACAGGAGCGCTGCCGCGCTCGTCAAGATTTGGGGCACGAATCCGAAGAAGGGTATTGATGTAGACGCCATTTCTCCGGGCGACCTTCAGGATCTGCGTAATCAAAGCCGCGCATTTGAAGAGATTGGCTCGTCGACCGATCAGGTCTACAACCTGACCAATGCCGGCGATCCTGAGTCGCTGCTCGGGTACCAGTTGTCGGCTAATTTCTTCGGCCTGTTGGGAGCGGATCCGATTCTAGGGCGCACTTTTTCGGCAGGAGAAGATGCTCCCGGACACGACCACGTTGTGGTGCTGAGCTATCGCTTGTGGCAACGGCGATTTGGCGGCAACCCGGGAGTTTTGGGGAACGCTGTCACCTTGAATGGTGAGCCTTACACCGTCATCGGAGTGATGCCGGCAGACTTTTACTACCCGGATCGTGACAATGATCTGTGGACCCCGATCGTAATTCCGCCGGGAACATTGAATGATCGAAGTGCACGCTTTTTGCGAGTGTGGGCGCGGCTGAAACCGGGAGTTTCCCTGCAACAGGCGCAAGCCGAGACCGCCACGATTGCCGCGCGCATTGCGGCATTGCATTCCGATACGAACGAGGGGCAGGGTGCCCATCTTGTCTCTGCAGAGGAGGAGGCCACACGGGATATCCGCCCTGCATTACTGGCACTGATGGGGGCCGTAGGTTTTGTGTTGCTAATTGCCTGCGCCAACGTCGCGAATCTGCTGCTGGCGCGTTCGGCCCGGAGGCGAGGCGAAATTGCAGTGCGCACTGCGCTGGGCGCGAGCCGGTTGCGGCTGGTCCGGCAGTTCGTCATCGAGAGCATGCTGTTGGGTTTGGTGGGGGGCGCGCTAGGCGTGTTCCTGGCATCCTTGAGCGTCAACATGCTGGTCCGCATGTTTCCTCCCACCGTTTCAAATCTAAATATCCCTCGCGTGGATAGCATTCCGATTGAAGGCAGAGTCCTTGGGTTTGCGCTGGTGGTTTCGCTGCTGACCGGATTGTTATTTGGCCTGGCCCCGGCGCTGCGCTCGCGCATCAGTTTGCGCGAGTCTCTGCAAGATGCCAGTCGAAGTTCCCGCGGCCCGCGCAACGGAGCTTACCGCAGCACGCTGGTCGTTTCCGAAGTGGCTTTGTCCCTGGTCCTGTTGGTTGGAGCGGGGCTTCTGGTCAGGAGCTTCGTCGATCTGATGGGAAGGAAATCGGGTTTCAGCTCGGATGGCGTTCTGACGTTCAGAATCACACTGCCCGAGGCGAAGTACGCGACCGAACCGCAGCAGAGAAGGTTTACAGATCAGGTGCTGAACGGAATTAGAACCCTGCCTGGAGTGCGCTCGGTGGGCAGCGTTACCTTCCTTCCGCTGAGTGGGTGGTACGGAGTCCGAACCTTCACCATCGCCGGGAGAGCAGCGGAAAACCTCGCCACGAGTCCTCCTGTCGTGTGGAGCCCGGCCAGCCCGGACTATTTCTCCACCATGGAAATCGCAACCCTCCGGGGACGAACCTTCACCGAGCAGGACTCGACCAGCGGCCAGCCGGTCGCGGTGGTCAGCCAGTCCCTGGCACAGCAGTATTGGCCAAACAAAAATCCCGTCGGCGAACAGATTACTCTGCAGTACGAGAAGACGCCTCGCACAGTCGTGGGAGTGGTCGGCGACGTACGCCATTTCGGGGCGAGTACAGATGCAACCGCTCAGGTTTATGTGCCCTACCAGCAAGCACTGGCGTCGCTGATGTGTTTTGTGGTTCGCACCTCGCTCTCGAATCCGCTGAACCTGGCCAACGGGGTGCAGCGGGTCGTGTGGTCGGTCGATAAAGATCAGCCTTTGTCGTATGTCATGAGCATGAATCAGTTAGTTGCCGAGTCGATCGCTCCGCAACGTGTGCTGATGGTTCTGCTGGCTGGGTTCGCTGGATTGGCGCTGGCTCTGGCCGCGGTTGGAGTTTATGGAGTGATGACGAACAGCGTGGTGGAACGCACGCGGGAAATCGGAATTCGTATGGCGATGGGAGCTGGACGGCAGGAAGTGCTGTGGCTGGTGATCGCGCGGGGCATGGCGCTGACGCTCGCAGGAGTCGGACTCGGCGCGGCGGGAGCCTGGGCGCTGACCCGCTTCTTGACCACCATGCTCTACGGTGTGAGACCTACCGATCCAACGACGTTCGCCGTGGTTTCGGTTGCACTGACTGCCACCGCCTTCGTCGCCAGCTACATACCGGCGTATCGCGCGACGAAGGTCGATCCCATGGTGGCGTTGCGCTACGAGTGAGGTGATCCGATGGAGAGTGTGGTGCAGGACATTCGATACGGCTGGCGGATGCTGGGGAAGAACCCCGGGTTCACGGCGATCGCTGTCCTGACGTTGGCCATCGGTATTGGGGCGAGTACTGCGACCTTCAGCGTGGTCGACACGGTGCTTCTGCAGCCACTGCCCTACCAGCAGCCGGAGCGGTTGGTCCAGGTCACTGAGACCCTGCCGGGAATGTCGGCAGATGAGGTTGGAGTCGCGGCCGGGGAGTATCAGGATTATCGAGATCGCAATCACTCTTTTTCTCAGGTCGCTGCCTACGAAAGCGCAGGCTTCAATCTGACGGGCGCGGGCCAGCCGCTGCGCATCAATGCGGCGAGCGTGTCAGCATCGGCGTTCCCACTCCTAGGGGTATTGCCCGAGTTGGGACGTGCGTTCACAGCGGACGAAGACCGGTACGGGGCAGGTAATGTGGTCGTGCTTTCGCACGCGCTGTGGGAGCATGAATATGGCCGCGATCCGAACATTCTGGGCAAGACCGTCAAGCTCGATGAGCACTCCTACACTGTGGTCGGCGTGATGCCGCCCTCTTTCCGTTTTCCATTCGATGGAGCGCCGCTGTCTGAGATGGCCGACTTGTGGGTGCCGATCGCGTTCTCGCCCAACCAGCTGAGCCCTGAGAATCGCACCATGGAATTTGGCGTAGGTCTGGTCGGCCGGCTCAAGGCGGGTGTCACGCGTGAGCAGGCGCGGGCTGATATGGAGAACATCGCCGCCGATTTCATGAAGCAGTACGGCTATTCGGGGACGATTCGGGTCGAGCCGCGCACGTATGTTTTTGCGGCGCATGCCGTGGAGAAGGCGCGGCCGCTGGTGACGCTGTTGATCTTGGCGGTTGCGTGTGTGCTTCTAATCGCGTGCGCCAACGTTGCCAACCTGCTGCTGGCGCGCGGCAATCAACGAGGCCATGAGATGGCGATCCGCTGCGCAGTCGGTGCAGACCGCGGCCGGATCGTGCGGCAGTGCCTGCTGGAGAGTGCGCTGCTCTCGCTGTGCGGCGCCGCTTGCGGCATTCTCGTGGCAGAGGCGGTAGTAGCTGGGCTCAGGCGTTTTGGTCCCAGCGACGTGCCACGCTTGCACGATGTGATGCTGCACCCGCTGGTTCTTCTGGTCGCACTGGCGCTTTCTCTGGTGACGGCGATTCTCTCTGGCGTCATCCCGGCGTGGAGGATGTCCCAAGTTTCGCCGGGTGCGTCGCTTCAAGAGAAGTCGCAGATTGGACCAGCCTGGGCCGGTCAGCGACTGCAAAATTCCCTGGCCACGACCGAAATTGCTGCCGCCCTGGTATTGCTGATGGCCGGTGGCCTGTTGCTCCGCAGCTTCGTGCGATTGCTGGACTCTCCGTTCGGCTTCGATCCTAGCGGCGGGTTCGTGGTCAGAACCTTGTTCGATCGCAGCCGTTATCCCGATCCGGCGAAGCGTCAGGCTGCGCAGAAGGAGATCCTTGACCGTCTTTCTCATCTGCCGGGTGTAACGACCGTAGCCGCCGCCAGCCATCTTCCACTGAGCGACGCGCGGCAGATCGGGTTCCGGCTGGAGCATGCCGCTGCCGACGACTATCACTTCGCGGAGAATTCGCTGGTCGGTCCGGGCTACTTCCGCGCCATGGGGATTCCTCTGCTGAGGGGAAGGGATTTCACTGAGCAGGATCGTAATGACACGACGAATGTGGCGATTGTCAGCGAGACGCTGGCGAAGCAGTATTTCCCCGGCCAGGATCCGATTGGTCAGCGTTTTCAGTGGGGAGACCGTGCGTTGTTCACGATTGTGGGCATCGCTGGCGATGTCCACATTTCAGCACTGGATGCCGATCCGCCCCCGATGATCTACGACTCCATGTTTCAAGTGGAGAGTGGAGCCGCCGAGCGCACCGCTTTCGTATTGCGCGGCGACCGGTCAGAGCAGGGCTTGTTCCAGCAGGGTCTGTTCCAGGAAGTGCAGCGGCAAGTGTGGTCTGTCGATAAAGACCTGCCCGTCTACAACACCACGACTTTGACGAGCCTGGTCGCGGAGTCGTTGGCGCAGCGACGTTTTACCGTGCTGTTGCTGGGCGGCTTTGCCGTGATTGCGCTGGTGCTGGCCGCGATCGGATTGTTTGGAGTGATCTCGTGCCTGGTTGCCGAACGCACGCGTGAGTTTGGAGTGCGCATGGCTCTGGGAGCGGAGCGGAGCAGCATCTACTGGCAGGTGCTGAGACGCGCGGCGCGAATTGGCTTGGCGGGCTGCGGGCTGGGGCTGTCGCTGTCGTTTCTCGCTACTCGACTGCTGCAGGCGAGCCTCTATCACGTCAGCCGCTTCGATGTACCTACGACGGCGCTGGTGGCTGTGCTGCTGCTCGGCGTGGCGTTGTTTGCGGCGTACTGGCCGGCCCGCCGCGCCGCGAAGGTCGATCCTATGGTGGCGCTGAGATACGAGTAAAGAGATCCCGATGACTGGCCTAATCCAAGATGTTCGCTACGCGTTGCGCCAGTTGCGCAAGAGTCCAGGATTCGCGGTAGTGGCGATCGTCACTCTGGCTCTGGGCATTGGCGCGAATACGGCCATCTTCAGCGTAATTCAAGGCGTGCTCCTTAGGCCGTTGCCATTTCACGACCCCGACCATCTCTTTGCCGTGTGGGCAGAGTCGCAGGAAGAGAAATCAATCAAGACCGGCGCGTCTGGGCCCGATTTTCAGGACTACAAGGAACAGAGCCGGTCTTTTGATGGCCTAGCCGAACTGCTCCCCCACTTCACGTACAGCTTGACCGGGCAAGGCGAGCCACGAAACGTAATCTGCACAGGCATCTCATACGACTTCTTTCCAATGCTGGGAGTACAGCCGCTCCTCGGCCGGTTATACACCCCGGAGGAGTACCACACGGACGGAGTCCAGGTCGTCATTTCAGAGCGCTTCTGGAGGCAACAGCTCGACAGCGACCCGCATGTGCTGGGACGTGCCCTGAACCTCAGCGGAGGGGCCCAGACCGTCATCGGAGTAATGCCATCAATCCCAGACCTGTTTCCGGATACCGATATCTGGGCAAAGGTCATTCCTGACTTTGCTTGGATGCGGTTACGAGGAAACAAATTCCTTACAGTGATTGGTCGCACCAAGCCTGGAGTAAGCCGCGCACAGGCGGAGCAGGATTTGACGGCGATCTTGCGGCGAGCGCCCGGGGCATCCTCAACTTCGGCAATCAAACTCGTGCCGCTGAAGGACGAACTCGTTGGTCAGGTGCGGGCTGAGCTAGACATCATTGCTGCCGCCGTAGGCCTGGTTCTTCTGATCGCCTGCGTGAACGTGATGGGCTTACTGCTGGCCCGAAGCGAAAAGCGGCAGCCGGAAATAGCCGTGAGGCTTGGCCTCGGCGCTACTCGCAAGCGCATTTTGCAGCAACTGATCGCTGAGAATCTGCTCCTCAGTGTAATCGGGGGAGCCTTGGGAGTGGCTTTGGCAGTATGGGGAGTGAGACTGACCACGAGCTTGAATTTTGGCAACTTGCCGCGGAACCATTCCATCCACGTCAATGCCCCGGTATTGGGAATTGCGCTGCTGCTAACGTTTTCTGTCAGTTTGCTTCTGGCCTGGGGACCATCGGCAGTCTTCTCGCGACTTGATGTCACTACCGCCCTCAAATCAGGACGGGGACAAGTCGGGAGATCGAGCCGACGAGGTTTGCAGTTGTTGATCGCGTCCGAGGTTGCACTTGCATTGGTACTGTTGGTGGGTGCGGGACTACTGTTTCGCAGCTTTCGGCTGGCAGCGCGATCCGACCCTGGGTTCCGGCCCGAGCAATTGCTCGAGACTTATTTACGCACGAATTACTACGACGCCGCAGGCGCGACCTTCTACAAGCAGGTTCTGGAGTCGGTGTCATCTCTACCTGGAGTACAGGCAACCGGCGTGAGCGATTGTGTGCCGGCAAATTGGGCTCCCACGGCGACTCTAACTTTCAATGATCGCCCCGTAGATCCCAAAAACGTGCCGACTACCGATGCCTGTTGGATCAGCACCGATTTTTTTCGCGCGACGGGAACGCCGCTGTTGCGAGGTCGATGGTTTACGTCCCACGATGACGAGGCCGCGCCAGCGGTCGTAATAGTGAACCGAGCCATGGCGCGGACATACTGGCCCGGCCAAGATCCAATCGGCAAGCGTTTCGCAGTCAACTACGTAGGCCCCGGCCGTGACGGTAATGTAGTTGCCCGGTATCGGGAAGTCGTTGGCGTCGTGGAGAGCGTGAAACAACGAGGGTTGGATGTATCACCCGAACCGGCGCTGTACATGCCCTTCTTGCAGGATCCGACTCATCACGTGTTTGCCGGCATGCACCTTTTCGTTCACACCACAGGGGACCCGATCAACGTAGCCGGATCTTTGCGGGAGCGCGTACACGCGATCAAGTCGGACCAGCCGATCAATGAAATACGAACGATGGATAGCATTGCGCTTCAGACTCTTGCCACCAGACGCCTGAGTCTTGTGCTGATGGAAGCCTTCGCCACATTGGCGTTGGTGCTGTCTGCAGTCGGCCTCTATGGCGCGATCGCGTATTCCGTCAGCCAACGAACCCGCGAATTCGGCGTACGGATCGCGCTCGGTGGACAGCGCCAGGATGTCCTGATCCTGGTGATGAAAGAAGGATTGTGGCAGGCACTCGCCGGAATCACTGCGGGCACAATCGCTGCGCTGGCGGCAGCTAGAGCTATGGCTGGTTTGCTATTTGGAGTGACGTCAACCGATCCCCTTACCTATGTCGGAGTTGCTCTTGTGCTGCTCCTGACGAATGTAGCCGCATGTTACATCCCCGCCCACCGCGCGACGAAGGTCGATCCTATGGTGGCGTTGAGATACGAGTAAGGAGAGGAAACTGATGAACGGCTTTCTGCAGGATCTTCGCTATTCACTGCGGCAACTGCGCAAGAGCCCGGGCTTCGCCTGTACGGCGATGCTGGTGCTGACGCTGGGAATGTGCGCCAGTGTGTCCATCTTCGCTTTTGTGGACGCTGCACTGATTAAGCCGTTGCCTTATCCGGATCCCAATCGTCTGGTTCTGGTGACGGAAACCGTTCCCATGATGCCGATCGCCAACCTCTCTTATCCCGACTATCTGGACTGGAAGCGGCTCAACCAGGTCTTCAGCTCGATGGAGGTCTATAACGGCGACGGCTATCTGCTGCGAACTTCGGCAGGCGCTGAACCGGTGCCCGGGATTCGGGTGAGTGACGGGTTCTTTCGCACCTTGGGGATCGCTCCCGTGCTGGGGCGCGATTTTTATGCAGGCGAGGATTTGCCGTCCGCGCCCAAGACCGTGATCCTGAGCTACAGCACCTGGCAGAAACGGTTTGGCGGAAGGAAAGACGTGATCGGCGAGATCGTTTCGCTCAGCGGCATCCCATTCGCCATTGTCGGAGTGTTGCCCCAGGACTTCGAATTCGCGCCCGGCGGGAATGAGGAATTCTGGACGACGCTTCACGCCTCCGACTCCTGTTCCCTGCGGCGGAGCTGCCACAACTTCACCGGCATTGGACGGCTCAAAGACGGCGTCTCGGTCGAGATGGCGCTGGCCAACATGAAAGCGATTGCGGGTCAACTGGAGCTGCAATATCCCAACGACAATCGCGGCCAGGGGGCAACCGTGCTTCCGCTGTCCGAGGTGATTGTCAAGGACATTCGCCCCATCCTGCTCGCCTTACTGGGCGGCGCAGGATTGTTGCTGGTCATCGCTTGCGTGAATGTGTCGAGCTTGCTGTTGGTGCGGTCGGAGAGTCGCAGGCGCGAGATCGCGGTGCGCGGAGCGCTGGGTGCATCGCGCGCACGACTGATCCGCCAATTTCTTACTGAAGGGCTGGTTCTGATGGCGGCGGGCAGTTTGCTCGGGCTGGCGGCGGCGGATGGTGCCATGCAAGTCCTCACGCGGCTTATCTCTAAGCAAATGATGGAAGGCATGCCGTACCTGAACGGGCTTCGCGTGAACTCCCACGTGCTGGCCTTTGCGGGCGCCATTTTCGTGTTTGCGGCGATTCTGTTGTCTCTGCCGCCGATCTTGCGACTGCCTTTGACCAAACTGCAAGAAGGCCTGACCGAAGGGGGTCGCGGCTATGCCGGAACCTTGTGGCGTCGTTTTGGCACGAATCTTGTAGTGGTCGAACTCGCGATTGCGGTGGTTCTGCTGGTGAGCGCCGGACTGCTGGGGAAGAGTCTCTATCGCTTGCTTCATGTGGACCTTGGATTTCAACCCGACCACCTGGCAACGGTGCAGGTTTCTTTGTCCGATGCCAGCTATCCCAAAGACGAGCAGGTGGCTGCGGCCGGGCGGCAGATCTTGAGCCGCGTCGCAAGTTTGCCGGGCGTCCAATCGGCGGGCATCTCCAACGTTTTGCCGGTGAGCTTCAATGGCAATACCACCTGGATCCGGTTGGTAGGCCGGCCGTACAACGGAGAACACAATGAAGTGAACCAGCGGGATGTGAGTCCTGCTTTTTTCTCGCTGCTGCGGGCGAAGTTGTTGCGCGGCCGTTATTTCACCGATGGGGATGTTGCGTCGAAGCCTCGGGTGGCGATCATCAACCAGACCCTGGCCAATAAATATTTTCCTGGGGAGGATCCAATCGGCAAACGTATTGCCGACACCGATCTGGCGCCGAAGTCGATCAAGGAAATCATTGGCGTCGTGGATGACGTGAAGGATGGCTCGCTCGATTCCGAGATATGGCCGGCTGTTTACTATCCCTTCGACCAGGATAGCGACACCTTTTTTTCTGTGGTCGTGCGTACTTCTCAGGCCGAGCAGTCTGTGCTCCCGGCGCTGGTCGCTGCCGTTCATGAGGTCGATCCAGGCATCGGCACCATGAATGAGACGACGATGATCGCCAGAATCAACGATTCGCCTTCCGCTGCTCTCCACCGATCCTCGGCATGGCTGGTCGGTGGCTTCGCCTTCCTTGCATTGTTGCTGGGAGTGGTCGGGCTCTACGGCGTGATCGCGTACTCGGTGGGCCAGAGGACGCGCGAAATCGGCGTTCGCATGGCTCTGGGTGCGCAACGCAGTTCGGTCTATCAGCTCATCCTGAAAGAGGCGGGCTGGCTGGTGGGGGCGGGAATTGGGGCGGGCCTTCTGTGCTCGATCGCCGCGGCAACTCTGATTCGCGGGCTGCTGTTTGGCGTTCGATCATGGGACGCGGCAACGCTTGCCGCAGTTTCTGTAGTGCTGGCGACGTCGGCAATGCTGGCCAGCTACATCCCTGCACGAAGGGCGGCGAAGGTCGATCCCATGGTCGCGCTGCGTTACGAGTAGGAGTTTAGGAGCCAATGATCATGCATAGCCTGTTCCAGGACATTCGCTACGCCCTGCGCCAGCTGCGTAAGAGCCCGGGGTTCGCGACGGTGGCCATCCTCACGCTGGCGCTGGGCATTGGAGCGACCACCGCGATGTTCAGCCTGGTGGACCGCATCCTGTTTCGCAGTTTGCCTTACCCACACGATGACGAACTCGTTTCAGTTGGCGTCATTGCCCCCATCATCGACGGTGAGTTTCTTTTTGCGGCGAATTATCTGGGATGGCGAGAACACCAGACTCCGTTCGTGGGCTTCACTTCGTCGACCGGAGTCAGCGATTGCGATCTCACCGACGAGCATCCGGTGCGCGTGGCTTGCGCTGCGGTCGCGTCAACATTCTTGCCGACGTTTGGTATCCAGCCCGTGGTGGGACGGAACTTCACGCCCGAGGAGGACCGGCCCGACGCGCCCAAAGTGGCGCTGCTGGCCTATGGACTATGGCAGGACCGGTTCGGCGGTGACCGCAACGTAGTTGGGCGGGTTATTTCGCTGGACGGGCACCCTACTCAAGTTCTGGGAGTGCTGCCGCGCGACTTCGAATTTCCAACTCTTGCGCACACCGGCATCCTGGTGCCGGAAGCGCTGGACGAATCCATTGTGCAGCGCAACGCGATGGGCCCGGTGGTCCGGGTATTCGGGCGGATGAAACCGGGCACCAGCGTGGAGCAAGCTAAGGCGCAGCTGCAGCCGCTTTTTGGTTCCTTTGTCGAGTCGGCGCCGCCGCCTTTTCGCAAGGTACTCCGACTCGAGGTTCGCCCCATTCGCGACCTGCAGGTACATGACTCTCGACGGGCGGCTTGGCTTCTGCTGGTGTCCGCGCTGGCGGTACTTCTTATTGCCTGCGCTAACGCGGCGAACCTTGTGCTGGCCCGCAATGCGGGAAGGCGCCATGAGTTGGCCGTCCGCTCTGCGATCGGGGCGGGACGCGCGCGTCTGTTCCAGCAAAGGCTCACGGAAAGTATTCTGCTCGCCCTCATCGGAGGCGCAGCCGGTACAGGACTCGCCTATGCCGTCGTTCACACTTTTGCTGCCCTCGCGCCGGTGGGGATTCCGCGCTTGTCGCAGGCAACCGTAGATGTACGGGTGTTGCTGTTTTCGATCATCGTGTCGCTTATTTCGGGAATTGTTTTTGGAACCGTGCCCTCGCTGGAAAAGCCCACGACACAAATGTTGGTGGTCAAAGCTACGCCGGACGTGCGGCGGGGCCGACTGCGGCAACTCCTCATGGTGACTCAGGTCTGGATGACGGTCGTTCTGCTGGCGAGCGCGATGCTTTTCGTGCGTAGCCTGCTCACGCTGCAAACCGAATCTCTGGGCATGAACACGCAGAACATCGTGACTGCGCAAATCACCTTGGGGCAGTCAAAATATCCAGGACCACCCGAGCGGCTCGCTTTCTATGAAGAACTCGAACGAAAACTGAAAGACCTGCCCGGAGTAAATGGAGTGGCCCTGAGCGACTCGCTTCCGCCGAGTGCAACAGCCCGCACCGTGCCGTTTGTAGCGGTGCAAGCCGAGGGGCGTCCGCCGCTCGCGCCAGAGCAGGGGATCGGCGGGGTGGTGGGATGGAGATCGGTTACGCCGGATTATTTGTCGGTTCTGAATATTCCGCTGGTGCGCGGTCGCAGTTTCGCTGAAGCGGATCGCACGCCGGGTTCGAGTGCGGTCATTCTCAATCAGGAATTAGCGGAGCGTCTTTTTCCGGGTGAAGATCCGCTCGGCCAGGTCGTTCGGCTTCCCCAGGCGGAAGGCGTGGCGGGCGCGGTCTTCACGGTCATCGGCGTGGCTGGCAACGCACAGAATCAGGGGCTGGGCGGTCGCGTCGGTCCCGAATATTACCTGGTACGGCGGCATCGCGAGGACGACCCAATCTTTCGCTATCCCGATTCGCAGCACATCAGCATTCTGGTTCGAAGCGTCGTGGGGCCGGCGACCGTAGCCCAGGAATTGCGGGGCGTCGTTACGACGCTGGACCCGACCTTACCCGTTGATGTGGGCTCGCTGGGCCGGACGGTCGCGCAACTGGCGGAGCGTCCGCGTTTCAACGCTGCCTTGCTCTCGTTGTTCGCAGTCATTGGCCTGGTGTTGACCGCGGTAGGCATCTACGGCGTGGTCTCGCTGCTGGTGAATCAACGCACGCAGGAGATCGGAATTCGGATGGCCCTGGGAGCGACTCAAAAGAACGTCATCGGAATGATGGTGCGTCAAGTGTCCTTATGGATTGGTGTGGGCGCAGCCGCGGGGATTCTCGGATCGCTGGTTACTGCCCGTTGGATCGGTGCATTGCTATTCGGAATTCGCGCCAACGACCCCGCGACGCTGGTCGAAGCTGCGGCACTGCTTCTGGCCGTGGCGCTGTTGGGCGCGTGGATTCCCGCGCGCCGCGCCGCCAAAGTCGATCCCATGGTGGCTCTGAGATACGAATAGGAGAACCTATGAAAACACTCCGGCAGAACGTTCGCTACAGTTTTCGATTGCTGCGGAAGAACCCCGGCTTCACTCTGATCGCTGCGGTCACGCTTGCTCTGGGCATTGGCGCAAACACCGCGATCTTCAGCGTGATTTACGCCGTGCTGCTGGCTCCCATGCCGTATCCGAATCCCGACCAATTGGTGATGGTGTGGTCGAGGATCCAGGGCAATCGCAACGTGGTTTCTGCGGGTGATTATCTCGATTGGAAGCGGCAGAACAAAGCGTTCCAGGACATCAACGCGTGGAGCGGCGCCAACTTCAATTTCGCCACAGCCGATCAACCGGAACAGATCAACGGCAGTTCGGAGACTCCGGGGTTCCTGCACATGACCGGCAACGATTTCTTCCTGGGGCGCGACTTTCTCCCCGAGGAGGGCGAGGTAGGCAAGGATCGCGTGGTCGTACTCACTCACCGGCTCTGGGAACATCTGGGGGGCGATCGCAACATTATCGGCAAGCAGATCAGGATGAACAGCGAGCCGTATACGGTGGTCGGAGTGCTCGCGGCAGGGCAGGCCGACCGGCTGCAATCGCAGTTCGTCGTGCCTTTGGCGTTCAAGCCTGAGCAGTTGAACCATGATTTTCATTGGCTGCTGGTGATGGGCCGCGTGAAGCCTGGCGTTTCTCTCGCCCAGGCGCAAGCCGACATGGAGGTTGTTACCGGACGCATCGCCCAGGATAACCCTCAATCAAACGAGGGCTGGGGCGCCAGCGTGGAACTGCTGCACAACGACTTTTTCCCGAAGGAGGCGCGACTAACGCTGTGGCTGTTGATGGGCGGCGTGGGGTTTGTGCTTTTGATCGCCTGTGCGAACGTGGCGAACCTGCTGCTCGCGAAAGGAACGACGCGAATCAAAGAGGTAGCGGTGCGGACGTCCCTGGGAGCGACCCGCTGGCACGTGTTCAGCCAGTTTTTGACAGAGAGTCTGATGCTGGCGGTTCTTGGCGGCGGGTTGGGCATCGCCCTGGGAGTCGCAATGATTCGAGCCATGCTGGCGAAGATGCCGCCCTTCACGCTTCCTTCCGAAGCCGACGTGGGGTTGAATGTGCCAGTCCTCTTATTTACTTTGGCGGCCACCACGATTGCGGGCGTGTTGTTCGGATGCGCCCCGGCATGGCACGCCTCGCGGGTGGATCCCAACGAGACGTTAAAAGAGGGAGGACGATCTGGGACGAGCGCCGGCCGCAACCGGCTTCGCAGGAGTCTGGTGGTTGCAGAGTTCGCGCTGGCGCTGACCTTGCTGGCTGGCGCTGGGCTCGCGATCCATAGCTTCTGGAATCTGGCGAAAGTGGATCTCGGGGTTCGCACCGATCACGTTCTGACCTTCAGTCTCCCCGTACCGCAGGCAAAGTTGACTCAGTCTGGGCAGATGGTCAGCTTTTACCAGCAACTACTCGAGCGAGTGGAATCGCTTCCAGGAGTCAGCCACGCCGAGGTTGCGACTGGCATGCCGCTGCAAGGGCCCGGCTTCGGAATGCCTTTTACAATCGCGGGCAAACCCGTTAGTGATCCGTCGACCCGCCCCGGCGCCGGTTTCGAGATGGTGACGCCGGGCTATTTTCAAACGTTCGGGATTCAGATGGTGAAGGGACGTGGGTTTACCGAGCAGGACATCGCCGGGCGCGTTCGCGTGGCGGTGGTGAACGAAGCTCTGGTAAAGAAGTATTTCCCAGACGTTGATCCCTTGACCCAGCGCCTCATTGTCGAAGATCTGATTCCTGGCGTGACCAAGCTCGGACCTCCCGTGGAATGGCAGATCGTGGGAGTGGTTCGAAATGTCCGGAACGGCATCCGCAATGACGGCTTTCCAGAAATTGACGTTCCTTTCTGGCAGAGTCCGTGGCCGCAGGTTGGCATGGCTGTGCGGACCACCGGAGATCCTATCGCGATGAGCAAGAGCATCGCGGCCGCCGTACACTCGCTCGATCCCGACCTCGCGCTGGCCAACGTCAAGCCGATGGACCAGCTCCGGGACGAGTCTCTGGTGACCGACCGTTTCACTTCACTGCTATACGTCAGCTTTGCGGGAGTGGCTCTTTTGCTCGCCACGATCGGGATCTACGGCGTTATGGCTTTCGCAGTCGCCCAGCGCACCCACGAAATCGGATTGCGCATGGCACTGGGAGCGAGCCGGGATCACGTGCTGGGATTAATTCTGAAGGAAGGCATCATGCTGGCGGCCATCGGCCTCGGACTGGGGCTGGTCGGTGCATGTTTTGTGGGACGCGCCATGCGTGGTCTTTTGTATGGGGTGGGCACGATTGATGTCGCCGCCTTCAGCGTGGTTGCAGCCGCGATGTTAGCAGCCGCCTTGGTCGCCTGCTATGTGCCAGCGAACAAGGCAGCGAAAGTCGATCCCATGGTGGCGTTGCGCTACGAGTAGGAGATAAGACTCAGGGGGTTCTCACAGATGATCAACGGATTCGCTCAAGACTTTCGCTATGCGCTGCGGCAACTGGGGAAGGCGCCGGGCTTTGCCGCGGTCGCCATCGTCACCCTGGCGCTGGGCATCGGCGCCAACACGGCGATCTTCAGCCTGCTCGATCAGGCGCTGTTGCGTACCTTGCCGGTCAAGGACACCGATCGCCTGGTGGTTCTGCAATCCGTGGGCAGCTTCAATGGGAACACCAGTTCGCGCACCGATGAAAATTTCTATTTCTCCTACCCCATGTATCGGGATCTCCGCGACCGCAACTCCGTGTTCAGCGGCCTGATCGCGACCGTCTGGACCCAGGTTGGTGTGCAATGGCGCAACCAGCCTGAATTGGTCGCGGCGGAACTCGTCTCCGGCAACTATTTTGAAGTGCTCGGTGTGCAGCCCGCGCGGGGCCGTCTCTTGGTTGCCTCCGATGATTTGGCGCCCGACGCGAATCCGGTCGTAGTGTTGAGTTTCAGTTACTGGAAACGCCGCTTTGGTTCGGATCCAAACGTCGTCAACCAGAGCATTCTGGTCAATGGCCGTCCTTTCACCATCCTCGGAGTAGCGCCGCCCGGCTTTCACAGCGTGGTGATGGGGGACACTCCCGATCTTTTCGCTCCGATGACGATGAAGGCCGAAGTGAAGCCTGGATTCAAGGATCTCGAGGACAGAAAGTCCCGGTGGCTCAATATTGTCGGAAAGCTCAAGCCGGGACTCAGCCGCGATCAGGCCGAGGTCGGCATCAACCCTCTCTGGTATTCCATCCGCGCCGACGAATTGAAACAGAGGGGGAACAGTTCGGAAAACGTCAGGGCGAACTTCCTCACCAAATCGCATTTGTTTGTTCGTGACGGAGCAAAGGGGTTCTCTCCTCTTCGTCAAGACGTGCAAGAGCCCCTGTTGATCATTATGGGGATGGTGGGTTTGGTGGCGCTCATGGCGTGCGCCAATGTGGGCAGCCTTCTGCTGGTGCGGGCTGCGGGGCGGGTTCGCGAAATGTCGGTGCGCTACGCGCTGGGAGCAAAGCGCGCCCGCGTAGTACAGCAATTGTTGGTCGAGGGCCTGTTGCTGGGGCTGGCAGGGGGCGCACTCGGCATCGCGATTGCGCCGACGGTATCGGCGTGGCTTATCAATATGATCTGGAGTTCCACCACGGGAGATCTTCCGTTTTCCTCGCATCCGGATCTGCGGATCTTGCTTTTCAATTTCGCTCTGGCGCTGGCGGTAAGTCTGATTTTCAGTCTCGCGCCCGCCGCCCAGTTCTGGCGCCCGAACCTGGCTCCCGCTCTCAAGCAGCAGGTGATGATAGCTGGCGGTGGGCCTTTGCGTTTTCGCCGTATCGCGGTTGCGGTCCAGATCGGATTGAGCCTGTTAGTGCTGGTGGGTGCGGGTCTGTTCGTGCGGACCTTGCACAACCTCAAGTCGCTGAATGTCGGTTTTACGACAGATCATCTTGTAACCTTTGGCGTTCAGCCGACCCTCGCGGGATATCGACCCGATCAGACCCGCGATGTGGACAAACAAGTCCTGCAAACGCTGGCTGCGCTGCCGGGAGTGCGGTCGGTGGCGGGAACCACCGATCGAGAACTGGCGGGTGACAACACGTCGAACACAATTACGCTGGCCGGATACACAGCGAAAGAGAATGAAAACATGAACGTGGAATCGGCAAACGTGAGTGCCGGCTACTTTTCGACCATGGGTATGCCGCTGCTGGCGGGACGCGACTTCGGCGACCAGGACCATGACGGAACCCAGAAAGTCGCGGTGGTGAACGAAAGTTTCGCACGCCACTATTTTGAAGAACCGCAGCAGGCGATCGGCCACTCTTACGGAAATGGCAGAGGGAAAGTAACAACGGACATTGAGATTATTGGCGTAGTGAAAGACGCAAAGCACACCGGCGTTCGCGACGACATCGTGCGCACCGCTTTTACTCCGTATCTTCAGGAGGCAAATCTGGGTGCGATGACATTCTATGTGCGCACCTGGCAGCCCCCGGAAAGCGCGGAGGCTACGATCCGGCGTGCGATGCAGACGCTCGACTCGAAGTTGGTGCTGGATAATTTCCGCACCATGCAGGAACAGATCGACGACAACCTGACGGCCGAGCGCGTCATCGCGATCCTGGCATCGAGCTTCGGCGTGCTCGCGGTACTCATGGCCGCGGTTGGCCTTTACGGAGTGCTGGCGTATTCGACGGCGCAACGAACGCGCGAGATCGGCATTCGCATCGCTCTCGGCGCTGCACGCCGGTCTGTCGTGCGCATGGTGCTGATGGAAGTTCTGTGGCTGGCGGGGATCAGCATCGCGGTGGCATTGCCGGCTTCGCTGCTGCTTACCAGCGCAGTTCGCAGCCAGTTGTTCGGCATTTCCAGCAGCGATCCGCTTACGCTTGTCGCGGTGACTGCTCTGGTCGCGGCGGTCGCGGTAGCATCTGCGCTGCTGCCGGCCCGTCGGGCCGCCAAAACGGAGCCCATGGTGGCGTTGCGCTACGAGTAGATATTCAAATGGGAATTGAGGACAAGATGATCCAATTGAAGAACGTTGACCGGAGCTACAAAACTGGCGCTGGACGAACCTGGGTGCTGCGCCGCGTGAACCTCGATATTCGCGAGGGCGAGTTCATTACCGTCATGGGGCCCTCCGGAGCAGGGAAGTCATCCCTCCTCAACGTGCTGGCGCTGCTCGACGACCAGTGGGAGGGCGAATACTGGTTCCGTGAGCAAGGCATTCACGATCTGAAACGCAAGCAGCGGGCCGAACTCGCGAAGAAGAATATCGGAATGGTCTTCCAGAGCTACCACCTGCTCGACGACCTCACGGTTCAGGAAAATATTGACCTGCCGCTTTCTTATAAAGACATTCCGCGCCATCAGCGGCAGAGCCTGGTGGCAGACACGCTCGACCGCTTCCAGATCGTCGCGAAGAAGGATTTGTATCCCAGCCAGCTCTCGGGGGGACAGCAGCAGCTTGTAGGCATTGCGCGGGCGGTGATCCACAAACCTCCGCTTCTGCTGGCCGATGAGCCTACCGGCAACCTGCACTCCGGACAAGCCAAGGAAATTATGGAGCTGTTCCGCGGACTGAATCAGCAAGGAACCACCATCGTGCAGGTCACGCACTCGGAAGCGAACGCGGCGTACGGGAGCCGCACCATTCAACTGCGGGACGGATGGCTGGTGGGCGACACGGCCAATCCAACGCTCGCACAGCCGGCGGAGGTCAGCGCATCGTGAATGTTTCCGGGTCCATTTTCTTGAAACGGGGAGTTGCGGTCATTTGTGTTTACGGGATGCTGGCGTCGACGATGCCAGCGCAGACCACAGCCGCTAGCACTCCGCAGGACGCCTCAGCGAGAGCCGCAGCCCCACAGACCGTCATTCCGCAAACGAGCGCCCCGGTCAACATTCCAGTTCGCTTCGACATGCCGAAATCGCACAATCCTCTCAACGCCTATTCGCCAGACTATGTTCCCGAGCCCGTGCTGACTAATTCATCACGTCTCGATCGTCTCATCCGGGAAGGGAAGCTCTACCTTTCGTTGAAAGATGCCATCGATCTTGCGCTGGAAAACAACCTGGATTTGGCCATCGCCCGCTACAATCTTCCGATCGCGAATACCGACATTCTGCGCACTCAGGCCGGAGGATTTTTTCGCGGTGTAAACACCGGAGTGGTGCAGGGAACTCCCGGGGGTGGCGTTGGAGGTTTTGGCACAGGCGCTCCGGGTGCTGGAGCCGGCGGCACGACTAGCGGCGCCGGTGGAGCTGGAGCAGGCGCGTCGGGATTGGTGCAATCCACTCTGGGAGTCGGGACGACAGTCTCTTCCTACGATCCATTCATCAGTGCCAATGGAGGAGAAGAGCATCAGACCCTTCCGCTTTCGAACTTGCAGCTCAACGGCGTGCCAACTCTGCAGACCAATACCGGGCAGGTTAATGTCAACTACTCGCAAGCCTTCGCCACAGGTACGAGTGTCTCTTTCAGTTTCAACAATGGACGCCAGACCACCAATAGCATTTTCACGAACTTATCCCCGAGCCTGAACTCTCAGTATCGAGTCGTCATCCAGCAGGAACTTCTCGCTGGATTCGGGCTTGGCCCGAACTTGCGATATTTGCGCATCGCCAGCAACAACAAAAAGATCTCGGACATCGCTTTCAAAGATCAGGTGATCGCCACCATAACCCAGATCGAGAATATCTATTGGGACCTGGTTAGCGCTTACGAGCAAACGCAGGTGAACGAAAAATCTTCGGCCTTCGCCACGCAGACCTTGGACAATGCTCGAAAGCAGTTGCAGCTGCAAAGCATTCCGGAGATGGATGTCCTGCGCGCTGAAGCCGAGGTTTCCAAGCGCGATCAGGAATTGACCGTCGCCCGCACCAGTCTTCAGCTGCAGGAGACTCTCATCAAGAATGCCGTCACCAAAAGTCTGGATGATCCGGTGCTGGAAGCCATGCCCGTCATTCCGACGGATCGAATGCAAGCCGAGCAGCCCCGAGCTGTCCAGTCGATTCAGGACTTGATCTCGCAGGCGTTGCACGATCGGCCCGAACTGGCTGAGTCCGACGTCGATCTGGTCAACCGTCAAATCAGCCGCCGCGCAGCGCGCAATGCCCTCCTACCGTCGCTTTCACTAGTCGGCTTTTACGGAGGTTCCGGGTTAGCGGGGCCACTCAATCCTCTATGCAAAGGTTGTACTTCCAGTGTGCCGGTCGACTTTGCGGGCGCTCTGCAAAATACGTTCAACAATTCTTCCCCCGATTACTACGTAGGATTGAACTTGAACATCCCGCTGCGTAATCGCGTCGCAAAAGCCGACCAGTACCGTTCCGAGCTCGAATACCGGCAGGCCGAGTTGCGGTTGGAACAGCTGAAGAAGCAGGTTCGCATCGAAGTGCGCAATGCGCAGTATTCGGTCGAGCAGACTGGCGCACGGGTTCAGGCCGCCCGCAAAGCCCGCGACCTGGCGCAGCGAACGTTCGACATCACCAAGAAAGAGCAGGACCTGGGTGCGGGATCAAGCTATCAGACCCTTTCCGCCCAGCGAGATCTCGCTCTGGCTGAGCTGGATCTGGTGACGGCGATGACCGTCTTTGAGAAAGCAAAGGTGGAGCTTGATCGGGCAACCGGAGCGACTTTGGAACATAATGGCATCCAGCTGCAGAATGCCGTGAACGGCACGGTTGATGATACGATCAGCCCCGTAACTCAATAATTTCGTCATGCCGACTTCTACCAAACACGCAACACCTGCCGCCACCAGCCCGGGAAAGGACAGCCTCGCCCGGCCGCGCGTTCTGGCGGCGGACGACCAGCAGCATGTTCTCGAAGCTCTCGAACTTTTGTTGCGTCCCCAGGGATATGAAGTCGAGACCGCAAAGTCTCCGGCCCTGGTTCGAGAAGCGCTTGCCTCAGGATCCTATGATGCCCTGCTCATCGACTTGAACTACACGCGGGACACGACTTCCGGACAAGAGGGCCTCGACCTTCTGTCCGAAATTGTTGGTCTCGACAACACCACTCCCGTGATCGTGATGACCGCATGGGCCAACATTGAACTGGCGGTGGAGGCCATGCGTCGCGGTGCCCGGGACTTCATCCAGAAGCCCTGGGAGAATGAGCGGTTGCTTGCGATCCTGCGGGTGCAGGTTGAATTGCGCCGCGCATTGCAGCGCGCCGAGCGGCTTGCCGCTCAGAATCGCCTGCTGCAGGCCGATGGACGCCCCGAATTTATTGCCACGGCCCCGGTCATGCAGTCCGTCCTCGAGGCTATTACTCGAGTCGGGCCTTCGGATGCAAACGTACTGATCACCGGTGAGCACGGGACAGGGAAGGAGGTTGTGGCGCGCACACTGCATGCGGTCTCTCGCCGGGCATCGCGCCTCATGGTTTCGGTGAACACCGGGGCCGTGCCGGAAGCGCTGTTTGAAAGTGAACTCTTTGGGCATGTGAAAGGCGCGTTCACCGACGCCCGTTCCGACCGCATCGGACGCTTTGAGCTAGCCGATGGCGGCACCATTTTCCTCGACGAGATTGGCAATGTGCCCCTACGCCAGCAGGCCAAGCTGCTGCGGGTGTTGGAGGCGGGCGAGATCGAGCGCGTCGGCTCGTCCCGCTCTGTGCGTGTGGACGTGCGGGTTGTCTCCGCAACGAACACGGATCTTCGCGCCGCCTGCTCATCTGGACAGTTTCGCGAAGACTTGCTATTTCGGTTAAATACCGTCGAGATCCATGTGCCGCCATTGCGCGAACGCCGGGAAGACATTCCCGCGCTCGCCCTGCACTTCCTGACGCGCTACGCATCGCGTTACCGGCGGCCTATCCAGGGCTTCGAGGCTCCCGCTCTTCAACTGATGATGCAGTATTCCTGGCCGGGCAACGTGCGCGAGCTGGAACATACGCTGGAGCGCGCCGTCCTGATGTGCCGTGGCAACGAGATTCAGCGCGCGGACTTGGGACTGGACATGCTTCGGCCGCAGAGCCAGAATCTCGAAGAGCTCAGCCTCGAATCCGTGGAAGCCATTCTGATCCGCAAGGCACTGCAGCGATCCCAGGGCAACGTGAGTCAGGCGGCCGAGACTCTGGGGCTCAGCCGCGGAGCGCTCTACCGGCGAATGGAGAAATATGGGCTCTAGCCCGCAGGGGACCCCCAAACCCGGCGCGCGCAAGCCTCCACGAAAACGGGTTCGGCTCCTGTATGAGCGGCGCGTGAATCTGTTCGCGCTCCTGGTGGCGCTTCCCGGCCTGCTGATCAGCGGTATTCTCATCTGGGTGCAACCCTGGACGCTGGAGTCCAAGCTGGCGCTGATGTTCGCCGAATTGTTCGTGTGGTGGCTGCTGGCCATGGCGCTTCAGGAGCAGGCCACCCGGCCCTTGCAGACCCTAGCCAATGTGATCGCGGCTTTGCGTGAAGAAGATTATTCGTTCCGGGCGCGGGGCGCCGCCACCGATGACGCTCTCGGAGAACTTTCCATCGAAGTGAATGCCTTAGCCGATCTGCTCGCAGACCAGCGGATCCGAGCGATTGAGGCCAACGCGCTGTTGAGCCGCGTGGTCGAAGAGATCGAGGTCCCGCTCTTCACCTTTGACCCGGATCAGGTTCTACGGCTGATGAACTCTGCCGGAGAACGACTGCTGCAGCAGCCGTCCGTGCGATTGCTTGGGCTTACAGCGAAAGAAATAGGACTGGATGCCTGTATGAGTGCGGAGAGCGAGACGGTGGTCCCGCTGCCGTTTCAAGGGCCGAACGCACGCTGGCTGGTACGGCGCAGTGCGTTTCGACAGAAAGGTGTGCCGCACACGCTGATCGTTTTGTCGGATGTTAGCCGCGCTCTGCGCGAAGAAGAGCGCGGCGCCTGGCAACGCCTGATCCGCGTGCTGGGCCACGAGCTGAACAACTCGCTCACGCCGATCAAATCCATTGCCGGAAGCCTGCGGGCACAGATGTCGAACGGCGCGCCGGATTCGGATGGACGCGAGGACTTTGAACGCGGGCTCTCCATCATTGAAGGCCGGGCCGACTCTCTCAACCGTTTCCTGCAGGCGTACCGGCGCCTTGCCCAGATGCCGCCGCCCATCCTGCGCAAGACACTGCTTTCGTCAATTGTTCAACGTGTCGCTGCTCTCGAGGCCGGGTTGCCGGTCCAGGTGCTCCCCAGCCCGCCCGTGGAGTTGATGGTTGATCCGGATCAGCTCGAACAAATGCTGATCAACCTGATGCGGAATGCGGTTGAGGCCGCGCTGGAACCGCGGCAGGCGACTGCCTCTCAGAATGGAAGCACGGTCACGTCCGCGCCGGTTCTGGAACCCCTCGTGGTTGTGCGATGGGAGTTGGCAGAGAGCGATCTGGTTCTCACTATCGAAGACAACGGGCCTGGGCTGGGCAATCCGGCAAACGTCTTCGTCCCGTTCTACACGACTAAGCCTTCGGGCAGCGGAATTGGGTTGGTTCTTTCGCGGCAGATCGCAGAAGCCCATGGAGGGTCGATTGAACTTCTGAACCGCGCGGACCAGAAGGGCTGCCAGGCACGACTTGTGCTTCCACGTGCCCAGCAGCCGGCGTCTGTCTGACCCTCTGCAAGGTCGTTGAATCCCGTCCCGCTTACAGTTCGGGTTGGGCGGTGCCTTTCGTGATCGCTTCATCGAGCAACTGTTTCATTTGCCGGGAAGCTTGTTCCGCCAATTCACCCTGCTGGCGGCCCAGTTCGCCCTGCTGTTCGCCGAGTTTGCCTTGCTTTTCTCCGAGGGCGCCCATTTGCTCGCCCAGCTTGCCTTGCTGGTCTCCGGCATGAGATTGGATTTCACCGATTTTGCTCTGTAACTCCCCAATCTCTTCCTGAATGTGGCCTACCTGCTCCACGGTCGCTCCCGAACTTAGTTTCTTCAATTCCGATTTGAGCTTGTCGAGTTCGGCGCTCATATCCGGCACGTTCACCTGGATCTTCTCCATCTGCGCGCCTAGCTCTTCCTGTTGCTTGCCCAAAGCTTCTTGCTGCTTTCCAAGCTCCTCCTGTTTCTTGCCGAGCTCCTCTTGAGGAGTCCAGAGCTTGCGGGCGCGATCGATCGTGGTCTGATCGCGAATGACGTAGGACTTTTCGTCGCGCTGGAACCAGATGAAGTCACCCGGGATCGTTTTCCTGAGTTTCTCAACATGCCGGGCATCTTCCGTCGATCCGGACATAGTGAGGGAATCGGATTTTCCGGTGACGATGACAAAGCGCTGCTCGTCGTCGTAGCCATAAGCATAAGAATAGCCGTGGCCGGAGGACGACCCTGAATGGTTAGATTGACCACGCCGCGCGATGGGTGCGATTGGAGCGATAGGAGCGATAGGGGCGGCGATCCCATAAACACGTCCAACAGGTGCAGCGGGAGCGCCCGAGGCGACCCCTCCACTCACCCCTCCACCTACTCCCCCGGCGACCATTCCGCTGATCGCGGGCGGTGCAGGCGGAGGCGTTGCGTCTGATGTCGGGGCGGGAGCGGGCTCTGGCGCCTCGGTCGGCTGAGCCTTGGGTGCGGCAGCTGAACGCGACGCAGGGGGCGGCGTCTGCTCCTGCGGAAAGAACATATGTTGCGGTGCAGCAGCACTGCCGGCTGCGTGTACCGAAGCGGCGAGATAAACAACCGGAACCGCAAATGCAACGACCACAAGAGCAATCGATTTCTTGAGACGCATAGCAACCGATCCTTTCCAGGAGAGAATTCTTTCTACTCTTTTTTCCGCCTGACCCGCCTTGGCCATCGCGACGCCTTGCCACCACACCCGCCCGGGCGCGGCCTGCAAGGCTTCGAAGAATCCCAGCAATGTCCGGGCGTAATCCTTACGGTCGGCGCCGCAGGTCAATGCGGCCTCGTCACTAGCCTGCTCGGCAAGGTCGGCGAGACGACGGGCGAGCCACCAGGCGAGCGGGCTGAACCAGAAAATCGCGCGATGCAGAAGCGACAGACGCTGCGTAAGAGCGTCACGGCGTGCCACGTGCGACACCTCATGCGATACGACGGCGTCGAGCTTGGCGTCGTCCCATTCCCGCCAACCCGCGGGCAGAAGAATCGTGGAGCGCAGTACGCCCAGTGTGAGCGGCACCGATATGAATTCAGATTCGGCTGCCCTGGGCGCGGAGGGAAGTCCAGAGGCATATGCTCTGGAGGCAAGCCTTAGCGACACGCGCGGTTCGTCAATCTCCAGCGACGCCCGCATCAACCGTTGGCCGAAGACAAGTCCCACGAAGAAGCGCACGAGAAGCAAAAGTGCGACGCCAAAATAAATTCCCGCCGCGACGGTGCTCCACCGAACCGAACTCCAAAGCGCCGCAGACACACTCGCCGGAGAAGCTTCGGGAGTTGCGACGATGAGGGTCCCTTCGTTATGCGGCAGCGCTTTTCGTCTCAACTGAGACGAGGACGCGTTGCTCAACTTCCTGGCAGACGATGGCGGTCTGGCTGCCGCTTTGCGAGTGGGAAAAGCTTCGCTCGTCGTCCCAGGCTCCGGGGCTGAGTCATGAGGCTGCGCTGCTCCGAACTGAAGAATCGCCGGCGTAGGAACCGGAACCGCCGGCAGTATCCATTGCAAGAGAGGCATGGCGAGGGCGGCATAGAGCACCGCGGTCCAGGTGAACAAACGCACCGCGGTAGTCTTCACGCGGAAGGCCGCCAGCGCGAGAGCCGCAACTCCACTCAGCGCCAGAGCGCGTACGGCAGAATTCACGAGCAATGCGAGAACGCTGGTGGACGCTGAAGCGGCGATGATGAGCGTCATGAGTGTCCTTCCTTCCGATCGGCAGTCGTTCTTTCGGCGATCTTGCGGGCCAGGCGTTCCAATTGCTTGCGGTTGAGCACCGAGTTGTCCACCATGCCGAGCACCAATTGCTCGGCAGACCCGCCGCAGAAGCGGTCGATGATGGCCTTCACCGCTCGAACCGCGACGTTCTGGCGAGCGTCCGAAGCCTTGTAGATGAATGTCCGGCCTTCTGTCTCGTGTGTGAGGAAGCCTTTTTCTTCCAGGCGGCGCAGGACGGTGCGGATAGTCGAGTCCTTCATGGGGCGCGATGCGGCCAGCCCTTCGCGGCAAGCTTCGGAGGATGATGGACCATGCGTCCAGATGTAATCCATCACCAACTGCTCGACTTCACCCATGTTCTTTAGACGTACATTGCTTGTGTTAGTCATTGTAGCGTTACAAGATGTAACATATAGATCGGAGTATGTCAACACTGCTGGAACCAGATGACCTCAGACCTCGGACCTCAGACTTTGAGACCTTTAACTCTGCACAGGGCTGAGGTCGGAGGTCCAAGGTCCGCACTCCCGCTTGCTAATCGCCGCCTTCGCGCATACTCTCAGAGTAGGGTCTTTGTTTGCGGTGACAAGGGAGAACATCTGACACACGACGAAGCCAAGTCTTCTTACGTTGTAATACGCCACAACGTCCGTACCTACGAGTCTGCGGGAGTGGTTGAGGTCGTCAAGGGAAGGCAGAACGCTGAGTCTGCTTTGAAGAACTTCGAGAGCAGCCAAAGTTCAGCGGACCGGCATGAGGGCTGGCGCTACTTCCTCGAAAAGACCACGTTGAAGGCGGGAACCGACCCTGCGGAGGCAACCGTGCTTCGCCAGACGGAGTTGGAAACTCGGGAGTCCAAGGCCACGCAGGACAGCGGCGGTTCCACGAGCGGAAGCGGATTCTCAAGGTGACACGGGTGCTCTTGCAGCAAATTTCCTTGCTAACCTGTGGCCCGTCAGAGTAGCATCCCTGTGTACGTTAGACCGAATCGGTCGTAAGCAGTTCTCGCCTAATCAGCCAGCACCTGCCTGCGGTACCTCCGAATCTCTCCAGCGTAAATTGATTGAAAGGAACACGAGTTATCAACATGGCAGAACAAGGAACAGTAAAGTGGTTCAATGACGCCAAGGGCTATGGCTTTATCAGCCGACAGAATGGCGAAGATGTTTTTGTGCACTTCTCAGCGATCCAGGCGGGCGGCTTCAAGAGCTTGCAGGAGGGCCAGACAGTGCAATTCGACGTGACCAAAGGCCCCAAAGGCTGGCAGGCTGAGAACGTTCAGCCGCTCTAACCACATCCCGCGATGCGAAAGGCGATCTCCCTGTGAGATCGCCTTTTCTGTTTCTGAAGTGTTCGAGAATCTACCTGTCCGGCATCCTCACTTGGGGTGCTCTGCAACGGAGAAATCTGCCGTTCCAATCTTGACGATCGTTCCGCGAGGCTGCGGCTTCGTCTCCTTCTCCTTCGCGTCTTTGCCTTCGTCAGGTTTGGTCTTTACTTCCAGCGCAGGCACGGGTTTCTCCGTCCAGATGCCGTAGACCCGGCCGGCATAGGCCGCAATGCCACTATAGTCGCCAAAAAACACGCCGCCAGCCTCGAATGGTTCGTCGGTCCAGGCGTAGTTGCTGAAGCTGTGCCCGCCATCGGTGGAACGCGCCAGCACCACGATCTGTTTGCGGTTCGCCGGATCGCCCCGACGGTCATAAAACACAACATCGATAGAGCCGTCAGTCGGGTCCACGGCCAGCCACTGAAAGAATTGCTCCGCTCCGTTGTGAACGGGGTCGTTGTTCGCGCGGACCGGCGCCTCCCAATGCTTTCCGCCGTCGCCCGATGTCGCCAGGAAAACATCCAGATCGCCATTGCGGTAATCGCTCCAGGTCACATACAGGCGCTTGGTCTTCGGATCGATGGCAATCTGCGGGAACCCGTTGGCGCGTTCCAGCGTCTGTATCGCGAACATAATCGGTGCCGTATGAATGATGGGGCGTGCGTGCGAAAACGTTTTTCCGCCGTCCCTGGACGTGGTGAGCATGATCTCGTCATCCTGGCTCCAGATGGCGTAGAGTTTGCCATCCGGGCCGACCACACCGGCGAACCCCTCGGCGGTGCCGTTGTCATCGCGCGGCAAGCCAGGATGCGCATCGATCTCGACCGGTGGCGACCAGGTTTTCCCGTCGTCAGTGGACCGGGAAAGTACTATCTGAGAGTCGGTCAGCGTCCACCGCGTCCACCCGACGTAAAGGTTGCCTGCGTAGCGGCTCTTGGTATTGTCCGCGACAATCCACGGTTTATCTTCAAAGGGAATTCCCGGCGAACTGGTTTGCTCGGCGACAGGATTGTGCTCGGCTTCCCACGTCTTTCCGCCATCGAGCGAACGGCGCACAAAAATTCCGTTGCGGGTCGCGCCATGCGCCCAGTAGTTGAAAGTTCCCAGTTTGTCGAAGGCGATGTAACAGACGAAGGCGTGGCCCAGGTTATCGAACGCCACCGAGACGTCGCCCGAGACCTTATAGTTTTTGGGATCCACGTTCTCGGCCGGGTGCCAGGTATGACCAGCGTCCTGTGAGTAGTCCGCGTGCACGTTGTCCTGAAAGACACCGACCACTTGCTGGGGATTAGCGGGATTCACAGCGATCGCCGGCTCCGTGAAAAATCCAGGGGCTGGCGTCAGGGTGAAGAGCTGAGCCTGAGGAGCCTTGGGAAGATCCTGGCCCAGCAGGAGCAACGGAGCGCTGCAAAAAACCGTGAAGATCGTGGTCGCTGTGTATCGGCGAAAATGCTGCGAGAAAAACATTCGAAAGTCCTTGGATATTCGTGATCGAATCTACGACATCAAGAAAGGTCCTCGGCGCATAAGGCCGCTCCTCCAGCAATTCCTGCGTCGGCCCCGTAGTGGGCCATCAACAGCGGGATTTCGGAGGCCCGAGGATTCACGCACCAACCCGGAAGGCGCCCCTTGATTTCATCGAAGAACGGTTGGAGCATCGCCGCCACGCCGCCGCCCATCACCAGCACGTCGGGGTCGAGCAAATCGACGATGTTGCCGAGCCACGGCGTTAAGATCTCGACGGTCTCTTGGAGAATCTCCCGTGCTAACGGATCGCCAGCGGTATAAGCCTGCCCCACCAATTCGCTGGTCACGGCAGAAACATCTCCCTTGGCGAGTTCAAGAATCAACGAGCGAGAAGACTCCGAACTCAGCCTGGTTCGCGCACGTGCGCCAATCGCCGGTCCTGCGGCCAGTATTTCAATGCATCCACGTTTGCCGCAGTTACACACTGGCCCGCGATAATCGATGCTCACATGGCCGCCTTCGCCGGCCGAGCCTGTGTTGCCGTGATAGATGCGGCCGTCGAACACGATGCCGCTTCCAATCCCAGTTCCAATCGTGGCATAAAAAACGTAGCGGAATCCTCGCGCCGCGCCCCACCGCGTCTCCGCGAGCGCGGCGGCGTTGGCGTCGTTGTCTACTCTGACGGGGACGTGATACCTCGACCGGATTTTCTCAGCCAGCGGAAAATCCCGCCAGCAGGGAAGATTCGGGGGATTGAGTACTACTCCTGACTTCGGGTCGAGCGGGCCAGGAGCGCAGATGCCTATGCTGTGAATACCGCCTGGCACCGAGGATGCCAGGGAATCGATCGCGTCAGCGACTGCTTGCAGACCAGCCTCAGCCGTGCCGTTGGCGACCATGGGCTTGCGGCCCTGGGCGAGTATCTTGCCGTTGTGGTCCACGAGCCCCACGGCGACTTTTGTTCCGCCAACATCAACTCCGAGAACTGGGGCCTCATCTTTTGACTCAGTCATGTTGGCCCGTCGCCGTCGCCGTCATCTGAGAGAGGCTCGAAAACTGCACCTTGATGGTCTTGATCTCATACGGCTTGGTGTGCACGCTCACCGCGCCGTTGTGCACAGATAAGTTGCCGATCGATCTTTCCATCAAGTCAGTTTCCGCCGCCGCCGCCGCTCCCGGAGGAAGTTGAATCGTAACCTCACCCTCCTTGCCGGCCCACTCGTAGAACCGCAGGATCAGCGCGTTCTCATCTTCGGCTCTCTTCAGCGCCGTCACGATGACGTTGTCGGGCTGAGCTTGCACGAAGGAATGCTCGGGTGCGAGCGACCCCTGATGCTTCTCGAACGGCAGGGAAATTAACTTGTAGTTCAATTCATAGCCGCGGCGGATCGTGAGGGCATCCTTCCAGCCGCCGCCGTGGGGATACAGCGAATACGTGAACTCATGATGGCCCTCATCGGCATGAGGATCGGGCCACTCCGGTGAACGCAGCAGCGACAGGCGCAGCACATTTCCTTTTGCGTCGTATCCGTATTTGCAATCGTTGAGCAGGCTGAAGCCGTGCTTCGCGTCCGAGATATCGGCCCAGCGCTGCGCCGGAACCTCAAACTGCGCCAGTTCAGCCGGGCTGTTGCGAGTGGTGGGCCGCTCCACTGAACCGAATGGAATCTCGAACGTCGCTTTGTCATTGTGCGCGCTCAGCGGAAATGCCACTTTCAGCAAAATGTGTTTTTCATGCCATTCCGCCATCATCTTCACATCGACCCGTGGCACCCCGGCGTAGACGATGATGTCGCGCACGAAAGTTGAGTTCTGAAAATGATTCTTGATTTGAATGACCGCCCGCAGTGGCCCGCTCTCCGTGAGCTTCACTTCATCGGCCTTGTCCAGATCCCAGTGCTGCTTCTCGAAGTCGGCGTCAATATTCCACGCGTCCCATTGTTTGGGCTTGTCGACGAAAGTCTGCAGCAGGTTGCCGCAAGTTGAGGTCTTGGGTCCACCTGAGTCGGTTTCCGCAGGCGCGAGCGCCTCTGTGCCGCTCCGCTTGTCGAACAGACTCGTCATGCAGCCGGTTTGCGGATCGATCTTCACCCGAATGAACTCGTTCTCGATCCTATCCGCAGATGCGCTTAGAGTCGAAGGGACGACTTGCGCGCTCATGGCAGGACGCACGAAATAGGTCCGGTAGCCAAACGATGGTGTGTTGGCCGACAGCAACAACCGTACGCGGTGCGTGTCGTCGTCGACGGAAAGCAGTTGCGACGCCGCCAGCTTTCCGTTCGAGTCCGCCACTTCGATCTGCCGCGCTGGCACGGGCAGTTGCACCTCGACCTCAGTCACTTCGGTTCGCGGCCACGACAAAGAATTGAAGATGATTACCGGCACTCCCTCGCCCTGCGTGTTGACGCGCGCGGCAATCTCGCGCAACGATCCAATGGTGACGTCGTTCGCGGCTCGATCTACATTCTCCAGGTTGCGTTTTGCGTCCAGATAGTTCACCGCAATCCCAGAACCGGGCATGATGTCGTGGAAGTGATCGAACAGCAAATTCTTCCACGTCTGCTCCATGCCATCGCTCGGGTAGGGCCTCCCGTAGAGCGACGCCAGCGAAGCGAATTTCTCGGCGTTAAGCACCGCTTCCTCGGCGCGGCGGATTCTGCGCTTCGTCTCGGCCTGCGTCGTGAAGACTCCGCGGTGGTAGGCGAAGTAGAGTTCACCATCCCAGGTCGGAACCTGCATACCGGGAAGCTTCTTTTCCAGGTCGCTGAAGAAGTCGCGCGCGAAGCTGAACTCCAGTTTCGGGTACACCGCGTCCGGCGCCCGCAGTTGGTCTGCGTGGTCGAGCATGATGCGGGTCGGCCCGCCGCCGTGGTCGCCCACGCCGTACAGGTGCATCATCTCAGGTTTCTCGGGAATGCCCTTGCCATAGATCGACGGCATCCAGATCGAGAGGTCGGTCGCTAGCGGCTCGGCATCGATGCCGCCGGCGTAGTCGTGCGGGAAATACGTGAGCAGACGGCTGCCGTCGGGCGCCTGCCACCAGAACAGCTTGTAGGGGAACACCGTGAATTCGTGCGCCCACAGCAGCTTCTGGGTGACGAAATAATCCATGCCGGACTTCTTATAAATCTGCGGCAGCTGGTAGTTATAACCGAACGAATCCGGATTCCATCCAATCTTCACGTCCACGCCAAAATTCTTCTGGAAGTAGCGCTTGCCCACCAGTATCTGGCGCACCAGCGACTCACCGTCCGGCATATTCAAGTCAGGCTCGACCCACATGCCGCCGATAATCTCCCACCGGCCCTCCTTCACACGCTGCTCGATCTGCTGGAAGAGGTCGGGATATTTTTCCTGCATCCACTCGTAAGTGCGGGCGGACGACATAGTGAACTTGAAGTCCGGATACTCGCGCATCAAATCCAGCACGCTCTGGAAGGTGTTACGCACGACTTCCACAGTCTCGGTCCACGGCCACAGCCAGGCCATATCAATGTGCGAATTGCCGATGATCCGAATGTTGAATTGCTGCAGCCACGGCTTGAGCACCTCCAGCTTGGCATGAGCTTGTTTGAGCGAAGCATCGAAGGCGGCCTGATCGCCTTTTTCGAGCGGCGAGAAATCAATCGCTTTGATCGCAGCATCCAGTTGCTGTTGGCGCTCCGCCTTTCCTTCTTCATAAGCCGCGATGATGGGCCGGGCGGCGAGCAGTTCCGTCCTAAGAAACACAGGATTCGGGCGCGTGTGCGGTGGCTCGATCGTAAGCTCGCTGTGAAAGAATTCCGACTGCACGTCGTCTCCCGCGACCACTCTGGCGGCAACCAGAAACTTCTGCCCCGGCTGCGCGCTCTCGGTCAGAAGCACGGGCAGAATGTCATCGTCGCTGCCACGGTAGAGAATTGCTCCGTTCGAGAAGACAGTGATCCGCAAGCTTCCCGGACTGCCAAATCGCAGATCAAGCGACACCCGAGCGCCTTGAGTCGCATAGCCGTTGATCTTTTCCGGAATCTGAATCAACCGGCGGAACACGCGGGTTCCTTTCCAATGCTGCTCATTTGCATTACTTCCGCCCGGCCCAGAAACATTCTTCACCGTCAGCGTGCCCCAGTCGGAATCATTCATCCCCGGATCTTCCGGATGCGGAACGTCCGCATGAAATCGCCACTCGGCCTCGCCCTGGCGCGTGAGCGCGTCGAGCCGATCGAGTGTTGGCTTATAAGGATCGGGAGCTGAAGTCTGGGAAACGGCAAAAGCCGCACCTAGCAGAACTACGAGTACTAAGAAGACAAAGGAACCCTTCATCGAAGACGCACCTTTCCCGCGAGAGTAGACGTGCGCGCCGCCTACGCAAGCCACCAAAGATTATCACCCAACAAATGTTCGGACGCTAAGCTGCTGATTCTACAGTGATCTCGCGCAATCTGCGCGGTGCCTGCAAAAATTGTGATTCTTTCCATCCAAATTATGAATCCAAGCCGTTACATAAGATTGTTGACGGCGCGGGCCGCTCAACTTAGAATTCAGACTGCAAATGCCGGATAGTCAAAATCTTCGCGCGATGTGCTTCTGCACTTGTTGTTGTTGTGCATGTGTGTGCGCTGGCGCGGGGAGGCTGCTGACCTAAGAATTCTTTCTTAACAAGGCACTCATCAACCCATCGCCAGACGCATCTGGCGGTGGGTTTTTTATTTTCCGGATAAAAATTTCCAGGCTTTGAACTTATGACAACGACAGCGAAAGAAACCACAGCACAGCGGGTCGAGCGCCTGAAGCGGGCTAAGAATCCGTGGGAAGGCCTGGAGGAAATTCGCCGCTTCGCCCGCGAAGGCTTCCAGTCCATCCCTCCCGAGTGGATTGGAACCTATTTCCGCTGGTGGGGCGTTTACACCCAGGGAGACGGCGCGGGTGTAACCGGCGGCCAGGGCGGCGTTGGCCGCGCTCTGCAGCGTTTCATGGTGCGCATCCGCATCCCTAACGGCATGATGACCTCTCATCAACTGCGCACCATCGCCGACCTCACGCGCCGCCACGCCAACGGAATCGCCGACCTTACCGTACGCCAAAACATTCAACTGCACTGGGTCACCATCGAGTCGCTGCCGGAAGTGCTCGACGGACTATGGCAGGTCGGACTCAACACCACGGGAGCTTGCGGCGACGTCGTGCGCAACGTCACCGGATGCCCGGTCGCCGGAGTGGACGCGGATGAAATCGTTGACGCGTCGCCCTTAGTGCTGGAAGCCTCACGGTTGCTGGCAGGGAATGCCGACTTCTACAACCTGCCGCGCAAATTCAAAATCTCGATCACGGGATGCCGAGTGTGGTGCCCCTATCCCGAAATTAATGACATCGGCCTGACCGCCCTGACCCGTGTGGTTGATGGAACGCCCGAAGTCGGGTTCTCGTTGCGAGTCGCCGGCGGGCTTTCAACAGAACCTTATCTTGGAGCGCGACTGAATGCATTTGTGCGATGGAATCAGGTTCTGCCGGTCGTTAAAGGGATTGCCGAACTCTTCCGCGATTCCGACGTGTTGCGCGAACATCGCGAGCGCGCCCGTCTGAAGTTTCTCTTCCTTCGTCATGGATGGACTGCTGATCGTTTTCTCAGCGAGCTGCAAGACCGCATCGGATTTCAACTCGATTCCGCCGCAGAAGAACATCCACCCGACGACGTTTACCGCGACCACGTGGGGATCCATCCACAGAAGCAGTCCGGTCTCTCGTACGTGGGAGCGGTGGCGCTCCGCGGCCGAATTACCGCGGAACAGATGCAGGCTGCCGCGGATCTCGCCGAGCGTTACGCCACCGGCGAGTTGCGTGCCACTAACATGCAAAACCTGCTCGTAGTCAACGTGCCCACGCTTAACGCGGAACCGCTGGCGAAAGAACTCGATGTGATCGGGCTGAAAGTCGGCGGCTCGGCTTTCTGGCGCGGCACGGTGGCCTGCAGCGGAACAGAATTCTGCAAGCTCGCTATCACCGAAACAAAAAGCTTCTCGCGCTGGCTGGTGGAAGAACTGGAAGAACGCCTGCCCGGTTTCGACCAGCATCTCAAACTGCACGTCACCGGATGCCCCAACAGCTGCGGACAGCACTGGATTGCCGACATCGGCATTGAAGGCAAGAAGATCAAAGTTCACGATCGTATGGTTGATGCCTACTACTTCTGCGTGGGTGGAGCGCTGGGCCTCCACCAGGCGACCGCGCGCCCGGTCGGATATCGCTGCGCCGCCACGGAAGTGCCGGATGCGCTGGAGCGCTTGCTGGGGCGCTATCTTGCGCAGCGCGAAGCGGGTGAAAATCTCCGCCAGTTTTTCGTTCATCACAGCGACACGGAGTTGCGTGAGTTCTTGGCCGGCGAAGTCGTGGCCCCGGTCGCGCGCGATTTACCGGACCCCACTCGGAGTCTGGCTCAGGCAGGAGGGCTCGGTGACTAACTTGTTCCCAATGTTTCTAAAGCTGGACGGCAGGCAATGCCTCGTCGTGGGCGCCGGAAAAGTCGGTGAGCCGAAGATCGGTACCCTGCTGGAAACGGGTGCGCGCATACGAGTAGTTGCGCTCGACGCCACTCCCGCAGTCCGTGAATGGGCACGCGCCGGAAAGATCGACCTCGAACTGCGCGCCTTCTCGCCTGACGATCTGGACGGCGCGTTCCTCGCAATCGTGGCCACGAATTCGCGCACGTTGAACGAGCGGGTTTATCACGAAGCGCAGCGCCGTGGCGTGCTGTGCAATGTGGTTGATGTTCCGGATCTGTGCGATTTCTTCTATCCCTCGGTCGTGCGCCGCGGCGATCTGCAGATCGCTGTTTCGACCGCCGGACAGAGTCCATCGCTCGCCCAGAAAATTCGCCAGCAGCTCGAAAAACAATTCGGACCAGGGTACGCCGCGTGGGTCGCCGAGCTCGGTGAGACTCGCAGGCTCATTCTCGCCAGCGATCTCGACAAAGAACGCAAGCTCGATCTGCTGCATTCGCTGGCCAGCAGGGAAGCGGTGGAAGCAGCATTAGCCGAAACACCGGAACTAGTGGCCAAAGGAGAGGGAGCATGAGTGGGAAAGTTTATCTGGTGGGCGCGGGGCCGGGCGACCCGGAGTTGCTGACGCTGAAAGCGCTGCGTGTGCTGAAAACGGCTAATGCCGTGCTACACGACGACCTGGTCAGCCCCGAGATTCTGAAACTCATTCCTGCCGCGGCGCAGGTTCACAACGTCGGCAAACGCTGCGGAAAGAAAAACATCCTGCAGGAGGAAATCAACTTTCTAATGGTTGCGCTCGCCGAGTCTGGGTTGCGAGTGGTCCGGCTGAAGAGCGGAGATCCAATGATCTTCGGACGAGCCGGAGAAGAAATCGAAGCGCTGCGCCGGGCCAACATTCCTCACGAAATCGTACCTGGCGTGACCTCGGCATTGGGCGCGGCCGCCGCAGCGCAGATCCCGTTGACTCATCGCCGCGCGTCATCAGCGCTGGTATTCATCACTGCGCACCAGGCATCGGAGAGTGAGGCCGCCAACTGGAGCAAGCTGGCGGGAAGCGGCGCGACGTTGGTGATTTACATGCCCGGACAGAGGTACGCCGAGGTTGCGGCCAAGCTGAAGGCGGCTGGACTTGCCGGCGAGACGCCCTGTGCGGTCATTTCACGTGCCACAACCCCGCACCAGCGAACGCACCGTTCCACGATCGCCGAGTTGCACCGCTCGCCAAAGCTCGCCGCTCCCACGCTTCTGGTCGTCGGAGAAGTCGTGCGCTTTGCCGACCCCGTTGCTCTTGCCCAGCAATTCGGAGCGCCGGACCTTTCTGCGGTCAAAGACGGCGCTCTCCCCACGCCGCTATTTGCAACTCCAGATTTCGAAACAACTGAGGAGCCTCTCCCGTGAAGAACCAGATTCAGCAGCACATCCAGGACCAAATCGCAGACGTTCAGCAATTGGCGGAGAGCTGGACTCCCCAGCACGCTCTGACTTGGGCGTTCGAGACTTTCGGAAACCGGGTAGCGATTTCCTCGGCATTCGGCGCCGAGGGGATGGTGCTGATCGATATGGCTTCGCGCGTACGCAAAGACTTCCGCCTCTTCACCATCGACACAGAATTCCTTTTTCCCGAAACCTACAACTTGATGGACAGGATCGAAGAAAAGTACGGCATCGCCATCGAGAAAGTGTGCTCCGAGCTCTCGCCCGAGGAGCAGGAGCGCACTCACGGCGCTGCTCTGTGGACGCGCGATCCCGACCTCTGCTGCAACCTGCGAAAAGTCGAGCCGCTTCGCCGCAAACTCAGCGAACTCGGCGCGTGGATCACCAGCATTCGCCGCGACCAGACCTCCGTACGATCCGGCGCGCGCAGAGTTGAATGGGACGCCAAGTTCGGCCTGGTGAAAGTCAATCCTATCGTCGACTGGACCTCGAAGCAGGTGTGGCGCTATATCCACGACCACGACGTCCCCTACAACGAACTTCACAATCAGGATTACCCAAGCATCGGCTGCACGCATTGCACGCGCGCCGTCCGGCCGGGAGAAGATCCGCGTGCTGGTCGTTGGCCCGGATTTGCCAAGACCGAGTGCGGTCTGCACATCATTGAACCGGTGCCGGCTTCGGGTGCTAGTGCGTCAAAAGCCGCAAAGCTCGGCAACTGATTCAGCGGTTTGGTCAACCTGCCTGGCAGAAGGCGCTGGAGATCCCTCCCCAGTCACGCGCGGGTTCTTGCTGGGGGAAGAAGATTCCGTGCAGGCGCTGCACCGACTCATCAGCTTTCGACTCTTCCACCAGGAAAGAAATCGTTCGGTCCGAAGCCCCCTGGCATACGACGCGCACGTCCATATCCGCGACGGCTGCGAAAACGCGGCTAGCCACCTCCGGCTGTCTTCGAATGTTTTCTCCCACCAGGCACACCAGCGCCTTGTGATTTTCCCAGCGCACATCGGCTACGCCTCGGAGATCGGCAGCAATCGCGGGTAATGCCGCCGTCGATCCGACCAGCAACGACACACGCCCCAGCGACGTCGCCATCAAATCCACGGGGCAGGAATGCCGGTCGAATGCCGCATACACCGCACGCAACAACTCCGAGCCGACCCCCTGCGGGGACTCAATCTCAACCGCCGCGACGGTTCTCTTCGCGGTGATGGCGCTTACGACGCTGCCGCCTTTTACGCGGGCGACGATTTCCGTTCCTTCGCCTTCCGGCCGTCTCGAATTCAAAATATAAACGGGAATGTTCTCCCGCACGGCCGGAGCCAGCGTCGAAGGATGCAGGACTTTCGCTCCAAAGTGAGCTAGCTCTGCCGCCTCATCAAAACTCATCTTGCGGATCACGCGCGCGTCGGAACAAAGCTTGGGATCGGCCGTCATGATGCCATCCACGTCGGTCCAGATCTCGATGCGGGTGGCACGCAGCGCTGCCCCGACAATCGCAGCGCTGAAGTCGGACCCGCCGCGTCCCAGCGTCGTTGGCACTCCATGGCAGGTCGCGGCAATGAACCCTCCCAACACCGGCACCTGCCCGCTCTCCAGCAGCGGACTCAAAGCCTGCTGAAGCCTCTGCTCGGTCGCGTCCCAGACCGGGCTAGCTTGGCCATGGCGTGCGTCGGTCACGATGCAAGCCCGCGCATCGACGTGCGCCGCGGTTACTCCAGCCTGGCACAGAGCCTCCTTCACCAGCCTGCTGGAAAAGCATTCCCCAAACCCCAACAGATGGTCCTGTGATTTGAGATCGAGTTGGCGCGACGCTTCCAGATCGTGCAGCAGCGATTCCAGAGCCCGAAACTCGCTGCGCAGTTCGCGATCAAGGGCGCTATATGCGGATTCATTGACGAGCAAGTCCGCCAATTGCTCATGCCGAACATAGATGCTCCGCACTGTGGCAAGCGCCAAGCCGAGATGGCCGTTCGCCGCCGCGTTTCCCGCCTCGAGCAGTTGATCGGTGACTCTGGCCAGCGCACTTACCACGACTACCGGCTGCGCGCCCAGTCGGCTCCGAACGATACCGATGAGCCGGCTGATTGCGGCGGCATCCTCCACCGACGTGCCGCCGAACTTCATCACCACCAGCTCATCGCCTCGCTCGAATCTGCTTTGTCGCGGTCGTTCGGTTCTTTGTTCGCCGATATGTTCGCTCATATTGTCCAGCTCCGTTTCTCAGTTTTGAGGCAAAGAAAAACCCACCGCCAGATCGCTTCTGGCGGTGGGTTCGGGTGATTCTTTTAAGGGTGCTTTACTTCATCCGATCCCGTCCTCCAGAAGACACGTAATTCGTGTCGACATACCTGTGCCTGTCGATGTAATTCGCGTGGATTTCTGGATGAGAGTCGTCATGAAAATATTCGATGTCCGGAACAACTACAACGTAAGGGTAGTCTCGCGCCCGGCCCAGGAGAAATTCAAAATTCCGATAGATGTAATCGATATTTCAGGTAAGTCGAGCCCGAGCCCTTCTCTGCGATCTTCGCGGAAGTTCTCGGCGAACTCAGCGGTTAAAGCTTTTTGAGGGTGTCGGGGTAAGGGGCAAAAAGCTCTTGACCGCTGAGGACGCAGAGAAAAATCCGCAGAGACCGCGAAGGGATAGCAAGTTACGGGCTCCCTTGAATTCTGATATCTGATATCAGTTTGCCCGGTCCCTAGTCGTCCAACTTCTTCATTTGCGTGGCAAACTGTCGCAACAGAGCGACAAACGCGGTCGATGCCACCGATAGCGTTCGATCACGCCGGTAAGCCAGTCCCAGTTCGCGGTACAGCACTGCGTCTTCAATCTCGATCAGCTTGACCCGGCCACTCTCCACTTCGTCGCGCGCAAACGACGCGCTGATCAGTGATACGCCCAGATCCGCCGCCACGAAGCTCTTGATCATGCCGATGCTGGGCAGTTCCATTCGCACCTGCAGTTCGGCGGCGTGGGGGCGAAAGAGCTTGTCCAGCAGCCTGCGCGTGTGCCCGGTCTTCGGAAACAGCAGCGGATGTTTCACGATCTCGCTGACCGGCACCACCTTGAACTTCGCCAGCGGATTCTTGGGGCTCACCATCAGCATCAGCTTATCGCGGAAAATCGGCTGGATCTTCAGACTCGGCGACTGGATCGGCAAGGTGAGAATGCCCACCTCCACCTGACCGTTCTCCAGCTTTTCCACGATTTTGTAGCTGAAATTGCGGTAAATGCTGATCTGTACCGGTGGATAGCGCCGGCAATATTCACCGAACACCTCCGGTAGAACATACAAACACGTAGCCTCGTTGGCGCCCACGCGCAGGGTGCCGCGCGGAGTGCCGCTGTGGTCGGCCACCGCCATCAACGACTCATCCCGCAGATTCTTCAGGCGTTCGGCGTATTCATAGAAAACCTGGCCCGCCGGGGTCAGTTTGACCGTCTTGCCCGAGCGGTCGAGCAGCCGGTCTCCGTACTCCTGCTCCAGCTGCCGGATCTGGGCGCTGACCGCCGATTGCGAGCGGAAAACCTTCTCCCCGGCACGGGAAAAGCTCCCTTGCCGGGCAACCTCCAGGAACGTGATGAGCTGATCAAAGTCCATTGTGGTTGAGCGAAATTATAGCGGAGTCAGCGTCGTTCAAGGTTAATTACCCGGAATCAACTCTGCAACGGGGCGCTCTGAAATTTGCATGCCTTGTATCGAAATTCTGCATTGTACTTTGGCTGCCCGCAGGCAAGAGAATACGAACGGCTGTTCCGGAGCAGAAGTGTGCGACACTCTAAGGTCGTGCCAAGCTCGCCCTGGCAAACACGCCCAAGACCAGTGATTCGAAAGGAATTCAGTCCACCGGACGAGTCGGATTCCATGACGATGATGACGACGACGCGTCTAAACCCGAGAAACGGCCTGCCGCCCGCACAGGGTCTCTACAACCCTGCCTACGAGCACGACGCCTGCGGGATCGGGTTTGTCGCCAGCATCAGCGGCCAGAAGAGTCACGACATCATCCGCAAGGGAATCCAGGTGCTGCTCAACCTGGCCCATCGTGGCGCCTGCGGCTGCGATCCGGAAACCGGCGACGGCGCCGGCGTCCTTATCCAGATTCCACACAAGTTCTTCGCGCGCGAATGCGAGAAGCTGGGCTTCGCTCTTCCGAAGCCTGGGCTGTATGGCGTCGGCATGACTTTCCTCCCCGTCGAGAAACACCAGCGCTTGCAATGCGAAGGAATCCTTGAGCGCATTATTCGCGAAGAGGGCCTGACCTTACTCGGCTGGCGCGATACTCCGGTCTACGCCTCGGCAATCGGCCGCGTGGCCCGGGCTTCTCAGCCGTACATCCAGCAAATCTTCGTGCGCTGCAATTCCTGCATGGACGAAGACGCCTTTGAGCGCAAGCTCTACGTTGTTCGCAAGCGCGCCGAGAATGAAATTCGCGAGTCCGGCGTCGAAGATGCCGAGATGTTCTACATCCCGTCGCTCTCGTGCCGCACCATCGTCTACAAGGGATTGCTGCTCGCGTCGCAGATCACCAACTTCTACCGCGAACTCTCCGATCCCGATGCCGTGAGCGCGTTGTGCCTGGTCCACCAGCGTTTCTCGACGAATACGTTTCCCAGTTGGCAGCGGGCGCATCCTTACCGCTACGTCGCCCACAACGGCGAGATCAACACGCTGCGCGGCAACGTCAACTGGATGCAGGCCCGCCAGTCGCTGCTGCAGTCTCCACTTTTTGGCGACGATCTGAAAAAGCTGAATCCCATCATCGCCCCTGACGGCAGTGACTCGGCGAACTTCGATAACGCCGTCGAATTGCTCCTGCAATCGGGGCGCAGCCTGCCGCACGTGATGGCCATGCTGATTCCGGAAGCCTGGTCGGGCAACCCGCACATGAAGCCGGAGAAGCGAGCCTTCTACGAGTACCACGCCTGCATGATGGAGCCTTGGGACGGCCCTGCCGCCATCGCCTTCACCGATGGCCGCGTCATCGGTGCCACGCTCGACCGCAACGGCCTGCGTCCCGGACGATACGTCGTTACGCATGACGATCTGGTGGTCATGGCGTCGGAGGCAGGAGTGCTCGACATCGCGCCCGAGCAAGTCAAGAGCAAAGGCCGCCTGCAGCCGGGCAAGATGTTCCTGGTCGATACGGTCGAAGGCCGCATCATTTCGGATAAGGAAATTAAGCAGAAGCTTGCCTCGCGCCAGCCCTACGGCCAGTGGGTGAAAGAGAATCAGATCACGATCGATCAGTTGCCCGAACCCACGCGCATGCACTTCCCGGATGCGGAGACGCTGCTTCGCCGCCAGCGCGCCTTCGGTTACAGCGATGAAGATCTTCGGATGATTCTCACCCCGATGGCGTCGAAGGGCGAAGAACCCGTTGGATCGATGGGCACCGACACGCCGCTGGCCTGTCTCTCCGACAAGCCGCAGTCGTTGTTCAATTATTTCAAGCAGCTCTTCGCGCAGGTCACCAATCCTCCCATCGATCCCATCCGCGAAGAAATGGTGATGTCGCTCATTAGCTATATCGGAAGCGAGCGCAACATCCTGGAAGAAGCGCCGGAGAACTGCCACATGCTGAAGCTGGCGCATCCGCTGCTCTCGAATCGAGAATTGGAGAAGCTGCGCCGGGTTTCGAATCGCGACTTGCTGGCGACCACGCTGCCGGCGCTATTCCGTGCAAAAGACGGCGAGGAAGGATTGAAGCGCGCCCTCGACGAACTTTGCCAACGAGCATCTCTGGCGGTGAAAGCCGGATATTCGCTAATGATTCTCTCGGATCGCGGCGTGGACAAAGATTACGCTCCCATTCCGTGCCTCCTTGCGTTGGCGGCCGTCCATAACCTGCTGGTGCGGGAAGAGACGCGAACCCAGGTTGCTCTGATCACCGAATCCGGCGAGCCGCGTGAAGTCATGCATTTCGCCTTGCTCAGCGGCTACGGAGCGAGCGCGATTAACCCGTACCTCGCGCTCGAGAGTGTTGAGAACCTGGTCTGGCGCGGCGAGTTGGGTGACGGCATCACGACGGAACTCGCGGTGAAGCACTACATGAAGGCTATCAAGAAGGGGTTGCTCAAGACCTTCTCGAAGATGGGCATCTCCACGTTGCAAAGCTATCAGGGAGCACAGGTTTTCGAAGCCATCGGGCTGAACAAAGAATTGATTGACGCCTATTTCGCCGGAACGACTTCGCGCCTCGAGGGGATTGGACTTTCCGTTGTCGCTGCCGAAGCCCTGATGAAACACGATTACGCCTTCCGCCCGCTGACCGAGTTTGAGACTGAACTCGCGGTCGGCGGCAGTTATCACCAGCGCGTTAACGGCGAATATCATCTGCTCAATCCGTTGACTATCAGCAAGCTGCAGCAAGCAGTCCGTCAGGATAGCTTTAAGACATTTCAGGAATACACCGAGCTCATCGACAAGCAGAGCGCGAACTTGTGCACTCTGCGTGGCCTGATGAAGCTAAAGAACGGCGACACGCCCGTTCCGCTCGATGAAGTCGAGCCCGCCAAAGAAATCGTAAAGCGCTTCACCACGGGTGCTATGTCGTTCGGGTCCATCAGCAAGGAAGCCCACGAAACTCTCGCCATCGCCATGAACCGCATCGGCGGCAAATCCAACACCGGCGAAGGTGGAGAAGACGAAGGACGATTCCAGCCCGACCCCAACGGAGATCTTCGCCGCAGCGCCGTTAAGCAGGTTGCCTCGGCCCGCTTCGGCGTGACCGCGAACTACCTGGTCAACGCCGACGAGTTGCAGATCAAGATGGCGCAAGGCGCGAAACCCGGCGAGGGCGGCCAACTCCCCGGCCACAAAGTCGACGAGGTGATTGCGCGGCTCCGGCATTCCATCCCCGGCGTTGGACTGATCTCACCGCCGCCGCACCACGACATTTATTCGATCGAGGACCTCGCGCAACTGATTTACGACCTGAAAAACGTGAATCCGCACGCCCGCATCGCCGTGAAACTGGTTGCGGAAATCGGCGTGGGTACGGTCGCGGCGGGCGTGGCCAAGGCGCATGCCGACGTCGTGCTGATCAGCGGCGACAGCGGCGGCACCGGCGCGTCCCCGTTGAGTTCGATCAAGCATGCCGGAATTCCGTGGGAGCTAGGCCTGGCGGAAACGCAGCAGGTGCTCCTCCTGAACGATCTGCGCAGCCGCATCCGCGTGCAGACCGACGGCAAACTCCAGACCGGCCGCGACGTCGCCATTGCCGCCCTGTTGGGCGCCGAGGAGTTCGGGTTCGCCACGACTCCCCTGATCGCGATGGGCTGCATCATGATGCGCAAGTGCCATCTCAACACTTGCTCGGTTGGCATCGCCACGCAGGATCCGGAACTGCGCAAGCAGTTCAAGGGGCAGCCCGAGCACGTCATCAATTTCTTTTTCTTCATCGCCGAACAGCTCCGCCAGTACATGGCGGAACTGGGTTTCCGCACCGTCGACGAGATGGTTGGCCGCGTCGATATGCTCGACGTGGAACCGGCTGTGGATCACTGGAAAGACCACTGGAAGGCCAAGGGCCTCGACTTTTCCGCCATTCTCTACAACCCGCCCGTACCCTCGCGCGTTGCCCGGCGCCGCGTGCAGGCGCAGGATCACGGCCTGGAGCAGGCGCTCGATCACAAGATTCTCTTGCAAGTGGCCGCCACCCTCGAAACCCTGGCGCCGATTGAAGTGAAGTTTCCCGTGCGCAACATTCACCGCTCAGTGGGAACCATGCTGAGTGGTGAAATCGCGCGCCGTTACGGCTCGGCCGGATTGCCCGACGACACCGTCCGCGTTCACCTCACCGGCTCGGCCGGTCAGAGCCTGGGCGCGTTCCTCGCCAAGGGAGTTACGCTTTCGCTCGAGGGCGAAGCCAACGACTACGTTGGCAAAGGTCTCTCCGGCGGTCGACTCATCGTGTTTCCGCCGCGCGCTTCCGGATTCGCGCCCGAAGAAAACATCATTATCGGCAATGTCGCCCTTTACGGCGCTACCAGTGGCGAAGCGTTCTTTAACGGAGTCGCCGGCGAGCGCTTTGCCGTCCGCAACTCCGGGGCAACTGCGGTCGTCGAAGGCGTCGGCGACCACGGCTGCGAATATATGACCAACGGCATCGTGCTGGTGCTCGGCTCCTGCGGCAGGAATTTCGCCGCCGGCATGAGCGGCGGAGTCGCTTACGTCTTCGACGAGCGTGGAGACTTTACCGACAGGCGTTGTAATCTGGACTCGGTCGATCTGGAGCCCTTGCTCGATGAGCCGGATGTGGTGATCGTCCGGGATCTGCTGTTGTCACACTTTGAGTTGACGGCCAGCCGCCGCGCCAAGTGGATTCTCGATAATTGGACCGACGTGGCTTCGCGCTTTATCAAAGTATTTCCGCACGAATTCAAGCGGGTGCTGGGAGTGGCCCGCAGTGAGCAAGCCTACATCCCGAACCAGCCCGTGTCCATCCTGGCGGAAGCCGAGCCGCTGCATCAGGAGCAGGTGCAGCATGGGTAAAACCACCGGCTTCATGGATTACTCGCGCGAGCTGGCGCCGCGCCGCCCGGTGGCCGAGCGCGTCAACGACTGGTTTGAGATCTACCAGGATTTTCCCGAAGAAAAGCTGCGCAAGCAGGGCGCTCGCTGCATGGACTGCGGCGTGCCGTTCTGCCAGACTGGCTGTCCGGTCAGCAATCTTATCCCCGACTGGAACGACCTGGTCTACCGCGGCCGCTGGAAAGACGCAGTCCGCCAGCTCCATGCCACCAACAATTTCCCCGAGTTTACCGGCCGCATCTGTCCCGCTCCGTGCGAAGCTTCATGCGTGCTGGGCATTAATCAACCTCCGGTCACGATTAAACAGAACGAGAAAAATATCGTGGAGCGCGGATTCCTGGAAGGCTGGATCCGCCCCGAGCTGCCGAAAATCCGCACCGGGAAAAAAGTCGCCATCGTCGGATCAGGTCCAGCAGGATTGGCGGCGGCGCAACAGTTGTGCCGCGCCGGCCATACGGTTTCGGTGTATGAGAAGAACGACCGCATCGGCGGATTGCTCCGCTACGGCATCCCTGAGTTCAAGCTGGAAAAACACATCATCGACCGCCGCCTCGAACAGATGTCTGCCGAGGGCGTGAAGTTCGTGACTAACGCTGAGGTGGGTAAGAACGTCGCGGTCGAAAACCTGCGCCGCGAGTTCGACGCCATCGTGCTGGCGGGCGGCTCCGAACATCCGCGTGACCTGCCAGTTCCCGGACGCGAGTTCAAGGGAATTCACTACGCGATGGAGTTCCTCCCGCAGCAGAACAAGCGCTGCCACGGTGACACGCTCGACCCAGCGGCCGATATTCTTGCCACCGGCAAGCACGTGGTGATCATCGGAGGCGGCGACACCGGCGCCGATTGCCTGGGCACCGTCCACCGCCAGAAGCCACTCTCGGTTCACCAATTCGAAATCATGCCCAAGCCGCCTGACGAGCGCTCGCCGCAGACGCCCTGGCCTCTCTGGCCCATGCAACTGCGCGTTGAAGGCGCTCATGAGGAGGGTGGCGTGCGCGACTGGAGCATCGGCACCACCAAGTTTACTGGCGACGAAAGTGGCAACGTCACGCAACTTCACGGTGTAAGGGTCGGCCCTCCCCCGAAGTTCGACCCGATTCCCGGCACCGAGTTCACCATGGATGCCGATCTGGTCCTGATTGCTATGGGATTCCTCGGGCCGGTGCGCAACGGCATGATCGAGCAGTTGGGAGTTCAACTCGACAACCGGGGCAACGTCGCGACCGACCAGAACTATATGTCGTCGGTTCCCGGAGTGTTCGCTGCGGGAGACATGCGTCGCGGCCAATCGCTCGTCGTATGGGCAATCTCCGAAGGCCGCAAAGCGGCGGCCGGCGTCGATGCTTATTTGAAATCGCTCGCGGTCCGCCCGGTTGTTTCTGTGGCCGCTACCGTCCGCCCCATCGCTTCGTGATGATGACCTGTCCCACCGCGGTCGAAGCGGAGATGACGCAGGCTGAGATGAAGCGGAGTAAGATGACTGCTCCACCGTCATGATCCAACTGTCCGACATCCAGGCCGCTCTCGAAAGAATTCGCGCCGACATTCGCGTTTCTCCCTGCCCTCGCTCAGAAACGTTTTCCGGTCTGACTAACAATTCCATCTTCCTCAAGCTCGATAACCAGCAGCGCACAGGCGCTTTCAAAGAGCGCGGCGCTCTGAACAAGCTGCTAACGCTCAATGCGGAGGAACGCTCCCACGGTGTGATCGCCGCCTCCGCCGGCAATCATGCGCAAGGCGTGGCTTACCACGCAGGACGCCACAAGATCCACGCGCGCATCGTCATGCCGCTGCCCACGCCGCTCACCAAAGTTTCGGCGACTCGCGCCTACGGCGCAGAGGTTCTGTTGCACGGCGCCAATTATGACGAGGCCTATGAAAAAGCCGTCGAGCAAAGTAAGGCAGAACGCCTGACCCTCATTCATGCCTTCGATGACGATGCCGTCATCGCCGGGCAGGGAACTCTCGGCCTTGAAATCTTGCAGCAACATCCCAGCATCGACGCGATCGTCGCGCCCATCGGTGGCGGAGGCCTTATCGGCGGAATCGCCTGCGCCGTCAAAGAAACCAATCCCGCGGTACAGATTTTCGGAGTGCAGCCCGCGCGCATTCCATCGATGAAGGCCGCGGTGACCGCAGGCAAGCCCGTTACTCTGGAGTCGGCCAAAACCATCGCCGACGGAATCGCCGTTCGCCGCGCCGGAGAGCGCACCCTTCCACTGGTTCAAAAATACGTCGACGACATCGTTACGGTAGAAGAAGAAGAAATCGCGAATGCGATTCTCTTATTGCTGGAGCGCGAAAAAACGCTGGCCGAGGGCGCCGGAGCCGCAGCCATCGCCGCCGTCCTGAACCGCAAGCTGCCGTTGCAGGGCAAGCGAGTCGCGGTGCTCGTCTGCGGCGGCAATATCGACGTTACCCTGCTCTCGCGAATCATCGAGCGCGGCCTGGTCAAAGACGGACGCCTGGTTCGGCTGCGCGTTCACTTGCCCGACTATCCCGGTGCGCTGCACCGCCTCACCGGAATCCTCGCCGACCATCGTGCCAACATCGTCGAGACCGCCTACGACCGCGCCTACCACGGCGTCAATCTCGGGGACACCGCCATCGACATCACGATGGAGACCCGCGGCCCCGATCACATCGCGGAACTTCTGGCGGCCTTGGTCTCAGCCGGCTACACGCACGAAAGAATTCTGTGACGGCTGAGGGAGGGTTCGAAACGGTCCTTGAAGACGGTGTCTTCAAGGCGCCGATGGGCTAATGGGGGGCTTCGTCGGAGTCCCACGACAGAGCAGGACGCAGACTAGCACACCCACTCCTGCTGCTCCCACCGCAATCCATTTCGGATTTATGCTCGTGCCGGCCCCGGCAGGTCGTGCCGGTGGTCCACAGATCTCTGATTCGTCGAAGCCCTTCTGTTCAGCCTCATGAACAGTCGACCCGCGCGACGCTTCGGTTTGCGGCGACGGTGTGCGGTGATCCAGCTCGCGCTCGACGTTTACATCATTCTTACGGGCCGCGACTTGAATGGTTCTATTCAAGTTGGTCACGTCGTACTGAGTCCATTCGTTGAGGACGGGAACTACCGTGATGCAGTTCACCCGCACCTTGAAACTCTTCGAAGTTCCCACCGAGACACTGCCGTGATCCAGTTCCAGCAAATTGTTTTGCAGCTTGGCCACCGCTTCCGGCTGGATTAGCACCGTTGATCCCTCCATGTTCAGGGTCGCTTGAGATCCAACCTTGGTTTCCAGCAGGTCACCGGGAAAGACCGCGGAGTAGTCCTGAGCCTCGTAGCCGTTAACCCAAACTCCCCCTTGCGTGCGAAGAACTGCAGCTCCAGTCTGTCCCTGCCCAGCCTGACCCGATGCGGTCTGGCTCGCTCCAGTCTGGCCCAGACCAGTCTGGCCCAGCAGCGACACCGGAACGATCAGCAACATCGTCCAACACAGAAAGCAACGTAAAATGGATACACGCATCCTGAAGGCCGATTTTGGAACACTTCCCAACGAAAATCGTAGCTGGGTGTGCCCTCGTCGTCTATTAGCACTATGGTTCCCCGGTGCGGAGAATTCGCCTGCGGATTTGGCCTGTCCGGTTCGCCAATTTCGCCTCTTTTGTAATGTCAATTGTCGCTGGGTAAAACTTTGTAAACCATGCAGTTCCGGGCTCGCGGCAATGTAAATTAGAAGGTGGGGCGTATGAAGACAACAACGAAAAGTGCAGTCATCGCGGCCTTGATCTCGTCCGTCATCATCGTATCCGGTTCGCAGTTCCTTCCGGCCTGCTTCGCATCGGCCGTGAGCCAGGCCCAAGATGCGGGCCAGCCTGCGATTGCCCGGCGCATCGGCGCCATCAAAGCGATCAACGGAAACACGATCACACTGGCCCCGGATTCCGGTCCCGAGGTCGCCGTCACGGTGCAGCCCAACGCTCGGCTCTTGCGCATCGCGGCGGGCGCGAAGGACCTCAAAGATGCCGCGCCCGTCCAATTGCAGGAGTTGCAGGTGGGCGACAGGGTCCGGGTGCGCGGCCAGGCATCGGCCGATGCCACGTCGATCGCCGCGTTGGAGATCATCGTGATCTCACATTCGGACCTCGAAGCGCGGCACGAGCAAGAGCGCCAGGACTGGCAGAAGCGCGGCCTGGGCGGTCTAGTCAGCGCGGTTGACCCAGCCACCGGTACGGTGACCATTTCAGTGACGAGCATGGGAGGCAAGAAAGATATCGCCGTGCACACGTCGAAAACCACGGTGTTCCGGCGATACTCGCCGGACTCGGTGAAGTTCGATGACGCCAAGCCCAGCTCCTTGCAGGAAGTTCAACCGGGCGACCAGCTCCGGGCGCGGGGCGACCGGAGCGCTGACGGCTCGGAGTTGACGGCGGAGGAAATCGTCACCGGCTCCTTCCGCAATGTCGCGGGCATGGTCATTTCCGCGGATGCAAGCGCGAGCACGATTAGCGTTCAAGATCTATTGAGCAAGAAAGCAGTTCAGGTGAAGATATCGGCCGAATCGCAGCTTCACAAGCTGCCCCCTGAAATGGCGCAACGTATCGCGATGCGGCTGAAGAGCGCCATGCCTCCCGGAACTCCGGGAGCGGCCGGTTCTTCGGGCGCCGGATCTGCGCCCGCCGCTGGGAACGGCCAGCAACCCAACGCCTCTTCCAGCGGGACGAACCCGAGCGGTGGCGCGGGTGGCGGGGGAGTGGGTGGCGGAGGAACGGGCGGAGGGATGCGTCAGGGCGGTGCTTTCGATTTTCAGCAAATGCTGAGCCGCATGCCCGCGGTTACGCTCGCCGATCTGCACAAAGGCGATGCCGTGCTGATCGTAGCCACTCAAGGCACGGCCGCCTCTGGTGGCACCGCGATCACGCTGCTCAGTGGAGTCGAACCGATTCTTCAAGCAGCACCTTCAGGCAGCCAGGCCATGATGCTGGCGCCCTGGAGCTTAGGTGGCGCTCCCGGCGGTGAGGGTGGTCCATAACTCTTTCAAGCTCTCGACAAACATTGTTCTACGGTTTATTCGCTCGCAATAAATTAGGAAAATGATAATGATGGTTGAGAAGTGCTCACGTTTCTTTTTCGTCGTGCTCTTATTCTCGCTGTTGGTGAGTGGGTTAGCGGCGCAAACTCCCTCTGGTGCCCTCCGCGGACAGATCACCGATCCCTCGGGTGCGGTCATTCCTAATGCCAGCGTGATCATGACGCCCGCTGCCGGATCTCCGATTGTGGTCCAGAGCAACGCCCAGGGCATGTATGAATTCAAGACCTTGCAGCCCGGCAAATACATCCTCACGGTCGCTGCCGAGGGGTTCACTCTGTATGAAAACGACAATGTCGTGATCTCCGACCAGCCGTTGAAGCTGAACGTGGCGATGACCATCGAAGTGCAGACCCAGAAGGTTCAGGTTTCCGACACCGCGCCGACGGTCGATGTGAATCCCTCGAACAACGCCGGGGCCATCGTGATCTCGGGCAAGGAACTCGAAGCTCTGCCCGACGATCCCGATGAGTTGCTGACGGATCTCCAAGCCTTGGCCGGACCCTCCGCGGGCCCCAACGGCGGGCAGATGTACATTGACGGCTTCACCGCCGGCCAGCTCCCGCCCAAATCCTCGATTCGTGAGATCCGCGTCAACCAGAATCCGTTCTCCGCCGAGTACGACCAGCTGGGTTACGGCCGCATCGAAATCTTTACCAAGCCCGGAACCGATAAATACCACGGGCAGTTGTTTGTCATCGGCAACGACTCCGCCTTCAATTCGCCGAATCCTTTTGCCGGTGAGGAGCCACCGTACTACACGACGCAATACAACGGGAACATCGGCGGCCCGCTGGGCAAGACTGCATCCTTTTTCTTCAACCTCGAGCGCCGCAACATCAACGAACTGACGGCGATCAACACCCCGATCCTCGATCCTACCTTGTCCCCAACCACATTGGTCGAGTCGATTTCGAACCCGCGCCAGCGCACTAACCTCAGCCCCCGCTTGGATTGGGCGCTATCGAAAAACAACACGCTCACGGCGCGCTATCAGTATTATCGCGACACGGAAACCAATAACTGCGTTGGCCTATTCAGCCTTCCGTCGCAGGCTTGCTCGACCAAGTCCACAGAAGACACGGTGCAGATCGGAGATACGCAGGTCTACGGCTCGAAGATCGTCAACGAAACGCGTTTCCAGTACGTCCGCGATAACAGTCTCCAGACTCCAGGGGACACCAATCCTACGGTGAATGTGATCGGCGCTTTCAGTGGCGGGGGCAGTGGCTCAGGGAATTCCAATGACCTCCAAAACCGCTACGAACTGCAGAACTATACCTCGCTCATTCACGGCAATCACGTGCTCAAGTTCGGCGGGCGATTCCGCGCTACACAGGATACGAGCTATTCCAGGGCGGGATTCAACGGTACATTCACGTTCTCTTCGTTGAACACTCCCGGCGACGTTCCGCCGCCTGCTCAACCCTGCACCATCGGAGCTAATCCGGCCTGTCCCATCTCCGAACTCTATGCCGAGCAGGTGTTAACCGGCGTCGTCAGTGGCACTCCGTATGCAACCACGTTGACCTACACCACCGGCCTGCCCACCTCTGAAGTCACTTACTATGACTTCGAACCCTACATTCAAGACGACTGGCGGGTGCGGCCCAACATCACGCTCAGCGCCGGCCTCCGCTTCGAAACGCAGAACTTCATTCACGACCATGGTGACTTTGCTCCACGCGTGGGTTTTGCCTGGGGCGTTGGCGGCCGGAGCACTCCTCCAAAAGTTGTCATTCGGGGCGGCTACGGCATTTTTTATAACCGCTTCCAGTCGGCACAAATACTGAATGTCGAGCGCTTCAATGGCGTCACCCAGCAACAGTTCATTATCAACAACCCGACTTGCTTCCCAGGCGTCGACGTAGCGCTCACCAACTTCTCGAACTGCGGACCCACCACCTCCAGCAAGTCTGCCACCTATCAGATCAGCCCCACGCTGCACGCTCCCTATACCATGCAAGGCGCGGTCAGCGTGGAACGCCAGGTCACCAAGTCGGCGACTGTCTCTGCGACCTACCTGAACTCACGTGGCTTCGACCAGTTCCTGACCATCAACGCGAATGCGCCGTATCCAGGAACACCCTGCTATGTGACTGGATGTCCGCCGATCACCCAAGGCAACCTCTACCGCTACATTTCGGAAGGCAATTTCAAGCAAAACCAGCTGATCCTGAACACCAATGTGCGCATTGGTTCCAAGGTCCAACTGTTCGGCTTTTACACTCTGGGATATGCGAACAGCGACACTTCCGGTGTTTCCAGCTTCCCGACGAATTCCTACGACATCAGTCAGGACTGGGGCCGCGCCTCGTTCGATGTCCGGCACAGACTCTTTCTCGGCGGCAGTATTGCCTTCCCGTATCTGTTTCGTCTGAGTCCCTTCATGGTGGTCAGTTCCGGTTCTCCTTTCTCCATCACGTCGCCGCTCGACGAGAACGGGGACCAGATCACCAACGATCGCCCCGGGATATCGTCCGCCACCTGCCCTGCTGGTGAGAACCCGAATGGCACCGTTTACTGCACGCAGCTTGGAACGTTCGATGCATCCGGTGCCGGTAAGCTTCTGCCCATCAACTCGGAAACCGGCCCGGCCCACTTCGTCCTGAACCTGCGCCTCACCAAGACCTTCGGAATCGGACCCAAAACGAAAGCCGCCGTTCAAGGCCAGGGCCAAGGCGGGGGCGGCGGTGGTGGGCGGGGCGGCGGCGGTGGTCCTCGCGGTTCGCTCTTCGGCGGCGGCGGTGGATTCAACACCTCCTCCAATTCCGACCGGCGCTACAATCTCACTCTCGGTGTGGGGGCGCGCAATGTTTTCAATAACGTGAACGTGGCGAATCCCAACGCAGTTCTGGGCTCCAGGTACTTTGGCATTTCCAATGCACTGCAAGGGGGTCCGTTCTCGCAAGGCGGCACGGCCAACCGCCGCATTGAACTGCAAGCGACCTTTGCCTTCTGAGCGGGAGCATTCCTCGTCATATCGCGAATCCCGGGAGTCGCGTTATGCTGACAAACAGAGACTGCGTGCCGCTCCATCCCGCAGTGTAAAGGCCCGAAACCGATTGCCTTTTCTTCCTACGACCAGGCGGAAGTTTATCCGCCTCGCGGCGGCCGCCGGCGTGGCTGCACTCGCCGCCGAGTCCGTGCTGCTCGAGCCCAACCATCCCCGCATCGTGCGCCAGGAAATTGCCCTGCGGCGCTGGCCCGCGCGGCTCGAAGGCTTCAGCATCGCTCTGCTCAGCGATTTCCATTACGATCCTCATTTCTCCGTTCATCCGTTGCGCTCGGCGATCGGCATGGTCAACGGACTGCATCCCGAACTGATCGTGCTGACCGGTGATTTCGTTTCCATGCCTCTCTTCGGGGATGCGGCAGCGGCTGGGGCTGCCGCAGAACCCTGTGCCCAGCTTCTGTGCCAGATGCAAGCGCCTCACGGCCTATGGGCGGTGATGGGAAACCATGACGCCTCGACCGATCCGGATCGCGTGACGAGTGCGCTGCGCTCCGCGGGAATTCAGGTGCTGTCCAACCAATCGACCCCGATCGAACGCGATGGCGCGCGCTTCTGGCTGGGCGGTGTGGACGATGTGTTAGAGGGCGACCCTGACCTTGACGCAACCCTGCACGACATTCCCGCGGACGAACCCGCAGTCCTGTTAGCCCATGAGCCGGACTACGCCGATCACGTCGCTCGCCATCCCGTCGACCTCCAACTCTCGGGGCACACCCATGGAGGCCAGGTGCGCCTGCCTTTTGTCGGCCCACTTTATTTGCCAGCGTTAGCCAGAAAATACGTTTGGGGTTTGTACAAGATCGGCGGTCTCACGCTCTACACCAATCCGGGTCTGGGCACCGTCGGAGTTCCGGTCCGTTGGAATTGCCCTCCTGAAATCACCTTGCTGACTCTGCGGCGCTCTGCGAGTTGAGCCACAACTTTGCCGGAAGATTACTATCCGGTTATGCAATCCGTTTCATCTCCAGACGTTTCGTTCGCCCGACACGGCCTGTAACCTATTCCGAATGAAGGGAATACCTGCGCCTGGGAGTGGTCCTGGATTTGCCCCCGAACCTCAGTTAAGCGGATTTCCGCTTTACGTGGAGCGGCACAACTCATGTCTCGTCGCACCTGGCCTGCGATTCTCTTGTTCCTGCCTGCAGTGGCACTGGCGGTGAGCACTACGGTGCCGCGTCTGCGGTCGGGCACGCTTGAGCAGCGGGAAAGACAAATGTCGAGAACGCTGGCTCGCGCGTCGCAGTTCGTCGATGTGCTGCACATCTCCCGGCCGGCTTGCCAGGACGTTCAAGCGCCTGAAGCCTTGACCACGCCTGATCCGCTGTTCACGCCGTCCGCGCGCGGGCAGAAAGTGAAAGTCAGTTTCATCATAGGAACCGATGGACGCGTTCACAGCCCTCTGATTCTGGTTAGCGCGGGAGTCGCCGGCGACCGCCATGTGCTGCAGACCGTGCGCACCTGGAGGTACCGTCCGGCGACCTGCAACGGTGTTCCAACGGAGACCGAAGGCAAGATCGAGTTTTCCAGCCGGTAGCCCGAGCCGCTGGGCTAGAATGACCTCAACGGGTAGTTCGACGCGTGGACAAATCCTGGGACAAAGACAAGTTGGATAAAGATAAGTTGGAAAAAGACAAGAGAAATCCCCGACCTTCTGACTCGCCGGTGCACAACGCCGAGATGGACGAACTGTTCCGCAGGCTGCAGCCCGAAATGCGGCGTCCCAAGCCCAGTGAAGATGCGATTGCCGCGGCGCTCGAGGCCGCCCAACGTCTGGCGGCCGAAGCCGACGCGGAGCAGGCTGCCGACGATACGGCCGAGACCATGCAAGACCTCAGCGGCGTGTCGTCCACGGTCCTTTGCCGCACTTGTGGATACCGCAATCGCGAAGGCAACAAGTTCTGCGCCATGTGCGGCATCGCCGTTGCTGAACCTGCCGTTGCAGAATCTGAAGAGGCGGAAACTGCGCGGGAAGAGCGTCCGCCGTCGCGCGCTCTCTCACTGCGCAACGCGTTCGATGATCGCGATCACGAAACCAGGCCGGCGACCACCCAGCCCACGGGCCAGGAGACGCACCACTATCATCATCACTATCATCACCACTATTTTCCCGGCGGGGAAGCGATGGCGGCGCGGTCCGCAGCCGATCCAGTCCGGGCGGACGCTGGGCGGGATGTGCGGCCGACGGCTGCGCTGCGTGGCGATATGAGCAGGGCCGAGGCCGCGGTTCGGGGCATCGCCCACGAGTGGGTGCTGGCTTGCAACACGAAACACCTCGATGATCTGCTCGACCTTTATGTTGCCGATGCTCTGGTTCTGCGCTCCAACACTCCACCTATCCGCGGGGCCGCGGCTGTCCGTGAGTTTTTCTTTGGCGCCCTCGATGCCGGCCTGGGAGAGGTGGAATTGGAACCACTGCGCGTGGAAGTCGTCGGAGAGCTTGCTTACGAAGCAGGACGTTGCAAGGCTCTGATTCCGAGCGCCAGCGGCAAGCGGCGTGAAGAACGCGGCAAGTACCTCTGGGTCTGCGCGCGCCAGAGTAACGGCGAATGGAAGCTGGCGGCGGATTGCTGGTCCAGCGATTTAACGCTCAGCACGCTCGAATCCGAGGTGCCGCAGAATGCTGGCGTAAGAACCACCCAGCCGCGCAAGAATCCCTAGGGAAATCAAATTGGTTTGAAAGGGCACGACTTTTAGTCGTGCCGCTACATGCCGCATAGGCATCGGGTTTTAGCCCCTGAGGTCGCCCCGTCGACACAACCTCTACGGGCTCACCCCAAATTTCGCCAAGTCTCCGCGCAACTGTTCCAACTGTTGCATCTGGATCGTCTGCATTCCCAGCTTGACGGCACATTCCAGGTTTAGGGCGCGATCGTCGATAAAGCAGCACTGCTCTGCGCGAATCTGCGTCGTCTCCAGCGCCAGCCGGTAAATGTCCCGCTCCGGCTTGCGGAATCCCACAAAGCAGGAACTCACGAACAGCCTGAAGATATTCCGCAGTCCATACTTTTCAATCCGGTAATCATTCAGCTCGCGGGATTCGTTATTGATCGTGCCCATGAAGTATTTGCCGGAGTCCGTGAGCGCCTGCGCGAATTGCAGCACGTCTGGAAACGGCTGCGACAGAGAATACATGTAATCGCGAAACGCGTCTGGCGTGAAGGGACGAGAGCGATAGAAAATCGTGCGCTCCAGGTACTCATCGAGGGTGATCTTGCCGCGCTCGAACGATGAGACCACCATCTCATGCCGGTCATGGAATTCTTCCTCGTCGAGGTGGAAGTGTTCGAGCGCCGCAGCGCGCTGCGTGTGGTCCCATGCATTGCTGAGCAGCACACCGCCGACGTCCCAGAAAATGGCGCGAATGACAGACAAGAGAGTTCCTCCGCAACAGAAAAATGCTGGAAAAGAGTGTAGCCGAGACGCCTGAGGAAGGGTGGCTGCAGTTTGGTTTTGGGAAGCAACGTGCGATTCTTGGAGGGGCGCCCCTCCCCCTCGGTCTAATGGAATGATCGAGTTGGAGGTAAATCGCGAAAAAGTCTAAGCGGCTCAGTCAGTTACAGGCAAAATATTGTTTCTAAAAGACTTAGGCAGTTAGTCCGGCGATAAGCTCTTTAGAATCAGTCAGCAACTTTTTAACTTTCTTGCGGTAAAGTCTTGACTTGCAAGTCACTTCACTGCTCTAAGGCCCAGAAACTAGAGGATCGAATCGTTCAAAGGGAAAGTCAATCCCACGACAGTATCCCGCTTTAGAACCTCGAGTGCAGCTCACTGGATCGGGGTCAAGCTGCAAGAATGTGCTTGACATATTCCCATATAGGAATATATATTCTCCTACATGGCGAGAGCGGCTACCACGTCGGATGCGTTCAATGCGGTGGCAGAACCGCGCCGGCGGGACATTTTGAACTATCTGGCGCTCGAGGAGCGGGCCGTGGGGGACATCGTCGCGACCCTAAGAATGGAGCAATCCTCGGTGTCGAAACATCTGGGCGTGCTGCGTCGCGTCGGGCTGGTGCGGGTGCGGCGGCACGGGCGGCACATGTTCTATCGAACCAATGCGGAGGCGATCCGCCCGCTGCATGAGTGGACCAAGACCTTCGAGCGGCTGTGGCAGCATCAGTTGCTCCGCGTGAAAGAGCGCGCCGAGGCAAAACAGAAATCTTCAGAAACTTTGTGAACCTAACCGAATACGATCAAAACAAAAACGCAAGGAGGAGCAAAGAAGATGAGTCCGACAGCTACCGAGGGGATTGAGAACCTTACATTGACTATTACGCAGGAAATTCACGTGCGGGCTTCACTCGAGGTGACATTCGAGGCGCTGCTCGAGCAACTGGGGCCGGAGAATGACACGCCCGAGGGCAAGAAGATGTCGATGAAGATCGAGCCGTGGCCTGGAGGCCGCTGGTATCGCGATCTGGGCGACGGCAACGGCCATTTCTGGGGACACGTGCAGGCCATCAAGCGCCCGGCGCTGATCGAAATCACAGGGCCGCTGTTTATGTCGTATCCGGTCGTATCGAATCTTCAGTACCGGCTCAGCGAGGAAGACGGCGGAACCCTGATCAAGTTCCACCACATGGCGCTCGGATTCATTCCAGACGATCACAAACAAGGCATGCAAAAAGGCTGGAACCACATGCACGCGCGGGTCCGCGAACGGGCAGAGAGCAAAAGCAAGAAGTTAGGCTGATGGCTGATTGCTGATTGCTGATTGCTGAAGTCTGGTCGTTGATTGAACAACCGCGATCCGCTTTTCAATTAACCATCATCAATCATCAATCAACGATCAGTAATGAAGTGCGAGGAGGCTCCTATGTGTCCAGCATGCATGGCCAGCGCAGCGTTGATGGCGGGCAGCGTGATGTCGACGGGCGGGATTGCCGCCCTCGCCGTGAGGATGGTTCGTGGGAAGGGCAAGCAGCAAGATAATTCGAAGAACAGGAACGAGAGGAGAAACGACGATGGCAACCTTGACAACCAGCAAAATGACGACGAACAAAACCGAACTGGGGACGGTGGTGCCGCAAGCTGAATGGATTGCCGCCCGCAAAGAACTTTTGCGCAAGGAGAAAGAGTTTTCGCGGCTGCGCGATGAGCTCGCGCAGCATCGGCGCGCATTGCCGTGGGAGAAGGTCGAGAAGAATTATGTGTTCGACGGGCCGAAAGGCAAGGAGACGTTCGCCGACCTGTTCGCCGGACGCAGCCAGTTGATCGTCTACCACTTCATGTTCGCTCCGGGATGGAAAGAAGGTTGCCCGAGCTGCTCGTTCCTGGCTGACGGTTTTGATGGTGCGGCGGTGCATCTCGCGCACCGCGACGTAACCTTCCTGGCGATTTCCCGGGCGACGCTGCCCGAGATCGAGGCGTTCAAAAAGCGCATGGGATGGCGCTTCAAGTGGGTGTCGTCGTTCGCGAACGACTTCAACTATGACTATCACGTCTCGTTTTCGAAGGAGGAGCAGGCCAAAGGTAAGGGCAAGGTCAATTACAACTACGACATGACGGAATTCCCATCCGAGGAAGGCCCGGGCACGAGCGTGTTCTACAAGAACAAGTCCGGCGAAATCTTTCATACCTATTCCAGCTACGCGCGCGGACTCGATCCGATGGTCGCGACATACCAGTGGCTCGATCTCACGCCCAAGGGCCGCGACGAGGATGGTCTGGCCCACACCATGGCCTGGGTTCGCCACCACGACAAGTACGTCGATGGCGATGTGGTCGACGTGAAGGCGCTCTACGTTCAGCCTGCGAGAGCACAAGAATGAGCCAGACGTGAAGCAGGTTTGTCATCCTGAGCGAAGCGAAGGATCTGTGCATTCTCCCAGCGAGTTGCACAGGTCCTTCGCTTCGCTCAGGATGACAGTGATCGTTGCGGAGAGCCTAAACCCGTCGATGGGCGACTAGTGTTTGTAAATCGTGGTGTTGGGATGATAGTTGCGCCAGTCGAACCAGTAATCTTTCAAGGCGGGGACGCGATCCAGGCATTTGCCCAGCGACGGGCCGGAGATGGCGCAGCCCTGGAAATTCCATTCGCTGGCAGTCGCGGTGTCGAGCAAGATCCAGGGTTTGGGAGGAACTGGCGGTACCTTGGCGGGAGTCACGGATTTGTTCGCAGACGACGCGTCCGCTTTGACATCGGTAACTTTCGCTTCGGGTGAGGCTGCGGATTTCGTTTCTACGGATTTCTCGGGCTGCGCCGCAGCCGACTCACTCTTTTTCTCACCGACCGTCTCGCCCTCGGTCTCACCCTTCAGGAAGAACTCGGCGTCCTTTCCGTCGATGCGGCTGATGAACACGCGAAAAGACTTGCCGTCAGGGCCGACTGCGACCAGTAGCGGCGTGCCCTGCACGCGGTCGACGACGGGCGTTTGTTTTACGAGCGTTTCCCAGGGATAGGCGCGGCCGGGTCCAACCATCTCCAGGCCGACGACCACGTCGCGAGATTTGAGTTCGGTCCCGGGAAAACTGATCGCCACCGGAAGCTTGGCCACCTTCGGTTCCCAGTCGCTGTCGTATTCCTTCACGTACTTCTTCACCTCGGCCAGGACCTTGCCGTCTGACATTTCCGCCTTCCACTCGCCGAAGGTCAACTCGTCACTCAGCACCAGTTCGAGCGACGCACCCTTCAGCGGGCCGTAGATCGCTTTCCCGGTAATCTGCTGCCACCATGTGCCGGTTTCTTTGTCGCGCATCAGGAAGTTCTGGTTGTTGATGCCCGCCAGATAGAAATGCAGGACTCTTCCGCTTACCGTTCGTGTCCACACCAGACCGGTGTGACAGAGCGTTCAATAAGTGACGGCCACCGGAACGCCGCCGACGACATCGTTCAACACGTGGTGGTAGGCCATTTCGCGAATGGGATAAGCACGCGCTTCGGACCCGAAGCGCAGGGCGAGGATCATCTCTCCCTTGTCGAGTTTGCTGGCGGACGCGGATTCAAACTGGGCGCTGTCGACAGGATGGAACATCCATTCAAAGTAGTTCAGGCGAGCCATAACGGCTGAGAACGCCACTAACACCATCACCGAGGCGAGCACGATCTTGCGCCCTTTGCTGACGATGCCCCAGAGCACGAGTGCAAGTGCGAGACAAACGACGGCGGCGACGAGAGTTCCCCAGGGAGCGCGTTGGCGGAGCGCCATCGCGAGCGCCAGCCCGGTCGGAGTCTGGTGGGTGAACGGACGGATGATGAACGCAGGAACGAAAAACAGTCCGATGCCCGCCACGGCGGACACGAGGAAAAGGAACCACACATAACCGCGCTGATCGGAAGGTGAGTCCATGTGCTTGACGATGACAATCCCGGCGACAATTTCCGTGGATACGATTGTACCAATGAGCCCCGTGGAAAATTGCAGGCCTCCGAACTGGAGCAGCAGTTTTATCGGGTTGACTTGGAAGAAGCTGGGACGCGAGCTTTCTGCTTGGGTTTGAAAGCGGCGCCGCTGAACACGTAGTATCCCGCAAGGGTGCCACCGGCGAAGAGCGACCACAATATGGTGTTGATCCAGGGTCCAATGTTTTCCAGCCCCAGATTCGCGAGATCCCAAAACGTGAGCGGCCAGACGGCGATGAGATACACTCCCGTAACAACCAGGACGAGAGCGAAGACTACCAAGACGGCCAGGACTCCGCCGGACAGGCTTTCGAAAACCAGCATTCCCCAGTGCTGGTGGTTGGGGTCAGGGCGCCGGGGGGCGGCCGATCGCGGGCGTTGGGCTAGCGGCGACAATGCTCCTCCAAAGAAGCTTCTCCTGCGGGGACGGCCTTGCAAGTTAAAGGATAAGGGAGCGTCGGCCCAGACGCATGTTACGAAGGACCGTACCCAAACAAAATGACCCGGCTCCGCCGAAGCGGAACCGGGCCGGTAGAGCAGGTTCGCACGATTACTGCGGTGTAAAGTTCTGGTGATAGCTGAGGCTCACCACGTCCTGGAACGATGGCGTGCCAGGAGGCAGGTTCGCCGGATTCAGGAACTGGGTGTCGAAGAAGTAGTTACGTTTTGGAGCACCGTACACCGAGCTGCAGCACTTGAATATGCCGGTGGCATATTGCGAATAGTACATGCTGATCATCGACCCGGCATAGTTCACGGTGGCGCCGTTTCCATTGTCACTGCGGTCTTCCAGGTAACGCAGGAAGTTGTGCATGCCTCCGTCGGTACCCATGTCATTTCCGCCCCACGCTGGTTGCGGGAACGGAACGCTCTTACCGGCGGCAATGGCCATGCGATAGTAGCTGGTGTTTCCGTATCGGCCGTTGGGGCAGGCAGCCATTCCCGCAGGGGGAGCGGTATTCTTGGTTCCGCAATAGGGCAACAGGAAGCTTTCCAGGTCCGTCCAGCCGACGTTGGCTGTCGGCACAGTAGCGGCCGACGGTGGGTTGGAGAGAAGCGTAACCGCGTCCGCAATGATTGCCGCCGCGGAATGGGGCGTGGTCGGGGTGTTTTCGCTAGGCCAGAAGGGATCGTTGGGGCCGGTGTTGTAGTCACCCCATACGTACACGGGCTCCTCTGAAGCTACCGTGAATCCGTTTCCGTTTAGCACCAGACTCCCGTTGGTGGGTGGCAAGAAACTGTTTCCAGCGGCATCCATGCCGGCGTCCACCAGACGCAGCACGTGCCGTGGGCCGCTGACCATGTTCCACTCAGCGTCTGGAGTGTTATAGGTGGTGGGGGTAGCCGACGTGCACTGGATCGCGTTCGTCGTCACCGAGCCGGCAATGTAGTAGGGCTGGCTCATGTTACCGGCGGCAATGCCAAAACCAGCGCCCAGGTTGGCCTGGCCCCAATTGTCGATAAACCCGTTTCCTTTTACCGCCGTGTCTTCCGGCGAATAAGGAACGGGGGCGGTCGCATAGTAAGTGATTGCTTCCAGCTTGTTGTCGGGCACACCGGGGGCCGAGCCGCTGTTGATCACATCGCTCAAGCCGGACATGCCGGAGAAGCCGTTATAGAAAGCGGTTAAAGGATGGGCATCGGGGATCATTCCGCGATGGTCCGAGAAATAGAGAATGTAGCCGTTGTAAGTGGCGGCGTTCACCAGCTTGCCGCTGCCTCCGGCATACGGGCCCGAGGCTTGCAGCCATAGCCAAAGGTTGCCCACGTCGAGCTCGACCGAGTTCATGATTCCGATCGGGCTGCAGTTCTTGCCAGGTCCTGGGTCGGTCGAGGGCCGGTTATCCCGGGGCTCGCCTTCACGGCTGTCGTAGAAGTTGATGGGAAGCCAGGCAGCATTCGATGCAGCGGCACCCATCCCGTTGGTGACGGCCTGGCTGGCCTGAAGCTGTTGAAGAATCAGAATGGCCGGGCTGATGCCGTTCTGGCACTGGGACGCCGGCAAGGTGGGGTAGTTCTTGCACAACGGAACGGTCGCGGCGCTGGCATTGTAGGGATGCGTGGGCGGCTGGTTGTAGTTGCGGCCGAAGCCGAATTTCAGCCACTCCGTGGTGACTCCAATCCAGTTTCCGGCGGCGTTCTGATACTCCACTCGCAGCCAAGCGCCCTGGCAGAACTTGCCGGCGACAGTGACTTGTCCAAAGAGCGGCCACGAGGCCAGAGCGGCGTTGCATCCCGTAGGCGCGGCTGCAGTCCAATTATTAGTGGCCGCGCCCTTCAGAGCGGTAGCGAAGTACATGTTTCCGGCAACATTTCCCGGCGCCGCAGCGCCTACGGTAATGTACGCGTTGCCACCCGGTACGTCGGTGAACGGTGTGCCGATCTGGATGTCCTGAGTCGCACTGTCAGCGCGGACTTCTCCGGGGTAGAGATCGGCCTCGGTATCGGCTAACAGGATGCGGATTGCAGCTTCCTTGTAAAGTCGGGAGTTGAGCAGAAGCGGAGTGTCTCCCGCTGTCGGTTTGCGGATGATGTCGATGGCTCCCACCTTCGACGACTGCACGAAGGGCAACTGCAGCTTGGTCGCTCCGGTCAATCCATTCTCAATGAATCCGTTGAAGGTCGACTTGGAAATGCCCGTCCACGCAGCGTTCGGAGCACCGGTTGGAGGGTACCCGCCAGTCCAACTGCCGGCTGGCAACACGGCGCAATTTGTAGCTGGCCCGGCCGCTGGAGCAGGCGGGCAGGCGCCGGCGGCGCTGGGCACGTAGGTGGTGCCAGTGTAGCCCGAAGAAGTAGCATGGCCGTTCTCCAACTGGTCCACCACGATTTGGCCGACTGCCGCAATCTTATCGGTGAAGGTGAGTTTGCCGCCCTCGGCGAGGAAGATGTTGCCGTTGGCATGCACCCGTCCTCCGAAGTTGAAGTCGGGGCCAGCGAAGTAATCGCAGTCGCCTTCGCAGAACACTCCAAATTCAAACGCGGGAAGCAGCGCTACTTCAACCGTACGCGTCAGGTTCACGGATGCGCCGGTGGCGGCCAGCGACGAATTGGTTGCGATCTGTCCGGTGCCAGCCAGGCGCGTCGCCGTCACCTGCAGGGTGAAGGGAATCAGGGTTGCGACCATTCCCTGGTCGGGTCCAGAGCCCACGATGTCCCACGAGCCGCAAGGATTGGGAGCGTTGGGGCAAGGCGTGACCCCATCGCTCTTAAAGGCCGGCCAGGCGATGTTCATCTGGGTGTACGTCATGTTGCTGATGTGCGAGCCAGACACCGCGGTTGGCCAATTGGCCGGGGCGGTCAAGGCCGTGATGGATGCGGCCGTCGGAGTTTGCGAACTCTGATAAAGCTGGGAGAGCTCCGACGTCAGGTTCTCAATGCCTGCCTCGGCGCCGTAATACGCCAGGTTTCCCTCCAGGTCATTGCCTCCCATCCGGACTTCGTTGCTGACCATGTAGAGCAGCCCCACCGCTACCCCGGACAGCAGAACGGTCAGCAGCAAAGCTGCGATGAGAGTGAAACCTCGTGAATCGTGTTGGCTCGTACCCATGATTCTTCCTCCAAAACTGCCATCTGACTTCATTGGCATGCCACGCCGTTGGAACTATAGGAGTTGCAGAAACTCATGTCTCGCGCACTGACCGAAGTCGCCAGATACATGCTTTGAGATTTTTTTCCTTCCGGCGTCAGACTACTTCCCATGATCCAGACATTGACCTTCTGGATGAGGCTGGGGGACTCGCCTGCCCCAATCGGGTCCTGCTGATTGGCGACGACTTTTCCGGTCACCGAATCGATGATGTCGTAGGTAAATTGCAGATTGATGATGTTGTCGGCAACCGGCACCGCGTTAAGCCCGTTGACCTGGCGCATCAAGCGCGGGGTCTGGACGGTGCCTCCGGCGGCGGGAACCTCCAGGAAATAGGAGACGGCGTTCAGCCGGCAAACACTCGTCTCTGCGCCCGCTCCAGCTGCCGCCGCCGCCACCGTGGCGATATTGTTCGCGGTTCCGCCCCCGGTCTGGTTCAGGTTCAGCGCGTCGCCGGCGTTGAAGCTAAGCGAATTAGCGTTCGGGATGCCTGTGATTTCGGCAACCACGGCAGCGTTCTGCACCAGGCTCGTGCCGGTGGCCGTCTTGCCATTGCCCGGCGTGCTCACCGTGAACAGCAGCAAATCGCCAACATTCAAGCCTCCCGGCGCAAGGATGTTGTTCGGCGTGGCCCCCAGGTTGATTACGGCAACGGCGCTGCTCGTTGCAGTCGGGAACGTGAAGGTGAAGTTATTGAGGGGAAAGTTGTAGTCACAGGAGATCGCGGTAATGCTGCTGTTGATCTGCCCGGGCGCGCTCGTAATGACCGCGCCTGCCTCGACCCCGACGTTGAAGCCGGGGATGATCCCGTACATGTAATTAGGCCCACCGGCTCCGCTGTTGGGAAAGGTTCCTCCAGGGATGTAGCAGGTGCCTGTCTGGTTGCAGCCGAACTTGGAGACGGTTCCTCCCGTGACCAGCTGCACTCCGCCGGAAGGCAGGCCCGCTCCAGCCAAACTCAGATCCTTGGTGATCAGTTCGATCGCAGCTCGCATGTTCTGCTGAGTTTCCGCGCGCTGGGTCACGGTGAAGGTCGTATCCATGCCGGTCTTGAACAGACTGGTCATGGCCAGAAGTACGATCAGACCGATGGACGAGGCCACCAGTAATTCCAGCAAGCTGAAACCGCGTTGCGATTTTGAAGTTCGCATAATTGAGAGTCCTAAAGTCCGCTCTTTTAGTGGTAGCTCGAGATCAATCCGTTGGCTTGAAACGATCGAGCTGGCATCCCGGCTTTGGTGTACTGCACCGTGATGGTAATCGCCATCATGTTCGTGTTGGGGGCGCCACTCGGCAGCAGAACGGGGTTGATGGCGATGGTCCGGGAGAAATTACCCAGGCTCATGGTCACGTCGTCGGCCGTGCCGAGAATCCCATCCGGGCCGGGGAGCACCATGCATTCCGCGCCGCCGTCGGGGCAGTTTACGCCGGCGGCAGTCGTGCAAGGGACATCGTCCGCTGTGCCCACAAGTCCATCGGGTCCAGCGCACAGCAGAGCCGTGGGTCCGTCCGTGAAAATTCCACCGTTGGATTTATTAGCCACCGCGGCAAACGGGATCTGCTGACTGTTGCGCGCCGTGTAAATGCTCTCCATAGCTTCAAGCGCCTTCTGACGAGCGATCAGGTCTTCCTCGCCCGACTGCGTGGCAGCCAGGGCCGTGGCCAGCGAAGCTACCACCGCCAGTAAGCCGACGGACATCACCACGATGGCGATCATGACTTCGATGAGTGAAAAGCCGCCTTCGGCGTTGGGTGCATCCGTTTTGCGCATTTTGTTCTCCGTCATTGCTGTACCCAGATAGGCGCGCCGGCCTGTTTATACAAACGCCAGCCACGAACTCGGCCAGTCGCTGCGAATACCGAGATGGCGCGCGAACTGTAAATGGTCGGGTCGCTGGGCCGAGTCATGTACAGGACGCCGCTGTTGTAATTGCCATTCGCGTCATAGGCGCCACCGTCGGGCCCAAAGGCTATCGTGTTCGCGCCTCCGGCTTGTCCTGGGCCATACCCGAAGTCAATGGGTGCCGTCCCGGCGCCAAAGTTGTCCGGGGCACTGGCCGGAAATCCGGTTTGCACGGCATAGCTGATATCGCTGGGAATGGTGTACGTGGTCACCAGCTGAAGGGGAGGCAGAATTCCTGCCGCTGAGGGCGGCTGATACTGAACCTCGATGGTGCCTGCGGGATAGCCTGCCGGGTTGACGGTCACGTAATACAAGTGGCTCTGCGTGATGGCCAGGTGGCGCGTGTTGCGGAACGCCATCAGGGTCGTGTTGTACGCAGAGTCCAGGTGCGACTGGTTGAAGAGCGGCTTCATTGCGATAAACGTAATCGATGCAAAAGTGAAGCCGATCGCGACCGTGATCAGCAGTTCCAGCAACGAAACGCCGCGAGTTTTCCTCGATGTCATAATCATCTTTCGGGGGGAGAGGCGACTATGTCGAACACGCCTTCACTCCCATTGAGTCCGCGTCTCGAACATGTTGGAGGAACATTGCACAATCCCGCTCGCGCATAACAGAGCGGGCTCGCGTTCCTTCATCGCGTCATTGGTCATCGTAGGAACAGATCGCAGCCGCGTCAAAGCACGACAGGTCAATACCCTCGCGTTGGCCTTCCGGTGCCAGAGGTGGTTACTCATGTCACCGATTGAGAACACATTAGTTAAAGGCAATGTAGTCCGACTGAGACCGGTCAGAGAGTGACCCCGGTAACTTGTGAGGGGAACGACTGGATCCTAGGATGGGGCACGTATGACTTTATCTGCCCTATTAGTGTGCGTTGACCAGGCACCGGCTCAGGTGCTGGGCGGAGTCCTGGAAGAGCTCAGCATTCGAGTTGAGTCCTGTCCGGATTTTGCGCGCGCCGCCATTCGACTGGCGCAAGAACGGTTCGACGTGGTGATTGTCGACGGCGAATCCAACAAGGACGTGATTTCCCTGTTGCGCGATACCCGCGCCTCGCGCCTGAATGATGCGACCCTGGCTGTCGCTGTTGTCGCCGGGCAGGAAAGCATCCGCGAGATGTTTTCTCTGGGCGTAAATTTCGTTCTCTATAAGCCGGTGGCTTACGAACGGGCGCTGAGCAGCATGCGTGCGGCGCGCGAGGTGATGCGCAAGGACAAGCGCAAGAACGCCCGGGCTGACGTGCACGCGCACGCCACTGTCGATTATGCGACCGTGGAGCGGGAGCGGGCCACCCTGATCAATCTGGCGCAAGACGGCATGTCGGTGCAGTTCGGGAAGAAACTTCCTCCGGTCAGCAAAGTGTATTTTCAGTTCAAGCTGCCAGGTCAGTCGGCGAACATTCGTCTTTCGGGGCAGATGGTCTGGCAGGACTGGAAAGGCCGCGCGGGCGTTCAGTTTGTCGATGTGCCCAAAGCTTCGCGCCGCTTGCTCACCGATTTTCTGGCCGCTCATGTGCCCAGCGACTCCCGGCCAGATCGCTTTAGCGACGTCACGGTCGAAATGGAAGAGCCCTTTCAACTGGCCACGGTATCGGTCGCCGAGCAAACCCATGGCCGCGAGAAAAAAGAAACCGTGCACTACGCGGCGGTTCAGGAACTTGCGCCCGCCGTGCATCCCGATGCCGACAACCGGCGCATCCAAGTCCGTTATGCCTGCCGCCTAGGCGCTGAGGTTTACCGCACCGGCACTTCGGTTCCCCATCATTGCTGCCTGACCGATTTGAGTTCGGGCGGATGTTATCTGGAAGTTCCTTTGCCATTCCCGCAGGGCTCGTCGGTCGAGATTGTAGTGCGAACCTACGAAATGAAATTGCGCTTGCGGGGCGCGGTGCAGACCTCTCATCCCGGCTACGGGATGGGCGTGGCGTTTGAGATGAAGACCAAGGAAGAACAGGGCAACGTGAAGAAGTTGACTGACTACGTAGCGTCGACGACGGAACCGTCCAACTAGCAGGCCGCGAAAACCAGCCAGGAGACGCGAGCTTGTCTCCGAGCTGGCTTATTCAAGTAAATATGTACTGTATTTATATACGTATCTTATTATACGTACGTGTGCATCGTATAATATAGAGATCGCAATAAGTACGTACATAACAAACAATCTTGTCATCCTGAGCAACGCGAAGGACCTATGCACTCGTCCTGCTGCCGGCAGATTGCATAGGTCCTTCGCGTTGCTCAGGATGACACGTTGGAAATCGAACTACTTAGCGGCAGTTTCTTCAGCGACGGCCTTCTTGAAGTAGTCCAGCGATTGGCGCAGGCCGGCTGCCAGATCAATCTTCGGCTCCCATCCCAGCAACTGCCGCGCCTTGGTGATGTCGGGGCGGCGCTGCCTGGGATCGTCGGGCGGCAGTGGTTCGTAGCGAATCTCGCTCTTCGATCCAGTGGCCTTCAACACCTGCTGGGCGCATTCCAGGATGGTGAACTCGTTCGGATTGCCAACGTTCACGGGCAGATGTTCGTCCGATTTCGCAAGACGAATGAAGCCGTCGATTTCGTCGCTCACGTAACAGAAGCTTCGAGTCTGCCGTCCGTCGCCGTAAACGGTGAGCGGTTCGCCGCGCAGGGCCTGCTTCATGAAGTTCGGAACAACGCGGCCGTCATTGAGTTGCATGCGCGGGCCGTACGTGTTGAAGATGCGGACGATGCGCGTATCCACCTTGTGATAGCGATGGTAGGCCATGGTCACGGCCTCGGTGAAGCGCTTGGCCTCGTCATAAACCGAGCGAGGGCCGATGGGATTGACGTGGCCCCAGTAGGTCTCCTTTTGCGGATGCTCCAGAGGATCGCCGTAGCACTCGGACGTGGATGAGACGAGATACTTCGCGCCGTACTTGTGAGCGACTTCGAGAGCGTGAAACGTGCCGAGCGATCCGACCTTCAGCGTGGGGATGCCGTGAAGGGTGTAATCGACCGGACTGGCGGGGCTGGCAAAGTGGAAGACGTAGTCGACGCGGCCGACGTCAAACGGTTCGCAAATGTCTTTCTCTATAAACTCAAACCGTGGTTCATTGTGCAGATGGGCGAAGTTGGCGCGGCGGCCGGTCAGCAGGTTGTCGACGCAGACCACACTCCAGCCCTCGCCGAGAAGGGCATCGCAGAGATGGGATCCCAGAAATCCTGCGCCACCAGTCACCACAGCGCGCTGTGGGCTCATGCTCTCTTGCCGTTCTTCAAGACTGCGGAAGGCACGCCATCGGGATGAGCGGCGTCGCGGCCAACGCTGTAGTAGGTGAAGCCTTGCGCCGCCATGACTTCGGGATCGTACAGGTTGCGTCCATCAATCACGATGGGATACTTGAGTTCCTGGCGGAGACGGTTGAGATTGAGGTTGGCGAATTCCTCCCACTCGGTGAGGATCAGCAGAGCATCCGCGTCGTGAGCCGCTTCGTACGGGGAGTTGGCGAACCTGACGCCAGACGGCATCACTTCTTTCGCGCGTTCCATGGCCGCGGGATCGTAGGCCGTGATCTTGCTGCCCTCCTGCAGCAGCGCCTGCACCAGAAAGAGCGCCGGAGATTCGCGGATATCGTCGGTGCCACCCTTGAACGCGAGACCAAGCACACCCAGGTTCTTCCCGCGCAGGGTCCATAGCGCGCGGTGCACTTTCCGCAGGAAGCGCTGGCGCTGGTCTTCATTGATGCGCATCACTTCGTCGAGCAGGCGGAAGTCGTAGCCGCCTTCGCGGGCTACGGCGCGGAATGCCATGACGTCTTTGGGGAAACAGGAGCCGCCGTACCCGATGCCGGGGTTCAGAAACCGGGACCCGATGCGCGAATCGGTGCCGACGCCGTGGACAACCTGACTCACATTGGCACCCACGGATTCGCAGACCGAGGCTACGGCGTTGATGAATGAAATCTTCATAGCGAGGAAGGCGTTGGAAGCATGCTTGATCAACTCGGCGCTTTTGGTGCTGGTCACGATGAGCGGAGGAGGAATCGATGCTCGGTCGGGCTGCGGAATGGCGTCGGCGCGCTGATAGTAGCTGCCATTAGTCAGGGGAGCGTAGACCTCGCGCAAAACGTCTGCCGGCCGGTCGCTGTCGCAGCCGATCACGATGCGATCGGGAAACAGGAAGTCGGTGACGGCCGTGCCTTCGCGTAGAAATTCGGGATTGGAGGAGACGTCGAACAAGTCAGGGTCGGTGCCGTTGCGCAGGATGATCCTGCGCACCCAGTCACTCGTATACACCGGGACAGTGCTCTTCTCGACGACCACCTTGTAGTCGTTAATCCCGCCGGAGATTTCGCGGGCCACGGATTCCACGTACGAAAGATCAGCCTCACCGCTCTCAGTGGGCGGCGTGCCGACGGCAACGAAGATGACCGAACTGAGGCGGGCAGCTTCCTTCACGTCGTCGGAAAAAGTGAGGCGATGTCCGCGGTGACGGCCCAGAAGTTCCGGCAGAAATTTCTCGTGGATGGGGATCTGGCCATTGCGCAGAGCCGCCAGTTTTGGTTGATCGTTGTCCACCAGGATAACGTCATGTCCGAGGTCGGCAAAACAAGCGCCCGCCACCAGCCCAACGTATCCCGAACCTACCACCGCAATCCGCATCGGCTTACCCTCAAGAGGATCGAACCATACTACCGAAGCAAGCGCCGAAACAAGCGCCGAAACAAATACCAGGTGACGCGGTCCGCAATACAACGCGGACCGCTCGCTTTGATTTTACAAATTCTCTTGCCCTCTTTGGGTTACAGCAGCAAAAAACTTGCGCGACTGCACGCCCAATGCCAAAACGGGAAGAGCAGAGGCCTGAACCAGAAGGCCATGAAGTATCACGAAGGACTTCATTTGCGCTGTTTCCTCTGTGTGACTTCGTGCCTGTGGTGGAGGAGCCGTCAAGGTTTGAGGTTGACATCCTCGAAGATTCGCGAAAAACTGCGCATAATGACGAATGGCCAGCGCTTCCTGGATGCCTGGTCCCGGTATGACTCACCTGGTATGACTTACATGGTATGACTTACCTAGTATGACTCACCGCCCCATGCCGCAGCCCGAATCGTACGGAACGCCATCCTGGGATAAGGAATCATCGGGCCATGTGGGCGATGTCGTCTCCTCGCAGAATCCTCGCGATGTAGTGGAAGTGGCCAAGACTCTCGCAGCCCATGGCGGCGGGGAAGCGTCGTTCGACCTGGCCCTGGACCTGGTTCTGAACGAAGTGGTCGAGCGAGCGCGGTTGGCAACCGGAGCGACCGGAGCAGCGATTGCACTGGCCCGAGCGGGCGAGATGGTGTGTCGCGCCACCACCGGCGCCGATGCTCCGGACCTGGGAGTTCGGCTCGAGACCAAGTCGGGTCTGTCGGGAGCGTGCTTGCTCACTGGAATCATTCAGCACTGCAAGGACACGGAGACGGACCCACGAGTGGATCCTGAAGCCTGCCGGCGACTGGGTGTGCGATCGATTCTGGTTCTGCCGCTGTGCGAGGGACCCGATGCCTTTGGGTTGATGGAGGTCTTTTCATCCCGGCCCCATGCGTTCGGCGATCAGGATGAAAACAGTCTTCAGGTTTTGGCCGCCCGCGTCGTAGAGACGAAGAGGGGTATCGAGGAGGCCGCGGCCACCGGCCCCAAATCGAACCACAGCGCGGATGATCGATTGGAAGCTCGGTTGGAAGCCCAGACGAACGAACTGGACAACGCTCCCCAACCGGAACCGGCCTGGGAATTGGGCGCCGAGGCTCCGCTTGACGCTCCGGCTGAACATGGGTTCCGGCGCACAACGGACGTCTGGACATCCATTCTGGGCGTGATTGTGATCCTGGCGGCGCTGTTGCTGGGACTGCTGGTAGGTTGGCGGGGAGCGATCGTCCGAGGATTGCGAGGAAGGCCCCAGGCGCAGGCCGGGGCCGCGTCGAATACTCAAGCGAATCGAGGGACCGAATCGGCCACAGAGCACGATCCTGGAAACGCGCCGCCTGCAGATTCGGCGGCGTCGGCGTCCTCAAGCGTTGGTTCCGCGAGCGTTGCCACCGCGCCTGTGCCGAAAACGCCGGGTGCCGGAGCACCGGTCGAGCCGCCAAGTGGTGGGCTGCTGGTGACTCAGAATGGCAAGGTGATCTACCGGTTGCCTCCTGACGGGCAGCGAGCCGCCAGCGCCAAGCGCGCGCCCGCGAAAGAATCAGGGGAAGTTTCGGAGAAGCGGTTGATTCATCGCGTGGAACCGGAGTATCCACCGGAGGCGAGAGCGCAGCATGTTCAGGGCTCGGTGGTCTTGGATGTGCAAATCGGAGGAGACGGCGCGGTCCGCAACATCGCAGTTGTGGAAGGAGATCGCAGGCTGGCCGATGCGGCGGTCCAGGCCGTAAGACAGTGGAGATATCAGCCCTTCTCCGTCAACGGGCAGCCTGCCGAGATGCAGACACGAATCACTATCCGTTTCACACTTCCTCCTACGTGAGAGGGACAGTGTTCTATACACTCTCCCACTCCTCGCACGCGCATAAAGCAGAGGAACTCCCGCCGTTTCTTAGTCTGTTGAAAACAAGAAACTTGCTGTTCACATAAGCATTGTCAATGGCACTTTCCTACCATTGCAGGAACTGGCACGGCTCGCTAGAGTTACCTTTGGCGTTGATGTTGGGTCTGTACCGTTGGGGTATTCGCGATTTTGCTGGGTGCACCGCTAAAAATATGATCAAGAAATCTGGCAAGATCGAGATATAATGCGATGCAGAAGTTGAACGCGGAGCAGGCACTGTCCGCGCTCGGCGGCAATTCCACCTAGTTGTAAGGCGTTCTCCCTCCCCCGGATTGTTTGTAGGCCTGTAACCGACTCCTTCAGGATCTCTTTATGCACATAGGCCGTAGAGTCTTTACCATCGGGGTCAAACTGTTTGATCTGCTGTTAATGGTCATTGCTTTTGCTGCGTCGACGCTGCCTCAGTACCACCAGGTAGGAAGACTCGGCCTGGCCGAATTCCTCGAAATGCGGATAAAACTGGGCAACCTGGTTCTGTTTGCCAGTCTTCTGCTGATATGGCATATCCTGTTCAGTGTGTTCGGGCTGTACGACTCGAGACGCCTCGCCGGGCGGTGGGAAGAGGTATGGGACGCCAGCATGGCCACCACTCTGGGCACTCTGGCCGTCGGCGTGTTCGCGTTGGTTTTTCGGATCGAACTGGTAAACGCAATCTTCCTGATTTTGTTTTTCGCGGTCGCCACCTCGTTGGTGATCCTGAGCCGCACCGTGATTCGAGGGGCGTTGGCTTTTGCGCGGCGGCATGGCCGAAATACCCGGAACATGCTGGTGATCGGAACCAATGCGCGCGCGCTGGAGTTGGTGGGGCGCATCCAGGGGAGGCCAGAACTGGGCTATCGCATTCTGGGATTCGCGGACGAAGAGTGGCTCGGGATAGAAGAGTTCAAAAAGCTGGGACATTCCCTGGTTTCTGACCTCGATGCCTTACCGTCGTACGTGCGCCGCAACGTGGTGGATGAAGTGGTTCTGGCGTTGCCCATTCGCTCGTTCCATGGGGTCTCGTCGCAAATCGCTTCGGCCTGCGAGGCGCAGGGCATCATCGTAAGGTTCCTCCCGAATATTTTCGACCTGAAAGAGGCGCGGCACCGGGCTGAAGAGCTCGATGGCGATCCGCTGATCAGCCATGAAAGTACGATCACAGATTTCTGGGGCCTGATGATTAAGCGCGCGATTGACATCGTGGTTTCTCTGACCGCCATCATTGTGGTTTCGCCGGTCATGCTGCTGACCGCTGTGCTGGTGAGGCTGACTTCGCCGGGCCCCACTTTCTTCGTGCAGAATCGTCTCGGGCTGAACAAGCGGATGTTTCAGATCTACAAGTTCCGGACGATGGTGGTGGACGCAGAAGATCGCTTGAAGGACTTGGAGCATCAGAACGAGGCCAACGGGCCCGTCTTCAAGATCAAGAAAGATCCGCGCATAACGCTCATCGGCGGCTTCCTGCGTAAGACCAGCATCGACGAACTTCCCCAGCTCTTCAATGTGTTGAAAGGGGAGATGAGCCTGGTGGGCCCGCGGCCATTGCAAGTGCGCGACTACGAGTTGTTCGAAGTCCATTGCCAGGACTGGCAGCGCAAGCGGTTCAGCGTTCGTCCCGGAATTACTTGCCTGTGGCAGGTTATGGGAAGGAGTTCCACCACCTTCGAAAAATGGATGGAACTCGATTTACAGTACATTCGCAACTGGTCGTTGTGGCTCGACCTGCAGATTCTGGCCAAGACCTTGCCCGCCGTGATCAAAGGTTCCGGGGCGGCGTAAATAGAAGTTCTGCGGCCCCCCGAAGTTACCAGGGGGGCGCGACCAAGGCCGAATCGAGCAATCTCGCGTGGTACACTCGTTCCACTCAAACTGGAATGGCAGCCGGTTTTTGGCTGCTCCAGAATTGCTTTGCGCGAGGAATGTATGAAACCAGCCATCGAGACCCCGAGCGGGGTCTCTACCGATCCCTATAGCAAGACGGTTTGTTGCCTGCGCTGTGAGCAGAAACTGCAGCGCTATCAACTGATGCGGGCCAGCCTGGCTCCCGGCAATTCCGGCCACGCCATTCTGTCTTGCCCGCGATGCGGGCACGTGGAGTTCGTTTCGGATTCCAGTCCGCTGCTACAAAGCCTGGAGCTGGTCTCGGTCGATACCGGAGACGGCGACTAAACGGACCCGTAAATCCCCGACCTACCTCGGCGCACGCTATCCGCATCAATTGCTCCATCCGAATATTTTGCCTCGTTTTGCCGGATCGGTTGACTGTTGTATGCGCCTCCTTCTGATTGGCGGAAATGGTTTCATCGGGCGGTTCGTTGCGGCTGCGCTCCAAGCGCAAGGGCACGCCGTGGCAGTGTTTCACCGCGGCACGACAGCCGCTCCCACCCTCGTCGATGAAATTCGGGGCGATCACAATCAACTTGCTGCCAGCGCTCAGGAATTGAAACGCTTTGCTCCCGACGTGGTGATCGATCTGGTCCTCAGTTCGGGGGCGCAGGCAGATGATCTGATGAAGGTGTTCCGTGGTGCGACCCGGCGCGTGGTCATGCTGAGCAGCATGGACGTCTACCGCGCCGTAGGCATTTCGCACGGCACGGAGAGCGGGCCGCTCCAAGACCTGCCGCTCACCGAGGAGTCGGAGCTACGGCGAAATTTGCATCCTTATCCGCCTGAGAACATGCGGCTCCTGCGTAAAGTCTTCCCCTGGGTGACGGACGACTACGATAAGATTCCGGCGGAGCGCATCGTGATGAACGATCCGGAACTTCCCGGCACGGTGCTCCGGCTTCCCATGGTGTATGGACCGGGCGATCCGCTGCATCGTTTCTATCCTGTGGTGAAACGCGTCGCCGACGGGCGCCGCCACATCATTTTTCCCGAGGCGCTGGCCGCATGGCACTCTCCGAGAGGTTATGTGGAGAATGTGGCCGCCGCCATCGCCCTGGCTGCCACGGATGATCGCGCAGCCCAACGAGTCTTTAATGTGTGTGAGGAACCGGCGTTTGGCGAACTGGAATGGGCGCGGAAAATCGCGAGCGAGATGCGGTGGGAAGGGGAGTTCGTCGTTCTGCCCGACAATCGCACGCCGCCGCACCTGCTCAAGCCCGGCAACGCGGCGCAGCATTGGACGGCGAGTTCCGCCCGTATCCGTCGGGAGCTGGGCTACAACGAGCCGGTTGCGATCGATGAGGCGATCCGGCGAACGACAGCGTGGCAGCGGGAAAATGCCCCGGCGGTTGAGTTTCTCGCGCAGTTCGATTATGCGGCGGAAGACGCGGCCCTAGACCACAACAGGTAAACACACTGTCGCCCCGTAAACAGCTTTTGTCATCCTGAGCGAAGCGAAGGACCTATGCAACTAGCGGCGAGTGCATAGGTCCTTCGCTTCGCTCAGGATGACAATCCGTGGGGATATTTCGAGCCCACGGGATGCACCCTAAAACGGAATATCGTCGTCGGTGATCGGGCCGGACGCTGCCGGTTCGGGCTCGGGAGTACGCTGATCGAAGTTGTTGCCTCCGCCGCCGGCCGATGAAGAGGCGCCGCGCGAGCCTCCGCCGCTGAAGTCCCCGCCACCGGCGCCCTCGCCCTTCCCACTGAGCATAACCAGATCGTTGACGATGACCTCCGTCATGTATTTCTTCTGGCCGCTGGTCTTGTCGTCCCAGGAATGGGTGCGCAGGCTGCCCTCTATGTAAACTTTGCTGCCCTTCTTCAAATATTCGCCGGCAATCTCCGCCGTGCGCGCCCAGGCAGTAATGTTGTGCCATTCGGTGCGGTCCTGCCAGTTGCCGTCCTTGTCTTTGAAGCGATCATTGGTGGCCAGACTGAACTTGGCGACGGGCGTGCCGCTGGGGGTGAACTTCACCTCGGGGTCCTTGCCCAAGTTTCCGAGAAGAATGACTTTGTTAACACTTCTGCCTGCCATGTCGATGCTCCTTTGCAGGGGTTCACTATAGCAGAATGGGGCCGGTGGAAAGGGCGTGGCCGCTCACAAAACCCGGTCACGAGTATCAATTTGGGTCAGTACATTCCGACTGCACTGCCTTAGTGCCAAGCGGAAGTAAGGTTCATAAGCGGGCGCGGTTCAGGATATAATGCGACGCATATGCCTCCTGCACCCGGCGCCACCAGAGCCGTTGGGATGGTTCCCGACGATCAGAAGTTTGAACCGAAGTCCAAAGGCCTCGCCACCCCGCGGAAGAAGAAACCCAAAGAATTAGCGGTCATCACCGAGTGCTGCACCGGATGCGCGGGCTCGCCCGCCTGCGTGGAATATTGCCCGGTGGAAGACTGCATGTTCTGGGTGCCCGACGAGGACAATCCGCCGTTTGGCCGCATCCAGATCGACCCCATCCTGTGCATCGGCTGCAAGAAATGCCTGAGCAAGGGTCCTGACGGCTGCTTCCTTGATGGCTGCCCCTGGGACGCCATCGCCATGGTGGACACGGTCGAGGTGGAAAAAGAAGTCGGGCCGATGGCGTTTTGAAAGGGAGATTCTAGCTCCTAGCTACCCCAGCCGATCTGTCATCCTGAGGGCCGCGTTTGTTGCGGCCCGAAGGATCTCTGCAATTCTGTCGGCGTTGCCTCTGCTACCTGCGAGTGCATAGGTCCTTCGGCCCGCAAAATGCGCGGGCCTCAGGATGACAGGAGTTGTGGTTGAATTAAATCCCACTTGTTGCCGTAGAGGTCTTCAAACACCGCAACCGTTCCATACGATTCCTCGCTCGGCGGACGGACGAATTTCACGCCGCGAGCGGTCATGTCGCGATAATCCCGCCAGAAATCGTCAGTGTAAAGAAATAGAAAAACGCGTCCGCCGGTCTGGTTGCCGATGCGGCTGGCCTGCTCGGTGTTCACTGCCTTGGCCAGCAGCAAGTCGGTTCCGGTTGATCCCGGAGGCCTAACCAGCACCCAGCGCTTCCCGTTGCCGAGGTCGGTGTCTTCGATCAATTGGAAGCCGAGCGACCGCGTGTAGAAGGCGATGGCTTCGTCGTAGTCGCGAACCACCAAAGCCACATGGCCCAGACGCTGCGTCATACCTAACAGGCCCAACTCAGCAGACCCAACCTTAGCAGACCCAGAAGCCGCCCGGCAGAACCAGCGCAGCACCCACGCCGATTGCGTCCAGAGCGTAGGAGCAGATGGTTCCAAAGGCGGCATATTTCCACATGCGCCCGCGCTGGAGGAGACCACGGTCCAGGAAAAGCCAAATCAACAGAATCCACTCCGCCAGGCGAACCGGCAAAAGGAACGCGTAAAACAGGACCGCAGAGCCTTCGCCACCGGAGTTATTTAATTTATTCAAGGCGAGAATCCAAAGGCCGCCATAGAGCCCGCCTGCCACCAGTCCGATGCCCGTGCGGGTCAATCCCAGGGCCCATACGCTTGGCTTAGCGGCGCGCCACAGACCGTATCCGTACTTGAGAACCACGGAAGCCGCGGTATAGCCGGCGGCTTTGACCGCTGCGAAATACAGAAATCCAGTTGCCGTCGGAGCGCCTGCCATGAGGACTCTCTCTCTAGTGTTGATTTCTGCTCTGGATTGCCTTCTCGGTTTCCGCCGCCTGCCGGCGCACATCGTTGGAAATGTCGGGCAGGTCCCGCTCGTAAGGACGAATTGCCGGCAGATCATCGATCTGGCCAACCAGATATAGCGCCCGCAACGCTTCCCAAACCTGCTCGGTTCCAGGATCGACCACCGCCACCTCTGCGCCTGCGGTTACGTTTGCTCCCGGCTGCGAGACCGACCGGATGCGTCCGGGAATCGGCGAGCGGATCTCTATTGGCAATCCGCCGGCGGTCGCCTCCAGCTTGGCGAGCAATCCACCTTGACGGATGGCGGTGCCCGGGCGGTCAGCGTCAACGATGTGACCATCTAGAGGAGCGCTGATCTGCGCCGGCTGCAGCAATGCCACAATCTGTGGCCGTCCGGTGGCATCCCCGAAGCGCACCAGCGACAGCGCCGCATTTCCCCGCACCATTGGGGAATCGTCGGCCAGCATCTTCAGCAGCGTCTCGTGAAAGCCCGCGCCGGATGTGTCTTGCCCCATGACCCAGGCATCGGTATTGCGCACTTCCTCCACTGGATCGTTAGCCAGGCGGATCAGGTCGGGATACCAGCGCTTGGTGGCAGCGTCGGAATGCGACATCTGGTCGCCCACCTGCACCAGCGCATGCTGGATGTGCCGCGGCTTCTTGTCGTCGTGCAGATACTCAGTCAACTGCTGATCAGAGAGATGGCGTCCAAACCAGGTGTTCCACCAGAAGAGAAACGGCATGAGCACGATGAGCCAGCCGGTGGCGAAAAACAGAATCTTCTGGGTGCGCGACATCGAGCGCTTGGGTCGTCCATGGGGGACTTCGACTGGGCCCGAGGGGACAACGTTGGAGTTCGAAGACATAAGAGACTATTTCACCACAGAAACAGAAGGAAGCTAATGGAATCGTACGAACCCAAGGTCCCTCGACTACGTTTCCCTCCTCCGAAAACGGAGGACGGAAACTCCGCTCGGGATGACAGGATTATCTTAGGCGATACGGCCAAGCTACTCCACGTCTGCGTCGAGTACGCGTTCCTGCTCCAGGTAGTGCGACATGGCGTACTGCGCCAAAAGCGGCGTCTGCAGCCGGATTTCGGCGCCAATCCATTCTCCCTTGGCATGCGGGGCGTCGGGCGGATGGTTGCAGCGTCCGCCGCTGCCGAACTGCGGGCCGAAGTCCGCGCTCTGGATCTGATCGAACTGCTGGATCTCGCGCCAGGCGGCGTCGCCGACGGTGCCGGAGACATCGATTTTGAGTTTCAGTGTTGACATAACAGATCAGGGAAATACGCAAATTGCAATTGTCATCCTGAGCGGCGTTCTTTGCCGCGAAGGATCGATGCATTTTCGGTTACCGCTGCAGAGTACACAGATCCTTCGCGGCAAAGAACGCCGCTCAGGATGACAAGGTCAGTGATGCTGCCAACTTGCGCCGCTGAGGGCAGTTTCTGGTCGCTAGGCTCCCTGGGTACCTAGCTGTGCGGGAACCACTGGTACAGCATGAAGTACACGATCACGCCGGTGATAGAAACATACATCCACAAAGGCCAGGTCCAGCGGGCGATGGCGCGATGCTGAGGATAGCGCGCCTTCAGGCCGCGGCTCAACGTGATGATGGCCAGCGGAACAATAACGATGGCCAGCGTGACGTGCGAAATCAGAATCGAAAAATAGACCGGCCGCGCCCATCCTTGGCCCAGAAATCGGATGTTCCCGACCTCAAAGTGGAAGAACAGGTAGCATCCCAGAAACACCGCGGACGCAACCACGGCAGCAATCATGCAAATACGATGGGCGGCGATGCGGCCGCGCGCGATCAGGATGCGTCCGGTCAGCAGCAGTACCGCGCTGGTTCCGTTCAGGCTCGCGTTCAGGGCAGGGAAGAAAGCGTATTGCTCAGCGATCGAATTCCCGAGGATCAAATTTCCGACAATCAAGCGGCAGGCCTCGTCGTACGTCGGTTTGCCATCAGCCATGCAAGTCCAAACATCGCCATAGAAAACAAAACCAGCGTCGCCATCGAGGATGGGAGCGGGAAACTCGAATCCGCACCTGGATACATAAGCCCGCGCAACGCCGCTACGCCATAGGTCAGTGGATTCACGCGCATGACGACCTGAAGCCACTTGGAGGCCCCGGTGAGAGGGAAAAGAGCACCTGACACGAGCCACAAGGGAATCAGAAACAAGTTCACGATCCCGTGAAAGGCCTGTGAGGAATCCATGGGCCAGGCGATCGCGAAGCCGAGCGCGGTCAGCGAAAATGAAACCAAAAATACGACAAGGGCAACCAGCAACACCTGCACCGGGTCGAGATGCACGCCCGCGAACGGCGCGAAGAGCAGAAAAATCATGCCTTGAACGGCCGAGAGCGTCGTCCCGCCCAGCACCTTCCCCAGCACAATCGCGGTGCGCGGCACTGGCGCGACCAGCACTGAAAGAAGGAAGCCCTCTTTACGGTCTTCGATCACCGACATCATGGTAAAGATCGAAGTGAACAGCACGATCATGATCAGCGCGCCAGGATAAAAATAATCCAGGTAATGTTGCTGGCCGGGCCCGCCCCCGGAACGAAACGACGTTCCGAATCCCGAGCCAATGACCAGCCAGAACACGAGCGGCGACGCCAGCACACCGACCACACGCGTGGGTTGGCGGTAGAAGCGCACGATTTCCCGCCACCAGAGAGTGAATGCCGGCAGCATTACGCCCGCGGATGCGGGCGCCATCGGCCGCGGCAGAGTGGTTGCCTGCGTTGCCATCGCTTAACTCGCTTTCGCTGGGGGAGTCTTTGCCGGGGCGGCTTCCTTCTTGCCAAGGATTCCGCGGTCGCGCATTTCCCAATACGCATTCAGCAGGAAGCAGCCCGAGAGTGTTAGCAGGATCAGCGTCATGAACAGTCCGTCCACTGTGGCCGAAGGCGGAGACAAGGTGATCATCCCGCTGACGAAAATCCACGCCACCCCAACCAGGGGCACCAAACCGAGCACCAGAGAAAGCACCAGAATCATTGGACGCAAGCTACCTCCTCTTTTTCTTTTTATCTTTCTTATCGACCGCTGAAACAGTTTCGGACTCTTCACTCCAGAACTTGTGCCCGGTGCGGTGGATGAACACATCTTCCAGCGCGGGCTTACTCACTGAAATCGCCTGAATCTCGCCGGGAAATGCCTCCACCACATCGGGAACGAAACGGTGGCCGCCCTCGCGCTCGATGCGCACCTGGTTCCCCATCACGGTGGTTTCGACATGGAAGCGCGCCCGAATGTGATCGGCCAGCAAACTGGCGTCGTGCGCGGCGTCGAGCATAATCACGTCGCCGCCGATTTCGCTCTTCAATTCCGTCGGTGTGCCCAGCGCCACCAGATTTCCTTCATTCATGATGGCCAGCCGGTCGCAGCGTTCGGCTTCTTCCATCAAGTGGGTGGTCACGAGTACGGAAACGTGCTCTTCATCGCGCAGCATCTGCAAGTACTGCCACAAATCGCGGCGGGCGCCCGGATCAAGCCCTGTCGTAGGTTCATCCAGCAACAAGACCCCAGGGTGGTGCAGCAGCCCCTTCGCCAGTTCGATGCGCCGCTGCATTCCGCCGGAGAAGGTTTCCACCCGCTCCTTCGCGCGATCGGCCAGCCCTACGCGAGCCAGGATCTCCCCCACACGTTTCTTGAGAGCCGATCCGCGCAAGCCGTAGAGATGGCCCTGGTGCCACAGGTTCTCATACGCCGTCAGCTTGGCGTCGACACTCTGCGCCTGAAACACCACGCCAATCTGCCGCCGCAGGCTAGCGGGATCCTGTGCCGCATCGCATCCCATGACCACGGCGCGACCCGCGGTGGGAATCATCAGAGTGGAGAGAATACGAAACAGCGTGGTCTTCCCGCTGCCGTTCGGCCCGAGGAGTCCGAACAACTCCGCGGGCCGCACGTCGAAGGAAACTCCATTCAGCGCCGTCCGGGTTTCGTAGCGGTGGACTATATTTTGTACTGAAATTACGGGCGCGGCGGCATGCTCAACTTCCGGACCGGCATCGGCGAGCACAGCGACTTTTGAGACCAAACGAAGACTCCGGGATCTGTAACCAGTTTACGACATCTCGTGGAATGTTAGGACGGGCGGCAAGTCTTGCCGGTCCTACCGTGCAAGATGTCGAGCTCCGCTCAACACTTCGGCTTCATTCAGGGGCAAGCTAGCCGAGGGCGGCTGTGCCCTCATTGGCTGTTATGCTACCGACGGATCGTGCTGCGCCTGTGGCAGTCTCTCTTCGAACGCTACTGGAACGTGTCTCCACACCTGGATTGCCAAGATCACGGCGGTCGCGAGCAGAAGCGCTCCGACCGCGACATGAGTCACTGTGGCGATCACCATTGGAAGCTCTGGCTGCACCGCGGTTCGGCCCCACGCCACCCGCGTCAAGAACGCCGTAAAGCCAAGGCAGAGCTGGGCAATGAGCAGCGAGAGCATTAGAATCGCCGGGCGACGAACCGCCTCGATCTGCGAATAGGCCGTCAGCGCCCGTACCGCCGTCCAGGCCAACACGAAAGAAACGACGACGGCATTCAAAACGTGCGGCCACCAACTCATTCCATGATGACGGAACATCCCGCCCAGGATCAGTTGCACGTACAGGACAAAGATGGAAAGCAGAGTCAGCGTGAACAGGCTTGGCCGCCGCTGATCGAATTCCACCCGCGGCTGCTCTTCCACCCAGCGGCGTCCGGTAAAGAGCGCGATCGCCACCGCGATGCAAAAGAAAGTCTGCGCGACCGCGGCGTGCGCCGTGGAAACGGCGGGAGGCTGGAAGAGCAAAACGGTAAGCCCGCCGAGCACAGCTTGCGCGATCACGGTGCAGAAAGCGCCGATTGCCAGCCAGCGTAACCAGCGGCGTCGCTCGACGAGCAGAGTCCAGAAAGCGATCGCCAGCGTGAGCGTGATGAGCGATCCCGCCAGCATCCGGTGGGTCCATTCAAAGCGTACGCCGCCCACAAAGTGCGGAACTTTGATGAGGTATCCGAAAGATGTTGGCCAGTCGGGCACGGACAACCCTGCGTCGTTACTGGTTACGAGCGCTCCGGCTGTGATGACAACAAAAGTTGCGCAGGCGGTAAAAACGGCGAATGCATGATGCCCGCGATTGTAGGTTGTCGCGATGGCTTTCAGAGTAGTGCCCCTTGGGTCAGGAGGTCTCGGGAGTGGGAAACGAGGACCGTCCCTAGCTTAGGAGGGCAGAGCAGGTCGCACCGTGCGAGCAACCTGCTCCGCCCAACCCGGTATTTTACCACCGGCGCAAGCTACTCGGCGGCTGGTTTGAAGCTCTGGTCAACGGTCTTCGTATCTTTCGCAGCGACCGTCACCTTCTGGTCCTGCTCTCCCAGTTTCTCGTGGACGAAGGCAATCGTATAGTCGCCCGGGGGCAGGCCCTTGATCTCATACTTTCCGTCCTTGCCAGTCACGGCGAAGAACGGGCTCTTGACGACGTTGATGTACATCTTCATCCACGGGTGCTGGTTGCACTTCACCGGTAGCATGATCTCTTCGCGCGCGAAATTCTTTTCGATCGCGGGAGAAGACGGCGGCTGCGACTCGTTCCACTCCCGGTTGTCCTTGGGCGTGGGATGGATGTTGTGCGTGGTGGGATCGTCGTTCTTGATCTGCACCGTCTGGCCGGCCATCACGCCCAGCACGTGCGGGTGATACCGGCAGCCCTGCTGATCGAGCACCACGGGATCTTTCGGAACGTCGAATGTCCGGTTGCCCAAGCCGTCCTTGACGTAGACGAAGACGTTGGCGAGATCGCCGCCCGTAACAACATAGGTCTCGGCTTCGTTCATGCCCTTGCAGCCCGGGTCCTGGCTCATGTCGATCTTAGGGGCTTTCGGAGCGGGACCGTCGAACTTCACCGTGCCGTTGATGGAGGCCACCGTGGCCGGATCGATCGGTGTGGCCGCGGGAGCCGAAGCCGCCGGTTGCTCGGCCGTCGGACTCGAAGCTGGAGTTTCCTCTTTTTTGCTGCACGCCGCCAGCACTAACAATGCGCACAATGCCACCACGACGAACGTGATTCCTGCCCAACCTGTCTTCTTATTCATGATGTCGCCCTTTCTTTGAAGCTCTTTTGAAATCTAAGAGTGTTGTCATTCCGAGCGAGCCGGAGCACATGCGACGGCGACTCGAGGAACCTGCTTTTCCCGTCGGAAGGAATTCTACCGCGAACCCCCGCTCGCCGCATGATGCGTTTCCACCGCTGCCCGCCTGCGACTGCTTGAGGGCTGCACTGCCGCCTTCGCCCGCGGCATTGACGCCGCCACACGCCGCTGTTCCTCCGCCGTCAACTGGAAGATGTAATCGGTCAGCAGCTTGCGGTGATCTCCTGCATATCCGTTGAACGTCGGCGGAGTTGGCCCGGCAAAGACATACCGGTTGTCCTGTGCCTTGAAGAGACCGGATGGCATCGAGGTCCCCGGACTCACCGCCTGCGGATCGGTAATCCACCGCTCCACCCAGTCTGGCTTCAATCGCTCTTTTGCCAGCAGGAAGTTCGGCGCGGTCGCAATCTTGTCATGCGACGGATCGCCCGTGGCATGGCACTTCAGGCAAGGCGCTGCAGTACTGGAGAACAGACTCCGCGCCATGTCCGTTTCTTTGGCCGTGAGGGTCGGCACCTCTTCCGGAATGTAGGGCAGAGGCTGCTGCGACAAGGCTTGGAAAAAGCGTACCAGTTTTCGCAACTCATTATCCGAGAATGAAAACGTCGGCATGCGCACTTTCAGGTACGGCCGCACGCCGTTCCGGTTCGTATCGGTAGCGCTCAGCGCAGGATTCGACAGGAACTTCCGCAGCCATTCCGGATCGACGCGCGCGCCTTCGGTCAACAACTTTGGCGGCAATTGCTCCTGCACATCCTGATACTGCTTTAACCCCATCAGAATCGTTCGTTGGCCGGGGATGAACTGATGGCATCCCATGCAGTTGTATTTCTTGACGACCCACCAGCCTTCCTGAATGTCGTGGCGCGCATCGCCCGGCTTGTACTGATAACTCTGGGGTAGGGAAGTCTCCTGGCTTCCGAGCAGGAAGGTCGTCAGGTCGAGCACCTGATCCTTGGTCAAGTGCAGGTTCGGCATGCGCAGCGCTTCGGTCTCGCCCTTCACCATGCCCTGATCGTAGACGTTGGGCTCGGCCAGTTTGTGCTCGAAGAATCCCTTGTGGTCGTACCAGGGATCTTTCGCCGGACCATCGGGCAGGCGGGCCAGATCGTCTTTGTCCTTGATCGGCTCCGAGCCTTTGCCGCCGCGTTGTGCAACTTCGGTGAACAGCGCGAAGTCGAGGCGCTCGATCGGCTTGCTGCCTTCAAACGTTAATTCCGTGCCGATGCGGCCTTCGTCTTCCATGCCGGAAACTTCGTGGCATCCACCGCAGCCATAGAACCGAACCCACTTCTTGCCTTCCTCTTTTAGTGCCGGATCGTCCATGAACGGTGCGGCCGCGTAAGAGGACGGCTCCTGCTTCTTCTGCGTCATCAGATACGTGGCAATGTCCTCCGCATCTTCGGGCGCCAGACGCAAGCTCGGCATCACCGTCATGTTCTGCACTTGCAGTTCGTGGCCGTCGTTGGGGCACTTGCTGTGATCCAGATCAAACTGGTAGGGAAGTCCTTTCTTAGCGTAATCTTCCGGACCGATGTCTTTTTTCTCGTACGGACAGTATGGGCGGGTGCGTTGGCGTGCGTTGTGAATCCAGCGCACCAGATAGTCGTAATTCGCTTTTTCCCCGACTCGCGACAGATTCGCGGCGAACGTTCCGCCCTGCATCTGGTCGCCTTCGCCGATCGAATGGCAGGCCAAGCAGCCGCGCTCTTCAAATAATTCCTTTCCGTGCGCGGCGTTTCCGGGCTTGTGCTTGGGCAGTTCGTCGGTGAACGCCGATTGCCAGATGTATGCAGAAATAGCCTGGATCTGACGGTCGGTAAGCCGGAAATTCGGCATCTTCGTCGTCGGACGGAAATCAGAAGGCTTCTTCAGCCACACCGGAATCCAGTTCTTGTTCAGTTTCAGCCGCACATCTTTTAAGTTCGGGCCGACTTTTTTCTGATCCTGCATCAGGCTGTGCGACTGGAAGTCGAGCTGTTGCAAACGCCCGTCCAGCTTGCTGTTGGCCACTCTTAGATCCACAGCTTTAGTGTTCAGTTCGTTGGCGACGTCGTTTGACTCGGCGGCGTCGGCTTGCTTCATCAGGTCCGCCGTATTTTTTACGTTTTCTTTTCTCTGGGTCTCGATCTGCTTGATCTGCTGCCCCACCGAGTTCAGGTCCTCGGGTTCCTTGTCGTAACCCTCATAGCGATGGCAGCCCATGCAGCCGCGCTGCCGGAACAAGTCTTTACCATTGTTGATGGTGTTGAATTGGACGTCGCCGCTGGCCAGCACCATGTCGGCAGAGTGGCAACTCTGACAGCCCGCCTGCGAATTCTCCTTGGGATAAAGCGGCCACAGCCAGTGCTCGTAATTGCCGTGCGCCTTCTCGATGCTGGTGGTGGCGCGGCCATTGCCCTGGTGGCACGGCGAGCAGCCGAATTTATCGGGATCGTGAATCTGCAGCAAGTCAGGCTCGGGATGGCTCACGAACGCCTGCGCATATTCGTCAGGCTTCTTCGACCCCTTGGACGTCATCGCGGCCTCGGTGATCTTCAGCGGCTCCCGAGTGCCCATGTGGCAGGACTCGCAGCGGTCCACAATATTGGCCTCGGCCACGTTGATCTGCACGATTTTTGGATCCCAGTCGGTGGTCTTGCGCTTCAGTCCTTCAATCTGCGCCGGGGTCAGGTCGACCATGTGGTCTGAGATGTAATCATCCATCTTGGCCTTGGCCGCGGTCACTGGCTTGAGCACGTCGCCGAGTTCGAGGCTTAGCCTGGTCCGCTCGTCGCGGATTTCGTTGTAAGTTTCCTCCAGCTGCTGAAACGTAAACTTCTTTTTCGTTCCGTCGGGGAACTCGACCGTCGCTTGCTCGGCTTTGTAGGCGTCGATGTCTTTCTGCTTGCTGGCTTTTGCCGAAGCGCTGGTGCTGGTTTCCAATTCGTAGGTGAGGGCGTTCACGTAAGCGCGGCGGTCGGTGAACACGCTCTGCACGGCCAGCAGACGCGCGCTAGCATCGTCCAACTTCTTGCGGGCTTCGTCGCCTTTCGCTTTGGAAGACTCGTAGGCCTTCTCATAATCCTGCTTCAGGGCGGCGTACTGCGGATCCTGTTCGACCGATTGCTCGGACTTGGCCGACGTTGACTTCGCCGTGTTCAGAAACGCGCTGTAGCGATCTTTCCATTGATCCTGGAAAGCCTTCCAAGGCCGCTGTCCCCAGGCCTCGTCATACAAAGCCCAGAACAGCGTGCCAATCAGAATCACCGTCGCGATCAGGTAATGGATGGCGAACGATTTTCCGGTGATCGGATCCTGCTCGGGAATCGGTTTTTCAGGCACCAGTTCCTCCGACATCAGTCGTTGGTCGTTAGTCGTTGGTCGTTGGCGAACGGCGCGATGGCCGCGGGTCTTGGCCAACGACTAACGACCAGCAACCAACGACCTTTCTTACACGTTGAACCACGGGGTAATCCACACATACTTGATGTGCCACAAAAGCCGCAGGGCCATCTTCAAGGGCAGTGCAATCATGGTCAGCCACAAGAACGCCATGAGCGAAAACTGCAACAGGCTCATGCGCTGGAAATCCTTCGGCATTTTTCGACGGAAGAGCGAATACACCGCTCCGCCGCCGACCAAATAGAATCCGCCGACCACAATCGCGCCAAACACGATCTTCGCCATGTTCGACGTGATCCCGAACAGGTCCGGCAAGTCACGGTTCACTTCATAGATCAGCCGGTTGTGATCCCACGTCTGCCCCGGCCAGAACCATTGCCAGCCGGGACCGCGAATAAACGTCCCGATGATGATCATCGCGACCCACAGAATTACGAAGCCAAACATAAACGTCGAAATCGAAAACTTGCGTTGCTTCCAGGTGTAGTAGCCGCTGCCCAGCGGGTTGGTATCGATGTAGGGAATCACCATCAGCCCGATGATGATCATCGTCGGCATCACCACGCCCGCAATCCAGGGATCGAAGTAGACGAGCATCTCCTGCAGTCCGAGGAAATACCACGGAGCTTTTGCCGGATTCATGGTCAAGTTGGGATTGGCGGGTTCTTCCAGCGGCGCGTTGAGGGTGATCGACCAGATCATCAGAATGATCGTGATGATGATGGCGGCGAGAAATTCGATGCGCAGCAGAAATGGCCAAACATGTACTTCCTTGGCCCAGCCCGGCTTGAAGGGCCAGGTCTTGCGATGATGGGTCTTGGCCATCGCGGGATCGGCCTCGAGTTGCTCGATCAGCACATCGTTGGCCCGCGCCTGTTTCACTGCCAGATAAATGTAGAAGGCCAGCAGCGGGATCAGGCCCACGATCGGCACGTTGTCCGGGGCCGAACAGATCTCCCAAAGTTGTCGCCAGTCCATAAGTGATCTCGTGTCAATGAATCAAAAATTCTTGTTATTCCGAAGAATCAAAATTCTTGTCATTCCGAAGAATCAAAGCTTCTTGTCATTCCGAACCGGGCTCAAAGCCCGGTGAGGAACCTGCTGTTCCCATCCCGACTACTCGCCCGCTGCCTTCGGCCCGCGTCGCGGCTTGTCCGCTTCCGCTTCCAGCACGACCGGAGCCGGACCCGAAATCCCGCCATCTTTTCGCACGCGCCAGAAGTGCACAATCATCAACACTGACGCCACAATCGGAATCCCAATGCAGTGCCAGATATACGATCGCAACAGCGCATTCGCGTCGACGATCGATCCGCCGAGCAACCCGAAGCGCACGTCATTGTAGGGAGTCATGCCGAGCATCGACCCGAACGGGCCTTCATGCCCCAGCAGCGGCGTAGCGCGCGCCATGTTCGTGCCCACGGTGACTGCCCAGAATCCGAGCTGATCGTCGGGCAGCAGATATCCGGTGAACGACAGCAGCAAAGTAAACACCAGCAGCAGCACGCCGATATTCCAGTTGAACTCGCGCGGCTTTTTGTACGACCCAGTCAAGAACACGCGGAACATATGCAGCCACACACCGATCACCATCAGGTGAGCGGCCCAGCGATGCATGTTGCGCAAGATTTTGCCGAAGGGCACATCGTGCTCCAGATAGAGCACGTCGCGAAACGCCTGCACCTTGCTGGGATGGTAATAAAACATCAGCAACACGCCGGTGTAGGTGAGGATGATGAATAGGTAAAACGTGATCCCGCCCATGCCCCAGGTGTAGCTGTAGCGCACGGCGTCGCGATTAATCTTCGCCGGATGCAGATGCAGGAACACGTTGGAAAGCACGCCCAGCGCCCGGTTCCGCGGCGTGTCGTCGTGCTTGTGCCGGAAGATCGAAGTGTAGACCTGGGTCTTGGTCGGATCTTTCAGGCCCTCGATCTGTTCTTTCGCCTTGGCGGGGATGTCGGTCTTGAGGGCTTGAATATCGTCTTTCACCCCGGTCGTCACGCGCTCGACCAGCCCGACTTTCCCGTTCTTGCCGTTGGAGGCGCCAGTACCGCCGCCACTACCGCCGCCGTTGCCGCCGCCGCTCGGATTGTTTTCGTCAGCCATAAGATTCCGCTCTTAACTCAACGTTGTCATTCCGAGCGCCTTGTTTCTGGCGCGAGGAACCTGCTTTCTGTGTCCCGTTACACTCCGGTCAAAAACGCTCCCGGATCATTAAATTTACTCGGCTGTCCCTTCGGCCACGAGTACAGTTTCGAAGTATCCACCAGAACTTGCCCATCGGGCGCGAGTTCAATATGCGCGCGGTCCATGGGACGCGGCGCCGGCCCTTCGAAGTTGATGCCTTCGCTGTCGTACCCGCTGCCGTGGCAAGGGCACTTGAATTTATTCTCGCTCGGCTTCCAGTCGGGCGTGCATCCCAGGTGCGTGCACCGCGCATAGATCACGAACAGCCGGTCGGGTGTGCGATCGACCCAGATGCGGAATTTCTGCTGGAACTTCGTGTCAACCCCAAGCGCGAATTCCGACGGGTAGCCAATTTTGAAAACGGAGTTGGGTTCGAACAGAGTGCGCGGCAGGAAGAAGCGAAAGAACGCCAGAAACCAGGCCATGAGAAACCCGGTCACCATGGTCCACACAAAACGGCGGCGGTGGCGGTCGATCTCGGTCGACGGAGCGGTTCCTGCCACGCCAGCGGCGGCTGCCGCTTTCGAGGTTCCTACCGCGGGCGTGCCCACATATTTTGTGGCATCCTGCGCCCCGGGCGCCGCGGGTTTCGCGACAGGTTTCGCTGCCTCGGGATTCGGATTGACCTTCCCGGTCTCCTCCGCCATGAACTCCCTCCTGTAACTGGATGACTTGCCCTAATCCAAACCAGCGGCCGCCGCATACTCCGGCGCCGCCAACGTCCTCCCTGCACTGCGAATCGGAATCAAACTATGGACTGGCTGGCCTAGGGCTTCCTGCACGATCTGTCCCAGGGCTTGGATAAATTTCGGTGAATCATTCAGTCCGGCGCTCATTTCAAACTGCGCGAATCCCAGGCGCCGCGCCTCTTCCCGTGCCTCGTGGTCAATTTCCCCCAGCGTTTCCACGTGATCGGAAACGAACGCCACGGGCACGACGCACATCTCGCGTACCCGCTCTTCCGCCAACTGCCGCAGAGTTTGATGCAGGGAAGGCTGCAGCCACCGGCTCGCGCCGACCTTGCTCTGATAGCACAGACGGGAGCGATTGCTCCATCCGCCGCGCTCGGTCAGAAGCCGCACCGTCTCCTCGATCTGCCGCTGGTAAGGGTCGCCCTTTTCAATCACCGACATCGGGATGCTGTGGGCGCTGAAGACAATCTCCGGCCGTTCCTGAGCGGGAAAGCGCGAGAGCGTCTCGTTCACTCTGTCGATCACGGCATCGAGATATATCGTATTACGATAAAACGTCTCCACGCAACGGACCGGCACGTCGTCCGCGAACAGACGCCGCCATTCGTTCAAACTCGATCCCGTGGTGGTCGACGAATACTGCGGATACATCGGCAAGAGCACGACTTCGTCACATTGGGCCGCTCGCAGTTGCTCAATCGCCTCACGGGTAAACGGGTGCCAGTAGCGCATGGCAACAAAGCAGTGGGCATCGACGCCTTGCTCGCGCAGTTCGATCTCCAAGGCATGCGCCTGCCGTTCCGTGTGGCGGCGTATGGGCGAACCGCCGCCGATGGTGGCGTAGTGGTGCTGCACTTTGCGCGCGCGGGTGGTCGAAATCAGCTTGGCCAGGGGTTTTCGCCCGATGCGGGCGAAAGGGAAGTCGATAATGTCGGGGTCGCAAAACAGGTTGTACAAGAAAGGTTCGATCGCTTCCAGCGTGTCGGGTCCACCGAGCTGAAAGAGAACTATCCCCACACGCCGTGATGTGCGCGTCATTTTCCCCAGTATCCCCAGAACGGAGGAATGTACTCCGAACCGAGCGCGCGAGTCAATGGCGGAATGTGCAAAATCGGACCAACATTCCGCCACCCACTCAGCGGACGTTGAAAAACTCGCCGTTTCCATGCAAGCTGATATTCATTATCCATATCCATGCCAGAACTGCCGGACATAGCGGCTTACATTAGCGCGCTCGAATCCCGCATCGTTGGTCAACCCCTGCAACGGATCCGCTTGGCGAGTCCGTTTCTGCTGCGGAGTGTTCAGCCGCCCCTCGCGAGCGTGGAGGGACGTGCCGTAAAAGAGTTGCGCCGCATCGGCAAGCGCATCGCAATCGGCTTGGACGGCGAAGGCGAACTTTGGCTGGTGCTCCACCTGATGATTGCGGGCCGGCTGCACTGGCGCCCGCCCGAGGCAAAGCTGGCCGGACGCCAGAGCCTGGCAGCTTTCGACTTTCCCCAAGGCTCCCTGGTCTTGACGGAAGCCGGCACCAAGCACCGCGCATCGCTGCATCTGGTCAGCGGCGAGGAGAATCTGCGTTCCTTCGACGCAGGCGGGATCGATATTTTTGCGGCTGACCTGGAAACGTTCCGCGCCGTGCTGACGGCCGAAAATCATACTTTGAAGCGGGCGCTGACCGATCCGCGTTTGCTGAGCGGCGTCGGCAACGCCTATTCGGACGAGATCCTGCACGCGGCGCAGCTCTCGCCAATCACGCTGACGCAAAAACTCAGGCCAGAAGAGTGGGCACGGCTGTTTACGGCAACGCGGCAAACGCTGCAACTCTGGATCACGCGGCTGCACGCTGAGGCGGAAGCGGCCTTTCCCGAGAAGGTGACTGCATTTCGCAAAGACATGGCCGTTCATGGCCGCTACGGCCAGCCTTGCCCCCGGTGTGGCGATAAAGTTCTGAGGATTCGTTATGCCGACAAAGAAACGAATTATTGTGCGCGCTGCCAGACCGGCGGCAAGGTTCTGGCGGATCGCAGTTTGTCGCGGCTGCTGGGATCGGACTGGCCACGCACCCTGGAAGAGTTGGAAGCTCTCAAACGCCGCTGAATCGTAAGCAGCCGCTATACTGTTACAGGCTCGGCGTTGCTGGTCTGCATTTCTTCAATCACCGCGTCAGCAAACTCCGACGTCCCCGCTTTGCCGCCAATGTCGCGCGTCAGCTTTTCCGGGTGGCGATACACCCGCTCCAGCGCATTGCGAATCTGCGTCGACGCCGCGTGTTCGCCGAGATGCCGCACCATCAGCAGAGCCGACCGCAGCAGAGCCGTCGGATTAGCGAGATTCTTTCCCGCGATATCGGGCGCCGAACCATGGACAGCTTCAAAGATCGCGCATTCATCGCCCAGGTTCGCGCTGGGCACAAATCCCAGTCCGCCTACAAACGCCGCGCACAGATCCGAGAGAATGTCTCCGTACAGGTTTTCCATCACCAGCATGTCGTACTGGTAGGGATTCATCACCAGTTGCATGCAGGTGTTGTCCACAATGTGTTCGCCGTAGGTGATCTCGGGATAATCCTTGGCCACATTCCGCGTGCAGCGCAGGAACAGCCCGTCCGACAGCTTCATGATGTTGGCTTTGTGAATGCAGTGAATCTTTCTTCGATGATTCTTGCGGGCGTATTCAAACGCAAACTTTGCGATCCGCGTGGAAGCTTTTTCGGTGATGATCTTCAGACTCTCCACCACCCCCGGCACCACTTCATGTTCCAGTCCCGAATAGAGTCCCTCGGTATTCTCGCGCACGATAATCAGGTCGACGTCCGGATAGCGCGTCGGAATATGGGGGAGATTGCGGATCGGCCGGAAGTTGGCGTATAGCTCGAACTTCTTCCGCAGCGCCACGTTGATGCTGGGGAAACCGCCGCCCACGGGCGTAGTTACCGGACCCTTCAGGCCGACACGCGTCCGCTCCAGCGACTCAATCAAATCCTTGGGAATGTACTCGCCCGATTTTTCAAAAGCTTCCGCTCCGACCGCAAAGGTTTCCCACTCAAACTTCACCCCGGTGGCTTCCAGAATGCGTACCGTTGCCTTCGTGACTTCGGGGCCGATCCCGTCTCCCGGGATCAGCGTTACCTTATGACTCATGTATGCATGGTCCTTATACGCCCTTATACGGCTTTTACTTTCACCAGATCCTTCAACTCATTCATGAACTCTTTGACATCCTTGAAATCCAGATACACGGAGGCAAATCGCACATACGCAACCTTGTCGTAGCGCCGCAGGCGGTTCATGATTAACTCACCCAGTTCGCTGGTTTTGCGCTCGCGCTCCGGCGACTCGATGACGAACGATTCCGCCTCGTTCACGATCTGCTCCAGCTTGCTGATCGGCACAGGACGTTTCTCGCAGGCCCGCAGCAATCCGTTGAGTACTTTCTGGCGGTCAAACTTCTCCCGGCGGCCGTCTTTCTTCACCACCATGTAGGGGATTTCATCGATGCGCTCGTAAGTGGTGAAGCGCTTGCCGCACTTCAAACACTCACGCCTCCGCCGGATGGATTCCGCTTCCTTGCTTTCGCGCGAATCCACCACCTTGTCATTCGCAAATCCGCAAAAAGGACATTTCATGGCGCTGGCTTCGAACTCCGACTCTGAGGCCTGCCTGCTGATCGGCATTCCAACGACTGAGCGAAGCCGAGCAAGCAGGGACCCGCGGTCCCGTCAGTTCCCCAAAATTGTAACAGTTGGAGTGGATCACGAAGACCGCGGCTGTCCGAGACCAGTGCTTAGGCAAGCACCTGCGGGGGCAGCCAGAGGCAAAACGGCGCCCGTACCCCCTGCGGTACGAGCGCCAGTTTTTCCCCATGCCATCCCGGTGACGGAAGGCGTGAAGCCTGCGACCCCAGCTCGCGAGCCAAAGCATGCCCGCTAAAGGATCTGACTAGAAGTTGCCTCATGTCCCGCCCCGCCTTGTCACAAGCGTGTCTACATTTTGTAAAAACTCGCGATGGGAATGGCACTCGGTTATACCCTGGGCAATAAGACACTCTCGGCATGGCTGTTATCATGAGGCATCCCCGATCCATCACCTTGCGTTGGCTGCTTCACGTCGGAATTGCTCTGCTGGCTCTGCCCCTGTGGGCGCAGAGCAACCTAGGAGAACTCCGCCTGAAAGTCGCGGATCCTCACGGCCTCGGCGTGAAGGCCTCCATCACGCTCTCCAGCGAGGCCGTACAACTCCACCGCAGCTTGATAACCGACGACGCCGGCCTGCTGAGCGTTCGCAATCTGCCTTTCGGCCCCTACCAGCTAAGAGTCGAGAGCAACGGGTTCTCTGCTTACAGCGGCCGCATCGAGATTCGCACCGCCCTGCCCACCGAATATCTGATCAAGCTGAGCATTGCCTCCACGAGCACCGCCGTGAATGTGACCGCGGAGAGCCCGCTGCTCGATCCCAGCCGCACGAATTCGAGCAACCGGATCGATCCCCAGGCCATCACCGGACGGGCCGCGTCCCTTCCCGGCCGCTCGTTGCCGGATCTGGTGAACTCGCAGCCCGGCTGGGTCTACGAAGGCAGCGCCGTCCTGCACCCGCGCGGATCGGAATATCAGACGCAGTTCGTGGTGGATGGCGTGCCCCTCACCGACAATCGCTCCCCGAGCGCCGGTCTCGACGTTGAAGCGGACGATGTCGACTCCCTCACCATCTATACCGCCGGAATTCCCGCCGAATACGGCCGCAAGATGGGAGGCGTGGTCGAAGTCGACACCAGCAAAGCCGACCACCCCGGCCTGCATGGGCAGGCCGTGATTTCGGGCGGCAGTTTCGGCACGGCCAACGGATATGTGCTGGCACAATACGGTTGGGGGAAAAATGCGATCTCAGCTGACGGAGCCGCGGCTCTCACCGACCGCTACCTGAATCCGCCGGTCCCGGAGAATTACACCAACACCGCGACCACCACCGATTTCGCGGCCCGCTACGATCGCGATTTGTCGAACCACGACCGCGTCGGCATCAACCTTCGCCGCGAGTTTTCTAAATTTCTTGTTCCCAACGAACAGATCCAGCAGGCTCAGGGGCAAGTCCAGCATCGCGACAATTTCGAAACCATCGGCATCGCCTCCTACCAGCACATTTTTTCGGAGCACCTGCTGGCGGACTTTCGTGGGATGATGCGCAGCGATACGGTTGGCCTGGATTCCAATGCGCAGTCCACTCCCATCATCGCGTTCCAGGATCGCGGATTCACCGAGCAGTATTTGAAAGGAACGGCCTCGTATCATCGCGGCCGCCACGAATTCAAAGCCGGATTCGAAGGCGATTTTACCCACCTGCGCGAGAATTTCAGCGACATCATTACCGACCCGTCGCAATTCGAGCCCGGCACTCCGCCCACATTTCAATTCTCTGGGCGCGGATTCGATCTGGAACAATCGGCATTCGTGCAAGACCTGATCCGGCTCGGCCACTGGACCGTCAGCGCGGGCCTTCGCTGGGACCACTACCAGCTTCTGGTCAATCAAAATGCACTGAGTCCTCGCGTGTCGGTGGCGCGCTATTTCAGTTCGGCCAACGTCGTGCTTCATGCTTCTTATGATCGCGCCTTTCAGACTCCGGCCTTTGAGAACATTCTGCTGGCCAGTTCACCCACGGTCGTGTCGCTGAACCCGGAAGTTCTCCGGTTGCCCGTCAAGCCTTCGCTGGGGAACTATTACGAGGCGGGGCTGACCAAGTCTTTCGCGGATAAGCTCAAGCTGGATGTGAACGGGTTTCGTCGCGACATGGACAACTACGCCGACGACGATCTTCTCCTCAACACCGCCGTGAGCTTCCCGATTTCGTTCCGCAAAGCCGTGCTCTACGGGGCCGAAGGCAAACTCGAACTGCCGCAATGGCGCCGCTTTTCCGGATTCCTCAGTTACTCCTACATCGTCGGCAGCGTCTATCTGCCAGTCACCGGTGGGCTATTCCTGGGCGCGGACGCCACAAATGCCCTGAGCCAAACCAGCGGCCGCTTCTGGGACTCGCAGGACCAGCGCAACACGGCTCACGGACGCCTTCGCTACCAATTGAACAATCGCGCGTGGATGGCACTGGGCGTCCAATACGGCTCGGGACTGCCTGCCGTTGTGGACAACACGCCCCAGTCGATTCAGCAGGCCATCGCCCAATACGGTCAGGCGATTGTCAATCGAGTTGATTTCGCGCGGCAGCGAGTAAAGCCATCGTTCTCGATCGACGCTTCCACTGGCGTCGATCTTTGGAAGCACGACCAGATGGCGACGCGTCTCCAGGCCGACGTTCAGAATCTGAACAACCGCCTCAACCTGATCAACTTCGCCGGCCTGTTCTCAGGGAACGCAGTCGCGCCGCCCAGAAGCTACTCACTGCGCCTGCAAGCCACTTTCTAGCGGAATAGTAAAAAGGACGCCAGTGGGCGTCCATTCTCTGATTCATCTGCCTTATCCGTGTGATCCGCGTAAATCCGCGGCGGGTATTTCCTCTGTGTTCCCCGTGTCCTCTGTGGTAAGGCTTTTCTACACCACGAAATACTTCGCCCCCGGATGATGCACCACGATTGCCGACGTACTCTGCTCAGGCTCCAGCAAGAATCCGGAAGTCAGCCGCACGCCCACATTCTCCTCGGGCTTGAGCAGGGTGAACAGCTTGGTCTGATCCTCCAGGTTCGGGCACGCCGGATAGCCGAACGAATACCGCGATCCACGATACTTCTGATGAAACAGATCGCGAATCTCCGCGGCGTCCTCGCCGGCAATTCCCAACTCCTCGCGCATCTTCTTGTGATGCAGTTCCGCCAGCGCCTCCGCCGTTTCGACGCTCAGCCCGTGCAGGTAGAGATACTTCGTGTACTCTCCACCCTCAAACAATCGCTGCGTCTCCACGCTGGCGTGGGCCCCAATCGTAACCAGTGACAGCCCGATCACATCCATCTTTCCAGAAGTTTTAGGAGCGAAGAAGTCCGATATGCACAACCGGCGGCCCTCGCGTTGCCGCGGGAAGGTAAAGCGCAAGAGTTCACGTGTGAGGATAGCCGCACTCAGCTGCCCCTCCGCGTCATACACCACCACATCATTCCCGTCCGCCTGAGCAGGGAAGTATCCATACACAACTTTCGGTTCAAATAACCCCGAACCTGCGACCTCATCTTCCAGCTTGAACAGAATCGGCCGGAACTTTTCCTGGACGAGGCGCACATAGTCCGCCTGCGAAGCCGTTTTCAACTGCCACTGATTCTTGAACAGCGCGGTCTCGTTGATGTACTGAAACAGTTCGCGCAGATCGTAATCCTTGCGCACGCGCACGCCCCAGAACGGCGGCTCCGGAATATTCGGAGCATCTCCGACGACCGGGCTCCGTTCCGCAAACACCGGTCCGGTTTCTTCGTCCACCGCCGTGGCTTTCGCGTATTCCTTTACGGTGCGTCCCTCGGTCAGACGCGTCTGTTTCGCCCCATTCTGAGTGGCCAGGTCCTCCATGATGTGCAGGCCCGCGAACGCATCGTCGGCGTAGAAGACGGCATTCGCATACTCGCGGCGCAAGTCGTCCTCCACATACTTGCGCGTCAGCGCCGCTCCGCCGCAAATCACGGGGAACGCAAGCTTCTGCCGCTCCAGATCCTGGATGACGTACTTCATTTCCAGAGTCGACTTGACCAGCAGCCCGCTCAGACCGATCGCGTCCGCTTGATGTTCCTGCGCTGCCCGGATAATCGTGTCCCCCGGCTGCTTGATGCCAAGATTGACCACCTTGAATCCATTGTTCGACAAAATGATGTCGACCAGATTCTTCCCGATATCGTGCACGTCGCCCTTCACCGTCGCGAGCACGATCGTCCCCTTCTGCGATCCGGCCTTCTTCTCCATCTTCGGCTCGAGATAGGCGACCGCGGCCTTCATCACGCCCGCCGAATCGAGCACGGACGGCAACTGCATCTTGCGCGCACCGAACAAGTCGCCGACTGTCTTCATGCCATCGAGCAGAACGGTATTGATAAGTTCGAGAGCTGAGTAACTCGCGAGCGCCTCTTCGAGCAACTCTTCCAGCGATTTCTTGCGCGCGCCTTCTCCCACCGATTTTTCGCCGTTGATGATGGCGAACTTCAGCTTGTCCTCGACCGACAATGTGTCGACGTGCGCGGTGGTCGAAGCGGCGGGCTTGCCCTTCATGCCCGCGAAGTGCGCCATGTACTTCTGCAGCGGATCGCCGTCCGAACTGGCATCCCGATGGATCAGCTTGCGCGCCAGTTCCACTTCTTCCTGCGGAATCTTGTATAGCGGATAGATCTTCGTGTAGTTCACGATGGCCATGTCGAGCCCGTGATCCACCGCCTCGTGCATGAAAACCGAGTTCAGCACCCGGCGCGGATACGCATCCAGTCCAAACGAAATATTGCTGACGCCCAGAATTGTCTTAACGCCGGGCAATTCTTTCTTGATGCGCTCCACCGCATTGATGGTCTCAACCCCGGCGGTGCGGTATTCTTCCTGCCCCGTCGAAATCGGCAGAGTCAGAGCGTCGAAGATCAGGTCCGTACTGTCCAGACCGTATTTTTTCGTTGCGAGATCGTGAATGCGATGTGCGATCGCGACCTTCTTGTCCGCCGTGAGCGCCATGCCGTCCTCGTCGATGGTCAACGCAATCACCGCGGCGCCATAGCGCTTTGCCATGGGCAGAACTTTCGAAGTCCGCTTCTCGCCATCCTCCAGGTTGATCGAGTTAATGATGGCGCGGCCCGGAATGCGCTTCAGCGCCTCCTCCACAACGTCGGCCTCAGTCGAATCCACCAGAATCGGCGCGGGCACGCGTGTGGCAATCTTTTCCAAGATCGAAGTGATGTATTCCTTTTCGTCTTCGCCCACGATCGCGCAGCACAAATCCAGCATGTGCGAACCTTCGTTCACCAGTCGCTTGGCAAGTCCCAGAATGTCGTCGTATTTCTTGCCCTGAACCAGCTTGCGGAAATGCTCGACCCGGGTGGTCGTGTTCATTTCCTCGGCGACGATCAGAGGCTTGGGCTCGAGGTCGAGCGGAACGGTGGTGTAGGCGCTCGATGCAGCGCCCACGCGCTTGACGTCGCGCCTGGCGGGCTCTACGCCGGAAACCGCATCCACCGCGGCTTTCAGATGTTCGGGCGTAGTCCCGCAGCAGCCGCCCACGATGCGGACGCCGTAGTCCTTCACAAAGTGCTTGTGATACTCCGCCAACTCTTCCGGCGATAGTTTGTATACCGCGTGCCCGCCTACGTTCTGCGGCAGCCCGGCATTTGGGAGCACTGAAACTTCCTTGGTGGAATTCAGCGCGAGGTAGCGGACTGCATCGTTCATCTCTTTCGGACCAGTCGCGCAGTTCAGCCCAATCGCATCGACGTCGAACGGTTCCAGCGCGGTCAGGGCTGCACCAATCTCGGTACCCAACAGCATCGTGCCGGATTCCTGCAGGGTGACCTGCACCTGCACGGGCAATCGCCTTCCTGCCTTCCGCATCGCTTCCAGCACGCCGATGGTAGCGATCTTGGCCTGAAGCAGATCCTGCGCAGTCTCGATCAGCAGGATGTCTACGCCACCTTCGATCAGAGCGGCGGCCTGCTCTTCATAAGATGCGACCATCGCATCGAACCCGATGTGTCCCAGCGACGGCAGCTTCGTCGTTGGCCCCATCGATCCAGCCACGAAGCGGGGACGATCTTTCGTCGAGAACTGCTTCGCCACTTCTTTGGCGAGTTGGGCGGCCTTGAGGTTGATTTCGTGTACTCGATCGCCAAGCTCGAATTCCCGGAGAACAATCCCACTTCCGCCAAACGTGTTGGTCTCAACGATGTCGCAGCCCACGCGAAAAAAATCCGCATGAATGTCGCGAATGATATCGGGACGGCTCAACACCAGCACTTCACTGCAATTCTCCTTGCCCCAGTAATCGTCCAGGGTAGGATTGCGCTTCTGGATGTTTGTCCCCATCGCGCCGTCGTAAACCACGACGCGCTCTTTTACGGTCTGTAAGAAATCAGCCATTTTAGAATCGTCGTTAGTCGCAGGTCGTTAGTCGTTGGCTTCTTGCCCAGGCATTTGACTTCGCCAACGACCAACGACCAGCGACTAACGACCGCTCCCATGCACGAACGCCGGTCTCGAGGACCGGCGTTGGTTGAACTCGAAACCTGTCTCGAAGTCAGCTCCCCGGCACCATTTGCGCCGGCGCCCCACCGTCCACGTCGGCCTGGTTGAATATCACGTTGGCCCCCATGTGTGCTGGCCGGGGGGCCAGCATTTGCTCCTTGCGGTAGACAAGATTGCTGGCATTGAAGGTCGCCAGCTCAAATCCATGCCCGTGGGTGATCGCATCCGTAGGACACGCTTCCACACAATACCCACAGAAAATGCAGCGGTTGTAATCGATGTTGTAAACCTTGGCGTAGCGCTCGGCACCGCTGACGCGGTTCTCGGCGGTATTCTCGGCAGCCTCAATGTAAATGCAGTTCGACGGACAGGCCGCCGCGCACAGGAAGCACGCCACACACTTCTCCAGTCCGTTCTCATCGCGCTGCAACACGTGGGCGCCGCGAAAGCGGGCTTCAAAGCGCGCGCCCTTGAGCGGTCCCTTGCCGTCGGGATAATTCTCCACCGTGGTCGGCTGGAACATCTCCATGAAGGTGATGCTCATGCCCTTGGCGATCGCCGCAATGTTTTTCAGAACCGGCATGTATTATGAGTATACCGAATCCGATGCTAAATCGTCCGGAACGAGCCCCGGTAGTGAATGACAGTGAGTAGTGCCTATTTGGCCGGAGCAGCCGTTTTCGAGGGCGGATTTGAAGGAGGATGTTCCGGCACCGGAACCGCACTTTCCGTCCACGCCGTGTACCACAGGTCGAGCAGCATCTGCGATCCGGCGGCGAGGCGGTGAGTCGTGAAGTCGAATGCCTCGGGAGAGCCCTTTCCCGTAAACCCTCCGGCCTTCTCCAGCGCGTAGACATTTTCGACCATGCCATTCGACTCGCGGAGGTAGGCGACGTAGCGCGCGAAAGGATCCTCCAGCCGCTCCGGACTCTTCACCAGTCCAGCGAAATCTTTGGCCGTAATGTTTGCGGCCACGTAGGTGCTCTCAAACTGCCCGTGGATCTTGTGCTCCGTGGTGTACCCTTTGGGATTCGGCCCGACCCAGCCGTTGTATTGGATGGTCGTGTGCAGAGGCTGCGACGCGTCGGCCACGTAATGCCCCAGCCAGCCTGCGTAAAAGATAATGGCCTGCTGCACCGCCTGCGTAGGCTGGTGCGCCGCCTGCCGTTGCCGGTATTCGCGGAACGCGGCTTTCAGCCGCCCATACACTTCCATCGTGATGTAGGGCTGCAGCCCGACGCGCTCGGGAAGATAGTCGTCCGGATGGTCAGTAGCAGGTGTGGCCGCGCGCTTCTCGTACAGCTTGCGATAGAACTCGTAGCGGCCTTGCGGAAGCGGATCGAGCCACGACACGCGTTCGAGGTCGATGAAATGGTCGGCCTCCTGCGCATTCTTGAGGGCGAATTCCGATGGACTGCGCCAGCGGTCCGGCTCCGGACCCAGGTAGGCAATCTCGGCCACGGCGCGCCGCAGGAAGCGCGGCATGGTGGCCGGAATTTTCTCAGCGGCGACCCGGTTGATGGCAACGTGTCCCTCATTGCCCCAGGCGACCGCTGCTTCGCTCTGTATAAGAACGAGGGCGACCAGCACAATGCTAATCGCCGCTCGTTGGAACTGTTCGGCTTTCGTTCCCAATCCCAGACTTGTCCGCTCCTCGGCGCGCGGCATTAGAACGTCAGGTGCATCGACAATTGCATGAACCGGTTGCTTCCCACCGTCTGCCTGATCACGCCATAGTTCTGTGGGTTGGGTGAGGCAGGTGTCAATATCTGAGTCATGTCAGACGGGAAACATGGGAAGGGATTGAAGCAGCCATTCAGGGCAAAATTTCCGTTGGGCGCGTCGAAATCCGGGTGGTTGAAGATGTTGAAGGCGTCCGCCTGGAATCTCAGAGCGACGCGCTCCCCAAACTTGACATTCTTGAAAATCGAGATATCGAAGCGCGTCTGGAACGGAGCCCGGAAGATATTGCGGCCGTTGCTCCCGTATCCGGTTTCTAAAGTGTCGCAGGCCTGCGTTCCTCCTGTCGTAAGACCGCAGGGGGGAACACCGCTCTGGCCCGGTTGTAGAAACGGGATGGAAAAGTCATTCGGGTTGATGTAGGGAACCCTAACCTGACCTGGTGTATATCCCCCGGTTGCGAAGTAATTGTCTTTCCCGCCCTCGGTGGCTTGTTTTGGCGAAATCCCGGTAGCCAGCGGGAGAATTGGATTGGTGATGAAGTCGTCGGCACTGAAGAAGATGCTCGCGGCCGTTCCCGAGAAATCGATTACGCTAAACGGCTCGCCACTTTGAGCCACAGTCACGCCCTGAATGCCCCAGCCGTTCACCACCTTGTCGACGAGTCGCGACGCGAACGTCCGGGTTGGGAGTTGATACACATAACTGATGGTCAAGACGTGCGTGCGATCGAAATCGGAAGAAGAATAGGCCGTTCTCGGAACCAGAGGATTGTTGCCGTTAAAGAACAGGCCCGCACCCAACCCGCTGCCCTCATCAAGAGAGTGCGAATAAGTGTAGGAAGCATTGAGCTGCAGACCATGAGACATTCTCTTGGTCGCCTGGAGCTGCAAAGCGTTGTAGGTGGAGACGCCCTCAGCTCGCCAGTAATCCGCGTTCGGATTAAAACCGGTGTAGGGCGTACGCAGCGCGGTGTTTCCATCGGAGAACGCAAACGCTCCGATCGTGGTTTGAACCTGCTCGGTCAGCAGTGTATTGAAGCTTGCATCCTGCGCCTGGAAGCCATAGCTATAAGTCTGCCCGTTAACGGGGTTGGTGGGAGTCGCGACTTGCGGCTGGTTAAACGGAATCGGTATGGGCTGATGCACGCCGTGATTTCCGATATAAGCCATGGTCAACACCACGTTGTTTTTCGGTTGCCACTGCAGGTCGAGACTCCAGTTTTCCGAATAAGGCAGTTTGTTCGCGGGGTCGTAACCACCGAACAGGAAGTCGGAATTGGCAAAGCCGGTCGGCGCACAGGTCGGAGTCACCGGTTCGGTGCACCCGCTCAATTGAGACTGATTGTAAACCAGAGCCGCGACTCCGGTCAGGTTGCTAGGAGGTGGCGGAGGAGCACTCGTGCCAAACGGGCCAGCGGTCAGGCAGCCCGTACCAACGCATGAAGCGACCACCGGAACCGTGAAGGGTTGCTGGGTGGTGACACTGAAGGGCCCGCTTATGCCTAAGCCCGCGCTGGCGGAAAGCTCGGTGAAATATTCACCGCGATCAGCGTAAATTCCGAAGCCGGCGCGCACGACAACGTTCTTGAGACGTGACGGGCTCCAGGCAAGTCCGATGCGTGGGGCGAACATCCATTGGCGACCCGTCAGAGTTGAGTCGCTCACGCCCTTGAATCCGAACGCCTTGTTCTTCCCGGCCACCACCAGGCCAATCCCCGGCTCGCCGTTCGCAAGGTTTGCGAAGGAATCGCAACCAGCAGTCGCTGAGGAGGAGTTGCAAGTCCCTGTGAACTTGTAATCGGACGGGTAGAAGTTGGTCAGCAGCCCATTAGTTTCATTCAGCGGGCCGTCCCAATCCCAACGCAAACCCAGATTTACAGTGAGGTTCGACCGAAGCTTAAGATTGTCCTGCACAAAAAGGCCAGCCGATTTCGAGCGGAAGTGCCGGTTCGTTTCGCCGTTGAGAAGCAGGCCGCCGCTGTGATCCTGGCCGATCGTCCCGGTAAGAAAGTCGCCGAAGCTGTTAAAGCTGAGGCTGGCCACCTCGTTCTCACGATTCTCAACATTGAGTTGCATGTAATCAAAGATGCCGCCAAAAGATAGAGATTGAATCCCATGCACCCAGTGGTAAACCGAGGATCCTTCGTGTTCGTTTTGAAAGATTCCAGCGTTGGCGAAGTTCGTTGAGGGCCCGACGCTCATCTGGTTTCCGCGGAACTGTGGCACGGTTCCTCCGCCCTTCAATGCCGCCCCGGCATCCGCGTTCGAAATCGTGATGCCTGGAAAGAACGGGCTGCCCAGAAGATTGAGGTTCACGTCGCTGGGCTTCAAGGACTGGGCCGTCGTGGCATCGGCCACCTCGCGAATAAAGCCGTACCGGTTCTCCCATGTGGTGTTGGAGTTGAGCACGGTGGTGTTATCGAGCGAAAAGAGTTGGCTTCCTGCATGCATGGTTTGCGGGAAGCCGGGCACCGCGCTCACCGCGAAAGGAATGTTTGTGGGATCGCTTTGATAGTAGTACTTGGCCGCAAGCCGGTCCTTTGAGCTGAAGTTGTAGTCGACATTGCCGTTGACCTGAGTGGCGTTGAACTGGCTTGGTGGACCTTTTACGAAAGCATTGAAAGGCTGCGTGCCACTCTCGAGATAGTGAGGATCCGTCGGCAGCAGGGCGGAAGGTACGATGTACTCCCCGCTTTTCGTCTTGGCCTGGAGAATTGCCATCGCCACCGGATCCACCTGTGTCGCGGTGATGCACCCGGGACAGTTGTCCGCGGTGTTTACAAGGTTGACCACGGTGGCCGGATCCGAACGATTTGTATCCGTCAATCCGGGAAGCGTGGGGACGCCGTTGAAAGCGCCGCTGAGCGCGTCGCTGATTCGCTGTCCCTGATAAGAAACAAAAAAGAACATCTTGTCTTTCTTAATGGGCGCGCCCAGGGTTGCGCCAAACACATTGCGATGGAGCGGCGGAGCGCCACTGAAGAACGGATTGGGCGCCAGAAAGGTGGGTTGCGCGTCGAACACATTATTCTGGAAATACTCGTAAAGCTGACCGTGAAGATGATTCGTGCCTGACTTGGTTGTGGTTTCCACGTGTGCGCCGCTGGCTTGGCCCATCGAGGCGTCGTACATCGAAGTAGTGACGTGCACTTCCTCAATGGTTTCGACCGGCGGTGTAGGCAACGCTTGGCCGATAGCATCGAACACCGAACTGTTGGTTTGAACCTGGCCGCCTACTCCAAAGATTTCACCGGTGTTGAGAGTGAACCGGCTGTCGGAAATGTTGCTTGTCGAATTGCCGTTGAACAAGTTGTTCGCGTTTACACCGTTGAATGTGAACAGATTGCTGGTGTCGCGCTGGCCATTGGCAACGATGCCCTGATTGCCCAGGCCTTCGTTCGAGCCTGAACCCGACAAAAAGTCCGCGTTCACGCCCGGTGCCAGAATGGCGAGCTGGGTGAAGCTTCCGGTGCCAAGTGGCACGTCCTCGATCTGCTGTGCGCCCAGCGTGTAGCCGTTAGCCGTGTCGGTCTCATTCAACAGGGGAGTGGCATTGACGGTCACCGTACTTGAAACCGCTCCCGGCTGTAGCTTGGCGTTCACCGTCGACGTCCGGCTGCCCTGCACGATGATCTCTGGATAGGTGGCAGTCTGAAAGCCCTCCTTGGTGAAAGTCACTACATACGTCCCGATGGGCAGGTCAACCACGCTGAACGAACCGTCGCTCCTGCTTTGCGCCGATATTTCCAGGTTCGTGGCAATGGCGCGGATCTTAACGCTCGCACCCTGTACGACCGCGCCGCTAACGTCGGAGATGCTTCCGTTGATCGCACCCAGCGTCTGTTGGGCAATCGCGAACTGAGTCAGAAAAGCGAGCGCCAAAGTAGCAACGAAGAGGGTGCGCAGGGACTTCAAAGGAGAGACATAGACACCGACGCCAGTCAAACGCACGGTAGAGCCTCCTGTAATTGGGAAGCCGTTATAGCAAAACAACTTGGCCGAATTCAAGGCAGTTTGGTGCAAAAAGCGGTCAATTCTCGATGAATTTTTCTTCAGGTTTGCAGCAGGAATCTTTCTGTCGGGCAGGACGCAATACCTCTGGACTCGCCTTACAATCCCTGATCCGGACCGCACCACTCGCGGGGAGCTATCCTGTAAGCGTGAGCGAAGGCAAGAGAGAAGAAAAGAGAGAGACCCGCCGGCCGGGCGTGGGTTTGTGCGCCGATTGCCGCTTCATGCGGCGGATCGAGTCCGACCGCGGGTCCACCTTCTATCTTTGCGAGCGGTCTGCCACCGATGCGAATTTCCCCAAGTATCCGCGCCTACCAGTGCTGCAATGCGCCGGATACGAGCGCCTGAGTGCGGACTTGGAGCGCGGGTAATTCGGCCGGATTAATCGATTCCCAGTTCCTTGGCCAGCGCCTTCCACTTGCTGTCGACCAACGCCTTCGTCTTCGCATCCATGACAATCTCGTCGGGCCACGGGCGGGCGAAGCCCTCGCTGGCCCATTTGCGCGTAGCGTCGATCCCCATCTTCGATCCGTAATTCGGCAGGCGCGAGGCATGGTCGAGCGAATCCACCGGGCCCAGGGTGAATTGAATGTCGCGTTCCGGGTCGATGTGGTTCAGCACCTTCAGCGTGACGTCGCCAATATCCTGCACGTCGACGTCCTCGTCGACGACGACGATGCACTTCGTGAACATTGCTTGCCCCAGCGACCAGATGGCGTTCATTACTTTACGAGCCTGTCCCGGATATGACTTTTTGATCGAGACGATCATCAAGTTGTGGAAGACACCTTCGATGGGCAGGTTGATGTCCACCAACTCAGGAATCGTCAGTTTCATCAGCGGCAGGAAAATGCGCTCGACGGCTTTGCCCATGTACGCGTCTTCCTGCGGAGGTTTGCCGACGATCGTAGTCGCGTAGATCGGATCCTTCCGGTGCGTAACGCAGGTGACGTGGAACACGGGATAGAGATCTTCCAGCGAGTAGAAGCCTGTATGGTCACCGAACGGACCCTCAGTGCGCAGTTCGTCGAGATTTACATAGCCTTCCAGCACGATTTCGCTCGATGCCGGAACTTCGAGGTCGACCGTTTCGCATTTCACCAGATCGACCGGAGATCCGCGGAGAAAGCCAGCGATCAGATATTCCTCGACCTCAGGTGGCGCAGGAACGATCGCAGAGAAACTCACGGCAGGGTCGGTGCCAATCGCGACCGCAACTTCCATCTTCCCGGCAGGACGGTCGCCTTCCGCGAGCACGGAACCCCCGGAGGAGCGCGCCATGATGTCCACTGCGGCGGATTTTCCCTCCACCGCTGCCCGCATTCGCTCGCGCGCATGTTCCGCCGCAACTTTCTGGCGCTGCCAGTGCATTCCGGTCGTTTGCTCGTCGTAGATCTGCATGCGGTACATGCCGAGGTTGCGTTTCCCCGACCTCGGGTCGCGCGTGGTCACGCAGGGAAGAGTGATAAAACGCCCAGCGTCCTTAGGCCAGCACTGCAGGATGGGGAAATCGAGCAGCGAAAACTTGTCGCGCTGGATGACTTCTTTGCAAGGCCCAGTGGGGACGGTCCGCGGAAAAAACTTGCCCGCCTCGGTGAGCAGAGGAAGCATCTTGAGCTTGTCCAGAAATCCCTGTGGAGATTTCACATCCATGAACACCCGAATGCGCCCCGCAACTTCGTCGAAAGAGTCGACCCCCAACGCGAGCTTCATGCGGGCGTCGGAGCCGAATTGGTTGATGAGCACTTGCGATCCCGGATGCCCCTTCGGCTTTTGGAACAGCAGGGCAGGGCCGCCGCGAGCGCCTTTTGCGTCGCAACTCTTGGAGACGCGATCCGTGATTTCGGCAATCTCCAGAACAGGGTCTACTTCGGTCTGGATGCGACTGAGCTGGCCCGCGCGATCAAGCGCTGCGATCCACTGGCGGAGGTCGTCGAAGGGCAAAGGATTCCTCTCTGCGGTGAACGATCAATGACCGACAATCAATGACCGACGATTATAAGGGATTTGCTGCGGCGGAAACTCCAGAGTCAGTTGCGTGATCAATGCAGGTCAAGCAATCGCTGTCATCCTGGAGCGGCGTTCTTTGCCGCGAAGGATCTATGCAATTTGCCGGTGCCACCAGATTGTTACAAACAACCGACGGCATTATTTTCTCTGTTCGAGCTTCACGCTCGCAGTGACCGGCTGGCCATCCCTCAGAACTTTCACCTCAACCACATCTCCCACCTTGCTGCGCCGCAGGGCGTCGGTGAAGTCATACAGATTCTTGATCGGCTTGTCGCCGAACTGGATCAGGATATCCCCCGCCCTCAGCCCAGCCTTCGCCGCCGGCGAGTTCGGCTTGACGTCGGAAAACTTCACGCCGTTTTCCGTTTGCCCGAAGTCGGGAATCGATCCGAAGTAGGGACCATAGCCGCCCCCTCCGCCGCCCGCGGGCGGCTTGTCTTCGGCGACGATTTGAAACGCAGGCGCATCGGGCGCGTTCGCCAGTTGCACTGCAACGTTCTCAATCAGATCCAGCAGGCGCGCGGCCGAAGGAGCGTTGATCTTGTCCCAGGTGTCGGAAGGTTTGTGGTAATCCGAGTGCAGTCCAGAAAAGAAGAACAGCACCGGAATCTTCTTGGTCACGAATGACGTGTGGTCGCTCGAAGAATATCCTCCCGCGGAATATTCGATTTTGAAAGGCGTGTCCTTTTGCGCCTGTTCGAGCACCGACTTGAACGTGGACCCGGTGCCGACTCCGCCGATATAAACCTTGTCATCCTTGATGCGGCCGATCATGTCCATGTTGAGCATGGCCACGGCCTTCGCCAGAGGCCGCGTCGGATCCTTCACCCACGCGGCCGATCCGAGCAGCCCAAGTTCTTCTCCCGCAAAATCCATAAAGAGGATGCTGCGTTTCAGTTGTCCGCGTTGTGGGGCCAGCAGGCGCGCCAGTTCGAGCACTCCGGCCGTGCCGCTGGCGTTATCGTCGGCCCCCGGATGAATCTGCCCAATCTGCGACGGAGCCAGCGAATCGAAATTGCCCCGGCCCAGGTGATCGTAATGAGCGCCAATGATGACGTACTCGTCAGTCTGGCCCGGCAGCCACGCCAGGACATTGTTCACCGTCGCACGTGTGGTTTCGATGTCGATATGCAGCGCGAAGTGCAGAGAGTCGGGGAAAGCGAAAGACCCGGGCTTGGTGGCCGAATTGATTTGCTCCTGTACGTCCTTCAGAGATTTTCCGGCGGATCGAAACCAGGACTCCGCGACCTCGTTCTTCACCTGCGTCATCACAATGCCGACGTTCTCCGGGCCGCTGACGCTGCCGAAACGCGTCAGCAGATCTTCTTCTCCGTCGCCCAATTTGCCGTTGATCACGACGACAGCTTTCGCTCCATGATTCCGCGCATTGATCGCCTTGGTGATGAGTTGCGAGTGCTGCGTGAGTCCGTGGTTGCCGCTCTTTTCCGCGAAGCCCGAAGGTTCATAGCGCAGCACGAGTACGATCTTGTCTTTCACGTCGAGCCCGGCATAGTCGTCGTAGTGGAATTCGTCGGCGGTCGCGCCGTATCCCGCGAACACGAGCGGAGCAAAGACCCGGCCGGAGGAGGAAAAGCTGAAAGGAACAAAGCCCTGATCGATCTTCAGTTCGTTCCTGAATCCGGGCGACTGCACGACGAACTGGTTGTCGGACTTGAGACGCGCTCCAGTTACGACCGTAAACGGTTGGGCATAGCCTTTCACTCCAGCCGGTGCGATCCCGAGTTCTTTGTAGCGCTTTTCAATCAACTGCTGGGCGCGCGCCAAGCCTTTGGTGCCCGCTCCGCGGCCTTCCATCTCCGGGGCGGCGAGCGTCTTGATGTCGTCGAGGTAGCGTGCGGGATCCGCCTGCTGGACCGGAGTGGATGCCGTGAACAATACGGCAGCGGCGATGGCGAGGACAATGCGATGAAAGCGCAGACGATTCGGCATGACTACCACTCCGTGAACCGAGCATCGTATGAGGAGCCGCAGAGCGTGTCAATCGCGCCGCCGCATCACGTTAGGCCGCGAGCTGGAGCACTGTATCCTCGACCTGTTTCCACGCCGCGGTTCGCGGATCGATCAGGTCGAAGTGAAAGGCTGGAATCTCCAACAGTTGCACGTCTTCTTTCTCTTTGTCCATGCGCTTCTGTTTAGCGGCAACGTAGTCGCGGCTGAAAGCAGGAGGAACTACATCATCCGCGGTGCCGTGAATCAGCCACTGGCGCGGCTGCGGAATGGAGAGCTCCATGGGGTCAGCTTCGCGATAATGGTCGGGAACTTCGCTGGGCGTGCCACGGAGAAACTCGACGACCGCGTCGTTGCTCAGGTGGAGCTGGTAGGCGCGCTGCAGGTCCACCACCCCGGCAAGCGAGACGACGCGCCGGACGCCGGACTCATGAGCGGCGAGGCACAGCGCGAGCTGGCCTCCGGCGGAGTGGCCCATCACCACAATCCTTCTTCTGTCCAAATTGTGCCGCACAGAGTTTTGCAGCAGGAACTGATAAGCGGAACGGATATCGTCGAATGTGCCCGGCCAGGCTCCGCCCTTGTTGCCCACGCGGCGGTATTCCAGGTTGGCCGTTGCCAGTCCCTTCGCGGTGAGCGCCGCGCACAAATGCCCCGCGTGATCGAGATTGTATTTGGCACGCCAGTAGCCCCCGTGAATGTTGATGACAAGGGGATGCGGCCCTTTGCTCTTTTCTTTGGGTGAGGGCAGACGCAGATCGAGAAACTGATTCGGGTCGGTGCCGTAGGAGAGTCGCTTGTCAGCGCGAGGCGGTGGCAGGGTAAGGATGTCGTCAGACATGGTGAGAATTGATTTTAATCGTAGCGAGCGCTTGCCCGTTTCGCGCGTACCTCACTCGTAACGCAGAGCTTCAATGGGATCCAGATTGGCCGCCCGCAGTGCTGGAACCATTCCGCTAATGATGCCGACAACCGCCAGGATAGACGTGGCCACCAGCAGAATCATGGGCGACACAATCAGGCGGATGTCCGCGGCCTCGGCATGTTTGGCCAGCGCGCTGTAGAACGTGATGCGACCGGCCAGGATTGAAACTGCGTAAGATAGCACAATTCCCAACAGCCCTCCAGCCGCCGTGATCACCATCGCCTCGGCCAGGAACTGGAACAGGATATCGTGCCGCCGCGCCCCCAGGGCTTTCTCCACGCCAATTTCGCGGGTGCGTTGCGTTACGGAGACCAGCATGATGTTCATCAGTCCCACGCCGCCGATCCCCAGCGTGACTGTCCCAATGAACGCCAGCAGAACTTTCAGCGCCATGGTGATGATTCCGAATTGCGAAAGCTGTTTCTGGGCGTCGAACACAAAAACCGCGCGATGGTCATCAGGCTTGAAGTTGTGCGCGGTGGCCAGCGTGTCCCGAATCGTCTTTTCCAACCGGTCGTGGTCCAGACCGGCCGAGTCCATCCAGATTCCGTCGAGATAGTGGTTGTCCTTGACCACATCCATGGAGTTGTACGGGATATAGATGACGCGGTTGTTGTCGTTGTCACCCTCCTGCATGCGGGGCGCTCCCACCCCGATCACTTCAAAGGTCACGCCATCAATGCGGATCGATTCGCCGACCGCAGGCATGCCGGAGAAAAGTTTGTCGCGCGCTTCTGAAGCGATGACGGCGTAGAGTCCGTGCTGCATGTTGTCGGCGTCGTCCAGAAAACGGCCCTCCGCGATGTCGAGATTCCAAATGGCCTGTATCGATGGGTCGAGGCCCATCACCGGAAACGTAAAAGACCGGTTATTGTTCTGAACCGTGGAATCCTTCTGCAGCATGCGCACTACGTGGCGGCTCAGCGGAACGTTGTTGCGTAATAGTTCGAGGTCGTCGTTGGTGAACCGAATCTGAACGCCGGCCTTGTTGCCGCCGGCCTGCTGCGATGTGCGTCCCGGAAAAATTCCAACGGCCGTTGCGCCGAAGCTCTGAAAAATAGTCTCGATCGCTTTCCCGAAGCCGTTCCCATAAGAAAGCAGCAGCACGACAGTGGCGATGCCCCAGGCCATCCCCGCCATTGTTAACAAGGTGCGGCGCAGATCGTGGCGCATCGCCGAGTACGCTTGCCGAAGCAGGTCGCGGTACATGGCGACAATCGGAAACCCGGGGACGGGCCTGTGGCGCGGTTTTTCTGCTGCTCGCGAGGGATCGAAAGCAGAAATCGGCAAATTGAGATCAAGCCCCTCGTTGGATGGTCGTTCCATTTTTCTTCCTCAGCCTATTCCTTGCGCAGGGCTTCCACTGGTTCGAGCATGGCGGCGCGTCGGGCGGGATACAAGCCCGCAGCCACGCCGGCGACCCCAAGCGAAATCACCGCCAGCGCTGCCGTGGAAGCTACCAGTTTGGGGGGATCGAATCCCCCACCCAGATCCACACCCGAAAGCAAAGCCATCAGCCCTGCCGCGCCCGCAATGCCGATGCCGCCGCTCAACAGCGTCAAAAAGGCTCCCTCCACGAAAAACTGAAACATAATGCTCATATTGGTTGCGCCCACGGCTTTGCGCAAGCCGATTTCCCGCGTCCGGTCCGCCACTGCGACCAGCATGATGTTCACGATGCCGATCGCGCCCAGCGCGAGCGTGACCAGTCCCACGCTGCCGAGGAACATGTTCATGGCATCAAAAATCTTGCCGATCTGGTCGACGGTCTTGACCGTATCCCATCCATCGAACGAGTCTGGATTGTTTGGGTCGAAGCCATGATTGCGGGCAATGATCTTGTGAACTTCCTCCTGGGCCTTCTCATGCACGGCGCGCGACCGAGGCTGGTAGTTGATGAAAGAGATCACGTCGGTCGCGATCCCGGCATTCAGCGGACGGAAATAATCCTGCATACTATGAAACGGGACGACGCTGCGCAGGTTCTGATTCATATTGTCGCCGTGCCCAACTCTTTGCAGGGTGCCAATGACAGTGAAGCGAACTCCATTAAGCAAAATGGTGGAACCGACAGCGGGGCGGCCCGGGAACAGAGTGCGCCGCACTTCGTCACCGATCACGATCACAGGGCGCTTCTGGACATCGTCCATCTCGTTGATCCAGCGGCCTTCATTGATGGGCATGTAGCGGATCTGGTTGAAGTTGGCCGGCACGCCCATGATCTGGCCGCTGGCCTGGAAGAAATCGCTGACCGCCCGAATGTCACCGCGGGAGATGACTGGGGCCGCAGCGCCCACGCTAGGACACTCGCGGAGAATGTCTTCATAGTCGCGATAGGTCAAATAATACTGGCGCAGCGCCGTGAAACTGCCCTGCATAACCGGGGCCCTGGCCGACCAGATAAACAAGACGTTTTCGCCGATCGAATCGAACTGCTTGCGGTTGCCCGAGCGGAATCCTTCTCCCAAACCCACCAGCAGCAGCAGGGAACCGACGCCCCAGGCAATCCCGAACATAGTCAGAAACGAGCGCAGTTTGTGCGCCCACAGGGCCCGGAACGTCTGACCGACAATGTCGAGGATGAGGCGCACGCGATCTAACTATTATACGGGCCTGAAGACCCGGTAGTTCCCGCTTTGGAGGACGAGCCAGTGATAGTGCAACGCTGGGCTCAGGCCCATAGCGCTAAGCATAAGCGTCTCAGGGATTGAGGGGATGCCAACTTCCCCGAAGCCCGTTTCTGGATAGTTTCCGGGTTGCCAACGATGCGGGAGTTGAGCGGGACGCTCTACACTTCGCCGTTGATCGTGAGTTTAGGTGGATAGCTGGTAAGGCAGCGGGCGCTCAGCCTCCCATTGCATGCCGTCAATCCATGTTGTATAGTGAACCGCATGGTTCAGTATTGCCAGACCCACTTCGATGCCTCGTTTGGCGCGCTTTCGGACGCCACCCGACGCGGCGTTCTGGAGCAGCTCGGGCGTGCAGACGCTTCGATCACGGCCCTTGCCGAGAAGTTCCACATGACCCTCACGGGCATGAAGAAGCATGTAGGCGTCTTGGAGCAAGCGGGGCTCGTGACCACGGAGAAGGTCGGGCGCGTGCGGACCTGCAAACTCGGCCTACGCGAACTGCAAGAAGAGGCGGCATGGATCGAGAGGTACCGCCAGCTCTGGGGCGCACGCTTCGACGAGTTGGACAAGGTTGTCGAAGAACTGAAACGGAAGGAGAAAGTCGATGGACGAAAGAACAGAAAGTGAGGCCACCCCCACGAAGAACCGCACGGCGGTGGAACGGAAGTCCGAGCGCGAGCTCGTCGTCACGCGAACCGTCGACGCTCACGTGCGCCTCGTGTTCGAGGCGTGGACCAAGGCAGAACTGTTCAGGAGGTGGTGGGTACCAAAGTCGTATGGTCTGACCCTGCTTTCCTGCGAGATGGATGTTCGTGTTGGAGGCCGGTACCGTTTGGTGTTTAGCCACCAAGCTTCGACTATGGAGTTCTTCGGCACTTACCTCGAAGTGACACCGAACTCGCGCCTGGTCTGGACGAACGAGGAAGGTGACAACGGCAAGACCGTCACCACGGTGACCTTCGATGAAAACTCCGGCAAGACGCTGTTGGTCGTGCACGATCTCTATCCCTCGAAGGAAGCGCTCGCCTCCGCGGTCGCTTCCGGATCGACGGGCGGGATGCCTGAGACGCTCGACCAACTTGACGAGCTTCTCGTCAGCCTAAGATCAAGCTCGGTGACAAAATGACGCGGTCAAGCCATCAATCAACGAAGCGCGTGGCCTGCCGCCAGGGTAAGAAAACCGCCCAAGGCAACACCCCGGCGAAGCTGCTGGTCGCCATGACTGGCAAGGCAAGCGCCGCGAAGACCGCAACAGGCGCCGAACCCGTGTTCGCGTACATCGCTAGCTTGCCGCAGCCGCAGCGCGGCATCGCCGAGCGCATCGATGCCCTGGCGGCCAAAAGTTTGCCGGACCTCCAGCGAGCAGTGAAGTGGGGCATGGCGTACTACGGGGTCAACGGGGGCTGGTGCTTCTCTTCCGGCGCCTTCGTCGGCCATGTGAAACTGATGTTCATACGCGGCACGGAGATCAAGCCGGAACCGCCTGTGACGCCGATCGGGATGGGCAAATCCACCCGCGGAGTCGCGTTAGCTTCGGTTGACGATTTCGACGAGCGCCAATTGGCGTCATGGATGAAGCAGGCCGCAACCATGCCCTTCGTCGGGGGAAAGAAGCGATGACTACGCCGTGGCGCAGTGTTCACCTTGGACCGCTCGCAGTATAGAAAGACTCTCTTCTCTTGACGGAATGCGCGCCGATGAGCACGATCATTCGCGCAAAGTCGCGTAGTGTAGAGGTATGCCGGAAAAGTCCACCTGACGGAAAACGGCGACCCAGAAAATCATGCCAGGACCGACTCCGGCACACTGTCCAGAAGTCAGCTTCTGGGAAGGTGGCATCCCCGCAATCCCTTCCGCTTAAGTTAGAGCTTATTGGAGCTGAGGTCCGAGGTCCGAAGTCAGGTCCGCCTTTCGATTTTCGTACCGAATCCCGCGCGAGTTGGTTATTCTCTAGCGGGATGACCACTCTTGCCCTCAGCGAACTCCTCGGTGCCACGGTATATGACCCGTCTGGCGCGTCCGGACGGGTTCGCGAGGTGACGCTGGCTCCGCAGGAAGACCGTTCCCGGATCTCCGCCCTGATCGTGAAAACCAAGTCAGGAAATCGCATTGTTCCGTTTACCGCCGTGTCGGCGATCAATGGCGGCATTCGAACGACGACCGCCGCGGCAGAGTGGCCGGCCGTCAACGGCACCGAAGGCCTGTTTCTGTTGGAACGTGACCTGCTTGACCAGCAGGTGATCGACATCAACGGTCGAAAAGTGGTGCGCGTCAACGATGTCGATCTCCACGTCGATGCCGTGAAAGACAAGGATGACCATCCTGTGCTGCGCGTCCACTCGGTCGATGTGGGAGCGCGCGGCGCAATCCGGCGCTTGCTGCGCGGCGTCGCGCCCAAGCTGGCCTTGCAGGCGCTCCTGGGTAGAATCCCTCCCCGCAGCATTCCGTGGAATTTTATCGACGTGATCGAAACCGATCCGGCCCGGCGGGTGAAACTGAAAATTTCGTACGACGGCCTCGCCAGCCTCCATCCCGCTGACATCGCCGACATCGTGGAAGATCTGGCCCCCGATGAGCGCCGGGCCGTGTTCCAGACGCTGGACGAAGAGACCGCCGCCGAAGCCCTCGAGGAGGTCGAGCCCAAAGTTCAGAAGTCCATCGTGGAGTCGCTCGATTCCGGCCGGGCCGCCGACATCGTCGAAGAGATGGATCCCGACGCTGCCGCCGATCTGTTGGGCGATCTGCCCGAAGAGCGCACCGAACAAATCCTGGTCCGGATGGAACCGGAAGCCCAGCAGGACGTCGTCGAACTGCTCGAGCACAGGGAAGAAACCGCCGCTGGGCGCATGACCACCGAATTCCTCGCGCTGCCGGTCGTGGCCACCGTGCAGAATGCCATCGATTCCATGCGCGAATTCGAAGGCGGAGTGGAGGCGGTCAGCACCATCTATCTCGTGGATTCTCACGGAACCCTGGTCGGCGCGGTTCCGCTGGCGAGACTCGTGCTCGCTTCGCAGTCCACTCCAATGCTATCGCTCACCCAGGAGCCGCTGGTCCTGACCCATGAGGGAGTCGAGGAAAACGAAGTGGCGGAATTGTTTGACAAATACAACCTGCAGACCCTGCCCGTCGTGGACGAGCACAACAAACTGACCGGCGTGATCACCTCGGACGACGTGATCAGCATGTTGCGGGCAAAGCTGTAAGGAAAATGCGATCATTCCATCGGCCCAAGAATGCAAAGTCCCTCCAAGAACCGTAGCGCCTCAGTTTGCCAGCAGACTTGCCAATCTTTCATAGGCGTCATCCTGAGCGTAGCCGTTTTTCCGGCGGAGCGAAGGATCTCGCGCGGAAGGAAACTCAAACGGAGCAGCCTCCTGGCGCTGTTTGGGTCGTTTGTGACCGTGTCATCGCGAAAGATGACCGCTCTTGCCCTGATCCCGATCTGCCTGATCGTTGGCGGCGCCCAGTTGATGTCCGCTCAGAGCGCCATGACGTGCCATCCCATGAACACGCGGGAGGCGGTCGCCCCCGAAACTCTGCCACCACCTCAGAGACTCGCTGGCATCGGAAATGCCCACATCCGCATCACCGCCTCGCCGGAGGCGCAAATGTGGTTCGATCAGGGCCTGAATCTCCTGCACGACTTTTGGGATTACGAGTCGGTTCGCGCCTTCGAGCAGAGTGCGCGCGTCGATCCGCAGTGCGCCATGTGCTATTGGGGGATCTACCATGCGGAGAGCTTTGCCCACAGCAACTCGAAATATTATGCGAACCAGGCGCTGACGAAGGCCGTGAGCCTGAAAGGACGCGCCAGCAAGGCGGAGCGGTTATACATCGAGGCGGCCGCCGCCGCTGCCGAGAAATCCGAAAAGTCCGAAAAGAAAGAAAAGAAAAACAAGAGCCCGCACGAGTCCGAGGAAGTTCAAATCTACCGCAAGCTCGTCAAGAGCAATCCCAAAGACCTGCAGGCCAGACTTTTTCTGGCGGAAGCGCTCACGAACGGCTACGACGATAACGGCCAGCCGCGCGCCGGTCAGAAAGAAGCCTTGGCGATCTTGCAAACCGTCTTGAAGGAGGATCCCGACAACTCTGCGGCGAATCACTACTGGATTCATGCTGTTGAGGCCAGTCCTCGCCCCGAGCAGGCCTTGCACAGCGCCGAAATCCTGGCAAGCCTCGCGCCCACCTCAGGGCACATGGTCCACATGCCGGGCCACATCTTTTATCGCACCGGTGACTACGCCCGTGCCAAAGAATCCTTTGCGGCCTCTATGAAGGCCGATGAGCAGTATATGCAGGCGCAGCATGTGCAAGTCGACGATGACTGGAACTACGTTCACAACTTGATGTACGCCATCGCCAACCTCCTGGAAGCCGGCGAATTCAACGAGGCCACCGCGCTGTCGGCCAAACTGAAGGACGCGCGCGGGGAACTGGAAAATACGTTGTATCCCTGGTCGTCGCGCGACTCGATGTCGCGCCTCGACCCTCGGCTTCCCGCCGCGCTGCGGACTGCGGATTGGACCACGGCTCTGAGCTTGCTGAAGCCCGTCGATCCGCCGCCGTTTTTGCCGAATCTCCAGTTTCTGACGCGCCAGTTGACTCAGTTCGCTCTCGGCATGCAGGCTCTCGATCAGCGCGATCCGTCGCGCGCGGAGGCAGCTTCGGCGCAGTTCGATGCCGAGTTGTGGCGAATTTCGAACCGGCTCAAAGACGAAGCCGACGCCAAAGCCAAAAAGAAAGAAAAAGACAGAGACAAAGACGAGGAGAAAGACAAGAAAGCGGCCGACTCCTCTCCTCCCAAACTGCAACTTATGCCAGACGCTTTGCCCGATCCGCTGGTGCGAAACCTATCTGTCATGTCTCTGGAACTGCGTGCCGGCCTGCTCATGGCAAAGAAGCTGAACGACGAAGCGAAAAAGCTTTACGCGCAGGCCGCGCAGGAAGAAAAAGCGCTCGGATACCGCGAGCCTCCAGCCTACATTCGGCCGGTCAGCGAAACGGAAGCGGCGGCATTCCTGGCAACATCCGACTGGGCCGGCGCAAAGACCGCTTACAAAGATGCACTGGTAGAGCGGCCCCGCTCCGGCTTCCCGCTCTACGGCGTTGCCATGGCCAGCGAGCAGGCTGGTGACGTCGCAGGAGCCACTGCAGGGTACGCGGCCTTCCTGGCGGCCTGGAAAGCCGCCGATTCGGACCTCCCCCAACTCGTTCACGCGCGCTCTTACCTGGCCTCTCACAACGACGGCTCATCCACCAAATAGCTGTTGAGTCGCGCGAGGCTCGGCGCCCAAGTCCTAAACTCAACCCCGCACCAACTCCGCCATCCCTAATTCCAATTTCTGAGCACTTTTTGTTTGGCCAGATTCGCTAGGTCCGTTTATCCTGTGGCGTCGTTGCACCCGCAGTCTGCTCCATCCCTATGTCAGCGAAAAGCGCGCATGAGATTTCTGAGACGTTGGAAGATCCGGATCCTACTCTTCTTCGCCGTAGTCGGACCGGGTTTTATTACCGCGAACGTCGACAATGATGCCGGCGGCATCCTGACCTACTCCCAGGCCGGGGCACAATTCGGACATCTTCTGCTGTGGACCATGATTCCAATCACGCTCGCCCTGATCGTGGTGCAGGAGATGTGCGCCCGCATGGGCGTGGTCACCGGCAAGGGCCTCAGCGACCTGATTCGCGAGGAATTCGGACTCCGCATCACCTTCTTCATGATGATCGGAATCCTGATCACCAACTTCGGCAACATCGTGACCGAGTTCATCGGCATCGCCACCAGCCTCGAACTGTTCGGGCTCCCCCGCTTCGCGACCGTGCCCGTGTGCTGCGTGATTGTGTGGCTGATCGTGGTGAAAGGGCAGTACAAGAGTGTGGAGAAAGTTTTCCTGGCCGCGTCCTTTTTCTACGTCACCTACATTTTCGCGGGAGTGCTGGCCCATCCCATGTGGAAAGACGCGACCATTGCCACCTTCAAACCGCCCGCCCTGAAGGCCTTTCGCGAGCAGGCCTATCTTTATATGGTCATCGGCGTGGTGGGCACGACGATTGCTCCCTGGATGCAGTTCTACCTGCAATCCTCGATCGTCGAAAAAGGTGTGCCCAAGCGCGGATATAAAGCTTCGCGCCTCGACGTGGTGGCCGGCTGTATTTTCACCGACATCGTGGCCTGGTTCATCATCGTCGCCTGCGCCGCCACCCTGTACGTTCACGGCTATCGCGACATCAAGTATGCCGCCGATGCGGCTCAGGCCCTGAAGCCCCTGGCGGGGGACTACGCCTACATTCTCTTTGCCGTCGGCCTCTTTAATGCATCGTTATTCGCGGCGTCGATCTTGCCACTCTCCACCGCCTACACCGTCTGCGAGGGCCTGGGCTTCGAGTCCGGAGTCGGAATGAAGTTCGGAGAGGCGCCCGCGTTTTACTGGCTCTACACGTTGCTGATCCTGGCGGGCGGCGCCGTGGTTCTCATCCCCGGCCTGCCGCTGGTCAAGATTGCCGTGCTGTCGCAGGTCGTAAACGGCGTGGTGCTGCCCTTTGTCCTGATCTTCATGCTGCTGCTGATCAACAAGAAGGAATTAATGGGCGAGTACGTGAACACGCGGCTGTTCAACCTGGTTGCGTGGACGACCACAGTTGTGATGATCGGGCTGACGGTAGCCTGGTTCTGGACCCTGCGTTCGGGCTAGCGGGTGCCCCATGTCTCGCGTCTTTTGCGCGGCGTGGGGATTTTCGCTCGACCATTTCGTGACCGACCGCTTTCCGCGGGGATAACGTCTAGATCAGTTTCCCCGCGGCCAGGTCCCGCACCAATGTCAGGTCCGCTTCCAAAAAGTCATACTTCGGCAGATCCTTCGGCGCGGCCCACTGGATATCGCGAAAAATGCGATTCTCGATTTCTCTCTGGTAGTCGCGTACAACAAAGAAGCGAAGCTCCACCATACCCCCGTTCGGGTACTCATGTTGAATGCGTTTGACCTCGTCACCGACGGCCGCCAGGATTCCGAGTTCTTCCTCTAGTTCCCGGCGCAACGCGTCGCGAGGCTGTTCCCCTTCTTCAATCTTTCCCCCGGGAAACTCCCACTTCAGCGGCATGGTCTGGTGGCGCGTGCGCTGGCACACCAGCAGCTTGCCATCTTGTACGATGAGGCCCGCGACGACGCGCTTCATATCTTCGACACATCCGGCTCGGGCACGCCGGCGGTTTGCAGCGCGCTGGCCACTGGATCGACGCAACTGGTGAACGTGAAAGCGAACGCCGCAACGCCCGCGGAGCAACGCAGTTCCAGTTCGTGCTCGCCGAACTCGTGGTTATCGAGAAGAAAATACATGCGCGCCGAGTCCACCACCACATAGCTCTCTTCGTCGCCTCCGTTCGCACCGGGGCGGAAGCGCGTGTCTCGGGTCGATTGTTTGCGAGTCAGCGGTTTGCCGTCTTGCAACACGACCACCTCGGCTGCGGCGGCGTGGGGAGAAGCCATGACCAAGTTTACGGCGGACGCTTCGTATTTCAATCGCAAAGTGTGAGGCCCGGCTTCAACTGCCTCGAAGTACTCTGCCGTCGACGCCCAGCGCCCGTCAGCGTAGAAAAAATTCTCTTCCGGCTTCCCGGCGAAGACGTAGTCGGCAATCGCATCTTCCTTGAATCCACCATCATTGCCGATCCGCCCACGCCGGTTTCCCAGATAGAGTTCGCCCGACGCCCGGTAACAAACCGCGCCCACATGATCCTCCTCGCGCACAGGTTCCAATAAGGCCGGCAGTTCGATGTTGGGATCAATCTCCCGCAGCAACTCCTGAATCACCTGCTCACACTCCCCATACCCGCCTTCGCCGAAGTGCCCGAAGCGCAGGTATCCATCTTTATCGAGCAAGTATTTGGTCGGCCAGTAGCGGTTCGCAAATGCCTTCCAGATTTCACGGTTGCTGTCGATCACGATGGGATAGGTGAGCCCGAACTCGCGCACCCCGCGTTCCACATTCGATTCGTATTGCGCGAAAGTAAACTCCGGCGTGTGCACGCCGATCACGGTCAGGCCTTTATCCCGGTAGCGCTCGTGCCACGCCTGCACATAAGGCAGCGTGCGAATGCAGTTGACGCAGGTGTAATCCCAGAAGTCGACCAGCACCACGCGCCCGCGCAGCTGCCGGAAACTCAGCGGACTCGAATTCAGCCACACCCGCCCGATCTCCGGCGCGCGCACCTTGCCCTTTTCCACTCTCATTCTTTGACTTTCATTTTCGACGATTGACGATTATTGTCCGGAGGTTTCCAGCTTCTTCCCCACCAGCATGGCGCAATGCTGCACCAAAGCCTGATGTTCGGCAGTGAAAGCCGCCGGAAAGTGGCTGTCTATATCCAACTCGCCCACCACCTTGCCATGCACAAACACGGGCACGACGATCTCCGACTTGGTTTCGAGCGAACACGCCAGATACCGGGGATCCTTACTGACATCGTCGACCACAACCGTCAACCCGCTGGATGCGGCCGCGCCGCAAATCCCCTGGTTGAGCGGAATGCGAGTGTGCGGCGTCATAGCGCCTTCGAATGCGCCCAGCACCAGCATGGGCGGCTGGGCTCCCGGTTCTAGCAGGTAAAAACCTACCCAGTTATATTTCAGCATGCGATCGTGCAGCAGTTTCACCATCGCCTGCATGAGTCGTTGAGCGGTGGGCAAACTCTCCGCTAGCCCGTCGATCTCGCTGCGGACTTCTTCGATTCTCCCGGCCACGGCCATGAGTGAAATCTTAACTCACGGCGCGGAATTCCCGGCAGTGGAAGCGGGAACCCCGGTAATCTGCCGGATTCCTTTCGTGCTGGGGAACAATTCGGGATGAATCGCGAAGGCCAGCGCCTCTAAACCGCGCAGCAGCGTGGGCGCGGGAGTGTTCAGAAACTCGTCCCGAATACAGAAAACGCGTCCCGAACGCGCCGCTGTGGTCCCCTGCCAGCCCCGCTCCGAAATGATCTTTTCGAGCGGCACGCGCTCTCCCGCACCGCACCACGCGGCGATGATCACCTCCGGATCAAGCCGCCGGACATCTTCGGCTGAGGCATGAGTGCCAGCAGTAACCACGAAATCCCCTCCCGCAGCCTCCACCAGTTCCGCCACCCACTTCTGTGAGGCGATCAAAGGCTTGCCCCATTCCTCACACCAGACCCTGGGCCGCGCGCTGGACGCAGTCCGAGCGCGGGCGTGGATCTGGCCGATGTCGCGCTGCATGGCCGCGATCACTTCTTCTCCTCGATCTGCCACCGCCACCGCCCCAGAGATCGTTGCGATGTCCGTATAAATGTCCGCCAAGGTTTTCGGAGCCAGTCCGAGAAACCGTACTCCCGCCCTGAGGATGTCGCTGACCGCCTTCTCCTGGTAGGGAACAGCCGCGATCACCAGATCCGGCTTCGCAGCCACGATCTGCGCCGTATCGGCAGTCCAGGAGTCGGCCAGGATCGCACGCGAACCGTCAGCGACTCCGGGCACAACCTCTGCGCAATAGCGTGTGCAGGCCACCACGCGTCCCAGTTCGCCAATGGCGTCGAGAATGACGGTTGCGCTCGGCTGCAGGCAGGCGATGCGGCGGGGAGTATGCGCGCTCGGCATGGTCGAGTCTACGGTTCGCTTTGGGCTTTGACCTGGCGCAAGGCCGCCGAGAGAGTGTCCAAAGCCAGTTGTGCTGCGTGTGTCGAAGCTTGCGGCAAGCCGCCCACCGCCGCAATCAGGGTCTCGCGATGCAGAGATCGAATTTCGTCCACAGTCTGCCCCGCCACCAGTTCGGTCAACGCCGATGCGCATGCCATCGACGGCACGCATCCCTTGGCCTTGAACCGAATTTCCGCAATGCGCCCCGAATCGATCTTCAAAGTCAGACGAAGCACATCCCCGCATGCCGGGTTCTCAATCTCCGCCGTCGCGTCAGCGTGCGGAACGTCGCCAGCGTTGCGCGGATTTTGAAAGTGATCGAGCAACTGGGTGGAATACATACAGTTCAAATTGTAACCGCCGGCTGCGGTAGGAAATTACGAATGCAGGCGTCACCGTGGAAGAGCGGCCCTTCTAGGGCCGCGTAAGCATTCAGATGGAGTAAGGGCTTTAGCCCCTGCGGGCTTTCGTGCGAAAAGCACGGGTCCATGCTATCCGCGAGTTCCGTCCGGAAAATAAACAGTCCAGCCCCGCTGCCGTCCCACCGCCTCCAGATCCGGATTAGGATTCACCGCGAACCCATGCCTCGCGAAGGCCAGCATATCGGCATCCCAGCGGGAATTACCGAAAGCCGTGTCGATCTCTTTCCTGACGACTTCGCGCAGTGCTTTCGGCTTGCCGGGGCCGGACGGAACGCGAATCAACCGATCGGTGATCACGCCGTTCTCAATTTCCACTTTCGTTGCGAGGATCTTGTCTTCGCCAATGCCGAACGGCTTCATCCCCGCGCGAATCACCCATTCGTTCGATGACGAAACCGCCCAGACTTCACAGCCGTTTTCCTGCAGGCGGATCACTAGGTCCTGCATCTCTGCAAAGATCTTTCCTGGAAAGACGTGCGCCATGAAATCCGATGCGGCTGTCATCATCACCGCCTCGGTCATCCCCTTGTGCATCGTGACCATCTCGCCGCACATGTCGTCTTCGCTCACCTTGCCCGCCTTGTATTCGGCGTAACGGGCGCGCATGGCCGTGCCAACGTCAGCCGAAACGATACCTCCCCGCACTTCCCAGTCGAAGAACGTTTCCCCTGCGTCACCGGACCAGAGTGTGCCGTCGCAATCGAACGCCGCCACCCGCGGCTTCAACCGCAGAACAGACTCAAGAAACTCGTGCTCGGCTGGATCGGATGCGTGCACCCCGGAAGTCTTCATGCACCTCGACGATAACGTGCGGAAACCGAAATGTGCAAACGGTGCGCTGCTAATGCCTCGCCAGCAAAGCCGCGTAATCCTCAGGGGTGTTAATGTTCAGCGCCACAAACGGATCGCTCACCTCGACATACCGGATGTGCTCCTGATAACGATGCTCGACGTCACGGGCACTGGCCGTCGCCGATGCCTGCAAGAAAACTTCAATCAACTCGCGGCCCACGAGATAAGGATGCCCGTGCTGCCCGGAAAACTCCGGCACCACCGCCCAGACATTCTGCGGGGCCGATTCGAAGGCATCCTTGAGTAGTTGCACGGTCGCCGTACTGACGGGCGGCCGATCCACCAGCGTGATGACAGCGGCGTCGCGCCCACGGTTGAGCACTTCATGCAGTCCTACTTGCAGGGAACTGAACTGCCCGCGGCCAGGGTCAGGATTGCTGACGACCGACGCTCCATTGGCATACGCAATCGGCGCCAGGGCCGTCTCGTTCCTGCCCGCGACAATGACGACGAAGTCGGTGGCGAGCATCAGAGAACGAATCGTCGCCGACAGGAAGCTGTCCTTCGAGGGCGGCTGTCCCTCGACCTGCGGAGGCCAGGGGAGCAGGGCTTTGTCCGTCCCCATGCGCGAGGAATCGCCCGCAGCCAGAATTACTCCAGCGAAACTCGGAGACCGCGCCATGTGCGGAAGATAGCAGAAAGCGAAGGGAAAGTCAGTGCGCAGCCGCTCATGTAGGACAGCCGCCCTCGGCTGTCCGGTCGAGCGAAGGTCGACTCGCGTGTAGGTCAGTAGTCGGAAACCAGCTACGGAGCCTTAGAGGTTGTGCTCGCCGTCTTCCACCACTTCGGTGGCGGAGTCTGAAGTCGCTTCTTCCCGCGCTCCCTTGAACCAGCTCAAATGCGGCAGAGCGGCGCTGGCATGCCGGCGCACCGCGATCAACTCCGCTGTTATGGCGACGGCAATCTCCTCGGGCGTAACGGCGCCAATATCCAGCCCGACCGGTGCGTGCACCCGGTCGAACAGATGCGCGGGCACGCCCTCCTTTTGCAGCGTCTTGAAAATTTCGATCACTTTGCGCTTCGAGCCGATCATCCCTACGTAGCTCGCCCGAGTCTGCACCGCCCAGCGAAGAATGCGCATGTCATCACGGTGTCCGCGCGTCACGATCACGATGTAGGAAGACTCGTTCGGATCGAGAGTCTTGATAGCCTCGTCAAAATCAAGCGCGTAGACGTCGCGCGCCGCAGGGAATCGTTCCTTGGTTGCGTATGAAGACCGGTCATCCGTCACCGTCACGTCGAATCCGGCGTTCGCCGCTGTCTGGCAAAGGTTGAAAGCTACGTGACCTGCACCAAAAACATAAAGTAATGCTGGAGGTAGCACTGGCTCAACGAAAACCTCCAGCGTCCCGCCGCAAACCAAGCCCGTGTCGTATTTCGGATCCTGGTTCAAGTCGAACTTTAAGGTTCGCGGCTTCTCCGATTCCATGACTTCGCGCGCCGCCTGCCAAACATCGGCCTCCACGCATCCTCCGCCAATCGTACCCACAATCGAGCCGTCATCCCGCACCAGCATCTTCGCGGTCTTGAACGACGGAATCGACCCGCGCACATTGACGATGGTGGCCACGGCCCCGCGGCGTCCGGTGCGGCGAAGCTCGACGATCTGCTCGTAGATATCGATGTTCATCAGGATGGTCGCACGCCGGAGCATAGCGCGGGCCGGTATATATGGCCAAATATTTTTTTATACCCTTGAGCTAAGATATTTGCTTTGTGAGAGTTGCGGTGGTGGGGTATGCGCTCTTCCTGGCAAAATCTTGAGCGCGAAGGAGTTACTTGCAAAATATTGCGGAATAAGGAGTTAGACCGAGTGCTTTTGTTGGCCCCGAAGAAAAGGAAACGGTATCGCCTAGGGCTAAACACGACTACATCGATTATATCAGCTTTGACCCGGGTCTGGCTGGGTGGGGAGGGACTATAGTCTCTTTCGGAGCAATAGGTTAGGGTTGTCAAGACCTTTTTAGCTTGACAGGCGACGAGCTGTGGAAAAAGCTCTGGCTGGTCGCCTACAGATGGCTCGTTTTGTGTTTTGCGATATTTCTCATCCGTCGGCGGGAGGAGGCAGGTGTTGAAAATGGGGCGACAATGCCGTGCAATCAATTGCAAAGGGAGGTTGGCGCGACGGTTTCTTGAATGAGGAGTTTGTCTATGGCCTCTTGCGGATCGCCAGTGATGACAATCCGCTCCTCTTGTGGACCGGGTTTCGCTTAGAGTATCGAGAGTTAGTCGGGAATCCGCCGTATCTACCTCAACCGGCCGGGCGGATGGATGAATCGTTGGGAGAAAAAAGACTACTGAGGAGCCGTCCTAATGAGCGATATACGTACTCTCGCTGACCTTTCAGAAGAACAGGTACGGGAACGCATCCAAGCGTGCGAAGATGCCGCCGTTATCGATGAACTCTATACGTTCGGGCAGGGGCTAGCTCAGGAAACCGTAGATAGTATCCGCTCTGTCGAATCGAAGGCAACGTCCTTCGCCGCTTACGGAGCCGCGATTGTTACGCTCCTTGTGTCCAGTTCTGCGACATGGTCGAATTTAGGAAATAAATGCACGCTGTGGATTGGTTTCTGTGCGGGAATTACGGGCTTGCTCTGCACATACCTTTCCATCTCGGCGTTGTCGCTCAAGGAGTACGAATGTATCAGTCAAGATGAATGGCTGAAGGAGGAGTGTTTCTCCCGCGTAGAGAAATTGAAACGCTATCGTATTCTGACACTGTGGGGAATGATTACTTCACATGGGAACGTTCAGAGAGGGAAGGCGACTAAGACTCTCCGTGCGGAAATATGGCTCACGGCCTCTGTCTCGTGCCTCGTGTACCTACTTCTGCAAATCACCGTTATCCGTGCGTTTGATGGTTTTAAGAGTAGTGTTTGGATTTCTCTCTGGAAGTCCGTGATCCATTACACGTTGTGGATTCCGGGCTGGCAATATCTCTTGAGCCGCTCCAGTATTAGCAGCTTGATTACCTTGCTGCCCTTGGGACTCATTGGGCTGCTGGCTCTGAGACGTAGTAGACGGCTTAACTGATTCGTCCTCAGACATCGGCTTTAGAGCCTTTCTAGTGTTAGTGGGCATATTACGATGACTGGGCCATTTTCGACAAGTACAACCGGAGAGCTCCTTCATGAAGGCCGTCCGTATTCATCAATTCGGTGGGCCTGAAGTCCTGACTTACGAAGACATTCCAGACCCGCAGGCGCGCAAAGATCAAGTGCTGGTGCGGGTGAAGGCCTGCTCGCTCAATCATCTCGACGTGTGGGTCCGCAAAGGACTGCCGGGCGTGAAGCTGCCGCACATTCTGGGAAGCGATGTCGCCGGAGAAGTCGCCGAGATCGGTGAATACGTCAGCGGATTCACGGTCGGGCAGCGCGTGCTGGTGGCGCCCATGCATTTTTGCGGACACTGCGTGAAGTGCCTTGCCGGCGTGCAGAACCAGTGCCGCGAGTTCACGGTACTGGGCAATGCGGTCGACGGCGGCAACTGCGAACTGATCGCGGTCCCGGCGGCGAATGTGATTCCCATCCCGGATGCGCTCGATTTCTTGCTCGATTTAAACCAGGCTGCCAGCGTCCCGCTCGTGTTCGTCACCGCATGGCACATGCTGGTCGGCCTCGCGGCCGTGCGTCCCGGACAAACCGTGCTCGTGCTGGGAGCAAGCTCAGGCGTGGGGATTGCCGCCATCCAGATTGCCAAGCTGTTTCACTGCCGCGTGATTACCACCGCGGGCGACGAAGCGAAGATCGAGAAGGGACGCGCGCTCGGGGCCGACTACGGCATCAACCACTACAAGCAGAAAATTTCCGAAGAAGTCCGCAAGATCACCAACAAAGAAGGCGTCGACATCGTGGTCGAACACGTCGGCGCCGCCACCTGGGACGAGAGCATTCGATCCCTCAAAACCGGCGGCAAACTGGTGACCTGCGGGGCGACCACCGGACCCACCGTGGGACTCGATCTGCGCCATCTTTTCGCGCGCCAGTTGACCCTGCTCGGATCCTACATGGGGACCATGGGCGAACTTCGCGAAGTCCTCGGCCACATATTCGCCGGCCGCTTGAAGCCGGTGTTGGATCGGACGTTTCCACTGAAAGATCTGCGCGAAGCCCATGAGTACTTGGAGAAGAGCCAGATGTTCGGCAAGGTTGTCGTGAATCCGTAGAGTAGAATCGGCAGAGTAATTCAATGAAGAGAACGGAACCTCGATTCGTCGTTTGTGTCAAAAATAAAGACTACGCCGCCTCGCTCGACCTGCGAAAGCTTTATCAGGTCGTTGCGGATGGGGCCGCGGCCAAACTCGGCCAGATCAGAGTGATTGACGAGTCAGGCGAAGACTATCTCTATCCTGAAGAATACTTCGTCCCGGTGCAATTGCCTCACTCCGCCGAGAGGGCTGTGCGGCGAGCGGCCTCAGCAAAGTAGCTCGTAGCTCCTGCGCCTGAGTTCTCGATTGGTTTAGAATGTCTTCATGGCCCGCGAACTGAACTTCGGACCCTACGTCGACGTCGAGAACGGCACCAAGACCGTCAAAGACCTCACCTTCGGCAATCCCACCCCTGAGGGAGTCGTCCTGACCACGCTCGACTCCGCCGTCAACTGGATGCGCAAAAGTTCCATCTGGCCCATGACATTTGGTCTGGCCTGCTGCGCTATCGAGATGATGTCCATGGGTGCGTCGCGCTTCGATATCGCCCGCTTCGGCGCTGAAGTATTTCGCCCCTCGCCCCGGCAGAGCGATCTGATGATCATTGCCGGACGCGTGTCGAACAAAATGGCCCCCGTGATCCGCCAGTTGTGGGAACAGATGCCGGAGCCGAAGTGGGTGCTGTCCATGGGCGCCTGCGCGACTTCAGGCGGCGTCTTCCAGAACTATGCGTTGGTGCAGAGCGTCAACCAGGTCATCCCAGTCGACATCTATGTCCCGGGCTGCCCGCCACGGCCGGAGCAGCTGATCTACGCCATCACGCTGCTGCAGGAAAAAATCCAGAAAGAGCGCGGCACGATTAAGAAGGCGCTGAATCTGGTTTAGCTGAATCTGGACTAGCGGTCAGCCCTCAGACCTCGGCCTCCAGACCTCGGACTTCGGACCTCAAGACCGCGACGCGCGTCCCACCTTCCACTTTTCCCTCCACACCCGGCAAACAGCGATATAATGTGGCGAAGTCGGCCCTGGGGTGGTTTATGGAACGTTTTCGCGTCGCGTCTCTCCTGCTTCTCCCCGTTTTTCTCCCGGCGATCCTTGTCAGCGGACAGAGCACCACTCCCACTCCAGCCCCGGACCACACTTCCGCGCCGGTGTCGAGCGCTCATGGGCAGCCGTCTCCACCGCCCGCCCCGCCCATTCCCGCCAACGCCCCACGCATGTCGAAGCAGACGCGCTTTGAAATCATCCGCGACTTCGAGACCCAGATCGTCTACGCGCGGGCGTTCTTTCCCATGGGCGCCAAGGGAATCAAGCTGAAAGACGGCGTGACCTCTCCCACCGGTCCGGAGCTGCAACAGGCCCTTGCCCTCTGGGGACCGGCCGTGAGGCCGGGCGATCCCGCCCACCTCTCGTATGTGGAGATCAAGGACAATCACATTCATTTCGATATCAACGGCGGTCCGGTTCACCGCAAGAAGTGGTACAACCACATCCAGATCGAAGGCGCCAATGGCACCCCGGTACAGATGGGTCCGAATGAGACTCCGCCCAATCCGCACGGAACTTATCTGGACGTCTACTTCGACAAGTATGTCCCGGAAATGAGCGCTCGGCAGTTGCGCGCTCTGCTCTTTCCCGTGCTCGATTTCAACGCCAGAAATAAAGAGGAAGCGTATCTGGATACCGTGCCTCCCCAGGTGAAGGAGGCGATTCAGGCGCACCACGTGCTGGTGGGAATGAATTCGGAAATGGTGTTGCACGCCAAAGGCAAGGCGCCAAAAAAAGTGCGGGAGAGAGACGGCGAAACCGAATACGAAGAATGGATCTACGGCGAACCGCCGCAGGACGTGGACTTCGTCCGCATCGTGGGCGACGAAGTGGTCCGCGTCGAGACCATGAAGGTGGGCGGCCAGAAGATCGTGCGCACCGAAAAAGAAGTCATCCTCGAGAAGCCTGATAAAGATACCGAGGCCAAGAAAGAACAGGAAGACCGGCCCGCGAACGCGCCCAGCCTGCGCCGTCCGGGAGAAGATTCGGAAGATGTCCCCAAGCCCGCCGATGGCGCGTCACCCGTTCCTCCCAGCGCGCCTCCACAGATGCCACAGCCTGGAGGGGATCCCGGGCCGGGGGATATGGTGGTCGGCCACAAGTGAACCGAACGGGCAGCAGATTCACCGGCGGCTACACCGCGATTTCTTTCCACTTTCACGCCAGGACCATCAACGCGGCTAGCGCCGCCGCCTTGTGATCCTTGGTCCAAGGTGGTCCGATCGAACTTCCCACGGTTGAAATCCTGCTTTGCACTGCCTCGGCAGCGTTTCCGAATGCCGCGTTCGCCCGCTCGCCGAGTTCCTGCTCTCGAATGGACGAGACTGGAATCTTCAGCCGGTCACAGGTGCTCTTGACGGCGCTGCGAAAGAATTCTCCTTCCGCGGTATGAATCAGTGGGTGCGACAGGAGAATTTTCGCAAGCGACGGCAGAGGCCGTCCGGACGCCAACAGGAGAGCAGCACCCGCAATTCGATAATTGCGCCCGTGCAGGTCCTTTAACACCCGCTCGACGGCCGCCAGAGCCAGACGCTCGGACAGGGCCGTAAGCTTCGCAATGTATGCTGCAGCCTCTCGCAGTTCCAGGTTGGCCGCATGGTGATAGGGCTGCTTATCTCGAGGGATGGTTGCATCAATGATGACGATCGATTTCCGCTCGATCACCTCCACCGAGTCGGCGTCTCCGGCGACGGCCACGAGCACCCCCCAGCCGGAATGCATCCGAAACCCGAGGGCGGCACGCCTCATACGTCTCCCCATCACTGATCGGACCATTGTACCAACGGAGGGCGAGACTCATTTCATCGCAACCGCTGGCTCCGCGTCCGCGAACGAGAACGCCAGCGAAACATTGGCATACTCCTGCCCGTCAACCTCGACGTAAGGATATACAAAGTAGTTCAGCGGCTTGCCTTCTTGCGGAGGATTCACTCGCAGGTCGCGGCCCATGCTGAACTGCACCCGGTTCACGTCGTGCGATCCGAAGAAGTATTCCCGTTTCTCCGAATGCTTCCACGCTTCGGAGATGTCGACCGGAATCCATCCCTTGCCGTCGATATAGAAATCGGACCAGCAGTGGTAGCCCGCGATCTCGGCGGAATGTTTGTCGGGCGGCAGAGGGAAGCCGATCTCGAAGCGCGCGGGAATGCCCTGCGACCGCGCCATCGCGATGAACAGGGAATGGAAGTCCGTGCAGTTGCCCTTCCTGGCGTCGCAGGCGTAAAGCACGTCGCCGTGTCCCCAGCCCGTGCCCGTCTTGTCGTAACGCATGGTGGTGAACACGTAGTCGTAGATCGCGCGGGCCTTGTCGAGCGGCTGCGTCTTGCCCTGAGTGACTTTGGCAGCGAGATCCGCAGGCAGGCCTGTGACAGGTACGAGCGCGTCGGGCTGCAGGTCATCCTGCCGCTCCTTATTGGGTAGATCTTTGGTTATAGTGCTCACAACCAGGTGCGCAGCCGGGTTCAGGGCCACGCGTTCATGCCGCACCACGTCGTATTCCACGTCGAAATGCAGCTCCGGCTGAGTTGCGCTGCCAGTCTCGGCAAAGTAAATCTCGTTGCCGTATTTCGATTCGCGGGTTTTCCGCACCGGCAAGTCACCGTTGGCGGCAAGAATCTTTACCTCCTGATAAGCATCCGATTGCGCGGCAGGAATCCAGAGGCGGACCTTCTTTCCGGCGGGAAGGTTCTTCACTGTAAAGGCATAGTGAAATGTGATATGGCGTGACTCTTGGGCAACAGAGGGAAGAGTAAGGACAAACAGGAAAACACAAAGCTTGCGCAGCATAGGCAACATCCTTTAAGGCTCTGGCGATTGGCTAACTGACGTTGGGAAACGACACACGGGCGTCTTAGAGGGAACGCCGTCAAGTAAAGCCGTGCCGCGGGATGCGCATGGGAACAAGATGCCGGAAGCGATTCCGGCGATGCGGTATTTTAAACCAAACTACAGCCCACTGACGATTGCTGCTGAACGCGACGGCCCGGGCGCAGACCTAAGCTCAAAATCACAACCACGAAGGACACGAAGTACCACGAAGGAAAACAACATCCAGTAGAATGACCCAATGTCCGCCGCCATCCAATGCCGCGATCTGCGCAAGACTTACGACGGAAAAGTCGAGGCCGTGCGCGGCCTTAACCTCGAGGTCCTGACCGGCGAATGTTTCGGCCTGCTCGGGCCGAACGGGGCAGGGAAGACCACGACCATCGAAATCCTGGAAGGCCTGCTCGCGCCCACTTCCGGCGAGGTTTCGATCCTGGGACACTCCTGGCGCGACGACGAACGCGAAATGCGCGAGTGGCTGGGCATTTCGCTACAGGAGACGCGGCTGTCGGAAAAACTCACGGTGCGCGAGACCATCGAACTCTTTGCCAGCTTCTACCGCGAGCCGCGCTCCTCGGATGAAGTGCTCGAGCAGCTCCAACTGACCGAAAAAGCCGATTCCTGGGTGGGAAAACTTTCCGGCGGCCAGCGCCAGCGCCTTGCCGTGGCGACCGCTCTGGTGTGCAATCCGAAAATTCTGTTTCTCGATGAGCCGACCACCGGCCTCGATCCACAGAGCCGCCGCCAGTTGTGGGACATCATCCGCGCCTTTCAGCGCGACGGCGGCACCGTGATGCTCACCACCCACTACATGGACGAAGCCGAGCGTCTCTGCGACCGCCTGGCCATTGTGGATCACGGGCAGGTCATTGCCGAAGGCTCGCCTGCCGACCTGATCGAACGCCTCGGCGGACATCACGTAGTGGAGTTCGCCGTGAGTGGCACTTCCGCCGATGGCAAGTCGGACGGCGCTGCATTACAGGCCTGGAAGGGATTGCCCAGCGTCGAGTCGGTGCGCGAAGATGACGGCATGGTCGCCCTGAACGTCAAGCAACCGCACCTGACGATCCCAGCGTTGCTCGATGCGATCCACCAGCAGGGAACTCAACTGCAGCATCTGACCACCCGGCAAGCGAGTCTCGAAGACGTATTCGTGCGCTTGACGGGACGCCATCTCAGGGAGGATTAACCCCGTTCGCAGAAAGGTCGGTATGAAATCCGTAATCAGATTTGCGGCTGTTGCAGCTTTGGTTTGCGGTACGCTCGCATCGTGTAGTTGGGGGCAGGCCGTGCCGTCCCCAGACTCGGCTGCCGCGTTCGCTCCGTTCGAGCACTGGAAGAGTGCAGTTCTCGCAGGCGATGCCGCCACTCTGAAGTCGCTCTACAGCACCGATCCCGCCGCGCAGGTGCGGGTGGGTGGAGTGATGCATCCCGCCGACGTCGACCTGAGTTTCTGGCTGGGCCTCAAGGCGCGCAACATGAAGGTCGAGATCATCCGCTTGATCGTCCACCCTGAGAAAGCCAGCGTGATCTTCCGCGCGGATGTTGTGTCAGGCCTGCCCGACTTTTCGCTAACCGTCACCGTGACCGACGATCAGTTCTGGGTCAAGCAGGGAGAGCAGTGGCACCTGGTTGGGGTTGAGAGAACGGACTCACCACGCCTGCAACAGCCTTCGGACATGAAGAAGAATATCTATCCTGCGGACAGCGATGCGCATGCCGAGATCAAAGATGCCGAGGAACGGGCAGCGCGCGCACACAAGCGCCTGCTCCTGGTCTTTGGCGCCAACTGGTGCTTCGACTGCCACGTGCTGGATTTAGCATTTCACGGTCCCGAGCTGTCGCCGGTACTCACGGCCAATTATGAACTGGTGCACATCGATCTGGGACCGGACGAGCACAAGAACGCGGATCTGGTGCAGCAGTATGAAATCCCCCTGGACAAAGGCGTTCCGGCCATGGCGGTCACCGAAAGCGACGGCAAACTGGTGTTCAGCCAAAAAAACGGCGAGGTCGAGGACGCGCGCAGGCTGACCCCGGAAGTGCTGCTGGAATTCTTGGACAAATGGAAGCCGCAGGCGCGGTGATCCAGCCGCGGAGCGGAATGTGAAGCCCGGCACGGTGGTGCCGGGGATACGAGTAGGGAAGCAACCGAGTCCCTAAAGGACGACACGAACCCTCCTCCGAGAATCGGGTCGAAGATACCTATGAGCGTCGCCCAGGAAACACCGGTCACCACCAAACAAACGCCGCCATCTCCGCCCCGCCGCAACGGCCGCTGGGCTGGCTATACCCACCTGCTGGCGGCGCGCATGCTCGAACTCAAGCGAGAACCGGAAGTCGTCTTCTGGGTATTCGTGTTTCCGTTGTTGTTGGCCCTCGGCCTGGGTATCGCCTTCCGCAACAAGCCCGCCGACGCAACGCGAGTTGCAGTTGTGTCGGGGGACGACGCGCAGCATGTAGTTTCGCTTCTGCAAAGCTCCCCCGGGCACACTGCCATCCACGCCGTCATCGTCGACGTTGCGGCCGCCAAGAACGGCTTACGTCTGGGGAAGTACGATCTCATCATCGAGCCTCCGCGCGATGGGCAGGTCGTTTACGACTTCGATCCTGCGCGGCCGGAGAGTGTCCTCTCGCGGGACGAGGTAGACCAGGCGTTGCAATCGGCTCTCGGTCGAAAAGACGTAATCGTCGCGCACTCCGCCGCTTCTTCCGAGCCCGGCTCCCGCTACATCGACTTCCTCATCCCCGGCCTGCTGGGCATGAACCTGATGAACTCCGGCATGTGGGGCATCGGATTCGCGCTGGTCGACATGCGCCAGCGCAAGCTGCTCAAGCGCTTCGTGGGCACGCCCATGCGCCGCGGAGATTTTCTGCTGGCCATCATGACCAGCCGCCTGTTGCTGATGGTCATCGAAATCGGCCTGCTGCTGGTGTTCGGCGTCATCTTCTTTCACATGCGCGTTCTCGGGTCGGTGTTCTCGATTGCCCTGCTCGGTGGCCTGGGATCGCTCACCTTCGGCGGCGTCGGTCTGCTCACCGCCAGCCGCGCGCAAAAAATCGAGAGCATCAGCGGCCTGATCAACCTGGTCATGATGCCCATGTGGATTTTTTCCGGCGTCTTCTTCTCCTACGAGCGCTTCCCGGCGGCAATCCATCCCCTGATCAAAGCGCTGCCCCTGACCGCCCTCAACGACGCCTTGCGCGCCAGCATTCTGGAAGGCACACCGCTCCTGCAGCAATGGCCGCGCCTGCTGATTCTCGGACTGTGTGGTGGAATTTCGTTCGTGCTGGCGCTGAAGTGGTTTCGCTGGACTTAGGTGAGGTTCTTGCGTTACCACTGACGCCCCGCTTAAGGTCCCGTCCGCAAGTCTTGGGAGAAATTACGAACGGGGCCATCGGCGGTGCTTACGGAATAACTGCAGTTACGCCTTGACTAGCTTGGCGGCTTGCTTCCGCACTTTCGCCCAGCGTAGCCGTTGCGCATCGGCGATCCGCTTGCGGGCTTCCTTGCTCAAGGTGCGTCCCGTCCTCTTGAGCTTTTTCCCGCCGGCTTGGCCGAGCGCATCCAACGCCTTCCCCACTCTTCCCATCTCTTTTTCGAGACGGGCATACTCGTTCCGCAGGGAAGTGACTACCTTGTTCAGGTTGGTCATGTATTACCCCCTCATAAGTGGAGGCTAACATGAGCGGAGTAAAAATTTGCAAAAATTAGAGCGGCTCGGAAGGGCGTTCCCAGTCCGGGCTAGACAAAAGTATAGGTCTATTGCGCTTTTGCCTCCACAAACAGAAATCCTTCCACCTTGCTCAGGTCGTCAGTCTCACGATTGAAGACCACTTCGCGACGCGCATCGGCAAAGCGGGTATCCCAAAGCAGAAACTTGTGGATCACCGTGCCGGTTTGCACACCTGCGTCCGTCGCACCGCTGGCCGTGAACATATAAACGATTCCGTGGACGACATAGAGGTGTGAATTCCAGCGCATCAGCGCCGCGTGCTGGCTCTGAAACCAGGTGATGAGCAGCCCGGAATTCACCGCGTCCGGCGTGACATAAGTAGCGGTAACGAGGATAGGACGGCCATCGCTTAACAAGTGCCGCCCTCGCAGCCTGCTGGCCACATCCTTCAAGGACTTGGGATCGGCTGCGGCTGCGCGATCTTCGAGAGCGGAGTCTTTGCCGCAGCATATCTCATGATCGTGGAAAACGGTCTCCAGGGAGGTCAACAGTACGTCGGAGGAATGCTGGGAACGTGCCGTCAGAGACGGTAGATCGTGTACCTGGATTTCCTGATCCTGATAGAGGATTTGTCCTTGCGCGCAGCCGCACACGGCAAAGCACAGCACCACCATCTTAGCCAGCGCCCACGAAGCGGACCCGTAAATCTGGAGCCTGGTCATGAACCACCTCCCGCTTCATGGAAATTGTAGATGGTTCCTGAGGCCTTCTGAATGGTCTTTGCGAAACTTTACACGCGCCTTTCTAACTCGGCCCAATTGTCGGCAGAAATCGCGGGGCCTGCCGCGCCTTGGTCGCTTGCTCGAACGAGTAGGCCAGCTTGATCAATGTGGGCTCGCTCCACCCTCGCCCGAAGAACGAAATCCCCACCGGCAGCCCCGAAAGAAAACCCGCAGTCACATTGATGTTCGGATAACCGGCTACAGCGGCCGCGTTAGAACTCCCTCCGGCCACGTGGTCACCGTTGACCAGGTCTGTGAGCCATGCCGGGCCCCCCGTGGGAGCCACGATGGCGTCGAGATGGTGCTTGTCCATGAGCGCGTCAATGCCGTCGGTCCGCGCCAGTTGATGATTCTTGGCCAGCGCATCCACATATTCTTTGTCGGTCAGTGGTCCCTTGGACTGAGCCTTCAGAAATAAGTCCTGCCCGAAGTAGGGCATCTCTTTCTGCCGGTTGCGCTCGTTGAACTCAATGATCTCTTGCAACGTGTGCACCGGCGCGGCCGGGCCGAGTCGAGCCAGATAGGCATTGAGGTCGGCCTTCAATTCGTACATAAAGACCAGCAGTTCGCTTTCGTCGAACTTCCCGAGGGTTGCGATGTCGGCAGGATCGACTAGCGTCGCCCCCTTCTGCTTCATCACGCTCAAGGACTCCTCCATGAGCGCATCCACCGCCTCGCTGAAGCCAAAATATTTTCGCGCCACCCCAATGCGCGCGCCCTTCAGCCCGTTGGGATCGCAGAACTGCGCGTAGTCGGTCTGCGACTTGCCCGCGCTGACTGCCGTTGCCGTATCGTCGGGGTCGACGCCGGTGAGCGCGCCCAGAAGAATTGCAGCATCGCGCACCGTGCGGCACATCGGCCCAGCGCCGTCCTGGCTATGCGAAATCGGGATGATGCCGCCCCGGCTGACCAGGCCCACCGTGGGCTTGATTCCGGCCAGCCCATTCGACGACGACGGGCAGACAATCGACCCGTCAGTCTCGGTGCCAATTCCAACCGCAGCCAGGTTCGCGGAAATCCCTGCGCCCGTGCCCGAACTCGACCCACATGGGTTGCGGTCGAGCGCGTACGGATTCCTGGTCAGCCCGCCGCGCCCGCTCCACCCGCTGGTCGAATGACCCGATCGGATGTTCGCCCACTCGCTGAGATTGGTCTTGCCTAGGATGACCGCGCCCGCGGCGCGCAGCCGCTGCGCCACGAACGAATCCTTCGCCGGTTTCGATCCGAGCAGCGCCAGCGATCCGGCTGTGGTCATCATGCCATCGGCGGTGTCAATGTTGTCCTTGATCAGCACCGGAACGCCATGCAGTGGCCCCCGCGATCCCTTGGCTTTGCGCTCTTGATCGAGCGCATCGGCAATGTGGAGCGCATCCGGATTCAGTTCGATGATCGCGTTCACCGCCGGCCCGCGCTTGTCTTTTCGCGGAGTATCGACGTCGTCAATGCGCTCCAGGTATTTCTCCACCAGCGAGCGCGCCGTGAACTTGCCGGATTTCATCCCCTCCTGCAGTTCCGGAATCGTGATCTCTTCCAGTTCGAACGCCTTCACCTCGGGAGCAGCCGATTCAGCCGGAGCGGCGGCGACCCGGCCCGCGCTAAGGGCCGGACACAATGCGGCAGTTCCCCCAGCGGTCAGAGCAGCTTGCAGAAATTTGCGGCGCGAAGAAGAGCGTGAAAAGGAAAGACCGGAGTCAGAGGATGGCATAGTCTCCCAGGATGCGGACGAGAATTTGGCACAAGCCGACTATTTAAACACGAACGGCCTCCTGAGTTCACAAGCCCGTCTGAGTTTTATGTAGGGACAGCCGCCCTCGGCTGTCCGGTCGAGCGAACCTCGACGGTGCTCGCCAGTCGAAGCGCAACCGCAGCATGTCCTGATGCGGTTGTGACCGCCGGAAGGTGGTGATAAGCTAACTGGGTTGACCGGCCTGAGCGGGAGTAGTTCAGCGGTAGAACGCCAGCTTCCCAAGCTGGATGTCGCCGGTTCGATCCCGGTCTCCCGCTCCATCTTGCAATCTTTTCCAGGTTCTCCGCAGGCCGCATCGAATCGTCAAAATGTGTAAACGCTGTTTACATCCGTTGAGGAACTCCCCATGCGTTAGAATGCACCGGAACGCGAAAATCGGCGACTAGTCACACTGCGCGGCTGAACGGCGGCTGAACAGTTGACACGCCGATTCGATTTCTCGGAGGTGCGTGATGCAGCGCCTATCTGTCGTACTGGCAGTTCTGCTAGCCGTCTCGGTTCTTGCATCCTCTCAGACGTCCACCGCTGGCGCTCCGGATGCCGCTTCCAACCACCCCAAGGGCGACTACGTAACCGTCAACGGTGCCCGGCTCTGGTATGAAAGCGAAGGCTCGGGAGAAGCGCTGATCCTTATTTCGGGTGGACCCGGCATTTCGCACGACTATTTCCATCCGTATTTTTCGGCCCTGCGGGATTCTTATCGAATCATCTATTTCGATGCCTTTGGACGAGGCAAGTCCGATCATGCGAAGGATCGCCGCGAGTACACTCTGGCGCGGGATGTCGAGGACGTGGAAGGTCTCCGTAAAGCCCTGGGCCTGGGCAAGATCAACCTACTCGGACACTCTTACGGTGGCGTTGTCGCGCAAGCATACGCGCTGCGGTTCCCAGATTCCTTGCGTCGATTGATTCTGGTAGACACTCCGTTCAGCAGCGAAATGTGGCAGGCCAACAACGACAACAGCAACACTGAGCTGCGAAACCAGTTTCCTGAAACGTGGGAAAAAATCCAACAGGTTCGTGCGCAAGGCTTCAATACCTGCAGCAAGGAATATCAGGATGCCAGCGATGTTTCCCCGGCGTTCCTTATGTTCTATAACGCTTCGAATTTCGACAAAATAATGAGTGGTGGCGGCTCAATAAACAACGATGTCTATTGTGCGATCACTGGCGAAGATGCTGACTATCTGGTTTCAGGCGACATGGGCAAGTTCGATTACAGGCTCGACCTGAAGAAACTTACTATGCCATTACTCATTCTTGTCGGCCGCTATGACCGCATTGCGTTTCCTCGATGGACAATTCAGTACAAACGCTACGCGCCCCAGGCTCAGTTTGTAATGTTCGAGAAGAGCGGTCACTTTCCGTTTATCGAGGAGACCGACGAGACCGTGCGAGTCTTGCGCGAGTTCCTGCAGAGGAAATAATCAAGACTTAGCAAGCGCCCTGAGTTGACGGTGATTTCACGTCATCGGGACGGTACCTTGGGACTGCGTCTTGACGAGGTCAAGAGCCTTGCCCACCTCGGCCACACGATTCCTGAGGGTTCGCGGCGTGGTTTTACTGGCAAAATCTGGGCCCGCATCGATAAACATGTCGTTGCCCTTCTTGCGCACTTTGAGACCGGATAGATGGGGATCCACCCCATACCAGCCGGTGCCCGATACCCAAGGGTGATTGGGATAGAACTCCTGCAGGATCCGCCAGACCAGTTCGCCTGAACCAAATACCGGGTCCTTGCTGCGCTTCGCGATGAAGATGTCGCCGGCGTTCGAGGATGCATCCGGCTCCAGCTTCCATACGTTGGCCTGGAATAGGCTGTCGGGAACATCCTCCCCGAGCATTTCGGCCTGCTGTGCCGCAGCGGGGCTGTAGCACATCCGGGCGCGTCTGGTCACACGCGAGTTCGGCGCCACCCTGTAACAGATCAATCTACCGTGATCGGTTACGGCGGGACCCGCTGGCGCCCAATTAAACTTGTGCAGGATCTCTTCCTTGAAACCAAAGACCTTGCGCAGAAAAGCATGGCTCACGATCGCCATGACCGCGTCAGTCCCGCTGCCCGCATTGCAGCCTGCCAGGACGATTCGCGCATCCTCCGTGAATCGATCCTGCAAATCCTGAAACTGGGGCAGGGCGGCCTTGAACGCATCCGATGGGCCGATCCAGGCATTTTCTTGGGTAAAGTAGACGTCGTCTGGCCGCACTTCGCCGGCCAGAACAAACATTCGGTCGTTGGCGTGTGCAATGATCCGTAGTTCTTCGATGGATTCGAGGCTCTGCTGGCGGATCACATTCAGCAACTCGACAATCGTGGCGGCGGGCGTGCTGCCGCCCGACGCGTTGCCCGCAGCCGCAAAGTCCACCGAGGAAGCCGACCAGTGATGCTTCGCGTTGCCTCCGCACCGCGGATGCAGCGCACGGCTTATCTCCTGCAGGTCGTTGACAAACGGCGGTACGGTTCGATAACCACTGGCGTGAACAAGAAGTTTCACGGATGTTCCTCCAAAACGATACGACAAGGTTCATTCTGAGGAGCCGTTGGATTCGCTCTCAAGGAAGAAATCAGGTACCTCAAGACGACCGGAAGTGCAGCGCGGGCAAAATCGATTCCGATGATAATACGTCTAAACGGACTCATAAGTGAAGGGGAATGGCGCGGTCCTCGTCGTGCGTCGATGGAAAGGTCGAACAGAAACGCAGAGTTCTGCAGCCTACGGGACCACCGCCTCGACCGGCGTCGAGAGCGCGCTCTCTTTTCCACTTGAGTCCACTGCCGTCGCCGCGTAGTAGTACGTATTGCCGGAAACTACCGTGTTGTCTTGGTAAGCGGTGTTGGCATCCAAGGCCGCATTGAGTTTGCCCCAGGGACCGCTTGCCCCCGGACCGCGATACACGTTGTAGCCGGCCACCGACGAAGTGCTGGGATTCCACGACAGGCTGACATACAGAGGCGGCGGTGCTGTGCCGATCCCGCTCACTGATTCCTGCGTCGGCGAATTGGAGGCATTGCTCACAAACGTGAGCGTGGCGGAGATCGTCCCGCTGCTCTTGGGCGTGAAGGCTACCTGGAGCGACAGGTTATGGCCCGCGGCGATCGTGAACGGAAAAGACGCCCCTTCCAAAACAAATTGCGAATTGCTGCTGCTCGCTGAAGTCACCGTCACACTGGCGCCAGTGGCACTCAAGGAGATGAGTTGAGTATCCGGGGTTCCCACCGGCACCTTGCCGAAGTTCAGTGGCTCGGGAGCGATTTGTAACTGACCGGCGGAAGTCTGGGTTCCGGTCCCCTCTATGGGGATCTCAATGCCGGGACCCTCCACCAGCACACTTTCGCCCACCAACCCCGTGGTTCGGGGCGCGAACTTGACTACAAACTTCGCGCTCTGCCCAGCCTTCAGAGCCATTGGTAACCGCGGCCCCGTGATGGAGAATGCTTTACCGTGCGCGGACGTAGACAAGGCCACGAGCTCAACTCGGAAGGGGCGATCGTTGGTCAGCACGACCGGCAGTGTCGAACTGCTTCCCACCGCCACCTCGCCAAATGAGATGCTGGCCGGACTGGCCTTCACCACTTCGCTGGCTACACCCGCTCCTGCCAGACTCAGTTGTAACGTTGACTTGGTACCGCTGCTGGTAAACGTGAGCCTGCCGCCAGCCCATCCCCTCGCGGTCGGAGCGAATCTCACGTTAAAGGTGACGCTGGCTCCCGCAGCGAGATGAACCGGCAGGGTCAAATCGGACACGCTGAATTTGCTTCCGCTCAGCTTCATCGCCGACACCGTGACCGCGCGATGTCCGCTGTTCGTGAGAACCACCAGTTGAGTCTCGGGGTGATCGACCAGGACACGGCCAAAGTTCAGGCTGGTCGGCGTACAAGTCAATGGTTCGGAAACAGCTTGCGCGCTCGAAGACAATAGCGTCACGAAAGCCGCAACCAGAACGACGGATGCGATGCGAACAGACGACGAGACCCCGGTAGATAGGGATCTCGCATTCGACTGGGGGAGTCGTAGCATAGGAAATCAAGATTGAAATCGTTATGTTCACCGAGGTCTAGATGTAGGAAGGACATCTTTTTGCCACGAATACCCCAGGGCACCGGGTTTTGATCGCAGTAGCGCCCGTATGCCAAGACGATACCTGAGCGCCGAGTTCCACTAACTCATGTGCTATGAACCAGATGGGAGTTCGCCCACAAAATTAGTCCACGCCCCCAATCCCGTCCGTACAGGGGTTCCGTCAAGTAGACTCGGCGTATACACTTCGAACCATCGGAGGAAGAACCCCTGCATGGCCGCTACCGCTGGACAGTCTGATTCCCCGCAAGCGCTCCTCACCGCCTGTATTTCCAAAGCGCAATCCCGAGAGCAGTTGTGGGTTGAGCTCACCCAGTCCGCCGGGGTGCAGCGCATGGCGGAGATCGGCGTCTACCGCGGGGATTTTGCCGCCCACATCCTGCAACGTTGCCAGGGCTTAACCGCCTATTACATGATCGACCCGTGGCGGCACCTCGCCGGCTGGAACAAGCCTGCCAATCAGGATGATGCCGTGTTCGAGGAGTTCCTCCGCGAAGCTGAAAAGAAGACCGACTTTGCCGCGGGCAAGAGAGTGATCTTACGAGGAAAGACCACCGAGGTGGTCGACCAGATCCCAGACGGGGAACTGGATCTTGCCTATATCGACGGCGATCACACCCTGAAGGGCATCGCAATAGATCTGCAGCGCCTGTACCCGAAAGTGCGCACGGGTGGCTTTCTCGGCGGAGACGATTTCACCCGCTCGGTCTGGCAGCACGGCGCCGCCTTCGAGCCGACGCTGGTGTTTCCGTACGCGGTGTATTTCGCCGAGGCGGTAGGCGCCACGATCTATGCGCTCCCCTACTCCCAGTTCTGTCTGCAGAAAGGCGATGGCTCACAATTCGCGTTTGTCGACTTGACCGGAGAGTACGACGACCTCGGCCTGCGCAATCAATTCACCCCAGAAAAACTTCTGAAGCTCACTCTGTGGGAACGATTTCCGCGCCTGATGCGGATCGTTCGGAAAACCCGAGACGTACGCTTGCGCTGATCACTGCTGTGGAACGGACCAGCCACGCCCTACTCAGAAGATTGGAACTGCATGTTCTCATCCACCGAAAGCTGCGCGGGCGTGCCAGCGTAGTTTTCTCCCGAGCGGGTCGCGACTACGCGAAAGCCGCTACCACCGAGTTCGACCGAGTAGCTGTACGGCGGACGCTGGCGCGCAACCGTGATGTTGTTCGTCGAGATCAGATCGTCGAGCGAGGCATATTTTCCTTCGGTGGCGAAGTAGCGGCGCTCGGCCGAGGCGATGCTCATCAGATCGCTTTTGACTCCAGTGATGTTGATGGCGCCCTGCGGCGAAGTAGCCCCGGCTTCCGCGGACGTGCTTTGTATCTGCTTGGAATAAATGTACATGCCAATGGCCATCACAATGACGACGCTGAGAAAGCCGAACAGGCGACTCATAGATCCCTCCGCAGAGGCGATTTTCACCGCGCCACCCCGCTCCTCGCAAGTAACCAGAGGGCAGTGACCTTGTCTGCTGCGGCAGGGACTGCCGCACCCTCGCTTTTGATTCTCTTGGGGTAGTTCCAAATTAGGCTGCCCCACCCTCTGCGGTTTTCAGAGGGTGGGAACCGATGCGGCCCGCATCGCGCGGGTTTCTACCGTTTGCGTTACACTGGACCGCCAAGAATAGAAGTTAAAACCCGAGCATCGTCTGCAGCCGTTGAAATTCGCAGAGAGTGGGGCATCCTCAGTTGGTTTTGAGGAGATCTTATGGAAATCATTGTGCGCGCCATCGTCAGAGTGATCGTGCTTCCGTTCGTCGTCCTCACGGCCGCCGGATGCGGACTAGCGCAGGAAGGTCCCCCGGTGAAGCACGTAAAAGATATAGCCGCGGAACAAACCGAAGACGTGATCGTGGCGAGCGCCCTGTGTCAACGGGTAAGGGCAAGCGGTCACAGTCTTACTCATTTTCTCGACGTGGAACCGGCGACGTTGGAGGCGGATCTCTCCGCACTCATGCAGAAGAGCGACGATGTGGTTCTGGTGAGCTATTTGAGAAACCAGATGTCGGCTCTTTCGCCCTCTGGCGAGGACGTAATCTCCTATCACGACGTGATAGTGCTCCGCTCCTGGAAGGGTTCCTACAAGGTCGGAGATCTGCTGACCTATGCGGAGCCCCACGGAGCCGTCATTTGCGAGCCGCGGCCCTACAAAAGTTCATCTCTTACCGCCTGGACTATAACGGGCTGGACTAAAACGGGGGGCTTTAACTGGGACGGACCGGGTTCCTCAGGACCATCGGTTCTGTTTCTGCGACAGTCGCAGGGCAATGAGAACCAGTTCATGCCGGGGCTCCGGCTGACGGGAGGCGACGGCCTGCAGGGACTGTTTATCGTTCAGTCCCCGTGGACCGACAAGTGTTCCGGCACGCGCCCGGACGACATTCTGAAATGTTCGGCCGCTCAAGATTTGAGTCAGGCACCAATCAAGCTCAGATACCGCCTCGACCCGCTGAAAAAGGAATTTGAGGGGATGGCGACTTCCAGCTTCCTGAAAGAAGTCCAGTCTGCGGCGGATTTGTCAGGGGACCGTGGCAAAGTTCATCCCTAGTCAGAGCAACCCGCCCAAATCCTGACTTCGGAGATCTGAAGTTCAAGGTCTGAGGTCGGAATTCCGCGGTTCGTCACTTTTCTTTCTTCGCTCGGCACCCCGTCTGAGCAGATTCTCACCCACCCATCTGCCATCGTTACTTTGGTTTAGCCCAAATGCCGATTCCGTGATTGCGATCACCAAGAACCGTGATGAGGGCCATTTGCCTCGGTCCCCACTTCGCTGAAGATGTCCTTGCAGGAGCAGAAGCGGAGATGTGACCGGTTAGGCCACATCCCCTGGCCCGCTCGGCAGTCCCGGCGGGCAAATCAGGGAGGTTCCGATGGGCGTAATCGAAATCCACGAACCCGAAGTGGTCCAGGAAGTAAAGTCAGCCAGACGCGCCGCGGTCGCGGTGTTGCCTCGTGCCGTCGCGTTGCCTCGTAAGGAAAAAGAGTTCGTCATCGGTCCGGCGTTGCCGCCGCGGCCGATGTTTTCCGACAGCCTGCTGGAGTTCGGTGTGCAGCGGAAACGCAAGTTCTTTGCCACCACAACGTCGTTCATCGTGAATTGCCTGGTGATCAGCGTCATGCTGGCGGTCCCGTTGATGTTCACCGAGGAACTGCCTAAAGCGCAGTTGCTGACGTTCCTGGTAGCGCCGCCACCCCCACCTCCGCCTCCTCCGCCGGCCGCCGCTGAAGTGCAGAGAGTGGTCCATCAGATTCAGACCGATGTGCTGAACAATGGACAGTTGCGCACTCCTTCGAAGATTCCTCAGAGGGTTCAGATGATTAAGGAAGACGAAGCCCCACCGCCGATGGCTACGGGTGGCGTTGTAGGCGGCGTTCCGGGAGGGATTCCCGGCGGGCAGCTGGGTGGCGTGATTGGCAGTGTCATCTCCTCCACCAATAGCCTGGCTTCGGTCCCGAAATTCGTTCCGGTGGTGCCGCAGCGCATTCGCATCTCGCAAGGCGTAACCAGGGGTCTGATGATTCATCGCGAAGAGCCGGTCTATCCGCCTCTAGCCCGGGCGGCGCGCGTGCAGGGTGAAGTGGTGCTGAGCGCGGTGATCAATACCAACGGCCAGATCGAGAACCTGCAGTTGGTCAGCGGACACCCCATGCTGGTGCCGGCGGCTATCGCGGCGGTTAAACAATGGCGTTACAAGCCGTACCTTTTGAACGGGCAACCGGTTGAAGTGGAGACCACCATCACCGTGATCTTCACTCTTTCCTCTTGACGTGGGAACGGGCGCGTCCTGGGAGCGCCAGGAGTCTAAATATGGCTGCAGAGTATACGTATCGCGTTTCGGCCTGGTGGACTTCAGGCCGCACTGGACTGGCCAAGTGCGAGTCCTCCCCGAATACCATCCATTTCTCCGAGGCCGCTGAGGTAGGAGGCCTGCAGGGCCGGTGGACTCCCGAGCAACTGCTGCTTTGCGCCCTGGCCGGTTGCTTCACCACCACCTTCCACGAAGTCGCCCGCGCCGCCAGGTTTGTCTTCACCGACCTTGAAGTGGAGATCGAAGGCGTTGTCCGCCGCAACCGCAACACGGGATGCAACTTCAACGAGATCCTGATGCGTCCGCGCTTGACCGTGTCATCCGAAGACATGTGCGAGGCGGGGCTGGGACTGCTCCGCCGGACGAAGGCATTGTGCATGATCTCGCGCGCCATCTCCGTCCCGCAAACGATGGAACCAACCGTCGAAACTGGCAAAGTGCCCGTCGAGGGCTGGAGCCAGCAGGACGCAGATGTAAACCTTGGGGCGTGAACGCTCTGGTTCGAATGCGGAGCCGCAATAAACAACGAGGAAGGTGCGAATGAGGTCCTCTTATCGATTGGTACGTCTGATTCAATCGCATGCCGATATTCTAGCTGCGTCACTTGAGAAGAAAGTGCAGAGGAGCGGGCAGTTCCTGCATTTCCGGGATGTTCCCGCTCATGACTTGCGCGAGCGCGTGTACGAAATCTACCGTCACTTGGGTGAGTGGCTGTTGAGCAAAAGCGACCAGGAGATCGAGCAACGCTACCGCGAGATTGGTTCCCGCCGCGCCCAGCAGCGAGTACCACTCAGTGAACTTGTCCGCGCCATTGTTCTCACCAAGGAAAATCTCTGGGAATTTCTTCAAGGGGAAGCCCGGACCAACCCGGCCACGGACGTCAAGGGCGAACTGGAACTCCTGCAAATGCTCGAAGTGTTCTTTGACCAGGCAATTTTTTATGCAACGATGGAGTATGCAGCAGAAATTGCCCGCGTCGCGCCCGAAACGGGTGCGCTGCAGGCCGCCTAGGGGAACCGACAACGATGTCGATGTCGTGGGAGATGGATTATAAGAAGCGGCTTAAAACCGCCGACGACGCGCTGCAATGCGTCGAGTCGGGCATGCGCGTTTACATTCAACCCGGCTGTGCCGAGCCGGAGACGCTGGTCGAGGCGCTCATGCGCCGCGGCCCCGACGTCTACAACGTTGAAATCGTCCACATGATGACCATGGGGTGCGCGCCCTACGTCGCCCCCGAAATGGCCGGACACTTCCGGCACAACGCCGTGTTCATCGGCGCCAACGTGCGCGACGCCATCAACGATGGCCGCGCCGACTACACGCCCATTTACCTGAGCGAAATCGAGGGGCTGTTTGAGAGCGGGGCCATGCCCATCGACGTGGCCCTGATCGAAGTCTCCCCGCCCGATTCCCACGGATTCTGCAGCTTCGGCGTGGGCGTCGATACGACCTTGACGGCTGCGAAATGCGCCAAGCATGTGGTCGCGCAGATCAACGACAACATGCCGCGCACCTACGGCGACAGCTTCATTCACGTCAACGATATCGATGCCTTCGTCGAGTCGTCGCGCCCGCTGTGCGCCCTGACCAAGCCGGTCGTGACCGACCTGCAGGTCGCCATCGCGCGCAACGTCGCCGGGCTCATCGGCGACGGGGCAGTGCTGCAAACCGGCATCGGCGGCATTCCGGACGCAGTGCTGCCCATGCTGATGGACCGCAAAGATCTTGGGGCGCACAGCGAACTGGTCTCGGACGGCGTGATTCCGCTGATCGAAGCCGGAGTGCTCACCGGGGCGCGCAAGAACTTCAAGCCGCGGAAAATCATCCTGGGATTCGCCCTGGGCTCCCAGCGCCTGTTTGAGTTTGTGGACAACAATCCCATTTTCGAGTTCCATCCCACGGCCTATACCAACGATCCCGCGCTGATCGCGCGCAACGACAACATGGTGGCTATCAATTCCGCGGTGCAGATCGACCTGACCGGCCAGGTTTGTTCCGACTCGATCGGCAACCAGTTCTACAGCGGCATTGGCGGGCAAGTGGATTTCCTGCGTGGAGCCTCGCGATCCAAGGGCGGCAAGGCCATCATCGCGATCTCGTCGACCGCCAAACAAGGAACGATTTCACGGATCGTGCCCATGCTCGATCCTGGGGCGGGAGTGGTCACCTCGCGCGGCCTGGTGCGCTACGTCGTGACCGAGTACGGAGTCGCGTACCTGCACGGCAAGACGATCCGAGAGCGCGCCAAGTCGCTGATCGAAATTGCGCATCCGGATTTCCGCGCGGAACTTTACGAATATTGCGAGAAGACCAAGTGGGCGCAGCCTCCTCAGCAGGCACACGCGGCAGTACCCAGATGATGCCAACCTGATTGTCGCCGCCTACAGCCGACGGCAAGGTACCGGCGCTACCAGTGCGGGGTACCCGTGGAATCACTCCGCGCCCGTTTCGGGACCATCCCTAACCCACTGATTCATAACGATATCCGCCCGTGACCACAATCACTCCTGCCCGTGAGAATTATCACTGCGAATTTCCTATGGAAGCCGACAATGAGGAGCGGCATTATGTTCATGCTGTACCCATGGAGGTAGGACTATGTCTGTGTTGACGCACCCTGGAGTGAAAGCTCCCGGGGATTACATTGAATCCGTGATGATCAGTGTGAAAGCAAAGAATCCCGCCGAGCCTGAGTTCCATCAGGCGGTGGCGGAAGTGTTCGATTCTCTCCGTTTAGTGCTCGCCAAACATCCTGAGTATCAGTCGGCACGTCTGCTGGAAAGGATTGTCGAACCAGAGCGCGTGATTATGTTTCGTGTGCCGTGGTTCGACGATCTGGGCAACATTCGAATCAACCGGGGTTTCCGCATCGAGATGAACAGCGCCATCGGCCCCTACAAGGGCGGACTGCGCTTCCATCCCAGCGTGAATCTCGGCATCCTGAAATTCCTGGCGTTCGAACAGGTCTTCAAGAATTCGCTCACCACGCTCCCCATGGGCGGCGGCAAGGGCGGATCGGATTTCGATCCCAAGGGCAAGAGCGACAACGAAGTGATGCGCTTCTGTCAGAGCTTCATGACCGAACTGCAGCGCCACATTGGACCGGACACCGACGTCCCGGCCGGCGACATCGGCGTGGGTGGGCGGGAGATCGGTTTCCTGTTTGGCCAATATAAACGCCTGCGCAATGAATTCACCGGCGTGCTGACGGGCAAGGGCCTGGGCTGGGGAGGATCGCTGATTCGTCCCGAAGCCACCGGCTACGGCTGCGTTTATTTCGCCGCTGAAATGCTGAAGAGCAAGAAAGATTCGCTCGAAGGCAAGCTCTGCCTGGTTTCGGGCAGCGGCAACGTTTCGCAATACACGGTCGAGAAACTGCTCGATCTCGGGGCCAAGCCGGTTACGGTGTCCGATTCGAATGGAGTCATCTACGATCCGGACGGAATCGACCGCGAGAAGCTGGCGTTCATTATTGAACTGAAGAACGTGAAGCGTGGACGCATCCGGGACTATGCCGATCACTACAAGAAAGCGATCTTCATGCCCACGGACATCAAGCTGGAACACAATCCTCTTTGGAACATCAAAGCGGACTGCGCGTTCCCCAGCGCCACGCAGAACGAGATCACCGCAAAAGACGTGGCGAATCTTATTAAGAACGGCATCAAGCTGGTGGCCGAAGGCGCGAACATGCCTTCGACGCTCGACGCCACCAAGATGTTCCTGGATGCGAAGATCCTGTACGGACCGGCCAAAGCTGCCAACGCGGGCGGCGTGGCGACGTCTGGCCTCGAAATGGCCCAGAACAGCGCACGCCTGAGCTGGACTCGCGAGGAAGTGGACGACCGTCTGCACAAGATCATGATCGCCATCCACCGGAACTGCTACGAAACGGCCGAGAAATACGGCACGCCCGGCAATCTGGTGAACGGCGCTAACATCGGCGGCTTTTTGAAAGTCGCTAATGCGATGCTGGATCAGGGTCTGGTGTAGCTGACGCTGATTATGCAGGGACAGCCGCCTGTCGGCGGGCAAAGCCCGGCAGTTGTGTGCGCTATTTGCTGTGCGGGGTGGACCCTTCCGCCCCGCTTTTTGTTTGCTACCCTAGCTATCCGAGATGAACGTACCTGCGGATCTGTCCGACCTTCTACTGGCGATAGGCGCCGATTTCCCCGCGATACTCCGCGGAAATCTGGTCGGCATCTACCTGTGGGGATCGTTGACCTATGACGCATTCGACGAGGCCTGCAGCGACGTCGATTGCGTCGGCGTCACGCGGCGAGACCTCGACGACCGCGAGTTTTCCGAGATCGATGGGTGGTTCCGGAACAAAGAGGCACAAAACCGCTGGGTGAAACGAATTGACATGCGCTTCGTCATCGAACATGAGTTCCTAGACAAGGCCTCGCGGTGCTGCGGCTTCTACCACTACACCGGAAAACTCACTCGCCATGGATCCGACGGAAACCCGATCATCTGGATAAATGTAGCTCAATCCGGAATCACGCTGTGGGGCAAGGACGCGAAGCTCGTCGCGCCCCATGTATCTAACCAATGCCTCAATGACGCGCTCCGGTTGGAATTGAACTACCTGAAGGAAGACCTGAGATCCAACGTCGGGAATCGTTCCGACAAGGTGTTCGTCCACAACGCCTACGCGGTTCTCACCGCTTGCCGCATCCTTTACTCGGCACATCACCGGGCGCTGGCTTCCAAAGACCAAGCCTGCACCTGGGCGATAGAAGCGGTTTCGCCGACATGGCGGCCGGTCATTCGCGAGGCCAAAGATAATCGGCTGCACAACGCTGGTTCGACCACTCCCCAGCTGGAACAGGATGCAATGCGTTTCGTAGAGTTCGTGAGAGGGGAGGTCAACCGCATGGCGTAAGGATCAAGGCGCAACTGAGTCGGGTGCCCCATCTTTGCCGCGTTCTCTGCGGCAAAGGTGGGGATTTTGATTTTCGGTTAAAGAACTTACTTCGCACAAGGTTACTTTCAACCTCCTCATCCAAGGGAAAGTACCGCTGTCGAGCTTGCGCTCGACTGAAAAGCCGATGGCGGCTGTCCCCACACGACTCCATCCTGGCCTACGGCACCGCTTTCTCTCCACCACTCCCGAACCCATACCCTTCATTCATCGCTCGACGAAATTTCTCCCGCTCCTCGGGACTCATGTTGCGGCAGCGCCCGCGCCATCGGCGCCCGCCATGCCCGCCCGGGCCGCCGTGGTGCAGCCCTCCGAACAGAATCCGGCACAGCGCCAGCAATCCCAGCGCTTGCCAGAAGCCCAGCATCCGCCATCCGAACAGCGGCGGCAGCAGCCAGTTCCACAGATGCATCACCACTTCGCCGCCTACGAAGATAAACAGCGGAATCGCTACGATCGCCAACGGCGCGATCCAAAACCATTTCCTTCTCATAGTCAGTCCCTCATTTCCTAAACTCGTCATTTCGTAAATTCGACGTACACGCGTTGCAACCGCTCCCGCAGATGCAGCACCGCGTACCGTTTGCGCGAGAGGAGCGTATTCACACTCACTCCGGTCTCGGCGGACATCTCTTTGAAACTCCGCCCGTCGAACTCATGCGCGATAAACACCGCGCGCTGTTCCTCCGGCAGTTCGTCGAGCGCCCGCTCCAGTTCATCCAGGAGCACATTGCGAGCGTAGACCGCCTCCGGCCCGGCGTCCGGCGACGGCAGCAGATCTTCGAACTGGAGCAACTCGCCTCCCTCATCTGTCGGCTCGATCTCGCTGAAATTCTCAGGCTCCTTTTTGCGGAACAGATCGGTAATGCGATTCCGCGCCACACGAAAGAGCCAGCCAGTCACGTGCTCGATCGGCATCAGCAGCCGGTTCGCTTCCACCAGACGGTAGAAAACGTCTTGCAGAACGTCCTCGGCGTCGAGCGGATCGGGCACGCGCCGGCGAATAAAGTTGCGCAGCCGGGATTGCTCCCGCTTCACCACTTCCGAGATGCGCTGGTCCTGTTCGATTGCCATCCGCTCGAGTGCCAGGTAGTTCGGGCTCGCCGCGTCGTTCATCTACTCCTGTAGACGAATGGGGCGTGCGGATATTGTAGGGGGTGTCAGGGATTTGAAATTTTCAAGGGCACTCTATTCAAGGGCTCTCCAGAGGCAGTCAAGATCCCCACCCTGTCGCAAAAGAACGCGACAAGGATGGGGCACCCAGCGCTATGATTACCTGTTAACTGCCCCTCCATGTCTCTCCAGCGCATCGCCGAACCCATTCTCGACGCCGAACAGCGCTTTGAAGGCTTCGAGAACCTGATGCCCTTCAAGGTGCACAACATCCTTCTGGTCTCCAGCCTTTACGATTCTTTTATCTTGCGCGAAGACGGACGACTCAACGAACTGCTCATCGACGAATCGCTCGAACTGAACCTGCAGCAGATTCCCGGCATCACGCACGTTTCCAGTTGTGCCGAGGCGCTCGACTTGGCCAGTTCCAATCCGCAGTTCAATCTGATCGTGACCAATCTTGCGGTCGGCGACATGGATGCCGCGCAACTCGCCGGCGAAGTCCGGCGCAAAGGTCTCGACGTGCCGGTGGTGGTGCTCGGCTACGACTATCGCGAGATCAAGAATTTCGTCGCGCGGAATCCGGTCACCGACATTGACCGAGTATTTCTGTGGCAAGGCAACGCCCGCATCCTGATCGCGATCGTCAAATACATCGAAGACAAGCGCAACGTGCTGCATGACACGCGCGCCATGGGCGTGCCGGTTCTGCTGGTGGTCGAAGACAACATTCGCTATTACTCTGCGTTCTTGCCGGTCCTCTACACCGAGCTGATCAAGCAGTCGCGCCGCGTCATTCAGGAAGGGATTAACGTTGCCCACAAACTCGTGCGCATGCAGGCGCGGCCGAAAATTCTGCTGAGTTCCAACTTTGAAGACGCCGCGCAGCTGGTGCAGGAATATCGGGATTACATCTTCGGGCTTGTCTCCGACGTCGAATTCCCGTGGGAAGGGAAGCTCAGTCCCGAGGCGGGTTTCGAACTGGCCCGTATGGTTCGAAGCCTGACGCCGGACGTGCCCGTAGTCCTGCAAACCAGCCGGACCGAGTTTCGCCCGCGCGCCCACGCCGAAGGATATTCATTCCTCCGCAAACGTTCGCCCACGCTGCTCAAAGACCTACGCCGCATTCTCACGGACAACTTTGGTTTCGGTGACTTCGTCTTCATTAACCCAAATCACCGCATGCCCGACCAGCGCGAAGTAGCCCGCGCGAAAGATTTGAACGAACTCGAGGAGCAGCTCCAAACCGTCCCGGCCGACAGCCTGATGTACCACGCGCAGCGCAATCATTTCTCGCACTGGTTGATGGCGCGCACAGAGTTTGCGCTGGCCGCGAAACTCAGGCCAAGGAAAGTTTCTGATTTCAGCGGTCCCGAGCATCTGCGCCGCGACTTAATCGAGTCGATCAACGATTACCGCCGCGAACAGAACGAAGTCCTGATCGGCGACTTTAAGCCCAACACGTTCAAGCCCTCAGATTCCAGTTTTTTGAGAATCGGTTCCGGATCGCTGGGCGGCAAGGCGCGCGGCCTGGCTTTCGTGCGGCATCTGCTGCGCACGCGCCGCATCACGCGCCGGTTTCAGGGCGTGCGGATTTCGGTACCGCCCGCCGTGGTGATCGCCACGGATATGTTCGACCAGTTTCTCGCGGAGAATAATTTGAGCGACTTCGCGCTGCACTGCGATGACGACGGCGAGGTCCAGCAACGCTTTCTCGATGCGGCCTTGCCCGTCCCGCTGCAGGAAAACCTGAAGGCATTTCTCGGCGAAGTGGATTATCCGGTGGCGGTGCGCTCCTCCAGCCTACTGGAAGACTCACAATACCAACCCTTCACCGGCGTCTATGAAACGTTCATGCTGGGCAACCAGCAGGCCAACTTGCAAACTCGCCTCGACGAACTTTCGGAAGCGATCAAGCGCGTCTACGCCTCCACTTTCAGCCAGCATGCCAAGGCCTATGTGCGGGCCACACCGTACCGCCTGGAAGAAGAAAAGATGGCAGTCATTTTGCAGCAGGTGGTAGGTACAGTTCACGGCACGCGTTTTTATCCTGACTTTTCAGGCGTAGTTCGCTCGCACAATTTCTATCCTGTTGAACCGATGACGTTCGCCGACGGCATCGCCGCGGTCGCTCTGGGTCTGGGCCGCACTGTGGTCGATGGCGGCAAGTGCCTCAGCTTCTGTCCGCGCTATCCGCGGAACCTGCTGCAGTTTTCCTCGGTGGAAGATATCCTCGCGAACACGCAGACGGAATTCTGCGCCCTCGAACTCGATGGTGTCGCGCACAGCGGAGGCCCCGGCCACCTGCGCGAAGCGCGCTTCGGCCTCGATGTTGCCGAGGCGGACGGCACGCTGCACGCTGTGGCCTCGACGTATTCTGCCGACAATCACGCGGTCTATGACGGTTTGAGCCGCCCCGGAGTCCGCATCGTTACCTTTGCTCCCATGCTGAAGCACAGCATCTTTCCGCTGGCCTCGATTCTCGAGGTGCTGGTGCGCGCCGGTGAAGATGCGCTCGGAAATCCGGTCGAGATTGAATTCGCCGTTCGCCTGCCTCGCGCCGAAGAACCCGCCGAGTTCGGATTCCTGCAAATCCGCCCGTTGACGCTGGCTCGCGATCATCAGGACCTCGCCATCGGCGACGTAGACCCGGCCCAACTGATCTGCCGGAGTACGAAAGTTCTGGGCAACGGACGCATCGAGAGTGTGCACGACATTGTCGTGGTCGATTCGCAGCGTTTCGAGCGCGGCCGCAGTCAGGAAGTGGCGCGGGCCGTCGCTCACTTCAACGCCACGCTGAGCGCGGAGAATCGCCCCTACCTGCTGATCGGCGTCGGCCGCTGGGGCTCGAACGATCCCTGGCTCGGCATTCCCGTCGAGTGGGACGAAATTTCCGGCGCCCGCGCGATCGTCGAAGCCGGCTTCCACGACTTCCGCGTCACGCCGTCGCAGGGTAGCCATTTCTTTCAGAACCTGACCGCATTTCAAATCGGATATTTCACGGTGAACCCCGACGCCGGAGAAGGTTCCGTCGATTGGCAATGGCTGGCCGAGCAGCCCGCGGTCGAAGAACAAGGCTGCGTCCGCCACTTGCATTTCTCTCAACCGCTGCGCGTGGTCATGAACAGCCGAACGAGCCAGGGAGTGATCTTCAAGCCGGAAGGGAACTGAAGCGGCCGCGCACTTTCTGGAGCGCTTACCGGATCACGTGGATTCGCAGGTCCAATTTCAGATTCCTCCACGACCGATCAGCCGTATAGACGGGAGCTTTCAATTCGAGTCCAAGGGATAAACAAGCCCGGTCGGCCAGAGACAGGCCAAGAGCACGGGTCTCGGTTATCAAGTTTCCAGCGATGCGAGCATGATCAGCCGTGAAAGGCAGTATCTCCTGAACGAGGCTCGTGGCGTCTCCCCACGCGAGATCGGGCGGCCAGCCGGAGGCCAATAATTTGCCGAGTACTTCAGCGAGGTTGACGGTGCTCACAATCGATCGAGCCAGCAGCTGCGGCGTGAGTTTCTCGAAACCTCGCTCCCGGTGAATTAGAGCCAGCATCGCAGAGGCATCGAGGACGACTTTATTCACGCTTGGCAGCCTCGCGCCGCTCGGCGATCAACTCGTCGACGAGCGACACGCCAGGTTTCACATACTGCCGGGCGTGACGCTGCGCCCGTTCGATGCGGCGTTTCATGGTCGTGATCCGCAGTTCATCATCCTCAAGCCGCAGGATGACCTCGTCGCCCGGGTTGAGGCCGAGCGCCTTTCGAAAGGGCGCCGGAATGACGACACGTCCGTTTTCGTTGATCCGCAATCGGGCTTCCGTATCCATGTCACGCCTCCCTGCCAATGACCTTAGTATATCATTATGTCATGATTCTAAGTAAATGACATATTGTAACGCTCTGTCAGATTAGGCCGCGGATTAGCTGGCGGCGAAAACTTCGAGCGAAGCCGATTCTTGGGAAGGGCACGACTTCCAGGGATTGCGGAAAAAACGCGGCCCATCAAGCAAAGCTGATCTCAAGATATGTGTCCGTCCGCGCCCAGACCAACGGAATCCGCGCCATCCAATATTTGCGGTTGATCGCCTGCCGCGCCCGGGCATGTTCCTCGGGCGGAAGAATGCGCGCCGTCGCCGCAAACTCCGGTCCCGACACGGTTCCGCGAATCGTGCACGGCGCCACGCGCACCTGCGGATTATTGCGGATCCGTTTTGTCTTCCCCATGTCGCTGCGCGTCATCACGTAGAGCTTGCCGTCATCTTCTCCAAACCATACGGGAGTCGCGACGCCGGCTCCGGTCTTGCGAAAGGTAGTCAGGGAAATATATTTCTGTGCTTGAATAGCTGGAGGAATCTGGCTTGGCATAGGTGCATTCTAGCCGAGCCGATGTGCGTATGATGTAGCGCCGCTGTCTCGGCGGCTGTAGCAGGGGTATCTCGCCCGCGCACGCGAGGGCGAGATGCTTTCGCTACCTGCTCCTATCGTCTCTGGTGCGCGGCCTGCCTCCGCCGATTGCCCCGGTCGTGTCGAATGTGTTACAAGCCTGAACATGCGTAAATGGATGCGCGACCGCATACAGCGTCGCAAGAAGAAAGCCCCAGAGCAGGGAAGTCAGCCTGCTCCACCGCCGCTACAGCCGGCCTATTTTGATCTCGACCAGTCTGATCCGAATCAGGCTCCGAGCGCGGAGCCCGAGTCCAGCCCGATCGAAGCCGAAGCCTCCGCTGCGCCCGAAGCTGAATTCGAAGCGCAGCCCACGCGCGAGGAACCAGCGGACGCGCCCGAGTCGCCGCGCCAGCCATCCGCCAGCGCAGACTCGCAGCGTGGACGGGGACGCCGCCGGCGCGGTGGCCGCGGCCGAGGTGGACGCGGACGCGAGCAAGCTGTTGCCCAGGCCTTCACTCCCGCCGCCGCGAAGGGCACTAGCCCCGATCTACCCGCAGACACAGCGCCGGAAGAGGGCACATCACAAGAAGCTACCCTGCAAACGGCTGAACCCGAAGTCGAAGTGGCACCACACGCGCCGCGTGTGCCAGCCGCGGTGCCCGTAGCCCCGGCGCGTCCGCCCAAAGGCATCGTCGTCCTCGCCATCGGACTTCCTGGTTCCGGCAAAAGTTCCTGGTTCAAGCGCCACAACGTGGTCCCGCTCTCGAGCGACATGGTCCGATCGTTGCTCTTCGACGATGTGCGCGAGCAGCGCTTTCAGGATCTTGTGTTCTCCAACCTGCGCTCCATGCTCAAAGCGCGGCTCATCGCCAAGCGCCCCATGAACTACGTCGACGCCACGAACCTGACCCCGCAAGAGCGGCAGCACTGGATCAAACTGGCCAAGGATTACAACTACGAAGTCCACGCCGTTTTTTTCGATGTTCCGCTCGAAGTCTGCATCGATCGCCACCAGCGCCGCGACCGGGTGGTCTCGGAAGATATCATGCGCCGCATGGCCGCCAAGTTGAAGACGCCGACCTTTGATGAAGGTTTCGCCAAGATCACCGTCGTGCGGGTAAAGAAAAAAGATTGATCTTTAGAGGTCCGCGTCGGGCAGTTTCGGTAGCGGCTCGTCACCGTTCTCGCTTTCATTGTCAATGGTGACGACGATCTTCTGCTGATTCATGCTGTGCATTAATTCCTCGATTTCTTCAGGACGCATCGCCATTCCAGAAAGCGCTCCCAGCAGAAGTGGCAGGCACAGGAATAGCGTGCGCAACCGGTGCTTGATCGACACTAGATCCTCCCGGCGGGCACCGCAGCCGCGCGCGGATGCGCTCGGCAGCCGAGGCTCGCCCTGGTCAATGAATTTGGGTTTTTGCTGGACTACTTCAGGGGGTCGGCAAGGGCGGTGCCCGCGGGGCAGTCACCGGCAGGCATGAAAGGGTCGGGAACTGACGTTGCTCGGATTGCCGTTCTGCCCAAACAATCGCGACAATCCCGACGACGAAAAAGAGCGGAACAAGGATGGCCCAGAATTGCCCGGCAGAAACGGGAGTCATCGCGGCTAACAGCACGGCCACGAGACAGAAAAACGCGATCAGCTTTCGCGCGGAGATCATCGACTTCAGTCGAACTATTTCCATGGTACACCGAGTCCGATGGCAGATGGGTGCTTCTTATCCCCTCAAGTGCGGCAACAAGTCCTTGAACGCCGCCGACGAAGACGAGCGCATCAATTCATAAATCATCATCTCGGTCGAGGAAATTACCGCGCCCGCGGCGCGCATGCGCTCCAGCCCGATCTTCCAGTTCCACTCCGTGCGCGAACTGACCGCGTCCGACGCCACGTGAACCAGATACCCCTCGCGTAGGGCGCCCAGCGCTGTCTGCGTCACGCAGATGTGGCTCTCCATTCCGCATAACAGCAGCGTGTTGCGCTTGCCCGGCAACCGCTTAAGTACGCTGCAAAACACGTCGCTGCCGAAGCAAGAAAATAGTGTCTTGTCGATTGCTTCTGTGCCCGACAGCAGGGAAGCGATCTCCGGAACCGTGGCGCCCAATCCCTTCGCATACTGCGTGCTGACCAGCGCCGGAATCTTCAGAATGCCGGCCGCGCGAATCAGCAACTGTGCATTCCGCACCAGTTGTTCCTTGTGAAAAATCGGCGGCAGCAGCTTCTCCTGAATGTCGATCACCACCAGAGCACACTGCTCGGCCTCGAGCGGTCGGCGCGCCATCTCGGCGTAATCCGCGGCGGGACTCATGGAATCGACGGCGGTGACCATTGGGTGCTTCTCCTCAGAAAGTGCATGCTCCGATTTTACCGCTTCAACCGAGGTACCCTGGGATGCGGTTTCGGTTGACCCCACCTCGCTCTCAACCATAAAATGAAAATGAGCCCGCAGTACTGGCTCCACGAAGCAACTGCCCCCTCGTTCAACGGCTAGGACACCTGCCTCTGGAGCAGGTTATCGGGGTTCGAATCCCTGGGGGGCAGCCAAACTCTCCTTCTGCTCACACCGATCCCCACTCATGCGAACGAATTGCCGACGCAACCATCTGTGCGCAGTGGCTCTTGTCGCCGTGCTCTGCGTCCCCGGCATGTTCGCGAAAAACAGCACTTACGTTGTTACGGTGCCGGTCGCCAACATGTTTTCCGGGCCGAGCGAACAGGCAGATGTTGTGTCGCAAGCAATTTACGGCAGCAACGTAATTCTGCTGACCGCTCGGGGAGAATGGTGCAGAATTCAAACCGCGGACCACTATCGAGGATGGGTTCCCAGCCGCCACCTCCGCTTGATTCAGAGCGGCGCCGGCTACGCCACGGCTGGCGAGATCGTCCAGGTGGAAAGTCTGTTCGCCAACATTTATCACGAGCCCGACGTTACGCGCCACAAGCCCGTCGTCACCATCCCCTTCGAAACGCGCCTGGTCGTGATTCCCGATGAACCATCGAAGAACGAATCATCAAAACACGAACCATCGAAGAACGAACCCAAAAAAGACAAGCCAGGAAAAGCCGGGAAGATCACGCACGACGGCTGGCTGCAGGTTCGGCTACCCGATATGCGCAGCGAGTGGATCCAGGCCAGCGACGTCGTCCCGGACCCGAAGCCTTTGTCGATTCCTGAATCCATCGAACTCGCCAGGCGTTTTCTCGGGTTTCCCTATCTCTGGGGAGGCAGTTCGAGTTTTGGCTTCGACTGTTCGGGCTTCACGCAAATGCTGGTGCGCGCCCGTGGGTTCAACATGCCTCGCGATGCCGACAAGCAAGCCGCATGGAAAGGCGTAGTCCCGGTCGACCGTAAAGATCTTCAGCCCGGCGACTTGCTTTTTTTCGGTTCCTCGCCGCGCAACATCACTCACACCGGAATGTTCATCGGCGACGGCCAGTTCATTCACGACAGCACCAACGGACATCCGGTCGTCCAGATCAGCCGCATCGACGACGAGCCCTGGACTCACTTTCTGGTCACCAGCCGCAGAGTGAAAGAAAGCGCGAAGTGACGCGCGCCAGCGACTCTGACCAAGTGCGTTACACTTACCAGCCGGACTCCACATGACTCCAACCGTCGACGCGCTGCTCGCCAGCCTCGAAGCCGCTCGCAGCCACTTTGGCCGAGGCGCAGCCGCCGAAACAAAAGTCCTGCTCGATCGTCTCTCGCGCCACACCTTTCGCGACGCCAAATCCCTCATCCGCTTCCATGAGACGCTGCTCTTTCTCCGTGCGTTCCCACAGTCTAGGTCGCTGGTTTTGCGGATCGAAAGGCTTCTGAACACATTCCACCAGCGGGTCGAACTGCTTCGCGAGGCTGGCATCGACATGTCGGCATTCGATGACTTCGATACCTCCGGCATAGCCGGCACAACCATGCAAGACACGCTCAACTTCGACGCCGCACGCTGGCTGGCGAGCCGCATTCCGCACGATGTCGAAATCGCATGGGATGATTACCTGGCTGACTATGAAGCCCAACGCGCCATGGGATCGACCTGGCCGCGCTTCATTCCTCTGCTCGCCGAGGATGCCGACGTGGAAGCGAACATCCCGTGGCGCCGCTGGCTCGATACCGCAAGGGGCCGCGAGCGGGAGTTGGAGTGGCTGATCCGCCGCTTTGAAAACATCACGGTCGGCGAGCGCGAACGCGCGGAACTTTACGACTCGTTGCGTCTGCCGCTGCGCTGGCACCTTCACAATCTGAAGTTGTCGCGCACCCGCAATTGGACGCACCCGCGACCGTTCTACTACCACGCCGAGCCGCTGATCTCCAGGAGCCAGGTTTCGCTGGCGGACGAACTCGCGCAACCTGCGCAGCGCCTGGTCAAACTTTCCCACCGAGAAGGCGAGTCCATCATGCATCGCATCCGTGAAGTGATGGCGGTGCGCTACCGCGAACTCTACGGCACTACGCTTGGCGACCCGCATTCCGTCTCGCGGGCAACGCTGGGTCGCGGCGTAGTGATGTATTTCTGGAATCTGCCGGCCACGCGTCGCTTGCCGCTGCGCGCTTACATCGCGGGATTCACGCTGAAGAACGGAGTTCCCATCAACTACATCGAGGCGATCGGTCTGTGCGAATGGATCGAGGTGGGCTTCAATACTTTTTACACCTATCGCCAGGGCGAGACGGCGTGGATTTATGCGCAGGCGTTGCGCTGTTTGTGCGCAGTCACTGGGGTGACGACGATTTCGGTGTATCCCTACCAGATCGGTCAGAACAACGACGAGGCTCTCGACTCGGGAGCTTTCTGGTTCTACCGCAAGCTCGGTTTCCGCAGCGGACGTCGCGATCTGGAGCAACTCGCCAGAAGGGAAGAGCAGACGATCGCGGCGAACCAGCAGTACCGCACTCCGAAGAAGACGCTGAAGCGTCTGGCAGAGGCGCACGTGTTCTATGAGTTGCCGGGAAGCGAACCGCATGCTTGGGATGCGTTCTCGACACGCATTCTCGGCCTACGGGTGAACCGGCGCATGGCACGCGAGTTCGGCGGCGACAGCGCTCGCATCCGGCGCGCCTCGGTCGCAGACGTTTCACGCGCGTTGAAGATCGACATATCCCGCTGGAATCCGGCCGAGCGGCAAGCCTTCGAGAACTGGTCTCTAGTCCTGGCGCTGATTCCCGACCTTCGCCGCTGGTCGGCGCAGGAAAAGCAGGACGCAGCCCGGATCATCCGCGCACAGGCAGGCCCCAGCGAAATGTGCTATCTGCGTCTGACGCAGCAGCACGGACGCCTGCGGGAGGAGCTCCTCAGGTTGGGATCGAAGCCTTAACCTGGTCCGCGCGGCACTGGAAACGCCCCAAAGCAGATTCCTTCTGTCTCGCTTTGCTCGCGCGTCGGAATGACAAGGGTTTAGGTTGCGCCGCTTGTCGCTGGGCGGTGGTTACCGTCTGGCAAGTGCGGGGTGGTGCTCCCCAAGCGGGATCGATACAAGTACAGCCGACGAGGGTCAGATCATTCCTATTGACACTATTTAGCGAAATAGCTAATATAGAACCATGAAAGCCGTCTCCCGCATCTTCCGGGCCTTGGCCGATCCCACCCGGCGCCAGATTCTGCAGGAACTCAAGGTGGGGGAACTGGCCGCCGGAGAGATCGTCTCGCGCTTCACCATTTCAGGCCCTTCGATCTCCCGCCACCTCTCCATCCTCAAGAGCGCCGACCTGGTTTCCGAGCGCAGGGACGGCAACCGGATTCTGTACCGGCTGGAGCCGGAGAAAATGGCCAGCGCCGTAGGCGATTTTCTGAGCGCAGTTTGTCCGACGCAGGTTTTGCATAGGCGTAAGGCAAGCAAGGAAAAGAAGGGGGCTTCGTCATGAAGACCGCGATCACCGGCGGTACGGGCTTTGTAGGCAGCCATTTCGCGGACAGCGTCCTGGCGGAGGGGCACGAAGTCGTCCTGCTCTCGCGCAGCGCCAACCGTCAAGACAAAGCGGGGAAGGGCGTGACCTATATTTCCAGCGATCTCTCCGACATCGACGTGCTGACCAGCGCTTTCGCCGGATGCGAGGCCGTTGCCCACTGTGCCGGGATCAATCGCGAGATCGGCAGTCAGACGTTCCAACGCATCCACATTGACGGAACCCGCAACGTTGTTGAGGCGACGAAGCGCGCTGGCGTCCGGCGCATTGCCCTGATGAGTTTTCTGCGCGCGCGTCCCAATTGCGGCTCGCCGTATCACGAATCCAAGTGGGCGGCGGAAGAGATCGTCCGCAACTCCGGGCTCGACTACACCATCGTGAAGGCGGGCATGGTCTACGGACGCGGTGACCACATGCTCGACCATCTGAGCCACGCGTTTTACACGCTCCCGATTCTCGCCACGGTGGGGTTCCGCCAAAAGGCAATTCGACCGTTGGCCGTCGACGACTTGACCCCGGTGTTGCATGCGGCGTTGGTGAACGGACGTTTGGCGCGGCAGACCATCGCGATCACAGGCGCAGAGGAACTCTATCTCAGCGACGCGGCGCGACGAGTGGCACAAGTGCTGGGCCGCCGCGTCTGGATCTTTCCCGCCCCGCTTTGGTTTCATTACGCTCTGGCCGCGGTCTGCGAGCTCACCATGAAAGTTCCGCTGGTGGCGAGGGCGCAGGTGCGCATCCTGTCGGAAGGAGTGGTGGAACCCGCGACGGAGTGCGATCCTCTGCCATCGGATTTATTGCCGGTGCGGCGCTTCACTCCGGAACAAATTCGCGGCGGGCTCCCGGAGCCTGGACCGTTCGGGCTGCATGATCTCAGGTGCTGTGCGTGACCGGTGATCTCCCAGTCGGCGGGTCCGCAAGAGGTTCGGGTCACCCTATCCTTCTCTACGACGGCGTCTGCGGGCTGTGCAACCGGCTGGTGCAGTTCGTTCTGCGGCGTGATCCGGCCGGTGTCTTTCGTTTTGCAGCGCTGCAGGGCGAGTTGGCCGGGCGGATTCTGGCGCGGCATGGGGCGGATGCCCGGGACCTGGATACTGTCTATGTCGTGGTCGACTACGAGCTTCCCGACGAACATCTCCTGCCTCGCTCCGATGCGGTGATCTTTATCCTTAGAAATCTAGGAGCAGCCGAGCTGCGTTCGGACCGGGCGAGCGGGGCGCCTGTCCCCACACAGGCCGAGTCCACACCATCCACGTTCTGGCGGATGATGGGGCATCTGCTGCGACTCGTACCGCGGCCGCTTCGCGATTGGGGATACGGCGTCGTCGCCCGCAACCGCTATCGCGTGTTTGGGCGTTACGACACTTGTCCGCTGCCGACGGAAGACACTCGCAGCCGCTTCCTCGATCTGTAACGCCAGCAACGCCGGCTTGTGATTGCAATCACATCCCACCCTTCGCTGTGTAGAATAAGCTCCTGCGATCGCGTAGCCCGTTTTGCGGGCACGTAGAACAATTCCTCCGCGTTGAGGTTCTCATCATGGCCGAGAAAGTCGTCGTCGATATTCAGGCTCAAACTCAGGGCCCCAACATTGATTCCATCCTGAACGAGCAGCGCAAGTTCGATCCGCCCGCAGAATTCAGCAAGACTGCTCACATCAAGAGCCTGGAAGAATACGAGCGGGTCTACAAGGAATCGGTCGACGACCCAGACAAGTTCTGGTCGCGGATCGCCAGCGAACTGCACTGGTTCAAGAAGTGGGACAAAGTTCTCGAATGGAATTGCCCGTGGGCAAAATGGTTTGTCGGCGGCCAGATCAACCTCTCCTACAACTGCCTCGACCGCCACGTCACCACCTGGCGCAAGAATAAAGCGGCCATCATTTGGGAGAGCGAGCCGGGCGAAGTCCGCATCCTCACCTACCAGCAACTGCATCGCGAAGTGCAAAAATTCGCCAATGTGCTGAAAGGGCTTGGGGTAAAGAAAGGAGACCGCGTCGCGATTTATATGGGCATGACGCCGGAGCTTCCGGTCGCCATGCTGGCCTGCGCGCGTATCGGCGCGCCGCACACGGTCGTCTTCGGCGGATTCTCATCCAACGCGCTGGTCGACCGCATTCATGACTCGCAGGCGACCTGCGTGATCACGCAAGACGGATCGTACCGCCGCGGCGCGGAAGTCAAACTATTTCCCGCGGTCGAAGAAGCTCTGAAGTCCTGCCCCAGCGTCAAGAATGTGGTGATCTACAAGCGCACCGGAACTCCCATCAACATGCAGGCCGGCCGCGACTACTGGTGGCACGAGCTCATGGCCAAGGCCTCCGACGTTTGTCCCGCCGAGCCGCTCGACGCCGAGCACCCGCTCTATATCCTTTACACCTCGGGAACCACGGGCAAACCGAAAGGCGTGGTGCACACCACCGCCGGATATTCGGTCGGCACCTACCTCACGACAAAATGGGTTTTCGACCTGAAAGACGAAGACACCTACTGGTGTACCGCCGACATCGGATGGGTCACCGGTCACAGCTACATCGTCTACGGTCCGCTGCAGAACGGCGCCACGAGCCTGATGTACGAAGGCGCGCCCAATTGCCCCGAGCCCGACCGCTTCTGGTCGATCATTGCGCGCCACAAAGTCAACGTTTTCTACACCGCGCCCACGGCGATCCGCACTTTTCTCAAGTGGGGCGACGAATGGCCCAAGAAGCACGATATGTCGAGCCTGCGTCTTCTCGGCACAGTGGGCGAGCCCATCAATCCTGAGGCGTGGATGTGGTACCGCGAAACCATCGGCGGCAACCGTTGCCCCATCGTCGATACCTGGTGGCAAACCGAGACCGGACACATTATGCTCACGCCGCTTCCGGGCGCGATCGCGACCAAGCCCGGATCGGCGACGCGGCCGTTCCCCGGCGTCGTGGCTGAGATCGTCACCATGGAAGGCAAGCCTGTGCCCGACGGCTCCGGCGGATTCCTCGTCATCAAGCGGCCGTGGCCCGGCATGCTCCGCACGGTCTATGGCGACCCTGACAGATATGTGAAGAATTACTGGTCGCAAATTCCCGGCATGTACTTCACCGGAGACGGCGCCCGCAAAGATAAAGACGGATATTTCTGGATCATGGGCCGGGTCGACGACGTGCTCAACGTCAGCGGCCACCGACTCAGCACCATGGAAGTGGAAAGCGCGCTGGTCGCCCACGAAGCGGTGGCGGAAGCCGCGGTGGTGGGGCGTCCCGACGATCTGAAGGGGCAGGCGATCTCAGCCTTCGTCACGCTCGAGCAGGGAAGGCAGCCCACCCCCGAGTTGAAAGAGGAACTGCGCCGGTGGGTCGCGAAAGAAATCGGGGCACTGGCGAAGCCCGACGACATCCGCTTCACCGACACGCTTCCGAAGACGCGCAGCGGCAAGATCATGCGTCGTCTGCTGCGCGAGTTGGCCACTAACGGCAGCGTGAAAGGCGACACCACCACGCTGGAAGATTTCGGCGTGATCGCAAAACTGCAAGAACAGGACGAAGTCTAGCCGCAGAGTGGGCGGTGGGTGGCCCATCCTTTCGCGCTCTCTGCGAAAGGGTGGGGAATCGCGAATGCTGACGCAGCAAGCTATTTCGTCGTCGTGTTTGAGCCGTAGGGCTGCAGTTCCTTGAACGCGCGACTTGTCTTCAGCCGCTGCGGAAAACTCTCTTCGTAATCGGCCAGCCCGGGACACATCGCGTGATGCATCGTGCTGAAGCCGAACGCCTTCATCTCTTTCATGGCTTCCTCGGCCGACCAGCCTTCCTCGACCATGCGATATGCCGCCACCGCCATCCCGGTGCGATCGTCGCCCAGGCGGCAATGCACGAAAGCCTTCTTCCCCGTATTCTCGCGCAGCACGCGTAGAAATTTCGCAAACACCTCGTCCTTGGGAAACGGACAGTGCGACGGAATTGAAATGTACTGCATCCCAAGCTTGCTGGCCGCAGCCTGTTCGTCTTTGCTCGCACTCCCCCTCAGATCCACCACCAGGTTGACACCGACATCTTTCAGCGCTTGCATTCCATCGGGGCCCGGTTGCCCTCCACGATAGAGGTTCGGAGTGACCTGGCCAAAATTCGGGACTCCCTTCGCCTTCATTCTGATTCCCATTGCATGTTCTGTAGCTGGGGCCTGCTCTGCCTGAAAGGGAGAAGCGCCGATGCTGGGCGCGAATGAAAGCAGCAGCGCGAACGCGGCAGTCTGAGCGATACAGGTCTTGAATGTCATTCGAAGCTTAGATGCAAACACTACTCTCCCGTCCCCATCATTCTCCCGTCCCCATCATGAGGATCGGCATGGTCGGCGCCGTTGCGCCGGTCTCATTCTCCACGGTGATGGCAAAGGCCTTGGCCTCCGCTCCCGCGGGCAGAGGAGGATTCACCACGGTCGCGCTGCCATGCGCGTCGGGCTTGAAGACGCCGGCCGGAATGGGAGCGCCTTGCGCGGGAATCAGCCACAACTCGTACGCCTTCTGCGGCGGCAGCGCCGGCATATTGTTCGCCACAAACACCAGGTTGCTGCGATTGCGCAGATAGAATGCCTTGCCTTGCGGCTGCGGCGGAGCCTTGACGGCGACCAGCGTGAAGCGTTCTCCCCCAGGATTCGTGATTGCGCTCGCGACATTTCGTGCCTGTTCGAGTTCCACGGTTTGCTGGCCGAACAGCGAGCGCAGAGTTGACACGTCTTGCCTCAGCGCGGCGTTCTCCTTCCATAACGACGCGGTGAACACCAGGACCGCCGCCGTTGCCGCCCATCCCAGCACACCCCACCAGGAGCGCCGCGTTCTCACCACATCCGGTGCTCCATCCTTTCGCGCTTTTTGCGAAAGAGCGGGAGCCGCTTCCTTCGCCACCGCATCCAGCAACCGCTGGCGCGCCCGCTGCGGAGGCCGCGGACCGACCGTGGAAAACGCCAGCAATGCGCCGTCACCGCGCAGATGCTCGAGTTCCACCCGGCAAGTGCTGCAGTTCGCCAGATGTTTTTCGAGCTGCACGCGATCTTCACCCTCGAGCACGCTCAGCGCATAGAGTGCGAGATCTTCGGCGAATTGTTCGTGTTCGGTCATGTTCTAGACGCTACGGCTTCTTACAAAATCCCCACTTCTCGCGCGAAAGGCGCGAGAGAAACCCGGTTCTTACCCACCTTGAAACGCCTTCCGCAATGTCAGCAACCCGCTGCGGATCCTGGTCTTGATCGTCCCCAGCGGCTCGCCGGTTTTGCTCGCAATTTCGGAATGGCTCATGCCTTCGAAGTATGCCATCTCCAGCGCGCTGCGCTGCGGCGCCGGCATCGACCCCAGTACGCCACGTACTTTCTCCGCCGCGCGTGAACGGTCAGCCTGAGCCGCAAGATCGGGGGCAACGGAGACGATGACATCTTCAATGTCAGTCTCAGGCCGGCGCCGTCGTAGCGCATCAATGGCGCGATTGCGCGTGATCACGGCCAGCCACGCGCCCAGACTTCCCCGCGCAGCATCAAAGGCCCCGGGATTGCGCCATAGCTGCAAAAATACCTCTTGAAGAACGTCTTCCGCCGCTCCGGTGTCGCCCAGCACGCGCAACGCGACCGCATAGACCACAGAGGAATAGCGGTCGTAGAGCTCCGCCAGGGCGCTCTGATCGCCCGAGCGCATGGCCGTCACCGTGGCTAGGTCCGGCGCTACGCCTTGTCGTTCAGAACTCGGCAAACGATTGAGATCTCTTCCTCGTTAGAAATACGTGCGTAAAGGCCTCGCTGGATTGGTCAAGGCGCACTCTTGCCAGCCGCTGAAAACCTCTCGAATCCTCCCAAAGTCAAAGGCCCCACCCTCTCCGCAAAAAACGCGAGAAGGATGGGGCACCCAGGAAATTTCTCACTGGCTCAACTTGATCGCCAGTTGCCGCTCCGGTTGCGTCATTTCGCCCCACAGCTTTTGCAAGTCGGTCTGCACTGACTCATTGTCGGGATCTTTGCGTAGCGCGAGCGCGAACCAACGATAGGCCGTTGGCAGGTCGTGCGGAGTGCATAAGCCGGCCGAGTACAGCGCTCCCATCTCAATCATCGCCTTGGGATTCCCCTGCGCGGCCGCGGGTCTCAGGAGTCGCATTCCGCGGTCGCAATCCTGCGTCACGCCCCGTCCGTAAATATATTTCTGCGCCTCGCCCACGGGATCGGACGCTCTAACTGGCTTGATCGCGGCGGGCGGCTTGGGTGGCGGCTCAGCTGCGGCCTTGGGCTTTGGAGTTGGCGCGGGTGTTGTATCGGGAGCCGCAGGCGCGGGTTCCGTGGTGGCCGGAGTGGAAGCGGTGGTGGAATCGGTAGGTGAACTGGTTGCGCCGCTCGCCGGCACAGCGTCCGTGCTGGCGGGCGCGGCTGCAGGCGCAGTGCCAGAGGGTGTGGTTCCTGACGTGGCTGCCGGAGCAGGAGTCGATGTTGCATTATCTGCACCCGGGCGTACGGCCGGCGGAGTCGAATTCTTCGCGGGCTGCGCCGCTGCTGGCGTTGCTGGCACGCTTGTACCAGTCCCAGCCGGTGGAGTAGTCGTACTCGTGTCGGTTCCCTCGGAATCTGGCGCCGCCGCCGTCGGCTTGCTTTTGGTCGAGCCCAGCCATCCCAATCCCTGATTTTTCCAGCGGAGATATCCGAATCCCACCGCCAACGCCAGCGCCAGCAGAATCAGAATGATTTTTCCCCCGCCGCCGTGCCTGGGTTCTTCGTCGTCTTCCAGCAAGTAATCGAGATTGCTCGAACTCGGAGCGGAATGCGGATCGATACTCAAACTCGCCCGCTTCCGGGGAGGCGGATCGTTCAGCCCCAAGAATGACGGCCCGCTGATGACAGGAGCATCGTTCGGCGCGGAAGGACGAGGGGCAGGTGGAATCCGCTGTGGGGCGGGAGCGGCAGCCGCGGGTGAGGGCAGCGCTGTTGTCTGCGTGGCCGTGGTCTGTGCCGCCACGGACACGGCCGCGGAGGGCGCGCTCAACAGTGTGGCGCCGCACATGCCGCAAAAGCGGTTTCCCTCCGGATTCTCATTGCCGCAGCGAGCGCAGCGCACCGATCCTCCTAGTCTCCCTCTATATAGCTTACGATATCTTGCAGCTTCGATGCAGGACGAACCGCAAGGGGAGTATCGAAAAAATGACGAGTACCAGACTCGCAAACGAAAAGCGATGAAGCCATCCGATGCTCGCACGGACCACGCAGCCCATCACGAGAACAATATTTTCCACGTTACCGTGCAAGGCCGCAGTCTCGAAGTCGAACGCATCGCCGGCCGCAGCCCGCACGCCCCGGAACTCGTATTCCTTCACGAAGGCCTGGGCTCGATCTCGCACTGGAAAGATTTCCCGGCGCGCGTCGCCGCTACCACCGGATGCCCCGTGACGGTCTACTCGCGCTATGGCAACGGCAACTCCGATCTGCTAACCGAGCCGCGCCCCGTCTCTTACATGCACGATGAAGGCTTGCGCGCACTGCCCGATCTCCTGGCGCAACTGCACATCGAGAATCCTATTATCGTCGGCCACAGCGATGGCGCCTCGATCTCCTTGATTCACGCCGGCGCCGGAGTCGGAGATCACGACGGCGTGCGCGGCCTGGTGCTGCTCGCGCCGCATGTCTTTGTCGAAGATCTCAGTGTCGCGAGCATCGCCGCCGCCAAAACAAGTTTCGAGACCACGGATCTCTGCCGGAAACTCGGCCGCCATCATCGCGACCCCGCCAGCACGTTCTGGGGATGGAACAACATCTGGCTCCATCCCGACTTCCGCGCGTGGAATATCGAGGAATATCTTCCGCGCATCACATGCCCCATTCTCGCTATCCAGGGACTCGACGATCAGTACGGAACCATGGCGCAAGTACAGGCGATCGCGCGGCAGGCGGGCGGTCCCGTCGAAATTCTTGAGCTTGCCGAGTGCCGCCATTCTCCACAACGGGATCAGCCCGAGGCGACGCTGGCGGCCATCGCAAAGTTCGTCAAGGGAATCGTCGGGAACAAATCAGGCGGCGATGGCGTCTAAGGGTTTAACGGTTGCGATTAGCAGTGTGTCTGCGTTATTCCCCGGTGTAGAATCGCCAAGAGTTTCTCAGGCCGCGTGGAGGTCTCATGTCACGGCTTTTCATGGCAGCGCTTCTCCTAGTGATTGCGCTTACGTCTCTGGCATCGGCCCAGGTTGTTGCACAGCGTATTCGCGTTGCCGATACCATCATCAGCCAACAGATCGTCACTAAAGTCGCTCCGGTCTATCCTCCGTTGGCGCGGCAGGCACGGATTCAGGGCCAGGTCGTTCTGAAAGTGCAGATCAGCAAGTCCGGAGACGTCGAGAACTTGCAGTTGGTCAGCGGACATCCGATCCTCGCACCGGCCGCAATCGAGGCGGTCAAGCAGTGGAAGTACAAACCGTTTCTGCTGAACGGTGAGCCAATCGGGGTAGAAACCAGCGTGACGGTGAACTTCACGCTCTCCGACAAACCCGCTGCCGAAAGCAACGGCACCGCGGGCGAGATTCCGGGTGGAATTCCGGGCGACCATGCCTCGGGTGTGGTCGGCGTCGTCTCCAGCACTCCGGGGCCGAATGGCGCCACGCGCGTTCGCGTCTCTTCTAGCGTGTCGCAAGGCCTGCTGCTCACCAAGGTGCAGCCGCAATATCCGCAGGATGCCAAGGATCAGCACATTCAGGGCGTGGTCGTGCTGAAGGTCATTGTCGACAAGGAAGGCAACGTAAGCAACATCCAGCTGATCTCCGGGCATCCGCAACTGGCGCCCGCCGCCCTTGAGGCCGTCAAGCAATGGAAATACAGGCCTTACTTGCTGAACGGCAATCCCGTCGAGGTCGACACCCAGGTGCAGGTCAACTTCACGCTCATGCCATAGACGCCGGCGCTGGAACCCGCGCGGCGATGCAGACGGGCGCACTCGCCTTCAAACCAAAGTCACTCCAATCCTCGCGCCAGACGATTTACATTTCTCCTAGGAGAAGTGATGCGTCGCAAGAACCGCAAATGGGTCGCGACCGGCGTGGCGCTCTATCTGTTCGTGATGTGGTCCGCCTATCGCTGGGGCGTCGCCCAGCGCCCCACCGACGGCAACATCTTCGAGCACATCGAACGCGAAGCGAAGCGCAAGAACGCCGAGGATCGCGCAAAAGCGCTCGCGAAAGAGGCTGCCGCCCAACCCAAGCCCACGGGGGAATCGCGCCTCGCCGCCGCCGGACCCGCTTTCGTGGCCGCGCGCTACGACGCGACGCATGTTGTCTTTATGGTCTCCGTCGAAACCGAATCCAGATTCGCGTCTTCTCCGCAATTCGGCGGAACTCCCATCAGAGTTCCCACGTCCGCAAAGCCCTCCGCGCCGCTCGCCGGTCTTCAGGAATTGTGGGAGCCCGATTCACACGCTCTTCATTTCTTTCCAGAGATTGTGCAGAACACACATCCCGGTGAGCAGTGGATGCTCAGCGTCTCCTCCGACACGACCATCCCCGTCGTCATCGACCGCGCCGTCATCGCGCCCACGGGATGCTCGCTGGCACTGGGATTCCTCGCGACGGTGCGGCCCGACCAGCAGGCTGCCTTCGCCGCGTCGTCGCAGGAATACTTCGTTGTCCGGCGAATGCCGGTAGAATCCGCCGATACGCCTGCGCAGTCACATATCGCCGACATTTCGCAGTGGAAGGCCCCGCCTGTCCTCCGAAAGCAAATCGAGCAGCAACTGAACCAGCGCATGCAGCAGGAAGTGGCGAAGATTGACGCGCGCCTCGTAGCCAACGCAGCCAGCCCCGGCGCATCCGCGGGTGAATCGTCGATCGGACCCGCGCGCCCGCGCCTCAAGGAATGGATTCACGCCGATCACGCCCTGATTCGCGGTGAAGGCGCGCTCGACTACGACATCCGCGCCCTCCGTCTCACGCCCGACGGCAATCCGCGCCTCTTCGTCCGCGCCCGCTGGAAACTGGTGGACTCCCCGGTGTTCCTGATGACGGCCTGGTTCAAGACAACATCGTTCAGAGAAGAATCGGCAAAAGCAGAAGCGTCAAACACGGAATCATTAAAGCTCGCAGCGTTCCAACCAGAACCGGCGCGCACACAAGCCGTCCTGTTGTCATCGGATTCGAGCTGGTCCACCGCACTGCGCGAGGCCGAACCCACCGGCGATCTCGGCGATCGCCTCGACTTCCAATCCATCCTCAACGAGTTCGACGCCGATCACGATGGCTGGGCCGAATTGCTGATCCATTCGGACGAAGGCTCCTCGACCGCGATCACGTTGTATCTCTACACCGACCTGGGCCTGGTCCCGATGAAGACCCCGCTGCGCCGCGACAGCCAGCCGCCAGCATCGTGCGTCGACCCGTAGAGCGCTTTCAAGTCGAGGGGTGCCTCATCCTTGTCCCTCCGGTTTCTGGAGGGACAGGGTGGGGATTTTGATCTTCGACTAACAAACGGGGATCTATATTATTTCTCTCAACCGCTACTTCTTCACGTTCTGGCCCGCTGGCGTGGGCGACGACGCAACCGCCACCGGCAATAAGATATCCTTCGCCGCCTTCGGCAGTTTGTCCGCATTCGCCACCAAAAGACTGACCTGCCACATCTGCGTGGTCGAGAGCGTCTTCTCGAAACCGGGCATCCCCGTCATCCGAATGCCTCCCGAAACTTTCCAATACGATTCTGCCGGAGGATCGTCCGTCACTCCGGTTCCGTCCATCAGCTTCGGCGGCTTGGGAAACATTCCTTGCGCGATTGCCGTCTGCGCTTGTCCGGGCAGCCCGTGACAGACGGCGCAGTGGTCTTTGTAAATTTGCGCTCCCGCCACAAACGCCGCCTCATCGGCGGTGATGGGGACGGACTTCGGCATCTCTTTATCCATCCGCGCGTGCTGCGTCATCTTCGCCAGCGTCTTCTCAAACGGCATTGGGGGCGCCGAGGTGGCCACCGGGGCGATCCCTGTAGAGAAATAGAAGTAAACACCGGCTGGAACTGCGATCAATCCCAGAATCAGTCCAATAAGAAATTTGCGCATGGTCGTTCTCCCGTGAGATTTACTCGGACATCGATACTAACTGAAACAGACAAAAAGTGTTGTATCCGTTATAGGCAACAGCAATGCGGCGATGAGGCGACGAACTTCTTACAACTCTCTAACTTCTTCGTGACACCCGCACGCGCTCGCCGCCGTATCTTCCACTCACGTTGGTTCCGAAGTCCCTGCCTCGTTTCCTAACGCATCCCAAAAAAACTTGGAGCGCAGATCTATGAGCAGGAAACCAGACTCCTCTACGGTTCAGAACACCGAAACGACTCACTCCACCACCAGCGACAAACCCAGCTCTCAACCGTCTCGTTCGATGCGACGACGTTCCTTCCTGAAAGGCCTCGGGGTGGCCGGGGCCGCAGCGTCCGCCAGCGCATTGCTTGGAGTAAAAGCGGAATCGCAAACCAGCAGCGGCACCATCAGCCAGGGCGACGCTGCCGTTCTGCGTTTTTTGGCAGCCGCGGAAATCATCGAAAGCGATCTGTGGTTGCAGTATCAGGAGTTCCTGGGAGTGCAGGACAATGAAGTGGCCGCCATCGCCAGCAAGCAGATTCCAGGGTATCCGGCTGTGGCCACCGGCGGAAATGCCGCCTTCATTACCCAGATCCTCAAGCTTGACGGCGACATGTCGCAGTACATTCACGACAACACGGAAGACGAACTGAGCCACGAAACCTTTATCAACGCTTACCTGGTTTCCAAGGGCTTCGATCCGGTCAGCCTCGACGGATTTCGCAACTTGGCCAGCAGCAAAGCGACCGGTGCCAACAATGTCGGGCGCTTGACCAACCTGATGGAACTCACTGTCGACACCAGTTGGTGGACGCGGTATCGCAGCCGCACCGGGAATCCGGACTTGGGAGACAAGTTCCGGCAGGCGGTTCCCAGTCTGGCAGTAAACAAGCATCCGGCAATTCCTCGGACCAACGCCGACGTCGACGATGCGAATTTCCTGACGGCGATCGCCTTCACCGCCGGCTTCCACTTTGGCTTTATCGAGCAAGGCGGCAGCAGCCTCTATCCCAGCCTGGCGCAGCGCGTCACCAACGTCGAAGTCTTGCGCATCCTGCTCAGCATCGGTCCCGTGGAGACGTCGCATTTCCAGACTTGGCACGACAAAGCGGGCAATGCCACTCCTTTGAATGCGGTGGATCCAGTCACTGGCGTGAAAGTGAGCTTCACGGACCTGACCCAGCCTTCGGGTGGGGAAGACCTGCAGGCGAACTTGATCATGCCCGAACCGACGGCGTTCCTGAGCCGGAACTTTCCTGCCTGCTCCATCATTCGTCCGACGAACACGACGAATGTGGCCATGGGAGCGGTGAAAGGCCTTAAGCAGGATGGGCTTTTCATCGGTCAATCGCCCGACTTCTTCTCATTCATCGAAGAACTCGCCACTCTGGCCGACGCCGCCCAGCGTGGGTTCTAGCGAGCGGGGTCTAACTAGTTTGAAGTCGCATGGGACCGCCTCGGGGGAGGGATTTCATGCGGCTCGCTAAGCAGGCGCTGTGGCCGAAAACCAGCGGTCACGGCGCCTGCATTTCTGAAAATGATTCAGCAGTTTCAATCGCCATCGACAGAGAAAGGCTCAAGATGTTTGAAGGACTATTTCAACCAACGCACCTGCTCATCGTCTTCGGAATTGCCCTGCTAGTCCTCGGTCCCAAGAAACTGCCCGAACTCGGCAAAGGACTCGGCGAAAGCATTCGTGGTTTCAAGGCCGCGATGGCGGCCAAAGAGGAGGGAACACCCGTTGCCTCGAAATCAGATTCCAACCCGGCTATAGATTCGCAAGCCTGCGACGAGGACTGACAGCTGGCTACCAGCAGCTGGCAACTGCTCCTCTGCTAAACTCGCATTCGGCATGTTGACTCATCTGGAATGCACTCGCTGCGGTGAACACTATCCGGCAGACCGCCCGCAATCGGTGTGCCCCAAAGACGGCGGCATTCTGTACGCGCGCTACGATCTGGCCAAGATCAAACGCAGATTCTCGTCCGGGAATCTCGCCGGGCGCGCGCCCACCATGTGGCGCTATGACGCGGTCCTTCCCGATGCCAATCCCGTCTCGCTCGGCGAAGGCTTCACGCCCATGCTGCTGAGCCGCGAATATCCCAGCGTCTACATCAAAGACGAAGGCCTGAACCCCACCGGATCGTTCAAGGCGCGCGGCCTCTCCGCTTGTGTGACTATGGCGCGCCATTTCGGTTTGAAGAAGCTTGCCATTCCCTCCGCGGGCAACGCCGCGGGAGCGCTGGCCGCCTACGCTGCCGCCGCCGGCCTCGAAGCCCACATCTTCATGCCCAAAGATGTTCCCATGGCGAACCGTATCGAGTGCGACTACTACGGAGCGCACGCCACGCTGGTCGACGGCCTCATCAGCGACTGCGCCCGCAAAGTCGCGGAATTGAAAAATTCCGAAGCCTGGGAAAAAGAAAAATGGTTCGACGTCAGCACCACCAAAGAGCCCTACCGCGTTGAAGGCAAGAAAACCATGGGCTACGAAGTCGCCGAGCAACTCGGCTGGCGAATGCCGCAAGGCATCATCTATCCCACCGGCGGCGGAGTTGGTTTGCTAGGCATGTGGAAGGCCTTCGAAGAAATGGAAGCCCTGGGCTGGATCGGGGCGGAGCGTCCAAAGATGATCACCGTGCAAGCGTCGGGCTGCGCGCCCATCGTGAAAGCCTGGGAAGAAGGGAAGCAGGCTGCGGAAATGTGGCCGGATGCAGCCACGATAGCGGCAGGCCTGCGCGTCCCCAAGCCCTACGGCGACTACCTGATTCTCGACATCCTGAAGAAAAGCAAAGGCACCGCAATCAGCGCGACGGACGATGAAATTCTCGAAGCCACAAGACATTGGGCAAAAGCCGAAGGCATCTTCGCTGCGCCCGAAGGAGCCGCCTCGCTGGTCGCCTACCGAAAACTCCGCGTCAGCGAATTCTTCAAGCCGCAGGATACGGTAGTGTTGTTCAACACTGGGAGCGGGTTGAAGTATCTAGATGTGCTGGATGCAAACAATGTGGCTCAGGCGCCGTCGCCCGCACAATCCAAGAAGCCAGCCACGCGCCAAATCGGCGGAATCATCGGGCCATACTAAAAGCTGCAGGCAAAATACGTTGTCATTCCGAATCGAGCTGAAATCGGTCGACAAGATGCATTAGCATTCCGAAATGCGGAGTCTGCTGACTGTGGCGGAGGTACAGCAGGTTCCTCACCGAGCTTTCAGCTCGATTCGGAATGACAATGCATCTTGTCGACCCTCCGTGTCCTCTGTGGTTAAAATGTTTCTTCCATGACCGACCGACTCTACTATCACGATTCTTTCCTCTACGACTTCGACGCCGAAGTCCGCGAAGTTCTCGACAACCCGCGTCCCGCACTGGTTCTCGATCGCACCGCCTTCTATCCCACTAGCGGCGGCCAGGTCTTTGACACTGGATGGATCACCACCGACGCCGACGCCAAATTACGAGTCACCGAAGTCGCCGACGCTGAAGACGGTCGAGTCGTCCATTACCTGGAGACGCTGAGCGACCTGAAGCCCGGAACCCGCGTCCGCGGCCGGATCGACGCCACCCGCCGCCGCGACCACATGCAGCAGCACTCCGGACAGCACGTGCTCTCCGCCGCCTTCATCCGCCTCTACAACATGCCAACCGTCTCGTTCCATATGGCGGACGATTACTGTTCGATCGATTTGGACATCAGCGACCTGGACACGCCCACACTGAGCAAAGAGCAAATCGAATCCGCCGAGCACCTTGCCAACGAGATCATTCTCGAGAACCGCCCCGTCGATATCCGCTTCGTGACCCGCGACGAGGCAGGGAAGCTCGGCCTGCGTAAACTCCCGCCCACCGAACGCGACGAGTTGCGGCTCATCGACATTCGCGACTTCGACCTCACCGCCTGTGGCGGCACCCACGTCTCGCAAACCGGACAGATCGCCAGCGTCTTGCTCAGAAAGGCAGAAAAAGTCCGCCAGGGATGGCGTGTTGAATTCGTCGCCGGACAACGCGCCGTCGCGACCGCGCGCCGCGACTTCACCACGCTCACCGAAACCGCGGCGCTGTTCTCGGCGCACATCTATGACGTGCCGCAACAGGCGCGCAAGTCGCTCGACGAGATCCGGTCGCTGCGCAAGCAACGCGAGCAGTCGCAGGAAGAACTCGCCGCCGCCCAGGCCGCCGCGTTGCTCGCCGAGACTCCCGAGACCAACGGACGCAAGGTGGTAGTCCGTACGATCTCGGATCGCGACCTGAACTTCGTCAAGCTGCTCGCCCAGAGACTGACCCGGCTTTCAACCCACGCCGTCGCGATTCTAGCCACCAGTCCGCCGCAGCCATCCGTGGTCTTTGCGCAGTCCGCGGGCCAGCCCTTCGACATGGGCGCTTTGATGAAGGAGACGATGGCGAAACTGGGCGGTCGCGGCGGCGGCAGCAAGGACCTCGCCCAAGGCGGCATCCCGAGCGCCGACGGAATCGATGCCAAGCTCAGCGCGATCGCCGCGACGCTGGCCGTCTAGGTCCGCCGGACGGACCCTTTGGCTTCGGGCTGTCGAAAATCCCCACCCTTCGGCTTCGCTCAGGGCAGGCTTTCTCGCGCAAAGAACGCGCGAGAAATGGGGCCCCCGGCCGCGTAAGTCCGCCCGGACGCAGGAATGCGTCCGTCCCTAACGCGCGCGTCAGGGACTGCCGCAGAAAAAGACGTGCCTGGATTGGCCTGCTAGTTAGGTCTGTTGTGACCTGCGGGATTGCTCCCACCATACCTTGGGATCGTCGGGCCGGTTGAGGATCTTCGACAATTCCTGCTTGATCTCGCGCAGGCGGGCGGTGCGCAGTTCGAGGGCTGTTTGGTCGACCGCGTTGTGTCCACCCTTTTCCGAGAGCCGGGCGTTCAAGTTCCGCAAATCAGCAATTTCCTGGCGAAGGCTGGAGAGATGTTCCGAGATGTATGGCATCTCTTCGATCATACGCCCTATTTCATGAACCGCCGATGAATTCGGCGGTGTCTTTTGGCCATGGACCAGGCGGGAGCCGGGACATTGGGATCAGTGGCCCAAAGCGGGTTTAATCGAGTCGCGCTGCGGCAAACCAACCGTGCGGTATCATGGCTCGACGATCCAGGCTCGACGATTCAGCGAGCCTCATTCCCGTGACCGCGCTAATCTCAACCAGAATTCCAAAACCCCGCCTCCGCGGCCAAGTTGCCCTCATCACCGGCGCCACCCGCGGCATCGGCCTGGCCATCGCCCGCGAACTCGCCGCCGAATCCTGCCACCTGATCCTCACTGCACGCGACGAAAAATCGCTCGCGAAAGTCAGCAGGGAACTGGCCTCCCCAGGAATCAAGATCCTCGCCCAGCCCTGCGACGTCCGCGACCCACACTCCGTCGACGCCCTGTTCCGCGCCGCGCGCCGCCAGTTCAAGCGCCTCGACATTCTCATCAACAACGCCGGAATCGCGCACCCGAATCTGCCCATTGAAAAGCTCCCACTCCCCGTCTGGAAAGACGTCCTCGAAACGAACCTGACCGGCACATTTCTCGTGACGCAAGCCGCGCTCGCTATCATGAAGCGCGGCAGCACCATCGTGAACAATCTCTCCATCGCCGCCACCCGCGTCTTCGCCGGGTGCGCCGCCTACAACGCCTCCAAGCATGCCGCCCTCGGCCTGACCAACACTCTCCGCGAAGAGCTTCGCCCGCGCCGCATCCGCGTCATCGCCCTGCTCCCCGGCGCCACCGACACCGACATCTGGTCCACCCTCTGGCCCCAAGCCCCCCGCAAAAAAAATGATGTCCCCAGAAGCCGTAGCCGAAGCGGTAGTGCAAGCGATCCTTCTGCCCACGAATACGACGGTCGAATCGATGGAAATCCTTCCCACCGCCGGCACTCTGTAATGGCACGTACCGTCTCCCTTCGTTAACCTTAGTGCCCTTCGTGGTTGATGCCTTTGCTCGCCTTTCCTCCCGCGGCAAGTCCAATTACAATTGCGACCGCTAAATCCATCCGTGGAGGAACTCTCAATGAAAATGATGAAGTCCCCGTTTCTCGCCGCCGCCCTGTTCGCCGCCATTCTCGCTCTACCCGCAGGTGCACAAGACGCCAAGAAAGACACCCCCATCAAGCCCCCGGACAGTCCATCCAAGGTCGTCCTCGACACCTGGAATGACGTCGGCCGCAAGCTCATCGCGATGGCGGAAGATTTTCCGGAAGATAAATACGACTTCAAGCCGACCCCCGCTCAACGCAGCTTCGCGGAACAACTGCTGCACGCCGCCGGAGCCAACTATTACTTCACCAATCCCGTGATGGGACAGAAACCTCCCGCTGGAGAGGACCCCAAACGCGATCAATACAAGACCAAGGCCGAAGTCGTCGCCTTTGTCAAGAAGGCCTTCGCCGACGGAGCCGCCGCTATCCAGGCCAAAGGCGACAAGGGGATGTCCGATCTCGTGGTCGATCCCTTCGCCCACCAGCAAGTCCGAGTCTATGACTTTGCCTACGGCTTCATCGAACACAGCGGCGAACACTACGGCCAACTGGTCGTCTACTACCGATTGGCCGGACTGGTCCCCCCCGAATCCCGCCCCAAGAAATGAGGATCGGTGTGGGACGGACACTCCCTTCGACTTCGCTCAGGGCAGGCTCTGTCCGTCGGCTTTGACGTTGCTTGCTTTCTTGATTTGCTGGGTGCCCCATCCTTCTTTCGCGTTCTTTGCGAAAGAGGGTGGGGATTCTGACTTGGGAGTTTCACTTGAGTGAACGGTGCAAATCTACCGGTAAGCGTAAGGCGACCGCCTCTTCCGCTCAGGAAAAATCTTGATCATCACCATTCCTGTCACAAATCCCCCGATGTGCGCCCAGAAAGCCACGCCTCCCACATCGCGCCCGGCCTGCATCGAGAGGATGGCTGCACCATTGAAGAACTGAATAACAAACCACTCCCCCAGCACAATCCACGCCGGCAAATAGATCACGAAAACAAAGAACCAGGTCAGCACCCGCGCTCTCGGATACAAAAGGAAATACGCCCCCAAAATTCCCGCGATCGCCCCACTCGCCCCCACCGTCGGGATGGTCGAGTGCGGATTAATCGCAACCTGCGTTGCCATGGCGAACAAGCCCGAGAGAATGTAGAACACAAAATAAGTGACGTGTCCCAGGTAGTCTTCAACGTTGTCTCCGAAAATATAGAGAAACCACATATTCCCCAGCACGTGCATCCAGCTGCCGTGCAGAAACATCGACGTGAAGAACGGAAGCAGAACATCCGGCAGCGAGTACCGGTGGGACCCCGAAAGAAACGTCGCCAGATGCGCCGGAACCTCCCCAAACTGCTTCTGGAACAAGTCGGCGCTGTGCGGGTCCGTGACCTGCTGCATCCACTGCAACAAGAAAATGAGAATGTTGATCCCGATTAGGAAGTAATTCACATACGGCGTGCTGTATCGTGGTTGGTCGTCTTTGATCGGAAGCATGGCAGGTCTGGTAAGTTAGGAATATCGGGTAATTGTGTAATTGAGAAATTCTGTAATTGAAAACCTGGTCGCGCCTTCCGTGTCCTCTTAATCTACACAATTACTCAATTACCAAATTACCCAATCATCTCATGAACGCCGTCCTCATCATCGACAAGCCCGCCGGACTCACTTCGCACGACGTGGTCAACCGCGCCCGCCGCATTCTCCACGAACGGTCCATCGGCCACCTCGGCACTCTCGATCCCATGGCAACGGGAGTCCTCCCGCTGGTTACCGGCAGCCTCACCCGCCTGGCCCAGTTCTATACGGCATCGGAAAAAACCTACGAAGGGACTATCCGCTTCGGCTTCGCAACCGACACCTATGACGCCGACGGTGACCCCACGACCACCGCGCAGCCGGTAAACCTGCGTGCCGAAGAAGTCGAAGCCGCAGCCGCTCGCTTCCGAGGAATTATCCAACAAACTCCGCCCCCATTCTCAGCCAAGAAAATTAAAGGTGTCCCCGCCTACAAGCTCGCCCGCCAGCAAAAAGAAGTAAACCTGCAGCCGGTCCAGGTCGAGATCAAAGAATTCGAAATCCTGGAAGTCGCCGTCGACCGAGTCCGTTTTCGCGCCCGCGTCGCCTCCGGAACCTACATGCGCGCCGTCGCCCACGACATGGGAAGGGAACTGGCCTGTGGCGCGCACCTGGAGTCCCTGCGCCGCACTTCAGTAGCCGAGTTCACCATAGACGACGCCCACAAGCTAGAAGAACTAGCCAACGCGGCAGATCAATGTCATTCCGACCGGAGCCTTCCGCTCCCGAACGGAACGGAAGGCGGAGTGGAGGGACCTCGTGTTTCGCCGGGTGCCCCACCCTTCTCGCGTTCTTCGCGAGAGGGTGGGGATTTTGACCCTCTGGAAGCCCTTTTCGTCCATCCCCGGAAACTTCTCCCCAACCTCCCCTGCGTCACCGCCGACGAACCCACCGCCGCCCGCATCCGCAGCGGACGCACCGTCAACCTCCCCGACCTCTCCCGCGCCCCCCAGGTCAAAGTCTTCGCCAGTCAACGCGACCTGATCGCCATCGCCACTCGTGTAGCCGGGACCTTATTCCATCCCAAGATTGTGTTATGTGGGACGGACACTCCTGTCCGTCGCCGTTGACTTTGCATTTGGTTTCGACCCTACTCATCCTTGACGGTCTTCTCCGCGCCGGTTACTGTGACTGATTACGCACCCCATGTTACGTACCCCATGAAACTCTCCGTAGTCATGCCCGTCTTCAACGAGCACGCCACTCTGCGCGAAGTCATCTCCCGCGTTCTCGCCGTCCCGCTGGAGATTGAACTTATCTGCGTCGACGACGGTTCCGGCGACGGCTCCCGCGAGACTCTTTCCGAACTGCAATCCGCCCATCCGCAGATCCGTCTGCTGCTCCAGCCCAAAAACATGGGGAAGGGCGCTGCCCTTCGCCGGGGCATTCAGGAATCCACCGGCGACTATGTCCTTATCCAGGACGCCGACCTCGAATACGATCCCTCCGATTACCCGGGCTTACTTCATCCTTTACTTGAAGGTAAGGCTGATGTCGTGTACGGATCGCGATTCCTGGGCGCCGCCCCCCACCGCGTCCTCTATTTCTGGCACTACGTCGCCAACCGCATCCTCACCCTGATCTCCAACGCCCTGACCAACATCAACCTCACCGACATGGAGACTTGCTACAAGGTTTTCCGCCGCGAGCTCCTCCAGTCCATCCCCATCGAAGAAGACCGCTTCGGATTCGAACCCGAGATCACGGTCAAGATCGCCAAGCGCCGCCTCCGCATCTACGAAGTCGGCATCAGCTACTGGGGACGCACCTACGAAGAAGGCAAGAAGATCGGCTGGAAAGACGGCTTCCGTGCTTTGTGGTGCCTGGTGAAATACACCCTGAAGTGATCAAGTGGGACGTGCATGTGGGACGGACACTCCTGTCCGTCGCCTTTGAGTTTGACTCTGTTGTTAGATCAGGGAGAACCAGGGTGAGGTGAGTCTGGACCGATATCCAATGTCCGATAACAGGTATTATGTAAACAATAGACCGCGCCAGCAACCATCAGGGCTATTCGGCCTGCTGCTTATTCAATCACTTCGACGGCCCCTTCGATTCCCCACGCTCGGATTCCCCGGTCCATGGTCGCCAGCTTACTCCGATGATGGATCGCCAGGCCGAGCAAGTAGGCATCAGTCGTCTGCTGATGTCCATTCAACCGGCCCTTGATGCTGTTCTTCAGCGCCTCCGGAACCGAGATTGAATCTGGCCAGAAGTGATGGGTTGGAGAATTCAAATTCGACTCGAGGACGGACACGGCATTCTCCGGCGTAAGCGCGTTAGCAGAAAATGCTGGGTTCGACAGAATCCTCACGAACGCCGTCTGGGTAAAAGGACAGGTTGCCCATCCGTTGCGAGAATGGCGAGCGAACCACCGTCCCACTTTTTCGTGGAACTCGTGGTCCGGCCAAGCCAACGCGATCAGCACATTGGCATCCAGCAGAAAGGCGGCCACCTAGATCTCATCCTCAAGAAGTTGTTTAATCTTTTCTGACGTAACTTTGGGGGAGTTTGCTGGGAGTACCACCACGTGGAAACCATTGACCATGCGGGTCTGCACCGGCGCAGTCAAGCCACGGCGCACCAGGTCGGAAGCGGCCTTACCCAAGGCTACCGACCGGCGGTCGGCATAATCCTTCAGCAGTTCCAGAACATCATCATCAAGATTGAGAGTCGTCCGCATGACATATGATGTCATGCCGCTCGTGTGATGTCAATACATCGGCCTACGCATCAACTACAAATATGCAGCATCAGCCCGACCCATCCTACATCTTGTACTTCCCCAAATCGTCGTCCCCCAGCCCTTCCAGATACTTCCGCAACTCGTCGCTGGTCACCCGATCCGACATGTTCGCCGCCAGCTTCGAAGTCTTCAACACCACTTCCTCCACGAAGATCGGACAATCCACCCGCAGCGCCAGCGCCAGCGCGTCCGACGGCCGTGAATCAATGCTGATCACTTCGCCCCCGCGCTCCAGCCAGATCACCGCATAGAACGTGTCCTCGCGCAGCTCCGTCACCACCACCTTGTGCACCTGCGTCTCCAGCCCCGTCAGCACGTTCTTGATCAGATCATGCGTCATCGGCCGCGGCGTGGTGACTTTCTCCATCTCCAGCGCAATCGCGTTCGCCTCCGGCACCCCCACCCAGATCGGCAACACCGTGTCCCCACCCACATCCTTCAACACCACGATCGGCATCTGCGTCACCGGATCCATCATGATTGTGCGGATTGTCATTTCGACTTCCATGGGGACCTCCTGGCGAATTCCGTATTTCTACCCAAGCTTATACCACCAATTCGCCCAGGAGGCTGTTAGGAAAACTGCCAGTGACGAGGATGGGGGCATAGGTTCCGGTTTTGGGATTGGCGTCGGCGGGGGCGGTGAAGTTCAGGGTTTTGTTGTGGCTGGTGCGGCCGCTATATTGAGCCCTGGCTTCGTTCTTGCCTTCAACCATTACTTCACAGTGTGTGCCGATGTATCTCTTGTAGCGCGTGATCTGAATCTCGCGCTGCTTCGCCATCAGGACTTCCAGGCGGCGCGCTTTCTCTTCGTCGGGGATCGCGTCGTCTAACTTCAACGACGGAGTATTCGGCCTGGGCGAATACTTGAATGCGAAGACGGCGTCGTAGCCGACTTCTTCCAGCAGGTCGAGCGTCGCAGCGAAGTCGGATTCAGTCTCGCCCGGGAATCCTACGATCACGTCGGTGGTAATGCTAATTTCGCGCTTCGCGGCTTTCATCCAGGCGATGCGCTCGAGATATTGATCGCGAATGTAGAGCCGCTGCATGGCGTCGAGCACGCGGGTCGATCCGCTCTGCACGGGCAGGTGCACGTGGTCGCATAAAGTCGGCACCGCATCGATCGCGTCGATAATGTCGCGTCCGAAGTCGCGCGGATGCGAAGTCGTGAAGCGCACGCGTCGGATGCCGGGAACTTCTCCCACGGCCGCCAGCAATTCGGCGAAAGTTTTTCTCTTTCTCGGATCCCCGGCGGAATCACTCGTCGGATCTTTGTAGGAATTAACATTCTGCCCGAGCAGTTGAATCTCCGTGTAGCCGAGATCGGCCATCTGGCGCGCTTCGGCGAGCACCGACTGCGACGTCCGGCTGCGCTCTTTCCCGCGGGTGTAGGGGACCACGCAATAAGAACAGAACTTGTCGCAGCCTTCGATGATGGTGATGTATCCGCGATGCGGATTGGTGCGGGCGGTGAATTCGGTTTCGAAACACTCGTCGGTCTCGCGGTCGTCGAGTCCGGTAATTCGGACCAGGCTTTCGGCTTCCGGCTTTCGGCTTCCGAACTTTACCGCCGACTTCCCTGCCTTTAATATCGCGTTTTCATGGCGTACTTTTTCCAACTGCGCGCTTTCCAACTCCGCTTCTTCCAACTGCCGCAGCATCTCCGGCAACCTACGGTACGACGCCGATCCCGCCACCAGCGACACATAAGGCGCGCGCTCGAAAATCTTTTCGCCCTCCTGCTGGGCCACGCAGCCGAGCACGCCAAACGTCTTGCCCTGCTTCTTATATTTCTTGTAATCGGAGAGCCGGTTAAACACCTTCTGCTCCGCCTTGTCGCGGATGGAGCAGGTATTGTAGAGCACCAGGTCGGCCTCTTCGACCGTCTCCACCTGCCGATACCCCTCCGACACCAGCGTCCCCACAACCTTTTCCGAGTCGTGGACATTCATCTGGCAGCCAAAAGTTTCGAGGTAGAACGTCTTCGAGGACATGTGACAAAGTATAACGCGTGCGGGTTCATGTGGGACGGACACTCCTGTCCGTCGCCTTTGACTTTGATCCTGGTCTTGATTTTGATCTTGTCGTTCTTGATCTTGCGTTTGCTGTCCCCAGCCCCCAAGAACCAATCACCTTCAAGGATCAAAACCAAAGTCAAAGGCGACGGACAGGAGTGTCCGTCCCACATTGTTGAGTGCCATATTTCAATGATCAGCCGGGTTCGAGCCAGAGCCATGGATAGTCTTCGGGTTTCTGAACCAGACCTCGACGAACGGGGTTCTGGCGGATGTACTCCAGCTTTGCTTCGAAGCTTTCCTGCGTACGGGGGACGTGATCGAACGATTCTTCCTGCCAGACTGGGCCGCTCGAACCTAAAAATCGGTTCACACTTCTTGCCGATGCTCCCTTGAGCGATTTCAGAATGAAGGGCAGGCCGAAAGGCCAGCCATTCTCGTCGCGCAACGGAGTGAGGAGTAGATGCACATGTTCGGGCATCACGACCACGGCGTGAAGCTCGTAGCGCTTTCCGTGATCGTGCAGACAGTGCTGCAGCACGAGGTCCCGGGCGTGCGGCGGGAAAGAGTCGCTACAGTTCTTTCGGAAGGTGATGAACAGTCGTCGCCCTGCAGGCTGGTAGTGCGGGAGCTTGCGGCGATATTCGTACATCCGTTCGAGACCCATGTGGGACGGACACTCCTGTCCGTCGCTGTTGATCTTGGGTTTCATGAAGACCATTACAGATGAAGTTCGGCGACGTTGTCTGTGACGGATGAACAGGCTTGGCTGTGAAAATCCACAAGATCAAAATCAAGAACAAAGTCAAAGGCGACGGACAGGAGTGTCCGTCCCACATAATCCGTCCCACATAATCAACTGATCAGCGCGGCGGGCTCGGGTGTTTGGGTTGGTAGATGCCGACTTTGCCGCCGCCGGGGAGGGTTAGGGTGGCGAGGGTTCCCCAGCGCTGTTCGTTTACGTCCGAGACTGGGACCTTTTTCTTTCTTAGATCCCTCAAGGTTGCGGCGATGTCGTCGCACATGAAGAAGAACTCGTGCTTGTCGTTACTATCTGCATCATGAAAGGCGGCTTCGGCGGGCGGCAACGCGAAGATGAGCCAGCCGTGGCCGGCGTCGACCGAGGGGAGTTGGAGCACGTCGCGGAAGAAGGCGCGGTCAGCTTCGGGGTCCTTGGTGTAGAGAACGACGTGGGCGCCGTTGATCATGGAGACCTCCTGCGTGAAGATGATGGTCGCACCGGGCGAGTGAGGGCGCAAGCGTGACTGTGGCGCGGGCGCCCGCGCCACAAATTCAAACGCAACGGCAAGAACAAGATCAAGGGCGACGGACAGGAGTGTCCGTCCCACACAGGTCCGTCCCACACAAATCGAGGAAGGCCTGGTGGACGCGGGTGTCGGCGGAGAGTTCGGGGTGGAAAGTGGCGGCCATGGCTCTTCCCTGCCGGACGGCGACCGGGTCGCTGCCTTCGGTGGCGAGGATTTCGACGCCTTCGCCGACGTGCTCGATTTTGGGGGCGCGGATGAAGACCATTTCGAGTGGGGACTCGCGCAGAGCTGCGTCGTGAGGATCGCCGGACTGGTGGCGGGCCACAAACTGGCCTTCGCGGATGGAGCTGTCGATCTGGCGTCCGTAGGCGTTGCGGCGGATACGGATGTTTAGCGCGCCGAGGCCTTTCTGTTGGGGATTCTCGACTTCAGTAGCCAGAAGGATTGCGCCGGCGCAGGTGCCGAAGGTGGGCTTCAGGCGGACGAATTGTTTCAGCTTTTCGAATCCGGCGTCGCCCAGAAGTTTGAGGAAAGTGCCGGATTCGCCGCCGGGGATCACGAGGCCATCGATGAGGTCGAGTTGCTCGGGCTTTTTAACGAGCAGAACTTCGGCGCCTAGCTCCTCGAGCCGGCGACGGTGGGCGTCGAAATCGCCCTGCAGGGCGAGGACTCCTATCATCATTCTGAATTCCGAAAAGCCTTCACCACAGAGGACACGGAGGACACAGAGGATTCACCGTGTGAGTTTTATTCTAGCGTACGGAGACAGACATACTGGCGGAGAGAGTCCCCCGACCCTGCGAGAGCTTGGTCAGGGGCACTCTGTGGCGTTCAGAGCAAGAAACAAGCACAAAGTCAAAGGCGGCGGACAGGAGTGTCCGCCCCACATGGATCGGCAACACAGCTCACAGCGGGAGAGCACTGGGGAAGCGGGTTTGGAAATCGAGGAGGCCGACCCACTCGGGCTTGATGATCACGCGAACCATGGAGGGGATCATTTTCCCGAGGTTGGCGACCCAGGCTTGGCCTTGTTCGCGTCCGAAGTAACGCTCGGCGGCGATGGCGTATTCGGGGACGACTCCGTTGACGGGCTCCATGCGCGCGGTGCCGCGCACCAGTAGAACCTTGTGCGGAAATACGTTGTCGTCGATAGTAAGGGCCACTTTCGGATTCTTGGCGAGCGCCTTGAGTTTGGGCGCTTTGGGCGGCGTGCCCATGACGAACTCGGCTCCATTCCAGTGATACCAGATGGGAATCACGCGGGGCGTGCCGTCGGTCGCGATATAGGACAGACGGGCCGGGATAGTTGATTTCAAAAGCTCTTGGGATGCGGGATGCTGCAGGAGAGAGAGGTCTCCTTGTTTGCAGGGCATGAGTAGCTCCGTTTCTGCTGGGGGGCAATTTTCGGGGGCAGTATAACTCTTGGGGTGGCCTGGGCCTAGAACCAAAGTCCAAAGGCAAGAACAGCAAAGTCAAAGGCGGCGGACAGGAGTGTCCGCCCCACACGCGTTAGCTTGAGGGCTTTCGCAGGGCTGCGCCCAGAACAGTGCCGGGACCGGATTCTTGAACGAAGGCGACGAGTCTGAGATTGTTTCGATCGGTACCGGGCTTGAGTTTCAGCTGAACGTCCTGCGCAAAACTCTTTCCCTTTTGCAGTTTTCCTACCTTGGTGATCTGCTGCACCACCGCAACATGGACCAAATGGCGGCCGCCATTCTCTCCTTTCAAAACTTGCGACTCCACATGATCGAGAGCGACCGCTACGTAGACGTCGCCGCTGTGTTTTTCAGAATTGAGATCCGTCTCAATGCGCGCTCGCAGTACGGTTGGATTTGCGGGATCGACCGTGGCCTCGGCGATGCGCACGGGGACCTTGGGCTCGGCCGCCGCTTTCTTAAGAGCATTCAGTAAGACCTGCCCATCCCCCATCTTCACCTCCGCGCCATCCACAATGAGCTGCGGAGTGAAGACCTCCTTTTGGCCCAGAGCCCCTTCGTAAGCCGTCTGGCGATCGGTGAAAGCCTGCGCGGAGTTGGGATCTTTCCAGCCGTCGTGATCCCAATAAGTAACGTGCTCACTGAGGACAATCATCTGGGCACCAGGAACGGGTTGCGCGGCGTCGATCTTTTGGAGGAGGACATCGGCGGGAGGACAGCTCGAGCAGCCTTCGGAGGTGAACAGCTCAATGAGAACCGGATGGGCTGCTGTGCTCGTGGTCTGATCGGCCGGGGGCGGGTCTTGGACTGGCTGGCCTTTTCCGTTAGCGGACGGCGCTACTCGAAGGAATGAGAGGAGGAAAAAAATCGCGCAGACTGAAGATGTCGCTGAATGTCGTAGCATAGTGACAACCTTGCCCTCCGCCAGTTTACAGCACGCGGGATTCCTTCGGAAAGTCCCGGACAAAACGTGGCTGGTGGGCGCGCTCGGGAACATGGCAGCAACAAAGTCAAAAGCGGCGGACAAGAGTGTCCGCCCCACATGTTTTACCAGCCTCGGGTTTGCAGCATGTGGGCTTCGTCCAGGCCTGAAACTGCGAGGCCTTTCATGGCGCCTTGCAGGTCTTCGCTGACTTCAAGTAATACTTTAGGGTCTTGATAGTGTGTTGCTGCCTGCACTATCGCGCGCGCACGCTTCTCCGATTCCGCGGGGTCGGCGAAGGTTGTCGAGTCCTTCATGAAGATTCCTGAGCCGACGAATACTGCCTCGGCGCCCAGTTGCATCACCAAGCTCGCGTCGGCTGGCGTGGCGATGCCTCCTGCGCTGAAATTCGGGACCGGGAGCTTCCCTGCTTTGGCGACGATTCTGATTAACTCGTACGGGGCCTGATGCTCTTTCGCTTTGGCGTAGAGTTCTTCCTCGCCGAGGACGGTGAGGATTTTCATTTCCTGCACGATCTGGCGGATGTGCTTGACGGCGTGGACTACGTCGCCGGTGCCGGCTTCTCCCTTGGTGCGGATCATGCATGCGCCTTCAGCGATGCGGCGCAGAGCTTCGCCCAGGTTGCGGGCTCCGCAGACGAAGGGGACCGTGAAGGCGTGTTTGTCGACGTGGTGAGCTTCGTCGGCGGGGGTGAGGACTTCGGATTCGTCGATGTAGTCGACGCCGAGTTCCTGGAGAACCTGCGCTTCCGCAAAATGTCCGATGCGGCACTTGGCCATCACTGGGATGGAGACGGCGGCCATGATCTCGCGAATTATCTTTGGCGAGGCCATGCGGGCTACGCCGCCTTCGGCGCGGATTTGCGCGGGGACGCGCTCCAGGGCCATGACGGCTACAGCGCCGGCTCTCTCAGCGATGGTCGCTTGCGCGGGAGTGGTGACGTCCATAATGACGCCGCCCTTGAGCATTTCAGCGAGGCCGGTTTTGAGGCGGAGGCTGGTGGTGTTGCCGTTGTTCTGGGACATGGGTGGACTCCGGAAAACTGCCGTCAGCTATCAGCTGTCAGCTAAACCTTTTCGTGATGGTGCTGTGGGTTTCGCCGCTCCTTCATTCTACAGCGGGCGAAGGGGATTGCGGAACCCCGGGAAGGCAGTTGTCAGAGATCCAATCTTTCTTCGTGCTTCGTGAGAAAGTCAAAGGCAGTGGGCGGGGCGCCCGCTCCACATCGAACCGAATCAAGATCAACGTCAAGGGCGACGGACAGGAGTGTCCGTCCCACACGGCTATCTCTCCACGAATTTGCCGAACATTTTTTCGGGGTCGATGGCGATGAAGGTGCCTCGGCTGCGGGCCAGGACTTCGTTTTTCTGGTTACGAATTTCAGCTGCGTTGATGTGCTGGCGGCCTTGAACGCTGACTTCCCTGCCCTCGACGTGCAGCGGCTGGTGCAGGGGGACGGGCTTGAGGTATTCGACGGTCATTTCTTTGGTGAGGGCGATGACGTGGTGCAGCTTGTTGACCTTGCCCATGGCGTCGTCGAGGATGGTCGCGATGATGCCTCCGTGACAGTGGCCGGGGGGTCCGGTGTAGCGCTTGCCGAGGCGGAATTTGCAGACGAAGGTTTTGCGCTCTTCGTCAAGGGTGAATTTCAGGCGCATGCCGTCGGGATTGTTCTGGCCGCAGGCGAAGCAGTAGTTCTTCTGCATTTGGACGTAGGGAGTGTCGTGGCCGTGGATCTTCGCTCTGCGGGGCATAGGAGAGATTCTAACCTGCGGACGGGCGAAAAGCCTTTGACCGCGGAGATCGCGGAGAACGGCCGCGGAGTGCGCGGAGAAAAGAAAGCAGGCCTTCTTTCCGGGCGGAGATTGCTGTATACATATCGCTTTTGGGTATTGCCACCGGACAGGGTTGCATAGGTCCTTCGGCGGGCAAAGTGCGCCCGCCTCAGGATGACAAATCGAATCTCAACTGCATCGGAGCGTTCCATGAAATCGTTCGCCACGTTTGTTTTATTTTTATCCCTGACGTTGATTACGCCGCTCGCTGCCCAACAGGCGCCGGACAAGAATACGGCTTCTACGGCTGCGGCGCAGAAGAAAGAAGCTAAGAAGGACACGAAGAAGGACGAGGCGAAAGAGAGCAACTGCAAAGGCGGCGGACCGGAGTGTCCGCCCCACACGGACGAAAAGAAGCCGGGGATGAACGCGGACACTTTTTCGGGGCTGAAATTCCGGTCGATTGGGCCGGGGGCGGCTTCGGGGCGGGTGATGTCGGTGGCGGTGAATCCGCGGAACAAGTTTGAGTATTACGTGGGCGTAGCGTCGGGCGGAGTGTGGAAGACGGTGAATGACGGGACGACGTGGACTCCGGTGTTCGATGGCGAGGGATCGTATTCGATTGGGTGGGTGGCGCTCGATCCGAATGACGCTTCGGTGGTGTGGGTGGGGTCGGGGGAAAGCAATTCGCAACGCAGCGTGAGCTATGGCGACGGGGTTTACCGGTCCGTCGATGGCGGGAAGAGCTGGGAGAATCTGGGGCTGAAGAAGTCGGAACACATTGGCCGGGTGGTGGTGGATCCGCGGGATTCAAAAGTTGTGTATGTCGCGGCCGAGGGGCCGCTGTGGGGCGCGGGCGGGGATCGCGGGCTCTACAAGTCGGCGGATGGAGGAAAGACCTGGAAGGCCGCGCTGACCATCAGCGAGAACACGGGCGTGGTGGATGTGGCGATCGATCCTGCGAATCCGGACATTGTGTATGCGGCGGCGTACCAGCGGCGGCGGCATGTGTACACGCTGATCGATGGCGGGCCGGAGAGCGCGATTTATAAGTCGACCGACGCGGGGGCTACCTGGAATAAGTTGAAGTCGGGGCTGCCATCGGTGGATATGGGGAGGATTGGGCTGGCGGTTTCTCCGGCGGATCCGAATGTAGTTTACGCAACGGTTGAGGCGGCGGATGGGAAGGGCGGAATTTTTCGCTCGAGCGACAAAGGCGCGACCTGGGAGCGGCGCAATGAATTTGATTCGGGAGCGATGTACTACGCGCGGGTAGTGGCCGATCCGAAGAATGTAGATCGCATTTTTGTGATGAGCGTTCAGCTGCGTGAGTCTCTCGATGGGGGAAAGACGCTGCGCAAGGTCAACGAGACCAATCATCACGGAGACAATCACGCGATGTGGATCGATCCCGACGATACCAAACACTGGCTGCTGGGGTCGGATGGCGGGATGTATGAAACGTGGGACGACGCGAAGACTTGGGAATTCAAGGCGAATCTGCCGACGGTGCAGTTTTATGACGTCGCGGTGGACAACGCGCTTCCCTTCTACAACGTGTGCGGTGGGACGCAGGATTATTTTTCCTGGTGTGGACCGTCGCGGACGCGGGATCTGAATGGAATTGTGAATTCGGACTGGTTTGTGACGACGGGTGGAGACGGGTTCCGGTCGCAGGTCGATCCGGTGGATCCGAATACGATCTATTCCGAATCGCAGTATGGCGTGCTGGTGCGGTATGACAAGCCGACGGGGCAGGAACTGGTCCTGCAGCCTCTGGAGGGCAAGGGCGAGCCTCCGCTGAGATGGAATTGGGATTCGCCGATCATCGTGAGTCCGCATTCGCACACCCGGCTTTATTTTGCGGCGAACAAATTATTTCGCAGCGACGACCGCGGGGATACGTGGAAGGCGATCAGCGGAGATTTAACACGGCAGATCGATCGCAACAAGCTGCCGGTAATGGGAAAGGTGTGGGGTCCTGATGCGGTGGCGAAGAATCAGTCGACGTCGTTCTACGGGAATATTGTGGCGCTGGCGGAATCGCCGAAGAAGGAAGGGCTTCTCTACGTCGGCACGGATGACGGGCTGATTCAGGTATCGGGCGACGGCGGAGCGAATTGGACGAAGTATGAAAAGTTTCCGGGCGTGCCGGAGATGACGTATGTGAGCCGGCTGGCGGCGTCTTCGCATGATGCGGGGACGGTATACGCAGCGTTTGAGAATCATAAGAACGAGGACTTCAAACCTTATCTGCTGAAGTCGACGGACATGGGCAAGACGTGGACTTCGATTGCTGGGGATTTGCCGGAGAACGGGCCGGTGCTGGCGTTCGCGGAAGATACGGTGAATCCGAATCTGCTGTTTGCGGGGACGGAGTTTGGCGCTTACTTTACCATCGACGGTGGAGCGCACTGGGTTCGGCTGAAGGGTGGGCTGCCGACGATTGCGGTGCGCGACATGGTGATCCAGGCGCGCGAGGGCGATCTGGTGATTGCGACGTTTGGGCGTGGATTTTACGTGCTGGACGACATCACGCCGCTGCGGCAGATGAAGGCGGAATCGACGGAGCAGGCCGCTGCGGTATTCCCGGTGAAGGATGCGCTGCTTTATGTGGAGCGGCATCCGCTGGGCGGGCCGAAGAAAGGGTTTCTGGGGGATGCATTCTATACGGCGGACAATCCGCCGTATGGGGCGGTGTTCACGGCGTACATGAAAGAGAAGTTCAAAACGAAGAAAGAAAAGCGACAGGAGGCGGAGAAGGACGCGGCGAAGAAAAATCAGACGCTGGCTTATCCGACGAAGGATGAGTTGCGGGCCGAGGCGGAAGAGGCGAAGCCGGAAGTTTATTTTGTGGTGTACGACGAGACCGGGGCGGCGATCCGACGCGTGGAGGGGAGCACTGAGGGCGGGTTCCAGCGGGTGGCGTGGGATCTGCGATATTCGGCGCCGCAGGTGAAGAAGCATTCGGATGATGGTGAAGAAGATTTTCCCGATGCGGCGGATCAGGGGCCGCTGGTGCTGTCGGGAACTTACTCCGTGCGGATGTTCGACAAAGTCGGCGGCGTGGTGACGGAGTTGGCCGGGCCGCAGTCGTTCAAGGTCGTAACCTTGGGAGCCACCGGGATGAGTGCGGAGAATCGGGCGGCGCAGGAAGAATTCCTCCGGAAGGTGACGCGGCTGTATCGGGCGGTGTCGGGAGCGCTGCATACGGCGGAGGACGTGGAGTCGCGGCTGAAAGCGATTCGCGAAGCTTTGCGCGAGGTGCCCGCAGCGGAGAAACAGCTGGGAAGCGTGGCGGATTCTCTGGAGGCGCGGGATCGGGAGATTCTGCGCGCACTGCGCGGGGATGTGGAGATCGCGAAGCGGCAAGAGCCGGTCGCGTCGTCGATTCACGATCGGGTGAATTCTGCGATGGATGGCGAACGGTTCTCGCTGGCCAAGCCGACGCAGTCGCATGTGGATTCCTACAACATTGCGGCTGGGGAATTTGCGGAACAACTCGGGAAACTGCGGACTTTGGTCGAGGTCGATCTGAGCAAGCTGGAAAAAGATATGGAGGCGGCGGGGGCGCCTTGGACTCCAGGGCGGGTGCCGGAGTGGTCGGAGAAGTAGCGAGATCGACCAGAAAGGCAATAACCACGAAGGACACGAAGGTCCACGAAGGAAAATCTCCACGTTTCTTTCGTGGACCTTCGTGTTCTTCGTGGTTCAGGGTTTTTTCCTCAGCAAGTCGCTTGCTTAATTCGCGCGTGGCTGTGTTACACTCGCCGCCGACCCGTTGCTCGCGTTGTCGGACGCGGCAGCGGCCGTGGGGAAATTCTGTGGTGTCGTCCTTAGGAGTCGTGCTTAGAAGTGCAGGCTTAGGGTTCAGGAGGGCTGGGGAATGGGCCTAGCGTTACTGGTTTTGATCTGGCTGATCACGCTTGTCAGTACCTACTTCTTTATTGCCAAGACCTGGTGGCTGCCGGCGGGCGCTTCGGCGGCCGCGGGATGGATTGACGGGCAATTCGCCCTGACTTTCGTGCTCATGGGGATTGTGTTCCTGGCGGCGCAACTCTCGCTGGGATATTTCGCGTGGCGATATCGCGAGCGACCCTCTTCTCCTCCGGTTTCGTACTCGCACGGAAACACCAAGCTGGAAATTGTGTGGACCGCGCTGACCACGGTGTTGTTCATCGGGCTGAATCTGATGGGCAGCAGCGTGTGGGCGAGCCAGCGCTTCGATGCGCCGGAGGCGGGCGCGGTGCAGGTGGAAGTAACCGGGATGCAGTTTGCCTGGTACTTCCGCTATCCGGGGCCGGACGGGAAATATGGCAAGACCAGCTTCAGCTTGATGGATCCATCGGCGGGCGGCGAGGCTGCGGTGGGACTGAGCCAGACCGATCCTGCAGCGAAGGACGACGTGGTGACGGGCACGATGTTTTTGCCGGTGAACCGAGAGGTCGATCTGAGCCTGCGGGCGGTGGATGTGATTCACAGCTTCTTTGTGCCGCAGTTGCGCTTCAAGCAAGACGCGGTTCCGGGGCTGAACATTCACATGCACTTCAAGCCGACCGCGATCGGCGAATACGAGATTGCCTGCGCCGAACTGTGCGGGCTTGGGCACTACAAGATGCACGGCATGGTCCACGTCGTCAGCCAGGAGGATTTCGATAAGTGGCTGGCGGCACGGGAGGCGGAGAAACAATAAAATGGCGACCCCGGCTTCGGTACACGCGCACGCTCCTCAGGGTTTCATCCGGAAATACATTTTCAGTCTCGACCACAAAGTCATCGGCATTCAGTATTACTTTCTGGCGCTCTCGGCGGTTTTTGTCGGGATGCTTTTATCGATCCTGATGCGAGTCCACATGATCTGGCCGACGGCGTCGTTGCCGTTGCTGGGCGAGATCAAGCCGGAGACGTACCTGGCGCTGATGACGATGCACGGCACCATCATGGTGTTTTTCGTGCTGACGACGGCGCCGCAGGGTGGATTCGGCAATTACGTTTTACCGATTCAGATTGGCGCGCCGGACATGGCGTTCCCGGTCCTGAACATGCTTTCGTTCTGGACGACGTTCGTGGCCTACATGGTGATGCTGGCCGCGTTCTTCGTAGTGGGAGGGGCGCCGCTGCACGGGTGGACGGGCTATCCCCCGCTGAGCGCAATTCCATCGGCCGGACCCGGCGAGGGCCTGGGCGCGGATTTGTGGATCACGAGCATTGCGATTTTCTGCATTGCGTCGCTGATGGGGGCGCTGAACTTCATCACCACCACGCTTGATCTGCGGGCCAAGGGCATGACGATGATGCGCATGCCGCTGACCGTGTGGTCATGGTTCATCACTGCGATTCTGGGGCTGCTGGCGTTCGGCGTGCTGCTCTCGGCGGGAATTTTGTTGTTGATGGACCGCAATCTCGGCACCAGCTTCTACGTTCCGACCACCATGGTGAACGGGGTGATGACGTGGCACAAGGGCGGGTCGCCACTGCTGTGGCAGCATCTGTTCTGGTTTTTCGGACATCCCGAGGTGTATATCGCGATTCTGCCGGGGATGGGCGTGGCGTCGCAGGTACTGTCGACGTTTTCGCGCAAGCCGATTTTTGGATACCGGGCGATGGTCTACGCCATGCTGTCGATTGGATTTTTTGGATTCATGGTGTGGGGCCATCACATGTTCATGAGCGGGATGAGTCCCTACTCGGCGTTCGCGTTCTCGCTCCTGACCATGTGCATTGGCGTGCCCTCGGCCATCAAGACCTTTAACTGGCTGGGAACGATGTACAAAGGTCGCATACGTTTCAGTACGCCGATGTTGTATGCGATCGGCTTCGTATCGCTGTTTGTTTCGGGCGGGTTGAGTGGACCGTTCCTGGCGCAACCCGTGCTGGACATCCAGCTGCACGATACGGCGTTCGTTCCGGCACACTTTCACCTCATCATGGGCGTGGCGGCGATCTTCGGAATTTTTTCGGCTACCTACTACTGGTTCCCGAAAATGTTTGGCCGGATGATGAACGAGACGCTGGGAAGAATTCACTTCTTCATCACGCTGGCGGGAACGTATGCCATCTTCATGCCGATGCACTATGCGGGCATGGCGGGGCAGACGCGGCGCTATTCACAGTTCACCGAAGTGGCCTTCTTGCAGAAACTGATTCCGCTGAACACGTTTATTACGTGGGCGGCGATCATCACCGTATCGGCGCAGTTTATTTTCGTGATCAATCTGTTCTGGAGCATGTTTAAGGGTCCGAAGGCGAGCGACAATCCTTGGGAATCGACCACGCTGGAGTGGACGACGGCCACTCCGCCGCCGCACGACAATTTTGGGGGAGTGACTCCGGTGGTGAATCATGGGCCGTATGAGTACGGGGTGCCGGGCGCGGCGAAGGATTATGTGATGCAGACGGATCCGCCGACGGGAACGTCGCATTGAACGAACACTGGGCTGAAGCCCGACTTGAATAGTGGAGGGATTTACGCGGCCCTAAAGGGCCGCTCTTCCACGGTGGTGGTTGAGTTCGCGGTGGTGGTGAGTTTGTAGACGGCAGTTGAGTTTGCCGGGAGAATCCCCACTTCTCGCGCAGAGGGCGCGCGAGAAATGGGGCACCCGGAGTCATAGAAGATCAGAAGCCCCACCCTGTCGCACAGAACGCGACAAGGATGGGGCACCCGAGGGTGTTCAAAGCATTATGGCGACTTACACGCCAACGACGCCGATCGATCATGTGGGACATGGCTCCAAGCCACCGGTGCCTCCGGCGGGTGGGGTAGACGATGGGCGCGGCGGCGGGGACGTTCCGAATTATGGGGCGCGGCTGCGGCGGGCGCGGCTGGGACTGGCATGCGGGATCGCCACCGTCTGCATGCTGTTTGTATCGCTGACCAGCGCCTACATCGTGCGGCAGGGGCTGGGGACGTTTGACGGCGCGTCGAACACTTACGTGCGCGATTGGGGCCGGGTCGATTTGCCCTGGCTGCTGCTGGCGATTAACACGGCGGTGCTTCTGATAAGCAGCGTGACCATGGAATTTGCGCGGCGACGGGCGGCGCTGCAGGCGGCGCTCGCTCCGGTGCAATCGATCCCTGGAGTTTCGCTCGGGAATGAGAAATCGTTTCCGTGGCTGGGGATTACGGTGTTGCTCGGTGTTGCATTTCTTTCCGGACAATGGCTGGCTTGGGGAGAACTGCATGCGCGCGGATTTTTTGTTGCCACCAATCCCAACAGTTCGTTTGTGTTTCTGCTGACCATTGCGCACGCGGTGCATCTTTGCGGGGGGATGATTGCGCTGCTTTGGGCGGCGGGCGCTTCCCTGCTGCACAAGCCGGTGGAGGCACGGCGGATCGTGGTAGACATCACGGCATGGTACTGGCATTTCATGGCGGTGCTGTGGATTTACGTCTTTGCGTTGTTGGGGTTTGCGCGATAGCGCGACGGGCATTTCACCACGAAGGGCACTAAGGTTCACTAAGGTTGCATGGATCCTTCGGCGGGCAAACGACGCCCGCCTCAGGATGACAAGGGAAAGGGGAAATTCAGGAATGGCTGACGCCACGCTTCAGCATGATGCTGTGGGGCACGGGACGCCGGGGGCTTACGAGGCGCCTCTGTTTGGAGCTTATTCGAAAAAGGTGGGTATGTGGCTGTTTCTGGCCTCGGACTCGCTGACCTTCGGAGCGCTGCTGGTCGCTTTCAGCTATAACCGGATTTATACGGCGTGGCCCACGCCCTTCCACGTGGCCAGCATCACCAACGCCACGATCATGACGGGCTGCCTGCTGTCGAGTTCGCTGACCATGGTGATGGCGGTGTTCGCGGCGCAGCGCGGCGACCGGTCCTGGACGCGCAACTGGCTGCTGGCCACCATGGCGTTCGGCACAGCGTTCATCGTGCTGCACGGCATGGAGTGGAGCAAGCTGATTGGCGAAGGGCTGACGCTGCCGATTTTCCCGAAACCCGCACACGCCGCTGCCGGAGAGCTGGCGGACATATCGAAGAACACGCCACAGTTTCCGGCGACATTCTTCGGCCTGACCGCGATGCACATGCTGCATGTGACGATTGGCGTGATCTACCTGGGCGTGGTGGCGTTTCGCAAATGGTTTCTGCCGGTGCTGGGAGTGCTTTGGGTTGTCGGGTTCGCGCTGATCCCGTCGGACAATGTCTTCCACTACGGGATTCATGTGTTGCTGATCGCATTGATTGTGGCGACGGTGATTCTGGTTCTGAAGCCGAAGGATTATGACGCGGAGGATGTGGAAGTGTCGGGGCTGTACTGGCACTTTGTCGATCTGGTGTGGATGTTTATTTTTCCGCTGGTGTATTTGATGTCGACCAAGATCATGTAAGGAAGCGAGCCAGGCGCGGTTCACGCGTCGCAAAGAACGCGACGCTTCGCGCGGCTCGATCAGGTCCTTCGGCAGGCAAAAGGCGCCTGCCTCAGGATGACAATTCGCTTAGAGGGGATGACAGATGCACGACGCCGCAACGCATGACGACAGCAAGGGGCAGTATTTCTGGGTGTGGGGAGCGCTGCTGGTGCTGACCGCGATCGAGGTGGTGCTGGGATACAAGCAGGTCTTCGAGCCGGTGCGCATGCTGGAAGTGCTGCTGATTCTGTCGATCATCAAGTCGGCGCTGATCATTGCTTATTTCATGCACTTGAAGTTTGAGCGGGCGATGATGCGCTGGATGCTGGTGATCTCGGTGACGGCGTGCTTCATTATCATGTATTCGTTCTTCTTCAGGGATGCTGCGCGGATTTTGCCGCCGCCCAACGGATTGGGAGTGCAGTAGCGGATATGAAACGCATCGGCAAATTTCGTTTGGCGTTGTTGCTGTTGGTGGCGCTGTGGACGGCGCCGGCATTTTCGCAGGGCTGCGCCATGTGCAATGCGAACGCGAAGGCCACGCCCAAGGAAAGTCAGCGGGCGCTCAACCGGGCTATTTTTGTGATGCTAGCGCCGCCGGTCGCCATTATGATTTTCGGATTCGGTTTTGCGATCCGGTATGGAAAGCGTCGCGACCGGGAGAACGAGTCCGAGCTACAGTAGTCGACCTTCTTCGCAGAGACGTGCTTCGTCTCGCTCACCATCATTTCAATCGCTATCGGCGAAGACGTAGCGAGCTACGTCTCTACGACTTGCTTCGAGTCATGCCACCGCGGCATCGGCTTTTGTTTCCAGCGTGGCACTTTCCTGGGCACCGGTGATACGAAGGAGTTGGAGAGCCCACTTCGCCTTCGCGAACTTGTGCGATGCGACGTACACCAGGAATCCTGCCTGCTGCAGTTGCGCCGCAAAGCGTTCAGCGTCACTGCCCGGGAAACCCAGGCCGGCCAGGGTTCCGGAGTTGCCGCAGAAGGCCGGTGCATCGCGGGCCACGAGCAGGGCATGAAAGAAAGCCTGCGAGCGAATGAAGAAGCCAATGGAAGGCATCACGACGGCACCGAACTCGGAAAGCCAGCCAATCAGACCTGCGATCGCTGCACTGGCCTCGCGCTCCTGGTTGAGAATGTTGGCATCGCGCACGATGGTGGCGATGGGATGAGTGGGCGCGAGCATCAGGCAGATTTGCTCGTTTTCAAACCCCGCGGTATTCAGGGTACGCACGACTTCCGCAACTTCTACTGCATCGGGATAAACGCCGTAGGCCGCAGCAGTATGGTCCATTGTCCTCACACACTCCTTCCTCCCCTCGATTCGCGGCAGTGGAACGCACCCATGCGCGCACGAGGCATCGTGAGATAAGAATGCAAGATATTTTCTTAGGAGCCCAGATTCTGCGACCCTACGAGCAAAAGCGCTGCCAAACTGCCAAGTTGTTGGTGGCGCTAGTGCATATCGGAATCCGATTCGATGGGCTCGCGCATCGCCCCCTTTATTCGTGTAACTTTTTCCCGGTTGATGCGAACTGGCGAGTAGCGAAGAACTTCCGCATACCAGCGATAAATTACGGACTGCCGGTTATCGGAAGCGGCTGTGATCCTGCGTATGTGCAAGTGAGCACAGCCCCGAAGCGAAATGGCACAGGGCTTGCAAGAATGCGGGCAAGAAATACCAAACCAATTCTCTCGGAGGTTCGTGATGAAGAAATCCGTACTACGTCTAGCCATAGTGCTGGCTTTTGCGGCGGGCATGGCCGCTGTGAGTGTACAGGCCAACTCGCAACAACCAGCGCGCGACTCGCAGCAGCCGACCGCTGTGCAACCGCAAAACGATGTGCAGACCCAGGATGCCAAGCCCTTCAGCGGCACGATCGTGAAGGAGAAAGGCAAGTTCGTGCTCAAGGACCCGGCGACGAAGATGAGCTACCAGCTCGATGATCAGGACAAGGCCAAGCCGTTCGAAGGCAAGCAAGTAAAAGTCGTCGGCAAGCTTGACCTGGACACCAACCTGATTCATGTGGAGAACATCGAGGCGGTCTCTTAGGCGGTCTGGATGTACTGGCAACGCGCGCCGCAGTCGTCGCGCGCGGAGGGCCACCCCCTTCGCCCTCCGCGCTTCTAGTGTTGTTGCTCAACGAGTTGGTATTTGTTGCGTCTACACGCGGGCGGGGCGCCCGCGCCACATGTTGTTTCTGCTTTATAATAGAAAGATTCGACAAGCCTCGCGGAAGGCTCTGAGCGGGTGCGCTCGGGGCGAGCGGGGGGCTGTCGGGCCCTTATCCGATGTCTTCTGAATCTACGCAGGCTGTCTTGACTCCCACGGAAAGCATTGTCGTACGCGGCGCGCGCGTGCATAACCTCAAGAATATTGATTTTGAGGTTCCCCACAATTCGTTGACGGTGGTGACTGGCGTGTCCGGTTCGGGCAAGTCGTCGCTGGCGTTTGACACGATTTATGCCGAGGGGCAGCGGCGGTATGTGGAATCTTTGTCGGCGTACGCGCGGCAATTTCTGGAACGGATTGAGAAGCCGGACGCGGACACCATTGACGGGATCGCGCCGGCGGTGGCGATCCGGCAGAAGAATACGACGCGGAACCCGCGGTCGACGGTAGCGACGGCGACCGAGATTTATGACTATTTGCGGCTACTGTTTGCGCGGGTGGGGCGGACGTTTTGCGCGAAGTGCGGACGCGAGGTGAAGAAGGATACAGTCGACGAAGTCGCGGACGCGATTTTGGCGCTGGATCCGGAGACACGGCTGCAGGTGCTGTTTCCGTTGCAGCGGAGCGGGGTGGGAGGGCAGGAATCGGCTAAGACTGCGCGAAACGTTGGCTTGCAGGTGGTGAAGTCAAAATCCCCACCCTCTCGCGAAAAGCGCGAGAAGGGTGGGGCACCCGCTTTGACGGATGCGCTGAAGACTCGGCTGTTTGATTTGCGGAAGAGTGGGTTCAACCGGCTTTACCAGGTGGGGGAGGTTTATGAGTTCTCCACGCCGGAGTCTTTGCTCGACATCAATTTTTCGGAGCCCGTTTTTGTGTTGGTTGATCGGCTGGTGGTTTCGGCGGAGGCTCGGACACGCATTGTCGATGCGATTGAGACGGCTTATCGGGAAGCGGGCGAGGTTATTTTTGAGATTCCGGAGTCGGAGGAATCTGGCGAGCAGGCAACTGCAAAGACAACAGCAACTGCAAAGGCGACGGACAGAAGTGTCCCTCCCACATTGCGGTTTGCGCAGCGGTTTGAGTGCAAGGATTGCAGCTTACGGTATGAGGAACCGGAGCCGCGACTTTTTTCGTTCAACAATCCTTATGGGGCTTGCCCACGGTGCCAGGGGTTTGGGAACACGATCGACTTCGATCTCGACCTGGTGATTCCGGACAAGATGAAGACGATTGCGGATTGTCCGATTGAGCCGTGGACTAAACCGAAGTATCGCCCGCTCTTTACGGATTTGAAGCGGTTTGCCAAGCAAGCGGGGATTCCGCTGGATGTGCCGTGGGCTGACCTGGAGGAGGAGCACAAGAATCTGGTGCTGAAGGGCGAAGGAAAGTTTCTGGGCGTGCGCGGATTTTTTAATCACCTGGAACGCAAGAAGTACAAGCTGCACGTGCGGGTGTTTCTGAGCCGCTATCGCGGGTATTCGCTGTGTCCGGACTGCAATGGGTCGCGGCTGCGGCTGGAGGCGCGGCAGGTCAGGGTCAACGGGAAAAATATCTGCGAGGTTTGCGCGCTTACGGTGGAGGATGCGCTGCGATTCTTTGAGCAGGTTGAGCTGAGTCCGCAGGAGAGCGAGATCGCGGAGAAGCTGCTGGAGGAGATTCGCGAGCGGCTGCGATTTCTGAACGATGTGGGGCTGGAATATCTGACGCTGGACCGGCTGTCTTCTACGTTGTCGGGCGGAGAGGCGCAGCGGATTCAGCTGGCGACTTCGCTCGGGTCGCGGCTTGTGGGGACGCTGTATGTGCTGGATGAACCGTCGATCGGGCTGCATCCCCGGGACACGCACCGGCTGATCAAGATTCTTCATGATCTGCGCGATCTGGGGAACACGATTCTGGTGGTCGAGCACGATCCGGACATCATGCGGGCGGCGGACCGGATTCTCGACTTGGGGCCGGGCGCTGGGGAGAATGGCGGCAAGCTCGTGGCCGAGGGGACTTACGATGAGATCGTGCACAATCCGGTTTCGCTGACGGGGCGGTATCTTTCGGAAGATTTGCGGATTCAAGCGCCTGTGGTGCGGCGGAAGCCGGGGGCGCAGCAGATCAGGATTCGCGGCGTGCGCGCCAATAATCTGAAGGGCGTCGACATCAGCATTCCACTGGGCATGATTGTGGCGATTACCGGGGTGTCGGGGTCGGGAAAATCCACGCTGCTGCATCAGGTGCTGTACCGGGCGTTGGCTCAGGCGAAACAGCAGACTGGCAACGGAGCGACTGGGCCGGCCGCGAGTTGGGAAAGTTTGGAGGGCGATCAGTTTATCGAGGAAGTGGTGCTGGTCGATCAGTCGCCGATTGGGCGGACGCCGCGGTCGAATCCGGTGACGTACATCAAGGCGTTCGATGCCATGCGCGAGCTGTTCGCTTCCCTGCCCGAGGCGAAGAAGCGCGGGCTCGGGCCGGGACATTTTTCGTTCAACATTCCCGGCGGGCGCTGCGAGACTTGTCAGGGCGACGGCACGGTCACGGTGGAGATGCAGTTCCTGGCGGACGTGGAATTGATTTGCGAGGAGTGCAAGGGCACGCGCTACAAGCCGGCGGTGCTTGAGGTGCGCTACCGCGGGAAGAATATTCACGAAGTGCTGAATCTGACAGTGAAGGAGGCGCTGAAGTTTTTTGCCGAGGCGCCCAAGATTACCGAGAAGCTGCGCACACTGGAAGAAGTCGGGCTGGGATATTTGCGGCTCGGACAGTCGGCGACTACGCTGTCGGGCGGCGAGGCGCAGCGCATGAAGCTGGCGGCGCACTTGCAGCCGGCATCGCGGGAGGCGAACCGGAGCGATGGAAGTGAGGGGCGGGTCAGGCGGCGACTGCTTTACATTTTCGACGAGCCCACGACCGGACTGCATTTTGACGACGTCAGCAAACTTCTGGCTGCGTTTCGGCGTCTGATTGAAGCAGGGGGATCGATTGTGGTCATCGAGCATAATCTGGAAGTCATCAAGACGGCCGACTGGGTAATCGATCTGGGTCCGGAAGGCGGGAACCGCGGAGGCAAGGTGGTGGGGGCGGGGCCGCCGGAGGCGATCGCCAAGCTGGCGGGCTCCTACACGGGAAAATATCTGGCGCGCGTTTTGAACGGCAATGGCAACTCGCGATCGCATGGCGCGTGAATTCGTAGCTCGTAAGTTCATGGCCCGTAAATTCATGGCTCGTGAATTGAGGATCGCTCGCGGGCTGGCGGTCGCCGCGCTGCTGGCGTGTGTGCCCGTGCTAGCCGGAGCGCAGGCCACGAATGCGCCTGCGACGCAGACGGATTCACAATCGCAGGACGAGGGAACTTCTTCCAGCGTTCATCACAAGGCGAAAGCGAATTCCGGGCAAACGGTCCACCACACCAAGGTTGCCGAGGAAGATGCACCGCCTCCCGAGCTTGCGAAGGCCGAAGATCTCATCCAGAAACAGGATTACGCCGGGGCTGAGCCGTTGCTGCGCAAGGTGGTGCAGGACGACGCCGCGAATTATGTAGCGTGGTTTGAACTTGGCTTTGTGGAGAACGGGCTGGGCAAGAGGGACGACTCGATTGCGGCGTATCGCAAATCGGTGGCGGCGAAGCCGGATGTGTTTGAGTCGAATCTGAATTTGGGATTGCAGCTTGCCAAGACGGGGCAGCCCGATGCTGAGGGATATCTGCTGGCGGCCACGCAACTCAAGCCCACGAGCCACGTTGCGGAGGGGCAGGCGCGAGCGTGGCTTTCTCTGGGTCATGTGCTGGAGGCGACCAAGCCCGACGAGGCGGTCGCGGCCTACCGGCAGGCGGCGGGTCTGCAGCCGAAGGATCCAGAGCCTCATTTGTCGGCGGGACTGCTGCTGGAAAAGCAGGGCAAGTTTGCGGACTCCGAGCACGAGTACAAACAGGCGCTGGCGCTGGGGCCGTCCAGCGATGCGATGACCGGGCTGGCGAACATTTACATGCGGGGGCATCGTTTACCCGAGGCTGAGGCGGAGTTACGGAAACTGATCGCGGCGAAGCCCGACGAGGGTGGCGCCTACATTCAGTTGGGACGAGTCCTGGCGGCTGAGGGTAAGAACGACGACGCGATTGCGGAATTGCAGGCGGGAGCGAAGCTGGCTCCGGCGGATGTTTCGCTGCAGCGCGATCTCGCCGATCTATACATGACTGCCAAGAAATACGATCAGGCTGAGGCCAGCTATCGCGCGCTGCTGGCGGGCAGTCCCAGTGACGCGGCGCTGCACCAGAGTCTGGGAAAGGCGCTGCTGGAACAGAAAAAGTTCGCTGAGGCGCAGAAGGAATTGCTGGAGGCGGTAAAACTCAAGCCGGATTTGGGCGATGCTTATGGCGACCTCGCGTTTGCCGCCAGCGAGAACAAAGACTATCCGCTGACCATCAAGGCGTTGGATGCGCGGGCGAAATTTCTGCCGGAGGAGGCGATCACGTACTTCGTGCGGGCTTCGGCCTACGATCACCTCAAGGACTACAAGCGGGCGGCGGCGAATTTTCACCTCTTCCTCAACCTGGCTCACGGGAAGTATCCTGATCAGGAATGGCAGGCGAAGCACCGGCTCATCGCTATCGAGCCCAAAAAATAATTCGAGGCAAGGCTGGGACCATGCTTGGGGTGCGGTACTTATTGCGGTGGGGGACGATCACGGTTTTCGCGATGATCGCTGTGCTGAGCGCGCGTGCGGCGCCCAGCGGCGAGCCCACGGTCGAGGAGTTGAAGGGCCGGGTGGCATCGGCGAGCATTGGAGACCGGGCTCACTTGTGCGTCCAGATCGCACAGAAACAGCTGGTGGAGGCTGACAAGCAATACGCGGCCTCGGAAGTTGAGAAGGGCCAGGTGGCTTTGACCGATGTGGTGGCCTACTCGGAATTGGCCCGCGACTATTCGATTCAATCGCGCAAACATGAAAAGCAAACCGAGATCGCGGCGCGCACGATGATCCGCAAACTGACCGACCTCGTGCACTCGCTGGCGCATGACGATCAGGCGCCGGTGCGGGACGCCATCAACCGCCTGGAACGGGTGAGGGATGATCTGCTCAAGGCCATGTTTCCGAAAGGCGCAAAATGACTGCTTCCCTGCTTCGGGCGAGTGTGTGCGTGGCCCTCTTGCTGGCTGCTGGATCGGCGGTGCAGGCGCAGCGCCATCGCGAGCCGCTGACGCAAGTGGAGATCGACCAGATTCGCGACGCCAGTTGGGAGCCGCAGAAACGGCTGACGCTCTACATTCAGTTCACGCGGGCGCGGCTGGTGAAGCTGGAGGATATGCGGAGCGATCCCAAGACGAAGGATCGTCCGCGGCAGACGCACGACTTGCTCGACGACTTTCAATTGCTGTACGACGAGCTCAACGACAATATCGACACCTATGTCGATCGCAAGGATGATATCCGCAAGCCGCTGAAGCTGATCATTGCCGCCGATACAGAGTTTCAGGCGAAACTGCGCGCGCTGAAAGATGCGGCCGACGTTCCGGCGGACGAGGCTCGGCAGTACGAATTCGTTCTGACTAACATTCTGGATACGGTGGAGACCTCGGCCGAGGACCACCGCAAACTGCTGGCGGACCAGGAAGATGCGGCCAAGCATAAGAAGCTGAATTCGAATTCCAGCGCCAAGAATGGGAAGCCGGAGTAGGAGGTTTGACTTCGGACTTCGGACTTTGGACCTCAGCCCACTGGGGTTTCATCATTCTCGCCGTTCCTTTCTCTGCTTTCTTCTTTCCTCTAAGGCGTGGGAAATCAATGGGCCGGGTGCCCCATTTCTCGCGCGTTCTTTGCGGGAGAAGTGGGGATTTTCGATGCGAAGTCGAAGGGAGTGTCCGTCCCGCATTTTTTTGGGGACCAACTCTACAGTTTGGCGTGGCGGAGACGGAGGGCGTTGGTGATCACGCTGACGGAACTAAAGCTCATGGCAGCGGCGGCGAAAATGGGGCTGAGCAGGATGCCGAAGAACGGATACAGAATGCCGGCGGCGATGGGGACTCCGAGGGCGTTGTAGATGAAGGCGAAGAAAAGGTTCTGGCGGATGTTGCGCATGGTGGCCTGGCTCAGCTTGCGGGCGCGCAGGATTCCGGTAAGGTCTCCTTTGACCAGGGTGATGCCTCCGCTCTCCATGGCGACGTCGGTGCCAGTGCCCATGGCGATGCCGACGTCGGCTTGCGCGAGTGCGGGGGCGTCGTTAATGCCGTCTCCGGCCATGGCGACGACTCTTCCCTGCTGCTGGAGTTTGCGGATAATTTCGAGTTTGCCTTCGGGGAGGACTTCGGCTTCGAACTCCTGGATACCCAGCTCCGTGGCAATCTCTGCCGCGGTGGTGCGATTGTCTCCGGTGAGCATGACAATTCCGACATTATTTTTCTTTAGTTCGTCCACGGTGCTCCTGGCCGCAGGCTTGATCGGGTCGGATACGGTGAGCGTCCCCGCGAATTTGCCATCGATGGAAACCAGAAGCGTCGTCCCTCCTCTCACCTGCAGCGTCCCGTAGCCCGAGCCACTGGTCAAAGCTCCAATTTCAAACATGAGAGCTGTGTTGCCGATTGCCACCTGATGTCCTTCGACGGTGCCGCGCACACCTTTACCCGGAATGGAGGAAAAATCCTGGGGCTCGGAGAGGGCGAGCTTTTTCGCGGTTGCGCCGGCGACGACGGCGGCAGCAAGCGGATGCTCGCTGGCGCGTTCGAGGCTGGCGGCCATGCGGAGAAGGTCGTCGATGGCGTCTCGGTTAGAAGAGGATGTGCCGACCAGCTGCGGCTTCCCTTCCGTGAGTGTTCCGGTTTTGTCGACGACTAAGGTGTCGACTTTTTCCAGGGTCTCGAGGGCTTCGGCGTTTTTGATCAGGACTCCGGCGTGGGCGCCGCGGCCGGTGCCGACCATGATGGCCATGGGAGTAGCCAGACCGAGGGCGCAGGGGCAGGCGATGATGAGAACCGCGACGGCGTTCACGAGGGCGTGTGCGAGGCGAGGCTGGGGACCGAAGACGAACCATGCGACGAAGGTGATGGCGGCCACGGCGACGACTGTGGGAACGAACCAGGCGGCGACGCGATCGGCAAGCCGTTGAATGGGGGCGCGGCTGCGCTGGGCCTGGCCGACGAGTTGGACGATGCGAGCGAGCAAAGTTTCAGAGCCGACGCGCTCGGCTCGCATGATGAACGATCCCGTCGAGTTGATGGTGGCGCCGATCACTTGGCTGTCGGGAGATTTCTCTACGGGGATGGATTCGCCGGTGATCATCGATTCGTCGACGGAACTGCGGCCTTCGAGGACGACGCCATCGACGGGAACCTTTTCTCCGGGGCGGACGCGCAGGCGGTCGCCGGGCTTGACGTGTGCGAGGGGGGTGTCCTTTTCTGTTCCATCTGCGGCCAGCAGGCGCGCGGTTTTCGGGCTTAGATCAAGGAGCGCGCGAATGGCAGCGCTGGTGCGGCTGCGGGCGCGGAGTTCCATGACCTGGCCGAGCAGGACCAGCGTGGTGATGGCGGCAGCGGCTTCAAAGTAGACGTCGGGATATCCGCCCATGCTTCGCATCGAAGTGGGGAAGATTTGCGGCGCGATGGTCGCGACCACGCTGTAGATATAGGCCACGCCAGTGCCCAGGCCGATCAGGGTGAACATGTTGGGGCTGCGGTTGACCAGCGACGTCCAGAAGCGCTGGAAAAATGGCAGGCCGCACCACAGGACGACGGGCGTGGCGAGGAGGAATTCGATCCTCGGCAGATTGATCAGCACACCGTTTAGCTCTAGATCGACCGTCACTTTGAAGCCATGCCACAGCATGCTGCCCATCGCAATGGCGAACAGCGGTGCGGTCAGGACGAGGCTCACCCAGAAGCGGCGGGTCATGTCGCGCAGTTCGGGATTCTCTTCTTGCGCCGCGGTGACCGTGCGCGGCTCCAGCGCCATGCCGCAGATGGGGCAGTGTCCGGGGCCGGGGCGGACGATCTGGGGATGCATGGGGCAGGTGTATTCGGTGCGGGTGGAGGCCAGCGGGACGTCGGGCTCGAGCGCCATGCCGCAGGATGGGCAGGCTCCCGGTTTGGTCTCGTGAACTTCGGGGCACATGGGGCAGACGTAGGACACCCGGCTTTCGGCTTCCGGCTTTCGGCTTCCGGTCGCGGACTTCGGAGCCCCGGCGGCCGCGGGCATTCGGAGGGTTACGAGGCCCGATGCAGCCGGTCGGTTGAGATACGCTGGCGGGTTGGACTTGAACTTTTCAACGCAACCGGCGCAGCAGAAATAGTAGTTCTTTCCGGCGTGCTCGTGGACGTGTTTCGCCGTCGCGGTGTTCACGTTCATGCCGCAGACGGGGTCACGCTCAGTCGGGGTAGGGACAGTCATTGGGTCGGTCGTTCGGGCGTCCGTGCGATGGCCTTTCTTTCGCCGCTCCGCGGCTTGCTGATTTCTAGCGCGTAACTTTGCGCGTAACCCACAGCTTGCGCTGTGGGCTGCATTCTGTCGCCGCTCCGCGGCTGCCTCTTTTGTCACGTCCTGTGCCGTTGGATCGCGAATGCACTATATTGGATTCATCCGGTGGGACGCCGGGGTCATCCAAATTCATCATACCGAAGGGTGGAGCACATGACTTATTTGGAGCTGGTTTTCAATTATGGAGCGATTCCGGGCGAGAACGAGTTGCGGGCGATTGATACGATGCGGGAGGTCTACGGCATCCGGCGGGTGCAGTTCAACGCAAAGGAGCACACGGTGCGGGTGGAGTTTGATGCTTCGCGGATGAAACAGGATGCGGTGGCCAAGTTGCTGCGGAATGCGGGAATCGACGTGCGGGAGCCGGTGGCCTTGGCTTGAGAGGATTGGTTCAGGATTCCTGCGAAGAACAAGGGCAAGATCAACTTCAAAAGCGACGGACAGGAGTGTCCGTCCCACATAAGCTTTACTTTGCCCAAGCGGTGCTCCGCACAAGCTATGCTGCATGCAAGACCAGCCTGGGGGAGGGCTGTTTTGCGCTTGGAGGAGAAGCAAGGGGTGCTCACAGAAAACCTCTGGCCGAAGTTATTCTCTGAAGCACCCCGTTGCGCGCCACTTCGTCTGGCCTAGAATGTTGCAAGCGACTTGCCATCCGTAAATCGTTCAAAATAAGAGCTCATTCGGATTTCAGCACGGTAGGAATTGCTTGCTGCGGGAAAGAATTACTCCGGGCGTTGGAGGCGATGCGGGGGGCCAGCGACCGCCTGTCGAAAGAATTGATCCCGGTTCAGGGTGCTGCGATCTGGCTGGCGTTTACGGATGCGGCGACGGGGGCTTGAACCCCAGGCTGATTTCCGTATCGCCCGACGCGGCCCTTGAAGGGCCCGCTCTTTCACGGTCGTGCCGGCATTTCCGACGGGCGTCCGGCGGGGGTCATTCGACGAGACGACGCGGAGCTGCGGCGCAACCGACAAGTAGTGGCTCAGTTTGAATTTCTTCGCGTACTTTAAAGCCGCAACGTAGGCGAAGGCTTTCAAATTGAGCCACGACCGATCAGTAGAAGAAGTTGCCGCTGCGCCGCTCCAGACGTTACAATGATTTTTCAGCTGGCCGTGAATTTCAGTACGTCGTTCGCGCATAGACGGTCTGGTTGAGCAGAGATGGGCGAACGCCAGTTCATTCCATTCTGTCGTGTGGTTATCGCTGAAAAACCTGCGCCCTTAGCTCAGTTGGATAGAGCGACTGGCTACGAACCAGTAGGTCGGGAGTTCGAATCTCTCAGGGCGCACCATCTTTTCAATCACTTAGAAGTTCCATCCTGCCGGAAAACGGCTCACTGTCCGTGTACTGTCCGTGTTTCAAAAAAAAGCCCACCGAAAAAATCTTTCGAGGGGTCTTCCGAAAGGCCTCTTCCCTGCTTCAGTTGACGCCGGCCGATCGTTGCGGCATGGCCGCAATCTTCTCGCGCAGCGCAGATGCTTGCTGCTGCCGGTATTCCTGCGTCGCCCGAAGCGCGTCACGCTGGTCGCGATCGTTGGTGATGTTGTAGCGATCGAACATCGACCGCGTTTTGTGTCCCGAGATAGTCATCGCGACCGTCTCCGGGACGCCAGCCCGCACCATATCTCGAACGGCACTCCGGCGGAAATCGTGGAAGAGGCGACCTATATACTTGAGTTCCTCGCGCGCCCAGGTGCGGGAACAGTTCGCGCAGTTGTATTCCGCATCGACCGGACCTTCGCACGTTGGACAAACCAGCTTGCCCACTCCAGCCATACAGCAAGCCGTCCGCCATACCTTCCGAAAGTCCCCAATGGGCTCGCCATCGCGGTGGAAAATCCACGCCGACAGCACCAACGGCCGACCTTCCATTTTCACTCGCCGGGCTTCGCGTCGACGCTCGATCAGTTCAGCCAGCTCCCCTTCCAGGGGCACTGCGCGGGCCTCGCCGTTCTTTGCATTCTCCGCGCGCAGCCGGAGGACATCTCCGTCGACGTCTTCCCACTTGAGAGAGGCCAGCTCCCCTCGGCGCATCCCGGTGAAGTAGGCGAATCGGACGAAATCCTTCATGTATGCGGGCAGGTTGTCGACAACGGCTCGAAATTCAGTCTCACCAAAGAAGCCCTGCCGCTCGTTCCCTTTCTCCGACAGATGCCGAATATCTGGAGCGCTGGTGAGGCGCTTCCGCTGAATCCCAAAGTGGAACGCTTGCCCTAACAGTTGAGTAGTTCGGTTGATCGAGGCGGGCGCGGATCCCTCGGCCAAGCGCTGCTCGATGTACTTGTCGACATCGTCGGCCGTGAGTGCGATCGCTCGCAGCTCGCCGAAATCGCGGCGCACGCGGTTCAGGTTGCTCGTGTTCTGCTGACTTTCCTTGCCGCGGAATTTGAGATCGCGTTCGAGGGCGCAGCAAAGGCAATCACACTTTGCTCTCACCTCCTGGTCCGCGTCCAGGTCGCATGAGATTTTGACGCGTTCGGCGGCCGGACCGACGAAGGGCCTCACGCCGAGCTGGTCGGCGCCGACTTCGCGCCGTCGTGCCTGGAGGAATTTCTCCGCCTTCTTGGGATCGCTGTGGCCGGTGCTTTCGCGGAACTCTCGGCCGCGAAGATAATAAGCGCACCACAACACAGCTGAGTTTTTGCGCGCGAAAATTCTTCCGTTGCCTCGCATCAGCGGCCTCCTTTGACCACGTAACACGAAAGTGCTCGGGTCACGATGTCTTGAACCGTACACTCTTCCTTGATCGCCGCGATCTTCGCGAATTGCCACAAGCCCGAAGATATCCGCAGCGTGGTCTTGATCATCTTCTCGCCCTTGATCTCCGCTTTTTTTGTGCTCTGCGACTTCTTCATGTCGTGCTCTCCTGTCGCCGGACGCGACGGGAGCATTATCCGCCTACGCCGTATTGCTGTCAATGCCTCTTTTTGAGATATTCAGCGATGCCGGCACTGGAGAACAGCAGCTTCCTGCCCTCTCGGCGCGTGAAAGGGAACTTCTTATGATGGCGGTACAGATATTCCGTGCTGATGCCGAGGCGGCGCGCGGCTTCCTCAACGTCGACTAGCTCGTCGGGAGTGGAAGCGACTGGAGCGGGCGCCGAAAGACGGGCCATCGCCGTGCAGCGCACTTGTTCCAGTTGGCCCAACAGCTCGGGCAATTCCTCGGGAGGTAGGGCCCGCGCCGCGGCCAGGACGGATTGTAGGTCGGGTCTCATTTTCAGTTCTCGATATCGAGATGGCTCTGCTCCACGTCGGCGCGCAGACCGATGCCGAGATAGAGAGTGCCTTTGTTAACGTTTTTGGGCTTGAAGCCCAACTCCCGGAGTTTGATGGCGAAGGCCATCTCCTTAAGCGGGTACCTCTCTCCCGCGGCTTTGGCTTCTTCTTCGTAGGCGCGAAAGAGCGGCCGCAGCAGAGAACTGCAGCGCTCATTGACGACGCAGCGATTCTGCAGGTAGTGCGCAAAAAAGTTCATATCCTCGCGCCAGGTCTCTTGCGCCAGGTTCCATTCTTCGGGCAGCTCGCCCAGTCCTTCTCTGCACCAGCGCACAGCGCCGGCGACCGCCCAGGCCAGGACACCTTCCGCTTCGGCTTCGAGTTCGGAGGCCTCGATCCTTTCCTTTTTCGGGACGGTAGCGCCGAATTGCACGACCTTCAGGCGGCTCCAGTCGGCGTCGCCGGTCTCCTTGACGACGGGAGTGTAGTTGGTGTCGATAAAGATGGTGTAGGTCTCGGGGAACACCACGCCGTCTTTACACTTGTGATTCGCTTTGATCGTCCCCCTGCCCTGGCACAGCCGCTTGAGCAGTCCCACATTCAGCCGCCCGTACTCTTCGACTTCGGAGGTGTTCACGAAACGCTTGCCCCGCAGATCCGCAAGATCAGAGAGCACGTTGGGCGTCATCTCGTGAGACATGATCGTTTCCATACGCAAAGCCCCGGCGTATTCTGGAATCAGTTTCTGCCCGTACAGCGTCAAAAGAGTCGTTTTCCCAACGTCCCTTGGCCCAAGAAAAAAGAAGATCATTTTCTCCGTCGTCACCCCGACCAGCGCGTAGCCGAGAATGGTTTGGAGATGCAGGACGGCGCCATGCCCTACACTGCGCGCGAGAAATTTCAGGAACAGATCGCAGCGCGCGGCCGGGGCATAGTTGAAATGAATCAGCTTGGTGATGAGATCTTCCCGGCGATGGGGACGGAGTTCGCCAGTTCTCAGGTCGACAGTACCGTTCAGGAAGTTGAGAAGATAGGGATTCTGGTCCAGCTGCTCAGGAAGAATGGAGAGCTGCTCAAGAGTGCCGGCAACTTTGATGGCGTTTTCAATCGGCCTGCGATTCAGGGAACGGTAGGCGAACTTGGTCGCGATCTCATCCCGGGCCGCGGCCGCCTGTGTGACCAGCTGCAGCAAGACTTCATGCATGAGACGAGCAACTTTGCTTTGTGCGTCCGGTTCAAACCGGTGCCCGTCCCATACGAACCATCTGTCCAGGGGCTCGCAGAAACGGATATTGTCGCCATGCATCGCGAGGAGACGTTGTGCGTTGCCATAATCGCCTAGCGGATATGCGTCCTGGTCGGTGAGCCTGACATCGTTCTCCAAGGCGCCGCTCATCGGCTTTCGATCTCCCCAAGGCGTTGCCGAATGGCGGCGATGGTATCGACGGCTGTACTAAACGGCTCCTGAATCTGTTTGTGGGTGCTGTTGAGCAGCGTGCGGATTTCGCGCAACTGCCACAGGTCGCGCAGTCGGTCAAGCCTCCGACTCATCGGCAGCGCCGTCACTACGCCATCCTCCAGCGAAACCAGACAGGCCCAGCCGACGCGATAAAAAAGACCGGCGCGCTCCAGTTCGCTGGCAATCACGTTGGCGTCGTAAGGGGGCGCGAGGCGCTGCATGGCCTCAAACACATGCCGATAAGCTTCATACGTGAAGAAGTCAGCTGTGGCGGCCTCGAGCAGTTCCGCGGCTTGCTGCGCATCGAGCAGGGCGGCGCCGAGCGCGGATCGCTCTTCATTCAAACTGGCGAGCACACGATTGCTTGACGCCGGATGGCGCCGAGCCGTAGCATTTTGCTTGTACATGATTTGTCCAGGGCGGGCCCGCGGTTCAGGCGGCTCGCCTGTTTTATTTGTGGGCAGTGCTGATCAGCTCTTCCAATTTGAGCCGCAGGGAATCCAACTGATCGGTGATGACTTTGGTTTCGGCGCGCGGCAGGTGACCATCGACAACGTTCGCGCGCAAAACCCAGCAGCATTCCTCGAGCATCTGTGGAGCCAGGTCAGCGGGCGGAGTCGGGAGCATCTCTCTGGGCATCTGTACTTCTCCTTGGGGAAATAAAAAAAGGCCACCGGCGAACCGATGACCCTCTCTTGAGAAAACGTCCCCTACTTCTATAAGCGCGACATGGAACGGCCAACCTGTGGAAAACTTCTTCGGTCCACTCGCTCGCTCAGCCGAACCGGAATGTCCGCTGGGACCAGGCGACTCAGTTCCCACTCCATCTTCGGATCCACGTACTCCACGCCAGCGCTCCCCATCCGAATCGTGCGCTTGAAATAGTCCGCAATGACAGGGTTTGCCTTGTCCATCTCCGCAATCGCCCTCTGGATCGCCCGCGAAACTGACTGCCGTCCCCGTTCCGCGCTGTCCTTGAGTTTCCGCGTCCGCCCGCCCAGCCCCACGTTCTTCGCCAGCCACTCCTCACTCGCTCGAATCTCCTCCGCCAACGTGTCCGCCACACTGACTCTCCCGGCCGCCCGCGCCGCAATCTCTTTGCGCTTGAGCTGCCCGAGTACTCGCTTCGCATTTGTCAATGTTTGCGCATCCGTCTGGTCCTCCGTGAACTCCTCCACCTGATAGCCCAGCGATTCTTCCCTCGAAACTTCTTCCCCGTCCTCTACGTCAACACCTGAGAAGTGCTGCCGCAGTTGCTCCACATTCGGGCTCCCGGTCCCCGCCGTCAACCCCATCTCCGGATTCGCCACCTGGTCCCCGCCCGCCAGCGCCATCACCCGCCGATTCCCCATACTCTTCCCCGCGTTCTCCAACACCACATACAGATATTTCATGCCGATCGTGTCCCCAACTTCGCAGCTTTCCCCCTCCACCTCAACCCACCATCCCCCCTCCACCGACCGCTCAAATATCCCCATCCCGACCCTCCATTCGGTACAGTGTCCCGAATCCCATCCTATCCCCACTCTCCTGTGCAAAACTGCTCAAAATCGCCCAAAGTGGAGCCTTACCTTGCACCGCATGGACCCTACCCTCCACCTGTAACCAACTCTCTATATTCAACTTACATCGGAAAAATCAAGAGTGGAGGCTTACCTACCAAGTCCTTCCCACTACCCCTCGCTATAGGAGCGACTGAAAAAGGCCTAAAAGCCTCCACCCTCCACTGTTTTGCACAGCCGCCATGACTCATTCGGTACAGTGTTCCGAATATTCGGTACACCCCCAAACCTCCAAAATGCTATCGTCGGCCATGGCCACTTGCACCATTTGTGGGCACCCTAAAAGAGTCGAGATCGAGGCCTCGATCTTTGCTGGGAGATCACTTCGAAAAATCGCCGGTGAGTTTGAGACGAGCCCGCAGTCTGTGCAGCGCCACAGCAAACACCTCCTGGAGAAGCGCGCGAAGGAAGTGAAGGAGGTCATGGTGGAGAAAGCGCCGACGACAGATGATCTGCTCTATCGAGTAGAGAACCTGGTGAACCGATTCGAGGAAATCGCAGTCGCTGCGAAAGAGGCGAAGGATGTGCGCGCAGCCATTGCAGCGCTGAAAGAAGTTCGTGGCTGTCTCGATCTGCTGGCACGACTCCGCGGCGAACTGAATGCTGCGACCGTCAACGTGCACATTGACCAGGTCGTGAATATTAAAACCGATGGTGATCCAGACATCGAGGTTGCGCTGCTGATCGCACGCGCGACTCATGGCTTCGACGAGGAAGAACTGCGCAGATTCAAGACACTGGCAGCACATGCGGGACGAGCGCAGATGCTGCTGGAGGCGGACAATCCACGGACAGCGGCTGCAAGTGATGGTGAGGCAAGAGCCCTGGAGGGCGCGTTTGGTGCTGCACCGAACGGTCCGTGAGATTGTTACGGTTTGTAGCTTCGCCAGTCGTTCGCCCTGGCATAGTCGCTTTAGAATGGCCATTCCCGCATGCAGGAAGACGCTGCGCGAGGGTTGATCCGTGAGGGAGGCATCGAATGTCAGACCGTAAGCTTGCTGATCGACTACGGGAAGCGGTCGCACGCCGGGAAGCGGCTGGGCGCTTTGATTGGGATCGCATGGCGCGGTCGACGCAACGGCTGCCCGTTGGGAATTGGCGGAACTGGTTAATTTTAGCCGGCCGCGGTTGGGGCAAAACTCTGACTGGTGCACAGACGTGTCGCATCTGGGCGAGAGAGTTCCCCTACATCGCTCTCGTTGGCGCGACGATCGAGGACGCCAGAGATATTATGGTCGAAGGACCGAGCGGCATTTTGTCAGTCTGTCCGAACCATGAGCGGCCTGCGTACTATCCTGCCAAGCATTCTCTCGAATGGCCAAACGGCTGCAAGATGTCAGTCTTCACTGCGAGCGAGCCGGAGCGCCTTCGCGGTAAACAATTCTGCAAACTGTGGGCGGACGAGCTCGCGTCCTGGCCGTATCTGAGAGAGACGTGGGATCAGTGTGCTTTCGGTTTGCGGCTGGGAAAGAATCCGCAGAGCGTCATCACGACGACGCCGAAGCCGCTGAATCTGCTTCGCAGTTTGCTGCACAACCGCACGACGTATGTGACGAGAGGAAGCACATACGAGAATCGCGACAACCTGGCGGAGCAGTTTTTCAGCGAGATCATCAACCGGTTCGAAGGGACGCGACTGGGCAAGCAGGAATTGAACGCCGAGATCTTGAGCGACAATCCGGGCGCACTGTGGACGTTGGCTGGGATCGAGGCGGATCGAGTGATGAAGGTGCCCGATCTGGAGCGGGTTGTGGTGGCGATCGATCCATCGGGGACGTCGACGGAGGCCAGCGACGAGTGCGGGATTGTGGTAGCGGGTCGAGACGGGCAACGGAAGCCGCACTTCTATGTGCTGGCAGATTTGAGTTTGCGGGGATCGCCGGAAACGTGGGCGAGGAAAGCGATTCTGGCGTATCACGCGCATGGAGCGGACCGGGTGATCGCGGAAGGAAATTTTGGCGGCGACATGGTGGAGTCGGTGCTGCGAAACATTGATGCGAATGTGTCATTCAAGAAGGTGACGGCGAGCCGCGGGAAGCTGATCCGAGCGGAACCGGTGGCGGCGCTGTACGAGCAGCATCGGGTTCATCATGTGGGAGTGTTCGAAGCACTCGAAGAGCAGATGGTGAATTATGTTCCTGGAAGTCCGGGATCGCCAGACCGAATGGATGCGGCCGTGTGGGCGGTCAGCGGGCTGATGGAGGATGGCAACCCGTTCTTTGGATGGTTGCAGCGGTGGAAGTCGGACAAGGACAAGGGCGAGGCGGAAGCGATGGAGGAGATTGCACCAGGTGTCACCTTGGGCGCGCCGCAGACGTTGATTGCGCCTGGCACGATCACGGTCAATTCTCCGCGGACGGACCACATGGGGAATCCGATCTCAGCAGCGGAGGCAGCCCGCAGGGGCGGGATCGTGTCGACGCAAACGCCAGCGCCGGTGCCGTTCCGGTTTGAAGATCCGCACGGGGTGTTGAGTCGTCCCGCGGCTCGGCGGTGAAAGAGGGGCCCACCCGGTCGACGTTTTGGAGGATGCGAGCATGACGCCAATCGAAACATTCGAGTTCATTGCGTGCCTTGCCGCCATGCAGCGTCTCGGGAGGGACCTCTGGGAGTATGTCAAGAAGGAGCGTCACACCCGCATCGTTGAGCCTAAGCTCCGGATGAAGCAGGTGTTCTTGGATGAAGCCCAGTGGTATGAAGAACGCGCTGCATTGCTGGCAGGTTTCCATTTTCAACTGACAACCGCGTTCGACGTGAAAAAGCCGCCCGACAAATGGAAGCTCGCTGAAATGGTCTCTAAGCTCGACCGTCAAGACCAGGAGTTTGCCATGAAATGCACCGACTACGACGCCCTGGCAAAATGGGCACTGTGGAAGGGGCAAGAGTGCCACGACAACGCAGACCAAGCTTCGCGCATGGCAACGGAAGTGGACTACAAAATCCTGTCGGAATTTTGAAAAGCCAGGCGCCCTGCTCTATTTGCGCCCGCGCGGCAATGATGAGGTATGGATGTGTCGGGCAGGGCTCAAGCGGAAATCGATCGCGCCTTGCTCGTTGGGCCGGCCGCCATCGTTGCGCAGAGTGACGTGACCAATATTGCCCTGGTGACCTCGCGCGTCGACTGCCAGTTCCGGCGCTGGCCGTTGGGCTGCTCGTTCGGCTTCAACCTGCATGAGTGGACTCCAGACGACTCGCCCGTAAGGTTCCATGAAAGGATTTCTCCCTCAAGGGTTTTTCGTGCCGTGCCGTTCGCAGGCGAGTGTAGTCCGCGCAAGCTGTGGCTGTCACGGAAAAGAGCATTGGATGTGCCTGGTTATGCGACACGTCTAACCGGGAGGTGGGTCTTCAATATTGATGTCGACCCCTGTGATCTTGTTCGTGGGTTCACCTCTATTTTATGCCACCCTTGCTTGCAGAATCTGTTCCTGGAAAGCTATCCCCATCACTCCCGGAATTTCTCACCTTAACGTTGACTTTATGCTATGGATTCAGTACCTTGAATGGAGTGTGATTTTAAAATCACACATGGCGGAGGCATTGGCGCATCGGTAAGCACCAGTGGATTTATAATCCACGATCCTTGGACGGGATTTGAGGGTTCAACTCCCTCTGCCTCCGCCAACGCTTGCTTTTATACCACAATTACGTCAGTGTGTAGCGGGCTCTTGAATTACCTCGGAGGCGGTGCTATCCTTGTGTGAATTAAATGTCACACCTTGAGGGGAGGCCCCGCAATGATTTGTGGATGCATTCCCGAAAGAAATCCGGCTTTACGAAACCTCCCTTGGTCACGTTCCCTTCTCAGATTGGATGGACTTCCTAGAAGGGCAGGACATCTACGAAATCATCATGGTCAGACTGGACACAGTAGAGCGGGGTTCTCTGGGTAAGACCAAAAGCGTCGGAAGCGGCGTCTCTGAAATGATTGTCGATCATGGAAACGGGTATCGAATCTACTACGGGTTAATCGGGCCCAAGGCAGACATTGTTGTTCTGCTGAATGGTGGCGAAAAACGCACACAAGAAGCAGACATCAAGCTAGCCAAAGAATACTGGAACGACAAAGAGTTTAACCATGGCGAAGACGATTAGAACTTATAGCCAGTGGAGACAAGAAAAACTTACTGATCCCGAGCGCGTTGCCCGCTATCTCACTGCGGCAAAGCGAGAATCTAGGGAGGCTTTCCTCCATGCTGTCAAAAATGTCATCCAAGCAAACCAGGTGACGAAGATCGCCAAGGAAGTAGGCGTGACCCGCGAAAGTGTGTATCGCTCTTTTTCGGCGGAGGGAAATCCTGCATTTTACACAATTGATGCTGTGCTTGAGGCACTAGATATTGAGATTGGATTCAGTCCGACTGCGAAAACTGCGGGGCCGCTTCCAGTGCCGAACACTGATGAAAGTTATCCTAGGCGCCGGATACACAAGGTAGACGATAAATCTCCTGCAACTGGAAGCACACTAGCGCAGGCATTACCGGTAGGTACTGCTGGTACAGGAATGCAGTGGGCAGCATCGGGGAATACTGGCAATATCAACGGGACTGTTTTCGTGGTGCCAAATGCAGAGCCCTCAACCCCAAAGAACCAGAACCCTAGTTTCCTAAACCCAATTTCCTCTGCGAGGATTTATGAGCTTGGACAGCAAAGTACCGGAGTTGCCCATATCGAAAATCGAATATAAGAAAGCTCCAGATTTCGCTTCAGCGTATGCGAATAATGTGTTTCTGGAGTCGAGCCTATGGGATCTGAAATTAATCTTTGGGCAGAACGATCAACAGCTCGGCGTTAATGCAGTTGTACAGCATACGGCGATTACTATTCCGTGGGCCCAAATCAAAGTGCTTAAGTATTTCTTGGACTCACACTTGGCCGCGCACGAGATTATGAACGGACGAATCATTATCCCTCTTAACGTCATTCCTCCTGTGCTCCCCGAAGCACCCAAAGAATTACTTAAGGACAATCCAAAACTGCCAGAGGTTGTGGCAGTCCTTAAATCCAAGTACGATTCCTTCATTGCCATCAATCCGGAGGCGGCTCCGATTGTCACAGATGCAAAACAAAGGAAGCAATGAAGACCGATAAGGGCCAATTCGATGAAGTTCTCCGTCGTATGTTTAGAGAAGTCTCCGCAGAAGACATCTGATATATTTCGCGCAATGGTACCGCTGGGGATAGTCCGTTCGGTGTGAACGATTTCCAACATCGGTGATTTGTCACGGGAGTGTGCACGGCGATCATGAATCCGTGCACCGGTGCACTTCCAAGGCACCGATCCGCAGGCCCGGGTGATGGGCTCCCTCTTAACCAAAACGTCCACCGGGTGGACAGATTCGAACGACAGAGGCTGACCCCCCAGAACGGAAAATCAGCCTCGCGCTCGTCGGTCCGGCAGACGGTCAGCTCGGGTTTCCCAACCGGCCCCTGTTCTCACCGACCCTGCTCGCGGCTCTGGGTGGGCCGCGCATCCTGCTCTGGTCGCCATGTGATTTGCATTTTCTCTCCGTGCCGGGTACCGATGTCTCCGAGGAGCGAATGGACGCCGGCGACGGACGCCCACTCGCTGCCCTCCTCGGATTTTCGCGGGCTGCACCACCCTGCGAAACTGTTCGAATCCTTCCACCCGGGTGGACAGATTGGGCGGCGAGGGAGCCGATCAGCTCCCTGGCAATGGAGTCGGACGGCGCCGTCCTGCGGTTGCGATCGGACGCGGGTCTTTCAGAAAGTCTTTCCGAACGTGCAAAACGCCATCGTCGACCGCTCGGCACACTCGGCACTGGCACCCGGTCGGCCATGCCGTCTTGATATGCCGTAACACTGGGTAGTAGGAATGAACGGTCGCTCCGGGCCTCGTCATGGATGCGCTCATCTGGTTTTTACTTTACGAGTAGCGGCAGCCAAAGACCTGCCAAGTCAAAGCCGCCGCCTCTCGCATGCCGCGCAGGCTGGCCCACTTTTCGCAGGAGCGGCCAGTCACGCAGCCATTCGCCAGGCTCAAAGGAGAAGCAAAGGACCCGGCGAAACTTATTACCCGGCAGCGCGAAGACTGTCTTTACGCTTGGCCGGAATGATCGCGAGACCTCGGAACAACGTCGAGTGTCGGAACTCAAATTCGTTCGCCGCGTTGACATGCGCCAGGCTCGCTGCGAGAAGACGCTCGGCGACAGTCGTCATCAGACCGTAAATCTGCCGTTTGTGCTCTTCATCCAGCGCGGTCCTGTCGTGCGCGCCTAAGAGCGTCATCAGTTCGTGGGCGTCCGCGCAGGCCGCTTCCCATTCCTCCAGGATCGAGGCAATCAGTTCGTCGCATCTTGCAGCCGCTTCCTTCACGACATGGTTCTGTCTCTGCTGATCACGCTCGGCCGCCAGTACGCTCGCCTCGCGCGTCATCGGCCCCAGCTCCGACTGGAGACTCGAGATGCGCAAGCGCAGGCCTTCCTGTTGACGCTCGATCGCGATCTTCTCTTGCTCAAGCGCGTCGAGCTGCGCGGGGGCGCCGGCGTCATGCTCGCTGCAGCGAACCTTCAGCTGCGACGACAGCGCCGCGATCCGGCCCAGCTGGGACTCCAGGCGTTCGGCCTCCGTCGCCATCGCGTTCAGCCGACTCTGGTGCAGCGTGATCGCTGTCTGCATTTCTTCGAGCGGATCGCGCTCAGGTTCTTGCGGAGTGACCAAAGCTATCGGTGACATCGGCGCCGCCTTTCTCTGCATGAAATTCAGCCATCGCATTTCTCGTGCTCCTCTGACGGTCATTGCAGCGACGCATTCCACAATTCCTCGCCGCCTGGCTGCCACTCCAATCCGATCTTGACGCAGACACCGTTGACGTACAAACGCGCCAAGCTCTCGTTCTCGTCCTCAGCCATCTCCGCACAAAGCGCCAACTCTTCCTCCGACAGTTCGGCCGCCGCGGACTTGGTTGCAATCGTGCGCCTGGCTCGGGCTGCCGCTGCTTTCGCTGCGTCCTGCATCCGCGTCTGCTGACTTACTTGGAACACTCTCTGCTCGTTCATTGAGGAAGTCCTCCTTCTGTCGGGAGTGGATTCACCACTACGTGCGCTAGCTCTGCGGACCGCCCCTGCGCCCTAACTCGCGCGCAGCGTAGACGCCGGCAGTCATGCCGTCCCGCTTCGCAATGGCGGCCACGGTCTCGCGATCGCTGGAGGCCTGCGCGGTTTTCTCAGCAGCGTCGTCGGCCGCCAACAGTTTTTCGAACGCAGCAACGGCGCTGCGGCACACTTCCAAATTCTTTTCGCACTCTTCGCGCTCGGCCTTCGTCATTTTTGCCATCTGCTTCGCTCCTCGAATCGGATTTGAATCGTGCCTTTGCTAAAGCTGAAGTTGTGAGTACAGAATTGTTAGCGTCACGCTGGAGTCGCCCGCCGAGAAGTTCTGGGGCTGGCTCAACACGTTGGCCGACGTCCCAAGATAGATCGGAACGTTTGCGACCTCCACCGAAGGGAAGGCGGGGCTGGCAACCTCGAACGTCTGCACGGTGTCGGCCAAGGCCGTCACCAACAAATTCGTCAAGTCAACGAGTCCGCTGCCGCCGGCGAGCGCAAGCGAGCTGAACAGTTGTAGGTTCGCGGGCTCAGGCGGACTTGCTTCGAGGACTCCAGCCGCATTGTTCAAGACGATCGCGCTCTGGCTGTTGGACACAATCGTGAAGTTGCCGTTGTTCGCGGCGTGGCTATAGCCCGACGCGACGACGGGAAATCCGACCAAGGCATTCGTGCCGACGTTCGACAGGGTCGCCGCATATGACGTGCTCCCTGCGACCGCGGCTGCCACCGCCGTTCCTGGGAAGCTTAGGAATGGAAACGGGCCTGCGGGAATCGCCAGCAGTTGCGCGTCGACACCGAGTCTGCTCGGCCCGCCATAAAGCATCTGCGCCCGCGTTCCGGGGCCGGCAGTGTATGGCACTGTGCCGAATTTCAGGCTCGCAATCACGCGCACGATCAGATTAGCGACGCCCGGACCCGGCGCTCCGATAAGTGGAACCGGAGAGTTCGGCAACGCACGCAACTGAGCCGGGCTGATCGGGACCTGCAAGCTGTTCAACAGCCCGCCCAATACGGACGCGTTCTGTGGGTTACCCATGATCGTCTCCGAGTTCTCGCACGTTCTGCTGTCGTGCGTTCTTAGCGCGCAGTTTTGCCGCTGTATCCGCTCGGATGATTGAGTTCTTCATCGAGCATCGACGGGTAACCGGGCTTCTTGGCGCCGCCTGTCGGTCCCGGATCCGCGTCACCTGGTACTGGATCGCTTTCGCCTCCACCTTCAGGCGGCCGCGCGCTCGTCCCTACCGGTTCCGGCTTCTCTGTCGTCTGTTCGATCGGTGGCTGTTCGGTCTGCTGGTCCTGTGCGTCGTTCCCCGTGTCCGCGCTCACCACGTCCGGAGCGAAGCCGTTCTCCTCTGCTGGCATCGTCGGCGAACTGTGCGGCTCTGGCTGCAAAGTCATGCCGCCCGTCTTGAGTTGCGTGTGCGTGCCTTGCCGTGTGATCGGCGCCTGCGAGTGGCCGCCCGTCGTCGTGCGGGTCTGCGAAAGTTTAGGCGGCATCTGTGCTCGGTAGTCCTTCGTGTCTCCCATGAATCAACCTCCTGAAAAATTCCCTACTGCAAAATAAACGGTTATGCTGCTGCGGGCTTCGGAGGAGGCGCAACCCATCCGAGCGCATCTGCGATCACTTTCGGAAGTCTGGCCAACTGCTCGTCTTCGAGTTCACCGTCCTGCGCGAAGGCCGCCGCTACCAAGTCGAATCCGGCTTGCAGACTGCGGAGCTCGCCGTCGAGCTGCTGCCGCTCTTCCTCGGCCTCGCGTGCCTCGCGTGTGGCCACGGTCAGCGCCGCGTGTGCCGTGCCCAACAAGTTGCGGATGCTTTCCAGATGCGCTGTGGTGACTTTCATGCCCCAGTCTCCCTCATCGATTTCGTTCTGCTCGTGCCCTTACGCTGCCGGCGTCAACACCTGTAGGACTTTCGCAAGCTGATCGGAGGCAATCTTCCGTATCCCTGCTTCTACCCGATCGAGCTGCTCCTCGCTGAGCTTCAGTCGACCATTGCAGAAACCATTGAGTGTGCTCCGGTCAATCCGCGCTTCCTTCGACAGGTCGCCTTGATGGATCCTCAGCTTCTTACATACAGCTCGAATCCGCCGTGCTCTCATCGGTCGTGCCTCCTAGCATGACGGAGACTACAACGCAACTTTATTATTGTGGGAGTGACCAAACCGATTACTCGTGAATCAAAACGGCGCGGACTGTCCGCCTTCTGTCCGTGAACCGGGGACAAAACGGAGCAAAACGAGGCAACTGGAGAAACAGCTTGTAGAATGTTTCCTTGCTCTTAGCTGTACTCTTTGGTCTGGCGTGGGGAACGGTCTTGGGCTACGAACCAGTAGGTCGGGAGTTCGAATCTCTCAGGGCGCACCATCTTTTAAAAACGTTTTCGTTTAAGTTTTTCGTTCCCGCCGGGCTACCAATTTGCAACCGCCGCGCGTTTTCGAGACGGAGGCGTATAATTCGCGGACTGTCGGAATGGAGGTGCGGGCTGTGACTGAAGGTACTGCCGTGGGCTGGTACAAAGTGACGATGACTTCCCGCGAATATAAGGCCAAGGGGAAGGATCTGGAAGATAGTTTTGAGACTCAGTTTGAGCAGCATGGTTCCCTCGAGGGGGCCGCACTGTTCGTACGAAAAGACGAAAAGGCGGCCACCTGGGAGTATTACTTAACGCCGGAGGCTGTGGCCTTTTCGCAAAGTCTGCTCAAAGAGTTTGTGTGGGGCCAAGAGTATGCGTGGGGGCAGCCCTGCGCCGCTCCGGCTGCGACCGTGAGAAATTTGTCCTTTTGCAAGGGCAGCACGGGTAACAAATATGCCCACCTGATGGAGCCGTCCAAGTAAGACATTTCAGGTCCATTCGACAGTTTGAGCTGTTGTCTTCTGCCCGAAAATCGGATCGTGTACGGGTCAGCAATTCTTGTGTTTTTCACAATGCAAAGTCCTTCCTCACGGCGAGGTCGGCTGTTGCGGTCGAGCGCATTGCGCTCGTATCGAATCGGGTTCCGGCGGGTGCCGTTGGAATGCCTTTCTGATAATCTCGTTTAGCCCCTGTTGTTTCTGTGATTCGCTGTTCAACTCTGTTCGGTCAAATCGTGCCGGAAAAGTGTCTCCGGACATCGGGTTAGCGCGCCATGTCGAAAGCAAGCCAGCAGCAGGATGTGGCAGTATTGTCGGCGGCCAAGGGCGGATTGGTGTATCTGACGCCGAACGACTGGGCGCTGATCGCGGATAAGGCGGTTCGCCGGCAGTTCAAGGCGGGCGAGGCGATCGTGCAACAAGGCAAGCGAACCCACGGGGTGTATTTGCTTGTGAGGGGCACGGCTTCGGTGCAGATTCCGTCCAAGGGTGCGGCACTGGGAATCAATTCAGGCGAGGCCTGCGGCGAGATATCGTTTCTCGACGAACTGCCGGCCACGGCGAATGTGGTTGCCAAGGAAGAGGTCGAAACTTATTACCTGGACCGGGCAACGCTGCAATCGATGTTTGAATTGTTTCCCCATCTGGGTTCGCGCTTCTACCATTCTTTGGCTACCATTCTTTCGCGGCGGCTGCGGGAACTGATCGGTCCGGCAGTAGCGTTGAACACACCCGCCGCAAAAAAAGACTAAGGAACCACAGCCGGATGCACAGCCGAGAGTGTGCTAGCCTACAAGTCCGGCGCGAAGGCATTGCGCCGGGGCGAACTTGCCGCGCGGAAATTCTTCTTTGGTAGACCCCTTTGGTCGATCCCGTCAACCTACGACTGGCTCTGGTCTCGGCCGCAGTGCTCGGATTCCGGCACGGGCTGGACTACGACCACATCGCGGCCATAACCGACATCAGCAGCGTGCAATCCAAAGCACGCGACGCCATGCGCTTTGGGCTGCTCTATGTGGCGGGACATGCCACGACCGTGGCGCTTCTAGGGTCGGCGGCGGTGGTCTTCCGCATCGCGCTGCCGGCGGCCAGCGATCGCTGGGCGGAGCGGCTGGTCGGGATCACTTTGCTGGTGCTGGGGCTTTATGTGCTGGGCACGTTCTTTCGACCTTCCACCCACAGTCACCTGCATCCGCGCACGCGGATCACACTGTTGATCAACGGAGCGTTGTGGATCTACTGGCGACTTAGCTTGATTTTTGGCGGGACGAGGGTTGAGGCACCGCAGGTGTTTAAGGACGGATACGGAACGAGTTCGACCTTTCTGGTGGGAGTAATTCACGGACTGGGGGCGGAGACTCCGACCCAGCTTCTGCTGTTTCTGATGGCGGCGAACCTGGGCGGAACCGGCGCGGGGCTGTTGGGCCTACTGATGTTCATCGTGGGTTTGCTGTTGATGAACACGCTGATGTGCGGGGCCGCGGCGGGATTGTACTCCCTGGACAAGGTGCTAGCCTGGCTGGCTCGTGGTGGCGCGTCTCCCAACTCGTTATCGCGGGCGTTGACCTCTACGCTGACCACTCTCAGTTCGAACGCTTTGCCGGGCCTTACTTTGCTTACCTCCGCTTATAGCATTGTGGTGGGGACGATCTTCCTGCTTGGCTCGGCCGGCAGGCTGCCTTCGCTGACGGGATGAAGAGGAACGCCGCGACGAATTTCCGATGAAAGACTATGCCAACAATCAACTCCGGCAATTGGGTCGCATTCGCGTTCGGTCGCAAAACGGTGATTGAAGTGTGCAGCACTTTGCACTTCGTCACTTCACCGAAACCTTCCGAAACATGACTAAGTTATTTGTTTGCAATAACTCTGCCGATGTTCCATTTTGGCACCATAAGTGCACGTCACGGCAGTGGGATTCCATAAGTGTAAGTTTGTCCCTGCATGAAGAGCCCTCGAAGAGGCTCCTAGGAAGCGGAGATTCAGGAGGAAAGTCTATGAAACGGATTCTGTGGTTAGTTCTGCTTGCCCTTGCGTTGCCGATGGCGGCGTTTGCCAACAACTCAGTTGATTTCACAAACAGTGGTGGGACTTTATCCGGCAGCAGCGCGGGACTGACCCTTAGCGGATCAGAATTGATTGCCGTCAATGGATTAGGTAGCTTAGGCCTAGTGACTGGCGATTTGGGCTCGTTAAGCTTCTCGACAGGCACGTTGATGTCCGGAAGCCTGCAGATGGGCGGCATGTTCAATGCTGGCGGAACGTTCCTGATTACCGGGAACGGTACGAGTGGGATTCCTAATGGTGCGATCTTTTCGGGCACGTTTGACGGACCGGTTACCTGGACCCTGGTGACACTGGCGAACGGAACCCACAACTACACGCTCCAGGGTACGGTCACGGGCACCTGGATGGGCGGGGGGACGGTATCTGGCGCGACCGTGCAGCTGACCATCAACACCGGAAAGGGCTTTTTCAACGGGTCGACGACGATCTCTAGTGGCGACAGCAACATTACGGTGCCAGAGCCGGGCAGCCTGACCCTGTTAGGGGCGGGGCTGATCGGTCTTGCCGGAGTCCTGCGGCACAAGCTGAGAGCCTAACCCGGTTTATTGCATCTCCTGAATCGAAAGGCCCCGCCAGGCATGGCGGGGCTTTTCTTGTCTCTAAGGTTCTCCGTCCATTCGTTACCGTTACCCGGCTCCGTTACCCCGGTAATCTGACCGAGGGGATTACCGTTGACCCGCCGGGTATAGCCTCCTTAGATTGCCAACAGGGGGTTGTATGAAAGATATTCATGAGGTCCTGCGGCAGAAGCAGGCAAAATACGCCCAACTTGGCAAACAGATCGAGATGCTCCAGCAGGCGGCCGAAAAGCTGCGGGAAGTAGCACCTCTGCTGGCCGAGAACGACGATGACGACAACGGGGTGCTGGCGGAAGTGGACGACGCCACCCTGCAGGGAGATGCGATGGCTGCCAAGGCAGGCGCGAGTGCGGGCAGTTCGGCTTCCTCCAAGGCAGCACGTCCCACAGCTCCTCGCTGGCCGTAATCGCGGCGGCGGGAACCCGACGTATTTATGACCCTACAGGCCTTATTGGTTTCGACCGATGATTCGGCGGCGGATGTGCTGGGCAGAGTTCTGCCCACTTTTGGCGTGGCCATGGACCGCTCCAGCGATCCGGAGACCACGATGGCCCGAATCCAGCAGCAGAAGTTCGACGCGCTGATTGTCGATTTCGAGAACCCAGAGCTGGCGGAAAATGTACTGCGGCACGCGCAGCAGCTGGGCACGAGCCCGCTCAGCGTTGCCCTGGTGGCAGATACCGCGAAGGTGCGGGGCATCCTAAGCGGCGGGGCGCACTTCGTACTCTACAAGCCTCTCACTGACGAAGCGGCGAAAGCTGGACTGCGCGCAGCTGCGGCTCTGTTAAGCCGGGAGCGTCGCCGGGCAGTCCGAATTCCGGTGCAGGCGGCTGTGGAGATCACCTTGCCGGACACTCGCAAAGTGGACGGCATTCTTCTGGATCTGTCAGAAACCGGCATGGAAGTGCTCACGGCGGAGACGCAGACGTCGGGAGCGCTGCTGGCGTTTCATTTCCGGCTACCAGACACGGCTGTGGATGTCGAGGCGCACGGCCAGGTGGCGTGGGCCAATTCCAATGGCCAAACCGGAGTTCACTTCCAGGACGTTGCGGAGACGGCAAAAGCCGAACTGAAGGCTTGGCTGCAAGCCGCGGCCAGCCCAGCCAGTGCCGGTGAAGATGAGACCGTTCCGCACTGTAAGCTGACCGATTTGAGTCTGGGCGGCTGTTACGTTCAAACCGACGCGCCCTTCCCAGAGCGCGCCCTGGTTGACCTTTGCTTGAAAGCCCCAGAGCATGAAGTCCATACCGAAGGCATGGTGCGAGTGGCGCATCCCGGGCACGGCATGGGAGTGGAGTTCCCTTCCCGCACCGCGGAGCAGCGCGCGCAGGTGGAGAAGCTGATTAATTTCCTGCGCACCTGTCCAGCGACCATGTTGGAGCTGATCATTTCTCCGCGAGCGCTGGTGGCCGATCTGACCCAGTTTGAAACCGGGGCCAAGAAAGCGGACGAGTCCGGCGACGAGTTGGAAGATCCGCTGCTGGAATTGTTGCGGCGGGGGACCTCGTTGCAGCAGGGAGATTTCCTGGCGGAACTGCAGCATCAGCGCAGTCCAGAAGAAAGTCCGGAAGAAACCTCGGTCGAGTAGGTTACGCCTCAGGGGCTAGCCCGGATAGAACCCAATCCTTATCGCAGCGCTGAAAGCGCTGCGCCACCCAAAAGTACCGCCGCTCGCCAAGCTCCCGAAGAATCGAGGGACCCGGGCCCCGTCTTTGGCACGGGCCCCTCAACTCCTTGCAGTTGTTCCACCCCATTGCGACCAAGGTAGTCGAACTGCGTTGCACGCAGATTTCAGCAGTGTTAAATCTCCGTTAAAGTAGACTGTGTTTTCGGTTGGCGCGCATTGAACTTCTTGCGGCAAACGGGGAGTGCGTCTGGGAAAGATCAGCACGGTTGAAAATCCGGCACCAGAGCTGCGTGGGACGGCGCGGCTTCGGACGGCGCTGTGGTGGGCGCCGCTGCTCGCGATCGGGAGTGCGGCGTTCGCGGTTGAGATTCCTTTCTTTTTTCTGGGCACGCCGTCGGGACATGATGTGGAGTTTCATCTCTACTCGTGGCTGGAAGTTCTGGCGCAGTGGAAGCATGGGATTTTTTATCCACGGTGGGCTGCGCTGGCGCATTTCGCCTATGGCGAGCCGCGATTCATTTTCTATCCCCCGGCGTCGTGGACTCTGGGCGCAGGGTTGAGCGCGCTTTTTCCCTGGACCATCGCGTCGTGCATTTACATCTGGATCGCGCTGGTGGCGGCTGGCGTCGCGATGTTCATCCTGGCGCAGCGCTCGCTCGATCCTCAGAAGTTCGACCGGCGCGATGCGATCTTCGTCGCAGTGCTGTATGCCGTCAATCCCTACCATCTGGTGATTGTTTACTGGCGCAGTGCGTTCGCCGAACTGCTGGCGAGCTGCCTGGTGCCGCTACTGCTGCTGTTCGTTTTGAAGGCTGTGGATGGGGCTAAAGAAGAGCGGTGGAGCCCGATTGTGCCGCTGGCATTGGTGCTGGCGGCGGCGTGGCTGACGAATGCTCCGGCGGCGGTAATGATCCACTACTCGCTGGCACTGCTGGTGGTGTTCTTCGCATGGAAGCGGCGCTCGGCGCGGATCTTATTGGTGGGAGCGGGCGCGGTGGCGTTAGGGGCGGGCCTGGCGGCGTTCTATCTGCTGCCGGCGATTTACGAACAGAGATGGGTCGATATTGCGCAGGCTGTGTCGCAGGGATCGCGTCCGGCGGATAATTTTCTGTTCATTCATACGAGCGACGCCGATCACGATGCTTTTAACCGCATCATCTCGTGGGTAGCGATCCTGGAGATGGCGGTGGTGGTTGTGGCGGCATGGTCGGCGCGGCAGTGGCGGGAAACGCAGCGCGAACTTTGGATGGCTCTGTTAGGGTGGGCTGCGGTGTGCAGCGTGTTGATGTTTCCGGTGGCAGGGCTGCTGTGGAAGATTCTGCCGAAGATGGAGTTCATGCAGTTCCCGTGGCGCTGGCTGCTGTGCTTGAGCATGATTTTTTCTCTGCTCGCGACGGTGGGGCTGCGGCGCTGGTGGTGGCGGACGGCTGTGGTTGCGGTTTCGATTCTGGTGATTGTCGTGGCCTGGCAGCATGTGCAAGCGCCGTGGTGGGACAACGCTGCCGACCTGCGCGAGATGCAGGACAACATGGCGACGGGTGCGGGATACGAAGGCGTGGAAGAATACACGCCTATCGGAGCGGACCCGGCGGCGATCGACAAGGACGCGCGCAATGTGACCGTCGACGGCCCGGCGCATGCGGACATTCACCTGTATCGCTGGGAAGCCGAGTCGAGGATATTCACGGCAGAAATGTCGGCGGCAGACCAGTTGAAACTGCGACTGTTGCAGTATCCGGCGTGGCGGGTGGAGGTGAATGGCCGCGTGGTGGAGACGGCGGCGCGGGAGGGGACGGGGCAGATGCTGGTTCCGGTTGGGGCGGGGATGAATCGGGTGGAGATTCGATTGGTGCGGACTTGGGATCGGAGTCTTGGTGGATGGATTTCTCTGCTGGCTGCGATCGTGATGATCGCCTGGACTTTGGTAGCCTCGGCGAGGCGTCGGCCCTCAGACCTCGGACCGCAGCTGGCTAGAGTCTGAGGTCTGACGTCCGACGTCTGAGGTCTGATTCATGCGACGAATTTTGACTGCCACTTCGAATCCGGGGAAGCTGCGGGACTTTGCGGGAGCGGCCGCGCCCCGTGGGATTGAGATTGGGGGCATCCCGGGCTTCGCTTCCCTGCCGGCAGTGGTCGAAGATGGACTCACATTCGAAGAGAACGCGCGCAAGAAGGCGGAGGAATACAGCCGGCACGCGGCTGGGGAAATTGTCGTGGCCGACGACTCCGGGCTTGAGGTGGATGCGTTGAATGGTGCACCGGGCGTGCATTCAGCCCGCTATGCGGCTGACCAGCCGCACCTGGCCAATGAGAACACGGACGACGAGGCCAACAATGCGCGCGTGCTGCGCGAGTTGAAGGGCGTGCCGCAGGAGAAGCGTGCGGGAAGATTCGTATGCGTGCTGGCGGCGGCGCGGGATGGAAAAACACTGGCTACATTTCGCGGGACGGCGGAGGGAGTGATACTCGATGCGCCGCGAGGAACGGGCGGGTTCGGATATGATCCGCTATTTTACTTTCCGCAGATTCGGAAGACTTTTGCGGAGCTGAGCGCGGAGGAGAAGGCGCGGTATAGCCATCGGGGGGCGGCGTTTCGAGCGTTTCTGGAATGGTGCGCTGGGATGCGATAAGAAATCGCTTAGAGGAAGTCAACGTCAAGAACAAAGTCAAAAGCAGCGGACAGGAGTGTCCGCTCCACATTTGACTTCACTTCTCTCGCAGCCCGATAATAAAAAGTTATTTTTGCATTCTTGGGCAAGTCTGTTGAACTCATAAGGAGCGTTTCGTGGCGTCAGCCAGTTCTACTGCTCCCGGGGCTAAGGAAATTGCCGTGCCCGGAGTGGCTCCGTTGCGCGCAGGACAGGGGTATTCGTTCGTGTTGCGCCGACTGCATTCCCTGTCGGGGATCGTTCCGGTGGGCGCATTCCTGTTTGAACATATTCTGATTTCGAACTCCACGGCCATCAGCGGACCGGATGCGTATGCGCGCCAGGTCAGCTTTCTGGCGAACCTTCCGCTCGTATTTTTCCTGGAACTGTTCGGGATCTGGCTGCCGATTGCGTTTCACGCGCTCTACGGGTTTTACATCTGGTACCGCGGCGATGGGAACACGACGGCGTATCCCTGGAGCGGCAACTGGATGTATACGGCACAGCGCTGGACCGGCGGCATCGCCTTCGTCTACATCGTGTGGCACGTATACACGATGCGATTTCTCGGTGACGATCTGCACGCCCACCCAGAGCTTTCCTTTGGCAAAGTGCAGCATGAGGTGATGCAGACCGGGCTGTTCCTGTTCTACGTGCTCGGACTGGTCGCGGCTTCGTGGCACTTCGCGTACGGCATCTGGCTGTTCTCGGCGAAGTGGGGCATCGTGTCGGGGGATAAGGCGCAGAAGCGGCTGTTGCGCGTGTGCCTGGTGTTGTTCCTGGTGCTGTGCGGGGCGGGGTTTGCGAGTTTGTATTCGTTTCGCTCCCAGGCGTTGCCGACCGACGATCAGAACCGCACCATGATTCATTCCAGTCATAAAGCGGGCGCGCAGACCGCCAGCAACGGAAGGCCGGTGCAATAAGATGGCGACTCCCAAAATCATTGTCGTCGGTGGCGGCCTTGCCGGACTGGCCGCGGTCATCAAGATCGCGGAGATGGGCGCGAACGTCGACCTGTTCTCCATTGTTCCGGTGAAACGGTCGCACTCCGTGTGCGCGCAGGGCGGGATTAACGCGGCGAAGAACCTGAAGGGCGAAGGCGATTCGACGTGGAAGCATTTTGACGACACCGTCTACGGCGGAGATTTTCTGGGCAACCAGCCTCCGATTAAAGACATGTGCGAGGCCGCCCCGGGGATTATTGATCTCCTTGACCGCATGGGCGTGCCCTTCAATCGCACACCGGAAGGGCTGCTCGACTTCCGCCGCTTTGGCGGGACTCTTTATAACCGCACGGCGTTCGCCGGCGCGACGACCGGGCAACAATTGCTTTACGCACTCGACGAACAAGTCCGGCGTTACGAATCCGAAGGCAAGGTGAAGAAGTACGAGCACTGGGAATTTCTGTCGGCCGTGCTCGATGGCAACCGCGTCTGTCGCGGCATCTGCGCCATGGACCTCCGCTCGATGGAAGTGCGCACCTTCCCGGCCGACGCGATCATCATCGCGACCGGTGGGAACGGCGCGATCTTTGGCAAGTCGACGAATTCGGTTGTATGCACGGGTTCCGCGCAGTCGGCGCTGTACCAGCAGGGTGCCTTCTATGCCAACGGAGAATTCATTCAGGTGCATCCCACCTGCATCCCCGGCGAGGACAAGCTGCGATTGATGTCGGAGTCCGCCCGCGGCGAGGGCGGCCGCGTCTGGGTTCCGAAGAAGACTGGCGACAATCGCGATCCGAAGGCAATTCCCGAGAAGGAGCGTTGGTACTTTCTCGAAGAGTGGTATCCGAAGTACGGCAACCTTGTGCCCCGCGACATTGCCACGCGGGCAATTTTCAAAGTTGTGTTCGAGCATAACCTCGGCATCGACGGCAAGCCGATGGTCTATCTCGACCTGACTCACATCGACCGCAAACTTCTGGACAAGAAACTCGAAGGCATTCTCGAAATCTATGAGAAGTTTGTGGGCGACGATCCGCGCGACACGCCGATGAAGATTTTTCCCGGAATGCATTACACCATGGGCGGGCTCTGGGTCGACTTCCACCAGCAAACCAACATTCCCGGTGTCTTCGCCGCGGGAGAGTGCGAATATCAATACCACGGCGCCAACCGCTTGGGAGCGAACTCGCTGGTGTCCTGCATCTACGGCGGAGGGATTGCCGGGCCGAATGCGGTGAAATACGCGCGCGGGCTGCAGGCACTTGCTGACGGGAACGGCTGCTTTGACGCCGAGAAGAAACGCCAGGAAGAGAGCAATTCCCTGCTCATGAATAATCAGGGGACGGAAAATCCGGTCAAGCTGTGGCGTGAGATGGGCGAGTTGATGACCAAGGACTGCACCGTCATCCGCTACAACAAAGCGTTGCAGCAGACCGACGCCAAGCTGGTCGAGATGCTGGAGCGCTATCGCAAGATCAATCTGAGCGACCGCACGATGTGGGCGAACACAACGGTGGTGTTCGCGCGGCAGCTTTATAACATGCTGCAGCTGGCGCGGGTGATTGCGCAGGGCGCGGGCATGCGGGATGAATCGCGCGGCGCACATTACAAGCCGGACTTTCCCGAGCGCGATGACAAAAACTGGCTGAAGACGACGAAGGCGTATTTCGCGCCCGATGCGGATGAGCCGAAGTTCGAATTTGAGCCCGTGGACACGTCGCTGATTCCGCCGCGGCCGAGGAAGTACTGAGAATTTTTGTTCAGGTTGTCATCCTGAGCGAAGCGAAGGACCTATGCAGTTTGCTGGTGCCGGCAGGGTGCATGGATCCTTCGCTTTGCTCAGGATGACAATGAATATTAAGGGCTGAGACCGAATGGCTGAAAAATCCGTCATACTCAAGATCAAGCGGCAGAACACTCCTGCTTCCAAATCCTACTGGGAGGAGTTCTCGGTCCCCTACCGGCCGAACATGAATGTTATTTCGGCGCTGATGGACATTGCGGCCGAACCGTTGACTCGCGACGGCAAGGCGACGACGCCTATCACCTACGACTCGAATTGTCTCGAGGAAGTGTGCGGATCGTGTGCCATGTTGATCAACGGGCGGGCACGGATGGCCTGCTCGGCCCTGATCGACCATCTGGAGCAGCCGATCCGGCTGGAGCCGTTTTCCAAGTTCCCAGTCGTCCGCGATTTGGCCACCGATCGCAACGTGATCTTCGAAAATCTCAAGGCCGTGAAGGCTTGGGTGCCGATCGATGGCACGTACGATCTGGGCCCCGGACCGCGCATGTCGGCCGAGGAGCAGGAAGTCGCGTATCCCATTTCGCGATGCATTTCGTGTTGCTGCTGCATGGAGGCTTGCCCGCAGTTCAACGAAAGCACGGGATTCGTGGGCGCGGCGACCATCGCGCAGGTGCGGTTGTTCAACACCCATCCCACCGGCAAGGCGCTGGAGCGCGAGCGGCTGGCGGCGCTGATGGGTGACGGCGGCATCCAGGAATGTGGGTATGCGCAGAACTGCGTCGAGGTTTGCCCCAAGGATATTCCGCTGACCAGGTCCATCTCCGAGGTGGGCGGGCAGGTCATGAAGCAAGCGCTGGGTGACCTCTTGCGGCGCTGATTTTTGTCATGATTGTCCTGGATTTGTCACTATTGTCTTAGAAGCGCCCCTTTGGGCTCGCCTGAGCGTCGTCTAATCGCGCCAAGTCGTGGCAATCCACGCACATAGCTGGCCGCTCCGCGGGCTCAAGTATGGCCCGTCATTTGCCGTTAAAACTGTTGTCTGGCTTCCTGCGTGGGGATCAGGTAACCACTCGGAAGTGGCGTTTTGGGTACGCAAGTAACGGTCCGGCAGCAGTCTCGGGTTGGACCACTTGACAGCATGGCATAGAATAGCCGCTACTCGCGACGGAACAAAGTTCGTGAGGGACAATAGGAAACTCTTGAGACACTTCGTTCGATTCCAATTCGCGGCCGTGATCCTTCTGGCCATGGTGTGCGGCGGGATGTCGGGCCGCGCCTTTGCGGTGCGTCGGGCGAACGTGCACCACAGACGTTTCCGGTGGCTGAGATGGAATCCGCTGTTCCGGCCGTCGCATGAATCACTGCTGATCCAGAACGCGGAGATCGACCGGCTCGACCTGCCGCGCATTCAGAATGACACTGAGCTTGAGGCTTTGAAGGCGGACGGTTCCCTGCTGGAAATTCGCGCGGGAGAAACCTTGCGCTTCGATCCGCGGCTGGATCCTTCGCGGCGCTACTGCCGTCCGTGGACGCTGGATTTTGTCAACGATCTGAGCCAGGCCTACTACAACCGCTTCCATCAGCAGATTCAGGTGAACTCGGCGGTGCGTACGGTGAAGGTTCAGAAAAAGCTGCGCCGACATAACCGCAATGCGGCTCCGGCCGACGGCGATACGGCGTCTTCGCATCTGGCGGGCGTGACGGTCGACCTGCAGCGCCGCGGCATGAGCAAGGATCAGGTTCACTGGATGGAGCACTACCTCTTCTACATGAAGGCACTCGGCCTGGTGGAACCGGAAGAAGAGCGGCACCAGTGGGTGTTCCATATCATGGTCAGCGGACTCTATTCCGATTGGCGCGAGACGCAGGATATCGTTCCCGTCGAGCATCCCGACCGCGAGAAGCCGGTGGACATGCAGGTTGCGCTGGGCAGCGGGACTAATTAGCCGGTTCAGGCAGTTTCCTCCGGCAGTGAATCCATTACCATTCTCTTCAGGCGTGGATATGTGTCCGTGCACACACTTCCTATGATTGTTTTGATGGCTGGACTTCCCGGCACTGGGAAGAGCACGCTTGCCCGTGAACTGACGGCTCGCACGCTGGGGCGGTTCTTGAGCAAGGATGAAATCCGGCACGCGATCTTCCTGCCGGATGAGATCGAATACTCGACACGGCAGGACGACTATTGCCTGCAGGTGATGCTCGAAACCGCGGGATACTTGTTGGCGCGGAATCCGGCGCGAGCAATTTTTCTGGATGGACGGCCGTTCTCGCGGCGTTACCAGATTGAAAACGTGATTGGCGCGGCGGATTCTCTACAGCAGCCGTGGCGCATTCTCGAGTGCGTATGCTCGGAGGAGACAGCGCGACGCCGGCTTGCGGCCGATGCGGAGGGTGGAGGGCATCCTGCTGGAAATCGCGACTTCCAGCTTTATCTGGAGGTGAAGGCGCGGTTCGAAGCGATCAGGCACGCTAAGACTGTGATCGACACCGAACAACCTCTAGAAACATGCGTGCAACTGGCACTCGCTGCCTTGCAGCTGAACTTTACTAACTCCACGCATGAGATCCTTCCCTCCGCCTGAAGAACGGCTCCGGTCAGGATGACCCCTTTCCGGGCTGATCCTTTTGTGGGGTTCCGGGATTTGCCTATACAATCGGGACCTGCCCCGCACTTCTTTTTTCGTGGGCCACCACTTATGACAAACCGGCTCTTGCTCATTTTTGCGCTCGTCTTTGCTTCGATCTCATCCCGGGCCGCGGCCCAGGCCCCAGACAAATCGCCGGCTGCGCCTGACGTGGTTGTCAGCGCGCGGGCCCAGAAGATTCACGATTCCGCGCTAGTGGTTGACACCCACGCCGATACGCCTCAGCGGTTTCTCGACGAAGGCTTCGATCTGGGGTCGACCGATCCCAAAGATATTGGCCACATCAGCCTCGACAAAGCGCGCCGCGGAAACCTGGGAGCGGAATTCTTTTCCATCTGGGTAGACCCGGACACGAACCAGGGGCATTTCGCCCGGCACACGTTTGACTTGATCGATTCGGTGTATGAGCAGGCGGCGCGGCATCCCGACCGAATGATGATGGCTTATTCGCCCGCGGACATTGACCGGGCCCACAAGGAGCACAAACTCGCCGCGCTAATGGGGATTGAGGGCGGGCACTCGATCGAAAATGATATTCACCTGCTGCGCGATTATTACCGGCTGGGCGTGCGCTACATGACGTTGTCTTGGTCGAACACCAACGAGTGGGCGGACTCTTCCGGGGATATCGATGACGCGAAGGTGCAGCACCACAACGGCCTGACGGATTTCGGCAAGCAAGTGGTGCTGGAGATGAACCGGCTGGGCATGATGGTCGACATCTCGCACGTCGCGGATAAGACGTTCTGGGATGCGATCGCGACCACGAAAGCTCCAGTGATTGCGTCGCACTCATCGGCGCGGGCGCTGGTGGATGCTCCGCGCAATATGACGGACGAGATGCTGCGCGCCGTAACCAAGAATGGCGGCGTGGTGCAGGTGAATTTTTTCAACGGATTTATTGACGAAGATTTCCGCAAGGCCCAGATCGCCCAGGCCAAGGATATGGCCGCCGCCATTCAGAAGTATGTTGACGAATTGAAAGCCCAGGGGAAGCCAGTGAATTATGTCGAGATCGATCGCATTGAGCGCGAGTGGGCGGCCAAGATTCCGCGGCCTCCGCTGAAGTCGTTGATCGATCACATCGATCACATCGCGAAGGTTGCGGGAATTGATCACGTGGGACTGGGGTCGGACTTTGACGGCGTGAGTGGCGCGACGCCGCAGGGGATCGACTCGGCCGCCGATTTGCCGAAGATCACGCAGGCGCTGCTCGACCGTGGGTACAGTGCCGAGGACATCAAGAAGATTCTGGGTGGGAATCTGATGCGCGTGTTTCGCGAAGTGGAAGGCGTGAGCCACGAGATGCAGGCGGCGAAATAGATTCCGTCGAACTTCCCCACTTTTGCCGCAAAGGACGGTACCAAAATGGGGTACCCGGATCCGATTGCGGTTTCGCTCGCCGAGGAACAATGAGCGCGTCTGTCGTACAATGCAACGTTGCGGCGATTCCGGCAACATCTCCAATTGCAAGGAGCATCTATGCGTAAGACATTCGCGATTTTAGTAATAATAATGGCGGCCTCGGCTGCGTGGGGGCAGGCGAGTTCTGCAACCCAGACCGCGCCGGCGGCTAAGCCTGGCACTGCCGCGAAACCGAGTAGTGCAGCGAAGCCCGTTGTTCATATATCAACGAAGCCGACGGCCATCATCAAAACCACGGCGGGTAACATGACATGCACGCTGTTTCCGGACAAAGCGCCGATTGGCGTGGAGAATTTTATTGGGCTGGCCAGCGGAACCAAGGACTGGAAGAATCCGGTGAGCGGGGCGACCAAGCACGGTGTGCCGCTGTATGACGGGACGATTTTTCATCGCGTGATTCCTGACTTTATGATTCAGGGCGGAGATCCCGCGGGTAACGGCACGGGAGATCCCGGATATCAGTTTAAGAACGAGGCGACGCCTGATCTGTTGTTTGATCAGCCAGGGCGGCTGGCCTATGCCAACTCCGGGCCGGGCACGAACGGCTCGCAGTTTTTCATCACCGAGGTGGCAACGCCGCACCTCAACGGCGGCTACACGATTTTCGGACAGTGCGACGAAGCCGCCGTGGCGCTGGTGAAGCAGATTGCCCACATGGCCAGGGATCCCGCGACGGATAAGCCGTTTCGTCCGGTGAAGATTATCCACATCAGCATTGTGCGCAGCACGGGGACAGCCGCGAAGCCGGCAGCCGGAAGCACGGTGAAGAAGCCTGCGGCGGCGACTGCTCCAAAGACGACTCCAACACCGAACTGAGAGTTGCAGTTCTATTGCGTGCGAGGGCGAGACGCCCTCACGACAGCCGGCGAGACGCCGGCGCTACTATCTAGCCGAAAGGATTTTATGACTCGTCAACCTGGACTCTACGCTACCTTTGAAACCTCCGAAGGAACCATCGTTTGCCGCCTGTTTGAAAAAGAGGCGCCCAAGACTGTCGCCAACTTCGTCGAACTTGCCGAGGGTAAGCGGGAATGGACGCATCCCACGTCGCGCAAAAAGTCGAAAGACCGGCTTTATGATGGGACAATTTTTCACCGCGTAATTCCCGACTTCATGATTCAGGGCGGAGATCCGCAGGGGACGGGCACGGGCGGGCCGGGCTATCAATTCGAGGACGAGACCAGGGGATCGCCGCACAAATTCGACCAGCCGGGCAAACTGGCCATGGCAAACGCCGGGCCGAACACGAACGGCTCGCAGTTCTTCATCACCACCGTGCCGACTACATGGCTCACGGGGAAGCACACGATTTTCGGCGAGGTTGTCGAGGGGCAGGACATCGCGGTGAAGATCACTGGAGTTCCCCAGAATCGCCAGAATCGCCCGAACAAGGATGTGGTGCTGAAGAAGGTCACGATCGAGAAAGTATGAGCAGGCCGGCATCTTCACCCTGCCGCCTCGTTTCATTGACTTGCCCAGCTCGCCCACGTAGGATTCTGGTCCATTGTTCAGGTAAACCATCGTTCGGGTAACCCATGATCGGGCAGACTATCTCGCATTACCGCCTCGTCGAGAAGCTGGGCGGCGGCGGCATGGGCGTGGTCTATAAGGCCGAAGATCTCAAACTCCGGCGCTTTGTGGCGCTCAAGTTTCTGCCCGATGACGTCGCCAAAGACCCGCAGGCGCTGGCGCGCTTCCAACGCGAGGCGCAGGCGGCCTCGGCGTTAAACCATCCCAACATCTGCACGATTTACGAGATTGATGAGCACGAAGGCCAGGCGTTTATCGCCATGGAGTTCCTCGACGGTCTCACGCTCAAGCACGCCATCGGCTCGCGTCCAATGGAGAATGACCGGCTCGTGAACCTGGCGATTGAGATCGCCGACGCCCTCGACGCTGCCCACGCCGAAGGCATTGTGCACCGCGACATCAAGCCCGCGAACATTTTCGTGACCAAGCGCGGTCATGCGAAGATCCTCGACTTCGGACTGGCTAAGGTGGCGGCGGGGACGCAAAGAACGCAGGCCGACAAAACGCAAACGCTGGACGAGGCGCATCTCACCAGCCCCGGCACGATGGTCGGCACCGTGGCCTACATGTCGCCGGAACAGGTGCGGGGGCGCGAACTGGATGCCCGCAGCGACTTGTTCTCGTTCGGCGCCGTCCTGTATGAAATGGCAACCGGCGATGTTCCCTTCCATGGCGAGAGCTCGGCAGTCATTTGCGAAAGCATCATGAATCGCGCGCCGGTCCCCGCAGTGCGGCTGAATCACGAAGTGCCGGCGCGGCTGGAAGACATCATCAACAAGGCGCTGGAGAAAGACATCAACCTGCGCTACCAGCACGCCTCGGAGATGCGCAGCGACCTGCAGCGTCTAAAGCGCGATACGGACTCGGGACGCGCGCCCTTGGCGGAGTCTTCTGCACGGGCTGAGAGTGGCGCGGGATCGGCGAGTTCCGGGCAGCGCAGCGCAGTCGCCGAGAGTGGTGCAGCCACCGCAGCCGCCGCGAAGATTTCTTACGGAAAAATCGTGCTGGCGGTGGCCGCGGTCGCCGCAATTGTATTGGCAGTGCTTTATTGGCAAGCACGGCGTCCGTCCGCGCCAGGGACGAGTGCTGCGAATCCGCGAACCGTTGCCGTTCTTCCCCTGCAGAACATGGGAGCAGACAAGGATCTGGATTTTCTTCGCCTTGGCCTGGCCGACGAGATTGCGACCTCACTGAGCTATGTGCGCTCGCTGTCGATCCGTCCATTCGCGACGACCAGCAAGTATGACTCGCCCACGCTCGACCTGCAGGAAGCTGGTCACGCGATGCACGTGACGGATGTGGTAACCGGGCACTTTCTGAAAGAAGGCTCGCAGCTGCAGATCACGCTGGAAGCGATTGATATCGACAACAACCGCACCATCTGGCGCGACACCATGACTGTGGCTGCGCCGGATATGATCGCGATGCGCGGGCAGATCGCGGCGAAGGTGCGGCAGGGCCTGGTTCCGGCTCTGGGCGCGGGAACGGATTCGGCCGAGGGCGCCACCCATCCGAAGAATGAAGAAGCCTACGATCTCTACCTGCGCAGCATTGCGGTGTCGCATGATCCGCTCCCCAATAAGGACGCGATTGCCATGCTGGAGCGCGCCGTCGGGCTGGACCCTACTTATGCGCCAGCCTGGGATGCTTTGGGGCAGCGCTACGGATACGACGGCGCCTACTCGGACGGCGGTGCGCCAGCGTTTGTCCGTTCACTCGCCGCGCTGGAAAGGGCCATGGCGCTCGATCCCAACTTCGTTAACCCGGCGGCCCAGATGACCGGGCGCCAAGTCGAGAGAGGGGAGTTAGTCAAGGCTTACCAGGGCGCGAGGGCTCTCGTCGATCGCCATCCAGAGAACGCCACAGCGCACTTTGCTCTGTCGTACGTCCTGCGCTATGGCGGAGCCATCGAAGAATCCGCACACGAGTGTGACACCGCGCTGGCGCTCGATCCGGGGAATTATGCGTTTCGCTCATGCGTATTCTCGTTCGAACAACTGGGCAACTACGCGCGGGCGACGGAGTTTCTCCAACTGGATTCGGGGACAGCCTGGGCGGCGAGCAATATGATCCGGCTTTATATTCGTGACGGGAAGCTGGCTTCAGTCCGTGATCTTGCCGATAAATTTCACGATCAGCGATGGAGCCCACTCATGCTTGCGTGCGTCGATCATCCGGGCTCCGAGAACGCAGTGAAACTTGCGCAGCAAGAAGCAGCCGAAGTGTTGGCGGATCCTGACCCAGAAGTGCATTATGTCGTCGCCAGCGACACGCTCTTCTGCGGACAGAATGAACTGGCGATGCGGATGATCAAAAGCTCGATCGAGGGGCACTATTGTCCCTATGAGGGGCTAGAGAACGATTCCGTGTGGACGAAGCTGAGAGGCACGCCGGAGTTCGCAGAGTTACTCGCAGGAGCGAAGAGGTGCCGAGAGGATTTTCTGGCGCAGCGATCAGGGGGAAGCAAATAAGCTCTACGCTCACCGCGAGGCTTCCCAGTCGTCCCAGCTGCCGGTTGGCCCCACGATGTCTCCCAGGATTTTTCCGGTTCCTACCATGGATCCAAGCAGCCGCCGAGTTCCCTTCGCGGGGGAGGACGGCGGGACAACCTCGGCCACGGGCTTGCCGAAGCGGGTTACACGAATCGGCTTGCGCGTCTTGTGGACTTCTTCCAGAATACGGAAGCACTTTGCCTTGAAGACGGAGATGGCAACTTCCTTCATACTTCGTTTATACCATGGTCCGTCGCTGCAGACGGACCCTAGATCATCGCAGTGCTAGGATGATTTCCTAGGGCCGGCTTCGCCGACGCCAACTCCGCTCCGGATGGACAAGAGTTACACCCCAATCACTCCGCACAACTCCTTCACCGCTGCGGCGCTCTTGTCGAGGGCGGCTTTCTCTTCCGCGGTCAGCTTGATCTCAATGATCTGCTCGATCCCCTTTGAGCCCAGTTTTACAGGCACACCAACGTAGAAGCCATTGATCCCGTACTCGCCCTGCAAATAAGCGGCGCAGGGGAGGATTTTCTTTTTGTCTTTGAGAATCGCTTCGACCATTTCGGTCGCGGCCGCCGACGGTGCATAGTAGGCTGACCCGGTCTTGAGATACTTCACGATTTCGGCGCCGCCGTCGCGCGTGCGCTGGACGAGCGCTTCGAGACGAGACTTCTCGATCAACTCGGTGATGGGGATACCGGCGACCGTGGAATAGCGCGGCAGCGGGACCATGGTGTCGCCGTGGCCGCCGAGCACGAAGGCGGTGACGTTTTCGACGCTGACTTTCAATTCCTCGGCGATGAACGCGCGGAAGCGGGCGGAGTCGAGCACGCCGGCCATCCCGATGACGCGTTCGCGGGGGAATCCGCACAGCTTGTAGGCGGCCTGCGCCATGGCATCGAGCGGATTGGAGACAATGATCAGGATGCAGTTCGGCGAATGTTTGATAACCTCGCCGACCACCGCTTTCATGATGTTGTAATTCGTGTTGAGCAGGTCGTCGCGGCTCATGCCGGGCTTGCGCGGAATGCCGGCCGTAATCACGACGATGTCGGAGTTCGCGGTGTCTTTGTAGTCGTTGGTGCCGCTGACGTGGGAGTCGCGTTTCTCGATGGGCATGGCTTCGAGCAGATCGAGCCCTTTGCCTTGCGGCACGCCTTCGATGATGTCGATGAGTACGACGTCGGCCAGTTCCTTGGAGGCGATCCAGTGAGCGGTCGTTGCGCCTACGTTGCCGGAGCCTACGATAGTTACTTTTTTTCGCATGATTTCCTCGTTAAGAAAAAGAATTAAGAATTAAAGCTTAACCACAGAGGGCACAGAGTTTCACAGAGGAACATCAAACCGCGAGACTCTTCTCTGTGACCCTCTGTGCCCTCTGTGGTTCATTGTTTTATCCCGCTACACCAGCACGGCCGCGTCCATGTTCTCGATGATGTGTCCGGCGAACTCGCTGGTTTTAACTTTGGTCGCACCCGGCATCAGCCGCTCGAAGTCGTAGGTAACTTTTTTCTGTTCGATGGTGCGTTCCATGCTCTGCTCGATCAGGTCGGCGGCTTCGGTCCAGCCGAGGTGACGGAACATCATGACTCCCGAGAGAATCACCGATCCGGGATTTATGACGTCTTTGTCGGCGTACTTGGGAGCGGTGCCGTGCGTGGCCTCGAAGATGGCATACCCGTCGCCGATGTTGGCGCCGGGAGCGATTCCAAGTCCTCCGACCTGTGCGGCGCAGGCATCGGAGATGTAGTCGCCGTTCAAGTTCGGGCAGGCCAGCACGGAATATTCATCGGCGCGCGTGACCACCTGCTGAAAAATAGAGTCGGCGATGCGGTCATTGATCATGACTTTCTTCTTCCACGCGCCGCGACCGTGCGTGGCGTAGATGGCATCAAGTACGGCCTTCACTTCTTTCTCGACCGCCTGGCGGAAGGCTGGCGGCGCGAACTCCATTCCGGGTTCGATCAGATCTGCGTTCTGCGCGACGGTCAGGCTGGGATTCTTGTCCTGGTTGTCGACGATCCAGCTCTCGCGTTCGGTGACGACTTTGTCGCGGAATTCTTCGGTAGCCACGTCGTATCCCCACTGGCGGAAAGCGCCTTCGGTAAATTTCTGGATGTTGCCCTTGTGGACCAGCGTCACCGATTTGCGGCCGGACTCGAGCGCGTGCTGGATGGCCATGCGCACCAGGCGCTTGGTTCCAGTCACGGAAATCGGCTTGATGCCGATGCCGGAATCGAGGCGGATCTGCTTCTTGCCGCCCTTGAGCATGTCTTTGTTGAGGAACTCGATCAGGCGGGCGCAGTCGGCAGTTCCCTGCTCCCACTCGACGCCGGCGTAAACGTCTTCCGTGTTTTCGCGGAAGATGACGACGTCCATGCGCTCGGGATGCTTCACCGGCGAGGGTACGCCCTTGTAATACTTCACGGGGCGGACGCAGCAATAGAGGTCGAGGATCTGACGCAGGGCAACGTTGAGCGAACGGATGCCGCCGCCGACCGGCGTGGTCAGCGGGCCTTTGATGGCGACGCGAAATTCGCGGACAGCGGAGACCGAATCATCGGGCAGCCAGGTATCGAACTTGGCCTTGGCTTTTTCCCCGGCGAAGACCTCGAACCAGGCGACGCGGCGCTTGCCTTTGTAGGCTTTTTCGACGGCGGCGTTAAAGACGCGGAGAGAGGCTTTCCAGATGTCGCGGCCGGTGCCGTCGCCTTCGATGAAAGGGATGATGGGATTGTCGGGAACGTCGTACTTGCCATTGGCATAACCGATTGTCTTTCCGTCTGCTGGTACGGCAACGCCGTTATAAGAGCCTGCCATGCAACAACCTCCGCTATGAAGAATTCCCTGACGAGAGTGAGAAAACCCACAATTATAAAGAACTGGCGCGGAAACAGGAGATTATTCTTGCCCGTCTGTGCCATACTTCCTACTACTTCCGAAGTCTGGCGCCCGCCAGGGGGTTCTATGAGTGCTAACGTCCGTCTTGCGCTGCGGTTGTTTGCTGGTTTTCTCCTGATCGCGATTTCCACGGTTGCGTTCGGCAAGGGTGTACATGATCGTACCCAGTTCGGCCACAACATCAGCGTTGGCGCCGGTGAGGAAGTGACTGAGGTGACTTGTTTCGGCTGCAGCGTCCGCGTGCGCGGACATGTCACCAGCGACGTGACGACATTCGGAGGAAGCATTGTGGTGGAGGGTCAGGGCGAGATCGGTGGAGACACCACGACGTTTGGCGGCAGTGTGCGCCTCGAGAAGGACGCGAAGGTGGCGGGGGATGTTACGGTGTTCGGAGGCCAGGTTCACCGCGACGCCGCTGCCACCGTGCTGGGTGATGTGACCAACTTCGGCGGGGCGGGATGGTTGGTTCTGGTCTTCGGGCTGCCGCTCGTCATTTTTGGAGCCGTGATCGCCTTGATCATCTGGCTGGTGCGGCGCCTGATGCGTCCGGCTGTGCCGGTTGCGGCCTACGTGAACAGGTAAAGCCTCTACCTTGGCAGAGCCTGCTTCATACAAGTGCCCTCCCTGCGGGACACTATATCCTTCAACGGAATGTGTAAGTTACAGAAAACACAAAGCGGCAAAAGCAATAAGCGCAGTACGAAGCCCATATTCACGGAAAGGTAGCTCTCAAGATGAGATGAGAGCGCCGCCATTGTCACGCTCGGCGCTTTTTCCGCCATTGAGCAATAGCTTTTTGGCATATACCGCCGAGCGGTACAGAGCTGTGCTTTGCGGAGAATTGCAATTCTCACAGTACCACTCGGCGGGCTTTCTATCAGTCTCGGAATCTTGCGGGGTGTTGGCCACAATGCAGGCATCCACGTGAGGGCGATTGCAGCGCTCGCAGGCGAAAACATATAGGTAAACGAAATACGGTGTTTCTGCATTGTTCTGCATGATGCCCCTCCTGATGCTACGATTGAGCCCGTGCGTGGCGAAACTCTGAGACTACTCATTCTATTCCTCTCAATGGCTCTTATCGAAGGCTGCCAAGGAGAAATCCACCAAACACCGAAACAGGAGCCCGCCCCTTTTTGGACAGCAGATGAGGAAAAGGAATATCAGGACTGCCTTCCACACTCAATTGAAGTTTGGAAAGGTCGGAAAGCGGGTGAGGACTATTGCCTGGTAAACGAAGAACACAAGCGTTGGGTCTACAACCATCCGCAGCTAGCCGCGCAAAAAGAGGACAAAGCCAAAATGCAGGCGTGCCTTCACACAAATGCGACGAAGATCAATGGAACGCGAGATGAGTTTCGGCTTGCCTTTGATCGGTGCACGGAGGAGGCATACGGGCTTCAATGATGCAGCGCCGATCAGGCTCGATGATACCAAGTGTCGATCTACCCCGGCATTGAAGAATTTTCCCACGTTCGTTTACCTCTCGGCGGGCACCGATGGAGTTCGCCGGTCTTTCGATCCTTCTTAAATCCGAAACTTCTCCGCATATCGCTCACTGTATCAGTTCGTTTCGGATTGCCCAAACACTTCGAGGCAATTTCTCGGTCGTTAGCCTCGTTCTTAAGTATCTCGCGTTTGGCACACTCGACCATCTCTAGTGTTATTGGAATTCGTGGCATGATTCCCCTCGCTACACCGCCTCCGCCATGCTAGGGCGCAAAGCCAATGGCTTTCTTCTTGTCGTCAGGGGCGAGATACAGTTCGATGAAGCTGTGCGCAGTGGCAAGCAAAACCGTGCCATCCGATTCAATTTGATAAGCAGCCCGCATTGCATCAGCTCGCGCTGTCGGGCCCACAGGCTTTAGATGGCTGATGGAATCGGAAAATTCCTTGTCGAAGGAAAAACACTGATTCAAGGTTTCCAGAATTCGGTCATAACTCTCGGCCTGAGCCTTGCCCGAGGCGACGCCAACGCCGTCCTTCAGGATCGCTTCTAATTGCCGATAAGCAATCAAGACTTTCTTAGCTGCTTCCTGCGGGCCCAGACTCATACCGATCTCCTCTGCCGGGAATTATATCCAACCCTACGGTGTCACCTCCCCGTACCCTTATCTACCAGCGGCGCGTGCCGAAGGTCTTGCGCACACCTACTGTCATGAACCGGCCCCACGGTCCATTGTTGCCCAGGTCGGCGGGGCCGAGGTAGGTGTTGCGCGCGCCCAGGCGGTCGAACAGAAAGTGTTGCGTTACACGGAATTCGAATCCCTTGTTGAGATAGATGCCAACTCCCCAGGAGTGCTCGATTCCGATGGCATCAGGGGACCAGGTGTAGAGCGTCTTGGGTATGGTCTTGCCGAACAGGAATGTTGGCGCTCCATAGACCATGAAGCGGCGCAGAGGCCCTCGGCCAAAAGGACGAAATTCCAGAATTCCCGACAGCATATAGCGGGCGAACAAACTGCAGGGAGCGTTGACTCCGCCGTACTGGCCCGCGTTGCCGGCGCAGAGGTTGGGATCGATCTCATTGTGCGGAGGCGCCAGGTCGAATTGTGCCCATCCCCATAACATGTCGTGCGGGAAGAACATCCGGTCGCCGGAATTGGTGTCGTAGCCGGCATCCTGCGAGCTACTGGCTTGCGCAGCGTTTGCCTGCGAGTTGAGAGACGCAGCTACCTGCGCCCCCGCGAACGAGATCAGTACAGGAACCGCCAACAGCCACGCCCACCTTTTCATTTCGCCTCCGATGAGTTCACTTGTAATGATAATGAGAAGACCCCGCATCCAAGTCCGCCTGCTTCCCACGTCGGAGATCAGGAGATGGGGAACGTTCGGCTGAATAGAGCGCCACATTGTATCAAGCGAGGCCACGCAAGGCTGAACCTGGCTCTGCTGAACCTGGAGTCTGGTGAACCTGGAATACGCTTGAACTTTCCGCGGCGCGGCGTATGCTGTGCGGTAAGCAGGTTGATTGGAGCCCCCGAAAATGACACCGGCGACAGCACCGGAAGTCGTTGTCGAGTACCATGTTCGATGTTTTTGTGGTGCATTCATCGTCACAGCCGGGAAGACGGTGACGTGCGCGCATTGCGGGCTGATCCTCGGAATACGCCGGGCTAAGAGACGCCGACAACACTGGATCGAAGTTGCACGTCGGCGAAATGGCGTTAAGGGCTGGCGATGGAGAAAGAATGTTGTCGAAAGTGTTGTGGAGCGCAGATTCCAGCTTCAATGCGGCTGTGGTACCTCCGTCGTTACCTCCGAAAAAGCCACGACCTGTACCGCATGTGGTGAGGAAATCGGAGTTCGCAGGGTTGGGAAGCGCGCACAACCGGAAATCATTGTCCGGTACGAGTTCGATTGTTGTTTCTGCGGTGCCCCTATGGTTGCGACCAGAAAGACGGCGACGTGCGCCCACTGCGGCAAGGCACTTGAAATTGCCCGGGTTGGGACGCACCGACAATACTGGAAAGCCACTCCGAGCCTGACCGGTCAAGATACTTCGGAACAAGGAAACACTGGAGAGCCGGTTCACATGATGCTCTCCCTTCTGTTGGCGTTGTTCTTGTACTGCGCGGTCTGCTTAGGTCAGTACGTGTACGACTGGGTAAGTGGTTAAAGGTCGGTCTGGGCGCTCGTGGTTGGAGGAGAACATGACTCCGGAAGTCTCTGTCGAGCGGCAATTTCGTTTTCAGTGCTCGTGCGGCGCAACCATGGTCTCGGGCGAGACGACTGTAACCTGCACTGGCTGCGGCGCCCACCTCGGGATTCGCAAGGCTAGGAGGCGCAGACAACGCCCCGACTCAGTTGCTTACTACGGCAGTACGACCCTGCCGGTTCACCGAGTTGAAAGGCCGAGACAAGAGCCGAACGCATCTGCAGCGAGGCCGAGCACCACTCGCAGCTCAATCCTGAGTGCGTGGCTGAAAAGCGTTCTAGCCCGTGCTGTTGAACCGCACCGGCTCCCTCTAAGCAATGAGTTACCAAGAACAGTCCTGGTCGAAGGAGCGCACGTCAAGGTTGGACCGACTCGTCCAGACGGCAAGCCACATCCGCATGCGGGTAAGACTGGGAGGATTACGAAATTTGCCGACGCCCACTCGGAACCCTACTGGCCCGGCCTGCCGAGTGCAATGATAAAACTTGATCCAGGAATCAAGCCTCAAGGATTCATCTGGGTTTCTCTGCAAGCTTTAGATGCGTTACCCGAAGAGGCCTGTGAGGCAGGCTCCACTGGCAAGCCATGAACCCAACAGCGGCTTTTTGGAGGAGCACATGAGATTCATCGAGTCTCGGGGAAGATTCCTACACAGACTTCTCGTTTTCAGAGACTACCTTGTAGCTGTGCTCGCAGTTCTGCTCGCGATCGTGCTGGTCGCTTCGCCGTGGATCCTTCCTTTTGTCGGAGGCTGGCGTCCATTCGTTCGTTGGTATCTTCTTCCGTATCCTCTTGCCTTAGCTGCCTTCGCGATCATCATTAGTTGCGTTTATCGGTGCGACCTCGTGGTCAGAGCGCGAAACCGGAGAGCTGACTGCGACTCACAAGAGGTGAAGAAGGCCGCTTAGCCTTCCCTTCGGCAGGGCGTACGGCTCTGAAGTCACCCAGATGATGGAAATCGCGTGGAGGATTACGTCCGTAGCTCGTTCACTTCTCACCGGGGGACCGAGACCGTGTCAAGGGACCAGGCCCGGCTTCTTCCAGAATTCATATCCCGCACTCGATTTATTCCATTCATAGTACGTTCATGTTAGTGCAAATCACTGTAAACCACGCCAAAACAGGGGTATACGGGTTTGGTGGGCAGATTGCACAAAGGAGGTGTACCAAGGAAAATCCAGGAACCCTATGCCCCAAGAGATTTCCGTCTCGTACCAGGCCATCAAGAGCAAGGTTTACCGGTTAATTGATTCCCTCGTGGTCGGTGAAAAGAGCGAGTCTGAGGTGCAGGAGTCGATTCGGCGCTGGTGGGCTCTGATCCATCCGGCGGACCGGCCCATCGCGCAGAAATATCTGCTGATGGTGCTGGGGCGCTCCGCGTCCGCGCTGGACTCCATGGGAGACGCGTTTCTCTCCCTCAGTAGTTGTGAAGTCATCCGGCCACAGATCGCCGATGCCGCGCTTCCCGCCAAGCGCATGCGCCTGTTGGAGCGGATGGTGAAGGAAACCTCCGTCCGAACCGCCGTCTAGACGGCCCAGCCCCAAAAAAGACATAGAATTTACATTTCCTCCGTTGCGTTTCGCAGCGGTTCCCCCGTAGTCTTCAGTTTCACTTCGCGGGGATCAGACTTCGAATTGTAAAAATCTCTAACAGAGGAGCCAAGGAATGACACTGTCGTCTTCAAACCAATCCCCAAAGCTGGGCAAACTTGGGGTATGTCTTACATTTGGAGCATTGTTGATTATGGCCACATCGCTGTTTGCAGGCTCGGGCGTCTACAGCTTCACGCTCAACTCGATTGATGGCAAGCCGGCGCCGCTGGCTGACTACAAGGGCAAGGTCGTCCTGCTGGTGAACGTGGCCAGCCAGTGCGGTTACACGCCGCAATACAGCGCCCTGGAAGCCATCTACGAAAAATACAAAGATCAGGGATTCGTGATTCTCGGCTTCCCGGCCAATAATTTTGGGGCGCAGGAACCGGGGACCAACGAAGAGATCAAGACCTTCTGCACCCGCAAGTACAGCGTGACGTTCCCGATGTACGCGAAGATTTCGGTGAAGGGTGAAGACCAGGCGCCGCTGTATGGATATCTTACGAAGGAAACCGGCGCGGGCATCACGGGCGACATTAAGTGGAACTTCACCAAGTTCTTGGTGGACCGCGACGGGAAAGTTGTGAAGCGCTTCGAGCCCGCAGTCACGCCCGATTCGAAAGAAGTGACGACGGCGATCGAGAAGCAGCTGAAACCGTAACGATTCGCTGGGCTGGGGTAGGTCATGTGGGGACAGCCACCCTCGGCTGTCCGCCGGGCGAAGCCCGGCCTTCGATGCTGCCGATACCGATGTTTCCTCCGCGCCGCGCGCATCGGGCGATAGCGAGCTAGGGTCCAACGGTCCAGTTCTCCATCGCCAGATTGCGGACTCGGCCAAACTCTCGCGTATTGTTTGTGACCAGCGTCAAACCGAGGCTGCGCGCATGAGAGGCGATGAACAGGTCATTTGCGCCAATCATCTTGCCTAGCGTTTTCAAGTCTGCGCGAATCCGGGCGTAATGAGGAGACGCCTTATCGGGAAAGTCCAGAACTTCCACGTAGCGCAGGAACGCGCTCAGGGCCGCTTCGTCCTGCTGCCGTCGCGGAGATACTTCGACGCCGTACAACAATTCCGATTTCGTGATGACCGAGATGCACACGTCGCTGACCGGAACTTTCTTCAGCCGTTTGAGAACCGCGTCGCTCGAGCGCTTCATGATGTAGGAACAGGTGTCGGTGTCCAGCATGTAGCGCGGCATTACGGCTTACGCTCCTGCACCGGCAGGTCTTCGATGCCTTCCATGAAGTCATCCGAGGCAACCGGGGCCTCGGCCAGATACGACGACCAATCCGCGGGGCGGGGAGATAGGACGACTTCACTGCCTTCCTTCCGGATGAATACTTCTTCGGTGCTGAACTGAAAATCCTTGGGCAGCCGCACGGCCTGGCTGCGATTGTTCATGAAAAGTTTGGCCCTGCGTTGCGGCCCCGACCGCTGTGGACGCGCCTGTCTCTTTGGCATATACAAGAGTATATGCCACGATCGAGGCGAATGCAAGGGCCGGTGTGGCCCGGGCTTGGCACGGCGGCCACCCTCGCTACGGATTAAAGTAGGGATCCTTCGCCATGCGGATGAACGCCGCTTCCGATTCGGGAGAGGAGCTGATGCGCCAGTCGGCTTCCTTGTTGATGTCGAACCACACGAGGCATTTAATGAGCGGGAAACTGGCGCGGAGGGTGGGAATGATTTCGTCGATCCACTTGCCCTTGTCTCCACCCGCCTGAGCGGAGGACATCTCTCCAATCATGATCGGCTTTTTCCTGGCTGCAAGGAGAGGGTAGATGTCCTTGAAAACCTGTTGGAAGGTCTGCCAGCCGCCGTTTGTCGTACCCCAGTTGTACCCATCGACCCCGGTCCAATCGACATAAGCATCGCCAGGGTAGTAGTCCATCGTATTCTTGTTGCCTCCGTTGATATCCGTGACGTTCGGACACCACGCCCAGACCACGTTGGTCGCGCCCGCGGCAACGAAGAGGTCATGAATGTGTCGATAAGCGGCAACGTACAGAGGCGCATTGTTGCCGCCCCACGCCTCGTCGCCGTTCATCTCGGCGGCGAAGTCGAGGAAGAACTTTTTGCCGAGGGCTTTGGAGCCGTTCGCGCGCGCGACAATCGTGGCATCGAGGCTTCCGTCGACGATCTTAGTGAAGTCGATCTTGTGGGGCTCCCAATTGACGAGAGGGATGCGCCCGGCGGCCAGGTCTTGCTTGGTGACGGTGCCGGTCCAGTCGTCGGTCCAGGCGTAATACGTGAGGTGAACCGGGGGCGTCCGCCCGAGCTTCGCCGTGGTCTGGGCCACGCTGCCGGCGCCGTAAAACTGTCCGAGCAACGCACCCGCTGCCGGCTCCAGAATCGACGATCCAGTGGTATCTGCCGCAGCGATGAGCAATCCGTTGGCAGCGAGAATTACGACTCCTGCCATGACGGCTCGGCAAAGAATTTCTCTCACAGCGATCACTCCTAAGACGAACTTCAATTCCGCGACGCTGCCGCCTATTCTAATTGGGTTATGACAGACTTAATGTTGCAGCCCGGCGAAGATGCGATCGTGGGCCAGCGGATTCGAGCGGCACTTACGAAAAAGGCCTGACACTCAAACCCCGGTCATCGGGTCGATGAGTGCTATGGCGATTTAACGCCGATTGACCTTCCAAGAGATTCGGTATAGCCAAATTTGGGAGCCTTTCCTGAGTGTCTCTACGACTTGGGGGTCAGTCGGGCGGAGAATCGGGCGACCGTCTTCCCGTCTGGTGAGTGGATAACGATCACTAGCGCATGAGCGAGACTGACGCCTTCTGACCTTACTTTAAATTGGTATTCCCACCAATCGTGATCATTCGTCGCGCGCGTTGGATCAGGGATCCGCCCTTCCGCTAAAGGACCAAGCTCGGCTGGCTTTTCTGCGAATCCTTCCTTCCACGTGCCATCAAACGTTACTGATTCCATGAAATTCTCGTCAAAACGAACATTCTTTTGGGAGGCGTCATCCGCTTGGGCAGCGCGTTCTCTTGCAGAACACTTGCCCAAGACAGCGATGATACTGACGACCAAGCTTTCAGGAAAGGTCGTAACGACCTGAGAACCCTTTCGAAACTGGACACCATTCGCAGTTTTGCGCGACCGGACATGATCAAAGAAGTCACCGGCTCCTACGGTCCCAAAAAGTATTAAGCACATGTCTTCGGCGCGGAGGAAATCTACGGTGAGGGGCAACTTCTTGTTGCGCGGAGCTTCGTCGAGCGGCAACGGGAATTGGTGACCAGAGGAGACAGATGGTGGGGACAGCGATGGACTCGCGATTCCGGGAACCACCTTCACGAGTCGCGCGTTCAACTCCTTTCCGTTGGGCCACCTGACGAACATCTTGTGCTTGTCCACTCTGAACTGTACGGGATCACCTACTGCCCATTCGAGCTTGTATTGCCGGCTAGGAGGAGGACAGCATGTTGCAACAGCTACAAAATACGTATTGTCACCGACTTGGATTTGGAATTCATACCCTATGAGAATGCGGGGCGGAGGGAGAAGAGTAATACTGCTGAAAGGCGCCTCAATATACTTCGGGGACAGGTCGATTAGCTCGCCCTGCTCATAAGCCTTCTTTCTTGCCTGTGCCGCGCAAAGAAGTGCAAGCACCAGAAAACCGACATACGCGGCCCGCTTAATCATGGTAGTCGGGTGGAAGCGCAAAAGGACGATCTATGATTTTACACCTGCTTCACGAAATCAAATGGGTTCTTGGCGAAACCAGGCCCTCACACTCATCTTCGAGGAAGCAGATTGAACCTCGTCAGAACGTCCGCTGCGACAAGCACAAGCAGGCCAACGCCTGCGAGTCCGAGGATGGGCCGAAATCGCGGAGCCACCCGCCAATTGTTGCTGTGACCCTTGAGAACCGTGACTCCAACGCCTCTGATCGCCGCCTCCAGCAGCGTGACGGCGACGGCGAGACCGACAAAATCCAGCCACGAAATTTCACCGATGCTCATCGTTCCTGCATTGTATCGCGGGAAGTTTGTCAGTTGTCGAAATCAGGCCGTTACAGGTTTTGACCAGGGGTTTCGGAGGGTTCTTACGATCGGTTTATCTTCTCGTGCCCTTCAGATGTCGTAGTACAGCGCGAACAACAAGCGTGGTCGGGGATTCCGTAACTTGCAGATACTACAAAGCTGTTGATTGGAACAAAGCTATGGATTCAGACACTTGTATGCCAAGAATATGCCAAAATCAAAAGATGTGTAGTCTGCCTGGGCAACGGTCAAGGTTGCTTTCGCTTGTCGCGCGCGGCGACGTGTGCCTGCCAGACCCGGTCGAAATCTTTTATGAGATCGCTGATCTTTTCCCCGAAACCCGTCCCCGTCGTGTTATGCACATTGTAAAGCGTGGCGACAGTTTGCAGGAGCGCGCCGTGGCCTATGCGAAGGGCCTCAGCGTCCCAATTCATCTCATGCCCGATTAGTCCACCGACACTGACGTGGTGGAGCATTGAGGAAAGCCCGTAGACCAGTTCGTACAGATCGCCCTTTCCGACCTCCTCAGCCATCTTCTTGACCGATTTCTCAGACCAGCTATTACGGATGCGTCCGTTCTTCTCGAACTTTCCCTTTATACGGTTGTACTCTGCCTCAGCTTCTCGCTTAAGCTCCGGCGTCACTTTGCCGAGCGAACTCTTCTCGGCAAAAAGCAACTGCCGCCAGGCAATGACATGAGCAAAGTCCAAGTAAAGATCGGCTTCATTGGGATTGTTCTCAAGGTACTCGGAGGTCACCGATACCTCGTACATGGAGCGAGCGATTTTCATCGCCCCTGTTCCCCGCCCATTTCCAACCAGAATCAGCACGTCTGACATAGAATTGACGTTAATGCTGGTAAGGGCACGCATCAGTTGAACCAGTTCGACTGTGCTGCTTTTTGTCGCCGCGATCAGTTCGTTTGCGACCAGTTGAACTTTGTCGATGGCCTGGTACACATCCGCGTGCTTCTTGAATGCCTCGTCCCAGAGTATAGGGAATCCGAAAACTGCCGTTGAGCCGCTCATGCTCGGAATGCCTCCTTATTTCACTCTCGACTGATTTGGATAAAGCACCAAGTGGCTGAGCCAGTGCGATCAAATGCAACGCGCATGTTTCCGTCCGACCCTCGACTCGAATTCCCTGTCACAAGGTCAACGCCATCTATCCCGAAGCATTCCTGATCGTTGTCAAGCTCCCGGTATACGACCACGCTTGTATTGTCAGGAAATTTGGAAAGCTTGTTTCGTAATTCGCCTACGGTCATCGCTCATCGCCTCTGGGATGACCGTAGCGCGGGAGCGGTAGCGTGTCAATGGCGCTGCATATCGTAGGGAAGTTTTTCGTGCCGATGCTACAATCCGGCGCTCGCTGCCTACTTTGGTTCCACCGTGATTATGGTCGTACTCTTGCAATCCTTGTCTTCCGGCGTGTCGATGGTCTGATTGCTCAGCATTTTATAGCCACCCTCCTCGCACGCGTGCACCATAGAGTTAAGTGCGGTGTCAGCCGGGAAGTTCATCACGTAATCCTGCTTGTCCTTTTGGCGACGGATAACTTTGCAGCCGCGAGATGCTTGTTGAAGGGCTTGTTGAAACATGTGGCATTCTCCCTTCAACTTTTTCAAAGCACGTCGTGATAGATACCAATTCTTGCCTGTGGAATCGTAGATAAACAACTCCTTCACATTGGCACTAGCGGCTTTCAAATCATCGGTAAACTCTGAGCACGAATCCCCGTCTTTCAGCATTGTTGGCAGCGCAATGGGCTGGATTATGAACGCCCCTCCTCCGGGTTCCTTTTTCTTCCATTTTCCGCCCCAACCCATCCACTTAACGGGGCGACGACCAGTGTTAGTTACGTTCACGACGAGAAAGAGATTCTTGCTGGCGCCCTCGATGGGCATGTCAGGCTGAACCTGATACCACTTTCCGTCAGGGCTCTGCACAATGCGGCGAATGCCCATTCCGATCTTCAGTCGAGGTCTATCTTGCAAATCGCGGTACACACTCCAGCCGAAACCGAAACTGGAAAGCACAGCTCCATAAAAAGCCAGCAAGCTAGTAAGACTTATCGAATCGCCCTTCATGGGCCGGATTCTACCTCACAAAGAGGTGTCTAGAGAAATGGGATGCTTTTCACGCCTGTGTGTGCTCGTGGCGCAGCGATGCTCGCGTGCTCTGAATGAAGTCGTTCACTTGGATACGAATTTCTTCCTGCTCTTTCGAGAGGTCGACTTCAGCCGCAGCGCGTAGATGCCAAACGGGGTGGCCGTTGCTGCAGCGCTTGCACATGTATGGAACGACGACGTAGCCGCGGTCGAGCGAGTATTCGCGAGCGCCTTCGAGCGCATCTTCCAAGGTGTTAAAACGACTAGTCCGACCAGCTGCTTTCGGAATCTTCACTGTCCCGTTCTCGGTATCGACGAACTCTCCAGCGCGCCCTTTGCATTCAGAAAACGAGATATCTATTTTCGACCTGAACTTCCCTGCTGCCCTCAGCTCTCCTTTCTGCCGCTCTTCCGCAGTGCGTTTCGCGTTGCGCTTTTGCTCTGAGGCGAGTCTCTCAGCTTCACGTCGAGCTTTGTTTGCTTCTGTCGTCTCGCGGCGCTGCTGTGCTGCTGCTTTTTTTGCGGCGAGCCTCGTAGCTTTCTGGGCTGCCCTGCGCTCCGCGTAGGAGGGACGAGGGATAGAGTCATCAGCTTCATTCCCAGAGCTAGGGCTGTCAGGTAGCGCAGTTTTCCCAGCACCTTGAGCTGCTGTCAGCCAAGATTCGAGAATCTCTTCGACGAGTTGGTGAACTTGCTGTGTCGGTGAGTGCTGCTGAATTCTCGCGAAGAGTTCTGCTCGAATGCTGATTGCGCGTTTTTTCGGCTTCGGCTTCCCTGTGTGCGGTTCGCGTCCAAACGCTGCAACGGCGAGCGCTCTGAGACTTCGTGGGGAGCACTTCTTGTCCGCATTCTCCGGCAACCACTTGTCTAGGAACTCATCCGGGAACGGCAGCAGATCCCGATAGTGGCTGAACAGGAGACTCGGAAAACGCTTGTGTGGCGGAAACTTTCTAGCAACGAACGAGCACTTGTAAAGATTGAACTCGGTCAGCTTGGTTGCCTCTGCCGCGAGTGCTAACCCTTGCTCTTTCCCAAACTGCTGAATGCCTGCGAGCGCGTAGTCGCATCTCCAAAGTGCGTCGGCTTGATCGATCTGCGATAGCGCTCGTCCGAGCCTGCTGAATTCACTTTTCGAAATCGAGGCAGGAATAGAAAGCTCAGTCGGAGCGAAGAGACACTGCGACGGCAAAGAGAGATGGCGCTGCTGCACAGTGAGAGCTTCCATTATTTCGCACTCAGGCGCCACATCTGGAAAGACGGAGCGCGATGTCCTACGCTCACACAAAAATCGACGTAAGACTGGTAGATTTCTTGGATGCTGATTTTATTACTACGCATCATGCCCATGACTAACTCCTCACCGCTCAATATCTCGTGATGCTGTTTGCTCCCCGCCAGCGCCGGAGGCTGTTTTTCCTTCGACGGCGCCAACGAGAATTTGAAGGGGGAGCGGGCGAGCTGAGGTTCGCCCGCTCTGTCTCCGCTTCCGTCTAAGGAGGTAAACGGTGCAGAGAATCTTTAAAAACAAAGTTATCGGGGTTCCATTTTCTATCACAGTCCGCGCCGTGAGGGTGTAGCGCTCTTCTGCGAGAGGAACCCCGAATCTTTTACGCCCGCTTTTCTAAGTTCCGGGCTGGCAGAATTACGTCTGCCAACTAGCCGTGCCTCAATGAACGTCAACACGGACCATGCAGGTGCGAGCCATCGTCGCCCACCTCTACGGTGTACGACCCCAGTCGCCTGGGGAAATCCCCTTTCGGGGAATCTTGGTTACCGCGACAGAATCGTTACGCTGGGTTTCAGCGTTTCCCCTTTTGCTTCTGCTGCGCGTACTTTCTCAGCGAACGTCGGGAGAAGTTTCGGCGCTGGATCGCGCAGTGCCTGCAGTTGCTCATTCGTCAGAGCAGCGGGGCGCTTCGTGACATCAGGACCATTCCATCTCCCCGGTGCATTGCGATAGTCGTTCTCAATCTTCATCGAGACCTGTCCGGGGTGCACGACAGGTGCAGATTTTGGCTGCTCTTGCTCTTCATACGCTTTGTGCAAGCTCTGAGACGCTGCATTCGCTTTGACTTGAGCGGCGCGAAGCTCTTCGTTCGCTTTGTTCAGTTCCTTCTGTGCTGCTACGGTTACTTCCGACATGCTGTCCTCCATAAATTCGTCAATCTGATTTCTACTCAAGCGGCTCATTGCTAGACCAGACCCGCTTCCTGTTTTACGGCTTGGAGCTTTGCGCGAACGAGTCGCTGGACACCCGAAGAGCCGCCGTTGTCGGCGATAGCTTGGTCGATTGCTCCCAAGAAGCGAGCACGCTGCGTGAGCAGCTCTGAGCGAACGGCAGCGACTGCGGCTTCGACCTCTGCCGGACCGAGATAAACTACCGAACCATCGCGTCCGTCTTTGCCATCGCGTCCTGGAGCGCCGTCTTTTCCATCTTTGCCGTTCGCTCCGTCTCGTCCCGAGCGCCCCTGAATTCCAATCGGTCCCTGAATTCCATCAGAGCCGCGAACACCGACAGCATCGCGTCCATCTTTACCGTTCGAGCCGTCTCGTCCTGGGTCGCCTTTCAATCCGCGAGCGCCATCGCAGCCGCGAACCCCCGGCTTGCCCTCTTTGAGTTGAATAGCAGAGATTTCTTTTCGAATCTCTGTGGCTGCGTTCTCCAACATCGCGAGTCGCGTGTGGACGGTATATTTGTTCGGTGCTGACATGACTTTACTCTCCGTACAGCAGCTCGCGCCCAAGTCGCTGAGCCGCGGCGAGGTTCTCTCTGTGGCGTTTCGCTTCGCGTTCCTGCTCAAGCTCTTCGCTCGTCGGGTAGAGGCGCCGTCTCAGTTCATCACGTCGAGCCTCCGCAGCGATACGGCGCCCTAGTGCCTCAACGGTCCTGCGGTTCGCTTCGTCGACTGACAGTACAGGCACGATGGAGCGCACGGGCTTCACGGGCATCAATGGAGCGCGACGCACGCTGCGCATGTCTCGAAGCTCAGCGAAGAGAGCGTCGATTCCAAAATTACGTTTTGCAGCCAGAGACGACGCCGAGAGTTCGGAGTCGGGATGACTGAAATGACTTTCGAGTGCTTGACGTAGCGTTGCCATATAAATCTCCTCTGCCCTGTTCCCCTTACTTCTTGTTGGCGCGCCCGTGCGTTGTTGTCGCACAGGTGCGACACTCGCTGTGGCGCTTGCCGTCAACAGCAACAGCGACATGCCGATTCACCAGAGCCGCTTTTCTACCGCAGTTCCTCGTGCACAGGCCTGCTCTTCTCAACTGCTGATACTTCGACATAATGGTTCTCCCTTGTTACTGACGAACTGTGACCGCGACCGCTAAGTCCGCTGGTAGAGTCCGAGTCGGGCCGCGCCGCCTATCTCGCGTTCCCGTTGCTTCTTCTGCTCATCTTCGAGACGATATTTATCTTGAATGCGCCGCTCAGCAATAGCTTCAGGGTCTTCGACCTTGTTCAGCTCGTAGAACCGGACCAAAATGCTCTTTGGACAATCTTTGAAATTGTCTGGAGTGCCGTAGAGAACCTCAGTCCCGGAGCGCCGCTCGATGAAGGCGCTACCTTGCGCCGCGTTTACGAGAGAGTGCTCTTTCACTTGCCATTGGACTCCGTGCACGTAATTCGGATCTGGAGTCTGCATTCCCTGACCCTCAGCAGCGAGACGCTCTCGGAAATCTTTGTAGGGGACGTGCTCAGCGAGTCCCGATGCTATGAGGACGTTCGCGATGGAAGGTTGAAGATGTTCGATTGTGTTGATTTTTGGACCAGAGACGAAACGGACTTTCATGGTTTTGCTCCTATTCCAACAGAGTGTGTTCGTGCAGCGGCGTGTCGTTCATTGCCACCCAAATGAGCGAATGGTGTGACGGGATACCGTCAGCGCAACTGAACCCCGCTCGACGGCGGCGCTCCGGTCCACGAAACTTCGCCACGATCTGTATCAATCTCGACGATGCTGTGACCGTTGACGACGTTCGTGCTCTGGCTGCGATAATCGAGCTTCACGGTCGGCAGCTCATCGCGCTTTTTGTCGAGCGTGACGCGCTTTCCGTCGACGACGGTTTCGCCAACGTCAAAGCACACGAAGCCGCCGCGATAGCCGAGGCTCTTCCGTCCGCTGGCAGTCTCGACGTTGAAGAATCCGAACGGCAGTTCTTCATAGTTGTCTGAGCTGTTGACTACGACGAGCTTGAGTGTCGGCTTCGGTGGTTCGAGGTTGAGGATTGATTTCACGACATCGAGAAACGGCATTATCGGCTCCTTTGAAAAACGTTCTTGAGCATTTCCCCCTGCGTGATGAACCTTTGGCCGAGGGCTTCGCGCTCGCTGAGCGTGAGTGCGCCGATGCTGTTCTTTTGAATCAGGTAGCGGGCAACGCGCATGGCTTGCTCTGCGGCGTCTGACTTTTCCCACAGCCAGAAGAACGCTGGCTCAGCTTCACGGTGCAACTCGAAGCCCTCAGGCGGTTTGTTGAAGTCGTCGCTGCGGGCTTTCGCCCTGGCGACCATACCGACACTCGACCGCTCGCAGATGAAGCTGCGCAAGCCGACCTGCCGGACAAACTCGTTGACGGCGTTCTTGAGAATCTCCTCGCGACGATCCGGCGGCGGGTTGTATTGGAAGACTAGTCCCGCACGTAGCCACTGATTGAGCATCGGTGCGACGGCGAAGATGCCGCAATCCTTGTTGCAGAAAATCATTGGCACTATCGAGCGCCGTCCGTAGTCGCCGCGTGTTGCTACAAGAACCAGCGCCCAGTCTGCGCCCTCAACGTGTTGAACTATCACTGACTTTTGCATGCTGACACCGCTGTCCCTTCTTTGATCGACTCCATTGTGATTTTTGCGTGATGCGCCTTGCACAAGCTCATAAGGTTCGGTGTCGGGTCTTCGAGCGTCCCACGACCGCCGATAAATAGAACCCACCCTTCCCATCCGCCTGTTTCTTTCCAGCTCCCGTCGATGTGATGAACGTCGACAGCCTTGCACTTGCACTTGGTTCCGTCAGTCTCGACGTACTCGCAGACGGGATTACGCCGAAGCTTGAAGAGCCGCACTCCGTAAACGCCGCGCCATTCCTTGCGCGTATACCAGACTTCGTTCGGGTGTCGTGCCGCACGTTGAGAAGTCCGAGCTGCTGAGTTCTGATGCGCGTCGCAGTACGCTCCCGTCTTCGCTATGCCGGGACAATTTGGCTCCGAGCAGAATTGCATCTCAGCCCTTCCTCTCAAGTGGTCCCATCACGGTCACCAGCTTTCCATCTGGTCCGTTCTGGCGCACCGTTCCGTCATCGTCAATAAATGTGCAGAGGATGTCTGATCGCTCTGGAGCGTCGAGCATGCCAGGCGCCATCGCGAGTCGGAGAGCATAGAAGCACGCAAGTGCAGCGTCGATGCTCTTGTCAGCATTGGCGCGACGCGGAAAAAGATTGGCGTTCAGGTCGCGATGCGCGTGGATCCCGAGCAAGTGCTCGAAGAGCGTCTCATCCTCGGCGGCAAAGTGAACACGGCGACCGCGTGCTAGCTTTTCGTCTGGCAGCAGAGACACGAAGAAGTCCATCACAGGCGAGAACGTCCGTGGTGTCTTGCTGAAAGGCAGCACGCTGATACCATTCTTTTCAAACTGCGCAGACGGGACGATATAAGCATCGTGTGCGAGCGCTTTAATTTTGAAGCCGTCCTGATCGTGCAAAGTGACGCCGTATCCGAGGTGATTCCTGTAGCAACCAAGGACAGCATCTGCAAGTTGCTCGTTATCGTTCGCTTCCGGTTCGTAGTACTTCGAGAACAAATGAAAATGCTCGACGCCGTCGAGATAGCTCTTAGTGCAGTAGCAAACTGCGGCCCTTTCTTGAAGGCTTGAGCGCTGCACGCCGACGACGAACGGTCTCAACATGTCCGGCTGAGTTACCCCCGGATGTTCTCCCACTGACCAGCAGCGGAAGTCTTCCATCCGCAAGATCGATTCGCGGCAGGGAGTGACTTGCTCTTTAGAGAGCCACTGCTTTGCTACTTCGCCGTCTTCCCACAGGCACTCGATGTGCGACTTGAAGGTTGGCTGCAGTGCCGGAATCGCGATAGCGCGATCACGCGCTTCCTGCATCGTGCCGAGATAAGAACTGACGCCGGCATTTGGATTGCTGGCTAGAATTGCGTCGTCTGACTTCCAGTCGTAGCCCTCAGCGGAGAAAATCAGTGCCAGCGTCTTCTCGTCGCGCAGCTCGCCCTTCAGCATCAAAGTGGCTGTCGCGTGCAGCTCGTAACCGACAGACAAGAGATTCTCACCCGCGTGACCGATGCTCGACAGCAGTGAATTGTTCCGCTTGTCGCAGCCGAGAGACATTTCTTCGTAGACTGACCGATCCCGATGCGCCCAGAGTTCATCCACGGCCGCCCCATGGAGAATCTTCCCGGCTAACGATTTTCCTTGGGCTGACACCGGAAGCAACGTGCTCGCGCTCGATGCTTGCGTGATGCTGTGCTGGAAAACTTTCAGACCGAACGACGCGCACAACTGCGGACAGGCGCGAAGCATGTCGCGGCAGCCGTCAAAACACTGGCGAGCTTGATTCGTGGCGCGAGCTGCGCAGACGACTTCAGCACCGCCCTCGTTGTCTGCAGCAAGCAGGTAGAGCAGCAGTGCGGAGCTGAGCGCCGTTTTCCCTGACGACTTCCCACACTCAAGAAAGAGTCTTCGATAGCGGCGCAGGTGTAGATCGTCGATGCGCTTCCATGAGAAGAGAACGAGCACGAGCCACACTTGCCACGGTGACAAGATGAAGGGCTTTCCTGCAGCCTCGCCTTTTACGTGTTTCAGGCAACTGATGAAGTCGACGACGACGCCACCGTCGTCCGGCACCCAGACGTATGGAAAGTCCGCATTCCCTTGACGCAACAGGTCTGCACGCTGGCGCTCGATTGCCTTGCGCGTCCAGATGCAAGCAGGCCGAGCACCGGAGAGTATCTCTTCTTCCCAGCTCGCCGCGATGACTTCGTAGTCGGTCACTTGGTCCCCCGGAGAGCCGCAATCTTTTCTTTCGTCAATTCCGCAGCAGACTTGTGCTCTTTTACTGTCGCTGTTTCCGCTTTGGCTTTTTGAATCTGAAGCCGTGAGATTTGGTGATTGAGTTTTTCGAAGGCTGCTGACTCGGCAGTCCATCGCTTCAGCAAGTCGAGGTCTGTCTCTTCGGACGCCGCCATTCGCGCTTGCAAATTCTTGACGTGGATTTCGGCTGTGATCGCCGCAGCCTCTTTGCTCTTGATTTGTTCATCCAGCCACGCGACGGAACCGCGTGCGTATTGCGATGGCGTTTCCGCAACAGGCGCTAGCACTGGTTTCTTCGCTGGTTTCTTGCGGCAGTTCTCACAGTGTTTCGTGCGCCCAGACTTGACGTTATCTTCGCGAGCGATGAACGTGTTCCCGCAAGCACACTCGACGCGGACGAGCTTCTGCCCGTGCTTGTTCTTTCCGGCTTCGGAGAGGATTTTCATTTTGTGAGTGGGGTTGTCACTATGACGGTCGGCGTGTGACGGGGTCTTACTAGCATGCCTTCCGTGTAGTAAGTCGAGTAAACGGCGTGCAATCTACAGCGTGGGCGGGACAAATAAAACCTATTCGGGGGCTTACTACATTCCTAGAGGATGACCCGCGAAAAATTCGTTCGAAAGCTGGCGCAAACAGGTAGCCGCTCCGAAATCAAAAATGACCCCCCGGTGGGGGTATGCGTTTCCGTGCGGGATTTCTAACAGCAGAACCGCAGCACATCCAATGAGCAGTTATTTGTCGCTGGTCTGTTGGTCTTTCTGCTCAAGCCGATGGAGGCCCATCGTTGCTGGGTGGCGGGGGAGGAGGTTGGGCGGCTACCACATCGTCTGACAGTATCTCTGGAAACGTCTCTTCCGAGTCGTTAAATAGGGACTGCTGGATTCCCCGAATCTGTGAGTGAATAAGTCCAAGCTGCCGAGCACATGCGGCAGCATCGCGAGGACCGTCCACGACCTGCCTCCGAATATTGGTCAAGTTGGGAGGGTCTTCAATAAACATGTATCCGATGTTCCGAAAGTGTACATCAGACCAGTTTGCGTTCGAGAAAACAACCTTTACATCGCCAGCCAAACGACGAAGGGCGTTCCGGACAACCGTTTCCACTTTTGTGCGTTTCTGATGTTCGTAGTAGGCAAAACCCAAACCTGCAAGTCCGATTAGTACGGCTATCCAATCCGCCATATATGCACCCCCGACCGTCAGGATACCATTTGTCGCCCTAGCGTTTGGCGTGATGCGATTCTCAGCGTCGCGCGGCCAGCACGTCTTCGAGCAAGTATCGAAGCGTTGGCTCACCAGCAGAAGCTTGCATGATGCAGTCGAGTTCATTGTCGCTGACTCTCATGCGCATACGCAGCCAGCGGGCCAGCATCACTTTCCCTATCAGCACGAGAGTGTCGAATGTGGTCACAGTTTGAGTCTCGTCTTGATGCGAGCGACGATTGCTGCTAGCAGCTCGCTTTGATGCGACTCGAACCCCGAGGTCATGGGATGGGAATGCCCAAGGTTGTAGGCTGGGTCGCGCCCACCGAACTCAAGCAGGCGGAGGATGTACGCTAGGGAACGTCGGTATCTGTTACCCTTGGGGATCGTTCCATGTCCCTTGCTCGTGTGTGTATCTGGTAGTGAGCCCTTCACCCCAACGCGCACCGTTCCAGCGAGGTCTTCCTTCTCCATCTTCACCCGCTTGCTCCAGTTGCTTGTATCGCGCAACATGGCGCCAGGTTCCCCAGGTACGCTATGCGAACCCTCCACCATCGCAGTCTTCAGCTCGATGGCGCCAGCATTGAGACAGTCTTTTACGATTGCGCGAGCGTCAGTCGTGGCAAGCTCTTCCAGCTTCGCTTGCAATTCGGATAGGCCGGTGATTTTCACTTCGAAATCGTCCGCCATGATGTCCTCTCTCTGTTCGCTTAGCGAACGGCTAGCATTTCCCTGATTCGATTTCCGACACTCCGCCTTCGTGGATGACGCTGTACTCGTCTTTCCCTACTCCCGTCGTTCCTACGCGTTCCCTGCGATGCGCTGATGCTTTCTGGGAGCGGGTCGAAGTCGATCCCGTTCTCAGTTGCTTCAACGTCCAAGAACAAGTTGAGGCAGGGAGGCGTCTGAAAGTGCTTTCGTTCGGGTGTCATGCTTGCTTCCTCTGGAATGCTTCCACGCACGCTCTTCCGGAGGTCGTGTAGACGGTTTGCTTACTGAAGTCGAGCTGAGCCATCGTGAACAACTTGTGCGCGAGACCCTGCCTCCGGCGGTCAGGGCGAACGACCGTAACACTCGAACCGTCGGGATACTTTTTGAGGAAGGCAGCCAATCCTATGTCGTCGCTGATCGTAAAGCGCTGCGTTTCGGATCCGCCGACTGCGAGGCAGATTGCTGCAGCACGCATCCAAACTGCAGGGTCAGTAGTCAGGTCCTGAAACAGGATACTGTTTGCGGAGTTTTGAGCAGCCTCAGCAGCAGAAAGCATCAGGAGCTGTGCTCTATAGGTCATGCTTTCTTCTTCTCCCGGCGTTCGCGTCTCATTTCATCAACATCAAAGGGTTCAGGAATCGTGGGGCAAGGACGATACGGTTCTTCTGCTAAATCATGCAACTGATATTCCGCATGTCCTTCCATGAAGGTCATTGCTGCGAAGAAATCATCAAAGAGATGAACATTCTTGTGATCCATTACGCACACGGCGAACTGCCCGGAATTGTGGATCGTGGCACCAGCGAATTTCCGCTTCGCCTTAAAGAGCCAATCTCCGAACGGCTGCTCTGCCGAATTTGGTCTGCGGGAATTCATCGTCTCTCTATACTGAAAACCTGTGATCCCGCTTTTGCTTCTGCGAGAGGTTTGGAGAGCGCAGCTCTCCAAGATGTTCGAGAGCATCAGTCGCCCAGTCACTTTCTGACCGGCACGGTCAGTATCGAGATTGATATCGGGCTTTCTGGCGCGCTTGCCAGCGGGGCTTAAAGCAAGTCTTAGAGCACCCGTGCGGGTGCACGCGTGAACCCCTACGGGTGCACATGTGCACCTCTGCGGGTGCACGCGTGAACCTCTACAGGTGCACGTCTGTGAACCTCTACGGGTGCACGTTGCTCGTACGTTGCTCAGCATGACTGCTCTCTCAAATACTCGCCAAAGCCTTTGAGCCATGTCGTGTACTCGTGCTTGTATCGTGGGGTGGGACTAAGAGCAGCGTATTTTTCAAGGTGCATGATGATGAGTTCGTCTTGGGCGAACAGCTTGCGCCAGCCAGCTAGAACGTTGGGACCGCCGACTTTTATACCGCCAGTGAAACCATAGAGCGCTTTGCCGAGCGGGTCTTGCTGCCAGTAGTCCGGCGCGCACGTCTGGACGCAAGACTCTGAACCGTGAGAAGTCACATAGTCATCGTGAGAAACTGGACGATACTGCGTAGGTGAACCGTTCTTGTGAGACTCAGCAATCAACCAACCAGCTTTTTCGAGAAGCGCATTGGCTGCGCACAACTCGGTTCTATGCCGGTGAAGATACGGTGCTACGTCGGTCTTAAGGTTGAGGAAAGACTTGTGCGTCTTGTATCCGAGGGCGCAGTGCAGGTCATAAAGAGCAAAGGCTATAGCAGAGCCTTTCCCCGTTAGCTGCGTGATGTGGTAAGCAGAGCTGCAGTGCAGCTTGCTGTACACAGGTTCAGTTTGCGGATTATCAGTCGCCATCGCGCGCCGCCTGATTCTGCTCGGGCGGCTGCTCGGGCTCGTTCTGTTTGAAAGGGTTCAGCGGTTCTATCCAGTCGATAAACGCGGGATCTACATCGCTGGGGAACGCCATCTTGCCAACGATCCACGTGATTCTGTCTGCCATGTTCTTTGCTCTCTTTCGGGGCAAAAGAGAACCGCCCCAGTCGTGAGACTGAGGCGGCATGAACATGAACTCTTGGCAGAGTCGACAGTTTGCGTATGCCTACGCAAAATGGGTTGTTGCTTGTGTGCGCTCATCCTCTGCCAAAAAGATGCGCGTCTGTCGGTTCACGCCGGTTCGTCCGGTCTCCAGTATGTGATCGGCCTGTGACGGGCCCGAAAAAGCTAGTCATAGAAACTTTTCTCCTTCGTCTGGATTGTCGATCTCGTCAAGAGTGCTCTGGATAAACGCAATGAGGTCATACTTTTCAAAGATGTCTAGGTCTGCGAGCAATCGCTTTGCCTTCTCAAAACTAGACGTGCTGGCCGTTGAAGTAGGAAATCGGCGCCGGACTTCTTCACGCGTCTGTACGACAGTCCACTTGTTCTCCTTGGCAAGGTTCAGAATCTGCAGCGCTGCTGTTCCGTCAAAACTCCGTTTGCCCTTCTCGTCGACGCGATGCGCCCGCTGCACTTCAATGTGGTGCGAAAACTTTAGATCATCGACTCTGACACCGTGCCTGACTACTCGCGCATATTGACGAAGTGCAGAGTCCGACAGGTTAGTAATGTCAGCCGCCTCTGCTATAAAAGCGTTCCAGTTTTCTCGGCGTTGCGCATGCCACAACCGGCGCTCCTTTTTGTTCGTCTGAGATGGCTCGCCTATAAACAACTCTGCACCCCGGCACAACCAGTGACCGATCTCCCAGGCGTGGGATGAAGCACTTTGACCAAGCTTCCGCCCTTCAGCCCGCCAGTCCTCTTTCTGCTTGAGAGAGTGCAAGCGTCGTTCTTCCGTCTCTTGATATGTGGGCTTATTCATAGCTGCAGAATATGTCAGACATCTGACAAAATCTGCTTACCTAAGGTAATTGAGGCCCCCTTCTTGCGCTGATTTCCACGCAACTGCTCGTGGACTTTTTGAGCGACCGATTCAGGAATTCGGAGCACGCAATAGCCGCGCTTCCTCAAGCGCTCTGGACTATCGAGTTTGAGTACGCCGGGATGGTCACGGAAGATGTTGCGAACTGTATCTGGAGACAACTGCCAAAGCACAGCGAGGTCGCCGACGCTGTAATGACGTTCGAGAGCAGACATACTCTAGCCTTTGTGAGAATCCGAGTGGATTGGCTAGTTTCTCGCTCTGCAGCTTGACGACTGGCTACGTCTCAGGAATGAGCGTCCTTGGGCGCGTCTGTGAGGGCTTGCAGTCGCTGAGAGGTTCAGCAGTTCCCCCGCCGTGCGCAGCCTAGCGCACGACACGATTTCATGATACAACCAAGCGCTCTATCGAATCAATCTTTTTTATAGCTTCTCTTCATTTTCTGCAGCGATAGTCGCGCGTCGGCAATGTGAGCGTCGTCTAGTTCTTTCACCCAAGGGAGGTACGACCGCTCGGTCGTCGTTGTCTTGGCGTGCCCCAGCATCTTGGAGACTGTATGTAGCCGCGCGCCGTGACGCAGATGCCAAACAGCAAAGGTGTCGCGCAACATGTGCGGATGCGGATCACGCATCTTTCCCAGCTCTGTGCGCACTTTCTTGATCCCAGCCAGATCGAAAACCTTCGTGACTCTGCGATGCCACTTCGCCGTGTCACTCATCAGCGCAGCGCCCGTACGGAACGGCTGCGCGGGATTTGTGCTATCGCGTTCGAGCGGGACTGCACGCACGAGTTTCACGACATGAGCTGGCAGCGGTACGATTGCGAGTTCGCCAGATTTCTGACGTCGGTATCGCAGCACGCCGTCAGCAGAGATCGAATCGAGCTGGAATTGCACAGCGTCAACCAGCGCCATACCGGACCAGCGAAGCAGTTCGATGAAGGCAGTCAAGCGCTGCTGCCATGTCTTCCGGGTAGCGGCGGGTATGTTTTCGGGATCGTAATCAGGCACCGCCCGGATGATCTGCTTGTATTGCTCGTCTGTGAAAATCGCTGTGCGGCCGCCCTTCTCTGCCTCAAGCGGCTTTAACCTATGGGCCGGGGAGTTCTCGACCCACTCTTGCGTTTCGCAGAAGTTGAAGAAAGATTTGACCATCGTCCAGCGATTAGCTGCGGTCAGATCGCCAAAACGCCACGACGTGCGCCATGCAGTGATATGCGCCGGGGTTAAATCAGCGATGTACTCGGGGCGCTGCGGGCAGGTATCGAGCCAATGAAACAGATGGCCGTCGCGCTTCACTTCATTGCTGGCTGGGTCAACATCCCCGAACAGTGAACGCGCCATCGCTACGGTGCCATTGTCGCCCAGCCGCGTGACCATATCGCTAATGTAGAGCGCGACGGCCTCCTCGATACGCACTTGCTTTGCGGCCTTGGCTGCGCGCAGGCGCTTCAGCTCCTGCTTTTCGGGGTCCCACCGATCACGCCATTCCCTCGCAAAATCTTCGGCTTTGTCCCACGACCGCGTTTTGGCGCTGATGCGGCGGTTCGTGCCGCTGCCTTCCCCTTCGTAGATCAGGAGTGCTTTGCGGCAATTGCAGCGTCGCCAATCGCTCCCTTTGTCTTTGTCTTTGCAATCCGCGCTGTGCCGTGTTATGACTGTGACGGTGCGAGTGACTAAGGCTGGCGTTTCCGTTTCGCTGGCACTCATCTCTGACTCCCCCCTACCTACCAGAGACAGTTTATCAAGTATGCCAGCAGTATGCCACCAGCAAAACTCTTCCTTCTATGTGTTTCGTTATCAATAGCTTACATCTATATATCGTAATACAGCGCGAACTCATACGGATGCGGCCTCTGCCGGATAGCGTCCACTTCTTTCGAGCGCTTGTAGTCGACGTAGGTCCGCAGCAACTCTTCGGTAAATACGTCACCTTTCAGCAGAAACGCATGATCGCGTTCCAGCGCGTCGAGCGCATCTTCCAGCGAGCCGGGCATGCTGGGGATGCTCGCCAATTCTTCGGGATCCAGTTCGTAGATATCTTTGTCCATGGGCTGGCCGGGATCCATTTTGTTTTCGATGCCGTCCAGGCCCGCCATCAGCATGGCGGCAAACGCGAGATACGGATTGCAACTCGGATCGGGCGGACGGAACTCGACGCGCTTCGCTTTGGGCGCGACCGAATACATCGGAATGCGGCAGGCCGCCGAGCGATTACGCCGCGAGTAGGCCAGATTCACCGGAGCCTCGAAGCCAGGCACGAGGCGCTTGTAGGAATTCGTGGTCGGCGCGATGATCGCCGAGAGCGCCGGGCCGTGCTTGATCAGGCCGCCGATATACCAGAGCGCAAGCTGCGACAGGCCGGCGTATCCGTCGCCGGAAAATATCGGATCGCCGGCCTTCCACAGCGACTGGTGAGTGTGCATGCCGTTGCCGTTGTCGCCGAAGATCGGCTTCGGCATAAACGTAACGGTCTTTCCCACTCGATTAGCCACGTTTTTCACGATGTACTTGTAGAGCAGCATCTTGTCGGCGGAGCGCACCAGCGAGTCGAACTTCAAGTCAATCTCGGTTTGACCCCCAGAAGCTACTTCATGATGGTGGCATTCCACCTCAATGCCGCAGCTTTGCATCGTTAAGACCATCTCGCTGCGCAGGTCCTGATAGTGGTCGGTGGGCGGGACGGGAAAGTAGCCCTCTTTATAACGAGGGCGGTAGCCGAGATTGCTCAGTTCCCTGCCGGAATTCCAGCGTCCCTCTTCGGCGTCGATGTAGTAAAAGCCGTACTGCTCGCGCTGATCGAAGCGGACGTTGTCGAAAATGAAAAACTCGGCTTCGGCGCCGAAGTACGCAGTGTCGGCAAGTCCGGTTGAGGCAAGATGCAACTCGGCTTTGCGGGCAATGTAGCGGGGATCGCGGTCGTAGCGCTGCTTGGTCAAGGGATCGACCACGTCGCAGACGATCACCAGCGTGGGGACTTCGGTGAAAGGATCGAGCAGGTGAACGTTGGCGTCGGGTTTGAGCAGCATGTCGCTCTCTTCAATCGCGGCCCATCCGCGGATCGACGAGCCGTCAATGCCGAAGCCGTCATCGAACGAGGATTCCGTGAGCTGTCCGATGGGATAAGAAACGTGGTGCCAGAGGCCGGGAATATCGGTGAAGCGCAGGTCGAGAATCTTCGCGTCGTGGTGCTTGGCAAACTCGAGAACCGTCTTGGCGTCAGCCATCGAAACTCCTTGCCGTGATCGAAAACCCTGCAGCGACCGCGAGCGGCGCAGCACCCACCCTAGCCGCGCGCGGGCAGGCTGCTACAATCGGTCGCGTTGTGCGGAACCGGGAGAGTCTAATGCCAGCCGCACGTACTGGCAATTCGATAGTTCTTATAGCGGCGATAACCGGACTTTATACTGGAACCTGCGAAGGCTTTAACCACAGAGGACACAGAGGGGCACAGGGGAAACACATGGCATTTTCCCTCTGTGCGACCCTGTGACCTCTGTGGTTAAGGTTCGTTCTTATGGATTTTGACCAGCTGGAAACGTTTCTAGAAGTGGCGCGGCACGCCTCGTTCTCGCGGGCGGCGGAGAAGCGTTTTCGCACCCAGCCGGCGATTTCGTCGCAGATTCGCGGGCTGGAGGAGGAAGTCGGCGCTAAGCTCTTCGATCGCTCGGGCGGAAAAGTATCGCTCACGGCCGCGGGCAAGGCGTTTCAGAGATATGTCGAAGAGACGCTCGATGCCCGCAAGGCCATGCTGGTGGCAATCGCCGAGATGGAGCGGGTGCCGCGCGGCGAAATTATCGTGGGCGCGAACGAGGGCACCTGCCTGCACATCCTGCCCTATGTGTTTGCCGACTTCAAGAAGCAGTATCCCGATGTTTCGGTGAACATCAAGCGCGCTGACTACGGCAAGATTCTCGAATCGATCATAGACAACTCGGTCGACTTCGGCGTCATCTCTCTGCCCGTGACCGACCCGCGTCTGACGGTGGTGCTCATCCATCGCGACGAATTGATCCTGATCGCACCACCACAGCATCCGCTGGGAAAGCTGAAGTCGGCCACGGTTGCCGATGCAGCCAAATTTCCGTTGGTCGTCCCCAAGGCTGGACATACACGGGATGCCATTGAGCAACTTTTCCACGAGCGGCGGCTGAAGCCGAATTTCACCATGGAACTGGATTCCAGCGAACTGCTGAAGCGCTTTGTCGCCGCCGACGTGGGCATCGGCTTCATCGCACGATCCAACGTCGAGGAAGACGTTCGCGCTAAGGTTCTGGCGGCGATTCCTATCGCCGACGCGCAGGTGCGCCGCGATCTAGCGCTCGTCTTCCGCAAAGACAAGGCCCTCAGTCGCGCCGCGCTCGCCTTCATTGATATTGCGGTGAAGCACAAATCCACGGAAGAGTTGTCTCACGTCCCAAGCCGATGATGAAGGCGACCTCCACTCTTCTGCTCCCCTTTTTGCTTCTTGGCGGATTCTGCCTGCAGGGCGCGGGGCAGGGTGCGTCGTCGGAGAAAGCGTTCGCGCAACTACCGGCTGCCGAGCGGCAGTTGATCGCCATCAAGGTCACCGGGAGCAAGCGCTACCCTGAGGTTGCGGTCGCTGCGGCGAGCGGCTTGCAGATGGGAGCTGCCGTCACCGAGGACGATTTCAAGAAGGCCGCCCGCCGTCTGGGCGACATGGGAGTGTTCACCGAAATTGGTTATACATACTCGTATTCCTTCGCGGGCACCAAGCTCGAACTGCATGTAAGCGATGCCGATAAGTTCGTTCCCGCCCATTTTGAGGATTTCGTGTGGTTTTCCGACGCCGAACTTCAGAAGAGGATCAAAGAGCACGCCCCGCTGTTTGATGGAGAACTACCGCTGTTCGGGCGCTTGGCCGACGAGGTTTCCGACGTGCTGCAGGCCATGCTAGTCGAAAATGCAATCCCCGGACACGTCGAGTATCTGCGGGTGGGCAAGGAGAACGGGCCAGTCGACGCGATCAACTACCATGTGACCGACGTCCTCATCCGGGTGCGCAAGATCGAATTCACAGGAGCCGCCGCTGAAGATGTGCCCGCGCTCGAAGCTGCCGGCGACAGGCTTCCCGACCGCGAATACTCGCGCAGCCGACTGAATCAACTGGTGCAGCGCCAGCTTCTCCCGGTGTACCAGGCGCGCGGCTACCTGAAGGCGGCATTTGGCGAGCCGCAACCAAAAGTAGTGAAGCAGCCGTCGACCGAAAACGAAGACGGCCCACGGAACCAGACCGTGGTCGATGTGATATTTGCGGTCACTCCCGGGCAGCAGTACAAACTGAAAAGCCTGGAGTGGTCGGGGAATCGCGAGTTCCCTACCGAGACGCTGCAGAAAATGGTCCGCGCCGAGCCCGGGAAGCCGGCCAATACCATCCGGCTCACCGACAACCTGAAGGACATCCAGAAGCTCTACGGCTCCCGCGGATTTGTCACAGCGGCGATCAAGGCGAATGCCGAATTTGACGACGCAACCGCGACGGTCATCATTCATCTGGACGTGAAAGAGGGCTACGCCTACCACATGGGCGAACTGGAATTTCGCGGCCTCGATAACAGCCTGACCGCGAAACTGCGCAACGCCTGGAAGATCCGCCCGGGGGATGTCTACGATTCGACCTACCTCAGCGAATATCTGCCCGCCGCGCAGAAATTGCTTCCGGTGAACTTCGACTGGGACGTGGCGTCGCATGTGACCGCCAATCTCCGCGACAAGTCGGTCGACGTCGATCTGATCTATACGGTGAAGGCGCCGAAATAGGGGCAGACGCACGGCGCAAGGCCGGCGGCCCGTTCTGTTCGGGTTTTGGAACAATTTCAACGGATGTTTTCCGTAGCGGCGTCGATCCGTTACTCTTGCCCTCTACTTCCCGGATAAAGTTTTGCGACTATAGGAGCGTTTGTGAAATCAGGAGGGATTGGTACACTGGCCTGACAAACGCTCGTGGCTTTACCGCCTCGGGCTTCATCGATGCGAAGGAGATCTGGGATGAAAGGAAGTTGGCAGCTCTCGTTACTTGCGGCATTGTTCCTTTCCGCCACGGTGTTCGTATCCAATCCGGCAATGGCAGCCGGTAAGCAAACGCTCACCGGCGAGGTGGGCGACGCCATGTGCGGCACAAAGCACATGGAAGGCACAGCGGCGGAGTGTACCCGCACCTGCGTCTCGCACGGTTCGAAGTACGCGCTGGTCGTGGGCGACAAGATTTATGTTCTGAATACCACGGACAAGGCAGTGCTGGCGGTGCTCGGTCAGCAGGCCGGCAAGAAGGCCACGGTCACCGGCACGGTAGACGGCACCAACGTTGATGTCAGCACGGCAGTCGCGGCCAAGTGACGTGGTGAGGTAGATGATTTCAGCTTGAAAAGGTTTTGCCCGGGCCCTCCCCCTACACAGAAATCCGGGCATGAGGCGGGGAAGCGCGCCAGCGCCTCCCCGCATTTTTTTTGCGCCTCGGCAGGAAATTCATATTTCCTTTACAAAGCATTGTGTTAGATTGTGCATTCTCAACACTCAACTATTTTTTTCGGAGGATCACGGAATTGGGCAAAGACATGGTTCCGAAGCGGATTTTCTTCACCAAGGGAGTCGGGAAACACCGCGAGCGGCTGACTTCGTTCGAATTGGCGCTGCGCGACGCCGGTATTGCTGCCCAGAACCTGGTGCGCGTTTCCTCGATCTTTCCGCCCAACTGCAAACTGCTCGCCCGCAAGGAAGGCGTGAAGTACCTGCATCCGGGAGAAGTCGTTTTCGCCGTGGTCGCCGAGAACTCGACGCGTGAACCTCACCGGCTGCTGGCTTCGTCGATCGGCGTGGCCATTCCCGCCGACCGCAACACCTACGGCTACCTCAGCGAGCATCATTCCTTCGGCGAGACTGAAGACGCCGCCGGAGAATACGCCGAAGAACTCGCCGCGGAAATGCTCGCCACCACCCTCAACGTGGAGTTCGATCCCGACCGCTCCTGGGATGAGAAGAAGCAGATCTACCGCCTGTCCAACAAAATCGTGCGCACCGCCAACGTGACGCAGTCGGCCGTGGGCGACAAGCGCGGTCTGTGGACCACGGTGATCGCGTCGGCAGTGCTGATCTTCGATTAAGCGGGTAGGCTAAGCTGGTGGACTAAGCGGATCCAGTTCCCTCCCCGGGCAACGGTGTTTGGTCCCAGGACCGCTCACTGCGGCAATCGTCTCTCGTCTAATCCTCCTACCAAGAGGTGTTTCCATGACGAGAGGTGCCGTGTGGATGCTTGTACTGGTGTTGTTTTTCTGCGGATCGGGAGTATTCTTCCTAGCCCAAGCCGCGCCGCCCCTGTCCACAGCCGACGAAATCCGCGCGGGCGATGCGTTGTTCGTCCTGTTCCGACAATCTCAGGGCTTCGCCGACACAGCGGAATCGAAGGCCATTGAAGCCTACCTGCAGAAGGTGGGCGACAAGGTCGCGCAAAATGCGCAGCGCAAGCTGCCGTACAAGTTTCGTCTGGATCCGCATCCCGGCTTCCGGAGCGCCGTCGCTTATCCAGGTGGCCAGATCGTCGTCGGTGGCGGGGTCTTGGCCCTGATGACCCATGAGGACGAACTGGCGGTGGTCCTGGGACACGAGATTGAGCACATCGATCTCAACCAGTGCGCCCAGCGAGTGGCCGAGGCGATGAAGAAAGGCCATCTCAGCCCGGAGCAGTTCGACAAGCTTTCCATTGAGGACTTCGGCAATCCCTATGGCAAGGAGGGCGAACTGGCCGCCGATCGGGAGGGCGTTAGGCTGGTCGTCGCGGCCGGCTATTCGCCCCACGCCGCCGTGGAATTGCTTGAGATGTTCCAGTTCCTCTCCCGCGACGCCAAACCCGCCCCGCCACGCGCGGACTCGCCATCCCTGGAGGAGCGCATATTGCAGGTCAAGGATGAGATCAAGCAGCGAGGTTGGGACGACACCAAGGCCGAGCAGCCGCTGGCTCTACCGTAGAGCGCTGGCGGCTCCGAGTTCCCCGCTCCGCATCGATTAAGTTTCTGAAACAAATGGCATTAATGAATCTTCGCACCGCGGCAGACATCCTATAGGAGTAAAACTTTGGTAACCATCATCCACAGCCGAATGTAACACTCCGTTAACAGGAATCGGTTATGATTGAAGTGGTAGAAAAGACACAGATTGAGGAGTAGCGGTGGACATCGAAACACGCAGAAAGAAGCAACAGGCCCTGATGGTGCAGCTAGTCGAACGGAAAGTACGTTCGCGCGCCAAGCAGCTGTACGAAACCCGCGGTCAGACCGACGGGCAAGAGTTGCAGGATTGGTTTCAGGCAGAGTCGGAAGTGCTTGAAAACAGTATTGTTGCTCCGCTTTATCGGCGGATGCGCACGGGCAGCCATGACACCCAGGAAAACGAAAACGACAGCGACTCCACCCAGGAGTTTGCTGCTCAAGACTCCGCTCCCTGCGAGAGCAACGCCTAGGTCACTGGCCCGTGGGATCACATCAAGCCATCCTCGAACCTTGAACTCCCTTAAAATTCTTCCTGGAGGCAGTCTTAGCGCCCTTGCGCGCGTGACTGCCCTTCTTAGCCTTGTCCAACCGCTCCAGCACCGCGGCCACGATGATTGGCAGGCCGACGGTCGCATCCACGAAAACCTCCCCAAACATTCCGCCTTCTGACGGAGGCACGAACTTGCCCCAGGAAATCGCCTCGCTGTAAGGGCTGCCCGATAATCCGCCCCAGTACACTGGCTCGGGGCAAATCCTGAGTCCGTAGTGATAGCGCTTCAGGGGCAAGTTCTCGCCCAGTCGCCGGTGGCGGAGTTCGATGAAGGGTCCAAACTGCTGGGACCAGTTGCGCGGCACGCCGCCGCCGATGGTGAAGATTCCCAGCTTTTTCTGGCGCAGTAAAGTCGCGGCAAAATGCTCGAGATCCTCGAACGGATCGAAGCGGATCTTGTGTCGCCCGGTCGACTCGCGCAGCCGGTTGTTCAACGCTGTGTCGAGTCCCAGTTCTGAGTCGCTGAATGCAGGTACAAAAACCGGCACTCCCTGCTCGTAGGCGGACTTCAGAATTCCCCGTTGGCCCTGATTGCGCTTCGCCAGATAGGCGCCGATGGCGTGATTCAGCTTATACGAGCACATGACGTCGTTGTGGTCCCAGGCCTCGAGCACGGCCGCCATGACTTCCTCGACGTCGTCTAGATTCTGCTCCGGCTCGAGCGTGTCATAGACGCGGTTGTACCCCTGCTCGTAGAGTTCCTCGTCAGAAACCTCGGGATTGGCACGGAAATGAGCGCGGCCAGTGGCCTCGACTAGCCCGTGAGCCATGAGGGCGCCGGTCGAGACAATCGCATTCACGATGCCGCGATCAATCAATTCGGTGACGATGAGACCCTGCTTGGCCACGGTCATGGCTCCGGCCAGGGTCATGACGATGAACGCATCCTCGTCGAGAGCCATGGCCTCAAGCACGTCGGCGGCCTCACCCAGCTGGCGTCCGGTAAAGGCGGTCTTGGCCATCGCCCGGACCAGGCCGTCGATGGAATGAATCTTCCCGAGATCGAGCGGCTCCAGCGGAATCAGGCGGTCCTCGATGGGATTGTGCAGGTGCCGATCTTTGCCCTCACCGCCGGCCGCGTGTCCCTGATGCGCATGGTTCTTTTGCGTATGATCCTTTGGATCGCCTTGGTTTCCGTGTTTCAACCCGAGCCTCCCAATCGTGCAAACATCCCGACAAGATACTCTACAGGAACCACATGAATATGTGGGGACAGCCGCCCCTTCGACTTCGCTCAGGGCAGGCCCTCGGCTGTCCGTCGAGCGCAGCTCGACGGGTTTTCGCTCGGCTCGGTTACACTGCCAATCATGCCCGGCAAGCGCGCCTTCGAACAACAAGTCGCCGCCCTGGACGCGCTTCGCCACGGGCCAGAGGAAGCCCGCGTCGCGCCCCTGCGCAAGGCTCTGGGTCATCGCAACAATTTCATCGTCGGCAAGGCCGCCGACCTGATTCGCGAATTCGTTCGCGAACCGGCTTTGGCCAGTCTGACCCCAGAACTGCTGACGGCGTTCGACCGCTTCTTCGATGATCCCGTGAAGACGGATCCGCAATGCTGGGCTAAGAATGCAATCAGCCGTACGCTGGCGGCCTTGGAACATCAGGATGAAGCAATTTTTCTGCGGGGGATGCGCCACATTCAGATGGAACCCGTCTGGGGAGGTCAGTCCGACACCGCCGGAACTCTGCGTGCCACTTGCGCCCTGGCGCTCGTCCAGTGCCGCAGTCTCACGGAAAAAGATCTGCTGGAGCACCTGGTCGAGTTGCTCGCCGACAAAGACAAGACGGTTCGAGCGGAGGTGGTTCGTGCGATCGAACAGATCGGCTCGCCGTCGGCCGCGCTGCTGCTGCGCATGCGCGCTGTTCTGGGAGCGGATGAGCCGGAAGTGCTCGGTGCTTGCTACAGCGGAATCCTGCGCATCGAAGGCCAGCGTGCGATCCCCTGGATGCGCCGCTTTCTGATTTCCGCAGACGACAACGCCGCAGAAGCCGCCCTGGCACTCGCTGGAACCCATTCGCCAGAGGGTTTCGACGCCCTGCGCGAGTGCTTCGTGAAAGCAGACGATCCGTGGTGGCGCTCCGTTTTGCTTTCGGCGATCGCGCTCACTCGTCAGGACGCGGCCCTGGAATTCCTGCTCGATCTGGTCCGCACGGAATCCCTCGATGCCGAGGCCGCGATAGAGGTAGTTCTCCGCTCCCGGCCTTCTCAGGAAATAACCAACCGCCTGGAGAAGTTGGTCACGGGCAATCCGCGCCTGAAGCGCACGTTCGCCGCGCAAAAAAGAGAGCCTTCCTGACCCGCTAAAGGCTCTTCTCCGCGATCTCCGCGACGCCTCTGCGTACTCAGCGGTAAGAGCTTTTGAATGCTCACGGAAGATGAGCACATGTCTCGCGAAGCCACTCAGATTTTGCAGAAGCAAACGGCATCGTCCAATCAAGATGTTCCCAGCTGACGGCTGACGGCTGATAGCTGACAGCGGTCTCCTGCTATATTGTTCGCGGAGGTCGGAACGCGTGCCCCCTGAGAAATTTCGCGTGGCGCTGGTGCAGATGTCGTGCGGCCCGGAGCCCGAGCAGAATCTTGAGAAGGCCATCAGCCGTGTGGCGGACGCAGCCGGGCGTGGGGCGCAGGTTGTCTGCCTGCCCGAACTCTTCCAGACACAGTATTTCTGCCAGCGTGAAGATCATGCGTTGTTCGATTTGGCCGAACCGATTCCTGGTCCGACCAGCGAGAGATTGGCCGCCACAGCGCGAAACTACGGAGTGGTTCTGATCGCGTCGCTGTTTGAAAAGCGGGCTGCCGGCGTCTACCACAACACAGCCGCGATCTTCGACAGCGACGGATCCCTGCGCGGACTCTACCGCAAGATGCACATCCCGGACGATCCGCTCTACTACGAAAAGTTCTACTTCACGCCCGGGGACCTCGGGTTCCGCGCCCTAGACACCAGCGCCGGACGCCTGGGCACGCTGGTCTGCTGGGATCAGTGGTATCCCGAAGGCGCGCGCCTGACGGCGTTGCAGGGGGCACACATACTCTTTTATCCGACCGCCATTGGCTGGCATCCCGCGGAGAAGGCGGAATTCGGCGTGGCCCAGCACGACGCCTGGCGCACCATCCAGCGCGCGCACGCCATCGCGAACGGCGTTTATGTGGCCGTGGTGAACCGTGTCGGCTTCGAGACCGGGAATATTCGTGGTAACTCGGCGCCCGGCCAGGGGCTGGAATTCTGGGGAGGATCATTTTTCTGCGATCCCTTTGGCCGCGTGCTGGCGGAAGCCTCACACGACCGGGAGGAAATTCTGGTCGGCGACGTCGACTTGAAGGCGCTGGAAGAAATCCGCCGCAACTGGCCGTTTCTGCGTGATCGCCGCATCGACGCCTACGCGCCTATCACCAACCGACTGATCGACTAGGAACTGATCGACTAGGAAAGTTCGAATGACAGATCAAAACAAGGCGCTTCTGACCGGTGTGTCCGTGGCAGTTCTGTGTCTCGCCTGCTTCGGCAAGACACCCAGCCTGTCGGGAAAGATGGTGGCGTACGACCCTCTGCTGCACGCTGCCAAGGTTGGGTCTTTTGTGGCCAACAAAGAGGCCGTCATTCTCGAAGTTCCGGGCTCAAAAACGAAATATTTGAAGGTCATGTTTGTCGGTTTTGGCACGACTCAGATCGATGCGAAGTATTTCGACGGCACGTTACCAATGGCAGTGAAAGCAATTCGCAACCGCACCTGCGATGAAAGAGGTCCAAAGTTCGTAACCCAAGTCAGCCCCACTCAGAGCTCAGGGACTTACCTGCTGACCGACGCCTTCAAGAATTCGCCGCCTCCGAAAATCAAAACTCTAGAGTGCTATGACGCCACGGAAAAGAAATAGAAATAGAAATAGAAATGAGGGCGGCCGAAATTCGGTCGAGCCTTCTCCCGCCGCCCGCGGATACCGCATGCCCGCGGAGTGGGAGCCACACGCCGCCACCTGGCTCGCCTGGCCGCACTATCACGGCGACTGGCCGGGAAAGTTTGAGCCGATTCCGTGGGTTTATGCAGAAATCATTCGCAACCTGGCGAAACATGAGCGGGTGGAGTTGATCGTCAACGACGCCTCGGCCGCCCGACAGGCGCGCAGGGTTCTCGAAAAAGCCGACGCGCTCTCGGCCAACATCCGCTTCCACCGCTGGGCTACTAACCGCGTCTGGCTGCGCGATTCGGGATGCATTTTCCTTGCGCGGAGTCAGAAGGACCATGTGGGTCCGGGTCTCAGACCCGGACAGGCCGAGCGAAGCGCGGCTGCGCTCGCCCTCAAATTTCGCTTTAACGCCTGGGCAAAATACTCCAACTGGCGTCACGATGAGAAGATCGGGAGCCTGATGGCGAAAACCCCCACTTCTCGCGCAAAACACGCTGGAGAAATGGGGCACCCTCGCAAGTTGTATACGGAAGAAATCCACCCACTCTCCGGCGGCAAGCGCATCGTGCTCGAAGGCGGATCGATCGACGTGAACGGACTCGGCACCATCCTCACCACCGAAGAGTGCCTGCTCAGCAAGGTGCAGGAACGCAATCCTCACATGGCGCGGGTGCATTACGAAAAGGCGTTTGCCGACTACCTGGGCGCGCCACACACCATCTGGCTGGGTCGCGGCATCTTCGGCGACGATACCCACGGACATGTTGATGATCTCAGCCGCTTCGTCTCCAGAGACACCGTCGTCACCATGGTTGAGCCCGACTCCAACGACGTGAACCACGCGCCCCTGCGCGCCAACCTGCGCCGTCTGCAAGCCGCGCGCGACCAGAACGGCCGGCAGTTGACCGTCGTCGAACTGCCTATGCCGCAGCCGGTGGTTTTCGAAGGCCGCCGACTGCCCGCGAGCTATGCCAATTTCTACATCGCCAACGGAGTCGTGCTCGCGCCGGTTTTCAATCGTCCCAATGACCGCATCGCGCTCAACACGCTGGCCGAGCTGTTCCCTACTCGCCAGATCGTGCCCATCTATTCGGGAGACTTCATCTGGGGGCTGGGGGCGATGCACTGCATGACGCGGCAGCAGCCGGCGTAGCTGGCAGCTCATGTCAGAAATGTCTACAAATCGCCTGGAAGCCTTCAGCGACGGCGTGATCGCCATCATCGTGACCATCATGGTGCTGGAGCTGCGCGCCCCGACGCAGCCCACGCTGGCGGCGCTATGGAAGGTCGCGCCGGTATTCATCAGCTATGGACTCAGTTTTCTGGTGGTGGCGATCATGTGGGTCAACCACCATCATTTAATTCACGCGGTGCGCGGAGTCAGCGCGCGGCTGCTGTGGAGCAACCTGTATCTGCTGTTTTGGATGTCGCTGGTCCCGTTCGTCACCGATTATCTGGGCAAGAACTACCACGAGCCGCTGGCGGTGGCGCTCTACGGGCTGGATCTGGTGCTGTGTTCCTCGGCGTTTTATTTGCTGCGGATTATTCTGGTTGAGCAGGATCGTCACGATTCCGGGTTGTCTGAATATCACTCCTCCATCCAGCGCAAGAATGTTTTTTCCGGAGCTCTCTATCTGCTGTCCGTGCCGCTGGCTTATGTGTCGACCTATGCGTCGTTTTTTATCTTCGCGCTGATTCCAGCGTTGTATTTCCTGCCCGAGAAGAGGCTCGTTGGCAACAAGTAGCTGGGTTTGCGAGTACCGAGACCCTGCCCGAGACCCTCGTCGTCGGCGAACACAAGTCAACTCTTGTCATTCCGAGCGAAGTCCGAAGCCGAGCTTTGCGAGGCGAGGCGAGCGAGGAATCTGCTTTCCTGTCCTCCGGACTCCACACTCAGTGAGGCTATTTACTTTTTGGTTATTGGTGGGTACCCCCTCCCCCCCGCGATCTATTGGAATCATCGGTTTAGCGAGAAATCGCAGAGTAATCCTAGGGCATCAATAACTTGTGGGCAAAATCTTGAGCCGTAAGGAGTTGGGGTGCGGTTTGGTTGTCAATGAGCTAATGTCAAGACTGTAGGATTAGCTCGCAGTGGGCGGGAAGTCAAGACCACGAAAGTAGACAAATGCGAGGTTTTGCGCAGGAGCGAGAAGCAGGGTCCTCACCGCGCTTTCAGCGCGGTTTCGGAATGACAACTTTAGTGTAGCGGAGACAACTTTAATTTATCGGAAATGTGGCGGAGATTTGCACAGGCTGGTTGTGACATCGGTTACTGCGCCGCGCCGCCGCTAATGCCTAAAATCTTGTCATTCCGACGCGCGCTGAAAGCGGGCGGAGGAACCTGCTGGAGCGGCGATGGTTGAGCGGCGTTATTACGTTTACATCATGGCGAGCAAGAGCCGTGTGATCTACGTTGGCGTGACTGGATTTCTTATGGCCCGGGTCTTGCGTCACAGGGCTGGCGAGGGCGGGGCCTTTACTGCTAAGTATCGCGTGCATCGGCTGGTTTATTTTCATGGGTTCCAGAATGTGGGTGACGCGATTGCGCGGGAGACCGAGATCAAGAAATGGCGGCGGGAGAAGAAGGTCGCATTGATTCATGCGGAGAATCCTACGTGGGAGGATCTAGCGGCGGGTTGGGGTGAGGCGACGGAGATGAGAGTGTCGGGAAAAGCAGGTTCCTCACCGGGCTTTCGGCCCGATTCGGAATGACAAAATCTAAACTACGGAGGGCGCCAATAGCTAGCGCCTATACTGCGTGGGTTGCGGGCCTTTTTCCAGGGTCTCGCGATCCCAGATCCAGCCTTCGCGGGTGTAGCTGGCGAGTTCGAAATCCTGCGTGAGTTCGAGGGCGTCGACGGGGCAGGCGTCTTCGCACAGGCCGCAGAACATGCAGCGGCTTAGATCGTAGGTAAAGTCGGTGAGTTCCTTGCGGCGGGTGTGCTCGTTGCGAGCGCTGGAGACTACGATCAGGTTCTCCGGGCACGCGAGCGCGCACAGGTCGCAGGCAATGCACATGGTCTCGTCGGTGTCAGGGTTGACGTTCAGGCGCGGCGCGCCACGGTAGCGCTCGGCCACCTGCGGACGCTCCAGCGGATACTGCTCGGTATAAATTTCCTTGGGATCCTGGTTGCGGAACGTGATCTTCAGTCCCTGCAGCAGGTCGACGAGGAAGACTTTGCGCAGCAAACTCGGCATGCCCATGACCCCACTAGCTTAACACTATCCGCCGAATCGCCAAAACTCCGCCCGCCGGTCTTTCCAGGAAAATAGGCCCAGGAAAATAGGCTTTGACCCTTCTTATTTCCGAACGCCTAACATCACACGCGGTCTTAATGATGGAAGTGATTCAAGGCACCGCACTTGGGAGAGACGCTCGCCGGGGAACTTTTCCCTAGGCTGGTCCGTACTTATCAGGAGAGGATGTCATGAAGGCCTATTTCACAAACCTGCCGACCAGGACCTGGCTGCTGATCGTCGTGCCCGCCGTGGTGGTTGCCTACCCGGTGGCTCGAATGGTGGTGCCGGCGGTGATCCACGCGGTTGTGCCCGAAGTTGTGCGCTCGGTGCTGAGCGTGATCTAGCTTTTGTGGGGCGGACACTCTTGTCCGCCAGGAGCACGCGCTGAAACGGCTGTAACGTTTTGCCTTGCAAGTTGTTCCCTCCGATAGAATACCCGCAGAGACCGCCATCCCGTGCCCGCCAGAAAAGCGCCCAAAGTGTCGTCAGCTCTAAAACAGCGGCCAATCGCTGCCTCAGGCGAAGCTCGCGCGAACGAATTCCCGGCAGACGAACTACGGATGGAAGAAGCCCTGCGCTGCGCCCAGCGCGCTCTCGAAGCTGGAGAAGTCCCGGTAGGCGCGGTCGTCGTCTGCGACGGCCAGGTCGTGGGACGGGGATGGAACCGGAATATCACCGCCTGCGACCCGACGGCCCACGCCGAGGTGATCGCCCTGCGCGAAGCCGGTGCAACCGTTGGTAACCATCGTCTGGAAGGCTGCGATCTGTTTGTTACAATTGAACCGTGCGCCATGTGCGCCGGGGCGTTGGTGCATGCCCGCATTCGGCGCCTGGTATATGGCGCGGACGACCCCAAAGCCGGGGCCGTGCATTCGGTGATGCAGGTCCTGAATCATCCGCAACTGAGCCACAAGATCGAGGTTCGCAGCGGAGTGCTGGCAGGCCGCAGCGCGGAAGTGCTGCAGACGTTCTTTAAGAGCCGTCGTTAGAAGCCGTCGTTGGTCGTTAGCCGTTAGTCGTTGGTCGTTAGCTAGAGCGTTGTCATTCCGACCCCCGAGCGAATGCGAGGGGCGGAGGAATCTGCTTCCCCTGACGGCTGAGAGTTGACGGCTGATAACTGCTTTCCGGAGAGGTGCGTGAGTGGTTGAAACGATCCGCCTCGAAAGTCAGTCGACTAGTCGATTGTATGTGCCAGAACGTTGCAGTGACAGGGCAATAATGAGATGTAACTGATTGATATCAAACGGTGTCGGCGGATATCGCTTGAAACCAGAAGGAGCCGCACGTCACTTCTTATCGTCCCCTTAACAACGCCAAATTTGGGATCCTTTCACGGCTTTCTACAGTGGAGAAAAACATCGGGCGCCCTATCAAGCCGACCGTGTATTCCCTCGAGGAATTCAACCCGAAACTTGCGAGCGGGAATCATTTTTTGACCGCCGTGCTCAAAGGCTAAAAGGAATTTTTGCTAGGAGACGAGGATGAGCTTAGAAAAGTGGGTGGAGCACGGTTGGCTAAGGCGGGAGCCGACCAGCACGGGTGAGATCAAGGATCTTCTGGGAATTGTGGATCGTAGCCTTGCGGATTCAAAGGTCGAAGCTGCTTCGACCGACTTTCGATTTATCGCTGCTTTGAACGCCGCGCTCTGCATCGCGACGACAGCGCTCCGCGCCTCCAATGTGACTTCGGGCTCAATGATTGGGGTCACTCGGGGTTTTGCGCCGAGACTCGGCGCATCCTTGGCTCCTTCAGGTGGGAACTCCGAGTTTTGGCCGTAGCCATTGCGTCAAGACCACATAGGCGACAAGGAATGCCACTCCCCAAACCCAATTGGGCATGTTCACCTTCTCCTATCTGCCAACTCCAAGTTTACGCAGGAAGGTCATCAGCGGGCACCAGTTCGTGAATCCAGACTGAAACAGATTCAGCCCGACGAAAGCCGTGAACAGATGATCGTTCGGGCGCCCACGGGCCGTCGTCTAACGACACACAGACGAGCAACGCGTTCGAAGGCATCGCTAAACTGGACGTGTTTCCTCGTGGGGCCAGGTTGCTGTCGCAGATCTCGACATGTTTCCCGACTAGGAACAAGCGTGTATGACCGCCCGGCGAATGCGGCAGTTCACCCTTGGCGAAAGGCACTATACGTCCTCGAAATTGATAAACGAGCTTCGAAGTTTTCGGGGGATTCAGCGAGCGCTTCCATGGCTTCTTGAAAGGGTTATCGGCGATGGGGCTTTTTGGGTGCTCCACCGCTCCACCGACCCCTAGAGGTTAGAATCGAACACGGCGATCGAGTGCCGAGATTCAGCGGCAACTGGCTTCGCGATAAGCAGGTACAAACTCTAAGCGACACCTGCATGCGCGACTACCTGCAGCGCAGCAACCTTCGTGAGTCACGAACAAGTACCTGTGCGAGTTGCGGTCGACCACCATCACCTTTGCTTATCTATTGCGGTGCTACCGGTCGTCTACATTCCCAATACTCTGATTCGCATTTACCATTGTGAAAAGCAGTCCCGACCCAACTGTGACCCATACGGCGACGTCCAACGCCGGCACCCAACCTCGATGAACCGCTATGGAGGCGGTCACGGTAGATGAAACAACGCCGCCCAGACTTCCCACCGTGTTCATGAGGGCGGACAGTGATGCGGAATATCCCGGTGCGAGATCAATGCAGGCGGCCCAGAAATTTGCCGCCCCAAACATGGTAAAGCCAGCTGCCAAAGCAATCATGGGAAGAGCAACGGCTGTGAGACTGATATGGTTGCCGGTGTACAACAACAAGGCCGCAACACCCATTCCAACCCACACCGCTGCCAAGCGCCCTTTTCGGCGGTCAGAGACGTGGGCGACGCGATCCGAAAACCATCCGCCGACCGGGGACAACAGGGCCATTGCGAGGAATGGGGCAGAAGTCCAGGCGGCAGCGTGCATTAAGTCCAGTCCACGCATTTTCACGGCGTAAAAGTAAAACCAGTTGTAATAGACATAAAAGGCATAGCCCTGAAAACCATAGGCCAGGATCAAGGCCCACACCGACAGACTGCCAAACATTTTGCCCCATGGAACTTTAATCGCGGTTTGCTGCGGCCGGGGAGTAGCGCTTTCCGATCCAGGGTGAATAGTTCTCAACTCCCTCCGGTTCACCCGTGGATGCTCTTCGGGCCAGTCGGTCGCGTACCAATGCCAAAGCGCGACCACCAAAAAGGCAAGCGCCGCAGATATTCCAAAAGAAACGCGCCAGCCCCAATGGACCATGGTCCAGGCGATGGCGATGGGAGTCAGGGTTCCTCCCAACCCCAAACCACAAACCTGTAAGCCGCTGGCAAACCCGCGTTCGCGCAGCGCAGTCCATGATGCTATGACGCGAGTTACGTTGGAAGAGACCGCCGCTTCTCCCACCCCGGTTAGGAAGCGCACGATTCGAAAGATCGCGAGAGCACTGATCCCCGTTGCTCCCGCAAATCTGGGTGCAAACACCATCGCTCCGGATCCGACCGCGAAGCAGAAGATGGATGCTGTCAAGGTTCTACGCGGGCCGATGCGATCGCAAACATATCCCCAAGGAATCTGAAACAGCCCATATCCCCAGAGAAAAGCACTGAACACACGTCCCATGGAAATCGTACTGAAGGAAAATTCCTCTTCAATGTATTTCCCTGCAATGCTCAAGTTCAGGCGATTGAGCGCGGTGACAGCCATGACGGCCATGACAATGCCCATTACGGCCCAACGGACATGCGTGCCGCCGACGGCTTCGTCTAACCCGTCGGATTCACCAGTGAGCTCGTGCAAGCGGCTTTTCATAACGGATGGCGACGCGGGCAATTCTTGTTGTTTAGCCGCCATCGCCAATGCGACGCCCCGGCTCTCTGTGTAATCAGCGTCTGATCTGCAGACGAGAGTGTTAGAAGTGGGAGACCGAAAGCTCGTTAGGCCTCGTTATTCGGCTGCTAGAAAATTACTTTCAACCCCAGCTGAATCTGTCGCGAGGTTGTGGAGGTCTGGTTCAAGGCCGTGGGTAGCGAGCTACCGTTGAAGTCGTAAACCGAGTTGTTCTGGCCGAATGTGTTCAGGAAACCCGGTGACAGAAAGTTGGTGTGATTCAGAATGTTAAAAAATTCTGCTCGGAACTGGATGTTGAAGGCTTCGGAAATACTTGGGATGCGCGTGTTCTTGAAAATCGAGAAGTCCACCGTGGTAAGCCGTGGCCCATAGAATTGATTGCGATGGGTGTTGCCCAGCACGTTGGAACAGAACTGCATACCGGCAGGCGGAGTCACGCCCGAAGGCACTGAGGGAAACGAATTCGGCGCACAACCGTAAGGGTTCGCGGCGGTAGCGGGAACCAACGAAGTCGGAGCAGTCGGAGGCGTGAAGCAGTTCGTGTTCAAGTAGTTTAGGCCGCCGTGAATCGGACTGCAGCCGGGGGTCAGGCTGGCGAAGTCCATCGAGAAATCGCCGTTGAAGCCGGTGCCCAGTGGATCGTTGCCGTCGCCGGTAGTTACCGTGAAGGGTGCTCCGCTATAGGCGGAGACGATGGTTCCCAGTTCCCATCCGCCGGTCAGGGTTGACATCAGCTTTGACCCGCCCTTCATCGTCGGAAGATCCCACATCAGGGTGGCGGACAGCACGTTCCGTATATCAAAGTCGCAGGCTCCCACTCTCGCCGATTTAATTAACATGAGAGGCACGGCGATCGAATTCAGAAACGTGTCTCCGGTGACCGGGGCTGAGCTCAGGTCGCTGCACTTTCCATAGGCATAAGAAATCTGCCCCTGCACTCCCTGATTGAAATTCTTCTTCAGTTGAGTCTGGAAGGCGTTATAGGAAGCTGCGCCGTCAAAAAGGACGGGGCGGATTCCGGCCCCGCCTCCCCAGTTTGAGTCGATGCGAGTGCCGGTTTGCTGATTGGCGCAGGTGTTGCCGGGGCTCAGTTGCGAAGGATCACAAGGGAATACCAATCCCACACCATTCACCGCCGTTGGCTGAACCAGGTTGATGTCATCGGCTGCAGCGGAGGTGTGCAGAGAGCGCGATCCAACGTAGCCGACCAACAGCAAATAACCGGACCCAAGCTGCCGCTGAACGTTGGCGTTCCAGTTCATCACATAGGGGCGCTTGGGGTAGGCATCGATAAAGCGGTTGCGAATGTGTTGTGGGTTGAAGTTGACATTGGGATTAATGCCGCTGCCCAGCGTGGCTCCGGGCGCTGCGCCAATAATCTGGAACGGGGCGGTAGCCGCAGTGTTCAGACCGAACTCATAAGGAAGCGGCAGCACGTCAAACATGCCAAATCCGGCTCGCACCGATGTTTTTCCATTCTTGAAAGGGTCCCATTCCACACCGAGGCGAGGCTCGAAATCCTTGGTGGTGGGATTTTGCAGAAGAGGGCTGTTCACGCCTACCGGTCCACACGCCGTTGTGTTTGGAGTGCAATTGGAGAGGCTGATGATTTCCTGGAATCCTGCCGCGGCGACGGTGTAGCCGTTCACGGTATATCCCGGAACGGTGTTCGCGTCTGTGGGCTTGGTGGTCATCTCGTAGCGCAGGCCCATGTTGAAAGTCAGGTTTGGTTTGACGTGCCAATCGTCCTGCAGGTACCCGGCAAAGAGCTTCTCCCGCAATCCCACCTCGTGAGATCCCCCAGGCGCAAGCGCATTGAGCTGATCGCCTTGGTTGGTGAGAAAGCTGGCTAGGCTGCCGTATGTGCTCATTCTGCCATTCGGGCTCAACTGTTCGAGCACGTTGTATTGCATGTACTCGAAGGCAAAGCCGAACTTGATGGAATGCTTGCCGTGGGTCAGGAAGGCGTCGTCTGCGGCCTGGTACGAATTCCAGGCGTGGGTGAAGCGGTTGAATCCACCTAAACCATAAGCCGTGGTCAAACCGGGCACGGGAATCTCGGGAGGGGCGCTGGCGCCGGGCGCGATCGCGAGCGCAGCATCTTTCGATACGGTATCGCCCGATACAGGGTTATTGATCTTTCCCAAAGCCCGGTTGTAGCCGAGGCGGAGGGTGTTCACTAACGACGGACTGAAGATATGCGTCTCTTCGAAACTGCCCATCTGCCGGCGCGAGAACACCTGGTGTACTGTGTTCGCCAACGGATCGGCTTGCGATTGCGGGCCGGAGTCGAAGAAGTAGCTGCCGGTCAGGCTGTCGGAATTTGAGATGCGATGATCGAACCGGGTGATGAAGTTGTTTTCGTTGGCAATGGTGGCCACATTCACATTGAAAGTTTGTATTCCAAGACCGTTAACCGTGTCGACGATTTTGTCGGGTGCGCCGGCGGGGGCCACTGGCCACAAGGCCAGATACGGCTGAATCGCAGGAACGGCAAAGGCGCGGGAGGCTGCGTCCGGCACATTGATGCTTCCAGAAGCCTCCTGGCTCTGGCGGAATCCCTCATAGGAAGCGAAGATGAAAGTTCGATCTTTCACAATTGGGGCGCCGGCGGAACCTCCAAACTGAATGCGGCGGAAGGGGGCAATCGTCGGTCCGTCAAAATAGTTCCGGGCATCAAAAATGCTGTCCCGGTCGAAGAAAAACGCGGTTCCGTGTACTTGGTTGGTGCCCGACTTGGTAATCGCATTGATAATCGCGCCGGATGTTCTTCCGTATTCTGCAGTGTAGCCCGTGGTGATGACTGAGAATTCTTGGACTGCATCTACTCCCAGATTCAGTCCAGTGGAGCCGCCGGGGGCCGCGTTGGTGTAGTCGTTAATGCTGACGCCGTTGAGACGGTAGCTGTTTTCGTTGGGACGGTGTCCCGAGTCGCTCAACTGGTTTCCAAAGCCACGATTTCCCTTGTTGGCATTGAATGATGTCGTAGCCTGGTTTGGAATGTTGACCACGCCGGGCTCCAGTGTTGCCAAACTCGTCCAGTCGCGACCGTTCAGCGGCAGTTCGCGGACGGTTCTGGAATCTACGGTCGAACTGACCGCGGACGACGAGGTTTGCACGTCCGGCGGGGTGCTCATTACCTGAACCGTTTCAGTCACCTCTCCCGGCTTCAGGGCGATGTTGAGGGATTGTTGTGCGCCGACTGTGAGAACGATCCCCTTCTGCACCGCGGTCGAGAATCCCTTATTCGACGCAGATACTTCGTAGGAACCAGGCAAGAGGTTGGGGGCTGAGTAGAAGCCGTCGCCGTTCGAGGTCGCCTCGCGAACCTCGCCGGTGCCGAGGTTCTTTATCGAGACCTTGGCGCTGGCGATCGCCGCCCCCGACGGGTCGGTGACCGTTCCCGAAAGAGTGGCACCCGCTACCTGCGCTTTGGATTGCACCGACCAGAACAGGCTGACAAAAAGTACGAGCACCCAGTACTTCTTGCAACCCACCACTGCTTCCAATCTGTCTTGGATCGTCATAGTGTCCTCGCTTCGCGGCTAGGAAGGAATTCGTAGAGCGCTTTGCAAAGCGCCGCTAGATCTCTGGTAACCACCTTGCTCGGCCCCCCACAGGCACTAAGCTTCAGAAGAAGATACTCAAGCGAACCCGGCCACTTTGCACACAGCCAGGCTTCCGGCGCAATCCTTGAACTATCCGATGCGGAACCTTTTCACATCACCGTGCTTCCATCTGAAAATAAAGAAGATGCGGTTTTCTCTCTCCGATTTTGACGTTGAGAGTTGTAAGGGGATATACTCGCCCACGGTACTTTCGGAATCATGGGTACTCCTGCCTTCGTCGCTAGGGTTCTCCATTTCGGTGTTTTTGAGGTAGACCTCAAGGCCTGCGAAATCCGCAAGCACGGTGTCCGGCTCAAGCTCTCCGAGCAGCCTTTTCAAGTTCTCGCGGTACTTCTCGAGAGCCCGGGCGAGATCGTCACCCGAGACGACTTGCGCAGCCGGCTATGGTCCGGCGACACATTCGTAGATTTTGATCACGGACTGAACAACGCCGTGATGCGGCTTAGGGAAGTCCTGGGCGATTCCTCCGAAAACCCCCGATTCGTGGAAACAATCCCGCGGCGCGGGTATCGGTTCATTGCGCCGGTTGCGGGTCCCTTTCTCCCGGGAAACTTCCAGAGTCAGATAAGGAATGGGCCCGTTCCCGTCCCACAGGAGGAGCCGCACAGCGAAGCGCTGCCGGAGGATGTTCGCTCGGAACCAGCAAGTCACCGGTGGGAGACTAGTGCGCATTTTCTGGTTGTCGCCGCTGCGATCTTGTTGGCCTGCGTTGTAGGTGCGACCGGGCTCTACCATTACCGGAGGGCGGGCGCCGGCGCGATGCTTCCCACGCACAACAAGTCGCTCGTGGTGTTGCCGCTGGAGAATCTTTCCGGAGATAAGGATCAGGAATACTTCGCCGACGGCATGACTGACGATCTGATTGCCAATCTGGCGAAGATTCATTCTTTGCGAGTGATTTCGCGGTCGACGGCGATGACCTACAAGGGCACGCACAAGCCCCTGTCGCAGATCGCGAGTGAACTGAACGTTGACGCGGTCGTCGAAGGCACGGTTCTTCGCGTAGGGGATCGCGTGCGAATCACGGCGGAACTCGTGCAAGTGGCGACCGACGGTCATCTCTGGGCCGACACTTACGAAAGCCAGATGGGCGACATCCTGGCGCTACAGAATCGTGTTTCTTCCGCCATTGTCAATGAGATCCGAATCAATCTAACTCCGGAGGACCAGAAACGGCTCGCCAAGAATCCGGCGGTGGCTCCCGAGGCATACGAGAACTATCTCAAGGGGCGCTATTATTGGAACAAGAGATCGGATGAGAACCTGACCAGAGCCATCGGATACTTCGAAGACGCCACGCACCAAGCCCCGAATTATTCGCTCGCATATGCTGGCCTTGCCGATTGCTATGCCATTATCAGCGCCGAAATTTTCGGGACCATGTCAGCGGAGCAAGCGGCTCCGAAAGCCAAAGCGGCGGCCCTGAGGGCCCTTGAACTCGATCCCACGCTGGCGGAAGCGGAAACTTCGCTTGCTACGGTGAGTTTTAACTACGATTGGGATTGGAGTGCTGCCGCTGCGGGCTTCGCTAAGGCGATTAAGGACAACCCCAGCTATGCGACCGCTTACCAGAGATACTCACTTTACTTGATGGCGATGGGTCGGCCCGATGATAGCGTCGAGCAGATCAACAAAGCGCGAGAGCTAGATCCGCTCTCCATCAGCATCAACTTCAGCCTGGGATGGCGGTTCTACATGGCACGACAGTACGACCGCGCCATCCAGCAGCTTCGCGACACTCTTGAAATGGACCCGTCCTACGAACTGCCCCATCTGGTTCTCGGTTTGTCGTACGCGCAAAAGGGCGATTTCGGCCACGCCCTTCCAGAACTGCGTAAGGCGGTTGAACTGTCTCGCGGAACGCCCTTGATGATTTCGGCATTAGCCAATGCCTACGCACGATCAGGAAACAAGGCGGAGGCCGAAAAGCTGCTGGCGGCTTTAGTATCGCAGTCAAAAAGCGAGTACGTCTCTCCCTACTACTTGGCGATCGTATACGCCGGCCTCAAACAGCCTGACACAGCCATCGATTGCCTAGAGAAGGCTTTTGCCGACCGATCCAATGGTCTCGTGTTTCTGAAGGTCGACCCCGCTCTGGACGATCTGCGCTCCAACCCGCGATTTGTCGCCTTACAACAGAAACTTCACTTCCCTGCCTGATTCTCTGGGCCGCTTCAGCGCTACACGACGCGAGGCATCGATCTACAAGGCTAGATCCAATGCAGGAGAAAATGGGAGCAAACGGATGCGACACAAACGTCGAAATAGGATTTGGAACACCGGCGTTTCCACGGTTATTACTTCCGCATACTGAAAGGTGAAAGAGCGAAGCCCCACGACGCAGAGAGCAGCTAAATCGTGGAGGTAAAGATGACACGCAACTTCGCGTTAGTGGCGAGCGGAGTATCGATTCTCAGGAGTCATGACATTCGTTGTGAAACAAGACGGAATCGTTTACGAACAACGATATTGGCCCAAAGACTGGAGATTTTCACGGCGAACCTGTGTCATCGCCGTGTCGATTTCCAGATGCCGTCTGATCCATTGACCGACACTACCTGGATTCTCATGCTGCAGGGGACTTATACGCATGCTAAAGACGAGTCTGACTGCGCCATTTCATCAGACAAACCTGGATTCTTGTCTTCCCTCTCGTGTCTACCCTGCAGAATGTTCGACGATCAGTACAGCACTTGCTTTACCAAGGAGACACGACAATGGCGCAAGACATCAACGCGGCTGGCCAAAGAAAGAAAGACGTGCTCAAGGCGAAACCTGGGTATTGTTCTTCCGTACTACTCGACAATCTGATGGCAAACGGGTGGAAAACAAAGTCCCTATAGGCTTGGTCCGACACCTCCCCGCGGCAAGCAGTGCATGGGCCGAGGTCGAACGACACCATGTTCCAATCAACCGGGTGGATGTGCGACGCGGATTGATCTTTGGAGACTTAGCTCAGCACTACGCAGAACACGAGTTAGCTGAAACCTCCGAATCAATCCGCCCCAAGGATATTTTTGCACGATCGACCTCGATGCGAACGAACCTCATCGCAAAACGGCAAAGCATTCAGTCGGACAATATGAATATCTGATTTAAGGACGAAGCATTGCAGCGGTTCTGCCGCATGGTGCCCCCGCGGCCGGGCTCCTCAAGGCAAAGGCCGCTGCTTTTCACGCGGATTCTGACGCGCCCTTCGCCCGCGTCGCTAACTGCAAAGAGTTCATTGGGGGGAATTGTCGCCTGCCCGCAATTCCACTGGATCAGATTGCCGGGGCCGCCCGGCGTTTTTCCGTCTCCAGGTGCGGTCGTTCCGTTCGAAATGTTCAGGCATAAACTCACTTCGCCATTGACGGTATGAATGGAATACAAGCCGCCGGCGCGTTCCACAAAATTGAACTCCATGTTGCTGAAGCCACCGCCGCAAGAATAGGGGATGATTGCGGCTCCCTTGTCGGTCGAGTTGCGCGTGATATTAAAGCACAATTTTGTAGCCTCGGACATGATCTGGTGCGTGCCTTCGATTGCACTCTGGGGGGCATTGGGCAGGGGTGTGACGCCGTCGATGACGTAGGTCGTGATGGAGCGAACGGGGAGCGAGTCGACGAGATGGCCGCTTGCAACAGCCACAGTCTTCTCCTGAAGATTTACTCCCTGGTCTCCCGATGTCCGGTACATCGTTACCGAAGCAGGAACGCCACGAAACGCCGAGAGATCGAGATCATTGAACCCGGTTGCATCCCAGTTGGTGCTGACCAGCACAAGGCGCTTCGAGGAATGGGAGTAGGCAGCAAGCGTGTTATAGGCACCACCAGCGGAAATAATCTGAGAACCCGGTCGAATAAATCGCGTGTACTGGGCGAGCGCGTAATACTGTTTTTCCAACTGCGGTTCGCCACCTTTGGGATCGAAGGCGATGACGCCCCAGTCGGGCTGCCAAAGCACCCAGGATTCGGCGCCCATATCGCGCAGGTCCATGCGGATCGAATCGGCCATGAAGAGTGCGCCCCACATTTCGGTTTTGTCCCCTTGGCCGCCTTGGCAGCAGCCCAGTTCGCTCATCCAGGTTGGCTTCTGGAGCTTCTGACCAAGCCTTTTGTACTCCTTCAACTTGGCAGGATCGCCGACGCTGTGATGGTAGTCATGCGTGTTTAGCCGCCCCAATGCCGACAAACTCGATGCACTGAGTTCTGTGGCGGTGCCAATAGCGGCCGAGATGTTGTTCGTATCCACTCCGGACACAAAAGTATCCACCCCATCGCGCTTCAAGCGTTGCGCCAGCATCGGCAGAATCGCATTCTGTGTCTCTGCCGGAACTGTATAGCCCTCTTGTCTGCCGCCCGCCTTCCACCATGCGCCGTCCGGTTCGTTGAACGGCTCCACGCTCTCAAAACGAATTCCCTCCGCCTCTCGAAAATGTTCCACGACCGTTGCCAGGTAGTTCACGAAGCTTTCGAGCATCTCCGGACGGAGATTGTCCTGATGCTCAATGCTCGTGCCGGAAGAGCATCCGCTTGCGGTCATCCAGTAAGGTGGTGAATACGACGCGGCTTCGAAGATGCTCGCGCCTCGCTTCTTTGCTTCCTGGAGCATTCGGCGCTGGGACGCATCCCGTGTCCAATCGAAGGCCGCGCCGGGCCCGGACTGAAAGCCTTCCATCTGCGCGTCCGGCCGCATATGCGTGTGCGTTGGGTCGTCGCCTCCTCCAATGTTGTAACGGGCGATCGTGAATCCCAGGGTCAACCGCTTGGCTGGGTCGCCAAAGAGCAGGTCCATGTACTCGTCCTGGATTTTGGGGTCTTTGATTTGGGCCGGTTGTCGCCCGCCTCCGTAAAGATCATTCGCTTCCCATGCCAGCGACATGCCCCATCCGCGAAGCGTCTGCATAGGCCGCGGAAGAATGCGACCGATATTTCGCAGCGCTTCAGGAACTGGGTTTTCCGCTGGAGGGACTACGGAATCTGCCCGGCTCGTCTTCGCTTGCGTCTGCCCCTGCCCCATCAGGGCCGCGACAATATCCGGCAGCAGATCGCCCGTCACTGGATCGATGACCCCGCTAAAGCAATACCCTTTGATTCCCCGGCGGATGTTGAACACTGTCGTATCGCACATCGGAGATTTGCCGGCGGAGTCGTACGAATAATAGAAAAGGTACCCGATGTTCACCGCGCTCGGCATCGAACGGAGACGATCGATCACTTTCTCGTGAAATGCCTGAATCACTTCGGCGCGGTTCATGGCCGGAAATTCACCCTTGGTATCGGCTTTGTTCCTGTCATCTGCTGTTGGGCCACTCCCGGTCGGCTGAAAATACCAACTCTTGCTCGACCAAAACGCGGACGCGGCCTCATTCCACTCCGTAATCCAGATCGGTTTTGTCTCCACGTGAGGGAACGTCGCCGCCTGGCTAGTTAGCTCTCCCGTCGCCCTCTCAACCATGTCGGCGGTCGTGTCTGCGGGCGGGTAGATGTGAGTGCCATAGCCGTCGACGAGACTCGTGTAATCGAAGGTCTTGCCGGAACTATCCGTGAAATGTGCTAACGCTTGAATCAGCGCGGCCGAGTTCCCCGTGGGATTCGACATCCCGAACGTGATGATTGTCGCGGCGGGGAAATACTCCCGGATCAATCCTGCGAATGTCTTAAGAAAAGGCACATACCCGGCGGCAAACTGGTGCACCTGTTCCTGCGTCAGAAACCACTGCCAATGATGCGCTGCAAATTCTGACGTCTTCGGCATGTCCGCATCGTTGCAATAGAGGTCCAGCTCATTGCCGATCTCGAACGCATCCACGGACAGCCCCGCCTGTTTCAACGCGTCGAAATACGAGCGCACACGGTGCTCAAACTTTGCGAGGTCGATCTTGCTGAGCGGGAAAGTTCCCCATTGGCAGCCGCTTTGTGTGGGGTCGATGTAATCCTTCTTGTCAAAGTCGGAGCCGGTGTGACTCACCACCGCCAGAATCTTCATCCCGCGGGCGTGAACCTGCTGGACCATGTCCACAAACAATTGGGCGCCCTCTGGCGTATCTGGTCCGAAGCCGTCGCGAAACCACTGTGGATGCAGCCGTGCAATGCCGTCGAATACTGCAAGGCGACGGGCTTCGAACACCCCAGCGCCGTTGTATGGCCCGTTGAACGGATAGATGTTCGGCTCTCCAGGCGGCGAGATCGTCCATTCTGTCGCCATATTCGAGCGATCAATCCCGATCTCCAATTTTGGCGGTAGCCTCGAAGTGTTGTCAGCGGGCGCCGCCGGTACTGCCAGCAGCCACGCAACTAACGTTGATGCAATCAGCAATAGACGTAAGTGCCTCTCGCAGGCCATTCCTTCTTCTCCGGCGGTTTTCCCAACGATTGTACCGACGACGCGTTGCATCCCCACATTCCGGTGTGATATCTCAGGAGGCGCCGCCTCTACTTATGAACACGAGCCCCGGAAAATGTTCTCGAAGGATTCACGCCTTTTGCTCTGTGGATGCGTTACCTCGCGCGGACTCTCCACGACCTGTACTTTGAGCTAGGTACGAGGAATTACGGTTGCGGACGGAACTGGCCGTTAACTTGCTGATGAGGCCGACCTGTCTGACAGAGATGTGAATAACTTTTCACATGGATCACCGGGAATAAATGGATGGGATGGTGAGTTATAACCATTTGTCGCCCATGTCCGGCACCCTGAGCGCCGAAAAGCGACTTCAGGCGCTGGACGCGACTTTTGGAGGAACCGGGGTTTAAGTTCAAGGGCGGACCGAATTGTCCTAAAGTCGTGATCCCGCACAAGCTCTCAACGCTGAACATTTTGATTTACTCAAAGAGGGGAAAGAACTGATGAAGACTAATTGGGAGAATGCTGTTCTGGGGGGGATTTTCATGCTGGCGATCGCGGGGCAGTGCGACTTGTGGGCGCAGGCGGGCGCCAGTCAACCGTCCGTTCTCCACATTCAGCAAACACAAACTACGTTACCGCCAAACGGATCTGTCCCGACTTTTCTTGCCATGTATCACATACTCGCTGGCGCAAAGTCGCCGGTCAATGTGTTGGCTCTAAAAGGGACCCTTTCGCTGAAGAACGATAGCCAGAATTTCAGCCAGGTTCTGTGGGTACTACCCTTCTGGCAAGGCCAATGTCCAGCGAATGACATCGGTTTGCAGAACGTTGCTGGTTTTCTATGGATTGACATTACGAAGAACCCGTCTCGATCGACCGCTTCATTCCCTGTAGATTTAACTTTCCCCAACCCCTTGTCGGCGACTGGATGCATAGGCCTTTATTATGGCGGTGGGCCAGTGTTTGCAGGTGAGACGACAATGACAGCCGACTTGGAACTCACGTACAGCCCGACAACCTCCAACGCAAACACAATAATCAATGGGCTGGGCGGCGAATATTGTTTTGGTCAGGACTGGGGCTGTCAGAATGCCACGGTGATTGACGGAGAAGCGTTCGCGGCTCCGATCAGCCTGAACACTTCCGGGCATTTGCTGGAAATCTACGGAAACATCAGCGACAGCACGTTTGATGGAACGAAAAACTTCGGGCCGCTTCCGACCGGCGCGTCTTGGGGCACTATCAATGATTTCTACCTGCTTCCCGGAGGGTGCGGAATATTTACCCAGAACCTCAATAGCCAGGGATTTCCAAATCCAGCACCGCTGTCAACCCTGTACGGTTGGCTTCCCAAGGATGCGCTGCACCTTGCGAGCGTGCCCCAGGTAGAAAGAATTCCGACAGGGCAGAAGGGGATGGCAGCGCTTCAAAATCAGGTCGAGACTATTTTCTCCGCTCCTATAAAGGTCAATGCCGGAGATTGCCTAGTTACGATCTATGGCAGAAGCGGCAACGGAGCGACGGACAACGAAACACAGGTTCTGGGATTGATGGGGCCATAAAGGGCTTATCCAGGATCGTCCGACTGTAGAGCAACAATTTTTGTTCCACGCTTTGATACGCTAACAGAGTAGATCCAGAGAAAAAATCGAGGGGCACATTGCATATGAAGACATCTTCCTACTTAATTGCTCTGCTCCTATTTCTGGCGCTCATCCCTGTGCCATCCGCTGTAGCGCAGAACCCGGTTGGGGAGCAGCCGTTGGTGTTGAGCGATGCAGTCTTGCCGACTTCATCGAAGAACCCCTTGCTCGATTCCCGCATCTTCAGTCCCGAGTTTTATCGGAAATTTAATCCCGACTTGGGCCTTACAACAGACCAGGAAGCGATCCAGCAATGGACAAGCACAGGAGCCAATCACTGTTTGCGAGGCTCGTTTTATTTTTATGCCACTGATTATCTGAAGCGTTATCCGGACCTCGGATTACCTTCGGCATCGCCGAGCGCATGCGATTCTGCAATTTTGCAGTTTGCGACGTATGGATTTAACCAGGGCAGAATCGGCGCTTTCGAGAGCTACCCCATTGTTTTCGATTTCAATTATTACGTCGATGCCGCCAATAATCCCGACATCAACCAGCTTTATAGCAGCGGCACCTGGGATCAGGTGGATGTACAAATCCACTGGTTACAACAAGGCATTGACGAGCTTCGGGGCGCTTCGGCTTTTTTCAACATCCAGGAATATCAGGAGCGCTATGCGGACATCGTCGGACTTCGCCCGGAGAGGGCACTGTTTCAATATGTCACGGTGGGGCAAGCTGAACGTCGCTTAGGCAGAATTTTGTGGGCTGATCCGTCGGAGTGGAGCGCGCTCGTTGCCACGACGCAGGAATCCCCCGTCAGCGCGGCTCCCAATGACCTCGTTCGGAGCTTCACTGCCGCGAATGGCAAGCTGACAACGGCAATCGTAAAGTCACCGACGTGGTATACATCGTCTTCGACGCCATATCCAAGCTCGGTCCACGTGTGCGATGTTCCACCACCCGACAAAAACAACGACTGGAACAATCTCACCACTTTTCTGACTCCGCAAGGCGTTAAAGCTGGATGCGACGTCGTGCGACTCGCGCCCAACAGCTCATACCATCTTGTTTTGCCCCAGCATCAGCCGCCATCACTGAACTACGTGCTCAATCACTGGCCCTACCTGCAGATTAACAACGCTCAGGATTTTGTTTTTGATGGCAATGGCTCGACGCTGTACTTCACCGGACCAACTCAGGGAATCGATATCAATTACAGTCAACGCGTCGTGATTCAGAACCTCACGATCGACTACGGAAATCCCCTCGATCCTAATCCACTCTGGCGAGGGCCACTTTATGCTGCAATCGGGACCATCGTGCCTGACGGCACAAGCTCCGCACATATTGTTCTCGATGCGGGTACTCCCATTCCCCCTGGGTTCTCGCCATATATGTACGCCTTCAATTTGTGGGACAGGACGAAAAATGAGGCCGCGCACGACGACTATCTCAACACCGGGCCGGGCGACCAGGGCTGCGATTATGCCTGCATCACGAGTCATGGACAGCAAGATCCGTCGCAACAGTCGATGTTCCTGAAGAACGGTAGCCTCTACCCAAAATCGAACGCCGCCGGTAAGTGGGTGGCTTCGCAGTTGGCGCCATACCCCAACCGCGATGTGATGGTCCGGTTCTCGGAGTTTCTTGCCTCCGACATCATCGACGACTTCGGATCGAGCGACATTCGAATTATCAATACGTCGGTCCTTACCTCGCCGTACATCGGCATCTCGGCAGCAAGCCAGGGCGGGCGGGGCTTGTCCTATGAAAACGTGGTTGTAAAGCCGAGCCAAGGTCGTCCGATTTCAACCATGGCGGACAACCACATCAACGGAGTTGGCGGAGACATCATCATCGAAGGTGGCGATTTCAGCCACGAAGGCGACGACGGCCTGAACGTCACCGTTGTATCGGACACTCTGACGACAGTGAATTCCACAAGTTCCTTCGTCATCAGTGGCCCGGATGCGGCTCCCACTGTCGGAGACACGCTCGCGTTCTTCGACCAGGGCCTCGGATATCTCGGCTCAGCGACGATTGAGTCCATCAGCCCGTCCAACCTTCCACCGTGGGGCGGACAGCCGATTACTGTCGGGCTTAGCGCGCCGGTCAATTGGCTGAGTCCGGGAATCTTCGTCACGGACATCAGCCACGTTCCGTCGCGCGTCTATATTTCCGCCGTACGGATTCACGACAAGCTGGGACGCGGCATCCTCCTCGGAGGATTTCACATGTTGGTTCAAAACTCGAGTTTCAGGAATATCACGGCGACGGGAATTGGCGCGATCTTTTCAACGTATTTTCAAGAGAGCACGGGCGTCTCCGACATCGCCATCCGCAACAATCAGTTCATTGGCACCAACTATGTGCCGAAGTTGTATCAATCCAGCGTTGACCGCACGAACTACTACCCGTCGCGGGACGCATCGTTTGCGATGTTCGGTGACGTCTTTTCGAACTACGACGATGCAGGGAACGAAGTCACCGCGATCTACCCGCTCTTTCAGCAGCTTGACATCTCGGGCAACACCTTTCAAAGCGTGACCGGCGCCGGAGTCTACTTAACTGGGATCAAAGACATTCATATCGACAACAACGACTTTGCAAGATGCGGTACGGTGCCAGACGCGGACCCTCTGTACTCGTACTACGGGTCGAAATCGATCTCGGGTTTGGTTTTATCTTTCGCCGATAATGTTTCAGCAACCGGCGATGTGACGAACTCGCGAAACTGTGCGGCGCGCGCCGATTCCGCATCAAGCAAGAATGTTGTGGTGCATCCGTGATCACGCCGTGAGGGTTCGAACTTGGTAACTGTTTTCTCTGGTGCGTTTACGCTGGTGCTTGCCAGGACTGCATGCAGCGGAACTTCGAGCCCATGCGAAAGCAGGTGGAAGCATGGCAGAGGTGTGAGCTAACCGATGTCACCGCGAAGGTCGTGATCTATGACGCGACGGATCTTGCAGAACAAGGTTCAAAGAGCGTGTCTCTTAGCGGCGTGCTGTGTCTGGCTCATGTGCTTCGGGGCGCTGGCTCAGAGAGCGCCCGTCGGTCGCATCGTCGGCCATATCGACGGGATCAGCCGGGATGGGGATCACTATTTCCTCCTGGGCTGGGCTTGCCAACAGGGGCAAAGCAAATCGATTAATGTCCAACTGTTCGGCATGAAAACATCGAACGGCATGACAACGGATGGCCCTCTCTTCGCCGAAACGGCGGATCTTTACAGTGAACCTGGTGTGGCAGAGGTCTGCCGGGATCACGAAGACGGCAAGCATCGGTTTATCCTCACGCTGCCTTATGGGTATGGTCCGGAAAGCAAGCCCACTGTACATGGGATCCGCGTCGTGGAAGGCATTCCGAACGATCTGATTGCGGGATCTGGACAAAGCCAGCCAATGCGGGCTCTCGACGCACCCTACGCCATGATTCCTCGTCTTAGCGGCAGCTACCGCGCTCTGACCCATCCCGGCGTGTTTGTGACAGCCGAGGAGTTAAGAGACGTTGCCTCGCGGATCGATCGTCAAGGCAGCTACTCCGGGCAACGTTTTAGCCTGCTCGCGAAACAGATCAAGCAAGATCTCGCCTCCCCGACCGATTGGGACGTGACCTACTCAGGCCCACTTCCGGGAGTCTATGAATACGTGTTTTCCTACGAACCCCAGGATCAGCATGACGCCGAAACCCGCGTCGCGCTGACGATCCCGCAAGGCGCAAAAGCACCCGCCGGAGCGGCCGTCGTCGCTTCGCGGCTGGCGCTTTATGCGGCGCTGCTGAAAGCTGGCGTCAAGGCACCCTCGGGTTCGCCAGGCTCCGATGAGTCAGTCGCTCTCGCAAAACGCATTCTTCTCGCTTGGGCCGACCGGGGATTTCGCGATTCGAACGGGCACTTCCTCGAGTTGGGGGCGTTCACACGCGATGGCCACGGGCGACCGAATTCGATGCTCGGGCTCACGCTCGGAAGAGGCATCATCTATTCTGTTCATGCGCAGGACCTCCTCGAATGGCTGGGCGCACTCAATACTGATGAAATACGACGGCTCAACGCCTTTCACGGTGCCATCTTCGAACTGGTACGACAGTCCGAGAATGTGCTCTATGCGGGAGTCGGGTTTCCCTACTCCGACTGTTCTCGTGCCACCAACCTCGCCACCAACGCCATGGTCGGCATGCTGGCAACCGCGCGTCTTCTGAACGACGAGAGCAAGGTCAAGGCTGTTTTGTTCGGCGCTGACCCTGTGGCTCCGGTCCTGGATCCATGGACCCATTTGTTTGACCGTCTCATCTACGGGCAATCCGACGGGCCAGTACCTGGATGCGTCAACAACCACGAATCAGACAGCGAGAGCAGTTTGGAACATCATCATGACTACCAGACTCAGCGCGCTGCACCGGGCGAGATCGCCGATCGGTTCCGCAATGCCGAACCTGGAAAAGGCATTGGCTACCCAATGTTCACCTTGGAGCGGCTTTTCGACGCAGCTGAGCTGATGCGAATCGCCGGCTTTGATCCTTACGGATATCGGGGGGCCCACGGCCAATCGATCGAGATGGCAATCGAATACTATGCCTGTTTCGCCAAGGGCGCGGGTTTTTACAAAACGGTTACGCTGGAAAATTCCAGTTCTTGTGCCGATGCCGCTCAATACTATGGCAAGGTCGTCAACGGCGTTGACCGCATGCTGTTGATTGGCGCGGACAGATTTCCGGCAAACAATGCCATTACCAGGCTTGAGCCCGAAGCCCAGAAGGCGGCAGGCACCGGAGCGTTTTACACCGATGCCATTCTCTTCGGAAAATGGCGGGATTGAGGCAACGTACGACAAGTCGGCTTAGGGAAGCGATTCGGGTTTACTCCTGCCTGACGGGCACTCGGAAGGTAGGGGGCGAGCAGCACTGCAGCAAGACTTTGAAAGTTGGCGGGGACTCGAAACCGCGGCCTCCTGCGTGACAGGCAGGCGTTCTAACCTGCCGAACGAGGCCCCCGTGCGCAAAACTTCTCCGTGACAACCGTTACTCGTCTGACCGCCCGCCTGTCCTAAAACTCCTGAAAATGCCCACCGCTATTTACAGGGCATTACCGTGCGACCGGTTCCTTTTAATTACAACGTGATCTAGTCTGTCAGCGCCCTGTCAGCACAACCAGTCATTGTTCCCGCGGAGGGGGTACCACGATCTGTCCTCCGAGCATCACCCAGGTTGGCTTGCGCAGGGTCTCGATGTTTTGCAGAGGATTATCCGGAAAGAGGACTAGGTTTGCTCGAAACCCCTGTGCGATCTGTCCCAACGTAGCGCCTTGGCCGAGATAGGCAGCGTTGTTGAGCGTGTCGAACGCGAGTATCTGCGCAGGCGAAAATCCACACTTGATGAAATGATCGAATTCATCATGCAATCCGGTTCCGTAGAGAACCAGCGGCGCATCGGTGCCAATCGCGAGCTTCACTCCAGCCTGCTGCAGCCTTCGGATGAATTGACATTTTTGTTGCAGGATTTCGTTCCTCTTGGCGTCGTCCACATGGCGCAAGGTCAAGGCGGTGTTCAATTCTCCAAACGTGGGATCAACGAAGGTCTTTTTCTGAACCAGGAGTGAGACCAAGTCATCCGGCAGATTCTCGATAGATGCCACGTGTTCAATTCCGGTGGCGCCGTAGCGGGCCGCTTCGGCAACCTCGTCTGTTGTCTCAGCGTGAACAATTGAGATCAGCCGTTTGGAAGACGACCACGCAATCCCTTGTCCGAGCAGGCTCGGCGCGAGCTTCTCTTTGGCTTGGCCGATTGTGCCATAGATAAACTTCACGGCATCGGGAGGACCCGCTTCGTAATTCTTTTCGAGTCCGGAGATCAGTGTTGAGGAATCGGATGCCAAGATCGCGCCTTGTCTCGAAGTTTCCGCATTCCAAATCGTGCTCACGGGACCAAATGAACGATCACGGAAGAGCAAACGAAAATAAATCGCTTCCCGCTGCAATCGCGAAGTACTGCTTGCCATCGATCGCATAACTCATGGGAGACGCATGGACCAATTGTCCAACGTGGAAGTGCCACAAGGGCTTGCCCGTCTGCCCATCTAGAATTACGAAATTGTTTGCGTCGTCTCCATAAGCGACCAAGCCGGTTGCCGTTGACATCACGCCACCCCAGCCCTTGTTCCTGCCGATTTGGAGATCGCGCCAGGCGAAGTCGAGCGTATTCAGATCAAAAGCATTGATGTAGGCCTTAGCGGGCTCATCCACGCTCCGCGTACCACTGGCATAGTACGTTCTTCCCACTTCGAAGGGCTTTATATTCGACTGGATGATCGCGCACGCCTCAAAGGAGCGGAAGTAGAACAGGTGGGAGGACGGGTCATAGCTGGGCGAGTACCAGTTTGTAGCTCCGCCGTTGGCGGGGCAAACGCGAACGCCTTTCTCGTCGGGAGTGCGCCCGGCGGGAATGGGGCGACCGTTCTCATCAATGGCCTTGGCCCAATTTTGGGTGTTCATGAACGGCGTGGCAAAGAGGAATTTTCCGTTTGTCCGGTCCAGGATGTAGAGGAATCCGTTACGGTTCGCTGTCACAATCAACTTGCGTGGCTGGCCTTTGAATCGTGCATTCACGATCACCGGTGTTTGCACGGCATCGTAGTCGTACAGATCATGAGGGCTGAATTGGAAGTACCATTTCAACGCGCCGGTATCGGGATCCAACGCCAGAAGGCAACTGGTGTAGAGGTCGTCACCGGGGCGAACGGAGCCGTCAAAGTCCGGAGCGGGGTTACCGGTGCCCCAGTACAGCGTGTTGAGATCGGGATCATAGGTGCCGGGCATCCAGGTCGCGCCTCCACCATGCAGATAGCTGTCCCCCGGCCAGCTCTCATTGCCCTTCTCGCCGGGCCCGGGTATGGTCCAGAACCGCCACTTCTCCTCGCCTGTTTCTGCGTCGAAGGCGGCAAGAAAGCCGCGCACGCCGGCATCGCCTCCTGAAATACCGACGACCACTTTGTCTTTCACGATCAAGGGAGCGCTCGTAGCGCCGTCGTTTTTGTTGCCGGTCCCGAACGCCACCTCCCAAATCAAGTGGCCTGAGCGCGCATCGAGACAGAGCAAATGTGCGTTGTCCGTTTCCATGTAGACGCGGGTGCCCAGTATCGCCACACCACGATTGTGATGCTGCGCGGGGTCGTCCACCAGACCCTGGGAGACGGCGCGGATGTGATGCCACAGCACCTTGCCGGTCTTTGCATCCAGCGCGTATGCATCATTAGCGCTAGTCACGAACATGACGCCCGCAACCACCACGGGAGTAACTTCGAGAGGGCTGACGGTTCGTGGGTGAAACACCCACTGCGCTGCCAGTCGACCCACATTGGCCCGCGTGATTTGAGTCAGGCCGCTGTGGCGAGCGCCACTGTAATCGCCATTGTAGGAAGTCCAGTTGTTTGTAACGGGAGTCTTGAGCAAATCGCTCGGCTGAACATCGATCAGTCCATTGCCGTCGTCCGAGGTTGTTGTACGCTTGCCGGCAGGAGGCCTCTCAGGCTTTCCGGTTTGTCCGTAGCCACTGCCGGGACGCATCGACATCAGCAGGCAAATCGTCACCACGGTTCTAAGTGCACGACGGGTGAATAGCGAAGGCATCGATTGCAGTTTTGTTATCGCGACCGCCGCCCTCGTGCCCGTGCTAGTCATCGCCCCTCCGCCTTGTCTGGGGGAGGATTTCTGCTCGCGATTATCAGAAAACTCACAATGTCATTCAATTCTTTCGGCGAAAGCCGCGTCCGATAGTCACGCGGCATCAGAGAATGCCCAGAGTAGTGGATATCCGTGACGTCGCTCCTCGACAGCAGGTGATAGCGTCCGTCTTCGGTCTGTAGTGCAAGCGTGAAGCTGTCTTCGTTGCGCAGAGGGCCGGTCAGCTTTTGCCCAGTCCTCGTCGTCACCGTTGCTACTTGTGATGAGGGCACGAGCGGTGTGTCGGGATTGGTAATGGCATGCAGGATCTCCTCCGCGCTGCGCGTCCGGCCGTAGGACGTCAGATTTCTCGCGATGAATCCGCCCTTGCCTTGCATCAAATGGCACGCGGAGCATTGTGCCTTGCCGAAATAAAGAGTGCGACCGGTATCAACATCTCCCGGCACCGCTGCCTCCGCCGATGCGTTGGTGGGAGGGGCATTGTTTCTGAGTCTGGTCAGAAATTCCACCACGGCTCTGATGTTTGCATCGCCGATCTGGGCAAAGGGAGGCATCCCACCTTTTGTCCCATCATGCACAATTCGAAAAAGTTCCGAGTCGGAGAGATGAGTGGAGTTTGACGGCGAAACCAGCGCAGGCGCCTTGTCGCCTCCCATGCCGTCGGCGCCATGGCAGCCTGCGCAGTATTCCATGAAGCGCTGAGCGCCCCGCTCGGCGTTGGTGCTCTGCGCCTGTACTCCCCGTGACGCACATCCGAAAAGGATCGCGACAACCAACAGAGCTTCAACCCGACGAGGCCACATGAGTGTCTGAACCTCCCTCAAAAGAGGGTCGTGCGCGCATCACAAAAGTTGCCACATTTGACGGAAATAGGCCATAGCTAGTCAGTGATCCCTACAAATCTTTACGAATGACTGAAGCAATTCAAAGCCGATTGATGCATCTAATCTATTCGTGGGATACTTGTAAAAGTCCGTGTGGAGCGTGCCTATGCGTTCCTCTATCGTGCTCGGTCTCTCCCTTTGTTTTGCGTTCACCATTACCCCGGCTATCTGTCAGTCTTCGGCACCGGTTGGCGCCGTTCGCGCCCATATCGAGGGTATTGAGATACCCCCAATCGCCAATGCCCCATTTACAGCAAAAGTAATCGTCACCTGGAACGAACCGCTTGTGGGCGGCGGCACCTCGTCGCGGAAGTACTATACGTTAGTTGCCCGCGACTCTCAGGGACGTGTGCGCCGCGAAATTCGCGAGTTCGTTCCCGCGGATTCGAACGACGAACCTCCCCTGCGCACTTTCACAATCCTGGACCCCGTCTCCGACACGCGCACCGTTTGCACAAAGGCGTCCATGAATTGCGCGACCTCCGCCTTCTATCCGCGGATACCTCTGGGAAGCGCTGACGGCACGCTTTCCGGGAGTTCCGGTAACGTCACGCGGGAGAGCCTCGGGCAGCAGACGATGAACGATTTGCCGGTAGTGGGTACGCGTGAGACTGTATCGAATGCTGGGAACAATCGCATCGCGCTCACCCACACGGATGTCTGGTACTCCCCCGATCTGCACATGGACATCAACGTAGTCCGCAGCAATCCGCAGTCAGGGGAAGTGACCCTCCAGGTCACCAATCTTGTGCGCGGAGAACCCGATTCATCCTGGTTCTTAGTCCCTTCTGGATACACGGTCAGGGGCGGGCCAAAGCCTTAGCCGCGAGTGTGTAGCGCCAGAGTTCAAGCATGCTCTCTAGCAGTTTGCGGAAAGACCCGGCTGATTTGATCTGAGTAACAAGGAGCAAGCCAGTGAGACAGGTCGCTCGTTGGTCTTACTTCGCTACATCCCCCAGAAACCAATTCTCCACCCGACCAAAGACCGCTTCCAGACCTTCCGGTACGTTCTGACTCGGAAGGTCCAAGGCATGGTCAGCTCCGTCGATTCGCTCAAACACGGCGTCTCGCTGTTTTGCGGCCAACTCAGCGCGCAGGACATCGAACCCGGCGATCGACTGCTGAGCATCGGCTGTCCCGTGGACGAAATATAGAAGTGCATGCGACTTGAGGGCCTCGGCGATGACGGACGTCTTCATGAAGCTCGACCATTGGCGGTAGGTCTGCCCCCAACAGAACTTTGTATCGCTCTCCGGATCTTTCAGGACGTCACTCCAACAAGCGTAGACCTCCTTTTCGGCGTCCAATCCCTTACTCCGCATAAACTCCGCCATGTGGAATAGATACACCGGCCCGCCTCCCGACAAGGAGGCGGCGTGCGTGACTACCGGCGACAGGTTCGAGACGCGCATTGCTACGATGCCGCCCTCCGAAATGCCGATCACGAGTGTCTTCGAAGGGTCGACGCCAGGTAGGTTCTGGGCCGCTTGGATTGCGTCTGCAATGGTCGCAGCCCACCGGTCGAGCGTGAACTCGGCTCGAAATTCTGGACGGCAAGCGCTGGCGTCGCCGTCATCAGGATGATCATCCAGATACTCAACACCCGGCTTTTCGACCGCCAAAATGCGAGCTCGGCCGTGAGCCACCGAATTCAGCACGCCCTGCAGTCCACGGCTCATCCGTCCGCCGAGGCTGACAAACTGAGAGGAGCAGCCGGTGCCTTGGACCCAGACGATCAGCGGGACGGGGCGACTGGGTACCTGCTGAATTGAAAGATAGAAGGTGATGTAGTGGCCATCCCTGCCCTTTGCGACGTAGCGCCGAAATGGCTGATTGCCTACAGGATAGTCTTCCGCTGCGGCGAGCGTGGAACATAGAAGAAGATTGAGAACGAGAATCGAACAGGTTTTAAGCATGGCGAGCATTAGCATAGACCTGTTCACGGCGAACCTGCCAGATCCTCGCATTTCAATGGGACTGGTCCGGGACCGGAAACCTAGCTTGTTTTCACAGCACAACCTGGTAAGCGGAAGGCATGCGTTCAGCTACGTAAGCCCGGAGCAGCGAGTGCCTAAGGACCACCCGTTGCGACCTCTTCGTGTCATGACGGATGAAGCGTTAAGGGAACTGCAACCAACGGTTCAACAAGCTATCCGCCAAAGCCGGGCGACCGTCGATTGCGCCGGAAGAGTTGTTGCGTGCACTTCTGCGCAAGCGCTGTATTAGGGGCGCAGTGCCGCGGATGCGACGGAGTTGTTCGAACTTTCAGCAGCGACGGAGATGTCGAAATCCGACGGAGTAGATTCAAGGGCCGGCATGAAAGGAGCACCGAGCCTGGGTTGGAGACCATAGAGCACGGCAATGTTGGCATGAGGATTGCGCGCGATGTTGATCGCGGCAGTTGCCGTGTCTTTGGGTATAGCTCCGGAAGCGCCATTGCTCCGCGCGTTGCTGAACAGAGTTGTGCAACTGGCGGAAGTGGACGAGCTTGAGTTGATGCAGGCCGACAGGATGTTGGCCAGGGTATGAATTTTGGTCCGCGGGAAGTTGTTGGAAGCAAGGGTAGAGTTGGCGAATCCCGTCACGGTGCTGGCAAGGTCGGTGGCGCTGGCAATGCCAGTCACACCGCCAGGCTTGGCGGAAGCAATGACATGGGTTGCATCAGTAGCGGTTTCGGCCATCGCATAAGCTGCCGCTACTGTTGTCACTTCGTTCACGAAGATGAAAGGAACAGCAGCGTCGAAATTTCCCGATTCCGGGCAGGTTCCGAGCGAGGCCATCAGGCCAATGGCGGAGTTAGGACCGTCATCACCACTGTTTCCGCCTCGGGCGTAAACGTAAACCTGGTGGCCGGCAGTGCAGGTGTAGTTGCCAGCAATGGAGAAACCGCCATATTCGCCGCTCCGCACGTAGTAACCGATGGAATCGGCTGGGTTGCCAGTAGCGTAGCTAAGGAGGGAAACCGACGAGTGGCCATACGTGCCGGAGTTGACTTGAAGCACATAGATTCTGGCCTCAGCCACGGCGCGGGATTGACCTCCGTTGACGACGCCCTGGTATGGCCCAGGAGTGAATACGGGACGATACGAGCTGTAAGAGTCGGAGTCCACCAAGTCTTCATGCCCGATGCCGATAACGGCATTTCCGGATCCTCCGGAACCGCCACCAGATCCGCCGGAGCCGCCTCCGGATGTGCCGCCCGAAGTACCGCCGGAAGTACCGCCTGAGGTCCCACCCGAAGTGCCGCCCGATGTGCCGCCGGACGTGCCCCCCGAACCGCCGCTGCCGCCGCCGCTTGTACTGATACACTCGGTCTGATTCCGATTCTGACCGGTACAGTTCTGATTGTGCGATCCACAACCGCTCAGGAAAAAGCTGACGAGGAAGGCTGAAGAAACGAGGTAGCCGAGGTGACGCATATTAGTCCTCTGCACGACTCGACCTACTATAACAACGGATGCGCCAAAAGGCAGCGCAGTTGCACCAACCATTGCCGTGACTGCCAAGAACTGGCCAAATCGATCATGCGTGCCAGTTGCCCCTCGCGCCTATCGTAGTAAGGCTTCGACCTAGCGCTCCCCGTCTTCACTTGATCGTTCCGAATCTCGTGCCTGCTCCCAGCCCTGAACCGCTCGACCGTCCTGGCGTCCCGCCTCTCGTCACATTTCATAGGCGCGGTTGGCGATCTGCGGGGTAACATCAACCATCCGCTTGCACGCGGCGTTAGGAACGCGCCACTTGATCATCGCGACCTTGACGGCGTCGTTCAAGCCGAGGCAGGCGACCATCGCATAAACAAAGACCGCGAGCGTCTGCCACCAAGGCAAGGGCTTGAGTCCAGGGAGACCCACGAACGTAAGGACGGTGCCCGTGAGCGCATCGACTGCAATAGCTACCAGGAAGGTTTTGCTGGGCAGAGTCGCCCAGAACCAACTGCGCTCCCGCGCGGATGCGACGGAGAATACGGCAAAGTAAAGCAGCAGAAGAAAGCTGAAGGTATAGAGGGCATTGTCGTCGCTTCCTAGGTCAAAATGTGACCAACCGACCCACAATAAGAGGAGCGTCTCAGCAACCATCGCGATACCAAGCACCACCGAGACGGCTATGAAACCTCCAATATTCCACGTTTCCGGTTTTTTGGATGGCCGAACATTGTCGGTGGCAAGGGAAATCTTCGCGAAGTCCGTCATGAAGACCAGGAGCAGCATCGCAAAAGCAGAGACAACGAACTTGCCGGTCACTACGAAGGCGATGGCCACGAAGGCGGCTTTCAGGATCGTCCGGCTGATTTTGTTGATAATCCAGGTCAGAATGCGTTGGTATATTGTTCGTCCCTGTTCGACCAGCGCCACGATGTTCGTTAGTCCTGGTTCGGTTAGGACGACGCTCGCGGCGCCTTTGGCCACATCGGTTGCAGTGCTAACGGCGATTCCCACTTCGGCCTGACGGAGGGCGGGCGCATCGTTGACGCCATCGCCAGTCATGCCGGTTACATGCCCTGAGGCCTGGAGATGCTGTACAACGATGTATTTATCCTCCGGGTACACCTCGGCGAAACCGTCGGCGCCCGCTAACAAGTCCACTGTCTTGTCGCCGGCTTGAGCGCTCGCGGCCTTCAGGTCGGCAACGCGCCGGATGTTCGGCAGCCCGACTCCTTTGCCGATCTCACGCGCCACCGGCAGTGCGTCGCCGGTGAGCATCTTTACCGGAACACCCAAATCTTGGAGTTCGGCAATCAGTTGCTTTGCATCCGGCCGGGGCGGATCGTACAGTGACACTAGCCCAAGCAAAGCGGGAGCAGTTGTCTCGGGGCCGCGTGCTACCGCCAGAGTCCTATAGCCTTTCGCGGCCGATTCGTTGACGCGTGCCTCTAACGCCTCGATCGCCTGGGGTTGGAGTCCGCAGGCTTCGGCGACGGTGCGAACGGCACCCTTCATCACGTGTAGCCGCTGTCCGTTCTGCTCGACTACGGCCTCAGTCCGTCGATTCTTCGCATCGAACGGTGCGAAAGAGACGGGTGTGGCCTTGGGAAGATTGTCGAAGATGTGCCGCTCCTTTGCCGCAGTCAGGAACGCAAAGTCAATCGGATCTTGGTTAGCTACCTGTGATGCGAGAGCGCCGGCGAACAGCACGTCGGCTTCTGTCGCACGCTCCAGAGGGATCACGCCGGTGATGGCGAGTTGGTTCATCGTGATTGTGCCTGTCTTGTCCACACAGAGCACATTCATCGTCGCAGCATCCTCCGAGGCGCTAAGGCGAGTGACCAGCACACCGCGCTTCGCCAGTTCCTTTGACCCGACAGCCATGGTGACCGTGAACATGACTGGGAGAGCGACCGGTACCGCGCTCATCAGCAGGACGAGCATGAGCGGAACCATCTCGATGAGCGGCGCGCCGCGGATCAGCGACAGCACGACTACCACGCTTATGAGCAGGCCGACGATGACGAAGAGCCAGCGGACGACCTTGGCGACGACCGCTTCGATGTGAAGTTTCGGACGCGCCTCCTGCACCAGTTCCGTGGTGCGCCCAAAGTAGGTCTTCGCCCCAGTCAGCATCACCACGCCGTTGCCTTCGCCCCGCCGGACGATGGATCCCGACGAGAGCACGCCGCCGGGCGCTTTGTCTGCGTCTTTCGACTCGCCGGTGAGCGCCGACTCATCAATGCTCAGAGCTCCCGTCAGTAGTTTCACGTCAGCCGGGACGATATCGCCGGGACGCACGCGGACAATGTCGCCCGGGACCAGTTCCCGTGCCGGAATGACTTGCCAGCTTGACTCGCGCCGGACGCGCGCACTGACCTGTAAACGCTTCCGCAGTGCTTCAACGACACCGGCGGCCCGATGCTCCTGCATAAAGCTCAACACGGCATTAACAACCAGCAGCGCGCCCACCACAGCGAGGTCTGAGAATTTCCTGAGAACCACCGACAGCACCATGATCAGTTCGAGCATCCACGCTGAGATTCCCCAAAATTTCGCGAGGAACTTGAGGATTGGGTGCACTTTTCGTTCGGCCACTTCGTTGTAGCCGTTCTCCTTCCTGCTGACGTCTACTTCCGCTTGCGTGAGTCCGGCGTCGGGGTTGACGTGGAGCATCGCGAGGGTATCGGGAACCGATGCAGAGGCAATGTCAGGGGGCTTGGGGTTTGCGGGCTTGGAGGGATCCATTTCAGCTCTTTTCGCAGAGTATGTCCGATGGACCGGGCGAGAGTGAGCACTCTTGCTCAGAAGAATGACAGCGCCGCGCTTACGGTCGATCCGCAGGAACAAACGGAACGATCGCTCACCAACCAAGGATAATTGGTCTTGAGAACGTTGGCGACCATGCGGCCTTCTTCCTTCGAATGGTTCTTTTCAGTGCGTGCTTTTGTCCGATGGAGCCGTTCCGGTGTTCCCGGCCAGCTTTAAAGAATCGATGATGCACCATGCTTAAGACTTTGGGCTGCGGCGGGGAGAGTTCACTCCGTGTTGTCGTTCGCCCGCAACGATGGGCCTAAACGAATTCGTGTGAATCTCCCCAACCGTGCCTCTGGCAATTCGCCTGACAAAGAGTTCATGGTAATTGCTTTACCGACCGTGGGCCCCACCACCTCCTCCTCCATGGAACCCGCCTCCACCGCCGCCGTGGAACCCACCTCCTCCTCCATGAAAACCACCTCCTCCGCCGTGGAATCCTCCGCCACCGAATCTTCCGAAGCCGCGCCCCGTGCTACCCATCATGGGTCCGGAATGGAAACCGCTTCCTGTCGATCCCGCTCCGCGATAGATGCCGTGGGCATAACTGCGTCCTCCAACATAGTGAGAACCGGGTCCCCAGTTACGCGCGTCTGTACTGAAGTGATGGTAATAGTGACCGTAGCCGCGTCCGTATCCGCCGTACCCATATCCGTACCCGAAGAACGGAGACTGATATACCCACCACGGAGAATAGAAACCCCAGCCGAACGGGCTGTAGAAAATCCCGTCGCCTGGAATGAAAGTGAAGGCGTCAAACCAAGGATCCCAATACCAATCGGCTCCCCACCAGCCTGCGCCGCCCCATCCATTCTGCGCGTACATGCCAGCCGCATCGACGTTGGCTTCTGCCAGGTAACCCGACCTAAGACTGCTCCAGCGAAACAGATCGCCTTCCTCATAGGTCTTCTTCTCGAATTTTCTCGCTTTCGACAGATCGTTGCTGGCAAGTGTTACTTCACGGCCGCCTTTTACATCGACGTGTTCACGGCCGCTCTCTACGAGCGCCTTGCCGTCGAATACGCGCAGCTCTCTTTGATTTCGATTAAAGTCATACAGCCCGGTCTTTAACAGCTGCGTAGCTGTGCCATCCTCGTCAACGCGAAGGCTGTTCTCCGGATGGATCTCGGCCACTTCTATCATCGCGTGACCTTGATCCACTTCAACCTCTGTGTCCGTGAGGCTGGGCGAAATCATTTTTACCGAAGTGTTGTTCCCGATTCGTAAAAAAACACCGGGCGTCAACAAGACCTCAGCCTTGCCTTTCTCAGTCACCAAAGATTCGCCCGGCTGCAACTCAGCATTGCCGATCGACTTCGAGTTCAGAGCCTGGTTGCCGATTGAGACCTGGCCTTCAACATAATTGAGAGTTCCTGGTACCGCTGCTTTTGCGTTCGCAGTCTCAGCCCACGCGGGTGCACCTAAAACCACGGCCAGGAAGATGCCGAGGAGCCATCCGTTCGCCGCTCCTTCCCTCAACCTTGGCGCTCTCATATCTCACCTCCACAAAGCTTCTTAGTGAATTAGATGAGGCTGGCGAGCACGAGGACCGAGACTCTCCCCGCAAGACCCGAAAGTTCAGAAAAACTTCAGGATTCCTCAAGTCCCGCGACAGATCTGAGGCTCCTGAAAGGAATAAGGCCTTGGGACGATGAATTGTGTGACTAATCGCTTATTCCTGTCGCGAACGGTAGTTTGATACAAAGAGTGGCTCAGTCGCAGTGGAGGGCGCTTGAGATTGCACCAACCCACGACGCACGACGGTTGACTGGTTTTTCAGTTCGGCCGGTTCTCAGAAAGTCACGCAACCTCATTCGTGCTCTATATAGCTGCGACTTGCTATTGCCAATGGTGCATCCCATCATCGCAGCAATTTCGTTGTGCTCGTATCCTTCCACGTCATGCAGCAAGAAAATCGTGCGATAACCACGCGGTAGATCCCCAATCGCCCTTGTCAGATCCAGCCGATCGATCAATCCGATCAACATCCCGTCCTGCTCCCCGGGCTCATGTCTCGGCGCATCGTCGCTTTCGGAGGTATCCTCAAGTGGGACCAGCGTTAGGTTTTTCTTGCGAAAGTGCATCAGCACGACATTCACCGCCGTACGGTGGAGCCAAGTGGAGAACGCGGCCTCTTGGCGAAACGTCCCGATCTTTCGAAAGACCTGGACAAAAGTGTCTTGAGTCAGGTTTTCGGCAACGGTGACGTTGCCCGTCATGCGGAGGCATAAGGAGTACACCCGCCGTTGGTGCGTGCGGTACAGGAACTCGAAGGCCTCTGCATCGCCCTGCTTTGCGCGCTCGATGGCCTCTGCTTCTGAAAACTCGTGGCACTTCAGTTTTGTGGTGTACGTAAACCTGCGTCTCCCGGACGGCGCCTTATCAAATACGGCGTCCCGCGCCGCTGCTCTCCCACCAGAGCCCCAGCGGATGCTGCTTGCAGACTGACTCATAAGCCACCCGTTTGGCATCACATCACGAGAATGCCTTAAAAGGTACTGAAGCTTTCCTGAAGTTTTGGTTGATGAGGCTGGCGGGAACGAACGTACAAATGCTCTCCTCGTTAGATCCGAAAGTTCAGAAAAACTTCAGAATTCCTCAGGCCAATTCTGTGGTGAGATGAAAATGCTGCTGCGATCGGCGCAACATGTTGAAAAAACGCCAAAAAACAACGCAGTGCCTTGCTTGACGACAATAGTCCTAGCAACAAACATGCGCGAAAACGGATAATCGTGGCAAGTCTCAGCAGGCGACCTACAATCGAAGTGGAGCAGGAGGTAATGAATGACCGCACTTCACTGCTGCCGTGTCGCGTTCTGGGCGACGGCCAACTTGCTCGGGCCATGCCTTGCTCTAGGTGGATTAGCGTCGGGACAGATTTTGAACCAGGACAATGAGATTCAGGTACACGACTTGCCGTCCTTGATGGCGCGCACATCCCACGCGTCTGATGTCTTACTGACTTCTCTCGACACTATATTTCATGACCATGACATTTGTTGCGGGAGGGATTCGGCACTGGTCGACAGTGCGGAGGCCGCCGATCCCCATTTTCTGAAGGACGTTGCGAGCAAGCTCGATGGAAGGCACTTGCTGGGTGATGGCCGTCCTATCAAGGTGAAGGCCAGGTACGTGGATATAGACGCGATGAATTCCGGGGAAATAGTCGCGACCATAACCAACCAGCATGCTCCGCTGATGGAATGGGACTCTCACATTTATGTTGTACGTGGCGTAGTTTTCTTCTGGGCGGCCTACGGTGGTGGCGAGCAAGGCTACACGCCAGTGACCGTGATTCGGAAGTTTCTGCTCCTGGACACACGATATTCCGATTCGCGGCGGGACGTCGTACTCGATCGCGAGACCGCGGATCTCAAAAAAGTACAAGGGATGTTGTTCGTGCAGTGGTCATCGGAATAGGGTCCCAACTCGGAGGCGCTGACTCGATCGCTCCACGCGACGCCCCGTATACAGACGTACTACGCCGGCTGGGCATAAAGACGTGGTCAACTGACGTAACAGCTTGGTTACAACAGTTGGACGGTCGGCAGCTTGATACAAAAGATCGCTCCCGCCGGCAAAGCGGCCTTCACGTCAATGTTGCCGCCATGAGCCTCGACCGCCCACTTTGCTATGGGTAATCCGAGTCCGAAGCCGCCAGAGTCACGCGTACGCGCTTCATCGAGCCGGTAGAAACGGTCAAAGACTCGTTGCCGGGCAGCCTCGGGAATCCCCGGTCCTTCATCCTGGATGGCGAGTTCCACAAACTCCGGTGGCCCGGGGCTCGTGCTACCAGGCTGCAAAGAAATGCGAATCGTGCTTCCAGATGGCGAGTACTTCACGGCGTTGTCGAGGAGATTGACCAGGGCCATGCGCAGAAACGCGCGATCGGCGCATACTAGCGCTCCTTGGTCGCCTGTCACTGAAAGAGTCTGTTTCTTATCTTCTGCCAGGACACCCACGACCGCGACCCCCTCTTGCACGAGGTCCATCAGAGCGAAGGTGGTTTGTTGCAGTTGGATCGCTCCTGACTCAGCATGTGCGATGGTGAGTAGCGTGTCGATCATGGCAGTGAGCTTGGCGACTTCCTCCAGCATGCTTCCAATGATGTCGCGATATTTCTCGGCGTCGTGCTCCTCCTGCAGGCCTACCTCGCCAACACTGCGCACGGCTGCCAACGGCGTCCTGAGTTCGTGGGAGACGTCAGACGTGAAACGCTGCAGCTGTTCAAAGGATTCCTGCAGGCGCTCAAGGAGTCCGTTCAGGACAAGCGCCATGTGACCGAGTTCGTCCTCGGGATTCTTGACTGGGATGCGTTCATTGAGGCGGCGCGCCGTAATGCGCTCGGTGAGCCCGGCCATCTGTTCGAGAGGATCCAGAACCCGGATGACGAAACGGTAGCCCGCAAAACCAGCAGCGATCAGCGCGATCGGGAGAACAAGAGTAAGTAGGCCAAGCAACTGAAGCGATTGGAGTCTCAGTGGCTCCGTACTGTACGCCAGGCGGATCAGAACTGGGGTTTCCTGGAGAACATGAGCATGACTGATAACTAAAACCGGCGTCCCGTCAGCGAGGCGGAGGCTCCGTGGTGTGAAACCGTTCACGCCTTCATCCGGTAGAAGCCGGCCGCCCAGTGTGTTTCCATCGAGCTTGCGATTGCGGAAAAGTACGTGCCCATTTGAATCCAGCACTTCCAACAGCCGGTCGAGCAAGAGTCTTGATTCAGGCCGATTGAAGTACTCCTCATGCAACGAGACTCGCCCATCGGCAGTGAAGTAAAGGAGACCCTGGACGGTCTCCATGTCCTGCACTTCGGCATGGTAAAGCTGCTGCTTCAACTGCCAATACTGAAGGAAACAGGCACTGCAAATGTAGGCGGCAAACAAAAGACCGAAAATGACAACATACCAGAGCGTGAGGCGGCCTCTGATATTACGAATCCGGATGCTCACTTCTTCGCGTCCTCCGTCCGCATAACAAAACCTACGCCACGAACCGTGTGCAGGAGCTTGATCGGCCAAGCATCATCGATCTTCCGGCGGATGCGGGCAATGTGAACGTCAATTACGTTGTCGATCGAAGTGTAGCGCAGGGTTGTCTTCCATACGTCACGGGCGACCATCTCCCGAGAAACAACCGATCCACTATTCAGCAAGAGATACTCGAGCAAATCGAATTCCCGTCCTGTGAGCTCGATTACCTGATCGCCTCGCGTCGCTATTCGCCCGCTGATATCCATCCTTAGATCCGCCAACTGCAAGACCGAGGCAGCCGCGGGAGTGGCTCTCCGATGAAGTGCGCGCACGCGGGCCAGGAGTTCGGGGAAAGCAAAAGGCTTGACGAGATAATCGTCTGCGCCAGCATCTAGGCCCCGTACACGGTCGTCAACAGAGCCCTTAGATGTGAGGGCTAATACAGGCATTTTGAATCCGTCGCGGCGCAATTCACGCAGAGTCTCAAGGCCACCCATCCGCGGCAGCATGATGTCCAAGAGAATCAGGTCGAAGTTGTGATCACGTAATTGCTCAAGCGCTGACTCCCCAGAATAGGCGACTCTGACTTGATAGCCGTTGCGAATGAGGCCCTCGGCAATTGCGTCCGCCAGTTTCTGCTCGTCTTCGACAACCAGAATGTCGAGCGCTCCTTTTGCGTGAATATTGTCTACGCCGAACATAGCTCACACTTTACAGGAGGTCGCTGGCAGTGCAGCCGGTCGAAATGAAAAGTTCAGAAACACTTCAGGATTCCTTAATGCTGTCATGTGTTGAGATGCAACGAACAATAAAGGCTGTGCTGGAAATCGGAGTTTCAGATGGCTCGTTTGGACCGACCTCAAACCCGAACCGTCGTCGCTTGGGGAATGACCCCTCGCGTAATTCTGGTTTCCGTAGTGGTCGGGCTCGTGTCCTTTCTTGTGACCGAGCTTATGCATCGCTTCCTGGTCGCAGATCTCGGCCGTCACTGGGAACGACTGTTGGCTGAGGGTGTTTCGGCGGTCGCCGTTGCAGGGTTGACCGCCGGATTCGCGGACGCGGCCAATCAGCGACAGGAAGCTGCGCTGCTGAGGATGCAAGTGATCTCTGAAATGAATCACCACATCCGAAACGCTTTAGGGGCCATTTCTTTAACAACAGATTCGATCCAAAACCACCAGTGCGTTCGAGTCATTTCCGACAGTGTCGATCGCATCGAATGGACGCTTCGAGAGGTACTGCTGCGGAGGAAGCCGATTTCAGAAGAAGAAGTTGATCGGCTGAGATACGCCGCAACGAAAAATCCGCACCCGACAACCTACGCAGGCCAGGAGAGGACCAATGAATAACGTCAGAGTTCTATGTGTCGAGAACCATATCGAGTATCTCGACGCCCTGAAGTACATGCTGGAGACGGCTGGTTACGAGGTTCTCTCTGCAACCACGGGAAGTCAGGGTCTCTCGATTCTCATGAAACAGCCCATCCATGGCGTGCTCCTGGAGTACGACCTGCCGGATGCGCCTGGCAGCTCGGTTCGGGCTGAAATGAAACGTATCAAGCCTGAAGTTCCGGTTCTTCTGTTTACAGGTGTAGGCAGTCAGACGCCATTCCTGCTTCGGTTCTTCGACTCATATCTTCGAAATGCTGAAAGACCGGAGTGGGCCTTTCAAGATCTCGACACGTAAGCGCTAGCCTTCGAACGGCGGTAACGCACACCGAAATTGGCGATCACACACGACCATGGGGAAAACAAATGAAGCAGGTAGATGTCGAACGGCTCAGGCAGAAGCTTGAATTCCAGCGTCACGAGGCCCAGCAGTTCTTACGTCGGATGGATCAGGAAGCACGGTCTCTGGATGCCGAGGCAGCACAAGACAGCGCGGACCAGTGCGTCATCAGTCTGTCAAAGGAGGCTTTGTTCGAGCGGAGCAGCCAGCGAAGAACGGTTTTGGGCTTGATTGAAGCGGCTCTCAAGAGAATCGCCGATGGCTCCTTCGGAACATGCGTGGGGTGCGGTAACGAAGTGCAGGACCAGAGGTTGCAAGCATTGCCGTGGACGCAATTCTGCCTTCGATGTCAAGGCAAACTCGAAGACAAGATCGGAGCTAGCTTGTCAACGAGGACTCCGATACCAGCAACGGCTATGTCGCGGCGTGCGGGATAGCGGATTCCTGTGGTCGACACGTCGAGGTTGTCCGGACCGAATGTAGAAAGGGCAAGAGGGTGCCTGACAAAACAGCGGTGGAAGACGTGCAGGGAGAAAGTCAATCGAGACAACAGGCGCTCGTGGCGACCGCAGATCAATCGGCCTCCAGACCCAACGCCACCCAATACGTTGGCACCCCGGCGGTCGGGACTTCGAAAGCGGCGGCTGCAGCCGGCGTGCCTTCCGTCGGGCCGCCGAACACCGTCACGGATCGGCGGCGCCGCAGATTTGTTTGGAGTTGCGTAGTTGCTTTTCTTGCGGCATGGTTCATCGCGTTCTTCCGATTCTTCCTGCCGCGTGTGCTCTTTGAACCGGCTACCGTCTTCAAGATTGGATACCCAGCCGATTATGCGCTCGGTATCGACGAAAAATATCTGCAGAAGTACCGGATTTGGGTGGACCGAACACCTGATCGGCTTTTTGTCATTTACGCGCGCTGCACACATCTAGGCTGCACTCCTGATTGGAAGCCAGCCGAGAACAAATTCAAGTGCCCGTGCCACGGCAGCGGCTACGACAGCGAGGGAATTAATTTCGAAGGTCCGGCTCCGAGACCGATGGACCGTGCCCAACTCGCAGTGGCCCCCGACGGACAGATTGTCGTCGACGTTGGTCACCTTTATTCGTGGCCCAAGGGCCAGCGAGACCAATTCAACGACCGAGGAGCTTATTTGTCCGCATGACGTGGTGCAGAACAAGCGAGGGCTTAGAGGTGGATTTATGAAGAGGTCTAGTTTGATGTTCCTGCTTTTGGGATGTTTTACGCCCGTAAATGCCCAACAACCTCGCTTCCAAACCGATACGGAAAACGGGAAAGCAGCCCTGGTACATGGCGGTCCCACTTCCACGACGAATGCTTCAGCAGCGCCGCGGACGCCGAATCTCTGGCTTGATTCGGGTGACTCTAGCGTCAGGCTTTTCCTGGGCTCACGTGCCGCCCCCCATGCCCTCAACATTGGGGTTGCTCGCGTAGGCGGGAATCTGTTCCTTGGCGGAGCGAAAGCTGCGAGGAGCAAGATTGAACTCGTGCTTTGTCCGGCAGATGCCGGTGGCCCGACTGGTCTTGATGGCAAATTGGCAAATGCTCGAAGTCCGAATGCCGTCGACTACAGCGAGCTGATTTTCAAATCGGAGCGCATAGCACGCACCAAAGATGGTGCCCTAACTGCGACGGGTAACCTGACGCTTGTTCGTGTCGAGCGCAGTGTTGACGCGACACCCAATGAAGCCTACGCAGGCCCGATCTACGGAGAACCAGTAGTCCACACCATCAAACGCCAAGTTGCATTCATCCTTCGCAGGTCAGCCACCGACCACGGAGTAAGGCAGGATGACGGCTTGGAGCTTTCGGCATCTGCGTCTATTCCGCACGAGGATTTTCCCGGACTGCGTTCGGCAATCTTGCAAAGCGATTGGCCGGTGGTTGTCAACAACGAGCAGTGTCAGGTGCCCGCTAATGTGGGCGAAGACTATGCGGGGCCTTCCTGCACCGGGAAGACAGTCTCGGTGAAATCTCAAGCACTGACCCCTACCGGTTTAGGTGAGGACTACCACGGTTTTGAAGGAGCCCCCCCAACTGGCAGCCGCGTAACCATCGACTTCAGCCTCGTCATGGTTCCGGCTGCCAGCTCGCTCTCGGAAGGTCGGAAATCAGCAGGCGGTGGACATTCGTGAAACGGCGGCCGAGCCAGTAACGGCTTGGCCTAATGATTACTAATGGAGGACACATGAGAAGGCTGATTGCAGTTGCAATTACGTGTTGGATTTGTTCCTTCGCCGCACTAGCCCGAGCTCAACAAATCGACGTCGCTTTCGCAGGAGGGTCCCTCAACTCGCCTGGCAACAGTTTTAGTGGTGGGACCTTCCTACCGGCCGAGGGTGGTGGAGCGTTTGTGGGATTCAATGGAGATGTTCTCTTCAAGCCGTTCTGGAAGGGGAACGTTGGAGTGCAGGCCGAAGTGAACTGGAGAGCAAGCCAGGGCATGTATGGCGGCCAACTTCCTTACCGGCCGCTTTTCTACGACTTTAACGCCATGTATGCGCGGCGGTTCAGTAAGTATTTTGGAGCCGAGGCGTTGGCTGGAATCGGAGGAGAAAGCATCCGCTTCTACTCGAACAGTTACCAGAACTGCGACATTTACGGAAACTGCACCAATTACATGAGCAGCAACCATTTCATGGGCGACTTTGGGGGAGGCCTTCGCTTCTACCCATACGGAAACTTCTTTGTTCGGCCAGAAATGCGACTGTACCTCATAAACAACAACGCGGAATTCAGTTCGAGCCACCCGGTTATTTATGGTGTCTCGATTGGCTACGCGTTCGGTGGTGGGAGCAAATGAGGTTCGAGATGCGGAAGGCGAAAGGAACGACATCGGAGGTGATAGGCACAAAAACGAAAGTCGTCGTGCTTTTGCAGGCGGCAGGATCATTTTCCTAGGAATCGATCCCTACGAGAACGGTCCTGCTGCTTTCTACGAGATCGTGAGCCTCTTGTGAAGATGCGGGGCGGAGACCTCAAATGGTTGGGAGAATAACGATCACAGAAACGAGGCGTCGCTTATGACGTAACCCGGGAGGTTCAGTATGAAACGGTTTTTGTTCGTCACTCTAATCGCATTTTCGACGCAATTGTTTGGGCAGGACGAGATTCCTGTGGGAACCATCCTGCCGGTTCAGTTGAATTCTTCACTGCGCTCGGACAAGGCGCGAGTGGGAGAGCAAATCAGTGCCCGAATTATGCAGGATGTGCCATTGCCAGGAGGGCGCAAGATTCATGCTGGTGCGAAAGTCATCGGACATATTGTCGCTGCCAGACCTGCGGTTAACGGAATGATGGCGGACCTGTCCTTGCGCTTTGACACGTTGGCGACGGGAAAACGGCGTGTTCCGATGATAACGAACCTGAGGGCGTTGGCGACCATGATGGATGTATCTGAAGCACAGGTTCCGGAGAGCGGCCCGGATCGAGGAACTTCCGAAAACGCATGGACCACTGATCAGATCGGAGGCGAGGTTGTCTATCGCGGAGGAGTTGTGGCAAACGGCTCGAATATCGTTGGAAATTCTGTGCTGGGCAGTGGCGTGCTGGTCCACTTGAGGTCAATACCTGGCACGAAATGCCGCGGCGAGATGGATGGGAACGACCAAGTGCAGGCGTTGTGGGTGTTCTCTTCCGATGCCTGTGGCCTTTACGATCTGCCAAACTTGACCCTTGCACACGCAGGTCGGAGCGATCCGGTTGGTCAGATCTCGCTGCACTCCAGCAAGGGCAACGTGAAAATAAGAGGGGGCAGCGGCATGCTCTTGCGCGTAATTGAAACTGCGCCCTGAAGCTGTCCCTCGATTTGTACTCTTCAAGCGCGAGTCGGGAGGCGAAGAAAAGTCGCAGAATCAGCGAAGGGCATCCATATGAAACGTTTGAAACGTGTTTTGTTACTTGCGTGTTTGATTGTTTCGCTCGTGCAATTGGATTGGGAGCGTGAGCGAATTTACTTGTTGTCCGCGATTGCGTCTTTGCTACTCGTCTTCTACAGCGAACTCATGCATCGTCCTCAAGCCCAAAGAGCACCTATTGGAACAGCTTTCCAGACCAGCGACGGCGTTTCCGCGGAAGTGTATGTTGCAGCCTCACCGACTGCCGGAGATCAGGGACCTACGAGCGCGAGTGCAGGTGAGGTTACCTCATGCACAACAACTCAGGTTGACCGCCCAAGAAGCAGTCGATTGCTCGACTGCGCGTAGTGGAAGTTCATCAAAGTCTTACGTCATTTAGCGGACGAAAGGGAGAACAATGCACATGAAAATCATCGGAGTCGCAATTCTCGTTTGTTCAGTCGTTTCATATGGTTTTGCTATTGAAGACGTCGTCACCGCAACCCACGGCACGATCACCAAGATTGACAAAGCGACCAAGACATTTGCTGTCAAAACCGCCGATGGCGCAGAACACATTTTCTACTGGGCCAAGGACACTAGCGTTCATGGGATGAAAGCCACCGATGTGGCCGCGGCAGATTCGTGGCACGGTTTGAAAGAGGGTTCGGAAGTCGTGGCGCACTCCACAAAGCGGGGTGCGAAGGATACAGCTGTTGAAGTAGATAAGGTTGGAGACACCGGTCTCAAGAGGACCGAAGGGACGCTGAAAGAGGTCGATCGCGGCGGGAAGAAGCTAGTTATCGAATCTGCGGACGGCACCGAGCATGCGTTCACGCTGACGAGGCACGCGGCTGCGGACGCCGGCAAAGGCGTGGCAGCGGGGGGCGAAAGAGGCACAAAGGTCGTCATCTATTCCACAGAGGATGCAGGCAAGAGCGTTGCGCACTTCTTCGAGAAGATTTAGAAATGAAGTTACTGCAAAAGCCATTCATGGACTTGCGCGCAATGTTGGTAAATGTCTCGCCGCGAAAACCGCGCGGTCGCGAGCGCCAAACCTGCAAGGGCGCGGTTGTACACTGGCTGTACATTGGCTCACGCTGTGGAAGGCGACGGAACCTGCAGAAGCATGAAGATCTCACAAAAAGGACTCTATGCGCTGCAAGCCATCACAATGCTTGCACGGCATCACGAAGACGGTGCTATCAAAGTCCGAGATATTGCACAGGAGGAAGGCTTACCCCCGAAGTTCCTTGAACTGATCCTGCTTGAACTCAAGCATGCGCGGATTCTCGATAGCGAACGTGGTGCAAGGGGAGGCTACAAGCTTCGCCGGCATCCGGCCGACATCTGCCTCAGCGACATCATCCGCTTGATGGATGGTCCGCTCGCGCCATTTGGCGATGCAGATCAACTACGGACTCTAATTGCGCGAGATAAGAGCCATCGGGCTCTCTACCAGGTGTTTCTTGATGTGAGGGATGCGACCGCCGACATCCTGGAAAATACAACAATCGCCGATATTCTCAGGTCCAAGAAAGTTCAAACTCGACATTGAGCAAGCGCCGATTCTCAACAACGGAATAGAGCAAAACGTTTAGAGTTCTTGTGCTGTGTCTTTCTGGGCCGCTAAAGGAGCTTCTTGACCATCCTGGAGTTTAGCCTGCCGGTATGCGGCAGTTCACTGATCGCCGGTCTGATTGGCGCTTTGACTGGGCTAGGCGGCGGCGTTGTCCTCGTACCACTGCTCAGCCTGTTCTTCAAGGTTGACATCCGCTATGCCATCGGCGCTTCGCTTGTTTCCGTGATCGCGACTTCTTCCGGCCCGGCGGCGGCTTACGTAAAAGAGGGCTTCTCTAATATCAGAATCGGTATGTTCCTTGAGATTGCGACCACTTTGGGCGCCCTTCTCGGCGCAAACCTTGCGGCACGGGTATCAACGCATGCAATTGCAATTGTCTTTGGAGTGGTCCTGCTGTTTTCCGCATACTTTTCCCGGAAACCTCGATCGCAAGCTGAACGCGAAGTTCCACCCGATCCACTTGCTACCCGGTTGCGCTTGAACGGCAGTTTCCCGGACGCGGACGGTCCTAGAAGTTACAACGTGCAGCATGTTCCGACTGGCTGGGCTCTCATGTTTGGCGCTGGCGCTTTGTCAGGACTGCTTGGTATCGGCTCCGGAGCAATGAAGGTTCTTGCCATGGACCAAGCGATGAAAATACCCTTCAAAGTGTCAACCACCACGAGCAATTTCATGATCGGGGTGACTGCCGCAGCCAGCGCGGGTGTGTATCTGAACCGCGGTTACATTGATCCTGGGCTTGTCATGCCGGTGATGCTAGGGGTTCTCGCCGGTTCCTTGTTGGGCGCCAGGATTCTGATCAAAGTGCATACAAAATGGCTGCGCCTCGGGTTCAGCTTGGTGATCGTTCTTCTAGCCATTGAGATGCTCTATAACGGGCTTTCCGGAAGGATCTAAGTGCTTCCAGAACGGCGCTGGACCGATCAAAGGATTGAAAATATTCTGGGCAACCTGCTGCGTGCTGGAGTACTTCTGTCTGCGCTGGTTGTAGCCATTGGTGGCGTCATTTATCTCCTTCGGCATGGTCATTCTGCCGTGGATTTCCGCGCCTTCCGTGGCGAACCCGCAGACCTTCGAAACGTCCACGGAATCATCCGCGATACATTGGCATTGCGAGGCCGGGGGATCATCCAGTTGGGACTCTTACTGTTGATCGCGACTCCGATAGCGCGAGTCGCATTTTCGATCTTCGGGTTTGCAGAAGAGCGCGACCGCATGTACGTGCTTTTCACCTTGATGGTATTCGCGGTCCTGCTCTACAGCCTCGTAGGATCTGCGTAGTTCTGCCAAACGAAACAGCGCGCTATTGGACTGACACGATGACCTTGGCGTTATGCGTGATTCCGTTTGCCGTGCCGCTCACCACCACACTGTAGGTGGTTGCGTTCGGTGGAGGCGGTGGCGGCGGGATACTATGGCTGCCGCTGCCACAGCCAGCGGCAAAGAACAAGGCCGCGAAGACCGCGAGGCTGAACAACATGGCCAGCCTTCGCTGGCGATTCCTCAATCCTCCCGCCAAGACCGATGCAAACATGAATCCGCCAGAAGCCCCCAGCCAAACAAGACGCCTGCCCGAATCTGAATAACGATCAGAGTGCGCAGGCAACGCGCCTGCCTGCGCTGCAACCGCAATGGTCAGCGTTGCCGTTGCCGGCCCGCTCACCGTCACGTTTGATGGATTGAGGCTGCATGTGAGCTGGCTGGAAGACGGGACGCAAGTCAAATTCACTGCGCCGCTGAATTCATTTTGCGGTGCCAGGTTGAGCGCGACGGTTGCCGAACTGCCCGACTGCAACGTGATCTGGTTCAGTTGCGGGGCCAGGATGAAATCGGGGATCACTCCCGTGGTCACCACGGTGACTTGAAGGGGCGCGCTGACCGATCCCTGGTAGGTGGGATCTCCTCCATAGACCGCAACGAACTGATTCAGACCAAAGTAAAAGTCATAGTTAAAGTCCGGTATCGAATAGCTTCCCGTGGATGAATTAGGGCCGGACGGCGTGAGGCCGACAGAAAAGGAATTCTCTCCGTCTCGGTAAATATCGATAGTCCCCGTCGGCGGTCCATTGGCGCCGACTCCCCCGGTTACCGTGGCCGTGAGAGTTACATAAGTCGGGCTGTTATATGTAAGGACCGATGGGTTAACGGACGCAGCGACCGTAGTGGGAACTAGCGGCGCCGCGGAAGGCGCCACAACTATTGTGACCGGGCCCTGAGACACCGCTTGGTAATTCTTGTCTCCACTGTAGCTCCCTGACAACTGGTACGTACCGGCCTGTACGTTCGGGAATATGGCTACGCCGGTCAAGATTTCGCCCGGGGGGAAACCCTCCGGGGACAGAGTTACGGTTTGCGTCTGAGAACCTAGCGTGACGGTGACGGTTCCGGTGGCAAGGTTGCAAACTCCTCCGAACAACTCAACCTGGACCGGATAGTTGTCTCCGGCGTAGGCGTTGCACGGGACGCCGGTGTTGCAGGCGAAACCTGAACTTACCCAACTGTAATTTATAAGAAAAGGGGGCTGGTCTTGTTTCACCGTGTAGGTGAAAGGTGAGGACGTGGCCGGCCCGTAGCTGGCATCTCCCGAGTAACTGGCGGTCACCGTGTGGGTGCCGGCGTTGGCGGTCGGAGGGGTAACCCACGTGGCAATTCCCGAGACGTTCAAAGGAACCGTTGCCGACTGACCATCCCAAGTGAACGTGGCGGAGCCGGTGGCAGTTGCGAGCGCAGAGGTTGAGCCCTTGGGTTGTATGGCAAGCCAAAGCGGGGTACCCAGAAAAATAGAAGAACCACTGGCGACGGGCGTCTCATATGCGCCCACGACCGGGGTGCAGCCGGCGGCGGGATTGTACCCCGCCCCGTTCGTACTCCAGGCAGAGATACCGATGCTGCTGGACTCGGGAGTCACGGAAACCGACACAGATGAGGAATTGCTGCTGGCGTGCAAGCCGTCTCCCCCGTAGTTGGCCCAGACCTGGTAGGTGCCTCCAGGCAGGGAGTCGATGCTGCCGCTGGCCGATCCATTACTGCCCAGAGGGATGAGATCCACAGATTGGCTTGCGGGCGCCGGCGAATTGGTGAGAATGGAGACGCCGCCCTGGGGCGATTCGCCCCCGGAGGACTCGACATTGACATTGAGCTTGACCGCAGTGCCGTGCGCAAAAGAGGTGGGTGAAAGCTGCAAGGATGTCGCGGTGGGTGCGAAGCTGAGCGTGTCCCAGCTAGTCACCAGCACGTTGGCGTCGACACTGCCGAGACCGCTGGCCAGGTCGTATCCGGTGGTTGCGGGGTAGCCGGACAACGTGTTCCACGAAGGATTAATGGCTCCGCCGGTATTGGGCTCGCAGTTTGGCGTGAATACGCTGTTGTCCTCTCCACAAGGGACGTTGTTGCCGCCTCGCGTGATGTCATGGAAGGCGGATGCCTTTTGTTGCGCCAGCGCATAGAAGGTGTAGTCCGCTTGTCCCTGCCGTCCATACTTCTGGTCGATGAGCGCCATGATGGCGGCCATGGCGGGCGCGGAAGCCGAAGTGCCGCCCACCAAAGTTACCGGCGTCTGCTGATTTGCACCGGGGACACAGTCGCCAGGGCTGGCGCAGATAGGATATGCGGAAAGATTATAGCCATTGGCGGCGAACAGGGAGACGTCGGGAAGATCGCGCACTCCATCGGCCGGGACGCCCGGACCACTCTGCCAGCTTGGCTTGGCATATCCGTAAACAGTTCCCGAGACAGGGCTGCAGACAAACGGAAGAGCACTCCCCGGCGTGGATGCGGCGGAGTTGATGCAACTGCTCGCGCCACCGCTGCCCGCGGCCATGGAGTAAAGATAATGCCCCTGCGGGGTGTCGTTGAGGTTGACCGCATCAAAACCGAAAAAATCATTCCACACTTGTTCCGGCAGGGGAGCTTTAAGCGAGCCAAAATTGGCGTCGTTGGTGGCATTCCACAAATTGGCCGCGCTGGCAGCGCCGCTGGCGTAGTCGGAGTAATAGAAGTCCGTACCGCCCACCGCGACGTTCCATGGCGTCGAGGCAAAACCGTTGACCTGGAGTCCGTAGATCGCCTGCTGTTGGGTATCGGCATTGTCGCAACCGGCCGAGCCGTTATCTCCAGCAGAAACGAAAACCGTCTGTCCTTGCGCGGCGGCTTGTTCCCACAACGCCGCCAGTATCTGATTGTCGGCGGTTCCAATAAAGCCCTCACACTCACTGAAACTGACGCTCAGCACGTCCGCCTGATTATCTTCAATGGCGCGCCTTGCAGCCAGAATCAAAGGGAAATTCAGCCCGTCCGCGACCGTATCCCATGAGGCAACGTAGAGGTTCACCGTAGCGCCGGGTGCAACCGCGCCCGCCATCTCAACATCGAGGTAAGCCTCGGTGGCGTCGCCATTGAGCCCTGGATCACCGCCATCCAGCACCACTTGTGTCGAGTTGGCGGGCAGACCGAACAGGCTACGATAAGCACTGTCCAAATTTACATCGATGTTTGAATCGTTGATGATCCCGATGGTCTTGCCGCTACCGTTGATCCCGGCTGCATACAATGGCGCAAGATCGTACTGCGTGGCGAAGTCCTCTGGAGCGACGGCATAGAACGGCCCGTTCTGACCCGACAAGGTGAAATCCGGAGAGATTTTCCTGGTGGCCGAATCAATGTGCCCGGACCCCACGACGTGAAGATTGGACTTGGGACGAAAATCGTTCAATGACGAAACTCCGCGCACAATGCCCGCAAGTGCTTCCGGAATCTGTGGATCCGAGGCATTGGCGTAATGTACTTCGCCGTTCACCGCGTATTTCCGGATTTGGGTATGGAAGGCCTTGTTTACCTGCCCGACGGTTCCGGAGAATTCGATCAGCGTTTTGCCCTTTGACGCGCCAGCCACTTGAAAGCCCATCCCGCTCAGCCAGTTGGACACTTGTTGAATGTCTGAGTCGGCAGGCCCAAATCGGACGCCGAACTCTTCGGGCGTGAGCCACTGATGGTGGGTCGCCGAGCCCGGAGTGTGAACGTCCTGCATGTACTGGGCGAGAGCGGCTTCCCGGTCGGCTGGACGATTCAGCAACAGCATCAATCGCTTGGCGGGCATCGAGGAACTCGCGGCTCCCACGTCGTCACGAGCCTGCGCCAGCGGATGCACGTTGCCGCGAAGAGTGACCACCTTCGCTTCACTGTTGGGCTGGGCACTCAGTGGCGATCCTTGATTTTGGGCTACGACCGGGATTGATGGCATGCTCCCGAGGATCAGTATCAACGCTTCCCATTTCACCGCAGCCGCCTTTGCCCTTCCAACACCTGGGTAGGATACTCTAGCCGCTGCGATCTCGACAGCCCGATCCCAAGCGGAGAGCGTAAAAGAAATCGAACGTCATTGGGCTGGGTACGAAGGGCGCGCAAGAACGTGATGAGAACCACACCACGGCCCGGAAGTTCTAATTTATAAGACTTTGACGGCAATCGACACATTCAGCAGTTCGTCAGAGTGTACTTCCTCGGACGTTTACATTCGACCTGATCTTGTCAGGGCATCGAGTAGCGCCGCTAACCATCAGCATCTTCACTTGGCCACGGAATCGAGACCGACCGTAGCTTTTATCCCACCAAAGCGCAATCATGGTCTCAGTCGTAAGACGAATCGACGGTCCAGGGAGCGTATTTCTATGCTCTACCCAATTTGCGGTGCGAGAAAATTATTCCAAGTCCCTGTTTTCGCTGCGTGTTTTTGCTTCCTGTGGTTGGCGGTGCCGAGTTTGGGCCAACAGGCATCTTCGCAGGTTCCCGCCGCTACGGATTCTACAAAGGCGAAAGCCGACATCGACAAAGCAAAGTTGAGTGGAACCAGGCCAGCAGAACCACCACCGGTGTTACAGCAACTGAATCTCGCGATCGAGCAACTTGCAGCCAGGATTTCTCCTGCGGTGGTCCAAATTCTGGTTACCGGGTATGGCCCTTTGCAGGAAAATAGTCGTGGTCAAACAGCGCTCATAACCCGCGAGCATGCGATTGGTTCAGGAGTCATCGTGGACCCGGATGGTTACATCATGACAAATGCTCACGTGGTCGAGGGCGCGCAACGTATCCACGTTGCGCTTGCAGTGCCTTCGGTGGATTTTCCGGACCAGATGGTGCCAGCCGGTAAGCAGCGGATCGTTGAAGCTCGACTGATTGGCATGCACAAGGACACCGACCTTGCCCTGCTTAAGATTGATCAGACAAGCCTGCCCACACTTTCGCTTGGCAACCACCGGCCGGTACACCAAGGGCAATTAGTGTTTGCACTAGGCAGCCCCGAAGGACTTGAGAACTCGGTGACCATGGGCGTGGTGAGTTCAGTTGCGAGGCAGGCAGATCCGAGCCGTCCGATGGTTTACATCCAAACGGATGCTCCCATCAACCCGGGAAATAGCGGCGGCCCTCTGGTTGACACCGACGGCTACGTCGTAGGGATTAATACTTTCATCCTTTCCGAAGCAGGTGGAAGTGAGGGGCTAGGATTTGCGATCCCCGCACGGATCGTGCGTTTCGTCTACGAGAGCCTGCGCAAGTACGGACATGTTCATCGGATCGAGGTCAAAGCAGCCGCCCAAACGATCACCGCCAGCTTGGCTAAAGGATTGGGGCTTTCGCAAAATTGGGGAGTGGTGATTGATGATGTGATCCCGGGAGGCCCTGCTGAAGCGGCTGGCCTGAAGGTGGGAGACATCGTCGTCAGGGCTGATGGCCGCCTCATAGGCACGCTGCCAGCGTTCACTTCTGCTCTCTATCTTCATCCTTTAGATGAAGTGCTTCAATTGGAGGTTCTTCGCGGCACGGAGCGGAAGACTCTCTTCATTCCCGCAGTTGAGATGAAAGATCCAATGGATTCTCTCTCCGACTTGGTCAATTCGCGCGAAAACCTGGTTTCTCGGTTGGGTATACTCGCGCTGCGTTTGAACGATGAGCTGCGATCCATGGTGGGCACGCTGCGCAACCCATCCGGCGTTGTCGTGGTCGCAAGAGTAGCGAATTTCATGAGTTCCGAGACTGGCCTGGAGACCGGAGACATTATCCATAGCGTGAATCAGGTGCCGGTCGACTCTCTAAGCTCTCTGCGCGCAGCTCTGACGGAGATCAAGCCGCACGATCCCGTTGTACTACAGGTGGAAAGGGAGGGGGGATTTCAGTGGCTGGCGTTTGACATGGAGTAGTGGATTCAGAAGGCCCGAATCAAGCTAGCCGAAAAGTTTGCCATGCTACATTTACGGCAATGCGTTCTGAGATCGAACAAGCCGTGCAGCTATTGCAGCGGGGTGACGATGCGGCGCTGGAGCAGGCTCTAGCTTTGCTCCAGAATACCGTGTTCTCCTTTAGCATGCGCGTGTGCGGCCAGCGCCAGGACGCGGAAGATACGATGCAAGAAGTGCTGCTGAAATCGGTTCCGCACCTGCCCAAATTCGACAGTCCCAAAGCTCTCGTAGTGTGGCTCTATAAGGTGGCAAAGAACCGCTGCCTGATGAGTCGGCGCCGGAGCAAGTTTGCTCCCAATCCAGATCTCTCTCTGGAAGAACTCATGCCGGATCGGAAGGAACTTGAGCAACTGGGGACCGATGGCGGCATCAACCCCGAAGCATTCGCCATTCGGAGTGAGGAAGCAGCAAGGTTGCGAGACGCCATTCAGCAGCTACCGCCACAGTACCGGATCGTTTTGGTGCTGCGCGATATGGAAGGGCTAACCGACGAAGAAGTGAGCGAGATCACCGGGCTACGCTCTGGAACCGTCCGGGTTCGTTTACACCGTGCGAGGTTGTTTGTCCGGAAGGAATTGATGAAAGGGCTGAAACCACGCTCCGGGAGAGCAGCGGTCGCTTCGCGGGCCTCTTCCCCAGAACAGCGAGGCAACGATCAGCCCAGACCTGACCGATGCAAGGCGATGTTTGCGGAGCTCTCGAACTATCTCGACGAACGGTTGGATGATTCGCTCTGTGAGGAGCTGGAGCGGCACTTGGGCGGTTGCGAACCGTGCAAGGCCTTCCTCTCCAGTCTCGAAGCGACCATTGAGCAGTGCCGAACGTCCCCGGCGGAGTGCCCTGCGAGTAAAAAGGCCGTCCGGCTCCGCAAGCAACTGCTGAAGAATTACGAACAGGCCCTCGCGGTGGTCAGGCCAAAGTAGTAGCCCTCCTTACGGCCACCAGGTTCCACGGCCAATTTTCTCTGTAACAAAATCCAACTTCCTGCATTTATTCATGTGCTTGGTCGATAGGACAAGCAGGAGGCGATCATGATCACAGCCAAAGTCGAACTGACTCAACCACTTAGGCAGCAGCGCCAATTTGTTACCCAGACCGGAAGCGGCCATCACGCGCTATTAGACGATGCAGCCGGAGGTACCGGACCGAAGCCGATTGAACTTGTCGCTGCCGGACTGGCTGGATGTACCGCGTTCGATGTCGTGACCATTCTTCGCCAGAAGTACCACCAAAAAGTTACCGGTTACGAGGTGCGGGTCGAAGCCGATCAAGCGGAACGCCCCCCCCAGGTGTTCACCGCAGTGCGAATCCACCATTTAGTCACGGGCTTTGAAATTGACGTGGCGGCGCTGGAGGAGGCCATTCGTCTCTCCGAGGAAAAGTATTGCTCAGTTGGGGCGATGGTGCAGAAGACCGCGAGTTTTCATACAACTTACGAAATCATTGAAGACAAAACTGAATGGACGAAGCCAGCTCAAGGCGCGGGAGTGCAAGGTTGAAAGGTCTATTCAAAGCGCTTCTGAGCGTCGCTGTTACGTGGGTGTCATTAGGGGCAGCCTCAGGTCAACAGGAGGCGCAGCCTTCGTCCCTCACTCTGCAGCAGGCGGTGAATATCGCTCTGGAGAAAAATCCACTGCGCAAGGCGGCGATTGCGGATACGAAGGTGGCCTCTGCGGGTGTTCGCGCGGCGCGTTCCTTCCTCATGCCGCACTTGAGTTTTTCTGAAACGGCGACTCGTGGTGATGACCCCGTGTACGTGTTCGGGAGCAAGCTACGACAGCAGCGTTTTGCCCAGGCCGATTTCACACTGAACAAGCTCAACTCGCCTCTGCCTCTCGGCAATTTCAGCACGCGGTTTGGGGGAACCTGGAACCTGTTTGATTCGTTCGCCACTTGGCACGGCATCAGTCAGGCAAAACAGATGAACGAGGCTGTCGGACACCAGTTGGACCGCGCGGATCAGGAGATTGTCTTCCGGGTGGTCAGTTCCTACTACGACGTTCGGCTGGCGGCCAAGGAACTGGAAGTTGCCGAGCAGTCGGCCAACACAGCCCAGGCGATCATGGACCGTAGCCAGGCGAGATTCGACAGCGGGCTGACTGTAGAGTCAGATCTGCTGACAGCGAAGGTTCGCATGGCGGCGCGACAGCAGGAGGTGATCCGCGCCAGGAACGCTCTGGAAGTGGCGCGGGCACAGCTGAACACGGCGATGGGTATGCCGCTTGATTCTCCGTTCCAGACTACCGAAGCGTTGGCTGAGCGCACGCTTCCCGCCCCTGTGCTTGCGGAAGTTGAGAAGCAGGCGCTCGGAAATCGCCCTGACTTGAAGCGGATTGCTTCCGAGGAGGCGGCCCAGCGGCAGAGCGTGTCGATGGCCAAGTCGGCGTTCGGTCCGCGGGTGAACGCCTTTGCAGGCTGGGAAATGGATAACCCTACGTTCGTCGCTGGTGGCGGAGGAAACAATTGGCTGGGCGGGATCGAAGTGCAATTTGACATCTTTCAAGGCGGGGCGAAACGGGCGGAACTCTCCCGGCAGCGAGCCCTCGAAGAAAAGGTTGTAGCGATGAAGCAGGCAGCTAGCGATGTCGTTCGCCTCGAAGTAAGGCGGGCTTATTACGAGACGGATGCGAACCGGCAGCAGATCGAAGTGGCGCGAGCGGCAATCGCCCAGGCCCAGGAGAGTCTGCGTATCAACCAGGACCGCTACGACAGCGGACTGACCACGATTACCGATTTGTTGGCCGCTGAAGATGCTGCGCACCTCAGCCAAACCGACTACTGGGAGGCCGTTTATCACTTCCAGACCAGCTACGCCAACCTGGAGTTGGCGAGCGGCAGCTTGAATCCGCAATCTCCCGTGGTGATGCAATGAATCGTATGAACACCAGACTTTCGTTGTTGTTGCTTTTCGCGGTTGTTAGCCTAGCCGGCTGCTCTAACGAGCAAACCCGCACGGCTCCGTCGCCGGAAACCGTGAGGAACCTTCCCGTGCTCGCCGTGCAGCGGGCTAGTATGCCTGATTTGCTGGAAGCGGTCGGCACGGTACGGGCCGCCCAGACCAGTGAGGTTGCAAGCCAGATGATGGGCAACATTGTCGAGATCCGGGGTCACGAAGGAGACCACGTCCAGCGCGGTCAAGTGCTCGCAGTAATCGATGACTCCCAGCCGCGAGCCGCCGTAGACCGCTCGACCGCAGCCGACCTTGCCGCCCAACAGCAACTGGTCGGAGCAGACTCCGACCTGGCCCTGGCGGAATCAACCTTGAAGCGTTACCAGACTCTCTACGAAAAGAAATCGGTGAGTCCGCAAGAGTTCGACGAAGTGAAAGCCCGTCAACAAGCGGCTCTCGCGCGTCGCGATATGGCAAAGGCAGGACAGGCCCAGGCGCAGGCAGCATTGCGCCAGGCGCGCACGTCTCTGGACTACACACGGATTCGGGCACCATTCGACGGCGTGGTGACAGAGAAGAAAGCCGATTCGGGCACACTGGCTTCACCCGGCATGCCGATCTTCACCGTCGAGGACGTGCGCCGCTATCGACTGGAGGCCACCGTCAACGAGAACGATCTCCAGTATGTACGAACTGGAGAGCAGGTTTCGGTCGTCATCGATGCCTTCGAAAACTTGGCTCTGAAGGGTAAGGTTGTGCAAATCGTCCCAGCCGCGGACGCCGCGAGTCGCACGTTCCTGGTGAAGATCGAGCTCCCCACAGACACACGGCTACGTTCGGGGCTCTTCGGGCGCGCCCAGTTTTCTCGTGGCAAGCGGCAAGCGCTGTTGATTCCGCACTCGGCGGTCGTCGAACGCGGCCAATTGCAAGGCATTTATGTGCTGGACCAAAACAAGGTTGCGAGTTTGCGCTACATCACACTGGGAAAGCCTTCCGGGACCGAGGTCGAAGTGCTGGCCGGCCTCCAGGATGGCGAGCAGCTTGTGGCCAAACCCGGTGCAGTCGACCTGAATGGCAAACGAATTGAGGTCCAGTAATGACCGACAAAGAATCCAAGTCGGCCATTCACCCCCCGAAGGGCCTGCGCCTGGCCGGTCGCATTGCCCACAGTTTCATTGATTCAAAACTCACACCGCTGGTGATCGTTGCCGCGCTGCTTCTTGGCGCTTTCAGCATTCTCAAGACGCCAAGGGAAGAAGAACCGCAGATCATGGTGCCCATGCTCGACGTTTTTGTTCAGATGCCGGGTGCGTCGGCTGACGAGGTGGCACAGCGCGTCAGCCTTCCCATGGAGAAGTTACTGCGCGAAGTGCCGGGCGTTGAGTACATCTACTCGATCAGCCATCCGGGCGTGAGCATGCTGGTTGTGCGTTTCTACGTTGGCAGCAAAGAAGAAGACGCGATCGTTCAGACCTACAACAAACTCTATTCCAACTTTGACCGCATCCCGCCCGGCGTCTCACAACCGATCATCAAGGTCCGATCGATTGACGACGTGCCGATCATGGCCCTGACGTTGTGGGGAAAGGACTATGACTCTTATCGCCTGCGGCGAATCGCGGGAGAACTGGAAAATTCACTCAAACCGCTGAACGACGTTTCTGAGACCAAGATCATCGGCGGGCAGCCGAGGCAAATCCGAGTCGTGCTCGACACGCAACGGCTTGCGGCCTACGACCTGACGCCGGGCACCATCGTGGGGCAACTCCAGAACGCGAACAGCCGTGGCCAAGCTGGTAGTTTTGCGCGTGACAATCGCGAGTTTCAGGTCGAAGCCGGCACTTTCTTCACGAGTCTCGATGACCTGCGCCAGGTCGTTGTCGGGGTCCACGCCGAACGCCCCGTCTACTTGCGTGACGTAGCGGAGAAGCTTGAGGACGGCCCGGCCGAGCCGGACACCTACGTTTTGTTTGCGAATGCTCGCGGTGGTTCAGGGCAAACCGCGGGCGCGGAATATCCCGCAGTAACCATCACGCTTTCCAAGCGCAAAGGTACGAACGCCACCGACATTTCGGAGCGTGTGCTGGACAAGGTCAATGCGCTGCGCGGGTACGTGCTTCCCAATGATCTGAACATCACAGTCACGCGCAACTATGGAGAGACTGCAAAAGACAAATCCGACGAACTTCTCAAACATTTGCTCATCGCAACGTTGTCGGTCACCTTGTTGATTGCCCTGGCGCTGGGGTGGCGGGAATCAGGAGTCGTCCTCTTGGCAGTGCCGGTTACGCTCGCCCTCACGCTCGCCGTGTTCTACCTGTATGGCTACACCCTGAACCGGGTCACATTGTTTGCGCTGATCTTCTCTATCGGAATCCTTGTCGACGACGCCATCGTTGTGGTCGAGAATATCGTGCGCCATTTTCGGTTGCCGGAAAGCCGAGGGCGATCCTTATCTGAAGTCGCGGTCGAGGCGGTGGACGAAGTAGGCAATCCCACGATTCTCGCCACGTTCGCAGTAATCGGTGCGATTCTGCCCATGGCCTTCGTCCGTGGCCTCATGGGTCCATACATGCGCCCGATCCCAGTGGGGGCGTCGGCGGCGATGTTGTTTTCACTGATTGTGGCGTTCGTAGTTTCGCCGTGGGCGGCATTGAGGCTGCTACGGAAACACGCGGGCGGTAGCAATCATTCCGGGCACGAGACCGAAGGCTGGACCACTCGTTTGTATCGCCGGATGATGAACCCCCTCATACGTGACGCACACCGCCGCTGGATATTTCTTGGTGGTGTCGTGTTGTTGCTGCTCGCCGCGGTGACTTTTGTTCCGTTGAAGTGGGTTCGCGTAAAAATGCTTCCCTTCGACAACAAGAGTGAGTTTCAGGTCATCATTGATATGCCCGATGGGACGCCACTGGAACAGACGACTCGTGTGGCGCAGGCACTGGGACAGTATCTCGGCCAACAGCCCGAGGTTATCAATTATCAGATCTACGCCGGGACCTCCGGTCCTTACAACTTCAACGGCCTCGTGCGTCATTACTTCTTGCGCGCTCAGCCCAATCAGGCCGATATCCAGGTGAATCTGCTCTCACGGCACGATCGCAAGGCGCAAAGTCATGAGATCGCACGACGATTGCGGCCGGAGTTGGACAAGATTGCCGCGCCCTTCGGTGCGCGCATCAAGGTAGCCGAAGTCCCACCTGGTCCGCCCGTATTGCAAACTCTGGTGGCGGAAGTCTACGGACCAGACTACAAAGGGCAGATTGAACTGGCTGCCAAAATCAAGAAGGTCTTTCAGCAAACGCCCGGCGTCGTGGATGTGGACTGGTACGTCGAAGACCCGCAAACCAAGTACGACATGAAAGTGGATCTGGACAAGGCAGCGCTTCACGGCGTCTCGCCCGCCGATGTGGCACGCACTCTGCAGGTGGGGCTCGGAGGCGCCAACGCAGGTTTACTCCACGATCCCCGTTCCCGCGAGGACATCCCTATCGAAGTGCGGCTGGCCCGCCCGGATCGCTCTGGGATCGAAGACCTTGGCAACCTGAAGCTGCCGACGTCTTCCGGTGGGCAGATCGCCCTGCAGGAAGTGACGAACCTTCAGCAGACGACCATTGATACCAGCGTATATCGCAAGAACCTGCAGCCAGTCGTCTACGTGACGGGAGATGTGGCGGGCGGAGAGGAGAGCCCTGTGTACGCCATCATGAAGATGAGCGAGGCCATCGACAAAATCAAGTTGCCCGATGGCTACGGTGTAAAGCAGTACAAGGGCACCACCATGCCCGAGCGCACTGACCGCTTCTCCATGAAGTGGGATGGCGAGTGGCACATCACTGTAGAAGTCTTCCGCGACCTAGGACTCGCCTTCGCGGCTGTTTTGGTGTTGATCTACGTGCTGGTAGTGGGGTGGTTCCGCTCGTTCGTCACGCCGCTGGTAATCATGGCGCCAATCCCGCTCACGCTGGTTGGCATTCTTCCCGCACATTCGTTGATGGGAGCTTTCTTCACCGCGACCTCGATGATTGGCTTCATCGCTGGGGCGGGCATCATCGTCCGCAATTCCATCATTCTCGTTGACTTCATCGAACTGCGCCGCTCCCAGGGAATGTCGTTGGAGGATGCCGTCGTCGATGCGGGTGCGGTGCGCTTCCGCCCAATGCTGCTGACCGCTGCCGCGGTTGTAGTGGGAGCGAGCGTGATCCTCTTTGACCCGATTTTCCAGGGCCTGGCTCTGTCATTGATGGCGGGAGAAGTCGCGTCTACGGTCCTCTCGCGGATGGCAGTGCCGGTTCTTTATTACCTCTCTCAGAGGGGACACTCGCTTCCACCAATGCATCCACATTTACCGGAGAATGTCGCTGAATGCGAAACTCCGCAATGCGAAATTGCGTAGGACGAATTTATTTTGAAAGGAGAACTGCTATGACTGTAGAACGCACACTTCGTTTGATCGCTGGCAGCTTCATTCTGTTGTCCCGGGCACTTGGGCACTACGTAAGCCCGTACTGGTACCTTTTCACGGCTTTTGTTGGTCTGAATCTGTTTCAGTCTGGATTCACGAACTGGTGCCCGATGATGACGTTCCTGCGTAAACTTGGAGTTGGGAGATAGGAGAGAATGAACATGCCAAATTGGGGTTGGGCAGTGGCATTCCTTGTCGCTTATGTGATCTTGACGCAGTGGCTACTGCCAAAACTTGGCGTTCCTACCTGAAGGAGCCAAGGTTGCGCCGAGTCTCGGCGCAAACGCCCGAGTGACGCCAATCACTGAGCACGAAGTCGCACTCGGCTACCCTTACATAAGCTGCCCCATGAAGAAAAAAGTGCTGCTCGGTCTTCTCGGAATCTCGATCGTGTTTGCGGTACTTGCAATTTGTGCCAGCATGCAAGTCCGCGCTACTCCTGACGAGCGCGCCAGTTCCCTTGCCGGAGACGACCTGATTCCTCAGCCCATCGGCTCGGTCAATCACGCCATCACGATTCGTCGTCCTCCTCATGACGTTTGGCCGTGGCTTGCCCAGATGGGATCCGACAGAGCTGGATGGTACGCTTACGACTTCATTGATAACGGTGGCCATCGGAGCGCCGAACGTATCTTGACGGACTATCAAAATATCCATGTGGGAAGCGTATTTCCGGCCTTGCCTGGGGCGAAAGACGTGTTCGTCGTTGCCCAGTGTGAACCGGAACATAGCCTGGTTCTTTCTTGGCAGTTGCCCGGCGGTCAATATCAGACCACTTGGGCGTTCGTCCTAGAACAACCGCAACCCAACCAAACGCGACTGATCGTGCGTGGTCGCGTGGCATCCGGCTATCGTCCCTACGGTTTGCCGGAGTGGGTCGCTGTGCGCGTTGCCCCCTTGGCGCATTTCATCATGCAGCGCAAGCAACTCTTGGGTATCGCTCGGCGCGTCGAGGGGTATAACGGCCGTTGAGACCGTCGATTCGCAGAACCATGACAACGATAGTGCAGGTTGAATTTCGCGAGAGCTTGTTGTCAATCCGTGACGAGATCCTCCAATCCCTTGGACATCCAGTAATTTCTGCTCTCGGCTCGCGCGCTGCGCGAAATCTCGATCTCTCGGATGAATCAGTAGGCATTATCTTGATCGGGCACGGGGCCCCCTGGGAAGAACGATGTAACCTTGCCGCGCATTTCCGCAAGACTCTGCCCGGAGTTCCTATTGTGGCATCCCTTCGCCGGCGGGATCAGGATGTCAGCGGAGCAGATTACAATTGCCCCGCAGATGACCCGCCTCTGTGGGTGAGGACAGTCCGACAGGCACTGGTGGGAATCGGGTAAACGCACCTTCAGCCGAGCATAGCCTGGCGCGCGATTAGGATCTGCGATTTCTCTCCGACAAGCGCCCCGGATGTCGTGCCCAATGTGCCCTTCTAACTCTATCCGTCAGGCGCACTCGGAGGCAGGGTCATCGACGCAACCGCGTTCACTAGACTTGTTCCAGCCACGGCGCGAGGCGTTCTTGGACGGAACGCCTTGCGTGGCTGCGATGGAACGATGAAACCAGAAAGGTTCAGGCAAGACAATTACACGATGATATCGGCGACACCTTGGCATCGCTCGGCTGGCGAATGATTCCGGACGTCAGGGACTCTTCGTGAAAATCTGCTCCCCACATGCTGCGTTCGATACGCCGACAGACCAGCTAACGGGAGAGCTGCCCAATTGTCATGGAGGAAGGCGTTTCTAATGTGAGTGAAGGCTGGTGTGCTCTGCGAGGAAAGAGCGAGTACCGATCGACGGTGTGTCAGAGGTCGGTGACAGGGCAGCGTTCTAACCGGCCGGAGCGGCAGCCGACTAACGGAGTCATTGAATGCTTCTTCCGCAACCTCGAATCGAGCCACACGCGGATCTGGCGGGTCTTCACCTGCGCAATCGATTCCGCCCGAGGCGATCTCATGCGCTTGAAGCCGGCATAGGGAAAAGGCTTGTGGAAGTTTTGTGAAGAAGAGGTCCACCAGTTTATTCAGGATCAACGCCGGAGATACAGATCGCCAAGCCTTAGCCCAAAGAAGCAGGGACACCTGATGGAACTGCACCTCCCTGCTTGAACGACGGCGTCAGCCTTGGCTTAAAGTCTGGCGGAGAGAGAGGGATTCTATTACCACCATTTCTAGCAAGTGCCGACGAATCCTACAGTTAGCGATTTTAGCCTGTGTTTATGCGGGTGTCGAGCACATTCGTAACTTAGGCTGCCGTTTCCACAGTTTCCCTTATTGCCCGTAATTCCACGGAAACCGTATCACTGGTATCAGTGGAAACAGCCCAGAATGGCTGAACCGGGCGAACTGGAGACCCAGACCCCTGTCGTCTCAAGTCTGAAGCGGACCTGTGACGATGCCAACTTCCCAGAAGCCCGTTTGAACTAAGCCGCTAGCGCGGCGGACGCTACCGCGTGGTCGTCGCCAGCATTGTTGCCCGTGTAAGGTTTTGGGTCACAAGGAGGTTACTGTGACCCGACTCAGGAAGCTGATGCTGGAC